>CAVUDW010000001.1:0-183015 GCA_963740355.1 uncultured Gemmatimonadaceae bacterium
ATCCGACAGGTCGTAGGTTCGAATCCTACCTGGCCTATTCCGATCAGATTGCTGTGCCGTCAACGGTTCGACCGAGGCGGATGGCGCCACACCCTCCCCCTTCCCCGAACCCGCTGTTACGGTTAGACTTGCGTGCTTCGAGGCCTCAGCAATTCGGGGCTCGGAACAGGGGTTGCAGATCGCTTTGAAGGACGCGTAGCTCAGCTGGTTAGAGCGCTGCTTTCACACAGCAGAGGTCCGGGGTTCGAGTCCCTGCGCGTCCATATCCCCCCGCTCGTGGTCTCTCAGCCATATACACAGCGATGAATCGCCTCTTCCTTCGGCCGCTGTTGGCGGTCGGGGTCTTTTTGTTTATGGCGGCGGCGCTTTCAGCCCAAACCGTCAACCCGCAGCAGGCGCAGCAGCTCCTGCAGAATCGTCCCGACCTGCTCAATCAGTTGCGTCAACGGATTGGCGGTAGCGGACTCAGCCCTGATCAGATTCGCGCACGACTGCGCGCGCAGGGCTATCCCGACAACCTCCTCGACTCGTATCTGCAGTCAGAAGGCCGGAGTGGCGCCTCGGGCACCGCAGACCCGCTCGCTGGTGCTGCGGCGGGAGCGGGCGCTGCTGGAACGGCAGGGGGCACGAACGCCAATCCGATGATGCCGACCTCAGACGTGTTCAGCGCCCTGCGCGAACTCGGCATCGCGGACTCGAGCGACTTCGACTTTCCCGGCGATACCAATCGCACCAAGCGACTGACTGGCGATTCGCTCCAGACACCGTTTGACAGCACGCTAGACAGCCGAATTCCGACCGACCTGCGCGGCAAGGACGGCCGCAAGCTGACCCCGTACGAGCAGTATCTCTGGCTGCGCACCGACTCGATTCAGCGCGACAGCGGACTGAAGGTTTTCGGCATGGACCTCTTCTCGCAGCGGAATGCGTCGCAGTTCGATGCGAATCTCGCGGGCCCGGTCGATCCCGGATATCGCCTTGGCGCGGGAGATCGACTGGTGCTGATCCTGACGGGCGATGTCGAGCAGGCCTACACCCTCGACGTCACCCGCGAAGGATTCGTGGTCATCCCGCAGGTTGGACAGATCAACGTCGCCAACCTGACCCTGGCACAGCTCGAAGACCTGCTCTACACACGACTCGGCCGATCGTACTCCGGCATCCGGCGCGGCGCCAACGCGACCACACGCTTCAGCATCAGCGTCGCGAAGCTTCGATCGAACCAGATCTTCGTCGTCGGTGAAGTGGCGCGCCCTGGGAGTTACCGCGTTTCAGCCGCAGGTACGGCCTTGACGGCGCTGTACGCCGCCGGCGGGCCCACCATGAATGGCTCGTTGCGTGCCGTGCAGATCAAGCGCAACGGTCGAACCGTCGGCACCATCGACCTGTACGATTATCTGATTCGCGGCGACGCATCGCGCGATTCGCGCCTGCTGAACGGAGATATCGTCTTCATCCCGGTTCATACAGGCCGCGTGCGCGTGATCGGTGAGGTGAATCGACCGGGCACGTACGAAGTCGGCACCAACGGATCGCTGGCCGAGATCATTCGTGCGGCCGGTGGGCTGATGCCAACCGCAGCGCGCTCGCGTATCCAGATCGAGCGGCTTACACCGGTGCGCGATCGCAACCGCCCGGGCAGTGACCGCGCGGTGCTCGACGTGAGCGGAACCGACGGCGGCGCCGACGTGCCTGCCCTCGCACTGGCTGACGGCGACCTGATTCGTGTGTTGAAGGTGGCTGATCGTGTGCGCAACCGCGTCGTGATGCGCGGCAATGTCTTCACACCTGGTTCCGTCGGACTCACCAACGGAATGCGCCTCAGCGAGGCAATCCGGAAGGCCGGTGGCTTGAAGCCAGACACCTATCTGGGGCAGGTGCTGATCACGCGCCTCAATTCCGATTCGACGCGCACGCAGTTGCGCGCCGTCCTGGCTGACACGCTCGGCGCAGTCGTGAACGATCCGATCCTGCAGGAAGAGGACGAAGTGCGAGTCTTCGGGCGTAGCGAGTTCCGCCCGTTGCGGTATGTGGCCGTCACCGGCGCCGTGCGTCGCAGCGGTCGATATCCGTACCGCGAGGGGATGACGATGCGCGACCTCGTGCTGCTGGCTGGAGGCCTGCAGGAAAGTGCCTTGCTGACCGAGGCCGAGATTGCGCGCATGCCGAAGACGCGAGCGGATGGCCTGACGGCCTCCACGATGCGTGTGCCGATGGACTCGAGCTACCTCTTCGAACGTGCACCAGATGGCAAGTACGCGGGCCCGCCAGGCATGCCGAGCGCTGCAGGCGGTGCCAGCGACGTAGTGCTGCAGGCGTATGACAACCTGCTGATCCTGCGCCAGCCCGACTGGGAATTGCAGCGCAGTGTGTACGTCGGCGGCGAAGTGAAATTCCCCGGCTCGTACACGCTGGTGAAGAAGACGGAACGACTGAGCGACATCATCCAGCGCGCGGGCGGCCTGACCAGTGAAGCCTACGCCGACGGCGTCAACTTCTCGCGTCGCCGGAATCGTGTCGGCCGGATTGGTGTGGATCTTCCGGCGGTGCTGAAGGATGCCAAGGAACAGGACAACATCATCCTCTTCGATGGCGACTCGATCACTATTCCGCGCTACGATGCCGTGGTCCGCGTGGATGGCGCCGTGAATTCGCCGACTGCGCTGCCATATGTGCGCGGCAGGGACATGCAGTACTACATCCGTGCAGCCGGTGGCGGGCGACTCGATGCCGACCTGCCGCGCACCTACGTCACGCAGCCGAACGGCCGCGTGGATGCGGTGTCCCGTCGATTCCTGCTGCCTGACGGTCAGCCGACGCCGCGTCCGGGCGCTGTGGTGACGGTGCCAAAACGCGATCGTACGGAGCGACAGGACAATCTCGCAGCACGCACACAAATCGCGTCGATCATCGGGACCTTTGCGGCTGTGCTGGCGTCGCTCGCAACGATCATCATCCAGACGCGATAAAGGGTCTGGCGCCGATGGCAGACGAGGCAGAGTCCGCGGCCGAGTCGCCACGCGCGCCGTCACTGTTGCGGAGCGGCGCGCAGAGCCTCTTCACCTCTGCGGCGCCGCTGCTGGTGGCGCTCATCGCGCTGCCACTCCTCACCCGACGGCTGGGGACGGAACGTTTCGGTCTCCTCGCGCTGGCGTGGGCCTGGCTGAGTTACGCCGCGCTGCTCGATTTCGGGCTGGGGCGGTCGCTCACGCGCCTCATCGCGGCGTCGGACTCGGGTGAAGTCATCGAGGCGCCAGTCACCGCGTTCGTCTCGACCGCGTTGGTGCTGCTGACCGTCATCGGTGGGGTGGTCGGCATCGGCGGTGCGGTGCTCGCGCCGTGGTACGTCGTCAGTGTCCTCCACGTGTCCGATGGCCTGAGACTGGATGCCATCGTGAGCGGGGTGATCTTCGCATTGACGGTGCCGGCGATCACCGGGGCCAGTGTGCCGCGCGCGGTGCTCGAGGCACGGCAGCAGTTCCGCGACGTGAACTTCGTCCGGCTGCCGGTCAGTGTGGCAACCTTCGCGGTTCCGTTGCTGCTGTTGCCGTTCACCGCGTCACTCACGGTCATTGCCATCACCATCGCGGTCGTCCGGCTTTGGGCGCTGTGGCGGTACCATTCGCTGGCCCGAGCCAGCCTGCAACGTGACGAGCAACACAGCGCGGCACGCAGTCATGTGCGCCCACTGCTGAGAGCGGGGGCCTGGATGACGGTGAGCAACGTCCTCAGTCCGTTGCTCACGGTGGCGGATCGTTTCGTCATCGGCTCGCTGATTTCTGTCAGCGCGGTGGCGCTGTATGCCGCGCCGTGGGAGGCTGTGACGAAGCTGTTCCTGGTACCGGGAGCGCTGACGATGGTGCTGTTCCCCGCCATCACGCGTGCCTCCACAGCACAGCGCGAACAGCTGGTGCCGCTGCACACGGCCAGCGTTCGGCTGCTGACGCTGATCGTGGTGCCGGTGTGCGCCGTGGCGTGCTTGCTGGCACCGTGGCTGTTGCAACTGGCCGGCGGTCGAGAGTACACCGGCGACAGTGTCGCCGTGTTGCGCATCCTGGCCATCGGCGTGGCGGCCAACTGCGTCGCAGCCGTGCCCTTCACCCTGTTGCAGGCCAGCGGTCGCGCGAAGTGGACGGCGATGCTGCACGTGATCGAGCTCGTTCCATTCTTCGTCGCACTGTGGTTCGCAGTCACGAAGTGGGGGATCATCGGCGCCGCCATCGCCTGGACGATTCGTGTATTGATCGACGCCGCGCTGATGGCGTGGCGCGCACAGGCCGTCGCCCCCCTGCCCGCCTCCGCGCTACTGCTGAACGTGATAGGAGTTGCACTGGTTGCTGGTGCGGCCTGGCTCGGCGACACGCTGCCTGACACGAGTCGCCTGCCGCTGATCGTGGCACTGATCGTTTCAGGTGTGCTGCCACTCCTGCTCTGGCAGCAACGCAGCACGGCGGAACGCATGGTGATGGGTCGGCTCGGCGGGCGAGGCTGACCGAATGCTCGCGATCATCATCCTGCAGTACGGTCGCTGGCGTGACACCATCGCCTGCCTGCAAAGCGTCGTTCGTGATGTTGACGCTGGCCATGCCTGCGTGATCGTCGTCGATAACGCGTCTCCCGACGACAGTGTCTCGCAGCTGCACCAGTGGATACACGGTGCCCACGCCGGAACGCCACGTCCGGTACACGACACCGTTGCCGCGCAGTGGTGGCCGCTGGCTGGCACACATGCGGAGTGGGAGGTTCAGCGCCCTGGAGGCGTCGCGCCGGTGGTGGCGACGTTGGCGGGCTGGAACCTGATTCGTTCCGAGAGCAACCAGGGTTTTGCTGCCGGCATGAACATCGGCATCCGGGCCGCGTTGTCCGATCCGCGCATCGATGCCGTCTGGCTGCTCAACAATGACACGGTGGTGGCCGAAGGCGCGGTCTCGGCCGTCCGGACTGCGCTCGACACGGCGCCGGCCTCCGTCGGGCAGTTCGGTACGACAGTCTGCTACTACGATCGACCGACGATCATCCAGTCGGTGGGGTGGTGCCAGTGGAATGCGTGGCTGGCCACCAGCCAGCGGGTGCACGACGGCGCCAGCGTCTCGCAGCCACTCTCGCGCACACCGGTCATGCCCGGCTACGTCTACGGCGCATCGTGGGTGCTGCGCGTGAGTGCACTTCGGGATGTCGGCCTGCTGTGGGAAGAAGGGTTTCTCTACGGCGAGGAGCTGGACTGGTCGTGCCGGGCCGCGCGCCGGTGGCAAACGCGACTGATCGAGCAGGCGGTCGTCTGGCATCGGGAAGGGGCCACGATCGGCGCCGGGGCCGCTACGGCAGCGGCGCGGAGCGAATTGGCCGATCTCTGCGGGATCTCGGCCCGGCTCCGCCTGACGCACCGTTTTTTCCCGCGGCGTTTGCCTGCCGTATATTCGAGCTTGTTCGGCGCAGTGCTCAACCGGCTCCGTCGGGGTGACTCCGCACGCGCCGCCGCAGTCGCTCGGTTGGTACTGAATGGCGGTCTGCCGGCCCCGAGGCCGGTGCCGCCTGTCGATTCTCACTCGTCCTGATGCCGTGACCCCAGAGCTGCCGAGCACCACGCTGAGCCAATCGCCGCTGCCGGTCGAGGAATTCTCGATCGAGGAGTTGCGTCGTGGCCTGGCGGAACGCTGGCTCTGGTGGACCCTGGCACCGATCCTCTGTGCCGCGCTGGGCGCGACGCTGGCAATCGCGTGGCCGAAGTCGTGGGCGGCCACGACCAGCTTCGTGCCGGAACAGGCGATCTCCGGCGGGTCGAGCAGCATCCTCGGTGCCATCGGTTCAATCGGCTCACTGCTCGGCGACCAGGGCGGCGCGCTGGGCAAGCTGTCGGATGGACCGAGCGGTGAGTTCTACGCGGACGTGCTGACCAGCCAGGAACTTCTCGTCTCGACGCTGAAGGGCCAGTACAGCGATCCCGCGGCGCCTGGCACGAAGAAAACGCTTTTGGAGCTGATGGAGCCGAAAGGTGACACACCGGCACAGAAGCTGGGCAACGCGACGCGTGCACTGAAGCGCAAGACCACGATCGAACTGACGCGAAAGAGTGGCATCGTCAAGCTCACCGTGACGCTCAACAGTCCGACGCTTGCAGCTGAAGTTGCGAATCGCATGTTGATCCTGCTGAACCAGTTCAACCTCGATCGTCGTCAGCGCACCAGCGCTGAGCAGCGGCGTTTTGCGGAACAGCGGCTGCTCACGGCGAAACAGGAACTGGACTCGATCAGCAAGACGCGCCAGGCATTCCTCGAGGAGAATCGTGCGCTGAGCAACAGTCCGCGACTGCTGGCGCGTTACGAAGAGCTGGATCGCCTGGTGCAAGTCAAGGAAGGTGTGCTGCTCGGCTTGACGCGCACGTTCGAGGAAAGTCGCGTCACGGAGGTGAAGGACACCCCGCTGATCGCTGTCGTCGACCACGCAATGGAACCGGATCGCCCTGAGCAGCGCCCACTGCCATGGGCTGGTGCCGCCGCGGCGATCGGCTTGCTGTTTGGCGTCGGCGCGGGTGTCGTGGCGTCGCTGCGCAAGCGTGCGCAGGTGGAGCGTCTCGCGGTGAGTGGTCGGTCCAGTGGGTCGGTGATGCGTGCAGTGGGCTGACGGCGCGGCATGACGTCGATCGCCGTCCGACCTGCGTCGTCGCCGTCGATGCCGCTGCGGACGGCAGCGGGGCTGACGATCGTGGCCACGCTGCCACTCACCTACGCACTGACCATCCCGGTCGGTTTTCCACTCAAGATCTACGAGTTGGTACTCGGCGGCCTGCTGTTGATCGCGCTGGTCGACGGTCGCATGCGTGTCGCGCCGGGATTGAAACCGTACGTCGATCCGCTGGTGGCCTTTCTCGTTGTCACGACCATCGTGCTCGTCGTCCGGCTCGTCTACCGACTCGACACGTTTACCACCAGCGGGTTTGAATCGCGCGCAGGCCCGGTCGGCGACGGCCTGCTCAAGCTGGCGTACTGGGGGCTGGCGGTCTTCGCATTCGTGGTCGTCGCAACCGAGTCGTACGAATCGCCGGAGCGCGTTGCGCGCGTGTGGTGCATCGCCGCGGTGTCAGCGGCAATCTACGCATGGGCACTCGCCATTCCATCGGCGCTCAACCTCCCGGCTCCCCTCCTACCCGGCATGGACGCCGCAGCCAGGATCACGCTCGGCGGTCGAGAAGTACTGCGCGGCGGCACGATGCAGGAGGGGAATTTTTTCTCCTTGTACCTTCTGGCATCACTCGCCATCGCGATCTGGTCACAACGCAAGAAGACGGCATGGTTCCTCGGCGCCACCGTCTTCATCACCTTCTCGACGGCGAATGTCGCTGGGCTGGTGGTGATGTTGGCATGGATGGCCGCCAGCCGTTTTCATCGGTCGCGTGATGTGCGCGTGAAGATCCGAATCATCGCGACCATCCTCTTGTCGACGACGGCGCTCATCGGCGGGCTCGTCGCCACTGGCTACCTTGGCACGATCTTCGTCGCCAAGCTATCCGGGGCGCAGTTCGCGTCGGGACTCGACCGGCTCGATCTCACGGTGGCCGGCATTCGGATGACCGCTGCCCATCCGTTGATCGGCGTTGGGCTCTCGCAGTACGGCTTCAACTATCGCCCCTACCAGCTGACTGACGTTTTCGACGTCACGCGGCCGGTGAAGCCAATCGCCACCAATTCGTGGGTCGAACTGGCTGCCGAGACAGGCATTCTTGGCACGTCGCTGATTTTGCTGTTCGGTGCCCGCATCTGGCGCGGCACCCGCGGCGTCGATCGCATTGCCTTGCGCACCGGCGTCGTCGCTATTGCACTTGGCCTGTTCAGCTTCCCGGCGCCCACCGTCACCTTTCTGTGGGCGTACTGTGGGTTGGTGGCGGGCCTCCATCTACGCGACAAGGCTGTTGCGCAAACCTCGACATGAGCGGTATCGAGTGGCTGCGTGCGCGCAGCAGGGCGATGGCCAGACACGCCTTTACGCGCGCGCGGGTAGTAGAGCCCCCGATGATCAAGTAGTTTTCCGTGGGTGTTCACGACACACCAGCCTCATCTGTTTGGTCGAGACGCGCGATGGTGCGCGATGCTCGGCTCATGACCCGCCCCCAGCTCATCCAGATCCTGGGGCGGCAGTACCTGTTGCCGACCTGGTACCCGGCCCCGCTGGTCACCGGTCTCGCACTTGTCGATCAGGGCCGACGACTCGTCAGCGCACCCGTGGCGCCGCGAACAATTCCCGACCTGACCCGGGCCACGATCGTGATCGCGAAACCCGATCACTTCGGCGATCTCATTCAGGCCACGGCGCTCCTGCGTGCGTTGCGAGATCGGCTGCCCGACGCACGTCTGGTGCTGGTGCACGGTTCGTGGGCCCGCGATGTCGGTCGCTGGCTGGTCGAACATGACTATGTCCACGATCTCGTGACCTATGACGCGGTCTGGCTGCAGTCGGCGGAGCACTCGTGGCCAACACGCATCCGCGTCGAGCACGAGACGCGCGCTGCGGCAGCGGCGGCGATCAAGGCCATGCAGCCGGAGGTCTATCTCGACATCCGCTGTACGTCACCGAGCACCATCGACCTCGCCATCGAGAGCGAGGTGCCGGTGCGGATCGGATTTGGCCTTCGCGGACGCAGCTGGCAGTATCACGCGCTCATTCCGTACCGTGCCGAGTCGTCGCTGGGACAGAATTGGCTACACGCACTCGAGACGCTCGGCTTGCCACCTGCGACGTATGCCGGCCCTGTCTTGCCCACTGCGGCATCATTGGCGGCCGATGCCCCGATCATCGTGCAGCCGGGCAGCAGGACAGCGGCGAAGGAAGCACCGCTCGCGCTCTGGGCGGAACTGCTTCCACTCTTGGCCAAGCGCGCACCAATCTTGCTCGTCGGCAACGAGAGCGACCGCGAACGATTCGCGTCCTTGCGCGCCATGGTGCCACCAGATCGGCTGCAGGATGCAATGGGCGCCACCAGCTTCAGTGACCTGGTGATGCTGGCAGGCCGTGCTCGTGCCGCGATCGGTGTCGAATCGATGGTGGCTCACCTTGCGGTTGGTTATCGCCGACCGACCGTGGTGCTGAATAACCCGCAAGCTTCGGGTATCATTGCCTTCCCTGACGGCCTGCCGTCATTGACCTTTGTAGACATGACCAACGCCCCCCAGCACGCCGCAGCCATCGCGATTGGGCACCTCGACCGGTTTCTCGCCTGATGCGCGTTGCAATCATTCATGATTGGCTGACAACCTGGGCGGGTGCCGAATGTGTGCTCCAGCGGCTGTTGACGCTGATGCCACAGGCCGATCTCTACTCGACGATCGACACGCTGCCAGCCGAGTATCGCGCAGGGCTCGTCGGACGCACGCCGCACACGACGATGCTCCAGCACATGCCGAAGCTCGCCGAGAACTACCGCATGCTCCTGCCGCTGATGCCGATGGCCATCAAGGCCTGGGACTTCAGCGGGTACGACCTGATCGTCTCGAGCTCACACGCCGTCGCGAAAGGCATCACGGTCCCGAAGGGCGTGCGCCATGTCTGCTACTGTCACACGCCGATGCGGTACGCCTGGGACCTCGAGAACGCGTATCTCGATACGAGCGGCTTCCGCGGCCCGAAGGCGTGGCTCGCACGGCAGGTGCTCTCCCAACTCCGCAGCTGGGATCGACGCAGCGCCGACGGTGTGACCGAGTTCATCGCGAACTCTTCCTACATCTCGGCGCGCATCAAGCGCTGTTACGGCCGCGAGAGCGTGGTGGTGCATCCACCGGTGGACACCGCCAGCTTCACGCTCAACAACGCACCACGAGCCACCAACTTCGTCACCGCCGGTCGCATCGTGCAGTACAAGCGAATCGACCTTCTGGTGGAGGCGTTTCGCCTGCGGCCGAATGAACGCCTGATCGTGATCGGGGATGGGCCGGGTCGCGCCGAGATCTCTGCGGGCGCGCCGCCAAACGTGCATTTCACCGGGCGGCTCCCACTCGATGAACTGCGGGCGCACATGCAGTCGGCACGTGCGTTCCTGTTCGCGGCCGAGGAAGACTTCGGCATCACACCGCTCGAGGCGCAGGCTTGTGGCACCCCGGTGATCGCCTTCGGTCGCGGTGCCGCCACGGAGACCATTCGCGGTCTCGATCACGACACACCGACGGGCGTCTTCTTTGGTGCCCAGACACCGAATGCGGTGGTGCGCGCGATCGATGACTTCTATGCGCACGAGCGTGACATCACTGCCGAGGCCTGCCGCAACAACGCACAGCGTTTCGCGACCCCCCGGTTCGACAGTGGCATGCGCGAAGTGCTCGGCCTGGTCGGCTCGGCAGTCCCAGACGGCGCGCTGGCGAGCCGTTAGTCGCCGCAACCGACAGACGCATGGCTTCTCGACCCGCGCTCCCCGCGCTGACGGGGCTGCGGTTCATCGCGGCTGCACTCGTGGTGGGCTACCACGTGCATGCCATGATTCCGTCGCTCCGCGAGGCGCCGCTGCTGTCGTTTCTCGGTGCGGGATACAGTGGTGTGAGCCTGTTCTTCGTGCTCTCTGGTTTTGTGCTGACATACAACTATCTCGAGCCAGACGGCACCGGGATCGCGTCCCTTCGTGACTTCCTCACGGCACGCTTCGCCCGGATCTATCCACTGTACCTGCTCGGTGTCGCGATTGGCTTCCCGATCTTCCTGCGCGACCTGCAACGCGCAAGCGGGAACTCGCTCGTCATCGATGACGGCATTCCAATCACGGCCAGCGTGCTCACACTGCTGCAGGCATGGATTCCGCCGTACGCGTGCCGGCTGAACTGTCCCGGATGGTCACTGTCGGCTGAGGCATTTTTTTATGCACTCTTTCCTGTCGCCGGTGCCCTGCTCTGCCGAAAGAAGTCCTGGGCACTGTTCGTGATCGGTGCCGCCTGCTGGATGGTCGCGTGCGGCGTGGCGATCGCCTACGTCGTGGGCGACCCGGACGGACTGGGTCGTGCAACCGCAGCCAGCGACGCGACGCTAATCAATGCGCTCAAGTTCAACCCGCTGGTCCGATTCCCCGAGTTCCTGCTTGGCATTGCTGCTGGCCTCTGGTTCCTGCGCAACCCGCGCTCACTGACGAGCGTTGCAGCTCCACTCTCGATCATGACCCTGGCGGCCATCGTGGCGGTATTTTCGCTGCATGAGCGGTTGCCGTATCCGCTGATGCACAACGGCTTGCTGGCACCGCTGTTCACGCTCTTGATCCTCGCGCTGGCAACCGGTGCAGGGCCGATCGCACGCCTGCTCAGCGTCGCGCCGATGCGCCTGTTGGGCGAGGCATCGTTTGCGCTCTACCTGCTGCACGTGGCCATCCTCGTCTACGTCATCAAGGGACTCGACCTCGTGGGACTGAGCATGGAGCGCACGCCAGCATTGCTGGTCGTTTACCTGGTGGTGGTGCAATCGCTCTCGATCATCGTACTGCAGCGAATCGAAGAACCTGCCCGTCGCGCCATCCGGCGCAGGTTCGCGACGCCGAGCTGACTCTTGCGCGTGGCATGGTGGCGGGTGCCGCCGTCAGAAGAGCTGCGTGCCGTTGCCGAGATTGTCGAAGCCGCAGTCGAGCGCCCGGTTGAGGCAGTTCGAGACGAAGAGGTTCTGGGTGGCAGCATCCCACCCGGCAATCCATGTCGCATGGGCTGAGAGGCCGCCACGTCGTGTGGCGGGATCCCGATCAGTTGCGAGGCGCCACTGCGCTACCGACGACCCTGCCTTCACCGTGTAGTGCACGATCTGCGTGAGTTCCGGAAGCACTACCGGGTGCGTTGCCGGGCAGGCTGTCAAGGCGGGCGCGCGGCGGTAGACCGGATATGCCATGTGGCTGTGATGGTCGGGCGAATCGAGGTTCGTACCATCCCAACACTGCGGGAAATGAATCCGGAGTTGCACCTGGTCCCCGACGGCGCACTCGGGGATCATGCCATCATTGTAGACGTACTTGTCGCGACACAGCCATTCGACGGCGTAACGCTGTACGCCCGTCGCGCGTGGGTTGCCGGCGACCATCACCAGGCCTGCAGGGAACGGCTTGATGCTGAGAGGATCCATGTTGAAGCCGGTCTTGTAGTACGCGACCAGATCTTCTGACGGCATCTGCACTTCACCCGTTCGCGCATCGATGATCGCGGGCAGGTAGTGGAGCGATCGGTTGAGCGTTCCGCCGTGGCAGGCCGAATTCCCGCTGCTCGCCACGGCGGTCGATGTCGCCGATCCGGCCGCGGTGGTATTGCCGAAGAACACATGCAGCGCGGAGCCCTTCGACTGCCCGCTGGCACCAATGGGATCAGCGAATTCGAAGGCGGTCACCTGGCAGCTCGTGCGGAAGGTACCGGTGCCATCCGTCACGGTTCCGCTACCGCCGCTTCGTGATTGTGGCACGCTCACCCCTGGTGATCCCATCGGCACGTCGATCGTCGATGTCGCGAGCATGCCACCAGGCGTCGGATTGACGAGTGTGCGGAATTTCATTGGGCCGTAGTCGCACCGCAGCGACTGGAGCGGAGCCGGATTCCGGTTCTGGAATCCGTACACGGCGCAGGCCACCGATCCGAACGCCGTCTGCGAAACGAATGCGCCGGAAAGCGCGATCAGTCGGACCTCACGCAACCCGGTGAACTGGCAGACGGCGCCGGCGTCGGTGCAGTACGTCCAGCGCGTGCTGGACGCCGGCGCGTTTGACGCAGGCGAGCTGCTGGGAGGCGGCGGGACCGGTGCCGCGGTACGCTTTGTCGACTGCGCACCAACATTGCGCAGGGCAGCGACGCACGCCATGGCGAGCATCGCCATGATCCAAGTGGCAGTGCCTCGCGTTCGACGTCGTATCAGTGCAAGTATCAGGGGCATGGCGGCATCGAACGATGCGAGCGCGCGGTGGGAGCATCCAGACATCGGAAACGCCTGACCGACGCCACTGTCATAGGCATGACAAGGCGTCGGTCAGGCGTTTCAAGATGTCGTCGCGTCCGATTCAGGAACAGGGCGCGACGTGGGCCGGATCAGGGGACATAGTCGAGCATGCGTCCGTCGCCGATGAAGCCGACCTGACAATCCTTCTGAGCGTTGAGGCAGTTGACCACGAATGCCTTGTGCACTTCGGCATTCCAACCGTACATCCAGTCGGCGTGTGCGCCATAGCCGCCGCGTGACGATGCGGAGAGGGTGGTCATTTCGTTCGTCAGGCGCCACTTCGACATCACCGAGCCAGCCGGGATCTTCCAGGTGAAGATTTCCGTGATCGTCGGGATCTGGTACGGGTGCGTGCTGGGGCACTTCGATCCGTTCGTCGCGTTGCTGAAGATCGGATAGGCCATGTGTGACTGGTGATCTGGCGAGTCAAGATCGCGACCGTTCCAGCAGGCCGGGAAGTTGATGTGCAGGTTCACGCGGTCAGAGCCGTTGGTGTTGCAGTCCGGGATGCTGCCTGAGCCGACATACCGGCTCTCGCATGAATACTCGACGGCGTAGCCCTGGTCGCTGGTGGCGTTCTTGTTGCCAGCGATCATGCGCAGACCCTGCGGAATTTCGCGGATGTTCGCCGGATTCGACTGATAGCCGACCTTGTAGTAGATGATCAGGCTGTCCGATGCGAGCAGCTTGCCCGACTCGGTGACCATCAGCGGAACCCAGTAGGCCGTGCGGTTGGCGGTGCCACCCATGCAGGTGGAGTTGCCGCTCGCCATCAAACTTTCCGGCGTGCTGTTCGGATTGATCGCCGTGTTGCCGTAGAAGGCGTGCGGGTGACCGACGCTGTTCTGGCCCGGGAAGACGATAGGATCGAACGTGCCGGTCTTGGCGAGCAGGCAGATGAAGCGCACCGACGGTTCGCCGCTGGTGCCAGCACCGCGCCACTGACCGGTCTTGATCTTTTCGTAGCTCACACCGGCGTTGTACATCACCTCACCAACCACCGGAATCGGCGTGGAACTGGCGTGGGCGTCGGCGTTGGGAACGGGTGTCGGCATCGGTGTTGGGACCGGCGTCGGCGTCGGGGTGGTGGTCGGGTCAGGCGTCGACGGTGTCGTGACGTCGGTTCCACCCGTGATCGTGATGGACTTTGCACCCGCCAGTAGCCTGAGGCGGCACCAACCAACACGCGACCCGTACGACGGCGCGCCGTCACGATACCTGTCTGTGTGACGATGCCATCGACGTATCTGCACTCTTCCAGAAAAGTGAAGCGCCATTCACGAGGCGTCCACGACGGTCGTACACCTTGGCAACCAATTGCAGCTTCGTGCCGCGGCGATGGTGTCGACTCAGTGGTGATGATGAGACGACGACGGACGGACCACGCACGGCGAGGCAAGACTTCGGGTGGTTGAGTCCGGGGCGCCTGGGTTGTCTGAGCAACCGGCGAGTGCGAGCGCTGAAGTCAGCAGCCCGTAGGCAGCTGAACGCGAGCGAGTACGCATGGCAGAAATCCGCGGTAGATGAGTAGCCATCCGGCGGCCCGACTGACATAGCGATTCCACCCCATTGCGGAAACGCCGTAGTCTCGTGGCTTTGCGTCGCCGGCTTTCGCCGGTTTTGCCTTTGTCATGCGCCCTGTCTCCAGGAAGCACGATCTGCCTTCTGCTCACTCGTGTTGAGTGGGTCACCCAGCGTTCGTCTGAAACGAAAGCCGTGACGCTGATATAACCCGACACTGCCTTTTGCAACTTGTGTACCAGAGCAAAACGACAGCGACCTGAGCCATTCGCGTCCAAGGCTACGACGACCTGTCGCGTGCCTTGTAACCAAGCTCGACCATACGGACTGTTTTCTTGACTCGCTCGCTCCAAGTCAGTGCAAGCCGCAGGCCCGACGGCCTCGGCCGACTCGGCGCATCGCCTCGTACCGGGAGCCCCCTGACATCACCCGCTTCCGGCAGTTCTACTTTAAGGAGCGACTAATCTCGTTTCCTTCCGTGGAGCGCCCGGTGATGGCGCCCACGTGTGCCTTCCTGCCGCCCGCGCCGTCATGCGTACCGATCTCCTCAGCCGACTCACCCGCTTCTCCGCGCTCTTCATCCTCGGCTGCGGCAGCAGCAGCGCCACGCCGGGTGACGCACCACCAGAACCACCGGCCGCTGCCGACATCGCGTTCACCATCAACGCCAGCAGCACCTTCGCCATTTCGCGCTACATCTACGGCGGCAACTTCCTCGAGTCGTCCTCGACGTTCGGCGGCGCGACGCCACCAGCCGAGATGACACTCAATCGCATGGGTGGCAACCGACTCACGGCGTACAACTGGGAGAACAATTACAGCAACGCCGGCAACGACTACGAATTCCACAACGACGAATTCCTCAGCTCGAGCGGCACGCCCGGCCAGGCCGTCAAGACCCGCGCGAATTTCGCCTTCTCGCATGGACAAGCGTTCATGGCGACGGTGCCGATGATCGGATACGTGGCAGCCAATGCATGCGGCTGCAACGTCGGCGTGACCGATGCCGATCGCACGAACCGACTGGCGACGCACTTCCGTGTCAGCAAGGCATTCAAGGGCAGTCCCTTCACCCTGTCGCCAAACGCTGGCGACGCCTTCGTCTATCAGGACGAATTCGTGAACTGGTTCGAGAACACCTTCCCCGGGCGCTCCACGCATGCCACGGCACCGGTGTTCTACTCCCTCGACAACGAAGTCGACATCTGGCATTCCACGCACGAAGAAATCAACAGCAACATCGGCGACAACAAGGACAAGCCGCGCCTGCAGACATACAAGGGGCTCACCGACACGAGCATCGTCTACGCGCGTGCGATCAAGTCAGTCGCGCCGAACGCACTGGTCTTCGGTCCGGCGGTCGCCACCTACGCCGGCATCGCCGTGCTCGGACGATATCCGACGCCAGACCCGGACTACGGCACGCAGAACTTCGTCGATGTCTACCTCGATCGCATGAAGGCGGCCGAAGCGACCTATGGAAAGCGCCTCCTCGATGTGCTGGATGTCCACCACTATCCCGCCATCGGCACCCGTGGCGGCGAAATCACCAATGACTATGCACCGCAGGACAGCGCGACGATCTGGGCGCGTGTGCAAGCCCCGCGTTCGCTCTGGGACCCCACCTTCGATGAACAGAGCTGGGTGTCCGGCGTCACCGCAGGGCCGATCCGACTGCTGCCGCGGCTGAAGGCACAGATCGCGGCACACTACCCGGGCACGAAGATCGCCATCACCGAATACTTCTTCGGCCGCGGCGGTGACATTTCTGGTGGCATCGCGCAAGCCGACGCGCTCGGCGTGTTCGGTCGCGAAGGGGTGTTCGCTGCGGCCATGTGGCCACTCGCAGGCATCTATGCGCAGCCGTGGGCAGGTGATGGTACCAAGGCCTACGCCTACGCGTTCGCAGCCTTCAAGATGTTCCGGAACTACGATGGCGCCGGCGGCATGTTCGGCGACACCGGACTCCAGGCGACCACCAACAACGTCGCCGCCAGCTCAGTCTATGCGAGCCGCGACAGCGCGGGCAACATCGTCATCATCGCGATCAACAAGACCAACACGGCTCGACCCGCACGCATCACGATCAGTGGGGCGACGAACCTCAAGACGGCGAAGTCATGGGCGCTCACCGGCGCGTCTCCCACGCCAGCTCGCCAGCCGGAGATCGCTCTCGACGGCAGTGGAAGTTTTTCGTACCCGATGCCAGCCCTCAGCGTCACGACCATCGTCCTCACGCCGTAGCAGCGCGTGAGGACGGGTGCGTCACCGTGGAATCGACTGCACCCAGCGATCGAGTCGCGTCAACAGCTCGGCGCGCTTTTGTGCGCTCGTGAAGACGTGATCGGCCGAATACATCGTCTCGACCTCGATCTGCGACTCGGGCGCGCCAGGACCGAGCGTCTCGAACACCTGGCGCGGTGAGTTGAACCGGAAGTAGACCCCGCCGCTGTACACGAACAGCAGCCGTGCGCCGCGCGATGTCATCGCAAGCACATCCTTCCGGAACTGCGCCTCCGTGGGGTACTCGCGTTCAAAGACCGATTGTCCATCGGTGTCCGAAATCAACGGACGATCACCACGCACGCGACGCTGGAGAAATCGCACCCAGCGTCCAAGCTGGAGCGGTCGCACGACGTAGTGTCGCACCTTGAAGCCGGTGCTCGGGTACGCGTAGCCGTCAATGAAGGCCGCCCCCACCACGCGCGGGTCGGTCGACGCGGTCGCGTGCGTGCTGTCGACACCGGAACAGAGACCGATCAACACGAACTCAGTGATACCGAGTGTCTCGGTGAGGAACTGCATCGCGTCGTCGAGATCGCGCGCTGCGCGAGCAGCCGGCGTCGGCGCGTCATGCCGCGGCGCACTATCGCCCATGCCCGCCAGGTCGAAGCGAAGCACGGGAAAGCCACTCGCCGCCAGCTTGCGCGCCAGCTCGACATAGATGCGGAACGGGCCAACACGGTGATGCATGCCGATGTTCGACACGATCACGGCGCGGGCCGCACCCCGGGCTGGCGTCTTCGGCTCACTCAGCACACCGACCAGGCCACCATGCGCGCCGAAGACGACCGCACGTTCGTTCACGAGCCACTCCGGGCGAGGAATGTGGTGATGGCCACGGGGATGTTGTGTGACAGTAGCGTGTCGGCAGGATGGCGACCCGGCGCGTACATGGCCGGATCATCCACGCGCTCGACGGTCACCTTCAGCCCTGCCTCGATCAGACGCTGCTCGAGCGCGGATTGCGCCGGCGTAAACGCAGCACCGATCAGCAGCAGCCGATCGATCCGACCGACTTCCTCCTGCAACAAGTCGAGGCTGGCCATGTCTGCACGAACGTGGTCAGGAAATGCATAGCCCATCACTTCCCCGTCGATACGATGATTCGGCTCCGGGTAGTTCAGCATGCGGAGGCGCACATCTTCGCTGGCATCGAGGGTGGCGACATACTCCGTACCCGAGACCACCGGATCCCAGAGCACGAGGTCGCGCACCTTCACGCCCGACGCGCTCGCACGCAGCGCGACGGCGGCCCCGATCCGTGTCCCAACCAGCGAGATGCGACGAATCCCCGCCAGGTCGCGCAGCTCGGAGACGGCCGTGCCCACATCTTCCGTCCACTGCGCCAGCGAACCTTCTGTGGCGTCGCCGTACGAATCACCGGTGCCGAAGTAGTCAAATCGTAGCACATGGAACCCTGCCGCTGCCAGCAGGCCGGCAAGCTTCTGGAAGGCCCAGTGCACCTGACTGTACTCGTGCGGGCCGGGATAGCAGAGGACGACGCCAGCATCGCGGATCGTCGCTCCGTCTGGAGCATGGTAGATCCCGAACAACTGGCGATCGGGCGATCCGAAGAATCGCGGGACGATCTCAGAAGATTTCATGCTGGCGACGCTCGTCACGTGCGTACCCGGGCGACAATTGTGTCAAACATTGCGAACGCCAGCCTTTGGAAGTCGAACCGAAGTGAATACATGTTCATCTTCGACGCAGAAGTCCGCCGTCAGCAACGTTCCGGAGTCGATCCCGGCTCCGAGGGATTCGACGACCCGAAGCGCCATCGCTCCGCGTGCCACGTCGACCCATTCGACGGCAACCGCGTCGAAATCGAAAAATACACCCGTGATCGGGTGGAGGCACTTGTAGACACTTTCCTTGGCGCTGAAGACGGCTGTGACAAAGGTGCGCCAATCCAGCCGCGCCGTAGGGTCGCCACGGCGGCCGATTGCGTCGCCTTCGGGGAGGACCCGGCCGAGAATGTCCTCGACGGCCGCATCATTCATCACGCGCTCGCAGTCGATCCCGATCCCGAGCGTCACCGACGCCCACGCGGCCACAGCGACGGCAATGCGCGGGGAATGCGAGATCGAGCCCACGATCCCGGCCGGCCACACGGGTGCACCGAGCGCCCCGATCGGCAGCGGCTCGCGAATCAGCGCTGGCTCGCCGGTGAGCGAAAGAATCGCCTGCGCCGCACAGTGCCGGCCGGCGAGGTAGCCGCGCGCCCGTGACCGAACCGCGCGACCGAGCGACGAGGGAACGTCGTACCGGCACCGCTCGACGCGACCCGCGCGTGCTAAACGATCCGCATGCTCCGCGCCGCTATGGCCGGCTGCGTCGTTCCTCGCATCGATTTCGTGGAGGCTGACAGCGTGTGTGGCGCCGAGCCCCCGGAATAATGCCGGAACCGGACGCGCCCCGAACAGTCGCAGGGTTTCTCCGAGACTGGGCGCGGCCGGCGCGCCCGTCGGGGCTTGCGCTGCCGTGCCCAGCCCTAGATTCGCGCAGACGGCGTCGCTGTGAACGCGATCCGCTCCCCCGCCCGACCCCTGTTCCGCCGCGTCACTCTGCATGACTCTCCTACGACGCATTCTCGTCGCCGCCATCACGCTGTTCGTCGCCTGGCAGCTGTTCCACGGTGCGAGAGCGGCGCGATTCGAATACGCCATCTTCCGCACCCCACGCAGCGTACCGTCCCGCCCGCCAGACGCGGAGGAACTTGGGCTGCAGGACGTGGAATTTCCATCCGCCGACGGCACGACTCTCAAAGGGTGGTATCTCCCCTCGAGCAACGGTGCCGCCATGGTGGTCGTGGGAGGAAGCGCTTCCACCCGTGACGGGATGCTGGATCACGCGCGGCTGCTCCATTCGGGCGGAACCGGCGTTCTGCTGTTCGACTGGCCTGGGTGCGGCGAGAGCGGCGGCCAGATCGGGGTCGGGCCGGGCGAACGGGCCGCCGTGTCTGGCGCCATCGGCTTCGTGGCCCAGCAGCCGGATGTTCGCGACGGAAGGATCGGGCTGCTCGGCTTCTCCCTGGGCGCCCACATGTCGTTCTTCGTGGCGGCCGCCGACTCGCGCGTCAGGATGCTGGTCGTTGAAGGCGTCTTCAGTGATCCGTGGAAGCAGGGCCTGGCGGAGTACCGCGATGGCGGCGTTGCAGCGCAGTGGGGTGCGCTGTTCGGTGACCTCCTTGGTGGGATGGACCGCAAGGTACTCGACGCTGCCGCGGCAGCAGCCGGCATCGCGCCGCGGCCATTCCTGGTCGTGGCCGGCGGCGCTGACCGCACGGTTCCGGTCGAACTCTCCCGGCAGATTTTCGACCTCGCCCGAGAACCAAAGAGTTTCTGGCTGATCGAGGGCGCCGGCCACGGCGAATACCTGACCGCCGATCACGACCTACGGACCACGACTTCGACAGTTCGTCGAAGGGGCACTGGCCGCGACCGATGGCCGAGCCAGCACCCCCTGACGTTTTTCCTGGACTCACCACGCAGGACGCCGCGTTACTCGTGGTCGGGTTATGAGATCAGTCCCTTCAGGCGCGAGAACATACCCGAGGATTCCTGCGCAGTGGCGGCACCGGAGGACGTGCTCGCTGACTGAGTCGCCAACTCCGCGGCCGCCTGCTCCAGCGTCCCCACCAACAGGGCACGAGGATTGAGGTGTCGTCCGGTCGATTTGCGCACCTGCTCCACCACGCGGAAGCAGAGCAGCGACGTTCCGCCCAACCGGAAGAAGTTGTCGAGTACACTCACCTGCTCCACACCCAGCGCCGCCTTCCAGGCTTCAGCGAGCATCGCCTCGCTTTCGTTTCGCGGTGCGACCTGCTGCACGGTGGCACTGGCCGCCGCTGCGAACGGAGAAAGCAACGCCTCGTACCGCACCACGCCACGCGCGTCGATCGGCAGCGCACTGAGCTCCACGATCCGCTGCGGCACACAGCGACGTGGGAGGCGCGTGCGCGCTGAAGTACGCAGTTCCGTCTCGGTGTAACGCGCCCCAGGGCGCGGCACCACGTAGGCTACGACCCGCAACTTTCCGGAGGCGTCCGGATGCATCGCGACAGCCGCTTCTGCAACCGACGGGTGCTGGCGAACGGCCTCCTCGATTGCGGTGGAACTGCACGCCACGCCGTCACACCACACGGTCGCGAAGTCATTCCGAATGAGTTGGATGCGCCCATCCGAAACGCGACGCGCTCGAACGCCCGTCGCGACCTGCGCCACGCCGCGCGACACCCGAAGGCGACCTGGAATCCCGAAGGGTGACTTCCGCCCGTCGGCGTCGACGACATCGAGGCTCGCGCCCGCGACGCCAAGCACATTGGCGTAACTCGTCCCGTCGGTTGTGCGGGCAGCCTGCACGCAGGTTGCCCCGCCGTCGGTCGGGAGGCCGAACAACGTGAAGGCCGACGTAACTCGCGTCACCAACTTCCACATGTCTTCGCCACTCGCGAAGGCACCTGCCACCAGCACACCGCGGAAGGTCGCCGGTGCGCTCCAGGACGTCGCGAGCAGCTGCTGCCACAGTCCGCTGTTTGCGAACAGAACGGTTGCTCCAGAATCCTCGAGCTCATCGGACAACTCGGAGGCATCTTCGCGGGCATCATCTGACGCGACCACGAGCGTTGCGCCCGCGGTCAGCGGCGCGAGCATTTCGAGCACCGCAGAAGGAGCCCCGGCGGCAAGGGTGGTGACGACGCTGTCACTCGACTCGATCGCGAGCGCAGCGACGACGTCGCGTGCCTGCGCGGCCAGAAGTGAAGCGCCCACGGTATGTACCGCGAGTGAACCACCGGCCGCTGGAACGGCGACGAGCACGGATGGCGTCTCGCCTGCGACGCTCACGGCCGTCACCGGGCTCACGTCGAGCAAATCATCGATGGTCAGTTCATGCGCCACACCGAGGTCGTCGCTATCCCCGTCGGTGATGACCGCCACCAGCTTGGCTGCGGTCGCGACCTGACGGTGGTAGCCAGCGGCATCGTCCACGTCGAGCAGGAGCACTGCGGCGCCAGCGCCCACGGCACCGAGAGTCGCCACGACACGATCGATTCCGACGGGCAAGGCAATGCCGACTGGCGCGCCAGGCACGACGCCAGCCTTGGTCAGCCCGCCGGTCACCCGCTGGGCGCGAGAGATCAGTTCAGCGTACGAGATGGACTTTCCATTCGCCCGTACGGCGACACGTTCAGGCGCCGACACCGCGATCCGTGCAATCGCCGGAGCCGGTGCCTCGGCGTCGGTCGTGACCGGTACGTCGTGTGCGGCACGGTCAGCCGCCGACGACAAGTCGATGCTGCCAACCGTTCGCTCCGGGTTCTCCAGCACCGACATGAGGAACGTTCGGAGCTGCACAAGGAACGTTTCGGCGGTCACACGTTCGAAGAGCTCGGTGCTGTAATTCAATACAGCATAAAGCTTTGTACGCGTGTCCATCATCCACAACATGAGATCATTGGTCGTGAAGTGCTGCGGCACGTGATACTGCTCCACGCGCAACGATCCCATCGCTGCTGGGCGCTCACGCGCGTCCTGCATCGAGAACAGGGCGCGTACCGGCGGCACTCGCGTGCCGAGCAGTTCGAACGGCAATTCCTGGTTGCTGAACGAATCGAGTGTCGTGTCACGCACGGCGCGCAACAGATCCGGGAAGGCGAGCGTGGGTGACACCCGCGTCCGCAGCAGCACCGTGTTCACGAATGGACCAACGATGACCTCGAGCTCAGGACGTGTTCGCGCACGAACCGGTGAGCCAACCAGCAGATCTTCCTGCCCGGTGTAGTGATGCAGGATGACGTTATAGGCGGCGAAGACGACCATGAAGAGAGTCGCGTCGTACTTTCGTGCGAGCGCGCGAAGCTGGTCGGCTTCCTCGATCGTGAACGGAAGCGAGATCTGGTTGCCTGAGTTGTCCGATAGCGACGGCCGCGGGAAATCGGTTGGAAGCGCGAGGTCCTGCAGGTCGCCAGCCAGCTGCGCCCGCCACCACTCACCCTGCGCCTTGGCCTCAGGCCCGGCGAGCCAGCTCGACTGCCACGCGCTGAAGTCGCCATACGTCACGGGGAGGGCGTTCAGCACCGGCGCCCGCTTCTCTTCATCAGCGGCATAGAGCTCCGTCACTTCCTTGAGGAAGAGGTCGAAGCTCCAGCCGTCCCAGACCATGCCGTGCTGCAACGAGTACAGCAGGTGGTGCTGGTCAGCCAGCTTGAAAATGCACGCCCGATAAAGCGGCGCTACGGAGAGATCGAACGTCGTGTACTGCTGCTCCTGGAAATACGCGACCAGTGCTTCCTGCTGTGCAGCCTCGTCCAGTGCAGACAAATCGCGGCGATCGAGCTTGAAGGTGCTGGTCGGTGCAACGACCTGCCGGCGTTCGCCGTCGATGGTGTGGAAGCTGGTGCGCAGCGTGGCGTGGCGCGCGATCAGCGCGTCGAACGCACGCTCGAGCCGTCCGAAGTCGAGATCACCGAACAGCCTCCACGACGCACTGTGTGCGTGCGCGGACCGTTGGGTTGGCTCCAGCTCCTCGAGCAGCCAGAGCCGCTCCTGCAGCACCGAGAGCGGTGCGACGGTCGCGTCAGGGCGATGCGGAATCGACTCGACGACCATCGGTGCCGAGAGCGGAGCGCCGCTGGCGCGCGACTGGTCGACCAGCGCGCCCAGCGCCCGCACCGTTGGAGCTTCGAAGATCTTCCGGAAGGACAACTGGATGCCGTGGTCGCGACGCAGTCGCGAGAGCACCTGCGATGCCAGCAGTGAATGCCCACCAAGCGAGAAGAAGTCCGCGACGACGCTGACCTTCTCGAGCCCGAGCACCTCCGCCCACAATCCGGCGATGATCGTCTCGGCCTCCGTCGCGGGCGCGACGAACTCACTTTCAGCCACTACTGCCGCACCGGCCTGCGGTGCGGGTAATGCCTTTCGGTCCACCTTGCCGCTGGGGGTCAGCGGCATCGCGTCCATGCGTACGAAGGTGTAAGGCACCATGTAATCAGGCAGCGAGGCCTTGGCGAACGCCCGCAGCTTGTCCGAGATGACGTCGTCGGAATCGGTGACGAGATAGGCGACGAGCCGGACGTCGTTGACGCGATCCTCGCGTGCGATCACAGCCGCCTCGCGCACCCCGTCCCACTTCATCAGCACCGCTTCGATCTCGCCCGGCTCGATGCGGAAGCCTCGCACCTTGACCTGGTTGTCATTGCGGCCGAGACACTCCAGTTCCCCAGTCGGCAGCAGTCGGACCAAGTCACCGGTGCGGTAGATCAGCGCACCAGGGGTGGTCGGATCAGCGATGAATCGCTCGGCGGTCAGGTCCGGGCGATTGAGGTAGCCCTTGGTCACGCCGCGACCCGCAATGAACATCTCGCCCGGAACGCCGATCGGCGTCTGTTGTCCCTGCCCGTCGAGGATCTGTACCACGGTGTTCGCCACTGGCCGGCCAATCAAGACCTTCTTCACCGGCGACGTCACGCGCGCGAATGTCGACCAGACCGTGGTTTCAGTTGGCCCGTAGCCGTTCCACACTTCAGCCGCACATGAGGTGAGCGTCTCGGCAAGGTCCTTCGGCATCGCTTCACCCGTGCAGATCACGCGGAGCTTGGCGTCACCCTTCCAGCCGGACGCGAGCAGCAGACGATAGGTCGCCGGGGTCGCATCGATGAAGGTGACGCCGGTGGACTCGACGAGCTGCATCAGCATCGCGCCGTCGGATGCCACTTCGCGCGACGCAAGGACGATCCGTGCGCCAACGGTCAGCGGAAGGATGACCTCCGAGACGGCGATGTCGAACGACAGAGTGGTGATCGCCAGCACGGTGTCGACGCTGCGGAGGCCCGGCTCGCGCTGCACACTGGCCAACAGGTTCACGACCGATCGGTGAGGCACCAGCACACCCTTCGGCTTGCCAGTGGAGCCGGAGGTATAGATGACGTACGCCGTGTCTTCCGGCTGCGCCGAGCTAGCTGAATCGACGGTATCCGCGTCTGGACAGGCGGCAATCGCCGCTGCGTCCGTATCGACGAGAACCGTTGCCGTAGCCGGCAGCGACACCTCCGACGCGATCCTCGAATCCGTGATCAGGACCGCCAGGGCAGCGTCACTGGCCATGTAGCTGAGTCGATCTGCCGGATAGTTCGGGTCGAGTGGCACATAACCCGCTCCCGACTTCAGCGCAGCGACCAGCGCGACCAGCAGTTCAGGCGTGCGATCGAGGCACAGCCCAACGAGGGCACCAGGACGAACCCCCTTCTCGCGAAGCAAGTGCGCGAGCTTGTTCGCGCGACGGTTCAGCTCCGCATACGACACACGCGTGCCCTGGAACTCGATCGCAATCGCGTCAGGCGTTCGGGCTGCTTGCGCCTCGATCATCCGATGCACCAGGGTCTCGGCAGGCAACGCGAGGCCGGTGTCGTTGCACGAGTCGAGCGCGGCGCGGTCGGCATCGGTCAGGATCGGCAGCGTCCCAACCGTCGCCGACGGGTTTGCCACGAACCCTTCCAGCAACCGCTCGTAGCTCTCAAGCCAGCGTCGAATCGTCGCGGCATCGAAGAGATCACTGTTGTACTGACACTCGAGAATCAGGCCGTCGTCGGTCTCGAGCGCATTCACGAAGAGATCGAAGTTCTCGAAGGCGCGCGGAATACTCACCATCTCGGCAGCGATGCCGTCAAACGGCATTGCCGACGCTGGCAGTGACCGATCGACGTTGAACATCACCGACACGAGCGGAATGCGGCTCGGATCACGCGGAAGTTGCAGACGCTCCAGCAGGCTTCCGAATCCAAGGCGCTGATGCTCGAACGCGTCCAGCGCCGTCGTCCGCACGGCAGCGAGATAGTCGCTGAACGCCGTCGTGCCCACGGGGCGGACACGGATCGGAAGCATGTTGACGCAGTGCCCAACGAGTCCGGTGCGCCCAGACGCCGACTGTCCGGCGGACGGCACACCAAGCACCAGGTCATCCTGACCGGACAGACGGTGGACCAGTGTCGAGAAACCTGCCAGCAGCGTTGCGAACATGCTGCTGTTGGTCTTCATGCCAGCCGCGCGCACGGCGCGCGCCAGCTCGAGTGACAGCGTGCGGTCCTCGCGCCCGGCGTCGAATGTCTTCAGCGCTGGACGAGGACGGTCATTTGGCAGGTCGAGAACGGGCACCGAGCCCTTGTACTGATCCAGCCAGTACTTCTCATCCTCTGCGCGCTCCGCGCCGTGCGCCGCCTCGGCCGTTTCGCGGGCATAGTCGCTGAACGACTCTGCGGGCGCGAGGTTGGCGGATGTACCTGAGTGTCGCGCGTTGTAGAGCGCCGCCAGGTCGCTGCCGATGACTCCGAACGACCAGCCGTCACAGATGATGTGATGGGCCGACAGCACGAGCTCGTGCAGCTCTGGTGAGAGCTGGAGCAGGCGCGCGCGAACCAGCGGCCCGTGCTCGAGATCGAACTCCTCGGTGACCACGCCGCGCAACACCGATTGCCGCTGCACCTCACGGTCGGTCTCGGAGGAACGCGTCAGGTCAAGCACCGGCATGTCCAGTTCCGTCGCTTCACCGATCATCAGCGTGAGGCCATCACTGCTGAAGGTCGACCGCAACGCCTCATGGCGCGCTACGAGATCGCCAAGCGCTGCGCGCAAGGCGATGACATCCAGTGCGCCGCGCAACCGGATGATGATGGCTTCATTGTACGCCAGCGACGCAGCCCGCCCCATCTGGGCCGCAGCCCAGACTTCACGTTGTGCTTCGGTCGACGCGACTACAAGCGAGATTGCGGGGCCTGCGAACGGATCGTACTCCACTCCGCCCACATCCCCGTACTCCAGCGATTCCGACATTTTTTGGTCCTTTCGCGATGATCAGCGAGTCTCTACAAGTGGTATTTCGACTGTCGGTACTGACACGACCCTCGGTTGCAAGGCAATCGAGCGAACACGTTGTGCCTTGAGGAGCCGCGCAGTTCGGAAGAGGATCCCGACGAAACGCGGACCGCGGATCAGGTAGCGTTTCCAGAGTCGTTTGGGATCCTGCAGTAGTCGATATGCCCATTCGAACCCGGCATTCGAGACCCAGCGGGGCGCCCGACTGATCTGGCCAGAGATGAAGTCGAGACTGGCGCCGACTCCGATCGCGACGGCCGGACGAATCTCGTCCAGGCATCGTGCAATCCAGAGCTCCTGCTTCGGTGCGCCAAGTGCGACGAACACGATGTCAGGCTTCGCGGCACGCACGCGCTCGAGCACGCCAGCATCACCCTCCTTCGATCCGTCCATCGAGACGAATGAGGGATCGATTCCGACGATACGCACGCCGAAGCGCTGCACCAGTCGTTCGGCTGCGAGTTCTGCTGCGCCCGGCTCACCCGGCATGCCGCCGAGGAGGTACACGCCCCAATTCTGCTCGGCTGCGAGCTGGACGATCGGGATGATCATGTCGGATCCCGACAGCTTCTCCGGAATGCGCTTGCCAAGCAGGCGCGACGTCCAGACGAGCGGCATGCCGTCGGCGAATGACAGGTCGGCGCGGCGATACGCGCGGCGCAGACCGGCGTGTTCATCCGCCATCACCACGTGATCGACGTTCGGCGTGAAGATCGCGCCGCCTAGCCCGCGATGAACGAGATCGCGCACCGCGACGATCGCGTCATCAAAGGCGAGAGCGTCGACCCACAACCGACCGAAACGAACACGATGGCGCACGTGCGCGGTCCTCAGGCGGCGGAAACAGTGATCGCGCCGAGGAATGCCCCGCGCCCAACCACCGCCAGAGTGCGTCGCGCAGCGGCGAGCGACGTGTCACCCAGCGGCACCACCAGCACACCGACATCGCAGCCACGGATGATCGGGACCGCGCTGTTGTCTTCCAGCGGCGATGCCACCGCGACGATGGTGCGCTGGTCGAGCGCACTGCGATCACGCAGTTCGCCAATGATCCCCTGGACACGCGACGGTGGAACGCGCTCGGCCTCGATCAGACTCAGCGAGCCTTCGTCGTACGTCCGTCCTGCGTCAGCGAGCGCGCGCGCGACGGCGAGCACGGAGATGCCAGGGTGCGCCGGCACGAGCACCATCGAGCTCCAGCGATGTTGCGCGAAGGCGAACCAGACTGGCGGCCAGTCTTCAGGCCCTGCGACGATGTCGGGGCGCGCGATCAGGCGCACACCGTCGATCGACTCAGCTGGGACTACCTCATTGCGACGATCCATCTGAACTCCTGAAGGCTTTGGCTTATCGATGGTGATCATATCTCATCCGAGCGCGTTGTGCGCACCCATTCTCCTGTACGTCGGGTTGGCTTCAACATCAGTGTGATCTTCCAGACGGCGAAAACGGGAGCCCACATCAAGTCCAGCACGGCACGTGGCCCAGTGCCGGACAACACCGCCCCTCGCACGACATACGAGCTCAACAGGACCAAAGCGATCGCCCACGGAACGATCCCCATTCCGCCGGCGATCCCAAGCCACGTCAAAAGACTCGCGAGACCAAGTCCCGCAACCACCAGCGCACCCAGCGTCGTGAGCGGCGGCACGAGCAGATCGGCCGCCAGATCGAGCGGAATCTTCCCGCCCGTGCCACGCGCCGCGCGGAGCAGCGGAGGCACATGCGCCTTCACGAGTTCCAGCCGTCCACCCTCCCACCGCTCGCGCTGGGAGCGTGACGCCGCCGCCGAGGCAGGCATGTCGCCACGCACTTCAGCCTCATGCACATACGCGATGCGAGTGTAGGTCAGGCCGAGTGCCACGCCGTACTCCACATCCTCGACGATGCTGAACGCGCGCGGCGGCACCTTGCGGATCAGCGCAGTGCTGAAACCCATGCCATTGCCACGAAGCCCGCACGACAGGCCAAGGCGCTCCCGCCCCAGCGAGCGCACCGTGTGAAACATCGTCAACGCGATCACCATCAGGCGCGTGCGCCACGACTCGTTCGCGTTGCGGACACCGTACTCCGCCTGAACGGCTTCAGCGCCAGCCACGAACCGCGCCGAAAACGCGCTCAGCAGGTTTGCCGAGACGGATGTATCCGCATCGACCACCACAACCGCCGACGCGAAACCATCCGACAACGATGCTGCGTACGCGTGGGCCAGTGCGTACCCCTTGCCCCGTTCGGTGGCGTGCTGGCGCTCGAGCACCGTCGCGCCGGCCGCTCGCGCGCGATCGGCAGTGTCATCGGTACAGTTGTCAGCCACCACCAGGATGCGAAACTGTTCCGGCGGATAGTCGAGCGCCTGCAGGCTGGCGATCGTTCCGCCGATCCCGCCGGACTCGTTGTGCGCCGGGACAATGATGTCGAAGCGTGTCGATCGATCCGCGGCTGGCGGAGCAATCTTCGCCGAGAGCAGCGTCAACAGCGCGAGGTATGCCGTCGCCAGCAGGACCGGAACCGCAGCCACCCACAGCAGCACGTCCGCCGTGCCGAGCGTCAGCCCACTCATAACGCGGAGCGCGGCAATGTGACGGTCGCTTCAACATGTGATGACGTCGGGCGGAACGCGAAGATCCGCATGCGCGCCGGGAACGCGCCCGACGCCACGGCGATCTTGCCGCATGTCGCGAGTGCCAGGCCGGCGGTCAACGTAGAGTTCAGTCCCTGCGTGCCGAGATCGCCCCACGCCTGCATCATGTAGGTCACGAACATCGTGAGCGAGATGGCGCAGGCCGTCCGCTCACTCGATGTTCGCGCGAAGAAGTACGCACGCCGCGCGAGAAATATCCCGAATGGAATCGGCATCCAGAGCAGCGTGAATCCTACGAAGCCACCCACAGTCCACAGCCAGAGGATGCTGTTGTGCGCCTGGTACTTGTACTGCGCGAAGAACTGCGAGATGTCATCGGCCTTCACCATCTCGATGTATTCGTGCCCCCAGCCGGCGCCAAGCAGCTTCCCCTGCTTCAACGTCACGAGCAGGTTGAAATTCTCGATGTCTCGCGTGTCGCTCGATCGATCATCCTGCGACACGACCGACATGATCAGCTTGGCGGGCTTGAACACCGCAGCGTTGCTGCGCTGGCCGACGACGGCGTAGACCGCGATCAACGGGAGCGAGTACAGCAGGATCTTCTTCAGTTGCTGCTTGATCGGTCCACGGAAAATGATGAAGACGATCAGCAGGTCGACCAACAGGTTCACGAACGCCAAACGGCGGTTGTTGATCACGATGCCGTAGAGGATGTACAGGCCGACCACCAACAGCATCACCAGATTCTTGTAGTTCGGGACGTGCATGAACCGGACGACCAGCGCCACCAGGCAGATCACGAACAGGATCGAGTCATAGTGACTGGTCAGCGTCTGCGGCTCGAACCCCATCGGACGCGCGATGCCAAAGTAGAACTTGGTGGCAATCGCAATCTTGATGCAGGCCGCAACCAGCATCAGGTTCACGGCCTTGTGGAAGTCTCGTGCATCACGCACACAATACGAGAATAGTGCCGTCACGCTCGGCAGCCAGAACAGCTGACGCATCTGCCACAACGTCTGCTTGAAATCGCCGCCGCGCACCCCGACGCCCCACACCACCAGCCACAGCACCGTCAGGAGCGAGACGCCGACGACGACGAACAGCACGTTGGTCGTGGGCAGTCGGCCGAGGCGATCGATCTTGATGCGGAACGCGACACGCATGAGCGCCATGAAGGCGATCAACGAGTACAGCATGTCGACGAACGAGAACCGCAACGCCTCGATCGGCAGGATCTTGTTCAGGTTCTCGAATAACAGCACGTTGAGACCGAACAGCGGCGGCGTCCAGAGCACACCAGACGGCAGCTTGATCTGGTTCGCATCGGCGAGCGCCGCCAGAAACACGAGGCCGAACAACGGCGCCCGCATCGGCATCGCCACGAACAGGTACACGATCAGGACCAGCACCAGGGGCACGATCCCGACCAACGGATTCCCCGACGCGAACGTCAGGCCAAGCGACGCAAGCACGACCGCGCAAATGAACGCGATCATGCCCGGGCCGATGGTCGGCGCTGACGGTCGAGGCCACGCCGATGGCGCAGCCGTCGTCGGATTCACCGTCGGGGAACTCACCTGCGTCGCACCTCGGCCATCACCGGCACACCGAGCTGACGATCAACCTGCCACGGCTCGAGCACACGCCCGCCGCCAAAGTCGAGCATGATGACGATGAAGCCCGTCATGAGCACGGCCATGATCAAGCCACCCACCACCAGCAGCGGCACCTTGGGCTTCACTGGCGCCTTCGGGATACGCGCCGGTGTGATCACGCTGTAGCGGTACTTGAAGGCGGCACGGGCCGTCTCCATTTCGATGCGTGCGCCTTCGAGGCGATCGAGCAGGTCTTCGTAGTCATTGGTCGCGATCTTGAGACGCGACTTCGCAAACGTCACCTCGGGCACTTCCTGCGAATCGACACCGATGCGCGAGAGGCGCTCCAGCGCTTCACGGGCGAAGGTGGGCTCGAAGGACGTTGGCGTGGCGGTCGCACCCTCGCGCACACCCATGCCAACCAGGCGAGCACGGAGGGCGCTTTCGTCGGAGCGCAACGCGGCGAGCTGCGTCGACGGCTCACTCAACGAGCGAATGTTCTCCTCGGTCGCCGCGATCTCAGGATGCGCCGCGCCATATTGGCCGCGCAATTCCGTGAGGCGCGTCTGCAATGCCGCGAGGCGCTGATTGCGCGATGCGGTGATGTCCTCGATGCTCTGGCGCTTGGCGCGCAGTTCGGCCTGCAATGCAACGACCGCCGGCGACGGTGCGGCCGCGGCTGGTGCCGAAGTCCGATAGGTCGGGACATACGGCGCGGCGCGGGTCGGCGTTGCAGCACGAATCTGTCCCAGCGCATCCTGGATCGACTTCTCGGCAGACGCGACGTGACCCTCGATGATGCCGATGGACTCACCGATCAGCGACACTTCCGAGGCGTGGCGCTGCTCGAAGAAGTTCTGCTGCGCGGCCTGCACGACACGGTATCCGATCGCCGGATCCGGCCAGTCGAGGCCAATCGTGACCGTGCCCTTCGTTCGAGTAGACCCACATGCGGCGCTCGAGCATGCCGAGCACGGCTTCCAGCTTGTCGGCTTCGGTGATCGGACCCTTCAGCTGGGTCACGACAACGTCCTTGACCTTGCCCGAGCAGGCGACCGCATTTCGTCCCAGGCGCCGACATCAACTTCGTCTGGCGCACGATCTCCATCAGGTTCGTGCGCTTCATGACGGCTTCCGACGCGAGACGAGTCGGCGAATCGGATTCCGTCGGCACCGCGCGCTTCGGGTTGCCGAGCGCCGGCATCAGGAAGTTCTTCTCGGCGGAGAAACGGGTCTCGATCAGGTAGTGCTTCGGTGTGACAACGATCGCGGCAAGGACCGCTGCCATCAGCCCAGCAAAGGTCCAGATCGCCAACTTCTTGTGTCGCTGGAACGCACGGAACGGGAAGCCGGCGGCGACACGCAGGTTCGCGAGCACGAAGACCGGCGCCTCGTCCTGGAAGATCGGGCGACTGTCGCCGAGTGCCGCAGGCGACGCACGCTGGACAGCATACGCGCGCGTGCTGAGCGCCACGGGAGGCGAGTCACCATCAGGCTGGTTGGATCGGGCGGGCAAATTCATCAGTGTCTCTCGAGACGACGGTCAGGATGGAAGACGGGGATACACGTAGATCACAGCGATCAGGTAGAACGCGTTGAAGGCGGCCATGAGCAGAATCGTGCGCCGTAGCCCCTTTCGCGGAGAACGCTCCGAGGCCGAGGTCATCGGGATGATGACGGTGGCCAGAAGAATCGAGAGCAGCGTGAATTTCTGCATGGGGGACCTCTCTCTAGACGACCGAGTTACTCAACGACCACAACGTCGCCCGCCTGCAGCCGGAATGCGCCAGCTGGTCCGGTGTCGGTGAGCCCGGCGAAGGTGAAGCGAATGCGGACCGGCGTCGGGACCTTGCGCAGCACGAAGATCCTGTCCTTGTGCGCGAATTCCGTCAGGCCACCCGCGCAGGCGAGCGCCTCGGCGACACCGCTGCGCGGGCCGATCTTGCAAATGCCTGCGCGGGACACCGCGCCCAATACGGTGATCATCACATCCGGGACATCCTCGACCACGACGTTGACGCGTGGCGCGAGGATGAGGTTGCCGTCACGCAGTGCCTTCTCGACCGCCTGGCCGACCTCGACCGGTGTCTTGCCCGCGACGGCGATGTCGTTGATGAGCGGGATCGCCAGCTTGCCGTCGGTTCGGACGCGCCCGCGCGTCGAGACTTTGTCGTTGTCGAAGACCTGCACGTTGATCAGGTCGCCGACGCCGACGACGTACTTGGAGTCGGCGGCGCTTGGTTCTCTGGCGACGTAATCGGCAGCCCAGACGAATTGGCCGACCGGCTTGGCGCAACCGCCAGCGGTCAGGGCCAACACGACCATCGCGACGGCCGTGGAGGCAGCGCGCAACTGGGTGAAGAAGCGCATCGGAGTGTGGGTGGGGTGCATGAACGAAAGTGTCGGGTGGGGACGCATCGCTCAGGAGCGAGGCGGGTCAGCGAGAGCCAAAGGTGTATCCGATCTGCATCTGTGCCGCCATGCCGGATGCCTTGGTGACATCCTCACGCTGTCGGTACGCAACGCCACTGCCGAAAGTGAAGCCTGACCTGAGTACACGCCGAAACGACGCCGTGGCCGCGCGTGACTTGAATCGCAGCCCAGCACCGCTCGACACCTTGCTGTCAGCCATGGACGCGCCAAGGGTGACAAAGTTGCCCCGCTTCGCCTGAAAATCGTAGGCGACGGTTGCCGCACCGGTGGTCAACAACTGTCCGATACCGAACGCCTGCGACACTGCCCGCGTGTAGCCGGCAGAGAGTACGCCTGGCCCGATCGAGTCGCGCCCCTCAGCACTACCTGTCGGCAGGAATTTCGCCGGTCCGCCGGAGGAAAAGCGCGTCACGCCACCAATCAATCGAAGCTGTACCGAACCGAGCCGTGGAAGCCATCCAGCGCCAACAGACTGCGACGACAGGGGCAGGCCGTTCGCCTTTCCCTCTTGGACGTCCGCGACGAACGTGTATCCCGCGCGGCGTGAGTATTGATGGGTGGATGATGCACGAGCGGTGAGCGCGCCGCCTGGGACAAGCACGGGTGAATCGAAGGTCACGTACGTGTAGCCGATTTCGGCGTGGCCAGTAGACGCAGCACTGAAGCGGCGGTCCGCCGACACCACGCCTCCTCCGGACTTCTGGAACGAGAGGCCCAGCAACGGCAGTTGCACTGTACCGAGCACGTCGGTCGTGAGTCGCGTGCGATAGAACGCACCCGCCTGCCCCGTCGTCTGTGGTGTGAGGCGTCGAATTCCGTTGAGATTGAACTCGTAGGTATACGTATTCAGCGGCGACAGCTCGTTGTAGCGAATGGCGCTCCCCGCGGCGGTCAAGCCGAGACTGCCTCTCGCGCCCTGGCGGAGCACGGCGACGGCGGTGTTGATGCGGGTGACGAAGTCCTTGTCATCATCCCCGGTCAGGTAGCGCACGTTGCTGTCCCAGCCCTGCTCGGCCGTGGTGGTCCAGAGCCAGGAGCTGTGCACCGACCCAGCTGGCACCGGTCCGCTGCGCTGCGCCTCAAGCGATCCGGGCAGCGAACCGGACATAACGACAAAGCCGAGCGCGAGAACTTCTCGCGCTCCGAATCGGGCACTCACTCCGTTCACCTCGCCGCCGTACCCGAGAGACTTTCCGAACGCGGCTGGAATCGTGGCGACTCAGCCGCCGTGTAACGACGCGGTCGAGACGCACGCGGCTTGCGCCCGAGCATCAGGCGCAATGGCACCGGCTTGCGCCCTCCGAGCGTGAAGATTGTGGCCGCGAGGATCATCACATCCAGACGGAACGAGACGTTGCGCACGTAGAGCAGGTCGTAGTGAATCCACTGATGGAAGTCACCGGTCGCACGATCCTTGCGACAGACCTGCCACAGGCCGGTGATTCCAGGGCGAACCGAGAGGCGACCATTGCGCCACGGTACGCAGATCTGGTTTTCACGGAACGGCGATGGCCGCGGCCCGACGAAACTCATCTCACCGCGCGCCACATTCCAGAGTTGCGGCAATTCGTCGACGTTCAGCTTGCGCAGCCAATGGCCAACCTTCGTCACGCGCGGGTCGTGATCCATCTTGAACTGCGGTCCGTCCATCTGCTGCTGCGCAGCCAGCGCGCGCTGCATGTCGTCAGCGTTCGTCAACATGCTGCGGAACTTCCAGCACTTGAACGCCCGGGCATCCTTGCCCTCGCGCGAGTCGCCGTAGAAGATCGGGCCGCTGGAGGTGAACTTGACCAGCAAGGCCATCACGATGAGGAGCGGCGAGAGCAGGACCAACGCCACGAAGGCCAGGATCGGCTCGAAGAACGCCTTCACCGTGACGTACTTCGGAATCGGGCTGCGACTGGTTGGTTCGGGAGCCGCCACGAGATGTGCGGCGGTGTGGCGACGCTGACCGCCCATGGCACCGGCATGCGTCGAATCGCCGCTGATCACGCGGTGGCGCACCGTGACGCCCTTCAGCACTTCGGCGCCAGGCAACACGAGGCACTGCGCGACGACGGCATCTTGATGCACATGCGCGCCTTCGCCGATCGTGGTCGGACCAATCACCAGCGCGCCCTCGTCGATCAAGGCACCCTCACGCACCACCACCGGGCCAACCAGTCGCGCCGTGGGATGGACGTTCGCTCGTGGCGAACGCAGCGACGCATCCTGCCCGCGCACCTTGCCCAGCTCTCGCAGCGTGGACATCGCGCTGACCCGGCGCTCACTCAACGCAAGCGCACCCGCTTCGTCGTTGAGGTCGAAGCAGTCGCCGTGATACGGCACATCCTGATTGGGAATACCGCTCGACGAGAGCTGCATCCGCAAGCCCTCGAGTGACGTCAGCGTCATCGGCATGGCCATCTGTGCACACGCCACCGGCACCAGCGACGCCAGCACGCCGGACGGGAACGGCCAGGTGACCGGCTCGAAGTAACGCTGGATGCGGCGCACGCGCCCATCGTCGTCTGCCTGCACCAATTCCTTGGTGTGCAGCGTCGGCGCCTCGAAGGCGACCAGGTGCCGCACCATGCGTGCGTCGTTGACGCTCGCAGTGCTCAGCGGTCGCAAGTCGACGCCGTCCGACGGGTAGCAGACGGGCGACACGAACAGGAATGAATCCGATGGCGTGAACCGCTCCATCTCGCTGCGGAACTGGCCAATGCTCTTGACGCGTTCCACGTCCGAATAGCCGGCGCGGATGCGCCGCTCATAGTCGGCGTCGACATCGAAGGCCGTGAGCACGATCGGCCGGTGCGCGGTGACGCGCAGCACACTGCGCATCAACTCGCGAAGCAACAGGTCGTCGGCGGTCGGCAGCAACAGCAGCGAACCGCTATCGAGATCGTTTCCGGTATACGAAGGGCGTACGTCGAGCAGGACGGGAACGATGCTCATTTCAGTGTGGCCTGATCACGTGTCGGTCGAAGGGCATTGTCCACGCGATCGCGTGCGAAACCGAATCCATTGCGCAGCCGTTCCGTGGCTGACTCGAGACTTGGCAGCAGCTCTGCGCTGGCGCCATCAGCCGCCACGCCCGATGAGGTGCGGTCGAGCACCGAGAACTGATCTGGCAGCTGCGTGACACTCTTGAGGCGATCACCTGGCACGACGACACAGCGATCTGCCAGCACCGACGAGTCCACGATCGCGTCCTCACCAATCACACAATCGTCCCAGATGAATGACCGCGACACGAGCGCTCGAGCGGCCACCACGGTACGCTCGCCAATCGACGCAGGGCCAACGATCACGGCATCCGCTTCGACCCGCACGCCGGCACCGAGCAGGATGGGGCCGACGAGACGCGCACTGGGATGGATCACCGCCGTCGGGTGATGCATCCCCTCACCCTCGCGCACATAGTGCGAGAGAAACGCCGGACGCTCGATCGCGCGTGTCACCAACCAGCGACTGACCGCGGCATAACTCGAATAATCGAGCACCTTGGCGGAGAGCCCGTGGACTTCGTGCATCGCGACATGGCCGCCTGCGGCATTCAGCCGGCCGAGCAGTCCTTCCTTGATGTCCTGATAACCATGCTCGGCGACCGATTCCAGTGCGCTGCGTTCGAAGACGTAGATACCGGCCGGCTGTCGGCGCACACCGCTGGCCATGCCACGACGTCGACGATCAAACTCGACCACCACGGTCGCCACAGCGCCGGACTTCCGGTGCGCCGCAATCATGGCGCTGAAGTCGAGCGTGGGCACGATGGTGCCTTCGATGACGACGAAGATCTTCGCATTCGTCATCACGGCGGCATCGCGTGCACAGCCAGCGGGCCCGCGGGGCTCATGATCCTCGAAGTAGTCGAGGGCGAGCTGCATCCGTGAGCCGTCGCCAAGCACTTCACGCAGCGACGGTGTCGCGCTGTTGGCGCACAACACGGCGGACTGAATCCCCGCGTCGCGCAGCCACTGCAGCGGATAGTTGATCAGCGGCGTATGCGCGACAGGCAGCAGCGGCCCTCGCAGCACTCGCTCGAACACGCCATCACCCCAGTGATGCGTGCCAGCCAGCACAATTCCGCACACGTCGTCGGCATCCGACGTCGCCCGCACAGCGGCGGCCGGTGCGTCTGCGTGCAGCTGGCCCTCCTGCTGCGCCGCAACGAATGGATCCAAGGGCATGAACGGCAACGTCGCCACCTTCATGAACGTGAGAACTGATTGAAGCCCACTACTCCTGCACGGCTTACTCAGCCTAGCACGGAGCACCGACACGATCGCTTACGTGTGTGTGCACCAATGACTGGTACGCCTGCAGGTTCGTAACGACGTAATCGAATCTACGTGCACCGACAGCTTGTCCAGCGAAGTGCCGGAATCCGAGCCCGAGCCGGTACACGACAGCTCACGTAAACGTTAGTAGTCTCAAACCTAGCGAAACCTTGCTCGGAATGCACCTCCGCACGCCTCCAGCACATCCATGCGAGAGGAACGCACCATGGCATCGTCGACTCTCATGTCGTCGCTGATCATCAGCACAGCAGCTGGCAGTATCGACACCTGCACGATGCGAAGCGACACAGGAGAAATCCAGCGGACCCAGCCTTTTGTGCGCGCCGCCACGATCGGTTCCGCTGAGCTCGCCGGGTGACCATGTCGTCGGATGGTCGTTTGCCGCCGGAGGGACCCGGCATCAGCTTCACGCCTCCCGATCACAATCTCTACGACGTACCACGTGCTACCGGTTCTGTCCCCTGACTGATATCGCCCTTCCGACCGTCCAGCTGCCGACCTCCACAGCAGAGCGTAACGACGCCGCCACCAGACCGGCGGCCTCGAAGCGACTTCCCTTCCTCGACGCGTTACGCGGCGTGGCAGCGATGTGGGTGGTGGTTTTCCACATTGGCGAAGGGCGGCAAGTGGCAGCCATGCAGTCCGTACTGCCGGCATGGTTGAACACGGCCATTTTCCCGTCGGGGCACTTCGGGGTTCCGATCTTTTTCGTCCTCAGCGGCTTCGTGATCGCGCTCTCGATCGGTACCGATCGCGTGACAGCCGGCTACGTCGGCCGCTTCGCCCTCCGACGCGCCATCCGGCTCGATATCCCCTATTGGGCCTCCATCGCGGTGACCCTCGGGTTCGTGGCCGTCAAGGCCGCGATGCAGCCTGGCAGCGCGCCGCCCCCGACGACGATCGGCCAGATCCTGGCCCACATGTTCTACCTCCAGGATTTCCTCGGCTATCGCTCGATCAACACCGTCTACTGGACGCTTTGCTTCGAAATCCAGTTCTATCTGCTGTTCTGCGCGCTCCTTGGGGTGGCCCAGGCCTTCCAGCGCGATCAGGCCAGCCGTCGGTCGACCGCGGTGGTCTTCACACTCGCCGCGATCACCTCGATCATCTGGCCGCTCGTGCCCTCGCTCCATCTACGCGGGCTCGCGCTGCCGAACTGGCACGGCTTCCTGCTCGGCGCCTTCGTCTACTGGTCGATCAAGGGGACCATGCCGACCAGGTGGTACCTCCTCTACGCGGCGGCCCTGCTGGGTGTCTTCGCGGTGACCCACGACAGCTTCACCATCGTCTGTGTGGCGACCTCAGGCATAATCCTTCTGGTCGGCCTGGCTGGCAAGCTGGGCAGCTGGCTCGAAGCAGCCTGGCTGCAGTTCCTCGGCAAGATCTCTTACAGCCTGTACCTGCTCCACGTCCCGGTCAGCGGTGCGGCCTTCTTCGTACTGTCACGACTCCTTGGCCATTCGCCGGGTGAGGACTTCCTCGCCATGGTCGCCGTGATCGCCATCAACTGCATTGCTGCGCAGCTGTTCTGGTGGGCTGTCGAGCGACCAAGTACCGCCCTCGGTCGTCGCTTGCGGAAGGGCTGACGTCCCCCGAATCTCGCCGCTGGCGCCAGTCGCCGCGGCCCCCTGCTGCGTTCCCCGACTTCCTCACGATCATGCGCCTCGCCCCTCCGATTCTTCTTGCTGCCCTCGCCGTTGCAGGATGCAGATCAGGGGAGAAGCAACCGCCGCCAGAGACCCGGATCGCTTGCACTGCAGTCCGCGCAACGGCGTCGATCCATTGTCGCAATGCCGTCATCACCGCCTCCGGTGTGCCTGCCGTCGATCGCTCGGGAAGTGCGCTGCTCCTGACCGCCCAGGGCGTCGATGTTCGGGTGCTGACGAGCGCGATCAGCTGGACGGATACCGGTGTCAGCTTCGACGCCGCCATTCAGAATCTTGCCGGCCAACGGATCGGATCGAGCAACGGCGACACCGCGGATCCTCGCGGCATCCGCATGGTATTCGTCGCACCAGAGGCCGAGCTCGCAGGTGCCGCGGCGCCAGCTCAGGTGATTGCCGCACCGGTGGAAAGCAGTGTCACGGGCCGTGACAGTGTGACAGGAGCGTCGCAACCCTTCGTGAAGTTCGCCGCGCTGCTCGACAGCGGCGCAGTGACGGCACCCACGCGTGTGCAGCTCAGCATTCCCGCCAATGCACCGTCTGCGACCTTTGCGCTCGTCGTCGTTGCTCCGGTGAAGCATCCCCATGGTTGGCTGCGCATTGCACCAGCTGCCGTGGTCGTGGCCATCGGACGGCCGCGCACCCTCGAGGCCGAACTGCGCGATGCACTCGGGCGCGCGATGCCCTCCACCGCTGTCACCTGGTCGACGTCCACGATCGAGAACGCCGACGTCACCTCTGACGGCGCCGTCAACGGAAAGAAGACGGGCATCGCGCGGGTGATCGTGACCTGCGACGCACCATGTGCCGCCGCCGGCGATACGGCGCAACTGGCGATTACCGCGGCCGAAGGAGTGACGCTTGCGGTGCAGCCACGCGCGCAGCACGCCATTTCCCGTTTCGTCTACGGCATCAATTTCGCCACCGATGACAGCATCAGCTCGGGCGGCGGTTCGCCCTGGTACGGCGCAAAGATACCCCGCCTCATGACTATCAATCGCGTCGGCGGCAATCGCATGTCGGCGTACAACTGGCGCACGAATTTCTCCAACGCCGGCAACGACTATCGCTTCCAGAACGACCGCTACATCTCGGGCAGCGACGTCCCGGGCGAGGCCATTCGCAGCCGGATTGCGTCCACGCTCGATCGCGGCGCCGCCAGCCTGATCACGATTCCGATGCTCCCTTTCGTGGCGGCGGATGCCCAGGGAGAGCCACTCGACACACTTGGCTCGACACACGACGCGCGCATGAAAGCGCATTTCGTTCCCAATCGTGCATCGCGCAGCGATGGCGACGCTCCGGGGACGGTCTACCAGGATCAGTTCGTACAATGGGTGGACAGCATGTTCCCCGCCGCACGAACCGACACACTGCGTCCAATCTTCTTCAGCCTCGACAACGAGCCGGACATCTGGCACGCGACGCATCGCGAAATCATGAGCGATACGCTCGGCAAGCCGCGGTACCAGACGTATGATGGATTCATCGGCACGAGCATCATGTTCGCGAAGGCTGCAAAGTCCGTTCGGCCGGGCACCGTGATCTTCGGGCCAGCGGTCGCCACCTACGCCGGCGTGATGACGCTCGGCCAGTACCCGACCAGCGATCCGGTGTACGGCAAGAGTCCGTTCTTCGAGATCTACCTCGACAAGATGCATGCTGCCGAACAGGAAGGTGGCCAGCGTCTGCTCGACGTGCTCGACCTGCATTTCTACCCGGCGACGGGAACCAGCAACGGCGAGATCACGAACGATTGGGCGAAGCAGGACGAGGAGATGGCGGAGAAGCGCATCCAGGCACCGCGATCACTCTGGGACTCGACCTATGACGAGAAGAGCTGGGTCTCCGATGTCACCGGTGGGCCAATCGCGCTCTTCCCTCGCTTGCGTGAGATGATTGCCGGGCACTACCCGGGGACGAAGATGGCCATCACCGAGTACTACTACGGTCGCGGTGGCGACATCTCCGGAGGCCTCGCGCAGGCCGACGTGCTTGGGATCTTCGGGCGCGAAGGTGCCTTTGCCGCAACCTTCTGGGGGCAGGCTGCCGTCGACACGTACGGCAACAGCGGCGAGCGCGCGTACGCGTATGCGTTCGGCGCGTTCCGGCTCTTCCGAGACTACGACGGCGCCGGTGGAAGCTTTGGTGACATCGGGCTTGGCGCGGCCAGCTCAGACAACAGGAAAGCCTCGATTTATGCCAGCCGGCGCGCCGACGGCCGCATCGTGCTGATCGTGATCAACAAGTCGCCGCTCGCGCTCGATGCGGATATCCCGATGACTTCCGGCCCGCAACCGAAGGGTGCTCAGACGTACACCATGCGTGACGGGGCACCGTCGCCGGTCCGCGGTCCCGACATCACGGTGCCGGCCGGTGGCTACCTGAGTTTCAAAATGCCGGCCCGCTCCGCAACAACGCTCGTACTCGACCCCTGACACTCGCGCCGCAGTGGCGGCGCGATTCGAGTGTCAGTTGACGATGTCGGCGCTGCGACCGCGAGTCCGAACCGTCGCAGCCGGCACTTCGACCACGCTGTTGGCGGGGACGGAGGTCATCACGACGGCGTTGGCCATGATCTTGGTGCCACGCCCAATCGTGATCGGGCCGAGCAAGGCGGCGCCTGGCCCAACGTGCACATCTTCCTCGAGCGTCGGGCCACCTACCTCGCGCGTGATCGGGTCGATGCTCACGCCAAGCGTCACCGACTGGAAGAGAATGCACCCGGCGCCGACCACCGCTTCCCGACTGAGCACGAGTGCCGTGCCGTGCACCAGCGCCACGCCTGGCGCGAGGTCCGCGTCCCAGTGAATTTCGGCGCCATAGATGTGGCGAATCAGTCGCGACACGATCATCGCCAGCGGTGTCAATCGCAGCGCCAGAAGCAGTCGCATGAAGCGGTAGGCGACCATCATCTGGAACCCAATCTTCTTGAACGAGTCGACGAAGATCGAACTCGAACGACCGGCTGGCTTGTTGCCGTACTTGGTATCACCGCGCACCACGGCATCGTGATCGGCACGGACACCAATTACAAAGCTGCGGAATGGTCCCACCCGTCGGGCGGGGAGCGACTCCGTCATGGTGCCCATGTGGTGCGCCTCGAATTCGCCCGTGTCATTCCGCGGCCGCAGCAGCTTCGAGGATCGGTACGAGATCCGCCACCGAATGCACCCGCGACATCGCTTCACTGCCAAGGCTGACGCCGAAGGCAAACTCGAGCGAAAGCAACAGGTTCAACATGCCGAGCGAGTCCCACTGCTCGATTTCATCGCGCGCTGCATCGGCTGCGGGCGCTTGCGCCAGGCCAAAGGTATGTCCCACCACATCACGCACCGCCTCGATGTCGATCTCGCGCGAACCGGCGGTCGCATCTCGATCCGATTCCGGGCGAGCCGGGTTGCCAGCGTATCGGGCGCCTGCAGGTACATCACCCTTCACCACGCTGCCTGGGGCGACCACGGCACCTTCGCCAATCGTCGACCCGCGCAAGACAACGACGCGCGCGCCGAGCCGTGCCTTCCGACCAATGTGAATCGCGCCTGTGGAGCCGGCAGAATCATGTTTGCCGGCTTCGTGAAAGTCCGTATCCATCAGCATGACGAACGGGCCAAGCGTCGCACCATCCCCGATCACGATGGTTTCGTGCGAGGCGATGGCTGCCCCATGCCCGATAAAGACGCCCTCGCCGATCGTGAGGTTGCCGATCGGCCCCGTCACGAGGTGCGACATGGCCGGTGTCGAGCGCACAAGCACCCCTCGACCGAGCGAGATCCGACCAAGGTTCTGCACGTGAAGATTTCCCTCGACCACAACCCCCTGGCCGACGACAGTGCAGGCCTTCAGCTGGCGGCGGCTACGGAACGCCTGCCACGCGGAGTTCATGCGCTCACCGCATTCGCATGCGGGGCGTCCACCCAGTCGATCGCGATGCCACGGGGACTCGGGAATGGCTGTTCACAGTCCCACGTGAAGAGCGTGCCATCGGCGTTGCGGCTCAACTCCGACGCCAGCAACAGGTCGTGGCACGGCTTGTTCTTGGAGGTCTTGAGGTAGGCCGCGTGCAACTCCTTGAGCCCGCGGCTGCGTGCCCACTCCGTGGCCAGGTGCAGCATGGCGTGCTCGATACGGCGACCCATCACGCGACAACTGAGCACGAAGTCCACCACGTGACCGATGCCGTCACGCTCCTCGACGCTGAGGATGCCAGTGAGGCCCGCCGAACCAAACTTGTCGGCCACCGTGATGGCCCACAGCGCGTGGTTCGGGTCAGCATTCCACTCCAACAGCTCAGCCTCACTCTGACGGCGCGTGGTGAGGTTCATCTGGTTGGTCTTGTTCAGCAACTGTGCCGTGCGCGTGATGTTCGCGGCGTCGAGCGGCTCGACTCGCACCGCAATGCCAAGGCTCTCGAGCCACTCATCGATCGATCCGACGTTGGCCTTCACAGCTCCACGTTCACGTTCCGCAGCGTACAACGCGGTGCGCTCAGCATCCTCAGCACTGATGGCCGGTGTGTCGAAGCATCGCAGCCCGAGCAGTCGCTCCGTGTAGAGCAGCTTGTCTTCAGGCCACTCGGGTACGAAGACCTCGGAAAGTGTCTCGCGAACGCGCGCGCGCTCGACCGGGTTGTCGTCGATGAACACCACCGACTGCAGGCCAAGATTCAGCTCGGCCGCGAGGTCGGCGATGTTCTGCGCCTTGTCCGACCAGTTGATCCGCCAGCCGACGAAATCCTTCTTCCGAAGCACCATCTGCGGATGATTCTCGATCGCCTCGAGGGCCACGCTCTCGGTGTTCTTGCTCACGATGCCCAGCACGACGCCGCGCCTCGTGAGCGCCTTCACCGCGTGCTGGAAATCCACGAAGGACTCACCGACGCCGTCGTGGCCGCCCAGCTGCAGATTCTCCCAGCCGATGTCGCCCACGATGCCACCCCACATCGTGTCGTCGAGATCGAGCACGAGCAGCTTGCGCGCCTGGCCCGAGAGCGCCCTGGCCGCGGCCTTCAGCTCCTGCGCAACTTCCGCGAAGAGTTCCGCGGAGTACGGGACCTTGCCGAGATACCAGCCCTTGGCCATGGAGCGGCCACGCATCGCCGTCGCTTCGAGCCACCGCTGCGCATTCATGACGTACACATTCGGCACAGTCGCCAGTTGCGACATCAGGCGCGCGTTCGCGATCGTGAGCGCCCACGTCAGGCCACCGGGACGTGCATCGATGAGGCCGAGTCCGCGCTGGTGCGACGGCAGGCTCCACGTGGGTACGAAGACGAAGCGATACGACTCGGCGCCGCGGCGAACCAGCTCGGTGAAGGCATCGACGTCGGCGAGCAACTCAGCCTCGGTGGCACCGTCACCACGGACGATGCGATCGAAGGCGGGCAGCGCGAGTTCCGGTCGCGTCCAGACCAGCACGAAGTCCGCGGCATCGCTCGGCGGCCCGCTGAGCAGGCCTTGCGTCGTCTGACAGAACGGCGCGTCGGCGACTTCCATCACCGGTGCGTCGGCTGCATCAGAGAGGCGCACCGCGAGATCACCGACGGTGAAATCGGCCAGCACCATGCCACGCAGTGGCTTCGATGACACGGCCGGCAGGATGTCGCGCACGGTGCCGCTCGCGTTCGGCTTGCGCGGGGCGGCAGCGGCTGTCGGGGCAGCGGTGTCGTCCAGTGCACGGATCACGCGCGCGGGAATACCGCCGGCGATCACTCCGTCGGGGATGTTGCCAGAGACGATCGAGCCCGCGGTGATGACGGCGTTGGCACCGATCGTCGTGCCGGGAAGCACCGTGACGCGACCGGCCAGCCAGGTGCCGGCACCGATGCGAATTGGCGCAGTGGTACCCAATTCGGCGGTCAGGTCGGTGTCGTCGATGATGCAGTACGGGCCGATGCTGACATGGTCGCCGAGCGTGACCTGCTCTGCCGCGCGAATCGACGTGCCGTAGTTGACGTGCACACCATCACCGATGTCGATCACAGCGCCTTGCTGCGCGACGAGTTCGACTGGGCTGAAGGTGCTGGTGAACGCGAGGTCGCTCCCGATGCGAATCTCACCCGCGTTGATGATCCGTGGCTGCCCGACCGTCCGGGCGCGTGGTCCAACCCGGGTCACGTCCTTGAGATACAGCGGCGCGAGGACCGATCCGAACACATAGCGCACGCCTTTGCGGGCACGCTCAGCGAGCGGGAGGTCACTGTCGCGCTGCAGGCTGCGCTTAACTTTTTCGACGAAGGCGTTCATAGGAGACAGGACGGTTGCGCGTGCCCCCGGGTCACGGGTGCCCGCGGCAGCAGATGAGTCTTGTCAGGGCGGGCTGATCACAGTGCACCATCCATTCGGATGACGGCCGGCAGGGTTCGAGCCAGAATCATCGCGTCTCGAGCAAATGACCAGTCAGCGATATACGCCGACTCGAGCTGGATGACCTCTTCGAAGTGCACGATCCGGTTCCTCCCGGACACCTGCCATGGCCCGGTCAGCCCCGGCCGCACATCGAGGCGCACCAGGTGGCGCTCGGCGTACCTGGCGACCTCATCAGGAAGCGGGGGCCGAGGGCCAACCAATGACATCTCGCCGCGCAGCACGTTCCAGAATTGCGGCAGCTCGTCGAGACTGGTGCGCCGAAGGAACGCGCCGAGGCGCGTGATTCGCGGGTCGTGGGCGATCTTGAAGAGGGGCTCCTCGCCGTAGACGTTGCGAGCGCGCAACTCTTCCTGCTGCTCCTCGGCGGAGGCGATCATGCTCCGGAACTTCCACATGTGGAAGTGGCGGCCGCCCTGCCCCACGCGCACCTGCTTGAACAGCGCGGGTCCGCGTGACGTCACACGAACGGCGAGCGCGACCAGCAGGTACACCGGCGCCAGCAGGATCAGCAGCATGGACGAGATCGTGATGTCCATCGCTCTTTTCACCACCAGCTGGCGACCGCGTTCACCAGGGCGAACGAGCCGCATCAGTGGGTCGCCGTGGTGGAACACGAGCTGCGGCTCGAAGCCATGCAGCGCGACCGTGCGCGGCAGGCAGACGACGTTGCATCCCGCCGCATCGGCCACGCGTGCGAGGCGTTCGGCCAGCGGCTCGCTCAAGTGTCCGAACAGCACCACCGTATCGGCGCGATGTTCGTCGATGAGTCGCATCATGGCACTGGTCGGGCCGAGAGGGCCATCCGAGTGCTCGATGCGCGTCGTGTCGACTTCACCGACGAAGCGGAATTCCGTCGGGTCGGCGAAGGCGGGATTCGAACGCCCCGCGCGCAGGTCGCGGGTCGGCGCCACCAGGATGGTTCGCAATGCGAGCGTGGCCCGCGGGCGGATCCGTTCGACGACGATGTCCAGGACCAGTCGAACGGCCACCAGTGTCGCCGCAATCGCGAGTCCGACGAAGGCGACGCCGAACAGCCGGGACAGGTCAGGCGGCGTAAAGAGATCGGTCCAGGTGACGAACAGGACGCCTAGCACAGCGCCCATGGCCACGCTGCGAATGTGTCGCTTGCGGGCGCCGCCGACGTAACCGCCACAGATCGTCAAGCCAAGCAGCACCGCGACCTGCAGAGGGACCGCCGGTACGGCTCCGGCCGGTACAATGGTCGCCAGTGCGGTCGCGATACGTGGGCCGAACCAGGCCTGGTCGCGTGCAGCCGAGAGAATGATGCGAAGGATCTCGAGCGTCAGGAGGTCGGCGCAGACGAGCACGAACACCCGAAGCATGCTTCGCCAGACGTGCCGCCACACCGCATGCGGCGCTCGGGCATGGAGGATTTCCGGCAGTGGAACGCCGTTGTATCTGGAGTCGTCTGACGGACGGAACAGTGGAAGCGGGTCTGTCGAGCGCCTGCGCTGCCGCGACCGTGCTGACGGGGGCGGAGGGGGTGTCATGTGACGGCGTGAGCCGTCGGCTCGATCGGGTGGGACACTCGTCAGGTCAGCGGCTCGCGGGGGGACTCCAGCGGCGGATGCCGACCAGAGGCGCTGTATACGATCTCTCGAAGCTAGTGCCGGCCACCCGGGGCTTGCAGTGCTCCGTTACCGGACACGTGGGTGGAAACGGAACTCGACCGTGAGATTTCGCTTGTCGATCTGCAGCTCTTCGTTCTGGAAGCACAGGCCCAGTGCCTGCCAGTACAGGTTCAGTCGGTTCTGCGAGCTGACGGACGCTTCCAGCCAGCCTGCCGGCGTGAGTGTCGACCCTCGCGCGCCAAAAGCCAAACTGACGTCGTGCTTGCAGAGTCCGTTGCCATTCGGGCGCGGGATGGTGAAGAACGAGTCGTCATCCCACTTGATGCGATAGGCGTAAAGGCCGAGCGAGCGCTTGGGGCTGGCGAAGTCGAGGTTGAGGCGCTGGGTGACGCTGCCGGGGCCGATGACGGCACCGAGGACCTGGCCTTTCTGTGTGAAGCCGCCCTGGACGGCGCGGCTGGTGTACCAGGAGCCTGAGGGGCGTTCGCGAAATGTCGAGCTCTGTGTGGTCTGGGAATACTCGGCACCGACGCGCCACGTCCAGTCCTTCCAGCGCATCGCTTCGACGTGTTGCAGGCCGAGCGTGAGCGCCTGCGAATGGTTCGGCGACTCAAAAAAGTCCCGGACGCCAGTCGGCAATTCGGCGCGCCCCCACTCCACCCAGATCTCCGTGCCGTCGTTCGGCAAGCGCCAGTCGGCGAAGACACTGAAGAGTTGATCGCGGCCGGCGTTCTGCGTCTTGTCGTTGTAGGGTGCCGCGTTGGGCGTGCCCACTGGCACCAGTGGATCGATCAGATGTTGATACCACACGTTGCCCAGCATGGGCGCCGCAACGAGGCGCGCGGCGCCGATCGAGAGCCCCTTTTCGAAGTCGGGACGCCAGACCACGGCGATCCCCGAGAGCGTGCGCGTCGAGTCTTCCTTTTCGCGAAAGAAGAATGGTGAGACGGACAGGCCACCGACGAAATAGCGAATGTCCAATTCGCCCTTGGCTCTGATCGGCGTCGTGGTCCTGATGTACGCGCGCGGTGATCCTGCGGCTTGAGTGCTGAGCAGCAAGGCGTTGTACTGCCCTGGCCCCCACCACTCCGATTCGGTCGTGAAACCCACTTCGACGCGTGGCGTTCGGAACCAGAGTGCGAGCGCGCCTGGTTCCACACGACGGAGCGCCGTATTCCCGAACCGTCGTGGCGAGTCGAGCGAGCGCGGGATGTAGTGATACGGCGACGCCCACGGGCTGTAGTCGGAGCGCAGCGGCGGCACGAATTGAGGATTGTCGGGCAACACGAAGTCGGCGTTCTCAGCGTACCAATACGTGGGCGCGATGATTGCGCCCCACCGAGAGTTGCTGCCACAAATCGCGATGCCGCCCGTCACGCTGTACGAGAGCCCCTTGCCGGCCCACATCGGGCCGTCGTTCGCCGGGAGCGGGAATGACTCTTGTGATGTAACGAGCACCTCGGGCAACACCGCCGCCACGCGAAATGGCGCCGGATTGCTGTCGGCGAGCATGCGCGCCTTGGCCGCATCCGTGGACGAACGTGTGAGGGACCACGGGGTCCCGGCTCGGATGCTGCGCGCGCGCTCGTTTTCTTCTGCGTAGCTGCCCGGCAGTGAAGTCGCGAGAGCACCACCGGCACATCGTGCGGACGGAGGCAGCACCTGCGCGGCGAGTGGCGCGGCGAATAGCGGCAGCGCGATCAGCGCGCGAAGATGTATTTGCATGTGGTGATGCGACTAAGATACACGCATGTCTCGATCATCACGATGGGTGCTTGCAGCGGCGCTGCTCGGCCTGCATGCTTTGCCGTCATCTTCGTCCGCGCAGTGGCAGTCCAACACCGGCCCGCGTGGCGTTGCGCTTGGCGCGGCCGTCGGTGGTGACGTCGAGCGATACATGCGGGCACTCGCGCTCGCTGGCATCATCAAGCCCTTGCCGTGGTCCGTGCGTCCGTATGGTCCAGAGGACCTGGCAAGATATCTGCGCGACTCGAGTGCTGGTCCGCACCCGTGGAGCAGCGCGTTATCAAGTTCGCTCGCGCCGCGCGCCAGCGTCGGCGCCATGTTGTTTGTCGGCGCGAACAGCGGATTTGCCTGGGGTGCAAACGACGGTGCGATGTGGCAGGGTCGCGGCCTGAACTCCGCGATTGGCCTGGGAGCGACCGTGCGCTGGGGGCCACTCAGTGCCGTCGCCGCACCGGTGTTGTATCGCGCGCAAAACCAGAGTTTCCCGCTGATGGCGCAGCCGGCATTCGGCTACTCGAAGTTTGCGGACCCGCTGTTTCCGACCGTCATCGACCTCCCGCAGCGGATGGGCGACAAGGCGTATGCGCGGCTCGATGGTGGCGAGAGCACGATCCGACTTCAAGGATTCGGCCTCGTTACCGGCGTGACCACGGCGAGCCTTGGCTGGGGCACCGGCGAGGCATTCCCCGCCATTTTTGGTTCCAATGCCGGTGGCTTTCCGCACCTCTTTGCAGGAACGCGGGCCGGTGGTATCCGGGTGCCATATCTGGGGCGCGTCAGTGCGCGATACATCCTCGGTGTTTTGGATCAGAGTAGTTGGTCACCGGTCCAGGGGAGCGCGACGTACATCGATGCTGCCCAGTCCGGGACACGACGGATCGGCACGGGGCTCAACGTCAGCCTGATGCCGCAATTCCTGCCGAATCTCGAGCTGGGTGCAAGTCGGTTCTATCACAGTCCGTACCGCGACGGCCCGACGCGCTGGGATGCGTGGTCAAAACCGTTCGAAGGCATCTTCAAGAAGGGATTTCAGGGGCGGAGTGGCGGCACCGGTGACCCTACGGGCGACGCCGACAACCAGATGGCCTCGTTCTTTGCGCGCTGGGTGTTCCCGAAGCGTGGCGTTGAAGCGACGTTCGAGTTGTTCCGTGAGGACCACAACTGGGACGCGCGTGATCTCGCGCAGGAGCCGGAAAACAACGGCGCCGTGATGGCGTCGATACGAGCCACCACCAGCCGCCGCGCTGACGCGCTCGCCGTCCTGACATTCGAGTATTTCGACGGCGACATCCGGCCCATCGGGCAGGTCCGGGCACAGGGGTTCCTCTACACCCACGGAGGCCTCTTTCAGGGGCATACCCAGCGTGGCCAACTCCTTGGCTCACCGTTGGGTGCCGGTGCCATCGCCGGTGAGCGTGTCGCGTGGGAACGGTTCACACCGAACGGATCGCTGCGCTTCAACCTGCAGCGGTGGCGCACGCGGGCCCTTCGCACGCAAAATGGCGAAGGGCTGTATTTCAACGCCAATTATTTCTATCCGAACTCGCATGACTGGATCATCGACGGCAGCGTCGCGTCCACTCGCAACCGTGGCCCGGGCGCACTGACGTTCGAGGCGGGTATCGCCTGGGCTGGCGTCTGGCAGTTGTCCGATGCCCGGACGAACCTGTATGGCCGCGCGAGCTGGAGCCTGTTCTGATCAGCGCGTCGCGCTGACGCCCGCTGGGTACAAGCGATCCAGCTCGGCACCAAGGCGCACCAGAGCGGTCGGCGAGATTGCGTGGGCTTCGCCGGACGGTTCGACATAGGTCGTGACGCGTCGCCCCGTGGCCTCGCCCGCACGTTGCAGGTAGGTGAGGTACGGATCAGTCGTCGGCAAGCGGTAGCAGCAGGCGTCTTTCTCACCCCAGGTGTGGAAGGCGCCATCGCGACCGGCGGCGGCGGCAAAGACCTCGTGCCCGATCCTGCTGAACACAGCAGGCGCGTGCTGCTCGCTGTCGCCGAGATTGTTGTCCGGATCGGTCACGCGATACGAGTTGGGCACGCCACCGGCGATCGCCACCGCATAGGCCACCCGCTCGTCGAGCGCGGAATACATGTAGCTCGTCCAGCCACCGCCGGAGCGTCCCATGAGGATGATCGGCTCATCCGGGTGGTCTCGCACGATCCGATCGACGAGCCGTTTCGTCGGTTCGAGCATGGCCTGCATGGCCTGCAATGTCGATGGCGCGTTGGCGAACGCGGCGACATGGTGCTCCAGACCGGTTCGCCGATCAACCTCATTGCGGCCTTCCAGCACCATGTCCTGCGCGTAGACACGGAATCCGCGTGCACGGAGCCACTCGATTTCGGAGGCCGCCTGAACGGTTCCGTCGGCACCATGTCCTTCGAGCCATATAACGGACCCACGCGCACGCTCAGCTGCGGCAGCTGGCAGCTCGATCACTCGACTGAACAAACCATTCGACACCGGGACACGTAACGTGTCAGGCGCCGCAGCGGCCCCCGGCGCCCTCGTGACGGTCGCTGCAAAATCCGTCAGCCAGGGATCGTTGCTGCCCCAGATCAGCAAGCGACCAAGCTCGCGAACCACGGTTGGTGATTCGGCAGGCTGCAACGCCTCCAGGGTCGCGCCCTGGCGGAAAAGCAACACGTAGCGATCGTCGATCGACCACTGGCAACTCCACGTCCCGCCGTCATCGCCAAATGCGCCGTCGTCCTCGCGGCATGGCGTGCCGCGCCAGTCCTCGTGTTCGGCGAGCGCACGGTTCACGTCTGCGTCGTTGCAGAGCAGGAGCATGGGGGCATACCACCAGATGCCATCCCGATAGCAGGACGGGGGCGCCCCGACCGTGACGACTGTCGATTGGACGGTGCGCGCACCGACCAGCAACCGAACCTCGTAGGGTGCCCCATCACGCAACGAGTCGAGGATCATCCGCGGACGCGCCGCGTTGCTGCGCCGCCGACGCCATGCTGCGCCCGGGGTTGCCTCACGCCACATGATGGTGACCGGTGACTGGGCGGACAGGACCCATTGGGCGTAGAGCTTTCCAGAGTCGGGCACGAGTTGCAGATGGCCGCGGAACTCGCCGACGGTGGTCGCGGTCGACGGTGCTCCTCCGGCTGCCGCAGGCGCGGTCGTTTCGGCATCACACGCGACGAGGCACAATCCGAGCAGGAGGGCGAAAGCACGTGCGCGGCGTCGCGGCACGAGTGACGGTTCAGGCATTGGTGCGATAAGTATTGGCGGTCGCAAATCTCGCGCTATTCGGTCAGCCGAGAGACGTGCTCTTGAGTGTCGGCGTCACATGCGCTTTCCTGATCGTCGCTGACGCTGGCGATCCAGTCGAATTCCAGCGATGATGTATCACGCATACGCTCGCGACATTTCACATTCCTGTACCGCATTCCGTGTCTACTGATCGCATCTACCTGTCCGTTCCGCACATGGGCGGCGACGAGCTTCCGATGATCCATCAGGCGTTCGAGTCGAACTGGCTTTCGACCGTCGGACCGCATCTGGATGCATTCGAGCTCGAAATGTCAGCGGCGCTGGGTGGCAGTCGTCACGCCCTGGCGGTCGGCAGTGGCACGGCGGCGCTTCACCTGATACTGCGGGCGATCGGCGTGGAGCGGGGCGATCACGTGGCCGTGTCGTCCCTCACCTTCGCCGGCTCCGTATTTCCGATTCTGTACCAAGGCGCAATTCCGGTGCTGATCGATAGCGAAGCAGTGTCGGGGAACCTCGATCCGGCGCTGGTGCGGGAATACCTGCGCGACGCGGCACGCAGCAATCGCCTCCCCAAGGCCTTGATCGCGGTGCATCTCTACGGACAGCACGCCGAGATCGACGAAATCGCCGCTGCGTGCGCCGAGTTCGGCGTGGCGATGGTTGAGGATGCGGCGGAATCGCTGGGCGCGACCTATCGTGGTCGCGAGACGGGGACGACGGCACCGTACGCGCTGCTCAGCTTCAACGGCAACAAGATCATCACCACCAGCGGCGGCGGCATGGTCCTCGCCGAGGATCCTGCGCAGATCGTGCGGATGAAAAAGTGGGCGAACCAATCGCGAGAGCCCGCGGTCGAGTATCTGCACACAGAATCGGGTTACAACTATCGGTTGAGCAATGTGCTGGCCGGCATGGGACGTGGGCAGCTGCGCGTGTTGCGCGATCGCGTGTCGCAGCGGCGCGCCGTCTTCGATCGATACGTCACCGCCCTTGGTGACGCGCCCGGCCTCTCGTTCCAGGCGGAAGCACCGTGGGGCACGCACACGCGCTGGCTGAGCGTCTGCTATCTCGACGCCGAGGCGGGCGCGGCGGTGACACCACTCGAGGTGATCAATGCGCTCGCGGCGCAGAACATCGAAGCACGCCCGGTGTGGCGTCCGATGCACACGCAGCCACTCTTCGCGGGAGCACCAGTCGTCGGCGGTGCGGTCGCCGAGCGGCTCTATCGCACCGGAATCTGCTTGCCTTCGTCATCGAGTCTTTCGACCGGCGATCAGGACCGCGTCATCGCACTGATTCAGGAGACGATGGCGACACCGGCGTCTCGTAGCCGATGAATTCCGGCATGGTGGCGTCGCCAGCAGCGGCGATGCCATCCCGCACGAAGACAGCCCGAATCGTGCGCCAGAGCACTGCGATGTCGAGCGCCAGCGAACACTCGTCGACATACTGAACATCGAGATCGAACTTGGCGGCCCAGCCAATGGCGTTCCGACCCGAGACCTGGGCCAGGCCCGTCAAGCCGGGCCTCGTCTCGTGTCGTCGACGATGTCGCGATGAGTATCGCGGCAGGTATTGCGGGAGCAGCGGTCGCGGGCCGACCAGGCTCATGTCGCCACGCAGGACGTTGAGCAATTCGGGAAGCTCGTCCAATGACGATGCCCGCAGCCTGCGACCGAAGGGCGTCAATCGCTCGGAGTCCGAGAGTAGTGCGCCCGTCGCATCTCGCGCATCGGTCATGGAGCGGAACTTGATCATGCCGAACTCGCGGTCACCGCGGCCGATGCGCCGCTGCCGGAACAGCACCGGGCTGCCGATGCGCTGCCGCACGAGCAGCGCCACATAGGCCATGATCGGCAGCCAGAGGGGCGCCGAGCCGATGACCAGGACGAGATCGAAAAACCGCTTGCCGCGATAGCCTGACATGGAGCGAAGCTAATGCGATTCGTGAATATCGCGGCGCGTGCGACTGGTTCGCTGTCGGCTGTTCGGCTAACCTTGGGTGTTGCGTCCTGACGGGTCCCCACAGGCGATTTCCCCTCTCCGCGAGCCATGGCGCAAGACGCCTTCGTGCGCATTGACGATCGAAAGTCGGAGCCGTGGAAGGACGTCAACGAGGCCATCCGCGCCGGCACCGCACGACACCTCAACCCCGGGGAATCGCTCGACTGTGAAGTGCGCGTGGTTCTATTTGAAGGGAGCGATCCGCTCAATGGCTTCACCGACGATGGCAGCCCCCTGCGATGAGCTTCGTGTCTCCAGCTTCCGATGTGACGAACGTCTCCCCTGCGATACAGGCGCTGCTGCCGGCGCTCGCCTGCCCGACCTGCCGCTCACCACTCTCGGCGACCGGTACATCGCTGACGTGCACGGCCTGCGGTCAGGTGTACCCCGTCAGCGGCGATGTGCCCGTGCTCCTCGATCCGGCATCCAAGGCTGAGATCGCTGGATTTCGGAGCGACGCCGAAAACGTGAAGCTCCGGCAGCAGCTGACCTCAGGCGGGCTCGCCAAGATCGTCGACCTGATCCGGCCTCCACACCCGTTTGCGTATACGCGGCGGACGGTCAACCACGCCAAGCGCATTGCCTTCTCCCAGCTCGCGGCAGCCAGCGCAGGGCGATCGGATGCTCGGTTTCTCGACATCGGCAGTGGAATTCTCGGTGGCCTGAACCACTCCGGTCTCTCCGCCCACGTGCGGTCGCACCTCATGCCGCTCGAGATCGCACCAACGAGTGGCGTCGGTGTCGTGGGCGACGCGCACAAGCTGCCATTCAAGGATAGCAGCCTCGACGGGGCGCTGATTCAGGGCGTCATGGAGCATGTCCGCGATCCCATTCAGGTCGTTGCCGAGATCTACCGGACGCTGAAGCCTGGCGCGCCGGTCTTTGCCGAGGTGCCATTCATTCAGCACTACCACCTCGATCCAGTCGACTACCGCCGATGGACGCACTACGGCTTCGAGCATCTCTTTGCCGAGTTCACGGTTGATGATGTCGGGGTGGCGGCCGGTCCGGCCTCGGCCCTGACCGACATGCTGACGGAGTTTCCGGCGCTGTTGTTCTCATCGCCCGCCCTCTATTGGGGGACGAAACTGGTCAGTGGCTGGCTCTTTTCCCCGCTGCAGCTCCTCGACGCGATCTGGGTGCGAGCGCCACGGTCGCACGTGATGGCCGGCGCCGTCTACTTTCTCGGCCGCAAACCGGGAGAGACGGCGTGAAGGGACTTCGTGGTCGCGTCGCATTCGTCACCGGCGCCGCGCAGGGCATTGGACGAGGGATTGCATTGCGCCTGGCTGAAGAGGGTATGGCGGTCGCACTGGCCGACATCAACGGTGAAGCGGTGATCGAGGCCGCGATCCTGATCGGCGAAGCCACTGGTGCCCGCACACTCGCGATCCCAGTCGACGTCAGCGACGAGACGGCCGTTCCGTCAGCAATTGCCGAGTGCGTGCGGGAACTCGGTGGTCTCGACGCACTGGTCAACAACGCAGGGATCGACATCAGCAGCGGTCCAGAGGCGATGACGCGCGCGATCTGGAATCGCGTGCACGACGTGAATCTGTGGGCACCGATGTTGCTGACGCGCGAGGCGCTCGAGCCGCTGTCGGCACGCCGCGGCACGGTCGTCAATATCGCATCCACACACGCTTTCATCACTGAAGCCGGCCGTACCTCGTACGCAGCGGCGAAGGCCGGCGTCGGCGGCCTGACGCGTGCCCTCGCACTCGACCTCGGGCCACGTGGCATTCGCGTGAACGCCGTGCTCCCTGGTTACGTGCAGACGCCGATCTGGAATCTCTGGCTGGACGAAGCGCCCGACCCCACAGCGTTGCTCGAGACCATTGCGGCGCATCACCCGATTCGCCGGCTCGGCACACCAGCCGACGTGGCAGGCCTGGTGGCCTTCCTCTGCAGTGACGATGCCGGATTCATCACCGGGGCGTCGTATCTCGTGGACGGCGGCTACACGGTGCAGGCGCACACGCCGCAGCCATGACGACGTCCGCATCGTCATGGGTCGGCAAACGAGCGCTCGTGACCGGCGGTCTTGGCTTCACGGGCAACGCAGTCGTCCGTCGCCTGCGCCAGGCTGGCGCGTCAGTTCGTGTGCTCGATGCGTTGCTACCGCAGGGCGGAGGGAGTCCGCGCAACCTGCGTGGCGTGTCGGATGGTGTAGACGTGATCATCGATGACACTCGATCGCGCGACGCCGTGGATCGTGCGGTTCGTGACTGCGATGTCGTGTTTCATCTCGCTGGCCATGCAGGATTCTCCGCGCTGGCGCCGGACTGGTACTCGGAAATCGACTCGGCGTGCCTTGGCACGCTCAATGTCCTCGAGGCCATTCGAGTGCACGCGCCACGCGCACGCATGGTGTTTGGCAGCGCGCTCGCCGTGTACGGACGCCCGGCGGAGCTTCCGGTGCGCGAGGACGCGCCGACCGAGCCACTTACGCTGTTCGGCGTGCACAAGCTTGCCGGCGAGAAATACTGCAGCGTGTACCACTCACAGCACGGTGTGCGCACCGTGTCGGCGCGTATCGCGGGGCTCTTCGGGCCGCGACAGCGACTGACAGGTGCCGCGAATGGCACGATCGCGAATGCCCTCGATGCGGCCATCCACGAGGAAGTCATCCTGTTGCCGGACGACGGCGCACCGATGCTCGACATGTTGCACGTCGATGACGCGGTGACGGCTCTCCTGGCGTTGGCACAGGCGCCGGAGTGCATCGACGGCTTGGCCGTGAATGTCGGCCGCGGTTCGGGGCATACGCTGCGCGAGTTCTCTGAGTTGCTCATCGCGGCCGTCGGGCGCGGCACCGTCCGCGACCTGCCTGCCGCGGGCAGCGCTGGTGCGAGCATCGTGACCGACGTGTCGCGACTGCGTGGCATCATGCCGGAATGGGCGCCAGCACCGCTTGCCGATCGGCTTGCGGCGACGGTGCGCTGGTATCGCGGTGAGGATGATGCTGCATAGCCTGCAGCGGAGCGTCTTTCTCCGCCCTCGCGAGCGATTCCATGAACTCCTCGCGCTGCAACAGATCGCCATCGGCGTCCGCGATGGCGCGCAACCAGGCAATGATCGACTTGCCGATCAGCGCACGATGGCTGGCCACCTGCAGGAACTGTTGCAGCGTGGCCTGGTGGCGGCGAGCGACACTGCCGACGGCGTGTCGTACACGCTCACCGACACCGGCCGGAAGCGCCTGCGCATGCTGACGGTTGATCTGGCGCGCGAGCTTGAATCCTTGCAGGAGGCGACTCGCTCGATGGTGCGGGCAACGCTCGTTCCCCTCGCGCTCGAGGGTGTGCAACGCGTGGTCTTCTATCCATTCGGTGAAACGGCGGAAATGGCGTACGCCGTCGTTGCCGGGCTTGGCATGGACGTGATCGGGATCGTGGATGATTCACCGCGAAAGTGGGGCGCGCGCTTTCACGGACTGCAGGTGCAGCCAGCGGCCGCGCTGCCCAGCCTAGCGCCCGACGCCGTGCTCGTCACGTCCGCTGTTTTTCAGGAGGCGATCCTGACGAAACTCGCCGCAATGCCGCTGGATGGTATTCGCATCCACGTGATCTGACCTCGTGGACGCGTCACTCCTCCCGATCGTCGCGGCAGCCACCGACCATCGCCTGACGATCCATGTCGGCACGTCCGCGTCGCTGGCTGCGCTATCGCTGTCGGTCACACTCCTGCATCGTGACGGACGCGTTGAATCGATCTCGAATTGGGGCGCGTTGGATGCACGCTCCGCAGCGTCGCTGGATTCGTCAACCGCCGTCGTGCTGCAGTGGGACGCGTGCGGCGACGGGATGCAAGTCGCCGCCACGATCACGAACAAGAGCGGGGCGGCGCTGACCCTCGAACAGCTGGATCTCCGTGTCGGCGGGATGGCGCAGTGGTGGGCTGTGCATGACACCGTACCGGCGGGCCTTCGCGTGGCATACTGCGGCGCGCATTCGCGATCGCAGACCAGTCGCAGTTTCGTCACACAATTGCGCGACGACACTGCCCTCGAGTCGTGGTGGGTGGGCGCGCTGAGCGGCGCGACAGGTCCCGGCATCGTGCTTGGCGGCATGCGGCCAGAGCGCTTCGTCACACGAGTCCGTGTCGATAGTGACGCACTGTCGGCCGAAATTCCGCTCGAGCAGTGGACGCTGTCGCCCGGCGAGTCCGTCACGATCGATCCACTCTGGATCGGTGCGACGAGAGACGCTCCCCTTCTGGCGCTCGAGCGATTTGCCGAGCTTCTGGGTGCGGCGCAGTCGGCGCGACTGGCCGTCTCACCGCCATCGGGTTGGGGCAGCTGGGGCCACTGGCTCGAGCGCATCGATGCCGGGTTGATGCGCGAGATGGTCCACGCGATCGATGGCAGCGCAGCCCTCCGGAACGTCATCGACATCGTGCAGATCGACGATGGGTGGTCCGAGTTGCTGGAATCACGTCGGGTGTCGGCGTCGTGGCGACCCAATCCGCGCTTTCCTTCGGGGCTTGCTCCGCTTGCAACGGAAATCGCCCGCACGGGCCGTCGCTGTGGTCTGTGGATCCTGCCCTTCACGGTCAACGCTGGCTCCGCAATCGTGGAGACGCACCCGGAGTGGCTGGTGCGCGATGAACACGGCGCGCCACAGCGTGTCGGTGGTAGCGAAGCGTATTGTCTCGATCCCACGCATCCCGATGCGGCGGCATGGCTGACCGAGCTCCTGCATCGGTTCGGCGACTGGGGGATCGATTACATCAAGCTCGACTTCCTGCGGGCGCTGCTCGCGCCGGACCCAGCCGAGTCGGACGATTCGTTCCGTGAGCCGCGGCGCTATCACGCCGCCCGCACGCGTCTCGAGGCGTATCGCGCGGGGTTGGCCGTGATTCGTGCGGCGGTGGGCGACGCGACGACGATAGTCGCCTGCTCTGCGCCAGCAGCGGCCGGCGTTGGCCTGATCGACTGTCATCGCATCGGTCCAGACATCGAGCGGGGTTGGACTGGCCGGCTGGCAGGCGTTCGTGACGCAGCGCGAGCTGTCGCGGCGAACTGGTTCTGGCAGTCACGGACTTGGGTGAACGATCCCGACTACCTGCTCGTGTGTGAATCGGAAGCGCTGACACGGTTCTGGGCCACGGTGGTCGCACTGAGCGGCGGTTCGGTGATCCTGAGCGCCGATCTGAGCACGATGTCGCCGTGGGCGGAAGCCATGCTGGCCTTCGTCCTGCCGCCGGTCGGCCGCTCCGCCCGTCCCCTCGACCTGTTCTCCCGTGGCCCTGAGCCGCGGCGCTGGGCGCTGCCGTTCGAACGCGACGGCGAACGCTGGATGATGCTCGGGCTGCTGAATTGGGGTGATCGACCGATCGCAGAGCGCGTGGCCCCGACCGAGCTGCAGCTCGACGCACCACTGCATGTCTGGGACGCCTGGCGCCAGCGGCATTCGATCGCTGAAACTGCGATCACAGTCCCGATCGAGGCGCAGTCCGCCGCGCTGCTGCGTTTGACGCCGGTTACCGATGTGCCGACGATGATTGGTTCCGAGATTCACTGGGCCCAAGGGTGGATCGAGCTTCTCAGTGCGCGATTCGACGTGACCACCGGCGTCATGCGCATCGTGCCGTCACCGATGGTGCCGCGGGCAGGTCGGATCTGGATCTGGGTGCCGGACGGTTGGGCACTCGAGCGAGGCGCCGTCGCAGGTGGCAAACAACTCGCGGTGGTCATGATCGATGGCCCGACCGAGGCAGTGATTATCTTTTCCCGCTCCACCACCGCCCCACTCGAGAGGACAACGCGTGTTAGTTGATGTCACAGGCAAGGTGACGATCGTCACCGGCGCAGGCCGCGGGATTGGCGAGGCGATTGCAAAGCGTTTTGCCACGGAAGGCGCGCGACTCGCACTGTGGGAGCGTGATCCAGCCAGTCTGGCGCGCGTCACCGCTGAGTTGCGTGCGATGGGCGCAGAGGTGCTTCCGCTGCAGGTTGACGTCAGCAATGCCGACGAGTGCACGAAGGCTGCCGCTGATACGCATGCGCACTTCGGCGACCTCGAGGTGCTGATCAACAACGCCGGTGTGGCACCATCGGGAACTGTCGAGACGATGGACATCGCCGCCTGGGACGAGACCTTTGCGGTCAACGTGCGCGGAGTCTTCCTCTGTTGTCGCGCCGTCTCGCCATACATGAAGGCGCGTCGCGGTGGCCGCATCATCTCGGCCTCGTCGTTCGCTGCCATCATTCCATCCTACGCGTTTGCCGCGTACGCCTCATCGAAGGCGGCAGTGGCATCGTTCACTCGCGTGCTGGCCGCCGAGCTTGGACCGTGGGACGTGACGGTGAATGCGTACGCGCCCGGCATGGTCCCGACCCAGATGAACGGTTTCACCAGCCTGCCCGAGACCCGTCAGCAGCAGTTGCTGGACACGCTCACGTTGCGCCGCTGGGGTGCCGCGGACGACGTTGCATCACTGCTGGTCTTCCTCGCATCGGCGCATGCCAGCTACATCAGCGGCACGCTGATCGATGTCAGCGGTGGAAAATTCAGCGTGCAGTTCCCCCAGATGGCGCACCAGCAGGCAGGACTCTGAGCCTGATGCGCCTCGTCATCATCGGTACTGGTGAGAACAGCGCGCAGGCGTGGTACATCCTGAAGCATCACTCCGATGTTGCCGTCGTTGGCTTCATCGATGATGACACCACGCGACACGGGACCGAACACTTCGGCCGTCCTGTACTGGGCGGGCGGGCGGCGCTCGAACATGTGCGGGCAACGCATTCCGTGACACATGCGCTGGTGGCCATCGGGAACAACGCCGTCCGGCGCGAGTTTGCGATGGCGGTGCGATCGTCGGGGCTTGCGCTTGCCAGCGCGATCCATCCGTCCGCGGTCATCGACGCATCTGCGCATCTCGGGCAGGGCTGCATCATCGAGATGGGCGTGTGCATTCATCCCGAGGCGAGCATCGGCGACGGCGTATTCCTCGGTGGCTCAGCAGTCGTGGCGCATCACTCCACCATCGGCAGCTTCGCCCTCGTTGGCGGCGGAGTGGTCTTCGGCGGTCGCGTCTCGATCGGGCCGGAGGCGTTGGTTGGTGTCGGCGTCTCGATCCAACCGCATGTGTCCATCGGCGCACGCAGCGTCATTGGTGTCGGGTCGGCCGTGGTGAAGGACGTGCCGGACGACGTCGTCGCGGTGGGCGTGCCGGCGAAGGTGATTCGTACGCTCGTTGCCTCCTGATCTTCCGTTCACCACTGACCGACGAACATGCGCGTACTGACCGCAACCGACGCCGCCGCACTGGTGCGAGACGGCGACACGTTGGCGAGTTCCGGCTTCCGTTTTGCGCAAGCCCCGGAAGAACTGCTGGAAGCCATCGGCCGTCGCTATCTCGACACGAGTGAGCCGAAGCAGCTTCGCCTGGTGTTCTCGTCCGCGCAGGGCGACAACGCGGGGCACGGGCTGGATCACCTCGCACACGAAGGCCTACTGCGGCAGGTGATCGGTGGGTTTTACGGCACCACACCACGCCTCCGCCAGATGATCCTGGATGGAAAGTGCGAAGGCTGGAACCTGCCACAAGGCCAGATCGCGCTGCTGCACCGTGCGACAGCCGCTGGGCATCCCGGCGTTCTGACGCATGTGGGGCTCGACACATTCGTCGATCCGCGGCACGAAGGGGGGCGCATGAATACCCTGAGCACGGAAGCGTTCGTCGAACACCTGACGATGCACGGCAAGGACTGGTTGCTCTACAAGTCGTTCCCGATCCACGTGGCCCTCGTTCGCGCCACATCGGCCGACGAAATGGGCAACCTGAGCGTGGAGCGCGAGGCGGTGCGCATGGAGACCCTCGCGCTGGCCGCTGCCGCGAAGAACAGCGGTGGCATCGTCATCGCGCAAGTGGAGCGGCTCGTGCGCACGGGGACGATTCACGCGCAACGCGTCGAGGTGCCGGGGCATCTCGTCGACTACGTGGTGGTCGCGGCCCACCCGGAGCGAACGCACCAGCAGACGCTCGGAGAAGGATTCAATGCCTCGTACAGCGGTGAGATCCGCGTACCAGAGGCGCGGATGCCGGAACTCGACTTTGGCATCCGCAAGGTGATCGCACGCCGCGCCGCGCAGGAGTTGCGCCCTGGCATGGTCGTGAACCTCGGCCAGGGAATGCCTGAGGGCATCGGCCTCGTGGCGTCAGAGCTGGGCTTGATGGATCGACTCTGGACGAGCTTCGAATCAGGTGTGATCGGTGGTGTTCCCGTGAAGCACGTGAACTTCGGCGTGGCGATCAATCCGATGGCGATCGTTCGGCACGACGAACAGTTCATGATCTACAATGGCGGTGGCGTCGACATGTCGTTCCTCGGGTTTGCCGAGATCGATGGCCATGGCTCGGTGAACGTGTCGAAGTTCAACGGGCAGGTCACCGGCTGTGGTGGCTTCATCGACATCTGCATGCGAACGCATACGCTGGTGTTCTGCGGCCAGTTCGATGCCGGCCGCGCCGAGATCTCGATCGGTGATGGCAGGGTCGAGATCGCGAAGCACGGCTCGCACAAGAAGTTCGTCCCGGAGGTCGAGCAGATCACCTTCAACGGGCGTGCCGCGGTCGCAGCCGGCCGGCGAATCCTCCTGGTCACGGAACGCTGCGTCTTTCAGCTCCAGACTGACGGCTGGAACCTGGTTGAAGTCGCGCCCGGCGTTCGTATCAAGGAAGATATTCTCGACCAGATGTCTTTCGCTCCGATCGTCGGCGATGTTGCGCTGATGGATGCCGAAATCTTCCGCGCGGGCAAGTGGACACCGAAGTCCACATGACGCGCGTCGCATTGGTCACCGGCGCATCGCGAGGCATCGGGCGCGCCTGTGCCATCGCGTTGGCGGAAGCAGGTTGCGACGTTGCGGTGAACTACAATCGCGACGCGAAGGCTGCCGGGGAGGTCGTAGAGGCCATCGAGTCGCTCGGTCGTCGTGCGGTGGCGGTGGCCGCGGACGTCAGTGATCCCGCCGCTGTGCAGCGGCTCGTCGCGGACACCGTCGCGCAACTCGGCACCATCGCCGTGCTCGTGAACAACGCCGGAATCGCTCCGCTGACGAAACTGGAATCCATTCCGCTCGACGAATGGGATACGGTCTTCAACACCAACGCCCGTCCCCTGCTCCAGCTGACACAATTGGTGCTCCCTGGCATGCGCGAGCTCGGCTTCGGCCGCATCATCACGATGACGTCGCAAGCTGGTGTGTCCGGAGGCGTCTTCATCGGCGCGCACTACGCCGCGGCGAAGGGTGCGATGATCACGCTCACCCGCAGCATCGCGAAAGCCACCGCTGCGACACCCGGCATCACGGCGAATTGTGTCGCTCCCGGCCTCATCGACACCGACCTCGTGGCCGGCTTTCCCGCCGCGGACGTGAGCCGAATGACCAAGGGCATCCCGATGCAACGCCTCGGAACGCCACGCGAAGTGGCCGACATGGTCGCATTTCTCTGTTCACCCGCGGCGAGCTACGTCACGGGCGCGCTCATCCCTGTTGACGGCGGCGTGCTCGCCGGCTGAGGCACCATGCACCTGAATTTTACGCTGTACGGCTCACAGGTCACGTACGGCTGGCTGCCGGAAGGCGCCACGCTCATCAGTGGGCTCGGATTCGTGCAAGAGGCCGTGCGTCGCGGGTTTCGCGGTGCCGAGATCCCGACCCGCTGCCTCGAATCAGCGTCGGCCGAGGACCTGCTCGCCATCCGGGCGCTCGCTGATACCCACAATCTCGAAATCGTCCTTTCCGCTTTCGGGACGGACGTCGACTACCTCACCACGATGACGCGGCACGCGACCGTGCTTGGCGCCAGCGTCGTTCGCACGGTGGTTGGTGGCGCTGACTACGGCGGGGATAGGCGCGCGTACGCTGGCGGCCTTTGGAGGCCGTTCATGCACGGCGTTCGGGAGCGCTTGGCGAAGGTGCTGCGCACCAGTGAGAAACTGGGTGTGTCAATCGCGGTCGAGAATCATCAGGATGTCTCGTCCGAGGATATTCTGTGGCTTTGCGAAGGTTTCGATAGCCCGTGGTTCGGCATGGTGCTCGACGCCGCGAATCCGCTCGCGACCGGTGAGCATCCGATCACGTATGCAAAGAAGATGTTGCCGTGGATCAAGTATCTTCACATGAAGGACTACACGATTCACTGGACCGACGAGGGCTACATCCTCGCACGATGCCCCGTCGGCGCCGGCGTGATCCCTTTTGCCGAGTTGCTGCCGCTCCTGCACGCAGCAGGGCGCGCGAACTCGGCGAGCCTGGAGCTAGCCGCACTATATGGTCGCCATGTGCGTATATTTGCGGCGGATTGGTGGCCCGAGTATCCGGCGCGGCCAGCTCACGAACTGGCAGAGACGCTGGACTTCGTGCGGCGGCACGCCCGGCCCGCGTCGGAGCAATGGCGCACGCCGTACGAGCTCGCCGCACCGATGACGGAGGTTGCCGCCTACGAAGAACGCGAGCTCACAGAAAGCCTCGCGCTCTGTGCGGCGCTTACCGGCGACGACTCGCCACTCAAGGCGCTGACGCAGCGTTGACGGACGGTCCAGCGTGCGACGCATCCGGCGTCGCACGCGTCGGCCAGGACCGGATGGCCAGCCCAAAGAGGACGGTGGCACCAAGAATCTCGACACTCGCACCAATCACCAGCGCCCACGCCGCGCCCATCAGACCATGGCGCGGAATCAGCAGCGCACACCCTGCGCTGATCACACCGAGCGTGATCAGGAGCAGGCTCGCCTGTGCGCGAAGCTTGCGCATCGCGACCAGTGAGTCCTCGAGAAATGTTGCCGAGTAGCCGAGTCCGGACGCCACCAGCAGCCAGGTGAGCACCGGCGACCATACGGCATAGTTCGCCCCATACACCAGCGTGAGGGCCTGACGACCGATCAGGGCGGCTCCCAGCACTCCAGCAGCGCCGAGTACCAGTCCAAACGTCACCACCTGCCCTACGGTCCGGATGAATCCGGCACGATCACCTGCGGCCACGAAGCGGCCGAGGCGCGGAAGAGTCGGCGTTCCCAGGGCGACGGCGACCATGCGTCCGGCCACCATCACGTACGCCAGCGCAGAGAAGTAGCCGACCGCGTCGGCTCCGAGTTCGCGCGCGATGGTCAGCCTCGGGATGCTCGCCGCCAGCGAAAGCGAGAGTGCCACGACCCCGAGCGGTACGGCCTGCCAGGCCAGCGCGAGCAAAGACCGATTCAGCCGGAATGCACGAAGCAGGGCCGCGACCGTTGCGGGGGGGGCCACCGCGGGATCGTCGCCTACCCGCGCATGCCGGACAAGACGAAGGTCAACCAACCAGAACGCGACCCACCACCAGATGGCGAGCGCTGCGGCCACGCCGGTCAACGGCACCGCAGCCAGCCGCAGGACGGCCATCAGCACCACGGTTCCCCAGCCCCGTACGGCCAGCGAAGTCGCCACGGCGCGAAAGCGGAGCCGCATGCTGAGATAACCGAACGCGAGATCGCTGAACGCCTCGGCGACCTTGGCCAATCCCACGAGGACGATCACGACCCACGTGTCACCTCGGTACCCACCGAACCACGCCCAGAGCATGATCGCGACGATCGCGACGACATTCGCCGACAGGCGGAGCGAGAAATAGTCTGAGTACGGCCGCGAGCGACCGGCATCGGAGGCCAAAAGGTACGCAAGCCGCAGGTTCGTGAACATCACGACCGGTGCGCCGATCGCGAGCGCAAGCGAATACTCGCCCACCATCGCCGGAGAGCCGAGGCGTACCAGCACCAGCAGCATCGCCCACTGCGCAGCGGCGTATCCAACATTGCCGAGCAGGTTGACGACAAAATCACTCCGCAGCGAGGAACGCGCTGCGCCCTGCGTCTCACTCACGCGCCAGCGCGCCCGCGCGACCGTGCGTTCATCGGTGAAACATCCAGCACAGGCTCACCGTTTCGGTCGCCCGACACTGGCTGGCGCAGCGCCTCGGCAATGAAGATCACGAGAATGCCGAACATGAGCGACGCGACCACCGCGAGGCCCGTGAAGAGCACCAATCGACGCGGCGTGGGCGGAAGCGTTGCCGGCAGTGGATCGACGGTGACCACGACAGGCGTCTCCTCGAGTTCCTTCGCGACAGCGCTCTCCCGGTCGGAGACAGCCTTCGAGTAGACCTGCTCGGCCACGCCAACATCGCGCTGAAGCGTCTGTTGCTGCGTCGCAAGTTCACTGAATGACGGCACGGTGCGGTTCGCCTGCTGGAACTGCTGCTGCTCGCGCTCGAGGCGCGCCAAGGCGCGCTTTGCACTGTCCACGCGCACATCCTGCGCGTGCCGCAACTGGGTTGCCTGCGCACGCGCCGTCTCGACGTAGGTCTTCGTGACTTCGCTGATGATGCGGCGCGCCACCTCGCGGGCCAACGAGGAGTCCTTCAGGATCACGCCGAGCGAGACCAGTCCCGTCTCCTTGGCGACACGTGCGGCGATCACGTCGTCCATCTCCTCCACGATCTTGTCCTCGCGGACTTGCTTCTCGGCCACGAGATCGACGATGCGTTCGGTGCGCCCCGGCAACTTGGAGAGACCGACGGCCAGCAGCACGCGACGTGACTGCATCAAGTCGGCGATCAACAGGGGGCTGACCTGGAGGCCCGACTGCGTTGGCGCAGCGCCGCCGCCAGCAGAGGCCAGCAGGGCCGCAGCGCCACCGAGATTCAAGCCGGGTTGGCTGCTCACCGTCGCCACGATCAAGCGCGCCTCGTATCGCGGGCCGCGAATGAGGATGATCGCGATCGCGATGCTCGCGGCCACGATTGCGCCCAGTGCCAGTCGACCCCAGTTCCTCGCCACAGGTACGAGCACGTCGCGCAGCGACACTGCGCCGTACCCGGCTCCACCGGCTTGTCGGATATCCGTCGAATCGTCCATCACGCGCTCATGTCGTTTGTAGCTGAGGGTCGCGCAGCGTCACTGGCACAGGCAACGGCAGACCATGCTCCTGAAGCAGTCGTCGGTATTCATGGATATACGTCGCCCAGATGCGTTCAGGGGCGAAGTCATTGAGAACCCGCTCCCGGCCCGCCGCCCCATGCGACGCACGGAGTTCCGGCGAGTCAAGATAGCGCCTGAGAGCCGCCGCCAGCGCATCCGCATCAGCAACGGGCACCAGTGCCCCGGTCACGCCATCCACCACCGAGTCCCGACACCCCGTCGCCAAGGTGGTCACAACCGGCAGGGCCATTGCTGCGGCCTCGAGCGGCACGTTGGGAAAGCCTTCTCGATGGCTGGGATGCACTACGACGTCGGCGGCGGCATACACTGCACGGGCATCCTTCAGGAGCCCAAGCAAGTGGATGCGCGTATCCGTGCGGAGTGTCGCCAGCACGTCGGCAGGAAGCGTGTCCCGGGCATCGTCGATCGGTCCAGCCAGCACCAGATGGGCCGTCGGAACAGCCTCGCGAACGATCTTCCACGCGGCCGTCAACTCGACAATTCCCTTGTCATGCCCCAGTCGACCCACGAAGGCGATGACTGCAGCGTCGTCGGGAAGCGCCCAGGTCCGACGCAACTCGACGCGCTCGGTCGGACTAAACCGCGCTGGGTTGTACGCGGCGGCACCATCCACCCCGTTGCCGCTCCCGGCGTGAGCGACCATCACCTTGCGCTCATCGACCAGGCGAAGCGACACGATCTGGTCACGCAATGAGTGGCTGACGCAAAACACGCGATGCGCCAGCGCACAGCTCACACGTTCACTGGCACCGAGCAACAGCTTGGTGAGGCCGGAGGCCGTTTCGAGTGGCAGCCCGCGCACGTGGTATATCCGGACGGGAACGCGGCTGATCCACGCGGCGAGCATCCCAAGCAGCCCGCCTTTCGGTGTATGCGCATGCACGATTGATGGACGTCGCGCACGTATCACGCCGACCAACTGCCACAAGGCGACGAGGTCTGCCAGCGGCGTGATGCGCCGCGGCATCTCCACGGCTACCACTTCGACACCTTCGCGCTCGGCGAAGACCGGCGCGTAGGGTCCATCCGATGCAACAGCCGTGAGACGAAGCCCCTGCTGCTGCATGAACGTCGCTTGCCCGGTGAGCAGCACGAAAGTCTGCGGCACCGTCATGACGTGCACCAGTCGCACGTCCTCGTGCGTCATGGTGCGCCGCCCCCGTCATGCAACCAGGCTTGAAACATGAGGACGTCCCACAACTCGTAGTGCTGATCCGCAGCACCTCGGAGGTGCGCAGCCCATCGCGATCGAATCGGCGCGGGATCGAAGTAGCCATCAGCCTTCAGCAGCGCTGGATCGAGCAGTGCCTCTGCCCAATCGCGAAGTGGACCGCGGAGCCATGCGTCGATCGGTACCGCGAATCCCTTCTTCGGCCGATCAATGAGTGCTCGCGGAACATGTCGATACAGCACTTCGCGCAGGATCCACTTCCCGACACCATTCCGCAGTTTCTGGTGCAACGGCAGCTGCCACGCGAACTCGACGACGCGGTGGTCGAGCAGTGGCACACGAGCCTCGAGCGCGTAGGCCATGCTCGCGCGGTCGACCTTGACGAGGATGTCGTCGGGCAGGTACGTCACAAGGTCGAGGAACATCATCGACTCCGTGAAGGTCGGCAGCGTCGCCCATTTCGTGCGATCACTCACGAGCGTGGGTGGCTCAGTTGCCCCCAACACGATCGATGCCGGATTGCTCCAGTGCGAGACGAGCCGACGATACATCTCCGCCGGCTCCGTGACGTCGAGGAGCCCGGCCATCTTGTGGAGCTTGGCGCCGATGCCCGCCGCACCAACCTGCTGCGAACGCCACAGCCCAGTCGCGCCGACACCTCGTTCCCATGTCTCAGGTGGCACCGCCGCGATCGCTCGCGCGGCGAGAGAGCGCATTGGCCGCGGCACGTTGCGCAGCTTTCGCCAGAGGTTTTCCGCCAGGACATGCCGGTTGTACCCGGCGAAGAGCTCGTCGCCGCCATCACCAGACAGGCTGACCGTCACATGCTTGCGTGCCAGTGCCGAGACCAGCATCGTCGGCAGTTGCGAAGAGTCGCTGAACGGTTCGTCGAAGTAGCGCGGCAGCTGCGGAATGAGCGAAAGCGCGTCATCGGGAGTGACGTACAACTCGGTGTGCTCGGTACCGAGGTGCGTCGCGACGGCGCGCGCGGCCTGCGCTTCATCGTATCGTGCTTCTGGAAACCCGATCGAGAACGTCCGCACTGGCCGCGCACTTTGCGATTGCATCAACGCGACGACCGTCGATGAATCGACGCCACCAGACAGGAAAGCGCCCAGCGGCACGTCGGCCATCATCTGTAGCCCGACAGCGTCACGAAGTCGTGCCTCGAGCGCATCCGTCGCCTCCGCGTCGGATAACTGCAGGGGGTTACGGCTGCCCGACTCCGCGACATCCCGCGCCGACCAGTACGCGACCGGGCCGTGCTGCGTTCCGTTGGCATCGATGGTCAGGATCGATCCCGGCGGAAGCTTCTTCGCATCGCGATAAATCGAGTACGGCGCTGGGATGCAGTTGTGCCGAAGCGACAGCGCCAGTGCACCGCGATCGACGCTCCGATCGAATCCGGGATACAGCACCAGTGGCTTCAACTCAGAGCCGAACACCACGGTGCTGCCGGCCGTGCCGTAGTAGAGCGGCTTCACACCGACGTGATCACGCACGAGGTGTAGCGCACGTTCCTGCCGGTCCCACAGTGCGAAGGCAAAGATGCCGACAAACCGTGACGTCGCCGCGGCAACGCCCCACTGCTCCACTGCGGCGAGCATCACTTCGGTGTCACTGTGGCCACGAAAATTGTGCCCGAGTGCACGCAATTCAGCTGCAAGCAGCCGGAAGTTGTACACTTCGCCATTGTAGCTCAGCACCCATCGACCAGATGCGGAGTGCATCGGCTGGGCGCCAAGGGGCGACAACTCCACGATCGCCAGCCGACGGTGACCAAGCGCAATTCCTGCCTGCTCATCAACCCATGCCCCGTCGGCGTCGGGACCGCGATGCGCAATCGAGTCCGTCATCCGCGCGAGTGTCCCCTCCGGCACTCGCGCGCCACCGACATTCAGGTAGCCACAGATCCCGCACATTTCAACGCACCCCGGCGCGGCGCCGCGCGATGAAGACGGGGAGCGGTGCGGCCAACGAAAGGAGGAAGAACCAGAACACTGGCTGTCTGAGCACGAAGTGAAACATGGAAAAGATCAGCAAGCCGCAGAGTGCGATGCCTGCGCCGGCCCTGTTGGAATGCAGCACGCGCAACGCCACCCACGCCCAAAGCGCAAGCAGAGCAAGCAGGCCCACGACACCGGTTGCGTCCATCCAATCGATCGGGGTGTTGTGCGCTTCCTCACCCTGAAACGCTGTGAAGGGGCCCGAGTAGGAACCAGGGCCGAGGCCAACGACGGGCGAACGTGTCGCCGCGTCGAGACCGTGCTGCCAGCGTGCCACACGATCCGAGCCCTGCCCCCCATCGTCGTAGGACGAGGCCGCCTTCTCTTCGGCGATCTCGAGGAGTCGTGGTCCGAGAACGACGCCGCCCGCGGCGGCCAGCAGTGGCAAGCCGAACACCGCGATCACTTTCCGCAGGCTCGAGCGTGTGGAGACGAAGGTGGATTTCCACCACCAGATCCCAAGGCCGGTTGCCGCGGCGGCACCCCAACCGAGCATCAGCGCATCACTGAGCGTAGCAACCCCAATGATGAGTCCGCCAAGCGAAATGCAGGCCCAGCCGGCCCGCGCCAGACCATGGGTGCTCGCACGACGGTGCTCCCATGCAATGAACGGCACGATCGAGACGGCCAACGCCGCCTGATTGGGATTCAGCGCCCAGCCAGCGAAACGGAAGCCGTACATCGAGGAGACTGGCCCGACAATCGGGCGACCGACACCGACGAGGAGCAATAGCGAACCGAGCCCAAGTACGAGTGTGATCGCAAGCGCGCCAGACGCGGTCCAGATGCGATCGATCGAGCGCGGCTGCACGACCGACAACCCTGCCACTGCCGCGGCCAGCAGTACAGCAATGGCATCTCGAAGTGACGCGGGGTCCCAGAGGTTCAGATAGATCCCGCTGCACCAACCGAGCGCGAGCGCACAGAGCGTCACGAGCCAGAACGCGAAGATCGGCCGCACAAGATCGGTAACGACGACTTTCCCGTTCCGCACCAGCGAAAAAGTCGCGCTCACGAGCCACAAGAAAAGCAGCACCTCACCGGGCCCGACAGGCAGCAGGGGTGCGCGAAGCTGGGTCGCGGATGTGAGACCGAGCGCGACGCCTAGCGCGCTGGCACCAAGTGCTTCGGAGTGGCGGAGTCTATCAGCCAGAGTATGCTCGTTTCGGCAGCAGTCGAGGCGGTTCTTGGCAGAGTCGAGCAGACAGGACAGATTAGCCGCGCCTCAACCCCAAAGCAAGCGAGACCCTAACGCAGACAGTGAGTTATCGTCATATTTGACAGCGAGTTCCGCGATTGGTCGCACGGGTTCTGATGTGACTTGGCGAGCATTGCGGAAGTACCCCGTGCGGTGTCTTCGCGCTCGGCTTGTCCGAGATGCCGTCGTTCCTCTCAACCGATCTCCATGCAGGGTGCTCTGACACCCCAATCGCTGACTCGCGTAACGACCAACAGGACCCGTGTGCTCGTTGGCGCGGACCTGACGCTGAGTCTCATTGCAACGCTGCTGGCGTACGTCGCGCGATTCGAGACGTGGCCGTTACCGACGCCACACGCGGAACTGTTCGCCAAGTACGCGGCGCTCGCCTGCCTGGTGCGCATCGTCATCTTTTACGCGACCGGCACGTACACGCAGGTCTGGCGATACGCGAGCGTTCGCGAAGCCGTGCAATTGATCTACACGGGATTTCTCGCCACCGTCGTGACTGCGGTCGTTGGTCGTGTGTTGGCGATGGATACGGGAACCGCGGTGCCGTGGTCCGTGCTGCTTCTCGATGCGACCCTCTTCATGGGCGGTGCGGTCGGCGTGCGCATTCTCGCCCGGGCCCGCAGGCAGAGCGCCCTCGGTCGGCTGAAGCCCGCGCGAGCAGGTCGGCAGACGTTGATCATCGGCGCAGGCTCGGCCGGTCAATTGGTCGCCCGCGAAATGATCGAAGGAGGCCGGACGGGGATGGTCCCGTTTGGCTTTCTGGATGATGACCCGTCGCTCCACGGAAAGCGCATTCTTGGCCTGCCGGTGCTGGGTCATACGTCCGAAATGGTGTCGGTCGCGAAAGCGGCGAACCTCGATTCGGTTGTGATCGCAACGCCGTCCGCGCCCGGATCCTTCATCCGCAAGATCGTCCAGCTAGCCCGCGAAGCCGGCGTCGAGGCGCGCACCGTCCCAGGCCTCGATGACCTACTCAGTGGCCGCGTCTCCATCGCCGCCCTCCGTCAGGTCCAGATCGGCGACCTGCTCCGCCGCGAACCGGTTGAGGTCGACCTCCACGGCCTCCAGTCCATGGCGGCTGGCCGCACGATCCTGATCACCGGCGCTGGTGGCTCTATCGGAAGCGAACTCTGCCGACAGATCTCGACGCTCAATCCGGGACACATCATCCTCCTCGGACATGGCGAGAACTCGATCTTCGAGATTCACGCCGAGCTGCGCGAGCGGTTTCCCGACGTGCGCACGGTGCCGATCATCGCCGATGTGAAGGACGCGGAGCGCATTCATCGCATCTTCCAGGACTGGAGGCCGTTCGCAGTCTTCCATGCCGCAGCGCACAAGCATGTGCCGCTGATGGAAGACAACGTGATCGAAGCGGTGCTCAACAATGTCGTCGGCACGCGCAACGTGGTGACCAGCGCCCTGGACTCAGGCGTACAGCACTTCGTGCTCGTCTCGACCGACAAGGCCGTCCGACCGGCGAACATCATGGGTGCGACCAAGCGTGTGGCCGAGATGATCGTCTGTCACGCCGCCCACACCCACCAGGCGCACTTCATGGCGGTGCGCTTCGGCAATGTGCTCGGCAGCCGAGGCAGCGTCGTGCCGACCTTCATGCGGCAGATCCGCAATGGTGGTCCGATCACGCTCACGCATCCGGAAATGCGTCGGTTCTTCATGACGATCCCGGAAGCGACGCGACTGGTGCTGCAGGCAGGCGCCATTGGCACCGGCGGTGAAGTCTTCTGCCTCGACATGGGCGAGCCGGTCCGCATCTACGACCTCGCACTCGACCTGATCCGCCTCTCCGGGCTCACTGAGGGCGAAGACATCGAGATCGTCTTCAACGGTGTGCGCCCCGGCGAAAAACTCTACGAAGAGCTGTTCTTCTCGGGCGACGAGGTGCTGGCGACCTCGCACCCGAAGATCATGAAGGCGCGCTACGACGCTCCTGACCTGCGCGTCTACATGCAGATCGTGCAGCTGATCGAGTCGGCGATGCGTAATGCCAGCGACTCGTACCTGCGCCGAAGCCTGGAAGAAATCGTGCCGGACTTCGAGTCGCCAGGCCGCGCCATGCGCAGCACGCCGACGTCGGAAGCGATCGAGCGGTCACCGCTGGCGATGGGTGCGGCGCGAGGCTGAACCTCGCGCCGCACTGTCATCAGCCTGTCGTCCGCACGCGCTACAGGTTAGACGCCGTAGTACTTCCGGTACCACTCCACGAACCGTCCCACGCCGACTTCGATCGGCGTCGCCGGCGTGAAACCGGTGTCGCGCGTCAGGTCCTCGACATCGGCGTACGTGGCCGGCACATCACCCATCTGCATAGGCATCATGTTCTTCTGCGCCGTGCGGCCGAGGGCCTTCTCGATGGTCTCGATCAGGTACATCAACTCGACGGGATTGTGGTTGCCGATGTTGTAGAGTCGATACGGCGCTGCGCTCGTTCCTGGATCGGGCGCCCCGCCGTCCCAGTCAGCATTCGGTGATGCGATGCGGTCGTTGGTGCGCACCACGCCCTCGGCGATGTCGTCCACGAACGTGAAGTCGCGGCGCATCTGGCCGTTGTTGAACACGTCGATCGGGCGCCCTTCGAGGATCGCCTTCGTGAACAGGAACATCGCCATGTCAGGGCGACCCCACGGACCGTAGACCGTGAAGAATCGCAGGCCGGTGGTGGGCAGCTTGTACAGGTGACTGTACGTGTGCGCCATCAACTCGTTCGCCTTCTTCGTCGCCGCATACAACGACAGCGGGTGATCGACATTCTGGTGGATGCTGAACGGCATCGCCGTGTTCGCACCATACACGCTTGACGATGACGCGTACGTGAGATGCTTCACGCCGTTGTGCCGGCACCCTTCGAGGATGTTGGTGAAGCCGACGATGTTGCTGTCGATGTAGGCGTGGGGGTTCTCGAGGGAATACCGCACGCCAGCCTGCGCCGCGAGGTGAATGACCTTGTCGAACTTACCTGCCCCGAACAACGCTTCCATGCCCGGACGATCCGCGACGTCCAGCTTCTGGAACGAGAAGCCAGGCCGACCCGACAGGCGCGCCAGCCGCGCCTCCTTCAGCGTCGGGTCATAGTAGTCGTTCAGGTTGTCGATGCCGACGACTTCATCACCGCGCTCGAGGAGCGTGATGGCGACGTGTGAACCAATGAACCCGGCAGCGCCGGTGAGCAGGATACGAGTCATGACTTCAGTGAAGGACAAAAATGGCGCGACGGGTACACGGTCCTAGCGGACTTCCTGCTCGGCAAGCGCCAGGTCGGCATCACACATCATGTGCACGAGCCCACGGAACGACACCTTCGGCTCCCAGCCAAGGACGCGCTTCGCCTTTCCCGGGTCACCCAGCAAGAGGTCGACTTCGGCCGGTCGCAGATGGCGCGGATCCTGTGTCACGACGGCACGCCAGTCGAGATCCAGGTACTCGGCCGCGACGTCGAGGAATTCCTGGACGGTATGCGTTTCGCCGGTCGCGATGACATAGTCGTCAGCGACATCCTGCTGCAACATCAGCCACATCGCCTCGACATAGTCGCCAGCGAAGCCCCAGTCACGCTTGGCATCGAGATTGCCGAGGGCAAGTGACTTTTGCGCACCAATCTTGATCCGCGTCAGGCCGCGCGTGATCTTGCGGGTGACGAAGTTCTCGCCGCGACGCGGGCTCTCGTGATTGAAGAGAATGCCGCAGCTGGCCGGGAAGCCGTAACTCTCGCGATAGTTCACCGTCAGCATGTGCGCGAACACCTTTGCGCAGGCGTATGGTGAGCGCGGATAGAACGGCGTCGACTCCGATTGCGGCACCGCCTGCACCAGCCCGTACTGCTCGCTCGAACTGGCCTGATAGAACTTCGGCTTCATGCCGAGATTCCGCATCGCTTCCAGCAGGCGCAGGGTGCCCGTACCAACGACGTCGGTGGTGTACTCCGGAACGTCGAAGCTGACACGCACATGGCTCTGGGCGCCGAGGTTGTAGACCTCGTCGGGCACGACGGTCGCCAGCACGCGCTGCAGCGACGACGAGTCGCCCAGATCGCCATAGTGCAACTGGAGGTGCTTCCCCGACGAGATGTGCGGCTGTTCGTAGAGTGCGTCGATGCGTCCGGTATTGAACGTGCTGGCGCGGCGCACGATGCCGTGGACCTCGTAGCCCTTGGCGAGCAGAAACTCGGCGAGATACGAACCGTCCTGCCCTGTGATCCCTGTGATCAGCGCCTTGCGAGGAGACATGGAATTCGAAAGAGACGAGTCATTCGTGCGGCAGCTCCGCACCAGTCCTACGAACACCGCAATGTAGCAACAGCCATTGATCGGAGCCACCGAAGTACCGTGGTACCACGGGGTTACGAATCATCACACCTTCACCACCACTCCTTCCCGTTCCAGTCGGCCGCGGAGGATCGCATCGACCCGAACCCGAACCAGCAGGTTCTCGCCATCGGCTGCCTGCTCGAGCACCTCGCCCTGGCGATACAGCGTCGACAGGAGCTTGCCATTGGCCGCCGGCACACGCACCTGCACGATCGGTCGCACCGCGCGCACACCGTCGCGCAACCTGGCACGCAACGGCTCGAGTGCCTCATGCGACTGCGCCGAGACGAACAGCGAGTCAGGAATCAGGTTGCCGACACGGGTGCGGATCGCCTCATCCATCTCCGGCGAGAGCAGGTCCATCTTGTTGAACACGTGAACCAGCGGCGTATCGATGGCACCAAGCTCGGTGAGCACCTCGTCCACCACCAGGCGATGCTCCTCCCAGCTCGGATGACTGGAATCGATCACATGGAGCAGCAGGTCGGCCTCGCGGACTTCATCGAGCGTGGCGCGAAAACTCGCCACGAGATGGTGAGGCAGCTTGCGAATGAAGCCGACGGTATCGGTGAGCAGGCAGTGATACCCCTCGCCAAGGTCGATGTCGCGAGTCAATGGGTCGAGTGTCGCGAACAGGCGATCTTCCACATACACGTCTTCCGAGCCGCTGAGCGCACGCAGCACGGAACTCTTGCCCGCGTTCGTGTAGCCGACGAGTGACACGCGAAAGGCTCCTTCGCGATGCGCCCGCAAGGTCTCGCGATGGCGCACCACGTCCTGCAGACGCTCGCGAAGGACGCGCACACGATGCCCGATCAACCGACGGTCGGTCTCCAGCTGCGTTTCACCCGGGCCGCGCATGCCGATGCCGCCGCGAAACTTCTCGAGGTGCGACCACATCTTGGTCAGGCGCGGCAACATGTAGTTCAGCTGCGCCAGCTCGACCTGCATGCGCGCCTCGCTGCTGCGCGCGCGCGTGGCGAAGATGTCGAGAATCAGCTCAGCACGATCCATCGTGCGCTTGCCGACGATCTGCTCGATGTTCTTGCCCTGCGTTGGGCTCAGCTCATCGTCGAAGATGATCAGCGTGGCTTCCTTCTCGTTCGCCAGTTCACGCAGTTCGTCCAGCTTGCCGCTGCCGAGGTAGGTGCCGGAATGCGGCTTGTCGATCGCCTGCGTCAGCGTGCCGACGATCTCCGCGCCAGCGGTATCTGCAAGCCGCGCCAACTCGGCGAGATGTTCGTCGACCTGATGCCGCGCCGCGGTCCGCTTGCGGGGAGCGCCAACGAGCAAAGCCCGTTCCGTCGGCTGCGTCAGTGTGATGGAATCACGCGCGATGGTACACCTCGTGTTGACTGCTGCAAACGGTCCGCATCACTACGGGCGGAACGTCTTGAAGGCGTCAAATCGACCGACTTCGTTGAACTCGCGGGCAAAGGTGCCAACGAATGACTTCAAGGTAACGTCGCCGATCAGGCGATACGGAATTTCCCCACCACGCAGCAGCCGCGGCCCGACGGACTGAACGGCGCGAAAACCGATCCGAACCGGGAGCCGCACCACCATTGAATCGCGTTTGGCCACGGCGAAGCCGCTGTCGAGCGCGCCAGCGCCAATCTCGACGCTGTCCACCATCAGCCGATAGCGCAGCTGCGACGCGCCGAGGGAATAGGCGTTCGGGTTGTAGATGTTGAGCAGCACCTCGAAATCGGCGCCATCGAGGCCGAGGGAGCGCACACCGACGCCGCGGAAAGTCACGTCCGGCTGTGTGAAGATCGCCTTGGCCGCCGTGGCACACCCGGTTAGGCCAGCGGTCAGCAGCAACATCCCAGCCACAAGTACGCGTCGAACATCGAGCAACCGCATCCAGCCTCCAAGGGGAACCGAGGTCAAAACAGTCTCAGGCGCCGGTCGGCGCCTGGTCATCAGGCGCGTCCTTCTCCGGCACCGTGTCGCCACGCCGCTCAGCAATCCGCGCCGCCCACCACTCGAGGCGCTTGGCGATCTCCTTCTCGTACCCCAGAGTGGACGGTTCGTAGAACACGGCGTCCGCCAGCTCATCCGGCAGGTGGGAGTGCGCTGGCACGCCACCAGGCTGGGCATGCGCGTACTCGTAGCTCGCACCATACCCGAGCGACTTGTGAAGCTTGGTTGGCGCATTGCGAAGCTGCAGGGGCACCGGGGCGTTCGGAGTCTCGCGGGCGCTGGCCAGCGCCGCGTCGAGGGCCACCTTCACCCGGTTCGACTTCGGTGCGGTCGCCAGATAAATGGTCATCTCGGCCAACGGGATCAGGCCCTCCGGCGCACCGAGCATGTGGAACGCGTCACGCGCCGCGACCGCCATCTGCAGCGCCCGAGGGTCCGCCACGCCGATGTCTTCGGCAGCCATCGCCATTGCCCGGCGGAACAGGGTCATTGGATCCTCGCCCGCATTGATCATGCGCGCCATCCAGTAGAGCGCCCCCTGCACGTCGCTGCCGCGCAGCGACTTGTGATACGCCGACAGCAGGTCGAAATGTTGTTCGCCACTCTTGTCATGTCGCGGCAGGCGTTGCTGCAATGCACGCTCGAGCAATTCGATCGTGAGACGCTCACCGTCATCCAAGGCCGCTGCCGCCGCTTCCAGCGTGCCAAGTGCGCGACGCGCATCGCCATCCGCCCAGCGCGCGAGCGCCTCGAGCGCCTCGTCATCCGTCGTCAGCTTCCGCGCACCAAGGCCGCGATCGGTATCGCGTAGTGCACGCTGCAGCAGTCCAAGCAAGTCGTCAGCGGCCAGTGGCTGCAGCACCACGACGCGTGCGCGACTGAGCAACGCGGCGTTGATCTCGAAACTTGGCGCCTCTGTCGTGGCGCCAATCAGCGTGACCGTTCCATCCTCGACGATCGGCAGCAGCGCATCCTGCTGGCCCGCATTCATGCGGTGGATTTCGTCCACGAAAAGCAACGTGCGTGCGCCGCTGGACAGCAGGCGTTGCCGTGCCTGTTCGGCGATCACGCGCAGCCGAGGAACCCCATCACTGACGGCACTGAACGGTTCGAACGACCAGCCGACGCGTTGTGCGATCAGTCGCGCGAGGGTCGTCTTGCCGGTCCCTGGCGGACCCCAGAGAATCATGGAACCGAGGACACCCCGCTCGATTGCGTCGTACACGGGTGTGCCGGGCGTGAACAGCTGTCGTTGCCCGACGTACTCATCGAGTGTACGCGGGCGCAGCTGATGTGCGAGCGGTGCCGTGCTGACCGTGTCGCTGAACAGGCCAGGAGCCGACGCACCCGCGCCGCCGGAGCTGCGTCGCGCCATCAGCCGGGCTGCAGTGCGAGCGTGCTGACGAACGTCTTCACACCGGCCGTCAGCGTGTTCGCGGGAGGAAATGCGCCGCGCGCCGGTCGCCACAGTCGGCCACGCACACGGGGACGCTCACGCAGTCCGGCGCGGTCGAGCAGGTACAACCAGCGATCGGTGCGCGACCACGTCACGACCTCGAGATGTGCCGAGAGCGACAGCTGATCACTGCCACTGTCAAGCGTGAACTCCACGCCGCCCGCGCCGATGATCGGGACGCGCAGCGAGTAGAACGCATCGAGGAGCGCGGCCTGCGTCACGCCGTCGGCATGCCAGGTACGCGCGTTCCGCCAGTCATCCACGGTGAGCGAGAACAGGACCGGAAATTCCGGCACCAGTTCAAGGAACAACTCAACCATCGCCTCGGCATTGCCGAGCGCACGCGCGCCCACCAACCCGTCACGGCGCATGACGGCGTAGGTGTCGGAGGCATCACGAAAGCGCCGCCACACCGAGACCTCAGGAACGGGACCACGGAAAAACGCCACTCAGCTCTCCTTGGCCAACTGCGGGTTCGCCAACTGCCGGGCAATACCCAGCAAGCGATCGTAGGTGTTCACGGTTGGATCGTCGAGGACCTGCTCCAGCAATGCGTGCAAGATCTGCCCCAGCGCCGGGCCGGGCCGCACGCCGGCCTCGCGCAGGTCATCGCCACTGACTGCAAGATCGCCGAGCGCAATGGGATCGGTGAAGGCGATCCGCAGCAGCCTTCGCGCAAGCCGCATCACCTGCGGCTGCGTCGGGGCATCGAGGCCGGCCGCGCGGCGCGCCGCCCAGACTGCGGCGAAGGCCCGCAGCGTGGCGTGGACGCGTGTCCGACCAATCCGCGCCACGATCCGCCGCACGACGACCGGAGGGTTTTCCACGCCGGATGCCAACGAGCCCAGCTCTGCCCCACAGCTACTCCAGGCGTCGGCAAGGGCGCTGGCGTGCGCCGTCTCATGGTTCGAGGCACGGAGTGCCGTCAGCGCCACCCGCGCACTCTTCGCGTCGAGCGCCATGAACGGCAACGCCAGTCGAGTCAGCGCCCGAAGGGACGCCCGTTCAGGCCGGACACTCCGCGAGGCCAATGGTACGTGGTCGATGGCCGCGAAGAATTCCGTAGGCACCGACGTCAACGCCGGCACCAACACAGTCAGTGCGCCGGATGTGCGCCACTTCGTGAACGCCGCAGATGCGCACCGAACCTGCTCGAGTGTCTTCGTCCATTCCTGCAACACACGCTCGATCGACAGTCGCGTGAGGTGAGGCGCGCTCGCCTCGATGGCACGCCATGTCTCCGGCTCGATCTCGAAGTCGAAGCGCGCGGCGAACCGGATCGCACGCAATGCGCGAAGCCGATCCTCTTCCAGCCTGCGCGCGGCGACGCCGACGGCACGAACCTGTCGCGCCTGCAGGTCAGCGCGCCCGCCGAATGGATCGCGCAATTCCTGGCGGGCTGGCGACCAGGCGATGGCATTGATGGTGAAGTCGCGTCGCGCCAGATCCTCGTCGAGCGACACGCCGAACTTCACGACCGCATGCCGACCATCGGTTTCGACATCGGCGCGGAAGGTCGTCACCTCGTGCAAACGACCGTCGCGTCCGAACACGCCAATGGTGCCATGCTCGATGCCCACCGGGACGGTCCGGGAAAAGAGCCGCTTCACCTCGCCGGGGGTGGCGGCCGTGGCAAGATCCCAATCGAGGTCGGCCCGGCCAAGCAGCGCATCACGCACGGCGCCGCCAACACACCAGGTCTCGAATCCGGCGGTTTCGAGGCGCGCCGCGATCTCTCCCACCGCGTCCGGCGGCCGAATGACGACGTCGGTCACGGGCGGCGCTCCGCCACGCCACGCGGCTCAGGCGCGCGGAGTGGTGACCAGCAGCAGGAAAGCCACGAAATCGTGGGCGACGCGCCGAGACTCATTCCGTAAAGCTAACGGCCCCGGACCGATTACATTTCCAGACATGACGTTTGCAGAATTTGACTCCCTGTTGGCTGCCTCGCGTGCGACGCCGGAATTTCGCGCCGACCTCGAAGCATTTGCCTCGCGCCTCTCCGCACCGCGGATCCAGCCGTCACCCAGCAATCCTCGGGTGAAAGTGCTTCGGACCATCGCGCAGCTGTTGCACGCGGAGCCAGAACTCGCGGTCGACCGGGTTGAATTTCGCGCCGCCAGCGGCTGCGCCGATTTCGCCGGTGTGGTGACGGTCACCGATGCGGAAGGCGAGGTATACGCCTTCGATTTCGAGTGGAATTGCGAGTGGAAGGCCCGCCAGCTCGGCTATCTCGACGGCTTCGGGTTCCCCGACCAGATTCGCGCGGCGGAAGAATTCGGGTGGCAGTGCTTCGAGCGCTGGACGCGCCGGGCAGGCGCCGCTACGTCGTCGCACGCCGCCTAGTCCCTTCTCCGGGGCTTACGCTCCGGAGAACACCGCGTGCAACGCGTCACCCGTCAGTCCAGCGCCAACGGCCAGCATTAGATCGATCCTGGCCTGGGTCGGTCGCTGCGTCCCCGCGAAAATCGTCCCGAGCTCGCCCAGACGACGGCCACCACCAGGATAGCCGTAAGTCTGCCCCACCCGCCCCCGGCCGGTTCGGCTGGTGATCACCACCGGCTTGTCGGCATCGCGCCAGCGGGCGATCGCGTCGGCCATCAGCGGTGGAACGTTGCCCCGCCCGAGCGCCGAGATGACCACGCCGCGCGCCGTCGGCAGCACTGCGTCCAGCAAGCGGGCGTCGGCACCGGCCCACGCGCCGATGATGTCGATCGGGGTGGCCGGGAATTCAGGCTCGAGAATGGCCCGCTGCGCCGGCAGCGCCCGCCGGAACAACACGCCTTCGTCATCGACCTCGGCGACCGGCCCAAGTCCGGGGCTTTCGAACGCATCGAGCACGTGCGTGTGTGCCTTGGTGACATCGATCGCCGAATAGGCGCGGCCGTTCATCACCAGGAACACGCCATAGTCGCGCGCATCGGGGTGCGCGGCGACACGTACGGCGTCGACCAGGTTCGATGGCCCATCCCATCCCAGCTCGCTCAAATTGCGCATCGCACCGGTGAACACGATCGGCTTGCTCGTTCGAACCGAACGCGCGACGAGATACGCCGTCTCCTCGATCGTGTCGGTGCCGTGCGTCACCACGACGCCATCCACGGCAGGTTCCGCCACAAGCTCGAGCAGGCGTGCACGCAGCGCCCACATCCGATCGACATCCATGTGAGGACCGGGAAACCGTCCCCATTCCTCGACTCGCAACTCCGCCACCTCCTCGATGCCGCGCGCCGCGCTGAGGATGTCCCGCGCGTCCAGCGCCGGAAGCGCACCGCCAGCGAGCGGATCGACGCGCATCGAGATCGTCCCACCGGTGAACACCATTGCGATCACGACCGGCACTCCGCGTGGGTGCTGCCCGGACGTGGCCTCAGCCGCACAACACACTACCACCGTTGATGTTCAGAATCTCGCCGGTGATGTGTCGCGCCAACGGGCTGGCGAGGAATACGATCGGGCCCGCGATGTCGGCCGGTGACGCGATGCGGCCGAGGGGAATGTTGGCCGCGACACGCACGGCCTCATCACCGAAGACCACGGGCGTGATGGCCTCGGTATCGACCCAACCCGGTGCCACAGCGTTCACGTTCACCTGCCGCGGCGCGAGTTCGATCGCGATCGACTTGACCATCGAAATCATCGCGCCCTTCGCTGACGCGTAGTCCGCGTGGAACGCCTCGCCGCGTTGCCCGGCCGTGCTGGAGACGAAGATGATCTTGCCGCCATCCGTGACACTGCGCGCGGCGGCGCGAGCACACTGGAACATCGCGCCGTAGTTCTGCGCCGCCGTTTCGTTCCACCGCGCATCACTCATCGTGGCGATCGGTTCTGGCGTGGTGGGCCAGAACCCTGCATTCGCCACCATGATGTCGATCGCACCGAGCGTGGCCGTTGCCGCGATGCAGAGCGCATCTGCGCCGCCCTTCTGCGACAGGTCAGCAGCAATGGCGGCGGCACGCACGCCGTACGACAGACATTCGAGCGCCACCGATTCGGCCTCGGCACGCCGCGATCGAAACCCGATCACGACATCGGCCCCGGCACGTGCGAACAACACGGCGGATGCCGCACCAATGCCTCGTCCACCGCCGGTGATCACGACACGTCGTCCCTTGAGGTCGATCACAGTGTGGCCTCGATCAGGTCGCAGATGGCATGTTCGATGTTCAGGTGAAGCTCCTGCGCACGATCGGTGCGCTGTGTCGGGATGACGACGGAATGATCGGCGGCGGCCAGCAATGCCCCGCCATCGCGTGCGCTGAACGCCAGCACCTGCACTCCATTGGTGCGCGCCGCGGCTGCGGCGAGCAGCACGTTCGGCGAGTTGCCACTGGTCGAGTGAATGATCAACAAGTCACCCGCGCGGCAGAGCGCCTGCACCTGCCGCTCGAAGATGTGATCGAACCCAAAATCATTGCCTGCCGCGGTGATCAGCGAGGTGTCGGTCGTCAGCGCCACCGCAGGATACGCGGCCCTGTTGCGCGTGTACCGAACGATGTACTCGGTGGCAAGATGCTGGGCATCGGCCGCGCTACCGCCGTTGCCGCAGAAGAACAGGGTGCCGCCGCGAGCGACAGTCGTCCTGTACCATGCTCGCCGCGCGGTCGAGCTGCGGTCCGATCGTCTCGGCGGTCCGCAGCGCCGTCTCGGCGAGTTCGCGCAATGCGTTGGTGATATGGTCGACCCGTGACATCTGCCTCTCAGGCAATTGGGGTGTTCGGCGATGGCGTTGCACGCCGCAGGCCTACCAGCTCCCGCAGCCGCGAAAACATTCCCTTCTCGAGCCGTACCGGTGGCACTGGCACCAGCCGCTGGTCACTCAACAACGCACCCGGATTGACCGTGGTGAGGAGGTGAGATGCATCCGCGGCGCCGATCTCGATCAACCACTCGTGGGCCGCCCACAACGACCGCTGGTCGCCGTGATTGTCGCTCGCAAGAATGTCGATCAGGCCTTCCTGGAGCATGCCACGCGCCAGCACCGAGCGTTCACCTTCGCCCAGCAGATAGGCAGTGTCGGTCTGGATCACGGCCCCCGCTTCGCGCCAGCTGCGAATGAGATCGAGTGACGCGCCGCCGTAGCGCTCCGGATGCGCGAGTACCGGTATCGCGCCGCTCTGTCGCAGCCGCGCCAGTTCGAGTTCCGTGCCCGACGGCAGCGTTCCACGCGGGAACTCGACGAGAATGGCGCTCGACGCGCCAAGCCGCAGGTGCAGGCTGGTGAGGTCGATGCCCGGATGATCGAGCATGATCTCCCAGCCTCGCTGCAGCGTGATTCCCGGTGGCGCCGCCTCGCACAACTCCCGATGCAAGCGACGGTACTTGTCGGTCGGCATGCGATCGGCCTCGCTGGCGGCGAGGTGCGGTGTGCACACCACGCAGGTGACACCCGACGCAGCAAATCGCTCGAGGACTTCGAGCGACTGCTCCAGCGTTCGGGAGCCATCATCAACGCCCGGCAGGAGGTGCGTGTGTATGTCGATCATCGCACGCGTCGACCAATACGCTCAGCGGGAGCGCGCATCCACGACCGCAGAGATCGCGCGCATCGCGTCAGCGGCGCGTGCATCGAGTGTTGACGGATCGTCAGCAGCAGCCTCGAATGCATACGTCACCAGCGCATCTGCCGTCAGCAGGTCGAGCGCCGCATCACGCTGCGTCGACCCGCTGCCAATGATGTTGGCAAGCAGCGCCTGTCCGGCTTCCAGCAATGCTGGCGCCACGGCGACATCCGGCCGCGCGTCTTCAGCGTTGAGAATGCCGTCCAGTCGCGCCCGCAACGCCACCGGCGGTTGCTCGGCGTGTGCCGCGACCCATTCCCCTGCTGGTGTAGCCATGCGCGCTCCTTGAAGGCAATTCCGATCGACCGCTACTCACGCACCAAGTGCCGACGCGACCACCCGAGCCACTGCTTCGAGCACGGCTGCGACGGCATCTGCACTCGGCAATCCGGCCTGCGCCATGTGCGGCTTCCCGCCCCCGCGCCCACCACCGATGGCAGCCAACTCCTTCACCAGCGCGTCGGCGCCAACACCACGCGCGCGAACGTCATCGGTGACCGTGACGACCATCGCCGACTTCCCGTCCTCGAACCTGGCCGCCACGACACCGATGCCGTTCGTGCCGAGCTGGTCGCGCATGGCATCACCGAGGGCAAGCAGCGCCTTCATGTCGGGAATGCCCGACACCTCGCCGCTCGCGACCTTCACGCCGCCGATCGTCGCGGCCTTGCCGAGCAGGTCCGCCAAACCACCGCCGCCACCCTTCATCGCGTCCGCGAGACGCTTCTCGAGAGCCTTCCGGTCGTCCAGCAACGATTGGACCTTCTTCGGCACCGCATCGACCGGGGCCTTGAGGAGTTCCGCAGCCTCATGCAACAACGTCTCGCGCGAGCGCATGAACGCGAACGCCGCACGCGCCGTCAACCCTTCGACACGCCGCACGCCCGCGGCAACGCCCGTCTCATGCACGAACACGAACACACCGATTTCGGCGGTGTTGCGCACGTGGGTGCCACCACACAATTCCTTCGAGAACGGGCCGATACCAACCACGCGCACTGTGTCGCCATACTTCTCGTTGAACAGCGCCGTCGCACCATCCGCGATTGCGTCGGCGTGTTTCATGATCCGCGTGGCGACCGGCGTCCCCTGCCAGATTTCCCGATTCACGATCGACTCGATCTGCGCGCGCTGTTCAGGCGTCACGGGGCCGTGATGCGTGAAGTCGAAACGCAGGCGATCTGCACTCACCAGCGAGCCGGCCTGGTGCACATGCTCGCCGAGCACTTGCCGCAGTGCGGCGTGCAGCAGATGGGTGGCCGTGTGATTGCGCTCGATGTCGCGACGCACAGACGCCGGGACGCTGGCGTGCACGGTTCCAAACGACACGTGCCCGCTCGCCGTCCCGATCACCGCGGTGCGACCATCGATTTTCTTCACATCCTCGACGTCGAGAATCCAGCCGTCGCCCTTCACCGTGCCGCGATCGGACACCTGGCCGCCAGACTCGGCGTAGAACGGCGAATCCCGAAGGATGAGCGCCGTGCGGCCGTCCTCGAGTGGGCGGATCGCGCCGATCGGCGTGGTTGTCTCCAGCACGTCGTAGCCGACGAACTGCGCCTCGGCGAGCGTGGCGGGCTCCAGCTGCCAGGTCGAGAAATCCGCCAGCACGTCCGCACTGACGCCGAGTTTGCGGCTCTTCCGGTCTTCCTGTGACTGCGACCGCTGCACTTGCAGTGCGGCGTCAAAGCCAGCGATGTCCACGAGGTAGCCGCGTTCGCGTGCCATCAACTCGGTGAGGTCGATCGGGAAGCCGTACGTGTCATAGAGCATGAACACGTCCTGCCCGCTCAATGTCCCCCGGATCGCCGTTGACCCCTGCGTGCTGCCAAGCGGTGCGAGTTCCTCGAAGCGCGTCATACCCGCATCGATCGTGGCGAGGAATCGCACCTCCTCGGCACGCGTAGTGTCCAGGATGTGCTTGGATCGCGCACGAAGCTCGGGGAAGAAATCACCCATGCTGTCGATCACTGCCTGGACGACATGCACGAGCGTCGGTTCGCGCCGACCCAACAACCAGGCGTGACGCACGCCCCGGCGCAGGATCCGGCGCAGCACGTACCCGCGGCCGTCATTCGACGGAAAGACTCCATCGGCCAGCAGGAATGCGGTCGCGCGCGCGTGGTCCGCCAACACGCGGAAGCTGGCCGGATCGATCTGCTTCCCGTTCGCGTCATGCGCCGTACCAACACCAACACCCGGCCGATACGGGTATGTGATCCCGACCGCCGACTCCACCGCACTGATGAGTGGTGCAAACACATCGGTGTGGAAGTTGTTGCTGACGCCCTGCATGACTGCCGCAATGCGTTCGAGGCCGGCACCGGTGTCGACACTCGGTGCGGGCAACGGCAGGTTGGTGCCGTCAGCCTGCTTGTCGAACTGCATGAACACGAGATTCCAGATCTCGACGAACCGACCGGCTTCCGCGCCCTCGACGAACGCGTCGAGCGAAAACTCAGTGAGGTCGGTGCGTGTCCACTCGCCGGTCGCTCCCTCGGGGAAGGCCCAGTCGGTGGCGCTCTGTGCGAGGTCGACGAAGATCTCCGTACACGGACCGCAGGGGCCGGTGTCCGCCATCTGCCAGAAGTTGTCCTTCGCGCCCAGCCCGTAAATGCGGCTTTCCGGCACGTTCGCCACGTCCTTCCAGAGCTGACGGGCTTCGTCATCCTCGTGGTAGACGGTCACGAACAAACGCTCGCGGGGAATCTTCAGCTCTTCGGTGACGAACTCCCAGGCGAACCGGATGGCATCGCGCTTGAAGTAGTCACCGAACGAGAAGTTGCCGAGCATCTCGAAGAAGGTGTGGTGCCTGGCGGTGTGGCCAACCTGTTCGAGGTCGTTGTGCTTCCCGCCGGCGCGCACGCACTTCTGCGATGTGGTGGCCCGCTTGCCGTAGCTGGTCTCCTCATGCCCGAGGAAGACCCGCTTGAACTGCACCATTCCCGCGTTGGTGAACAGCAGTGTCGGGTCGTCCGCCGGAACGAGCGACGACGACGGGCGGATGACGTGGTGCTGGCGCTCGAAGTAGGCCAGGAATCGGGAACGGATCTCAGACGCGAGCATAGTCCCGAAATATAGGCGCCACCGAGGGTTACGGCGACGCTCTGGGGTGCGAGTCTGCCAGCCAGCGCCTCGTGGAGTCGCTCAGCCGCGGAGGCTGTCAGCGCTCACTCCCCGTCGTCGAACTCGTCGTCTGGGTCATCCCCGTCGGCACCGGCATCCGCCATGCTGCCCCACCCCTCCATCACGCGTCGGACGGCCGGGAAGATCAGGTCCGCTGAAAAACCGCGGCGCATCAGGAATCCGATCAAACGGCGCTGCGCGGTCGCCTTGTCGAAGCTCCGCAACTGGCGCGCACGCTTGAGCGCCGTGGCTTCGCAGCGTTCGGCATCGTCGACCCCTTCGCTCTCGACCACGGACGCCACCGCGGCATCCGCGACCTCTTGTGACACGCCGCGCTGACGCAACCGTCGCTTCACAGCTCCTGTGCTCTTGGCGGCGTTCCGCAACTGCGCTGCGGCCTCAGCGAGGGCGAAATCGTCATCATTGAGGAGCCCGATGGAGTCCAACCGGCCCAGTGCATCAGCGATGACCGTCTGGTCCAGTTCGCGCCGGCGCAGCCGCATTTCGAGGTCGCGTCGACTCCGGCGTGAGGTGGACAGCATGCGCAGTGCGGCATCCTGCGCCGTGACGACCCGCGCCTCGCGCGACAGCGCCGCCCAGCTGACGGTGTCGAGCGTCATGCCGGTCCGCACGTTGAATGCGCGCACCCCGCTCGACCCGATGACGAGGGTGACACTCTGGCCCAGCGCCTGGCAGCGCACACGCACCCGTCCTTTCACGCGGGGATCTTCCGCCACGTTCATGACGCGAATGGGCGGCACGAGCACCGGGATCTCCTCGCCACCACGCGGCTTGCGCGCGGACGACCGAGGGCTGGTGAGCGAGCTGCTGTCGTTGATGTCGCGCGCGTTCGATGTCCGTTTCCGGCTGCCCTGGCTTCCGGGGGCTTTCCGGCGCCTCGGACTTTTCTCGCTATTCGGGCTGTTCGGGCTCGTGGCGGAGCGAGACGAGGGGGCGGCGTCGGAGGTCGCAGGGTACCGGGCCCCGCGCCGCTTCGACTCCACCCCCTCGTTTTCAGATGCGTCAGAAATTCGCATCACACCGCCGCGGCGCGCACACGTTCGGGCATGCGCGCATGCTGCTATTCCTCGCCGTCAGCGTCCGGCGGAATCACCGGCTGCTCGATCATCTTCATGCCCAGCACACCCTTCACCAGCTCTTCGAGTTCGCCCAGCAGTTCGACGTTGTCCTTGAGGAACATCTTGGCATTCTCGCGTCCCTGACCGATGCGCTGGCCCTTGTAGCTATACCACGAGCCGGCCTTCTCGATGATGTTGCTTTCCGCCGCGATGTCGAGCACCAGCGACGCGTGGCTGATGCCTTCCGCGTACATGATGTCGAACTCCGCCTGCCGGAACGGTGGCGCGACCTTGTTCTTCACGACCTTCACGCGCACGTGCGAGCCGACCACGTCTTCCTTGTCCTTGACCGGACCGATGCGACGGATGTCGAGGCGCAGTGACGCGTAGAACTTGAGCGCCTTGCCGCCCGTGGTCGTCTCCGGGCTGCCGAACATGACGCCGATCTTTTCGCGCAGCTGGTTGATGAAGATCACGGACGTGTTCGAGCGCGCGATGGCGCCGGTCAGCTTGCGCAGCGCCTGACTCATGAGGCGCGCCTGCAGGCCGACGAAGCTGTCACCCATGTCGCCTTCGATTTCCGCCTTCGGCACCAGTGCTGCCACGGAGTCGATCACGATCACGTCCACCGCCCCGCTGCGCACCAGGATTTCGCAGATCTCGAGCGCCTGCTCGCCGGTGTCAGGCTGGCTGATGAGCATGTTCTCGACATCCACACCGAGCTTCCGTGCATACTCGGTATCCAGCGCATGCTCCGCGTCGATGAAGGCAGCGACGCCGCCCATCTTCTGCGCGTTCGCGACGACGTGCAGACAGAGCGTCGTCTTGCCGCTCGATTCCGGGCCGTAGATCTCGGTCACACGACCGCGCGGCACACCACCGATGCCAATCGCGGCATCGAGGTTGATGGCGCCGGTCGGGATCGCGTCGACCTTGATCCGGGTGTCCATGCCGAGCCGCATGATGGAACCCTTGCCGCAGTTCTTCTCGATCTGCGCCACAGCCAGGGCGAGGGCCTTCTTCTTGTTGTCGTCTGCAATCGCCATCGATGCCATCTCGGTATCTCCTGCATGGAAGGGTCGCGGCGCCACCGGGCCCGGAACCGCAATCTAGTGAATCCGGGCAAAGGCCCCCGGCGCCCGAAGAGAATACGAAACCGAACAAAAGCCGTCAAGGGGTCTTCGAAAACCCGTGACGTGGGCCAGACTCAGTGGACGGCGAAGGCTGGGAAGGCGGCCTCCACGTGCCGCACCCCGACGCCCTCGCGGCTGGCCACCACCCCGACGATGTCGAACCGGTACACGGCCCCGGCCGGCGCGATGAGCAGGCCGCGTTGATCCAGCCACGCCTGCGCCGACCGGGTCAGTTCGCGCTGCTTGCGCCAGTTGACGGCCTCCACCGGTCCGCCGGACCAGGTACTGCGCCGAGTCTTCACTTCCACGAACGCGACGACATTGTCACGCACGGCGACGAGATCGATGTCGCGCCGTCCTGACCGCCACCGCCGATCCACCACCTGCCAGCCATCGCGCACCAGCCAGCGTGCCGCGATGCGCTCTCCGAGGGCGCCAAGCGCCTGTGCCTTGGTCTGTGTCATGGGGCGAAGATCGGCCCCTGCTGATGCGAACGCCCACCCGATTCACGCACCCATCATCAAACGACGCCGCGCGAGCCGTCGCTGCAAGCGAACCCAGACTCAGCGGTCTGCGGCGATGAAAGCAAACTCCAGACGCAACGGTCTGCGGCGATGAAAGCAAACTCCGAAGTCGCCGCTGCGCGGCGACTTGCGCGGAGGTCACGATGAAACGCGGAGGACGCGGAGAACTGCAACAGCAGGTGGTGGGGGTGCGGAACGCGGCTTCAGCAAGCGGAGCCAGCCTCGGTGTCATTTACACTCGAATCCCTACCAACTCGACATCGCGCGTCTGTGCCACGCAGTACACCCACTCCATGCAGTTGCAGTTCTCCGCGTACCACCGCGGCTCACCGCGATCCCCGCGTGGAGCCGCGCAGCGGCGACTCGTTGTTTAGTCGGCGAAGCGAGAACGCCCGGCACGGCGACGCGCAGCGGCGACTCGTTGTTTAGTCCGCGAAGCGAGACCGCCAGGCACGGCGACGCGCAGCGGCGACTCGTTGTTTAGTCCGCGAAGCGAGACCGCCAGGCACGGTGACGACTCGTTGCTTTGGTAGCGAAGCGAGAAAATCGCGGAGGCTACGACCCGATGATCTCGTCCAGGTCCTGGAACCCCTTCAGCACATCGCGGGGCTTGCTGCCGTCGGGTGGGCCGAGGATGCCGGCGTCGTGCAGCTGGTCGATGATGCGCGCGGCGCGACCATAGCCGACCTTCAGGCGACGCTGCAGCAGCGAGGTGCTCCCGCCCTGATGCTGGATGCAAAGCTCCGCTGCCTCGCGAAACAGCTTGTCGCGATCAACCGGGTCACTGCCGTCATCATCGCCGCCGCCCGAGTCGGCCACTTCACGGGCACGGATCTGTTCGAGGATGTCCGGCTCAGCAACCGCCGGCGCCGCTGCCACACCCTGTGCTTCACGCTCGGCCTCGGTGCGCTCGCGCTGCTGATCGTACCAGTGCATCAGGCGTTCCGTCTCTTCGCTCGACAGGTAGGCGCCCTGCAGGCGGCCGGGCTCCGACTTGCCGGGCGGCAGGAAGAGCATGTCGCCGTTGCCCAGCAGCGACTCGGCGCCCGATCCATCGAGGATCGTGCGACTGTCGATCTGGCTCGCCACGCGGAAGGCAATTCGGCTCGGGAAGTTCGCCTTGATCAACCCGGTGATGACGTTCACGCTGGGACGCTGTGTCGCGAGGATCAGGTGGATGCCGATGGCGCGTGCCTTCTGCGCCAGCATCGCAATCGGCGTCTCGACCTCGCCCTGCACCGTCATCATCAGGTCGGCCATTTCGTCGATGATCACCACGATGTATGGCAGGATGCCACCATCGTAGGTGTTGACCTCGAACGCGACCTCGGGGTTGCGCGGCTTTTGCAGTCGCGCGCCTTCCTGCACGCGACGGTTGAAATCCTGCACGTTGCGACAGCCGTTGGCCGCCAGCAGCGCGTAGCGATCCTGCATCTCGAGCACCGCCCATTTCAGCACGGCTGCGGCGTCGCGGTTATCCGTGATCACCTTGTGCCGCAGGTGCGGCAGTGTGTTGTACACCGACAGCTCGACCATCTTCGGGTCGACCATCAGGAAACGCAGCGTCGCCGGCGTGTGCCGGTAGATCAGCGATGTGATGATCGTGTTGACACAGACCGACTTGCCTGAGCCCGTTGCGCCGGCGATGAGCAGGTGCGGCATCTTCGCGAGGTCGGCGATGACCGGACGACCCTCGAGATCCTTGCCCAACGCCACCGGCAATGCTGCACGGGCGGACATGTATTCCGGGTGTTCGACGATCTCGCGGAACGCGACCATCTCCGGGTTCGGGTTCGGCACTTCGATGCCGACTGCGCCCTTCCCCGGGATCGGCGCCACGATGCGGATGCTGTTCGCACGCATGGCCAGCGCAAGGTCGTTCGACAGCGAGGCGAACTGTCGCACCTTCACCCCTGCCGCCGGCTCCACCTCGAACTGCGTGACCGTTGGCCCCGTCGTGCGACCAACCAGTTGCCCCTCGACGCGGAACGTCTTGAGGGCGGCCATCAGGCGGACGCCGGATGCATCCAGCTCGCGACGGTTCGCGTCCACATTCCGCGGCGGCGGTTCCGTCAACAGCGAGGTGGGTGGCAGCAGCGAATTCGCGTCGTCGTCCTCAGGGACCGCGGTCGCCTCGATCGCGGCGTTCACGCGCGCTTCTCGTGACGGGGCCGCAGGCTTCAGCTTCGGGGCGATCGGCAGCACAACGGCCGCCGGGCCATCCTCTTCCTCGTCCAGGTCATCGGTGTCCACGATGACGGGCTGCTTCTTTCCGCGCGTCGTCGTCGTGACGGGCTTCGAGTCACGGGCCAGCGGTGCGGAGGGATAGTCGTCGATCGCCGGCATTTCCTCAGGCGGCGGAGCCATTTGCAGCGCCGCCAGGGCCGCATCGCGCGACGGAGTGAGCGCCGCGGCCACCTTCGGCGCGCGATCGAAGAGCGCCAGCACCGGGTTCCATGCCAGTGTGCCGATCGTGAGCGCTGAGATGCCTGCCAGCACCGCCATCCAGGCGCCGACATATCCGATCAGCTTGATCAGGTAGAATGCGATCATCCCGCCCCAGACACCGGCCACCAGGCTCGTGTCTCGACCCACGCGCAAGCCAAGGGCAAATCCGATCGGCACCAGCAGCAGGAGTCCGCTGAGGAACCAGAGCCAGGAACGGTCTTCGCCGCGATTGAGGCGACCGAGCAACCGGAGGCCATGCACGGCAGGAAGCACCGGCAGGAAGACGACGCCACTCCAGCCGAGAATCGTGACCAGCGGTGCCACGATCGCCGCGCCGATTGCACCGAACGCGCCGCGCACCTCCAGCAAGCCGCCGTCGGTGCCGATGGCATACGTCATCAGCAGGCCGACCAGGAAGAGGGCCAGCAACAACAGGCCCACGCCGCTCAATTCACGCTTCACCACCCGCTCACACCCCTCGGTCGGTCACCGCTCCAGACGGCACGCGACGGACGATCGCGCGCTCAGTGTACTCGGCCAGCTCAGGGTACAAGTCCAGCACGCCACAGGCCTGCACATCCTTTTCGAAGCCCGCATCAGACAAGGCGCGCCCATGCTCCGCGTCAGCAAACAGCGCAAGCAGGTCGTCGCCGTATTTCGCGGCCAGCAGCGCGCACATCTGCGCCGCGTCATTGATCGATAGCGTCGGGTTGGCGTCGCGCAACTGCAGCACGAAGCGTCCAGCGCAGGCCGAATCCTCGAGTGAGGGAGTGCCTTCGCTCGAGGCACAGATGATCGAGACGCGATGGCCCGTGTCCAGCGCCTGCTGCAGTCGCGCCAGCGTGACGGAGAAGTTCGCGTAACTCGCGACATAGACCGCCTTCGCATCTTCGGCGGCGAGCAGGGCGCGTGTCCCGTTGGTGGTCGTCAGCAGGACAGTCTGCTGACCGACTGCGGCGACCGTGAACTCGAGCGGGCCGTTGCCGAGATCGAACCCTGGAATGGCCACCATGTGACGCTCGCCGGCCAGCTTCACCTCGCCACGCTCATACAACTTCGCCGTCCGAACCGCGTCTTCCGTCTCCACGAATGGAATCACAGTACGGGCACCGGCATGCAAGGCGGCCGCGATCGTCGTCGTGGCGCGCAAGACATCGATGACGGCAACGACACGCCCATCCAGCGCCGTCGGGGTCAGCTCCGACGGGGCCAGGAACACTTCAAGGCGCACCCCTCACTCCTTCGCGAAAAGATCAGTTTCGCGTTCGAGGAACTTCGTGTCGAAGTCACCGGACTGGAACGTGGCGTTCTGCATCACCTTGGCGAGGAACGGGATCGTGGTCGTCGGTCCCTCGATGATGAAGCTCTCCAGCGCCACCTGCATGCGCTTGACGGCTTCCTCACGCGTCGGTGCCTGCACGATGAGCTTCGCGAGCAACGAATCGTAGTGCGGTGGCACCGTGTACCCCGCATACACGTGGCTGTCGATGCGCACGCCCGGTCCACCTGGTGGATGGAACGTGTTGATCTTGCCGGGCGACGGCTGGAAGTTGCGCATCGGGTCTTCCGCATTCACGCGGCACTCGATCACGTGTCCGCGCAGGGCCGGCATCTCGGTCACCCGCAGCGGCAACCCTGCCGCCACGCGGATCTGTTCCTGCACGAGATCCACCCCGGTGAGCATTTCCGTCACCGGATGCTCGACCTGGATGCGCGTGTTCATTTCCATGAAGTAGTACGAGCCGTCGGTGTCGAGCAGCATCTCGATCGTGCCGGCGCCGACATAGTCAATCGCCTTTGCCCCACGCACCGCATCGGAGCCCATGCGCATGCGGAGGTCGGGCGTCATCGCGGGCGACGGCGCTTCCTCGATCAGCTTCTGGTGCCGACGCTGCACCGAACAATCGCGCTCGCCGAGGTGCACGCAGTTGCCATGCGTATCGCCAAGAATCTGGAACTCGATGTGGCGCGGCTTGAGCAGGTACTTCTCGACATACACGTCGCCATTGCCGAATGCCGACAAGGCTTCGCTGCGGGCGAGGTTGAAGCTGCGCGCGAAATCGTCCGCATCCTTCGCCACGCGCATGCCCTTGCCGCCACCACCGGCAGATGCCTTGATGATGACCGGGAATCCGATCGACTCGGCGAAGGCCAGCGCCTCATCGACGTCCTCGACCGGGCCTGGCGTGCCGGGCACGATCGGGACGCCGCAATCAGCCATCGCCTTGCGGGCGGAGGCCTTGTCGCCCATGACGCGAATCTGGTGCGCTGTTGGACCGATGAAGGTGATCCCGGACGCAGTGCAGGTTTCCGAGAACTCGGCATTTTCCGCGAGGAAGCCGTAGCCCGGGTGAATCGCGTCAGCCCCCGTGATCTCCGCGGCGGCGATGATGCGCGGAATCTTCAGGTAACTCTCACGTCCTGCCGCCGGACCGATGCAGACGTCGTCGTCGGCAAACCGCACGTGCAGTGAATCGCGGTCGGCTTCCGAGTACACGGCCACCGTCTGGATTCCCAGCTCGCGACAGGCGCGAATCACACGAAGCGCGATCTCGCCGCGGTTGGCAATCAATACTTTCTTGAACATGAATCCTCAGGCCGGTGCATTGGCGCGGAATGCATCCCACGACGTGTCGCTGGCCGAACCGACGCCCTGGATCTGGAGGGCGAACTCGCTCGGGTTGGTCGCGTAGAAGATCGCTTGGTCGTAGCTGATGATGCCGCGTGTGTACCACGAGAGCAGACTCTGGTCGAAGGTCTGCATGCCGTACTGCACGGTGCCATCCTTGATCAGCTCGATGATGTCGAGCGACGCTGCCGGGTCGCGAATCTTGTCGCGAACGGCGGCGGTGTTGACGAGGACTTCGCAGGCCGGGACGCGCCCCTTGCCATCCTTGCGTGGCACCAGGCGGAGCGAGATGATGCCCGCCAGTGCATTCGCCAGGTTGAAGCGCACTTCCGCCTGCTGATGCGGCGGATAGAAGCTCAGGATGCGCGCGATCGTGGTCGATGCATCGGTGGTGTGCAGCGTCGAGAACACGAGATGGCCGGTGTCCGCTGCCTTGAGCGCCGTGTCGAGCGTGTCGAGGTCGCGAATTTCACCGATCAGGATCACGTCCGGATCCTGACGCAGGACGCGACGGAGCGCAGAGCTGAAGCTGAGCGTGTCGGTGCCAACTTCGCGCTGGCTGACATGACTGCGAATGTCGCGGTGCAGGAATTCGACCGGATCCTCGATCGTGATCACATTCGCGGCGCGATTCTGGTTCACATGGTGAATCATCGCAGCCAACGCCGTGCTCTTGCCGGACCCCGTGATGCCCGTGACGAGGACCAATCCACGCGGACGCAACGCGAGTTCCTCGACGACGGCGGGAAGGTGCAGTTCCGTCGCCGTGCGCGTCTGGTACGGAATGCCACGCAGGGCGAACGAGACCGTGCCGCGCTGCTGATAGGCATTGACGCGGAAACGGCCGATGCCGGACACGCCGATCGCGAAGTCGGCTTCACGCGTCTGCTGGAACTCCTTCAGGTAGCGCTGCGGCATGATCTGTTCGGCGAGCGCCGACAAATCCTCCGCCTTGAGCGACGGATGGTCGAGTCCCACGAGTTCGCCCGCAAGGCGAATCGTCGGCGGACGACCGACCTTCAGGTGAAGGTCGGAACCATCACGCTCGATCAGCGACGCCAGCCAGCTCCGCAGCTGTGCAGAAAGTTGCTTCCCCTGCCCGCTGATCGGCTTGTCACCGACGGACTGCCCCGCTCCGGCTGTCGTCGGATCAGACATTGGGATCGACACGGAAGAGCACCTGGCCGTATTCGACGGCAGACGAATCCTGCACCAGCACATCCACGACCATGCCGGAGACTTCGCACTCGATCTCGTTCATGATCTTCATCGCCTCGATGATGCAGAGAATCTGCCCCTTCGAGACACGCGTGCCGACGGAGACGTACGGGTTGGCCCCGGGCTCCGGCTTGGCGTAGAAGGTGCCGACCATCGGCGACTTCACCTCGAGCAGCGTCGACGCCGGCTTGGCCGGTTCGGCTGCGGGAGCCGCCGGTGGCGGCGCCGCGGCGGCGGCGACTGGCGCCGCCATCCCCATCGCGGGCGCTGCCATCATCTGCGTACCGAGCACGGCACCGCCGCGTTGCGCAGGGCTCTTCGAGACACGGAGCTTCATCCCCTTGTCCGAGGTGATCTCCAGTGAGTCGACGGTCGATTCGTCGAGCATCTCGAGGACTTTCTTCAGATATCGCAGGTCGATCATGTGTGGGCTCTGACGGCAGAAGACGCGAAAGACATGGTCAATTCAGCTCCAGCAGTTCGCGAGGGAAATCGGTCAAGCGTCGGGGGCCAGCGGCGGCGAGCAGGACATCATCCTCGATACGCACTCCTCCCCAACCCGCACGATACACACCCGGCTCGACCGTGACTACCGCATCGAGGGGAAGTATCGCGTCCGCAGACGACGCGAGTCGGGGCCCTTCATGCACTTCGAGGCCGATTCCATGTCCAAGCGAGTGTCCAAAACCTTCCGCCAGACCGGCCCCCTTGAGGTACTCACGTGCAATGGCGTCTGCCTCGCGTCCGCGCATCCCCGGACGCACTTCGACACACGCCTTCTCCTGCGCCACCCGCACCGCCTCATAGACGGCTCGCTGCTCGGCGGATGCCTTGCCGACGACCACCGTCCGGGTGATGTCGGAGCAATACCCGTCGTGGATGGCTCCAAAATCGATCAACAGGAAATCACCGGACTCAACAGTTCGACTCGAGGAACGTGCGTGAGGCAACGCCGATCGCGGCCCGGATGCCACGATCGTCGCGAACGGAAACCCTTCACTCCCAGCATCCCGCAACGCCTTCTCGAGGATCCCGGCGATCGCGGTTTCAGTCTGACCTACACGAATCTGTGGCAGAGTCGCGGCAAGCGCATCGGTCGCCATCCGCGCCGCGACCTCGATCAAGGCGACTTCGCCGGCATCCTTCCGCTCCCGCAGCGCCTCGACGAGGTCCCGCGCAGGACGCCACTGCCACCGTGCGCCGTCGGCGAGCAATCGCTCGAAGTCGCGATGGAGGAGATGGGCACTCTCGAACCCAACGACTTCGATCGTCGGCACGGTCGGCAGGAACGCCCACAGCTCCGCCCAGAGGCTGTTGGCAGCGATCACTACCCGTACATCCGGCGTGACTTCTTCCGCGACCTGCGTCTGGTAGCGGAAGTCCGTGAAGAGCGTGACGGCGCCTCGCAACGAAACGAACGCCAGTGCGTTGCTGCCGGAGAATCCCGTGAGGTAGCGTACGTTCGGAAGGCTGGCGAGCAGTAATCCATCGAGATGCTGCTCGTGCATCACTGCCTGCAGCGCAGCGATCCGGGCACCGAAATTCGCGCTCATACCTGCGAGGCGGCCAAATGGCCGACGATCGCGCGCAGCCCAAGTTCGTAGCTGGAAGCGCCAAACCCACAGACGACGCCAACCGCTGCTGCGGCAATCATCGAATGCCTGCGTTCGGGTTCGCGCGAATAGATGTTCGAGAGGTGGACTTCGACGAACGGGATCGCCACGCCGATCAACGCATCGCGCAGCGCGAGCGAGGTGTGGGTGTACGCGCCGGCGTTCACGATCGCACCGTCGATGTTCGCGCCGCGCCACGAATGTATCGCGTCGATCAGCGCCCCTTCGCTGTTGTGCTGCACGGTGGACGCGATCGAGACACCGAGTTCCGCCGCCAGGGCGGCAATACGCGCGTCGATCTGCGACAGCGTCGTGCGTCCGTACACGGCCGGTTCGCGTTCGCCGAGCAGGTTCAGGTTCGGACCGTGCAGAACAGCGATGCGGCCCGCGGCGCCGGGACTCATCACGACAACCCTTCCAGCCAGCGATGAAACTCGGATGGCGCCGGTCGCGACGCTGATGTCTCCGGTGCCGCTGCCGGTGCGGGTGACTCCGGTGCCACTTCCGCCGCGGCCGAGTCGGGAGCCACTGGCGGTGGCGTCAACGCAGGCACTCCAGTCGCCGACGGCGGGGCCGCAACCGTCGGCACCGGGGGCAGAGAGACCTGCGGCGTGGCTTGCGAGGGGGCCGCCGCGAACGGAGGCACGTCGAGCAGGAATTCGGCGATCGACGGCAGGTCGGACGACGGCGTCGGCACCGCCGGCAGCAGCTGATCGCGCTGCGCCGCCACCGGCAGCGAGTCTGTCACTGCCTCCAGATCCGGCTTCGTCACCAGTGCCGGTGGGTCGAGCAGAAACTCGGAAATCGACGGCAGCTGCTCGGCCGGCGTCACCGGTCGAGGGACGGGAGCGGCGGACGGCGGAACCGGCGAGGGCGTGCGCGACTGCGGGAGGAACTGGTCGAAGGCCGCCCAGGTCGCGGGTGTCACCGACGGCGTGGGCGGGATCACCGGCAGTCCACCAAAGGTCGGCGACAATGACGGTGCTGGCGAAGGCGCTGGGGTTGGCCAGGTCGGTGTGCCGGGACGCGACGCCGGCGTATCGATCCGTGCCCGTGGCGGCGAACCACTCCCTGAGAAAAACCGATCGAACGACAGCAGAGGTGCCGGCGACGTGCCAGCCACTTCGTCGCCAGCCACGGCTGACGGGAGCTCGAGGATGTCGGGCACTGGCAGCGTCGGCGCTTCCTTCGGCAGTCGACCGACCATCTGGGTGGCCAGCGTGAGCAGCATGTCCGCCGCGGTCTGATCCGCCGCCGCGACCGTCGGTGCGCCGAACAGTGATTCCAGCGTCGCCGTGGAAGCCCCATAGGCACTGACCGCAGGTGCCGACACGACATCGTCACTCGCGGATGGACGCGCCGGCTGGCCGAACACATCGACCGAGACACCGAACATTTCGTCGCCAGCGAACGTGCTGTCCGTGCCCAGATCGGGAGCCGACGCGTCGGCGAACCAGTCATCGCCGGCATCATCGTCGGTCGAGGCATTCCACGCGGTGCCAAACGCGGCATCGTCCGATTGCGTCGATGGTGGCGACACCTCGTACATCGTTTCGAGCATCGATGCCGCGTCAGATGCGGCCGAGCCGTCATCATCCAACTCACCGAACTGCAGCGCCTTGTCGGCGTCCTCCTGCAGCGACGTCTCAGCGGGGGCCGTTGCCAGCGCTGCCTGCATTTCCGTCACCTTCGCCATCAGGCCGCGATCCGCCGGAGAGCGCACCAGTAACGCGCGGTACACATCGAGCGCCTGCTGAATGAAGCCCTGTTTCGCGTAGAGGGCGGCCATCGTTTCCGTAATGAACTCGGGCGCGGTCGACGCAGCATCTGTGGACGGCGTCTCCCAGAACAGCCCCTCGTCTGCAGCCGCGTGCGGCGCAACGGCTGGCGGCGCGACGACGGCGGCGGGCTCGGGCTGCGCCGGTACATGCGCGGGGGTGTCACGCTCCTGTGCCGTCCGCCAGGACGCAAAACTGGCCAACGCGCCAAAGCCTGGGCGCGAGAGCAGCTCGTCGGCTACCGGCTCTGCCGGGACGACCTGCGGCTGGGTCGGCGTCGCAATGCCCGCCGAAAAGTCCGCCTCATCCACAGGAGGCAAGGACAGGCCGGCGCCTGTAACCGCGGTCGGATCGACCAGTTCATCGAGGTCGTCGAACACGAATCCGACGCCGTCGTCGACACGAATTTCCGCCGCGCCGGCGGTCGACTCCATCTCCGGCACTGGAGTGACGTCATCCGACAGCGTCGAGAGGTCAAAACGGTCGAATGGCACGCGAGGCACCGGCGGCAACTCGGGACCGGTGCCCGGCCGCACGAGCGCATCGAGCGGACGGTCCTGATTCTCTGCTCCGGAGATCGCGCGAAGTCCAGGCGGCGTCGGATCAGTGAGCGCCGAATCGAGCGAGCCGAATGCCGCGGCGGCCGGTTCCGGCAGGTGCTCAGGCTCGGCAATCGGCGCGGGGAGCTCGGTCAGGTCACCAAATGGTGCTGCTACCGTCGCCGCCAGACCCGTCAGCTCGGTGGGCGCGGGCGCATCGACGACCGTGACCAGGTCGGGATTCGACGGGGCGGCGTCGCCGAGGGATCGGAGCAGCTGCTCGATTTCGTCGTTCTGCGGATCGGCGTCGAGCACCCGTGCGTACCAGGAGCGGGCCTCCTCCACGTCGTCACGCGACCGCGCAATGTCACCGAGGTGTCGCAGCGCAATCAGGTTTTCATCGTCCAGCTCCACCGACCTCAGGAACACTTCGCGGGCAGCCGCGATGTCGCCCTTCTCGAAGTAGGCGCGACCGAGGACGATATGACCACTCATGTGGCCGGGCTGGGCGGGCAGGTGTTCGCGGCAGAGCGCGATCGCCCGGTCCAGCTCGTTCGTTTTGCGGTACTCGTTGGCGAGCGGCACGAAATAGCGCCGCGGGTTCTGCATGTACTTGGCTGTCAGCTCTTGCAGCCGTGAACCAGGCGCCATCGAAACCTCTGGAATTTTCAGCTCGTGCGCCGGCTCAGGCCGGAACGCCGGAAATCGCAAGATAGCCGACGTGGCAGAGGAGCGTCAAATGGCACTCGCACATCGAAGTGTCGGTATCACTTGAAGTTGCCCCCCTTAGCGGCCTAACTTTCGCGGCTATTCTCTCCCGCGGTCCAGGTCGTTCCCTCGAGGAGTTCTGTTCAGTGCTGCAGACGTTCCGCTCGTTCGGTAAGTACATCTTCTGGGGCCTCGCCGTGACGTTCATCGGCGGCTTCGTCTTTTACGAATCCTCGGGACTCTTCGGTCGCGAGTCCGGGCCGACGATCGGCTCGACCGTCATGAAGGTCGATGGCCAGGAGGTTCCCTACGGCTCCTACCAGCGCGCCCTCGAGGCCGCGGTACAGTCGGAGGAACAGCAGCGCGGACATTCGCTCACCCTCGATGAGCGCGCGCAGGTCGAGAAGAAGACCTACGATGAGATCGTGCAGGAGATTTTGCTCGAGCACGAGTACAAGAAGCGCGGCATCTCCGTGACGCAGGAGGAGATCGTCGAGTACGCGAAGTTCTCGCCGCCGCCGCAATACGCACAGCTGCCCGAGATGCAGACGAACGGGCAGTTCGATTTCGAGAAGTACCAGCGCTTCCTGCGGAGCCCGCAGGCTCGTCAACAGGGATTGCTGGCGCAGCTCGAGGGCTACTATCGCACCACCATCCCGAAGCAGAAGCTGTTCGAGCAAGTTGCGGCTGGCGCCTTCGTCAGCGACGCGCGCCTCTGGCAGATCTACCAGGATTCGCACGACTCGGCGCAGGTGTCCTACATCGCCATGCGCCCAACGACAGCAGCGCCGGCGGAAATCACCGACGCCCAGGCTCGCACGTACTACGAAGCGCACAAGTCTGAATATCAGCGCCCTGGTCGGGCCGCCGTGTCAGTGCTGGCGATTCCGTTGCAGGTGACGGCGGCGGACAGCATCGCCGCCCGCGATTCCATCATCAAGCTGCGCGCCCAGATCATGGCCGCCTCAGACCAGAAGGCCGTCTTCACGGATCTTGCCACGCGGGTGTCGAATGACACGATTTCTGCCACGCGTGGCGGTGACCTCGGCAAGAGCAAGAAGGCCGAAGGGTTCGTGGCCCAGTTCACCGACGCCGCCAATGCGCTGACGACAGTCGGCGAGATTTCGCCGCCGGTGAAGACGGATTTCGGCTGGCACCTGATTCGTCTCGACGCGAAAGCGGGCGACACGCTCAGCCTGCGCCACATCCTGATCGCCGTCACGATGAATGAAGCGACGGCCTCGCGTGTCTCGAAGCGCGCCGACTCGCTGTCGAAGATGGCGGCTGGTGCAGAGACGCCGAAGAAGTTCGACGACGCTGCCAAGGCGCTCAACCTCCCGGTCATGCGCGCCACGGCCTTCGAAGGTGACCCGCTCACTGTCGCCGGCCGCTATGTGCCGAACGTCAGTGCCTGGGCATTCAGTGGTGCGCGTGCCGGTGAGTCGAGCGACATGTTCGATGACCCGTCTGGTTATTACGTCGCCCGACTCGACACGCTGCACGCAGAAGGCATTGCCGCCTTCGACGAAGTGAAGGACGAGATCAAGGAGCGCCTGGCGCGCGAGAAGGTCATGGACGAATTCATGACGATGGGCCGCAACATCACCCAGTCCGCGGCCACGAAGGGCTTCGAGGCTGCGGCGCAGCTTCGCGCTCTCACGGTCTCGAAGTCCTCCACCTTTGCGCGCACGATGCAGACCGAAGGCCTTGGTGGCTTCAACGAAGCCATCGGCGCGGCCTTCTCGCTCCCGCTTGGTGCGACGAGCCAGCCGATTCGCACGGCTGAAGGCGTCTTCGTGATTCGTGTCGACCGCCGCGTGGCAGCCGACAAGGCCGAGTGGGAAAAGCAGAAGGAGCAGCAGCGCGCGCAGGTCCTGCGCGGCATGCGCGAGCAGATGGTCCGCGACTACCTCGAAGGCCTGCGCAAGAGCGCCTCGATCGTCGACAACCGCAAGAAGTTGAACGCCGCTGGTCGTCGTCAGTCCGCCGCGTAGGGCGGTGCGTGAGACTGCAGTGAGACTCGTCAGCGTCAGTGAGGACGCGACGTCTCACTGCACCAGACGTTGAATGTCAACAGAGCAAACGCGAGCGGGGCCCCAGGACATGTCCTGGGGCCCCGCTTCGCTTCGGCGCAAGCCGAACGATGAACAGCCGCACCGAAGAAAACGCGCGGTTACATCAATCGCTTTGGCTCAGCGGTCGGATCATCGACGCGGACCGGCGTCTCGACAGCTCGCGGCACCTCGGCGCGGGAGCTCATCTCACCCTCGCGGAAGGACTTGTCGACGTCGTTGATGTTCTTCTTGAACTGGTTGATGCCCTTGCCGAGCGCGCCTGCGATCTCAGGAATCCGCTTCGCGCCAAACAGCAACAGCACCACCACCAGGATCAGCATGGTCTCGCCCATGCCCAGTCCGAACGGCATAAAAATCTCCTAGAAAAGGGACCGCGCGATGAGGTACGCGATCAGTACCCCGAGCAGACTCAGAAGTGACACATCGAGGGCAATCGGGCCCAATGCAAACTTGAGGATAACCAGGTCAATCTGCAACGGACCGAGACTCGGCGTGACGCCTGTGGTCAGGAATTCCTTGACACTGCCCGCCGGAAGGAATCGACGCGAAAATTGCGTCAGAAAGCCACCGACGATGAAGCCAACTGCGAGCACGATCGCATGAAATGCCGGCCGATGCCGGGAGGAACCACCACGAGAAGCCATTCTTACCAGCGCCGATCAAGGACATAACCAACCAACTCGAGCATCGCCGCCCGTGCCGCCGTATCCGGCAGCGAGAGCGCGATCTCTTCGGCCTCTTGTGCAAAAAGCTCGCCTTTGCGGCGGGCATAGTCGATCCCGTCTGCCTCGACCACCAGACTGATGACACGACTGATGGCTGCCTCCCCCGGTTCGCCAAGCTCGAAGAACCGTTCGACTTCGCGACGTGCTGTCGCCGGCATTCGACGCAGCGCGGCGATCAAAGGCAACGTCACCTTCCGCTCGCGCAGGTCGGCGCCGGACGGCTTACCGGTGATCTCCTGGCCCTCGATGTAGTCGAGCAGGTCATCGGCAACCTGGAAGGCCATGCCGATACGCTCACCGAACTGGGCGAGTGCCACGCGATGCGAGGGGGCACCACAGATCGCCCCCACTTCACAGGCCGCACTCATCAGCGACGCCGTCTTGGCGTGGTTCAGCTGGAAATACTCCTCCTCGCTGAACTGAAGACGATCGACGGCCGAGAGCTGCCACATCTCGCCCATCGTCATCGCGTTTGCGGCATTGGCGATCACGTTGAGCACGTCGAGATCACCAGATCGCACGAGGTGCCGGACCGCACGAGAATACAGGTAGTCGCCCATGATGACCGACACCTGATGGCTGAACACGGCATTCACCGTCGGCATGCCACGGCGCATCACGCTGTGATCGACGGAATCGTCATGCACGATGCTCGAGAGATGCACGAGCTCGAGTACCGCAGCATGATCGATGGCCAGCGGATTCCGCGTCTCTTCGACGGCGTTTGCCAGCAACAGCAATGCCGGCCGCAGGAGCTTTCCCTGCATGCCCTGCAAGTGTCGATTGACATCGCCAATGAGCGGGTTCTCGTCGGCGACGATCTCCCACATGCGCAATGAAACGAGATCGAGCTCCGCGCGAACCGGATATTGAATACCGGCCAACGGGTTGTCGAGCCCGGCCCTCGCGGGAACCGGTAGGCTCATCTAGACGGGCTGCTGCAGGGTCTGGATACGGGCTGCGACGTCACGGAAGCGGATGTCGACGGCGTACACTCTTTGATAATAGCGTAGCCCGTCCTCCCGTGCCCCAAGCGACTCGCTGGCGAGGCCCAGAAGGTAGAGCACGCCTCGGAGCGTATCGTCGCTGTGACGTACCGATGGGTCGTCCAGTGCCCGCGCCAGGATCGTCCGGGCGATACCCGGTTCACGCTTGTCGAGGAAGCAGCCGCCAAGTGCCTCGATGGACTCCACACGCTTGAGTCGGCTGCGTGCGGCAATCTGGAACTCGGCAATGGCGTCGTCGAGCAAGCCCATCTCGCGGAAGGCGATGCCGAGGTCGAAGTGCGACTCCGCGTCATCCATCGGGATGGTCTTCTCTATCCCGTCCCGGAACTCCTGCAGGATATGCTGGAAATCGGCCTCGTGGTCGCCTGTCTGCTTCGGCTCGCCGATGGTCATGCGAGCTGACTTCGGATCCTCCTCATCGTGCAGGATGTCCGACAGGTTGACGTACGATGGCGTGGGACGCTTGGGACGCGGCGGCGGTGCGGGCGCGACGGCCACCGGCTCGGGCGCCACCGGCTCCGGTTCGACCGGCTCCGATTCGACCGGCTCCGGCAGTTCCACTTCGACATCCGGCACCAACGGCAACTCGTCGAGCACCGGCTCGTCCATGGCGAACGCCGGAAGGGTCTCCGAGCTGGCCGAGCCTTCGTCCAGCCCGCCAAACGCCGACACATCGGTTTCGGTCTCGAAGTCGAGCCCTGGCAGTTCGATCCCGTTGAACGCCTGCGGCGGTGCAGGGATTGCCGGTACGCTGAGTGGTGTCAGGCGCGGCGGCGCGGGCAGCGGTGGAACCGAGACCGACGACGCGGCCGAGGTGATCTCGCCCGGATCGATATCGAGAAACTCGATCTCATCCGCGGCGACAGGCTCAGGCAGCGAACTGAGAAGCTCGGCCTCGTGCGGTGCGACCGCCTCAGGTGCTTCCACCTCACGCTCGGGGGCTTCGAAGGACGTCGCCTCGAAGCCATCCAGCGTGCCGTTGGACGGCATTTCGTCAAACTCTGCCGTGGATGGCGCCGTCAGCTCGAGGCCTTCCAGACTCGAGGTCGCCGCAGGGCGCTCGAGGTCACCGCCCAGCATGGGCTGCGTCTCGAGGGCGCCGAAGTCGTCGTCGCTGTCGATGAACACCAGCGACGGATCGGAGCGCTTCCCTGCCCGATCCTGCTCCGATTCCGGCTTCCACTCCGCATCGATTTCGCGCGCGACCTGCGCGACCCCTTCGGCCTCGTCGGCTCGGCCGGCCACCGCATGCAGGCGGTGGAGCACCGTCAGATGTGGTAGGGCGTCCGGCTTGCGACCAGCGCGCAGAAGCTGCTCGACGACCACGGAGCGCACGTGCACGTCCTCCGGCGACAACTCCGCAAACTCACTCAGGGCCTTGAGCGCTTCGCCATGCTGGCCAAGCTTTTCCAGCGCCTCGGCGACAGACAGGTAGTGGCGCTGTGCGTCCACGACCATGCCCTTCTCGGCCGAAAAGCGCGCCAGGCGGCGCAGCGTGGGCACATGACCGGGACGCTGACGCAGGATCTTGTTACATAGGGCGATCGCGTTGTTGAGGAAGCCGCTCAACGCGTACTCGTCCGCACTTTTCTCGAAGAGCGCGATCGCATCGTCGATCTGACCGACACGCAGGTGCAGGTCGCCCACGCGGTTGCGCAGTGCCACATCGACGTCGTCGGTGCCACCGTGCTCAGCGAGCAACTGCTGATACAGAGCTAACGCCTTCTCGGGCTGCTTTTTCAGCTCGAGGGCGGCGGCCTGCTGTTTGAGCACTGCCGGGGATGAGGCCATGCGAAAGCGACGGGGTGACAGGGGGTGGACCTGCTCAACCGATAACGAACGAAGGTAGGGCTAAGTCACAGCTGGCTCAAGCGTTTACGTCACCGAAACGGTGCCGGCCGGCGCTTGGGAACGGATGAACGTCTCAGGAAGGCACCATTTTCGGGGTGCCCTCTCAAGCCATGACGTCCCGAATGCGGTCGATTCGCAGCGGCGCCTGCGCTTCCCCGCGGCAGGCGTAGTAACAGCGATTGCAGTCGATCGGCTGGTACCGATTCCACTCCTTCCAGTGGAAATCGACCGGGAAGTCCGGGCAGCGCCGTACGCCGCCGGTGGGATCGATGTGGATCGTGCTGATGCCGCTTTCGCAGGGCTCCGACATCTCCCCTCGGGTGTACCGCGGCAGCTGCTCGAGGTAGTGATCGGAATTGGTGATGACACCGCGCCGACGCCGCTTGTAGGCCAGCAGCTCCGCAACCAGCACCTCGATCTCCTCCTGCTGGCCGTCGCGCAGCAGGTGTTCCTCGTTGCCGTTCTTGAAATCCGTGTAGACGCTGAAGTTGACACCGCACCCCAGTTCCGCCGCACGCGCGAGGATCGGCCGGATCTGGTCGAGGTTGTCGTTCTTGATCACCGTGTTGAATCGGATGTTGTCGATGCCCTTCGCCCGCATCCCCTCGACACTGTCGAAGATCTTTTTCGTAAGGCCGGGGATGCCGCGCGCCTCGTCATGGCGACCGTCGAGGTAGTCGAGGGAGATGCTCAACTGGTTGATCCCGGCGTCCTTGAGCGATTGTCCGCGCTCAGCCGAGAGCATGCCGCCGTGCGTGATCAGCGTCATGTACTTCCAGTTGATCGCGCGGTCGACGCCGGCGATCACATCCTCGAGATCGCGTCGCAGCAGCGGCTCACCACCGGTGAAGCAGACCAGCATCGGATCGAAGAACTTCGCCGCGTCAGCGTAACTCTTCAGCTCGCGCTCCTTCTCGGCGGCATCCGTCTTCCAGTAGTCACAGAAGCCACAGCGCGCGTTGCAGCGCAGCGTGACCTCGAAGTGCACCAGCACGGGCATCTTGCGAAGACGGAGCGAAACGTACTTCCGGAAGAAACCCGGGACGTGCCATGGCTTGAAACGCGCAGACAACATGTGTGGATCTGCAGAATTGGAGAGTTACAAATGCTGCAGGACCGTCAAGGTATCTCAGCAGAATTCGGATGGGTTGCGTTGCGGGCGCTGTGGGGGCGTACGCGAGAGGCGCGACCCATCGCTATTCTGCCGACATTCCTTACGGCGAGGTGCCGACGCGGCGATAGGTCTGCTGGTCGAAGTTGAACTTCAGGTCGGGCTGCGCCTTCAGTGCAATGAAGAACGAGAACGCGAAGTTTCCGTTCGGTGCCTGCGTGAAGTTGAAGATCGCGCGCCAGTCGTGCAGCTCGCGTTGCAAAGAGACCGTCTGCGCGGCGAACTGACCGCGCACCGCGTCGTAGGTCGTGGACCAGCTGGTGGCCCACTTCGGCGTCAGGTTGAAGCTGGTCTGCACCTGCAGCGACCGCACCGGTGGGTTGATGATGATCGGTGACCCGGCGCCGACGAAGAGCGAATTGTTGTCGATGCCTGGAAGGTTGCCGTTTCGGTTGATGCATTCCTGAAGCAGGAACGGATTGGTGGTCCCCTGCAGCAACAAGGCGCAGCGTTCCTCGACGGGTGGCAGCGAAATCAGGTTCGTACCCACCGGTGGCCGCTGCCGGGTGGACGAGTACGACAGGTTCACCGACCACCCCTGCCCGCTCGGGATCGCGCCGTACCCTGGCCGAATCTGGTTGCTGTTGAGCCCCCGATTCACGCCCTGCGGCGTCATGCCACCATCGTTCCGCATCTGCATCGAGTCCGTGGCCGTCAGGTTCGACGGCGCCGGCTTGAAGTCACCACCACCAAAGAACTTGTTCAGCCATTGCACCACACCCGTGGTCCGATCGAGTCGGAGCGAGGCACGCATCTCCTCGCGATATGGCTTGAAGACGGCAGTGTCTGAAATCGGGTTGCCCTGAAAGAGCGAAAAGCGCGTCGCGAAGTCGAAGCCCGGCAGGAAGTCGGAGCGCAGGCCGATGCCCCACTGCGAACTGGTGAGGCCCGCAAACTTCGACACCTTGTTCGGCTCGAGGGAGCGCCGCCGAATTTCCTGGTACTGGAGGAAGTTGTACGACACGGCGTCCGTCTGGATGCTCAGTGCGCGCACCTTGCGACCTGCATCCGGCGCCGAATCTGCCGGGGCACGCAGCTTCACTTCCACGTTCTGGTTCACGCTCAACGACAACACGTTCTGCGGGAGGGCGCCGTTGTAGCCCTTGCTGAACTGGTTGATCGCGCGGAGGTATTCCTCGCTTACGGTACCGCGGGGCGCCACCGACCAACCCAGCACCGGCGAGAACGAGTGGCGGATCCGCGAGACGGGTCCGATGCCCGGGAAGAAACCGAACAGCGTCGGTGCAATGGAGAGGTTGATGCTCGGCCGCTTCGACTGGGCGACGTATCGGCCACCTGACAAGGTCGAGCGAACCCAGAACGGTCCCGGATCGACGTTCGCGAACTGGATGCTTGGCGAGACGTTCCACTTGCCGCGGCTGAACGACGGCAGGCTGAAGCTCGTGCGCCAGTCGATGCGCGTCTCCGTGAATCCATCATAAAACCGGATCGACTGCACGGTGTCGCGCACGCCGTTGCCCCGATCGATGATCTCCTCGATCGTCTTCTGCTGCGTGCCGGTATTGGCGGCGTCGCTGATGTCGAAGGAGTTCTCGAGGCTGAAGCCGAAGATCTGAAGCGGCGTATTGAACGTGAGCGAAGTCGCACGCTTGTTGAGCGCCTGCGCCACGCTGTCGACGTTGCCGTTCGAGTTCGTGAAGTAGCGGAACGCCGATTGGCCGCCGCTTTGTTGGTTGGTGTTGCGGGTCTCGCTGGCCGAGAGGGTCGGCGACCAGGTGAGCCAACGGCCGGCCGTGATCGGCGCCGCGTTGACGCTCAGCGTCGGCAGCGTCTGGTCGACCTGCGGGCGCCCGGTGTACTGGGTGCGGTTGGCGCCGAGCGCGACGGTGAACGGCCCGATGCCAGTCGTGTAGTTCGCCGATGACCGGAACGTCGCCAGCGCGGCGAATGGATTGAACGCCGTCGTCCGCTGCACGAGCGTGTTCGACACGTAGTTGATCGAGGTGTTGAAGCTCGTCTTGCGCGAGAACCGCTGCTGATGGTTCATCTGCACGTTGAGATTCGTGCTGCCGTCGGTCAGCCGCTGGTAGGACGTGCCAAGGCTGCCGTTGAGGAACCGGCGCAGCCAGTTGTAACGCCACTGGATGTTGTACCGAGTGAAGCCGAAGTCATTCGCGTTCCGGGGATCGATGTTGGCGCCGCTGCGCCAGTCGACCCAGGCCTGCACGTCCTGATAGTCGTCGATGTTGTAGTAATAGCCGAGATTCTCGACCGTCCGCCGATAGAGCGGACCATTGCGCACGATCTCGCTGAAGCCGAGTCGGGGGTTGAGCATCCCGCTGCGGCGCCCGGAACGGACATCCTGGAAGTAGAACGGCAGCCAGAAGACGGGCACATCGTAGATGTACAACACGCCCGGCCGACCGACCGCCAGCTTGCCTTTCACCAGCTTCAGTTCCTTCGAGCTGAAGTGATAATGTGGGATCGAATCATCGCAGGTCGTGATGGTGCCGCTGCGACCGAAGAACGCGGCTTCCACGCCAAGGCTGTCGTTGGCAAAGCCGGCGCTCTGCGCATCGATGAAGTACTTCTGCCCGCTCTCGATGGTGGTCTTGACGTACCCCACGGTGCCGCGGCGCTCGAGGGTGTTGTAGTACATCGTGCCTTTCGACACGACGTCATCCCCACCCCGGGCGGGATCACGCAGCACATTCTCCGCACCTCGCGCTCGGACGACCTTGGTCGAATCGTCATACACGATCGTGTCGCTGACCATGATCGTCTGGTCACGCCCGATGGCGGCGCGGGCACTGTCGTCACGAATCAGCGTGAGGATCTTCTTGCTGGCGTCGAAGGTGACACTGCGCCCCTGGAACCGCGTCACCGTGTACCCGGGCTTCGTCAGCAACGAGTCGATGACCGGATCCGACTCGGCCCACTTCACCAGGTCCTTCTTGGCGGCCGAGTCGGCCGCCGCTGCAGAATCGGCGGCGGTGCGGAGCGAGTCGCGGCCAGTGCCCTTCTTCAGGGTGTCGCGCGGGACCTGACGCACCGACGGGCGCGCCGGAGGACGTGTGCCGCCCTGCGCCAGGAGCGGCGCCGTGAGCATCAGGAACGATGCAACCAGCGCGGCAACACGCCGCACTACGCCAGTACCTCGACGTCCGACTCGGCTTCCGCCGCCAACCGACGCTTCACCTTTCGGCGATACACGATGATGCTGGCGATGATGCTGACCTCATACAGTCCGTAGAGCGGCACCGCCAGCATCAAGGTCGTCGTCAGCAGGTCGCCCGGTGTGATGATCGCGGCAGCCGCGAACGCGGCCACGAGCGCATGTCGACGGAAGGTCTGCAACTGCTTCGGCGTGATGACGCCGAGTGCGGTCAGGCCAACGAGCAGGATGGGCAGTTCGAACACCGCCCCCATGCTCAAGGCGAGCGAGGTGGCGAAGTCGAAGTAATCCCTGGCGGTGATCATCGGCTCGAGCGCGGCCGTCTGAAATTCCATCAGGAACTTGAGCGCGAACGGCAGCACGAAGAAGTACGCCAGCGCCGCGCCCATCATGAACAGGCAGGTGGCGGCAAACAGTAGCGGGATCACGACCCGCTTTTCGTGCTTGTAGAGCGCTGGAGACAAGAAGGCCCAGAGCTGGTACAGGAGCACCGGTGCGGCAATCGCGAAGCCAACCCCGAACGACACCTGCATCACGATCGAGAAGGAGTCACCGGGATGCGTGAAGATCAGCTTGCGGCCCATCAGGTACGGCAGGATCGGCTTCTCGAGCTGCGCGATGAAGTCGAACTTGATCACCAGCAGGAAGCCGATCCCGACACAGATGCCGACGGCGACGACGATCTTGAGGAGCCGCTTTCGCAGCTCCTCGAGATGATCGAGGAATGGCATGTCACTCATCGTCGTCGCCGGGCGTGTTACGGGTTGCTCGACCGCAGACGCTCACGGGCCAGGTCGGCCTCGTCGCTCCGCGGATACGTCTTCACCAGCAGGTCGAGCACTTCGCGCGCCTTGTCCGGCTTGCCCTGTGTGCGCAGCAGTGCCGCTCGCTTGAACATCGCCGTCGGCGCCTTCTCGCTGCGCGGAAAGCGGGTGTAGACACTCAGGTACGCCGCCTCGGCGTCGATCGCCTTCGTATCACGCTCGAGCGTTTCGGCGATGTAGTACTGCGCATCGCCGGCGCGTTCATGCTGCGGATACTGCGCGAGGAAATCCGTGAAGCCCGCTCGCGCGGCTGCGGTGCTGCCACGGCGCAGCTGGTCGAGCGCCATGGTGTAGAGCTGATTCGGCCCCGGAGCACCAGCGACCGGCGCGCACCGGCCGTCGATGCCGCCGCCGAATCCACCGGCTTGGCGGGCGTGGTCGGTGTCGAGGTCGGTGTCGTCGCGGCAGCCGGCACTGGCGGTGCCGACTGCAGGATCGCGTTGCGCTGCTCGAGTTCGGCACGCAACTCGGTGATCCGGGACTGGCTCTGCCCCGTCAGCGCACGAATCTCGATCAGGCCGTCGCGCACCTTGAACAGGTCGCCGAGCACGTTGCCCTGAAACGAGGCCAGCTCACCCTTCAGTCCGCGCAGCGAATCGTTGAGGATGACCATCGTCCGGATCACGCTGTCGAACTGCACCCGACGCGTCGAGTCACGATAGGCGTACTCGGAACGCATCGCCTTCAAGTCGGTCTGGAGCATCAGCACGTCCTGCTTCGAGGCGACGCAGGCTGACAGTGCGGCAGTCCCGAGCGACAGCCAGAGCAGGCGCGCGCGGCTCATCGCGGCGGCACCCGCAACGACTCGCCACCACTGAGGATCTCGAATTCAGCGCGACGATTCTTCGAGTAGGCAGCATCGTCATCACCGGAGGCCGCCGGACGCTCCTCGCCGAACGACACGATGTCGATACGGCTGGCCGCGATGCCACGATCGCTCAGGTACTTGCGAGTGGCCGCCGCACGGCGCAGGCCAAGCGCGAGGTTGTATTCGTCACTGCCACGGGCATCGGTGTGTCCGGAGATGCGGATGCGAAGTCCCATGTTCGTGCGCAGCACCGGCAGCTTGGCGTCGAGGGCCGCACGCGCATCGTCCGTGATGTCGGACGCATCGTACTCGAAGAGCACAGCCGCCTCGAGGATCGCGCGCAGGTTGGCTGCCTCGGCTTCGCTTGCGGCACGAGCGGCGGCGGCCGCATCGGCCTGCGCCTTGGCAATCGAGTCCCGCACGAACTGCTCGCGCGCACGACGCGCGGCCTGATCGTCAACCGCTGGCGCCGTGCTTGGCGACGTGGGGACGGGAGCAATTGCAACCGGCTTCTTTCGGCAAGCGCCGAGTGAGAGGGTCGCGAGCATCAGGGCAGCGCCAACCAGGCGACGATTCATCAAGGACTCCGAAGGGATGGAAAAAGGGTGTGCCGAAAGTCGGTCGTGAACAAACAGGTCACTGCACAAATCGGGTCGACCATGCCGCGAGCCGTGCGCCACCACCTGACGTCAGCTGGCGCGCGCGTCCGGTCTCGGTGTCGATCACCCACAACTGCCGCGCTCCCGAGCGCGTCGAACTGACGACGACGTGTCGCGAATCCGGAGCCCAGGCGGGATCCTCATTGGCGCCTTCCGTGGTCAGTTGCTTGACCGCACGGTCCCGCAGCGTGATCAGCATCGACTGAAACCGCCCACCAAGCTGCGACTGAAACACGATCGCCCGACCATCAGGGGACCAGTCCGGGCTGGACCGATAGGCTTGCGTGGACGAAGACAGCGCCGCCAGCAAGTCTGCGTTCGTGCCATCATCATCGGCAATATACACATCGGGTCGCCCCGACCGACCGGAGGTGAAGGCGATTCGACGCCCGTCAGGGCTGAACGTCGGCGATGTGTTGTCGGAGCCACGGCCGATCGAGATCCGCCGCGGCGTGCCGCCGCCGGCGCCGACCAGGTACAGCTCCGTGCCGAAGTCATCGCCATGTGCATAGGCGATGCTGGAACCGTCCGGCGTGAACGTCGGCGAGATGTTCAAGCCGCTTGGTGGCACGACACGGCGGGACGAGCCACGCAGATCCGTCACATAGATCGCGCTGCCGGCTGGCTCGAGCGAGGCATACACCACCGACTGGCCACCGGGATGGAAATTCGGCGACAAAAACCGACCGGCGGATGTCAACGGGGCGACCGCGGCACCATCACTGTCGATGAGCCAGATCCGGCCTTCCGCGACGAAGGCCAGTTTCGACGCCGCGATCCCGCGTTCGCCACTGATCCATTCCTCGCACAGGTCACTCACGCGATGCACTGCCATGCGCCAGCTGGCGCTGTTCGGTGCGCCGGGCAACGACAGGGTGCTCCGCTGGAGCACCTTCTTCGCGCCCACGTCGTAGAGCACCACCGTGAGTCCGCCAGTCACGGGAACGAGCTGCACGACGCCGTTGATGCCAAGGCGGGCTGCTGCCGCGTAATCGATCGGACCAGTCCCAGCAGGGGTGGCAAGCGCCGTGGCCTTCGGCAACACCGTGACCCGGTCGCCAAAGTCGAGATCGCGCATGACGATGGTCCGCAGCGAATCCCCGCTCACGCCGGCCACCGGCAACACAAAAATGCCCGGTCGCTTCCCGCCCTCACCATAGATCAGGCCAAGGCGCACGCCCGGCTGTGCTTTGACGATCGAGACACCGGCAACAACGGACAGCAGCAGAGCGCGACGCAGATGTCGCAGCAACGAAGCACGAATCGGGATACTCACCTCAACACAGTAGGATCAAAGCTGAACACGACCGGCAGGACATCGTCGCGGAATCCGCCCGGAAGCGGACCGAACGACCGACGTTGCCCCACGGCCTCGACGGCACCCATACACTCGAGATCAAACGCGTAGACACCGGAACGCGACTGGAGCCGCAGGTCCGAGACCGAGCCATCGCGATGAATCAGAAACGTCACCTCGGCCCGCAACGCGACACCGGCCCGCGGCTTGAAGTTGAGCGCGATCTGGCGCGTGATGTTTTCGAGATACCCAGGGAAGGGGAACGCGATCCCCTGCACTTTCACACTTGCAACATCACGACCACGACCGCCAGTTGGTCCGCCACCGGCCGGCGTGGGACCGGGGACCGTGGCCGCGCCGCCTGACTTGGGAGCCACCGGCTTCGCCACGGGAGCGGCCGGCTTCTTGGTGGGCGCAGGGGCGACTGTCGGCCGCTTCGCGGCCACCACCGTCTTCGGGTCCGGAATCGTCGCTGCCGGTGTCGGCGCTGGTGTGGGCGCCGTTTCCGGCGGCGTCTGCGGGCGCGCTCGGCCCTTCCTGGACGGAGCCGAGTGCACGCGGGCCCGGAGGCGCCGCGACCAGTTCCACGTTGTAGGCCGGCGGCTGCGGCGGAGGCAGTGTCAGACGCGTGAACACGATCGCGAGCACGATCAGCAGCAGGTGCGCACCAACCGACCAGAGTGCCGCCGTGCGCGCCGAGAGCGGCGGGCGCGGTCCAGGTGTCGACGCCGGCGAAGGTGCTGTCGCGCTGCCCGTCATTTGGCGGGCTGCGGTTCTGCCACCAGGCTCACGTTCTGCAGCCCAACTTCGCGCAACATCGCCAGGACCTGGACGATGTCGCCGTACGCCGCGCCCTCGTCGCCCTTGAGGTAGATGGTGCGGCCACTGGCACGGGCGGCAAGTGTCGTGAGTGCGCCGCGCAGTTCATCGCGCGCCACTTTTTCGTTCTCGAGAATGATCACGCCATCCTGCGTGACCGAGATCATGATCGGATTGTCCACTTGCGTCGCGCGCACGTTCGCCTTCGGCAACTTCACATCGACGCCACCAGTGAGCAGTGGCGCGGTGATCATGAAGATGATCATCAGCAGCATCATGACGTCGATCAGGCTGACGACGTTGATCTCCGCATTGAGCGTGGTTCGCTGCCGCGCGCGATGGCGACGCATCAGATCCGCCCGTCGCGAACGAGCAGCGCCACCACATCCGTGCTGAAGGCGTCGATCTCGCTGGTGAGGTGATTCAACTTGTTGGCGAAGTAGTTGTAGCCGAACACGGCCGGGATGGCGACCGTCAGTGCGAGCGCAGTCGCGATCAGTGCCTCGGCCACGCCCGGCGCCACCGCGCTGATGTTGCCGCTCCCACTCGCCGCCACGCCAAGAAAGGCGTTGATCACGCCGAGCACGGTGCCTAGGAGCCCGATCAGCGGGCTGACCGCGCCGATCGTGGCCAGCCACGGCAGCAAACGCTCGAGCCGATCACGCTCGCCGGTCGCTTCCTTGTCGAGCAACATCTGCAACGCTTCCACCTGCGCCTGGGACAGTCGGGCCAGTCGCTCCGAGCTCCCACCGATCGCGGGCCGTGTGTCGGCCATGAAGCGCTCCGCGCGTCGCAGCACGATGTAGAACGGCGATCCGATCCCCAGCTTGGCGCGCAGCGCCACGTCATCGAACGACCCCGCCTGCGGGACGTAGTCGAGCAGTGGTTGCGCCGCTGATGCCACCGACCGGAATTCACGCGCCTTCATCGCCATGATCGTCCAGCTCACGGCACTCAGGCAGAGCAGGAAGACCAGGACCAGCCATGAAATTGGCGTGCCGTGCGCGAGGAGCCCGAAAATCGAGTTGTTCGGCTGGGCCTGCACCTGGAGCAGCGCGAGAACGGGAATCATGCCGCGACCTCCTTCGACTCCGCACGGAAGAACTCGAGCGTCGCCTTCAGCCCATCAGCAAGCGACATCTCTGGTGTCCAGCCAAGGACGTCTGTGGTTTTTGCGTACGCGATGCACGATCGACGCTGCTCTCCAGGGCGCGACGCTGCGTGCTGCACCGGTACGGTCGCAGCCGCGGCGCGCTGCAACTCATTCGCCAGGTCGAGCACTGTCGTCTCGATCCCCGTGCCAACGTTCAATCCGCGATCGTCCAGTCGTCCAACGGGCGGCAAGGGCCGCTCGGCCGCGAGCAGGTTGGCGCGCGCCACATCACCGACGTAGACGTAGTCGCGTGTCTGCAACCCGTCACCGTAGGCGGTGATCGGCGTGCCGGCGAGGATACGACGGCAGAAGATCGCAACCACACCAGCCTCGCCATGCGGATCCTGTCGCGGTCCGTACACGTTCGCATATCGCAGCGCGACCGTGTCCAGTCCATGCACGCGCGCGAAGTAGCTCATGTAGTACTCGACGGTGAGCTTCGCCACACCGTACGGCGACTGCGGATCCTTCGCCGCCGTCTCGACGGTTGGCATCTCGACGAAATCCCCGTACTGTGCGCCGCCGCTGGATGAGAAGACGAAGCGCGTCTTGTGCCCCGACTTCCGCACCGCCTCGAGCAGGTTGAGCGAGCCACCGATGTTCAGCGCCGCGTCCCACGCAGGATCATCCACACTCTTGCGCACATCGATCTGTGCAGCGAGGTGTGCGACGACATCGAATTGCCCATCGCGAATCAGTGCTGCGGCCTCCGGGGAGGCGATCGACGCACGTACGACCGTGGCCTTCGGATTGACGTTCGCTTCCTTGCCGCTCGAGAAGTCATCGAGGATCGTGACGTCGTAGCCATTCGCGATGAACAAGTCGGTGACGTGCGACCCAATGAACCCCGCCCCACCCGTTACCAGAGCGCGGCGACTCACGAAGCGGACTCGGCCGAAACGGATGCGGCAGCGCTGTCGAACTGCGGTCGTGCGTTGGGCATGGCAACGGGAACGGAAGTGTGATCAGGGAAGGTCGAGCCCGGCGGGCGCTGACGGTGTACCCCAGACAATTCGCAGGGATCAAGCGCGTAAAACTAACCGCGCCCGCCTGCTGAGGCATGAGCTCCTCGGCAGGCGGGCGCGGCGTCCGTAGGGACGCGGTCGAGCGTCAGGGCATACGACTCACCAGGCGTGCCTTCATGCCGACGCGAATGGCCGGCTGATCGTGCCCGACGACCACGGCAGTCGCACTTTCCGGCGTCACGCGGACCACGCTCACCTGCGCCACGGTGTTGGCTGGCGCAATGTCCTTGCGTCCCTCGGTCAGCGGCACGCCGTCGGCGTACAGCGTGAACTGGTCACCGACCTTGCTGCTGGCGCCCTTGGGCAAGGCGATCACGACATAGTTCTGCACGGTGGGCAACACGACGCCGCCGGCGATCCATGCGACTTCGTACACCGGCCCGTTGCTGACATCCTGCGGTCGCACGGTCGACGGAACCGAGGTCGTGTCGATGGCCATCAGCACATCGCCGCGCTTCATGTTCGCAAACATTGACGTGACCTTCGCGCGAGCTGCGCGCCCCGATCCGAGGGCCACGATTTCCACCACACCGGCTGGCTGCATCAGTCGACGGCGAAGCTTGTCGCGATTCACCTCGGGGCCTTCCTGATAGACGCCGAACTGCTGGCCGACCGCGCCGCGCACGCCCGTCGGCAACAGCACATCGACTTCGTCGAAGATCTGGAACTGATCACGCGTGAGCGCGGCAGAGACGACGGTCGGATCGGAGCGTGAGACGAGATGCCCACCGCTCGACTTCGCGTTCAGCGCGACGAGGAACGGCGCCGCCGCCGCTTCACCACGTCGCACGGTCGGACGCAACGCGCGACCATTGATCGTGGCATTCTCGAGCACGGACACCGTCTGCCCCGCCATCGGCCGGCCGAGCGGAATGGCGCGCGTCGGTGGCGGTTCGGCGGTGTCGGTTTCGGCCGCTACCGCTTCCGGCGAGAAGGTCGGTCGGCCGTCGGCACCGACGTACAACTTCTGGCCCGGATAGATCAGGTTCGCGTTGGCAATCGTGCTGGTGTTGGCGCGGAACAGCTCGGGCCAGCGCAGCGGATTGCCGAGATACTTGCGCGCGATTTCATAGAGCGTGTCGCCCTGTCGCACCGTGTGCAACACGGTGCCGGGCTTCGGAGCTGCCGTGCTGTCGCGCTGCTGCGCCTGTGCCAGGGCCGGCGAGCCGACGAGCAGCAGGGCGAGGATCACGTTACGCAGGCGGCGCGCAACAGGGGCCTTCGGATGACGGCGCATACTGGTGGGGAGCGCGGGGATCGTCCACATCAAGCACGACGCGCGAAGCGGTCGCACCACGGAGGGGCCCCGCCACAGGTGCGGTTCCCCGATCAGGGACGAGTATCGGCCGCGGAGGAAACGTCGTGAGCGCAGGCCAGAGGAGCCCACAAACATCCATGCCCGAAATCGCCGGTTCTGATATGTCAGGCATTGCCTGATAGCGCCGCTGGACATCGTTACTCCGTCACCGTTCTATCCACCGACGAGTACTTCGCCGGCGACCCGCCGACCACCCGCACTCCCCCTCCGCCAATGCCAGGCGCGAGGGCTGCGTTGGGCCTTGCGCGACCGACCGAGCGACTTCACCCCTCTCGGGGAGCCGGCGCATGGCCTTGGACACACAAATGCTGCATGCCGCACTGCAGCTGCCTCATGGGTACTGCTACCTCTGGGATCCGGGCCTGATCTGGCTGCACGCGCTCTCGGATGGCTTGATCGGTGCCGCGTACTTCGCGATCCCGATCGTACTGGCCCGCTTCCTTCGCCAGCGGAAGGACATTCCCTTCAACGGCATCGTCTGGTGCTTCGCCGTCTTCATCCTTGCCTGCGGCGCCACGCACTGGATCAGCGTCGTCAATATCTGGGTGCCGAGCTGGTGGACATCGGGAGGCTTGAAGGCGCTGACCGCCGCCGCATCGCTTCCGACGGCCTTCCTGCTGCATCGCATGACACCGATGCTGGTTGCGTTGCCAAGCCCGACGCAACTGCACGCGGCCAACGCCACACTCGCGGCAGAAATCGCAGAGCGCAAGAAAATCGAGCAGATGCTCCGCGAGTCGCAGGCCGAACTGGAAAAGCGCGTCGAAGAGCGTACCACCGAACTCGCGCGCGCAAATGCGTCCCTGCGCCTGCTCGAGTCAGCCGTGACACAGTCCACCGATGCGTTCACCATCACGACCGGCGATCTCGATGCACCGGGACCAAAGATCGTGTTTGCCAACCCTGCGATGACACGGATCACGGGCTACCCGCTTGACGACCTGCTGGGCAAGACGCCGCGAATCCTGCAGGGCCCAAAGACGGACCATGAGATGTTGTCCGAAATGCGGCGTACCCTGACCGAGACGGGCGCATTCGCAGGCGAGACCCTGAACTATCGCGCGGATGGCGGTGAGTTCGTGATGAGCTGGAAGGTGACCCCGATCCGCGACGAGGATGGCATGATCGGGCACTATCTCGCCGTCCAACGGGATGTGACGGAACAGCGCGATCTCGAACTCCAGTTTCGACAGGCACAGAAGATGGAAGCCGTCGGCCAGCTGGCGGGCGGAATTGCGCACGACTTCAACAACCTGCTCACCGCAATCCAAGGCAACTGCGCGCTGCTGATGGAGGATATACCAGCCCCGGATCCTCGTCGTGTGTTCGTCGAGGAGATCGACGATGCGGGCGCGCGTGCAGCTCGGTTGACACGGCAACTTCTCGCGTTCAGTCGGCGGCAGATTCGCCAGCCGACCGCGATCAGCCTCGACGTCGTCGTGACCGACGCGCTCCGCCTGTTGGGTCGCCTGCTCGGCGAACGCATCGATGTTCGATTCGCACCCACCAAGGATCTAGGCCTGGTCTGGGCGGACCCCGATCAGTTGGAACAGGTGGTGCTGAACCTGGCGGTCAACGCGCGCGACGCGATGCCACAGGGCGGCACCCTCACGATCGAGACCGCGAATGTGGAGCTCGACGGTGACTACGCCGGCATGCACATGTCCGTGATCCCCGGTTCGTACGTGATGCTCTGCGTGACGGACACCGGTTCCGGCATGCCACCGGAGACGATCACTCGAATTTTCGAACCCTTCTTCACCACGAAGCCCGTGGGTCAGGGTACCGGTCTCGGATTGTCCACGCTCTATGGCATCGTGAAACAGAGCCGCGGCAATGTCTGGGTGTATTCGGAGCCGGGTCGGGGCACCACCTTCAAGGTCTACCTCCCGCGAGTGTCGGATCCCGCGGTCAGGGTGACGCGGCCCACTCCTGTGTCATCGACGCTCGTGCTGGGTTCGGGCGTTGTGCTGCTCGTCGAGGATGACCCCGCGGTCCGCAGCCTTGCCGCACGCATGCTGCGACGCGCAGGATACGATGTGATCGATGCGGCGACGCCGGCGATCGCACTCGAGATTGCACGGGACGAGTCGGTCCACATCGACATCCTGCTGACGGATGTCGTGATGGCAGGTCTGACGGGGCCCGAACTCGCCGCTGCGGTCCGTGAACGACGACCCTCTATCCGCGTCGCTTTCATGTCTGGGTACACCGACACGGCGCTCGACGCACACCAACTAGCGGACGCGCACGCTGTGCTCATCTCGAAGCCGTTCACGGGCAGTTCGCTCACCGCGCAGATCGCCAAGGTGTGACCGCAGCTGAGGGTGCGGCGCAGCGTGAGCACCTGAAGGCAGAACGCCTCCCGTCGGATGGTGCGACGGGAGGCGTTCTGCAACCGGAAAAGCGGACGGTCAAAATGGTACTATCCCATCGACGCCTTGTCGTTATTGCGTATATCGTGCAGATATAAAGACATACCGCACGACGCATCGCAACCTTGTCGTTTTTCAGCCATCGATTCCATCTTCACGGCATCCATCGCGTCCATCAGACCTCTCCCGCGGTCACCATCGGGCGGTCTTCCGGCCGAGCAGTCACGACCCACACAGTGAGTATAAGGGGACTACCGTCGGCATGACCGTCGGACGTACCATTGACCCGATCTCGCGCCATTGCGGTGCACCGCCGTTCTCAACGCGGCCGGCTAGCGGCATCGCGCAACTCCGGGGCATTGAATTTCGACCACAGCACGACGACCGCGCTGGCTCCCTCGCCGGGCTTCTAGTCAGGCCGATCTCCGGAACTACCAAACTGCGCCGGCGCGTCGGCAGGGTTTGAATACACTTTGATGCCACCGACGTCGGCAAACGGGAGCACATCGTCGAGCAGGCTTCCAACGCGGCCCAGGTCGCCTTGGAGCAGCAAGCTGTCGATTAGACGACCGGTCGGCATCCACCTCGTCCACGCAGACCGCCGCCACGCATCGCTGGCGCCATGTACAGGGCGCCCGGAACGCTCGTCGCTCCGTTCGCTCGTGCCCGCGCTGCCCTGACAAAAATGGCCGAGTCCATTCTTTCCGCGCGCGTCAAAGCCGACGTCGTCACGAGTCGGCGCCGAGTACGCCGTCACAGAATCGAGCGTCGGCGTCCGCTCGCGCAAAATGGGATCGAGCGTGACAACTTGATCGGGCCGGAGATCTGCAGCCAGTCGCAGTGGAGGGTAGCGGATCATTATGACGTCGATCCTTCTGGTGCCCGTCGGCGGTCCGGTCATGCGAGAGGTGCCGTCTAGCGCAGCCTCCGCGAATGCGCCGGCATAGGGTACCGTGACCCTCGCCCCGCCAATCGGACGGCCGCCCGCGTCCCGGATCGTACCGGCCAATCGCGCACTCCCACGGGCCTGCGGGAGTTCGCGCGAGGGAGCGGAATCAGCGGAAGCTTTCGTGTCGCCAACCGTCGACGCGGCATCGAGCGCGCTCGGCACGAGCATGTCCCGATGCAGCAACGGCGTCTCGCCCGGCAGTCTCAGTTCGATCCCGGCTGTGTTTCCGCGCCCACCGCTGTCGGCAATCACCGCGTACAGAGCAAGCGGCACGTCAGTCGGAACGCCTCAGATCACATACCGACCGTCGCGTCTGACCACGCCGACCGCACGCTCGGTGGTGCGCTCTTCACCTGCAGTCGAAATCTGTAGCGCGCCCCAGCCCACGATGACCTGCGCCGCATCGGGCACGTCTCCAGTCGCCGCGTCTCGTACGCGACCGAGGACGACGCGCGTGGTTTCGCGTTGCGCCCCGCAAAAGCCCGCATGGCACCCGGCAACGAGAGGTTCGCGGTCACTATGGCGCCGCGCCCCGTCACAGACAGCAACCGCGCCACAGCATCGAACCCCAGCGAGTCGAATCGCGCGTGCTGAAAGCCGAATGTGTACTGCCCTACGGGTACGTCTCGGATCGCGAAGCGACCGGCGGTAGCTGAGATGGCAGTGAAGCCTCCGGACAACGGTGCGGCAGTTGGCACTGGCTGCACCCACGCCGCCATAAAATGACCACCAGCCAAGCTGTCGATGACTTCGCCTCGCACGGCCACCTGAGCCCCAGCGGCGCTGGCAGTGAGAAGGTCCACGCTGCATCACACAAGGAAAATCCGACAACGCGGCATCAGGAAACCTCGGATCGAAAAACGTTGGGCGACCACATCCTGTAAGTCGGTCCACGACTGAAGGGTCCACGATGACTCAAAATGAGGATGCGGCGGGCAGGGGTCTTTGACTGATGGTGCACTCGCGGACGAAGCAGGGGAAGCGCTGTAGTTAAGGCGACGTGTTGCATGCGCGGTAATCGTGTTCGCGTTGACAGGCAACGACGCAGACAACGGCGCAGAGGCGGCCAGATCACACTTTCAAACCACCGGCATCGCAGGAGGCGTCTCACTAGGAACTGTGCCGCAGACCGTTCGACTGGATAGAGCCTGGTCGCAACTAAGCGCACTCTAGCGCGAGTGAGAGGCCGCGAACCGCCATGCTTGCCTTTTCGTCTGGTTACGGTACTATACCCGTGCGACATCTCTGCGCTCCATCCAGAACACGGTGTTTCGGTGACCGCGCAAGGGAACGCAGTCGTGTGGACGCCCGAGCAGGGGTCCTCCGACAGGTGCACGCTCTGCACACCGGTGTCGAAGTACGAATTCCGCCCTGCTGGCCGTAGGTGGGGCTGAAATGCTCGAGCAATCAATGCACGCGACTGGTTTCAGACTGCGACCACGGAGCCACAAACCACGACACGCAGCGGCGCTACCGGACAGCGGAAAACAGCGTCTCCCCGATCGCCAGTCGTAGCGCTCGGGGCACGCATGAGTGAGCACGGGCGCGCGTCACTTCCGACGCCGCGCAACTGGGGTGGGGCACACGCGGTAGGCAACCGGACGGTGTGGGTCACTTCCCTTCTCATCAGCCAGGAGTTGCTCGTGACCGTACGAAATCGTTGGCTCAGTGTACCTACTGCCGCGCTTCTGGTGCTCGCAGGGTGTGCGCCAGATGTTAGGCAACCCGCCGAGCCCGAGGCACCAGCGGCTTTTCCCGTCGTCGCCGCGGTGGCGAAGAAAGTCCGTGGATCGGAGGTTGGTGGAGATCGACTCGGCTGCCTCGTGCAACAGCGCGACGCGGCAGGTGGCTTGGTGCAAACGCACATCGAGGGCCCGCAACTTCGGCTTGCGCCGAGACGTGGCGTCGTTCACTTGACGGAAGTTGCGGTCTCGGATGGCGTCACCGCACAATGCTTTTTAACGCGCCGCGATACGATCGCCCGGGTCACGAGCGCGCTCCGACGCGTCGACCTCACTGCGGCCGTTTGGACGCAAGGCCGAGCAACGTCGGCAAGTGCCGCGGCACGAGGCGGACTCGCCAGACAGTGGCTCACCGCGAAAATGAACGCACTCCTCGGAGCAGAGGCGAACACGCTGAAGACTGCTGGCGTCTCATTGACGCTTGGCGGCCTCCCCGACTGCCCGACGGACGTGATCTACATCGCTGGCAGCTGTCGAGCGAGGATCCACGGAGTGGCTGGTGACTCGTACATCTGGCTCGACCTGTATGATATCACGTTCAAGATGAGCTACGCGCCTGTCGAGATGTCCGTCTATCTGCCCACCGAAGAGCAGGTCATTCAGTGGGCCATCTGCCAATTCTCGAGTGACATGGCGCAGGAGATGGACGCGGCGGCGCAGGTCGTACGAGCTGAATCCGACCTCGAGGCTGCAGCTTTCGCCCAGTCGGGCGGCAGCACAATCATGTGCGAGCATGTGATGAACGTCGGCAACCGCGAATTGTGCATCGACTTGTTTATTCAGGAGCGTCGGATCGGCGCACCATTTACGTTCGGAGCGATTGTGGGAATGGGAGACAATCGCGGTTTTGACCCAGACGCGCCGCGGAAGGAGTCGCGGGTCCAAATCAATATCGACCCGGAGACTCTCGCGCTCAACGCGTTCATCAATGGCAGCACGGTCGAGATCCTGGGGGGGTGGACGCGGACGTATGGCGGCGACGGCACCGTTATCATCCAGAATGACGGCCCGAGCCACGACTGGCCCGCGAACGTGCGGCAGTTGTCATTTTCGCGCCTTAACGGTGATCCGAACACCGCCGTTCTCCAATATAACGTCGCTAACAATGTGTGTGGAAACTGGAGTCAGTGTCCCACGATCACGGGCCGCTGGGTGTTCAACAAGAACCCAGCAGGTGTATGGGTGGTAAATACTGCTCAATCACGAACCGACACGTTCCCGTCCCAGTCCGTGAACCGGTATGATCCGGCCGGTGGCGTATTCCGTAGCGTGTTGGAGATTCCGGAGGATGTGAAGGCGAAACTCAAGGGCTTGGACGACTTCCAGCAGATTGACGGACGCATCCGCGCTGAGCAGACCAAACTCTTCATTGGGACAGGCTGCAACGGGATGTAGGAGCTGGGTCGCGGTGGTGGTTGTGGCCCAGCGACGTAACCATCCGGCGCTGGGTCACCGCCGAGCGATCTGCGTGGAACCCATGAGCAAGTAGCCAGCGCGTCTCGGCTCGCAGTTGCTCGTGACTTTGGACGGTGCCCTGCCGAATGCTCCATGCCAGCTTTGTCGCAGATGAGCATGGTGCTGCCGGTGCCACGGCCGCGGTAGAAGTCTTCTTTCGCTGTGAGAGTGTCGCGATGTACAGCCGCGCCCTGAATTGGTGTCTCCGTCTCCTCCTCGACCTGTATGGTGAGTTCGCGCGATTCGCCTGCGCCTCCGCCATAGTGACCTGGGTGAGCACAGGAGCCCTGATGCTATTGAGCCGAAGCGTGACAATACGGAGTGCGCTCTTCAGGGACCCCAACGTCTCGTGTGCCACGCTAACGGACTTTGTGGAGGTTGGCCGCACGATAGCGTATACGCTGCCGGTGCAGTTCTTCGCCTTTATTCCTATTCTTGCGGCAGTTCGCGTGCTGCAGTGGCGTGGTGCTCCAGCAATGGTGACGCGAGCTGGCGCAGCGGTCTTCTGCGCCGTACTGGCGGGCGTTGTCGACTTTGTGCTGATTGCCGGCGTCTATGCCAACGTGCATGAATTCGGGGCGCTGATCGGTATTACGGGCGCCGCCATGTACGGACATTCGCGACTCAGCCAGCCGCTCGCGCCGCTGCACCACGACTTACGGTTTGGAAAGTAGCGTAGCGGCAGCGTGGGGCACACCGTCGCGACCTGCCGAACTACTGGGGGCTGATCGTACGGCATTAGTCGCGGCAGTCCTGGCGGTATGCGAGACCAGTGTGGCGAAGCTCTGCCAGAACTGAGCGCGACGTTGCGAGCTGTACCGCCATTCGATCGACAACCGTCTCGCGTGGAAGGTCGAGCGCTTGGCTCACGCCAGCGACAACTAAGGTGACGCTGCGCGCCGTGCCGGCCAATAAAAGCGAGCGCGGCAGGGTTCGGCAGTGCAGCACCGCCACTCGGTATGCAGCACCCAAAATATCAACGTCCTGCGCACCGTCCGTGTGCGTTGCAAAGGACAGTGTGTCAAAACGGATATCCTCCGAAAGCGCCTTGGCAAGCCGACGCTTGGCTTCAGACGCCGACGGCGAGTTGCTGAGCTCGAAGACCGAACGGCCTTGGGAGCCACCAATTGCCCGCGCGAGCGCTTCCTGCACGAAGTACGGGTAGAGATACGGCGCCTCGCGGTCCCGCAATGAGTGCGTCAGCGCCACGTGAGTCAGCTCGTGCGACGAGAAGCCAGCGCCCCGTGGCGCCATAAAGCTCACGCTCGGCAGTTGTGCGGCAGCCACGGTGAAATCTCCGTAGTACCCGTCGCGCCAGCGAACTGGGAAGTGCTGTACAAATGACGCCGCACTGACAAAGGCCACGATGAATGCGGGGCGTTTCGCCCGGCCGCCTACTATGTCTTCGATTTGTCTTAAGGTATCCGCGAGCGCGCGCGGAAGGTCGCTCGAGACTCCTGTCTCTGTGACGTAATTGACGGTGTCGATCTGGACCAGCCTCAGGGCGGCATTCATGTCTTGAATGCCATGCGGATCGAGGGGGCTAGGGAGCACACCGACGGCGCCCAAGCGGAATACGCCAGCGGCACGGCCGTCGATCGAGGCGCAGACAAGCGCGTTGAGCGAGGCATCTGGACCGTGCGCGTCAGCATCACTCGCGGTCCCGTAGGAGAGCTCCGTCCCTGGCGACTGTGACTGCAGCCAATACGCGAACAGGATTCTGTCGATCGTTGCGGTCCCATCCTTCAAGGTTGCGGGAGCGCCAAGCGATTCGTGCAAGAGCCGCGTCAAACGAGACGCGACGCTGTCTGGAAGGCGGGTCCGTGGGGTGTTCGCAACATGCGCGCAGCTGTCACCCCCAGACTGCGTCGGCAAAACTCTGGCTTGGGTCGCAGGGCTTCGTGCCATGCCCGTCTGCAAGCAACCGGTGACCACAAATGCGAGGGCGACGCGCAAACCTCCGTGAGATGGCCGGGCCCACATGACAGTTGCCCGCATCAGACGCACGATGCGAGGCGCGTTGAGAGTGCTGCGCATGTTTGAGGGGCGAATGCGGAGGAGGGTGATGCAAGCGCGTCGCGTACCGCAGTGCTGAAGTGTAACGCCGCCGACGCGCCGCCGAACCAGAAGCACCGAATCGCTCACAAGCACACCGCGACCGACCAGGCATCGCGACGCCGCGTCGCGGGCTGGCGTCTCGCGTGCGTCGTGCGGGTCGACCCCGGTTGCGCGGCCACGGCGCGATCGGAAACACGACGCCCCTGGAACCCGATTTGGATTTCGGGGGCGTCACGCATCATGCAGTCCAGCTGGGGTTCTAGAACGGCAGATCGTCCTCTTCGTCCTCGAGCGCACCCGGGAAGTCGGAGAACTCGTCACCACCGCTCTTCGCAGCCGAGGCGGCCGGCTTGGACGCTGGTGCTGCGGTCCGCGCCGGACGGGCCGATGCGCCGGAGTACGAGCCACCCTCCGACTCGCCATCACCACGACCACCGAGCAGGATCAGCTCGCGCACGCGAATCTCCGTGGAGTACCGCGTCTGGCCTTCCTTGTCCTGCCACTGACGGTATTCGATGGCGCCCTCGACATAAACCGGCTTGCCCTTCTTGCAGTACTGCTCGACCACGTCGGCCAGCTTCTGCGTCCCCTGGTTCCAGGCGATGCACTTATGCCATTCAGTCTTCTCCTGCTTGTTGCCCGACTGATCGTTCCAGGTACGGGACGTGGCAAGGGAGAAGCTGGCGACACGACCGCCGCCGGGGGTGGACCGAACCTCGGGATCATTCCCGAGATTCCCCATCAACATGACCTTGTTCAAGCTGCGTGACATCGGCTTCGTCTCCAGAATGGACGGTGGGGCTGGTGACTCGGCGCAAGCGACGCCGGTCGGAACGACGGTACAGTGGGAAGCCCCTGCGCCGTGCTCGAAATTAATGCAGGTGTCATCGTATTACTGCGGGCGCCGGTTCGGCGGTGCGTGATCGCCGCAGGACGAGGGCATCTTCGACCGGCGTACGATAGTACCCACGCCGTCGCCCGATCGGCTCGAACGCACGGCTGGCGTAGAGGCGACGCGCCGCCTCGTTGGAGACTCGAACTTCGAGCCAGACGGCTTCGCAGTCCTCTGCCTCGGCAGCCGCGACGGCGGCGTCGAGGAGGCGCCCGCCGAGTCCGGTACCCTGGAACGCTGGATCGACCGCGATGTTGGCGATCTCGCCCTGCTTCGCGACGATGCGCGCAATGACATAGCCGGCAATCGTGCCATCCACCTCGATGACCCGAAACCAGCTGTATGGATCCTCGAATTCCGGTGCGAACGATTCCGGCGACCAGGGATCGGAAAAGACCAACCGCTCGATCCGCAGGACGTCCGGGAGGTCAGGCCCGCGTGCAATCCGCACCGTGATTTCACTCACGACGTCGGCAACGCCCGCGCATGCGTCGCCTCCCACACGACCTGTGCTTCTGCCAGACGGCCGTAGTCGGGCTCCCACGAGTCGCGAGGGACCGTTGTGACGCCCACACGCAGTGCCGCGAGCGCGTCTGGTTGCTGCGCGATGTCGATCGGTGGACCGACGAGCGTGGCACCGCTCGTTGCAGCGCGTTCGCGTGCCACGCTAGCGGCGATGCGCTCAACAGGTGCATCCACCGACCAACTCCCATCCAAGTGCCGCGTGGACTGCTGGACGAACCATTCGCCGCGCAGCGCGTCGAGCACGGAGAGGTACACGCCGACGGGCGCTTCACGATTCGCCGCCGCGATGAGTGGCAATGACGACACCGAAAACAACGAGGCGCCCGAGCCACGGGCGAGGCCCTTCCCCAGTGCCGCTGCGACGCGCAATCCGGTGAAACTTCCCGGGCCACCACCGACGATCACGTCGGTCAGGTCGCGCGCGAGATAGCCGGCCGCTAGCAGTATCTCTGCGACCGTCGGCGCCAATAGTTCGGCCGAGCCCTGACGATCGATGCGACGCGATTGCACGAGCTCATCGCCCACAAAAAGCGCCACCGATGCGGGACCAGCGCTGGCGTCAATGGCCAGTCTGAGCGCGACCGTCACGATGCCCATTCCTCAGCGCAGCGCCGCACATCGGGATCGTCGGCGACATGCGACAGCGTGATGGCGAGTGTTGGCGCAGGCAACAGGTTTCCGGCACGGTCCGGCCACTCGACGAGCACGATGGTGTTCGGATCGGAGAGGATGTCGTCCAGCCCAAGCGTCGCTACCTCCCGCGGCGAATCGAGTCGATAGAGGTCGCAGTGCACAACACGCACGGTCGGCGTCGCGTACTCGTGAATCAACGCGAACGTCGGGCTGGTGACCGGTTCGGTGACGCCGAGTCCGCGGCAGATCGCTTGCGCCAGCGAGGTCTTGCCCGCTCCCAGGTCACCGATGAGGGTGACGAGTGCCGGCGCCGCGAGCGAAGCGGCGATCTCGAGGCCGCGTGCGTCGAGCTCGGCGCGCGAGACGTCGAACACGGCGTGACGCGTCTCAGCGGCCACGCTGCTTCCGTCCGCCTCGCCCGCCCTTGCCACGACCACCCTTGCTGTCGGCGGCAAGCGACGACACACCGGTGCGCGCGCCTGCGGTGTCACCGGATCGCACACGCAATTCGAAGAGCTGGTCGCGCAGTCGTGCCGCCGCCTCGAAGTCGAGTTCCTTCGCGGCCACCTGCATCTCCTTCTCGAGCTGCGCAATCATCGCTGGCACATCGGCCGCATTGTAGCCGCCCGCTGGCTCAGCCACTTTCCGCTGGCCGTAGTCGGCCAGCGGCGTGCCGTCGCTCTCCTCTGCTTCTTCCATCCGCGCATCGGCAACGCGCGTGCTGAATCGCACCTGTTCGATGCTCTTGCGCACCCCCTTGGGTGTGATGCCATTGGCCAGATTGTGCGCCACCTGAATCGTCCGGCGACGATCGGTCTCATCGATGCAGCGCTGCATCGAGTCGGTGATGCGGTCGGCGTAGAGAATGGCACGACCTTCGAGATGGCGCGCCGCGCGGCCGACGGTCTGGATCAGCGATCGATCGCTGCGCAGGAACCCTTCCGTATCGGCGTCGAGGATCGCAACCAGCGAGACCTCCGGCATGTCGAGGCCTTCGCGCAACAGGTTGATGCCGATCAGCACATCGAACTCGCCAAGCCGCAGCCCGCGCACGATTTCCATGCGTTCGATGGCATCGATGTCGGCGTGCATGTAGCGCACGCGCACTCCGACCTGCTGCAGATAGTCGGTGAGGTCCTCGGCCATTCGCTTGGTGAGCATCGTGACCAGGACACGTTCGTCCTTCCGCTCGCGAATGCGAATCTCGTGCAGCAGGTCGTCCACCTGCCCTCGGACCGGACGAATCTCGATGATCGGATCCACGAGGCCGGTGGGTCGAATCACCTGCTCGACGACCACACCTTCACTCAGTTCGAGCTCGATCAGGCCAGGCGTGGCCGAGACGTTGATCAATCGCGGCGTGAGCGCCAGGAACTCGTCGAACACCAGCGGCCGATTGTCGAGCGCACTCGGCAGGCGGAATCCGTACTCCACCAGCGTCAGCTTGCGCGCACGGTCGCCGTTGTACATGCCACGGATCTGCGGCAGCGTGACGTGCGACTCGTCCACCACGACGACGAAGTCGTCGGGGAAGTAGTCGAACAGGCAGGCGGGGCGGTCGCCGCTGTTGCGGCCGGAGAGATGACGGGAGTAGTTCTCGATGCCGGCGCAGGTGCCGATCTCGGGCATCATCTCGAGGTCGAAGTTCGTCCGCGATTCGAGCCGCTGCGCCTCCAGCAGCTTGCCGTCGTTGCGCAGCATCTGCAGACGATCGGCCAGCTCCTCGCGGATCGCCTTGGCGGCCTTCTCGAGCGAGGGACGGCTTGTGATGAAGTGCTTCGCGGGATAGACGGCAGCTCGGCTGAGCGTGGCGATCAGGTCGCCCGTGATCGGATCGATCTTCGTGATCCGCTCGACCTCGTCGCCCCAGAACTCGACACGGACCGCCTGTTCCTCGTACGCGGGAAAGATCTCGACCGTGTCGCCGCGGACCCGGAAGGTGCCGCGATCGAATGCGACGTCGTTGCGCTGGTACTGAATGCCCACCAGCAGGCGCAGCAGGTCGTCGCGGGCGATCTGCTGTCCCTGGTCCACGCTGATCATTCGTTCGCGATACGAGACCGGGTCACCGAGACCGTAGATCGCCGAGACCGTGGACGACGATCACGACGTCGTCGCGCTCCATCAGCGACGAGGTCGCGCGCAGCCGCAGCCGATCGATGTCCTCGTTGATCGAGGCGTCCTTCTCGATGTAGGTGTCGCTCGAGGGGACGTACGCCTCCGGCTGGTAGTAGTCGTAGTACGAGATGAAGTACTCGACCGCGTTGTTCGGGAAGAACCCCTTCAACTCACCGTAGAGCTGCGCCGCGAGCGTCTTGTTGTGCGACAGGACCAGCGTCGGGCGGCCCCACTTCGCGATCACGTTGGCGACGGTCATCGTCTTGCCGGAGCCCGTGACGCCGAGGAGCGTCTGGTACCGGTCCCCGCGCTCGAGCCCCGCCGACAGCTCGGCGATGGCTCGCGGCTGGTCGCCGGCCGGCTGGTACGGCGCCTGGAGGTCGAACAGCGATTCGCTCATGGCCCAAATCTAGACTGTCGGGATTTGTTCGGGGAGCCCTTTTTCCAGCTCAGGCGCCGATTCGAGTCCGTGAAGAGCAACAGCAATGAGGGGGAGGCCACGGAGCTCACGGAGTGCTCAAGTGGCCTGACCCACGCTCAGCGCGACGTTAAGTCGAATGGGAAGCAAACCCTACCAGAGAGGGCCGCCAAGCGAGATGCCGGCTAGTGGAGCACTCCGTGAGCTCCGTGGCCTCCCCTCCATTGCGGTTACAAAGGCGCGCAAAGCCTGAAGCCGGCCCATGGCGCACTCCGTGAGCTCCGTGGCCTCCCCCCCCATTGCTGTTGAAAATGCGCGCAAAGCATGAAGATGGCCGATGGAGCACTCCGTAAGCTCCGTCGCCGCCCCCAGATGCCACAACGGCAGCGCCTGCTAGTCCTCGGTCGAAATCCGCTCCCGGCGAGCGATCTCGGAGATGCCCTTCACGCGACGGACCGCCTTCAGGATCTGCTGGAGGTGCTGCAGGTTCTCGACTTCGACCATGACGGCCCCGACCGCGCGACCGTCGATGGCCTTCAGCTCCATCTGGCGGATGTCGGTGCCGGTGGAGCTCACCGCGCTCGCGACGTCGGCGTAGAGGCCGCGTCGGTCCGTCCCTTCGAGCGCGAGGCGGACGATGAATCGCTCGCCGAACTTCTCCTGCCAGTCGATCTCGAGTCGGCGCTCCGGTTCGTGCGCCAGCGGCAGGAGGTTCGGGCAATCGGCTCGGTGAATGCTCACACCGCGGCCGCGGGTGACATAGCCGACCACTTCGTCACCCGGGACGGGCTGGCAACACTGGGCGTAGCGTACCATCACCCCGTCGACGCCCTGGATCTTCACCCCGCGGTCGTTGTCGGTGCCACGCACCTTGTCGACCAGCCGCTCGATGACGCTCGGCTTCGGCGGCTCAGGTGAATCATCCGCGGTCGGGAACAGTACCTTGATCACGTTCAACGTCTGGATCTCGCCCTGCCCGATCGCGGCCAGCACGTGCACTGCGTCGGTGAGGCCCAGCGACTTCGCGACACCGTTCAGCGCATCGTCGGTAACCTTGCCGAGGCGACGACGACGCAGCTCCCGCTCGAGAATCTCGCGGCCCAGTTTCTGGCTGGTGACCTGCTCTTCCTGTCGCAGGTGCTGCCGGATCTTCGCACGCGCGCGACTGGTGCGCACATGCGCCAGCCAATCGCGGCTCGGCTTGGCCGACGGCGACGTCAGGATCTCGATCGTTTCCGAATTCTTGAGCGGGCGAGAGAGCGGCGTGATGCGACCGTTGACCTTGGCGCCCTGGCAGCGCAAGCCGACTGCTGTGTGCACCGCGAACGCGAAGTCGATCGGCGTCGCGCCCTTCGGCAACTGGACCACGTCGCCGGTGGGCGTGAAGACGAAGATCTCGTCCTGGTAGAGGTCGAGCTTGAGGAACTCGAGGAATTCATCCGGCGACTTGGTGTCGAGCTGAAACTCGAGCACCTGCCGGAACCACGCGAGGTGCCGATCGAGGTCGCCCTGCTCCTTCGAGCCCTCCTTGTACAGCCAGTGCGCCGCGATGCCGTAGTCGGCCGTCTGGTGCATCTCGCGCGTGCGGATCTGGATCTCGAACAGCTGGCGCCCCGGCCCGAACACCGTGGTGTGCAGCGACTGGTACCCGTTCGACTTCGGTTGCGCGATGTAGTCCTTGATGCGCTCCTGCACCGGCTTCCACTTCTCGTGGATCACGCCCAGCGCGTGGTAGCAATCCGGGATCGAATCGACCAGCACGCGAATCGCGAGGAGATCGAAAATCTCCTCGTACGGCTTGTTGCGCTTCTGCATCTTCTTCCAGATCGACCAGAGGTGCTTCGGTCGTCCGGACACGTCGGCGTCGCGCAGCCCTGCCAGGTCGAAGCGCTCCTTGAGGGGCAGCGCCATCTGCGCGATCAGTTCCTCGCGCTCGCCGCGGCGGGTGCTGACCTGGCGCGCGAGCGTCCGATACTCATCCGGCTCGAGGTACTTGAAGGCAAGATCCTCGAGTTCCCATCGCACCTTCGCCATGCCGAAGCGGTGCGCCAGCGGTGCGTAGATGTCGCGGGTCTCCTGCGCAATCAGCCGCTTCTTGTCATCCGGCATCCAGTCGAGCGTCCGCATGTTGTGCAGGCGGTCGGCGAGCTTGATGATGATCACACGGGCGTCGCGCGCCACTGAGAGCAAGAGCTTGCGGTACGTCTCGGCCTGCCGCTCTTCCTTCGAGGTGAATGGCAGGTTGCCGATCTTCGTCAGGCCATCGACGATCTGCGCGATCTCGGGCCCGAACTCACGCTCGACATCGGGGACGGTGATCGCTGTGTCCTCGACCACGTCATGAATCAGGCCCGCGGCAATCGTGGTCGAATCGAGCTGCAGATCGGCCAGGATGCGCGCCACCTGCACGCAGTGGACGACGTAGTCCTCACCGGAGCGGCGCTTCTGTCCCGTGTGCGCACGCGCGCTGTAGCGGTACGCGCGCAGCAGCAATTCACGATCGAGCCGCGCCGGCAGTGGACTGCCGGGGCCCCATCCTGGAAAGACTTCGTCCGCTGCCTTCACCGTACCGTCGATAGCCACCCAGCCTCCGCAAAGCTCACGTACCTGCCCCGGCCGATCACGACGTGATCACGCACCGGAATTCCCAATAACGTTCCTGCTGCGACCAACTGCGACGTCACCATCCGATCCTCAGCCGACGGCGTCGGATCGCCACTCGGGTGGTTGTGCACCAGGATGATCGACGCCGCCCGCTCCGCGATCGCCTCACGAAACACCTCCCGCGGATGCACCAGCGACGAATCGAGAATTCCCCGAGTCACCAGCACATCCCGCTCGAGATGATGTTGCGCGTCGAGGATCGCGACATGAAACTCCTCGACCGACAACGCCTCGAGATGCGGTGCAAATGCCGCCACGACATCCTGCGGCGAGTGCACCGCCACCCGTTCACCATGCGGTTCTGCCGCCGTCCGCCGGCCCAATTCGAGCGCGGCCACAATCGCCATCGCCCGTGCAGGACCAACGCCTGTGATACCCCCAATCGTGGCAACCGGGCGGCTGGCGAGGACCCGTAACGACCCGCCGACCTGCGCCAGCACATCGTGCGCAATCGTGAGCGAAGACCGGCCTCGGTTCCCGCTGCCCAGGATCACGGCGAGCAGCTCCGCCGCGCCAAGTGACCGCACGCCAAGAGCCCGCAGCCGCTCCCGGGGACGCTCGGCTGGTGCAAGCCGCTCCATTGGTATTAGCGGAGCCGGGATGTTTGCGGTAGTCGTGACCCGTGTGGAGGGAAGGCGGCGGTGGCTGACGGCGGATGTCATATCGAGGTGGGTGAGGGGTGGAGAGCACTGCAACGCCGCCACAATGCAGCCACATGCCCGAAAGTCGGGTACCGATCCGATGCATCTCGTCCCCTCGCGGTGCGAGCCCATGCGCGGGTATCGTTGGTGGCCCGCGTGCGAACGGCCCTGTTCGGCCAACGTCGCTCCCTGACTCACCCTCATGCTCCGCCATGCGATTGCGACTGGCCGTGACACCGGCACTCCTGCTCGCGGTCGTCGCGGCGCCGACCCTCCGCGGTCAGGCACCGGGCTCGCTCGAGATCGGCGCCTACGGCCAGATCACTCGCGTCGACCCGAGTGAAGCCCGCTTCGAAAGCCGCGCGCCGCTGAGCCTCGGGCTGCGTGGCCGAGTGAACCTGCACCGGCAGTTTGGCGTCGAGCTCGAGGCCTCCACCGGCATGGTCGATGGCATCGGCGATCCACCGCGACGTCGCTACAACCAACTCGTGGCGCGCGGGACCTATTCCCTGCCGCTCTCCGAGTACTCGAGCCTCATGCTCGGAGCCGGCTTGTCGCGTAGCGACTACGAAGTCACGTATCACTTCGGCGCGGACGCACTGGTAGGCGTGCGCACGGTGATCAGCGGACGCTATTCCCTGCGGTCGGACGTGATCTTCAACTATCAGCCGACCGGCGGAGCAACCGAACTCGGCCTGCGCACGGGATTGCACGCGACACTCGGTCCCTTCGATGGCCCCACATCGCGCGACCGGCGCCGCAACGCATTGACGATGGCCGAGCCCGGCAGCCTGGAAGGCGGGCTCTTCGCCCAGCAGTGGAAGCTGAACGACGTCTGGAACCTGCGGAACGGGCCTGCGGCTGGCGCACGGGTCGGTGCATTCGTCACATCTCGTTCAGAACTCGAGGTCGAGGCGACGTATGGGCGACAGGAGACGCGCGACGCCGGCGCCAATGGGCAGACGTACGTCCCGCTGCCCGGTGGCGCGACGTACCGTGTGACCACCTTTGCCTTTCGCTACCTCCACAACCTCCCTCTTTCATCACGTGCGGCCGTCCTGGCCGGTATCGGGCCTGCGCGAACGTCATACGAATACGTTGACTACTGGGGTGCCTCGGCACTCGCCGGCGTACGCCTCGCCGTCACGCGCGACATCCACCTTCGCGGCGACGTGGTGGCGAACTACGGGCGCGAACCCCGCGTGTTCGACTACGGCATTCGTGTCGGTGCGAGCACCGTCCTGCGACTGGGCCGCTGATCCGCTGCGGTCGAAGGCAAACGGGGCGCCGCCGATTGCTCGGTGACGCCCCGCTCGATTTCATGGCCTGAGATGCCGCCTACTTCTTCTTGCGATCCTTGCGATCGCGCGGCTTGGGCTCGCTCTCCTGTGCGCGCGGCGCCGCGAGCTCCTCGGGCGGAATATCCTCGAGAATGCCGAACGCGTTGTAGCGCTTCGTTGGCGCTGAGCCATTCTGCGGCGCCGACGGACCCTCTGGCGGGTGCAGGAATGCCAGCGGATCGCGCATCGGCTCGGGCTCTGGTTCGTTCAGCACGAGCTGCGCCTTCATGAAGCGTTCAGCGAAGGTGTGATACACATCCTGCATGAGGTCCACGAACATCGTGTAGGCCTCCTGCTTGTATTCCACCAGCGGGTCCTTCTGGCCCCACGAGCGATAGTGAATCGCGTTGCGCAGCTGGTCGAGATCGTAGAGATGGTCCTTCCACTTCTCGTCGAGCACGTTGAGCATCACCAATGACAGCATTCGGCCCGAGAACCCGACGGCGTTCTCGTCGAGCACCGAATCCAGCTCGACGAGCTTGGAGTCGAACGCGAGCGTCGCCGCCTCGACGGACGACCGCTTGCGCCTGCTGCACATCGCCCGGTCGGTTGGCTGCCCCTTCGACGAAGGCCGGCACCGGCAGGAGATACTGCATGAACAGGTCCTGTTGCAGCGCTGCGAGGTCCCACTGTTCTGGTGACTCGTAGTCGGCGAGCCCAAGCTCCACGCGGCGGCCGACGGCCTTCTCGACCATCTTCCGCGCCTCACCACGCAGTTCCTCGCCACCTTCGAGCGCGAACGAGCGCAGCGAGTAGATCGACTTCGCGCTGCTGGTTCATCACGTCGTCGTACTCGAGCAGGCGCTTGCGGGCCTGGAAGTTCTGGAGCTCGACGCGCTTCTGTGCCTGCTCGATGCTGCGCGTGATCAGCGGATGCGTGAGCATCTCGCCTTCCTGCGCGCCGAGGCGGTCCATCAACTTCGCGATGCGCTCCGACCCGAAAAGCCGCATCAGGTCGTCTTCGAGCGAGAGGAAGAACTGGCTCGACCCCGGGTCGCCCTGACGACCGGCACGACCGCGCAGCTGGCGATCGATGCGTCGCGACTCGTGCCGCTCGCTGCCGATGATGTGCAGGCCGCCGATCTCGGTGATGTCCACCAGCTTGCCGTCCGCATCATGGCACCTGGGACGGCTTTCCTTCCGTCACGCCGGCACCGAGTTTGATGTCGGTGCCACGGCCGGCCATGTTGGTCGCGATCGTGATCGCGCCCGGCTGACCCGCTTCCGCCACGATCTCGGCTTCGCGCTGGTGGTACTTCGCGTTGAGCACGCTGCACTTCATGCCGGCGCGCTGGATCAAGCGAGCGATGGTCTCGGAGACCTCCACGTTCACGGTGCCGACGAGGATCGGGAAACCGAGTTCGTGGAGCCGCTTCACTTCCTCGACGATCGCGTTGTACTTCTCGCGGCGCGTCTTGAAGACGAGATCCTGGCGGTCGTCACGAATGATCGGACGGTTCGTCGGGATGACCGAGACTTCGAGCGTGTAGATCTGGTGGAACTCCGTCTCTTCCGTCTCGGCGGTACCGGTCATGCCGCCGAGCTTTTCGTACATGCGGAAGTAGTTCTGGATCGTGATCGTGGCCATGGTCTGGGTTTCGCCCTTGACCTGGACTCCTTCCTTGGCCTCGACCGCCTGATGCAGGCCTTCCGACCAGCGACGGCCCGGCATGGTGCGGCCGGTGAATTCGTCGACGATCAGGACCTGGGCATCCTGCACCACGTAGTTCACGTCCTTCTCGTACAGCGCGTACGCGCGCAGCAGCTGGTGCACGATGTTGAGCCGTTCGCTGCGCATCGCGTATTCGCGATTGAGCAACGCGCGCTGCTCGAGCTTTTGCTGTGCATCGAGGTCAGGATCGGTATCGATGCGGCCGATCTCGACCGAGATGTCGGGAAGCAGGAATGCCTCGCCCGTCAACTTCGACATCAGGTCCACGCCACGATCCGTCAGGTGCACCGTGTGCCCGCGTTCATCGAGCACGAAGTGGAGCTCGTCCTCGATGTCGCTGTACTGCTGCTTGCTCGGTGGCAGCTTGCGATCGGCGAGGTGCTCGAGCTCGCGCTTCTGCACCATCTGCTTCACGCCAGTCTCGCCAAGCACCTTGAAGAGGCGCTTGTTCTTCGGGCCGCCGAGTTGCGCCTTGTAGAACAGCAGGCTGGCGCCATCGGGGTCCTTCTCCATCATGCGTTCACCTTCGGCCACCAGCTGGTTCACGAGCGCATCCTGCTCGCGGATCAGCTTGGCCACCGAGGCGTTGTGCGCCTGGTACATCGAGTCGTTTTCGTTGCCGACCGGGCCGGAGATGATGAGCGGCGTGCGCGCCTCATCGATCAGCACCGAGTCGACTTCGTCGACGATGGCGTAGTAGTGCTTCCGCTGCACGCGCTGATCCAGCGAATGGACCATGTTGTCGCGCAAGTAGTCGAAGCCGAACTCGTTGTTGGTGCCGTAGGTGATGTCGGCGTTGTAGGCCGCGCGCCGCTCCATCGAGCCGGGCTCGGTGTCGTCGAGACAGGCGACGTTGAGGCCGAGCCAGGTGAACAGGTGCCCCATCCACTGCGAGTCGCGGCGGGCGAGGTACGAGTTGACCGTCACGAGATGCGCTCCGCGACCGGCCAGCGCATTCAGGTACAGCGGCAACGTGGCGACCAGCGTCTTGCCTTCGCCCGTCGCCATTTCGGCGATGCGCCCAAGGTGCAACTGGATACCACCCGCCAACTGCACGTCGTACGGCACCATGTCCCACACCTGCGGATGTCCGGTGACGTTTGCCGCACTCCCCTTGAGGCGGCGCGCCGCCTCACGGACGGTGGCGAACGCCTCTGGCAACAACTCGTCGAGGACCTCGGAGACGGCATCGCGAAGCGCGCCTTCCGCGCCGCTCCGACCATCAGCCCCCGTCAATTCATCGTCGATCCGATCGCGCTCGGCGGGATCGGAGGCCGACCGCTTCGCCTCCTTCAATTCGGCGACCCGGGCTTCGAGCGCCCCGGTGCGCTGCGCGAGGATCTCGCGGAACTTCGCCGTTTGGGCCTGCACCGCCGCATCGTCGAGGTTCACCAGCGTCGCTTCCTGACGGTGGATCTCCTCGATGATCGGCTTCACTCGCTTCGCTTCACGCTGATGGCGCGTGCCAAACAGCTTCCCCAGCACATCCTTGAGCATTGCTCTCCCCTATCGGTACAACGCCGACTGGCGGATCTGCTCCGCCACGGCGTCCAGGACGAATCCTCGCAGTGAGCGCCCCTCGCGTATGCGGCGGCGCACCTCGGTGGAACTCACATCCACTCGTCGCGTCGCCAGCAACAGGGCGTTGCGTCCCATTTCCGTCGGAGCAAAAGCCTCCGCACCACGGGTCAGGACGACCAACTGCACCATTCGCAGCAACTGCTCCGGTTCCTTCCATCGGGCGAGCCCGGACGCGGCATCCGTGCCCAGCAGCAGAAACAGCTCGTCGTCTGGACCAGACGCACGATAGGCCGCTGCTGTGTCAACCGTATAAGATAATCCCCCGCGACCGATTTCGACCGGATTGACCGCGAAACGTGGATCGTCGGCAACCATCGCCTCCAGCATCCTCAGACGCGCGTCCGGTGCGGCGGCGTGGCCAGAGGCCTTCAGGGGCTGGTGCTGGGCCGGGATGAAATCCAGCCGATCAAGCGACAACCCCTCGAACGCGTCGACCGCGGCCAGCCAATGGCCGATATGCGGGGGGTCGAAGCTGCCGCCAAAGAGGCCGATCCGCACGGCCCCTCAGGGCTTCGCTGGCGGCGGAATCGCAGCCGGGACGGTCGTCCCAGGCGCCTTCGAGGTGTCGCGGACAGCCGCTTCCGGCGGACACAACTTTGCGACTTCGGGGTCGGAGGCGAAGCGCGCGCGCACCGCCGTGCACGCCTCAGCTGCCTCTTCCTTGTACCGGATCACGCGGTACGACTCGATCATCCGGAGGTAGGCGTCCTTCGCCTTCTTGCTCTCCGGAAAGGTGTTGACCACCGTCTTGAAGTACAGGATCGCCGGGTCGTACGCCTTGCGGCGGTAATAGTAGTATCCGGCGAGGTATTCCTTGGTCGCGAACATCTCTTCGAGGTTCGCCAGTTCGCGCTCTGCATCCTTCCGGCGCGGCGAATCGGGATACACCGCCACCAGGGTCCGGAAGGTGGCCTGCGCGGTGGTACCATACTGCGAATCCAGCTCCGGCGAGCGCCACAGCTTCTGGTATTCGCGCGCTCCCTCGTACATCGCATCGTCGGCGAGCGAGTCTTCAGGGAAGTTTTCGGCGACCTTGTTGAACGCCTGCGCCGCGAGCAGGTGCTCGACGTTTCCGCTGCGCGCCTTGCCGAGATAGAACTGAGTCAGCGGGAGGAGCGAATCACGGGCCGGGAGATCGGTCGCCAGCTTCTCGAACGCGAGGATCGCGTTGCCATAGTGCTTCAGGTTCAGCTCGCGCACACCAGCCGCGAAGAGCGGCCCGGTTTCACCGCCGAACTTGTCGACCCGGAATCCGCCACCGCCACACGCCGTGAGGATGACCACCAGCGCAAACAGGCCGAGGCGGGCATGGGTGCGTCGTGCGCTCAGCACGAGCACCTCGCGGCGACGGCCACCGAGACGCGGCAGCTGGTCAGGTGATCCACTGAGGCGGAACTGGGGGAGAGATCGAAGCATGGGAGCAGGAAACGCGACAATCGCCCTGAGCGGGCGCCAACGGCGAAAGCAATCGGGACAGCAGCAGCGACTTCACGAGCTATAGACCCCGGTCGGAACGCCGGGTTCAACGCGGCCGTCCGATGGAGTCGTAGAGGAAGCCCAGCGTGCGCATGCGCGCCGGGGAATACAGGTTCCGCATGTCGACCACGATCGGCGTGCGGAGCGCACTGTGGACGCGGGTCCAGTCCGGCGACCGGTACTCGTTCCAGTCGGTCATCAGCACGAGCGCATCCGAGCCGGCACAGGCGGCATAGGCGCTCGGCACGAGTTCGACCTGGTCGCCGAGGCGGCGGGCCGCCTCGCGCCGTGACTCCGGGTCATGCGCCACGACCGTGCCGCCCTCGGCACGGATCGTCGCGATCAACGACAGCGACGGCGACTCGCGCATGTCATCGGTCTGCGCCTTGAAGGCGAGGCCCCAGACCGCGATCCGCTTGCCTGCCAGCGAGCCGCCCAGCAGCGCTCGCAGCTTCTCCGCCGCACGATCCTTCTGGTGCGTGTTGGCGTCATGCACTGCCTGCAGCACGCGCAGCGGCACGTCGTACCCACGCGCCGACAGCAGCAATGCCTGCACATCCTTCGGGAAACAGGAGCCGCCGTAGCCTGGGCCGGGCAGCAGGAACGAGGGCCCGATCCGTGGATCGCTGCCGATGCCAAGGCGCACGAGATCGACGTTGGCGCCGGTACGTTCACAGAGCAGCGCGATCTCGTTCATGAAGCTGATGCGTGTCGCCAGCATCGCATTGGCGGCGTACTTCGTGAGCTCGGCTGAGGCAAGATCCATGAAGATCAGCGGCTTGCCAGAGCGCACGTACGGCTCGTAGAGCTCCTCCATCAACTCGCGCGCGCGCTGCGAGTCGGTGCCGATGATCACGCGATCGGGATGCGTGAAGTCATCAACCGCCGCGCCTTCCTTGAGAAACTCAGGATTGCTGCAGACATGGAACGGCACGGTCGCGTGTTCGCGCAACACGCCACGAATGAGTTCGGCCGTGCCGACGGGCACCGTGGACTTCGTCACCACCACGACTTCCTGTTCCGCACTCTTCGCGACGGTCTGCGCGGCCGCGAGCACGTAGCTCAGGTCGGCCGACCCATCCTCGTCGGCGGGCGTCCCGACCGCGATGAAGACGAACTGCGCGTGCCGCGCCGCGGCCGCCACATCGGTCGTGAACGTGAGACGTTCCGACCGCTGATTGCGCTCGACGATCACGTCGAGGCCGGGCTCGAAGATCGGCAGGATGTTGCGCTGCAGCCCCTCGATCTTGGCGGCATCGAGATCGGCGCACACCACATCGTTGCCGGTGTCTGCAAGGCAGGCACCGAGCACCAGTCCGACGTATCCGGTTCCGATCACCGCAACTTTCATCTCAGTGCGCGTTCGCCGTGATCGGGGTGGCGGCGTCAGCCAGGCTGACGATGCGCGCCGTCGACTTCGTCGTCCGGCCCGTCGCGTTTCGCGTATCGACGACCAACTCGGCGTGGTCGACCACGAACTGCCAGTCGTACGCCTTGTGATCGGTGACGATGACCACGGCGTCGGCCTGTGCGAGTGCCTCGGCGGTCAGCGCGACGCTGTGGTATTCGTGGCCGTCCTCGCGGAACTTCGCGACGTGCGGGTCATTGAAGGTGACCGTGGCACCGCGCTGCTCGAGCAGGCGCATGATGTCGAGCGCAGGGCTCTCACGCATGTCATCGATGTCGCGCTTGTACGCGACGCCAAGGATCAGTACCCGACTGCCGTGGACGGCCTTCCGCGAATCATTCAAGGCGCGTGACACCTTCTCGACGACATAGTCGGGCATGCCGGAGTTGATCTCGCTGGCGAGGTCGATGAAGCGCGTCTTGTAGTTCAGCATCCGCATCTTCCACGCGAGATAGTGCGGATCGAGCGGGATGCAGTGCCCACCGATGCCGGGGCCCGGCGTGAACTTCATGTAGCCGAACGGCTTGGTGGCGGCCGCATCGATCACTTCCCAGACGTTCACGCCAAGCTTGTCGCAGACGATCGCGATTTCGTTGACGAGACCGATGTTGACCGAGCGGAACGTATTCTCGAGCAGCTTGACCAATTCAGCCGTCTCGGTCGACGACACCGGCACGATGGTATCGATGACCGCACCATAAAGCGCCGTGGCGACTTCGGTGCACGCGGGCGTTACGCCACCGACGACTTTCGGTGTGTTCTTGGTGTGATAGACCGGGTTGCCGGGATCGACCCGCTCCGGGCTGAAGGCGAGGAACACGTCAGTTCCAACGGTGAAGCCAGCCGCTTCGAGCGCCGGCAGCAGCACTTCGCGCGTGGTGCCAGGATAGGTCGTGCTTTCGAGCACGATCAACAGACCCGGATGTGCCTGCGCCACGACGGCCTGCGTCGCGGCATTCACGTAGGTCATGTCCGGATCACGCGTCTTGCCGAGCGGCGTCGGCACGGCGATCGAGATCGCATCCGCCTCGAGCATGCGGCTGGCATCGGTGGTCGCGATGAAGCGGCCACTCGCGACATGCTTCGCGACCATCGCCGCCGGAATGTCCTGGATGTGCGAGTCACCACCGTTCAGCAGCGAGACGACGCGCTCGCTGACGTCGAAACCGATCACCTTGAAGCCGGCCTCGGCGAATTCCATCGCCAGCGGCAGGCCCACGTAACCGAGACCGACGACCGAAACCACCGCGTTCTGCGACTGGATTCGGGACAGCAATTGTGACTTGAGCATCAGAGGGCCAGGACCTGGAATGAAGAGTGACGGGCTGACGGTCAGCGGCCGTAAAAGGCGCGTACGGCATCAACCACGGTGTCGCGTTGGGTCGTCGTCAATTCCGGGAACACGGGCAGCGACAGCACTTCCTGTGCGGCGCGCTCCGATTCCGGGAACTGGCCCTCCTTATACCCGAGATAGGCAAAACAGGGCTGCAGGTGCAGCGGAAGCGGGTAATAGATCGAGCAGCCGATCCCGCGCTCCTTGAGATGCGCCATCAGGGCATCGCGCTTCTGCGCCCGGATGGTGTACTGGTTGTAGATCGACGTGTTGGCCGAATCGATGTACGGCGTCACGATTTCGGCGACGTCGGCGAAGGCCTGATCGTAAAAGGCCGCGTTGGCCCGACGGGCGGCGCTCCACTGCTCGAGGAACGGCAGCTTGGCCATCAACACCGCGGCCTGCAGGGCATCGAGTCGGCTGTTGTAGCCCACCATCTCGTGGTAATACGTCTTCAGCGAGCCGTGCATGCGCAGCTTGAGCAGCTTGGTCGAGAGCGCCTCATCCTGCGTCACCATCAGGCCGCCGTCGCCGTACCCACCGAGATTCTTGGACGGGAAAAAGCTGAAGGTGCCGATCGTGGCGGCCTCGCCGGCCATCACCGTGGCGCCATCGATCACCCGACTGGCGCCGATCGACTGGGCCGCGTCCTCGATGATCGGCAGGTCGCCAGCGACGGCGCGCACCTGCTCGATGGCAGCCATCTGGCCGAACAGGTCGACCGGGATCACGGCCTTGGTGCGCGGCGTGATGGCGGCCGCGACGGCCGCTGGATCGATGTTGAAGGTGAGCGGGTCGATGTCGGCAAACACCGGTCGCGCACCCACGTTGTGAATCGTGCCCGCCGTGGCGAAGAAGGTGAAGGGTGTCGTCACCACTTCATCGTCCCGCCCGATGTCGAGTGCCCGCATGGCGATCAGGATCGCATCGGTGCCATTCGCGCACCCGACCGCAAACCGGGTCTTCGACAAGCCCGCCACTGCGCACTCGAATCGTCCGACGATCGGGCCGAGGATGAAGGCCTGCTCCTCGATGATCTCGTTCACGAGTGCGGCCACCTCATGCTTGATGGTCGCATGCTGCGCCTTCAGGTCCAGCAGCGGGACAGGGGTCTGGGTCATCGCAGTCGAATGGGATGTCAGGTCAGCAGGGATCAGGCGGGATGGACGACGCGGCCCGCGGCGAGCATCGCGTGCCAGTCCTGCAGCGGTCGGACGCCCGGCTGCGACGCGGCCAGCGCCTCGATCGCATCACACGCCGCACTCGCGGCCGACAACGTCGTGGTGTACGCGACACGATTCGCAATGGCGGCCTGACGAATGGTGTAGTCGTCGCGCTGTGCGTGCTTGCCCATCGGCGTGTTGATGAGCAGCACCACTTCACGGTTCACGATCAGGTCGAGCGCATGCGGCCGTCCCTCGTGCACCTTGAACACCTTCTCCGTCGGGATTCCCTGCCCTGCGAGAAAGGCCGCCGTGCCGGCGGTGGAAATGATCTTGAAGCCCATCGCGTGGAAGCGCTTCACGATCGGTGCGACGGTCGCCTTGTCGGCGTCGTTCACCGTCACGAAGATCGCGCCGCTGCGCGGCAATGCATTCTCGGCTGCCAGCTGCGCCTTCGCGAAGGCGATCCCGAACGACTCGGCAATCCCCATCACTTCACCGGTGGAGCGCATCTCGGGACCGAGGATGGGATCGAACTCGCGGAACTTCTTGAACGGGAAGACGGCTTCCTTCACGCTCATGAACGGCGGAACGATTTCTTCGGTGAAGCCGACCTGTGCCAAGGTCTCACCGCACATCACGCGCGCGGCCAGTGACGCCAGCGGTACGCCGATGGCCTTCGAGACGAACGGGATGGTGCGGCTGGCGCGTGGGTTCACTTCCAGCACGTACACCTCGCCGTCACGAATGGCGTACTGCACGTTGATCAAGCCAACCACGCCGAGCGCCTTTGCAAGCGCCACGGTGTGCTTGCGCATCACATCCTGGTACTCGGCCGGGATGCGGACCGGCGGCAGCACGCAGGCCGAGTCGCCGGAGTGAATGCCTGCGTCCTCGATGTGCTGCATCACGCCGCCGATCACGACCGACTGGCCATCGCAGATCGCATCCACGTCGGCCTCGAAGGCGTCCTCGAGGAAGCGATCGATGAGCACCGGCCGTTCCTCCGACACGCGAGCCGCGCGCTCGAAGTAGTCGCGCAGCGCGTCGTCATCGTACACGACCTGCATCGCACGCCCACCGAGCACGTAGCTCGGACGCACCAGCACCGGATATCCGATCGTCTGTGCGATGCCAACCGCTTCCTCGACACTGGTCGCCGTGCCGTTTTCCGGCTGCTTGATCCCGAGCGAACGCGCAATCTCGTCGAACCGGCGGCGATCCTCGGCGATGTCGATCGCGTCAGGCGACGTACCAAGGATCTTCACTCCGGCTGCCTCGAGCCCACGCGTGAGCTTGAGTGGCGTCTGGCCGCCGAGCTGCACGATCACACCCATCGGCTGCTCACGCTCCACGATCTCGAGCACGTCCTCGAGTGTCAGTGGCTCGAAGTACAGCTTGTCCGAGACATCGAAGTCCGTCGAGACGGTTTCGGGATTCGAGTTGATCATGATCGTCTCGTATCCCTGCTCACGGAGGGCCATCGCGGCGCGGACGCAACAGTAGTCGAACTCGACACCTTGTCCGATGCGATTCGGGCCGGAGCCGAGAATGACGACCGACTTGCGACCACTGCGCGGCGCTTCGCTCTCTTCGTCGTAGCTCGAGTAGAGGTACGGCGTCTCGCTCGGGAACTCACCGGCGCAGGTGTCGACCATCTTGTACGACGGCCGAAGGCCCAACGCATGGCGCCGCCCACGCACCGTCGCCTCGGTCTCGCCGCGGAGGCCAGCCAGCTGTCGGTCGGAGAAGCCCATCCGCTTCATGCGACGGATGAAGTCCGGCGAAATGTCTGCCGTCGCTGCGTATTCCAGTTCCGCGTCGAGCAGCTCGCGCATCTGGGCGAGGAACCAGGGATCGATCGCCGTGATCTCGAACAACTCGGCATCGCTGAGACCGGCCTGCATGCCGCGCTTGACCTGGAAGATCCGTTCCGGTGTCGGCTGACGGAGCATGCCCTTCAGCGTCTCCAGCGAAGAATCGACGAGACGATCGTCGATCAGGCGTGGCCCGATCTCCCAGCCAGCGCGCCCCGTCTCGAGGGCACGCAACCCCTTTTGCAGCGCCTCCTTGAAGGTGCGCCCGATCGCCATGCTCTCGCCCACGCTCTTCATCTGCGTGGTGAGGCGCGGGTCGGCGGCCGGAAACTTCTCGAAGGCAAAGCGCGGGCACTTCACCACGACGTAGTCGAGCACCGGTTCGAAGCTGGCCGGCGTGGTCTTGGTGATGTCGTTCGGGATTTCGTCGAGCGTCATGCCGACGGCGAGCTTGGCACCGATGCGCGCAATCGGGAAACCGGTCGCCTTCGATGCCAGCGCCGACGAGCGCGACACTCGCGGATTCATCTCGATCACCAGCAACTCGCCATTCGCCGGATTGACGGTGAACTGGATGTTGCAGCCACCCGCCTCGACGCCGATCTCGCGAATGATCGCACAGGCGGCGTCACGCATCGTCTGGTACTCACGATCGGTGAGCGTCATGGCCGGCGCGACCGTGATCGAGTCGCCGGTGTGCACACCCATCGGATCGAGGTTCTCGATGGTGCAGACGATCACCACGTTGTCGGCACAATCGCGCATCACCTCGAGCTCGAACTCCTTCCAGCCGAGCAAGCTGCGTTCGATCAGCACCTGCGTCGTCGGCGACTCATCGAGACCGCGGCGAACGATCGTCTCGTACTCTTCGCGATTGTACGCCACACCGCCGCCGGAACCACCCAGCGTGAACGACGGCCGGATGATTGCTGGATAGCCGGTCGACTCGAGCAACGCGTGCGCCTCGTCCCACGTGTGCGCGAATCCGCCCTTCGCCACGGAGAGCCCGATGCGCGCCATGGCCGCCGCAAACTCCTGGCGATCCTCGGCGACGCGAATGGCGCGCGCATTGGCACCGATGAGTTGCACGCCGTACTTGTCCAGCACACCGGTGTCGTAGAGCGTCAGCGCGACGTTCAGCGCCGTCTGCCCACCCATCGTCGGCAACAGGGCATCCGGGCGTTCCGAGGCGATCACCTTCTCGACGTATTCCGGTGTGACCGGCTCGACGTAGGTCCGATCCGCCATCTCCGGATCCGTCATGATCGTGGCCGGATTCGAATTCACGAGAATGACTTCGTAGCCCTCTTCGCGAAGCGCCTTCGTCGCCTGAGTTCCCGAATAGTCGAACTCGGCGGCCTGCCCGATGACGATGGGGCCGGAACCGATGATGAGAATACGATGCAGGTCAGAACGCTTCGGCATGGACGCGGAACAGGCGGGACAGAATGGACTGGTGATCAGCCTTCAAATATAGCCTCGCCGGAGCCCAAGCTGGGCGGGCACAGCCGGCAGATATTCCGCAGCGTTTGCTGGGAAAATTCGTGCGAGCCCGAGCCGGCATCAGGCGCGGTCAGTTCCGGGGCCGCGGCCCCACGGCGAGCGCGGCACGTGCGGCCTCGAGCAGCTCGTCGAGGAGGGCGTCGAACGAGGTCGTGGCGCGCCATCCGAGGCGTTCTGCAGCCTTGCGCGGGTCCGCGATCAGTGCCGCAACGTCACCGGAACGTGACAGGGCGGGATCGCTGATCACATGCTGCGTCCAGTCGAGCCCCACGCGCTCGAACGCCGCCTCGCAGAACTGTGCGACGGTCCGCCCGACGCCGGTGCCAATCACGTAGTCGTCCGCCTGCTCGGCGTCGGCCATCCGCACCAGCGCGTCCATGTAGTCGCGGGCATGGCCCCAATCGCGCACCACATCCATCGCGCCGAGCGTGAGTGGCGTCGCGGTGCGATCCCCGGCGGCAATGCGTACGGCGGCCCGGCAGATCTTGGTGGTGACGTAGTCGCCCGGCCGACGTGCGCTCTCGTGATTGAACAACAGCGCGGTACTGGCGTGCAGGCCACGTCCTTCGCGAAAGGCGGCGACGAGCAGCGCACTGTAGGCCTTCCCTGCGCCGTAGGGGGTACGGGTCGTGAACGGGCTCGTTTCGCTCTGTGGTGCGGCACTACCGGGCCCGAAGACCTGGCACGATCCAGCGAAGACGACATGGGCGGAGGGGACGCGCCGCTGAATCGCCTCCAGCAATCGCGCCGGCGCCGTGCAGAGCGCATCGGTCGCCTCGGCCGGTGACTGCCATGCGAGGTTCGGCACCGCAGGCGCAGCCAGATGGTAGATCTGATCCGGGACCAGCTCTGCGATCAGGGAATCGACCTGCCGGGCATCGCGCAGGTCGAGCTCACGCAACTGTACGTTGGCGGCTGCGGTCGAGAGCTTCGACCGTGCTTCGAGGGGATCGCCACGAGTCGTGCCGAAGACGACATCGCCACGCGCGAGCAGCTGCTCCGCGAGCAAAACGCCGTCCTGCCCTGCGACTCCGGTGATGAGCACTCGTCGCGTCATGCCTGCCCCAAGAGGAGAAAAAACAACGCGGGGGAGCCCCGTAAGGACTCCCCCGCGTCACCAGCGATCATCGCTGTGTCACCCGCAGTCGCAGTTCAGGCGACGGAAGGGACACCGCGCGGCGCGCGATGGATCTTGCCGGCCGACATGCAGGACGTGCAGGCCTTGACCTTGATGATCTTGCCATCGGTGTCGAGGATGCGCATGACCTGCAGGTTCGGACGCCAGGTGCGACGCACGCGGTTGTTCGCGTGCGACACGTTGTTGCCGAAGGTGACGCCCTTCTTGCAGACGTAGCAGCGGTGACGATCGATAGCCATGACTCAGTTCTCCACGAATTCGATGCGTGCCATTTCCGCACCATCGCCGAGGCGATGACCGGTCTTCAGGATGCGGGTGTAGCCGCCGGCGCGGGTGGCGAACTTCGGCCCCCACTCCTGGAACAGCTTGTCGGCAGCGCCACGCTTGTGGATGTGCCGACCCGCGAGCCGGCGCGCGTGCACCGTGCCTGCCTTGGCCTTGGTCACGAGCTTCTCCACGAAGGGACGAAGCTCCTTGGCCTTGGCCTCGGTGGTTTCAATGGCCCCCTGCTCGATGAGCGAGGTGGCGAGGTTACGCAGCAGGGCGAGACGCTGCTCGCTTGTGCGGCGGAGTTGACGACCAGCCTTCCGATGGCGCATTTGGGATTACTCCTGCGAGGACTCGACGGGATCGTCCGGCGCGTTGGCGGCGACCTTCGACGGTGGCGTGCCCCAATCGAGCACCCGTGCGAAGTCCCCCGCTTCCTCGTACCGCATCCCAAAGTTCAAACCACGATTCTCGAGGAGTGCTGCCACTTCCTCGAGGGACTTCTTGCCAAAGTTCTTGACCTGCAGAATCTGCGACTCCGTCTGGCGGGTAAGGTCACCCAGCGAACGGACGTTGTTGTTCTTGAGCGAATTGACCGAGCGCACGGACAGGCCGAGTGCATCGATGGCAACCGCGAGCTCCGACAACAGGATGCCCTTGCCGTCGACATCGCCGGTGCTCAGGCTGCCAGCGGAGCTGGACCCGAAGCTGGCGAAGTACTGGAAGTGCGCCTGGGCCAGTGCGGCGGCGTAGCTGACGGCTTCTTCCGGCGCGATGGTGCCGTCGGTTTCGACCGTCAGGGTGAGGCGATCGTAGTCGGTGCGCTGACCGACGCGGGTTTCCGCGACGGTGAAGTTGGCGCGACGCACAGGGTTGTAGATCGCATCGATGCGAACCAGGTCCACCGGCATGCCGCGCTCGACCGGGTGCTGGTCGGCATCGACATACCCACGGCCCACATTCACATACAGCTCGACGGCGATGTCGCGATCGTCCTGCATCGTGAAGATGTGGTGGTTCGCATCAACGACACGCACACCAGCGGGCAGCTGCAGCATGCCGGCCGTGAAGGCACCGGCCGACTTGAGCGCCACGCGGAGGACGGCGTGCTCGAGATCATCATCCAGCACGAGCACGAGCGACTTCAGGTTACCAATGATCTGGTGCACATCTTCGACCACGCCGGCGATGGTCTGGTGCTCATGCACCACGCCATCGATCCGGAAGCCCCACACCGCTGCGCCACGAAGTGACGACAGGAGCATGCGACGCATCGCGTTGCCGAGCGTGTGGCCGAAGCCTCGCTCGAGCGGCTGCAGGCGGAATTCCGCAATGAACGGGTTGTCCTCGCGCTTTGTCGCTTCGACAAGCTGCGGACGAACAAGGCCGCGGAGATCGATCGTTGCCATAGGGATGCTGAATGCGAAAAGGGGTCATGCCGGACCGAAGTGGCCGACAACGCCGTGCCTCGCCTCTCATGCGTGGCACGCTCGTAAGGGAATGAGAGTCCCGACCGAACGACTTCCCGTCGGTGCACCGGGGTGCACTCGACGGTCCTGCACACCTGATTGCACTCACGCCCCCGTTGCCAGGGGCGCGAATGAATCGAGTTACTTCGAGTAGAGTTCGACGACCAGCTGTTCCTGCGCGGCAATCGGGATGCTTGCGCGCTGTGGGCGCTCGAGCATCCGGCCGCTGAACGACTCGGAATCGACTGCCAGCCACGCCATCGCCGGGTTGCGCTTGGCCTGTTCCATCGCCTCGGCGACGACGGCCAGCTCACGCGACTTCTGACGCACGCGAATCTCTTCACCCGGCTGCACTGCGTAGCTCGGGATGTCGACGCGCTTGCCGTTGATCTCGACGTGCTGATGGCGGATCAGCTGACGCGCAGCCTTGCGGCTGGCGGCGAAGCCGATACGGTACACCATGTTGTCGAGACGGCTCTCGAGGGCGGCGAGCAGGTTGTGACCGGTGATGCCCGGGCAGCTTCGCGACCTTCTCGAACGTGTTGCGGAACTGCTTCTCGTTCATGCCGTACATGCGCTTGATCTTCTGCTTCTCGCGCAGCTGCTTGGCATACTCGGACACCTTCTTGCGGCGGCGCGCGTGCTCTGGCCGTGCTGGCCTGGAGCGTACGGGCGGCGTTCCACCGGGCACTTCTCGGTGAAGCACTTGGTGCCCTTGAGGAACAGCTTCGTGCCTTCGCGCCGGCACTGCCGGCAGCTGGGACCTGTATAACGCGCCATGGTCAGACCCTCCGGCGCTTGGGAGGACGGCAGCCGTTGTGCGGAATCGGCGTGACGTCCTTGATCGACTTGACGACGAGGCCCGTCGAGGCGAGCGCCTGGATCGCGGACTCACGTCCGCTGCCCGGGCCCTGCACCTTCACGTGCACCCGCTTCATCCCCATCGAGAGCGCTTCGCGCGCGCACTGCTCACCGGCGACGGTCGCAGCGAACGGGGTGCTCTTCTTGGAGCCCTTGAAGCCGGCCTTGCCGGCGGATCCCCACGAGACCGCGTTGCCGCGGGCATCGGTGATCGTGATCGTCGTGTTGTTGAAGGTGGCGCTGACGTGCGCGATGCCTTCCGCATCGACGATTTTCTTGGTCTTCTTTCCGGTCGCCATCGGTTACTTGGTTACCTTCTTCTTGCCGGCGATCGCGCGGCGCGGCCCCTTCTTCGTGCGGGCGTTGGTGTGCGTACGCTGGCCACGGACGGGAAGTCCGCGACGGTGGCGTGTGCCCCGATAGGACCCGATGTCCATGAGGCGCTTGATGTTCATCGCGACCTCGGTGCGCAAGGCACCCTCGACGCGATAGTCCCGCTCAATGATCTGGCGGAGCTTGTTGACGTCGGCTTCAACGAGGTCCTTCACCCGCAACGCGGCGTCCACGCCGGTCTTGGCGAGAATCTCGCGTGCCGTCTTGCGACCGATGCCGAAGATATACGTCAGCCCGATCTCCACCTTCTTTTCGCGCGGAAGATCCACGCCAGCAATACGCGCCATTAATCCTTAACCCTGCCGCTGCTTATGCTTGGGATTGCGACCACAAATGATGCGCAGAACGCCGTCACGCTTGACCACCTTGCAGTGTTCACAGATCGGCTTCACGCTGCTCCGGACTTTCACACGCTACTCCTGCTGTAGGTCACGACTTCTGGACAAGTCTCCGAAGCTAGCCGGACCAGTTGCCCCATACAAGGGCTCCGGACGACTTTTTTCGCGCGACCTCTTGACACCGGATTTCGACTGACGTGTACGATTTTGCGTGATTCGCGACACAACGGCGTCAGAACGCGCGATCAGGCCCGGACCGAGACGCTGGCCGCAATCGCGTCCCAGGCGGCCAAGGGGTCAGCCGCTTCGGTCACGGCCCGCCCCAGGATCAGGTACCGGGCCCCCTGCGCGGCAGCGGCCTCGGGCGTCACGACGCGCACCTGATCGTTCACCGGCGCCCCAGCCGGACGGACGCCCGGCACCAGCGGCGCCAGCCGACCCTCGAACTTCTGAACCACCGCCCCAAGTTCGGCCCCACTGCACACCACGCCGTGGGCGCCCGCGGCATCTGCCAGGCCGGCCAGGCGCAACACCTCGGACTTGATGTCGATCCAGGGGCCGCGCCCCCACGCCTCGGCCAATTCCGCCGGATCGAGGCTGGTCAGGACGGTCACACCAAGGATGCCACAGCCATCCCCCGCCCCATCCACCGCCGCAGCCAGCATCGCCTCGCCACCGGAGGCATGCACCGTCAGCAGCCGCACGTCGTGCGCGGCCGCCCGCCGCGCCGCCTGCCGCACGGTGTTCGGGATGTCGTGCAGCTTGAGGTCGAGGAAGACATCCACGCCGCGGGAACGCAGCACGGCGATCAGCGACGGGCCCGCGGCCGTGAACAGCTCGAGGCCGACCTTGTAGAAATCACACCGCCCCGCGAACTGATCGACCATCGACAACGCCTGATCCGCGGTCGGCACGTCCAGCGCCAGCAGCAATCGTGGCGACGTATTCACGAGGGCCACTCCAGCGTCCCACGCACGTCTGCCAGTGACGTCACGCCATGCCGGCCACACCACCGCTCGAGGTCACTCACGATGCGCTCCGGTGCGCGTGGATCGACCATGCCTGCCGTCCCAACGCCAACCAGCGTTGCACCAGCCATGATGTACTGCAAGGCGTGTTCACCACGCGAGACGCCACCGAGCCCGATGATCGGCACCGACACCACCCGCGACACGCGCCATGTCGCGAGCACCCCAACCGGCAACAGCGGCGGCCCGCTCACGCCGCCACTCCCGAACCCGATCCGCGGCTTCCGTGTCTCGACATCGATCACCAGACCGGGCAAGGTATTGGTGAGGGTGATGGCATCGGCACCGGCATCCACCGCGACCTGCGCTGTGCCAGCGAGATCGGCCAGCGTCGGCGACAACTTGATCACGATTGGCTTGCGGGTGACGGCGCGCGCCCGCTCGATCAATGCGCGCAAGACCACGCGATCGGCGCCGAACTCCATACCGCCCGCCTTCACATTCGGGCAACTCACATTCAACTCGTAGCCTGACACGCCTGCCGGGTCGTCGAGTCGCGTGATCACATCGGCGAAATCCTCGACGGCGTTGCCCACGACGTTGACGAACACCCTGGCGCGGCGGAGGTGCGAGGCGAGCCACGGCAGCTCCGTCTCACGCACCACATCCACGCCGGGATTCGCGAGACCAATGGCGTTGATCATGCCGCCAGGAAAATCAGCCACGCGCGGCGCCCTGGCACCGGGCCGTGGTGCGAGCGACACCGCCTTCGTCACGAGGCCGCCCAACCGCTCGAGATCGACGATGTCATCCAGCTCTCGGCCATACGCCGCAGTGCCTGACGCAAGGACGATCGGATTCTGGAAGTCGACGCCGGCGAACGAAGCGCCCAGTGACGTCATGGATTGCTTCCACCGACACGACGTTCGTACCGGCCGAGGTACTCGAGCGTCGCGTCGGAAATGGCGCGTGCCAATTCAGTCTGGCGCGCGCCGGTCGTGAGAAAGTTGGCTTCCTGCGGATTGGTGCCGAAGCCGACTTCGACCAGGATCGCGGGCATGAACGACCCGCGCAGCACCGCGAAGTTCGCCTGCTTCACCCCGCGATCCGTCCCGGGGTGCATCGCCTTCAGGCGACGCTGCACTTCACGCGCGAGATCACTCGATTCACGCAGGTGTTCATTCTGCGCCATGTCGTTGATGATGAAGCTGAGTGGATCGCCGCGGGGCGCGTTGGCACCGGTCTCGAACTTCACGGCTTCGTTTTCCATCCGCTCCACGCGGCTTTCATCCTCGGTCTTCGCTTCGGCGAGGAAGTAGGTCTCGAATCCGCGAGCCGAGGAGGGATCGCGCCAGCGTGGATTGGCCGCGTTGACGTGCACCGAGATGAAGAGATCGGCTTGTTGACGATTGGCGATCCGTCCTCGATCGCTGAGCGCGATGAGCGTATCCCGCGTGCGCGTCATGTAGACGGTGACACCCTGGGCACGCAGCGCCTCGGCCACTTTGAGAGCAACGGCGAGCGTGATGTTCTTTTCGTAGACCCGTGAACCGCCGGCGGCGACGCCGCTCATGCCATTGTCGGGACCACCGTGCCCCGCGTCGATCACCACGCTCCGAGGCCGCCGGCGGATGCCGGTTGCTGCGGGCGTCGAGCGCGGTGGGGCGCTGGCTCCGGTCCGCGTGCTGCCCCCGCCAATGCTGACGGGGCGTGCGTCTGCGTCAGCTCGCAACACCGAACCATCACTGCTGCCCGTCGATGACGCTGGCGGCGGGACCGGGTCGACATCGCTGGGCGTAGATACCGAGGGCATGGCGGGGGCTGCGTCACTCGGGCCGCGTCGCGCGAAGGTCGAGAACCGACGCAGTTCCTTCTCGTCCGCGTCCCACACGATGCCGGTGCCGTACCGCGGCAGGATCTCCGTGACGAACTCCGCCGGCACGAGGGTGCCGCTGATGCCACCGCGCGTCACGGCCACCGGTAGTTGTTCGCTGCCGGCCGAGCCGAGATCGACCGCCCGTTGCCCCACGACGAATCGCGCAATGACACCGCAGGCGTCGAGCGTCGCACCGCGAGCCGAGGTCTCGACCGTTCCGCCGAGCGCACGCGCGAGTGACGCCAGCGGCAGGAATCGTGCGCCGTTGCTCGTCACCCATGGGACCACCGCGTCACGATTGCCGGTGCGAATGTGGAGCCCGTCGGCCTGCGCCGCGATGGTGCCGGCGCTACCGACGAGCATCAGGCCAGCGACCGCGAGGCGAACCACCGCGGCGCGCAGGATCGCAGGCGCGCACATCATTTCTTCATCGCCCGCGCCATCGCGCGCACGTCGTCCTTCTTCTTCAGGTCTTCGCGCTTGTCGTGCAGCTTCTTGCCTCGCGCCAGCGCGATCTCCACCTTGGCGCGCCCGTTCTTGAAGTAGACCTCGAGCGGGACGATGGTCAGGCCCTGCCGCGTCACCGCGCCAATCAACTTCTCGATCTCGCTGCGATTGAGCAGCAGCTTGCGAGTCCGGGTCGGTTCGTGCGCACTGTAACCCGCCTGCTCGTACTGGGAAATGTGCAGGTTGAGCAGGAAGATCTCGTTGCCATTGATCACGCCGAACGCATCGCTCACGTTGGCGCGACCTTCACGAAGGGCCTTCACCTCGGAGCCGGTCAGCATGATCCCCGCCTCCCACGTGTCCAGAATCTGGTACTCGTGGCGGGCGCGACGATTCTTGGCGATCGATTCGATCGCCGGTTTTTCATCGGCAGAGGGTCGGGCCATGACGTCGGTCTGGAGAACGGGCAGGCAGCGAAGTGGACGCCGGCCCAGTCTCGCAAGTTAGGCCGGTTCGTGATGTGCTACAACCAACGCGGTCGCAACGAGTTGCAGCGCAGCGACAGGATTCGATGTGCCGAGCGCGATGTACCGAGCGCCATTCGTCCGCGCGTCGGTGCTTCTTCTGACAGCGAATCCCTGCCACACGTAACCCGGCGAGCGCCAACTTGTTGCACGACGTTGACAGCATCGCCCGAGATCGGTATCCTCATCGCTCTGCCGAAGTGGTGGAACTGGTAGACGCGCTGCGTTCAGGGCGCAGTGGGTGCAAGCCCGTGGGGGTTCGAGTCCCCCCTTCGGCACTACAGACGAAATGCGGCGTCGGACATAGTCCGGCGCCGTTTTTCGTTACTGGATCCGTCCGAGTCGGCAAGCTGTCGCAGTCGCAACCGCTGAGGGCGCGATGATCGTGGGCGAACGCCCGTGCTCAGGCGCGCGGCGACGGCATGGCGGAGGGCGCGACATCCTCCGGGAGGTCAGCGGCTCCGAACTCCTGCCGGAGTGCCTCGTTCGCCCGGTCCAACTCGGCCGCCACCCAGCCCGCAGCCCAGGCACTCTGGTCATTGCCGGGGCGCCCCCCAGCAAAACCCACCAGGGCCTCGCCGATCTGGCCCACTGGCGTCCGCGATGCCCCGCGTTGGCCCATCAGGTCGCGGTACAGGCGCAGCCGAGCATTGAACTGCGCACTCGAAATCGCGCGCATGGCCGGCGCAGCGGACGGATCGTGCTCGACGGCCTTGGCCAGCGCCTGCCCGACCATCGACGCCGTGCGGTCGTCGAGCGAATCGCGCCCTGCGATGAGCAGGCCAACGGCGCGACGCAGGTACCGCAGTTCCCACCGTGCGTGATCGGCGTCGAGGTCACCGACGGAGGCGAGGCGGTCGACCGCCGCCGGCTCAGGCTCCGTCATGAGTGTCGACACGAACGACGAGGCGCGACGCTCCCACTCGCGTTCCTGCTGTTGCGTCGACCACTTCGACATGCCAGCCACTACGCCGAGACCACGGGGAGCATGCGCCGCGCCAGCTCGGGCGGCGCATCGAGCTTCACACGGACTCGGACCGTTTCCTCGTTCGCCAGCAGGTCGGCGAGCCGGATGCCGGCGAGGACTTCATCGATCTTCGATTGCAGCAGCGCCCACACCGGACGGATGCTGCACGACGTCGAGTCGGCGCAGCGATGCTCGTCGAGAGGATTGCTGGTGCAATGCATGTCGAAGGTCTGCAGCTCGGAGGCGGTCACCACATCCTTGACCGTGATGTCCGTTGCAGGACGAGCGAGCACGTAGCCGCCGCGCGCGCCGCGTGTGCTGTCGACGATGCCTGCACGTCGAAGGCGGAGCAGAATCTGCTCGATGTAATCCACGGGCAACGACTCACCGGCGGCGATCGCTCGCCCGGTGACCGGGCCTTCGCCGACCCGTCGAGCCAGATGCAGAGCGCTGATGAGGCCGTACTCGGCCCAAGTTGTAATCCTCACCTGCTGAGGATCGCCTGACAGGGCGCGGCGGACAAGGGGCGAGAAGCGGATCCGGGGATCTGCTGTCGACGGTCAGCCACCCGCCACCGCCGCATGTTTGCCTTGGGGCACGCCAATCTCGGTCATCTTTCGGAGGTCGAGTGTGCCTGCAATCTCGTCAGCCGGAATCACCTGGTCTCGCGTCACCAGCTCCCGGATGAGGACACCTTCCTTCACCGACCGCTTGCTGATCTCGGCCGCCTTGGCATAGCCGATCTGTGGCATCAGCGCCGTCGCCAGGGCGGCCGACCGCTCGACCCAGTACTGACACATCGCCTCATTCGCCGTGATGCCACGCACGCAGCGCACGGTGAGTGTGGTGATGGCATTGGTGAGGATCATCATCGACAGCAGCAGGTTGTGTGCGATGACCGGCATCATGACGTTCAGCTCCAGCTGGCCGTGTTCAGCGCTGATCGCCACCGTGGTATCGCAACCGATCACCTGGAAACAGACCTGGTTGACCATCTCGGGGATCGACGGATTGATCTTGCCCGGCATGATCGACGACCCCGGTTGCACCGCCGGCAGGGCGATCTCATCGAGTCCGGTGCGTGGCCCGCTGACCATCAGCCGGAGATCGCTGGAAATCTTCGACAGGTCGAGCGCGAGGCCGCGCAGCGACGCACTGAACGCCGCAGGATCGCCCATGCTTTGCATGAGTTGAATCCGATCCGCCCCGACGCGCAGCGTGGTGATGCCGCTGATCGCCTTCAGGTGCTGGTTCATGAGCGCCGGGTACTGTGGCTCGACGGTCACACCGGTGCCAACCGCGCTGCCGCCGATCCCGAGATCGTTGAGGTAATCGGCGGCCTCTGCGATCCGCTTGCGACAGCGCTCGAGCGTGCCGGCGTAGGCCGTGAATTCCTGGCCGAGCCGGATCGGCATGGCATCCTGCAGGTGGGTGCGGCCTGCCTTCACGATGTGGTCGAATTCCCTGCCTTTCTCCGCCAGCGCGTCACGCAATTCCGCGACCGCATCGACCAGCGCTGGCAACTGACGCAACGCGGCCAATCGGATGTTGGTCGGAATCGTGTCATTGGTGCTTTGCGCCATGTTCACATGGTCGTTCGGATGCACCGGCGCATACGTCCCACGCGGCGCACCAAGCAACTCGTTGGCTCGATTGGCGAGCACCTCGTTCACATTCATGTTGTGCGAGGTGCCAGCGCCCGCCTGGTACGGATCCACCACGAACATGTCGCGGTGTTGTCCCGCAAGGACTTCTGCCGCGGCCGCGATGATCGCGTTCGCGCGCTCGGCATCGAGCCGCCCGGTCTGCTTGTGCGTGAGCGCCGCGGCCTGCTTGATCCAGACCTGGGCGATCACGAATGACTCAAGTGGCTTCAGTCCCGAGATGGGGAAGTTCTGCATGGCACGCACCGTCTGGACGCCGTACAGCGCGTCGGCCGGTACCTCGAGTTCACCGAGCGGATCCTTCTCCGTACGTGTGGCGGCCATGAGCAGTACCCGGAGACAGGAGGATCGAAAGTGGCGTCAGTCGCGCGTCGCGGTCGACCGAACTGCCAGCACCGCGCCGGCAAGCGCGAGCAGGGCGAAAAGCATCGCCACGCCGAGCGAGAGCACGCTGAGTCCATGGAGCTTACCGAACGCAACGCGCAAAGGATCCGTGGCGGCCAGCGCTTCCACGCTCGGGCCGATCTTCTCGCGCAGCGATGCAATGCGTGGGGCGATCACGATCTGCGCGACGGCACATCCCGCGATCGTCCCCGCAGCGCCAATTCGGCGCAGGATCGCACGCGGTGCGCCGCGCGGCGTGAGCGTCAGGACGAGCGTGCCGATGGCGATGCCACTGAGGAAGAGCACCGGCAATACCTGACCGACGAGCGCGCCAGCCAGTGATCGCGTCGGCAGCACGCGGAACGCAGCCGGTGCCACCGTCGTCACGACGATCATCGCCGCGCCACCCCAGATCGCAGTCAGCACGATGGAGACCAGCGCACGGAGCTGGTTGCGCGAGACTGCACCGATCGGGTCGGCCTCGTCACGTTCGCGGCGGCGCCGCGCAGCAATCGCGGCAACAGGTGCAGTCATGGGAGCTCTTCTCCAGCGTCTTCCGACGGTGACGGGTGAACTGGGCAGCGCGGCGCATCGCCACTGGCAGGGGCTGCGATGGTGAATGGATGCGGGCGCAGCTTCGACATGTGGGCAGCCGACGTCGGCACACCGTGCGCATCGACGCCGCGGTAGTACAGCTTCTGCCACTTGTCACTTGGAGACGTTGGTGGATTGCGTTCCACCTCGGCCTGGAACGCGTCGCGCGAGCGACTCCACGTTTCGAATTGCTCGCGGAGCTCCGGGTCGTCATCGATGTCGACGAACCGCGGTTCGATCGCGGCGATCGTGCTGCGTTCGACAGGAAAGATGAAGCAGTACGGCTCGTTTTCCTCGAAACGGACCCAGTGGTCGGCACGCGTGAAGCGCCAATTCATCGTGAAGGTGTAGGGCGACCAGTCCGTCTCCACCATGCCGCTGAGCGGTGCGATGCCGTCCTTCGCCGAGTTCGGTGAACCACCGACGAACAGGCTGTAGCCCGGCGAGGTACGCAGGAGGCCCGCGACGTGGAAGGTGAGTGTCGCCTGGCCGAAGAGTGCCACCGGGGCGTCAACACCTTCACTGCCCGGATCGAGCTTGATCTCGACATCGGTCGGCAGTGGGCCACCGTTCCAGCGCGCCTCGAAGCCACACGGGCTGAGGATTTCCCACCCATGCGAATTCGCAATGTTGAGCGGCAGGCAGCGATAGGCGAACGACTCGGGCGTCGCGTCCATCCATGCGCGGCGTGACGTCGCCGCGCGGATACGCGGCTTCCAGCCAGGATACACGTAACAGGTCAATTCCATGCGGTCGCCATCTCCATTGCGAAACCAGGGCAGCGCGAGTCGGTCACGACGGACATGCCCAGCCTCTGCAACTCACGCGCCGCCTGCACCGCGCGGTCGTGCGAGTCCAGCGAGGAAGGGATTCGTGCGCACTTCGGTTTCGACGGTGGTCGACTGCCCATGTCCGGGATACAACACCAGCGACGGAGTCCACGCGGCAATGCGCGACAGCGAAACCTGCATCGCGCGCGGATCGCAAAGCGGCAGGTCCGTGCGTCCGATCGAACCGGCGAAGATCACGTCGCCGACGAACACCACATCGTCACCGACGAGTGCCACGTGGCCCGGGGCGTGGCCGGGAAGATGAACGATGCGAAAGGTGTGCTCGCCAAGGGCCACGCTGTCGCCTTCATCCCATTCGAGGTCCGGCGCGGGCGGCGACTCGAGTGGAATGCCGTACGCCCGAGCCTGCGTTGCGACGTTGTCGTACAACGGGCGATCGGCCTTGTGCAACCAGATCGGTGCGTCAGGGAAGATCCGACGTACACCCATGATGCCACCCACGTGGTCGAGATGGCCGTGTGTGATCCAGATGGCATCGAGCGGGAGGCCCATCTGTTTCACCCGAGCGGCGAGTTCGTCCCCTTCGGCGCCCGGATCGACAATGGCGGCGCGTCGCGCGACATCGTCGATCACGATGTACGCGTTGGCCTGGAATGGCCCAACCGGGATCGCCTCGATATGCAGCGTCATCAGGCCGCGGTCGTGGCTTCGTCGGCGATCATCACGGGCGCCACGGCGGTGTCGAGCATCGGCGATTCACCGATGCCATGATGCGCCAACCAGCGCTCCGCCTCGAGCGCGGCCATGCATCCCGTACCGGCCGACGTGATGGCCTGACGGTAGTAGTCATCGATGGCGTCGCCGGCGGCAAACACGCCTTCCACGCTCGTTACCGTACGCCAGGGCGCGGTCTTGATGTAGTTGAACGGCGTCAACTCGAGCTGCCCGCCGAGAAATCCCGTGTTTGGTGCATGCCCGATGGCGACGAACAACCCGCCCACCTCGAGTTCACGCTCGACACCAGAGACGGTATCCTGCAGCTTCAAACCGGTGATTGGATCCTCACCGAGAACATCGCTGACGACCGTATTCCACTCCACGCGAACCTTCGGGTGCGCGAGCACACGATCAGCCATCACCTTCGATGCACGGAACTTGTCCTTGCGGTGAATGACGATCACCTCACTCGCGAACTTCGTGAGGTAGAGGGCCTCTTCCATCGCGGTGTCACCGCCACCGACCACGGCCAGTCGCTTGTTGCGGTAGAACGGCAGCGCACCGTCGCAGACCGCGCATGCGGACACGCCGCCACCGATCTTGGCCAGGCGGATTTCGTTCTCGAGCCCGATCCACTTCGCAGCCGCCCCGGTCGCCACGATGACCGTGTGCGCCGTGATCGGTGCGCTGTAGTGCGGTGTGAGGATGAAGGGCCGCTGGCTGAAGTCGACCGACGTGACGAGTTCGGACACGATGCGCGTGCCGTGGTGCTCGGCCTGCTGACGCATGCGTGCCATCAGGTCGGGGCCCGAGATTGCTTCGGGGAATCCCGGGAAGTTCTCGATGTCGGTGGTCAGCATCAGCTGACCACCCGGGAGTTCCGTGCCCACCGGCTCGCCCTCGAAGACGATCGGATTGAGATTCGCGCGTGCCGCGTAAATCGCTGCCGTCCAGGCAGCAGGGCCGGAGCCGATGATGGCAATGGCTTCGGTGGGGGAAGCGGTCATGTCGCGAGTGCTCGGTAAGGTGGTCCGCGATGGTTGGGGCGTGACCAACAAGCCCCTCTTCTGTGGAGGAATCTAACCGGAGTCTGGATAGCCACCGATGGGAGCGTGCCAGGTTCGACATCACGCGCTGGCGGGTCGGCTTGCGGAGCCCCGCAATGCGCGCGTCATTCGGCGGAGGCCCGCCCGTGTTCCTGCCGGGCCAACTGCCCCAGCCCAGGTCGACATGCGGACGATTCTTCTCTGGTTATTGCCGCTCTACAACCTGTTCGTGGCGATTGCCCTGCTCCGGCGCGCCACCTCCCGCGACGCCGGCAGCGAGAGGCCGACGCCGAGCGGAGCCGTTGTGGCATTGTGCTGGTCACTGACCGCGGTGGCTGTGGCTGACTTCTTCGTATTGCGCGACCCACGTTTCGTCGCGGTTCCGTACGTGCTGTTCGCAATCAATGCGCTCGCCGACTGGCGTCTGGTGCCGAAAATGCGTGCGACGCGCGCGGTCGCCGCGGATCCCGTCAGCGAGCGTGCGAGCACACCCTAGTTCTCGAGCGCACCCTTGCTCTCGAGCGCGGCCAGTGCGCCGTGACAATGCGAGACCGAGGCGACGAGGGTGCGAAGGAGCGGCAGCCTGCTGGACGCCTCGATCGCTCGTTCGGCGTCGAGCGCGCGACTGACGTCGAACATTCCGACCCCAAAGGCACGATGCGTGGTCGTGAACAGCGCGACGACGTCGTACGGAGTGCCGAGCAGGCGCGCTGCGTCAGCGGCCTCCTTGACCGCGGCGGGCATCGTCCAGTCACGGTGGCCGCGCGTTTCCGGACAGCGCGGCGGCTCGACGCAGTTGATCGGGCACATCCAGGTGGCAAAAGACGCGTAGTGTGACCCGTCGCCGCCCGCGCGAGACCATGGCGTGACCGGTGCAACCGGCATCGGGATCCGAGACACGGGAGATGCAGGTCGATGTCGTGCGATCCGCGACGCGACCCAGTTCGCCAGCAGGTTCGGCATCAGCGGTGACGGTACCACGGCATCCGACGCCGCCCCGTGTGGCGCTGCAATCGCGGCCGCGAACCACCGATCAAAGAAGTGATCCCACGTTTCGCTCACGAGAGTGATCGGTAGTGCGAGATACGCGTCGATGGTGCGCGGTTCGAGGCTCGGGGCGCTGCCTCCGTCGGCATCTGCGCGACGCAGCCGCCAGCCATGTTGCTCGATCGCGTCCATGTCACCGCGCTGAATGGCGGATGCGAGCTGTGCAACGGGGCACGACGGATCGCTGTCGACGACGAGAATGCGCTCGAACCGCATGGCGCCGGCCGCTCGCGCCCGTGCCAACTGGCGTACGTAGTAGCCGCCATAACAGCCTCCACCGCACACGACGATCGTGCCGTACTGTCGAACGTCGGCGTCGCTCATCGATGGCGTCAGCTTCGAATGTGCCGGCCACCATCGACGATGATGACCTCGCCGGTGACGTAGTCCGCTTCGCAGAGATAGACGACGGCCTGCGCGACGTCCTGTGCTGACCCGAGACGTTGCAGCGGTGTGGTGGCGGCGAGCCGATCAGCGGCCTCGTTCCCCCACTCATCGGGGAGCAGCACTGCCCCCGGGGCCACGGCGTTGACGCGGATGCCTGGGGCGAGCGCACGTGCCAGTCCGCGTGTGAGCTGCACGACGCCGGCCTTGGTGATGGCATGCGGCACATAGGCAGGCCAGGTCTCGTACGCAGCGAGGTCGGCGATGTTGACGATGACGGCGGTGCCTGGCGTCATCAGCGGTGCCGCAGCCTGGGCGATGAAAAATGGTGCCCGGAGATTGAGCGCGAACATCGTGTCCCACTCATCCGGCGTCACCGCACCCATCGGGGTGCGCAGCATCATCGCGGCCGAATTCACGAGGATGTCGAGCGAGCCAAAGACCTCCTTCGCCCGCTGCGGCAGCGCCTGTGCGATGGCGACGTCCGACAGGTCACCCTGCACGACCTCGACACGGACACCGAGCGCACGAATTTCTGCGGCGGTCTGCGTGGCCTCGGCGGCACCACTGTTGAAGTGGAGGACGATGTCTGCTCCACGCTCTGCGAGTGCGACCGCAATCGCCTTGCCGACGCGTCGCGCGCCGCCGGTGACGAGGGCCACGCGCCCACCCAGGCTGCTCGATGTCGTCATCGTCCCCCTGCCCCCTCAGCTACGCGGCGCGGGCGCGCCACTCGAGTGCGCGTGCGATCTGCGCGTCCATCCAGGGTGCGGGCACATGCATGCAGCCGAGCGGCCGGAAACCGTCGAGCGCCCCATGCCAATCGGACCCACCACTCTTGAGGAGTCCGAAGTGATCACAGAGCGTCGCCAGACGCGCCAGGTCCTCGCTGCTGTGACTCGGGTGGCGGACTTCGACGCCGTCGAGACCGAGAGCCGCGTAGCGTCCGATCTTTTCCTTGTTGCCTTCACCCTGTGGATGCGCCCACACGGCAACGCCACCAGCGTCGTGAATCAGGGCGATGCCGTCCGCGAGTTCGATGCGCAGCTTGCCGACATTGGCGGGCTTGCCGTCGCCGAGATATCGGTCGAACGCTTCGCGCATGTCACGCGCCCAGCCGCCGGCGAGCAACGCACGCGCCACGTGCGGTCGTCCTACGGCGCCGCCTGCGGCTTCGTGCAGCACCATCTCCATCGTGACCGGCATGCCGAGCTTGTTCAGCTTGGCCACCATTTCGACGGCGCGATCGACGCGTGCCGCCTGCACGGCGATCAGCTGCTCGGCAAGCACATCGGTGTCCTGCAGGTGCAGGCCAAGCAGGTGCACTTCGCGCGCGCCATCGATGGTACTCAACTCGATGCCATGCACGAGGTGGATCCCGCACGCGTCAGCCGCGACCTGCGCTGCGGGCAACCCGTCGAGCGTGTCGTGATCGGTGACGGCGACGGCCTGAAGGTCGGCCGCCTTGGCCAGCGCGATCAGTTCTTCGGGGGTCGCCCTGCCATCGGACGCGGTCGTGTGCGAATGCAGGTCAACGTACGGCCCCTGCGGAGCCGTGAGCTCAGTCACGATCGGTAACCGCCCTCTGGCGCACGCACACTTGCCTGCGAGGTGAGAAACAAGCGCAACAAGGTCGCGTCGGAGAGTGCATCGAATGACGCCTCACGCGAGCGTGTCGCCCGCGGCGAGTATCGCGAGAAACGGACTTCAGCCACCTCACCATCGAGGCGGGTGAAGACGACGCCGAACTCGTCGCCGAGCGACTGCGTGATGAATCCGCTCGGCGCGACCGCCCATTGCGCACCATCGTGGGAAATCGTTCGTGTCACGATCATGACAGCGAGATCTCCTGATAGATGCGGTTGGCATCGAGCACCTGCTCGGGTGCACCCGCGAGGGCGGTCTGCAATGTGTCCCGATCCGGGGCCTCGGTGAACTCGATGAAGGCGCCATTCAAGGCCGCCTCCTCGAACACCCAGAAGTTGCACCCTGCCGTGGCGTAATACGCTTTGCGCTTCTGCAAACGCGCCATGTACCGCGCCCGTTCAGGCAGCGGCACAATGGTGCGTTTCATGACGAGAGCGCGGGCCACGATCAGACAGTTGGTTCAGGCATGGATTCCAGTGACCGCTTGAGATCTGCCATGAAGCGATCGGCATCGGCGCCATCGACGACCTTGTGGTCGAACGACATCGAGAAATAGGCACAGGTCCGGATCGCAATCGTATCCTCGCCGTCGGCGCCCGTGATCACCTTGGGGCGCTTCTCGATCGCACCAAGTCCAAGGATCGCCGTCGTCCCAACCGGGATGATCGGGGTGCCCATCAACGAGCCAAACACGCCTGGATTGGTGATCGTGAAGGTCGCCTGTGTGACCTCGTCAGGCTTCAACCCCTTCGAGCGGGCACGCGCCGCGAGATCATTGATGGCCTTCGTCAACCCACCAAGCGAGAGGTCGTCGGCGCGCTTGACGACCGGCACGATCAAGCCCGTCGGGTCGAGCGCAACAGCGATGCCGATGTTGTACTGCTTGCGGTAGATCATGTCGGTGCCATTGACGGCAGCGTTCATCATCGGGTGCCGCTTGAGCTGCGCAATCACCGCCTGCACGATGAACGGCAGGAAGGTGAGCTTCTGTCCGTTCTGGGCCTCGAAATCCTTGCGCATACCGGCGCGGATGCGGGCCACGCGCGTAAGGTCGATCTCGAAGAAGCTGGTCACGTGCGCCGCAACGCGACGCGCCTGCGACATGTGATCCGAGGTCAGTCGACGGATCTTCGACATCGGCTCGACGACATCGCCTGGCCAGACCTGTGCCGTTTGCGTCTCATGCGAGACTGAGGTGGCAGCGACAGCCGGGATGCTCACCGACGTCGGGAGCGCCGCGATCGGGGCCGGCGGTGCCGGTTCCGGGGCAGCGGTGGCGGGCCCGGTTTCGAGATGCGCGAGGATGTCGCGCTTCGTGACCCGCCCTGCGATGCCCGAGCCGTTGATGCCGGCGATCTCGACACCGTGCTCGGCTGCAATCTTTCGGACCAGCGGCGAGGAGCGTGTCCGGAGGCGATCCTCGAGGCTGTTGGCGGCGTAGGCCGGCGTTGGAGCCGCGACTGGCGCGACAGGCACCGCGGCAGCGACCGGGGCGGCTGGCGCGGCCGTCACGGCAGCGGCCGGGGCCGCGGCAGGGGCGCTGGGCGCGACGACGACTGCGGCACCGACCTCGGTCTCGAGGCGTGCCACGATCGCCTGCACCGGCACCGTCATCCCTTCGGTGACGATGATCTCCACCAGGATGCCGGCGGCGGGCGACGGAATTTCAGCATCGACCTTGTCGGTCGAAATCTCGAAGATGGCTTCATCGCGCTTCACCGCGTCGCCCGGCTTCTTCAGCCAGCGTGACAAGGTGCCTTCAGCGATGGATTCGCCCATCTGCGGCATTACGATATCAATACGAGCCACCAGCTCACCCTCAATCAGACATTGCGGGAACGATCATGCGCAGCGTCACCACGTTTCAGGCGCCACAGCGAGACCGTCGGAAGGATAATCATGCCCACCACGCCGCCACGGGCGGCCCAGGTGAGCCAGTTGCATGTAGGTAAGCCCTCGCACTGCGGTTCGTTGAGGGCCTGCGACACGATCTTGGCGATCAGGACGGAAATCATGCCGCCGCCGAAAAAGCCGATGAACGTGGTAAAACATCCAACGCCGATATTTCGATAGCGTCGTCCAGAAATATCGTCGTCGGGCTGCGCCTGCTGGGGCTTGGACTGCGGATCCGTCACGTTCGTGTCTGGTTCAGTATCGGGCAAGGTGCCGGGCCACGGTGACGATGTCGCTCACCTGGGGCAGCACAAAGTCTTCGAGCGGGGGAGAATAGGGCAGCGGCACGTCGTGTGCCGTCACGCGGAGGACCGGCGCGTCGAGCCACTCGAAACAGGTCTCGTTGATGCGCGCCGTGATCTCACCGGCGATACCGCCGGTCCGGGTGTCCTCGTGCACCACCATCACCCGGTTGGTCTTCTTGACCGTCGCCACGATCGCCTCGTCGTCCATCGGCAGCAGCGTGCGCAGGTCGATCACCTCGACCGAAATGCCGTCCTCGCGCTCGAGCTGTTCTGCCGCCTCGAGCGCCTTCCACACCGTGGCGGCGTAGGTGATGATCGAGACGTCCTTCCCTTCCCGGGCCACACGGGCCTTGCCGATCGGCACGACATGATCGCCCGCTGGCATCACGTCCTTGACGCGGCGGTACAGATACTTGTGCTCGAAGAAGAGCACGCAGTCGTCGTCGCGGATGGCGGCCTTCATCAGGCCCTTGGCGTCCGACGCAGTGGCTGGGTACACGATCTTGAGGCCCGGCGTGTGGAGAAACGCTGCCTCGGGATTCTGTGAGTGAAACGGACCACCACGCACATACCCACCGCTCGGACCACGCACCACCATGGGGCATGGGAGAAAGGCGCGGTATCGGGCGGTCGCGACATAGTTCGTGAGCATGTCGTAGCCACACGAGATGAAGTCGATGAACTGCAGCTCCACCACCGGGCGCAGGCCCATGTGCGACGCGCCCGCCGCCGCACCGATGATCGCGGCCTCGGAGATCGGCGTGTCGATCACCCGCTGTTCGCCGAATTTCGCCAGCAATCCCTCGGTGACCTTGAACGCGCCACCGAAGGCACCAATGTCCTCGCCAAGGCAGAAGACGTTCGCGTCGCGCTCCATCTCCTCGAAGATCGCCTCGCGGATGGCTTCGAGATAGGTGATCTCAGCCATCGTGCGTCCCCCAGCTGGCCGGCCGTTCGTTCTTCTCGACGGCGGCCCGCACCCCTTCGCGATACCAGTGCGGCGGGAGCGACGCGGGTTCGCCATAAATACCGATGAGCGCGTCGAGCGGCTCCGGCATGGGGCTCCTCTCGGCTTCATCGGTCGCGGCATCGATCTCCGCCGCCACCGATGCGTCGATCGCTGCGAATTCGCCTTCGGTCACACCATCATGTTCCGTCAGCCAGGCCACGAAGCGATCGATGGGGTCGTTGTTGGCCGCCCACCACTCGATCTCGCCAGTCGGCACGTAGGACTGGTTGTCGTGCTCTGCATGGCCCTTGCGGCGATACGTGATCAGCTCGACGAGCGTCGGTCCGCCGCCGGCACGCGCGCGATCCACCGCCGCCTTCGTGACATCGTAGACGGCCAGCACGTCGTTGCCATCGGCTTGCACGCCAGCAATGCCGTACCCCAGTGCCTTATCCATGAAGGAGTTGGCCGCGGTCTGCTTGCCGGTCGGCGTCGAATAGGCGTAGCCGTTGTTTTCGACGATCACGACCAGCGGCACCTTCTGCACGGCGGCGAAGTTGACGCCCTCGTGGAAGGCGCCCGTCGAGGTGGCACCGTCGCCGATGTACACCAGCACCACGCGATCCTCGCCACGCATCTTGAACGAGAGCGCGATGCCGGCCATCACCGGGATCATGTCTCCAAGGTGCGAGATCTGTCCGACGAACCCGCGGACCAGGTCACCGAAGTGAATGTTGAGTTCCCGGCCACGCGTCGGTGAATCCCCTTTCGCCATGTACTGGCGCAGGATCTCGAGCGGCGTTGCGCCCTTCACCAGCATCGACCCCATGTTGCGGATCAGCGGCGACATGATGTCGCGACGCTCGAGCGCGAAGGCGCTGCCGACGGCGTCGGCTTCCTGCCCCAGTGACCGGAACAACCCGCCGACCACCTTCGTCTGTCGGTAGAGCGCGACGAGGCGTTCCTCGAGCGTGCGCGTCATGCGCATGTGCCGATACAACTCGAGGCGCTGTGCGCGGGTGAGCAGGTCGGCATGCGGGCGCGCCGACCGCGCGGCACCGCTGTCCGCGTCTGGTGCGAGCATCGCGTCGAAGTCGAGCGGATGCGCGGGAAACTCCACGTCAGTACCCTACCGTGGGGACGTGATGCGGATCGGCAGCGCGGTGCACACGATTGAAGAACTTCTTCACATTCTTGTCGAGCCGACTCTCGCCGATCTGGTCGGTGTAGGCCTCGACGAGCGTGTAATGGCCACCGTCGCTGCGAACCTTGAGTTGCAAGGTGCCAAGGTCGCCCGTGAAGGTGCGCGTGCGCATGGTGTCGGCCGTGCCGCGCAGGCCAAGCGCCTTGAAGTGATCGTCGGCAAGCGCGATCACATCGGCAGGCAGAATCGAGGTGCGGTGAAAGAGTCGCATGGGATCAACGTGCGTTGCGGACTGACTGCAACCAGTCCATGGTCTCGAGCTTCTTGGTGGTGTCACGCCGGAACTGCAGGCCGATAGCCCACTCGCCGGCGGTCACGAAGTTGAGCTTCGCATAGTACGTGCCCGGTTCCGGCCCACGTTCGAGGCCGTCGAACACCTTCACGCTGTCGTGGCTCATGGCGTAGATGCGGCCTTCGCCATTCTCGACCGGCGCGCCGGACTCCTTGTCCGACACGACGACCTTCACGATCACGTCCTCGCGCGCAAACGGCGGGCGCGGTGTGAGCCGGATGCGGAACGATAGGTCGTCCGTCCACATCCGGGTGTCGATCGCGGCCTGCGGATCCTTCGCCGTACACGCGGCCAGGAGCATGACCGCGACCACAGCAGGCACCGCGCGGCGCGCCACCTGCGCCACACGGGCCAGCATGCCGAGCGGCGCACCGGCGCCGTTCCGGCGAGGCGCGACCAGCGGTTGCGTCGCGCTGCCGGACGTCATCAGGTGTAGTACTCCAGGCCGAGATGCGTGATCTGGTCCTCGCCCATCAGGAAGCGCAGCGTGTTCTTGAGCTTCGTCTGCTGGATGAACAGGTCGTGCTCCGGCTGCAAGCCCGGCGCCGCCATGGGGCTCTTGTAGTAGAACGACAGCCATTCCTGGATCCCCTTCATGCCAGCGCGATGGGCGAAGTCGCTGAACAGCGCCAGGTCGAGCACGATCGGCGCCGCCAGGATCGAGTCGCGACAGAGGAAGTTCACCTTGATCTGCATCGGGTAGCCCATCCACCCGACGATGTCGATGTTGTCCCAGCCTTCCTTGTTGTCGCCGCGCGGCGGATAGTAGTTGATCCGCACCACGTGCGAGAAATCCTTGTACAGCTCGGGTAGACTTCCGGCTGCAGGATGTTGTGCAGCACCGACAGCTTCGACTCTTCCTTGGTCTTGAACGACGCCGGATCGTCGAGCACTTCGCCGTCGCGGTTGCCGAGGATGTTCGTCGAGTACCAGCCGTCGAGGCCGAGCATGCGCGCCTTGAGGCCGGGCGCGATGACGGTCTTCATCCAGGTCTGGCCCGGTCTTGAAGTCCTTGCCGCTGACCGGGACGCCACGCTCGTTGGCGAGCTGCAACATGCACGGCAGGTCGACCGTCAGGTTCGGTGCGCCATTGCAGAACGGCACGTTCTCCATCAACGCCGCCCACGCGTAGAGCATCGACGGGGCGATCGCAGGATCGTTCTCCTCCATCGCCTTCTCGAACGTTTCCACGGTGTCGTGCTGCGGGCCTGGCTTGATGAACGCCTCGGTGCTCGCGCACCAGACGATGACCAGTCGATCGCAGCCGTTGGCCGCCTTGAATTCGCGCATGTCGGCGCGCAGCTGCTCGGCGATGTCGCGATACGTCGGCCCAGTCTTGACGTTGTCGACGCCGAGCAAGCGGGTCACGAACCGCGACTCGAAGGCGGCCTTCATCGGCTTGATGCCGGTGAGGAAGTCCTTCAGCGGCTCGAGGTGTTCAGCGGATAGCACGCCGGCCTTCTTGGCGGCGGTGTACGCGTCATCGGAAATCGGATCCCAGGCCCCGAACACGATGTCACCGAGCCCTGCCAGCGGCACGAAATCCTTGATCAGCGGCGACCGGTGCTCGGTGCGCTTGCCGAGGCGAATCGTGGCCATCTGCGTCAGCGATCCGATCGGGCTGGTGTGGCCGCGACGGATGCTTTCGACGCCCGCCATGAACGTGGTGGCAACCGCACCGAGACCGGGGGTCAGGATGCCAAGTTTGCCAGTGGCAGGAGCGATGGACGTCGGACGAGTGAGCGAACCGGGCACGTGGTGAAATCTCCAGGGGGAAAAGCGACGCCTTCAGGGGGCGACGGGAGCCGGCACATCATCGGACAGCGACGTGGGTGTCGCTGGTGATGCTGCACTGGGAGCGCGCGACGCGAGCGACGGCTCACGGGCCAGATCGGCCTCGCGCGTGACGTTGTAGACGAAGAGGATGCGCTGGATGGCCGTGATCCAGGCCGTGACCGCCAGCAGTGTGACGATGCCCGCCAGCACCCACCCATTGAGCGCGAGTCCGAAGAACGCCTGGGGTGCCGAGAGCAGGGTGACGCGTTCCGGCCGCTGCATGATGCCGACCTTGGCATCGAGCCCCAGCGATTCGGCGCGGGCGCGCGTGTACGACGTGAGGAAGGTGCCAATCAGGCCCGCGATCGTGATCGAGAGCATGATCGGGCTGTGATGCACGGGGTTGATGCCGTAGAACACGGCGAGCCCGCCCAGCACAAAACCATCCGCGACCCGATCCAGTGTCGAGTCGTAGAAGGCGCCGAACGTCGTGCTTCGCCCGGTGCGGCGCGCCACGGTCCCATCGAGTACGTCGAAGAGTGCCGTCAGGCCGAGGAACCACCCCGCCGTCGAGATGTGGCCACTGGCGAAGATCACGCCGGAGATCATGGTGCAGATCGTCCCGACGGTGGTAATCAGGTTCGGGCTGACGCGATGGCGCACAAGAAAATCCGCCACCGGCGCGATCACGCGCAGGTAACCAGCCTTGATCGCATCCCAGACTGCAACGAGCATGGCCATGAGGTGGCGGAGAAACAGACGAAGACAACGGCTACGAAAACGAACGCCCCCCGGCATCTCCGCCGTGAGGGCATGCGGGGCCTCAGTCCGAGAACTGAAACGCAGATAGAGAAGCTTAGAGGCGGGACTTGAATGCAGCAACGGCGGCGTCCGCTACTTCGTGCCGTAGAGCCCGCCGTTCCGCTCGGTTCTCGCGGTAGCCGTGGCTACCCTTCTGCCATTCCAGGCCCGCGCCGCAAGGATTGATCGAGCGGGAGTACCCGAGCCTGATCACGTCGCACTTTTTCACTTTCGTTCAGTCCACACATGCGTTTTCTCTTGATCACGGGGTCTGCGGTCGCGCTCGCCAGTAGCGTCTGGACGGCGGCTGGATCGCGCCCGACCGCCGGCGGCGAGCTGCATGTCGGTCCGGTCGGGGCCGGTACCAGCGTCCTTCGCCGCGCGCCGGGCTCGGAATCCCGTGATCCGCGTGTGCCGCTCTCCGCGGCCGGACAGCGCTGGGTGGACAGCACCCTGCAAACGCTCTCCCAGCGCCAACGGGCCGCGCAGTTGATCCACGTCTGGTTGCTCGGTGACTACGAGAGCACGACCGACAGCGCCTTTGCGGTCACCGCACGATGGGTGCGCGAGGATGGGATCGGCGGCATCCTGATGTCCGTCGGATCGCCGATCGAGGTCGCGGCCAAGCTGAACGCGCTGCAGGCCATGTCTCGCGTCCCGTTGCTGGTGGGCTGCGACGTGGAGCCGTCGCTGGGGCGGCTCGAAGGTGGTCTGTTCATTCCCTCGATGCTCAAGGGCGGCGGTGCGACGCTGCTGCCGACGAACATGGCGATCGGCGCCACCGCAGACACCGCTCTCGCCTATCAGGCTGGCCTCGTGACCGGTCGAGAGGCCCGCGCCATCGGCATCCACCTCGCGTACGCGCCAGTGGCCGACGTGAACAACAATGCCGCCAACCCGGTCATCAACGTCCGGTCGTTTGGCGAGGACCCCGCGCTGGTGGCTTCGATGGTCGCGGCGTTCACCCGCGGAGTGCAGGATGGTGGCGCGCTGGCGACGGTGAAGCACTTCCCCGGCCACGGCGATACGGAAACCGACTCACACAACGCCCTGCCCGTGGTGCACCTGACGCACGCCCGGCTCGACAGCGTCGAACTGCGCCCCTTCCGCGCGGCGATCAATGTCGGAGTGGCGGCCGTGATGTCCGCGCACATCAGCAATCCGACCTGGATGGGGGATGCCCTGCCGGCGACGCTCCAGCGGCGCGTGCTCCGCGACGAGCTCCGTGATTCCCTGCACTTTCGCGGCCTCACGATCACCGACGCGCTCACCATGCAGGGCGTGGCGCGGATGTTTTCGCAGGACGAGATCGCGATTCGCTCGATCGAGGCCGGCGCGGAGGTGCTGCTGAAGCCGGCGGATGTGACGCCGGTGCTCAATGCGCTGGCCGCACGTGCGGCCAGGGACACGGCGTTCGCGGCGCTGATCGACGCCGCCGCCCGCAAGAATCTCGAGATGAAGGTGCGGGTCGGCCTCGATCAGTCATCGCAGATGTCGCTTGATTCGCTTCGCCTGCACGTCGGCACCGCGAGCAATCGCGCCGTCGCGACGGCGATTGCCAGCCGGGCCGTGACCGTGCTCCGCGACGGTGCGGGCCAGATTCCGCTGGCCCGCGGCCGCAATCTGCGGGTCGTGGTGTACACACCGGAGACGGAGTTCGGCGGAGGCGCGGCCTTCCTCGATGAATTCAAGAAGCGCGCGGATGCCACGGTCTACCGTGTCGGGCCGCAGACTTCCGCGATCGAGCTGAACGCGATCAGCAAACGTGCCACCCGAGGCCGACTGGTCGTCCTCACCGTGGTGCGACGCGTGGAGGGCCGTGGGCGGGTCGCCATTGCGGAGCCGTTCGCGGCGTGGGTGCGCCGGATTGCTCCGAAGCTGAAACCTGTCGTGATTGCGGCGGGCAACCCGTACGTGATTGGCCAGTTTCCCAGGATTGAGGCGTACATGACGACATTCAGCGTGGGCGAGGCATCCGAACGCGCCGCGGCGCGGGCACTGCTCGGCGCGGCAGTCAGCGGGCATTCACCGGTCAGCCTGCCCGGCGTTTTCTCGCGCACCGATGGCGTGACGGGAGGCAATGGACGATGAAACAGCGTGCGGCAGGCATCGCGCTGGCGCTGGTCATCCTGACGCAGGTGGGCGAGGCGCAGGGGCCGCGGCGTCCAGCGCGGCCACGTCGACCAGTCACCGTCGCCACACGGGTCAACGATTCGCTGGTGTCCGTGCTGACGAAGGCGAAAGCCGACGGTGCGTTTCCAGGCGCGGTCGCGGTCATCGGCAGCAAGGCCGGAATCCTCACCACGCTGGGGGTCGGCCAGCTCGACGCCAGTGTGCCCGCACAGCCGACCGCCCAGACGTTGTACGACCTGGCCTCACTGACGAAGATCATTGCCACCACGACGCTGATGCTGGAGCTGGTGGACCAGAAGCGCGTGGTCCTCGACGCCCCGGTCGTGACCTACCTCCCGGAATGGCGCGGGCAAGGAGCAAACCAGATCACGATTCGCCAACTGCTGACACATAGCAGTGGCCTCGCCGCATGGCGCGCGTTCTACAAGGAAGCCGTCGATCGCGCCGATGCGCGAGCGCAACTGATGCTGGTGGGTCCCGAGGTGCCGCCGGGCACGCGCTACCTCTACAGCGACATGAACTTCATGCTGCTCGGCATGGTCGTCGAGCAGGTGACCGGCATGCCGCTCGACAGCGCGTTCGTGCAGATGGTGGCGCTCCCGCTGGGGCTGGTGGACACGCGATATCATCCAGACTCGACGCAGCTCTTTCGCATCGCGCCGACGGAATACGATCCATGGCGGCAGCGGAAGCTGCGCGGTGAGGTGCACGACGAAAATGCGTCCCGTTTCAACGGGGTGAGTGGCCATGCCGGTCTGTTCTCGACCGGCGCGGATCTGGCGCGCGTGGCTCGCATGTGGCTCAACGGCGGGACGCTGGACGGTGTGCGCATCGCGTCAGCAGCGACCGTCGCACAATTCACCCGCGCACAGGACACGCTGCTGAGCAAGCGTGCGTTGGGGTGGGAGACGCCGAACGGGACCAACTCTGCCGGGCATCGGTTGTCGCCATCCGCATTCGGGCACACCGGCTTCACCGGCACATCGATCTGGATCGATCCAACACGAGACCTGTTCGTGATCCTGCTCACGAATCGCGTCAATCCGACGCGCGAGAACAAGAAGATCGGCGGCGTGCGTACCGCATTGGCGGATGCGGTCGTCGGTGCGGTGGACGGCCCGGTGGCCCGGACCTCCGCCTCGTCGCCGTGATCGCTGGCCGTTCCTGAGTCCGGCAGGCTTGGGCGCACCGGCCGATTCGACGATTTTGGCGGAGTCCTTCCCCGCAGCCCCTTCTGGCTTAAATTGCTGAGTAATGAGGTCGGGATTCCCCGACCCCCCTTCTGGAGGAAGACGCATGAGCACGATGCAGACGCCTGATGTGATGCTCTCGATCTCGCCCGCGGCGGCGGTCGAGGTGAAGAAGTTCCTCGAAGCCGAAGCGGTCGATCCAACGATCGGCGGCCTTCGTGTCGCGGTGCAGCCGGGCGGCTGCAGCGGGTTCAAATACTCGTTGCTGATCGAGGACAAGCCGGCCGAGGATGACTCCCTGCTCGCGCAGGATGGCTTTCAGGTCTTCGTCGATCCGTTCTCGATGCAGTACCTGAACGGAATCCAGATCGACTACACGACGTCGATGCAGGGTTCTGGCTTCACCTTCAAGAACCCGAACGCCACTGGCGGCTGCGGCTGCGGATCGTCGTTCTCGGCATAAGCAAATACGTGCACGATGAGGAAGGCGGGCCCAGTCGGGTCCGCCTTTTTCGTTGCGGGGCGGATGCCTGAGCGGCAACGGATTTCGCGCACCTGAGTCCGGCGTCCCGATTACTTTGCCAGTACTTATGCAGAACCCCGAGAAGATCCCGACCGTCATCAGTGGCGATCCCGACGCCCTCTCCGTTCGCGTGGCAGACCGCATCGAGTCGATCATGCGCTCGAATGCGAGCGCCGGGCGACAGACGGTGCTTGGTCTTGCCACCGGCTCGACACCGATCGGCGTCTACCGCGAATTGATCCGCCGCCATCGCGAACAGGGCCTGAGCTTCGCGAACGTGGTCACGTTCAATCTCGACGAGTACTGGCCGATGGCGCCGGACTCGATTCACTCGTATCACCGATTCATGTGGGAGAATTTCTTCTCCCACATCGACATTCCGGCATCGCAGGTGCACCTGCCGCCCGGCACCGTCGATCGGCACGACGCGGCGCATGCGTGTGCGGACTACGAAGCGGCAATCCTCGACGCCGGCGGCATCGATTTCCAGCTCCTCGGCATTGGAAAGACGGGGCATATCGGCTTCAACGAGCCTGGCTCCGGCCGCGATAGTCGTACCCGCCTGGTGACGCTCGATGCCATCACGCGAAAGGACGCATCAGCCGATTTCTTCGGCGCCGAGAACGTCCCGCGCGAAGCGATCACGATGGGCGTGGCGACGATTCTGGCGGCGCGGGAAGTCGCCATCCTCGCGACAGGTGAGCACAAGTCGGGGATCGTGCGGCGCGCAGTGGAAGGCGCGATCGACCTCGAAGTGGCCGCGACTTTCCTGCAGGAGCATCCCAACACCACGTTCTTCCTCGACGACGCCGCAGCGGTCGACCTCACGCGCATCGCAACTCCGTGGCTGGTCGATGAGGTGACGTGGGACGAGACGCTGGCGGTGCGCGCCGTCACCTGGCTCTCGCAGAAGGTGAACAAGGCGATCCTGAAGTTGACGCAACAGGACTACGCCGAGCATCGGCTGTCATCACTGGTCGCGGTGTACGGTTCGCCAGGCGAGATCAACGGTTTCGTCTTCAACTCGCTTGGCGCACGCATCCGCGGCAAGAGCAAGCTGCACCGCGGCAAGCGCGTGATCTGCTTCTCACCGCACCCCGATGACGATGTCATCTCGATGGGTGGGATCCTGCGCAAGCTGGTCGAAAACCAGAACTCGATCGCGGTGGCCTACATGACGAGCGGCAACATAGCGGTCTTCGATCACGATGTGCGACGCCACCTCGATTTCCTCGTGCGCATGGGCGCGCGAACGTCCGACGAGACGACGCCAGCGACGCTGCGTGGAGAGGATGTGCGCGACTTCGCGTTCCGGCTCTTTGGCGCGCTGGCGTCGAAGCGCCCGGGCGAAGTGGACGTCCCCGCGGTGCAGGACATCAAGCGGATCATTCGCGAGACGGAGGCCGTGAGCGGCCTCGAAGTGGTGGGATTGACCCGCGACAATGCTCGGTTTCTCGACCTGCCGTTCTACCAGACGGGCAAGGTGCGGAAGGACCCCATCGGGCCTGCCGATGTGCGCATCGTGCGCGACTTGCTGGAAGAGGTGCACCCGGAAGTCGTGTTCGTCGCCGGCGACCTGAGCGATCCGCATGGCACACACCGCATGTGCAAGGAAGCGATCGAAGCAGCGCTGGAGGAATACGTCGCGCTGGGCAACGCGCGCCCCGAAGTCTGGCTGTATCGTGGCGCCTGGCAGGAATGGCCCGTGACCGACGCGACCGTGCTCGTGCCACTCAGCCAGGAAGAGCTGCGCCTCAAGATCCAGGCGATCTTCAAGCATCAGTCGCAGAAGGATTCTGCACCATTCCCGGGTCAGGACGACCGAGAGTTCTGGCAGCGGGTGCAGGATCGCAACACGGAAACAGCGGCACAGCTCAATCGCCTCGGGCTGGCCGAGTACTTCGCCATGGAGGCGTACGTTGTCCAATAGCGCGGTCGGATCGTGACGGGAGGCGGTGGGTTTTCGCTGATCGACGGCGTCGTCCTCATCATCTACCTCGTCGGCACGACGGGACTGGGATTGTGGCTCGGCGGCAAGCAGAAGGATGCGAAGGACTACTTCGTGGCGAGCCATGCCATCCCGTGGTGGGGGATCCTGCTCAGTGTCGTCGCCAGTGAAACGAGTGCGCTGACATTCATCAGCATCCCAGGGCTGAGCTACGTCGGCAACCTTGGGTTCCTGCAGGTGGTGGCCGGCTACATCATCGGGCGCTTCGTGGTGGCGTACGTGCTGCTGCCGAAATACTTCGCGGGCGAGCTGGTGACGGCCTATGCACTGTTCGAAAAGCGATTCGGCAAGGAAACGCGCCGGTTCACGAGCATCGTGTTCATGGGCACACGCGCCGTGGCTGACAGCGTCCGCATCTTTGCGACGGCCATCCCTGTTGCTTTGATCCTTGGCGATTCAGTGCCGAAAGCGTACGTGATGCCGGCCGCGATCCTGGTGCTTGGCCTGCTCACGGTGGTGTACACCTACAAGGGCGGCATGCGTGCGGTGGTGTACACGGAAATGATCCAGGCCGGTGTCTACATCTTCGGCGGGATCTGCGCGCTGGTCCTGCTGGGCAAGAGTGTCGACGGCGGCTGGAGCACCATCGTGACGACAGCGGGCGCCTCGGGAAAACTGCAGGCCATCGACTGGTACACCGGCTTCGACCGCCCGCACACGGTCTTTGCCGGCCTGCTTGGCGGCGCCTTCCTGGCGATGGGGTCACACGGTGCCGATCAGTTGATCGTACAGCGCCTGATGGCGAGCCGCGGGCTGAAGGATGCACAGCGTGCCCTGATCACGAGCGGCTTCGTGGTGTTCGCGCAGTTCACCCTGTTTCTCTTCATCGGGCTCGGCCTCTACGTCTACTACGGCGGCAAGGCCTTCGACGCCAGCGACCAGATCTTCCCGACGTTCATCGTCGAGCAGATGCCGCCTGGCTTGCTAGGCCTGATCCTGGCGGCGATCGTGGCTGCCACCATGAGCACGCACAGCGCGACGATCAACGCATTGGCTGCGACGACGACACATGACATCTACCTGCCGCTCACCGGCAAGAGCGCTGATGCGCCCGGCACGTTGCGCACGGGCAAGCTCATCGCACTGGTATGGGGCATCGCATTGACGCTCGGTGCCCTGCTCTATCCGAAACAGGGGACGCCGGTCGTGGTCGTCGCGCTCAGCATCCAGAGCTTCACGCATGGTGGCCTGGTTGGTGGCTTCTCGTTGGCGCTGCTCTGGAAACGAGCGAACCAGCGTGACGCGATCACTGGCATGAGCATCGGCATCGCCTGCATGGCCGTGATCGTCTTCGCCAAACTGCTGATTGCGCGGATTCCCTCGCTGGCCCCAACACTTGGCGGCGTGGCAACGATCGCGTGGCCCTGGTACGTCCTGATTGGCACAGGCATCACGCTGACGGCAGGCATCCTGTCGTCGCTGACGCATCCCGCACCCACCGCGATGTTGCCGGTCACTGCGACCGGCGCCGCAGATCCAGAGAGTCGGTCATGAGCAGCCCTACGGAACTCGTCGTCGTCGGTGTTGACGGTGGCGGCAGCAGCACACGCATCTATGTCGCCGATGAACGCGCACAGGTGCTCTTCAAGTCGACCGGCGAAGGGAGTGCGGTCAAGCCGGGTGCCGAAGCCGACTCCGCAGAGGTGATCGGGGCACTGGTGCGCAACGCGGTGATCGATGCCGAGATGGGGCACCTGATGCCACGCGCGCTCGTGGTTGGTGTCGCCGGCGTCGGTCGTGAAGCGCAGAAGATCGCGTTGCAGCAGGAGCTGGAGCGGCTCGAGCTGGCCGACGCCGTGGTCGTGATCTCCGACGCCGAGGCGGCGATGGAAGATGCGTTCGGGGAAGGTCCCGGCATCCTGCTGATCGCGGGCACCGGCAGCATCGCGTGGGGTCGCAGTCCGGCCGGCACGATGCAGCGATGCGGCGGCTGGGGCCATGTGATCGGCGATGAAGGCAGTGGCGCGTGGGTCGGTCGGAAGGCGCTCGAGGTCATCGCTGCGGCGCACGATGGCCGCGAGCCCGAAACAGCGTTGACGGGTGCCGTGCTCACCGCACTCGAGTTGGACGATGTGTCGTCGTCCCGACGAACAGGGCATGTTCGGCATGTTCGGCGGCCGCTTCGTCGCCGAGACGCTGATGCCGCTGATCCTCGACCTGCGAGACGGCACTGGGATCGCCAAGGCCGATCCGGCCTTCGCGCCGAGCTCGACGATCTCAACACGCACTACATCGGCCGCCCGAGCCCGCTCTATTTCGCCGAGCGGCTGACCGCGAACTCGGCGGCGCAAAGATCTACTTCAAGCGCGACGAGCTCAACCACACCGGCTCGCACAAGATCAACAACTGCCTCGGCCAGATCCTGCTCGCCAAGCGCATGGGCAAGACGCGCATCATCGCCGAGACCGGCGCCGGCCAGCACGGCGTCGCCGTCGGCCACGGTTGCGGCGCGCTTCGGCCTGCCCTGCGTCGTCTACATGGGCGCGACCGACGTCGAGCGGCAGGCGCCGAACGTGTTCCGCATGAAGCTGCTCGGCGCCGAGGTGCGTGCCGGTGACGTCCGGCCACGGCACGCTGAAGGACGCCATGAACGAGGCGCTGCGCGACTGGGTCACCAATGTCGACGACACCTACTACATGATCGGCACGGCCGCCGGCCCGCATCCCTATCCCGAAGATGGTGCGCGACTTCAGTCGGTCATCGGCCGCGAGGCGCGCGAGCAGATGCTGGCGCGCCGAAGGCCGCCTGCCGGACATGCTCGTCGCCTGCGTCGGCGGCGGCTCCAACGCCATCGGCCTGTTCCACCCCTTCCTCGACGACAAGAGCGTGAAGATCGTCGGCGTCGAGGCCGGCGGCAAGGGGCTCGACGGCGACGAGCACTGCGCCTCGCTGACCGCCGGCTCGCCCGGCGTGCTGCACGGCAACCGCACCTATCTGCTGCAGGACGCCGACGGCCAGATCATGGAAGGCCATTCGATCTCGGCCGGCCTCGACTATCCGGGCATCGGGCCGGAGCATTCCTGGCTGAAGGACTCCGGCCGCGTCGACTACGTGCCGATCACCGACGACGAGGCGCTCGACGCCTTCCAGTGCTGACGCGCCTCGAAGGCATCATCCCGGCGCTGGAGCCGGCGCATGCGCTGGCCGACGTGATCAAGCGCGCGCCGAAGATGCCCAAGGACCAGATCATCGTGATGAACCTGTGCGGCCGCGGCGACAAGGACATCTTTACCGTCGGC
>CAVUDW010000002.1:0-2553536 GCA_963740355.1 uncultured Gemmatimonadaceae bacterium
GCGTCCCTCCTTGTCACCCCACCCTGAACCCAGCTGCATACAGGATGCCCAGCGCGGTCTTGGCGTCCTTGATCACACCGGTGCGCACCATGTCGAGTGCTTGTGTGAGCGGCACCACTTCGACCGAGATGAATTCGTCCGCTTCACGCTGCGCTTCGCCGCGTGTGAGGTCGAAGGCGATGAAGAGGTGGATCTTCTCGTCGGTGAAGCCCGGCGTCGTGAACATCGTGTGCATATGATGCAGCGTGCCGGCGGTGCAGCCGGTTTCTTCTTTCAACTCACGTGCAGCACAGGTCTCCGGGGCCTCGCCAGGATCGAGGCGGCCGGCGGGGATTTCGTAGAGATAGTCGAGCGCCGCATATCGGTACTGCTTGATCAGCAGGAGCTGCGGATCTCGGCCGGTCGGATCAGAGATGAACGGCACGATCGCGCTCGCGCCCGGATGGCGCACCATCTCCAGTTCGCCTTCACTGCCATCTGGGAAACGCACCGTGTCAACATCGAGACTGATCACGCGTCCCGTGTACGCACGACGCGTCGAGACTTGCCCTGGTTCGATGCTCATCGGCCGCTGTTGCTGAGATACGTGCTAGTGAGATACGCAGCGCTGAGATACACGCGAGTGCGAATGGAGGTGCTGCGATCAGTCGGTCCGAAACACTGCGCGGTGCGCGAGACTCGCATCATGTGCCGAGTGTGTCGACGGGATCGATCACCTTCACATCACCGATGCCCAGCTCGGCCAGCGGACCGCTGATCGCATCCGGATCGCCGACCGCGACGACCTGCAGGCAGGATGGATCGAAGTGCTTCTGCGCCACGCGCAGGATGTCGTCCGCCGTCACCGCACGAATGTTGGCGCGATAGCTGTCGTAGTAGTCGGCCGGCAGGTTGTAGATCGCCTGCGATGCCAGCGCGGATGCGATCGCGCGGGTCGTCTCGAAACGAATCGGGAAGACGCCATCCATGTAGCTGATCGCCAGCGACAGTTCCTTCGCCGACACCGGCTCGGTGCGGATGCGATCGAACTCGTTGAGGATCTCGCGCACCGCCTTCGCACTGACATCACTCTGTACGGCAGCGTCCATCGAGAATGGGCCAGCCCAGCGACGCCAATCGACGCCACTGTGGGCGCCGTAGGTGTAGGCATGCTCCTCGCGCAGGTTGAGGTTCAACCGGCTCGAGAACAGTCCACCGAGAATCGCGTTGCAGAGGACCAGCGGGAAGTAGTCTTCCGTCAAACGCGGCGGACCGACATGACCGACGCGCAGCTCACTCTGCGGCGCGTCGACCTTGCGCACGATCGTGATGCCGCGCGGTGCATTCAGTGTGGCATCGGGGCGGGAGTTGATCACCGGCATCGGCCCCGTCCACCCACCGAGCACCTTCGTCACCAGTGCCACACCTTCGTCGATCGAAAGGTCGCCGGCGATCACCACGGTCGTGACCTGTGGCGAATAACGCTCGCGATAGAAAGCGCGCAGCTGGTCGAGCGTGAGCGCCTTCACCGACTGCTCGGAACCGCCATCGGGACGCGCGTATCGTGCGTCAGGAGCGTAGATCGCCTGCACCAACGCTTCGTCCGCCAATGACCGCGGCTCGCTCCGCTGCTGCAGCAGGTCGGCCAGTCGTTCGGTGCGCAGACGCTGGAATTCATCATCCGGCAGCGACGGCTCGGTCAACACCCGCGCCAGCAACTTGATCGCCTCGGGCAAGCGCGACGACAGCGTGGTCAGCTTCACCACGCTTGAATCCCAATCCGCGCCAGCGTCCAGCGTGCTCCCCATCGACTCCACCAGCTCGGCCAGCGCAGCACCTGTCAGATCGCCGGTGCCTTCCGTGAGCAGGCTGGCCGTCAACTGCGCGACGCCTTCTTGGCCAACGGGATCCGACACCGAGCCGGCATCGACCAATGCCAGCACCGTCACCAGTGGCAGCTTGCGGACCGGCGCAATGACGATGCGCAATCCGTTCGGCAGGGTGTGCGATTCGAAGGCCGGAAAGTGATAGTCGCGCGGCGTGCCGGGCGTCGGGCGCACCGAATTGTCGTCTGCCGACATTGTCGGCGTGGTGGTCGCGCTCATGCTGCGTCCTCCTGCTCGACTGCTTTCGGCACGTAGAGCAGCGTCGCGCGGTTGTTACTCGTGCACCACTCCTTCGCGAAGGCCGTCACCTGCTCCGCCGTCACCGCCCGGTAGAGGGCTGGCTGTTCGTTGACGAGCGCGGGGTCGCCGAAGTAGGTCGCAAACTTCGACAGTGTATCGGCGCGATCGGAAGCGCTTTGGAGCGACGACACGAAGTCGGTCTCGATCAACGCCAGCGCACGCGCGAGCTCCAGGTCCGTCACGCCATCCAGCGCAAACGCATCCAGCTCGTCGTGCACCGCCTGTTCGAGGCGATCAGGTGTCACGTCGCCATTCGCGGTTGCATCCACGATCAGCAGGTCAGCGCCCTTCGTGAGGTCGAAGGTGTAGGCGGTGGCATCGGCTGCGACCCGCAGTTCACGCACCAGTCGACGATAGAGGCGGCTTCCCTTGCGCATGCCGAGGATCGCGCCGGCCACGCTGGCGGCGTACCAATCCGGGCTGCCGGAAGGCGGAATTCGCATTGCCACGATCGCACGCGGCAGCTGCACATCGTCTTCCACAACTTCGCGCAACGGGCGCTCGAATCGTGGGGCGACGCTGAAATCAGGGCGCGCGGGCGGGGCAGGATTGCGCGCGATGCCGCCGAAATACTTGCGCACAAGTTCCTTCGCTTCGGCCATGTCGAAATCACCAGCGATGGTCAGCACCGCATTGTCGGGCGTGTACCAGGTCGCGAAGAACTCGGCCACATCTTCCAGTGACGCCTCGCTGAGGTGCTCCATCGAACCGATCAGCGAGTGGTGATAGGGATGGGTGGACGGATAGGTCAGCGCCGGCAGCTTTTCCCACCAGGTGCCGTAGGGCTGGTTGTCCACGCTCCAGCGGCGCTCGTTCTTCACGACATCGCGCTGCGTATCGAGCTTCTGCTGCGTCATGGCCGGCAGCAGCTTCCCCATCCGATCCGCCTCGAGCCACAAGGCGAGCGCCAGCTGATTGCTTGGCACCGTCTCGAAATAGTTGGTGCGATCGAGCCAGGTGCTGCCGTTCAACGTGCCACCGGCGCGCTGCACCAGTTCGAAGTGCTCATTGGCTTCGACGTTTGCCGACCCCTGAAAGAGCATGTGTTCGAAGAGGTGCGCGAAGCCCGTGCGGCCCTCGCGTTCATTCGCGCTCCCCACGTGATACCAGAGATTCACCGCCACCAACGGGGCGACGTGATCCTCGGAATAGGTGACGCGGAGCCCATTGGGCAGGGTTTCGGTTTCGATCGGTATTTGCATATGAATGAAAAGATACCGCCCTGAGACACCGAAGTGCCTCAGGGCGGTTCGCCAGGTGGGAAGTGGGCGCCGTCAGGCAGCCCGCTCCTACCGCAGCATTGAACGAAGCGGATTTTTCGTCCTGCCAAGGCGGAGACCGCAGCAATACCGCGAGGTATTGCGAGGATCGACAACGCCGGCAGGGCGGAAAAGACGCAAGTTCAACGAACGCCCGCATGCCTTAGTGCATGCGGGGCCGGGGAGGCCAGGATTGATCAAGTAGCTGGTCCACTCCTGGGTCGCGCGCCCACCCCGATAGTCGTTCCTGAAATTCGTGCCATTGGTCGTCGAGGCTCAGCTCAGTAACCAGGATCGCGCGCCCAGCCACCGTTGCCACCGAGGCTCAGTCCAGCTCGCATCACGAAGGCGCCACCATTCGCACGCGTGTCGTCAGCGATCCGCTTGCCGGCGCGCAGGAACTGGTAGCCACCGGCGAGGTTCAGCTGCACACCCTTCGCGAGGTAGATCATAGAGCCAACGCCACCACCGAGCTGCGTCACGTTCGACTTGTATTCGAGATCCTGCACGACTTCTGCGCGCTCGAGCAGCCCACCACGCCCGTACATGTAGGGCGTGAAGTTCGAGGCCGCGAACGGCAGTGCGAGTCGTGGTTCGATGTAGAAGCCCGACAGCGTGGCCTGGCGCTGCGTGCCAAGCACATCGTGCCATGACCGCTGATAGCCCGCCGACAGCGACAGGTTGCTGATGCCCACGGTGAACTGCGCTTCGGCACCACGACCGTCATTGAGGTCGTTGAACACGTTGCCACGCAGCGCCTGATAGTTGGCGCCGGCTTCCACCGTGAACATCGGCGCATCTCTATGCTGCGCCATCACCGGCGCGGCGCTGGTCAGCAGTGCGATTGAGGCGAGGGCAAAACGACGATTCGACATTGGCGAGCTCCGGTTGAGATCAACAGCGCAGGCGCGACACCCCGCTGCGTGATCCCTACCTCAAGCACACCCGATGCCGTCCGGAACACTCAGGGAACCTGTTGATCTACAACGAGTTACGCCTCTTGCTCCGACCGCCGTGTCCGTTTCCGGGGACAGCCACGTGTCACCTCGACAACGCGCTGCCTCATTTGCGATGCCATTTGCGTGCTGCGCGCATAACTACTCGCGCAGACTGCTGTCGCGCGCGTGCCGCGCCGAGCGGTCTACACTCCCTCACGCGGAGCCGCGGGGGACGCGGAGCCGCGGGGAACTGCACTCGGGCGCGTTCCGCGCAGGAGGGGCGTACATCTGAGTAGTGACTTTTTCTCAGAAGGACATGCATCAGCGCGGCAAATGCGCAGCTGCGATGCGCCTCGCAGCTGCAGTTCTCAAAGCTTTTGCGGTTGCGGTCCTCCGCGACTCCGCGTCCCCCGCGGCTCCGCGTGAGGGAGTGTAGACCGACCGGCGCGGCACGCGCGTGAGCGCAGTTGTTGTTCTCCAAGCCGTTGCCGTTGCAGTCCTCCGCGGCTCCGCGTCCCCCGCGGCTCCGCGTGAGGAAGTGTAGACCGACCGGCGCGGCACGCGCGCGAGCGCAGTGCTGCGGCTGTTCAGTTCTGCGGCTGTTGCAGTATCGCAGTTTTCTGTTCTGCGTTAAGGCAGTTCGGCAGTTGCACTTGAGCAGTTGTAGTTCTCTGCGCCTCTGCGACACTGCGTTTTGCCGTTGCCGTTCGTCGCGATCCTAGATCTCCGCCGTCGGATTCCGGCGGAGTTCCTTGGGCAGGCCTTCGAAGAGTTGATTGAGTTCGGCGGCGCGTTCGAGGGAGGTGACGAAGGTCACGCCGGGCAACGAGACGACCAGCAGTGAGTTCACGCCGTAGACCACGACGCGACCGGATTCGGTGTGCACGACGTTCGATTCCGCATCAACCAATAGCGCATCGCCGATCACGCCGTTGCCCGTGTCATCCAGCTCGCGCACGCGACGGAGACAGGCCCAGGTGCCCACGTCGTCCCAGCCGAAGGATGATGGAACGCAGATCAGGGAGTCGATGCGTTCCAGCAGGCCGCGTTCGATCGAGACCGACTGCACCATGCCGAAGAACCGATCCACCTTGCCGTTCGCCAGGTACGCGAGGCCGTCCTGCAGCTCGGGCGTATTCGCTTCCAGTGCATCGAGCACGGCGCCGGCTTGCCAGCAGTAGATGCCGGCGTTCCACATCGCCCCTTCGGCGATGAACTCTTCCGCTTGCAGGGGGCCGGGCTTCTCGACGAACCGTTCCACCATGCAGGCACCACCCTTCGACATCTCGATGCCCGGTTCCAGTTCGGCGCCACTGAGCATGTAGCCGAAGCCCGTGTCAGGGCGAGTCGGTCGCGCACCAATGGCTACCAGTGCACCGTCGTCGCGGGAGGCATAACCTGCGGCGCGACGGATCGTGTTGCGGAATTCGTCCTCGAACTGGGCCGAGAGGTCGGCGTGCAGGGCGCAGAACACCGTGCTGCGGCCCGAGCGGTTGATGATCTCCTGCGCACCCCATGCGAGGGCCGCTGCCGTGCCGAGCGGGCGCGGCTCGATCAGCATGTTCTTGGCCGGCAGCTCCGGGATCGCGGCACGGATCGCGTCGGAGATGTCGGCGCTGGTCAGGACCAGCGTGCGTTCGGCCGGGATCAGCGGCTGCAGGCGGGCCAGCGTGTCGGCGATCAGCGGGCGATCACCCACCAGGCGAAGCAGCGGCTTCGGGCGTTCCGGGGTGCTCAGCGGCCAGAAGCGCGATCCGATACCGCCCGCGAAAACCACCGCCCAGAGTGCGCTGTCGGTCTCCAGCTGCGCATCCATCTCCGGCTGGTCCTGCGGCAGAAAGCCCAGCGTCGCATCGTCGAAGGCGGAGGTCGTTATGCCGGGCAGTCCTGCGCCCTGACTTCCAGGCAACGACGAGTGCGGGTTTTCAGCCATGGATCGTGCTCCAGACTCGGGAACAGGCGGCGGGCGGCGCCGGCGCCGAGACGAGAGGTCGGCGCAGGCGAGCGCGAATGAAAGCGGAACGGGTGCTTCGAGGCCAGTGATCGAATCGGTGGCCCAGCACCGAGAGCCGATGCGCCTCGCCGGCGCCGGACTGCGCCGACCCTCAGGGGCCAAACGGCAGAGCGCCCGATTCGCGGTCTGCGAATCGGGCGCTGCTGAACATCGGACTCGCTGATCGATCCAGCTTACGGCTTGAACATCACGCCGAAGGAGATCGGGATCAGGCGGGCCGAGCCACCGTCGCCGAAGATGTTGTGAAAACGGCCTTCAGCGAAGGCATCGAAGCCGGCCAGCTTGAAGGTCACACCGCCGCCAGCGTTCAGGCCGAGCTTGGTGCCGAAGTCACGGTTGCCCGAGTAGACGCCGGCGCCACCGATCACGTACGGAACGAAGGTGGCGTCCTTGGCCCCTTCGAAGTTGTACACGACGTTGCCGTTCACCGTGACCAGCGTGAGCGACGGGTTGCTGCCAGAAATGCCGCCGATGTTCACCGTCTTGCCGCTGTTCGTCCACAGGCCGACATCGCCGCGGAGCGTGAACGGCGACGAGCTCGGCTTGATGCTGGCGTGTCCCTGAATGTTGAACCCGCTGCCGTATCCGTCACCCAGATCACCGATCGGCAGCGTCAGACCGCCGGAAACGCCGAACCGCGCGCCACCTGCGTCGAGCGCCTGTGCCTGCGCCATCTGGGCCGTGCCCGTCATGGCTGCGAAGACCGCCGCGCCAACAAGAAGCTTCTTCATGCTTTTCTACTCCTGAATGTCGAATGTTTACCAGCGTGCAGCAGACCAAGGATTCCGTCGCCCGCACTACGGCACTTCGCTGAATACCGATTCATCACATTGGGCAGAGTCAACCATATAAGCAACTCATCCGGTGACACTCACGAGCCTGTGGCTTCATACTGACGCGCCACTGATTCTTTAGTGTTCCTATGACAAGCTCCGGTCGATCTCCGCGCTCGAAGAATGAGACGCGCGGCTTATACCCCGCACGACGCGTTTTGGATCCTCCCCACCCGCCGCAGCGCCGCCGCCGACCGCACTCGGCTCACCGGACTTGCTTGTCCGCCGACGGGGAGGCGCTACCATTCGCCCTGACACCGCGGGCGATTCCCGCACAGCCTCAAGCCTCTGGTTCCATCGATGATGATGGGCCGACGCGGATCGGTCGAGTGACGTCTGCCTCGGTGTTGTCGCACCACCTCCGGAGACCGTGTTGCAGTGTCTGATCGCCCCACGGATGTCCTCCCCTCTCGGCCACTGCCGAAGCGCGCCAGCGGTCCGTCCGCGCGGCACACGGCGAACCCGCGCATGAGCAGCGCGTCTCCGCTTCGCGTCTGGATCGACGGCGAGGTCGTGCAGGATGGCAATCGTGCCGTCTCGGCCTTCGACCGCGGACTGACCCTCGCCGACGGTGTGTTCGAAACGATCCGGGTGCTGAACGGCGTCGCACCGATGGCCCACGCGCACCTGGCTCGCCTGACGCACGGCGCCGAGCGACTTGGCCTGATGCTGCCCGCGGGCCTCGCCGCACACATCACCGAAGCCGCAACCGCCGCCCTCCGGATGCACACCACCGATGCGGTGCTCCGCGTGACGCTCACCCGCGGTGACGCACTCCCCGGCATGGCCGGACTGAGTGGCGGTGCCTCGCGCTCCATCGTCACACTCACACCGCGGATCGCGGTTCGCGACGAAGTGATCGAGCGCGGGCTGACGCTGATCACCAGTCAGTGGCGCTGGAGTGCGCGCCGAGCCACCGCCGGGATCAAGACGCTCGACTACACCGCCAACGTTCTCGCCCTTCGCGAGGCCCACAGTCAGGGGGCGGACGATGCGCTGGTACTGGACACGGATGACCGCATCGTGGGCTGCACGGCGTCGAACATCTGCTGGTTCTCCGACTCCACGCTGTTCACGCCCTCCGCTGCCACCGGCGCCCTGCCCGGCACCACACTCGGACTGCTGCGTGCCCTCGCACCGAGCCTTGGCATGACGGTGCAGGAGTCAGAAGCGCCGGTGGAAGCACTGCTGCACGCCGATGCCGCCTGCGCCAGCAGCTCCATCCGAGGCGTGGTGCCGATCACGCAGCTCGATGGACAGACGATCGGCGGCCATGGTCGCTCGCCGCGGTTCCGCGCGCTGCACGATGCCTGGCGGTCGGAGATGGCACGTCTGGCGAGCATCGACTTCGTCGTCGACTGACTGGCGACACGCTAGCGCTGACGTACGACTAGCGCGCTTTCTGTTCGAGGAGGAAGGCCAGCGGTGCCTTCACGGTTTCCAGCAGCACATAGCGGATGCCGGAGAGATCCGTCAGCGAAATAGGGCTGCTACGTGTGGGTGAGCCGTACGCATGCAGGTCCAGCTTCCAGGCGGTGAGCAGCAGCCGCAACATATGAAAGCGATCGCTGACCAGCACGACGCTTTCGAAATGCCGCGTTCGTGCCATCCGCGCCACCGCATGCATCTGCTCAGTGGTGCTGCGACTCTCGTCCTCGATGATGATCGCTGATGCCGGCACGCCGTGGCGTCTCGCATACCGCGCACTGGTTTCCGCCTCGCTCGTGATGTCGCCCTCGGCCTTGCCGCCGGTGACGATCAGCTTCGGTGCGATGCTGCGATTGTAGAGGCGGATGGCGTGCTCCAATCGTGCTTCCAGCACGGGAGAGGGCCGCCCAGCGTACTGCGCGGCGCCGAGCACGACGATCGCGTCGGCAGTGCGCGCTGAATCACGGTTGCCCACCAACAGCACGGCCGCGAGTGAGACACTCCAGAGCAGCAGGAGCACCACCAGCACGCGGCCGATCAACCGCATCAGGCCACCAAGAAACGATCGTTGTTTGCGAGCCACGGCTAAGAATATCGGCGCGTCAGTCGGTCAGGCCGAGCATGGCGAGCCAGAAGACGTCGAACGAGATCCGTGCATTCCGGTCGGGCTCCACCACTTTGTCGAGCGCCAGTCCATCGACGAAGGCCACGAACGCATCAGCGATCAGCTGTGCTGGCACACGGGGACGGAGACCGAGGGCCTCGAACAGCTGCGTCGTCACCGCCTCGGCAGCGTCGCGGCGCGCGGTGGCGGTCGCACGAACCGCAGCCTGTACCGATTCACCCTGCACCAACGACAGGTCGAGCAGTGCACGCAGGTCGCCGCGCTCGAGTTCATCGGACAACCACTGCCAGAGTGCGTCGAGTGTCGCGGAGGCCGACACTCCCGTCAGTGCCGTCGCCTGCCGCGCCACGAGGCCGGCGCGCAGCCATTCCACGAGGCGCGCGAGCAGCTCGCCCTTGTCGTGGAAGTGGTAATGAATGAGCGCCTTGCTGACGCCCGCCGCCTCGGCCACGTCCTGCAGGCTGACGTCAGCGGCACCTTTCTGGATGATGCAGGCGCTGGTCGCCTCGAGAATGCGTCCCGCCGCCGCGCCGCGCGTGGTGCCTGTCGATTCCGTCATGGCAATTGCCTCCGCCCCAACCCTGGCACGGCACTGAACGCACGACTCTCAGGCCGGGCGCTCATCAGAGCCGAACCTGATCGCCAGGTGCCGGCGCCGTGACGTGGTATCCCTTCGCCGTGAGCGCAGCGCTCAAGGCCTCCTGTGCCGGTGGCTCACCATGCACCAGCAACACGCGCGTGAGCTGCGGAGAGGTGGACTTCACCGCGTCCAGCCACGCCGCCAGTTCCGTGCGATCGGCATGCGCCGAGTAGCCGTCGAGAATTTCGACTTCTGCCCGCAGTTGCACATCGGCGCCGAAGATGCGCAGGAACGGCCGCTTCTCCACGATGCGTCGACCCAGCGTATGCTCGGCCATGAATCCAACCACCAGGATGGTGTTCTTCGGATCGCTGGCCGCATGTTCGAGGTGATGCAAGACCCGGCCCGATTCGGCCATTCCTGACGGCGAGATGATGATCATCGGCCCGTGCATCGAATTGAGCGACTTGCTCTCCTCGACATCACGCGTGTAGTGCACGAGATCGAAGTGGAAGAGTTCACTCACCGCACGCACGAGATCTTCGGAGTGATCGAAGCACTCGGGGTGACGTTCGAACACATCGGTGGCCGATGTCGCCAGCGGACTGTCGATGTAAATCGGGAGGCGCGGAATGTCGCCAGCGCGGGCCAGGGCGTGCAGGTCGTACACGAGCTCCTGCACACGACCGACTGCAAAGGCCGGGATGATGACGCGACCACCACGAGCGGCCGTATCACGCACCACCTTGCCCAGTGCGGCACGCGCAGAGGTGATCGGCAGGTGATCGCGATTGCCGTACGTCGATTCCATGATCACGACATCAGCGCCGGTCGGCGGATGCGGATCGCGGATGATCGCCAGCCCTCTCCGTCCCACGTCGCCGGAGAACACGACCCGCACAGTCCGCCCCTCTTCCGTGCAATCGACCATCACCGAGGCTGAGCCAAGGATGTGGCCTGCATCCACGAAGCAGGCGCGAACGCCGGGCACCACGTCGAACCAGCGGTCGTAGGCGTAGGCCACCATCTGACGCAGCACCTGATCCGCGTCTTCGGGCTCGTACAGCGGCTCGGCGTGTTCCTTGTGCCGGCGTTCGAGGAACTCGGCGTCCTTGACCTGGATACGCGCCGAGTCGGCGAGCATGATCGAGCAGAGATCACGGGTCGCGGCGGTGGCATGGATCGAACCCGTGTAGCCCGAGCGCACGAGGAATGGAAGGCGGCCGGCGTGATCGATGTGCGCGTGGCTGAGCACCACACCATCGATCTGGTCCACCGGCATCGGCAGCACCTTGTTCTTCTGGAGCGACTCCGCGCGGTGGCCCTGAAAGAGTCCGCAGTCGAGAAGGACGGTCTTGCCGCCGACTTCGAGAATGTGACACGACCCGGTGACTTCGTGGGCCGCACCCGAGAAGGTGATTTTCATGTCGTGATCATACCTTGTTGCGGCATGGTTCGCCTACGCGCAGTGACACCCTTCCGTTCGCCAGCATCCCGTCAGCATCTTGAGATCGTGACATACGACAATTCCTCCGATTTCGATGGCGTGACGCTGGTACGCCATCCCCTCGTGCAGCATAAGGTGACTCGCCTGCGCGATCGCAGCGCACCGACCAAGCTGTTCAAGGAGCTGGTCGACGAACTGGCGATGCTGCTCGCGTACGAGGCCACGTCGACGCTGGCGCTGGAGCCCTACCCGGTGGAGACGCCGCTCGAGACGCACACGGGCGTCACGGTACAGGGGAAGAAGCTGACTGTCGTGCCGATCCTGCGCGCCGGCCTGGGCATGGTGGAGGGCGTGTTACGCCTCGTGCCTGGTGCACGGGTTGGCCACATCGGACTCTACCGCGATCACGACACCCTCGAACCGGTGGACTACTACTTCAAGGTGCCGGCGGATGCGGCAGACCGCGCCTTCATCCTGCTCGATCCGATGCTCGCAACGGGTGGCAGTGCCGCCGCCGCTGTCTCGTCGCTGAAGCGCGCTGGCGCCGAGCGGATCACGTTCATGTGCATCGTCGCCGCGCCAGAAGGGCTGAAGCGGCTGCGTGAGGCTCATCCGGACGTGCCGATCATCTGTGCCGCGATCGACCGCGGGCTGAATGAACATGGCTACATCGTGCCCGGGCTTGGCGATGCCGGCGACCGATTGTTCGGCACACGATAGGGCTGTCCGGCAAACGACGACAACCGACGCAGGGCGACCGACCTGTCAGTTGAACCACTCGCGCGGTGACTCACGCTGCTGCTGCGTCGCGTTGAGCACCCATTGCTGGTCGTCGCGATCGATGATCTCGCCTTCCACCTTGTCGAACCACTCGTCCGCCAGCTGCGCCTCCCCTACTCGGCGCCATAACTCACCGACGAGATAGGTCAGCACGGCGCGTTCCGATGGTGGCACGGTGCCGTGCATTGCCAGTGCTTCGGTGAAGCGTTGGGCGGCGGCGCGGCGGAAGAAGCGCTCGCCTTCATGATCGTCGTCGTCCACGCAACACCAGGCCGCGCGCAGCAGAAGGTCGGCGATGTGTCGCGGATGTTCGCCCTGCCATTCGGCGACACGGGCGGCCGCTTCGTAGCGATCGCTGGGGGAGACGAGGAGATCCTGCGCCACCTGCGGCGTGAGCACCGTCAGCACCTGTGACCGCACGTGGGCCGACACCTCGGTGCCTTCGACGAAGCTCCGCTCGAGGCCACTGAAGCCGCAGGCCGAGCAGGTGTGCACGAGGTAGGGCAACGGCTGTGCGCCCGCGGCGCGCTCGTGAAAATCCGTGCGCTTGCCGCCGAATGAGTTCGTCGACGCCACCGACTGTGAGCGGAAGTGGTTGTCGCAAACCGGACAGACCAGATCGATCGGCTGCAAGCTGGTCATTCGGGTATTCTGGTGGGCTGTAACTTGCTCCCTTGTACGTGTCCCCGACGCGCCATAGAATCCGCGTTGGTCGTCAGCGCTCGTATCCCGGGCTTGGCACGATATCCGAAAATAAGGCCGATGCTCATCAATTTGCTCCCCGACTTCCTGGCCGTGCTTCAGAGTGCGGATCGGGTTGCGGCGTACGAGCGCTACTTCGCTGCCAACAAGGCGCTTCTCTCCGCGTACTGGGACAACTACGTGGTGGATCCGACGGGTCCACACGTCGGGGAGATCATCCGGAAGACGGTCGCCGCGGATCGCACCGACCTGCTTGGCGTGCTCGATCGTGAGCCGCTGGTGCTGCGCGCTCGGCAGACGATGGCGCAGGCGATGAGCACCCTCGAGATCACCGAGGAGCCGGACGTGGTGCTGATGGTCGGCGTCGGCGCGGCCAACGCCGGCGAGCTGGTGATCGACGGGCGCCCGGTGGCATTCGTCTGCCTCGAGCATTTCACGGGTGAACGGAATCCGGACACCGATTCGCTCGGCCTCGACCCAGCGCTGATGCCGCCATGGCTGGCGCACGAAATCGCGCACGGCGTGCGGTACACGGCCAAGGACAGCCGCAGCGACATGCGGACGCTGGTAGCCGAAAATGGTGGCTACTACTCGTTCTGGGACACGGGCAAGCGCGCCACGCTGCGCGAGCTGCTGGTGAACGAGGGCCTCGCGACCCATGCGGCGCAGGCGGTCTGCAGTGGCTACGCGCCCTGGGAGTATCTGGGTTACGGTCGCCGGCAGTATGCGCGCATCCGCGAACTGGAGCCGCTGCTGGCTCGCACTATCGGCAACGACCTCGATCGCAACGGCCTCGGTCTCCGCCTGCGCTGGTTGAGCGATGGCACCAGCGACGACGCCCGCACCGTCGAGCGTCACGTGATCCCTGAACGCGCCGGCTACTTCCTCGGCCAATCCCTCGTCGCGCCCGCCGTCTCCGAACGCGGCATCGCCTGGGCCCTCCGTGCCAGCACCCGCGAACTGATGGACGTCGGCCGATCCGCAGCTGCGGTCAGCGCCTGAACTGAAACCGCGAACAGCTTTAACGCAGAACTGAACAGCCGCGGAACTGAACGGCCGCGGAACGGCAAGGGCAACAGCTCAACTGCCTTGACGCAAAACTGCTGACAGGGATACGGCAACAGCCGCAAAACTGCGAACAGCCGCAAAACTGCGCGTGCGGAGTGTCTAGTCCTAAATAATGTCTACACAGGGTGCAGGCGGTCTGGGTTAGGCCGCCTGGTGAAACACGGCGTGCGGGGTTTGGAGCGCGAGACTCCAGTGCGTGCGGACGGTGTTGTAGATCGTGACCGCGTGGGTGACCGCCGCGCGCGCGTCGGCCAGCGAGGGGAAGACGGCATCGAGGTCGAATTCATCTTTCAGGATGCCGTTCACGCGTTCGGCGACCGCATTCTGATAGCAGTGGGCGCCGTCCGTCGTGCTCGGGAGCATGCGATGGGCGTGCAGCTGCTGGACGTACGCGTGGCAACAATATTGACTGCCGCGATCCGAGTGGTGCACGATGCCCTGACAGTCACCCAGCGTCTGCTGCGCGGCCGCGAGCGCCTGCAGCGCGCCCTGCGGCGAGAGATCGGTGCGAAGATGCCAGCCGACGATGTGGCGCGCGTACAGGTCGGTGACGAGAAACAGGTACGCAAACGCGCCGTGCTCGAGCCGCAGGTACGTGATGTCGCTCACGACGACCTGGCGCGCGCCGGTGACGGTGAGCGTCTTGAGGCGATTGGGCGCCACGACGTAGGGATGGTGCGCATACGTCGTCTGCGTGGCGCGGCGCTTCCGGGCCACGAGGCGCCCCGTGGTGCGGAGCACCGTGAACAGGCGGTCCCGCCCCACGGTCACCCCTGCGGTCGTGAGGGCGTCGTGCAGCTTCCGCGTCCCGACGCGCGGCTGGACGCGGCGGAGGGCATCGACCTGCGCGATCACCGCGGCGTCCGGGTCGGTGTCTGCGTCGCTCCCGCGGCGCTGTCGCTTGTAGTAGGCGTCGCGGGTGCAGCCGAGCGTGCGGCAGACCCCGGCGACGGTGTGCGCGGTGTCGGCCGGGGCGCAGAGGACGGCAGCGGCGGCGTACCAAAGTTTTTTTTGATGTCGATCTTGTAGTGTTTGTTCGCCTGGGTGATCAGCTCGTCGAACACCTGCAGCTTGAGATGCGCCTCGGCCAGGGCCTTCTCCAACGCCGCAATCCGATCCTGCTCGCTCTTCATGACCACCTCCACGATGTCGCGTTTCGGCTGGAACCGGCCGTACTCCCGCAGCCAGGTCTGCACCATGGCCACGGTGGTCTGCGCATCCCGCGCGGCTTCGCGCATCGACAGATGCCCGCCCTCAATCTCCTCGACGAGCCGCTGCTTCAAGTCCGGACTGTACTGGTGAAACGATCGGGCCATGGGTCTACGTCTCCAACGGCGGGGGACGTGTAGACGCTAATCAGGACGTGACACTGCGATGAACGTGAGTCTGTTCTTTTTTGGGAACAACTCGCCCATAAATCATCCGAATCCAAGGCCCTTTACCAAAGCCGTTGCAGTTGCCGTGGCTGTTGCCGTTCTGCGGCTGTTCTGTCCTGCGGCTGTTGCTGTATCGCCGTTTATCTGTTCTGCGTTATGGCAGTTTGCAGTGGCAGTTTGCAGTGGCAGTTTTGCGGCCGTGTGCTCTGTTGCGGCTGTTGCCGTATCCCCGAGCCGTTTTGCGTCAAAGCCGTTGCTCTTGCCGTTGCGTTCAGCGATTGATGATCATTGAACGAAGAAGGGCGCCTGCTCGATGCAGGCGCCCTTCTTAGCTGTTACGAAACAGAATCAGCCTTTCTTCGATTTCGCCGGTGTGCCCTTGTCGCTGTAAACAACCGGCTTGCCCTTCGCCTTCAGGCGCTCGTTGGAGATGAGCCACTGTTGCGGGAGGGCGGCGATGTTCTGGACCATGTAGTAGAGGTTCAGGCCCGCGGCGGCGCTGAAGAAGAACGCGAACATCATCGCCGGGAACATGTAGGCCATGATCTTGGCCTGCGGGTTCGGTGGCACACCGCGCATACCGATCCAGCTGAGCAGGAAGGCGCTACCGGCCATCAGGAGCGGGATGATGAACGTCGGGTCCTTCTGCGAGATGTCGGCCAGGTGCAGGAACGGCACGCCACGGAACTCGATCGTGTTCTGGAACACGAAGAAGAGCGTGATGAACACCGGCATCGGCAGCAGCATCGGCAAGCAGCCCGAGAGTGCGCTGAAGGGGCTCATGTCGTGCTCCTTGTACACGCGCATCACTTCGGCCTGCATCTTCTGCGGATCCGACTTGAACTTCTCCTGCACCGCCTGAAGCTCTGGCTGCAGGATCTGCATCTTCATAGACGTGCGCATGGCACGCTGGTTGAAGGGCCAGAGCAGCAGTCGCACCGCGACGCCGAAGATCACGAGCACCCAGCCGTAGTTCAGCTTGAGCGAATCGTGCATCCAGAGCAGCGCCTTCATCACCATCGTGGCGAACGGCTGCACGAAACCCTGCAGCCAGCCGCCGTACGGATTGCTGTTCTCGAAGTCGCGGCCGAGTGCCACCAGGCGCCGCCATTCCTGCGGGCCGGCGTAGAGCTCGAATCGGAAGGTGCCGTCCTGCAATGACTGCAGTGCAGTGGCAACGACGCGACTTTCCAGCTTGCCCGTCTTCGGGCCGCCAGTCACCGTCACTTCATCGAACGGACGATCGCCGGGCGACGTGAGCAGGCCGGTGATGAAGAACTTGTTCTTCGACGCGACCCAGGTGAACGGGCCTTCCTGCAACTCCTTTTCGCCTGGATCGAGCTTGCTGAAGGCGATGCTCGAGGTGTTACCGCCCTTCACCGGCTTCATCGCGACCGCGAGATGGCGCTGATCTTCGCTCGAATCGGCTTCGGTCGAGTTGATGCCCGACGGCAGCGTGATGCGGAGAAATGCCGGCGAAGTGAGGCCGGTGACCTTGCCGCCGACGCGCACGAGGAAGCTGTCGGGCCGGAAGGCGTAGGTGATCTGCACGTTCGCATTGCCGGACTGGCCGGTATACGTCACCGTGCGCGCATCGACGCGGGCCGAGGTGAACGGCACGCCCGCGAGATCGATGACGCGATTGCCGGTCGGCTCCTTCACGATGACCGCGTACTGGATCAGCGCTTCGCCCGGGCGAACCAATTCCACTGGCTCCGGCGTCGACGGACCCTTCGTCAGCTGCTTGTAGCCGTTGAGTACGACCGAGACCGGGGCTGCGCCGACGCTGCTGATGCGGAAGGTGCTGCGGTCGCTGGTGAGTGCGGCCGTGTCGACGGTGATGGCGGCGACGGCCGGAGTGCCTGGCGCGGCCGAGATCGTCGGTTGACCAGCGGCGGCCGTCGGCAACACTGCGGCCGCCGTACCCGGCGCGACCGGCGTGGCACCAGCGGTGGGTGCGGTGGTCGCGGCGACTGGCTTGACCGGCGGCTTCGCAGGCGGGAACAGGTACTGTGTAAGGCCGATCACCGCCGCCGACAGGGCGAGGGCGAGCAGCATGCGCTTGTTCATACTGGGATGTCGAGGGTCAGGCGATGCGCAGGCGGGGTGCGCGAGGGGCGCGGACGCGTGCGACAGTCGGAAGGGTCAAGGAACAGGGTCGTGTCCGCCGGGGCGGAACGGATGGCATCTGGCAATACGCCTCGCCGCCAGCCATGACCCACGAACGACGCCGTGGCGCTCGATCGCTTCCACGGCGTACGCCGAACAGGTGGGAGTATAGCGGCAGGAGGCTGGAAACAGCGGCGACACGAAGAGCTGGTAAACGCGGATCAGCGCCGTCGCCGCCCACCGTCCAGCCCGAGCAACCGTCGAGACTTTTCTGGCGACCTGATCGGCGCCGCTCGATTCGCTGGTCACGACGCGTCCGGCGACACCGTCGACAGCCGTCGGGTGATCGTTTCCACGTCGCGACTGAGCACCGCCCACCCCTGCGCATAGGCACTGGGAAGCGTACGGATGACGACGTCCTGTGGTGTCAGCGACGGTAGCACGGTCACCCGCAGCAGCTCCCGCAGGCGCCGCTTGAGGCGATTCCGCGCGACGCTGTTTTGCCCATGCTTCGGCACGATGAACCCCACTCGCGCGAACGACAAAGGGGAAGCCGCGACGCGGAGCTCAAGATGCGAGCCCCGCACACGCTTCCCCTCACGCCGCACTCGTTCCAGATCCGACTTTCTCGTGAGACGTTGATCTCGCGAGAAACGGAGCGAATCAGACGCCGGCGTACTTGCTCGGCAATGAAACGGCCAACGACTTGCGGCCCTTCTTGCGACGACGGCTGAGCACGGCGCGGCCCCAACGATCGGCCATGCGGGCGCGGAAGCCGTGCTTGCGGATACGACGCTTGTTTCGGGGGCGGTACGTGGGCTTGCCCATATGTACTCCAGGTGCGTTCGCTGAGATTCTTGGAAAGAGTGCCAAACCTATTCAGGACAAGCACTTCGGTCAAGTCAGGTCGTGTTGCTTGTGACTTGCCCGGACACACGGTATCAGGCGTGACGGCGGTTTGCTAAGCGAGGCGCGTCCCTGTAAACTCGCGCTCCCTAAGTGAATTCCACCCCGCTGCACGTAATGCTGACGGCTGCAGAAACCTGGGCTCGTTTGCTCGACCGCGCCCGCCTCGTCCTTCAGGAGCAGACCGTTCGCACCTGGCTCGAGCCGTGCGAACCGCTGCGCGTTGACGAACGGGCACTCACGGTCGGCGTTCCCGATCAGTTCGCAGCGGACTGGAACGAGTCGAAACACTCCGGACTGCTGTCGAGCTTTGCCGCGATCGCGCTCGGCCATCCGCTGCAAGTGCAGTTCGTGGTGCACGAATCGGCGCGCACCAAGCCGCAGATGGACCTCTTCGTGGCGCCGCTCGATGCGCCCGTGCGTCCACCGGCGGCGCCGAACCCGAACCTCGCGCCGCTCTCCGAGCGCTACACCTTCGAGCACTTCGTCGTCGGCAAAAGCAACGAGTTGGCCGCTGCCGCCGCGATCGCTGCGGCGCAGGCGCCTGGCAAGCTGTACAACCCACTCTTTCTCTACGGCGACACCGGGCTGGGCAAGACGCACCTGATGCAGGCCGTGGCGCATGAACTGCTCAAGCGCGATCCGGATACGCGCATCACGTTCGTCGGCACGGAGCAGTTCACGAACGAACTGGTGGGATCGATCCAGGGGCGCACGACGCAGGATTTCCGTCGCCGGTATCGCGAAACGGACCTGCTGCTGGTGGACGACGTCCAGTTCCTGAAGGGCAAGGAAGCCACGCAGGAAGAATTCTTCCACACCTTCAACGCGATCTACGAGGCCGGCCGACAGATCATCCTGACGTCGGATCGACCACCGTCAGAAATTCCCGGACTCGAAGCCCGACTGGTGAGCCGATTCCAGTGGGGCATGGTGGCCGATATCGCGCTGCCGGATGTGGAGCATCGGGTGGCCATCCTGCGTCGGAAGGCCCAGCTCGACCATCTCGAGCTGACGATTCCCGATGACGTGATCCAGGTGATCGCCGACAACGTGCGCTCGAATGTGCGTGAGTTGGAGGGGGCGATCATCAAGCTGTTGGCCTATGCCTCGCTCAAGCACGCCGACATCACCGTCGAGCTGGCCCGGGAAGCCCTCAGGGATCGCTTCAAGAGCGACTCGGGTGCTCCGGTGCAGGTCGGAGTGACGGTGGCCGCCATTCAGGCCGCTGTGGCCAAGGAATGGGGCGTGACGGCCGAAGGATTGAAGTCGAAGACTCGGACGAAGATGCTCACGGTGCCGCGCCAGGTCGCGATGCTGCTCTGTCGCGAGCTGCTGGCACTGCAGCTGGTGGAGATCGGGAATGCCTTTGGTGGTCGTGATCACTCGACGGTGATTCACTCACTCGATCGGGCGGAGCAATCGGCCAAGGACGACATCACCTTTGCGACGCGTGTGGAAAAGATCCGGCGGCTGTTGGAAACCGGCGAATGATCCACACCTGTCCACGTTTCGCCGCCGCGGTCCACACGGTTGTCGGGAAGAATGATGACAACTGCGGAAAACCGATGGTGTTGTACCCGCTGATCCACACACCCTCATCTTGGCGAAACCCTTGTCAGGGCGTAGGTTCCGGCGTTCTTCCACAGTTCGACAGTGCTCTACGACTACGACTGTTAAAGATTTATAGAACAGCATTACAGCAGAGCTTCCGCGTCATGTGGAACAAGGCAGTTCAGACCGCAGGATCGATTGCCAGTCAGGGCGTTCGCCCGGCGTCGATCCAGTGCACTCCGAGGAGCTGATGCGATTTACGATCGCGCGTGAAAAACTCCAGGAAGGGCTGGCGGCGGTCGCTGCCAGCATTCCCGGCAAGACCACCTTGCCGGTCCTGGCGAACATCCTGGTCGAAACCACTGATCGCGGCATCCGGTTTTCCGGAACGGATCTCGACATTCACGTCAGCCATGAAGTCCAGGCCGACGTGGAGCGTCAGGGCGGCATCACCATTCCTGCCAAGAAGCTGCAGGAACTGGCGCGTGAGCTGCCCCCGAATCCAGTCAAGATCGAGTCGGCCGGCGAACAGAAGGTCAGCCTCGAATGCGGCCGCGCCAAGTTCAAGTTGAACGGCTTGCCCAAGGATGACTTCCCGCAGTTTCCAGCGATTCGCTTTGGCGATGGCTGGCGCGTAAAGTCGGCCGATGTGCGCAAGCTGATTCGCCACACGACCTACGCCGTCAGCACCGAGGAAAGCCGTCCGATCCTCAACGGCGTGCTCTGGGAGTTGAAGCCGGACTTCATGCGCATGGTGGCCACCAACGGCCATCGCCTGGCGAAGATGGAAGTGCAGGTGAGCGGCAATGGCGCGCAGGCGAGTGACCTGATCGTGATGCCGAAGGCGCTCGATCAGGTGAGCAAGCTCTTTCCCGATGAGGAAGAGCTGGAAGTGGCCCGCGGCGACAACCACCTCGCCTTCAAGAGCCCCTTCACCACGATCTACACCCGCCTCATCGAAGGGCCGTATCCGAACTACGAGCAGGTGATCCCGAAGGACAACGACCGCTTCGCCATCGCCGACAAGGACGCCCTCGCATCGGCGCTGCGTCGCATGGCCACGGTCGCCTCCGACCAGACGCACCGCATCAAGCTCTCGTTCAACGCCGGCATCCTGCGTTTCCAGGTCAACACGCCAGACCTCGGCGATGGCCAGGACGAAATTCCGGTGCGCTACGAAGGGGATCCGATGGATATCGGATTCAACGGCGCCTATCTGCTCGAGATCCTGAAGTACATCCCGACGCCCGAGGTGAAGCTCACCTTCAAGGCCCCGGAACGTGCTGCCACGGTGGAACCGGAAGGCTGGTCCGATCCGGCGACCTACCTCACGATCCTGATGCCGCTGCGGCTATCCGACTGATCGTCTGTTGGCACGGTATCACGAAGAAGGGCGTCCAAACCGGGCGCCCTTCGTTCGTTTCAGCAACGGTTCAACCACTACTGCAACCGCAACTGCTTTAACGCAGAACTGCACAGCCGCAGAACTGAACGGCCGCAGAAGAGCAGTTCTATGTGCCTCTACGATTCGCTGTCGCAGTCAGCGATTGCCGATCAAGGAACGAGAGCAGCAGCGTCGGTGAGCTGTTGCATCATGCGGCGGGTTTGCTGGCCGTTGGTGAGCTGGAACTCGAGCGATTGCGAGCCGCGCCATGACTGAATCCGGCGCGAGGCAATGGCGACGACGGACAACGACTCGCTGGTGCCGGTGCCGGTGAGCGAGACGGTTTGTTCGCGGAGCACGGCGCTTCCGGTGGCGCGGATCACGGCGCGACGTTCGAGCAGCACGGTGCTGCTGTCCATCCCGGTCAAGGTACGATAGGCCGCGATGGTGACCGTGGTGACAGCCAGGCCGGCGCGACAGGTCGTGACCGTGAGCGTGTCGGTCCACTGCTGCTCCGCGCGCAACGGTGTCGGGAGCAGCGGCAGCAACTCGGGAAGCAGGCCGGCCAGCGGACGTTCACTGGTGCAGGCACTGGCGCTGTCGCCGGTGACCAGCGGCCGTCCATCATGCAGCAGGGCGGAGACACTGATGCCCTTGCTGAAGGCGTCGGCCGTGCGTCGAATCATGCCCGTCGACGTCTGCTGCAACGAATCCACCGACATCGTCGCGACGGTATCGGTGCCGGCGGATATCGCGATCGCCAACAACGACGACGATGTCACGGTGTCCACGAGCGGCGCCTGCTGCGCACGCTCGAGCGTGATCACCGACGTCGACGTCATCCGATAACGCGCCTCCGGAGCCGCCTGGGCCCGCGCGTCACGTACCGCGGCCATCGTCGCGATACACACGACAGCCAACCCGCACGCGCCCACGTCACGCCAGGCCGGGCGGGACGACGAACGAGACACACGAAACACACGAGACACGGCTGAACGGACGAAAGAGAAAAACAAGTGAGGCGGTGTGTGCCGGCCTGTAAGCCGGGTTTTGTCATCACGCGAACGTGATGGATGATCATTCCTCTCGACGTACAGTCACCTGCACGTTCCAGCAGCCTACCCGCGGCGTCTTGATCGGGACGGGACGTCCCTCGCCGCTTATTTGGCCTTGCTCCAGCTGGGGTTTACCCTGCCGCCCCCGTTGCCGGTGGCGCGGTGCGCTCTTACCGCACCTTTTCACCCTTACCCGATCCGACGCGAACGCCGGCCGACGGCGGTGTCTTTTCTGTGGCACTTTCCGTCACCCCGCCGCGATCCCACCACGACGACATGCCCAGGCGTTACCTGGCAGCCCACCCTACGGAGCCCGGACTTTCCTCGAGCAGACATCTCTGCAGACCTGTCTCGCGATCATCCAGCCGACACACATCACCTGCGCACAAACTACCCGCACCCCACAACCGACGGCAGCAGCGCTGTCCACACTTTTGGCACCACCACACACCGCAACTCGTGACAGCGATGTGACGGCCCACCACACCTTGCCCCACGTGCCCACCACACGTTCAACGCAAGGAGCGACCCATGGCCGGACCGATTTCGAACACGGCACCAGTGCCGGTGTCCACCATCCTCACGCCGGCGGAACGCAGCGCCGTCGACGCCGCAGGCCTCGGACTCTACCGCGCCATGCACCGCACGTCGCTCGATGAAGTACGACGCGACCTCCGCGACCAGGCCGCCACGGTCGTCCTGGTCTCGCTGGCCTGCTGCTCGCCGCGCGACGCAATCCGCATGGCCGCCATCCTTCGCGATCACCCACGCGTCCCAATGATGGCCCTTGTCACCAACACCGAACGGGTGCACCCGCAATCCCTGCTCTCACTCGGCAGGAGCGGCATGCGCATCGTGATCGATGCCCGCGAATCGAGCGGATGGCACCTGCTGCGCGAAACGGTGGCCACGGCAGACCGCGGCGCCTTCACCGTCGAATCAGCGATCGCCGACCTGCGCCAACGCCTCCTCGCAGCAGGCGACGATTGCCTCGAACTGCTGGAACTGTTCTTCACCGCCAAGCCGGCCGTACACTCGGTACGCGAAGTCGCAAAGCTGGTCGACATTCACCCAGGAACGCTCATGAGCCGCTTCCTGCGCGCCGGGCTGCCACCGATCAAGCAATACCTCGACATGATCAACCTGATCCGCGCAGCACACCGGCTCGAAGACCAACGGCGCTCAATCGCCGACGTGGCCACCAGCCTCGAATACTCCTCCCCGCAAAGCTTCGGCCGACACGTCAACCTGGTGCTGGGCATGACCGCATCAGCCTTCCGCTCGACCTACGACTGCGAAGGGATGTACCGAAGGTTCTGCGATGAATTGATCACGCCAGTGCTCCCGCAACTCTGCCAATTCCGCCCTCTGCGAATCGCGCAAGACGGCAAGCGGTAGGCTCGGCACGTTTTCAGTTCGGACGGCGCGCACTGTCGGCGCGTTTCGCAGACGCATACAAGAACCCCCGCGAGGGTTCCTTACGGCGCCGGAATCAATCGCTTGAGTTCCACCGCAGTCGTGAACGCGAGCAGCGGAATTCCCTCTGCCTGCAACGCTTCACGCGCCCCCTCCTCCCGATCGACCAGCGTAAATGCGCCAATCACCTCGCCCCCTTCAGCACGAATCGCGGCCGCAGCGTTCAACGCGCTGCCACCCGTGGTCATCGAATCCTCGATCACCACCACGCGGTCGCCACGCTGAAAGGACCCCTCGATGCGCTTGCCCATCCCATGACCCTTCGGCTCTTTCCGCACCGCGAAACACCGAATCGGCGCATCGACCAAGGCGCTCGCATACGCGATGGCGTAGCTCACCGGGTCAGCACCCATGGTAAGGCCACCAACACTGTCCACCGCCCACCCGCTCTCGAGCAACATCGCATGCGCCAACGGCCCAACCAGGATCAACCCGTCCGGGCTCATCGTGGTCAGGCGACAGTCGACGTAGAAATCGCTGATGCGGCCCGATGCCAGTGTGAACGTGCCGCGACGCGCCGATCGCGCCGCAAGCAACTCGACCAACGCGTCGCGACGTGGGGGCAGCGGCACGATCAGGTGTCCCGGGATCCGAAGAGTCCCTTCACCTTGCCGAACAACCCACCCGACTTCGGCGCAGCGGCCGCCGGCATCAACGTCAAGGCGGATTCCAGCGCCGCCGCAAAGTCCGTGATGCCGGGATACCGATCGCCAGGCTGACGCGCCAAGCCCTTCATGACGACCCGCTCCACATCATCGCTGAACGTCAATCCGGCCACCGCCTTGTTCAATGGCGTGGGCGGCTGCGTCAACAGCTGCGACAGCATGTCGCGTGTGGAGCGCGCCGTGTACGGATGCACACCCGTGAGCAGGAAGTACGCGATGGTGGCTAGGCTGTACTGGTCAGCCGCCGGCCCGACCAACACGCCACTCAAGGCCTCGGGCGCCACGTACAACAGTGTGCCGACGAAGAACCCATCCCTCGTGAGGCGCTGGTCATTCCCCTGCTCGGGCTCGGCAGCGATCCCGAAGTCGAGCAGGCGAACACGGTCGTTCACACTGTCGTACATCAGGTTTTCAGGCTTCAGGTCGCGATGCACGATCCCCTGCCGATGCGAGGCATCGACCGCGGCAGCGATCTGGCGCACGATGCTGGCGACCTGCTCCCGCGGGAACGCCCCGGTGCGCTTGGCGACTTTCTCCAACAACTCGCCAGGCGCCCACTCGATCGCGAGATACCGCAACCCATCCGCCGCACCGAGTTCGATCGTACGGACGACGTTGGGATGCACGACCCGCAACCCAAACTCGGCTTCGCGTTCGAACCGCGTGACCGCAGTCGGATCATTCCGCAGCTTCGTGCGGAGCACCTTCAATGCCACAATGCCGTGCGCCGGATGCGACGCGCGATAAACCATCGCCGTCCCGCCTTCGCCCACCATGTCCTGCACCGCATATTCTGCGATGACCGTTCCTACCAGTGCGTCTCGAGTCACGGCGCTAAGCCTACGTACCTACAGGGAAGGCGGCAAGCGCACAGCCCGTCAGCCTGCCGATCACCCGATCGGCAACGCAACGAATGAATCGGTACGTGTGTACCCTATCTTGGTCGGCGCAACACTTCTTCGAACCGGTTACTCTCGCGCAAGCGCGGTGGACGTCATGGGACAGCAGGTGACACAGCAATTGACACAGATTCTGAGACGCGGACGCCGTCTGGGTCTCGGCCTGCTCGGCCTTGCTGTACTCGCTGCCTGCGCGGGAGGCCGACCGCGAGGTGGCCCACCCGGCGGCGGTCCACCCCCGGGTGAAGGCCCGCCGAACCTGCGACGAGGAGATCTGGCCGCTCAATCGGACCTGCTGAAGGTGCTGCAGGGACTCGGCTTTCTGGCCAACGGTCTCCCGATGCCCTTCACCGGCGCCGTTGCCACGCTCCCCGGCCCCGTCGCTGACAGCACGCTGGTCGTCGTCTCCCTCTCGTTCCCGACGCAGGCCTTCACCTTCTCGCGAGAGAACGATCGGTTCCGCGGCTCGTACGCCGTGGCCGTCGAAGCACGACAGAACGGCGCCGTCGTCACTCGCACCGAGTCCAACCAGACCGTGCGAGTCGTGAGCTTCAAGGAAACGCAGCGCAACGATGAGAGCGTGCTGTTCCAGCAACAGCTCCTCCTCGCGCCCGGCACGTACACCATCGCCGTGCTGGTGAAGGACGGGGGCACCTCGCGGTCCGGAACGCAGGAAAAGACGCTCGAAGTGCCGCGCTACGGCGGACGGCCCAGCACGCCGATCATCGCCTTCGAAGTCAACGCCCGCACCAGCGCCAAGACACCACCCGACCTGCTCGCCAACGGGCGCGGCACCATCGTGCTCGGCCGAGATGTGGAATTGCCGCTGTATATGGAAGTGCGGGACTCGTCGGTGGCCGGCGTGCCGCTCAACGTGGCCATCCGCGACGACAAGGGGAACGCCCTCTGGCAGGACACCGTCCGCCTCCCGCACCGCGGCGACCTCGCCAGCGGGGTGATCAAGATTCCTGTTGCCGGACTCGGCGTTGGGATCGTGCAGGCCGCTGCCTGGCGCTCTGGTCAGCCAGATACCGTCACCCTGCCGGTGCTGATCAGCTTCGGCGATGATCTCCCAGTCGCCTCGTTCGACGAAATGATCGGTTACCTCCGATTCTTCGCCAGCAACAGCCGCCTCGCCTCCCTCAAGACCGGCACCCCGCAGGAGCGCGCCAGCGCCTGGGCGAACTTCCTGCGCGAAACCGATCCCATCTCGATCACGCCACAAAACGAGGCACTGCGCGACTACTTCCAGCGCATCCGCGTCGCCAACGAACGCTTCAAGGAAGATGCTGGCATCGGCTGGCTCTCCGACCGCGGCTCCACCTACGTCGCCTTCGGTGAGCCCGATCAGGTGCTGGACCAGAACAACAACGGCCAGCAGGACATGTCGATCGGCCAGCGCGGGCGGATGCAGGCGTGGGATTACACAACCCTGCGCATGCGCCTGATCTTCGTCGACCAGAGCGGGTTCGGTCGTTGGCGCTTCTACGGCAACGGCGCCAGCGAGTTCGCCTCCGCCCTCCAGCGTCAGCTCAACCGATGAGTGATCTGGATGAATGATGTGAGCGTTTCGCGCGGCAGCCGACGCAGTGAGCTGCCGCGCAAGACGCTCCACCTCACGACCGCCTCCGTCCCGGTCGGGCTCTGGTTCGGCCTGCCGCAGGGCACCATAGCGGCGTTGCTCGTCGCCCTCTTCGGTATCGCCTGTGCCGTCGAGTATGCACGCCGCCGATCGAGCTCGATCGCGATGCTGTTCGAAGAAACCGTGGGCGTGATGCTCCGCCCCCACGAAGTCGCCAACGGCATCACCGGCGCAACCTGGCTCCTGGCCGCATTCGCCCTCACCTGCATCGCGGCACCGCTACCCGCCGTCATCGCCGCTACCTGGGCCGGCGCCGTTGGTGACGGGTCCGCCGCACTGGTGGGCAAGGCCTGGCGCCGAGCACGCGGTGGCAGCGGCAAGACGCTGATCGGATCGATAGCCTGCGTCGTGGCCACAGCGCTCGGCGCATGGGGACTGGCTGGATTCGGTGCTGCCGGTGCCATCGGGTTGGGTGTCGTCGCCGCGCTCGTCGAACGACCCGCCATTTCGCTCGACGACAACGTCCGCGTGACAGCCGCCGTGGCCATCGCAGCAGCGCTGCTGCTTCGGGTCTGAGTGGTACTTCGACGCAGCGCGCAGAGCCGACTGCAGCTCTGAAGCGTGGATCTAGATCGCTGATCAGAGCGCCGGAAAGCGAGCACTCGCCGGGCTAGATTGGGCCCATGACTGCGCCTGTCCCAACCGAACCCACGTCGCCACGCCTGTTCCTGGTGGACGGCTACGCGCTGATCTATCGCGCGTTTTTTGCCCTCATCAACCGTCCGCTGAAAACCAGCCACGGTCAGAACACGTCGATTGCGTGGGGCATCGCGAACTTCCTCAATCGCCTCGTCAAGCAGCATCGACCGGAATACCTCTGCTGGATCCACGACTCTGGCGCGACTTTTCGCGACGAGATGTACGCGGACTACAAGGCGACGCGCGAGAAGCTGACGGACGACCTCCAGGCGGATTTCGATCTCGGCCTCGAACATGTGCGCGCGCTTCTGGATGCGTACGACACGCCGATCATTGCCATCGATGGCTTCGAGGCCGATGACGTCATCGGTACGCTGGCCAAGCAAGGCGTGGAGAATGGCCTGAACGTCGTCATCGTCTCTGGCGACAAGGACTTTCACCAGCTCGTGCGCCCCGGAGTGTGGCTCCTCAATCCCGGACGTGGAGGGCCGGCCAGTGTGGATGAACACTGGGTCGGTGTGGAAAACGGCAGTGAACGACTCGGCGTGCCGCCCGATCGCACCACCGACTACCTCGCCCTCGTCGGCGATGCGTCGGACAACGTGCCTGGCGTGAAAGGCATCGGTGAGAAGGGCGCACAGGAGCTGATCAAGGAGTACGGCGACCTCGACGCGATCCTCGCCAATGTCGCGAACATCACCAAGAAGCGCCCGCGTGAAGCGCTCGAGCAGCAGGAAGCCGAAGCGCGGTTGTCGAAGGCGCTGGTCACCATTCGTACCGACTGTCCCGTCACAATCGATCTCGATCGACTGCGCTTTCACCAGCCGCACAAGAATCAGTTGCGCCAGGTGTATGTGGATCTCGAGTTCACGTCACTCGCGCGCCAGCTTGGTGATGAAGTGCCGGCGTCGAAGGGCGCCGTTCCATCCAGCAGCGACGATGCGCCGATGGACGTGGTGGCTGAATCAGCAGTCGAGGCAGTGCCCGCCATCCCCGTCACCTATCGCAGCGTGACCACCGTCGCGGAGCTGTCGGCGCTGGTGCAGCGTTGTCGCGACGTGAAGGCCATCGCGTTCGACACCGAGACCGTGCTCGACGCGGAGGCACCTGGCACCATCAACGCGATGCGTTCACGCGTGGTTGGCATCGCCATTGCCACGGCGCCCGGTGAGGCGTGGTACTTGCCGTTTCTTCATGTCCGCGCTGGTGCCAATGTGCAGGGCGACCTGCTCGATCCCGAGGCGCACACGATCGTCGCGGCGCCGGAGAACCTGCCGCCGCTCGACAGTGCCGAGTGCCGGCCGCTGGTCGAGCTACTCGAGGATGCGTCGGTCAAGAAGGTGGCGCAGAACGCGAAGTACGACATGCTCGTGTTGCGTCGCGCTGGCATCACGGTGCGTGGATTGATCTTCGATTCGATGCTTGCCAGCTACGTGCTGGATCCAGGGCGTCGTTCCCACGGGCTCGATGCGTTGGCGCTCGAGATTTTCGATCATCGCATGATTCCGTATGACGAAGTCACCGGGAAGGGGCGCAATCAGGTCACGTTCGACCGCGTGTCCGTCGAGGCCGCGACGAAGTACTCGGCCGAGGACGCGGACTTCACCTTGAGGCTGTACGAACACTTCGATCCCCTGATCGAGCTCGCCGGGGCACGTCCGTTGCTGGACGGCATCGAGTTGCCGTTGGTGGGTGTGCTGGCGGAGATGGAGTGGGCAGGCATGGCGATCGACCTGTCCTGGTTCGCCTCGCTGAAGGAACGATTTGCCGCCGAGCGTCAGCGCGTGGAGCAGCTCATCTACACGTCTGCTGGCGAGACCTTCAACATCAACTCCAATCCGCAGCTGCGTGTCATTCTCTTCGAGAAGCTCGGGCTTCCGGTGAAGAAGAAGACCGCGACCGGTCCGTCCACCGATGCCAGCGTCTTGCAGGAGCTGGCGGATGAAGGGCACGAGCTGCCGGCGCTGTTGATGGAGTATCGCGAGATCTTCAAGCTCGAAGGCACCTACATCGACACCTTGCCGACGCTGGTGGATCCGCGGGACGGTCGCGTGCACACCACGTTCAACCAGACCGTGGCAGGCACCGGGCGCTTGTCGTCCACCGACCCGAACCTGCAGAACATTCCGATTCGTCGCGAGCTCGGTCGCTTGATTCGGCGTGGTTTCGTGGCGGCGCCGGGGACGAAGCTGTTGGCTGCCGACTATTCGCAGATCGAGTTGCGATTGCTTGCGCACCTCTCGCAGGATCCTGCATTCGTGTCGGCCTTCAACGCCGGTGGTGACATCCATAAGCAGACCGCGAGCATCATCTTCGGTGTGCCGGTGGAGGATGTGACCAGTGAGATGCGTGCGCGGGCGAAGACCATCAACTTCGCCACGATCTATGGGCAGGGTGCGCGTGCGTTGAGCCTGCAACTGAAGATCAGCTTTGCCGAGGCGAAGGAGTTCATCTCCACCTACTTCGAGCGCTTCGCCGGCATTCGGGCGTTCCTCGATTCGCAGGTCGCGTTCGCACGCGAGAAGGGCTACGTGCAGACCATCTTCGGGCGCAAGCGATTCATTCCCGAGATCCAGGACCGGAACTTCAACACCCGTGCCTTCGGCGAGCGCATGGCGCAGAACTCGCCGCTGCAGGGTTCTGCCGCTGACCTGATCAAGATCGCGATGCTGAAGATCGCCGATCGGCTTCCCGCCGATGGACATGGCGCGAAGATGCTGCTGCAGGTGCACGACGAACTGGTGTTCGAGGTGCCGACCGACTCGCTCGACGTGGTGCGCGAGTTGGTCGTGTACGAAATGGAGCACGCTGCCGAGCTCAGTGTGCCACTGGTCGTGGCCACCGGATTCGGTGACAACTGGCTCGATGCCAAGTGAGCCGTCGAGAGATGACCGATCACCTCAACCTGGCGTCGGCGTCACGTGAGTGACGACGGAGCGACTCCCGATGCGGGTGCGACATATCCGCCGTGGCGCGAGTTCGCGTTGCGGCGGGATGGGATGATCCATGCGATGGACGGTGGACTCTGGCTACATCGGCATGTCTGGTTCGACACACCGATGGCTCATCTCGTCAGCACCGATCGCGAGAAACTCCTGGCGTACGGCGCGAGCGTCGGACTGCCGGCGCATCGACTGCAGGACAAGCCGCTGAAGGATCCGCGCACCGGCGAACGGCGCGCGGCATGGCACTGGGATCTCGTGGGCCGGTTCCTGCCGCCGAAGTAGTCGGCGGGCTCGGAGAGGGGACTGCAGCGCGGCGCCGCCGAGCCTAGGACTTCTCGGATGCGGTCTTCATGGCCGCCAATCCCTTCTCGAAGTCGCCACCAATCAGGCCGTCCATGGTGACGAAGACCTGCATCACCTTCGACAGGAACGGGGATGGGCCGTACATCGCCCAGGTCACCTTGGTCGAATCCCCCTGTGGAGCGAGGGTGTATTCGGCTGTGCTGGTGCTGGCGATCGGCTTGAAGAAGTCGAGTCGCATCAGGACACGCGACGACGGTGTGGACTCGAGGATTTCCATGCGGCCGGCGCCGGCCTTCGAGTTGCCGCTCCACTCGTAGATCGCGCCCTTGCCCGTCGGCGCGCCAGTGATCGACCGCGACATGTTCGGGTCGAGATGCTCCCATGGCGACCAGACCCCGAAGTTGTGGAAGTCGTTGATCAGCGCAAAGATCCGCTCCGGCGGTGCCTTGATGGTCGTCGAGCGCTCCACGCGGAAGCTGTCCGGCTTCCGCGACGCGGCGAAGGCCAGGATCGCGATGATGCCGATTATGACGAGCAACAGCTGCTTGATCATCTGTATTCTCCAGCGATGGGTTGAGTGACTCGCGTGAGACTCCGCCGGCCACCTCGATTCATCGGTGCCGAATTCTGCTGATTCGGCACCACGCTACACTCGTGACACGTCGGACGCGATACTGGCTGCCTCGTCCCGCAGGCTGAAGAGCTCTGTGCGCAGCTTCAGCTGGAGCCCCGGATCCTCACGGAAATGGCGCCAGGCCAGCGCGCGACGCTTCAGCTGCCGCAGCCGTTCGGTGTATTGCAGGTCCCACGACGCACTCGGGATCAGGGACGCCGCGTACAGCAGCGCCCACCACCCGCTCCCGGCCCACTTCCAGACGGCGACGGTCTGCAGCACGTAGAAGGCGGGAATGAGGACGATGCCGAGCACGATGGTGTTCATGGCCAGCTGCGATCGTGCGTCCGATGTCTTTCGGCCAAGCCAGGTCGCAAGCCGGAAGGGCAGGAAGTGATTGATGCGGCCCCAGATCGCGAGCGGAATGCCGAATGCCGCCAGCAGCAGCTCCCGCACGACGAACCTGCCAGCCGCGGGCAGGCGCGTGTCGAGTGCCACATCGTCCAGTCGGATCCCCAGCTTGGTGGCCGTGCGGCGCAGCCCGAAGAGGCGACGCTGTACATGTCGCACACGCTCCTCGATACCGGATGACAGTTCGCCACGCGCCATCTGCTGGCGGATCACGTCGGCGCGTCGCGCCACATCGACCATTGCCGAGATCGGCGCGTCCGGATCACCGAGGGGGCGAATTTCATCCGAGGTCGCAGCCAGCACGGTCGCGAGATCCAGCACCTCGTCCGCCTCGGCAGCGTCGCCGAAGTTCAGCGTCACTGCGTGCAGTCGTCGCGCGATCTCCGTCGTGAGCGCGTCCACCTGCGCTGACTCGGTCGACAGCGCATCGATGGCGATGGGCTCCGCCACCTCGACCAGCACACGCGACCGAAGTCCGTCCTTGCGCTCGTAGTTGATGCCGATCGGCACGATGTTCACACCCTTCACACCGGCGTCTCGCGCCGACAACGCGATCCGTGCGGCGCCGGTCTTGATCGGTGCCAGGCGTGGCTCGTCCCAGCTTCGACCTTCGGGGAAGATCAGAACCATCTGCCCTGAGGCGAGTGCGGCATGGATGGCGGCGAAGGCGTCGGCGTTGCGTGTGGCATCCATCGGTGCTGCCTGCAACAGCGCCTTCTCGTCCTGCGCCCGCCGCAGCGGCACCACGCGCATGTAGCGGAGAAAGGCGCCGACGAGCGGATTGCTGAAGAGTGTCGCCTTGCCTGTGAACGTGAGCTGTCGTGGAGCCACCAGCCCGGTGAAGATCGCATCCATCAATTCGTTCGGATGGTTGACGACGAGCAGCGTCGGACCCGACGCCGGGATCCGCTCGACACCATCGTATTCGACATCGCGGTAGTACCATCGCACCGCTTGCCGAGCGATGCCGGCGAGCAGGCGATAGCTGATGGTATCGCGCGGTGTGTCAGGTGCTGTTTCAGGTGGCACTGGTGTCCGGCCGGATCGTGGCCTCGTCGGCGGCGCGTGCAGCGGCGGCGCCAGCTTTCTCGTCAACCATCGTCAGCAACCAGGCGCCGATCACGAAGAACACGATCACCGAGAGGATCGCAACGCGACTGCTGCCCGCCAACTGCGCTGCGACTGCGAAGGCGAGTGGGCCAAGGATGCCACCGAACTTCTCGAAGACGCTGAAGAAGCCGAAGAACTCACCGCTCTTGTGCTTCGGAACCAGTGTCGCGAAGAGCGAACGGCTGAGCGCTTGTGTGCCACCCTGCACCAGCCCGACCACGATCGCCAGTACCCAGAAATCGCGCGCCGTTTCAAGGAAGTAGCCGTAGATGCAGATGCCGGTGTAGACCAGCAATCCAAAGAATATCGACCGTTTGGCACCGAACTTTCCCGCCAGTGAACCGAAGGCGAAGGCCGCAGGAATACCGATGAATTGCACCAGCAGGATCGCTGCGATCAGTTGACCCTGATCGATCTTCAGTTCGGTGCCGTAGACACTCGCCATCTTGATGATGGTTTGGATGCCATCGTTGTAGATGGTGAACGCCAGCATCATCAGGAAGGCCTGCTTGTAGTCGCGCAATTCACGCAGTGTGGTCCCGAGCCGCTGGATCGAGGCGCGAATCGGCGCGGTGCGCGTCGCTTCTTCCGGCTCGAGCAATCGCGGCGGCTCGCCCACGGCGCGCAGCACTGGAATGGCGAAGGCGAGCCACCAGGCGGCGACGGCGATGAAGCTGAGTCGCACGGGGAGCGTCGCCTGCGATGGTGTAAGGCCGTCACCGTGTGGCAGGCCTACCAGCTCGGGCTTCTGGATCACGAGCAGCGAAATCGCGAGCAGCAGGCCTCCGCCCACGTAGCCCAGTGCGTACCCGGCGGTCGAGACACGATCGATTTCTGATTCGTCGGCGATGTGCGGCAGCAGCGCTTCGTAGAACGTCATGCTGCCGGTGGCACCCGCCAGCGACAGGATGAACGTGATCGAGGCGAACACCATGTCGCCGCGCTGGATGAAGAACATGGCGGCGGTGGCGCCGGCACCGAGCAGCATGAACGCGACCAGGAACTTCTTCTTCGCCGCCTTGAAGTCGGCCAGGGCACCAAGGATCGGGGCCAGTACCGCGATCAGCACCGCACCGATCGTGTTGACGTAGCCCCACCAGGCCGATGCACGATCGGCGTCCATGGCTGAGGCCGCGACCTTGACGAAGAAGATCGGGAAGACGGCCGTCATGATGATCGTCTGCATCCCCGAAATGCCCCAGTCGTACATCGCCCAGGCGCGGAGTTCCTTGCGGTGCAATCCGAGCGCGCTGAGCCATTTCGACGGAGCAGCCGTGGACGTCGAACTCCCGGCAGGCGGAACGTGGGACACAAAACCTCGGCGGGTAGGGGAATAGCGGGCGCGACGGAAACGGTAATCGGGCGACGGGCGATCAGCACCGCGTTGCCGGCTGACCGGTGCACCCTATGTTTCTGCGCATGGTGACACATCGTGCGTCGTTGGTGCGAGGAAGAAGCCGAGTTTCGCCTGCCACTCTGGCCTGCGTCGCGGCGGCGGCGCTCCTCGCGGCCGGGTGCACCAAGGACCAACCGGAGCCGAAGGCGACCACCAGCCAGACGGCACCCGCGCCACTCTCGAAGCCGGTGGACTCCGCCGCGCCTGCCGCCGCAGTTCGCTGGAACGCCGCCGACGGATCGGCCATCTACGTCCCCGGCGACGGCGGCGTGGCACAGGTGATTCTGCCGCCGGTGCTGGATGACAGCGTTCCAAAACCGGCCAATGCCGTACTCCCGGCCGGCGCGGCTCCAGCCTCCGTCGATCTCTTCGCGCCAACCGGTCGCATCGGCACGGTCTCACTGGGCGAGTTTTCAGCCTCCGCACAGCCGGAAGTGCACGAAGGCTGTGACGCCTGGCCGGTGGTTCCGCTGCGGGAGCTGGCCGGTGTCTCCACGCAGGGATGGCGACTGGCACTACAGGCCGGCGTGGCCGAGGCGATCCGTACCGATTCGATCGGCGGCATGTCGCGCAGCGACTCGGCGCAGCTGGTGATTGCGATCAATCGCGCCGCCGCCCTGCTGCCCCTCGACAGCGCTGGCCTGCTCCGTCGCGTGCCATTCGGTGTCGCCCACGCCTACCGAATGAAGCTGCCAGGTGACGTCGATGCGGTGGTCGCGGTGGTCGAGCGTCGCCTCAACATGGAAGCTTCGCCGAAGGTCGAGCGCAGCATTTTGGTATTGGAGCGGGCGCCGAACGCGAAGGTCTTCAGCGCGGTCTGGCGTGACACGCAGTACGCCACCGAGGACGACCTGATTGCCGTCGACCTCTTGGGTGTGGTGCAGTTCTACGGAAGCTCCCGCCCCACGGTCTTCCTCGGCCTCGACTTCGGCGACGGTTCGCGCATCCAGATGCTGCAGCGGTCCGAAGGCGGCACCTGGACGCTTCGCTGGTCGAGCGCCTACACCGGCTGCTGATCTCAGGCGGCGTCGGTGGCCATGCGAACCCCGAGCGCCGCCGGCGCGCGATAGCGACCCTTCGCCAAGGCCAGTGCGGCGAGCGTCAGCACATACGGCAACGCCAAGAAAATCTGGTAAGGAAGCTTCAGGTCGAGGGCTTGAAAGAGGAATTGCAGCGCGCTTGCCATGCCGAAAAGTAGCGCCGCCATCGCAGCACCAACGGGATTCCAACGACCCAGTGCAACAATCGCGATGGCGATGAACCCTCGTCCGGCAGACATGCCTTCGGCGAACGTACCGACCTGCGCCAGCACCAGCGTTCCACCGGCCAACCCGCCACAGAGCCCGCCAAAGAGTGCGCCGATCGTCTGCACACGCCGCGGCGAGATTCCCGACGCGCGGGCGGCTGCGGGGTTCTCGCCAACGGCTCGTAGCGAGAGGCCGGCCTGCGTGCGGTAGAGCCACCACCAGATGATGGGCACCAGTAGAGCTGCCATGTAGGTGGGAAGCGGTTGCAGGAACAGGGCGTGACCGATCACCGGGATGTCCTGCAACAACGGAATGCCGATCGGTGCGAGGGTCGGCGTCGTCAGTGCGGCACCCGAGTCACCGTACAACACACGATACAGGGTGCCGGTCAGGCCCAGCCCGAGCATCGTGATCGCGGTACCGGTGATGATCTGGTCGGCGGCGAGGCCGATGGCGACGATCACAAAAATCATCGCAATCACCACGCCCGATGCCCCTGCCACCAACAGCCCAAACTCGGCACCGAAGGCGTTCGAGGCGGTCAGGCCAGCGAGGCAGCCGACGATGATCGCCCCCTCGAGACCGACATTGATGACACCGCTGCGTTCAGCCACCGTCTCGCCCAGTGCCGCGAGGAGCAGCGGCGTGGCGTTGCGTACGGACGCGTCGAGGAAATCGGCGAGCGCGCTCATCGGGTGAACTCGCCGGTGGCGGCGGTGCTCAGTGGCAGGGAGGTGGAGCCGGGAGCACTGCTCGATTCGTCGGGGGTACGCGGGGTCCCCCCCCGATTCAATGATCGCGCCGCACCCACGCGTGTTGCAATCCATTCCGACGCCAGCAACACCAGAATCACGCTCGCCTCCACCACACTCACCATCCCCGCCGGCACCTGCGCATCTCGCTGCATCGCCGTCGCGCCGGCCTCCAATGCACCAAACACCACCGCCGACCCGATCGCCGACGCCGGATTGAGTCGCGCCAGCAGCGCCACCGCGATCGCCGTGTAGCCATAGCCAGGCGAGAGGTTTTCGTACAAGGCATAGGTGACACCCGTCACCTCCACGGCGCCGCCAAGTCCGGCCAACGCACCGCTGGTGATGAACGCCATCATCGTCACCCGCGTGACATCGATTCCACCAGCACTCGCTGCAGCCCGACTGTTCGCCCCAGTCATCCGCAAGCGAAAGCCTGGCGCCGTGGCACGAAGGAACCACGCCATGCCGAGTGCCGTCGCCACCGCCAGTGCGACACCGGCGTGCAGGCGCGTGCCGGGGAAGATCCGAGGCAGGCGGAGCGCCGCATCAAGCAGCGATGACTGCGGAAAGGTGCGCGTCGGCTCCTGCAGCGGTCCGCGTACCAGCAGGCCGGTGATGTGCAACATGATCACGTTCAACATGATGGTGCTGATCACTTCCAGTACGCCGAATCGCACGCGAAGCAGCGCCGCAATCGAGGCCCACGCACCACCAGCCAACACGCCGGCGCACAATGCCAGCAGCAATCCAAACACGCCCAAGCGCTGGTGACACGGTGACCGCCACTGCAGTGGCCGCGGCGGCACCAGCAAGCAACTGCCCTTCCGCGCCGATGTTCAGAATACCGGCTCGAAATGCAATGGCCACGGCGAGGCCAGCAAAAAGAAGCGGTGTCGCACGCACCAGCGTGCCGGATGCGATCACTGACCACGACCCGAACGTGCCTTGCCAGAGCGCCGAGAGCGACGTGCCGACCGGATATCCACTCGCTGCCAGTAGTGCCGCGAGGACGAGAACTGACAACGCTCCCGCCAATACCGGTTCCAGCAGACCACGCAGCAGGCGTTTCACGCGGCACCACCAGCGAGCATCGCTCGGCCGACCGTTTCACGATCACCGCGCACTTCGCTCACGCGTCCTGCCGCGACCACCAAGACGCGATCGGCCAATGCCAAGACTTCGTCTAGATCACTGGAATAGACGATGACCGCTGTGCCAGCATCGCGAGCCGTTCGCAGCGCATGGTGCACATCCGACGTGGCGCGGATGTCGAGGCCGCGGGTCGGGTTCTCGACGATCAACGCCGCTGGATCACCCGCCAGCTCCCGGCCCAGCACGAGTTTCTGTTGGTTGCCGCCTGAGAGCGTCCGCATCGGGACCGACTCGCTGGAGGCGCGCACGTCGCGCAGCTGCATCATGCTGGTGGTCGCAGCGCGCAAAGTGGGCCAGTCCATCAGGCCACGACGCTTGGCAGCTCCACGTAGCGCGACATTCTCCGTCAGCGTCGCGTCGAGTACGACCGCTTCACGATGGCGATCCTCCGGCACGAAACCGATCGCCGCTGGAATGGTCGCCGTCCCGCGTACGGGTTGCTGGCGGCCGGCAAGGATGCGCAGCAGTTCGCGCTGTCCGGCTCCTTCCACTGCGGCGATGCCAACCATCTCACCGGCATGAATCGTCAACGACACGTCGAGCAGCCGCTCGATGCCATTGTCGTCATTCGCCGACACCTTCGTGAGTTCGAGCACGGCTGAGGTGTTCGGTCGTGCCTTCGCAAGGCGGGGCTTTGGCACTGTGCGCGCGGTGGAATCACCCAGCATCGCATCCGCCAGCGTCGTTTCCGTGACGTCGGCTGCGTTGGCCGTGAGCACCGTGCGACCCTTGCGGAGCACGGTGATGCGATCGGCCACGCTCAGCACTTCGCGCAGCTTGTGCGCAATCAGGATCACCGTGCCGCCACTGTCGGCAAAACGACGCGTCCACCCAAGTAGCTCTTCGGATTCACTGGGAGAGAGAACGGCGGTCGGTTCGTCGAGAATCAGGATGCTGGTGCGACGCGCCAGCGACTTGATGATCTCCAGCCGCTGCTGAGCACTGACAGCGAGGTCCGCCACGCGCGCCTCGACATCGATCGCGAGTCCGGACTCCTCGCTGATCCGCCGGATCAGTTGGCTCGTCTCGGCGAGGTCGAGGCGACCAGGCAAACCGAGCGCCACGTTTTCGGTCACCGTCATTGCTTCGACGAGTGCGAAGTGTTGCTGCACCATGCCGATGCCACGCGCCATCGCATCCCGCGGGGAGCGGAAGCTCGTGCGCACACCGTCGATCGCGATGGACCCTGCATTCGGCTGCTCGAGGCCGAATGCGATCTTCATCAGCGTCGACTTCCCCGCCCCATTCTCACCGAGCAGCGCATGCACCTCGCCCGATGCTACGGCGAGTATGGCGTCGTCGAGGGCGATCACAGGACCGTACTGTCGCTTGATCGCCTCGAGCGTCAAGCGAGGCGCCGGCGTCGTCACAGGCCGGTCGGTGCCGGAAGGAAGAGCCAGGGCAGGTGCCAGCGCTCGCCGATCTCCTGCGCCAGTCGCGTCACACCCAACGTTTCGGTGGCGTAGTGGCCGCAGTACATCACCACCACGCCGGACTCCTCTGCGTCGACGGCGGTGTGATGCGGCCCCTCGCCGACGATCAGCGTGTCGGCACCGATGGACTCGGCCTCACGCATCGACTCGGATGACGCGCCGCCACCGGTGCAGATCGCAACGCGACGCGTGACGCGATCATGTGCGTGGGGCGTGATCACCGCGTGGTGTGCATGGCTGTGCGCGAATGCGCGCGCGCGTTCGGCGAGTGTCGCGGTCGGGATCGTGGTATCGGCAACGACGCCGATGGGCGTGCCCTTGTACGGCAGCCAGGTGGATGTTGGTACGAGATCGAGTGCGCGTGCCAGCAGCACGTTGTTGCCGAGCGTTGCGTGTCGGTCGAGCGGCAGGTGCGAGCTGTAGACGGCGATGTCGTTGTCGAGCAGCAACTTCAGCTTGCGATGATGTGCGCCGCGGATTGGTTGGGCACCGGCCCAGAAGAGACCGTGATGCACGAGGAGCAGGTTTGCGCCGGCATCGACTGCCTGTTCCACGCTCCGCAGGGATGCATCGACTGCTGCGGCGACACGACGCACTGGGCCCGCATGATCGACCTGGAGCCCATTCTGGGCGCCGGAGTAGTCGGGTGTGGTTGCGGTCTGGAGGACATCATCGAGCCAGCCGACGATGTCCGGGAGTGAGGCGGTCGCCATTGGTGCAGTCACTTTGCCGGCGCAGCGGTCGGCGGTACGGGAGCGGAGAACGTACCGGCCACGAGTTGCTTCGTGACCGAATCGACCGCGGCCAGCGCCGACGCCGGGATGCTGTTGCGGAGCGCGGGGTTGAGCACCAGTCGAACGACGTCGGTCTTCATGCCGAGTGAGATGACTCGTGGCTTGAAGGTGCCCGCCTGGATCTCCTTTGCGACCAGCAGGAAGGCGTGCGGTAGATCGATGACGACGCTGCCGATGACGACTTCGGGTGCGACGTTGTTCTGGTCGCTATTCGCGCCAAATACTCGGACGTTCTTGGATTGCCGAGCCGCCTGGAAGATTCCCAGGCCGGCGGCGTCGGCGTTTTGGAAGATGACGTCAGCGCCGCGTCCGATCTGTGCGAGGGCCTGTTCCTTACCGGCGCTGGCGTCGTCCCAGTTGCCGATGTAGGAGGTGATGACCTTGACTGACGGGTTGACCGACTTTGCGCCGGCTTCGTAGGCGTAGAAGCTGCGGCGGACCGGGGGGATTTCCTGGCCGCCGATGGCGCCGATGGTGCCGGTCTTGGTGGTGGCTCCGGCGATGATGCCGGCGAGGTAGGCACCGTCCTCGAACGCGAACTCCAGTCCGGCGATGTTGGGTCCCGTCTGGTTGCCTGAGGTCGTGACGTAGAACGTTTTCGGGAAATCCGGTCCGATGCGTTGTGCGGCGTCCTGGTATTCGAAGCCGTGGCCGATGACCAGCGAGTAGCCCTGTTCGCCGTAGAGGCGGAAGTTCTCGTCGAACTCAGCCGGTGTCTTCGTTTGGATGTGGCTGATCCGAGCACCGAGCGAGTCCTTGATCCGCTGGAGACCAGCGTAGGCGCCGCCGTTCCACGCCTGGTCCGAGATCGGGCCTGGGGTGAGGAGGGCGACGCTGAGGGCTGCCGGCTTGGCGGCGGCCGTGTCGGCTGATTTGGACCCGCTCGGTCCGCAGGCGGCGGCAAGGAACGCCATCGCGAGTGCCGAAAATGTGGAAAACCGGGTCAGAAACCCGGTTCCAGATGCGTAAGTCATTGTGATATAATGAGTTACAGTGTTGTGTAGAACCTTGAGGTTCTCTACACGCGCGTTTTTGGAGCCAGCGTCGGCTATTAGGACTCAGCGCCGAGTATCAGGTCGAGCACACGAGCCAGATCGTCGTTCGAGTAGAAGTGGATACGGAGTTCGCCCTTCGTGTTCTTGCCTTTGCTGAGGTGAACGCCGACGTCCGTCTGAAGGTGTCTGCGGAGCCGGTCTTCGATGCTGCGGGCTTCGGCTGAGGCGGGGGTTCGTGGCTTAGTGGCGGTCGATTTCGTGTTGTGTTTACTGCCTGGTGCCGCTTGTACGCGTCGTTCGATGTCTCGGACGCTCAGTCCCTGGCTGGCCGCTTCTCGTGCGAGTTCGATCATCGCGCGTTCGTCACCCAATCCGAGGATCGCGCGCGCATGGCCGAGGCTGATAGCGCCATCGCCGAGGAGTCGTCGGACGGCGGCCGGGAGCTGGAGGAGCCGGAGCAGGTTGGCGACCGTCGAGCGGTCCTTGCCGACCACTTCTCCGACCTGGGTGTGTGAGAGCGCGAACTCGTCGACGAGGCGCTTGTAGCCTTCGGCTTCCTCGAGCGGGTTGAGATCGCTGCGTTGCAGGTTCTCGATCAGCGCGAGGGTGAGGAGCGTCTTGTCGTCGATCGATCGGACCACGGCCGGGATTTCGGTCCAACCGAGTGCGGTTGCGGCGCGGAAGCGTCGTTCGCCGGCGATCAGCTCGAAGCCTGTGCCGTTGGGTGCGGGGCGCAGCGTGATCGGCTGCAGCAGTCCGGACGCCTTGAGCGAGGCCTGGAGTTCGGAGAGTTCTTCGAGCTTGAACTCTTTCCGCGGCTGGTACGGGTTGGGTCGGATTTCGTTCAGTCGGACGTTTTGCAGTCCGGCGATCGGCGTCGTGTCGGCGGATGGCGCGTTGCCTGTGTTGCGCGGCTCCGGGGCTTTCATCGCGAGGAGCGCTTCGAGTCCGCGTCCGAGGCGTCGGGGTTGTTCGGGGGGCATGGTCGGGATCCTTTGCGTCGTCGTGCTGGCGCGGTCTGGTGTTGTGAAGCGGTGATCGCGGGTCAGCGGTCGGCGCGACGGGCAGGTCCGGTGCTTTCTGGCTTGGCGGAGCGGTGTCGTGCGATCAGTTCCTTGGCGACGGCCATGTACGCTTGTGCGCCGACGGAGGCGAGGTCGTAGAGGATGATCGGTTTGCCGAATGATGGGGCTTCGGCCAGTCGGACGTTTCGCGGGATGACGCTTTCGAAGACTTTCGGGCCGAAGTATTCGCGGGCGTCGGTGGCGACCTGTCGGGAGAGGTTCAATCGGGCGTCGTACATGGTGAGCAGGACGCCGTCGATTCCCAAGGCCGGGTTCACGTTCCGCTGGACCAGGTGGACCGTATTGAGGAGCTGGGACAGTCCTTCGAGGGCGTAGTACTCGCACTGGACCGGGATGAGGAGCGCATCGGCGGCGGCGAGCATGTTGACCGTGATCAGTCCCAGCGACGGCGGGCAGTCGATGAGGATGTAGTCGTATTCATCCCGGACCAGGGCGACGGCCTTCCGCATCATGCCTTCACGTTCTTCCCGGTCGACCAGTTCGACTTCGGCGCCGGCCAGGTCGGCGGTAGCGGCGAGGACGTCGAGGGTTGGGAACTGGACGTGTTTGTGTCGGGCGCTGGCGATGGAGCTTTCGCCGATGAGGACGTCGTAGGTCGTTTGTGTGACGTCGTCGCGCGAGATGCCGATGCCGGAGGTGGCGTTGCCTTGCGGGTCGCCGTCGATGAGCAGCGTGCGCTGTTCGGCGACCGCCAGGCTGGCGGCGAGGTTGACTGCGGTGGTGGTCTTGCCCACCCCGCCCTTCTGATTCGCGATCGCTATGACTCGAGCCACTGGTAGGTGCGGCGAGGGAGGAGATTGACCTGCGCCGAATATACTCGCCGGCAACAGGACGGGCGGTGCAAGCAGCAGTTTCACGTGAAACACCCGCGCCGACCAGCTCGGTACTGTTTCACGTGAAACACCGCACATTGTCAAAAAGACGTAACTCGTTGTCGTGTAACGACTTACGCTGTCGCGTACTGGCGCTGGTGTGCTCAGAAACACACTCGCGATACGCACGCGCGCCCACAAAACGCTGGCCACGACTCACCCGCTCCTTGCCCGGTTCCACGCACACCCAGGACCGCGCAAAAGACGAGCCTCACGGGCTGCCACTTCCCTCCCTCCCCTCCCTCGCCAACTTCCCCTCTCCTTCACGCCCACACCGCCCATGCCGCTCTCCCTGCCCGCAAACGGTCCCACCCTCGCCATTCGCCGCGACGCGTTCGAATCGGCCGGACTCTCGCGTGCCACCATCGATCGCGTCCTCAACCTCACCGACGAAGAATTCCGCGTCGAAGGCGCGCTCATCGCCATCGGGCCCCTGCCCGACCCCGATGATGTGCCAAACCTGATCGACCTCTTCGAAGAGGCCGGATTAGTGTACTTCGATGACTTTATGGAAATCCCCGGTGGATTTCCCGGACTGGCTCGAACTGTTCGCCAAGCATCGCTGATGCCACCGCGCACTCGCGCGGCAAGCGACAACAGCGAACAGACACAGCGAAACGACACAGCGACCAGAAACTCAGCGCTGTGGCGTCGGCGGCGTGTAGGGGGCGGGGTCGGACGACGCTGACTGCGTCGCGCTCTTTCGACGCGGCGCACGAGGGGGTGGCACGATGCGGTGCACGCCATGCCACCCACATACGAGGCACCAGCTCGACCGGAAACTGGGCAGCAATCGCATGATGCGCGACGGTTCCACTCGCATCGTCTCAGCGTCGCACTGCGGACACCGAATACCATCCGGCAGGATCCACAAAAACACAATCGTTGCGGCAATCCCGCGCAACACGAACAGCCCGCCGAAGACGAGGACGAATAGCGCCGCATCGGACATCACGCACTCCTCCTCGCTCGGGGACGACCTCGCACGATGCGTACAGCGCTGACGACTCGACGCCGCACAGCGATCAGAGTCGCGCTTCGACCACCGACCACGCCTCGACAAAGGCGACATCGTCGTCGATGCGTTCCACAGCCACTTCGACACCGCGCCCAATGGCGACGCCGTCGAGACTGCGCGCCCGAATCGGCCCACCGCGCGTGGACCCGTCCGGCAAACGCACCAGCCCTTCGCCGGCTGCAGGAATCGCCTCCACCACCATCGCCGGCGTCCCCTGCAGCTCGAAACGCGGATCGAACTCATGGTCGGTCACCGGCATCGCCACCGCGCGCTTCACGAGCACCCGCGCGCTCACCACACCGACCACCAAGCCGGCCGCGGCCAGCACGGCCGTCAACGTCGCTGACACGCCCTGATGGCGGAGCAGCGAACCAAGGAACCCCGCCAGCGTGAAGGCACCTGAGAGCATCGCCCATCGCGTGCGGACTTCGATCACTCCGGCCGGCAGCGCCCGCTCGACGCCCACCACCATCACGCGGACGCTCAGCGCCAACCCGACAATGAACACCACGTTGTACACACTCAATGCACCCACGCGTCTACCTCGTTGACTGTTTCGACCCGCTGCTCACGAAAGCGCACGATGACACACGTTGAAACACGCTGAAACACGTTGACGAACGACGTGCCCCGCCTTTGCTACTTGCTCAGCGTCCGCTGGAAGAACTCCAGCGTCTTCGGCCACGCTGAACGCGTCGCAGAGAGATTCGCGCCGCCCTGTCCATCCTGCTGCCGCAGGAACCCATGCCCCGCACCCGCCAGGATGACGGGCTCATACGGCTTCTTGAGTGCCTTCATCGTGGAGTCCGCGCCAGGGATCGTTGCATTCACCCGGGCGTCGTTCTCGCCATACAGGCCAAGGATGGGTGCGCGCACCTTGGTCAACTCCGTCAGCGCCGGGGCAGTGCCGTAGTACACCACCGCACCACGCAGCTTCGGATGTGCGCTCACGGCTGTGTTGAACGATGTCGAACCACCCCAGCAGAAACCAACCACACCGAAGCGCTGCTGCGCCGCCGGCAACTTCATCCCATACTCGGCCGCGACCGCGATGTCGCGCTGCACATCCGCCGGTGCGAGCGTGCGGATCAGCGCCGACGCCTGCGCCTGTGCGATGGTGTCGCCCGCTGGCAGCGTGTACTTCCCGGTCAACAGGTCCGGCGCGATCGCGATGTACCCATCCGCCGCCAGCTGGTCGGCCACACCACGAATCCACGTGCTCAGTCCGAAGATCTCGTGCAGCACCACCACCACGGGTGCCTTGTCGCGACGCTGCGGATACACGACCCAGGCGCGAAGTGAGTCGGTGCTGCCCGGCGCGCGCGGAATCATCACGTATTCACCATGGCGCGGCGAGGCGGCGAGGCGTGCGGCCACGGTCAGCGATCCTGCCGGCAGTGTGGCGTCGTCGGGTTGTGCCGATGTGGCGCCGACGGCTGTCGACGCATCGTGCGCCATGTGATCATCATGCTCGCGACCCGCTTGCACATTGGCCGAGCCGCAGGCGGTGAGTCCGGCGAGCAGAAGGAGGGTTGCGGTACGGGACGCAGCGGTACGCATGGCGGTACGCATTGGTGATGATCCTGACGGAAGACGAGCGACGAGTGAACAGCGGCGGGGGTCGAACGAGGTCGAGCTGCGATCGGCGTGAAACACTCAGGGTGAGCTGTCACCCGTCTGCGGTGGGCCGACGAACTGTGCGAGAAAATCCGGTACTCGATCGGCGATGTACGAACGTGAACGCATCGGAGTGGAGCCGGTGACGAAACCGACATGCCCACCGTGCGGGAAGAACTCGGTGCGCACCAGGGGATTCGCACTCGCGAGGTCACGCACTTCGTCCAGCACATCGGGTGGCAGAAACGGATCGTCGGCGGCGCTCAACAACAACAAGGGCAGTCGCGCACTGGGCACGAAGTGTTTGGCGCTGGAGCGCGTGTAGTAGTCTGCGGCACCTTCGAATCCGTGCAGCGGTCCGGTAATCAGGTCATCGAATTCCCACAGCGTCCGGATGCCGGCGATCACTCTCGGTGGCGGGAAGTGATCGGGGTACCGCGACGCTTTTTCGAGCGCCTTCACGCGCAATGAGCGCAAGAACCAGCGCTCGTACAAGCTGGACAGGCCCTGGCTGATGTGGCGCGAGCCACGCTCGAGATCGAATGGCACCGAAACGGCGGCGGCGGCGCGCAGCGTCGGCGGCAACGGCAGTCGTGCATCGCCCACCAGCTTGGTGAGCACATTCCCGCCCAACGACACGCCACAGGCGACCAGTGGCGCTTCCGGATACAACTCGGCCAGGCGATGCAGGAACCACGACGCGTCGTCTGTCTCGCCCGAGTGGTAGAAGCGCGCCGCGCGGTTGTTGGCGCCGCCACACGACCGCCAGAGCAGCATGTCAGCCGCCCAGCCTCGTTGTGCGACCGAACGAAAGAGCGAGGGCACGTAGTGCGATCGCTCGGTGCCCTCGAGTCCGTGAAACAGCACGAAGCGGGGTACATCCACGAGCTCGGGGTTGGCGCGGATGACGATGACATCGTCCCCGTCCGGAGTCTGCCACGTCTCGCGGCTCGCCTCGACCGGCGCCTCCGGCATCACGAACTTTCCCCAGAGGGTCTGAAGGTGCGGATTTCGTGCGAACCAGGGCGCGCGGAACATCGGTGTGCCTGTCATCCGGATCTGGACGTCCTACATTGGGTCGGGGGGTGCGACTCGGTATCCCGTCACGCAAGATATCCGCTCTAAAGTCCAGGTCTGGGGTCCAGACCTCGATCGGTGGCGGTTGGAGATCGATGCCTGTCCAGATATTCGGCACGCGGAAAAATGCGGCCACACGAAAAGCTGAACGCTTCTTCGCCGAACGTCGGATCCCAGTCCATTTCGTGGACCTGGCCGAACGTGGTGCCTCGAAGGGAGAGTTGCAGCGGTTCGCACAGAAGTTCGGCGTCGATGCACTGGTGGACCGTACCAGCCGACGATTTCTCGATCTCGGACTGGGACCCGCACGTTATGGTTCAGATCGGTGGCTGGAGATCCTGATGGACGAACCGCTGATCCTCGCGCAGCCGCTGGTACGCAATGCAAACAAGCTGACCATCGGCGGCGACAACGATGCCGAGTGGAAACTGTGGGTCACCGAGGGAATCAAGTAATGATGCGGTGGCAGAGATCTGATCGTGCGTGGCGGCTGGTCGTGGCGCTGGCGGCGATGGTGCTCGTCGGCCGCAGCGCCTCGGGTCAGGCGCCGTCGACGGTCTGGGAGCGGTCGCTCGAACTGTCCGGGAACTACCTCTACGGCAACAACGATCAGGCGATTCTCTCCGCACGGACGGGCGTCGTGCGGAACGACAGTTCGGTGGCGCTGCGACTCGACACCCGATTCCTGATCGGCGTCACCGACCGTGAGGGCCAAGGCAAGGTCATGGACCGTCGCTCCTGGGTGGTGGCCGGCAGCGTCGACTTCCGCCAGTACGCGCCGCAAAGCCAGTTCTTCTTCGGCAGCGTGGAACGGAGCCTCGAGCTTCGCATCGACCGGCGATTGAGCGGCGGCATCGGCCAGAAAGTCAGCATCGTCCGCGACTCGACCACGCGCTTCGACTTCAGCCTTGGCATCCTCGGTGAGCAGAGCCTGCTGCCTCAGGCCACGCCGGTCGGTTCGCCGGCGCAGCCGTCACTGTCGAATTCGCTGGTTCGACTCTCCGGCCGCCTTCGCTACCGCAAGAGTTTCACGGCTCGCGTCGGTGTCGATCACACGACCTGGTATCGCCCGGATGTCGCGGCTTTCAATCGCTACCTCGCGTCGTCAGTCTCCGCACTGTCGTACTCGATGACCAAACGATCCCATCTGCAGCTGTCGTTTCAGAACGACTTCGACAGCCTGGCCCGCAGTCGCGGCAGCCGTTCGAACCAGAACGGCCAGATTCTGGTCGGTGCCTCAACCAAGTTCTGAGGTGTGAGCGTGTCGTTGGTGTCGCGTCACAATAGCGACATCAACAATGCCCCATCGGCAATTGAAAGGCGGCCCGGAGTCTCAGGGTCGCCTTTCGTCTTCCGGCTTACCCCGCCCGCCCTTCTTCAGCGCCTTGGCGAGTGCGCCGAAGTCGGTCGTCCCGGTCTCGAAGAATTTGCGCTCCGTCGCGTCGGCCAACCGCATCGCCCGGTCGGCGAGGGCACCGCCAGCCTCCGTGACCGTGATCGCCTTTGCGCGCCGGTCGGTCGGATGTGGAGCGCGGGTCAGCAGCCCGCGCGCTTCGAGCGTGCGCAAGACTTCTGACGTCATCACGGCGTCGGCGTTGGCGAGGGCAGAGATGTCCGACTGCCGCACGGCGGTGGACCGGGTGTTGAGCCAGGCCGTGGTTACGAGCAGCCTGAACTGTGCATGCGTCAGGTCGAGTGGCGCGAGCGCCGCCCGGAGCTGGACCTGCCACTCGGTCGCGACGCGCTCGAGCAGGGCGCCATGGCCGTCGTGTGGTGGCTGCACACGGGCGGCGAGCAGGGGGGCGTAGGAGTTGGTTGGCATCGACCCGCAGGCTCCTGGCGCAGCGAGGATTCTCCAGCGACCGGCAACAGACCTGCAGTTCCAGAAGAGCGTTAATACGTTCGCGTATCAATTCACCCAAAACTGCTAAGTCGCTGAAGATTCAACAACTTCAACAGCTGAACTTCCCAACCATTCTACTACGTACACGAATTAAAGTAGTTCGTATGCTCTTCAAATGCGCGAGGAGACACTGCGCGCAGACGCCGGCGCCTTCCCCTGATTCGTCAGACCAAGGCGCGGCGAGGGAGGGCAGCGGACGAGTCCGTCAGAACTGCCCGATGAAACCGATCTCCGGCTCCAACCGATGCCCGAACTTCTCGAACACCGCCGCCTGCGCATGGGCGATCAGGGCGCGGACATCGGCGGCCGTCGCATGCCCAAGGTTCACCATGATGTTCGCGTGCATGTGTGAGATCTGGGCGTCGCCCATCCGGAAGCCTTTCAGGCCGCACTGATCGACGAGGCGCCCGGCGCCGATCCCTTCCAGCTTCTTGAAGATCGATCCCGCGCTTGGGTGATGCTCGAGCCAGGGATGACGCGCCCCACGCCAGCTCAGGTTCTCCTGCAGGATGCGGTGCATGTCGCCGGTGTCACCCTTGATGAGGCGAAAGGTCACGTCCAGCACCACGTCCCGCGTGTGGTGAAAGACCGTATCGTCGTAGCCGAAGCCGACGTACGCCGCGTCGACCGTGGTGCGCTCGCCGGTCTCCCGGCGAATCCGACAGGCGTCGAAGACCTCGGCGATGAACATCGTGCGTTCGCGTTCCGGCGCCGGCGAGAGGAAGTGCAGGTTCTGCCAGATCGCACCACCGACGGTGCTCGGGATGCCGACGTAGTGCTCCAATCCTGACCAACCCGCGGCGACCGCCTCCCGGATCAGGTCCGCCATCACCGTTCCGCTTTCGGCCACGCAGCGGCCATCCTCGTGCCAGACCACGTGGCGCGCGCGATTCCGGATCACCAGCCCTCGAAAGCCGCCGTCACCCACGAGGATGTTGGCGCCCAGGCCCAGTACGAACCAATCCACCCCGGCCGCCTCTGCGCTGTCGATGGCCTCTGCCAGATCGTCGCCCGTCTCGGCATCGTACAGGAGGTCTGCCGGACCCCCGATTCGAAATGTGGTGTACGGCGCGAGCGGGGCTCCGCGGTGCAGTCGGGCTGGGACGAGGCGGCTGGCTACCGCGTCGAGTGACTCGGCGGGCACTGGAATGGTGCCGCGGTTGGTTACAGTCGTCATTGCTCCAAACAACACCTCCCCCGCCACAGGTGCCAGTTCCCGGCACCCGCGGTGCTTGTCCTCTTCCCGACGTTCCGTGTCCAGAATCCGTTCTCGATCGTTGAACTCTCTCCGCATCGTGGCGCCGCTCTGTGTGGCGATGCTCACGCTCGCCTCGTCCCTCGCCGCACAACGCGCGGAACTGGAGCGCGTGATCAAGCGAGCCGTGCTCCGGAACGGCCTCGAGGTGATCGCCGTGGAGAATCACGGCATTCCGATCGCCACGGTCGAATTGAATGCGAAGAACGGTGCCTTCACGCAGCGGCCCGAGTACGAAGGACTGGCACACATGTACGAGCACATGTTCTTCAAGGCCAGCAAGGCATACCCGAATGCCGAGGCATTCGGGCAGCGCTCGGCGGAACTCGGTGCGCGCTACAACGGCACGACGCAGGAAGAGCGTGTGAACTACTTCCTCAGCCTGCCCTCTGACAGCGTGCGCGGTGGTATCGCGCTGCTGGCCGATGCCGTGCGCGGACCGCTCTTCCTGCCGACCGAACTGGCGCAGGAAAAGCAGGTGGTGCTGGGCGAGTACGATCGCAACGAAGCCTCACCCGGATTCGAGATCACGCAGCGACTGAGTGCGGCGCTCTATCCCGGCAACGAAAGCCGAAAGAACACCATCGGCAACCGTGAGATCCTGAGCACGGTGACGCCGGAGAAGATGCGTTTCATCCAGAGCCGGTACTACGTGCCGAACAACATGGCGCTGATCGTGACTGGCGACATCAACCCTGCGCAGATCTTCGCACTGGCTGACTCCCTGCTCGGTGATTGGCCGCGCGGCGCCGATCCATTCCAGGTCGATCCGATTCCGCCGATCCCTGCTCTCACCAAGTCATCGGCCTTGATCAGCGAAGCCGAAGTCGGTGCGGTCACGGTGCTGATTCAGTGGCAGGGTCCAAGTGTTCGCCGCGACCGTGCAAGCACGTATGCGGCCGACGTGTTCTCTGACGCGCTGAATACGAAGGGCTCACGCTTTCAGCGACTGCTCACCGATAGCGGCCTGTGGACGGCGGTGGGCGTGAACTACTACACACTCGACCAGACCGGCCCGATCACCATCAGCGGTCAGACGACCCCCGAGCGCCTGAAGGATGCCCTGGCGGCGTTGTGGCGCGAGATCGACAAGCTGGACGACCCGGGCTACTTCACCGTGAGTGAACTGGAAGCGGTGAAGGCACAGCGCGGTACCGACAACCAGTTCGGCATCGAGAAGACCTCCGAACTGACGCATACCATCGGCTTCTGGTGGGCGGTGGCAGATCTCGACTACTTCATGGGCTACGTGGACAACATGGCACGACAGACACCGGCAGACCTGCAGCGCTACGCCGCGAAGTTCATCGTTGGCAAGCCGAGTGTGACAGGTGTGCTGATCAGCGCCCAGGATCGCGCGCGATTGAAGCTGACCGAGAGCGATCTCGTTGGCCCGGTGAAGGCGCCGAGAGTGACACCGTGAAGCGCCTGATCGGATGGGGCGCAGCTGCGCTGATCGCTGCGGCAATTCTTCCCGTCGACGCAGGCGCACAGCAGCGCGCGGCCGATTCTGCGACCACGGCGTTCGAGGTGAACGGCCTGCGGGTGATTCACCGTCGTGTGACCGCCAACGAAGTGGTGGCGGCGAACCTCTACCTGCTTGGCGGTGTGTCGCAGGTACCGGCGGCGAAGGCTGGCTTGGAGCTGCTGCTGCTGGAAGCGTCGGAGCGCGGCACGAAGAAGTACCCGCGCGAGATTCTCGAGCGGAAGATGGCGCGCCTCGGGAGCGCGATCGTGGCGGCGCCGTCGATCGACTGGACGATGGTTGGTGTGCGCAGCACGGTGACCGCCTTCGATTCGACCTTTGCGATCTTTGCCGATCGCATCATGCAGCCGCGCCTCGATTCTGGTGAGGTCGAGACGGTGCGTACCACGATCATCAGTGGTGTGCGGCAGCGTGGCGACGATCCGGAAGCGCTGCTCAATTCCTTCTCCGACAGCGTGGCGTTCGCCGGCCACCCGTACGGCACATCGCCAGTGGGCAGCGAAGCGACGTTGCGCGCCCTGACGGTGGCCGACCTGCGCGCCTGGCAGAAGACGCAGATGGTGACGTCACGCATGTTGCTGGTGGTGGTGGGCGACATCCCACGCGCCAAGCTTGAAGCGATGGTGCGCGCGACACTCGGCACGTTACCGCGCGGTGAGTACAAGTGGGCGCCACCGCTGGTCCCGGCGGCGCGTACCAGTTCACTGCATGTGATCGCGCGACAGTTGCCGACGAACTACTTGCAGGGCTACTGGGTTGGTCCGCGCGCCGATAGCCGCGACTACCAGCCGATGCGTGTCGCGATGGCGGCGCTTGGCGGACGCCTGTTCACGGAAATCCGCGTCAAGCGAAACCTGACCTATGCCGTGAATGCGCCGTTCGTGGATCGGGCGGTGACGGCGGCCGGATTGTACGTCACGACGACCACTCCCGATTCAGTGCTCGGCATCATGCGTCGAGAACTTGAGTCGATGAAGCGAGGGTTGATCGATCCGGATGGCCTGCGCCTGCTGGTGCAGCAGTTCATCACCGAGTTTTTCCTCGACAACGAAACGAACTCGGACCAGGCCACCTTCCTCGCCCGGTCCGAGCTCTACCGTGGTGATTGGCGTCTCGCGGCTCGGTTCGTGGACGAGTTGCGGAAGGTCACCCCGGAAGACATTCAGCGAGTGTCGCGGCAGTACCTGACCGGAATCACGATGGCGTACATCGGCGATCCGCGGAAAATCTCAGCCTCCCGAATCACGCCATTCTGAGGCTGGGCGCGGAAGCGGGCGAAAAAAATGCCGTCGGCGCCGAGAACCGGTGCCGACGGCATTTTTCGCCACTGGGTCTTCAGCCGGCGGCGCGCCGCGAGAGTTCTTCGCGCACATCGCTCAGTCGAATGCCGAGTGCGTGCAGGGCGACCATGGTGTGATAGAGAAGGTCGGCCGCTTCGCTGGTTGCGCGCTCGGGGTCCTGATCGGCGCAGGCGAGCACCAGTTCCGCCGCTTCCTCGCCGATCTTCTTCAATCGCAGGTTGCGGTCGTCGAGGAGCTTGCGTGTGTAGCTCGGCTTGACGCTGGCCGTGACCTCCATCGCAGCGCGCGATTCGATGGTGGTATCGAGCACGGCGAAGGCGTCGGCGGGGGGCGGCGTGACGCCTGGGGTCGTGAAACAGGTGATCGCGCCGGTGTGACAGGCTGGCCCGGCCGGAATCACCCGTGCGAGGATCGCGTCGCCATCACAGTCGGCGGTCAGTGACGCGACCTTCTGCGTGTTGCCACTGGTGCCGCCCTTGTGCCAGAGGCCGCGCGACCGGGAGTGATAGTGCATCTCGCCGGTGCGAATCGTCGCCTCGAGGGCTTCGCGGTCAGCGAAGGCCACCATCAGCACATCACCGGTGGTGGCGTCCTGTGCAACGACGGAGACGAGGCCGCCGCCCTTGGTGAAGTCGAGCAGGTCGAGATCAAGCATCGAGACCAGGGTCCCCACCCGGGCAGAGGATATCGCGCACGACGGTGTCGAGTGCGGCGTTGGTGGCGATGCTGTCACCGCCGAAAGCAGTTGGGCGGCCACGGAAGTCGGTGAAACGTCCGCCGGCTTCCTCGATCACCACCTGCACCGCAGCGGCGTCCCATGGGTTCATGAGATCATCGACCATGATGTCGGCGCGGCCGGTCGCGAGGAGCAGGTACCCATAGCAGTCACCCCAGGTGCGGACGATGCGTGACGCATCCGCGAGCGCATTCCAGCGCGACCGACGCGTTGGCCGGCCCGGGAACCGATCATCGGTGGTGAGCAGCGTTGCCTTGTCGAGCGTGGAGGTCGACGAGACGTGCGTGCGCGTGCCGTTGAACCAGGCGCCCTGCCCTGGCGCGGCCGCTACCAGCTCCTGCGTGGGCGGCGCGTAGACGGCGCCAGCCAGCACCGTCTCCCCTTCCACTACGGCCACCAGCGTGCCCCAGAGCGGCACGCCGTGGATGAAGCTCTTGGTGCCGTCGATTGGGTCGAGCACCCAGCGTCGTTTCGCATCGGGCTTCTCCAGCCCGAACTCTTCGCCAAGGATGCCATCGTCGGGGAAGCGGGCGCGAATCCAGTCGCGCGCCACGGTCTCGGCGGCGCGATCAGCGGCCGTGACCGGGGAGCCGTCACCCTTGTACTCGACCGCGATGCCATTGCGGAAGAAACGATTCGCTTCGTTGCCCGCGAGCGTCGCCAGTTCCGTCACGGCATGCAACAGCGTGGCGGTCATCGAACTACCAGTCCAGAGGCGCGCATCGCGTCCTTCAATTCGGTTACGGTGGTCAGGTTGTCGTGCAGGATGCCAGCGACCAGCGCAGCGTCGGCGTGTCCCTCGGCGAGCACATCGACGATGTGTGCGGCGCTCCCGGCGCCACCGCTGGCAATCACCGGTGCGGCGACTTTCGACGACACGGCGCGCATCAACGGCAGGTCATAGCCGGTGCGCCCGCCGTCGCGATCGATGCTGGTGAGCAGCACTTCGCCAGCGCCACGTTCCACGCACTCCTCCGCCCATGCCACCGCTTCGAGCTCGGTGCGGGTGCGACCGCCGTGGGTCCAGACGCGCCACGATCCATCCTCGTCCTTCTTCGCATCGATGCTGGCCACCACGCACTGCGCACCGAAGCGGTCGGCGCAGGCGGTGAGCACCGTGGGATCGGCGACCATCGCGGAGTTGAGGGAGACCTTGTCCGCCCCCGCGCGCAGTGCGCGGCCCACGTCGTCGGCGGTGCGAATGCCGCCGCCGATGGTGAGCGGTATGAAGAGCCGTTCCGCGGTACGCTGCGCTACGTCGAGCAGATTGGCGCGGTCCTCGGCGCTGGCCGAGATGTCGAGAAAGGTGATCTCGTCGGCACCTTCGGCCTCGTACCGGGTGGCGAGGGCCACCGGATCGCCCACATCACGCAGCCCCACGAAGTTCACTCCTTTCACCACCCTGCCTCCTTTCACATCGAGGCAGACGATCAATCGACGGGTCAGCACGCGCGCTTCACTCCGACACCTGCAAGGCGACGCTGCCCTTGGTGCTGAAGACGGCGCCGGATTCGATGAATGCGTCGCGGACGGCCAGTCCCAGCGCCTTGAACGCTGCTTCGATGATGTGGTGCTCGTCGGTGCCTCTAATGACGCGCAGGTGCAGCGTGGCCTTCGCATTGTCGGCGAAGGACCGCATCCAGTGCTCCCAGATCGCGACCGGCAGCTTGCCGCGGTAATACGGGCGACCGCCGAGGTCGATCGCACACTGTACCAGGGCATCGTCCATCGGGATTGTGCGATCGGCGTAGCGTGCGGCAGTGGGTGGCAGCGCGGCGGCGATTGCAGCACCGACGCAGATCGCCACATCCTCGATCAGGTGATGCGGCAGGTCACCGCGTGCGTGCACCTCGAGATCCAGTCCGCTGTACCTGGCGAAGGTGACCAGCATGTGGTCGAGGAACGGTCGTGTGGTATCGACCGTCGCGACACCGGTGCCACGCGTGACGACGACGCGGATCTGCGTCTCCTTCGTTTCACGAACGACGGTGCTCATCCGCGGAACTCCTCAGCGATGGCACGCCCGTCGAGCGCACCGGTGTAGAGGGCCATACCGAGGACGGCCGCGGCGATGCCGCGATCATCGAGAAGGCGGAGATCGGCGTCGGTGGTGATGCCGCCGCTGGCGATGACGGGAAGTGACGTCGATTCTGCGACCTCTTCCATCAACGCGAGGTCGGCACCCTGCATCAGGCCTTCCTTGTGCACGGCGGTGACGAGCACGCCGGCCAGCGGAAGTTGCGACAGGCGTTCCATCGCCTCCTCGATGTCGAGGTGCATGGTGCGGGTCCATCCGCGCGTGACGATCTTTCGTTCACGCACGTCGGCGGCGACGATCAGTTGTTCCGGGAAGTCGTCTGCCATCTCGGCCAGCCACTCCTCGTCTTCGAGGGCCCGGGTGCCCACCACGACGTAAGTCGTGCCGGCGTCGATCAGCCACTGGATCGCATCGCGATCACGTACGCCGCCGCCGACCTGCACGGTGAGGTCGGTGCGATCGAGCAGCTTCTCGATCACCTTGCGATTGTTGCCGCGGCTGGTGGCGGCGTCGAGATCCACGATGTGGAGCGCCTGAAATCCTTGTGCTTCCCAATCCAGCGCGACGGCTACGGGATCAGGGAGGCGCACACGTTCGGCGGCGTATTCACCGCCTACCAATTGCACGCAGGCGCCATCGCGCAGGTCGATGGCCGGTATCACGATCATGCTTGCACCTCGCGCAGCCAGGCGTGCACGAAACTCACGCCTGCCACGCTGCTCTTTTCCGGGTGGAACTGCACGCCAGTGCATCGGCCGACGCGAACCATGGCGGGAAAACGGTCCTGCTCGTGCGTGCTCCATGCCACCACGACCGATGGATCAGTCGGGCGGCAGACGAAACTGTTGGCGAAGTATGCGGTGCGAAGCTCAGAAGCGTCGAGCAGCGAATCGCGTTCCGGCCCGATCTCGAGCTGGTTCCAGCCGATCTGCGGAATCCGTGTCGCGTGCAGCCGGTTCACTTCGCCGGCGATGATGCCAAGCCCGGCACTGCCCCCTTCTGTGCTGGTATCGAACAGTACCTGCATGCCGAGGCAGATCCCGAGGGTTGGGAGGCCGCGGCGAATGGCGTGCTGCATGACGCGTCGTCCTTCGTCGCCCAGGGCACTGGTGGCGGCCGGGAAGGCGCCGACGCCGGGCAGCACGAGGGCATCAGCAGTGATGGCGACTACCGGGTCGGTGTCTACCTGCACCACGACACCCGGACGCTCGAGCGTCTTGATCAGCGAGTGCAGGTTGCCGGCGCCGTAGTCGAAAATGCTGAGCTTCACTTCTTGCCCGCCTTCTTGATCGCGCCAGCGAGTGTCTTGACGCACTGCTCGACCATTGGCCAGGGCCCGACCGAGATCCGAAGACAGTCGCCGACTCGCGGCAGGTTGGGGAACGGCCGCACACCGACACCCTTCTCTCGCATCGCCATGCCCACGGCGACGCAGTTCTTGACCGGCACACACACGAAGTTCGCACTCGACGGGATCGGGTCGAGGTCGAGCTTGAGCAACTCGATCGTGAGGCGATCGCGATTTTCGATCGCCAGCTGGATGTGCTCCAGCACCCACTGCACATCCTGGCGGAGCGCGGTCACGGCCACACGCTCGGCGAGGCCGCTGACCTTGTATGGTCCACGCGATTTTTCGACTTCCGCCACCAGTGAGGGATGTCCGATTGCGTAGCCGATGCGCAGGCCGGCGAGGCCAAAGGCCTTCGACATCGTGCGAATCAGCAGCACGCGATTCGAACGCGCGAGCAGGTCGATGTTCGACACGCCGGCGAACTCCACGTACGCCTCGTCGATCATCAGCAGGCCGGGGGCCTGGTCGATCAACTTCTCGAGCGTCTTGCGCGCGACGAGCGCGCCGGTGGGGTTGTTGGGCGAGCAGATGTAGATGATCCGCGCGCCGGTGGCGATCAGCGCGTCGGCATCCACCTCGTGGTCGGGGAGTTCCGTGACCAGCACCGAGCGCAGCACGTTCATCTTCGCGAAGATCGGAACCATCGCAAACGTCGGATCGGTGGCTGCCACCAGATCGCCCTCGTTGCCGAACGCGCGCATGGCGGAATCGAGGATGTCGTCCGAGCCGCAGCCCGTGACGATCATGTCCGGCGTCACTCCAGCATGTTCCGCCAGTGCCACCTTCAACTCCGTGCCGTACAGCGTCGGATACCGCGTGATGCTGGCTGCGGCGAAATCGCGAATCGCCTGTGCCGCATGGGGTGGCACGCCCCAGAGATTCGTGTTGTCGGTGAGGTCCAGCTTCACCGGCGTGCGCTTCGGGTCGTAGAGCGGCACATCGTCGTACGCCGCGCGCGCGATCGCGAGGCGGTCGGTGGTCGGCGTGGTCATGCGTCAGGGCTCCACTGCCGCGCAGTGGCGGCGTGATTGGGCAGTCCTTCGCTGTCGGCGAAACGTCCGACATCGAGCGAGAGTGCAGCGGCGGCCGCAGGGGTCACGCGCTGCCACGAGGTCCAGCGAATGAAGTCGAGCGTGGAGAGGCCGGAGTAGCAGCGTGACAGGCCGCCCGTGGGTAGCACGTGATTCGCGCCCGTCATGTAGTCGCCGAAGGCCACACTGGCCGTCTCGCCGATGAAGACGGTGCCAGCACCACGGAGCGACGCGAACGCGGAATCGAGTGAACTCGGCGCCAAGGCGAGCAGGAGATGTTCTGCCGCCCACTCATTGGCGAATGCCACGGCCTCGTCCAGCGTCTCGCAGTGCACCACTCCGCCAGCGAACGCGAACGAATCGGTGATGATCGTGCGACGGTCCACTGCGGGCAGCATCCGCGCGACTGCGGCGCTGATCGCTGCTGCCACCTCGGCGCCGATGGCGACGCAGACGACCGCAGCGCGTGGATCATGTTCGGCCTGCGCCAGCATTTCACGCGCAACGATGTCAGGATCCGCCGCCCCATCGGCGATGACGAGCAATTCGCTCGGCCCCGCTGGCGAATCGATGGCCACGGCACCGGCGCACTGCAACTTCGCCTCGGCGACCCAGGCATTCCCGGGGCCCACGATCCGATCCACGCGCGGCACTGACTCTGTGCCATGCGCCATCGCGGCAATCGCACCGGCACCTCCAAGTGCGAAGACGCGATCGGCGCCAGCCAGCGCAGCGGCGGCAAGCACCACATCCGACGGTTGCCCGCTGGCAGTGGCGGGCGAACAGACGATCACATCGCGCACCCCAGCGACCTTGGCCGGCACCACACCCATGATGAGCGAGCTGGGATAGGCCGCCCGTCCGCCCGGTGCGTAGACGCCGACCCTCTGCAGTGGGTCGGGACGACGTCCGACCACGACGCCAGGCTCGGTCTCGGTTTCGACGGCCACGGGCAGGAACGCGCTGTGGGCGGCGCGCACGTTGCGCACTGTGCGTTCGAGCGCTGCGCGGAGCGGTGGCTGCATGGCATCGAGTGCCCGCGTCCAGTCGGCGCGGGGCACTTCCAGTGTCTCGAGCGTCGCACCATCGAACTGTGCGGCCATCTCACGGAGTGCCGCATCACCATCGCGCTGCACGCGCTGAATGATGGCCGCGGTGGCGCTGCGCACCGTGTCATCCGCTGACGTCGAGCGGTTGAACATGGTACGGCGATCGGTCGTCGTCAGCGCCGCAACGGCGCCGGTGAAGCGAAAGATTGGCGCGCTCATGGCATCAGTCGCTCGATGCGCGTGACCAGGATGCCCTGCCCACCCAACTGCTTCAGCAGGCCGATGGTGCGGTAGATGGTGGCTGACGGCACGACGGCGTGCACCGCGACCATTTCGCCATGGTCCATGATGTCGATCACGGTGGGGCCGTTGATGCCAGGCAGGATGGCCTGCACTTCGGCGAGGCGAGCACGCGGCACGTTTGCCATCAGGTAGCGGCGGCTGCGGGCGCGGAGCACCGACGAGAGGGCGTCGACCAGTTCGTCGAGCTGTGCGCGTCGCACGTCGCCGGCCGCGACGGTGGTGATCATGCGGGCCGACGATTCGAGGACCGTCGCGACTTCGATCAACCCGTTCACCTTGAGGGTCGATCCCGTCGAGGTGAGGTCGACCACGATATCGGCGATGCCCAGATGTGGCGCGATTTCAGCCGCACCTGAGACCGGTACGATCTCGACCGGGATGCCTGCGGCGGCGAAAAAGTTGGCGGTGATTCGCGGAAAGACCGTGGCCACGCGCGGCTTGCCGTGCAGGTCGCTGAGGGCGCGGATCCGGCTCTCTTCGCGCACCGCGACGACCAGCCGGCAGCGGCCGAATTCGAGATCGAGCAGTTCCTCGACGGTCCGGCCGGACTCGTTGACGAGGTCGACGCCGGTGATGCCGGCCTGGGCCGCGCCGTCGGCGACAAACTCTGGTATGTCAGCCGCGCGGACGAAAATTGCCTCGAACTCACCGCCGAGCGATGCGGTCAGTGCCCGTTCACCCTTGCCGCGGACTTCGAGGCCGGCATCGGTGAACAGCTCACGGGCGTCGTCGGAGAGGCGACCCTTGTTGGGGAGGGCTATGCGGAGCATTCAGTGGTGACGTGAGTGGGGACAAAAAAGCGGCGGCCCGTCCAGAAACCGGACGGGCCGCCGCGTTGCACAGTGCCAGCGCGTTAGAGCTACGCGAAGCACCACACCCGGACGACGCCCGTCGGGCGGCGACCATGATGATGGTGGTGATGCTGGGCAGGTGCGCTGTGCATCCGGGGAACTCTAGCGGGCCGGGGAGGAGTGGTCAACGTTCGCTCCGGGGAATGCGCAATCAATGCAAATCGGGGAACGTGCGATCAACTCCGGTGTGTTCGTGACGTGTCGATGCGCTTCTCCCATATGGGTCTTCAGGACCCGGGGACTTGCCCTCGGCGCTAGGGGGCCTATGCTTCCCGCAGTTTCGAGGCGGAGTCCGGCACGAAACGGGGTAAGCCGTCGCTTGAATACCAGTGCATTTCTGTTCGATTATCACCGGCTACGAGGAGTTATTCCATGCAGTTCAAGGTTCTGGCAGTTGCAACGAGCGCATTCGCGCTCGCAGCGTGTGGTGGTGGTGAGAAGAAGGCTGCTGATACGGCTGCCGCAGCTGCTCCGGCTGCTGCCGCTCCGGCCGCTGCAGCACCGGCCGCCGCTGGTGCAGTTGCCGCGTCGCCGATCACCGGCACGACGCATGAAGTGAAGATGATCGGTGACGAGAAGGGTTATCGCTTCGAGCCCGCCGCGATCACGATCAAGGCCGGCGACGGCATCAAGTTCATCGACGTCAAGGGTGGCCCGCACAACGTCGCGATCGATCCGGCGTCGGCTGGCGCTTCGGCTGCACAGCTCACGGCCAACATGCCGGAAAGCACGGGCGAACTGACGGGCAAGATGCTGGTGACGGATGGTGAGTCGTGGACCATGTCGTGGGGTGGCATCGCCGCCGGCACGTACACGGTGATCTGCACGCCGCACCAGGCCATGAACATGATCATGAAGGTCACTGTTCAGTAAGCCACGTTTCACGTGTTGACGAGCGGCACCCGACTTCGGTCGGGTGCCGCTTTTCATTTGCGCCTCAGTTGCCGGCCCGAAGTCCGCTAGAATTACCACGGTGACTTCCGCCCCCGACACGTACACGCCATCGCCCCGTGGCCGATGGATGGCAGGCCGCGCGCGGAACATCGTGCATCGCAGCGGCGTGTTGTTCAGTGTGGGCGCGGTGACCTTTGCGATCGCGTTCGGATTGCTGCTCTGGTTCACGCGCGCAGAACGCGAAGCACTCCAGCGTGTGCCGGCACCCGCCGACACGATCGATCTCGCGCGCAAGGCCGCCAGCATGCGTCGACAGCAGTTCCGCGCCGACAGCATCCTTGCAGAAGTGTTGCCACCGCGTCGCTACACACGCCGTGTGGCCGTGGCCGTCGATACGTCGATGGTCGTTGCGTCCGCAGATTCACAGCGCGTCGACACGGCCACCACGGTGACTGAGGGTTCGACGCCGGTGGACCCCGCCGCGCCTGCGGCGATCGAGGGGCCGGTGATCCCTGATTCGATCAAGATCGCCGTCGCCGCGCTGTCGGCGCGCCTGACGCGTGCGCAGAATGCACCGCTCGCCGCATCATGGCGCTCCCTCGCTGCCGATCCGTTGCTGCAGCAGGACGCGCGCGTTCGCGCACTCGCCGATTCGCTGGTGGAAGCGGAAAAGTCACGCAACGAATACGACGCCGTCGGTGGCGTGGATCCGATCTATCTCGAGCTGTCCAGTCGCGTGACCGCCTTCGGCCGCGCCATCGAACGCAGTGCGTTGCAGCGCATCGCCACGCTGCTGACCCCTGAATCGACGACCGGACCGGTGGTGACGCAGCGCGTCGGGCCCAGCGCCGAGGAAATTGCGCGACGCTTCGTGGCCGACTCGGCGCGGTACGTGACAGCCCGTGCACGACGCGATGCCGCAGCGCGAGTCTCTGATTCCGTGTCGGCGTTGCTGGCGGCGCAACGCGATGCCGCGCTGCAGCGGGACTCATCACGCGCACGCGCGCAGCGTCGAGTGGATGCATTGGCACCGCCACTGGCGATGCTCACGGCCAGTGCTGCCGCAGCCATCGGGCTGGCGTTGCTGGTCACGATCCTGCTCGAAGTCCGGTCACCACGCCTCGCCGATGATCGCGAGGTTGCGTCACAGGCGCGTGTGCCAGTGTTGCTCAGTATTCGCGCGACCGATGCCAGCACGCCCGACGCTCTTACCAGCGCCTTCAGCCAACTGGCGTTCGATCTCGAGGAGTTGCTGGGTGCGACACGAACCTTGATCGTGCTCAGTGACGATAGCGACCTCGCATCGCGGACCGCCGCGCGAATGGCCGAGCGACTGGGCTACGATGGGCGAAGTGTGCGGATCGTCTCGCCGCGCCAGGGCACGGCGCGCATGACGACACGGGTGCGGCGTCGCGCGACACCGACGGCCACGCAGGCGGTGCTGGTGCAACCGGAGCGCAATCAGGGCGTCGCCTGGACTGGCGAGTTTTTCCTGGCGGATGTGAGCGACGACACCATCACTGTTCGCGCCGGCACCCTCGAAGATGTGCGGCCTGCGCTGGCGGCCGGCGCTGGTGATTCACAGGTGGTGCTGGTGGTGCGCATCGGCAGCACGCCGACCGCGTGGCTCACCAGGGCACGCGCCGAAATTCACAAGACGCGCGGGTCGTCGGCGCTCGGCGTCGTCATCTGGGCCCCGGACATCGAAGACAGCGACCCGATTCAGTTCGCCCTCGATACCGCCCTGAAACGCGCGCTCGACTCGGCGCCCGCGGCGTCGCGCTGAGATGTGGGCTGATCAGGTTCTCGCATTCGAGCGGGCACATCTTGCCCGCCTCTTGTTGTGGGGTGCGGCCAGCATCGTGACCGCGTTGGGTTGTTGGGCGTTCTGGCGTGCGAAACGGCTCGATGTCCCGCTGTTGAAGCACTTTGCGCTCCAGACTGGTGCGTGGGGCGCCATCGATTGTCTGCTCGCGCTCGCTGCACGCCCAGGGCTCGCGCTCCGCGACTACGACGGTGTTACCAGCCTCGATCGATTCCTCTGGTTCAACTGTGGCCTCGATGTGGGGTATGTGGCGGTCGGTGTGACACTCGCGGTGTGTGGCTGGCGTCTGGCGCGTTCGCGGGGAATGCTCGGTGCGGGGCTCGGTGTCGGCATTCAGGGTGCGGCACTGCTGTTGCTCGACCTGCGTCTTGCGGCACTGCTTTCGCAGGCGCGGTGAAAATCACGGGATGCTCGTGCCGTAATACGCTTGCGCTGCGCCGCTGTCGACGAACAACTAGTTTCAGCGTCGCGACGATTTCTTCCTGCCTTCTGGCCACAGGCCTTTCATGCGCGGATACTCCGACCGCATCAACCACGCGCTCGCCTTTGCTGCGAAGCACCATGACACCCAGGTGCGCAAAGGGCTCCGCATGCCGTACGTCACACACGCGGCCAACGTGGCCGTGATCCTCACGCACTACGGGTGTGATGAATCCGTGGTGGTGGCTGGTGTGCTGCACGACGTGATCGAGGACTGCGTACGCGACGGCTTCACGCCGGAAGACCTGTCCGATCGCATCGGCAACAAGTTTGGTTCGGATGTGCTGGAAACGGTGCTCTCGGTGACGCGTCGGCGGCTCGACGACGATGGTGTCGAGATGAGCAAGGACGACATGAAGAACGACTATCTCGCGCGGCTGGCGACGGCGTCGGAGGAGGCGCGGTGGGTGTGTGCGGCGCACAACATGCACAACGCCGGCACGATCCTGGCCGACCTTCGCCGCACGATCGAGCCGGCCACGGTCTGGAGTCGGGGTGGCAACGGGCGCGACGGCACACTGCAGTGGTATCGCGCCGTGCATGAACGGCTGCGCGCCGTTGGCTACGACGCGCCGATCATGGCGGAACTGGGCGAGATGGTCACGGAACTGGAAGCCGCACCGGCGGGCGACGAACCCGCCGTGCGCTGACCACCAGCCGTCAGACTCCAGCCGTCTCCGGCGCCGGATAGGTCCGCGCCACGTAGTCCTCGAGAATCTCGAGGAACTCGGCCACGATGCGATCGCCCTTCAGTGTGACCTTGAGCGAACCGTCGACATACACCGGCGCCTTCGGCTCCTCGAATGTGCCAGGCAGCGAAATGCCGATGTTCGCGTGCTTCGACTCGCCGGGCCCATTCACCACACATCCCATCACGGCAACACGCATCTCCTCGACACCGGGATGCTTGCCGCGCCAGATCGGCATCTGCTCGCGCAGGTAGCCCTGGATATCCTCGGCCATGCTCTGGAAGAACGTGGACGTGGTGCGCCCGCAGCCCGGGCAGGCCGTGACCTGCGGCGCAAAGCTGCGCAGGCCGAGTGACTGCAGGATCTGCTGGGCCACATGCACTTCTTCGGCGCGATCACCGCCAGGCTTCGGTGTCAGTGACACGCGAATGGTGTCGCCGATGCCGTCCGCGAGAAGCAGCGAGAGGCCGGCGGCGCTGGCGACCATGCCCTTCATCCCCAGTCCGGCTTCCGTGAGGCCGACATGCAGCGGGTAGTCGCAACGCGCCGCGAGCTTGCGATACACATCGACGAGGTCCGGCACCAGCGAGACCTTCGCCGAGATCACGATCTTGTCATGCGCGAGTCCGACTTCCTCGGCCAACGCGGCGGAGCGAAGCGCACTCTCCAGCATCGCCTCGACGTACACGTTGTGGGCCGTGTCGGGCGTCGGCAGTGCGGCATTGGCGTCCATCATCTGCGTCAGCAGGTCCTGGTCGAGCGAACCCCAGTTGACCCCGATCCGGACCGGCTTGTCGTTGTCGACGGCGATCTGCACGATGGAGCGGAAGTTCTCATCGCGTCGCTTGCCGCCGACGTTGCCGGGATTGATGCGGTACTTGGCCAGCGCCCGCGCGCAGTCTGGGTACTTCGCCAGCAGCAGGTGACCGTTGTAGTGGAAGTCACCGACGATCGGGACGGTGACGCCGAGGTCCGTGAGTCGCTGGACGATTTCGGAGACCGCGGCGGCCGAGGCCTCGTTGTTGACCGTCACCCGCACGATCTGCGAGCCGGCCCGCGCCAGTGAGGCGACCTGTGCGACCGTACCCGGCACGTCCGCCGTGTCGGTGTTGGTCATCGACTGGACCACGACCGGGTGGGCGCTGCCGAGCGGGACAGACCCGATCATCGCCGTCACGGTCTGGCGGCGGGGGCGGAACACGGAGGGAATGCTCACAGCACGAAGGTTCGGGGGGCGGGTCGAGCGATCAGGTCGAGCGATCAGCTCCAGCAATCTGGCCGAGCGGTGCGGCCAGCGATCTGAAGGAGAATCTAGTTGAGGCGGGAGACCGTATCAGCCACCATGGCGATGGAGATCATCGCCCGGGGTTGTGGCAGGCCCTTGGGTACGCCGACATTGCCTGCTGCCCGCGTTATACCAACTGTGACAGAGAGTCATCATGGCCAAAGAGCCGAGCCGCACGTATACCGCCCCATCCGTTGACGGTGGGTCACCCCTGACCAACGCGCCGAAGCCGAAGGGCAAGGGCAAGTGGAAGATCACCGCGGTGCTGTTCCTGGTCGTCCTGCCCCTGGCGGCCTTCGCGCTCTGGGTCACGATCGCGCTCAGCTATTCGTACGCCAGCGGCGAGCGGTCCGGCTTCGTGCAGAAGCTTTCCAAGAAGGGCTGGATCTGCAAGACGCAGGAAGGGGAACTGGCGCTGGCCAATGGTCCGAACGTGATGCCGGAGATTTTCCGTTTCACGGTGCGTGACGACAGCGTTGCGCAGCAGATCAGCGCGCTGGCCGGCAAGCAGGTGAAGCTCACCTACGACCAGCACAAGGGATTGCCGACGACCTGTTTTGGCGAGACCGAGTACTTCGTGAAGAGTGTGGAAGGCATCGGCGCGCAGGCGCCGGCCGGGAGTGGCGTGGTGACACCGACGGCCGCACCGACCACCGTTGCCCCGACAACGACGCCGGTCGCGGTCCCTGCGACCACGCCGGTCGTCACGCCGGCTCCAGTGCCGACCAAGCCCTGATGTCGAAGTCTGATCCAACGCTGGTCGTTGGAGGTGGGATCGCGGGATTGATGTGTGCTCGTGCACTGACGCGCGCCGGTGTGCCGGTGCTGTTGTTGGAGCGCGACGTCGAAGTGGGAGGCCGGGTGCGCACCACGGTGCGTAACGGCTTTCAGCTCGATCACGGCTTTCAGGTGCTCTTCAGTGCCTACCCGACGCTCACGGCAGCATTGGACCTGCCGGCACTGCAGCTGCGTGAATTCCTCCCGGCGGCACGTATCGCTGCCGGCGGAGTGGCGACGGCACTGATCGGCGACGCGCTCGCCGACCTGTCACTGTTGATCCCGACACTCCTCGCCCCGCAGCTGTCGTTGCTGGACAAGGTGCGCATGCTGCGCCTGCGGTATCTGGCGACGTCCTTGTCATTCGACGACTGCTTCGCGGCGCGCTACGACAGCCTGTCGACACGCGAGTTCCTGCAGTCGCGTGGATTCAGTGCGCAAGGCAATCAGGAATTTCTTCGCGCCATTTTACGGCGGCATTCTGCTCGATCGCTCACTCGAGTCGTCGGCGTCCGTGCTGTTGTACACGTTCAAGATGCTGGCCGAAGGGCACACGGCCGTGCCCGCAGCCGGCATGGGAGCAATCCCGAAGCAGCTTGCCGATGCACTGCCGGCGGGCACGATACGTACCGGTGTGACGGTCACACGGCTGCTGCGGAATGCGGAGGGCGTCGTGCACGGCGTCGTGCTGGATGATGGCACGGAGATCAACGCGGCGAATGTCGTGCTGGCGTGTGATCCGCCCACGATCGCCGCGCTCGCGAGCACCGTGCAGGTGGTGGTGGAGGTTCCGGCCTCGAGCCTTGGATGCACGACGGTCTACCTGCGCTCGAAGCTTCCACTGCTGGACGGTGATGCACTGTGGCTGAATGCCTCCGCCGATGCGACGGTGAGTCATGCCGTGACGATCAGCAACGTGGCGCCGTCGTACGCGCCACGGGGCGAGGCGCTGACGGCTGCGACAGTGCTGGGTGCGGCAGCCACGCTCGATGATGCCGAGCTCATCCCGCGCGTTCGCGCCGATCTGGCGTTGATGGGCGAGCGACCGGAGTGCGCATCAGCGGAACTTCTCGCGATATGGCGTGTCCCGTACTCACAGTATGCCCAACCTGCGGGCACGGTCGAACGCCGCGTTGCAGCCGTCACCGCGGCGGCTGGCCTGTTCATTGCTTCAGAAGCAGGGCATACGAGTTCGCTGGAGGGCGCCGCACGAGGGGGACTGGTGGCTGCCCAAGCCGTGATGCGGAGCAACACCTAGCGTAGTTCCGGGGTGTTTGTGGCCTCACGGTGGCTGTGCTCGTCTGTACGACGCACGGTCGCGCGTGCGATAACCCCAAACACCTGAGTCTATGTCAACATTTCGCAGTGCACTTGCTGGTGTCGGTGTCGCCTTGGCCGTTGCGGCTGCCCCTGCCCAGGGACAGGTCGCATTCGGCATCGCCGCCGGTGCCACGATTCCGTCTGCCTCGCTCAACGACCGGTCCAATCTCGGCTACAACGGCCTGGCCACGCTGCAGCTTGGCGTTCCGATGTTTCCGCTCCAGTTCCGCGCTGACCTGCAGTACAACAGCTTCGGCGGAAAGGACTTCGGCAACGCGGTGACCAACGCGTTCAATCAGGCTGACACGCGCGTGATCGGTGGTTCGATCAACGCCGTGCTGAACCTGTTGCCTGGCCCGATCAAGCCGTATGTCATTGGCGGTGTCGGCTACTACGACACCAAGCTTCAGGGCACCGAAAGCACGCGCAAGGTCGGCTACAACTACGGTGGCGGCGTGAAGTTCGGCCTCACTGGCGCGAGCATCTTCGTCGAAGCCCGCATGCACCAGATCAACGATGCCACGTTCGACGTCGGTGGCGGTCGCACCACGGCGAAGTTCATCCCGGTGACTGTCGGTATCATGTTCTAGTGGGTCGGCTCGGTCTGTCCTGACGGACTGAGAAACACGAAGGGGCCGGTCGCAGCAATGCGACCGGCCCCTTCGTGTGTGTGCTGTCGCGAGCTGGACCGGCCTACGCTGTTTGCAACGCAGCGTGCGCGGCCACCAGTTGCTCCTTCACTGCGCTGACTGCCGTGCCACCTGGCACGGAACGACGATCCACACTGGCCTGCGCCGACAAGGCATCCAGCACGTCATCGCCGAAGACGGCGTGCGCTGCCTTGAACGCCGACAGCGGAAGCTCGTGCAACTCGATCCGTGCCTCTTCCGCCTGCCGCACCAGTGAACCGACCGCCGAGTGTGACTCGCGAAAGGTCACACCGCGCAACACCAGATAGTCGGCCAGGTCGGTGGCCATCATCACCGAGGTCACGGCCGCGCGCATGCGATCGGTGCGGAAGGTGAGTTCATCCACTGCGCCGGCCACCGCCGGCAGCACCAGCGCCATCACATCGACGGCGTCGAACAACGCACGCTTGTCGTCCTGCAGGTCCTTGTTGTAGCCACTCGGCAAGCCCTTCAGCGCCATCACCATCGAGGTGAGATCGGAGAAGACACGTGCGGCACTGCCACGCGTGAGCTCGAGCGCATCGGGATTGCGCTTCTGCGGCATCATGCTCGAACCGGTCGAGAAGGCGTCGCCGAACTGCACGAAGCCGAACTCGCTCGAACCGAACAGGATCAGGTCTTCGGCCAGTCGCGAGAGATGCGTGGCGGTCATCGTCATCGCATACAACGCGTCGGTGACGAAGTCGCGATCGCCAACGGCATCGATGCTGTTGGGAGAGAGGGCGGCAAAGCCCAGCTCCTTCTGCAGCAATTCGCGTGGGATCGGGAACGCCGTGCCGGCAATCGCACCGGAGCCCAGCGGCAACACACTCGCGGTCCGCATCGCATCGGCGAGACGCTGCCGATCGCGAGACAGCGGCCAGAAGTGCGACATCAACCAGTGCGCCAAGGTCACCGGCTGCGCACGCTGCAGGTGCGTGTACGCTGGCAACAAGTCGTCCTGATGCAACTCGGCATGCTTCAGCAGCACCCGCTGCATTTCACGAATACCGAGGTCGAGCTGGCCGATGGCATCCATCGTCCAGAGACGGGCGCCGGTGGCCACCTGATCATTCCGGCTGCGACCGGTGTGCAGCTTCGATGCGAGGTCGCCGATGTGTGTGTGCAGCAACCGATCGACCATGGTGTGCACATCTTCATCACTCGGCAGCGGCTGCGCGCCGGCCACGAAATCATCCGCCACCGCGGCCAGCCCTGCATCCATCCGCGCCCCTTCATCCGCGGTCAGGATCTGCCCCTGCACCAAGCCCTTGGCCCAGGCGCGCGAGAGCTGGATGTCGAACGGCCAGAGACGGAAATCGACCGTGATCGAGCGGTTCACTGCATCGAGGATCGCAGAGGGGCCGCCGGCAAAGCGGCCCCCCCACAACTTGTGCGTCGTTCCTTCACTCACCTCAGGCGTCCGCAGTCGACGGCGTATTCGTCGGCGTCGATTCCGTTGCGTCGGCCGTGCCCCACCGCGGCAGATAGCCCATCTCGGCATCCTTCAGCGCACGCACGCGGTACGGCAAGCCGTAGAGGCGGATGAAGCCGCCGGCATCGGCCTGCTGGTACACGTTGTCCTCACCGAACGTGACGAACCGCTCGTCGTAGATCGCATGTGCGCTCTGGCGACCGGCGACGATCACGTTGCCCTTGTACAGCTTGAGCTTCACGGTGCCGGTGATGCGCTCCTGCGTGACGTTCACGAACGCGTCATAGGCCTCGCGCTCGGTGGTCCACCAGCGGCCTTCGTACACGAGGTCTGCGTAACGGGGCGCGATCAGGTCCTTGGCCGCCAGGGTGCGGCGATCGAGGATCAGCTGCTCGAGCTCCGAATGGGCAGCGTACATCAGCGTGCCACCCGGCGTCTCGTACACACCGCGGCTCTTCATGCCGACGAGGCGATCCTCGACGAGGTCGATGCGGCCGACGCCGTTGCGGGAACCGATCTTGTTCAGCTCCGTGAGCAGGTCGAACGGACCGAGCTTCTCGCCGTTGACGCTGATCGGGGTGCCACCCTCGAAACCGATGGTGACGTATTCCGCCTTGTCAGGCGCGGCTTCCGGGGACTTGGTGAGCACGAACATGTCCTCGACCGGCTCCCAGTTCGGATCCTCGAGCCCGCCCCCTTCGTGCGACAGGTGGAAGAGGTTTGCATCGCGCGAGTAGATCTTCTCGACCGTGGCCACGATCGGGACGTTCTTCGCCTTGGCGTAGGCGATCGCGTCCTCGCGGCTGCGGATGTCCCAGATACGCCACGGCGCGATCACCTCGAGATCCGGGGCGAACGTCATGTACGTGAGTTCGAAGCGCACCTGGTCATTGCCCTTGCCGGTGCAGCCATGGGCGAGGGCGTCGGCGCCATACTGGCGCGCCACCTCGACCTGTGAGCGGGCAATCAGCGGGCGGGCGATGGAGGTACCGAGCAGGTACTTGCGATTGTAGATCGCGCCGGCGCGCAGCATCGGGAAGATGAAGTCGCGCACGAATTCTTCCTTCAGGTCCACCACCACGCAGTCTTCCGCGCCGGACGCGATGGCTTTCTCGCGCACGCCGCCCAGATCGTCCTGCCCGATGTCGGCAGCGACACAGATGACGCGTGATCCCGGGTAGTGCTCCTTGAGCCACGGGACGATGATCGACGTATCGAGACCGCCCGAGTAGGCGAGGGCGATGGTGTGGGCCATATCGAACTCCAAAGTGAAATTTTATGCAGAATCAGTGCATAACTTCGCAAAAACGGCGTCGTGAAACAAGGGTCGTGCTGGTGGATCAGCCCCGCTCGCCAGCGAGGGTCGAGAGGCGGCGCATGACGCGGGTGCGGGCTTCCACCGAGCGGCAGACGAGGAGGATCGTGTCGTCGCCCGCGATGGTACCCAGCACGTCGGGCCACGCTTCGCTGTCGATGGCGGCCGCGACCGGCTGCGCGCCGCCGGTGACGGTGTGCAGCACCACCAGTTCGCCGGTGCCATCGACCTTGTCGAACAGCTGCGGCAGCAGGTGGTCGAGCGCCCCACGGTCGTCCTCGGCGGTGGCCACGCCGCCGTCGGCGAATGCATACCGGACACCATCCCCGGTCGGGATCCGGGCCAGGCGCAGCTCATGGAGATCGCGCGAGAGCGTGGACTGGGTGACATCCCAGCCGCGCTGCCGGAGCAACTTCCGCAGCTCGTCCTGACTCTGGACCGCCCGGGTTTCGACGATCTCGTGGATCGCGAGGTGCCGCTCGCGTTTATTCGCCATCAGCCGAACGCTCGGTACCGGGAGGAACGACCCGCGCCCGTCGCGTCACCGGCCATTGACGGAGGGGCAATGAAAGAATATGCATTCAATATGCATAAACTCCCTGTCGGCGTGCTAGGGGCCAGTGGATATGCGGGGCAGGAGCTCTGCATGCTGGCTGAACGTCACCCGCACTTCGAACTCGTGTTCGCGGCCGCGCACTCGCGCGCTGGGGAGACGCTGCACCTGTCGGGGCGGGATCTGACCATGGCCGCCGTGGACAGTGTCACGCTGAGCGACGCCGCCGTGATCTTCTCGGCGCTGCCGCATGGGGCGTCGGCGCAGTGGGTGACGAAGGCGCAGCAAGCCGGCGCGAAAGTGATCGATCTCTCCGCAGACCTGCGCCCCGGTCAGCCGGAAGTGGCGATCGCCGATCTCGATGCGCCGTACGGGCTGCCGGAGCTCAATCGTGATGAGATCCGCACCGCACAGGTCGTCGCAAATCCTGGGTGTTATCCGACCGCCACGTTGCTGGGCCTGATGCCCTTGGTCGCGCGCGACCTGTTGCTGCCCGGTGCCCCCGTGGTGGTGGATGCCGCCAGCGGCGTGACGGGCGCAGGCAACTCGCCGCGCCCTGATCTGTTGTTCGGCGAAGTGACCGAGGATTTCCGTGCCTACGGCGTGGGGAACACGCATCGCCATCTGTATGAGATGCGCGCCACGCTCGATGCCTGCGGCGCCGACCTCGACCTGTTGTTCACACCGCACCTGTTGCCGGTGGCTCGCGGAATCCTCGCCACGATCACGGTCACGTTGCGTGAGCCGCTCAGCGATCCGAACGCGCTCTACCGGACCTACTACGCGGTCGAGCCGTTCGTCGACGTGTCGTCGGCGCCGCCACGGTTACGCGATGTGGTGCACACCAACATGGCGCGCATCTTCGCCGTGCCGGTCGCCCATGCCCGTCAGCCGATGCTGCAGGTGTTCGTGGCGATCGACAACCTGGTGAAGGGTGCCGCTGGCCAGGCGATCCAGAATGCGAACCTGCTCTGTGACTTCGACGAAGTGGCGGGGCTGCAGCGGTGATGCGTGTGATCAAGCTCGGCGGACGTGTGCAGTCGGATCCGGCGCTGCCGACGGTGCTGGCGCGCGCCTGGGCCGACTCGGCGGCACTGGTGGTGGTGCACGGCGGCGGCGATGAAGTGTCGGCTTTGCAGAAGGCCTTTGGACGTGTGTCTCAGTTCGTCGATGGTCGTCGTGTGACGGCGATGGAGGACCTCGACCTGTTGCGCATGGCCCTCTCCGGCAGCGCAAACCAGCGACTGGTGGCAGCGCTGGTGGGCGCTGGTGTGCCAGCCGTCGGCCTGTCGGGCGAAGATGCGGGGATGCTGACGGCCGTTGCCGAATCGCGGGCGACGATGGGGGAAGTGGGCACGCCAGACGGGGTCAATCCCACACTGGTGCGGCACCTGCTGGCGGGTGGCTTCTGCCCGGTGATCTCACCGCTGGCGCGCGATCGCGATTCGCGTGGTGGTGGTGTGCTGAACGTGAATGGTGACGATGCGGCGGCAGCGATCGCCGTCGCGCTGCAGGCGTCGGAACTGTTGCTGATCAGTGATGTCGAAGGGGTACTGATGGACGGTGTCGCGGTGGCACAGTTGGACGCCGATGCGGCGCGCGAGGCGATTCGCAGTGGCGTGGCTCGTGGTGGGATGGCGGCAAAGCTCGAGGCGGCGCTCGGTGCGTTGACCCGAGGTGTGGCGCGTGTGCGGATCGGCGCCTTGAGCGCGCTGACCGACGACGCGCGTGGGACGGTGATCACCCTTGCTGGAGCGTCGGTATGAATGCGGCCGTGATGTCCCCTGTTGCGCCCTCACCGGTCGAGACACCGGCCCCGGTGGCGGCAGCACCTGTATCCGTTGCGTCGACGGTGCCGAGCAGCATTGCCTACACGTACAAGCGCTTCCCGCTCACCATCGTGCGCGGTGAGGGTGTCACGCTGTTCGACGACAAGGGGAACGCCTATCTCGACTGCATGTCGGGCATTGCAACCAACGCCTTGGGCTACAACGATGCCGGTGTCAACACGGCCATCGCCGAGGCATTGTCGACTGGCCTGATTCATCTGTCGAACCTCGTCTCGAACGAGCCGGCGGAACGCCTCGCCCATTTCCTCACGTCGCGCACCTTTGCGGACAAGGTGTTCTTCTGCAACTCCGGTGTGGAGGCCGTGGAAGGCGCGTTCAAGTTTGCGCGTCGATGGGGCCGCTCGATCAATCCCGAAGGTGTGAAGCACGAGATCGTGGCCGTGCGCGGCAGCTTTCACGGTCGGCTGTTCGCGTCGGTGGCTGCGACCGATCGCGCCGCCTATCGCATGCCGTTCCGCCCGCTGACGCCCGGCATCAGCATTGCCGAGCGCGATCTCGACGAGTTGGCGAGCGCATTGTCGGCAGAGACGACGGCTGCGCTGATCATCGAGCCGGTGCAGGGTGAAGGTGGTGTGCGACCGATGGACCACGGCTTCCTGCGCGAATTGCGGGCGTTGACGCGCGAGCGAAACATCCTGCTGATCCTCGACGAAATTCAGTGTGGCATGGGCCGCACGGGCTGTTTCCTGGCGCACGAGGCGGTGGGGATCAAGCCGGACATCGTCACGCTCGCGAAGCCGATCGCAGGTGGGCTGCCGATGGGCGCGATCCTGCTGACGAAGGAAGTGGCCAGCGCGCTGCAGCCCGGTGAACATGGCACGACGTTTGGCGGCGGTCCGCTGGTGACACATGTCGCGCACCACGTCTGCGAACGCATTGCCGACCCGGCGTTGCTGACGCGCGTGCGTGAAGACGGTGCCTGGTTTGGCGCGCAGCTGGCAGCGCTCAAGGACACCCACCCGAGCGTGCGTGCGGTGCGTGGCGTCGGCTACATGTGGGGTGTGGATGTGACGGAGCCGGCCAGCGCCGTGATCGAACGTGCCCGCGCACAGGGGCTGCTGATCATTTCAGCGGGCGACCACACGTTGCGGATCTTGCCGCCGCTGGTCGCGACGCGCGAGGAACTGGGACGTGCGGTCGCGATGCTGGACCGTGCCCTGCGCGACGCAGCACCGGCGGTGTAACGTGCGGCTGCGGGGCGATGCGTGACGCAGTCGTAGCACCTGCGCACGCATCGCCCCGTTGTGCGTGTGTAGCTTTCGACATGCCTCGTTTCGCCTTTCGCGTCCTGTCGCGTGTCGCTGCCGCAACCGGCGCGTCACTGCTCCTCGCTGCCGCGGCGGCGTTGCCCGCACGTGCGCAACGCACCGCCACACCGCCCCGCCCGACGCTGGTCGTGTTCTTCACGATCGACCAGATGATTCCGGACTACTTCGCGCGGTATGGCCGGCAGTTCACGGGTGGGTTGCACCGCCTGCAGTCTGGCGGCGTGTTGTACACCAATGGGTATCAGGATCACGCCACCACCGAGACCGCGCCGGGACATGCGTCGACGATGTCGGGGCGGTTCCCGATGCACACCGGTATCGTGCGCAACAACGCCGGTGTGAATGACAACAACAACACACTGGTTGGTGGTGGTGGGCCGGGGGCGTCGCCATTTCGCTTTCAGGGCACGACGGTCACCGACTGGATCGTGGGCGCTGATCCGCGGTCCCGCGCGCTCTCGATCAGCCGCAAGGATCGCGGCGCCATCCTGCCGATCGGTCGCTCGAAGCAGTCGGTGTTCTGGTATGCGAGTGACGGTCGGTTCACGACCAGCCACTGGTACGCCGATACCCTGCCCACCTGGTTGACGCAGTTCAATGCGCGACGGCTGCCGGCGAAGATGGCGGGCACGGCATGGACGCTGTTGCGTCCCGAGTCGGCGTACAGCGAGAAGGACAGCATGCCGATCGAGAGTGTGGGCCGGAACTTCCTGTTCCCGCATCCGCTCCCGACGGACACCGTGCAGGCGGTCCGCTCGCTGCCGGATGATCCACGCATGGACTGGGTGACGTTGCAGGCGGCGATGGCGGGGCTGGATGCGATGTCGCTCGGCAAGGGGCCAGCGACCGACGTACTCGCGATCTCGCTGTCGACCACGGATGCCGTTGGGCATCGCTTCGGTCCGGATTCGCGCGAGATCCATGACCAGATGCTGCGGCTGGACAAGTACATGGGCGAGTTTCTCGATTCGCTGTACAAGGTGCGCGATTCTTCGAAGATCGTGATCGCGCTGACCGCCGATCATGGTGTGCAGCCCTTTCCGGAAGTGCATTTCGCCGGGCAGCAGAATGTGGCGCTCCGAATCAATGCCGAACCGGTGATCACATCGACGATTCGTGCGCTGGCTGGTCGCGGACTGGACACCGCACTGGCACTCGATTTCGAATACGGGATGGTGTTCGCCGATTCGATGGCGTTCAAGCGTGCGAATGTGTCGCTGGATTCGGTGTTGAACGTGATGGCCGCCGCCTTCAGGCAGGTGCCGGGTGTGGCACGCGTGGACAAGCGTCGCGACCTCGCGCGTGCCGACACGGTGCGAGATGCGGTGGCGCGGCGATGGATTCACGCCCTGCCACCGTCGCTCAACGTCGTGATGCTGGTCTCGCCCAAGCCGTTCGTCTACTGGAACGGTGTGACGTATGCGACGCACGGATCGCCGAACGATCGTGATGCGCGGGTCCCGATCCTGTTCTACGGCCCGGGTTTTGCGCGCGGGGTGACACGTACGCGGACGGTCCGCGTGGTGGACATGGCGCCGACCTTGGCGCGGCGGATCGGCGTCACGCCGTCCGAGTCTCTCGACGGCGTGGTGCTGCTCGATGCCTTCCGGCGGTAAGCGGCGCGAGTCGCCCGTGATTCCGATCGAACGGGCATTCGATGAACTGCGCTTCGGGGCGTCGCGGACGCTGAACCTGCGCGATGGCTTGCCCACGGTGGCGCAGGCGGAGGTGCGCGTGGAATCGTGGCTGCGCCAGCATCAGGCGGATGGTGGCGGCGAGGTACTGGTGATCACCGGTCGCGGACTCGGCAGCCTCGATGGGGTGGGCAAGGTGCGCGAGGCGGTGCTGCGGCGCTGCACGCAATTGAAGCGGCTGAACGTGGTGGTGGACGTGCGTGAGCATGGTCCCGGCGCGCTGGTGGTCACTGTGGAGTCGCTGAAGGCCCTCGTCGATGCCCCTCGCCTGCGGACGGGGCGGAAGACACCGACATCGGTGCCCGAGCCGTCCGAACTGGCGGCGTTACCTGAGGACATCCGGACGCTGCTGCGCGAACTCGCCAACGTGACGATCCTGCGGCTTGGCGTGCGCGAGCCGAGCGAGAGCATGGTTGCTGATGAGATGCGGGCGCAGTTCGGTGCATTGGCACCGAGCATCGTGGGCGCTGCGGACCCGATGATCGCGTTGCGTCGCGTTGGAGAGCGCCTCCTGCAAGAACTGAGGGAGGAGTAGGGACAGTCGACGCATGCCGCCTTGCGAGAGGGCGCTCGTTCCGACACCATGCTCGGACCCGATCATTCCTCCACTCGCCTTCGCATACATGCATCGCACATTTCGCACCTTCCTGCTGGGTGCTGCAGTTCCGGCCGCGCTGGCCGCGCAGGCCCCGTTGCCGGGATTCACCGGCGCGGCCAGCGTCACGCAGCGCGAGCTCGAGCGCCGCGCCATTGCCGTGCCCTCGCCCGATAGCGCGCGACGCATCGCACGCGCGTTGTCGATCGAACCACATATTGCCGGTACGCCGGCACAGGAGCGCACTCGCGACTACGTGAACGGCGAGCTGCGCAAGCTTGGCCTGCGCGTCGAGACGAAGAGTTATCGCGTCTACCTGCCGCATGCGACCGGCGTGCAGGTCTGGCGCGTGACGCCCAATCCGATGCCGTTGCCGGTGGATGAGCCGGCGATTGCCAGCGACTCGGTGTCGACGTTGCCGCAGTACCCGACGGTGAATGGCTACAGCGCCGCCGGCGATGTGACGGCCGAGGTGATGTATGTGAACTACGGCCTGGTCGAAGACTACGCCAAGCTCGATTCGATGGGCTTGTCAGTGAAGGGCAAGATCGTGGTGGCGCGGTATGGACGCAGCTTCCGCGGCATCAAGGCCCGTGAAGCGGAGAAGCATGGTGCAGTCGCGATCCTGATCTACAGCGATCCGATCGACGATGGCTTCGTGACCGGTGATGTGTACCCCGTTGGACCGATGCGCAATTCGCGTGGCGTGCAGCGCGGCAGTGTCTACAACGGTTATGGCGACCCGAGCACGCCGGGTTACGGCGCCACGCTGACGGCGCCGCGGATCGCGATGGACCAGATGGTGGTGCCGAAGATTCCGGTGGTCCCGATTTCGTATGCGACCGCGGGCGCACTGCTGGAAGGGGTGGGTGGTGCGAAGATTCCGCAGTCGTGGCAGGGCGGCTTGTCATTTCGTTATCACATCGGGCCCGGGCCGGTGAGTGCGCGGGTTGCGGTGACGATGGACAACCAGCCGTTCAAGATGATTCACAACACCATCGCCACACTGCCCGGCCGCACCAACGCCGATGAAGTGATCGTGATCGGTGGACATCGCGACGCGTGGGGCGCCGGTGCTGGCGACAACGTGAGTGGCATCACCAGCATCCTCGAGTCGGCGCGCGCGGTGGTGCGTGGCCTGAACGGCATGCTGCCGGCGCGCACGATCGTCTTCGCGACGTGGGATGCCGAAGAGTGGGGCATGCTGGGCTCGACCGAATACGTCGAGGATGACTCACTGCGGTTGCAGCGCGGTGGTGTGGCCTACCTGAACCTCGATGTCAGCGCGACCGGCCTCGATTTTGGCGCCGGTGGTTCACCGTCGCTCCGTGGCCTGACGCGTGAGTTGTCGCGCGAAGTGCCCGATCCGCGTGGAATGGGGTCGGTCTACGCCACCTGGCGGAAGCGATCGGCCGTGGCCGATTCGTCGGAGCCGGGCATGGGTGACCCGGGTGGTGGGTCTGATTTCGCCGGTTTCTACAATCACTTCGGCATTCCGCACGCCGACTGGGGTTTTGGTGGCCCGGGTGGCGTGTACCACTCTGCCTACGACTCGCGGCGCTGGATGGAGACGTTCGGCGACACCGGGTACGTGGCGCATGCAGCGGCGGCGCGATTGGCCGCGGCCATGCTGCTTCGCCTGGCCAATGCCGACATCGTGCCGTACGACTATGTCGAGTTCGGCAACACGATGCGGCGCTACATCACACGCACCACGCAGCAGCTGACGTCGATCAATGCCGGTGATGCGTCAACGCTGGATGCGGCGTGGGTCACGTTCATCGCGCGAGCGACACGCTTCAACCAGGTGCGTGACAGCGTGCTGGCGCGCGGCAACATCGACCTCGCGAAGCAGCGCGCCACCAATGCGGCGTTGCGGCAGGTAGAGCGCCGTCTCTCGCGTCCCGAGGGCCTCAAGTCGCGTGCCTGGGTGCGTGGCTTGATCTACGCGGCCGATGTCGACAACGGGTATTCGACGATGATCTTCCCGACCATCGGCGAAGCGGTTCGTGCGAAGGACGCGACGCTGGCGCGGACGGAGCTCGCCGACCTGGTGGCACGCGTGGGTCAGGCGGGTGCGGCGTTGGATGACGCGCGGGCTGCGCTCACGGCGGCCGGAAAGCGCTAGCCGTCAATTCTGAGGAAGTCGGCGCGCGAGCAACCGTCGCGCCGACGGAGGTGCCGCGATGGTCAGTCGCGGCGCCGCAGGTCATCGAGGGTGGACGAACGGCGGATCGGGGGCGGAAAGATTTCCGCCAGCCGATCCGCAATCGTTTGCGGGTCGTCGGTCAGCGACACTTCTCGCTCGATCGGTTGGGCCCGCAGCGAGGGCGAGGTTGGCGGCACGTGCTCGGCCATGGTCGAGGCCAGGTCCGGGCCTGGCGCCGCCTGTGGTGCGCGGCGGCGTGCCGTGCGCACGCCCAAGGCGTAGAGGCGCCGCGCTGCATCACTCTGGCCGGTGGACGCGCCGGGGCTGGCGGACTCGCCCGGTACGCCTGTCTGGTCGAGGCGGGCGGCGTCGGCGAACGAGGCGGGCCTGGGCGGTGTGTCATCCGGTGCGTCGAGGTCGATGGCCGATTCCGATGGGCGCAGGTCGAGCCAGGCCGGTGCCTCGAAGATCGGTGACAGGGCGCGTGCCGGCTCGAGGCGTTCGATCGCCGCGCGGCCCTCGGCCACCGAGCGCTCGCTGGTGCTGCCGGCACAGGCGCAGTGATAGGCGCCCGCTGGATCGATCATCGTGACCCCGCCGTCAAACAGCGAGTCGGCGACCGCCAGCAGCGGATTCATCTTGCCGGTGAGGGTGACCAGGTTGCGGCGCAGCAGCGACTGCACGAGGTCCGGGCGCGGCGCGCCACCAGGGCTCGAGAGGAATCTGCGCCGGTCGGGCGGAAGGCGGTCACTGAACACATCGGGCTGCGCACGGAGCGAGATGCCCTTCTGCTCCAGTCCGCGCAAGAACGCCTCGGGCAGTACCTGAAGGTCGATCGCGGGGTCCTGCGCGCCGGGGCAGGCGCCGATGTAGGTGATGTGCTGCGGCTCGGTGCGTTCCGCACGCAGCGCACGGGCCAGCGCGACCGCGGCCGGCGCGACCGGGATGGTCACGTCGGCGAGGTTGGCCTCCCGCTTGCATAGCTGCGATAACGAGAACGGGCAGGCGCACTGCACCACCGGCCGCCGACCGCGCAGCTGCGCCAGCCGCAGCGTTTCGCCGGCCACCAGCTCATCTCCCAGGCTTGCCGGAACGACCGCGTCAAACCCGGCCGCCAGTGCTGCGTGCATCAACTGCACGGGTAGCGCTGGCGACGCCGCGAGGTACGCGTCGTTGCCGAGGATTGCAGTCGAGAGGGGCGGAGCGCTCACACGAGGCGTGCCGTGGGATGGACTGTCGGGATTATGGATCAGAGCGGTGGCAACATGCACGCCAACCAGCCTCGTCCATACACACCATCCACGTGCCTCGGGGCAAGTGATGCCTAACCGCTTGCGCCCATTGAACTTGCATAGCCGGAACTCCCTCGCACGCAGCGTCGCGTGGCAGTGGTCAACAACGTGACGCGGCTCCATCTGTTGCACGTGGGCATCAGAGTGAGCGGAATCCCTGCCGCAAAGTTACAGCGGGCTAAGTATCTTCGCACCGTGACTGACGCGGCAATCGAACCCGCATTGCCGCCACTGAGCGGCGATGAGATGGACCGGTACGCCCGCCACCTGTCGCTGCCGGGGGTCGGCATCACCGGTCAGCAGCGCCTGAAAGCGGCCGCCGTGCTGATCATCGGCGCCGGAGGACTTGGCTCCCCGGCGGCGCTGTACCTCGCAGCGGCCGGCATTGGCCGACTTGGCATCGCGGATGCCGATCGGGTCGAACTGTCGAACCTGCAGCGACAGATCCTGCACGACACGCGCAGTGTCGGCGTGGCGAAAGTCGACAGTGCCCGGACGACGCTGGCCGCACTGAACCCATTGGTGCAGGTCGAGACCCATCCGGTGCGTGTGACGGCCAGCAACGCGGCGGCGTTGATTGCCGGCTACGACCTGGTGATCGACGGCACCGATAATTTTTCGACGCGATATGCGGTCAGCGATGCCTGCGTGGCGCTCGGCACGCCGTATCTCTACGCCAGCGTACAGCGCTTCGACGGCCAGGTGTCGTTCTTCAACGTGAACGACGGCCCCTGCTATCGCTGCCTCTTCCCGACACCACCCGCCCCCGGATCCGTGCCAAGTTGCGCCGAAGCCGGTGTGTTTGGTGTGATGCCGGGACTAATGGGGATCCTGCAGGCCAGCGAGGCGATCAAGTGGATCACCGGCACCGGCGAGGTGCTCGCCGGCCGGTTGCTGATGGTCGACGTGCTGCAGATGCACTTCCGCGAAATTGCCTTCGATCGCGACCCGCAGTGTCCATCGTGTGGCGCCGCAGCACGGGCTGCGGTCGCTGCCCCCCCGGAAACCCGTCCGACTCCCCCTCCCAGGCCGATGCTCTCGAACCTCACTCCCACGCAGATTCGCGACGCGCTCGCGGCACGCACCGATGCGGTCCTGGTGGATGTACGCGAGCCGGCCGAGTACGCGATTGCGCACATCGACGGCGCCCTCCTGATCCCGCTGCGCACCCTGCCGCAGCAGGTCGAGACGCTGCCGCGTGACAAGGAGATCATCCTTCACTGCCACCACGGCATGCGCAGCGAGATGGCTGGCGATTTCCTTCTGGCACAAGGGTTTTCACGCGTCTCGCACATGGTCGGTGGCATCGATCGGTGGAGTGACGAGGTCGACGCCACAGTCGCGAAGTACTGAGCCTCCGTGTTCACGGCGCTCGCGATCGGGTGCGGCGCGCTCGCGCTCGTGCACACTGGGGTGTATCGCGCCCGGATGATGCGCACTCGCCGGACCGACGCGACGCGGCTGCCGGTTGGCGCCAGCGGCATCATTCCCGGCGCAGAGCCGATCGACCTGCGCGCCAGCGCAACACACGCGGCGCTCCTGATCCACGGCTTCGGGGACACACCGCAGTCCGTGCGGCAACTCGCCCAGTACCTGCACGACGTGCATGGTTGGACGGTGCGAGCCCCGCTGCTGCCGGGCCATGGCCGCACGCTGGCCGCGTTCGACGCCAAGGGCTCCGCCGCCTGGCGGGCGGCGCTGCAGAAGGAGTACGACGCGCTGCGGGCCACGTATCCCACGGTGGTGCTGGTGGGATTGTCGATGGGCGGTGCGTTGGCCACGCTGCTTGCCGCCGCTGATCCCGCGCTGCCGGCGCTGGTGTTGCTCGCGCCCTACCTCACACCTCCGGCCAACGCCCAGCGCCTGGCTCCGTTGGCCGACCTGATCAACCTCGCGGTGCCGTACCTCAAGGGTGGCGACAAGGAGCGCTCGATCTTCGATCCGGCCGCCCGGGCGCAGGCCCTGGGGTACGGCGCGGCGCCACCGAAACGGGTGCGCGACCTGGTGGCGGTGGCGCACGACGCCCGATTCGCAGCCGGCGATGTGCGGGCGCCGACGTTGATGATGCACTCCCGGACCGACTACCGGATTCCTGCCGCACTGGCGGAAGGCCACCCGGCGCTCTTCACCCACGCCGCAGTCTGCGAACAGGTGTGGGTCGAGGGATGCGGACATGTGATCACGATCGATTTCTGCCGCGAAACAGTCTGGGCCACCACTGCCGCCTGGCTCGCACGCTTCGCCGGCGACCCCATGGTGGCGCCCCCGCGCGTATCGTAGGCCCATGCGAATGCTGATCGTCGGGGCGACGGGATACGTGGGACGCCATGTCGTGACCGAGGCGCATCGCGCCGGCCATGACGTGCTGGCACATGTGCGACCCGACTCCGCATCGGGTGATCGGGCTGCCGCCGCCATGGTCGCCTCCGGTGCCCGGGTCCTCCGCACGCCGTGGACGGGGGAAGCCTGGTATCGGCTGCTGGAAACCGATCCGCCCGAACGACTGTTCCTGCTGCTCGGGACGACGGCCAGCCGGGCGAAAGCGGCGCGCGCTGCCGGCGGCCCGGATGCGTCGCAGGCGGCTGTCGATCTGGGACTGACGCAACTCGCCCTCACTGCCGCCCGGACGGCTTCGCCAGCCACCGGATTGGTCTACCTTTCCGCACTCGGCGCGTCAGCGTCGGGCAATGAATACCTGCGGGTTCGTGCGACGGTCGAGGCTGCGCTGGTGAGCGGGCCAAACCCGTTTACTGTTGTGCGACCAAGCTTCATCACCGGACCGGATCGTGACGAAGTGCGTCCGGGCGAGCGGATCGGCGCGATGGTTGGCGATGCCCTGTGTGCAGTGCTCCGACTCGTCGGCGGTCGACGGCGTGCGGCGAAACTGGCGTCGATTACCGGCGCCGATCTGGCGAAGATCCTGGTCGAGCTGGCCTCCGGGCCGCTCGACCGTCGTGTGCATGAGCTGGACGACTTCCGCTAACGGGAGTCTGCGAGGCGCAGCACCTTCCAGCAGTCCGTCCCACCACGTCGGCGCAAGTCGGCCGTGGTGCTCCGCGTGGTCCTGATGCTTTACCGTGCTCCTTACCGCCTGAACTCATGCGTATTTCCGTTCTGACCGAACGCGCCGAGGGCGAACAACGCGTCGCGCTGGTGCCGGAGAATGTCGCCAAGCTGGTGAAAGCCGGTGCGACGGTCGTTGTCCAGAAAGGTGCCGGTGCGCGCGCCTTTCACGCCGACGAGGCGTACACCGCGGCCGGCGCGACGTTGGCCGACACCGCCGCTGCCGCGGTGGCAGGGGCGGACGTCATCGTGAAGGTGCAGCGCCCGCTGGCCGATGAGATGTCGCTGCTGCCGGCCGGCGTCACGCTCGTCTGCCTGCTCAATGCGCAGTCGGCGGGTGACCTGATCCAGCAGCTGGCCACGCAAAAGGTGAGCACCCTCGCACTCGAGCGGGTGCCGCGCATCACGCGCGCGCAATCGATGGACGTGCTCAGCTCGCAGGCGACCGTGGCTGGCTACAAGGCGGTGCTGATGGGCGCTGCCGCGCTGCCGCGATTGCTGCCGATGATGACGACCGCCGCCGGCTCCCTGACGCCGGGCAAGGCGTTCGTGATCGGTGCCGGCGTGGCGGGCCTGCAGGCGATCGCCACGGCACGCCGACTGGGCGCCGTGGTGAGCGCGTTCGACGTCCGTCCGGCCGCAGCCGAACAGGTGCAGTCCCTGGGCGCCACGTTCGTGAAGTCGGATGTCGTGTCGGCGGCCGCCGAGGACAAGGGCGGCTACGCCAAGGCGCAGTCGCAGGACGAGGCGGCGCGGACACTCGAGACCATCGGCAACCACATCGTGTCGCAGGATCTGGTGATCACGACGGCCGCCATTCCCGGTCGCGCGGCGCCGCGGCTGATCACGGCCGAGATGGTGCACAAGATGAAGCCCGGTGCGGTGATCGTGGATCTCGCGGCGGAGACGGGCGGCAACTGCGAATTGACGGTGTTCGGCGAGACGGTGGTGGTCAACGGCGTCACGATCTTCGGCCCGCGCAACCTTCCCGCCACACAGCCGTTGCACGCCTCGCAGATGTTCGGCCGCAACGTCCTGACGTTGCTGCAGCACCTGACCTCGAAGGAGGGCAACACCCTCGTCGTCGATCCTGCCGACGAGATCACGGGCGCGATGCTCGTCACGCACGATGGCCAGATTCGACTGAGCTGACCCGTACCCCGACCGGAATTGTCATGACTGGCAACTACATCATTTCCCTGTATGTGTTCGTGCTGGCGGGTTTCGTCGGCTACCTGCTGATCACGCGCGTGCCGCCGCTGCTGCACACGCCGCTGATGTCGGCGACCAATGCGATCTCCGGCATCTCGCTGGTGGGATCGCTGGTGGCGGCGGGCGGCAAGTTCGGCACCGTCTCCACCGTCCTTGGCTTCATCGCGGTGATCTGCGCCACCACCAACGTGGTGGGTGGATTCATCATCACCGATCGCATGCTCGGCATGTTCAAGCGCACCGAGAAGCCGACCGAATTGCCGTCGGGGTCGAAGAATGCGTGAGCTCTTCATGCAGGGCTGCTACCTCGCAGCGTCGGTCCTCTTCATTCTCGGCCTGCGTGGCCTGACGAAGCCGGACCAGGCGCAGCGTGGCATGCAGATGGCTGCCCTCGGCATGCTGCTGGCGATCGTCGGCACGCTCTGGCACCAGGACATCCTGACGTATCAGTGGATCATTGCGGGCCTGATCATCGGTTCGATCATCGGCTATCCGCTGGGCAAGTTCGTACCGATGACCGCGATGCCGCAGCGTATCGCGTTCAGCCACATGTTCGGCGCGCTGGCGGCGACGCTGGTGGGCGTGGCGGAGTTCTGGCACTCGTACCACGAGAACATCCCGATCGGCGGCGCGAAGATGGCAGCGCTTGGCTTTGAAGTGTTGTTCGGCAGCCTGACGGTGACCGGCAGCTTCATGGCCTTCGGCAAGCTGCAGGAGTTCATCACCGGTCGGCCGGTGACGTTCAAGGGCCAGAACTTCGTCAACCTGCTGTTGTTCGCTGCGGCGATCGGGTGCTTCGGCTACCTGATCTACGACTCGACGAACATGACGGTGTTCTTCAGCATGATCGCGATCGCCTTCGTGATCGGCATCACGATGGTGCTGCCGATCGGTGGCGCCGACATGCCGGTGGTGGTGTCGCTGCTGAACTCGTATGCGGGCCTCGCGGCGTCGGCGACCGGCTTTGCAATCGGCAACAACGTGCTGATCATCTGCGGTGCCCTCGATGGCGCGTCCGGCTTCATCCTCTCGATCATCATGTCGAAGGCGATGAACCGCAGCTTTGCGAACGTGCTCTTCGGCGCCTTCGGCAGTGGCGGCGGCGCGGTGAGCGCGAAGTCATCGGCAGGCCTGACGGTGCGCAGCATCTCGGCCGAAGACGCCGCAGTGCAGCTGGGGTACGCCTCGAAGGTGATCGTGGTGCCGGGGTACGGCATGGCGGTGGCACAGAGCCAGCACGCCGTGCGCGAACTGGCGGAGCTGATCGAGAAGAAGGGCGGCGAGGTGAAGTACGCGATTCACCCGGTGGCGGGTCGCATGCCTGGCCACATGAACGTGTTGCTGGCCGAGGCGAACGTGCCCTACGACCGCATGTACGACATGGACGAGATCAACGCCGAGTTCGCGAGTGCCGATGTGGCGCTGGTGATCGGGGCCAACGACGTGGTGAACCCGGCCGCGAAGAACGATCCGGCGTCACCGATCTTTGGCATGCCGATCCTGAACGTGTCGGATGCGAAGCACATCATCGTGATGAAGCGAGGCATGTCTGCGGGCTTCGCCGGCATCGAGAACGAGCTGTTCTACGATGAGAAGACGAGCATGCTGTTCGGCGATGCGAAGGCCAGCCTGACGAAGCTGGTGAGCGAAGTAAAGACGTTGGAGTAGGCTGTCGCCTCTGCCGCAGCTCGCAAACGGGATTGCACAACGCCAATCTTGTGGTCGAGTTCGCTGATCGGTTTGTGGTCAGTGGAGGGTGAAAGGCCGGGTTTGGTTGTAGCCAAGTAAGTCGTTGTAAAATAAAGAGTTGCGTTGTTCGATTGTCTGGCGGTGTGGCAAGGGATACGCGACAGCAAGCAAAATTCGAGACCGGCACTGTCATTATTTCTGACGGTGCCGGTCTTTTTTGCCGGTGGCACGATCCGCGATATGGAAGGGAACGCTGAGACTCGGTCGAAGTTGCCGAGTCGCCGCGACTCGAGCACCGGGCGGTGTGAGGGTCGCGACACTTTTCCGCCCACTCTCGGACCACCATGCGAATTGCTCGACTCGCGGCCGTCGCCGCCATCCTCGCACCGGCGTTTGCCCACGCCCAGTCGGCCAACGTCTCGGCCACTGCCACTGTCGTCACTCCGCTGGTCGTGACCGGCGGCGCCAACCTCGCCTTCGGCAACGTGTTCCAGGGCGTGAACAAGACCGTGCCGTTCAGCGATGCCGCCAGCGGTCGCTTCAGCATCACCGGCTTCGGCGCGTCACAGGTCGCCCTGACCTTCACGCTCCCGACGAACCTCGTCAACGGCGCGAACAACCTGCCGATCGACACCTGGGACATCCGCAGCAACGCCACCAACGTGACGGCTGGCGCAAGCACACTGACCGTGACCAGCGGTACGCCGGTCAACGCCAACCTCGCCGCTGGCAACCTGTACCTGTTCGTGGGTGGTCGCGTGGTGCCTGCGGCAGCGCAGGCTGCTGGTTCGTACACCGGCAGCATCGTGCTCGCCGCTGCGTACACCGGCCTGTAAGGAGCGCTGAGTCATGACTGCCTCCTCCCGTTTCGCAGTTGCGGCGCTTGCGCTGATCGGCACCGCTGGAGCGGTACAGGGCCAGTCAGCCTCGATCGCTGCAACGGCCACCGTGGTCACGCCGATCACCGTCACCGGCACTGCGCCGCTGGCGTTCGGCAATGTGTTCCAGGGTGTGAACAAGACGATCGCATTCAGCGACGCGACCAGTGGTCGCTTCTCGCTGACAGGGTACCTCGGTTCGCAGGTCGCCCTGACGTTCACGCTGCCAGTCACGCTGAGCAGCGGAGCGAACACGATGCCGATCAACACCTACGATGTGCGTGTGAACGGAACGAACGCTGTGGCTGGCGCTTCGGCGCTGACCGTCACCAGCGGGACCCCGGTGAACTCCAACTTCGTGGCTGGCAATCTCTTCGTGTTCATCGGTGGTCGCGTGCAGCCTGCGGCAGCGCAGGCCGCTGGCACGTACACCGGTTCGATCGTCCTCTCAGCCGCCTATACCGGGCTGTGATTCCTCGTCGTCCATGAGCACCGACGGGTGCTCGTGGATGATCCGTTGTCCGACATCGCTGACCACCCGCAACGATGTATCGAATGTCTGTTGTTGCACGCGCACTGATGACCATTGGCGTTCTGTCCTTCGCGCGCGTCGCGGAAGGACAGACGCTGATCGTGCGTCCCCTCCAGAATCTCACGTTTGGCTTCCTGCTGCCTGGCGTCGCCACGACTGTGGATGCGGCGACCATCACGCAGAGCGGCCAGATCCAGATCGAGGCGTCACTCGGCACGAACTTCGAGGTGCGCTACACCTTGCCCACCGTGATGAACGGCGCGGGCACCACGCTGCCGCTGTCGTTCGGCACGACCGCCGGCGGCGCCGCACCCACGGCAACGCCTGCGTCGATGCAGCGATTCAATCCTGCTACGGCCACGCGCTGGCAGCTGGTCACCACCACGCGCGCCACGTTTTTCCTCGGCGGCCGCGCCGCGCCGCGGGTCGGTCAACCTGTTGGCGCCTATACGGCGCCGATCGTCGTCACCATCACCAACCTCGGAGTCTGATGCTTCCCGCCCCGTCCACCCACGAGGCGTGCGCTCTGCGCTGGCTGCGCACCTGCTGCGCCCTGCTCGCACTTGCACTCCCCGCACACGTCACGGCCCAGGCGATTCTGGTTGCGCCGCAGGGCGTGGTGCTCAGCAATCGCGATCGCACCGGCTCTGTCGAACTGTACAACCCGTCGTCGCGCGCATCGGAGGTCACGATTCGCGCAGTGTACGGTCATCCGACGACCACTGCCGAGGGTGACCTGACCCTCGCGATCGTTGAACAACCCGATTCGAGCGAGCCGTCGGCAGCGGGCTTCGTTGACGCCTTTCCGCGGCGGCTCGTGCTGCAGCCCAACCAGCGCCAGACGGTGCGCCTGCTGGCACGGCCGCCGGTTGGCCTGGCCGACGGTGAATACTGGGCGCGACTGGTGATCTCGGCGAAGGATGCTGAGGAATCGGCGAACGCCGCGCGCGACAGCACCGTGATGAGTGTTGGCCTGACGCTCGAGGTACGCACGATCATCGCCGTGAACTACCGCAACGGCGAGCAGCGCACCGGCGTGCAGCTGGGTGCACTGACGGCGACGGCCACTGCCGATTCGCTGGTCGTTCGCGCGCCGATGCAGCGCACCGGCACGGCGGCCTGGATCGGCATGACTACGGTGCGCCTGCTCAATGAGACCGGCGCCATCGTCGCCAGCCAGGCGATGCAGACGGCGGTCTACCAGTCGATCGTGCCGCGGTTCGCATTCGATCGCAAGACGCTCGCGCCGGGCCAGTATCGCATCTCGATCGACATGTCGACCGATCGCCCCGACGTCACACAGAGCACGCTGCTGAAGGCGCCACCGCAGCACGGTGAGACGACAATCACCCTGCCCACCGGCGGCAGCTGACCGTGCGCTCGACCCGGCTTCGCACTGCACTGACTTCGGCGCTCATCTTCGTGATGAGTGGCGCGTCGGCGCGCGCGCAGTCGACGGCGGAACCGACGTTGATGGATGTGCGGCTGGGTCAGGCAGCGTCGCTGGCACTGCGTGCGGAGCGTGAAGGGGAGCGGGTGTGGCTGCCGGTCGCCGAACTGGCCTCTGCGTTGGAACTCGAAGTGGTGTCGCGCAGCAAGTCGCGTGTGGAACTGCGCCGCTGGCCCTCACGCGACGTGCTGGTGTTCGACTTCGACTCGATGCTGGTGCGCACGGGCGCGTCGCCGCTGCGGATCACGACCGGTGCACTTCGCATCAGCGATGGTGAACTGGCCGCCGATGTCGTCACGCTGCAATCGGCACTACGCACCGTGTTCGAGGTGAGCTGGGCCGACCTGGTGATTTCATTGCCGCTGATCGATTCCCTGCCCCTGGGTCGGCGAATCGCGCGCGAACAATCGCATGCCCGACTGCTGGCGCGTGGTGAAGGGCTGGAGCGCTCGACGATGGTGTCACCGCTCGCCCGTCCGCTCGCGGATGGCGCCGTGGTGGACTACTCGCTGAGTGTGCCGCTGACCGGTGCGCAGCGAGACCTTGGCTGGTCTACCGCCGTCGGACTGGATGTGTTGGGTGGCTCGCTGGAAGTGAGCACTGGTGCCGTCACGGGTGGCACGCGCCTGCCGACGCTGGCGTCGTGGACGGGGGTGTGGCGCGATGGACGAAAGCTGACGCAGATGCGCCTTGGTGACGGCCTTGGCGGCGGCCCAGCGCCTCGATTGGGGCGCGGCATCATGTTCACGAACTCTCCGTATGCGCGGCCAGCGTTGTTCGGACTGCAGACGCTGCGCGGTGACCTGCCGCCCGGCTGGACCATCGAGGCCTACCGCAACGGCGAACTGGTGGCGGTGGATACCGTTGGCCGCGCAAGCGGCTACCAGCTGCAGATGCCGGTGCTGTATGGTGAAAATCCGGTGGACCTGTTGGCCGTGGGACCGTTCGGTCAGACGCGCGCGCTATCGCAGAACCTGCGCATCCTGGCCGACCTGCTGCCACGCGATCGCAGCGAATACGGGGTCAGCTTCGCCCAATGCCGCCTGCGTCAGCAGTGCCTGGCCGCTGGCACTTTCGACCTGCGCATCGGCCTCACCGAGCGATGGACGATGCGGGTTGGCGTCGACGGCGTCGCGCGTGACTCGGTGGGATGGCGGCAGGGCCCGTACCTGTCGTTCATTGGCGCGCCATTGCCGTCGGTCGCGGTGCAGCTCGATGCGGCGGCGATGTCGCGCACCCGCCTCGCCGTGAACCTCGAGCCGTCGCGGCAACTGCGCCTCTCACTCGAGCAGCAGTGGTTCGGTAGCGACCCACTCGATCCGCTGCTCACGGCCAGGCGCCGTGCACAGAGCAGCGTGTACGCCTACTGGCGTTCGATGGGTGTGAAGCAGACGACGGTCGAAGCGAGTGTCGACCGCAGCCTGTTCCTCGACGGTGGTGACCTGCTGCGCGGGCGACTGGGCGTCGGTACCCAGACCGCAGGGATGCGGCTGCAGCCGTACCTGCGCATCGATCAATCGTCGCGCGGCAGCTATGCGCAGCGCGCCGCCGGCCTCGAAGCGGTGCTGCTGCCGAACGCAAATCGTGGGCGCTACATCGGCGCGGCGCTGCTGCGTGTGATCGGCGAGGTGGACGCACGTGGCCGCGCCGTGCGCGAAGCGGTGACGCTGGCGATGCCAATGCCGGGCGCATTCCGTGTCGATGCCGGCGTGGCCTTCCAGGCCGGTCAGCGGGGACCGATTGCGACACTCACGATGTCGCGTGATTTGAACGCCATCCGTAGCTACACCTCCGCGATGATGTCGCAGGGTGCGTCGAGTGCCACGCAGAGTGTGCAGGGCTCGGCCTTGCTGTCGCGTGAGTCGCGGCGGCCGCAGTTCGTGACCGGCCCGTCGCTGCAACGCACCGGAGTGACCGGTGTGGTGTTCCTCGATCGCAATGCGAATGGCATACGGGATGCGGGCGAGCCGTCGGTGCCGAATGTGCTGGTGCAGGTTGGGACGGGCTACGCACACAGCGATGCCGATGGTCGGTATCGCGTCTGGGACCTGGTGCCCTTCGTGCCGCTGCCGATCGTGATCGACTCGACGTCGCTGCCGTCGCCGCTGTGGATTCCCACGCTGACGCACGCGAACCTCGAAGCCGGCCCCAATCGCTTCGAGCCGCTCGATATTCCCCTCGTCGCCGGCGGTGTCGTGGAAGGCCGGATCGTGTGGAATCGGCCAGGGGGGACATCCCTGCCGCCGGTGCCACTGATCATCACGAACGCGCGAGGTGAGGTCGTGGCGCGGGCCGCATCGTTCAGCGATGGCGAATACGTGGTGTTCGGTGTGCGACCGGGGACGCTCACCGTGCGCGTGGACCCCAAGTGGCTGGTGTCGCAGGGGCTCGCTGCAGACGTCAGGACGGTGCCGCTGGCCTCGACGGATGACGGCGCCACCGCCCGTGTGCCCGTGATCACGGTGTCGCCGCTGGTGCCCTAGGTCGTTCTGGCGACGCTAGTAGACCAGCGATCCGCGGGGCGGGGCGATGGCCGTCGACGCGGGGACCACGAACTGGGCGAATGATGGCGAGAGCAAGCGGTCACCCTGCTCGAGGCTGACGAGGAATTCCCGTACGCTGGCGTCACCGAGCGGGAGCTGCACCGACACATTCCGGCGCGAACAGCTGGGGCTGCGCGGGATGAGAATGCGGTTGGTGCGAGCGCTACCCAAGTCGCCACGGGCATCCACTGTGACTGCGCCGCTCCCACACCCATCGATGGCCAGCGAGAGCTCGCCCGGCACGGCGGTGCGACTGACGCTGCTCACGGAGAGCGGACTGGCCACGACCGTGGCCGTGGCGACGATCGTGCTGTTCTGGGCCCGTCCCGTGGCTGGGAGCAGCACGCCGGCAAGGAAGCAGGCGGCGGCGATCGGGAATCGACGGACTCTGGACGTGACCGTCGGGAAGACGTTCGGCGTGACGCTGGTCATGACACGGAGTGTCGGCAGGCGCACCGCGGGGCACGAGACGCGCGTCGTCGCGCAGCTACCGAGCCGTCTGGTCGAGCCTGCCAGAAGAGTATCACCGGGGGCACCTTCGCAAGGAGCCCTCCGCTGGCGGGCACCATCGACGCTGGCGCGGCGCTGATTCCGGGGCGGATCGACGCTACTTTCCGCCAGCGCTCCCGGCTCTTCTGACGCTGCGGGAGCCGATCACCGCCAGCTAACACCAAACTGGCTGGACTTACCTGAGTGAGGAGTGTCGTTCGGATGCCCGGTTTTGCGAGTCTTGCACGTGAGTGGTGGATGCCTGTGCTGTTCGTGCTGGTTGCAGGTCACCTGACCAACATCTGCGTCACGTTGTTCCTGCATCGGGAGCAGACCCATCGCGGCGTGCGGTTTTCGTCGCTGGTATCGTTGCCGATGCGGGTCTGGCTGTGGATGAGCACCGCGACGGTGACCAAGGAGTGGGTCGCGTGTCACCGGAAACACCATGCGTTTGCCGATCGCGAGGGCGACCCGCATTCACCGGTGGTGGAAGGGCTGCGCAACATCGTGGTGAAGGGCGCCTTCTACTACCGAAAGGCCGTGCGTCAGCCGGGAATCCTCGAGAAGTACGGCAAGGGCACCCCTTCGGACTGGATCGAGCGGCACCTGCTGACACGCCATAGCTCGCTTGGAATCATCGTGATGCTGGCGGTGGACCTGTACCTGTTCGGCTTCTTCGTCGGTGGCATCGTCTGGGGGCTGCAGATGATCTGGATTCCCTTCTGGGCAGCGGGAATCATCAACGGTGTGGGGCACGCCGTGGGGTACCGCAATCACGAAGTGAAGGATGAGAGCCGGAACATCATCCCGATCGGCATCATGATTGCAGGCGAGGAACTGCACAACAATCATCATGCCGACCCGCATTCCGCGAAGTTTTCACATCGCTGGTTCGAGTTCGACATCGGTTGGATGTACATCACGCTGCTGTCGTGGCTGGGTCTGGCCGAGGTGAAGTACGCGCACGGCAGTGCGACGAGCCAGGTCGTGAGCGGCGACTGACGCGTTCATGAACTTCGGCAGGTCCTGCGGGCGGGTGGTCGTGGGTTGTCCCACTGGCTGCTCGCCCGCATCATCTTTCATGGATCCCGCTGGCGCACTCGCCAGCGGTTCCTCTTTCCCGAGTGAGCCGTGCCCGACCTGACCTGTAGCCGCTGCGGCACCACGCGCGCTGGCTTTGAACGTCCGCCGTTTCCCGGCGCCATTGGCCAGCGTGTGCTGGCCGAGATCTGCCAGGTGTGCTGGGGTGACTGGCTGAAGCAGCAGACGATGCTGATCAACCACTACGGCTTGAACGTGATGGATCCGCAGTCACGCCAGTTCCTGATGAAGAACATGAGTTCATTCCTGTTCAAGTCCGGGGACAGCGCCGAGATCGACACCACCAAACAGGGGACGATCAGCCACTGATGCGACGACTTCTGCGCACGACCGCTGCGGCGGCGCTGTTCCTGCCGTCACTTCTTTCGGCGCAGCGCGCCGCGCCACCGGTCTCCAGTGCGCGGGAGAGTCCGTGGGTGCGCTCGACTCTGGCGTCCATGACGCTCCGCCAGAAGGTGGGGCAGATGGTCTGGCCGAGTGTCTTTGGTGACTACGCGTCCTCCGGCGACTCGGCGTGGACGAGGCTTCGCAGCTGGATCGTGGATGATCAGGTCGGCGGCTTCACGATGTCGATCGGCAGCCCGATGGAAATTGCGGCGAAGCTGAATGCCATGCAGCGGATGGCCCGTGTGCCGTTGCTGGTGGGCGCGGACCTCGAGGCGGGGGCGGGATTTCGAGCAAGTGGTGGCTATTTCCTGCCGAACGCGATCGATCTCGGCGGGGCGACGCTGTTTCCGCCGCTGATGGCGCTGGGCGCTACGCGTGATACAGCGCTTGCATATGCATATGGACGTGCGACGGCGGTCGAGGGGCGCGCGCTTGGCATTCACATCGTGTACGGGCCGGTGCTGGATGTGAACAACAACGCGGCCAATCCCGTGATCAACGTGCGCAGCTTCGGCGAAGACCCGATGTGGGTCAGTCGCCTCGGTGCGGCATTCGTGCGCGGTGTCCAGGACAATGGCATGATCGCCACCGGCAAACATTTTCCGGGACATGGCGACACCGATGTGAACTCACATCTGGCGCTGCCAGTGGTGACGGCATCGCGGGCGCGGCTCGATTCAGTGGAGTTGCCGCCGTTTCGTGCGAGCATTGCTGCGGGTGTGGGCGCGATCATGACGTTTCACGGGAGCATGCCGGCGCTCGATTCAACGGGTGTGCCTGGCACACTGTCGCCCGCCGTGCTCACCGGACTGTTGCGTAAGGAGATGGGTTTTGGCGGCTTGATCATCTCCGACGCGATGGACATGCGCGGCGTCCTCGATCGCTATGGTGCGGTCGAGGCGGCGAAGCTGGCGGTCCTGGCGGGCGCTGACATCCTCATCCAGCCGGAGAATGTGGCGCAGACAATCGATGCGGTTGTGGCCGGGGTGACGGAGGGGCGGATTTCGCAGGCACGTATCGATGCGGCTGTCATGCGCATCCTTGCAGCCAAGGCACGGCTCGGCCTGCCGCGCGGTGCACAGGTCGACCTGGCCTCGGTTCGCGCGCTCGTCGGTGACACGACAAACCGACGTTTATCTGAGCGCATTGCCGCACGCGCATTGACGCTGGTGCGGGATTCGGCGCAGTTGTTGCCGCTGGCGACGACCGCGCCAATGGCGTCGCGGCGGATTTTGCATATCGTGGTAGCACGAAGCACGAACCTTGGTGCCGGAACGACATTTGCTTCGGCGCTGGGGCGGACGGCGGGACGAGTGCGGACGGTGGTGCTGCATCCGGATGATCCGTTTGTTGATCCGGCGCGCCTTTTGCCGCTGGTGGATTCATCGGACGTGGTGCTGATGGGCTCCTACCTTGCGCAGCAGTGGGATCAGGCGTCGGCAGGTGTGCCCGATGGGCTTGGTGCCCTAGTGAATGCAATTCAGGCCAAGGGCAAGCCACTGATTGTGATTGGCTTCGGAAACCCGTACCTTGGGTCGCAGTTGCCGCAGGTCGGATCGTATCTGATTGCGTGGAATGGCAGTCGGGCGTCGCAACTGGCGGCGGCACGGGCGGTCTTGGGACAGCAGGTGTTCAATCGCTATATTCCGATAACGATGTCGAAATCTGGCGGATCGCCAGCGAGCGGCACCCCCCTCCGAACACCGGCAGCCACACCGCGCTGACTGCCAATCGACCGCTCACTCGGAGCGAGTTCGATCCCGGGCGCGAAGGACGATGTGGGAATGCGCAATCTTTTCTCTCTGGATATGGTGCTGCTCTCGCCTCGTGACGGCGAGTGGTTCGTCTGCACCTCGGCTGGTGCCAAAGGCGCGCGTGCAGCGGCGCGGACACTGCCATTCATCGGCGTAACGAAGGCGCCGAATGAGGCGCTACCAACGTTGGCGAAGTCACTGGCCACCAAGACGGTGGGTGCGGCTCCTCGCTGGATGACGCAGGTTGGTGCGTTCTCAGAAGGCACACACCCAGCGGACACGCCGATCTCAATTGCGTTCGTGGCGGTGTACCCGGATGGGACGGTGCACGACGATGAAGGGTGGGTGCGGGCGGAGTCGGCGGTGTTGCCGCCACGCCAGAAGGCGTTGCTGAAGGCGACACTCGGCATGCTGAAGCATGCAGTGGAGCATGAGCCGATCGCGTTCCATGCGCTGCCGACGACGTTCACGCTGCGTGAACTGCAGCAGGTGTACGAACTGCTGCTGGAGCGTCCGTTGCACAAGGCGAGCTTCCGTCGGTCGCTGCATGCAGCGCACCTCGTGGAGCCGACGAAGGCATGGCGTGCGGAAGGCCGCGGCCGTCCGGCGCAGCTCTACAAGTTTGCACCGCGTCGTCGCCGTGGTGCGGTGCGCGGTGTGCGGTTCGAACTGGCGCGCTGAGGGTTTGGTCGCGGCGCACGCCGCGACCAGGTGGCGGGCAGCAAAACGGGCCGGTGATCTGATGATCACCGGCCCGTTTTGTCATATATCAGAAGCTTAGTACCCGCTCAGACCTTGGTGACAGCGTCAGCCTGCGGACCCTTCTGCCCTTGGACAATCTCGAACTCGACTTTGTCGCCTTCAGCCAGGGATTTGAACCCCTGGGATTGGATCGCGCTGAAATGGACGAACACGTCCGGGCCACCCTCATGAGCGATGAACCCAAAACCCTTTGCATCGTTAAACCACTTAACCGTTCCCTGAATCCGTGCCATGATGTGGCTCCTCGCGTCCCGCCGGTCTTGCATTAAAGCGCGAGCGACGAACCGTCCCTCGTGCAACGCGACGACACACCAGCGGTGAAGTGTCAGCGCGCGATCTCGCACAGAATCTCCGTGCATGAAACAGGCCGCGGCGTCGGGAAAAATCCCAGACGCCGCGGCCTCTCCAACATGTTTCAGTTGTCAGTGCCGATACATCGCAGCGGCGTCAGGCTGCGCCAGCGATATACCGTGCAACGCGCCCACAAGTTTCACATCGCAGCGTCACATGGCTGCGCGGTGGCGGTGGCATTAGAGCCGGTTCACGCTCGAACTGCGCTGACGCGCAAGACGGGCAGACCAGTGGAATTCCTGTACGATCGCTGGCGATGAGGTTCAGCGCTTGTGCAGGGTTGTACGACGCGGGCCGAGGCTTACGCATGTACCCTCCAAATTGTGGTCCCTTTGGCAGATCGGGCGCCCTGTGCCAATGGGCTATGGCAGAACAGTAACCACTGCCGGAAGGGGTAGAGAAGGGGGCTAATGTCTCAGAACGAGTCTGATTCTTGATCGCGATGCCGCCTAACCTGGGCGGCAGTTCCGAGGCAGTGAGAGAATGCGGGCTTTGGCTCGGACTCACGTTCCGATTCGGTTGACCGCTAAATGCTGGGATAGTGGCGTGTCACTGCGATGTAACTGGCGATCACTGTCGAGTCTCGCAGTTCGTGCATTCCGAAACCTGCAAACGGCAAAGGCAAACGTGCAGGAACATGCGGTTGTCGGTAGTGAGAAAAACAGAAGCGTGAATGAGTCGGCGGTGTTACAAATCCAGCCGGTTATCAGTCCAAACGCTTCGTGCCATTTTGGCGGTATCGGAAGGCCGCTGCCGAGCCCATTCAGGGCTGTTTCCGCGCAAAATTCGTCGCCGCAGCACCGGCAGGTGGCAGGTGAGCCGACTCAACACCCGCCGGCTTGGCGCCAGAATTGAGCGCACCGACGGGGCGACGGCCGAAAATCCGGGCCTTTTGGTGGACGCCGGCCCCAGGCACCGATAGCACCACTGACAGTGCACGCATGACGCCAGCGACCAAACACGGCGCCAGCAGGCGATCTCAGGCCTCGTCCCACCGGAACGGCCGCCGCCACAAGCGTCGGTCCAGCTGCCAGGACTTCCGCATCGAGACTTCGTCGCCCGGTGCGAACAACTCTGCATCAGCGAGCGCTTCCACGAACGAATCGGCCTTGGCGCTCGTCTCATCCGCCCAGTGCAGCAACTCCGCCTCGAGTGTCATCGGCTGCACAGGGCTTCCGAATTCGAGCGAGCCATGGTGGGACAGGATCATGTGCTGCAGCTCGGTGATCTGCACATCCGTGAGTGTGCATGTGCCGGCCACGCGCGCTGCCGCCACACGTTCGGTGAACATCAGGCAACCCAGCACCACATGGCCAATCAGGTGATTCCGTGGATCGTAGCCAAGGCCTTTGGCATCAACGGTATACGCCTCGACCTTGCCGATGTCATGCAGCAGCGCGCCGGTGATCACGAGATCGACGTTCGCCTTGCGCATCGTCTTCGCCATCTGTTGTCCGATCGACGCGACCTCGCACACATGCAGCAGCAATCCGCCAAGCTTCGCATGATGCCCGCGCACGGCGCCGGGCGTTCGCTCGAACTTCGTACGAAACGCATCATCGCCGAAGAACAGGTCCACCGCCTCCTTCAGGCGCGGTGTCGTGATGGAATTGCGAAGCTTGTCGAGCGCGTCCCAGAGGCGCTCGGTGACGTACTCGACGCGCGGCAGGAATTCATCGATGCGTTCCGTGCCCACGGGCACCACACGCACGGGGCCGGTCAGCTTCAACTGGCGAGAGCCCGTCTTGGCGTAGACCTCGATCTGGCCAAGCACCTGCACCACCCGTCCCTTCTCCACCCCGTCGACCCAGCTGGCGTTGTCCTTCCAGATCGGCGCCGACTGTACCGTGCCGCTCGCATTGCCCAGCGTGAGCACCCAGAACGGATCCCCCGCGCCCGTGGTGCGTTCGACACGCTCGAGGACCAGGAGTTCAGCGGAGACGGCGGCGCCGGCAGCGAGCTGCGGCAGCATCAGAGGCGGCATGGATCAGCGAGGCGAATCGAGAGAAGGCGCAGCAGCAAACAGGAGACGAAGATGATGACGAGGCTCAAGCCCTGTCGAGGCGGCGCAACCTGCGTATCATCGTTCCAGTGCTCCGCCCGACCCGAACAAGCTGTCCCACCGTCCTGACACCGATGAAGCGCTACCGCAATCTGATCATCACCGTGCTGCTGCTTGCCGGCATGGCAACGCTGTTCTGGAAGAAGACGATGTCCGCCCAGCTCGCCACCTGCGAAGTGTGCGTGGTCTTCAACGGCCAGAAGCAGTGCTCGAAGGCGAGTGGATCGTCGGCGCAGGAAGCAACGCGCACGGCGCACTCGACGGCGTGTGGGCCGATCTCGAATGGCATGAATGAGAAGATCGCGTGCGACAGCCGCCCGCCCGAGACCCAGCGCTGTGATTCGCCGCCGGCGCCGTGATCACCAGCGCCGTGATCAATTGAAGAAAAGCACGTCTCCGTCGCTCTCCAGCGCCAACTGCAGGTGTGCGGCGCAGACCCCGCACACCATCTCGGCAATCCAGGCCGCGCCAGCGATGTGATCGCTGGCGTCGGCGGCGCGCAGCTTCAACTTCTTGTACGTGTATTCGCTGCAACGGGGACAGGCCTGAGCGCGTGCAATGCGTTCCGCGCGCTCCTTCGTGACAATCGTCATGTCAGCTGCCGAACCCCGGCGGGAAGTCGCTCGGCAAGCGTGGAGCAGACGGCGGCGACGAGCGCGGCGGCTCGACGTTCGTGCCACCACTGGTGCGGTTGAGCAACTCACGAATGCCACCCAGTGCACCCATCATTCCCGCGGCCTCCGCCGGGAGGAAGACCGTGCTGCCCTTGCTCGCTGCGAGGGCCGGCAACATCTCGAGATACTTCTGTCCCAGCAGGTACATCGCCACCTGACCGTCCGGCAATGCCGCGGCGATGCGCTTGATCGCCTCGGCCTCGGCCGACGCCATCGCGAGACGCGCCTCGGCGAGGCCCGAAGCGCGAAGGATCGAGGCTTCGCGCTCGCCCTGCGCCTTCTGGATCTGTGACTCCCGTGAGCCTTCCGACTCGAGAATCTGCGCCCGCTTGGTGGCCTCGGCATTCGTGACCGAGGCACGGCGCTCGCGCTCGGCGCGCATCTGCAATTCCATCGACTGCTGAATGTCGCGCGGCGGTTCGATGCTCTGCAGCTCGACGCGTGTGACGTCGACACCCCATCCGATCGACGCTTCCTCGATCGTCTCACGCATGCGGGTGTTGATGCCGTCGCGACTGGTGAGTGTGGTGTCGAGCTCCATTTCACCCACGATGTTGCGCAACGCGGTGCGTGTCAGCGTCTCGAGTGCAAAGGGAAGGTTCTGGACCGAGTACGTCGCCTTCTGCGGATCGGCGACGCGATAGTACATGACGGCATCGATATCGATGGTCACGTTGTCCTTCGTGATGACCGGCTGGCTGGGAAAGTTCAGCACCTGCTCACGCAGGTCGATCCGCGACGTGGAGCCACTGGTGACCTTCTTCACGCCCGAGACATCCTGCCCGAAGAAACGCACGTCGATGGTGCGTGGGCGCTCGATGAATGGGATCAGGACGTTGAAGCCGGACCGTGCAATGCGGTTGAAGCGCCCGAGCCGCTCGATGACCATCACTTCGGCCTGGCCGATGATCTTGAAGGAGCTGGTGCCGATGAAGAGCACGATCAGCACGATGATCAGAGGGAGGAGCCACGCCATTGCAGAGTCCTGAGGTTGGAGTAGGAGACTCCTGAAAGATGGCAGCCCCGCACAGCCTGCGGGGGGAATGGCGAATGGGGTCGGCGCTCCGGTGCTCCGGAACGCCGACCCCATCTCAGCCGGACGAACTCATCCGTATTGGCTACTGCACCCAGTCGGCGATGAACAGGTTCGTTTCGGTCTGCTTCTGGTCGAAGCGATTCGAGGCCCAGATCAGCTGCTTGCCATCGGGGCTGAACATCGGGAAGCCGTCGAAGACGCCGTTGGTCGTGACCTGCTCGAGGTTCGAACCATCGAGGTTGACGAGGAACAGGTCGAAGTTGCCGCTACGTGGATTCTTGTGGTTCGACGCGAAGATGATGCGCTTGCCGTCTGGCGTCCACGACGGACCGAAGTTGGCGCCGCCGAGATGGGTGATCTGGCGATTGTCGCTGCCATCGGCGTTCATCACGAACAGTTCGACCTTGCTGGGGCGGATCAGGCCCTGCGCGAGGAGTTCGTGGTACTGCCGCACTTCCGTCGAGTCCTTCGGATGATGCGCGCGGTACACGATCTTCGTGCCATCGGGTGACCACCAGGCGCCGCCGTCATAGCCTTCGGTATTGGTCAGGCGCTTCACGTCCGAGCCATCGACATTCATGGTGTAGATGTCGAGGTCTCCGTCCTTGAGCGACGTGAAGACGATGCGCTTGCCATTGGGCGACAGCACACCTTCCGCCGTGTAGACGTTGTAGTTCGTGAGGCGACGGAGGTCCGACCCGTCACGCTTGGCGGTGAAGATGTCGAACTTGTCGAGCGGCCAGACGTAGCCCTTCGAGGGATCAGGCTTGGGCGGGCAGGTGCTGTCATGCATGTGGCTCGACCCGAAGAACACGCGGTCGCTGCCCGGGATGAACCACCCGCAGGTGGTCTTGCCGTTGCCGTTGGAGATGCGACGGAGGTCGGTGCCGTCGGCGCGCATCACGTACTGCTGGTCACAGGTCCGGCCATTCCGCGAGGACTGGAAGGTGATCCACTTTCCGTCCTGGCTGAAATACGCCTCGGCATTTTCGCCACCGTCGGTGATCTGGCGGATGTTCGCGAGATGCGGCTCGGTGGGATCGGCGGGGCGCGCGATGTTGACGCCCGGAGCTGGTGCCGGCGCGCTGCCGGGCGTAGCGGAGGTGCAGGCGGCTGCTGTGATCAGCAGCGCGGCGATGGTGGCAGGCAGGATGGTGCGGGCGGTCGTCATGACGAGCGTCGATGAGAAATTGCGGGGCCGAAAAACAGTCGAGGGGCCGGACGTGATGTCCGGCCCCTCGAGCAAAGTTATTCGTCCCGGCGAGACGCGCCGGTCCGTGTAACTACGGACGGCGTGCGGAGGCGCCCGGTGCCGGGGCGGTGGCCGCGGCGATGCTGAGCAGATCCCGCTGCGTTCCACCGCGGCGGAGCAGTTCGAGGGCCTTCTTCATCTGTGGATCCTCGGCGAACTGTCGCTTGGCGACGGTCGAGTCGCCGAACGCGGCCTGCGCGACGCGGTTCGCGATCAGGCGATCGAAGTAGGCCGGGGCGGCGAAGTAGGTGGCCGAGTCGATCGGGACCTTGGCTGCCGTAATGCGCTTGAAGTACTCGCTGCGCCACGCCGGCGGCACGGTGAAGTTCGGCGTCTTGACCTGTGGACGCAGTTCTTCCGCGTACTGTGACAGCAATGAATACGCCTCCTGCACCTTCGCGCCGAGCATGCGCGCGGCCTTCTGTTCGAGCGTCGTGAGGGTGTCCGGACGGACTGTGATGTCAGGCGTGATACCGCCGCCACCGTAGATCACGCGGCCGGCATCGCTGCGGAACGCCGGGCGCGCCTTGCGTGCGCTGTCGGTTTCCATCGAGTCCGGCGCTTCTTCCTCAACGAACCGACCGTTGACGTACTTGCGCGGACGCTGAATGGAACGGCCGCTCGGCGTGAACCACTTGGCGGTCGTCATCTTCAGTGCGTAGCCGCCATCGAGACGGAAGAGCGACTGCACCAGGCCCTTGCCGAAGCTGGTGGTGCCGACGATCAGTGCGCGATCGTGATCCTGCAATGCGCCGGCAACGATCTCGGATGCTGACGCCGAACCGTCGTCGACGAGGACGACCATCGGCATGTTCGGCAGCATCGGATCTTCCTGCGCGATGAACTGCTGGTTCATGTCGGCGCGCCCACGGTAGGTGAGAATCTCCTTGCCCTTGGGCAGGAAGAGATTGCTCATCACGAAGGCCTCGTCGAGGATGCCACCCGGGTTGTCGCGGAGGTCGATGATCAACGACTTCATCCCTTCGCGCTGCAGCTGCTGGATGCCGCGAATGGTTTCCGACGACGACGTTTCGTTGAAGCCCTGCACCGGGATGTAACCCACACCACCATCCAGCATGGTGACGAACGGCACGGCCGGAATGTGGATCGTGGCGCGAACGAAGGTCGCGTTGATCGGATCGGTGACACCGGGGCGATTGAATCGCACACGGACACGCGTGCCTGGATCACCCTTCAGCTTGGACGACACGGAGTCGACGATCCAGCCGCGAGTCGACGCCGAGTCGATCATGATGATGCGATCGCCGGACGCGATACCGGCACCGGCAGCGGGGGTATTCGGGAAGACCTTCACGACCGTGATGGCACCCTTGATGTCCTGGATCTGCATGCCGACGCCAGCATACCGACCGTTGGTGCCCTGCGTGAACGCCGCGAATTCCTTCGGCGTGTAGAGTGTCGTATATGGATCGTTGAGCTGCGCGATGAGACCGCGCGCTGCCTTCTCGTAGAGCGCTGTCGCGTCCACGGTGTCGACGAATCGTTCCGAGACACGTCGCAACACTTGATCGAACAGCATGGCGCCGTCTCGCGCCTCACGATTTTGCCAGACGAAGCCGCCGGCAACGAGAGGGACAGCGATGAGGATGGCGCCCACAACGGCGCGACGCGTACTCGACATGAACACCTTCCAGCAGGAAAAGGACAGTCGGTCGGGATCGTCCAACCGGCTACTGTACCGGAACGTACCCTGCAAGTTCCGGAGCCCCAAGCGGTCAAGCTCTACGCGCCGGCACCTGCTTTCGTCACGTCCAGCGATACTCCATGTACCACGAGCGCCCGTCCTGCGATTCCTCGGCAGCGTGGACGATGCCTGCCGCGACAAGCATTTCACTGGCGGGCTTGACCACGCGCAGGATATGGCTGGGATAACGCTGCGTGAGTGGAAGCAACTCCGCCAGCGTTTCGAGCGAGACACGCCAGCGACCGTCGGCCCCTGCGGCAAGCTGGACTGCGATCAGGCGATAGATCCGTCGCGCGACCGGCGACAGCAATGATGAGTAGCCACCAAGACGGAGGGACGTGACATGTCCGGCGTCGAGGTTGCTGCGCACCTGCGGTGCGAGCGTCACGCGTGCGACGCCAGGTTCGGCGGCGGTGACGCTGGGAAAGAGCGAGAGCTGATCGCGGTCGGCGGCGCGACGTCGATCAACGGTGGCGGCGCTGAGGAGCGTGAAGGCGCCTTCGAGCGGCTTGCTGTTGGTGGCGTCCCAGTAGGCGCCCGCACTCTCGAGCGTCGTGCGTTCGAGGCGTGCGAGTGCGCCGCGCAGCTGTTCGTAGGTGCGCCCGTCGACACGTCGACCCATGGCGCGCAGAAAGGCGTGGAGCGTGAAGGTGAGGACACCATCGGCCGGTCGACCTGACTCCTGATAGCGATACAGCAGTTCGATGTAGACGTCCTGATCGAAGGTGCCGGGCAGGCGGTCACCTGGGGCGGGCAACACACGCCAACGGCCGCCGCTGGGGGTGGTGAAGGCGATGGCCCCTTCTTCGTTCGAGTCGCTGAGCCGAAACAGCGGCAGGGCCTCGAGGGCGCGATCGAGATAGACGAGCCGACTGGCGGCGCGCCGCTTGCTGGCTGCGCCACCACCGCTGGAGAGATCTCCGCCGCGCGCGAGCGCCGCTGCATTGAGCGGTGCCGAGCCAGCTGACAAATGCTCTGCCGGAGTCAGCACATCAGTTCCTGGCGTCCGAGCGACCCAATGCCGTCCGGATCGCGTCACGCATCGCGACGATGGTGTCGTCGCGTGCGCCAGCCGCATCGGTGCGTATGTGCAACTCGATTCCATCGGCCACCTGCACCCGACGCCACTCGGCGACGGGTTGTGCATCATCGGTGCGCACGGTGAGGTCGGCGCTGTGCGTGAGCGCCGGTGCGAGGGCGGTGGCGACGCGACGTTCGAGTTGCTCGCCACTTACACCGGCGAGCTCCTTCTTGATCACTTCGAGCGTCTGCCCTTCGCGCTGCCGGATCTTGATCGCGAGCAGCTGCAGCAGGTGTCGATAGCCGTAGGTGGCCGTGGTGCCGGCGCCTTCGGGGCGATCGAGCAAGCGTTGCGCGACGTAGAAGCGGATCGCACGCGCGCTGGGTGCGGCACGCGCCGACGTGTTGGTGGGCCGGAACCCGGCGGAATCGACGAGGGCCGTGGCATGCGCGGCGAGACCGCGCGCATTCCAAGGGGCGTGCCGGCTATGGGCACGAAGCAGTGCGACCGGAGAGTCGGTCATGCGTGGGGAATCGGGCGGAGTGTGCGCACTCACACATGTCGATGACACGGCGCGCGCCGTAAGAACACGCGAACGCGCCGTCAGTGTCAAGCCTCTGCTGTGATGCTGGCGGCTGTGAACTCTGGTCAAACACGAAAGACGAGCATGGCGGAGCGGCCCCTTTGCAGCATCCTCCCCACCGCTCACACCATGCCGTCTTCGTGTTCGTGCGTCGTCTACGCTGCCGGTGCGCTATCGGATGGCGACATCGCGGACGACACACCATGTTCGCGTGCGAGCTTCGCAATCACCGACAGGTCGACTGGCTTCTCGAGGAAGTAGGTCGCGTTCAATCGTTCGGTCGCGTGCCGATTGTCGTCGTCAGGATAGGCAGTCAACACGATCGCCGGTGTGTTCTGGTGCACGAGTCCCGCCGCTGCGAGCACCTGCAACCCGCCATCCCGGTTGCCACCGAGTCGCAGGTCGGTGACGATGAGGTCGAGGGGGAGCTGCGCGAACAGCGCGGCCTTGGCTTCGCCCAGGGTAGCGGCGGCCATCACTGCGACCTCGTCAGAGGCAAAGAGGTCGACGAGCGATTCCCGGATGGAGATCTCGTCTTCAACGATCAGGACACGTTTCTGCACGACTTCCTTCAAGGCGAGAACCGTGCCGACCACGACGAAATGTGTATCTCGTGGCTTGACAACGGTTTACGACGGTACGATGGCCATCGGCCTGAACGCTGATTGTCCGCTTTTCGGACATTCGAGCAGACGGTGTGCGAAAGTCGGTCATTCGACGTGTTGGTCCGGCCGTCCGAATAGGGCGGTTGATCAGCGTCGGTGGCGCAGCTTCTCGTGCAGGGTGGACCGGGCGATGCCAAGCAATTGGGCGGCGCGGACGCGGTTCCCTCCGGTTTCGGCCAGGGCCGCGTCAATCGCGCGCTGTTCGGCGGCGGCGAGGGAAAAGTCGGCATCCGGCGCACGGACCCCTGTGCCGAGGCCTGGGAGATTCAGCGCCGCACCAGAAATCGGGCGACCTTCGGCGAGGATGGCGGCGCGCCAGAGGGTGTTCTTCAACTCCCGGATGTTGCCTGGCCAGCCGTAGGCGGCCAAGGCGCGTTGCGCGTCGGCGGTGAGCGTGGCGCCACGCGGCAGGAAGTGGGCGATGAGCTCTGGGAGTGCGTCGAGCCGGTCGCGCAGCGGCGGCATGGTGATCGTGAGGACCTGGAGCCGGTAGAACAGGTCCGCGCGAAAGCGCTTCTCCGCCACCAGCGTCGGCATCGGCTGATTGGTGGCGCAGATGATTCGCGCGGCGCTACGCAATTCGGCCGTCCCACCCAGCCGTCGGAAACGTTGCTCCTCGATCACCTTGAGCAACTTCGGCTGCACGTCGAGTGAGAGCTCGCCGATTTCGTCGAGGAACATGCTGCCGTTCGCCGCCACTTCCACCAGACCGCGCTTGGATTGCCGCGCGTCGGTGAACGCGCCGCGTTCGTGACCGAACACTTCGCTCTCGAAAAAGGTCGACGAGAGCGAGGCGCAGTTGATCTCGACGAACGGGCGTGCGGCGCGTTGCGAGCGATCGTGAATTTTCCTCGCGATGAACCCCTTGCCCGTGCCCGTCTCGCCGAGGATGAGCACCGGGGCGTCATCGTTGCGGGCCGCGAGCTCGATCAGCTTGTCGAACGATGGCTGCAGCGGAGCGGCTGGCACGCCGGCGCCGTCACGTGCCCGCAGCATGCTGACTTCGCGGCGCAGCGTCGCCAACTCGATTCCCCGCACCACCGCATCGCGGAGGGTCTCGAGGTTGACCGGCTTCTCGAGCAGATCGAGTGCCCCGCCCTGCATGGCGCTGACTGCCGTGCGCACATCGGCGTGGCCGGTGAGCACGATGATGGCACCATCCGGATTCTGCGCACGCAGCGATTCGAGCAGGCTGAGACCCTCGACACCGGGCAACCGCAGGTCCATCACCACCACGTCGGGCAGGTATTGCGTCACGATCGCATCGGCTTCCGCCGCCGTCGCGGCGGAGAGGACATCCATCCCGGTGAGCGTGAAGTATTCAGTCAGCGTCTCGCGCACCGTGTCATCGTCATCGACGATGAGAATCGTGGACGGGATCACTGCAGTGATCCTGCGGGCATCACGATGGTGACGGCCGTACCCGACTCCGGCTGGCTTTCGATGCTGATCGTGCCCTGGTGTTCCTCGATGATGCGCTGGCAGAGTGCGAGACCGATGCCGGTGCCGCCGCTCTTCAGCGAATAGAAGATCTCGAACACGCGCGGCAGGGCCTCCGGCGGAATCGCGGCGCCGGTGTTGTGCAGGCGACAGCGCCACGCGCCGTGTGGCAGCAGGCTGCTGTGGAGCGTGATGGTCGAATCGCGTGGTGCGGCGTCGAGGGCATTGACCAGGACGTTGAGGCAGACCTGTGCGAACTGCGCGGGATCGAACGACATCGATACCGGCAGCGGGTTGCGCAGGCGCACGAAGGTGATGCCCTGTTCATCCATGCGGGCGCGGTTCGACTCGATCACTTCATCCCAGATATCGTCCGGGTCGCCCTTGAGGCGCTGCAGTGGCTGCGGCCGACCATAGACCAGCAGCGAGGAGAGCATGCTGTTGAGCCGTTCCACTTCACGCAGCATTCGCCCGACGTTGCGTTCGACCGCCGGATCATCGCGCCCGCGGAGTCGCAGCAGTTGCGCCGCCGACGAGATGCCGAAGAGCGGGTTTCGCAATTCGTGCGCGACCCCCGCGGCAACTTCGCCGATCGCCTCGAGTCGGCGCTTCTGCTCGACTCGGCGCACGAGGAAGGCGCGATCGATGGCGGCGGCGGTCTGTGCGGCGATGGCACTGAGCACCCGCTGCGTTTCGGCGAGCTCGTAGGTCGCCTCGAGGGCACTGAGTCGCACGGTGATGGCGCCGAGCACTCCCTCCTCGCTGATGATCGGCGCCGTGACTTCGCGGCCGGCCGGTGCGGCGCGGTGCACGATGGCGGTGCCCGAGGCGAGTGCCTCGAGCCACTCCGATCGTAACCTGGCGGCGACGACTTCCGCCGACTCGCTGAAGCCGGCCGACTGCACCCCGGAGAGGACGAGGGTGTCATCATCGGCGACAGCGATGATGTAGGCGTCGCAGCGCACCGCCCGTTGCAGCTGGTTTCCGACTTCCCGATAGACGCGATCGAGGTCGATGGAGCTGGCGAGGGCGAGGCCGGTGGAAATGAGGGCTTCGCGGGCGCGATGCGATTCGGTGACGTCGGAGATGGTGGCGACGTAGCCGATGTGCACGGCGTCGGCCAGGCAGCGCGTGACCTGTACCAGCATCACCCGGGCATCGTCATCCTGCGTGTCGGCGAACTCCCAGCGGACGAGTGGCGCGTCGGAGGTGCGGAGCGCGGCGAAGGCCCGGGCGCACTGTTCGGCGTCGGATGGTTCACCGAGCACCTCGTGCAGGGGCCGACCGATCGCTGACGACGCGCCATGGAGCGCGGCGGGCTGGTTCTGCTGCACCACCAGGCCCGCGAGGTCCGTGGCGAAGATCATCAGCGGTACTGCGTCGAGGATCTGTTGATCGCGAACGGACATGGCCGAAAGATAGACCGGCGGAACGGAGCAAGCTCCATTCCGCCGGTTGGTCATCTCGAAGACTGCGATGTGCGACGAGCATTGGTCGGCGCTGGCGGTCAGGATTCGACCAGCGCCGAGGTTTTCGTGACGCTCAGCGACCCTTCTTCTTCGCCGGCTTCTTTGCGGGAGCCTTCTTCACCGGGGCCTTCTTTGCCGGTGCCGTTTTTTTCGCGGGCGCCGCCTTCTTCGCCGGTGCCGCCTTCTTGGCGGGGGCCGACTTCTTGGCGGCAGCCTTCTTCACTGGTGCGACCTTCTTCGCTGGTGCTGCCTTCTTGACCGGTGCCTTGGCCTTTGCGCCCGACTTTGCTGCCGGAGCGGACTTGTGTGCCGCAGGCGCCTTGTTGGCTGGCGCCGCTGCCTTCTTGACCGGTGCGGCCTTCGCTGGTGCTGCAGCCTTCTTCGCCGGGGCGGCCGGAGCCGCCTTCTTTGCCGCCGGCTTCACCGGCTCGGGTTTGGCTGCGGGAGGTGCCTTCGGTGACGCCTTGGCTGCGGCCTTAGCGGCGGGTGCCGGCTTCACTGCCGGCGCTGCCGGTGCCTTTGCCGCTGGAGCCTTCGCGGCAGGCGCCTTCTCGACCGGCGGTGCCTTGGGCGCAGCTGCGGCCTTGGCTGCTGGAGGAGCGGGTGGTGCGGCTGGTGGTGCCTTGGGCGCCTTTGGTGCGGGCGGAGCCTTCGGCAGCTTGGGCGGCTTGAGGGCGGACGACGCGCGGACCGGCGCGATCGGCTCGACAGCCGGCAGCGTCTTGACCTTCGGCGTGAGCGGCTCGTCGCCGAGATCGTCGTCCAGACCGACTTCGTCATCGAGCCCCAGATCGTCTTCTTCGGCCGGCTCGAGGTCGTCGGTGCCGAGCTCGGCATCGACTTCTTCCTCGATCACCTCACCCGTGTCCTCCTCCTCGTCCTCGTCCTTGGCTGCGTCATCAGGGTCGTCGAAGAGCGACTCCCGCTTCCGCTTGACGGTCGGGGTGAAGCCTTCTTCGTCCTCGTCCTCCTCCTCCTCCTCTTCCTCGTACATCGGATCGGAGTCGTAGTAGTCGTCTTCATCATCATCACGGCCACGGAGCCGGAATTCAACATCATCGTATTCGCCGAAACGCGGCATGCCTGCCTCCAACGCAGTTTTCCAACGCAGAAATGGTCCAGCAGGATTTGAGTACCACGGCACAAGTGCGTGCAACGGTGACGTAGCCGGAATAACAGCGCCGCCACTGAACGTCAAGCAGTGGCGGCGCAAATTGGTGCAGAGTGCAGCGAAATCCGGCCGGTCAGTCGCCTGCCACCGGGGTCGGAAGGATCGCCGGGGCGTGCCCCGGCTTTGCTGATCCGAAGCGCTCCCGCACCATGCGGACGGCGTCATCCAGCAGCGAATACACCACAGGCACGACGAAGAGCGTGAGGAGCGTGCTGGTGACGAGGCCACCGATAACGGCCCGGCCCATCGGCGCCCGCTGCTCCGCGCCGGCGCCCAGCGCAAAGGCCAGCGGCACCATGCCGGCGATCATCGCGACGGTGGTCATGATGATCGGACGGAGGCGGATTCGGGCCGACGCGAGGAGCGCCGTCCGCATGTCGTCACCCTGCTCGCGGCGGTGATTGGCGAAATCCACCAGCAGAATGCCGTTCTTCGTGACCAGGCCGAGGAGCATGATGATGCCGATCATGGTCATCACGTTCAGGCTCCCCTTGGTGACGAGGAGCGCCACCGCCACACCGATGAAGCTGAGCGGCAGCGAGAGCATGATCGCCAGCGGCTGGAAGAAGGAGCCGAAGAGCGACGCGAGGATCAGGTAGATGAAGACGACGGCCAGGATCAGCGCCTCGCCCACATAACCCTTGGTCTCGTTGAGGTTCTGGACGTCGCCGCCAAACACCGTGCGATAGCCGGCCGGGAGGCCCATCGAGTCGATCGCGCTCTGCACCTTGGCCGCCACATCGCCCACGCCGTAGCCCGGAAGGGTGCCGGCGCTGATCGAGACCTGCCGTTCCAGTGCCGAGCGTTCGATGGCCTGCGGTCCGATACCAGCGCGGATTGTCGCCACCTGCCCGAGGGGAATGGTGGTCGCGAGTCCGGTGCGCCCATCCACCCCGGAGCCGGGGATCGGCAACTCGGCCACGTCGTCCGAGGAGCGACGGAGCGAGTCGGGGTAGATCACGACCACGTCGTGCGAGTAGCCCTGCGGGTCTTCCCAGCGAGTCGCTCGCTGGCCAGTGAAGAGCGGCTGGAGCGTGGTGGCGATGGTGCCGATGCCAAGTCCAGCCGCCCAGGCCTGTTCGCGATCCACCTGCACGTCGAGCTGCGGAATCTCGCCGTCGTCGCTGGAGGTGGGTTCGGCGAGGCCCTTCACCGTTGCCATGGTCTTCAGCACCTCTGCGGCGGCGAGCTTGAGACGTGTCGGCTCGGGTCCCTGCACCTTGACGTCGATCGGCTGGCGGTAGCCGCCGAAGATCGTCGGGGTGCCAGTGATGTTCGCCCGGACGCCAGGGATCTTCATCAGCATCGGGCGCAGGGCGGTCTGCAGTTCGGCCTGCGACAGCTTGCGCTGATCCTTCGGCTTGAGCTTCACCGAGACCGAGCCACCGCTTGGCGAGCCGCGGAAGCCGCCACCGATGTTGAGGTAGGTAGACATCACTTCGGGCCGCTTTTCGAGCAGGAGGGCGATCTCCTGGCCCTTGCCGATGGTGTAGTCGATGGCTGAGCCCGGCGCGACGCGGTAGTTGACGTTGAACTCACTGCCGTCCACGTCGGGCATCCAGGTGAAGCCGAGCTTCGGGATCAACAGCACCGAGCCCACCACGGTCGTGAGCGCGAGTCCAAGCACGGCGAGGCGGTGATTGAGCGTCCAGGCGAGGCCCTTCGGATACCGATCAGCGACGCGCTCGAACCAGTCGTTGAAGGCAAAGGCGACGCGACGAATCGGATTGCGCGAGGCGCGCAACGTGGCCTGGTTGGCGTGATCGACTTCGGGGTCGGGCCAGATGCTGGAAAGCATCGGGTCGAGGGTGAAGCTGACGAGCAGCGACACCAGCACGGCGAAGGCCACCGTGACACCGAACTGGAAGAAGATCTTGCCGATCATGCCGCCCATGAAGGCGACCGGGAAGAAGACGGCCACCACGGCCATCGTCGTCGCGAACACGGCGAGGCCGATTTCGCTGGTGCCCTCGGAGGCTGCGTGTTCGTGGTCTTTCCCCATCTCGAGATGGCGCACGATGTTCTCGCGCACCACGATGGCGTCGTCGATGAGGAGGCCGATGGCGAGCGACAGCGCCAGCAGCGTCATGGTGTTGAGCGTGAAGTTGAACGCCCACATGACGAAGAACGACGAGATCAGCGAGATCGGCAGGGCGAGGCCCGTGATGATCGTCGAGCGCCAGGAGTTGAGGAAGAAGTAGATGATGACGATGCAGAGAATCGCACCGAGGATCAGCTCGTGCTGCACGCTGTCGAGTGAGTCGCGGATGCGCTGCGAGTCGTCACGGATGACACTCAGCTTGACGTCGGCCGGCAGGGTCTTTTCCAGCTCGGTCATCGTTTCGCGCACGCGATCGGCGACTTCGACGGTGTTGCTGCCGGCGATCTTCTGCACTTCGATGGCGACGGCCGGCGTCCGGCCGAGGAAGGCTGCGCTCCGCTGCTCAGCGCTGCCGTCGACCACCTTGGCCACGTCACTGATGCGCACCGGGGCACCGTTGCGCACGGCGAGTGTGATGTCGGCGAAACGCGCCGGGTCGACCACACGGCCGGTGACACGAATCAGCTGCTCGCGGCCGTTGCGGCGCACGCGACCGGCGGGGACTTCGCGATTCTCGCGCTCGAGTGCGGCAATGACCACGGGCGGCGCGATGTTGTACGCGCGCATGGCGTCGGCATCGAGCTGGATCTGGATCTGCCGTGTGGCGGCACCGGTGATGCTGGCACCACCCACGCCAGGGATCGATTCAAAGCGGGTCTTGATGACTTCCGTAGCGATGTCACTCAGCTCGCGGAGCGGCCGTTCAGCGCTGGTCAACGCGACGCTGATGATCGGCCGATCGTTGGGGTCGAAGCGGAGCACGATCGGATCTTCGATGGTCGGCGGCAGCTGGCGGCGGATACGCGCGACCTTGGCGCTCACTTCCTGCTGCGCCGCGATCACATCGACATCGAGGTTGAACTGCAGTCGCACCAGCGAGCTGCCTTCGAGGGAGGTGGAGGTGACCTCCTTGATGCCCTGCACCGTGTTGAGCGCTTCCTCGATCGGCTTCGACACTTCGCGCATGACCACTTCCGGCGACGCGCCCGGATAGGCGGTTTGCGCGACGACGGTCGGGTAGGTGATGTCCGGATACTCGTCGATGGCGAGTCGTCCGTACCCGATCACACCGAGGACGACCAACGCCACCATGATCATGGTGGCGAAGACCGGTCGCTTGATGGAGACATCTGAAATGATCATGACTTCCCGCCTGCGATGGTGACCTTGGCGCCGTTCCCAAGCGCGCCGACGTTGCCGATGATGACCCGATCGCCGGGCGCCAACCCTTCCTTCACTTCGGCAACACCGGCGGCGTCGTCAACCACGCCGAGGATGATGTTGCGCTTTTCGAGGGTGCCGCCGGTGATCCGCCAGACGAACGGCGGAGCATCGGTGCCTTGTGCCTGACGGATGCCGCTGGTGGGCAGGAGCAGGGCGCTGGTGCGCCGTTCGCCGATCACGCGACCGCTGACGAAGGTGTTGCCCTTGATGGCGCCCTTCGCGTTCGGCACACGCACGTACACGGTGACGCTGCGAGACACCGGGTCGACCGTCGGACTGACGCGGGCGACCTTCGACTCGATGGTGCGGTCGTCGAGGCTGAGGCGCACGGACTGCCCCGGCATGACGAGGTTGGCCATGCGAGCCGGGACGTTGGCCGCCAGCTCGAGGGTTTCGTTGCGGACGAGCGTAAAGAGCGGGGTGCTGATCGAGACGCGTTCGCCGGGCTGCACGCTGCGGATGTCGATGATGCCGCTGGAGGGGGCCAACACGCGCGTGTCGCCCGCGACGGCGCTGGCGGTGCGGAGGCGCGCTTCGGATGCGGCCACGGCTGCCTGCGCGGCGACCACGGCCTGCTGCGACGCACGGTTCTCCTGCTCCGCGATTGCGCCGGCCTTGAAGAGCGCAGCCGACTGCTCGGCGGCCCAGGTGGCGGTCTGCAACTGCGACCGGGCCGCTTCACGATCGGCCTCTGCACCGCGACGTGAGCTTTCCTGCTGGCTCGATTCGAAGCGTGCGAGCACCTGGCCGGCGCCGACCCGCTCGCCTTCCTGTACGTAGACCGCGTCGATGTCGCCGTTCAGCCGACTGCGGATCTCGATCGTCTCGATCGGGCGCAGGTTGCCGGAGACCGCGACGGAATTTTCGATCACGCCATTCTTGAGGGTGGCGACGTCGGTGGCGGCGAGCACGACACCACCGCGACCGCCGGCGGCTCCTGCACCGCCGGGTCCACCGGGACGTGCGCCACCCGCGGCACCAGCGCCAGCGGTCGGTGCACCGCCGCCGGCGGGCTTGGCTTCGGCGGCGTCACCGGTCTTCGAGCACGCGGTCGCAAGCAGCAGCGCAGCGCAGGTCAGGGTCCGCGCGTGCGGTAGTAGTTCAGCGATCCGTCGTGACACGATCTGCTCCACGGTCAGTGATGCGCATCACGCCGCCATCAGGCAACGGAATCGGGCGACCAGTCGCCCGCGCCAGGTCGGCGGCGGCAAGAAATACGTCATAGATGGCGCGCGCAGCGTTGACTTGCGCACGCACGAGGTTGAGCTGCGCATCCGACACATCGAGCGTCGTGCCGACGCCGCGTGTGTTGCGCAACACTGAGAGATCATACGCTTCGGTCGCCTCGGCCACCGTTTCGCGGCGGGCATCGAAGAGCGTGCGAGCGCGGCCGAATTCAGCGCGTGCCGCTGCCGCCTCGAGGGCAACCTGTTCCTGCACCAACGCCAGCTGGATGTTCGACTGATCCACGAGCGCATGTGCGTTCTCGAGGTTCGACTTGGTGCGCAAGCCGTCGAAGATCGGCCACGACACCTGGAAGCCGAAGTTGCGATCGGTGAACCAGCCGTTGTTCTGGCAGACGCGCCCAGTGACCGGTGGGTTGCAATTCCCGGCGCTGGTGGAGCCCCCCTTGGTGGGCAGTCCGTTGCTGGACGGGAGCGCGAGATAGCCCGACGTCAGCGTAGCGGTAACCGACGGAAAGAGATCCGCGCGTGCCACCTTCACACCGGCTTCGCGCGCCGTGCGCGTCAACTCTGCTGCGCGCACGGCATTGCGAACAGCGCCCACATTGGGCGAGGTGTCGACGGTGGCGAGCAAGCGCTGGACCGCCAAGGTGTCGAGTTCGGAGGTGAGCACCAGCGGGCGCTCCGACGGGACGTTGACGAGGCGACGCAGGTTGAGCACGGCGATCGCATAGTCGTTGCGCGCCTGCACCAGATCGGGTTCGAGATTGGCGCGCTCGACTTTCAGTCGCAGCACGTCGTACCGCGAGGCACGTCCGGCATCCTGCAGCTGCTGGGCCTGTGCGACACGCTGGTCGGCCAGCGTCAGGTTGCTCTGCTGAATTTCGATCAGGCGGCGCGTGAAGAGTGCGTTCAGGTAGGCACGTTCCACATCGACCACCACCTGCCCGCGCACTTCGGCCGTGCTGGCGCGTGCGGCGCCGCGGACGGCGTTGGCCGCCTTCGCGCCGGCGAAGACGCGTCCGCCAAGAAACAGCGGCTGCGAGAGCTGTGCGTTGGCGGTGTATGTGTAGGCCTGACCGAACACGGCGCCGACGATCGTGGCGCGTGCATTCTCCACCACCTGGCTATAGCCGCTGTTGAGACGCAGTTGCGGCAATCCAGTGGAGCGGGCAATGCCAATCTGTGCTTCGGCGACATCGACCGAAGCGTTGGCGGAGCGAACTTCCTCGCCATCGCGCAGCGCGCGCAGCACCGCGGCGTCGAAGGAGAGGGTGAGGGTATCAGTGGCAAGCCGTTCGTTCCGTGAGATCGGCGCGCGCGAGGACTGCGCGCCGGCGGCTGACGAGGCGATGGCAAGGGTGATAGCGACGACAAAACGCCCGCGACGACGATTCGCCGGGCGGTGGCGGTTAGGGGCTGACATAGTCAGAGATGTACGCCGAAAGGGGCCGAAACGTTTGCCCCAAACGGATGTCGTGCTATTCTGAGGGCTGCCTCAGACGGCGGCGAGGCGGCGCATCATGACGACCTGGAGCGCCCGGACGACCTGCGGGTCGAGGAGGGCGCCGGCGACCGTGCCGAGATAGGCCAGCGAGTCGTCGGGTCGCATCGGGTCACGATAGGCGCGCTGCGACGTCAGGGCATCGAAGGCGTCGGCACCGGCCAGGATGCGTCCGCCAAGGGTGATGCTGTCGCCACGGATGCCGCGGGGATAGCCGCTGCCGTCCCAGTGCTCGTGATGGTCGTGGATGAAGTCCAGCACGTGATCCAGCTGCTGCAACGGGCGCAGGATCTCGATCCCGATGCGCACATGCTGCTTCACATGCTCGAATTCCGTGACGGTGAGTGCCGAGGGCTTGTTGAGAATTTCTTCTCGAATGCCAATCTTGCCCACGTCGTGGAGGCGCCCCGCGAGACGGATGCGTTCGACGATCTCCGGTTCCTGGCCCAGCTCGATCGCCATCTCGGCCGCGAGGTCAGCCACGCGCTGAGAATGGCCTCGCAAATAGACATCCTTCGCTTCCATTGCGATGATGAGCGTCTCCACGACGCTCACCGAGAGCAGGCGGAGGGATTCCTTCTCCCGCTCCAGCTCGGCGGTGCGCAGCTGCACCTCCTCCTGGATTCGGGTGTCGAACCGCTCCTTCTCCATGCGCGAATGGCGACGCGCGAGGGCGCGAATCACGGCATCCTGCAAGGCGCGGAGTTCGATCGGCTTGACGAGGTAGTCGATCGCGCCGCCGGCGAGCACATGGGCTGCTGTTGGCGCATCGTTGACGGCGCTGAGCATCAGCACGGCCAGGTTCGGATCGTGTTCGAGCACACGCGGCAACAGTTCCGGACCGGAAAGTCCCGGCATGCGCACATCGCAGATCATGGCATCGAACGAATTCGTCTCGAACTGCATCAGCGCATCGGTGCCGTTGCCGGCTGACTCGACACCGTAGCCACAGCGCTGAAGAAACCGGACCATCGCGACGCGGATCGACTCGTCGTCATCAACGACAAGGATGCGTGCGAGCGGTGCCGGAGCCGGTTTCGGGGCGAGCGCCTGAATGGCAGTGGTCACGAGGGCTGCTGCGGAGAGCCAATACGAAGTGGGATCGCCAAACGACGGATGGTGCGACCGTCGTCGGTGCGGATGACTGAAATGGTAGCACCATGGAGCTCCCATTCAGAAGGGACAATCCCAATTGGCACGCCATCATCCGCCACTGTTAGAACGGCCAAACCTCCTTCGAGGCCTGCGCGGATGTCGATCCGCCGCCGCGCCGAGCCGAGCAACGCCGTTTCGGATGAGACGAGTGCCGAGGCCAGCCAATCGCGCAGCGCGGCATGCGGCCATGGCACCGGCGGCAGCGATGGATCGACGCTGACGTTGGTGGTGATGGCGAGCGCCCGCTGCGTTTCCGCGCGTTCGCGCAGGATGTCATTGACCAGCATCTCGACCGCCACGGGATCGGGACAGCTATCCGCGTCGTCGGCCAAGCCGCGTAGTGTCCGAGCGGCATCACTCGCGCGCCGCGCGCTGCGCTGAATCAGTGTGACGAGTTCGAGCACTTCGGGCGGCAACTCTTCATCGGCCAGCAATTCGGAGAGTGCGCTGATGCCGGCGATGGGCGAGGTGAGATCGTGCAAGCGGCCGGCGAGGGTGCTGCGCAACGCGTGCAGCGTCTCGAGACCAGGATCGGTTGGTGTGCGCGCGACGCGCACCATCAACACGTTCAGGGCTCGCGCCAGTGTGCCGGCCTGCTGCTCGATGCGGCGCGTCGCTTCGTGCGGTACGGGACGATCGGGATCGAACACGATGTCCACTCGACCGACGGCGACATCATGGTCGATCAAGGCAATCGATGCGCCGGGCAGGGCAGGGACGAGTGACCGCCAGCGCTCCGGCACCAGGTGACGCGCGTCCGGCATCTGCACGGCGCGCCGTTGCCTCGCGAGATGTTCGGCGCGATCGACATCGAGTGGCGTGCGCACGCCACGCAGTGCGGCGAGTGCACCAAGAGCGGCAGGAAAACGCAAGGCGCCACTGGTTCGCTCGCGCACCGCGATGCTCACGCCAAGGAAGGCGGGATCATCGAGGCGATGGATGATCGATGTCGCGAAGTCGTCAACGGTGACGGCCGACGCGGCGTCGAACAACATCGGCACCACGAAGTTCGACTCGGGCTGCGCGGTCGGCTCGTCGGCGACGACTCGTGCTCCGGTGCCACGCCGGCGAAGGACGAGCGCCGCAAGCGAACCCAGTTCGTGTGCGAAGGTGCCGTCAGCGACGGTGAACAGTCGGCCAGGGCCGCCGATGATGGAGATCACACCAACGGCGTGTTCACCATCCACCAGCAGTGGTGCGGCGACGGCGCGCACAGGCGTACGTGCGATGACCGTGTCGGACCAGCGCACACCGGTGCTCGGATCCGCAAAGACCGCAGCGTGTGCAGTCAGCGCACGAGCAGCGAAGGCACGATCACGTGGCACACGTGATCCCGCTTCAACCGGGATTTCACCATGCGCTGCAACGACCACCAGCGCGTCGGAATCTTCCATGGTGAGCCCAACCCAGGCGCCAGCACCTTGCAACGACTCGACGGCAACCGTCAGCAGTCGTGCAAACGCGGCGTGTGTGGTGGGGAGCGTCTCGATTTCGTTGGCGAGCGCGCGCAACCGGCGCGAACGCGACGCATCATCGGCAGTGCCGCCACCACGCGATGCGCCACCAGCAGGCGCATCGGTGATCGGCGGTTGCGGAATGAGCGGGGGAGTGGACGGACCCGTCACGTCGACGCCGCGAAACGGCGAATCAGGCATCGACGCGCTCCGACATTACTCGGCGAATTCCACGGTGACGGCGTGCGGAATGAGGCCCGCTTCCGTGCCGCGCTGCAAGAAGAGCTGTACCGCTGCGCGGCCAGCATCGCCGTAGTCGAGGGTCCACTCATTCACATACATGCCGACAAACGTATCCGCCTGTGAGCGATCAAGTCCACGTGCGTACTTCATCGCGTGGTCGAGTGCGGCACGGCGATGTGTCAGGCCATACGCAATGCTGTCGCGCAGATGGCGGCTGATCATGGCGATCAGGTCCGGGCCGAGGTCCTTGCGGATGATGTTGCCACCGAGGGGCAGCGGCAGCTGCGTTTCCTCGTGCCACCAGACGCCGAGGTCGAGCAGCATGTGCAGTCCGCGCTCGCCGAAGGTCAGCTGTCCTTCATGAATAAGGAGTCCGAGGTCGACTGTACCGTCGAGCACGGCATCCTCGATCTTGTCGAACGGTACGAAGACGGCTTCGAAGTCGGGTTCGTAGAGGCGCAGCGCGAGATAGGCGCTGGTGAGCGGACCGGGCACGGCAATGCGTGCGCCCTTGATGGCATCGGGACCGCGCTTCATACGACCCACGACACGCGGGCCGTACTTGTCCCCCATCGATGCACCGTGCGGCAACAGCGCATAGTGATCGGAGAGATAGGCGAAGGCGTGAATCGAGACGGCAGTGACTTCGAGTTCCTGCTTCAGCGCGCGCTGGTTGAGCGTCTCGATGTCCTGCAACTGGTGCACGTAGGCGAGCCCTTCGGTATCCACCTTGCCTTCGGCCAACGCGTAAAACATGAACGCGTCGTCCGAATCCGGGCTGTGCGCGACGGTGATGGTGCGAGTCGGTTCCATTGTTTTTTTAGTCACTTGACGTTCCGTCGCGCGCGAGCGAGCGCGCTGTCGAGGTCGATCTGCGTTACCTGGTATTCCTGCAGGTTCTTGGCACGCTCTGCAGTTGCTGCCGCCAACAAACGTCGATCGAACTCTGCTTGTGCCTTGTATTCCTTGCGCATCCCTGCTGCAGTACTGGCAAGTGAGAGGCCAAGCAGGTGTGTCGGCGATGCCTTGAGGATCGTATCCGCCTGCGCGGTGGCGATTTCCTTCACGTCAGCGAGTTCGGCGATGCGGCCGAGCTCGAAACGCTGGAGCAGCGTTGGCGTGGGAAGACTCTGGAACGACATCAGTGCCATCGGTGCGAAGAATTGCACCGAGTCACGCTTGCCCTGTTCGGCCAGCGAGACGACGCGGTTGAAGAGTCGCAGGGCCCGTTCGTCGGGCGACATGGCCGAGATGTCAGGCGCACGGACCGGACGCTCAGCGGCCGGATCACCGACGGCGGGGGCACCGCCGCCGGCTGACGGATCGGAGACGAATGGACCGCCACCCGGGGCTGCGGCGACGGCCGGCGCTTCCGGAGAGGCGGGGCGACGGCCGAAGCGCTGGCCTGCGACGAGGGCGATCAGGGCGAGCAGCGCGATGGCGGCCACAGCCCACGGCAGGGTCTGGTTGGGCTGCTGGGCGCGGGCCGGAGCTGACGCGGGGGCCGGGGTGCCGGGGGCGTACACCGGTTCACCGACGGGCTGTCCGCACCGATGACAGAAGCGGGCGCCGGATGAGAGCTGTGCGCCGCAGGCCGCACAGAATGCAGACGACATGGAAGGATCGGGAGGAGACATCGCGGTCCAGAGATGGCCCGCGGTAACCGAGCAATCTACATCCGCTCCGGGTTCCCTCGCTGGACGCCGTTTGCCGGGCGTAGCTTTGGCGGATGACACCAGACACACCAGCCGCCAACGAGCTGCGGACCGCCTCGCCCGAGGACATTCAGGCACTGTTGCGGGACCAGGACATCCGGTTCCTGCGCCTGCAATTCACGGACATCCTGGGCGTGATCAAGAACGTGGAGATCCCGCGGAGCCAGTTCGCGAAGGCGCTGGCGGGGGACATCCTGTTCGACGGCAGCTCGATCGAGGGGTTCGTGCGGGTGGAGGAGAGCGACATGCTGCTGAAGCCGGACCTCTCGACCTACCGCGCGCTGCCATTCGGCGCTCCGGGGTCGCAGGTCGCGCGGCTGATCTGCGACATCTCGATGCCCGATGGGGCGCCATTCGTGGGCGACCCGCGCGGCCGGCTGAAGGCGGTGCTGGCCCGGGCCGCGGCAATGGGCTTCACGATGAACGCCGGGATGGAGGCGGAGTTTTTCCTCTTCAAGCAGGACAGCACGGGCAAGGCGACCACGGACACACACGATGTGGGCGGCTATTTCGACCTCGCGCCGGTGGACCTGGGCGAGGAGGCGCGTCGCGCGATCGTGGACACGCTGGAGCAGATGGGCTTCGAGGTGGAAGCCAGTCATCACGAAGTAGCGCATGGTCAGCACGAGATCGACTTCCGCTATGCCGATGCGCTGACCACCGCCGACAACCTGACCACGTTCCGGTTCGTGGTGAAGCAGGTGGCGCAGCGCTTCGGATTGAGCGCGAGCTTCATGCCGAAGCCGATCTTCGGGCAGAACGGCAGTGGCATGCACACGCACCAGTCGCTCTTCCGCGGCAATGAAAATGCGTTCTGGCAGGCGGATGCGCCGTTCGAGTTGAGCCAGACGGCGTTGTACTACATCGGCGGGTTGTTGCGACATGCGCGCGGCTACTGCGCGGTGACGAATCCACTGGTGAACAGCTACAAGCGGCTGGTGCCGGGCTTCGAGGCGCCGATCAACGTGGCGTGGAGCATGCGCAATCGGTCGCCGATGCTGCGGATTCCGGCGCGTCGCGGCACGGGGACACGGGTGGAGCATCGGTTGCCGGATCCGAGTGCCAATCCGTACCTGGCGCTGGCGGTGATGTTGTCGGCGGGGCTGGATGGGATCGAGACCCAGGCTGATTCACGCGAGCCGGTGGATACGAACATCTTCGAGATGAGTTATCGCGAGAAGCGGCGGTTGCGGATTGATGATCTGCCGAGGGACTTGAACGAGGCGTGTGATGAGTTGGAGAAGGATGATGTGATTCGGGAGGCGTTGGGGGAGCACATTTTCCAGCACTTCCTGGCGGCGAAGCGGGCGGAGTGGGGGTTGTATTCGAGTGCGATCCATCCGTGGGAGGTGGAGCGGTATTTGATGAAGTATTGAGGGGGCACGTGGGAGAACCCGGCAGAGCCGAGTGTTTCGTACAACTGATGCAGGCTTACTTTTGTACACGCAAGGAACTGTTGGCTCATCGAACGGCTGGTGCATTCATTCGCGAAACGCGCAGCTGCAACCGAGCCGACGCGTGACTCACGGCACTTCGGTCCTGCCGTTTCGGGACCAGAGCAACACCGTTCCGCACTGATTGCCGGATCGCCGAAAACCGTCCGGTACGTCGCGCGGCTTTGCGTAAAGCTCCATTGCTCCAATCTCGGCGCCGGACGTCCGTCGCAGCGCGGCAGCACCCACGCGTTCGCCGTCGAGAAACAGTTTGAGCAAGCAGGTCGCAGAGGCACCAGACGCACCTGCTGACGCGATGACTGGCAAGAATGCTCCGGTAGTCCAGCCTTCGGCGAGATCCACATCGTCGTCGCGCGGCGGCGCGGGAACACCGTCCGGGACGACGAACAGGCTCACGCCTTCGAAGCGACGTAGCAGTTCAACGGCCGTTGCCGGCGCGGACGATTCCCATTGCGTTGAGTCGAGAAAGACGCCGATACCGAAGCGACGACGTTCCCCAAATGTGCGGCGCCAATCGCGAGCAGTTCGTGCTGCCGCACTCGTGGCCACGATCAGCTTTCCACCAACAATCACCTGATCGCCGGATGCGCGACTCGTCGCACGATCGGTCGCACGAGGTGGTGGGCCACTCGACTGTCGGGATACGCCACCTGGATGCGCGGTCTCCCCAATCGTATGTGCGACGAACGTTGCGTTGAGTGCCTCGACCGCACCGCCGACCTCGTGATATCCGGTCAGTCGTGGACCCCGGGCCCATGCCACACGCACCATGCGCGGCATCCGGATCGACCACGAAGTCACGATCCAGTTGCCGTCCGGCAGTTGGTCGAACCGCACGTCACCACCGGCATGTGCAGTGCCCGCCGGAAACAGGCTGTCGGCATTTACGAACTTGAAGACGATGCGTTGCAGCGCGCCGCTCGCCGCATCCACATACGCGGTTCCGGTAATGTCAGGCTGTCGCTGTGACGGCGACGGACGGAATCGTAGTTCGGCGAGCGCCGGATTTTCGTCAACGTCCGGGGTATCAAAGCAATGTGTCGCGGCGAACGACTCGGAGAGCAGGGCGTTCTCATCGGGCGCGAAATACTGCAGCGTGCGGTTGGCGTCAGATCGCACGTAGCCATGCACTGCCAGTGAATCGGGATGCGCGGCAGCGAACGGCCGCCCAAGCCCACGCCGAATCTGCACGGGGGATTCGTTGACGACTGTCAGTGCACGATCAAGGTCGCGGTCGTAAGTGGCCGCTCGTAGTGATACATCGCTGGTGCGGTTCCGCTCCGCCGTGGTTGATGAGCGCAAGGCGAGCGTCACCTGCTCCCAGAGCATGGACGTCCTGTCGTGCCGGTCATCGGCACGTGAACAACTTCCGCTCGCTGCGACGACGCGCGTTGCCGGCAACGAGAAACTCATGCTCCGCATGTCGATCGCGACGCTCACGACTTCACCGTTGCGCACGAGGCGAACCGCACCGACGCGCGGCTCGAGTCCGATGCGACGTACCGACACCACCCAGCGTCCCGCGACCGGCAAGCGAATCGTGACCTGCCCTGCGTCATTGGTCAGCGCGTGCGCGACTTGCCCGCCGCTGTCGTTCCGTGCCGTGACGAGTGCGCGTGCCACCGCTGCGCCTGTAAGCGAATCGCGCGCGTGCACACGAATTTCCTGACCAGTACCGACTTTGGCTATGATCAAGGACAGCAACAGCGCAATCAGTAGGCGACACATCAACTGTCTCGTCGCGTTCAGCCGAAGTTGGATGCAGTACGCCACGGGTTGAAGAGATAGTCTGCGAATGAAACCATGGCAAATTCCACCGTGTTTCTCTCTCTCTCTCTCTCTCTCTCTGTGAAATCCTTCAAGGGTCGTGTGCGCTAGCCCGCGTCAGGTGCGTTTTGATTGCTCCGCAACGCCTACCACACGGTCAAGGTTGTCGATCAGCCGGTTCAGTAACACGATAAGCTGCGAGGCTTCCTCATCGCTGAAACCCTCCAGCACCTCCCGGTTGCCCTGAAACAGCGCCGCACACGCCACCGGCAATCGTGTTCTCGCGACCTTCGTGATCGAGACCTGACTGCTGCGACCATCCGCTGGATCGGGTGTCCGCCGAATCAGCCCATCGCGCTCCATGCGCGCCAGCATCTGCGCCATCGATGGCTGCTCGATGCGGGCGAAACGGGCAAGATCGCGCTGCGTGTCGGCTTGCCCGTCCTGCAATGCGACCAGCACCGGCAACTGGCCTACACCGAATCCCAGTGGCTTGAGGCGTGACTCGGCCAGACGCGCGAAGAGCCTGGCCGCGAGACTGATGAGATGGCCGGGTGTGGACAGCACCGCCAGGAAGGACTCGCTCTCTTGCATAGGCACCTATCTTAGTGCATAGTGGGCTATGTAAAGCCGGAGCGGCAGTATAAGCGGCGATCGGTTATCTGCACCACCCGACGATCCTCATGGAGAAACCACCGATGTCCCAAGTGACCGACGTGCTGGCACGCATGTACGAACGCTTCAACGCGCGGGACATCGGCGGCGTGCTTGCGGCGCTCGCGGATGACGTCGCGTGGGCCAATGGCATGGACGGTGGTCACGAACACGGCCTCGATGCGGTGCGGGACTACTGGACCCGCCAGTGGGCGGTGGTCAGCCCGCGCGTCGAGCCGGTTCGCTTCGACGAGAGTGCGGACGGGTCGGTGCTGGTGACCGTGCAGCAGACCATTCGCGATCTGGACGGCAATCCGCTGCAGGACCAGGCGCATGGGCTGCATGACAAGCTGGTCGGACACCGGTTCCGGTTTCGCGACGGCAAGGTCATCCGCTTCGACATCGAGGACGCCTGAGCGGCAAAGCACGGGGCCGAGTGCGAAATTGATCAGCCGTCGCCTTGTGGAACCTGCCCCACCTCTCGACCTGTCCAGCCATGGCCACGACGCTGCTCGCACAGATCTCGGATGGACGTACGGATCTCGTCTACGATTTCATCGCCGAGGGGCATGCGGCGACATCGACGGACGACAATGGCGTGTCGCTGATCCAGCTCTGTGCCTACCACGGTGATGTGAGCGCGATCAAGCACCTGCTCGCGAACGGCGAAGTGCTGGCATCGCTCGGCGACAACCTCGATCTGAATGGTGCCGTCTTTCACGGGCATGTGAACCTCTCGGCGTTCCTGATCGAGAAGGGCGCCGACGTCAACAAGCCACTCATGCCGACGGCGGAAACACCGCTGCACTCGGCGATCTGCACGACCGAGCGGCGCAGTCGCGACCAGATCATCCGGTTACTGCTCGCCGCTGGTGCGAACCCGAATTGCGCCACGCTGCCGTCAGTCGAAACGGAGTCGTTCATGCGCGACTGCCGCACCAAGGGGGAGACACCGTTGCATCGCGCCGCGGCGTTCGGGAACGAGGAGACGATACAGCTATTGCTGGACGCCGGCGCGGCGAAAGATGCGAAGGACGAACACGGAGACTCGCCGCTGAGCTGGGCGAGTTGGTATGCGCGGCCGAGGCCGATCATTCGACAACTGTGTTACGGACGATTTCGCGTCTGAGGGTGCTGCGGTGTCGCACGGCGAGCCACTGCGTTACCGCAACGTCGTAACCCACGGCACCTAGAGCGAAAAATTTACCGTCACGCTGGCCGGGAACGCTGTGACAACGTCTGGTGTCAGCCCACGACCAGAAATGCTCAATTCTCGCAGTCTCGGTAGCCGCGCGAGTGCAGACAGGCCCGAATTCGTCAGCCCGGCGCAGGAATCGAACGTGACGCGCTCCAGCGAATCCATTCCAGCCAGCAGCCCTGGAGTGGCGTCGGTGATTTGCGTGTAGCTGGCGAAATAGGACGTCAGTCGCGGAAGTTGCGTGATGTGCGAGGTGGCGACATCCGTCGTGTCGCGGCAGTACATCAGTACCAGCGAATCGAGGTGACTGCACTGCCCGATGTGTCGGTAGCCGGCATCGGGAATATCCATCGGCATCAATTCACGCAGTGCCGGAAACGCGGGCAGTGCCGCGAGCGCCGTATCGCTCACGTTGCGGCAGCTGACCGACAGCTTGCCGAGAGTGGGGATGCGCGACAAGGCTGCAAAACCGCGATCGCAGAGTCCATAGCAGCGTCGGCCCCATATCGTCTCGATAGAACGTGACGCACCGAGTGCGGCCCAGGCGTCGTCGCTGGCAGTGGTGTCCTGACAGCCGAGGAAGCGCAGGTGCGGCAGGCGGGCGATGACTGGCATCGCGTCGTCCTTGGCGTCGAACGTGAGCCAGCCGAGGCGTTCGAGTCCGGTCAGCGACTCCAGACCGCGTCCGGTCAGGTTCAGCGCCGCATCATCGAGATCGAGTGCGTAGAGACCGTGCAGGCCGGCGAGGTGTGCAAGGCCGTCATCGGTGATTCCGCCTCGCAGCAACAGGCTATTCGGTTCGGCCTCGTAGCTGGTGAGAGCCGACTCTTCGCTGCCGCCGCGCCAGGCGCTGAAGTGCGGGTAGTCGTGGAAGATGGCGAGGCCAGCATCTGTGATGCCGTTGCCGCTTCGGAAGTGTCGCAATGCAGGCTTGTCGGCGAAGGTTCTGACGGAGCCATCGCCGCAGTGCGTACCCATCAAGTCGATCCGTTCAAGCTGAGGCAGCGACTGCAGCGCCGACACGCCGGCGTCCGAGACATGTGTCCATGCCAGCGACAGCGTCTTGAGCGATGTCATGTCACGGAGCGCCATCAAGCCAGCGTCGGAAATGCCCGTGCCCTGCAAGTCGAGATGCTGCAGGTTCGGCAGCTCGGTGAGCCACCGCAGGCCGTCGTCGGTGAACTGCTGTGAACCATCGAGGCGCAGCGTGGTCAGGTGTAAAAGTCTCGAGATTTCCCTGGCACGAGCATCGGTCATCTGGCCGTTCGCGTGCAATCCGCTGCTGGCGGGATCGGCAAGTTGCCGCATCAAGTCACGCCAGTCGCGGGAGCGCGCTTTCGGAGCATCGGCGCTCATACTGGCCGCGGCGAGTACACCCATCGGCTTGGCCGTGAGTTCTTCGGGCCGAGTTGCTGTGGCGACATCACGCGCCAGGGCATTCCAGTCAGCAAAACCGTTTTCGCGGGCAACGAGCCAGCGTGCATCCTCGAGCGTGATCTCGACATCGGGGCCGGCAACGCGGCCGAGGTCGATCTGGACGTAGGTGCGCATCGCACTCCAGGCGCGGCGATGCCAGGTCAGGTTCCAGTGCCGCTCCATCGCGGCGGGGGTGCCGAGGGTGTAGGCGTCGAGGAGCGCGCGCGCCATCTCCTCATAGTGGGCGAGTGTGTCATCGGCGTCGTCGTGCGTCATGACCTCCTCCGATACGCGGGCGTACGCTAAATTTCGGGAAGATCGATCGCAGGCGTGCAGCGTGCCGACTGCATCGTCGCCAGTTTCCCCGCGTCATGCAACGATCATGATGCCAGACCGCGTCTCGCACTACCAACTCTTCGATACCACACTCGGCACCTGCGGCGTGGCGTGGACGGCGCTTGGGCTGAGTCGAGTGCAGCTGCCGGAACGGGATGTCGCGGCGACGGACGCGCGGATGCGGTCTCGCGGAGGGGTGGCAGCGGATGGTGATGTGCCATCGTACGCTGCCGAATGCATGGCGTCGATGCGCGCCTACATGGAAGGTGATGCGATCGACTTCCATCAGTTGCCGCTGGATCTCACCGGCATCGTGGAGCAGGAGCAGCTGATTTACGCTACGCTGCGCCGGGTGCGGTGGGGGGAGACGACGACGTACGGCCAACTCGCACACGCCATCGGCGAACCGAATGCGGCGCGCGTGGTGGGGCGGGCGATGGGGCGCAATCCGTGGCCGGTGGTGGTGCCCTGTCACCGGGTGCTGACGGCACAACAAACGACCGGAGGCTTTTCGGCCTACGGTGGCATCGAGACGAAGCTGCACCTGCTGCGACTCGAAGGGACGCGGATCGAGGACGCGCGGCTGGAGCAGACGGACCTTTTCGCGTAGGTCGCATCAGACCTGGGAGAGCGAGCCATGGACGTCGAAGTCGACACCCTTCCCGATTTGCGCCTGGCGACGGTGACACACATCGGGCCGTACAACCTGATCGGCGCGGCCTTTGGAAAGCTTGGCGGTATTGCCGGTGGTGCGGGCCTGTTTGCGTTTCCAGACACCATGATGCTCGCCGTGTATCCGCAGGATCTGGAGGCGACGCCTGAGGCGGAACTCCGTTCGCATGCGGGGATCACGATCCCGGAAGGCGTGGCCGTGCCGGATGGCTTGCAGGAACTGCGCGTCGCCGGTGGACGGTATGCGCGTGCCACACATATCGGCACGTTCGACAAGCTGGGGGCGGCGTGGTCGCGCTTCATCAGCGAGGCGGTGCCGGCGAGCGGGTATCGGCGGAAGGATGGGCCGGCGCTGGAGATCTATCGGAGTGACATGCGGACCGCGCCACCGGAGGAATTGCGGACGGATCTGTTGGTGGCGGTGGAGTGATGGCTTGGGAGGCGAGCGTGTTGAATCGAATTCGTGCGCGGCGCGGTAACGCGGAGGTAGCCGCCATGAACAGGGAAATCCGGGCGTAAGTCGTGCGGTGGGATTGGCTTGGGCTCCGATCAACGGGTCGGAGATCTTGATCGGGAAAATCAGGGGGTAAGTCACTCGGTCGGTTGGACTTAGGGTCCGATCAAGGGGTCAGAGATCTTGATGTGGTTTCGTGCGCCCTTTCAACACCAAGGGGGCAGAGATCTTGAACGGGGAAATCAGGGGGTAAGTCGCTCGGTCGCTGCGACTTAGCCTGCGATCAAGGGGTCAGAGATCTTGATCGATCACGCCCGCTCCGCTGCAGCCGTCATTAGCGCTCCATCGGCAGGAAGTAGCTGCCGTGTTTCGCGGACACTTCGATGACGCGGGCGATGTCGTCCGGGGCGGGCGGCGAGAATGTCGGAAGGTTTCCACCGTCGATCGGTACGCCGCACTCGATGAAGAACCCTTCGAGGCCCGCACCGCAGGTGAGTTGGATGCGGCACATCGCGTCGCTCACGTTGCGGAAACCGTGATAGGCCCATGACGGCACATGCACCAGGCCACCCTGTGCGACCGGGGTCCAGGTCACGCCGGTCTCGCCGTGGCGACCGAATTCAATCGCCCCTTCCGAGATGAGGAAGGTTTCGGCGGGGGCGTGGTGATGAATCGGCACAATCGCGCCAGCCGGTACGCGCATCTCGAGCAGGCAATACTGCTGGCCGGTGTCACGCTCGGTGAGCTTCCATTCCATCAGAATGCCGAGGATATCGAGCAGGCCGGTGTCGGAGCTGGGGATGAATGACGGCGTCGGTTGCGCGTAGGCTGTGATCACGTGGACTTCCTCTTGGTTGGGGAGCTTGGCGCGCGAGTCTTTGCGGCGTTGTTCTTTCGGTTGGTTGCCTCGGTGGCCTTGCTGGTCGCAGCAGCTTTCGAGGAGCGGCGTGTGTTCGGCGTTCCGTTCGATGTCGAGGAGGTGACGGGCGCACCGTCACGTCTCGCAGCATCGAGGAGCGTTTCGAGTGCCCAGGCGGCGGCATTTCCTGGCTCGTCGCCCGTGAGTTCGCCGCGGTCGCGCAACAGCTTCCAGAACGGGGCGCTATAGATCGCGAGGCAGAGTGCGATCAGGCGGCGCTGCTCGATCGGCGACAGCCTGGCGGTGATGTCGGTGAGACTCTTGCGGAAGGCCGGACGACCTTCGAGCGAGCCACGCGCGCCCAGCTCGGTCGCGGCCGAAAAACTGAGGCTGGCGCGCACGATCGTTTCGTGGCGATCGAACTCACCGAATTGCGTGCGTGCAAACGCCACCACCTCCGCCTCGGTGGACGGGAACTGTGTTTTCGTTTCCGTGCGGATGCGCTCCCAGAGCGCCTGTATCAGGTCGGTGCGGGTGGGATAGTGCCGATAGGTGGTTCGCACGCCGAGGCCGGCCAGCTCGGCAACCCGTTCGTGTGTGACGGGTTCTGCCGGTCCGGCGAGCGTGAGCTGGAGGGCGGCGTCGACGATGAGTTGGCGAGTAGCGGCGGCCTGTCGTTCGCGGAGCGATGGTGATGAACTGGGCATGTGGCAGTAATACTGTCAGCAGCGCATAACTACTGTCAAGTAGCACTCGGCCGCCTGGATTCAGGACCGACGCGGCTTCGATCAAGGGGTCAGAGATCTTGAACGGGGAAATCAGGGGGTAAGTCGCTCGGTCGGTTGGAGTTAGGGTCCGATCAAGGGGTCAGAGATCTTGATCGATCAAGATCTCTGACCCCTTGGTGTTGTTGCGGCGCAGTGAAGTCGAAACTGCGCGCGGTGCGCGAAATCAACACCAAGATCTCTGACCCCTTGGTGTTGTGCTCGCGCACAAAGGTGACGACTCCATCATGATGGTTCCGTCATCCAGCCTTAAGGCAACAATCATCCAAATGCTGGTTCGTGCCTAATGCTGTGCTGCAAGGATTGGGGTGTCATACGTGCAGGTCCCACATCCGACGCTCAGGAGACGGTGCATGCTCAAGCAGTTGCTGGAAACGAAGCAGGCGACGCAACGCAAGCCAGTTGGTACCGCAGTCTCGGTGGTGCTGCACGTGCTGGTGATCGGGGCCGCGATTCAGTTCACACAACACACGGCGCAGGCGCTGACGAAGCCGGATGAGACACGTGTCGTCTTCCGTGACGTGAAGCCGGAACCGGTAAAGCCGCACGAGGCACCGCCGCCGGATGCGGTGGCACAGCAGCCCGCCGCGCGAGGATTCCCGGTGCTGAAGGCACCCATCGATGTGCCGGTCGACATTCCCGCCGTAGACCTGACCGCAGCTCATACCGATGCCAATGCCTTCACGGGGACCGGTGTCCCTGGTGGCACTCCGGATGGCGTGGTGGGCGGCACGCCGGTGAACACGGATCTGCCATTGCTCGATTTTCAAGTCGACAAGGCAGCGGCCGCCATCCCGGGGAACAACAACCCGGTCTATCCAGCGCAGCTGAAAGCGGCAGGCGTGGAAGGTGAGGCGCTGGTCACCTTCGTCGTGGACACACTCGGCCGAGCCGAAGCGGGATCATTCAAGGTGCTGCAGGCGACACACGATGCGTTCGGCGAAACGGTGCGCGCAGCCCTGCCACGGATGCGATTCCTGCCGGCGGAATCGAACGGGAAGAAGGTGCGCATGGTGGTCCAGCAGAAGTTTGCGTTCGCGCTCGACAAGTAGGACGGATTGTCCCGCGCGTCCCGCATCCCGTTCGCTGGGCGTGAACGGGGTGCGGGACGACGCGCAGGATGACAACTTCCCGTCATGAATGGTGACGAGAGAGAAACGGTGACCGCGGGCGCGGCGCAGGTCAGCCGGCGGACGATCGTACGTACTGGCTTCGCCGCCGCCGGAGTGCTGCTGGCCGAGCGTCTGTTCGGGCAGGCGGGTCGATTCGCGAGTGCACCGCCAGGACTGATCATTCGCAATGCGCGTCCCCTGGATGCGGAAGCGCCGATGGCGGCGCTGCAGCGCGAGATCACGGCCACCAGCGAGTTCTTCGTGCGCAGCCATTTCGGGCCGCCGAGCAGTCTGCCAAGCGCGTGGACGTTGACGATCGACGGTGAGGTGGAGCGGCCGCTGACGTTGTCGCTGGCGGAGATCCGTGCGCTGCCAAGCGTGACGCGACCGGTGACGCTGGAATGCGCGGGCAATGGTCGGGCGTTGTTCGCGTTGCCGAGTAGTTCAGGGGTGCAATGGGAATTCGGCGCGGTGAGCACTGCGACTTGGACCGGCGTCCCGCTGCGCGCCTTGCTCGAACGCGCGGGCACGAAAGGCTCGGCGCAGCACTTCTGGACGGAAGCCGCCGATCGCGCGCCGTCGCCTGGCGTGCCGGCCTTCACGCGAAGCATTCCACGCGCTATCGCCGAGTCGGACGCGCTGGTGGCGTACGAGATGAATGGAGCGCCGATACCAGTGCTGCATGGTGGACCGCTGCGGCTGATCGTGCCTGGATGGTTCGGCATGGCGTCGACGAAGTGGCTGACGCAGATCCATGCACGAGCGACGGAGTCGGACAATCACTTTCAGGTGCGCGGCTACAGGTATGCCGATGGCAGCGCGGTGACGACGATGCGCACGAAGTCGGTGATTACGTCGCCGGAGAGCGGAACACGGGTGAAGGCTGGACGCGTGCAGGTGCAAGGGCAGGCGTGGACGTCGCTCGAGAGTGGTGGGATTCGCGGCGTGGACGTTTCGGCAGACGGCGGAACCACATGGACGCCGGCGACGCTGATCGGCGATGAGCGCCCGGGTGCTTGGCGCGGCTGGAAGGTCACGATCGATGTGCCAGCCGGGCCGCTGGTCGTGATGGCGCGTGCGACCGACCGGGCTGGCGGCGTGCAGCCACTGAAAGCGGCCGCCAATGGCGGTGGCTACGGCAACAACTCCATCCATCAGGTGCCCGTTCGTGCGGAATAGTTCACACGTGGCCAGGGCCATTGCCGTGACCGTGCTGCTGAGTGCGTGCGCACGAGGCGGGATGTCCGCCGGGCAGCCGTCGGGCGCCCCCGCTGATGCGGATGCGGTGCTGGCTGCGAAGCTCGGTGCGGACGAGGCGGCGTCGATCGCGGCGCTACCGGGCGGTACTGGGCACGATCTGGTGCTGACGAACTGCATCGTGTGCCATTCCGCCGCGATGATCCTGCAGCAGCGGAAGGACTCCGCGGGCTGGGAGCGGACGATGACGCAGATGGTGACCTGGGGCGCACCGGTGTCGGCGGAGCAGCGGCCTGTGCTGGTCGCGTACCTGAACAAACACTTCGGACCCGGGGCCGCGAAGCCATAGTCGGCGGTCGGGAGACGGCGCCCACCAAGCACGCGGTGCGAAACCGCGGCGGCGCCAGCCCGTATCACATGGGTCGCTCCCTGCCTGTGGAGGCACCCTATGCGCCGTTCTACCCCGTTCGCCCTCTCTGCCGTCGCCCTGCTGACGGCTGCATCACTTCTCCCCGCCGTGGCTCAGGCGCAGGCTCGCGCGTCGGCCACCGCTGCGCCCGTGGCGCCGCGTACCATGCCAGCCGGCCGGTACGAGTTCACGAGCACCGAGGATGACGGCGACGTCACGTCGGGCGCTGTGGCGTGGACGGGCAACCTGCTTCGCATCGATCTCGATCGGAGTCGCAATCGCGCCCGCCACGGCAACAGCAACGGCGTGACCGTCAGCACGGGCAACCGGCGCGGTGAATACATGCTGGTGGATTTTGCCAGCAACACCGTGCGCACGGTGAAGCCGGAAGAACATGAAATCAGTGAAATGCCGTTGGCGACGTTCGAACAGATCATCGGCAAGGCACTCGGCATGGTCGGCAGCGTGGTGCAGATGCAGGTGCGTGACGCCGGCATCATCGCCAAGGAAGTTGGTCCCGGCGGCGAAGTGGCTGGCCTGCCGACGGAGCAGTTCCGCGTGATCGAGGAGTACAATGTGCGCATCGGTGTCTTCGGCATGAACGCCGAAGAAAAGCATCATCGCGTGGTGACCGACTACTGGGTGCCGACGTCGATGTCGATGCCGCGCAATCCGATGTTCGAGCTGCTGATGCGGAGTGCCAGCGCCACAGCGCAGCAGGATGCAGTGCATCAGGCGAATGTGTCGCGTGCTCGCAGCGCGCTTTTTCGGGGCTTCCCGATGAAGGCGACGGTGACGGTCACGGAGACGGGTGAGTCACCGAAGCGGGCGACGGTGGAGATCACGTCGCTGTCATCGGCCACGCCGGATGCCGCGATGTTCGTGCTGCCGGCAGGGTATCGCGTGAAGAAAAACGACCTCAACTTCTCGCTTTGACCAATCTCTGATCGATCGTCCTTCGCACCAGCGCAACGCAGTTGATCGCGCTGGTGGGGACCGTTACTGCGGACCCTGCGTCCCGCGCGCCTTGTCGAGCGCGTCGGCCAGGGTTCGGTCGTGTCCGTACACATCGTTGAAGTAGCGCACACCGCCGTTGGCATCAGCGACGGCGGTCTGATAGACGATCAGCACCGGAATCGGCTTCGGAACGCGGACGAAGCGCTCGACACCGGCATTCATCGCTTCGGTGATCTTCGAGTCGGTCCACGCGGGCTGATTGCCCAACACGTAGCGCGCCATTGCCATCGGGTCACCGAGTCGCACACAGCCGTGGCTGAAGTCACGACGCACCCGCGAGAAGAGGCTGCGTGACGGCGTGTCGTGCAGGTAGATGTCGTACGGATTCGGCAGCAGGAACTTGACCTTGCCGAGCGAGTTGTCGTCGCCCGACTTCTGCCGCACCATGACGCCGGTGCCGATGCGGGCGATGTTGCCACGCGTGTTCGGCAACAGGCGGCCGTTCCCGGTCGTGAGCTCGTAGTTGTGCTTGTTCAGATACCCCGTGTCGCTGCTCGCCGCCGGGAGAATCTCCTTCAGCATGATCGACTTCGGCACATGCCACTGCGGGCTGAAGACGACTTGTGTCATGTTGGCCGCGAACACCGGTGTCGCGTTCGAGTCGGCGCGGCCGATGACGACGTTCATGCTCAGCGGATCGGCTGAGTCACCTTGGAATCGCCCGTACGTATGGAGGCGATACTCGGGGAGATTCACGACCAGTGGATCGTTGGAAAACGTGCGCGGCAACCAGCGCCAGCGCTCGATGGCCATCGCCAGTCGCTCGGTGCGGTTCTGGTATTCGTCGAGAAGTGTGGCGAGCACCGGTGCCGTGAGCGTGCCGGTGATGCGCCCTTTCTTGATCTTGCGATTCTGCCAGCGCGTGATCGCATCGGCGAGCGGCTTGGTGTAGGTCGTGTGAATCGATGCAACCGGGAACGTGCGCGGGAGTTCGCCGAGGCGGACGAGCACGACCGCCAGCGCATGTGCATCGGCATACCGACCACCGGTGTTCACCGGTCGCGCTGGTGCCGCGGGCAGATGCCACGCCGGATCAGCGTCCTGCGCACGTGCGGCAGCGAGGCCTTCCACCAGCAGCTGATAGCTGCGCGTCTGCGGTTCGAGCGAGGCGAACACCTCACCAGCTGGGCGTCCCGTCGCCAAGGCGCTGCGCACCGTGGCGAGGTCGAGCTCCGCCGGCGCCAGTGACCACTCCACATGCACACGCGCCGGATCGACGCGGCCCTGCCGATGGATGAATGCGTGTCGGGCAACAGCGATATCGAGGCCAAGGTCGAACAGTCCGCGTTCCGTGGCGGTAGCCTTTCGCGACTCGAAGACCTTTGCGATGCTGTCCAGGACCGCGACGTCCGCCCGCTCTGCCTGCGATGATTCGTCATCACTGGCGAGGTATGTGAGCAGTGGGCGTGCGGCAGCAACGGGAGCACCACTACCGGTGGTCCAGCGAATTCCTGCCGTCGAATCCGACGCGCGGGTGTCGCGCACGATGCGCTGGACATCGACGAAGCGGCCACCATTGGTGAGCCACGGGTGCGCGCCGAGCAGGAGCGTCGATGCGACGGTATCCGGTCGTATCTGGGCGGAAACCACCGAACCACAACAAAGAGCCGCACCAACGAGGGCCGCGGTGCGGAGGCGCGCGGCGAACGCAGCAACTGACGAGACTGGCGGCACTTGGGGAGGCAGAGAGGGTTCGAGCGACGTCGGGCGAAAGATGACGGGCGGAGTGCTCAGTTAGTAGCACCCCGCCCGTCATTGACGTTCTTCAGCCCTTCTCGGTCAAAACTTCACTGCGAAGGAACACCCTCGACGGTCAGACCGGGAAGAGGATTTCGCGGTACTTCGGCAGCGGCCACATGTCGTCGGCCACGACGAGCTCGAGTGCATCGCAGCGCTCACGAACGGCCTCAGCGGCATCCGTGCCTTCGCTGGTGAGGAGCTTGCCCTGCGCGGTCGGATCGTGGTGCAGGCCCTCGGCGCGATCGATGACGCTGGCGAGCGTGTCGCGACGCGTCTGCAGTTCCTGGATCATGGTGCCGATGTGATTGGCCTGCGCGACCTGTGGCACCACCGAGATACCGGCGGTGTGAGCTGCGGCTGCCGCCTGAGCCAGCGTCCCGTAGTACGCGAAGGCGGCAGGGAGGATGAGCGTATCGGTCATCTCCTTGAGGGTGCTGAGCTCGATCATCACATCCTTCACATACCGCTCCATGCGGACATGGAAGCGGCTCTCGAGCTCGGCCTCGGAGAGGATGCCGAGCGACGTGAGCGTGTGACGCGACTGCGGCGTGATCAGCTGCTCGAGTGCTTCCGGCGTCTTGCGATAGTTCGGCAAGCCGCGACGCGCTGCTTCCTCGACCCACTCGGCCGAGTAGCCGTTGCCTTCGAAGCGGACGGCCTTGGTCTCGCGGAACGCTTCGCTGACGACGGCGAGGACTGCGTCATCCACCGCGACGCCATCCTTCAGCTGCTGCTTGAGCTTCTCCGTCATTTCGGCGATCGCTTCGGCGGCGGCGGCGTTGAGCAGCATGACCGGGAAGGCGATCGACTGCGACGAACCGACGGCGCGGAACTCGAACTTCATGCCGGTGAAGGCGAACGGCGAGGTACGGTTGCGATCGGTGTTGTCCTGAGCGACTTCCGGCAGCTTGTTGACGCCGAGATCGAGCATGCGCTGTGCGGCGGTCTTGCCACCCGGGCGGCCTTCGGCGATTTCGTCGATCACCTTCGTGAGCGTCTCGCCCATGAAGATGGAGATGATGGCCGGCGGTGCTTCGTTGGCGCCAAGGCGATGTTCGTTGCCGCTGGTGGCAATGCCGGCGCGCAGCAGGCCGGAGTGCTTGAAGACGGCCTTCTGGACTGCGGCAAGGAAAAGCAGGAAGCGAACGTTCTGGTGCGGCGTCTTGCCTGGCTTGAGCAGGTTGAAGCCGTTGAGCTCCGGGTTGCTGGCGGCGATGGCCATCGACCAGTTGCAGTGCTTGCCCGAGCCGTTGATGCCGGCGAATGGCTTCTCGTGCAGCAGCGCCTGCAGGCCGTGGCGCAGCGCGACCTTCCGCAGCACCGACATCACCATCTGGTTGTGGTCGACGGCGACGTCGGTCTCTTCGTAGTGCGGCGCCATCTCGAACTGGCAGGGCGCAACTTCGTTGTGACGCGTGGTGATCGGCACGCCGAGCTTGTACAACTCGTGTTCGACTTCAGCGATGCAGGCCTGCACGCGCTCGGGGATGCCACCGAAGTAGTGGTCCTCGAGCTGCTGTCCACGCGGCGGCGGCGCGCCGATGAGCGACCGGCCACCCATGACGAGGTCGGGGCGCATCGCGAAGAAGGCGCGATCGATGAGGAAGTATTCCTGCTCGGTGCCCATGGTCGTGTAGACACGCTGCACACCCTTGTCGCCGAGCACTTCGAGCAGCTCGATGGCCTTCTGCGAGAGCACGTCGGTGCTGCGGAGGAGCGGCGTCATCTCGTCGAGCGCTTCACCGTTGTAGCCGATGAAGACGGACGGCACGCAGAGCGTCTTGACGCCGGCAGTCTCGATGATGAAGACGGGGCTGGCCGGGTTCCAGGCGGTGTAGCCGCGGGCTTCCCAGGTGGCGCGGAGGCCGCCGGACGGGAAGCTGGATGCATCGGGCTCGGACTGGATGAGCTGCGCAGCGCTGAATGTTTCCAGCGGCGTCATCGCGTCATCGAAGCTGAGGAAGGCGTCGTGCTTTTCGGCGGTGAGGCCGGTCTGCGGCTGGAACCAGTGCGTGAAGTGGGTCACGCCGAGCGACATCGCCCATTCCTTGATCGTCTGTGCGACGACGGGGGCGATGTCGGTGTCGAGCTTCTTGCCGAGGCGGATGGAGGCCGAGAGCTTGGCGTACACATCGGGCGGCAACTTTGCGCGCATCTGCTTGGCGCCGAATGCGAGGCTGCCGAAGTATTCAGAGGTGCGCGGCGGCAGGCCGGCGTTCTCGGTTTGCGTCGGGCGTGTTGCGATGGCCCGCAGGGCCGAGGTGCGCGGAGTGTTCGACGTGGGCATGGTGCGAACAGGGGCAGGAGTGATCGAGCGCTCTATTGAGTGTGATGCGGACACCCTCGTGCGCATCATTTTCTGCTGAATCGACAAAAGTAACTGGATTCCGGCGCGATTTCTGGCCCGAACTGGGCAAGTCGTCTGCGCCTTCGTGCAGAATCTGAAGAAATCTCGTATGGCTGAGCCCGTTACACAAGTCGTATTCCGGGGGCTCAGCCCTCGTAGCCGACGGGCCAGAGCTCGGTTTGCGGAATTTCGGGCTCGAGGCGCCGACGGACGGCGGCGGCGATCTCGTCGATGGCGGACGGGTCGCGGAGCAGGTCGTAGTCGGCGATGTCCAGTTGGAGCACCGGGCAGCGCCGGAACTGTCCGATCCAGGTGGCGTAGCGACCGTGGAGTGCCTTCCAGTAGGACGGCGGCATGTCGCGTTCGGCTTCGCGCCCGCGCTGGCCGATGCGGGCCACGACCAGGTCGAGCGATCCGTGGAGGTAGATCAGGAGGCGAGGAGGGCGTGCGGCGGGACCGGTGAGCAGCTCGGCGTAGAGCCGTTCGTAGAGCTCGTACTCGTCCCTGGACAGGACCTCGGACTCGAACAATCCACGTGCGAAAATTTCGGCGTCCTCGTACCAGGTGCGATCGAGAATCCAGCCGCCGCCCAGTGCTCGCATCTTCCGCATCGAGTTGAAGCGGGTGGCGAGAAAATGGAGTTGCAGGCGAAGCGCGTACTGTTGCTGCGCCGATGGGTCGGGGCCGTAGTACGGCGTGAGCCACGGGTTTTCGTCGTCGACCGATTCGAGCGCCATCTGGAGCCCGAAGCGACGTGCGAGTGCGCGCGTGAGCGTCGTTTTGCCAGTGCCGACCATGCCGGCAACGGCGAGGAGCATGCTCTTCGGCGGCATCTGGATCGAACGGCGAGGGCGAGGTGAAGGAGTGCGTGCGGGCGACGCGGACGAGCGCGCGCGAACAATATGGCAGGATGGATGCACGGTGCCCTTGTCGCACGGGCCGTTGGGGACGACCTTTCCCGTCCGCCAGCGATGACAGGGCGGACACGGCGCGGTAGCCAAGTGGTAAGGCAGCGGTCTGCAAAACCGTTATTCGCGGGTTCGATTCCCGCTCGCGCCTCTGATCTGATTCAATCGTCGAAACGAAGCACCCGGCAGCCGCACGCTGTCGGGTGCTTCGTGCTTGTTGGGCGTGCCGGGGCATGATCTGCATTCAGCACTTGTCCTTCAACGTCACGAAAGGGATCATCGTAGGACGATCTGTCAGGGCGCCATCCGTTTCTGCGCACCGCCCGCCAGGCACACTTCGCAAGACACTTCATGACTGCAGGATCTGACGGGATGTTCTCCCTCGCCGGCAAGACGGCGCTGATCACCGGCGCGTCGCGCGGGATCGGGCTTGCGATCGCGCGGACATTCGCGCGCGCGGGAGCGCAGGTGATCCTGAATGCGCGGAAGGCGGAGGTGCTGGCGGCCGCGGTGGAGAGCCTGACCTCCGACGGCTACAGTGCGCAGGGCCTGGCGATGAATGCCGGTCGGGTGGAGGATGCGCCGGCGTTGATCGAGGCCGCTGCAGCGCTGTTCGGTGGCCTCGACATTCTCGTCAACAACGCGGCCGCGAACCCGATCTATGGGCCCGTGGAACTGGCGACGCCTGATGTGTTCACGAAGATCATGAACGTGAACCTGCATGCCCCGTTCGAGCTGGCGAAGGCGGCGAGACCGCACATGCGGCAGCGTGGTGGTGGCTCGATCATCAACATGTCGAGCATCGGTGGCCGCAATCCGGAGCCTGGGCTGGGCATCTACAGTGTGAGCAAGGCAGCCCTCCTCAGCCTGACGCAGGTGCTGGCCAAGGAATGGGGTGGCGATGGCATCACGGTGAACGCGATCTGCCCTGGCCTGATCAAGACGGACTTCAGCTCGGCGCTGTGGTCGAACGACAAAACGATGCAGCACATGTTGCGTCAGCAGCCGATCCAGCGCATCGGCGAAGGTGAAGACATCGCGGCGATGGCGTTGTACCTGGCCAGTGACGCGGCGCGCTTCACGACGGGAGCGACATTCACCGTCGATGGAGGGTATCTCGCATGAGCGGCGTCGATGTGTCGGAACTGGTGGCGAAGCTTCGTGCGCTGCTGGATGGGCCAGGGCTGGAAGTCGAGTCGGCGGTGCTCCGGGATGGTTTCCGCGCCGCGCTGCCACAGCTGCATGTACTACGCGAGCAGGTAAGGCAGATGGGTGCGTGGGCGCCTCACCTGCCACCGGAGGATGGTGGCCTGGGACTGAGCCTGGTGGAGTTCGCGCGGATCAGCGAAGTGCTTGGTCGATCGCCGATTGGGCACTGGCTGTGCAATTGCCAGGCGCCGGACATCGGCAATATGGAACTGCTGCATTCACACGCGGACTCGTCGCTGAAGGGGCGCTGGCTGGTGCCGTTGATGCGTGGAGAGATTCGCAGCTGTTTCGCGATGACAGAACCGGAGCACGCGGGCTCGAATCCGGTGTGGATGTCGACGACGGCGGTGCAGAATGGCAATCACTACGTCATCAACGGCCACAAGTGGTTCACCACCGGCGCGGATGGCGCGACGTTCACGATCGTGATGGCGGTGACCGATCCCGATGCGCCGCCTCACAAGCGTGCATCGATGATCCTCGTACCGATGGACACGACGGGCTTTTCCATCGAACAGAACATCCAGGTGATGGGTGAACGCGGCGGCGACCATGCGTCACATGCCGAGGTTCGCTTCAACGATGTGCGCGTACCGATCAGCAACCGGATCGGTGGAGAGGGGCAGGGCTTCGAGTTGGCGCAGGCACGACTTGGACCGGGGCGCGTGCATCATTGCATGCGCTGGATCGGCATCTGCGAGCGAGCGTTCGACCTGATGTGCACGCGTGCCGTGCGCCGCGAGTTGTCACCGGGCGAGCCACTGGCGCGGCGCGAGACGATTCAGCACTGGGTTGCGGAATCGCGTGCCGAGATCGACTCGGCGCGCCTGCTGGTGCTGGAAGCCGCGGCGGCGCTCGAAAGCCGGGGGCCCCTCGGCGCGCGCGAGCAGATCGCGGCGATCAAGTTCCACACCGCTGCCGTGCTGCAGCGGGTACTCGACCGTGCGATCCAGGTGCATGGCGCCATGGGTCTCACCGATGCAACTCCGCTTGCGTTCTGGTGGGCGCATGAGCGAGGCGCACGCATCTACGACGGGCCGGACGAAGTGCACAAGCAATCCCTGGGGCGCGCCATCCTGAAGCGGTACGCCGCCACGTGAGTACTCCGACAACTGCAGTGGATGTAGAACGGTTGCGGGCGTGGTTGATGTCGGAAGTTCCATCACTCGGCGTGCAGGCTGTGACGCCATTGCGCGCAACGAGAGTCGGCGGTGGCTACTCCAACCTGACGTTCGACATCGGCATTGGTGATGGCGATGCGCTGCGTCACCTGATCCTGCGTCGGCCGCCGGTGGGTGTGCGGGCGGATCGTGGCGCACACGACATGCGACGCGAGTTTCGCGTGCTGTCGGCGGTGCACGGGTCGCCGGTACCGGTGCCGACACCGATTGCGCTGTGCGAGGACGAGTCGGTGCTGGGCGGGATGTTCTTCCTGATGTCGCTGGTGCCGGGGGTGGCCGTACGCACGCTGGATGATGCGCCGGCGTTGCGCGACCCGGCGGTGATGCGCCGCATGAGTGAGGCCTGCATCGACGCGCTGGCATCGCTGCATGCGCTGCCTGTCGAAGCGATGCCGATCTACGACGCAGCAAAAGTGGACGGGTATGGCGCGCGACAGGTCGCCAACTGGCACGCGCGATGGACCGCATCACGACCACCGGATGTGCCAGACATGGATGCCGCAGTGGTGTTTGCGTGGCTGGCGGAGAAACTGCCGACGCCGATCGCGCCCGCCCTGCTGCACAACGACTGGAAGTTCGACAACCTGCTGGTCGACGCGTCCAATCCATCGGTGATCAGCGGTGTGTTGGACTGGGAGATGGCGACGATCGGCGATCCACGCTTTGACCTGGCGACTGCGCTGGGCTACTGGGTGCAGTCTGATGATCCGCCGATGATGCAGGCGTTGGCGCTCGGGGTCACGAATGCCCCGGGGTGCCTGACGCGCGCCGAGGTGGTCGCCCGGTACGCGGAGCAGCGCGGCATCGTGGTGGATGAGCCGGTGTACTGGTGGGTGTTCGGGTTGGCGAAGGTGGCGGTAATCGTGCTGCAGCTGTACGCGCGGTATGTGGCTGGCACGACGCAGGATGCGCGGTTCGCGTTCCTTGGTGGCATGGCCGCGTTACTGATGCAGACGGCGCGGACGGCGATCGAGAACAACTCGCTGGCGGCGCAGTAGGCGCGCGAAAACAACACCGCGTCGCGCAAAAGACATCAAGGGGTCAGAGATCTTGATCGTTGCCGCACAAGGATCTCGGAACCAAGATCTCTGACCCCTTGGTCGGGGGATAACGTCATGCATCACAACGACTTGTCGCCGAAATTTGCCGATCAAGATCTCTGACCCCTTGGTCGGGGGATAACGTCATGCACCACAACGACTTGTCACCGAAATTTGCCGATCAAGATCTCTGACCCCTTGGTCGGGGGATAACGTCATGCACCACAACGACTTGTCGCCGGAATTTGCCGATCAAGATCTCTGACCCCTTGATCGGTAACGAAAGAGGCCGGCATCACAGTGTGGATGCCGGCCTCTATGCCGTTCAGAATTCAACCGCAGTCGATCACGGAGCTGGCGGGGCTGACTTGGCTTCGACGTCGACCATCAGCGTGATGTCGTCGGAGACGACGGCAACACCTTCCGTCATGCGATCCCACATCAGGCCGTATTCCTTGCGCTTCACCGTGCCGGTGAGCGACAGGGCGGCGAGCCAGCCCTGCGGGGTCTGACGCGTGCCGGCCAACTCGCCATCGAGCACGATCGGCTTGGTGACGCCACGCATGGTCAGGTTGCCGTTCACCTTGTACTTGTTGCCGGCCAGCTTGGTGATGCTGGTGGAGACGAAGGTGATCTTGGGGAAGCTGTCGGCGGCGAAGAAGTCGGGCGACTTGAGGTGCGTGTTGCGGCGATCGTTGTCGGTGTTGATGCTGGCGACGTCGATGGACAGGTTCGCGTTGGCGGCGGCGCCGGTGGCCGGGTCAAGCTGGAACGAGCCAGAGAACGTTCCGAAACGGCCGGTGACCGTGCTCAGGCCGAGGTGGCGCACCTTGAACTGCACATTGGTGTGGGCCGCATCGATCTGGAACGTGGTCATGGCGAACGGCGCAGCGGCGCTGAGCGGGGCTGCATTCCGCAGTGCCACCGGCGACGCGAGCGCGGCCCCGACGACTGCGGTTGAAACGAGAGCACGAAGCAACATGGGTCTCTTCTTTGGCTGGACGTAATCGATCGTCGGGCGCGCGCGTCGTGCGGACCCCGACATGGCTACACCAAAGATATGACTACGCTTCCTGATTCGGCATTCCCGCTTGCCGTGGCAGCTACTCCAGCGGCAGCGCCTGCGTGCTGACTGGGCTCGGGACGAGGAATTCGCCAGCGAGCCGAGCCGCGCGAGATGGGACTGGCAGCCCGATGCGGAAAGTCGATCCGGCGCCGGGCTCGGATTTCGCGAGCGTCAGCGAGCAGCCGATCATCTCGCACATGGCACGGGCGAGCGCGAGCCCCAGACCGGTACCCGCCGAGCGACGGACAGTTGGCCGAGCCTGACTGAAGTCGGGCTCGAATGGCAGGAAGATGCGCGGCTGGCGGTCGGGATCGATGCCTGGGCCGGCGTCTTTCACGTCGATCGCGATTGGCCGACGTTCGTCACCGTCGACGATCAGGGAGACCTTGACCTGCCCGTGCCTGGAGTAGGCGAGGGCGTTGCCGAGCAGGTGTGTGAGCGCCTGGCGGAGCCGTACCGGGTCGGTCAGGAGCGGTCCGGCCAGCTCGGGGAGGTCGACCACGATCGAGGTTGTGCTGAGCGACGGGTGGTCGCCGAACGAGGCGACGGTTTCGCCAATCACGGCGCGGACATCGGTGAGCGACTGGTCCACGACCAGATCCCCCGACTCGATCGCCGAGAAATCGTGCAGATCAGAGACGGTCTCGAGCAGGCGCATGCCATGCGCGATGGCGTCATCGAGATGGGAGCGTTCGCGTGCGGTGAGGCGCTGGTCACGATCCGCGCGCACTTCAGCCGTGAGGCCGACGATGGCGTGCAGTGCGGCACGGAATTCATCGGTCATGCGCGCGACGTATTCACCACGCGTGTTACTCGCCTGCTCGGCGGCATCGCGCTCACTGACGAGCCGGAGCTCTGCCTTCTTGCGACTGGTGACGTCGGTGGCGATGCCAAGCAGCAGCAATGGTGCACCGGTCTCGCGGCGGCTGAAGACACTGGCGCGAGTGTGTACCCAGCGCCAGTCGCCACCTGGCGTCTGGACGCGCATTTCGTTCGTGAGGACGTCGCTGTCACCGAATGCGGACGACATGCGGGCGCCGCTGGCGCGAAACTGCGCACGATCATCGGGATGCACGAAACGCAGCATCTCGCGACGATTGAGTGTGCGGGCATCACGTTCTGGCCCGCCGAGGAACGCATGCACGCAGCGGTTCATCCAGACGATGCGTTCATCGGCCGGATCGTAGAGGTAAAGCAGGTCGGGTGACGCGCGTGCGATCATCTCGAACAGGCGCTGGCTCTCGGCGAGACGGGCTGCGGCCTGGCGCTCGATGCTGACATCGCGGAACACGATGGTGAGCGAGAGCGGCTGTCCGGCTGCGGCGGGCGTGACGACGACCGTCTGCAGCGCGGGGAAGATTCGGCCATCCGCGGTCTGCAGCGCTGTGTCGCAGGTGACCTTGCCGAGCCTGAGCGCCGTCGGCACGACCTCTTCGAGCAGCAGTGCGCGCGCGGCGGGGGTGTGCGCCGGGAACAGGCATCCTTCCAGCGCGGCATCATCGTCGGCGTAGCCGAGCAGGTCGCGGCCGGCGCGATTGAGGAAGCGGAGTGTGCCGTCACCCGTCGTGATGCACACGATGTCCGACAAGGCATCGAAAACCGCGTACGACTCCGGAAAGTCGTGCTTCGGGTATTCGGCCGTGACAGGGGTGACGACGACCGTGGAATCGGTCGTCGGCCTGTGTGATCGGAAGTGGGCGAGGTGGGTCACTGCCGTGCAAGTGTCGGCCGTCTTGAGGACCTTCTTGAACCCAATCCGGTCGGCGACGATGGATCTCGGCGATGTATCTGCTGGTCATCCGGGCGGCGCCATCGGGCATCGACCCGCCAGCGCCGGCACCTGAATAGGTTGTACCCGGTGACGACGGGTTTCTCCTTTCGGGGTGGTGCATGGTTCATGAGATGACGACGACGGCGTTCACGATCGAGGGGTATCGCGTGACGAAGACCCTTGGCATCGTGCGCGGGATCGTGGTGAGGTCGCGATCGATCTTCGGCACGCTTGGTGGCTCGCTGCAGACGCTGGTGGGCGGCAACATCACGGCGTTCACGAAGCTCTGCGAACAGGCGCGCGGCGAGGCGTTCGACATGATGGTGAGTCATGCCGGCCACCTGGGCGCGAACGCGGTGATCGGCGTGCGGTACGACGCCACCGAGATCATGAACGGGGTGAGCGAGGTGCTCTGTTACGGAACGGCGGTATTCGTCGAGCCGGACAGCACCGCGTCGCGCTGGCAGTCGGGCGACGCGAGGTAGTCACGTCGCACAGCGCTGCCAGGCCGCCAGCGTCAGATCGAGAGTGGTGCCGGCGCGAGTTCAGGGCTGTGACGCCCTCGGGCTCCGACATGCCACCAGGTCTCCACGATGTCGCCACGCACGCCGAGCATCGCATCGAACTGTTGCGTCACGATGCAGGCGTGATTGGGCACGATGCGCACCTGTTCGCCGACCTTGGGGATCCAGAGCGAATCACTGAGGTCGAGGATGCCGTGCTCCTCGCTCATGCGGGCGACGCTGACTTCGGGGTGGTCGAGCACGGCGCCGTAGCCGCCCCCTTCCTGCACCCGAATCGGTTCACGACCGAGCGCCTTCACGCCGGCGTCGATCACGACCTGTCCCGGCACGGCATCGCTGATGACGGTGGCCAGCACGGTCAGGGCGCAGTCTTCCCAGGCGCAGGCACCCATCGAGAAGGTGTCGCGGTCGTTGAAGACGTAGGTGCCCGGCCGAATTTCGGTGAGACCGGGAATGTGGTGCATGCGGAATGCCGCCGGTGTCGATCCGCCACTGACCACTTCGGCGGGAAGACCGGCGTGATCGAGCGACTCGAGCACATTCTTCAGGTCACCGCAGAGCAGGTCGATCAATCCTTCCTGCTGTGACACCGGCTGACGGATGTGGCCGGGATAGAAACAGATCCCACGATACCGAAGGCCGGGCTGACGGCGAATCGCGCCGGCCAGCCGGACTGCTTCACTGGGATCGGAGACGCCCATGCGCTTCATGCCGAAGTCAACTTCGACCAGCACATCGACCGTGTGATCTCGCTGACGACAGGCCGCGCCGAGTGCTTCGATGGCGGTGTGCGAGTCGAGCGAGACGCGCAGCTGGACGTCCTCGGAGAAAGTGAGGACGCGGCGGATCTTGGCGCCGAGCGGCGGGTGCGCGAGGAAGATGTCGTCGGTGACTTCGCTCATCACCTGCAGCTCACGCGGCGTGGCACAGGTGAGGCCGACGGCGCCAAGGCGCATCTGTTCGGCCGCGATGCGCGAGGACTTGTGCGTCTTGACGTGCGGCCGCAGGGCGAGCTGGTGCAAGGCGGCATAGGCCGCCATGCGATCCAGATTCACCGCGAGGCGATCGAGATCGACGAGCGGGACTGGCGTCTCGATGTCGGTGAATCCGTAGGGCATGCCTGCTAACGTGGAGCGCTTCGCAGTTCCCGGCAAGGCGCGGCAGACCGGTCGCGCGTGGTTGGTGGGATCGCTACCCTTTCCTGCATGACGAAACTCTCCCGTTTTCCGTGGCGACTGCTGGTGGGTGCCGCGCTGGTGACAGCGTGCGTGGAAGCACCACCGCCGAGGCCTGCCGTATCTGGTGACCCGAAGGAACTCACCTTCGCACCGACGCTGAACGTCAAGCTCGACTCGACCGAATTGCGGCCAAGTGGCCTCTACGTGCACGACCTGAAGGTGGGCACCGGTGCCGTCTGCGACTCGATGTCGACGGCGGAAGTGTTCTACACGGGCTGGCTGGCGGACGGCCAGAAGTTCGACAGCAACCGCGATCGGCAGGAGACGTTCCGCTTCACCGTTGGCATCGGCCAGGTGATTGCCGGGTGGGACGAAGGCCTGCGGGGCATGCGGGTCGGAGGAAAGCGCCAGCTGATCGTGCCGCCGAAACTCGGCTACGGCGACATCGGCAACGCACCGCAGATTCCGCGCATGGCTACGTTGGTGTTCGAGGTGGAACTGGTTGGATTGCCGCAGGCATCGCCCGCAGGAGTGCGCTGATGGATGAGACGCCGATCCACGTTGCGTCGCACGACGAACTGACCTTCGAGCGGCCGCGTGCCGGCACGTACGGTGAGTTCTATCACAAGTACATCGAGCTGGTGCCGGACGGCGACCTGCGTCGGCTGCTGCCGGTGATCTTCGATGCCAATTACCGGGCGATGCGCACGATCACGGCAGAGCAGGAGCGGCATCGCTACGCGCCGGGGAAGTGGTCGGTTCGCGAGGCGGTCGGCCACATGGCCGATTGCGAGCGTGTCTTCAGCTATCGCGCGATGCGCGTGGCACGTGGAGACACGACGCCGCTCGCGTCATTCGACGAGAATGCCTACGTGCCTGCCGCGCGGTACGATGACCTGCCGCTGGAACAGATCCTCGCAGAGTTGATGGCCGTGCACGCCTCGACGATCCTGCTGTTCGAGAACCTCGCGGATGAAGCGTGGGATCGCATGGGCACCGCGTCCAACCATCCCATCAGCGTTCGTGCACTGGCGTACATCATCGCCGGCCACGAGTTGCATCACATGAACCTGTTCCGCGAACGCTACGGCGTGATGGACGTGTGAGTCAGGTGTGTGTGACGGGTGCGTGATGTGACGAGGGGACAGCGCGAACACTCAGCGCTGCCCCCTCGTCACTCACCCGCCTCGTGTCGCCCGACCTTCGACCAGCACCGACGTCAGAGCGAGTCGAGCAGGTCGTCGATGGCCTTGGTATCGGCTTCGTCGAGCGGACCGCCGACGATGATCTTCTGCAGGATGTCGACGGCCTCGGCGGCCAGATCGTCATTGTGCTTCCGATCACTCTCGAAGCGCACGATATGTCCGAGGAGGACCGTCTCCATCCGCCGGCGCTCACCGTCTTCATCCGCCTCACCGAACAACTCGGCCTCGGCGTCCATGTCGTCGGTCGACCGGGAGTTCTCGTAGCTCGGCACACTCTCCTTCCAGGGCTCGTCGGCCGAGTCGGAGTCCTTGAGCTTGTCCGGCGGCACCAGGGCGAAGAGGCGGCACTGCAGGCCCGGCTCCTCTTCGTATGCGAAGAGACCGAGCGGGACCGGATCGGAGAAGAGGTCGAGGCGAAGCAGATGCTGGATGGCGTCATCCGGCATGGCGCAGCGCGCGACCAGTCGTTCGCCGATGAACGCGCCGAGGCACACCCCTTCCGGGGCGCGCTCGTCTTCCATGCGCTGCACCGTGATCGGGATGGCGGTCGTGGTGGTCACGAAGACAGCGGGACGTTCATCGTCACCGCCCTCGTCACCGTCAAATGGGTTCACGCCGTCAGGGCGCTCGTCTGCGTCGTCGTCGAACATGATGGAAGATACGTAATCCGACTCAAGGTTGTGCGGATGGGATATCGGACGGTTCGAGCTTGTCGAGCGCCTTGCCGAGCAGCCGAGCCAGTCCCAACCACTCGAACACGATCAGCACCATCGCAACCGCGAGGCAGACTGCAGCGCCGGCACCGATGGGGAATCGGGTGTGTGCGAGGAGCGCGATCCAGAGGCCCCATGCCGCTGCGACCGGTGCCGCGAGGAGCAGGGCGAGTGAGGCGAGGATCCCAAGCAGCGTGATGTACACCTGACCGACCACAGATGCACCACCGGTGGACGCGCCGCCCTGATTGAGCGGTACCCAGGCCGGCAGCCAGAGGGCGACCGCATTGTAGAGCGTGATGTGAAGGAGGTTGATCCCGCCCAGCGCGACCGTGCCACCGAGGATGGCGAAGGCCAGGCCGGTGCGGCCCACCGGACCGCCGATACCCTGCAGGAGGAAGTAGCCGGGCAAGCCAAATAGGAGCGCCATCGCGACAGTGGTGATCCCGGCCGCGGTGAGAATCTCGGTGGCGACGATGGTATGGGCGGGCAGCGGCGCCGTCTTGAGGAAGGCGAGGTGCGCGAGATCGTGGCGCAGGTCGAGGCGGAACCAGGCCGGCGCGGTGAGCACGGCGGCCGCGAAGACGCTCAGGTAGGTGGTCAGGAACGCCGACCGGAGCGACGTGCGGGTGACGTCGAAGCCGTTGTCGCCACGGGATGAGGCGACGGCGATGACGACGATGATGGTGACCGCGATGAGAAGCGCTCGGGGGCGGAACGTGCGCATCGCAGCGGTGACGTTCTTCCAGGCGAGCGCGACGGCGGGATTGCCGGTGAGGCTGAGGTCCCATCGCAATCGCCCCGGCTTGATGCGCGAGAGCGAGCCGCCGCGGCGCATCTGCGCCACCCGGTCGGCGAATCGCGCACTCGAGCCGACGGCCAGTTCCTCGAATGGCTGGGGGTCGCGCAGAATCCAGAGGTAGTGCATCGCCAGCAGCAGCAGGGCTTCCGGCATAGCGAAGAACCACTCGCGTGCGCCGTGGGCGAAGGCCGGGGCGGTGGTCACGCGGATGGGCCAGACCAGCAGGTGCACGAAGCGATCGTTGAGCAGCGACTGCACCGCGACACGGCCGGCGAGCATGCGGTCGAAGACGTGGCTGTTGTCGTACGACGAGAGATCGAGAAAGCTGCGCCACATGGCGATGGCCACCGGCGCGGCGTGTGCGCAGGCGATGGCGAGCGCCCCGATGTAGAGCACGGCGATGACCTTGGCGACCGGCTTGCGGCGCGGGACGTCAGGGGGATGCGTGCGCGCGAGCGTTGCGCCGAGGCGATGCAGCGAGACCGTCGTGAAGAGCACCCAGAGGCCGATGGCGCGAAGCACGCCCGGGAGTTCGGCACCGCCGCGGCGCAGCAGCAGTGTCCAGATCAGCACCTGTGCCAGCAGGACGGCTTGTACGCTGAAGAGCCGCGCCTGCACCAGCGTTCGGCGCTTGACGGGTGCCGGGAAGAGGAAATAGACCTCGGCGGAGCTGAAGGCGAGGGCGTTGTCGCTGGGCGCGAGCAACCACCAGGCGCCGAGCGCCAGGCTCAGGCCGACGATGGAGAGCAGCTGCCGGATGTCGAGCAGGTTGGGATCGAGCGCGACGGTGCTGCGTGCCGACTGCGAGAAGAGCAGCGACGCGACGTACGCCCCCATGGCCAGCGCGCCGACGATGTAGCGCGGTTGCTTGAGGCGTCGCACTTGCTGCCGCAGGCGATTGCCCCAACTCCGCGAATAGAGGAACCAGAGCGCGCTCCACGGGCGTGCCACGCCAGCACTCACGCGGCGTGACCGGTGGGTGGGGTGGTGGCGGGCGCGACGGGTGGCTCGACGTGCGGTTCTGCAGGGGGCCCCGCCGGTGGCGCGACGGCTGCAGGTGCCGCGGAAGGTTGCGTGTCGTCGGTGAGCGCGATGAAGAGATCCTCGAGCGACGCGGTCGCCAGCTCGGGGCGAATGGCGCGCAGCTGATCCACGGTCCCGAGCGCCGCCACCGATCCACGGCGCAGCAGGAGGACTCGCGTGCAGAGTTCCTCGACGAGGTTGAGTAGGTGCGAGCTGAGAATGACTGCCGTGCCACGTTCGGCGCGCCGACGGATGGTGTCCTTCATGCGGCGGATACCGGCGGGGTCGAGGCCGGTGAGCGGCTCGTCGAGAATCAGCACGGCGGGGTCGTGCAGCAGCGCGCAGGCCACGGAGAGCTTCTGCTTCATGCCGCGCGAGAGTTCGCTGGGGAGCACGCCGCGTTTTTCGGTGAGGTCCATTTCCGCCAGCAGTGCCGGAATCCGGTCAGCCGCGTCGGGCACGCCGTAGAGACGGGCGGTGAAGCGCAGGTGCTCCTCGACGGTGAGGTAGTCGAAGAGGTGCGGTTCATCGGGGAGGAAGGCGAGCTGCCGTTTGGCGTCGACCGGGTTGGTGGCGAGGTCGAACCCCGCGATGGCCAGGTCCCCCTCGGTGGGCCGGAGGATGCCGGCCAGCGCCCGCAGCGTGGTGGTCTTGCCGGCGCCGTTGGGTCCGACCAGGCCGAGGATTTCGCCCGGCGGGACCTCGAGGCTGAGGCCGCTGACGGCGGTGACGGTGCCGTAGCGCTTGCTGAAGTTCCGGACGAGGATGGCGGCGGGAACGGTTGGGGGTGGGGCCATGGGGGCGAAGGGTGGCCGGACCCGGGTGCGCAGGCAAGCCCGGAGGGGGAGCGACCGATACTCGAAAGCACGTCTCTCGTCCGAGCTGCCCACTGGCGGCTTCGGAACCGTCGTCCCGCCTGCCGACTCCTCCATGTCTGACGCCATTGTTGCCCGCCAGCCGATTTTCGATGACCGACAAAAGCTGGTCGGCTTCGAGCTGTTGTATCGACACGCTGAGGACGCGACGTCGGCGCGCGGCGCCACTCCAACGATCATGGCCTCGTCCACGGTCGTGCAGGCGGTGCTGGGCATCGGCCTCGAACGCCTGACGGAGGGTGAGCGGGTCTGGATCAACCTGTCCCGCGACCTGATCGTCGAACGGGCGTGGGAGTTGCTCGATCCGAAGGCCGTGGTGCTCGAGATTCTCGAAAGTGTGGAGCCGGACGCGGAGGTGATCGCCGCCTGCGCCGATGCCAAGAAGCGCGGCTACCAGTTGGCATTGGATGACTTCGTGTGGGACGAGAAGTGGGTGCCGCTGCTCGAGATGGCCTCGATGGTGAAGGTGGATGTGCAGGGACGCACGATGGAGGAGCTGAAGCCGCTGGTCGCCAAGTTGAAGACGTTCGGCGTGAAGCTGCTGGCCGAGCGTGTCGAGACGGATCGAGTGCGCTCCGAGTGCGCGTCGATCGGCTTCACGTTGTTCCAGGGTTATTTCTACTGCCAGCCGGAAACGGTGGTGAAGCGTGACTTGTCCGCCGCCGAGTCGAGCGCGTTGCAGCTGCTGAACCTGGTGCGGAACGAGAAGACCCCGACGGCCCAGGTCGAAGCGGGCATCAAGCGCGATCCGGCGATGACCTTCAAGCTGCTGCGCATCGTGAACAGCGCGGCGATGGGCTTCAACGGCATCGAGTCGATTCCACACGCGCTGCGCCTGTTGGGCCGCACGCAGCTGGAACGCTGGCTGACGTTGTTGGTGATGGCGAGCTTTTCGTCCGGTGGCGCGCGCCAGCGTGAGTTGTTCAAGCTCAGTCTCACGCGCGCCCGCCTGCTGGAGCTGATGAGCGACGCAAGCGATCGTGACCAGCGATTCCTGGTAGGGATGTTCTCGATGCTGCACGTCCTGCTGCAGGCGCCGATGAAAGACGTGATCGCCACGCTGCAGCTTTCGCAGTCGGTGTCGGATGCGCTGCTCGAGCGGAAGGGTCCGCACGGTGCATTGCTGGCTGGCCTCGAGGCGTACGAAGTCGGCGACTGGGACCGTGTCGAGCTGGTGACCGGCAACGACGATCGCGCCCTGGTGCAGATCGCGGCGCACTATCCGGCGGCGCTGGGCTGGGCGATCGAGCAGGTCAAGACGACGGGCTGATCATTCTGCGGCAAACTGCCACTGCCAAACGCAGAGACGCAGAGGCGCAGAGGGTTCAACCGCGGGGACGGCTTCGATGCACGTCTGGCAATGGCGGTGGTTTTGGGAACAGCAACGGCAACAGCAACAGCATAACGCAGAACTGAACAGCCGCAGAAGGGAACTGCCGCAGAAGAGCGAACGGCCACTGCTAAACGCAGTGGCGCGGAGGCGCAGAGTGTCACGTCCTGATTAGCGTCTACACGTCCCCCGCCGTTGGAGACGTAGACCCATGGCCCGATCGTTTCACCAGTACAGTCCGGACTTGAAGCAGCGGCTCGTCGAGGAGATTGAGGGCGGGCATCTGTCGATGCGCGAAGCCGCGCGGGATGCGCAGACCACCGTGGCCATGGTGCAGACCTGGCTGCGGGAGTACGGCCGGTTCCAGCCGAAACGCGACATCGTGGAGGTGGTCATGAAGAGCGAGCAGGATCGGATTGCGGCGTTGGAGAAGGCCCTGGCCGAGGCGCATCTCAAGCTGCAGGTGTTCGACGAGCTGATCACCCAGGCGAACAAACACTACAAGATCGACATCAAAAAAAACTTTGGTACGCCGCCGCTGCCGTCCTCTGCGCCCCGGCCGACACCGCGCACACCGTCGCCGGGGTCTGCCGCACGCTCGGCTGCACCCGCGACGCCTACTACAAGCGACAGCGCCGCGGGAGCGACGCAGACACCGACCCGGACGCCGCGGTGATCGCGCAGGTCGATGCCCTCCGCCGCGTCCAGCCGCGCGTCGGGACGCGGAAGCTGCACGACGCCCTCACGACCGCAGGGGTGACCGTGGGGCGGGACCGCCTGTTCACGGTGCTCCGCACCACGGGGCGCCTCGTGGCCCGGAAGCGCCGCGCCACGCAGACGACGTATGCGCACCATCCCTACGTCGTGGCGCCCAATCGCCTCAAGACGCTCACCGTCACCGGCGCGCGCCAGGTCGTCGTGAGCGACATCACGTACCTGCGGCTCGAGCACGGCGCGTTTGCGTACCTGTTTCTTGTCACCGACCTGTACGCGCGCCACATCGTCGGCTGGCATCTTCGCACCGATCTCTCGCCGCAGGGCGCGCTGCAGGCGCTCGCGGCCGCGCAGCAGACGCTGGGTGACTGTCAGGGCATCGTGCACCACTCGGATCGCGGCAGTCAGTATTGCTGCCACGCGTACGTCCAGCAGCTGCACGCCCATCGCATGCTCCCGAGCACGACGGACGGCGCCCACTGCTATCAGAATGCGGTCGCCGAACGCGTGAACGGCATCCTGAAAGATGAATTCGACCTCGATGCCGTCTTCCCCTCGCTGGCCGACGCGCGCGCGGCGGTCACCCACGCGGTCACGATCTACAACACCGTCCGCACGCACTGGAGTCTCGCGCTCCAAACCCCGCACGCCGTGTTTCACCAGGCGGCCTAACCCAGACCGCCTGCACCCTGTGTAGACATTATTTAGGACTAGACACTGCGTTTTGCCGTGGCAGTTTTGCGGCCGTGCGCACTTTTGCGGCTGTCGCAGTATCCCGGTGCTGTTTTGCGTCAACTCAGTTCAGCCGTAGCAGTTGAGCAGTGGCTCTTCCGCGGCTGTTCAGTTCTGCGGCTGTTCAGTTCTGCGTTAAGGCAGTTGCACGTGCTGCAGTGCGACGCGAGTTCAGCTCTTGACGGGCGGCGGTGCGGCCGCGGCGCTGGAGTCGGGGGCGTTCTCGTCGTCGAAGGCGCGGAACGGCAGGAAGAGCGAGATGCGCCGATTGGTGGGGTCGTACGGATTGTCCGGGTTGCGCAGGTCGCGATCCGCGAGGCCACGCACCTGCACCAGGCGATCGTTCGGGATCCCGGCGGCCTTCACCACACGCCGGGCTGCGTTGGCGCGATCGGCGCTCAACTCCCAGTTCGTGTATGAGCCGCCTTCGCCGAAGGGCGCACCGTCCGTATGCCCCTCGAGGATGATCGGATTCGAGAGCAACGCGATCTCTTCGGCGATGAGCGCGATGGCCGTGACGGCCTTCGGCCGGAGGATCGCCGACCCGGTCGGGAAGAAGTCGTCACCACTGCCCTTCTCCACCAGCTCGATGCGCAGACCATCCTTGGTGATGATCACCTCGATGGAATTCTTCAGTCCCTGCAACGCGGGATTGCTGTCGATGCGGGCAGCGATGCGTTTTTGGAAGTCGCGAAACTGCTGCTCTTCCGCCTTTCGCACGATCAGCTTGAGCGCGTTCTTCGACACGCGTGCCGGTGAGGATCCAGCGGCCACCGGTGACGCGCCGCCGCTGTAGCCCTTCTTCTTGCCGACGGGGTTGTCGAAGTAGCCCTCGACGGCGCGCTTGGTTTCGGGGTCGAGCCCCACCAGCCAGAGCACCATGAAGAAGGCCATCATGGCGGTCACGAAGTCGGCGTACGCCAGTTTCCAGGCGCCGCCGTGGTGGCCACCGTGGCCACCACTCTTCTTCTTGACGATGACGATCTTCTTGCCGTCCTTGGCTGCCATTACGCAGCCTTCGCCGCTTTCGCGAGTTCTTCGAGCTCGGCGAAGGTGGGACGATCGCCTGGCTCGATGTTGCGGCGGGCGAACTCGACGGCGGTCATCGGCGCGTCACCGCGCGCGAAGCTCAATAGCGCGGTCTTGATGCACATCAGGTACGCGTGTTCGCTCGCATTCCGCATTTCGATCGATTTCGCGATCGGGCCGAAGAGGCCGTAACACAACAGAATGCCGATGAATGTCCCCACGAGTGCGGCGGCCACCTTGGCGCCGATTTCTGCCGGTGGGCCACCGATGGCGCCCATCGTGATGATGACGCCGAGCACGGCGGCCACGATGCCGAAGGCCGGCATGGCGTCGCCAACGCCGGCGATCGCGCCGGGAACGAGGCTCGCCTCGTGATGGTGCTGATCGAGATCCATGTCGAGGATCTCAGCCAGGTTGTGATCTTCAATGGTCCCGGTGAGCAGCACCTTGAGCGTGTCGGCCAGCAAGGACACGGCATGATGGTGATGCATGAAGCCGGGATACTTGCTGAAGATGTCGCTCTTCTCGGGCTCCTCGATGTGCGACTCGAGACCCACCAGGCCATCCTTGCGGGCCTTGTTGAAGATCTGGAAGAGCACCTGCAGCAACTCGCCGTACGCCTTCTTGTCGAACGGGTTCGGCTTCAGCAGTCCCATCACGCCCGCTGCGATAGCCTTCAGCACGGCGGGAGGATTGGCCATGATCATGGAGCCGATGCCGGCACCAAGTATGATGATGAACTCGGTGGGTTGCCAGAGCACGCCAATCTTGCCATGGTGCATCATGTATCCGCCAATGACGGATCCGACGACAACCACGAGACCGATGATCAGGAACACGGGAGATAAGTCCAGGCAAAGGGTCAGCGGACGACCCGAGGTCGCCTTCCGTGTGGGAGTATCGGCCGGTTCTCACGCGGTCTGGACTGTAGGCCGGAGGGCGGCACCATGAGCATCGTCGTGGCACCCACTGGCCCGAGCACACCGGGCAGCGTCCGTGAACCGATGTGGTCCGACGTGCAGGGCTGGTTCGAGACCATCGACGCCATCATCCGCGGCTTGGGCCACGGTCTCAACAACCGCGCCCTCGCCCTCAGTGCCACCATCGAGTCGCTCGACCCGAAGCGCCCTGTGGGCCAGCACATCGGCAACGCCCTGACCCGTGAATCGGAACGGCTGACCGAGCAATTGCGACAGCTGCGCGCCCTGCCCTTCGCGATCGAGCGGGAGCCCATGCCCCTGCTGCTGCGCGATGTGCTGACCGCCGCCATGCAGCTGCACCGCTCCCATGCCAGTCTCGGTGATGTTCCGGTGTATCTGGAGGGGTCGGTGGACGCACCGCCGGTGCTCGCACCGGAGTCGGCGCTGCTGCATGCGACGCTGGTGACGCTGACGTCGTTGAAGCAGTTCGCCGCGCCCGGCGGGTTGGTGCGGCTGACGTTTTCCGGGACACCGGATCAGGTGGAGATCGTGCTGATGGCGCAGCGCGACCCGGGTGATGAACGCGCGACCATCGCATCGGACCTGCTGGTGAAACCGACGGCGCTGGCGGCAGCGCTCCTCGCCGGGTCGTCGCTCGAGATCGACCAGCGGATCGGGCTGACGACCGCGTCGGTGACCTGGACCCTGCCCAGCCTGCGCGAAATGCGGCGACGGGCCCGTGAAGCGAAGGCGCTGGCCGGCTGATTCTGGCTGGCGATCCCGGCGCAAACTGCCGGACGAGCGGCAAGACCCGCCGACCTGAACGGTGATTCGAGGGAGAGCTGAATTCTCAACTCGTTGCAATACAACTGTTTACGACATGGCATGGGGGGTGCTTTGGGCGAGGGGACACCCGATCGCTCACGGATCAGAGGATTCCCATGTCTATGCCCAACGTCGTGCACCCGTGGTCTACCAGCCCGGCATCGTTCATCACTCCCTTCCCGGATGTGATCGTGTCGTCGGCCGAACCCGAGGTCACGACCGACGTCGCCCCGATTGCCCAGGCGCTGTTCACGGCCGGCTACCAGTCGGCGGCAATCGCGCTGGCCGAAGCGAGTCCGGACGAGATACTGCACGGCATCGCGGCCGGCTGGCGGATGATCGTCGCGGCTGATGCCGCGCTGGCCGAGCAGATCGGCCGCGGCGGTGGGCGTGCTGATTCCATCGCTGCCGATGCGAAAGGACGGTTCGCCACGGTTCGTGGTGCAGATCCATGACGCCGACACCGCAGTCGCCGCCATCGCGCAGGAACAGGGCGATAGCGGCGTGGACGCGGAGATGCGGCTCTTCCTCGACGAAGCGCTGCGCGATGGGGACCGGTTTGTGGACGCATCGCCGAGCGCCGGATTTGCCGCGTTGAGTGCGGCGAGCGGCGCGGCGGTGACGAGCGTGATCGTGCTCTGCGAGGACGCTGAGCAGTGTGCGGCGATCGAGGCCAGCGCGCGCTGGAGTGATCTGTCGGCAAGCGTCACTGCACGCGAAGGCGTCTCGCTGGACGCCGTGCCGTTCGGCGCGGCTGTCGAGGGTGCCTCGACTATTCTCCACGCCGGCAGTGCGGCGGCCGTGGCTCCGCTGCTGCGCACCGCGCGGGGCGCGTTGGAACGGAGAGAGATCGGCGCGGTGGCCTGGCGCTGTGGACGCGCAGACGAATCGGGCCGCGATGCGGAGAATCTGCAGGTCGCGGCGGCGGTGCTCGGCGTGTTCGGCTTCATCCACTTCGCACTCGCGGAAGGGGCGAACGGGACCGAGCTCGTTCCAGCCGAGGCGATGGCGAGCAATGAGATGATCTTCTCGATCGAGCCGAGCTTCCTGGCGCGGTTCGCGTCATGACTGCTGTGTCGTTGCGTGTGGTGCCTCCGTCGCCTGCGACGGATGTGCACGATGGCGCGACTCAGTTGTTCACCGCGCTGGCGACGTCACAGTCGCCAGCGTTTGGCGATTCAGGACGCCTGTCGACCGCTGCGGAAATTGCCACCTCGGAGATCGAGGCGGCGTGGGGAAATGCGCGAGTGGTAAGCTTCGACGTGTTCGACACGCTGATCGTGCGGAAGGTCGCGGCGCCGCGTGATGTGTTCCTGCACCTTGCAACACCGTCGCCGTTCTCGTCATGGGGGATGGGTGCGCTCGAACTGGCGCAGCACAGGCAGGAGGCGGAAAACGAGGCCCGTCGACGCGGCGTCGTCGCACGCGGAAGTGCGGAAGTCACGCTGCACGAGATTCATGCCGTGCTGGCGGAGCGACTGTTCCGCACCGAGACGGACGTGCCGGCCATGGTGCAGGCCGAACGACTGGTGGAGCGCGCGCTCTGCGTCGCGCATCCGCACCTGCGGCGATTGTTCGATCGCGCGCAACGCGACGGCAAGACGGTCTGGTGCGTGAGCGACACGTATCACGAAGAGGTCTTTCTCCGCGAGCTGCTCGAATTCTGCGGCTTCGCGGTGACTGGGCTGCAGGTCGTGAGCTCCGCCGATCTGCGAATGTCCAAAGGCGAAGGGAAGGTGCTACGTCGCCTCGCGACCGAGGCGAAGGTGTCGCCCTCCGATGTACTGCACATCGGTGATCATCCGCAATCCGACGGAGCGATTCCGCTGGAGCAGGGCTTTCGCGCCGTCTGTCATCCCTGGGCGGCCAGCCAGCATTCGGATCGGCCCAGCATCGGCGCCGGGCGATTCAGTCGCGCTCGGCCTGGCCCAGATCGGCTCACGCGTGGTGGAACCGGCGTTCCCCTTCTGGTGGCGCTTCGGTTATTCCGTTGCTGGGCCTCTGCTGAGCGGCTTCGCATTGTGGTTGCACGATCGATTCATGGCCGATGGTGTGCAGCGCGCGTACTTCCTGCTGCGCGATGGCGAGATCATCCTCGATGTGTATCGCGCATTGCTGGGTGATCGCCCGGGGCCCAGCACCGCGCTGCTCGAGTCGTCACGTCGAGCCTTCATCCTGCCAGCGCTGGAGGCGGGAAACCCATCGGTGACCGCACAACTGCTGGCGTGCGAAAATGCGCGTCCGGCGCGCGAGTTCCTCGAGCGGATCGGGCTCCGCGCGACTGACTTTGCCGCAGCCTTTCGCGCAGTTGGCCTGGAGTCGATCGACACGATCGTCGACCGCCGAGACAACACGGCCATGGCGAAGGTGGCCGCCTTGTTCGGGCGTATGGATGTGGTGAACGCGATGGTGTCGCGATCCCGGACCGAGCGCGCATTGCTGTGGAAGTTCCTCGCGCAGGAAGGGGTGTTGGCACCCGGTCATGTCGGGCTGGTCGACATCGGGTGGAATGGCACGATCCAGAAGGCGCTGATGTCGGTGGCGAAGGTCGAGCAGACGCCGCTCGATCTCTCTGGGTACTACCTCGGCACACAGCCGGCCATTTCCGCGGACCTGAACGGGAGTGCCGCGAGCGGATACCTGTTCAACGCCGGCGCACCTTTCGAGCGGGCGCGGGCCGTGACGCAGCTGCAGCAGTTGGTGGAATTCATCTGTACGACCACACGCGGCAGCCTGCGTGGCTTTCGCGCTGAGGGGAAGTCGGTCGTGCCGGTGCATAGCGCCGTGGATCATCCCGCGTCGCAGCACGAGGCGGTGGCGCAACTGCGCGACGGTGCTGTCGCGTACGCGCGCGGGTTGGCGCAGGAACGAAAGGTGTTCGGTGACGATCCGATCAGCGCTGACGCTGCGCTGCGACACCTGGCGCGGACCATCCAGCAGCCGACTGCTGAAGAAGCCGCAGCCATCGGCGACATCCAGCATGGCGAAGGGCTCGGGGCGGATCGTGTGCGATCCTTCGCCGCATTCAGCGACGGCGCGTTCACCGCGCAATCGCTGCTCGAGGATCATGCGCGGGCGTACTGGCCAGCCGGGCTGCTCGCGCGTCGCGAGCCCGCTGCACTGGCGCTACGCGCGCTGCTTTGGCTGCGAAGCGCGTAAGGTGAAACTGCCCGTCGTGCTCCTGCCCTCCGGCGCGTCGAGCGGTGCGCGCGAGCGGACGCTTGCGTCGGTGTCGGCACAGAGCATCGATGTCGAGGTGGTGACGACAACCGAGGCATTGCTGCGTGGCTCCGGAGAATTCGTTGCGCTCGTCTTGTCCGGCACGGTGCTGGACGCCACGGCATGTGAACGGGCTGTCTGGTTCCTGGCGTCGCATCCGGCCGTGCCGTGTGTCACAGGCGCATCGGCTACACCATCGGCCACCTCGGCGATGTTGGCAGCGGCGCTGCAGTTCGTGGTGATGCGCATGTCTGTCGCGCAGCGACTGCTCGACGCGGGTGACCAGCTGCAGGCCGCAACAGCGATCGCTCTCATCATCGGGTCGCGACGCGAGTCGGGACGGGGTGCGGGATGGGTGTCAGACCCCCTGATTCGCGCAAACGCGGATCCGGCGATCCTCGTACGAATTGAAGCCGAGGCGCATGTCGCCCTGCAGCAGCTCGCTCTCGATGACGCAGCGTTATTCGATCTTGGCGCCAGTGGAGTGCCGGTGGCGCCGCAGCAGGCGCTGACGAGTGTTGCGTGGCCAGCCATCGACGTTAAACGCGCGCCCACCGGCGGCATGCGGATTCTCGCACTGCTGCAGGGATTTCCGATGGGTGGCTACACCGCGTTCAACGCTGAGTTGCTGCCCCGCCTGACCGCCTCAGGGCACGCGGTGACCACCTGCACGACGGAGTTCTTCCGCACTGACTGGCGACTCGACCTCGTGCGCGATGCAGCTCCCGACATCCATCACGCTCACGCGGTGGTACCCTCGACGGCGGTCCCGTCGTACATCGATTGGCTGATCACGTCGCGCGCGATCGATGTCGTGCTGCTCAGTCACAGCTATCTCGGCTTCCACGCTCTGCCATATCTCCGAGCACGTCACCCGACGGTTGCGTTCGTGGACTATGTGCACACCGATTGGTTCGAGAGCGCGATGTATGGCAGCTATGCTACGATGGCATCGCGGTTCGAGGGGCAACTGGATGCACAGCTGGCCACCAGCGTCGCGCTGGCGTCGCAGCTGATCGACGCCGGTTGCGATGCGGCTGCCGTGCGTACCGCACATATCGGCATCGATACAGCGGCGTGGCGACATGCGGGGCCGCGACTCGAGGCGGTGCGCACGTCGCTGGGTGCCTCGAAGGACACGGTCGTGTTGCTGTTTTCTGGTCGCATCTCGCCGGAGAAACGGCCGGAGCTGGCGGTCGACGCGCTGGTGCAGTTGCGTGCCGAAGGGACGGATGCGCTGCTGGTATTCGCCGGGAGTGGCCAACTCCTGCAGGCCACTCACGAGCGCTCGGTTGCGCTCGGCGTGGAGTCGTCCTGCAAGTTCCTTGGTGAACTGGACGAGGCCACACTCCGTCACGTCTATGCGGCTGCGGACCTCTTCATCGCGCCATCGGCGATAGAAGGGATTGCACGCTCGCTGTATGAAGCGATGGCGATGGGGTGCGTGCCGGTGGTCTCAGACGTCGGTGGCCAGCGCGAGCTGGTGATCGATGGCACGGGCAGCCTGGTGAATGCGGCCTGTGCGACTGCCTCGCCGTATGTGGACGGTATTCGTCCCTGGCTCGCCCGCGACGCGAGAAGCCGCGCGAGCGCCGCAGCACGCGCACACATCGTGGCACACTTCGACAGTCACCGCACGGTTCAGAAGGTCTGCGACGCGCTGCGCCTTGGCATCACGCGGCGAGTCATTCGGCAGGAGACGCTGCCGGCGGCGATGGCTGAGGAGCTGGCGGTGATGGCGATCGAAGTGATGCGGCGCCACGTGCTCAAGATCGTGTCGCGGTAGTTGCTGGCCCATCGGCAGTCCATGCCGCCCGTTCGATCGCACTCGGCAGAGCATGCCGTTCGAGGGTAACGAGCGGATTTCGTAAACGCATGTCGCAGAAGGCTTTAGCGAACGGCATGGCCCGTGCTTTAGGGGGCATGTGGCGCCATGCGTTCCACAGGTGTGCCTTCAGCGTTTCGCTCGACCTTTCTCACTTCGCAACACCCGACCATCCCATGTGCGGCATCGCAGGCATCGTGAACGTGCAGGGCACGCCCGTTTCGCCGGGTGTGCTCCGTGCGATGACGGATATCGTGCGACATCGTGGTCCGGACGGCGAAGGCCAGTGGATCAGGAACGGGGTGGGCTTCGGGCATCGTCGCCTCGCGATCGTCGACCTGTCGCCTGCCGGCGCGCAACCGATGCAGAGCAGCGACGGCGCGTATGTGATCACCTTCAATGGCGAGATCTACAACTGGCGGGAGTTGCGAACGGAGCTCGGCAAGCGAGGCGCGGTGTTCCGCTCACACAGCGACACCGAGGTGTTGCTGGAAGCCTACCGAGTCTGGGGGCCGAAGTGCCTCGAGAAGCTGAATGGCATGTTTGCATTCGCGATCTGGGATTCGCGCAACTCACGTGTCTTCCTGGCGCGTGACCGCTACGGCATCAAGCCCCTCTACTATCGCTGGGATGGCCAGACGCTGCTGTTCGGCTCCGAGATCAAGTCGATCCTGCAGCATCCCTCGGTCAGTGTGCGCGTCGATCAGGCCGCACTGGGCGAATACTTCTCGTTCCAGAACGTGTTCAGTGACCGCACGTTGTTCGACGGCATCAAGCTGCTGCCGCGTGCGTCATCGATCACGTTGGAGCTCGGCCGGCCAGAGTCCTTCGACATCACGCGCTGGTGGGACTACCAGTTCGTGGAGGAGAAGGGAGTCAGCGAGGGAGAGTATCTCGAGGAACTGGACCGACTGTTTCAGCAGGCTGTGGAGCGCCAGGTGCAGGCGGATGTCGAGGTCGGCACGTACCTCAGCGGTGGTATCGACTCAGGTGCAGTCACCTGCATCACGGCACGGCGATTCCAGAACGTGAAGAGTTTCACGGCTGGCTTCGACCTGTCGTCGGCCTCCGGGCTCGAGATGGCGTTCGACGAGCGCGCCAAGGCCGAGATTCTTTCTGCTGCCTATCGTACCGAGCACTATCAAGTGGTGCTGAAGGCGGGCGACATGGAGCGCATCCTGCCGGACCTGGTCTGGCACCTGGAGGACCTGCGTGTCGGTCAGAGTTATCCGAACTATTACATCTCCCGGCTGGCGTCGCGCTTCGTAAAGGTGGTGCTGGCTGGCACCGGTGGCGACGAGATCTTCGCCGGCTATCCGTGGCGCTACTATCGCGCGGTGAAAAACGACGACGCGTCGCAGTATCTCGACAAGTACTACGCATACTGGCAGCGACTGGTCCCCGAGCAGCATCGTGGTTCGTTCTTCCGCCCGTCGGTGCAACGCGCGATGGTGACGCACACGCCGGAAGCGGCGTTCCGCAGTGTGCTACGCCGGCGGTCGTTCCTCGCGATGACGCCGGATGACTACGTCAACCACTCGCTCTATTTCGAGCTGTCCACCTTCCTCAGCGGGCTGCTGGTGGTGGAGGACAAACTCTCGATGGCGCACGGGCTGGAGACGCGCGTGCCGTTCCTCGACAACGACCTGGTTGACTTCGCGCTGCGTGTGCCGGTGAAGTACAAGCTGAAGAACGTGGACAAGATCGTGCGCATCGACGAGAACACCCCAGGCTTGAAGCGCCAGAAGTACTTCGATGAAACGGGTGACGGAAAGTTGATCCTGCGCAAGGCGCTCGCGCGCTATGTACCGGCCGGATACGCGAATGGCCGCAAGCAAGGCTTCTCTGCGCCCGATGGCAGCTGGTTCCGTGGGCAGAGCATCGACTACATCCGGAAGCTGCTGCACGCGAAGGATGCGCGGATCTACGAGTTCCTCGATCCCGAGACGGTGCACACCGTGCTTGATGAACACGTGTCAGGAACGACGAATCACCGCTTGGTGATCTGGTCGATGCTCTGCTTCGAGTGGTGGCTGCGCCGGTTCCGCGACGGCGAAGCGGTCGCGGCGAACGCTGCCTGACTTTGTGTACGCCGCGCCGCTCGCGATCAGGCGCGGGCGGTGATGGCTGCGTCGAGGGTACTCACGAGGTCCTGGCGCCCGCAGGCGATGAACATCGCGTTCATCTCATCGAGCGCTTCGTGGAAGGTGCGCGTTCCGCGGGCGTGAATGCTGCGCCGCGGTGCCTCGAGGTCGTCGGCAAGGGCGAGCGCGGCCGAGGCCGCGTCGGTCAGTCCGGCGGCGGTGAACACCGCCCAGCGCGCCCATTCGAGCTCGGCACGATGCATGTCCGGGAAGGTGGCAGCATGCGACACCGCCTCATCGACACGTCCGAGCGCGAGCAGCGTGATCAGCCACATCGCCCACTCGATCGGATCAGGCTCGCGGCCACCGTGGGTGAGGATCATCTCGATCGACGCCTTGAGGAAGAAGAGCGCGTCATTCGGCTTGCCGGTGTGCAGCAGGCAGGTGGCGAAGCCAAGTCGTGGCTCCGCCATGTACGGCGTGTAGGCCACACACTGTGCGAACTGTTCCATCGCCGAGGCAAACTCGCCACGATCAACCGCGTGCCATGCCGTGCGCAGCAGCGCTCGATCGGTCGAGGCGCTGTCGATGTGCACCTGCTGGTCGGGCGCGTGCTCCGCCACGATACGGAGATCGCCACACATCGTCGACTGCACGATACGCTGGCCAGGCTGCATTTGCTTGTGAAGCTGGTACCACTGCAGGATCTGCGGGCGTTGTTGGATGGTATGATGCGAGTGGACGAGATCGAAGCCGTTGCGCGTGATGCGCTGCATCTCGTCGGGATGCCTGAAGAGGTGGTCGACCACGTCACGCACATCACCTTCGTCGGCGAAGACACAGTTTTCCATGTGCCGGAACCCGAACTCGCGGAGGATCGGCGTCTCCTCAGTGAGCAGCAGGCTGGCCGACGCCGGGATCTCGAGGTGCTTATTGACCAGTGCCTTCACCATGCCGCCGCAGGTCGGCGTGATGTACGCCGAGTTGATCAAGCGACTATACGGCTCGTCGAAGAGTGCCTGTGATGAATACTTCGGCGAATAGCCGACATGCGGCACCACGACGGTCTGAAAGTGCTCCGACACGGCGGCGCGGATTCGCTTGCGCCAGGCGTACTGTGCGATGTCGGTGTTCCCCATGAACAGGATGGGCAGCAGCTTCTGCTGGCCGTAGTCACGATAGATCGTGGCGTCGACGGCGAAGGGCCAGTAGAACAAATTGTCGGCGATTTCCGGCAGGTAGTCGCCGGCGTTCGACACGTACGTGAACCAGGTGTCGATACCCCACCGCTCCATCTCGGCGTAGAACGTGGTGCGGGATGGACACATCGGGTCGGCCCGCATGAAGCCCAGTTTCGGGATTGCGGGGTGCGACGAGGTGTTGCTGATGCTGGTGTAGGGGCCGGCGTAGTTGTTGTTGCCACTTTCGAAGAGAGTCAGGTCCGGCTGGTGCAGGTCGCAGATCTCGCCGTAGTCGCAGTCGTTCTCGACGATGACGAGGTCGAACCATTCCGAGAGCCCAGTGACGAACAATCGCTCGAAGAGCCGCTGGTTGAACGGCGGGTACGAGGTCAGTGGCCAACGGAAATACACCATCCGCGGCTTCGCGGATGGTGTATCGAGCGTCTGTGGATGCACGCAGTGCCGAATGGTGCTGATCATTTCACCAGCTGACCATCACGCGCCTGGTTCCAGCTGTAGGTCTGGATCGTGTCCTCGACAACCGGCTTCTCTTCCGAGAAGAGGTCGCGCAGGGCCTTGGTGTAGTCAGCGCCCCAGCGGATCACTTTCCAGTCGGTGCAGCTGGCGCAGGTCGGATGCTTGAAGGTGCGATCGAGGTGGCTCTGGCGCAGCGCCTTGAAGGTCTCGGATTGCCAGATGGCCTGCAGCGAGCCCCCTTCGTCGAGTGTGGTGAGGGTCGTGTCCTTCATCCAGTCGTCGGGGCAGAAGCGCACGCGGCCGTCCCACGTGACCACCAGTCGCGTGAACACGACGAGGCAGGGCCAGCGGTTTTCGACTTCGCGCTCCTCGATGTTCTTCTTCGGCGTCAGGCCCTTCGTGTCGACGTAGTTGCGGATGATGACCTTGTCCACAATCTGCGACCAGAAGGTGTTGAAAACTTCCAGCTCCTCGTTGCTCACTTCCGGCTGTTGCACGATGCTGACCATCACCTTCACGTTGTCGCGCTTCAGCTTGTCGCGCTGGAGCACGAACTCCATGATGTTGCGCATGATGCGGCGGTAGTCGCCACGGACGCGGATCTTCTCGTAGGTCTCGCGATAGAAGCCATCGAGGCTGATCTCAACCGAGACTTTCGTTTCCGACTCTCGCAGCAAGACCTCGGCGCGATCCCCTTCGAGGAACATGCCGTTGGTATTGAAGGCGAAGGTGTCGATGCCCTTGTCCTGCACGTACTCCACCTGCTCGACCCACGACTTGAGCAGCATCGGCTCGCCATCCGGCGTGATGCGGAGCGCAGCGTTGTGTTGTGCGACTTCGTCCACGACACGCTTCCAGAGCGCCATGTCGATGGTCTTCGCTTTGTAGCCGGGAATGGCCGCATGCACATCCGAGTGCGGGCAGTGAATGCACCGCAGGTTGCAGATGTTCGTCGTCTCGACGTGAACGATCGGCGGAAAGGATTCGTCTGCGGGCTTCAGGAAACCGAATGTCATTCGCCGGCGCTCGTGGGAGTGGGACTGGATGGGGTAGTGAACTGCTCGAACGGCATCACGTAGTGCCAGGGATAGCTGGCGCGGATCGTGTCCATCGGCACCTGCCGCAGGGTGGTGATGTCGCCAGTGATGCGGGTCAGATAGTGGTGCTGGCCTTCGAGCGAGCCCCACTTCTGCTTGAACTGGTAGACGCCCGAAGTGCGGGAGCTACTCGACTGCCAATTGAAGTATCGGTAGCCCGCGTCGCGGGCCCAGTCGAGCGCATCGACGATCAGCACGCTGGTCGCGAGCGTCTTGGTGGCGGCGGAACTGCCGCTGAGCATGAAACAGTCGAGCACATCGTGCTGGCCAACGAACATGCAGCCGGCGACGACGGTGTCGCCGTCGAGCACGTAACACATGGTGCCCTTGCCGGCACCGATGACCTGGGTGCGGATGGCATCGAGGAATGCGCGTGGCAGTCGTGCAGCACTGAGTTCGGTCATGCGCGAAGCGTGAATCGCATCCCAGGCGTCGAAGTGCTGGTCGCTGTCGGTGAAGACAGTCGTGAGCCCGAACTTCGCCTTCGCCTGCGCGGCCCGTTTCACGTACTTCGCGACGTCGAAGGGCTGCAGCGCGGCGTCCTGCGCCACGTCAGCAGCGAGATCGATGTACTGGTAGAAGTTCTCGCGCACGAAGTCAGGCGCGAAGTACTCCAGATAGAGCGGCAGGTCGGCGTAGAACGGCGGCGTCGCGATGGTCGCCAGAAGGCAGCCGCGACTCCTCGCCTCGTTCGTGAACGCATCGAGCAGTGCCTGGTAAATCTCGCTGCGCTGCGGATGCGCCGGATCGACCACCACGCCACCGTATCCGCCAGGCTGGGGTACCGATAGCAGCAGTGCACCGTGTGGGCCGCTGAACTCGTACGCCGGCAGGGCGCCGAGAACTCGACCGTCGTCGTCGCGCGCGAGGAAATAGACCGGGATGTCGCGCTGGTCGAAGGCGAGTGCTTCGCGCCATTCCCACGAATGCTGCACCAGTGCCCCAGGGCATGACGCAATGAACCGCCGATATTCGGCGGCGCTGACGTCGGCGCTGACGTCGGTGCTGACGCGGATGCAGGCGCCGATCATCTCAGGCCCCGACCGTGGCGTAAACGTCGTGCAGCGCACCCGCCACCTCGCGCACATCGTCGTCCGGCATACCGGCATAGAGCGGAATCGCGATCGACAGCGACTCGGCCAGCAGTGACTGCGGACAGGTGCTTGCGTCGAGGGCGTAGCGGCCAGCGTAGTAGGTCGTGTGCGGCACGGAGTGCGTGCCCTGACGCGTGCCGATGCCACGCTGCTCGAGCGCGGTCATGATCGCATTGCGCTGCTCGTGCAGGCCGAGGCGATTGGCTTCGGTGGGCGCTTCGGGCGCAAAGAGGCAGACGTAAGACTGATAGCTGTGACCGACGCCGTCCCGCTGTGCAGGCAGACGCAACCAGTCACAGTCGGCCAGCAGCGTATCGTAGAGCGCAGCGCAGTGCCGACGGCTGGCGAGAATGGTCTCTGCCTTGGCCATCTGCGTGCAGCCGAGCGCACCCTGAATGTCGGTGAGGCGATAGTTGAAGCCGCCGATCGGGAAATCGGGGAGCATGAAGGGTGCTGATGGACCACTGGCGCGCACGGCACCGTGATCGCGCAGTGATCGGCAGCGACTGTCGATTGCCGCGCTGGCGGTGGTGATCATTCCCCCTTCGCCGGTCGTGATCGCCTTCCGCGGATGGAAGGAGAAGCAGCCGGCATCGCCGAAGCCCCCGACGTGTGTGCCATGCAGCGTGGTGCCGAACCCGCAGGCCGCGTCCTCGATCACGCGCAGGTCGTGCTTGCGGGCGATCGCCATGATGCGATCCATGTCGGCCGCGAAGCCGAACTGGTGCACCGGGAGAATGGCACGTGTGCGCGAGGTGATGCTGGCTTCGATCAGCTCGGGGTCGATCGTGAAGGTGTCGAGATCGATGTCCACGAAGACCGGCACGGCACCGGCCTGTTCGACGCTGTTGGCGGTCGCGATCCAGGTGAACGCAGGCACCAGCACTTCGTCACCAGCACCGATGCCGACCGCCTTCAATGCCATGTGCAGCGCCGTGGTGCAGGAGCTGGTGGCAACGCTGAATGGCTGACCCGTGAAGGTCGAGAAGCGCGACTCGAACTGTCGCACGTACTCGCCCTGCACGACCCAGCCCTTCTTCAACGGTTCAACGACGGCAGCGAAGTCGCTGTCGTCGAAGAACGTCTTCGAGATCGGAATCACGCCGCGATGGCGCGTTGCAGCGCGTAGTACTCGGCGGTGCGAAGGATGCCTTCCTCAAGGTCGACTTCAGCGGTGAAGCCAAGTACGTCGGTGGCCTTCTGGGCGGCAGGGATGCGCAGTTCGATGTCGGCGTAGTCGCGGCGAATGAACTTGATCTTCGACTTCGAGTTCAGCACCCGGACGACGGCGTTGGCGAGGCCGTAGATCGTGGTGACCGCAATCGCATTGCCGATATTGAACGATTCGCCAATGGCTTCCGGCTGCTCGAGGCACATCATGAGGGCGCGCGTCATGTCATCGACGTAGCACCAGGCGCGAATCTGCGTGCCGTTGCCGTGAATCTCGATGTCCTCGTTGCGGATCGCCTTCTGGATGAACTTCATGATCGCGCCCTCGCCGACCTGACCTGGGCCGTAGACATTGAACGGCCGCACGGTGACGGTGGGGACGCCGAACTCCTTGTGATAGGAGTGCGTGAGATGTTCCGCGGCCAGCTTGCCGACCGCATACACCCAGCGCGCCTCGCCCACGGCGCCGATCTCGCACTTGTCGCCTTCGCCGGAGTTGTAGGCACGGGAACCGAACACTTCCGAGGTCGAGAAGTCGAGGAAGCGACGACAATCCTTCAGCGTGCGACAGGCCTCGAGCACGTTGGCCGTGCCGATGAGGTTGACGCGGAGCGTCTTGGTCGGGCTGATGATGACGGTGTCGATGCCCGCGATGGCGGCAGCGTGCACCACGTAGTTCGCGCCTTCGATGGCCTTCTCGACGGCGGCTGCGTCCATCACGTCGCCGCGGATGCGCTTCAGGTTCCGGTGGCCTGCGAACGGCTTATGCTGCAGCGAGTCGCGCGAGAAGTTGTCGAAGATCGTGACTTCGTTCTTCTCGACGTAGTGGCCAGCCAGCGTTGAGCCGATGAATCCGGCTCCGCCCGTGATGAAGATCCTGGCGCCTTCGATCATGTGGTGCTCCACCCGGTGTTGAAAGAGTTGGTGCACCCGCCCCGCTCGGGATCCCCACACATCTGGTGGTAGAGCCGAGGCGGGACGGATGCAGCACAACGGGCGTCGCGAGGACACCTGCGCTGCACAGAGCATCGGAAAAGCAGCAACCGTGCCGAACCGTAAAGCGTTGCCTCGCAATAGTTTAGCAAAATGGGCGGTGGTGCCGGCAGAGAAATATTTGCCGCTCGCGACCCGAATCGGCCGTTTGATGCCGACGGACACCCGGCAGAGTTGGCCGACCTGGGACTGCCTCTGCACACCCATCGCACACCCACTCAGCAGCCGGAAAAGACATCTGTTTAGTCGTGGCCAGTCGCGCCCGACACTGGAGCCATGAACAGGTGTTCCGTCGCGGCCGTGACGGGCTGCCGTGGGTGGATCCAGTGTGGGGGAAAACGTCGATGCGACTCGACCAGAAGTACCGTGTAGTGAGTCTCTGCGAGGATGATCGCGTGGATCGGCGCATCCTCGATGGCGCACGCATGTTGAGCGAAGAAGGCTGGCCTACGCTGGTGATTGCGGCGCCACCACTGATCGACTTGCGCGACGAGGAGAGTTATCCCGACGTACCCATCTTTCGCATGCCGTCACAGTACGTGCCTGGCGGCGAGGTGCCGACTGGTACGCTGCCACACGAGGAGTTGATCAATTCACTGTTTCGGTGGAGTCGGCGGGTGACGGCGGCGGCCCTCGCCTTTCCCGCTGAGGTCTACATCGCAAACGATCTTCCGCAATTGGCGGCTGGAATCATCGCGGCGCGCACCTACGGCAGCACGTTGATCTACGACGCACACGAGTTCTTTCCCGCGCAGCCGTTTGTCAAGGATCGCAGTGAGAAGCTCGAGACCATCGAACGCGACCTGATCCAGTACGCCCACGGCATCGTGACGGTCAACGACAGCATCGCCGACGTCATGACCATGCACTACAAGTGCATGCGGCCGCACATCGTGCTCAATTGCCCGACGCGACGACACCAGAAGACGGCGATGGTCGATGACGGCCGGATGCGAAAGTTCCTCGGTATCGCACCAAGCCAGCGCATCCTGCTCTATCAGGGCAATCTGACGGCCTTTCGCAATCTCGAGGAGATGATCGAGGGCATGACGATGGTGCAGTCCGATGATGTGGTGCTTGCACTGATGGGCCGAGCCTCCGAATTCTCGGAAGGACTGCAGCGTCGTGCGTCGGAGCTTGGAGTGCTTGGACGTCGCGTGTTCTTCATTCCCGAGAAGTCGGCCGGCGAGTTGCTGGCGTGGACGGCGGGTGCCGATGCCGGGATCATTCCCTATCCGCACACCGACCTGAATACGCTCATGTGCACGCCGAACAAGCTCTACGAGTTCCTCGCGTCCGGACTGCCGATCCTTGCCTCGCATGGGACGGAACTGCGCCGCTTCGTCGGCGATCTGGGTGTCGGGCGGAATGCGCATCTCCAGACGCCGCGCGACTTTGCGACAGCCATCGACGCCTTCATGGCCGGGCCACTGGACGTGTGGCGCGCACGCTCGATGGAGCTGTCGGCACGATACACGTGGGAGACGGAAGGGCGCCTCTGGTTCGACATCATTCGGCAGGCGCAGGAAGTACACCGCGCCAAGCCGTGGCCGGCGCAGCAGGTTGCCGCTTCTACACTCGAGTTGGTGTCGGTCTGATGCACACCACGATCACACCGGAGCGCACGATGAAGAACGGCGCGACAGGCTCCACGCCAGCCACCGCTCGAGCAGATGCCACCTCCGCACCGTCGACGGTGCCCATCGCACTCGACTGGCAAATTGGGATCGGCACGAGCGCGGAGTTGATGGCACTGCACCTCACCACACAGCTTCAGGGAACGCCGGGTGCCCAGGTCGTCCCGTTCATCGGTCCGACGCTGCACCCGGACAAGCTGGCGCCGACGCTACGAGCCCGGGTGATCCGTGCGTTCGACATCGCCGCGGCAGAAGGACCACGGCTGGTGCGCGAATCACGGGGACAGTCGCTGCCGATGATCGCGTTGCACCTGCTCGGCCGTGGGCTGGGTGGTTTGCCGACACCGCTTCCGCTGCCGCCGCGTCGCAGCATCGGCATCGTGCAGACGTGCGACACCGCGTTCGATGACGCGTCACGCACGCGCGCGAGTGTGTGCGACGCGGTCCTGGCCGGATCCACCTGGATGCGCGAGCGCCTGGTGGATGCTGGCATCGCGAAGGTCGGCGTGTATCCGGTTGGCGTCGACACGACGCTGTTCACGCCGGCGCCGAAGGCAGGCCACCTGTCACAGCGCTTCGTAATCTTCTCCGGCGGTCGGCTGCATCACCACAAGGGACAGGACATCGTGTTGGCGGCGGTGCGAACCTTCCGGAAGCGCCACCCGGAAACGTTGCTCCTTACCACCTGGCAGACGCCTTGGCCGGAGGCGATTGGTGACCTGACGTCGGCTGGACATGCCAAGAGTTCTCTCGACTACTACGGTGGCAAACTCGATGTGGTGAAGTGGTGTGCCGACAATGGATTACCCGCAGGTTCGGTGGTGGACCTCGGTGCACTCGATCAGGCGGCGCTGGCGGTCGTGTTGCGCGAGGCGGATGTGGCCCTGTTCCCGAATCGCGCCGAGACCGATGCCAATCCGATGCTGCTGGAGTGTTTCGCAAGCGGGGTGCCGGTGATCGCGTCCGCCAATACGGGTCATCTGGACGTTGTCTCGGCAGAGTACTGCTATCCGTTGACGGAGCAGAACGCGGTCCGAAGTGCAGCCGGCGGCGCGAGCACAATTGGTTGGGGTGAGTCGTCGGTAGATGAGATCGTGGCGCACCTGGAGGCGGTGTACACACGAACCAGCGAGGCCCGCGCGCGTGCGACTGCTGCGGCCACCTTTGCGAAGTCCTTCGGCTGGCAGGTGCACGCACCGCGGCTGTTGGAGCTTGTCGCACCGCTGATCCGCGACATCCAGGCGAACTGACCTCCGTTGGCGTCAATCGGCGCCGCGGGGCCGCGCATGGTCCCGCTCAGGTGATGCTGCTGTTGACCTTCAGCGCCAGCGTGCGTGCCATTTCTGCGGCCTGCTTTCCGAGGCCGAGCGTCACGGCTAGCTGCGCGAAGCGATGTGCATCAGCCCACGCCTCCTCCCGGCCGAGCCGTTCCGCCATCAGGAGCGCCGAGATGGCATCGTGCTGGTGCGCCGGCAGGGAGTTCCACGGCACCTGTGGGAAGAGCAGCCGCTTGTCATAGCGCGCCCACATCTCGAGCACGATCCGGCGATGCGCGTCGGCGTAGGGATTGGTGCCACCGCCGAGTCCCATGTTGGCGCCGTGCCAGCGCCAGATGTAGCCGAGCCCGGGGTCGTGCTTGAACTTCGCACGCAACGCCAGGCGTGACCAGAGGTGGTAGTCATGCCCGCGCGGGAATCCCGCGTCATACCAGCCAGCACGTGCGTAGGCTCGCATGCTGATGAGTGTACCGCCGTCCGTCATCACGTTGCGCTGGAAGAGCGTCGCCAGGAGTGCCTCGGGGCGATCGTACCAGTCCTCGCCGATGTTCTGACTCACCGGATTGAGCGCGGCATCGCAGAGCAGCATGTCGCCGTGAATGACATCGGCATCCGGCACGCGCTCGAGCATCGTGACGCGGCTCGTCACGACTGACGGCACCAGCAGGTCGTCGTCGCCGATCCAGATCACGAAGGGCGTGTCGATGGTCGCGAGCGCCTGATTGCGGTTGGCCGGCGCGCCACCGTGCTGGTTGGCGATCAGCCGCACGCCGTTCGTCGCATATCCCTTCACCACATCAACGCTACCGTCGGTGGACCCATCGTCCGTCACGATCACTCGGCAGTGCGGATAGTCCTGCGCGAGACAACTGACGATCGTCTCACGCAGAAATCCGGCGCGGTTGAACGACGGGATAATGAGCGAGACAGGTGGCGGCTCGAACGTGACGCGCGCATCGGTTGCCGCCTCTACGACGGGCCTCGGATTGCGCTGAATACTTCCCGGCACGGCGCGTGTCGGTGTTTCGTGGGCCTGCAGCGCGAAGACGGTGTCCACGAGCGCCGCAGCGTCGCGTACGCACCAGTCAGAGGGTCCGACCAGTGACGCGTGGGCGCTTCGAATGACGGGCAGGCCTGACGCCCGCACCACCTCGACACAATGCGCGACGGCGCCATCGATCGGTCCGAGCACCACCACCACGCGGACACTCACCGGCATCGCCCAGGCGTCGAGACGGTCTCGGTCCACCGCATACATCGCCACGCCGCTGGGCAGTGCGTCGTCTGACGTATCAGGGCCGAGCAGGACCGGCGCAAACTCCTCGCCGAAGCGACTGCCCCAGCCCAGCGATCCGATGCACAACTCCACCAGCCAGGCGCGATCGTCGACACTCAGGCGCGGCCAGTCGGCGATGACGGCGACAGTGATTGCATCTGGCGCGGCCGACACATCATGCAGCATGCGCCCGTGCCTCCAGGTCGAGCGGGGCACGAGTGCCTTCGATGAACTGGCGGTGCCAGATCGTGAGGCTGACCAGCGCGCACAACTGCGAGAGCTGCGGCCATTCCTCGTAGCGCCAGGGGCCGGCGTTCATGCGTGCGCCAAACTCACGGGCGAGGCGCGGGCCATCGAAATACGGATTCTGTTGCCAGAACGGGAGCATCATCGTGGCGCGGAGCAGCGGACCAAGCGAACCGTTTGCCCACTCGATCAGCGGCGCGTTGAAGCCGACCTTGCTGCGCCGGAGACGCACGCGTTCCGGCACCAGGTCGCGGATCGCATCGCGCAGGACACGCTTTGTGAATCCGCCACCGAGCTTGGCATCAGGAGGCAGTGCGCGCGCGAACGTCACCAGCCGCCAATCGAGCAGCGGCATCCGCGACTCGATCCCGTGCGCCATCGTGGCCCGATCAAAGTTGCGCAGGATGCCGGGCAGTACGTCACGCGTGATCTGCCCATCGAGGTACGCATTCAGTTCGCGACGCGGCACGCGCAGGTGCGGCGTGTACCCGCCGAGTACCTCGTCGCCGCCATGGCCGTCGAGCGTGACACGTACACCAGTGCTGGAGATCGCACGATTGAGGAGCCAGACCGGTGTGGCCGCGATACCAGCCGCGGATTCCGATGACCAGATGCTCTCGAGTGCCGCATCGGTGGCCTGCGCCGCGTCGAAGGCGATGTAGTGCGCCTCTGCGCGGACATAGTCCGCCACGGCGCGTGCATGCGCTGTCTCGTCGAGTGCGCTCCCAGGTGCCGTGCTGACGAAGGCATGACGCCAGTCGCTGGCGGACCGCTGCAAGTCGCTGCTCGTGCCGGCGTGGAGTGAAGCCATCACGCCCGCGACGGCGCTGGAATCGATACCGCCGCTGAGGCAGGTGCCGACAGGCACGTCGCTGCGCAAGCGGAGGCGCACCGCATCGAACAGCAGGTCGCGGAACTGTGCCACCTGATCGTCGTACCGCGCGGGTGCCGCGATCAGATGTGCATCAGGATTCCACCAGCGCGTGATGCCTCCCTTGCCGCCCGCATCCAGCTGTAGCAGATGGCCGACCGGGAGCTGTACGATGCCCGCGAGCAGCGTCTCCATCTCGGTGCCTTCGATGCGCCCCGCATCCTGCAGCGTGAGCCGGAAGATGCGTTCGTTGAGCGAAGGCGCAGCGTCAGCCAGCGTGAGGAATGCCTTCAGCTCGGACGCAAAGGCGAGGCGCTTTCCGGCTTGCAGGTAGAGTGGCTTCACGCCGAAGCGATCGCGGGCGAGGATGAACCGCCGCGCGGCAGGTTCCCAGGCAGCGATTGCGAACATGCCGTTGAACCGGTCCAGCGCCGACACCCCCCAGTGCAGCAATGCGGCCGCTACGACCTCGGTGTCACCAGTGCCGCGGAAGGCGTAGCCTGCCTGCTGCAGCTCGGCGCGCAGTTCGAGGAAGTTGTACACCTCGCCGTTGTAGGTGACGACGATGGTGCGACCATCCGGTGCGCGCTGCGTGAGTGGGCAGCTGCCGGCATCCGAGGTATCGAGAATCGCAAGGCGGCGATGGCCAAGGCCGATTTCGCCGTCGACGAAACAGCCCGACCCATCGGGGCCGCGGTGGGTGAGCGCGTCGGTGAAGCGACGGAGTTCGTCGGGATCAACCGGCGCGCCACCGAAGGCGAAGCCTGCAATGCCACACATGTGCGATGTCGCTCGAAGTCAGGCGCGTGTCAGTCGCGAATCAGGCGACGTCGGGCTTCGGCGCATGCCGTCGCGGCGCGAGGGCACCACCGGTCGCGACGAGCGCCGCGGGCACTTCGCTGGTCGCGCTGGCGCGACGGTTGTGCGCCGCGACCTGATCCAGCAACTCGGCGCGCAGGATCGTGGTGTCGGCTGGCGCTTCGATCCCGATGCGCACCCCGCCCCGATCACACTGCACGACGACGATCCGGATTCCACCATCGATGACGATCGCGTCACCGGCCTTCCTGCTCAGGATCAGCATCCTTGCTTCCCCATACGCCAAATTGTGAAGGGTGCGACTCCGCGCCACCCGTGAATCCTGCGACTACGAACTACCGGCCGAGGTTGATCAGCGTCTGCGACATCTCGTCGATGACAGTGATCAGGCGTGCGGCCGCCTGGTACGACTGCTGGTACTTCATCAGGTTCACCATCTCCTCGTCGATCGAGACACCCTTGATGCTTTCGCGCCGACTGTCGGTCTGGGTGGCAAGGGTGCGTGCCGCGGTCGCCGTACCGGATGCGCCATTGACCATCGTGGCGATCGATGCGACGACGTTGCGGTAGCCTTCGCTGATGGACGAGGTCTGGCCGTTGACGCTGACCGGCGTGTCGCGCAGTTGCGACAGCTTGAGCGCGACGGAGTTGTCACCGGCTTCGTTGGCAATGCCCGATGCCGCGACACGATTGACGTTGGCGACGATCGTGCTGTCGAGCTGGATCGTGCGCGCCGTGGTGCGGCTCGCATCGAAGAAGTTGCCGGCCGCTGCGCCACCGATGAAACCGGTGGTGTGTAGCGCGTTCGTGTTCGTGATGAGCGACGATGCAATGGCGTCGAGGCTCTTCAGTGCGTCGGGATAGACGGTGTTGTAGGAGTCGAGCATGCCGGCCACCTGACCGCCAATGGCATACATCGTCTCCGTCGGTGCACCACCGGCCGGCAGGTCGCCGAGGGCGATGGCCAGCTTGGTCGGATCGGCAATCGGCGCCTGCACCCGGACCGTCTTGAAGTTCGCGCCATCGACGAGCGAATCGCCGCCGATGTTGATGTTGACCGAACCATCGGCCTGGCGATACGCCGTAGCACCGATCAGCGAGGAGAGCTCGTCGATCTTGAGATCACGCTGGTCGCGCATGTCGGGCGACTGCTTGCCCGCCGCCTCGGCCGCAACGATGCGTGCGTTGATCTCGGCGACCTGCGCGGCGAGGGAATTGACCTTGTCGGTGGTTTCGAGCAACCGCGTGCGCGCGACGGTGCGTGCGTCCTCGATCTGGTTGCCGTAGGTGTTGAGCTGTGACGCCACCTGTGCACCGCGCTGGCGAACGACGCCCTTCGCGGCGCTGGACTCAGGATTGGTGGAGAGGTCACTCCACGCCGACCAGAGCTGCTCGAGGCTCGATGCGAGCCCCGTCTCCGATGGCTCGCCGAGTACACCCTCGATCGCCTGCAAGGCGTCGCGACGTTCTTCGGTGTAGCCGGCATTCTGAGTGTCACGGCGGAAGCTCGCATCGAGCAGTTCGTCACGCATCCGCACCACGCCCTCGATCAGCACGCCGGTGCCGAAGGTGCCGTATGCCAGACGCTCCGGGTACCCAGGCGTGAGGGTGACGCGCTGACGCGAATACCCAGGTGTCTGCGCGTTGGTGACGTTCTGTGAACTGGTGCTGATCTGCGCCTGGCTGGCCATCAGGCCAGACCGCGCGATGCTCAACATGCCGCCGAAGTTCATCCTGGGCTCCTCAGACGGAACGATCGAGGAAGCGCGGTGCCGTGGGCACCATCGCTGGCGTCAGGCGCGCCGTCGTGGGTCGCAATGCCGGCGAGGTCTGCGCCAGTGGCGCGACATAGGTCGCGGTGGGCTGCGGAGCGCCAAAGAGCTTCTGCACATAGTCGTTGCCGTTGTCCATCGCACTCTTCAGCACCTGCTTGTTGATGTCCACTTCGCGGCTCAGCGAAACGGCGGCATCCTGCAAGGCATTGCGTGCGTCGATCACGGCGGGCGTGGCACGGTCGCCGAGGATGTCCTCGAGATCGTTCACGTTCATGTCTTCTTCGCCACCCAGCAGGCGATTGACGCTCTTGCGACGGCGGCGGGCCTCACCCAGCGTGGCCAGCACACGGTAGGTCGCAAAGACGCTATCGTCGAGGGCCTGCAAGTCGTCGTCAGCAACAGCAGCACGCTGCTTCTGCATCACGTGCATCAGCTCCTCGAGGAGCCTGCGCTCCGTGCCCAGCACATCCGACAGCACCTCGACCGCGGTTTCGCGGCGGGCGGCGGTGGGGGCGTACTTCGGTGCGTAAGTCGGCAGCATGTAAGTCTCAGGGGAACCGGACGGGTGACGCGAGCGGCGTGGCGGAGAGGTCGGGTACTGCGGGGGTCGGCACAACCGTCGGCGTGTCCATTCCAGCTTTCTGTCGCAAGGCGCGGTAGATCGCGTCTCCCAGCCCGCGATGCCACCGCGTACCAGTATCGGCGGCCATGCGCTCATCCATGAGTCCGGAGAAGATTTCCTCCCCCTGGCTCTTGTCGACGATGGCGCCGTCGGTTGGGACGGTTTCGCGCATCGACTTGTAGAGCTGCTGGACGAAGAGGCCCTCGAGATCCTTGGCCGCCTTTCGCATCGCGGCTTCACGCGGATCGACGCTCACAGGCGCCAGGCCTGCAACACCGGAAACAGATGGCGTCGTCATCGGATCACGACCTCGGCCGAGATGGCGCCGACTTCGCGCAGGGCGCTGAAGATGGCGGCGATTTCCTGCGGCGATGACCGGACGCCATGGAGGGCACTGGCAATGCGTTGCACCGAGATGCCGGGTTGGAGGCGCACTTCACCGGCGCTGACGGCCGACGTATCAGCCCCGCCGCCGATCGAGAGGGTGATCTGTCCGTGTGTGACCACGGCCTCGCCGACGGTCACATCGCCACCAGCCACCACGGTCCCGTCGCGACCATCGATCACGACCTTGGCACCGCGAGCGATGCGGATCGGCAACTCGCGCAACTTGGAGATCGCTGCGCTGCGCGCCGAACCGGCGGAGTCCTTGAGGGTGAGCGTCACGGAGCCTGGATCATCGACTCGTGCAGTTCCGGCGCCCAGTGCGCTGTCGATCACGGCAGCGATTCGGCTTGCGACGGCAATGTCGGGTTCGCGCAGCAAGAGGGCGCTGGTGGACGAGGCATAGGTGGCACGCGGCAAGTCGACTTCCACCACACCACCCGCTGGAACGCGGGCACTGGTCTCGACTCGAGTACCGTACGAACGTGCACCGCGATCCGAGCCTTCCGAGAGCAACACCCCGCCCTGCGCTGTGGCCATCGGTGCGCCGCCAACTTCCGCGATCAGTGGAGTCATGTAGAGCACACCGCCACGCAATGACGGTGCGTCGCCGATGCTCGCGACCTGGACATCGAACCGACCACCGGGCCGCAGGTAGGCCGACACTTCAGCCGTCACCAGCACCGCCGCCACGTTGCGCGTGCGGAGGACATTGGCCGGCACCGTGATGTCGAAGCGACGAAGCAGGTTGACGATGCTCTGCACCGTCTGGCCGCCCTGCGATCCACCCATTCCGCGATCACCAGTACCATCGAGGCCAGCCACCAAACCGTAGCCCACCATGCGCACCGGTGCCGCACCTTCCGCCAGCACCAGGTCGCGAATGCGCGACTGCGCGGACAAGACTGACGCCGTCATCATCAGCAGCATCGAGACGATGGCACACAGCGCCCCAACCTGGCGTGCACGCCGATCCGCACGTGCATCGGCAAACTCTTGCTCGATCATGGCCAGAACGCGCTGAGGATCTTGCCGAACATGCCCTGCTTCGCCTTGCCCAGACTGCCCTTGTTGGTGATGTCGAGCTTCGCATCGGCCACGCGCGAGGAGGCGATGGTGTTCATGCCGCCAAGGTCCTGCGGGCGGATGGCACCGCTGAAGCTGATCTGCTGCTGTTCCTTGTCGACGCCAACGCTCTTCGTGCCCTTGATCGTGAGCACGCCGCTGACGGGATCGATGCTCATGACGCGGGCTGTAATCTCACCATCCAGTCGCAGCTGGCGTGAACGATCGCCGCGTTGCGCACTCTCGCCATTGTTGCTTGTGCCGAACGAGGCGCCAGGTGCCGTTGCTGCGGTGGCGCCGGGTGTGATGAGCTGGAAATCGGTGTTTCGCTTCCGTCGCTGCGTCGCGTTGTCGGACATGTTGGCCGAGGCGAGCGTGTATTCGTCGATGTGGACGATGATCAGGTCACCGACCGTGAATGCGCGGCGGTCGGAGGTCCAGTTCAGTCGCGCCGGACGGGCGTTGAGGGCCGGTGTCGGGGCGGCGGGAGCCACCACCACACTGTCGCGCCGGGCTTGTGCGTGCGCATGCTGCGCGACGAACATCGTGAGCCCGATGAGGGCGGTGGCGCGCATCAGGTCCTGTTGCGTGATCTTCATCAGTCCAGTCTCACGGTGTTGCGCCCAGTGGCGATGCCGGCAAAACGCCGGCCGCGATCGAGGCGAATGGCGACGCGTGCGCCAAGCGACGCGTTGTGTAGGGCGGTGCCGACGAGCGCCAGGCGTACGCCGCCACGAATCAGTTCCGCATGCACGGTGTCACCGGCAAAGACCACCGGGGCGCCGGCGAGATCGATCGTGCGAATCGGCTCGCCGTCGCGCAGCACACGCCGCGTTTCGGAGCCGATGATCGACGCCATGTCAGTCGTGTTGTCGACATCCGGCGCGCCCCACACGAGGGTGTGACGCACCAGCACATCCTGCTCGGTGAGGATTGCGCCGCGCGCGACTGCATGCGACGTCACGGGCTCCTCGCGCTCGTGACCGACACGCAGGCGGGCCACCAGCACCGGCGCGGCGAACCGCGCGGGACGTATGGTGATGGTGTAGATGCCGGACCGATCGCTGCCACTCACTTCCGCCGTGCTGGCGCGAAGCGCAGTGCTGTCGCCCCGCACGAAACTCCACTCGGCGCACCAGCCACCGCGTGGCGGCGTGCCCCAGGTGCGCGTGATCTGCGACACGATGGAATCGCGCGCCGATGGCGACTGGCCCGAGACGGGCGTCGACACGACGACTGCAGCGAGAAGTGCGAGCACGAACATCAGCGAACCAGCCCGTTGGCGATCTGCAGCATATCGTCGCTGGTCTTGATCGACTTCGACGTCAGTTCGTAGGCGCGCATCGTCGTGATCATGTCCACCATCTCGGTCACGACTTCGACGTTCGACATTTCGAGTGCGCCCTGCATCAGGCGACCGGTCCCTTCGTCCTGCGGAAACGAGACCATCGGCTCACCGCTGGCTGGCGTGGCCGTGTACATGTTCTGGCCCATCGAGAGCAGGCCGGCCGGATTGGTGAAGCGGGCCAGTTCGATTCGGCCGAGTTCTTCCGGGATCGAGCTGCCCGCGCGCATTACGCTGACGATGCCCGATGGGCCAACACTGAGTGCCGACGATTGCGCGGGAATGCGAATGTTGGGCAGCACCGGATTGCCTTCCGAGGTCACAAGCACCCCCTGATCGGAGAGCTGGAGCTTGCCGTCGCGAGTGTACGCGATCTGGCCGCTCGGCAGCTGCACCTGCAGGAAGCCATCCCCTTCGATGGCGATGTCGGTCGGGTTTTGCGTGGTCTCGATCGAGCCCTGTGCATGATCCTTCTGCACGCCGGCCAAGCGCACGCCACGGCCGATCTGCACGGCGGGCAGCGTGTTGGCAGCGGGGCCGCCGATCACCTGCGGGCCGCTCACCGTCTGGTACAGCAAGTCCTCGAAGTTGGCGCGGCTGCGCTTGTAGCCGGTGGTGTTCACGTTGGCCAGGTTGTTCGCGATCACTTCCTGGCGGGTCTGCTGTGCGCGCATGCCGGAGGCTGCGGCGCGGAGTGCTGGATCCATCAGAGATCTCCTGTGCGGCTTACGCCGGCTTTCCGATCTGGTTGGCGGCAATGCCGCGGATGTCATCCATCACTGAGATGGACTTCTGCACGTCCGCGTAAGCGCGCACGGTGTCGATCATTTCCGTCAGCGACTCGATGGCGTTCACGTTGCTGCCCTCGAGTGCCCCCTGCATCACGTTGCGATCGGCTTCGGCGGCGGGCTTGCGGGCGGCGTCGGGGAGAAAGAGTCCTCCACCTGCGTGCTGCAGGACGGCTGTCGGCGGAACACTCTCGATCCGAAGAACAGCGGCGTTCAAGCGCCCGGAGAGCCCCGCCTTGCCGTTACTGCCGTCGCCCGTTGCTGGTGGCTGCACGGTGATCACACCGTTGCGGCCGATGCCGACGTCGCCGCTGGGCAGCGTGATCGGTCCGTTCTCACCGAGGACCAGGTGTCCCTGCTGCGTCACCAGGCGGCGCTGATCGTCGAGGCGGAGTGCTCCCCCACGCGTGAGGCGTTCACCGTCCGGCGTCTGCACCACCAGGAAGGCATCGCTCTGCATCGCGACATCGAGGGAGTTGCCGGTCGGCGTGACATCGCCTTGTGAGCGATCGGTCATCGAGTCGGCCGCGGCGACCGCGTCATCCACCATGCGACCGAAGACCCGTTCCTTCTTGAAGCCGGTGGTGTCGACGTTGGCGAGGTTGTTCGCGATCGACTGCTGGCGCCGCTCATAGAAGTGCAGGGCGGCGGCAGCGCTGGTCAGACCGGAGTTCTTGAGGATCGGGGGCATGGAGGCGGGGCAGGTGTCTGCCGAGTCCATGTGCAAGGGGGGGGCCGAAATGTCATGATCGGCTAATTCGTTTTAGGACAACGACTTATAAGAATTATCAGCTCTCGCTGTTGCGTTGGTGGCTGGGCAATTCATGCCGGTCTCGTGGAAGGGAGTGCCGACTACATCCCCGTTGGGGCTGTTTCAGGTCGCTTTGAAATTTTCTCCCAATTTCCATCGAGTTAGGATTCCTGCTGAAAGTGTGGAATTAATTCCTAATTTAGTAGAAATTAGGAGTTGGCTGGGAGCAATCGTACCACGCATCGCATCACTGACGAACATGAAGCTGCCCGTCCCACCGCCGGATTTCAGGACATTGCTCCGCGCGGTGTTCACGCGGACAACTGGCTCGGCGCAGTTCGACGATTTGATGAGTCTGCGCCTTTCGGCCGCGCCCGAAGGCAAATACCGGCACTGGGATACCTTCCGGCACACAACAGACGTCGCGGGATTTCCGGCCGACGAGCGTTGGCTCGCGGTCAAGTTCGCGCGTCGCGCGATGTACCGGACGCTCCCACTGCACGATGTGAGTGGCCGACCATTCCAGTACGCCCTGGCTAACCCCGTCCTGGAGATGCTGCACCAGATCGACCGGAACGCCGGTGGCAACATTCAAGGCAGTGAGCAGGTCACGAATCCCTCCACCCGGGATACCTACCTGTTCAAGTCGGTTCTGGAGGAGGCGATCACTTCGAGCCAGCTCGAAGGCGCGTCCACGACACGCAAGGTCGCGAAAGCGATGATTCAGGAGGCACGGGCACCTCGTAGTCGCAGCGAGCGGATGATCCTGAACAACTATCATGGGATGTTGTTCATACGCGACTACATCACGCAGCCGCTGACACCGGCCATCGTGCTCGAATTGCAGCGCTGTCTGACGGATGGGACGCTTGATGAGCCTGACGCCGCAGGACGCTTCCGGCGACAGGACGAGCACATCGTTGTCGAGGACGACACAGGAACCCGTCTCCACACCCCGCCTGACGCGAGCGAGCTTGCGGATCGTCTGCAGGCGATGTGCGACTTTGCCAACGGATCGCCACAGGACGAGTTCACTCCTCCCGCAGTGCGGGCGATCCTGCTCCACTTCTGGCTGGCGTACGACCACCCATTCGTAGACGGCAATGGCCGCACGGCGCGAGCACTCTTTTACTGGGCGATGGCGCGTTCGGGATACTGGCTCTGCGAATACGTCTCGATCTCACGGATCCTTCGGAAAGCACGAGCGCAGTACGCGCGCTCATTCTTGTACACGGAAACAGATGACAATGACGTCACCTATTTCCTGCTCTACCAAATGCGCGTGCTGCTCCGGGCGATTGCTGACCTCCATGAGTTCCTTGCGCGGAAAGCGACTGAGATTCAGGAAGCCGAGGAGATCGTGAGGCGCGCGTCATCCGTGAACTCGGAGCTGAATCCGCGGCAGCTTGCCTTGATCAATCATGCTCTGAAAACATCGACTGCGCGGTACACGGTCGAGTCGCATAGAATCTCTCACGGCGTGAGTTACGAGACGGCGCGCAGCGACCTGCTCAAGCTCGTCGGGCTGCGTCTGCTGGTGAAGCGGAAGGCGGGAAAGGCATTTGTGTTCTCGCCGGCAGCGGAATTGCGCGAGCTGCTGCCGGACGAACGCGAGACTCGTCTCTCCTGATCGGAACGGCTGAAGCCGTATTGCCGCCGTCTGCTGCGCTGCACGCCTTGGGAAAGTGACGAGCCCCGGGAGACGCGACCATCGCATCGCCCCGGGGCTCGTTCCTGCCAACTTGTATTACTGGTGTCCGCATAGATCACTCAGCCCTTGCTTCGGGCGCTTTGCTAGTCACCCCACCCGCGCATTGAACTGCGTCCCAAGCGTCCGGCTCTTGGCAGCGGGCTGCGGGCGTGCCGCAGTGCCGTAGGCACCCGGCGCAGTCATCGCGCCCTCGGTGGCCGCGGTGCGCGCCGGCGCCTTGGGCGCCGTCGCGGCCTTCGCCGCCGCCGCACGACGTGCGTGCGCCTTCGGGTCGGCATTGGCCATCATCATCACCACGGCATCACGGGCGAGCCCGGTGCGGCGCGCGATGTCGAGTGCATCAGCATTCGTTGCACGCAGCGCGCGCGTCGCAACCTTGGACACCGGCGTCGAGACCTTGATGGTCTTGTTCGAGCCGGACTTGCGGCGCGGACGCACGACCACGGCCTGCTCGGCCGGAATCGACTTCATGCCCATCGGCGTCAGCCAGCGACGGAAGCCGCTGCCGTTCGACGGCGTGGCCAGCTGTACGGCGACTTCAGCGGCCGCCCTGCGGCGACCGCGCAAGATGGCAGCGATCGAGAGCAATAGCACCACAACCAACAGCGAACCGACAATCATCACATCGAGCTGGTCACCGGCGATCACACGCTGCACGAACTCCGTGACCTGCGTGCGAACCTGGTCGAAATCGATCGTTGGCATCAGGCCACTTCCTCGCGCAGCGGGCGCAGTTCGGTCCGCAACTTCTGCAGGGCCTTGGATCGGATCTGTGACACGCGGCTTTCCGTCAGCTGCAGGATGTCGGCGATCTCGTGAAGCTTCAGCTCCTCGAAGTAGTAGAGGCTGAGCACGGTGCGCTCCTGTTCCTTCAGGCGCAGGATCGCATCGCGCAGGTGATGCACTTCCTGCTCGCGGGTGATCAGGTCATCGACCGAGTCATTGCCTTCGTCAGCCAGCACTTCGATCGGCGTCGGGGCCATCGTTTCGGTCTCGCTCGGGCTGCGATCGAGCGGCACATGGTGCGCGCCTTCGACATCGGAGCGCCACTTCCAGAGCGTCGGCAGATCCACCCCAAGATGTTCTGCAACTTCGCGATCATTCGGTGCACGACCCAGCACGCGACCAAGCGTTTCGCGGGCCTGGCCGATCTCTCGCGTCTTGCGGCGAATCGAGCGCGGCACATGATCCTGGCGACGGAGTTCGTCGAGGATGGCGCCACGAATGCGCGGGGCGGCGAAGGTGCTGAACGCGAGGCCGCGATCGACATCGAAGGCTTCGAGCGCAGACATCAAGCCGATTGAACCAGAGCTTACCAGCTCGTCGAAATCCGCCTTCACTGCCAACGTCTTCGACATCTGGCGTGCGACATGGTGCACCAGGCCCAGATGTTCCTTCAGCAGCTGTTCACGAGCATCAGGATCCCCGGCGGCCATCGCGCGCCAAAGCGAAATCTGCGGGTCCATCGTCGGCTCTTTGCGCTTGGGTGAAGGCGCAGCTCCGCTGCGCGTGGTGGTCGTCAGCGTCGCGCGTGGCGAGCGAACTGGAACCGGGCTATCGGACGGCGACACGAGTGGCAGGACGGCGTTGGCCGCGGCCTCGATCACGGGCTGGGATGCGGTGATCACGGGGCGTCGGGTGCGAGTGGAATTCGTCATGCGGCCACCTGTCCGGCCACAAGGCCGAGTGATGCGAGGATGCGCTGTGGTGCGGGCTTCAGATCGCCGGGAACATCGAGTCCGTCGGTCAGCCAGCGCGTTGGGAGGGCGAGTAAGGCAGCGAGATCGGCAACGCCGGAATCGTCCGGCAGATCGTCGAGCTTCGTGAGCAGCAGGTGCGTTGGGCGCATCGCGAGGTGTGTGTTCCAGGCGGTGGACGCGACATCGAGGCGCACCCCGGCGGGAATCACGAAGTGGATCTCGTCCGGGCGCATCGCGCGCAGGATCGGCCACCACTCTTCATCACGTGCACCGGCCTTCGGACTGCGGCCAGGCGTGTCGACGATCACGACGTCGACGTCGTTCAGCTGCCCGATGGCGCGCGTCGCGTCAGCGGCATCATACGCCACCTCGAGCGGACAACCAGTGATCTCGGCGTAGGTCGCGATCTGCTCGAGCCCTGCCACGCGGAAGGTGTCGAGCGTGACCATGCCGACGTTCCAGGTGCCGAAGGCGTGCACGTTGGCGGCCATCTTCGCGATCGTCGTCGTCTTGCCAGCGCCGGTGGGGCCGACCAGTGCGATGATGTAGGGACGATTGCCGCGGCGCGTCTGCGGTGCAGGCAGGTGCGTCGGCGTGATCTGGTCGCGGAAGTTGTCCACGTCCGTTGCGGACGCTGCGACGACTTCGACGGCCGACTCGCTGCCGTCGCGCACGGTGCGCGTCTGCAACACGACGGCATCATCACCGAAGAGGGCTTCTGCGCTGCGAGCGACCGAGCTGAGGTCACGCGCACGGAATGTTTCAAGCCGCATGTGGCAACTCCCAGGTGGCAACGGACGTGAGATTGACCGACGCCGGCAATTCGGCGAGGCTGATGACCGGGACGTTGGGGAGTACCGGTTCGATGAGGCGGCGCACGCCGACACGCAGCGTGGGCGGGGTGATCAACGGCAGCGGACGACCTTCCACCGAGTACATGGTGGCAATGCCATTCAGTTCGCGCAGCAGCGTGGCGAGTGTGTCGGGATTGAGCAGCGACATGCCCTGCTGCGTGCCACGCGGACTGAAGAGACCCATCAGCGACGCTTCGAGGCGCGGACCGATCGTGACACCGCGCACACTGCCGGTCATGTCGAGGAACAAGCGGCTGATGGAATTGGCCAGTGCGCGACGGACGAACTCTGTCAGCTGCTCCGGATCCTTCGACTGCTCTGCCGCGTCGCCCAATGCTTCGAGAATCGAGACGAGGTCGCGGATCGGCACACGCTCGCGCAGCAGGCGCTGCAGCACGCGATGCAGCGTGCCCAGGTTAATGCGGCCGGGGATGATTTCCTCGACCAGCGCTGGATGACTCTTCTTCAGCGCGTCAACCATCTCCTGCACATCCTGGCGGCCGAGCAGATCGGCAGCATGCATCTTGAGCGTTTCCATCAGGTGCGTGGCGATCACCGTTGACGGCTCGACCACTACCCATCCAGCAGCTTCAGCTTCGACACGTGCCTGTGCGGTGATCCACTTCGCCGGCATGCCGAAACTGGGATCGACGGTATCCATGCCGTCGATCTCCTGCATCACGCCACCGGTGTTGAGTGCGAGCAGGAAACGCGGCATGACTTCGGCGCGCGCCACTTCGGCACCGCGGATCTTGACGATGTATTCGTTCGCCGGGAGGCGGATGTCATCTCGGATGCGAATCGCCGGCACCAGGATGCCGAGTTCCTGCGCGCCCTGCTTGCGCAGCAAGGAGATGCGCTCGAGGAGGTCGCCGCCCTGCTTTTCGTCGATCAACGGGATGACGGCGTAGCCGACTTCCAGTTCGATCGGATCGATCTGCAGCAGGTCCTGCATCGGATCGGTGGTGGCGGGCAGCGCCGGCTTCGGTGTGTCGAGAATCAGCTGCGCGGCTTCGCTGCGTACTTCGATGGCGGTTGCACTGCGCGCCACGAATGCCATCGTGCCGGCCAGTGCGAAGAACGGGAACGCTGGCAGGCCAGGCATGAGTCCGAAGCTGGCCAGCACGCCGGCGGCAATCCACAATGCGCGTGGTTGACGGGCGAGCTGGCCGGTGATCACATCACCCATGCCTCGACCGTTGTTCGCCGAGTTGGTGACCATCAAGCCAGCGGCGACCGAGATGATCAACGCTGGGATCTGACTCACCAGGCCTTCACCGACGGTCAGCATGACGTACTTGTTGGCGGCGGCGGCGAGCGGCAATCCCTTCTGCATCACGCCGATCACGATGCCGCCAATGATGTTGATGCCGGTGATGAGCAGCGCGGCAACCGCGTCGCCCTTCACGAACTTCGATGCACCGTCCATCGAGCCGAAGAAGTCGGCCTGTTGCGACACACGTTCGCGACGGATGCGTGCGGCACCTTCGTCGATCAGGCCAGCGGCGAGATCGGCGTCGATCGCCATCTGCTTGCCGGGCATGGCATCGAGGGTGAAGCGGGCGGCGACTTCGGCCACGCGTCCTGCACCCTTGGTGATGACGACGAAGTTGATCGCCAGCAGGATCAGGAAGACGACGATGCCGACGACGTAGTTGCCGCGCAGGATGAATGTGCCGAACGCCTGGATGATGCTGCCAGCGTGGCCTTCACCGAGGATCAGCCGCGTCGAGCTGACGTTCAGGCCGAGGCGGAAGAGCGTGAGGATGAAGAGGACGGCGGGGAACGACGAGAACTCGAGCGGATCCTTGGTCGACAGCGCGACCAGCAGCACCACCAGTGCGCTGGCGATGCTGGAGGCCAGCAGCAGGTCGAGAATGACAGCAGGGAGCGGAACGACGAGCAGCGAGATGATCGCGACGACGCCGATGGCGAGGGCGATTTCTGCCGTGCGGGCAGGCTTTGCAGCGCCCGAAGGCAGCGCGGCCGCTGCACTGCTCACGCGATGGCTCCGGTGCGCGTGTGCGCGGTCGGTGCGTCATAGGTCGTGCCGAGGCGGGACGACGGGGCGCGGAATCGTGTGGTGCGAGCGGCCGGCACTTCGAGGCGACGGGTCGAGCCGTTCGACGGCGCGTCGTAGCGTGTGATGGTGCGGGCAGCGGGTGCGTCGTAGCGGCGAGTATGTCCGTCGGCCGGCTGATAGCCGTAGCCGGAGCGGGACAGGGTGCGGGAGGCGGCCATGGTGTCGTTCCTCAGGCCGCGAACTGGGGCAGACCGCGGAACAGCTCGGTCGTGAACTTCACGAGCAGCTGCACCATCCACGGCAGGGCCACGAGGAAGATCGCCGAGACACCGACGAGCTTCGGCAGGAAGACGAGGGTCTGTTCCTGGATCTGCGTGACGCTCTGGAAGATCGAGACGGCGAGTCCGATGCCGAGGGAGACGGCCAACATCGGGGCCGAGACCAGCAGCGAGAGCAGGATGGCGTTGCGAGCGAGGTCGACGATCTGTGCGTGTGACATTGAGCCGTGTGGGGTCAGGGACGGTCTCAAGCAGAAGCACGGGCGGTGCCATATCAGGACGGGCTGGGCCATTCGACCTAACTCGTTGATTGACAATGCTTTATACGTTGTAGCGTTGAGCCGGCTGAACCTGCCGAATCGACCAATCCGGCAGGTGTTGCCGAGTGTGGGGGCGGCGCGGATTGCCGCCAGAGGTGTCAGGGGATCGGACGGTCCGGTGCAATCGGCGAGTGGCGCTGGCGGTCGGGAATGCCGTGCGCGGCAAAAAAAGACAGTGCTCACGCCACTCGGCGCAAACACTGTCGGTATGACTCCAGGCGACACTCGGTGCTCGAGTGTCAGACCGAGATCAGCTAGTCATCGATCGTATGGGTACCGGCCCACTGACGCCCGAACTTTTCCTTCTGCCGCATCACGAAGGCCAGCACTTCGGCGACGGCCACATACAACTCGATCGGGATCTGCGTCCCTGGGCCAGCCTTGCTGGCGAGGAGCGCACGTGCCACCGGAATGTTCTCCACCACCGGCACCCCGTGCTCGAAGGCCAGCTTCTTGATCCGCTCGGCGATCTTGCGCTGGCCGATCGCGACGATGATCGGGGCCGGTGCCACCATCGGGTCGTACTTGATCGCGACCGCGATGTGGATCGGGTTCACGATCACGACGTCGGCGGTGGCGACGTTGGACATCATGCGCTTGCGGGTCAGCGCGCGCTGGGCGCTGCGGATGCGCTGCTTGTTCATCGGATCGCCGTCGGCATCGCGCGCCTCGTCCTTCAGCTCCTGCTTCGACATCATCAGGCTCTTGTGCCAGCGCCACCACTGGAAGCCATAGTCGGCGGCACCGAGCGCGATGAAGGCGATGCCGGCGTGACGGAGCAGGTCGATCGCATGCTTCTGGAAAAGGACAGCGACCCCCATCGGACCATGCTGTGCCAGTCCGAGCACATCGCGCCACATGTCATCCACTGCGCTATACACGACGCTGCCGATGATGATCAGCTTGACGATGCTCTTGACCAGGTTCGCGATGCCCTGCGACCCGAACATGCTCTTGAAGTTGTTGAGCGGATTGAGCTTCTGCCACGACGGCTCGAGCGGCTTGAGGCTGAGAATGCCGCGGGCCTGCAGGGCGTTGGCCACGAGACTGATGCCGGCGAACGCACCGATCAACAGTGACAGCTGGCCGAGGGTACGCCAGCCGAGTGCAATCGTGTCATACAACAGGTCCTGCGGTTCGCGCAGGTTGGCGCCGGCGTTGTAGAGGCCTGCGGTCATCGTCTGGACGAGATACCGCCCCATGGCTGGCGCCACATTTGCAAACACGACCGCCGCACCGAACAACATCGCCGCCGTCGTGAACTCGGCGCTGCGCGGGATGTTGCCCTTCTCTCGTTCATCCGAGAGTCGTTTGCCAGATGGGTCTTCTGTCTTGTCGGTATCGTCGGCCATCGGTCTGCTACTTCACGCCTGACAGCATGGGACCGATGTACCGGTTCAGCATCTCGTCGTGATACGACGTCCAGCCGGTGAACCAGACGGCGGTGAGGCTGAGCGCGGCGGCGAGGGTGAAGAGACCGGCAACGATCTGCAGTGGGAAGGCGACGGTGATGATCTGCAGCTGCGGAGCCGCGCGCGTCAGGATTGCGAGCGAGACGTTGGTCAGCATCGTGGCCGCCATCACGGGCGCGGAGAACATCACGCCGAGTGAAATCAACTGGCCACCCATCTTCGACATCGCCAGCATGCCGGCGCTGAGATCGGGCACGGTGCCGATCGGGATCACATCGAGCGAGGTGCCAAGGCTGTTGATCATGACCAGATGCCCGCCGCTGGAGAACAGCAGCAGGGTGACGAAGGCCGTCATGAACTGACCGAGCACCGGCACCTGGATGTTCGTCATCGGATCGAGCACACTGGCGCCGGCGAGGCCCATCTGCACCGACATCAGGTCGCCGGATGCCGATGCAGCGCCCAGCACCAGCGCCGTGCCGAGCCCAAGGCCGAAGCCGACGAGTGTCTCGCTGAACAGCGTCAACGGCGTCAGGATCGGTAGCGAGTGCGCGTGTGCACGTGCCACCGGAACCAGCACCACCGAAAACAACACCAGGATCGCGGTACGAAGCTTCATCGGCACCGACTTCGAGGTGAAGACCGGTGCGATCAGCAGCAGTCCACCGATGCGCGCGGCGAGCAGGATGAACGAGGCGGCGCCGGCGGAAGTCAGCAGGTCCGGAATGGCCGCCGTGACGGCGGAATTCACCGGAAGCTCTGCACGAGGCCCGTGACGACCAGCCCCCACCCATCGACCAGCACGAACAACAGCAGCTTGAATGGCAGCGAGATCATGGCTGGCGGCAACATCACCATGCCCATGCTCATCAGCACCGAGCCGACGACGACGTCGATCACGATGAACGGCAGGAAGAGTGCGAAGCCGATCTGGAACGAGGTGCGCAGCTCGCTGGTGACGAAGGCGCTCATCAGGATCGTGAGCGGCACGGCTTCACGTGACTCGGGCTGCTTGATATCCGCGAGGTCGACGAAGGTCTGCAGGTCCTGGTCGCGCACCTGTCGCAGCATGAATGCCTTGAACGGCACCACCGCGCGCGACATCATCTCGACCTGCTCGATCTTGCCATCCATCCACGGTTCGAGCGCGTTCGTGTTGACGTCCTTGAGCGTCGGGCCCATCACGAAGCCGCTCAGCAACAACGCCATCGCGGCCAGCAACTGCCCTGGTGGTGCGGACTGTGTGCCCAGTGCCTGCTTGAGGAAATGCAGCACGATGAGGATGCGCGTGAAGCCCGTCATCATCAGCAGCAACACGGGGAGCATCGAGAGCAGGCCCATCATGACCACGACACCAACTGTGCCGCTCATGCGGAGCCCTTCGCCTGCACCGCCGCCGCCGATCTTGAGGTCCATCTGTGGCGCCAGCTTGGCGATCATGCTGTCAGCACGCCCTGCGATGCGCTGTGCTTCCTGTGTGGTGAGCGGGCCATTGCCTTCGGCGCGCTTCTGCAGTGCGGCGATGTCTCGCGCCTGCGGGGCCGGCATCAGCGGAGAAATCGTGGCTTCGCCACCGCTCTTCGATCCGGTGGCTGCTGGCTTCGACGGACTCGGCGCCTGCACCTGCGGATCGATGCGCTTGGGCAGATCGCGCGGGCCTGGCTGCGGTGCGGCCGGCGGCAGGGTGCGAATGCCGGGTTGTGTGTTCGCCTGTGTATTGGGAGCCGTCGTCGGCCCGGTGGTGCGCGCGGGCGTGGCAGTGGTTGGCGCCGGGCGTGCCGGTGCCTGTTGTGCGGACAGCGTGGTGGCACCGATCGCGCCAAGCATCACGATCAGTGCGCGAAGCACCGAACCGCGAAGTGCATCGCCGAGCACCTTTCGGAAGCTGGAACCGATGGTCACGTCACTTGGCGTTTCGCGCGCGTCACCGAAGATGCTCGAGGCGGCGATGCCGGGGAATTGGAGCGAGCCGTTGGATGACACGCCGACCTGCTGCTCGTGCTGCGCATGCTCGACATCGACTGCGTCGACGGTCGCGTCGGTTGACTGCGCGGGCATCGTGAACAAGGTGCGCACGCCACCATCACCGACACTGACGCCGATCAACAGGTCGCCGCGCTGTACGATGGCGATGCCCTGTCGTTGACCGAGCGGAATACGCTGCACCACGGAGAACGCCTCGTTGCCTGCTGCGCGCGTCGCGCCCGGCATGAATCGCTTCGCGAGCTTGGCGACCAGCAGCACCAGGCCGAGCACGAAGGCCAGCGTGGCGAGCATGCCGAGGTACCCGGCAACCGTCATCCGACCAACTCCGCACCGGCGCCGCGGCTGATGATGCGCGTCACGCGCACGCCGAAGTTTTCACCCAGCACCACGACTTCACCCTCGGCGAAGCGACGATCACCGACATAGATGTCGATCGGCTCGCCGGCGAGGCGTTCCAGCTGCACCACTGATCCACGACCGAGCTGCAGGATTTCCTGCACCGACATCGTGGTGCGCCCGAGTTCGATCGCGACGGGCAGCGTGAGGTCCATCAACATGCTCATCGGCACTTCGCCGTTGGCACCGATGGCTGCATCGAGCTCGGAGTAGTCGGAGCCGAATTCCTCGGACGCGGCTGCGCTGGCGTCCTGCAGCGGCAGGCCGGCGTTCTTGGCAGCGATCAGTGCTGCAATCTCGTCCTGATTCATGGCGTTTCCTGGTCCGCGGTGGTGAGTGTGCCGATGATGCGATTTTCAGGGATGCGACCTTCCGTGATGCGTGCCGCGAGCTTGCCGCCGGTGCGTCCAGCCGTCGCCACCAATCGCGGCTGGCCCGAGACCGTGACGGAGAGCAGCGAGTTGGCACTGAGCCCGGTATTGATCACGGAGCCTGGCGCGAGTTGCGAGAGGTCCTTCATGCTGAGGCGGAACTCCGGCAGGCGGGCGGCCACTGGGACATTCGTCACGCGCAGTGATGCTTCGGTCTGGCGACGTTGCGTGCGCAGTTCTGCCTCGCTGCGTGCGGTGCTCGAAACTCGACGGGTGTCGGCGCTGGTGAAGTATTCCTCGAGCGAGGCAAAGGGCAGGCAGATCATCATCAGCGACGAGATGTTCGTGGCTGAGATCTCCACGTTCGCCACCAGCACGGGGTCTTCACGTGCGCAGACCTGCAGGATTTCCGGCGCGGCCTCGAAGCCGCTGATCTGCAACTCGATCGGCATCACTTCGTGCCACACGTCGCGCACGATAGACGATGCGCGGTCGGCGACGATGCGCACCGCGTCCTGCTCGAGCGCTGTCAGTGGACGATTCATGACGGTTGGCGCACTGCCACCGCCGAAGAGTCGATCGACGAGGAAGAAGGCGAAGTCGGTGCCAAAATCGATGACACCCTGGAGGCCGTTCTTGCCGTTGATGTCCATCACGTAGCTGCAGCAGGGCGTCGGCAGCGAGAGCGTGAACTCGCCGAAGCTGAATTGCTCGACACTCTGCAGGCGGACTTCCACCTGGCCGCGCACGCGTGACATCAGGTAGCTCTCGAGATTCTTCACCATCCGTTCGTACATCGCCTCGATGGTGCGCAGGCGCTCCTTCGAGATGCGATGTGGCCGGCGGAAGTCGTAGCGCTGCACTTCATGCTGCACCGGTGCGGCCTTGCGACCGGTGGCGGCGAGGTCGAGGGCACTGCCGGCGGCGCCGCCAAGAAGGCGGTCGATCTCGCTCTGGTTGAGGGTATCGTTCGCCATCGTCAGCGCATCACTGGATCACGAACTGCGGGAAGCTCACTCGCTTGATGAGCTTCGGCTTCTTCGCGATCTTGCTGACGAGCGCCATGATCTCGACCTTGAGCGGCTCGCGCGCAGAGACTTCGGCGAGTTGCTCGACGGTCTTGGCGCCGACGAGTGCGAGGACTGCGTCCTTGATTTCGGCATCACGCGCCTTCAGTGTCTCGACGCCGGCTGAGTCCTTCATGTCGAAGGCCACCGACAACATCAGGAATCGGGTGCCGCCGCTACCGGCTGGATTGAGAACCAGGTCACTGATCGAATAGACCGGCGGTGGTGCAGCAGGCCCATGCTCCCCGCCGCCTGCCGGCGCTTCATGCTCGCCTTCGGCCGCCGCAGCGTCCTCGCCGGTGCTGTCGGCTGAATGCTTCGGCGTGTGGGCGGCGAGCTCAGCGGGGGTGAGATTGGCGATCAGTCCGGCAGTGAGCTTGGGGCCCACGACCTTGGCACCGACAAAGCCGCCGGCGCCCACGCCTACCAGGGCGAGAACGAGGGGCATCACGAAGGGTGGAAGTCCCTTCTTTTTCGGTTCGGTGCCTTCTTCGGTACCAGTCTCTTCTTCGGCCATGGGGCGATCCTGATGAACGTGTGGACGGAGTGCGTCTGTCCTCGTTCAAAGCAGTGACCATGCCGGACCAGCCTGAAGCGGCTGGATGTACCTAAGGCGTTGTTGTGTAGAGACTTAGCAAACTCTGGCCGTCAGCCGCTGAGGCGGCGGATCCGGCTGGGCGGCAATCTGTGCCGGGAAACGGATGCCCAATCTTGCCGAGTGGGGGCGGTTGGGGCGGCGGGGTGGCGCCGGTGAGGGTGGCGAGCTGCCCATGCAGCCCGCCGCCCTCGCGATCGAGATCTCTGACCCCTTGATCGGGCGCCAACCGCTTGGCTACCAACACGTTAGGCCAGAAACGCCGTGATCAAGATCTCTGACCCCTTGATCGGGAGCCAAGCATTTCGATCGAGATCTCTGACCCCTTGATCGGGGGCCAACCGCTTGGCCACCAACAGGTTAGGCCAGAAATGCCGCGTTCCAGATCTCTGACCCCTTGATCGGGAGCCAACCACTTGGCCACCAACGAGTTAGGCCAGGAAAGATGCGTTCGAGATCTCCGACCCCTTGATCGGCCTACCTAGCTACTACCGCTTCAGGTTCACCAGCTCTTCCAGCATCGAGTCGCTGGTGGTGATCATGCGGCTGTTGGCCTGGAAGCCGCGCTGGGCGACGATCAGGTTGGTGAATTCCTGCGCCAGGTCGACGTTCGACATTTCGAGCGCGCCGCTGGTCATGAAGCTCTGGCTCCCCTGCAGGGCGTAGCCGAGCACCGCGCCGCCCGAGTTGCCGCTGGTGGCGTACATGTTGTCGCCCGTGCGGAGCAGGCCGGCCGGGTTGTTGAAGTCGGCGAGCACGATCTGGCCCAGCGTCTGGTTGACGCCGTTGGTGAAGGCGCCGCTGATCACGCCGGTGCGGTCGATGCTGAAGTTCTGCAGCTGGCCGCTGGTGTAGCCGTCCTGGTCGCGGAGCACCGCGGTGCCGTTGCCGGCGAACTGCGTGATGCCGCCGAGGGTGCCGGTCACGCCGGTGCCGCTGACTGACGCGCCGAGGTTCATCGAGACCGACATCTGCGCGCCGCCTGGGCCGTTGATCGTCAGCGTCGGGCTGGCGACTGCCGTGCCGGCCGACGGACCACCGACGATCTCCGACTGCACCAGCAGTGCGGTGGACGGATCGAAGGTGAACTGGCCGGTGACGGTGCCACCGCCGGCGATCGCTGCACCGGGCGTGTCGGCGCCGAGCGTGTAGCCGGGCGGCAACGACGTTTCGTCCATCTGCCAATCCCACTGGTTGGCACCGGTCTTCCACATCCACATCTTGGCGTCGATTTTGTTGCCAAGTGCGTCGAAAATGCCGATGGTCCCGTTGGTGAAGGTGCCCGAGTTGGCCGTGACCGAGCGCGTGTCGGGACCGAAGCCGCCGACCAGCGGTCCGGCGCCGTCCGGATCGGCGGCGTTGAAGATGCCAGCCGACGAATTCAGGTTGCCTGCGACCGTGACCTTGGTGGTGGCGTGTGCGGCAACCTTCTGGCCGAACGGCAACACGATGTCGGTGATGGTGTCGTTGAGGATTCCGTCTTCGGCCATGCGACCCTGCACGATGAAGCCGTTCGTCGGCGACACCATGCGGCCTTCAGCGTCAGGCTGGAAGTTGCCGGAGCGCGTGTAGTACGTCTCGCTGCCCTTTCGCACGACGAAGAAGGCATCACCCTGCATGGCGAGGTCGGTGTTGACGCCGGTGGTCTCGACGTTGCCCTGCGTGAAGAGCTGGTCCACGGAACCGATCAGCGAGCCGAGGCCGATCTGCACCGGGTTCACACCGCCCTGGTCACCAGGCGGACGGCTGGCGCCGGAGAGCAGCTGCGCGAAGCCTTCCTTGAAGGTCACGCGGCCGCTCTTGAAGCCGACGGTGTTCACGTTTGCGATGTTGTTGCCGATGACGTCCATGCGAACCTGGTGGTTCCGAAGACCCGAGACGCCGGCGAAAAGAGAGCGAAGCATGTGCGAGGAGGGATGGAGGTGGACTACAGCGTGCGAAAGTGTGTCAGTGGGAGCCAGAGCTCCACGGGAGCATCGATTGCGGCGGACACGTCGTGTGACGCGCGACCTGCGTTGCAGCCTGCTACTTGGTGCTGACTTCGGTGACGGACGTGAGCGGGATGTAGAGGCGGCCGACCACGTACTGCAAACCATCGGCGGTGGACTGCACACCGGTCACGGTGCCGCGCACGGAGGTGGTGTAGTCCACGGCCTTCGTCGCATCCGACGACACGACCGAGACGCGATACACACCCGGCGGCAGTTCCTTGAGCGCCTGGCCGACGACGATGTTGTTGTCACCGCTGGCAAGGGAACCCATGTTCTTCGATGCCACGATCGAGCCGGTCTTCGGGTCGTAGACATTGAGCGTGGCCGGTCCGCCAAGGCCGCTCACCGTCAGCGTTTCGTTGCCGCTGCCATCGAGTTGCAACAGGTCGCTCCTGGCCGTGACCACGCGACCGATGTTGCTGCTCATCGCACCCGCGGCGACCTGTGAGATCAGTGCGGCCTGCGACGACGACTGCGCACTCAACGTCTCGTTGATGTTCGTGAGCTGTTCGACGCTCGAGAACTGCGCCAGCTGCGCGGCCATCTGGCTGCTGTCAGCCGGATTCTGGGGATCCTGGTTCTTCAGCTGCGCGACCAGCAGTTTGAGGAAGGCATCCTTGCCGAGTGAGTTCTTCGAGTTCATGGCCGACAGTACGCCGGCAGAATTCGACGCGGTGGTGCTGGTACTCGATCCGACGGTACTCATCGACGATCCTCCGGCTGCTCGCGGCGCGAGCGTTGACGCGCGTCGTCGGTCGACGGGCGCGGTGTGTGACGTGAGTGATCACGCGCGAACGCTTCGCGCTGTGCCTGGTCACGTGATGACTGATCGCGCGTGTTGCCCTGGGACTGGGCGTCGGCAGCGGCGCGCATGGCGGCCAGCTCGAGGCTCGGTGCCGAGGCGCGCGAGAAGGTGGCGGTGTCGGTATTGCGGGTGGCGGTGGTGGCCTGCACGCGCACACCATCGGCGGTCAGTCCACGACGCTCGAGCGCTTCGCGCAATTCACCGAGTCGATCGGTGAGTGCGGCGGCCTGCTGTGCGTTGCCGAGTCCCAGGCGCGCGTCGACCGACGTGCCGCGGGTATCGATGCGGATCTGGTCCTCGATGCCGTTCGCGTTGTCCATGCGCAGCAACACGCTGCTGAGCGGCTTGGCGGCCTGCGTCGCCTGCAAGTCCATCAGCTGCGAGATCCGATCGGCCATGTTGACCGCCGACGCTGGCGTGACTACGCGCATCGAGCCCGCGAGATCGGTGGCACCGGCCATCGGCGCCGGTCCGCTGACGGCCAGCGGCGAGATCGCGTCGTTGCCGGAGTTGCCAGCGCGTGCGGACTCGCCGGGTCGCGCGACGTCGGCAACCTTCGCGACGGACGACACCGTGGCGACGCGCGCGACCTGCGCTACGTTCGCCACCCGGGCCATCGCCGACGCGCGAGACTCGGCATCAGCACCAGCGTTCACATCGGCGCGCATCTGGCGCGCAGGATCGCCGGCTTCACCCTGCAGGTCACTCAGCAGGTTGCCCAGTGTCTCACCTGACACGCCGCCTTCCACCGGCAATTCCACGTGGCCTGGATCGCGTGCACCCAGCGTGCGCAGGCCTTCCTGCTTTGCCAATTCGGCGAGACGTGCGTAGCCGGCTGGATTCTGCCACTGTCCATCGACCACCAGGTCAGCGGCCAGTCCCTTGCCATGCTTGGAATTCTTCGTCCAGGTCACCACTGGGCCGGGCGCCGTACGCCCCTGCGCAAAGAGCGCGTCCTGGCGTGCCTGTGAGCGCACCGTCTCGACGATCGCGACGGTGTGCCCGAACTCCTGGCGCATGCGATCCATCACGCGCTCGAGACGATCGCGGAACTCGGGGTCGAGCCTGGCGACATCGCGTTCCACGCTAGCGGCATCGGCGTTGCGCATGGTCGTGGTGGGCTTGGTCGGGGCGGAGCCGGTCGAGGCAGTGCTGGCCGGCGCTCCGCCTGCGGTCGTCGATGCACTTGGCGTGGCCGCCGCTGCATTCGACGTGGTCGAGTCGGTTGCAGGCTGCGCAGCTGCGCCGCTGACATCGGCCTGCGGTGCACCGGCTGCTGATGCCGGCGCGTCGAAGTGATCTTCGACCAGCGCGGTCGCATCGTTCGAAGCCACCGTAGCAGCTGAAGCAGATGCAGCCAGACCTGACGCGACAGAGGTGCGCGCTGCGGCATCCATGACATCGGCGCCCAAAGCAACATCCGCACTATTGCTCGTTGACACCGTCTTCGGCTCGGCGGCATTCTCGGGGGCGTCGGCCAGCTCAACCTGCGCTGCAACCAATGGCAGCGTCGCCACCAGCTGCATCGCCGCCGCAGTCGCGGCATTCGTCATCGCACTGTCGACCATCGGCACGACGTCGGTGGTCGCGGCCTGTTCCTCGACTGAAGCACTCACCAGATCCGGCATCGACTGCGCAGCCGAAACATCCAGCGCGACGGCAACCGGCGGAGCACTCTCCGAAGTCTCGCCAGCGACCGGCGCGGTGGTCGAGGCAGCATTGAGCGTCGGCGCGACACATGCAGCCGTCACGGCCGGAACGTTGGCGTCTTCAACACTGGCGCCTGACAACTCTGAAGCAGGCTGCGACGCCACGACATCAGCCGGCACCTGCGTCACCGCAGGCGCATCGTTGCGTGTGGCTGCAAATCGCATCGCGCCGTTGAGGAGCGCTGATTGCACATGCGCACGCTGCTGCTGCGACGCGAGTCGGGCCTTGTTCGCTGCATACTCTGCCGACGACGCGCGGGTGTCATCAGCGCGTGCCGATGCCAGCGACGTAGCAAACGTTCCTGCGTTATCACTCGCCTGGCGATCTGGCGTGTTGTTCGAGACATCCGTGCGCGCACGCGGCGGCTGCACGGTGACGGGAAGCAGGCTCATTCGGTGCCCCCGCCTCGACGCGGCTGCACGTTGCTCAGCGCCGCGGCGCGTGGCGCCGGCAAGCTGGTGAGAATCGCTGCCGCCTGGCGATCGCTGAGCAGGCCGAGGATGATGCTGACGTCGTGGTCGTTCATCTGGGTCAGCACGCGCGCCGCGTCCTTCGCACCCATGGTCGAGAAGATCTTTGCGAGGCGGCGCTGATGGGCCGCCGTCTCGGCGGCGGTCGGAGCGCCATCGCTGCTTGTCGCTGCCGATGCTGCCGGTGCGGAAACGGCGACGGTCGGCGTCGCGGCGGGCTTCGCCGTCGCTGCGCCATGCGCGTCAGGTGTTGCGGCGTGTGCGGCGTCGGGGGCGCGGGCTCCTTCAGCCGCAGGCTTGGTTGCCGCAGCGACCGTCGCCGGCGCCGTCGTGTCATGCGCGGCATCGGCCACATGCTCGGGCGCGGCATGCGCACTGCTGTCGTTGGCGGCAGTGCTGTCGCCTTCGGCATGTGTGGAGTCTGGCTTCAAGCCATGCTTCTTCGCTTCCACCACGGCGGCTGCATGCACCTTGGAGGCCTGGTAGACGGAGAAGAACCCGCCGCCACTCAGCCCCATCAACAGGCCGATGATCAGTGGCACGATGAGCTTACCCATTGGTGGAGCGCTCCGAATCGGTGGAAGTATTGCCTGCGTTGTGGAAGCGCGTGAGCGCGATTTCGTCCATCAGGGCGCGGTCGGCACCCTGCTCGGCAGCGTGATGCGCCTCTGCCTGCTTTTCCCGCAGCGTGTCGAGCGCGTGGCGCGCCTTGAACGCTTCGTGCAACTCATCCTGTGCGCGACGCACCAGGCTCTCTGCGGTGATGACACTGCTGTTTGCGAACTGCAGCCGCACATCGAGGGCGCCCAGCACATACTGCAGCTGCTGCAGGGTGCCGACGGTGGTACCGGCATTGCTGGCGGTGGTCAGCGACTCGTGACCGGCCGCGCGCACCTCTTCGATCGCATCGCGCGTCTCGCGTGCAGCGCTGGCCTGCCCCTGCGCGTCGGCCAGTGCCACCGAGCGCACACGCTCGGCTTCCTCGCGCAACTCGAGCACGCGCTGCAGGCGGAACTTGAAGCGGCTCATGCCGCCACTCGCTGCATCATCAGGTGGTCATACCGCGCCTGCAACTGGCGCAACCGTGCCACCGAATCATCCATGCCGGTGCTTTCGCTGGGCGGCTGCCGAAGGAATGCCAGCAGCTGGTCGCGCAACGCCACGGCGGCATCCACCAACGGATCACTGCCCTTCTGGTAGGCGCCGACGAGGATCAGGTCTTCCTTCTCGCGCCACGATGCCTCGAGGCGCAGCAACAGGTTGGCGGCGTTGCGATGGGTATCGGTGATCAGCAGGTCGCGCACACGACTCTTCGAGTCGAGTACGTCGATCGCGGGGAAGTGTCCCGATGCGGCCAGCTTGCGGGTCAGCACGATGTGCCCGTCGAGAATCGAGCGCGCGGCGTCAGCGATCGGCTCGTTGAAGTCGTCGCCGTCCACCAGCACGGTGTACACGCCGGTGATGCCTCCGACGCGCGCATTGCCGGCGCGTTCCAGCAGGCGCGGGAGCGCGGCGAACACTGACGGCGGATAGCCCTTGGTTGTCGGCGGCTCACCAACGGCGAGGCCGATTTCGCGCCATGCCATCGCGACGCGCGTGATCGAGTCCACCATCAGCAGCACCTGCTTGCCCTGATCGCGGAAGTACTCGGCGATGGCAGTCGCCACGAGGGCACCGCGCGCGCGCACCAGCGCCGCCTGGTCGCCAGTGGCGACGATGATCACGCTGCGCTTGAGCCCTTCCTCACCGAGCGAGTTCTCGATGAACTCGCGCACTTCACGACCACGCTCGCCGAGCAGCGCGATCACGTTCACGTCGGCCTGTGCCTGACGCGCCACCATGCCGAGCAGCGTGCTCTTGCCCACGCCGCTGCCGGAGAAGATGCCGATACGCTGACCGTGTCCGATGGTCAGCAGGCCGTCGATCGCACGGACACCTGTGGCCATCGTGCTGCCGATCACTTCACGATGCAACGGATTGGGCGGCTCTGCCTGCAGCGGTGCGCGCTCTTCGACATCCAGCTTGCCCTTGTCGTCGATCGGATGACCGAGGCCATTGAGGATGCGACCGAGCAAGCCAGGACCGACGTCCACACCGAACGACCGGCCCAGTGCCACCACGCTGGCGCCTGGGGCAATGCCGTCCAGCTCACCGAGCGGCATCAGCAAGCAGCCGTTCTGGTGAAAGCCGACCACTTCGGCCAGCACGGAGCGCGCATCGTGATTGTTGGTGATGCGCGCCAGCTCGCCGAGGCCCATCTCGAGGCCACTGACCTCGATGGCCAGTCCGACGATGCGTGCAACGCGACCAAACGTCTGCAGCCGCGGCATCTCGGAGATCCGGCGCGTCATTTCGCGCGCAACCATGGTCTCAGGCATTGGTGTGGGTCAGTCGGCGGTAGAGGCGCTCGAGCGCCGTATCCACACGCCCGTCCACGATCCGCTCGCGCCCTTCCACCACGCAGCCACCCTTCTCGATGCGGGCATCGCTCGTCCAGCGCACTTCGCGACCCTTGGTGATCGCGGTCGGCTCGTCGCCCGAGACACGCTCGGCCGACATGAGCGACTCGAGGTCACCTGGGTTCACTCGGATCGAGAGCGCCTGATCGAGCCCGAACTCCTGCACGGCGCGGGACACGACATCCACCACGACGTCGGAGGAGATTGAGACTTCGCGGGTCAGCACCTGCTGCGCCACGCCGACGGAGATCGCCGCAATGTTCTCCTCGATGTTTGCCAACCAGCGCGCTTCGCCAGCGCGCAGGTCATCGAGTGCACTTTCGGCCGCCATCATCGCGCCGCGCAGGCGGGCGCGCTCGGCCTGCTCGCCCTGGTCGCGACCTTCCTGCACACCGCGCAGGTACGCGGCATCGAGTTCGGCCTGACGGGCCTGGATCAGCGCCGCTTCGGCCGCGACACGTGCGGCGGCTTCTGCGACTTCCTGTGGATCTTCGACTTCTTCCTCGAAGATCGACGCCACGCGTGGCGCGCTGGTTTCGACCAGCCGCGGCATCCAGGCGCGCGAGGCAGCGATCGGGGTGACGACACGCGGTGTGATGCGCGTGGCGCCAACCACTCCGAACAGCGGCTCAAATGAGGACATCGTCGCCTCCCTTGCCACCGATCACGATCTCGCCCAACTCCTCGAGGCGACGGACCTGTGCCACGAATGCCGTCTGTGCCGCTTCGACATCCTTCATGCGCGCCGGGCCCATCATCTCCATCTCTTCCTGCAGCGCGGCCACCGCACGCTGCGACATGCAGCCGAGGATCTTCGCCTTGAGTTCCGGGCTGGCCGCCTTGAGGGCCAGTGCGAGACTCTTCGCTTCCACTTCACGCAGTACGCGCTGGATTGCCTTGTCGTCGAGCGAGGAGAGATCCTCGAACACGAACATGAGGTTCTTGATGACTTCGCAGAGCTCGGGATCGCGCTCCTCGACGCCTTCCAGCAGCTCCTTCTCGAGTGCGCCGGAGATGAAGTTCATCACCTCGGCCACTGCCTTCGGACCACCGGATACCGTGCCTTCGGCCATGATCGACGAGGCTTCGGAGCCGATGTGCTTCTCGATCAGCATCAGCATCTCGGGCTGCACCTTCTCCATGCCCGCCATGCGATAGACCACTTCACCGCCCTTCGCCGCCGGAATCTCCTTCAGGATTGCTGCCGTGTGCTGCGGATCCAGGTGTGCGAGCACCAGCGCGATCGTCTGCGGATGTTCGTTGCGCAGCGTGTTGCCCAGCTGCTGCGGGTCGGCGCGGCGCAGGCGCGTGAGGCCAGCGGTGTCCGCCAGCTGCCCCTGCACACGACGCAGGATGCTGGAGGCCTTGGCCGGACCGAAGGCCTTTTCGAGCACTTCGCGGGCGTATTCCACGCCACCGTTCGACAACGAGCCGATCCCGATCGCCGACTCGATCCACTCCTCGAGCACCTGGTCGATGACGGGGCCAGCCACTTCATCCATGCGCGCGATCTCGAACGAGAGCATGTCCACCTCGTCGGTGGACAGTTTCTGCGTCACCTTCGCGGCGGCATCGGTGCCAAGTGCAAGGCACAACAACGCCGCCTTCTGGCGTCCGTTGAGCGACTCGAACGTGACTTCACGTGGCATACGTGCGACTGCGCTAGGCATTCCGCATCCAGTTGCGAAGGATCTTGGCTGACACGTCGGGATAGGCTTCGGCCGTCGCCACGACACGTTCCTTGAGCGGATTCACCGGCATCTGAAGCGCCTGATAGACGACCGGCGAATTCGCGTCTTCATCGCTGTTCGCTGAGAGCTGTCCCGCGGGCTGGCCAGCGGAGTTGAGAGCCGGCTGGCGTGCGGCGGCCAGTGCCATCGCGCGTGCATCAGCCGACTGCGCCTTCAGTGACTTCATCATGATCATCGCGATCAGCACGGCGAGGGCGAGGCCCACCAGGCCAAGCGCCGGGCGCTGGATCTGCTGAATCGTGCGCATCGCCTTCTCACCTGTGGTCTCGGCGGGGATGGCGGTGATGCCTTCGAACGGCGTGCTGACGACCTTCACCAGGTCGCCGCGCGTCGAGTCGAAGCCGACCGCGTTGCGAACGAGCGCATTGATCTGGTCGAGTTCTGCCTGTGGACGCGTCGTGTTGACGCCCTTGGCATCGACGCGGTCCTTCACCAGCACCGCGACCGTAAGGCGCTTCACGACGCCGGTGGCCGACTTGACCGTTTCCACGGTGCGCGAGTTGTCGTAGCTGCTGGCGACGTTGGTCGAGCCTGCGCCACCGTCGGTGCCGGGCGTGATCTCGGCCTTCTGTTCGGTGCTCAGTGCCTGCTTCTCCGGATCGACGAGCTGTGACATGCGCTCGACCTGGTCGAAGCTGAGGTCAGCGGCCACAGTCACCGTTGCATTGCCGTTGCCCACGATCTGGTTCACCATCGCATTCGCCTTCTCGGCGAGATGGTCTTCCACGGCGCGCTGCTGCTCGAGCTGCGCACTGCTCAGTGATGCCGGGTCGTTTGCATCGAGCATGCGGGACAACAGGCGACCACCATCATCGAGCACGGCGACGCGCTGCGCTTCGAGGTTGTCGATGCTGCTGGCGACGAGCTGCGAGATGCCGCGCACCACATCGGCTTCCGGACGCTGCCCATTCCGCAGCTTGACGACGACGCTCGCCTCGGCGGGAGTATCACCCGAGCGGCGGAAGGCCTGCGTTTCCTTGATCGCGAGGTGCACCTGTGCACGCTCGATGCCCTTCATGGTGCTGATCGTGCGCTCCAGTTCACCCTCGAGTGCGCGACGATAGTTGATCTTCTGTGCGAAGTCGGTCATGCCCCAGCTGGGCTGATCGAACAGCTCCATGCCTGGGCGACCCTGTGACGGCAGGCCTGACGATGCGAGCACGACGCGGGCACGCGCGAGATCGGTGGTCGAGACCATGATGTCGGTACCGCCACGCTCCAGCTTGTACACGACGCCAGCGGCATCGAGGGCATCGGTCATCTTGCCGACATTTTCCAGCGGCACGCCGGTGAACGCCGGCACCATGTCGGGCTGGGTGGCCCAGCGCGACACACCGAGGATCGCGACGAGGGCGACGACACCGACGCCCAGCATCGCGACGCGACGGGCGCCGCCAATCCGTTCGAACAACTGCTCGATTGCGGGAGGCATCGTGATCAGTTCTGCATGGACATCACTGTCCGGTAGGCGTCAACGACCTTGTTGCGGAGCTCGATCATCGTGTCGAGCGCGATGCCGGCTTCGCTGGCGGCAGCCATCACCTGGTGCAGCTCGACCTGTTCACCATTGAGGAAGCGACGCGTCGTCTCGCCGCTGACATCCTGCGCGGCACTGACTTCGTTCACGGCCTTGGTGAGCACATCGCCGAAGCCACCGCCTGGCTGTCCTTCCGGCAGCACGGGAACGGAGCGGCCACCTTCACCCGGCAAGCCGAAGTCGGCGACGCGTTGTGCAAAGGCACCGAATCGATCAATCGTCATGTGAATCAGCCTCGAACATCGAGATGAGCACCGCGCATGCCGATCGGTGCGGCAGCGGGAGCATCGGCCGTCATCATGCGACGGCCGTACGTCAGCGGACCGAGTGCGGCGCGACGCGCCAGCAACCGGGTCGTGTCTTCGGAGGTGCGGGCAGACAGGGCACGCTGCTCGTCGTTGGTGGACGCATCGGCCGCCGTGTTGGGCTGCTGCGCGGGCTCATCACCACGAACCGTTGCGCCATCGTTGCGGCGGAACAGGTCGGGGAGAGCACCGGCGAGTGCCGGCAACTGTGCGGTGAGCGGCGAGACAGACATGATCAGAGCTCCAGCGACTTGCGGAGGAGCGCTTTCGCCGACTGGAAGACGGTGGCGTTGGCTTCGAACACGCGGCGCGCATCGAGCAGGTCGACGAGTTCGTCGGTGCGGCTGACGTTCGACAGCGTCACGTAACCTTCGGCATCCGCATCGGGATGCCCGGGCATGTGGACGCGTGCGCCAGGCGTGGTGTCTTCCTGGATGCTTTCGACCGTGACGCCGTAGCTCGGGTCGTCGACCTGCTTCGGCGATGATGACGCAGCGCCAGCGGGCACATCGAACTGCGAGGTGCCGAACGGCGCCGAGGTGAACGGCAGCTGGTTCGGGAAGCGGAAGCTGGCTTCTTGTTCACCCTTCGTGGCGGTGCCCAACTGCACGATGCGACGGTTGTATGCCTTGCCGTCAGCGCCACGCGTGACATCGGCATTGGCGAGGTTGCTGGCGGCGACTTCGATGCGCGTGCGCTGCGCCGACATGCCGCTGGCGGCGATGCCCAGCGCGCGGAACATCGGGCGAATCGCTGGTCCGCCGACGAAGGGCAGAAGTCCGGGAAGCTTTGGCATCGGCTTCAGCGATCCTGCAGCGCGCGGCGGATCGAGTCGTAGGTGCCCTTGAGGCGCGTGGCCGCGGTCTCGAAGTACATCTGCTCGTTGGCTAGGGCGGCCATTTCCTGTTCGGTGTCAACCGGTCCGCGCTCACCCGAGACAGCGCTGGCGGCGGTCTTGCCGGCCGGCAGGGCAAAGCCGTCCTTGTTCACCATTGTGGCGTTCGCCACGCGATCGGCGATCTGACGATGCCGAATCGCACTCTGGTCGAGAGCGTCTCGCAGTGAGCCGGCCGACGAGACCCGATTGATGAAGTTGAAGAGCGCCATGATCCGGAACCGAGGTGAGAGGACACGCGTCGGGGTCATGGAAAAGCACGGCCGGTGCCAGCTGAGGACGGAGCGTAGATTTTGTCACGCTGATCCGTGCAACTCGTTGTTTCGTATTGGTTTACGTTATTTTATGAGGTCGTTCGCTCCGACCGCCCGGCACTCCATCAGGTGCGGCAGAGCTGGCTGGTGCGGCAAGTTGTGCCGCTGTCGGTGTGGCGACTCTTGCCGCCTGCCGGTCGTCATGGGACCGTCGTGGGAATGGAACGTGTCCCTGACGTTGTGGTTGTAGATGTGGTTGTACGTCAGCGATGCACAGGCGGTAGTTTCGCCGGTGCGTGACGGGGCGCAGCGGCGAGAGTCCTTCGCAGTGCAGTGCGACCCGCGCCGCTTCAGCAGTCTCCACCCACTCGTGAAACGCCTGCTCGCGCGCAGGAATGCAGAACATGGCTACTGAGATTTTGTCGCAGACCGACCTGTTGACGCCGATGGATCCCCGCGTCGCTGCCGTGGTCGCCCAGCTGAGTGACCGTCCTGAACTGGCAAGCGTGGTCGAGCAGCTGCTGAAGATGGACGGGCCTGCCCTGGCCCGAGCGAAACGATCGATTGCCAAGGCGAAGGTGGCGGCCCCGGCCGCACCTGAGATCGACATCGACTTCCTGCACCTGCTGAAAGACCTGCCGCGCGATGTGGAGTCGGCCAGGTTGCGGGCGCGCGAGTTCATGGAGCGCGAAGTCGAGCCGATCGCGAACGCCTACTGGGAGCGGGCGGAGTTCCCGCACCACCTGATTCCGGAATTCGCCGCGCTCGACCTGTTGGCCTCGATCTTCCCCGAAGCACCCGATGGATCAGTCCGCCACGACTCGGTGGCGGAAGGGATCCTGACGATGGAGCTGGCGCGGGTAGACTGCTCGTTCGCGACCTTCCTTGGCGTGCACGCGGGACTGGCCTTTGGGTCAATCCTGCTCTGCGGCTCGAAGGAGCAGCAGGAGGAGTGGCTGCCTCGGATGCGGAAGTGGGAGATCCTGGGAGCTTTCGGGCTCACTGAGCCCGATGTGGGATCAGGGGTTGCTGGCGGTATAACGACAACTTGCCGGCGCGATGGTGATACATGGATCATCGACGGCGAGAAGCGTTGGATCGGAAATTCGACGTTCGGCGACATCGTCGTGGTCTGGGCGCGCGACGTGGCTGACCAACAGGTCAAGGGCTTCATCGTCGAAACGTCCCTGCCTGGCTACTCGGCCAGAAAGATGGAAGGCAAGATCGCCCAGCGGACTCTGCAGAACGGGCACATTACGCTCGACCATGTGCGGGTCAGTGAGCGCAATCGCCTCCAACGCGCCCACGGCTTCAAGGACGTGGCACGGGTGCTGGGCATGACGCGCGTCGGGGTGGCATGGATCGCCGTGGGCTGCGCGGCCGGCGCTTACGAGCGCGCCCTCGCCTACACGCAGCGCCGGACGCAGTTCGGCCGCCCGCTGGGCAGCTTCCAGCTGATCCAGTCGATGCTGGCCAAGATGGTGAGCAAGCTGGCCTCGATGCAGGCGCTGGCCCTGCAGGTCAGCCGGCTCCAGAACGCCGGCACCTGCGAAGAGCACCACTCCGCCCTCGCCAAGCAGTTCTGTGCTGCCCAGTGTCGCGAGGTCGTCGCGCTGGCCCGCGAATCGATGGGAGGCAATGGCATCCTCCTCGACCACTCCGTCGCCCGCTTCTTCGCGGATGCTGAAGCCATTTACTCCTACGAAGGCTCGAACGAGATCAACACCCTGATCATCGGCCGAGCCCTGACCGGCCACGGGGCGTTCGTCTAACCTGAGAACGTGGTGCCGGATTTCTGCTGCATGCCGTTCCGGCTCCTCGATCCATACGGTTGAACACGCGGAGCTGCGTGAGGAAGTGTGGACGGTCAGGCGACGGACACTGCCGAACGGGGCTCCCTGGCGGTCCCGACGGCCCGGAAGCTGCTACAGATTGGAGGACGCGGCGCGCGTCCCGACGAGGGGAGGCGCGCACTGCCTCGAGTTAAGCCCTGCCATGCTGCTGCCGACCATCCGTTTCCGCCTGATGCCTGCGCGATCCACCGCGCTGCTCGGCTTTGCACTCCTTGCCTGTCGCCCGCAGGGCGGTGGGACCGTCGAAGGCTCCGAAGGCGCACGCATTCGGTCCACGCCTGCCACCTTGCCCGTGGCCATGGCTGAACCGGCGCCGCCAGTCGATGCGCCGCCATCCACGGGCGACACCGTCGAATATTCGGTGATGATGTCCGGACGAACCGCGGGCCGACTGCGGCAGTGGCCCGACAGTGGTGGCACCGTCACCACGAACTACAGCTATAACGATCGCGGACGCGGCCCCTCGCTGACCCAGACGTTGAAGGTCGACAAGGCCGGTTTGCCCGTCGGCATGATGCTCGCCGGAACCACCTACCTGAAGGCCCTCATCCGCGAGCAGGTCGCCATCGCTGGGCCGCTGCTCACCTGGCGCAACGAAAACGCCGCCGGACGCACCATTCCGGGGAGCGGCTACTACCTGCCGCTCGAGACCCTGCCGTCCGACATCGCGGCGCTCACCAGGGCGCTGCTGCTCACCAAGACCAAGTCGCTCAGCATCCTGCCCGAAGGCACGGTGACGCTTTCGACCGGCGAGACGCGCACCGTCACCGCCGGCGGTCGCACCATGCGGGTGACACAGTACCAGATCCACGGCCTCGGCCTGACGCCTGAACCAGTCTGGCTCGATAGCGATGGTCGCCTCTTCGCGAGCGGCAATTCGTGGATGATGGTCATCCGCCGAGGCTTCGAGTCTGCGCAGCCGGAGATCGTGAATGGGCAGCTCGTCGCATCGCGTGCGCGCGACTCCGTCTCGGCACGTCGGTTGTCGCGAAAGCCAACGCGAGCGGTGGCCATCATTCACGCCAATCTGTTCGACGCCGCCAGCAAGCAGATGAAGCCGTCGCAAACGGTGATCGTGCGCGGCGAGCGCATCGAGGCCGTCGGTGACGATGGCTCGGTGTCGTTGCCGGCGGATGTGGAGATCATCGATGCCGGAGGCAAGGCGCTGCTCCCCGGCTTGTGGGACATGCATGTGCATGTGCAGGATGACGATGGCTTGCTGCATCTCGCCGCCGGTGTGACCACGGTGCGCGACCTGGCCAACGACACCGATGAACTCACGGCACGCAAGGCACGCTTCAATGGCGGCACCTTGCTTGGTCCGCGTGTGATCACGGCCGGCTTCATCGATGGTCCCGGCCCGTTTGCTGGTCCGTCGAAAGTGCTCGTCTCGACGCGTGATGCCGCACGCGCGGCAGTCGAAGCCTACGCCAATCAGGGCTACGAGCAGGTGAAGGTCTACTCGTCTCTCGATCCGCAGCTCTTCCCGACCATCGTGCGCACGGCGCACGCGCGTGGTTTACGCGTGAGTGGTCATGTGCCGTACGGCATGACGGCGGAGCAGATGGTGCGAGCCGGCGCCGACGAATTACAGCACGCGAACTTCCTCTTCCTCAATTTCCTCGCCGACTCCAACATCGACACGCGCACACCGGCGCGTTTCACGTCAGTTGCGAAGCTGGCCGGTTCGGTCGACTTGCGCGGCGACAAGGTCGCGCGATTCATCGCACTGTTGAAGGAACGCGACATCGTCGTCGACCCGACGCTGAACGTCTTCGAGCAGATGTTCACGGCCAAGTCGGGCACACTCGACATGGGTTCACTGCCGGTCGCGACGCGCCTGCCACCGATTGCACGTCGTGGATTGCTGGCGGGTGGCCTGCCGTTCACTGCCGCGCAGGAGCCGGTCTATCGCACCAGCTTCATCGCGATGGAGCGCATGGTGAAGAAGTTGAACGAGGCGGGTGTTCGCCTCGTGGCAGGCACCGACGCTGCCGCCGGTTTCTCCTTGCATCGTGAACTCGAGCTCTACTCGGAAGCCGGCCTGCCGAATACCGACATCCTTTACATCGCCACACTCGGCGCCGCCCGCGTGATGAAGCACGATGCCGATTGGGGCAGCATCGAGGCCGGCAAGCTGGCCGACCTGGTGCTGGTGGATGGCGATCCGTCACGTCGCATGCGCGACATTCGCCGCGCCGAACTGGTGATGAAGGGCGGTGTGATGTACGTGCCCGATTCGCTCTACGCGTCAGTCGGCGTGAAGCCAGCGCCAAGGAAGGGCGCGATCCCGACGCGCGAAGTGCGCGCCGAGGATGTGGTGTGTCGCGGGCCGGCCGTTGCGGTGAAGAAAGGCAGCACGGGGCCGGTGCCGCTCAATTGTGCGGTGGTCGATTCGAGCACGGCAGCGGGGCGGAATCGTCGGCCAGCCGCGCGATCGACCACGCGTACACGCCGCGCGACCACACCAGCGAAACCGAAACCAAAGCCCTGATCGCCGAACGACGAGGAGCTACCCTTCCAGCTCCTCGTCCACTGCGTCGTGTTCCCCGGTCCGCCCCGGCCCATTGAGCTTGTTGCGCAGCGTGCGCACGCTGATGCCGAGCAGCTCTGCGGCACGCGTTCGGTTGTTGCCGGCCGCCTCGAGCGCGCGCTGGATCAACGCCGTCTCCGCTTCGTTCACGTTCAGCGTGCCAAGCCACACCCCGTCGCCGCTGCCGGCAGCGGGGGCGACCGGCGACGAGCCAGGCGTGGTGCGCACGATCGGCGCACTCCCACGCGGAGGTGTTGACGACATCACACTGCTCGCCACATCAAGCCCGTAGCGCACCGCATCGAAGGCGTCTGGTGACAACATCGTTTCGTTCGACAGGATCACCGCGCGTTCCACCGCATGCTGCAGCTCGCGCACGTTGCCGGGCCACGGGTACCGCTGCAACATCGCGATCGCTTCCGGCGTGATGCCCTTCACATCCTTCTTGATGTCGGCCGCGGTGCGCATCACGAACCGATAGGCCAGCAGCGGAATGTCTTCCGGACGCTCGCGCAGCGGCGCGATCATGATCGGGATCGTGCTGAGGCGGTAGTACAGGTCCTGGCGGAAGGTACCGTTGGCGGCATCTGCCTGCAGCTTGCGGTTGGTGGTGGCGATGATGCGCACGTCGACGCGAATCGGGCTGCTGCCACCGACACGCTCGAACTCCTGCTCCTGCAGCACGCGCAACAGCTTGGCCTGCAGGTCGAGCCGCATCTCGCTCACTTCGTCCAGCAGCAGCGTACCGCGATGGGCGCGTTCGAAGGCGCCTTCCACCCGCTTCAGGGCACCGGTGAATGCGCCCTTTTCGTGGCCGAAGAGCGCGCTCTCGATCAGTCCTTCCGGCAGTGCCGCGCAGTTCAACTGAATGAACGGCTTGTCGCGGCGGTCGCTCTGGTCATGCAGCGCGCGGGCGAGCAGTTCCTTGCCGGTGCCCGACTCGCCCTGCAGCAGCACGGTGGCGCGAGTCGGTGCTGCCATCGCGACGGTCTGCATCAGGCGACGCATCACCTGGCTGTCGCCGATGATCTGGCGTTCGTTGCGGAACTCCATCACTTCGCGGCGCAGCGCGTCGTTCTCGCGACGCAGGCGCACCAGCTCCAGCGCCTGCTCCACCGCCAGCTCGAGTTGCTGCGGGCGCACCGGCTTGGTGATGTAGTCCACTGCGCCGGCCTTGATGCTCGCCACCGCATGTTCGATCGAGGCGTAGCCGGTGAGCATGATCAGCGGCACGTCATACCCTTCGCGCCGCAGCAGCGACAGGAACTCGAGGCCGGAGAGGCCGGGCATCCGGTAATCGGAGATGACCAGGTCGATGTCGCCGCGCGCCAGCACCTGCAGGGCCTCGGGCACGTTCCGGGCGCCGACGGGGGTGTGCCCGGCCTGTTCGAGGGTGTCCTCGAGAATCAGGCCGACACTGGGTTCATCATCGACGTACAGGATCGTGGCCATGCAGGTCAGCTTCGAGAAGGTAGGCGACGAGCCGTGCCGAGCCTCGTGGGGCAGGCGCTTCGGGCACCAGATCGCCGGGCCAATGCACACCCAGTGCACCACCCAGTGCAGCAGCCACTGCACTAGCCAGTGCACAAATGTTCACGCCGGCGTTCAAGCGGCAAAACGTTCCGTCCGATACCTCACAAGAGTAGAACCGCGATTCGCGGGTGCAAGGCACGGTGGGCAGGAGATTTCCCGCCGGCCGTTGGAAAGTTCTCATCCTCAGGGGGCGAGGTAGATGCGGGTCACCACCTCACAGGCGCAGCGATCGCAGCTGGACTACATCCAGGGCAATCTCCAGCGCCTGGTGAAGGCGCAGGATCAGGCGGCCACGGGCAAGCGGTTCCAGCGCGGCTCGGAGGATCCGGCCGCGACGGCTGACGTGCTCCGGGCGGACGGGACACTGGCCGCCTACACGCAGTATGCCCGTAATGGCGACCTCGCGATCTCGCGGGCCAGCGAGGAGGACCGTGTCCTCGGCAACCTGCAGTTGATCACCGAGCGGGCCCGCGAACTGGCCTCGGCGCAGATCGGCTCCAACTCGGATGCCAGCACGCGCCTCATCGCGAAGGCCGAAATCGACCAGCTGATCGAGTCGGCGGTCGGGTTGGGCAACACGCGGTTCAACAACGGCTACCTCTTTGGCGCCTCGCGCTCCACCGAGGAGCCGATGGCGAATACGCCAAACTCCACGCCGCCCTACGCGACGAATGCGGCGGCACTGACCAATCCCTCGTTCGAGATCCAGTCCGGTGTGGTCACCACGCCGAACCACAACGCGCACGAAATCTTCATCGACAGCAACACCATGGTGGCGCTGCGCGATCTCTCGACTGCCCTCGGCGCCAACAACGTGGCTGGCATCCAGGCCGCCATGCCGGCGCTCGCCACCGCCAGCGACAATCTGGGACAGTTGCTCGGCGAGACGGGCGCCCGGGTGAACCAGTACGAAACCATCAAGTCGCAGATGCTCTCGGCGACGGTCGACACCAAGTCGCGCCGGTCGATGCTCTACGACATCGACCTGACCGACGCCGCCGCGAACTTCGCGCAGGCGCAATCCGCCTATCAGGCCGCCCTCTCGGCGGCCAACAAGGTGCTCAACCTCAACGTGCTGGATTACCTGCGATGAGCACTGTGCTGGCTCCCGTCGACCTGGTGCACCTGTCGTCGGTGCTGCTGGGCCCTCTCGAAATTCGTCCCGAGACGATCATCACGTTCCCCGCAGGAATCCCGGGCTTCGTTACGCTGCGCAACTTCGCGCTGGTGGATACGGAGCGCGACGACCTGGTCTGGATGCAGAGCGTCGACGATCCCGAGCTGACGTTCCTGCTCGCCGATCCGTTCACCATCGTCCCTGGCTTCGAAGTGGACATTCCATCGCCTGACCTGGCGGCGATCGGTGCCACGGGCGCCCAGGATGCGCTGCTGGTACTGGCCGTGGTACAACTCGAAGGCGGATTCCCGGTCGCCGCCAACCTGCAGAGCCCGATCATCATCGACCGCGAGCGACGTCAGGGGCGGCAGATCGTGCTGCCGGATTCACGCTACGGCATGCACCACCCGATTTCGATCAGCTGAGCGACACGGCAAAGAAGGAAGACGACAAGAAAATGGCCCGCACCTGAGATCAGGGTGCGGGCCATTTGTTTCTGTGAGCCGTCGTGTCGCCGTGTCGTCGCCGTCGTCTCGAGGCCGACGACGACTCGCGTGATGGCAGCGCTCAGGCGACTTCAGCTGCGCTCAGCGCCGCGCTCACGTTCGTCACGACGCGCGCCCAGTCGCCGCGCGACGGCTGACGGAACAGTCGCGCTCGCGGATACCAGGGCGTGGTGTTGCCGGCGGTGCCCCAGCGCCAGTCGGGCACATGTGGAATGAGAATCCAGACCGGCACACCAAGGGCGCCAGCGAGATGCGCGATGCCGGTATCGACGGTGATCAACAGGTCGAGCGTGCAGAGTTGTCGAGCCGTCGCCAGCCAATCGCCAGGCTCGGGTCGTTCCCACGTTGCCGATGGGATGTCCTGCTCGCTGGCGCCATGTTGCAGGCAGACGAATTGCAGGTTGGGATGTGTGTGTCGCAGTCCTTGAAGCACCGTGGCCGGAATCGAACGCACCGCGTCATTCCGATGCGCGGGATTGCCTGCCCAGACCATTCCCACGCGACGCATCTGATGCGGGATTTGCGGCTTTGCGTCTGGTAGCCGGAGGTACGCATCCCCGCCACCACGCCACTCGGCGCCGACGCCAAGCACCACCGGCAGGGAGAGCAGTGGCACATAGAAATCAGTGTCGACGATGGTCTCACGATCGACCGCGTCGAAACCCGCGGCGCGCAACAGCCCAACGGCGTCCGCCTGGCACGCCACAACGACTCGCTCCGCCGCCTGTACGAGCGGATGCAACACGAATCGCAGGAACTGGAACTGATCACCAACACCCTGTTCACCGATCACCACCAGTGACCGACCGCGCAACGGTTCGCCGCGCCAGATTCGCGCCGATGTCCCCGGTTCCGGGAGCGCACGCGCCTCGAAGTCACGCCACCCCGCACGCGTGTCGCCAAGCAGGTGCCGCAGGTAGCCTCGAGTGACACGAGCGCCTGACGAGTCCGGCCGCACCTTCAGGCTCCGCTCGCACCAGGCGAGCGCGCCGGTGTAGTCGGACAGGTCGTGTCGAATGAGCGACGCCGTGAGCAGGAGCACTGGATCGTCCGGGGCCAGCTCCAGCGCCGCCTCGATCTCGGTCCACGCCGCATCGGGCTGTTGCGCATCGCGCAGCGCGGCGGCCAGTGCGCCTGCCGCTGCCGCATCGTTCGGTGATTCGGCGCGCACGCGTCGAAAGCAGGGCACGGCGTCCGCTCCAGCCCCGGCATCCACCAGTGCCTTGCCGAGCATGAACTCGGCGGCCACGTCGGGGCGATAGGCCAGTCGTACGGCGCGCCGCAGCGCCGCGCGGGCGCCGATGATGTCGCCGCTCAGATGCAATGCGTTCGACAGAATGACATGCAGCGCCAGCAATGACGGTGCGAGTTCAACCGCGCGGCGGTAGTACTCGATTGCGCCGGCGCTGTCGCCGGCATCCGCCAGCACGGCCCCTTCCGCGCAGAGCGTGATGGCGGCCGTCTCGCCCGAGAAGGTGGTGGTCATGTCGACGCCCGGCTGCGTGACTCGATGCGTGTTGCCACCTGCTGCATCACGGACTCCCACTCGAAGAGCGTGGATTGGCGGATCAGTTGCACCGAGGTGTACCACGGTGTGTCGGTGCGGTTGGTCATCCAGCGCCAGTCCGGCACGAATGGCACCAGCAGCAACGTCGGCACACCCAACGCGCCTGCCAGGTGCGCCACCGCCGTGTCGACGGTCACGAGGAGGTCGAGCTGCGTCAGCGCGTGCGCCGTGTCGTTGAACGTGTGGAGTGCGGTGCCGAGGTCACCTACCTGATCGCGCAGTGGCTCCGCAACCAACTGCTTCGTTTCGCGACGTTGCAGTGACACGAAATCGACATCTGCGTCGCGTACGATCGGTACCAGCAACGTTGGCGGCAGCGAGCGGCGAGCATCATTGCGGTGTTGCGGATTCCCAGCCCACACGAGTCCTACGCGCGGTCGCGTGGAGAAAGCGTCGCGGTGCAGTGCCGCAGGACATTCCCCCACCGGATGCAGGTATGGAGCACCGCTCACGTCCCCGGGCGATGAGAGGTGCAGCAACGCTGGCAGCGACATCAGGCTCGCGTGAACATCGTGTGGCGGTACCTCGGTCCCCTCGACGCTGATCGACTCGACTCCCTCGAGCGACGAGAACAGGATCTCGAGCGCGGGGCTGCAGCGAATGGTGACCCGACCGCCACGGCGTGCAACATCGGCCGCGAAACGAGCGAACATGATCTGGTCGCCGAGCCCCTGTTCATGATCGAGCAGGATACGACGGCCTTCGAGCGGCGAGCCGTCCCAGACCGGCGAGTGCAGTGGCGTGCGGCGCAGCGGCAGGTCGGCCACCAGCGCGCGCTGTTCGTGCTCCTGCCAGCCCTCGGCCCATTGGCCGAGCATCAGCAGGTGGAGTGCGCGCGCAAAGCGAATCGCCGAGGAATCAGGCGATAGCGCGAGTGCCGCATCGTACGTGGCGGACACGGTCTGCCAGTCGCCGAAATCCTTGAGGATTTCCGCCGAGTTGAGCAACGCTGACACATTGGCTGGATCGAGCTCGATCGCTCGTGACGCCGCTTGCAAGGCCGGCATCGGATGGCCGGTAGCCTGCAGCATGGCAGCGAGGTTGCTGAATGCATCGCTGCGTTGCGGATACTGCAGCGTCAGTGCATGAAAGGCGTGCAGCGCCTCGGTGTATGCGCCGCGTCGGCGCAAGGCGTCGGCGCGCGACACCGCCAGATCATAGGTGACGGTGGCCGGTGAGCCGATACGGCGTGCGGGGATCACGTGTGTCGTGCTCACGAGAGCCGGTGCTCGAGCATGCGCTCGATCGCGTGCTCGACAGCGTCCGTCACGCTGCTCCAGTCGCCAGCCTCGCGCTGCCGGAACACCCGTGCGGTGGGATAGAAGATGCTGTCGCTGCGAGTCCGACCCCAGCGCCATTCCGCCGGTTCAGCGACCATCACCCACACGGGAATGCCCAGTGCGCCCGCGACATGTGCAACGGCGGTATCCACACTCAGTACCACGTCGCAGCGGGCGATCACGTGTGCCGTGTCACCCATCTCGGCGCACTGCGGCGCGACATCCAGCAATCGTGCCCGGAGCGCTGGCTCGAGCTGGTCGAGCTGGGCGCGCGCCGGTCCCTGTTGCAACACGACCATCTGCACGTCGTCGCGTGCGATCAGGTGGCGCAATGCGGCGAGCGGCATGGAACGCGATGCATCATCCGCGTGATGCGGCGTTCCGGCCCAGGCCAGTCCAATGCGCAGCGCAAACGCAGGCTTTGCAGGCAGCCCCTGCGCCACATCGGGCGCAATCCCTGGTGGGGCGAGGTACGGTACGAGGCCGGTGTGCATGTCGTTGCCACTCCGCAGCAGGTGCGGAAGCGACATCAGGTCGACGTGCACGTGGTGTGGTGGGGCGGGGAGGTCGGACGCGACGATGGCATCGATGTGTGGTGTCGTCTTCAGCAGGCGCACCAGCGGCGGCGCGGCCTGCACGATGATGCGAGCGGCACCGTGGGCACGTAGCAGGCACGCCCAGCGGACGAACTGCACCTGATCGCCCAGGCCCTGTTCGGCGCGCACGAGGATGTTGCGCCCGGCCAGTGAATTCCCATTCCAGCGCGGTGTCGACGGCGGGTGCGGGCGCTGCAGCAGGTCAGGGAGCTCGAGACGTCGCTCATAGAGGGCCCACCCATCGTCGTACCGCTCGAAGGTGCGCAGCAGCATGGCGTGTGTGAGTGCGAGGTGCACATCGTGCGGCGCCAGGGCGCGCGCGCGTTGGCAGAGCGCGAGTGCGTCGTCCACGTGTCCGGCACGAAACAGCAGCAGTGCCTTGGTGTTGGCGATCGAGGGATCGGCCGGATCGAGCTCCGTGCCATGCCGTGCGGCCTCGAGGCCTTCGTCGAGGCGACCGGCCAGGCGCAGCGATTCCGCTGCATCACGCCAGGCGATGGAATCCCTCGGTCGCAGCAGCGCTGCAGCGAGAAAGGCCTGTGCCGCCTGCGCGCGATCCCCTGCCATGCGATACGTCTGCGCCAGCTGCGTGAAGCTGTCGGCGCGGGTCTGATCGAGACCGATCGCGCGAATCAGTTCACGTTGTGCGTCGCCGAGTCGGGCCACGCTGCGCAGTGCGACGCCATGCAGCGCGGCCACATCGGCGTCATTTGGTGCCAATGCGACACCAGCGGCGTATCGCTTGAGCGCGATCTCCGTCTTCCCCATCTGGAGCGCGTGTGCGCCGGCGACGCACTCGGCCAGGGCACGATCGCGGCGCGTCGACGGAGTCGGGCGCAGAGGGGATAGGAGAGGGGGGCGCGGCGGCATGTCCCCCTGAGGATCGGCAGGGAAACAGATGCCGCTGAAGCAGGCCCGGCCATTAGCTCAAGTTCAGCGGGCTCGTGACGAGACTCGGGGGGGAGCCGGACACCGATTCGCGGTCCCGGGGGGAGCACGGAAGCTCCACTAGTCAATCACGGAGGATTTGTCCCATGCGTATTAACACGAACGTTGGCGCGTTGAACTCGGCCAAGAACGCCTTCATCAACACGATGTCGACGGAAAGTTCAATGCGGAAGCTGTCATCTGGTCTTCGGATCAGCCGCGCAGCTGACGACGCCGCCGGTCTCTCCATCGCCAACAAGCTGCGCGCGCAGAGCCGCTCGCTGACGGTTGCGGCGGCGAACTCGGAGCAGGGCAACGCGATGCTGCAGATCGCGGAAGGTTCGGCCTCGACGATCCAGAAGATCCTCGAGCGTCAGAAGGAACTGATCATCCAGCGCGAATCGACGGGCAACAACAGCTCGGTGACCTCGACGCTGAACACCGAAATCGGCACGTTGAGCGCAGAAGTGGACCGTATCATCTCGTCCACGAACTTCCAGGGCTCGACGGTCTTCACCAGCCTGGCCTTCCAGGTCTCGGATGGCACGACGGGTGGAACGGTGACGGTGGACGCAACGCTGGCTGCTTCGTCGGTGACGCTGGCCTCGACGGCCTCGATCTCGACGGTGGACACTGCGCTGACGGCAATCAACAGCGTGCTGGCCAACATCGGTGCCGGTCAGAACCGCCTCGACTACACGGTGCAGAACCTGAAGTCGGCAGTGGTGAACGTGAAGGCTGCGGAATCGACCATCCGCGATGTGGACATGGCTGAGGAAATGGCCAACTACACCAAGAACAACATCCTCACCCAGGCGGCACAGGCCATGCTCGCCCAGGCGAACCAGAGCTCACAGAGCGTCTTGAGCCTCCTGCGCTAATCCTGAGCGACACGTAGCATGACGCTGTCCGGCCGTGGTGCAGGCATGACCACGGCCGGCCAGCGCACCTGGAGTAACCCAACATGACGACGAGCGCGACTTCAAGCACGACCGGCACGATCAACATCGGTGGCCTGGCCTCGGGAGTGCAGTGGCAGGACCTGGTGACGCAGCTGGCGGCGGCAGAAACCGCCAAGAGCGTGACACCGCTGCAGACACGAATCTCCGACGCCGAGAAGGAGAAGACCGCGTGGACGACACTCGCGGGCCTCGTCGGGAAATTGCAGGACACAGGCAACGCCCTCAAACTCGGCAGCGCCTTCACGAGCTTCGCGGCCAATGTCTCGCCCAGCTCGCAGACCAATCGCACGCTGCTCTCGTCCAGCGCGACCGCCGCCGCCCAGCCGGGATCCTACCGGGTGGAAGTGGTCGACCTGGCACGAGCTGAAAAGCTCAGCGGATCGGTCGTCAGTGACTCCGCCGCCGCCCTTGGCGTCGCCGGCTCATTCACCATCGCCGGGCAGACCGTCACGGTCGCCGCCACCGATGCACTGAACGACGTCCGAGACAAGATCAACGCGCTCAACGGCGGCGCGACACCGAGCAAGGTGTCGGCGTCGATCCTCACCAGTGCCACCGGCCAGCAGCGCCTCGTCCTCTCGGCGGATTCCGCCGGCAGCACCGGCACGGGCCTCGTGGATGGAGCGGAAGGGGTGCTGCGCGACCTCGGCTTCGTCGACACACAGTCGCGCGCCGTGCCGTCGTCGGGCCTCGCGATCGCAGCGGCGCTTGGCGTCACCATGCCGCCGCCGAGCAGCATCAAGGTCGGTGACCGCACGATCAACGTCGACCTTTCGGTCGACTCCATTGCCAGCATCGTGGCCAAGATCCGCGCCGCGGGTGGCCAGGCCGAAGTGCAGCAGCAGTTGGTTGGCGGTGTCGCGTCGTACCGGTTGAGCGTTGGCGGCAACGTCACGGCAACCGCAGATGCCGGCAGCGCCGACACGATCGCGGCCCTCGGCTTCGCTGCCGGTGCACAGTCGTCGGTGCAGCAGGTGCTGGCCTCAGGGCTCGCGTTCCAGGATGCATCGAACAACGTCGCCGATGGCAACACGCGCCTGACCGACCTTCGTGCGGGTGGTGTGTCACTCGGCGTGAATGTCGGCGACACGCTGACCTTCAGCGGCATGCGCGGCGATGGCACCACGGTCACGACGTCGTTCGTGGTCGGTGGCGCCGATACGCTGCAGACGCTGCTCTCGAAGCTGAACGACAGCACCAGCGGCTTCGGTGGTGGTACGCGACCGGCATCGGCGAGCATCGACCCCGATGGCAAGCTGCGGCTGAACGATACCACCGGCGGCGATTCCCGCCTGCGGTTGTCGATGTCGTTGTCGCCTGCGGCCGGCGGCGCTCCCGCATCGCTGCTGGGCTCCTTCGGCACGGAAACCGTGGGGCGTTCACGCGCCATGGTGAAGGGCAGCGACGCACAGGTGAAGGTCGATGGCGTGCTGATCACGCGGTCATCCAACACCATCAGCGATGCCCTGGCCGGTGTCACGCTCAACCTGCTGCAGTCGGAGCCAGGCAGCGAAGTCGATCTCACGGTGACGCGCGATACGGACGCGGCCGCGAAGGCGATCAAGGATTTCGCCACCGCCTACAACGACGTCGTCACGTTCAACGCCGGCCAGCAGCTCACGGGCCAGCCGCTGGCGTACAACAGCACGCTGCGTCGTGTGATGAGCTCCTTCACGCAGGCCTTGCGTGTGGAAGTGCCAGAGGGCGGCGACTACAGTCGCGGCGCGCTCGCTGGCTTCACGCTCACGCGTGGCGGCACGATCGAAGTCGACGATGCCAAGCTGCGGGCCGCCATGGGCGCGAACCTCTCCGGCGTCCGTGCGCTGTTCGGTAGCGCCGGCCTGGGCAACGCCATGGTCACCGCCACCTCGTTCGCCTCGCGCGCCGTGGATGGCACGATCCCGCAGACCGTGACCACCATCACGCAAGCGAACATGCGCCTCACCAAGCGCATGAAGGACATGCAGGATCGCGTGGAAGCACGCCGCGTGGCGATGATGGCGCGCTTCACCTCGATGGAACTGGCGATCAGCCGGCTGCAGCAGCAGGGCACCGCGCTCACGAATGCGGTCGCCGGCATGTCGGGCAAGTAAGTCATCGCGTCGGCACAGTCGCGGCGCGCTTGAACGCGCCGCTGATGCCGATACTGAACACGCAGTGAACGACGCACGAGTCTCACCCCACTTCACTCCCAGCATCCACGTACACGTGACCTACCCATCACGCGCCACGCAGTACCGCGAACTGCAGGTCCTGTCGGCCTCGCCGGCGCGCCTCACGGTTCTCCTCTACGAGCACCTCGAAGTGGTGTTGCGTCGCGCCCAGACCGCGATGAAGAACAACCAGATCGAGCAGCGCGTGGAGAACCTCGGGAAGGCGCGGGAGATCGTCAGTGAGCTGCTCGGAACCCTCGACATCGAGCGTGGCGGAGAAATCGCCCTCGAACTGTCGATGCTGCACGGCTACATGCTGTCGGAGCTGGTCGATGTCGGCATGCGTCGCGACGTGGCGCATCTCGGTCGCCTGATCGGTATCGTGCACACGCTCAGCACGGCATTCGCCGAGGCCTCGAAGCAGCTCGACGAGTCGGCAGGCGCCCGTCCACTGGCCGCCTCGGCCTGAGCCTGCGATGCGTCCGGATGCCCCGTCACCTTCGCTCGCTGTCCTCGACCTGCTCGCTCGCGCCGACGCACTCGCATTGACGGCCTCGGCGGCCATCGGAGCCGGTGATGACGAGGCCCTGTCCGCCGTGCTCGAGGATCGGGGCGTGATCGTCGAAGCGGCGCTGGCTGCCTGGGGGGATGTGCTGCCGGCCGACCGAACGCCGTCGCTGGTCGCACGCGTCCGGGCTGCCGCCCAAACCGCGGTTCAGAGTGGTGCCGAGGCTCGCTTGGTGGCCGTTCGCGCGCGCGACTTGGTGGTGGCGGAGTTGTCCGTGCTGGATGCCCGACAGCAGGCCTCGCATGGCTATCAATCGGGCTCAGCATTGGGCTCGATCAACGTCGTGCTCTAGGCAGCGACTCGCTGGACGGGCTGCGCGACTGGCGAGCCCATCCGGTCAATGTTGCTCCCAGCGCCGTCACGCGTCGACACAACGATGTCACAGACTTCTCAGATCTCCAGCCATGTGCTGACGCCGCGCTGGACCCACGCGATCGATGTGCGCGCGGAGTCCCGGCGTGAGGATACCGTCTCGCTGGTCACCGTCGGCCTCTCCCTGCTCGCCGTGTTGCGTGATCAGGCAGTGCCGCTGGCGCCTGTGCCGCGCGCCGACCTGCCGCGCCGCCTGACCCCGCGACCCCAGAAGTCCGTGCCCCTCAAGGGCCCGACGCCCCTCAATGTGCCGCAGGAAATCGAGTCGATTCCCGAGCAGCAGGATGCGTCGCCGCTCCCATCCGGCGCTTCGGCGTCAGATTACTAAAGTTTCATACGTTTCCGCCGATACCCTCCCTACGGAGGTAGACAACTATGCAGATCAATGGAAAGGGCAGGATCGATCCGAACGCGTTGAACGGCGTCAAGCCAGGTGCAGCCGACCGCACCGCGCCGACGCGCCGCACCGAGGCTGCGTCATCGGCACCGGAGCGCGTGAAGCAAGACACGGTCACGTTCAGCGACGAAGCTCGCGCCCTCGCGAGTGGCACGTCGACCAAGGCCGCGGCCAGCTCGGAGCGCGTCGAGGACGTGAAGAAGCGGATCATGATGGGCGCGTACAACACCGCAGAAATGGCGGGCGAAGTCGCGAAGCGCATCCTGCAGCGCGGCGAACTCTGATCGATCGCAGGCACAGCTCGAACAATTGAACGTGCTCTGACAACCTGACGAACGGTCGTGCGGCTCTTCCCGCACGACCGTTCGTCGTTGTGGCGTATAGGCGACGTGCGATGCTTGCAATATCACATCGCCGTCGTGCACTCAAGCCGCGCGCGCACCGGACGACACTTGTACGCGGGAAGACTCCTCCCCCGCATACCGAACGGCACTGCTGCCGTTCCCTTCGACCGGGATGTGCGCGCCACCGTGCACATCCTCCACTCGCCAACGGCAGAGACGCGACAATGAAGTTCCTGGTTGTGGATGATTCAGCAACGATGCGCCGGATTGTGGTGAACTCCCTCCAGCGCATCGGGTTCACGAACTGTGTCGAGGCAGCGGATGGTGTCGAAGCCCTTGCCCGATTCGACAGCTCCATCGCGTTCGTCATCACCGACTGGAACATGCCGAACATGTCGGGCACTGAACTGGTGCAGGCCCTGCGCCAGCGCGATGACGGTCGCACCGTGCCGGTGTTGATGGTGACTGCGCGCAGTGTGCGCGAGGACATCATCACGGCGCTCGAAGCCGGCGTCAACAACTACATCGTGAAGCCCTTCACGCCACAGGTGCTGAAGGAAAAGATCGACAGTCTCATCGTCACACCGGCGGCGTGAACATGTCGAAAGAACGGGCCTCAGAACTGATGTACGACACGGCCTCCACGCTGCGCCTGCTCGATGCCGAGCTGGGCGAGCTGGCGCCGCGCCGTGCACCCGAATCACAGAGTACGACGACCGCAGAAGCGGCCGCTGCAATCGGCTCCACTGATCGCGTCCTGCCGCTGCTGCCCGCCCTCTTCGTGCGAGCGATGGGTGAAGTGCATGCGATGCTGGCCTCGATTCGCACCGGACGCGAGCACATTCGCGCTGCCGCCACCGAGCGCCTCGCACACACCAACGAAAAGCTCGACGAGGTGTCGTCGGCCACCGCCACCGCAGCCATCGACATCATGGACGCGCTCGATCGCGCCGTGGCCAAGGTCGATGAACTCGAGACACCGGAAGTCCTGGCCGACGCCGACAAGGGCGTCGCGATTCGCGGTGACTTGCGCGATGAGCTCTTCGCCGTGATGGGCCACATGCAATTCCAGGACATCACGTCGCAGCAGATCATGCACGTGCAGTCACTGCTGGCCGAGATGGAGGGGCGACTGACCGACATCGCGAACCTCTTCGATCATCAATCTGGTGACAGTGGCAGCGGCGCACCGGCACCGGTGCTCGCACCGCGTCAGCAGAAGGATGCACACTCCTTCGACCCGAACGCGACCCTCGCCGATGCCGATGCCCGTCAGGCCCTGGCCGATGCGCTGGTTGAACGTGGTGCTGCCGGTGGCTGACTGGAACCGCTGCGTCCCCATGTCACTGATCCTGCGATGATTCCGTCGGAACTCAACGACGCCGCGTTCATCGTCATGCAGCTCGAGCCGAGCGAGCACGATGACATCAAGGCGTTACGCGACACGTTGCGACACTTCGCGGTGTTCGACGCCACGGCCAGCACGCAGGTCCGTGCCCACGCCCAGCAGGCGGCGACCTATCTCAACCTGATCCTGCTCGGTGGCTCGGCGGATGACGCCGGGCTGCTGGTACAGGCCAGCGAAGCCATTGATTCCGCGATCAAGACCGCGGAAGCCTCCTCGATCGGCGCGCCGCGCGTGACCGAGGCGGACCTGGTCGCCATCGTGCACGACGCCGGCGATGCAGACGCGCTCAGCGAATCGATGGAGGCGACGGCGGCAGCCGCGCCGAAGAAGCGAAAGACGACGCCCGCCGCATCCACCAAGGCGACGCCGGCCGTGCCAGTGCCAGTTTCTGCGCCAGTGCAGGCCGCCGTTCCGGCGCCCGCGCCGACAGTCGTGCAACACGTGCCACAGCCTGCGGTGTCGATTGCAGCCGCGTCGGTGCCTTCGGCACCCGCCGTCGAGGTGCACCCCACCGCGGTGGATGGTGGCACGATTCCCGATGACGCCGACCTCGCGCTGCTGGGGGACTTCATTGCGGAAAGCCGCGAAGGCATGGCAGGCGCCGAAGCTGCACTCCTCGAGCTCGAAGCCAATCCGGAAGATCTGGAAGCGATCAACACCGTCTTCCGCGCCTTCCATACGGTCAAGGGCACCGCAGCCTTCATGGGTCTCGATCGCCTGGCCGAATTCGCACACCACGCCGAGTCGCTGCTGAGCCGCGTGCGTGATCGCGAACTGCCGTATACGCAGGCGGTCGCCAACCTGTCGTTGCGCTCCAACGACGTGCTGGGCGAGTTCCTCGATGCGATCGAGAAGTCCGTGCATGCGCACGAACCGATCGCGTTGCCGCGGGACTACGCAGACCTGATGCATGACCTGCTCAACGTCGATGCCGTGCTGGCTGGGATCGCGACGCGGACCGTCGCCGCCGCTGCACCGACGTCCGAGTCCGCCGCGCCAGTCGCCACGACTGCTGCTGCTGCCAGTGCGTCGAGCTCGGCGCCGGTGCTCGTACAGCGCGCCGCTGATGCGGTGCGTGGTGGCGTGAAGACGGAAGCGGACCTGTCGGTTCGCGTGCGAACCGACCGCCTCGATCGCCTCATCGACATGGTCGGTGAGCTGGTCATCGCACAGTCGATGATTGCCGCCGATCCGGCCGTGACGGCGATCGGTCAGCACGACCTGGTGAAGAAGGTCTCGCATGCCGGCAAGATCATGCGCGAGCTGCAGGACCTGAGCATGTCGATGCGCATGGTGCCGCTCAAGTCGACCTTCCAGAAGCTGACACGCCTCGTGCGTGACGTGGCCCTCAAGGCTGGCAAGGTCGTCGAGCTGGTGACCGACGGTGAAGAGACGGAGCTCGATCGCAACATGGTCGATGCGATCGCCGATCCACTGGTGCACATGGTGCGCAATGCCGTCGACCATGGGGTCGAAGGGCCGGCCGATCGTGAACGCGCGGGCAAGCCCCGCGCTGGGCGCGTCAAGCTGGCCGCCTTCCAGCAGGGCGGCAGCGTGATCGTCGAACTGCGCGACGACGGCCGCGGCCTCAATCGTGACCGCATCCTCGCGAAGGCGATCGAGAAGGGACTGGTGTCGGCGAATCACTCGCTCACCGATTCCGAGATCAACGCCCTCATCTTCGCACCTGGCTTCAGTACCGCCGAGACGGTGACCGACATCTCTGGCCGCGGAGTCGGCATGGATGTGGTGCGCCGCAACATCGAGTCGATTCGCGGGCGCATCGACATCCAGTCGGTGCTCGGGCAGGGCACGACCTTCCAGATTCGCCTGCCGCTCACCCTCGCGGTGACCGATGGCATGCTGGTGCGCGTTGCCGATGAACGCTACATCGTGCCGCTGACCAGCATCTCGCTCAGCTTCCGTCCTGAGCCCGACATGCTCTCGACGATTCCGCCGAACGGCGAAGTCGTGATGCTGCGTGGAGAAGTGCTGCCGGTGGTTCGCCTGCACCAGATGTTCGGCATCCCGAACGCGGTCACCAACCCGAGCGAGGCGATCCTGATGATCGTCGGCGACGGCGCGCAGCGTGTGGCGCTGCTGGTGGACCAGTTGCTCGGACAGCAGCAGGTGGTGGCGAAGGCGCTCGGTGATGGTGTGGGTGAAATCCCCGGCATCTCCGGCGGCGCAATCCTCAGCGATGGTCGTGTGGGCCTGATCATCGACGTCGCCCGCATGACATCACTCGCTCGCACCGGCGATGCACGGCCGCGCGGCCTGTCGCACGCAGCCTGACCTGATATCTCAAGCCTGACGCACGCTTTGTCGATACTCACCAGGGATGCGCCGCTGTCGGCGCAGCCCATTGCGATTCCGCCCTCGCACGACTCCTTGGAGATGGCATGACCAGCACCGTTGACCGCACCGCCGCATCGCTCGGTGGCAAGTACCTGACGTTCTTCCTCGCGGGCGAGGAGTACGGTGTCGAGATCCTGCGCGTGCAGGAAATCATCAGCATGATGCCTGTGACCCGTGTGCCGCGCACCCCGCCGTACATCCGGGGCGTGATCAACCTGCGTGGCAAGGTGATCCCGATCATGGATCTGCGCGAGAAGTTCGGCATGCCCGCGTCCACCGAGCCGGAACAGGTGATGATCGTGGTGCAGGTGGATGGTGTGCAGATCGGCGTGGTGGCTGACAAGGTCTCCGAGGTGGCGAGCATCGCCTCCGAGGACATCGACCCGACACCGGATTTCGGCGCCGAGTTCCACACCGAATTCCTGCTCGGCCTCGGCAAGTCGAATGGTCGCTTGCGCCTGCTGCTCGACATCGAGCGTGTGCTGTCGACCGACGAAGTGACGGCGATCGCCTCGATTCCGGCGCTCAACCAGGCCGACTGATCGACGCGCTTCGGCGCACGTTCGACGTTCCCACCCGCTCGTCGGCCACTCGAGGCACCGGATCACCCAGGCTTCCCGCAGACCATCCGTGGTTGCCTGGGTGATCTGCGTCTCCGGCCTCGCGCCGCCGACTGACCGCTCCCCGCCATCCCCGCCGCATGTCGTCCATCAGTAGCCCAGACACGTTCATGAGTGCGCCCGAGCTCTCGGCGGAAGACTTCCGCCGCGTGCGTCGGATCGCGTACGAACGTGCCGGCCTCGCGATTCCTGCGGGCAAGGAAGGACTGGTGCGCTCGCGCGTCTCGAAGCGCCTCCGTGAACGCCGCATCCCATCGTTCAACGCCTACCTCGACACCGTCGAGGCCGAGAAGAATGGCGAGGAGTTGGTGAAGCTGATCGACCTGCTCACCACCAACAAGACGGACTTCTTCCGCGAGCCCGCGCACTTCGACTTCCTGCTCAACCACGTCGTTCCCTCGGTGGTTGCCGCCGGCACGCCGCTGCGCATCTGGAGCGCCGGTTGCTCATCCGGCGAGGAACCGTACACGCTGTCGATGGTGCTGCGTGAAGCGCTGCCGCCGCGTTACGACTTCCGGATCCTCGCCACCGACATCGGGACGCACGTGGTCGCCGCAGCCAAGCGCGGCAACTACACGGCGCAACAGCTCTCCGACGTCTCGGTCGCGCGCCGTCAGCGCTGGTTCACCTCGGGCGAGGATGGCAGCGGTACCGTCATTCCGGAATTGAAGGCGCCGATCAGCTTCGCGCACCTGAACCTGATGGCGAAGTGGCCGATGAATGGTCCGTTCGACGTCATCTTCTGTCGCAACGTGATGATCTACTTCGACAAGCCGACCGTCACCCGGCTGGTCGGACGGTTCCATGAGTTGCTGGCGCCTGGTGGACACCTGTTCATCGGTCACTCGGAGAGCCTGACGGCGATCGAGCACAAGTACCGTTACGTGCAGCCGGCGGTGTACGCGAAATGAGTCCCATCGAATCCGCCGCACCACCGCGCCCGGTGATCATCGGCATGGCCGACGTGAAGGTGTCCGACAAGCCGGACGAGACACTCATCACCTACGCGCTCGGCAGTTGCCTGGGCATCGTGGTGCACGACCCGGTGGCACGCGTGGCCGGCCTGCTGCACGTGATGTTGCCCAGCTCGCAGATCGATGAGGCAAAGGCGAAGGCGCAGCCGGCGATGTTCGTGGACACCGGCGTGCCGCTGCTGTTCAAGGAGTGTTATCGCCTTGGCGCCCGGAAGGAACGCATGACCGTCAGTGTGGCGGGCGGCTCGTTCTCCGGACGGTCAGACGCCGATGACACCTTCCAGATCGGCAAGCGCAACATGCTCACGCTGCGCAAGCTACTGTGGAAAAACGGTGTCCTGATTCACGTCGACGACACCGGCGGCGTGCAGCAGTCCCGCACCATGTCGGTGAATGTGTCCACCGGACTCGTACAGTTGCGCACCAACGGCACGCTGCGCGTGCTCTCGCCCGAGACGCCGTCCTTCCCGTCGGCGCCTGCCGTCGCTTCCCCGAGGTAGGGTCATGAATCTGAATGTGCTGATCGTCGACGACAGTGCCGTGATGCGCGCGATGATTCGCCGCACGCTGTCGCTCTGTGGAATCCCGCTCGGCGAGGTCTACGAAGCCGCCAACGGCGTCGAGGCGCTCGAGCGGCTTGGTGAGCACTGGGTCGATCTGGCCCTGCTCGATGTCAACATGCCGGTGATGGACGGCGAAGAGTTGCTCACGCGCATCCGGGCCAGCGAGGAATGGCGCGCGCTGGCCGTGATCATCGTCAGCACCGAAAGCAGTGATACCCGACTGGCACGCCTGCGCGCACACAGCGTCGAAATCGTGCACAAGCCGTTCACTCCCGAACAGCTTCGCAATACCATCCTCCAGGTCACCGGACTGACGCATGCCGCAGCTACCAACGACATCTCTGCTCCAAGCGGCGACTTCGACTTTTGAGTCGCTCGCACTGCTCTTTCCTGAGCCGTGCAACGCTGATGGTGCCGAGTTCATTCCGCTGGCCGCAGCCGTCAGCGTCGTCTATCGCGGCGCTGGTGCCGGTCGCGTCGTCGTCGGCGTGACCGCCGGCGTCCTGCCCGCCCTCGCTGAAAACATGCTGGGCTCGGCCGCCGCGCCGGATGCCCAGCTGCAGCGCGATGCCCTTGGTGAACTGGCCAACGTCGTCACCGGTAACGTGCTGCCGTTGATCAATGGCGCCACGGCCGTTTTCCGCCTCGATGCGCCCGTGGCCGCTGGTGACACGCCATTCCGGCCGCTCGACGGCGAAGTGCAGGCAGCGTTCACACGTCTGCAGATGGACGAGGGTGAAGCGCTGCTGGCGCTGTTCACGCGGGATGGCGATGCCACTGCCGCCGCCCCTTCGCTGGTCGAGGCGGCGCGCGCGTGATCAAGGTGCTCGTGGTTGACGATTCCGCACTGGTGCGGAAGCTGCTCACCGAGGAGCTCTCCCGGTACGACGACATCACCGTCGTCGGTACCGCGGTCGATCCGTACGTGGCGCGCGAGAAGATCATCGCGCTCAAGCCCGACGTCATCACGCTCGACGTCGAGATGCCACGCATGGACGGGCTCTCGTTCCTCGTCAAGCTGATGAAGCACTACCCCGTGCCAGTCATCATCGTCAGCTCACTGACCCCCACCAACAGCGACGCCGCGATTCGCGCGCTGTCGCTCGGTGCGGTCGATGTGATCGGCAAGCCTGGGTCGGCCATGTCGGTGCCAGACATCTCGCGCCAATTGGTGCAGAGCATCCGCGCGGCGTCGCGTGCCAAGCTGCAAAAGCGTGTCGAACCGACCACCACTGGTCCCGTCGTCTCGCGTCATGCAACCGCGCTGGCTGGACTGGCGATGACGCACAAGGTGATCGCACTCGGTGCGTCCACCGGTGGCACCCAGGCACTGGAAGCGGTGCTCACCAAGCTGCCGCCTGCCATGCCCGGGATCGTGATCTGTCAGCACATGCCGGAGAAGTTCACCGCCTCATTTGCGCAGCGACTGAATAGCTGCTGCGCGCTCGAGGTGCGTGAGGCGAAGGATGGTGATGCGGTGGTGCCGGGCGTCGCGCTGGTCGCGCCGGGCAACTTCCACATGATGCTGACCCTGTCGGGTGCACAGTACCAGGTGCGGGTGAAGGATGGCCCGCGGGTGCACCACCAGCGTCCGGCCGTTGATGTGCTGTTCGCGAGCGTGGCGAAGTACGCCGGACGGAATGCCGTCGGCGCGATCTTCACCGGCATGGGGGCCGACGGCGCCAAGGGCCTGCTGCAGATGCGCGAGGCCGGCGCGCACACCATCGCGCAGGACGAGGCGAGTTGCGTGGTGTTCGGCATGCCACGAGAGGCGATCAAGCTTGGTGCGGCGGCCGAGGTATTGCCGCTCGACGAAATCGCCGAGGCGCTGCAGGCTGCGGTCGCGAGCAACCGGATGGCCGCGGTCTGATCCGTGGCTGACGCCGCGCCCGTTGGTGCGCGGCGTCAGGAGTGCGGTTCGGGTGGGTGCTAGATTTGGCCCATGTCCGAACTCTCCCTCGAAGGCCACCTGCACCGCCGTTGCGGCGGGCACTACGCGCTGGCCGTTGAAGAAGTCACGATCCGCCTCAGCGGCATGACCGCGCGGGTCGATCGCAGCATGTACAAGTGCGACAAGTGCGGCGACAAGCAGCACACCGTGGAGCAGCGTGAGGAAGCCGAACGCGAGGCGATCCTCACCATGCGCACCGAGCACACCCTGCTGACCGGCAAGGAGATCAAGCATTTCCGCGAGTCGGTCGGTCTCACCACGGCGCAGCTGGGCGAATTGCTGCACGGGCTGCCGAAAGGCATCGTGGAAGGGTGGGAGAAGGGCCGGTACCTGCAGAGCCCGGCCGTCGACGCGATGCTGCGTTCGCTGACCGATCGCGAAGAGCGCGAGCGCCGCGCGGTCCGCGCCGGATTCGTGTTGCCGCCGATCCCTGGAGAAGTGGTGCCTGAGGTGGCGCCGGACGTCGTCGATGGGGCGCCAGCGGCCGATGCAGTTCTGGAAGGACACGAACCGACCGGGGCGACTGAACCCGATCAGGCTGCGGCCAGCGTTCAGGTCTAGGTACAGCGCGCGCGGTTTCACCGCGCCGTCGATCATCCTTTTCCGCTGAGTGTCGCCGTGCCGCAGTTCGTTCGCCGAAGCCCGATGCCCGTCTCTGCACGGGCACTGTTCGACTGGCATGAACAGCCCGGCGCGTTCGAACGCCTGAGCCCGGGGTGGCAGCAGGCAAAGGTGCTTTCGCGCACTGGCGGCATCACCGACGGCAGTCGCGTCGAGGTCGAGGTCCCGATCCTGGGTGGGTTGGTGCACCAGCGGATGCTGATGGAGCACAGCGGGTACGTGGCTGGCTCGCGCTTCGTGGATACGCAGATGGAAGGCCCGTTCGCCCGCTGGCAGCACACACACACCATGGAGCCGGCGGCCGACGGCTCCAGCGTGCTGGTCGATCAGATCGACTACGAGCTGCCGATGTCGCCCTTCGGTGACCTCGTGGCCGGCGGGTTCGTGGACCACCAGCTCAACCAGCTGTTCGACTTCCGACATGCCCGCACGCGCACGGACCTGCTGCGGCACCTGGAGTTCGCGAGCCAGCCGCGTTTGACCGTCGCGATCACCGGCGGCACCGGGATGATCGGGACCGCTCTCACCTGGCTGCTGCGCACGGGCGGTCATACGGTGCGCTGGATCACCCGTCGGCCCGACGCTGCGCGTGGCGACATTGGCTGGAACCCTGACGCCGGAGTGCTCGACTCGGCTTCGCTGCAGGGCGTGGACGCGGTGATCCACCTTGCCGGTGCCAACGTCGGCGAGCGCTGGACCCCCGAGCACAAGCGAGACATCCGCTCGAGCCGAGAGCTCGGAACGCGGACGCTGGCGGCAGCGATCCTGAGGATGGACACTCCTCCGCAGTGTCTCGTTTCGACGTCAGCGATCGGCTACTATGGCGATACTGGCTCGATGATGATTGAAGAAAGCGCGGGAAAAGGCTCCGGATTCCTCGCCGATGTGTGCGAGATCTGGGAGAACGAGACCCAGTCGGTGGCGGCCGCCGGTATCCGCGTTGCCATCGCCCGGACCGGTATCGTTCTCTCGCCACTGGGCGGGGCACTGGCCAAGATGCTCCCCGCCTTTCAGTTCGGGGTCGGCGGACCACTCGGTTCAGGCAAGCAATGGATGAGCTGGATCTCGCTCGATGACCAGGTCGGCGCCTTGCACCACCTGTTGATGAATGCGCGCTGCCGCGGCGTCTTCAACCTCACGGCGCCCAACCCCGTCCCGAACGTCGATTTCGTCCACACGCTCGGTCGCGTGCTGCAGCGTCCGGCCATCCTGCCGGTGCCGGGATTCGTGCTCAGCACCATTTTCGGCGAGATGGCGCAGGCCACGATCCTCGATGGCCAGCGAGTGCTGCCGTCGCGCCTGCGTGAAACGGAGTTCCAGTTCCAGCTCCCCTCGCTCGAGGAAGCATTACGCTTCGAGCTGGGGCGCTGACCTGAAACCTTTTGACACACCCCATCGTCTTTCCGCTGTCACTGAGTCGGCCGCGCGGTCGCGCGTCACCGCATTCGGACGGAGACTGAAACCGTGGTCGCAATCATCATCGAAGGCGTGTTGTTCGTCGCGGCAATCGTGGCGTTCACCGCCTTTTTGTTTTGGGGAGTCAAGGCGTTCACACCGCTCGGCACCCGCTGGAGGCAGGCAGAAAATCGCCGGCTGATCGACCAGCATGCCGCACTCACCTGCCCCATTCATGGATGGCAGGCGCCGGACTCCCTCGTGCGGCTCCCCAGCGGAGAGCCGCTCTGTTCAAAGTGCTACCAGGAGACTCTATATGGGCAGCTCGATCGGTGATCGCATCTCGCAGATGGGCGCTGCGGCGGCCGGAGGCGGGGGCGGAGCCAAGAAGGCCGTCCTTGCAATCGGTGTCGGCATCGCCGCGATATGGCTTGCCAGCAGTTCGGTGTCCTACATCTCGCCCGGCCATGTCGGCATCGTCATTCATCGCGCGGGCGGTGGCGTGGACAAGACGCCGCTTGGGCCGGGCATCCACGGACGCAACCCGTTGCTGACGCAGATCGTCGAGTACCCGACGTTCATGCAGACGCTGGTGCTGACGCGCGGATCCACCGAAGGCTCGGTCAACAACGACGAGATCAACGTCAACTCGCAGGAGGGGCAGCCCCTCTCGGTCGATGTCTCGATGTCCTTCGAGCTCGACGCCGCGCGCGTTCCGCAGCTCTACCAGACCTTCCGTACCGACATCGCCACGATCCAGCATGGCTATGTCAAGCAGACCATCCGGCAGGCGTTGCAGGAAGTGATCGGCAGTGAGCAGATCGCCGACATCATCGGCCCCAAGAAGGCCGAGGCGGTGGGGCGGGCGCAAACGCTCATCTCGAAGCGGTTGTCGGTGTACGGCATCGAGGTGAAGCAGTTCACGCTCAACGAACTGCGGGCGCCGGAAACCGTCATGTCGGCCATCAACACCAAGAACGTGATGCAGCAGCAGGCGCTGACGGCGCAGAACGAATTGCAGAAGAACACCTTCCAGGCGCAGGGCGACAGCATCAAGGCTGTTGGGCGAGCGAAGGCGATCCTCGCGGAGGCGCAGGCACAGGCGCAGGCCAACGAGCTGCTCGCCAAGAGCATCTCGGGAAGCCTCGTGCAATACGAAATGGCGAAGAAGTGGAATGGCGTGATGCCGCAGGTCAGCGGTGCGGCGATGCCGATGATCCAGATGCCGGGCACCGCGAAGCCATAGGTTGACGCATAAAGGCTCAGTTCGGCGAGGTCAACGGGACGGTCAGCAGGGGTCGGTGCGATCTGAATGCGTGACGCATTCGATTCGCAGCGGCCCCTGTTACGTTGGTATTACAAGGATCTAAGCTTTAGACATCGGGGTACCTGCGGCGACTATCGCCGTGTCCGTTACCGACCCCGTTTCAGTTCTGCCTCTTCACCATCGAGGATCGACTTGTGGGCATTTTCAGCGCATTGAAGGACAAACTGTTCGGGACCAAGGTTCCAGACGCCGCGGCCGCACCGGCACCTGCCGCCGCACCAGTGGCCGTTGATCCCGCCGCGCCGGCGCCGGTCATTCCGCTGCTCGACGTCGAGGCCGTGCTGACGTTCATGGCGTCGCAGGACAAGCGTGAGTTGAACTGGAAGACGTCGATCGTCGACCTGATGAAGCTGCTCGGCATGGAAAGCAGCCTCGCCGAACGTCGTGAGCTGGCCGATGAACTGGGCTTCACGGGTGACAAGCATGACACGGCCACGATGAACATCTGGCTGCACAAGGAAGTGATGAAACAGTTCGCCGCCAACGGTGGACATGTTCCGGCTTCGATGCTCGACTGATGTAAACCGCGGCACAGTTCGCCGGTGTATCATCCGCTCGGAGCGACCCGTCGCTCCGAGCGGATTGTCTTTTCTCCCCTCTGCTGCTCTTGATGCCGCCACATGCCGCACTGATTGCCACGGTTGCCGTCAGCCTCGGCATCGCCTTCGTCTTCGGCCTGATTGCCGCGCGCCTCAAGCTGCCGCCGATTGTCGGCTATCTGCTGGCAGGCGTCGCCGTTGGCCCGTTCACACCCGGCTACGTCGTCGACAGCGGCATCATTGCGCAGGCATCCGAACTGGGCGTGATCCTGCTCATGTTCGGCGTGGGTCTTCACTTCTCGTTCCGCGACCTGATGACCGTCCGGCGCGTCGTGGTGCCGGGGGCGTTGCTGCAGATCCTGGTGACGGGCAGCATCGGAACCACCATCGGTCGCCTGTGGGGCGTGAGCTGGGGCGGCGCACTGGTGATCGGCATCTCGCTGGCGGTCGCGAGTACGGTGGTGCTTCTGAAAGGGCTCGAGGCACAGGACCGGCTCGACTCCCCCGAAGGCCGACTGGCGGTGGGGTGGCTGGTCGTGGAGGACCTCGCGATGGTGGTGATGCTGGTTGTTCTGCCCGCCGTGGCACCGATGCTGGGTGGCAACGCCGACCCAGCGGCCGCCGCTGGCAACGGACTGCTGGCCGCACTCGGCATTGCGCTCGTGAAGGTGGCGGCGTTTGGCGTCCTGATGGGAGTCGTTGGCCGACGCGCCGTGCCGTGGCTGCTGGAACACGTGGCGCGCGTCGGTTCGCGCGAACTTTTCACACTCGCGGTGCTGGTGACCGCACTCGGCATCGCCACACTGGCCTCCGAAGTCTTCGGCGTCTCGCTTGCACTGGGTGCCTTCTTCGCCGGTGCCGTGGTGAGCGAGTCGGAACTCAGCCATCGTGCGGCGACGGATGCCCTGCCGTTGCAGGATGCGTTTGCCGTCCTGTTTTTCCTCTCGGTCGGCATCCTCTTCAATCCGCTGGTGGTCGTGCAGTCGCCGATGCAGGTACTCGCGTTGGTGGCGGTGATCGTGCTGGGCAAGTTCGCGGTCTCCTTCGCCCTGATGCGCCTGCTCAGGCAACCGAAGCGGGCCTCGCTGACGATCGGTGCCAGCCTCGCGCAGATCGGCGAGTTCTCGTTCATCGTCGCCGGTCTTGGTGTGACCCTCGGCCTGATCACGCGCGATCTGCAGGCCGTGATCGTGGCCGCCGCGCTGATCGCGATCACCGTCAATCAGCCACTCCTCGCCGGTGTGAAGCTCTTCCAGAAGCGGGCGCTCACTGGCGCGGCACGCGAGCGCATGGGTCATGCCCCAGAAGTGCGCGCAGGCGCCTCGGTGCCCAGTGGTGTGGTGCCGCAGACGGCGCAGGCCACCCGCGCACCGATCGATGAGGTGGAGGATCCGTTCGATTTTTCAAGGTTCCGCGATCATGTGATCGTCATCGGTCACGGTCGCGTGGGCACGACCATCACCGAGGCGTTGCAGCGTGACTCGGCGCGATACGTGATCGTGGACGAGCAGGAACGCATCGTCGCCGGACTTCGTGTGCGCGGCGAGCGCGCGGTCTTCGGTGATGCAACACGGATCGATGTCTTGCGGCGAGCAGGCATCGAACACGCGCGCTTGATCGTGGTCACGGCGCCGGAGCCGATTCGGTCGCGGCGCATCGTGGAAGTGGCGCGTGAGGTGAATCCGCAGATTGCGATTGCGGTGCGTACGCACAGTGCTGTCGAACAGGCATTCTTCGAGGAGCTGGTGAACGCACCTGGCACCACCGGTCGCGCCGTGTATGCTGAACGCGAGGCCGCACTGAGCCTCGCGCACTTCACGCTGCAGACGCTTGGCCGCACCGATGATGAAGCCGATGTCGTGATCGACTCGTTGCGTGGATCGAAGCTGCTTCCCACCGAGACGTTCGCGGCGCTGCACACGCGCGAATTCCGCGCAATGATGGCCCCGGACCCCAACCACCCGGCGGAAAAGAGTCCGTAAAGGGTGACGTCAGTGCGTCTGCCTGCTGGTGGCCGATTCCACCGTCACTGGCACACCGCTGAATCCAGCATTGCCGGTCAACGTGTCGATGCGCTGGTCGTCGGTGAGGTCGTTGATGCTCACACCGGCGTGCGTGTTCGCGATGGCGAGCTGGGTGCCGCTCCGACCATGCCCCCAGCCGTGCGGCAGGCTCACCACACCGGGCATGACGCTGTTGGTGACCTCGAGTGGCACCACCACATCGCCGACACGTGACGTCACGCGCACCTCGTCACCGTCGGATAGGCGGCGCGCCGCTGCATCGGACGGATGCATCTGCAGCGAACAGCGATTCTTGCCACGGACCAGCCGTTCGCTGTTGTGCATCCAGGAGTTGTTCGAGCGCAGCGCGCGGCGACCGATCAGCGCCAGCGAGCCATCTGGTGTCGGCGCAGCGGCAAGCGCGGCGTCGAGGCGCGCCAGGTCGGACACGAACAGCTCGGGCGCGAGGTGCAGGCGACGATCCGGCGTCCGGAGCCGCGCAGGCAGCGCCGGCAGCAGCGGGCCAAGGTCGATGCCGTGCGGTTGCGCATCCAGCGCCGCGAGGCGAAGGCCACTCTTGAATGGCACGAATCCGTCGCCGTACGGGCCTCGACGCAGCCCGATGTCGAGCATGCCACGGGGCGTGAGCACCGAGAGTGCCAATGCTTTCGCGCGTGCCGACGCCGTTCCCTTCATCCGCCACGTGAGCGCGTTGAGGATTTCCCAGTCGTGGCGGGCATCGGCCGGGCGCTGAAAAACCGGCGCCGAATATTTCGTCGTGTTGCGCACCGCGAGGGTATGGAAGACGAGGTCGTAGTGATCTCGCTCGAGGGCGAACGTCGGCGGCAGGATGATGTTCGCGTGGCGCGTGGTTTCGTTGCGGTAGAAGTCGATCGCCACGTAGAACTCCAGCCCTTCGATCGCGCGCTCGAGGCGTCGGCCGTTGGGTGTCGACAACACCGGATTTCCGGCGTGCGTGACCAGTGCTCGCACCTGGCCCGGTCCAGGCGTCTCCATCTCCTCCGCCAGCGCCGACACTGGAAGCTCGCCGGCAAATTCCGGTAGTCCGCGCACCCGGCTCTTCCAGCGTCCGAAGCGCACGCTGCTGCCGCGTCGCTGGTCTGCGTGCAGGATGTCGATGGCCGGTTTGGTGAACATCGCGCCGCCAGCCACATCGAGCCGCCCGGTGACCACGTTGAGCGCCGAGATCAGCCAACAGGCCAACCCGCCGAACTCTTGCATCGACACACCGACGCGTCCGTAGGCCACGGCGCTCGGCGCTGTGGCGAAATCGCGCGCGAGAAAACGAATGGTGGTGGCGTCCATGCCCGTTGCTGCGGCCACACGCTCCGGCGCGAAGCGCAGTGCCACCGTGCGCAGTGTGTCGAGGCCCGAGAGGTAGGGCGCGTAGCGCTCGGTGTGGGCGAGGCCTTCGGTGAAGATCACGTGCAGCATGCCCAGGACCAGCAGCGCATCACTGCCAGGCCGCACGAAGTAGTGCGCGTCCACCAGCCCGGCGGTTTCGGTGCGACGGGGGTCGATCAGCACCACGCGTCCGCCACGATCACGAATCGCCCGAAGCCGATCCGTGATGCCCGGGGCGGTCATCAGGCTCCCGTTCGACGCCGCCGGGTTCGCGCCGAACATCAGCAGGTGCTGGGTGCGATCCACATCCGGAATCGGGATCAGGAGCGCGTGCCCGAACATCAGCAGGGCGGCCACATGGTGCGGCAGCTGATCGACGGAAGTCGCCGAATATCGGTTCCTGGAGCCGAGCGCCCGCAGCAGGTCCGGGGCAAACAGCATGGCCCCCGACGAATGCACGGTCGGGTTGCCGTAGTAGGCGGCCACCGCGTCGCGGCCATGGGCGGCCTGCACCGCCTTCAGCCGAGAGGCGACTTCATCGAGGGCTTCATCCCACGGGATCTCGGTCCATTCGTGCCCCACGCGCCGCACCGGCCGACGCAGGCGGTCCGGGTCCTCATGCACGTCCTGCAACGCCACAGCCTTGGGGCAGATGTGTCCCTTGCTGAAGGGGTCGTCGGGATCGCCCCGGATGCCGGTGACACGGGGACCGTCAGTCGTGACCACGATCCCGCACATTGCCTCGCAGAGCGTGCAGGTCCGGAAGTGGCGATGTTCGGGCATACGGACGGCGGGTTCGGGACAGGGGCAGGCTTTGGATGCTAGCACCCTCCCGTCTATTTCACCTACCGTCCGGTTCGCCTTCCTCCGACTTGTCGTCAAATGCCTGACCGCGTGGCGCCCATGTCCGGGTTCATAGTGGGTTCATCCGGCCAGCCTACTGTGGGAGCATGCGAGTCTTACTTGTCGAGGACGATCCCGAGATGTCCCGTACCGCCGCGGAGTATCTCCGGCGGACCGGATTCTCCGTCGATGTTGCGATGGATGGCGCCACCGCCATGCGTGCGCTGCGGATGAACACCTACGATGCCGTCGTGCTCGACGTGCGATTGCCGGATGCCAGCGGCTTCGACATCTGTCGGCAGCTGCGGCAAATGGGATCGGAGGCGCGCGTGCTGATGGCGACGGCGCGCGATGCGATCGAGGATCGCGTCGAGGGTCTCGACCTCGGTGCCGATGACTACCTGGTGAAGCCGTACGCGATGGCCGAGTTGGCGGCGCGCATCCGCGCCCTGTTGCGGCGTCCGTCGCGTGCGGTCGGCACCGTGCTCGCCGTGAGTGACCTGGAACTCGATACCGCCACCCGCACGGCGCGACGCGGCGATCGGGTGATCGACCTCACCACGAAGGAGTTTTCGGTGCTGGAAGTGCTGCTGCGCCACGCCGGCGAGGTGGTCACGCGTGAAGCGATCAGCGCCAGCGCCTGGGATGAGAACTACGATCCGTTCAGCAACGTGATCGATGTCTACGTGAGCCGGCTCCGCCGCAAGATTGACCTCGCAGGCGAGGTGCCGTTGGTGGCATCGGTGCGTGGGGCAGGGTATCGCCTTGGCCCGCCCATCGTCGACGGCCGGTCACGCGCATGACTGCCCTGTTGGCGCGCAGCGGACTGTCGATCCGGGCGCGACTGGCCGTGTGGTATGCGTCCTCGGTGCTGATGGTCTTCCTCGTCTTCGCCTTTGCGCTGCGCGTCACGGTGCGCACGGCCTTGCGAAACGAATTCAGCTCCGGTGTCCGCAGTTCCTCCGCCGCCATCCAGTCGTTCTTTCGACTCGAGTACGCTGAATATCGCGACGTCAACGCGACCATCACGCACATCGCCAATGAAGTGGTCTTTCCTGACCGGATCGTGGAGTTCGTGCGACCCGACGGCGCGGTGGCCTTTCGCGTCGGCCCATATCGCAAGGCTGCCACTGCGCCGTCGGCCGGTGTCGGCGACAGCGTCGGGACGCTGGCGGCGCCGGTGCGCCGCGAGGTGGCGCCACTCGATCGTACGATTGCGCCTGGTTGGGAGTTGGTCGTCTTCGCCAGCGCTGCGGCACTGGAACGGTCACTGTCGCTGATCGATCGCTGGCTGCTGATCGGCATTCCGCTCGGCTTCGTCTTTGCGGGTGCCATGGGGTGGTGGCTCGCCGGTCGCACGCTGCGTCCCGTAGGGGCGATGGCAGAAGCCGCGACACAGATGGCCACTGATCGGCGCGACGTAACGCGCAATGGTGCCCCGAAGGGTCCGCAACGGCTTCCCATCGACAACCCGTCAGACGAGTTGGGCCGGCTCGGCACACGCTTCAATGCCTTGCTCGATCAACTGGATGGGGTGCTCGCGCAGCAGCGGCGCTTTCTCGCCGACGCCGCGCATGAGCTACGCACGCCGGTGGCGCGCATGATGGGCAACGTGGACCTCGCCCTGCTCGACCCGCACGACGCGGCAGCGCAAAGTGGCGCCCTCGTCCGCGTGCGTGGTGACCTCGATCGCACGTCGCGGCTGGTGGATGAATTGCTGCAGCTGGCACGCGCCGATGCGGCCGGTGACATCGCTCCGCGTGCCGGCTACGTGGACGACGTGGTGATGGACGCCGTGCATACGTGGCAACCAGTCGCTGAGCGGAAGGGCGTGAGCCTCGTGGTGCAGACGCTCGAGGAGGCACCGGCCGCCATCGATCCAATTTATCTGGAACGCATGATCGGCATCCTGCTCGACAATGCGATCCGATACACGCAGGCTGAGGGCACGGTCACGATTGCGGTCTCGATGTCCAACGCGATTGCGACGCTTACTGTAAGCGATACGGGGATCGGCATCGCACCTGATGAACGAAACCGGGTCTTCGAACGCTTCTATCGGGGCACCGGCGCCCGTGCCATGTCGCCTGAGGGGAGTGGCCTTGGCCTGCCGATCGCGCGCTGGATTGCACAGGCGCACGGGGCGTCGCTGGAACTGATATCGCCACCGGAAGGTGGCACGATCGCGAGGGTCACCTTTCCCTCGACCGCCCATCTGCCGTTGCGGGTCACCGACGCGCGTGTTGGTTGACGTCTCACTGATTCACCTTTCTGTCCACGCGTTGCCGCATGCGATTCACTGTTCGAGAACTTCGTACGCTCACCGACCGCATCGCCGTCGCCGGCGCCGTGCTGTCGGTGTTGCATGGCCCGCTCGCAGCGCAAGGCGCGCCGCCAGCGTCGGCCATCACACGTGGCCCTGCCTTCACACTGGCGGATGCCGCGGCACTGGCGCGTTCGAACCATCCGCTGCTGTCTGCAGCAGGGGGGCGGCGTCGGTCAGTGACAGGCACCGCGCGCCAGGAGGCCGCACTCCAGAATCCCACGCTCGAGTGGCGCAAGGAGAATCTTGGTAGTCCATTGGCGCGCGACGAATTCCTGACCGCCGGACTTCCCGTCGATCTCTACGGCCGCCGACTGGCATTGCGCTCAGCGAGCGGCTTCACCGCGAAGCGCGCGCTGGCTGATTCCTCCACCACCGCGCGTCAGGTGGAGTATGACGTCGCCCGTGCCTATTGGCGCACAGCGCTCGCGATGGCGCTCCACGACGGTGCCGTGGTGCAGCGCCTGGCGGTGGACACGATCGCACGCATCGAATCGGATCGCGCCAGGCAGGGAGCGGTGCCCGCGGGTGCGGCCCTGCGGGCACGGCTCGAGGCCGACCGCGCACGACTCCTCGAAGCCAGCGCGAGGGCGGAGCTGGAACGCGCGCGCGGTGACCTCGCGCGCGCGCTCGCACTGCCCATCGACAGCGTCCCGCAACCCACCGAGTTGCTGCGCGTTGATGCCGGTACCGGGATTCCTTCACGTGACGCACTGCTGGTGGTCGCCCGTGCGCGTCGCTCCGATCTGCTCGCGGCTCGTGCACGTGTCGACGAAGCCTCGAAGCGCCAGCTGGCCGAGCGCCTTGGGACGCTGCCTGCCCTCGGGGTGCAAGTCGGCAGCAAGCGCACCTCCGGCTACCAGACCGGCACCGTGCAGATTGGCGTCGCGATTCCGTTTCTCGATCGCAATGGTGGCAATCGTGAGCGGGCGCGCGGCGATGTGCTGATCGCAGCAGGTGACCTGCGCGCCGTCGAGTCGGCGGTAGATGCTGAAGTCACCTCCGCGCTGCGCGCCTATTCCACGCTCCTCGAGGAATACGAGCGCAACACCGGCGCCGATGGGGATGGCGTTCGCGATCTCGAGACACGCGGCGCCACCGTGGCGGCCATTGCGGCCACGGCCTATCGCGAAGGGGCGATCCAGCTCTTCGAATTGCTCGATGCCGAACGTGTGCGCGCCGAGGTTCGTGCTGCCGCGTTGCGTGCCGCCGCCGATGTACACCTGGCACGACTTGACCTGCTTCGCGCGCTCGGCTTGCCGATAGACAGCGCACGATTTCTTCCGACCGCGCAATGATCATGGCTTCCACAATTTCCCTTCGCGCCGCATGCGCCACGCTGACCGTGTTTGGTGGGGCATGCCTCATCGCTGCCTGCGGCGGCAGTGACAAGGCGGCCGCGGCGACCGCCGCCACCGCCGCGCCGGCGACACCACCCCGCGACACGGCCTTCCTCACCACCGAGGCGTTGTCGGTTGCCGGTGTCACTATCGCGCCGGCCTCGCGTGTGGCGTGGCGTGACGTGTGGCAGCTGCCGGCACGCCTGGTGCTGGATCCGACATCGACGCAGTCGCTTGGTTCGATCGTCGAGGGGCGTGTGACACAAGTGCGGGCGCAACCAGGCGATCGGGTGCGACGCGGCCAGGTGCTGGTCACGATTCACAGTCACGAGCTGACGTCCGCCAGCAATGAATTGGCGCAGGCGTCGGCAGGCCGCGCCGAGGCAGACAACGCAGCTCAACTGGCGGCCACTGCGGCGGCCCGCGCGGAACGGCTGTATGCAGCGCAGGCGGGTTCCCTGGCCGATCTCGAACGCGCGCGCGCCGCACGCACCGCGGCCGAGGCGGGGCAGCGTCGTGCCGCCGCCGAGTATTTGCGTGCGCATGAAATGGTTTCGCACCTGAGGCCACCGGGTGCCCTGCAGGCCGGCATCGATCCGGAAGATGTGCTCGTGCGTGCGCCGTTCGATGGCGTGGTGGTCGCGCGTGACGTGGCGCCCGGCGCCGTCGTGACGCCCGGTGCACCACTGGTCACCGTCAGTCGTACCGGCTCGATCCTGCTTGCGCTTCGTGTGCCGGAAGCGGCGCTCGGTGCCGCAAAGCTCGGCTCCGATGTGCAGTTCGCCGTGCCTGCCTTCCCAGGCCGTACGTTCACCGCCCGCGTGACCCGTGTGTCGCCGACGCTCGATTCACTCTCGCGTACCGCCGAGGTGTTCGCCGCCGTCGACAATCGCAGTGGGGAGTTGCGTGGCGAGATGACGGCGGCAGCGGAAGTGTTCGGGCCGGCGCGTGACAGCGTGACCGCGGTGCCGATCGGCGCCATTCAGGATTTCGAAGGCGACACGGTGGTCGTCACCGGCGTGAAACGCGATGGCGGCATGCTGCTCGAAGCCGTTCGCGTGCGTGTGGGTCGCCGTGCGGCGGGGATGGCAGAACTGAAGGCCGGACTACCGACCGGTGCGACAGTCGTGGGCACTGGCGCCGCAGTCGCGAAGGCCGAAGTCCTGCGGCAGCGCGACACACGTGCCGCCAACGCCGAAGGCACGCCGCAGTGAAGCGCCTCATCGAGTTTGCACTCAAACAGCGCGGAGCCGTCACGCTCGGCGTTGGTGCACTGCTGCTGTTCGGACTCTTCTCACTGTCACGCATTCCGTTCGACGCATTTCCCGACCTGACCGGCGTGCGTGTCGATGTTGCGACTTCGGCACCGGGACTGGCTCCAGAAGAAGTCGAACAGCTGGTGACGTACCCGCTCGAATCAGCGCTGATGGGTTTGCCCGGAGTCACCGGAGTTCGATCGGTGTCGAAGTCGGGCCTCGCGTTGATCACGGTGCCCTTCCCCGACGGCACGGACATCTACTTCGCGCGCACGCTGGTGCAGCAGACGCCTGGCTGAAGCGAAGGGTGCGCTGCCACCCGGCGTCGAGCCGCAGATGGGACCCGTCTCCACGCCGATGGGTGAGCTGTACCAGTACACGGTGACCAGCGACTCCATGTCGCTGAGCGAGCTGAAGGCCCTTCACGACTACACCATTCGCCCGCGCCTGCGCACTGTCGCCGGCGTCAGTGATGTGAATTCATGGGGCGGCCGCATCGAGCAGGTGCAGGTCGTGGTCGACCCGGCGCGCCTCGCCGCGCGTAACCTCACCCTGGCCGATGTGCATGCCGCGCTGGCCTCGAACAACCTGTCATTCGGCGGCGCGTACCTCGAGAACGAGGGTACCCGCTACACCGTGCGCGGCGTGGGCCGGCTGACGCAGCCCTCACGAGATCCTGCAGGTCGCGATCGCATCGCCCGGCGGTGTGCCAGTGCGCGTCGGTGACGTGGCCGAGGTGGTGGACGGTGGCATGCCGCGCTTCGGCGCCGTGACGGAAAACGGCACGCATGAAGTGGTCGCCGGCATGGTGCTGAAGCTGAAGGGTGAAGACTCGAAGAAGGTGATCGACGCCGTGCTGGTGCGACTGAACGAGATTCGCGCCGCGCTTCCGAAGCATGTGAAGATCACGCCGTTCTACGACCAGACGGAACTGGTTGGCCGCACCACACACACGATCACCAAGAACCTGATCGAGGGCGGCTTGCTGGTGATCGTGGTGCTGTTCGCGTTCCTCCGCAACGTGCGCGCATCGTTGATCGTCGCGTCGGTGATCCCGTTGTCGATGCTGGTGGCCTTCGGTGGCATGTACCTCTTCGGGTATTCGGCCAACCTGATGTCGCTCGGCGCACTGGACTTCGGCCTGATCGTCGACGGAGCGATCGTGATGGTCGAGAACTTCGTCCATCGACTCGAAAAGGCTGAGCACGACAGCGGCCACGACGTGACTGGCCACGCGAGTCGCTTTGCGCTGTTCCGTGATGCAGCGATCGAGGTCGGCCGACCGATCCTCTTCGGCATCGCCATCATCGTTGCCGTCTACATCCCGATCTTCGCGCTGGAAGGCATGGAAGGTCGGATGTTCAAGCCGATGGCGTTCACGGTGGTGTGCGCGGTGCTCGGCTCACTGCTGCTGGCGTTGGTCTACGTGCCGGCGGTCTCGTTGACGCTGCTGAAGCACGTCCACGCAAAGCCGCTGGCGGCCGAGGAGAAGCTGCGCGACCGATACGCGCGCCTGCTCGGCTGGACATTCCAGCACGGAAAGCCAATCGTGATCACGGCAATCGTGATGGTGATCGTCTCGGTGGCGTCGCTGTCACACATCGGCAGCGAGTTCATGCCGAAGCTCGATGAAGGTGCCATCCTGATCAACACCCGTCGGACACCGAGTGTCTCGCTGGCTGATGCCACCACGCTCTCCCTGCAGGCGGAAAAGGTGGTGAAGAAGTTTCCCGAGGTGTTGACCGTCGTGACCAAGGAAGGGCGTCCCGATCTCGCCACCGAGGCGATGGGACTGTACGAAGGTGACCTCTACGTCATCCTCAAGCCGCGTGACGAATGGACCACCGCGAAGAATCCTGAAGGCCTCGTCGCAGCCTTCGATTCGGCGCTGAAGGCGGTGCCAGGGCTGTGGGTGTCGTTCACGCAGCCGCTCGCCATGCGCCTCGACGAAGCGGAGAGCGGTATCCGCACCGATCTGGGTATCAAGGTCGTGGGCCCAGACCTCGAGAAGAATGGCCAGATCGCGGCGCGCATTCGGCGCGTGCTGGCCTCGACGGCGGGCAGTGCGGACGTGGCCGTTGAAGTGAGCGAAGGGACCGGCCAGGTGAAGGTCACGCCGCGGCGTGATGCGCTGGCGCAGTACGGCTTGTCGGTGGCGGATGTGCGTGACGCGGTGAACCTCTCGCTCGGCGCCGAGACCGCGACCGAAATCGTGAAAGGCCCGCGACGCATTGGTGTGGCCGTGCGTTATCCCGACGCGCAGCGCAACGACCTCACCGCACTCTCGCGGCTCACCGTACGATCGTCGCAGGGCGCGCTGGTGCCGTTGTCATCGGTGGCCGACGTGGAGCCGGGCACGGGACCAGAGCTGATCGGTCATGAGGATGCGCAGCGTCGCACACTCGTGCTCTCCAACGTGCGTGGTCGCGACCTGGGTGGATTCGTGGCCGAAGTTCAGGCTCGCGTCGCCCGCGACATCGAACTGCCCGCCGGGACGTTCCTCGAGTGGGGTGGGCAGTTCGAGAACCAGCAACGCGCCATGAAGCGCCTGAAGTTGGTGGTGCCCGTGGCGTTGCTGCTGATCGTGGGCCTGCTCTATGCGTCGTTCCGCAATGGATGGTTGACGGCGCTGATCCTGACCAACGTGCCGTTCGCGCTCGTCGGAGGCGTCGCCGCACTCTGGATCCGTGGGCTCAACCTCAGTCTCTCGGCCAGCGTCGGTTTCATCGCGCTGTTCGGCATTGCCGTGCTGAATGGCGTGGTGCTGATCTCAGCCATCAATGCACTGCGGGCGTCGGGCAAGAGTGTCGATGAAGCGGTGCGCCTCGGCGCCGCTGACCGCTTGCGGCCGGTGATCATGACCGCGCTGGTGGCGAGCCTTGGGTTCGTGCCGATGGCGCTGTCGACCTCACCGGGCAGCGAAGTGCAGCGACCGCTGGCCAGCGTCGTCATCGGCGGGCTGGTGACGTCCACGGCACTCACCCTGTTCGTGCTGCCACTGCTCTACCGTGCGCTTGGCCTGTGGCGCGAGAAGAAGGTGCCACAAGCCCGCCGTGCGCCGGCCGTCGCGGCCTCGCCGCTGACGACCTGAGGATCGGCCGCTGGTGGATCGGCCGCGTGCGTGCCTCCGGTGCCTTGTCCGGCAGGCGCGCTCGACGGCCGATGTGATGCGAGGAGCGTTATGGCGTCGGCCGGTCCTTGACCACCGCCCAGGTGGGGCATTGCGGCGTCGGACCGCGCTGTGGGGCGGATTCGGCGTGGGTCAGCGTGTCACTGACCGCCATCACTTCGAGATCAAAGACGAGCTCGGCACGCTCCGGAATCACCGGCGGCCGGCCAGACTCGCCGTAGGCGAGGGGATACGGGATGAACAGGCGCCGCTGGCCACCCACCTTCATCCCGTCGAAGCCAAGGTCCCAGCCCGCGATCACACGCCTGACGCCCAGCGGAAAGCCGATCGGTGTGCGCGGGGTCCCATTCGGCATCGTGTCGCGCGACGAATCGAATTTCGTGCCGTTGCGGAGCCACCCCGTGTAGTGCACGAAGACGCACTGGCGTGGCCCGACGGCCGCGCCGGTGCCGGGCACCACGTCGATGAACTTGAGCGCGAGAATGATCTGCTCCTTGCCAGCCACCGCAGGAATGGGGCTGGGTGGGCTGACAGGGATCTGTTTTGTGTGGCACGCGCCGAGCGCGACCGTACTGGCTAGAACGAGGGGAATCCGCATCGGGGCCAACGTAGACGGTCACTGACACAGCGTCCATGCCAGAGGACAATCACGACGCACGGTCGCGAGCACCGATCCCATCCGTTTCACATGGCGATTGTCTCGTGAGCGCCGCCTCTGCGAAAATGGGACGTCTCCATGGCTCCGGTCGTCATACCATCGAGAAGCGGGCCCAGCGCTCCGCGATTTCGATTGCCAAGTAAGTTGCCGCTTCCCTTTCCGACACGATGACGACGCCGACCCTGGTGGACGCGCCGGCCACTGGCGTGCTGCACGACTTGAAGGAAGTCGTGCATGACATCCGACATTCCCGCGGCCTGATCTACCAGCTCACGCTGCGCGATATCCGCGTCCGCTACAAGCAGGCGCTGATGGGCTTCGCGTGGGCGATCCTGTCGCCACTGCTGATCGTGGCGGCTGGCGTGGTGGTGCGCGTCGCGCTGCTGCACATGGCAGGACAGCGCTTCGAGATTGCCACGGCCACCGCGATCATAGTGAAAGGTCTGGCCTGGGGCTTCTTCGCCGCCGCGATCGGCTTCGCGACCTCGGCGCTGACCGGCAATGCGCCGCTGATCTCCAAGGTCTACTTCCCGCGCGAAACACTCCCGCTCTCGGTCATCCTCGCGTCGACCTTCGATTCGATGATCGGCATCGTCGCGATGTCGGTGGCGTTGCCATTCTTCGGCTGGCGCCCGCACTGGGCCGTGCTCTGGGCGCCGCTGCTGGCGCTGGTGCTCTTCACGTTCACACTGGCGTCCGGCCTGCTCATCAGCTGTGCCAACCTGTTCTACCGCGACGTGAAGTACATCACACAGCTGCTGGTCACCTTCGGCATCTTCTTTACGCCGGTGTTTTACGAACCGAGCGTGCTCGGCGGAAAGTGGATCGCCTGGCAGATGCTCAATCCGCTGTCGCCGATTCTCGAGGGGCTTCGCCTGTCGGTGGTGGATGGCCACAACCTGCTCACCACATTGACGCAGGCGGACGGCAGCGTGATCTGGAGCCCGATGTATCTCGCGTACAGCATGGTGTGGGCGTTTGGTGGGCTGGTCGTGAGCGCCCTCATCTTCCATCGCGCACAGTTCCGCTTCGCGGAGTACGTCTGATGGCAGGTGTGACACCAGGAATTCAGTTCGATGGTGTGTGGAAGAAGTTCCGGCGCGGGGAAGTGCACGACTCGTTGCGCGACCTCATTCCAGCGCTCGCGCGCCGCATGGTCGGTGGCGGCCGCACCGCACCGGAGCTCGCCCGCGATGAATTCTGGGCGCTGCATGATGTGTCGTTTCGCGTTGAACCGGGGCAGACGCTCGGCGTGATCGGCCACAACGGCGCCGGCAAGTCCACGATCCTGAAGATTCTCACGCGCATCCTCCGGCCGTCGAAAGGCGCCTATGTGGTGCGCGGTCGCATCGGCGCACTGATCGAGGTGGCAGCGGGATTCCATCCCGATCTCACCGGTCGCGAGAACATCTTCCTGCAGGGCGCGATCATGGGCATGGGGCGCACGCAGACCCAGCGCAAGCTGGACGAGATCATCGCGTTCTCCGAGATCGAGCAGTTCATCGACACGCCGGTGAAGCGCTACTCGTCGGGCATGAATGCGCGGCTTGGGTTCTCGGTCGCGGCGCATCTCGATCCGGACGTGCTGATCATCGACGAAGTGCTCGCCGTCGGTGACTACGCGTTCCAGCGCAAGGCGTTCGGGCGCATCCGAGAGCTCGCTGGCAGCGGCATGCCGGTGGTCGTCGTATCACACCAACTGGATCGGATCGCCGAGCTGTGCACCGATGCCATCCTGTTGTCACACGGCACGATGGTGGCACAGGGCACGCCGGCCGACGTGATCGGAGCGTACATGCGCGGCGATGGCATGACGGGGAAGCAACTGGCCGACGATTCGCCCGTGTCTCTCACCTCGGCCGAACTGCTGGATGGCAACGAGGTCCGTTCTGGTGGCGCCATTCGGATCCGGGTAAGTGGGCAGACGCTCGGTCCCATCGGGCAGCATGTGGAGCCTGTCGGTGTGATCGTGCGCAGCGCGCAGACCGGTGAGATCATCTACGCCACCGGCAGTTCGATTCATAACCTCGACTTTGGCCGCGGCTCGTTCACGCTCGATGTCGAGTTGCAGATGAACGTGCAGCCCGGCATCTACCTCGCCGATATCGGTGTCTGGGATCGCGCCGACGAAAAGCAGCTGGCTGCTGGCCCGAGCCTGAACATTCGTGTGACAGAAGGCAGCCTGTTCCTCGGCCCGATCAACCTCAACGGCAGCATGGAAATGTTGCAGGCAGAGGCCCGCGTGAGGCTCGAGGGGTGATCGCCGTGCCGTCGGTTGCTCCGGCGGACGGTGTCACTGTCACCCTGCTCCGTCTGCCCGAGGTGCCCGCGACCGCTGACTTCGCCCTGCTCTCGACGGTCGAGCGCGAGCGGGCAGCGCGCTTTCAGTTCGAGCGCGATCAGGCGTCGTTCGTCACCACGCGCGCCGCATTGCGCCGCCTGCTGGGCGCCGCCATTGGATGCGAGCCCGCACAGGTCCGGATTGGCGTCGGCGAATACGACCGACCGATGCTCGCGCCGGACCACGCGGCTTCGCTGGACTTCAATGTCTCGCATTCCGGCCGTTTGGCTGCCATCGCGCTCTCGTCGGCGGTCCGCGTTGGCGTCGATGTCGAATGGCATGCGCGCAAGCGGTCACTGCGCGAACTGGTGCCGCAGGTGATGGGGCGCGCCGAGCGTGAACTACTCGATGGCCTGGAAGACCCTGCACTCTTCGAGCGCGCGTTTTACGCCTGCTGGACGCGAAAGGAAGCCATCGTGAAAGGCATCGGTGTCGGTATTTCCCACCCGCTGACATCGATCGACGTTCCTGTCGTGCCCGCTGACAATGTCGTGATCGTCGACGGTACGCCGCCATCGCCGTGGTACTTGGTGACTGACGAGCCGATCGCGGGCTACACCGTATCGGTCGCGCTCGCTGGAACGAGTGGTCTGGTCAGAATTTCCCTGTTCGAAAACACCGCGTGTGCCGAGCTCGGCGAAGAATCGGGTCGTGATGCTGTCTGATGCATCGCCTCGCCTCGACGGCGTGCGTAGATTGCGAATCCATTCTCCACTGGCGTCGGCGTTGTGAAACACCGACGCGACGTGGTGGGCAGAATCGATCATGTTGCAGCGGCGGTCTCCAGTGAGCCCGCTGCCTTTGTGTTGGGCGTCGTCCGACGTCGGATCATGAACGAATCCGGGTTCCAGTGAACGTTGCCGAACTGCTGTCGAGTGTAGCCAACACCGGCGTTGAACTGTGGTTCGAGGGCTCACGCCTTCGTTTCAGGGGTCCGCGGGGCGCGCTCACAGGTGAGCAGCGTGCGGCGCTGTCGTCGAATCGCGCGGCCGTTGTCGAGCACCTGCGCGCGGTCGCCTCGGAGCAGCTCCACTCGTTCCCGCTGTCGTACAATCAGCGTGCGCTCTGGTTCATCCACCAGGAAGCGCCGACGAATGTGGCGTACCATGTCGCCCAAGGCATTCGCATCACGTCGGTGGTCCAGCGTGACGCGGTGCGTGAGGCATTGCAGGGAGTGTCGGACCGGCATCCCATGCTGCGGACGACCTACGCCCTCTCGGACGAGGGCCAGCTGCTGCAGCAGACGCGGGGCGCGGTGGATGTGGCCTTCGATTGCGTCGATGCCACCGGCAGCACCGAGGACGAGCTGCGCGCACTGGTGGATGCCGACTACGCGCGTCCCTTCGATCTCGAAGACGGTCCGGTGTTCCGTTGCACGCTGTTCTCGCGCGCTGAGGCCGACCATGTCCTGGTCATCTACATGCACCACATCGCGGGCGACGCCTGGTCGCTGATGATGGTGCTGGACGATTTCCAGAAGTTGTACGCGGAAGCCTGCGGACAGCCGACTTCGCTGCCGGCACGCGTGGAGACGGCGTACGAGTCGTTCGTGACGTGGCAGGAGTCGTGGCTGGCCAGCGACGATGGACAGCGGACCGGCGCCGCCTGGCAGGCCGTGCTGGCAGCCCCTCGTGCCCAGGTCGAGCTGCCGCCAGACCGGGCGCGCCCGGAACGCAAGACATTTCGCGGGGCGACGATCTCGTTTTCGCTGGAGGTCGAGACCGTGACCCGGCTGCGACAGGTGGCGCGCGAGCAGCATACCACCCTGTTCGTCGTGTTGCTCGCCGGCTACGTGGCGATGCTGCATCGACTCACCGGTGAGACCGACGTGATCGTCGGCACGCCAACATTTGGTCGTACCGATAGTGCGTACTCCCGTGTGGTCGGGCACTTCGTGAATCCTGTGCCGCTGCGGACACGCGTCGAATCGACCATCAGCTTCGCGGAACTGGTGGCGCGCGTCGGTCGCACGGTGCGAGCCGCTCTCGATGGACAGGAATATCCGTTCCAGCTGATCGTGCAGCATGCGCATGTGGTGCGCGATCCCAGCAGGTCGCCGCTGTTCGAGGCCTTCTTCGGATTGCTGGCGTTCGATCAGGTGCGGCATGGTGCCGATCCCGTTCCGCCGGCCGATGGGCCGCGCGATTTCGGTGGCCTGCGCGCCGAGCCGTATTCGCTTCGACAGCAGGAAGGCCAGTTCGATCTCTCGTTGCAGCTGAGCGAGCATGACGGCGGGCTCGATGGCTGGCTGATTTTCAATCCGGACATTCATGATGCCGACACCATCCAGCAGGTGGCCGCTCACTACACCGCACTCCTGGGCGGCGCGCTGGTGAGCATGGAGTCAACCGTTGCCGAGTTGCCGCCGCACGCCGATCGTCTGGGTGCCGATCACACGTCGGCGCACGCGGGGCCGCCGGCGCACGTGCAGCAATTGCTCGATGAACTGGCCGCGCGCGACGTGCGCCTGACGCTCGACGGGGAGAAGCTCAAGGTCAACGCGCCGGTGGGCGCGCTGGACGACAGCCTGAAGGCACGCCTGTCACAGGCGAAGGCTGAGATCATCACGGCGCTGCGGGCCGCACCCGAGCCCCGTTCGGTGTTGCGGCGTGTGCCACGCACGGCGCCGCTGCCGATCTCGTATGCCCAGCAGCGCCTCTGGTTTCTCGACCGCATGGATCCGGGGAACTCGCATTACAACATCTCGCTGCCGCTGCGGATCACCGGGCCGCTTGACGTTGCGGTGATGACGCAGGTGCTGGATGCGATTCCGCATCGCCACGAGGCGCTCCGGATCCGCATCCGTGACATCGACGGCAACCCGCGCGCTGAATTGATGGAGTCGGTGGGCAGTGTGGTGCGGCTGGTGGACATCAGCGGCCTTGCGCCCGAGGCGCGTGCGGCCGAGTCGCATCGCCTGCTGCTGCAACAGATGGTCGTGCCTTTCGATCTCGCGACCGGTCCCCTGATCTCGTGCCTGCTCGTGCGTCACTCGGACGACGAGTTCGTGCTGATGATCAGCATGCACCACATCGCGTCCGACGGCTGGTCGTTGAGCGTGGTCGTCGGCGAAATCTGCGCGGCGTATGAGGCGGCGATGGCCGGCCTGCCGTCACCGCTCGCGCCGCTGGAGGTGCAGTACGTGGACTTCGCCGCCTGGCAGCGCGAGCAGATGAATTCCGGCATGCTGGTGCAGCAGCTGGGTTATTGGCAGCGGGAGCTGGCTGGGGCACCGGTGCTGCTGGAACTGCCGACGGACCGTCCACGCCCCGCGGTGCAGACCTACCGCGGCACCCGCCGGAAGTACCGGATGGAGCCGGAACTGCTGGCTGGCCTCAAGGCCGTCAGCCGCGCCAGCGACGCCACACTCTACATGACGTTGCTGGCCGGGTGGCAGGTGCTGCTGCATCGCTATTCGGGGCAGGACGACATCGTGGTCGGCTCGCCGATGGCGAACCGTGATGACCCGGCGCTCGAGCCGCTGGTCGGCTGCTTCGTGAACAACGTGGTGATGCGTGGCCGTCTGGAGGGTAACCCCACCTTCCGCGAGTTTCTCGGTCGCACGGCGACGACGGTCCTCGGCGCATTCGATCATCGTGAGTTGCCGTTCGATCGGCTCGTCGAAGGGCTGCGGCCGGAGCGGAGTACGAGCCACGCGCCGGTGTTTCAGGTGCTCTTCACGCTGCAGTCGTTCCCGGTGGACAACCGACACCCGGCGGGCCTGCATCTGGAATTGCTGAACATCGAAGACGACGAGCGCGGAACCGCCCGTTTCGACCTCACACTCGAAATGGACGAGCACGAGGGCGGCCTGCGGATGTTCTACGAATACGCCACCGACCTCTTCGACGAGTCGACGGTGGCGCGGATGCACGGGCAGTATCTGGCCTTGCTGGCCGGGATCGTGGAGTCACTCGATGTGCGGGTGACCGACATCCCGATCCTCACCGCAGCGGACGAACGGACCCTGCTCGACGAGGTGAACGCCACCGCGTTCGAGCACGATCGATCGGTCTGCGTGCACGAGATGGTGCGGGCGATGGCCATCGCCACGCCGGATGCGGTGGCGGTGCAGGCACCCGACGAGACGCTGACCTACGGCCAGCTCGAGCGGCGCTCGAACCAGATGGCGCAGCTGCTTCGCGAACGTGGCGTGGGCGATGGTGCGCTGGTGGGCGTCTGCCTGGACCGGATCGCGGATCTTCCGGTGGCGCTGTTGGCGGTCCACAAGGCTGGCGCAGCCTACGTGCCGGTGGATCCGGCGCATCCGGCGGAACGGCTGGTCTACACACTGACGGACGCGAAGGTCTCGTGCGTGATCACGGAGGAGCGCTTCGCTGGTCTGGTGGAAGCAGCGCAGGCTCCACTGTTGCTTGTTGATGCGGATGCTGGCGCGATTGTGGCGCAGTCAACGCAGCCCCCGCAGACGAATGTGCGACCGGACGATCTCGCCTACGTGATCTACACCTCCGGCTCCACCGGACGGCCCAAGGGGGTCGAGGTCGAGCATCGGAACGTGGTGAATTTCCTCCGCTGCATGCAGCGCGAGCCGGGCTTCTCGCGCGACGACGTCGTGCTGGCCGTGACCACCCCGTCCTTCGACATCGCGGGCCTCGAGATCTTTCTGCCACTCGTGAGCGGGGCTCGCACGGTGATCGCGTCCCGCGGCGACGTGCTGGATGGTGAGCGGCTGATCGCCCTCGCCAACGAGTGCCACGCCACCGTGATGCAGGCCACCCCGGCGACCTGGCGGCTGATGATCGATGCGGGGTGGACCGGCAAGCAGGACCTGCGCGTGCTATGTGGTGGCGAAGCGATGCCGCGCGACCTCGCGCGAGAACTGCTCACGCGCACCAACGTCATCTGGAACATGTACGGGCCGACCGAAACCACGATCTGGTCGACGACGCATCGCGTCACCGACGCCAGTCAGGAAATCCCCATCGGTCACCCCATCGGGAATACGACGGTCTACGTGCTCGATGCCGCCGGCCGGCCGGCACCCGTCGGCGTTGCTGGCGAGCTCTGCATTGGCGGTGAAGGTGTGGCCCGTGGCTACCGCGACCGCCCCGAACTCACCGCCGAGAAATTCGTCTCAGTTTCCCTGGCCGGACGCCCCGCCGAACGGGTCTATCGCACCGGCGACGTGGTTCGCCTCCGCAGCGATTTGACACTCGAGTTCGTCGGTCGACGCGACCATCAGGTGAAGGTCCGCGGCTACCGTATCGAACTGGGTGAGATCGAATCGGTGCTGGTCGAGGACACAACCGTCAAGCGCGCGGTCGTGATCGTGCGCGAAGACTCGCCGGGCGATCAGCGGTTGGTGGCGTACGTCGTCCCGGCCGAGGGCGCGGCCGTGGCCTCGGAAGGGCTGCGTGCCCTGTTGCGCTCGCGGCTGCCTGAATACATGGTGCCTGCGACGATCGTCCCGTTGGCCGAGCTGCCGCTCACGCCGAACGGCAAGATCGATCGGAAGGCGCTCCCGGCGCCGGCCGCCGTGCGACCCGCTGCCGCGACCGCGTCTGACACCGTCATGACCGATCCGCAGCGTCGTGTTGCCGCCATCTGGCGCGACGTGCTCCGCATCGAGCACCTCGGCGTCGACGACAACTTCTTCGACCTGGGCGGACACTCCCTCCTCGTCGTGAAGGTGCATGCGGCCCTCCGACGTGAGTTCCAGAAGGAGCTCACCCTCGTTGACCTCTTTCAGCATACGACCATTGCTGCGCAAGCCACTCTCGTTTCGTCCGAGGCCACCGATCGTGGCGCGTCCGTCCAGAGGGCGCGCGCACGCGCGGCTCGGCAAGTCCATGTCTGAGCAGTCGCTGCGGCGTGCACAGGGAGTCGAGGCGTGAGCACCGACCACGTCGCGTCTCGCCGCGCAATTGCCATCGTCGGCATGAGCGGTCGCTTTCCGGGCGCCCACTCGTTGCAGCAGTTCTGGCAGAATCTGCGCGACGGCGTGGAGTCGCTGGAAACGTTCACCGACGATGAGCTGGAGCAGGCCGGTGTCACCGCCGCGATGCGTGCGCTCCCGGGATGGGTGTCGCGTGGCACCGTGCTGCAGGACGCCGACCACTTCGATGCGGGCTTCTTCGGCTACTCGCCGCGCGAGGCCCAGATCATCGACCCACAGCAGCGGCTCTTCCTCGAGTGCGCGTGGGAAGCGATGGAGCACGCCGGCTACGCCGGTGAGCCGGACGGACTGACGGTCGCGATCTACGCTGGATCGAGCATGAACACCTACGTCTACAGTCAGTTGCTTCCGAACAAGGAGCTGTTGGCGTCGGTGGGTGGCTACCAGGTGATGTTGGGTAACGACAAGGACTTTCTCACCACGCGTGCGTCGTACAAGCTCGACCTGCATGGCCCCAGCATGGCGATCCAGACGGCCTGCTCGACGTCACTGGTGGCGGTACAGGTCGCGTGCCAGTCGTTGCTGCGCCGCGAGTGCGACATGGCGCTGGCCGGCGGGGTCTCGATCACCTTCCCGCAGCGCACCGGCTATCAGTTCCAGGAGGGGATGATCTTCTCTCCGGATGGGAGCTGCCGACCCTTCGATGCGGATGCGAAGGGAACACGCTCAGGCGCCGGCGCCGGGATCGTGGTACTGAAGCGGCTCGAGGATGCGCTCGCCGACAACGACACGATTCACGCCGTGATCCTTGGCGCAGCGATCAACAACGATGGCGCTGGCAAGGCGGGCTACACGGCGCCGAGCATCGATGGTCAGGTGGAAGCGATCGCCACGGCGCAGGCGCTTGCCGGCGTGGCACCGGAGACCATCTCGTACATCGAGGCACACGGCACGGCCACGCCGCTTGGCGATCCGATCGAGATCGCCGCGCTGACCCGCGTGTTCCGCGAGTCGACGGATGCGACGGGGTTCTGTACGATCGGATCGCTGAAGGCGAACCTCGGTCATCTCGATGCGGCGGCCGGTGTGGCTGGGCTGATCAAGACCGTGCTGGCATTGCGCAACCGTGAGCTCCCACCGCAGCTCAACTTCCGCGCGCCCAATCCGCAGTTGCAGCTCGAGGCCTCGCCGTTTCGTGTGGCCACGACGCCGGAAGCCTGGGTCGCCGGCGCCACGCCGCGGCGCGCCGGGGTGAGCTCGTTCGGCATCGGCGGCACGAACGCCCATGTCGTGCTCGAAGAAGCTCCGGCCATGCTGCCGAGCGCCACGTCGCGTGACCGCCACCTGCTGGTCGTCTCGGCAAAGTCGGCGGAGGCACTGGAACGGGCGACGACCAATCTGGTCGATGCCCTGCGTCGAAATGATGCGCCCGCGCTCGCTGACGTCGCGAACACCCTCCAGATCGGCCGCCGCGTCTTTGCACACCGCCGGAGTGTCGTCGCGCGCGACGCGGCCGAGGCGATCGCGTTGCTCGAGGCACCCGATAGGGCACCGGTGGCAACCGGCGTACACGACGGTGCGTCACGGCCGGTTGCATTCCTGTTCAGCGGCCAGGGCAGCCAGCATGCGGGGATGTGCGCCGAGCTGTATCGCACCGAGCGCGTCTACCGCGCGGCCGTCGATCGGTGCGCCGAACTGCTGCAGCCGCATTTCGGGCGCGACGTCCGGGAGTTGCTGCGCGATGGCAGCGATGGTGAGCTGAGCGAGACGTACGTCGCGCAGCCGGTGCTGTTCACCACCGAGTATGCACTGGCCGTGCTCTGGATGTCGTGGGGCGTGCAGCCGGCGGCGATGCTTGGCCACAGCATCGGGGAGTATGTCGCGGCGCACCTGGCCGGTGTGCTGTCGCTCGAGGATGCGCTGTTGCTGGTGTCGGCTCGTGGGCGGTTGATGCAGGGCATGGCGGCGGGCGACATGCTCGCCGTGCGACTGGCGCCAGCTGACCTGCGCGCCCGCTTGCGTGATGGCGTCGAGATCGCGGCGGTGAATGCCCCCGCGCTCTGCACCGTGTCAGGCACGCCGCACGCCATCGACGCATTGGCGGCAGAACTCGAGCTGGCCGGCATCGAGCATCGGGCGCTGCACACCTCGCACGCCTTCCATTCGGCGATGATGGAGCCGGCGCTGGCGCCATTCCGTGAAATCGTGTCGCGTGTGACGCTGTCACCACCGCGGCGCCCCTATGTCTCGAACGTCACCGGCACCTGGATTCGTCCCGAACAGGCGACCTCTCCCGACTATTGGGCGGCACACCTGCGGAACGCAGTGTTGTTCGCCGATGGTGTGAAGACGCTGAGCACCGATCCGACCATGCAGTTGCTGGAAGTGGGACCGGGCAATGCACTCACGTCGCTGGCGCGGCTCACCCTTGGGCGCGACGATGCCACGCGCGTGATGGCCTCGCTGCCCCATCCGCGCGAGAAGCGCAGTGAGCTCGAGACCATGCTCAGTGCCGCCGGTCGCTTGTGGGCGAATGGCGTGGCGATTGACTGGTCTGGGTTGCACGCCGACGAATCGCTGCATCGTGTGCCACTGCCGACTTATCCCTTCGAGCGGAAGCGGCATTGGGTCGATGCCCCGAAGGGCGACGCGACGGCCGCAGCGGGCAGTGTGTCGATGCGACGCGAGCAGCTCGACGATTGGTTCTACACGCCGACCTGGACGCGCGCGCCGTTGGCGCGCACGCGGCTCTCGGCATTGGACGGCACCTGGCTCATCTTCGGCCGCGGCGATGCGTTGGAGCAGGCGGTGGCGGACGGAATGCGCGAGCGTCAGGTCTCCGTCATTCATGTGCACGAGGGCCCGGAGTTCGCGGTCGCAGGTGCCGACCGGTTCACGGTGCGCGCCACCGATGCCAGGGATCACGGCGCGCTCCTCAAGGAGTTGAGTCAGCGCGGTGTGATCGTGCGGGGGGTGCTGCATCTCTGGAACGCCGGCGCGCACGTTACCGTCTCCCACGATCGCGATTGCGCGCTGCATGCGCTGGCCGCGCTCGGTCGCGCGCTGCTGGTCGAGTCGCCATCGGCGCAGGTCCGCCTCGTGGTCGCCACGACCGACGCGCAGAGTGCGCTCGGTGAACCGGTGGCGAACCCGGATCGGGCGTTGGTGAGCGGACCGGTGCTGGTGCTCCCGCTGGAGCACGAGGGGGTGCGCGCCAGCACCATCGATCTCGACCCCGTGCTGGCAGACGGCTGGGCGTCGAGTGCGGCGGCGGCGTTGCTTGATGAGGCGGCGAGCGACGATGCCGACCAGATGGTGGCGCATCGGGTGGGCCAGCGGTGGGCGCGGCGCTTCGTGAGCGGGTCGTTGCCGGCGGTTGCATCGAAGGCGCTGCCGCTCACCGAGCGTGGTGTCTACCTCGTGACGGGTGGCTTGGGCGGCATCGGCGTCACGCTGGCGGAGTGGCTCGCGGCCCAGGTGTCCGCACGCCTGGTGTTGACGTCACGCACGGCGATGCCCCGTCGCGAGGAGTGGGACGGCTGGGTGTCGGAACATGGCGCGGACGACGCGACGACCCGGCGCATCCTCGACATTCGCAGGATCGAGGCGGCCGGTGGCGAGGTGGCGGTGCTGGTGGCCGATGTCGCCGACGAGGCCGAGATGCGGACATCCCTGGCAACGGTGGAAAATTCGTGGGGTCCGGTGCGCGGTGTGGTGCACGCAGCAGGTGTCTCTGGTGATGGGTTGCTGGCGCTATCAACTGCTGATGATGCCCGCGTCGCGATGGACGCGAAGGTCGCAGGGCTCGATTGCCTGCTGGCGCTGCTCGGCGATCGGACGCTGGACTTCGTCCTCCTCTGCAGCTCGATCAATGCCGTGGGCGGTGTGGCCGGCACCTACGCCTACACCGCCGCCAACGCCTACCTCGATGCCTTCGCCATCTCGAGCCGGCGGCCCGCAGGGTGGTCGACGCTCTCGATCGCCTGGGATGCCTGGCGCGAGGTCGGGATGGCCACGAAGGTCGTCGTCCCCGCCGCGATGCGAGCGGCCCGTGCCGCGTACGTCGCCGCCGGCATCCCTCCGCGTGATGGTGCCGAGGCGTTCGGGCGCGCGCTCGCCAGCGGCCTGCCGCTGCATGTCGTGTCGCCATACGACGTGGAGCGCCTGCTCGAGGGTCGCCGCCGCGCCCATGTGCGCCCCGATCGCGAGGCCGGGACAGAGGCCGCAGCGCCGGCCGCCGAGTCCGTACCCAGCGAGCGGGTTCGGTCGTCTTCGCATGCTGCCCCAGAGGGCGACATCGAGGAGCGACTGGTATCGGTCTGGGAGGACCTGTTGGGTGTGACCACCGTAGGCGTTCACGACAATTTCTTCGAGCTCGGCGGCCACTCGCTCCTGGCCACACGCGTGCTGGCTCGGATCGATGGCTTCTTCGGTGTGCGGCTTCCGTTGCGCGCCGTGTTTGAGGCGCCCACGATCCGACAGCTGGGCCAGTTGATCGCCGCCGAGGCGCTCGCGACTGCCACCGAAGCCGCTGCGCCTGCCGGCGATCGTGAGGAGTTCGAGCTGTGAGCAACGCGACCTTCGCACTGCTCGATCAGCTTCGTGCACTCGACGTGCATGTCCGCGCCGAGGACGGTCGGCTTCGCATCAGCGCGCCGAAGGGCAGCCTGACTCCCGCGCTCGAAGCCGCATTGGTGGCAAGCAAGGCGGAGCTGCTGAAGGTGTTGACGGCCGCCCCTACGGCGGCGGCCACCTCGACGCCGGTGCTCTCGCCGGTGCCACGGATCGGGACGCTCCGGCTTTCGTACCTGCAGGAACGGCTCTGGGTGCTGGACCAGCTGCAGCCCGGGCACACGGCGTACAACCTCGCCACGGCGTCGAGCGTGATCGATCCGCTCGACATTCCGCGACTGGTGGCTGCGTCGCGGCGCCTCATCGCGCGGCATGAGATCCTGCATTCGCACTTCGTGCTCGATGGGTCGTCGCCCGTGGTGCGGGTCGCGCCCGCCGACTCTACCAGGATCGACGTGCGTGACCTGCGTGGGCTGGCGGTTGAGGAGCAGCAACGCGTGGTGTCGGCCGCCGCGAGTGTCGCAGCGCATGCACCGTTCGATCTCGCGCACGAATCGCCCGTTCGGATCGAGATCCTCCAGACCGGTGACACCGCCGGAGCATTCGTCTTCTCCGCGCACCACATCGCCGTCGACTCATGGTCGATGGGGCTATTGATGCAGGAGCTGACGCGAGAGTACGAATCGCTGGCTGCTGGGCAGTCGCCGCCACGTGAGCCCGAGCCGCTGCAGTACATCGATTTTGCGCAGTGGCAACGTGCGGTGATGGAAGGCCCGGGGGCGCAGGCGCGACTCAAGTTCTGGACCGATCGTCTCGCGGGGCTGCCGCAGATGAGCACCTTCCCGACGGATCATCCACGACCGATCGATGTCTCGGGCGTTGGCATGGCGTACGATTTCGCCTGGTCGCCGGAGCTCTATGATGGCGTGAAGGCCATGGCGCGCGACCTCGATGCGACGCTGTACATGATCCTGCTGGCGGCCATGGCGTCCGTCTTGTCGCGCAATACGGGACAGACCGACATTGCGCTCGGTAGCCCGCTCGGAACCCGCGAGCGGTCGGAACTGGAGGCCATGATCGGACCGATCGTCAATCCGCTGGTGATGCGATTCGATCTTTCCGATGATCCGCCGTTCGCGACGCTGGTGAAGCGTGCGCGCGAGGCCGTGCTGGACGGACACGCGAATCAGGACGTTCCGTTCGAGACGCTGGTGCAGCAGCTCAATCCGGATCGCTCGCTGGGACACGCACCGCTCTTTCAGGTGGCGGTGGTGCAGCACAGCGCGCCCAACGCCGGTGGCACCGCCATCACGGGCGGCGGTGCGATCTACGACGTGACGATGTTTGCGACCGAGCATCATGGCATGCTGACTGGCGCGCTCGAGTATCGCTCGGACCTGTACGATCCGGCGACCATCGCGCGCGTCGATTCGCAGATCCAGTCGTTGCTGATGGCAGCGGCACGCGACCACCAGCGTCGCGTGTCGGAGCTCCCCTTGCTGACGCCTGCTGAGTCAGCGCGGCTGCTGCACGAGTTCAATCCCGCGCCGGCCGACGTGGATCGGACGACGGTCGTCGCGCAGTTCGCCCGGACGGCCACCGCGCACGGCGCGCGCGGTGCGGTGCTGGCCTCGGACGGAACGCTGACGTACGCGGAGCTGGATCGCCGCTCCAACCTCGTCGCTCATGCCTTGCGCGCCGCAGGCGCAGGCCGTGGCATGTACGTCGCACTCGCCACCGATCGATCGAGCGCCATGGTCGTCGGTGCGCTCGGGATCCTGAAGGCTGGCGCGGCCTATGTGCCTGTGGATGTGGCGTACCCCGCCGATCGTGTGGCCTTCATGCTGCGCGACAGTGGTGTGCAGCACATCGTGACGACCGAGGAGGCGCTGCAGTCGATTCGCGACCTCCAGCTCCCGTCGGCGGTGATCAAGGTCGATGAGTTGGTCAGCTCCGACGCGGTGGCACCGACCATTGCAGTGGCCGATGGCCCCACGCCCGAAGACGTGGCCTACCTCATCTACACGTCGGGCTCCACCGGGACACCGAAGGGTGTGATGGTGCCGCATCGCGCCATGAGCAACTTCCTCGGCGCGATGCGTGAACGGCCCGGCATCTCGCCGGATGACGGCGTGATGTGCGTGACGTCGATGTCGTTCGACATCTCGGTGCTGGAAGTGTTCCTGCCCCTGGTCAGTGGTGCCCGCACCATCATCGCGGCGCGCGAAGATGCCAGCGATGGCGCGCGCCTGGCGGAATTGATCCGACGGAGCGAAGCGACCATGGTCCAGTCCACGCCGTCGGGGTGGCGACTGTTGATGAACGCGCGGTGGTCGGGCGATGAACGTGTGACCGCGATCGCGGGCGGCGAGCCAATGCCTGAGGACCTCACCCGCTGGCTCACGGAGCGCGTCCGGCGGGTGTGGAACGGCTACGGTCCGACCGAGACCACGGTCTATTCGACGATGGCGCTCCTGACCGGCAGCGACATGATCACGATCGGAACGCCGGTCGCCAACACCCGCGTCTACGTACTCGACGCCGGCGGGATGCTGGCACCGATTGGTGCGCCGGGCGAGATCGTCATTGGCGGCGACGGGGTCACGCTGGGTTACCGCAACCGTGCCGACCTGACAGCTGAAAAGTTCGTGCCCGACCCCTTCCAGCCTGGTCAGACGGTGTACCGCACCGGCGACATCGGGCGGTGGAGGTCCGACGGCCGCCTGGAGCACCTCGGCCGGATCGACGGGCAGGTCAAGGTGCGCGGATATCGCATCGAAACCGGTGAGATCGAGGCCGCGCTGTCGACGCACGAGATGGTTCGCACCGCGGTCGTCGGTGTCCGTCACGCGTCGGCCGACGATCCGCGCCTGGTGGCGTGGGTCCAGCTGCATGAAGAGGACTCGTGCACCGCCAGCGAGCTGCGGCGGCACCTCCGCCAGATGCTGCCGGAATTCATGATTCCGTCGATGGTGGTGCTGGTCGAGTCATTCGTCCTCACGCCCAACGCCAAGATCGACAGCAAGGCGCTGCCGGAACCGTTTGCACACGCGAAGTTCGCGCCGCATGAGTTCGTTGCGCCGGCGACCGACTCGGAGAAGATGATTGCCGAGGTCTGGACCCGTTTGCTTGGGGTACCACATGTGGGTGCTTCCGACAGCTTTTTCGAGCTTGGCGGCCATTCGCTGCTCGCGATGCGTGCAGCGAGCGAAATTTCGGAACGGAGCGGTCGAGTGATCGAACCGCGCCTGCTCTTCTTCCGCACCCTTGGCCAGCTGGCCGAAGCGTGTGATGCCACGATCCCAGTTGCCGGACGCACGTGAACCTGCTGTTTTTTGGATCCTCGAGCCGACAGTTGTTCGGCGCGTATCACACGCCTCCGGTGTCGGTTCCGGGGCGTGGCGCTGCGCTGCTCTGCCCACCGTGGGGGCCGGAGTATCTGGTGTCGCATCGGATCTTTCGCCGACTCGCGGTGCGACTGAGCGAGAGCGGGTATCACGTGTTGCGGTTCGACTACTTCGGAACGGGTGACTCGGCCGGGGACCGCGAAGACGGGGACCTGAGCACGTGGCAGTCGGACGCTGAGACTGCGCTCGAGGAGCTGCGCGACATGTCCGGGTTTCCGACGGTGGCGGTGTTTGGCATTCGCCTCGGAGCAGTGGTCGCCTGGCGCCTGGCGACGACGCGGCGTGATGTGCACACCGTGGTGCTCTGGGACCCGGTCGTCCATGGTGATCAGTACCTGCGCGAGATGGTGATGGCGCAGCGCGAGACGGATCGGTGGTCGCTGACCCCAGTGCACCGCCGCGATTCGGTGGAGAGTGTGCAGGATCTGCTTGGCTTTCCCATGACCGCAGCGATGCGTCGCACCATCGACGCCATCGACACCGACGAGTTCACCGCCACCACCGCAGCGCACGTGAAGCTGTTCTATTCCGACGAGTTGCCTGGGCAGCACGACCTGCATGATGCGTTGCGGTCCAGCGGCACGCCGTTCCACGAAGAAACGGTGCGCGGCCAGACGCCGTGGCGTGAAGACGAGGGCATTGGCGCCGGCGGCCTGCCGGTGCTGGTGCTCGAGCGCATGGTGGAGATCCTTCGATGACCGGGACGGCCAACACGATTCGCGAGCGGGTGGTGCGCTTCGGGCCGGACAAGCGTCTGGCCGGGATTCTCACGCTCAGTCGCGAAGTGCGCGGCGACCTGCCGCACATCGTGATCGTGAATGCCGGAATCATCCATCGGGTGGGCCCGAATCGTCTCTACGTCGACCTCGCACGGGCCGCCGCTGCACTCGGCTATCCAGTGCTGCGCTTCGATCTCGCTGGCCTCGGCGATTCCGATGCGATCACCGGCGTGGCATCACTCAATGACGCGGCGATGACCGATGTGCAGTCGGCGTACGACTTCCTGACGCAGACACGACAGGCCACGTCGTTCATCATTTTCGGGCTCTGTTCCGGCGCCAACTTCGCGGTGATGAGCACCTTCATCGAGCCGCGTGTGATTGGGGCCTTGTTGATCGACCCGACGGTGGAACGCACCACGCGCAGCACGCTGATCCACGTGGCGCGTCGCCTCAAGCATTTCGCCACACTCCAGGCGTTGCTCACGCTCCGGCATCCAATCTTCCAGCGCTCGATTTCGCTGGGCCGCGTGCGCAGCGTGGCGGTGGCGCGCGCCGCCGAAGGCCAGAGTGGCCAGCGCTACGAGCCGGAACTGCAGGAGACCTCCAGCCGCGGCGCCGTGCGCGCATCGCTGGAAGAAATCGTCAATCGCGGCGTGCACCTGATGCTGGTCTTCACCGGCGGCGTGAATCACGTCTATAACTACCGCAATCAGTTGTTCGACCTGCTGCCAGGACTGGACTTCCGCGGACAGCTGCGTCTGGAATACATGCCAAACACGGATCACACGGTCAGCGATGGGCCCGGTCGTGCGCAGTTGCTGGTGTACGTGCGCGAATGGCTGACGGCCGCCTTCCCTGCCGCAGCGGTCACCGAAGAGCTCCCGGTGCCAAGTGCCGACGAGCGAACGGAGGCGGTGATATGAGCGCCGTGGCTTCGCCACCGGCACTGGTGCGCCTCGGCCATCGCCCTGAACCGCGCCGCCGCCTCTTCTGCTTGCCGTTTGCAGGCGGTGGTGCCGCGGCGTATGGCTTGTGGTGGCGTTCGCTGCCGGCAGACATCGAGGTGCAGGCCGCGTTGTTGCCGGGTCGCGAATCGCGCATCCGCGAGCAGCCGCTGGACACCATCGCGGCGATGGTGGACGCTGTCTTGCCATCGATCCAAGCGAAGCTGGACCTGCCCTATGCCATCTTCGGGCACAGCATGGGTGGGCTGCTGGCATTCGAGATTGCGGCGGCGCTGGAGCGCGCCGGTGGTCCCGCGCCAGAGCACCTTTTCGTGTCAGCGCGGCGTTCACCGGATGAGCCGGACCCTGCGACGCCGATGCATCGGCTGCCGGAGCTCGAGTTTCTCGACACCATGAACGATCGCTACGGCGCCGTGCCTGAAGCGGTGCGCGCCGAGCGTGAGTTGCTCGAACTGTTGCTGCCAGTGCTGCGGGCAGACACCCACGCCATCGAGACCTACGAGCCGTCGCGCGAGCGCCGCGTGCGCTGCAAGGTCCATGTCTTCGGCGGACTCGAAGATCGATATCCAACGCCAGCGCAGTTGCCGAACTGGCAGCGTGTGGCCGAGCAGCCGATTCGAGTTCGCGTTTTTGCTGGTGATCATTTCTATCTCACGGCCCAGCGCGACGCGCTGACGGCGGACATTGCTGCCACATGGCAGACCGCTCCAGTAGAGGCGGCACGGGCATGAACGGGCACGGGGCAGGGTCGGTAGCAGCGATGCCGATTGCCATCATTGGCATCGGGTGTCGTTTTCCGGGTGGCATCGTCGACACCGACAGTTTCTGGCGGGTGCTGGCCGATGGTGTGGACGCGATCGGTGAAATTCCGGCGGATCGCTTCGACATCGCCAAGTACTACGATCCGAAGCCGGGTGTGCGCGGCCGCATCATGACCAAATGGGGTGGCTTCGTCGAGCAGCGCCTCGAGGACTACGACGCGGCGTTTTTTGGCATTTCGCGCTCGTATGCCGACCGTCTCGATCCGCAGCAGCGCCTGTTGCTCGAAACATCGTGGGAAGCACTCGAGGATGCGGGCCTCGATGCGGTGGGGCTGCAGGGATCGGCGACCGGCATTTTCGTCGGCCAGTGGACGAGTGACTTCGAGCATCGCCTCTTCTCGGATGCCAGCGGCATCGACTTCCAGATGGCGATGGGCAGCGGCCGGTATGCGGCGGCAGGGCGCTTGTCGTACGCGCTCGGTTTCCGCGGACCAAGCCTGTCCATCGATGCCGCCTGCTCATCGGGACTGGCATCGGTGCACCTCGCGGTGCGGAGCCTGCGCAGTGGCGACAGCGCCGTCGCGCTGGCCGGCGGCGTGAACATGATCATGGAGCCACACATCCATCTTGCGTACTCGTACAGCAAGATGATGGCGCCCGATGGTCGTTGTCGCTTCGGTGACGCGGCCGGCAAGGGGTATGTGCGTGCCGAAGGTGCCGGCATGGTCGTGCTGAAGCCCCTCGACGCGGCGCTCGCTGACGGCGACCACGTCTACGCCGTGATCCGTGGCAGCGCGGTGAACAACGACGGCAACAGCAGCGGCGCCATGGGGCGACCAAGCCGCATCGGGCAGGAAGAGTTGCTGCGGAGCGCGCTGAACGAAGGTGGTGTTCATGCGTCGCAGCTCGATTATGTCGAGGCGCACGGTACCGGCACCAAGGCGGGTGACCCGGTAGAGCTGGGAGCGTTGGCGACGGTGCTGGCCGAGGGCCGCCCCGCTGATGCCGCGCCCACCTGGGTGGGATCGGTAAAGACGAACTTCGGTCACACTGAAGCCGCAGCCGGTGTGGCAGGACTGATCAAGGCGGCGCTGATGCTGGAGCGCGGCATGATTCCGCCCAGCCTTCACTTCGACACGCCGAACACTGAAGTGCCGTGGGCCAGCATTCCAATTGCCATTCCAACGTCGCTGATGCCGTGGCCGGCACGCAGTGGCCCACGGTTCGCGGGCGTCAGTTCGTATGGCATCGGTGGCACCAATGCGCATGCCGTCCTCGAGTCGGCACCGGTGGTGGTGCCGGCTGAGCGTGTTGCCCCACCGAGCGGCACGCCGCTCGTGCTGCCGCTCTCCGGTCGTGGCGACGCGGGCTCGCGCGCAGTGGCGGCGGTGTACGCATCACACCTGGAGCAGCTGGATCCAGCTGCCGTCCCCGATTTCTGCTGGACGGCGGCAACACGTCGCTCGGCACTAACACATCGCGCCGCGTTCGTCGCAACCGATCGCGAGGCGCTGATCGCCGCGCTGCGTGAGTATGCGACAGGCGGCCCAGCCACGGCCAGCGGCGTGGTGCACGACCGTGCGCGCCGGCGCGTCGCATTCGTGGTGCCGGGTCAGGGCGCACAGTGGGTCGGCATGGCGCGCCAACTTGCGTCCACCGTGCCGATCTTCCGCGCCGCGCTGGAGCGATGTGATGCGGCCGCACGTCGTATCGTCCCGTGGTCGATCATCGACCAGCTCTACATCGACGAGGGAACGGCAGCGTTTCAGGGTGACCGCATCGACGTGATCCAGCCGACGTTGATCGCGATCGCGATTGCGTATGCAGCGTGGCTTCGTTCCATCGGCATTGAGCCGGATGCGGTGGTCGGGCACAGTCTCGGCGAAGTGGGCGCGGCGGCGATCGCCGGCGTGCTCGACATCGATTCCGCCATGCGTGTCATCTGCCAGCGCAGCCTGCTGATGCAGCGCACCAGCGGGCAGGGTGCAATGGCGGTCGTCGAGCTCTCGCGTGCGGAGGCCGAGGCGCGGTTGGTGGGCTACGAGACGCGCGTGTCGATCGCGGTCAGCAACAGCCCGAAGTCGACCGTGATCTCCGGTGATCCGTCGGCAGTGTCGGAGATTCTGGCCGCGCTCGAACGAGACGGTGTCTTCTGCCGGCTGGTGAAGGTCGACGTTGCGTCGCACAGCCCGCAGATGGATCCGCTGGTGCCGGAACTGGTGCAGGCGCTGGACGGGCTGCCGACGATGTCGGGAACGGTGCCGGTATATTCCACGGTCAGTGCGTCGATCGCCGACGGCGACGCATTCGGCGCCAGCTACTGGGGACAGAACCTTCGACAGCCCGTGCAGTTCGGTGCCACTGTCGAGCGCCTGATCGCCGATGGTTTCACGGCGTTCATCGAACTCGGACCGCACCCGGTACTGACGCAGGCGATCGAGCAGACGGCCAAGGGCGTTGGCAAGGACGTGGTGGCGGTGGCATGCGGGCGTCGCGATACGGCGGACCTGCTCGCCGTGCACAGCGCGGTTGCCTCGCTGTGGACGCGTGGTGTCGCTGTCGACTGGATGCGCACACTGCCTCGCGGTGGGCGCCTCGTGAAGCTGCCGTTTTATCCATGGCAGCGCGAACGGCATTGGGTGGATGCGGCCGACCTGATCGATGATGCAGGTACCGCGGCACGGAAGTCGTCGCTGGATGAACATGCCAAGCGGGCGCTGCACACGCTGGTCTGGCAGGAGTCAGCGATGCCGTCGTCGACGACACAGGGATTGTCGACGTGGATCGTGGTTGGCGCGCCGGGAGATGCTGCCGAGTCGGTCGCCGCGGCCCTGCGCGATGGTGGCGCATCGGCAACTGTCGTGGCCTCGATGGCCGATGCTGGTGTTGCCCTGCGGGCAGAAGAGGATCGACGCGACGCCGGCATCATCGTGCTGCCTGCCAGCGATGCCGACATCGCGTACTCGCCCGTCGCCGGAATGCAGGCGCTGCAACAGTCGATGGGTGATACGCCAGGCGGCGCGGTACCGCGCGTGTGGTGGGTCACGGTCGGTGCCCATGCGGTTGCGGGCACGGCTCCGGCAGCAGCGTGTGCCGCACGCGCAGCGGCGTGGGGTGCAGCACGTGTCCTCGGTGAAGAGTATCCGCAGTGGTGGGGCGGGTTGATGGATCTCGATCCCTCGCAGTCGCTCGCGGCGCAGTCACCGGCAATTGTGGCACACCTCGCGACCGGTACTGCCGAGGATCAGGTGGCGTTCCGCGATGGTACGCGATACGCGCTGCGTCTCGTGCGTGCGGCGGCGCAGCACGCACCACCAGTCGCGTGGCGTGCTGATGCGGCATACCTGATCACCGGTGGCTTCGGCGGTGTGGCGCTGCAGATGGCCCACGCGATGGTCAGTGACGGCGCTCGACGGCTGGTCTTGCTTGGCCGTACCACACTGCCCCCTCGCGCCGCCTGGGCCTCGCTCGATCCGGCATCGGCCATTGGCCAACGTGTGGCGGCGGTCCGTGCGCTGGAGCACGCCGGCGCATCGGTGCACCTGCTGTCGGCGGACATCTCGGATGAAGCCTCGGTCCGTGCCGCCTTGGCCACCTACGAGGCCGAAGGGTGGCCGCCGATCGATGGCGTGATCCACAATGCGGCCGTGCTCGGGAATCGCCTGGCGCGAGACCTCACGCCGAGTGATTTCGACGCAGTGCTGGCGCCGAAGCTGGGCGGTGCGACGGTGCTCGATCGCATCTTCCCGACCGTCTCGGTGTTTGTGCTGTCGTCATCGATCAGCGCGTACTGGGCACCGCCGGGCATGGCGAACTACGCCGCTGCCAACGCCGGTGTCGATGCGCTGGCAGCAGCGCGGCGCGCGCGCGGTGTGCACGCCGTGAGCATCCAATGGTGCCCATGGCACGACGTCGGGATGCACCACTCCGCCAACATGTCGCGCAACTTCGACGAGATGGCGAAGATGGGCGTGCGTTCGATCACGGGTGAAGAGGGTGTGGCGTTCTTCCGCGCACTGATCACGCGGCCCGAGTCGGTGCTCAGTGTGCTCCCCATCGACTGGGGTACGTATCGCAAGGCGCGTCGCGGTCGCGATGCGTCGGTGTTCCGCGCCATTCCCGACGCATTGCCGCAGGCCAGCGATGCGGAGGCGACGGATGGCGTGCTGCAGCAGCTGAAAGCGGCAAGTGTCATCGATCGTCGCACCTTGCTCGACACGCTGGTGCGCAACGTCGTGGCCGGCGTGATTCGTCGGCCGGCGGCACAACTCGATGCACAGCAGCCATTCGGCGCCGTGGGCGTGGACTCGCTGATGGCACTCGAGATTCGTAATCGACTGGAGACGGCGCTCGAACGACGGTTGACGGCGACGCTGACATGGAACTATCCCACCGTCGAAGCGCTGGCAGCGCATCTCGATACACTGATCGCGCCAGTGTCACCCGCAGGAGTGGCAGCCGTGCCTGAGGCAGCGGCGGAGCAGGTCGAGGAGACGGTGCCTGCGTTCGCTGAGATCGTCGCGCTGTCGGACGCCGATGCGTTGCGTGCGCTGCGGCGTGGGAAGTAGGTCGTCATGACTGGGCCTGCGGCGTCACTGACCGGCATGTCGGCCGTCAAGCTTGCCTTGATGGCCAAGCAGGCGCGCGCGCAGCTGGGCGCCATTGCCCGCGCCGAGCCGATTGCGGTGATCGGCATGGGCTGTCGGTTTCCGGGTGGTGCCGACTCGCCGGAACAGTTCTGGGCGGTGCTGCGCGATGGTGTCGATGCGGTGGGCGAAATTCCCCGCACACGGTGGGACGTGGATGCATTCCACGATGCTGATCCCGCCGCTCCGGGAAAGATCGCGGTTGGCTTCGGTGGGTTCGTGGACGGTGTGGACCAGTTCGACGCCTCGTTCTTCGGCATCATGCGGCGCGAAGCCGAGCGAATGGACCCGCAACATCGAGTCTTTCTCGAAGTCGCGGTGGATGCACTCGATCACGCTGGCCTCACGCGTGAGAAGCTGGCGGGGTCGCAGACCGGCGTCTTCATCGCGAGTTATCACAGCGACTACAACCTGCTGCAGTTCGCCGACCGTGATGCGATTGACGCCCGCACGCTGACAGGCACGCAGCACAGCGTCCTCGCGAACCGCTTGTCGTATCTGCTGGACCTGCGCGGACCCAGCATATCGATCGATACGGCCTGTTCGTCGTCACTGGTGGCGATTCACCTCGCCTGCCAGAGCCTGCGCACCGGCGAGAGCAGCGTGGTGCTGGCGGGCGGTGTGTCGCTGATGCTGGCGCCGGAGATGATGATCACGCTGTCGAAGGTCGGCTTCATGTCACCCAGTGGCCGCTGCCGCACCTTCGATGCGCTGGCTGACGGCTTCATTCGTGGTGAAGGCTGCGGTGTGGTGGTGCTGAAGCGGCTCAGTGATGCGATCGCCGACGGTGATCGCGTGCTGTCGGTGATTCGTGGTACGGCGGTGAACCAGGATGGTCATTCGACGGTGCTCGCCGCCCCCAACGGGCTCGCGCAGCAGGCGCTGGTGCGCGAAGCCTTGAGCAACGCGCAGCTGACCCCGGATCGCGTCGGTTTCGTCGAGACACACGGGACAGCCACGCCACTTGGTGATCCGATCGAAGTCGAGGCGCTGGCCGCGACGATCGGCGCACCACGGCCGGACGGCGGTGTGTGCTACCTGGGCTCGGCGAAGGCGAATCTCGGGCACATGGAAGCAGCGTCTGGTGTCGCGGGCTTGATCAAGGCCACTCTGGTGCTGCAGCATGGCGAGATCCCGCGTCAGGTGCACTTCACGAAGCTGAATCCGCATCTCTCGTTGGCTGGCACCTGCCTCGCCGTCGCCGATGCGCATCGGGAGTGGCCAGCTGGAGCAGTGCCGCGGGTGGCCGGCGTGAGCGGGTTCGGCGTCGGCGGTACGAACGCGCATGTGCTGGTCGAGGAAGCGCCAGTCTTTCCCGCTGACGATACCGCCGCCCCTGCCGGTGCGCAGCTGTTGCCGTTGTCCGCACAGTCACCAGCCGCCTTGCGGGCACTGGCCGAGAAATGGATTCCGTTTCTCGAGGCCAGCGAGACACCGCTGGCCGCCATTTGTGCAACAGCTGGGACACGTCGCTCGCACTACGACCATCGCCTTGCAGTGACCGCAGAAAGTGCGGCGCAGATGGCGGCACAGTTGCATGCGTGGACACAGGGCGACGTCAGCTCGGTGGCCTCGGGTGCGCGACCGTCCGCCGGTGGTTCGCGCATCGCGTTCGTGTTCAGTGGTCAAGGGCCACAGTGGGCGCAGATGGGGCGCGAACTCGCCGCCAGTGAACCGGTGTTCCGCGATGCGCTGGCTGATCTGGATGCGCGCTTCAAGGTGCTGGGCGGCTGGTCGCTGATCGATGCGCTGGCGGAGCCGGCGGAAACGTCGCGTGTGATGGAAACGGAGGTGGCGCAGCCAGCCATCTTCGCGATCCAGGTGGCGCAGGCCGCGTTGTGGGCATCGTGGGGTGTGACGCCCGATGTCGTGCTCGGCCACAGTATCGGCGAGCTGGCGGCGATGTACGTCGCTGGTGTGCTGTCACTGGACGATGCAGTGCGCATCGTCTTCCATCGCGGTCGCATCATGCAGGCGGCGACGGGAAACGGTCGCATGCTGGCCGTCGGGCTCACCGAAGCCGACGCGACTGCGCTGCAGCACGAGATTGGCGCAGCACTGTCGCTGGCCGCAGTCAATGGGCCGCGCAGTACTGTGCTGGCCGGTACTGCGGCCGCAGTGGATACCGCGATCGCCGCGCTCGATGCGCGCGCTGTGCAGCATCGCACACTCCCGGTGGAGTATGCGTTTCACTCGGCACAGATGGCGCCGTTTGCCACCGACCTCGTGTCGGCGATCGGTGTCGTCCAGTCGTACCCAGCGCGGATTGCCTTGCTATTCGAGCGTGACCGGTGCACGGATCGAGCACACGGCCATCGACGCCGGATATTTCGGTCGCAATGTCCGAGAAACGGTGCGGTTCGCGCAGGCCGTCGAGACAATCCTCGCGTCGCGTGTGGATGCCTTTGTCGAGCTGGCGCCGCATCCCGTGCTGTCGGCGTCGCTGGCCGAGTGCATCAGCGATCGCGCCCTGGATGTGCCAGTGCTGTCATCGATGCGGCGCGGGCGTGGTGAACGTGACGCAATGCTGCAGGCATGCGCTGGTGTGTACGTGACCGGCCTGACGCCTGATTGGTCCGCAATCCTGCCGCCGCTCGACCAACCGGTCGACCTGCCGTCGTATCCGTGGCAGCGCGAGCGCTACTGGTTGCGCGAGTTCGATCGGTTTGGTGGCATCACCGCGCCGGCAGCCGCCGTGGCGGAACCGTCGCTGCTGGGTGCACGCAGCAGCGATCAAGGCGACGGTTCGATCAGCTTCGAGGGTCGGTGGCCGACGCCTGGCATCTCGTGGCTCTCGGACCATCGCATCGGTGGCAGGATCGTGATGCCTGGCGCTGCGATGCTCGAGTTGCTGCGAGCAGCAGCGAGCGAGGCTGCGGACGGTGCGGTGGTGACGGTGTCGAACTTCGTCGTCAACGAGCCGCTGCTGTTGCCGGATGGCAGCGCGGAGCGATTCGCCTGGCAGACGGTCGTGATCCCGGATGGCGCAGGGGTGCGGGTTGAGCTTCGCGCTCCGCGTGCCGGTGAACGTGGCGCGGGCGACACGCTGCGCTGTGTGGCATCGGCGGACGCCATGGTGTGCCGCGATGAGCAGGTGGCGACGCCCGAAGTCGCGATTGCGGCGCACTGGCAGCACGATGCCGAGTCGCTGTATGCGCGGTTCACAGCACTGGGCATGCAGTTCGGGGAGAGCTTCCACGCCATCGATCTCTGGCGGCTGGACGCCACCTCGGGCGAAGCGTGGTTGGTGCGCCGTGCTCCGAGCGGAAGTGGTGCTTCGGTGGCGGGCGTGCACCCGGCCGTGCTGGATGGAGCGTTGCAACTCTGCGTCACCGCGATGACCAGCGCAGACGAGTCGCTGCCCGGGGCGCTGCTGCTGCCGATGGGTGTGGACTCGTACACTGTGCTGAAGCCGGCGCCGCAGCGTGTGCGTGCCGTGATGCAGGTGACGCGCGAGACCGGTTCGGCCGCGATGATGGCGAACGTGGTGCTGTACGATGAAGCCGGCGCGCGGGTTGCCGTGATCAACGGTGCGCGATTCGCGCAGGTGGAAGCCGATGCACTGGCGAGCCTCACCAGTATCGACGACGACCTGTACGACATCGAGTGGCGTCGTATCGGGTCGAGTGTGGCGGTGGGCGCGGCTGCAGCGGCGGGGCGATGGATCGTGTTGACCAACGACAGCGACGTTGGTCAGGCGATGATTCACGGCCTCGAGGCTGCGGGGGGCGTGTGTGAAGTCGTTCGCGCGCAGTCGGTTGCTGGCGCGGCTGGCTGGGCCGTCGATCCCGAGACACCGACGTCAGTGCGAGACTGTTTCCGTGCGATCGTCGGCGCGTCGCCGCTTCCCGTGCGCGGCATCGTGCATGCCTGGAGCGCCGATGCCGGTGCGGTAGCCAGTGCGGCAACGACGGCGAACCTGCTCGACCCTGACTGGCTGGTGACCGGTTCGGCGCTTTCGACACTTCAGGCGCTGGCGCAGGAGCCGATGGCTGGCGCGCCGCTCTTTCTGCTCACGCAGGGCGCCCAGCCGGTGAAGGGTGCGGTCGCGGCACCGCAGCACGCGGGCCTCTGGGGATTGGCGCGCGTGGCGACACTCGAAATGGCGGATGTCGATTGTCGCGTGATCGACATGGAGCCCGGTCCGGCGTCGGCGTCCGCGCCTGCCGTCATCGGCGAGTTGGTGCGGACCGATGCGGTGCAGCCACGCGTGGCACTGCGAGGGGGCGATCGATTCACGCCGTTCATCGCCCGTTATCGCGCACGCGCAGCGAGTGCCGTGCCACGCGATGCGCGGCTCGTACTGTCCGACGCGGGGACGCTGGAATCGTTGCGCTGGGAGTCGGCCAGCTTCCGCGCACCCGAGGCAGATGAAGTGCGCGTGCAGGTGCTGGCGACCGGCGTGAATTTCCGCGATGTGCTGCTGGCGCTTGGCATGTATCCCGGCAGCGATGGTGTGCTGGGTGCAGAATGTGTCGGGGTCGTCGACGCCGTCGGCCGCGACGTCACGACGCTGCAACGCGGTGACCGCGTGTTCGGCTTCGCACCAGGCAGCATGGCGACCAGCGTGATCGTGCCAGCCGCCTTCCTCGCTGCAGTACCGGACGACGTCAGTGACACACAGGCGGCTGCACTGCCGGTGGCGTTCCTCACGGCCATGCTGGGCCTGTACGCGACGGCGCAAATCACCCGTGGCACGAAGGTGCTGGTTCATGCGGCCGCGGGCGGCGTCGGGCTGGCTGCCGTGCAACTGGTGCAACGGGTTGGCGGCGAGGTGTTCGCCACGGCGGGATCGCCGGCCAAGCGCGCGTACCTGAAGTCGATCGGCGTTCAGCACGTCTTCGATTCGCGCTCGGTGTCGTTTGCGGATGACGTGCTGGCGGCGACCGATGGCCGCGGCGTCGATGTCGTGTTGAACTCGCTCGCAGGTGAATTCATCACGGCCAGCGTGCGCACGATCGCGACTGGTGGATGGATGCTCGAGCTGGGTAAGCGCGATATCTGGACACCGGCGCAAGTGGCCAGCGCCCGTCCCGACGTGCGGTACCGCGCCTACGACCTTGGCGGTGAAGCGCTGGCCGATCGCGGACTGCTGCCCCCAATGCTGGCGGAATTGCGCGCGTGGCTTGCCGATGGGTCCCTGCGGCCATTGCCGACGCGCGCCTTCGAATTCGGCGCCGTGTCGGAAGCGATGCGCTTCATGGCGCAGGCGCGCCACATCGGCAAGCTGGTGTTGCGTGCGCCGGTGCGCACACAAATGGCTGATGCGTCGCTGGTTCGTGGCAACGCGACCTATCTGATCACTGGCGGCACCGGCGCGGTGGGTGTGCGCACGGCGCGGTGGCTGGTGTCGGCCGGCGCACGATCGATCGTGCTCACCGGGCGCCGCGCGCCGGGTGCGGAATCGCAGGCCATCATCGACGGCTGTCGCGCAGCCGGCGCGGACGTGTTCGTGCGTGCGGTGGATGTCAGCGACGAACGTGCGATGGCGGCGGTGCTTGGTGAGATCGACGCCGAGATGCCGCCGTTGCGTGGCGTGGTGCACGCCGCAGGTGTCGTGGATGACGGCGTGCTGGTGAATCTCACGTGGGCGCGCTGGCGCGCTGTGCTGCAGGGCAAGGCGTGCGGCGCGCGCATTCTCAATGCGCTGACACAGCATCGGTCGCTGGATTTCTTCGTCATGTATGCCGCGGCAGGGCTGCACCTTGGCCCGCTTGGGCAGGGGCCGTATGCGGCAGCCAATGCAGAGCTGGAAGCGCTCGCGTCGTCGCGTCGTGAGCACGGGTTGCCGGCGCTCAGTATCGCGTGGGGCATGTGGCCCGATGCCGGCATGGCCGCTGATGTCGCCGCGCGGGGCGGCGACGGCTGGAGTGGGCGCGGATTGCACTGGATCGATCCCGAGCGCGCCTTCGCGCAGATGGCGCGGCTGCTCGCAGAGCACGCCACGCAGGTGATTGCGATGCCCATCAACTGGGCACAGTTCCTCGAAAGACTGCCCGCAGGCGAGGATCGCAGCTTCTTCCGCGCGGTCGAGCCGATGGTGCGTCGAGTGCCGACGGCACCGCTGGCAGCCACCGGCCGCGCGGTGTCGGTGGTGGAGAGCTGGCGCGCAGCACCGGCGTCAGCCTGGCGCGACCTCGCCATTGCGCACGTCCTCGAGCGAACGCGCCAGGTGCTGGGGGTAGACGACCTGTTCGTGATCCCGGAAGGGGTGGCGCTGAAGGATGTGGGACTCGATTCGCTGATGGCGGTCGAGTTGCGCAACGTGCTGACGCGGTCGCTGGGCAAGTCGCTGCCGGCGACCCTCCTCTTCGACTACCCGTCGCTCGATGCACTGAGTGGCTACCTGCTGCGCACCTTCGAGCTGTTACCACCGGTGGTGCCCGCCGTCGTGAGCGTGCCAACCAACGCCACCTCCGAGATCGAAACACTCACCGACGAGGAAGCAGAAGCGTTGCTGCTGGCCGAACTGAACTCCCTGGACTCCCAAGGCCGCCGATGAGCAGCGACACCACGACACCCGCCGACCTGTCACCCGTCAAACGCGCGCTGCTCGAAATTCGCGACCTCCGTTCGCGCCTCGCCGCGCTGGAAGCGGAGCGACACGAGCCGATAGCGATCGTTGGCATGAGCATTCGCGCCCCCGGTGGTGTCACGGATGTGGCGAGCTACAGCCGATTGCTCTGGTCGGGCACCGACGCGATCACCGATATCCCGGCATCGCGGTGGTCGATGGAGGAGTGGTATGCCGAACCGCAGGACGCGGCCGGCAAGATGTACACCCGGTTCGGTGGTTTCATCAGTGATGTCGACCAGTTTGATGCCGAGTTCTTTGGTATCGCGCCGGTCGAGGCCGCGAGCATGGACCCGCAGCAGCGGCTGGTGCTGGAGTTGGCGTGGCACGCCCTGGAGGACTCTGGGCACGCGCCCGCTTCGCTGGCTGGCACGGCCGCTGGCGTCTATCTCGGCATCTCCAACAGCGACTACGGTCGTGCGTTGTTTGCGCACCCCGAGTTGATCGATCCGTACTTCAGCCCCGGTACGGCGTCGAGCGTGGCTGCGGGCCGTGTGTCATATGTGCTCGGCCTGCACGGGCCGGCCATCAGCGTGGACACCGCCTGTTCGTCATCGCTGGTGTCGCTGCACCTTGCCGTGCAGGGATTGCGGCAGGGCGAATGCGACCTGGCGTTGGCCGGCGGTGTGAACCTGATCCTGACGCCCGAATTGAACGTCAACTTCTCGAAGGCCGGGATGATGTCGCGCGATGGTCGTTGCCGGACGTTCGATGCGGATGGCGCGGGATATGTGCGAGGTGAAGGCGGCGGCATGGTGGTGTTGCGTCGGCTGCGTGATGCCGTCGCCGACGGTGACCGTATCCTGGCGGTGGTGCGTGGCAGCGCCGTCAACCAGGATGGTCGCAGCAATGGACTCACCGCGCCGAACGGGCCCTCGCAGGAAGCGGTCGTGCGCGCCGCGCTGGCGAACGCCGGAATCGCACCGAAGCTCGTGAGTTACGTCGAGGCGCATGGGACGGGCACGTCGCTCGGTGATCCGATCGAGGTCAACGCGCTGAGCGCAGTGTTGTGCGAGGGCCGCGATGCCGATTCGCCGCTGATGCTCGGTTCGGTGAAGACCAACATCGGTCATCTCGAGGCGGCGGCCGGTATTGCCGGCGTGATCAAGGCGGTCATCGCGCTGCAGCAGCAGGAGATTCCGCCGCACCTGCATTTCGCGACGCCCAATCCGTACATCGATTGGACGGCCATGCCGATGCAGGTGCCGACGACCGTGACGCCCTGGGCACCCATCGAGGGTCGACGGGTGGCTGGTGTGAGTTCATTCGGCTTCAGCGGCACGAATGCGCACGTCATTCTCGAGCAAGCGCCTGAGCCGGCATCGAGTGATGCAACGCCGGTTGGTGCGGCCGAATACGTGCTGGCGTTGTCCGCGCGAGACACAACTGCGCTACGCACGCTGGTGGAGCAGTTCAGTGACCGACTGCGCGCCGTCGATGCAGCGGACACCGCGACGCTGGCGAACATCTGCTTCACCGCCAGTGTGGGCCGATCCCATCTCGCCCATCGACTCGCCGTTTCTGGCGCGACCGCTGAGGCGTTGGTGGTGGGACTGGACGCCTGGTTGCACGGGACATCGCATCCACGCGTCGTCACCGGTGTGGCTGGCGCGGAGGCGCCGCGCGTTGCGTTCCTGTTTCCTGGGCAGGGGCCGCAGTACGTGGGCATGGGGCGTCAGCTGTATGACACCATTCCCGAGTACCGCCGAGCGTTCGATGCCTGCGCCGACGCACTCGATCCGCTGCTGCCGCTGCCGATTCGCCCAATCGTCTTCCCTGACGACGGCGATGCTACGCTCCTCAACCAGACGGCGTACGCCCAGCCCGCGATGTTCGCGATCGAATACGCGCTGGCGTCGTTGTGGAAGTCATGGGGCGTGCAGCCGACGGCCGTGATGGGTCACAGCTTCGGTGAATACGCGGCGGCCTGCGTGGCCGGTGTGGTGTCGCTGCCGGATGCGGCGAAGATGGTGGTGACGCGCGGCCGGCTGGTGGCGGCATTGCCCGGCGACGGCTTGATGACGGTTGTCGAAGCCTCCGAATCGGAACTGCTGGATGCGATTCGTGCCCAGGGTGGGGTGGTGGCGATCGCGGCCATCAACGGTGCGTCGAACTGCGTGATCAGCGGTGACCGGAAGGATGTGACCGCGATTGCCGAAGGATTCGGTGCGATGGGTCGCCGCACCAAGGCGCTGCGCGTCTCGCACGCATTCCACTCGCCAATGATGGATCCGGTGCTGGATGAGTTCGAGCGGGAGCTTTCGTCGGTGACCTATACCGCGCCTACCACCAGCCTGATCTCGAACCTGACCGGAAACGTGGCCGATCTGTCGACGATCGGACATACGCACTACTGGCGCGAACACCTGCGGAATTCGGTGCGATTCTCGCAATCGGTGCAAGTCCTGGCTGCGCAGCGGATTACGCACTACATCGAAATGAGTCCGCATCCAGTGCTGCTTGGCATGGCGGCAGAGTGCGTGACGGGCGGCGTCTGGCTGCCGTCGTTGCGTGAGGATCAGGGCGCGTGGTCGGAGATGCTGCTCGCGCTGCAGCGCCTCTACGTCGATGGTGCGGCGATCGAGTGGGCTGCCGTCGTGGGAACTGGTGCGCATTATCGCGTCCAGCTGCCGACGTATCCGTTCCAGCGAAAGCGGCACTGGATCGACGCCGTTGGTACCCCCGCAGTGAGCAGTGCGGCGAATGCCCCGATCGCCGACTTCTGGTCAGTGGCCGTACCTTCGCTCAACGCACAGGCGCTGCGCGGACCGCTCGACCTGGATGCGGAATCGTATCCCGCGAAGTGGGAGTGCCTCGCTCGGCTGACGAATGCGCTGGTCATGCAGGCGCTGCGCGACCTCGGTGTGTTCACGCGCAAGGGCGAGTCCCACACGCTCGATACGATCCTCGACGTCGCCGGCATCCTGCCGACGCATCGCCATCTCGTGTCGCGCTGGCTGCAACACCTGGTGGCGGACGGCTCTCTACGGCAGGATGGCGACGTCTTTCTCGTGCGCGAATTGCGTCCACGCGCACCGCTGGCGGAACTGTGGGCGGAAGCGGAACAGCGCTTCCAGAACAACCGTGAAATGCTGGCGTACGTGAAGAACTGCGCTGCGCGACTGACGGCGATCGTGACCGGCAAGGAGAGTTCGCTCGAGTCGCTGTTCCCGAACGGCTCGTTCGACCTCGCGACCGCGCTCTACGAGCAGTCGGCCACCATGCGGTACATCAACGGACTGGCCGCCGCAGGGATCGAAGCGGTGGGTCGAACGATGCCGGTAGGGCGCACACTCCGCGTGCTGGAGATTGGCGCCGGTACTGGTGGCACATCCTCGTCGCTGATCCCGGTGCTGGCAGCTGATCGGACCGATTACCTCTTCACCGATGTCAGTGACGCGTTCCTCGAGCGCGCGCGGGGGCGATTCGCCAACTATCCGCAGGTGCGCTTCGGCCTCTTCGATCTCGAGATCGATCCGGCGCAGCAAGGTTACACTGCTGGACAGTTCGACGTGATCGTGTCGGCCAACTGCGTGCATGCGTCGCGCGACCTGCGTGCCGTGCTGGCGCGACTGCGCGCGCTGCTGGCACCAGGTGGGCTGCTGATGCTGGTCGAATCGACCGTGCACTTCGACTTCTTCGACATCACCACCGGATTGATCGAAGGCTGGCAGGCATTCGCCGACGATCTCCGGACCGACAATCCGCTGCTCCCGCCCGAAACCTGGACGGAGGCGATGCGCGTCGCTGGCTTCGAGTTCGCCGAAGCGTGGCCGGAGCGGAGTTCAGTGGCGGATGCACTTGGCCAACACGTCATCGTCGCACGGGCGCCGGGGGCCGTCTCGGCAGTGGCGACCGCTGCTACAGCACCGCGGACCGAACGTGCGGTGGCGGACGTTCCGGCGGCACCAGTCGTGAACGATTTCCGGCTCCGCCTCGTGGAGGCCCTGCCCGCCGAGCGCCACGCAATGATGTGCGACGGGGTGCGCGGTGAAGTGATGCGTATCCTGCGCCTGGACGCATCATCGCCACCCTCTCGGCAGGATCGCCTGATGGAATTGGGCATGGATTCACTGATGGCGGTGCAACTGCGCAACGCCCTCTCGACCATGCTCGAACTCGATCGAGCGTTGCCCTCGACCCTCATCTTCGACTACCCGACCATCGATGCAATCGCGGGCTTCCTGATGGAACGGAGTGGCCTGCTTGCCGCCGCGACACCGTCGCCGGTCGTTGCGACGCCGCGAGTCGATGAGACGGCAACCATCGCGGCCAGTACGATCGCCGGCATGAGTGACGATGAAATCGCGGCCGCCCTGCTGGCGCGCGAGGATGGCGCGTGAGCGAACAGGCGTCCGGCACACCGGCACTCTCCCCACTCCAGCGCGCCTTCATCGCGCTGGAGGAAACGCGCGCACGCCTGAAAGTGGCGGAAGCGGCTGCGCGCGAACCGATTGCAGTCATCGGGCTCGGTTGCCGTGTGCCAGGCCAGGCGAACGACGCCTCGAGTTTCTGGAAGTTGCTCAGCGAGGGTGTCGACGCGATCGGCCCGGTGCCGGCGGATCGATGGGACGTTGATGCGTATTACAACCCCGATGCAGAGAACCCCGGCACCATCGCGACCCGCCACGGTGGCTTCCTTGGCGCCGTGGACGGGTTCGACCCGACGTTCTTCGGGATCGCACGTCGTGAAGCGCAGGGGATGGACCCGCAGCAGCGCCTGTTGCTCGAGGTGGCGTGGGAAGCGCTGGAGCATGCCGGCCAGGCGCCAGATGGCCTGACGCGCTCATCCACCGGCGTGTATGTCGGGTGCGCTGGCAACGATTACGCGTTCATGCAGCTCGAGACCCGCGACCGTGAGCTGCTGGATTCGCACTTCGCGTCGGGTATGGGACACAGCGTGCTTTCGGGCCGCATCTCCTACCTGCTTGGATTGCAGGGCCCGAGCCTGACGGTGGACACCGCCTGTTCATCGTCGCTGGTGGCGGTGCATCAGGCCTCGCAGGCACTGCGCGCCGGGGAGTGCCGGATGGCGCTGGCTGGCGGTGTGAACCTGATCCTGTCGCCCGACATCTACATCGCGCTGTCACGCTCGCGGATGCTCTCGCCCGATGGTCGCTGTCGCACCTTCGACGCCGCAGCGGACGGGTTCGCGCGGGGCGAAGGCTGCGGCGTGGTGGTGCTGAAGCGATTGAGCGACGCCGTGGCTGATGGTGATCGTGTACTGGCCGTCATTCGCGGCAGCGCCGTGAATCAGGATGGTGCGAGCAGTGGCCTCACGGCGCCGAACGGCCCGCAGCAGGAAGCGGTGATCCGCGAAGCATTGACGCGCGCCGGCATTGCGCCGCGACTGGTGAGCTACATCGAGGCGCACGGCACCGGTACGCAGCTCGGCGATCCGCTCGAGATGCAGGCTCTGGGCGAGGTGTTCGGTGCGGATCGCGATGGCGTGCCCGCATTGTACGTCGGCTCGGTGAAGACGAACGTCGGTCACCTCGAAGCTGCCGCCGGTGTCACGGGGCTGATCAAGCTCGTGTTGTCGCTGCAGCACAAGGAGATTCCCGCCCACCTGCACTTCACCACGCCCAGCCCCCACATCCCGTGGGACGAGATTCCTGTGCAGGTCCCGACCAAACGTATCGCCTGGCCGGCGATCGACGGTCGGCGGATTGCCGGTGTCAGCTCGTTTGGTTTCAGTGGAACGAACGCGCACATCGTGGTCGAGGAAGCGCCGGCGACGGCGCCTGAACCGCTTGGCAGTGCGCTGCGACGGCTCGTGTTTGCGATGTCAGCCGAGAGCGAAGCGGCCTTGAAGGCGCTGGCAGCAGTGTATGCGTCGAGCTTCGTGGAAACGGCGGAAGGTGACTTTGCGAATGTGTGCTACACGGCGGCGGTGTCGCGGGCGAAGCATCCGTATCGCGCCGTTGTGCTGGCGTCCTGTGTGCAGGAGTTGCGTGAGTCACTGCTGAACCTTGTGGACGGTGTCGAGGATGATCGGGTGCGAACGGCGCGTGTCACGGGTCGCGATCCGGCACGCCTGGCCTTCCTGTTCACCGGACAGGGCGCACAGTACGCGGGCATGACGCAGCAGCTGATCGAACACGAGCCGGTGTTTCGTGATGCGATCGATCGATGCGCCGCGATCCTCGCTCCGGTGCTCGACAAGCCGCTGCGGTCGCTGCTCGATGCCGCATCGCCTGACGCACGCTTCTCGACGAGACCCAGTACACGCAGCCGGCACTGTTCGCGGTGGAATACGCGATGGCGTGCCTGTGGCAGTCGTGGGGTATCTCACCGGACGCGGTCATCGGGCATTCCGTCGGCGAATACGTCGCGGCCTGTGTGGCAGGCGTGCTGTCGCTCGACGATGCGCTGCGACTGATCACCGAACGTGGCCGCCTGATGCAGGCGTTGCCTGCGGGCGGTGCAATGGCGGCGATCTTTGCACCGGAAGCCGAGGTGTCACCGCTGGTCGAATCGCGTCGCGACGCACTCGCGATCGCTGCGATCAATGGCGCGGCGCAGACGGTCGTATCTGGCACCACCGAGCCGCTGTTGACGAACTCGCGGCCCACTTCACAGCGCGCGGCATTCGCGTGCAGAAGCTGACGGTTTCGCATGCGTTCCACTCGCCGCTGATGGACCCGATGCTGGAAACGTTCCAGCGTGCGGCGTCGCAGGTCACCTACGCACGCGCCTCGACTGCGGCTGATCTCGAACGTGACTGGTGCGGTAGCCGATGCCGCTGTGGTCACCACGCCGACGTATTGGCGCGACCATGTGCGCGCCGCCGTGCGATTCGCCGACGGGATGCGCTCACTGGCCGCACTCAAGCCGGATGTCTGTCTCGAAGTCGGCCCACACCCGACGTTGCTGCCGTTCGCGAGGAAGCCTTCGTCGACGGTGCGTCACGCTTCGCGGCCAGCGTGCGCAAGACGCTGCCACCGTACGACCAGCTGGCAGAAGCGCTGGGGACGCTCTTCCTCGCTGGCGCGCCGATCGACTGGCGTGCCGTCTGGTCGTCGCATGCGGTGACGCTGGTCGACCTGCCGACGTACCCGTTCCAGCGCGAGCGCTGCTGGTTCGCTGCCAAGCGTGTCTCGGCGGCGAATGGGCAAGGACACGGGCCACCCGCTGCTCGGCACGCGATTGCGGTCCTCGCTGAAGGACGTCGTGCAGTTCGAGCGGGTACTCCAGTCGACTGATCTGCCCTACCTCCGCGATCATCGGGTGAGTGGACGGACGATTCTCCCGGGCGCCGCGTACGTCGAGATGGCATTGAGTGCCGCGCGTCTCGTGCTCGACGGCACGCGTGCGATTCATGATCTCGTGATTGCCGAACCCCTTGTGGTCGGTGATGATGAGGCGCGGCGCGTGCAGACGGTCATTCGCTTCCGTGATGACGGTGTGTCGACGTTCGAGATCGTATCGATCGACGCGGCAGCCGACGACGATGAGTGGCATGTGCACGCGAAGGGCACCTTGCCGGCACTGTCGCAGGTCGCACCAGCAGTGCCAGCTCAGTCGTCGACATTTGATGCGCGTATCGACGGGGCGACGCACATCGATCAGTTGGCGGCCCGTGGCCTGGTGTTCGGGTCGAGCCTGCATGGCGTGCGGCAGATCGATCGTGTGGACGGCGCCGCGGTCGGCGTCATCACGCAGCCGATCGACGTCGAACACGACGAGTCGCATTACCTGCTCCCACCCGCACTGCTCGACGCCTGTCTGCAGGTGATCGCGTCAGCGATTCCCGACGGCGCAAGCCGGAATGTGCCGTACCTGCCGCTGATCATCGAACGGATCCACGTGTACCGCACGCCCGACGCCTCGGTGCGGAGCTTTGCGTTCGTCAACGAGCCAGCCGTACGACCCGCGGAGACGCTGACGGGTCGCATCGTGATCGTCGACGCACTCGGCGTGGCAGCAGAGTTGGAGGGTGTCACGCTGCGCGCCGCGGCGGACGACAGTAGTGCGGTCGCGAAGGACCTGTACACGGTGACATGGGAACGTCTCGACGAGCAGGCGCCGTGGACACCGACGACGACGCAGTTGGCACATACCGTCGGGCCGAAAGCTCGACGCGCTCGCCGTCGAACACGACTTCGCGTCGTACTTCCGTGCCTATGCGGCACTCGAGACGCTATCGACGAACTGGATCGTGCTGGCGCTGCGTGAACTGGGCTGGGCTCCACGACCGGTGATACCGTGCGCGCCGCCGATCTTGGCGTCACCCTTGGCGTGTTGCCACGATACCATCGCCTGCTGCATCGCCTGCTCGAGATCCTTCACGAGGATGCCATCGTGCGTCGCGAGGGCGATTCGTTCGTGGTGATCGAACTGCCAGCGGCGGACCTGTCATCGACGATCCCTCCGGCCGCGGCTGTCTTCGGGCCGTCCTCTGCACGCCTCGAAATCACGCAGCGGTGCGGCGATGTGTTCGCTGACATCCTGCGCGGTGACGTCGATCCGTTGCAGCAGCTGTTCCCGAATGGTTCGTCCACCCTCGCGGAGTCTCTGTATCGCGACACGCCGGAGGCGAAGGGATTCAATCAGCTCGTGCGCGAGACGGTGCGCGAAGTGGCGTCGTGTCTGCCTGCTGATCGCACGCTGCGCATCCTCGAGGTGGGCGGTGGCACCGGTGGCACGACCGCCTGGGTGTCACCGATCCTCGACGCTGCACGCACCGAGTACCTGTTCACCGACCTCGGGCCGCTGCTGGTCGAGCGCGCGCGTGAACGGTTTGGGCCGGCGAACCCGTACATGCAATTCGCGACAGTTCGATCTCGAGCGTGATCCATCGTCGCAGGCACCGGGTGGCAAGCAGTTCGATGTGATCCTGGCGTCGAACGTGATTCATGCCACCGCCGACCTTCGGCAGACGCTGCGTCACCTTCGCGGCCTGCTGGCCCCCGGCGGCGTGCTGCTGATGCTGGAAGTCGCGGATCGCGAGCGCTGGATCGACCTCACCTTCGGCTTGACCGATGGCTGGTGGCGATTCGTCGATACCGATCTGCGTGCCGAGTACCCTCTGCTGTCGCGCGACGAGTGGATCGCCCTGCTGGCATCGGAAGGGTTCGAAGCGGAACCGGTGAACGCGCCGCATCCGCATTCGCGCGAGGTATTGCTGGCGGCACGGAAGCCTGCGCAGGAGAAGTGTGCCGGCGGGTCAATCGTGGTTGGTGCTGGCGGACGCCGGTGGTGTGGGTGATGCCCTTGCCACGCGCCTTCGTGAAGACGGACAGCAGGTGCAGGTCGTTCATGCGCGCTGCCGCCGCAGAGGTGCAGCAGTCGATCGCCGAACATGCGGCAGCAGCGGTTGGCATCGTGCACCTCTGGAGCCTCGATGTACCGCCGGCCGACGAGCGTGACGCGACCTCGCTGCTTTCGGCGCAGGAGACCAGCCTCGGTTCCATCCTGACCGTCGTGCAGGCGCTTGGACGCATGTCGTTCGCCAGTGACGCGGCGCCGCGACTGTTCATCACCACGCGCGGCGCAACGGCGGCTGGTGCGACTGCACCGGTGGAGTTGTCGCAAGCCGCAGTCTGGGGCTTGGGGATGGGTGTGGCGCAGGAGCATCCGGAGTTGCGTCCGACGAGAATCGATCTCGACGCGACAGCCACCGTCGAGTCGCAGGTGGCATCGCTGCTCGGTTGCCTGACGTTGCCGCCTGAGGACGACCAGTACGCAGTGCGCGGCGCGTCACGATATGTGCCGCGGATCACACCGTACGTCGCGCCGGCCGTGGCATCACCGGCGGGCACGTTGCAGCGTCTCGAGCGCTCGGCGAGTGGCGTGTTCGAGGATCTGTCGCTGGTCACCTTGCCGCGTGTGGCACCGGCCCCTAACCGCGTGGAGATCGAGATCCACGCGGCCGGACTCAATTTCCGCGACGTGATGAACGCCGTGGCGATGCGTGACGACGACGAACCGCTGGGCGGTGAATGCGCCGGCCGCGTGGTGGCCGTGGGCGAAGGCGTCACGGAATTTGCCGTCGGGGATGCCGTGGTGGCGATCGCCGAGGCGGCGTTCAGCACGTTTGCCACGGCTGATGCGGGGCATGTTGCGCCATTGCCGAGTGGGCTGAGTTTTGCCGAAGCGGCAACGCTGCCGTTCGCCTTCATGACCGCCCATCACGCATTGTACGGGTGCGCGAAGTTGCAACGCGGCGAGACGGTCTTGATTCATGCGGCGGCGGGTGGCGTCGGACTCGCTGCGGTCCAGCTGGTGCAGTCGGCCGGCGGCGACATCATCGCCACGGCCGGCAGTGAGAGCAAGCGCGCGTTCCTGCGTCAGCTTGGTGTGGAGCATGTCTTCGATTCCCGTTCGACTTCGTTTGCGGCTGATGTCATGCGTGTCACCGACAATCGGGGCGTCGATGTCGTGCTCAACTCGCTGGCGGGCGAATTCATTCCCGCCAGCGCGTCGTGCCTCACGCCAACCGGTCGATTCCTCGAGATCGGCAAGCGCGACATCTGGTCCGATGCCGACTTCACGGCGGTGCGTCCGAACGGCGCCTACTTCGCGATCGATCTCGCCAGGGTTCGCCTCGAGTCGCCGGCCGAATCGCACGCGCTCTTCCGCGCCACGATTGCAGAAGCCGCAGCGGGGCGAATCCGTCCGCTGGCCTTGCGCGCCTTCCCGTTGCACCAGGCCGCCGCGGCGTTCCGCTTCATGGCGCAGGCGCGCCATATCGGCAAGATCGTGCTGGTGCCGGAGGGGGCCACACGCGGGGCGCTCGATCGCCTCGTCCCGGATGCGACCTACCTGATCACCGGCGGCCTGACCGGCATTGGTTTGCTGACCGCGACGCATCTGGTCGCACGCGGCGCCAGGCACTTGATGCTGGTCGGTCGCCGCGCGCCGAGTGATGCGGTCATGACCACCCTGGCAGCGATGCGCGATGCCGGTGTCGAAGTGCGCACTGCGTCGGTGGATATGGGCAGCGCCGCGGATGTTGACCGGTTGCTGCGCGACGTCGCTGCCTCGATGCCGCCGCTGCGTGGCGTGATCCACTCCGCCGGTGCGCTCGACGACGGCGCATTGCTACAGCTCTCGTGGCCGCGCTTCGTGACGCCGTTGAAGGCCAAGATGGATGGATCGTGGGCCCTGCACGTGCACACACGACACCAGCCGTTGGACTTCTTCATCATGTATTCGTCGGTGGCCTCGGTGCTGGGTTCGTCAGGACAGAGCAACCACAGTGCTGCCAACGCCTTCATGGATGCGCTGGCATTCCATCGCCGCGCCGAGGGGCTGCCTGCGACCAGCATCAGCTGGGGTGCGTGGAGCGAAATTGGTGCGGCGGCGGATCGTCGCGTCGACCAGAGTGTGGCGGCGCTCGGCATCGGTGTGATCACGCCGACGGCCGGCCTGCAGATGCTCGATATGGTAACACGTGGCGATGCCGCACACGTGACGGCGCTGCCAGTGCAGTGGCTGCAGTTGCGCGCACATCGGCATCCGCGGAATGGCTCGCGGTATCTGGATCGGGTGGCACACGCGGCCGTGGTGGCGCCATCGGCACGCCCGCAGGCTGCCGCAGGGACGCAGCGCGGCGCGTCGGCAGTGGACCTCGACGCCCTGCGCGATGCGACGCCAGCCCGTCGCCACGCGGCGATGCTGGCGTTCGCCGGTGACCACGTGGCACGCGTGCTCAGTGCACCGTCGGCACAATCCATCGACGTCGACCAGCCGCTCAATGAGCTGGGCCTCGATTCACTGATGGCCGTCGAGCTTCGCAATCGACTCAGCCGCGGGTTGCAGCTCGAACGCAGCCTGCCTGCCACGCTCGTGTTCGATCATCCAACGCTGGATGCCATCGCTCGTTTCCTCGTCGATACCGTATTGCCCGGTGGCGTGGACGCGGATGTGCCAGCACCAGCCGTCGCCGTGCCCACCGACGCCGTCGGTGCCATCGATGACCTTACTGACGAACAGATCGACGCCATGTTCGCCAACCGCATGCGCAACTCATAGATGTCGGATTTCCTCAGTCGGATCAGCCACTTCTCGCCCAAGCGCCTCGCCCTCCTGGCGGACGAGTTGCAGCGGCGCGTGCAGACGCTCGAACAAGGGCAGCGTGCGCCGATCGCCATCGTCGGGATCGGCTGCCGCTTTCCGGGCGGCGCTGACACACCTGAGCAATACTGGGACCTGCTGAGCCGCGGCGTCGACGCCATCTCCGAAGTGCCAGCGGATCGATGGGACATCGATGCGTTCTACGACGCAAACCCCGATGCGCCGGGCAAGATGTCGACGCGATTCGGTGGTTTCCTGAAGGACGTCGATCGCTTCGACGCCTACTTCTTTGGAATTTCGCCGCGCGAAGCGCAACGCATGGACCCGCAGCAGCGGCTGCTGCTCGAGGTGGCCTGGGAGGCGCTCGAACACGCCGGTGTCAGTGCCGATGCACTCTCCGAAGCCAAGGCGTCGGTGTTCGTGGGCATGTCAGCCGCCGACTATTTCCAGGTGATGCACGACGGTGGCCTGGAGTCGTTCGACGCCTACACGGCATCAGGCACGGCACACAGCATCGCCTCCGGGCGCCTGTCGTACGTGCTCGGCACGCGTGGGCCGAGCGTCTCGATCGATACCGCCTGTTCCTCGTCGCTGGTCGCGATTCATCAGGCCATCCAGAGCCTTCGTCGCGGCGAGTCCGAGATTGCACTGGCTGGCGGCGTGAACCTGATCCTGCGCCCTGAAGTCACGGTCGCGTTGACCAAGTCGCACATGATGGCGCCTGATGGACGGTGCAAGGCGTTCGATGCACGCGCGGATGGCTTCGTGCGCGGCGAAGGATGCGGCATGCTGGTGCTGAAGCGTCTGGCCGATGCAGAGGCGGCCGGTGACAACATCATCGCGGTGATCCGTGGCTCCGCGGCCAATCAGGATGGTCGGAGCAATGGGCTCACGGCACCCAATGGCCCGTCGCAGGAAGCGGTGCTGCGCGATGCGCTCGCCGATGCGCAGGTGGAAGGACGTGCGGTGGGGGTCGTGGAGGCGCACGGGACCGGGACGTCGCTGGGCGATCCGATCGAGGTGAACGCGCTGGCGAAGGTGCTCGGTGTACAGCGAGATCGCAGCCAGCCCCTGGTGGTCGCGTCGGTGAAGGCCAACATCGGCCACCTCGAAGCGTCGGCGGGCGTGGCGGGAGTGATCAAGATGGCGCTGCAGCTGCAGCACGGCATGGTGACGGCGCAGCAGCACTTCACCGAGCCGAATCCGTTCATTCCATGGGATGAACTGCCGGTCCGCATTCCGACAGCGCTGGAGCCCTGGCCAGCCATGCCGGACGGTGCGCGCATCGGCGGCGTGAGTTCCTTCGGCTTCAGCGGAACCAACGTGCACCTGCTGATGGAAGCAGCGCCAGCGGTTGCGTCGACCGTCAGCGCTGGTGTGGTTGATCGTCCGCGGCACATCATCGCAGTCACGGCACGCACCGATCGTGCGAGGGCGGCGCTTGCCGCACAGTATCGATCGGTGTTGTCGGAAGGCCGCATGTCGCTGGCCGACTTTGCGTTCACGACCAACGTCGGCCGGCGCCTGCATGGCGCATCGCCTGGCGATCGTGGCCGCCACGACTGACGAAGCGATCGCGCAACTTGACGATGTCGTCGCGGGCAACACCTCCGCGTCCGCAATCATCGGCACGGCAGCGGGACGGGCGCCGAAGGTGGCATTCCTCTTCACGGGGCAGGGCGCGCAGTATCCGGGGATGACGCGGGCGCTCTACGATGCGCAGCCCGCGTTCCGGGCTGCCATCGACGAATGCGCGACAATCCTGCAGCCGATGCTCGACCGTCCGCTGCTCGCACTGCTCTTTCCCGAATCCGGTGCGCCGTCGCTGCTCGACGACACCGCCGTCACGCAGCCCGCGCTCTTCGCCGTCGAATACGCACTGGCGTCGATGTGGATGAGCTGGGGCGTGATCCCGACGGCGGTGCTCGGCCATAGCATCGGCGAATATGTCGCCGCCTGTGTTGCTGGCATCATCACCCTGCCGGACGCACTGCTGCTCGTCACCGAGCGTGGCCGCCTGATGGGCGCGCTGCCGCGTGACGGCGCCATGGTGGCCATCCTGGCGGACGATGCGCGCGTGCAGTCGTTGATTGCGCCGTTTACACAGGATGTGTCGGTGGCCGCCTTCAACGGCCCGCAGAATGTCGTGGTGTCTGGTCGGGTGGCGGCAATCGAGTCGATCATCAGTGCCGCCACGACTGCAGGGATCAGCATCACGCGGCTGCAGGTGTCGCATGCCTTCCATTCGCCGCTCGTCGAGCCGATGATCGAGGCGTTCCGCACGGTAGCGTCGTCGATCACCTATCGCGCGCCAACCATCGACCTGATTTCGAACCTTACCGGCGAAAGGCTTGGCAGTGCCGACGTCTCTGCCGACTACTGGTGTCGCCATGTGCGCGCGCCGGTGCAGTTTGCACGCGGCGTGCAGGCGCTGGCCGCGATGGGATGCAACGCATTCATCGAAGTTGGCCCGCACCCGACGCTGCTCAGCCTCGCGCGTCAGTCACTGAACGACGACGGCCGTCTCTGGCTTCCGTCGGTGCGCCGAAACGGCGATGACTGGAGCCAGGTACTGGAGAGCCTCGGCGCGCTGTTCGTCTCTGGGGCGAGCATCGACTGGAGTGGCTTCGACACCGGATATGCGCGTTCGCGCCAGGTCCTTCCGCGCTACCCATTCCAGCGTGAGCGATTCTGGGTCGACGCCACGCCGCGCACGACAATCGGTGTGCCGCCAGCCGACCGATTGCACCCGCTACTGGATCGCGAAGTGCGACAGGCGGCCACCGCCGACCGCATCTTCGAGTCGACGTTGTCGCGTGCACGGTTCGAGTATCTCGCCGATCATCGCATCTTCGGGAAGTTGCTGGTGCCGTCGCCAGTCCTGATGGAGATGGTGCGTGCCGCCGCAGTGCAACTGTTCGGCGAGCCAGGCGTGGCGATCACCGACTTCGCGATGCGCAGCCCTATCTCCGTGGACGATGAGCAGGTCGTCACCGCGCAGCTTGTATTCACGGATGCGATTGACGGTGTGACGCAGTTCCGCGTGGCGGCACACAGCAACGAGGAAGGAGGCGTGGACGACATATGCCTCAGGTGCCGTGCAGCGTGCAGGTACCGCGCCGGCGGCGGTGACGCTGGCGGCGCTGCAACAGGCAAATGCTCACAGCATCGATGTCGCTGATTACTACGCGTGGCTGGCGTCGGTGGAGCTGGAATTTGGCGAGCGATTCCGCGGCATCGCGCAGTTGTGGCATGGCACCGACTCGGCGCTCGCGCGCATGTCGCGGCCCTCGAATGTCGACGGCACGGGCTACGCTTTTCACCCCGCCGTGCTCGACGCCTGCTTCCACGTGCTCGGCGCGGCGCTCCGTACGCCGGAGCGGGCCATCGACAAGCCGTACCTCCTGTCGCACGTCGAGCGCATGTCGCTCTATCGCCCGCTGCCCGAGTCGTTCTGGACGCACGTCGTGCTGGAAGGTGACGCGACCCACGCGATGAATGCCGGCATGGCGCGAGCCAGCATTCAGTTGGTGGATGACGCGGGCGAGGTGCTCGCCGCATTCGACGGCGTGCAACTGCACCAGATGCAGGAACGCCCGCGCCTCGAGACGAAGGTGCCGCCACAAGTGCAGCAGATGCTGCACGAGATTTCATGGGTCGAGGGCCAGGCAGCGGGTGCTGACCTGCCGACAGCGGCAGCGCTTGCATCTGCAGTCGCGCCTCGCATCGCAGTGGTCGCAGCGGACAACGATCTCGCCGCCTACGCCGCCTTCAGCCACGAGTTGGACCGCCTCAGCACCAGTTACATCCTGCACGCGCTAACCAGGCTGGGCGCAGACTGGCAAGTTGGCGCGCGATTCCGCACCGCAGAGTTGCAAGCACGCCTCGGTGTGATTCCACGGCACGATCGCCTTTTCGCCCGTCTGCTCGAGATCCTTGGCGAAGACGGCTATCTCCAACGCGATGGCGACTCGTGGCAGGTGACGCGGTTGCCGTCGTTCAGCGATCCGGAACTGGACTACCTCGCGGTGCGCGAGGCGCATCCGGATGGTGAAGCCGCGCTGACGATCACCCGCCGCTGTGCCAGCGAGCTGGCGACCGTGCTGCGCGGCGAGACGGACCCGATTCCGCTGCTCTTTCCGGGTGGATCGCTGTCCGAGATGGAACGACTGTACCGGACGTCTCCGCCGGCACGCAGCTACAACCAGCTGCTGGCTGAGTCGCTGCGCAGTGTGCGCGACTCCTGGTCTGGCGCGCGTCCGCTGCGGATCCTCGAAGTGGGCGCCGGCACCGGGAGCACGTCGTCCTATGTGTTGCCGATGTTTGCGGGTCGCGACATCGAGTACACGTTCACCGACGTCTCACCGCTGTTCCTCAATCGTGCCCGCGAGAAGTTCGCTGATGTGGCGGGGATGAAATACGCGACGCTGGACATCGGCAGCGATCCAGTCGCGCAGGGTTTTTCCCTCGGTCACTACGATGTGGTGATCGGTGCCAACGTGATGCATGCCACCCCCGACCTGCAGCACACGATGAGTACCGTGCGACAGCTGCTGGTGCCTGGTGGCCTGGCGGTGTTGCTCGAGGGGACTGCGCCGCAGCGATTCGGCGACCTCACGGTGGGCCTGCTGGATGGCTGGTGGGCATTCACCGATCTCGATCGCCGGCAGTACGCGTTGATGCCACGCGCGAAGTGGACGACGCTGCTGAAGGACGCGGGCTTCGCTGCGTCGGCCATCATCGTCGAGGACGATGCGGGCCCGATTCTGGAAGAACAGGCCATCTTCGTGGCGCAGGCTCCGACAGTTGCGATGCAACGCACCAAGCAGCGCTGGTTGGTGTTGCCGGATGCGGCTGGTACTGCCACCGAGCTCGCTGGTCGTCTGCAGCGCGACGGCGACGACGTCACCGTGATCGCCGTCAATGATTCAAGCGCCATCACGTCGGTGCTGGATGCTGCGGCGCGCAAGGGGTCGCCAATCACCGGGGTGCTCTACCTGCAGGCCCTCGACGTACTGCTCTCCGAGTCGACCACCGCTGACACGTTGTGGAACGACCAGCAGCGGTTGCTCTCGCATGCATTGCACACGGTGCAAACGGTGGCGGCCTCTCCAGCGGCGGCGCCGATCTGGTTCGTGACGCGTGGCGCGCAGGCCACGGCCGTCGGCGAATCGGCCAACGCTGCCCAGGCGACGCTGTGGGGCATGAGCCATGTGGTGGCTATCGAGCATCCCGAACTGCACTGCCATCGTGTGGACCTCGATGGCGCGGCGCCGGCGTCTGCCTCACTCGACGCCCTCGTCGCGGAGCTTCGCGGCGCTGCCAGCGAGGATCAGGTCGCGCTGCGTGGCGCACAGCGTCGCTTGCGCCGCCTGACGCACTACGCGCCGCCGAACACGGCGCGAATCGCGATTGCCAGCGACAAGACCTACCTCATCACCGGCGGGCTTCGCGGCCTCGGTCCGCGTATCGCCGAATGGCTGGTGGACCAGGGCGCTCGGTCGATTGCGCTGGTCGGGCGTCATGCACCAGATGCCACTGCTGAGGCGATGATTGCGCGGTTGCGGTCGCGTGGCGCGACGGTGGTGCCGATGCGCGGTGATGTCTCGCACGAAGCGGATGTGCAGGGTGTGCTCGACCGAATCCGGCTCTCGATGCCAGCGCTGGCCGGTGTCGTACACTCGGCGGGCGCACTCGACGACGGCGTGATCTCCAGCCAGAACTGGTCACGGTTCAGCACTGTGATGGCAGCGAAGGTCCTTGGCAGCTGGCATCTGCATCGACTCGCCGGGCCGCTCGACTTCCTCGTGCTGTTTTCATCTGGCGCGTCGGTGGCCGGATCAGCTGGTCAGTCGAATCACGCGGCGGCGAATGCCTTCGAGGACGCGCTGGCGTGGTACCGGCAGGCGAACGGACAGCCGACGGTCAGCATCAATTGGGGCCCGTGGGCCGAGATCGGTGCGGCCGCCGAACGGCAGGTCACCGGCGGCAGCTTCCTGCGGCAGATTCCACCCCGGGATGGGTTGTCGGCGCTCGAGGCCTCGATGCGCGTTGACGGCGCCGGTCACGGCTTCGCGCGCGCGCAGGTCGCCGTGCTCGCGGCTGACTGGACGCAGATCAGCACCGGTACGAATGCATTGCTTCAAACCCCACTGTTCCGCTCACTGGCGACGACGGCCGCTGCCGCGAGCGCGGGTCCGCGCGCCACGATCGCATCGGTGGAGAAGAAGTCGCTGCGCGAGCGGTTGCAGGGCACGGCGGCCAATCGTCGACGGGCAGCCCTGGTGGACGAAGTGCGACAGTTGACGGTGCGCGTGCTGGGCATTCAGCAAACAGCAGCGCTGGATGTGAACGAGCCATTGCGGCAGCTCGGCCTCGATTCGCTGATGGCGGTCGAGTTGCGCAACCTGCTCGGCAAGGCTGTCGGCAAGACCTTGCCCGCGACGATCACCTTCGATCATCCGTCGGTGCATGCCCTGGTGGAGTACCTGAGTGTCCAGGTGTTCGCCGAGGAGCTGGCGGTGCCCGTCGCCGCGGAGGTGCCGCCGCCACGGGTCGCTCCGCCACCGACGCTCGTGGTGCAGGACGACGTCGAGCTCGATGAGATGTCCGACGATGAATTGGCCCTGCGTCTCGCGCAGCGGCTCGAAGGCCTAAGCTCAGAGGATCTCCAGTGACCGAACCGCAGCAACCCGACTACCGCGCCCTCCTCAAGCGATCCCTCGTTGCCATCGACAAGCTCGAAGGCAAGCTGGCGGCGATCGAGAGTGCGAAAGCCGAGCCGATTGCGGTCGTGGGCATGGCCTGTCGCTTTCCCGGTTCGTCCAACGACCTCGCGAGTTTCTGGAAGCTGCTGCACACCGGCACCGATGCGGTGACGGTGGTCCCGGCACATCGTTGGGACGCCGAGGCGTCGTACGATACTGATCCCGATGTGGTGGCGAAGAGCTACACCAAGTGGGGCGCGTTCATCGACGAAGTCGAGACTTTCGATGCCTCGTTCTTCGGCATCTCACCGCGCGAGGCCGTCTCACTCGATCCGCAGCAGCGGCTGCTGCTCGAGGTCACGTGGGAGTCGCTGGAGCATGCAGGCATCGCGCCGTCGTCGATTGCGGGGACGCGCGCGGGCATCTTCGTCGGTATCTCGACGCTCGACTACGCCAACATGATCGGCGAGCATGTGGGCCTGAGGAACGGTGATGCGTACTCCGCCTCGGGATCCGCGCACAGCATCGCATCAGGACGCCTCTCGTATTTCCTCGGGGTCCATGGCCCGAATTACGTCGTCGACACGGCCTGTTCCTCATCGATCGTCGCAATCCACAATGCGATCATCTCGCTTCGCAACGGCGAGACGGGGCTGGCGATTGCGGGTGGCGTGAGCCTCACGTTGTCCGACGTCGGCTCGATCCTGACGTCGCGCGCCCGAATGATGTCGTTCGACGGCCATTGCAAGACCTTCGACGAGTCGGCTGACGGCTATGTGCGCGGCGAAGGCTGTGGCATGGTGGTGCTGAAGCGTCTCAGCGACGCGGAACGCGACGGCGATCGAATCCTTGCCGTGCTCCGAGGCTCCGCCATCAACCAGGATGGGCGGAGCAGCGGGCTGACCGCGCCGAACGGCACCGCGCAGGAAGCCGTCATCCGTGATGCGCTGAGCAATGCCCGCCTGTCCCCGAAAGACATCAGCGTCATCGAGGCACACGGCACCGGTACGCCCCTTGGTGATCCAATCGAGATGAAGGCGCTCGGTGCCGTGTTCGGCGACCGGTCGACGGACAAGGCGTTGCTCGTGGGTTCCGTGAAGACGAACATCGGCCACCTCGAAGCCGCGTCCGGCGTGGCAGGCCTGATCAAGGTGATCCTTGCGATGCGCGCCGGCGTGGTGCCGCCGCACCTGCACTTCAAGAACCCCAATCACCTGATTCCATGGGATGCCCTGCCGGTGCGTGTGCCGACGGCACCGACCGAGTGGGTCACGGAACCTGGCGTGCCACGCCGCGCCGGCGTCAGTTCGTTCGGCTTCAGCGGCACGAACTCACACCTCATCGTCGAGGAGGCGCCGGCCCCGAAGCTTGGCGCGCAAGTCGGACGCATCGCCAGGCCGCAACTGCTCGTCCTCTCGGCGCAGACGACGACCGCGCTTCGCCAGCAGGCCGAGCGATACGCGGCGTTCCTGCAGCTTGCGCAGGGTGTCGAGCTTGGCGACATCGCGTTCACGGCCGCGACCTGTCGCTCACACCTCCCCGAGCGCCTGACGCTGGTGGCTGAGGGCGCGGACAGCGCGGCCGACCAGTTGTCGCGCTTCGTGGCCGATGAAGAGGTGCCGGGCCTGGCCGTTGGTCGATTCACCTCCGGTACGGCGCCGGAGATCGGCTTCCTCTTCTCCGGTCAGGGCGCGCAGTATCCGGGCATGTCGCGCGAGCTCTACGAGACGGAACCCGTCTTCCGCGCGGCATTGGATGCGTGCGCCACGATCGCCGACGGCCTGCTGCCGTCACCGCTGATTCCCGTCATCCTCGGTGATGAGGGTGTGCGTGAACTCCTCGACGACACGGCCTTCACGCAGCCTGCATTGTTCGCGGTGGAATACGCACTGGCGCAACTCTGGAAGTCGTGGGGCGTCGAGCCTGCGATCGTGATGGGGCACAGCGTTGGCGAATACGTCGCGGCGTGCCTCGCCGGTGTCTTCTCGCTCGAGGATGGCCTGCGACTGATCGCAGCGCGTGGTCGCCTGATGAGCGTACTGCCGCGTGACGGCTCGATGGTGGCGGTGTTTGCCTCACGCGAGCGCGTAGCGTCGGCACTGCGTGGCCATGAGGCGGATGTGGACATCGGTGCCGTCAATGGCCCGACCAACACCGTCATCTCTGGTCGGACACACGCCGTCGATGCGATCCTCAACACGCTGGCCGCTGAAGGCATCGAGTTCGCACGGCTCAACGTGTCGCACGCGTTCCACTCGCCGCTGATGGATCCGATGCTCGACGAGTTCGAGCGTATCGCGTCCACTGTCACCTACGCCGCGCCTTCCATCGGGCTCGTCTCGAACGTGACCGGCCGCATGGCGGGTGCCGAGGTGGCCACGGCTGCGTACTGGCGGCAGCATGTGCGCGCTGCGGTGCAGTTCACCGATTCCATCGCCACGCTGCACGCGGAGAACATCCACACCTTCCTCGAGATCGGCCCATCGCCGGTATTGGTGGGCATGGGGCAGCGGTGCGACGGTGCAGAGCAGTCCAGCTGGTTGCCGTCACTGAAGAAGGGTCGCAGTGATCGCGCGTCGATGCTCGAAAGTGTCGGTCGACTGCATGTTGGCGGGCAGCCGATTGCCTGGAGTGCCGTCTGCGACGCCGGTGCACGTCGCGTGGACCTGCCGACGTATCCCTTCCAGCGTGAGCGCTACTGGTTCGACTCGATGTACCGGCCGCCCGTACAGCAAGCCGTGTCCGGCCGTTCCACTGGGCATCCGCTGCTCGGTGACCGGATTGCGAGCCCGATGCGGCTGTACCAGACGGCGCTCTCGATCGCGACCACCCCCTGGCTCTCCGATCACCGCATCTACGAATCTCCGCTCTTTCCCGTCACCGGCTTCCTCGAACTGGCGATGGCTGCGGGCCGTCATGCCATTGGCACCGATGATGTGGCGCTCTCCAACGTCTCGCTGCGCGAAGGGCTGACCATTCCCGAACCCGGCGCCGTGACGATGCAGGTGATCGTCACACCGCACGACGATGGGACGCAGCAGGTGCAGGTGTTCAGTGATACCGCCGACGATGCGGATGGCGCGGGCGAGACGGAGTGGCGGTTGCACCTCTCGGCGACTGTCGCGCGTTCCTCCGTCGCGGCACCACCGGCGGGTCTGCGAGCCCTGCCGAGCGAAGGCCGCAGCGAGCGTGATGTGCCGGAGTACTACAAGAAGTTGCACGAGCAGGGTGCCTACTACGGTCCTGCCTTCCGCGGAATCACGTCGATTGCGCGCAGCGCTGATCAGGTGCTCGGTCACGTGCGCCTGCCTGACGAAAGTGCGACGGACAGCGAGAAGTATTTCGTGCACCCGGCATTGCTCGATTCGTGTGTGCAGCTGATCGGTGTGGGCCTGCCGTGGGCTGATGATCCGCGCTCGACCGACGATATCTGTGTGCCGGTGGGCCTCGCCTCGTACCATGTCTATCGGCCCGCGGTCACCGACATCTGGTGTCATGTGGAGTCGGTCCGTCCGAACGCCAGCAACAGCAGCATCACCAGTGACTTCGTGCTCACCGATGTGAATGGTGAGATCGTGGCGCGCGTCGAGGCGCTGGAGATGCATCGCGTGACGCGGGCAGCGATGCAGAAGGTGAACGACAAGCCGGTCAAGCCTGACTGGATGCTGGAAGTGGAGTGGCAGGCGTCACCGATGGAGACGGCTGCAATTCCTGCGTCAGGCAAATGGCTGGTGGTGACGGATGGCGGCACGCTGGCTGGCAGCCTCGCCACACAGCTGGGGGCAAAGGGAGCGTCGGTGTTCGTCGCGTCGCATGCGACGGAGTTCGCCGCCACGGCGGCCGGCTGGTCGATCGACGTCACCGATGCCTCACACTACAAGCGGCTGTTCGCCGAGGCGTCGACGCGCGATGCAGCGCCATGGCAGGGTGTCGTGTCGATGGTCGGTGCACATCCTGTGCTGGTCACGGATGACAATGAGACGCTGCACCGCGCGCACACGCTGCGCATCGCGGCGCTGCTGGCGATGTTGCCGGCCGTCGTCGAGGCTGGCGCGCGCTTCTCGATCGTCACCCATGGTACGCAGGCTGTGGGTGATGTGGTGCCCGATCTCGCCGATGCCCCGATCTGGGGCCTCGCGAACGTGGTGGCGTCGGAATATCCGGCGCTGCGCGTGACGCGAATCGACATGGACACTGCGCCTCGCAAGGATGACGCGGAGCTGCTGGCGGCTGCCCTGACAATCGGCGACAGTGAGGACCGCGTGGCACTGCGCGGCGGGCAACGCTACGTGGCGCGTCTGGCGCAGGGCGTGTTGCGCTCCGTCGACGCCATGCCGCCGCGACGGCTCGAGATCATGGAGCGCGGAATCCTCGAGAACCTGCAGCTCAACGTCGTGCCGCGTGAAGCGCCTGGCGTGGGCGAAGTAGAGATCCGTGTCTACGCCACGGGCCTCAACTTCCGCGACGTGCTCAACGCGCTCGGCATGTACCCTGGTGATCCGGGACCACTCGGAAACGAATGCTCGGGTGTGATCACGGCCGTCGGTGAGGGCGTGGACGATCTGTTCGTTGGTGATGAAGTGGTGACGATGATCGATCGCAGCTTCGCCACGTATGTACTCGCCCCCGCGATGCAGACCGTGCGCAAGCCAGCGAACCTGAGCTTCGTGGAGGCGGCGACGATTCCCGTCACCTTCCTCACGGCGGAGTACGCGCTCAGTCATCTCGCGGGCATGAAGGCCGGCGACAAGGTGCTGATCCACGCAGCGACTGGTGGTGTCGGCATGGCGGCCATTCAGCTGGCGCGTCGCGCCGGCGCCGAGATCTTCGGCACCGCGGGTTCACCGGCCAAGCGCGCCATGGCGCAGGCGCTCGGCTGTCATCACCTGTCGGACTCGCGCTCGCTGGTGTTCGCCGATGATTTCGATCGCATCACCAACGGTGATGGCGTCGACATCGTGCTCAACTCACTGGCCGGTGATTTCATCCCGACCAGCCTGCGCCTGCTGAAGCGCGGCGGCCACTTCATCGAGATCGGCAAGACCGGCATCTGGGACAAGGAGACTGTCGCACAGTCGTTCCCGGGCGTGAGTTATCACCCGCTCTACCTTGGCGAGGTGACGGCGGCCGAACCGCAGTTCATGCGCACCATGTTGCAGCGGTTGATGGACGATTTCGAGAGTGGTGCGCTCACGCCACTTCCGCAGCGCGTCTATCCGCTGGAGCGTGCCGAAGAAGCGTTCCGCTTCATGGGCCAGGGCCTGCACACCGGCAAGATCGTGATCACGCAGCACCGGACGCCCGAAGTCCGTGACGACGCCAGCTACCTGATCACCGGTGGGCTGGGTGGCCTCGGCATCGCCTGCGCACAGTGGCTGGCCGGGCTTGGCGCACGCAGCCTTGTACTGCTCGGTCGCCGTGCCCCGACACCTGAGGTGGAACGACAGCTGGCGGAGTTGCGTGCCAGCGGCGTGACCGTCACGGTGGCTTCATGCGACATCGCAAACGAGCGCGAAATCGCCGAGGTGCTGGAGCTGGTCCGCACGGCATTGCCACCGCTGCGCGGCATCCTGCACGCGGCCGGTGTTGTGGACGACGGCATGTTGCCGGAACAGACGGTGGCGCGCTTCGAGCGCGTGATGGCGCCGAAGGTTCAAGGCACCTGGAACCTGCATCAGCTCACGCGGTCGCTACCGATCGATTTCTTCGTGCTCTTCTCGTCGGGCGCCGCGTTGCTCGGGTCACCCGGGCAGGGCAACTACGCGGCCGCCAACAGCTTCATGGATGCCGTGGCCTACGTGCGAGGCGCGCAGGGTCGTCACGGCGTCAGCATCAACTGGGGAAGCTGGGCGGAAGTCGGCATGGCGGCTGAAGTCGGCGAGGCACATCGTCGCCGCTGGGCATCGCAGGGGCTTGGCATGATCGCGCCCGCCGACGGTGTTCGGATGCTGCAGGATATTCTGCAGCGTTCCACCGCACGCAACGTGGCGGCGTTGCCGCTCGACAAGGCTCGCCTGCCGCAAAACCTCGGCGTGTTCTTCGAGCGCTTGCTGGTGAAGGAGTCCAAGCAGGCCGCGCGCGGTAACACAGCGGGTGTCGACGTACTGCGACAGATCACCGACGCCACTCCCGAGGCACGTGAGGACATTCTCCGCGTTTTCCTCACCGAGCAGATCGTCCGTGTGCTGGCCCTCTCGTCGGCCAGTCGCGCACGTCCCGATCAGTCGCTGATGGACATCGGCATGGACTCGCTGACGGCGATGGAGCTTCGCAACCGTGTGCAGGGTGCGGTGAAGGTTCGCCTCTCGGTCGCCGACCTGCTGCAGGGACCGACGATCAATCAACTGACGACGATGATCCTCGGTGAACTGGACTTCGGCACTGACGCCGTGGTCGCCGCCGTCGATGCAAGCGCCAGCTGGGAAGAAGGATCGTTGTGAACGACGGGGCGTTCGTCGACTCACGGGCCAAGAGTGTGTCGGGCCCTGATCGTCGGATTGCCATGTTGCTGATGGCCCTCTTCGCCGTGCTCTGGGCGGTGCTCGAGGACGAACTCGGTGTGCGGCTGCGACATCCCTACGATCTCACGGAGATCGTCTGGTTTCGATATGCCACGCACCTGCTGGTGGTTGGGTTGGTGTGGGGCGTCCGCCAACCCACGACCTTCTGGCGCACCTCACGCCTCGGACTGCAGCTCGGTCGATCAATCCTGATGCTGATCATGCCGGTGAGTTTTGCACTGGCGGTGATGCAGGGGGCGCCGGCGAGCGCGGTCTGGGCGGTGTTCTGGTCGGCACCGCTGATGATCGTGTGTTTTGCACGCGTGCTGTCGCCAGAGCGCGTTCCAGCCTGGGTCTGGGCCGTGACGATCGCCGCCTCGCTTGGGGCGATCGCGATGGTTGGACCGCGCGGGCTGCCGGGTGGCATGGGCGCCGTCTGGCCAGTGCTGATGGCCGCGTCATTCGCGCTCTATGTCGTGCTGACGCGCACGCTGCGCACCGAGACGTTGTCAGCGAATCTCTTCTACACGGCCGTGGGTGTGATCATTCCGCTCAGCGTCTATGTGCCGCGCATCTGGGTCATGCCATCGCGGCATGACGCGGTGATCCTCTTCGGCATTGGGGCGCTTGGTTTTCTCGCGCTGCTGGCGCTCGATCGTGCCGCTGAGCGCGCCGAGGTGTCGCGTACGGCGGCCTTTCTCACGCTGCAGGTGGCCGCGGTGTTGTTCATCAACTGGTCGCGGCAGACGGCGCAGTTCTCGACAGTGACGCTGGTTGGTGCGCTGCTGGTTGTGTCGAGTCTGACCGCGCTCTGGTTCGCCGGCACGCGCGTGAGACTGGCGGATCCCCGATAGCAGCCAGCTCCCTCCGGTTGTCCGCGCAAACGCTCGGCGACTGTGGTTGGTATATCAGACGTGCGGCCGAGCGAACCCTCGAGATGGTTGTCGCGCCTCGCACCGCCGAGCATTGACGACAGGGTTAGTCGGTTATAGGCTCAGATGTCACTAGTTGAAAACACTTCTCATTTACTTCGATGATTCGTACCGTCCTGTTTTGGCTGCACCTCACGGCAGGCGTCCTGGCCGGTGCGATCATCCTGATCATGTCCGTCACGGGCGTCCTGCTGACGTACGAGAAGCAGATGACGTACTGGGCTGACACAAAGCAGCTAGTGACTCTCAACGCGCCAGCAACGAAGCATTTGAGCGCCGACTCACTCGTTTCTCTCGCGAAGTCTGCGAAGCCTGGCAAGACGCCATCAGCCATCACGCTGCGAGCCGATACGACGCAGCCGGCACAGGTCTCATTCGGCCAGGACGGCGTCATCTACCTCGATCCAACCACAGGCGCCGTCCTGGGCACCGGCAATGCCGCCATGCGTGGCTTCTTCCGGTCAATGACTAGTTGGCACCGATGGCTCGCCGTCGAGGGGCCGAACCGCGGGATGTTTCGATCAGTGACCGGTGCCGCGAACCTGCTCTTCCTGATCTTGGTCCTGACAGGCATGGTCCTCTGGCTGCCGAAGACCTGGAGCTGGATCAAGGTCAGGGCCGTGCTCTGGTTCCGCTCCGGCCTCTCGGGCAAGGCGCGAGACTTCAACTGGCACAACGTGTTGGGGATCTGGAGTGCGGTCCCCCTGATCGCCATCGTCGCGTCAGGCGTAGTCATCAGCTACCCGTGGGCAGGTGATCTCGTCTACAGGATCGCGGGCGAGGCACCACCGCCGCGGAATGCTGGCGGGCCTCCCGGTGGTGCTGGTCCGGAGCGCGGTCCAAGCGGTCCGAGCGGATCTGGCGAACCCCAGATGCGCGTTGGCAAGCCTGCAGCACAGCAGGCCGCTACGCCAGCACCATCGACCACCTACGCGGCCATGATCGCGACAGCAAGTACGCTGATGCCAGAATGGCGCGCAGTCACCCTTCAGGTGCCGAAAGACGGCGCCAAGACGGTCTCGGTCAGTCTCGACAAGGGCACCGGCGGGCAGCCACAGCTCCGCTCAACCGTGCAGCTCTCGTCAAGCGATGGGAGTGTCGCCAAGTATCAGCCGTTCGACAGCCTCAGCCCCGGCCGGCAGGCACGCAACGTCCTGCGATTCACCCACACAGGTGAAGTACTCGGCCTCTTCGGTCAGACGATCGCGGGGCTGGTGTCGCTGGCATCGGTCGTACTGGTCGTGACGGGCATCATGCTTTCGATCCGCCGCGCCTCGCGGGCGATCGCGCGCCGCAACAACCCGCGCGCCTCAGCGGGCGCCGTCACCGCTCCGACCAGCTGAACAACCCGTCCACGCGCGAAGTGAATCCGTCACTGCGCTGAGCGCCAGTTTCGAGGCGACAAGGCCGTTGTGCGTCGCCTTCGGATCACGAACGACCGCCCCATTCGCCTGCAGCCCGGCAATGAAGGCGTCGCTATCGCTGGCCTTGATCAGCAGGTCACGTCCACCGACGACGACCATCGAACGCCCCGGCACCGCTGACGCATCCTCGATCGGATTGAACGCGAACGCGGTCGTGTCGAACAATCGCGGGCCAATCGCGCCGGCGCGGGCGCGCACCAGCGAGGAGATACGCGTGAACGGCGACATGTAGACCGTCGCCGTGGGGTTGTTCTCCCGTGCAACACGGGCTGCCAGTGCCGTGCCCATGGAGTGGCCAACCACCACGATCGGCGCTGCGGAATCTGCGAGGCGCGCACGCAAGTCGCGGTAGGCGAGCGACGCGTCGGCGTACACTCCCGAGGTGGTCGGCTGGCCTGCAGACCCACCGTAGCCACGATAGTCCGGGATCAGCACGGAAAAGCCGGCCGCCTGCAGTGCGCGCCCGATCGGGAGCATCTGCGCGCGATTCTTCCCCTTGCCGTGCAGCACCAGCGCGCCGCCGCACGATGGAGCCCCAGTCGCTGCTGGCCCCCACCACGCAAGCAGACCACCGGCAGAATCGACCCGTGAAATGGTGTCGAGGCGCGCGTCAGCCCAGCCCCATGCATCAGGCGTCGATCGTTCGGCCCGGATATCCTTCGGCCGAAAGCCAATCGTGTTCGTGAGCGGCCCGCGCAGCACGCAGCCGGTCAGCGATGCGCTCATCAAACCGAACACGATGGCGCTCCGCATTCGGTGCTCACCGGCGCCGCTGCCCGTCACGCCGAATCTGACCGGGATGATCCGCTGCTCGAACTCTCGAGTGTGTGCGGCGCGTGCGGTCGAAAGGCAAACCAGAGCACGATTGCGCCACAGGTGATCGCCATGTCGGCGACGTTGAAGATCCAGAATCGTGTATCGCCGAAGCCGACGTCGATGAAATCCACCACGCCGCGATCCCAGCGAAGGCGATCGACGAGATTGCCCAGCGCGCCTGCGGCGACCAGCGCGATACCAGTGAACATCACAGGATTCTCGCTCTTCGTCCGCACCAGCCAGGTGGCGATCGCGATCAGCATTGCCACTGCGATTCCCGCGAGGATCCAGCGCGACCAGGCCCCCGCCGTCAGGCCCATGGCGGCGCGAACGTTGTAGGCGAGCGTGAAGCGCAGGACGTCGCCCAGCACGTCATGCGGCACGTAAGCCGGCGAAAGCTCAGCCACGGCGACGCGCTTGCTGACACAGTCGCTGAGAAAGACGCCGGCGAACAACGGCAGGAAGACACGGGCCTTGAGCGCTGCAAGCCGCATTGGGGTCACTCCGGGGAGTCGACCCCTGCCGACCGAATGGTCTGCGCCCGGGGTGCGAGTGGACTGAAATACACTCACGGTCGGGCAGGGTTTCCACCAGGGCGAGGGCGCCGCAGGTGTTGGGGCCAATCCAGCATTGCCCCGGCCGGCGCCGTTGCTTCGTTTGTTGTGGCGCGGCCGTGGGGCCGCCTGATTCGTCCCCGACACCGGTTCCAGGTCATGAGTCTTCGTCGCAGCCTCGCGCTCCTCATCGCAGTTGTCCCGGCGCTCGGTGGGCAAGCGGTCGCAAGGACGCCGTTCACCGCCGCCGACGCCCTCGGCATCACGACGGCGCAGGTCGCCGACCTGTCGGCCGATGGCCGATGGTTGCTGCTGACCACCGCCACGCGACGGGACGGACTCGGTGTCGACTATCGCCGCGATACCGACCCGACCTACATCCGCGTCAGCCCTGCGCAACTGAGCCTGATCGACACCCGCGATGGCGCAGAGCGGAAGGTGTTCGCAGCCAAGGAGACCGTGCGATCGGCCGTGCTGTCGCCTGATGGGAGTCGCGTCGGTGTGCTCGTGCTACGCAACGACAAGTTCGAGCCGGTGATCTGGGACCGCACGACCGGACGCGCTCGCACCCTGCCGGTGCCGGCCGGCTTCTACGTAGCGGAAGGCAGCGACGTGAAGTGGAGTGGTGATGGCACGCGCATCCTCGTGTCGCTCCACACCGATGCCTGGAAGCGAGAAGCGTCCGCCGAGTTCGCGCGGATGACACGCGGCCCGGTGTTCGTGCAGGACGGCACGGATCCATTTCTGGCGTGGGACAAGATTCGGCGCGAAGGGAACGTGCGTTCGGTGTGGAGCCTCGATGTTCGGACCGGGAAAGCCACCGAGCTGCTCCCGAATGCGATGTACGCCTCGTACCAGCTCTCCGAAGACGATTCGCTGATCACCTGGCAGGCCGACATCACGAAGAAGACCGACTACGACGTGATCTTCGGTAGCGACAATCGCCTGATGGCACAGCGCCTCTCAGGTGGGCAGCCGATGCAGTTGCTGGCCTCGACCAAGGGGCTGTCGCCAGTGTGGGCGCGCGACGGCAAGCGCTTCGCCTTCGCGAAGGACGGCCGAGTGTATGTGCGCAGCATCAGCGACTCGGTGGCGCGCCAGGTGGCCGGCCCCGACTCTGCGACCGCCGCCAGGACCGCCAGCGACACCAGCCCGGCCGCCCGCGCCGCTCGGGCACTCACGCGCTACTCCGTCATGCGTTGGTCGCCGACCGGTGATGCACTGTTGCTCTCGAATCCGCACGGACTCTGGCTCGCACCGCTGGCGCAGGGCGCGATGACGCTGGTCATCGCCACCAATGACACCGTGCCGACCACACCTCGTGTGTCGCCGGCCGCGTGGAGCGACGATGGACGCTACCTGTACCTCACATCGGCGTCCCGCAGCACGTGGGAGCGCGGTGTGATCCGCTTCGATCGCGCCACCGGCCAGACGACGACGCTGGTGCGCGACGCACGACTCTACGGAAACATCCGACTCGCGAAGTCCGGCACCGTGCTGGTGTACTCGTCAGGTGATGGCAACCGCCCGCAGGAGGTGTACGTCGCGGATGGCGCGATGGCCGGTGAGCGTCGGCTCACCACGCTCAATCCGGGCATCGAGCTCAAGACGCTCGGTTCAACGCGACTGATCAACTATCACGATGCGGACGGCAAGACGCGGTACGGCGTCGTCTACCTGCCCGCCGGCTACACGAAGGAACGTCGGTACCCAACATTGTTCAGCGTCTATGAAGACTTCTTCGACGACACGTTCGATGCATCACTGAACGTCCTCTCGTCGCAGGGATACGTCGTCGTGAAGCCGTCGGTCGGCTTCGAGACCGGCTATCCTGGCGAGGCGTGGTTGAAGGGTGTCACGGCATCTGCCAACGCGCTGATCGAGGCGGGCATCGCGGACTCGTCGAAGCTCGGGGTGTACGGCACCAGCTACGGCGGATACGCCACCAACCTGCTCATCACACAGACCAGTCGCTTCCGCGCCGCCGTCAACGTTTCGGGCAAGGTGGACATGGTGTCGTTCTACACCGACTCGCCACGCCTTGGCGTTCGCAACATCCACGCAGCCGAGAAGAGCCAGGATCGCATCGGCGCAACACTCTGGCAGGCGCCGCAGAAGTACATCGCGCACTCGGCCATCTTCTTCGCCGATCGGATCTCCACGCCACTGCTGCTGATCACTGGCGCCCAGGATCCGAACGTACCGGCCGACAATACGCGCGAGATGTACTACGCACTGCGGCGCCTCGGCAAGCCGGTAACGTGGGTCAACTACATGAACTCCGGCCACGGTACACCAGGCACCACGGCCGAAGATTTCATCGACTATCACACGCGCATTTCCGCCTTCTTCGATCGCTACCTGAAGGGCAATGGCGCGGGTGGCGTGGTCGAGGCGACCTCACTCACCGGCCAACCGCTGTACCGCCCGGAGCCGACCGGTGCCGCGCGCGAAAAGATGGAAGCGCAGCTCGATACCGCGCGTCGTGCGTGGGAGCATACGCCGACCAATATCGACTCCACCATCTGGCTCGGTCGCCGCACCGCGTACCTCGGTCGGTTCAACGAGGCCATCGACATCTATACGAAAGGCATTGCTGAACATCCTGACGACGCGCGACTCTACCGCCATCGCGGGCATCGGTACCTCACCACACGTCAACTCCCGAAGGCGATCGCTGATTTCGAGAAGGCGTACGCACTGACGAAGGGGAAGCCGGATCAGGTCGAGCCGGACGGCCAGCCGAATGCGCGCAACATTCCGACCAGCACGCTCCAGGGCAACATTCGCTATCACCTCGGGTTGGCCTATTACCTGAGTGGCCAGTTCGACAAGGCGTTGCCGTTGTATCGCGAAGATATCGCGGCGTCGAAGGGCAACCCGGACATGCTGGTCGCCACCAGCCACTGGCTCTACATGGCACTGCGACGGCTCAATCGCGCCGATGACGCTGCCGCAGTGCTGGCGCCGATCACCGCCAACATGGATGTGATCGAGAATGGGGCGTATCACCGCCTGCTGCTGCTCTACAAGGGCGAGCTGACGGAAGCGGACCTGATGCGCAACTTCGGCCCCGACGGCAACCTGCAGGACATCACGACCGCCTACGGTGTCGGGAACTGGCACCTCTACAACGGACGTACCGCGCGTGCCGATGAAATCTTTGCTCAGATCGTCGCTGTGCAATCACAGTGGGCGAGCTTCGGGTATCTGACTGCTGAAGCCGAGCGCGCTCGGCGCGTCACGCAATAGCAGTCGTCGGTTTCACGGCGGCGGTGGTGGTCCCCGATCATCATCGCGCCGCAGCGGCGGCCCGTCGCGCGGTCCGGGGCGACCGTCGCGCCCTCGACGCGGCGCAGCGCCATCACGTCGGTCTGGTGCAAACCGCGCCAGGCGTTCGCGCTGACTGTCATCTAGCAGCGGATTCAATCGCGCCTTGAGCGTGTCGATCGTGGCGCGCATCGCACTGTCATGCACGCGGCGCATCGAGATGTTCTGCTGCGCGGTGGCTTCCACGATCGGGCGAATCACATTCCACTGTGAATCACTGGTGGGCCGGATGACCTCCTGCACACGCTCGATCAGGCCGCCGGGGCGACGGATGTCATTCACGCGCGCGAATCGCCGCTCCTGCATCGCACCGGCACTGAGCAGGCCGATGGCGATGCCGAGCAACAAGGTGACGATGAGCAGCACCCAGGCGCGAACGGAAGCGGTCATGTGGTGCTCATCACTGGAAGGCCTCGGACGTGGAAGACAGCACTGATTCGGCAGATACCGGCTGGAGGCCAATCGCGGCCTCGAGGATCGAGGCGTCATCCGCACGCGCAATCACGGTGTTGTGCACGCCGAGTGCGACGATTGCGAGCGCTGCCGCCGCCGCCAGCACCCGAAAGCTGCGTTGCATGGCCTTCACCCGAACCACTGCGGGTGGCGTGACCACACGGGCTGCCGCGAGGCGCGCCATGGTGCGATCGGCAAAGCCGGCGGCGAAGTCGGCCGGCGGCATCGCGCTGCGAAGCAGGTTGCCCGCTCGCCGCGTCGCCAGTTCGTCGGCGCCGTCGGCGTTGACGGGATCGTCGCCGTGATTGCCGCTGTGATTGCCGCTGTGCTGGTCGCTCATCGCATCATCGCTCATCATTCTGTGAACTCCTCCCACACCGGGCCCAGTGTCACGCGCAGCTGCTGCACGGCGCGTGACAATCGTGAGAGGACCGTCCCCTCCGGCACCTGCAGGATCTCTGCCGTCTCTCTGGTGCTGCGTTCCTCGAGCAGTCGCAGCACCACCACGGCACGATGATCCGGACGAAGACTATCAAGCGCTTCGCGAATGCGTCGTGCCTGGCCGTCGTCGCCAGCGCTGACCTGCGCCGCCGGATCCACCGCCTGTGCCAGCGCGGTGTCGTCGCTCACGAATCGCAGCTCGCGGCGCCGCGTGCTCCGAAGGGCATTCAAGGCACAGCTCATCGCAATTCGCACCAGGTACGTCCGCACCGACGACTCGCCGCGAAAGGAATCGAGCGACTGGTAGAAGCGGACAAACGCCTCCTGACCGACATCATCGGCATCGTCGCGTGAGCCGAGCATGCCGAACACCGTGCGCGCGACTGCCGCCTGGTGACGTTCCACCAGGCGACGGAAGGCGTCGTCGTCACCGTTGCGGGCGCGAGCGACCAGTGCGGCATCATCGTCGGTTTCGATCACGTGTGTGGCGGGGAGTGTAGCCCCGCGATCGGTTGATCGGGGGCTGGACGGTCCTCGTCAGCGCTGGCTGCCGTTGGTGCTGGCGCCGTCGCGGTCGTTCGGTGGGCCACGACGGTCATCGCGCGGGGGGCCGCGCCGCCCGTCATCGCGCCCATCGCGATCGTCACGTCCGCGGAATCCGCGGCGCGGTCCGTCGTGACCACGCCCACCACGGCCGCCGCGATCCATCCGGGCGCGCATGGCGTCGTGCTTCAGCTTCTGGTCGGGTGTCAGGATCGCCGCCAGCGCCTTCTGGTTGGCGGTCCGGCGCGTTTCCATCGCCGCGCGTTCCGCATCACGCTCGGCGACCCGGCGCGCGAGCACCGAATCCATGCCGCGCTGTTCGGCATTGAGCAGCGCCTTGACCTTGTTGGCCTGTTCAGCCGAGAGGCTGAGCTCCGTGGTCATGCGCTGCACACGTTCGTCCACCGACGGTGGCCCGCGGCGCGTTGGTCCGGGTCCGCGCTGTCCGGCCGCTGGCGGCGGCGGGGTCGTGCCCTGCTGCGCCTGCACTGGCGCGCTCTGGACGAGGGCGGCCGCCATCATGGCGAAGGCCGTGGCAAGTGTCTTCCGGTTGGTCATCTGCGAGCCTCAGGAGAGGTGAAGGGCGTGGTGGGAGTGGGACACATTCGGTCCGCACATTCGACACCGGCCACGCTTCCTTCATTCCATCCCGATTGCCCTGCGCTTTGCGGCCGGAAGAAACAGCAGTGGGGGCGGGAGGCCACGGAGCTCACGGAGTAGCGTCACTAGCGCTCGCCGTCGTTTCGCCGCCATTCCAAACAGCAATGGGGTGGGAGGCCACGGAGCTCACGGAGTAGCTACCGTTGCGACCACCCGTGCAACGCCAGCCATTTCTGACGAGGTAAAGAGGGAACAGCAGTTCTCCTCCAATTAGATGGCCGCGATAAGCGGACGCCTCGCCCTTGGAGCTACTCCGTGAGCTCCGTGGCCTCCCGCTCCCATTGCAGTTGCAGTTAGCAGTTGCAGTTGCCGTGGGAGCGGAGGCAGCGACTACGGGGTGACGTCGAGGCGTACGCGGACGATGCGCGAGGAGCCGGGCATGATGTTGTTGTTGCCTTGCGATGTGGTGTAGTAGCGGCGGTCGAAGAGGTTCTCGACGTTCAGCTGCGCGCGCACCGACTTGGTCAACGTGACGAACCCCGCGGCGTCGATGCGGGTGAAGGCCGGCAACGTGACGGCGTTGTCGATGGCGGCGAACATCTTCGCCTGCTGCACGATACCGACACCGGTCCCGACGCGCTTCGCGATCTGGTAGCGATTCCAGAGTGAGAGCGTCTGGCGCGGAACCAGTGGTACGCGGGCGCCGGCGGCAGCGGCACTGGTGCGCGACATGATGCGCGCCACCTGATTCACGTAGCCACCAGCAATCTGCCAGCGTGCGGTGGGTGATCCGCTCGCACCGACTTCCCAACCGGTGGTGCGCTGTGCGCCGGTCTGCACCACCACGCCGGCGAGGTTCGGATCGGGAGCGGTGGTGTTGGTCCGATCGAGACGATAGACCGCGGCCGTCAACGCCAGGTCAGGACGCGCATCCCACTTCACGCCCACTTCGCGATTCGTGAACTGCTCCGGCTCCAGCGTCTGCGTGGTGGCGGTGAGTGAGCCGAACTGATCGCCGCTGCCCGGCAGGAACGAGACACCGAGGCTGCCGTAGATCGAGAGGGGCGTGATCGGCTTGATGACCAGGCCGGCGCGTGGCGATACGAGGTTGTCCGTGCGCGACAGGCTCTGTTGGTTGCGATTGTTGCGGTAGTCGAGCACGAGGTGGTCGAAGCGAATGCCAAGGATTCCCTGCACATGCTCGCCAATCTCGACCTGATGCTGCGCATAGACCGCTTGGGTGGTGTACGTCGTCCGGCTGTTGGCATCGGTCGCGCTGTAGCGGAACTCCACCGGTGCCGTTACCGTCGGTGCGGTGAAGGGCACGGCATAACTGGTCGCAGTGCTGCCCGTGGCGCCGAAGTAGGCGGTGTTGCGCTGGTTGTCGGTGCGCTGCGATGCGAATTCAGCGCCAAGGAGCAGCGTGTGACGGAGGATGCCACGCGTGATCGTCGTGGTGACATCCGTCTGGTTGAAGACGTTGCTGCGATCGGTGCCGTTGTTGTAGCCCTGCAGGTTGACGGTGGCCATGTTGGTGGCCACCGCACCGGGAAAGACATTCTGGTAGAACTTGTCGTACGTCATGTAGCGCGTGCGATTGCGCAGCTGGATGCCGCTCACCGCGTCGTTACCCGCCCACAGCGTCCGATCGACCGTGGCGGCCACACTCTGCGCCTCGAGGCGTGAGCGACTGGCATTCGGGTCGCCGAAATAGGTCTCGATCGGTGTTGGCGACGGAGCGCCCTGGTACGAGGGGATGCCGCGATCGACCACACGCCGGTCGGTGTAATACTCGTACCCAACGCGCACCATCGTGCCACCCAGCATCAGCGATGCGGTGGGGTTGATGCCGATGCGCTCGCCGCCTGACTGCTGCCGGAAGCTGGCCGAATTTTCGTAGAGTGCGTTGAGGCGCCCCGCGAGCTTCGGCGTGATGCCCTGGCCGATGTCGAGTGCCGTGCGTCGCTGGTCGAAGCTCCCACCGGTGACGCCGAGTGAGCGGGTTGTGAACCACTGCGCATCCTTGGTCACGCGGTTGATCACACCGCCGCCACCGCCACGTCCGAAGGTCATCGCATTCGGGCCCTTGAGCGCCTCGACGCGTTCGACATTGTAGACATCGCGGTAGTACTGGGCGTCGTCACGGATGCCGTCGATGAAGAAGTCGGCGGTGGTGCTCTGCCCGCGAATCGTGGGGGCGTCGCGATGGCCTTCGCCCTGTCCCATGGTCATGCCGGGGACATAGCGCACCACGTCGGCCATGCCCTGCATCGCCTGGTCAGCGATGAGCGACTTGCTGATCACCGTCGCCGACTGGGGCAGGTCGCGGAGCAGCATGTCTGTGCGGGTGGCGCTCGTCGAGCGCTTGACGTTGTAGGCTGGCCGCCGGCGGATGGAGTCGGTGATGGTCACTCGGCTGAGCATCGCCTTGGCCGCCGAATCGCGCGGGGGGGCTGGCTGTTGCTGGGCGGTGAGTGCGGCCGCAGACAGGCAGAGCGCTGCCGTGGTGGCGGCGGCGCGCGCGGTGGAGGCGAGGGTGGTGCGGGCAGCTCGGGGCATCGTCGTAGATGAGAATGGCTATCAAGAAGCGTTGACGCCACGAGAATGCCATCGAATGCCGACAATGTCAATCGGGATTAAAACGGACGAAGCTGGGGACGGAGTTCTCGAGCTCTTGGGGACGGAGTTCCTGAGCTGAAGACCCCCCCACCGGTTCACCCGCTTCAAGGGGTCAGAGTCCTTGAATTTCATGGACTCTGACCCCTTGAACACTCGCGGCGCCATTCAGGCGATCGGCTTCACCCGCTTCGGGATCACGATCGGCGCCACCCCCAGCGCCGCAACCTTCGCGTTGAAGGCGGCCACATCCCGGCTCAACACCTCTTCCAGCCGCTTCACCATCGGGGCCCACTGAGTCACCAGTTCACCCGTGCGCTGCACCGCACCGGCGGTCGGACGCCCTTCCGGGCCACCATGGATGTAGCCATTCGTGCCAGTGACGTTGGCGTAGGTCTCGGCCAGTTGATTGTCGAGGCGGCCGCCGAATCGCAGCACGTCGTACGTCACCTTGATGCGCGGTTCGGTCATGAGCTTTTCCAGCGAATCGAGCGACGCCTCGAGCGACGTGGCGAGTGGCGACAACTCGCTCGCCACCCCAGCCTTCGTCGCCTGATCGAGACTGGCTCGCACCTGCGTATGCACACCACGCATGGTTTCGATCGAGCGGTTCAGCGATTCGAGCGTGTCGCGCAGCTGTCGCGCCGTCTCGAACTGGGCTGCGTAGTCCGCCGTCGAGACGTCGGTGAGTCGCGGATCGGACAACACCTTGAAGGCGCGCGTTTGTGTGACGCTGCCGGCGATCAGCCGCGCTTCATACGCGCCCGGCACCGCACGAATGCCACCGGTGTAGCCCCACAGCACCTGGTCCGGTGCCATCAGTGGCCCAGGCCAGGTGAGATCCCACACCACCGCGTGCGCTCCGGCCTTCACCGGCAGCACCGGCTGCTGCCGACGCCGACTTTCGGCTGTATCGGTGGTCAGCGTCCGCACGATTGCGCCGGCCGCAGTGCGAATCTCGATCGAGTACGGCGTGGTCACACTGTCACGCAGCAAGAGGTGCAACACGGCGCCATTGGGCGGATTGTCGAGCGGCGTCTCTCGACCACCGGATCCACCACTCTGGCTCCGATCCGCGCGCACCACATCACGCGGTGTGTGAAGGTGAATCGCGGTCGCTGGCTTGGCGGCCGCCAGCTGCTGCAATGGCGTCAGGTCGTCGAGGATCCACAAGGAACGCCCCTGTGTGCCGACGATCAGGTCATCGTTGTAGAGCTGCAGGTCACTGATCGGAACGATCGGCAGGTTGCGCTGGAAACTCTGCCAGTGCGCACCGTTGTCGATCGACGTGAACAGGCCGTACTCGGTGCCGGCGTAGAGCAGGCCAGCGCGTGATGCATCCTCGCGCACGACGCGCACTGGATAGTCGGCGGGAATGCCATTGGTGCCATCAGCAATCCGCGTCCACGTCTTGCCGTAGTCCTCCGTGCGCCAGGCATACGGGGTGTAGTCATCGAGGCGATAGCGATGCACCGCGATGTAGGCGCGCCCCGGCACATGGCGAGATACGTCGATGCGATTGACGGTACCGAACTTCGGCATCCCTGTCGGCGTGATGTCCTGCCAGCTGGTGCCCCCGTCCCGGGTGATGTGCACACGACCATCATCGCTGCCGGTCCACAACACCTTCGCGTCCTTCGGGTCTTCCGCCAGCGAGAAGATGGTGTTGAACATCTCGACACCAGTCTGGTCGCCGTTGATCGGCCCGCCCGCCATGTTCTGCGTCGACTTGTCGTTGGTCGTCAGGTCCGGGCTGATCACCGTCCACGACATCCCGCCATCGCGGGTGCGATGCACAACCTGCGAGGCGTGATACACAACGTTGCGATCATGGCGTGAGACGAGAATCGGCGCCACCCACTGGAAGCGATACTTCAGGTCCGTCGCCTTCTGTCCAACCTGCTGCTGTGGATAGGCGATCACGTCACGCCGTGTGTCTCGCTTCGGTTCATACCGATTGATCGCGCCACCGTAACAGCCGCCGTAGATCACATCGGGGTAGTCCGGATTCAATGCCACCGGCCCCGTCTCGCATCCGCCGGCGTTCATCCACGCATTCATCGGATGCAGCGTGTTCGCGTCGAGCACCGACGGCACGGAGATCGAGGTATTGTCCTGCTGCGCCGAATAGACGCGGTACGGGAACGCATGGTCGACTATCACGTCATACATCTCAGCAGTCGCCATCAGGTTCATGCTGCTCCACGTCTTCCCGCCTGTCAGCGACACGACTGATCCGCCGTCATCGCTCAATCCTATGATGCGCGGATTGGTCGGGTTGATCCACAGGTCGTGGGTGTCGCCGTGCGGCACCGGGACGGCCTCGAACGTGCGCCCACCATCGACTGACTTGTGCAACTGCACACTCATCAACCAGACCTGATTTTCGCTCGATGGGTCGGCCACGATCCGGTAGTAGTACCACGCCCGCTGCCGGATCTTGTTCTCGGCGTTGACACGGGTCCACGTGCCACCGCCGTCATCGGATCGATAGAGCCCGCCGGCGGGTTCCGCCTCGACCAGCGCCCAGATGCGATCGGGGTTCACCGGTGAGATCGTGATGCCGACCTTGCCCACCAAGCCCGTCGGCAAGCCCCCGCCGAGCTTCGTCCACGTGTCGCCGCCGTCGGTGGAGCGATACACACCACTCTCCGGACCGCCGGAGATCATCGTCCACGGCTTCCGCTCGGCGCGCCACATCCCGGCGAAGAGGATGCGCGGGTTCTTCGGATGCATCACCAGTTCACTGGCACCGGTGCTGTCGTTCAGGAACAGCACCTGCTGCCATGTCGCGCCGCCATCCTTCGAGCGGTAGATGCCCCGTTCCTTGTTCTTGCCGAACGGGTGGCCGAGCGCCGATACGTACACCAGATCCGGATTCGTGGGGTGCACGACCACACGTCCGATCGCACCGGTCTCGCGCAATCCACTGAAGCTCCAGGTGCGACCGGCATCGCTCGACTTCCACAAGCCGCGGCCGGTGGACGAGTTGCCTCGTACGTCCTGTGATCCGGTGCCGACATAGATCACGTTCGGATCCGAGTCGGCGACATCGATCGAACCGATCACACCACCGAAATACTTGTCGGTGATGGGCTGCCAGCTTTGACCGGCATCCTCCGTGCGAAAGACGCCGCCGCCGGTGCTGCCGGAGTAGAAGAGAAACGGCGACGACGCGACACCCGCGATCGCCGTGGAGCGACCGGCGCGATACGGCCCAATCTGCCGGTACCGCATCGAGCCAAGCAGCGTGCTGTCAATCGCGGCAGCAGGAGGGCTGTCCGGTGCGCGTGCTGGACGCGCGCGCTGCGCGTCGGCGATCGGCGCGAGGGCGAGAAGGGCGACGAGCGCGACCACACTGCGCAGGGTCGCTCGGAGGTGTCGGAATGCGTGCATGTGCCGGGTGGGTGGAAGCGACAGCGGTCGTGGCGGTCGGAATCGCGCCTCTCCTGCAGCATACGCGACCGTCGCATCCCTCGCTGATCGGCACACAGGCGCCGGCTGCGCTTGCGGACAGGTCGAGCGCTGGCGATGCTCTACTATCCGGTTCTGCCTCACGTCCCCACCCGGGAGTCCATCCAATGCGATCGCTGCGCCTGCTCTCTGCTGTTGCTGTGCTCTTCACGCTTACCAGCGCCCTTGCCGCACCGGCTCGCCTCGTGGCGCAGAGCACGGATACCGCGGCCGCAGCGCCTGCCAAGAAGCCGGTGAAGGGCCGCGCCAATCTGATTTCAGAGGAAGAGATCGCGGCTCTGGGTGGCACGATTCAGACGGCCTATGGCATCGTGCAACGCCTCCGTCCAGCGATGCTCCGCGTGCGGTCTGGCTCGACCTCCAGCCAGAGTGGCGGCAGCAGCACGATGGACGCATCAGCAAACGAAATCGTCGTCTACCTCGACAACCAGAAGATGGGCGGCGTACGCGCGCTCGACGAGATCACGCTGTCGCAGATCAAGGAGATCAAGTATCTCAGCGCCAGCGACGCCACCACGCTCTTCGGCACCGGCAACATGGCGGGTGCAATTCAGGTCATCGGCAAGCGTTGATTCTGCAACTGCTTTAACGCAGAGTAGCTGTGTTGAAAGTCAAGCCGTGGCGGGCGTGGGGGTCCGCCACGGTGTTTGCGTTTTGACCATCGCGTTGAGGATGGTGAGGAGGCGGCGGAGGCACGCGATCTTGGCGACTTTGGTGGGCTTCCCGGCGGCGCGCAGCGCCGCGTAGACGGGCTTGAGGACCGGATTCCATTGTGTGGCCACATGGGTGGCCATGTAGAGGATCGAGCGAATCGTTGCCCGCCCGCCCCAGCACACGCGGGCACCGCGGAATTGCCCGGATTCCTGCGCGAGCGGCGCGACGCCCACGAGCGCGGCAATGGCGCGCCGATTCAGCGTCCCCAATTCGGGCAACAGGGCGACCAAGTACCGTGCGCTCTGCTGGCCGATGCCCGGCACGCTCGTCAGGAGCGTCACCTGCGCTTGCCAGGCCGCATTCCGTTCGATCAGTTCGCCGATCTCATTGTCGATGTCACGCAGCGCCTCGGCGAGCGCCTCCAACGTCCCGCGCACATTCGTCGCCACGCGCGCGGTCGCGACGTGCAGGCGATTCTTCTCCATCGTCTGCATCGTGACCAACTGCCGGCGCCGTTCCACCAAGGCCGCCAGCGCCTGCTGCTCCGCGTCGGCGAGCGGCCGGACGGGTGGGGCGAGCACGGCGCCAAACCGCGCCAGGATGCGCGCATCCACGCGATCCGTCTTCGCCAACTGGCCGGTGCTGCGCGCGAACTCGCGCACCTGCCGCGGATTGACGACCGCGACGGGGATCCCGGCGCCGGTGAGCGCGCCGGCGACGGCGCGATGATACGTGCCCGTCGCTTCCAGCACGACCAAGGTCGGCGGCTGCGCGGTGAGCGCGGTGACGAAGGCGTCGATGTCCGCCGCCGTATTGCGGAGCTGCGTCACCGCACCGTCGTGGACCGCCACATCCAAGTGGGCCTTGCTGACATCAATGCCGAGATACGTCATACTGCCTCCAGGTGACGACCGCGCGCGCCCTGCCTTGCGAGATGCGGGATCGCGTCGGCGTCCCTGGTAGCTGTCCGGGCTTGTAGCGATCGGGACGACGGCGCTCTGACTCTGCGACGGGCTCACGGCGCCCGGGGCGCTCCGAACGAGCTGCCGCCGTCCCGGAGATTTAGCTTCTGTGCGAGGAGACATACAAGGCGCAGAGACGCAGAGAACTGCAAGGGCAAGACAACGGCGCTGGTAACAGCAACAGCAACAGCAACAGCCACGGCAAGGGCCAGGGCAACTGCCTTGACGCAGAACAGAAAACTGCGGTACTGCACCAGCCGCAGAACTGCACAGCCGCAGAACTGCGCGCGTGTCTAGTCCTAAATAATGTCTACACAGGGTGCAGGCGGTCTGGGTTAGGCCGCCTGGTGAAACACGGCGTGCGGGGTTTGGAGCGCGAGACTCCAGTGCGTGCGGACGGTGTTGTAGATCGTGACCGCGTGGGTGACCGCCGCGCGCGCGTCGGCCAGCGAGGGGAAGACGGCATCGAGGTCGAATTCATCTTTCAGGATGCCGTTCACGCGTTCGGCGACCGCATTCTGATAGCAGTGGGCGCCGTCCGTCGTGCTCGGGAGCATGCGATGGGCGTGCAGCTGCTGGACGTACGCGTGGCAGCAATACTGACTGCCGCGATCCGAGTGGTGCACGATGCCCTGACAGTCACCCAGCGTCTGCTGCGCGGCCGCGAGCGCCTGCAGCGCGCCCTGCGGCGAGAGATCGGTGCGAAGATGCCAGCCGACGATGTGGCGCGCGTACAGGTCGGTGACGAGAAACAGGTACGCAAACGCGCCGTGCTCGAGCCGCAGGTACGTGATGTCGCTCACGACGACCTGGCGCGCGCCGGTGACGGTGAGCGTCTTGAGGCGATTGGGCGCCACGACGTAGGGATGGTGCGCATACGTCGTCTGCGTGGCGCGGCGCTTCCGGGCCACGAGGCGCCCCGTGGTGCGGAGCACCGTGAACAGGCGGTCCCGCCCCACGGTCACCCCTGCGGTCGTGAGGGCGTCGTGCAGCTTCCGCGTCCCGACGCGCGGCTGGACGCGGCGGAGGGCATCGACCTGCGCGATCACCGCGGCGTCCGGGTCGGTGTCTGCGTCGCTCCCGCGGCGCTGTCGCTTGTAGTAGGCGTCGCGGGTGCAGCCGAGCGTGCGGCAGACGCCGGCGACGGTGTGCGCGGTGTCGGCCGGGGCGCAGAGGACGGCAGCGGCGGCGTACCAAAGTTTTTTTTGATGTCGATCTTGTAGTGTTTGTTCGCCTGGGTGATCAGCTCGTCGAACACCTGCAGCTTGAGATGCGCCTCGGCCAGGGCCTTCTCCAACGCCGCAATCCGATCCTGCTCGCTCTTCATGACCACCTCCACGATGTCGCGTTTCGGCTGGAACCGGCCGTACTCCCGCAGCCAGGTCTGCACCATGGCCACGGTGGTCTGCGCATCCCGCGCGGCTTCGCGCATCGACAGATGCCCGCCCTCAATCTCCTCGACGAGCCGCTGCTTCAAGTCCGGACTGTACTGGTGAAACGATCGGGCCATGGGTCTACGTCTCCAACGGCGGGGGACGTGTAGACGCTAATCAGGACGTGACACGCGGTCGTTGAGTGGACGTGCTGAACTTTTTTGGGAACAGCACGCTCACTGTTCCTCCGCTTCCAATGCCGTTCCCAAAGCCGTGCAGTTGCGGTTCCTCTGCGCCTCTGCGTCTCTGCGTTTTGCAATGGCAGTTGAGCAGTTGCCGTTCTGCGGCCGTGCAGTTCTGCGGCCGTCGCTGTATCGCTGTCTTCTGTTCTGCGTTGAGGCAGTTGCTGTTGCGGTTGCCGTCGTAGCTGAGCCGTCAGCCGACCTCGATCAGCAGTGTCCCGACAGGTGTGCGCGTGAAGCGGTGGGCCATCAACCAGGCGACGGCAAGCGTCAGCGACGAGAGCGCGGCTGCGGTGGTGATGACGATGGCGCGGTCGTAGCTCGGGGCGCCAGGGATGATGCGCGGGAGCACGTCCCAGAAGATCTGGCCCAGCCAGGCGCCGAAGAGCGAGCCGCCGAGTGCGACAAGTCCGGCGCGCCCGAGCACGAGGGCATGGATGGCGCGACGGCTGGCTCCGACCGCGCGGCGGATGCCAAGCTCGCGCTGTTGTGAGTCGAGCCAGAGGCGAAGCATCGCAATCAGGCCGCCAACCGCGATCAGCGCCGTCACGACACCCATCGCGAACAGCAGGTTGGTGAACCACTGCAGCACCGAGGTGTCGGCGGCGCGACGCGCTGCGATGCTGGTCGCAGTGCCGCGAACGGTGCCAATGCTGCGCAACACATCGGTCGCCAACGGCTTGTCGGCCGTTCCGACTTCGATCAGGCCCACCGGTTGCTGCAACACGCTCACGTAGACGCCCAGCTTCGGTTGCATCACGGCGCCAAGGCCGAGCGCCTCGCCATCGCTCACGATCCCCACCACCTCAAACCACTGGTTGTTCAACACCGTCAGCTGAACCCGCTTGCCGACCGCATCGCCATTCGGGAACATCGCCTGTGCAAAACTCGCATTCACGACCGCGACCAGTGGGCTGTCCCAGCGGTCGCCGTCCGTGAGCAGACGCCCTGCCTGCAGGCGCAGTCCGCCGAGCGCAAAGCTGTCTCCGCTGACGGCAAAATGAGCCACCGTTTCCGTACTGCCGCGCAGGATCGCGACCGTACCACACCGCTTGCCGCAATCGCTGCTGGCTTGCGCGATGGTGCCGAGGCCGCGGTGCACGCCGCTCGAGCCGAGGCTGATCAGCGCTGACGGGTTGACCGCATGCTGCTCCGCGAGGAATGCAGCGAAGCGCTTGGCCCGCGCCAATCGATCGGTACCCTCGGCGCGCAGTTCCTGAACCAGTGTCGTGGACGTGGCCAGCTGGGCCACATCATTCCGTTGCGTCGTCGTGAGCTCGCGCAGCGTGGCGCCGCCCGCGAGCACCACCACTGCGGCACCCAACTGAAGTGCCGGGATGATGAGCGTCAGCGGTCGGCGATCATCATCAACCAATCGCGTGGTGCTGAGTGCCCGAATGAGCAGCAATGGGGCCACCATCACCAACGCCGTCACACCCAGTGTGCCCGCGACACTCAACACACGATCTGCCGGTGCCACGCTGCCAGGCCACGCCGCGCGCATCACCACGACCGCGAATAGCGCGAGCAGCATCCCGACAAACAGCGCGACGCCTGCCAGCGCCCCGGACTCCAGCACCATCGCGCCGAAAACATCCCGACGCGACGCTCCGATCGACCGCACCACGATCACTTCGCTGCTGCGCGCTGCCGTGCGCGCGAGATGCAGCGCGAGCAGCGTCGCCGCGCCCACGGCGAGAGTCATCACCGTCGCGCCACGCACGACTGACAGCAACTTCAGGATGGCGAGCTGCTGCAGCTGCGGCCAGACCACGCCGCGCCCGCCCCAGTCGGCCAGCAGAGCTCCCGTATCGCCAAGTGCGATCGTCAATGAAGGCGCCGCCGTGGTGCCGCCAAGAATCGTCAGCGCTGGCAGGGCCCCCGCCAACGTGAGGGCCGCGGCCAGTGCCACCAGCGCGCCAGTGCCAGCGTGCCACCGAAGGGCGAGCAGCGCGGCACTGCGTTGGGCGATGCGAGAGCTCATGCGGGTCTCATGCGAGTGTCATGCGAGTGTCATGCGAGTGTCATGTGGGGCTCGGCGGTGTGCGCTGGCGACCGACCGGACCATCGAGCAGAAACGTCGTGCAGGTTTCCGTCAGGACGCGGGTACAGCAGGAGCGGTTTCGCGAACGGCCACGTTCTGCAGTCTCACGCGCCCCTGCGCCACCAATCGATCCTTGTCGTCCCGAATCCACGCTTCCCACAGCTGGTTGGTGCGTCCGCGCGAGATCGGCTTCGCGACGGCAAACAACTTCCCGCTGCTGGTGGCGCGGATGAATGACGTCGAGTTCTCGAGCCCCACCGCCTGCTGACCCAGTGCCTGCACGAACATCGTCGCACCGAGCGACGTGATCTGCTCGATCACGCCGCAGTGGACGCCACCGTGCACGAGGCCGAACGGCTGCAGGTGCTTCGGCGCCACCTCGAACTCGCAGCGCACCTCGTCGGCACTGCAGGCCGTCCACACGATGTCCATGGACTTGCTCCAGCCACCGGCGGAGTTGATCCAGTCGAGCGTGATCTCATTCATCGCAGCTCCACTATTTGTTGAGACGGTAACCAATCGGATAGAGCGGCGACGGGCTGTCATGCGGCACGTCGGTCTTCTGGGCGCGGACGGCATCCATCGAACGCGGTAGCTCGAACGGCAACCGGCCCGTCGGACGCACCTTGCCCGTCAGTGCATCGAACAACGCCCCATCACTGACACCAAACTCGCCGATCAAGGTTTTCGCCAACGGCACCAGCGCGGTCAGGATGGCCGGGCGATCGAGGTACACCACCACGATCGTCGGCACCTTCGCCGCCGTGGCCTTCACCAGTGCCAGCGTCGAGTCGGCATCCTTGAAATCGAGGTCGCCTTCGTGCTGGAAGCTGCCGAAGAAGAAGGTCGGGTGCAGGCGCTGAAACGGTGCCGCAACGCGAATGATGGCGACATCGGCCTGCTCCGCGCTGCTCACCACCTGATAGCCGCGCTCCGTCGCAACCGCTGCTGCGACACCATGCAGGAACAGCTTCGCGCCGCGCGCCGGCAGCATCTGCGCACCGCGCGAGTTCTCCAGCACCACCAACGCCCGCGACTGCGCCGCAACACCGGCCGCGAGTTTGTCGGGTGAGCCCACGATCGTGGCGGCCTTGGCCGGGTCCACGAAGGGATTTTCGAACAGGCCAAGGTCGAACTTCACGACCATGATCCGCCGCACGGCTTCGTCGAGTCGCGCCAACTGCACCGAACCATCCTTCACCGCATCCACGAACGGCTGACCGTCATCCACGCCGCCGAACTGGTCGATGCCGGCGTTCATGCCCTTCGCAAAGCGCTGCGCCTTGGTCAACGATTCGACGCCCCACGGCATCGCGATCTGCATCGGCGCCTGGCGCGGTACTCCCGTCACGCAGGCATCGACACAATCCTGCGTGATGGCCCAGTCGGACAGCACCATGCCGCGGAACTTGTGCGTACCTCGCAGCAGGTCGGCAAGGATCTGCTTGTTGAATCCAGCACCGACCGCCTCAACCGGTGCGCCATCGATCTTCAGGTCCTGCAGGATGTCGTAGGTCGGCATCACACCCACCACGCCGGCCGCAAACGCGCCAAGAAACGGCGTCACGTGATCCTGGAAGCGTCCGCCGTCGAAACGCGCATAGCGACCATAGTAGTTATGGCCATCGAGGCCATCGACCGATGCGCCGTACCCAACCCAGTGCTTCACGATCGTCGCCACACCGTTGCGCGCCAGGCGCGTCGGGCTGCCCTGCATGCCCTTCACGTAGGCTGTGACCATCGCGCCGACACGCGTGGGTGATTCGCCGAAGGTGCCCGTAATGCGCGACCAGCGCGGCTCCGTGCCAAGATCCGCTTGCGGTGACAGCGCCATGTGAATGCCGACGGCGCGGTACTCGCTGCGCACGATGTCGGCGAATCGCTGCACCAGCGCCGGATCATCCAGTGCGCCAAGGCCAAGTGTCTCGGGCCACTGCGAAAATCCCGAGGTGTTCGAGCTGGCGCCGACGACGACCTGAAAGTGACTGCGCGGGTCGGTGCTGATGGTGACTGGAATGCCGAGTCGGCTTCCCTCGGCGATGCCTTGCAGGATGTTGTTCTGGACGGCGAACAGTGCCGGCGCGATCGACAGCCGAGTGATCACACTGTTGACGTGGCGCGTGAGAATCTGCGCCTGCGCTGCGGTGGTGTCGTAGTTGGGAGCCGGGGCCATCATGGCGCCGGCGGTCGGTGCGGTGCCATGTACCGCCGCACCGGCTTTCTCCTCGAGTGTCATCCGTGCGACGAGGTCCGCGGCCCGCGTTGCCGACGACAGCCGCCAATCCTCGTACGGCTCCAGCGTGCCGTTCCGATTCAGGTCGCGGAATCGCTTGCCGGCAATCGTCAGGATCGGCGTCGAGCGCGACTGCACGCTTGGCTGGGTCGCAGTCTGCGCGCCGAGCGGCAGGCCAGCGACGAGGAACGGCAGCGCGCGGACCAGCGGTCGCAACACGAACATCAGGAACTCCGGAAGGTGTAGTCGCCGCTCCCTGCGGCGGTCGGGACGCATCGGGCGCCCCGGGGGCTACAGAAAGCTATGACGCAGCGTTGGCCGGTACGACAGTCCTCGTCGGCAGCGGCCTAAATGCAAGTGACCATTGCATGCAGCTTCCGCATCGTGGCCCAGTTCCGCGCCGTGACGCCGTCGCGCAGTGCCTTGCCGATGTGCTCGAACAACTTGCCCGCCAGCAGCCCGTCCGGGCTCCAGACGTAGGCCGTCCTCGAACCGATCGCCAACACCTCCGGTGCCCACGATGTCGCCTGCAGCATCGCCAGCTTCGCGAGCGCAGTCTGGTCATACGGCACGTAACAGACGAACCGAGTGTCGTCGGTCACGACAGCCGTGAGCGGATGTTCGGCGATGATCGTGGTCAGTTCACCGGCGGTGAGCACGGTCGTCCGTGTATCCACACCGGTCGCCGCCAGGATCGCCTTCTGCAAGATGGGACCGGTGATCGTCTTCCTCGTCGTGAACACGACGTTGCCGCTGTTGAGCAGTGTTTTGACGCCGGTGCCCCCCAGCGACTCGACGACGGCACGCAGGTCAGCCATCGCGATCCGCTTCGCCTTGCCGACGTTGATGCCGCGCAGCAGGGCGATGTGTGTCGCGCCTGGCGAAGCTGCCGCCACCGTCGTTGCGCCTGCCGTTTTTGCTGCCATGCGCAGATGCTACACGGAGGACCCGGTTCCCGACACCTCGTCGAGGCGGCGCCGCAGGAATCGACGCTCCGGTTCCTGGCGCGCCAGCGTGAGGGCAATGCGATACGCCGCCGCGGCATCGTCCAGCCGTCCGAGGCGACGGAAAAAATCTGCGCGAGCCGCATGCGCGAGGTGATACTCGTGAAGTTCGCCGCGATCGAAGAGTGCGTCGACGAGCGCCAGTCCTGCCGCTGGCGAGTCTGCCATCGCCACGGCCACCGCGCGATTGAGCGCAATGACCGGTGAATCATCGATGCGCAGCAGCACATCGTACAATCCGACGATCTGTCGCCAATCGGTCGCAGCGGCCGTTCGCGCCTCCGCATGTACCGCCGCAATCGCGGCCTGCAGTGTGTACGGCCCGAAACGATGTGACCGCAAGGCGTCCTGCACACGCGCGCATCCCTCGTCGATCAGCTCCTGATTCCACCGCGACCGATCCTGGTCCTCGAGCAACACCAACTCGCCATCAGTGCTGGTGCGCGTGGCACGACGGGACTCCTGCAGGAGCATCAACGCCAGCAAGCCGTCTACTTCGGGTTCTGGAAGCAACTCGAGTAGTACACGCCCCAACCGGATGGCCTCCGCCGATAAGTCATGACGCGTCAGTGCGTCGCCTGCGCTGGCCGAGTACCCCTCGTTGAACACGAGGTAGATCACCTGCAGGACGGCATCGAGGCGCGCTGGCAGTTCGTGGCGTGCGGGCAACTGGTACGGGATCCGCGCAGTGCGGATCTTCCCCTTCGCACGCACGATGCGCTGTGCGATCGTGGAGGGTGTGGCGAGGAACGCGCGCGCAATTTCTTCGGTCGTCAGGCCGCACACTTCGCGAAGCGTGAGTGCGGTCTGGGCTTCAGGTGAGAGAGCGGGATGACAGCAGGTGAAGATCAGCCGCAGCTGGTCGTCGGCGACGTCGCTGTCATCGTCCACATGTTCCGCTTCATCACGTGCCGGGTGCACGCCGTCGGTGACCTCGTGCACGGCATTGTCGAATCGCGCCTGCCGCCGTGTCGCGTCGGTTGCCTTGAAGCGAGCCGTCGAAATCAGCCACGCCCGCGGCTTGCCGGGCACGCCGTCGCGTGACCATCGATCGATCGCGGTTGCGAACGCATCATGCATCGCCTCCTCGGCGCGATCAAAATCACCGAGGAGGCGGATCAACGTGGCGAGCACGCGGCGGGACTGCGTGCGATACACCGCTTCGACGATGGCGCGAGTGGCGTCCCCCGTCGGCTCGCCGGCGTCGGACAACTACTGCTCGCCGAAGATCGTGACGGGTCGCACTTCGATGCTGCCAGTTCGGGCGGACGGAATCTTGGCGGCAATCTGGATCGCCTCGTTCAAGTCGTGCGCCTCGACGAGGTAGAAACCGCCCAGCTGCTCCTTCGTCTCGGCGAACGGGCCATCGGTCGTGGTCAGCTTGCCATTGCGGATTCGTACGGTCGTGGCCGTGTGCACCGGGTCGAGGGCTTCGCCGCCGAGCATGCGCCCCGAGTGATGCAGCTCGTTGCTGAACGCGAAGTATTCGCCGAGGAAGGCGTCGGATTCGTCCTTCGGCATCGCAGCCATCTTGCTTTCGTCGTCATAGATCAGGCACAGGTACTTCATGGCGTCCTCTGGGGCGTGGCGTGAATGAACAGGTTGGCCCCCATAGTCGATTGGGCTGTGCGGAAATCGACATGGCCGTCCCCGCGGTCGCCAGCGGTCTCGTCCAGGGATTCGCGAGTGGCGGTTCGCGGCCTACGGTTCGCGGACCGAATAGGCGCGGGCGACGGCATCGAAGCAGGTCACCGGATCGGCCGAGGGAATCGCGACTGCCTTGCCGGCGCAGCCGTTGCTGGTGGTCGCCTCACCGCGCAGCGCGCCCCGGTATCGAGAAATGGCGTTTTCGACGGGAAGTGGTGACGTGGGAGGCTCGAGAAGGGTGTGCGGGTAGAGGCGCTCACCGCTCAATGCGTCGAGGTAGACGCCGCTTTCGCGGATGTCCGGCACCTGCCCGAGGATGCTCCAGGCGACGATGGGCATCGCGTTGCGCGTGTTCACTTCGAGGACCGCGCTCGTCACACGCCGCACACCGACGTCCTGCGCCTTGTGCCACGCATCCTTGAAGTCCATCGGCACGACTGGCAGCGGCAGGGGTTCGGGCCGGTCAGCCGGCCAGTCCTGCGCTTCCGCGCCATCCCATGGGATTCGGGGATCGCTGGTCGCGGTCATGAAGGTGCGCGATGCCGGCGAGAAGAAACTGTAGAGTGCGTCCGTCGGTGCGTTGTCGCTGGCCGCGTCGGTTCGGAGCTCGATGCGATACAGCACCGCGTCGGCCTGCTGTGTCCGCGCCCAGCGTGTGTTGCGCTCTACCAGTGCAAGCACGTTCGTCGCCACACCTTCGTCGTCATAACTCAGGTGATCGCCTTGGCCGCGGCAGCTGGCCAGCAGCAGCAGGGTGACGACGGTGGTGACCCAACGAGCGGGAAGGCCTGGACGGCGGAACACGAATCCTTGTGCAGTGGGAGCTGCGCGCGGCCATCGATGTCGGTGGTATCGCGCGCAAGCCAATTTTCCGGATCGCCTCGGGCAATGCAAGCGATTGCGACGTGTGGTCTGCTGGATAGGCATACCCCGATCGGGATGGGGGGTTACCGTTGGGGATCCCATCTCTTCCACTCGTTGGAGCAAGCATGCGCATTCGGCACGTGTTGCTGGCCCTCGTTCTCGTGACGCAGGATCTTTTCGCCCAGGCGGCGCCGGTGACGGCAATCCGCGCGGCGCGGCTCATCATTGGCGACGGGACGCAGGTCGAGTCGCCGGTGGTCGTGATCACCGGTGATCGCATCACGGCCGTCGGGCCCGCGTCACAGGTTCGGGTGCCGAACGGTGCGCGGGTGATCGATCTCGCCGGCTATACGCTGATGCCCGGCTTTTTCGACATGCACACCCACCTGACGTCGATCGACAACGATGGTGGCGACCTCTCGGTGCTGAAGGAGACCGCAGCCCACGGCGCGATCTACGCCGTGATCAACGCGAAGAAGACCCTCGACGCTGGCTTCACCACCGTGCGCGAGGCCGGGTCGACCGACTATGTGGACATCACCGTGCGTGACGCCATCAACCGCGGATTGATTCCTGGTCCGCGCATTCACGCCTCAGGCCCGTCGCTGGGCAGCACGGGTGGCCACGCGGACGTGAATGGCTGGAGCCCGAACATCCAGATCCCGGGCACCGGCGCGATCGTCGATGGCCCGGACGCGATTCGTCACCAGGTGCGACTCAACGTCAAGTACGGTGCCGACCAGATCAAGTTCGTCGCCACCGGTGGCATCCTGTCGGTGGGTGATGCCGTCAACGCACCGCAGTACGGCGACGATGAGATGAAGGCGCTGGTCGACGAAGCCACGCGACTGGGGCGCAAGGTGATGGCGCATGCACATGGTGGTGCCGGCCTGCTGGCGGCGGTGAATGCCGGCGCGGCATCGATCGAACATGGCAGCCTGGTGGACGATGCGGCGATCACGGCGATGAAGGCACGGGGCACCTATCTCGTCCCCACGCTGATCATCCTCGAGGAGATCGTGAAGGATGGTGCGCGCAAAGGGGTTCCGGCAAACTCCGTGGCCAAGGCCACCGCGATCGCGGCGGAGCGTCGGGTCCGGCTGCGCCACGCGTATCAGTCGGGCGTGAAGTTTGCGCTCGGAACCGATGCCACCAGTGACATCCACGGTCGCAACGGTGAGGAGTTCAAGTACATGGTCGACATTCTTGGTGCGACACCAATGGATGCGATCACCGTAGGGACCATGAACGCCGCCACGCTACTGGGGGTAGAGAAGGAGTTCGGGAGCGTGACCGTCGGCAAGGTGGCGGACCTGGTGGCCGTGCAGGGTAATCCGCTGCAGGACATCGCACTTCTCGCCCATGTGCAGTTCGTGATGAAGGGTGGCGTGGTGGTGAAATCGAAGTGAGCTGTTCCGGGGGTGTGGCGGTCGCACGCCCCGCCTGCAGTGCGTCGCCCATCCCGTGCCCATCATGAGTTCATCTGATCTCGACCATGTGCGCGCCTGTCTCGGCGCGAAATACGCGATCGAGCGCGAGCTTGGGCGCGGCGGCATGGGCACGGTGTATCTCGCACGCGACCTGCGCCTTGATCGGCAGGTCGCCCTCAAGGTCCTGCCGACGGCGTACGCGCTCGATGCGGCGCTGCGCGAGCGGTTCCTGCGAGAAACACGGACGGCGGCATCCTTCTCGCACCCGAACATCGTGCCGGTCCACGCGATCGAGGAGAGCGATGACCTGGTGGCGTTCGCGATGGGATACGTCGAAGGCGCGGTGCTGACTGAGCGCGTGCGTCGCGGCGGGCCGCTGGGAACACGCGAGTTGGTACGGCTGCTGCAGGATATCGGGTACGCGCTGGCGTATGCGCACGGTCGGGGCGTGGTGCATCGCGACATCAAGCCCGACAACGTGATGATCGAGCGCGCGACCGGTCGTGCACTGCTGATGGATTTCGGCATCTCGCGCACCATCACCACATCGCCCACCGGTGTGGCTGGACTGACGCGTGTTGGCGAGGTGGTTGGCACACCGTCATACATGAGCCCCGAACAGGCCTCGGCCGACGCGCTCGATGGTCGCAGCGATCTCTATTCGCTTGGGCTGGTCGCTTTCTTCGCGGCGACGGGCCGCACCGCCATGTCAGGGTCGTCTCCGCAGCGGATCCTGATTCGGCAGCTGACCGAAACGGTCCCGCCGCTCGCCGACGAACGCAATGACCTGCCGCAGTCGCTGACCGATGCCATCGATCGCTGTGTGGCCAAGGATCCGGCGTTGCGCTTCCCGAGTGCCGCAGCGCTGGTCGAGGCGATCGACGAGGCCCAATTGGCCGCGCCCGACATTCCGATTCCGATCCGCGGCTTCGCGCAGGAACTCGGGACGCTGTCGTTGTTCAGCTTCATCATGTTGCTGCTCGGCTACTGGAGCTATCGCACCGGCCCGAAGCAGCTTGCCACGATCGAGCGCATGCTGCCGCTGGTGCTGTTTCTCGGCATCATCCTGACGCGCGTCCTGCAGTCGCTCTCGGTCGTGCGCCGGCTGGCGGAGGCGGGATTTTCGGCGTCGGACATCATGCGCGGCCTGCGTGGTACCGTGGATGAACAGGCGTCATTGCGCGATCAGATCAAGCGCAGCGCCGCATCGCACCGCCGGCGCCGGAAGACGATCCTGATCGCGCTCATCCAGCTGCCAGTGGGGGCAGGCCTGCTGTACATGGCGAGCCGACTGCGGAGCGAGAACATGCCGCCCCCCGGGTCGACACCAGCGGCACAAGTCATCGTGCCGCCGCAGGCGGTGCCCGCAGCCGAAACACCGACTGTGCTCGGCATCACGCTGGTCTTCACCGGGCTGATGCTCTTCGCCGTCAGCTTCGTGTTGCTGTCACGCTCGCCATTCCGCATGTCACCCGGCGAGCGGATGTTCCGCCTCATCTGGCTCGGTCCGATCGGTCGCACGTTCGTTCGGATCGGTGCGCGCAGCGTGCCGGCGCGACAGGGTTTTGGTGAGACGCCGCGCCCCGCGACACAGTCGCCAAGCCTGGTCGACGACGACCTGCCGCTGATTGCAGCACTCCCGGCACCGGTCGCGCCGTTCGTCGCGCAGTCACCACTGCCCGACCCGCCGCCAGGTCAGCTGACGGGCAACTCCCTCGAAGCGCGCGTCAAGGCGCTGGAGGAGTGGCGGGAGCGAATGTTGCCATGAAGCGCATCGCCCCCAGCGGATTGGAATAGTCGTCCGTCCATGTGCGTGCTGCCCGCTGCATGATCGGCATCCACTGCTCGTCGAGTGCCGGCACCTGGCCGGCAGGCGCCAGGAGGACCCACTCCGATGGGTATTTCAGCTCGGCTGCGTGTGCTGCAGTGATGTCCAGATCGGCGGCGGCGCGCGCTTCGAGCCCTGTAGCGCCCGCGACGGCGGCGAGAATCGGCTGCAGCTGGAAAAATCGATTGGAGACGTGGAAGAGCAGCGCTCCGCCGGGACGCAGATGTCGCGCATATCCCTCGACTGCCTCTCGAGTGAGCAGGTGGATCGGGATCGCGTCGGAGCTGAAGGCATCGATGATCATCACATCGTATTTCGCACTGCGATCGCGCTCCAGTGCCAATCGTGCGTCGCCGAGGATCAACGATTGCGTCGCGGCGTTCGATCGGGCGAGATAGGTGAACCACGTCGTGTCACTTGCCACGCGCGCCACGACCGGGTCCAGCTCGTAGAGGTCCCATTGCTCACCGGTACGCGCATAACATGCCAGCGCGCCGGAACCGAGTCCCACCAATGCGATGCGCCGCGGTGTGACGGACGGTGCGAGTGCCGTCAGGAAGCGACCAATCGGACCAGTGGGATGATAGTATGTCGCGGGATTGCAGCCCCGCATTTCGCTCACGCGCTGGATACCGTGTACCGTGGATCCGTGCACCAGCAGGTGCGCGTCGTGTACGCGATCGTATGACACCCGGACGCGGCCGAAGAAGCTGCGTTCGCCATAGAGGATGGTGCCGTAGGCCGACGGCACGAAAAGCGATGCGACCAGGAGGCCGGCGAGACGTCGCGCGAAGACGGTGCCACGCTCGTTCGCATTGAGCACATACAGCGCGGCCGGTGCGAACAGCAGTGGCGACCAGCGCAATTGATCGACGGTGGAGTAGCGATAGAACAGCGTCGCTGCGATCAGGACCAGCGCGGACGGAATCACAACGTCGAGCCCGCGCTGCCACCAGCCGCTGATCGTCGGCTTGGTGGCGGTGAGTACGGTGGTCGCCAGCACCAGCGCGATGGGGTACTCACTCATTCGGTCCGTCACCAGCGGCGGCACCAGCAACGTGATCATCCCGCCCACTGCACCACCAATCGACATTGCGAGGTAGAACTGCGGAAGGAACTGTGGATGCGGCGCCATCGACGCGATGCGCCGGTGGCAGATCAGGCTGGCGATGAAGAACACGGCCAGATGGGCCGGAATGAGTACCGAGGCCGGTGAATTCGCCTCAGCGGCGAGCGCCACCACGATGAACAACACCGCTAGGGTCCAGGCCCGCTCCAGCAATGTGTACGGCGCCGTGGAGCGGCTGCCGAACGTGATGATGAAGGTGATCAGGTACAACGCGAGCGGCACAACCCAGAAGAGCGGGAGCGATGCGACATCAGTCAGGATGTAGTTGGTGACGCTGAGCAGCAGACTGGCTGGAATCGCGGCCAACGCAATGACACGCCACCAGGCAGCAGACGAGAAGCTTGCGGCGCCGGCGAATGCACCATCAGCCGCGGTCGGCGCTGCAGTTTCATCACCGTCCGTCGAAGGTCGCGTGAACGCCAGCGCCACGATCGAGACGATCACCACCGTCAGCAGGCCGAGGAAGACCGTGCGCTGTCCGGAGAGCGAGAGCCGCGGTTCGAAGACGAGGGGATACACGAACAGTCCGACCATGCTGCCAGCGTTGCTGGCCGCGTACAATCGGTAGGGACTCGATGTCGTCGGCGCTGTGCCGTGCGCAAGCCACGACTGCACCAGTGTGGTCAGCGCAGCCAACGCCACGAAGGTGAGTAGCACGTGGCGCGTCAGCCAGATGACGAGACTGATGCTGGGCGATGCCGCAACGAACTCGATGCTCTCGCCTGCACGCGGATAGACGATGAAGAGTGTGCAGAGGAGCAACACCTGCACCAACATCTGCCGGCTGATGGACAGGTGCCGCACCAGCAGCATCGCCAGCCCGTAACCCACCAGCAGCGCCACCTGGAAAAACACCATGCAGCTGTTCCAGAGCAGTGGTGTGCCGCCGAACGCAGGCAGCAACAGCTTTCCCACGTACGGTTCGAGCGAGAACAGCAGCAAGGAGCCGCCGAACGTGGCCGCCACCGCCAGCCAGGTGCGCATCAGTCTGGAATGACCGCGGTCACCTCGATCTCCACCAGCGCATCGTCTTCCATCAACCCGCTCACCTCGACGGCCGACATCGCCGCATTGTAGCTGCCGATGATCTCGCGAAAGGCGAGCCCAAGTTCCGCCGCAGCCTCGAGGTACGCTTCCTTGTCGAGCACGTACCAGGTCATGCGAACGATGTGTTCCGGCTTCGCACCGGCTTCGGCCAGCACTGCCACGATGTTTTCGAGCGCCTTCCGCGCCTGACCGCCGATGGTGTTGCTGGGGAACTTGCAGTTCGTGTCCCAGCCGACCATGCCTGCGACGAACACCATCTCGCCGCGCACAGCGACGCCGTTCGAATACCCGCGTGGCCGCGGCCAACCGGGTGGCAGCAGGATGCGCATCAGGGAACCTCCGTCACTGCGTGACGCTGGAAGGTGTGACGAGATGGGTGACGCGACGAATGGCGCGACGGGGAAGACCGCGGCTCGTGCGCGGTCATGCGGGGTCCTTGAGCCGGAACCGCTGCAGCTTGCCCGTCTCGGTGCGCGGCAACTGTGTACGGAATTCGATCGCGCGAGGATACTTGTACGGGGCGACGGTCTGCTTCACGAAGTCCTGCAATTCCTTCACTAGTGCCGCACTTGGCGAGTGCCCATCGCGCAGCACGATGTAGGCTTTCACGAGCTGACCGCGTTCCTCGTCCGGCACACCAATCACTCCGCACTCCGCCACCGCAGGGTGGCGCAGGACCGCCTCCTCGACTTCCGGGGCCGCGATGTTGTAGCCCGCCGAGATGATCATGTCATCGGTGCGCGACTGATAGTGGAAGTAGCCGTCGGCATCGACCAGGTAGGCATCGCCGGTGAGGTTCCAGCCGTCGTGCACATAGGCCCGCTGCCGGTCATCTGCGAGGTAGCGACACCCCGTTGGCCCCTTCACGGCGAGACGACCGACCTGCCCCACGTCGGCCGGATTCCCCTGGTCATCGAGCACCGTGGCGATGTATCCGGGCACCGCCTTCCCCGTCGCGCCGGGTCGCGCGTGTGCCTCATCGGCCGAGATGAAGATGTGCAACATCTCGGTTGCCCCAATGCCGTCGATCAGCTCGATCCCCGTCGCATCGCGCCAGAGTTGCCGCGTGGAAGCCGGCAGCACCTCGCCGGCGGATACGCACTGCCGAAGCGACGACGCACGCAGCCTCTCGCCGTGTTGTGCCATCGTCCGATAGGTGGTCGGGGCGGTGAAGAGCGTGGTGGCTCCGAACTCCACGATCGCGTCCAGCAGGTTCTGTGGTGACGGCCGTTCCAGGAGCACCGCAGAAGCACCGACCTGCATCGGAAAGAGCACCAGCCCACCAAGTCCGAAGGTGAAGGCCAGCGGGGGGCTGCCGATGAACACGTCATCCTGATGCGGCCGAAGGATATGCTTCGGCCAGCAGGCGCAGATCGCCATCACGTCACGATGAAAATGCATCGTGCCCTTCGGCTGCCCAGTCGTGCCGGATGTGAAGGCGATGATGCAGGTGTCGTCCGAGGCGGTGTCGACGTTGGTGAAGTGCGACGAGGCGTTGGCCATCAGGCTTTCCAGCGCATCGTCCTCGGTGCTGTTGAACAGTCGCAGCGACACCGGCTGGGCACTCTGCCCAAGCGCTACCTCCAGCTCAGCCTCCAGTGCGGCATCACACAATGCGTGTGTCACCTGTGCCTTCTCGATCACCTTCTGCAGTTCACCCGCGCGCAAGAGCGGCATGGTGGCAACGGCGATACCGCCCGCCTTGATGACGCCGAACCAGCAGGCCACCATCATCGGGTTGTTCGGGGCGCGCAGCAGCACTCGATTGCCGGGGACCAGTCCCAGCTGCTCCACCAGCACGTTTGCGACACGATTGGCGTGTCGCTGCAGCTCGGCGTACGTCCAGGTGAGCCCCGAGCCGCGCAGGCAGATCCGATCGCCGCGACCGCTCTCGATGTGGCGGTCGAGCAACTCCGTGGCACAGTTCAGCTGTTCGGGGAACTGCAGTTCCGGCAGCGAGAAGATGAACTCCGGCAGCAGTTCCGCCGCCGGCAGGTTGTCGTGCGCGAAGGTGTCGACATGAGCGCTTGGCATTGGCTAGCGCTCCGCCGTGCGCTCACGCAGCAACTCGCGCGCGATGATCAGCAACTGCACCTCGGTCGCACCCTCATAGATGCGCAGCGATCGGATCTCGCGATAGAGCTGCTCCACCGGATTGCCGCTCATCACGCCCAGCCCGCCAAGCAGCTGCACGGCGGCATCGATCACCTCCTGGGCGCCTTCGGTGGCGACCAGTTTCGCCATCGCGGCCTCGCGCGTGACCGTCTCGCCGCGGTCCCGCATCCAGGCGGCGCGGTAGGTGTGCAACGCGGCGCTGTCGATGGTGGTGGCCATCTGCGCCAGCTTCGCCTGCGTGAGCTGCAGGTCGCTCAGCTTGCCGCCGAACATGGGTCGCGTGGTCGCACGCGCGAGTGCTTCGTCGAGCGCGCGGCGCGCAAAGCCAAGCGAGGCTGCGGCGACCGAGGTGCGAAAGACATCGAGCGTACGCATTGCGACCTTGAACCCTTCGCCGGCTGTCCCGACCCGCGCCGTGAGTGGCACTCGGCATCCGGTGAATCGCAGCCGCGCCAGCGGGTGCGGTGCGATCACCTCGATCCGCTCCGCAATCTCCAGCCCTGCGGTGTCGGCATCGACGATGAAGGCCGAGATGCCGCGTGAACCCGCCGCCTCACCGGTGCGCGCGAAGACCACGTAGAAATCCGCGATGCCGCCGTTGCTGATCCAGGTCTTCTCGCCATCCAGAATCGCGTGGTCTCCCTCGATCCGCGCCGCGCAGGACATCGCGGCGACATCGGAGCCTGCGTCCGGCTCCGACAGCGCGAACGCCGCGATGGCCTCGCCGCGGGCCACGCGGGGCAGGTATCGCTCGCGTTGCGCCGGCGTGCCGGCAAGGCTGATCGCGCCTGAGCCAAGCCCCTGCATGGCGAAGGCGAAGTCCGCCAGGCCATCGTGACGCGCCAGTGTCTCGCGAATGAGGCAGATGGCGCGTGTGTCGATCTGTGCGCCAGCGCCACCGTGCGCAATGCCAGCCACGGCATGTGTCAACCAGCCCGAGAAACCAAGGTGCCGCACAAGGGTGCGACAGTCATCGTCGACGTTGGTGTGGGCGACATGGGTGAGATTCGCATCGCACCATTCCTCGAGTTGCTGCCGCCAGCGCGCGATGGTGTGGCTCGAAAAACGGCCAGTCGAGGTATCGCATGTCACTCATGGGCCGCACTCCACTGTCGTGATCCGCTGGACGGCGTGCATCAGTTCCCCTCGAAGATGGGACGCTGCTTGGCGACGAAGGCGTGATAGGCGCGGCCGAAGTCTTCCGTCAACATGCAGAGGGCCTGGACCTGCGCCTCCGATGCAATCGCGTCGTCCACGCCCATGGCCCATTCCTGATGGAGCATCGACTTGGTCAGACCGTTCGCGAACGTCGGGCCATGCGCGATATCATGTGCGAGCGACATCGCCTCGGACATCAGAACGTCCGGCGTGCAGAGTCGATTGAAGAACCCCCACTGCAGTGCGTCGTCGCCGGCCAGTGATCGACCGGTGAACAGCAACTCGCTGGCGCGGCCCTGGCCGATAATGCGGGGCAGCATCGCACAGGCACCCATGTCGCAGCCGGCCAGGCCCACGCGATTGAAGAGGAAGGCGGTCTTGCTGCGCGCCGTGCCGCATCGCAGGTCGGACGCCATGGCGAGAATCGCCCCCGCCCCCGCACAGACCCCGTCGATGGCGGCGATGATCGGCTGCGGGCAATGCCGCATCGCCTTCACCAGGGCGCCCGTCATCTGCGTGAAGCGCAGAAGATCCGGCGCGCTCAGCCCCACCAACGGCCCGATGATTTCGTGCACATCACCACCCGAGCTGAAGTTGCCGCCCTCGCCGGTGATCACGATGGCCTTCACATCCTCGGCGAAGCGCAGCCCTTCGAACAGGTCGCGGAGTTCGGCGTACGATGCGAACGTGAGCGGGTTCTTTCGCTCCGGGCGGTTGAGCGTCACCACGCCAACGCGGTCCTGCACGGTCCATCCAAAGTGCTGCGCGCTGTAGCCCGCCAGTGGACGCGAGGTCCCGGCGAGGAGTGACGGGTCGACTGGAGTCGGTGTGACGCCGTTCGTTTGTTCGCTCATGCTGTCGCTCCCGACCGACGTGTTCGACGCACGGTCGCAGGGGGTGGTTCGGGTTGATCGGCCAGTTGCACCCGCAGCTTGCCGAGCAGCTCGTACATCTGGCGCTGCTCGGCGGCGCTCATGCCGCTGAACATCGTCACCAGCCACGACTCGTGCGTTGCGGCCAGCTTGTCGAACAGCTTGCGGCCCTTCCTCGTGAGCGACACGCGTGACGAGCGTCGATCGTGCGGCTCGACGATTCGCTCCACCAGCCCTTCCTTCTCGAGTTCATCCGCCAGCCCAGTCACATTGCCGCCAGTCACCATCAGGTAGCGCGACAGCACGCTCATCGTGAGCCCATCCGGATGCCGATGGAGCTGCGCCATGAAGTCGAATCGCGCCAGGGTGATGCAGGCCTCCTGGCGCAGTCGCTTGCGAATGGTGGTCTCGACTTGAGTGCTGCACGAGAGCAGGCGCAACCAAAGCTTCAGCGACTGATGGTTCTCCGACACCACCCGTCCTTCGAGCCCAATCGACTCGTGGTCGAGAAGTGGCGACGCAGCGCGGCGGCTCGGGCTCACATGACCTCCCCACCGCTGATTGACAGGGACTGGCCGGTGACCGAGCCCGCAGCGTCACTGCACAGCCAGCGCACGGCAGCGGCCACCTCGTCCGGTTGGATCAGCCGTCCCTGCGGATTGGTCTTCGTCAGCTCGCTGCGCGCCGCTGCCTCGGTTCGTCCCGTTTTCGCCACGATGACGTCGAGGCTCTGCTGCAGCATCTCGGTTTCGGTAAAACCGGGACAGATCGCGTTCACCGTGACGCTGGTCGATGCCAGCTCGAGCGCGAGGGATCGTGTCAGCCCGATCACGCCATGCTTGGCCGCAGAGTAGGCGGCGACGTAGGCGTAGCCGCGTTGTCCTGCGGTGCTGGCGATGTTCACGATCCGGCCTGCGCGCGCCATCAGGATGTCGGACAGCGCCTGCTGCGTGCAGAGGAACGTGCCCGTCAGGTTCACGGACAGCATGCGATCCCAGAGTTCACGCGAGGTGCGGCGGAACGGCGCGCTGTCGGCCTGGCCCGCGTTGTTCACCAGGATCGCGATGTTACCGCGTGCCTGTCGCGCCGCAGCGAACGCGAGGGCGACGTCGTCAGCGTCCGACACATCGGCGGTCACCACGGTGACGTCGCCACCCAGCGTGGCGGCCAGACTCTCCAGCGGCGCACGTCGTCGGCCCAGCAGGGTGAGTGACGCCCCGTCGGCCGACAAGCCGCGCGCGATGGCTGCGCCAATGCCCTGGCCAGCACCGGTGATCAGCGCATGCTGCCCTGCCAGTGGGCGAGGGGCCACGCTCATGCGGGCTCCTTTGCAGTGCCGGCACCCGCCAGCGCTGCCTGTGCGGCCTTCTCCCGCGCAAAGAGCGACTCCATCTGAGGCTTCGCTGTGCGGTACTGCTTCGGCCACGTGAGCCCGGTGTAGCCGATGCGCGCGGCTTCCGTCAGCGTCCAGGCGGGATTCGCGAGGTGCGGACGCGCAACAGCGCACAGGTCGGCACGACCCGCCGCGATGATGCTGTTCACATGGTCGGCTTCCGAAATCGCACCGACGGCGATGGTCGCAATGCCACCTTCGTTCCGGATCCGATCAGAGAAGGGCGTCTGGAACATCCGACCGTACACCGGCTTCTCCTTCTTGCTCACCTGACCCGATGAGCAATCGATCATGTCGGCACCTGCTGCCTTGAACGCACGTGCAATCATGATGGCTTCATCGGGCGTGATTCCGCCGGGCACCCAATCATGCGCTGAAATGCGGACCGACATCGGCAGGTGCGTCGGCCAGACTGCGCGCATGGCCGCAAACACCTCGAGCGGATATCGAAGTCGATTCTCCAGCGAGCCACCGTATTCGTCGTCGCGCTGGTTGGTGAGCGGCGAGATGAACGACGACAGCAGATACCCATGTGCGCAGTGCAGCTCGAGCCAGTCCACGCCGGCATCGGCCGCCCATCGCGTACTCTGGACGAACTGCGCCGTCACCAGGTCCATCTCTTCGCGCGTCATGGCGTGAGACACCTGGCTTACGTCGGCCAGATACTGCTGCGGTGACGCCGACATCACCGGCCAATTGCCCGACTCCAGTGGCCGATCGATCCCCTCCCACGCGAGGCGTGTCGACCCCTTGGCACCGGAGTGCCCAAGCTGCAGCGCGAACTTCGCGTCGCTGTTGACATGAATCCAGTTCGCAATGCGAGCCCAGGCATCGCGCTGCCCTTCCGTCCAGAGTCCGGGACACCCGGGCGTGATGCGCCCTTCCGGACTGACACAGGTCATCTCGGCGAACACCAGGCCAGCGCCGCCCATCGCGCGTGCACCGAGATGCACCAGGTGGTAGTCGCCCGCAATGCCATCAACCGCCGAGTACTGCGCCATCGGCGACACGACGACGCGATTCTTCAGCGTCACGCTGCGCACGGTGTACGGCGTGAACATCGGCGGTGGTGCCGGCGTCCCTTCGGCGAGGGGCAACCCTGCGCGCTCGGCAAACCATCGCTCGAACCCGTCCAGCCAGTGCTTGTCGCGCAGGCGAAGATTTTCATGCGAGATGCGCTGCGACCGCGTCAGCAGCGAATACATGAACTGCTCCGGCGGCAGCGAGTCGGCGTATCGTTCGCCCACGTTCTCGAACCACTCCATCGCATTCCAGGCGGCGTTCTGGAGCCGCAGCACATCGATCGCGCGCACTTTCTGGTACTCCGCCAGCACCGCCGGAATCGACGAGCGCGTTTGGCCTAGTACACCGAACTGCCGCGCCAGCTCGATCGCGTCCTCGATAGCCAGCTTCGTGCCGGAGCCAATGGCGAAATGTGCGGTGTGCACCGCGTCGCCCATCAGCACCACGTGGCTACGACCGTTGAAGTGTGACCACTCGGCACACCGCACACGCTGGAAGTTGAGCCATGCCGAACCACGCAAGTGCCGCGCGTTGGTCATCAGCGTGTGGCCCTCGAGTGTGCGCGCGAAGAGTCGCTCGCAGAAGGCCACCGACTGATCGGCGTCTGCCGTGTCGAGGCCATGCGCCTTCCAGACATGCTCTGGCGTCTCGACGATGAAGGTGCTGGTCTCGTCGTCGAACTTGTAGATGTGCGCCTGGAACCAGCCGTGCTCTGTCTTCTCGAAGGTGAAGTTGAAGGCGTCCCACAGTCGTTTGGTGCCGAGCCAGATGTAGCGATTGGGCCGGGTGACGATGTCGGGCTGGAAGACCGCCTCGTATTTCGTGCGGATCTTCGAGTTGATGCCGTCCGATGCGATGATCAGGTCGGCGTCAGGAAAATCCTCATCCGAGTTCACGTCCTGCTCGAATCGCAGCGCGACGCCCAGCTCTTCGCACCGTGCCTGCAGGATGTTGAGCAGTCGTTTGCGGCCGATGCCGATGAAACCGTGGCCACCACTGCGGATGGTGCGGCCCTTGAAATCGAGCTCGATATCGTCCCAATGCACGAACGACGATTCGATGGCGTTGGCCGTCGGCACATCGCAGCGCCGCATGTTCTCGAGAGTCTGGTCTGAGAAGACCACGCCCCAGCCGAAGGTGTCGTACGGCTTGTTGCGCTCCACCACGGTGATGTCGTGTGTGGGATCGAGCTTCTTCATCAACAGGGCGAAGTAGAGCCCTGCCGGCCCGCCACCGACACACACGATCTTCATCCGGTCTCCCCTGGAGGTGCGAGGGGAGACTGGGCGTCGATCCTTTAGTTGTCAAGTGTCGTGGTGGGCCGCTGGTCGTGCCGAGGGATCAACCCTTGGCGAAGGCGATCATTTCCGCGCTCACCTGTGGTCCGTGGGTGGCGGTCATGCCGTGGGGCGCGCCATCCAGCACCACCAGCGTGCTGCCGGGAATCGTCGACGCGGTCAACTTGCCCGAAATCTCGAACGGGACGATCCGATCTGCGGAGCCGTGGAGCACCAGCGTGGGGATGGTGATCTTGGCCAGGTCGCCGCGGAAATCCGTGGTGCCGAAGGCACGGATGCATTCATACGTGCCGACGGGCGACGCGGCGTAGGCGATCCACTTCGCGAACTCGATCGCGTCGGTCGGAAAGTCCGCCGCGCTCACCTCGAAATTGAAGAAGTTCGGGAAGAAATTCGCGAGGAACGCCACCCGATCGGCTCGCACGCCGGCCATCATGCCATCGAATAGCGCCTGATCGGCGCCGGTCGGGTTGTCGGGCGTCTTGAGCAGGAATGGCGGCACCGCGCTGATGAACATCGCCTTGGCGATCCGGTCGCTGCCATGTGTACCGAGGTACCGAGCGACCTCACCGCCACCCATCGAGAAGCCGGCGAGGATCACATCCTTCAGGTCGAGCGTCGTGATCAGGTCCTTCAGGTCGTTCGCGAAGGTGTCGTAGTCGTAGCCAGACGCTGGCCGCTCTGATTCACCGAAGCCGCGACGATCGTAGGCGATCACGCGAAACCCGGCGTCCACCAGCGCGGCAATCTGGCCTTCCCACATCCGATGGCTGAGTGGCCATCCATGAATGAGCACCACCGGCTGACCGCTGCCGTGGTCTTCGAAATACAGCTGGACTGGTGGCTTGGAATGTGTCGTGACGTGCGGCATTGCTCACCTCGTTGCGCGTTGAATCCGAAAAGCAATCGTCTGGATTCAAGTGTACTGATCGCGCGTCACCGAGCGCACTGAACCGCGCTGGTACATCGGGAACGATCCCGTCACGATCAGGACGCGCGCACCACCTCGCGAACGGTGCCAGCGAGCCACGACGGGCCGGCATCGCTGATGACGAGGTCGATCTCGCGCAGGTCGGCCACCGCGTACGGCGCGACCATGTCGTGTTTCGTCGCATCGGCGAGTACTGCACATGACGCGGCCGACTCGATCATGGCGCGCTTGACATGTGCATCGCCGGCAATCGACGTGGTGAGCCCGGCGCGTTGATGCAGCGCACAGGCGCCGAGGAAGGCCCAGTCGGCACGATGCGCGCGAATGGTGGCCTGCGCCTGATCACCATAGAACTCGCGGGTCTCGTGCGACCAGGTGCCACCGGCCAGCACCAGCTGCACGGTGGGGTCGTTCGCGAACAGCGCCGCCACGTCGAATGCGGCGGTGATGATCGTCAGCGGACGTGGTGCATCGGGTGACGCGAGAATCTGCGCCAGTGCGAGCGTCGTGCTGCCACCATCGATGAAGAGCGCCTGGTGTGCATGCACGCGCTCGGCCGCCGAGCGCGCGATGGCGCGTTTCGAGCTGGCGCGCACATCGACGCGTTGCGCCATCGGCAGGGCGGTTGTGTAAAGAGCGACTGCACCGCCGTGGGTCTTCTGTACCAGTCCGCGCGAGGCCAGCAGACGGAGGTCCCGTCGGATGGTATCCTCCGATAGCCCGTACTCTGCGGCCAGCGCCGATACCTCTACCCGGCCCTGCTCGCGGAGGGTGGCCGCGATCCGGGCCTGACGCTCCTGCGCAAAGCGCGGGCTGTCGTCGGAGGTCGGTGTTCCGGGAGTCTTGGGATGAGCCATGAGATGAAAGTTACTCAATTTTGTGTCCGTACACTTGCACGAACGTGCACGTTCGTGCATCTTCGTGCAGTGACCAGATACACCCCTCTTGCCGAGAGGCGATGATGCCCCCCGACTCGACCGCATTCGCTGGCCGTCGACCACGCTCCGTGCTGTCCCGGGCGCGCTGGGCGACCCGTGCCCAGTTCCTCAACCTCGGCTTCGTCGCCGGTGTCTGGGGTGTGCACGTACCGTCCATCAAGGGGCAGTACGCCCTCGATGAACGCTCCCTGGCTGGTGCGCTGCTGGCGACCAGCGTCGGTTCGTTGTTGACGCTTACGATCGCGGGCCGGACGGTGGGTCGGTTGGGCGCCCGCAACACCTCTGTCCTTGCTGGCTGGGGCTTCTGCCTCGCGCTCGGCCTGTCGCTCGTGCTTCCGGGCTATTGGGCCCTCGTGCCGGCAATGATGCTCCTGGGCGCCAGCGAAAGCGTCTTCGACGTGGCGATCAATGCGGAAGGCACCACGCTCGAGACCCTCAGCGGGCGTGCGGTCATGAGCGGCTTTCACGGCATGTTCAGCCTTGGCGCCATGGCCGGCGCGGCGTCGGCCGCGCTGATGTTGCGCGCCTCGGTGCCGGCCTGGACGCAACTGATTGCCGTCGGCACGGTGGTGGCGGTCTCGATTGTCGTGTCTTCGCGCGGAATGCTCGAGTCACACCCCGCTCCCGAGTCGTCACAGGCGCACTTCACCTGGCCGAAGGGCACGCTGCTGCTGGTCGGCATGCTGATCTGCTTCGGCATGTTGGCCGAAGGGGTGATGTACAACTGGAGCGTGTTGTACGTGAACCAGGAACTGCACGCGCCGCAGGACCTCGCCGCCATCGCGTACGTGTCCTTTGCCGGTGCCACGGCCGCGATGCGTTTCGCCGGTGATTCCGTGCGCGCCCGCGTCTCCGAACGCACGATGCTGGTGGCAGGACCGACGGTATCGGCGATCGCCATGCTGCTCGTGTTGCTCGTTGGCCGGCCCTGGTTTGCGATGGTCGGTTTTGCGGTGGTTGGAATCGGACTCGCGACGGTGGTGCCGATTCTCTACAACGCCGCGACGCGCGTGCCGGGCGTGAGTCGGGCCGCCGCCATCGCGTCGGTGTCGTCCATCGGCTACGTCGGTTTCATGATCGGTCCGCCGATCATCGGTGGCATCGCACACGCCACCACGCTCACGATTGCGATGGGCACACTGATCGTGGCCGCCGTGATCCTGATCATCGGTGCACGTCGAGTACCCGATGCAGCACCAGCCACGTCGCGTGCTGTGCCGAAGACCAGCGGGACCCTCGCCCCGCATCACGCTGGGAACTGATTCTCACTGCGCATCGTCGTTCAGCCAAAATTCATGTAGCGCGGCGGATCCACCGATCTGTCGCGCTACTGTCGTTCGGGGCTATTCCGACCGATGCAGTCTTCGGTGACATTCGGCGCTTCAAAAAGCAATGAGGGGGAGGCCACGGAGCTCACGGAGTGCGACCTTCGCCGCCAGCGGTGCAGCGCGGGCTTTGCGGGAAACACTCCTAGGACAAAGATGCTACCGGCGCGTTGCGCGACCTTTCGATCACGGCGCACTCCGTGAGCTCCGTGGCCTCCCGCTCACATGCAGTTTCCCTCGGCCAGCACTGACGCTTCGGTTTTTCGCGTTGCCGCGTGCATGTTAAACAGCGTCTCTCCCCGCCTGACCGTAGTCTCCCTGTCTCCAACTGGACCGGTCCACGTGCGTCAGTCCCTGTTCCGTCGCGCCCTGCTTGTCTTGGCCTGTGGTGCGACGTTGCCGTCTTTCCTTGCTGCGCAGCAGCCAGACATCTCCTCATCAATGCACTGGCGTCACATCGGCCCGGTGCGCGGTGGTCGGGCCCGCGCCATCGCTGGCGTGCCGAGCCAACCCAACGTGTTCTACGCCGGCTTCGACAACGGCGGTGTCTGGCGGTCCACGGACTACGGCTCGAACTGGGTGCCGCTGTTCGACAAGGAAGGCACGGGCTCGATCGGCGCAATCGCGGTGGCACCGTCCAACCCGAACGTGATCTACGTGGGTACCGGCGCGGGCATCATTCGCCCCGACCTGGCGGTTGGTGACGGCATGTACAAGTCCACCGACGGTGGCGCGACGTGGGAGCATCTGGGGCTCCGTAACAGCCAGATGATCGCCATGATCGACGTCGATCCGAACAACCCCGATCGGCTCTTCGTGGCGGTGCTCGGCCATCCATATGGTCCGAATCCGGAACGCGGCATCTTCCGTTCACTCGACGGCGGCAAGTCCTTCGAGCGTGTGTTGTATCGCGATGAGTACACCAGCGCGAACGACGTGCGCATCGACGCGAAGAATCCGAACATTCTCTATGCCACGCTCTGGCAGCAGCAGCAGAGCTTCATCGAAGGGCAGGGCTTCACGGGTCCGGGCGGCTTCTTCAAGTCGACCGATGGCGGCACGACCTGGCGCCAGATCACGGAAGGTTTGCCGGTACTGAACCAGGCCAACCTCGCGCTGTCGGCGAGCAACCCGAACGTGTTGTACGCCACGGTCGCCAACATCGCGACGGCGACGGTGCCGAGCACGGTGTCGTTCTACAAGTCGGCGGATGCGGGTGAGCATTGGTCGCTGGCGGTCGCGATGCCGGGCATGCCGAGCCAGGCCGGACGTATCACCGACAGCCGTCCGATGGGCCGTATCGGTGGCGGTGACCTGCCCACGCTATACGTCGATCCGAAGGACGAGAACGTGGTCTACAGTGCGTCGACGGTGATGTGGCGCACCGAGGATGCGGGGTATTCATGGAGCGCGGTCCGTGGTGCTCCGGGTGGTGATGACTACCAGAAGATCTGGATCAACCCGATCGATCCCAAGATCGTCTTCGCCGTCAGCGACCAGGGCGCCGTCGTCTCCGCCAATCGTGGGCTGTCGTGGAGCAACTGGTACACGCAGCCGACGGCCGCCATGTATCACGTCACCACCGACAATGCCTTCCCGTATCGCGTGTGCAGCGGCCAGCAGGACTCTGGGTCAGCGTGCGTCGCGAGTCGTTCCGACGATGGCCAGATCACGTTCCATGACTGGCATCCGGTGAACATCCAGGAGTACGGGATTGCGGCGCCTGATCCGCGCGATCCCGACATGGTGTACGGCAGCATGCGGAGCGGTGTGTCGCTCTACAACCGCAAGACCGCGCAGACGACGTATGTCGGCCCGGACATGGAAGGCTTTGCGCGCAACGTGCGCACGATGCCGTTGCACTTCTCACCGGCCAAGCCCGACGTGTTGTTCTACGCCTCGAACGCCGTCTGGAAGACGCTCGATCGTGGCAAGAACTGGACGCGCATCAGCCCGGACCTCACGCGCCAGACGTGGGCCGTGCCTGCCACGGCGGGGCAGTATGCGAGCAGCGTGAAGGTGGCGCCGGCGGGATCGATTACGGCACTGGCCCTGTCGCCGAAGGATGTGAACGTGATTTGGTCCGGCAGTGACGATGGGTCGCTGCAGGTGACGATGAACGGCGGTGCCAGCTGGTCGAATGTGACGCCGCCGGAGGTCAAGCCGTGGGCGCGCATCTACAATCTCGAGGCGGGGCAGTTCGACACGAAGACTGCGTATGCGGCGGTGAACACGCTGCGTCTCGACGACCTCAACCCACACTTCTTCCGCACCCATGATGGCGGCAAGACGTGGACCGAGATCAACACCGGCATCGCCGCCGGTGCAGCGGCCAACTCGATTCGCGAAGATCCTCGCCGCAAGGGCCTGCTTTACGCGGCCACCGATCTTCAGGTCTGGGTCAGCTACGACGATGGCGATCACTGGGAATCGCTGCGGCTGGACATGCCGGCGATCTCGGTGCGCGACCTGCAGGTCAAGGACGACAGCACCTGCATGTGCTCCGACCTGGTGATCGGCACACATGGTCGTGGTTTCTGGATTCTCGACAACATCACGACGTTGCGGCAGGTCGCCGAGGCGCGCGCGGCAACCGCGGCATATCTGTTCAAGCCGCCGACAGCCGTGCGGGTTCGCTTCGCAACAAACGATCCGACACCGTGGGCACCGGAAGTGCCGGCGGGTGAAAACCCGCTCCCTGGTGGCATCATCGACTACCGACTCGGGGCCGATGCGTCGGGGCCGGTGACGATGGAAATCCTCGACGCGGCCAGTCGAGTCGTTCGCCGCTATACGAGCAATGAGCCGGTCCTCGATCCCCATCCGGCGTTCGACATGGCCGCCTACAATCGCGTCTGCCAGAAGACACCGACGGCAACCTTCTGCGGCCTGCCACTGTACTGGCCTGCGAAGCCGATCCAGCTGTCGACGAAAGCTGGCATGCACCGATTCGCATGGGACCTGCACTACGACCCGATCCCGCCCGAGGACATCACCGACAATGGTGATGACGATGCGACTGGTGCCGTGCCGCACCGCACATACCCAGTGGTGAATGCACCATGGGCACCACCGGGACAGTACACGGTGCGACTGACGGTGAACGGCACGAAGTACACCCAGCCGCTCACGCTCAAGCTCGATCCGCGTGTGCGCACCTCTGCGGTCGCCATGACGCAGGTGGCCACACTCTCCCGTGAGATGTGGGCCGGCTCGATCGCTGCGTATAACGCCAATCGCACCGCTCGGGCGCTCTCGGCGGCATTGGGCAGTGGCGCCGATGTCGCGGCATTCAAGGCGCAGCTCGATTCCATCGCGCCGGAAGTGCCGCGTGCGCGCGCTCGTTTCCGTCGTCGCGGGCCAGCTGGTCCCACGCCGACGCTCTCGGCGGCGAGCAATGGCATGATGGCCGCCGCGATGGCGATGCAGACGGCCGATGTGGCGCCGACCGCGACGCAGGTCGCCGCCTGCACCGCAGCACGGGCTCAGGGTGCGGCGGCGATGGCAAAGTGGAATACGCTTCGTACGACCGGTCTCGCGGCGCTGAATGCGTCACGTCGCGCCGCAGGCCAGACGCCAATCACCATTCCTGAACTGCCGAGCAACTGAGATTGCGTCACCGATCACTGTCACTGATGCTGGTTTTCACCGCCCTTGCGTGCTCTGCACGTGAGGGCGGTGCGCAGTCGGGTGCTGCAGATGCGCGGCTGGCGCCGGGGGTGCCGCATCTGCTGGCCACCGAGCGCGCGGCACAGCTGCGCGATGTGCGTTACACCCTCTCCCTCGACGTCACACGGCCCGATACGGCGGCTGGTTCGGTCGTCGTGCGCTTCACACAACGACAGGCGCGCGAGGTCATCCTCGACTTTCGCGGCCTGGCCATCCGGCGCATCACGGCCAATGGGCATGCGGTCGACGTCACCGATCCCGCAGTCTGGAACAAGGCGCATGTGCGCATTCCCGCTGCGGTCGTGCGTGCTGGCGCGAACGAGATTCGGCTGGTTTTCGACTCGCCGATCGCGGCCGCCGGCGCGAGCATCATTCGCTCGCGCGATGCCAGCGATGGGCAGGATTACCTCTACACACTGTTGGTGCCATCGGATGCGAACCTGCTCTTCCCCTGCTTCGACCAGCCGGACCTGAAGGCGCGTGTCACGCTCAGCATCACCGCGCCATCCCGCTGGGCGGTGCTGGCGAATGGTGCTGCAGCGCGAAAGGACTCCTCGCTCAACACGATCACGCATCACTTCGCGGAGACGCGGCCGATCAGCACCTACCTGATCGCGTTCGCGGCAGGGCCCTACGCGACGGTGTCGCGTGCACGAGTGCTGGCAGCTGGCTCGCCGATGTCGAATGTCAACCTGCTGGTGCGAGCGTCACGGCTGAAGGAGGTCGAGGCCGACTCGCTGATTGCGATGAATACGCAGGCACTCCGCTGGCTCGGTGACTGGTTTGGGATCGCCTATCCATTCGGGAAATACGACTTCCTGCTCGCACCAGCGTTCCCGTTCGGCGGGATGGAGCATCCGGGCGCGGTGTTCTACAACGAGCAGAGTTTCATCTTTCGCGAGCGTCCCACCATCTCGCAGTCGCTGGGCCGACAGGCGACCGTCTTCCACGAAGTCGCACACCAGTGGTTCGGCGACTACGTCACCATGCGCTGGTTCGACGATCTCTGGTTGAAGGAAGGTTTTGCCACCTACATGGCGGCCAAGATGCAGGCCGCCATCGCGCCGTCGGCGTCGCCATGGAAGACGTTCTACCTCCGCAACAAGCCGGTCGCCTACGGCACCGATGCCACGGCCGGCACGACGCCGGTATGGCAGGCGCTGGACAATCTCGAGCAGGCGAAGAGCAACTACGGGCCGATCGTCTACAACAAGGCACCGGGCGTGCTGCGCCAGTTGAACTATCTCGTTGGGGAACAGGCATTCCAGCGTGGAGTGCGTCGCTTCCTGTCGCAGCATCCGTATGGCAATGCGACATGGCGCGACCTTTTGCAGGCCGTGGGCGGTGCATCGGGGCGCGACCTCACCAAGTGGGGCTCGCAGTGGATCCTGCGCCCAGGGATGCCGATCGTGGAGCAGGAGATCGCCAGCGCGAATGGTCGGATCACGCGCCTCGCGCTGACACAGCGGCCGGCGCAGCCGGACGTGTCGGGCAATGATCCGTGGCCGCTGCGCGTCTCGGTGCTGCTCTGGTACACCGATGCGCCGCCGGTGCGGATTCCCGTCGAGATGACGGAGCGCACTACGGTCATCAACGCAGCCCGCGGACGGAAGACGCCCGCTTTCGTTTTCGCGAACGACGGCGACTACGGCTATGCGATCGTGCTCCCCGATGAATCGAGCGTCCGCTGGCTGGAGCAGAACATCGGCTCCGTGAAGGACGACCTGCTGCGCGCCATGCTGTGGGGCGCACTCTGGGATCTGGTGCGTGAGGCGCGGCTGTCGCCGTCGCGTTACGCCGCTGCCGCACTGCGTGCACTGCCCCAGGAGCGAGACGAGCAGATCGCAGCGGCGCTCACGGCCCGCATCGGCGTTGCGGTGAGCCGCTATGGTAGTGAATCGGCACGTGACTCGTTGCTGCCAGCACTCGAGCGCACGTTGCTCGCCGGTGCCATGGATACCTCGCTCGCATATGGACAGCGGAAGTCGCAACTGGACGCCTTGATCGGGTCGGCGCAGTCACCCGCAACGCTGCAGCGACTCGATCGGTGGCTCGACGCCGATTCTGCGGCGGGCCTGCCACTGCGCGCACCGACGCGGTGGGCGATCGTCACTCGACTTGTCGCGAACCGCTACGCCACCGCGTCGACGCGGCTCGCCGCCGAGACCGTGCGCGATTCGTCGAGCGAGGGGCAGCGTCAGGCCTTCGTGGCAGCGGCCGCCGTTCCGGATTCGGCGGCGAAGCGGGCCTACTTCGCGCGCTGGTTTGGCGACAACAGCTTGAACGAGGAGTGGGTGACGTCCAGCTTGCGCGCCTTTCACGATCCTGATCAGGCGGCGCTGACGCAGCGGTTCGTGGTGCCGTCGCTCGACACGCTGCCATGGATCCAGAAGAACCGTCGCATCTTCTTCCTTGGTGCGTGGCTCAGCGCAGCCATCGGCGGGCAATCGTCCCCCGAGTCATTGCAGCAGATCGATGCCTGGCTTGCAGCACATCCTGCACTTGGCGCCGACCTGCGGCGGAAGGTGCTGCAGGCGCGTGATGAACTGGAACGCACGGTGCGCATCCGAAAGAGCTTCGGTGGTGATCGCGTCAGCAGTGAGGCGCGCCATGACGCCACCGAGCGCTCGACGGTTAACTGATCGGGCGCCGATGATCGTCAGCTGAAGGCGCGCAGCGCTTCGATGCGTGGTACGCGCGACTTCGGCGAATCGAGGGAGAACGACCGCGCATCGCCGAGTTGATCACGGACGAACGTCTCCGTCTCGTCGATGGTCGAACGCAGTGCCTTGTCCATCTTGCGTCCGAACAGCGCATGGACGATGCGCTGCGCTTCGGCGTCGAACTCCCACAGGCCAATCAGCTGTCCGCGATCGAGAATCGCATGACTCGGCAGGTCGGACAGCTTGCCGATCGAGACGAGATTCTTGTCGGACACCACCTGTCGCGCCGTATCGCTGTCGTCGAGCAGGCTGATGACGTTGCGGCGCGCGGCGGTGATCGTGTCGAGGCTGCTCACCAGCGCGTACTGTGGCGTGGTCGGTACTTCGAATGCGTTGAATGCGGAAAGGTCTGCTGAAGGAAGGAGCAAATCGCTGCCTGGCATCGCTGGTACGAGGTCGAGCGCGGACACCGCGTCCTTCGCGAGCTTCGCCCCGAGGCCTGAGAACCACTGGAACTCCTTCATCGTGGCGGGGCCGATCCAGCGGAAGTACCGTCGAGCGATTGCGACATGCGCGTCAGCGGAGGAAAGTGCCGCACCCGCACGCGCATTCGGCGACCACCGCGTGTACGCATACCGCTGCTGATCGAGCCGACCATTGATCGGCACTCGGCGAATGTCGCCACTCGACTGCAGTCGGCCCAGCGCGAGGGGCAGGGTGGTCGAGAGCCCCTTCTTCTTTCCGGCTTCGCCCAACGATCGAGACGCCGATCCGGTGGCATCGCGCACTTCGTCTGGTGTGAGTGTCGCGTCGGTCAGCGCCTTCAGCACCGCCGCACAGAGCTTGTCGATCTCGCGCTCGGTGACGCCGAGCTTGAGTGCTTGTGCCATGTCGCCGCTGCCGAATTCATCAGCGAGCGTCAGCGCCAGCGCGAAGTCTGCTGCTGGTACGACGTAGGTGCAGCCGCGCGCGGCAGGGAGTTCGTGGATCTCGAGTGCGGCGACGGCGCGGTCGGCCTGCTCACGTGAACAGCGAGCGCGGGAAAAAAGTGTGAGGTACGGTCCAACGCCCGCCACGCTGCGCGACCATCCGGACTGCGAGAGAATTCCTGCCGGCTGCGCCTTCGCGAGTGTCCCGGTCAGTCCCTGTCGATACATCCACCAGGCGCGGAGTTTCGCGACGGCCATGACACTGTCCCGGCTGAATTGGGTGCTGTGGCGGATGCCGTTAGAAAGAGGCGCTGAAGCTCGAACGCCGAAAACGTAACATTTCGGCGCGGAGGGTCGGCCCGGGATGGCAGGACTAAAGCGGGGTGAACCATTGGCCGATACTGCAGAGTGTCCCGCGTCCGGCGGGCGCACAATGCACGCCTGCCACCGAAACCCCACTGGAGTCGACGATGACCCATCCGTCCCGTATTCGCCTCTCGCTGGTCGCTGCTGCGATCACCGCTGTCACACTGCTGCACCCGACCGATGTCCTGGCCCAGGATGCCAGCCGCACCTATACGCTTGCCGAAGTCGAGACCAAGCCGTCGCTCGCCTCGGTCACCAACTTCCAGCGCATCGTCTCGGAAGGGTATCCCGAAGACCTGAAGCGTCGCCGCATGGGCGGCATCGCCGAGATCGCGTTCGTCGTCGATGCAACGGGCAAGGTCGAGCCGGGCAGCGTCGAAGTCGTCGATGCGACGCAGCCGGCCTTCGGTGAGGCCGCCAAGAAGGCGTTGCTGCAGGCTGGTTTCAAGCCGGGCAAGGTGAGCGGCAATGCGGTGCGCACCAAGGTTTCGCTGCCGATCGTGTATCGCGTGCAGTAGTCGCGACACGCTCGTCCGTCACGTCCCCGACTCGCATCTGCCGAGTCGGGGACGTGGTGTTTTCGGGAGCCACTTCCTGATTCCGTGTAGCTTTCGTGTATGCCTCGCATCGCCTTCTCCGAGATTCCTGATCGTGCCCGACTCTGGGTCTTCGCCGCCGACACGCCGGTAGCCGATCCCACCCCGTTGTTGAATGCGGTCGACGCGCATTTGTCGCAGTGGGCGGCGCACGGCGTACCGCTCGTGTGCGCCCGCGACTGGCGTGATGATCGATTCCTCGCGATCGCCGTCGACGAGGCCGCGACAGGCGCGTCTGGCTGCTCCATCGATGGCCTGTTCCGCACGATCGGTCGGGTGCAAGCGCAAGTCGGCGCTGACCTGCTGGCCTCGGGGCGCGTAGCCTGGCGCGATGGCTCGGGCGCGATCAATGTCACGCCACGAGGCGACTTCGAGGTTCTCGCCACATCCGGCGCGGTCACGGCTGACACGCCCGTCTTCGGTACGCTGTGCGAGACCGTGGGTGATTGGCGCGTGGAGTTCGTGAAGCCGGCGCGTGAAAGCTGGGCGGCCTCGCTCCTCCCCTGAACGCAAAACCGCCGGCGCAGACAGGGCTGCACCGGCGGTCCGTACTTCAGGGATTCAATTCGTGTGTTGCGGGCACTCGGTCACGACGGCGTGCGAACCCAACCAATCCGCCTCCTACCGATCGTCGTCGCTTCCGATCGGACTACCCGGCGGCACGGTGATCTTCACCTTCTTCTCGGCCGGCTTGTACGTGCCGGCCATCCACGAGCGGATGTCGGCGGCCAGCTGTTCGGTCGAGGCATTGCCGCGACCAGTCACGCCTGGCCGCAACGATGTGCCGAGCATGTTGACCAATGCAAACCGAGCCTCAGCGCGCACCAGCGGCATGTCGGCGCTTTCAGCCAGTGTCAGCAGGTGATCGACATACGAGCGCTGCACCAGTGCCGAGAGCGTGGCATCGTAGGCGTTCGCCGCCGGCGCCCCGAACAGCTTCGACTCCATGCGCTTCAACAGGTCGCTGAAACCAGGCAGCGTCGGATCGATGGCGTGCTGCGCGACCAAACGTGCGGACCGCTCCTGATCGAGCAGCAGGTCGAAAGTGACATTGGCGATGGTGGCGCCGGGCGCCAGCGGATCGAAGGTGATGCCAGTCCAGCGATCAAAGAGTTCGCGCGTCGACTCGATCAGGAAAGGGCGCGGCGGCAGCTTTCCGATCAGCGCGCGCGGCAAGGCGAGGTTCGCCGGCGACAACACATCAGCGATCGCATCGATGGCAATGTTCTGCTGCGCCGCCGGAACTGACACCGGCCCGGCCACACCATCACCGCGCAAGTTGTAAGCGTACGTCACACCGCCCACCACCTTGATCGCGGCCTCGAGCTGGTAGCGGTGATGCAGGTACACCGGCACCAGCACGTCTTCCATCGTCGCCAGCGGTGCACCGCGCTTGATCACGGTCTCGCCGAACTTGGCCAGCGCCCGTTCACGTACGGTCATCATGCGCTTCAGTTCCGTCACCGCATCGGCACCGTTGTCCCATAGATGCGTGTTCGGATGCGCGCTGCTAACCGGGCGGGCATCCTGGTCGGTGAGGAAGGTCAGGCCGCGCGTGCGCGCTGCCACCAGCACCGAGTCGAGCTGCTTCTTTTCGTCGCCCGGGAATTCGCCGTATCCCCAGGTCACGGCCACCTTGTCCCACTCACCGATACCGGTTTCGTAGGCATTGGTGATGTCCACATCGCCGTTCGGCTTGAGCGTGATCATCGGGTGTGGATAGTCCATCACGCTGGTGTTCTTTTGCGCACTGCTGATGTAGTTGTGCGCCATGCCCAGCGTATGCCCTACTTCATGCGCAGCCAGCTGCCGGATGCGGGCCAGCACCATCGCCTCGACGCGCGCCGCCTTCTCCGTGCCGGTCGTGTACGGGCCATCGAGGCCTTCGCCGATCAGGAAGTCCTGTCGTGCGCGAAGTGAGCCGAGGATCACGTGGCCCTTCATCATCTCGCCGGTGCGCGGATCGGTGACCGCGCCACCGTAGCTCCAGCCACGCGTTGCACGATGTGCATACTCGATCACGTTGTAGCGCACATCGAGCGGATCGATCGAGTCCGGCAGCACCTCGACACGGAAGGCGTTGATGTAGCCCGCCGCCTCGAAGGCCTGGTTCCACCAGCGTGTGCCTTCCACCAGCGCGGTGCGAATCGGCTCCGGTGCGGTGTTGTCCACGTAGTACACGATCGGCTTCACAGCTTCACTGCGGGCAGCGCCAGGATTCTTCTTCTCGAGGCGGTGACGCGATGCGAAGCGCTGCACGAAGTCGCCACCGAGCGGCTGTGAATAGTCCTGATAGCTGATGCCGAAGAACGCCGAGCGTGGGTCGGCGGGGCGCATCTTGAAACCGGGTTCCGGCAGCGCGACCAGGCTGTGGCGCTCCCGGATCGTGAGCGCTTCTGGATTCGGCGTCACGTCGCGCACGTAGCGACCCGGGTTCGAGCCGGCGAGGGTGAGCGTGACCTCGATTTCGGTGTTGCGCGGGAAGGCCTTCGTGTGCGGCATGTAGACCGCGCTGCGCGACCGATCGAGGGCGAAGGTGCCCTGTTGGCTGCGGCGCAGGTTGCCGACGGCATCATGCGCATCACGCACCACGAATTCGGTGGCGTCGACGAGAACGCGTTGCCCATCCTGCGCCTCGACCGTGAAGCCGAAGATGGCGCTGCGTGCGAAGCTTTCTTCCACACCGCGCGCTTCGTTGGCGTCGGTCGTCACGCCGCGGAAGTTCGTGTTCTTCTCGATCAGCAGCACGCGCGGTCCGCTGCGGGTGAAGGTCACCAGTCGTTCGCGACCGAGCTGATTGCGATCGAGGCCGATGTCATTCGACCCCACGCCCCATGGCAGTGACGTGAAGTAGATGAACTCCTGGTCCATCGCCGGGATCTCGAGATAGAGCTTGCCGGTGCGCTCATCCCAATACAGCGGAAAGAGGCCGTCGCGCTTGGTCAGGCCGGCAGTGCGGGTGGCGATGCTGGGGAGGCCGGGAGCGGCGGCAGGGGTCGGCGTGGCGGCCGGCTGGGCCCCGAGGGCGGACAGCCCGACGAGGGACGACGCGAGCAAGGCGCGCAGGTGGCGTGTCATGGGAACGGTGGGGAGTGAGAGCTGGACCTTGGCGGAGTACGTCCTCCGGCAGGTGCCCGTTGCTCCCAGAATACTGCCGCGCCGGGCCTTTGGCGGCACCGATTACCCGAGGTTTTAGTGGTTGAGGTCGCTTTTGACCGGCAAGTGTTATCTCCGGCTCATCTGCGTACGACACTCCTCTGCATGCCAGCGCTTGAACCTGCCGCCGTTCCTGAATCCGTGCCCACCGGCACCTCCGTCTTCATCGGCGCGCGCCGCTTCACGGCGCGCCGCACCCGTCAGGGCACCCGCATCTGGGTCGGGAAGGACAAGCGCTTCATCGAGGTCGTGTTGCTCCGTACCGATGACCGCCGGTATGCGGTGGCACCGTGGCTGGAAGACGCCGCACCGCGCGCCATGCGTGAGCTGATTCGCAGCGGGCTGCTGATTCCGCCCGATCCGCTGACGATGCTGGAAGAGCCGACCTCGAATGACGATGCCAACGATGCGGCATTGCGTGTGGCCGTCATCGAAGGGCTGGTCGAGACGTCCCAGCTATCGATGGACGATGCCTGGCAATCCCTGCGTGCGTGGCGCGCGCTCCGCGACGGCGTCACGCCCCGCTAGCTGGTCCAGGCCTACGGCGTCAGCCAGCTGTCGCGATGTTCGGCGACGAAGGCGTCATCGGTGAGCCACGGGTAGGACTGGATCACGCGATCGAGTTCGTCGGTCTGGCGGGGACTCAGCGTTTCGCGTGGATCGAGCGTCCAGGTGCCACGCAGCAGCCCCTGACGGCGCAAGACTTCATGGATGCCGGGAATGCAGCCGGAGAAACGGTGTAGCGAATCGAAGATCGCGCCGTTCGCATCGGTCAGTTCTGCCCCTTCCGTGAGCAGGCTGGGCGCCAGCGGTGAATCGCCGAGTGCCTTGATGCGGGCCAGCAATTCCACGGCGCGTCGCGTCCACACGGCCCACTGACCCAGCAATCCACCCACGATGCGTGTGGTGTCGGCCCGACCATGTCGGCGCACGGGGAACGGTGTGGTGAGGTCGGCCACGATCGCGTCATCGTTCCCAGTGTAGAGCGCGACATCATCGCGGCCGGCCGCGACGATCGCACGGACCACGTCCATCGTCCGATAGCGATCGAATGGCGCGATCTTGACCGCGATCAGCTGCGGGACTTCGGCCAGGTCGCGCCAGAAGCGGTACGACAGCACACGGCCGCCCACCGCCGGCTGCAGGTAGAAGCCGATGATCGGCATCACGTCGGCCACGTGGCGACAGTGGGACAGCAGCGCCCGCTCGTCGAGCGAGTCCAGTCCGCCAAGCGAGAGCAGCACCGCGTCGTAGCCAAGGGCACTGGCGATGCCGGCTTCGCTGATTGCTTGCGGTGTCTCACCGATCACACCAGCGATTCGCACAAACGGCCGCGGTGCCAGTTCGAGCGTCGCGTTGGCGGTCTCGATTGCAAGCTGGAGCACCGGGTGGTAGAGCCCGACCCGTCGAATCGCGAATTGCGTCGTGTGGACGCCCACCGCGATGCCACCAGCTCCCGCGGCCATGTAGTAGCGCGTCAGCGCACGTTGTGCGCGTTCATCCAGCGTTCGCGCCGCCGTCAGGGCCAGCGGGTGCGCCGGTATGACCTGACCGGCGAGAAGGTGCTGGCGAACGTTCAAGAGGCGTGCTCCGGCATCGGATGTCTGGGGCCGGGCAGCTATTCCCGGTGTACGGAAGTTCCGCAGAACTGCCTTCACTACGATAATGACGATCGCCGCGCTCGGGCGATTCGTGACACAATCCTGAAATTTCAGTGTCTCATGCCACCTCTGTACCGCTTCATCCTGCTGCTGGCCTGTTCGAACGTCTTCATGACCTTCGCGTGGTACGCACACCTGAAGAACCTGCACGACAAGCCGTGGTACGTGGCGGCGCTCCTCAGCTGGGGGATCGCGCTGTTCGAATACATGCTGCAGGTGCCGGCCAACCGGACGGGTGCCGAGGTGCTGTCACTCGGCCAGCTGAAGATCGTGCAGGAGGTGATCACCCTGACGATTTTTGTGCCGTTCGCGGTCTACTACATGAAGCAGCCGGTGAAGCTGGACTACCTCTGGGCAGGCTGCTGTATCCTGGGCGCTGTCTACTTCGTGTTCCGAGGCTCCTGAGCCGCGCTCAGAACTTTCCGTCGCGGACCTCGAACTTGGTCGCCTTGCCGAGCAACGGCCGTTCACCGCGCACCCAGTCGGCGGTCCAGTCGAGCAGGTGGTCGAGGGGCATCAGCGGCAGATCATCCCCAAAACGATCGCGCAGGGGACGGGCATCCGACAGCAGCGCGTCGGGGGCCTCGGTGCCGGTGAAGACGGGTGTTTCGCCAAGCCGAGTGCCGAGAGCAGAGGCGAGCGATCGGACCGTGTGTGGTTCCAGCCCGGTGACGTTGACCGGCGATGCCGGGACGCTGCCCTGCGTCAGCAACATCAGCGCGATCGCGTTGGCATCGCCCTGCCAGATCACGTTCACGGTGCCCATCGTGACATCGATCGGGATCCTATCCCGCACTTTCACGGCCAGGTCCGTGAGCACGCCGTACGTCAGTGCGCAGGCGTAGTTGAGCCGATAGAGCACCACCGGCGAGGCATGTCGCTGGCCGAGCGCTGACATCACGCGTTCTCGACCGAGGCAGCTCATGGCGTATTCACCAATCGGGGCCGGCGCGGTTGACTCGGTCGCACCGTACCCGCTGGAAGTGGTGAGTGGATAGACGTTGCCGGTCGAGAACACGACCTGTCGCGCACCAGCGAACCGCTCGCCGCACCACGCGGGAACGATGGTGTTCATTGCCCAGGTCTGCGCCGGATCGCCACCGGTGCCGAACTTCTGTCCGGCCATGAAGATGACGTTCGGCGCAAACGGCAGTGCATCGACGGCTGCGCGATCGAGCAGGTCTGCGCGGATCAATCGGACGCCGGCCGACTCGAGCTGCGCCGCCGCCGTGGCCTCCGACCAGCGCGACACCGCGATCACGTCGCGCTGTCGTCCGCCGTCCGCCTCATCCATCGCGCGCCGAGCCATCCGGGCCAGCGACGGTCCCATCTTGCCGCCGGCGCCCAGCACGATCACATCGCCTTCGATGGCGGCCAGCGTCCGCACGACCGCGGGTGTCGGCGTGCTGAGTGCGTCGTCGAGTGAGTCGAGGTCGTGCGGGGCGGCGAGGTGCATCTCGAATTCTATGCGGCTTGGGGCGGTCGCGCGTCCATCTGTATTCGGCGCGTTTAGCTCATCAGCCTGAGTTCTACACGACTGCCAGCCTTCCGTCTTTCGCAGCGTTGGTCGCGCCGTCGCCTGACGGTCTACACTTCCTCACGCGGAGGCGCGGGGAACGCGGAGCCGCGGGGAACAGCAAACTGCAACGGCAGGGGGAACTGCGGTGGAGGGCGTGGCATCCGTGCGCGCTGCGGTCTCACCGATCACCCGGTCGGGTCCTCACCCATCATCCCGGTCTCGTCCTCACCCATCAATGCGGTCCCGTCCTCACCCATCAATGCGGTCCCGTCCTCACCCATCAACCCGGTCCCGTCCTCACCCATCAACCCGGTCCATACCCTCCTCGCAGTTCCCCGCAGTTCCCCGCGGCTCCGCGTCCCCCGCGGCTCCGCGTCCCCCGCGGCTCCGCGTCCCCCGCGTCTCCGCGTCCCCCGCGTCTCCGCGTGAGAATGTGTAGACGATCAGGCGACTGGTGCGGAGCCCAAGCGGCGCGGAGTCTTGGTTGGATTTCAAGGGGTCAGAGTCCTTGAAAGTTCATGGGGACGGAGTCGTGCGGCGCAGTGAAGCAATCCGGCTCGCGCATTCTGACGTAGCTGGTGCGGATCTCCTTCTGGACCTCCTCACCGATTCGCATGTCCGTTCCATTGCAGACTGGCCGACCGCCGCGGCGCGTTCTGAACGTCCTCGCCACCCCAGTGCGCGACGAATCACGGGCGCTGCTGGCGAAGAATTGGAACGCGATGCCCGAGGCGTTGCAGACCAAGCAGCAGATGCTCGGCGTCCAGGGAAACGGATGTGGAGCGACCATCGGCGCCATGCCACGCTGTGATTTCGCGTGCCGTGGATGCTACCTCGGCGAGGCCGCCAATCGCATTCCCGCTGAGCCCGTGGAAGCGATCATGGCTCAGATGGACGCGCTGCGACCGATCCTTGGGCCGGACGGGAACCTGCAACTGACCGATGGCGAAGTCACGCTGCGGCCGCCCGAGGAAGTCGTGAAGTTGTTGCAGCACGCGCACTCGCTCGAACTAGTGCCGATGCTGATGACGCATGGCGACTCCTTTCGTCGTCGGCCGGGGTTGCTCGAGCAGTACATGCTGGACGGCGAGTTGGTCGAGGTCAGCATCCATGTCGATACCACGCAGCGCGGCCGCGTCGGTGCGGAGTACAAGGGGGCGACGTCAGAGGCGCAGCTCAATCCACTGCGCGACGAGTTCGTGCAGCTGCTCACCGAAGCGCAGTCGAAAACCGGTAAGCGCCTGCGAGCCGCCACAACCATGACAGTCACGCGCGACAACCTCAGTGGCGTGCATGATGTGATGCGCTGGATCACCGGAGGGCAGCGCGTCTTCCGAATGATCAGCTTCCAGCCGATCGCACAAGTTGGCCGCACCGAAGATGGTTTCGGTGGCGGAGTGACCGGCGAGGCACTCTGGTGGCGAATCGCGTTCGCGCTGACGGGCGGGAAGAAGGGCGCCGCCGAAGAGTTGCTCAAGTCGCAGGTCTGGTTCGGCCATCCGTCGTGCAACCGGATCCTGCACGGTCTCGTTGCGCACCGTGACGGCGAGGCGCCGGCCTTCCACGCCCTGCGCCCGTCAGCCGATGCACCGCACGCCGACACCGTCGACGAGTTCTTCCGACGATTTGGCGGTGTGAGCTTCAAGACCGACACCACCCGTACTGCCATCGCCCGTGCACTCGGCATGGCACTGCGCGCGCCAGGTTTCGTTCTCGGTCGCCTGCCCGGCTACCTCTGGCACTGGCTCGAACGCCTCAGCCCCGGCTCGCCGCTTCAGGCGATTCGGGACCTGCTCAACGGCTCACTCAAGGTGCAGCCGCTGGTGATCGTGAGTCATCACTTCATGAGCAGCGCCGAGATCCACACCGACGAAGGGCAGGCACGCTTGGCGCAGTGTGTCTTTCACGTGCCGGTGAATGGCGAGCTGGTGTCGATGTGCGAGGTGAATGCGCTCGGGATTCGGGATCGGTACTACGCGGACCTCGTGGGCACGGCCTCCCGGTCCGACGTCGTTCCGTCCCTCTGATCTCGAGCGAACTCCGTACCCCTGAGCTCAGGAACTCCGTCCCCCCAAACGTTCGCGATGCGACCGACGCGGCTGCGGTCGCACTCCGTGAGCTCCGTGGCCTCCCCCCTATTTGTTGTTCGCGTTGGTGCGCGTTGCAGCATTCGTTTGCAATCGCGAGGGAAGCAACTGCAATGAGGGGGAGGCCACGGAGCTCACGGAGTGCTCCAATGGCAACCTTGGCCGCTTCCCCATCAATGGTGCTGGAAGGGAACGAGCCGGAGGGACTCCGTCCCCGTGAGCTCACAAGGACTCAGCCTGCATGAAAGCCCTGACCCTTTGAAAGTCCCGTGAAAAGCGAACTCTCCGCCGCCATAGGCGTCGCGTGCAGTCCTCCGCGACTCCGCGTCCCCCGCGGCTCCGCGTGAGGAAGTGTGGACCAGCACCGCCACAGGCGTCCAGCGCCAGACGGCAGAACCCGTCGCTATCGAATCAGCCCCAGTCGCCGCCCGTTTGCCTGGCTGTTCAGGCTCCAGTCGTACTCCGTCTTCACGACCTTGTACTCCCCTGACTCCAGCAACGCCTTCTCGGCACCCGCAGGATAGTACCGCGCGATGAACCGCCCGACGCTTGCCTCACTGCCTCCGAAATCCTTCATGTAGTCGAGGAAGGAAAAGATCGGACTGCGATAGATCGTGCGATTCGCGACGTCCACGCGGTTCTTGGCCGGTGTTTGCGTGAGAAACCGCACCGCTTGCTCGTTCAGCTGCGCGTCGATGCGCGCGCCGGTGTAGGCCTCGCTGCGGAGCGGTGGGCAGCCAATCGCCGCACACACCAGCGCGAAGTGGATGCGCGGTTCCTTGAAGGTCGGGCGAATCGTACGCTGTTCGATGTCGTCCAGCGTGTACGTCTTGCCGCCCACCACGGCAAACGCTTCAGACCACGGACCCTTCAGGCGCAGAAGCCCCAGCGACTTGTTGATGTTCCGGATCGACTCGCGTTCGTTCTTGTTGTTGATCAACTGGATCGTGTACGCATTGTAGGCGTTGATCCAGAGTGCCAGTTGTTCGTTGCGCGGCAACGTGACCGGATTCGTCGCGGCCAGCAGTCGGAGATAGCCTGCGAAGGCCGGGTCAGCCTTGAATGCGTCGTAGTCCACCAGTCCGTTCACGACGTGGGCCTTCAGCAGTCGGTCAAACGCACTGTGGTCAACTGCCTGCGCATGCAGCAATGTGCTGGAAATCATCAGGACAGCGCCCGTCGCCAGCTGTCGTGCGACACGTGTGATGCGGAAAGTCATCTGAAGAGAGCGAAATAGCGAAGGAAAAGGTTCTTCACGAATGGCGTCAGCTTCGTACGGCGCCACGCATCTGCCACCTTGCGCAGCACTTCACCTTGTGTCGGATACGGATGCATCGTCTTGCCGATCGCGCCGAGTCCGAGGCCGTTCGTCATGGCCAAAGTCACTTCGCTGATCATGTCACCCGCGTTCGGTGCCACGATCGTGGCACCGACGATCTTGTCCGTTCCCTCGCGCACGTGCACGCGACAGAACCCTTGTGTCTCACCCTCGAGACGCGCCCGATCCACATCGTGCAGTGGTACCGTGAACGTCTGGATCGGGACGCCCGCCTGCGCCGCACTCGCCGCGGTGTGGCCGACCTGCGCCAGCTCCGGTGAGGTATACGTCGCCCAGGGCGTGACCAGATTGCTCGCCTTGCCGCGGCCATAGAATAGCGCGTTCTGGATCACCATCCGCGCCTGAAAATCCGCCGCATGTGTGAATTGCAGCGGCGAGCAGACATCACCGACGGCGTACACCCAGGAATTCGTGGTCTGGAGTCGCTCATTCACTGTCACCCCCTTCTTCGTGAAGGCGATTCCGGCGTGGTCGAGTCCGAGGTTTTCCACATTTGGCTTGCGTCCGATCGCCACCAGCAGCGCATCGCCCACATGCGTGGTCTCGATGCCATCGCGCGTCGTGCGCACGCGAATTTCGCCACCCTGCTGTGAGACAGCCACGATTTCAGCGAGAGCGGAATAGCGGACCCCATCTTCGCTGAGTGCTTGCTGCACGATCAGCGCGGCGTCTTCGTCATCGCGCGGGAGCACCCGTGGCCCCTTGTCGATCAGCGTCACCTGCGAGCCGAAACGGGCGAAACTCTGCGCCATCTCGCAGCCAATCGGGCCGGCACCAATCACCAGCAGTCGAGCTGGGAGCGCCGTGAGGTCGAAGATCGTTTCGTTCGTCAGGTACGGAACGGTTTCGAGCCCTGGGATCGGTGGCGCGGAGGCACGGGCGCCCGTTGCGATCACGGCGCGGCGGTACTTCAGCGTTGCCGCACCGACCGTAATTGCGGACGGGTTCATGAACGCGCCGTCGCCGAGGAATACGTCGACGCCCAGGTCACGAAAGCGGGCCGCACTGTCGATCGGGCTCAGCTCACTCCGAATGCGCCGCATGCGATTCATCATCGTCTCGAAATCGCCGCGTGAGTCAGCCGCGATCGCGGGCCCGCCGAACTTCCCTGCCGCAGTGCGCGCCGTCGACCACGCGCGGGCCGCACTGATCAGCCCTTTGGACGGCACACAGCCGACGTTCAGGCAGTCGCCGCCCATCAGGTGCCGTTCGATCAGCGCGACCTTCGCGCCCAGTCCCGCGGCGCCGGCGGCCGATACCAGTCCACCGGTGCCGGCACCAATCACGACTAGATCGTAGTTCGGCGCTGGCTTGGGATTCACCCAGTCCGACGGATGCACCTGCGAGACCAGTTCGTGATCCCAATGATCGTGCTCGAGCATCTGCAGTCGGAGAAAAGGGAAAATCAGCTCGTCAGGTCGGGACTGATCCGTTCGCCGTCGCATCGGCCAATGCACGCTTGGCGAGACGCGTCACCAGGATCGTCACCGCAGCCGTAGCCGCAAGGCCGAGGCCAAGCACGGCGTAGAAGGCGGGCCCGCGCGCGGGAGCGGTGGTGCCCGCCGCGCCGACCACCACGCGCGCAACGTTCCCGGTGTACACGTAGAGCAGTGTACCGGGAATCATGCCGACGGATGCGACCAGGAAATCGGCCATGCGCACCCGTGTCAGCCCCAGTGCGTAGTTGAGCACGTTGAAGGGAATCACCGGCGATAGGCGCAGGAGAAACACCACGCGGCGGCCTTGCTCCGCGATCGCACCGTCGATCGCCGCGAAGCGTGGATCGCGCTGGACACGCTCGGCGACCCAGTCGCGCGCCACGTAGCGTGCAATCAGGAAGGCTCCCAGAGCACCCAGCGACGCGCCCAGCAATACGAAAATGGTGCCTTTCACGACGCCGAACAGCGCACCAGCTGCCAACGTGAGGATGGAGGCTGGAACGAACGCGACGCAGGCCAGCGCATATCCCGCGATGAACACGACGGGTCCCCATGCGCCAAGCGCGTCCACTGCCGCCGTGAGGCGCGGCAGCTGCCCACTCAACTGCCGTCCCAGCAACACGAGGCCCACGACGACGAGCAGCGCTACGCCAACGCGCAGGATGGTCGCGCTTCGCGACGTCGGCGCGCCACCATCCGGTGTGCGATCCGTCGCCTTGTCGCGTGTGTTGCTGGTCGCTTTGTCAGTCATCGGTCATCTGCCATGGGACGCCTGCATCATACGACGCGCCCGAAGGTTCGGATTGACCGACGGTACAGCCGGCTACGCGGACTGGGCGCCGAGCGAAAGCGGTTCACCGTTTGCGCCAAGCCCGAGCTCGACATGCAGGCGCTCCTTGGCCGCGGCAATCGCATCCCGCGTCCGATTCTTCAGCGTCGACAGGTCAGCCAGAGTTAGCCCGGTCGTCTCGATTGGTTCCAGTACCCGACAGATCGCACGCGTCTTCTGGAACTGGAACGTGTGCTTGGCCATCGCCCGACGGGTGCCCGCCACCACGATCGGCAGGATCGGAATGTTGTTCTCGATCGCCAGCCGGAAGGCGCCATCCTTGAACGGCAGCAGCTCGCCGTCAGGGGTCCGAGTCCCTTCAGGAAATATCATGACGCTCAAGCGGTGCTTCAGCTTGTCGCGGCAATCGTTCATTGCGGCCACGATGCTTTCGCGTGTGCCGCGCTTGACCGGGATGTCGCCGGCCAGCCACATCATCCAGCCAAGGAACGGAATCTTGAAGAGTTGCTCCTTCCCCAGCCACTTCATCTCCCACGGCAGGTGTGAGATCAGGAAGATGTCGGCGTAGCTCTCGTGATTCGACACGGCGACGTACGGCCGACGGGGATCCCGGATCCGGATCCCGTCGGTGCTGAACTTCCACAGCGGATTCAGAAAGACCGTGGTCGCGCCTACGAGGCGGAAGGTGCGACCCGCGATGTACCGGTCACGATCGAACGGTACGGTGACGATGAAGACCGCCAACACCACGAAAAACCCGACGATGATCGCCGCGATGAGCACGACCCACGCATAGGCATTCAGGACTTTCTGGAGCACGGCTCAGCTGGCGGCAGGCGTGATGGGTGCGGGCGTGACCGGCGCACAGGTCCCGTCAAAACCATTCGTCCGGTGCGACCCGTCGCAGAACGGCTTGCGCTTGCTGTCGCCGCAACGGCACAGCGACACGTTCTTTCCTTCGGGCAGCGGGATGACGTTCCCTTCCGCGTCCGTGATCTGGATGGACTGTGCATCGGCCGCGGTGATCAGCAGCGACGCGTTGTTGTTGACCTTGATCGTGATCGGCATCGGCAGGGCATGGGATGATACGGCAGGGGCGGAACGCCCACAGCACAGCAGAATAATGCCCGGGCCGCTGGACCGTCACCCACACCTGCCCCCTGAGCCGGTTACCGCCGAGTCCCTATGCGGCCTGGGCCAGCGCCGCGTGGCGCTTCAGGCGCTGCACCATCGCATTCAGGCCGACTTCGCGCCCGGCCAGCCCGATGTCGTGCATCAGCTGACGCACGATGTCGTTCGGGATCGCCAGCGTGACACTCGCGGGCTGCTCGTTCACCGCCTGGAAGAGGATCGCCAGCACCGCCGCCACCGTCGGTGATTCACGCACGTTCACATCGGCATAGAAGTGCAGCAGCCCATCATGCACTTCGGGAAAGAGGTCGACACGTGTCTGGCACTCGGCAACGGTGAATGCGGCGCGATCGAGGGCCGCCAAACGCGGCGGGAGCGGCTCGAGCTTTTTCGCGTACGCCACCAGGCTCGCCATCTTCTCTTCGCGTCCCATGGAGCGGAACCGGCCAAGCACGCGTTCGAGGGCTGGAGGGATCATCTCAGTCTGCGTCATCCCGAAAGCTACACACCACCGATAGCCATATTTCCCTCCCTATGCATCTGGTGATCGTCACCTCGGGATCGCGCGGCGACGTGCAGCCCTACCTCGCCCTCGCGAAGCGGGCGATGCACGATGGCCATCGGGTGACGCTGGCGACGCACGCGGTGTTCGAGCCGTGGGTGCGCGCGCACGGCGTGCCATTCCGCGCGCTGCATGGTGATCCGAAGGCGATGCTGAGCAATCCCGGTGCCCGGGCATGGCTGTCCGATGGCTCGCTGGGCGGCCTGTGGCAGTTCGCCTGCGAGTTCGGCCGCGACTTCGGTGGCCTGTTCGACGGCCTGCTGCACGACCTGACCATCGCAACGGCGGACGCGGACGTGGTGCTCTACAGCGCCGTCTGCATGGCGGCGGCTCAATTGCACGAGATTCGAGGGACGCCCGTCATCGCCGGCTGGCTGCAACCGCTCACGCCCACACATGCGTTTCCGGCTGCAGGGCTGACCTACCGCGAACCCGCCACGCTCTGGGACCGGCGTCGCAATCGGCTCTCACACGTGATCGGCGAACAGCTGCTCTGGCAACCATCGCGGCGCACGGTGAATCGCTGGCGTGCGCGCGAGCTCAACGCGCCGCCAGTGTCCTTTCTCGGTCCGTTCGCCGCCCAACGCTCCGCGGCCTACCCGGTCTGTTACGCCTACAGCCCGGCCGTGCTTCCGCGTCCCGCCGATTGGCCGGAGTGGATTGCACCGACCGGCTGGTGGTACCTCGACGAGCCGGATTTCCAGCCGAGTGAGTCGCTGTCGCGCTTTCTCGCCGCCGGCGATGCACCGGTCACCATCGGGTTCGGCAGCATGACTCCGCAAGATGGTGAATGGCTGACGAAGGTCGTGCTCGACGCCTGCGATCAGGCGGAGTGTCGCGCGGTGCTGCTCGAAGGCTGGGGCTCACTCGGCAACACGTCCTTGCCCAGCACGATCCACGTCGAGCGCGACGTGCCCCACGACTGGCTCTTCGGCCGCAGCAGCGCGTTGGTGCACCACGGTGGCGCGGGCACCACCGGAGCTGCCGTGCGAAGTGGCGTCCCGTCGCTGATCGTGCCGCTGGGCTTCGATCAACAGTTCTGGGGAAGCCGACTGCAGTCGCTCGGTGTCTCGCCCGCGCCGATCAAGCGTCGCGACCTCACCGTCGCCAACCTCGCCGCGTCGATCCGTACCATGCGGACCAACACCGCCATGCGCACCGCCGCCGCATCACTCGGCGAGATCGTCCGCACCGAAGACGGTACCGGTACCGCACTCCGTCGCATCCTCGCGCACGCGGAGCATCGCTGAACCGCAACTGCGAATCGCGGAGGCGCAGAGACGCAGAGAACTGCAACGGCTGAACTGCTACTGCCTTATCGCAAAACAAACTTTTGGGTCCAGCAACAGCCGCAAGACTGCGAACGGCCGCAAAACTGCGTGCGTGGGCACCGGTGGTCGGTGAGCACATCGCCCTGACATTTTGTGGGAACAACTCGCCCACCGTTCTTCCGTTTTCAAGGTCCTTTACCAAAGCTGTTGCAGTGGCCTTTGCAGTTCTCTGCGGCCTCTGCGCCCCTGCGATTCGCTGTGGCAGTTTTGCGGCTTCTGCAGTGTTGCGGCTGTTGCTGTACCCCAGAGCACTTTTGCGTCAAGGCAGTTACGCAGTTCCCCAGCTCACAGAGGATCAGCCGACTCCGAGCACGGGGTGGCCGCCGGTGGCGGCGGCGTCGGTGAGGGCGGCGACGAGGAGCGGGCGCGTAGTGCCGAGCACCTGCGGGGTGTCGAGCACACTCTCGACCACGATGCGCGCACGGCCGTCGACCACCGAATGCAACTTCGCATTGGCGCGGGTCACGCCTTTCACACCCGCTGCCGCTTGTTGGCAGCGAACCGCAAGCGCAAGCAACGATTCACCGGTCTCACCGTTGGCTGGAACGCCCACTGTGAGCGACACCATGCGCGTGCGCGTGCGGCTGACGTTGGTCAGTCGGGTCTTCATCACGTCGGCGTTGGCGAGACTCACTTCCTCGCCCGTGCCAAGCCGAAGGCGTGTCGTCTTCAGGCCCACGTTTTCGACGCGGCCTGTCACGTCGCCGACGGTGATTTCATCGCCGACCACGAACGGCTTGTCGAACGCGATCGCGAGCGCAGCCAACAGGTCGCCGAGGATGTTCTGGACCGCCAGTGCGACTGCGATACCCGTGATGCCGAGGCCCGTGACCAGGGCCGTGACGTTGATGCCGAAGTTGTCCAGCGCCAGCACCAGCACGATCACGAAGACCGCGGCCCGGATCAGGACGCCCACCACCGCCAGGGATGCGCGACTGGACTGCGTGCCGTCGGCATTGGTGTGCATGCGATGGAGCCAGAAATCCACCGAGGCGTTCGCCCACCACAGGAGCTGCAGACAGAAGGCGCCGATCGTGAACATCCGCAACCAGGTTGGCAGCTGCGAGCTGGTCGTCTCGTAGTACGCCGCCGTCGAGATGCCCATCGCCAGCATGTAGATGCGCGATGTCTTCCGGGCCAGCAGCAGGAACAGGTCGTCCACCCAGGTGTCGGTCGCGGCGGACCCCTTGAGCCGCTTCACCATCAGCTCCCGGATCGTCCACAGCGCTGCAATGGTGAGTGTGCCGATGCCGAGGCCCTTCAGCAGCTCGAGATACGAGATGCCCATCAGCGCGTGGTCGCGAAGCGTATTCATCAACATCCAGTTGGTGGTGCGTGGCGTAAGGAGGTGGGGCCGGGGAACCAATCACCGCGCCCGTGTCTTGTCGTGCCTCTGAGGAGGGCTCGCCCTCCAAACATATCTTCCTTGCGATGCGCGCCCTCAATTTCGCTGCCCTCGCGGCACTGCTGGCCTCGCCGACGCTCCTGTCGGCGCAAGATTCCTCTCGCGTCCGTCCGGACAGCGTCACCTGCGTCCGGCGGCCAGCCACCGCGGGGTGCCGTCGCTTCCGTGACTCCACGGCGGCGCAGCTGTCGGTGGTCAGTGTGGTGGCCGATCAGCCGCGACGCCTGCTCAATCGAAGCACGGCCACCGTTGGAGGCACCGTCGAGCGAAAGGAGCTGAACGCGCTCCCGACCGACTCCCGTGATCCAATTTCACTGGCCTTTTCGCTGCCGAACGTGGCGCAGGCCACCGGCTTCTTCGGTGACGCACCACGCCTCACGATCAACGGCAGCAATTCGCTCTACACCTCATACACCATCGATGGCCTCGAGAACAACGAAGGGTTCCTCGGTGGTGCGCGCGTCGAACTGCCGCTGTCGGCGCTGGAGCGACTGAGCGTTGCCGCGAACACCTATGGCGCGGATATCGGCCGCAGCAGCAATGGCGTGGTCCAGTTCGAGACGCGATCCGGCAAGGCGAAGTGGGGCGGCGAGGCGTTCGCCTACAACCGCCCCGGTGTGCCATTCGATGCTCGTGCCAAGATCGTGCCCGGCGGCAACGCCGACGCCTTCAACAAGGCGCAGGATGGCTTCCGTCGCACGCAGGTCGGCGCGGCGGGCGGCGGGCCGTTGGTGAAGGATCGCACCTTCGTCTTCGGTGCGCTGGAATACACGAACGAAAACGAGGATCGCATCGCGAGCACCACCAGCGTGCCGTTCGTTGGTCGTGAGTTGCGCCAGATCTGGAAGGCCTTCGGTCGTCTCGATCAGGGCCTCGGCAATGCCGGCAGCCTGACGGCGAAGTTTGCGCTCACCAGTACCGATCGGGCGGGTCAGGGTAGTGGTATCCTCGCGCCCGAGGCAGACACGCGCACGCAGCGCATCGGCTCACTGAGCAGCGTTACACATCGCGCCTCGCTGAGCAATGGCCGCGCCAGCCAGGTCACCTCGCTGCAGTTCGGCACCTTCCGCTGGAACTTCCCGCCGACGCGCAGCAGCTTCAGCATCCCGCAAGTGACGATCGTCGCCAACGATCCGGCGCGACCGGGCAACACGATCACGCAGGCCATTGTCGGCAGCAGCAACTTCGTCTTCGACGAGTCGGAGCGTCAGTTCCAGTTGCGCACCGAGCATCGACGCGAGCTGGGCGCGAAGAACACGATCAGCACCGGCGTCGACATTGCTCGCAGTGCCTTCGAGCTGACGGGGTCCAACACCAATCCGATCGGCAGCTACACCGTGCTGAATACCGGGAACATCAACCCGGCGGCGGGACGGTTCTACACTTACGGCGACATCCCGCAGGATGTACAGGTGCTTCGCTACAGCATCGATGCCCGGCAGAAGCAGGTAAACCTGTCGCAGCTGCTGACCAGCGCCTGGTTCGAGGATCGGTTCACGCCAACCTCCGAGCTCACGATCAACGCCGGCCTGCGCTGGGACTACGATGATCTGACGTCTCGTGGTGAGAGCAAGCCTGACCTGAACAATTTTCAGCCGCGCGTCTCGATCAACTGGACGCCCACCGATCGTTCGGTGCTGCGCGTTGGTGCCGGTCGCTACACGGGCAAGTTTCCCTACACGATTTATTCCGACGCGGTGCAGTTCGGCCCCGATGGCAACGCCACCATCACACTCGACGGCGCACAGGCTCCAGCCTTCGGCCAGGGGCCGCGTGGCGAGTCGCTGGCCGCGCAGTCGAGCACGTTCCCGCCGCGCGAGATCCGGCGACTCTTCGCGCTTGGTCTCGAGCAGCCATACAGCGACCAGGTCAGCCTCGGCTTCCAGTATCAGGTCACGCCAGCGGTTGGCATCACTGTCGACGCGGTTGCCACGCAGACGAACAACCTCCCGCTATCGTGGGACCTGAATGCGAATACCCGCGGTATCCGTCCCGGCGATGTGACGTCCGTCCCGGTCTCCGAGGGTGACACGTTCCGCCCCGTGGCTCCTGTCGCCGGCAGCTATCGCCGCCTGACCACATCAGCGTCGCGAGGTGAAGCGAACTACATCGGCCTCACCACCGCACTTCGCTGGCAGCCGGAGCGCACCATTCTGCTCGACGCGAACTACACAGTGAGCCGCTCGCGGAACAACACCGAGGACATCAACTTCAACGCCACGCAAGGCAACAACTTCGATGCCGAGTGGGCGGATGCGGTCAATGATCGCCGCCACAAGTTGTCGCTGCGTGCGGTGTACACTGGCATTCGTCGACTCTCGCTGAGCACCGTGTTCGACGTGCAGTCGGGCACTCCAATCAACCGCATTGCCGGCTTCTGCGGCGCATCGTACTGCGACCTCGATGGCTCCGGCGATACATTCGGCAACGGCTTCCTCGGCAACCAGGATCGTTTCTTTGGCGTTGCGCGCAATGGCGAACGGTTGCCGGCAGCGACGCTCGTGAACCTTGGTGCTGGTTATGAGCTTGGCCCGGTGCAGCTGCGCGCGGACCTGTTCAATGCCTTCAACACCCGCAATGTGAGTGGCTACGCGAATGGACTTCCTGGTGGTGGTGCGCGGACACAGGTGGGCCGGCCGGGTGATCCGGTCGTATTCCCGAGTGCGGCGCCAGCCCGTCAGGTGCAGTTCTCCGCCCGTTATGCATTCTGACAGGTCGACCGTGGCAGGACGGCGCGCATCACTCGCCGTCCTGCTAGCGGTCGCGGTGGCGTTCGGATGTGCACGAACGGCGCCCGCCGTCACCGCCGCCGAACTCGCACGACTCCCGTGGGACAGTGTCGTGGCACGGGCGCGCGGCACCGCGGTCGTCTGGCGGATGTGGCGTGGTGATCCATCCGTCAATGCCTACGTGGACAAGTGGGTCGCGCCGCGATTGCAGGCAGAATTCGGCATCACGCTGCAAGCGGTGAGCGGGCAGGGCAATGAATTGGTGGACCAGCTCACCGTGGAGCGAGAGTCGGGTGCGCGCACTGGCACCGCGAGCCTGATGTGGATCAACGGTGAGACCTTCAGTGCGATGCGCAGTCGGCAGCTGCTCGCAGGTCCGTGGAGTGGGTCACTTCCCGCGGGCGCAGCCGTCGATAGTTCATCGCCGATCATCAGTCGAGACTTCGAGCAGGACCCGGCCGGGTTCGAGTCGCCGTGGGGCACGGTGCAGTTGGCGCTGATCTACGACAGCGCGCGCACACCGCTACCGCCACGCTCCGTGGCCGAACTCACGAGCTGGATCCGGGCACATCCCGGTCGATTCACGTATGACCAGAGTTTCGCAGGCACCACGTTCCTCAAAGGAATGCTCTATTCGCTGAACGGCGGCGTGGAGACCTACCAGGGCGGCTTCGATTCCACGAAGTATCTGGCGGGTCGCGCTCGTCTTTTCGCGCTGCTCGATTCATTGAAGCCGTCGCTTTGGCGCAAGGGCACACAGTATCCCGCCGACGTCGCGGCGCTGCACCGCCTCTTCGCGAACAAGGAGGTCGACTTCACACTCTCCAACAACCAGAACGAGGCGGTGACGAAGGCGATGCAAGGTGTGTTGCCCCCCACTAGCCGTGCCCTCGTGTTGCGGGATGGCACGATCGCCAACGCCCACTTTCTCGGCATTCCGTTCAATGCGCCGAATGCTGCCGGCGCCATGGTGGTGGCGAACTTTCTGCTCTCCCCCGCCGCGCAGTTGGAGAAGCAGCGTCCGACGGTCTGGGCCGACGGCACCGTCCTCAGCCTGTCGCGACTCCCGGCGGAATGGAAGCTGCGATTCGACTCTGTCGTGAATGATCCGCGGCTGGTGCCCGCCGATTCCCTGCGGCGATATGCGCGGCCGGAAGTCTCGCCGCGGTATCACGAGCGGTTGCAGGATGACTGGCGCCGGATGATCCGCTGATCGTGTCGAAACGACAGGCACGATTGCGCTCGGGACTCGCGCTATCCACTCTCCGCGTGTGAACTCCGCTCGCTCATCATCCCGTCACGCTGCCCCGTACGCTGGCTCACGCCGCGGACGCGAGCGTGTCGCCAGCGTGTTGCCCGTTGCAGCCGCAGCCGCGATCCTCGGCGTGCCGCTCGTGATTGGTGTCGGCTACCTGGTCGCGGGAGCGCTCGGCCTGATAGGTGATGCGACGCCGGGTGCGCTGGGCCGCGTACTGGGCGACGGGCAGGTGCTGCGCTCTGCGATGCTGTCGCTCTGGATCTCGACGGTGGGAACGGGCGTCGCACTCGTCGGTGCCGTCATCATCTCCCTCAGTTTCTCCCGCGCGAGCGCACTCGATCGTGCGGCTCGATTCATCGCCACCCTGCCGCTGCCGGTGCCGACGGTCGCCGCGTCGGTCGCAATACTGCTGCTGCTGTCGCAGAGTGGCTGGCTATCGCGCGTCGCAACGCAGCTCCAGCTGACTCGTGTGCCGGCCGATTTTCCCGCACTGGTTCAGGATCCCTGGGCCCTCGGTGTGATCGTGGCTGTGGTCTGGAAGGAATTGCCATTCCTGCTGCTCGTATCGCTGTCGTTGTTATCACTACGCGGCCCTGCGCTGTCGGATGCCGCTCGGACACTCGGCGCCTCGCCGTGGCAGGTGCTGCGCACCATCACGCTGCCGTTGCTCCTGCGTGGACTGGCACCGAGTGTCATTGCAGTGTTCGTGTTCGTGCTTGGCTCGCTCGAGCTTCCGTTGGTGTTGGCGCCCAGCTCACCGCTCGCGTTGCCGATGCTGATCCAGGAACGTCGACAGGCGCTCGATGCCCAGTCGCATGGCGAAGCGTATCTGGTCGCGCTGATGGCAACGATCCTTGCGATGATTGCCGTGGCGGCACACGAATGGCTCCGGGACGACGCATGACGCATCGGTCACCGTTGCCGCGCGTTGCCCTCTTCGTGGTGCTGACGCTTTTCGCGATTGCACCACTGCTGCTGTTGATCGTCACGTCCGTGGCACGCGGTTGGTTCTATCCTGCCATCGCACCGGCGGCAATCGATTTCAGCGCGTGGCGGGAACTGTTTTCAGAGCCCGCGCACCGGGGTGCATTGCTCAACAGCGTGATCCTTGGTGTCGCGACGGCCATCGCAGCCACGATGTGTGCCCTGCCGCTCGGGCGAACCGCGGCGCGCGGCGCACGCAGCACGAGGCGCGCCGTGGCCGTGCTGGCGTTTGCAGCGGTGGCCATGCCGCCGGTCGCCCTTGGCGTGGGCCTGCAGTTGACCGTGCTCACGCTTGGACTCGGCGGTTCGCTGGGCGGTGTCTTCCTCGCGCACCTGGTGCCAACGCTGGGGTATCTCACGCTGATCTTCCTTGGCGTGTTCACGCAGTGGGACGGCCGACTCGAGGAAGCTGCAGCGACCCTCGGTGCAACGGGCGTCAACCGCTGGCGCTACGTGTTGTTGCCGTTGCTCCGCCGACCGATCGTCGAGGCCCTCGCACTCGGTTTCCTCGTCAGCTGGGCGCAGGTTGCGTTGACCCTGCTGGTTGGTGGCGGTGCCGTGCGCACACTGCCGTTGGATGTGCTGGCACTGCTGCAGGCGGGTCAGGATCAGCGAGCCGCCGCGGGGGCGCTGGCGCTGGCGATTCCGGCGCTGATTGTCGTCAGCATCTCGCGGATCGCCGCGCGCGGCACCGCAGCGGTGGCGGCGTGACATCGACACTCGAGGTGACAGGCCTACGCGTCGATTTCGGCGAGCGCGTCGGTTTGCGCGACGTCTCGTTCGCGGTCGAAGCCGGTGACTGCCTCGCGGTGCTCGGTGTCTCGGGCTCCGGCAAGTCATCGCTGTTGCGAACGCTGGCCGGACTGCAGGCCGCATCGGCGGGGCGAATCGTGGTGAAGGGCCGCGACGTGACGACGCTGCCACCGGAACGGCGAAGTATCGTCTATCTGCATCAGGAACCGGTGCTGTTCCCGCATCGGACAGTGCTCGAGAATGTCGCGTTTCCGCTGCTGGTGCGGGGTGTCGCGCCCGGCGAGGCCCGCGCTTCCGCACACACCTGGCTCACGCGTTTGCAGGTCGATGAGCTGGCGGCACGTTCCACGGACGCGGTGAGCGGCGGTCAACGGCATCGCATCGCGTTAGCACGTGCCCTCTGTGCCGAGCCTGACGTGTTGCTGCTCGATGAACCACTGGCATCGCTGGATCCCGCCATTCGCCGCGATGTGCGCGAGGCGCTGCTCGCTGCGCGCGCGGCCAGCGGTGCAGCGATGCTGCTCGTGACCCATGACCTGGATGATGCCCTCGCAATTGCGAGTCACATCTCGACCATCGACGGGTCATCGCTCTCGGCGGCGAAAGCGCCAGCGGAACTCCTGCGCTCGCCGCCGTCGCTGGAAACGGCTCGACTCCTGGGCGTATATGCAGAGATCCATGGCACGGTGTCCGATGACAGTTCGGAGTTGTTCTACTGGATTGGCGGCGCGATTCCCGCCGCGGGTGTTCCGTCAGGCGCCACCGTCGCGTGTGTGCGCGCGCATGAAGTCAGCGTGCGGCCTGGCGCTGCGCTCTCGGCCCCGCTGCTGACGGTGGCTGAACGCCGCGACGGTGCACACGAATCGCTGCTGACCGTGCGCACTGATAGTGGCGAGACCGCCACGGTCCGAGTCGGCAGCGGCGTCGCGGTAACACCTGGCGACGTGATCCAGCTCGCGATCACGCAGGCGCGTTTCTTCACCCCCGACTGACGTCCCGTGTTCGATCACTTGCTCCGTGGCCTGAAGGATCGATTGCTGGCGCCGCTCGCCATGCTGTTGCGCGGTGTCCCGCCGAACCTGTTGTCGGTCGTGGCACTGGCATTTGGCCTCGGCGCCGCCGTAGCTGCCTCGCGGGCGGCGTGGGGGGTGGGACTGGCGCTCTGGCTCACGAACAGGATCATCGATGGCCTCGACGGCACAGTGGCCCGGGTGGCGGAACGGCAGACTGATTTCGGCGGTTATCTGGACATTCTGCTGGATTTCGTCGTCTATGCCGCAGTCCCGGTCGGTCTGGCAATCCAATCGACCGATCGCGTCGTTTTGCTATGGACGGCGGCCATGGAAGGCGCCTTCTTCGTCAACGCCTGCAGCTGGATGTACCTCTCGGCCGTATTGGAGAAACGCGCATCCGGTGCGCAGGCGACTGGCGAACTCACGACAGTGACCATGCCGGCCGCACTGGTGGCCGGTTTTGAGACGGTGGTGTTTTACGCGTTGTTTTTCCTCTTCCCGGCGAAGCTGGCGCTGCTGTTCGGCATCATGACGACGCTGGTGGGTATCAACATCCTTCAGCGCCTCGTCTGGGCTCGCCGAGTGTTGTAGCCTTCTCGACCGCAGGTTCGTGCACTTGCTGTACACCCGCCGGCTCTTCGCCGCAGGTCGCTGTTCACGACTCACTTTCCACCGCTGTCGCCATGCTGATCCGCAACCGAATCGAGCCGCCGTCCTCCGAGATCACGCCGGAGATCGACTACCTCAACCGCCGCCAGTTCCTTGGCATGGTTGGCAGCATTGGTGCGATCACGGCCACCGGCGCACTGGTCGAAGCGGCGATGGGCGGGCTCCACCCAGTAGGCGCACAGCAGGCGGAGGAGGTGACCGATGAGGACAAGGTCACCAGCTACAACAACTACTATGAGTTCGGCACCGACAAGGAAGATCCGAAGGCCAACTCGCAGCAGTTCCGCACCCGCCCGTGGAGCGTGAAGGTCGAAGGGATGTGCAAGAAGCCCGGCAACATGCCGCTCGATGACTTCCTCAAGCCGAGTAGGATCGAGGATCGGACGTATCGTTTTCGGTGCGTCGAAGCGTGGAGCGCGGTGATTCCGTGGCGTGGCATTCCGCTGGCGGATGTCATTCGTCGCGCTGATCCGCTGCCGTCGGCCAGGTTCGTCGAGTTCACCACGCTCTACGATCCGGCCCAGATGCCAGGGCAGCGTCGCGCCACGATCGCCTGGCCGTACATCGAAGGGTTGCGCCTCGATGAAGCGCTCAATCCGCTCGCCTTCCTTGCCACCGGCATGTACGGCAAGACGCTGCCGAACCAGAATGGCGCGCCGCTGCGACTGGTCGTGCCGTGGAAGTACGGCTTCAAGAACATCAAGGCGATCGTGAAGATGAAGTTCACCGACAAGCCGGCCAACACGACCTGGATGCAGGCTGCGCCGGATGAATACGGCTTCTATGCCAACGTGAATCCCACGGTCGATCATCCGCGCTGGAGCCAGGCGCGTGATCGCAAGCTGGGTGACATCCTGCGCAAGCCGACGCCGATGTTCAACGGCTACGAGGCCCAGGTGGCGTCGATGTACAGCGGCATGGACCTGCGTCGGAATTTCTGACACCTGCTGATCTCGACCGTCGCATGACTTCCGCTGTCGCCGCTCCCGCGCGGGCACGTCCGCGCGGCCCGCGCATCGGTCGTGCGTTGAAGCCGGTGGTGTTCCTCGCGCTGCTCGCGCCAGCCGTGTGGCTCGCGTACGCACTCGTCACGGGCCAGATCGATGGTGACGTGGTGAAGATCCTCGAGATCAACACCGGAACGCTGGCGTTGCGCAGCCTCGCCTACACGCTCGCCATCACGCCACTGCGACAGCTCACCGGGTGGGCGTGGCTCGCGACGTACCGCCGCATGCTGGGCCTGTTCGTGTTCTTCTACGCCACCGTGCACATGGTGGTGTATTTCGGGCTCGATCTCGAACTGCGTTTCGGCGAGATCTGGACCAGCATCGTGAAACGGCCGTACATCACGATCGGCATGATCAGCTGGTTGATCCTCGTGCCACTCGCGATCACCTCGCCGAATGCGATCGCGAAGAAACTCGGTGGTGTGAAGTGGAAGCGGTTGCATCAGCTGACGTACGTCGTCGCGATCACCGCCACCACGCACTACCTGTGGGCGGTGAAGAAGGACACCTTCTGGCCGCTGGTCTACTTCGCGCTCTTCGCCGCGCTCCTTGGTGTGCGCGCAGTGCAGTGGCAGCGGAAGCGGCGCCTGCAGTCGCGCTGACTGGCGGCGCCGTTAGTGCCCCGAACGCGGCTGTGTGCTCGGGGCAGCGGCAGGGTGTGCAAGTTTTTTCAGGTCCCGCCTCTCCCAACGCACCCTCCAACCAATTGGGAGATTTCGAATGAACATCCGCTCGATGCGCCTCGGCGCCGCCGCACTCGCCACCATCGCCCTCGCTGCCTGCACCAAGCCGGCGGACAAGCCGGCCGTCACCGACAGCACGGCGCCGGCCAACGCCACGCCGACCGTCGTCGATTCGGCCGTCAAGGCCGATTCGACGGCCCCGAAGCCAGTCACGGATTCGGCCAAGCCCGCCGTCGACAGCGCCAAGAAGTAAGGCGACGTACCCGTAGCACTGTTTGTAATTGACGAAGGGAGGCCGTGCGCGCTTGCGGCCTCCCTTCGTTGTGCTCGTCTGCGCGTGATCGCGAGTTGCGCGAAACCGCCGCAGCGTCTGGGCGTAGGGCGGGAGGTGCCGTGATCGCGTGCGGCTGACGCCTCACAACCGGCTCCACTCATGAAGAAGACGATCGCTCGCCCTTCTGTTGCTCACGGCAGCAGTCCCTGTTGTCGCGCAGTCTTCGGCAGCCAATCCCCCAGCTGACACGCCGATCGGCGCCAGCAAGCGACGCGAAGTGGTCGGGAGTTACGCCCTTCTGCAAGCCGGCCGGAGCGATACGAGTTGGTTTCGCGTCTTCGAGCAGGATGGTCGCGTGCACGGCCAGATGCGGGACAACTCGCCGACGCTGTTGCTGCATCAGGGCGGGCAGCGGTTCGTCCCTGCCGACGCGCCAGACTACGTCGTGCGATTCACGCCTGTGCACGGTACGGCAACGATGGCGATCATCGAGGGGCCTGGTGTCACGATGACTGGCCGCCGTGCCACGCGCCCAGCCGCAACCGATCCAAGCATCTCGGGCCCGCTCTTCGACGAGATGATCCGTGCCGACAGTCTCCTCTTCGAGGCCGCATACGTCACCTGTGACACGGCCTCCATCAACGCCATGCTGACCGATGACATCGAGTTCTACCACGACAAGACGGGCTTTCACGTCGGTGACGTGGTGCGCGGCGATTTCGCCCGACTCGCCGCGGATTGTCCGCGCAAGCATGGCGTCACGCGTGTGTTGCGACGGGGTACGATGCGGGTGTACCCGATCAAGGATTACGGCGTCGTGCAGATGGGCGAGCACGACTTCCGCGTCAATGGCAAGCCAGGCAGTGCGGCGCGGTTCGTCAATCTCTGGACCAAGCGTAGCGGCCACTGGCAGGTGAGCCGCGTGTTGAGCTTCGACCACCTGCCGGTGCCCGGACAGTAGCCCATCGCCTGAGAGGGCTCGGCGGGCGCTAGCTTGTGTGGGTGTCTACCACCTGGTCTGCCTTCGCGATCACCGCTCCCGGAATCGCCCCCGTCACCGCCGCCGAGCTGGCCGCGCTCGACATCCCGCACGAACCACCCACACCTGATGGCGTGGCGTTTCAGGCGGATTTTCGGACGATTGCCCTCGCAAACCTCTGGCTGCGCACTGCCTCGCGCATCATCGTGCGCCTCGGCGAGTTCAAGGCGCAGGGTTTCGCTGACCTGGAGAAGGGCGCGGCGAAGCTGCCATGGGGCAAGGTGTTGCTTCCCGGCCAGCCGATCGCCGTCCGCGTCACCTGTCGCAAGTCGCGGCTCTACCACTCCGATGCGGTCGCCGAGCGAGTCGCACGACAGATCTCGAAGCACTTCGGTGTCGATGCTCCTGTCGTTCGCCTGACCGACAGCGACGACGACGATGCGCCGACTGACGAAGCGCAGCGCATCCTCGTTCGTGTGGTGCACGACATCTGCACCATCAGCGCCGACACCTCGGGCGAGTTACTGCATCGCCGTGGCTATCGGCAGGCTGTCGCCAAGGCGCCGCTGCGTGAGACCGTCGCGGCTGCCTGCCTGCTCGCCTGCGACTACGACGGCAGCACGCCCTTCATCGACCCGATGTGCGGTTCGGGCACCTTCCCGATCGAAGCGGCGCTGATCGCACGAAAGCAGGCCCCAGGTCGCGCGCGGCCGTTTGCCTTCGAGCATTGGCCCGGCGCTGACCGCGACGTGTTGCCGGGACTTCGTCGCTCGACCAAGGCGGGCGGTATCGACGTGGTGGATCTGCCACTGGTCGGCAGCGACCGCGATCCAGGTGCGATTCGCATGTCGCGCGAGAATGCCGCGCGTGCGGGTGTCGAGTCGATGATTCAGTTCGAGCAGGTCACGCTCGATTCACTCGAGCCGCCGGCCGAGTCCGGCCTCTGGTGCAGCAACGCGCCGTACGGGCGTCGGGTCGGGAACACCGATGCACTCACGGGCCTGTTCGTGCAGATCGGCAAGCTGGCGCGTGGTGCGTTCGCCGAGTGGCGCGTGGCGTTGTTGATGGCCGAGCAGAGTCACGTGAAGGCGCTGCAATCGCCGACCACCGAGATCCTGCATACGCGGGTGGGCGGGATTCAGGTGGGGTTTTACGGGATAGAGGTTTAGCAGAGACTGACATACCACGCGCGGAATGTGAGGTCGCCGTCGAGCGCCTCGGTTGCCTCACTACGGCAGCCACAATGCGAGCGCGGGCACTCTGCAAGCAGCGTGTGCCAGCCCCTCGTGTGGTTTGAGTCGTCGACAAAGCACACGGGATGCATTGCAACTATTGCCGCATCCACAACGATGCTATCGTTAGCTTGAGTCCTCGAGAGCAGTCGCTGACACGACTGCGAAAAATGCGCCAGTCCGAATCTCCTTTTGTGATTGATTAAAATGGCAGCAATCGAGTCACCGCCTCCCCCCCCTGTGGGCGCAAGAACGGATCCGGCCTTTTGGGATGCGCAATGGGATGATCGTGACAGTCGCGCATTAGCGCATCGTCTTTTCCACGCGCGCGACTTCGGTGCCGGTGGATCGTTCCTTCGGATGATGGATCGGCACGTCGGCCTCGGCCAGCTCCATAACGCCAAGGTTGTCGAACTTGGCGGCGCCGCATCAAAGTTTCTGGTCGATCTGGCGCTGCATGCTGGTGCTCGTGTGACAGCCGTTGACTACTCCGAGACCGGCGTGCGTCAAACGGAGCAGCTGTTTCGTGCCCGTGGGGTCGATGGTGAAGCAGTGATGGCTGACATGTTCAACTGGCATGGTCGCGACAATGAATTCGATGTCGCTGTCCATTGGGGACTGCTTGAACACTTCGAGAGTCCTGACGCCGTGCTCAGTGTAACGGCGTCCGTCTTGAAGCCGGGTGGCGTCGCAGTGTTCTCCATGCCAAATCTCGAGGCGTACGGCGCGAGGATCTGGAAGTACGTATCGCCAGACAATTTCTCCAAGCACATCTTCCATACGGATGCAGACGTCGCTCGAGCCTGCGCCGCGGCTGGCCTCGAGCTCACCAGCACGTTCCACTGCGGTCTGCCGCTGATTCGCATGGCGCCAGCAGAGCACCGCGGAATTGTCTCGGTCGGCGCCGACGTCGTGCATGCAGCTGCGTGCCTGCTTGGCACGCTTCGGCCTGGTCTTTTCACTGGCGGGCTGCGCCACATCTCGAATACACGCGGGTTCGTCGCCAGAAAGACAGCGACCTGAGCTGCGAGCGCGAACGCAAATCGACAACGGCGATGCGGCCGCGCTATTCCCGCGCGATGCTGTCCAGTTCCGCGAACCAGTTGAACACCACTCGCAGTTGCCGCCCCGTCGTCGGATCCGCCTTCACCATGATGAACGTCCCGTCAGGACTCACCGCCCAATTCGCCGACTGACTGAAGTCGAACGGACCGCTGAAGAGGAGCTGCGGTGATCGCAGCGCGGCAAAGTCCGGGCGCGTGCGAACTGCGACGCTCATGAGACGCGTGCCAGCGCGATAAAAAAGTTCTTTGCCATCGGCAGACCACTGTGGCTCGACGCCGCCACGGGACGAGATGAGGACCGCCGCTCCATTGCCGACATACGGCAGCACATAGACCTCGTTCGCGCCAGACACGTCGGAGGTGTAGGCGAGCCATCGGCCATCCGGCGAGAGGGCCGGATCCCGGTCATCGCCGGGGGATTGAACGAGGGGTGTCGTCGTGCTGTCTCCAACTCGGCTGCGTGCGATGTCACCGCCGATCTGGTCCGGACGGTCGTTGATCAGCGTGCCGATGAATTCATCGGTGCGAGTCCAGGTCTTGGCGGCAAAGTCGAGCCACGGTTTCGCCGCAATCGGCCTGAACGCGAGATGATGCTCGGCGCCCTGCTGCGCAAGCGTCCAGCGCATGGTGGCGCGCCCGATAGGGTACTGGATATAGGCAATGCGTGTCCCGTCCCATGACCAGATCGGCTGAATGGAGTGCACACCATCGGTCGTCAACGGCACCGCCTGACCCAGCGCCGGATCGATGAGCCAGATTACCGATGGGCGCGGATCGACCGTGACCGCGATCCGCTTCCCATCCGGCGACACGGACGGGAAGCGATAGCCGCGTGGTTCGACGTTGATCGGCGTCTCACGCCCATAGCGGTCGACACGCACCAGCGTGCGCTGAAATCCGCCTGGCATGTAGATCAGCGTGCCAGTCTGAGAGACGGCGAAGTAGCCAGCGCCGCCGCCCGGGCCACGAAAGGCTTCGAACACCGGCACCGATGTGCCGCTCGTCACGGTGTTCTCGACGTCGAATCGCACGACGCGCACGCGACCTTCGTTGTCGTCGAAGAGCAGGTGCCCCGACGGCAGGTAACGACCCTGCCGACCTTTGCCCACGATGCGAATGTCTCCCGACGCCAGATCCATCACGCCGACACCGGAATCCGTACTGATCAGGGCGCGGTCCTTACCGGGCAGGAACGACGGGAACTTGAGTGGCCCGAGGGCCAACCGCCGCATGCTGTCTGCGGGAAATACCGCGACGTTGGTCGACGTGCCCCCGTCGGCACGCGTGCGATGCAGCGTCCCATCGCTGAGTGCAAAGAGAATCGTCCCATCAGGACCCCAGTCGGCGCCGAGTTCACCCGGCTGCACGTCAGTCAGGTCGATCGGCGCGCCACCCGATCGCGGCACCTTCCGCAGTTTCGTGCGCGCAAAGAACCCGATCCATGCGCCGTCCGGTGAAAAGAACGGAGAACTCGCGCCCTCCGTCCCCGGAAGTACATGTGAGATCGTGTCGGCCAGCGCGCGCAGGAACAGTTGCGCCTTTCCGCTGTCGTCACCCACATACACGATGTACGCCCCGTCTGGCGATATCGCCAAGGGATAGTTTCCAATCGATAGCAATTGGTCGCGTGCCAGTGGAATGACCGTGCGTGCCACCGTGCCCTGGCTGCGCGGGGGTTCAGGCGGTGCGCCGATCCAGTATCCCGCTGCGGCAGCGGCGACGACCGCAGTCGCGCCGATCATCCACCAACGCGCTGCCGCGCTGGTGAACGCCTTCTCGCCGGCGGCACGCACGCCTCCGGTCTCATTCCCGCCTCGCAGCGCGTCCGCAAACAGCGCCGCGCTTGCGAATCGATCCGCCGCCACCCGCTGCAGTGCCCCGTCGATCGCCCTCGCAACGTATTCCGGCACCGTCGGCCGCAGTGTGACGATCGGCGTCGGCGCCGTCGTCATCATCTTCGCCACGATCACCTGCGCCGACTCGCCCGTGAACGGCGGTTCGCCGGCCAACATCTCGTACAGGATCGCACCGAGCGCGAAGATGTCGGTGCGCGCGGTGATGTGTTTCTCGCCCATCGCCTGCTCGGGACTCATGTAGTGCGGCGTGCCCACACTCATCCCGGTCTCTGTCAGGCGCACGTCGCCCGTCGTGCGCGCCAGCGCTAGCGCAATACCGAAGTCGGCCACCATCGCGCGACCGTCGTGCAACAGCACGTTCTCGGGCTTTACATCGCGATGCACCACACCGTGCCGATGTGCATAGTCCAGTGCATCGGCGACTTCCCGCGCGATGCGCACGGCATCGCTGACGGGCAGCTGCCCTTCGCGCTCCAGCCGGTCGCGCAGCGTCTCGCCCTCGATGAACGGCATCACGTAGTACACGCTGCCCGCCGCTTCACCGGAGTCGAACAGCGGCACGATGTGCGGATGCTGCAGGTTCGCGGTCGTGCGGATCTCCCGCAGGAATCGCTCGGCGCCCGTGCGTTGCGACAGGTCCGGTCGCAGCACCTTGATCGCGACGCGTCGCGCGTGCCGGATGTCGGTCGCCAGCAGGACCGTCGCCATCCCGCCGGCGCCGATCTCACGCTCGATGGTGTAGCGATCCGCCAAGGCGGCGGCGAGCCGATCCGCTGCGGCGCTCATCGAGGGAGTCCAGGACGACGGAGCCAGACGGCACCGGGCGCGACTGCCGGCTGCACGGGATCGCGGAGCATGAACGGAGGCTGAAGGGGGCCCACCTCGACGTGACGGCCGGAACCTATCCCAATGCCACCAAACGCCAGAGCTACCCCCGCCGGCAGCGCTCCGAGCAGAATTTCACCTGGTCCCAGTCCCGCTCCCACTTCTTGCGCCAGCTGAACGGCCGCCCACATCGCAGGCAGACCTTTTCGGGCCGCTCAGACGGCGGACGGGCTCGGTTCGGGCGCTTGGGGGGCATGCCGGTCGAAGCCCCGCACTGGCCCACCGGTTCCCCGCCAGTCCGGCGAGGGCAAACCCCCTGTCAGCCACAATAGATTTGGCGCATGGCTGACACCCCTATCACGACCAGTGCCTTCAACGACGGCTATGTCGCCGAGATGTTCGAGGCCTACCGCGCCGACCCGACCAGCGTCGACGAGTCCTGGCGACAGTTCTTCCGCCTCGCTGCCCAGTTCAGCGGAGGCGCCCCTGCCGCCCTCACGCCGTCGACCACCGACTCCGATCCCGAGCTTCCGCGCCTCGCCGCCTCGGCGGCGTCCCTGGCACAGAACATCCGCATCTTCGGGCATCTGGCCGTCCCGCTCGATCCGCTCGGCACATCACCGCTTGGTGCCGCCGAACTGACGCCGGAATACCACAAGATCACGGCCGCCGATCTGTCGCGCGTTCCGGCCGCCTCGCTTGGCTACAGCAACGATGCGCGGTTCAAGACCGCGGCCGATGTGATTGCGATGCTCCGCCGTCGCTATTCGTCGAGACTCGCGCTCGAAGTGATGCACCTGCCTGATGAAACGGAGCGCCTCTGGTTCCGCACCATCCTGCGCGAGGAGAAGCTCACCCGTCAGCTGACAGCGGCCGAGAAGGTCGATGTCCTGAAGCGTCTCACGCAGGTCGATGGCCTCGAGCGCTTCCTCGGTCGTGCCTATCAGGGCAAGAAGCGCTTCAGCATCGAAGGCACCGATGCACTGGTGCCGATGCTCGATACGGCGATCACCGAAGCGTCGGAAAACGGCACCACGCAAGTCGTGATCGGCATGGCGCATCGTGGCCGACTCAACGTGCTCACGAACGTGATGGGCAAGCCGTACGCGAACCTCTTCTCCGAGTTCGAAGGGCGCCACGGCGCCGCACCGGACAGCGAGACGGGTGACGTGAAATACCATATGGGCTATGAAGGTTCGCGTGTGCTGCCGACCGGCGCCAAGGTCGGCATGACACTGGTGCCGAACCCGAGCCATCTCGAATTTGCGAACCCGGTCATCAACGGTGTCGCGCGTGCCCGCCAGCGCATCAAGGGCACCGAAGGCAAGCGTGACCCGAAGGCAGTGCTGACGGTGTGCGTGCACGGCGACGCAGCCTTCATCGGCGAAGGCGTGGTGGCCGAGACGTTCAACATGAGCCGCCTCCGTGGTTTTGAAGTCGGCGGCACGCTGCACATCATCTCGAACAACCAGGTTGGCTTCACCACCGACCCGATCGACGCCCGCAGCACGCACTACGCCAGCGACCTTGCGAAGGGTTTCGATGTGCCGATCGTGCACGTCAACGCGGACGACGCCGAGGCCTGCGTGATGGCGGTGCGCATCGCCATCGCCTATCGCACCCGCTTCGGCAAGGACTTCCTCATCGACCTCGTCGGGTATCGTCGCTGGGGTCACAACGAGACCGACGAGCCGCTCTTCACGCAGCCGGAGCTCTACGCGCGCATCAAGGCGCATCCGACGCCGCGCCAGGTGTGGGGTTCACGCCTCGTGCGTGATGGTGTGATGACGAAGGCCGATGTCGACGCGATGGACGCCGACTTCGCCAAGTCGCTCGAAGCCATCTTCGATACCGTGCGCAAGGCGGACGATTCACACGACGAGCACCTGCCGAATCCGCCCGCACCGGCCCCCGTCCAGACGAACGTCGCCGCCGGTCGCCTGAAGGCGCTCAACGAGGCGCTGCTGACCTGGCCGAAGGAATTCACGCCCAACCCGCGGCTCGCGAAGACCCTCGAGCGCCGTCGCGAGGGCCTCGAGAAGTCGATCGACTGGGGGCATGCCGAGGCGCTCGCATTCGGAACGCTGCTGCAGGAGGGGATGAACATCCGCCTCACCGGACAGGATGTCGAACGTGGCACGTTCAGCCATCGCCAGGCGGTCCTGCATGATGCCAACACGTACACGACCTACACGCCGCTCCAGCATGTGCCCGACGCCAAGGCGTCGATGGAAATCGCGAACAGCCCACTCAGTGAAACCGCAGTGATGGGTTTCGAATACGGCTTCAGCACTGCCGCACCGGATACCCTCGTCTGCTGGGAAGCACAGTTCGGTGACTTCGCCAACGTCGCGGCGCCGATCATCGACCAGTTCCTGGTGGCTGACCGTGCCAAGTGGCATCAGGACTCCGGACTGGTCTTGCTGCTGCCGCATGGTTACGAAGGGCAGGGGCCAGAGCATTCGTCTGCACGACTGGAGCGATTCCTTCAGCAATGCGCCGAAGGAAACATGACGGTCGCCTATCCCTCCACGCCGGCGCAGTATTTCCACCTGCTCCGTCGCCAGGCGCTGCGCACGTCACGCCGCCCGATGGTGCTGATGCAGCCGAAGTCGATGCTGCGCCTGCCGGATGCGATGAGCGGCATTGCCGATCTTGCGACTGGCGGATTCCAGCCCGTGATCGACGATGCCTCCACCAAGGGTCGCGAAAAGAAGGTCACGCGACTGGTCGCCTGCACCGGCAAGATCTACCACGAAATCCGCGCCGCGAATCCAGAGCCGCATGTGGCCGTGGTTCGCATCGAGGAGTTGTATCCGTGGCCACACGAGGAAGTTCAGGCAGTGATCGATCGCTACCCGAACCTCGCCGAAGTGGTCTGGACACAGGAAGAGCCGAAGAACATGGGCGCCTGGACCTTCGTCGAGCCGCGCATGCGGATGGCGACGGGCAACGCGCTCACGCTTCGGTACGCCGGTCGTCCGGAGCGTGCCAGCCCCGCCGAAGGCTACGAGGCGTCACACAAGGCGGATCAGGCGCGCATCATCGCCGAGGCGTTGGCCCCCGTGCCGACACCCGCAGCACCGAAGGCCCGGAAGGCGTCAGCCACTCGCTGACGGCTTCCGGTAGCAAGCTCGCTTCATCAGACGCGGCGCGTTCGTCATTGCACCATCGACGGACGCGCCGCCGTGCGCAGCGGCCCGCTCACGCGGGTCGTCCCGTTTTCTCATAGTCCGCGTTGATCACCGTGCGCTTTCTTCGTCGCTCCGCTGCCGCACTGCTCGCCGTCGCTTCCCTCGCCCCAGCCGCGCTTCGCGCGCAGCAGGGCGCGGTGCCGCTCTACGACCTCACTGGCGCACTCGGCACCACTGCACGCGTGCTGATGATCGGCGCACACCCTGACGACGAAGACACACAGCTACTCGGTTGGCTGGCTCGAGGTGCCAAGGTCGATGCCGCGTACCTCTCGCTCACGCGTGGCGACGGCGGGCAGAATGCCATCGGCAACGAGCTGGGTGAACCGCTCGGCGTGATCCGCACCGAGGAACTGCTGGCGGCACGGCGCATCGATGGCGCCCGACAGTTCTTCACCCGTGCCTACGACTTCGGTTTCTCCAAGACGGCCGTCGAAACCTTCAAGCACTGGCCGAAGGATTCCGTCTTTGGTGACGTGGTGCGGATCGTTCGCGCCTTCCGCCCGCAGCTGATCATCGCCGTCTTCAGCGGCACGCCGCGAGATGGACACGGTCACCATCAGGTGTCGGGAATGTTGGCCAAGGAAGCGTATGAAGCCAGCATGGACACGGTGCGTTTCCCGATTTCGACGTATGGCGCGCCGTGGACCGTCTCCAAGTTTTATCGCGCCGCGCGTTTCAACCCCACCGGCGCGACGCTCAAGATCGATGTCGGTGGCTACGATCCAATTCGCGGACAGGCCCTCGGCGAAATCGCAGGGCTCAGCCGCAGCCAGCATCGTAGCCAGGGGTTCGGTGTCGCGCAGCCACGCGGCACGTTGCCCGATTACGTGCGCCGCGAAGCCACACGTGTCAACGAGTCCACACCCGCAGAGAAGGAAGTTTCGCTGTTCGATGGCGTAGATCCAACGCTTGGACGTTTCGCCGCATCCCTTACCGCCGCACAGAAGCCAGTGTACGACAGCTTGATGCGCGCACTCAATGACGTTCGCACACAGATGGACCCCCAGCAGCCATGGAATTCGCTGCGCCGGATCGATCGCGCGCGCCACCTGCTCGACAAGTGGTGCACCGGTGGCGTCGCCGCTCGCAGCGACATCTGTCGTGGTGAGGACGGATTCCCCACCAACCTCTCGCCCAGTGATGCGGACAAGGCGATGAGCGCGGCTCGCACCTTCGGGCAGTTGCAGCGACTCGGCGCGGCATCGAGTGGCTTGCTGCTCGAAACGACGGTGAATCGTCATGACGTCGCCGAAGGTGATACCGCGACCTTGTCGGTGCGCGTCACGAACCGTAGTCCGTTCATGGCGCGTGTCTCCGTGTTCACGCCGAGCAGTGCGAGCGGGCCAGCACCGAAGGACACCATTGCACCAGGCGAGGCCTACGTCACCACGTTGCCGTTGCCGTCATATCCACGCTCAGCGCCATGGTGGCTGCGCCGCCGCGCTGATGACTCGTTGATGAACCAGGGCAACGCGATCATCGAGCCGACGGCGCGCTTCGGCGACATGTTCATCGAGCCTGCATCGACGGTGGACGAAGAAGTGCGTGGAAATCGTCCCGATGCCTCGATCCCGGCACTGGTCGATGGCGTGCCGGTGCAGCTCAGTGCGCAGATCGTGTATCGGCGCATCGATGAAGTGAAGGGCCAGATCGACACGCCGGTGATGTTCACGCCGCGCGTCACGCTCACGCTCGATGGTGGTGCGGCCAGTTATGTGCGCGCCAACACGCCGTTTCAGCGCACCGTGAATGTGCGCGTCACCGCCAACGGTGCGCTCGATGGGCCTGTCACCGTGCGGCTGCTCTGGCCGAAGGGATTGGGCGGCGACAGCGCGGCAAAGCGGGTCACGCTGACGGTCGGGAACGAAGTGATCGTGCCATTCGTCCTGCGTGGCACGCTGCCCCGTGGGCGGCACGTCATCAGCGCCAGTGTCGATGCGCAGATCGCCGGCAAGGCGACGACGTTCGCGAGTGGATACCAGTCGATCGAGTACGATCATATCCGGCCGCAACACATCTATCGCCCCGCTGCCATCGCGCTGGAAGCGGTGGAAACCGGCGCGGTACCCGCGGGCCTGGTTGGCTACATCGATGGACTCGCCGACAACGTGATGCCAATGCTGGCGCAACTCGGCGCGAATATCGAACATCTTCCAGCCGCGACCATCACGCCGGCTGGGCTGACGCGCTACAAGGTGATCGTGGTCGGCCCACGCGCAATTGAGGCGCAGGTGGCACTCGCCGCCAAGATGCCGATTCTGCAGGAGTGGGTGAAGAATGGCGGCACCATGATCGTGCAGTACCAGCAGGCCGACATCGGTCGCCCGGGCATGGCGCCATTCCCGCTCACCTTCGCTCGCCCTGCTGCACGCGTCACCGAGGAGGACGCCGAGGTGAAGGTGCTGCGCGCCGACAGTCCGTTGCTGACGCGTCCCAATCGCATCGACCGCACCGATTGGAACGGCTGGGTGCAGGAGCGTGCGACGTACATGCCGACCACCGCAGATTCGTCGTACACCCCGGTGCTTGCCATGCATGATGTCGACGAACCTGACAACCCGAATGCCCTGTTGACCGCGAAGATCGGCAAGGGCACGTACGTCTTCACGACGCTCGCACTGTTCCGCCAGCTGCCGGCCGGTGTGCCAGGTGCCGCGCGGTTGTTCGTGAACATCCTCAGCGCGGGTGAATCCACGCCTGCGCCGCGTCGCCGGCCCGTGCCGTGATCGTCGCCACGCGCCTGCGCGCATTCGCTGCCCTCGCGCTCACCGCTGCCCTCTCGGCCTGCGGTGACGGCCGCACCGTGCTCGTGATCTACTCGCCGCACGGCAAGGAACTGCTCACGCACTACGAACTCGAGTTCGAGAAGCGGCATCCCACGGTCGATGTGCAGTGGCTCGACATCGGCTCGCAGGAAATTCTGGATCGGGTGCGCGCGGAGAAGGTGAACCCGCAGGCGGATGTGTGGTTTGGCGCACCGGCGGAGATGTTCGAGCGCGCGGCCAAGGACGACCTGTTCGTGAAGTATCGCCCCACGTGGGCGGCAGCGGCCGACTCGTCGACGCACGACGCACAGGACCGCTGGTACGGCACCTACCTCACGCCCGAGGTGATCGCGTACAACCGCGACGCGATCAAGGCGGAAGATGCACCAGCCGACTGGGATGCGCTGCTCGATCCGAAGTGGAAGGGGAAGATCGTGATCCGTGATCCGGTCGCCAGCGGGACGATGCGGGCCATCTGGGGCGGCATCATCCTGCGCTCGATCGCCAAGACAGGGAAGAGTGACGAGGGCTTCGCGTGGCTGAGGGCGCTCGATGCGCAGACTCGCGAGTATGCGCTCAACCCAACCATCATGTACCAGAAGCTCGGGCGGCAGGAGGGCGTCATCACCCTCTACAACATGCCCGATATCGCGACGCTCGAGTTTCGCACCAAGATTCCGATCTCGTGGAAGGTGCCGACCAGTGGCACACCGATTCTCGTCGACGCGATCGCGATCATGAAGGGCACGCGCCACAAGGAACTGGCGCAGCAGTACTACGAGTTCGTCACGTCACGGAGCGCCATGCAATACGCTGCCGATTCCCTCTACCGCATTCCCGTGCGCAGTGACCTGCCGCTCGACTCCCTGCCGGTGTGGATCCGCGAGGCGAAGACGGGCATCAAGCCGATGCCGATGAATCGCCAGCTACTCGCCGATAGTCTCAATCTCTGGATGCGCCGGTGGGACTCGGAAATCCGGAACAGCAGCAAGCGATAGTGGCGAGCAACGATCCCGTGAATCCCGCCTCGCTGACTCTCGATCACATCACCCGCCGCTTCGCTGGACAGCTGGCGGTGGATGACCTGTCGCTCGAGATTCGCGCCGGCGAGTTGCTCGCGCTGGTGGGTGCGTCTGGCTCGGGCAAGACGACCACGCTGCGCATGGTGGCCGGCTACGAGACACCGGACGGTGGCAGCATCCGGCTCGATGGTCGCGACATCACCGCACTGCCACCCGAGCGTCGTGGGTTCGGCATGGTCTTCCAACACTATGCGCTCTTCCCACATCTCAGTGTCCAGGACAACGTCAGCTTCGGGCTCGAAGCCCGCGGCGTGAATGCCACCGACCGTCGGGCGCAGGCGCTCGTCGCACTGGAGAACGTCGGCCTCGGTGCGAAGGCAGGCCGTCAGGTGCAGGCGCTCTCAGGTGGTGAACAGCAGCGTGTCGCGATGGCACGTGCGATGGTCATCCAGCCACGCGTGCTGCTGCTGGACGAACCGTTGTCGAACCTCGACCCGACGCTGCGCGAGGAGATGCGCACGGAGCTTCGTGCCACGCTCCAGCGTGCATCCGTGACCGCGCTCTTCGTCACGCACGACCAGGAAGATGCGTTTGCGATCGCTGATCGTGTGGCGCTGCTGGAACATGGCAAGCTGTTGCAGCACGGCACCCCGGAGCAGCTCTACGATCGTCCGGCATCACGTGCAGTGGCCGAGTTCATCGGTCGCGCCGCGTTGGTTCCGGCCGAAGATCGTGGTACACATGCCCGCATCACGCTCGGTGGTGTGGCGCAGGATGTCGCGGTCACGCGCGCTGGCGGTGAAGCGATGCTGCCGCAGGCGCTGGCTGTCGTGCGACCCGAAATGCTCGGCATCGGCACTGGCGAGACCGGCTGGCCGGGTCGCGTCACGGCGCGGCGGTTCGCTGGCGCAGGCATGGCCTACATCGTGGATGTCGGCGGCACGCCACTCGAGGTGCTCACACCAGTGCGAACCGGCGCCGTGGGCGACCTCGTGCGAGTCACCGTTGAGCGTGAACCCGTCGCGCTGGTGAGTGCGTGAGCCGTCGATCGCTCGTGCTCGCCGTCCCGATCATCGCGCTCCTGCTCTGGATCGTGGCGTTTCCCAACGTCGCTGTGATTGCGGGCAGTCTCGATGGTGGATTCCAGCACTGGATGGAGTTCTTCCGCAGCCCCTCTGATCGCGAGGCCCTCTGGACCTCCATCTGGATCAGTGTGGCCAGTGTGGTGGCCAGCATCGCGATCGGCCTCCCGCTCGCGTTTCTTCTGCAGCGCGCCGACTTTCCCGGCCGCAAGGTGCTCAGCGCCGTCGCCACCTTGCCGGCCGCGCTGCCGCCATTGGTCGGCGTGATCGCGTTCCTCTTTCTGTATGGGGAGAGCGGCGCATTGACGCGCGTTGTGCAGCGCCTGCTGCATCTCGAGCATGCACCCTGGTCGCTCGGCGGACCGTGGGCGATCGTGTTCGTGCACGCCTACACGATGTATGTGTATGTCTACCTGTTCGTGAGCGCGGCGCTCGAGAACTTCGACACCTCGCTCGATGAAGCGGCGCGCGGACTGGGGCATGGTCCCATCCGCCGATTCGTCCGCATCACGCTGCCGCTCCTCACGCCGGCGCTGGCCGGTGGCGCGCTGCTGGTGTTCATGAGCAGCCTTGGCAGCTTCAGCGCGCCGTATGTCTTCGGTGGTGGCATCCGCGTGCTCTCGACGCAGATCATCAACTCCAAGCTCAATGATGCGCTGGGCGTGGCCTTCGTCGAGACGACGGTGCTTGCACTGAGTGCTGTCGCGGGCCTGTTGCTGCTGCGCTGGCTCGAAGGGCGACGCCAGTACACCATCACCAGCAAGGGGCGTGCAGTTCGGACGCCGATCCGTTCGCGCGGCGCGCGGATGGTCGCGATCGTGCTCAGCACCATCGTCGTCACCGCCCTCGTCCTGCCGCACGGCATGGTGTTGCTGACGGCGTTCGCCGTCGATGGCGCCTGGACGACGCAGGTGCTGCCACCCGAATACACGTTCGAGAACTTCCGGCGCCTGTTCACTGATCGGCAGCTCTTTCCACCGATCCGCAACACGATCGTGATGGCGTTCATCGCCACCGCGGCCAACGTCGTGATCTGTTTCGTGATCGGCTATCTCACCGTGCTGCGCAAGTTTTCGGGCCGCAAGCTGCTCGAGATTCTCGCCGTCCTGCCGTGGACCATTCCGCCGACGGCCATCGCCATTGGGCTTGCATCGACGTTCGACTCCTTCGAACCGTGGCGCGGGAAGGTGCTGCTGGTCGGCACCTTCTGGATCTTGCCCCTGGCCTACTTCATCCGCGGGCTGCCACTCGTCACCAGTGCGGTCCAGAGTTCGCTGAAGCAGATGGAACCGAGCGTGGAAGATGCGGCACGCGGACTTGGTGCGAGCTGGTGGCTGACGATGCGCCGAGTGGTGATTCCCGCTGCCATGCCCGGACTGATCGCCGGTGGCGTGCTCGCTGCGATCACCGCCATCGGCGAATTCGTGGCGACGGTGTTGCTCTTCACGCTCAGCAATCGCACCATCTCGGTCGAAGTGCTGCAGCAGTTGCGCAGCCAGGCGTTTGGCACAGCGTCGGCGTACAGCGTGCTGCTCATCCTGATGACCTTCGTGCTCACGCTCACCGCGCGCTGGCTGCAGGGCAGGGCTGAGCCAATGGTGGTGCAGTAGTCGGCTGCGCCAGCCTACTTCTTCTTTGCCTCGGCCAGCGTCTTGATCCGTTCTGACTCGGCGGGGAGGAAGTCGCGCGAGAAGACCTGGTCCCACTCCGGGCTGCGCTGCATCCGTTCCGCGGCGCGCATCAGCTTGATGGTGATGGCGAAGCGCTTCGGGTCGATATCGCCGAGTCCTTGTGTGGCTCCCTCAGGGCCACCCATGTCGCCATACATCGAACGTAGCAGGCGATTGCGCTCCACTTCGGCACGTAGCGATGGATTGCGACGACGTGCCTCACTGATCGCGGCGTCGGGATCGTTGATCGACGCCAGCAATCCGCGATTCGCGGCCCGTACGAACGCCTTCACCAGCGCCGGTTCATGCATGATCATCGCGCGCGATGCAATCAGGGCATTGCCGTAGAGCTCAGGCGCCACATCCCGATAGCGAATGAACCTGATCGTGGAATCCGCGTCGCGCCCTGACGCCTCGATCGCCGCCATGCCCGCGGAAATGTCACCGAAGATTGCATCCGCTCGACCATCTTCCAGCGCGATGAGCAGTGTCTCCCACGCGCTGGAGTCGGAGGTGATCGTCAGGTTCGCTTCGGTGATGCCGGCCTTGGTGGCAAAGGCGTCGAAGGTGTTCAGCGCCGCGTCGGTGGATTGCCCGAAGATCTTCTTCCCCTGCAACTGCTTCACCGTGACGATCGGGCTGCTGCGCTTCACCATGATCGCGGCCGGCGAGCGATTGTAGAGCATGTACACGCCGAGTGGTGTCGAGTCGGGGCGTACCGACGCTTCCTCGGTCAGTGCATTGATGTCGCCGTAGCCGAAGTCGAATGGCTCGCTCACCATGCGATTGGCCACCGCGTACGCACCGTGGGCTGACGTGAACTGCACGTCGAGGCCTTCGTTGCGGAAGTAGCCACGCGTGTCCGCCAGCAGCAGCCAGGCATTGGTGCCGGAGAAGGCGGAGTTGAGGAGCACACGCACCGTGCGGCGGGCACCTGGCGTCGCTGCGCCGCTGGTGCTCTGGGCTGCGATCGGGGCTGGAAGGTGCAACGCGAGACTCATCGCCACTGCCATCAGCCGCAAACTTCCGAACGCCATGATCCCCCTCACGCTGAAACGTGACTGCTCCTTCAGACCCCACCTTTCAGACGATCCTGCCGCGCGCGGGTCAGCAGGTCGATCTGCCCGCCATGATAGGCACCGTGCTCCACCACGCCGTGCAGCATGGTGCGCGCGGAGTAGTCACGTCCGGACACCCGCTTGTCGAGCAGTGCCGGATCCAGCGCCCGCACGGCAGCCGCGAGGCGCAAGTGCTTGTCCAGCATGGACTTCCGCGCCTTACCCCACGCCGCTTCGGTCAGCCGCGCAGGTACCGGCGGCCAGTCGGCATCGGTTCGGTCATCGAGGGTGTCGTCGCGCGGGCCGAACGCCAGGCGCCTCTCCACGATCTCGGCCCACATGCCGACATGCAGCACCACCTCCCAGATGGAGTGGGCTCCGGCGATCGGGTGCGAGGCTGCGTCCGCAGCGGTCACGCCATCCAGCAACTCGACAATCGCACTGCCGTGCCACATCGGTCCGCTGACGGTGGCCTCGATTGACCGCGCGATTCGTTCGATTTCGGGCACTTCCAGCCTCCGTGGATGGCATCGGTGTGGCGCGACTTCGTACAGGGAATTCAGTGGGTAAGTCGTTGTTGCTCAGGCGGTTACCCCAAAACCAAGGGGTCGGAGATCTTGATCGGCTTTTTTGAAGCCTAAGTCATTATGGAACAACGCGTTAGCTGCGGATCAAGATCTCCGACCCCCTTAGTCCCGACCCCTTGGTCACTACGCCCCTTGGTCACTCACGTACGCCCCCCATCCATCTCCGCCAGCACCTTCTTCGGCGCTGCCTGCCGAAACCCATCCTCCAACAGCGCCGCGATCGCCCCCCAAGGGGGCCGCTTGTCGAGCCAGACGCCGATCCAGCCGCTCGGCCCCACATAGGGTGGCTTGAAGTAACGATCGGGATCGTCGGCAATCAGCAACGCCTGATTCGCCGGCCTCGCCTTGATCCAGACCGCCGGCCGACCCGCCCCGTGATGGTTGGTGGGACTCGCGTAGGTGGCGAACAGCTTCTCCTTCACCCGGAACGTCGGCTCACCCCACGCCACCTTCTCGCTGCTGGACGGAAAGGCGAGACAGAGCGCTCGCAGCTTGATCAGCGGATCTGGGGGCATCTCGTCCTCGAAGTGCGACAATCACAACCGTGTGCGACAGCGAACGGCGCGAAGAATATGTCACGGCCCAGCGCCCGCTGGCGCCGGCGCGTTCTTCGGTACATGGTCCGGTCTGCCGCACCGACGTGAGGCAGGTCGCCGAACGTCAGCACAGTTCGGCGCAGTTTCCACGAATGTGCGGAAGCTCGCTGCCGTCAGTAGTAGTCCGAAGCGCTGTCGCCGTCGAACCACCCCACGACGATCCCCCGCCCGCCCCGGAGTCTCGATGTCCCGTGTTCGATCCCTGCTGATGCTGGCCCTTGCTGCCAGTTCGCTCGCGGCCCAGCCCAGCCCCACCTCCGGCGTCACACACGGCCAGCGCGTGAAGCGACTCGCCATCCGGAACGCGCTCATCATCGATGGTACCGGCACGCCGACGCGCGGACCGATGGACATCATCGTCGAAGGGAACATCATCACCGAGATGGTCGCGCTCGACCCGGTTGCGGTGCGCGCCGGCCGCGTGAAGCGCCCCGCCGCTGATGCCGAAATCGATGCCACGGGGAAGTACGTCATTCCGGGCCTCATCAACGCCCACGCCCACATGCAGTCGCAGCGCAGTGGACAGTCGATGGGTGGATTCGAGTACAACCACAAGATCTGGCTCGCCAATGGCATCACCACCGTGCGCGAAGTCGGCGCCGAGAGTGAGTCGTTGTCCGTCGTGCTTCGCGGCCGCTCGGCGCGCGGCGAGATCGTCGCGCCACGCATGTTCATCTATCCGTTCTTCGACAACGGGAGCCGCATCCGCACCCCGGCCGAAGCGCGACTGCGCGTGCAAGCGCTGAAGAAGCTCGGCGCCGACGGCATCAAGATCGGTGGCATCCAGCGCGACCTGATGGAGGCGATGGAAGACGAAGCGCACAAGCTCGGCATGCGCATCGCGCACCACGTGGGTGTTGAGGAGACGAACGCCTGGGACGACGTGAAGTTCGGCACCACCAGCATCGAACACTGGTACGGCATTCCCGATGCCGCGATTCCCGATCTCCGTCAGCACTTCCCGAGTGACTACAACTACTCCGACGAGACCGATCGTTTCCGGTGGGCCGGTCGTCTCTGGCGAGAAGCCGATCCGAAAATTCTCGATTCGTTGCTGACGGCGATGGTGAAGGCGAACGTGGCCTGGGTGCCGACCATGGACATCTACGAAGCCAGCCGCGACCTGCAGCGCGCGCAGACGCAGCCCTGGTTCCAGGATTACCTGCACCCGTCGCTGGCGAACTACTTCAAGCCCGACCCCGCCAACCACGGCTCGTACTTCATCGGCTGGAGCAGCACCGACGAGGTGTACTGGAAGGAGAACTACCGCATCTGGATGGACGCGTTGCGGAAGTTCAGCCGAAAGGGCGGCCTGATCGGGTGTGGCGACGACGCCGGCTTCATCTACGAGCTCTACGGCTATGCGCTGATCCGTGAGATGGAACTGCACGCCGAAGCCGGCTTCAACCCGCTGCAGATCATCCAGCACTGCACCAGCAACAACGCCAGGATCCTTGGCGAAGAGGCGCGTATCGGTCGCCTGCGTGTGGGCTGGATGGCCGACCTGGTGGTGGTTGATGGCAATCCGCTCGAGGACCTGAAGGTGCTCTACGCCGGTGGCACTTCTTCCCTGCGCGATGGTAAAGAAGTGCGTACGCTTGGGAGCGAATGGATCATCAAGGACGGGATCCCGTACAATGGCCCGCAGTTGCTGCGGGAAGTGAAGGCGATCGTCGACGCCGCCAAGCAGGCGGTGCGGCAATAGTGGGACGTCTCTGACAGCGACCCGGCACACAGTTCACGCCGGACTCGCGTCGCCCAGACACACCGCTGATAGGGGTTCACCCCCGCCGCAGTGTCTGCTTCACTGGCCCCTCGGCGTTCGCGCTGTGGGGCCAGTCGCGCGCCGTAGACAACCATGGAGGATGGCACGATGAAGTACATGCAGAAACAGGGTCCGCTGGCACTGGCACTGCTCGTTGCCGGTGTTTCAGCCGGTTCGACACTCGGCGCGCAGGTCACGGAGGTCGCTCGCCGTCCGATCGCCGACATCGCGCACCTCACGTTCGGCTCGTTGTGCGAGGACAAGTTCGTCATTCGCAACGATGGCCCGAACCCGGTGAATCTCGAGTACGCGGTGGAGAAGGGCACCGAGCACACGCGCCTCACGCTCAACGGTCGAGAGCAGGTGGAGCTCGAATCGAAGTCGAAGGAAGCGATGGAGTTGTGGATGGACGGCAAGCTGGTCGCGAAGGCCGAGAAGGAAGGCCGGAAGTGCCGCGACGTACAGGGCAACGCGTCCGTCGCCGTTGCACCACTGGAAGTGCCGAGCACCAACAACGATCGCAATGATGACCGACGCGGTGGTATGCGTATGGGCGTCGGCGTCGGCTATGGCTATCCGTTCTACGATCCGTGGTATGGCCCGTATGGCGCCTATGGCTGGGGATACCGTCCGTTCTACTCGGGCTTCTACGGCGTGCCGATCATCATCGGTGGCGGCCGCGGCGGACGTCGGCGCTAGAACGTAGAAAGGCGAGTCAGCGGTCGTGCACTGTCGTCGCGACGCTCGGTCGTCATCGAGCGTCGCGACGACAATTCTTCGACGTAACTGCAAGCGCACGTTCCATCACCGCCTCGCCCGGAATCGTCGCGCCGCCAGCACGCCGCCAATGAATCCGCCGAGATGCCCCTGCCAGCTCACACCCGGCACGCCCGGCAGGACACCAGCCACCGTCCCGCCCCAGACCACCGCGACGGCGATGCTGATCAGCACACTCGCAACGCTGCGCGCATACCACCCGGCCAGCAGCAAGAAGCCGAGGTAGCCGAAGATCACGCCACTGGCGCCGACGTGCACGGTGTTCGGTGCGCCGATCGTCCACGCCAGCAGGCCTGAGCCGAGCATCGCATACAGCGTCACGGTCAGGAAATGACGACTGTCGCGCAGCATTACCAACCAGCCGAAGAGCAGGAACGGCACCGTGTTCGCAATCAGGTGATTGAGGTTCGCGTGGAGGAACGGCGCGACCAGGATCCCGATCAATCCATCGGTGGTGCGCGGCACGATGCCGAATCGCAGCAGCGCCCCGCCCAGCACCGCGTTGACGCCGAACGTTGCCCACAGCGCCGTGACCGACGTGCCGAGGGTGACGGCCTGCGTCTTGACCGACCTGGTGACTTGTCGCGAGGTGCGTGCAACAGCGCTCTTCGATGCCATGCGATCAGGGAGCAGCGGGCAGCGTGTACTCGAGGTCATACGAGTGCTGCTTGCCCTCGATGATGATCATCAGTGTGCCGCTGATTCCCGTCAGCTCATCGGTGCCGCTGTCAGGCACGATCGTGATCACCAGCGACTGCACACCGCGGGTCACGATGCCGGTGTGCTGCATCACGAAGCTCCCCTTCTTGCCCGCCACGGTGCCGGTGAACTTCTCGATCGCCGAGTAGGCCGCCGAACCCTTCACCGTCCCCATACCCGTCAGCATCTGACCCTTGCCGGTGCCGACGATGTCACCGCTGAACTGCTTGTCGATCGTCATCCGTCCCAGGGTCGCCGCATCGGTGTACGCATCGACGGGGAGGGGCGAGATCTGCACTTCGAAGGTGCCTCGGGCATGCATCGTCGCCAGCTCCATGGACTGTGAGTGAAATGCCGCATGTGCCACAGCACCCGCGGTCGTGACCTGGGCCATCGGCGTAATGGCCGACAGTGTACAGGCTCCTACGTACAGCAGGTGCCGCATGTTTCCTCCCATGTGTTGTCGCCCGGCGACGATCCAGTCGATCGGCCGGCGCTCGATCAACCTATGGCGCCGCCAGCAGCTGTTCGACTGCGTCGGGCCAATCGGTCACGCGCCGAAAGCGCGTTTCGTTCACGTTATGGGGCGCGGTGAAGATGATTGGCTCGCCGCGGAACCGGATCAGCTGGTATGGACTGTCGTCGATCAGGTAGTCGGCGCCGATGACACTCTTGTCACCACAAAAGATGCAGTTCGACGGCGCAATGTCGGGGAAGTGTTCACGCAGCCACTCGAACTTCGCATTGAAGCTGACGGGGTGCTCCATCGCCGCACTGGCCACGAAGATCTCGTAGCGGTCGCTGAGGGCCCGTACCGCCTCCACCGCGCCAGGCATCAGCGGGATGTCACGAAAGAACGTCGGGTGATGCAGGTGCTCGAGGATTCGCGGGCGATGCGCCTCCGGCACGATGTGGTGGAAGTGCTTGCCATACAGGTCGTCCATCGTCAGGCCGGGGCCAAAATCCCGTGCGTACCATGCCAGCTGATGCGCCGCCGTGTCAGCCAGCACTTCGTCCATGTCGATCGCAATGCGTTGCACTTCGGATTGTCCTCCGTCGGACAGGAGAAGTCGGTATCGCCTCGCCTGAGTCTATTCGGCGCTGGAATCCCGGTGCACAGTCCGGCGTCGGCCCGCGCGACCTGCGCGCGCTGACGGTGGTTCAGTCAGCGGAGCTTGCGCCCGGCGTACACCGCGATGGCCGCCGGTACACCGAAGATCATGGCGAACACCGGCAGCTCCTCGCGAAAGGAGTAGCCCGCCTGCGTGACGCCGACCCACATGTTGGTCATGGCAGCCAGCAGCCAGAAGGTGATGAAGGCGAGTGTCGCGTCCTCCACGGCCGTCCCTCCTGGCTTGCCATAGCGGCGCGCCAACACCACGCTCACAGCCCAGATCAGCATCCCGCCAAGGATGAGTATCGCCGTACGCATACCGAACTCCGTTCAGTGTCCTGATCCGTCTCAGTCTGCGCGGAATTCAAGCGCGCGCGCCGGGGAAGCGCCAGCGATGAGGTGCGCCGCTGCCAACCGCGCGCGATACTCCTGCGTAGTCGCACGACGCCCCTGACACATCACCCTGCCCACTCCTGCCATGTCGTCACGCCGCGACTTCGTCCGCACCATGGGTCTCTCCCTCGCCGCCTCGGCTGCCGCGTCTGCGGAACTCGCGGCGTTGCCGTCGAGCGATGCGGCTGAAGGGTCCGAGCGCCTGCTGGTGCCCAATCCGCACCAGCCGACACCGGCACCGGTCGGCGTTGATCGCTTGCCGCTCGAGTGGTACAAGGCCACCTGTCGGCGGCTGCGCGCCAGCGCCAAGGCCCGCGGACTGCACGCAGTGCTGCTGCAGTCGGATACGAACCTCGTCTACTTCACCGGCTGCTTCCGTGGCAGTGGCGAACGCACCACCTGGGCGTTGCTGCTGGTGGATGAACCGGAGACGATCTACTGGTTCTCACCCGCGATCGATCGCGACCTGATCACCTCGTGGTGGTGCACGGAGAACACCTATTACTTCTGCTATCCACACGCAGAAGGTGGCTTCCCCAATCGCGGGCAGAATGTGCGCGGATCGCGTGTCGACCTGTGGTCGTGGGTCCTCACACATCTCGCGCAGCGAGGGTTGAGCGGCAAGGCCATCGGCCTCGATCGAGAGCTCACACCCAGCAGTCAGCGCACCTTCGATCGCCTGCTGCCCGGTGCCACCAACGCCGATATCAGCGACATCTGCCTCGACATGCGCGTCATCAAGACGCCGGAAGAGATTGCGCTGATTCAACGGGCCTACCGCTACTTCGACCGTGTGCACTGCTTCGCACGCGACTACATCCTCGAGCATGGCACCAGCGCCACCGACTATCAGGTGGGCCAGGCTCTGTCGAGTTACGGCATCAACCTCATGATGCGCGATGTGAAGCGCGACGGAAAGCCGCACAGCGCCGTGGGGATCGAAGTCACTGGCAACTACGTCCGCGCGGGTGTTGCCACGGCGTATCCGCATCCGAACCAGTTCTTTCACACCCGCTTGCAGCGCGGCCAGCCGGTCTACGTCAACTGCGACATCCTGCTCGGTGGCTTCGGCGGTGAAGGCTATCGCAACTACATCATCACGCCGAGCAACACGCACCACGATCGGATGTGGCAAGTCGTGGCGGACACGGTGCAGATCATGGTCGAGGAGACGAAGCCCGGTGCCGTCTGCTCAGAGATCGCGCAGAAGGTACACGCCTACCAGATCAAGGCCGGCATGCAGGACTTCATCTACCATCGGCCTGGCCACGGGCAGGGCACCAACTTCGAGGGGCATCAGGCGCCGTTCCTCGCACTGGGTGACGACACCGTGGTGCAGGAAGGGATGACGTTTTCCGTCGAGCCCGGGCTCTACGACGCGCAGCGCGGCATCGGCATCAACCCCAGCGATCGCATGCTGGTGACGCGCGACCGCAGTGTCTTGATGAGCACCATCCCGTTCTCGAAGGAATGGAGCTACCTGAAGGTGTGAGTGGTTGACACACAAAGGCGCACGGTCACCGGGTGGGATGACCGTGCGCCAGGAACAACCTGTTCTGGTTCAGCTCGCAGCGCGCAGCTTGACGGCTGGAACGTACACCGGTGTGTCGACGCGAGCCGCTGACATCGGGGCTCGCCACAACACGTAGACACCGTCGTCGGCATTCATCAGCGCCGTCACCAGCGCCTCGTTGTCGAAGTCGCGAAGGCGCTGCTCGAGCGCGGTCAACAGGCCGGCTTCGACCGCCAGTGTATGCGGGATCACCACGCCGTTCTCGTGCTGGCCACGCAGCAGCAAATGCACGTCTTCCCCATCGGCAGTGCTGCGCGATGTGACCACCGCAACTTCCGTGAGGTCGGGCCACGATACCGCCTCGTGCAAGCCCTGGTCGTCATAGCGACGAATGCCCCACGGCGTGACGTCGATCGTTTCGTCGGCACTGTCACGCTCGAACGTCGGCAAGTATGGGCGGGCGGCAGCCAACACCGCCGAGCAGCTGAACGCGAACAGCATCCACCAGCCAGACGCGTCGCCATTGCGTGCGATCAACATGCCTCCAAGGGCAAGCGCGGCGGACGCGGTGATGAAAAATGCGTCCATGCGAGAATTGCGGAGCAGCATCGTCGTTCTCCTTTCTACGCAGCATCGTCGCCGCGGCCTTGTGTCCACCTAGCCACGGATGCGAGTCGCGTGGCTCATCCATTGGGACCGTCCAGACACTTTCACCAGCACTGTGGTGATACGTTGCATATCCGGGGCCAGTGCCTCGGCGGACTGAGCTGTAAGGACGTGTGTGCGTTGTCGCGCTCGCTACGAAAATCGAGCTCATCTGAAGACGTGTTCTTGGATCGAGCAGTCGGGCCCGCTTGAATTTCCCATTCGCTTGTGAAAGATTTCACAAGCGCCCGACAGCACGACGCGCCCACCTGAAAGGCGCCACCCCCGCCCCCGATGATTTCACTCGGGCACGGGCGCGAAGGAGCTCCGCCATGCTCGCTGAACCGAACACCAGCACCCGCGTCACCAGCACTCACGCCACGGACCCGCGCCCCCATGTGGTGATCATCGGCGGTGGCTTCGCCGGCCTCACCGCGGCGCAGACCCTCGGCCGTGCCGACGTCCGCATCACACTCATCGATCGGACCAATCACCACCTCTTCCAGCCTCTGCTGTATCAGGTGGCGATGGCGGTGCTCAATCCGGCCGATATCACCGTGCCGATTCGCTGGATGCTGCGGCACCAGCCGAATGCGACTGTGATCATGGCCGAGGTGGAGGCGATCGACACCGACGCGCGCACGCTGACACTCGACGGCGGCACGACAGTCGTCGACTGGGACTACCTGATCGTCGCCAGCGGCGCACGCCACGCCTATTTCAGTCACCCGGAATGGGAGCAGAACGCACCCGGCCTCAAGAGCATCGAGGATGCGCTCGAGCTGCGACGGCGTTTCCTGCTCTCGTTCGAGGCGGCGGAACGTGCCAGCGCGGCCGGTGAGCGGGACGCCCTGATGACCTTCGTGATCGTGGGAGGCGGCCCAACCGGCGTGGAGCTGGCCGGCATGATCCCCGAGATCACGCGACACACACTCAAGGACGACTTCCGGCGCATCGACCCCGCCTCGGCCCGGGTCATCCTCCTCGAGGGCAGCCCGCGAGTGCTCGCACAGTTCCCCGCGGAGCTGAGCGCACGCGCCAAGCGCGACCTCGAAGACCTCGGCGTCGACGTCAGGGTCAGCACCACCGTGACAAGCGTCGACGACGACGGCGTCACGCTCGCCTCAGGCGAACGCATCCTCGCCCACACGGTGTTCTGGGGCGCTGGCAATCAGGCGTCGCCGCTTGGCAAGCAACTCGGCGTTCCCCTCGACCGGGCAGGCCGCGTTCTCGTCGAGACCGATCTCTCGATTCCAGGGCACTCGCACGTGTTTGCCGTAGGCGACATTGCGGCGATCACGATGCCTGACGGCAAGCCGGTACCAGCCGTTGCCCCAGCCGCGAATCAGATGGGCGGACATGCCGCGCAGGCAATCATTGCCGACCTGCATGGGAAGACACGCGCACCGTTCGCGTATTTCAACAAGGGCGACCTTGCCACGATCGGTCGCTACCGAGCCGTGGCGTCGGTCGGCAAGCTCAGGATGACGGGATGGCTCGCCTGGTTGGCCTGGCTCTTCATCCACATCCTCTATCTGGCCGGATTCCGCAACCGGATCACGGTGTTCGTCCAGTGGGCGTACCAGTACTTTACGTATCAGCGCGGCGTCCGCCTCATCACGGGCACAACCGCGCATCGCCTGCTCAAGACCAGTCGTGAGCGCGAGTTGGAGCGCGCTGCGGAACGCAGGGCGGCGAGCGAAGCAGCGGCCTGACCAGCGGCGCGGGGGATCGTTGCCCCGCCTGCTATAGTACCTGTGGCAGTACCTGTGGGTGCACCGATGACGGTGTCGCCGCGGCCTTCGAGACCAGGCGTCACGAGGCTGTGCCGATCACCGGCGCAGCGCGTTGACGTGATTGCGGCGCACCGGTAGCCTCTCACGCATGGCGATGCCTCGTACCACGCCTTTCCTCGCGGACCCGTCGTCGTTGCCTGAGGCGACGGTCGCTCGGTTGGAGCACATCTTCGATGCGCTCCCGCTCGCGGTGGCTGAGTTCGATGCCGAGTTGTTGCTCATGCGGGCCAACCTCCGCTATCGCACCCTGATCGGCGCGCTCGTACCTGCCGGATGGCGCCCCACAGCCTACGACGCCTTTCCCAACGCGCTGGCGGACCTCAGCGACGAGATCGACGCCGCCACCATTCGGCAGGAGTCGCGAACCCGACGGGTAGCGTTCCGGAATACCGCCAGCGCGCTGCAGATGGTCGAGCTGACCTTCGTGCCGCTCTCGTCCGGCGGCTTGCTGATCGTTGGCACCGAAGTGACGGAGATCGAAGGGCTGCGGCAGGCGCTCGCCCGCAGTGTGGCGCAGCTCGAGGCGATCTTCGACGTTCTGCCCGAATCCGTTCGGGTGTTCGATCAGCAGGGTGTGGTCACGCGCGAGAATTCTGCGGCGCACTCCGATCACGCGGCGCAGGATCTGGCGTCGTTGCGCGAGTTATGGCGTGCCGACCTCCCGCGTCGCGCGGATGGCACGTCGTTGTTCGTTCATGAACATCCGACCGCCCGCGCACTGCGCGGCGAAGCGGTGCGCAACGAAACGATGCTCGTGCGTCGTGGCGTCGAGGGCGAGCAGATCATCGAGGTGAACTCGAATCCCCTGCGCGACGCTGCCAACACTGTCGTGGGGGCCGTCACGGTCGAGCGCGACGTGACCGAGCGTACCCGACTGGCTCGCGAACTGGCCGAGCAGGTGCGCCGTGCGAACGAGCTCTACGCCGTCGTGTCGACCGAGGCCGAACGGCTCGAGCGGCAAGTCAAGGAGCGTACGGTCGAGATCGAGCGATTGGAGGAGACGCGGAACCGCGAGCGTCGCCTGGCCGCTGTCGGCCAACTCGCTGCCGGTGTCATGCATGACGTGAACAATGCGCTCAACCCGATCGTCGCGGCCGCACACCTGCTCCAGATCCACGCCAACAACCCGGAAAAGGTGCGTGATTACGCGATCCGGATTGCGCGTGCTGCCGAGACCGGCGCGGCCACTGCGTCGCGTGTGGGGCGCTTCCTGCGTCAGGACCCGATCACGCTGGCACCGGATGCGATGGTCGACCTCGCGACGGTGACGGATGAAGTGATCGCGATGACACGCCCCATCTGGGCCGAGCGCGTTGGTGGTGGATCCGTGATGCTGAACCGGACGCTGGCCGCTGGCGTGATGGCGCGTGCGGTGGCCGGTGAGGTGCGTGAAGCGTTGCTCAACCTGATCCAGAACGCCCTCGATGCGATGAAGGGCGGAGGGACGCTCGGTGTTACCGTCAGGCGCGACCGGACAAGCGCGATCGTCGAGGTGCACGATACCGGTCATGGCATGAGCCCGGAAGTTCGGGAGCGCGCCTTCGAGCCGTTCTTCAGCACGAAGGGCCCGAACGGCAGCGGGCTTGGACTGGCCGAGGTGTACGGCGTCATCAAGCGGCACAACGGTCGGGTCGAAATCGAGTCTGAAGTTGGACGGGGCACGACGGTGCGCCTGGTCTTCCCCGTTGCCGATCCTGCGACACAGACGCCACCGGTTGTCGCGGCCGTCGATCCGCACAAGCTGGCGCCGCGACGAATCCTCGTGGTCGAGGACCATGTGGACGGCCGCGAACTGGTGACGCAGGTCCTGCAGATGGCCGGACACGAGGTCGTGGCCGTCGCTACGGTCGCCGCGGCGGAAGCAGCGCTTGAAGGTGTGGCGCCACCGTTTGATGTTGTAGTCACCGATATTGGATTGCCCGACGGGGTCGGCACCGACCTCGCAACGCGAATCCGACAGCGTTTCCCAGCGATGCGCGTTGGTGTCATCACCGGGTGGGAAATGCGGCCCGAGTCGATGGCTGATGCACACTTCGCCTTGCGAAAGCCGCTGGTCGCGGAAGAATTGCTGGCGCAGGTGGCTGCGAGGTAGCAGGTTGCGGGTGCTGTGGTGCACAGGGTGCGACGCGACGGGGCGTGCACACCCTTGATGAGTCGCTACATTCCCCGAGCTTCGTTTCCTGCTGGGCTCCCTTCCCAACGTATTTCCGCAAAGGCTGGTACATGGCTGACTCCCCGATCCGAGTTGTTCTGGCGGATGATGATGTGCATGCACGGCCGCTGTTGAGCGAGCTGCTGGTCTCCATGGGGTATGCCGTCGTCGGCGAGGCCGGCACCGGCCGCGAAGCAATCGCCGTTGCCGCCGAAGTCGTTCCCGATGTGGTGCTGCTCGATGTGCACATGCCGGATGGCAGTGGCATCGATGCCGCGAAGGCCATCACGGCCACCGGCGCACCGACCGCGGTGGTGCTCTTCAGCGGCGACCAGACCGTCATCATCAGCGCTGATGATGCGCGCGCAACAGCCGCCATCGCGTTCCTGCCGAAGCCCGCACCGCCGGGCATTCTCGACAGCACGCTGCGCCTCGCCGTGGCCCGCGCTCGCGAACTGTCCGAAAGTCGGCAGGACGCCGCGTTCTGGAAGCAAAAGCTCGAAGAGCGGAAGCTGATCGAACGAGCCAAGGGCATTCTGATGCGTCGTACCGGCAGCACCGAACAGGAAGCGTACCGCATCATGCAGCGGAGCTCGCAGGATAATTCAGTCCCGATGTCGCAGATCGCGCAGGCAGTGATCGACAGCGAGCCAGGCGCGAAGAAGCCGGAAGCGGTGGCCTGAGTCGAACACGCTCAGCCTCCACAAAAGGGCGCGCCACTCCGGCGCGCCCTTTTGTCGTTTCCGCCCGGGCGTTCTCGCATCCCGCATTCCCGAATTCCGGTGACAGTGCACGCATTCCCAGATTCCGGTGACAGTGCACGCATTCCCGAATTCCGGTGACAGTGCACGAATTTCCAGATTCCGGTGACAGTGCACGCATTCCCGCACCAATAACCCGTCAGCCCCGGCCAATGCCACTCGCCGAACACATCTCCAACCTCCAGCATCTCGACAAGAACGTGCGGATCGAGGCGGCGCTCGACATCGGCAAGCTGGCTGACCCCACCGCCATTCCCGCGCTCATCCAACGGCTCGGCAGCGAGACGGACTTCTTCGTGCGCGAGAACATCGTCTGGGCGCTAGTGCGCATGGGCGACGCGGCCGTCCTCCCGACGATCGACGTGCTGCAGCATGGTGACGCCCCTGTGCGCTACCATGCCGCACATGTCCTGAGCAAGCTGGGCGATCGTCGAGCCGTCGCCGCGCTGATCGAGGCGCTGCACGACGATGATTCGATGTTGTCTCAGAAGGCGGCCTACGCACTCGGCAGCCTGCGCGACGTGCGAGCGCTCCCCGCATTGCTCGAACTGCTCGGCGCCGACGGCTCCGAGATGCGCTCGACCATACATGACGCGATCACAGCCTTTGGCAGCGCGGCGGTTGAGCCCTTGTCGCACCGGCTTGGCCGGGACGCCCGCACCACCGCCATTCGGGTGGAAATCGTCGAAATCCTCGGCAGCATCGGCGGGGCCGAGGCGGTCGCGCCCCTCGCCGCCGCGCTGCAGGATCAGGCGTGGGAAGTCCGATTCGCCGCCGTGAACGCGCTGCGGCGGCAGGAAGACCCACTGACGGTACCGGCGCTGGCAACGGCCATTGACGACGTCCATCCCCACGTGCGGAGCCTCGCCAGGCGCGCGGTGCAGGAATTGACCTGACCCATGCTGGACGTCCTCTGGCACGGACAGTACCGTAACCCCATTGGATCACCGTTTCGTGGTGTTACTCGCACGCAGAGAGTCGAAATGCCGAAGTACGTGATCGAACGCGAAATCCCTGGCGCTGGCAAGTTGTCCGCCGCCGACCTGCATGGGATCAGTCAGACCTCATGCGGTGTGCTCAACAAGATGGGACCCCAGATTCAGTGGGTGCAGAGCTATGTCACCGCGGACAAGATCTACTGCATCTACAACGCCCCGAATGAGGCGATGGTCCGCGAGCACGCCGCCCTTGGTGGATTCCCGGCGAACAGTGTCTCGCAAGTCTTCTCGGTCATCGATCCGACGACAGCCGAGTAAGCAGCCGGCACCGCAACCCACGCTAAAAGCGCCCTCTGGTCTCATGCGAGACTGGCGGGCGCTTTTGACGTAGCGGCCCGGCTGAATCCTGAAGCGTGCTTCCGCAGTAGTGCCACCCGTCCACCGCTACTTCACGATTTGCGACTGCACCACATGACGCTCAAGACGACGCTGGTCCTTGGCTGGATCGCTTTTGCACTCGACCTGATCTTTGTGCTCGGCCTGTTTGTGAGCAAGAATGCCGGCGACGACGCGGCTGGGCGTGGCGTCGCCACCGGCTACGCGATGGTGCTCTCGCCGATCTTGCTCTTGGCGGGTGGGATCCTGTTATGGGGAACGCGATCTGGATCGCGCGTGGGCATCATCGGCGGTGCCATCTTCACCGGACTGCCGTTCATCGTGCTCGCCTTCAACTTCGCGTCCGGCCAGGTCGAGAACGCGTCGCGTGCGATCTCGCGATCGCGCAAGGGAAAGTTCAATGATGCACAGCTGACGCAGGTCGCAAAGGCCGTTCAGGCCGGCGACACCACCAAGGTGATCGCGCTCCTCCACGGCAAGAAGTTCGACTTCGCCCAGCGCGATGTGTTCGACCACACGCTGCTCGGCATCGCGGTGGAGGCGGCGACAGACATGTTCGCACAGCCTGGCCACAAGCAGATGGTGCGCGTGCTGCTCGAGAATGGTGTACCCTACGCCCCCGATGCCACGGAGATCGATGGCGACTGGTTTGCAGCGTGGGCCGGCAGCTCGGGCGACTTCCAGATCGACCTCGTGGAAACTGCGCTCAAGCACGGCGCCAATCCGAACACGAACGAGCGCTACGACGATTCGGCGCTCATCCTCAGCGGCAACATGACGGTGGCGAAGCTGGAACTGCTCACGAAATACGGCGCCGACGTCAACGTCCGCTCGAAGCGCACCGACCGCCCCGGCTGGTCGACGCTCATGAATGCCGTCTACCTCGGCGAATGGGAGTGGGCGACGTTCTTTCTGAAGAAGGGCGTCGCGGTCGACTACCGCGCTACCGACGGCAAGACCGTGCGCGATATTCTCAAGGAGCGCGCGACCGATGATATCGCAGCTGGGGAGTCGGCCGGGCCTGCGTACGAGGCGTTCGTGAAGGCACTCGATGCTGCGAGTCCTGCGACGCGGTGACCTGGGCACACATCACGCCATTCGAGGGAGGCAATCGTGGCACGACAGCCTGCAGCGAAAAAGTCTGCGAGTACCAAGGCACCCGTGAAATCAGTGCCAGCGCCGACGACGATCGACGAATATCTCTCGCGAGTCAGCCCGTCACATCGCGAGGCGCTGGAGAAGATTCGACAGGCCGTCCGTAACGCGGTGCCTGACGCGGAGGAGTGCATCAGCTACGGCATGCCGACCTTTCGGATCGGCGGCAAGGCGATCTTCCACTTCGCCGCCGCGGCGCAGCACTGTGCGATTTACGGCTCCGTTCCCACCGCCCTTCAGGCAGACCTCGCGCGTTTCGACTCCAGCGGGAAAGGCACGATCCGTTTCCAGCCCGATGATCCGATTCCGGCACCGCTGCTGGAACAGATCGTCATGGCGCGTGTCGCCGAAGTGACGACGAAGCAGAAGTCGAAATAGCGGGTGAAATAATCGGCGCTACCGCGGCCATCCCGTCTGCGGCAGTCCACCGGTGATGCGTAGTGCATTCCCGAAGTAGACCTTCTTCAGCACCGCGTCAGGCAGGTCGATCCCGTACAGCTTCCACTTCGCGTGGTAGTCCCGGTAGTAATCGAAGTAATCGTCGCGCGTCTCGAACACGCGCCAGTAGTAGGGATACTCCTCGGGCTGGAACGAATCCTTCCCGAACAGGATCCGATCCTGGTACTTGACGAAGAAGTCGTGCGCGGCGCGCGGCTGCCGTCCGATGTCGTACAGCACTGCACCGACTTCTGCGTTCACGTTCGGCATCGCGTCGAACATCTTGCCCAGGCGTCCGAGATCGTTCGCATGCCAGCCGAGGTGCGCGATCACGAACGTCGTACGCGGATTGCGGCGCAGCATGTTGTCGCGTTCCGTCATCAGCGTCTCGAATGACGGATACTGTTCCGGCGGATACCGGCGACTCGGGAAGAGCGAGAGCTCGAGCCAGCGCTCGTTGCTGAAATCGAGCGGCTGCCAGAACTCCTGTGGGTCCGCCGTGTGGATGAAGACCGGCAACTTCAGGCGCGCGGCCGCCTGCCAGATCGGATCGAGGTCCGGGTCATCGATCTTGAGCCGCGACCCATCGGCCTTGCGAGCAGAGAGGCCAAGCCCCTTGCCGATTTCGCCGATGCCGACGGCGCCCGCTGCCACATCCGCCTCGAGTTGCGCCACCGCCTTCGCGGCCCAACCCGGCCCCACGCCGTTGAAATTCACGCCCGTCAGGATGCGTACGCGATCACGCATGGTCGGCGAGGCCCGAATGAGTGCAACCTGCCGCGCGAGCGCCTCCCCCGATGTGTTGTTCGCCACCACCATCGCACGCACGTTCAGCCCATCGAGGGCTGCGCCAAGCGCCGTCAGCCCCTCCGCCGAGTTGAGCTGCTCGTACGGATGCCCATGAAAATCGATGGCCGGAAACTTTGCCTTCGGCACGGTGTGCACCGGCGTGACCAGCGTCGAGCGCGGCCGATAGTCGAGGATGCTGGGCGGCGTGGCTGCGGGCGCCTGACAGTTGCCGGGTCGCACCTCGGTCATGCCAGCCGGGCACTTCTCGTCGGGCTTGATGGCGGCGCTGCGGTTGGCGTTGCCCGGTTGGGCGTGCAGAAGCCCGGCGGTGAGGCCGGTCAGGAGCAGAGTGCGGAGGGCGAACTGGCGCATGGCGTGGGGAAGGAGTCGCATGAATCTGGCCTGATGGCCGTCTCGACTCCAGCGCGGGCCTCTCCAGCGCGGACCGCTCCTGCGCGATGTTTCACGCGCATACCGCGGAGCTCGCAGGTGATGCAATGTTTCGGGTCACGGCACGCGCATTCACCATCTCCAGAAGCCATCGATGCCAGCACCAACGGCGGGCTACTCCGGCACACCGCTCTCGAAGAAGCTTGGCATCGTGGAAGGAGCGACGGTCTGTACGCGCTACGCCCCGGACGAGTATCAGTCGCTGATCCCACGGCGATACGGCGTCCGCTGAGTCGACTCCCTGGAGTGCAGGAGTGCCGTCACACCAGCCCTGACGGCGCCGCGGCTACGTGGTTTTCGGTTTCCGCGCCGTCACACTCGCCGGCAGTGCGAAGCTGAACGACAGCGTGAGGATAACCAGCGTGGCCGAGATCCAGAACGGTGCACCAGGCACCATGTGGTCGAAGGCCCAGCCCAGCGCGATCGGGAAGATCACGCGCGAGGCGCCGCCGAACGTCTGCTGCACCCCCATGTACAGCCCGCGGTCTTCGGTCGAAATCACCTTGCTCAACATCGCCGTCACGGCCGGGAAGGTGAACGCCGTGCCCAGCGGCCAGAATGCGATGCTCAGCGCCGCCCAGCCCACACTCGGAGCAAAGGGCAGCGTGGCGGTGCCGAACGCCAGCAACACCGTGCCAAGACGCGAGAGACGCGCTTCACCAAGCCAGTCCACCATCCGGCCCAGCACGAAGACACGCGTGATCACGCTCATCACGCCGACGTAGGCGAACAGCAAACCCATCGTCGCTTCATTCGCGTTGAACTTCTTGTGCAGGAACAGCGCAAGGATCGACGTCAGGCCCTGAAACGCACCGATGGCAATCGCATAGATCCAGATCAGCCGCGATGGCGCGTCGCCGGGATGTGACACGACGCGCGAGACGGCGGCCATGCTGGCGCCGCTTTTCCGCGGCGGTCGCGGCGACGCGTCGGCTGACGCCACCGCCTTGATGCGCGACTCAGGCAGGTACTTCCACGCAAACGCGATGTTGAGCAGGCAGAGCGCTGCCGCCGCCAGGCCGGGCGCCGCATCGCCGCCCCACTGCGCCCAATTCCCCGCGGCCACCTGCTGCTTGCCGAGTGTGGCGAAGTAGCCGCCCAGCACGGGGCCGATCGCGACGCCGAAGTTGGTGGCTGCCGACAGCCAGCCAAGGGCCTTCGTCCGCTCCTCGGGCTGCGTCGCGTCGGCCACGTATGCCTGAATCACGCCGACGGTGCCACCACCTGCGCCCTGCACGATCCGTGAGAGGAACAGCACCAGCAGCGAGTGCGCGAAACCGAAGACGGCGTACGAAACCGCGCTCGCCGCCAGCGACACCATGATCACCGGGCGTCGGCCCCACTTGTCACTCAGCCGGCCCCACATCGGCGCGCTGAGCAATTGCGCCAGCGAAAAGCTCGAGACCAGCAATCCGACCATCAGTCCGCCGGCACCAAGCCGCTGCGCAAAAAACGGCAGCAGCGGCAGGATCATCAGCACACCGATCATGTCGATCATCGCCGTGATCATCAGGATCACCAGCTCGCGCGGCACCTTCCGGAGCTGCCACACCGTGGCGCCGGTCAGTGTCAGCCCAACGGTCCAGACGGTCCAGATGGGCACACCGGCGTCCGCGAACGAGGGTGCAGCGGTTTCGATCAACACCTGGGGGTCATCCTTCGGCGCGCCCGAGCGCGGCCGGCGGTACGGCGCGACCGACGACGCCGGCCAGTGCCACGAGAGTGAGGACGTACGGAATCATCGACACGAACTGCGACGGCAGTACCCCAGATCCCTGCACCTGAATCTGTACCGCCTCCGCGAAAGCAAACAACAAGCAGGCGATGCCTGCGCGCACCGGCATCCAGCGCCCGAAGATCACGGCTGCCAGCGCGATGAAGCCACGCCCCGCCGTCATCTGGTCCGTGAACTGGTGCTGATCGAGCGCGAGGTAGCAACCGCCGAGGGCCGCCAGCGCTCCCGACGTGATCACCGCTCCGTAGCGAATACGATCCACCGACACGCCCAGTGTCGTCGCCGCCTCTGGCTTCTCGCCCACCGCACGCACCCGCAGGCCGAATCGTGTGCGCGTGATGACCCAGGCCAGGATCGGCATCACGATCACCCCCAGCCAGATGAGCGGATTTTCGAGAGTCGCGAGCAATCCGGCGTTGCCGTCACTGCCGAAGCCCGCCACGCGCGGTGAGTTCGACGAACTGTCGAAGGCCAGGCGGAGGAAGAAACGCGTCAGCCCGACGACCATCAGGTTGATCGCCACCGCACTCACGATCTGATCGGCCTTGAAGCGAATCGTGGCCACGGCATGCAGCGCACCGAAGAGCGCGCCACCCAGCATCCCGATCACCAATCCCGCCCACGGATTGCCGAAGTAGAAGCTGCCGAGCGTGGCGCAAAACGCACCTGACAACATGAACCCTTCGAGTGTCAGGCTCACGATGCCGGCGCGTTCCGCCAGCACGCCACCCGACGCCGCAAAGAGGTACGGGATCGCGATCCGCAGCGTCTGCAGCAACAGCAGGAAGGTCATCTTCATCGCGTCATCCCTTCGCCGGCGCAGCAGCGGCTGCCTTCGGCGGGCGAGCGCGCAACAGCCGACGAACCTCCGGAACGCTGACCGCGACTGCCAGGATCACGATCCCTTCTAAAACTTCCACCATCTGCTTCGGCACCAGCGCATGAATCGCCAGTCCACCCTGTGACAGCGTGGCGAAGAACAGTGCCGCCAGCAGCACGCCGAACGGGTTGTTGCGGCCCACCAGCGCGACCGCGATTCCGAGGAAGCCAGCACCGCCAGAGAACCCATCCTCGAAGTAGTTCTTGTAGCCGAGCACGAAGTTCACGCTTCCCAGACCGGCGATCGCGCCGGCCAGCACCATCGACGTGACCCAGATGCGGGGCACGCGAATGCCTCCCGACTCCGCCGCCAGCGGCTGCAGGCCAACCGCGCGCAACTCGTAGCCGAAGCGTGAGCGGAAGAGCAGCCATGCCACGATCACGACCGACAGCAACGCGATCAGGATCGTCCCATTGGCCGCCGAGCCATGGAACATCGGCACGTAGGCGGCAAGCCGTGGAATCGCGGTGCTCGCGACGGCGGGTGTATGCAGCGTTTCAGGGACGGCCAGCCCAGTCGCGGAGATCGCCCAGTTGAGCAGCGCCAGCACGATGAAATTCAGCATGATCGTGGCGATGACTTCGTGCGCACCAAAGCGCGCACGCAACACACCGGGCACGAAGCCGACCAGTCCGCCGCCGATCATCGCGGCCACGAGGCACAGGGGAATTGCGAGCCACGGCGTCATCCCGGTCGGCAGCAACAATCCCAGCGCACCAGCGCAGAACCCGCCGGCGGCCAGCTGGCTTTCCGCGCCGATGTTGAACAGCCCGGCGCGCAACCCGATGGCCACGCTCAAGCCGGTGAACACCAGCGTGGTCGCCTTGTACAGCACCTGACCGATCCCGTAGGCGTTGCCCCACGTGCCATTGAGCATCAGGCGCCAGACTTCACCCGGTGCCTGGCCGTATGACAGGATCAACAGGTCGCCGGCCACCAGCGCCACCAGCAACGCGGTGAGCGTCGGCAGCACCCCTTCTTCGAACGCCGCAGTCGTTCGTGCCGTCATGATTGTGCGCCCGTCATCCAAGGCCCAATCACCTCTTCGCTGGCCTCGGCGCGCGGCATCTCCGTCACGATCTTTCCGCGGTACATGACGGCCACGCGATCACTCAGCGCGAGGATCTCGTGCAGTTCGGCGCTCACGAGCAGGATGGCCTTTCCGGCGCGCCGTGCGGCCCGCAGTTGGTCGTGAATGAACTCGATGGCACCGACGTCGACGCCGCGTGTGGGCTGCGCGGCGAGCAGGACGCGGAAATCGGCTGGCATTTCGCGGGCGACCACGATCTTCTGCTGATTCCCGCCACTCAAGGCTCGCGCCGGCAGCAGCGGATCCGCGGGACGGATGTCGAAGGCCTTGATGCGATCTTCGGCAAAGGCGAGCGTGCGCGCGCGATTGATGGCGCCACTGCTGGAAAACTGCTTCTGTCGACCGAGGATCAGGTTGTCGGCAATCGAGTAATCGAGCACCAGCCCGCGCGCGTGGCGGTCTTCGGGAATGTGCGTGATGCCGAGTGCGAGTCGCTTGCCGATGGGGAACCGTGTCACGTCGGTGCCATCGACGGTGATCGTTCCACTGGTCACGGCACGGAGGCCGGCGATGGCTTCGATCAACTCGGTCTGTCCGTTCCCTTCGACGCCGGCGATGCCAAGGATCTCACCGGGGGCAATGGTGAGTGAGAGGTTGTCGACGGCTTTTCTCGCGCGCGTGCTCGCGATCGTGACGCCACTGAGCCGGAGTCGAGGGGTGTCGGTGTAGGTGGGAGTCGGGGCAGGGGTGGAACTGATGGCGGCTGGCGGCGACAGCTTCTCCGCGCCTGTGGGCATCCCGTTCTCATCCAACCGCACCGCGCGCCCCACCATCGCTGTCGCAATCGCCGCCGGCGTCGTCTCCGCCGTCACCATCCGCGCCACCGTCGCACCATGGCGCATCACCGTGATCCGGTCCGTCACGTCCATCAACTCATCCAGCTTGTGCGTCACCAGCACGATCGTCGCACCGTTGTCCCGCACCGTCCGCAACACCTTCCACAATTCCGTCACTTCCGGCGGCGACAACACCGCCGTCGGCTCATCGAGAATCAGCAGCTTGGCGCCGCGATAGAGTGTCTTCAGGATCTCGACACGCTGCGCCTCGCCTACGCTCAACTCCGACACCAGCCGGCCTGGCTGACATGCCAACCCAGTGCGCTCGCTGAGCGTCGACAGCGTCTGCTCGGCAAGCGCGCGATCATACGTCAGCCCTGACATCGGTTCGCGACCCAGCACCACGTTCTCGGCCACCGTCAGCGTCGGCACCAGCATGAAGTGCTGATGCACCATGCCCACGCCGGCCGCGATCGCATCGGACGTCGTCCAGCCTGTCACATCCGTGCCGAAGACTTCCACCGTGCCACCGTCCGGTGCGAACATCCCGCTCAGCACGCGCAGCAAGGTGCTTTTCCCGGCACCATTCTCGCCAACCACCGCGTGGATTTCGCCGACGTTGACTTCCAGTGACGCGTCGCGATTCGCCTGCACCGGTCCGAAGAATTTCGCCACCTGCGACATGCGCACGGCGACCTGACCATTCACCGGTGCACTCACGAACGCGTGCTCGGCACTTTGATCTTGCCGGAGACGATGTCGCGTTCGATCTCGAGCAGGCGTGAGTGCACGCTGTCGGGAATCAGCGCACGATTGTTCGCGTCGTAGATGTAGCCGACACCTTTCTCCTTCAGTCCATACGAATAGACGCCGCCCTGAAAGCTGCCGTCCTTCGCGCGCCGGATCGTGTCGAAGACCGACGCGCTCACACCTTTCACCATCGATGTCAGCACGTAGCCTGGTGCTTCGCCGTACTGATCGGCGTCGACGCCGATGCCGTAGTGGCCCTTGCCCATCGCGCGCGCCGCCTCGAACATGCCGAGTCCGGTGGAGCCGCTGGCATGGAAGATCACGTTCACACCTTGCTGGTACTGGCTCAACGCCAGCTCCTTGCCCTTGCTTGGATTGCGAAACGCTTCTGGTGTGACGCCGGCGTATTGCGCGATCACCGTGCAGTCCGGACAGACGTATTTCACGCCCGCCTTGTAGCCGGCCTCGAACTTGTGGATGAGCGGGATGTCCATGCCGCCGAGGAATCCGACCTTCTTCGAGCCGCCGACCAGCGCGGCCATCGCGCCGACGAGGAATGAGCCTTCTTCCTCACGGAACTTGAGCGCGGCCACGTTCGGCGGTGGTGCGATGACATGGCCCTTGTCGTCCGTGGCCACAGAGAAGTCGACCCCGGCGAAATTCACGTCCGGATATTCCTTCGCCAGTTCCGTCAGGTCATCGGTGAAGATGAACCCGACGCCGATCACGAGGTCGCGATGCTCCGCAGCCAGCAGTCGCAGGCCGGCTTCGCGATCCGAGCCGTCCCCAGGCTCGATGAACTGCACCCTGGCCGACAATGCCTTGGTGGCCGAATCGGCGCCGGCATAGGCGCCGTCGTTGAACGACTTGTCGCCGCGTCCGCCGAGGTCGAACACCACGCCCACCAGCGGGCCAGTGCCGGCGGCCTCGAGCGAAGGGGCGCTGGCAGGCTGGACGAAGAGCAGGGCGCCGTGGACGAGCGTCAGGACGGCCAGGGCGGCGATGAGGGGGCGCATGAGGCCGGAAAGGTCGTCAGCGCGGAGGGGTGCGGCAAGCGAAAGGCATCTGGCGCCTCCCTCCGATGCCCGCCGCAAACTGTCCCGTGCTTCGCCCTCAGGCATCCGCTGTGGCAAAGGGGAGACTTGACAGTCTACTGTCGTAGATGACAGTGTACTGCCACTAACACATCCTGCCGCGTCACTACCCCTCCGTGATGACGCTCCCGGCGTCATTGGCGCGGGGCCCCTGCCACTCGAGTCCGGAGACTCTCGCCATGACGTCCCTCTCGATCGAACCCGCGACCCTGTCCGCCCCCGGGCGTCGCTCGAATCCGGCACCCGTGCCCGCGGCATCGGGCGCCGCGTGGTGGTTGCTCCTGATCGTAGTCGCGACCGTGCTCGGCTTTCGCCCAACGATCGCCAAGGGGCCACAAGGCCTTGATCTCGCACATGCAGCGCACGGCACCATCGCGCTTGGATGGTCGCTGCTGCTGATCGTGCAGGCAGCGCTTGCCGACGCGGGTCGACGGCGTGCGCACAGGCTCTTCGCCATCGCGGGAGTGGCATGTGCCGTCGGGCTCGTGACGACGTCGGTGCCAATGCTGCACACGATGGCCAAGGCCGCGGTGGCCAACGAACGGTTCCGGCCGATGGGCTACCAGCTGCTGGCGATGGACATCCTGCTGATGGCGCTCTTCGTGACGCTCTTCGCGGTCGCGCTCGCTTTCGTTCGGAAGCCCGCGGTTCACAGCCGCGCACTGGCTGCCACAGGAGTCCTCGCACTCCCGGCAGGCCTGGGACGCGCCTACATGGCGTGGTTCCATGTGGGCCCGATCGACGGAAGCCACCTCGCCATCATCACGGGCGCCCTCATCCTTCTCGCGCTCGTGCTTCGAGACCGACTGGCTGGGCAGCGCGAACCGGTGTACCCCGCCGTCCTCATCTCGTTGATCGCGCTGGAACTGCTCTTCCCACTGGTCGCGAGGTCCGGTTGGTTCGATCAGGCGATGCGCGTCTTTTCGGTCGCCTAGGCGTCGTTCTGTCGCGCTGGACCGGACGCCATTCTCAGAGTCGTTGCCACACCAGGCGAGCAACCCGCTCCAGCTTCTGGCGCTCGGCCCCATCCCTCGCCAACGTCGACAGCCCCTGAATCACGGCCATCACATGCGCCGCCACCGCCTCGACGTCCATTCCCTCGTCGAGCTCACCATCGCGCACACCGGCTTCCAGCCGCCCACGCAACTGCGTCTCGATTGACCCGCGGATCTGCGCCAACTCGGCCTGCACATCCGCCGCCTCCGCTGAACAGCTGATCGCCGCACTCGCCAGCAAACACCCTGGCGGCGTGTCGGCCCCGGTGAAGCCGACCACCGAGGCGTCGAGGAGCCCGCGCACTGCATCCCGGGCCGTCGACGCCTCCGCGATGATCCGCTCCGACACGGCCGGCTCACCGACGTACAGCCGCACGGCTTCGAGGAAGAGCGCCTTCTTGTTTCCGAAGGCGGCATACACGCTGGGCGGCGTCACCCCCATCGCCGCCGTCAGGTCACCGAGCGAGGTGGCTTCATACCCATGCCGCCAGAACACGAGCATCGCCTCCCGCAGCGCCCGCTCCCGATCGAACGACAATGGCCGCCCGGCTCGGCGGCGACTCGGTAGGGAATCAACAGTTTTCATATCTATCACTATGAAACCCTTGCACCGTCGCCGCAAGCGGTACTACTCTAAACCATAGCGATCGATACTGAATCCTAACGCCGGACCCTGAATGACGCTCTCCAACTACCGCACACTCGGCCGATCGGGTCTGGTCGTCAGCCCACTCACGCTCGGTACGATGACCTTCGGCACCGTTCGCTGGGGATCAGACGAGGCGGATTCACGCGCCGTCTTTTCGGCCTACATCGAGGCCGGCGGCAACTTCGTCGATACGGCCGACGTCTACGCCAGCGGCCGCAGCGAAGAGCTCCTGGGCACCTTCATCCGAGACACCAACCTCAGATCTCAGGTGGTCCTCGCCACAAAAGCCGGATTCTCGACCGGTGCAGGCCCGAGCCGTGGAGGCAATGGATCGAGCCATTTACACGCCAGCATCAACGCATCACTAAGACGTTTACAGACGGATTACCTCGATCTCTACTTCGCACACACCTGGGATGGTGTCACGCCAGCGTCGGAACTGGTGGAGACGATGGCCACGCTCGTCCGGGCGGGAAAGACACGCTACTGGGCGATGTCGAACGCTCCTGCCTGGTACATCGCGCAGCTGACGACGCTCGCCCAGACACGCGGACTCCCGACACCGATCGCGATCCAGGCTTTCTACTCTCTCGCCAATCGTGACATCGAAGACGAACACGTCCCCCTCTCGGCGGACACGGGCATGGGCATCATGCCGTGGAGTCCGCTGGCCTACGGCCTGCTCACCGGCAAGTACGACCGCGCAACAGTCGAGTCGGCGGGGCCACGAGCCAGCGGACTCCCGCGTGAGTCGGCGGACGGAACTGCCGCGCGCCCGCAGGACGACAAGCGACTCGATGGCGCAAATCCCTTCGGTGACTCACTCTTCACCGAGCGGAACTGGGGGATCGTCGATGAACTTGTCAGAGTCGCTCGCGCTATTAACGCGACGCCTGCTCAGGTGGCGCTGCAGTGGGTCGTCGGTCGGCCTGGCGTCGCGTCCACGCTCATGGGCGTCAGTCGAGTCGACCAACTCGTCGACAACGTCGCCGCTCTCGACCTCGCCATCCCCGATGAACATCTCCGGGCGTTGGATGCCATCAGCGCAGACAGCGACCCCCGCATGTTGTACGGTCTCTTCCGCGACCCGATTCGACGACATGCCGTCTTCGGCGGGTCCACCGTGCGTGGATGGGGCGAGCAAGCCGCGCGATAAAAGCGCGCTTCGGTAGCGTTTGCTTTGGTGTGTACCATACACTATTCTCGTGTATGGACGACACTAACCAGACGCGACCGCAGGCCGTGCCGCACGCGATCCGGGTCGGTGTCGAGGTCGTCGTGTTCACCATTCGCGACGACGCCTTGCACGTGCTGCTCGCCCAGGCTGATGCCGCCTGGGCGCTGCCCACTGATCTCGTGCAGCCAGACGAGACCGTCGATTGTACCGCGCGCCGAGCATTGGCTGACGTGGCCGGCTCGGGCAACGTCTGGCTCGAGCAGCTCTACACCTTTGGCGATGTGCATCGCGCGCCAACCGATCGCGTCATCAGTATTGCGCACTATGCCCTTGTCTCGGCCGACGTACTGACCGACGCCGGCACCCGTGCCGCGCGCTGGTGGCCGGTCGCAACGCTGCCGCTCCTCGTGCTCGACCATCGGCGGATCATCGACTACGCGCTCACCCGGCTGCGCAACAAGCTGTCGTACACGACCGTGGGCTTTCAGCTGCTCCCCGCCCGGTTCACCCTCAGCGACCTGCAGCGCGTCTACGAGGTCATCCTCGGCCGTGAACTCGACAAGCGGAATTTCCGGCGCAAGGTCGAGCTGCTCGGCATCGTGAAGCCGACGCGCGAACAGCGCGTCGCCGCCAGCGGCCGACCGGCACAGCTCTATCGTTTCGTTGCCACCGAGGCCCCGGAGGCGATCGGTGCGCCGGAGCCGGTCGCGGCGACTCAGCCTGCCGTCCAGATCGCGCGTATCAGCCCCGTGCTCCGCCGTCGCGGACGCGTGGTGCCCGCCTCACCTGCTGAAGGAAATCGCTGATGGTCCAGCGTCTCACGACCCGCGTGCTCGTCGTTGGCAGCGGTGTCGCCGGCTTGTTCACCGCCTGGCGCTGCGCAGAGCAGGGGCCAGTGCTCCTGATGACCAAGCGCACCCTCCGCGACTCCAACACCATGTGGGCCCAAGGGGGCATCGCCGCCGCACTTGGCGCTGGCGACAGCCCGGAGCTGCATCGGCGTGACACGCTGGCCGCCGGTGCGGCACTCTGCGATGTGAACGCCGTCGAGGTGCTCGTCAACGAAGGCCCCGATCGTGTGCGAGAACTCGTGGGGGCTGGCGCCAGGTTCGACCTCAACGCGCGTGGCGACTTCAAGCTCGGCAAGGAAGCCGCGCATTCCCGCCGCCGCATCGTGCATGCGCAGGGTGACCAGACCGGTGCCGAAGTCTCACGCACCCTGATCGAGCGCGTGCAGGCGTCGCCGAACGTGAAGGTCCTCGAGACGGCGCGTGTGCTCGACCTCATTCTCGTCAACGGTCGCTGCATCGGTGTGCGCGCCGCCATCGACGGCAAGCCGGTCGAGGTCTATGCCGAAGCCGTGGTGATGGCGACAGGTGGGCTGGGCCAGGTGTATCGCTACACGACCAATCCCACCGTGGCCACGGGCGATGGCTTCGCGATCGCGCATCGTGCCGGTGCACGCATGGCCGACATGGAGTTCGTGCAGTTCCATCCCACGGCGTTGCAGACCAGTGAAAACCCCCTTGCACTGGTGAGCGAGGCCGTGCGTGGTGAAGGCGCGACGCTGCTCGATGGCACGGGAAAGCGGTTCATGCCGGAGAAGCACAAGTTGGCCGAGCTGGCGCCGCGTGACATCGTGGCGCGCGAGATCTTTCGCGCGCAGGAGCGCACCGGCGTGGTCCATCTCGATGCGCGAGCGATCACCGACTTCGACACGCCGCTTCCCGGGCATCTTCCATCTCTGCACGGCACGCGGTGTCGACCCGCGCAAGGACCTGATTCCGGTGACGCCGGCGGCGCACTACATGATGGGCGGGATCGTCACCAACCTCGACGGTCGCACCACCATCCCCGGCATGTACGCCTGTGGTGAGGTTGCCTGCACCGGTGTGCATGGCGCAAACCGTCTCGCGTCGAACTCGTTGCTCGAGGGCCTCGTGTTCGCGGAGCGTGTTTCACGCGATGCGGCGCATCTCAAGCCACACGGTATTGCGGAGCCATCGCCGGAAGTGTGGGATGTGCCGGTGTTGCTCGACCACGGTGCTGCCCAGGTCGCGGCCGACAACGTGCGACAGACGATGTGGCAGTATGCCGGGATCGACCGCACGGCGCGCGGGCTTGCGCACTGCGGTGAAGGAAGTGGATGCGATTGAATCGCGCCTGCCCGTTGGCGCGACCGAAGAGTTGAACATGGTGCAGACGGCTCGCCTGATCGTGCAGGCCGCACTGCTACGGAAGGAGAGTCGCGGTGGGCATTACCGCAGCGACTTCCCGCGCGCCCGCAACAAGTGGCGCGAAACGCATATCGAATGGTGAGGACGACGGCATGACGGTGCTCGAAACGCACAACGACCCAGCACTCGCAGCGGAGATCCGCGCGTTGGCCAAGGCCCGCAACGCGGTCATCCTGGCCCACAACTACGAGCGTCCGGAGATCCAGGATGTCGCGGACTACGTCGGCGATTCCCTTGGACTCTCACGCGAGGCGGCTCGCACCGATGCTGATGTGATCGTGTTCTGTGGCGTGCACTTCATGGCCGAAACGGCCGCGATTCTGTCGCCGCAGAAGACGGTGCTGCTGCCCGACCTCGCCGCTGGCTGCTCGCTCGCGTCGACGATCGACGCCGATCAGCTGCGTGCCTGGAAGAAGGAATACCCCGACGCGGTCGTCGTCAGCTACGTCAACACCACCGCCGAAGTCAAAGCCGAGACCGACTACTGCTGTACCTCAGGCAACGCGGTGGACGTGATCAACGCCATTCCCGCCGACAAGACGATCCTCTTCTGCCCCGACATGTTCCTTGGCGCCCACGTCAAGCGTGTCACGGGGCGCGAGAACATCGTCGTCTGGATGGGGGAGTGTCACGTGCATGCCGGCATCGATCCCGAGAACATCAACCTGATGCGCGCCGAACACCCCGATGCCGAGTTCCTCGTGCATCCGGAGTGCGGCTGCACCACCAGCGTACTGGATGCGGTGTCGAGTGGCTCGATCTCCAGCCGTCAGCTGCAAGTATTGAGCACCGAGGGAATGATCAAGCGCCCAGCGCAGAGCGCGTCGAAGGAGTTCATCGTCGCCACCGAGATCGGAATCCTGCATCGCTTGCGCAATGAAAATCCGACGAAGCAGTTCTTCGCCGCCAACGATCGCGCCAGCTGCGCCTACATGAAGGTGACGACGCTGCCGAAGGTGTTGCGTGCACTGCAGACGATGGAGAACCACATCACGGTGCCACCAGAGATTGCCGCCCGCGCCAAGTTGGCGATCGATCGGATGGTGGCCATCGGCGGTACGGCACCATCCACGCCACCCGGCCCCGGCGTCGATCCTGGCGAATGAGCACCACACCTGCCACCGCTGACCTGTTCGGCTTTCCGCTCAACGCACCGGAGCTCCATGCTGCGGTGCGTGAGGCGCTGCTCGAGGATCGCACGTTCGAGGATGTGACGACGCTCGCCACGATTCCGGCCAGTGCCGTATCGTCCGCGACGCTGGGGGCGCGCAAGGCGGGTGTCATCTGCGGTGGGCCGCTAGCGGTCGAAGCCTTCAGCCAGTTGTCGCCATTGGTACGCATCGAGGTGATCCGCGCCGACGGTACTGTCGTCGAGCCGGGTGACGAAGTCCTGCGGATCATTGGCCCATCGCGTGCCGTGTTGCAGGCTGAACGCGTCGCGCTCAACTACATGATGCATCTCTCCGGTGTGGCATCACTCACGCGCGCCTACGTGACGGCGATCGCTGGCACCAAGGCGCGTATCCTCGACACACGCAAGACGACGCCTGGCCTGCGGCATCTCGAGAAGTATGCGGTGCGATGCGGTGGTGGTCGTAACCACCGCATGGACCTGGCATCGATGGCGATGCTCAAGGACAACCATCTGGCGGCCGTTGGCGGCGATATCATCGCGGCCGTCGCCGCAGTGCGTGCCGCAGTGCCCGAAGGGACGCTGATCGAAGTCGAGGCCGATCGCGCCGAGCAGGTCGAGCGGGCGCTCGCTTCTGGCGCCGACGTCATCATGCTCGACAACATGTCGCTCGACGAGATGCGCGAGTGTGTTGCGCTCGTGAACGGTGTCGTGATCGTCGAAGCCAGCGGCGGTGTGACCCTCGACCGCGTCCGTGCGATTGCCGAAACCGGTGTCGACTGGATCAGCGTCGGTGCCCTCACCCACTCGGCACCGGCGCTGGACCTCGGCCTGGACTTCGCCTAGGCGACGCTCGTCGATTCCGGTGGCATGCGCATCGCCACCTGCGGTTCCTTCCGGATGTCGAGCTGCACCTCGAGGACCGAATCGGGCACGAATGCCCCGCCGGCCTTCCGCAGGTCCTCGGCAATGGCGCGACGGGTGGCGTCCTGTGGACTCTGCAGGTTCTCGCGCTGTTCCTTGAAGCGACGACCGCTCTGCACGCAGAACAGGTCGCAGAGGTGCAGCTCGCGCTCCAGCGCTTCCAGCCCTCGTTCGCGCAGCAGGCGCTGAGTGCGGCTCAACACACAGGCGCGCGCGAACAGTTCGATCGCCATGTTCGAGAGCCGCTCGACCAGCATCTGCTTGTCGATCAGCTGCTTCTTGTGCGCCACGATGGCGGCATCGGTCGCGGTTCGCAGCTCGGCGACGTGCTTCTCGAAGTACTTCCGGTGCGGCTGCAGGCGCGCGTGCATCGGCGTGTCCACCGTCGCATCGTCACCAACGCGCAACACACTCTTCACCTTGCCGACGACGAATTCGCTGAGGAGCCCCATGTTCTGCATCGGGGCCTTCATCGCATCGCCGATCTCCTTCAGCGTCTCCGCCGGACCCTGCACCCCGTTGAGCGCAATGAACAGGCGAAGGATCTCGTTCGCACCCTCGAAGATGCGGTTGATGCGCGCGTCGCGAAGCTGACGTTCGTATGGCCACGGCTTCGAGAATCCGCGGCCCCCTGCCAACTGCACCATCTCGTCCGTCGCACGCCACACCATCTCCGACGCGAACACCTTCACACACGCCGCTTCCAGCGACGCGTCTACGTCGGGTCGCGACATCAGCGAAGTCAACATGCCGATCATGCTGTCTGCTGCGTACTGGTCGGCGGCGAGGTCGGCCATCTTGCGCTGCGTGATCTCGAAGTCTGCCAGCGGCTTGCCGAATTGCACCCGTTCCTCGGCGTACTGCACGAACTGCGTGATCACATTTCGCGTCGCCAGTGTACACCCAGCAGCCAGGCTGAGTCGGCCGGCGTTCAATGCGTGCACGGCCACCTTGAAGCCCTTGCCCACCTCGCCGAGCACGTGATCGATCGGCACTTCCATGTTGTCGAAGCGCAGTTCGGCTTGCGTCGATCCCTTGATGCCCAGCTTGCGAAAGGTGCGTTCGACGTGAAAGCCCGGCATGTCGGGACGGATGATGAAGGCCGTTGGCCGCATCACGATCTTTCCGCTCCGCTCCACCGGAGTCTGCGCGAAGGTTGCCAGTACACCCGCGCGATGTCCGTTGCCGATCCAGTACTTGCGACCACTCAGCAGCCAGTGGGTGCCAGCGTCGTTCAGTCGCGCCGAGGTCACGATGTGCTGCGCGTCCGACCCCGTCTCCGGTTCAGTGAGTGCGTAGGCGGCGAGCGTCTCACCGCGCGCCAGCATCGGCAGGTAGCGCGCCTTCTGCTCGGCGTTGCCATACAGCGCAATCGCCTTGCCCCCGAGGCCGCAGTGCACACCCACCAGCACGGCCAGCGACGGGTCCACGGTGGCGACCGCGGCGAAGAGGCGCGCGTATCCTGCCTGCGAGAGTCCCAGCCCGCCGTATTCCTTCGGGATGCTGATCCCCAGCAGGCCGAGCTTCGCGAAGGCCTCGATCACCGGTTCCGGGATCGTTTCGTCCTCGTCGAACTGGTCGGGCCGAATCAGGTCGCCAACCAGCGCGTTCAGTTCGCGAATGATCCGTGAGACGACCGCCGCTTCGGCTGGATCGCGCTGCTCCAGCGAATCCGGATACGGAAAGATCAGGTCGTCATGGATTTCACCGGCAAAGAGGCTGCGGGTGAAGGAACGCGTGGCGCTGCTCATAAAGCTCGAATGCGGCTGGTGAGACGGAACTTCAGCAGGGGAAAGTAAATAGGCGGTGGCGCGGTGATTCAGCCCGCGGTCATCCGGACCGCCGTCCGGAGCTGGCGCGCCAGCGTCGCGGCGTCCGTGGTGGGGAGCTCGCAGGCAAACCCTCGGCAGACGTACGCTGTCGGCAGTGCGTCGCGTTGCCCGCGGCCGCGCAGGAGCGCCGGTGCGTCGGTGGCGTCCGATCCACGCGCGAGCACCAGCGTGGGCACATACATCTGCCGCAGGACGGCACTGAGGGCGTTTTCGTCGCTATCCGATACCAACGCGACTTGCACGCTGCCATGCACATGACGATCGGCCAGGCCGAGCCAGTGCCCGAAGCCGAGAGGATGTTCCGCCATCGGTGCCGCGACGGCGGCCAGTTGCGCCGCGACGATGGCCGCGTACCCGGACACGTCATCGAGTGACGCCAGTTGCATCAGCACATCGCACGCGAGCGCAGAGCCGGACGGTGTTGCATTGTCCGTCAGCTCGCGCGGTCGCGTGATCAGTACTTCATGATCGCGAGCGGTATCGTAGAACCCGTTGGAGCCTGGCTCGTAGAAATCACGTAGCATCGCCGCGGCCAGCGTTCTCGCGAGTGCGAGGTGCCGTGTGTCGCCGGTGGCGGCGTAGAGCGCCAGGAGCCCCGCAGCGACAGAGGCCTGGTCCTCGAGGAAGCCCGGCGTCTTCTGCACCCCGTCGATCCACGTGCGAGCAACTCTGTCGCCGGACAGCATCTCCGTGGTGAGAAACGCTGCCAGGCGCTCGGCCGCACGCAGGAGCTCCGCGTCGTTGAAGACGCGCGCGCCGTCGGCCAGGGCCGCGAGCATCAGGCCGTTCCACGATGCGATGCGTTTCTGGTCGGTGGCGGGGGGCACTCGTGAGCTGCGGGCTTCCAGCAGTGTGGCCCGCACCAACGCCAGCTGGTGCTCCGCCTCGGCGACCGAGAGGTCGAGCCGCATCGCCACGATTTCCATCGGCAAAGGTGCCGTGAGGATCGAGCGGCCGTCGAAGTTTCCTTTGGCCGTCACCCCGTAGGCCAACTCCGCCAGTGCCGCCTGCTCACCAAGGAGCGCGCGCAGTTCTGCACGCGACCAGGTGTAGTAGCGGCCTTCCTCGCCTTCGCTGTCGGCATCGATGCTGGCGTAGATCCCGCCTTCGGGGCCGGTCATCTCGCGCATGATCCACGCGAAGGTGTCACGGGTGACACGTTCGACTTCTGCGCTGCCGGTGGATTGTGCGAGACACACTCCCAGCCGCGCGAGGAGGGCATTGTCGTACAGCATCTTCTCGAAGTGCGGCACGATCCACTCGCGGTCAGTCGCATAGCGAGCGAAGCCGCCGCCGATCTGGTCCCGGATGCCACCTCGGGCCATCGACAGCCACGACTCCGTCACCACGCCAAGGGCGGCGTCATCGGCGTGCCGGGTGCCGTGACGGAGCAGGAAGTCGAGCGCCATCGTATGCGGGAATTTCGGCGCGGCGCCAAAGCCGTGATGCTCGGTGTCGTACAGCCGGAGCAGGGTGCTGGCGGCGTCTGCCAGCGTGGCCGGGCCCAACTCTCCTGACGGAGTGAGTGGGGCGGTGGCATTGGCGTAGAGCGCCCGCAGCGTGGCAGTCGTGGCTTCCACCGCATCGCGTTTCGTGCGCCAGGCGTTGGCCACGCTCTGCATCAGTCGGCCGAAGCTCGGCACGCCCTGCATGTCCTTGGGCGGAAAATACGTGCCGCCGTAGAAGGGCTCGCCCTCCGGTGTCAGGAACACGGTCATCGGCCAGCCACCGCGGCCGGTCATCGCCTGGACCGCCTGCATGTAGATCCCGTCCACATCGGGCCGCTCCTCGCGGTCGACCTTCACGTTCACGAAGAGCTCGTTCATCACCGCGGCCGTCGCCGGGTCCTCGAACGACTCGTGGGCCATGACGTGGCACCAGTGGCACGCCGCGTAGCCGATGCTGAGCAGGATCGGCCGGTCGGTTGCACGCGCGCTGGCGAACGCGTCTTCTCCCCACGGGTACCAGTCCACTGGATTCCCGGCGTGCTGTCGAAGGTAGGGTGACGTTTCGGTTTCGAGTCGATTCGGCATGCAAGCAGTACTTGCGGAAGACGTTGTGGTCGGCTCACGTTGCCGACTTCAACGTAGCCGTCCGGTTCGCCTTCTCCGCACGCCACGTCCCTCAACTTTTACCGCGTGACCGAACGAACACCGAAGACTGCGCCAGTTGGGGCCGTCTCCACATCGCGTTGCCATCGCACCCTGTGCCCCGTCACGCGGCGGGCCATGGTGCTGCGTCACCGGCTGCGCGCGATTTGCGCCCGCGACCTGTTTTTCCCCGTACTCATCACGCTGCTGGTGCTGGGCACGGCGTTCGCCCCGCAGGTGCCGCTGCGTGACGCCGTCACGTTCGGCGACGTATCCGGCATGCGCCTCGCCATCAGTCGCGAGTTTGCGATCGTTGCGCCGTTCTGTGCCGTGCTCGACATGCAATCGCTGCTGACGGTACCGCAGCACATCGCGCTGCTCGCGACACTGCTGGTTGGATTTGCGATCTGGCGGGTTGTCGCCTTCGCGCGAAGCTCGAGCTACCCGGTCTGGCGTCGGGAACTCGGCAGCCTGTTGCTGGTGCTCGCCGTGCCGGTGGCACTGCTGCTGGTGAATGTGCTGGTGCCGCGGCCGATGGCGAGGCTGGTCGTCGATGATCCGAACATTGTGGTCGTGGACGTTCATGCCCACACCGCCTCTTCGCACGATGCACGACCCGATTGGACGCAGGAGCGTGTGCGCGAATGGCATGCCGCCAGTGGCTTCGACGTCGCGTACATCACCGATCACAAGCGGTTCGGTGGTGCGATCGATGGACTGGCGGCGAATCCGGCCCGCGCCGGCGACGGAGTGGTGCTCCTGTCCGGACTCGAACTCCGTAGCGGTGGTCAGCACGTCAACGTGCTCTCCATGACGCAGGCCGAGTCGGCGTATGTGGTCGGTGGCGACCATCTGACCAAGGCCATCCACCTCGCCGATGGCCGGAAGCCGATCATCGTCCAGACCGTGCCGTTCAAGCTGCCGCTGTTTGCCGGACCGGGGCAGGATTCGCTCGCCTACACCACGGCGCTCGAGCTCAACGACGGGGCGCCGCGTGGCTTGACGATGGGTCTCAAGAGCCACGCCGTACTGCTTCACCTCGCTGATTCGCTCAACCTCGCGCTGGTGGCTGGCTCCGACAACCACGGCTGGGGCAACACGTCGAGCGGCTGGACGCTGGTGAATGTGCCAGGGTGGCGCGACATGTCCCCCAGTGCTCTGGCTGTGGCTCTCGAGACGGCGATGAGCCGCGGCCGGCAGGCCACGCGGGTGGTGGAGCGCCGCACACCACTGCTGCTCTCAGCGTCGCAAGTTGTCCTCACCGTGCCCGTGATGCTGATCACCGCCGCGCGCGGACTCACGCCGCCAGAGCGTGTGAGCTGGATCGTCTGGGGCTGGACGTCGCTGCTGGTGCGACTGGGCATCCGTCGGGCGGCGCATCTCTCGCTGGCCCGTGCCCGCCTTGCACGTCAGCGTCGTCGGCAGCGGATTCGTATCGTCCCACTGGGATCGGTGGGCCTGCAGAGCTGAGGCTCTGGCGTCATATTCGGTAGCGCGCCGCGAACCACATCCCTGGCGCTTCCCACCGAATTGCGATCTCATGGCCTCGGCTGTCGCGTCCGACCTCGAACAGTTTCTCGTCAGCGCGCAGGCGCGGATCCACGACGAGTTGAACGATTTCCTTCGTATCCCGAGCGTCAGCGCCCGCTCGGAGCACACACCCGACGTGCGCCGCGCCGCGGAGTGGGTGTCGTCGCAGTGCCTCGCGATCGGGCTCACCACCTCGGAAGTGATCGACACCGCCGGCCACCCGATCGTGCTCGCGGAATGGCGAAAGGCGCCGGGCAAGCCGACGGTGCTGATCTACGGACACTACGATGTGCAGCCGCCAGAGCCGCTCGAGCTGTGGACCTCGCCGGCGTTCGAACCCACGGTGCGCGACGGCAAGCTGTACGCGCGTGGGAGCGTGGACGACAAGGGCCAGCTCTTCCTGCACCTCAAGGCACTCGAAGCACACCTCTCCGCACGCGGCACGCTGCCGGTGAATGTCATCGTGCTGGCGGAAGGTGAGGAAGAAGTCGGCAGCGAGAATCTTTCGCCGTTCATCGCGGCGCATGCCGAGCGCTTGAAGTGCGACGCCGTCGTGATCTCCGACTCGACCATGTTCGCACCCGGGCAGCCGTCGATTCTCAGCTCGCTGCGTGGGCTCGCGTACTTCGAGATTCGAGTGAAAGGCCCGCGGTCGGACCTGCACAGCGGCATGTACGGCGGTGCCGTGGTCAATCCCGCGATGGAGTTGGCGCGCATCCTGGCGACGCTGCATCACATGGACGGCCGCATCGCCATCCCCGGCTTCTACGACGCGGTCAAGCCATTCCCCGATGCCGTCCGCGAGCAGATGCGTGGCTTGCCGTTCGACGAGGAGCACTTCCGCGCCGAAGTCGGTTCGCCGGCGCTTGGTGGCGAGTACGGCTACACGGTGCTCGAGCGTCTCTGGACGCGCCCGACCTGTGAAGTGAATGGGCTGCTCAGCGGCTACACCGGCGAAGGGGCAAAGACCGTGTTGCCGTCACATGCGATGGCGAAGGTCAGCTGTCGCCTCGTGCCGGATCAGGACCCGGCCGTGATCGAGCAGCTGATGCACGATCATGTGCACTCCGTAGCATCCGAAGGCGTGACGGTCGAAGTGCAGCACCTGCATGGCGGCAAGCCGTGGCGCGCGGAGTTGAGCGGCCCGATTTTCGACGCCGCTCGACGGGCGCTGACGGCGGCCTTCGGCAAGGAGCCCGTGATCACCGGTGAAGGTGGGTCGATTCCGGTGGTCGGCGATTTTCAGCGCCTGCTCGATGTGCCGGTGCTGCTGGTCGGATTCGGATTGCCTGGCGAGAACGCACACGCGCCAGACGAGTGGATCAGCGTCGAGAACTTCGAGGTTGGCATGCGCGCCATGGCCGCACTCTGGGACGAGTTGGCCGCGACGTGACATTCGCTCGAAGGGCAGCGACGCCGCTGCTCGTGTCCCTGATCACGATCGTCGCAGGCTGCAGGGCCTTTCGGCCCAGCGTGTCGCTCGGTGCCGCTGATCGCGCGCGCATCTACGCGGCCGTGCTGCAGGAGGTGCGTCGTGACACGACTGCGCGATGGGCGGTGCTCGATTCCCTCGTGCCCACCACCGACATCGATGCCGAGCAGCATGACAAGGTGATTGCGGAACTGCCGATCACTCGCGCTGCACTGAATGCCTTCCTGCGAGCGCAGCGCAGTCCAGCGGAACGCTTTCAATCGGGCATGATCCCCGATGCGCGCTGGATCGCGGTGTCCACGCCACGACTCGACTCACTGCGTGCCGCCGCACGTGCTGAGGCGTCACTGGCACCGATCCCTGACGGCCCGCGCCCCGATCGATTCTGGCAGCAATGGTACCGCGCCTTCCCCGGTTCGGCCGGCTACGTCGTGCTGTCACCAGCCAGCATTTCTCACGGCGGCGACGAGGCGGTGGTGCACGTGCGTATCGCGTGCGGTCCGGTGTGCGGTGAGACAGAGCTGCGCGTGCTACAGCGCGATGACCGAGGCCTCTGGCACACCACCCGCAAGGTCAAGCTCTCGGAAAGCTGATCGCGACGGCTGTCACCACTTCCACTCGCGCGAGAGGAAGAGCCCGAAGTTCTGCAGGCTATTCGGATTCTGAACCTGCAACGTCTGGCTCTGCAGCAGGAAGCGCGGGCCAAAGGTGGTCTCGAGGCGATAGTTCTTCGGCAGGCGGTATTCGATTCTGAGGCCGACTGGAGAGATGCCGCTCGCGCCGGTGAACCGTGCGGGATTGAGCGTGATGACCGCGTAACTGCGTGTGCCGAAGTAGCGACCGTACTCGATTTCTGTCGCCAGCAGAAAGCCCTTGTAGCCGCTCAACACACTTTGGAATTCCTGCGCACTTCCGGTCGATGTGATGTTGAGGATGTCGGCACCCAACGCACGTGCGACGTTGCCTTCGACGCTGTTCAGCAACCCGTCGAGCGCGAAGGACGTCAGCTGCCGGTTCACGATGCCGCCAAAGCCGCCCACCAGTCCGCCGCCTGCACCGGAACCGCCGCCTGACAACAACGAGCCACTGGCACCACTGAAGGCCAGGTAGCTGATCAGGTCTGTCTGCGGAATCGGTGGCTGCGCATCGCTCTCCAAAGACAGGCGCGGGCGTACCAACGTACCGCCGATGTTCAGGCGAATCGCAAATGCCTGCTGCGATGCGGGGCGGATCTGCACTTCGGCAGCAGCCTGCAGCAGAGGATTGAGGTCCGACGTGCCAAGGAACGTGGCCGACCCGCGCACGATGTTGAATCGCTTGCCAAGGAATTCGTACTGACCGCGCTCCGTGGCCACGATCCCATCGAGGGTGATGCCACCGGTCACGGGATTGATCGCGACCTGCAGCTCGCCGTCGGTGTACACCTCGACGTTCGCTTCCTTGCTGCGGACCCACACGTTGCGATCGACGCGAGCGACGACCTGCGTCTTGAGTCCACGAATGAAGTCCGAGGGTGGCACGATCAGGCCACGCTCGCGCGCTTCCGTGCTATCCACCGCGCCCAGCAACGCCGGATCGCTCGCGTTCAGCACTGTCGTCACTCGGCGCTCATCACTCAGTCGATAGACGCCCTCACGCACGCGGAGGCTGCCATCGATGGACGCCGCATTGTACGCGCCCGTCAGCGTGAGGTCGGCGAGGGCGCTGATGCGCCCCTGCGAGCCATCCAGCACCCGCGCGTTGCGCGCCACCAGCTTCAGGTCGAACAGCGGGTTCGTCACCTTCCGCAGCCCCACACCGCCGGTGACGCGAATCGTGCCGTCGCCGCTCTTGGCCACCACCGAATCCACCACCATCGAGTCGCCGCGGAAGCGGATGTCCCCATTCATCGCCCGAATCGGCAGCTCGGCCGCCACGATGAACGCCTCACCGTCGCGCAACGTCAGGTTGCCATCGAACGTCAGGTTATCCGGCAGCGTACCGCGGACCTGCACTCGTCCCACGGTCTGGCCCTTCACATCGCTGATCGCGGTGCTCAGCGCCGGAAGGATGTCCAGCGGCAGTGAATCGAGCTGGATGTCGCCGATGAATGGCAGGTCGAGCAAGCGCTTCGGCTTGCCACTCAGCGCGAGATCGATTGGAATCGTCGCGTTGGCGCGAGCATTGGCTGCCTGATCGGGTCGACGGACTTCCGCGTACGCGACCGCCTTCTTCGCCGCGTAATTCATGCGGGCGCGGAATTCCGGCAGTGGCAGGCTGTCGTAGACGACGTCGCGGATCGCGCCAAGAAACGAGATCTTCGGATCGGCAGCCGTGCCATCCACGTACAAGTCGGCCGAGACACGACCATCCACCGGCGAAATCGTCTGCGCGAGGTCAGCCAGGTCCCACAGCTGCGTATTTCGAATCGCCAGCGTGACGTTGGTCGTGCCGCCGGTATCGACGGCCGCATCGAGCTGGAGTCGGGCGTCACCCTGTGTCTCGAGCGCCAGCGAGTCGACCGTGAACCGGCCCTTCGACCACGAGGCACGCCACGGATAGGGTGTGGCCCACTGCGACGACGGCAACGTCAGCGATGTGCTGTCGACACGCGCCTGATAGGTGGCGGAGTCGAGCACCAGCGCGCCCTTGAGTGCGATGCCAGTGGAATCGATCAGGTGCACATCGATGCCCAGGGTACCGGCACCGGTGGCGAGGGTACCGCGACGCCACGCGTAGGCGGAAGTGAGGTCGATTGAATCGACCCGGAACCCCGCCACACTCATGCCGCCAAGGTGCCCGCTCAGCGCCGCCGTCGAACTGTCGCTGCCGAGGTGCGTCCATTGCGGGCGCAGCGTGACGCGTCGGGCGTTGTTGCCATTCACGAACAGGTTCTGTGCATCCAGCGCGCCGCTGCCACTGATGTCCTTCAACCAGCCCTGCAGCGAGATGTTGAGTGTGGCCTCACCCGAGAGTGAATCACCACGCAACGGAGCCGGTGGCACGATCTTGAGTGCGATCGGCGCCAGCCCGCGTGCGGCGCGCTCGACTTCCGTCCGGCGCGCGAGCGCCAGCGAGTCGGCACGCTGGCGACGAATCGACCGCACGATGGCAGCCTGACTGGGCGCGATCAGCGCGCTGTCGCCAGGCAGGTACGGACGCAGGCGCTGCAACGAGTCGATGGAGATGGCCAGCTTCAACTCACCGGTGCGTCCTTCGCGCAATCCGAATGTGCCAGACCCATTGCCGATGGCACCACCGATCCGCAGCATCAGCGTATCCAGCGTCAGCACACCATCGTGCGCATTGGCGGCCAGCGTCACCGTATCGACACGGATGCGGTCCACTTCCGACGCCCGCAAGTCGAGCACCACACGACCTTCCAGATCCGCGACCGTGGTGCCGCGCGCATTCACCGCCGCGATGCCAACCAGCCGGGTCGCGATCGCATTCGGGATCAGGCGGCGCAGGTCGAGCGAATCGGCCGTCAGGATCACGTCGGCGAACGAGGGACCGCGTTCCGGCACGCCGAACCGCCCGGCCACCTGTAACGCTCCGGCACTGTCCACCCGCACCGTGGACTTCACCAGCATGTTCGAGAGCACGCCCTGCAAGGAGAGGGTGCCCGATGCATTGCCACGCAGGCCAAGCGTCGGCGCAAACCGTCCCATCGCCGGAAGTGACAGCGGTTCGAACAGCAGGTTCGCATCCACCAGCGGTTCGACGCCGGTGATGTTCACGCGCGCCCGGCCGTTGATGCGCGAGTCGAGGCCTTCCACACTGTGTACCAGCGCAAGCCGTGTATCCAACCAGCCATCGGTGCGCCCGTTTACCGTCACCACACCACCCACGCGACCGCCCAGTGGCTTCAGCGCTTCACTCGCGAGCGTCACTGGGACCGGCGTGATGTCGAGGCGCAGGTTGCGCGTCAGCAGGGCATCGCCCACGCTACCCGCGATACCGCGGGCACGCATGTTCAGCGGACCAGCCTCGCGGTCGTCGAAGCGGAACACGCCATCGATCGTCGCGCCTGTCAGTGGTCCCTTCGCTGCCAGCGTGCCGCTCAGCACGCCCTCGCGCGGAATGGCGACGTCGGGCAGCAGTCGCTTCACGAGGCGCGTGTCGAGCGCATCGAGCCGCACCTTCACGTCATCGAAGCGCGTGTCATCCTTGTCGAAACCGAAATCCAGCGTCCCGTTCAAGCGCGCCTTCTCCAGCGCCAGCGACAAGGAATGCAGCTGGATGTCGCTCGATGTGCCGCGCAGCACGTACTTGACGTCACCGATCGAGCCGGTGCCGCCCTTCGGCAACAGCGGAACGAGCCACAGCCAGTCATCGGTGACGACCGTCGGCGCCTTGGCGGTCAGGGCAGCGTCGCCCGTCACCATGTTGTACTGGCCGTTCAACGTTGCGCGCGACTTCGGCAACTCCGCGGCGACGTTCCGGAACCAGACCGAGTCGCTGTTCACGAACACCGTGCCCGACACGCCGCGCAGGTCGAGCACCGGCGGATGGAACGGCTTGATGGTGCCGTAGCCGCGCGCGATCTCGAACTTCTGTACTGTCTGGCCTGGATACTTGATCCGTGCGTACGGCGCAAAGATCGAGACATGCTCGAGCACCGTCACGCGCTGGTAGCCGCCTGGCACCGCTTCCACGACGGGGCGCAGCTTGCCGGCCAATGCCAGGGCGAGCACTGAATCGCGTCCCTTCGGTGCACGCCACGCATCGACGTTGTACGGACTGCGCGCAGTGAGGTTGGCGTCGATCAGCGTGACGTTCCTCAACTCGACCCAATCGCCGAACTGCGGATTGGGACCGTGCGCTCGCTTGGTCGTATCCGGAAACAGGATCGCATCCCAGTTCCAGCGCTTGCCCGGCAGCCGGTTCAAGACGATTACCGGTCGCTCGGCACGCACGTTGTCGAGGATCACGCGCCTGTTCCACAGGTCACTGATCGACCAGGTGGCACGCACCAGCGGTGCCTTGATGAAGGGCGCGCCTGCGGAGTCGGTGATCACGACGTCGTGCACGGTGGCACGTGTGAACACCGGCAAGTCGATGCTGCCGACGCTCACCTTGCCCGCGAACTGGTTGTTGAGCGCGTCCTCGACGAAAAGGCGAACCTTTTCGCGGCCCCACTCGGTGCGAGGCAGATACACCACCGCCGCGACAGCGAGGAGCAACGCGCTGCCCATGCACAATGCGACCGCGGCCGCGATCCGTCGCTTCCTCAGAACGCCTCCCCGATCGACAGGTGCAACGTCAGTCGATTGAAGATGCCACCCAATCCGGTTCCGGTTGCCGGATTGAACGAGCGTTGCTTGCCGATCTGGTACAACCCAGAGCGCTGCGTGACGCCATTCGCCTCCAGCCAGGTCGAGTCACTCGGCACCAGCTCCGTGATGACGCTCAACTGCTCGAGGGCGCGCGGGTTGTAGCCGACGTCCACGCGGATGGGGCCGACGGGGCTGAGATAGCGAATGCCGATGCCGGGCGTGAAGACGGTGGCCGTACCGCCAAACTTCGCACCGACCGATCCGGCGTCGAGGAACGCGGCCAACGTGATCGGCCCCCAGAAACGATACCGCGCCTCGATCGACCCTTCGAGCAGCGCTGAAGCGCCAAGGGGTTTCGGTGTGAAGTCGCCATCGCGGAAGTCCGATGTCGGTCGGCCGTTCCGCAACGGCGCTCCGGTGCTGTCAGTGAAGCAGTTCGGAAGCGACACATTCGGATCGCACGGCAGACGTCCATCGCGCAACGAGGGGTTGGCCAGCAAGCTGTCGAAGCCTGCTGCGGACGGCTGGAAGACGGAGCGCGGAATCACGAGCACACGCGGCCCCAGCTGGTTTTCACCATAGCCGCGCACCGACCGGGCACCACCGGCGTAGAAGCGCTTCCGGGGGAGGATGATCGGCACACTGTCGCCGTTCGCTCGCTGCCCCACGACATAACCTGCGTGGAGCCGGACGGCCACCGTCAGCTTCTCGCTGACGCGGAAGTACCGCGCACCGTCCAGCTCGAACCGCACATAGCGGAACTGCGACCCGGTCCACGTGTCGGCCAGTTCGATGTCGGATCGCCAGGTGTAGCCGCGGGTCGGACCAATTGGATCGTCCCGATGATCGCTGGCCGCCGAGAGCGACAACGGCGCGAGCCGCTGCGTGCTGCGCAGCACGCGCAGTGATGGCTCATCGCAGACACCGAAGTTCACGCAGTAGTAGGTGTCGGCCGCCGAGACGTTCGTGAACTCGAGACGATACTGCAAGCTCACTGGAACCGTCTTCGTCACGTTGCGCGTGAAGCTCGCGCCAACGCCGCCACCCTGGTCGACGAACACGCCCGGTGATGAGCGCCGATAGCCGAATGCGCTGAAGCCGGTCTGGTTGCGGCTGTCGCTGAGCCACCGACGCCGGACTTCCGCGTTGACCTGAAAGGTTGGCTGCAGGTAGACCGGATCATCGTTGCCGAGATTCGACGGCAACACGTTGTTGAACACGAACTTGTTGTTGAGCTGCGTGCCGAGCAGGTTGCCGAGTGTCGCCTGCAGCGTCAGGCGTCCCGCGTTGTTCCGGAAGTTGGCATCCGTGTAGCGCGCGTCGACCTGGAAGAAGTCGACCGTGCTCACGCCGCCGGTCACCCGAAACGCCTTGGTGGGCAACTCCTCCACGGACGCGATCAGTTTCTTCAGCGGGGGGGCGGTTCCGGAATCGACGCGAACGAAGGCTCGCTTGAAGAAGCCAGCCTCATACAGCGCGCGCTGGCTCTCGATCACGCCGATGCGAGAGTACCGGTCTCCGGCCTTCACGCCCATCGTGTTGGCCACCACGCGTGGGTCGTATTTCTCCGTGCCCTCGACGCGAATCGACTCGATGCGCGTCTCGTAGAGCCCCTTCACGTCGAACGACACGGCGGCCCGCGGGCTGCTGGTATCGGCGACGGCCACGGGCGCGATCGTCATGTCGCCGAAGCCTTCCGCATCGAGGTGCATCGCGATGCGCGACGCGATCGAGTCGAGGTGAATCAGGTCGAGCGGCTGCCCGATCCTGATGTCCACCACTGATCGCAGGTCGTGCACCGACAGCAGCGAGTCGAGTTGACCGAGGTTGATGCTGCCGATCACCGTCGGCGGCCCTTCCACCACCTTGAGGGCGATCTCGATGTGCCCTTCGTCGATCTTCGTGATGTCGGGGGTCACCTGTGCCGCGCGCCACCCGCGCTTCCAGTACAGCACACGCAGGCGCAGGATGTCGCGATCCAGTTCGGCCTTGTCGAGTGTGACCTTCTTCTTCATGAAGTCGAAACGCAAGATCCGACAGGCGCCCCACAGCTTGCAGTGCGAAGCCTCGGTCGCGATCGCGGCCTTCAATTCATCGGTGCTGATGTTGACGTTGCCGTCGATCTTCAGCCGGTCGATCACCGGCTGCGACACCACGCGCTTGAGCGTCTGTGACGCTGGCGGCACGACGGGCTGTGATGCCGCCTGCGCCCGCCCTGATGTACCAGTGATACACCAGAGCAGCACAACGCCCGCCGCACTCAGTGCGCGACGGGCGTTACGACAGAGACCAACCGACACCCTCAAAGGCCAGCCAGCAACGCGTCGTTATTGGCTGTCGCCGAGATGCGCTTGATCAACCACTCCATCGCGCTCATCGGGGGCATCTGCTGCAGTCCGCGGCGCAGCATGTAGATCGACTGCACCTGCTCGGCCTTGTAGAGCTTCTCCTCTCGACGGGTTCCGCTGGCAGGAATGTCGATCGCAGGGAAGATCCGGCGTTCCGCGAGGCCACGATCGAGCTTGATCTCGCAGTTGCCCGTTCCCTTGAACTCCTCGAAGATCACATCGTCCATCCGCGAGCCCGTTTCCACGAGGGCGGTGGCGATGATGGTGAGGCTGCCGCCGCCATCTTCCGGTGCCACGTTACGGGCGCTGCCGAAGAACGCCTTCGGCTTCGCCATCGCATTGGCATCGAGGCCGCCAGACATCGTGCGACCGGTGCCACGATTGGCCGTGTTGAACGCGCGGCCCATGCGGGTGATCGAATCCAGCACGATCACCACATCCTTGCCCATCTCCACCAGGCGATGCGCCCGCTCGGTGACCATCTCGGTCACGTCCACATGGCGCTGTGCCGGCTGGTCGAAGCTGGAGGCGATCACTTCGCCCACTTCCCACGAAATCGCCTCGCTCACTTCCTCGGGACGTTCGTCCACCAGCAGCAGCATCAGGATCGCGTCCGGGTGATTGAGGTGCACACCCTCGGTGATCGCCTGCAGCAGCGTCGTCTTGCCGGCGCGGGCCGGTGCCACGATCAGCGCACGCTGCCCATAGCCGATCGGCGCGATGAGGTCGATCGCACGACGCGTGATCTCCGGACCGACCTTGGCAGGCCGGCCAGTCTCGAGCGTCAGGCGCTTGTTCGGATACGATGCGGTGAGGCTCTTGAAGTCCTTGCGGCGCACATTGGGATCGGGCGCCATTTCATTGATCGTCGTGATTTCACAGACCGTGGGACGGCGACGCTGGTCGTGTCCCCATGAGCCGGAAATCAGGTCGGCGCGACGCAACTGGAACTGTCGCGCCATCCAACCGGGAATGAATGGATCACCGGGCTGCGGCAGGTAGCTCGCTGCACCGCGGCGGATGAATCCACCATCGCCGCGCGCCGGATCATACCAACCCGTGATCGTGGCTTCGGCGGTGACGATGCTCGAACCAGGCGTCTCCTCACGTGGCTGACGGTCGGTGTTGCGGTCAGCGGTGTTGCCGTTGTTCCGATCGCCGCGCTCCGGGCGCGGGCCGCGTTCGTTGCGCGGTGGGCGATCATTTCGTTCAGGACGCGGGCCACGCTCGTGACGCGGCGCATTGGCCTGCGGTGCGGCCTCACTCCCTTCCGCGGCACCATCGCGGAACTTGTTGCGTCCCCGACCACGCCGACGCTGAAAGCGTCCGCGGCGTTCATTACGGTCCGCGTTGCGATCGGTTGCGTTGCGGTCCGCCGGCGGTCGGTCTGAGGGTCCGCGATCTGATGGCCCCCGGTCGCCGCCGTTGTTGCGGTCGGTGCCAGCGCGTTCGACGCGCTCGCCACCGCGGTCCGTGCCCTGCGCGCTGCGATCGCTGGTGCGATCTGCCGCGCGTTCGCCGCCACTGCCGTCGTTGCTCGACTCGATCGGCGTGAACTCGGCTCGCGGTGGTGGCGTGGCTGGCGCACTCGGCGCGGTTGCGACTGGAGCGGACGAAACCGGCGCCTCGCTCGGCGCAGCATCCGCGGCGGTCTTGCGGGGGCGGCCCCGCGGCTTCTTCGCTTCGACGACGTCCGCGATTTCCGCAACGGCTGGCGGTGCTTTCGCGGCTGCGGCTTTCGCCGCGCTCGACTTCGATGCGGTGGACTTTGCCGTGGCGACCTTCGGCGCGGTTACCACCGCGGCTGGGGCATCACTGCTGTCCTTGTACGGATTCGGCTCGTCACCCTGCGCAGTCTTACGCGGGGAACGCGGACCGCGCCCCTGAGAGGGGCGGCGGGGCTCGGTCATGTCATCCATGTGCTACGTGGTTTACTGCGCACGGCACGGTGCGAAATCACCGGCGCGCTAAGGTGCACGCAACGCGTGACACCCCTTCGGAACAATCGTGACATCGGCGCGCCACGCCATCTGGAACGATGCGCGGGCATGCGACTGTCGCGATGAAAAAATCAGGACGGGCGAATGCCCGAAATACGGCAGAACGGCGGGAAAAACGCTGCGACGATACGTCGGACGGACGATCGTGGACATACGGCACCAACCGCGACGGAACAGACACACTGCGATTGGCGGAGGCATTCAGGCGGGCGGGCAATCGGCCACACCGACCTCGGATGCTCGCGTTCGGGGGAGGGACCCGCGTGGACTCGCAGGGCTTCCAGCTCTCAAACGCTTAGGCCAGAGTATCGTCACAGGTCGGCGGGAGCGCAAGCCATCCCGCCCCAACCGGTACGAATTCATGCCAATCCACCTCACCTTCACCGCCAGTGCGCTTGGGGCGCGACCTAGCTTTCACGCATGACCACGAACACTGATCCCCGGACGGCGGTGGCGCAGGCCGTTGCCGAATATCAGGCCACGGCCGACACCGGTTCCCTCTTCGCCGCGCTCGATCGCATCGCCGCATCAGCCATGCCCGACGCCTTGATCGAAGCTGCCGAACCGTACCGCACCATTCCTGAAGTCGCCGGACCGCTGTACGAAAAAGTCGTCGCGGCCCAACCCAGCAACGCCCGTGCCCTGGTCATTCTGGCCAATGCGTACTGGCTCAGCGGTCGTGGGCCCGTCGTCGTCGGCGAGCTTGCCGAGCGTGCGATCGCCGCCGATCCCTCGAATCGTGGTGGCTGGCACATGTGGGCGCTAACGGAAAGCGATCCGCGCGATCGGACCACGCGGTGGAAGCAGATCGTCGATCGGTTCCCCGAGGACGAGCTGGCGATGGCAAATCTGGCGGACAACGCCGCCGCGCTCGCCGGCGCGGAAAAAGACTACGATGCGCTCGACCTTGCGGTCTATACCTACGAGCAGCTGCTCGAGCGTGCGACCCAGCCTGATCAGCGCGAAGCGCTCGACACGGCGCTCCGCTCACTCCGCGGCTGGAAGTTCTGACGGCGCGCGAGGTAATCCTTCAGTCTTACCCGTGTGCGCGTGAACGGTTTCAGGTTCAGGCGCATGCCGCTCTCTTCTCGCCGCATTCTCCCTCGTGACCAGTTCCGACTCGATTCCGCCGACGCCCGCAGAGACGCGCGCTTACTGGTACCCGCGCGTTCGCGGCGGACTGACCATCATCGGGGGCACACTCGGCTATGTCGCACTGGCCAGCGCCTTCGGCACTGACGCAGGGTTCGGCAGCGCCCTGGTCGGCATGCTCGGTTCGATGGCGGCGATGGGCTGGATCTGGTGGCTGGAGGCACGTCGTGCCGCCAAATACCACGGCGGCGCGAGTGCCAGGCCTGAGGCGCCAGGTCAGCGCGACGCGGGCACGACGTAACCGTTCTTGTTGCGCTCGAGTCGTGCAACCAGTGAGTCTACCGAGTTGAAGTAGACATTGTATCGCTTGATGGAGTGGGTGTTGAACGTGGAGTCGAACGGACTCACGCTTGGCCCACCTGCGACCTCCAGGATCGCGTCGTAGTTGTACTTCGTGACCACGCCGCTCTTCGGGTCCTTCCATTCGCCGCGCTGGGCCAGCGCGCGATTCTTCGGCCACACGCCGAGCGGCAGTGCGAAGGTGCGCACCTTGTAGCCCGGCACTGCCGAGTCGATCGCCAGCTGGCCACGGGCAATCTGTTCCTGCACGAAGGCGTCAGGATACTTCGACAGGTTGGCGTGCCAGAGGGTGTGATTGCACAACTCGAAGCCCTGATCGCGCAGGAATTGCATCTTCTGGAAGCGCCACTCGGACTTCTGCCCCTCGATGCCCTTGTTGCCGAACAGGCTCCGGCCCGCTTCCGCACCACTCAGCGTGCAAAACGTCGCGCGCGGCTTCCAATCCGGATGCTTCCGCGAAAACGCCAGCCACATGCCCACGGCGCTTCGCGGGTCGATCTCCAGCTTGCCGTTGCGTTCGATGTAGCGGAATTGTGATGGCGATGCGTCATCGAAGGTGAAGACGACCGGGCGCTTGCCGGCCGGCACGTCGATGCGCTTGTCGATCAGCTGCGCCACCGTGATGGGACGATAGTCGTGCGCGTACAACGTCTCGAGCGTCTGCTGGAAGCGCGCTTCGGTCACTGTCCACGCCGCGTCATGATCCGCCACGACGTGCACCATCAATACCGGTACCTTGCCCATGGACGCTGCCGACGCGGGCGTCACGGCACCGAGCGTGGTGTCGACCACCAACGGTGTCGAGGCTGTCGTGTCGCCACCTGCAACCTGCGCACCGGCCGGCTTGCTCGACGTGTCAGGGGACGAGGAGCACGCTGCGAGGGTGGCGGCGGCAAGAACGACGATGGCGCGTGTAGCGGACACTGGATCATCACGGTGAGAGCAGCGCACGGGCACCTCGGCGTGCCCGCGCTGCGTGAAAACTACACCGTGCTGAAACGCCGCTAGCCTCGACCCGACACGCCGCTCGCCGGCGTTCCCTGCAGCACACGCAACCAGTCGGCGGATGTGCCGCTGTAGCCTGGAAACACGCGTGCGAGATCCTGTCCGCCGAGATGTGTGCCGACGATCTCACTGAACACGCTGCGGAAATCCGTGGTCAGTGCGAGGTCTCGTCCCTCGTTCAACTGCTCCGGAGCCAACCCCGGCCAGCGACCGTGCACGTCGCGTCCTTTCACGTCACCGCCGATCACGAACATCGAGCCGGCGTGGCCATGATCCGTACCACCATTGCCGTTCTCTCGCGCCGTGCGACCGAATTCGGTCATCGTGAGAATCACCACATCGCCCATCTTGTCGCCCAGATCAGCGACCAAAGCGGCCACGCCGTCGCCAAACTCCCGCAGTCGATTCGCCAGCTGGCCCGTCGCACCGCCCTGGTTCACATGGGTATCCCAGCCACCGATGTCGGCAAACGCGACCTCGAGCCCCACATCGGACTTCACCAGCTGCGCGATCTGCCGCAGCCGGCGTCCGAAATCGGTGACGGGATACTGCGCGCCGTTGGCGGGCGCGTACTGCTGCGGGTTGGCCGCCTTGAGCATCTTCACCGCCTCGAACGTGTCGCTGCCGGTGGCGTGGATGACATCCGCGCGACCGGTGCGATAGAGCGCTTCCAGCCGATCCGACTGCGAACCGGTCGCGCGCACGGTGAACTCCTCGAGGGAGTTCATCGCCACCACCGGACTCGGTCCTTCGAGAATCCGCGGCATCTGCGCGGTGAGCGACACGGCCTTGAACGGCTTCGGGGCGCAGGTCGCACCAGCCTCGCAGGTCCCCGAGACGGCCAGATACCGGTTCAGCCAGCCATCGGTGGTGCCTTTGCGATCGGGCGTCCCGCTTTCCATGTAATCCTGCGCGTCGAAGTGCGAGCGCGTGTTGCTTGGGCTCCCCACCGCCACGATCGGCGACAGCATGCCGCGATCATACAGAGGCTTCAGCGACCGAAGTGCGGGGTGCAGCCCGAAGGTGCCATCGAGATCGAGGGCGCCGGTGGCTCCAGCCGCCAACGACGGCCGCGCAATCGCAATGTTCGGACGCAGTCGGTAATACGAGGGGTCGCCGTGGGGCACGACGACGTTCAACGCATCCGCCGCTCCGCGCTGGAAGATGCAGATCAGCACCTTGCCCTTGGCCGCCCTCGGCAGCGTCATCCCGAATGTCGTGCGGCGCAGGAACGACGGGTTCAACCCCATCGTCACCAGTGCCATCGCTCCCGACTTCATGAACACCCGACGGTCCATCACTGCTCCTGCGAAAGAAGAACCCGCGCGATGGCGCAGGCACGACGCTAGCGACGCTGAAATTCCGGCGAGCCAATCGCCAATCCGATGATCTGGGCCAGCCCCTGCGGTGATCCACTGCCGTTGAACCGCACGCCAGGGCCCATGCCACGCGCCAGGCGCGTGCCGCGATCGGTGCTGATCGCCGTTCCATTCTGCCCGGCACGAGCCATCGCGCCGCCACGCTCATCGCGATTCGCGCCACCCGCCATCGGAGACCCGGGTGTCGCCATTGGTGCAGTCGTGGAATCAGGCAGTGCCGCCTGTGCCTTGGCCTGCTCCAGCATCGGATGGTCGCCACTGAGCAGGATCGATCGCATGTCCACGCTCACGGCACCACCCAGCAGCGCGCGCACCACACCATCCACCTGCTGCTCGCGTGGCATCGTGTCGAGGCTCGCAAAGAGTGGCCACCGGCGCACCGTCACCCCAGGCACGCTGCCGCTCGCCAGCGCCATGCCGAAGTTGATGCGATTGAGGATCGCGCCGGTGTTGATCCAGCCGTCACCCGTTTCTGGCCACCCGTTCGGTGCCTGGTGCTGGTAGATCCCCTGACCCAGCCGTGCCACGATGGCCGCGGATCGTGGCGTCGTATCGATCATGGCATCCATCGCGCGCAGCGCGCTCACGACGACTTCGAATGGAGACTTCACCTTCGCGCGCCATGCCGCGGCCGAGAAGAACTCCTCACTGGTGACGATCGTCCGCACGACCTCGCGCAGGTCACCGTCCGTGCGACGGAAGGTCGCGGCCGCCCGCGCCACCAATGCCGCAGGCGGTGTATCGCTCACGAAGCGCTGGGCCAGCTTGGTCGCGATGAACTTCGCGGTCGACGGGTGGCGCGCCAGCAGGTCGAGCAGGCGCTCACCCTCGGCCTCGCCCTGGCCCGCTGGAAAGACGGTACCCAGCACCATCTTCGCTCCTGCATCGTGCACCAGCGGATTGAAGCGAAACGCGGCGGACTCGTTGGGCTTCTCGATGCTCCAGCCGGTCAGCACCCGTGCCGCTTCCGTCACGTCCGACTGCGTGTAGCCGCCGTCCACGCCCAGCGTGTGCAGTTCCATCAGTTCACGGGCGTAGTTCTCGTTCAGCCCGCGACGTCGCTGCTGCACCCGTGCCAGCACCGTGTCCCGTTGATTCGGTGACATCCGTTGCATCGCTGGCGACCGCTGCACGTATCGGCGCTGTGCGGCACGCGCGACGCGCTGCGGCACCAGCGTGGGTCGCGTGCTGTCGGCCGCACTCTGCCAGTTGTCCAGGTAGTACAGCATGGCAGGGCTGTGAGCCACGGCGCCCAGCAGCACCCGAAACTTGCCCAGCACGTGCGGACGAATGGCGTCTCGCTCGTACGACACGAGATAGTGGCGCATGCCGGCGCTCTTGCCGGCGAAGACATTGAAATGATTGAGCCAGAAATCGGTGAGTACCTCATCCAGCTGGCGTTCGCTCAGTACGGCGCGGGCAACGCGTGACGACACCAGTTCCTGGCCGACGACCTGTGCGCGGCGGCGCGCCGCCACGAACTGCATGGAATCCTCTCGTGATACCTGCATCGAGTCGCGCGGCATGCCGGCCATCGCCTGGCGTGCCAGCCGTCGCAGCACCGGATTTGGCGGATACTCGTCGAGCAGTGCCGGCAGCGACAGACGCAGCGTCCTGTACTGTGCGATGACAGAATCACCGGCCGCATCGGCAACGCGCGCTGGCTCCAGTTGTGCCGCAATCCACCGATCGACGCCAAGCTCTCGCACAGCTTGCACATCGCCCGGTCGCGCACCGAAGGCGAGTCGGTTGAGTGCGTGCAGGACCTGCTGGTCTGCCGTCTGCTCCCGCGACGCGATACTCGCCGCGTCCGGCACCGGCAGGCCGCGGGTGTTCACGCCGTCACGCGCACCAGGCGTTCCGCTGCTCGCACAGGCTGTCACACCAACAAGCAGGACGTACAGCGCAGTTCGGCTCGAACCCACAGGCAACTCCGGGAAGAAAGGCTTCGCTGCGCTGACGTCGCCGCCGCAGGCCGCGTTAAGGACCAGGCAGGAGTCCGTGACAATCGCACAGGCCACGGCGTCTGCAACCTGATGTCCCCGGCGCTGTCTGCACGCCGACTTTCGCCTTAGTATCCTCAACATCGAGCATGTTCCAGCGCAGCGCCGCCCGGACATCAGTCCCGCGACACCAGAGCCCTTGCTGAACGAACAGCCTGTCGACGACCTGACCGGACTGCCCTTGCGCGGCGCGTTCGTCGCTGCCGCGGCCGATGCCATCGCCAATGCGCGTGCTGCACAGGGTGAGTGTGCGCTGCTCGTCATCGATGTCGACCAGTTCAAGCTCGTCAACGACACCTACGGTCACCTGAAGGGCGACGCGGTGCTCGTACTCGTCGGTGAGCTCCTCCGCCGCACCCTGCGGGCAGGGGATCTGGCGGCACGCTGGGGTGGCGACGAGTTCGTGGCGCTGCTGCCAGGTGCCCCCATCTCGCGCGCCCGCGATGTCGCCGAGCGGCTCGGAGCGGCGATCCGTGGCCATGGTGGCCTGAGCGAAGCCGGTGCTCCGCCACTGTCGATCTCCGTCAGCATCGGCGTCGCATCATTCCCAGCCCACGGCAACGACCCCGAGGCGCTGTTTGCGGCCGCCGATCGTGCGATGTATCAGGTCAAGCGTCGCGGCCGCGATGGCGTCGCTGTCTCCGGTGGAGCGCACGGCGCTGCGATGATGCCAGCGCTCGACCGTTTCGTCGGTCGGAGCGAGGAACTGCGTGGCCTCGTCCGATTGCTCGACGAAGCCTCCCGGGGCCATCCGCACACCGTTGCCGTGCTCGGCGAGGCAGGTGTCGGCAAGACCACCCTTCTGCGCCAGCTCGAGCCGGAGATTCGCCTGCGTGGCGGCTCGATGGTCGTTGGTCGCGCGCTGGATGCTGTGATGGTGCAGCCGCCCTATGCGCCATGGATCGAGATCGTCGAGGCGCTGGAACGACAGAAGTTGCAGCCGTCGGACCCGCGGACGCACACGGCGCCAGCACCGGATACGTCGCTGCAGACGACCTCGCCGACTCCCGGCGGCACGCCCAGCGCGGCCTCGCTCGCCACGCTCTTCGCCGACGGCGGTGTGTCGCCACTGGGCATGCGCATCCCGACCACGCCGGCGCAGAACCGTGCCATGCCGACCGAGGGGGCACGCTGGCCGGAGCTCTCGCGCATCGTGCCGGCGCTGGCCACGAGCACCAGCGGCGCACCCATGCCGACCGGCAGCAAGTTCGCGTTGCTCGTCGAATTGGCGAACTACATCACCGAAGCCGCGATGCGCCGACCGCTCGTCATCGTGCTCGATGACATGCAGTGCGCCGACGCCGCCACCTGGGACGCCCTCGAACACGTCGTCACGCAACTCGAAAACGAGCCGGTGCTGCTCTGCCTCACGCTCCGCATGGAGGATGTCACCCCCGACATCCATGAGCGGATGCGCAAGCTGGTGCACAACCGCCGGATTCATGAGCAAGCACTCGCGCGCCTGACGCGGGACGAACTGCGACGCTGGGTCGACACCGCCTTCTACGGCCAGGAGATCGAGCGCGAATTCCTCGCCTATCTCTATCGGCAGACGGAGGGGAACCCGCTGCTCGTGGTCCAGACGCTGCGGACGCTGGTGGACGAAGGCGACATCTGGTGGGAGAAGGATCGCTGGCACTGGCACCCGGTGTCTGAGCTGCGTCTCCCCAATGGCGTGCTCGACCTGATGGGCCGTCGCCTCGCCAAGCTGAGCGCTGCCGATCGTGATGTGCTCACCGTCGCGGCGGTCATCGGGCGCGAATTCGACCTCGGTGTGCTGCAGGATGCCGCGCGTGTCACCACGCAGGCGCTGCACGATGCGATCGAAAGCGGGGTCCGCGCCAGCGTGATTCAACCGGCGCATGGTCGTGGCAGTGACCGATATGTCTTCGTGCATACGCTCCTGATCGAGGCCCTCTGTAAACCGCTCGATGCGCGACGGATGCAGCGCACCCACGATCGTGTCGCACAGGCGCTCCGCAAACGCATGCCCGACGCGGTCGCAGAAATCGCGATGCACTTCGATCGGGCCGACGATGCCGTGCAGGCGCACGCCTTTGCGCTCGCGGCCAGCGAGCGGGCGCGACGCGTCTACGCCCACGAGGAAGCCGAGGAGTTCCTGCGGATCGCCGAGCGCCACGCGCCCGACCCGGCCGCCGTCGCGGCGGTGCGCATCGCGATGGCGGAAGTCGCGGAACTCCGTGGACGCTACGCCGAGGCCGAAGAGACCTGCGCGCTGGCGCTCGACTGGTACGCGGCACGCGCCGATCATCGCCAGACGCTTCGCCTTCGCCGCATGCGTGAACGGCTGCGCGCCTTGCTCGGTGAGCCGGCAAAGGTCACGCTGCAGGCCTGTGAACAGCTGGTCACCGATGCCGCAGAGCTGGGCGCTGATGACGAGCGCGTTGCGCTGCTTGGGATGCTGGCCGCCACACATCTGCGACTCGGCGAACGCGCAGCGGCAGTCACGACGGCCCGCGAAGCGGTGATGCTGGCCGGCAATCTCGGCGATGATTCGCTGCTGGCCGAGGCGCTGGTGCGGCTCGGCATCGCGCTCGATGCCGATGACTCCGGCGAGGCTGAAACGAGCTATCGCCGCGCGCTCGCGCTCTACGAACACCTGCAGGATGCACGCGGTCAGGCGCGCTGCTGGGATCGCATTGGCGTGGTGGCTGCGCAACGTGCCCAATGGAATGAGGCACGGACGGCGCTGCGGCGCGCCATCGACCTCGGACGCACGGCTGGTACACCCGACGAGTGGGGGTTGGCGGCGCTCGACCTTGGTGTGGTGGCTCGCCGCACCGGCGACCTCGAGCAGGCGCGTGAATTATTCGGCGATGCGCTGGCGCTGTTTGCGGCGGTGCAGAACAGTGAGCGCCAGCTCCTCGCGCTCTATCATCTGGCGCATCTCGACCGCGAGCGCGGCGAGTTAGCCGCCGCCGCCGATCTCTACGATGTGGCGGCGTCGTTGGCAGAGCGTGTTGGACAGCACGACGTGGAAGTTGGCGCGGTGTCTGGCGCCGGCCTCTGCCGCTTGCGCCTCGGCGAACGTAACCGCGCCCAGCAGTGCCTGGCGAAAGCGGAGTCGCTGGTCGCCGGCCGCGACGGGTGGTTCCCCGGTCGCGAACTGCAGGATGCGCTAGCCGTCGAACTGCTCGCGGCGATCGGTGATGGCAGCGCGGCGGCTGCTCGACTCACGGAAGCATGGCATCGCGCGAAGGTCGTCGACGCCTGGGCCGCGAACTGGTTGCTGGCGGAGGTGACGCCGACGCTCAATCGTCTCGCGCCCGCGGTGCTGGCACGGTTGCGCAGCGAAAGCGAAGGCGGCGCGAGCGATGATCTGCCCCGCGCCGCCATCGATGCCATGAAACCGTACGAGTGATGCCGCGCTGACGCGTCGCGAACGAACTCGCTGCGTGCTCAGGCGCGCAGCATGTACCCGGTGCCGCGCACCGTATGCAGCAGCTGCGGACCGTCCGCGCCATCGATCTTCTTGCGCAGGTAGTTGATGTACACGTCCACGATGTTGGTTGACGGGTCGAACTCCGTCTTCCACACATGCTCCGCGATCTGCTCGCGCGTGACTGCGCGACCCGCGTGCTTCATCAGGTACTCGAGCAGCGCATATTCCTTCTGCGTCAACGAGATCTGCGCACCATCGCGTGTCACTTCGCGTGACACCGTGTCGAGCTGCAGCGTGCCGACGCGCAACAGCAACTCCTCGTCGCGCAGTGTCGAGCGCCGGAGCAGTGCGCGGACTCGCGCGACCAGTTCGTCGACATCGAACGGCTTCACGAGGTAGTCGTCGGCACCGGCGTCGAGGCCCGCCACACGATCACCGATCGTGACCCGGGCCGTGAGCATCAGTACCGGCGCACGGAACCCTCGTTCTCGCAGTTCACGCGCGACGTCGAGACCGTTCGCCTTTGGGAGCCCAATGTCAAGAATGAGCAGGTCGGGCGCCTGGTCGATCGCGATCGCCAGACCGGACTCGCCGTCCTGTGCGGTGAGCACGTCGTAGCCGCTCTCTGTGAGCGTGCGTGAAACAACTTCGAGTACTTCCGCCCGATCCTCGACCACGAGCACCGTCGCTCGTGTCCGCTCCGTCGTCGTCGTCGTTGTCATGTCAGGCAAAGTAGGGCTCGTCGCGCCGTCGGCAAGTCGTGACAGAAGTCATGAATTAACGCTAACCGCAAAACGGTGTTCCCCCGAATGTGACGAGATGATGTCAGTCGGTCGATTCCTCTGGTGACGCGATCAATCCGGATGCAGTATCCGAGATGGTACGACGCTTGCGGGCGTCAGGCCGGTGGGAACAGCGGGGTCCGGGGGTGCGCTACGCTATCAGGGATGGCCGGACTCGAAGGGTGTTCCCGTTGGCGCGGAATTGGCCGCACCAAAGCCGTGTTGATCACGGGGAGGGGTGTCGATGATTGATGTGTTCGTTCGGATGGCTGCGACGCCGGTATTGGCTGGCGTGGTGGCTGAATCGGTGCGGTGGGGTGCCGGCGCGGATCCGGCAGCACCACGGCATCAGGTCGTGACACTCTTCGGCGACCCCTCGGTCACGCATCTCGCCTGGGCACTGGCGGCATCGAATCGCGGATTGCCAGACGCCGTATGGCGAATTGCCGAGGATGGCAGCGCGGCCGCGGCGGAGTTGTCGGTCGCGACGACCGTGTTGAATGAAGACGCGGCGGTGTTGCTCAGCAACAATGGGCCACAGCTGCGGACGGCCATTGCGCACCTGCTCAATGTGCGTGGCCAGGAAGAACACAGCGCGGCGATCCGCGTTGCGATCAAGCAGTGGGCATTCGGCGATCTCGACGGCGACGCCATGCTGGCGGCGCTCCGTGAAGCGGAAGGCAACTGCAGCGACGTCGAACCGTTGGAGGATGACCTCGCAGCCTGATCAGTCAGTGACGTCTGGTTGATATATCAACGGTGCATCGTTGGTGATCACGGACCCAGTACCGGCCGTGCAGGAGTGGTGGAAAGACACGATGGGCCCGCCGATGACTCTCATCGGCGGGCCCATCGGCCATTCCATCGCATCCGGTCTGCTTTCCCCGACGTCGCTCCCGATCAGGGAATCTTCGTCGTCTCCTGCTGTGCCAGCTTGACCGCCTCGTAGGCATTGATGATTCCGCCCGACGCCGAGAGCGATGCGAATGGCACCTTCGCGGTCCGACTGCCTGGCTTCAACACCATCTGGTTCGGGAACTTCGTTACCGTCGCCATCAGGATGCGCTTCACATCGACGGCCGTCAGGGACGGGAACTGGGACATCAGCAGCGCCGCGACGCCGCTCACTACCGGTGCCGCGACGCTGGTGCCGTCTTCGCGTGCGAACTGATCACCCAGCGCCGCCGCAAAGATCGAAACGCCCGGCGCGAACAGGTCCACCTTGGTGCTGCCATAGTTCGTGAAGTCTGCCGCGAGGCGATCACCCGCGCGCCAGCTCGAGGCACCGACATCGATCCAGGTGGCTGCGCGTCCGTCTGCCGGCGTCGCATAGCTCGAGCTCGGGAAGGTCGGGGTGGCATCCACGTCCGTGCTCTCGTTCCCCGAGGCATGGACCAGCAGCACGCCCTTCGACACGGCGTACTGCACGGCGCTGTCAACGGCTGCCTTGCCCGGCGAGTACGGCTTGCCGAACGACATGTTGATGATCTGCGCGCCCGCGTTCACCGCGTACCGGATGCCATTCGCGACATCCTTATCGTACTCGTCGCCGTTTGGCACCACGCGCACCGGCAGGATCCGGACACCGGGGGCGACACCGACAAATCCGCTGTCGCCGCTCACTGCTCCAATCACGCTGGCAACCGCGGTGCCGTGCGACGCATCGGGACCGGTCACGTTCGCGTTGCCGTAGTTCCGGCCCATCGCCGGCGTGTCGCCGATCAGTTTCCGCCCGTCGTAGGCGAGGTTGAAGCCATAGTTGAGGCGACCTTCGACCTGCTTCCTCGCGGCACGGGAGACGTTCACCGTCAATCCGTTCGACGCGTACATCTGCAGTCGCTGCAGCGCGGCACGGGCTTCCGGCGACTTCGGCGACATCCTGGCCAGCATCGCATCGGTGATCGCGGACTTCGTCACCCCGTTGTCCTTCGCGACCGTCGCCAGCAACGAATCGTATTCCGTGAGCACGGGGCGCAAGCCACTCCACTGGCCAGCGGCCTCGTCACGTGCCGCGGTGTACTCCGACTCGAGCTGCGCACAGGGCGTCGAGACGAGGCTCTTCCCCGCGTTGGCACGACAGGCGGCGACCAATCGCGTCAGCTCGAGTCGGTCATCGTCGATGTTGCCGTTCGCGCCACCGATGAAGTTCCAGCCGCGCGCATCGTCGACGTAGCCGTTGCCATCGTCATCGCGCCCGTTGGCTGGTGTCTCGCGCGTGTTCAGCACCAGTGCACTGCGCAGCGCGGTGTGAGCGGTATCCACACCGCCATCGATCACGGCGACCGTGATCACCCGCTTCGGTGGCGCATTGCGCAGCAGTTCGGTGATCGCGCGGCGCGCGCCGACACCCGCAACGCCATCCGTGGCGGGATCGAGCAGATGCCAGTCCGCCGGCGCGCTGTTGTACGTCACCTTCGGCGTCGCCTGAGGAGTCGGCGCCGCCGGCTGTGCTGCCGGTGGCGTTGGCGTGACAGCCACAGGTGCTGCCTGCGGCGCTGGCGCCGTGACAGGACGCGATGGGGCGCAGGCGGCAAGGCTCAGCGCACCGTAGACGAGCGCCACACGGGCGCGGCCACGTTCGATCATCCGATTCCCCTCAAACCTTGTGAAAGCTGATCCGTGCCGCCTCGCGGCGATCCTCGGCGGTGTAGATCTCGAAATCACTGAAGAATGCCGGGGCTTCGACGGCGAGCAGACGGAGCGCGGCGACCGCCATGCGGCGAATCTCCAGCTCCGCCGCTTCGCTCGAACGCAGCTCGAGCATCGTCCGCCAGGCGCGCGCATTGGCGGTCACCACGATCTTCGTCTCGGTCGAATTGGGCAATACACCGCGCGCTGCTTCGCGAGCCATCTTGCGCCGATGGACCTTGTCCGCCACCCAGCCGTAGCGCTGCATCAGTTCGTCCACGAGATGGATGTAGGCGCTCTGCGCTGACTCGATCTGCGCACGCCATGCGGTCTCGAGCGGCGCATCACCAACCATGGCCGGCGGCACAACGAACGCCGCCTCGCTTTCGTCCACATAGCGCTGGCTCAGCTGTGAATACGCGAAGCCCGCGCGATGCCGCACCAGCTCGTGCGTCAGTGAACGGCTCACGCCCTCGAACAGGATCGCGTAGTTCGCGTGCTCGAGCACACTGCCGTGGCCCTGCTTCTTGATGTTCTCGAGATAGTCGCGCGTTGTGCGACCGGCCGGGTTGCGCTGGCTCATGTAGCAGAGGCGCCCAGCGAATTCGGCCAGCTTCTCGCCATCCGTCGCCTCTCCGAGCCACGCCACGCCCAGGTGTTCCGGCTCGAGGAACTGCGGGCGGGACAAGAGTGTCAGGCGGGGCTCGGTATAGAACTCAGGCACGGTCAGGTCAGGCTGATGGTGGGGTCGGAGGCGGACAAACCGCTCTCAAACCTACCCACCCACCCTTGGCCTTGGTGTCGGACAAACAGCCCTGCGGCGCCGTCCGCTCAGGCGCGCAGCAGGTCGAGCCGGAATTCCGCGTACGCCCGCTTGTCCGACACGATGTCCAGCGCCCGCCGCGCCGCCGGTGTCAGCGGGGCGAGGGCGGGATCGTACTTGATGTCCGACAGCGCCTTCTGGTTGGGCAGCGGCACCTTCACCCCGGGATTGAAGATCCCGCGGGGATCGAAGCACCGCTTCACCAGTTGAAAGAGCACGGTCGCATCCGGGGCCCACATCCGGGAGATGAACGGCGTGCGCAGGCGGCCGTCCCCATGTTCGCCGCAGAGCGTCCCGCCAAGGACCGCCGTCAGCGTCACCACTTCATCGAGCGCGGCGTCGATCCGCTCGCGCCAGTCCGGCTTCGTCATGTCGACCAGCGGATTCACATGCACATTCGCGTCGCCAGCGTGGCCGAAAATGACGCCGGTGAAGCCGTGGTGCTCCAGAATCGCCCGGATGCCTCGCACATATTCCGGAAGCGCCTGGGGTGGCACGGCGCCGTCCTCGATGAACTGCATCGAGGTGCCGACATGTGTCATCGTGGCCAGCAGCGGGCTGGCGGCGTGGCGAATGTGCCAGAGTGATTCGATCGCATCGGGCGCGCTCGCCCGGGTCAGCCCAATCGCGCCCAGCCCCTCGAAGGCGACGACGATCTGCGATGCGAGGCGATCCGCCTCGCCCTGTGTGGCGGCTTCCGCATCCAGCAGCAGGAGTGCCTCGATGTCTGAGGGCACGCTGCCTTCCGGTGTCCCGCTCCGCACCAGGTCGAGGAAGGTGCGGTCGAGTAGTTCACAGGTCGCCGCACCGAGCCCCGCCGCCTTGCCCGCGGCCTGGACCGCCGCCTCGAGCGTCGAGAAGCCCGCGCAGAGCGCCGTGCGACCGGCTGGAAGGTCGGCGAGTTGCAGCTCGATGCCGGTGATCAATGCCAGCGTTCCCTCGCTCCCGACGAAGAGGTCGACCAGGTCGCCCGACTTCGCGAATTCGACCAGCGCATAGCCGGACGACTCCTTCCGCACGCCGGCGTGCCGGATCTTCGCGATCGGCTCCGCCATCGCCGTGGTGAAGATCGTGCTCATCGCCTGCGTCGAGAAACGCCGGATGGCAGCGACCGTGCGGGCCTGTGTCGGCAGTTCGGCCCCGCGACGAATCGTCGCCCGCGACCCGTCATCGAACACACATTCGAGGGCCGTGACCCAGTGCCGCATCGCCCCGTACTTCAATGTGTGCGGGCCGGCGGCATTGGTTGCCACCATCCCTGCAATCGTGGCCCACGCGCCGCTGGATGGATCGACCGGGAACCAGAGTCCGTGTGTGTGGGCGGCAGCATTCACGGCATCACGCACGGCGCCCGGGCCAACCCAGATGCGCTTCGTCGCCGGATCGACCGGGCCGATGCTCGACAGGCGACTGAGGTCGACGATCACCCCATCACCAATCGCGGCGCCGGCCATCGACGATCCCGCACCCCGCGGGATCAGCGGTGTCTGCGACGTCTGGGCCCAGCTGGCCAGCGCCATGACGTCTTCGACGTCAACCGGCACCGCCACGGCACGGGGAAGAATCTGTGCGATACCTGCTGCTTCCGAATACACGCCGCGAGCATCGTCATCAACGCGGAAGGTGCCGCGGAATCCTGGTGGGTTCATCACGCCGATAGATGCACCAACCGAGACTGCTTGTGTAGAGGGGCGACCAGGTCCAGCGTGGCGTCCCGTGCGGATCGCAACCATATATTGACTGTGCCTTCAGACGAGAATCGAGGACCGGCAGTCGCCGATCATGCCTCTGCCGAGCTGCCCGACTTCACGCAACGTCCTCTGACGCGTGACGTCGAGCGGTGGTGTCGTGACATTTTACCGCGTGTCTCCCGCACCTTCGCCCTCAGCGTCAGAGTCCTGCCAGGTGAACTCGGTCGCGCCGTGCTCGCTGCGTACCTGCTCTGTCGCATCGCTGATACGATCGAGGATGCGCCAGCGCTCGATGCACAATTAAAGGCCGGCACACTTGACCGCTTTCTGCACTGTTTTGACGATCCAGCCTCCGCCACGGCACTTGCGGAAGATCTTGCCGCCTGGCCGGGTGACGCTGCGCACGTCGAGCTGAGCGGCGGCACGGATCGCGTCTTCGCACTTTTCCGGTCGCTGCCGGTTCCGACCCAGCGGCATGTGCACCGGTGGGTGTCGGAGATGGGTCGCGGCATGCGCAAGTTCGTGCTGCTCTACCCGAACGGCATCCGGATCCAGACGCTCGACGAGTACAAGGAGTATTGCTACTACGTCGCGGGAACGGTCGGCTACATGCTCACTGACCTCTGGCACGAGCATTCACATGCCGTCAGTGAGTCGGTGTACGCCAGGCTGCGCGAGAAGAGTCGCCAGTTCGGTGAGGCGCTGCAAACCGTCAACATCCTCAAGGACGTTGCCACCGACGCCGAGCACGAAAACTCGATCTACATCCCGGAGCACGCCTTGCGCGCGCACGGCAGTGGGCACGCGACCATCCTCTCAGCGGCGCATTCGCAGGCCAACCACGCAGCGCTGACGGATCTCGTGAAGCTGGCCTGGGCGGACCTCGAAGATGCCGTGCGCTACCTGCTGATGGTGCCGCGCCGCGCCTGGAGCATTCGCACCTTCTGCGTCTGGCCGCTGCTCTTCGCCTTCGCGACCCTGCGCGACCTGACCCAGACCCGCGCCATGCTGCAACACGGCGGCGTGGTGAAGATCACGCGCCGCGAAGTGAAGTCGCTGTTGTTCCTCGCGCCGCTGCTCGTCGGCTCCAACGCCGCCGTCCGCTGGCTGGTCGAGCGGGTCAAGCTTCGCGCCTTCGTGCTCGCCGGGACTTAGCGCGACCGCGCGGCAGCCCGCTCGACAACGAATCAGCAGGGTGCTGCGGGATTGCGTGCACTGTCACCGGTTTACGGGATTGTGTGCACTGTCACCGGTTTGCGGGAGCGACTGGTCAGCGTGGCCCGCGCTTGGCGGCGGTCGCATCCTGCACGGCGCGCGCGACATCACGAACGCCTTGTGCCACCGCGTTGATGGTGTCGGTGAGCAGTGGCTGTGAACCGCCCGGGAGCGCCGCGCGCGGAAGCGGGCCGTGTTCCAGTCGATCGAGCAGCTGCTCCAGTGCCAGCTGCGCCCGTTCCGCTTGCTTGCGATGGCTCTTGATCATCGCCCATCCGCCAAAACCCATGGCCAGCACCGGCACTGCGGCCAGGGCGAGAAAAAGCGGTAGCATGGTCAAGGGCGCGAGCACCGAGCCGAGGACGACCGGCACGGTCCCAAGGCCAAGCCCAACGCTGCCCATCGCGATGCCGCCGCTCCGTCGCGAGGCGCGGAGCTGCGTGATGTCGGCGTCGAGACGCACGGCCGTGCGACCATCGCCGATCGGACTGACGGTCGCCGCAACCTCTGTCGCGCGCGCCAGCGTGGCGGCCGCCTGATTCCCGCGCAGGCTCCGATCCAGTTCGGCAAACATGCCGCCGCGTTGCTCCCAGGTGCGACGATTGCCGAACCGACGCTTGGCCAGCATGCGATAGTCGGTCCGCATCCACTCCTCGAGCGCAAACAGCACGGCGTCAGGCGCATGTGGCACCGCGCGGGTCGCACTCACGGCCGCCGGTCCCATCACGCGAGCTTCCAACCCGGTCTCTTCCGCCAACACGACGCGCGTCCGCTCCTCCGCCAGCGCCTGCTGGAGCGTTGCCGGCGACAGCCCGACTTCCTTGCCGATCTCGAACAGTTGCGCCTCGGTCATCCCGTCCGGCGCCTCGGTCGACTGCGACGCCAACTCCGAGGCGCGCGCGAGCACCCGCTCCATCGCCCCGCGATCGAGCGACGCAGGAGGCGTCAGTGAGTCCTTCGAAACGTCGTCAGCCACCGTTCACAATCCACCGAGATAGAGATCCAGCTGTGTCTTCATGCTTTCGAGAATCTCTGCGCTGATGGGCATTGCCACTTCCAGCGCAGCCACCGCCGTCCCAGGCGCCGGCACCGGCTTGCCCATCACCCGCAGGTAGAACCGAGCGTACCCTTCTGCCTCGGCCGGCAGCGTGCGTTGCAGCAGCAACAATCCTGCGCGCAATGCTGCTGCCGTCTGCAGCCGGTCGCCCGCCCCCGCCGACTTCTGCTTCGGCGTGATGTTTTCGGTGACCACCGCCGCGGCAAAGGTCCCGACCGCCTCATGCACGATTCCGTAGAGTACCTCATCCGTACGGTCGAGCGAGGGGGGAAGTGTCACCACCATCGACGCACCAGCCGTCGGGTCCGTCGTGATGGTGCGTCCCTCGCCCTCGACCACCGCCGACACGATGATTTCCGCGTTGCGCTGCTGCGTGCCGCGCAAAAAGCCCGCCATCTTCGGAAACCAGAGCGTGCGCCAGAGTGAGTCGGCGCGCGCCAGGACAGGCGCACGTGCTCGCTGCGTCTCCAGCCAGTTGGCGTGGAAGAAGCGCTGGCTCTCACTCTCCAGCCCAACACTGAACTGCTCGGCGAATTCCCGTTCCGGCACGGTCGGGAAGTAATTCGCGGCCAGTGCGACCAACTGCGCCTGGTCGCGGTCACGAACGGCCTTCACATCGCCCTTCGCCTGTGTCAACAGCTGCAGCGACACACGCAGCGTCCCGAAGTTGGTGAAGTGGAGCGCGTAGAACTGTGCGTTCAGCAGTCGACTCGTCGTCGCCAGGGTGCGCTGCAGTGCCACGCGCGCGGTGTCGAGCCGCGTCGCGACCTGCGCCACGTTTCGCACGACGATCATCGAGTCCCGATATCCTTTGCGGAACAGCGGCACCTGGCTGGTATCGTCCGACAGCAGGGCGAAGCCGTGCAGCCAGAGATCGACATGTTCTCGCGTCTTGATCGGCCACGGGCCACCGGGCCGCGTTGGCTGCGCAGCGCGACGATCCTGTGCCTGCACGGTTGGTGCAAGCAACAGCGCCGCCGCCAGCATGAGGAGTGTCACACGTGCCATGCGGATCACGCCATCGACTCCAGGATCACCGCAATGCCCTGACCACCGCCGATGCATGCCGAACCGAGGGCGTACTTCTTGCCCAGCATGCGCAATGCGTGCGAGAGGTGTGCGGCAATGCGCGCTCCGCTGGCACCGAGCGGGTGTCCGATGGCAATGGCACCGCCGTGCAGGTTGAACTTCGCCATCGGGATGCCCAACTCCTTCTGCACTGCCAGCGCCTGCGTCGCAAATGCCTCATTGACTTCGATCAGGTCCATCTGGTCGAGCGTCATGCTCGCACGCGCCAGTGCCGTGCGCGCTGCGGTCACCGGTCCGATGCCCATGATGCGCGGTTCCACGCCACTCACTCCCCAGCTCACCAGCCGTGCCAATGGCGCCAGTCCACGGGCTTTCGCCCACTCGGCGCGCGCAATCACCAGCGCGCCAGCGCCGTCGTTGAGCCCCGACGCATTGCCCGCCGTGACCACGCCATCCGGCTTGAACACGGGACGCAGCTTGGCCAGGGACTCGATGGTGCTCTCGGGACGCGCATGTTCGTCGCGAGCGAAATCGACCAGTTGCTTCGTCTTCTTGTCGAGGACGGGCACGTTCACGATTTCATCGCGAATCAATCCGTTCGCCCAGGCATCACGCGTGTTCTGCTGCGATCGCAGGGCAAACTCATCGGCAGCCTGCCGGCCAAGGTGATACGCACTCTCGAGGTTTTCCGCCGTCACACCCATGGGCGTCTGGCAATACGAGTCGGTGAGCCCTTCGAACAGCAGGTCTTCCAGCTTTGGCGACCCGCCATACGGCACGCCCCATCGAAGCCCGCGCGCTGCATGCGGCACGGTGGACATGCTTTCCCCGCCGCCGACCAGGCAAACGTCGGCATCGCCCGTCATGATCTCATGTGCACCGTTGACGATGGCCTGGAAGCCGGAGCCGCAGAGCCGGTTCACCGTCAGGCCGGGCACCTCGATCGGACACCCTGCCTTGAGCCCCACATGCCGAGCGAAGTACACGGTGTCGGTGGTGCTCTGAATCACATTGCCAAAAATCGAATGGCCAATCTCCTGTGGCTCGACGCCAGCCCGCTCCATCGCGGCTTTCGCCGCAACGACGGTCAGGTCGACGGCCGACAGGTCGCGCAGCGTGCCCCCAAATGTCCCAAACGGGGTACGAACGGCGGAGAGAATCACGATGTCGGTGGCAGTGCCTTGCGTGCCCATGGGAGCGGTCGAGTGATTGGACAGACTGGATGTCGCGGTGAGGTTCGGCCTCGCCCGAGGCGCACGATCGGCAAGCTGACCATGCGTGCGCGCAGGGACAATCGAGGTCGCGCTGCAATGCCGGATAGTACCCGTGCGATTCGCCTCGGTGCCTGCAGTCCGCTCGCGTGGTCCACTCGCGCCAGCGAGGCGTACCGATGACCGAGTCACCGCTCGCGCTCGACGACCGCTTCCTCGCCAGCGTGGCCAGTGTGCCGGCTTCGGTCTGGACGCACTGGTTCGGCGACCGCTCCCTCGACGTATCGCGACCGGAAGAGCCGCAGCGAACACTGGTTGCCGCGTTCTCGCTGCCCGGCGCTGGCGGTCAGGCCGCGCTCTGCGTGTTCGAAACGACGTCCGGGCCGGGCAGCGGAACGCTGCAGCAGGCGGCCCTCCGTCGATGGTCGGGCACGGCCCCCGATGGCTCCCAGACGATCCACGTCGAACGCGACGCCGCTGGCGCGGTCAGCTGGACGCTTTCCTCGGCCTGGTCCGACCCTGACCTCCGCAGTTGGCTCCGCGAGGCGCTCGCGGCCGGCGCCTCGTTACGCTCCGACGGCTGGGAGTGGCTGGCGACACCCGAACGACCGGCGGTCAACCGCACGACGGATGGCAGCGCTCGCCAGATCGCCGGGCGTCGTCACGACGTGGTGCTCTTCCCGCCGGGCGCGGTCGGAATCGTCTATCGCCGGCTGACCAAGGGGGCTCAGCCGGAGCTGGACCTGCTTCGGCACCTCGAACGTGTACCAGGCGTGCGCGTGGCACCGACGATACTTGGTAGCGCCATCATTCGATCACCAAACGGGCAGCGAAGCGCAAGCGCGCTGCTTGAAGACATCGTTCCCGAGGCGGCGACCGTTCGATCCGTGCTGGTCAACCGGCTCAGGCGCGCGCTCGACGGCGATCCCTCGCTGCAGGCCGTCGCCCTCGACGACGTGCGCGCGGTCGGCATCGTGTCCCGTGAACTGCACGCCGCGCTAGGCCGTCCCTTCGAACAGGGCGTGCTGGCCGGCGCACTGCCCGCCACCGCGCACGATGTCGAGACCTGGGTCGCGCGCGCCTGGGCCGCCCTCTCGAATGCCACCAGCGCGCTCCGCGCCTCCGGACGCAGCGAACCGGCCCTCATGCGCGCGCTCGAGCTGCTGCCTGGCAAACTCCAGCAGTTCTCAGCCGTCGCCGAAGCGTCGCCGGGACTGACTCACCGTATCCACGGCAACCTGCGTCTCGACACCATTCTCATGTCGCCGCCGCGCCGGCTGAGCGTCGTCGAGTTCGACGGAGACTCCTTCCTCGCCGACGACGAACGTGTCTCGCCGCAATCGCCGTGGCGCGATGCGGCACACCTGCTCATTTCCATTGCGGAGGCCGCTGCTGAAGCCGCCGGCCTCGTGGGCGGCGACGAGAAGGCGTTCGAGATCGCCTGGCTCTGGGAGCGTGAGGCGCGCAAGGCGTACCTCGAGGGCTACGGCACGGGAGGCGGCGCGCTCCACGCGCTGCTGGCGATTTTCGAACTCGAGTTCGCCTCACAGCATCTTCGCGAAGCCGTCTCCCGGGATGATGGCAGTGTCGCGGTCGGGGCGCACACCCTGGAGCGGCTTTCGCGCACCATCGTGTGACCCTTGCCGGGCTCCTGTGTATGATGACAGCGTGACACAACTGCCACGCCACATCCTCGTCACAGGTGCATCGGGCTTTCTTGGCGGCCACACAGTGCGTGCGCTCCAGCAGTGCGGTGTTGTCGTCCGTGCGCAGGGGCGCGATCCCTCACGCCTGTCGTTCGATGCCGGTGTCACCATCTGCCGCGGTGACCTGACGGACATCGCCTTTCTGGCCGACGCCGCCCGTGGATGCGACGCCATCGTCCATGCGGCAGCCCTGTCTGCGCCGTGGGGCCCACGGCAGGATTTTGTCGACGCGAACGTGGCCGGTACCGCGAACGTCATCGCTGCCGCCCGAGCCACTGGTGTCCGTCGCCTGGTCCACATCTCGTCGCCAGCGGTGGTCTTCGACGGTCGCGACCAGTTCGAGCTTGACGACACCGCCCCAGTGCCACACCGCCACACGAGCGAATACGCGCGCACCAAACAGCTCGCCGAGTCGCTGGTGAGCGCGGCGTCGGCGTCGCTGGAAACGGTGACGCTGCGGCCAAAAGCGATCTATGGCGCCGGTGACCGCGCGCTGGTGCCGCGCCTGATGCGTGCCGCACGCGCCGGCCGACTGCCGCAGATCGGCGATGGCAGGAACGAGGTCGATGTCACGCATGTCGAGGACGTGGTGCGGGCGATCGTCTGTTCGCTTCGCACGGCGCGCGGCCTCGGCGAGGCCTTCCTGATCACCGGCGGCGAACATGTACCGCTCTGGGGAATGATTCGGGAGCTCCTCGCCGGAGTCGGTCTGCCGGCTCCCGGGCGGTCCATTCCGCTTCCACTGGCGCTGATCGCCGCGACGGCGATGGAAGCGGTTGCCGCCGTCACTGGTCGCGAGCCGACGCTGACGCGGTATTCAGCGCTCATTCTCGCACGCACCCAGACCTACGACATCTCGCGGGCTCGACGGCTCCTCGACTACGAGCCGCAGGTGCCGGCAGCCGTCGGTGTGGCGCGAACGATTGATGCGTTGCGCGCCGAGGCCGGCCGCGCATGAGTCGAAGTCCCACAGTGAGGCTCGCGGGCTTCGACACCGGATTTTGCACGGCGAGGTCGTCGATGATCGCGACCGGCACAGGCTGGCGTGAAGTGCGATGCCACGCGCCGGCGTTCCTGCTGGTGCACCCGTCGCACGGCGCCGTGCTCTTCGACACCGGGTACGCGCCGCGCCTGCTCGAGGTGTTCGCGCACTGGCCGGAGCGACTCTACAAGTACGCCACGCCCACCACGCTCGGTGTGCCTCTCGTGGACCAGCTGGCCGAACATGGCGTGCCAGCCGATGCCGTGACGCGCGTGATCGTCTCCCACCTGCACGCTGACCACGTCGCGGGCCTGCGTGATTTTTCGCGTGCGACGTTCGTGCTGTCTCGCGAGGCACTTTCGCTCCAGGAACGAGCGCATGGAATCGACGCCGTGCGGCGCGGGATCCTGCAGCGACTCTTTCCAGTGGATTTTGCCCAGCGGACGCAGGTCGTCGAGCGGTATGACGACCCTCCGATTCCAGGACTCGGCGCCACTCATGACCTCTTTGGTGATGGCAGCGTCCGCCTCGTTCCGTTGCCTGGTCATGCGCGTGGACAGTTGGGTGCGCTGCTGCAGACTGATCGAGGGGAGGTGTTGTTGTGCGCTGACGGTGCGTGGACGTCACGAGCGTACCGCGAGGAACGCGCGCCGCACTGGGTGACTGGCGCCATGCAGGATGACATGCCGGCGCTGCGGGCGACGCTTCAGCGACTCCGCCAGTTTGCAATCGCTCGACCGGCGGTGACCCTGCTGCCAACGCACTGCCCTGAAACCTTGCAGTGGCTGGCCGTGAGATGAACCGAGTCGGAATCGTGGCGTCGTACCTCGCCGCGCGGTGGCGTGCTGCCACGTTGCATGGCGCGCGGCTGCAGGCGTGGCAGGATCAGCGCGCGCGAGCGCTCGTGGACCATGTTCGCGAACGCAGCCCTTTCTATCGCGAGACATGGAACGGTGTGCCCTCGGCCCAGTGGCGCGACTTCGCCACCGTCGACAAGCGCGCCATGATGGAGCACTTCGACCGATTCACGACGATCGGTGTGACTCGTGACGCCGTGATGCGGATCGCGCTCGACGCCGAACAGCAGCGTGATTTCAGTGCTGTCGTGGACGGTCACACAGTGGGACTGTCGAGCGGCACATCGGGTCATCGTGGGCTCTTTCTCGTCAGCCCCGCCGAGCAGACGCGATGGGCAGGTACGATCCTCGTTCGCGCGATCCCCGACCTGCGGCCAGGGCATCGCGTGGCATTCTTCCTCCGCGCGAACAGTCGACTCTACGAGCGCACGTCATCGGTCGTGACGTTCCGCTTTTTCGACCTGCTGCAGCCACTGTCCGCGATGATCGAGGAATTGAACGCCTTCCATCCGCGACTGATCGTTGGTCCGCCCTCCCTGCTCGGCCTGCTCGCCGACGCCCGTGAGCGTGGCACGCTGCATGTCACACCGTCGCGATTGATCTCGGTGGCCGAAGTGATCGAGCCACATGACCGGGCGCGGATCGAGCGTAGCTTTCAGGTCGCGGTCGGTGAGGTGTACCAGTGCACCGAGGGCCTCGTGGCGGTCGCATGCGGCCACGGGTCGCTGCATGTGCAGGAGGATGTGATGGTGATGCAGACCGAACAACTTTCCATCGACGATCCGTCGCGCGTGTCACCCATCCTCACCGATCTCTGGCGGCGGGTGCAGCCCATCGTGCGCTACCGACTGGGCGATGTGCTGCGAATGGAGAGCGCCCCGTGCGCCTGCGGATCATCGTGGCGTCGCATCGGCGCAATTGAAGGGCGGCAGGATGATCTCTGCTGGTTCCCCCAGGCTGACGAAACGTTGCGGGTGGTCTTTCCCGATGCGATCCGGCGCATGGTACTGCTGGCCGACGAACGCATCACTGAATATCGGGTGGAGCAGGCGGAGGCGGGTGCCTTGCTGGTCCAGATCGACGTCGTGGATGCCGCTGCGTTCGACGAGGTCGCGGCGCGCTTGCGAACCACGATCATCAACACCCTTGGCACGTATGGTTGTCGCGCGACCGTCGTTGCGATCTCGCACGGTGTGCCGACGCCGGTCACCGGTGCGAAACGGCGCCGCGTCCTTTGCACCTGGCGTCGAGGATCCTCGATGCCACTCGCCAGTGTGTCATGACAAGTCTTGCAACTGTGCCCACAGATTCCGGCGCGTTGACCTGCGCGCCGTTGCCCGTACGGATTTCCGGGATCGGGTCGTACCTGCCAGCACGCGTCGTGTCCAGCGATGAACTCGAAGTCGAGCTGGGTCTCGCACCCGGCTGGATCCTCGAGCGCACTGGCGTCCGGGAACGCCGGCGATGCGTCGGCGAGAGTTCGGCTTTCATGGCGGCCGCTGCGGCACGCGACGCACTGGCCACGGCCGGTCTCCAGCCCGCGGATCTCACCGCGATCATTGGAGCGTCGAGCACTCCGCAACAGGCCATTCCGTGCACCGCGGTTTTCGTACAACGCGAGCTTGGCGCACCGGAGGGTGTGGCGGCCTGTTTCGACGTCAATGCAACCTGCCTCTCGTTCCTTGCGGCGTTCGATGTGGCCGCACGGCTGGTGGCCGGTGGTGCGCACCGGCACGTGCTGGTCTTCAGCAGTGAAAGTGCCGCGCACAGCCTCAATCCACACGAGCCGGAGAGCGCCGTGTTGTTCGGTGATGCCGCTGCGGCAGTGGTTGTGTCGCATGCCGGCGAGAGTGGCGCGGCGCTGCACACCACCCGTCTCCAGACCTGGAACAGTGGCGCAGAGCTCAGCCAGATCAGCGGTGGGGGTACGCTGCATCATCCCAACGACCCCAACACAACGACATCGCACAACCTGTTTGCCATGCGTGGGCCGCAGCTGTTCCGGAAGGCGGCGCCGCTGCTGCTGCCATTCATGGACGAGCTGTGTGGCAGCGCGGGTTGGTCCCGCGACGAAATCGCGGCGGTGGTGCCGCATCAGGCATCCCGACACGGGATCGAGCTCGGATGGAAGCTGCTCGGTTTCCGCGAAGATCAGATCGTGGTGAACCTCGCGACGCGCGGCAACTGCATTGCGGCCTCGATTCCCCTGGCGCTGGCGGAAGCCGTTGCGTCAGGACGAGTCTCGCGCGGCGATCGGGTGCTGCTCTTCGGACTGGCCGCTGGACTCAGCCTCGGCGGCGCCGCGATCACGTTCTGACCGTCCACGCCAGAGGACACCGACTGGCACGAAGCGGGGACGAAAACCCATGTGCGTTATTGATAAAGCATTTTCCTTCAACGCTTTACGTCACGGCACGCGCGGTGCAATGAAGGAAACCGTCCCGATCGAAGCGGATCACAAACGGAGGTTCCATGCGCACCACCTTTTTCGTCGCAGCCTGTTTCACCCTGCTCGCGCCAGCCGTGTCTCTCGCTGCCGCGCCGGGCTCTGGCGCGGCGCCATCCATGGGCATGTTCAGCGCGTCAGCGCTCGCCATGTCACCAGCAGGTGCGTACGCCACTCCGGGACAGCGCGGCGACGACTGGCGCGATCGTGATGACAAGCACTGCGGTCGCGGCAATGCGTGGGGCTGTCGTCGCAATCGCGACGACCGCGACGATCGATATGACCGCCGTGACCGTGATCGCTACGAACGCGATCGATACGACCGTGACCGGTACGAGCGTGAGCGTTACGAGCGCGAGCGGTATGAACGCGCCCGATACGAGCGCGAGCGCATCGAGCAGGAGCGCTACGAACGTGCGCGATATCGCGCTCGGTACGGATATCGCGATCGTCGCTACGAGCGGTATGACGGATATCCGACGGCCTGCCTGCGCGCCGGCGGACGGGTGATGGGCGGCGCGGTGCTCGTCATCTGTGTGCCGTGATCACGTCCGGTGATCGCGTGAACTGATCACCGTCGGTCGTACGGGAAGCTGCGCGGCGCTGTGCGCCGGTCAGGACGAAGCGCGAGTCAGAATTCTGGCTCGCGCTTCGTCGTCTTGCCCGGCACGGCCGGCAGGGCACTCACGTCGCGACCACAGGTCACGCAGAAATGCCAGCCTGGCTCGACCTCGCTGCTGCACGCGGGGCATTGTGCGATGGTGACGTTCATCCCGCAATGCGGGCAGAACGTCACGGCACGTCCCGCGGGCAATGCATTGGTGCAGTACGGACAGGGCCCACCCTTGTCGGTGGCGTTCGTGTTGGACATCTGGTGCTACTCCCGCGACGAAAGAGTCGGCAGCATGCGCTCCAGCGACAACACGTCGAGTGACGCCGGTCGATCCGGCCACGTGTCGCGCCAGCAGACGATCAGGTCGCACGCGGCTGGGTTGCGCCCAGCATCCCGGAATTGCCGACTCTCGAGCTCGAAGTCGATGCGCAGGCGTGCCCACTTGCCCGGCGCGATCTGGCGCTTGGCCTCGCAACGCGGAAAGCCACTCGACATCGCCTCGACATTGAAGCCGAGTTCGCGCGCGACCATGCCGAAAAGGAAGATCACGCCGCCCACGTCGACCGGAGCGTGACGCACACCGCGAAACTCGATTGGGTCACCGTACACAGACGGCACGGAGAGTGGCGTGATGCGGGACAACATCTGCGCGTTTGCGACGGTGACGCCGTGCATCGCGTGCAGGGGTGCCGTTGCGGGCGCCTCATGCTGCATCAGCAGGGGCAGGTCAGCCAGCGACGGAAGCGTGGCCGGCACCTTCGGCTGCTCGCCAGCAGGCGTTGATGCGGACGTTGCCTCGGATGTGGCCGACGGCGCCGTGTCGGCAGGTGATGGTTTCGCACGCGACGATTCATCGACGGTGGTGGAGTCGAGAGTGGCTTCGCCGGAAACACTGGCCTGCGCCATCTCGTCGTCCTCGCGATCCATTGCTGCGCCGATGGCGATGGCATCGGACAGCACGATGCGTTCCTTCGCGTCGGCCTCGCCGGTTGATGCCGGCTCGTCGGCGCGGTCGATGGGCGCCTTGATGTCCGAAAGAATGGGCATGCGGATCGCGCCCATCCGCACTTCCACCGTCTGCAGTCGACGCAACAGCCCAGTGTCTGGATCTGGTGACGCGAGCTCCTTCTTGATCACCGCGACGGTGTCAGGATCGCAGATCAGCCAGCCGCGTTCTCCCGACAGCAGTTCCAGAACGGCGTGCTCGTAGTCCTGCAGCGTGTCGACGCCAAGCTCATTGCGATACGTCCGATACGGCACGAGCGCCTGCACGATCTCCGCCACGGAAAACGGTGCGCGCAGCTGATCCGGACCACCCGCAGACAGCGTGCGGACGAGACGATCGAAGATGCGTTCGAGGACTGAAGCGTCAGCGGTCATCACGGCAGAATAGGGAAGCGTCACGGTGCTGGAAGGGCTCGGGCTGGGACGAAGGCGGAGGCGCTCGGGAACGGTGAAGGTGGTCCACTTTTCCGGACCGCCGCAGGCAGGGATGCGAGCCATGCGGTGAAGCCGGAGTCGATCAGGCCACCAGACTGTGTCTGATTGGCCGCGGCGTTGGTGGCGAGATGATTGGCCCACTCGTTCTGCGGATGACCCGCGTGGCCCTTCACCCAGCGCCACTCGACTTCGTGGCCTCCACCCGAGACGACCGACAACGCCGTGTGCCACAACGAGAGATTCTCGACCGGTTTCCCGTCAGCCTTGCGCCACTGCTTGCGAGCCCAGCCGTGGACCCACTGTGTCATGCCGTCCACCAGATACCGCGAATCGGTGGTGAACACGATGCTCAGCCGTTCGCCCTTCACTGACAGGTGTGTGAAAGCCTGAATCACACTCTGCAATGCCATCCGGTTGTTCGTCGTGTCGCGCTCGCTGATCCAAAAATCTCTACAGACGAGTTCGCCGCTCTTCAGCTGGAATTCAACCAACCCCCCGGCGCCGCCGGGCGTCTCTCCCTGCTTGCCGTTCCCCAGGCAACTCTCGTCCGCGTACACGGCCACCAGCGGATACCGAGCGCTCAACGCACCACCTCGAGCCGGTCGATGTCGTCGATGTTCAGCAGCAGGGGCAGGCCGCTCGACGGGTTCTGCGTGAGCAGCATTTCGCGCCCACCCTGCAGCTTGATCGCTTCAGGAATGACGACCATCTCGCCACCATTGAGTCGAATCGCGACGCGCGATCGGTCGACGATGGCGCGCTCGAGCGCGTCGTACTGTGCTGCGGTCACGGCGACATCCAGGGCATTGGGGTCAGGTACGAGAGCAGGTACGGGTACAGGGTCAGGCACAGCGTCAACCACAGCCTCAACCACAGCGTCAGGAACACCAGTCGAGCGCGAAGGCGGTGAGCACCGCGGTCGCAGCGTCGATTTCGGAGAGTGGGACGTATTCGGTGGCCGCGTGCGCGAGGGCAATATCACCGGGACCAAAACAGACAGCCGGAATGCCGGCGTCATTGAGGAGCGCGGCATCGGTCCAGGCGCTCAGCCCCTCGATCGGCGGTGCGCTACCCCGCACACTCGCGCACGCTGACGCGAGCCGCGTCACCAGTGGTGCCTCCACCGACACATCACTCGGCCCCTGCGCGGTATCGACACGGACCGTAACGGCCAGTTGCGGGTCGATGGAGCGGAGCTCCGAGAGGATGGTCTCGACTTCACGCAACACCGAAGCAGTCGTCTCGCCAGGCACCGTGCGCCGCTCGACCCGAAGGGTGCACTGCTCCGGGTAGGTGCTCCAGCCGACGCCGCCAGCGATGGTGGACGCGTGAAGCGATGCGCGGCCCAGCAAGGGATGGGTGCGAGTCGGCAGAATGGTCCGCTGAAAGCGCTCCAGTGCCGTGAGGACCAGCGCTGCATGCTGGATGGCGTCGATGCCGAGGTCGTATCGGCTCCCGTGCGCGGCGCGGCCAGTGAATGCGAACTCCAGCCAGACGAAGCCGCGATGTGCCGGACAGACCGCCAGTCGCGTGGGCTCGGTGACCACGGCGACATCGGCGCGTGTCCCACGTTCGAGCATGGCGCGTGTGCCGAGTGACTCGAATTCTTCATCGATAACGGCGGCGACGATGATCTCACCCCGGATCCCTCGCTGCGCTGCCTGCCAGGCGGCGACCGACATCGCCGCGATGCCCGCCTTCATGTCGCAGCTCCCGCGGCCGTACAGGCGGTCGCCATCGATCGTGGGCGAGAATGGCGGGTGATCCATGCCATCCACGCCCACCACATCGAGGTGGCCGTTGAACATCAGCGTCGGGGCGCCAGCGTCGGGGGTCCCGATTCGCGCGAGCAGGTTCGCGCGACCATCGCGCACGTCCTGCCACTCGAGGCGAAAGCCCCAGCCGCCGAGCACTTCGGCGAGGACGTGGGCACATCCAGACTCGCCTGGGGCGCCTGGGACGAGGGTTGGATTTCGCGAGTCGACGCGGACGAGTGTTTCCGTCAGGGCACGCGCATCACCGGGGCGGATTGGCATCACGGAAGTTGGGTGTCGAGTCGATCATGGAACTGGACCTGTGCGCCGGCGCGTGCGACGCGCAGCGGGATCAATGTCGCATGGCGGGCGAGGGCGCTGCGGACATCGTCAACGCGCTTCGACTGTGCAATCACCAGCACGCAGCCGCCGCCGGAGGCGCCCAGCGCCTTTGTGCCGAGTGCACCTGCATTGGATACGTCAGTCACTATCTGATCGATTAGTGGCGTTGTGATGGTCGGATGGAGCGCCCGCTGGGCAGCCCACTGTTCATGCAGGAGTGTGCCCAGCTGGTCGATGTCGCCCAGTCGAAGTGCCGCTGCCATCTGCGGTGCGAGCGAAGCCATGGCGGCCAGCGCATCGCAGGTCTGCGGCTCGCCACCCCGCCACGCATCGAGTACGGCAGTGATCGTCCGCGCCGACATCCGGGACTCACCGGTGAACCCGATCAGTGCGCGACCTTCGAATTCGCGCACCGTGGCCTCGGTCAGCTCGATCGGGTGCGCACGGGTGGTCGCTCCGCACTCGAGCAGGAGCGCGCCGCCGTAGGCCGCCGCGAAGTGATCCTGGCAGCCGCCCGCCAGGCCCATGGTGTCCACCTCGGTGCTCCGGCTGAGCTCCGCCAGACCGTGGGCGTCGAGCGCAATACCGTTCCACGCCGCGAATGCTGCTGCCAGCGCCACGCCGGCCGCCGACGATCCGCCAAGTCCGGAACCGATCGGGATTTGCGAGCTGAGCTGCACTGCGACCGGTGGTGAGCCGGCGCGCTGCCAGGCGGCTCGCACCAGTGCGTCGGTTGGAGGCTCAGCCTGCGTGGTTGCCGAGACGGTCGCCGTCGCAAACAGCTCGATCGCCACGTTGCAGACCGCACCGCCCACTGCTGTGGTGTACGGCGCGACGTCAGTCCAGCCACCCGCCAGGTCGACACGGGCAGGCGCGCTGCAGACAACGGCGGTGGTGGTTGGAGTACGGGGCATGGCGGGCGAAGCTACCACGGTCCGGTGCCGGATGCATCGATTGGGTGGGCGTCCAGCGGTGGCGAGCGGTCGCTCGCGATCGGCCGTTTCCACGCGCTGGCCGGCGACAGACAAAATCGCCCGCCCCGCCATGAGGCGGAGCGGGCGATTTCGGATCCAACGACGGCTCGCGCCGCCGCTGGGTCAGTGCATCACTTCTTTTTCGGGGCCGGCTTGGCTGGCGTCTTGGCTGCAGCGGTCTTGGCAGCAACTTTCGCTGCCGGAGCCGCCTTCGCAACCACAGGTGCCTTGGCAGTAGTCTTCGCCGCCGGAACCGCTGCCTTCGGCGCCGGCGTACTCTTGGCAGCCGGTGCAGCAGCAGCCTTCTCGACCTTTGCGTCAGCCTTGGCGGCGGGCGCCGCTGCCTTGGCGTCAGCCTTAGGCGCAGCCTTCGCCACCGACGTCTTCGCCAGCGGAATCACCGTGGGCTCAGGAATCGGCGTTGGCGGTGCGACCTTGACCGGTGCCGGCGCCGGCGACGAAATCGTCGGTGGCCCAGCGGTCGGGCGACCCGCGTTGCTCACCGGCGCAGCAGGCAGCGACAGCGCTTCGGCGAGGCTGGCGAGCGGCTGAACCTTGGACGCGGTCGGCTTGCCCGGCACAGCCTTGCCCGGGGGCGGCTCGACCGGCTTCCGCTTCGACGCATACTCCGCCACTTCGTCCAGCAGACCCTGCGCATCCTCGGTCGACATCAGCGCGCGGCGACGGAAATAGTCGACCACATCGCGGGTGCTCTCGAGGCTCAGTTCCGTATCAGCGATGGCGGCCCGCACGATGTTGCGCAGGGCGTTGGCCATCTTGCTGCCAGCTTCGAACTGGATTTCGTTCGCTCGGGCTGTCATCTCCGCGACCGTGTCGCGAATATCCGTGCCACGATGACCTGGGCTGCGCTTCACGGGCGCCGGAGTCGGCGCTGCCTCCGTGGGAGCTGCAGCGGGCACTTCGGGAGTCATGGGTTCCATACAGATTGATGGGCGCCATCGCACGGGACATACAGCCCGGATCGGCGCGTCAGATACAACGAATCGCCACGTCAGCGCGCCCTCGGCGCAACGCGGCTAAGTAACAACTGCGGAAGAATAAGTGTTCGTCTCGAATCCGCAAGTGATGGAAAGACAAGAAGTTGGGTTGAGCGCGATCCTTACGCAATCACGATTGTCCGTCACCAACGCGCCACTAACATGACGTCATTGCCGCTGTCTGGCGTAAAAATCCTCGATCTCAGTCGCGTTTTGGCGGGTCCGCTCTGCAGCATGACCCTCGCGGATCTGGGTGCGAACGTGATCAAGGTCGAACGCCCGGAGGGAGGCGACGAGACGCGGGGATGGGGGCCGCCGTTCGATGGCCGCGGTGAGTCGGCCTATTTCCTGAGCATCAATCGCAACAAGCGCTCGCTCACCGCCGACCTCGAGCGCGAGGACGATCGGCTTCTGCTCCATGGCCTGTTACGCGATGCCGATGTCGTTATCGAAAACTTCCTTCCCGGTGCGTTGTCGCGAAAAAGATTTGATGCTGCTGAGATACTGGCGCAGTTCCCGAGGCTGATATGGTGCTCGATCCGAGGGTATCCGGGCGACCAATCACGCCCAGGATACGACTTTGCAGTGCAAGCCGAGTCCGGTTGGATGAGTGTGACTGGGGATCGGGAAGGCTCGCCTGTGAAGACGGCCGTCGCTCTGGTTGACGTGCTGACCGGGAAGGATGCTGCGATCGCCATTCTGGCGGCACTCGTCGGACGCCGCGACCGACCTGCGGCGGAGAGGCATCTCGTACTCACCCTCGGTGCCAGCGCAGCGGCGGCACTGGTGAATGTGGCGCAGAATGCCTTGGTGTCGGGTCAGGAGGCGGGTCGATGGGGGAACGCCCATGCGAACCTCGTTCCCTATCAACTGTTCGACACCGCCGATCGGCCGATCGTGATCGCCGTGGGCAATGATGCGCAGTGGCGCGCGCTGACCGGAGTGCTGGGCGATACCGCGCTTGCCGATGATCCGTCGTTGTCGACCAACGCTGGCCGCGTAACCAACCGGGCGCAGTGTGTCGAGCGGGTGCAGCGCCTGCTTCGCACACATGGCGCGGAGGTCTGGAAGGCGGCCTGCCTGAGGGCTGGCGTGCCGGTCGGTCTGGTGCGCACGGTGCGCGAAGCGCTCCAGGATGTCGAGGCCTCGGCACTCACGGGTGTGTCATCGAGTGTTGGCGGCGTCGTGCGTCGGCCGCCGCCGCTGCTCGGTGAGCATACGGCGGAGATTCGTGCGCACGGTTGGGGTCCAGCAGGCAGCTGACACCTAGGGCATCGCAGCCTCACCCGAACGTGTGACGCCACCCGGGATGTATCGTCTCTGGGGTGCCATGGGAACACTCGTCATGCCATCCGGGACGTTGTGGGGGGGATCGCACGGTAGTTATCGTGCGATTGTGCAAACTCCCCCTCAAACACTTCCGGCTGACATTGCCGAGCAGGCGGACGTCGACGCCCGATCCATCGCCCGCGTGCTGGCGGGTGATCGTGAGGCCTTCGCCGTCCTGGTGACGAAGTACAGCGATCCGCTGTACCGGCACGCGCTGAACATGACAGGAAGTCCTGATGTCGCCGAGGACATCATGCAGGCTTCCTTCATCAAGGCTTTTTCGCATCTCGGTGAGGTGCGAGGCCGGTTCGATGCCTGGATTTTCCGAATCGTAGCGAACGGGTGCAAGGATTGGTTGAAGAACATCCGACGCACGCACGTGAGTTACGAAGAGGATGATCAGCCGTCACACCTGACGACGCCTGACGAAGAGCTTGATCGTAGTGAGCTCCGAGTCGACCTCGACTGGGCCCTTGGCCAGCTGTCGCCGTCGTTGCGGGAGGCCTTCGTGATGAAGCATGTCGAAGGTCGGTCGTACGAGGAGATGGCCGAGATGCTGGACTCTACCGTCGGCGCGCTCAAGATGCGTGTGCATCGTGCACGCGAAGCGCTGCAGGCTCTTCTCGAGGAGAAGTACGCATGATGATGGACATGACACCGAATCCAGAGGGCGCGCGGGGCGACCGTGAAGTCACCCCGCCCTCGGCGAACAAGCCCCTGGCAGATCGGCCCTTGGTCGATCGTGAAGTTCCGCTGCGCGCTGATGGTGCGATGGCGGCGTTGAACGCGTGGCTCGATGGGGAAGCCCCGGCCCCGCGTCTGGCGAACAATCAGCTCACCCCCGAGGCCGAACTCTGGTCCCGGATCAGTCGCGAAGCATCGGCGCGCAAGGAAGTCCGCACGCCTGCTCATGTGGCCGCGCAGATCATGAACGCGCTGCCGCCTGCGACCGCGGCTCGTCTGGTCGCGGCTCCGGCTGTTCATAGCTCGACCGAGACGTTCGCCCGTGCCGTTCCGACACAGGCGACGACCTCGGGCATCACCATGCAGCCGACGACGCTCGCGCTGCTGGCCGTGGTCTTCATGACCCTCGGCGCGGTGATCGCGCGCTTCTTGTAGTTCGCGTCGCGGTTGCGACGGATCGGTACAACGCGGGGCGGCGATCAGTGTGATCGCCGCCCCGTTGTGCGTATCCCGTGCGTGAAAACGACTCCAAGGAGTCAGAACAACATCAAGGGGTCAGAGATCTTGAAAAAAATGATGATGCGGCGTCATCAAATCTTTCAAGATCTCTGACCCCTTGATCGCGAATCTTTCAAGATCTCTGACCCCTTGATCTCTGACCCCTTGATCGGACCCCTCGACCGGCCGGCGACGTGGTCGCGCCTCAGATGTGAATCGCGCGCCCCAGCACCGCCAGCGCCGCTTCCTTCACCGTCTCGCCAAGCGTCGGATGCGCGTGCGTGGTGATCGCGATGTCCTCCGCTGAACCCTTGTACTCCACCGCCAGCACGATCTCCTGAATCAGGTCGCCGGCGTTGGCGCCGAGAATGTGGCAGCCGAGCAGTTCATCCGTGGTGGCATCGGCGATGATCTTCACGAAGCCGTTCGTTTCGCCAAGGCAGCGCGCGCGACCATTCGCCGAGAACGGGAACTTGCCGGTCTTGTAGGCACGGCCCGAGGCCTTCACCTCGGCCTCCGTGAGGCCGACCGTCGCGATTTCGGGCCAGGTGTAGACCACGCCCGGAATCGCGGCGTAGTGCATGTGCACCTTCTTCCCGGCGATCACCTCCGCCGCGATCACCCCTTCTTCTTCCGCCTTGTGCGCCAGCAGCTTGCCGCCGGCGACGTCACCGATGGCGAAGACACCAGGAAGATTGGTGCGCATCTGACCGTCCACCGCAATCGAACCATTCTTCTGCAGCGCGAGGCCCAGGCCAGCGGCATCGATGCCATGCAGCAGCGGCTTGCGACCGACGCTCACCAGCACCACATCCGCCTCCAGCACTTCGCTCGCGCCGTCCTTTTCGACGGTCAGCTTGATCACCTTCTTCGACGACAGGTCGGCGGCCGTCACCTTGGTCCCGGTGCGGATCGCGAGGCCCTGCTTGGAGAAGATGCGTGTCGCGTCCTTGATCACATCGTCGTCGTTGCCCGGCAGGATCGTCGGCATGAACTCGACCACCGTGACTTCGGCGCCAAGACGACGCCAGACTGAACCGAGCTCGAGTCCGATCACGCCGCCGCCCACCACGATCAGGCGCTTCGGCACCGACTCCAGGGTCAACGCGCCGATGTTCGACACCACGCGCTTTTCGTCGAACTTGAGGAACGGCAGCTCGACCGACGCCGAGCCGGTGGCGATGATGACGTTCTTCGCCGCGTAACTGGTGACTGTGCCATCCGCCGCGGTGACCTCCACCACGTTGCCGGCCTTCAGTGCACCGGCGCCGCGGGCCCAGGTGACCTTGTTCTTCTTGAAGAGGAACTCGACGCCCTTCGTGTTCGCGCTGACCACGTCGTTCTTGCGCTTCATCATCTGCGCCAGGTCGACCGACACCTTCTCGATCACGACGCCGTGGTCGGCGGCCGAATGCTTCGCGAACTCGAAGTGCTCACTGCTGGTCAGCAGCGCCTTGGATGGGATGCAGCCGACGTTGACGCAGGTACCGCCCAGCGTCTTGTCCATCTCGACGCAGACCGTGTTCAGCCCGAGCTGCGCGGCGCGAATCGCGGCCACGTAGCCCCCGGGCCCGCCGCCGATGACGACGACATCGGCGGGGATCGATGCAGTGGCCACGGGTCAGTCCACCAGCATCGCGGCCGGATCTTCCATCAACTCCTTGATCCGGACGAGGAAGAGCACCGCCTGCTGGCCATCGATGACGCGATGATCGTAGCTCAGCGCGACGTACATCATCGGGCGGATCTCGACCTTGCCGTCGATCGCAACCGGGCGATCCTGCGTCTTGTGCAGGCCGAGGATGGCGACCTGCGGGTAGTTGATGATCGGCGTCGAGATGAGTGAGCCGAACACGCCACCGTTGGTGATTGTGAAGGTGCCGCCCGTCAGGTCATCCATCGCCAGCTTGCCGGTGCGCGCCTTGTTGGCAAGGTTCGCGATGTCGCGGCTGATGGTGAGCATGCCCTTCGTGTCCGCATCCTTCACGTTCGGCACCACCAGGCCCGCTTCGCTGGCCACCGCGATGCCCATGTTCACGTAGTGCTTGTAGACGATGGTGTCGCCGTCGATCTGTGCGTTGACGAGTGGGAACGCCTTCAGCGCGTGCGTCGCCGCCTTCACGAAGAACGGCATGAAGCTGAGCTTCACGCCATGCTCCTTCTCGACCTTGTCCTTGAGGCGAGCACGGAGCGCCGTGGTGGCGCTCATGTCGATCTCGTTGAACGTGGTCAGGTGCGCCGTGTTGTGCTGCGCCTGCAGGAGGTTCTCGGCGATGCGCTTGCGGCGCGTCGTCATCTTCTCGCGCGTCTCGCGCTCACCTGTCCGTGCGGGCGCCGGTGCAGGCGCTGGAGCCGCAGCCGGAGCGGCGGGCTTGGCGGCATTCGCGGCGATGGTGTTGATGACATCCGTCTTGCTCACCACGCCGCCTCGACCAGTGCCAGTGACCGTGGCGATGTTGAGCCCCGCTTCATCGGCAGAGCGACGCGCTGCGGGCGCCGACTTCATCATCATCGCGGTTGGCACCGGCGTGGGGCCCGAGCCTGGGTCCTGCGGGTTGGGCGGCGGCACATCGCCACCACTCATCATCATCGCGGTCGGCACCGGTGTCGGGCCTGAGCCGGGGTCCTGCGGGTTGGGCGGCGGCACATCGCCACCGCTCATCATCATCGCGGTCGGCACTGGCGTCGGGCCCGACCCGGGATCCTGCGGATTGGGGGGCGGCACGTCGGCTGACATGGCGACGGCGGCGCCAGCAATGCTCGCGGTGCCAGTCTCATCGAGCTGGCCAAGCACGTCATCGACAGCCACGACGTCACCCTCGGCACGCGAGCGCGCAGTGAGGATTCCCGCCTTCAGCGCGGGAACCTCGACGGTGATCTTGTCGGTTTCGAGTTCGACGAGGGTCTCACCCGCCGCAACGGCGTCGCCCTCCTGCTTGAGCCAGCGTGACACGGTCGCTTCGACGATCGACTCGCCGAGCGGTGGCACCTTGATCGCTATCATTCGCGAGGATCCTGTTCGATGGGGGCGCGGGGAACGCGCTTCAAAATACCGCTCGATGCCGCACGCGACGCGATTTGCCGCGCGCGAGAATACTAACTAACGCCACACTCCGACTTCTTGATGCGCGCACTGGTTCTGGGCGGCCATGGTGGGCTGGAACAGCTCTCGGTCCGGGACGATCTCCCGGTGCCGACCCTCGATGGCCCGCATGCGGTCCGGCTGCGGATGTCTGCCGTTGCGCTGAACCGATTGGACCTGTTTGTGATGACGGGCTGGCCTGGCCTGACGCTGACGCCAGACTGGGTGCCGGTGGCGGATGGAACCGGAATCGTGGATGCGGTGGGCGAGGCGGTGACCCGGGTGAAGGTCGGGGACACGGTGGTGATCAACCCAGGGAGCAGCTGCCGGACTTGCGCGTATTGCGTGGCAGGGCAGGAGCCGCTCTGTCTCGACTACGAGCTGCTGGGCGAGGACCGCACCGGGACCGCCGCAGAGTTCGTGGTGCTGCCGGAGTGGAGTCTGGACACGGTGCCAGCCGAGATTCCGGTCGCGGAGCGCGCGGCCTTCGGGTTGGCCACACTGACAGCCTACAGGATGGTGGTGGGCAAGGCTGGGGTGCGTGCGGGCGACCAGGTGCTGATCTGGGGCATTGGTGGTGGAGTGGCGTTGGCCGCGCTGCAGATCGCCAAGGCGCGTGGCGCGACGGTTTGGGTCACGTCGAGCGATCCGGAGAAGCTGGCACGGGCGAAGGCGATGGGTGCCGACCATGTGCTGAACCACACCACCGAGAACGTGCCGGGTGTGATCCGGTCGGCGACGGCAAAGCGGGGCATGGACGTCGTGATCGACAGCGTGGGGACCGCCACCTGGACCCGCTCGCTGCAGTCGCTGGGCCGAGGCGGCCGCCTGGTGACCTGCGGCGGCACCAGCGGGCCAATGGTCGAGACCGACGTGCGGCGACTGTTCATGAACCAGTGGACGATCTCGGGTTCGACCATGGGCAGCGAGGCCGAGTGGGCGGCGGTCGCGGCGGAGTTTCGTGCGGGCGGTCTGCGTCCTCCGGTCGACTCGATCTTCCCGCTGGAGCGTGCCGTCGACGCCTACGCTCGACTGCAGTCGGGCCAACAGTTCGGGAAGGTCGTGATCACGGTGTCGCCGTGAGTGACGGGGCGGACGCTGGCGATGGGCCCGCGCAGTATTCGCTGGCCGAGCAGGCGCTGATCCGCGAGGTCGTGCTGACGGAAGCGACACCGCATTGCCCGCGATGCGACACCCATCCCGCCATGACGCGGAAGGGTATCGGCGGCGGGTCGTTCGGGTTGGGATACCAGCGCAAGCGTGACTGGTTCGTGTGCCCGCGTTGCCGGCGCTCGGCGATCTTCGACCTCAAGCGCGGCACGAGGAATTGACCTGCCGGGTGCCTCCTTGCTCGGGGAGCTGAGTGCTAGCTTCCACGCTGGCGACTGCTTCGTGCTCGCCGCTCATCATCTCCGTTGATCCGACATGGATTTTCTGACGCGACTGCAGGAAAGCTTTGCGACGCTGGGCGAGATCGTTCCGGCCTTGCTGGGCGCGATCGTCATCCTGTTCGCAGGCTACCTGCTGGCGAAACTGATCCAGCGTGGCGTCGAGCGACTGCTGAAGAAGCTGAGCGTCAACGACCTGCTGCGGCGCGGCGGCGTGATGCAGGCCGTGGAGCATGCCGGCCATCAGGTGAATCCGTCCCGGGTCTTCGGCAACATCGTGTTCTGGGCGGTGATGTTCGCCGTGCTTTTGGTGGCGTCGACTGCGGCCGGGCTGCAGTCACTGAATGACGTTTTTGCCGAGCTCGTCAGCTACATCCCGAGCATCATTGCGGCGATCGTGATCGTGATCGTGGGGATCGTGCTGGGTGGGTTCGTGGAGGGTTTGCTGCTGGCGGCGGCGGGGGCGTTGCATGGTGGGCCGACGCTGGCTCGGGTCGGCCGCGGGGGCATCGTGGTGCTGGCTATCTTCATGGCACTGCAGGAGTTAGGCGTCGCGACCGATATCGTGACGACGGCCTTCGCGATCCTCTTCGGCGCCGTTGCGCTGGCGTTGGCATTGGCCTTTGGGCTGGGGAATCGGGAGCTGGCCGGTGAAGTGACACGCACGTGGTGGGCGCGGTACCAGCGGGAGAAGGCTGCGATCGATGCCGAGGTAGCCGCAGAAGAGGCGGAGATCGACCAGGAGCTGGCTGATGATGAAGAAGAGCGTTCGCCCGTCGGGGCTGCAGGTGGAGCGTCGCGGCTGTCCTGAACGGAGCGCTGGCGGTATCTTTGCCGGCATGAATGTTTGCGTGCGCCGGCTGCAGTCCCTGAGCTCAATCTCCTTCGCGGGTGCGGCATTCGCGGTGGGAGCGTTGTCAGGGTGCGGCCGATCGGGACCGCTGCCGGAGACCGGGCTGCGTCCTCGCATCCTGAGCAATTCTGCGGTGAACCTGTTGGGTCGCGGTCCGCAGAACGAACTCGAGGCGGCGCTCGAACTGGCGCATGATTATCGCGCCCAGTTGCTGCGTGCGTCGGACTTCACCGACATCGGGCAGGACCGTTGCAACGAGGGATGGCTGCGCGGATTTCCACGCGACAGCACCGACTCGATGCGTGAGGCCACGGCCGACCTGGTGGACAAGTTCGAGAAGCTGATCCAGGCGTACGCGGTGGATGCGCCGCTCGACACGCCGGAAGGCCACGAACTGCTGCGCACGGTGGTGCTGTGGGAGACAGGCCGCGAGCGTCCGCGGTGGGATGTGTGGAGTGGCAAGGCGGCACGGGAAGCCATTGCAGCGGGGCTGACGGAGCAGGTCAACGATGCGGCCACGGGGCGATGCCTGGTGAATGCGCGCGGTGACACTGCAGCGTATGTCCTCCCGCTGGTGACTGGCCTTGGGTTGCCGCCGGTGCGTGGTGCGGCCACCAATCTCGTGTTCGGCGATCGCGGGTTGTCGTCGCTGCGCGCGCGATACTGGGCCACCAAGCCGGTGCACGACAGCAGTGCGATCCTCGCGTACACGCGCGTATCGGCTGCGATGCTGTGGAAGGAGTATGCCGTGGTGACCGTGCACCGTCCGATGGAGCATCGTGATGGCGCGGCGCTGTCGACGAGCAATGGTGGTGGGACGTACATTTTCCACCGCGTCGGCAACACCTGGCTGCTGCTCGTCATCGCGCGCTCCTGGGGCTGACCGTATCCGACCTGCGCCGGTGGCATGACGTAACGCGCTTCGGCGCGCCTTTTTTCGTTCTGTAGTCTGCATTCCCGACGTCGCGTTGCACACGCGCACTGACGTCGGTCACGCTTTCACTATCCGCTGATGACTGGACCAGGGCCCCGCGAACGCATCCTGCCTCGCATGATCGACGAGGAAATCAAGGAATCGTTCATCAATTATTCGATGAGCGTCATCGTATCGCGCGCGCTGCCGGATGTGCGGGATGGGTTGAAGCCAGTGCACCGTCGCGTGCTCTACGCGATGAACGAGGCCGGACTGACGGCGGGGCGGCCGTACCGCAAGTCAGCCACGGTGGTCGGCGACGTGCTGGGCCGCTACCACCCGCACGGCGACAGCAGCGTGTACGACGCCGTGGTGCGCATGGTCCAGGAGTTCTCGCTGCGATATCCGCTGGTGGATGGCCAGGGAAACTTCGGCAGCATCGACGGTGACAACGCCGCGGCCTATCGCTACACCGAAGTCCGGCTGACGCGCATCGCGATGGAGATGCTGGCCGACATCGACCGCGGCACAGTGGATTTCGGCGCGAACTTCGACGACACGCGCGAAGAGCCCAAGGTGTTGCCGTCACGCTTGCCGAACCTGCTGGTCAACGGCAGCACCGGCATCGCCGTCGGCATGGCAACCAACATCCCACCGCACAACCTGCGTGAGGTGTCGGCCGCAATCGTCGCGATGGTGGACAACCCGGAGATCGAGACCGATGAGATCCGGAAGATCATCACCGGTCCTGACTTCCCGACCGCCGGTTTCATCTACGGCCGCGCCGGAATCAAGGACTACATCGAGACGGGCCGTGGTCGCCTGCAGGTCCGCGCCCGCGCGCAGATCGAGGAGAACGAACGCGGTAGCAAGAGCCAGATCGTCGTCACCGAGATCCCGTACCAGGTCAACAAGGAACGCCTGCGACAGCAGATCGTGGACCTGGTCCGCGAAGGCAAGGTGGCCGGCATCAGCGCCCTGCGTGACGAGTCGAACAAGGAAGGCATCCGACTGGTGATGGAGCTCAAGCGCGATGCGATCCCGCGCGTGGTGCTCAACCAGCTCTACAAGCATTCGCAGCTGCAGACGACGTTCGGCGTGATCATGCTGGCCCTCGTGCCGGACATCAAGACGCGCCAGCTGGTGCCGAAGGTGATGCCGGTGCGCGAGGTGTTGCAGCACTACATCGACCATCGCCACGAAGTCATCACCCGCCGGACCCAGTTCGACCTCGACAAGGCGCTCGAGCGCGAGCACATCCTCGAAGGGTTGAAGATCGCCGTCGACAACATCGACGAAGTGATCAAGATCATCCGCGCGGCCGATGACACGCCGACGGCCAGCCTCAGCCTGCAGACGCGATTCGCACTCTCCGAGCGGCAGGCGGAAGCGATCCTCAACATGCGCCTGGCGAAGCTCACCGGGCTCGAGATCGACAAGCTGGAGGCCGAACTGGCCGAAGTGCGCGCCCTGATCGCCGAACTTCGTGACATCCTCGGCAGCCGCGAGCGTCGCATGACGATCCTCAAGGCCGAGCTGATGGACGTGGCCGAGACCTTCGGCGACGCACGCAAGACCGAGATCGTCAGCGACGAAGGGGAGTTCAGCGTCGAGGACCTGATCGCGGAAGAGGACGTCGTGGTGACGATCTCGCACACCGGCTACGTGAAGCGCACCTCGGTGTCGCTCTACAAGCGCCAGCGTCGCGGCGGTCGCGGCAAGACCGGCACGGGGCTCAAGGACGAGGACTTCGTCAGCCGCCTCTACATCGGCAGCACGCACGACTACCTGCTGGTGTTCACCGACGATGGGCGCATGTACTGGCTCAAGGTCTACGAAATCCCGCAGTCGAGCGCGGGCGCCCGTGGCAAGCCGATGGTGAACCTGATCAACGTCTCGCCCGAGACCCGCGTGCGCGCGGTGGTGCCGGTGAAGGACCTCGAGAAGATCACGGACGCCGACGAGCGGTTCCTGTTCTTCTCAACCCGCGCTGGCACGGTGAAGAAGTCCCGCATGTCGGACTACACGAACGTGCGCAACAACGGCATCAAGGCGATCAAGATCGAGGCCGGTGATGAGTTGATCGACGTGCAGGAGACGTCGGGAACCAACGACATCGTGCTGGCCACGCGCTTCGGCCTCAGCTGCCGGTTCCACGAAAGTGATGTGCGTGAGATGGGCCGCGATACGACGGGTGTGAAGGGCATCGAGCTGCGCCCGGAAGACCTGGTGGTCGGCATGGTCGTGATCAAGCGCGACGCGACGTTGCTGGTGGTCACTGAAAAGGGCCTTGGCAAGGTCAGCGACGTGGCCGAGTACCGGGTGCAGAAGCGCGGAGGCAAGGGCATCCTGACGCTCAATCGCACCGAGCGCACGGGCAACGTGGTGGCGCTGATGGAAGTGCTGCCGGAAGACGAGATGATCCTGATCACCAAGCAGGGGATCCTGATTCGCTCGTCGGCTGCCGAAGTCCGCAAGACCGGCCGTAACGCGCAGGGGGTGAAGCTGGTCGCGCTGGACGACGGCGATTCGGTGATCACCGTGGCGCGTGTGGTGCCTGAGGAGAAGGACGGGGATGAGGGCGGCGCCGACGACGGCGAGCCGGGTGGTGAGGGAGACGCCGGCGACGGCGGTGCTCCGGACGCGTGACAGGAGTCCCTGGTGTTGAACGGCCGGAGCGCGTGACGCTGCGGTACCCCCGGCCGTCTTCACCGTGGTCCCCGATGTCCACCCCATCCCGCAGGCCGAGGCACGCACGGCGATGACAGCGCCACGTATCATCGTCGCCGATAGCGATCCGGCGGTTCAGCAGACCATTTCCTGGGTCTTGCGCGAGCACGGGTACGACGTGCGCGGGGTTGTGACCTGTGCTGCGGCAGTCGCGACGGCGCAGGAGTTCGCGCCGGATCTGGTGCTGCTCGACGCGCAGTTGCTGGATGACGGCGGCGCCGAGGCGTTGACGACGATGAAAGGCGAGTTGCGCTGGAAGGACTTGCCCGTGCTGGTGACGTCGACGCGTGCACCTGAGGAGATCGTCGAGCAGGCACTCGCCAGCGGCGCGACCGATGTGGTGAGAAAGCCACTCCGTTCTGGTGAGCTGCTCGCCCGCATCGGCGCCAACCTGCGAAATCGGTCGGCGCTCGACATGACGCGTCGCCAGCTGCAGACGACACAGGAAGCGCTGGCCCTGGCGCGTGAAGAAGCGCAGACCGGCCGCACGCTGATCGCGATCATGCGCGAGGTGAGCGCCGATCTCTCCAGTGAAGAGATCTATCATGTGCTGGTGCGCCGCGTGGCGCGCGCCATCGGCCTGTTTCGGTGTTCAGTGGTGCTGGCGCGACCCGGTGAGCTGGCGGCACTGGTGCCAGCGGCGTTCGACGACCCCACGCTGCGGAACCTGCCGCTCGACCTGGCCAAGTATCCAGAAATACGGGTCGCGCTCGAAGCCGGGCGACCCGTCCTGATTCCGGATGTGATGGTGCACCCGCTGTTCGCGGAATTGCGGCAGCGATGGGCGCGCGAAGGCACGGTGGTGCCGACGCGCAGCGTGATTGCCTTGCCCTTCTTTGTCGATCGACAGCAGGCGGGCGTGTTCCTGTTGCGCCGCGGCGTCGGTGAGCCGCCGCTGGACGACGAAGACGTGTCGTTCGCCGATGCCGTGGTGAAGGCCGCCGTGGCCTCGATCCAGCGGGCGCACCTGCTCGAATCGGCGCGTGCCGACAACGTGCGCCTTGCGGCACTCGCGCAGACGGATCCACTGACGCAGGTGCTCAACCGTCGCGCACTCACCGATCGCCTGGTGTCTGAACTCGATCGTGCGCGTCGATACGGCCATTCAGTGGCCGTGCTGATGCTGGACCTCGATCACTTCAAGTTGATCAACGACACCCGTGGGCATCTCGTGGGTGACGGTGTGCTCAAGGACACCGCAGAGATCCTGCGTAGCGCAGTCCGCAGCGCCGACTTCGTCGCGCGCTACGGTGGCGAGGAGTTCGTGGTGGTGCTGCCGGAAACGTCGCTGGATGGTGCCGTGACGTTCGCGGAACGTCTGCGTGAGCGCATCGCGGGCACCGCGTTCCAGGGCGGCATTGGCGTGACGCTCAGCCTGTCGGTGTCGATCGGGGTGTCACTCTTCCCGGCCCCGCGCATCACGTCGGTCGATGATCTGCTCTCGGCCGCCGACACCGCGCTCTATCGTGCCAAGGCCGACGGCCGGAATCGCGTCAGGCACTAGCTGCTCGCCGCGCATCGATTGCGGCTGCGCTGACACGATTCCGAAACCTGTTCCAGTCACGATCTGTCGGTGCGTCAGCGAGCCGCGCGCAGCGTGATCGTTTCGCGCCGGCCATTGCGCAGGATCTCGATGCGCTGGTCGCGGCCGCGATCGAAGGAGACATCGAGGCCGTTGCCGTCGCGCACACCGCGTCCGTCGATCTTGAGGATCACGTCGCCCACCTTGATCGGATCCCAGCTGTCGCGTGTCCGGACGACCAGCGCCCCATCCTCGCTGCCACGCCCGAACTGCTGCGCGAAGTCGCGATCGACGATGGCGAGTGAAAGCCCGCTCAACGACAACGTGGCACCGTCGGTCCGACCACGCACGGTCCCTCGTGCACCGCGCGGGCCATCATCGTCGTCGTCATCCCGCGACCACGCATCGCGCGAGTCGTCGTCGCGCCGCATCTGATCGCGATGCATGCGGGCCTGCTCGCGTGCCTGTTCCCGCACACGTTCGGCCTGTTCGCGGGCACGCTCGCGCTGCTCCTGCGCCCGCTCTCGAACGCGCTCGCCCTGCTCCTGGGCCCGTTCGCGTTGTTCTTCGGCCTGCTCACGCGCGCGCTCACGAAGTTCCCGCGCCTGCTCGCGCTGCATCTGGGTCATCTCGCGCTGCACTTCAGCGCGGGCGCTGGCGGCTTCCGATCGCTCGCCGAACAGCTGCATGTTGGCGCGGACACTGGCGCGGATGTCATCAGCCATGCCCTGAAAACCGGCGGTGCTGAACGTGAAGCCGCGTTCGTTCGACGGTACCACCGACACGGTGCGGCGTCGGCCTTCGCTCAACACCTCGAGCCGCACGGGTGTGGAGTCACGCGCCGCATCGAGCGCGCGGCGGAGGCGTGAGATACGCGCCTCGACCGCTTCGGGCGACCCAGCATCACCCGCAGGGATTCGCAGGTCGACCCCATCGATGCTGACGATGCGGTCCCCCTCGATCAACCCAGCCTTGTCGGCCGCGCCTCCGGTCGAGATGCTCACGATCAGTAGTCCGGCAGTGTCGCGCATCGAACCGCGCTGCGCGAAACCGAGCCCCAGCACGCGCCGACCGCTGGAGAGCCCGCGTAGCGTCCGAGCCATCGGCGACTCGGCCAGCGCCACACGCTTGGTCTCTTTCCGGCCGTCTGTGAGCACGACGAGCGTGATGGTGTCGCCGGGCTCCTTGCGGCCGATCAGCCGCCGCAACCGCGTCTCCGGGAGTGCCTCCGCGGCCGAGTCGTCCAGATCGCGCGGGTCGAGTCGCAAGTCGACGCCATCCACGCTCACGAGGCGGGCTCCGCGGGTGATGCCGGCCTTGTCGGCTGGGAGCCCATCCTCGACATCATCCACGAGGAGGCCAAGGGTGTCGGCTGCACCCGATGACGTCCGCAGGGAAATCCCGAGGATGCCACGGTTCGCGATCCCCGCGCCGGCACCGGCGATGTAGACCCGTGGGGCTGAGCCCGGCATGGGCATCTCCGGCGGTCGCGGCGATCGCGGAGCGACCTGGGCGCCGACCGTCAGCGCACCGAGTGGGGCGAGCGCGCCGACAAGAACGGCGGTCCGAGCTGCGTACGAGAGCGTTGTCATCTCTGTCTCCGGCGGTCAGGCTGCCGGTGCGACATGCACCGGTCAGCGAATCGCCGATCTGACACCCCGGTCGTGCGTTGGGTTGCCGTCCCCCGGGACGGTCAGACGACGATGTTCAGGAGCCGCCCGGGGATGTAGATGACCTTCTTCGGCTCACCAACCACAAACTTCGCGATGTTCGGTTCGCGCAGTGCGGCGGCGTAGACGTCATCCTGGGTCGAGTCCCGGGCGACGACCACCGTACCGCGAGTCTTGCCGCTGATCTGGACCGCGATGGTCAGCGTGTCCGAGACCAGCATTGCCGGATCATATGCGGGCCAGGCACTGTCGAAGACGGTCCCACCATGTCCGAGGTATTCCCAGCAGGCCTCGGCCATGTGCGGTGCGAATGGTGCAACCAGCTGCACCAGCGGAGCGACTTCCTCCCGATGCACCGTTCGCTCGCCAGCACGCAGCACGTTCACGTATTCCATCATCGCCGCGATGGCGGTGTTGTAACCGAGGGCCGGTATATCCTCGCCGACCTTCTTGATGGTCGCGTGCAACTTGCGCAGCACGGTGGCATCAGGGGCGCCGCTGGTGGTGCTTTCGTGCACTGAGCCCCAGATCCGTTCGAGGAAACGCCGCACACCGGTGATGCCGCTGTCGCGGTAGTCGCCCCCTTCCTCGTACGGTCCGAGGAACATGAGGTAGGTGCGGAACGAGTCTGCGCCCCACCGGTCGATCAGCTCATCCGGGTTCACGACGTTGCCCTTCGACTTGGACATCTTCGCGCCTTCGCGGATGATCATGCCGTGGGCACGGAACCGCGTGAACGGTTCTTCGAAGTCGATCAGCCCAGCGTCGTGCAGCACCATCGTGATGAACCGAGCGTAGAGCAGGTGCAGCACGGCGTGTTCGTTGCCGCCGATATAGGTGCTGACCGGCAACCAGCGCTGGGTGAGCGCCGCGTCGAATGCGACGTCGCTCCGATCTGCACTCGGGTAGCGCAGGAAGTACCAGGCGCTGTCGAGGAAGGTGTCGGAGACATCCGTCTCGCGCCGACTCATGATGCCGCACTGCGGACAGGGCACGCGGTACCACTCGTCGTGCCGTGCCAGCGGCGAAATCCCGCTGTCGTCGGGGCGGAAGTCCTCGATCAGGGGCAGCACGACCGGCAGCTGATCCTCGGGCACCGGCACCGGCCCGCAACTGTCGCAGTAGATGATCGGGATCGGCGGGCCCCAATAGCGCTGACGCGAGATGCACCAGTCATTGAGGCGGTAGTTCACCACCGGCGTGGCACTGCTCCGCTCCTCGAGCCATGCCACGACGGCCTTCTTCGCCTGCGGCACTGGCATGCCGGAGAAGTGACCGGAGTTCACCAGCACGTCGGCGTCCGACTTGGCGGCATACGCTTCGACGAGGGGTGCGGCCGCATCTCCATCCACGGGTGAGACCACCCGAACGATCGGCAGCGCGAACTTCTCGGCGAACTCGAAATCGCGTTCGTCATGGCCCGGTACGCCCATGACTGCGCCGGTACCGTACTCCATCAGCACGTAGTCCGCGACCCAGACCGGGATCGGGTGCCCGGTGGCAGGGTTGATCGCGACCGCGCCGGTGAAGACACCGGTCTTTTCCTTGCTCACCTTCCGCGACACGACGTCCTGCGTCTTGGTGCGCTCGAGGTACGCGTCGACCTCCGCGCGCTGCGCAGGCGTCACGATCTGGGCGACCAGGGGATGCTCGGGCGCGAGCACCACCCACGTGGCGCCGAAGATCGTGTCGGGCCGCGTGGTGAAGACCGTCACGTCATGGTCGTTCGCGACGCGGAAGGTGACATGCGCACCCTCGCTTCGGCCGATCCAGTTCCGCTGCGCCTGGCGTGTCGTTTCGGACCAGTCGAGCGTGGCAATGTTGTCCAGAAGGCGCGGGGCGTACTGGGAGGTGCGGAAGAACCACTGCTCCAGCAGCCGCTGCTCCACCAGTGCGTCGCACCGCTCGCAATGGCCGTCCTTGACCTGCTCGTTGGCGAGCACGGTCTTGTCGTTGGGACACCAGTTGACGGCTGCCGCCTTCTTGTATGCGAGCCCCTGCTTGTAGAGCTGCAGGAAGAGCCACTGCGTCCACTTGTAATAGCTGGGGTCGCTAGTGACGACTTCCCTGCTCCAGTCGACCATCAGCCCGGAACGACGCAGCTGCTTGCGGAAGTTTTCGACGTTCTTGGGCGTCAGCGAGGCGGGATGGGCCCCGACCTTGATCGCAAAGTTTTCGGAATGGATCCCGAAGCTGTCGAAACCGATTGGCTCGAAAACAGTTCGTCCTTGCATCCGCTGGAACCGGCCGTGAATGTCGGCGCCAGTGAAGGCGAACAGGTTTCCGATGTGCAGCCCTTCCGCTGATGGATAGGGAAACATCATCAGCTGGTAGTACGGATCTTTCCCCTGCCAGAGTTCGGGGGAGTTGGTCCCCTGTTCGGCCCAGCGGTGCTGCCAGATCTCTTCGATGGCGGCAGGATCGTAGGCGGGGGTCTCTGGCGGGACGGACTGTGTATCGGACATCGGCAGGATCAGGACGCCCGAGGGCATCAGTTCAGTTCGGTGGTTCGCAAGTCTGCGTCTCTCTCTAACTTACCCGCGTGCCGTCTCCCTCTGAAAGCGCGAAAGTCGTGTGCCGGCACCTCGGCATCGGGGTGGCGGTGATTGCCTTGGCGTCGTGCGGGAAGGGGACGACTGATTCGCCACCGTTGCCGCTGACGACGGCGGCCAGGGTCGAGGTCCAGCTCGCCAGCGATTCGGTGCTCGTGGGCGACTCGATCGCTGCCACCGCTCGCGGCGTGAACCGTGACGGAGCAGTGGTCCCGTTGGCCGTCGTCGTGTGGTCGACGGCTGATTCGAGCATCGGTTCGGTCTCCCCCGGTGGGATGCTGCGGGCCCGCAACGTCGGCACCGCTCGCCTCGATGTGCTTGGCGACGGCGCCGTCGGCTCACGGACCGTTCGGATCGTGCCGCGCGAGCTGCGTGTGCGGGTGGTGGCGCCGGACACTGCCCAGTTGGTCGATGACATCCCGGTCTCGGCAGAAGTTGAGACGCCAGAGGGGGTGCGCCTCTCGGAAGTCGCCCCGCGCTTTGCCGTCGCTGATCCGACGATCGCAACGATTGGTGCGATCGCGGTGGGCCAGGCTCGGGTCAGCGCGAACCGCGCCGGCGTGACCGAGCTGCTGGCGATCGTGGGTCGCGACACCACGCGTCGACGTTTCGTGGTGCGTACCACGCCGCTCCGCTCGCTGACCGTGAGTGTCGAGACACGCATCATCGCCATCGGCGACAGCGCGCCCTACACCCTGACGGCCATCGATACCGGCGGGCGGATCGTGCCGACCCGTGGCACCGATGTCGGAGTCGAGCCGAGTGGGACGATGGTCGTGCGCAATGGATATCTGGTCGCGACGGGCGCGGGGCGTGTGGAGTTGCGCGCGATCAATGGCGGCTTCATGGCGCGGGACACCGTCACTGGTCAGCCTCCCTCGGAATTCCCGCTGGAGATCGTGGACGGCGACGGCCAGAATCCCCTTCCGCTGCGCGTCCTGCTGAGCATGGAGCGGGTGGCGGTGAAGTGGCGCCGGATCATCCGCAGTGCGCCTCCCGGCGAGACTGTGCGACTGCAACTGGGCGAGTGCCGCAACGCAGTGCCGGTGAGCCAGTTCATCTCCGGCGTGCGAGTGCTGATCAAGATCGACTCGTTGCGACAGAACGTGCTGGCGCAGGGGGGGCCATGTGTCATGCGTTCGAACGGGCTGCCGCTGCTGGGGACGATCCAGCTCAACTATTTCTATTACAACACGCTCAGCGACCGGAAGCTGGACGACCTCATCATGCACGAGGTTGGTCACGTGCTCGGTATCGGGAGCCTGTGGGGTCGCGGGCAGTACGCGCCGCTGGTGGTTGGGGACAGCAATGCAGTGGATCCGATTTTCGTCGGCCCGAACACTCTTGGTGCGTTTGCCCGACTTGGCGGGAGTGCTCGCTTCACCGGCCGTCGTGTGCCGATCGAAATCCAGGTGTTGGGCCATTGGCGCACCAACGCGTTCGGTGGCGAACTGATGGCGCCATCCCTCACCACCGCACCGCAGCCGACGTCGGCCGTCACGGTTGCGGCACTGCGTGACCTCGGGTGGAACGTCGAGCCGGAGGCGTACGAGGAATATCAGCTGCCATCATCCGTGCTGGCTGGCCTCGTGGCGCCACGGGTCGTCAGCGTACCGAATTCGGAGACGCATTCGCTCGGCGGCGATGTGCTCCTGCCGCAGATGATGATCCTGCCAGGTGGTCGGCAGGTGCGACTCGATCCGTCGGGGCGACCGATCCTGCGCTGAGGCGCGATTCGATCAAGGACCCCGATCAAGGGGTCAGAGATCTTGGTCGGGGAATCTGGGGCGTAACCTGTTCGACGCCATTGGGTTAGGCCCCGATCAAGGGGTCGGAGATCTTGCTCGGGGAATCTGGGGCGTAACCTGTTCAACGCCATTGGGTTAGGCCCCGATCAAGGGGTCGGAGATCTTGCTCGACCAAGGGGTCAGAGATCTTGCTCGGCTTGATTCGGCCCTAACGCGTTTGCCAACATTGGGTTAGGTGTCGATCAAGATCTCCGACTCCGCCCCTGCATGCCGCGGGTCACAGCAGGCGACCGTCGGCCGAGTGAGTGGGACTGCGCAATAACTTGCGACGCGCAGCCGGCCGCCCGCCGCGCGCGACTCCACCTGCCTCCCGAGATCTCCGATCATGCCCGACGTTCGCCACCTGTCGTGGGACACCGTTCCGCGTGAAGAACTGACGCCCGTCATCAGCCGACAGCTGATCACGACTGAGCGGATGATGATGGCGCATGTGCACCTGAAGAAGGGTGCGATCGTGCCGGCACACGATCATCACAACGAGCAGTTCACATACATCCTTTCCGGCGTGCTTCGCTTCTGGATCGGCGAACATGCCGATGCACCGGGCGACACCTACATCGACGTCAAGCCGGGTGAAGTGCTGGTCATTCCAAGCATGGTGCGACACCGCGCCGAGGCGCTCGAGGATACGCTCGACATGGATGTGTTCAATCCGCCGCGGCAGGATTGGCTGGACGGCAGCGACGCCTACATCCGCAGCGGCTCGAAGTAGCATGGACTTCCGCATCAAGGGAAAGGTCGCGCTGGTGTGCGGTGCCAGCAAAGGCATTGCGTACGCGACAGCTGAAGAACTGGCGAAGGAAGGCTGTTCGCTTGCGATCTGCTCTCGCGATGCAGATGCCATCAACGCCGCCGCATCACACCTGCGGGCATTTGGCGTGCCGGTGCTGGCTATCGTGGCGGATCTGTCGACGATCGAGGGGATCGAGTCGGTGGTGCGTGAGACGCACTCGGAATACGGCCACGTCGACATCCTGATCGCCAACACCGGGGGCCCGCCGACCGGGCCGGCGATGGAGCATGACTGGGCAGCGTGGACGAAGGCGAGCGAGTTGTTGTTGCGCAGCGCGGTGGAGTTGACGCGCGCGTTCGTACCAGGCATGCGCGAGCGAAAGTGGGGGCGCGTGATCAGCATTACGTCAAAGGCAGTGAAGGAGCCGGTGCCGTCACTGGTGTTGAGCAACAGCCTGCGCGCCGCCGTGACCGGATACTTGCGCACCCTGTCGAACGAAGTGGCCGCGGACGGCGTAACGGTCAATACAGTGCTGCCGGGATTCACTGCGACTGAACGACTCGAGAAACTCGCCGAGGCGAACATGCAGCGCACCGGCGCATCGAAGGACTCGGTGTACGCCGGCTGGGTTGCGCAAACGCCGGCCGGCCGACTGGGTCAGGCCGATGAACTGGCCGCGACGATTGCGTTCCTCGCCTCGGATCGCGCCGGCTTCATCACCGGCCAGGCGATTCTCGTTGACGGTGGCGCCGTCAACACCTTGTTGTAGTTCGATCTTCTTCTTTTGACGACGACACCATCATGAGTCAGATTGCGGCGACCGAGTGGATATGGCGCGACGGGGCATTCATTCCCTGGGCAGACGCACACGTGCACGTACTCAGCCACTCGATGCAGTTCGGGTCCTCGGCTTTCGAGGGTATCCGCTGCTATCACACACCAGACGGACCTGCAATTTTCCGGCTGCGCGAACACCTCACGCGGCTGCTCAATTCGGTGAAGATCTATCGCATGGAGCTGGACTACTCCATCGATGACCTGATGGCCGCCTGCTGCGAACTGGTGGTCCGGAACAAGATGGACGCCTGTTATCTGCGGCCGATGGTCGTGCGCGGTTACGGCGCGTCAGGCATGGTGCCGTTCGGCAGCCCGATCGAGGTCTACCTGCCATGCTGGCCGTGGGGGGCATACCTCGGCGACGAAGCGCTCGAGCATGGCGTGGATGCATGTGTCTCGAGTTGGCACCGCTTCGCACCGAACACGATTCCCTCGCTGGCCAAGGTCGCGGGGAATTATCTCGGCGGACAGCTGATCAAGATGGAGGCCCTCGCGAACGGTTTTGCGGAAGGCATCGCGCTCAGCCCAGCCGGCACCGTGAGTGAAGGGTCTGGCCAGAACGTGTTCCTCGTGATGGACGGGGCACTCGTCACGACGCCGCTGGATGGGTCGCTGCTCGGTGGCATCACGCGTGACAGCATCATCAAGCTGGCACAGCGTGAGGGACTGTCGGTGCGGGAACAGATCATTCCGCGCGAGATGCTGTACACCGCAGATGAAGTGTTCTTCACCGGGACGGCAGCCGAGTTGACGCCTGTCCGCAGCGTCGATCGCATCAAGGTCGGTGCGGGCAAGGTCGGTCCGGTGACGAAGCAGATGCAGACGGCCTTCCTCGACATCGCGCATGGCCGCGCGCCCGACACCTTCGGCTGGCTGACGAAGGTGCGGTAGGACTACACCGATGGTGGCGCGGCGAGTCTTGCCAGAGCACCGGCGAGAAATTCGCTGCGCCACTGCTCGAGCCGCACGGCCGGAACGCGGCTGCTGGCCGCGGTTGCGGCCAGTGTCTCGCCTTGCAACAGCCGCATGACAAGCGCCGCCTTCGCGTCGGCGCTGAAGAGCGCCAGTTCAGTCTCGCTCAGCTCGGGGCTCGCTGTCGCAGGCCTGGCGCGATCCACGCCGACGGCTCGCGCCGCGGGCACTGCACGTCGGGCCTCGATCGCACGCACGATCAAGCCAGTGAGCGCCTCGACATGCTGCAGTGCGTCAGCATCCGGCGCCGGGTCGCGAGCAGCCCGATCACCGTACAGGCATCCCACGATCTGATCGTCGACGATGATCGGGAAGATGCCGAATTGGCCGATTCCCAGCTTGGCCGCGAACCGCTGCTCGAGCGCGTTCATGCCTGTCTCGACACCGACGCAGTAGGTGCGGCGCTCGAGCAGCGCATTCGGGAGCGGGCCACCCTTCGGCGTCATCGGGAAGTCGAACTGTGCCAGCGCCGACTCGACGCCGATGCCGAGCCCCGACCGCGCCCGCAGCCGCGAGCGATCGGGACTCAACACGCACGCCACGACACGATCGAATGGGGCTCCACGCAAGGCGCCTTCGAGGGCGATCAGCAGGACCTGCCCGAGGTCGCACTCCGATGCCGGATCGACCTTGGATTCGAGCTCGAGACGGAGCTTTTCGCGCAGCGATCGTGCTGCACTCACGTCATCGTCCGGCTCGATCGCGGCCCAGTCGTTGCCCAGTTCAGTCACGCCGAGAGCCGTGCAGGCGGCGTCGGACAGCTGTCGCATGCGCAACGCATCGAGCTTCACGCCGGCGGTCACGAACAACTCGTGCGTCTCGTCGAGCGCCAGCGCGATGATGTCGCGCACCTGGCTGCGATTCAGCCGAAATTTCGGCGCGTAGCGCGCGACCACTGCGTCGAGATCCTTTTGCGCGTCGCCCGATTCCGCATCCCGACGGTAGATGACGTTGGTGAGATCGTGCGCGAACGATGTCACGGCGCTCGCAGTTGAGACGAGGCGCTTGGGCCGCGCCCGGATGGCCTGCGTGACACTGTCCGGCATTCCCCAATAGCGGCACATCGCCTCGCCCAGGTCCTCGTACCGGAAGCCGAGCACGGCCAGCGTCGCACTGGCTTCGTGCTGGTGGCGGTCTCGCACGAGTGTGTGGATCTGGGCGTAGTCGACGGGAAAGTGCGCTGCGATCAGCACTTCACCGAGATTGCGGCACATGCCGCAGAGGTGTGCCTCTTCCGGGTCACCGAGGCCGAGTCGCACCGCGACTTCGCGCGCGTGGTTGGCGGTGAGCAGCGAGAGCAGCATCAGCTCCTTCAGCCCCGCGGAATGCTTGCGGTAGTTCTCGAACAACAGCAGGCTGCTGGCGAGTTGGCGAACGGTGCGCGCACCAAGCAGCACCATGGCGCGCGTCACACTCTGGATCTGCTTGTCGGCGCGACGGTAGTGGGCGCTGTTTGCAATCCGGACCACGCTCAGCGTCAGGCTGTATTCCCGCAGCACGACATTGGTGAGCCGCTGCATCGAGCTCGCATCGTCCTCGAGCGCAGCGATCGTGTCTGCGATCTGCTGCGAGAGTGCCGGGAAGTCGCGGCCATCGAGAATCCTTGCCAGTCGCGCCTTGACGGGCGACTCGGCCGGGTCGGTGGCATCGATGTGGCCGACAGGTGGTTCCGGTCGGTCGGGCAGGGCGCGACTGTGCATCGGTTTCCGGAGGGGAGGTGCTTCAGGGTATCGACCTGATCCGCCTGTTTCTTTCCCCTGTCAGTCGGTATTGTCGTTCCCTCATGACCCGTTTCGCGACCGCACGACTCGATCTCGACTCTGTCGATTTGCGCCTGCTCGACGCGGCAATCGCTGGGCGCGAGGCCTTGGCGACGCACCTTGCCGCCTCGGTGCCCGCCACCTGGCCCCCAGAGACGCTCGACGCCGACGCCTACGCGTGGTTTCGCGAACGGCTGGTGGCCGATCCATCGCAGGAGTCGTGGTGGATGTACTTCGTGCTTCGCCGCGAGGCCAATGGGTCGCGTTCGCTGGTCGGGAGCGTGGGCTTCAAGGGACCGCCCGACGCTGACGGCATGGTGGAAATCGGGTACGGCATGGTCAGCGACGAATACCTGAAGGGCTACGCGTCAGAGGCAGCAGGCGCACTCGTCGCGTGGGCGTTTCGCGACCCTACGGTGCATCGCGTGATTGCCGAGACGCTCCCCGAGTTGATCGGATCGATGGGGGTGATGCGCCGATGTGGCATGCGGCCGCTGGATGAAGCGCCGAACGAACCCGGCGGTGTGCGTTACGGGATCTCGCGCGCGGAATTCGAGCAATCCACCGGCGAGGGCGTAGCCTCGCCGGCATAGATTGCAGGGCATGTCTGCAACGTCGCCACTCGTGATCCCCGATCCACTGACCCTCCTGCCGCACCGGTTTCCGCTGCTGCTGGTGGATCGCATCACGAGCGTCGAACCGGGCAAGCGCGCGACGGGCATCAAGACGGTCACCGGCAACGAATGGAGCACCATCGGGTCCAGTTACGACGCAGGCGCGCAATCGATGCCGCACCTGCTCATCGTCGAGGCGCTGGCGCAACTCTCCGCGGCGGTGCTGGTCACGTTGCTCGAAGGCAGTGAAGGAGCCATCGGCTACTTCCTTGGCTTCAGCAACGTGCGGTTCCGTGGTCGCGCCGCGCCGGGAGAGGTGCTGGCGCTGAGCATCGAGCTGAAGCAGTTCAAGCGCGGCGTCTGCAAGACGCGAGGCGTGGCGCGCGTGGGTGACTGCGACATCGTGCGCGCCGACCTGACGACCATCATCCGAGTGGCGGACGCGAAGGAGCGGGCAGCGCTGGCGTGAGTGTCAGCGCTGCCCAGCGCTCAGAACGACATCATCTGCGTGAACTTCACGATGATGCCGCGCCCCGCCACCGGTGCGTCGGGGGTCAGGATCCGCTGATCGTTGTAGACGATGAACAGGTCGCTCAACGGGTGATGGATCAGGTTGAAGCGGACGTTGGCATTGAACTGCTTGCTGACCGCATCGTATTGCGACAGCGCGTCGACGAACATGTTGGTGGTGAACGAATAACTCGTGCGCAGCGTGCTGAGCGTGTTCACGAACCGCAGGTTCGGGTTGTTCAGCGTGGCGGCGGTGCGCTGCATGCCGATCTTCGCCTTGAAACGATAGCTGGGACGGAACTGGAGCGAGGCTGCGACGGTCTTCTGCGTGCCGTCGTACAGGCCGCCGTAGACGTACTTCGTGTCGACCGAGAAGAGTCGGCTCTGGTCACTGGTGAAGAGCAGCCAGTTTTCGTTCCAGTTGTAGCCACCGGCGGCAATCGGCGCGGCCATCTTCGCATTCGGCCGGAACGGTGACGTGAGTTTGTTGAAGATCGGGTTGGCCGACCACTCGAACACTCCACCGTTGTTGAAGAACACCGACATGCCGCTGTGCAGGCTCTTCGACAGCATGTAGCCGGAGAGGTCGTTGATGTAGGCCCAGCCGATGTGCGGATGCAGTTCACGCACGCCATGTGCACGAAGCCATGGTGAACGAGGGCGCAATCCTGTCTCGAGCAGGTACTTCCGGGCGCCGACGCGACGGTAGTAGCCCAGGTCATTCTGGAAGCCAGGTCCGAGTTCCATGAGGCCTGTCTTGCCGTGGAAGAACACGCCCTCCCAGTTCACCGTCGAACGCCACGCATACTCACCGCTCGTCTTGCCCGGCGTGGATGTCTTCGCGACGTACGAATTCCAGTCGAGGTTTCCGAACAGGCGCAGGTTCTTGTCCACGCCGACGATGCGATTGGTGTAGCTCGGCCCCGACGTATGCACATTCTGCATCGCGAAGAATCCGAGATCATTGCCGACGCGTCCGAGATTCTGCCGGAAGCGCACCACACTCGCGTTCGACGCCGGGTCGCCCGCCGAGGCGCGATCCTGCACACTCAGCACACCAAGGCGCGTCCGTTCGGTGAGCTTGCCCGTGAGCCGCACGCCGCCGAGGATCGGGATCGCACCACCGCCGGCGGTGAGCCCGATGCGGCGCGAGAAGAAGAGCAGGTTGTCTTCGTCAGGCGTTGGCACATTGCTGGAACTGCGTCGCGCTGCGTCACCGACGTAGAAGATGCCGGAATTCTCGAGGAAGAAGTCGCGCTTCTCGGGGAAGAACTGCGAAAACTGCGTCAGGTTCACCTGCTGCTCATCCGCCTCGACCTGGCCGAAGTCCGGATTGACGGTGAGGTCCATCGTGAGGCCGGGTGTGATGGCCGCCTTGAGGTCAGCGCCAACCGCGATCGAGTTGCCCATCGTCGGCGATGGTGCCGACGTGGTGCCGAGCGCGCGCACGGCGTTGTCGGAGATGTAGGGCTTGATGCGCAGGTCGCGACCGGCCTGGCCAGTCTCCAGTCCGACCAACGTGCCGGCCAGCGACACACGATTGAGCGTGAAGGCACGCGGCACAGGCGCCCAGAACGAGACTTCGTTGGCGCGCCGGATGTGTCGTGAAAAATTGATGCCCCACACGGCATCGGCGGCCCGGGAGAAACGGAGCGCGCGGAACGGAATGCGCATTTCCACGCTCCAGCCATCGGCCTGCTTGTGCGTTCGGACGTCCCACACTGCATCCCAACTGCGATTGACTTCGCGGCCTTCGAGGGCCACCTGCCGGTCGTGTCGGGCGCCCTCCACATTGGTCGAGAACACATAGCCGTTGCGCCGATCACCGAAGGTGTCGAGCAACACCTCGAAGTCATCTTGCTCCTCCTCGGTGAAGTCCTTGCGGATGTCGTTCACCACGGCGAGCGAGAGATCGGCGTCGTGCAGGAAGGCGCCGATGTAGAGAAAGTCCTGGTCGTAGACGACGCGCACATCGGTCGCCTCACTGGCCGGCTGCCCGCTCAGTGGCTCGGCCTGCACGAAGCCCGACGCCACGGGTGCCTTCGACCAGGCATCGTCATCGAGGACACCGTCAAGTCGAATGGCACCGCTGGCGCGAACGGCGCGAAGCTCAGGGCGGGTACCCGGCGCACGGCGTGGCGCCAGCGGGGAAGCCACCGGCGCATCGGCGGGCGTAGCTTGGCGCGCCTGACCCGATGCCACGCCAGCGGCGCAGAGGGTCAGTGCGATGAACAGACGGCTTGTGGGCTGACGCATAGCGGCTCAACGGCGGGAGGACGCGAATAGTTGAGCCTTGGATATGTCAGGTCAATGCATCACGTCGCTGGCAGAAGTCCCGCGGCGATTCGGTCCACCGACTCGAGCAGCATCAGGGCACCCCCGCGATCGATGCTGTCTGCCAGCTGAACACGGATCTGGGGCAGCATGTGCACGGCGTCGGCGTGCTGGCCTCGGGCGTACAATAGGGTGGCTTCGGCGAGTGGTCGCGCAAATGGAGCGCCGATCACGGTGCCAGAGGCCATCGCCAGCTGTTTCTCGGCAGCCTCGATCTCACCGCGGAGCGCGAGTTGTCGCGCCGCTTCGAGGTGCACGCCTGCGTGGAGTGAGCGGGGAAAGAGCACCACGTTGGCCAGCATCCGCTCGAGGAGCTCCTGCGCCCTCGAGTCCTGACCGAGGTCCAGCGCTTGCAACTGCGCGAGCTGCCACGCGGTGAACTGAAAAGGCGAGTTGTCGTCCACCTGCAAGGCATCGGCGATCAAGGCACTGTTCCAGTCTCTCGGTCGGACGCCGGCGAGGCTTTGGCCGATGATCGTCTGGAGCGCGGTGTCGCGCATGGCAGCCGCGCCATTACTCCGCAGACGGAGCAAGCGTGCACCGTCACTCAGGTATCCGGACGTTCGCAGCGGAAGGAGCGTGGCGACCATGATCGCGAGTGACGCGCCGCCCGCCGTGAGCGAGGCGAACGTCGCCGCCACCCGCAGAAATGGCGTGGTGGGACCAAGCCCCGCTGGGTCAAGCGACCAACACAGCGCGAGGAAGGCAACGCCGGCGAGGAGGCTGGCCAACGGACCGGCGGCAATCATCACGGCGCTGCGAGCCCGAAGATTGCGCGCATCCGTGGGTGCCGAGCCGGCGAGGCCTCCCCACAGCGCGGCCGACCGATTGAGGTGAAGTCGCCACCCGCCATCGCCGCGCTCGAGGCGCATTGGCCCGACAACAAGCAGAAATGCACGAAAGCCGACGAGGCGTCCGCCGAGCAGGTGTCCGAGTTCGTGAGCGAGCAGAATGACGTGCAGCGCAAGAACACAGATGATGGCGAGGAATGCTTGTTCCCACCCGTCGAGCATGAGGTGCCCGCCGCGGCCCGCACCCTGGCGCTTGATCCAGTGGCCAAGTTGCGCGCCGAACACCGCGCCACCGCCGGCCAAGCCAACGATGCCGAGTAACGCTCCGATGCGCGGCGCGCGGCGCGACCGCTCCGCTGGCGTGCCGGCCAACATGCGAGGGCTGTCAGTCATGGATGGGAAGTCGCGAGTGACGAGGTGCCGTAGCGAGCCGCCGGAAGATGTACGGCCACACGATAACCTCGGTTTCCAGCTCGCTTGCCCGGCTGTCACGAAGGCATGACGCACGTCATGAATACACAACGCCCCCCGACGCCTTGCGCGTCGAGGGGCGTTGTATGCTCCGCGAAGGGCGCTACTGCACCACTCGCGGTGCGGTTGGCGCAATCACATGCTGCGTACCCTTGAGCATGTCATTGATCTTGCCGACGCGGTCGCGCACGATCGTGTCGAGACGCTTTTGGGCATCGTCCGTCTCGACCACCAATTCGCCGGAGCGCACTTTCTCGCCCTCGGTGATCGGCCACTGCGGGCGCGAGATCATGCCGCTGATCGTCTGCACTTCCTCGCGCAGACGCGGATATTGACGATACCCAAGGCCCGGCAGCGGCCGTGCCAGGACGGAGTCGCGGAAGTGACGCAGGTCCTTGATCGTCCCGTCGATCTCGGTCAGGGTCGGCGCCATGTTCGCGTCGCGGGTCGCGCGAAGCGTGGTCTGGACGCCGGTCAGCTGGCGAAGGAGATCATCCACGCCCGACACCACGCGTGTGACGCGAACCTGCGTGGCCTCGATCGACTTGGCCGCGTCGAACTGCGCCGCGACCTGCGTCGGCGTCATCTCCACGCGCGGGTCGTTCTGCACCGTGACCGCCTTCGTGTATCGCTTGCCATTGGCGATCAGGGTGACCTGATAGGTGCCCGGCATAACGGCGACGGCTGCGGGGCCGAAGAAGTTCTCTTCCTCGCCCGCGTCATTGCCCGCCGCGGCGGCTGCACGACGGCGTTCGCGCACACCCTGCAGCGACGTGTCGGTTGGTGCCGCGCCGGGGGCACCACCCCGATTGGCGCCGCGACCTGGTGCGGCACCGGCGGCGGCCTCGTAGCGTAGGTCCCACGTCACGCGGCTGACACCGGCTTCGTCAGGCACGCGTCGGAAACGGCGCACCAGCTTGCCCGCTGCATCGGCGATCTCGATGTTGACCTCATCGGTCGGCTGCGCCTTCAGGTAGTACGAGATGATCGCGCCGTTGGGCGGGTTTTCCCCCTTGTAGCTGCGCTGGCCGAGATTGCCGTCGCGGCTCCAGTTGTTCCAGCGAATCGCCGTGCGCACATCGAACAGCTCGGCTTCGTTCGCCATCACCTCGGCCAGCTTCTGCACCGGCGTGAGGTCGTCCATGATGTACAGGCCGCGACCATGTGTGGCGAGCAGCAGGTCGTTGTCACGCGGATGAATCTGCATGTCACGCACCGGCACGACCGGAAGGTCGCCACGCATCGAGATCCAGTTCGTGCCGCGGTTCCACGACATCCACACCCCAGCTTCCGTGCCGACATAGAGCAGGTTGCGATTGCGCGGATCTTCACGCACGACGTGTGTCCACCAGGCGCGGTCCGGCAGGTCGCCGCGGATGCTTTTCCACGTCTTGCCGAAGTCGGTCGTCATGTAGACGTACGGCGTGTAATCGTCGTCCTGGTGATGGTCGGCCGTGACATACGCGGTGCCGGCATCGAAGTGTGAGGCTTCGATCGTGGCCAGCCACGCGTTCGGCTTCAGGCCCGGGACATTGTCGAACGTCTTCGTCCATGTCTTGCCGCCGTCACGGGTGACGTGCACCAGCCCGTCGTCAGACGACGTCCAGATCACGTTTGCATCCACCGTGGACGGCGCAATCGTGAGCAGCGTCGAGTGGAATTCGGCGGCCGTGTTGTCGACCACGATCTCACCACCCGATGACTGCTGCTTCTTCGGGTCGTTGGTGGTCAGGTCCGGCGAGATCACTTCCCAGCTCAGGCCGTAGTCCTTCGACTTGAAGACCACGTTGCCGCCGAAGTAGACGATCGCCGGGTTCTGTGGCGAGAGTGCAATCGGCGAGTTCCAGTTGAAGCGGTACTTGTGGCCGATCATCGCGTCACCCACCGAGCCGACGCGGTTCGGGTAGGGATAGATCGTCTTCTGCACACCGCTGCGCGTGTCGGTGATGTTCAGCATGCCGCCCTGCGCATCGCTGTAGATCAACCACGGCTTGTCTATCACGGGAACGGTGAAGAAGCCGTCGCCGCCGGAGACGGTGTACCAGTCGGCCTGGCGGATGCCCTGGCCGGACAACGAATTGCTGGCACCGCACCAGTTGCCGTTGTCCTGCAATCCACCGCAGACGCGGTACGGCACCTGCATGTCGTAGTTGATGTGATAGAACTGGGTGAAGGCAAAGGTGTTCACCACATCCCAGTTCTTGCCGCCATCGCGGCTCACCTGCCAGCCACCATCGCTGCCGCTCAGGATGTAGCGCGGGTCGACGGGGTCGATCCACATCGCCTGATGGTCACCATGTACATCGCGTGCGATGGTGCGGAAGTTGGCGCCACCGTCTTCGCTGAAGTAGAGACCACCCGAGAGGGTGAAGACGCGATTCGGGTTCTTCGGATCGACGCGGATGTCGGCGTAGTAGAACGGCCGGAAGTTGATGTTCGGGTCACGATTCACCGTGCGCCAGGTGCGACCGGCGTCATCGCTGCGCCACAGTTCCCCTTCGTCCTTCGTCTCGCTGAGCACGTACACGATGTTCGGATCACTCGGCGCCACCGCGACACCGATGCGGTCCATCGCCTTCCGTGGCAGGCCGAGCAGGCGATCGGGGCCGGAGAGGCGCTCCCAGGTCGTGCCGCCGTTCACCGACTTCCAGACGGCGGTGTTGCCCGAACCCGACTCGAGATGCCAGGCCCAGCGCCGGTAGGTGTACATGCCGGCATAGAGGATGTTGCTGTTGTTCGGATCGGCGGTGATGTCGGAGCAGGACGTCTGCTGGTCGACGTAGAGCACCTTCTTCCAGGTTGCGCCGCCATCCGCGGTGCGGAAGACGCCGCGTTCCTCACTCGGGCCCCATTCACGACCAAGAACGCAGGCGTAGACGATGTCGGGATTCTGCGCGTCGATGATCAAGCGCGCGATCTTGTCCGACTTCTCGAGGCCGATGTGTGTCCAGTGAGCGCCGCCATCCACCGACTTGTACATGCCGTCGCCCACCGACGCATTGTTGCGCGGATTGCCCTCGCCGGTACCGACGTAGACGATGTTCGGATTGCTCGGTGCAACCGCGATGGCGCCGATCGAGCCGGAACTCTGGTCGTCGAAGATCGGCTTGAACGTCGTGCCGCCATTGGTGGTCTTGATGATGCTGCCGTTGGCACCAGCGACGTAGTACGTCAGTGGATCACCCGGCACGCCGGTCACGACCGAGATGCGACCGGCATTGTTGGCTGGCCCAACCGAGCGCCATTCCACGCGCTTAAGGAGCGCGGCAGGACTTGGGCCTGCAGGCGCTGCGCCAGATTGCCTGGCCGGTGGTTGTTGTGCTGCCAGCACGCCAGCGCTGATGGTGGCCAACACGGCGTGACAGACCGCGAAGCGCGAGGGGAGGCGCGTCATGAGCGGACTCGGGGAGTGGGTGAGCTGTACCGGGCACCAGGACGTCGGCACCACTGACTTATCATGCGTGGAACATCTCCGAGACTACGGCGGAGCACGCGTCGATGCTGGCGAGCGCGCCAGGGCGTTTGTGAGGCTGACGGCGGCGTGGGTCTCGTCGCGATTGATATTCATGTAATTTTCATGTAATGCTGTTATCTCCCGCATTTCCCCGATTCACCGTTGCGCTGCTGCTGGTTGCGGCGGCCGCGTCTGCGCCGCTCCCGGCCATCGCACTCGAGGCGCCACGCGCGCGGCGAATTGATCCCTTCGAGCGATGCCTGCAGGCGCTGCGGGGGTCGCGACGTGCACGTGGCATCGCGCCGGCGACGTGGGCGCTGCTGCGCGGCGTCCGTCCCGATACCGCCGTCCTCGCGCAGCTCAACGCGCAGCCGGAATTCACGCTGCCGATCTGGGACTACGTGGCCGTGATGGCGGACGACGAACGTGTACGCGATGGCCAGGAGCGGCTCATCAGGTACCGCGCCATCTTCGACACGGTGGCGATGCGCTACGGGGTCGATGCCGAAACGGTCGCCGCGGTCTGGGGCATCGAGAGCAACTTCGGCCGCGGCGTCGGGACGTTTCGCGTGCTCCCGTCGCTGGCAACGCTCAGTTGTGCCGGGCGCCGGCAGGCCTACTTCCGCGGCGAGTTGCTGTCTGCGCTGCGCATCGTGCAAGCCGGACACATTCCTGCCGAGCAGTTCTACGGTTCGTGGGCCGGCGCCTTCGGGCAGACGCAGTTCATGCCGGGCATCTTCTGGGGCCGGGCTGTGGATTTCGACGGCGATGGCCGCCGTGACCTGATGAGCAATACTGGCGACGCGCTTGCCTCGACCGCCAACTACCTGAAGCAGGCTGGGTGGCAGAGGGGTGTACCCTGGGGCATCGAGGTGCGATTGCCGAAGAGCGACAGCGCATCGTTCGATCTTCGCGGCGAAGGGCGGCGGATTCGGCGCACGCTCGCCGTGTGGGCTGGCCGAGGGCTGGTACGCATCGACGGCACGGCGCTCCTGACCGGCGCCGACTCGACACTCGCTGCAGGACTTTTCACTCCGGCGGGACCGACCGGGCCTGCATTTCTGGTGACGTCGAACTTCGAAGCGGTATACCGCTACAATGCTGCGGTCGGCTACACGCTGGCGATCCTCCATCTCGCCGATCGAATGCGAGGCGGCGGCCCGATCGTGGCGCCGTGGCCAACGGACGATCTGGGACTTTCGCGGATCGAACGGCGCGAGCTGCAATCGTTGCTGCTTGCGCGCGGCCACGACATCGGTCCGATCAATGGGTTGCTCACACCACCGGTGCGCGACGCCGTGCGCGCCGAACAGCGCCGGCTTGGCCAGGTCGTGTCAGGCAGGCCCGGACAGCAACTACTGACAGCACTGCGCGATCCCGCATCTGACCCGCGCTGACGCGCATGAAACAGCACGCACGCGGTCCGGCGCGCTTCGACGCCGAGGCTGCGACGATGTCATACACCTTTTCGCTATCGATTCCGGGCAATCGAAATCGAAACCAACGCCCACGTCGTGCGTGGTGTACTCGAAGCAACTGACTCCTCTCGCATCGCTGGCGCGCCTCTGGTCGCCGGTTTCGCAGCATACTCCCCTTCGCATCACGGAACTCCCCATGCGCTCATCTGTCACGATCGCCACGTCGCTGCTCGCGACGGCGCTGATTGGCTGCTCGTCGAACAAGCCGGCGTCTGCACCCTCACCAGTGCCAGCGTCCGGCAATGCTGCGGTGGCGCGTGCGGATAGCGGCGCGAGCCGCGACTCTGCCGCCTTGGTCGCGGCTGTCATGAAGGGGACCGCAGGAGCGGTTCCGGCATCGCGCCGCGACCGCTCGGTGTTGTCGCGTCAGGAAATTCTGGCCACGAACTACACCAATGCCTACGACGTGATTCTCGCCTTGCGCGGCAACTGGCTGCGCACGCGCGCTGCCGAGAGCTTCGGCAAGTCGTCAGCGGTACAGGTGTATCTCGACACCCAGCGACTGAGCGGTGCGGACGAATTGAAGTCGATGGCACCCACGAATATCGCGTCGATCCGATTCTTCGACCCGATCACGGCATCGGCCCGCTGGGGCATGGATCATGGTGCCGGCGCGATCTTCATCGTGACCGCGAAGCCGTAGGCATCCTGGCGGGTTCAGGGGCGCGGTGACCTGACCGGGGCGGTATACTCCGCCTCGCAGGTTGCCGCGCCATCCGGACATCAGCTCTTCGAGCACCGACGCGTGGTGGAATCCCCTCTCGCGGAGCTCTGTGTGCGATCAGTGACTGGTAAGGAATGCCTCCTCGCTGCCTGTGCGGTGCTTGTCGTCGCCTGTGCGTCTGGCGGCGTGAAGTCCGGCACCGTGCCCGCTGCCACGCCTCGCGTGAGCCCTGCTGATGCCGCGCCCACGACGGCCGCCGCGTCGCCCCGGGCGCGGCAGGATCAGCAGTTGATCACGCGTGACGTGATCATCGGCACGCAGTACACGAACATGTACGAGGTCGTGCAGGCCATGCGCAGCAACTGGCTGCGCGTCAAGACATCCTCGAGTGCCAGCGGCAAGGGTGACGTCCTGCAGGTGTATCTCGATAACCAGCGTATCGGTGGCGTGGACGAGTTGCGCCGCATCGTGCCGTCCAGTGTCGCGTCGGCGCGCTACTTCGACCCGATCGCGGCGTCGGCGCGCTGGGGCATGGATCACGGGGCCGGCGCGATCTACATCGTCACCTCGCGCTAGCGACGCCTGTCCGCCAGTCAATCGTCTGCACGTACCGGGTCGCGTGACGGCGGTTCGCATGTCACTTTTGGCGCATGCATAGTGCCGAGATGCCGTTCCCTTCGACCTCGCCGACCGCGGGCTCGGCAGACGAGGCATATCGCTTGTTCAACGACTTGCCGTTCATCGGCGTGGCGGTGTCCTCGGCGACGACGAAACAATGGGTGAAGGTGAACGACGCCTTGTGCGAGATGCTTCGGTATCCGCGCGAGGTGCTCCTCACGAAGACCTGGCTCGAACTCACGCACCCTGACGATGTGGCCGACGACTCGGCACGCTTCGAACAGCTCGTGCGTGGCGATCTCGAAGGCTACCGGCGAGAGAAGCGCTATCTCCGATCCGACGGTGAATCGGTGCACGCGATCATCGATGTGAAGGCGGTGCGGGCGCCAAGTGGCGAGGCCGAGTTCATCGTGGCGACGATCGCCAACATTACCGATCGCGTGCTGGCTGAGGCGGCGGAGCGCCGATCGGCGGCATTACTCGCGAAACTCGGTACGCAAGTCCCCGGTGTCATCTATCAGTTCCTCATGACGCCCGACGGCGCGTCGAGTTTCCCGTTCGCCAGCGAAGGCATCCGCGAGATCTATGAAGTCTCGCCGGAAGAGGTGCGCCAGGATGCGTCGCCGGTGTTCGCCCGCCTGCATGCCGACGACCTGGCAATGGTGTCCGAGTCGATCGCACAGTCCGAGCGTACGCTCGAACCCTGGCGGTGTGACTATCGCGTAGTCCTACCCAGTCGGGGGCTGCGTTGGCTGCGCGGCGATGCACGACCGGAGCGACTACCCGATGGCAGTACGCTGTGGCACGGCTTCATCACTGACAGCACCGATCGTCAGCTGGAGCGCGAGGCGCTGATCGAGAGCGAAGCCCGATTCCGTATCCAGATCGAGCACGCGCCGGAAGCGATCGTCGTCTACGACGCGGACCAGCGCACGATCATCGATGCGAACAGCAATGCGCTGCGGCTGTTCGGCTACGAGCGTGAAGCGCTTCTCGGTTGCAGCATTCGCGACATTGCCGCCGAGCGTCAGGCCGATGGCCGCTTGACCTCGGAAATCGGCGCGCAGTACATCGAGCGCGCACTGAGTGGCGAGGTGCCGGTGTTCGAGTGGCTGCATCGCCATGCGTCCGGGCGGTCGATTCCATGCGAGGTGCGCCTGGTACGGCTGCCGGCCGTCGGCCGCAACCTCGTGCGCGGCAGCGTGACCGACATCTCGGAGCGACAGCGCGCTGCCGAGGCGTTGACGAGGCTGGAGGCCGCCATCACGTCGTCGATCAACGGCGTGGCAATGGCAGATCTCGATGGCCGCATCACGTATGTCAACAAGGCTCTCCTCGACCTGTGGGGGTACGAATCCTCGGTCGGGGTGATCGGCACGGATGTGGCGCAGTATTGGGCCAAGCCTGAGGAAGTGGCGCACGCTGTGGAAGTACTGCGCGCCACGGGTGCCTGGACGAGTGAGATGGCCGCTCGCCGCGCCGATGGTACGGTGCGCCTCTTCCAGGTGAACGCCAGCCTCTTTCCCGATATCTCCGGTCAGCCGATCGGCATGTTGGCCTCGTTCGCGGACATCACCGAGAAGCGGCGTACCGAAGAGGCCCTGCATCTGCGTGATGAGGCGATTCGGACGGCGATCACGGCGATCGCCATCGGTGATCCGGATGGGACGCCATTGTACGTGAATCCCGCGTTCGTGCGACTGTGGGGTTTCGCGAGTGAGGCGGATGTGCTCGGGCGCAACATGGCCGACTTCCTCGCCGCCGACGAATCCAAGCCGAAGCTGAACCTCGCGCGGGTGATTGACGATGGCGTCTGGCAGGGTGAGCTGACGGCACGGCGGGCCGATGGCACGCTGTTCGATGTGCTCGTCGCTGCCAACGTCGTGCGTAATGCCGCTGGGGAAATCACCCACCTGATGGGGTCATTCCTCGACATCACCGAGTCGAAGCGGCTCCAGTCGCAGTTCCTGCAGGCGCAGAAGATGGAGTCCGTGGGCCGGCTGGCTGGCGGCGTGGCTCACGACTTTAACAACCTGCTGACGGTGATGAAGGGTTGCCTCGATCTCGCGCTGGCAGCGTTGCCCGGTGACGGCGACGTTCGCAATGAACTGACCGAAGTCAGTCGCGCTGCCGATTCGGCGGCGGAACTGACTCGCCAGCTGCTGGCCTTCTCTCGCAAGCAGATCATCGCGCCACGCGTGCTCGACCTGAATGAAGTCGTCCAGCGCGTGCAGGGTATGCTCCTGCGCGTTCTGGGCGAGGACATCCGCCTCGAAGTGGTCACCGCGGCGTCCCTTGGGGCGGTGCGATTCGACCCCGGACAGGCGGAGCAGATCCTGCTCAACCTCGCGGTCAATGCACGCGATGCCATGCCGAACGGTGGCGTGCTGACGCTTGAAACGAGCAACGTCACGCTCGACGAAGACTACGCACGCGCTCACCCAGGCACGCAGGCAGGCGAGTACGTGCTGCTTGCGGTTTCCGACACTGGCGTGGGCATGAACGAGGAGACGCGCGAACATGTGTTCGAGCCGTTCTTCACCACCAAGGGGGTGGGGAAGGGGACGGGGTTGGGCCTGGCTATGATTCACGGCGCCGTATCGCAGAATGGTGGTCGCGTGGAGGTGTACTCCGAAGTCGGGCATGGCACGAGCTTCAAGATTTTCCTTCCACGCGTCCCGGAGATTGCCACGCCGTCCGTCCGGGCTCGGCCATCACTCACCCTGCCACGCGGCTCGGAAACGGTGCTGCTGGTCGAGGATGACGACTCGGTGCGCCTGCTCATCCTGAGGCTTCTAGTACGGCAGGGATACCGCGTGCACAGCTTCCCTGGCGGACCGGAGTTGCTGGAGTGGCTGCAGGACAACGATGAGCCGATTCACCTGCTGATCACCGATGTGATCATGCCGGGAATGAATGGCAAGGTGCTCGCCGAGAAGGTGCGCGCGATCAGGCCCGAGACGCGAGTGCTCTACGCGTCCGGGTACACGGCGAATGTCATCGTCCAGCACGGGGTGTTGAAGCCGGGCGTCGAGTTCCTGTCGAAACCCTTCACTGCAGCGGCACTCGCACTCACCGTGCGCGAGCTGCTCGACCGGGCGTGATGCTGGGGGCTGCCGCCGGTGCTCGCCGATGGTGCGTCGCCTGTTCGTAGCCATACGCGAGCGTGATCAGCTTGCCCTCGCTCCACGGCCGGCCGAAGAAGGTCATGCCGGCGGGGAGTGAATTGCCGCGCGTGTATCCCATCGGCACGGTGATCGCGGGGAAGCCCGTGGTTGGTGAAAAGAGCTGACTGTTGTCGCCGTGCGGGGTGTTCAGGTCGCCGATCAGGCGCGGTGGATTGCTCCACGTCGGATAGACGAGGGCATCGAGACGCAGTGAGTCCATCATGCGCAGCACGGCGCCGCGGAATCGCACGCGCATCTCTTCACGCGCCGTGCATCCGGGGTTGTCTTCCGGCGGCAGCGACACCGTGTCAGCCGCCTGCAGTCGCAACTGCGCAGTGGGGTGGTAATTGCCGCTCCGCAGCACTTCGCGAATGGTCTTGACGGGGGCGTTTTCACCGCGCGCGGCAAGATACCGTTCGAGATCATACTTGAAGGCGTTGCATCCCGGTGCCGCCGCACCACTCGGCAGCGTGGTACGCAGCACGGCCTGCAATGAATCGATGCTGGCTGGGTCGACGATCACCGCCCCCTGCGCCTTCAGGTCGGCTATCGCGCGCGCAAAGACCGTCACGACCTCGGAATCGGTGGTGGGACGTTCGTACGCCTGTCGCAGGATGCCGATGCGCGCACCCTTCAGCCCACCACCCACGACGAATCGGTTGTAGTCCGACTCACGATGTGACGTCGCCGCTGCAGTGACCGGGTCGTCAGGGTCCGCACCAGCGACGACCTGAAAGACCGCGACGGCATCGGCCACGGATCGTGCCATCGGTCCCGCGATGTCGGCACCGTTGCTCAATGGCACGACGCCCGCCCGCGACGTCAGCCCCATCGTGGAACGGATGCCCACCAGTGCGTTGTGCGCCGACGGCCCACGGATCGAATTGCCGGTGTCGGTGCCGAGCCCAACTTCCCCCTCGTTGGCGGCAATCGCGGCAGCAGTGCCGCCACTGGAGCCAGCCGTGACACGATCCAGGGCGTACGGATTCTTGGTGTAGCCGGGCAGGATCGAGCTCACTGTTTCGTACGGCGTGAAGGCCCACTCGGCGAGGTTGCTCTTCGCCAGCACGATCGCGCCCGCGGCGCGCACCCGTGCCACCATCGTCGCGTCACGCGTCGGCACCCACCCCTTGAGCGACAGCGAGCCGGCGGTCGTCTGCAGGTCTTTCGTCTCGAAATTGTCTTTCACGATCATCGGCACGCAGTGCAGCGGACCGACGGGGCCGGAGGCCGCAAATCGCCGGTCGAGTGAGTCAGCGATGGCCAGCGCCCGTGGATTGATCGTCACGATGGCGTTGATGCCGGGACCACGCTTGTCGTAGCGGTCGATGCGATCCAGATACTGCTGCACCAACTGGTGGCAGCTCAATCGCCTGGCGCGAAACGCAGCCTGCACCTGTGCGATGCTCGTCTCCTCGACGGCAAACGTCGAGGATCGCTGGGCACCACTCGCGACCGGAATCGCGGTGATGAGGAGGCTGAGCAGTCGAGGGGCGAGGCGCATCGGGATAGCGTAGCCCAATTGGGAGTGTGGCGGAAGCGACCACGTGGCCCCGCCCCTCGAAGGCACTCAGGTCGGATCAACCGCCTCGGCGATCGCAAACTCCGGCGCATCCACCATACCCATGAAGGCACCCATCACTGACTGGATGACACTGCCAGGCATGTCTTCGCCCGTGAAGCCGGCGAAGTCGTCGATCTCGAAGATTTCGACGTACTGCGCGTTTGGCGCTCCTTCACCCATCAACAGCCCCGTCACACGATACGTCTCGAACCGCTTCACGCGCTTCAAGCCGCGCATCGACGGATGATCGGTCGTTTTCACCCAGTGCTCGAAATCAGCGGCGGTGACGCCGGCCTTGAGGCGATAGCTGATGATCAGGTTGGTCATGTGAGGAGTTGGTGGGAGGGCTGAAACATCTCTGAACGGGGATAGTACGGCGCGGCACAGCGACGCAGCATCACCCGCGCGGGTGAGCACCCGTCGCCCTATCGCCAGACGAATGTGGCCACGGCGCCGGCGGGAATGCTGGCGGGAAACGAATACCGACCATCTCCGATCAGGAATCGGCGCGCGACGGTGGCACTGTTGACGACCAGCAGCACGACCGACGCGTCATCAGCATTGCTGAACGCGACGGTGTCGAGATCGTCGACCCCGGTATCCGACGCGATTCTCGTGGCGCCAGGCCGCACGAAGCGGCTGGCGTGCGCGAGTGCGTAATACTCCTCGTTGCGCGTCACGCGCCCGGTCGCTGAATCAACGGTCAACACGCCGCGACAGTCGTTGCAGCCGCCAAGGTGTGGGCCGTGATGCGTGTCGAGTGCGAGATTCCACAACACGACGCCGCGTGCCCAATTGCGAGTCGCGCCGATCACCAGCGTCTTCATGTTCCAGCGCAGGTTGGCACCGAAGTCCGGTGCCCATGCACCACCGGCGCATTCGGTGAAGTAGGTCTCCTTGTCAGGAAATGCCGCGTGCAGCTGTGATTGTGCCGACACGTCACCTGCGTAACAGTGCCATGCGACGCCACTCACGTAGCGCCGCGCCACGGTGTCTCGCAGCACCTCCATCGGGGACTGTGGCTCATCCCAGTTGTGGTCCCAGTCGAGGATCCGGGTGCGAACACCTCGTGCCGCGAAGAGCGGACCGAGATGTGTGCCGATGAAGGTGGCACGCTGCGGCGCGGTGAAACGCATCCCCGGGTAGTCCTTCGGCTCGTTGTGTGGCTCGTTCTGCACCGTCAGCAGCGCGATCGGCACCCCCTCACGGCCGAACGCCTCGACATATCGGCGGAGATACTCGGCGAATGCCGGATAGGCACCTGGCTCGAGCGTGCCCGTGATCAGCGATTGCGACGACTTCATCCACGCCGGCGCACTCCACGGCGTCGCCATCACGGTCAGCTGCGGGTTGATCGCGCGTGCGCTTCGCACCAATGGCAGCACATCCCGGCGGGCCGAATCGATCGAAAAGTGCGCCAGCGCGACGTCGCGGCTGCCGGATGGGAGATCGTCGTAGGTGAAGTGCGACCGAGAAAAATCAGAGGCGCCAATGGTGAGGCGCACAAAGCTGAATCCTGCGCCGCCGTCCGTGCGCCCGAACAGCTCCTGCACCAGCGCCGCGCGCTCTACCGCCGGAATTCGCTGCTGGATCAACTCGGCTGCGGCGTCGGTGATGGCGGCACCGAAGCCGACCATCGTCTGGAAGCGCTGCGACCGATCGACGGTGATGCGCGTGCCCGGCGTGGTGGTGGTGGACGGTGCCGAGTCGCGCGACACCGCCACCAGATCGGCTTGTCGTTCCAGCAGACGCGATCGATCAGGAGTGGTCAGCCAGAGCCTCGCGGTGCCCACTGGTGGCGCTGCTGCCGACGGAATCACGCGGGCCGAGCCAGCGCATGCCGTGAGCGCCAGCAGGAGCCCGACGCACGACTCAGCGCGCACGAGCGCGCTGTACCGGAACCGGGCCGGTGGGAATTTCCGAGCGCTTGAAGAGGAATGCCGCCTTCTCCACGCGCGCTCCCTTGTCATCCGCCACCGCGTAGGTGCCGCCTTCATAGAGGCTGGCGCTGCCGTGGCGCCCATCCTTCGCCAACGCATAGACGTTGAGATCGAAGCGTGGACGTCCCTTCTCGTTCAACAGTCGTGCTTCAGTCATGGCGACGACGCGCTCGAGCGTCTTCAGGCATGCCTGTTCCGGCGCCATGCCCTGCCGCATGAACTCGACGGTGAGGAAACCACCACAGGCCTTGATGTTCGCTTCGCCTCGACCCGTCGAACCCGCCGATCCGACTGTCTGGTCGCAGTACTGACCAGCCCCGATGATCGGACTGTCACCAACGCGCCCAGGAACCTTGTACGCCATGCCGCTGGTGGTGGTCACGCTGCTCATCTCACCGGCGGCGTTCACCGCATTCATGTTGATCGTACCGTGTGTGAATCGGATCGCGACATCGTCGTCGTAGTCGAGTCGGAAATCACCCGGATTGAGGCGCGCGCGCCAGCGCAGCCAATTCTGGCGGCTACGCTCCGTGAGCAGGTTCTGCGGCGTGAACCCCATCTCGATTGCGAATTGCTTCGCATCATCACCGACCAGCATGATGTGGTCGGTGTAGTCCATGATGGCCTTGGCCACCAACGACGGCGTTGCAATGTCCTCGATGCAGCCGACGGAGCCAGCCCTGCGTGTCGGTCCATGCATGCAGCTGGCATCGAGCTGCACCACGCCCCGCTCGTTGGGCAAACCGCCCAGGCCAACCGAGTCGTCGTCCGGATCCAGTTCTTGGATGTTGACGCCAGCGATGATCGAGTCGAGGGTGTCTTCGCCCCGCTGCACCATCTCGTATGCGCGCGCGACGCCTCGCAATCCATTCGTGGAGCTGACCACGCGAACGACGCCGGCACTGCTGGCCGGTACGACCGGAGTCGCGAGGCGCATGGCATGAAGACGTTCCGTCAGCGTCAGCGACGCGGCGGCTGCGGCGGTGCGGGAGATGAAGTCGCGGCGGGTCAGCGGCATGTCGGTCCTGTGAGGTGCCAATTGGATGTTGAAAATCGCTCTCCAACGTTATCGCCTCGACGGCATTCCAGTGGGGTTAACGCTCGGGCGGCAGCGTCGTCTGTAGGGGTGTAGCCACCATGGCAACGACTGACTGCCCCAGAGCGGCACCCGCCGCAGGAGATTGACCGATGCGTATCCCGAATCTGATGCTGGCGAGCTTCTTCATCCTCGCCGCCCCGATGGCTTTGCAGGCCCAGGGCACTGCCACGCGCCAGGAAGTGCGTGAGGTGCGCCGTGACACCCGCGAACTGCGTCGCGACCGCGTCGAGATCCGCGGTGACAAGCGAGAAGTGCGTGGCGATCGCCGCGAAGTGCGCCAGGACGTGCGCGCCGCGAAGGCAGACGGGCACGTGACCGGTGCCGAACGCCGTGAGATCCGCAGCGACTCGCGCGAACTGCGTCAGGACACGCGGGACCTGCGCCGCGACAAGCGGGACCGCCGCGGCGACCGTCGTGACCTTCGCCAGGATCGGCGCGACCTCGTGAAGCCGTAAGCACGATCTCCCGAGGGCGTCGTCGATTGAGACGGCGACGACGCCCTTCGAATTTCATCGAGACTGGAGCGACATCCCATGACGGGTCGGATTTTTCTTGCGCTGGGCGTGTTCCTGCTCGCGACACCGATGGTGGCGCGCGCCCAGGCCAGCACCACGGCGCCGAACGCAGCACGACGAGAGATGGCAGCGGAGCGCCGTGAGGCGATGCGCCTGCGGCGCGACGCCCGAAAGGCGATGACGCCGGAGCAGCGCGCTGCGGCTCGTGCGCAACGTGAAGCACGGTTCAATGCCATGCCGGCTGATCAGCAGGAGTACATCCGGAACCTGCGGGCATACCAGCAAGCGCTGCGTGCGACGTCACGAGACCTCAATGCACAGGTTACCGCTGGCACGATCACCAGAGACCAGATGGCGCGTCAACTGAAGAGCTATCGCGACGCCAATCGTCCCAAGCGTCCCGCAGGAATGCCAGAGCCGGCACGCCGGCCGTGACCGGGGTCAGCGTCCGAGGATCGACCATAACTTCGCAGCGATGACTCCCCGCACCCTGCGTCACTCCCGACCGACTTGCACCGCGCTGATTGCGGTGCTTTTCGTCGCTTCCGCCGCCCGCACCGCCGCGCAGGCACGGCCCGCGCCTGGCCGTGACACGCTCAGCACACGAGTCCGCGACAGCATCATCGCCGCCGTGCTCGCGGATACCGCTGACATCGATGTCGACACGCTCGGGCTGCTGCCCACGGTTCCTGGGTTGCGGCAATCCTACACGTTGCGGCCAACACTGCGCCGCTACACCGTCGGCACCGTCAACGCGACCGAGCAGGCATCGTACGCGAGCTGGGTGGCCCGATTCCGCCGGGCTGCGATTCGAGTCGACCTCACGCCCGTCGCCTACTCCGGCGACACCTCCACTACTGCTGATCGACCAGAAGTCGCCTTTGGTGGTGTGTCGCCCATCAGCGGCCGCCTCGATCTCGCCTTGCGACATGCCGACACACTTCGCGTGTTCGCGCAGTCGATGTCGTTCCCCGGGACACTGTCGGCCATCGATGCGCAGGCGCTCGGCACCGTCGGTACCAGCACCATCGATCTCGATGCCGGCGCGATCGGGGTCGCGGCGCGCATCGGAACACGTTACGTCCTCACGCAACCGATCGGCGCGCGCGGGGTGGCGTTTTCGGTGCGCGGTGGGGTCGAGTATGACCCGAAGCCGTCTGGCGCGGAGGCGGTGAGCTGGCGTGGAACCACGGTGCGCGGTGGAGTTGGCCTCTCGAAATCGACAGACCTGGTCAACCTCGGTGCCAACGTCGAACTCACGCGGAGTTTCGCCGACTCACTCGGCGGGAAGAATCTCTTTCCCGGTGGTGGTGCACTCACGGTCGATGCGCGCGCACTGCGATTTGTGGGCACGGACGGCACCAGCTTTCTATCGGTGAATGGTTTCTACTCGAAGCCACTCAGCATCGAGCGCCCGGATCAACCGACTCGCCTCATTCCCATCGGTGATTTTGCCGGCGCCAACGTGTCGGCGGCACTCCCGCTCGGACCGTTGACGGTACTGCCGGCCATCTCGTATGTACGCGAGTCGAGCAATGCGACTGCCCTCGTGAACGGGCGCGCCACCACACTCGAAGCTTCTGGTTACGCCACCAGCGCGAGTCTCGGGCTTTCAGTGCCGTTCGGCAGCTTCGTGACCATCACCCCGGAAGTTGGCGGCGCATTTGGAAATATCGGGCAGACCGTGTCCGCGCAGTTTCCGCGGCGCATTCGGCGTCGCAGCTTCAGCGATTCGGTCAGCGGTGGATGGGTCTCGCTCGAGCTGTCGGTCACGCGCTGATGTACGGCGGATTCGTGCCGCAACTCGTTGCGGCGCATCGCGTTGAGCTCCGATCAAGGGGTCGGAGATCTTGATCGGACTTTCCGACGCCTAAAGTGTTGCAGCGTTTGGTGTTACACCCCGATCAAGGGGTCGGAGATCTTGGTCGATCAAGGGGTCGGAGATCTTGGTCGGACTTTCCGACGCCTAAGGTGTTGCAGCGTTTGACGTTACGCCCCGATCAAGGGGTCGGAGATCTTGGTCGATCAAGAAGTCAGAGATCTTGATCGGACTTTCCGACGCCTAAGGTGTTGCAGCGTTTGACGTTACGCCCCGATCAAGGGGTCGGAGATCTTGGTCGATCAAGGGGTCAGAGATCCTGATCGTGCTTTCCGCGGCCTAAGGCGTTGCAACGTTTGATGTTACGCCCCGATCAAGGGGTCAGAGATCTTGATGAGATCTTGATCGTCCACCGATCACGCGGTTAGCGATCCTGACGGTGCCACTCGAAGCACAACGTGTCCGGCAGCATCGAATCGCTGTACAGCGGGATCGAGACGAAGCCCAGGCGTTCGTACAGCGCCCGTGCTGCCATCAGCTCCGGCGCAGTGTCGAGGCGCACGCACGGGCGGCCGATTTCGACCGCGTGTGCCATCAACGCGCGCATCAGTAGTTCGCCAACTCCGTTGCCGCGGGCGCTGGGCCGAACGTACACCCGCTTGATCTCGGCGATGCCCGGCTCGATGAACGGTCGCAGTGCACCACACCCCGCCGGTTCACCATCGACGAGGCAGAGCAGCAGCAATCCGTCCGGCGGCACAAAAGGCTGGGGCAGCGCGGCCAGGTCCTGATCGATGGTGGTCCATCGGCCATCGATGTGCGGTAAGGCCGCATACTCCCCCATCAGCTGGCGCGCGACGGAGACCAGCTCACGTCCTGAAGTTTCGTCGACCGCGATCAGCTCTGGCATGCGTCTCTGGTCTGCGGCGACGTCGCTATTTCTTCAACGCCAGGACCAGCACACCGCCGGCCACCATCGCGATCCCTGCCCATTCGCGAAGTGACGGACGTTCGCCAAGAAACGCGAAGGCGAAAACCGCGACGAGTACCAGACTCAATTTGTCCACGGGCGCGACCTTCGACGCCTCGCCCGCTTGCAGCGCTCGGAAGTAGCAGACCCACGATGCGCCGGTGGCGAGCCCTGAGAGCGTGAGGAACAGCACCGTCTTGCCGGACAAGGCAGTCGGATCACTCCATTTTCCAGTCGCGGCCACGAACACAGCCAGCACGACGATCACCACGCCGGTCCGGATCAGCGTGGCATAGTCGGAGTCGACGCCCTGAATGCCGATCTTCGCGAAGATTGCCGTCAGGGCGGCGAAGACGGCAGAGCCGAGTGCCCACGGAAACCAGTTGACGGAATTGGCCATGGAGAATGAATCGCGCCATGTGGGCAGTACTGGCAATCCCGCGCGCCGCACTCCTTGTTTGACGCGTACGACTTCGCATCGATCACGTGCTCATCCCGTGCCGCCCGCCGCCATGCACCTGCGTCAGCAATTCCGCGCCCCATTCGGCTGTCTCGTCGTCGGCTGCACCCTGCTGTCGGCACCACTCGAGGCGCAGCGCTCAGCGCCACTGCCGCGTGTCGCCTCGAAAGCCGAAGTGATCGCGCGTGGCGACTCGCTCGCGCTACCCGGCAAGTGGACGCCGGTGCCTGGCGACGCCCTCTCGCACTACACGGCTGGATTCGCCACGACCCTCTGCGGTGCCGTCTTCATCACCGGTCTCAAACCGGCCGATGCGGCGGCGAACGTCGGCTTCTTCACGGGGCCACTCGAGTACCGCGGCGAGGTGAAGGACACCGTCATCGACTACGCCACGCAGACGGTCCGACTCACGCTCAGGAACGGCGTCACGCGCGTCGCGAAGCGCTATGGCAGTCAGGGCTGCGTGCCGCTGCCAGTCGGTGCCGACTCGGTGTCGTTCATACCATCGGTGGTGACGTCTACGCTGCCTCCCGCCGCGACGACCCCGTGGCCGATGGGCGATGTGCTGCCCACCACGCCGCTGCCGCGGAACATCGACACCACGCTCCTCGCCCGCGCACTCGACGAAGGCTTCGGCCCGCCTGAGGCAATGACGTTGGCGTTTGTCGTCACGTACAAGGGTCGGATCATCGGCGAGCGTTATGCGTCCGGCATCACGATCCACACGCCACTGGAAAGCTGGTCGATGGGGAAGAGTCTTACCGGGACGCTGGTGGCGCGACTGATCCAGATGGGGACGTACAAGCTCGACCAGCCGGCGCCGTTCCCGGAGTGGCAGACCCCGGGAGATCCGCGCCAGAAGATCCGCATCATGGACATCATGCGGATGTCGAGTGGTCTCCGGCTGCGCGCGCCGCAGGACCCGGACTACGATCCCGCGCTCGGCTATCCGGAGCATCTCTACCTGTACGCCGGATCGGTGAACTCGTATCAGTTCGCGGTGTCGCGCCCGCAGCAGTGGGAACCGGGCACTGTCGGCCGTTATCGCAACGTCGATCCAGTGCTGGCGAGTTACCTGGTGCGACTCGGTGTCGAGAAGCGTGGCGAGGACTACCACTCGTTTCCGACCCGTGCGCTGTTCGACAAGATCGGGATGCGCGACGTCGTAATCTACACCGATCCGTACGGCAACTTCCTCGGTCAGGGTGCCGAAGTGATCGCAGCCCGCGACTGGGCTCGGCTGGGCAACCTGTACCTGCAGGATGGCGTGTGGAACGGTGAGCGGTTGCTCCCATCCGGCTATGTGAACTATGCGCGGACGCTGGCGCCGGGCTGGGTGGCTGATGGCCGACCAGTGTATGGCGGCGGATTCTTCTGGATCAACGGCGACGGCGAGCAGCCGATGCCGCGAACGGCGTATGCGATGCTTGGCGCTGGCGGTCAAAGCGCCTGGATCGTGCCGTCGCACGACCTCGTGATCGTGCGCATCGGGAAGTACCGGGGCGACGAGGCAGGTGAAGCCGCACGCGAGAAGGGGACGGCAACCCTTCTGGAAGCGATCCGGAGGTAGGCAGCCCCCAAAGGCGACGGCTGGACGAGCCCCGTAGATCCGGTTTTTCGGGTCCGGCGTAGTTGAGTACGGTGATGGGAACCGAGGTCTGCCATTGCCGAGCCCCGGGTTCGGGTTCGGCAGCGGATGAGTCGGTTCGCCTGATCCGGCGTCGCTCTACTCGCATCCGAGTGGAGACGCTCAACTCACCGTACACGGAGAATCAACCGATGAAGGTTCGTCCTCTCGCTCTCGCCACCCTCGCCCTGGTCGTCGCGCCCACTATTGCAGCCGCCCAGATCGTCTCCACCGTGACCGCAACTGCGGCCGCCAAGGAACAGGCCGCCGAGCGTCGCCAACTCCTCGACGCCCGAGTGGACGCTGCCGCGGCCGTTCGTGCGGCACGACCGGAATCCCGCGAAGCCGCTCCGGAGCGCGGCGCACGTCGCTCGGCAACCGCTTCGGCAGCGTTTGCCGCATCAGCGACCGAAATGCAGTTCCGTGCAGAGCTTCGCGCCTACCAGCAGGGCTTGAATCACAAGGCGGCTGAATTGCGCGCCGAAGTGCAGGCGGGCACGAAGACGTCCGCCGAGATGGCAACCGAGCTGAAGGCCTATCGCGAAGCCAATCGCCCCCAAAATCCCGAGGCATCCACGGAAGGTCAGAAGTCGGCCACTCCGCCGGCCGATGAGCCGGCGAAGCCGAGCAAGAGTGCGTCCGCAACGTCGCAGAGTTCGGCTGCTGCGACGGGACGTGCCGAGGGTGCGTCAGGTCGCCGTACGGTGAATGGTCAGGCCGACGCCAGCGCCACGAATCGTACCTCTGCCGGCCGGAGTGGCGTCACGAGCGAGACAAGCGCATCGGCAACCGCCCGCGCAGGTGCTCAGTCCACCAAGCCGTCTCCGACGCCCGCAGAAAAGCCGGCAGCCACACCGGAAAAGCCCGCGCCGGCAACGAACACCTCAGGCAAGCCCACCGCGCATCAGGAGCGGTGATCCGCAGTCGCGGCATCGCCTACTCGCGCGACACATGTATCCAACCGCTTTGGCGCGGATGTGCGCCGTCAACGTCGTCTGTGCGACGTTGGCGGCGGTACCCGCCCACTCCCTCCATGCGCAGGTGTCCCCGCTGCGCCGTACACCGTCGGTTGACCGCGAAGCGGACAGCGTGATCGCTGCAATTCTTGCTGATACCGTCGGCCTCGGCGCATCACGCATGCCCACGGCACGCGCGCGCCAGAGTGTCACGATTCGTCCAGTGAGTCGATCGTATCGCGTCGGCAACATCGACGCAGCCGAGGCAGGTGTTTACTCCAGCTTCGTGACACGTTATCCACGGGCGACCATCCGCTTCGATGTCACGCCGCTCACCTTTCGTGGCGACACGTCAGGCACCACCGGTCGCCCACAGGTTCGGTTCGGTGGTCTGTCACCTGTGTCTGGTCGGATCGACCTGCGCGTGCGCTCAGCCGACACGCTCCGCTTCTTCGCACAATCGGGATCGACACCTGGCGCGTTGAGCGCGGCAGATGCCCAGGCACTCGGTGCCGTCGGCACCAGCACGATCGACCTCGATGCGGCCACGCTGGGAATCGCGCCGCGCATCGGCACCCGGTACGCGCTCACGCAGGCGATCGGCACCAGTGGAGTTGCGCTGTCATTGCGCGGTGGGCTCGAGTACGACCCGAAGCCGCGTGGTAGCGACGCGGTGAGCTGGCGCGGCACGACGGTTCGTGGCGGTGTGGGGCTCTCAGGCACGTCGGTCAGCACGACGGGTGGTGCGTTGGTGGAAGTCACACAGAGTTTTGCGGATTCGCTTGCCGGTCGCAATCTCTTTCCGGGCGGCGGATCGCTGAATGTCGAAGCTCGCCTGCTGCGGTTGATGGGCGCTGACGGCGGTGGCCTGTTCGCGCTGAACACCTTCTACTCGCGGCCGCTCAGCATTCAGCGTCAGAATGTGAAAACTCGGTTGCTCCCGATCGGTGACTTCATGGGTGCGACCGCAGCAGGTGCCCTGCCGATCGGTCGGTTCTCGCTCCTGCCAACGGTCACGGTCCTGCGTGAGTCGAGCCGATCGCAAAGCACGAGCGGCGGGACGACCACACGGCGCGAGGCCAGTGGCTCGACACTGGTGACGGCGATGGGCATGGCAATTCCACTTGGCCGGCACCTGACGCTGACGCCGGAGGGAGGCGCGGCTTTTGGTTCGGTGGGCCAGACTTCAACGTCACCATCGGTGATCGGGAACCGGCGGCAGTCGTTTCGCGACAGCATTCGCGGTCGCTACCTCACACTGGAGATTTCACTGCGGGAGTGATCCGTGACTGACGGGTTCTCGGTTTACGGAACTCAACATCCGGAAGGTCACGGTGCCCGGGTGACCGCGTTGCATGGCTCCGCGCGGTCGCTCGCTCGAGGGCAGGATTCGTCGTAGCTTTGCGGCTGTGGTCAAATCTTTGCCCTCCCCTCCGTCGAGCGCGAAATGATGCACCGTTCGCCTGTCCTCATGCGCTGCGGGATTCTTTTCGCTGCCAGCGTTGCGCTGGTCCGAGCGGCTGGCGCGCAGTCGCCGCCGCGCCAGACGGAGTCGGATGCCTGGACGCGCTACGAGCTGCTCGCGCCCGGCTCCGCAAAATTCCGCATCATCTACGAAGTCACCGCCACGACTGCCGGTGCGGTGTACTACTTCAATCCGATCCGACAGGGCAGTATCGCGACGGATGAAAGCGTCGTCGATCGCGCCACGGGCAAGCCGCTGCCGTTCGAGGTGGTGGGGGCCACGGAAGCGCGTGCTGGTGGTGTGCGCGGTGATAGCCTGCAGACGTATATCCGTGTGAAGCTTGCGAGGCCGGTGCCAGCGGACGGCGGCGAACAGCGGGTGCTGATCCTCAAGACGTATCAGGACGCCGCGTCGTACTTCGCTCGCGGTGATACGATCGTCTTCACGAGGCCACTCGGCATCAAGCGAAACGTGATCGTGCTGCCGGCCGGCTATGAGCTGGTGTCGTCAGCCTTCCCGTCGCAGGTGCTGCAGGAAGCCGACGGTCGCCTTGCGCTGAGTTTCTGGAACGCGACGCCCTCCGAGGCGGCTGTCACCATCCGCGCGGTACCGGCCAGGAATGTGCGGCCCAACACGTCGAGTGTCGCTGCGCGACTGGTCGAGCGTTCACACCAGGACCGTGAGATCGTGTATTTCCTGCAGCAGCCGGAGACGCACGCCTTCGACCTGTACCACGACTACACTGAATCGCGACCAGGCACGAGCACCTATCTCAATGTGGTGCGCGCCGGCAGCACCGTCTCGAATCCCCGGGCCATGAATCTCGATACTGGCCAGCCGCTGGTGTTCGAGACACTGAAGGGTGATGCGGTCACGAAGGCGGGCCTGAGCGTTCCGGACCTGACGCCACAGACGGAAGTGGTCGTCTTTCGTTTTCCGCCCGTCGCCGCTGGAACGTCGGTACGACTGCGCATGTTCGAGACCTACACCGATCCCGCGCGTTACACCGTCGTGAACGACGAACTGGTCTGGGATAGAAGCTTTGGCCGTCCGGCAAATGCCGTCGTGCTGCCATCGGGCTGGTTGCTGACCAACAGCACGGTGCCGGCAACAGTCAGTACGCTGCCCGACGGACGTGTGCGACTCGACTTCATCAATCCCCGCGCGGATGAAATTGGTGTGCTGATCACCGCGCGGCGCCGGTAAGTTGGTGCCTCGCAAACGCCGCTAGCGGACGGACAGGCGCGGGTCGAGTCGCAGGATCATCGTCTTCCTCGCAGCGATCAAGCCACTGTAAGACTTGTTGAACCCAGCCGTGCGCACGCGATCCTGGTACCGTTGCCAGTCGCCAAGATTCTGGATGCCGAAGACCCGGACGTAGTCCCAACCATCAGCGACCAGCATCCGCCCGGTTTCCGACCAACCGAACGACCGCGTCGACTGTTCGAAGGGCCGCACCGCATTCTTCAGCGCGACCTCGAAGCTGGCCTGCGCACCGGGTGCGAGACGGATGTACTCGAACACTGTGAGGGTCGCCGAGTCGGATGCACTGTCGCTCAGCATCGGGATCATCTCGACGAACTGATCGTGATGCGACTGCGTCATCGCTGAGAGTGTCCCGTACAGCGCCAGTGCGGATTTGCCCGAGGCACCCGGGCGGCGCAACCCCTCGTTCGCCGCGTCCATGCCCGCCATGTTGTCGTAGGAGCTGATCACGACCAGGTCGAGTGGTTCCGGACTCTCCGTCTCCCGATACGCACGAAACTGGCGCATCGCCGGGATGTCAGCGTAGATCGGCTTCAACTGTTGCTCGTAGATCGCCATCGCCTCTGCGCTTCTTCCCGGCTGAAAGAGGAAGGTCACGATCTGGCGCACGTTGCTCGGCGGGAATGTCACTTGCGCCGAGACTGTGCGTGGCGCGCTGACGAGCAGCAGCCCCGCAAGAAGGAACGCGGAGCTCCGCTGGCAGAGGTGTCGCGTCGTCACGAGAAGAATCCGATGAATAGCTGGCAGAACAGGGCACCGGCGAGCGTCATGGAGAATCCCCACAGCAGTAGCTGGCGAAACAGCTTCTTCGCGTCGTCGCTGCCCTGCGGCAAGGCGGCGATGCAGAGCGCACCGATGGTGGAGAGTGGCGACACATCGACCAGTGCCGCGCCAACGTTGATGCTCATCGCCACCTGCAGGGCATCACCGCCGCCGAGCTTCTGCACCAGCCCCGGCACGGCGGGAATGAATGCTGGATAGACCACGCCCGACGTCGAGCTGTAGGTCGAGATCAGCCCCGTAATTCCTGCGATCGCGCCATTCACGGTGGTCGGTGTGGCGATGCGTGCGAGGAGCGTCGTGAACAAGTCCATGCCGCCCGTCTTTTCCAGCACGCCGATCAGCACGCTCACACCGCAGACCATCAGGATCACGGCCCACGGGATCTGTTTCACCGAAGCCGCATCATCGCCGAGGCCGGAGAGGATCAGCAGGCTGGCAGCCACAAAGGCGGACAGGCCGGGGTTGAGCTTGAACACCACGACGGCCAACACCCACAGCGCAATGATGCCGATCGTGCTCCAGTGTCGCGACGTGAGCGGCTTCGGTTCGCTCAGCAATTCAACACTGCCCGCCTTCAGCAGCGCAGGGCCTCCGAACAGAAACCATGCCGCCAGTGATGCCAGTGCATGCGCAGTAAAGTTTGCACTCCAGACTCCCCACAGATGTCCTTCGAGCCCGATCTTCGCCATCGAGCTGTGCACGATTACACCAACCGCACTGATGGGAGAGAGGTTGCCGGCGTTGGCGCCGTTGCCGACCATCAGTGCCGCCAGAAACACCGGCATGCGCGCTTGCACGGCGATGCCCATTGCAATCGGTGCCAGCAGCGCCGTGGCCGAGATGGCGCCGGGGCCTGCCGTTGACAGTGCGCACGCCATCAGAAAGAACAACAAGGGCAACGCCGCCGCGCGTCCACGAAGCAGCGTGACGGTGGATTGCGCGAGCGCGTCCATCGTGCCGTTGGCCTGTGCGACGCCGAACAACACACTGACGCCGACCAGCGTCAGGAACAGCGTGCTGGGGAAGGTGGACATGACCGCATCGACCTTCCAGTGCGCCGCGAAGATCGCGATCGGCCACGCCAGCGCGACGGCAAGAACACCGACGTTGATGCGCGAGGTGAGGCTGCCTGCGATCACCAGCAGCAGTGCCAGCAAGGAGAGGAGTGCGGGACTCATCTCAGGGCGCTGGCGGCAGCAGGTGTTTCTGCACCTTGCCCAGCGCGGTGCGCGGGAGCGTGTCGATCCGGACGAATGCGCGGGGAATCTTGAAGGAGGCGAGCTGTGTTCGCAGGTGTGCCTCGAGCGCACTCGCGTCGATGTCGGCGTCGCACACGATGTAGGCTACCGGTACTTCGCCCCGTGACGGGTCCGGGCGTCCGACCACGGTGGCTTCACGGATGCCCGGTTGCTCGAGCAGCAGTTCCTCGATCTCACGAGGGTAAATGTTGAATCCCCCCGAGATGATCAGCTCACTGCGCCGGCCTTCGAGGGTGATGTACCCATCGGCTGCACGCACGCCGATGTCGCCGGTGTGAAACCAGCCGTCGGCAAACGCCGTCGCGTTGGCGTCGGGGCGATTCCAGTATCCGCTGCATACGTTTGGCCCCCGCACCCACAACTCACCGCTGGTGCCATCCGGAACATCGGTGCCACCCTCACTCACGATGCGAACGGAGGTGAGCGAAAGCGGCAACCCGACGGTGCCAGCCCGGCGCTCGCCGACGTAGGGATTGCTGACGTTCATCAGCGTCTCGGTCATGCCGTAGCGCTCGAGGATCACATGGCCGAAACGGACCTGAAACGCCTCCAGCACATGCGCGGGTAGCGGAGCGGAGCCGCAGACGAACAGGCGCGCGTGGTCGCCGATCGTGCGCGCCGTCTCCCCGGCCAGATCCAGCAGGCGGATGTACATCGTCGGCACGCCGAAGAAGACGCTCGGTTTGTAGGCGGAGAACAGCTCTGCCGCCTTCGACGCCTCGAAACGCGCCACCAGCTTCATGTGGCAGCCGCTCAGGAGCCAGCAGTGCAGGGAATTGCCCAGCCCGTGCACGTGAAACAACGGCAGTGCGGTCAGCAGCCGATCGTCGTGGTGCATCGCCCAGCAGGCATTCAGCACCAGCGCATTGCTGGCAAAGTTTCCGTGCGTAAGGATCGCGCCTTTGGACGCACCGGTCGTTCCCGATGTGTAGACCAGCGCGAGCGGCGTTTCCGCGCCACAAACCGTCGTGTCTACGACACTCGGGCGACCATGCGTCGAATCATGTGCGAGCGACTCCCGGGCCAGCACCCCTACATCCCATCCCGGCACTCCAGCTGGAAGATCCGGCATCCGGTCGGGGGTCGTGATCACGGCAGTCGGGGCTGAATCACCGACGATGTGTGCAATCTCGCGCGACTGATAGAGCACGTTGATCGGCACCACGATCACGCCCAGCTTCACACAGGCCAGCCACAGATCGATGATCTCGACCCGGTTCGTGAGCAGGAAGGCCAGGCGGTCACCCTGCGACAGCCCGCGATCGTGCAGCGCTCGTGCCCAGCGATTGCTTCGGTGCTCCAGTTGGCCGAAGGTGAACGATTCGGTCGTTCCGTCCGGCGTGTCGGCATCGAGTGCCACACGATCGGCGGCGCCGAGCAGGGTGTGATCGAGGAGAGTGAGCAGCGACACGTCTGGTCCGTGGGGTGGCTCGAAGGCTGGAGCGCGCAAGGGGCATGGCGAACGATCGCGCGACGTGCCACACGATACCGCCGTTGCGCCTGCTTGGATACTCGCAGGGCTGCGCGGCGTGCTCCATCTTTCTGGGGTGAGTGCCGATGCGTGACGCACATGTCAGCGCACAGCCCTTCGGCGTCAGCCTGCGGAGCGCGATGTGAAGCGACGATGGATTCGAGAGCGATTCACGGTGGCTGGTGTGCTCGTGCTCGGCGTGGCGGTCGGATGCCGATCGAGCCGCAGTACCATCGGCACGCCACTTCGTGGAACCCCGCCGACGATATCGTACTCCTGCGGCTCGACGCTCTCACTCCGCGTTCGGATCGACGCCACCAGCGCCACGATCACCGCCGACGGCGAGGGCCCCTTCACCCTGCCGCAGTCATCCGGGCGAGCGGATTTCACGGTCTATTCCGATGACGTCCGTGTGTTGCAGATCTATCGTGGGGAGACATCGTATGGCCTGGTCAGGCGCGTGCTGCATCCCTGTACGCCGGCCTGACAGTCGAGAGTGCTCCGCCGGCGAGCGGCTACTTGAGCAGCGGCAGGAAGAAGAACGCTGCGGCCACAATCGCGATCGCGATCACACCGAACCACGCGACTCGCGAAAGCCCAGTGCTCGCACCGCGATCCGTACCGCCGACGAGCGTTGGCATGTTTCCGTCCGCCCACGCCTCGACCGCGTCCTTCGCTTCCTTCAACCCCATGCCCGTTCGCTCGCGCAGGATCTTGATCGCCTCGATCTTTTCTCCGCGCTGCACAGCGGCTATCACATTCGCAGGCAACGGCTCGTGCATCTCGGTGGGCATCGAACGGACTCCTGATGGAAGAGACGAGCGTTCAGCGGCGGGCGTGTGCGACGATCCAGTCTGCGGCGGTGCCAAGCACCACTGGTGACGCGAGATTGGTCGGCAACGTCGAATAGCCGGACGGGTTGCCCCCCGGCTGATGAATGAAGAGATGATTCAGCTCGGGAAACACGCGCATCGTCACATCGCGATTCCCGCCCGCGCGGAGCGCCTTCTCCAGGATTGGCGCCTCGGCCGCGATCACCTGCTGGTCGTCGCCGCCCTGCAGAATCAGCACCGGAGTCTTCACCCGCTTGGCGGTTGCGATCGGATCGTGACTGCCGAAAAAGCTCAGCCACGGCGACGACTTGAGCACTGAGTCCACGGTCACTGGCACATGCGCGAGCATCGAGTCCCGCTTCGCGACCGACAACGTCGTGTCGTGCGTGATCGGGTAACCGACCTGGAACAGCAGTATCTCGCGGCCCGTGCGACCCGGTCCCGCCATCAACACGATGCCAGCCAGGGACGGATCATCCACCGCCACCATCGGCGCGATCATGCCACCTTCGCTGTGCCCCAGCAGGAAGATCTTCTTCGGGTTCACGTCCGGCCGCGTCCGCAAGTACGCGATGGCCGCGAGGACGTCGTTCGCGAAGTCGCGGCTGGTCGCAGCGGCAAACGATCCACCCGATTCACCGAACCCTCGATCATCCATGCGCAACATCGCAATCCCGCGACGGCCGAGGGTATCGGCAACCTGGCGGAACAGTCGATAGCCGAACGGCACGATGCTGATGTACTCGTCGCGATCCTGGGCGCCGCTGCCGGTGATGCTGATCACGACGGGTTGCGGGCCGGTGGCGCCGTTCGGCTTCGTGAACGTGCCGCCCAGCGTGTGGCCGAACGTCGTTGGCACCGTCACCGTCTCAGCCGAATACGGCGCACCCGACGGCGCCGAGTAGTCGGGTTTGGCGAAACCGATCTTGCTCACCGCGATTCCATCGACTCGGCTGATCACCGCACCCTGCGCTGGCACACCGGCGCGGATCACGCGGCCGGTGCTGTCGCAGACGAACCACATCGTCGTTGGCCCAACCGTGGCCGTCACGGAGTCGGTCGTCAGCCCCGCGAAGGCGACAGGGACCGTGCGGCCGCCAGACGCGAGAAAAATCGATGCCGTGGCGTCTGCCTTGCCCCCTTTCCTGGCTGACACGATCATCGCCTCGAACGCGGCGATGGAGCTGTTCACGATCGGCTGTGCGACCGACGACGACAACATGCGCTGTGGCACCGCCGGATTTCCGCCGGCAGAGATCGAGGCCACGGCTGAATCCCCCTCGATCCTGATTTCGCCGGTTGCCAACGGCGCTGCATCGGCACGCGCGCCAGGCCCGTACGCGGCAAGGGTGAGGGCGCCGAGGTGTCCGTCGGCCGAGATGCGGTTCGAGAATACCTGCCGCAGGCCGCCCTTCGCGGTCAGCTCACCATCCAGTCGCGTTGGGAGTCGCGTGAACTTCTCGATCTGCACCGTGTCGCCGCGTACGACGCTGATGAACGCACTCTGCGCCGATGCCACGGATGCGGGAAGGCAAAGCAGGATGAGTGCGCGGCGGACGGACATGGTGTGGTTGCTGAAGGGGAGCGGAAACTTCACTCCGCAACGATGGGTCGCGTGGCCGTGCAACTCAAGTGCGCGAGCGGTGCCGTCCCTGTCAGGCGATTCCCCCGCCGGCGTTCATGCCCCGCCTGAAAACCCGACTTGGCGCCACGCTTCGTAAGCCACGATTGCCACGGTGTTCGAAAGGTTGAGACTGCGGCGCGCCGGGATCATCGGCAGCCGCAGCCGATGCCCGAGGGGAAATGACGCCAGCATTTCGTCCGTGAGGCCCGTCGATTCCGGGCCGAACACAAAGACGTCGCCTGCTTCGAACGCCACCGCGGAATAGCGCGTCGTCCCTCGCGCCGAAAACCCGAAGAGCCGGCGACCCTCGCCGAGCGCGGTCAGGCACGTCTGCCAGTCCCGATGAATCGCCACCTCTGCAAGGTCCCGATAGTCGAGGCCTGCCCGCTCGAGCTGCTTGTCCTCGAAGTGAAATCCAAGCGGCTCCACCAGGTGCAGGCGCGCGCCCGTATTCGCGCAGAGCCGAATGACGTTGCCCGTATTGGGCGGGATCTCGGGAGTCATGAGCACGATGTCGAACACGATGGCCAATCTCGCTTGGGGTGCGGTGGAGGTGGCTGCGACTGGTGCGGAGAAGCTGTCAGCGAAACCAGCTCACCGCGAGCGCACCGACGCAGGCGACGATCAGGATGATGCTCCCCCAGCCGCCGATCCGTGTCCACAGGCCATTGCGTGCATCACCCATGATCGACGGATCGCTGGCGAGCAGTTGCAATGCGATCACGTGCAGGGGAAGTAACACCGCGTTCACGACCTGGCTCATGTAGATGAGCGGGATCAGCGGCAGCCCTGGCAGCGATACCACGCTCACCGCTGCCACTGTCAGCCCGACGAATGCGGCATAGAACCACTGAAAGTGATGCGAGTCGAGATCCAGCGACGCTGGTTCGCCCACGCCCTCCGCAATTGAGTATGCCGTCGCGATAGGCACGATCGCCGCGGCCAGCAATGCGGCCCCGAGCAGCCCCGCGCCGAACAACACGGTCGCGAATCGCCCGGCCAGAGGGCGCAGCGCGGTGGCCGCGTCACCCGCGTCCTTGATGTGAATGCCGGCCTTGTTGAGCGTCGCTGCACACGCCACGGCAATTGCGAGGCCGATGATGCCCGTCAGCAGCGATCCGATCACCACGTCAACGCGTGTCCAGCGCAGGTTGTCGATCGTGATCTTCTTGTCCACCGCATACGACTGAATGAATGCCAGCCCCCACGGCGCGAGTGTGGTGCCGAGGGCCGCGGCGAGGGCGATCCATCCCGGCGCGCTGCTCGGCATCTGCGGAATGAGCGAATTGTGCAGAACGGCCGACCAGTCGGGCTTCGCCAGCAATCCATCCACGATGTAGAGCGCCAGTGTCGAGGAGATCACCAGCAGCACGCGCTCCACACGGTGAAACGAGCCAAGCACCACCACCAGTGAGATCAGGATGCCCGACACCGGGGCGCTGATCCATGAGGGAATGCCCACCAGCCCACCCGCGGCCGAGATGCCTGCATACTCGGCGCAGATCGTCCCGAAGTTTGCGAAGAGCAGGCCGACGACGGCGGCGTAGCCGGCACCCTTGCCCCATCGCTCGCGAATGATGCCGACGAATCCCTTGCCTGTCGCCGCCCCGATGCGCACCGCCATCAGGTGGAACTGCACCAGCAGGATCGTTGACGCCGGGATGATCCAGAGCAACGAGTAACCGAAGTCGGTGCCAAGCACCGAATAGGTCGTGATGCCCGCCGGGTCATCGTCTGAAAGCCCAGCTAACAATCCGGGGCCGAGGACAGCGAGAAAGGCGACCAGCGCTCCACGCCCCGACGATCGGAACTGGGCAAACTTCAGTGCGATGCCGCGCTGGTGATGCGCGACCGCATGCGGCGGCGCCCCGGCCTTCTCACGACGACGGCGCGCGGCGCGTTGCGCCTTGCTGTGGATGGATGTCACAGCTGGATCATAACCACGAGCGGGTCACTTCCTTCGGATCACCGTGAGCGTAGAGGATTCCGCTGACGTGCCAGTCGCCCTCTTTTGCCGTGCTGGTCCGGGCACTCTATTCCGCCCCCATGACAACGCCGACGCCACGATGGCCCGCAGCATACACCGTCGTGCTGCTCTGTTTCGCAGCCGCGTTCATCTCCTACATCGATCGCTCCAACCTCTCGGTCGCGGCGATCGCGATGAAGGAGGAGTTCCACTGGACGGAGACGACGAAGGGTTTCGTCCTCTCGTCGTTCTTCGTGGGCTACATGCTGCTGCAGATCGTGAGCGGCATGATCGCGAATCGATATGGGGGCAAGATCCTGCTTGGTGTGGCGGTCGTCTGGTGGTCGATCTTCACCATGCTCACGCCCGCCGCGGCGTACACCTCGCTGGGTGCGCTGATCGCGGCGCGCATCGCCCTCGGCCTCGGCGAGGCGGCGGTCTTTCCTGGCTGCATCAACCTCATCGGGCGATGGGTACCTGTCGAGCAGCGATCACGCGCGGTCTCGCTGGTCACGAGCGGGTTGTCGCTTGGCACGGTGTTCTCGCTGCCGGTGACGGGCTACCTCGTACGTACCTACGGTTGGCCGAACCCATTCTACCTCTTCGGTGCAGTCGGCCTGGTGTGGGCTCTGGCCTGGTTTCCGCTGATCGGCAACGGTCGCGGCATTCCCGAGGAGGTGCCGCCCACGGCTGACCGCACCATCCCGTGGGCCGCGTTGCTCCGAACACCGGCGGTGTGGGCGATCTTCGTCAATCACTTCGCGCATAACTGGCTGCTGTACGTGCTGCTGGCGTGGCTGCCGAGTTACATCAAGGCCACCTTCGGTGTGTCACTGGCCACGGCGGGGCTACTGTCGGCGGCACCGTCGTTCGTGATGTTCGTGACGGCCAATGTCGCCGGCGCCGTGGCCGACACACAAATCGCGGCAGGCCGCAATCGAACCAGCGTCCGCAAGCTGCTGCAATCGATCGGGTTGTTCGGCGCCGCCACCTTCCTCTTGCTGGTGCCGTTCGCATCGTCCACCACGATGGGCGTGTTGCTGATGTGTGGCGCGTCGGGGTCGCTCGGCGTCTGCGCCGGCGGATTCAGCTCCAACATGTTCGATGTCGCTCCACGCCACGCCGAGATCATCTGGGGCATCAGCAACACCTCGGCCACCATCCCAGGGATCGTCGGAGTGGCGGCGACCGGCTGGATGGTCGAGCGGACCGGCAGCTACGTCTCGGCATTCGTCCTGACAGCGGCGATTGCCGTGTTTGGCGGTATCGTCTTTCTGGTCGCGGGGTCGGGGGAGCGGAAGGTCGCGTAGTTTCCGCTGTTCCCCGCGTTCGTCCTGACAAGGACCCGCTGTCGGTGCTCGGCACGACGTCTTGCCTTCGGCGACCCCGCGGCATCCCGCTTGCGCTCGCTCGGAGTAGCCGGTAGCTCTGCACCGAACGTGCGCTGGCCCTTCGGCCAACACGCGGCACCGCCCATCTCAATGATCACCCCGTGACAATTTCCTGGATCGATTGGGTCATCGCGATCGCCAGTATTCTGGTCTGCTTCGTTCCGGCGCTTTTCCTCGCCAAGCGATCCGCCACGAGCACGACGGAGTTCTTTGCCTCGGGTCGCAGCGTGCCGTGGTGGCTGGCTGGCCTGTCGATGGTGGCGACGACGTTTTCGTCCGACACCCCGAACTGGGTGACGGAGCAGGTGCGGCGCTACGGGGTGGCGGGCAACTGGCAGTGGTGGGCCTTCGTGCTCACCGGCCTCGCGACGGTGTTCTTCTTCGCGCGTCTCTGGCGTCGATCGGGGGTATTGACCGACCTCGAGTTCTATGAGCTCCGCTATTCCGGAAAGTCGGCGTCGGTGGTGCGCGGATTCCGTGCCGTCTATCTGGGCCTGTTTTTCAACTGCTTCATCATGGGCACCGTTACGCTGGCGGCGTGCAAGATTGCCAACATCCTGTTCGGCATGCCCGCGTGGCAGACGATCCTGTTTTGCGGTGTGTTGAACGTCGTGTTTGCAGCACACTCCGGCCTGTGGGGCGTGCTGGTGATCGACATGATCCAGTTCTTCATCAAGATGACGGCCGTGTTTGCGGCGGCATTCTTCTCACTGGTCGAAGTCGGACGCCGGCTCGGTGGCGAGGCCAGCGCCTGGGTTGGGCTCAAGCTGCTGGTCGGCAAGTTGTCGACGCTGCAGGTGGTGCAGTCCACTGCAGCCAATGCACAGCCTGTGATGTCTACAGCTGATGGGAGCGGCCAGCCGATCCTCAACATGCTGCCGAACTTCAGCATGTCCGATTTGGCGCTGATGATCTTCATCATGCCGATCGCGATCAGCTGGTGGGCGAACTGGTATCCTGGCGCCGAGCCAGGCGGCGGATCATACATCGCGCAGCGCATGCTGGCGTCCAAGTCGGAGAAGGACGCGTTGGGCGGCACCCTGTTCTTCAACGTCGCGCACTATGTGCTGCGACCGTGGCCGTGGATCATCACTGCCTTGTGCTCGATCATCGTCTATCCCGATCTGGCATCGATCAAGGCCGCGTTCCCGAATGCCGATGTCTCACTGATCGGGCACGACTCGGCGTTCCCGGCGATGCTCAAGTTCCTGCCGGTTGGTTTCGTCGGCTTGATGATCGGCGGCCTGCTGGCCGCCAACAGCTCGACGATCCTGACGCACCTGAACTGGGGCTCGTCATATCTGGTGCACGATTTCTATCGCCGCTTCATCCGTAAGGACGCGTCGGAGACGCACTATGTGAACGTCGGGCGTTTGTGCACGGTGGGCCTCTACCTGTTCGCGGCGTTACTCAGCCTCACGCTCAGCTCCGCGCAGCAGGCCTTCCAAGTGTTGTTGTCGATCGGCGCCGGTACCGGCCTGCTCTACATCGCGCGCTGGTTCTGGTGGCGGGTGTCGGCGTGGTGTGAGATCGTGGCCATGTTCATGTCGCTGGCGACATCGCTGGCTGTCCCGTACTTCATGCCCGGCGCCAGCTTCGCCACCACCACCATCTGGCAGGTGGGCATCACTACGATCGCTTGGTTGGTCACCGCATACGTCGGGCCCGTGACCGATCGCGCGACTTTGATCTCATTCGTGCAGAAGGTAAAGCCGGCCGGGCCTGGCTGGACGGAGATCAGAAAGGCCGCTGGCATTTCTGATGCGGAAGTTGCGCTCGAGAATCGTGTCGGTGGCGCGTTGGCTGGTTGGATCTCAGGCTGCGTGCTGATCTGGTCCGCACTGTTCGCGATCGGCAACTTCCTCTACGCGCCCGGCGATCCGTCACGCTGGCCGGCGGCGTGGATGCTGTTGGGCGTGTTCGTCGTGAGCGGGTTGGTCTTGCTGCGCGTGACGAAGCAGTTGTGGGCGGATAGTACTGCGAGTCAGGTGCGGGAGGATGCGCGGGTAGCGAAGGGGTGAGGTAGCTCAACCCGAACCGTGTCAAGGCATTGATATGAGAAATGCGATTTTCTTGCCAGGCAGTTTGATCGCGAAAGCGGATGTCTTGGCGGCGCGCGTCGGAATGTCGAGATCACAGCTCTGTGAGGCTGCGATTGTTGCATTTCTCGCAAGATCCAGTGACGCTGGTGTCACGGCCGCGTTGAACCGGGTGTACTCGATGCCGTATAAGCCAGACGCATTGCTTGCCAAGGCGACTCGTGCTGCATTGCGACGGTCAGAATGGACCTGAAGGCAGAGACTTTCGACTGGTAAAGAGGCAGTTCCGCTCGTGATTACGGAACCGCTTTCGATCAGCGCAGATTGCCTATTCCTTTTTCGGAAGTTCGCTGAGGATCTGCAGGAGTGCCAGTACCAGTCTTGGTGCGCCTCGGTATCCATCCAGCCCGCCGGAGGCAAGCTCAGATGCCATGGCGTGCATCAGACCGTACGCCGGGCCGTCGCCTTCGTAGATCGTCTGGTGAAGTAATTCGAGATTGATCGAGATTTCAGTGCGTCCGTTCTCGCGCAGCCGTCCATATGCTTCCAGCGCGTCGCGCCAGACCGGATCTCGCGCCCAGTTTTCGGCGGATACGCTACTCGAGTGACGCATGGCCACTGGGGCTTTTTCCTCGACACTGTGAGCTTGCACTTCAGCTGGCTCAGCCTGACTCTGCAGTGGGTAGATCTCGAACTCTTTGTCATTCTTTTCGGAGACGAAAAACACGAATGATCGGTGAATGCCTCTGACCACGTGCGGTTTGAAGCGGTTCGCTTTCCGAAGACTGGCCCAGTCGTATCGCCAGACTTTTCTCGGAGAGTAGTTATCGTTGAGGCTGACAAAGACCAAACCGTCTGGGCCGTCTTCGCTATCAGCTGTTGGAATCGCACTTGTTTTCTGCCACCCTGACGCGCGTCCGCGTCTGGTTTTCACGGAAAGTCTGCCGCCATCAGTCGCAGCCAAGTCATGTTCGTGCGACTCATCGAGCAGAGCGCCTCCAATGATCACCTTGGCGTACATCTCACCGAGCGCCGCGACTTACTCAGACCCCTTGAAGTTCTTCTCTGGCGCGTATCGCTGGATTGCATGTCGGACGCGCTCCTGAAACGCCTCCTGTCCCGAAAATAGCTGTGTGAATTCTGCTACGACCTGCTCGATCCGGTTCCCTGTGTTCATTGGTGAGATTTTCCCCTTTGAGCGGTTGTCATGCGCACGAGTGAACGCTGGTGCTAGAGTGGTAGAGTCCGGATAGTCGACCACGTGCCACACGGAACTGACTTCGCTTCTTCACTTTGGGCGACGTAGAAACATCCTCGACTTTGATTCCGGGGTCGTAGTAGATGGAACCGTCGGCAATCGCACGCATCGCAAGCGCGTAGTCGGTTCCTTCGGCGAGAAGTACTTTCTCTCCGTATCGATAGCCGATGTCCGGTGTGTCCCGCTTTATCGCGGGAACGAAGACGGCCCGCGAGTGCTTTCGAGTCCAGTGCGAAAGTAGCCCTGCAAAGGTCCACGATGCGGCGACTTCACCGTCATCCGTCAGCAATACCACTGCTCCGTCAGATCGAGTAATTTTCCCCGAAGGCGCATCGTAGCCATCCATTCGCATCGTCAGGCCGGTCGCGGCGCATCTGATGCCGGTACGGTGAATGCCACCAAAATTGATCCGGTCGTCACGACCGCGCTTGTCCGCGTATCCAAAACGCTGCAAGAATTCGATAGGCTCAAGAACTGAGTATGCTCCCCCGTTTGGCTCAGGGGTCATCAGAGTCACTGCACCCGTCCCCTCGCGATCGAAGGACGCGACCGTGTGGGCTTTCACCTCCCATCCATCAAAGTCCGGCTCAGACCGTCCGTTCGCGGTGATTCCGAGCTCCGATTCCAGCGTGACACCGACGCAGTTCCGGGCAACACAAGGAATGCGCTCACCAGCCTTGGTCAGACGCCATCCTTGAATCCAACCTTCCCGCGAAATCCTGCAGAGGGCGGAAAGCAGCCGGCCGCGCGAGTCGGCGAGGGAGGTCCCCGAGTCGAGAGGTACGCGCATCAGCACGCCAACCTCATCAAGTGAATGAAGCGCAGCGAGCTCTCGGGCGATCGCGGAATCCTCCGGAACTGCATGGCCGATCACACGTCGGTCGACCGTCACCCCCAAAAGCAGGACGCGACCTACGGCGCGGCCAGCAAGCAGGTCGTTCGGCGAGAGGGCGGCGCCCTTCAGAAATCCTGAAAGCCGGACTTCCGGATACTGAGGGTAAAGAATCAGCCGAGCTTCTGGTGCTGGGCAGACCTCGCCAGAGGCAGTCAGCCAGCTGAGTCGTAGCGGTGCCTTGAAGATGGGGGTGTCGTGGGTGCCGCTCGTGGTGGCTTCGGGCGGTTCTGTCGGAATGACGTTGATGACCCTGAAGTCACCCCCGAGGTAAATCTGATTCTTGCTGTTGTCGTTTGGACTCAGCCGTTTCGCGAACAACTGTCGGACACCCTGGTGGCGCAGGGCGGCAGTGAGCTGCGCGAGTGACATTGATGAGTCGTGAATAGACATCGCTTGACGGCGGGAGAAAAAGCGGACATTATGACGCCATGCAATATACCGAACAAACCCCGGCGCTCCTTCAGCAGGCACTGATGCGCTACTCGCAGGGCGAGATCGCGTCGATGTTGGATGTCAACGTCCGTCAGGTCAGGCGGTGGATCGTCGGCGAGAGCAAGCCGAAGTCGGTTTACCTCAGCCTGCTACAGAAGGAGCTATCGCCGGAGCCGATCCTTCGCCAGCCCAGCTTCCAGTTCATTGATTTGTTCGCGGGCATCGGTGGTCTCCGTCGCGGTTTCGAGTCAATGGGCGGCGAGTGTGTCTTTACCAGCGAATGGGACAAGAACTCCGTCCGCACGTACTCAGACAACTTCCCGGATGGGCATGACATCTGGGGCGACATCACGCAGATCGCACCGGAAGCCATTCCCGAGCACGACATTCTGCTCGGCGGCTTTCCCTGTCAGCCTTTCAGCCTCGCTGGAGTCAGCAAGAAAAACAGTCTTGGCCGAGCCCATGGCTTTCTCGACAAAGCACAGGGTACGCTGTTCTTCAACGTGCTCAGCATTTTGAAGGCAAAGCGCCCTGCGGGCTTCTTGCTAGAGAACGTGAAGAACCTGAAGAGTCACGACGGCGGTCGGACTTACCAGGTAATCAGGGGGGCTCTCGAGGAACTGGGGTATCAAGTAGAAGACCGCATCATTGATTCTCGGCCTTGGGTGCCGCAGCGCCGTGAACGCATCTTTCTGGTGGGCTTCCGGAAACACGTCCAATTCTCATTCGATGAGATGGCGGTACCGAAGCAGGGGCCGACGCTTGGCTCGATTCTGCATTCGAAGGACGAGGAACCGGAAGGCCACTTCACCAAGACTGTTCGCGGAAAGACGGTCGTGGATGAGCGGTATACGCTGTCCGACCATCTCTGGAAATACTTGCAGGACTATGCCGCCAAGCACCGAGCCGCCGGCAATGGCTTCGGCTGCAGTGTTTTCGATGCGAATGACGTCGCTCGGACGTTGTCGGCTCGGTACCACAAAGACGGCAGCGAGATTCTGATTAAGCAGCACAAGAAGAACCCGCGTCGCCTCACCCCGCGCGAATGCGCACGTCTCATGGGTTTCGATCGCGTAGGTCGTGAGCCGCACATCATCCCGGAGACCATGTCGGACACCCAGGCGTACCGTCAGTTCGGGAACTCTGTGGTAGTGCCGGTCGTCGAGGAGATTGCGAAGATCATGGTGCCAAGGATCGTAAGCCCTGAGCGCTATAAGCCCATTCCACGACTACAGCTGGAGTTCCTTGCCACGGGCACCGAGGGCTGATCCGCCGGTGTCCGCAGCGCGATCGCGCAATATGGCGGCGATACGCGGAAAGGACACAAAGCCAGAAATGCTCGTGCGGAGCTGGGTGCATCGACGCGGATTCAGATTCAGGCTACACGCGAAGGGAATGCCTGGTAGCCCTGACCTTGTACTTGCGAGACACCGTACCGTCGTCTTCGTTCACGGCTGCTTCTGGCACTCGCACGGCTGCTCGAACTCCGTCGTCCCCCAGACTCGACGCGAGTTCTGGGTAGAGAAGCTCGGCCGCAACGTGGCGCGTGATGCCAAGAATTTTAGAGAGTTAACAGAACTCGGATGGCGCGTGTTTGTTGTATGGGAGTGCGACCTGAGAAAGCATCCAGAGCGCACGCTCTCGCGGCTGACCGCGCGCCTCTCGAACACTGACTGATCCGTATTCAGCTACTCCGCCTTTCGAAATCTCTCGAATTCCTTTGGCAGAAGCTTGAGCAGTCTATCCATCGGCATCGCGTAGATATCGAAGGTGAGATCTAGCTGCATAAGAACTTCGGCAAGCCGGCGCGGGGAGCCGCGCCCTGCGCCACCAGAGCCTTTCTTCCTACGACCAGTCGACTGGTCAACGTAGAGAGAGTTCGAGAGCGACAAAACCGTGGCAGAAGTGGCGAGTTCCATTCGAGACGCGATTTGCTCGTAGATCTCGCCTGGCTTGTGCAGGCTGCCGCCAAGGAGCGCACGTGCCCGTTCGGGATTGTCGCGATGCGCCGTGAGGATCTGCCACGGGCCTGCCAACAGATGCCGGTAGTACGTGCGATAATCCGTGCCAGTAGGTACGTATCGAGCGCGCTGGCCCAGCTTTCTGACGCCGTTGCTTGTCGGGCATACTTGGTCGAAGTACACGAGAGTGAGCCACGCCCACATGCCAGAATCCGCCTGAACACGAATATCGGGAGCGTTGCCCATCAGGCTGAGGGAATACGTTGCCCAATCAAAACGCGTCTCAAACACACGCGGCTCTGCGATGTCGCCATAGCCAGTTGACTCAACCAGCGCGCCTGGATTCACGAGCTCTTCTGGCACGCTTGTCGCTCTCTCATTCTGAATCGCATCGAGCCAGCGATTCATTTCGGCAATGCCTTTAGGACGCAGTCTGTTTAGGCTCACGCATCACTTCCATCAGTCAGTGTAGCGCCGTACTTCTCGGCGAATCGCTGTTGGCGGCAGAAGGCTTTCACTGCATCCTCAACCCAGTCCGCTCGGGCATCGTCAGAGGAGTCGGCATCAGGAACGTCACATACTCCAGGCAAACGAATGGCGAACGCTGTCCAGTCCGAATGCCAGTCCTTTTCGTCGGAGTCAAGATCTTCGAGCGCCTTGGACAGTATGCGTCGAAATAGCTCAGGATACACGAGGCTCCGAAACGCAACCGACTGGACCGCCTGCCTCCAATCACCAAGGCGATTGTTCACCACAAGCGTTGGTCCGGCTCGAGTTTCGTCGAAGTCCAGCCGCCACGTTGCTTCATCAAGATCGTCGCCACGCGTGTTCAACAAGGACCGGCGCCCTGCATCGCGCGGGTCGGCGCTCGTCACCGGAACGCGGTCGGCCTCAGCCCAGATTCGACCGTCTTCGCGGCCTCCACTCAGGATCTTGACCCTGAATTGAACTCCGTCTGGGTCACCGAACGCGTCAAGCCTGCACGCGGTCGCCGCTCGGACAAAGCCAACCGTTCCGAATTCATACCTCCGCCAAGTCGTCTGGCGGTAGGCTTCAACGACTACCAAGCACTCCGACGGTAGCGCGTAGCTCGACAGGTTAATCTTCGCATCGAACGCAGCACTGTCTGCATCGCGAACGATTGTAATTCCAACGTCCGCGCGCTCAATTCGCTTCCGGTTCGTCCAGTTAAGTCGCTGGGGCATCGAGCTCCCCGGTGGTAGCGATTCTGAGTGCCAGATCGCGGTTCATGTCAAACCCGATGATGGAGACACGGAAGTCCGGATCCGTAACCTCGTATCTCACTTTGTTCTCGCTTACAGTGAGCGCGCGGAGCCCATGGATATCAGTTGGATCGCCGACGCCGTCTCGCATGAGCAGGAAATCGGCAGGATCGTACTTCGCAAACGGATCACCGCGCCTGACGTCGTAAGCAACCGAAATCTCGAGCTCGGCCGGGATCTGAGCACCTTCGGCGCCCGCAGTGATCGTGAATCCTCCCCGCACCTTGGTCAGGCTGAAACGACGCGGCTTCGCGGGAGGGATGACCACGGGCGGGGGATCATTCTCGCCCTTCTTGCGTGGCGTTGGTGAGGGGCGCACCGGTCGCGAAGGATCTGGGGCCTCTGGGAGCGAGAAAAAGTCCGCAAGAATGTCCGGAGCGCTGTCGTCCTCATTCTCTTCGATCATTCGAACGAGCTTCTGAACGCTCGAGCGCACGAAGTTGAGATAACCCGGCCCAAACTTGTACTTGTCCTTAAAGTTTCCGGTGTCGGGCCGCCACTCGGTATGCGCCGGATTCTCGGCATCGCCCAGGAGGTCGGCAAGTGCCTTATCCTTGCACACGACGAGCGATCGAACGCCACGCGCCTTTTCGCCCTTCGCCTCACTGACTATCACGCCCTCCCGGACAAAGACGGGCCGGCCGCTATCGTACGCCGCGTCCCGAATCAGGAATACGTCGAAGTGCGAGTGACGTTCGTCTGCGAACTTGGGCCGAACAACAATCGGAACCCTCAGCGCAACTGGATCGCCAGCGTCAAGCGAGGCTCGCACCCGAGTCTTGGACTCTTCATCGAGCATTGCTTCGTTCCACTTTGGGCTATTGTTCTGGTCGGGAGGACCACAAAGGACAGCGGACCGCCCCGCATCCGAGAAGGCGAACCGAGTAAGGTTGACCAGCGGCTCCAGTTCTCGTCGATCATCCGCGTCGAGCCGTGATATCTCTCCGTCGAGTGAATCACGATTCAGCGTCATAGTACCCGCTGGATCCGTGATCTCAATTTCTAGTTCGCCAGCCATAAGGCAGTAGAACCAGTCACGAATTGCCGCGTCGACCAAAGCTGCCTTCGTAATGTCGTCATCATACCAAGGCACGACCAACGACAGTCCTGGTTCATCGCGCCGCTTAAGGCGGAAAGTCTCGCGGAATTTTGCGATGAGGTCGCGATCGTCCGACGGCGCCGTAATCATGCCATCTGCGAGAACGACCTTCGATCCGAGATAACCATCGGGAACGTGATAGCCCTCTGACGTCCTGTGCGACTTCAAGATGCATCGGCCCAGCAGGAGCGACTGGCGATCGCTTTCGCGAATAGTCCAACCGACAAACGCACTGCCTTTGCTAGCGCGAGGGAAGACGAATTTCCCGATCCCCCACCGTCCGCGACGGCCCCCGTCCGATTTGGCATTTTCGCCCTCGGCGCGGAAGAAAGCGAAGAACCCATTTCGCGTACCCTCGATCCGGTGCCACTGGAGCGGGTCGCCTTCGAGCCCCGTCGTTCCGAAATCCTCAAAGGTCAGGAACTGACAAGGCTTCGTAATGTCGGGACGCCGGTTGGGCTGGATGCCATTGCCTGCAGCATCCAGATGCGGTCGCAATTTGCCAAAGAGGGCCGACGCTTTGGTCGCTGACGCTGCCCACTCTGGCCCAGAGATCAGGATCCGGACCTTGGCCATTCCGCTGCCTACGCGCGCATCCATCGTATTTTGGACGCCTTCCCGAACTAACGCTTCCGCAGAATTTCGGATTGCTTCCGTGGCGAAGAACTCACCGCTGATCGGGTCGCGGGTGGTGTCGTCGGGCTGCTTCTTTTTAAAAGACCAATGAGCCGACATTGCGAAATTTGACTTCGTTTGCGTGCGTGCAGCTGTGAACGACCGGATGATGGTCGCTGTACACAATCAGCTGGAGGGAAGGCATGCCGTCGCAGACGGTTACACAGACGCTACTCTGCGATCATTTCTGAGCTACGCTCAAAGTACCTTGCGCTTGACCTTCATTCGCTGCTTCTGTCCTCCCGCATTGTGTCGCGCCGAAATTATCAAGTGTGCGGTATGAGCAAATTCTGTTGCAGTCTGGGCGCCGTTCACCGCAGATCGATTCAGATACTCTAGGATCTCGTCCGGTGTAAGCGCTTGAGCGCCGCTCAACAGCGGATCCAGGACGAAGAAGTTGCGAATCCTTCGAATTAGCGTCACGTTCCCCCCTTTATGAGTTGACCGTTCGCAGTCGAAATTGTGAGTCTATCGAATAGCGTGGAATATACCTGCGCCAGATGTTCACTGATTGCTTTCATGCTGTCAACGTGCCTTCCATCCAATACGCGGCCCGAACGGGATGTCAGAAATAGCAATCCGATCAAATCCTTCCGATCGCCCATCCAACCGACGAGAGGAGCGACTGCAAGTGCCTTAATGTCGTCGGGAAAAAGCCTATCGTTCTGAGTCATGACATACGCACCTTTCCGAGTCGCTGCAGCCAGATCGGGAATGAAAATGACGCCTTGGCATGGCACGTCTCCAGATCTAAAGAAGTTGGGAATGCCTTGATCAATCGGGATGGGCTCGCTTGTCGCGGATCGCGCTCGATTCAGTTTGCTGGAGCGTCCGAAGGTCACATACTGCGTGATCGTGCTTGGCCGCGATTTGTCGACAACCGCAATTCGGACGGCGCAGCCCGTCGTTTCGTCACCCGCCAGCCGACTGAAATGATTGGCAATCGACTCACAGATTCCGTTAGAGTAGTCCAGAAGATGTTTGCGCTCATGCGGTGATATTTCAGCCTGTGCGCGAGGCGCCGCTGACTGGCGTTCGAACAAGTCTACGATCATATCTCGCGAAGCAGACATGATGAGATGCATGTCTTTCTTCAGGGCGACAGAGCGTCGTGTGCGATTTCGAATCAGAAAGAAAACTGCGCTCAAAACCGTAATGGCAACTATGAAGCTGAATACGAACAAGTAGCGAGTGGGGAGCGTCACAGCCGCAGGCAACGAATCTGGCCACCAAAAGGGAGTGCCGAGTACAGGAAGGCCCAAAATTGCTGGGACCACCTGCGCACGCAGCCGGCTGAAAAATCCGCGCATCCCCACATTCCACGAACTCTCCCCGTCAATCCAGTGCGTTACATCATTCTTAGCAGGCATCAAGTGTTTCTAGGTCCGAGCGGCGCGTAAAGCTTCGAGTTCGGGGCATAGTAGCCGGAAGTAAACCGGAACTGCTGCTCGAAAGAGCGCGGCCGCACACGGGACGTCAAGTGTCCAGAGTGCTACACCGCGACAGTAGCGGCGCGGGACGCAGCTGTCGAACTAGTCCGTGTAGGTTACTGCAAGCGCCCAGGGAAGCTTGGAAATGACCCCAAGTAGCGGCAAGCGCTCATGTGGCCACGCCGAAACGCAGGATCGTGCGCATCTGCACGAGGTTGTACGCGGCGTTCGTGGAGGCGAACACCCTTCGCCCGTGGCGTACCCCCGGTGGTGCAGTTTCCGTAGCCCGCCAATGGTCTTGGCCCACCCGCACACTTCCTCGACGAGCTTCCGCTTCACCTGACTGATCGCGTAGCCGGCATGGCGCGTCGTGATCATCGATGGCACTCTTGGCCTCGCGGGAATGGAGGTTATGCGCGACCGGCGGGGTGATGCAACACGCGCGCGTGGCCGCGACAAAGGCTGGACGGTCATAGTTTTTTTCTCCGCTCAGCGTCAATCGTCGCTGCCGGGCGGGTATGCATGCCGAGCATGGCGACGGCCGCATCCGGTTCCGCGTCGTAGCTTGGCGCGCAGACATCCGTCGCCACGATCAGCCCATGCCGGTTGTCAATCGGCACACTGCCGAGATCCCCGAGAATTCTCGCCGTCCTGTTGCGCTTGCGAACAAAGGCGCGCCTCGGGAACCGGCATCGACTGATGGCTCGCGCTCGCGCGCTTTTCCTTCCGGATATTGAACGTCGGATTCTTCGGATCGCCATCCGACGGGAGCGGAGTCGGATCGTCCTACGGCCGCAGACTCTTGCGACTCGCCCACTAGTCGAGCAGCATCTCGGAGACGGTGAAGTCCTCGTGCGGGAGCAACCGTCGCTCGTCCGCGGCACGCGGCAATTCCGCCATAAAGGCGTCGGCGATGTGCCCCGCGATCAGGCGATTCCGATTTCTCCTGAACACCGCCGGGCCCCAAGTGGCGTCATCGGGACTAGTGCCGACGAACCAGCGGAACAGTAGGTTGCAATTGAGTTGCTCCATCAGCTGCCGCTCGCTCGGCACGGGAGACGGCACCTGCAGGAGTGGGGCGCGGAGCAAGCGCTCGGGAGGGATCGACGGGCGGCAAATCTTCGAGTAGAGCGCCTCGAATTTGGGCGACTGCGCCCCTTAGGATCGGGTTGACGAGCGCATGGATCGTCCGGAGAGGATGGTCGGAGGGAATGCGGTCTTCGGCCCACACATAGCTGGAAAAGGTCGGCTGCGTCGCGTCGGCCCACTCATGGCTCGGTGCCAGAAAGAGTCGACAACAACTGCTGGAAGCCTCAGGCCAGCGCGGCGGAAATCGGGCAACTTTTTCAGCAACCTGCTAAGACAGTGCTTTTCTGCGATCGAAGAAGTGCCGAAGTAGAATCACTGGTATCGGTTCGACTCCGAGTGTTTCAGCGCTCAGCTCATGAGTGACTCCATCGAAAACTTGTGCTGAGGGAACTGCAAGAACTAGCCCCGCGTCTTTCAGCTTTTGCTCATCCGCATCCCACGCAATCAACAAGTGAATATCCTCGAGATACTTCTTTTCTGTCGCCAGATCCGCGATCAGTGAATCAAGCGAATACTTGAACTCAATAAGCGTTCTCAGCGGAGCTTGGCCGTCATTCAGGTAGTGCGTGTGAGCATCGTAGCGGTGGCCATATCCAGTCGTCAGCGTTCGGTATCGCGTGAGAATGCCGGCGCCTATCAACTCGTGAAAAATTGCGGCCACGGCGGCTTCCTGAGCGTCTGGGGCTTTTCCGTAGCGCAACTTCGGCTCCGCAAGGTCGACCAAGCCCTCTGCTCGCGCCCACTCAGCGGCGATGATGCTCTGCCGTTCCGCCTTCGAGATTTTTGGAGCAGATGGCTCAATTGTTTCGTCACCCTGATATCGCGCAATTTCCTCGAACTTCAGGAACATGTCCCTTACCGCAGCCTGAAGCTTTCGCACCTGAGTGTAGTGCAAAGATTTCCGCCCGAGATCAAATTTCAGCTTCTTTGACTCGACCATGAAGAAGCAGCGCTTGTAGTACGCCGGGTATCTGCCTCCCTCAGGTATTGGGAGACTCATAGCCGTGGGCATTCCCTTCGTGGCAACAAAGACACCGCTTCTGAAGAGAACGTCGTCACTGCTGGTATCTGTCGGTTCCGGAAGCAGAAGCGTGTCTCGGGACAGGATTTTGAAGGCGTCGTTCTCGGGGAACATCACGCCATATACGCAAACCTCCCAAGACCCCTCTTTCACTGTTTGCGTGTGCCAAACAGTCTTCGATCCAACAAGCTTCTTTCTAAGTGCTACGTCCGACATTGGCACAAAAGCGTTGCGTACGTCTTGGAGAGCAATCCGATTGCTTGTCTTGACGAGAAGATGTGGGGCGTGAAAGTGAGCTTCAGTTGACTCCAGAGAGTTTTCGCCTGGTAAGGCCAAGTCAATGTAGGCATCGAACTCAGATAGCGTCTCCGGATCGTACAAGTTCGTGGTTACGCCAACCGCGGTGCGGGTGCGAATGAGGTACCGTAGCTCGCTCTTGGTCATCGCGAAAAGATTGCGGTCATTCGACGACGGCATAACATGCGATACTGTTATCCGAGAGAACGAGTTCATCGGATACGCCTTGTCGCAGATAGCAATTGACGCTGGGTAGGCGCGTTCTTCAGAGAAGGGTGCGTAGACTGGGCGGGGAACGCTGGAGTCGTCTGTTGCGAGCCATTGCTGGGCATTTGCAACCCTTCCGCCAGCTATCGCACTGCCAACGGTACGGCTTTCAATTTCAAATTCGTTTCCTGAAAAGATTGCATACGTCAGTCCGACACCCTTCTCTCCAACCTCCTTCGTGTCACCGTCTTTATCGCCTCCACCAGGTGCTAGTACTTCTTGGATCTTGCTTGCGGGAATTCCGATACCGTTATCTGTGACTTGAATCAGTGATTTGCTGGCGTCGATCCTTACGTGAACGAAGAAGGGTCCAGTTACGCCGCCGTCCTTCGCACGGGTAATCGCGTCACGCGAATTCTGGAGCATTTCTGCCAACAGATCCCAGTAGTGGTGGTAGCTGTCCCTAAGGCCGCGAAGTTCTTTCTTGATCGCGCGATCGTTTCGCTCATTCAGAAAATCCATCTTGGTCCTCGAGAAGTTATGCCGTGCGGTCGTTGATTGTATGATAACAATACGAAGGGCGTCGGGCGGTAGAAACTATGGAACGCAGCTTTGCGGGTCGCGACTACTCAGGTTCGAGATAATCTGGCCGACGGGCTAGATCTGCGTCACGGGCGTCACCCGAGCATCCTAGCCAACGGAACGGCGCCGAACGTGCCTATATTGTCACGCGCGCCAACCGCCAGCGCACCAGTGCCTCGGAAGCGAAGGAGCGTCGCCACATGCGCGGAGAAGGGGGGAAGTACCGCCGCCAGCGCATGCCCGCGCCCAACCAGCGCTCGCACCGTTTGCATCAACGCCGAGCAATCCCCGACCTCGAACGACACCACCTGTCCATCCGCCCCAAACACAGGCAGACACCCACCGCCATCAGATGAGACAGTCACCCGATCCACTGGCGCCCCCGATTCCCAGTAGATCTCCAGCGCATCCGCCGCCGAATACGCATCCTCGCCGTCCGCGACTGGAAAATCCGTGATGTCGATGTAACACCCGAACTCCTTCACCAACGCGATCGCTTCGTGAAAGAGCGCTTTCCGTCGATTCACATGCGTCGGATTGAACACCCGCGGCGGAATCTCCGAGACCGTCAGCGCCTCGCGAATCAGCTCCAGCCCGCGCAGCCCGTCGCCCACGTGCAGGTGCAGGATCCCCGCCTTGCCCGTCATCAATCCGGCCACGTGTGCATCGGCCGCGATCCGCAGCAGTTCCTGCAGCGTCGGCTGTGATGATCGATGATCCGAGATCGCCACTTCGCCCACGCCAATGATGCAATCGATGTTCACTATGTCGCTGCGCACCGAGCCGGTGAGCGTCGTCAGCGGCAGGTGATACCCACCGGTGTGGCACCAGGCATTGATCCCCTGTGCCCGTAGTGCACGCACACCGGCCACCAGTTCGGCGGTGGATCGCGTCACATCGTCGGTGCCCAGCACCCCGACCACCGTCGTCACGCCGGCCTTCCGATACGACTCCGCCAGCGGTGCTGGCACCTTCGACGCCGGCCCCGCCTCACCACCACCACCGGTGATGTGGCAATGCCCATCGATCAGCCCCGGAATCACCCGCCGCCCTTCGAGGTCGATCTCCTCCACACCCAGGTACGGCGGAAACGACGGCCGCTCCGTCCCCATGTAGAGAATCGTGCCGCCACCAATCAGGATGTGCTGGTGCCCCAGGTGCTCCGGCGCGTACACATCGCCGTTGAGCAGGAGAGTCATTGAACTCGTCGTCGTCATGCGCCCAAGCCTACCGCTCCCGCCGCGCCGCCACCACCGGCACGAGCGGTCGCTGTCGCTTCGCCAGCGCCGTTAACAGCAATGGGGGCGGGAGGCCACGGAGCTCACGGAGTAGCTCCCGATGCCACCACTCGCGCTTCGCTACCGCCGTTAACAGCGATGGGGGCGGGAGGCCACGGAGCTCACGGAGTAGCTACGGTTGCCACCTGCCGTGCAGCGCGATCCATCCTTGACGAGGAAAAGAGGGAACAGCGGAATAGCAGTCCCCGTCAATCTCGATGGCGGCGAAACGCGACGCCTCGTGAATGGAGCTACTCCGTGAGCTCCGTGGCCTCCCGCCCCCCTGCAGTTCAGGATGCATCGCTCGCGCGTGGAGTCCTCGTGTCCTACCGCCCACCTGCAGTTCACACTGCCCGCGAAACGCGACGCCTCGTGAATGGAGCTACTCCGTGAGCTCCGTGGCCTCCCGCCCCCCTGCAGTTGACGATGTCTCGCTCGCGCATGGAGCCCTCGTGCCGGCGCGGATGTAGTCCGGACACAGGCATGCCAACACTAGTCAGCCGCTCCGGCTCCCTGATCTCGCCCGTCCCCCGTACCTTGCGACCATGCCGTCTCCAACCAACCGCAAAGGCTGGCTCGTCCCGATCGGCGGGAAACTGACCGACGCCAACATCCTCGCTCGGTTCATCGAGCTCTGTGGGCCACGGAATCCGGTCATCGCCATCATCCCCACCGCCTCGGAAGAGTCGGACATGGGGGCGTGGTACGAGAAGCAGTTCGCCAGGCACGGCGTCAAATACGCCCGCGCCCTCAACTTCCAGCGCCGATCCGACTGCGACGACCGCGACTGGACCGCGCAGCTCGAAGATGCCGACGGCGTATTCATCACCGGCGGCAACCAGCTCCGGTTGACCACCATCATGGGTGGAACCCCAGCGGCGCAGATCCTCCACGACCGCTTCTACGCCGGAATGCCAGTGGCCGGCACCAGCGCCGGGGCCGCTGTCATGTCCACCCACATGATCGCCGGCGGCGAGGAAGGCCCAACCCCTCGCGCAGGCATGGTGACGATGGCGCCAGGATTCGGCCTCACCCGCGACTTCATCGTCGACCAGCACTTCCGCCAGCGCGACCGACTCGGACGGCTGCTTACCGCGCTGTCCTACAACCCCGCGCTTTTGGGTCTGGGCGTGGACGAAGACACCGCCGCCTTCATCAGCCCGGACGACGAAATCGACGTCATGGGCACCAGCGCGGTCACGGTGATCGATACTGCGGATGTGGAGTTCTCCTCCATGCATGCAGCGGAACCGTACGACACCGTCACGCTGCTCGGCATCAGGATGCACCAACTCGCTGAAGGCGCCGGATTCAACCTCCGCACCCGCAAGGCGCACGGCAAGAACGTCGTCACCCTCCAGCACACCGACCCGGCCGCATGAAGATTCTCGATCGCAACGTCTACGTCGGCCCGAGTCACTACGCCCACTTCCCGGTCATCCGGCTGGAAGTGGACCTCGGCGTGCTCGAGGCCTGGCCGACCATGCGATTGGGACACGGGTTCATCGACGCGCTGGTCGAACGACTCCCCGGCCTGAAGGAACACGGCTGCAGCTACGGTGAGCCCGGTGGATTCATCCGACGCATGACCGAGGACGAAGGCACCTGGCTTGGCCATGTCTTCGAACATGTCGTGATCGAGATGCAGAACACCGCCGGTATCGCCGTCACCTTCGGCAAGACCCGTTCTGCCGGCCGTGATGGTGTCTACGACGTGGCGTTCGAATACGAACAGGAAGATGTCGGGATCGAAGCGGCCGACCTCTCGCTGAATCTGCTGCACTCGTTGCTGCCGGCTGAACTTCGTCCAGACGACTACGACGCCAGCTTCGACTGGGAAGAAAGTCGTGACACGTTCATTCGGTATGCACAGCGACGCGCGCTCGGCCCGAGCACCGCGTCCATCGTGCACGCCGCCGAGAAGCGCGGCATCCCATGGATCCGCCTCAACGAGCAGTCGCTGATCCAGCTTGGATACGGCTGCCATCAGCAGCGCATCCAGGCCACCATCACCGGCCGCACGTCGCACATCGCCGTCGAACTGGCGAGTGACAAGGAAGAAACCAACAAGATCCTCGCCAACCTCGGCCTGCCAGTGCCGAAGCAGCGGCTGGTGCAGACCGCCGAACGGGCCGTGAATGCGGCGGAACGGATCGGCTTCCCGGTCGTGCTCAAGCCGTACAACGGCAATCATGGTCGCGGCGTCTCGATCAATCTCAGCGACAAGGACGAGATCCGCGAAGCCTTCGCGCGTGCGCAGGAACACTCGCGCAGCGTGATCGTCGAGACGTTCATCACCGGCCATGACCATCGCATGGTGGTGATCAATGGTGAGCTGGTCGCCGTCAGCAAGCGTGAGCCAGGCCATGTCGTCGGCGACGGCGAGCACACCATCGAGCAGTTGGTGGCGATCGTGAACTCCGATCCGCGACGCGGCATCGGACACGAGAAGGTGTTGACGCGAATCGAGCTCGATGCACAAGCCACCGGCCTGCTGACCAAGCTTGGCTATACCGCGCAGACGATTCCGCCGAAGGATGAAGTCGTGTATCTGCGGCTGACCGCTAACCTCAGTACCGGCGGTACAGCCCGCGACATGACCGACCTCGTGCACCCCGACAACGCCGAGATGGCGGTGCGCGCGATCAAGGCGATCGGGCTCGACATCGGTGGCGTGGACTTCCTCACGCCGGATATCACGCAGAGCTACAAGGACATCGGCGGAGCGATCTGCGAGATCAACGCGGCGCCAGGTTTCCGCATGCACATGGCGCCCAGCGACGGGCGCCCGCGCGATGTCGCGGGCAAGACCATCGACATGTTGTTCCCGGCCGGAAGCCCGAGCACCATTCCGATTGCAGCCATCACCGGCACCAACGGCAAGACGACCACCTCGCGCATGCTGGCGCACATCCACAAGCTGGCTGGCAAGCGTGTCGGATTGACCACCACCGACGGCGTGTACGTCGATGGTCAGCGCACTGTAGTGGGCGACATGACGGGTCCTACCGCCGCGCGCATCGTGCTCAGCGATCCGAATGTCGAAGTGGCAGTGCTGGAGACAGCCCGCGGTGGACTGCTGCGTGCTGGCATGGCGACCCGACACGTGGACGTCGGCGCCGTGCTCAACGTGCGCCCCGATCATCTGGGCCAGAAGAACATCGATACCCTCGAGCAACTCGCCGAGATCAAGCGGACGGTGATCGAGATCGCGCGTGATACGGCGGTGTTGAATGCCGATGATCCGCTCACGCTCCGCATGGCGGCGTATACCGAGGCGAAGCATGTCTGTTACGTGACGCTGAACCCGGATCACCAGCTGGTGCGCGAGCATATCCGCGCCGGCGGTCGTGCCATCGCGCTCGAGAATGGCATCAACGGCTCGATGATCACGATCTACGATCACGGTGCCCACATTCCGTTGCTCTGGACGCACCTGATTCCGGCCACGATCGAAGGCAAGGCGTTGCACAACGTGCAGAACGCGATGTTCGCCGCCGCAATGGCATTTGCGATGGGTGTGCGTCTCGAGGACATCCGGCACGGCCTGCGCACCTTCGACACCAGCTTCTTCCAGGCACCGGGACGTCTCAACGTCTACGAGCAGCATCCGTTCCGCGTGTTGTTCGACTACGGTCACAACGCCGACGCCGTCGAGCAACTCTGTCAGCTGGCGAACCGGCTCGATGTGAAGGGCCGTCGCATCTGCGTGCTCTCGGCGCCAGGCGACCGTCGGGATCAGGATATCGTGGCCATCGCTGACGTCGCGGCGGCCGCTGTCTTCGATCACTACATCTGCCGTCGTGACGACAGTCGGCGTGGTCGAAGTGACGACGAAGTGCCGCGGATGCTCGCCGAGGCGCTGCTCGCACGCGGCATCGGGAAGGACCGCGTCGAGATCGTCGTCGACGAGCAGGAGGCGATCGAGACTGCGCTGCGCAAGGCAGAACCGGGTGACCTGGTACTGATCTTCGCCGACGCTTTGGCGCGCGGCTGGAAGCAGATCACGCAGTTCAAGCCCGACTTCGACCGCGCGTCACTCGTCTCGCCGAAGCGGCAGGCGCCGCAGACCATCACCCCCGATGCGATGGAGTTGGCGGACGACAGCGTACCGCCGCCGGCGCCGCCGAAGGTGGTGGTCGAGGCGCGTCCTGTCGCACCGGCTCGTGTCCCGATCGCGCACACTGATGCTGAAGGGCATGGCTCCACGACCATCGTCAGGGACGATCGCGGCGTGTTTCTCGCCCGCGAAGCGAACGACTAGTGTTGCAACGCAGGACCTGATATGACGCGCCCTCCGCGCGAACCGGACCTCGAGTCGGGTTATCCCTCACCGACCATCGTGGATTCGCGCCGTCTGATGGGCCCCAACCTGATGCACTCAGGGCTGGGTGCTGTGCTCGATGTTTCGCTCGATGATGCTGCAACGGACCACAACGCCGAGCTGCTGCGTGTGTGGCACGAGCGTGTGTCTGTGCTGGCGGACGCGCTCGATTGGCCTTACGCCGAGACGGTGCAGCGCGTCTACCCGGGGGGCGCGAGCCTCTTCGTTCACGCGCCGATCGATCAGTTGATGACTGCAACGGAAGTCTGCGAGTCCGCCTGGGTGTATGCGGAATCGCGGCTCGCTGGCGCGGAATCCGCGAAGCTGACCGACCCCGTTGCGGCATTGAAGGCGTTTTCGCACGCCGAAGCAGTGCGGACGCCAGGCACCCGGCGCAGACTGCTCGAACTCTGGGACGAAGCGCAGCGGCTCGGATTGAACTGCACCTTTGATGAAACCCACGCCTTCGTCGGGACTGGCGTTGGCGCCACGGGGTGGCTGATCGATGACATCCCACCCATCGATTCGATCGACTGGCTGAGCGTACGCGACATCCCGATCGTGCTCGTCACCGGGTCGAACGGCAAGACCACCGTGGTGCGCATGGTGGCGGCGATGGCGCGCGCTGCCGGTCACACGGTCGGCTACACCTGCACCGATGGTGTCTGGATCGGCGACATGCAGGTCGAAAGTGGCGATTGGTCAGGGCCTGCAGGAGCGCGTCGGGTGGTTCAGGACCCAGCAGTGACGCTGGCGGTGCTCGAGACGGCTCGCGGTGGCTTGCTGCGGCGTGGACTGGCGGTGCAGCGCGCCTCAGTCGCTGCGATCGTCACGCTCTCCCCCGACCACTTCGGCGATTATGGCATCAATGACCTAAGGACACTGGCCGAGGCGAAGCTGGTGGTTGGTCGGGCGGTATCGGAGACCGGGGCGCTGGTCTACAACGCCGAGGTGCCTGCGCTGGTGGAGGCTGTTGCTGGCTATCAGGGTCGCCGCGTGCCGGTGCGCGCCGACGACGGCGGCCTTTCCCAGGCCGACATCGCGGCGATCCCTGCAACGCTGGGCGGCACGGCACGCCACAACGTGCTCAACGCGGCCTTCGCGTTCGCCATCGCCACGGAGTTGAAGCTCGGCGAGGCCGCTGTGGGGGCGCTGAAGGTTTTTGGCGCCGGCTCCGCCGACAACATGGGTCGGCTCATGGTGCGGAAGGTTGGTGGCGTAACGGTCGTGATCGACTACGCCCACAATCCGCAGAGCGTCGCCGCGCTCATCGACGCGACCCGCCAGATTCAGGCGACCCGGCGCGTGATCTCACTCGGCACTGGTGGTGACCGGGACGATGTCGCGCTGCACGCAATCGCGAAGGCCGCGTTGGACTCCGGCATCATCGATCGGTACATCGCGAAGGAGATGCCGAAATTCCTTCGCGGCCGCGCATCAGGCTCCATCAGCGGTGTTCTGCTCGATGCCCTGCGCCAGCTCGGCGTGCCGAACGAGCGGATGGAAAGTGCACCGGACGACATGAGCGCCGTTCGCTCAGCATTGCAGTGGGCGCACAGTGGTGACCTGCTTTTGCTCTCCGTGCATGATCATCGCGACGATGTGCTCGCTCTGATTGCAAAACTTGCAGAGAACGGCTGGCACGCGGGCGACGATCTCACGGCGTAGTCGCCCCGCGGAACGCCGTTGATTTCACGCGCATTTCGGCACCGACTTTTGCCGCTTCGCTGACATGTGCAATCGCGATGTTTTTCGTCTCGCACGAGACTGGTTCGAGACGTAGCTTCGTGCCATGAAAAATGTGATTCTCACACAACTCAAGGCGCTGCCGTTCGTGGCAGGGCTTCCGGATGCGCAGCTCTGGCGTTTCGCCCAGTCACTCGAGCCGCATTCCTTCGCCACCGATGATGTGTTCTTCAGCGAAGGCGATGAGCGATCGATGTTCGCGCTGGTCGTAACCGGTGGCGTGGCCATCGAGAAGACTGCAGGTGGCCGTACCACACGCCTCGTCACGATGGGGCCCGGTGAGGCCATCGGCGAAGGCATCCTGTTGGACGATACGCGCCACGGCACCACGGCTCGCGCCGTGATCGCCGGTGAGCTGCTGATCCTGAGCAAGGAGAAGCTGGCCGACATCGTGAAGGACAACCCGCATCTGTACGCCGGGCTTGTGAACCGCGCCGCCCGCGCCATCGCCGGTCGCCTGCGGATCGCCGACGCCACCCTGGTCGGTCGTGGTCGGACCCTCGGTTTTGGCAGTCGTCGCATGCGCGTCGAACACGATCTGCTTGGGGAGCGGGAAGTGCCGGACGAAGCGCTCTATGGGGTGCAGACGCTGCGCGCGGCCGAGAATTTCCCGATCACCGGCGTGCCGCTCCGCGAGTTTCCTGAGATCATCGTCGCGTTAGCTGCGGTCAAGATCGCTGCCGCTGAAGCCAATCGAGAACTCGGCCTGCTGCCCGACAACGTGGCGGACGCCATCGTGCGTGCGGGCGAGGAGATTCGCGCTGGACGGCACCACGAACACTTCATCGTGGACATGATCCAGGGGGGTGCCGGCACCAGCACCAACATGAATGCGAACGAGGTGATCGCGAATCGCGCTCTCGAGATCCTCGGCCGGTCGCGTGGGACCTATGACGTCGTGCACCCGAACGAACATGTCAATCGCAGCCAGAGCACGAACGACGTGTATCCGACATCGATTCGCATCGCGCTTCACATGGCACTCGATGTCCTGCGCGATTCGCTGAAGGATCTGTGCGGCGCGATGGATGCGAAGGCGGTCGAGTTCAGTGACCTGATCAAGATGGGCCGCACCCAGCTGCAGGACGCGGTGCCGATGACGCTCGGTCGTGAATTCAAGGCGTGGGCACACACGCTGATGGAAGACGTCGATCGCCTTGGCGAAGCACAGGCGCTGATGCGCGAGATGAACATGGGCGCGACCGCGATCGGCACCGGCATCACGGCTTCGGAGGAATTCACCGTGTCGGTGCGCAAGCACCTGTCGGAAGTGACCGGGCTGGTGATGATCACGGCGCCCGACCTGATCGAGGCCACCAGCGACACCGGTGCTTTCGTGCAGCTGAGTGGCGTGTTGAAGCGCACGGCCACCAAGCTCTCGAAGATCTGCAACGACCTGCGTTTGCTCAGCTCTGGCCCGCGCGCTGGCTTCGGCGAGATCAACCTGCCGGCCATGCAACCCGGTAGCAGCATCATGCCGGGCAAGGTGAATCCGGTCATCCCTGAAGTCGTCAATCAGGTGTGCTTCAACATCATCGGCGGCGATGTCACGGTGACGATGGCGGCCGAGGCAGGGCAGCTGCAGCTCAACGTCTTCGAGCCGATCATCGCCTACAAGCTGCTGGGCGGCATCCACGAGCTGACGCACGCCATCCAGGTTCTGAAGGACAAGTGCATCGTCGGCATCACGGCCAATGCCGACCGCATGCGGTACTACGTCGAGCATTCCATCGGCGTCGTCACCGCGTTGTTGCCGGTGATCGGCTACGAGAAGGCGACCGGTGTGGCCAAGGAAGCGCTGGCGACGGGCCGGGGCGTGACCGAGATCGTGCTCGAGCGCGGGTGGCTGACGCGTGAGCAGCTCGATGACGTGCTGCGTCCGGAGTCGATGGCGGGACGGTAGCCATACCTGGCCATCTGTACTATCTGACTAGTCCGGTCAGCTAGTACAGATGTTCAGGAAACATCGACCGTCGGTCACCATGCCTCGAGCTCGAGGCCGATAATGTCGGAGAAGTCGCTCGCGTTCATGGTCACGAGCCTTGCGCGATGTACGATTGCCTGTGCGGCGATCATCCGATCCAGCAGCTTCCTTCGCGAATAGCCCGCCTGCGCCACGATGGCACTGTGCGCGGCTGCGGCGGAATCATCGAATGCCAGCACAGGAACCGCAGCAAGGATCGCGTCCAGTCGGGCGCGGCGAATCGGTGCATCTGCCGGATGGCGGTACACACCCCCTTCAAGTTCGACGCGCGTCACGATCGACATCACGATCGCGTCGTCCAGCGCCGCGATGCGCGACGCGATTGTCTGGTCGCCATCGCGCAGTTGAATGGCGATGTTCGTGTCGATCATGCATGCCATGGCTCAGAGGCCACTGCGTTCAGGAATACCCTCGTCATCCCGCTCATCACGCTCCGTGACCGCGGGCAATGCCGCCAGACGTGCGAGCATCTCCGGAATCGTTGTCGCGGCCGGGTAGATGGTCATGACGTCGCCGGATCGGACCAAAATCAGTTCGACGTCATCGCCGAACGCCACGTCTTTCGGCAGCCGAATCGCCTCGCTGTTCCCGCTACGAAATGTGCGACTACGCGCGATGCTCATCGAAGGACTCCAAGTTGGATATACAAGTATATACATTGAGTAGTGCCTGACCGCAACCGCGAAATGTCACGCCGGTGAATCGACCTCCCCCGGCTACACCGCGAACAAATCCCTCTGCACCGGCGCCGTCTTGGGATCCCCGGCACGATCGCGCCACACCCCATCGCGCGCCGTACGCCCGCGCGTGAAGGCCGTCGCATCGTTCTCGCGCAGCAGCCCATCGTCCACATCGCTCTGCAGGTACCCACCCGTGAGCGCCATGCGCACCACGATCGCCGTGTCGCAGGCCGGGTTGCTGCAGGGATAGACGGTGCTCGCAACAGCCACGGTTGTTCCCGACGCTTCCTCAGCCTCGCCCGCCTGCACCCGCCATCCACGGCGCACTTTCCGCGTCGGGCCGAGGTAAGGCGCCGACCAGCACTCCGGACACCGCGGTGTGGGCGGTGTGGCGGGGGCGAAGGCGGCGGGCCGGCGGGTCGGCGTGCGGTCGGACATCCCGACAAATTATCGCACGCCGAGCCGTGTGCAGGTTCTGGCGTTGTTCAGAAGTAGACGGCGCCGATCAGGCGCGCGAGCGAGGCGCCGAACGTCGATCCGTTAGGGTTGTTTCGCGTGACGCTCGCCGTTCCGATCGCGCCCAGAGACACGTGGGGGTTGAAGAAGTAGACGGCACCGAGCTCACCGTACGCACCATAGGAGGTGGGGTTGCCCGTGCGGCCGGCGATGAGGAGGCCGCCGCCAACTACCGGCCGCACGCCCAGCCCCGTGCGTGCGTACCGCCTCGCACCGACCTGCAGCGCCGCCAGCGTGAAACGGTCGTCGATTGCAATGTCACCGCTCTGGAAGCTCGACTTGTACGACGTCAGCGTCGCGCCGGCGACGACGGCCCACCGCGGCGACAGAAACTTGAGCAGCGACGCACTCTGCCCTTCTCCAACTGCCACTTCGCCACCCCATGTGCCCTTCTCTGGCGCTCCGCTCCGTGTCGCCTTTTGCGCCGACAGGCTCGCCGGATTCGAGACCGAGAACAGCACTCCAACAGCCGTCACCGCCATCACACGAAATAGCAGGCCCATGCCACACCCCAGCGTGAGAGAAGTCGAACGCGTGAGGCATTGAGTGCTAAACCGTATGTAATTGTTCCACAGACCTGGAGGTCCGAAACGGCGGGGGTGACTCCGAGGTGACGCCGGTGGCGTAGCTTTCCCGCATGGCAAAGCCCACCGTAGACGGCCCAGGTCAGGCCAAGCTCCAGCAGCTCGAAACCGCGACCGCGATCACCCAGACCCTGCATGGCATGATCGAGACGTATGCGATCGCCATTCGCGCCGGAAATCCCACTTCGGCCTTTCCGCAGCAGCTGAAGCGGGCAGCGACCCCGTTGGTGGGCCTCCTGCGGAGCCAGTTCCAGCTCCTCGCCGACCTCTCCAGCGACCTGATCCTGATCGCTACCAGAGGGGGCGGGGCCGATCAGGCCAAGCTCCGGATGCTGCGCGAGCGAGTGGGACAACTTCGCTCGGGAATCGAGTTGGCGGTGACCTCCACGCTCGCGAAACATGCGGTGGCCGACCCAGTTGCGAAGACAGACTCGTCAAGCGCTGGCGGCGCGTAACCCCTGCGCCTTAGTTTTGCGCGATCTGTCTAAGTTTGCTGACGTTGCATCAGTCAGCCACCGGTTGTAGCTAACCGGTACGTCGGTCGCTAGACCTGGTAGGGGTCGCGGTTGTCGTGCATGACATGACGATATCTGCTCTTTGCGGGATGCGTGTGCCGTTTCCCGTACCGGCGCTCTGGAACATCTGTTCCCGTCCTGTCGGTTCCTCTCGGGGCGTCTACCCTGGCTCCCCACGACCTTTCCCAAGACCTGGGCATGGCCAGCTTTTCAAGGTTCCGCCGGCTCCTCGCCGGCGCACTGACCCGACGCGGACTTGCACCCGTCGCGCTTCCCGCGCTGCTGATGCTCGGATTCGCCGCCTCCGCCGCGGCGCAACAATATCCGAACACGACGTTCAACTACACCACCGACCTCAATGAGGCGACGACCCATCTCTGGGACAGTCTGCTCTTCTGGGCCACGGTGGTGTTTGTCATCGTCGAAGTCGGCATCCTCTATATCATCTTCAAGTTCAAGGCGCGCCCGACGTCGCCGGAACCGAAGCACGTGCACGGCAACACCACCCTCGAAATCGCCTGGACCGCGATTCCGGCGGTGATTCTGGCGTTCATCGCCGTGCCGACGGTGAAGACGATCTTCATGACGCAGGCCAAGGCACCGGCCAATGCGCTGCAGGTCGAGGTGATCGGTCATCAGTGGTGGTGGGAGTTCCGCTACCCGGAATACGGCATCACCACCGCCAATGAGCTCTACCTGCCGGTGAACCGGCCGGTGAATTTCAAGCTCAACACGGTCGACGTGCTGCACTCGTTCTGGATCCCGCGCCTCGGTGGCAAGCGCGACCTGATCTCGAACAAGACGAACTATCTCTGGATGACGCCGCGCGACTCGATGGTGATGAAGTCGCTCAACGGCAGCTGCAACGAATACTGCGGCTCCAGCCACGCGAACATGAAGTTCCGCGTCTTCACGGTCTCACCCGAGCAGTTCGCCAGCTGGACCGCGCACCAGAAGGCGCCAGCCGTCTTTGGCGTCGCGCCTGCGGCGGCACCGGTAGCTGCCCCGGTCACGCCGGCCGCTGAGTCGACCACCAAGGCCGGACAGGTCGGCGCCGCCCTCGCGAACGCTGCCGAACCGGCCCCGGTCGGTTTTGTCTTCCCCCGCGAGAAGCTCGACATCTCGACCATCCCGACGGCCAAGGCGCCGAACTCGATCACGTTCGCGGCTGGCCTCACGGGCGACGCTACGCGCGGTCAGGCGATCTACTCGCGCTCCGCCTGCATCGGCTGCCACAAGGTGAGCGGGAACCCGATGAGTGCCGGTATCATCGGCCCCAACCTGACGCACTTCGGCTCGCGCTACACGTTGGCCGGTGCGCTGTACGAGAACACCACCGAAAACCTCGTGCGCTGGATCAAGAACGCGCCAGCCATGAAGCCGGGCAGCTTGATGCCGGCGATCGGCACGGGTGAGTACAACCCGGCGATCAAGGCGAAAGTCACGATGGGTGGGCTCTCCGATCAGCAGATCGCAGACGTCGCCGCCTATCTGCAGGCACTCAAGTAACCCGCGCCCGGAGCATATAAAGTCATGGCCACGACTGTTGCGCCGCCGACCTACGCGCCGGCTGCATCCTCCGCTTCCTACTCCGGCGAGAAGACCGGTGTCTGGAGCTGGATCACGACCACGGACCACAAGCGGATCGGCGTGCTGTATCTCTTCACGTCGCTCTTCTTCTTCATCTTCGGCGGGCTCGAGGCGGCGGTCATCCGCGCCCAGCTGGCCGCACCGAACCAGGCCCTCGTCAGTGCAGAGCTCTACAACCAGCTCTTCACGATGCACGGCACCACGATGGTGTTCCTCGCCATCATGCCGCTGTCGGCCGCGTTCTTCAACTTCCTCATCCCGCTGCAGATCGGCGCCCGCGACGTGGCCTTCCCACGCCTGAACGCCTTCAGCTACTGGGTCTACCTGCTCGGCGGCATCTTCATCACGCTGCCGATCTTCGCCGGCCTCGCGCCGAACGGCGGCTGGTTCGGCTACGCGCCAATCACCACCATGGCGTACAACCCGGGTCTCAACATCGACTTCTGGGTGCTCGGCCTCCAGATCCTCGGTATCAGCTCGCTGGCCGCCGGCTTCAACTTCATCACCACGATCATCAACATGCGCGCACCAGGCATGCACCTGATGCGCATGCCGATGTTCACGTGGATGAGCTTCGTGGTGCAGTTCCTCGTCGTGCTGGCGTTCCCGGTGATCACGGTCGCACTGGTGTTCCTGCAGTTCGACCGTTTCTTCGGCACGAACTTCTACACGCTCACCGCCGGCGCTGACCCGCTGCTCTGGCAGCACCTGTTCTGGATCTTCGGGCACCCCGAGGTCTACATCCTGATCCTGCCAGCCTTCGGCCTCGTGAGCGAAGTGCTGCCGACGTTCAGCCGCAAGCCGCTGTTCGGCTACGCAGTGATGGTGTACTCCGGCATCCTGATCGGCTTCCTCGGCTTCGGCGTGTGGGCACACCACATGTTCTCGGTCGGCATGGGCCCGATCGCCGACACCGTGTTCAGCCTCACCACGATGCTGATCGCGATTCCGACCGGCGTGAAGATCTTCAACTGGATGAGCACGATGTGGGGCGGCAAGCTGCAGTTCACCACCGCCATGTGCTTCTCGGTCGGCCTCGTCGCGATGTTCACCATCGGCGGTCTCTCAGGCGTGACGCACGCGTCGCCCCCGACCGACCTGCAGCAGACCGACACCTACTACGTCGTGGCGCACTTCCACTACGTGCTGTTCGGTGGCTCGATCATGGGCATCTTCGCCGGCATCTATCACTACTTCCCGAAGATGTTCGGGCGGTTGATGAACGAGACGCTCGGCAAGTGGCACTTCTGGATCAACATGATCGGCATGAACCTGACGTTCGGCCCGATGCATTTGTCCGGGTTGCTCGGCATGCCGCGCCGCATCTACACGTACGATGCGAACCAGGGCTGGGATCTCTTCAACATGATGAGCTCCATCGGCACCGCGATCATCATCGTCGCGACCCTGATCTTCCTCTACAACTTCTTCACGTCGCTGCGCAGTGGACCGCGTGCCGGCCGTGATCCGTGGGGGGCATCGACGCTCGAGTGGTCGATCCCGTCGCCACCGCCCGAGTACAACTTCGCCGTGCTGCCGAACGTCACCAGCCGCTATCCACTCTGGGACGTGACGGATGGACATGACCTGTCGCGTGAGCATCACGAGGGTCACGAAAATCGCGACGATCGTGTGCCGACCGCGAAGGAACTGGGTATCCCGATGCCGTCGAACACGTTCAAGCCGGTCATGGCTGCCATCGGCCTCGTCACCATGCTGGGTGGCATGACGCTCAAGCACGTCAACGATTACGCCTTCTACGCCGTCGTCGGCGGTGGCGCAACCATGCTCGTCGTGAGCCTGTATGCCTGGCTCACCACGCCGCTCGAGGAGTCGCACTGATATGAGCGCCACGGCAGTTGAAACCACGTCCGGCGGCCATGCCGACCACGCCGCGCACGGACACCATTACACCACGACGGGACTCGACAACCGCAAGATTGCGATCTGGGCCTTCATCGGCTCGGAGTGCATGCTGTTCGTCAGCCTCATCTCGACGTACCTGATCTACAAGGGCAAGTCGCGCGTCGGTCCCTATCCGCACGAGATCTGGACTGACCCGGCCACTGGCCAGACGTTCAAGGCCATTCTCAACATCCCGGTCACCAGCTTCTCGACGTTCGTGCTGCTGATGTCCTCGTTGGCGATGGTGCTGGCGCACAATGCCGTGGTCAATCGACGCGTCACACGCACGACGTTCATGCAGAAGCTCGAAGGCAACTCGTTCTTCTGGCTGGTGTCGACGGCGATCCTCGGCATCGTCTTCCTCATGTGCCAGGCGTACGAGTTCACCAGCTTCGTGCACGAAGGCCTCGGCCTGACGACGAACCTCTTCAGCAGCAGCTTCTTCGTGCTGACGGGCTTCCACGGTGCACACGTCACGGCGGGTGTGCTCTGGCTTGCCACGCTCGCGTCGATCGACAAGAAGCGCGGGCTCCGCGAAGACGAAGCACTCAACGTCGACCTCTGTGCACTCTACTGGCACTTCGTGGACGTGGTCTGGATCGCGATCTTCGTTCTTCTCTACCTCATCAAGTGAGCCGCGAACCAATGGCACACGGACACGACGACGCGGCACACGGCGATCACCCGACCGCCAGGACCTACCTCTGGACGGCCCTCTTCCTCACGATCGTGACGATCGTCGAGATTTCGGCCTACTACATCAAGCCATGGGAGCAGTCGGCGATCTACGTGCCGAGCATGATCTTCATGTCGGCGGTGAAGTTTGCGGTGGTCTGCGCGGTCTACATGCACCTCAAGTACGACAACAAGCTGTTCCGGAACCTGTTCGTCGGCCCACTCGCGATTGCGATCGTGACGTGCGTAGGCCTCCTGTTCCTGTTCGGCAAGGTCGCGATCAATCTCAGCAGCGGTTCGTAACAGTCATGCAGGTCTAGCGTGGTAGCACTCGCGCTGCTTCTCCACCCGGCGCAATCACTGGCGCTGGACAGCTGGACGATCCACCCGAGCACGGTCATTGGATTGACCGCGCTCGGGTGGCTCTATTTTTGGCGTGCCCGTGCGGCCGACGGTGAGGGGCCGAGTACCGGCCAGCGCCTGTCGTTCGTGAGCGGGCTGGTGCTGTTGTTCGTGATCCTGAATGGGCCGCTGCACGACCTGAGCGACTTCTACCTGTTCAGCGGGCACATGGTACAGCACCTGATCATGGAACTGATCGTGCCGCCCTTGCTGATCGCCGGAACGCCTGGCTGGATGCTGCGCCCCGCGCTCGGGTGGCCCGTCGTCGGATGGCTTGCACCGCGCATTACCACCGGCGCGATGGCATTCGCGATCTTCAACGTCACGTTGTCAGTGTGGCACATTCCGGCGCTCTACAACCTCGCGCTGTTGCACCACAATGTGCACATCCTGCAGCACCTGACGTTCCTGATCGCGAGTGTGCTGATGTGGTGGCCGTTCATGAGTCCACTGCCCGAGCTGCCGCGCCTGAGCTATCCGGGGCAGATGTTGTACTGCTTTTTGATGACCATTCCGATGAGCGTGGTGGCGATCTACATCGCGATGGCTGACACCGTGCTGTACCCGCTCTACGCGTCGAGCCCCAGGCTGTGGGGGATCTCGCCGAAGATGGACCAGCTCATCGGAGGTCTCATCATGTGGATTCCAGGCGGCTTGTTCTTCTACGGCATCATGACGGTGGTGTTCTTCCGCTGGCAGCGACAGGGCAATGGCGGCGACGACATCGCCGACGCGCAGGGGTCGAGCGGAACCCTCGTGACGGCCGCAGGTCACTGACCCGTGGCGACGGTCACCCGACCCGATCTGTCGCCCGTTCGCCGCGAGCGTCCGCCCGTAGCAGCGCCTGCACCCAGCGGCTCGCGCGAGCGATTGCTCTCGCTCGATGTCTTCCGCGGCATGACGGTCGCTGGCATGCTCCTCGTGAACAATCCGGGGGACTGGGACCACATCTTCGAGCCGCTCGAACATGCGAAATGGAACGGCTGGACTCCGACGGACCTGATCTTCCCGTTCTTTCTCTTCATCGTTGGTGTGACGTCGTACCTCTCGTTGTCACAGCGGCGAGCACGGGGTGATGGCGAAGGTGAGATCGTTCGGCAGGTGCTGCGCCGCGGTGTGCTGATATTCCTGTTCGGGCTCTTCCTCGCGTGGTTCCCCGGGTTCATGTGGGGCACCATCGACTCGATGCCCAATCCGAGTTTCCTCGACCGCATGGTGTACCGCCTCGAGCATCTGCGCATCATGGGTGTATTGCAGCGCATCGCCGTCGCGTACGTCGTCGGCGCGCTGATCACATTGCGAGGCACGTGGAAGCAGCACGCCGTGGTGCTGGTCGGCATCCTGCTCGGCTATTGGGCGCTGATGACGCTCGTGGTCGTGCCGGATCGTGGTGTGCCGGGCTGGCAGCTCCTCGATCAGCCGGAGGCTGTGTTGAGCGCCTGGGTGGATCGCCTCGTCTTCGGCACCAATCACCTGTGGGTGTCGGCCAAGACGTGGGACCCGGAAGGGCTGTTGAGCACGTTGCCCGCGGTGGGGACGATGATGCTCGGGCAGTTCGCTGGACGCTGGATCGGAAGCCCACGGCCTCTCGCCGAACGGCTGAATGGCATGTTTGGCTCCGGTGCGCTGCTGATGATGGTCGGGCTGATGTGGCATTGGGTGTTTCCCATCAACAAGACACTCTGGACGAGTAGCTACGTCGTATTCACCGCCGGCATGGCGCTGGTGACGCTGGCGACGTGCATGTGGATCATCGACGTGAACGGCTGGAAACGGTGGACGAAGTTCTTCGTCATTTATGGTACGAACCCGATGATCGCCTTTCTCGGGTCCGGACTGATGGCTCGGCTTACCGTGACGGTGCTCAAGGTCCAGACCGCTGATGGTCCGGAATCGGTGCAATGGGTGGTCTATCAGGCGATCTTTGCGCCGATACTCGAACCACGAGTGGCGTCGCTGGGGTATGCAGTGACGTTCGTCCTCTTCTGGTTCGTGATTCTTTGGGCGCTCTGGCGCCGGAACATCTTTCTCAAGGTGTGATTTGCGACGCTGCAATCGCCTGCTGTCCGTTTTTCGTTCGCTCACCTTCGTGCTCGTCACCCTCGGCTTTGCGCTTGCCGTCGAGGCGCAGAAGCCGCGCAAGAAGGCCACCGTGAGTCGCCGAACCGCCGCGAAGTCGCCGGCGCGCGGTGTGGCCCGGACTGGATCGGCCGCCGCACGTAATCGGCTGACGCGGACTAAGCCGCGTACGCGCCTTTCGCGGCCCGCTGGCCCTGCGCTCTCGCCGCTCCTGCCACGGTCCTCGTTCGGACTCGATGGGCTGCGCGCCGACCTTGGGCTGCTCGCCGGCACGTCCATCCGCAACGGATCGTGGGGCATGATGGTCGTGTCGCTGACGCATGGCGACACGCTGTTCTCGATCAACGCGGATGTGCCACACCTTCCCGCGTCGACGGAGAAGGTGCTCACGTCCGTGCTCGCGCTCAACTCGCTCGGGCCGCAGTACCGCTATCACACCGATGTGTTGCACACCGGCACACTGCGTGACGGTGTGCTGGACGGCGACCTGATCCTGCGTGGCGACGGTGATCCATCGATGTCCTCACGTTTCATCGGCGGCAAGCCCGATGCCGCCATGGATTCGCTCGCGGCGCGGGTGGTGAAGGCAGGGGTTCGTACCGTGACTGGTCGCGTGATCGGTGATGCGTCGGCCTTCGAGACACGCAGCATCCCGGAGGGCTGGCATCCCCGCATCCTGCAGGATGCGTATGCCGGTCGCGTGTCTGGTTTGTCGTTGAACGAGAACATCGTCTGGGTCACGGTGCGTCCGACGACGCGCGGTAATCCCGCTGAGGTGGTGCTGGAGCCGGCCACGACTGCGATTCCGCTTCGTGCGACGGTGCGCACCGTCGCGGGCCGCGGCGCGTCGTTGAAGATGGCGCGCAACTCGAGCGGCATTTCCGTCACCGGCAGCATCGGCGCCGACGTGTACCAGCGCTCGTACTCTTACATCGTCGAGGATCCGGCATCTTTCACCACAGGCGCCTTCGCTGCCGCGCTCCAGCGCAATGGCGTGACGGTGGGGAAAGGCATGATGCTTGGCAATACCCCGGCCAATGCACTGCCGCTCACCACCTGGGAGTCGGTGCCGCTCGAGACTCTCCTCACCGTGATGAATCGTGAATCGGTGAATGTCATCGCCGAGCACATGTACCGGGCGGCGGCGCGCGGTGCTGATCGCCATACCACCGGGTCAGCCAGCACGGCTGACACGGCGCTGCGGGCACTCCTTCAGCGCACGGCCGGTGTGCGCGAGGACGCCATCCGCTCCAGCGACGGCAGCGGGCTGTCGCAATACGACAAGGTCTCGCCGCGCGCGATGGTGCAACTGCTAGGATGGGCCGACAAGTCATCGTGGGGCCCGTTGCTCCATGCCTCGCTCCCGCTGGCCGGGGAAAGCGGCACGCTGCGCAATCGGATGAAATTCTCGACCGCGCAGACGAACCTGCACGCGAAGACCGGCACCACCAACGATGTCGTCGCCCTAGCCGGCTACGTCACCGCCCGCAACGGTGAACTGCTGGCCTTCGCGATGCTCTATAACGGCCGCGATCGTTGGCGTGCCCGTGAAGCCATCGACGCCATCGGCATCACGCTCGCGAACTGGGCGCGCTGAGCCTTCGCGCGGTCCGGCGCTAGCTGATGCGGATGTTGATGCCGCGCGAAGCCAGTTCGGAGATGTAGCGATCGCCGGGAAAGCACTCGTCGGGAGTGTAGACACCTGACGCCAGTGCGCCGGACGCCATCAGCTGGCCGGTGATCGAGAGTGTGTAGCCCGTCACGCGCATCATGGCCGTGATCTGGTGCTCGGCGTCGTAGTAATCGAGCAGGTCGTACTGACGCGTGGCCGGGGCTCCCGACTTGGTACCGGACACCACGACGCGCAGCGCCACGAGATCCGTCCCGCCAGGGCGGCGAAGCTTCGGGCCGACCGTCGCAATGAACACATCACGCGGCACGACCTGCTGCCCCTTCACGTCGATCGGCGTCGAGTCGTACAGACCGAGGTCGCGCATCGCGGCCATCAACTCCGCGTGACCAGGATAACGGAGGGTCTTGTACTCCATGACAGGGATCTTGCCCTCGTACCGCCACGCCATCGTCGACAGGCCACCGGCGGTGTGGAATGCCTCGAGGGTACCGATCGGCTCGATGAACTGCACCGGCTCCAATTCCGACAGCGCCTTCACCTGCACCCGCTTCCCATCGCGGACGACCCAGGAGAGCGTCGAGTAGTAGTCCAGCACGCCTTCGATCGAGTACACGATCTGATAATTCAGCGGCGGCTCCGGGTGCTGCGGCAGCCCGCCAACGAACAGCTTCACACTCTCGACGGTATCGAGCGACTGGATGCCATGTTCCGCCAGGACGTTGATCATGCCAGGCGCGAGGCCCGTGTCGGGCACGACGGTGACGTGCTTCAGCCGAGCCGCTTCGTGCAGTTCCTTCTGCTTGAAGACGATCTCGGTGTTGCCGCCAAGGTCGGCGAAGTGCACACCGGCCTGCACCGCGAGGGCGGCCAGCTCACCGTTGAAGTAGTACGGAATCGCGCTGAGGACCGCGTCCACCTCGCTCATTTGCGCCAGCATCGACACACGATCCCGCACGTCGAGCGACACTGCCTTCAGTCGAGTGTCGGCTGTCGGCAGAAACTTCGGGAGATCTGAGACGTCGATGTCGGCCAGGCGAACTTCCGTGACGCCGGGACTGCGAAGCAGGTCGAACGCACAGGCAGAACCTTGGGCGCCGCGGCCAAGAACGAGAAAGCGCATTGGGTAGGGGCAAGGCCGCACGCGCGCCGACTGGGCGCTGCGAGGCAGGCTGATAAATCGGGCGCAGGGTAGGAATCCTGCAGGAGACCGAGGAATTTACAGAGGCGTGCAGGATTCCGCGCTCAGGCATATCACCCACACCGGCAAAATCCCATGTCCACCAGCGACGAGGCCTGGCGCCAGCACCTGTTGACCAGCGCTGCGGACATTCACGCCGCGATCAGCCCCCTGAAAACGATCGCCGTCCTCGGCATCAAGCCGGCCGACACCGATGCGCCAGCGTTCTACGTGCCAGAGTATGCCCAGCGGGCGGGCTATAAAATCATCCCGGTACCGGTGTACTACCCGCTGATGACCAAGGAATTGGGGGAGACGGCGTACCAGTCCCTTCGCGACATCCCAGTCCCCGTGGACATCGTCGAGATTTTTCGCCGCCCAGCAGACATCCCGCAGCACCTCGATGACATCCTTGCCATCAAGCCGAAGCTGGTCTGGATGCAACTCGGAATTCGCCACGAAGCCGTGGCCGAGACCCTCGCCCGCGCCGGCATCGACGTCGTGCAGGACCACTGCCTCCTCGTCGAACTGCGCAAAATGGGGCGGTGATCGCTGGCGGACTTTCTCCGCCGATCGAACGCCCGCCTGCGACTCTCACCCCATAAAAACCCAGAACCCCCGCCGCCAAAGGCGTCGAGGGTTCTGCTCCGCGTCTCCGCGTCCCCCGCGGCTCCGCGGGTTTGACTGTGTGGACCTCTGCCGTCGCAGACGTCCAAGATGGATCAGCGCGACGAAGTGACGCGGAAGATGGTACCGCCGTTGTCATCGCTCACCAGCACCGAGCCGTCGCGAAGAACGGCGAAATCCACCGGGCGACCCCAGCGGGCGCCGGTCTCACCCTGCCAGCCGGTGATGAAGTCCTCGTAGCTCACCGGGCGGCCGTTCCGCACACGAACACGCACCACCTTTGCACCGGTCGGCGTGTCGCGATTCCAGCTGCCGTGGAAGGCCACCAGCGCGTCGCCACGCCAATCGGCGGGGAACGACGTCGCCTTGTCGAGGAAGGTCATGCCGAGCGGCGCGGAGTGCGCCTGCATGCGGAGCGCCGGCGACTCCGTGCGGTTGCAGCGCGCCTGATCGTGGAACTCCGGGTTCGGAATCTTCGGGCCATGGCAGTAGGGCCAGCCGTAGTCCTTCCCGTCGCGCAGCAGGTTCAGCTCTTCCGTCGGCAGGTCCTGATGGTCTGGCTGCAGGTTGTCGCGCTCATGCTGCGTGACCCAGATCTGCTTGGTGGTCGGGTTCACCGCCATGCCAACCGCGTTGCGAAGGCCACTGCTGTAGACGCGGCCATTCTGGCCATCCGCGTCGTACTGCATGACGGTCGCACGCTCTTCAGCCTTTTCGATGCAGATGTTGCAGCTGCTGCCAATCGAGACGTACATCTTTCCGTCGGTGCCGAACAGGATGCTGCGCGTCCAGTGCCCGGTGCCGCCGTCGTAGCGATTCAGCTGCTCAGCGGCCCCGGTCGGAACGCCGTCCGCGGTGAGCGCGAAACGCACCACGCCGCCCGTGTTCGCGACGTAGAACTTGCCGCCGTGGAACGCCATGCCGTGCGGGCGATCGAGACCGGTCGTGAGCACAGCGCTCGTCGAGTCGGCGACGCCATCATTGTTGGTGTCGAGCACACGGACGATCGTGTTGCGGTTCGGCGTGCTGACGTACACGCTGCCGTCTGGCCCCACCACCATCGCGCGAGCACTGGGCACTGACGCGTACTTCGTGACCGTGAAGCCCGTCGGCACGCTGAGCTTGCCATCGAGGGTCTGTGCACGAGCCGGAACCAGGCGGCTCGGCGTCGTGTCGATCGACGCCGTTGGCCCCGTCTGGGCCTCGAGCCCGGCAGCGGAGAAAGTGGCCATGCCGAGCACGGCCAAGGTGTAGAACGAACCGCGCATTGTCTGCCTCATCGTGTAACTGGAATCGACTGCGTCGAAGGACTTCACTTCACATCGGGGCTGAGCCCGTGCCGTGCCAGCGTCGGAACGGCCCTGCTCAACCGGTACTTAGAGTTCGATTTGTGTGCCGAGTTCCACCACTCGCCCCGGCGGGATGCCGAAGAAGGCGGTCGCAGAGCGTGCGTTGCGAACCATGAGGATGAACAGCTTCTTCCGCCAGCGCGACATGCGCGTTGGACCATTGGGGAGCAGCTGCTCGCGCCCGAGGAAATAACTCGTTGAGCCGGTCGAGCAGATCAGCCCAGAGCCCCGCGCGCTGGCCATGATGTCGCGCATCTCGGGGGTCTGCATGAAGCCGTACATGGCGCGCACCCGCCAGAAACCGGCGCCCAGCGGCTCCACCATCACGCGTTGCGAAGAGTCGATGTAGGGCACGGTCTTCGAGACCACGCTCAGCAGCACCACCTGGTCGTGCAGCACCTTGTTGTGCTTGAGGTGGTGCAGCAGCACCGGCGGGATGCCATCGGCGTCGGACGTCATGAAGACGGCCGTCCCGGAGACGCGAACCGGCTCCTTGCGCTTGATGTCCGCAAGAAAGAGTTCGGTCGGCAACGTACTGCGACGCAGGAGCTGGCCAAGCGCCTCGCGACCGCGCTTCCAGGTGGTCATCAGCGTGAACAGGCCCATCGCCACGACCAGCGGTACCCATCCACCATCCAGCACCTTGAGCACGTTCGCACCGAGGAATGCGATGTCGATGAAGAGGAAGAACCCCGCCAGCGTCATCGCACGCCACTTCGGCCAGTTCCACCGCAGGACGCAAAGCTCATAAAAGAGCAGCGTGGTGATCGCCATCGTACCGGTCACCGCAATCCCATACGCGGCGGCCAGTGCACTCGACGACTTGAACCCCAGCACCACGAAGATCGTCCCCATGGCGAGCAGCGTGTTGATCTCGGGGATGTAGATCTGCCCCGACTGCTGTTCCGAGGTGTGGATGATCGTCACGCGCGGGGTGTAGCCAAGCTGCACGCTCTGTTGCGTGAGCGAGAAGGCACCGGAGATGAGTGCTTGGCTGGCGATGATGGCGGCCATCGTGGCCAGCACCAGCAGTGGGTACTGCAGCACTGACGGTGCCAGGGAATAGAACGGGTTCACGCGAGCCGACGCATCACTCATCAGCACCGCGCCCTGCCCGAAGTAATTCAGCAGCAGGCACGGGAATACCATGAAGCCCCACGCCAATCGGATCGGTCGCTTGCCGAAGTGCCCCATGTCGGCGTACAGCGCTTCCGCGCCGGTCACGGACAGCACCACGGCCCCGAGCAGCACGAATGCATGCCAGCCATGCGACAGCATGAACATGATGGCGTACCACGGCAGCAGCGACCGAAGCACGTTCGGGTGCTCGATGATGTGTGGTACACCGAGTGCAGCGATGCTTGCGAACCACACGAACATGATCGGACCGAACGCCTTGCCCACACGGTCCGTACCGAAGCGCTGGGCGGCAAAGAGCCCCAGGAGCAGCACGATCGTGACCGGAACCACGATCTTTTGGAGCGCAGGAGCGATGACCGACACACCTTCCACTGCACCGAGCACCGAGACCGCCGGCGTGATGATCCCGTCGCCGTAGAGCAATGCCGCGCCGAACAATGCCAGTACGACGACTCGCTTCTTCTTCTTCTCGTCGTTCAAAACGCCGCCCGTCTTCTGCAGCAGCAACGCGAGCAGGGCGAGAATACCGCCTTCGCCGCGGTTGTCGGCCCGGAGGATGAAGCCGATGTACTTGACGCTCACCACCGTGATCAGCGACCAGACGATCATCGAGAGCACACCAACCACGTTTTCCGGCGTCGGTTCGACGCCGTGCGGGCCGTTGAAGCACTCCTTCAATGCATAGAGCGGGCTGGTGCCGATGTCGCCGTACACGACGCCAAGTGCGGTCAGCGTCAGTAAGGCGAGCTTTCGCCCCGTCGCGGGATCGCCGACGTGATGATGATTGCTGTCAGCGATGACCGGATGCGAGCCCGTGGTCATCGTCAGACCAGGCGGCTGCGTCGGTGGCGGTGGCGGTGACGCGGGTGCCGCCGGTTGTTCACCGGTGGCAGCAGGACTGTCGGACTGCACTGGGTCTGCAGCAGTCCCGGATGATCCCGGGACCGGCGACGCCGAAGGAGAAGGCTGCGGTTCAATCATACGGAATGCCACGCACCGCGTTAGCCGTGCGCAGCGAAACGGAAATGGCGGCGGGCTGCAATCGCAGCAAGCCACCCGAACGGTGCAAACGGGGAACGCCGCCCTACAGTGTCGACAGGCGGCGTCGTGTCACGACAAGCGGGATGAGACGGGAGGAAGCTATACGTCCCGGTGGGGCGGGGTAGTGGTCGGCGTCAACGCCCGGCCCCGCGCGCGCTGTCCTTGCTCATCTCGAGCAGGACCTGATCCCACTTGGCCTGTTGCACGGCAGAGAGCCGCCCCCGAATCACGCCTCGGGCCACCAGACGCACCGAGTCAAGCTTCGGGCTGACCGGGGCGAGGATCACCTTCATCTGCTCGTTTCTGTCGTCCAGCACCGAGTCCAGCATTCGGCGCTGTTCCGGGCTCAGCTGCAGGCGATCAGCCAGTTCTGCCCGCGACGTCTTCTGATCCTTCGGCGCGTCCCGGTGCGCCATGGCGCGATTCGCCGTGAAGCCCAGGGCGCCGCCGACCAGAACCGCACCGAGCAGGAAGAAGATCGCCTGCGCCTTGGTGCGCTGAATCGTGCTCGACATCGGACCGATCAGTAGCGGAAGAGGTCGGGAACCGTCTTTTCCCGTGGAGCGTCGGAGATGGGCCGGCCGGCCGAATCGAGGGGCGTCGAGAACGCCTCGACCGCGGCCTCGTAAGCCAGCCGATCATCGCGATTCGAGGTACGCCACAGGCCCCAGGCCGTCAGGACCAGCGCCGCCGCGGCGACGGCGCCGCCAAGCTTCGTCCACTGCGCGAACGGCTCCCACCAGCCACCGATGGTCGCAAACCCACCCGTGACGGTACCACTTCGTGTCGCCGAGGAACCATCGGCGACGATTTGGTCCATGATGCGCGCCTCGAGGCCGTCCCAGTACGCGGCATCAGCCGGGGGACGAAGCAGCGAGCGGAGTTGCAGTGTGACCGCTGGATCGCGGTCGAAATCGTCGGAATGCATGGAAGTAGTCATCAGGCCGGGCGTCGAAGCGTCCCGAGGATGGAACGCATCGCTGCCCTGGCATGGTGCAGGTCGGACCGCGCGGTGCCCTCGGGAATCCCGAGCATCGCGCCGATCTCGGCGTGCTTGTAACCCTCGACATCATGAAGCACGAGCACCGACCGTTGCCGGTCGGGTAACTGCGACAGCGCACTGCGCAGACGATCATGCAGCTCATCCGCTTCAGCCGGGTCACGAAATGGACTGGCGTGAGTATCGACCAGTTCATCCGTGTCCCGCACCTTGCGGCGGCGGGCCAGATCGAGCGCCGCATTGCTGATGATGCGGTGCAGCCAGGCACCGAACGGCTGGTCCGGCCGGAACCGGCTCAGTGCGCGATGCGCGTGCAAGAAACCTTCCTGCACCGCGTCCTCCGCATCCTCGTGTGACAACAGCACCGCGCGTGCGACGGCATAGGCGCGCTGCTGGTGCCGGCGCACGAGTTGGGCGAAGGCCGACGTGTCGCCGTCCTGCGCGGCGAGCACGAACTGCCGCTCTTCTTCCCGGGCGGCAGCTAACGCCTCGGATGCCGCCTTCGCATCGGCGGGAGCGCCTGCCTGCCCTCGAGCTGGCTTACGCGCCATCGGACCCCGCCGCGCGATCCGCTGCGTGGAGGTACCAGAGACCAACGTGACTGCTGAAGAGGGCATGGCAACGGGACTGAGTTGCCACTGGTACGCACCCCGGGTTCGGAGCGTTGCGGTCGAGCCGCAGGCGCAAAAGCGCGATCGAAACCCCGGGGCAACGCGTCACGGCCGACCTTACTTGGTCGACTCGGACGTCTCCTTCTCTCCAGCTTCGCCGGCGAAGCTGGCGTTGGTCACCTTGACCACCGAAAACAGGATGATGAACACCGCAACGGCGCCGACGATCAGGCCGGTGAACGCGGCCTTGCGGTCGCTTGGAGCCTCGGAGTGAGGAACGCTCATGGGGACAATCCGGAGAGAGGACGGTCGGACCGGCGACACACCGGTCCGACGGGGTCAGGCAAACAGGTTACGAAACGCGAACCGTGTTCATGACATCGTTGCCGGCGATGCTGTTCACGACATCCATCCCTTCCGTGACCTGACCGAACACCGTGTGAACGCCGTTCAGGTGTTGCGTATTGCGCTCGTTGAGCACGATGAAGAACTGGCTGCCACCGGTGTTCTTGCCGGCATGCGCCATCGACAATGCGCCGGGCTTGTGCTTGTGCGGATTACCGGCGGTTTCGCAGGGAATCGTGTAGCCAGGGCCGCCGGTGCCGATCTGCGGATGACCATTCGGCAGGTCGCGCGACTTCGGATCGCCGCCCTGCACGACGAAGTCAGGGATCACGCGATGGAACTTCACACCATCGTAGAACTTGTCGTTCGCGAGCTTCTCGAAGTTGGCAGCCGCAAGCGGCGCCTCGGCCTCGAACAGTTCTGCCTTGATGGTGCCCTTGTTGGTTTCGAACGTGACGATTTTGGCCACGGTGTCTCCCGATTGCATTGGTAGTTACTGCGGAATGGCAGCCGCCGGCGACCTGGGCCACGGCGCGCAGACCGGAATCTACCAAATATCAGCCGCCCGTGGGCTGCGCCGGCCTGCTACTGATCCAGCGGCGCAGACGGGCATCGAGGGCGCAGGCTGCAACTGCCGCACCGTGGAGACCGCGCGTCGCAGACCTGCCGGCCGTGCCAGATCAGGAGGTGCGACAGCATCGTCCACGTCGACTGGGGGAAAAGCGGCATCAGCGCCGCCTCGATCTTCACCGGATCGGTCGCCTTCGTCAGGCCGAGACGGTTGGACAGGCGGCCGACATGGGTGTCGACCACGACGCCCACGTTGATGTCGAAGGCATTGCCCAGCACCACGTTGGCGGTCTTTCGACCGACTCCCGGGAGGACCACCAACTCGTCCATGGTCGCCGGAATCTGGCCGCCGTGCCGCGCCACGACGGCCTGGGACATGCCAACGAGGCTTTTCGCCTTCGCGCGGAAGAACCCCGTGGTCTTCACCAGCTCCTCGACATGCTCGATCGGGGCGTCCGCGAGCGCAGCGGCATCCGGATAGGCGGCGAAGACGGCTGGCGTGACCATGTTCACCCGCTTGTCCGTGCACTGGGCGCTGAGGATGGTGGCCACGGTCAACTGGTACGCGTTCTGGTAGTCGAGCTCGCAGTGGGCCGTCGGATAGAGCCGCGCGAGCTCGGCGTATATCGCCGCGGCGCGCTCTTTCAGCGCGCTCCCCTTGAGCTGCGCAAAACGCGTTCGGAGGACGATCCGTGCGCTGGGCTTCGGCTTCAGCGTGGCCGTGGCGGGCTTTTTCGCGCGTGGCGTTGCACCCGACCCGGCTTTGGGCCCGACGACCTTTCCGCTGCGAACCGTCTTGCCGATGGACTTTCGTGCTGGCGTCATGCGGTCGTCAGGGCGGCATCGCGCCGGCGGCGCGCGAACGCGAGCACCTCATCGGCGCTTCGGGTATTCAGGACATCCTTCGCACCGAGCCAGCCTTTGCGCGCCATCGAAACACCGAGCGCGACATGGTCGAGCCCGGCGATGGAGTGTGCGTCAGGGCCGAGTTCTACCTGCACGCCGGCATCACGCGCGGCTCGGCACCACCGCCAATCCATGTCGAGACGGTGCGGATCAGCATTGAGTTCGACCGCCACGCCGAGTTGTGCGGCGCGTGCGAGGATCGCGGCGAGATCGATGGCATACGGCTCTCGGGTCAGCAACAGGCGACCGGTGGGATGCCCGATAATCGTGACATGCGGATCTTCCATCGCTTTCAGCACGCGGTCGGTCATCTGCGTGCTGTTCATGCCGAACCGTGTGTGGACGGATGCGATCACATAGTCGAAACGGTCCAACAGCGGCGCGCCGAAATCGACGGTGCCGCACGGCAGGATGTCCGCCTCCACGCCTTTCAGCACGCGAAACCTGCCCGACAGCGTCGCGTTCACTGCGTCGATCTCGTCGTGCTGCTGCTGGACCGCATCGGCCGTCATGCCATGTGCATTCAGCGCCGAGCGCGAGTGATCGCTGATGCCGAGATAACTCCACCCGCGCGCCATCGCGGCGTCAGCGAGGTCGGTGATGCCGAAGCCACCATCGGAATACAGTGAATGGCAGTGCAGCACGCCGCGGATGTCCTGCGCCTCGAGCAGCGACGGCAACGCGTGCCGGCTTGCGGCGGCCGTCTCGCCCATCGCTTCGCGAAGTTCCGGTTCGATGAACGGCAATCCGGCCAGTGCGTAGAGCGCTGCTTCATCGACGATGGGCACGACCGCGCCCGTCGCATCGCGCACTTCATCGTCAACCACGCGGTATTTCCGCTCTCCCAGCCGCTGCAGCAGGTCGCGGACATGTTCCGCATTGCCGGTGGTACGGAGCAACGTCATGGCGAACTGTGTGGGGTGCACACAGTGGAGCGTCGCGGTCGTCGAGTCGGCGAAATAGAGAGATATGATGCGTGTGCCGCTGCCGACGACACGCTGCACACCGCGCACGTGTGTCAGGGATGCGGCGACGGCAATGGGCTGTGTCGTACACTCGACGACCAACCCAATTTCGTTCACCGTCTCCATTCGGCGGCGAAGCGCCCCACTCACCACCACACGCGCTACGCCTTCGTGTGCAGCGATCGCGTGCAGCAGCCGTGCGGCTTCGGCATCTGCATGCGGCAGCAGCACCGATGCACCGGTCTCTCGAAGCTGCAGAATGCCATTGCGAACCCGTTCCACGAGGCGCGGTCCGAATCGCGGCAACGCTGCCAGTCGTCCATCGCGCACGGCGTCTTCAAGCTCCTGTAGCGTTTCGATACCGAGTCCGGCGTGCACGCGTTGAATCGTCGTCGGGCCGAGTCCGGGCACGCGGAGCATTTCCTGGAGCCCTTCCGGCGTGTCCTCGCGCAGGTCGTCGAGCAGGCTGGAGTCGCCGTCGTGCAGCAACTCCTCCAGCACCGCCGCCACCGCAGGGACAAAGCGTTCAGCCGCGAGCACGTCGGCGAGCGGGCGAGTGGGCTGGCCACCGAGCTGTTTCGACGCGCTCTCGAACTCGGCCGAGCCCAGCTCGTCCTCGCCCCGGAGCTGACGGAGCGTGGCGATTTCGGAGAGAACGTGGGCGGCGGCGCGGGCATCCATGCTGACCAATCTAGTGCTGTCCACCTGCCCACTCCGCCTGTCTGATTGGCGGTGTTCCCAGGTCGTGTGGCTGGTCCGTGTGTTGGCGGCCGTCGCGCTGGTCAGTCGCTCTGTCTCGACACGAATTCGTTCAGGGCTGCCTCGAGCGCGACGGGCTGCTCCACGTAGGGCACGTGACCGCAGTCGCGCAGCTCCACGAATGTCGCATCGAGGGCCGTGGCGGTTGCACGGGCGCTCGAGAGGGGGATGGGATCCCGGTCGCCGTGGACCACCAGCGTGGGCAGGCCGACCCGTGGCAGCGCCTCCACCAGGGCGGCGCCATCGACGCTGGCCCAGGTGGATTGCTGCACCCGACCGGTGACCCGGAAAGGTGTCAGGTTGGCGGATCGTTCGGGGTGTGCGAAATAGCCGGCGACACTGAGCTCGAAGGCGCGCTGGCGGTAGGCATCGGCATCCCGCTCGCGCAGCCCCGACGCCTGAAGCTCTGCTCGCAGGCCGGCAACCTCCGGCGCCAGTTGGCGGCGTTGCAGTTCGGCGTCGAACACCGCCCGGTCCGCGGGCATGAACGGCGCGGGAGAGATCAGCACCAGCCAGGGTGGCAACGCAATCCCGCCTGCCCCCGCACGCGCTGCCACCACCACGTGCATGGCGAGCAGCGCGCCCCACGAATAGCCGACGATCGGAGCGCCGTCGACGCCGAGCTCACGTGTCACGGCTGCAAAGTCGGCGACATGTGTGCCCACGGTGATTGGGGCCGGATCGTCGGTTTTCGACCGTCCCCCGCCGCGCTGGTCGTAGAACACCAACTCGAACCCGTGTCCCAGTGTGGCCAGGGACAACAACTGCGGCAGCAGGTAGTCATGGTGTGCGCCCGGCCCACCGTGCAACACGACCAGCGGCGGCGCTCCTGCCTGCCCGTACCGGCACCAATACAACGGCACGTCGGTCGTCTGCGTCATGCCGCTCTCGCGCGGCGCTGGAATCGGGATCGGCATCCTGCAATCTACGCGGCATCTCCCGTCGGTCGTGGTGCCGGATTCGGGGGAGCCTCTCGTCGCATCTTCGCATCTTCGCATCTTCGCGATTTCGCGCGGCGACGCTGCGCTTTCGCCTGGTTGTCCACACGACTCACGCGGAGCCGCGGGGGACGCGGAGCCGCGGGGAACAGCACCAGACGCCTGCGGGGGCGGAGGGGTCGTTTTCTGGTCGGAGAATCCCGGGCTTCAAGGGTCAGGATTTCATGGGGCAGAGTTCTTGAAATTTCATGGGATCAGAGTCCTTGAATTTCATGGGGCCAGAGTTCTTGAAAATTCATGGGCAGAGTCCATGCACAGCGACCGATCTCGAAGCGCCGCCCGCGACGCCAATCGCACAAAAATTCGCCGCGGAGGCGAGCGCAGTTCTCCTGCAGTTACACCTCCGAGCCACACCGAAGGCTGCTACCGCGTGCGAGCCCCCGCGGCTCCGCGTCCTCCGCGTCTCCGCGTGAGGGAGTGTGGACCGTCAGCGGCGCAGCCGGGCGGGAGTGCGCGGGAGTGTGGACCGTCAGCGGCGCAGACGCGCGGATTGGTCTCAGTCAGGCGTAACGCGACGCAGCAGCAACGGTGTTCAGATGCACGCGGACCGTGTCCGCAATGTCGCGACCGTAGCCGCCCGCGATGGTGACGCACACCGGCAGGCCAACTTCGCGACAGGTGCGCAACACGAGGTCGTCGCGTTGCGCGAGGCCATCGAACGTCAGCTTCAGTCGGCCCAGCCGATCGCCTTCATGTGGGTCGGCGCCGGCGAGATAGATCACCAGGTCCGCGCCAGCGTCGCGCAGAACTGCAGGAAGTGCGTCCGTCAGTCGCGCCAGGTATTCGCCGTCTTCCATCCCGTCGGTCAGCTCTTCATCCCGGCTGCCGTTCACCTTGTGAAACGGGAAATTCTTGGCGCCGTGCATGTTGAACGTGTAGATCGAGGCATCCCCGGCGAAGATCGCGTTCGTGCCGTTGCCCTGGTGCACATCGAGATCGATGATGCAGGCGCGGCGGACGAGCCCCAGCGCTTGCAGGCGACGGATGGCAATTGCGACGTCATTGAAGACGCAGAAGCCTTCACCTCGATCGGCGAAGGCGTGATGTGTGCCGCCGGCGAGATTCATCGCAATACCGTGGCGGACGGCGAACTCGCTTGCCTCGATCGTCCCGCGCACCACGCGAAAGGCGCGCTCGACGAACGCCTCGCTCCAGGGTAGTCCGATGCGCCGCTGATGGGCCGGATCGAGCGTCCCAAACTCGACGCCGTCCACGTACTCGGGTGTGTGCACCAGATGCAGGTCGTCGTGCGACGCACGCTCCGGCTCGTGCACCGTTTCGGGTGTGACCAGGCCCTGCGCCAGTGCGCCTTCGCGCAGCAGCGCGTACTTCGCCATCGGAAAGCGATGGCCGTCCGGGAGCGTGATCGCGTAGCGGGGTGATGACCAGCAGTGGAGCGGCATACGTGTCACGCTGCGGCGTGTGCCCCGATGCACCGAAGTGCACCGGGGATCACTGGTCACCGATCGGTGAAGTCCGTGCTCGAGTCCACGCGGCGGCAGGCCTCGGCGATCAGCGTCGCAGCGCTGTCGAGGTCGTCCAGACTCACCATCTCGTTCGGCGAGTGCATGTAGCGATTCGGGATCGATACCAGCGCCGTCGCAACACCATCGCGCGCGAGCTGGATCGCGTCGGCATCCGTGCTCGTGGCGCGACCCGCCGCGTGCAACGAATACGGCATCGAGAGCGATTCCGCCGTGTCACGCAGGAGGCGGAAGACGACGGGGCTGATCACGCTGCCGCGGCTCAGGACCGGGCCGCCGCCGAGTTTGTGCTCGCCGACTTCCTTCTTCTCGATGCCCGGGTGATCGGTGGCGAACGTCACGTCCACCGCGATCGCCATCTGGGGGCCGAGTGACTGTGCCGCGACGCGCGCACCACCGCCCGAGTACCCGATCTCTTCCTGACAGGTGGCCACTGCGACCACCCGAGCCGCGCCTGGCTTCTCGGCGTATCGCCGGAGGGCCTCGAGCACGATGAAGGCGCCGATCCGGTCGTCGATGCTGCGCGAGACGATCCGGTTGTTCGGCATGTCGGTGACTTTCGCATCGAGCACACCGCAGTCACCGACCGAGAGCCGTTCGGCCGCTTCCGCACGGTTCTGCGCCCCGATGTCGACCCACATGTCGGCGAATTTCGTGACCTTCTCGCGTTCCTCGGGCTTCATCAGGTGGATCGGCTTCTTGCCCACCACACCGTAAACCTCTCCGGTGCGGCCGATGAAGCGGATGCGCTGGCCGACCAGGACCTGCGTGTCCCAGCCACCGATGCCTTCGATGTAGGCGAAGCCGTTGTCGTCGATCCAGGTCACGATCACACCGATTTCATCGATGTGGCCGGCGAGGAGGATGGTCGGACCGCCGGTGCCCTGCACCTCGGCGATCGAGTTGCCGATCACGTCGGCCCGGACAGCGGCGAACTTCGCCGCCTCGGCCCGCCAGACCTTGGCTGGCGCAGACTCGAACCCCGATGGCCCTGGGGTGTCGAGCAGCGTCTTCAGAAATGCAATGGAAGATTCGTTGAGCATGATAGAAGACTAATTCGATACGCCAGCGTAACGGTGGCCTCCATCAGTGGGGCCGCCCGCAGCAAGTCAGCGCGGCGTCATTTCGTACACCTTCGTCCCACCGACCCACGTCTGCAGGACGTGCGTCTGCAATACCAGCTCCGGCGCAATCCGCATGATGTCCTGATCCAGCAGCACGAAGTCGGCGTACTTTCCGGCAGTCAGCGAGCCCAGCACCTGCTCCTGGAAGGCCGCCTTCGCGGGCCAGATCGTCATCGAGCGCAGGGCTTCCTCGCGCGTCATCTTCTGCTCGGGAAACCAGCCTCCCACCGGGAAGTCATCCGCGTCCTGTCGCGAAATCGCGGCATGGAAGCTGATCAGCGGATTGACCATCTCCACAGGGAAGTCGCTCCCGTTGGGAATGATCACCCCGGTCGCGAGCAGCGACCGCCATGCGTACGCACCGCGCAACCGTTCGGCGCCGAGTCGATTCCCGGCCCAGTACATGTCGCTCGTCTGGTGGCTGGCCTGCATGCTCGGGATCACACCCAGCGTCGCGAACCGGCCAATGTCATCATGGTGGATGATCTGGGCATGCTCGATGCGAAACCGGTGGTCGGCGGTCGGCACACTCTTCAGCGCGGCGGCATACGCGTCCAGCACGAGTCGGTTGGCCCGGTCTCCGATGGCATGTGTCGCGACCTGCCAGCCCGACCGGAGCGCGCGTTCACTGACCGACTTGATCCACGCGGGCTGCATCACCAGCAGGCCGTTGTTCTGGGCATCGTCGGCGTACGGATCGAGCAGGGCAGCGCCGCGCGAGCCGAGCGCGCCATCGCCATAGAGCTTGATACTGCGCACCCAGAGGCGGCCGTCGAACAACGCACTCCGCGGCCCCTTGGCCATGGCCCAGTTCACCGTCGCGCTATCGCCCGAGAGCAGCACGTAAGCGCGCAACGTCAGCTCGCCCGCTTGTCCCGCCGCTTCGTACGTGCCGACGATCGATGGGCTGACCCCCATTTCGTGGACACCGGTCAGCCCCCAGCGATTGGCCTCACGGACTGCATTCCTGAGCACCTCGCGCGGGTTCAGTGCTTCACCGCCCCGAGCGGCCGACTCCATCAGCTGCTGTGCATTGTCGACAAAGACTCCGGTCGGTGTGCCACGTGCGTCACGCAAGACGCGGCCACCCTCGGGATCCTTCGTCTCGGCGGTGATGCCGGCTTTCGACATTGCGGCGGCATTGGCAAGTAGCGCGTGCCCGTCGACGCGTGTCAGGATCACCGGATGGTCGGGGGTCGCCGCATTGAGCGCCGCATTGGTTGGCAGGCGCGTGTCGCTCCAGTCGTTCTGGTCCCAGCCGCGACCGAGGATCGGTGTTCCTTTCGGCGTCGTCGCGGCCTTTGCGACCACGCGAGCGACCACTTCCTCGTACGACTTGGTGCCGTTCAGGTCGACCTGTCGCAGCTCCACACCCAGGCCATACAGGTGCGCATGGGCATCTGTCATGCCCGGAATGATCGTTCGTCCGCCAGCGTCGATGACCTTGGTGGCCGCCCCTTTCAGCGCCAGTGCTTCAACCGTGCTGCCGACGAAGGCGATGCGCCCACCAATCACGGCCATCGCTTCGGCAATCGGGCGTGCATCGTCTGCCGTATAGATGCGAGCGTTGTGCAGGATCAGTTCTGCGCGTGGCGACGCAGGTGCCTGGGCGAACAGTGGTAGTGCGACGGCGCCAGAGAGCGCGGCGATCGCGAAGCGGAGCATGGACACGGCGGGATGGGCAGGCGTGGTGACGGCGTGGCAAGTTGGGCCATGCGCTGACGCATACGCTACCGCCCTGGTACGCGTTGCGCGACGGCCCCGCAAATCCATGTTGGATCTGCGGGGCCGTCACTGCACTCACACGTCAACCGATTCCCGAGACTTGGGGCGGAAGACTGCGTCGAACGTCGTGCTTAGTGCTTCATCCCACCCATCGAAGCAGGCGGCATGAGGACGGTGTCGATCACGTGGATCACGCCGTTCTTCGCCTTGATGTCCGTGGCGGTCACCGTCGAGTTGCCATTCAGCACGACCTTGCCACCCACAACCTTGATCGAAACCTTGCCGCCCTGGACGGTGGTGGCTTCGGACAGGCCGACGACCTGCCCGGCCATCACGGCACCTGGCACGACGTGATAGGTGAGCACGGCGGTCAGCTTGGCCTTGTCGGCAAGCAACGCATTCAAGGCTGCCGGCGGCAGCTTGGCGAACGCGGCATCGGTCGGGGCGAACACCGTGAACGGACCAGCGCCCTTCAACGTCTCGATCAAGCCAGCGGCGGTCAGCGCCTTGGCCAGCGTGTTGAACGTGCCAGCGGCGACGGCGGTCTCGACGATGTCCTTCTCACCCATCGCCATGCCCTGTGCCTGCACAGCGCGGGGCGCAAATGCGACTGCGCCCATCAGCGCCACTGCGGTCATGAAACGCTTCATAGTATCAACCATCCTGAAATGCGATTCGCGAACCGGCACGGTGAAGTCCGTGCGTCGATTCCGTGCGATGAAGTCGCATTCCAGCCATCCGGTTCCCAAGCCACAACCGCCCTTCCCATGGAACTTTTGTCTTTCACGCCCGCTGCATCCAAGCACGGCAGTTCGACGAACACCAAAGGTTAAAGACGCCAAGACGCAGAGAAAAGCAATTGAACGAATGTGGCGGCGCGAGCGCCGCAGTACTGCCGTTCAAGTTTGCAGACGCTGTTCTTTGCGCCCTCTGCGCCTCTGCATTGAGCAGTTCCCATCGGTACTCGGATCAGCCCTTTGATTTCGATGTCCCGAAGTGGTACAGCGGCACCAGCAGCACGGCGACGAAGATCGCGATCGCGACGGTCGGATTCTCGCCGATCGTGCCGAGCACCCTCGACCAGTCGTAGGCCTTGTCCCATTCCTTCACCGTCATGCCAGCCAGCACGATGCCCATGATCGCGCCACCGCCGATCAGGCCCGACGAAAATAGGACTCCGGGTCCGGAATCACTTTCCGCCGCCGTCTCACCGCCGGCCTTGGCACTGCGCTTCTCGACGATCCAGCGCAGGACGCCGCCGATGAACATCGTCGCCGATGTCGAGATCGGGAGATAGACGCCGACCGCCACCGGCAGCGAGTTGATGCCGAAGATTTCCATCGCGATGGCGAGGAAGGCGCCAATGAGGATCAATCCCCACGGCAACTTCTGCGTCAGGATCCCGTCTACCACCAGCGCCATGATCTGGCTCTTCGGTGAATCGAGCTTCTTCACCGTGCGGCCGAGATAGTCGACCGACTCGCGACCACCGATGCCTGGATCGATCAGGAACTTCACCTGATCCGTGTTGCGATCCAGCAGGTAGCGACCGATCGGCACATCGCCTTGCACGGCGTACAATCGGCCGACCTTGTACACGTCTTCCGTCTGCGCGGTGCTCGCAATTCGCTGTGTGATGCGCCCCTTCTCCACCACGGCCAGCAGCGGCTCGATGGTGGACATCTTCGCGGTCGGATAGTCGCGCCGCACCAGCGTGGTGTTCGCAGCGTTGAGGAAGGCGATGATCGCCCCGACCACGAGCGCCGAGGTCATCACACCCGCCAGCAGGCCGATCTGCTGTCGCGCTGGCGTCGCGCCGACGATGTAGCCCGTCTTGAGATCCTGTGACGTGGCGCCGGCGACTGCCGCGGCGATGCAGACCACACCGCCGATGCTCAGGGCCAGCACCCGGTGCTCGATGCCCGTCCACCCCACGGCAAGGAAGATCAATGCGGTCAGCAGTACGGTGGCCACCGTCATGCCGCTGATCGGATTGGACGAGTTGCCGATCTGCCCGGTGACGCGACTCGAAACCGTGACGAAGAGGAAGGCGAAGAACAACGCCAGCACTGCGCCGGTGATGCCGATCGCGATCGGCGGCACGAAGGCCGTGATCATCGCCAGCAGCGCGACGCCAGCGATCACGAAACTCATCGGCAGGTTGCGCGCAGTTCGGAGCACGGCGCTGCCAGCCTTCGACCCGCCGATTTCGCCAACGCCGGCGCGGAGCGCAGCCCAGATGGTCGGCATCGACCGGCCAAGGCTGATCAAGCCCGCCGCCGTGACGGCCCCGGCCCCGATGTAGAACACATAGTTCGCGCGGATCTCCCTTGCGCCCATCTCCGAGATCGGGATAGTCGCCGGAAACATCGGCGTGGTCAGCCCGTCGCCGAACAGCTTGATCGCCGGAATGAGCACGAAGTACGACAGCACGCCGCCGCCGAACAGGTATCCCGCGATTCGTGGTCCGACGATGAAGCCGACGCCGGCCAGCTCAGGACTGATCTCCGCCTGCATCTCGCCGAACAGCGCCTTGCGCCCGTTCGGCATCACTTTCTCGAACGTCCACTTCGGCACTTCGACCCACATCTTGGCGCCGGCATTGAAGAACTTGTACAACGCGCCGATGCCAAAGCCCATGAACACCGTGCGCGCCTGCACGCCGCGCTCCTCGCCGACTATCAACACATCAGCGCACGCCGTCCCTTCAGGGTACTTGAGGGTGGCATGCTCCTTCACGATCAGCGTTTCACGCAGCGGAATCATCAGCAGCACGCCCAGCAGGCCGCCCACCAGGGCGACGCAGGCCACCTGCGACCAGGGCAACTCGTAGCCCAGCAGCAGGAGCGCCGGGAGCGTGAACACGACGCCGGACGCGATCGACTCACCGGCCGATCCGGTGGTCTGCACGATGTTGTTGCGAAGGATCTGGGGCCCGGTCACGCCGAGCGCCTTGTTGATCGAGCGGAAGATCGTGATCGACAGCACCGCGATCGGGATCGACGCGCTCACCGTCAGCCCGATCTTGAGGGCGAGGTAGACGCTGCTGGCGGCGAAGAGCAGGCCGAGCAGCGCGCCGATCACGACCGCGCTGACGGTCAGCTCCGTCACCTCGCGGTCGGCCGTGATGTACGGCGTGAAGTCGTTCTCGTCGCGGCCCGATCCCGGCGTGGGGACGGGGCGAAGGTCTGGTCGGGAGGTGGTAGCCATGCGCGAATGTAAGGGTGGGTGTGTGCCGTCCGGTGTCCCCACCCTCCGGAACGCCCTCAGCTCACGGCGCGCCGCGCGGGTATCGCCCAACCAGCGCGGCATCACGAGGCCGCGGAGCGCTCGCCCTCGGCCGTCGCATCGCCTGCTCCACCTCCGAGACTTCGCGCGGCAGCCTGGAGAGCCATTCGAGGCCCGATGCCGTCAGCAAGTAGTCATCCTCGATGCGGATGCCGATCCCGCCGTACGTCGCCACCGCCGGCGCGATCGTCGTCATCAGGGCGCGGTTCCTCGGGGTGTCTGGCAGGACTTCGGCCAGATTCCTCCGCACATACACGCCGGGCTCGATGGTCACGACACTCCCGGCGAGCCAGACCGCGCTGGTGTCGGAGACGTCGGGGTCGTGCACTTCGAGACCAATCCCGTGTCCGAGGGCGTGCATGTAGTACAGCCGCACCTGGCGACACTGCCGCTGGCCAGTGGTGTCGCAGTCGTACGTCGCGGTGGGTGACTCAATCAGTCCTAGCGCCGCCAGGCCGGCGGCGAGGGTGTCGAAGGCGGCCAAGCCAGGGGCGTCGATCGCGGCGCCAACACGCGTTGCCGTCTCACCTGCCGCCTGCGCACGCCGCACGAGTTCGTAGACGGCCCGCTGCGCAGGCGTGAATCGCCCGCCGATGGGCAGCGTGCGGGTGACATCGGCGCTGTAGCCGGCGTAACTCGCACCGATGTCCATCACCACCAGCTCGCCGGCCTTCGTCGCGCGGTCGTTTTGCCAGTAGTGGAGCGTGGTGCCGTTGTCGCCAGAACCGGCAATGCTGGTAAAGCCCGGCCGTTCGGCGCCATTGCGACGAAACACGTATTCCACCAGCGCCTGAATCTCGAATTCATTCCACCCCGGTGCCACCATGCGCATCGCTTCCTCGTGCGCCTTCACGGTGATCCCGATGGCGGTGCGGAGCAACGAAACCTCCGCCGCGCTCTTCCGGCCGCGCAGCTGCAGCACGAACCGATTGCCTTCCGTGACCGTCGACGCCGGTCGTCGCTTGATCAGGTCGTTCAAAAACGCCTGATCCGGTGTAACGGCCTCGCCGGCAACACTTCGCTGGCCCCGAAACTCGCCGATCACGCGGATGGGAAGCGTCGCGCCGGCAACCGAGTCGAGCACGGCGTTCAGGTCGCCAATCGTCCGCGTCTCGATACCCGTGACCTGACGCGCTTCGAGTAGCGACGGACGCACCCCGGTCCAGACTTCTCCTGCTGGATCGCGCTCTTCCACGAACAGGATCTCGCGCTGCTGCCCATTCGTCCGCACCAGCACCAGCGCGCCGTTTGGCTGCATCCAGCCGGTGAGATAGCGGAGGTGCGGCGACTGTGAGAACAACTCGAAGTCTTTCGCTGGCTCGCCAGATCCGAGGACGACCACTGCCGCGTCGCCGGACAGGTTGCCGAGCGCCGCACGCCGCGCTGCGTACTCGGCAGTTGAAATCTGGGCCGTCAGCGCGGAACTGGCGCTGACGACGCCAAGCAGTGCAACAAATAGTCGATGCTGAACCGTGCGGAACGTGCTCACCGCGGCGACGCCGGGATGAACTGCCACTTTGCGGTGACCACCGCCGTCACCGTCTGTTCAGTCGGCGCCACGATCGGTGTTGGTTCGTCGGCCGCCTTCGCCCGCATCGACATTACCATCCCTTCCATGGGACGGGGCATGTCCTGCATCTGGCTCGAAATCAGGACCAGCGGGCCGAGCGTTCCACCCGCGGCCTTCGCGATCACCTCGGCGCTGAGGCGTACGCTGCTGGTTGCGCTGGCGAGGGCTTCCCGCTTCGTCGCCTCGATCTGCGAGGCGTAGAAATTTACGCCGTTGATGTTGTTCGCGCCGGCGCCGAGTGCGGCGTCGATCACCTTGCCCACCAACTCGAGATTGCGCACTTCGACGCGGACCGTGTTGGTCGCGTCATACCCGGTCAGCTCGGGCTTGCGGCCGTCAGGGTAGTACCGATAGGACGGCGCCACGTTGTAGTTCATGGTGCCGACCTGCTCGCGAGGAATGCCGGCAGCGCGCACCGCCTCGAGGATCGCGGTCGCCAGCTTCGCATTTTCCTGACCGGCGAGTGCCGCGGTGCGGCCTTTTGTCTGCACGCCGACGTACACCAGCGCGCGGTCGGGCGAGACCTTCGCTTCTCCCGATCCTGTGACTTCGATCATGGGTGGCGTGGGCTGGGGCATGGTGCCCTGCGCGGCGAGCGGGGCGGCCATCAGCGCGCCGAGGAGGAGCGACGAGGCCTTCGACGAACGACGGGGATTGCGCATGGATTCCGGTTCCTGACAAGGGGATCGACGTCGCGCCCCTGCGGGCACGACTGTGAAATACGGTTCGACGTGCGACTGGGAGATGCGTCCGAGCCTGTCGGATGCACATGGGCGAAGATACCCGACAGCCAGGCTGCCGTGCCGGGGGCACCATGCCCGGATCGCTTCTCGTGATTCGGCCCCAGCCCAGTGCCTGTAAGGGATCTGGCGGCGTTGGCGGCGGAGCGCGGAGGCGCCGCGCAACCCGTGAATGTCAGGAAACCCTTACCCCGCTTGCAGAAATCGGCGGCGGCTATCAGCTTCCCGTCGCGCCATTGGCGCGGAAACACGTGTCAAACAGTCATCTCGGAGAATGGTGCCATGAGCAGAATCGCGATCGTGAATGCGTTGGTCGACAATGTCGGCCTCTCGAAGAAGCATGCGAATGCAGTCCTGAAGGAGTTGTTCGACGCCAGCGAAGGCGTCATTGCGAAGGCGCTGAAGAAGGGTGAGAAGGTCGGTATCACCGGCTTCGGCACGTTCAGCGTCGGCAAGCGCAATGCCCGCGTTGGTCGCAATCCGCAGACGGGCGAGAAGGTGAAGATCGCCGCCAGCAAGGCCCCGAAGTTCAAGGCCGGCGCCAGCCTGAAGGCATTCGTGAACGGCAAGGCCGCCGCCACCAAGGTCAAGAAGGCAGCGAAGAAGGTGACGAAGAAGGTTGCCAAGAAGGCCGCGAAGAAGGCCGGCAAGAAGTAATACGTTCGACGTTCGTGGCTGCATCGTACCAGGGAGTGAGCGCGGGGCGCCGACGGCTTTCGTCGGCGCCCCGCGTCGTTTCTGCGTAAACTCCACCCATGCCCGCAGCCACTCGCGCCCGCCCAACCCTCGACGCCACCGTCGACGTCGAGACGCCGGAACAGGTCATCGTCTCGTACACGCTCGCCGGCATCGGAACGCGTGGCGCCGCAGCACTGATCGACCTCGTCCTCATGCTCGTGCTCACAGGCACGCTCTGGTATGTCGGCGCCTCGATCCCGCGCCTCATGCCGACGTTGCGCGACTTCGGCGGCAAGAGCTGGGTCAACGCGGTGCTCATCATCGGCCAGTTCCTGATTCTCTGGGGCTTCTTCGTCGTCTTCGAGGCGCTGTGGGACGGACAGACACCGGGCAAGCGATTGCTGGGCCTGCGCGTGGTGCGAAATGGCGGTGGCGGTGTCGATATCGGCGCCAGCGCCGCGCGTAACCTCATTCGCTTCATCGACTTTCTGCCGTTCGGCTATTTCGTCGGCATGATCTGCATCATTGCCAACCAGCGGAACCAACGGCTTGGCGACCTGGTCGCCGGAACGATCGTGGTGCGCGAGCGGCTGCTGCGTCACGCCCGCGCGAACGCCACCGCCAGTGCCGTCGAGGATGATGGTGTGGTGATCGTCGCCACGCTCGACGATGATCGATTCGCGCTACTCGATCGGTTCGTGACGCGTGAGGCCACACTCGATGATGCGTCGCGCGCACGAATCGCCGCGGCGCTGGTCTCGCGGCTCGGCGTCGACGTTCGCACCGACGCGGTGGCGGCACTGCGGATTCTGCACCAGCGCGAACTGCTCGCACGACGAAACCTGCGCCCCACCAGCAGCTCGACTGGCACGCGACGAGAGGAGTGGGCCGTGGTCGCGGAAGGCCGGCCGCGATGGGAGGCCTTCTCCACCGAGCTCACCGACACCCGGAAGCGTGGCCTGAACGCGCTCAGCGAGGACGAGGTCACGGCCTTCGTCGAATCGTATCGTGAGGTGGCAACCGATCTGGCCCGACTCCGGACGGCGGACCGCGGCCGCGGCGGTGATGCCGTGTTCACGCTCTCGCGGCTCGTCTCGGCCGGCCACAACCTGCTTTATCGCCGCCCGTCGCAGGGCATCGAGCGCGTGGGCCGATTCATCGCGTTCGACGTACCGCGCGAAGTACGCCGGAGTTGGCGCCATCTCGCCGTCGCGGCGGCGCTGCTGTTCGTGCCGGCCATCGGAACCATCGTCGCCATCGTGCGGCAACCCTCGCTCGCAGCGCGGATGCTGCCGCCGGGAATGATCGAGCGTGCAGAAGAGGGGCAGAAGCGTGGCAATACCGGCGCTGACTACCTGCCGAATGGCGAGGAGGAAAAAGGCTCGGTACTCTCGGCCTTCCTCATGACCAACAACATCCGCGTGTCGATGGTGGCATTTGCCGGTGGCGTCACGGCCGGAATTCTCACGGTGTACGCACTGGTGTTCAATGGTATCGCGGCCCTTGGCGCCGGCGTCGGCCTCTACATCACGAAGGGGATCGGCGGGCAGATTCTCGGCTTCGTCGCGGCGCACGGTGTGCTCGAGCTGAGCGCGATCTGCATTTCCGGGGCGGCGGGGCTGCTGCTCGCCACGGCGATGCTGGTGCCGGGCGATCGCACGCGTCGCGAAGCGCTGGCCGCCAACGGCTTGCGATCGCTGCACCTGGTGACGTGCGTGGTGATCTTCCTCATCCTGGCCGGAATCATCGAGGGCAACATCTCGCCGTCGAAGCTGCCTGACAGCGCGAAGTACGCCACGTCAGTCATCACCGCCATCGGCATGGTCTGGTACCTGTCGCTCGGCCAAACCCGCGCCGCCGACGACAGGACTACAGCTCGCCCCGCGCCTTGATCGACAGGTAGCGGTTGACGAGTGCGGCGCTCATGGCCTGGGGTGGCACATCGAGCACCTGCACGCCGGCGCGGCGCATGCGAAGCAGCGCATCCGCGCGGGCATCGAGCAGCGACTCAGCTGCGGCGCCACGCCACGCCGCTGCTTCGCTCCCCTGCGCCGCCGGCTGCGCCACAGCCACCAGCGAGTCGTTGCGGAGCGCGAGGAACACGGTCACGTGACGCAGGGCAGCGTGGCGTGTCTGCGTGACCACGGCACGGCTGGCACGCACGTCGATCACATCGCTGAGGCAGATCACCAGCGCGCGTGAGCGCTGCCGCTGTGCCAGTGTGCGGAAGGCGAGCGCGTAGTCCGGCTCCACCAAACGCGCATCAGACGCGGCGAGGGTGCTGCGAATGGCTCGCATCGCCGCCGTACCGGTCGACGGCGGCACCCACCCTCGGATCTGGTCGTCGAACACCAGCAACCCGATCTTGTCGCGACCCTGCAGCGCCACGTCGGCAAGTACGAGGCAGGAGTTGATCGCGTACTCGAAGCGCGACCGATCACCGGCCATCTGGGTCATCAGGCGACCGGCGTCGAGTGCCAGAATCACCGTTTGTCCCTGCTCGACGGTGTATTGTCGCACCTGCGCGGTGCCACGACGCCCACTGGCCTTCCAGTCGATGTGTCGCGGATCGTCACCGGCGACGTATTCGCGCAACGAGTCGAACGTCATGCCACCACCGCGGCGTCGCACCTGACGCACACCGGCATCGCGCAACCGACGCTGCACCGCCAGCAAACGGAACTTCCGCACCTGCGAGAGCGATGGCACGACGTCGACCTGGTCATCGAGGGCGATGTCGCGCACGACGTCCATCAGGCCAAGGGGGCCGTGCACCCGAAGTGCGACCGGGCCCAACGCAGCAGGTCCGCGTCGCACACCGCGGATCGGCGAGACGACTGACACGCTCTGCATGGCAGGGAGGTGCACCTGTTCAGCGTGCACGGCGCCGCCACCAAGCGACGGTGCCACGCGTTCCGCAAGAACCAGCGTCAGGTCGTGCGGCCACGCCGAGTTGATCGTATGCGTGATGGTGTCATCGTCGCCGGATCCAAGCTGTGCCGGTGCCGCGCGAGTCACCGACACCGCATCCCGCGGCGGCAGTCGCAACGCATCTGAAACAGCGGCACCCAGCACCACGGCGATCGCCACCACGCCTGGCAACATCGACCACGGTGCAGGAAGCGGCACGAGCCAGAGCAGCGCGGCAGCCACCAGCCAGAGCGCAAGCCGCGGCGTGGGGACGAAGCTGGTGACGATCGCGAAGACGCGTCGGATCACGCGCTCAGACCGGTGCCGGTACGCGAAGCAGCACTGCGGCCAGTACGTCGTCGGTGGTGCGCCCTTCGACATCGAGCTCGGGGCTCAGGATCAAGCGATGGCGCAGCGCCGCCGGCGCGAAACCCTTCACATCATCTGGCGTCACGAAGTCGCGGCCGGCAAGCATTGCTGCTGCGCGTGCAACACGCAGCAGCGCCACCGAGGCTCTCGGTGATGCGCCGAGAGCGAGCGACGGATCCTCGCGCGTGGCGCGGACCACGGCGGCGATGTAGGCCACCACCTCAGGGGCGATCGTGACGCGATCGGTCGCGGCGCGCAATGCATCCAGCTGCTCGGCGGTGATGGCCGCGGCGTCGCCCGACAGTGCGCGCTCCGGATCGTCGCCTCGCGCGTGCGCTTGCAACATCGCCAGCTCGTCGGCGGCTGCGGGATATCCGACACGCACCTTCACTAGGAAGCGGTCGAGCTGTGCTTCCGGCAACGGATACGTCCCCTCGAACTCCACCGGATTCTGCGTTGCGACCACGGTGAATCGCTGGCCGAGGTCATGGCGAATGCCATCCACGGTCACCTGCTTTTCCTGCATCGCCTCCAGCAGCGCCGCCTGCGTCTTCGCCGGTGCACGATTGATTTCGTCCGCCAGCAGGATGTCCGCGAACAGCGGGCCCGGACGAAACTCGAATCGACCATCGCTACCGCGCAGCACCGACGTACCGGTGATGTCGGCTGGCATCAGGTCAGGCGTGAACTGAATCCGGCCGAAGTGTACGCCGCAGGCGCCGGCAACCACGCGCACGAGCAGCGTCTTGGCGACGCCGGGAACACCCTCGAGCAATACATGCCCGCGGGCCAGGAGCGCCGCGAGCAGCTCGTCGATCGCGGCATCCTGGCCGACGATGCGACGCCGAATCGCGGTGCGAAGGGCGGCAACGGAATTGGCGGATGGAAGCGACTGGTCAGGCGAAGTCATGTGCGTGTGGAAGGTCGGTCATGGAGCAGGAGCGACACAGGCGTGTCATCACGTCAGGCACTCCGCATCAATGTGCGCTGCAGCCTTACGCAGTGCGGGGAGATCATTCGGTGCTGCGGGGGATTCCATCGCCAGCGACAGTCGTGCCACATCGTCCGCAATGACCGGGTGACGCTCGGCGAGGGCGGCCAGAAACGCCGCGTCATCGAGTGTCCGCCAACGGCCCGCCGCGTGGCGCCGCCGGATGCCACGCGCCAGCATGCGGGCCACTGTTCGCGTGCCGCGTACTGCCTGCCACGCGGTCGCGAGGGCATCGACATGCTCCAGCGCCGAGCGACGCTCCTCGCGCAGTCGGTACACAGGCGCCAGTGTGCGACGGCCGCGCGCCAGCAGCAGCACCATGCACGCGGCGATCATCGTCAGCAGCATTCGACCCAGCCCGGTGCCGCGCAGCCATTCCCACAGCACGACGCCAGGACCGTCACTGCGGACACCCTGATAGTACTCGGCAAAGACGATGGTGCGATCGCGGCCTTCGGAGAGGTATTCGAGGCTGCGAACGATGGTCAGTGCCGACCCCATGCTGCAGTTGCGCATCTGGTCGGTGCGCAACAAGTCGGGATCGGCCAGGGCCACGACGCGGCCGCGACCCAGTGGAAAGGCGACCACCGTTGGCCGCATTTCCTTCGTGGCCTTTGCGCTGTCCGGCGCGGGCTTCACGGCCGGTGTCGCGTCGACAAGGTCATCGTTGCTGCCGTCGTCCGAGACCGACACTTCGCTCGACAGCAGCGTCCGCGCATTCCGCGGATACGGGACTGGCGTCGCCGACTCGTTTGGTGCGGCGGCGGCGGTGTCGAAGGTCAACATCCGGCTGCGCACGCGCAACGCCGAGAATGCATCGGTTTCCGGAGGGCACTTGCCGAGTGGCGTTGCGCCGACGAATCCAGCGGGCCCTTGGCGGAGCCCGAGCGATTGCAACAACCGGGACGGCTCTGAGCCCGATGGTGCGATCAGCATTCCGGCGCCGCGCGTCACCGCATCCTGCAGTACTCGCCGCTCGGCTGGCGACATCGGCGTCGGTCCGGCAAACACCGCATAGATGACATTGGAGTCGAGCACACCTGACAGCGGCGTACTGCGCGTCCGGACCTGCCAGCCAAGCCGGCGTGCCAGGTCCGATGCCAGCTTCGCGTTGCCGGGGCCGTACTTGAGGGTCGTCAGCCGGGTGTCGCTGGCATCGTCAGTCACCGGTGTGAGCAACACCACGAGGGTGACCAGCGCCAGCAGCAATCCAAGTGTGATCATCGTTCCGCGTCGTGCACGCTTTCGTTCGGCGTCGGTGTCGTCGCTGGCGACGATGTCCGCCACTTGCACGGTGGCCATCAGGCGGCGCGCTCCGTGATCGGTTGCGGTTCGGCGAGGAGCATTGGCGACGCAAGCTGCTCGAGGCGACCGAAGCGTACAGAATCACAGAGACCGTCGCCGTAGGCCACGACGTCATACACCTGCGCGAACGCGAAGTACGGCGCGCTGAAGGGGTCGGCGGTGGCGCGCAGGTCGCGACCATAGTCACCCACCGTCTTCGATGGATGTCGACGCACCCGCTTCTGCTCCACCAGGCGCGTGACGACAGCCGCGTGCAGCAGGTGCGCCGCTTCCACGTACGCCCCCTGCGCCGCGAGTCCGCGCGCCTGCTGCAGTTGTTCGCCGGAGGTGATCTGGACTTCACGACGGTTCGCGGCTTGACGTCGCGCGCGCGCCACGATCACCGCGCGCGCCACACTCACGGCAATGGCCGCTGCTATCAGCGACAACGAGATCAGGTACGTGCCACGACTCCCGCTCGCCTGCGTGAAGAGGTCGCCGAGCAATCGCGTGAACCAGTCCCAGAATCGCGAGAGCAGCGTCGAGGTGAAGTTCTCGCGGTAGCCGCGCTCGAGCACGATACGGGAAATGGTGTCGCGTACGGCGGCGGCGGGGATCGGTGCCTGCAACAACAGTGCGCTCAACTGGACCACGCTCAACCGGCGGACAGCGATGTGTCGCCCGACAAGGCGTCGAGCGCCGCATCGAGATCGGCGCCTTCGCGTCGCACACGCAGGTCGGCGTACGTCAGCAGCATGATGCTACCGATGATTGGCACGACCGGAATGATGATGACGCTCATCAGCGCCTGCACCATCTGCTGCTTGTCCTGAAAGGCCGCCAGCAATCCGGCCAGGACGAGATAGACCACGCCCACGATGACGACGACGAGGCCGTACGTCTTGGCCAGCAGGAAGTAGTTGCCGCGCGACAGCGCCTGCGAACGCTTGAGCGCCTCGATTGGCCCCAGGCCTTCGGCGACGACGAGCGAGGTCATGATCGCCGACCGTGCGAAGATCGTGAGAAACACGAAGAGCATGATGACGAGGATGACCACTGCGGCCAGCACGGCGCTGACCGCAACGCCTGGGGTCCCGCCGGCAAGTGCCCCGAGCGTCGAGCCGCTCGACACCGCGATGAACGCCGCCACGGCGATGACCGGCACTGCGACGATCACGAGGACCAGCGCGAGCAGAAGATTCGCGCCGAGCAGCGCGAAGATCCGTCGGAACGCAGCCAGAAACGCGTTCCAGACGGTCGGCAACGTCTCACCACGCAGCAGGGCCAATGCCCCGCTGATGATGGCGCCGGATTGCACCGTCGCAAAGGCGTACGTCAGCAGCGAGAGCGGCAGCAGCGACGCCTGTTGCCGCAGCAGGACCACTGGATCGGTGGGTGTCGTCGGGAAGACGATCAGGGTGATGATCGCCTGGATCAGCGATGGAATGGCCCCGATGGCCGCGATCCGCAGGAAGTAGCTGAACTGCGGTCGAATCAACTGCACCGCGCCATCCACGATCTCCGTGGCGGATCGCGGCGGCAACGGCGGCAGGGAAGGGACAGGCACTGGGGTGTCGGTCAGGGGGGAGTGCGCTGGTCTTGCGGCCAGCAACCATCAGTACGGTAGCATGCCAACACGGCTACGTCTTCGGCGGTTCGTCTCGACGCCTGCGATGTGCTAGCGCTACCGGGCTGATTCGGCCGGCAGCACGGGCTCCGGGTAAGGCGTGTCGCGTCGAGCAATATGGTTGAGTCTGGTGCGTCGAATGTGTGGTAGCGTCGCCACGGAATGCCGCGATATGGAAGAGTCTGCCGGTGCTGATCGTGAACGACGCGCGCGTGCCACAGGCAGGCGTCCTGCTGCGTAAGATCTGTATTCACAATCACTTGCCATGCAGAGTCCGTCAACCACTGACCGAGCGATACAGTCTGGAGCAATTTCAGATGAACTCGCTCTCGTTAGTTGAGCGGCGGAACGTGACTTGCCCTCTTTGCTTTTCGATGTTGGGTGCTCAGTTGGATCAGGCCACTGAGCGCTGCTGCCTATACGACAGCAACATCGCCCCCCCGGAGGTATTGCTCATGAGAGTTCTGGTTACGCTCGCCGCGCTAACCATGGCAGCCAGCTCGGCTGCCTCCGCTCAGGCCACGTTCGTGACCCTGACACACCCCGTTGAATCGTATGTCGTCGTCGGAGACTCGACGGTCGGCGCCGGCGTGGGCATCGACAACCCGCTCTACCTGCCGCCGTCGACGGACAACAACTACTCGGGCGTCGTCAACCTGTGGCTCGATGATCTGGACCTGAATCAGCGCTTCGGCTGCACCGGAACGTTGCTCTCGAACCGCCACATCCTGATTGCCGCGCACTGCGTGACGACCGCGGGCACCGTGACCACGGATCGCTTCACGGCCCGATTCCGGAACGCCGACGGCACGTTCACGACCGTGACGGGCACGAAGATCTCGGTGCAGACGAACTACAGCGGCAATGTGCTCGAAGAGCAGGACGTCGCGGTCCTGACGCTCAGCGCCGATGCTCCGGCGTCTGCACGCCGCTACACGCTGTTTCAGGGCAACCCGCTCGTCGACTACACCATGGCCGGCTACGGCCGCACGGGTACCGGCGTCACGGGTGGCACGAATAACGTCGCCAACAACCAGTTCGGCGCCGTGAACGTCCTGCGCGCCGGCCGCAACACCTTCGAGACGACGGCCAACGATGCGGGCAGCTTCGCCACCATCGCCAACCCGAATCCGGGTGCGTTCGGTGGTATCCTGGTTTCGGACTTCGATCGCATCGGGCAAAACACCGCTAGCGCCATCTGCGCCTCCCTCGGCGTCTGTGGGAGTGGTGTCGACCTCGAATCGTCGATCGGTAGCGGCGACTCGGGTGGTGCGGCGTTCTCCAACACATGGGAAGTGCTTGGCGTGGCCTCGTGGGGCAGCACGCGGAACGGTGTTGGTGGCCTCTACGGCAGCTACTTCGGCTACGCATGCGTCGCGAATTACTCCGCCAACGCGAATTGCCAGGCGAACTACAACTTCGTGATGGGTGTGGTACCTGAACCGTCGACCTATGTGCTGATGGTCACCGGTCTCGTCGGCCTCTTCGGCGTCGCCCGTCGCCGCACGCTCCGCAGCTGACACGCACGAGCATCGTCCGCGCGCTCCAACCCGCGCGCTCGATCTAGCGAACGAGGGACCACCCTCCCGCACCAACGACGCAGGCCAGCCGATCCCCGGATCGCTGGCCTGCGTCGTTTTTTGTAGCACACCCTCGCCCTGCGCCGACATGAGCAATGCGCGATCGTCGCTCGTGCGTGCCGCACCAACGGTCCACACATTCAAACGCGCGGAGGCGCGGAGGACGCGGAGCCGCGGAGGTTCGCTCGCGGTAGCAGCGTCGCGCGCAGCTCGGAGGTTGAACTGCAGGAGAACTGCGCTCGCCTCCGTTGGGTACGAAGCACATCACAGCGGTACGTGACTACACACCCAGCGAAACGCAGTTGTCATTCACACGCACTGACCTCTCCGCCGCCAAAGGCGTCTAATGCTGTTCCCCGCGGCTCCGCGTCCCCCGCGACTCCGCGTGAGGGAGTGTGGACAGTCAGGCGAAAGCGCAGCGTCGCCGCAAACGACGGAATGACGGGCGACGCGGAGAATGCGGAGGACGACGACCGTTCTACCGCCTCGCATCGCGCAGTTAGAACGTGACCTTGCTCGCGCCTGACTTGAGCTCGATGTGGCAGCGCGACGGATCGAGGCCGAGGACGATGCGGGTGCGGCGAGTGCGGCGGGCGTGCGTGAAGGTAACGTCGAATGGTTCGCCCGTCGGGCGCAGGTCGGTCAGGGTGCCGTCCTCCAGGACCTTGTACTCACCACCACTGCCGAGCGCTTCTACGCGCGGTAGTCGTGCACGGGTGCGAACCCGTGTGACGATGATGCTCGCATCGGAGATCGGCGCGCCGGCGCGATCGACCAGGCGCAGTATGATCGCGCGCGCCGACATGTCGCAGACCTGCTCGCCGGCCGGAAGCCGCGCACTGGCCGGACGCTGCGCGGTCGCTGCTGTTGCAGCGACCGCGAGCAAGAATCCAATCCGGAAGACAACCTGCATCAACGATCCGCTATTTGAGGACGATTTTCGCGATCGTGTTCAACTGCATGTTCGACGTTCCTTCGTAGATCGCGCCGATCTTGGCGTCGCGATAGAACTTCTCGGCCGGGTAGTCCTTCACATACCCGTAGCCGCCGAAAAGTTCGAGTGAGACACTCGTGACACGCTCCGCCACTTGGCTCGAAAAGAGCTTGGCCATCGCGCCTTCGCGCTGGATATCGTGGCCCGCGTCCTTGAGGCGCGCTGCATTGTAGACCATGAGTCGGGCCGCCTCGAGCTCCGTCGCCGCTTGTGCCACCTGGAACTGGATGCCCTGGAATTCGCTCAACGGCTTGCCGAACTGCGTGCGCTCCTTGAGGTAGGCGCAGGCCGCCTGCAAGGCGCCGCCGGCCACGCCGATCATCTGTGCGCCGATGCCGATACGACCACCATTCAGCGTGTCGATGGCGATCTTGTAACCCTGGCCGATCGGGCCAAGGACGTTCGCGTCCGGAACCTCGACACCCTCGAGGATCAACTCGCAGGTGCTCGAGGCACGGATGCCCAGCTTGTCTTCCTTCTTGCCCACCGAGAAGCCCGGGAACGACTTCTCGACGATGAACGCCGTGATCCCGCGATAGCCCTTCTCGAAGTCCGTGTTGGCGAAGACCACGAAGATCTCGGCGTCGGCACCGTTGGTGATCCACAGCTTCTGGCCAGTGAGTTTCCACCCCGTGGCCGTCTTCTCCGCCTTGGTGCGCAGCGCGAAGGCGTCGGACCCCGAGGACGCTTCCGAGAGGGCGTAGGCGCCGATCGTGTCCGTCGTCAGGCGCGTCAGGTATCGCGCATGCTGGTCGGCGTTGCCATAGGCGTGAATCGGGTAGTTCACGAGCGTGTTCTGCACGTCGACCATGATCGCGGCGGCCGGGTCGACCTTGCTGATCTCTTCCACCGCGAGGGCGATCATCATCGCGGTCCCGCCGGCACCACCAGCCGATTCCGGGAGCTCGATGCCCATCAGGCCCATCTCGAAGTACTTCCGGATGATGTCGGGGTCGATCTTGCCGGCGGCTTCCATGGCCCGAACCCGAGGGGCGACATCCTCCGCCGCGAAGGCGGCGACCGCGTCGCGGAACATGATCTCGTCTTCGGAGAGCAGGGTGAGGGGCGGGCGGGCGGTCGAGCTATCGGTCATCGACATGTATGAAATCCGTCTGGACGGCTGGTCGGGTGAGTGCGTGGGAATCTGCCAAAGATCGCACATCGTCCGACGAGGTGGCTCCCCCGGCGTCACCGGTGTCGTGCACGCCGCGTTTTCGTGGGTTCGTCGTCGGGGTTTGCCGTCGAAGCCCCTGCCGTTGACATATAAGCATAGCTTTATATGCTTCAGGCATGGCTGCAACTCCGCTCCGAACCGCTGCGCAGGACGCCGAGAGCTCTGGCGCATCCTACCGGTCTCTGCTGGATGCCCTTCGGGCGGCGGCGGAACCCACCCGGCTGCGATTGCTCGGCATCCTCGCCCAATGCGAGCTGACCGTCACCGAGATCACACAAGTGCTCGGCCAGAGCCAGCCGAGGGTGTCGCGACACCTGCGCCTGATGTGTGAAGCCGGATTGCTCGACCGCGTTCCCGAGGGCAGCTGGGTCTTCTACCGGCTCGCTGATGACCGGATCGCCCAGACCTTCGTCGGCTTGCTTGGCAGCGACGACCCGACGCTGGCCGATGATCGGGAGCGACTCGCCGCCGTACAGCGGGCGCGCCAGGAAGCGGCTGACAGCTACTTCGAGCAGCACGCACACGAGTGGAACGACATCCGATCGTTGCATGTGCCGGAAGAAGAGGTCGAGCTGGCGCTGCAGTCACTGCTCGGCGACGAGCCGGTCGGCGACCTGCTCGACATCGGCACCGGCACCGGGCGCATCCTCACCCTACTCGCGCCGCGCGCCACGCGGGCGATCGGAATCGACCGCTCGCACGAGATGTTGGCCTTTGCCCGTGCCGCGCTCGCGTCGGCCGAATACCGCCATGTGCAGCTGCGTCACGGCGACATGTATCACCTCGCGTTCTCGGCCCGCAGCATGGACCTCGTGGTGCTGCATCAGGTGCTGCACTTCGCCGATGACCCTGTGGCAGTGATGCGCGAAGTGGCGCGCGTCCTTCGCCCCGGTGGCCGATTGCTCCTCGTCGATTTTGCACCGCACGGCGAAGAATCCCTGCGTGAAACCCAGGCGCATCGTCGCCTCGGTTTTTCCAACGACGATGTCGCCCACTGGTGCGCCATGGCCGGCCTGCGGGCGAAAGAAGCCGCTCGCCTGCATGGCGATCCGCTGACCGTGGTCATCTGGGACTGTTCACTTCCTCACCCGACGGTATCTGCATGAGTCCCTCGATTCTCAACCGGCCAAGCGACAGTCGCTTCGGCGTGTCGTTCGAGTTCTTCCCGCCGAAGACCGAGGAGATGGAAGCGCAGCTGTGGCGTGCCATCGAGCGATTGGCGCCCTTGTCACCCAACTTCGTGTCGGTCACGTACGGTGCTGGCGGTTCGACGCGTGAGCGCACGCATGCGACCGTGCGGCGCATCCTGACCGAGACATCGTTGCGTCCAGCGGCGCACCTGACCTGCGTCTCCGCCACGCAGGATGAGATCCTCGAGGTGGCGCGGGAATACTGGAACACCGGTGTGCGGCACCTGGTCGCGCTCCGGGGCGATCCGGCCAGCGGCATCGGCACCACCTACGAACCGCATCCCGGTGGGTTCGCCTATGCGTCCGACCTCGTGACCGGGCTGCGCAAGGCCTTCGATTTCGAACTCAGCGTCAGCGCGTATCCCGAGACGCATCCGACGGCTGGCTCGATGGCGGCGGAGATCGACAATCTGAAGCGAAAGATCGACGCCGGCGCCACACGCGCCATCACGCAGTTCTTCTTCGACAACTCCATCTACCTGCGCTACCGCGACCGTGCCCGTGCGGCAGGGATCGAGGTGCCGATCGTTCCCGGCATCATGCCGGTCACGAACTTCGCGCAGACGCGCAAGTTCTCGGCGATGGCCGGCGCGTCAGTGCCTGATTCGATGGCCCGCCACTTCGATGGCCTCGAAGAGGATGCCGATACACGCAAGCTGGTGGCCGCCACTCTCGCTGCGGAGCAGTGCACGAAGCTCGCGGACGAGGGAGTGGAGGACTTCCACTTCTACACACTCAATCGCGCCGATCTGGCGTACGCCATCTGTCACATCCTCGGGTTGCGCGCGACGCGTGAACCGGCACAGGTCACCGCATGAAGACGGGCGCACATTCACACGATCACGACCAGCACGCCGAGTGGGCGACTGAGCCATTGCCTCCGTTCTCGCTGGTCGAAGCGCGGGCCGCGAAGCCCGTGCTCACACGCTCGGCGCGCCTTGGGATGTTGAGCGAACTGCTGCCGAAACGCATCCTGCTGATCGACGGCGCGATGGGCACCATGATCCAGCGCGAGCGACTCGACGAAGCCGCCTACCGCGGGAACCGGTTTGCCGACTGGCATCGCGACCTGCGTGGCAACAATGACCTGCTGGCGATCACGCGGCCGGAGTTGATCGGGGCGATTCACGCGGCCTACCTGCATGCAGGGGCCGACATCCTCGAGACGAACACCTTCAACTCGACGTCGATCGCGATGGCCGATTACGGCATGGAATCGCTGGCGTACGAGTTGAATGTTGAAGGGGCGAAGTTGGCGCGGCAGGTGGCTGACACCTTCGAGCAGCGCGACCCATCACGTCCGCGCTATGTGGCCGGTGTGCTTGGCCCCACCAACCGCACGGCGTCATTGTCGCCTGAAGTCAACGACCCGTCGGCGCGCAACGTGACGTATCGCGAGCTGGTGGAGGCGTACTCGGAAGCCGCTCGCGGACTGCTCGATGGCGGCGCCGACATCCTGCTCGTCGAGACGATCTTCGACACGCTCAACGCCAAGGCTGCGCTGTTCGCGATCGAGCAGGTGTTCACCTCCACGCACGAGCGCGTGCCGGTCATGATCAGTGGCACCATCACGGATGCCAGTGGTCGAACGCTCAGCGGCCAGGTCACCGAGGCGTTCTGGGTCAGCGTGATGCACTCGAAGCCGCTCAGCATTGGTCTCAATTGTGCTCTCGGGCCGCGCGAGCTTCGCGCCTATGTCCAGGAACTCTCCCGCGTCGCCGAGGTGCATGTCTCGGCGCATCCGAATGCTGGACTGCCAAATGCCTTCGGTGGCTATGATGAATCGCCCGAGGACATGGCACGTCACATCGGTGATTGGGCCCGCATCGGCTATGTGAACATCGTTGGCGGCTGTTGTGGCAGCACGCCGGCACACATCCGGGCGATTGCCGCCGCCGTGAAGGACGTGACACCGCGCGCCGTGCCGACCGTCCAGTCGGCGCTGCGCCTGAGCGGACTCGAACCGGTCGTGATCAACGAGAACACGAACTTCGTGAACGTTGGCGAACGGACCAACGTGACGGGCTCGGCGAAGTTCTCGAAGTTGATCCTCGCCGGCGACTACGAGGCCGCGCTGGAAGTGGCACGGCAGCAGGTGGAGAGCGGTGCGCAGGTGATCGACATCAACATGGACGAAGGCATGCTCGATGCCGTGGCCGCGATGACGACCTACCTGCGCCTGGTGGCGGGCGAACCGTCGATCAGCAAGGTGCCGTTGATGATCGACAGCTCGAAGTGGAGTGTGATCGAGGCCGGCCTGCAGCAGGTGCAGGGGAAGGCGATCGTGAATTCGATCTCACTCAAGGAGGGCGAGGCGGAGTTCATCCGCCAGGCCACGCTCGTGCGGCAGTATGGCGCCGCCGTGATCGTGATGGCGTTCGATGAGCAGGGTCAGGCCGACACCAAGGAGCGGAAGGTGTCGATCTGCACCCGTGCCTATCGCCTGCTGACCGAGCGCATCGGGTTCCCGCCTGAAGACATCATCTTCGATCCCAACATCTTCGCGATCGGGACGGGCATCGAGGAGCACGCGAACTACGCCGTCGACTTCATCGAGGCCACGCGTGAAATCAAGGCCACGCTGCCACACGCCCGCGTCAGCGGTGGCGTGAGCAACGTCAGCTTCGCCTTCCGCGGCAACAATCCGGTGCGCGAAGCGATCCACGCCGTGTTCCTCTACCACGCCGTCAAGGCGGGCATGGACATGGGCATCGTGAATGCCGGCGCGTTGACGCTGTACTCCGACATTCCCGCCGCACTGCTGGAGCGGGTGGAAGACCTGGTGCTCAATCGCCGTCCCGATGCCACCGAGCGCCTGCTGGAGGTGGCGGCCGACGTGAAGGGCACCGCCGCCGTGGCCAACAATTCGCTCGCCTGGCGCGAACTGCCGGTCGCCGAGCGCCTCGCGCATGCGCTGGTGCATGGCATCGCGGACTTCATCGTCGAGGACACCGAAGAGGCGCGGCTCACGGTCGAGCGGCCGATCCATGTCATCGAGGGGCCGCTGATGGACGGCATGAATGTCGTAGGCGACCTGTTCGGTGCGGGCAAGATGTTCCTGCCGCAGGTCGTCAAGAGTGCGCGCGTGATGAAACGCGCGGTCGCTCACCTGATTCCGTATATCGAGGCCGAAAAGTTGTTGCGGCCGGTGGAAGAGCAGAAGAACAAGGGCAAGATCCTGCTCGCCACGGTGAAGGGCGACGTGCATGACATCGGCAAGAACATCGTCGGCGTGGTGCTCCAGTGTAACAACTACGATGTGATAGACCTTGGCGTGATGGTGCCGAGTGCGAAGATCCTCGAAGCGGCGCGTGCGGAGAATGTCGACATCATCGGCCTCAGTGGCCTGATCACGCCATCGCTCGAAGAGATGGCGTTCCTCGCGGGTGAGATGCAGCGCGAGGGATTCTCGATTCCGCTGTTGATTGGCGGTGCCACCACCAGCCGTGCCCACACGGCGGTGAAGATCGAAACGCAGTACGATGGGCCGGTGGTGTATGTGCAGGACGCGAGCCGCGCCGTAGGTGTGGCCAGCGCGCTGCTCAGTGATGATGGGCGTGACGCCTTCGTTGCCGGTGTGAAGGCGGAGTACGATGCGATTCGTGTGCATCGCGCGAATTCAGGGAAGGCGACGCGCCTCGTGTCGTTGGCTGAGGCACGCGCCAATCGGCTGCAGATCGACTGGGCGGCCAGTGAGCCACCAGTGCCGCAGCGTCCGGGAGTGACGGTGTTCGACAGCTGGCCACTGGAGGACCTCGTGTCACGTATCGACTGGACACCGTTCTTCCAGACCTGGGAACTGGCCGGGCACTATCCTGACATCCTGCAGGATCCCCTCGTCGGCGAGACGGCGCGAAACCTCTGGGCGGATGCGCAGGCGATGCTGGCCCAGATCGTGTCGGAGCAGTGGCTCACGGCGCGAGCGGTGGTCGGGCTGTTCCCCGCCAACGCGGTGGGTGATGACATCGCCGTCTGGTCGACCGAGGCGGCGCGTGGCAGTGAGCGCGCGGCCACGATCCACACCATCCGTCAGCAGATGCTGAAGGGCGACGGTCGTCCGAACATGGCCCTGTCGGACTTCGTGGCACCGGCCGATTCCGGGGTGCGCGATTGGGTCGGCGCCTTTGCCGTCACGACGGGGCATGGGATCGACGCGCGGGTGGCGGCGTTCGAGGCGGCGCACGACGACTACAACTCGATCCTGTTGAAGGCGTTGGCCGACCGGCTCGCCGAGGCGCTGGCGGAGCGACTGCACGAGACGGTGCGTCGGGACCACTGGGGATATGCACCGATGGAGGCGCTCGATAATCACGCGCTGATCCACGAGGCGTACCAGGGAATCCGTCCCGCGCCGGGCTATCCCGCCTGCCCGGATCACACCGAGAAGCGGACCCTGTTCCGGTTGCTCGACGTTCCCGCGCTGACCGGCATCACCCTGACCGAGAGCTGTGCAATGCTGCCCACGGCGAGTGTGTCCGGGTGGTACTTCTGGCGACCGGAGGCACGCTATTTCGGCACCGGCTTCATCGGCGAGGATCAGGTCGCCGACCTGGCCGACCGGAAGGGTATGGCGCAGGGCGAGATGGCGCGCTGGCTGGCCCCGATCCGGGGGTAGGCTGAGCCTGACCGGGAGGGACACGCGCTTCCCGGCAAGGGTCCGAGCAAGCGTGCGCGGGTGTGGTGGCGGTGCGCAGGTGCTACGGTCGTGGTCGCTGCGGTGTCGATCTGTGGCATGCACACCACGGTTGTCGTGCCGCCACACACAAACGGATGGGAGCCGAGCTCGGCCGGACAATTGTTGATGTTCTCTAAGTTGTTGTCTTACATTGGCTTCGCGAGAGTGTGGTGGCATTGCTGCACTCGGAGAACTACGGCACGACCCCTGCACTTGATCGAGCCGTCCACGCTAGTACAGACAGCTCCATTCAGAGGATTAACCAGATGCGTCGTATTTCCTTCGGTGTCGCCCTGGCGACTGCAGCGGTTGTTTCGCCGCTCAGCGCTCAGACGTGGCAGTCGATCGGTGCCCCCAACAACAGCGGTTCTGGGGCGTACTGGAACAATGTGTCCGACGACAATGTCGGTTCGGCCACGTGCAACAGCGGTGCAATCCTGACGAACACGCCAGGCCTCGCCGCCGGTTCATGCAGCAATCAGGGCCCGGTGTTCCTCCCGTTGAACCCGGCTCCGCTCACCACCCAGAACGTGTTCCTCGGCGGCGCCGGCGGCACGAATCCGGGCGCCTTCCGCTTCGCGGCTGGCACGTACAACATCAGCTCGCTGGGTCGCGTCGCTGGTGATCAGAGCACGTCGTGGGGCATCATCCTCGACAACGGCACGGTCTTCACGGCCGCGCAGCTCGCCGCTGGAAACGCAGCTGGTGGTACGGTCGTCTCCGGCCCGTTCGCGGTCTGGATCACGCAGTCGCTGCCGCAGGCGGGCGCTGGCACGATCTACACGTCGACCCAGTCGACGGGCGCTGTCGCAATCGGCTCGCGTACGGCTTCGGTCAACCAGCAGTTCGCCGTCTTCACGAACGGCACTGGTGTGGGTAACCTCGGCGCGATCACGACCGATGCTTTCGGCGCGATCATCAACTCGTCGGGTGCAGGCGCTCGTTACTTCGTCGGCATGGAAGACAACGTCAACGGTGGTCGTGGCTTCGGTGCCGCAGCCCCGGGTCGTGCTTCCGATCGCGATTACAACGACATCCTGATCTCGATCCAGGCTGTTCCAGAGCCGGCCACGATCGGCCTGATGGGCTTCGGCCTGCTGGCGCTGGCTGGTGTCGCCCGCAAGCGTCGCAAGGCGTAAGCGATCGACCTTCCGGTCTTGAAAGAGGGGCGGCTGTCTTCGGACAGCCGCCCCTCTTTTTGCGTGCCAGATGCGGCGTCGCCGGCGCATCTGTCCGACGATCCTTCATGAATCGAAGAGTGTGGCGTGCGCACCTCGATGTTTCAGCGATTGTCTCAGGGCCTACCCGCATACCATGAGCCCTCACCATCGTGAAGTCGTTACGCAGTAACGACTTACCTCATTGAAAAGGCTTCGGTCCGGCTCATGCGCTACAGGAAAGTGTGTCCGCATTCCTTGAAGTCGCAGTACAACCGAGGTAGTCCCGCATGCGAGTACTCTCTGCAAGTGTTCTCCTGTTCGCCGCAACGGCAGCCGTTGCTCCCCTGCGTGCCCAGACGTGGCAGCCCATTGGTGTTCCTGACCGTACGGGAACGGGCGAATACTGGAACAACCCGTCTGACGATTCACAGAACGGTGCTGTCTGTCACATCGGTGCCGTGCTCACCAACGCACCAGCCGCTCCTGTTGGCTGCCTGAACCAGAACCCGACGTTCCTTCCGCTCACACCCGCACCGCTGACGACGACAGATGTCTTCCTCGGTGGTCCTGCCGGTGCTGAGCCTGGAGTTGGTGGGTTCCGCTTTGCTGCAGGCACGTACAACATCAGCGCGCTTGGTCGCGTCGCTGGAACGGCAACCACGTCATGGGGCGTGATCCTCGACAACGGCACCGTGTTCACCGCCGCGCAGTTGTCGTCGGGCAATACGGTCATCGCCGGCCCGTTCGCAATCTGGATCTCGCAGGCGCTCCCGCAGGCCGGAGCAGGCACGATTTACACCTCTGACCGTCGCACTGGTGCGGTGGCCATCGGAAGCCGTGGTGCCACCATCAACCAGCAGTTCGCGGTGTTCACCCGCGGCGCTGGCGCTGCAGCGCTCAGCACGGATGCGTTCGGAACGATCATCAACAGCAGCAACCCGAACACCGCCTTCTATGTCGGTATGGAAGACAACGTGAACGCGGGCCGTGGCTTCGGCGTCGCAGGTGAAGGCCGCATCTCTGATCGCGATTACAACGACATCATCATCTCGATCCAGGCTGTTCCGGAGCCGGCAACGTTCGCACTCCTCGGCATGGGCCTGCTGGCCCTCGCTGGGATTGCAAAGCGTCGCAAGGCGTAAACGCACTGCGCGTCGCTGGAAGTCAAGTGGGGCGGCGGTCTTCGGACCGCCGCCCCACTTCTTGCTTGCCGACAGGGGAAATGTGTGGCGTTCGTACCGCGCATTCCACCGGATTGTCGCAGCTATGCCGAACACGACCGTGCATCGTAATGTTTCACAATGCGCATACGCTGTATGCACTCTCGAACGAATTTGATCAAGCGATCTTCGTCTCCTCTGAACGGTACAGGCCATGCACCCAATGAGACTGTCCGCGCTACCCGCAGTCTGAAGTGCCACAGAGGAAGTTCGATATGCGAAGTCTCTCCACCAGTCTGCTGCTTGCTGCAGCTGCAGTTGCCGCACCGCTTCACGCACAAACCTGGCAGGCCATTGGCGTGCCGAGCAACACAAACTCCGGGGCCTACTGGAACAACCAGTCGTACGGCTCGCCATCCGGGGTCGTCTGCAATGTCGGCGCTGTGTTGACGAACATGCCCGCAGCACCCACGACCTGCCCCAACCAGACGCCGTCTTTTGTACCGATCACGCCAACGCCGCTGACGACATCGAATGTCTTCCTCGGTGGCGCTGCTGGTACTGAGCCAGGCGCAGGCGGCTTTCGATTTGCCGCGGGCACGTACAACATCTTTTCGCTCGGTCGCATCGAAGGCGCACCGAACACGCCGTGGGGCGTCATTCTCGACAATGGCACCGTGTTTACCGCAGCACAGCTCTCAAACGGCAACACCGTCCTGACCAGCAGCTTCTCGATCTGGATTGCGCAGGCGCTTCCCTTGGCGGGCGCCGGAACGATCTACACCTCTGATCGCCGCACCGGCGCACTGGCCATCGGTGCTCGTGGCGAGACGATCAATCAGCAGTTCGCAGTCTTCACGAATGCGACGGGTGTTGGCAGCCTCGGTGGGCTGTCGAGCGACGTCTTCGGAACGGTCATCAATTCGACCGGTCAAGGCGCCAAGTATTATGTCGGCATGGAAGACATCGTCAATGGCGGCCGTGGATTCGGCGTTGCCGGCCCCGGCATCGTTTCGGATCGCGATTACCAGGATATCCTGATCTCGATCCAGGCCGTTCCGGAACCAGCTACCATCGCCTTGATGGGCTTCGGAATGCTGGCTCTTGGCGTCTTTGCCAAGCGTCGCAAGGCGTAAACGCACTGCGCATCGCTGGAAGTAAAGTGGGGCGGCCGTCAGCTGACGGCCGCCCCACTTTGCCTATCATGCACTGTTGCCGATACGCTCGGCCCATCACGACGGCGCGTACAGGTGCTGCGGTATCACCCACCTACCGGCTCGGATCAGATCGCGCTCACGATGAAGCCCCCGACGAACTGAAGCAGGTAGTACAGGATCAACGGCGTGATGTCGAACGGGCCGAGGCTCGGTATCACGGAGCGCAGCGGAGCGAGCAGCGGCTCAGTGATCGTGTACGTCCACCGCAGCCAGCGCGCCCGGGCGAGGCCGCCGAACCACGACGACAGCACGCGGATCATCAATGCGATCTGCAGCACCGCGAATGTGAGCTGTACCAGCGCGCGCAGTGCGCCGCGCGGGCCGCTCACCAGGCCCAGCGCGGTCGAGGCGAGGATGCCGATGATGTAGCCGAGCAGCGACTGGGCCAGAATGCCAAGCACGATGAACGCCGCCAGCCCCCACCAGGGGATCGTGGCCGGCGAGCCACCAGCGTTCAGCACCGGCGCTTCGACCGGCCGCAGGAATGGATCCACCTTCTCCCGTGCGAAGCGACCTAATGGCGTGAACGGGCTGATGCGTCGCGTGCGCGTCGCCCAACTCAGTGTGCACAGCGCTGCCACGATGCAGGCCGCCACAAACAGGGCAGGCCGGCTGTAGTACGCGATGGTCGACAGAACACCGATGAGCAAATCCATATCGTCAGTCAGAACAGGTCGAGGGAGAAAGCGTGCAGTCGTGATCAGCGCCGCGGCCAGAAGCGTACTGCGTCGACGGCGCCGCGCAGCCGTAGCAGGAGGTTCGGTGCGTGCGCAGTTCGGGCGACCGCATCGAGAAACGGCCCGTGATCAGGTGAACGCGTGAACCACCAGGGCTGAGGCATCCAGCCAATTCGATCACGAACGATGGTGCGTGCTTGTGTACACTCGAGCAGCCCTTCCGCCCCGTGCGAACGGCCAGTCCCGCTGGCCTTCACGCCGCCGTGCGGCAGGTTGGGAATGCCCACGTTCACGACCACATCGTTCACCAGCACGGTCCCAACTTCGAGACGAGCTGCCATCTTCGTCGCCTCTGCGGCGTCTGTCGTCCAGACGCTTGCGCTGAGGCCGAATTCGCTCGCGTTCGCCAACGCGACCGCCTCGTCGGCACTGCGCACGCGCGTCACGGCCATCAACGGACCGAACGCCTCCTCCGTCATGATGCGTGCGTCGAGTGGCACGTCGACCAGCAAGGTCGGCGACACGAGAGCGTCCGGTTCGCCAACCGATTCAGCACGAACCGTCGAAACGAGGCGGGCTCCCTTCACAATCGCGTCATCACGCTGCGCCGCGAGCGCCACGGCCTGCTGCGGCCGGACGAGGGGGCCGACATGGCCTCCGTCAGGGCCGCCGACGTGCAAGTGCGCCATCTCTGCGGTGAGCGCCGCGACGAGTTGATCGTACGCCTCGTCCACGACGAAGATGCGCTTCGGGGCCACACAGGTCTGGCCGGCGGTAAAGAACCGACCCCAGACCAGGCCGCGAGCCGCCATCGGCATGTTGGCATCGGCGAGGACGATCGCGGCGTCGCTCCCACCCAACTCAAGGTTCACGGGGATCATCCGGCGACCGCAGGCCTCGGCGACCGCACGACCGCCACGCACGCTGCCGGTGAAGAACACCTTGTCCACGCCGGATTCAATGAGCGTGGCACCGGTCTCTCCGTCTCCCGGCAGCACCTGGCAGATGTCTGGCGGCACCCCGGCACTGACGAGCAGCTCGGCCAGCAGTTCTGCCGTGGCGGTGCTGAATTCAGATGGCTTGAGCACGACGGCGTTTCCGGCCAGCAGCGCCGGCATGATCACACCGGCAGCGAGCATCAGCGGGTAGTTCCATGGACTGATGACCGCCACCACGCCGAAGGGCTCGCGGCGGATTTCGACCACCTTCCGAAGCATTGCCAGTGAGGCGCCCGTTTCGCGGCGAGGCCGCAACACCCGGGCACCATGGGTCAGGTAGTAGCGGGCCAGATCCAGGGTGACCAACACGTCAGCGGCGAGCGCATCCGACTTCGACTTCCCGACCTCGCGCTCGATGAGCGCCGCCGCCTCGTGTCGCCGTGCAAACAGCGCGGCGCGGAATCGGCCGAGGACCGCAACCCGTGCTGCGAGCGGCTTTGCGGCCCAGGCGGGCTGCGCCGTTCTGGCGCGCGACACCGATTCCTGAACGAACTCGACAGTTGGATGCTCCCAGCGCCGCCAAGTCTCGCCCGTCCTCGGGTCACGCGACGCAACCGGTCGCCGAGCCAGCGCGGCAGTATCCATTCGGGCGGCGAGCTCGAGGTCAGTGGCCATTGGGGCAGTTTCGCGGGTCTGCGACACGCAGACAATGCCGGCCGATCGGCTGACGACGGGACGCCTCGAGAGGCGCTTCGTCAGGTTGGCTTTCGTGATCCGCCGGACGCCGCCGGAGGACCAATCGGCAGCGCTGCGGCTGTTGCGTAATCCTATGTCTTGTCGTCACTTAGGCGATACCGTCGGGCGAGCCAGCGCCTCAAGGCGTGCTCAACGGAACTGTCGTGGCCGTCGGGGTAGGGGTGTGAGCGATTCCACTGCGGTGCGATTTTTCAAAGCTGTTCTGATGACTGCGGCGCGACGTCGCTCCCCGGATTCTTCACCCTTGAGGTTCTTCTCGTGACCGAAGCCGCACTCGGCGTCTCGCAGCGCCGAACCGCTGCCATCGACAAGACGCTCTGGTTGCCGCTCGGCGCCGCGCTTCTGCTGTTCGTCGCACTCTACGCCAAGCCAGCGTACCTGCTGGTGCGGGACTGGACGAATTTCGACAATCCGGATTCGGGCACTGGTCTGTTGCTCGCGCCGCTCGCCTTCTGGTTCGCGTTCCAGACGGGCGTGAAGGAAGTGCGGAAGCCTGCGATCGCGCTCGCTGTCCTCTTTCTGCTGACATCGATCGGGCTGCGGTACGTCTCCGATCTGGCGGCCGAGTTGTTCACCATGCGAGTGTCGATGCTGATCGGCGCAGCGGGTGTCATCCTCTGGTTCTTCGGCGTCAAGCAACTGCTGGCGTGGTGGCTGCCGTTCGTGTTGCTCGGCCTCGCCATTCCGTTACCGGAGCTCGTGATCGCCAAGTTGACCGCGCCATTGCAGCTGGTTGCCTCGCGCATCGGTGCGTCGCTGATCGAATGGCGCCATATCCCGGTCATGCTCAATGGCAACGTGATTCGCATTCCCGGGCACGACCTGTTCGTGGCCGAGGCGTGCAGCGGGCTGCGATCGCTGACCGCGCTGGTGAATCTCGGTGTGTTGCTGGGTGCGATGCTGCTGGCAAAGCCGTGGTCACGCGTCACGTTGCTGGTGCTGGCCGTGCCGATGGCGATCCTGATCAACGGTTTCCGCATCTTCCTGACGGCGTTCCTGGTGTTCTTCGTCAGTCCGGAAGCGGGGTCGGGTTTCATGCACACTACCGAAGGGTGGTTGATGTTCGTGATTGCATTCGCTTCGCTCGGCGCGGTTGCGTCGTTGCTGCTGTTCATCGAGGGGAAGCTGGCGCGTCGCGGCCAGGCGGAGAGTGAAGTCAATGGCTAATGTCTCGAGTTTCGTACCCGCCATCATTCTCGCCGCAGGCCTCGGCCTGCTCGGCCTGACGCACGAGCAGGAGCGCCCGAAGCCGCTGAAGCCGATTGCCGGCATCCTCGACTCCGTCGGTGGCTACACCCATTCGTCGATTGCGGTGGACACGAATTCGCAGCGTGTGGCCGGCATGGACGAATACGTGAATCGCGTGTATTCGAAGGACTCGGCGCAGGTGTTCAGCCTCTATGTCGGCTACTACACCTATCAGACGCAGGGCAAGTCGATTCACTCGCCACGCAACTGCCTGCCGGGCGCAGGCTGGGAGCCAGTCGAGAGCGCCGTCTTGCCGATCGCATCCGCGCCAGGTATCGGGTCGCGCAACATGAACAAGTACGTGCTGGCGAACAACGGCAATTACGCCGCCGTGTACTACTGGTATCAGGGCCGTGGCCGGATCGAGAGCAATGAGTACACGGTGAAGGTGAACCTGATGCGTGACGCGGCCGTGTATGGTCGCACGGAGGAGGCGCTGGTTCGACTCGTCGTGCCCCTCGACACGCGCACCAACCGGACGCAGGAGCACATTCGGGCCGAGATTCAGCGCGCGGATTCGCTGGCTACGTCGCTGGCGCCGCGTCTGTCGCAGGAAGTGGCGGCAGCGTTGCCGACCGCGCCGCAGGCGTGAGCCTGCCGGACCGCCATCTGTTCCCGATCACCAGCACATGAACGTCTGGCTGTGGGTGATCGCGATAGCGTTCGGGGTCCTGTGCTGGACCTGGCTGTTATTCCCGGCGTTGGTCTGGCTTTTGTCGCGACTCGTGCGACCGGTCGACGCGAGGCCGCCTTCCACGCTGCCGACCGTGACTGCCGTACTCGCGACTCGCGATGACATCGACACGATCGTGGCGCGGGTCGAGGATTTTTTCCGTACGGCCTATCCGCTCGACTTGGTGGATGTCGTCGTTGGTGTCGATGCGGCGACGCCGGCGCTGCTGGCGGCGATCCAGGCGGCGTGCGGCGCGCGCCCCGTGACGGTGGTCGCCTCTGATGCGGCTGGCGGCAAGGCGGCTGGGCTGAATGCTGCCGTACGGCATGCGTCGGGTGACCTGCTCGTCTTCAGCGATGCGCAGCAGCGGTTTGCCCCAGACGCGATCAGCGTGATGGTTGCGCGACTCTGCACCGATGCCCGATTGGCAGCGGTCGGCGGGGCGCTGCAGCTGCCTGGTGATCGTCCTGATGCGGTGGGCCGCTCGCCGGTCGAATGGTACTGGCGGTTGGAGCGGCAGCTGCGGGCAGCTGAGGCTCGGTTGCATTCCACGGTGGGATTGAGCGGGTCGATCTATGCGATGTGGCGCCGCGACTGGCTGCCGATGCCCGACCAGCTGATCCTCGACGACGTGTGGTTGCCGATGCGTCTGGTGCTGGCTGGTCGTCGTATTGGGTATGAGCTTGCTGCCAAGGCCTGGGATGCCCGCAGCACCACCGCTGCCCAGGAAAAGGTTCGCAAGGTGCGCACGCTGACGGGAAATTTTCAGCTGATCGCGTGGTTGCCGGCACTGTTGGTGCCGTTTCGCAATCCGATCTGGCTGCAGTTCGTGAGTCACAAGGTGCTGCGGCTGTTCACGCCGTGGCTGGTATTGGCGTGTGCGGTCGGGGGGGCTGGCGCGGTCTGGTCGCTGGTGCCGGCGTCGTTGCTGCCGGCGCTGCTGATTGCGACGGCGGCGGCGATGACAGCCGTGCTGCTGACGCCGAAGACGCGTGGTGTTGCCGTGCGTGCGGCAGGGTGGGGCTGGTCGCTGCAGACGGCGGTGGTCGAGGCGACGATGAACGGGTTGCGGGGGCGGTGGAATGTCTGGCGCTAAGCCTTCGGCGCTGCTCGATCCATCGGTCGAGCCCGAACTCGTCGTAGACGAATCGCCTGGTCAGTCGGCCGGCAGTGCGGAGCACAATCGTGCCATCACCAGCGGTGTAATGTGGCAGGGCGCTTTGCGTTGGCTGTCGCAAGGCGTGAGTTGGACGGCGACCGTCGTAATTGCGCGGCGGCTTTCTGCTGAGGACTACGGCATTGCTGGAACGGCTACAGTGCTTGTTGGCCTTCTTTCATTGGTAACAGACGGAGGTTTGGGCCGGGCTCTAGTGATGCGCCGGAATCGGGATGATGTCGTTACGCAGCAGGCGTATGGGGGGGCGATCCTGACAGGATTCGCAGCCGCTCTCGCAATGATTCTTGCCGCGTATCCGTTGTCTAGGTTCTATGCGGAGCCGCGTGTGATGTCCGTGATCGCCGTTCTTTCGGTGGCGCTTGTCTTCAGTGCAGTCAATGCGGTTCCCCTCGCAGTCCTTCAGCAGCAGTTGCAATACAAGCAACTGGCCACGATCGAGTTCGGGAGAGCGATCGTTCAGGCGACCACCGTGTTGGTGGGTGCACTCCTCGGCCTACGATACTGGTCACTGGCGCTTGGGCTGATCGCGGGACATCTCGCCGCGATGCTGCTGGCCCGGCGCTACATAGTCCTGCGCGCGCGTCGGCCTGATCGCGCCACTCTCGGACCAACTATTGACTACGCTCGTCAGCTCGTCGTGAGCTCCCTCGCCTGGTATATGTACTCAAGCGCTGACTTCGCCGTTGTTGGCCGCGTCGCTGGGCTTTCTGCACTTGGCTACTATCAATTTGCATGGAACGTGGCTCAGTTGCCGGGCGAGAAGCTGGCCAACGTGCTGCAATCGGTTGTCGGACCTTTCTTCGGTGCGATAGGCGATGATAAGAGAGCACTTCGACACTACTTTCTGGTGCTCTCGGAGCTACTCGTCTCCATCATGCTCCCTGTATTGTGTGGATTTGCGTTGGTGAGCCCGGTGGCAGTGCCACTGATCTTTGGCGCAAAGTGGTTGCCGTCTGTCTCAGTGATGCAGATTCTCGTCATGTGTTCGGCGATCAGCAGCGTGTCTATGTTGAGTCAACATGTGCTTGGTGCTACAGGGCAGGCAAGAATCACAACGCGGCTCAATATTGGTGCGCTCTTCATTATGCCCATTGGCTTTTACCTAGCCGCGCGCTACTTCGGGACGTTCGCTGTGGCCTGCGTCTGGCTGTTCGCGCAACCGATACTGATGGGAGTGCCGCTGCTCAGGATGAAGGAGACAATTGACTTGTCGGTGCCCCAGTACCTGAAGGGTCTCCGCGCTCCGGCGGTATGTGCAGCCATCATGGCTGCGGTCGTTCTCGGCGTAGAATACTTGCTCCGCGATCTGGTCCCAATCGTGCAGTTGGTCGCAATGAGTCTGGCCGGCGCCATTACGTATGCGGTGGCATTTTACGTGCTCTTCCGTGATAGAGTTCACGCCATTCAGTCGCTTTGGCGCAACCGGACTTAGCGAGCCCGTCTTCAAGCGCTTCGGCCTCAGTCGCGTATGATCGATCGAGGCGCGTTGATCGTATTTCACTTCAACGAGACCGATGACGACGGAATACTGTGTAGTCATACCCGCGCACAACGCTCAAGCATTCTTGCCGGCAACACTGGCTTCAGTTATGAGCCAGACTATACCGCCAAGCGAAATTATGGTCGTGGATGATGGTTCGAGCGATCTGACCGCCGAAGTTGCGCGGAAGTTTGGTGCAACGGTGATCTCACGGACAGATGCCGGGGGGCCTTCGGTGTCCCGGAATTTGGGTGTCGCGAACACCGTGTCGCCTGTAGTCGCCTTTATTGACGCAGACGATGAGTGGCTTCCGGATCACGCTGAGCGACTACTTGCAGCGCTGGGTTTGGTCGGCGTGGCCTTTGCCGGCAGCGACGCCAGTCTTTTTGGGCTTGAGAGTGGCTCGATTACCGCGACACTGCCAAGCGGCGCGGCAATCGATCTCCGGGATCACCTTCTTGCCAGCAATCCAGTCATCCAATCCGCAGTGATGATTCGTCGCGAAGCCTTTCTGACCTCGGGTGGCTATGATGAGACAATGCGTCTCTCGGAAGACTACGATCTGTGGACCCGCGTCGCGGAGGTTGGATCATTTTCGCATGTCGGCGTGCCAACGGTTCGTCGACGGATTCATCGCGATCAGGCAACTGGTCGGTTTCGACCGGAGCTCGTGCGTGCTTGGTGGCTTGTTCGGAGGCGAGCTGTAGCCCGGAGGCTGAAGACTGCTGGCGAACTGGAGAAGCTCAGGGTTCTCCAAATTCTGAAGTCTGCAGGTGCCGCCGATGTTGAATGGGCAGTGTGGACAGGTGACAGCGCCATGCTCACGCTTGTTCGTGAGGAGCTCAAGCAAGCGGACGCCGACCTTGGACTCGGCGCGACTCTTGGTGCGATCGGGGGTGAGGGAGTGCCGGCGCGGAGACTAGCACAGGACGTGCGGTGCGGCAGCCGGTCGCTTCTGCAAAAATTGCAGGGAGAGCGATGAGTTCGACGAAGACGAGAGTCTTGATCGTCGGGCCGTCCTTACGCTACCTGGGTGGTCAAGCAGTACAGGCTCAGCGTTTGCTGAAAGGCCTCATGGAAATGTCCGAGCTCTCGGTCCAGTATCTCATAGTCGATCCCGTACTTCCAAGCCCGTTCGCGTCGCTCCAACGCCTGCCAGTGCTGCGCACGCTCGTGACGAGTGCGGCCTACGTCGGGCGGCTTTTGCGCACCATAGGAAGTGCGGACACGATCCATATTTTTTCGGCATCATACTGGAGTTTCCTTATCGCGCCGGCGCCAGCGCTCGTGCTCGGCCGAATATTTAAGAAACGGGTGGTGTTGAACTACCACAGCGGAGAAGCAGACGACCACCTTCGTCGCTGGGGTTGGCACGCAAAACCCCTGATGCGCCTCGCGGACGCGATTGTCGTTCCGACGGATTACCTCGTAGAGGTCTTTCGAAAGCATGGAATCACCGCAAGCGCAATAGCGAATCATGTTGAGGCAGGCGCGTTGACGTACCGCGCACGAACATCGATTTCACCCCGAATTCTCAGCAATAGGAATTTTGAGCTGCACTACAACGTTGCCGCGGTTCTCGAGGCTTTCCGAATCGTACAGCGACAGTATACGGAGGCGGAGCTTATTGTTGTCGGCAATGGATCATTGCGCGAGGAACTGCAGGCACTCGCCAAAAAGCTCGAGCTGAGCAATGTCACATTTACCGGGCCGGTGAAGCCCGAGACGATGGCTCGATACTATGATGATGCGGACGTTTTCGTTAATGCGTCGCTCATTGACAACATGCCATTGTCAATCCTTGAGGCATACTGCGCCGGCCTCCCCGTGGTAACATCAGATGCGGGTGGTATTCCGTGGATTGCGAAGGACGGTGTGACCGCGCTTGTAGTGCCTGCTGGGGATGTGACTGCCTTAGCGGCCGGAATGATTGCGGTGTTGAAGTCTCCAGACGCCGCAATTCAACGGGCTGCACGGGCAAATGAGTATGTGAACACCGACTTCGCATGGTCCAGAGTGAAAGGCGCGTGGGCGGACGTGTATGGCGCTAGCCAAACGCCAGCTCGATCGGGCCCAATTTGAATTCGTCGGGCAAGCTTGCTCATCCTTCGAGCAATTGCAGGCCGACGCCGTCTGATCGTGTTCGACCAGAGATGACCGTTAGTTGCGAGGCGTCGATCGATGAGAAAGGCGGAAGCACTCGTGACGGGAGCCGTAGCAGCGCTTACTCTTGCAGCCTTCGCAAGATATTGAGACTGGCTGTCTCAGAGGTTGAGAAAAGCCGTTGTGACGAGACGGCGGCTGACAGCTTCCATTCGTTGATGAACATTTCGGCGGGCGCGATCCGAATAGACTGCCATTCTGTCTTTCAAGGCTTGACGATCCTGCTCCTTATGCTTGTGGAAGACTTTCGGGTTTTGAGCGGGCGAGGTATTCGCAAATGCATAGCGTGGTTGTTGCGGCTTAGTAGGTCTATCTGTTCCCGCGCTGGTTTGGTAAGCAAGTCAGTCTTCCTGCCCTATCGTATGCCAGGGCAGGTAGATAGCCCTCTAAGTCGAGCGTGGTCTTGAAGAACAGGTTGAAAGGACGAACCGGTGCCGAGCTGCGCGATAGACTTGTGCAACTTGCGCGTGCCATTGCCGAGCGCCGCGGCTTCATTCCTGCGGCCGTTCTGTCTGACGACGTCCGGCTTCAACCCTCGTCTCCCTGGGGGCAGGTAGATCGCGCAGCCGTGCAACTCAGGCTTTCTGCGGACGAGAAAGCAGTTCTCATCTCGGCCGCTTCCCAGACAGTAAACTTGGCGTTCAACCTCCTTGGCCTGACTGCACTCTCGTATGCCTCCCCGGTGAATTGGCAACTGGACCCGATCTCAGGCCGCGAGGCCATCCTCGTCCACTGGAGCCGGGTCCCCTACCTCGATTACGACCGTGTTGGAGATCACAAAGTCACCTGGGAGCTCAATCGCCATCAGTGGTTGATTACTCTTGGGCAGGCGTGGTTACTCACAGGTGAATCGCGCTACGCAGCTACTGCCGCACGGCTTCTCCGCGAATGGCTCGACGCCAATCCGCCGAAGCTTGGTATCAACTGGTGTAGTTCCCTCGAACTGGCTTTCCGTGTACAGGCATGGATACAAGGGCTACGCCTATTCGAGGGCGCGGCAGAGCTGACCGAGTCGCTAAAGCGAGATGTCGTGGCATCCGCTGCATTGCAGATTGAGCATATCGCCCGCAATCTCTCGACGTGGTTCAGCCCGAACACGCATCTGACCGGAGAAGCGCTGGCACTACTCAGCGCTGGTTGCGCCTGGCCCGACCTACCGCACGCGGCGAAATGGCGCTCGGTCGGCTGGCAGATCCTGTGCGATGAGCTGCGTAGACAGGTGAGAGCCGATGGCGTGTACTTCGAGCAGAGTGCATGGTATCAGGCCTACACGCTTGATTTCTACACACTCGGGCTGACTTGGGCGCGACATGCAGAGCTCCCGATCCCCGTCGGTATGCCGAGCCAGATCCGTGCCATTGGCCGTGCACTGCGCGCCGTGACGCGACCAGACGGGACGATTGCTCGCCTCGGTGACGACGATGGCGGAAGAACGCTCCCACTCGTCGCTCTGGCTTTCGGAGACATGACGGACTGCCTCTGGCGCGCCGCCGTGGTGTTGGACGATGACTCCCTCGTACCGCCAACTGAAGCCGGACGCAGCGCCTTGCTCTGGCTCGAAGGCGCCGCCGTCTTTGACCGCATGGCGTTGAAAGATGCGAGTGAGCTCGCTCGCAATTCTGGCATCCTCGGCGACGGTGGCTGGATCACGCTCGCGGAGCGGGGGGACATCCCTTCGCGCGATCACTGGCTCGTCTTTGACGCAGGTCCGCATGGCGCACTGACGCATGCCCACTCCCATGCCGACGCACTCGCGTTCGACCTGAGCGTGCATGGGATACCTCTGCTCGTCGATCCTGGCACGGGTGCCTACGTAGGTGAGATGCGGCGTCGGTACCGGAGCACCGCCGTCCACAATACGGTGACGGTGGACGCTACCGATTCGTCTGAGCAAGGAAGCTCCTTCAACTGGCGAACGACGGCTTGCACCGAGGTGGAAGGGTTTCGGGCAACAGACGCAGCAAGCTTCGTTACGGCTTCGCACGATGGCTACCAGCGCCTTCCCGATCCTGTGCGGCACCGCCGCACCATTCTTCGTTTCGCCCGGCACTACTGGATCATGCTCGACGCACTCGACGCCGCATCAGCGCACCATGTCTCGCTCACTTTTCAAAGTGCGCCTGGCGCGGTCGTAGATCGGAAGACGCCTCAAGTATTCAGCATCGAGAGCGAACACGCTCGACTGTTCGTTGCGCTCGACCCTCACCTTGAGGGTGCCATCGAGGAACGTATGGTTTCCCGTGCTTATGCATTGCAGGAGCCCGCGCACGCGGTGATTGCAACCGCGGGCGTCAACGCTCCGATCGTATTCTGCACGGCCTTTGGTGCGGATGACGAGTCTGGTGAGTTGCGAGTCGTGAAAGGGCCACTCTCCGCGAGTTGGCGAATCTCGCACGCGCGCGGCGAAGATCTAGTCGCGTCGCCCTTTGGCACCGCAGTCGTGCTTGGTCCAGCTCGCTTCGATGGTACAGTCCTCGCACTGCTGGGTGGCGAGAATCCTCACACGATCGTGGCGGCGGGTGCTGGAACCCTCCATCTTGCGAATCGTGTGTTTCAACTTGGAACAAACGACATCTGCGTCGCGCGTTGCGCACCGGATGGGTCTTGGACGATGGAGTCCTGAACGATGTGTGGTATCTGTGGCATTGCCATTCCTGAACGCCTGCAACGGCCAGTCGACCAATCGCGGCTGACGCGTATGCGCGATACGCTCGTGCATCGTGGGCCCGACGGTTCGGGCCTCTTCGTCGATGGCCCCATTGGCCTCGGGCATCGTCGCTTGAGCATCGTCGATGTGGCGCATGGCGCACAGCCCATGACCACCGACGACGGGCGGAGCACCATCGTCTACAACGGCGAAGTGTTCAACCATCCCCAACTGATGGCCGGACTGCAGTCGGAAGGGGTGCCATACCACACCCACTGCGACACCGAAACGGTCCTGCACCTGTACGCGCGCCACGGCCGAGACTTCGTCAACCAGTGCCGCGGCATGTTCGCCATCGCAATCTGGGACCGCGCCGATCGCACGCTGACGCTTGCGCGCGACCGGTTCGGCGTGAAGCCGCTGTACTACGTACATGCGGAGGATGGCACGCTCTTCTTTGCGTCGGAGATCAAGGCCCTCGTCGCCGCGGGCGCCGTGTCGCCCGGCCTGAACATGGCGGCTTTTCCTGATTTCCTCGCCAACCATGCACCGAGCGGGAACGACACGCTGTTCCACGGCGTCAAGCGGCTGCCACCTGGGCATACGCTGGTGTGGAGCGAGGGCACGATCGAAATCAAGCAGTACTGGGACCTGTCTTTCGTTCCAGACGCGACGCTGGCACGCGCGAGCGACGCAGACCTCGTGGCGGAGTACAGCGCGCGCTTCGAAGAGGCGGTGCGCCTTCGCCTCATGGCCGACGTTCCGCTCGGCATGTTTCTCTCCGGTGGCATCGACTCAGCGGCAATCACCGCCGTGATGAGCGGCATGGTCGATGGACCGATCAAGACATTCTCGGTGGCCTTCGCGGAGCGCGAAGCAAACGAGTTGCGATACGCCAGAATCGTCTCGGAGCGCTATCGCACGGAGCACCACGAAATCGTCGTCACGCCTGAGCAATTCTGGGATGCACTGCCGACGCTGATCTGGCATGAGGATGAGCCGATTGCGCATCCGAGCTCCGTTGCACTCAACTTCGTGTCGCGGCTCGCCGCAGAACACGTCAAGGTCGTGCTCACTGGTGAAGGGAGTGACGAGACGTTGGCGGGCTACAATCGCTATCGCGTCACGGTGGCCAACATGCAGTTGGGAGGCATGTGGGAGAAGGTTGTGCCTGGCGCGGTCCGCCACGCACTGAGCGGCGCGATCGGGGATGTGGGCAGTGCCGGAGTCCGCGGAAAGTTGGCGCGGACGTTTCTGGCGCGTCCGGCCAACCTCGACGCGATGTACTTCGACAATTTCGCGGTCTTTGCCCCGAATCGGCTGTCATCGCTGCTCTCGCCGAAACGAGGGCGGCGGTCGCCGGCATCGATGCTTACGCAGCCTACCATGCCGCCATCGAGCACAGTGATGCCCCGACGCTGCTGGGGAAGTTGTTGTATGCCGACACCAAGACCTACCTGCACGAACTGCTGATGAAGCAGGACCAGATGAGCATGGCTGCCTCGATCGAAAGTCGTGTGCCGTTTCTCGATCATCCATTGGCGGAGTTTGCAGCGCGCATGCCGGAGCGCATGAAGCTGCGCGGGATGACCACCAAGTGGGTGCTGCGTCAGGCGATGAAGGATCGACTGCCCGAGGAGATCCTTTCGCGCAAGAAAATGGGATTCCCCGTACCGGTCGGGAGCTGGTTCCGCGGTGCGTGGCGTCACCTGCTCGACGAATTCGTGGTCTCGGAACGCGCGCTCTCACGCGGGCTGTTCACGCCAGACGTCGTCCGTCGACTCGTCGCAGGCCACGTCGGTGGCGAGAACCACACCGAACGGTTGTGGGCCCTGCTCACTCTCGAGATCTGGCAACGCATCTTCATCGATGGCGAGGATCCTGCGTCCATCCGCATGCGACCCGAGTCCGTGACGGTCTCGATGTCACGACCGGTCGCCGCCTGAACCCCCGCATGCACATTCTCTGGATCAAGACGGAACTGCTGCACCCGGTGGACAAGGGTGGCCGCATCCGGACCTACCAGATGCTCCGCGCACTGGCTCGCCAGCACGAAGTCACCTACCTCACGCTGGACGACGGGACGGCCGCACCCGACGCCGTCGCAAAGGCGACGGAGTACTGCGCGCGCGTGGAGATCGTCCCCTTTGCGCCGCCGGCGAAGGGGAGTCTCGGGTTCTACTCGGCGCTGGTGGGGAACCTCCTCTCGCCGTTGCCGTATGCAATCGCTCGCTACGAGGTGCCGGCGCTGCGGGATCGGATCCGGCCGATCTGTGCCTCGCGCAAGGTGGACGTCGTGGTCTGCGACTTCCTCGCGCCGTCGATCAACGTCCCGGATGACCTCGGCGTGCCGGTGGTGCTGTTCCAGCACAACGTCGAAGCGATGATCTGGGAGCGCCACGCGCAGGTGGCGACGCACCCGCTGAAGAAGGCCTACATGCAGGAGCAGTGGCGGCGGATGAAGCGGTTCGAGGCGGCGGAGTGCCGTCGTGTGAGCAGTGTGGTGGCCGTCTCGACCCAGGATGCGGAAGTGTTCCGGCGCGACTACGGCGTGGCCGAGGTGCCTGACGTGCCCACGGGTGTCGATACCGACTACTTCGTGCGGCAGCCGGAGATTGCGCGTACACCGGGATCGATGGTGTTCACCGGCTCGATGGACTGGATGCCGAACGAGGATGGCATCGCCTGGTTCGTCGAGTCCATCCTGCCGCGGATCCAGTCCGCCGTACCGGACGCGACACTCACCATCGTCGGGCGCAATCCCACGGCGAAGGTGAAGTCGCTGCACGCACCGGCTGCGGGTGTCACCGTGACCGGTTCGGTGCCGGACGTGCGTCCGTATCTCGCGTCGCATCAGCTCTTCATCGTGCCACTGCGCGTTGGTGGTGGCACTCGGCTCAAGATTTACGAAGGCATGACCATGGGGCTGCCGACCGTCTCCACGACCATCGGGGCCGAAGGATTGCCGGTGGTGCCTGGTGAGCACCTGATGCTGGCGGACGACCCCGAGTCGTTTGCGCGTGAGTGCATTGCGCTGCTGCGTGATCCTGTGCGGTCCGCGGCCATGGGTGACGCTGCCGACTCGTACGTCCGTCAGCAGTTCGGGTGGGATGGTGTGGCGCGTCGATTTGCCGAATTCTGTCAGGCCGTGATTCCCACCGCCTCGACGTCACTTACTGGAATGCAAGCATGAGCTCCGTCAGCGTCTTCGGTCTTGGGTATGTGGGCTGCGTCTCCTCGGCGTGTCTGGCCCGCGAGGGGCACACGGTGATCGGTGTGGACGTGAACCCGACGAAGGTGGCCCTGGTCAACAGCGGCCGATCCACGATCGTGGAGGAGGGGATCGCCGAGCTGGTGACGCAGATGGTGTCGAGCGGCCGGCTGCGCGCCACCACGAGCGTGGCCGAGGCGGTGCACGCCTCCGACATCTCGCTGGTGTGTGTCGGGACGCCGAGTGCGTCGAACGGTGCATTGGACCTCAGCTACGTGGAGCGGGTCTGCGTCGAGATCGGCGAGGCGATCCGTGACAAGGCCACCTTCCACACGATCGTGATCCGCAGCACGGTGCTTCCCGGCACGGTGCACGGTGTCGCGACGCCGGCGCTGGAGCGCGGGTCGGGGAAGCGGGCCGGTGTCGATTTCGGGGTCTGCAGCAATCCGGAGTTCCTGCGCGAAGGCACGTCGATCAAGGACTTCCTCGATCCGCCGTTCACGCTGATCGGTGCCGACACCGACCAGGCCGCCGACGCGGTGAAGTCGCTGTATGCCGGTCTCGAGGCGCCGGTGCATGTGGTGGCCGTGCGTGTGGCCGAGATGGTCAAGTACGCCTGCAACTGCTACCACGGGCTGAAGGTCGGCTTCGCGAACGAGATCGGCAACATCTGCAAGGCGCTCGACGTGGACAGCCACGAGGTGATGCGTGTGTTCTGCGAAGACCGCAAGCTGAACATCTCGGCGGCCTACCTGAAGCCGGGGTTCGCGTTCGGCGGCAGCTGCCTGCCGAAGGACCTGCGGGCCGTGACCCACAAGGCGCGTGAGCTCGACATCGAGACGCCGATCCTGCGGGCGACGCTCGAGAGCAATCGCCGGCAGATCGAGCGCGCATTTGCCATGATCCAGAAGACAGGAGCACGGAAGATCGGGATGCTGGGCATGAGCTTCAAGCCGGGCACCGACGACCTGCGTGAGAGCCCGCTGGTGGCGCTGATCGAGCTGATGGTGGGCAAGGGCATGGAGCTGGCGATCTACGACCGCGATGTGTCCGAGGCGCAGCTGATCGGCGCCAACAAGGACTACATCGAGGGGGAGATCCCGCACATCTGGTCACTGATGCGCGGCAGCGCGCTCGACGTGATCGAGCATGGGGACGTGGTGGTGGTGGGCAATGCCACCGGCGAGATCCGCGCGCTGGGAGAGGCGAGCTTCGCGGGAAGACGGTGATCGACCTGGCGCGGCTGTTCAGCCGGAAGCCGGCGGGGGTGATGGCGTATGACGGGATTTGCTGGTAGGGTCGGTCGGGTGTCGGCTGGGCCTTTTTCAGCCCTTGGCCGCGCCCCATGGCCGTGCCTTGCACCACTGACCGATAGGTCAGCCTCGCCGTATCAGTCAGACGGCACGGCACAGAACCTGCCATAACACGCGCAGGCGATCTGAGACCGAATCACTGTGACTTGCGTGGCTATTCGCACCGAGCCAGACGAGTGATCAGATGATCACTCGCTTTGTTTTCGGATGACGTTACAGGTGACGCCCTCCTCTACGATTTCCGTTCCCCCGTAAGGCAGAACAAATGTGACGGCACCACGGTCACAGCGTCTGAAGGGGGTAGTTGCACCGATACCTCAGGTAATCGACTGCGGCAGGATCGTAGACCGCCCTTGGCGGGAGCGACAAAGGCAAACCCGGTGAAAACCGGGGACGCAAAACCACGGGACTTCGAGGCACCTCACATGGGAGGGCCTCATGTCGGCCGGGTCGCCGAACACCCCGACGGAGGGGAAATGCGTAGTATTCGTCCCATGATTTCAGCTGCACCGTTGGTTTGTTTGGGGCTTGTTCCGGCGAAGATCCGGCAGCGAGTCCAGTGGACGGCATTTCAGCAAGTGTGTTGGCCCGGGCGACGTTACCGTCCGGCTCGGTGAGCCTTCGCGACTCCACTCTCGATATCGGCGACACGACGTCCCTACTCGTCGTGATCAATGACCGATTCGGGAGGGACGTGTCCCGCTCCCTCAACAAGAAGTACCGGTCAAGTGATACGACTGTTGCGACGGTCAGCCCCCGAGGCGTGATCAAGGTTCGTGGTGCCGGAACCACTTGGATCGTAGCCACAGCTTCGAATAAGTACGTAGACTCGGTAGCGGTGAAGGTTCTCGCTGCGTCCGTTGTCGCGGGGCCGACTGCAGGAACCGTGGACGCGGCATCGACGGGTACCAGTGACTTGAGTTCTGAGCTCTTTTCTGACACTGTCTCTGTGTCCCCGAGGCAAGCTACGCTTCCGACGCGCTTCGTTTCTCACGCGTTTCCCGTGCCGGCTCGTACGGTTCGACTTCGCCAAGGCGACGATCTGCAAATGGCGATCGATACGGCACGTCGCGGCGATGAGCTGGTGCTCGCGAACGGCGCTGTATTCAGTGGTGGCTACAAGCTACGGAAGAAGAGCGGTTCCGGATGGATCACGATCCGCAGTGAAACGGCGCCGACGAGTCTTGGCCTGCGCGCCACCCCCCGCCAGTTTCTTTCGACTGCGAAAATTCTCACCGTGCAGAACGGCGTTCCGGCGATCGACGCCGACGCTGGCGCAAGTGGCTATTGGATTAGTGGAGTCGAGATTGCCGCTGCTCCAACCGTCACGACGCTTGGAGCGCTCGTATTCATAAGTCCCGCAAGGGGCATCGCAGCTGATGTGCCATCACGAATTGTGATTGAGCGATCGTACGTGCACGGCCATGATCTGCTAAATATTCAGCGATGTGTGCACTTCGATGCAACAGACGCGGCGGTGACAGATTCGTGGATCTCGGATTGCCATTTTCGCGGTTTGGATTCTCAGGCTATCCTCGTCATTACGTCACCTGGACAGCTGTTGTTCCGCAACAACTTCCTGAGCGGAGCTGGAGAGAACTTGATGGTTGGCGGCGGTGGTCCTGGTGTGACCGGAATGCTTCCAGAAGATATTGAGATCGTTGGAAATCATTTCTACAAGCCCCTCGCTTGGAAAGCTGCAGGCTGGACCGTTAAGAATCTTCTTGAGATCAAAATCGGGCGCCGGATTGACGTGCGCGACAACTATCTCGAGAACAATTGGGTCATGGGTCAGATCGGTTTCGCGGTGGTCATCAAAGCGGCGGACCAGGATGCAGCTCCGTGGGTTCGTACGAGCGACATCGTTTTCCGGCGCAATATTGTCTCCGGAAGCGCGGCTGGACTGAACGTCTTCGAGGACGGGCCGATCGGCACAAATCGTGTTGCGATTCTTGCGAATCAGTTCAACAACATCGGGTTGAATTCGCTCGGCGGCGTCGGCCGTATGATACAGCTCATTGGCAAGCTTACGGACATTGAAATCCGCCACAACACCATGGTGTTTGGGCAGGTCGCTAGCGCGGCTGCATCAGCCCTCATGATGGACGGGCGAGGCTCTGAGCGTCTCACGATCGTGAACAACGTGTTTCAGGGTGGTGAGTACGGGTTCATCCTCAGTGGAGGCGGGACCGGCGTTACCGGCGTACAGGGCTATGCGCTCACCAGCACCGTTGTTGGCAATGCGATTAACATGAATTTCGGCGCCGCATCGTATGGCAGTCAAAATTTGGTTGTGCCCACCCTAGACGCACTCGGATTTGCGAATATCGGTGCAAGCGATCTGCGACTAGTCTCTGGTTCAGTGGTGAAGAACTCTGGAGCTCTCGGCGCGACCCCTGGCGTCCCCACGGGAGCACTTGCCGCAGCTGCTTCGGCACGGAGCGCCCCTTAGCGTTGAGCTTGCTGAGAATCTTGAAGAGCAGGGGGACCCGCATGGTGTCTCCCTGCTTTTTTGTCCCCTAGCTACAGTTCAAAATGCGCGTTGTCTATGTAATTGATTCTTTCATGATCGGTGGAAGCGAGCTCGCCGCATTGCGGACATTCCAGCTCCTTCGATCCCGGATTGACATGCCCATCGTGCATTTTCACGCCGATGGACCGCTACTCGACGACTATCGGGCCGCAGGAGCCGAGATGTATCACATCCCACTCCATGGCCTCCGCGACATTCGAAACGTGCTATCGATCGGTCGCCTGCGCTGGCTGCTCTCCGGGATACGGCCCGACGTGATACACTCACACGATGCCTACTCGAACATGGTCGTACTGGCTGCCCTATGGCCGCGGTTCGCCATACCGTGGGTGTCCAGCCGTCGATGGCTGGACCAGATTGTTCGGCCCGCACATGCGCGCCTGAACCATCTTGCTTTCATGCGATCCTCCATGGTCACCGTCAACGCGACCAGTGTCTCCGAGTACATGCAGCAAACGGAGGGTGTTCCAGAGCGACAGCTGACCGTGGTCCCGAACTTCGTGCAAGTTCCAGAATTAGCCCCAGTGTGGCCGCGCGAGAGCAGTCAACACACTGTCATCGGAATGGTATCGCGCCTCACCCCGATCAAGCGTCACGACATTGCAATTCACGCCGTTCGCAAGCTGGTTGACGAAGGCTTTGACGTGCACCTCGTCATCGTTGGTGAGGGCGAGAGCCGACCGTCTATTGAGCGATTGGTCGATGAAGTCGGGCTCCGCGATCGGGTAACACTGAAGGGTGAGAAGCGGGGCGGAGCTGCTCTCCACGCGGAGTTTGACATCTCTCTGGCCACGTCAGACAGCGAAGGGTCGCCTAACTCTGTTCTTGAGGGTATGGCAGCAGGGCGGCCAGTCGTCGCCACGGATGTTGGCGGAACGCGCGACGTTCTTCGGCCGGGGGTGGACGGAATCCTCGTGCCTCCGGGGGACAGTGGCGCAATTGCTTGTGCGATTCGGACGATTCTTGAAAAGCCTGAGCTGTTCCGCATTTATGGCGACGCTGGCCGCGCGCGAGCGCAGGCGTCTTTCTCCGCAGAGGCAATCTCAGGCAAGCTGTTCTCACTCTACAAACAGGTCGCTGGATTCCGCTGACGGCTCAACGCTCAGTCATTTGGCCTCGTTGCCCCTTTCACCGTATCCGAGATGACTTGCGCGATTTTTTCTGTCACCCTCAGCCAGCTGTACTTGGCGGTTGCCCTCGCTCTGCCCGCCGCACCCATCGCGGCAGCACTCGGATCCGACAGAGTCTTGTAGAGAGCGTCCGCAAGTTCGTTTGCATCATCGGGCTTCACCAGGTACCCCGTTGAGCCGTCGCAAACCATCTCTTGAAGAGCGCCGATTCGCGTTGCGACGACCGGAAGCGCCGCATACATCGCTTCCAGCACAACTAAGCCAAATGGTTCGTGTCGTGCTGGCAGACAGAATACGCTGGCGCGCTCGAACGCTGCCTTGAGCCGCGACCAATCTGACGGTGAGGTACGATCGAGGAAGCCCAGCCACTCCGCACCCTCAGGGAGTTGCATCTCGTCGCGCGGGCCGACGACAACTAGCCTGAGGTCCGGAATACTTACACGCAATTTCCGAAACGCATTGACGAGCACGTCACCTCCCTTTCTTTCGAACTCACGGCCTATGAAAAGGATTGTGGGAGGCCCCTGATTCCCGGTGGGCGAACGGTCGAGGGCAAGCAACTCAAGAGGGTTCGCGTTGGGACCTGCGCCAACCGCGTGTATGCGGTTCATCGGCGTATGAAAATCCCTGGCAAAGGACGCAGCGATGTAATCGCTCATCGTAAAAATTCCCCGAGCCGAGGAATAGAGTTTCCCTTCGAGTGCAACCGCCTCACTGAGCCCTTTTTTCGAAAGAGCCGCCCCCCAAGAATTGGCCTCTGACGATGAAAACAGCGTGTTTGAGTCGCAGAAAAGGAAAACAGGCATATCGTCCACCAAGGCGCTGAAAGTCGCGCCGTATTGCAGCACTGCGTCAAGGCCGGTGACCGAGCGCACTGCTTGCCTCGCATTCGCAGATCGTGCCTCGAAGGCGGGTGCCGACAAGTGAAAACGCGCCGTCCAACGACGTCGATTTGCAGCCCAAGTAAGGACGGCCACGCGCGCCCGCGTGAAGCCACGTAGCTCTATGTCTCGTGTGGTCACCGTGTGCCCGAGCGCGCGAAGGCCAGTCGCGAGACTTGACGGTGTGCCCGAGCCCGAGCCCATGGGTGAGTCGGGATCTCCTTCTGCCAGAAGAAGAATGTGTAACGGTCGGCTGGATTCGTTCACGGGGGGGGAAGGCGGGTGTGGGTCGGTCTGAGGGCGGATACTCGGCCCAATCGCTTCTGTTGGCTCAAATCCAGTGAGTCGCCCAGTCAGCACCGAACCAGTTCATTCTTCCAAGTCCGCAATTCATGGCACCGGTCCAGAGTAACTCTCGCGGCCGAGCGGGTTCAGGCACAATCTTCCTGCCGGCATGCTAGCGGCGAAACGCGGATCTCGTGCTTTCGCGCCCCATTGACGGTGTCGACCTCCGCAATGTGAGCCCTGACGGGACCCGCGCAATCAAGTCAGCTGCGCCACGAAGCTGCTGCAACGCGCTTTTCTGAAGCAATTCTGACGCAGACCAAAGAATTGCCAAATAGAGGTAGAGAAACGAAACACGATGGAAGCTGCCAAAGATTGCAGCAATGAGGTAGGCGACAAGTCCAAATCTCAGGATTCTTAGCTGTTCGGCTTCGTTTGGTGCGTGTCGTCGGAGTGAGCTCTCGATGCGCATCGCCCGGATCAATGTCGAGCCAAGCATTCCGATGAAGAGCACGAGTCCGGGAAGACCTGTTTCGGCGACAAGGTTCACGTACATGTTGTGTGCATCACGGTTGCCGCTTCCAATCGCCCATTCTGGCCGCTCCTCCGCATAGACGCCGTGCGCTTCCGAATACGCGCCGAGCCCGACACCAGTGACAAGATTGTCTCTCGCAATAGCAGATGCGATTTGAAGAAGGACGTACCTCTGCTCTGCAGATCCGTCGGCTTCACCGATCGTTTCGGTATTGAACAGGTACTTCATCCGGCTGAAGCGGTCCCATACTGCCCCTGGTGCCAGAAGGACGATGCCAAGCACCGCCGCAACGCCAAATCGAATCAGTCGTGTTCTGCTTCTGCTTCGGACTACCATGAAAACGAAGGCGATCACCAGGCCGATGAACGCACCGCGTGATTGGGTGATGACGATGAGCAGCGCGAGTCCTGCGGTGGATACGACAGTGCGCCCGTACGAATCCACTTCGGGAAACGAGCTGGCGAGCAGGAACGCTGACAGCGCCATCACCAGGATGGCGTACGCCGCCAGATCATTGTAGTTCGCGAACGAGAAGTTCCAGCCGTATCGGCCGAATGTCCCAATTCCGGACGAGGAAATTCAGAGTAGGTGCCACGTGCCGGAAACAGTCCAAACATCAGGACCCAAAGGCCCACAAAATGCAGCGAGCTTGGGCCAGAGTTTTGCTTGCATTGATCGCGACAAAGAAGATCAGCAGGATCTTCAGGTAGTCGGTCAGCGTCTGACTGACTACACTCTGATAGGGTGACGCCATCATGCTAATGGCACACCAACCCACGAAAGCCACCATGAACGTCAATGGCGCGGGAACGTAATCTCTCCCAGCATTCATCAGCACACCGAACAGGCCGATCGCGATCCCAGCGGACGCAATAGGAAGCTTGAAGCTGTGCACGCAGAAGAGGTAGATGGAGAGCCCAAACAGGGCGACGGTCATCTGCTGCATGCCAACCGGAATTACGGACCCGGTATCGCGCTGTCGGGTAGACCACTCCGATCGGAGGTGAGGCGAATCGACGAGTCATGCGTTCGGTTCGTCGCGCTCGGAATCCCAAGGCAGCGTCCTGAAACGCGAACCGGGCAGCCCAATTAGGGGCTGCCCGAGCACAGCGGCAGACGATTGAACGTGAGCCTTCGAATCAATGCGCGCCCTTCCGCCCAATCATGACCGGCAACGTGCGCGACATGATCTTGAGATCCATCCAGAGCGACCGGTTGGAGATGTATTCCAGATCCAAGGCAACCTTGTTCTTCACGTCGTCCAGGCAGCTGTCGTAGGCCTGATTGATCTGCGCCCACCCGGTGATCCCAGGCTTGACGCGTTGGCGGAGATGGTAGTTCTCAACCTGGGTGCGAAGCGAGAGGAAGATGCTCGGTCGCTCAGGTCGGGGGCCGACGACGTTCATTTCGCCGCGTACGACGTTCCACAGCTGTGGCAGTTCGTCGAGCCGCGTCTTGCGCAGGAACTCGCCAATGGCGGTGATCCGGGGATCGTCCTTCGATGCCCATACGGCCTCGCCCTGAACTTCCGCATCGACCCGCATCGACCGAAACTTGTAGATCGTGAAGACCCGACCGCCGAGGTCTTCCTCGCGGCGCGTCTGGTGACGATCACCGCGGAGCGCGCGGCGATCCAACCCGACGCGCGTCTGTGTGTAGAAAACTGGGCCCGGGCTGCTGAGCTTGATCACGACGGCGATCAGCGCGGCGAAGGGTGCGACGAAAATCAGGCCGATCAGCGCGACGGAGACGTTCAGCACGCGGTGCATCCACTCCGGATGTACCGATGCTTGATCCTCGGCCGCTACGCGAATGCGTCGCGTTCGCGACTCGCGAATGTCGCCATCGTCGGGGGACGGCCAGCCTGTGGCCGCGCCGCCGAACGCGTCGCGCAGCGCGGCGATGCGCCCTGCCATGTGTGTTGCGCTCGGTACAGAAGAACCCACGCCTGCCTCGGCTGTCAGAATTCAGTGCGCGCCTAGCGACGCGTCAGCGTAATAATCGAGATCACGACACCCAGCGCCGCAGATGCGGCCCACAGAACGCTGGTGAAATTGCTCGGCTTCTTTTCGTCGATCACGAGCTCGTCGCCCGCACGGATATCTGCTTGATCCAGCGTCATTCCCGAACGAAAAACGAGACTCAGACTGTCCTTGTCCACCAGCGTGGCTGGACCGCGCTTCACCTTCGACTTCGCCAGCCGTGACACACCAGTCAGGCCTCCCGCGCTGGAGACGACGTCGGATACAGCAGCGTCACCACGCACCGTCACGAACCCAGGACGCTGCACCGCACCGGTCACGAGCAACCGCACCAGCGGTTGCGTCCGGACGACAGGACGCTGGATGTACCGCTTCGCCTGCGCGACAAGCGCTGAATCTGCCTCGGATCGAAGCACTCCCTTCAAAGTGAAAGCAGGGAAGGTGCCAATGACCACTTCCTGACCAGCACGAACCGACACGGTATCCCGGAACGGCTCTTCACCACCGAACAGGTCGACCACCACACGATCGCCAGGATAGAAGTCCCCTACCCTGAGCCGCTCCCTCAGTGGCACTGCATCCGCTGTCTTGCCCGTCTTTTCCATCACAGTGGCGACGGAGTCAAGAAACCGTCGAGTCCGATACAAGCTCTGCTCAGACCCTGATTGTGCGACCAAACTCGATGCGACGACACACCCTACCACCGCCATCACTCCGAAACGGACCAGCCGAACGGATGCCTTCAAGGACTGAATTCGCATTGTTATCCATTCATTGCACCCCTCATGCTCAGGGGGCAAAATGACAGTTCGTGGTGAGAAGGCGTTGAAAGGCATGGAGTTGGCTGTACACCAGAAACGGCTGTGAGAGTCTCGCACCAGTGGCATGTAGCCTGTTTACCACACCCTTGCTGTGCGAGTATCCTACAGTCGAAGGCTGTAGCATACCAAAGTACCGCGCTCCCATACCACTCGAGACGCTGCGCACCTTCAGTTGTAACGATACCAACCGGCCAGAAATCCCATCCGGGGAGCTCTACACGCCATCGGCTGACCTTACCCCGCGCCACTAATCTCTAGTCGACTCTGGGGGTACAGGACACGAAAGTGATCGGAATGCGCCGGGAATGTTGCACGGCCGCCGCATATCTCGAGATCGCCTCGTCCGAATACTCCTCGCAAGTCTTGGTCCATCAAGGCGTTACGATTCCGCTGGAATCCCGCATGCAACGTGCAACGGTGACTGCGACGCCGTTCGCATCTCCAGCAAGGCACGCCATGTCCCGCACCACGCCATCCACACCCGGAACCGCCCGCCCACCGATCGTGGTGGTCGGCGTAGAGCAGGAATGGGCGGCCCGCTCGCTCGAGACAGTCCTCGGCCCCCGCGGCTTCGCGGTGGTTCGGGCCTATTCAGGCCGACAGACGCTCGACCTGGCCGAAGTCGCAGCCCCCGATGTCGTGCTCATCGACTCGCGATTACCCGACATGGATGGGGTGGAGGTCTGCCGCACCCTGCGCGAGGAGCGCCGGATCGGCCAGCATGTGCCGATCGTGATCACGACATCTGGGCCTGCCCCGCGTGATTTCCTGCGGGCCGCGTACATGGCCGGCGCCTGGAGTGTGTGGGAGCAGCCGATCGATGGCGAGCTGCTCCTGCTTCGACTGCAGACATGGGTAGACGCCAAGCGTGTCGTCGACGACGCCGAGCGCGTCAGTCTCGTCGATGTCGAATCGGGACTCTATACGTATCGAGGGCTGAGTCGGCGCGCGCGTGAAGTGATGGCGGATGCAGCACGTCGGCAGACCCCGGTGTCATGCATTGCCATCGGACCGATGGTGACACGCTCTCCGGCCAGCAACGATGAACTGCCGGTTCCGCCACGACTCGCCAGTGACATCGGCCGGATCGTCGCGGGCGTCGCGCGAGGCTCGGATGTGGTGGGACGCATTGGTTCGGCGGAGTTCGCGATCCTCGCGCCCATGACTGAATCATCCGGCGCCGTCGAACTGATCGAACGCCTGCGCGATCGGGTCGCCACCATGCCGCCGCTCGTCGCTGATGGACGGGCATCGCGGCTCACCCTGCGAGCCGGACTTGCGACAATCACCGATACGCGCATCGAAATGCGGGATGGCAACGAACTGCTCGTACGCGCGTCGACCGCGCTGCGCTACGCGCAGTCATCTCGAACCAGTGATGTGCGAACCTTCGACGAGGTCCCCGCGACCTTCGTGTAGCGGGGCTTCGAGGACCTGCGCAGCGCACTCACGGAGTCGACGCCGCGCTAGCCCTCGATCCTACGACGCCCGCCCGCCGTCCGCGATGCGTGGCTTCGACTTTCTCGGCAGCGGCGAAATCGGCTCATCATCGTCGCCGCCTGCATTCGACGAGTTGTAGCCTTCCAGATAGTGGTAGTACTGGAAGACACCCTTGGGTTCGATGCCGTTCAGCACTGCACCGAGCGGCCGAATCGGCAGGCGGTCCATGGTCTCGAGCTTGGCGACGGCCATCTTCCGGTCGGTGACACCGACTCGGAGCACCATCAGCAAACCGCCGGTGAGCGTCGCCAGTGCATAGGCATCCGTGCCGGCGCCCAGTGGCGGACTGTCGACGATCACGACATCAAAGCGCGCGCGCAAGTCATCGAGCAGCGACTCCATCGCGGCCGTCGTGACCATTTCCGGTGCCTGACGATGACGCGATCCACACGGTACGAGCGACAGTCGCTCGTAGGATGTGGCATACACCGTCTCATCGAGGGTGCTCGTGCCCTGGAGATAGTCGACCAGCCCTGGCTTCTGCGGAACGCCGAAGGCCTGCTGAATCGCGCCACGCCGCGTGTCCCCATCGACCAGCACCGTGCGGAAGCCTGCCTCGGCGAACGACAACGCCAGGTTGGACGAGACGAAAGACTTTCCTTCTGTCGGGCCGGTACTCGTGACAGTGAACGAGACCGGCTCACCGGGTGTGAACTGGTGTCGAAGCGAGAGTCGTAATGTTCGGAAACTCTCCACCAACTGCGCTTGCTCCTCGACCGACGGACGTCCGGGGTGCACCAGCGGGATCGCGCCGATGATATCGAGTCGGAGATCGTTCGCGACCTGCTCCGGGTACCGCACCCGCTTGTCCACGAGGTCGAGCAGGATGGCGAGGCCGAGGCCGAGTGCGAGGCCAAGGCCCAATCCAGCGGGAATGATCTGCAGTGCCGTATTCGATGTCGGCTTGAACGGCGCGACGGCCGAGTCCTGCACGAACACCTCATTCCGCGCAGACGCTTCCTTCAACCGCTGCGTTTCCAGGTTGCTCGACAGGTATTCCGTGAGCTTCTGTTCCTGCTCGACCTGTGCGCGCAACTCTTCTTCCTTGATCGTCCGCTCAGGAATTCCGCGGATTTCACCAGACTGCACCTGGATGCGACGATTGTAGTCCGCCTCCTTGAGGCTCAGCGACGCGATCTGCTGGCGGATCAAGCTCGGAATGACGGACGTCTCGAGTTGCGTGATGCGACCGCGGATCCGCACCACTTCCGGTGCGCTGTCGGTATAGACCGCGCTCTTGGCTCGATACACACTTCGCTGCTCGTTGAGCTCCTGCAGTACACCGCGGAGCGCTTCTCCGCCGGGACCCGCCACCGTGGCAAGCGAGATTGCGACGCTGGGATCCACTTCGGCAAGGCGACCCGGTCGGAGGAGCGACTCGAGCACTTCACGATCGTTGCGCAGGTTCTGTGATTCGAGACGGAAGCGTGTGAACTGCTCCAGCACCGGATTCTGGGTCTGCTGTACGCCCGGCGAGAGCACCGTCTGCTCGGACGGCTTGGTGATCGCGTCCACACGGAAGCGCTCGAGTGCCTGACGGGCGATCTTGAGGCGATTCTGCGCATCAGCGAGCGCCTGCTTGGCCGCATTCGCGTTCTGCGTGGCGCCGCCGTTCTTGTAGATGCCGATGTAGTTCACGAACAGCGTCATCCATTCATTCAACGCTGCTTCCGTTCGTGCGGCATCCTCGCCCCGCAACGAGACGTTCATGACGTCGGTGTTTGGCGGCGCGTCGGCGCGCAACTTCTTCTGCAGGTTGTTCGAGGCTTCACGCGGCGTGATCAGCTCGAACTCGACCGTGGCCTTGGCCGGCAGAATTTCCTTCAGGGGCCGCCACCGCATGCCGGACTCGCGCCCGATGGAGTCCCCGATGGACCCCGTTTCCACTTCACGAGAGTCACCGTGGAGCGTGCGGCGCAGCTTGTACTTCTCTTTCTTGCTGTCGATCGTGAGCTCATAGGTACCCGGCACGAACTTCTCGCCGAGCGTGAACTCGCGGAAATACACCGAATCAGCGTCGCGCTTCGGGTCGAGATAGAGCCGGAGCTTGCGCGCGACTGAGTCGATGATGGAGTACGCCTTGAAGACCTGGACGTACGACTCGTTGGATCGCTGCCGGGAATTGCCGATGATTTCGGCACTTGGATCACGGAGCGTGACCTTCCCCTGCACATCGTACTCGGGCTTGATGTAGCGCGTTGCGATGTAGCCCCCGAGGAGGCCGAGCAGAACCATCGCAAAGACGAGCCACTTGAATCGGCCGATGGCCGAGAGATATCGCTGATAGGCCGGGGCGGTCGCAGCCGGGGGCGGCGGCGGACCCCACTGTTCGAGCGGCTGCTGCGGGATGGCCGGCAGCGACTGCGAGGCAGAAATCGGGGCCAGTCGTGAGCCGGATGGAAGCGCGTTGAACGGTCGTGTCATGTCGCAGTGGGACGCACAGATGTGTTGCGGCGTCACTATACCCGGGGACTCCGGAAGGAACGCTTGGAACTACAACCCCGTCTCGGTGAAGGGGTTGCAGGACGCCGGTCAGAGTGCAAGAGCCGGCCCACTCAAGCGAACGGAGCCGTGACAAATCAACGAGCGAATCGTCGAACCGCAGTATAAGTGCGACACCTTGTCGCAGGAAATATACGATTGTCCCGAAACAACTGTGGCTTGTAACCAACGTGTTGCTTGACACATGCAACACTTCCTCGCTAGTTACGACGCCTCCGTCCATCCCAGGGCTCAGCTTGGGCAGGATACGGCTGACGTGCGCCTGAGTCGGACCACACAGGAAAGATGAACTCGCCAGACCACACTTCCGCCGATCCGTCGGCCGTTCGCGATGCCATGGCGGTGGCTCCCGAGGCTCGGGCGACGCTGCGTTTGCTGATAGTGGACGACGATCGAACCCTCCGCGAGGGATGCGCGAGCATCCTGCAGGGCGACGGATATAACGTCACGGTCACTGGTCGTGCCGACGAAGCGATGGAGCTGGTGAAGCGCCGCCGGTTCGACATCGTTCTCTGCGACCTGTACCTGACGCCGGTCTCGGGGATGGACATCCTCAAGGCAACCCTCGACGCCCACAAGGAGACGATCTTCGTGGTGATGACGGGCAATCCGTCGGTAACCTCGAGCATCGAAGCGCTCCGAGCCGGCGCGTGGGATTACCTGCCGAAGCCGTTCTCCGCCAGCCACCTCCAGATTCTGGTTGGACGCGCGTCGCACGCGGTCCTCGTGGCGCGAGAAACGCTGGCCGCGCGCACCGAGGGGGCCAACGCCAACCTCGGCGTTGGCGCGAGCTTTCAGAATGCGCACACCGGCGACAAGATCACGCTGCTTGGTCAGTCGCCTGCCTTCCGCAAGGCACTCGACCTCTCGCTGAAAGTCGCCGGCACGGATGCGTCGGTCCTGATCAGTGGTGAGAGCGGCACGGGCAAGGAGTTGATCGCGCAGTTCATTCACAGCCATAGCCGCCGCGCGGGGCGCAAGCTGGTGGCAGTGAACTGTGCGGCGTTGCCGGAGCAGCTGCTGGAAAGCGAGATGTTCGGGCACAAGAAGGGCGCGTTCACCGGTGCCGATCGCGACAAGGCCGGCCTGCTGGAAGTCGCGAATGGCGGCACGCTCTTTCTCGACGAGCTGACCGAGATGTCGATGCCGCTGCAGGCGAAGCTGCTGCGCGTGCTGCAGGATGGTGTCGTGCGTCGCGTCGGCAGCGAACAGCAGGATGCCGTGGTGGACGTGCGCTTCATCAGCGCGATGAATCGGGATCCGCAGGAGGCCGTGGCCCAGGGCCGGTTGCGCGAGGATCTCTACTATCGGCTGCGCGTGGTGCCGATCAAGCTGCCGCCGTTGCGGCAGCGTCCCGAGGATATCTCGGTGCTGGCCGCGCACTTCCTGCACCACTTCTGGGAACGGCACCGCCAACCCGGTGAGCCGTCGCCGACTTTCAGCGAAGACGCGCAGGATTTTCTGCGCAGTCGGCCGTGGCGTGGCAACGTGCGCGAACTGCAGAACATGATCGAGCACACCGCCGTCGTTGCGGACCCGGGCAAGGCACTGCTTGGCAGTGACTTCCCTGTGTACGACGATGTCCCCGATGGGCCGGGCGGGTCGACCAGCGCGACCACGTTCGCGGGCAGCTACATGAACGACGCCTATCACGTGGCGAAGGACAAACTCGTCGCGCAGTTCGAGAAGGAATACCTGACGCGCCTGGTGTCGCGCGCTGGCGGCAACATGTCGCGTGCGGCGCGTCTCGCCGGCATCGATCGCACGACGCTGTATCGCCTGATGGAGAAGCACGAGCTGCGTCGTGATGAGTACTCCGGATCGCTGGCGTGAGCACCCCATCGCCGCGCCGCCCCACGACGCTTCGCATCGAGAAGCATCAGCCCTCGGCCAGCGCAGTCGACGCAGGAGCCATCTGGCGCAATGCACTCTCGTTGGCTGCCGACGCGGCTGCGTCTGAGCTGTCGGAGGCACGGGATGGCGGATGGCCCGTGGCGGAACTTCGTGCGGGCGCATCGTTGCTGTGCGCGGCTGCCGAGCAGGTCTTGCACGGTTCTGCCGTCGCATTCGAGAATCGGGCTCCCGCCGGCGCTGCCGAGCAAGCGGCTGATCTCCGGAATGCGACGTGCCGTCCTGTCGCAGTCAGGCGCCGGAGTACTCAGCGATGGCGACACCGTCGCCGTCCTGCGGGCAATCGAAGCTGTCGGCCTCGAGCTCGAAGACGATGCGGCGCATCGTTTTTCGTCGCGCCTGGGCGGGATGGGAGGATTGGAACTGATCGTGGATGTCGCGCACGACATGCGCTCGCCGCTTGGCTCGATTCTGTTCCTCTCCGAGCAGATCCGTCGAGGGCAGAGCGGAGCCGTCACGCCGGTGCAGGAGCGTCAGCTCGGGCTGATCTATGGTGCCGCGCTTGGCCTCAGTACTCTCGCGAGCGACGTGATGGACCTCGCGCGCGGCGGCGAAAAATTGGTGCAGCAAACTCCGCTGCCAATGTCGATTCAGCGGGTGTTTCAGGCCGTGCACGAGATCGTGCTGCCGATGGCCGAGGAGCGCGGGCTGTCGTTGCGCTTCTGGACGCAGGTCACGGATGTTCGGGTCGGTCACTCGCAGGCGGTGCAGCGCGTGCTGCTCAATCTCGTGACGAACGCGGTCAAGTTCACCAATACGGGCGAGGTGGCGGTGAAGGCGACTGCCGTCTCGTCGACGCGCGTGCGATTCGAGGTGCGCGATACGGGCCGCGGCATCCCGGAGGCCGTGCTCGGCACGCTATTCGACGCGTTCCGTCGCCGGCTCAAGCCGGGAGAGTACGTGTTTTCGAGTGCTGGACTGGGCCTGTCGATCTGCCAGAATCTGGTGCGGGCGATGGACAGCGAATTGCTCGTCGAGAGCGTGATCGATCGGGGGAGCACTTTCCAGTTCGAGCTCGAGATGCCGCGGCAACCGGCGATCTGAGCTGTCCTGCCGTCAGGCAGCTGTGCGGAGATGAAGGGTCGCTGGGCTCAGCACTTTCTGAATACATACTCCACGCAGCCGACCGATCCATACTGCGTATTGAGGTTGGTCAGCACGAACCCTTCCTTCTGGATCGGCAGAATGATGCCCTCTGGCTTGGCGGCTTCGAACGGATAGCCTCCAAGCCAGTCGTGCCAGTCGTGCCACACCGACATCCCTCTGTTCTTTCCGTACGTGGCGATGCTGTGCCATGGTGCTCGCCCGCGAACCACGTCGGACAGAGCGCTTCGGAATGTCCACCAAGGCACGAATACGGAGGACACTACAAGCTTCCCGACAGGTCCCGAACAGTAGAATCGCTTGATGCGATGCCAGCGCTTCGACCAAACGCCTTGGTCATTGTAGATCGCAATGAAAAGCAAGCCACCATCGCGAACCATTGGAAGCACATTGCCAATCGCTTGCCACATCTGACCTGTGTGATGCAGTACACCCCAAGAGTATACGATATCGAAGCTTCCGAGAGATTTTAGGAACTCTGCGTCCAGCGCTGACCCGTGCATGATCGTCCAGCCCACAGAACCCTGCGCGAAGCGGTCGCGCATCTCAAGCGTACACCCGACTGACGACGGGTCGTAGTCGAAGGATGTAACGTCAGCGCCAAGCCGATGGGCGGCCAGACTCGAGAGACCGCTTCCCGAGCCGACATCAAGGAATCTTACTCCCTTAAGTGTGTCCACGCCTAGCATCGATCGTAGCGCGAGGACCGACTCGGTTATACGTGCCTCATTCACCGTGCGTAGGAAGGCGCGCCAATTCTCACCGAAAGTGAATCGCTCGCCGGAGCGGACTTCAGCTGTGTGCTGTGATGCGGCACTGCGATCGATCAAGTCGGGTTGCATCGCGTTCGTCCTGTTGGGTTGGCCGTGCAGTTTTTAAGCTTGTGTCATGATACGGCGTTCGACTTCCGGTGACTTTCGTCGCGCCATCCAGCGATCCCTCCATGCGAGTCCGGGTTGCTCTATGAACACGAACGTTACTGCTGCCATTAGGGCCGAGCCGATGACTGTGAGGATGAGGCCGAGTAGGAACCCGGCCGTCGATGTCGGGGGAAAGAGAGCGTCCACCACCCGCAGGATCGTGTCTGTGGGCTCACGCAATATCAGATGATTCAGATACATGCCGAAGGACAACCGTGCGATGTAGTACCAAATCTTCCACCGAAGAACGGCGGTCAAGAGCGAACGGTCGGCAAGAGCGATACAGAGGCCGGCTCCGTAGACGCATCCTAGTGCCAAGTAAGCAAAGACTTCTCTGTTCAGTGTTCGCAACATGATGCCCGTCAACGCAATGGCGACAGCGGCTGCAATTGCGAATCCGGCTGGCTTCCCAGGTGTTGCCGCCACCAGCCAAGTCGGGCGCCGAAGCACAACCCACGCGACTAGCAGCCCGATTAGCAAGGGCTCGCAGTGCAGATGGAATGCGGAGTACATCGCGGTTGAGATCTGGTGGGGATCCAGATTACCGCGAGCACTCAATTGTGCAAAGGTGACTGCTCGGCTTGCTGACACGAAAGCGAGAAGAACGAGCACGCAGACCGGCCACAACCTCTGCTGAAAGTTTCGGCGAAACACTAGATAACAGCGTTGGCATGAGGAGGTAAAACTGTTCCTCAGTTGAGAGTGACCAACTTCGTCCGTATCGAGCCTGAAAATAGTTGCTAAGCATCGCCCAGTCCGGCCAGCTGGGCGCCTTGTCGGATCCAAGCGCGAGAAAAAGCAACATCATCGCATAGTAGAGCGGCCAGATGCGCAGCCCTCTTCGCAACACAAATGCACTGACGCGTATCGTACCCGTGCGATACAGCTCGCCCCACAGCTGTTTGCCAATCAGGAAGCCGCTGAGCACAAAGAAGAGATCAACCCCAGTCCAGCCCCAGTAGAACATGGGGAGGCGCGCGATCGAAGGCTCGAAGTGGTGCGAAATCGTGACCCATTCATAAACCCAGTGATCGCAGATCACGAGAAGCACTGCGGCTGCGCGAAGCCCGTCGAGCGCAGGCAATTGAGCAGCCGGACGGTTGAGTAAATCGTGAATCGCGCTCTTCGGCCAGGCTCGTGCCGGATGTGTCGTAACGGACATCAGTCTTCAACCCTCATCAGAATTTCTTCCCAGCATGAGAAATAGACTCAGCGCGAAGAAATGCGATCAATGTCAAGAGGGACCACAGTCGCATGCTATTGTCGGCAATGCCCTTCGTGTGCTGGCACCAAAGCCGTCGTGCGCGGCTGACATCGAGAATCGCTGCCGAGGTAAGTGATGCAGATGACAACAGGTCTTCAGCCCATGGGCGAAGTGGTCCACGCAGCCACGCTGACAGAGGTACAGCAAAGCCGCGCTTGGGCCGATCGATGAGCGCTCGTGGCACATACCGATCGAGAAGAATTCGGAGAGGTTGCTTGCCTACGCCCTCGACGATCTTGTCAGTACTCGAGATACGCCACGCAAACTCGAAGACCCTATGGTCGAGCAGCGGCGCGCGCGTTTCGAGGCTGAAAGCCATTGCAGCACGATCGACCTTCACAAGGATATCGTCCGGCATGTAGCTGAGCGAATCGAAGAGCATTCGCGATTCTGTCACACGCTTGTCTCCAAGCCACGGCCCAACAAGAGTGCCATCTCTTCCGCGCGCGCGCAGCTGCGGCAGAAGCAAGTCTGCTGGCGCGACTGTATGCGCCAACGTCGCAGCGTACAACGATTGGGCACCCGTGGACTCGAGGGACGCTCCAAGCCTGGTGAGCGCGTTCGCCGGACGGTGTCCAGATGCCGAATCGCTGCCCGTGATAAGCCTCGCAAGAAAGTCCGGCGGCGGGTCAGGAATACTGCGAAGCACGGTACCAACGGCTCGTCTCAGCACTGCAGGGCGTGCCCCGGAAAACCGATCTGCCTTGCCGGCGTCCCGATACCAGCTATACCCCCCAAACAGCTCGTCCCCCCCATCCCCCGACAACGCCACCGTCACATGCTGCCGCGTCATCCGTGACACCAGCAACGTCGGCAACTGCGAGCTATCCGCCATCGGCTCGTCGTAGATCTGCGGCAACCGTTCCACGAACTCCAAGGCATCCTCGCCCCGCACCATCAACTCCGTATGATCGGTGCCCAGATGCGCCGCTACTTCCTTGGCGAATCCGGCTTCGTTGAAGCGTGGATCGTCGAAGCCAATCGTGAAGGTGCGAACCGGCCTCGACGCCTGGGCCTGCATCAGCGCCACGATCAGCGATGAATCGATGCCGCCGGACAGGAATGCGCCGAGGGGGACGTCAGCCACCATCTCGTCGTGCACTACCGGGCGCAGCACGCCATCCAGCGCCGTGGCGATCTCCTCGCTGCTGCCTCTGATGGGGTCCGCGAGCCCGGCGCGGGCGGCGACTTCCGCCGACCAGTAGACGACTTCGCGGGGCGCCTGACCGGCCTTGATCCGCACCATCGTGCCAGGGCGGACTTTCCGGATGCCTTCATAGATCGAACCCGGCGCCTGGACGTACCCGTGACGCAGGAACTGGGTGACCGACGCGATGTCGACAGAGGCTTGCCAGCCGGGAAAGGCCCGAAGGGCTTTCAGCTCCGACCCGAAGAGCCAATTCCCTCGGACGTCACCATAAAACAGCGGCTTCTCGCCGAGCCGGTCGCGAATCAGCCAGAGCTCGCGTTCCTGGCGGTCCCAGACCGCGATCGCGAACATGCCGGCGAACCGGGGGATGCTCGCTTCGATGCCCCATCGGTCGAAAGCGGCCAGGAGCACTTCGGTGTCGCTGTGCCCTCGAAAGTGGTAACCCGCAAGGCCCAGCTCGGTGCGGATCGGCGCGAAATTGTATACCTCGCCGTTGAAGACGATGACATATCGTGCGCTCGCCGCGTGCATTGGCTGGGCGCCGAGCGGGGAGAGATCGATGATCGACAGCCGACGATGGCCGAGGGCGATCCGGGCGTCGTGATCACACCAGGCGCCATCGGCGTCCGGACCTCGGTGCGCGATCGCGTCGGTCATGGCCTTCACGGCGGACTCAGGCGCGCCAGCCGACGGCGCACCCAGAAAACCAGCAATCCCACACATATCGATCAGCGTCCGGAGAGATAGCGAAAGTGGCGGCGACGGGTGGGCGGTCCTCCGACCGACCCGAACTGTTGCCACCGACTGGCGAGAGCCGTGCCACGCCAGTCGAGCGCGCAAGATGCCGACACCACCGGACCCCGACAACATCGCGGCCACACCACCGTGGCTCGCGTGCTGCATGAGTATGTCGCGCTGCTATGTTCGACTAGAGGTTACGCCTCGGCCAGCGTGTCCGCCCAGTTTGGGCCGCAGGCCGTGGGCGCGGGGTACGAGTGCACGTGCCGGGATCTGCCCAGGCGCGCAACCCTCCAGTGTGGAGACCGCAGGATGAGTGAGACGACGGCCGGTGGCACCCTCGAGCTTCGCGACAGCCGCACCGGCAGTGGCTACAGTGCGCCCATCACCACCGAAGGTCCGGAAGGTGATACCTATGTGCGCGCTGCCGATCTGAAGCAGGTCAAGCGCGGCGACCCCGGCGAATTCGGGTTGCTGAGCTACGACCCGGCTTTCATGAACACGGCGAGCTGCAAGAGCGCCATCACGTTCATCGACGGTGACAAGGGCATCCTGCGCTACCGCGGCTATCCGATCGAACAGCTGGCCGAAAAGGCCACGTTCCTCGAAGTCGCCTACCTGCTGCGTCACGGTGAGCTGCCGACGCAGGCCGAGTACGACGTCTGGGTGCACGACATCACGTTCCACACCTACGTCCACGAAAACATTCGGAAATTCCTCGAAGGTTTTCGCTATGACGCACACCCGATGTCGATGCTCTGCTCGTCGGTGGCGGCGCTCTCGAGCTTCTATCCCGCGGCACACAACATCTTCGATCCGAAGGAACGCTACATCTCGGTGATTCGCCTGCTGGCGAAGCTGCCGACGCTGGCCGCGTTTGCGTATCGCCACGTGAAGGGGTTGCCGATCATCTATCCGGACAACCAGCTGAACTACGGAGAGAACTTCCTCTCCATGGTCGCCCGCATGAGCGAGCCGAAGTACGAGGCGAACCCGGTGTTCAGCCGCGCACTGGAGGTGTTGTTCATCCTGCACGCCGACCACGAGCAGAACTGCTCGACCAACGCGGTGCGCGCCGTGGGGTCGAGTCATGTCGATCCGTTCAGTGCCGTCTCGGCTGGCATTGCGGCGCTCTTCGGGCCGCTGCACGGCGGAGCGAACGAGCAGGTGCTGCGCATGATCAAGGAGATCGAGCACCCGAAGAATGTGCCGGCCTTCATCGAGTCGGTGAAGAGTGGCAAGGGTGGCCCGAAGTTGATGGGCTTTGGTCACCGCGTCTACAAGAACTACGATCCACGCGCGCGGATCGTGAAGAAGCTGGCCGACCAGGTGTTCGCGCAGATCGGCATCGACAAGGACCTTGAGATCGCGCTCGAGCTGGAGCGGATCGCGCTGTCGGACGACTACTTCATCGCCCGCAAGCTGTACCCGAACGTCGACTTCTACACGGGCCTCATCTACCGGTCGATGGCGTTCCCGACGGACTTCTTCACCGTGCTCTTTGCCGTCGCGCGGACAGCGGGCTGGCTGGCGCAGTGGGAAGAGATGCTGGACGACAAGGAGCAGAAGATCGCTCGGCCGCGCCAGATCTATGTCGGCCATGGGGAGCGGGAATACGTCGATCCGCTGGTCAACAAGTTTCCGCGCGCGGTAAAGGATAGTATCCGCAAGTGACGATGGTGGGGGACGCCGCGACGCCACGCGTGGAGCTGCCGATTCGGCGTACGTCGGTGGCGAAGCACTCCGGTGGGTTGTCCGCCGCACTGGGCGACCTGACGCAGATGGTGCAGGAGTTGGCGCGCTCGCGTGAGCTGTTGTACCAGCTCACGCGACGCGACATCACGATCCGCTATAAGCAGGCCGTGATGGGGTTCGGATGGGCGCTGTTCATGCCGCTGCTGATCGTGTTCAGCGGTCTGGTGGTGCAACTCGCCCTCGCCAACTTCTCGGGGCGCACGGTGTCGGGCACCGGCCTTGGCGGCATGGCGGTGAAGGCGGTGCCCTGGTCGTTTTTCGTTGGTGCGATCGGGTTCGCCACCAACAGTCTGGTGGCGAACATGAGCCTCGTCACCAAGGTCGCATTCCCGCGCGCCGTACTGCCGCTCTCCTCCGTGGGGGCGCAGTGCTTCGACTCGGCCATTGCGATGGCATCGCTGGTGATCCTGTTGCCGCTGCTCGGCGCAGTCCAGCTGTCATGGGCGCTGTTGTGGGTTCCGGTCCTGCTGTTGCTGCTGGTCGGGTTCACCGGGGCCTGCGCGCTCTTCCTCAGCTGCGCCAACCTGTTCTATCGCGATGTGAAGTACATCGTGCAGGTGTTGCTGACGTTCGGGATCTTCTTCACCCCCGTGTTCTTCGAGCCGGCGATGTTCGGAGCTCGTGGCGCAACGATTGCGATGGTGAATCCAATGTCACCGTTGCTCGAAGGGCTGCGGTTGAGTGTGACGATGGGTCACAACCTGCTGGAGCCGCTCTCCACCACCCTGGCGAGCGGTGCCGTGGTAGCGGTGTGGTCGCCATGGTATCTGGCCTATGCCATCGCCGTGACGGCGATCGGCCTCCCGGCAGCAGCGCTTCTCTTCTATCGCTCACAGTATGCCTTTGCCGAGTACGTCTGAGTGCCATGGCAACTGAACCTGGAATCGTGTTCGACGGCGTCTGGAAGAAATTCCAGCGCGGTGAACGGCACGACAGCCTCCGCGACCTGATCCCTGCCACGATGCGGCGCCTCGGGCGTCGCGCCGTGCAGGCGGATGAGTTGGACGCGGGTGATTTCTGGGTGGTGCGCGACATGTCGTTCACCGTGCGACCCGGTGAATGCCTCGGCATCATCGGTGGCAACGGGGCGGGCAAGAGCACGACGCTGAAGTTGCTCACCGGCATCCTGCGACCGACGCGGGGCTCGATCGAGGTGGTTGGACGCGTAGGCTCCCTGATCGAGGTCTCGGCGGGATTTCACCCCGACCTGTCTGGGCGCGAGAACGTGTTCCTCCAGGGCGCGATCATGGGCATGAGTCACGCCACTATTCGGCGCCGCTTCGACGAAATCGTCGCCTTTGCGGGCGTTGGCGAGTTCATCGACATGGCAGTGAAGCGCTACTCGAGCGGCATGAACGCCAGGCTGGGCTTCGCGATTGCCGCGCATCTCGATCCCGATGTGCTGATCATCGACGAAGTGCTGGCCGTGGGTGACATCGGCTTCCAGCAACGTGCCTTCGGCCGGTTGATGGAGCTGACGCGCAGTGGGATGCCAGTGGTGATCGTCTCGCATCAGTTGGATCGTGTGCTGCAGATGTGCACGACTGCCTTGCTGCTGAAGAGCGGGGAAGTGATGCGTGTGGGTGAGCCGCGTGATGTGATTGCCGAGTACTTCGTGGGAAGTACGGCGTCCACCGATGGTGCCGAGCTGACGCCGGATGCGCCATACGAGATCCTCGAGGCGACGATTGCGTCACCTGCTGTCGGCTCCGGCGAATTTCTCGATGTGACGATCACCTGTCGTCGCTTGCCGGATCGTCCGCTGCAGGGCGACGAGAGTGTAGGCGTGGCGTTGGTGTCCTTGGCCGGCGCGACCAATGTGGCAGCATTCGGGTCGCGCAATGTGCCGATCGCATTGCCGGCGCATGGTACGTTCCGGCTGTTGTTGCGGGTGCAGGCGAATGTCGCGCCAGGGCCATACAGCATCGACACCTGGGTCTGGTCCACACATGATGCGACGTATCGCGGGCCACGCCTGTCGCTGGATGTCACCCCGACCACGATCTTCGACGGCACTGTGCAGCTGAACCCGACAATGTCGTTGATCCCCGTGGGAAATGAGGCCGGACATGTCGTCCCTGGTTTCATAGACGACCTGACCCAGAAAGCGAGCTGATTACCTCATGAGCATCTCGAACAACCGGCGCGGCATCGTCCTCGCTGGCGGCTCAGGCACGCGGCTCTATCCCATCACGCAGGCCGTCAGCAAGCAGCTGCTACCTGTGTATGACAAGCCGATGATCTATTACCCGCTCACCACGCTGATGCTGGCGCAGGTGCGCGATGTGTTGCTGATCACGACACCGCACGAGCAGGCGCTGTTTCAGCGGCTGCTGGGTGATGGCTCACAATGGGGCATGTCGATCCAGTATGCCGTGCAGCCGTCGCCCGATGGGCTCGCTCAGGCGTTCATCATCGGCCGTGAGTTCGTGGCGGGGAAGCCGAGCTGCCTGGTGCTGGGTGACAACATCTTCTACGGCCACGATCTGTCCGCGGCGCTGCAGCGGACGAATCAGCGTGAAGGTGGAGCCACGATCTTTGGGTATCGGGTAAGCGATGCGACGCAGTACGGCGTGGTGGAATTCGATGCCACCGGACGAGCCATCGGCATCGAAGAGAAACCCAAGGTGCCGCGGTCGAACTATGCGGTGACCGGCCTCTATTTCTACGACCATCGGGTGTGCGACATCGCAGCGGCAATTCGGCCATCGGCGCGCGGTGAACTCGAGATCACCGACGTCAATCGCGCCTATCTCGACCTTGGACTGCTGAACGTCGAGATGCTGGGGCGTGGCACGGCCTGGCTCGACACGGGGTCACACGAATCGTTGTTGCAGGCGGGCCAGTTCATCGAGACGATCGAACAGCGGCAAGGCTTGAAGGTGGCCTGCCCTGAAGAAATCGCCTGGCGCCTGGGGTGGATCGACGACGCCCAGGTCGAGAAGCTGAGTGCACCGTTGCTCAAGACCGGCTACGGGCGCTACCTGCGTGCCATGCTGCTGGAGGAACGCTCGTCATGAAGGTGACACCACTGGCGATCCCTGATGTCTGCCTGATCGAGCCTCAGGTGTTCGGCGATGCACGCGGTTTCCTGCTCGTGCCGTGGAACGATGACGTGTTCCGCCGTGAAGTTGCGGACGTGGGATTCGTGCAGGACAACCACAGCCGCTCGCGCCGCAACACGTTGCGTGGCTTGCACTTTCAGGCCGAACACACGCAGGGGAAATTGGTGCGGTGCGCGGTCGGCAGGATCTGGGATGTCGCGGTCGACATCCGGCGCTCGTCGCCGACGTTCGGGCAGTGGGTCGCTGCCGAGCTCTCGGACGAGAATCATCACCAGCTCTGGGTTCCCGCCGGATTCGCACACGGCTTCCTCGTGCTGTCGGAATCGGCAGACCTGCACTACAAGGTGACGGACCGCTATCACCCGGCCAGCGAGCGCACGTTGCAGTGGGACGATCCCGACGTAGCCATCACCTGGCCGCTGGATGCTGGCGTCGCGCCGCTCCTTTCGCCGAAGGATGCGGCGGGCACGCTGCTGGCCTCGCTGGAGCCGCTACCATGACGCGCCCGATCATGATCACGGGCGCCGCCGGCCAGCTTGGCTATGAGCTGCAACGCACCGCACCGGCCGGCACGACGGTCCTTGCCGTCGACATCGACACACTCGATCTCACGGCACCAAGCGCGGTCGAGGCGTTCATTGCCGCACATCGTCCCTCGACGATCATCAATGGTGCCGCGTACACCGCCGTGGATCGCGCCGAGGAACAACCCGCGTTGGCTCGTGCGGTGAATGTGGAGGCCGCAGCGACGCTGGCGGAGTCCGCGCGGCGACATGATGCGCGCGTGATCCAGATCTCGACGGATTTCGTGTTCGGTGGAAGCACGGCGCACCCATGGTTGCCGACCGATCGGACGAGTCCAGAATCTGTATATGGCTGGACCAAGCGCGATGGAGAGCAGGCGGTGCTCTCGACGCTCGGCACCGGTGCCCTGGTCATTCGGACCGCGTGGCTCTATTCCGCGCACGGCGGAAACTTCGTGAAGACGATGCTGCGCCTGATGGCGGAACGCGACGAGGTCCGCGTGATCTCTGATCAGGTGGGCACACCGACCTGGGCCAACTCCCTCGCACACACTGTCTGGTCAGCGGTCGCAAAGCCGGACGTGTCGGGAATCCTGCACTGGACTGACGCCGGCGTTGCGAGTTGGTACGACTTCGCGCTTGCGATTCAGGAGGAGGCAGCGGCGCTGGGGCTGCTCAACCGCGCCGTGCCGGTGCTGGCGATTCCGACCACCGACTACCCCACGCCCGCGAAACGACCGTCCTACAGTGTGCTCGACAAGAGCGAGACGGTGCGCCTGCTCGGCGAAACGCCGGTGCACTGGCGGGTGAACCTTCGTCACATGCTCGCCGAACTTGCCCATGCGTAAACTGCTCGTGACCGGGGGCGCCGGATTTATCGGTTCAAACTTCGTGCAGCACTGGTTGTCCACGCATGACCAGACGTTGGTCGTGGTGCTGGATGCATTGACGTACGCCGGAAACCTTGCCAGCCTTGCCTCTGTGCTGGACGATCCGCGCCTCATGTTCGTGCACGGTGACATCACCACCGAAGGTTTGGCCGCGCAGTTGTTGCGCGAGCACCAGCTGGACACGATCGTGCACTTCGCCGCCGAGTCGCATGTGGACCGTTCGATTCATGGTCCCGATGCCTTCGTGACCACGAACGTCTTCGGCACGCACGAACTGTTGAAGGCGGCGCGTCAGGTCTGGCAGGTGGAACAGGCGGTGCCCGGGCCGCACCGCTTTCACCATGTCTCCACCGACGAAGTGTACGGCTCGCTGGGTCCCGACGATGCGGCATTCACCGAGACCACGGCGTACGCTCCGAACTCGCCGTACTCCGCCACGAAGGCGGCGTCAGATCACCTGGTGCGAGCCTATCACCACACCTTTGGCCTTCCGGTCACGACCAGCAACTGTTCCAACAACTACGGCCCGTTTCACTTTCCGGAAAAGCTGATCCCGTTGCTGATCGTGAACATCCTCGGCGGCAAGCCGCTGCCGGTGTATGGCGATGGCCGGAATGTTCGTGACTGGTTGTACGTGCGCGATCATGCGCGCGCGATCGAGGTCGTGATCGAGCGCGGCCGCGATGGCGAGGTGTACAACGTGGGCGGCAAGAACGAGTGGGCGAACATCGACATCGTGCGCCTCGTCTGTTCGCTGGTCGATGCGGCCGTGTCGGCCGATACGTCGCTCGCTGCACGGTTCCCGGATACGCCTGCAGCACGCGGGGCGAGCTCGACGGAGCTGATCACGTTCGTGACGGATCGGCCCGGCCACGATCGGCGCTACGCGATTGACGCCAGCAAGATCGAGAGCGAGCTCGGCTTTACGCCAGATGAGTCCTTCGAGAGCGGTATTCGGCGCACCGTGACCTGGTTTCTCGAGAATGAAGCGTGGTGGCGGGCCGTGATGGACGGCAGTTACCGGCAATGGATCGAGCAGAACTACACGAAGTAGCCAGTCTCGCCGAGCAATCGGATAGGTGTTGGGTGGCCCAGACCATGCAAGGCAAGCGGTTGATATACTGAGCTACCCTGCGACGGAGCACGACAATTGACGGATGTACTGGTTCCGGAGTCGCCGGTTGCGCCTGGCGAAGGCACGGGCGGCTTCCTTGCGAGCGCCCCAAACCCATATCGCTACGATGGTAATCATGACCTCGATCCGCTCGAGGTCAGTGGCATCATTGCGAACCTGGTGCCACGCGGTGCTCGCGTGCTCGATGTGGGTTGTGGCACGGGCGCCCTATCAGTGTTGCTTCGCGACGCACGTGGCGCCGCTGTGGTCGGTGTCGAACCGGACGCGGCGCGGGCCGCCCGTGCCCGTGAGCGCGGGATCGAGGCGGTGACTGGCGTACTGTCGGAATCCCTGCATGAAACGCTCGGGCTCTTCGACGTTGCGGTGTACGCGGATGTGCTCGAGCACCTGGTTGACCCGCTGGCGGAGCTGGTGAAGGTCCGGCCGTTCCTCAAGCCCACTGGCGTAGTGGTAATCTCGGTGCCGAACGTGGCGCACTGGTCCGTGCGCTACGATCTGTTCTTCGGCCGCTTTCGCTACGCCGAGGTCGGCATCATGGACGCGACCCATCTTCGCTGGTTCACCGAAGAGACGTTGCGCCAGTTGCTCGATCAGGCCGGCATCGACGTGCTGAGCATCGAACGCACGGCCGGGGTCACGCTTCCCTGCTATTGGCACACCCCGACGAAGTACATCCCGTCACGGTTGCGCGATGTGCTGGTGCGGCGTGCGTCACGATGGTTTCCCCGCCTGTTCGGTGGCCAGCATGTCGTGGCGGGACGATTCCGTTCTGGGCGGCAGTCATGATGCCATCAACTGCAGCTGCGCCGTCAGGAGAGTCGACGCCGCAGCCTGCGCGGCCGCGGCTGGTGGCGTTCTACCTGCCCCAGTTCCATCCAACACCGGAGAACGATGCCTGGTGGGGGCGCGGTTTTACGGAATGGACCAATGTCGCGCGCGCGACGCCGCTGTTCGCCGGTCATACGCAGCCTCGGCGTCCGGCGGATCTTGGTTTCTACGATCTCCGACTTCCAGACACGCGAGCCGCACAAGCGGAACTGGCGCAGCAGTACGGCATCGAGGCGTTCTGCTACTACCACTACTGGTTTCACGGCAAGCGCCTGTTGCATCGTCCCTTCGACGATGTGCTGTCGAGTGGCGAGCCGGATTTTCCGTTCTGTCTCTGCTGGGCCAACGAGCCGTGGGGCCGCTCGTGGACGGGCAACGACCAGCAGCTGTTGATGCCGCAGGAGTATTCGCCCGCCGATGACGTGGAACATGCAAGATTCCTCGCCAATGCGTTCGCTGATCCACGCTATTTGCGCACGGGCGGGCGCCCGGTGTTCCTCATCTACCGTCCGTCGCACCTGTCGGCGCCGGCGGCCACGATCGATGCCATTCGACTGGGCTCGGTTCGCGAAGGACTTGCCGGATCCGTACATCGTCTTGTGCGATGGCCATGAGGCGGGCGGTGACCTGCGCGGCCGCTACGGTGCGGACATGACGCTGCGATACGAGCCGCAGCTGTCGGCACTGCCGGGTGGGCTGGGCGAGATTGTCGTCGTGGCAGCGGGTGAGGGCGAACATGCAGATATGCGAGCGAACTGTCGTCGTCGCTTCGACTGTACGATTACTCGCGCGCTCGTTCACTGATGCGCGACGTGAAGTCCGTGGGCCCGTCGATTCGTACGGTGCTCGTGCGCTGGGACAACTCGCCGCGTCGTGGTGCACGTGGCATCGTGATGACCGGATCGACGCCCAGCGGCCTTCGGCACCGAGCTGCGGAGCCGAGCTGGCACGGCCGGACTGGAACAACTCGGGGAGCGACCTGCTCTTCCTCAACGCGTGGAATGAGTGGGCAGAGGGCAACTACCTCGAGCCGGATGAAGAATTCGGTCACGCCTTCCTCGAGGAGGTGCGTGATGCGCTCGCGGCATACGACATCGACGTGCGTCGCGATGTAGTGGCGGTGCACGCATGACCGGAATCGCCGAAGCCACCACGGAGCAGGCCGTCGGCGATCGGCAGGCTGGATTGCGCGCGCTGGCGATCTACTTGCCGCAGTTCCACCCGGTGCCGGAGAACGACGCGTGGTGGGGACGTGGCTTCACCGAGTGGACGAATGTCACCCGGGCGCGACCGCAATTTCCGGGGCACTACCAGCCGCACCTCCCGGCTGACATGGGCTACTACGACCTTCGCGTGCCCGAAGTGCGATTCGCCCAGGCGGAGCTGGCGAAGCAGTACGGCATTCACGGCTTCTGCTACTACCACTACTGGTTCACAGGCCGTCGAATTCTCGAGCGCCCGTTCAGCGAGGTGCTCGCGAGTGGTGAGCCTGATTTCCCGTTCCTGCTCTGTTGGGCGAACGAGAACTGGACGCGTCGCTGGGATGGGCACGATCACGAGGTGCTGCTGCATCAGGAGTATTCGGCGGAGGATGACATCAACCACATCCGCTCGCTCTTCCCTGTATTCAGCGATTCCCGCTACATCCGGATCGATGGGAAGCCGGTGTTCATGGTGTACCGCACCGGCCTGTTGCCGGAGCCTGCACGCACCACGGACCGGTGGCGCACCGAGGCCCTGCGTGCGGGGATCGGTGAGCTGTACCTGATTCGTGTCGAAAGTCATTGGCGAAACCCGCGGCCCGAAGATCTCGGGTTCGATGCCGCGATGCCGTTCGCACCGGACTGGCACATCCTGCCACCGGCGCGACGCGCACCACCGCTCGAGCGCATTCTTCGCCGCTTGCGGTTGCATGAACCGTATCTCGAACGGCAGGGTGTGTACTCGTACGAGGAACTGGCGAAGGCGATGCTGGCGCAGCCGGATGCAGGCTATTTGCGCTACCCGTGTGTGACGCCGATGTGGGACAACTCCGCGCGCCGCAAGCAGCGTGGCGCCGCAATCTTCGACGGATCGACGCCCGAGCTCTATCGTCGGTGGCTGGGCGATGCGGTGGCGCGGTTCGCGCCGCCCTCGCCGGATGAGAACCTGATTTTCATCAATGCCTGGAATGAGTGGGCCGAGGGGAATCATCTCGAGCCATGCCAGAAGTGGGGCACCGCGTACCTCGAGGCGACGCACGACGTGCTGTCGCGCGCCGCGGTGGGCCGCTGATGCAAGTCTCCGTCGTCATCCCGGCCTACAACGCCGCGAACTTCATCGCGGCCACGATTGCGAGCGCGCAGGCGCAGACCCTGGCCCCGATCGAGATCATCGTGGTGGATGACGGCTCGGTGGATGACACGGCGCGCGTCGCGCGTGCGCTGGGGTGTGTCGTCATTCGACAGGCGAACGGCGGAGTCTGCGCAGCCCGCAACGCGGGAATCCTCGCTGCGCGTGGGGAGTGGATCGCGCTGCTGGATCATGACGACATCTGGGCACCGAGGAAGCTGGAGCGGCAGGCCGATGCGGCAGCGCTCTGTCCGGACGTGACCTTCTTCGCGACGGATTTCCTGCGGATGCGCGCTGGCGACACGCCGGCAGTCTCCTGTCTCGCCGACCCGAAATATCAGTTCGATGCGATCACTTCGACGCAGGTCAGCGACACGATCGTGCGCTGTGAGCATGCGGGTGAAGAGATCCTGCGGGCGGGCTGGTTCCTGTTCCCCAGCTCCGTGCTGGTCCGCCGCGACGTCGTGATCGCTGCCGGGTTGTTTCGCCCGCAGCAGCGCTTGTGCGAGGATGTGGACTGTTTTCTGCGCGTGTTGCGGCGGACGCCGCTGGCGATTGTTCGCGAACCACTCTGGCAGTGGCGCGAGCACGCCAGCAATGCATCACGCGACGCGGTCGGCATTGCCGAGGGCTGGTTGCGGCTGGGGCAGTTCGTTCGCAACGAGCCTGAGATGTATCCAGACGGTACGTTGGCGCACCTGCAGCCGACACTCCGAGCGGTGCGGCGCGACCTCGTGGCCGAGTACACCTCGCGCGGTGACTTCCGGAGCGCGCGGCGCGTCTCCCGGACTGCGATTGGTGGTCGATTGACACCGACCGACGCCGCGTTGGCCGTGGTGGTGGAATTTCCGCCGCCGCTGTGGGCGATACTCCGTCGCGCGCGCAGCGTCTTTCGAGCATTTTCATTCTCAACGTGAACACACCTCCAACGACTGCGCTGCCCTGGTGGCAGGATCGACTTCTGCTGGGTGTCGCCGTCGTGTTCGGAGGCTGGAGCCTGCTCTCCCTCAGCTGGCCGCTATCTGGCGATGCCGGCGTGTTCGCCTGGATGGCCGATACGGTCTACCGCGGCGGCGCACCCTACGTCGACGCCTGGGACACCAAGGGGCCCGGCGCATGGCTGCCATCGCTGATCGTGGAAGCGGTGTTCGGACGCACGGCCTGGGCGATCCGGGTCTTCGACATCTCCATGGTGTTGTCGGCCGTGATTGCGATGCGTTCCATCGCGCGACGCATCGGCCAGCCAGGAGCAGGGCGGGTGGCGATCGCGCTGTATGCGCTCTGGTATGCCAGCCTCGATTTCTGGCAGAGTGCACAACCTGATGGATGGGTTGGGGCGTGGCTCATCACCGCCTGTGCACTGGCCATCACTGGTGGGCCAGTCGCCGTTATCGCGGCAGGGCTCCTGGTTGGCCTCGCAACACTCGTGAAGCCGTTCTATCTCGGCTACGCGGTGGTGCTCTGGCTGATCGTGGGATCGGCTCGCGACCAGACCGTAGGTCGTCGAGCCCTGAACGCTGCCCTCGTCGCACTCGGCATCGCGGCAGCGATCGCGGCGCTGCTGCTCTTCCTCAGGCAGGTCCGCGGCCTCGACGGATTCATCGAGGCGCAGCGCTGGAATCGCGATGTCTATGCCGGTCTTGGCGATCCGTGGCTCACACGCGTCCCCGCCATCTTCAAGGGCATGCTGTTGATGCCGTGGGGCATCGTCGGCCCGATTGCGTTGTTCGGGGCGATCCGACCGACGCGTGCGCATCGTCGCACCATCGCCGCGCTGGCGGTGGGCTTTCTCGGTGCGGTGGCAGGCGTGATGCTGCAGGGAAAGGGATGGGTGTACCATTGGTTGCCGATGCTGCCATTCCTTGCCTTGCTGGCCGACATCGGCTTCGCCGCGCTGCGCAGCGAGACGGCAGGCGAAATCGCGGGACGTTTCCGCTGGCTGGCGCTCTTGCTGGCGCTGACGGTCGGTGGCATCACGCCACTGCAGCAGTTCTGGCGGTGGTCACGCTCGCGAGTCTCGACGGAGACGGTGGCCGCGTATGAGAAGCGGGAGTTTCGCTACTACGGCCGCCAGCCTGGTTCGGTGTACTCGATCGTCGATAGCCTGCGCGCGCTGACGCCTGTTGATCGTGAGTCGCCAAGCATCTTCGTATGGGCGATGCAGCCCGCGCCTCAGGTGCTGGCCGGGATGCGCATCCCAACGAAGTTCGCCGTGATCCGGCCGCTGTTCGACGGGCCGGGATCGGACTTCCGGAAGCTCTATCGCAGCCAGTTCGAGGCCGAGCTGCGCTCGTCGCCACCGCGATGGTGGTTGCAGCCGACGCCGGAGTTGATGGCGGTCGAGGAAGAGCTACGAAGCCATGACATCGAGACGTACCTCGAAGCGGCGGCTGTGCTGCACGAGCAGTACCGGCTGGTGACCCAGACGCCGGAGTGGTTGATCTACGAGCGCACGGTGACCGACTCGATTCGCTGAGCAGTGGCATACGTCGCGCACACCGGTCGCACGGGACAGGCACCGCAGTGCATGACCCGCGCCGTGCAGACGAGTGCGCCGATTTCCATCAACGCCTGATTGTGGGTCCAGACGGCATCGGGCTTCATCGGTAGCGAACGCTCGGCGAGTTCCCAGAGCGCATTCTCGGTGGAGGCCACCTTGCGCTTCGCCTTCGGCAGGAAGACTCGCTGCAGCACCCGTGCGACATTGGTGTCGACCAGCGGGGCCCGTCGGCCATAGGCGAAACTCGAGACCGCGCCCGCGGTGTAGCGGCCAATGCCCGGCAGCGCGTTCAGGGCCGCCGCGTCGGAAGGCAACGTGGCATCGATGTCTGCGCCGTCGCGCGTGATCAGTCGAGCGGTGCGGTGCAGGTTGCGTGCGCGGGCGTAGTAGCCAAGGCCTTCCCACGCCTCTTCCACCTGCGTGGTCTCCGCCATCGCAATGGTGTGCAGGGTGGGGAACTGCGCCAGGAACTGGTGCCAGCGCGGCACCACACGCAGCACCTGCGTCTGCTGCAGCATCAATTCCGACACGAGGATCGCGTACGGGTCGCGCGTCCGTCGCCATGGCAGGTCGCGGGCGTTGCGCTTGTACCAGGCGCGGAGCAGACGTCCAAACCGCCGCAACGCGTCATCACTGACGCGCGCGGCGGGGGATTTCTTTCGGGGACGCTTCTTCGCTGGCAGGGTCAGGAAACCCGTTTCGTCTTCTTGCGCAGGAAATCCATCAACACGAACTGCCCAAGGCTCATCGTGTTGGTGAAGTACGCCTTGCCGCGCGAGATCCCGGAGACACGCTTCACGAATTCCACCAGCGCGTAGTCCCGCGCCAGCATGAAGGTGTTGATCGTGATCCCGGAACGCCGGCAGTCCGCCACTTCCTTCAGCGTCTGGCCAATGACGTTCATGTCGAGGCCCATGCTGTTCTTGTAGATCTGCCCGTCGGGCATCGTCAACGCGCTCGGCTTGCCGTCGGTGATCATCACGATCTGCCGCATATCCTTCTTCTGCGACATCAGGATGCGGCGTGCGAGCTTCAGCCCTTCGGCGGTGTTCGTGTGGTACGGGCCCACCTGCGCCCCGGCCAGTGCGGCGAGCGGGATCTCCTCGGCACTGTCATGGAACAGCACGACGCGAATCGTGTCGCCCGGAAACTGCGTCCGGATCAGGTGCGTGAGCGCGAGTGCGACCTTCTTTGCCGGCGTGAAGCGATCCTCGCCGTACAGGATCATCGAGTGCGACGTGTCCAGCATGAGGACCGTCGCACAGCTCGAGCGATACTCCGACTGTCGCACCATCAGGTCGCTGTACTCGAGATCCATCGGCACGTCGAGCGAGCCGGTGCGGAGCATCGAGTTCTTCAGCGTCTCGTTGACGTCGAGGTTCAACACGTCGCCGAACTCGTACGGCCGGCTCCACGCATCCGACTCGATGCCGGTGGCGAGGTACGGCGTATCATGGCTGCCGAAGGTGCTCTTGCCGAACGAGCCGAGGATGTTGCGCAGCGACTTGTAGCCGAGGAAGTCGATGCCCTTCTGCGACAGGTTGAACTGCACATCCTTGCTGGCCGCGTGTGCAAGACCGCCCTTGCCGGTGACCGGCTGGTGCGAATCAGCCATCTGCGGTGGCAGGTTCGTGTTGATGAACCCATCGGCGATCAGGCGCTGGACGACCTGGTCGAGCAGGTCGCTCAGCTTCTGCTGCGAATCCTCGTCACCATCCCCGCGCAGCGCCTCGAGCATCTCGGGCGTGAACTGCCCACTCTCGATCAGCGCGTTGAGGATCGCCTCCTTCAGCGCGTCGAGCGACTTGTCGGCGGGATCTTCGTTGCTGCCCCAGTAGGGGTTGTAGCCGCCCGACTCCGCGAATCCACTCTGGAGGAGAAAATCCGACAGCCCATCCAGCAGTGCCTGAAGATCGACGGCATCCGCCAACTCAGGGTTGTACTTCGTGTAGGTGTGGAACTTCATGCTCCCTCCAGCGACAGCGACCGGGCGCGCGAGATGCGCGCACTCTTCAAACTAACGCGTCCGGGGCCGACACTCGTGCCCATGGGAACCGTGCCGTTACTGGCGCGATGGCGCGCCAAACTGCGTCGCGGCGGCTAATTTCCCTCGCTCAACCCCACTCTGCCCCATCCGTCATGTCTCTCGTCATTCCCTCCCGCGCCGTCCCGATCACGGGTCGTCCGATCCGCTTCGGCCTGGTTGGCTGCGGCCGTATTTCGGCGAACCACATCGGGGCCATCAAGGCGCACCACGAACGCGCCGAGCTGGTGGCGGTGTGTGACGTGAATCCCGAACGGCTGAAGGCGGCGGCAGCGGAGACGGGGGCGGCGGCCTACGACTCGATCGAGGGGTTGCTGGCGCACGAACCGGCGGTCGACGCGGTCATTCTCGCCACGCCGAGCGGCATTCATGCCACGCAGGCCATCGCCGTGGCGAAGGCGGGCCGACATGTCGTGACCGAAAAGCCGATGGCCACGCGCTGGCAGGATGGCAAGGCGATGGTCTCCGCCTGCGACGCCGCCGGGGTGCACCTCTTCGTGGTCAAGCAGAATCGCCGAAACCCGACGCTGCAGCTGGTGAAGCGTGCGATGCAGAAGCACCGGTTCGGCAAGGTCTACATGGTGAACGTGAACGTCTTCTGGAGCCGACCACAGAGCTACTACGACAGTGCCGCGTGGCGGGGCACCTGGGAGTTCGACGGCGGGGCCTTCATGAACCAGGCCAGCCACTATGTCGACCTGCTCGACTGGCTGATCGGCCCCGTGGAAAGTGTGCAGGCGTACACCGCCACCCTCGCCCGCAACATTCAGGTCGAGGACACCGGCGTGCTCTCGATTCGCTGGCGCACAGGGGCGCTCGGTTCGATGAACGTCACCATGCTCACCTACCCGAAGAATCTCGAAGGGTCGATCACGATCCTCGGCGAGAAGGGCACCGTGCGCCTCGGTGGCGTGGCCGTGAACAAGATCGAGCACTGGGAGTTCGAGGACAGCGATCCGGACGACGAACTGGTGGCCAAGGCGAGCTATGATACGACGTCGGTCTACGGCTTTGGGCATCCGCTCTACTACGACAATGTGATCGGCGCGCTGCGTGGTGACGCGGAGCCTGAGACCGACGGTCGCGAAGGGCTGCACTCGCTGGAGCTGCTGATCGCGACGTACCTCAGCGCTCGCGATGGCAAGCGAGTCGCGCTGCCGCTGGAGTACTGAGATGGCGGTGACGATTCACCCGACGGCCATCGTCGACGACGGTGCCGTGATCGGTGACGGGTCGCGCGTCTGGCACTGGGTGCACATCAGTGCTGGTGCTCGGATCGGCGAACGGTGCTCATTCGGGCAGAACGTGTTCGTGGGCAATCGCGTGGTCATCGGCGACAACTGCAAGGTGCAGAACAACGTCTCCATCTATGACAACGTGACGCTCGAGGCGGACGTCTTCTGCGGACCCAGCATGGTGTTCACCAATGTCTACAACCCGCGGTCGGCCGTTTCGCGCAAGGACGAGTACCGCGATACGCTGATTCGGCGAGGGGCCACGCTTGGCGCGAATTGCACCATCGTGTGCGGCGTGACGGTGGGAGCATTCGCGTTCGTCGGTGCTGGCGCGGTGGTCAATCACGACGTGCCGCCGTACGCGCTGATGGTCGGTGTGCCGGCGCGACAGATCGGCTGGATGAGCGAACATGGTGAGCGGCTGGCCCTTCCCCTCGCCGGTGACGGCGAGGCGGATGATCCGGTGACCGGCCAGCGCTATTCGCTACGGGCGGGAATCGTCTCCAGAGTCGACTGATCATCGGCGCCCGAGTGCACGTCCGATGCGATCTCACCGGCCACCGGCATGTACACCGAGACGGCGGTGCCAACCTCGGCTTCGCTATCGACGCCGATGACCCAGCCATGCTGCACGGCGATTCCGTGCGCCGCGGCCAGCGCCAACCCGACGCCACGGCCTTCCGCACGCTTGGTCGACCAGAACGGCTCGAACATCTGACGCTGGGCCTCGGTCGACATGCCGGTCCCGGTGTCGGCAATTGTCAGTACGATGTATTGCCCTGGCGGCGCGGCGTACGGAACGTCGGGCTCCTCCTCTGGAATCTCGACGAACGTCGTCGCGAGGGTGAGGGTCCCACCGGCTGGCATCGCGTCACGGGCATTGGAGATCAGAGCGATCACGATCTGGTTCAACAGGAACGGATCCGCGACGACCTGTGCCGGCGAGACATTGTACAGCACGTCGAGTTCCACGTCGCGGCCGAGCGTGCCGGCCATCGCCTGCACGGCTTCGGTGAGCGTTTCATTGGCGTCGATCACGGAGAGCTGGAGCGCATCGCGCCGTGCGAATGACTGCACCTGTCGGGTGAGCGCGAGACCACGCGCCGCCAGTTCGCGGATCCGTTCGATCGCGATCGCACGCATGTCGGGATCGTCGTGGCTGTCGATTGCGAGCTGCGTGAAGCCATCGAGCCCCTGCATGACGTCGGCATAGTCGTCGGCGATGTGCGCCGCGAACGCGATCACGGGCGACAAATCGGGTGACTCTGTCGGCGTGGTGTTCGAGTTCGCCGGCGGCAGCGCATTGGGTGCCGCGCCATTCGTTGCGACGGTGGTCTCCTGCTCGACCGGCAGCTCCGGCAGCGCAGGCGGCGCCTCACCGTTCAACGGGCCGTGCCTGGTCTCTTGCGCCGGCACGGGTTCCGGGTCGAAATGCCAACGCGGTGGTGCCTCGACCGGTGTCGTCACATCGACTGCCTCTTCTGGCAGCAGGAAGACTGTGACGATTCGCAGCGCATCGCGCGCGTTGGTGGAAAACGCCACCGTCACCAGGCACTTGTGCGTCTCGCCGGACAGCGTGCGGATCATCGCGCGGGTGTTCCGAACGATCGGAAAGACCTCATCGAGATCCGACTCGCGCGGCTCCAGCAACTCAGCACCTGCCTCGTCCAGTAGTTCGCTGTCGCGCTGACCGATCAACGCGCCAACCGGGATACCGAACAGGCGCGAGGCAGCCACATTCGCCTGCTGAATGCGTCCGCTGCCAATGCCCTCGTGTGACGCATCTGCGATCCAGGTTGGGATCGGCGACGATTCGAAAACCTGCGAAAGGCGGCGCACTTCGTCCTGCAGCGACTTGCGGCGCTTTTCCATATCCGCAGCCAGCGCGTTCATGGCGGTGCCCAGGACACCGAGTTCGCCGCCACGCTGCGACACGCTGGTTCGATGTGACAGGGCGCCCGCAGCCAGTCGCTTGGTGTCGGCCACAAGTAGCTGCAGCGGGGCGCTGAAGGCTCGGGATGCGAGCACGACACCGACCACGGCGATCGCCAGCGCAAGCACGGATAGCATCAGCACATCGCGGAATCGCTGCTCAGGCACCGCCGCAAGACTGGACTTTGGTACACCGACATACACGCGCCACGGCAACCGTTTCAGCGTCGCGAATCCGAAGGCGCGTGCGACCTGATCCTTGCCCTTCAATTCGACGACACCTTCGCGAACGGCGCTGGTGGCAAGAAGCGTCGAGTCGCCGATCTCCGACTCGATCCATCGCTCAGGTACGCGTGGGCGTCCGAGCAGGCCACCGCCACCACCCATGAGCACGGCGATGCCGCCGTCCGGAAGCGTGTCGCTACCAAGCAGGGACTGAATTGCCCGGTCAGAGAGCACCGCAACCAGCGCGCCTGGCGTGTCCGCGAGGCAATCGCACCGCGTGGAACTCCGCGTGATCGGGCGAACGATGATCATCGCAATCGAATCGCCGTCCTCGCGCGTGTTGCCTTCGTCCACGAACGTTGACGACGAGGTGTTGTCACTTCGCTTTTGGCGCGCGATGCTGATTGCGCTGGCGACCAGCGAGGTGCGTCGAATGGCAGGGAGCCGATCGACGCGTTCCTCACCGCCCATCAACAGGCTCGTACGCTGACCCGACGTGTCGAGGACCGCGATGGTGAGTGTCGACGACAGTGGACTTGGCTCGGCGTCGATGTTCGTGACTGCTCGGGCCGCCTTGCCCGGTCGACGGACCTGCACCATCGCAGAGTCCAGCAATTGATCGACGACGAGTAGTCGTGCGTCCATGCTCTGCGCAGTTGCGCGTGCACGCTCGAGGCTCTGTCCGCTCAGTGTCGAGCCCGCAATTCCCTTCTCACGTTCTGCCGAGAGTGCCGCGTAGAGCAGGAACGGTGCGATCGCAGCTGCGACCACGACCATCAGTCGACTGCGGAGACTGGCGAGTGGAGAGAGGGTCACGTGGCTGTACCGGGCTCTGGGCTACGTGAAGGGGCGAAACGCGGACTCTGCCCTCTAACCATAGCACCAGTCACCGAGAGGTACAGAGTCTTGTCGAGCCCGGTACCATGCGGGTTTGGGGAATAAACAAACGTCTGCCCGGACCGGAGTCCGGAACAGACGTTTTGACCTGCAGACTGGCCGAGCGAAGGGGCTAGAAATCGTCGCTCGGACGGCGGCGCTTCTCGGGCACGGCACGGCCATACTGGCCGGCGTCGCTTCGGCTGATCTTCTTCCGGGCGACCAGCGCTTCGAGCACCAGTTCGCAGGCTGCGGCCGTGGTGCCGTGGTCGGCCATGTCGGACAACCGGAGCGCGCGGACGATGTTGAGCAGCGAGGGCACAGTCTCGAACGCCTTCACCATGGTGCTGGCGGAAACGTCGTCACCAACCTGGAGCGCACCACCTTCGTCGAACCAGATGACGATGTCATCGCTCGAGAAATCGCGTCCGACGCTGGAGAGTGTTGCGTCGGCTGCACGGCGGATCAGTTCGCGCGCGATCTTTTCGCCGCCAACCAATTCGCCTTCGTACTCGAGCTCGATCTTGCCGGTGATGGCAGGCAGGGCCGAGTAGACATCGCTCATGCGCGGTACGGCAACGTCTTCCTTCGTCTGCAACGCGCGGCGTTCCGCATTGGAGACGACGTTCTCGAGCACCGAGATCGGCATGCGCTGCGAGACGCCGCTACGGCGATCGATTCGCTTGTCATCGCGCGCCTCGAACGCAATGCGCTCGACCACCTCGGACATGAACGATGGCACGTGAATCTTGACCGACTCGCGCGAGATCCAGGCTTCCTGCTTCGTGATCGACACGCCGAGATCGACGGTGAGCGGGTAGTGCGTCACGATTTCGCTGCCGATGCGGTCCTTCAGTGGCGTGATGATCTTGCCGCGCGCCGTGTAGTCTTCCGGATTGGCGGTGAAGCAGAGCATGACGTCGAGCGGCAGGCGCACGGGGAAGCCTTTGATCTGGACGTCGCCTTCCTGCATGATGTTGAACAGGCCGACCTGCACCTTGCCCGAGAGGTCGGGCAGCTCGTTGAGCGCAAAGATGCCACGATTGGCGCGCGGGAGCATGCCGAACTGGATGGTGAGCTCGTCACTCAGCATGTGCCCACCGCGCGCCGCGCGGATCGGGTCGACGTCGCCGATGATGTCGGCGATGGTCACGTCCGGCGTTGCGAGCTTTTCGATATATCGCTCGTCGCGGTGCACCCATGCGATCGGCGTATCGTCGCCACCTTCGGTGAGGCGCGTCTTGGCGTACTTCGAGATCGGTGCGAACGGGCTGTCGTTGATCTCGCTTCCGGCCACGATCGGCATTTCGTCATCGAGAAGCGCTGTCAACGCGCGAAGAATCCGGCTCTTGGCCTGACCACGCAGGCCAAGGAGGATGAAGTTGTGCCGGCTGAGCAGCGCATTGACGAGCTGCGGCAGCACGGTTTCCTCGTAGCCGAGGACCCCAGGCAAGAGCGTTCCGCCGGCGCGCAGCCGTTCGAGCAGGTTGGCGCGGATTTCGTCCTTGACGGACCGCTTGGCACGAGTGGGCTCACCCCAGGTCGAGCGCTTGAGCGCGCCAAGGGTGCTGGGCAACTGGGACACGAAGAACTCCGAAATTCAGAATGAAACAACTGGTCTGCAGCTAACGCCTCGGGCCGCCACGATCGTTTCCGCTCCCCGGGCTGCTGTCAAAGAGTAGCCATCCCAGCAATCCTCTTCAGCGAACGCAACCCAGGGCTGCTGCTGTTGAGTGCCAGGGGCTCAACCGACGGCAGTGACTTCGACGAGGTTGTCGTAGAACACCGGACCTTCGCCCATGTCGGTGAGGCGTTGCGACGTGGTGTCGTTGGCGTTGCGGCCGTCATCGGCGAGTTTCGTCCACCAGATCGACGGCGCCCAGATCACGCCGGGGCGGATGCCGGTCGAGATGCGCAGACGCGCGTGAAACGCGCCGCGGTCGTTCTGGATCTGCACCACCTGTTCGTCGTTCAGCGCCCGCAGCCCCGCATCATCGGGATGCATGATGCACTCTGGCTCGCGCGCGGCCCGCCGAAGAGAAGGGACGTTGACGAAGGTGGTGTTGAGGAACTGGTGTGCGGGACTCGAGATGAGCTGCAACGGGAAGCGCGCGGCGAGCGCCGGGCTCGTTTCGACAGACTCATACGGGGCGATGTATGTCGGCACGGGATCGAGACCCAGCTCTGCCAAACGGGGCGAGAAGAACTCGCACCGGCCACTTGGTGTGAGGAATCCGCCCTCTGCGAAGGGGAGAAATGGGCGCGGCACATTCAACCGCACCCAGCCACGTTCCATGAGCGCCTCGAAGGTGACGCCCTGCATCCGCTGGTGATTCGATGCCAGCGCCTGCCGGATCATGGTGATGTCGTCATCACGCAGCGATGGGTCCTCCAACTGCATCGCGGCGGCGAGTCGCCGGAAGATCTCGGTGTTCGGGAGTGACTCTCCGACGGGGGCAATCGCCGGTCGGTTGAGCGACGCGTAGAGATGCCCGTACGCGGTATGCACATCCCAGTGTTCGAGTTGTGTGGTCGCCGGAAGCACGAAGTCAGCCCAGTCAGCGGTATCGGTCAGGAAGTGCTCGAGCACAACCGTGAACAGGTCGTCACGCGCCAGACCGCGGCGCACGGCAGATCGATCAGGGGCGACGGCCGCGGGATTGCTGTTGTAAACGATCAGCGCCTGCACTGGTGGCCCGCCCACGCCGGCGTCGGCGGCGGTGAGCGCCTCACCGAGAAGGCTCATATTGATGGTGCGCGCGGCCGGGCCGAGGTCGGGCCGCTGCAGCCCATCCTTGTTCATGGCGAAGGTTCCGCTCGACGACAGGTTCACACCGCCGCCGGCGCGGCGCCAATGCCCGGTGAGCGCAGGCAGGCAGGCGATGGTTCGAACGGCCATGCCACCGCCTGCGTGCCGCTGCAGACCGTAGTTGATGCGCAGGAACGCAGCCTTTGCCGCGCCGTACGCTGCGGCCAGTGCAGCAATCCGCTCTGCGGCGATTCCTGTCACATCAGCGGTTCGCTCCAGCGTCCACTCCGCCGCACGCGCCCTCAGTGCGTCGACACCACTCGTGTACCGCTCGATGTAGTCGTGATCGAGCCAGTCATGTGCGAAGAGCTCATGCATGATGCCGAGTGCAAGGGCGGCGTCGGTGCCGGGCTTGAGTGCGATCCACTCGTCGCACTGCTCGGCGGTCCTGGTCCGGATCGGATCGATGCAGATGACTCGCGTGCCCTTCTTGCGCGCATCGAGCACGAACGGCCAGAGATGAGGGTTGGCCGTCAGCGTATTCGTGCCCCACAAGACAATGAGGTCGCTCTCCGGCACCCCCTCGATGTCTGCGCCAACGCTGCCGCCGACGGTCATCATCATGCCAACGCGTCCAGCCTCAGCGCAGATGGTCCGGTTGAGTCGACTGGCGCCGATGGCATGAAAGAATCGCCGATCCATCGAGCTGCCCTGCAGCTGCCCCATCGTCCCGGCGTACGAATAGGGCAGGATCGCTTCCGGTCCGTGCGGCCCATTCCGAATCGCATCGAGCCGTGCCGCGATTTCGGCGAGAGCGACTTCCCATGTGCAACGTTCGAACTGACCGCTCCCTTTCGGCCCGATGCGACGCAATGGCGTCGTCAATCGATCCGCGTGATACGTGCGATCGAGATATCGATTGACTTTTGCGCAGAGAAATCCGCTGGTGACGGGATGCGATGGGTCACCCTGAATGCGCGTCGCGCGGCCACTTCCATCAACTGTGACGAGCGTGGCGCAGGTGTCCGGACAGTCATGCGGGCAGGCACCGCGGACGACGGTTTCGGTCACGATTTCGGCAACTTCGGCTGTATTCGGCACAATCCGGCAGGATTTTGGGGGCAATCACGAGATATATCTCGAAATCCACTTGACACACGCACTTGCCGGAATATCCTTCACTCCGCTTCCAGCCGGCGGGCCCGCCGACCGGGAGCTTCAGTTTGTCACCACCTCGGATATCCAGGAGATTTCCCAATGAAGCGTATCGCCACGTTCGCCGCCATGTTCGCACTCGCCGCCTGCGGCGCCAAGACCGAAGCCCCGAAGGTTGACTCGGCTGCAGCTGCTCCGGCCGCTGCCCCGGCTCCGGAAATGGCCGCCCCGGCCGTTGACACGACCAAGAAGGACAGCACGGCGATGGCCGCTCCGGCCGCTGACACCGCCAAGAAGATGTAATTCGCCCTCACCGGCGAAGTTGGCGGGGCTGCTCTCACGAGCAGCCCCGCTTTTTTTACGCCTCTAGTCTTGTCTGCGGCGCGATCGATCCAAGAACTACTGATTGGAGCCGTGCCGGCGCGAGGGTTCCATTCTCCCGCATTCGGCGCCGTACCGGCGAGCGTGGTCCACTCTCCCTCATTCGGCGCCGTACCGGCGCGAGACGTCCACACTCCCTCACGCGGAGGCGCGGTGGACGCGGAGCCGCGGTGGACGCGGAGCCGCGGGGAACTGCTCGGGACGCCTGTGGCGGCGGAGGGGTCAACACCGGGCGAAGGGCAACTTCCCAGGGACTTGCAACGAGACCGCTGTTTGGGGTTTTCGGCCCGCACGGCAGCGGTGTTGTTGGAGCCTGCTGCTACCGGGTGCCGGAGGTGGTGACCGCGCGCGCAGTTCCCCCGCAGTTCATCCTCCAAGCCACGCATTTGCTGGCCGCCGCGAGCGAAAGCTCCGCGGCTCCGCGGTTCTCCGCGCCTCCGCGTGAGAAGTGTGGACCGCCAGGCGTAAGCGAAGCGTCGCCGTAGGAAGCGAGCAGCGCTCCTGCTACTCGTCCGGAGCGCCGATCACGGAAACAGTATGGCGCTCGTCGTCGGCGCTGGACCAGATGAGCACGGCCCCGTCGGCGACTTCTCGGCGGAGCATGGCGATGCCAGTCAGCTGGCCTTCGTCATCCAACGCAATGCTGCGCGTGTCTCCGACCGTGTTGCCGTCGGCGACGGCGAGAGGAGCGCCGAGCGGCGGGATGGCGGTGTCGGCGGACGATATTCGGCGAAGGGTGCGATTGACGTGGCCGCGGAAGTGGACGCGAGCGACCGTTTCCTGGCCCGTATAACACCCCTTCTTGTACGATATCGCCTGCAGCGCGTCCATGTTCGCTTCCTGCGCCAGCGTGCCTTCGTCCATGTCGATGCCCCACTCAGGGCGGCCGGCGATCACGCGCAGGCGGTGCCACTCACTGTCGGTTCCGGGCGTCGCACCCACCGATACCAGCGCCGCGTGTACTGCGGCACTGTGTGCGACATCGCCGAGCAGGTCGAAGGTCTCCGTCGCACCGAGATCGGGCACGCGAACCAGCGTGACGACCGAATCGGCGATGTCGATGGCTCGGTGCGTGAAGGGGAGGCCGCTGCCAACCGCGTCGATGGCACTCGCATCAGCGCCGAGCGTCCGCAGCACATCGAGCGCGGCCGTTCCGTGCAGGGTGAGACACGACGTCGTGGCGGAGATGTCGGCGTACTTCGCCAGGCGAGGATTGACGTACTTGCGAATCATCGCGGCAAACCCGACGCCAGCCGCCGTGTTGGCATCGACGACGAAGGAGTCGACCAGACCTTCGGCACCCGTATTCGCAAGGATGCGGACATCAGCAATGATGCGCCCCTTGGCCGTCAGCGCACAGGCGTAGAGGCCTTCACCGGCTTTCAGCGCGAGTACGTCGTTCGTCACCAGCCCCGTGAGCGACTCAGCCGCCTTGGCACCGGTGAATTGCATACGCAACCGCGCGCTTCGATCAAAGAGCAGCGGTGCGGCTGATGGCGTCGAGCCTGATGAAATCATGACGGTGTCTCAGTTCAGAAAAGTGACGCAATGAATGCGGCGTCAACCAGTGCGAGCGATTCAAGGTGGGCATGCGACGGAGCGTCGCTCACCGGTCCCATGCTGACGGTGCGTAGTCCGGCCTGCGCCGCGCCGCAGAGCTGCTCACCTCGCGCGAATGCCACGCCGCGCGCCGAGTGCGTCTTCGTCCAGGCAGCGGTCCAAGCCGTGTGATGCGCTGTCGGATCCAGCTCCGCCAGCGACTGGATAGTACTCACAACCCCATCGAGGCCCGCCCGCTCGAGAAGCTGCTGTGCCTCGGTGCGTGATGCACGCGTCACGACTGCGATGGGAAACGCCGATGCCAGGTCCTCGATTGTGTTCCGGACCGCGGGATCGAAGGATGGCGTATGGCGAGCGAGCGCGTCGGTCACGATATCGCTCACGCGCCGGAGCACCAGCTCGCGCCCAAGGTCGTCGAGCTTCGTACGTTCGGACAGCCTCGCGAGCGCGATTGAAACGGCCACGCCTGCGTGTGCATGGCGAACGTCGGCTGGCGGCAGTTGCACCCCTTCCATGTCGAGCGCTCGGTGAAGGGCCTGCGCACGCATCTCGAGCGTGTCGAACAACAGCTCCTCGATCTCGAGCACGAGCGCTGTCCGCATCACGACGTGGCGTCTGCGGCGTAGGCTGCGTCGAGCAGGTCGATCGGGTGCACCACGCGCACGGGCGAACCTGCCCGGCGCAGGCCGGCGCCGATCTGCATCAGGCAGCCGGGATTTCCGGTCGCCACCAGCGTCGCCTTCGTGGCCGCGATGTTCCGCAGCTTTGGCGCCAGCACCGCGTCCGATACGTCAGGCTCGATCAGGTTGTAGATGCCAGCCGAGCCGCAGCACTGATCGCTGTCCTCGAGTGGCACATGTGTGAGGTTGCCGATGGCCTTCAGCACTGCCAGTGGAGGCGAGGTCAATCGTTGCGCATGCTGGAGGTGGCACGGAGCGTCGTACGTGATGCGCAACGGCGACGGCAGTGCGGCTGGCCGCGGTCCACGCGCGGCCAGCAGTTCGGTCGCGTCACGCGTGCGAGCACTCACTGCCTCAGCACGGAGTTGCCATTCCGGCTCATCGTGCAGCAGGTGTGCGTACTCCTTCAACATCGCGCCGCAACCGGCTGCATTCACGGCGATCAGTGCATCGGGCGTGGCCTCGAAGGCCATGATATTCGCCTTCGCCAGTGCGCGGGCGGTCTGCAGATCGCCCGCATGTGCATGCAACGCACCGCAGCACCCCTGCGCCGGTGTGTCGATCACGCGATAGCCATTCACCGTCAGTGTCCGCTCGGTGGCGGCGTTGGTGGCAGTCTGCAATCCCTCCATCACGCAACCGCGCAGCAATGACACCTCGCCCGCCGTACCATCGCCCTTCGCCTCGTACGAGCGCGCGCCGAGCACAGGCTGTGTGCTGGCCAGCATCGCCATGCCGGCGCCGATGCGGCCCGGAAGACCCGCGAGCATCGACGGCAACCCGAGCGCGCGCACGACGCGGCCACCGAACAACGCCATTCGCAGCAGCGTGGGCGAGGCGAAGACGCCGAGGATCAACCGTGCGACCAGCGGTGGCGCGGTGACGCCGCGCATCGTCGCACGCGTCGCCTCCAGCAGTTGACCGTACGGCACGCCACTCGGGCAGGCTGTTTCGCAGCCACGACAGCCAAGGCAGCGATCCATGTGCTGTTGCACCACAGGATCGGTCAGCGCGATCTCGCCATCGAGCAGGCCGCGCATCAACACGATGCGGCCACGCGGACTATCGTTCTCGTCCTCGAGCGCGAGATAGGTCGGACAGGCCTGCAGACAGAAGCCGCAATGCACACAGGCGTCGATTCCAGCCGACGCGTGTGCCAGTGGTGAGCCGGGAAGCGCACAACTGGTGGCAGTGGTCGACACCTGCATCGGTAACGGCTCACGCATCAGTGAATGCTCGTCGATTGCAGATCGCGGATGGATCGAATGCGGCGCGAATGCGACCAGCCAGTCCGCCATCGAAGGGATCGGGTTCGGTCATCCACCATTCACTTGGGAGTCGCTCCGGGATTCGGTGCTCTCCTGCGATCTGTTCCTGCAACGCGGTGCGCAGCGCGGTTGCCTCGCCAGTGACGACCACCCGCACGATCCCGCGCGAGACGGTGGCGTGGAGCGCGGCACTGACGGACCCGTGCGGATCAGCCTCGGCGAGGGCTCTGCGTAGCCTCTCGATTCTTTCCGGCAGATCACTCACGCCGCCGCTGAACCGAACCACCGCACTCGCAGCCTGATCGAGCAGCGCCAGCTTTCCCCAGACGCTGGCGTCGCACGCCGCAACTGATGCATGGCGTTTGATGGCAGCCTGCTGACCGCTTACGAACGCGTCATTGCCGCCAATCCGCACGAGGATCACATCGGCGCCGCTGTCGCTGATGTCGAGCGCGCGAGCCGTTGCGCCATCGATCCACTCGCAGGCCATCAGCGACAGCGTGTGCTGACGCAGATTCGCAATCATCGTCGGCAGGCTCGTTTGATCGGCGACTGGCACGACCAGTGTCACATCGTGCACGGGTAGTGCGCGCAGCCTGAGGGTGACGGATGTGATCGGGCCGAGGGTGCCCCAGCTGCCGGTGTAGAGTCTGACGAGGTCGAAGCCCGCCACGTTCTTCACCACGCGTCCACCTGGTCGCACCTGCTCGCCGTAACCCGTGATCGCCTCGAGGCCCAGGACCAGGTCGCGTGGTGTGCCGAATGCATGTGCCAGTGGCCCTGCCGACGCGGTGGCGACTGTGGCACCGATCGTTCCCAGGTGATCACCTGCTGGATCGAGGGCCAGCCATTGCCCGTGTGCGGCAGTGGCGTGCGACAATTCGGCCAGCGAAGTGCCCGCCCAGGCGGTGATCGTGAGATCGCCCGGCACATACGCGATGATCCCACTGAGTGCGCGCAGCGTGAGTGATCGGCTGGCAGCGAGTGGTGGCCCTGCATCGCGCCATGTGCCGGCGCCGGTGAGTGCAACAGGTGCCGATGTTGCAGCCGCGTCGCGCAACACATCTCGCAGCTCGTCCACCGTCTGCGGAACGATCAACATGCCGGTTGCGCTGGTCGTCACGCGCGGCGACCCGCTGGTGCCTGGTGCCACTCGCGGCAGGAGTGCACGGGCACGACCTTGCCGCGATTCGAGCGATGGGCCGGATCGAACACATCGCGCAACCGGCACATCGCTGCCAGCGTGTCGCCATCGAAGAGGGACGGCATGTAGTCGATCTTGTCGAGACCGACACCATGTTCGCCTGTGATCGTGCCCCCTTCGCGGATACACGCCTTCATGATCTCCGTCATGCAGGCATGCACCCGTTCGGCTTCGTCGCCGTTGTCGGCGTCGTAACTCACGCTCGGATGCAAGTTGCCGTCGCCGGCGTGGAAGATGTTCCAGACGGCGACGCCGTGGCGCGCGCCAATGTCGGCGATCTCCTGCAGGATGGCAGGCAGCCGCGTGCGCGGAACCACTGCGTCCTGCAGCACGAGATGCGGCGCCGCACGTCCCATGGCGCCAAACGCTTTTTTCCGGCCCTGCCAGAGCAGCGCCCGTTCCGCCGCCTCGGTCGCGATACGCACGTCGCGCGCGCCGAATTCCTTGCAGATCGCGGCGACGGCTGCCACGTCGTCGTCGAGACCATCGGCCACCCCGTCGAGATCCACCAGCAACACTGCATCACAATCGGTCGGATAGCCGGCCGCGTAGATCGACGCTTCGACGAGGCGCACTGCGGCGCCATCCATCATCTCGAGTGCGGCCGGCAGGATGCCGCGGGCGATGATGGCGCTGGTCGAGAGCGCCGCCGCGTTGAGCGACATGAAGTCGGCCAGCAACGTGCGAACGACCGGCGCGTTCGGCAGCAGTCGCACCGTGCAATCGAGCGCAATACCGAAGCACCCTTCCGAGCCCACGAATGCACCGAGCAGGTCGTAGCCAGGCGTCTCACCGAGTGGCGAGCCGAGCGACACGATCTCGCCGTCGGGAAGGATCACGGTGCAGGCGACCGTGTGGTTGAGCGTCACACCGTATTTCAGGCAGTGTGGCCCGCCGGCGTTTTCGGCCACGTTGCCGCCGATGGTACAGGCGCTCTGGCTCGAGGGATCGGGCGCGTAGTGCAGTCCGTGTGCGCCGGCGGCTTTCTGCAGCACGCTGTTGACCACGCCTGGCTCGACGGTCGCGATGCGGTTCACTGGATCGATGTCGATGATCCGGGTCAGCCGATTGAGCCCGACCAGCACGGTGCCATCGGCGAGTGCGCCGCCGCTCAGCCCCGTACCGGCGCCGCGAGGCACGAATGGCACACCGGCAGTGGCGAGGGCACGGACGACGGCAATCAGTTCGTCACGGGTACCCGGAAAGACGGCGAGCGAGGGCGTCTGGTGGTATCCCGGCAACCCATCGCTGGCGTAGGCGACGAGTGCGCTGGGGCGCTCGAGCACGCGCCGTTCCCCGACGATCGCCGCGAGGGTCGCGGCAAGGGTACTCATGGGCCGTCAGCCCGGAATCAGGGTCATGATCACCCCTGCAAACTACCACCGACCGCGAGTGTTGCATCGCGTCGGGGCTCGCGTCAATTCGCGGGCGGTTCCTGCGTCGCCGCAACGCGCTCGACGAGCGACAGGAGCATGGCGAGTTCGAACGGCTTCGGAACCACCGGGCAGCCAGTGCGTGCAAGGAACTCGACGGCTTCCTCGTCTCCGGTGTCGCCCGACGAAAAAATGAACCGCCTGCCGAGCGCTGCGTTGACATGCGAGACGGCGTCGTGGAGCTCCATCCCCGAGAGTCGCGGCATGCGAATATCGGTCAGGACTGCATCGAACCGATTCGCGACCATATCCCCATCGAGCAGCATCGCGCGCGCGTGCTCGCCGTCCTCGGCTTCGCACACCGACCAGCCGCGACGGGTGAAGTAGCGGCGCAATGCTGATCGTAACGTCGCCTCATCATCGACCAGCAACAGCGTCCGTGCCGGTCGCTCGATCTGCGCGCCGCCGAGCGGTGCTGCAGCGCTCGGTGATGACGGGTCGGTACTGATCATTCGTGTCGGTATGCGTTGGGTGGACCTGCAACCTATATCGCCCGAACGCAGAGGCCAGCTCGAGTGTTGGACACAAATCATTAGCCCGCACACACAAAGACCACGACGCGCGAGGCACGTCGTGGTGTATATGAAACGCTACTAATCAAAACTCGAAGCGTTACTTCCGTGATGTCACACGATCACCGGATCGTCACATCCTGACACATCAGGCTCAGGCCACCTGCCAGAAGCCGGCGAGGGCGTTGCCGTCGGCGCTGTCGCGCAGCTTCTCGAAGGCGCGCTCTCGGATCTGGCGAATGCGTTCGCGGGTCACGCCGAGCAGGTCGCCGATACGCTCGAGGGTCATCGGCTCGGCCTTGTCGTCGAGGCCGTAGTACATGGTGAGGATCTGGCGCTCGCGGATGGTCAGGTGCTTCTGAATCGCATCCTTGACGAAGACACGCATCAGGCGCTCATCCGTCGCTTCCTCGATGTCACCGCCGTCGGAGATCGAGAACCGTTCACCGAGGGTGCTGGCGTCGCGGTCAGACTTGTCGACCGGCGCATCGAGCGAGGTCTCGCTGGTGGTCATCTGGCGCTGGGCGCGGACCGTCTCGGCGTCCTCGTTGATCATCTGGCCGAGCTCGGCATCCGTCGGCTCGCGATTGAGCTTCGCGGCGAGGATCTGCTCCGCCTTGGCCATCCGGAGGAGGGCCGAATTCTGGTTCAACGGCACCCGGATGCTGCGGGTCTGCTCGGCGAGGGCCTTGAGCACGGCCTGGCGGACCCACCACACGGCGTACGAGATGAACTTCACGCCCTGGTCTGGATCGAACTTCCGGACGGCCTTGAGCAGCCCCTCATTGCCGATGGCGACGAGCTCGGCGAGGTCGAGTCCGTGACCCTGGTACTTCTTCACGTAGCTGATGACGAAGCGAAGGTTCGCCGTGACGAGCCGCTCTGCGGCGGCGACGTCACCTTCCTGTGCGAGGCGTGCCAAGGCACGTTCCTCGGCCACACTGCCGATCAGCGGAAGGCGCTTGATGTCGGCGAGGTACTGGTCGAACGTGCTGCCGCCAGTGCTGCGTGAGGTCTGGCGACTGCGAGATGACGCGACCTTCTCCATGGGTGTCTCCCTGCGCTTGGACGCCACTGGATGCGACGCCAGCCGTGTCGATCACATCAGGTCGAGGGCTGGTCGGCGAGATGGTCAAAACCGGGGCATGCCGATTTCGTGGGCACAATAACCGTCACGGGATCCTGACATGTCAAGTGTCAACTTTTGTAGACACTTTCTCGCATCCCGCTCTGTGACATTGCTCAGCCGTTAGCACTCACGCCGCCGGAGTGTCAACTTTGCGTGATATTTCCAATGCTAGAGTCCGTTTCAAGTTGTCGTATTGCAAGCAGTTCACCTACCTTCGACTCATCTTCCGGGTTACTCGCCGCGACGCACGAGTTGGGCATATCCGCGCTTTCGACCGAACCGTCTGGCCTCCGAACAGTCGGCCATCCAGACGTCAATTCGCCCGCCTTTGATGACGCCCCCGGTGTCGTCCGCCAGAAATCGACCGTACTTCCCGCGCCCGATGAAGAGGTCCACTTCGCGGCCGAGCGGGAAGAGTTTGCGATCGACGGCGATGATGCCGTCGCGAACGAGGTTGCCACGCCGCGTGCGACCCTGGAGGCAGTAGGCGGTGATGCTGACCGCGATCCGTTCACCGGCGCGGGCGCGATCCTCGATGCTCCGAAAGAGTTTGCCCTTGGGCACCAGCGCCTTCGGCAGGACGCGCTTGGGCAGGGCGCTGAACGGCACCGCGACCGTCGTCGTGTCTCCCGGCAGGTCGAGTGAGTCAGTGTCGCCGCTGTCGGCGACGACATCGGCCTTGGGAAAAGTCGGGAACGACGTCGGGTGCGCCACGAACCAGATCGCCGCGCCACCGATGGCCAATTCGATCGCAATCCGGATGCGCTGCCGACGACGCTTCCGGCGCCGCCGGATCGGCGGCGTCGGCGCGTCGCTCACGAGGCCCGTAGCGCGGCGATCGCCACGTCGCTCGATACTCTGGTGCCGTATCCCTGATCGGCGCCCGTCATGGCCCCGCAGCGCGCCGGGAGCGCGTATTCCACCTGCCCGGCGCGCGATTTCTTGTCGCTGGCAGTGGCTTCGACGATGGCTTCGGGAGTGAGAATCCCGGGCACCGTCGATGGAAGCCCGAAGTGCTCCAGCGCGGCCAGCAGTTGCGCCTCGAGCGCCGGATCACAGAGGCCGAGCGCGATGGCGATACGTGTCTCCACCAACATGCCGAACGCCACGCAGGCGCCATGTGGCACGGTGTAATCCATCAACTGTTCAACGGCGTGACCGATCGTGTGGCCGTAAGTTGAGGATCTTCCGCAGCCCATGTTCGCGCTCGTCCGAGGCCACCACCTCCGCCTTGATCTGAACGCTTCGCGACACGACCGCCAGCCAATCGGCGCGCGTCAGGTCGAGCGTGGCCACCGACTCGAAATAGGCTGCGTCGCAGATGACACCGTGCTTGAGCGCTTCAGCGAGGCCGTTCACCCGCTCCAGGATTGGCAGCGTGTGCAGCGTGTCGAGATCAGCGACGACGGCGACCGGCGGATGAAATGCGCCGACGAGATTCTTGCCATGCGGCGTATCGACGCCGGTCTTGCCGCCGATGGAGGCGTCGACCATGCCGAGCAGGGTGGTTGGCACGTGGAGAACCGGCACACCACGCAGATAGGTCGCGGCGACGAACCCGGTCAGGTCCGTCACCACGCCACCGCCGAGGGCGATCAGCAGGCAGTCGCGACCGAAGCGCGCTTCGAGCAGCGCGTCAGTGATGCGGGCCCACGTCACGCGGGTCTTGTGCTCCTCACCTGCCGGGATCGAGATCAGGGTGCTTCGATCTTCGCCCAGCACCGACGCGATGCGATCGGCATACAGCGGACCCACGACCTCGTCGGTGATCACGGCGATGCGGTGCGCTCGTGCCAGTTCCGGTACCAACTCCGGCAGCGACGCGAGCAGGCCGTGCCCCACGAACACGGGATACGGCAATGTGCGGCACGTCGCGACGGTCATCGCGGGTGGCCTACCAGGTGACTTCGCCGGCACCGGCGCGCTTGTTGGCGACGCGCGCGAGCGTGAAGAGCAGGTCGGAGAGGCGATTGAGGTAGATCACCACCAGATCCGGGACGTCGGCGTCATGCTGGAGCGTCACGACTCGACGCTCGGCACGACGACAGACGGTGCGTGCCACATGCAGCGCGGCCGCTTTCGGCGTGCCACCCGGCATGATGAAGCTCTTCAGCGGTTCGAGCTCGGCGTCGCCGGCGTCGATGGCACGCTCGAGCTGCTCGATGCGCTCATCGTCAATCCGTGCCTTGGTGAGTTGCTCGGACATCTTTTCGCGGTCTGGCGTCGCGAGAATGGCGCCGATCGAGAAGAGGTCGCGCTGGAGCGGCACCAGCACCTCGTCGATGCGCGGCATCAGTTCGATGGCGCGCGCCATGCCGATGACGGCATTCAGTTCGTCGACGTCGCCGTACGCTTCGACACGCGGATTGTCCTTGGCCACGCGACCGCCGCCGAACAGACCGGTGTCGCCCTTGTCACCCGTGCGGGTGTAGATCTTGAATGACATGCCGCAAGCTAGCGATTCGGCCCAAGTGCAACGCGGGTCAGGATCTCGATCAGATTCTCGAGCACGATCACCGACCCATTCGATCAAGATCTCTGACCCCTTCGATCAAGATCTCCGACCCCTTGATCTTTGGTTAACACACTCGCGCGCAACGACTTAGGCCTGCGATCGCGCGATCAAGATCTCTGACCCCTTGATCTTTGGTTAACACACTCGCGCGCAACGACTTAGGCCCGAAAACAGCCGATCAAGATCTCTGACCCCTTGATCGAAAACGGCCGAGCACGATCTCTGACCCCTTGATCGATCAAGATCTCTGACCCCTTGATCGGAGGCTAAAGCACAGCTGTCGAACGTCTTGCGTGCGCCTTTCGCCGTACCGACCACACAGCGCGCCGATCGAGGTGGCACCGAACGCGTTTTTCGGACCGCCAGTCCTGTCAGGCACTCGTGAAGACGGCCCGCGCGGGGTTTCGGGCGGGGCCCGGTGTGGTGAGTTTTGATCCACCATGACCAACGAACTGAAGGACATCACGATCATCGGCGCCGGCCCTACCGGCCTCTACGCTCTTTTTTACGCGGGCATGCGCGGCGTCTCGGCGCAGGTGATCGACGCCCTGCCGCAGGTGGGCGGACAGCTTGCAGCGCTGTACCCTGAAAAGCTGATCTTCGACGTGGCCGGCTTCCCGCGGGTGCTGGCCAAGGATCTGGTGACGGGGCTGAATGACCAAGCCGCCCAGTTTGGGAACCCGATGCACCTCAACCGGACGGTCACCGGGCTGGACGAGGTCGACGGACATTTCGTCGTGCGTACCAGCGATGGCGACTTCCCCACCAAGTCGGTCGTGATCGCCGGCGGCATCGGCGCCTTCTCGCCGCGCAAGCTGCCGCAGACGGCCACCCATGCCTGGTACGGACGCGGCATCGACGACGTGGTGCTGGATCCGGCACGCTACACCAACAAGCGCGTGCTGATCGTGGGCGGCGGAGACAGCGCGTTCGATTGGGCGCAGCAGCTCCGCCCGCGCGCGGCGCATGTCACGCTCATCCACCGCAGCGATCGCTTCCGCGCCCATCAGGCGACGGTGGATGACGTGCTCGATGCGGCGGCCCGCGGCGACAAGACCGACGTCCTCACGTTCCATGAGTTGCATGAGATCGTGTCTCCGGATGGCGAAAAGATGACGGGCGCCATCGTGCGTGCCACGAAGGAGAAGACGACGCGTCCCATCGAGGTCGATGTCATCCTGCCGATGCTCGGCTTCGTGAGCGACATGGGTGCGCTGGCCGAGTGGGGGCTGAATCTCGAGAAGGACGAGATCACCGTCACGCCGACGATGGAGAGTGGTCGCGCGGGCATTTACGCCGCGGGCGACATCACGACCTATCCTGGCAAGCTGAAGCTGATCTCGGTCGGCTTCGGCGAAGCGGCAACCGCCGTCAATCAGGCGGTGCACTGGATCTACCCGGAGAAGAAGGTGAACCCCGGGCACTCGTCGAACCTCGCGATCTTCGGGCAGCCGGCGGAGTAGTCGCGGCGATTCTGCTTGCCGATCAGCTGACGCGCGGGTCACTCCGCTTGTACGCGAGGTCGGTGAGCAGATTCACCAGCACGAACACCACGCTCAGAAAAAGCACCGTGCCCTGAATCGCGGGCAGGTCGCGCCGGGAAATGGCGTTCACGACATACCGCCCGAGCCCAGGCCAGCCGAACACGGTCTCCGTCAGAATGCTGCCGGTGAGGTAACTGCCGACGTCCAGGCCGAGCACCGTCACGACAGGGATCAAGGCGGTACGAAGCCCGTGGCGTAACACAACGGCACCGTTGGACAGTCCCTTCGCGCGTGCCGTTCGCACATGATCGCTGCTCATCGCATCGAGCATGCTGGTGCGTGTGACGCGGGCCAGATAGGCGATGCTCCGCGATCCGAGCGTGAGTGCCGGCAGGATCAGCACCAGGCCACCGCCGTATCCGCTGGGCGGAAGCCACTTGAGGGTCAGCGAAAACAGCAGGATCAACAGCAGACCCACCCAGAACACGGGAAAGCTGATGCCGAGATAGGTGGCACCCATCAGGATCTTGTCGAACGCGCCCGCGGGCTTGAGCGCCGCGATCACGCCGATGCCGATGCCGAGCAGGATCGCAATCGTCATGGCGGCCAACGCGAGTTGCGCCGTCTTGGGGAAGCGCTCGCGGATGTCCTGCATGATCGGCCGGCCGGTGATGTAGCTGCGACCGAGATCACCGCGGAGCACACCGCCGGCGTAGCTCACGAACTGCACTGGCAGCGGTTCGTCGAGCTTGAGCTCGGCCCGCAGTCGCGCGATCGTCACGCTGTCGGCGCGTTCACCCACCATCTGCTGCACCGGGTCACCGGGCGCGACGTACAACAACAGGAACACTGCGATCAACACGCCAGCGAGCGTCGGGATCGCGAGCAGCAACCGACGCGCAAGGAAGGTCACGGTGTGCCGCGATCGATACGGGCGCCAATCATGCGCTGACCATTGAAGATCGTTGGAGCCGTCCAGTTCTTGAGCCACGGCTGCACGGCGTACAGTTCGTTGTAGAACCAGAGGAACACCATCGGCGCCTGCGCGAACGCGATGCTGTCGCCGCGCGCGTACATCGCGGTCCGCTTGGCCGTGTCGGTCTCCCGACGTGACGCGCTCACCACCGCGTCGAAGTCCTTGTCCTTGAAGAAGCTCACGTTGCCGCCCACGCCGGCGTTCGCCGAGTGGAGCAGCGGGTAGAGAAAGTTCTCGGCGTCGGGATAGTCGGCGTACCAGTCCTTGAGCACGAGGTCCGCCTCGCCCTTGCGGGCCGCCTCACGCATGCTGGCGCTCTCTCGCTGCACCAATTCGGCGGTGATGCCGGCGTCCTTCAGGTAGCCCTGGATGGCCTGTGCGACCCGCGATTGTGTGGCGTCCTGCGAACACCAGAGCTTGACCGTGATGCCGTTGGGGAATCCAGCGTCGGCGAGCAGTTGTTTCGCCTTGGCGACGTCGTGTGCGTAGGGCGCACGCGTGGTGTCGGAGCCGTCGAGCGCGGGCGGGATGATGCCAGCGGCCAGTCGACCGCGGCCGCCGAGCAGCTGTGTGAGGATCGCCTTGCTGTCGATGGCGTGGTTGATCGCGCGGCGGACGCGCACGTCCGCCAGCGGGCCACGCGATGTGTTGATCGCGACATACCAGAGCCGCAGGACCGGCGCCGCCTGCAGCAGCGCCTTCTTCTCCTCGGTCTGCTCCCATTGCCGTGTCTCGGCTTCCGGGATGTAGAGAATGTCCACGTTCCCCGACTCGAACTCCGCCACGGCGGTACTTGGCTCGGGAATGATGCGGGCGATCAGCGTGTCCTGTAGTGGCTTGGTGCCCCAGTACGCCTCGTTGCGAACGAACCGCACGAAGTCGTCATGCTTCCACTGCGAGAGCTTCCACGGCCCGGTGCCGACCGGCTTCTCGCCGAAGTCGGCGGCGACGGTGGTGGGAACGATCGATGCGACGGGCATCGCGAGCAGCTTGGGAAAGATCGCGAACGGCTCAGCGAGGGTGATTTCGATCGTGCTGTCATTCTCGATGCGCAGGCCCTTGATGCTGCTGGCCTTTCCGGCCGCGAAATCCTGTGCACCGGCGATCGGGAAGAGTGGCCAGCCACGGCCGCCGCGCGTCTTCGGATCGAGCACGCGTGTGAAGCTGGCCACGACATGCTTGGCGGTGAACACGCTGCCGTCATGGAACTTCACGTTCTGTCGCAGGGTGAACCGCCAGATGCGGCCATCGGGGGAGACTGTCCAGGACGACGCGAGCGCCGGCTCCACCTGGGCATCGGGGGAAAATCGCGTCAGTCCTTCAAAGACATATCCGACCGCACGGCCGGTGGGCACATCGGTGGAGAGTGCTGGGTCGAAGGAGCGCGGGTCGTACGTGTCACGCCCGTCGACGATGGCCGCGCGCTTTGGCGTGGTGTCGCCGCCGGCGCAGGCTGCGCAGAGGGTCAGCGCAGCAAGGGCGAGCGAGAGGGCGCGGAAGCGTGGCATCGCGTCGTGGCTGAAGGGGATCGACGGGGGTCGGCCAGAGGGTCGGTGGAACGAGCTAACCTATTGTCAGGAAAGCGCGTACGTCGTTGACACTGAGGCGCGTGAGCGTGAACTTAGAGGCGGTTCACACGGGGTGCCAACCGTTTTCGTCGCGCGCAGCCGCGCGGCACCGTCATTCGTTCCCTCGGTCTGCACACTGCCGCGTCGCTTCGCCATCGTTTTCCACCGGGATTGGAGTAAGGTGCGCCCGCTTTTGCGGAGCCTGCGCCTCGTCGCGGTGTGTCTGGGGATGGGTGCGGTCGTTTCGACGCCTGCGGTACTGTACGCGCAGCGCGACGCCTGTGATCCCGCCGAGCTGGAAGTGCGGTCGCTGGCCTTCTCGGGGAACAGGGCCTTTTCCAACAGCCAGCTGACAGCTGTGATCGCGCTGACGCCGTCCGACGTGTCGCGACGACTGCCGGTGATCGGCTGGGGTTTGCGCGGCGTGCGACGCTGCAGCAACCCGGAAGTGGTGGCGATCGATCGGGCGCGGTTGGTGATCTACTATCGCCGGCGCGGGTATCCCGATGTGCAGGTCGACACGGTGGTGCAGCGCACGCCGAGAGCGATGGATGTGCGTTACGTGGTCCGCGAAGGTCGTGCGACTACCATCGACACGCTGCGCGTCATCGGCACGGAACGGGTCGACGAGCGCGATCGGCTTGGCCGCGGCCTGCCGATCGGGCGTGGACAGCCATTCGACCAGTACCTGCTGGAGCAGACGCGCGACACCCTGCGCCAGCGACTCGCCGACGTGGGTTTTCCGTTCGCGCAGGTGCTGCTCGCGACCGACGTGATGCGCGGCACGGGCGCCGACAGCACGCGACGCACCGCTGTGGTGGAGTTCAGCGTGCGGACGGGCCCGATGATCACGATTCGCAGCGTGATCGTGCAGGCCGTCGCCCGCGAAGGCAAGCCGCAGGAAATTCCGTCCGAGGTGGTGCGCGGATTGGTGGGCCTGAAGCCTGGGCAGCGTTACCAGCAGAGCGACGTGGAGCGCGCCACGCGTGCCCTGTACCTGACCGATGCATATCAGCAGGTGCGCATCGAGCCACGGTTGCTGGTCGACTCGCTCTCGACGGCGGCCGACAGCGCGAGTGTCGATGTGGTGGTGAACGTGGCCGAACGATTCATGCACAGCCGCACGCTCAGCGCTGGCTTTGGCTCACTCGACTGTTTCCGCACCCAGCTGCAGTACACCGATCGCAACCTCCTCAGCCGCGCCCGTCGCCTTGAACTGACAGGACGCGTGAGCAAGATCGGCGTCGGCAGCCCCATGAATTACTCGTGGGCTGATCGCATTTGTGGCGCAGTGTCGGACGGCAGGGATCCATACAGTGATGAACTGAACTACTACGTCGGGGCCACGCTGCGTCCGCCGGTTGGACCGGGCGGCCGGCGCATCCCGGAGCTCACGCTCTATCGGGAAGTTCGCGGCGAATATCAGGCGTATCGCCGGACGACGCTGGTCGGCGCGATCGCGAGCGTGACGCTGCAAGCGGCGCCGCGAGTTCCGGTGACGCTGGCGTATGATCTCAGCTTCGGCAAGACGGAAGCGCAGCCAGCGCTCTTTTGCTCGGTGCTGAATCGCTGCGCCCCGGAGGACCGTCGCGTCTTCGAGACCACCCGTCGGCTGGCCGTGCTGGGTGCAAACTTCAGTCGCGATCGGACCGATGACGCAATCAACCCGCGGCACGGCAGCTTCACGCGGCTGGCGATTCGCCATGCATCGTCGCTGACCCTGTCCGACTCCGCCTTCAAGTTCAGCAGTGCCGTGCTCGACGCGAGCAAGTTCTGGGGACTGGGCTTTGGCACGACGCTGGCCGTGCGCGTGCAGCTGGGTGCTGTCTTCGGGAGCAACGATCGACTGGTGCCACCGCAGGAACGGCTGTACGCTGGCGGCCCGACCACCGTGCGAGGTTTTCGCCAGAACGAACTCGGTCCGGTGGCGTACGTCGTCAGCCCCGACAGCACGGTGGCGTCGCAGCAGCTGATCCGCCGTGCCGATCACCGACTCCACCTTCTCGTACGAAGTGAACCCGCTGGTGCAGCCATTCCGCGTGGTGCCGGTGGGTGGCAATACCGTGGCGGTGGGCAATGTGGAGCTCCGAATCCGCAGCCCGTTTCTGCCGACGTTGTTGCAGTGGAACCTGTTCGCGGACTTCGGCCAGGTGTGGAGCCGCGGTGGACGTGATGCGAGCCTGCGCAACAGTGCGTTGCGCACGACGCCCGGCGTTGGCGCACGCATCTTTTCCCCGATCGGCGTGATCCGCCTCGACTTCGGCTACAACAACTACGCGCCCCGCACCGGCGCTGCCTACTTCAACGAGTTGGCGCGCGCGAACGGCACCCAGGCCCTGCTCTGTGTCAGCCCAGGCAATGGCATCGTTGCGCGCGAGATCACGGAAGTCGTGACGCAGAACAACCAGCAGAAGACGATCACGCGGATCGTGCAGGATCCGTACGACAGCTGCAAGGGCTCCTACTCGCCGCAGCGCAATCGCGGCGCACTTGGCCCGTTCACCTTCTTCTTCGCGATCGGGCAGGCGTTCTGACCCGATGATCCGCCGCCGCCGACTGGTCCTCGTTGCAGGCCTCATCACGGTGGTGCTGATGGCACTGGCCGCGGTGGGGTCGGTGCTGGTCGTGACCGGCACCGATTTTGGTCGCGACTGGGTGCGCAAGCTCGTCGTGCAGCAGGTGGCGCCGGCGGTGAAGGGTCGCCTCTTTCTCGGGCGCATCACCGGGCCGATCCTCACCGGCGTCACGGTCGACTCGATCGAGATCGCCGACAGTGCGGGCGTGGTGATGGTCTCGGCGGGAAAGACGACCATGCGCTGGGATCCACGTGACTTTCTCGATCGGCGGATCCTGATCCAGCGACTCGTCACCGACAACGTCCTGATCCAGATCATCAAGTACAAGGACGGCGACTGGAACTACAAGCACATCTTCCCGCAGGGACCGAAGGGAAAGCCGCGCACGAAGGGCAGCTTCGGCGACTTCATCGTGTTCGACTCGGTGTCGATGACACGGGGGCGCTTCTTCCTCACGATGCCCTGGGCGCCGGCGGATTCGTTGAAGGGTGCGCGTCGCGATAGCGCGATTGCGTTCAACATCGCTCGTACGAATGCGCAGATCCGGCGTATCCCACGCGGGCTGGTGCGAACATGGCGCTGGGAGCAGGCGACCCTCGACCTGTCGCATGTGCGGATGGCCAATCCCGACACGGTCGGCCGGCTCTTTCGCGTCACGAACATGGATGTGTCGGAGTTCGACCCGCCGTTCCGGTTCGAGAAGCTGCGCGGCGATTTCCGGTGGCTGGGTGACTCGATCTGGATGCAGATCCCGCACTTCCAGATGCCCGGCTCTGCAGGGCACGCCGCTGGAAAGATCGTCTGGGGCAGTGACTTGCCGGTGCGCTACGACATCGCGATTCGTGGCGAGAAGGTGGCGATGAACGATATCGCGTGGCTGACGGAGACCTTCCCGACGCAGGGCGGTGGCACGATGGACCTGCTGATCCGGAATGATCCGTCGAACCTGAACGTGCTCAAGTACGCGATCACGAACATGGATGCGCGCAGCCTCGATTCGCGGTTGCGCGGGAAGATGACGTGGGGTGTGGGCGGGCCGGTGGTGACGCTCACCGATGTCGACATGCGCGCCGACCCGCTGGACTTTGCGCTCTTGCGCCAGTTCAACGGCATTCCGTTCCCGTATCCGTGGCGCGGTCAGTTCACCGGCACGGTGAAGGCGAAAGGTGGGCCGCTGCATCGCTTCGACGTCGACGAACTGAACTTCGCCTTCCGCGACGCCAACGTGCCGGGCGCGTCCAGTGTCGGCCGCGGTCGCGGACAAGTGGACATTCTTTATCCGGCCTTCACGCGCTTCCGCGGCTTCAGTGTCGACGTGGAACGTGGTGACCTGCGCACGCCGCGTTTCCTCAACAAGGAGTTTGCGCGGCTCAACGGATACGTCCGTGGCTCAGCGGTGCTGGACTCGCTCTGGTATGACGTGCGAGTCCGAAACCTGGACGTCTTTCACGACGACGGCACGGGCGCACCGATGTCGCACGTGACTGGCGGCGGGCGGATCAAGCTCGAGCCGAAGTACGTCTTGTACGACATGCAACTCAACGCCGAGCCGCTGTCATTCACGATGCTGGGCAACTCGTACGCCTTGATGCCGCTGCGTGGCACCATGACCGGCCCGATCACGGTCAAGGGCACCATCGCGGCGCTCGAGGTGACGGGGCAGCTGAACGGCGACGCTGGCAGCCTGTCGGGCAGCGGTGTGGTCGACATCGAGCCTGCGGGATACGCACTGAAGGGGCAGGGGATGTTCGACCGGCTCGATCTGCGCACCTTGCTCGATCGCACCACCGCACCGGTGACTCAGCTCAATGGCCGCGCCGAGATGGACGTCCGGGGTGATTCGCTGGCGAATCTGTTCGGCACCATGGGCCTGTCGTTCGACCGCTCCCGCATCGACAAGCTGCGCCTCGATGAAGGGACCGCGCGGTTCAGTTTTCGCGATGGGATCGCGACGGTGGACTCGCTGAGCGTCCTGTCGCCTTCGCTGTCGATCGGCGCACGCGGCGGCATCGGGCTTCGCAGCGATCGCAGTGACTCCCTGCTGTTCCGCCTGACCGTGGATTCGCTGGGTGGCCTGCGCTCATGGTTGAGCACGGCCTCGGCCGACGCGCCGGACTCACTCGGCGGCGGGATGACACTGCGCGGACGGCTGACCGGACACCTCGATTCGCTCGGCGTGAACGCGACGCTCTCCGGGCGCGATGTGCTGCGCGGTACGGTGTCGTCGGTGGTGGCGGACATGACTGCCACCGGGAGCTTTGTGCGCGGTGTGCCAAGTGGAACCGTGCAGTTCGAGGCTGACAGCGTACAAGCGGGCCCGGTGCGACTGAATGCAGTGACGGCGAAAGGCGTGTTCACGTCGGCACGTGATGGCACCATCTCGCTCGACGCACGCGCGGACAGCGGCGTGCGACTGGGCCTGGAGGCACGGCTCCGCGGAGCGGGAGACACGCTCGTCGCTTCGCTCGCCTCGATGTTCGCGTCAGGCCCTCGCACGAAGTGGTCGCTGCTTCACCCGAGCACCATCACACAATCGCGCGGCATCACCAGCATCGATTCACTGGTGCTCGGCGACACCGGACTCGCGCGGGTGCGAATCCGGGCTCGGGTGCCAGCGAACGACAGCGTCTCGGTGATGGTGGACGCGGCACTGATCCCGCTCCGTGATGTCGGCTGGATCACTCGTCGTGAACGACCGATGACCGGCCTCCTCGATGCGCAATTGCAGGTGCGCGGGACGAAGGCGGCACCCACCGCCACGCTGAATGCCCGCGCCAACGGCGTCACGGTCGGCAGCACGCCGATCGGAGATGCGCGACTCGAAGGGACGTACGCCGACAACAGCTTCCGTGCTGCTGTTTCTCTGAGCGAGCGCAATCGCGCCACGTCACTGCTTTCCGCACAGCTCGCGCTACCGGTCACGGCGACGCTGCAGACCTTCCCGACGTTGCAACGCAATGAACCGTTGTCCGGATCGTTGACGCTCAGCAACACACCGCTGGCGCTGTTCGAGGCCGCCACGTCCGCAATCTCCGATGCGAGTGGCACGCTGAGTGGCGAGCTGCAGTTGAAGGGCACGGTCGGTGAACCGCGAATGGACGGTACTGTCACAATGGCGAATGGTGCGAGTTACATCGCGCCGCTCGGGGTGCGTCTCGTCGGCATGGACGGCGAACTTCGATTCAGCGGCGACAATCTCTCGTTGCCGCGCCTGACCGTGAGCGGAGCCGGCTCGCGCGGCGGCAACGCCACGCTGAGTGGGCGCATCGGTTTCGCCTCGCTCGAAGATCCGTCATTCGACATCGCCATCCAGGCCAGCAACCTGCGCATCCTGGACCGACCGCGCATTGCCACGTTGCAGGTGTCGACTGACGCTGGTGGGCTGAAGATCCGCGGTACGCAGCGTGGCTCGGTGTTGACCGGCAGTGTCACCATTCCGAGCGGCGACATCACGATTCCGGAGTTGGGCGTCGCGAAGAACCTCGTCTCGATCGACGACCCCGAGTTCTTCACGCTGATCGATACCACCACCACTGAAGGACGTTCGCTGCTCGATGCGGCACCATCACCACTCCTGAAGAATCTCGAAGTGCGCGACGTGCGCCTCTTCATGGGCAACAACGTCTGGCTGCGCTCGGCCGAGGCGAACATCAAGCTGGCTGGCGATGTCGGTGTCACGCTCGGGCGGTCGCGACAGGACTCGTCGCGAGTGCAACTGGCGCTGGACGGTACGCTGCTGGCCGAGCGTGGGACCTACCGGCTGAACCTCGGCTTCGGTGCCGTGCAGCGGACGTTCGAGGTGGAGCGGGGAACGCTGAAGTTCTATGGCGAGCCGGAGTTGAACCCGGCCCTCGACATCCAGGCCGTCAACATCGTGCGCCAGTATACGCGTCAGGATCGGGATATCCCCGTGCGGATCACAATTGGTGGCACGCTGGTGCTGCCGACACTCAAGCTTGGCAGCGCTGACCCGAGCCTTGCGTTGTCGGAGTCGGATGCGATCAGCTACCTGTTCACCGGACGTCCGAGCTTCGCTGTGACCACCGCCTCCGACCGCTATTCCTCGCAGACCGCGAGCATCCTGCTGCCGACGCTCGGCAGTGCTTTGGGTGATCGAGTGGCTCGTGCCCTCGGCTTCGATCAATTCCAGATCGAATCGGCGGGCGGCGTGAGCGGACAGCAGTTCGGCTATCAGTCAGCCCTCGCCAGCACGCGACTGGGTGGTGGTGTACAGATCGGAAGCAAGACCTTCGTGCGTGCAACCGTCGGGCTCTGCCAGCTGTTCGGAAACAGCCAGGTCGCCACCAACCAGCCTCTCGTGAACTCCATCGGCGCCAAGCTCGAGTATCGATTCAGCCAGTGGATCTCGGCATCCGTCGGCCTCGAGCCACCAACGAACGTTCTGCAGTGCAACAACAACGTGAATGCGCGCAATTTCGTCCCGACGCCGCAGCAGTTCGGTCTCGACATCACGCGCAAGTGGGAATACTGACGTGGTGTGGCTGATGGGAGCGTGCTGAGCGCATGACAGTCGATGTACCGCTGCCCCTGGTGGGGCCGAGCATCACGATGCGATCGCTGGCGGCGCGTGCCGAGGAACTGCGTCGGGACGTGACTCGCCCCGTGCTCCTCGTCGGCGCGCGCGGCCTGGGCAAGCAATATCTGGCGCGTCGTATTCATCTCGCGTCGTCGATGTCAGCGCAGCCATTCCTCGTGCTGGACGCGCGCGACGCACACGACAGCTCCGTGCGGCAGCTGCTCGACGGGGCGGCGCCTGGCTCGACGGTGCTGGTCCGGCATGTCGACAAACTCTCGGCCGCTGCGCAGGCACTCCTCGATCAGCGCACCAGTGACCGTGGCCGCATTGCCCGTCTGATGGCCACGACGACCGGCGATATCGTCTCGCTGGTCACGGCGGGCAAGTTTCTCGAGTCGCTGTACTATCGCATCCACGCCTGGCCGATGCTGCTGCCGGCACTCGCTGACCGTGAAGCAGACGATCTGGTGGCGCTGGCGCAGGCCGTGCTGGCGCAGACTGCGGATGAGGATGGCGACTTGCCGGTGACCCTCGATCCGTCGGCTGGGCTGCTGCTTCGTGCGCATGCTTGGCCCGACAACCTGCGGGAAATGGAAGCGACGATGGCGCTGGCACAACTTCGGGCACGCGGCGCGGCGTCCATCGGTGCGGAGCACCTGTCTCTGCAGGCAGGCGACGCCACACTTCCCCCGGCTGACGCGACACTCGCTGATGTGGAGCGCTGGCACTTGTTGCGCGCCCTGGCATTGTTCAAGGGCAATCGGACACACGCGTCGCGAAGCCTCGGCATCAGCCGGATGACGTTGATCAGCAAGCTGAAGCTCTTCGGCGCAGCGATCGACGAATGACCTACGTCTCGCAGCAGGCAATCAGGGCAGATCACACATGACCAGTTCCATCGTCGGACATGCCTTCGTCCGCAGTGCGATCGCACCGATGTTCGCCGAGGCGCGTGTCTCGTCGGCGCAGGTGTCGCAGCAGCTGGCCGGCCACCCCGTGTACGTGCTCGAGTCACGTGACGACCACTGGCATCGCGTGCGTGGCATGGATGAATACGAAGGCTGGATGCACGACGGATACTTCATGCGCCTGGTGGATGAGGCGCCGGTGATCCCCACCACGTCGGCCGATTTTGCGCTCACGTATGTGCCGCGGGTGTCGATGGGAGTGATCGCCCGCAGCGAGCGCCATGGATTGCGCGCGCTGCCGCTGGGCGCCTGGATGGACCTCGACGAGGAGATCGTCGATGGCGAGACGGTGGCGTTGAACGAAATGGAAGAGCACTTCGCCACCGCGCCGGACGCAATCGCGCAGTCGGCCGTGGAGTGGTTCGAAGGCACGTCGTATCAGTGGGGCGGGGTGACCCCGTGGGGTGCCGATTGCAGCGGCTTCGTACAGACGATCTTCGGCGTGCATGGGGTGCGCCTGCCGCGTGATGCGCACCAGCAGGCGCTGGCGGGAGAGGAGGTGTCGCGCAGTGCGTTGCAGCCGGCAGACCTGCTGTTCTTCTCCGACCGTCCCGACAAGCGGATCACACACGTCGGTGTCGCGCTGGCGGGCGACCGGCTGGCCCACATCGCGATCGGGCGCGGCGGCTTCGCACTGGAGTGGCTGGGCGACGCGGACGATGCCTATGTCGCGGCACTCAGCGCGCGCTTCGTCACCGCGCGCCGGGTGGTCTGATCAGTCGCGCAGCAGTTTAGTCGGGAAGCTCGCGGAGCCATCGGGTCGCGGTGCGCACAGCCTCCCAGGATGGACGTGGGGTGCCGTCCGCCTTCCGCAGCCCAAGGCTACACAGAAAGCCGATGAACTGCGGCTGGTTCGGAAGGTTGTAGTAGGCGCCGAAGTCGTTGCACTGCTGCGCCGTGAAGTCATGCAGCAGGAAGAGGTTCACGAACGGCATCTTGTCCGACCGTTGCTTCCATTGTGCGATCGCGTCGGTGAAGAACTGTGCCTGCATCGTGTCCGAGCTGCCGTTGAGCGGCGAGGCCGGATAGCCAAGTTCCTGCAGCAGCACCGGCTTGCCGCCGGCGAGCAGGATCATGTTGTCGAAGAGCACACCCGAGATCGTCGGCGGGGCGACGTTGAAGCTTTCCAGCCCGAAGGGATAGAGCGTGTAGATCGCCACGTCGCTGACGGCGATGAGCGCCCTGACCGCCATGGTGTTGCTGGCGGCACCATCGTACTCGAAGGTGACGCCAACTTTCACCGCTGGGGCGCGCCGATGGACCGCTGACACAGCCTGCGCCATGAATGCGGTGTAGGTAGACCACTCCGACGTCCCACGCAGATAGTTGCCCACCTCGTTGCCGATCGAGAGGTAGGTCACGTCGCCGAGGATGGGTGTCAGCGCATCGAGCAGGCGCTCGAACCGCTGGGCCACGCGCGCATCGTTCCAGGCGAGCGTCGCCAGGTCGCTGGGCAGCTCGCGCTTCACGGTATTGATCGGCTGGACGCCGAGGAAGACCTGGAGGCCGCGGCTGCGTGCATAGCGGACGTCATCGATGACGCGCTGCACGTTCAGTCGTGCGCTATCGGGTTCGAGTCTGCTCCAGGTGTACGTGAGCACATTGCCGCGAGCGCCGAGCGCAATGCTGGAATCGATCGCCGCCACAAAATCAGCTGGCTGCGGCGCCGGAACTGCCCGAGGGTTGGCGCTGATGGCGAGCACCGGCCGCGCTCCCGAAGGCGGAAGCGTGAGCGGGTTGGTGGAATCGCATCCGACCAGGCCACAGGCCACGGCTAGTGCCACTGTGTTGAAGACGCGCGATCGAGGAATCACTGCCGTCCGCTCCTGATGATTCGGTCCGCTGCCCGTCCTGCTCGAGCCCGTCGCCTCAGTGACGTTGAGGCGCTCGGACTGCGACTCTTACGAAACCAGCCCGGCGGGCGCTGCCGGCGCCAGCGGGAGCATCGTTTCCAGCACCTGATTGACGTGCAAGGCGGTGCGTGCGGCCTCGGCATCATCGATCGCCACGATCATGGTATAGATGCCCGGCTGGTCCATCGGCAGGTCGACGACGGCCAGCAGCGGCACGTCGATGCCATCCGCTCCTTCCGGCGCCGGCCCGACCAGCAATTCACCGCGAGATGACCAGAGCATCTCACCGACCGGATTGACCCACTCGAGGCTGACGCCATGTGGCCCTTCGTCTTCGGCAACGGCCTTGAGGCGAACGACGAACGTGGCACGGGGGTGCAGTGACGGCAGCTGGCCAACATGGAGGGCGTCGAAGACTCCCAAAATGTTGAGTTTCCCTTCCTGGGAGACATTGGCCGCATCGGCAAAGAGCGCAAATTGAACATTCATGACGGCATGGTACCCGGCCCCACGGCGTGCGGGAAGGCGTTCCGGGTGTCGCTAGATTAGGACACATGTCCGCCTCTGTCGCGCCTGCACCCGCCAGCCCCTCGTCACCATCAGCGCCTGCCGCCGTCGCGGTGCCTCCGGAAACATCCGGTTTCGGCACGATCGACATGCTGCTGCTGCTGATGGCGGCGCTCTGGGGGGCGAATTTCTTCGCGGTGCAGTACGGCACCGCACACATGCCCGGCCTGGCGTTCAACACCTCGCGCATGACCGTGGGTGCGGTGGCAATGCTGGTGATCGCCGTGCTGTTCGTGCGTGAGCCATGGCCGTCTCGCGCCGACACGCTCCGGCTGCTGGGCTACGGCGTGATCGGGAACGGCATCTACCAGTACCTGTTCGTGATGGGCCTCTCGCGCGCCCGCGGCGGGTCGGCCTCGCTGATTCTGGCGGCGTCGCCGGCTGCGCTGGCGATCCTCGGCTGGTTGACGAAAACCGAGCGCATGTCGCGCTTTCTGGTCGGCGGGGTGGTGCTGTCGATCTTCGGAGTCTCGATGGTGATGCTGGGCGACAATGTGTCTGCAGGGTCCGGCGGGAGCTGGCTCGGCAGCATCTATCTGTCGCTCGCCGTGATCACCTGGGCGCTGTACGCCACGCTGCTCCGCCCGCTCACACATCGCGTGAATGGGATTCAGCTGACGCTCATCACGCTGTTGGGCGGGCTGGTGCCTTTGTTCCTGCTGACGGGGCAGGACCTGCTGGCCACGGAGTGGACCGCGCTCACCTGGCGCACGGTGGCCGCCATGGCCTACGCGGGGCTCGGCGCGATCGTGGTGGCATACGTGATCTACTACCACGGCCTGAAGAAGATCGGCGCCACACGCACGTCGCTTTATGCGAACCTGCAACCGTTCGTCGCCATCCTGGTGGCCTGGCAGTTTCAGAATGACCGTCCCACCATCTGGCAACTCATGGGCTTTCTCTGCATTACCGGCGGGTTGCTGCTGGCGAGGCGCGCTGTATGACCGTCCTCGTCCTGTTCGACATCGACGGCACGATGCTGCTTGCCAATGGCGCGGGTCGCCGCAGCGTGCACCAGGCGATGATGGATGTCTTTGGAGCGACGGGCCCGCAGCATCATCCATTCGATGGCAAGACCGATCCGCAGATCGTTCGCGAACTCGGCACGATGGCCGGATTCGCCGATGACGTGATTCACGAGCGGATGACGCGTGCGCTGGACAAGTATTACGAGTATCTGGAGGCCGACATCACGAGCACACCGGAGACGGTGGAGCTGTTGCCAGGTGTCACGGCGCTGCTGGATGCCCTCGAGGCACGATCCGATGTGATGCTCGGACTTCTCACGGGCAACATTGCGTCGGGTGCCGCGCTCAAGCTGCGCGCGGTGAACATCGCGCCGGAGCGATTCGTGGTGGGTGCCTATGGGTCCGATGCGCCGACACGTCCGGCACTGCCGGCGATCGCGCAGGCACGCGCCTCAGCACTGCTCGGCGCAGAGCTGCCGGGCTCGCGAATCGTGATCATCGGCGATACGCCCCATGATCTCACCTGCGGCAACGGTATCGGTGCACGCGCGATCGGCGTCGAGACGGGCCGGTTTCGCGCCGCCGACCTGCATCCGCACTCGCCGCTGGCGGTGTTCGCGAACCTGGTCGACACACACGCGGTCGTCGATGCGATCACGAGTGTGTTGTCGGAGCGTGCGGCGTAGTGTCGCAGGTCGGCGGAATCCTGCCGGTGCGCCTGCGCGGTGCCTGGCAGGACCGCGCCCTCGATTTCGACGCGACGATCGAACTCGACGGGACACTGGTGCGCATCTCGTCGCCTGCCGCTGATCCACCGCAGGTTGCGGTGTCGATCGATGACCTGCTCGGTGCCGCGTTGCACGACGACCTGCTCACGCTGCACCTGCACGGCGGCCGAACGATCATGCTTTCGGGCTCGCCTCACCTCGAAGGGTTTCGCAACCGGCTCGAGGCCGCGGTCTGCCAGTTCCCGGCGCAGACTCTGTCGCTGCGCGGCTTCGGCTCGGAGCGCAGCGCACCGGGCTCCGATCATGACATGTGGTTCGAGGGCTTGTTGACCGCCAGGCGCGTCGCGGAAGAGAGTCGCACGGTTGAAACGCAGCGCCGCGCCTTCGACGCCACCCGCCTCTCCCGACATGCGCAGGTCACACGCGCCGGTTGGGCCGCGGTGCGGTTCGAGGCACCAGCTGACCGTCGCGCGCTGGAGGCTGAGCTCGAGGAGCTCTCAGCGCCCTACAGCCATGCGCTGCGGCAGCTGGAGCACGCAGCCCTGCGCCTGAAGCAGGCGACCGACGATCGGCAGTTCGACACCTGGCGGCGCTGGACGGGCACGGTCCAGAAAGCATTCCGGGCGGCCGATGAGGTCTGGGCGCCGATGGTGCCGGTGCTCTGTGATTCCCGTGGCGCCAAGGGATCGCTTTGGCGCCGGCTCCTGCGCCGGCCGACCTCAGGCAACCCATGATCTGCGGCATTGGGATGGACCTGGCCGACATCGACCGGATCGCGCGACTGCTGGGCCGACACCCTGAGCGGGCGCGGCGGCGCCTTTTCACGGAAGGGGAGCGCGCCTACTGCGACCGGCGAGGGCTGCCGGCGCGCCATTTCGCTGCGCGGTTCGCGGCGAAGGAAGCGGCGTTCAAGGCGCTCGCCGGCTCGGAAGAGGCACGGCACATCCACTGGCTGGAGATCGAGGTGGCCAACTCACCGCTGGATGGCCGCCCGATGCTCCAGTTTCATGGCGCGGCGGCGAAACGTGCGGCTGAGTTAGGCGTCTCATCCATACACATCACGCTGACACATTCCGATCATGTGGCGGCCGCGGTGGTGGTGCTGGAGTCGTCTGGCCGCTGAGCAGTCCCTTGAGTCAGGATCCAATCCCAAGCAGATTATTCGGCATTGCAGGGCCCTGCTCTAGCCGAGTTCGGAGGAGCGGTGTATTGTTCTTCTGTGTTCCTGAGAATCATTCTCAACTAGACTGAATCGTGACTCCTGTCGCTCTTCCCATCGCCGATCCGCTTGTCGCGAGCACCCCGCGTGCACCGCTGGCGTGCCGTCTGGGTGAGTGTGTGGCGGGGGCGTCGGCGACGGTCGTGTCGCTAGGATGCGGCGAGAATGAAGCGTGTCGTCTGCGCGAACTCGGACTGATGGAAGGCGCGAGCATCAACGTGGTCGATGCTCGGCACTGCATGCTGTTGGACGTGCGCGGTTCGCGGTTCGCCTTGAGCCCCGCGATCACCGCCGGCATCACCGTCCTTCCGACGCGCTGAGCGTCGAGCGGTTCCTACCGCACAGACTGACAATCGGTGTCGACATCCTTTGCTCCCCGCGCCGGCACCGGAGTGCCGATCGACGCGAGCCAGCGACGCATTCGCGTCGCGCTGGTCGGGAACCCGAACACCGGCAAGAGCACACTCTTCAACGCGTTGACCGGCATGCGTCAACGCGTCGGCAACTTCGCCGGTGTCACGGTCGAACGCGTCGAAGGCGCCATGCGCGGCCCCAATGGTGAAAAGGTCACCATTGTCGATGTCCCGGGTTGCTACGCGCTCTCGCCAGCCAGCCCCGACGAAGAGATCGCGCTGGGCGTGATGCGAGGCACCGGCGGCGAGCCGATGCCGGATGTGGTCGTTGTCGTTGCGGATGCACTGCACCTCGAACGAAATCTATATCTCGTCAGTCAGGTGCTGGAGCTTGGCCTGCCCACGATCGTGGCGCTGAATCAGGTCGATGCCGCGGCAGACGCTGGCGTTGATGTGGATGCGGTGGCGCTGATCCATGAGTTGGGTGCGCCCGTGATCCCGACCATCGCGACGCGAGGCGAAGGCGTTGACGTGCTGCGCCGTGCCATGATCACGGTGCTCGATCTGCCGCGCCCGGTGCGTCCTTTCCTGATGTCGCAAGAGGTGCGGGATGCGCTCGCACCGCTGGCTGACACCCTCGCGTCGCACGGCGCCACGCCGATGGTCGCGGCACACGACGCCCTGCGATTGCTCGCCGTGCCACGCCTCGAATCGTGGTACGGCACGTCGCGAGAAAGCATCGCACCGATGGTCGACGAAGCGCGCATCGCGATTGCGGCGGCAGGCTTCAATCCGCGAAGCATCGAGGCGGAACTGCGGTACGGCTGGAGCAGCGGAGTCGTGTCGCGCACAGTGAAGGATCACAAGGCCGGCCAGCGCACGAACAGCGACAAGATCGACGCCGTGGTGCTGCACCGGTTCTGGGGGCCGGTGCTGTTCGTGGCGGTGATGGCGCTGGTCTTCCAGGGGATCTTCACCTGGGCCCAGCCGGCGATGACGGCGGTGGAGTGGACGGTGTCGCAGATCGGCGACGCGGTTGGCGCACTGCTGCCCGATGGCGATTTGCGCGGCCTGCTGGTCGACGGCGTGATCGGCGGTGTCGGCAGCGTCCTGGTGTTCCTGCCACAGATCGCCATGCTGTTCCTGTTCATCGGGATCCTCGAAGACAGCGGCTACATGGCGCGCGCCGCCTACCTGATGGATCGTCTGATGCGGAAAGTCGGGCTGCACGGGAAAAGCTTCATCCCGATGATCAGCGGGTTCGCCTGCGCCGTGCCAGCCATCATGGCCACACGCACGATCGAAGAGCCGAAGGATCGACTGGCCACGATCATGGTGGTGCCGTTGATGAGCTGCTCGGCGCGCCTGCCGGTGTACACGCTGCTGATCGGCGCCTTCGTGCCACCGGTCGCGGTGCTCGGCGGGCTGTTCAGCCTGCAAGGCGTGACGATGTTGCTGATGTACGTGCTGGGCACGGTGACGGCGCTGATCGTGGCGGCCTTCTTCAAGCGCACGCTGCTGCGTGGTCCGGTGCGGCCGATGATCCTCGAGATGCCGGCCTATCGGCTGCCGAACATCCGCACGCTGCTGCTGAACGTCTGGCACCGCGCCCAGATGTTCCTTCGCCGCGCCGGCACCGTGATTCTCAGCTGCAGCGTGGTGCTCTGGGCGCTGGCGACGTATCCGAAGACCAACGTGCCGACGAATCTCGCCCCGGCTGCCGCGCACGAGATGCAGCTCGAGAACTCGGCGCTGGGCCACATCGGCAAGGTGATCGAGCCGATGGTGCGCCCATTGGGCTACGACTGGAAGATCGGGGTCTCGATTGCAGCCAGCTTCGCCGCCCGTGAGGTGTTCGTCAGCACGATGGGCACGATCTACGGCGTTGGCGAGGCGGACGAGACGTCCGTCGCGCTGCGCGATCGCCTTCGTGCGGAGGTGAACTCCCGCACGGGCTTGCCACAGTACTCACCGCTGGTGGCACTGGGCTTGATGGTGTTCTACGTCTACGCGCTGATGTGCATCAGCACGGTCGCGGTCACGGTGCGCGAAGCCGGCGGCGGGCGGATCGGCTGGCGCTGGGCCGCCATCCAGTTCGGCTACATGCTTGGCCTTGCGTACGGTGCCGCGTTGTTGGTGTATCAAGGCGGACGCATGTTGGGTTACCAGTAGACTTGGCAGGAGCCACCATGGTCGAGCAAGTCATCGTTGGTCTGATCGTCCTTGCCGCGACGTTCTTCATCGGCCGTCGGGTGTGGAGCGCCATTGCGGCCGTTCGCGCGCCGAAGGGCGCGGGGGGCTGCGATTCAGGATGTGGCTGCGCGCCGACAGCCACCACACATCGCACCAACACCCCCGTCAGTCACTGATCAGCGCAGTCGCGTCCAGATGAGAAGCGAACAGTCCTCCGACTGACCGGTGTACTGTGCCGGCGTGCTCGAGGTATAGAGCTCGAAGGCTGCGATGTCCTGCGGCGGCAACGTCGAGAGCGCGAAGCGAAAAGTCAGACCCGGTGACGTCGCGTGCTGGCCGTCGATCCACACGCCGAGATTGCGACAGCGTGGGACATTGATTTCGCTACCAGAGCCACCGCCGGTGCGGACCCCGGGCAAGCCATTGAACCAGTCGTTCAGGCTGAAGGGCACACCACCCGGGAAGTACGCGATATCGCGGAACTGCCCCCCACCGCGCTTTCGACGCTGCTCGAATGCCGCGCGCCACGGCTCGCCGGGAAAGACATCCTTGACTTCAACTTCGGGCAGCCGCTGTCCGGCCGCACCCATCGCCACTCGCACGGTGAACGCGGGCGCCTTGCCGATCACGAACCGTGCATTGCGCTGCTCGAAACCGATCTTCTGCACGGTGATGTTGATCGCGCTGTCGGCAAGCACGGTGGCCTTCGCCAATCCGGATGAATCGGTGCGCGCGGAATCGCCGGTGAGGAAGAACGTGATACGCACGTCCGGAATGGGATGTCCCTCCTTGTCGCGTACCTCGATCCGGAACTCACGAGGCGTGGACTGCGCGAAGGCGGAACCGACGGCGAAAAACGTCAGCAGGTACGGAAGCAGGTGAACGAGGAGTGCATGAGTCGCGCGAAGCATTGGTTGACCGTGAGGGAAGTCGACGGACCGTGGGCTATCGGCTGCGTGTCCAGACCAGCAAGGAGCAGTCCTCGCGATTTGGATCACTGTACTGCGACTGCTGCTGCGCCATCCTGTACAACTCGATCGCTGCAATATCCGTGGCCGTGAGCTGCATCATGGCAAGGTTCGATGACAAGCCAGGCCCCGTGACATGCATGCCATCAATCCAGACGCCGATCCGTGGGCAACGATTGACGCGCAGGCCACGCCCTGTCATCTGTGCGCCTGGAATGCCGGCGAACCAGTCCTCCAGAATCATCGGCTGGCGACCGGTGAAGAACGATCGATCGCGGAAAGAACCGCTGGAACGCCGCCGCCGTTCCTCATAGGCCTGACGCCACGGTTCGCCCGGATACTCCGCCGTGACCGTGACCTCCGGGAGTCGCATCCCGAGTTCGCCCAACGTCACCCGTACGACGAACGCCGGCGCGTCCCCGATGGGAAAGCGAGCGGCCCTTGGCTCGAACCCGATCTTGCGAATGCTGATGGTCATCGTGCTGTCAGCGTCGATGGTCGCCTTCGCGATCCCAGCGGAATCGGTGACGGCGCTATCCGCGCGCGGCAGAAACTCGATGCGCGCCCCGGGCAGCATGCGGCCCGTCCGGTCACGCACCTCCACGCGCACTTCGCGCGGTGTGGGCTGCTGTGCGCTCGCAACCGACGGATGGACGCAACAGAGCGCGGCACCGGCAACCAGCCGCGCGATGCCCCGACGCACCGTCCCGGAAGCGCTGTGGTCGTGGAGCGAAAAAGCCATGAGGCGAAACATGCGAGCCGTACCGAGCGCAGGCCAACTTGGCCACCGGACTCAGGGTCGGGTCATTCCCGGGATAAACGCACTCGAGGTTGCCGCCAGATCCAACGCCGCCCACTCACCACGTTCCGCACGGAAGAGGCCGGCCCGGGCAATCATGGCGGCGTTGTCGGTGGCAATGCGCGGTGACGGTGCAAACACAGCCACGCCAGCCCCGACCCGCTCGGTGATGGTACCCACAAGCGCACGGTTGCACGCCACGCCACCACCCAGCACGACTCGCCTTCGCCCGGTGGCCCGAACCGCCCGGGCGACCTTTTCAGCCAGCGTCTCGGTCAGCGCGTCCTGAAATCCGCGGGCGATGTGGGCTGAATCGATCTCAATACTTTCACTGGATTTTACCGCCAGCATCACGGCAGTCTTAAGCCCGCTGAACGACACATCGTAGTAATCCGAGTCGCCGAGGTGTTGGTCGCGACGGAGCATCGGGCGGGTGAAGCGGAAGCGGGTCGGGTCGCCCGTGGTGGCGAGGGATTCCAGATGTCGGCCGCCGGGGTAGGGCAGGCCGAGGAGCTTTGCGGCCTTGTCGAAGGCCTCGCCGGCTGCGTCGTCCCGGGTCGCGCCGAGGAGGGTGTATTCGCCCCACTGCGGAACGTCGAGCAGCATGGTGTGGCCGCCGCTCACGAGGAGGGCGGTGAAAGGCGGGACGGCGTCGGGATGTTCGAGGCTGGTGGCGAAGAGGTGGCCTTCCAGGTGGTGCACACCGACCAGCGGAATGCCGGTGGTCAGTGAGAGGCCCTTGGCTGCGGCCACGCCGACGAGGAGTGCGCCGACCAATCCCGGGGCGTGGGTGACCGCGATGGCGTCGATGTCGGAGAGCGCGACGCCAGCATCGCCGAGGGTCTGGTCGATCACGGGCAGGATCGACGTGAGGTGTTGTCGGCTCGCGATTTCCGGGACCACGCCGCCGAAGATGCGGTGCACGTCCTGTGACAGAATGACGAGCGACTCGAGCGTGACTGCGTCGCCCGAGCCGCTGAGCACTGCTGCCGACGTCTCGTCGCAGCTGGTTTCGATTCCGAGGATGCGCATTGTGGTGGCGCTAGGCGCCGGCGTCTTTCAGGAGCTGCGAGATGAGGGCGCGATTGGGCTCGGAGTTCCAGTCGGAGGCCGCGATCACCTTTTTCCGGATCGTACCGTCGGCCGCGATGATGAACGTCTCAGGCACGCCGGTGGTCTGGTAGGCGGCCTGGATGGCGTGGGTCGAGTCGTGCAGGACTTCGAAGGTGAGGCCGAAATCCTTGAGGAATTTGCGGATGTCGTCGCGCTTGCCCGGATCATCGATGCTGACCGCGACTACGCGCAGTCCCTTTGGACCCATCGACTTGTGCAGTGCTTCGATGCTGGGCATTTCCGTGCGACAGGGGCCGCACCAGGTCGCCCAAACATTCAGCAGCACGACTTTCCCCTTGTAGTCGGCGAGGGACTTGGCGCGCGGGGGGCTGTCGTCGACCGTGGCGCCGCCGAACATCGGTGCCTGCGTACCCACGTCCACGCCAACCAGTTCGTCCTTTAGCTGGTAGGAGCCGAACCAGAGGGCACCGCCCAGCACAGCGACGATCGCGCCGACGACGGACCATTGCTGGCCGGAGGTCATGCCGCCTCCAGCAGGCAGAGATTGCGGAGCGCGCTCACTTCGGCGGCAGGGTCCTTGGCGCTGAAGATGGCGTTGCCCGCGACGAAGGTCGTGGCGCCGGCGTGGTAGCAGCTGCGGATGGTGTCACGAGCCACACCGCCGTCGACTTCGAGAATTGCGCTGCTGCCGATGCTGTCGAGCAGCTGGCGCGCTCGGCGGATCTTGTCGAGGGAGTGCGGAATGAACTTCTGCCCGCCGAAGCCGGGGTTCACGGACATGATCAGCAACAGATCGAGCTCGTCGGCCACTTCGTGGATCGACTCGAGTGATGTGGACGGATTCAAGGTCGCACCGGCGGTGAGGCCGAGTTCCTTGATGCGCATCAGTTGGCGATGGAGGTGCGGCGCGGTTTCGACGTGGACGGTGAGGCCATTGGCACCGGCCTTGGCGAAGCTGTCGAAGTACTTCTCCGGTTCGACCGTCATCAGGTGCACGTCGAGCGGGAGCGTGGTGAGTTTGCGCACGGTCTCGATGACCTTGAGCCCGAAGCTGAGGTTCGGGACGAAGACGCCGTCCATGACATCGACGTGGAGCCAGTCGGCGCCGGCGGCTTCGATCATGGCCAATTCGTCCGCCATGCGGGCGAAATCGACGGAGAGCAGGGATGGTGCGATGCGTACGGTCATCCCCAAAGATACCACGACCGGAACCGTGCCGGTTCGGTGATGGTTGCGCCGATCGCCCTTCGTTACTGGGGTGGCGCGCTGTCGCGTGGCGCGCGAGGCCGCGAGACGGTGAGCGTGACTGAGGACCCCGGGGCTGCGGGGGAATTGGCGGCGGGGCGTTGTGCGCTGACGAAGCCTTCCGGCTGCGCGCCGGTGGAATCGTCCTTGGCCGGGCCCGCGGTCAGTCCGAGTTGGCCGAGGAGTGCGAGCGCGTCTTCGACCGGCATGCCGACGAGCGATGGGACGCCGATGGCATCTGGGCCGGCGCTGATGGTGAGGCTGACCGAGGCCGGTTGCGGGATGGTGACTCCCGGTCGTGGCGTGGTGGCAATCACTTCGCCGCGAGGGCGCTTATCGAGTTTTTCGGCCGCGTTCGCCTGAACATCGAACCCCGCCGCTTCGAGCTCTTTGGTGGCTGTTTCGCGGGTCATGCCGAGCACATTTGGTACGGTGCCCTTTTTCGCGCCGAGTGAGACGTCGAGGGTGACCTCGTCCCCCTTGAGACCCTTGAGGCCGGGGGCCGGGGTTTGTCCGAGTACCGAGTTGCGTGGTGCGGTCGGGTGGTTGAGCGATTCGCCCGTCTTGACCTTGAAGCCCGCGGCGCTCAATCGTGCGGCCGCATCGTTGTAGAGCAGTCCGACCACATTCGGCACTGCCGATTCGCCACGACTGAGCGTGCCTGGGAGCAGGAAGAGGGCGATCAGGATGTAGCCGAGCACGAAGCCGCCGATGGCGGTCGAGAGAATCGGGCGGCGCGAGACCAGATCCTTGAGCTTTTGGATTCGCGTCGAATTCATCTGCACCGTCGGCGTCATCGAATCCGGCGCAGGCGGGCAGCGAAGGCGCCGTCGACGCCGTGCGACTGTGGCAGCACGCGGAGCATGCCGTTGTCGAGCACCGAATCCGGGACCACGCCGGCCGGTGGTGGTTCGAGCACGAACGCATCGTCGTCGGCGAGGAACTCGTTGACGACGGCATCGTTTTCTTCGCGTTCCAGTGAGCAGGTGCTGTAGATCAGCAGTCCGCCCGGCTTCACACAGCTGCTGGCGGCAGCGAGGATATCGCGCTGCAGCACCGGCAGCAGGGCGATGTCACTGACGCGCAGGCGCCAGCGCGCATCGGGGTGGCGGCGGAACGTGCCAGTCCCCGTGCATGGCACGTCCACGAGGATCGCGTCGACCGGTTCCAGCGTTGGCGCAGTTGCATCCATTTCACGCACGTCCACATCGGTGGCTTGCATGCGTTCGAGGTTCGCGTGCAGGCGCTCGAGGCGGTTCGCGGAGCGATCGCTTGCGATGACGCGTGCGCCGGCTTGCAGCAGCGCGAGTGTCTTGCCGCCCGGCGCGGCGCAGAGATCGGCCGCCACGTCGCCGCGTGGGATGTCGGCGTATTGCACGACAAGCGCGCTGCCGGCGTCCTGCACCCAGAGCTGTCCGCGTTGGAATGCGCCGAGCTGCGTGAGAGCGACACCGGGGGGCAGTTGGAGGCCGTCGGCGAGCAGTGGGGTGGTGATGGTTTCGACCGCGCGTTCGTGCAGCATTTCCTGCAGTTCATCGCGCGTGATACCGAACGGTCGCACGATGATCGGTGCTTCGCTGTTGTTGTGCGCCGTCAGTCGTTCGGTCGCATCCTTCCCGAAGGCGGCGATCCATCGTTCCAACAGCCAGCGTGGGTGGCTGGTGCGAACGGCGAGTCGTTCCGTCAGGTCGTGGTTGCGGTCGAGTGCGGCGGCGGTGCCTTCGGGGGTGGCAACAGAGGGCAGGTCGCGTTCGCGATCGATGCGGCGCAACACCGCGTTGACCAGCTTGCTCGCGCCGATACCATGGCGCCGTTTGGCCAGCTCGACCGTCTGCGCGATTGCCGCGTACGCCGGTACGCTTCCCATCGACAGCAATTGGTAGGTGCCGAGCCGGAGCAGGTCACCGAGGTCGGCATCGAGGCGGGCGAGGCCACCCGTGATGCGCGGGGCGAGGATGGCGTCGATCCAGCCGCGGGACCGCAGCAGGCCGTAGACCAGCTCCTGGATCCAGCGGCGATCGCGCGGGTCGAGCGCAGTGGTGGCGCGATCGAATGCCCCATCGAGCAGGGTGCCACCGCGCAGCGACGCGAGGATCTCTGCCGCCGCGATGCGTGACTCGGTGATGAGCGTGCCACGGGCAGGATTCGCCGTCGCGAGCGTCACAGGAGCCTCACCGGCGGAATCCCTCGTCATATGCGGCAAGATAGCGACGGGTGGCAGTGACGGCATCGTCGAGCCAGATGCCCCGCATCGCGGCGATGCCTGCCGCACCCGTTTTTACGACTTCATGTACCCGTTCCGGTGTCATGCCGCCGACCGCGATGACTGGACAGTCTTCAGCCGCTTCGACCACCGCCTGCACGAACTGCAGCGGGTCGGCGCTGTGGAGTGCGCCGTGATGTATTGCGTCATTGGATAGGCCGGCGACGAGGAAGGTGGCGCCGCTCTGTGCCGTCATCCAGGCGTCTGCGGTGGCGTGGACGCTGGCGCCAAGGATCATGGTCGGTGCGATGCGTCTTGCATCGGCGATCGTGAGTGAACGCGAGGTCAGTTGTGCGCCCGAGACGCCGGAGACCATGGCGATGTCGACGCGATCGTTGATCAGGACCCAGCTGCCGGTCGTTTCGCTGACGACGCGTAACTCCAGTGCCAGTTCGAGCAGCCGTCGTGACGACGTTTCGGAGGAGCGGAGGTGAATCGCCACCCGTCGGCGACAGGCTTGCATGACCGCCGTTGCCGATCGGATGAAATTCGGATCTGCGAGCACCACGTCGTTGGTCAGTGCGTGCAGTTCCGGGACCGTGCCGTACATCAGGTGAGGGGCGCGTTGTTGGGTGCGCTGTCGGTACCGGTGCCCAGCGACGCGTCGGTGCCGAGCACGTCGTTGATCGCGACACCGCGACCGGCGGCCCATTCGCTGACTCGCTGACGCCGCTTGCCTGATGGGTGCACGTCGAGAATGCGGACCGTGCCTTCGCCGCAGGCCACCAGCATGCCGTCATCGTCGATCGAGAGGACGGTGCCGGGTGCGTCGACGTGGGTGTGCATGTGCGAGGCACGCACGCCGAAGCACTTCACGTCGGTGCCGGCCAGTGTCGTCCAGGCGCCGGGTCGCGGATCCCAGGCGCGGATGGCGTTGGCCACATCGGGGGCTGGTGCGCGCCAGTCGATGCGGGCCATGTCGCGTTCGATCTTGGGCGCGAAGGTGGCCCTGGTGTGATCCTGCTCGCGTTCCGGCAGCTGCTCGAGCTCGAGCAGCGCGAGGGCTTCGATCAGTGACTGTGCGCCGAGTTCCGAGAGACGGTTGCGGAGCTCGCCGCCCGTTTCGTCGGGGAGGATCGGGACGGTGCTGGTGTGCAGGATCGGGCCTGCATCCATCGCCAGCACCATGCGCATGATGGTGATGCCGGTCTGCGTGAAGCCACGCCGAATGGCGGTTTCGATCGGGGCCGCGCCGCGCAGTTCCGGGAGGAGCGAGGCGTGGATGTTGATCGTGCCGCGCGGCGGATGTTCGATCACGGCCAGCGGCAGGATGTGTCCGTAGGCCACGACCACATTGAGGTCGGCGCCAAGTGCCGTCAGTTCCGCGAGAAATGCGTCACCGCGTGGGCGTTCCGGCTGCAGCACCGGAAGCCCTTCGCGCAATGCCACTTCCTTGACGGGCGGCGGTGTCAGTGTGCGCGCACGTCCCACTGGGCGATCGGGTTGCGTGACCACGCCCACCACATCGAATCCCTCACCGAGCAGGGCTTCGAGTGGTGGAACGGCAAATTCCGGAGTGCCCCAGAAGAGGATGCGCACGGTGTCAGGCTCCGTTGCGCGTCAACGCACGTCTTTGCGGTGATCCGGGCCGGACTCTTCGTCCATCTCCTCGTCTTCGGCTTGCAGGCGGGCGATTTCTTCCGGCGTGAGCCGGCGAAGCAGCTCAGGATACTGATCCTTCTCCTCTTCCCATTCGCGCATCGCCTGGCGGCGCTTGAGGATCGAGAGGTGATCGAGAAAGAGCTTGCCATGCAAGTGATCGATCTCGTGCTGCAGGCAGGTGCCGAAGAGGTCAGTGCCTTCGAGTGTGATCGGCTTCATGTCCACGTCCAGTGCCTGCACGGTGACCTTCCCCGAACGCTCCACTTCGTAGTGGATGTCCGGGATGGAGAGACACCCTTCTTCACGCTTGCTCTTGCCGCTCTTGAGCGTGATGACCGGATTGATGAGCGCGATCGGATTCTTGTCCACGTCAACGACTGCGATGCGCTCGATGCGACCGACCTGCGGCGCGGCGAGGCCGATGCCCTTGGCGGCGTACATCGTGTCGAACATGTCGGACACGAGTGTGCGCAGCTCGGTGGTCATCTGCTGCACCGGCTGCGTTTCCTTGCGCAAGATCGGGCTGCCGAGGACGTAGATGTCGAGCAATGCCATCAGGCGACCTTGTCCGCGCTGGAGCTGGTGCCGGACGGGGAGGAGATCTTGGCGATGCGACCGCGCTCGATGATGAGGCGTGATTCGCCGCTCTTGATGGTGATCTCGTCGTCGGCGCTGGGTGCGGCGGCCGACTTGATGTGCTGCACTTCGCCCACGAGGCCACCGGCGGTGACGATGCGATCTCCCTTCTTCAGTTCGAGGATCGCCGACTCGTGCTTCTTCCGCTGCTGCTGCTGCGGGCGGATGAGCAGGAAGTAGAAGATCGCGAAGATGCCGCCGTACATCAGAAGCGGGGCGATCACTGCCTGTCCGCCAGGAAACTGGAGGATGGCGAGGGAGGCGAGCGGCAGGGAGGTCATTCGGAGCTGGACGGCTTGGCGTGATAGCGAAGGAGCCAATCCTGGCTCCAGGCGTCGAAGGTCCCGGCGCGGAGCGCTGTTCGCGCGTCACGCATCAGGGTGATGAGGAAAGATACGTTGTGCAGGGAGAGGAGCCGCAGTCCGAGCATCTCTTCGCTGACGAAGAGGTGGCGGAGGTAGGCGCGGTCGTACTGGGTGCAGCAGGGGCAGGGGCAGCCTTCGACGAGGGGGCGGCGGTCATTGCGGAAGCTGCTTTTCCGGACCTGGACCTTGCCGTCGTTGGTGAAGGCGGTGCCGTTCCGGCCCATGCGGGTGGGTGCAACGCAGTCGAAGAGGTCCACACCGCGGCGGACGGCCTCGACGAGGTCATCCGGGAAGCCGACGCCCATCATGTAGCGGGGGACGGTGCGGGGGATGACGGGGTCCACGACCTCGAGGGTGGCGTACATGTCGGGCTTGGATTCGCCGACGGAGAGGCCGCCGATGGCGATGCCGTCCCAGTCGCCGCGGTCGAGGATGCCGCGGGCGGAGGCGACGCGGAGTTCGGGGTGGACGCCGCCCTGGATGATGGGGAAGAGGGTTTGGCGCGGGGGAATGATGTCGGTGGCAGCGTCGTGGGTTGCCATGGGAGGGGCGCCGGCCGGAACTTCGAAGTGGGGGGGGGCCCCCCGGCCTTCGCGCGTGATCCGGTCGAACTCCACCCGACACCGATCCAGCCACCGCAGGCTCCGCTCCATCGCCGACTTGCTGGCCGCAAACTCAGCCTGCCCCGCAATCAGCTCATCCAGCTGCATGATCACGTCCGCGCCGATGTTGCGCTCGATGCGCATGACGCTCTCGGGCGTGTAGTCGTGCTTCGAGCCATCGATATGGCTCTGGAAGATCACGCCCTCTTCGCTGACTTTCCGCAGGCTGGACAGCGAGAACACCTGGAATCCGCCCGAATCGGTCAGCATCGGGCCGTTCCAGCGTGTGAATGCATGCAGACCCGCCCAGTGCGCGCACCATCATGTCGCCTGGGCGCAGATACAGGTGGTAGGCGTTGGAGAGGATCATCTGCCCGCCCGCTGCAGCCACCTCTTCGACGCTCAGGCCCTTGATGGTGCCGTGGGTGCCGACGGGCATGAACGCGGGGGTTTCGACGACGCCGTGGGGCGTCGAGAACCAGCCGAGGCGCGCGCTGCCGGATTCGTGGGAGGTGCGGAAGGAGAAGTCGGACATGATTCGTGATTCAATGAGGGCGACGGTTTGCGCCCCAGCACTGAAAGGGCAACTGCCTTGACGCAAAACAGCCAAACTGCGAACGGCGAAAGCCGCAAAACTGGAACTGCCGCAAAACGGCTACTCCAACGAAGCATGCAGCGCCGAAAACTATCATGGTCATGATGTCGCGCGAAAACTTTCAAGGCAGGTGTGAAGCACCTGCTCAGAGAATCAGCATCGCATCCCCATACGAATAGAACCGATACTGCTGCTCGATTGCCTCACGATACGCGCGCATCGTGAGCTCGTACCCCGCGAACGCCGCCACCAGCATCACCAGCGTGGACTTCGGCAGGTGAAAGTTCGTCAGAAGGTGATCGACGAGCTTGAAGCGGTACGGCGGATAAATGAAGATGCTGGTCTCGCCTTCGCGTGCCGCGAGCTGGCCGTCATCATGCGCTGCACTTTCGAGCGTGCGCATCGAAGTCGTTCCCACGGCCCATACGCTGCGGCCAGCGCGCTTCACGTCATTCACGACAGCCGCGGTCGCCGTCGAGACCTGATACGACTCCTCATGCATCACATGCTCGAGCGGATCATCGACGCTGATCGGCCGAAAGGTACCAGCGCCGACATGCAGCACCACTTCCGCGCGCCGCACTCCCTTCGCGGACAACGCCGCCAGCACGTCGTCCGTGAAATGCAGCCCCGCCGTCGGCGCCGCCACGCTCCCGGCTTGCTGCGCATACACGGTCTGATACCGCTCGGCATCGTCACTCGTGTCGCCGCGTGTCATGTACGGGGGCAACGGAATATGACCGTACTTCTCGATCGCCGCGGCCGAATCGTGCGCCGCGTGCAAGCGCACGTACTTGGTGCCGCGCTCGGTCGGCTCCAGCATCTCGATGCGGAAATCGTCGGCGATGGTCACCATCTTTCCGGCTTGCAGCTTGGCGCCTGGCTGCACCATCGCTTCCCAGACCTCGTCGCCGAGGGCTTTCAGCAGCAGCACTTCGGCCGGCGCACCCGACGGACGTGTGCCGAGCAGTCGGGCGCGAATCACCTTGGTCGTGTTCACCGCCAACGCGTCGCCGGCCGGGATGAAATCGACGATCTCGCGAAACAGGTGGTGCGAAATTGTGCCCGCTGCGCGATCGACGACCAGCAACCGACTGCCATCACGACGCTCCATCGGCGCCTGCGCGATCAGCGATTCGGGAAGCGTGAAGTCGTAGTCAGAAACGCGCGTGCCATCAGGTGTTCGTTCACTCATGCGCAGAATCTAGCCTTCCTGGGGAGGCGTCCTGCTCCAGCTGAGGAACTCCGTCCTCATGAGCTCAGGAACTCCGTCCCCCAATAACCAAAACCGCACGCGACACGACCAGCGCGGCTGCGGTCGCACTCCGTGAGCTCCGTGGCCTCCCCCTCATTAGCCGTTCCTTCCCTCGCGATTGCGAGCGACCGCTGCACCGCGCACCGACGCTAACCGCAATTGGGAGGGAGGCCACGGAGCTCACGGAGTGCTCCAATTGCAACCTTGGCCTCTTCCCCAGCAACGGTGCTGAAGGGAACTGCTGGAGGAACTCCGTCCTCGTCAGACCACGAACTCCGTCCCCAAAGAATCAAAATCGCTCGCGGTGCGACGGACGCTGCTGCGGTCGCACTCCGTGAGCTCCGTGCGCTCCCCCTCATTGCAGTTGCTTCCCTCGCGATCGCGAGCGGAGGATGCAACGCGCACCGACGCTAACGGCAATTGGGGGGGAGGCCACGGAGCTCACGGAGTGCTCCGGTAGCAGCCTTGGCCTCTTCCCCAGCAACGGTGCTGAAGGGAACTGCTGGAGGAACTCCGTCCCCAACGCGCGCCCAGCCTACGTCAGAACAGCGATGCTTGCGGTCCGGCCGCATCACCCGGCGGCGTGTAGCCGAAGTGCCGGTATGCAATCGCCGTCGCCACGCGACCACGCGGTGTGCGCTGCAGGAAGCCGTTCTGCACCAGGAAGGGCTCGTACACTTCCTCGATCGTGCCTTCGTCTTCACCCACCGCTGCGGCGACGGTCTTCAGGCCGACCGGACCGCCGTCGAACATCTCGATGATGGCGCGCAGGATTCGCGCGTCCATGTCGTCCAAACCGAAGGCATCGACTTCCAGCAACTCGAGCGCCGCATCGGCAACCGCCTTGTCGATCACACCATTGGCCTTCACCTGCGCATAGTCGCGCACGCGGCGAAGCAGACGATTCGCCACTCGCGGCGTGCCACGCGCGCGTCGTGCCAGCTCGTGCGCTCCTTCCGGCGTGATCTTGCAGTCCATCACTAGTGCGGTGCGCTTCACGACCTGCTCGAGATCTTCGGTCGGGTAGTACTTGAGCTGCTGATGGATGCCGAAACGCGCGCGCATCGGCGCCGTCAACATGCCGAGACGCGTAGTGGCGCCGATGAGCGTGAACTTCTCCACCGGCATCGTGATCGTCTGCGCCTTCGGGCCATCCGACAAGCGGATGTCCACCCGGAAATCTTCCATCGCCGGATAGAGAAACTCCTCGATCACTGGACGCAGCCGATGGATCTCGTCGATGAAGAGGATGTCCCCTTCGCGCAGGTTGGTCAGCGTGCCGACCAGGTCACCTGGTTTCTCCAGCGCCGGACCGGCGGTGGTGCGGATGTTCACGCCCATCTCGCGCGCGATGAGCTCGGCCAGTGTCGTCTTTCCCAGGCCAGGGGGGCCGAAGAAGAGCACATGATCGAGCGGCTCCTTCCGGCTCTGCGCCGCGTCGATGTAGATGCGCAGCGAGTCCTTCACCTTCGGCTGCCCGATGAATTCGGACAGCTTCTGCGGGCGCAGCGACAGTTCCACTAGGGAATCCTCGTCCATCGCCTCGGGCGTGGTGATTTCGGCGCGCGTCATGGGTGACAGATTACCCGAATAAACACCGGAACGCTATCGCCGCATTACCGCGACCCGAGCCGAGCCAATGCAGCCCGGATCAGCGCCGCCGTGCTCTCCTTCCCTTCGCCAGCGTCGAGCGCGGCCCGGATCCCCGACTCGGCATCGACCGACCCGTAGCCCAGCGACTGCAGCGCACGCACGGCGTCGTCCACGCCAACCCCACCGGTCGCGGTGATCGAAGCCGCCCCGCGCTGCAGGTCGTCCACCTTGTCGGCCAGGTCGAGAATGAGCTGGTCGGCCTTCTTCTTCCCCAGCCCCTTCACCTGCTGCAGCGTCGCCACGTCGCGCTCACGAATGGCACGCACCAGCCGCTCGGCGCTCAACGCCGACAACATGTTGAGCGACAGCTGCGGCCCGAAGCCCTTCGCATTCAGCAGGCGCATGAAGACGTTGCGCTCATACGTCGTGCCGAAGCCGAAGAGCTGCCAGCCGTCTTCCTTTACGACCAGATGTGTGTGCAGTCGCACCGCTTCACCGGTCTTCGGCAGCATCTCGAAGGTCGAGAGCGGAATGGCCAGCGTGTAGCCGACGCCTCCAGAGGTGAGCACTTCCACACTGGTGAGGTCGCGCTCCAGCAGCGTCCCGACGAGCAGCGTGATCATCGCCCGCGCCCCGCGCCCGCCAGCAGCGCGGTGGTCCGTGCGTTGAGCAGGCAGGTGAGCGCTGCCGCAACACCGTCAGCGGCGTCGTTCGGACTTGGCACCGACTTCAGGCGCAGCAATGTCTTGACCATGAACTGCACCTGTTCCTTGGTGGCGCCGCCCTGCCCGGTGATCGCTTTCTTGATCTCGGCCGGCGGATACTCGTGAATCGTGATCCCTGCCTGCGCGCCCGCCAGCAACAACACGCCGCGTGCATGGCCGAGTGTGACGGTGGTGCGCACGTTACGCGCGTAGAAGATCGACTCCACCGCCAAGGCGTCCGGCTTGTGTCGCGCAATCAACTTCGAGACACCCTCGAAAATCTCGACCAGTCGGTTCGCCAGCGGGTCACGCGGTGACGTACGAAAAACTCCGCACTCCACCAGCGTGCCGCTACCGCGTCCATCACCACGCACCACGCCGAAGCCTGTGATGGCGGTGCCGGGATCGAGGCCGAGGACGAGCAGGGTTACTCCCGCTCGTCAGTCGTCAAGCGCCGCTTCGTCGATGTCGAAGTTGCCTTCGACATTCTGCACGTCGTCCAGATCCTCGAGCACGTCGAGCAGCTTCACCAGGCTCTTTGCGTCGTCGCCGGTGACGTGCACAGTGCTCTGCGGCATCCATTCCAGCTTGGCCTCGGCGATCTTGAGCCCCTTCGCCTCGAGTGCTTCCTTCACGGCGTGCAGCTCGGTCGGCTCGGTGGTGACGGCGAAGGTGTCGTCCTCGCGCGCGAAATCACTGGCGCCGGCGTCGAGCGCGACTTCCATCATCGAGTCCTCATCGCCCGCGGCCGGGAAATAGATCCGGCCCTTCCGGTCGAACATGAAGGACACCGAATTGCTGGTGCCGAGGTTGCCGCCATTGCGCGTCAGCTTGGCGCGGATGTCGGCCACCGTACGCGTCGGGTTGTCGGTGAGCGCCTGGATCATCAGGGCGACACCACCCGGGCCGTACGCCTCGTAGGTGATTTCGACGTATTCGACGCCTTCCAGTTCGCCGGTGCCCTTCTTCACCGCGCGATCGATGTTGTCCTTGGGCATCGACTGCGCGCGTGCCGCATCGATCGCGGTGCGCAGGCGCGGATTGCCACCCGGATCGCCGCCACCGGCCTTGGCCGCGACCGTGATTTCACGAATCAGCTTGGTGAAGACAGCACCGCGCTTTGCGTCGGTCGCCGCCTTGGCGTGCTTGATGTTCTTCCACTTACTGTGGCCAGCCATGACAGCTCCGTGCAGTTCTGCGTTGTAGGGGTCAGCCGCGAAAGATAAGCCGGTTGTGCCCGGTTACGACTCGATCAGGTCTTCGACGCGCCCGGCGCCGGGTTCGATATACAGGTCAGTGAAGGCGCTCGGTGCCGATCGGTGCTTCAGGACATGGACCTCGAACGCCCCCGCCACATCCGGGGCGTCATCATACAGCCCCTCGCGGAAGACGCCGAGCACGACATCGGCGACGCTGGCGGCGCTGGCGAGGATGCCGAAGTCGGAAAGCGTCGGGCGCGGTGGGGGTGTAAGGGTGCGATCAGTGGCCAGCGGCGCCGTCAGGAGGACTGCCACATCCATCTCGACGGCAATCCGCTTGGCGAGCCGAACAGCCTGCGCCTGCGCCTCGGCCACCGGCCGCGGTGCCTGGTCCAGACCGGCGAGCCCGTCGATGATCACCAGCGGCGGGAGCTCACCCGCCTCCAGCCTCTCCGCGAGCAGGGCGGGGGTGTGCGGCGCCCGCTCGACCGAGATCGGCAGGCGGCGGAGCACGTCGGCGGCGGATTTTAAAGCGTCAGCGGCACCGCTCGGCAGGACGCCGGTCCTCACGGCGATATGCATCACACCGGACTCTGCCGTCACAAGTCGTTCCCAGCATTGAGCTTCGGTCGACTCATGGGTGAGGATGACGACCGGATATCCGGCGACTGCGGCACGGATCGCGACGCCAAGCGCGAGCGACGTCTTGCCCGCGCCGGCATCACCACCGAGCACGGTCAGCTCGCCTCGCCGGAGTCCGCCGGCCAGCAGCCGATCCAGCGACGGGTACCCGGTGGTCACCAGATCCGGTGCCGGCAGCGGTTTGGCTTCGGTGGCAAGGCGCTGGAGGACGGAGTTCAGCAGTTCACGACTGGTGGGCATCAGCGCATGGCGGCGAGAGAGGAGCGGCGGAGCAGCCGAGCGAGGGTGGTGAGCTCGGCACGTGCACTGTTGTTTAGCACCGCGTCGGCGGCATCCCGCATCGCGTCGATGGCGTCGGCCAGCATCGAGGGTTCGCGCTCGGCGGCGACATCGCAGGCGCGAGAGGCGGCGAGGCTGACCTCCCCCGGCATCGACTGTGCGGCCAGCCAGCGGCGGGTCGCCTCGGCGCGCAGCTGCAACGCCTCGGGATCGCTGAAGTCGGATTCGCGGGGAAGGCGCGGGAGCGCCAGTCGAGCGACCATCCAGCAGGCGAGGGCTGCGGTGCGGTCGCGTGGCTGTGGCAGGGCGGCCGACTGCGTCACCAGCGCCTTCAATGGCGCGGCCACAGGCAGGAGGAGGGCGGCGGGACGGTGCACGTGGCAAAGGTACAACTACGCGTGGGAGTCGCGGCTGTCGGACGAATCCCGCTCGCGAGTGAACCTCCACGCTCCGCGATGGGGTAACTTCCGCGGATCATGACCCCTCCCGTAAAAGCCGTATTGTGGGTTGATGACGAGGCCGAGATGCTCGAGGCCCATCGCATCTTCCTCCAGGACAAAGGGTACGACGTTCAGATGGCGCGGAATTCCGAGGATGCTCTCGAGCTCCTCCGGCGCCGGCGGTTCGACGTTCTCCTGCTCGACGAGCAGATGCCCGGGAAGCGGGGCCTGGAGACGTGGCGCGACGTGCAGACCATCGACCCGATGCTGCCGGTCGTGATGATCACCAAGAGCGAGGAAGACGCGACACTTCGCGAGGCGCTCGGTGCCGCGGTGCACGATTACCTCGTCAAGCCGGTCAATCCGAGGCAGGTGCTGACGGCGATCACGCGGATTCTCGACGGTACCCGATTGCGACAGCAGGCCCTCGCCCGCGAGTTCGTGGAGCGCTTCCGGGCGTTCGAGAATGAGGGCTACAGTAGCGACTGGCGCGGCTGGATCGAGCGCACGGCGGAAGTCACGCGCTGGGATGTGGCACTCGACGAAGCGGGCGAAGGCGGACTGCGCGAATCACTGGTGGGACTGTATCCGGCAATGCGTCGCGAGTTCGCGCAGTTCATCCGTCGCCAGTATCCGACCTGGCTGGCGGACCTGCAGGGTGATCGGCCGCCGCTCTCGATCGACATCGTGTCGGAGCATGTCGCGCCGCTGCTGACCACCGAGAAGGCCGCCTGCTTCATCGTGGTGGACTGCCTGCGTCTCGACCAGTGGCTTGGCCTGGCGCCGTTGCTCGGTCAGTGGTTCACCGAGGAACGGTCGCACTACTACTCGATCCTGCCGACGGCCACGCCGTACTCGCGGAATGCGTTGTTCAGCGGTCTGTTCCCGGGCGAGATGGCGGGCATGCATCCCGACTGGTGGAAGGAGCGCGAGGACGAGTCGCTGAACGCCCACGAGCGACAGTTGCTGGAGCTGCAGCTGAAGGAACTCGGTCACAACGTGCCGGTGCGGTACCACAAGATCAGCACGCCGCACGAGTCGGAAGACCTCGAGCGGAAGATTTCTTCGGCGGTGATTTCCGAGGGTGTGAGTGCCTTCGTCTTCAACTTCGTGGACCTGCTGACGCATAGCCGCTCCGACAATTCGGTGTTGCTGGAAGTGGCGAAGGACGAAGTCGCGCTGCGTCGCCTGACGCGCCAGTGGTTCGAGCGGTCGGCGTTGTTCAGCGTATTGAAGGAAGCGGCACGGAAGAAGATCACGGTGATCCTGACCAGCGATCACGGCTCGATCCTCTGCCAGACGCCGGCGACGGTGTTCGCGCGGCGCGACGCGACCCACAACCTGCGCTACAAGTTCGGCGAGGACCTGCGAGCCGAGAAGCCGGAGCAGGCGTTGCTCTTTCCCAATGCCGATGCGCTGCGCCTGCCGCGTCGCGGACTGGGGAAGAACACGTTGCTGGCGGCCACGGACTGCTACTTTGTGTATCCGACCAAGCTCCGTGAGTATCAGGGGCGGTATCGCGGCGGTTTCTTCCATGGTGGTGTGAGCCCCGAAGAGATGATCCTGCCGCTCGTTCGACTCGTACCCCGCCGCTGACCGTGTATCGCCGACTGCTGGGAATTCTGCGCCCGCATTCGTGGCGCATGGGCGCGACGATCGTGTGCAACCTGATCGTCGCCGGCCTCGATGTCTTTTCGCTGACGTTGCTGATCCCATTCCTGCAGACGCTCTTCGGCCTGCAGGCATCGGCGACGCAGAAGGTGGCCACAGGCGGCGTGCAGCAGATGTTGAACCAGCTGCTGGGCCGCTTTCTCGATCCCAGCGACAAGATGGGGTCGTTGCAGACCGTGGTGCTGGTCATCCTGGTGGCGATCACGCTGAAGAACCTCTTCGCGTGGATCAGTGGACAGCTGGGAGCCGGCCTGCAGGAACTGGTGACGCGCGACCTGCGCGACATGGTGTACCGTCACCTGTTGCAGCTTCCGCTGGCCTACTTCCAGCGCACCAAGACTGGCCAGGTGGTGACGCGGATCCTGACCGACACTGCGCAGAGCAAGGCGCTGATCACCGAACTCGTGACGCGCTCACTCCAGAGTGGTGCGACCATAATCGTCAGTATCGTGGTGCTGGTGTCGCTGAGCTGGAAGCTGACGCTGGTGTCGCTGGTACTGGCCCCGATGCTGATTGGCATGTTGCAGCCGATCCTGCGCAAGCTGCGCAAGCGTCATCGCCGGTTGAGCAACGAATACGGCGAGATGACGAGCATCGTGCAGGAGGCGGTGAGCGGGATTCGCCTCGTCAAGGCTACCGGAGCCGAGCCGCACGAAACGCAGCGCTTCACCGACGCCAGCGGCCGATATGCGAAAGCGATGACACGCGTCTCCGCGCTCGGCGTATTGTCGCAGCCGCTGACGGAAGTTGCCGGTACCGCGATCGCCGTGCTGGTGCTCTGGATCGGCGCGCAGCAGGTGCTGGTCGATCGCACGCTGGATGGCGCCGACCTGATCACCTTCCTGCTGGTCGTGCTGCGCATGCTGCAGCCGCTGAAGCAGATCTCGCAGGTGCCGGCGACGGCGCAGTCGTCGATGGCCAGCGCAGAGCGATTGTTCGAGGTGCTGGACGAAACGACTGAAGCGAGCGCGGATCGCGGCACGAAGCAGGTTGACGCACTGGCGGACGGCGTCCGCTTCGAGAACGTCTCGTTCACGTACGGCGATGAGGCGGTGTTGCGCGACGTGAGCTTCGATGCGCCGAAGGGCGAGATCGTGGCGCTCGTGGGAGCCAGCGGCGCGGGCAAGAGCACGCTGGTGGACCTGGTGCCGCGCTTCAACGCCCCGACGTCGGGCCGCATCCTGCTCGACGGCATCGACCTGCAGGACGTGAAGCTCACGTCGCTGCGGAAGCTGACCGGCATCGTCAGCCAGGACACGGTGTTGTTCAACGACACCGTCCGTGCGAACATCGCGTTCGGTGCGCCGGGTGTGTACACGCAGGCACAGGTGGAGGCGGCGGCTCGCGCTGCCAACGCGCATCAGTTTATCGGTGAGCTTCCACAGGGCTATGACACGGTGCTCGGTGAACGCGGAACACGCCTCAGTGGCGGCCAGCGGCAGCGCATCGCCATTGCCCGGGCGTTGCTCAGCGATCCGCCGATCCTGATCCTCGACGAAGCGACGTCTGCGCTCGACACCGAGAGTGAACGCCTAGTCCAGGAAGCCATCGACCGTCTGCTGGCTGGCCGCACGGTGTTCGTGATCGCGCACCGCTTGAGCACCGTCGAGCATGCGCAGCAGATTCTGGTGCTCGATCGCGGCAGGATCATCGAGCGTGGCACGCACGAGGCTCTCCTCGCGCAGCGCGGCGCCTATCACCGATTGTACACGATGCAATTTCGCGAACGCGACAGCGCTGACGCTGTCACGGTGGACGCATGAGTCGACTGGTCTTCTTCCATCCTTCGCCCACCTGGGGCGGCCTGGCTCGCGTGTACCTCGAGATCGGTCGCGCGCTGGCCGCTCGCGGCGTGACGGTGGCGGTCGCCTGTCCGGCCGGCTCGGTCGTCGCGTCGGGTTTCGGCGCACTCGACATCCTGCCGTTCGAGGATCGTGGCGCCTGGTTCTCGGATGGCATTCGGCTCAGCGCCATGCTGCGTGAGTACGGCTCTGACGCGGTGGTGGTCGCGGGTGATGAGCCGCACATGATGGCGGCGTGGGCTGTGCGCCGCAGCGGCCGTGGCGCTGTGCTGCGGCGCATGCGAACCGGCATCGCCACGCCGGTGACGGTGAAGACCCGCCTCGCCGTGCGTTTGGCACCGACCTGGTTCGTGCACAGTTCTGCGGCCGAGGCGAAGGCCTCGGAGCCGGTGAAGCGCCTGCGTGGACGCATCATTGCCGATGTAGCCGTCGATCCGATGCAGTTCGAGCGCGTGGTGGCGGCGCCCACGCCAATCGGAACCAGCACCATCGCCATCGTCACCGATCCGGAATCACAGCGTGCCACGGCCGCCGCGTTGCGCACCGTGGCAGCGATGCGGAGCCGCGGTCATCCGTTGCGTGCATTGCTACTGGGCACGCCACATGATGACAATGAGGTGCGCGTACATGCGACCGCGCTCGGCCTTGGTGACTCGTTCACCATGCTCGGTGATCCGATCGATCGGGCACCGCTGTTGGCCGCAGCCGACCTGGTTTGGGTGGCCGCCGATCATGACGATGGCGGCATCGCTGTCCTCGACGCCATGTCGCTGGCGAGCCCGGTGATCGTGACGCGAGGCACGATGGCGGAGCGCTTCGTGAAACATGGTGAGACCGGTGTGATCGCCGAACGTGATGACGCATTGGCGAGCGCCGCACTGATCACGCTTCTGGAATCGGATGCCGCGCACCTGAGTCGCATGGGTGAAGCCGCGCAGGCGGACGTCCGCGCACGTCGCGGCCTGTCCGCAGTGTCGGAGGCGTTCATGACGGTGCTGCAGGATGCCGCGTCGGCGCAGGTGGCCGCCTGACCGCTGCCCTCATGCCTGCCGCGACGGTGAAGCCGCCAACATTCCAGCACCGGGTCGAGTACGCGGCCATTCGCACGGTGGTGGGAGTACTCGGCCTGATGCCGTTTTCGGTTGGCTCACGAGTCGGCGGCGCACTGGGATTGCTAGGCTACAAGCTCGGCATCCGCTCCAAGGTGGTCGAGACGCAGATCCAGTTCGCCTTTCCCGAGTTTTCGACCGAACGGGTGAAGGCTTTGGCGCGCGAGTCGTACGACAACCTGGGTCGCACGTCGATCGAAGCGGCGATCATGGAGCACAGGACGCCCGCCGACCTGATCGCGCTCTTCGAGCGCGTGGATGGATGGGAACACATCGATGCGGCGCTGAAGGGTGGACGCGGCGCGCTGCTGGTGACGGGTCACCTCGGCAACTGGGAACTCGGCGGCAGTTACATCGCCGCCCGCGGCGTGCCGGTCGATGCGGTTGCGCGGCACATGGGTAACCGGATCTTCGAGCGCTACCTGACGCGCGTGCGCGAACGCTTCGGTGTGCAGGTGGTGTTTGACGAACTGGCGGTGCGACAGACGCCACGCAGTGTGCGCGACAATCGGGTGGTCGGGTTCCTTTCCGATCAGGGCGTGCTCGGGCTGGCATCGAGCTTCGTTCCGTTCTTCAGCCGGCTGGCGAAGACGCCACGTGGTCCAGCGGTGTTCGCGCTTCGCCTGAAAGTGCCGGTGGTGTTCGTGGTCGCCGTGCGACAACCGTCGGGCAAATACCGCTTGATCGTCGAGCCGATCGAAGTGGTGGACTCCGGCGATCGTGAAGCCGATACGATCGCGCTCGTGTCCTACTACACGGCGAGGCTCGAGCACTGGGTGAGGCAATATCCCGGGCAGTACTTCTGGCAGCATCGCCGCTGGAAGTACCAGCCCGCTGGCGCACCACCACTGCCCGCAGGGATGTGAGCGTGTCATCCGCGCCGACTGTCGCAGCCCCAATCAATCGCAGTCCGCTCCATGTGATGCGGCACGATGCACGTGCGATACTTGGCCTGCTGCTGCTCGTGGCACTGGTTGGTGCGGCGGTCGCTGCTCCGCTGCTGACGTCGTACAGCCCCACGGCCATCAATCTCGCCGAGCAGTTGATGCGCCCATCGAGCGCACACTGGCTGGGTACGGATATTCAGGGGCGCGACATTCTGGCGCGGCTGCTCTTCGGCGCGCGAATTTCGCTCTCCGTGGGCCTCGGTGCGCAAGCGATTGCGCTGCTGGTAGGCGGCACGCTTGGCCTGGTGAGCGGATTCTACGGTCGCTGGGTGGATGAAGTCGTGATGCGTATCGCGGATGTCACGCTCGCCTTTCCGACGCTGCTGCTGTTGATCGCGATGGTCGCAGCCTTCCAGCCCAGCCTCACCGTCGTGACGCTGACCATCGGCATCGTGGGATGGGCCGGTGTGGCGCGACTGGTGCGTGGACAGGTGATGGTGGTGCGCGGACTGGAGTACGTGCAGGCGGCGCGCGCTCTTGGCGGGAGTGATTTCCGCATCCTGCTGCGTCATGTGTTACCGGCCGTCACGGCGCCGCTGGTGATCGTCGGTACGCTTGGCATTGCGGCCGCAATCATGGCCGAATCGTCGCTCAGCTTCCTCGGGCTGGGCGTGCAGCCGCCGACACCAAGTTGGGGCGGCATGATTGCGGATGCTCGTGACCTGTCGCAGTTGCGTCGTGCCCCTTGGACCTCGCTCGCGCCCGGCCTCACCATCGGATGTGCTGTGCTCGCATTCAACCTGCTGGGCGACGCGCTTCGCGACGCTACGGACCCACGCCAACTCACTCGCCGCCTCGCGCGGCAGACGGAATCATGACGAACTTCCTCGCAGTTCAGCAGCGTGAATATCCGTGGATGACCGACAGTGACGTGATCTATCTCGATCACGCGTCCACTGGCGCGATCCCGAAGGCGACGGCTGATGCCGTGACCGAATACGTCTCGCTGCGCCACATGCCGTTCACGATGAAGCCGGAACACTTCTTCGCGACGCTGCAGAAGTCACGCGAACTGGTGGCGACGCTGATCGGGGCCAGTGCGGACGAAATTGCGCTCACCACCAACACGTCGCACGGCATCAACCTGGCGGCGTTTTCGTTGCCGCTGAATCCAGGTGACGAGATCCTCACGGTGGACCGGGAGTTCCCGGCCAATGTCTTCCCGTGGATCAAGCGTGCCGAGCGCACGGGGGCGGTGCTGGTTCGGCTGCCTTGTGTGGACGATGTGCCCGATCAGGCGGCCCTGCTGGAAGCGATCGCGACGCGGCCGAAGGTGAAGGTGGTGACGGTGAGCTGGGTGTCGTTCTGTAGCGGTGCCCGCATCGATATCGATGCCGTGGGCAAGGCCTGTCGGGAGCGTGGGATCTACTTCGTGGTCGATGCGATCCAGGGCCTTGGCGCCCTGACCGCTCGACGTGTCGAAGACGCCGATCGACATCCTCGCCTGTGGGGCGCAGAAGTGGTTGCAGTCGCCGTGGGGCGCGGCGTTCACGTACATCCGGCGCGACCTGATCACGAAGCTCGAGCCGGCTTCGGTGGGCTGGATGTCCACGCGCGGATCGGATGACCTGTTCAACATGCTGCAGTACGATCCGGTCTGGTTCGACGATGCCCGTCGCTTCGAGGTGATCACGTTGCCTTTCCAGGATTTCGCCGGGATGAACGCCAGCCTCGAGCTGTTCCTCGAGCTCGGGCAGCCGGCGATCGCGAACCACCTGCAGTCACTCGGTGACACGCTGGTGGATTTCTGCGATGCGCACCCGGAAGTCCGCCTCGTCACGCCGCGCGATCGTGCGCACCGCGCGGGAGTATTCGCGGTGCAGACGCCGGAGCTGGATGCGGTCTCGGCGCGCCTGCGCGCGCACAAGGTGTCGCATTCACTGCGTGAGCGCTGCATCCGGCTGGCGCCGCACTGGTACACGACGCCGGGGCAGTGGGACACGGTGCTGCGGATGCTCGTCACGGCCTGACAGGAAAAAGCAGCGTGACCGGAAGACCGGTCACGCTGCTTCAGTTGTAACGGTCAGCTATCGAACGTCGATCAGCGCGTAGTCGCGTGCGCCCTTGCGCAGCAGGAGGTACTGGCCGCGCAGCAAGCGATCCGCTGGCAGCGATGTGTCGTCGGCGGCCAGCTTGGCACCGTTGAGGGATAGGCCACCCTGCTGCAACAGACGGCGCGCTTCACCCTTACTCGCGGTGAGACCTGCAGTCACGAACAATGCCAGCGTGTCGAACGCGTCGGCTTTCTCTACCACGGAGGTCGGCACTTCGCGCGCCAGTGCCGCCAATGCGCTCGCCGAGAGTGCGGCGGGATCTCCCTTCGCAAACAGCAGCGTTGATACTTCAGCCGCCGTCTGCGCGGCCTCGGCACCGTGGATCATCGTCGTGACCACCTTCGCCAGCAGCTGCTGAGCTTCCCGCTTCTCCGGTGCACTGGCCGTCGCTTCGTCCAGTGCCTCGATCTCGGCGCGGCTGAGCAAGGTGAAGGTGCGGAGGTACCGGCCGGCGTCGCGATCGTCGGCGCCGATCCAGAACTGGTAGAACTGATACGGCGACGTGCGCGCGGCATCGAGCCAGACGGCGCCCGCCTCGCTCTTGCCGAACTTGGTGCCCGCCGACGTCGTGAGCAGAGGCAGCGTGACCGCGTGGGCCTCGGCGCCATGCATCTTGCGGATCAGCGTCGTGCCGGCGGTGATGTTGCCCCACTGGTCGCTGCCGCCCACCTGCAGCGTGACACCGTCACGGCGGTAGAGCTCCGCGAAATCGTAGGCTTGCAGCAGCATGTACGAGAACTCGGTGTAGCTGATGCCGGTTTCGCTGCCGATGCGCGAATCGACCGAGTCCTTCTGCAGCATGTAGTTCACCGTGAAATGCTTGCCCACATCACGGAGGAAGCCGATCAGGTCCAGCGAGCGCAACCAGTCGGCGTTGTTGCGCATGATCGCGCCGCGCGGGCCGTCGAAGTCCAGCACACGCGAGAGCTGCTCGCTGATGCCGGCGATGTTGGCGTCCACCATCTCGGTGGTGAGCAGCTGGCGCTCGGTGCTCTTGCCACTCGGGTCACCGATCATGCCGGTGCCACCGCCGACCAGCGCTACGGGACGATGGCCCGCGCGTTGCAGGTGTACCAGTGACATGATGGCCACGAGGTTGCCGGCATGAAGGCTGGAGGCCGTGGGGTCGAAGCCGCAGTACCCCGTCACGGTCCCTCGTGACAACGCTGCGGCAGCGCCCTCGGTGTGCTGGAAAAGCAACCCGCGCCATGCGAGTTCGTCGAGATATGCGGTTCCGGTCATGCCCACAAACTAATCCGCGCTGTTGCAGCCACCCCAGCGCCCACCCTCGGCTATCTTGATTCCATGGCAGCTGTGACCGGCTTTCTCCAGAATCGCGCCGTCCGCGCGGTGATCCTGCTCGGCACCCTTGGCGCATCGCTGGGGCTGGGCGCATTCACCGCCGGCTGGACGCTCGTCTGCGCTGGCAATCAGTGCCCGAGCGTCGACGTGCTGGAGTTGTATCAGCCACGCCAAACTTCCAAGCTCTACGCCGCTGACGGCCGCTTTCTCGCTGAGCTTGGGCTCGAGCGGCGCACCGTCGCCCGCATCCAGGACATTCCGCCGCTGGTGCAGAACGCGTTCGTCTACACGGAAGACAAGCGCTTCTACAGCCACAACGGCATCGACTTCATTCGCGTCTTCGGCTCCGCCATCGTCAACGTCGTGCGCGGTGGGTATGCGCAGGGGTTCTCGACGATCACGATGCAGCTGGCCCGCAACATCTTTCCGGAGCGGCTGGAGCGCGCCAAGTCGGTCGTGCGCAAGCTGCGGGAAGGAAAGGTGGCCCTGGCGATCGAGCGGAAATACTCGAAGCAGAAGATTCTCGAGCTGTACCTGAACCAGATCTATCTCGGCAACGGTGCCTACGGTGTCGAGTCGGCAGCCCAGCGGTACTTCGGCAAGAACGTGCGCGAGCTCAACCTGGCCGAGGCGGCGCTGCTGGCGGCACTGCCCAAGGCGCCCAATCGCTACAACCCTCGGGTCGAGCCTGACCGCGCGGTGCAACGCCGGAACACCGTGCTGGAGCTGCTGCGTAGTCAGCACATCATCACCGATGCCGACGCCTCGTTGGCCAAGGCCTATCCCCTGCAGCTCGCGCAGCGCACCGAGACGGGCGACATCGCACCGTATTTCGTGGAATGGGTGCGCAAGCAGCTCGACGAGCAATTTGGCCGCCAGCTCTATGAGCAGGGCCTCAAGGTCTACACCACGCTCGACATCGACATGCAGCTGGCGGCCGAACGGGCCATGGAACAGCAACTGCGCGCGATCGAAGGTGGCAAGCTGGGGACGTACAAGTACCTGACGTACGAGCAGTATCTCGCCCGGGCAGCGGACGACGAACGCACCAACAGCGGCGTCACCCCCTACTTGCAGGGGGCGTTCGTGGCCATGGATCCCAAGTCCGGCGGCATTCGTGCGATGATCGGCGGGCGCGACTACACCGACTCGAAATTCAATCGCGCCACGCAGGCGCTGCGTCAGCCGGGATCGACGTTCAAGCCGATCGTCTACGCCGATGCGATCCAGAACGGGCACACGACGGCCGAGGCGCTGGAGGACAACCCGATCAGTGTGCCGCAGGCTGGTGGGGGCACCTGGTCGCCGCAGAACTTCGACGGCAAGAGCATGGGCTATATCCCGCTCCGTCGCGCGCTCTACCTGTCGCGAAACCAGGCTGCGGTGCGACTCGGTATGTCGCTGGGTGAGGAAAGTGTGGCGGCGATGGCGCGTCGCTTTGGCCTCTCGACGCCCATGCCGCCGTATCCCAGCCTGCACATCGGTGCGGCCGATGTCTATCCGCTCGAGATGATTGCGGCGTACACCACGTTTGCTGCGGGCGGCATTCGCGCCAAGCCCACCGGCATCGTGCGGGTCGAGAATTCGAAGGGTGAAGTATTGTGGGAGCCCGCGCCATCGCGCACGGCCGTGTTGTCCACCGGTGAGGCGTGGCTGATGACCGACATGCTGCGCGATGTGGTGCGTCGCGGCACGGCAGCGCGCGCGGTGGCCTCGCTGCGTGTGCCGTCAGGCGGCAAGACGGGCACCACCAACGATGGCGCCGACGTCTGGTTCATCGGCTTCACGCCGGACCTGGTGGCTGGGGTGTGGATGGGGCTCGATCGGCCACGCACCATCATGCGCAATGCACAGGGCGGTGAACTGGCCGCACCGGCATGGACGGCCTTCATGAATGAGGTCTATCGCCGTCGCGCATTGACGGCGGACTTCGCTGGCCCTGGTGGCCTGATCGCCGTGCCAGTCGATCGCTTGACGGGGTACCGCGCTGGCCCGCTCTGCCCGGCCGATCGCATTTACGTCGACTACTTCGTGCAGGGCACCGAACCGACGCAGGAATGCGACGGCACGATCATGGGACCTATGGGCGACAGTACACGTTTGGATAATGCGTTCGAGCTTCCGGCCGGCGCGAAGGGGAAGCGGTCCCCGTCAGACACCGCGAATCCATTCCGTCTCCCGTGAGCCACTGGTCACCCCTCGACTGTCACGCGCACAGCACCTGCTCCGATGGTGTGCTCAGCCCCGATGAAGTGATTGCGGCCGCGGCAGCGCGCGGTGTGCGCGGCACGGTCAGCGATCACGCCAGTCGAGACGTTCGCTTCTCGCTCAAGTCGCCCGAAGAGTTCGACCGGTACGAGGCGCTGATCGCGCATCTCGCGTATCGTAGCGCCGAGTTCTGCTCGCACGATTCGCTTTGGCGCGAGCTGACGCCGGTGCAGTTGGCGCGGCTCACCCATCGCATTGGGTCGCTGCACGCCTTCACGCTCGACAATGGCGTGATGGTTCGCATGTTCCAGAAGGAACTGCCAGACGGCTTGACCCGTGCGGCCTACATGTCGGCCCACGTGTCCGCGATCGAGTCGCTGGCCGAGGTCATGCCGATCGAGATCTTTGCTCACCCGACGCTGGTGCCGCATGTGTTGCGCGGAGTCGCGCCCGAAGAGTTGTGGAGTGAGCAGGACGAGGATCGCCTGGTGCGGGCACTGAAGCGAAACGGGATCTGCTTCGAAGTCTCAAACCGCTATCGGGCACATCCGCGGCTGGTGCAGCGGGTGGTCGCGGCTGGTGTGCGCATTTCACTCGGCTCTGATGGGCATCAGCGCGATCAGATCGGCAATCTCGAGTGGCCGTTGCAGGTGACTCGATCGCTTGGCGTGCCGGATGACGCGCTCTACGATCCGCTGGTGCATGGCACGCGCCTTGGCTGATGTGACGATCTACCGCGCATCGTGGGTGCTGCCGATGTGTGCACCGCCGATCGCGAACGGCGCGGTGGCGGTGGAGGGTGATCGGATCACGTTCGCTGGGCTGGCGTCCGACGCCCCTCACGGCACTGTCGTCGACCTCGGTGATGCAGCGTTGATGCCCGGGCTGGTGAACGTGCACACGCATCTCGAGCTCACACCTCTGCGGCACCTGCTGGAAGGGCTGGACTTCGCGCAGTGGATTCGCACGTTGACGCACCTGCGTCGCACCGAGTTGTCGGATCCGGCGGATGTCGAGGTCGGCGCACGGATTGGCATCGCGGAAGGATTGCTGCGCGGCATCACGACGTACGCCGATACCAGCGATACGGCGACGCCAGTCGTGAATGCGCTGACGCAGATGGGTGTGCGTGGCGTCGTGTACAAGGAAGTGTTCGGGCCGGATCCCAAGCAGTGCGAGACATCTCTCGGTGGTCTGCGAGACTCTGTCAGCGCGTTGCGTACGAGCGAGACGGACGCCGTGCGGATCGGCGTGTCGCCGCATGCGCCCTACTCAGTGTCGAAGGCACTGTTCGCCGCCAGCGCGGAATACGCCATCGCTGAGCGCTTGCCGATGGCGGTGCACCTGGCCGAGAGTGCGTTCGAGGAAGACCTGGTAGTGCGCGGGGAAGGGCCGTACGCGGAGAACTGGCGAAGTCGTGGCATCGATCCGGCAGGTGCGCGTGCGCGATCGAGCGTAGCGTTGTTGCACGACGCCGGCGCGTTGCGCGCCAAGCCGTTGATCATCCATGCGGTTCGTGTGGATGCGGCTGACATCGCGTTGCTGGCTGCGGCCGATTGCGCAGTAGCGCATTGCCCGGTGTCGAATGCGCGCTTAGGGCATGGCATCGCGCCGCTGCAGCAGCTGCTCGACGCGGGCATTCGTGTGGGCATCGGCACCGATAGTGTGGCCAGCAACAACCGCATGGATCTGCTCGACGAGTCGCGCGTGGCGCACCTGATGGCGTGTACGCAGACGCAGTCGTGGCGCGCATTTCCGGCGGCGCGGGCGTTGTGGCATGCGACGGCCGGTGGTGCGCGGGCGCTCGGCTTGTGGACGCGGCTCGGTGAGTTGTCGGTCGGTGCGCCGGCGGATCTGTGCGCGTTCGCGCTGGACGGATTGGTGGCGTTGCCGCTTGCTGATGTTGCAGACGCACTCGTGCACGGGGTGGCGGGGAGCCCGGCGCGGATGACTGTGGCGTCGGGTCGGATCTGCGTTCAGGATGGCGCGCTGCTCGATACTGCGCGCTGGCATGCCGATCGTGATCGCTTCGCCGACATGGGAAGACGCCTGATCGGTGCCCGGGCGCAATTGACGTCCTGACTGCCGCTGCGGCGTGCCGGTCTGACTTTCGCCAGAACTCAGCGAGACCTCCCGTGCCCCGAGTCGTCAATCGAGGAACCGTGGCGCCCTACCCCGGGAATCAATTACTATGTCAGGTCACCCTTTTTCCGACCCGCCATGGCCGCTCCACAGTCTGGACGCACCGACAAGATCTGGCGTGATGGCCAGCTGATCGCCTGGGACGACGCGAAAATCCACGTGATGGGCCATGTGGTCCACTACGGCTCGAGCGTCTTCGAGGGCATCCGCTGCTATGACACACCGGCCGGCGGCGCCGTCTTCCGGCTTCGCGATCACATGCGCCGCCTGATCGACAGCGCTCGCATCTATCGCATGCCGACCCGCTACACGGTCGACCAGCTGATGAGTGCGGTGGTCGAGACCGTCAACGCCAACGGCCTGTCGCAGTGCTACCTGCGGCCGATCATGGCGCGCACGGGTGAGCAGATGGGTGTCCTGCCGTCGCAGGATCCGGAACTCACCGAAACGTTCATCGTCGCCTACAACTGGGGTGCCTACCTCGGCCCCGAGGCGCTGGAGAACGGTGTGGATGTCTGTGTGTCCAGCTGGCGCCGCGCGGCGCCAGACACCTTCCCGACCATGGCCAAGGCCGGCGGGAACTACCTGAACTCACAGCTCTCCAAGATGCAGGCCCGACTGGATGGCTATGTCGAGGGCATCATGCTCGACAACCAGGGCCTGGTCTCCGAAGGCAGTGGCGAAAACCTCTTCGTGATCCGCGATGAGGTGCTCTACACGGCCCCGCTCGCCCACGGCATTCTGAACGGCATCACCCGCGACTCGGTCTCGACCATTGCGCGTGATCTCGGGTACGAAGTCCGTGAGCAGGCCATCCCCCGCGAGTTCCTTTACATCGCGGACGAAGTGTTCTTCACGGGAACCGCCGCCGAAATCACCCCGATCCGCAGCATCGATCGGATTCCCGTCGGCAGCGGCAAGCCCGGCCCGATCTGCCGTGCGATCCAGACGGAGTACCTCGGCATTGCCCGCGGTACGATCGAGGATCGGCACGGTTGGCTGACCCCGGTGGCCGAACCGGTGGGAGCCGCGCGATGAGGGTGACTGGTGGGCGCTGCAGCCTCGTGCTGCGACACCTTGCCGACTGGTATTCCAGTCGGCAGCACGCCCACTGCCCCCTCGACACCACGCCGGTGTCGCTGCGCGCCTCTCGCCACGCCTCGTGTGCGAGAGGCGTTCTACTTTCCTGACGGACGGAGGGTACGTGAACGTAGGCTGTCTTGCGCTCAACGCTTCGTACGAACCGCTCACGCTGGTCCCGATGAGACGTGCGCTCCGCCTGCTGCTGGACGGCAAGGCGGAGATCGTGGAGTCGGACGATGGAAAGGTGGTGCGCTCGGAGAAGTTGTCGTTCCCGCGACCGGTCGTGATCCGGCTGACGAAGTTCATTCATGTGCCGCGGCGCTTCCGCCGGCAGGTGACGAATACCTTCCTGTTCGCCCGCGACCACTACAAGTGCCAGTACTGTGGCCGCACGCAGACCGAACTGAAGCCGCGCGAACAGCTCACCCGCGATCACCTGATTCCGATCTCCCGCGGTGGCCTGAACGAGTGGAACAACGTCGTGACGGCGTGCAGCCCCTGCAACACGCGCAAGGCGAATCGTATGCCGCATGAAATCGGCATGCACCCGATGACGGTGCCGGTCGAGCCGCACTTCGTGCACCTCAGCTGGGCCGTGCGCCGCCTGACGCCAAAGCAGGCGCGCTACATCAAGGTCTTCTACGGCGACGACATGCTGGCGCAGCTACGCCGCATCGAAGGTGCGCCAGTGCCGGTCGCGCCCTCGGCGTGACCGGCAGTCGGCGCCCGCCCGCACCGCTCACTCTCGAGGGTCGCGCGTGAGTCGTGCGCCGCGTGTAAAAATTTGCTGCATCAGCAGCATCGAGGAGGCCGCACTCGCCATCACACATGGCGCGTCGGCGCTCGGCCTCGTCAGCCAGATGCCGAGTGGGCCGGGCGTGGTGGAGGAATCTCACATCGCCGAGATCATTGCGACGGTGCCGCCTCCAATCGCCACCTTCCTGCTCACCAGTGCCACCGACGCCGCAGGCATCGTCGCGCAGCAGCATCGCATGCGCCCAACCACGCTGCAGCTGGTGGACCATCTCGACGCCACCGTGCATCGCGCACTGCGGAGCGCGCTCCCCGGCATCACGCTGGTGCAGGTGGTGCATGTCGAGGACGAGGAGAGCGTGGAGTATGCGCTCGCCGCCGCCCGAACCGTCGATGCGCTGTTGCTCGACTCCGGCCGACTCAAGGCACCAGTGAAAGAACTCGGCGGCACCGGTCGCACGCACGACTGGGGGCTTTCCCGGCGCATTCGGGATCAGGCAGGGAAGCCGATCTTCCTTGCCGGCGGATTACGCGCAGAAAACGTCGCCGACGCCATTCGTGCCGTGCAGCCGTTCGGATTGGATCTGTGCACCGGAGTGCGCACCAATGGTGCCCTCGATGCCACGAAACTCTCCAACTTCATGAACGCAGTCCGCGCCTGAACGGCGGCGCCGGATTTCGTACTACTCTGCGGTGAAGGTCCGTGTTCGTGTCTGATAGTGCCGACGTTCACCACCGAGCAGGCGCACGAAGAAACCCCGCACCGTGCGCGTCATCGCCGTCCCTGGATTGCGATCGCCACGCAGTGCTGGCCGCACCTCGCCGCGTAGCCACCGCTCCACTTCATCGAGATCGGTGAGGCTCAGCACCTCGACATCGAGACTCGAGTCGTAGTAGTAGCTCGACCCGCGCTTCATCGACGGTGGTGCCATGATCCGGAATGGCTTCTCCACCAACGCTTCCGCCTCTTCCGGCGTGTCGAAACGTCCCAGCCGGCTGGCCCGATCACCAACGACGCGATAGACCTCGAACTTCTTGTTCAGCTGGTCGTAACGCACCAGCATGTCCCACTCCACGGCGCCATCGAGCTGGTTGTTCAGGCGTTCGTTGCGCCACAACTCGCAGCGGAAATGGAGCCGCGCCGGAAACCCGCCGCGCAACAGGTCGCGCAACTCCCGTGATGCCAGCACCGCGCGCGGCGCGAACGCAGGTCCATCACCGCCACCGATGGCGCGCGCCGGCAGGATGACGTCAAGACGAGCATCCGGCTGTGCGTACACAGGCGCAGCCGCCGCTATCGCGGACACTCCGAACAGTGCCAGCGTCAGCAGCCTACGCACTGCGCTGCGGCGAGTCACTGGCGAGCGCACTAGTATCGCCGCACCAATCGCACGAAGACCTGCACACCCCGCGACGGCGGCGAACCGAGCGCCTTCGCGACGTAGATGCCGCCCTGGCCCAACTCCAGGCCAGCCCCGACACTCGTCTGCAACGCATCGAGTCCCTTCGGTGCATCGGATGGCACCGGCGCCTTGAGGGACCGCGAGTTTTGCAGCCAGCCATGCCCCGCGTCCGTGAACAGCACCCAGCCGCCATAGCCGCTGCGGTCGGGCTGGATCATGCGTGCGCCACCGAAGAGGTCCACCAGCCAGCGGATATCGTGACGGTAGTCCACGCTCAGCAGCATCATGCGATCGCAGAGCGCCGGTGATCCGCTGAGTGGAATCGCCCCTGAACACTGCAAGCCATCCGGCGTGCTGACACGATCGCGGAAGGCGAATCCGCTGATCGCGCCGGGCCCGCTGAGCGACAACCGGCGTTGCAGTGGCAGTGGATCACCATGCAACCAGCCTCCGACAATCAGACGCGTATTGAGCTGCCCTGACGGCGACAAGCGGCTGTACCGCCGCAAGTCCAGCAGGCCACGACCATACCGCACCTTGCGACCCGCACTCGGAAGTGGTGCGGCGATTTCAGTGCCATAGGTCTCCTGCGTGCCATCTCCGACTTCGTACTCACCCTGCAGCCACCAGCCAGAACGTGGCCGCACAGGATCGGTGCGGGTGTCGTAGCTCGCGCGCAACATCACCCGTGTGAACTTCGCGCGGTCGAACTCCGGATTCTGGCGCCACGGATCGTCGTTCTTCCAGAGCGTGAACGGGTTGAGCGTGCGGCGCGGGCGCCAGAGTTCATCGCTGACCTCGAGTGAGGCATGTACCGCGCGCCCATCCCGGAATCCGATGATGCCGCTCCCACCGTGACGATCGTAGTAGTCGCGATAGTCGCTGTGCCCGATGAACGACGCGAGGCCGACCTCCACATCGCTCAACTGCCAATCTTCCACCGGCGCCACGACGTCGAACAGCCGCCCGCCGATGCTGAAGTGCTCGCTGCGCCCCATCCGCAACTCCACGCGCGCACTGTGTCCAACGTTGTTGCCGTTCCATTCGATGCGTGAGCCGGTGCGGAAGATGCCGAAGAGATCGGCCGCCACGGTACCGAGCGGCGTCTTGTACCGCAGGCGCGGGCCAAACTCGATCGGCAACCCTTCCACCCGGTTGTAGGTCCGCGTCAGCGCCAACCGGATGCCGACGCCGGCCTTTGGTTCACCCTGGCCGATCAGCCTCCAGATTTCATCGAACGGTGCCTCGAGGTGCAGCACGCCATCGTCGATGCCGTAGCGAACCGAATCCGTCTCGACACGCAGCGAGCCGAGGCGCGCGCTGTCGGTGCCCGTCACGCGACCACCGAGGACGGCGACGTCGCCCGTCACCGTGGCGGTTGGTGCGAACTCCACATCGCCGTTCAGCACCAGCAACGAGCCTTCGATGGTGCCGGAAATCCGCACGGGCCCACCGAGCACCGCCACCGACGTCCGGATCACCGAGTCAGCCAGTAGCGTGAACGGCGCCGTCTCGCGTCGTGTGGCCGGTGCATTGTAGAGTGCCTGTGCCTGCTCACGCTCGCGACGCGTGGTGCCGCGCGTGGCGCACGCCTTGCCGCCGACCGTGTCACCGCAGGTTGACCAGGTGGGTTGTTGCGCACGGACTGCGGTCGCTGTGCACGCCACGCACCCGAAGGCCGCCAGCGCCTGCCGAACCTTCACGCGTCACCTCGTCCGTCGTGCATGCCACCACCAATGCCGAGTCGTTTCATCCGTCGATAGAGATTCGGTCGATCCGTCTGCAAGCGTCGCGCCGCTTCCGCCACGTTGCCGGTGGAATCGTCGAGGGCGCGCACGATCAACTGCCGTTCATACAAATCGAGCGCGTCGCTGAGTGGCAGCGACGGATCGATCCGAGCTGCCGACTGCGGCGTCGACCGCTCGCTGCCGCGCGGAGCCGGCAACACATCGTGCACGTCGCCCACCCGCAGTTCGCGCCCCGGGTGCAGGATCGCCAACCGTTCCACGATGTTGGCCAGCTCGCGCACATTGCCGGGCCAGCGGTGCGCGCGCAGCGCGGCCATCGCTTCCATCGTGAACGTCGGCGTCGCGCGACCGGTGCGCGTGCGATGCAGGGCCGTGAAATGCAACACCAGTTGATCGAGGTCCTCGATGCGGTCGCGCAGCGGAGGCAGCGTCATCGGGATCACGTTCAACCGGAAGAAGAGGTCCTCGCGGAAGGTGCCGTCGGCAACGGCTGCTTCGAGATTGCGATTGGTCGCCGACACGATGCGCACATCCACCTTGATCGGCTTGCCGCCGCCCACGCGCTCGATCTCCCGGGCCTCGATCGCACGCAGCAGCTTTGCCTGCGCTTCGCTGCCGAGGTCACCCACTTCATCGAGAAACAGCGTGCCGCCATGTGCCAGCTCGAAGCGGCCGATGCGGCGCTCGGTGGCTCCAGTGAAGGCGCCGCGTTCATGCCCGAACATCTCGCTCTCGACCAGGTCGCGCGGAATGGCGGCGCAGTTGGTGCGCACGTAGGCCTTGTCGCGGCGCGGACTACCGGTGTGCAGCGCCCCGGCCACCAGTTCCTTGCCGGTGCCGCTTTCGCCTGAGATGAGGACGCGTGCATCACTCGGAGCCACGCGCGCGATCAGCTCACGCACCTGCTGCATCGCCGGGCTATCACCCACCAACCCGCCAGCCAGCCCGAGATCTTCGCGCAGCGTGCGTGCCGCACGGCGCGTCTGTCGCAGTTCCAGCGCCGACCCGAGCGCGAGCAGCGTGCCTTCAGGCGTGAGCGGCTTTTCGAGAAAGGTGAAGGCGCCGAGTCGCGTGGCCTTGACCGCGTCGCTGAGTCCCGCGCGCCCGCTCATCATGACCACCGGCAACTCGGGGAATCGCTCGCGGAACTTCGCCAGCGTATCGAGGCCATCGGTGTCGTTCGGCATCATCAGGTCGAGCAGCACCACATCAGGTTCGGCTTCCAGCGCGCGTGCGAAGGCCGAGTGACCCTCGGGCGCATCGCGGACCTCGTACCCCTCGGCGGCGAGCAGCGCACCCACCATCCGGCGGATATTCGGCTCGTCGTCGACGATCAGGACACTCGGCATCGGTGGTCGGTCAGCCCGGTGTCGAGCTGCGCTCGGCGAGCACCCTCGTCACGAATCGCTGGCCCTCACTGATCCGCTCCACTTCCACCGACATCGCTTCGACCGCAGCCTCGATCCGCTGCAATCGATCGGTCGTGTCGCGTGCCGGTGCGGCGATCTGTCGGTTGGCACTGCGGTTGACGAGCGCCTTGAGGAACCCGAACACCGGATAGGCGGCCACCATCATGCAGAAGCCGACGATCGCCGTGGTTGCGATCGACTGCACGCCCGGTGGGATGTCGCGCGGAAAGTCTCGCGGGAATTGGGTGCCGGAACCGCCCTGAAAGACGTCACCACCACCGGTGGCGCCGTCGAGCGTGATCGTCTTGCCATCGCGCTGAATCGTGATGCGACCCGGCGCGGGGGTCTCGCCGCCCAAGACAATCGCAGGAGCCGCGGGAGCGCTTGGCGCCTGCGGTGCTGCGGTGGGCGGTTGTGCCGGCTGCTGCACGATCGTTGCGCTCCAACCCGCGCCTCGGATCACGAACACCTGATTAGCCACGTGGAACCTCCAGGGGAGCACGATCGGATAGCAGGCGCGTGGTGAAGCGCTGCCCTTCACTGATGCGTTCGACTTCGATGGCGACGGACTCGATGGCCGTCTCCATCCGAGCCATGCGTTGCGTGAGTTCAGCGGGCATCTGCGCCGCACCAACGTGCCCGCGCGTCTTGCTGCGATACCACATCACGACGGCTGCCAGCACCACGATCGCGGTGGAGACGATGGCCAGCCCCGCCACGACGTACGGCCCGTCGCTTTCCTGCTGATGATCAGGGAGCGGAATGCCGAGGGCCGTCGCGACCGCTTCCGGCGAGGCACCATCGAGTGTGATCGTCTGGCCGTTCTTCGTGATCGTGACGACTGCGTCGCGGCCGCCATCGGCCTGACCGGCACGCGCAGCCTCACGGGCAGCGTTTCGCGCCTCGTTGGCCGCGTTGCGCTGGTCCCTCGCCGCTTCGCGTGCTTGGGTGGCGGCCTCGCGCGCTGCCTCTGCGCTGCTACGAGCTTGCGCGGCCTGCGCGTCGGATTGTCCTGACTGCATCAGCATCCTGAATTCTCGCATGTTCACGCCTCGCCGACACTGCGGTACACGGCATCACCGCGAGCCGGCACTGGCACCGGACCTGCCGCACCTTCGGACAGCATCTTCGAGGTGTAGCGCTGGCCCTCGCTGATGCGCTCGACTTCGACGGCGATCGACTCGACGGCGTTCTCGATCCGGGCCATCCGGGCGGCCGTTTCCTTGTCGGGTGCCGCTGCGGCGGCGGAGGGCCGACCGCGGCGCAGGTAGTTGAGCACCATCCAGGTGATGAGGACGATTGCACCGAGTGTCGCGACGGTCAGCGACACGATCATCTTCGGATCCGGCTGTGACGGCACACCAATGCCCGCCTGCGCCAATTGCTCTGAGGTCGGATTCTCGAGCACGATGGTCTTGCCGTCGCGTTCGATCACGATGCGACCGCCTGCCACTGCAGGCACCGGCGGAAACTGCGCGATGTCGGCGTCGCCCTGGGCTGCACCAGCCGCCTTGCCAGCTGCTGCCGCCTGTTCCATGCCGGCCAGCGCAGCCTTCTTCGCCGCCAGCTCGAGCTGCGCATCGATCCGCGCCATTTCGGCGTTGGTGGCGGCGGGGGTGGCGGGCGCCTGCGTGGACGGTGCCTGTGCGGATCGAACCTGTGTTGGACTACGCATGTGTCACCTCATTGGACGGGGCCCGGACTGGCGCGGCTTCGCGGGCCTTCTGCACCATCGGTTGCGCTGCTCCTTCTGACAGCAGACGCGTTGTGAATCGCTGGCCTTCCGACAAGCGCTCGACTTCAACGGCAACGGTTTCGACGATCGATTCGAGTCGATCGAGGCGCATCGCCAGTTCCGGCGAGAGCGGCGTGCTGACCGAGATTCGCTCCGATTCGCCTCGTATAAGCGCGCACCAGCGGAATGCCGAGCGGCGAGAATGATCACCGTGGCAAGAAGCAGTGCCGGGATGACGATGTCTTCATTCATGCTGACTGATCCGGAAGGTGCGACGCGGCTGTCGTTGGCAACGTGAGCGTAATGGTTGTACCAAGTCCTGCCGCACTGTCCGCGGCGACCGTGCCGCCATGTGCGAGCACCGTCTGGCGCACGATGGCGAGGCCGAGCCCCGTGCCCCCCGGCTTGGTCGTCACGTACGGCTCCCAGATTCGGCAGAGCGTTTCGGCCGGGATGCCGGGGCCGGTGTCATGCACGCGGATTTCAACCGCCGAAACCGGTGATGCGATCGCACGGGCCGCGACGGTGATGGTGCCAGCCGGACCGGCGGCATCCGCCGCATTCAACAGGATGTTGCTCACGGCCCGTGCCAGCGGATCGTGGTGCCCCGACACGAAGGGCAACGACTCCGGCACTTCGAGGGAGACCGTCGTCGTTGGCGACAGCGTGGAGCGGGTGGCGTACCGCAGCAACTCAGCGATGTCGACATCGGCCACCGGGCCATCGGGCAGGCGGCCGAACTGTGCAAAACTCTTGGCCAGCGTGTCCAGCCGCTGGGTCTCGATTTCGAGGACGTCGATCGTGTCCTGCAGCTCCGGCGCAGCGGATTTCCGCAGTCGGGAGACGGCGAATCGGATCGGCGTGAGCGGGTTCTTCAGCTCATGCGCCACGCGGCGCGCGGTCTCGCGGAATGCGCCCAGCCGGGCCGCCTCGGTCGCGGCCGTCCGTCCCGCATCGAGTTGCATGGCCATGGTTCGCATCCGGGATCGCAGTACCTCGAACTCGGGAGCGCCGCGACTCGGCGGCCCCGATGGAAGCACATCCGCTCGCGCGATGCGCTCCGTCCACTCTACCACCTCATCCAGCGGCCGACTGAGCTGCCGACTGAGGTGCCCTGCCACTCGCCCGGCGACGACCGCCAGGATGGCGAACAACACCAGCACCACCACCAGCACCGGACGGATCACGCGCGGTGCCAGGTACTCCAACCGCTTCGCCTGATCCAACGACGCCTGCAACTCCGCCTCGTGCGCATCCAGCGCTGCCTTGACCTCGCCTTTCGGCGCGGACCGTCGGGCCGCCGCAAGCGCACGGCTCCCCGTCTCAGCGACCCGGCTCCACGCGCCACCGGAAGCCATGAATGGCAGGGCTCGGTTCGCGGCCACCAGTCCCACCGTCGTCAGCAGGGCAGCTGGCAGGACGGCGAACGCGATGAGCACGAGCAGCAAGCGGGTGCGGAACCCGAGACGGGACACTGAGGCGACTACGAGCTGAGGGAGGGGGATGTTTCGGTCATTCTACCCACGGACACACCGGTCGGTCGGGCCCAGCGGTGCCGTTGCGGCGCAACGTCGTTAGTTTATCTGGTGCACTTCCGCTGTCGCGGCCTCCGGCCGGCCTTGCCCTTAGCATCTGGGGCGGGGCGCCGGGGAGAGCGACCGCGCAGCCGCCGGCACTTTCGCCGCTGCGGCGCGTGCCATGATCGCTTCTTCACATCCCCAGTTTACATGAACGGACGCACGCCGCGTCCGCACGCACCCCGAGGGCCCATCGCCCCGGTGCATCGCGGACCGCAGGCCAGCAGCATGAGTGCTGCGGCCTCCCCCAGCTACTCGCAGTACAGCCAGGCGCCCAACGCCGCCCTGCTCATCGACTTCGACAACGTCACGATGGGCATTCGCTCCGACCTGCAGACGGAGCTCAAGAACCTCCTCTCGTCGGACATCATCAAGGGCAAGGTCGCCGTCCAGCGCGCCTACGCCGACTGGCGCCGCTACCCGCAGTATGTCGTCCCGCTGGCCGAGTCGTCGATCGACATGATCATGGCGCCGGCGTACGGCAGCTCGAAGAAGAACGCCACCGACATCCGCCTCGCGATCGACGCCGTCGAACTGATGTTCACGCGCCCCGAGATCGGCACCTTCATCCTGCTCAGCGGCGATTCCGACTTCTCGAGCATGGTGATGAAGCTCAAGGAGTACGGCAAGTACGTGATCGGCGTCGGCATTCGCGAAAGCTCCAGCGACCTGCTGGTGATGAATTGCGACGAATACTACAGCTACAACGCACTCGCCGGCCTCGTGAAGACGAGCGACGAGGAGACCGTGAAGCGCGATCCGTGGGAGCTGGTCACGGAGTCGCTCGCCCGCATGGTGCGCAATGGCGACGTGATGCGCGCCGATCGCCTGAAGCAGGTGATGCAGGACATCGACAATGGCTTCGACGAGAAGGATCTCGGCATGTCGAAGTTCTCGAAGTTCGTGCAGGAGGCGGCGCAGAAAGGCCTGCTGACACTGACGCGACTCGAGAACGGCCAGTTCGAGATTGCACCACCGGGTGTGAAGGCAACGGGTGCGGCACCGGCCGTGGCCAGTGCCGATGTCGCCGGTGCACTCGACGAAGCCGCCGAGAAGGAAGAGGGCGAGGAGAAGAGCAGCCGTCGCCGTCGTGGGCGTGGTCGTGGACGCGGTGGCCGTGATCGCGAGCCGCGCGAACCGCGCGTGCTGACTGATGTCGTGGCCACGGCCGTCGCTGCCAGCGAGCCGGCATCGACCACGAGTCGCCGACGTCGAGGAAGAAGCGGAAGCCGAGGCCGACGTTGTTGTTGCGGCTCCGGTGGCGCCGACGCCGCGCGTCGACGCGCCGCGGCCGACGCACACACCGCGTGCCGAGACGCCGCGTGCCGCACAGGGACGCGACTCGATCGGGCTCGGTGGTGAACGCCTCACGCGCAACGAAGCCTTCGATCTCGTGCGCAAGGCCGTCCACGCCACGGTCAAGAACGACATCCCAGCGGGCATGCTCGCGGTGCGTGAAAGTGCCGCAGCGTTGCTCGGCCGCGACAGCGAAAGCCTCAGCGAACGCAACTTCACTCGAATCCTGCAGGACGCGCACGATGCCGATGTGATCGACCTGCGCAAGCGTGGCGATTCGTGGGAAGTGGCGCCGGTGCAGCAGGTTGGCGAAGTGTCGGAGCAGCTGGCGAAGCACGAAGCGGCGAATGCACCGAAGCCGGTGGCTGGACCGCCGGCACCGCGCGGCATGGGCTCACGTGGTGGCATGCGCGGTGGTCGCCCGTCCGCACCGCCGCCGGGGCTGTTGATGGTGGGTGTGGTGGATGAGTCGCCGAGCGTCGTTTCGACGCCCGTACCATCTGCCGCTGCGCCGGTCGCCGCCGTGGCGCCCGCCGCCAAGCCAGCGCCACGCGCGCCGGAATTGGCACTGACACCGGCAACACCAGCGAAGTCGCCGGCGAAGCCGAATGGCCGTCGTCCCGCCGCGAAGAAGGCTGCACCGGCAAAGCCCGCCGTGAAGGCCGCAGCGCCAGCCAAGGCGCCGGTTGCCAAGGCACCAGTGGCCAAGGCGCCAGCCAAGAAGACGGCGCCCGCCGCGAAGAAGGCAGCAGCCAAGGCACCGGCAAAGAAGGCCGCCAAGCGGTAGTCGTTTCGCTGGTCGCAGCTGTTCGACCGCCACGCCCGCATCACCGAACTCGGTGATGCGGGCGTGGTCGTTTCAGCCCATCATCTTTCCGTCATGCCAGCCGCACTGCCCAGAGCCTTCTACGACCGCGACCCGGCGCTGGTCGCGCGTGAACTCCTCGGGATGCAGCTCGCGGTGCGCGACGCTGGCGGTGCCACGCTGCTCGCACGCATCGTGGAAACCGAGGCCTACCTCGGTCCACACGATCCGGCCTGCCATGCCGTGGTCGGTCGGACACGTCGCACCGAGCATCTGCATGGTCCGCCGGGTCAGGCGTACGTGTACCTGATCTACGGCATGCATTGGTGCCTGAACGCCGTGACGCTTCCCGACGGTATCGGCTCAGCGGTGTTGCTGCGGGCGGTCGAGCCGATCGGCGATCTCGGTCCGTTGCGGCGCCGTCGACCTGCGGCCCGTCGCGACCGCGACCTGACCAACGGACCGGGCAAGCTCTGCGCGGCGTATGACATCACCGGAGCGCTCGATGGCACGTCGCTGCAGCGCGGTGCGGTGCGCATCCTGCGCGGTGACGCGGTGCCCGATGCAGCGGTCGCGGTCTCACCGCGCATCGGCATCACTCGTGCGGCGGAGTGGCCGCTGCGCTTCTTTGTCAGGCACAATCCGTTCGTTTCAGCCACGCCGAAACCGTTCGTCGTCACCCCATACTCGCCATGACTTTTCTGTCCGGACTGCCGACTGCCTTGCGTGCCGCACTTTCGCTTGGCCTGGCTGCCGGTGTGTTGCGTGCGCAGCCTCCGGCACCGCGACGTCCCGCCCCGACATCACGTCCGATGGCCGACCAGCTCGACTCGCTCACCGACGTCTCGCCGCATGCCATGCGCATCTGGCGGGAGGCGATCGTGGTGGATACACACAACGACATGCCGACCAAGGTGGCGGATGAGCGGTATGACGCCGACATCCGCAACCCGATCGGATTCGGGCCCGGCAAGGGATCGACGGACTATCCGCGCCTGCTGCAGGCGGGCATCACCGGGCAGTTCTTCTCGGCCTTCGTCGATGCGCCGTACGCCTTGATGAAGCCGGACAGCTCGTTCGCGCGCGCAATGCTGCTCACCAATCAGGTGAAGGCCTTTGTGCGTCGCCATCCCGACCGATTGATCTTCGCCACCAATGGCGCTGACCTGCGGCGCGCGAAACGGGAAGGGAAGGTGGCAGTCTTCGTTGGTGTGGAAGGCGGTCATGCCATTCAGGGTTCGATCGAACGGCTCCGTCGCTTGCACGCTGCCGGCGTGCGGTACATGACACTGACCTGGAATAACGGCAATCTCTGGGCGGGCGCCGCCGCCGGCACCAACAACACACGGACGGCGGGCCTCACGGCCTACGGCAAGCAGATCGTCCGCGAGATGAATCGGATCGGCATCCTGGTGGACATCTCGCACGTCTCCGACTCGACGTTCTGGGATGCGATCCGCACCAGCACCAAGCCGGTGATCGCGTCACACTCGAGTGCGCGCGCGCTGAGCGTGCATCGGCGCAACCTGACCGACAGCATGCTGGTGGCGGTCGCGAAGACCGGCGGGGTGGTGAACGTGAACTTCTTCAGCCAGTTCATCGATTCGACCTACAACACGCGCATGTCGGGCATCGAGCGCCGCCTGCGCGCGGAGGATCGCATGCTGCGTGATGGCGGCATGGCCAACGACGCGATTCGCACGCGCGTCGCCGACCTGCGCCAGCGGCTGCTCGATTCGCTCCCGAACACACCGCTCTCCGTGCTGATCGATCACATCGATCACATCGCCAAGGTGGCCGGCGTCGATCACGTCGGCATCGGCTCCGACTTCGACGGCGTGACCGCACTGCCCACCGGCATGGAAGACGTCACCATGCTCCCGCGCATCGCCCAGGCCCTCATCGACCGCGGCTACAGCGACGACGACATCAAGAAGATCCTCGGCGGCAACATGCTCCGCGTCCTCGAAACCGCCATCGATCCGACCGAGCGCCAGCGATAGATCGTCGACGGCAAATCGCCAACGGCAAATCGCCAACGGCAAATCGCAGAGACGCAGAGTACGCGGAGAGTCTACTCGCAAGGCGACTTTTGCGTGGCATGACGAAAAGATGTGCTGTGGGAACTGCGCATGCCATGGCAGCTTCCCACAGCCCTTTTCAGTTGCAGTCGCGACGCAATCGAAGCGAGTGTTGCTGTATGTGAATTCGTTCTGCGTTAGCTGTTGCCTTCGTTGTTGCCGTTCGTCGTGCGATTCGCTGTCAGGGAATCAGCGGCAGCGGTCTTGGAGCGTTCGCTGGAAGTGAGGATGGCATTGTAGACGAGCTTGAACGTGCCCCAGCTCTGGCCGCGATACTGAGGACGGAAGCCGAACATCACCACGCGACCGGCGCCGACGGTGATGTCGACCGCGGCGGCCTTGCCGGCAATCGCTTCGCCGCCGGCCAGGTAGCCGCTCATGAGGATGTTGCCGACGTCGGTCGGATAGCGCAGCGGCACCTCGACGCGGGCATCCTGGGCCACGTCGAAGGCGGTCGAATTGGTGAAGTACACCGGCACCGTGTCGGGCATGCCCATCGTGAGGCGGCCCGGCGAGGCGATCGTGCGCAGGATCGAACCCGGTGCCACGATGTTGGCGCCTGCCGGTGCGCCGGTGGAATCGTCACGCGCGCGCCCGTCGCGCGCCGGGGCACGGGACTGCGGCGAGATACGTCGAACCGGCAGGCCCGGCACGGCTTCGAGCGCTACTTCGCTGCCCTTGTCGAACGTCATCAGCACGCCGCCGGCCGCCACGAATTCACCGATCGCCTTCAACCCTTCGGCGCCAAGCCCACCGGCGTATTCCGCTGGTGCCGACCGCGCGGCGAGGCCGTCCTTCGCCTCGCGCAACGAGATATCGGCGATGATCAGCACGTCGAACGCGGCGCGCAGGTTGCCCGCCTTGAGCAGGCTGTCGGTCACGTTCTTGTACGGTACGCCCTGCTGGTCGAACAACCACCGCGTCCAGCCTTCATCCATGCTGGCCGTCCACGGCTTGTAGAGCGCCACACGCGTAGGCTTGAGCTTGGTGCGCTCGCCAGTCGCCGACGGCAGCGTCGCCGCACCGCACCAACCGCCGTCGGGTGAGAAGCCGCGCGCGAATGAACCCGGTACGGTCACCGACGATGTTTCGCGGCTGCGCGACATGTCGACTCGTACCCCTTTCTGCAGCGCGGCGAAGGCCGTCGGGAAAGCCCGCGAGTCGCGCAGGTCGAGCGTGACGTTGCCGCTCCCCGAGAGCCCACACTTCGCGGCACCAGGCGCGGCCGCCGTGGCCGGCTGCGCACTCTTCTCGAGGCGCACCGTGACGCCCATCTGGTAGGGCAGTGTCCATCCTGCAACGTCGTACGGCCGATCACCGGCGCTCGCCGGCCACTTCTGTTCCTCGAACAGGTCGCGCACGTGAGCCGCGTACGGCTGGTCGAGCGGCACGATCCAGGAGCCACCCGAGACGCGAACCGCTTCGTCATTACCGGTCACTTCGACACCGCCACGCCGCAGCACCTGCACCAGCGCATAGGCGGCGGCAGGGTCATGCTGCTTCGACTCGATCACGTACTGCTGGCCAACGCCGTTCGCGACCTGGGTCCGGGCGACCTGCACCATCGATCGCACGATGTCGCCGCGCATCTCGGACGCCATCTGCACCAGTGAAATCGCGGCGATCTGCTCGTAGTCCATGATGTCGCGCAGGCGCCAGGTGCCGCCCTTCCATGGACTCGGGTAATTCACACGCGGTTCGTTCTTGAGGCCGCGCGGATTGGCGGTGACCTCCGCCGGCGTGAGCGTGATCGGCGTCGCGATTCTCACGCTGGCCGCTTCCGTCAACAGGCCGATCATGTTGTGGCGCGTGGGAGTGGAGCGCGCACCACCGTTCCACCAGAGATCGTAGGTGATGCCATCACCTACGCCGGTCTTGCCCGCCTGCTGCAACGCCCACGACATCCGCTGCCCGACGAGGTTGATCCCGCGAACGATGCGAACATCGACGTTCTGGTTGATCGGGTCGATGTGTGGTGGCACCGTCAGGCGCATTCCGTTGCTGCCCTGCTGGTGCACGTCGTAGAACACCTGCGGGAAGTACTTCCCGTAGAGCGCCGAGCTGATGTTGCGGCTCTCCTTCTGCGTCACCATGTACCAGTCACGATTGTTGTCGTGACCCACGTACTCGTGGTACAGCCACGGCATCGGGCCACCTTCGTACGGCGTGCCGAGTCCCTTCTTGTACCAGTCCACCACCATCTGCATGCCATCGGGGTTTGCCGAGGGCACCAGTGCGATCACCACGTTCTTCATCGACCGCTGCAAGCTGTCGGTGGTGGCGAGCGCGTAGGCGAACTCCATCGCCATCTGGCTCGAGCCGATTTCGCTGCTGTGGAGGTTGCAGTTGATCCAGAGCACCACCGGCTGCGTGGCGACCAGCGAGTCCTCGGCAGCGGCGCTCAGCGTGCGCGGATCGGAGAGGCGGCGTTCCGCGGCGAGGATCGCATCGAGTCGCCGAATGTTCTCCGGGGTCGAGATCGCGGCCACGATCATCGGCCGCCCCTGCGTCGTGGTTCCGATCGTGTCGATCTTGACGCTGGGGGAGCGCTGCGCGAGAGTGCCAAAGTACCGAAGGATCTGCGGCCAGTCGGCCAGCGTGCGATCGGCACCAACCGGGATTCCGAGCACGTCGCTCGGCGTAGGAATCGCGCCTTGGGCTGTGGCGCGCGAGAGGGGCGCCGCGAGCAGGAGCGCGGGGCAGAGCAGGCGGAGTACGCCGGCGAGCGGGCGACCAGAAGTCATGGGAGTGCGTGACACGGTGAGAGAAACACGGCCGTCGTGCGACGGTCGAACGCTACCCCGGGAGTCGGTCATGTCACATCCTGCCCGCGACAACAGCCCGTTGCCGCCACCCATGCCGCCGAAGGAATTACGCCTCCGGACCAACGTCCACGGGACGGTTTTCGCTGCCCGCACGCTGGTGATCGAGCGGCTGCAGGCGGGGGAGCCGCTGCTGCTGGTGCCCGACCCGCCGCAGCCAGATGAGCCCTATGCAGTGTGGGTCCACGTGGCCGGCGGCGACGTGCTCGGGCCACCTCCCGGTGCAGATCGCGGCCTGGCTGGCGCCGTGGATGCTCGCTGGGGGACGGTGTCGCGCCACGGTCACGCGACGTCGGCCCAGCGGATGCGCCGAGCTGGAGCCGCATCGAGATCGAGCTCGAACGCTCGCTGCCGACGCTCGACCGCAGCTCCTGACATGAGCGAAGGGCCTCGAAGCGCAGTGCTGCGCTCCAAGGCCCTCCAGTTTCGTGCAGCACGCATTCGCCTGTTCAGCGCCACGCCAGCGGCCGTTACCCGCCGTGGCAGCCGCCGGCCGTTGCCCTACCGACGCGTGGCTGGCTTCTTGGCGGCTGGTGCGGCCGACTTGGTGGCGCCGCCACCGAGGCCAATGGCGAGACCGGCGCGCACCACCACGTTCTGGCCGGTGCCTGACGTCCCGCTGAACGTGCCGGCGTCGCTGCCGCCGACCTTCGCTGTCACGTCACCGAAGCGGATCACGCCGACCGTGGCACCGAGGTCGAGGTTCACCCGCGGCGGAGAGCTTGGTCAGCACACCGCCACCGACGTTCCCCTGAAATCCGCTGGCACTGATCTCGAGGTTCGCGCGCTGTTGCACGGCGAGGGACACGTCCGCGTTGCTGCGTGCGACACGAGCCTGACCCACTTCGCCGAGGTCGGCCGACTGCCGCAGGTAGGCCAGCCGTGCCGACATGTACGGCGCGAACTTCGCGCTGCCGATGTCGAACACTCGGCGCGGTTCGAAGAAGACACCGGAGAGTGCGACGTTGAAGCCATTCGCGTCCTTCAGTGCATGTGATGAATACTGGTAGCCAACGCCATACGACCAGAGGCTCGGGGTGACGCGCACCTGCACTTCGCCACCGGCACCGTTGTCGAGACCATCGTACGCGCTGCCGAAGACACCGACATAGAGTCCCGACGCCTGGATCGACCAGCGTTGTGCCGACTGGGCAGCGAGTGGCGTGGTGAAACACGCAGCGGCGACGAGAGCCGTGAGTGTGAAGCTGTGACGCATGGGAAATACCTCGCGGAGGGAAACGGGGCGCCCAGAGTGGCGCGGCGACTCGCGTGGCATGATGCCTCGCATTCCTTCACGCGCAGTTGTCGACCGTTTCGGCTCATCGATGTGTGGCGAGCGGCAATTCGAGGCGGCGGTGCACGGGCATCGTGATGACCGTTCGCCCCTGCGCCACAAGGATTTTCCGGATGATGAGCCGTTTTTCCGCGGATCTGCGCGTGAGTGGATGAGCGGGACAGATCGCCCGTTCGAGACGCCCCCCAGCATCCACGCACTCCGAGGTCATCATGGAGAAACTGCTTCTCCGCCATCTGAAGGGATCCAAGGCCGGCGAGACCGAGACCTTTGCCCTCAGCGCGTATCCCGATCTGCTCATCGGTCGTGATCCTGCGTCCGCCGTCCGTTTCGATCCCGCGCAGGATGACCTCGTCGGTCGTCAGCATGCCCGCATCACGCGCGACGGTCCTGACGCCACCACGTTCACGCTGTCGGATCTCGATAGCCGGAACGGCACCTTCCTCAACAAGCAGCGCGTCAGTGGCAAGGTCGTGATCCGCCCTGGCGACATCGTGCAGCTCGGCGCCGGCGGACCGGAGTTCGAGTTCGATGTCGACCCGCGTCCGGCGCCCGATGTGAAGGCCACGCGCCTCGGCATCGTGCCGTCGGCCAGCAGCGCCGATGCGACGCGCATGTCGGTCGCGGCCAACGCCACGGCACCATCCAAGGCACCCTCCACCACACCGGCGTCGTCTGGCCCAGTTCCGGGCAGCATCGGCAAGGCGACGGTGGAGCGCATGATCACCGAGACGCAGAAGAAGTCGCAGTCGATGAACTACCTGATGGGTGGTGCCGTCGCACTCGTGGCGGTCGCCGGTATCGGCTGGGCGATGACGCGGCCGAAGCCGATCGATCAGGGGAGCGTCGTCGCCAGCGCCGTTGGCGCGGCGACCGCGGCTGCGGCGAAGGACGACAGTGTGCGTCGTGCTGCGGAAGCTAAGGGTGCAGCCGTCTCCGCACCCGAGATCGCTGCCAGGTACGGCCCGGCGGTGGTGCAGATCTACTTCAGCTGGAAGCTCGAATACAGCGGGCAGCCGGTGTTCCATCGCTACATCGAGAACGCCTACAAGGCCAAGAGCGGGAAGGTGATGCAGATCATCCCTGGTGGGCCGCAGTACATCCCGACGTACATCGCCGTCAACGAAAACCAGATCGAACCGGCACTCACGCTGGCGCAGGGCCAGGGTCGTCCGATCGGTGTCACTGGCAGTGGTTCAGGCTTCGTGGTGTCGTCCGATGGTTTCATCCTCACCAATCGCCACGTCGGCGCGAACTGGATGGCGCCGTATTCCTTCCAGCAGTCCGACATGGGCGTGCTGATCGGAAACCAGGGCGGCATCATGGTGAAGGATGACGGTACGCCGGCGATCACCGATCCACCGGTGGGCTGGATTCCGTCAGAATCCAAGCAGGCGGGCCCGAAAGGCATCATCGGCTCGTTCGCCGGTCGCCACGAATACCTGAAGGTCGGCTTCCAGAACAACGTGAACTACATCGATGCCGGCCCGGTCACGACCTCGCCGCGCGCCGATGTGGCGCTGCTCTCGGTGAAGGTGCCGAAGCCGCTCACGGCCCTGACACTGAACGACAACTACACCTCGGTGCGCCAGGGCGAAGGGGTCACGGTGATGGGGTATCCCGGTGTCTCGGATGTGACCTACGCGGTGGTGAAGTCGAATGACACGTTCAACCAGGAAAACCAGGCGCGCGTGGTTCCCGAGGTCACGCTGACCACGGGCACGATTGCCAAGGTGACCAAGGCCGGCGACGAGAATGCCACCGGCCCGATGAAGTTCTACACGCCGAGTGGTGACCGTTTCCAGCTCAACATCAATACGACGGGGCCGGCAACAGCGGCGGACCGCTGTTCGATCCGCAGGGTCGCGTGATCGGCATCTTCTTCGCCGGTCGATCGGCCGACGTGTCGGTGTCGTTCGCCGTCCCGATCAAGTACGGCATGGAACTGATGAACGTCGGCCCAACCGCGCGCTGACGGAGAGACGGCACATGTCCACCGGCACCCCGACCAGGACCGCGATCGGTCCGTACAGAATCACCGGCTTTCTGGGTGCCGGTGGCATGGGCATGGTGTGGCGCGCCAGCCACCGGGACCTCGGTCGCGACGTCGCGATCAAGCGTCTCTCGGAATCGGCCAGCGAAGGCATCCCGCTGGAGCGCTTCCGCAACGAGGCGCGGCTGCACGGCACGTTGAACCACCCGCGCATCGCACAGCTCTACGACTTCATCGAGGATGACGGTGCGCCGTGCATCGTGATGGAGTACGTCGCCGGCCCCACGATCGAGGAGCAGCTGCGCAGCGGGCCGATTCCGCTGCACACTGCCATCACGATCCTCGAGATGGTGGCGGACGCCGTCGGGTACCTGCACCAGCGCGGCATCATTCACCGCGACATCAAGCCGTCGAACGTGAAGCTGCGGCCCGACGGCTCGCCGGTGCTGCTCGACTTCGGCATCGCGCGCGCCGATGGCGATCCGCGCCTGACACGGACGGGCATGATCATCGGCTCGCCGCACACCATCGCACCAGAACAGTTCGAGGGTCGCCCGCTGGACGCACGTGCCGACATCTGGGCCTTGGGCGTACTGTTCTACGAGATGGTCACCGGTCGACCGCCGTTCACCGGCGAGTCGGTGGCTGCACTCGCGAGTGTCATCCTGCACACGACACCGGTGGCCCCGAGCCATCGGCTGAAGACGCTGCCGCCGCGGGTCGATGCGCTGGTGGCGCATTGCCTCGAGCGCGACGTCTCGCGTCGCTTCCAGACGACCAGCGAATTGATCGATGCGCTGCGTGAACTGCGGCGCGTGACCCCTCTCACGGGTGAATCGCCGGCGGTGACCGGCTTCGCAACCGTTTCCAAGGCACGGCGGGCGCTGCTCGGCGCTGCGGGCCTGCTGCTCGTCGCAGTTGGCGCCTACGCGATGAATCGCCAGGATGGCGATGTCGTTCTGCCCGCGAACGACACGACGCATGTGGCACCGATCTCACCTGTCGTGCCGCCAGGCCCAGTCGCACCCGTTCCCGGGATGCTCACCACGCGCATCAGCATCGTCGATGGCACCGCGGATGTGTTGATCGACGGAAAGCAGGTCGGTACGACGCCGTACGTTCACTCCGCGCCGGCCGGAACCAGCGTCACTCTCACGTTGCGCCGCGCCGGCTTCCACGATGAAACGGTCACCTTCATCGTCAGCGACAACCAACGGGAGTACACCCTCGTGATGCAGCGAGACGCATCCGCGCCCGTCAGCCCGGCGCTGCTCGGTTTCTTTGGCTGGTTTCGTCGCCGTCGGCCCCAGCCAACCCCTGTTGCAGCCGCCGCCGCAGCCGGCGTGACCGGCGAACGTGTCGCCGCCGCGCCGCTGCGTTTCCGTGCCGCAGCGCAGACTGATGTGGGCTGCGTTCGCGATGGCAACGAAGATGCCGTGCGCGTTGTCGACCTGCCCGACGGCGCGATCGTCGCCACGCTCTGCGACGGGATGGGCGGGCACGCGGCGGGGGAGGTGGCATCTGACCTGGCCGTGCGTACGATCATCGAGCACGCGGCTGAACTCGATTCGTCCGAGGCCCTCGTCACCGTCGTCGATGCCGCCAATCGCCGGATCCGGAAAGCCATGGCGCGTGATCGTGCCTTGCACGGCATGGGTACCACCTGCGTCGTGCTGCGTCTGCATGGGCAGTACGCGCTCTGCGCCCACGTCGGTGACAGCCGTGCGTATCTGGTTCGGGATGGCGGGATCTATCGGCTCACGGAGGATCATTCCCACGTGCGCGACCTGGTGCGTGACGGCACCCTCGCCGATCAGGATGCGCGTCATCATCCCGACAAGAATGTGATCCTCCGCGCCTTGGGGCCGGCCGAGCATGTGGAGGCCACGACCTGGACGGCACCGCTTCAGCTCCGGTCAGGGGACCGCTTCCTGCTTTCGTCCGATGGTCTCCACGATCTCGCCGACGATCAGGATTTCCTGCCGGCGCTCGCGCATGTCGATCCGGAGCGCGCGTGTGCCGACCTGATCGCCCTCGCCCGTGATCGCGGCGCACCCGACAACGTCACCGTCTGTATCGTTGACGTGCTCCCGACCACCACCGCCAATGTCCCTGAAACACGCGTGATCGAGGTTCCGGCATGATTGGCAGCCAACTCGGCAACTATCGCGTTATCTCGCGGCTCGGTGAAGGCGGCATGGGCACGGTGTATCGTGCCACCGACACCATGCTGGACCGCGATGTCGCACTGAAGGTGCTGCGTCCCGAACTGGCGCGGCAGGCGGCGCTCGTCGAACGCTTCCGCGCCGAAGCGGTGGCCCTGGCCCGGCTGCGCCACGAGCACATCGCGGCCTTGTACGGGCTCGACCGGCAGGGCGACGAACTGGTGATGGTGATGGAGTACGTGAGTGGGGAGACGCTCGAATCGCGCCTTGCTCGCCAGGGCCCGATGAACTGGCACGAGGCGATTCCGATCATGCGCGGTGTATTGGCTGCGCTCGGCCACGCCCACGTGCGCGGCGTGGTGCATCGCGACATCAAGCCGGCCAACGTGATGATCGACAGCGATGGTACGGTGAAGGTGATGGACTTCGGCATCGCACGCCTGATGGGGGAAAACCGTCAGACGCGTGCGGGTGTCGCCATCGGTACGCCGAGCTACATGGCGCCGGAACAGCTGCGCGGCGAGGATGTTGACGGCCGTACCGACCTCTACGCCGCCGGCGCGCTGCTGTTCGAGTTGCTCACCGGCCGGGTCGCGTTCGAAGCCGACAGCGACTACTCGCTGATGATGCAGCAGTTGAACGAGCCACCCGCTGCACCAAGCACCATCACGCCCGGGGTGCCGCGCGCGCTGGACGCCGCCGTCTCGCGGGCGATGGCGAAGCGGCCGACGCAGCGCTTTGCCACGGCCACCGATTTTTCCCGCGCGCTCGACGAGATCACGCCCGACACCTTCTCGGTCGAGCCGATCCGTGACGCCGCAGTTGCGGTGGTCTCGAAGGCGCCGCGCGACTGGCGCGTGTACGTGATTGCCGCCTGTGTGATGGTGGCCGCCGGTCTCGGTGTGGCAGCAATGCGCGCTGACCCGACGAATACCACCGGCACGGTCGCCTCCAGCAGCGACTCGGCGCATGTCGCGGACTCCATTGCTGCGGCTGCGCTGGCGGTGCGGTCGACGCAATCCGGCGAACCGTCGCGCGAGCCTGTCTCGCAGATCGCATCGGCTGGTGGCGCGGGCCTTCGCGAAGTGGTCGATCCCACTACCGTGGCGCCGTCATCACCCTCCCCATCACGCACGCCGTCCTCGCCGACACCAGCGCCCACACGTCAACAGACCCCCGTGCGCACACCAGTGACGACGACACCAGCGTCGCCGTCCTCGCCAGTGCGCACCCCGGAAGTGACGCAACCGGTGGTGACGGCCACGAAGGAAGCGGAGCCTGTGCGCGAGTCAGACGCCGGCGGCAGTGCGACTCGGCGCGTGCAGGAACTCGCCGAGCGGTGTGCCGCCAGCATTTCGTCGAACAATGCCAGCGCCGCAGGCAGGCTGCTGCGCGGTGACACCGACGGCCTGATGTCCGCCATTGCCGACGGTCGCATCACGAGTGCCTCGGCGGGAAGCGTGAGTGTCGATGCGGGTGACGGCCGTGCGGAAGGGCGATTCACTGTGCGCATCGCATTCCGGACCGCGTTCGGCGGCAACAAGACGGCGACAGCCCGGCTGACGGCCGAGGTGTCGCGCTCCAACGACGGCTGGCATGCCATCGGCTGTCCAGTGGAGAGCAGCGGCGGTGTGAAGTAGGTGCCAAGTCGGTGTGAATCCCCTTCCTGACAGGTACGTATATTCAGGACACACCGCGCCACTTGTCGCACTCGCCGGTCCGATTTTTCTTCGGGCAGCGATCCGGGTGGCTCGATCCCGCAGATTTTCGTCCGACACCGACCAACGATCTCGACCATGTTTTCCCGCGTTGTGTGCTCTGCCGTCGACAGGACGAGGTCCCGTCGCGCCCGCACAGACGCGAATCGGTTGCTGCTCGCGTCCCTGACATTTCTCGCGGCCGGCCCGCTGGCGGCGCAGGCCCAGACGCGCGCTGCGGCGGCCGCTGCACTCGCGCGCGCCGGTGATGCAGTCGTCACCATCGTGGCGTATCGCGAGGGCAGCGCGGACGTGGTCAGTGGCACCGGCGTTCGCGTGACTGATGGTCGAGTGATCACCGCGCTCCGGCACCTGCGCGGCGCGTCGCGGGTCGAGGTGTTCGGCGCAAACGGCGACCTGCTCGCCACCGCCACCACGCTCGATCAGGCCGAAGTGAAGCTGGACCTGGCCGTGTTGCCGCCAATCGCGGAGCCCGGCGGTCGCATCACGCTTGCCCGGCGATCAGCCGTTCTTGCACAGAAGGTGAGTCTGCTGGGGCCGAAGAAGGGGACCGTCCGCTTCGTGGCACCGCGCACGGTCACCCATGTCGAACCAGACGATGCGGGCCGGCCAGTGCTCCGCCTTGGTGCGCAGATTTCGGGAAGTGCGGTGGGTTCTCCGGTGGTCAACGTGCGTAGCGAATTGATCGGAATCGCCCTCGGCACGATTCCCGGCAAGGATGATGGCGACGTGGCGGTGGACGTGAGTGCCATCCGCGAGCTCCTGGCACGCCCCGTTGCGCGTCTCGGTTTTCCGACCCGTGATGGTACTATCGCCGCCGCACGTGCACCCGTCGATCCCAAGGCGGTCCCCGGCGCGGCCCGCCCCGCCGAGACGAACGCGCGGCCGCGTGCGAGCATCTTCCCTGAACGCTATGGGGCGCCGATCAGCGCCGACACGGCGGGGCCGTTTGCCGTAGAACTGTTCGGGTGTGCGCGCCTCGAGTCGCGGCAGAAGGTGTATTGCTACCTCCGTATCACGAACCTGGCCCGGGGTGGGACATTCGAGGTCAATGGCGGCGATCTCGCGGATAGCACCCGGCGAAAGTCGCGGTCTGCCGAAAACCTGATGCTCGGCGAGACCACCCAGCGCGTGGCCGGATGGCGGACCAAAGCCGCCGTACCGCTGCGCGAACTGGAGTCGGCGCGGGTGGCGCTGGAGTTCACCCCACCGGAGCGCGACAGTGACGCGGCGCGCCTGATGCTCGACGTCGCCGGTGAGAGAACCTTGTGGTTTGGACCGTTCGTCCTGCAGAGAGCGCCCTGATCCGCCATATTGGAGGCGGTATCGGGTGCCGCGGCGTTTGGGTCGCGGGGCGCCGATGAGGATCGAATTCCTGAGCTACGGGGTCTGAGCGTCGCATGATCGGTGAACGCATCGGCCACCTCAGAGTCATCGCGTCCATTGGCGTCGGTGGCATGGGTGCCGTTTGGCATGCCGTTGACGAATTGCTGGATCGCCACGTCGCGCTCAAGGTCATTCGCCCTGAGCTGATGTCGAGGCCCGGCCTCGCCGAGCGTTTCCGCTCCGAGGCGATCGTCCTCGCGCGCCTCCAGCATCCGTGCATCGCCGCGCTCTACGGCCTCGAGAAGCGCGGCGACGAATTCGTGATGGTGATGGAGTACGTCGACGGCCAGACGTTGGACGCAAAGCTCGCGACGCAGGGCGCTCTGCCCTGGCCTGAGGCCACGCGCATCACGCGCGCCGTGCTCGATGCGCTCGACCATGCCCACGAAAGCGGCGTCATTCACCGCGACATCAAGCCGGCCAACGTCATGATCACCCGCGCCGGTCGCGTGAAGGTGATGGACTTTGGTATCGCACGACTGGTGGGCGCCCAGCGCCAGACGCGCACCGGTGCCGCTGTCGGCACGCCGTCATACATGTCGCCCGAGCAGTTGCTGGGGCAGGAAGTGGATGGCCGCGCCGACGTGTATGCGGTTGGCACGCTGCTGTACGAGCTCACCACCGGTCACCTCCCGTTTGAAGTCGAGGGTGACTACCTGCGCATGATCGCGCAGCTGCAGCAGGTGCCCAGCGCCCCGAGTACGCACAATGCCGAGCTGCCGAGCGGTCTCGACCTGATCGTCGCGCGTGCGCTGCAGAAGGAGCCAGACGATCGTTTTGCGACATCGGGTGACTTCCGCGACGCGCTCGAGGAATTGGAGCGCGAGCATGGCGTGCTGCGACCATACGGCACGCCGGCGACAGGTTCTGCGTCGGTGCCCGGTGCCGCGTCGCCGCGCACATCGTCCGGTGCCACCCCCGCCATCTCGTCGCAGCCGACACCCGCATTCAACCCCAACTCCTCGGCGCTGTTGACGCCTGTGGAGTCGGCGATGAGTGTCACGCCGGTGCCGTTTTCGATTGAGCCTGCGGGCGCAACGCCGATCGACAACGACCTGCCACCGCTGTTCCCGCCTGCCGCTGCATCGATGCCAGAGCCCGCGCCATCGCGCCCGGGTGCGGTCGCGTCGCCGACGCCTGAGTTCGTGGTTGCGACGCCCGAGCCCGCGAAGCGCAGCGCGTTGCCGCGTGCAATGATGGCGATAGGTGCCATTGCCGTTGTTGCCGTCGCTGGCGTGCTCCTGACGCGGAGCTTGACGGAGCGTGAAAATCAGGCAGCCGCGTCGGCAACCGACAGCGCGGCGGCACCGGCTCCGCCTGTCACTGCAGCGCCAGTCGCGCCGGTCGCGCCTCCTCCGCAAGTCGTCACGGCAGCACCCGTCACGACCGATTCAGTCGATAGCGCGGCGGTGAAGAAGGCATTGGCCGATTCGCTGCGGCTCGTTCGTCGTGCGGCCCGTGATTCGGCCAAGAGACTCGCCGACTCGATTGCCGCCGCGTCAGGAGCTGCGGTCTTCGCGCTGCCAGGTAGCGGCACGCCGTCGAATGCCGATCTCGATCAGGCGCGCCGGGCGGGTCGTCAGGCGGCCGAGGAATGTGTCGCGGTGCTTGGCTCGCACGACATGGGTCGGATCTCTGCCCTCTTCGGCGGTGAACAGACGAAGAACGTCTTCCGCATCGCGAAAGAAGGGAAGCTCGACGTGAATGGCCCGCTCCGCCCGGCGGTCGAGCCGGAGACGGATCGTGCGACCACCCGATTCACGGCGCTGCTCACCTGGAAGAGCGGCAACAACGAAGATCGAACCGCAAGCGCGACGCTCCGCGCGATCACCGAGCGCAAGGGCACGGCGTGGACCACCAGGAAATGCCTGATCGATAACGACGGCGGCGCACGGTTCTAGGACCGTACGCCGCCGTTGATGTCTGCCTGTCGGTTCTTGCGCCGCGGTCTCGTCAGGCGCCGCGGATTCCCAGCTTCTCGCCGACCTTCACGAACGCCCGCACCGCGAATTCCAGATCCTCGCGGGTGTGCGCGGACGATACCTGGCAGCGGACACGCGCCTGTCCCTGCGGCACCACCGGGAAGCCGAAGCCGGTCACGAAGATCCCTTCCGCCAGCAATGCCTGGCTCATCGCGATGGCGGTCGACGTCTCACCGACGATGATCGGCACGATCGGCGTCTCACCCGGGAGCGGCGAAAATCCTGCCTCCGTGATCGCCTTGCGGAACCAGTCGGCATTCTCGTGCAGCCGTGTCACCCGCTCCGGCTGTGCCTCGATCACACGCACCGCTTCCAGCGCGCTGCAGGCAATCGTGGGGGCCAGCGCGTTCGAGAAGAGCTGCGGGCGGCTCGACTGAATCAGGGTGTCACAGAGCGCCGCGCTGCCAGCCACGAAGCCACCAGCCGCGCCGCCGAGTGCCTTGCCGAGGGTGCTGGTGATGATGTCCACCTCACCCAGCACACCGCAGTGTTCCGCGGTGCCCCGTCCGGTCTTTCCCATCACGCCGGTCGCGTGACTGTCGTCCATGACGAGGATGGAATTCGTGTCGCGCGCAATCTGCAGGAGCTCCGGGAGCTTGGCCACGCTGCCTTCCATGCTGAACACGCCATCGGTCCAGATCACGCGTCGCCGTGCACCGGCGTTGGCCGCCAGCTTCTCGCGCAGGTCGTCGAGGTCGCCGTGCTTGTAGACGCCAGTGGTGCACTTCGTGATCGACTTCGCGAGCCGGATGCTGTCGATGATGCTGGCGTGGTTCAGCGCGTCGCTGACCACGAAATCACCCTCCTTCACGATGCAGTGCGTCAGGCCTTCGTTCGCGGTCCAGGCCGAGACGTAGCTCATGGCGGCCTCGGTGCCGACGAATCGCGCCAGCGCCGCTTCCAGCTCGCGGTGGATCGTGAAGGTGCCGCAGATGAAACGGACGGAGCCGGTGCCGGCTCCGAATTGCTTCAACCCGTCGATGCCCGCCTGCACCACGCTCGGCTCGTCGCAGAGGCCGAGGTAGTTGTTCGACGACAGAATGAGGACCTCACCGTGGCCCTCCATCTGTACCCGGGCTGACTGCGGGCTGCTGAGGTAGTTCAGCGTCTTGTAGACGCGATCCGCCTTAAGCTGATCCAGGTTCGCCTGCAGTTCGGCGGTGAACGCGTGATTGAGAGACATATATGTCAGGGCTCAGGTGGGACGGACGGCCGCTCGCCATCCTCCGTCAGTATCCAGCGCAACATCTCGGCATCCACGTTGCCGCCCGAGACGATGATGCCGACGCGACCGGTCACGCCGGCCTTGCCGCTCATCATGGCCGCCAGGGCAAGCGCACCTGTCGGCTCGATCACGAGCTTCATGCGGAGCATCGCGAAGCGCACGGCGGCGACCAGGTCGGCATCCGACACCGTCACCATGCCATCCACGTGCTGCAGCAGCAGCGGGAAGGTGAGCGCACCTGGCGCCATCGTGCGTGCGCCGTCGGCGATCGTGGCCGGCACGGCGCTCAGCCGTTGCGGCGACTTCGTGAGGAAGCTCCGCGTGATGTCATCGCCGAGTTCCGGCTCGACACCGATGACACGGCAGCCCGGTGACATCGCATGGGCGGCCATCGCCGATCCAGTCAACAACCCACCGCCGCCACAACAGACCAGCAGCGCGTCGAGTGGCCCGGTTTCTTCGAGGAGTTCCGCTGCAGCGGTGCCCTGGCCGGCAATCACATCGAAGTGATCGAACGGCGGAATCAGCGTGGCGCCGGTCTCGGCCACGATCTGCTGTGCGACGACCTCACGCTTGTCTTCCGCCGGATCGTACCGGACCACTCTCGCACCATATCCCTCGGTGGCATCGAGCTTGGCCTTCGGTGCGTTGGACGGCATGACGATCGTTGCAGGCATGCCGAGCATTCGCGCCGACAGCGCGACCGCCTGTGCATGATTGCCGCTCGAGTAGGCCACCACACCGCGTGCCCGGACGTCGGCGGACATCGCGCTGAGGGCGTTGTAGGCGCCGCGAAACTTGAAGGCGCCCATGCGCTGGAGGTTCTCGCACTTGAGAAACAGCTGGGCGCCAACCAGCGCGTCGAGGGTGCGAGAGGTCATGACCGGGGTGCGATGCGCCACCCCGGCAATTCGCTGACGGGCGTGCTCGACGTCGGCGAAGGTCGGAAGGAGTGGCTCAGTCATTGACTTCGAAGACCACCTTGCCGGCGGTGCCGTTCTTGATGACTTCCATTGCAGTGGCGAAGTCTTCCAGTGGGAATCGGTGGGTGATGACCGGGGTGGGATCGAAGGCACCGGAGCGCAGGAACCGCGACATCTGGTCCCATGTGTCGTACATGCGGCGGCCGACGACACCGTAGACGGTGAGTCCCTTGAAGATGATCTCCGTCGCGAAGTCGATGTCGATCGGCTTCGACGGGATGCCGAGCATCTGCACGCGACCGGCGGGGCGCGCGAGCGCGAATGCCTGATGCACCGCAGATGGGACGCCACTCATCTCGAGCACGACGTCGGCGCCAAGGCCGCTCGTCCAGCCCATCACGGTGGCTTTTGCATCTTGCGGCAGGACCGCTTCATGCGCGCCCATCTGCCGCGCGAGGGCCAGTCGCGTGGGGTTCACATCCACTGCGATCACGCGTGATGCACCCGCGGCGCGACAGATCCCGACCGCGAAGAGGCCGATCGGTCCGCACCCGGTGACCAGCACCACGCTGCCCGGAATATTCGCCGTCAGCGCGGTGTGAAAGGCATTGCCCATCGGGTCCATGATGCCGCCCACTTCGTAGCTGAGCGTGGCATCGAGCGGCCAGATGTTCGACGCCGGCATCGCGATGTAGTCGGCGAAGCACCCGTCACGGTCGACGCCGATGATGCGCGTCGAGAGGTCCACGTGTGCATTGCCGGTGCGGCTGAGGACACTCCGCTCATCCACGATGTGCCCTTCGGCGGTGACCCGATCACCCGCTTTCACGTGGTGTACCAGCGGTCCGGCCTCCACCACATCGCCGGCGAATTCATGCCCCACGACGAATGGCGGTTTGCATCGACCGGCGGCCCACGCGTCCCATTCGTGGATGTGCACGTCGGTGCCGCAGACGCCTGCGCGTCGCACCCGGATCAGTACTTCGTCGTCTCGAATCGTCGGAGTCGGCACGTCGTGCAGCTCGAAACCGGGGCCTGCATGGGTCTTCACGAGTGCTCGCACGAGCACTGCTCCGTTGCTTGAGGAAGGGAATTTCGCGGCGCGTTCTCCGCGTCGGGTGCACGTCGCGGTGCACCGGAGTGCGTGAAAGGTGCCGGACGCGCACCGGTGATGGAAGGTGCCACGCGCCCGCCGATGCCACGGATTTTCGGTCGCGTCGCCGCCGGCACCATCACCCGCGCGCGGCGCGCCGTGCCGATCCGTGACCCCGCGGTGCGCCTGCCAGTGCGATGCGCCCCACCACACATGCGCTGACGAAAAACCGCACAGGATGTGCATTTCGTCGCGTAACGCGGCGCATCTGGTGACCGCTTGCATCGATGTGCGAACCGGATTTTCGGCGCCATTCAAACACGCCGCTGAGCGTCCGATACTCTCGCTGCAGCACCGCAATTGGATGAGCCACGCGCGCGATGCCGCACGCACCGCCGGAAATTTTTTCTTCCATATGTCTTGCGCGCTGTTTTTCGGCACTTCTATATTCGCGTCAACTTGTCAAGGGCTCTCAGAGCCGAGGGTACTGCGTGACATCTTCCCGTCGCGAATTCCTCAAGAGCAGCGCCACCGTCGCCGCAGTCGGCTTCGCGGCGAATCTCGCGTCCCCGCGCTTCGCGGGTGCCGCAGCGCCCGCATCGCGCTTTGCCGATGACGCCCTGCGCATCGCGCCAACGGTCGGCGACCCTGCAATTCGCGAACTGGTCCTCTCCGCGATCGATGCCGCCAAGCGCGCCGGCGCCAGCTATGCCGATGCACGCATCAGCCAGAACCGCAGCCGTCGCCTCGCCACCCGCGAGCGCCGCGTCCAGGGCCTGAGTGATGATGAGACGCTCGGTTGTGGTATCCGCGTCCTGGTGGATGGCACATGGGGATTCGCCGCCACGCGTGAGCTGACCGCCGATGCAATCGCGCGGACCGCACGCACCGCCGTCGCACAGGCCAAGGCCAACCGCCGCACGCAGGTCGCTCCCGTGCAGCTCGCGCCCGTCACGCCGACGGCGAATGGCACCTGGAGCAGCCCGATCAAGATCGATCCGTTCACGGTCGCCATCGAGGATCAGGTCGCGTTGCTGCTGCGTGCCAACGAGGCCGCACTCGGCGTCGCGGGCGTGAAATTCGTCAACTCGGCGATGTTCTTCCTCCGCGAGGAGAAGACCTTCGCCTCGACCGACGGCACCGTCACGGTGCAGACCATCTATCGTGCGCAGCCCAGCATGACGGTCACGGCGGTCTCCAGCGACAACTCCGATTTCCAGTCGCGCCAGTCGACCGACATCCAGCCCCATGGCCTCGGCTACGAACATGTGCTCGACGGCAAGCTGGTCGAGAATGCGCCGCGCTGGGGAGCCGAAGCGGTCGAGAAGCTGAAGGCGAAGGCCGTCGATGTCGGTCGCTACGACCTCGTGTTGCACCCCTCGCATCTCTGGCTCACGATCCATGAATCGGTGGCCCACCCCACCGAACTCGATCGCGCGCTCGGCTATGAGGCCAACTACGCCGGCACCAGTTTCGTCTCGCCGCCACGCAACGTGCTCGGGAAGCTGAAGTACGGTCCCGAGATCATGAATGTGCAGGGCAATCGCACCGAGGCCGGATCGCTCGGGGCCATCGGCTGGGACGATGAAGGCGTGGCGCCGGAGACCTTCGACATCATCAAGAAGGGCGTCGTGGTCGACTACCAGACCACCCGTGAACAGGCCGGTGAACTCGCCTGGTGGTACCAGCAGCAGGGAAAGCCGGTGCGCAGCCACGGCAACTCGTATGCGCAGAGCTGGGCCGACGTGCAGTTCCAGCGGATGCCCAACGTCTCGTTGCTCCCCGGCGAGAAGGATCTCTCCTACGAGGACCTGATCGCCGCCACCGACCGCGGCATCGCCATCGTCGGCGACGGATCGTTCTCCATCGACCAGCAGCGCTACAACGCGCAGTTCGGCGGCCAGCTGTTCTACGAAATCCGCGGCGGCAAGATCGTCGGGATGCTGAAGGACGTCGCATACCAGATCCGCACACCGGAGTTCTGGAACGCGATGGATATGCTCGGTGGCAAGCGGAGCTATGAACTCGGCGGTGCGTTCGGCGACGGCAAGGGTCAGCCGGCGCAGTCGAACGCCGTCAGTCATGGCTGCCCGCCGACGCGCCACCGGCAGATCAATGTCATCAACACCGGACGGAAGGCATGAGTCATCGCCTGCGAGCGGACAGCTCGCCGCGCAGCCTCCTCGAGCCCGCCCGTGTGTTGTCGCAGGCCGAAGCCGAGTCCCTTGCCAAGCGCATCGTCGGATTCTCGCAGGCCGACAGCTGCCGTGTCTCGATCGGAAGCTCGGCACGCGGCAACACCCGCTTCGCCGTCAACCAGGTCTCGACGTCGGGCGACAATGAAGATGTGAGTGTCCGGGTCCGCGTCACGGTCGGCAAGAAAGTCGGTGCCGCCACGACCAATCGTCTCGACGACGAAGCGCTCCGACAGGTGGTGCAGATCGCCGAGCGGATCGCGAAACTGCAGCCGGATGATCCGGAGCTGATGCCGGAACTCGGGCCCCAGACGTACACCAGCGTCGACGCCTACCACGCCGCCACCGCCGCCGCCGAACCGGCACAGCGCGCGGAAATCGTGCGGAAGGTGACGGAAGCCTCGCGCGCCGCAGGTCTCAGCTCCACCGGCTATCTCGAAATCGTCACCTCCGCCAACGCGATCGCGAACTCGGCGGGATTGTTTGCCTACCATCGCAGCACCGATTGCGCCTTCACCACCACCGTGCGCACGACCGATGGCGCAGGGTCGGGCTGGGCTGGAGCGGCGTCGCGTGACATCGGTGCGATCGACGGCGCGGCACTGGCAGCGACCGCCATCGACAAGGCGAAGCGATCACTGAATGCCGTGGCGGTCGAACCGGGACGCTACACCGTCGTGCTCGAACCAACCGCCGTCGGCAACCTCGTGCAGCTGATGGCGTTCGCCACCAATGCGCGCCAGGCCGACGAAGGCCGGAGCTTCTTCTCGAAGCCAGGCGGCGGCACCAAGATCGGCATGAAGGTCGTCGACGAGCGGGTGAACCTGCTCTCCGACCCACAGGATTCGCTGGCGCCGGGCGTGCCCTTCGATGGGGATGGCCTGCCCACGCGGAAGGTCAACTGGATCGATGCAGGCGTGGTGAAGGAGCTTGGCTACGATCGGTACTGGGCGTCGAAGAAGAGCGTGTCGCCCGTCGTGTTGCCGGGATGTTTGCAGATGGGTGGTGGCTCGCAGAGCGTGCAGGACATGATCGCATCCACCGAGCGCGGGATCCTCGTCACGCGCTTCTGGTACATCCGTCCCGTCGATCCGCGCACCATTCTCTACACCGGCCTGACGCGTGATGGCACGTTCCTGATCGAGCGCGGCCGTGTGACCAAGGCCATCAAAAATTTACGCTTTAACGAGTCACCCGTCTTCTTGCTGAACAACATCGAGGCGCTCGGGAAACCGCAGCGCGTCAGTGCCAGTGAAAGCGGATCGGCCGGTGTGCCGATCGTGGTGCCGGCGATCAAGGCGCGCGATTTCACGTTCACCAGCTTGAGCGACGCGGTATAGGGTTAGCGTGCGACGATAAGGTCGCGCGCGCAGGACGTCGGCTTCTCTCTGGAGGAGTCGGCCGTGGGGGCCTCCCGCCCGGTCGGGCGTGGCCCCTTGGTTCCGGTCTCCACCGGGGGAGGCACGGGCCGTATCACTCCAGTTCTGGAGGAAGTACCAATGGCTGCAAAGAAGGCTGCTAAGAAGTCTGCGAAGAAGGGCGTCAAGCGCGCCGCCAAGAAGGGCGCAAAGCGCGCTGCCAAGAAGGGCGCAAAGCGCGCCGCCAAGAAGGGCGCAAAGAAGGGCGCCAAGAAGGCTGCGAAGAAGGGCGCCAAGAAGGCCGCGAAGAAGGGTGGCCGCAAGGCTGCGAAGAAGGGCGCAAAGAAGGCTGCCAAGAAGGGCGCAAAGAAGGCTGCCAAGAAGGGCGCAAAGAAGGCTGCCAAGAAGACCAAGAAGCGCGCAGCCAAGAAGGCAAAGGCACCAGCTGCTCCTGCTGCGCCGGCGATGTAATCTCGGCCTTGCCGAGATTCAAACGGGGGTGGCGCTTTTGGCGTCACCCCCGTCGTCGTTCGTGCCACTGCCGATCCCGATCAAGGGGTCAGATCAAGGGGTCAGAGATCTTGGTCGGTGAACGAGGAAGGGGTCAGAGATCCAGACTGGTGAACCAGCAAGATCTCTGACCCCTTGATCAACCACTTGGTGCGTCAGATCACCGGAGCGGGCAGATGCGTCCGTTGATGTCCGTCAACGCTTCGTACGAGTCCTTCAGCGTCGTGTAGGCGCCGTTGGTCCCAGGATACGCCGCGTTGAACTGCGAGATCACCGTGGCCGGCGACAGCTCGAAGCTGGAGCCAAGCTGCGCACCGTTGAGGAGCGCGCTCACCGTCTGGCGGCCGAGTGCATTCAAGCCGCCGCCGCCCAAGGCGAGCACCTGCTGCAACGTCTTGCCGGGGAATGCATTGTCGAACACCGCGCTGAATTGCGTGGTCGGGAGGTACGGGGCGGGCCAGACATCATGCGTCTTCCAGTAGCCCGGTGAGCAGCCCTTGCCGCCAACGACCGCTGGTACGACGGACCAGATGTAGTCGTTGTAGTCCGAGTCGCGGAACTCGGTGTTCTCCGGCAGCAACTCGAGCTTGTTGTCCTCGGCGCCCACCAGGAACTTCGACTGGTCGTCGTTCGAGAACATCGCGAACTGATTGTACTGTGGCGCAGAGAATCCGCCCTCAGCGTCGCTGCAATCCGTATCGTCGCCCAGACAACCACCGGTGGTCGGATTGAAGTCGTTCCGGATGAAGAAGCCCCACTTGCGACCGCCTGTCATGCTCGCGTCGATCGTGATCTGGTGATTGACGGTCCGGTCGGTCCAGAGCGCGACGTCGTGGAACACGTAGCCGGCGCCGTCCTTGGTGAACCATCCGACAGTGCTCTTCGAGCCAGCGTAGGAGCCGAGTAGCGTCACCGTGTACGAGCGAGTGCCATCGAAGGTGAAGGCCGAAGCGTCGTTTCCGAGCGTGCCATCGCCCCAGAACTTGGTGTATCCACCCTGATTCGCATTCGATCCGGCAGCCTGATTCTGGCAATCAGTCGCGAGCGTGCCTGACGCGTAAAAGCCGATGTTGCATGCACTCGTCGCGGCGTCATCGGCGGATGGGTTGTCCCAGAATTCCGAACTTCCGCGACCGCTGTTGTTTGCGGTGGCGGTGTTGAATGCGCCGGCCGTCGTTCCAGGAATCACATCCGCAATCGCGAGCGAGACTGGACTGATGTTGACCGCATCCTGACGGGCGTCAACGGTGGTCGGAGTTGAAGTGGTGGTGTCACACGCGGCCAGCGTGAGCAGGGCGCTCATGCCGATCGCCGTGAGACGGCGTGTCTGAGGATTTCGCAGCGTCACGAGATCTCCCGGGGGGGTGGGGTGGGTATTTCGGGAAGTTAATTTTTCTGCATGTGCCATACCGTGCGGGCTGATAGTACACTCGTGTAATGATTCATGAATTCGTGCCGAGCTGGGCTTTTAATACGAGCTCGTGTGTATGCGCTGACGCTGTCTAACGCGCGATCAAGGGGTCAGAGATCTTGATCTGCGTTGGCGCATCTGTCGCCAAGCAAGGACGCCGACGCCTTGGTGCCTGTCGAGGACAGACCCGCGGAAACCGGTCACTGCCTCGCGACGAATATCGAGGTCGTGCGCGGAAACGACACCAAGATCTCTGACCCCTTGATCGGGTGTTCTGCAGCGTTGCAGGCACAAAAAAACGGAGGCGATGCCGTGTGGCACCACCTCCGCTTCAGCGCGACCTCAGAGTCGTCGCGCCTGGCCCGCGCTACGCACGCGAACCGTTTCGTTTATGCCGCGACGAGCTCCGGCATCTCTGCGTCCGCTGGACCCCAGACAAAAGCCAACACCGTCGGCGCCATGTCCTGCTCAGCGCCACGGGAAATCACGATGCCCATCGGCTCATCATTCGGCAGCTGCATCTTCTTCTTCGCCATACTCTCTCCGGATCGTCTCCCGGGATCACGATCCGCCACACATATGTATGAGTGTGATGCGGCCGGTAATCTGATGCCCGGGGCGCCAGCCTCTGGCGCGTGTCTGACGTGAGAAAGTGCATGACCGGTGCCGCAAACTGACAATGCGTCTAAGTCATTGTTTGGCAATGACTTAGTGGACTTACGAGGTGCGAAATCAGCCTCGCCGTGTCGCCAAATGACACGGGAATGTGTCTGGGCTGTGTCGTTACGCCACGCGTGGCTTGTGCAGCACGATCACGCCATCGCCGGTGTCTTCCGGCGTCCGCCAGCCGGGGTAGTTGGCGATCAGGGAGCGAATCGACGCGGTCCCTCGCGATTCGTTCGGAACGCCTTCGATGTAGTGGACTCCACCCGCCGCGGTGGCATCCTGGAGGTGCGCGAGCACCCGTTTCCGCCGCTCGGGCGACAGGGCGTCGAGCACCTGCGCATGCCAGATCACCGCTCGAACCGGCACCACCGGCAACCACTCATCGAGCCCATCCGCACAACCGATCACCTGCCCGGACAAGCCCGCCAGCGCGGCCGCGACCAACACCTTCGTCACCAGCTCCTCGTCGTCGAGCTCACCAATCGCGGTGACATGTGCCCCGTGTGCTGCCAGATAGAGCGTGCGTTCCTCGACGTGCGGGCCCGCGACCACGACATGCGGATGATCCTGTGGCCGAACTGCATCCACCAGGTGCTGCGTCGTCGCCATTCCCCAGTGGTCGGCGCGCCGAAACTGCTCGAGCATCTTGAGACGATTTCGCCGCCAGCGGTCATACGGCGGAATCTTCAGGCGACGCATGATCAACTCGTTCACGGCATCGCAGAGCACCAGTTCGCTCAACTCGAGCTGGGCGCCAGAACTCATCGCCGCCACTGCGTCATCTGCGAGCTTCAGCAGTGAACTGCGTGGGATCGAGTCCTTGTACCGTTCGATCTCGAGATCGACGTAAGTCGCGTATTCGTGCTTGAGCGAGCGTGTCGGCGTCGACAGCAGCATAGGCATCCGTGTGGTCAGCGTGCGCGGCAAGGTGCCTTGGCCGGTGCGTGAATGCAAGTGCATCGGGCATTCGTTCCCGGTCGTCGTCACTGGCGCGTCGTGCTATTCATTCATGCCTGATGCCAGAACTCCCTGAAGTCGAAGGTGCGGCGCGGTTCCTCAACACGCAGATCGCCGGCCGCACATTGCGATCCGTTGCATGGCTGCACCCGGCGCTCGAACGACATGTCGATCGACGCATCGACACGCTCGTCGGTCGCTGCGTGACCGATGTCGTTCGCGTGGCCAAGTGGCAGGAAGTCCGTTTTTCGGATGGCGCGGTGCTGGTGGTGCACTTCCGCATGACGGGCGACTGGGCGGTGTCGTCGCGCCCAGTGCCGCCGACGCACGCGCGCGCTCACTTCGCGTTCAGTGGTTCGCGCCACATCTGGCTGGTCGATCCGCGGGTGTTGGCGCGACTCGAACTGCGCCAGCCCGGTGATGTCGTGCGCGCCAGCCGCGTCGGACCGGATGCGCTGGACCCCGCGCTCGATGCCCGGCAATTGCGCGCCAGGATGGCGACGCGTCGAGCACCGATCAAGCAGGTGCTGCTCGACCAATCGGTGCTCGCCGGCGTCGGCAACATTTACGCGGCGGAGGCACTGTGGCATGCGCGAATCGACCCCGAGACGCCAGCGCGGCAGCTCTCGACGGCACGGGTCGAACGTGTCCTCGCCGGCATTCGCTGGACGATGGGCCTCGCGTTCGAGCAGATGGGTCGTCACCAATACGGCGAAGCCACCGATCGATTCAGCGTCTACGATCGAGCAGGGCACCCATGTCCGCGGTGCACCACCCCGATCACGCGCATCACGCAAGGCCAGCGCTCCACATACCTCTGCAAACGCTGCCAGCGCTGATACTTACGCGCAGTGTTCAATGTGATCACCGGCGATCGGGAGCGCGCTGGCAGTTTTGCGGCTGTCGCAGTTCCCCTAGGCAGTTTTGCGTTTAGGCCGTTCAGCCGTGCAGTTCTCTGCGTCTTTGCGCCCCTGCGATTCGCAGTTCCGTCGTGCGAGGAGTGCCGCTATGCCATTGCCTCGAGCAGCGCTCCCTTGAGGTAGCCAGTCTCGGGAACGGTGAGCAGGATCGGGTGATCGAGTGGCTGGGTGGTGATCTGGCGGATGGCGATGTTGCGTCCGCTTTCGGCGGCGGCGTATTCGAGCAGCTCGAGGAAGTCGGGGACGTGGACGTGGTGGCTGCAGCTAGCGGTGAACATCAGGCCACCCGGCGTGAGCAGCTGCATGGCGATGCGATTGATGTCGGCATATCCGCGCATCGCGTGGGAGACCGACGACCGGTTCTTGGCGAAGGCAGGTGGATCGACCACGATCGTGTCGAAACGATCGCCACGTGCCTTCGCTTCGCGGAGATATTCGAAGGCATCGGCGACAATCGGCGTGATGTTGCTGTAGCCATTGAGTGCGGCGTTTTCCGTGGCGCGATCGAGTGCGGCGGCGGAGGCGTCCACGGCGGTCACGTGTTCGGCGTTGCGCGCGAGGTGCAGCGCGAAGGAGCCGTGATAGCTGAAGCAGTCGAGTGCACGACCGCGCGCCAGCGATCCGATCAGCACACGGTTCTCCCGCTGATCGAGGAAGGCCCCCGTCTTTTGGCCGGTGCGCAAGGCTGCCAGGTACTGGATGCCGTGCTCGTTGATCTTGACCGTGTCCGGCACCGTCCCGGCCAGCACTTCCACCGTGCGCTCGAGGCCCTCGCGTGTGCGGACGGCGGGGTCGTTGCGCGCGAGCATGCCGCGCGGCGCGACGAGCGACTGCAGCGCCGCGATGATGTGCGCGCGCTGCGTCTCGAGTCCGGCGCTGAGGAGCTGCAGTACGAGGATGTCGTCGTAGCGATCGACGACGAGGCTGGGCAGGCCATCGCCTTCGCCATGTACGAGGCGGCAGGCGGTGGTGTGGGCGGCGAGCGGTGCGCGTCGTGCGATCGCGCGCGCCAGCGCGGCGTGCCACCAGGCAGCATCGACGACGACATCGGGATCGGCTTCGAGCCGTCGGATCGTGATCTCGGAGGTCGGGCTGTAGAGCGCGGTGCCGAGCTTTCGGCCACCCGGGCCGCGGACATCGATCAGGCCGGCGTCGACGCGTGGGGCAGTGGCGATGTCGCTGCGGAAGATCCACGGATGGCCGCGGAGCAGGCGTTCGGCGCCGCGCGAGCCGAGGGTGGCGATCGGGAGTTTCGATGGTGGAGTCATGTCGACCGGAGCCTAGTCACCTCGTCGGTCACATGCGTGCTGCGGTGGGCTGCGGTGGGCTGTGGTGCCCTACGGTGTGCGGCCGTGTGTGCTCTTGCGAGCGGTGCATGTCGACGGCGCATCTCGGTGCATTTCGCCTGTCTCAGCAATTGATGTCCTCAGCCCCCTTGACCCAAAGTTTGAGTCGACTACTTTCTTCAGACTCCCCGGGACAATGACCCGGGACGCTGCACGGAAGGGCGCAAGCACGGAAGCGCAGCGGACGATGTTTGATAATGGAAAGAGTGTGGAGATCGTGGGAAGTGAATCCCATCGTTGACTGGGCACGGCAACGTGTCTATCGCGATGAAGTGATTGCAGTGTGCATGAATGCGCATGCACGGCTTGACCGGTTAGGGAGGTCAAGCGAGAGATGGCATGTGGGGGATGCCTGGGCACAGAGAGGCGATGAAGGCCGTGGTAAGCTGCGATAAGCTCGGGGGAGTGGCACACACGCGGTGATCCCGAGATGGCCGAATGGGGCAACCCGGCGGGGCGCGAGTCCCGTCATCCACGCAAGTGGAAGCGAACCCTGGGAACTGAAACATCTCAGTACCGGGAGGAAGAGAAATCAACCGAGATGCCCTGAGTAGTGGCGAGCGAAAGGGGCGGAGCCTAAACCGGTGTGTTTACATGCCGGGGTTATAGGACCTACGGACGCGATCGGAGAAAGCAGCTGAACTCCCTTGGAACGGGGGGCCGCAGACGGTGAGAGCCCGGTAGGCGAAGCTGATGCACTGATCGTAGTAGAGTTCCTGAGTACGGCGGGACGCGAGAAATCCCGTCGGAAGTTGGGGGGACCACCCTCCAAGGCTAAAGACTCCTCTGTGACCGATAGTGGACGAGTACCGTGAGGGACAGGTGAAAAGCACCCCAGTGCGGGGAGTGAAAGAGATCCTGAAACCACATGCCAACAAGCGGTCGGAGGTTGGGCTTGGGGCAACCTGAGTCACGACTGACGGCGTGCCTTTTGCATTATGATCCGGCGAGTTACGCCTCAGGCGCGAGGTTAAGTGGCTGAGCCACGGAACCAGAGCGAACGCGAGTCCTGCAGAGGGCGACGAGAGTGCCTGGGGGTAGACCCGAAGCCAGGGCGATCTATCCATGAGCAGGGTGAAGCGTCGGTAACACGACGTGGAGGCCCGCACCGGTATGGGTTGAAAACCGTTCGGATGACTTGTGGATAGGGGTGAAAGGCCAATCAAGCCTGGAGATAGCTGGTTCTCCCCGAAATCTATTTAGGTAGAGCCTCAGTGCATGTTCCTGGGAGGTAGAGCGACTGGATGGGCGCGGGCCGGCGACGCTGGTACCAACCCCAACCAAACTCCGAATGCCCATGGAATGGACGCTGGGAGGCAGTCTGCGAGCGATAATGTTCGTAGGCGAGAGGGAAAGAACCCAGAGCCACAGCTAAGGCCCCGAAGTGGCCGCTGAGTATAGCGAAGGATGTGTCGCTGCCGTGACAACCAGGAGGTTGGCTTAGAAGCAGCCATTCCTTTAAAGAGTGCGTAATAGCTCACTGGTCCAGCGGAGATGCGCCGAGAATGGTCGGGATTAAGCGGCCCGCCGAAGCTTGGCCTTCATGCTTTGCATGAGGGGTAGGGGAGCGTTCTCATCGGCGGTGAAGCGGTCGTGGAAACGAGCCGTGGAGCGATGAGAAGTGAGGATGCCGGAATGAGTACGCGCAAATGCGGGTGAGAACCCCGCACACCGGAAACCCAAGGGTTCCAGCGCCATGGCAATCAGCGCTGGGTGAGGCGGATCCTAAGGCGAGGCCCCAGAGGCGTAGCTGATGGCAAACGGGTCAAGATTCCCGTCCGTCTCGTTGTTCGTTGAAGCCACCCGGGACCCAGGAACACCATGCCCGAGAGCTTGTGGATTGCTCTTGTAACGGCGTAGGCGCAAGCCGAGACCGGATGCTGAGGACGATAGCGATATTGTCCAAGGGGTGTCACGTCGACTGGCAAGAAAAGCGGGTGGGGGAGAGCAGCGAGGCTCCGTACCGTAAACCGACACAGGTGGGTAAGGCGAGTAGCCTCAGGTGAACGAGTGAAACGTGGTCAAGGAACTCGGCATAATGATCCCGTAACTTCGGAAGAAGGGATGCCTTATTCTGTCAGGTGTACAACCGAAGCAGGATGAGGCCGCAGAGAATCGGCTCAAGCGACTGTTTAGCAAAAACACAGGTGCGTGCCAAGCCGCATAAGGCGCCGTATACGCACTGACGCCTGCCCGGTGCCGGAAGGTTAAGGGGAGAGGTTAGCCGCAAGGCGACGCCTTGAGCCGAAGCCCCGGTAAACGGCGGCCGTAACTATAACGGTCCTAAGGTAGCGAAATTCCTTGTCGGGTAAGTTCCGACCTGCACGAATGGCGTAACGACTTGAGCACTGTCTCGACCACGTGCTCGGCGAAATTGCAGTCTCGGTGAGGATTCCGAGTCCCCGCGACAGGACAAAAAGACCCTATGCACCTTTACTGTAGCTTGTCATTGGACGGTGCACTTCACTGTGTAGCATAGGTGGGAGCCGATGAGCCAGGGGCGCTAGCCCTTGGGGAGGCACCAGTGAAATACCACCCTGGGTGGTGTGCTGTCCTCACTACGCAAGGCAAACCCTTGCTAGGACCGTGGCAGGTGGGCAGTTTGACTGGGGCGGTCGCCTCCGAAAGAGTAACGGAGGCGCGCGCATGGTTGGCTCAGCGCGGTCGGTACTCGCGCTTATAGAGTGTAACAGCAGAAGCCAGCCTGACGGTGAGACCGACGGGTCGAACCGGGACGAAAGTCGGCTGTAGTGATCCGGTAGCCCGGTGTGGATCGGCTATCGCGCAACGGATAAAAGGTACGCTAGGGATAACAGGCTTATCGCGCCCGAGAGTTCACATCGACGGCGCGGTTTGGCACCTCGATGTCGGCTTATCACATCCTGGGGCTGGAGAAGGTCCCAAGGGTCCGGCTGTTCGCCGGTTAAAGTGGTACATGAGCTGGGTTCAGAACGTCGTGAGACAGTTCGGTCTGTATCCGTCGTGGGCGCTGGATAATTGAGGGGTGCGGACTCTAGTACGAGAGGACCGAGTCGGACGATCCGCTCGTGTCCCGGCTGTCCTGCCAAGGGCACCGCCGGGTAGCGATGATCGGTGGCGATAACCGCTGAACGCATCTAAGTGGGAAACGCCCCCCAAGATGAATTATCCCTGGGACCTTGAGTCCCCTGAAGGGCCGGAGGAGACGACTCCGTCGATAGGCCGCCCGTGGACGTGGAGCAATCCATTCCGAGCGCAGCGGTCCTAATCGCCCGTGCGGCTTGACTCCCAATACTGTGACCAGCACGCAAAAGCCTGGTCACTTACGCAACTCGGTTGCGTCGCCGTGTATGCAATGCACACCGCGAAGACAGCGACAGCTGTCACCACTACACCATGATCTCCACACACTTCCATTGTCATCTTCGCAACGACTGACACCACCGTCGTTGCACGCCATTCCCGATACGCGAACCATTGCGCATCGGTGGGCTGCAGGATACTTTAGATGTATAGCAGTTTTTGACAATACGCTGGCGACTAGAGCGTCGGGGCCACACTCGTTCCCATTCCGAACACGATCGTTAAGCCCGACAGCGCCGATGGTACTCCGGCCGCGAGGTCGCGGGAGAGTAGGCCGTCGCCGGCACCTTTTGATGAAGCCCCGGATCACTCCACGTGATCCGGGGCTTTGTCGTTCCTGCATACTCGATCCGGCACAACACAACCACACCGATCGCGCCAACAAAGCCGACACCGCACGACCGTCAGCCGAACGCCGCCACCAGTGCCGACGCAGCCACACCGGGATCCGACGCGCCCAACACGGCCCGGATCACCGCCACACCCGACGCGCCGGCACCACGCAGCGACGCCGCCGACTCGGCATCGATCCCGCCGATCGCAATCGCGGGCCGGCTGCACGCCACCGCCAGGCGATGGAACCCCTCCACCCCAAGCGACGCGTCGCCAGCACCAAGTACAGGACCGATCGTCACGTAGTCCGCCAGCTCCGCACTCTCCAGATCCGACGCAATAGACACCGAGCCGCCCACCAGGAATGTCGGCGGTACCTGCGTCCGAACTGCCACGACCGGCATGCTCGATGACGTCAGATGCACGCCCGCAGCGCCACACGCCAACGCGACATCGAGGCGTTCACTGACGATCACCGGCACGGTCAATCCGCGAACGAGTGCGCGACCGACTTCCACCAATGTCACGGCGTCCGCATGTTTCAGGCGCAACAGCACCATCGTGGCGCCGCCTCGCTCTGCCGCCTGCGCACGCAGCACCAAGCCCTCGGTGCCGTCGCGAAGGTCATCGGTGATCGCGCACAGCCGAAGCCGTGGGTCATCATGGTTGATCATGTCACCGAGGTTCGCGTGGACGGATTTTCGCTACCTGCCGGACCATTGGTTCCTGTCCGCCTCGCGACAACCTGTCGCGAAAACAGCGTGTCGGCAATCGACGATGCCGTCCGTGAGATGCTGCAGACCTTCCTCGATCGCAACACCTGCGAGCGCGGTGAGGTGCAGGCCGTGATCTTCACCGCCACCAGCGACCTGCGTGCGACGAAGCCCGCGACCGCCGCACGCCGCGCCGGGTGGGAACACGCACAATTTCTCTGCCTGGCGGAAATGCCGACGGATGACGACGTGCCGCTCTGTCTGCGTGCACTCCTGCTGGTCGCACGAAGCGCCGCGGCCGAGCCGCTGAAGCCCGTCTATCTCCACGGTGCTCGGGCACTCCGTCCCGATCTGGCATCCGAGTAGCTCCACCCGCAAGCGATGACGAAGCGGACCTACTTCGCCGTCCCTGCGTCTCGTGCGAGCCGAGAAGCCTTCACCGCCGCATTGTGTTCGGCCAGCGTGCGCGAGAACTGCGAGTGTCCGTCGGGGAACGCAACGAAGTAGAGCGCGTCCGTGTCAGCTGGCGCGATCGCGGCCGCCAGACTCTCCGTGCCCGGTGACGCAATCGGGCCCGGGGGCAGGCCAGCCACGCGATACGTGTTGTACGGTGACTCGGTCCTCAGGTCGGCATACAACACACGCTTGGCCACCAGCCCCATCGCGTACAGCACCGTCGGATCGGCTTGCAGTCGCATCCCTTTCCGCAGTCGGTTGAGGTACACCGCCGCGATCATCGGCCGATCGCTGCTGCGCCCCGCTTCCTTCTCCACGATCGACGCCAGCGTCACCAGCTCCTGGCGACTCCGCCCTTGGCTCTTCAGCGTGCTGTCCCACGCGCTCTTCCATCGGCGGTCGAACGTGAGCAACATCGTGTCGACGACGCCGGCCGCCGTGACGCTCTCGAAGAACTCGTAGGTCGCGGGGAAGAGGTAGCCCTCGACGTCGGCCGCCGTGGTGGACATACGCGCGCGGCGGGCCGAGTCTTTCGTTGCCACCAGGATCGACTCCACTGGGATGCGCAACGAATCGTTGACCAGCTTTGCGATCTGGCGGATTCCCCATCCTTCGGGAATCGTGAGACGATGAAACCGCCCAGTGCCGGTGCGCAGCTGCAGCAGCACGTCGCGTACGGTGCCGCCCCGGGTGATCAGGTAGCGGCCCGGTACCACCCTGCCTCCGCCGTTCACCGCCGCCCAGACGCGAAACAACATCGCCGAGCGAATGACGCGTGCGCTGCGCAGGCTGTCGGCGGCCGATGCAAGCGTGGATGACGCAGGGAGATTGACGCGCGCCACGCTGCCGGCACGACCCACCCAGGTATTCAGCATGACCGCCGAGACGCAGGCGATCAACACGACGACAACGACAGCAGCAACACCCACGACACCCATCCCGCGGTTTCGTCGGCGCGCCATCGTCAGTCCTCGCTCACGACGGCACTGGCGGGCATCACGGCCCCGCCATTGAGCACTGCCTGCAGCAGCATGGCCGCCGTCATCGCGTCGATGTCATGTCGGTGATCGCCGACCTTTCCGCCGGCTTCGTGTAGCGCGCGGTGCGTTCGCGCCGTCGAGTAGCGCTCGTCGACGAACGACACGGGACGACCGCTGCGCTCGGTGATCGCCAGCGCGACAGCGCGCACCTCGGCGCAGCGCGGCGTCTCGTTCCCATCGCCATCGAGCGGCAATCCCATCACCACCGCGTCAACCTCGCCAATCTCGTCCATCCGCCGGAGAAGCTCTGCCACCGGCGGTCGCTTGCCCGCGCGCCGCACGATCACACCGGCGGGCGTGGCGAGCATGCGCAGTTCATCACTGGCCGCCAGGCCGATCCGGCGATCTCCCCAGTCGATTGCGAGCAGGCGTCCCATCCCGGTCAGCGCTCCATGTCGGCGAAGAATTCGCGATTGTTCGCGCTGCGCTTCAGTCGCTGGATGAGGAACGCCATGGCGTCTTCCTTCTCCATGTCGGCGAGGTAGCTGCGCAAGAGCATGATGCGATTCTGCTCGACCTGATCGAGCAACATCTCATCGCGGCGCGTGCCGGACTTCCCGATGTCGATGGCTGGGAAGACTCGACTCGCCGCGATACCGCGGTCGAGCACGATCTCCATGTTCCCGGTGCCCTTGAACTCCTCGAAGATCACCTCGTCCATGCGTGATCCCGTGTGGATGAGGGCGGTCGCGATGATCGTCAACGAGCCGCCGCCGGCAATTCGTCTTGCCGAGCCGAAGAACTTTTTCGGCTTCTGCAGTGCACGAGCGTCGACACCGCCGCTCATGATACGGCCGTTGTTCGGCAGCACGTTGTTGTGAGCACGACCGAATCGCGTGATGGAGTCCAACAGCAGAACTACGTCCTTGCCCTGCTCGACGAGACGCTTGGCCCGCTCGATGGCCAGGTCGCCGACGTGTACGTGACGGGTTGGCGGCTCATCGAAGGTCGAACTGATGACCTGCGCGCCGGGCACCGTGGCGCGGAAGTCGGTGACTTCCTCCGGACGCTCGTCGATCAACAGCACGATCACCGCGATGTCAGGATAGTTTCGGCGAATCGACGTCGCGATCTGGTGCAGCATGATCGTCTTGCCGGTACGCGGTGGTGCCACGATCAGTCCGCGCTGTCCCTTGCCGATCGGTGAGACCAAGTCGACCACACGCAGCGAGAGTGGGCAGTCGGGGTATTCCAGCCGAAGTCGCTCATCGGGATACTTGACCGGAAGCGAGTCGAACTCCGCACGTGCCGGCCCGATCTCGGGCTCTGCGCCATTGACCTCTTCGAGGCGCAGCAGCGCAAGGAACTTCTCCCACTGGCGGGGGGGGCGGATCGACCCGCGCAGCCAATCGCCAGCGCGCAGGTTGAAGCGCCGCACCTGCGCCGACGAGACGTACACGTCGTCGGGACTTGGCGCAAAGTTCCAGTCCTGATACCGGATGAACCCGTGCCCACCCTTCTCGAGGTCGAGCACCCCTTCGGCCACCAGCTGCTCGCGGTTACGCAGCATGGCGAGCTCGATGCGATGAATCAGGTCGGGGACACGCAGCCCGGGCTCGTTGGGAACTCCGAGCGCATCGGCACGCACGACCAATTGTTCAAAGTGGAGCTTCTTCAGCTCCGACGTTTCGAGAGGCATTCGTTGGGGGCGCGTCGCGTCGGTGGCGTCGCGGGTACCGGCATTCATGCGTGAGTGACGCGGCCGGGGAAGAAAACGGTGAGCATCGGCACAGCGGGAGTCGTGGCATCCCGTCGCTGCGTGCTCAGGCGGACAACGAGCTGAACGTGCGAACGGTGGAGCGATGCGCCTGACAGGATTCGAACCTGTGACCTTCGGCTCCGGAGGCCGACGCTCTATCCAGCTGAGCTACAGACGCGTTGCCGACGAATCGGCAGAACTCAAAACATAACCGTCCGGCCGAGCCCGCGAAACCAGAGAGGGCTGTTCGAAAGGCCCGTCGCAGGCTGGAGGCCGGCCGCCCGTGGTGGGGGGACGGCGACCAGGCGAGCGACAATCAGCCGACTGACGCCCAGCGGCTTAGCGGGGGGCCGACATGTTGGGCGGGGCAAAGTTGCCGCAGGCGATCATCCGGTCGCTGTTCTCGTTCGAGGCGAAGACGGCCACCATGTAGTCGCCCGTGGTCGGGAAGGCCATGTCTGACGTCATGTCGGCCTTGGCCTTGCCGTCGCTTCCGACCTTCAAGCGGTTGCCATCGTTCACCCGAACCAGCTCGGCGCCGCTCATTCCGCACTGACCGGCGCGAAGCACCCATGGATGCTCGCCGCCGGGCACCATGTTGCCGAGCTCGACATCGATGCGCGTGCGTCGCCCGGCATCCACCGACGTGATCCAGGAACGCCCCTGGGCGGAGATGATGCCCTGCATCGAAGCCGGCGTCGTCAGGTTCGCATTCCATCGTGTCGCGACGACGTTGTCGACCGGGGTGATCTCAGCCACCGGCTTCCTCGCACACGCGGACATGCCAACCAGTGCAATCGTTCCAAGCATCTTCAGTGTCGTGTTCATATGGCCTCCAAAGCCGTAACCACAAATGCAAAAAAGGCGACTCGGATCCGTGAGGATTCCAGAGTCGCCTTCGTCTCGCGGATCAATGATCTCCGCGCGATAAGGTGGGGCCCGTCGTGCGCCCTTGAGCTACACCCTGCAGCGTATCGGGTTCATGCGTGCGACACAAGGCGCAGCGTGACACTTCACAACCGTATGCGAATTTATGTCGGCAACGTCCTCGCCGCGGACGGCGTCACTCCAGTCCACTGCTTGAAGGCGCGGTGGAACGCCGCGGCCTCGGAAAAGCCAAGCAGGAAGGCGACCTGACTCACGGAATTCGACTCATCACTGAGATATCGCCGCGCCAACGCGCTCCTGACTTCACTCAGCACGTCCTGGTAGGTGCGCCCTTCTGCCTGGAGCGCACGCTGCAGCTGTCGCGCGCTCATCGCCATCTCCGATGCGATCTCGCCGATCGGCGGCACTCTCCCGCGGAGCTTTTCAGCAACGATCCGTGACACACGACCCACAATGGTCTGGTGGCCGCCGAGCTCCGAGAGCAGTTGCTCTGCGTGTTGCTCGAACACGGTGAAGAGGGCAGGATTTGCCGATGGGATGGGCCGTGCGAGGTCGGTCTGCGCGAGGACGAAGCGGTATTCCCGCGCGCCGAAGCGCACTGGCGCGCGGAGCACGCGTCGGTACTCACTGTCATCCGGCACACTGTGACGAAACGCCACCTCGAGCGGAATCACCGCGTCGTTGGTCATCGCTCGCAACTGTCGTGCGAGCCCCACCCACATGGAGTCGATGGCCTGGCGAGGGTCACGCTCCAGCTGATTGTCGAGGTGTGATGACACGATGTGCACGCGCACCACGGCGCGCGGTCCATCGTGCGTGAGGTCGACGCGCAGCCCGTCGTTGAGGAGGCCGGCATATCGGACGAGGCATTCCATCACGTCGCCAATCGTGCGGCAGGTCATCACCACGTAGCCAAGGATGTCGAGGGCGGCCGGGTGAAAGACCTCTGCCATGTGGAGCCCGATCATCGGGTCGCCCGTGCGGCGTTCTGCGACCGCCCAGAGCCGCTCCATCTGCGAGCCGCGCAATCGCTCGTCCGGCCGCGACATGATCGCCGGATCAAGGCCGGCGTCACGACAGACCTCGACCATCGGATGACCTGCTCGCTCGAGATACTGGAGCATGTCGATCGCGAGTGTGGCAGCGACGGTGGTTTCGGGCATGCAGTCGTCCCGGTGCGAGTTCTGGCGCGTTTGGTCAATGATCTGGCGCATCCCGTCACCGTCGACCGGGTGGGGGAATCCTAGCCTTGTGGTAAGCCGGCATCCAAGCGGATCCGCGCGATTTCCCACTCCAGCCAGAACCTCCCGATGCCACTCCGCCACGCCTTCGTCGCCGTACTCGCCCTTGCCCTGACCATCCCCGCTGCCGCCGAGGCGCAGCGTAGCAGTGATCGCGCGATCTATCTCACGATTTTTCGCAATCCATCCTCTGGCGTCGAACTGCGCTTCGGTCGAGTTGGTGTGCACGCCGGCTTCTATCCCACGATTCTCAAGGCTGACGGCGAGGCGAAGGGAAAAAACACGAACTTTCTCCGCTTCGGCGCGACGATGTATTCGAGTGCGACCGGCACCGCGGCCTACATCTCCCCCAGCCTCGTGGTGAGCCTCGACAAGCGATTCAAGAGTGGCTTCCTCACCGATGCCGGAATCCGTGGGCGCATCGCGGGCCCGGTCGCCGGCCGACTGGGTGTTGGGCTTCTCAACACGTTTGACGGTGAAGTGCGCGTCAACCCGACCGTTGGGCTCGACGTTCGGCTCGGGAAGGCACGATGATCGCTTCGCCCGAATGGGTGCCGGTGACGAACACGGTCACCGGTGACCGGATGCTGGTGCTGCACCGCGGGCTCGATGCAGAAGGCGAAGTACTCGAGGTGCAATTCGACTTGCCGCCCCAGGCAACTGGCGGCCCGATGCATCGGCACCGGCGCATACAGGAGCGGTTCGAAGTGCTGGACGGTGCGCTGCGTGTCTGCGTCGATGGCCACTGGCGCACACTCCTCGCGGGAGACTCGGTCACCGTCGATCCGGGGCAGGCGCACAGCTTTGCGAACGATTCCAGTGCATGGGTCACGATCATCACCGAGTTTCGTCCACCATTGCATTTCGAGCGATCTCTTCGCACCTGGCACGGGCTTGCCAACACCGGCCGCGCAAGCGCCACGGGTGCACCGAGGAATCTCTTCCATCTCGCGCGCTGCCTGCAGGACGCCGACGTCACCTTCACGGCAGCACCGGCGATGCTGCAACGCGCGATCATCTCCGCGCTGGTGTGGCTCGGCAACCTGACCGGAATCAACGCATCACTGATGGACTTTGACATTGCGCCGCGAACGCCGCGCATGGAGGTGGCATCGTGAGTACCGATTCAGATGGCCGGGTCGGAGGCAGGATTGCCGGCGCATCGCTGATCCTTGCTGCGGTGGCATTCATCGCCGTGTTCTCTGCGCTGGCCGGTTCATTCGACTATCCGGACGTGCTCGACAGGCCGGCGGCGGAGGTCCTGCCGCGATTGCTGGCACTCGGCGCACAAGGACGCGCAATCTGGGCCGTGTACGCCTGTATTCCGCTCCTGCTGATTCCGGCCGCTGCTGGCGCGGCGTCGTTGCATGACGATCCGCGATATCGGACCGTGGTGCGCATCGCGGAATGGTGTGCGTCGATCGCCGGTATCAGCATGTTGCTTGGCTTGGTGCGATGGCCGAGCCTCCAGTGGGAACTCGCGCGTGCGTGGGGAACGGCCACCATCGATCAGCGCGTGGTGCTGACGTCGATCTTCGATGGGGCGAACATGATGTTCGGCCGTTACATCGGCGAGTTTCTGGGTGAAGTGTTGCTCAGCATGGCGTTCGTGCTCTTCAGCGCGGTGGCGTGGTGTGATCGCCGGTTGCCGCGCTGGGCGAGTGGGTTCGGGATCGTGGCCGGCGTGACGGGGTTGCTCGCGATGTGGCGGAACGTGAGCCCGTGGGTGGCGCCGATCGCGGAGGTGAACAATGCGGTACTGCCGTTGTGGTTGATGGTGTGGGGGGTGGTGTTGCTTCGGCGTTCACGGTGAGCTGCTCACCGCCCGTGAAGCAGCGCGCGGCCCCGTGGTTCGCGCTCCAGTACCGCAAAATCCCGGAACGCCGACTCCGCCAACCAGGGATAGTGCTCGATGCCATGATCGACCGCACTAGCCAGGAAGGTCAACGCCGACTCGGTCTTGCCGTTGATCGCAGCGATGCGCGCACAAAAGGCGAGGTGCTCGCCAATCTCGGTTGGGCCGGCGGGACCAAGCCACCGTTCGGCGGCGGCTTGGTCCTTCCGGCGCGCTGCGACGATCGCTGCCAACCCTCGGTACTCGATTCGGTCTGGGTAGTCTCTCGCCAGCGACTCGAAGTAGGGACGCGCCGCGTCGTAGCGCCCGAGGTCGTAGTAGACGCTGCCGAGCCAGTAGCGATGTGACCGGTCGTTGGGCGCGGCGATCAGGCGCTCCCTGAGCCATGTGATCGCGCGCGCCGCGTACCGTCGCCCCGCCGCTTCGTTACCGCGACGCATCAGCTCCTCGGATGCGACCACCAATGCGGCGCCCTGTGACCAGTAGACATCCGGTGGCAGCGATTGCCACGCCACCAGCGACGAGTCGAGCGCGCGTAGCTCGCCCAACGATGCGAGTGCGCGCGCCTGCAGCACCGTGGCCACGCGTCGATCGGGGAATCGTCGCTGGAGTTCGCGCGCGTCGGCGAGTTCCGCGAGATGATCGCCAATCAGGTAGTCGACATGCGCGCGCTGCGTCCAGTAGGGGCTCCAGCCCCGCAGTTCACCACGATTCGGATCCATGCGCAGCAGTTGATCACGGGCTGCACTCACATACCCAGCGCTCAGGAGCGCCACGGCGTGCTCGAACCCGGCGCGGGAATTCGGTGCCAGCGCTGCCGCACGCGCAATCGCGGTGCGGGCAGCCGTGCCGTCACCCAGCAGACGCGCTTCGATGTACCGCAGTGAGGCGTCCTGGAAGGCACCAGGCGTCACGGTGCCGCTCGCGGCCCGCGCACGACGCGCCAGCGCGCCAGCTTGCGGGAGGGAGTCGGTGTTCAGCGCCGCACGAGCGCCCCAGAGCGCCGCCGCGCCGAACGTCGAGTCACGATCGAAGGCCTCGCGAAATTGTGCGAGTGCAGCCGTGTACTTCTGCGCGAAGAAGGCATCCAGTCCCGCATTGAACGCTTCATACGCCGGATATGACGGCGGATTTCTGGTTTGCCCCGGAATCGATGCCATCGTCTCGTCACGCGCCGACGCCACTGCGCCCATCACGCGATCACGCAACTGCGACACCGCATCCTCCGGCCGCGAGATCGGCACGACGATCGGAGCGAGCGCGGACACCAGCTCACCGCTCCGTGTGTCCACGAGTTGTGCTTGCAGGTGCAGTGAGTCGCGCACGCGGTAGTAGCTGCCGGTGACGACTGTGCCGGCCAGCGTTTCGTCCTTCAACGTGGTCACGATCGACGCATCGGTGGCGGCGGCGTGTTCCGAAGCGAGCAGCGCTCCCGACCAGGGCACAACCTTCGCAACGCCGAGTCGCTGCAGCCCATCGGTCACCCAATCGCCAGCGAAACGACCGAGCACGGTGAGTGAGGTGTCACCCGTCTCGTTGCGCAGGACCGAGACGGCGACCGGTTCCGCGAGTGCGACCGGTGGTACTTGTCTCGCGGCGCGCACGGCGAACACGCCTGCGAGAAGGGCAGCGCTGACAGTCGCGCCTGTGAGGAATCGATGCGTGCCTGTTTGCCACGGTGCGGCGCGCGGTCGCGGTGCCGCGCGTTTCGCGTCCATCCGCTCCAGAACTGAGTGCATGTCGACCGGTCGCGACGCCGGATCCATCGCTAGACAGTCGAGCAGCAGCGCCACCATGTGCGCCGGCAGGCCTGCGCGCCGTGCCAGCTCGCGTCGCGCGACGGCCTGCGGCTCCCCGGCCGGCAGCGGCGCACCGGTGAGCAACTCAGCACCGAGGACACCCCACGCGAAGATATCGGCGCGCGCGTCGACCGCGGCAGCGGAGTACGTCTGTTCCGGCGCCATGTATCGTCGCGTGCCGAGGGCAAAGCCGGGGGCCGTGATGCCGGTCGACTCGAAGGAGTCGCTGCCCAGCTTCGCGATGCCGAAGTCGAGCAGGTATGCGTGACCTGAGGCGAGCAACACATTCTCCGGCTTCAAGTCGCGATGGATCACGCCTGATCTGTGCGCACAGTCGAGTGCGAGTGCAATGTCGCGCAGAATCCTGGGCGCGGATGCCAGCGACGGACGCTCCACTTGCAACTCATCGCGCAGGCTGCGTCCCTCCATCCACGGCATCACGTAGTAGAGGAATCCAGCCGCGTCGCCCGAGTCGATCAGCGGGACGATGTTCGGGTGTGCAAGGGTGGCTGCGATGTGCACTTCGCGCTGAAAGCGCTCCTTCCCGCACAACTGCGCGATGAGCGGATTCAGCACCTTCAGCACGACCTCGCGATCGTGCTTGCGTTCACGCGCCAGGAAGACGGTTGCCATGCCGCCACGGCCGATTTCACGCAGCACCTCGTACCGTGACTCGAGGGCGGCCGCCATGGCGCGTTCGACGTCCGGCGGTGTTGCGGCATGCGGCGACTGCTCGAGGATGCCCTGCGCACTCCGTGAGGCGTTCAGCAGCAGCAGTGCTTCGCCTTCGAGCGCATCATCACCGGCGCAGAACGCCTCGAGCCATCGCGTGCGATCTTCTTCCGGTTGATCCAGCGCTGCGTCGAAAGCTGCGAGCGCCCGTGCAGAGAGCGACGCATCGTTCACGACGCAGGCTCCGTGGCGTAGAGTTGACGATACAACCATGCGCGCGCCTTGACCCAGTCGCGCTGCACGGTGCGGGTGGTGACCGCGAGAGCACTGGCGGTTTCTTCTTCGGTGAATCCGGCCAGGTAGCGGTACTCGACAACCTGACGCAGCCGTGGCTCGAAACTTCCCAGTTTCTCGAGTGCGTCGAACAGTTCGAGCAGATCCTCCGGGGATGCCGCGCCCGACTCGGCTGACTCGTCGAGTGTCACGCGACGAGCGCCAGCGCCACGCTTGTCGGCCATCCGGCGTCGCGCATGATCGATGAGGACGAACCGCATCGCGCGGATGGTGAGACCGAGGAAGTGCGCACGATCGGTGGCGGGCAGGGCCTGCGCGCCGTCTGTCGCGTCGAGTCCCAGTCGCATCCACGCTTCATGCACGAGGTCGGATGGATTCAGCGTGTGCCCCGCGCGCTCGGACGACAGCATGCGCGCGGCCGCACGTCGCAGTTCCTCGTATACCAGCGGAAACAGCTGCTCTTCAGCGTGTGAATCGCCGTTGCGCAAGGCGGCAAGGAGCTGGGTGACGTCGGTCGGTTGAGTCTGGTTCATGTGTGTGCTGTCGTAACCCTGACAGGAACTGCGCAGAGGGAGGTACACGTGGTCGTGTGGATCAGTGCCCAAGTGGGACGATGCGCGACCCCAACTCCCTGCAGGCCTCATGCCCATGCACAGCGCACCATCTCTCACGTCTCTGACGTCACATCTCAGCCCAAGGTTTCTCGCTTCGTTTGCGGTCGAATGTCTGACACTCTTCGCTTCCGGTTCGATGTTGGTGGCACAGCAGCCCTCGTCAGGCGCTGCACGAGTAGCGATCGTGGCATACAGCGCACCGAGCATCGTCACTGTCCCTCCAGCCCGTCGGATCGGACCACGCATCCATCGGGAGATTGGGACGTCCAACGCGCTGGCGAATCGCTTCTTCGACGAAGGCTTATCGCTGCATTACGCCTATCGTCACTCGGAGGCCGTGGCAGCATTCCGCGAAGCGCAACGCCGTGACCCGCGGTGCGTGATGTGCCTGCTTGGCGAGACGATTGCACTCGGGCCCACGATCGCGGGGCCGGTGTCGGCTACAGCGGCGGTCGAGGCCCGCGATGCCATTCGGAGAGCAGGGTTACTCGTGCGCGCAGGCGTCGGCAGCGTCAGCGATGCGGCATGGCTGCGCGCGGTATCTGCACGCCATGAATCCACCGGGATTGCGTCTCGTGCGGCCCTCGACTCGGCGTATGCGCGTGCGATGGGCGCACTGGCCGATGGAAATCCGATGGATGCCGACGCACAGACGTTGGCAGCTGAAGCGGACATGATCCTCACGCCGTACGACTACTGGTCGCCGTCGGGGGCTGCGCTACCTGCAACGCAGCGTGTGCTGGTGCGGCTTCGGCAGGCCATGCGCGTGGCGCCTGGGCATCATGGCGCGTGCTTCCTGTTCGTGCACGTGATGGAGTCGGTGCAGCCGGGTGTGCGGTGCGCTGAGGGCGCTGATCGTTGACCCTGACCGCTGACGATGGCGACGCAGGGAGTATGTGGCGCGAGGGCGCCCTCTGGGGGCTGCAAACGACAAAGGGGAGCCAATCTGGCTCCCCTTCCTGCATCCGGCACAGCGCATCCAAGCGGTCCAACAATCGGGGTGACAGGATTTGAACCTGCGACCTCCTGCTCCCGAAGCAGGCGCTCTACCGGGCTAAGCTACACCCCGAAACCAGTAAGCATTTCTGACCTGACTGCGACTGCATGCGCCCGGAGAGACTCGAACTCCCAACCTTCTGATCCGTAGTCAGATGCTCTATCCAATTGAGCTACGAGCGCGTTCTGTCACTTTGGGGACAGGCCGATCAAACTAGGCGAGTTCGGCTGGGAGGTCAACCCGAACCGCACTGCAGTCTCGAGATCGCGGCGAGCGGCCTTAACGGCGGCTGTTGCGTCGCGGAGCATCGGGAACTGCAATGAGGGGGAGGCCACGGAGCTCACGGAGTGCGACCGCCGCAGCGCTCCGCGCATCGCGGCGCCTAGACGGCGTGAGGGAGGAGCATGGCGCGCGGCAACCCGAGGCAACGCCACCCTCTCCTTCAAAGTCGCGCTGCACGGCAGCTGGCTCCTGGAGCACTCCGTGAGCTCCGTGGCCTCCCCTCCATTGCGGTTGCTGTTCGCCGCGCCCGAGGCAGATGCCGGCAATGTGTGCACTGTCACCGGATTGGCGGGAACGAAAATCGGGCCCCGGTTTCCCAGGGCCCGATGAGCGGTACAAGACTCGAACTTGTGACCTCCACGATGTCAACGTGGCGCTCTAACCAACTGAGCTAACCGCCCGACAACAGCGCGTGCTGACCTCACACTGTGTTCCAGCAAGAGCGGGAAACGGGACTCGAACCCGCGACCCCAACCTTGGCAAGGTTGTGCTCTACCAACTGAGCTATTCCCGCAACTTTTCCTCATCCTTCCGGCCGGCGAAGCAAGCTCGGCCGAACCGTCCCGTCAATGGAGGTGAGGGGAATCGAACCCCTGACCTCTTGAATGCCATTCAAGCGCTCTACCAACTGAGCTACACCCCCGGGACTGCCGCACGCAGGACTGCCGTACGCCCACGACGTCACAGCAAGTCGTCAGGAACCGCAAAGGGTAGCCGGGAGTAGGATGACTGTCAAGGCAAAGCATGAGGAATTGCCACAATTCCACTGGCGAAAATCGACATTTCGCATAGATTGCAAGGCTAACGCCATGCCGTCCGGGTGGCGCAGGGAGTCGCTCCGGCAACCCTCTGGCCAGACCGTGCGTTGCTGAGAAGCACCGAGGAGCTCACTCCCTGGTGCCTCGCAGAAACGAAGATGCTGCGACTCGGCGCCGTTCCGGCGCTCGTGCACATCGGGATCGCTCGCGCCCCCGACTTGCACTTCCAATTCGCGAGTTCCGACTGAGGTTTTTCAATACATGGCAGACGTGAAGCGCCGGCGCCGCAAGGCGACGCCTGCGGGGATCGCCCCGACGGAGCCCGAACGCGACATCCTCGATCAATACCTCTATGAAGTCAGCACCTATCCGCTGCTCAAGGGGACCGAAGAAATCGAGCTGGCGCGAAAGATCCGTGCTGGGGACCCTGATGCTCTTCAGGAGTTGGTGAAGCGAAATCTCCGCTTCGTCATCTCTGTTGCCAAGAAGTACCAGAACCGTGGCCTCCCGCTGATCGACCTGATCGGCGAAGGCAACGTTGGTCTGCTCACGGCCGCCCGAAAGTTCGATCCAGATCAGGGCGTCAAGTTCATCTCGTACGCCGTCTGGTGGATCCGACAGGCCATCCTCTCGTCCCTCGCTCGTCAGGGACGCACGGTGCGTGTGCCGCTCAACCGCACGGCCGATCTCTCCCGCATCATCAAGGCCTCGGAAATCCTGCGGCAGAAGCTGCGGCGTGAACCGAGTCCGGAAGAACTCGCGCAGCTCACCGGGCTCTCGGTGGATGTCGTGCAGTCGCTCGCCGCGCTCAACACCGGCGACGTCCGTCTCGATGCCCCGATGGATCCGGAAGGCGATCGCTCGCTGATCGAACGCTTCGTGGCCGACGAAATGCCGGACACGGAAGAGGAGGCCATGAACCGCTTCCTCAACGACGAAATCGAGCAGGCACTGAACACGCTGCCGCCGCGCGACGCGAAAGTCCTCCGCCTGTACTTCGGGCTCGAAGGCGGACGCGAGCACACGCTCGAGGAAATCGGCTCCATGCTCGGCGTCACCCGCGAACGTGTGCGACAGTTGCGCGACCGCGCACTGAAGCGCCTGCGCGAAGGTGATGTCGGACGTGCGCTGGGGTCGTTCGCGGCCTGATCGGCGCCGGTTTTCCGAAACACATCAGGGGGCAGCCGGTGGTTTGCGGCTGCCCCTTGTCGTATTCTCACTCCTGACGATGCGGTCTGCACGATCACGCTCCCGCCTCCCCACGCTGCCCCTGAATCACGCGCTCTGATGATCGAACTGAAGGACGTCCACAAGGCTTTCGGACCCAAGCGCGTGCTGGCCGGCTTCAACCTCACGGTGAACGAGGGAGAAACCATGGTCATCATCGGCTTCTCCGGCACCGGCAAGTCGGTGGCGATCAAGCACATGGTCGGCCTGCTGCGCCCCGATTCGGGAAGCGTCAAGGTCGATGGCCTCGAAGTGCCAAAGTTGAACCGCAAGGAACTGACGGCACTCCGCGCCAAGATCGGCTACGTCTTCCAGTTCGCGGCGCTGTTCGATTCCCTGACCGTCGGCGAGAACGTGGCCATGGGCCTGCGCAAGCAAGGCCTGCTGTCGAGCGCTGAGATCACTGCACGGGTTGCTGAAGCGCTCGATCTCGTCGACCTGCCAGGCACCGAATCGCGCTTTCCGGCGGAGCTGTCCGGCGGCATGCGCAAGCGTGTGGGCATTGCCCGGGCCATCGCGCTGCGGCCGAAGTACATCCTTTACGATGAGCCGACCACCGGCCTCGATCCCGTCACGAGTGCCGTCATCGACGAGTTGATGGTGCGCATGCGCGACCGCCTCGGTGTGACTGGCATCGTCATCACGCATGACATGCGCAGCGCGTATCGCGTCGGCACCCGCATTGCGATGCTCTATGAAGGCACGGTGCGGCAGGTCGGCACCGTCGACGAAATCCAGCATACCAAGGATCCGGTCGTGCGTCAGTTCATCGAAGGGCGCGCGGAAATGGATCCCGCCGCGTAAGGGTGCGTCCACCGCCATGACCACTCCCGTCGATGCACGTCGTGAAGTCTCCGCCGGTGGCGTGGTCTACCGCGTGGTGGACGATGTACCCGTGTACCTGCTGATTCGCGACAGCTATCGCAACTGGGGATTTCCCAAGGGGCATCTCGAGTGCGACGAAGAAGCGCCGGATGCCGCGGTGCGCGAGGTGCAGGAAGAGACGGGCCTGCCGACGGTCACGCTGCGTGCCGAAATCGATACCATCGATTGGTTCTTTCGCTTTCGGGGCAAGCTCGTACACAAGATCTGTCACTTCTTCCTGATGGAGACGGATTGCTCGGCCACCTTGCCGCAACGCGAGGAAGGCATCACGGCCTGCCGATGGGCGAAGTACGATGAGGCCCGTTCGCTGCTGGCTTACGAGAATGCGCGCGTCGTGTTGGAGCGTGCGCACGAGATCATCCGCACCAAGGCGATCGCCGCACACGACACACGTGTCGCGCACACGGAAGCGCCGACCTGCGCAACACTGAATGCGGATCAACGCGCACCTGACGACGAGCCGTCGGCCGAGGCGCCCTGAGCGTCAGTAGCACCCGCGGGCCGCCGCGTGGGTTCGCCGTTCCGCTGCGTGGTGCTGCGGCCCCCGCCACCGTGCTGCTGCTCTGCACCACGCGCGAACGGCCGCGACAGATGCTCGCCCGTGCGTTCCCGCGCGGACGGGCGCAGATCGTCGTGGTGCGAGACGCCGACGGCATCGACTCGGCACTCCGGACGACGCTGGTGGATGCGATCGTCGTCGACCTGTTGCCTGGCACGGCGGCGTCGGTTGGGTGGCGCGCCGTGGAACATGCCACGCGACACGCACCCATTCCTGCCGTCGGCCTGATCGCGCCGCGGGCGCTCGACGCCGCGCTGCTGGCGCGACTGCACGACGCCGGTATCGCCACCATCCTCGTGGATGGGGTGGATGACGCGATGATACGCGTGCTGCTCCAGCCCGTGCTGCTGGCCACGCGCTTCACGATCCGCGCCGACATCCTGCTGGATTCGCATGGGGTCGGGCCACTGGCTGGGGCGGTCTGGCGGACGGGGGTGTCCCACGTTGGCCGCCTCACCTCGGTCGCCACCGTGGCCCGGCTGCTCGGGCTGAGTCGCGAGCACCTTGCCCGCTCGCTGCATGCGGCAGGCGCCCCGGGGCCCAAACAGCTGCTGGAACTGGTGCGCCTGCTGGTGGTCCAGACCCAGCTGTCGGCCGGGGTGCCCGTGGCCGTCGCGGCTGAACGGTTGGGCTACAGCTCGGTTTCGCACCTCGCGCGAGCGGCCCGGACGGCCACGGGCATCACCCCCCGGAACTGGGGGGCGCTGACGGCCGAGGAGCTCATCGAGGCGGCCATCGGGCGCAGCCGGCCGGCGCCGGCCGTTGCCGAACGACTTCCTGACAACGCAATCTCGTTACATTCGGCGTCCCCTCCACTTTCCTGACGTCCGGTGGGTTGCCTCTGTCGGGCTTTGTGATAATTTTCACAAGCTAGACCAGAACCGCTTCCGATCGTCTCCCACGACGTTTACCGACTGTCTGCCCAATGGCTGCCGAAACCACACTCCGCCCCGGTGAGATCAAGGACATTCTGCTGCGAGAAATCGAAGCGGCAGATCTCAACGAGATCGATGTTGACGAGGTCGGCACCGTCCTCGAAGTGAAGGATGGTGTCGCTCGCATCTATGGCCTCTCGAAGGCCATGGCCGGCGAAATGCTCGAGATTCGCGCCAGCGAGACCGGCGAAATCATCGTCGCACAGGCGCTCAACCTCGAAGAAGACAACATCGGCGCCGTGGTGCTTGGCGACTACCTGAAGCTGAAGGAAGGCGATGAAGTCCGTCGCTCAGGTCGCGTGCTCGAGGTGCCGGTGGGTCACGCACTGATTGGTCGCGTCGTCGATGCCCTCGGCAACCCGATCGACGGCCTCGGCCCGATCGTCACCACCGTCAAGCGCAAGGTGGAAAGCCCGGCGCCTGGCATCATCGAGCGCGAGCCGGTGAAGCAGCCGCTGCAGACGGGCATCAAGGCAATCGACGCCATGATCCCGATCGGGCGCGGCCAGCGCGAACTGATCATCGGTGACCGCGGCACGGGCAAGACGGCGATCGCGATCGACACGATCATCAACCAGAAGGGCAAGGACGTCATCTGCGTCTACGTCGCCATCGGCCAGAAGGCGTCGACGGTGTCGAGCATCGTGGAGAAGCTGACGCAGGCCGGCGCGATGGAATACACCATCGTCGTTGCTGCCACGGCGTCCGACCCGGCCCCGATGCAGTTCCTCGCACCGTACGCCGGCTGCTCGATGGCTGAGTACTTCATGTATCACGAGGGCAAGGCCACGCTCTGCGTGTACGATGACCTCACCAAGCAGGCCGCCGCGTACCGCCAGATCTCGCTCATCTTGCGTCGTCCGCCAGGCCGCGAAGCCTATCCCGGCGACGTGTTCTACCTGCACAGCCGCCTCCTCGAGCGTGCGGCCAAGTTGTCGAGCGATCCGAAAGTCGTGGACGGCAAGACGATCTTCGCACCCGGTGGTTCACTCACCGCGCTGCCGATCATCGAAACGCAGGCCGGTGACGTGTCGGCGTACATCCCGACGAACGTGATCTCGATCACCGACGGGCAGATCTTCCTCGAAGGCGACCTGTTCTACTCGGGCGTGCGCCCGGCCGTGAACGTCGGTATCTCGGTGTCACGCGTCGGTGGTTCCGCACAGACGAAGGCGATGAAGGGTGTCGCCGGCCGTCTGCGCCTCGACCTCGCGCAGTACCGCGAACTGGAAGCCTTCTCGAGCTTCGCCTCCGACCTCGACGCCGCCACCAAGCGCCAGCTCGATCGCGGCAAGTTGACCGTGGAAGTGCTGAAGCAGGGGCAGTATGCGCCGATGCTGGTCGAGGAGCAGGTGATGATCATCTACGCCGTGACGAACGGCTTGCTGGATGACGTGAACCCGGCCACGGTGAAGGAGTGGGAGACTGGTTTCCACGCCTACATGGCGGCCAGCCACCCGGAAATCGGCCAGTCGATCGCCACCGAGAAGGCGCTCACGAAGCCGAACGAAGCGGCGCTCCGCGAAGCGATCGCGCTCTACAAGAAGGTGGCGGCGCCTGCCGCCGCCCGCTGATTCCGCGCATCACGGCAGCCTGACGCACCATGGCCAAGGGTCGCGAGCTCAAGGGACGGATCAAGTCCGTCGAGAACACGAAGAAGATCACGCGCACCATGGAAATGGTGGCGACGTCGAAGATGAAGCGCGCCGTCGATCGTGTGGCGGCCGCGCGTCCCTACGCGGCGGCGCTGGCTGAAGTCATCGGCGATCTGTACTCGGATGAACTGGCGGAGCAGTTTCCGCTACTGCGTCAGCCGGCGCAGATGAAGCGTGTTGCACACATCATCCTCACCTCGAACCGCGGCTTGTGCGGTGGCTTCAACGCCAACCTGGTGAAGGAAGCACGCACGCAGCTGGCCGCGCTCGAACAGCGCGGCTTGCAGGTCGAGCTGCATGTCGTGGGCAAGAAGGGCATCGGCTACTTCAAGTACGTCAATCGTGCGATGGCGACGCAGCGCATCGACATCAGTGATCGCCCAACGGCCGCTGATGCGTCGTCACTGGTCGACTCGTTGATGGCCCGCTTCATCAGCGGCGAGCTCGATGCGGTGTTCGTCACCAGCTCGAAGTTCAACTCCGCCATCTCGACGCCGCCGCAGACCACGCAGGTGTTGCCGGTGAAGCCGCCTTCGGGCGGTTCCCTGAAGCGCGACTACCTGCTGTCGCCGTCGGCGGAAGCGATCCTCACCGAATTGCTGCCGGCTTATGTCAGCAACTCCGTGTATCGCGCATTGGTGGAGACGGTGGCGGCCGAGCAGGGCGCCCGTCGCACCGCGATGAAGAATGCGACCGACAACGCCAGTGACATGTTGAGTACCCTGCGCCGCACGTACAATCGTGCCCGTCAGGCGCAGATCACGCAGGAAATCGCCGAGATCGTCGGCGGTGCAGCAGCACTGCAAGGCTAGTACGCACCACTGATTCACGACCAGAAACCCCGAGACGGATCTTCATATGGCAGCAACAGCAACTCCCGCGGCGGTGACCGGCAAGGTGGTGCAGGTCATCGGCCCAGTGCTCGACGTCGAGTTCGAGGCAGATCACCTTCCCGAGCTGTACAACGCACTGCGTATCGATGAAGTGCTGCCCGACGGCACGCACATCAAGGTCACGCTCGAGGTGCAGCAGCACATCGGTCGCAACCTGGTGCGCACGGTCGCAATGAGCAGCACCGATTCCGTGGTGCGCGGCATGGACGTGCTGGACACCGGCAGCCCGATCATGGTGCCCGTTGGTGCAGCCGCGCTCGGCCGCATCCTGAACGTGCTTGGTGATCCGGTCGACAACGGGGCCGACATCCCGGCGGATTCGCCGCGGTGGCCGATCCATCGCAAGCGCCCGGACTTCGTGAACCTCGAACCGAAGACGGAAATTTTCGAGACGGGCATCAAGGTCATCGACCTCATCGCCCCGTTCGTGAAGGGCGGAAAGATCGGTCTCTTCGGCGGCGCCGGCGTGGGCAAGACGGTCGTCATCCAGGAGTTGATCAACAACGTCGCCAAGGCACACGGCGGCAAGTCGGTGTTCTGCGGCGTCGGCGAGCGCACGCGCGAAGGCAATGACCTCTACCTCGAGTTCCAGGAAGCAGGCATTCTGGACAAGGTGGCGTTGGTCTACGGCCAGATGAACGAGCCGCCGGGAGCTCGCCTCCGCGTTGCGCTCTCCGGCCTCACGGTCGCCGAGTACTTCCGCGACACCGAGAACGCCGACGTGCTGGTGTTCGTGGACAACATCTTCCGCTTCACGCAGGCCGGTTCGGAAGTGTCCGCACTGCTCGGTCGCATGCCGAGCGCCGTGGGCTACCAGCCGACGCTGGCGTCGGAGATGGGCGACCTGCAGGAGCGCATCACCTCGACGCGGAACGGCTCGATCACCTCGGTGCAGGCCATCTACGTGCCGGCCGACGACATCACCGATCCGGCGCCGGCGACGGCGTTCGCGCATCTCGATGCGACGGTCGTGTTGTCCCGTCCGATCTCGGAGCTCGGCATCTATCCCGCCGTCGACCCGCTGGCCTCGTCGAGCCGTATCCTCGACAAGCAGTACATCGGTGAGCGCCACTATCGCGTCGCCGTCGAGACGCAGCGCATCCTGCAGCGGTACAAGGAGCTCCAGGACATCATCGCGATCCTTGGCATGGACGAACTGTCCGAAGACGACAAGAAGATCGTGGGTCGTGCGCGCCGCATCCAGCGCTTCATGTCGCAGCCGTTCCACGTGGCCGAGCAGTTCACCGGTATCCCGGGCAAGTTCGTGAAGCTCGAGGAGACCATCAGCAGCTTCGATCGCCTCTGCGCCGGTGAGTTCGATCACCTGCCGGAACAGGCCTTCTTCATGTGCGGTGGCGTGGAAGACCTGATGGCGAAGGCTGACGCGATGGCGAAGGCGTGATGCTGACGGTGTCCGTGATCTCGCCGGAGAAGGTCCTCTTCGAGGGCTCGGCGACCAGTGTCGTGGCCCCTGGGCATGACGGCGAGCTTGGCATCCTCTCCAACCATGCGCCGTTGATGACGGTGCTGGGGAAGGGCGTGCTGCGGCTCGAGGGCGCCGAAGGTGGGGACCAGCGATTTCAGGTCGAAGGCGGCTTCCTGCAGGTCGTCGACAATGTGGTGCGGGTCGTCACAGAGTCAGCCGCGCCGCTCTGATTGCAGGTTTGGGCCGAGGTTGTGGCCTGACGAATTCATGAACTGATAGGACTTCGAGTCCGAATGACGGCGAGCCAACGATGGCTCGCCGTCGTTTTTTATCGCCTGTCTGTGTAACGAGTTTCCTTGATCACTGGACCATGGCGTCCGTGAACGCGCGCTCATGTTCCGGAGGCTGGATTGCGTGACGGTGAAGATTGCATGGGGAACTTGTAACGGCCGCCTCATCTTGTATTGTGTCGGTCTGCGGTGCAGTCTCGCCGTTCTGTCACGTGATGGCCCGGGATGGTAGTCCGGGCCGTGTCGCGTTCTCACCCGTGGGGGCCCCATGCGATTTGGAAGGTATGCATTCGTCGCGGCGTTGCTGGCACTTGGCGTGCCACTCGCTGCACAACAGCCTGCAGGTGGTGCGGTCGTCGGTCGAGTGACCGATCGCATCAGCGGTCAGCCGGTCAGTGATGTCCGTGTGCAGATCGTGGGTACGCAGCGCGGTGGTTTGACGCGCACGAACGGTACGTATCGCATTGCTGGCGTGCCGAATGGCACGTACACGGTGCGCGCATCGCGCATCGGTTACGCGGCGATGACGGCCAGCGCCACGGTCAGCGCGAATGGTGAAGCGACGGCGAACTTCGTGCTCGCAGTTGCCGAGAACGTGCTCGACAAGGTGACCGTGTCTGGTGCCACGGGTGGTACGGCGCGCGCACGTGAAGTCGGTGCGTCGGTCAGCCGCATCGACACGACGCAGTTCAATGTTGCGGCCGTGACCAACCTCTCGCAGGTGCTCTCGGCGCGTACGCCGGGTGTCGCCGTGCAGTCGGGTGGCGGCACGATCGGTGTCTCGAACCGCATCCGTCTGCGCGGTCCGACATCGATCAACCTGTCCAACGATCCGCTGCTCGTGATCGACGGCCTGGTGTCGAACAACAACACCAACAACTTCTCGGTCGGTGTCGGTGGTGCGCAGACCTCGCGTCTCGACGACATCAACCCGCAGGACATCGAAGACATTCAGGTGCTGAAGGGCGCCGCGGCGACCGCGCTGTACGGCACGGGTGCGGCCAACGGCGTGATCCAGATCACCACCAAGCGTGGCAAGGCGGGCAAGGCGCGCTGGGGCATCTACACGGAAGCTGGTTCCGATCGCACGCTGGTGCCGGAATCCGATCCGCTGACCACGACGAACTATCGCCAGATCGGCTTGCTGGCGACGCCTGGCGCCCGCGGCGTGAACGGCAATTGCGGGATCGAAGCGCAGACGCTCGGCACGTGCGTCCGTCCTGACACGCTGTACCGCACGTCGCCGTTCGCGAATGCTTCGCCGTTCCGCGTCGGTGGCAGCACGCGCATGGGCGTCAACGTCAACGGTGGTAGTGAAGCCGTGCAGTACTATCTCGGCGGTGAGCTGTTCCGCCAGAACGGTATCGTTGGTCCGAGCGGTGCCCGTCGCACGAACCTTCGCGCGAACATCGGTGCGAACCTGCTGCCGAACCTCCGCGCTGATGTCACGGTCAGCTACCTGAAGAGCGTGCTGAACCTGCCGATCAACGACAATGCCTTCGCTGGCGTGATCAGCTCGGGCGTGCTTGGCGGCGCATTCGACTGCACGCCACAGTCGCGTGCCTCGATCTATGAGTGCCGCGTCGGCGGTGACTCGTCCTCGCGTGGTTATGTGAGCGCGAACGTGCCGGCGTCGCAGTACTTCGCCCAGAACCAGCAGCAGGACATCGATCGCCTGCAGACTGGCGTGACGTTCAACTACACGCCGAAGAGCTGGCTCACCAGCACGTTGCGCGCTGGTGGCGATTTCCTGTATCAGTACGACCAGTCGCTGGTGCCGCCGAACAAGGTGTTCCTGAACGCCGCGTCGATCGAAGGCAGCCGCTTCCAGGCGCGCGCCTATCGCCCGACGTACACCGTCACGGCGAACACCAAGGCGACGTATGACCTGACCAGCTCCATCCGCCTGTCGACGCTCGTCGGTGGCCAGTACACGAACGAAGCGAACCGCTTCACGAGTGCGTTCGGCGCGATCCTGTTGCCGGGTACGTCGTCGCTCAGCGGCACCAACGCGCGCTTCGCCGTCAATGAAGCGAACTCGCAGGTCGTCACGACGGCCGGCGTGGTGCAGCAGGACTTCGCATTCAACGACCGCCTGTTCCTGACGGTCGCAGCTCGCATGGACAACTCGAGCGTGTTCGGTGCCGGCTCGCGCGACTTCGTGTTCTACCCGTCCGTCAGCGGTTCGTACGTGGTCTCGGACGAGAAGTGGTTCCCGAAGGCCAGCTTCATCGACCAGCTCCGCGTCCGCGGTTCCGTGGGTGAGGCAGGCAACCGCCCGACCTTCCGTCAGTCGGAGACGTTCTTCAACGCCGTGTCGGTGAACGCCGCCTCGTCGGATGCCAGCATCCCGGCCGTCACCATCGGTGGCCCGGTGGGCAACGCGCTGCTGAAGCCGGAAATCACGCGCGAAACGGAAGGTGGCTTCGACTTCTCGTTGCTCGGCAGCCGGATCGACGGTGAGTTCACCGCCTTCAAGAAGGACACCCGTGACCTGCTCGTCGGTCGCATCCTGGCGCCGTCGCTCGGCGTGGCCGCGAACCAGCTGGTGAACCTGTCCAAGATGACCACCAAGGGTCTCGAGGGCACGGTGAACTTCAAGCTGATCGAAGGCAACAAGTTCAGCTTCGCACAGCGCTTCACGGCGACGGTCTTCAACAACAAGATCGGTTCACTGGGTCGCGTCGATGGGCAGCCGATCGCCCCGATCATCCAGGGCGTGCAGCAGTACCGCGCAGGGTATCCGGCCGCTGGTTACTTCCAGCGCAAGATCCTCGGCTTCGAAGACAAGAACAACGACGGCATCATCAGCCGCGTGAATTGCCCGGCGTACGGCGGCTTGGCGAACCCGATCCTGGTCGGTGGCCCGGCCTGCGAAATCCAGCTCTCCGATTCGCTGGAATACCTCGGCAGCCCGCTGCCGACGCGGACCTTCTCGTTCCAGTCGGACATGCGGATCGCGAAGAACCTGCAGTTCAACATCCTCGTCGACTATCGCGGTGGCGCTCGCCTGTACAACCAGACGCGTGAGTTCCGCAACGACGGTGGCTTCGCGAACGGCCCGGACTTCTGGGATCGCAATGCGCCGCTCGCCGACCAGGCGAAGTCGCGTGCGAAGGCGATGGGTACCAGCGATGGCTACATCGAGGACGCCAGCTTCGTCCGTCTCTCGGAAGTGTCGATGACGTGGGTCGTGCCTGCGGCAGCGGCCCGTATCCTGAAGACGGGTGGCCTGAGCCTCACGCTGGCCGGACGTAACCTCGGCCTGTGGACGAACTACACCGGTTTCGATCCCGAAGTCCTGACGAACCCGGGCAGCAACTTCGGCACGGTCGACTTCCTTACGAATCCGCCGTCGCGTTCCTATACGCTGCGCCTGAACTTCAACTTCTGAACATTGCCATGACATTCTCATTCGAGACTTCGCGGCGATCCCTCGGTCTGCTGCTCACGGGTGCCAGCCTTTCGCTTGCCGGTTGCAACATCGACAAGACGCTGGCCGTGAAGGACCCTGACGTCGCCAACCCGTCGTCGCTGAACGACGTGACTGTGTTGCCCACACTGCGCGCCAGCACCATCTCCGACCTCCAGATCTCGTTCTCGGCGAACGGTGAGGACGGTGTTGTGAACTACGGTGCGTTGCTGGGTGACGAGTTCACGTGGTCGGAAACCTTCCCGACCCGTGGCGAGATGGACCAGCGCAACATCAACCCGATCAACGGCACGTTGAGCGTGTTGTACAACAACCTGCAGCGCGCACGCGCGACGGCGGACCGTACGGCGGCGTCGTACTACCGCCTTGCACCGAACCTGATCGGTCGCTCGGAAACGCAGGCGCTGGCGGCCTACACGTACATCCTGCTTGGCGAGACGTTCTGCAACGGCGTCCCGGTGTCGGATTTCGACGTCAATGCCGGCACGTTCGTGCTCGGCACGCCGCAGACCACGGCGCAGTTGTTCACGACGGCATTGGCCAAGCTGGATTCGGCCCTGGTCGGTGTGGACGTCTCGTTGGCCGCGAACGCGCAGGTGGTCAACCTGATTCGCGTCGGTCGCGGTCGCGCATTGCTCAACCTCAACCGTCCGGCTGATGCCGCGGCGGCCGTGGCTGCAGTGCCGACGACCTTCCGCTATCTCCTGTTCCACAGCGAGAACACGGCTCGGCAGAACAACAACATCTTCGCCGTCTCGTTGAACTTCCCGCGCTTCTCGGTCTCCGGGAACGAGGGTGGCACCGGTCTGCGCTACCGCCTCGATGGGGCGACGGACTTCCGCGTGTACGCTCCGCAGGGCCGGGGTGGCGCGCTGTCGCCGGTGGTTGGTGCCGACAACACGACCCCGCAGTTCCTGGTGACGAAGTATCCGTCGCGTTCTGCGCCGGTCGTCTTCGCCGATGGCGTCGAAGCACGCCTGATCGAAGCGGAAAACGCAGCTCGTGCCGGCGCTCCGTATGTCGGGATCCTGAACACGCTGCGCGCTTCGGCCGTGGCGCTAACGGTGACCCCGCCGGGCCCGTCGACGCTCCTCGTCAACCCGCCAGCCGTTGCAGCGTTGCCGCCGCTCACCGCGGGAGCGACTCCTGCGGCGCAGATCGACCAGGTCTTCCAGGAGCGCGCCTACTGGATGTTCCTGACCGGCCACCGGTTGGGTGACATGCGTCGCCTCATCAAGCACCTCGGCCGCAATTCGGAAACCGTCTTCCCGACGGGCACCTACTTCAAGGGCGGCACGTACGGTGTGGACGTGAACTTCCCGGTGCCGTTCCAGGAGACGAACAACCCGAACTTCACCCAGTGCCTGGATCGCAACCCATGAGGAACGCACAGATGAAGCGCATTGCGGGCATCGCCGCCCTGCTCGTCGTGACGGCATTGACCGTCACGGCCTGCAGCGAGGATTATCCGAATCTGTCCAGCCTTGCACCGGCGAAGAAGAACTTCGTTGCAACGCTGGTCGGCACGAATGAAGTGCCGTCGGTCACCACGACCGCCGCGGGCAAGATGGAACTGGTGCAGGAGGATTCCGTCAACATCCTCTACACCCTGAGCACGACGTCGCGCACCGACTCGATCACGATGGCGCACATTCACGCCGGCGCTGCCGGTGCGACTGGGCCGATCATGGTCTGGTTCTTCCCGACCGAGGCGTCACGCGCCGCCGGAACTGGTGGTGGCACGGCCGCAGCAGTCAACGGCATCGTGCGCGTCGGCCGCATCACCCGCGCCGGTACGACGTTCGTGGCGCCGTTCACGTGGGATTCGTTGCTCGTGCGGATGAACGCAGGCACTGCCTATGCGAACATCCACACCCGCAAGAACCCGAGCGGTGAAATCCGCGGTCAGGTTACAGCTGTTCCCTGATCGACCCGCTGCTAGCATGTACGACCACGTCCCGCTCGGCTTCGGCCGGGCGGGACGTGGTGCATTAGGGTGGCCCAATGTGAGGGCTGCTGGTCCGGCACGGTTGGTGCGAACATGAACTCCAGTGCACTTTCCTGCTGGCCCTGACACCGTGTTCCGTCCTTGTACACCCCACCCGCCATGTCCGAGTTCTCGCCTGCGATCGGCGCGACCGCTGCAGCCACCCCGGAAGGACTTCCGGTGGTGAAGCCGCGGATCGTGGTCGCCGAAGATCACGCCGAGATGGCGGATGTGCTCCAGACGTACCTCGAGGCGGCGGGCTACGAGGTGCATCTGGCGCGTGACGGGGTGCTGGCCGCCTCGATGATCGACGCCGTACAGCCCGCCCTGGCGGTTCTCGACGCCAACATGCCAGGGCTGAGTGGCTGGACGCTGTTGTCGCGCCTCAAGGAACGCGGGGCGGCGGCGCCATTGGTCGTCATGCTCACCGGCGACGATGATTTCCCGGCGGAATCGGCCAGTGCCGATGTGATCTTGCGGAAGCCCGCCGCATTGCGCCGCGTGGCGGCGGTCCTGGCGGAGTTGCTGGCAGGACGAGCCCAGCCCTGACTTGGGAGTACTTCAAGGGCGCGGGGCCTTTGGCCCGTGCCAGCACGCGCCGCACAACGTGACCTGTCGCGCCGGTCACCGACGAATGATCGCCTGACCATTCTGGCGTCAGATCAGCCGACGGCCATGTCCGTTACACACCGGGCATAATCCACAAATATCACGCCTGTTTCTGGGATATCTCGAGCTTGTATCGAAGCCGAGTAGGGCGTACGTTCACCGGTTGAGGCAGGTTGGCGCGCGCGACACCGCAGCGCCCGACTTGCGTCGCGCGCCCTGATCCGGTCCGTCATTCTGGTGGTTTTCCACCTGCACGTTCGATACGAACGAATCATTCTCGGATGATTCGCCAGCAGCTCCCGTCTGCGGTTTCGCAGTCAGATCGTCTGTTGTGTCGTGTTACGCCAAGCAAGGGAAGAGGTTCCACCCCGGGCGGTCGGCTGCCGGGGTGACGTCGTCGGAGCGATTCGACGACGGATTCACCAGCCGACGGATCTCCACGTGCGACCGGATTCAGGAGTCCAGATATGACACGTAGTTCGTGGGTAGGGTTGCCTCGCGTCGCCGCAGTCATCGCCATGCTGTGTGGAACAGCGGCGATGGTCCAGGCACAGAACGCAACCATTCAGGGCAAGGTGACGTCCGACCAGGGACGTCCCATCGAAGGCGCGAACATCTTCATCACAGAGATGAACGTGTCAGTGGGCAGTAACGCTGCCGGCAACTACACGATCACCATTCCCGGGGCCCGCGTGCGTGGCCAGACGGTGGTGTTGCGTGCACGTTCCATCGGCCAGAAGCCGGAACAGGCAACGCTGGTGATCCGGCCGGGCGTGATCACCCAGAACTTCGTCCTCGTCGCTGACGTCAACCGTCTCAGCCAGGTCGTCGTGACTGGTGTGGCTGGTGCGACCGAGCAGACCAAGGTGACCTTCTCCCTCGCACGCGTCGATAGTGCTGACATGCCGGTTTCCGGCGTCAACCCGCTCACGCAGCTGCAGGGCAAGGTGGCCGGCGCCGCGATCGTCTCGAGCTCTGGACGCCCTGGCGCACAGCCGGCGGTGCTGCTCCGTGGACCGACCTCGCTCAACGCCTCCGGTCGCGGCCAGGATCCGCTCTACATCGTCGACGGCGTGATCCTCAACGGTCCGCTGCCCGACCTGAACTCGCTCGACATCGAAAGCATCGAAGTCGTGAAGGGCGCCGCCGGCGCGTCGCTCTACGGCGCACGCGCAGGCAACGGCGTGATCCAGATCACCACCAAGACAGGCAAGGGTGGTGGAGAGAATGTCGTCCGCTTCGGCTTCCGCACTGAAGTCGGCGGTGGTGACATCTACAACAAGGTGCCGCTGGCGCAGAGCACGTTCCTGGCAACCGACGGCAAGGGCCAGGTGTATTGCTCGGCCGATGCCATTCCGGCCGCCGCGGGCACGTACTCGCAGCCCTGTGTGCGCAAGATCGACATTTACGCCGAGGCGCTGCGCGTCAACGAGCTCGGTGGTGACTTTGCACTCAATCCGCAGAGCTTCCGCTATGATGGCGGCATCGCCCTGGCGCTGTCGCAGCGCCAGCTCGCCGGGCTCTATCAGGTCAACCCGTGGCCGGTGACGTATGACGCCGTCGACGCCACGGTGACGAATGGCTCGTTCCAGACGAGCAACGTGGACGTGACCGGCAAGTATCAGGGTGCGAATTTCTTCGGCAGCATCTCGAACACCGGCCAGACCGGCTCGATTCGCGGCCTGACGGGCCTCAAGCGCAACACGGTTCGCCTCAACGTGTCGCAGCAGTTCGCGCAGAAGTGGACGGTTGGCCTGAACACGTTCTACAGCCGCCTCGGTCAGGATGGCATCAACCAGGACGGCGGCAACGGCTTCTTCCGCCTGACGCGTGTGCCGGCGTACGTGAACCTGCTCGCCACGGATGCCTTCGGCCGCTACTACATCCGCACCAATCCGCTCAACCAGGGCGGCCAGAACGACAACCCGATCTACAGCTTCACGAATTCCGAGCGTGAAGACAGTCGCGACCGATTCCTCGGCAACGTCGACGTGAAGTTTACGCCGTTCTCATGGCTCGATGTGCAGGGCCAGTTCGGTTACGATCGCTCGAACGGCGCAGCATTCGGTCTGCAGGACCGCGGCTACCGCACCACAACGTCGAGCCCGGCCACCAACAACGGCAACATCTTCCGTTCGTCTTTCGTCGACCAGTCGTACAACACCAGCTTCAACGCCACCGCGCGCCACCAGTTCGGCAAGCTGAGTGCAAAGGCCAATGCCCGTTACCTCTACGAGCAGCAGGATGGCTCGTCGATCAGCAACTCCGGCAGCAACATCCCGTTCCCGGGCCTGCAGAACTCCGGCTCGCTGGTGCAGAACCTCGGCATTGGCTCCGGCGTCTCGTCGGTGCGTGGCATCGGCATGTTCCTCAGCACGGACCTCGACTACAACGACAAGTACATCCTTTCCGGCCTCATTCGCCGCGATGGATCGTCGCTGTTCGGTGCCGACAATCGCTGGGCGACGTTCGGTCGTGTCTCCGGCGCCTATCGCCTGAGCCAGGAAAAGTGGTGGCCGTCGAGCTTCATCAACGAGTTCAAGCTGCGCGCCTCGCAGGGATCGGCCGGTGGCCGTCCGAGCTTCGCGGCACAGTATGAGACGTTCACGGTCTCGACCGGCGTCATCAACCCGACATTGCTTGGCAACAAGTTCCTGAAGCCGGAAATCAACACCGAGACCGAAGTCGGCATCGACGCCGAAATCCTCAGCAAGTACGGCCTCACGGTGACGTACGCGCAGTCGAACATCCGCGACCAGATCCTTCCGGTCCCACAGCCGACGGTGACGGGATTCAGCTCGCAGTGGCAGAACGCCGGCACGCTGCAGAACAAGGTGTGGGAAGTATCGCTCAACATCCCGCTCATCAGCCGTCCGAACCTGTCGTGGTCCACGCGCGTGAACTTCGACCGCGTGCGCTCGCAGATCACGCAGCTCGGTGTGCCGGAGTTCTTCACGGCCACTGGCCTGCAGGGCGCTGACAACTCGTTCCGCTTTGCCGAAGGCGAGAATCTCGGCACGTTCTACGGTCGTCGCTGGGTCCGCGATTGCTCGCAGTTGCCGGCACCGTTCAACACGCAGTGTGGGGCGTACAACTCCGGCTCGACGTACGAGCCGAATCGTGATGGCTACATCGTCTACACGGGCGGCAAGAGCCAGGACAGCGCCTACACCAACAACTACTACCAGGCGCAGCTGGCGTCGGGTCCGTGGGCGCAGCGCCTGAACTACGGCATGTTGATCCAGCTGCGTGACTCAGCGACCGGCAACCTGACGCAGCAGAAGTTGGGCAGCGCACTGCCGCAGTATCGCTGGAACTTCAGCAACACCTTCAGCTACAAGCGCCTGAACATCTACAGCCTGTTCGACGCGACGGTTGGCCAGAAGGTCTACAACCAGGGCCTGCACTGGTCGCTCGGCGACTTCGCGACACGTCAGCAGGACCAGCAGAATGAGAGCGTGACGACGGTTCGTCCGATTGGGTACTGGTGGCGCGGTGGCCCGCCGATCAACGGCGCGGGCATCGGCGGCTTCTACGACCTCTTGAGCGCTAGCGAGTACTCCACGGAAGACGCGACTTACGGTCGCCTCCGCGAAGTCTCTATGAGCTTCCGCGTGGGCAAGGTTGGTGGTGTCGGCAATTGGACGGTGGGCGTCGTGGGTCGCAATCTGTTCACGATCACGAACTACCGCGGCTTCGATCCCGAGACCGGCGTGGCCGGTGGCCAGCTGGGTTCGGCCGTGCTCAACGGTATCGATCGCTATGGGTTCCCGAACCTGCGCACGTTCACCTTCTCGCTCGGCTCGAGCTTCTGAGCCGGACCGGAGTGGGCGCGACGCTGAACGGCGGCGCGCCTGATCCGGGCCTCATAAAACGAGACCATATAATGAAGATTCGCCTTTCCCGACTGGTGACGCTCGTGAGCGTTGCCAGCCTGGCGGCCTGCGGTGACCCGCTCAGTGTGTCCAACAAGAACGTGGTGGACGTCACATCGGCACAGCAGACCGCGCAGGGTATTGAACAGATCATTGGCAAGTCGTTCCAGGCCATGTTCGTCGGCCAGTACAACAGCGGCGGTATCATGCTGCAGGCGATCAACATGGCGCATGAGAGCAGTTCGTCGCTCGGCAACTTCGGCATGGGCCTGCGCAACGGCGTGCCACGGGTTGCAATCGACAACTCGCGCGCGAACTCGACGGCCACGGGGACGAACGCCGACTTCTCGGTGCTGACGCGCCTCGCGCGCCAGAACGTGAATGCGCTGCGGGCGCTCGACAACATCTCGGCCAGCTCTGCCCCGACGGCCGGTCGCTCGCGCGCCTTCGGTTACTTCGTCCTCGGTTATGCCATGGGCAACCTGGCGGCCATTTACGACTCGGCTGCGATCCTCACGCCTTCACGGACACCGGAAGATTCGCTCTTCAGCGCGGCGGTCGTGAATGCTCAGGCGCTCGCCATGCTCGACTCCGCGCTCCTGACCGTTCGCGGTCCTGCCGGTGCGGCGCCGAACTTCCCGATTCCGGCCGACTTCATGACCGGCACCGCGATCGACACCACGCAGTTCATTCGCATGGTGCGCTCGTACAAGGCGAAGTTCCGCGCCGGCATCGCACGCACGCCAGCGCAGCGCGCTGCGGTGAACTGGGAATTGGTCCGCGCCGACGCCGCAGCCGGCATCACCGCCAACATCACCATCGCGCTCGATCCGTCCATCGGCTGGTCGAACAGCGACCTGACGACGCTGATGCAGTTCATCGGGTGGCACCAGACGCCGGCGTTCATCCTCGGCATGGCTGACACCAGTGGCACGTACAGCTCATATCTGTCGCTGCCTATCACGGGCAGCCCGTCACGCAATGGCGCCACCGTGCTGATTCGCACGCCGGACAAGCGCTTCCCGGTTGGTGAAACGCGTGCGGCGCAGCAGACATTCCAGAGCGATGTGGTTCCTCTCTCGGGTGTCTACTTCCGCAATCGTCCCAGCGGCCAGGACACCGGCAACAACGCCGACCCATGGTCAAACTCGGTGTACGACAACTTCCGATTCCGACCGATTCGCGATGCGAACGGTATCGGGAGCTGGGTGTTGATGGCCGCCACGGAAATCCGGATGCTTCAGGCCGAGGCGCTGATGAATCTCGGTCGTACGGCCGAGGCGATTCCGCTGATCAACGTGACACGCACGGCCAACAACCTGCCGGCGATTCCGACGACGGCAGCGTCCACGGATCCGGTTCCCGGAGGCACAGCCTGTGTGCCGCGCGTTCCGCAGCCGGGCGTCTACACGACGGCGGTGTGTGGCTCCGTGTTCGAAGCGATGAAGTGGGAGAAGCGTCTGGAAACGCAGCTGACTGGCTACTGTCAGTGGTTCCTTGACGCCCGTGGCTGGGGCGACCTGCCGGTCGGTACGGGTCTGTCGTGGCCGGTGCCGTATCAGGAGCTGGATTCGCGCGCCAAGCCGCTGTACAACGGCATCGAGCTCGCTGGGGCCAGCACATATGGTCTCGGACGCGGCAACGGTTTCTGAGTGATGTCAGCGTCGACGTTTTCGCGCACGATCGTGGCTGCCGTCACGGCCTTCGGGTTGAGCGGTTGCTACGAATACGTCCCGATGCAAAGCACGACCGCGGCCAGCCCGCGGGTGGAAGTGCTGGTCACGGACCGCGGGCGCGTCGAGCTGACACCGCAGCTCGGTCAGGGTGTGCTGTCGTTCGAAGGCACGCTCGACCGTCGCAGCGACTCTTCGTACGTGGTTCGGGTGGCCGAGGTGACGTACATCAACCGGCAAACGAATCGCTGGAGTGGTGAACCAATCACGGTGTCGCAGGGTGCGGTGCGCGACATCCGGGTTCGACGTCTCTCGAAGCTGCGCACGTTTGCTGTGGTGGCCGGTTCCGTAGGTGCGGGAATCGTCTTCGTGGTGTCACGCGGCCTGTTTGGCGGCGGCTCCATCGATTCGGATCCCAATCCACCGCCGCCGCCGAACGGCCAGTGATCGGTCCCTCATCTTCTCCATTCATCGAATTCCTTTTTCACTGAATCCCATGACCTTCCGTCTCTCCCCCGCGCTGCGCGTCGCGGTTGCCGTACTGGCAACCGGTCTGATGGCCGCGTGCAGCAAGGACACTGGTCCGACCGTCAACACGCTCGGTCCCCGCGCCAGTGTGCGCGTGATCAACGCAGTGCCCGATACGGGCTCCATGGACTACCGGTTCGTCGACAGCGTCGAAGCACCGATCGAACTCGGTCTGGTGTTCCGCGCGGCCTCGGGGTACCAGCCGTTCAAGGTCGGTGCGCGTCGCGTGCGTGCCTTCGCCGCAAGCCAGTCACCGACCATCGTGTTCGGCGCGCCGATCATCGACCAGGTGATCAACCTCGAGGCGAACAAGTACTACACGCTCATCCATGTCGGCCTCGCGAACACGGGCGGCACGGGTGACAGCATCATCGTGCTCGTCGACAGCATCCCGACGCTGGCGGCGTTGAACAACAGCGTCGCGATCCGCGGCGTGCATGCCGCACCGTCGGTGGGCGCCGTGAATGTCTTCACGACGCGCACGGTTGCTGCAGCGCTACCGGCAACACCGGCCTTCGCGAACCTGCAGTACGGTCGCACCACGGGCTACATCCGTCTGACGGCGCCTGATTCGGTTGCCGCGCGCATCTCCGTCGCCGCGAGCCCAACCACTGTGCTTTCCGCACTGGCACAGGTCGGTCAGGCCGGTACGTCGCAGCTGAATCCGATCGGTGGCTCACGCATCGCCGGCACGTCTTTGTCGGCAGTGGCATTCCCGGCCGGCCTCGGCGCACGCGCCACGGGCACGGCCACCACGCCGTCGGTCGTCTGGTTCGTCGATGGCGATCCGCCGGAGACGGTGCCGAGGCTCCGCCCGTAATTCAGGCTGCAATCGCATTGAAGTAGCAGAAGACAAACGACGGCGTCCCGAGTTTCCGGGACGCCGTCGTTGCATTCGCCTACTACCACGATCGACCTTACGGTTGCGCGGCGCGGAATGCGATGGTCATCCGCACACGCTGTGCGACGGGCTGCTCGTTGCGACGTGCCGGTTCGAAGGTGAAGAGCGGAAGCCCCTCGAGCGCAGCCTCGCCAAACGCCTTGTGGGTGCTGGCGACGACCCGCGCGGTGCGGGTGTACGGCCGCCCGTCGCTGGCTACCACCAGCTCGAGTTGCACTTCACCATCCAGAGCCTTGCGACGCAATGACGCTGGATACACGGGCGTCACACTACGTGCGGTGTCGAGCTGCGCCAGCGCGTCGACATCGGCTTCGCTGAAGATCAGCGAATCCGGAAGCGTCTCGCCGCGTGCGACATGCGGCTCCGGCAGGTAGGTATCCGATCGTCGCGACCAGATCGCAATGGTGCCGCACCGGCTGCCGTTGTTGAGTGCGAGGAACTCGGGCGGCGTGCGGGACGCGTCAGGGTAGACCTCCACCGCTGCCAGCCCTCGCGGGTCGAAGCCTTCGGTGTTGATCTCGCCGATGTTGGCCTGAGCCATCCCATCGATGATCAACAACGGATAGCACCGCTCGGCGACGCGTCGTCCTCCGCGCCCGGGGAGCGACGTGGGGCGCATGCCAAGTTCGCCGAGACCGTTGACGGTGCGGAGCACGTCGCTGAGGCGCTGGGCATTGCGGGATAACATGTCCGCATGAGTAAAGAACACGCCTTCGCCCTTGGCACGCCTTTCGTAAAATGCGGCCAGAGGGCCACTATATACGGGGCGACGCGCGGCGGAGACGGTGACCGTGCTGAGGCGGGCGGCTATCGGGTCGACAGTCACGACGGTGGCGATCGGTGCCACACCGCAGGATGGGAAGAGCATGATCCTCGCCGGCGCGAAGCCGAGTCGGCGAACGCGGGCGTAGATCGGCGAGCTGGAGGCGGTGGGGATTCGTGTCTCACCGAGTGAATCGGTCCGGTGCAATGCGTCGCCAATCACGACCGTTGCTTCCGGCAGTGCGGTACCGCTGCTGTCACGCACCTGCACCGACGCAGCACAGGAGGTCGCTGTTTGCGCCGACAGCCACGCCGCTGTCAGCGACTCGGCGACGAGCAGCGACAGCGCGCGAACGGAACGCGATTTGGTACAGGGAAAGGCACTCAGCAAGCGAAACATCTGCGAACCCTTCAACCTCCTGTGGCGGTCGGCCGATGACGAACGAGCAGCTGCGACTGCGGTATGCTGGAATCTGTCATGCCGCCCTGAGGGCTGCTGCCGCCGGCGCCGTCCTGCTCTTCAGTTGGGCAGTACTGCCTGGTCAGACGACGGCGACTGCGAAAATGGTTGCGGACCGCGATTCGACCGCAATCCTGGCCGGTCTCGTGCGCGACTCCCTCGGCCGTCCCGTCACGAACGCCACGGTGTCGGAAGTCGGCATCGATCCCATGAGCACAACGACTGACAGCGCTGGCCGTTTCCGACTGGTTGGCATCAGGGCTGGACACTCACGGGTCGAGGTACGGCGCTCAGGCTACGCGATGTTGGGGTTCGATTTCGAGATTGCTCCAGGCATCACCGTCGAACTGGAACTGACGCTGCTGCCTGCCGAGAGAGTCCTGCCGACCTTCGTGACGGTCGACGCTGTCGATTCTCTCGGTATTCCCGGTCGGTGGAATGTCGTTGAAGGGACGGTCACCGATTCGACTGGCAGACCCTTGAGCGGAGTGTCGGTCCAGGGCATGTCCACTGAGCTGGCAGCGACGACCGGCGAAGATGGCCGCTTCGCACTTCGCAAAGTCGCACCGGGGCTGCATTTCCTTCGTCTGCGAAAGCTCGGTCACCTCCCTGAATACGCGCCGCTTCGAGTGACGGAACGGCAGCGCGTGACACTGCGCGTCGTTCTTCGCCCAGCGTCCGGCGCTCCAATGCTGGCCGGCGTGACCATCCGGGAAGACGCACGAATGGCGGGCTTTTTCGAACGACGGCGCCGCGGCGGCGGGATCTTCGTGACCCGTGAGGATCTGGAACAGAAATACGTCTTCGAGATCTCGGATGCGCTCCGTGGCCGGAAGGCGGTGGATGTGCGTCCGAATTCCGAGGGGGACCGGATCATCGTCGGACGGCGAAGCCTTCTCGAAGCTCGGTGCCCGCTGGGTCTCCTGATCGACGGGATGCCGTTCATCGGCCCGCCGATCTCGATCGACCGACTCGTCACCGTCAAGCATGTGCGCGCCATGGAAGTCTACACAAACGGCGCCTCCGTGCCGCTGGGTTTTCAGCAGTCGGCGACCGACTGCGGTGCGATCCTGATCTGGACGCGATGAGGACGAAGGGAGGCTCGCGTGTCTGCTCGATTGTCGGCAGACCACAACTGCTGGCTCAGGCGTAAACTTCCAGCCCGGAATTGGGTATTCTGCAGGCAATGCACAGACTTCCTTTTCTCGCGCCGCGCTTTGTCCGCGCCGCGGCGGCGAGCCTGATTCTGGCCGTGTCGGCGCCAGTATTCGGCGTGGCAACAGCACGGGCGCAGGGCGTTCCTCTGGCGAAGGACTCGGCCCCGAAGGCAACCATCGCGGGCGTGGTGGTCGACAGCCTGGGGAAGCCGGTCAGCAACGCGACGGTTCGGGTGGCCGGCGGCTCGCCTTCGACCACGACCGATAGCCAGGGGCAGTTCCGCCTCGAAGGGGTGCCCGCCGGCGAAGCCCGAGTTCAGGTCACCGGCGACGGCTACACACCGCTCGGCTTCGAGTTTGCGATTGCGGCGAATGTGACGGTGTCGCTGAAACTGACACTGCTTCCGGCACCGCCATCCGCTGCGCCGCCTCCGGCTGCCGCCGCAGTAGACGCGCCGGTGATCGCTGGCCCGCCAGACTCCTCAAAGGTCCCGCAAGGACGTACGATCGTTGCCGGCAAGGTCGTCGACTCGGCCGGCAAGCCGATTTTCGGTGCGTCGGTACAGGCGGTGTCGACAGCGATAGGGACCATGAGTGATTCGTCGGGCCGGTTCCGGCTCTCAAACCTTACGCCGGGCCTGATCTTCGTGCGCGTCCGCAAGATCGGATACCTCTCCGAATATTTCCCGCTGCAGACGGAAGCCGGCCGCGTCGCGTCGCTGACCGTGAAGCTGCGCCCGGCATCCAATGCACCGTCGCTGGCACGGGTCGAGGTCCGCGCCGATGCACGACGCGATGCGCGCATGGTGGGCTTCTACGAGCGGATGCGATTGGGCAACGGCGTGTTCGTGGAGCGCGAGGAATTGCTGCGCCGCAACACCTCGAACGTGACGGAGATCCTGCGCGGCCGGAATGGCGTGAACATCATTCGTGATGCCAACAACAACGCAGTGGTGTTCGGGCGCAACCTGACGGGCGCGGGCTACTGCGCGATGGGTGTGCTGGTGGATGGCGTGTTCGTGAACACGCAGGGAATGAGCATCGATCAGCTGGTCAACACGCAGGACGTGCGTGCGATCGAGGTGTACAAGACCGGGCCGAGCGTCCCGAACGAGTTTCAACGTCGCGAGACGGACTGCGGTGCGGTGTTGATCTGGACGCGGTGACACATCCGCTGTGACCCGGTAGTGATTCACTCCTGCCACGAGCGCCCGCGACATCACGTTGCGGGCGCTTTGTATTTGTGCATTCGATTTGCATTCGATGTGCACCATGCGCGCGAATCTGGAACATGGCTTTGGCCGGTGCGGTCGCACTGTGGCCCCGTCAGTCATACGTCGTGACTGACGTGGTGCACGCCTCGCCAGAGAGTCGCGCGCCGCCGATGCGCGACTCTGGCAGGAGGCGAACATGATGCGAACAAGGATTACAGGAGGGGCGCTGCTGATGTGTACGGCCATTACATTGGCTGCGTGCTCGGATGGGCCGTCGTCACCGGTTGACATCGGTCGCGGCAAGCGGTTGGCGACCATCGGTGATGGATGCGGCACCATCATGGCGCAGCGAGTGGTACCCACGCCAACACAGGCATCACCGTCACTCTCGGTTTCGACACCGCCGACCTTGCCGGTCGTGGTCGTGACGGCCTCGTTTCCCAGCGCGGGTTTGCCGTGGAACGTGATGCAGCAGATGCAGTTTCCACTGAACGCCGGAGCACAGCAGGCGCTCTGCCTGAACTCGCCATTGGCGACGTACCGTGCGGAGACACTCTACGTTGCGGCGAGCGACCCGATTCCCGCACCGGACGGGGTCGATCCAAACTTCTGGGCATCGCTTTCACCCCGCGAGCAGCGGGCGCTGATCGCGAGGGCAAAGCAGCTGATGGAGCTGTATCCGAACAAGTATCCGACCATTGGCTCCACCATCGACGCGTTCTTCAAGCAGAAGATGCTGCCGGCCAAGTTCGAGGCGAAACTGCGAGGCATCGATTTTCTCGGAGGCACCAGCGAAGCCGAGATGATGGCGGGTGGCGTGTACGGCTGCTTGCTCTATCAGCGATTCGTGCGCGATCCAGACTGGTTTCTCTCGAATCGCGAGACGCTGGAGCTCGTGACGGAGCTGGTGACGGCATTCGCGGAAGCGGAGTTCGCGTCGTTCCCGCTCCGGGCGGTGCAGTTCGGGCGCAACGGCGTGTTTGGCGCGGCGATGGCCCAGTCCGACCCGTACGGCAGCGAATGTGGTCGCCTGGTCTTCGATTCGATTCCCAGTGGGCGCATCGATGTGCGTGACCCGTATTCAACACCGAGTGCTGGGGCGACCCCACCGCCGGGCAACCCGAATTACTCGCCGGCACCGCCGTTCACTGGCGGACCTGACGGCTGGTGGGACCAGTGAGATGACGGCGTGCTGACGCACGTCTCGACTGTTGCGGTGGGTGCGCATGGCGCCGTGCGCGCCCACCTCCTTCTCCAAATCCAGACTCGACTCTTCGATGCGCCTTCTTCTCATCTCGATCCTTGCGGTCTCCCTCACTGCACCCGCGCGTGCGCAGGGCGCGGTGTCACCAATGACGCCGGCGGCCGCCTTCGAAAGTTTTTCGCGCGTCGCAGCCACGGTGGGACAGCCGACGACGGCGCTGGCTCGTCTCTGGCCGCAACCGCTCGATGCGAGGGCCGAAACTGCAACACTCCAGGTCTCGGCCTCGCATCTCCTGACCGTGCGTACGGCTGGCGATTCACAGCGAACCGACGGTGTTCAACGGGTCACGGCGGCGGACTTTCATGAACGGGTGGCGGACACCCTCGTACTGCGACGACGAGTGATGGAGCTGATGCGGCTGATCGCCAAGGGTTCGGTAGTGCCTGACCGGTGTGACACACCGCTGGGTCCACCCGCCTACCTGTTCGCGCCGCAGCGTGTCGCCCGTCACTGGCGCCGCGGCCTTGCCGACCAGCCAACGCAACTCGTGTGGGAAGTCGCGCCAGGCTCCGTGTATCTGATCTCAGTCCACGTGGGTGCATCACTGGATGCCGGTGCAGCGATGATCGGGTGTGACGCGAGGATGCCGTAGCGGCGAATCGCAGTCGCTATGCGAGCAGTGACAGAACGAGGCTCGTAGCGCGGTCAGCGGCACCGAGTCCGTGCTGGACACGTTCACGTGCACGCGCGCCTGCAGTGTCGCGGGCGCTGGAGTCGGTGGGAGAGAGCCAGGTCGTGAGCACGTCGACCAGTTCAGCACTGGTGCGCACGCTTCGGGCGGCGCCGTCAGCGAGCAGCAACTCGGCGTCGCGGCTGTTTCGGAATTGAGGTCCGAAGATCACCGGCGCGCCGAAGGCCGCCGGTTCGAGCACGGAGTGCAACCCGGCGGAATGAAACCCGCCGCCGACGAAGGCCACGTCTGCGATCCCGTAGAGATCACCGAGTACGCCGACGCGATCGACGAGGACAACGTCGGCCGTGGCGTCGTCAGTGGCGTCGAGGCGTGTACAGCGGAGCTTCTGTTGTGCGGCCCACGACTCGATTGGCGCCAGGTGTGCGGCGGTCGGCTCGTGGGGGGCGATGACCAGGCGCAGCGCGCCCGGGTACTTTCGCGTCAGTTCGAGCCACGCGGGCAGGAGCACGGTATCGTCGGCCGGCCATGTCGAGCCTGCGACCAGCGTGAGGCGTGTCGTCTCGCGGAAACGCGTGAGCCATGGCGCAGACTGTGCGACGGCCGACGCGCGGGCCCAAACCTGATCGTACCGCGTGTCGCCGGTGACCTGGATCACTTCCGGACGCACACCGATTTCCACCAGTCGCGCCGCGTCGGCTTCATCGATCGCACCGACGGCATCGAGTGCCGCGTACGCATCGCGGGTCAGTGCGGCGGCGATGCCGTGGCGCCGCCCGGAACCTTCGGCGAGTGTGGCGCTGATCATGCCGAGCTTCACGTCATGCGCCTTGGCTTGTTCAACCAAAAGCGGCCAGACATCGAGCTTGCTGAAGATCAGTGCTGTGGGGTGCAGCGCCTCGACGGCGGCGCGCATGTCGTGCGTGGTGTCGAAGGGGAGGTAATCGCGGAAGTCGGCGCCGGTGCGTTGTGCGAACGCCGCGGCGCTTGGCGAGAAGTGCGTGTACGCCAACTGGATGTCGGGGCGGTGTTGCCGCAATTGCGACATCACGGGGACCGCTTGCAGTCCTTCACCAACACTAGGTGCATGGAACCAGACCAGGGGACGTGACCGAGCGCGCGCAGTTCGACCAAACGCTGCGTATCGATCGAGCAGTCCTCGACGGCCAGATATCGTCCGCGCGAGTTTGCCGTCGCCAGGAACGCCGGTGGCAACGGCGAGTCGCGCAATCGCGCCTGCGCCGGCGTACAATCCGCGCAGGAGCGGGTTCATCGCACGCGCGCGGTGGCGCCGGTCAGCGGCTGCCGTTCAGCGCGGGTGCGACGCGAGGTTGGCGTCGATCACGCGCTTGAAGTCGGGAAACGGATAAGCGCCGCTGAGCAGGCTGTCGCCGATGATGAACGCCGGCGTGCCATTGATGCCCGCGGTCGACGAACGTTCTGCATCGCTGGCGATCAAAGGACGGGTGGCGTGTGTCGACTGGCAGGTACCGAACTGTTTCGCGTCGAGCTGCAGCGCGCTGGCGAAGCGCGCGAACATGGTATCCGGCTTCGCAATCACGGCCCAGCGTTCCTGCGCATCAAACAGCGAGTCATGCATGGCCCAGAACTTTCCCTGCACCGAGGCGCACATGGCGGCTTCAGCAGCGGGCCACGAATTCTGGTGGCTGCGCAGTGGCAGGTTCACGTAGGCCATGCGCGTCTTCCCGTTGTCGACGTAGGCCGCGCGCAGCTTGGCGTAGGTCGAGTCGTGGAAGGCCTTGCAGTACGGGCACTGGAAGTCACTGATCTCCAGCACGATGACCTTCGCGCCCGAGTCGCCAACGATCCGGCCGAGGTCGGCCTTTCGCAGCAACGCGGTATCCATCGCCACCGGGATCGCGTCCGGGCCGTACACCGCTGGCTTTGGTGCCCCCGCCGCGTCAGCCGGCGTGGCACTTTCGGCAGTCTTGGCGCAGGCGAGCAATACGGCTGCCACAAGGGCGCCCAGAGCGAGTCGAGCAGTCATGGTCACAAGGGTCAGGGAATCCCGAAAACTACTCCTGCACCCTTTACGCACGCACCCGCCCCGCTTCCTTTTGCGGCGACGCTGCGTTTGCGCCTGACGGTCCGCACACTGCCGGTTCCGCGGCGACGCTGCGCTTTCGCCTGTCGGTCCACACTCCCGGTTCTGCGGCGACGCTGCGCTTACGCCTGACGGTCCACACTCCCTCACGCGGAGCCGCGGGGGACGCGGAGACGCGGAGGACTGCCACCGCCTCCTCGGCGACGCTGCGCTTACGCCCGGCGGTCCACCGCGTCACGAGTTCGGGTGTGCGTCGCCGCCCCGTGTGCCGACCGGTAGGCTGATTTTTTGGGGAACTGCGCGCACAAAGCGTGGCCAGCCACACCTCCTTCAAAAAGCAGTTGCTCCTTGTCCGGTGTGGACCGCCCCGCCGCCGCCTGGCGTCCGGTGCAGTCCTCCGCGTCTCCGCGTCCCCCGCGGCTCCGCGGGTTTGACCGTGTGGACCGCCGGCGCGGCACGCGCGAGAACCCTGCAATGCTGCACGGCGAGGGTGTTTGCGCGGCGCCTGCACCATCGTGACGCGCACGAGCGCTCGCGCGATTCGCTTTGGTTGGTAACGGGAACGTGGCGCGGGCGGGAACGTGACACTTCCGGGGCGCGGCGGCGTATTATTCGGCGTCACCTCAAGCCCAATCGATGCACTTTCTCTCGGCGCTCGTCGCCGGTGTACTGGCCCTCTTTCAGGGCGTGAGCATTCCGGCGGCCCCAACGGGGTACGTCAACGACTTCGCCAATATCCTCCCGGCTGATCGCGTCAGCTTGCTGACGCGGATCGCGGAGGACGTGAAGGCGAAGAGTGGCGGCGAGATCGCCATCGTCACGATGGCCGACATCGGCGATCGGCAGGCGTCGGAGATCGCGCTCGAGATCGGTCGACAGTGGAAGGTCGGCCAGAACGACGCCGTCGGGAATCGCTCGCGAAACGCAGGTGTCGTCATCCTGCTGGTGCCGAAGGAAACCAGCAAGAGCGGCAAAGGCTCGTGCCGCATCGAAGTCGGTCAGGGCAGTGAAGGGTTCATCACCGACGGCATGTCGGGCGAGATCTGCCGTGAGGCGACGCCGCTCTTCCGGGAGCAGGAGTACGCGCGCGGCTTGACCATCGTCACGACCCGTGTGGCCGAGAAATTTGCGGCAGAGTTCGGGTTCGTGCTGGATACCACGCTGGTGCCGCGACGGCAGGTGAATCAGGCGCCTGAGATCCAGATCAACCCGCTGGTCGTGCTGATCATCATCTTCATCATCATCTTCCTCATCTCGCGGGCAGGCCGCGGTGGTCGAGGTGGACGTGGTGGCGGGGGCGGCAGCTTCATCCCGGTCGTGCTGCCGAATATTGGCGGCGGCGGCTGGGGCAGCGGCGGTGGGTGGGGCGGCGGCGGTGGCGGCGGGGGAGGCGGTGGCTTTGGTGGTTTCGGCGGTGGCGGTGGCTTCAGCGGCGGCGGGGGAGGATCGGACTGGTGACGAGTTCAGCGATGCAGGAGACGGAGCTGGCCAGCGAAATGGCCGTGCGCGATCTGGTGGCGGCCCTGCAAGGCCTCTACGGTGAATCGCTGCGCGCCGTCGTGCGCTTCGGGTCGGCCGTGGCCGGCGAAGTGCTGCCGGGGCAGTCGGACACGAACCTGCTGATCATCGTCGACGCCATTCCGCTCGGGAAGCTGCTCGACAACGCCATCGCCGTACAGAAGTGGACAGCCGCCGGCAATCCCGCGCCGCTGCTGCTGACGCTGGAAGAGTGGCGCTCGTCGTCGGACATCTTTGCGATGGAGTACGCCGACATCCTGCACCGCCATCAGGTGCTGGTCGGTGACGCACCGTTCGAGGAGATCCATGTCGCGCTGCACGACCTGCGCCTGCATGTGGAACGTGAAGCGATGGGGAAGCTGCTGCAGCTGCGTCGGGCGATCATGGCGGTCGGTGGCGACGCGCCGTCGCAGCTCCGACTGCTGCTGAATGGCCTGTCGACGCTGATGGTGATCTTTCGCGGCGTGTCACGCGTGTCTGGCAATGCACCGCCGATGGACTATGTCCAGCTGAGCCGAGAAGTCGCGACGCTGGCGGCATTCGACGCGAAACCCTTCGAACGGCTGGTGCAGCACGCACGTCGGGAAGTACAGATTCCTGTGTCCGACGTCACGTCAGTGCTGACCGGTGTACTGGATGCCATGGGGCGCCTGGTGGCGCACCTCGACCGGGCGGCGGCAATCGCGCGGTCAGACGCGACCACGTCGCAGTGACGTGATCGCAGCAGGTCCCCGGTGCTGCGTGTGGCGGCACCGTTCACTTCCGAACTTCGAGAGAGCGAAACGATGCGTGCAATGACGATGGCTCGACCCGACACAGTGCGCGGCGCGCGCGCGCGTTGGCTGCGCCGCGCGGTACTGCTCCTGCCGTTGGCGCTCGGCGCCTGCGGCTACAACACCATCCAGTCGCTCGATGAGTCGGCGGCCAAGTCGCAGAAGGAGATCGAAGTCCAGCTGCAGCGCCGCGCCGACCTGATTCCAAACCTGGTGGCGACCGTGAAGGGATTTGCGGCGCAGGAGTCCAGCATCTTCATCGCCGTGGCCCAGGCGCAGAAGGGGTTGACTGGTGCCCTGGCACGTCCCGGCGGCGCGAACCCGGCCGAGCTGGCCTCGGCCAACGACGCGCTGTCGCGCGCGGTGTTGCCGATGATGACACTGGTCACGAGCTACCCGCAGCTGAAGAGTGATGCCCAGTTCCTGAAGCTGCAGGATGAGCTGACGGGCACGGAGAACCGCATCGCCGTCAGCCGCACGGACTACAACAACTCCGTCAACGAGTACAACGCCTACATCCGCAAGTTTCCGGCGGTCATGACGGCGAAGGTGCTCGGCAGCAAGCCGCGTGAATACTTCGAGGTGACGGATGCGGCGAAGCGTGAGGCGCCCACGGTGGACTTCAACGCCGCGCCGGCTGCGCCTGCCGCAACGGCACCGGCGGCTCCAGCCCCGGCGAAGCCGTAGTCGCTCCAGCGGTACCGGTGTACGCGAAGGGCCAGCTCCGAATGAGGAGCTGGCCCTTTTTGTCATGTGGTGGAACGCCGAGATCGACGTGATGCGTCGCAATCAGTTCGGCGTGATGATGACCGAGTCGATGGTGGCACGCAGCGCGGTAATCGTGCTTGGCCACGGCACCTGACGCTTGTTGACGACGATGTGTGGAAGCGCCCCGACGCGATTGGTATCGGCCCAGTCGATGTCCATACGGATCTGTCGCAGCATGCGCATGCTCGAGACACAGTTGCGATACTTGTAGTCCACCATGCCAGGCAGGCTCACCAGCGACTCCGCGAGGGCAGCGGTATCCTTGGCGGCGGCCCATTGATCCTGCGTCGAAAACAGGCGCGTACTCGCCTCCCAGAACTGCCCTTGGGAGCTGGCGCACATGGCAGCGTTGGCCGCGCGCACCGCCGCGGGATGTTTACGCAGTGGGTAGTGCACCCAGATCAATCGGGCGCGGCCTGTCTCGACGTATTCGCTGCGGATGACCGGCAGCACCTTCTCGAACCAGGTGCGGCACTCGGCGCACTGGTAGTCGCTCACCACGAGGATGCTGACGGTGGGATTGCTCCCCAGCACTCGACCGGCATTGCCAGCCTTCACGATCACGTCTGGCGTCGTCGCCTTGCGGTCCTCGGGAATTCGCCTGACATCGGTGGAGGGGACATCAGCGGCAGCGCTGCGCTGGCATGCGGCGGCGAGGAACGGGAGTACCATCATGGCAAGCCGCAATCGTCGGCGGCCGAAGCGGGTGCTGAACATGCCGAAGTGTAGTCGCCCTATCCTCGCCCGACCAACATCCATATCCTAGATATCGGAATGGATCATTTGACCACGTGTCATGACACTGCAGCACCGTCTGGAGCCTATTCGATGACTGCCATGCGCCCAGGACCCGTCCGTCGAGTCGCGATCGCAGTGTTCGTGACGGCGATCGGCACGCTGACTGGCTGCAGGCGGGAGCGTCCAGCAGCGGATCCGCAATTCGTCGCCCAGTGGATGCGCACATCGCTGGCATTCGTGCGCAGCGAGCGGCTTGGCCCGCCAGTGGCATCACGGATTTCGGCGTACGCATCGTTGGCCTTGTATGAAGGCTACGCGTCGGACTCGCGCTTCACGCTTCGCTCCCTCGGTGGCCAGTTGAATGGACTCTCTGCGCTGCCGGCAGCCCCAGACGGTGCACCGCTCGATGGCCCGGTAGTGGCGGCGATCGCCGAGCGAGTGGTGCTCGACTCGCTGTTTCGCGATGGCATGCCGGGCACGAGGCGGACGATCGATTCGCTGGCCGCGGCGCAACTTGCAGCGCGGTCGGTTGCTGGGGTGACGGCGAACGATAGCGCACGCGCAGTTGCACATGGCCGCGCGATCGGGAACGCAATCCTGGCGTGGGCGGCGACCGACAGCTTTTACGCGACGCGTGGTCGTGCGTGGGCGCCGTCGGGGAAGCGTGAGCAGTGGCAGAACACCGCCAACGTCGCCCAGTTCGTGCCCCAGACGCTTTCAGGCCAGTCGGACCTGGTGCAACTGGCGAACCCGAATGTGCATGTCGACGTCGAGACGGCAACCGCGAAGGGGACGTTCACCAACCGGCCGCGCGTTGACGGGCCGACCACGCTGCCGGCGTTCAACCCGATGAAGCCGACGGAGCCGTACTGGGGCAAGTTGCGCCCCTTCGTGCTCAGTAGCGGCGATGAATGTGCGCCACCACCGCCGCCGCCGTATTCGGAAGCACCCGGCTCGGCATTCTATGCGATGGGCAAGCAGTTTCACGACACACTGACAGCACTCACGCCGGAACAGAAGCAGATCGCGCTGTTCTGGGCCGACAACCCAGTCGCGACGGGCACTCCGGGTTTTCACTGGATCAGTGTGGCGAGCCTGATGGTGGCGCGGCGGAAGCTGAGCGCCGATGCCGCCGCCGAGTTGTACGCACTGACCTCGATCGCGATCGCCGATGCGTTCATCGGTTGCTGGCAGGAGAAGTATCGCTCCAACGTGGTGCGCCCGGTGGCGTGGGTACAGCGTGTGCTCGATCCGAAGTTCCAGACCGTGATTCCCACGCCGCCATTCCCCGAATACACCTCGGGGCATTCGGTGCAGTCGGGCGCTGCCGTGGATGTGTTGATCTCGCTGCTTGGTGACAGCATTCCGTACATCGATTCGACGCAGGTCGACATTGGCCAACCCGCGCGACCGTTCGCGTCGTTCAGCAAGGCGCGCGACGAAGTCGCGATTTCGCGCGTCTATGCCGGCGTCCATTACTTCCCGGCCGTGTTCGATGGCATGGCGCAGGGGCAGTGCATTGGTCGCAAGGTCAGTGCGCTTCACACGCGTCGAGACAGGTGATGCGCGCTGCCGACGTGGCGCCGTCGCGTAGTGTCGGTGACCGGTGCCACAGTCGCGGTGGCACTGGTTGCATGCTCGAAGGCACCGCCGGTGGACACGAGTTGGCACCAGGAGTCGGGCTACCGGTGGCGCGCGCTCGCGGTTCCTTTGAAGGGCAAGGCCGGTTTCGAGTTGCTGACGTCATCGCGAACAGGCCTGTTGCACCGCAACGACATCGATGACACGCGCGCCCTCGACAATCGTGGGCTGCTGGACGGCGCCGGCGTGGCGATCGGTGACGTCGATGGTGACGGCCGTCCGGACATCGTGCTGGCATCGGAGGAAGTGCCGGCTGCGTTGTATCACAATGACGGCGAGTTCCGCTTCAGCGACGTGACGAAAGCGAGTGGGCTCGACTTCACGGGCCTGCAGACGACTAGCGTGGTACTGGTCGACGTCGATGGCGACCGGGATCTCGATCTGGTGGTGGGAACGTTCGGTGGGCCGGTGGTGCTGTTTTCGAACGACGGCAAGGGGCATTTCACGAATGCCACTGCGGGCAGTGGGCTCGCCGGTGGCTACAACGCCACCACGATGACGCTGGCCGATGTCGACGGCAATGGATCGCTCGATCTCTACGTGGCCACGTACAAGACACGCAATGCGCTCGATGCCTACACACCGCAGCAGCGGGCGTTCGACCAGGTGTTGAAGAAGGTCGGCGATTCCGTCGTGGTGGTGGACGAGTGGAAGAAGGAGTTTCGCGTCGAGGCGAGGCCGGACCTGGGCGGGTTCATGCGCTCGCAGCGCGCCGAGCCTGACCTGTTCTTCCTCAATGACGGCAAGGGGCACTTTACGCGCACGCCGGTGCTCGGCCCGCGATTCCGCGATGAACGTGGTGCGCCGCTGACGGTCGATCCTGACTACTTCGGGCTCGCCGCACGCTTCTACGATGTGAATGGCGACGGTGCGCCGGATCTCTACGTCTGCAATGACCTCGAAGACCCGGACCTGTTCTTCCTCAACGATGGCACGGGTGGGTTTCAACTCGCACCGGAGCGTGCGTTGCGGGTGACAAGCAACACCTGCATGTCGGTCGACTTCGGCGATGTGAATCGGGACGGGCACACCGACATCTTCACCACCGACATGCTGGCGCCCACGCTGGCGGCGCAGCAGCGCAGCATCCCCACACATACACCGCTGCAGAAGCCGGTGGGACTGTCGCCGGAGCGCACGCAATGGATGCGCAACATGCTGCAGCTGTCGCGGGGTGATGGGACGTGGGCGCAGGTCGGCGACTTTGCTGGCGTGACGGCGACCGACTGGACGTGGGGATCGGCGTTCCTCGATGTCGACCTCGATGGGTACGAGGATCTGCTGGCCGCGAATGGACATCGCTACGACCTGCGCGAGGCCGATCCCTACGATCGGATTCGCAACAGCTTTCCCCGTGTGCCGTGGAATCGGGAGTCGAAGGAGTTTCCGCGTCTCGAGACGCGCAGTGTGGCCTTCCGGAACGGCCACGACCTCGCGTTCACCGACGAGAGTGCCGCGTGGGGCTTCGGCGTCGACAAGGCTATCTCGCAGGGCATCGCGCTGGGCGACCTTGATGGGGATGGAGCACTGGATGTGGTCGTGACGCGACTGGACGCGCCGTCGGTCGTGTATCGCAATACCTCCGCCGCGCCGCGTATCAGTGTGCGACTCAGAGGCAGTGGTGCGAACACGCAGGGGATTGGTGCCGTGATCACGGTGCGTTCGCCGGCGCTGCCGGTGCAGTCCCGCGAAGTGACCTCGGGCGGCTACTACCTCTCGGGGAGTGATGCACAGCTGACCTTTGCCGCACATCCTGATAGCGCCAGCCAGATCACGGTGCGCTGGCGGAGCGGCCGTGTGAGCACGATTGCACTTGCGGCGAGCAATCGACTGTACGAGATCGATGAAGCAGGTGCGGTCGAGGGTACACCAGCGAGAGACTCGAGTGCAAAGCGCCCAGCGCTCTTCGCCGATGCAACACCACTGTTGGCCGGCGCAACGCATGTGGATTCGTTGTACGCCGACTTCCGCCGCCAGCCGTTGTTGCCGAATCGCTTCAGTCAGCTGGGCCCAGGGGTCAGCTGGATCGACGTTGATGGCGATGGCCGCGACGACCTGGTCTTCGGCACTGGCCGTGGCGGTGCGTTGCATATTCTGCGTAACGCTGGCGGCCGTTTCGTACCGCTCGACGTGGGGAAGGGCACGTCGGCGTACGATCTCACGACCGTGCTGCCAGCCTTCGGTGGAACCGGTGGGGTGTCCCTGCTAGTGGGGCAGTCGAGTTACGAGGCATCGGACAGCATCGTGCCTTCGACGGTGCCGTCGGTACTGGCGATCGGCGTTGGTGCGCGTACCGCGTTGCCTGCGGTGGCAGTCGCGGGGGACACGGCGAGTGTGGGGCCGATGGCGATGGCGGATGTGAATGGCGATGGGATGCTCGACTTGTTCGTCGGCGCGCGTGTGATTCCGGGCGCATGGCCCTTGCCGGCGCGCTCACGATTGCTGCTCGGCTCAGCCAGCGGCGCGTTCGTCGAGGATGTGGCCAATCGCGGCGCGATGTCGAGCCTCGGCCTCGTGTCGGGCGCGACCTTCGCTGATCTCGACGGCGATGGACGCCCTGAGCTGATCGTGGCCACCGAATTCGGTCCGGTCCGTGTCCTGCACAACGACCGCGGGACACTGCGCGACCAGACGAAATCACTCGGCTTCGGTGATCGATCGAGCCGCTGGAATGGTGTGACCACCGGTGACTTCGATGGGGATGGGCGTCTGGATATCGTCGCCACCAGCTGGGGGCGCAACGTGCCCTGGCAGACCTCTGCGCAGCGCCCCTACGAGTTGCTGGTGGCGCGCGTGGATGGTGACCGGCTCGGGCTGCTCTTTGCGCGCCGCGATTCGCTCACGTCGCGGGAGATGCCACTGGATGGTTTCGCGCGTATCGGTGCCGCGATTCCATCGGTGAAGGAACGGTTCGCGACGTTCGACGCCTTTGCCCGCGCCGATGCCGACGCGGTGCTGGGTGAGTCGGCCGCGAAGGCGGTGCGTGTCGGCGCAACGACGTTCGATCATACGATCTTCCTCAATCGCGGCGATCACTTCGAAGCGCATGCGTTGCCGACTGCCGCGCAGCTTGCGCCGGCGTTTGGTGTCGTGGTCGCTGACTTCGATGGCGACGGGCGCGAGGACCTGTTCCTGGCGCAGAACTTCTTCCCCACCGAGATCAACGCGATGCGTTTCGATGCCGGGGCGGGGTTATTGCTGCGCGGCGATGGCAAGGGCGGTTTTGAGCCACAGCCCATCCCCTCGAGCGGGATCGCAGTGCTCGGTGACCAGCGCGGTGCGGCAGCCGCCGACTATGACGGTGATGGTCGAGTCGATCTGGCGGTCTCGCAGAACGGTGCGCCGATGACGCTGTGGCACAACGTGGGCGGTTCCCCCGGCGTGCGCGTCCGGTTGCAGGGGCCGGCGAGCAATCCGCTTGGCATCGGCGTTCGGTTGCAGATCGTCAGCGGGGCAACGCGCGGACCGCTGCGCGAGGTGCATGCGGGCAGCGGCTACTGGTCGATGGATGCTGCGACGCAGGTGCTGGCGGTGCCGGCTGGAGCGACGGAAGTGCTGGTACGCTGGCCATCGGGTACCGAACAGCGTGTGCCGGTCACCGTTGGGCAGCGTGTCGTGACGGTGGTGTTTCCGACGCCCGCTGCGCCTCGCTGAGCGCGCGGGCTGGAGGCAGTGCGTTACGGCTGCTTCTTGCGCCGTGCGGGTCCGGATTTCGTCCAGATGACGATCACACCGCAACCCGCATTGCGTCCCGCGTATTCGCCGGGCACGTCGGCGGGGCCAGTGTAAACCTCTAGCCCCTCGATGTCGCGCACAGGCATCGTCGGGCCAAACATGTTGTCGACGTTGTCGTCCACGATGTACTCGGGGGTGCAGCGCATCGGCGCCCTGACCATTCTGATCACGCAGCCCCCCTGCGCACCGCCGCCGCACTCGACGTTCACGCCGCGAAGCGAACGGGCGACATCCTGCAGGTTGGAGAACTGCCTCTGTTCGATCTGTTCGCGCGTCACGTATTGACCCGCGCCAGTCTTTCGGCGCCGTTCGAAGTTGGCGAATCGCGGGCCAAGGCTGCGCTCGCCTTCCACCGTCACCGGCGCGAGCATCTGCCCGCGTGAGGCCGATTCCGTTGGCGGGGGTGCTGGGCGGCTCGCAACAGGTGTCGAATCCAGTTCCACTCGGCTGTCGAGACTCTCACCGGGCGACAGAGCGACGACCAGTGCACCGGCCGGGAATCCGTCGGCGCGGATCAGGAATCGAGCGATTCCCATTGGGAGCTTGTCGAATCGGAACAGGCCCGTGGAGTCGGTCTTCTTCGCGCTGCCATCGCCGAGAAAAACGACAGTGGCGTTGGCGACCGGGGCACCGCTACTGCGATCGACGACCGAGCCGTTGACGCGCGCGTTCTTCGTCTGCGCACCTGCTGAGCGCGAGGCGCAGAGGGCAACCAGCAGCAGGAAGCCGACACGGAACCGACGCATAGATCACCAACGTGGGTGATGGCATCAGCGAGGTCAAGCGGGCGGGGCCGTGGAATATTTGCGATGTGATAATGACATATCACACCACGCCGCGACCATTGCCAGCACGGCAGTTTGCGTTGATACTGTCACAAAGCGATGTCCGGCTGACGACGGTCGGACCGCAGGACAACCGAAAGCCACCGCACGCGACATGCTAGCGATTCTCTCCCTGACTTACGGCGTCGGGGATTGTTTCGTTGCAGGTCGCCTTGGTGCCTTTCGGAGATCGTCTGCTGTGTTCCATGCGTGAGACACAGCAAACGCGGTTGCAGTTTCCTCTCCTCCACCCCAAGAGGTTACACCATGGCCGGTGTCTTGTTCAGAAGGTCGCTACGCCTTGCCGCAGCGATCGCGGCAATGGCCGCTAGCGCGCAAGCGGCCGAAGCCCAGACCGCTGTGTTCAGCGGTAAGGTCTCGTCCGCTGGCAATCCGCTCGGCGGCGCCAGTGTCGGCATTCCGGAAATCGGCGCCGGCACGATTACTACGTCGGACGGACGGTATAGTTTCACCGTCGACGTCTCGAAGTACGGTTCACGCGCGGTGAACCTCGTGGTGCGTTTCATCGGCTACAAGCCGAAGCGTCTGCCGATCACGCTCGCCGCTGGCCGCATCGAGAAGGACTACGATCTCGAGCGCGACATCCTGAACCTCGACCAGGTCGTGGTCACGGGTGTGAACGAAGCCACGTCGCAGAAGAAGACAGCCTTCGCGGTGGCCGTCGTCGATCAGACGCAGATCAAGGAAGTGCCGGCCATTTCGCCGGTGGGCAGCCTTGCCGGTCGCGTGGCCGGTGCCAGCGTCACCGCAGTGTCCGGCTCGCCGGGTGCAGAACCGGCCATTCGTCTCCGCTCGGCGACGTCGATCAGCGGCAGTCAGTCGCCGCTCGTGATCGTGGACGGTACGATCACCCGCCTCGGCCTCGCCGATATCAACTCGCAGGACATCGAGCGGGTTGAAGTCATCAAGGGTGCCGCCGCCAGCTCGCTCTACGGTTCCGATGCCGCCAACGGCGTCATCCAGATCTTCACCAAGCGCGGCGCGAACCTCGCGGAAGGCGCGGTGAACTTCACGTTCCGTAACGAGTACGGCCAGAGCTACCTGCCGAAGAAGGTCGGCCTCAACACCTCGACCGCCTTCCAGCTCGACCCGACCAACACGACGCCGGGCCTGAACTACGGCTTCAAGCTCGACGGCAACGGCAACCGCATCTCGGAAGCGGACGATATCTCGGACAACACGTACCCGCGGATCTTCGATGCGCTGGGTGCGACGTTCAAGCCGGGCGCGACGATGAGCAACTACATCTCCATCGGCCAGCGCAAGGGAGCGACGAACTTCAACGCGTCGATCCAGAACATCCAGGAAACCGGTGTGCTGACGCTCCTCAAGGGCTACAGCCGCCAGAATTTCCGCATCAACGTCGACCAGGCGATCACGGACAAGCTGAACCTGTCCACCGGCATGTTCTACGGTCGGTCGAGCGCGGACCAGACGAACGAAGGCTCGCTGTTCTTCGGCATCCGCTTCATCGAACCGAACGTCGACATCACCGCGCCGAACCCGGACGGTTCGCCGTACATCGCGAACATTCGCAACCCCCCCTCGTCGGGCAACCTTCAGAACCCGTTGTACCGCCTGGCGAACGAGCGTGTCTCGAATGATCGCAACCGCTTCACCGGCAACATCAAGCTGAATTACCGCCCGCTGACCTGGCTCACGGCTGAAGGCAACTTCAACTACGACCAGTCGACGGTGAACTTCAAGGACTTCACGCCGATCGGCTTCCAGAACTCGCTTGGTAGCGGTGGCACGGGTTCGCTCTTCCAGCAGTACACCTCGGGTCGCGCCTTCAACACGGGCGGCACGCTCACGGCGACGCACACCTTCGGCACCTGGCTCACGAACACGACCAAGGTGGCGGCGGTGTTCGAAGACCAGGAGAACAACCTGCTCAGCGCACGTGCAAACAAGCTGACGGTGGGCGCAGTTCCTGAGTTCAGCGCATCGGCAACGGACCCGATTCCGCAGCCGGGTTCGCAGTCGATCACGATTCGTAACCGCAACTACTTCGCGATCACGACGTTCGACATCAAGGACCGCTACATCATCGACGGCCTGGTGCGTCAGGACCAGTCGTCCCTGTTCGGTTCCGAACAGCGTTCTGCGATCTACTCACGCGCCTCGGCTGCCTACCGCTTCTCCGAGGACTTCAAGATCCCCGGCGTCGACGAAGGCAAGATCCGCGTGTCGTACGGCACCGCCGGCCTGCGCCCGCAGTTCGATGCGCAGTACGAGACGTTTGCAATCGTCGGTGGCAGCCCGACCAAGGTCACCCTCGGCAACCCGAACCTGAAGCCGGCCTTCTCGCGTGAGACGGAAGCCGGGTTCAACCTGAACTTCCTCAAGAACTTCAGCCTCGAGTACAGCTACTCGAAGAAGAAGACCAGCGACCAGATCCTGCTCGTGCCGCTGTCGTCGGCCGCCGGCTTCCGCAATCGTTGGGAAAATGCCGCCACGCTGGAAGGCAGCACGCACGAAGTCGCATTCGGCGCCGTACTGGCCTCGAGCAAGGATTTCTTCTGGCGCCTGAACATCACCGGTGACCGCACACGCTCCGAGATCACGGCGTTGGCAGTCCAGCCGTACCTGACGGGCCCGGATGGCAACACGACGATCTTCCGCGTCGCCGCTGGCCAGCAGTTCGGCATCATCTACGGCGAAGACTGGATCCGCACGCCGGCGCAGTTGGCCACGAACATCACCAATGGTCGCCTGACGGGCACCGCGGCTGATTATCGCCTGAATGAACTCGGCTACTACGTCGCCAACAGCGCGTACAACACGCCGGCAGAACGTCCGTTGAAGGACTTCGACGCCAATGGCGTTTCCAAGCGGCCGATCGGCGACGTGAACCCCGACTTCACGATGGGCATCAGCAACAGCCTGCAGTGGAAGGGCCTGTCACTGAACAGCGTGTTCACCTGGCAGAAGGGTGGCCAGATCTACAACCTGACGCGCCAGTGGCCGTACAACGAATTGCGCGACGTCGACTTCGACCAGCGCAATGCAGCAGTCAAGAAGGCCCAGGGCTTCTTCCAGGCCTTCTACAACAACATCGATCCGAATACGCACTTCGTCGAAGACGGTGGATTCGTTCGCCTCCGCGAGCTGGCCCTGAACTATCAGGTCCCGAAGAGCGTTGTTCGTTCGTTGCACATGGCGGTATTCGAGACGGCTCGCATCGGCATCGTTGGGCGCAACTTGTGGACGAAGACGAAGTACAGCGGCTACGATCCGGACGTCTCCGGCGGCAACGGCGATCCGTTCGGCTTCCGCGTCGACAACTTCACGTACCCTGCGTACCGCACGTTCACGCTGATGCTCGAACTCGGCTACTAATCCATACTCACACAGGATCTGACTAGATGATTATGACACGATTCATGCGAGTGGGCGCCCTGCTATCGGCGGTAACGCTGGCAGGGTGTGGGTCGCTCGACGTGACGAACCCGAACGCCCCGGACGCAAAGCGCGCGTTGTCCGACCCGGCGGCGCTGGAAGCAGTGGCTGGTGGCACGATGCGCACCTGGTTCAACACCTACGACGGTTGTGAAGGCAACTGCGTGCTGGTGACGCAGGCACAGACGTACTCGGCGTCGTGGAACAACTGGAACATGAACTTCTATTCCAGCATCGATGCTGACGGCAAGCGCCTGACCCGGCCGTACCAGAACGATCCGGCGTCGGCTGGACGCACGAGCATCGAAGTGCCATGGATCGGCATGTACTCGACTGTCTCGTCTGCGGTGGACGTGCTGAAGGCGATCCGCGTGGACAACGTGGTGATCAACAGCGCTGCCGATACGAAGCGTGCCGAGGCCATCGCCGAGCTGATGCTCGGTGCGAGCCTCAGCTACATCGCGCTGAACTACGACAAGGGATACATCGTCGATGAAACGATCGACGTGACCACCTTGCAGTATTCGGATCGCAAGAAGATGCGTGATGCGGCGATTCAGAAGCTGCAGTCAGCAGCCACGATCGCCGGCGCCAACACCTTTACGACGCCTGCGTCGTGGACGAACGGTCGCACGTACTCCAACACCCAGATCAAGCAGATTGCCAACACGCTCTCTGCCATCACCCTGGCGTATTGGCCGCGCAACGCCGCCGAGAACACGGCGGTGAACTGGGCACAGGTGCTGACGTACACGAACGCTGGCATGTCGAGTGGCACGCCGTTCGATTTCGTCTTCGTTGGCGACGGTGGTACGTCGTTCTATCACGAGATCCTGGCGTGGTTCAACGCCTTCGACACCGGCCGTGTGCACACGCGCGTGGCCAACCTCCTCGACCCGGTTACGCAGGCTACGCCGTGGCCCGAGACGGGTAACCCGGTGCCGAACTCGCCCGACAAGCGTCTCGGCGATGGTTCCTTCGGCGATGCCTCCATCGTCGATGGTTTCCAGACCAACCCGAAGACGGCAAATGCCGGCACGGACTTCGTGTACTCGCGCGCTGCAATCTTCCGCCCGAGCCGCGGTTCGTATCACCAGTCGAACATCGGTCACATTCGTTATGACTTGACCGGTTTGCAGGATCCGTCAGGCATCTGGGCAGGCTTCGGCCCGGCGCCGGTCATCTCGGCAACACAGAACGACCTGCTGAAGGCTGAAGCGTCGATTCGTGGTGGTGATCTTGCCACCGCCGTGACGCTGATCAACCGGACGCGCGTCGGTCGTGGTGGTCTGGCCCCTGCGACAGTCGCTGACGGTGTCGCCGGCCTGACGACGAAGCTCGGTTACGAAAATGAAATCGAGCTGCTTGGTCTTGGCGCCGCGTCCTACTACTGGATCCGCCGCACGGATCGCCTGATCGCTGGCACGCCACACGAAATGCCGGTTCCTGCGAAGGAGCTCGGTGTGCGTGGCGAAGCGCTGTACACTTGGGGTGGGACAGGCCCGGCCAATTCGCCGACGCCTCCCTGATCGACTGAGTTTGCACGCGTAGTCAAAACACCCAGGATGGAAACACAGCGGGGCCGGGAGATCATTCCCGGCCCCGCTGTGCGTTCGGATCGTACGAGTTGTGAGCCTTGTGCTCTGAGCCCAACACTCAAGGCATCAGCGTCGGTTGATGCCCGCGTGCCGCACGCCTCGCCGCGTACAACGCCGCCGCCGCAGTGAAGACGTGCAGCAGTGGATCGAGCGACTTCTCCGCGTGAATCAACGCACGGTTCTGCGGCTGCAGAAAACCAGCGGCCACGGCACCATCGAGCAATCGCAGCATCGGGTCCCAGAATCCCTGCGCATCCAGCAACCCGATCGGCTTCTGCGCGATCTGGAGCTGCGACCAGGTCAGCGCCTCGAACAACTCGTCGAAGGTGCCGAATCCTCCTGGGAGCGCGATCACGGCATCGCTGAGGACGGACATACGCGCCTTGCGCTCGTGCATCGAGTCGACGATCTCGAGCACGGTGAGGCCCTTGTGAGCGATCTCACGCTCGGCGAGGCCCTTCGTCAGGACACCGACGACCTCGCCCCCTGCCTCAAGCGCGCCGTCAGCGAGCGCCCCCATGCACCCGACAGCGGCGCCACCATACACCACGCCGATGCCGCGCCGCGCCAGTTCATGGCCGAGCTCACGTGCGGCTGCCATGAATCTGGGATCGGACCCGGGTGAGGATCCGCAGTAAACGGCTATCCGTCGAATACGTGAGTTCGCCATTTGGGGTAGTGCGAAGTGAGGAGCAGACGTGCTCCTGACATTCTACCTCCCCGCACTGGCGCGTCGAGCGCTGACGCCGCAATCAGATCACGCGATTCCGCTCGAAGATCAGGTTTCGCGGAGTGATTCGCCATTCGTAGTTGCGGTACAGCGGCGCCCCGCCGTTCACCGATCGATCGACGCGTTCCACTCGAATGCGGGCGCGAACGACGACCGATACTATGCGGTCGTAGTCGTTGGTGGTGTCGGCATCGAAGCCGTTGGCCTGCGGGCGTTCCAACCCATTCGTGAACTGCAGGCGCGTGCTGAACATGTCCACCCCGCGCGCGGTGATCGAGGTGCGCAGCTGTCCGTCGGGCGTGAAGCCTTCCGCGCGCACGAGGGTATTGGTGGCGCTGTTGCGGTACCAGGCAGTGACACTCAGGCGCTGCACTGCGACGCCGTTGCGGGTGAGGCGCAATCCACCGGTGAGGCCGGCCGGGTAGACGAACAATGTGTCGGCATTTGAGAAGGTCACCTGCTTCACGCCGGTGCCGCCTGAGACGACATTGGTGACGACGATCAGCCGGCGTTCGTTCTGCACCTGCAGTAGTGCCACATCGCCGGCGTGAATCTGGAATGGCACGGTGTTGGGATCGACGATGTCGATGCAGGTTGCGCCGCATGTTCCGCCCGGCGGCAACGGGTCGGTGGTGTCGGCCGGCGTGACCATGTCATACACCTCGGCCTGATTCGGCAGGAACGGCACCGAGACGGCGACCACGGTGTCACCACGGGTGGCGACACTGCCGAAGATCGGCGTCGATTCGAAAGCGACGCCGGCATCCTGGATGTCACGCGACACGGCAAGGCCAACGAAGCGCGCATCGCGATTGAGCCCGTCGCGCATGTCGATGCCGCGGCTGGACCGCAGTGTGGCTGACGCGAAGTTGGCCGAGATGGCAAGGATGATCACGCCCAGCACCATCGAGACGAGCAACTCGATCAGTGTGAAGCCAGGGCGCGCAGGCGTTGAATCGACATGGGCACGCGGCGACCGCGTATCACGCGGCACTGCTGGGAGCGTCGTCATGGTCAGATCGGCGCCATGGTGCCACCGCGGTACATGTTCGTCATCAACCGGATCGGTGCTGGCATGCGCGGGCCCGTCACGATCACTTCGAGCGTGAGCAGGTTGGCGCGATCGACGGTCACGCGCAGCTCTCGCGTGAACTCGCCGGTGAGGAGCGCGAGTTCGCCGCTGCCGTCGACACGCACGACGGGTTCATTGCTCAGGCTCCACGGATCGCGCCCACGCACGCGTTCGAGGTAGCTGCGTGCAACATTGAGCGCGGCGCTGCGCGAGGTGGACTGCGTTTGTGATCGGAGACGGGCGGTGTTCGCCGCACCGATGGCCATCACGCCAGTCGCGAGCAGCACGACCGCCACCATCAGTGACAGCAGGGCAAATCCAGGGCGTTGCGACACCGCGTGCTTCGCAACAATCGGTGTTCCACGACGATGTGTCATCATTGCCAGGTGCCATCCACCCAACGCCAGACCCGCACGTTGGCAGCAGGGTTGATTTCGACGGCGCTCACCGCGGTGTGGTCGGTGTCGTATGAGAGGTACAGGATCGTGCTGGCGCCGAACGGTTCTGTGGTGCCACGTGCGCCAAACTGCACACGTCGCGGGCCGGTGGGTGGGGTACCGGCGGTATCGGGTGGGATGGGTGGTGCTGCGCCGCGGCCAAACACCACGTGCTGGCCGAGGATCCGACTGTTCATGGAGCCGAACGCCGTCTGCTCGCTGGCGGTCTCGTTGATGACGGTGTCACGGTTCTGGTCGAGAAACGATTGCCAGAGCGTGTCGGTGATCACCACGCGAACGATCGAGCGCGTGGCATAGGCGCGGGTGCGAGCGAGGTCGAGATCCTGCGCCAGGAGACGCGTGTTCTGCTCCACCTGGCCGTGCGGAGACGGGCGAAGGCGTGGGGCTGCGATCGACGTCATGATGCCGAGCAGCACCAGCACGATCAGCATCTCGATGAGTGATGTGCCGCGCCGCGACATCAGAACACGTTACGGTAGGAGATCTGCAGCACCGAGCCGAGACGCGGTGTGCCAGGGGGCAGCAGCATCGGGTTCCGGAATCGTGACTCGAAGCTCCAGTTACGAACCGGTGCGTTGTAATAGGCGCGGCCGCCGTTGAGGGAATGGCCCCACACGCGCTGCGATTGCTGGCTGACGAACAGCGACACCAGCGAGCCAGTGTAGTTGAAGGGCGTTCCGCCAACGCCGCCGCCCCAATCCTCGAGGAAGCGCGGGAAGTTCTCCAACCCACCGCCGTACTGCTGCGGCGACCCGCAGATGCGGGCGTCACAGGGCGTCTCTGAATTGCCGGCCAGCAAGGCAGCCCAGACGCTGGTGGCGGCGTAGGTGCGCGGGCGCGGGAAGGTCGTGGACGCGGCATCGGTCCAGCTGTTCGAGAGGAACGATGCAACATCGGAGATCAATGCGGCCGGCTTCCAGTTCACGGTGTTGTAGTCACCCTTCACGTAGAGCGCCGCGTTGGTGGTGATCGTCAGGCCACCTGGTTCACCCGCCGTTGGCGGCGGTGGAAGCTCGGTGCCGTTGCGGATGCGAATGGCGGGGTAGTCACGGTTCGCGTCAGTCGTATCGCGTCCCTGGAACTCGACGTAGATGATGCTCACCTGTCGATCGGTCGGGTTCACGTTGACGAAGGTGCGGAGCGCGCTCATGTCGAGTTCGAGCACATCCGGGCGGCGCATTTCGCGTCCGTCGTAGAAGGCATTGCGCACGAACTGGAAGATCGCGGGGCACGATGCTCCGAGTGGCACGCGTCCACCGGCGCGAATGAATGTCGCGTCGGCACAGATGTTCGAGAGCGAGTTGGCGACGTTGACGACGATGCGCAGGTCGGCCTTGTTGGCCATGCGCACGTTCGCGACATCGGGTGAGTCGCCGCCCTGCGCCGGGAGGATCAACTCGCGCGGGTCCATGCCACCGGGCAACGGCAGGCGCAGCGGACGCACACCGCTCACCCGACTGCGGAGCCGTCCGTTGAACTTCAGGTTGCTGCGGGTGACGAACGTCGCGCCGGGTGCGCTGCGACTGTCGAAGTCGAGCGGCACCAGGATGCTGGCGTTGTTGGCGATATTGACGCCGGCAAGCGTGGTCGGCGTGTCCTTGCGAGACCAGAAGACGCTGTCGGCAGCGGTCATCTGGTTGAGGTAGTTCGCGTTGGCGGAGCTGAGGTACAGGTGCCGATTCGAGTGCACCCAGCCCGCGAACGTCATTGGCGGACCGTTGTTGATCTCGAGGTCGCGATCGTAGAAGACGCCGAACTGGAAGATCGGCACCGACTGCACCGAGACACCCAGTTCGATCGAGGCGCGACTGTGTGTCGCGTCTTCGGCGTCGATGCGGACGCTCATCGGTTGTTCGAGGGCGAAGAGCCCGGCGAAGGCGCCGCGGGTGATGATGCGATTCACCGGCTGACCGACGATCTGCGTCTGCTGGGTGAAGGTGAACCCGGGCAGCGAGGGCGTGGTGAGGCTGGTGATGTCGCCGGGGGTGATGATTCCATCACCCATGGCGGCGTCCAGCTGGGCCATGACCTGGTCGCCGGCGCCTTCCGCGGCGTAGGCCACGCGGGTGGCCTTCACGTCGACACCCGACGTCCTCGTGTAGACCGCGATGGCTGCGGTTGCGACGCCGATCAGTGCTCCGAACAGCACCAGCAGGAGTAGCGTGGACTCGAGGGCGAAGCCTCGACGGACGACCTGCACGTACGCATGAACGTCAAACCGGCGGCGGCTCGAACGGAAACGCGACATACCACACTCCAGAGGCAGACTCGACCAGTGGACGATGGACGTGGGACACTGGTAACAGCCGAGTCTGGCTCTGGATTGTGGTCGTACGATTTGGGGTCGGTCGAAGTGGGGCGCTGCGGGTCGCTGGGTCGGGCGGCTCCAGGTGGGGTAGGCAGGTCAACTGTCGTTCCGTGCCCATCCATAAGGCAGAGCTCGCGCCAGTCGGGTTCTGCCTTGTTAAGTCGTTGCTGTTGTGTGAGTTGCGTCTGAATCACACCGCAGGAACTCATTGCTTTCATGCAGCGATTCGCCAGAACTCATGCGATCTGCGGCACGTGGCTCGACCGACAATGGATGACGTCGTCATTCGCATTTCAGTGGATGAGTTCGCTGCCATCGGGCGCGCCGATCAAGGGGGCAGAGATCTTGATGCGGCCTTTCCGGGGTTCCGCGATCAAGGGGTCAGAGATCTTGATCCGGCCAATTCCGCCTTAACCGGTTGACTCGTATGGGCTTATGCTTCGATCAAGATCTCTGACCCCTTGATCGGTGGTTAAGCTGTTGTCCCGCAATGGCTTAAGCCACCTAAAACGCCGATCAAGATCTCTGACCCCTTGATCGCAGCAGGCACTTGAGGCCAGAAAACGCCGATCAAGATCTCGGACCCCTTGATCGGAGCCCAAGTCGTTGCCCAGCAGGCACTTCAGGCCAGAAATCACCGACTAAGATCTCTGACCCCTTGATCGGAGCGTAAGTCCTTGCCAGACAGGGACTTCAGGCCAGAACACGCCGATCAAGATCTCTGACCCCTTGATCGGGCACGCGGCGGGGCCGCTTGGACCTACGGCGCTGCCGGCGCTTCCTCGCGGGGGAACAATGCGGCACCCTTGGTCACCTTCCAGCCGGTTGGGTCGACGGCCGCGAGGGTCGGCCAGGGCCGCGCGTGCACGCTGCCGGGCCCGCCAAGGGCCTCCCAGAGCGCCTGCGCCTTGGTAGGCATGAATGGCGCGATGGCGATGGCCTGACGCGCCAGCGAGGCGCCCAGATCGCCTAGCACGCCAAGGAGCCGGCCGCGTTCTTCCGGGACTTTGGCTAGGGCCCAGGGCTGGGACGACTGCACGAATTCATTGGCGCGGGCCACCGTCTTCCAGATCGACGTCAGGCCTTCATGCAGCATGTAGCCGCGCGAGCCATCCATGGCGCTAGCCGCTTCGGACAGGTCGGCGAGGTCGGCGCTCGCCAGCTCTGAACCCGAGGCGGCAGCTGGGATCACACCGTCGTTGTACTTCTCGATCATCGACGTGACGCGACTGGCGAGGTTGCCGAAGGCGTTGGCGAGATCGGAGTTGTAGCGCTCACCGAAGCGTTCCCACGAGAAGCTGCCGTCGCCGTCGAAGGGAATTTCGCGCAGCAGGAAATAGCGGAAGGCATCGCTGCCGAACCGAGCGATGGCTTCACCGAGATCGAGCTTCACGCCTGCGCTCTTGCTGAAGCGTTCGCCGCCGAGCAGCACGAAGCCGTGACCCCAGACGCGTTCCGGCAGCGGCAACTGCGCCGCCATCAGCATCGCGGGCCAGATCACGCAGTGAAAACGGGTGATGTCCTTGCCGATCACGTGCACCTGCGCCGGCCACCGAGTTTCCCAGCCGTCCTGATCGGGGAAGCCGGTCCCGGTGAGGTAGTTCGGCAGCGCGTCGAACCAGACGTACGTCGCCTGCGCCTGTCCATCGCTCGTTGGACGTGGGAAGGGCACGGCCCACGAATTCCGCGAGCGGCTGGCCGACACGTCTTCCAGCCCGGTGTCGAGCAGCCCAAGGATTTCGTTCCGACGACTCGACGGTTGCACGAAGTTCGGCACACTCTCGATCAGTGCGCGCAGCTGTTCGGCGTAGGCTGAGAGGCGGAAGAACCAGTTGCGCTCTTCCACCCACTCGAGGTCGCGTGTGGGATGCAGGACGCAGCGCTTGTCGATGATCTCGGCGTCCGTCTTGAACGCCTCGCACCCTACGCAATACCAGCCGGCGTAACTCTTTTCGTAGAATGCGTCCGGGGTGCGCTCGAAGATGCGCTCGATCAGCGCCTGCACACCCGCCTTGTGGGTGGGTGACGTGGTGCGGATGAACTGGTCATTCGAGATCTGCAGCGTGGTCCACATCGCCTGGAAGTGCTGGGCGATCTCGTCCACGAAGGACTGCTCCGACACGCCGGCAGCGGCCGCCGTCTGCGCGACCTTCTGCCCATGTTCGTCCATCCCGATCATGAAGTGCACATCACGGCCAAGCTGGCGCTGCACGCGGGCGATGGCGTCGGCGCCAATCTTTTCGAAGGCGTGACCGATATGCGGGTCACCATTCGCGTAGTCGATGGCGGTGGTGATGTAGAAGCGCGACACGAGAAATCCGGTGATGTGCGAATGATGTGCGAACACGAACGACGGCGACGCCAGACCTGGCGCGCCCGAACTGCAAGCTACTGCGGCGTGGCGGGTGGTTCGTCGCTGCCGGGTGGCCGATTGCCGCGCCCGCGTCGCCCACCGCGGCGTCCACGACGGCGACGACGCTTGGGCGCCTCACCGGTGATGGGATCGACAGCGCCCGTGGCCTCGTCACCGTCGTCGGCACTGTCGCTGTCATCGTCATCCAGCTCGCCGTCGGCATCGGCAACCACGGGTACACTGACCGGCGTCTTGACGCGCGGCGGTGGTGGTGCCGGTGGCGTTGGTGCCGACGCCGGTGCGACGGGTGCAGCGGCCGCTGGTGCCGATGCGGTTGGCAACACTGGCAACTTGCGATCAGATGGCGGAACGCGTGTGCGATCGGTGAGCGTCGGGGCGTCGTCGAATGGCAGCACGCCTTCCTCGGCCATCTCCCGGGCATCGGCGATGCTGTATTCCTCGGTCACGCCAGGCGTCCAGCCCGACGTTTCGCGACGCAATTCGAGCAGCGTCACGATGCGCGACTCGCCATCCGGCGCCCGCAGCGTCACCCGATCGTGGAAGATGTCGTTCAGCATCACCTTCTCCTCACCCTTCGAGGTGGTGATGATCTTGCCTTCCTTCGGGAAACGCTTGCGGCTCTGCACGTAGAACTCGTGTTCATAGCGCAGGCAACACATCAGCCGTCCGCAGGCACCGCTGATCTGCGTCGGATTGAGCGACAGCTTCTGGTCCTTCGCCACGCCGAGGTTCACCGGGCGCAGGTCAGGCAGCCAGGACGCCGAGCAGTACTGCCGTCCACAGCGACCGATGCCATCCAGTCGCTTGGCTTCATCGCGCACACCGATCTGCTTCAACTCGATGCGCGCCTTGAAGGTCGCGGCGAGGTCGCGCACCAGCGTGCGGAAATCGACGCGCTTTTCAGCGGTGAAGTACAGGGTCAGCTTGCGACGATCGAACTGCCACTCGGCGTCGGTGAGCTTCATCTGCAGGCTCAGCGCACGCACCTGCGCCATCGCGGCCCGGCGCGTCAGTTCGTTCTCTTCCACCAATGCTTCGGCGCGCCGCACTTCCTCGCGCGTGGCGAGGCGGATGACGCGCTTGGTCGCTTCACCGACGAGCGCACCGTGCGCCACGCCGGCAAACCGCTTCTCGGCGAATTCGCCGGTCGCGTGCACCTGCCCGAGATCTTCACCGCGATCGCCCTCGACGATGACGTGCGCCGGGGGCGCAGGAGGCGGTACGACATCCTCCCACTTGAAGAACTCCTTCCGGTTGCCCTTGAAGGCAACCTCGATCAGGTCCGACATCTATTCCTGACGCTCAGCCGATGAACTGGCCCATGCGCAGGAACTTCTCGCGGCGGCGGCGCACGAGCTTCTCCGGACGCAGGCCACGGAGGTCGTCGAGCAGGCGGACGAGTGTCGACTTGAGCGTGGCAGCGGCGGCATCATGGTTGGTGTGCGCACCACCTTCGGGTTCCGGCACGATCTCGTCGATCACGCGAAGCTCGACGAGGTCCGGCGCGGTGATGCGCAACGCCTTGGCAGCCTTCTCCTTGGCTTCGACGGACTTGTTGTCCTTCCAGAGGATCGCGGCGCAGCCTTCGACCGAGATCACGGAATAGACGGCGTTCTCGAGCATCAGCACTCGATCCGCAACGCCAAGTGCCAGCGCGCCACCAGACCCACCTTCGCCGATGACCGTGGCGATGATCGGCACGGCGAGTTGACTCATCTCGAAGATGTTGCGCGCGATGGCTTCGCTCTGCCCGCGCTCTTCGGCACCGAGCCCTGGCCAGGCGCCCGGCGTGTCGATGAAGGTCAACACGGGTACCTGGAACTTCTCGGCCAGCTTCATGAGACGCAGCGCCTTGCGATAGCCCTCTGGATGCGGCATCGCGAAGTTGCGCTTCAGGTTGTCCTTGGTGTCACGACCACGCTGATGACCGATGATCATCACCGTCTCACCTTCCAGCCGTGCCCAACCGCCAACGATCGCGGCGTCCTCGCGGAAGGCACGATCGCCGTGCAGCTCGATGAAGTCGGTGAAGATCCGTTCGATGTAATCGAGCGTGAAGGGCCGCATCTTGAAGCGGGCCACCTCGACGCGCTGCAGTGGAGTGAGCTGCTTGTAGATCTCCTTGCGGAGCTCGGTCAGGCGCTTCTCCAGCGGTTCGATCTCGAGCGCCACACCGAACGACGCGTCACCGGCCAGACGCTTGAGGTCGTCGATGCGCTGTTCGAGTTCGGCGATGGGCTTTTCGAACTCCAGCGCTGCAGCAGTTGCCATGTTCTGATCTCCTCAGCGCGCTCAATTACCGCGGACGAGCCGTACTCGCTCGTGCCCCAGCAAGGCGCGCAATTCGGTCAAAGCGGCCCCATCGGCCGCCATCGTCAGCGTACGCGAACGGAAGCGCGACGGGATACCGAACCCGTCAATCCAGAACACTTCCAGTGGTGCCGTTCCGGGGTGGCTCTCTGCCACGGCCCTGATATCCCCCATCACGGCGGGAGACATCCCGGCACTCGCCTGCAATTGCAACGACACGATTACCGCTCCGTTCGTCCGACGTTCGGCGAGCGGAGTGACATCGTCCACGATGAACGTCGGCTTCTCGTTGTCCTGATCTCGCCGACCATACCCACCCTTGAGCAGCACTGGAACGTCGGTCCGAATCCGGTCCGACAGCACCGACCATGCCTCCGGGAATACTAGGACCTCGGCAGAGCCTGAGAAGTCCTCGACGGTCAATCGAGCGAAATCCTTTCCTGAGTTTTTACTAACCTGGCGCTTCACGGCGGTGATCACGACGCCGAGCGCCATCTTTTCGCCGGTCCAGCCCTGCAGCTGCGCGACGGTATGGGTCGCGAAGAGCTCGCACTCGGTCCGGAACGGCTCGAGCGGGTGTCCGGAGATATAAAAGCCAAGAATCGCCTTCTCCTGCGAGAGGCGCTCAGAATCCGACCAGACGGGAGTATTGGGGAGCGTCGGGCCGTGCTTGGCCTGACCGTCCACCGTCGCGCTCGCCGGGCCGAGGTCGCCAAACAGCGATCCCTGACCGATGCTCGCCTCTTCCTGCTTGAGCCCGGCTTCGCTGATGGCGGCATCGAGCGCGGCGATCAGCTGAGCCCGGTGCCCGCCGAGGGCGTCGAGGGCGCCGCTCTGGATCAGGGCCTCGAACACGCGACGGTTGCAGAGGCGCAGGTCCACCCGCTCGCAGAACTCGAAGAGGGTCGTGAAGGGACCCGTCTTCTTGGCGTTGATGATCGAGTCGATGGCTGCCCGTCCGACGTTCCGGACCGCGCCGAGGCCGAACCGAATTCGCTTGTCGGCGATGACGGTGAACTTGAAGTTCGACTCGTTCACATCCGGCGGCAGGATCTCGATGCCCATCTCGCGGGCTTCGGCGATGTACTTGATGACACTTTCCGTGTCGCCGATCTGCGACGACAGGAGTGCCGCCATGAACTCGGCCGGGTAGTGCGCCTTCAGGTACGCGGTGTGATACGCGACCACTGAATACGCAACCGAGTGCGACTTATTGAAGCCGTAGCGGCCGAAGGTCTCGATCTGGCCCGCGAGTTCCTTGATGATCTTCGGATCGTGCCCACGCGCCACGGCCTTCGTCTCGAACTTGCCGAGCTCCTGGCCGATCAGGACGGCGTCCTTCTTGCCCACCGCCTTTCGCAGTACGTCGGCTTCGGCCAGCGAGATGCCAGCCAGCACCTGCGCGATGCGCATCACCTGTTCCTGGTAGGTGATGACGCCGTAGGTGGTGGAGAGAATCGCTTCCAGCTCAGGCAGCGCGTAGGAGACCGGCTCCTCGCCCTTCTTGCGCCGGATGTAGACCTTGTGCATGCCTGCGTCGAGCGGCCCCGGACGCAGGAGCGCGTTCGAGGCGACGAGGTCGTCGAAACGGTCGCAACGCATGCTGCGCAGCACGTCGGTGGCGAGCGGTGATTCGAACTGGAACACGCCGCCGGTGCGACCCGCGCGCAACATGCGGTAGGTCGCCTCGTCGTCGAGGGCCAGCGTGTCGAGATCGATCTGCGTGCCCGAGCGCTCGAAGATGTTCTTCACCGCGTCGGTGATCACCGTCAGGGTGGTGAGACCGAGGAAGTCCATCTTCAACATGCCAGCCTTTTCGAGGCTGTTCATGTCGTACTGCGTCACGACTACCGATTCATCGTCGCCTGATCCGGCACCCTTGGACGACTGGATGCAGATCGGGACGTAGTTGTCGAGCGGGCCGGGCGCGATGACGACGCCGGCGGCATGCACGCCGGTGTGGCGCGAAAGACCTTCCAGCGCCGAGGCATAGTCGAGGAGCTGGTGATAGCGCTCTTCGTTCTCGTATCGCGACTTCACATCTGCGACGTCGCGAATCGCCTCCTTCACCGTCAGCGAGTGGTTCGGCGCGTTCGGGATCAGCTTCGCGAGGGCGTCGGTCTCCGCAGGGGTGAAGCCGAGCACGCGACCCACGTCCTTGACTGCGGCGCGGCTCTTCATCGTTCCGAAGGTCACGATCTGTCCGACGCTCTCCTTGCCGTACTTCTGCCGCACATACTCGATCACTTCGCCCCGTCGCTCGAAGCAGAAGTCGACGTCGACGTCCGGCATCGAGACGCGTTCGGGATTGAGGAAGCGTTCGAAGAGCAGGTCGAACTTGAGCGGGCAGACGTTCGTGATCTTGAGGGCGTACGCCACCAGCGAGCCGGCGGCCGAGCCTCGCCCGGGACCAACCGGAATTCCGCGATCGCGTGCGGCCTTGATGAAGTCGGCCGTAATCAGGAAGTAGCCGGCATACCCGGTTCGCGTGATGACGTCGAGCTCATAGGTCAGTCGATCGGCCACTTCCTGCGAATACGGCGTACCGTAGCGCTGGCGCGCGCCTTCCTCGGCCAGCTGGACGAGAAGGTCGTTTTCGCTGGTGACGCCTTCGGGCAGCGGAAAGGCCGGCACGAAGTACTGCTTCTTGAACTGGACGTCGGTTTCGTCCGCGATCTTGAGGGTGTTCTCGAGGACGTCTGGCCGATCCGGGAACCGGGCGCGCATTTCGTCGGCTGACTTGAAGTACAGTCCTCCGTCGTAGTGCATCCGATTAGTATCATTCCTGTCCTTGCCGAGCCCGATGCAGAGCAGGACGTCGTGTGCGTCGTGGTCGGAGTGCCGAAGGAAATGCGCGTCGTTGGTGGCAATGACGGGCAGCCCCATCTCGGCGCCGAGGGTGAAGATCTGTTCGTTGAGGCGTGCCTGGCCGCCGGAATCGTGTGCCTGGACTTCGAGGTAGTAGCGATCCTTGAAGACCTCGGCGTACCAGGCGGCGGTGGCGCGGGCTTCGTCCCAGCGGTTCGCCTCGAGGTGGTGTGCGACTTCGCCAGCGAGGCAGGCGGAACTGACCACCAGCCCCTCGGAGTACTTCTCGAGGAGCTCCCGGTCGACACGAGGGCGCGTGTAGAACCCTTCGGTGTACCCGAGGGAGGACAGCTTGATGAGGTTCTGGTAGCCGACGCGGTCGCGGGCGAGTAGTACGAGATGGTAGTACGGTCGCAGTCCGGGACCCGGACGGGCCTTCAGTCGTCTGTCTCCGGTGGCGACATATGCTTCCATGCCCAGAATGGGGCGCAGGCCCGCCTTCCGTGTCTTCTCCTGAAACTCCCACGCCGCATGCATGTTGCCGTGGTCGGTGATCGCAAGAGCGGGCTGCTCGAGTTCCGCGGCGCGTCGGATGAGGTCATCAATCCGGTTGGCGCCGTCGAGGAGCGAGTACTCCGAGTGACAATGCAGGTGCACGAAAGACATAAGACCGGTAATCTAACCGTTCACGGCAGGTGCAGGATTCTGCCGGCCCGACCCCAGCCAGAGCGTAACTTCTTGATGCCAAACACTTTGAACGTCTCGTGGGGTCGGATTTCCCGGATTGGGGTGCTTTTGTCGAGCGCGGCCCTGGTGGCATGCTCGGATGGCACGAAGCCGATCGAACCGCCACCGGTGACCAGCACGGCGACTGCCGTGACCCTCGATGTCTTCGGCGCGCAGACGGTGGCCGGCAATGGCGGGGTGAAGTTCGTGAACCCTGGCCGCTACGCCGTGATCCCGCAGTTCGCCGCCACGACCGACTTCGCGACGCCCGCGTCGACCCGCACATCGGTGCCGGACTACGCGTTCACGATCGGCGGCGTGGCCAGCGTGACCGCCCGAGTGGCGCCGATCGACCCGAAGCCTGCCGCGAGCCTGACGGTGGCGGAAGCGTTCCACATGCACCTCCGCGATCTCGAGGCGCAGGAAGCGCCACGGGCGATCGCATACATGCAGCAGCTGAAGGCGCGCCCGCCGGTCAGCCTGCAGGTGCAGGCCGCGCAGGCCCAGGCAGCCGCAACACGTGACTTCAAGGTGCTGTCGTCGCTCACCACGAGCACTTACTCCACGGTGACGGCCCGCCTTGTCTACTCGGGCAACAACATCCTGCTCTACGTGGACAATCAGCCGGTGCAGGGGACGACGTTCACCGACACGGAATACGAGTCGTTCGGCCGTCAGTTCGACCAGGACCTGTATCCAATCGACGTGAACGCCTTCGGCTCGGTGTCGGACATCGATGCCAACGGCAAGACGTATGTGCTCTTCACGCCGCTCGTGAACCGGCTCACGCTGAATTCCGGATCGTGTGGCTCGTACGTGGCCGGCTTCTTCAATGGCGCCGACCTCTCCGGCAACACGAACGCCAATCGCGCCGAGATCTTCTACTCGTCGGTGCCGGGTGAACCAGCTGGCGGCGCGACCTGCACGCCGCTCAGTCTTGCCGTGGTGCGTCAGAGTGCGCCGGCGACGTTCATCCACGAATTGCAGCACATGATCTCGTACAACCAGCATGTGTTGACGCGGAACTCGACGACCGAGTCGGTGTGGTTGAATGAAGGCTTGAGCCACATGGCGGAAGAACTCGGCGGCAAGTTGTACGAGACGCGGTATCCCTGCCCGAACCTTCCGCCGTGCCCGCCCGCTGGCCGTGCCAGCACGGCGCAGATCTTCCCTGATTCGGCGCAGGGATTCCTGCCACCGAACTTCGGCAATGCGTACGACTTCTTCTCGTCACGCCTCGACTTCTCGCTCACGTCACCGACGGGCTTCGGCACGATCGAGGAGCGTGGTGTGGCATGGCTCTTCCTGCGCTGGTTGGTGGACCAGAAGGGAGAAGGGAAGCTGGCGCAGCTGGTGCAGACATCTCGATCCAGTACCGCGAACATCGAGGCGGTGATGGGCGAGACGTTCCCCGTGCTGTACGCCGACTTCCTGACCGCGACGCTGCTCGACGACTTCCCGGGCGCCACCGCTGGCCAGATTTCCTCGCGTTACCAGTACACGAGCCGCAACCTGCGCGCGATCTACGCACGATTGAACTCGATCGCGGCTTCGTCGTACCCGACCGCCTATCCGCTCGACGTCAACGATCTCGCCAGTGCCGAGCGCCTGACACCGTCGTCCGTGGTGCTGTCGCGACAGATGAAGCCAGGCTCGCTGGATCTGTTCAGCTTCACATCGACGGCCGCCAACACCGGTCTCACGTTCAAGCCGGCGACGGGCACTTTCCTGACGACGTTGAACGCACAGGTGACGGTGGTCAGGCTGCCGACCACACCCTGATTGATCTTCGGGTCCCATCGATCGGCGCAGTGCCACACGACCCTTCGTTGACGCAATGAATCGTCGACGGGTGTTCATGTGGCTGCGCCGATCGTTGCTTGCGTTGCTCGTGCTGACGGTCGGCGTTCCTGACGCTGGTGCCAATCGGTCGCTACCTGGCGCGCGCGGCGTACGAGGAAGGGAAGATCCTCGCTCGGCGACAGCCGATCGATGCCTTGATCGCCGATCCGACGACCGAGGCGCCACTGCGCGCCAAGCTGCAGTTGGTGCTCGATGCGCGACGATTCGCGATCGACTCACTGGGCCTGCGTGCACAGGAGGAGTTCACGACGTTCTCGCGGCTCGACCGGGATACGCTCGTCCTGGTGCTGAGCGCCGCCTACCGGGATTCACTGGCCTTCCGCACCTGGTGGTTCCCGGTGGTTGGGAGTGTGCCGTACAAGGGCTTTTTCGATTTCGAGCAGGGGAAGCGGGAGGCAAAGGCGGTTGACGCGGCCGGCTTCGACGCCGTGTTGCGACCGGCCTCCGCGTTCAGCACGCTGGGGTGGTTCAACGATCCGCTGCTCCCGACGACGCTGGCGCTCGACACACTGGAGCTGGCGAACACGGTGATTCACGAGCTGGTGCACACGACGTACTACGCACCGGGTCAGGCGGTCTTCAATGAAAGCCTGGCGAACTTCGTAGGTTCGCGCGGCGCCGAACGGTTCTTCCGCGCGCGTGGCCAGGTGCAGGCGGCGGATGAAGTGGTGAAGCGCTGGGATGACGAACGTGTCTTCGGTGAGTTCTGGTTGGGGCTGTATACCTCGATCGATTCGGCCTTCAAGGCGCACCCCGGCGATCGCGCCGCTCGGCTCGTGGCGCGCGACACCGTGTTCAGCCGAGCGCGCGTCCACCTGCGCACCGCGCTGGCACCACGCCTGGTGACGATGGATTCGACTGCGATCGCACGGGTCCGGCTGAACACGGCCGCGATCCTCGCGCGTCGCATCTATCTCACCGACCTCGAACTGTTCGAGCGCGTACTTCGGCAATCGAACGGTGACGTGCGGGCTGCGACGGCAAAGCTCCTTGACCTCGCGCGTCAATCACCCGACGCGCCCTATGCGTCGGTCCGGAAGTTCCTCGGCGATGCTGTCCCGGACTCCGTGCGAGGATCCGGGCGCTGACCTTCACTGCGAATCGCAGAGTAGCTGTGTTGAAAGTCAAGCCGTGGCGGGCGTGGGGGTCCGCCACGGTGTTTGCGTTTTGACCATCGCGTTGAGGATGGTGAGGAGGCGGCGGAGGCACGCGATCTTGGCGACTTTGGTGGGCTTCCCGGCGGCGCGCAGCGCCGCGTAGACGGGCTTGAGGACCGGATTCCATTGTGTGGCCACATGGGTGGCCATGTAGAGGATCGAGCGAATCGTTGCCCGCCCGCCCCAGCACACGCGGGCACCGCGGAATTGCCCGGATTCCTGCGCGAGCGGCGCGACGCCCACGAGCGCGGCAATGGCGCGCCGATTCAGCGTCCCCAATTCGGGCAACAGGGCGACCAAGTACCGTGCGCTCTGCTGGCCGATGCCCGGCACGCTCGTCAGGAGCGTCACCTGCGCTTGCCAGGCCGCATTCCGTTCGATCAGTTCGCCGATCTCATTGTCGATGTCACGCAGCGCCTCGGCGAGCGCCTCCAACGTCCCGCGCACATTCGTCGCCACGCGCGCGGTCGCGACGTGCAGGCGATTCTTCTCCATCGTCTGCATCGTGACCAACTGCCGGCGCCGTTCCACCAAGGCCGCCAGCGCCTGCTGCTCCGCGTCGGCGAGCGGCCGGACGGGTGGGGCGAGCACGGCGCCAAACCGCGCCAGGATGCGCGCATCCACGCGATCCGTCTTCGCCAACTGGCCGGTGCTGCGCGCGAACTCGCGCACCTGCCGCGGATTGACGACCGCGACGGGGATCCCGGCGCCGGTGAGCGCGCCGGCGACGGCGCGATGATACGTGCCCGTCGCTTCCAGCACGACCAAGGTCGGCGGCTGCGCGGTGAGCGCGGTGACGAAGGCGTCGATGTCCGCCGCCGTATTGCGGAGCTGCGTCACCGCACCGTCGTGGACCGCCACATCCAAGTGGGCCTTGCTGACATCAATGCCGAGATACGTCATACTGCCTCCAGGTGACGACCGCGCGCGCCCTGCCTTGCGAGATGCGGGATCGCGTCGGCGTCCCTGGTAGCTGTCCGGGCTTGTAGCGATCGGGACGACGGCGCTCTGACTCTGCGACGGGCTCACGGCGCCCGGGGCGCTCCGAACGAGCTGCCGCCGTCCCGGAGATTTAGCTTCTGTGCGAGGAGACATACAAGGCGCAGAGGCGCAGAGGAACTGCAACGGCAACTGAACAGCAACGGCAACGGTACGGGCAACTCCCTTGACGCAAAACAGCTGACAGGGATACGTCGAAAGCCGCAAAACTGCACACTGCCGCAAAACTGCGGGCGCGATCGGATGCTTGGTAGCAAAAAGAGTGTATAAAGACTTTGGGAACTCCTCGCTCACTGTACATCCGCTCCCAAGGCACTTTACCAAAGCAGTTGCCGTTGCCGTTTTGCGGTCGTAGCCGTTTTGCGGCTTTTGCCTTACCCCTAACGCAGTTTTGCGTCAAGGCGGTTCAGCTGTGGCCTTTCTCTGCGCCTCTGCGTCTCTGCGATTTGCAGTAGCAGTTCAGTTGTATGCGGCCCTCTGCGCCTCCGCGATAAAGCTGCTTAGCTAAACCGAGATCGAAGTGCGGCGCGGAGGTCGAGTGTCGGCGTGGGAGGCGAGGGTTCGGGCGGGGGGGCAGGAGCGGGCGGGGGAGCGATCTGGACGCGCTGCATGGTGGCGAGCACGCGATCGTCGAGGAAGCGCGACTTCTGGTCGAGGGAGAAGTCGGCGCTCCAGCGTGAGGCGTACGCGTACAGCGGATAGCTCACATGCAGGTGTCGCTTGGCGCGGGTGAGGGCGACGTAGAAGAGGCGGCGTTCCTCCTCGATCTGGGTCGCGTCCTTGATCGCGCGGGACGATGGAATCCAGCCGTCAGCGGCCCATAACACGAACACCGCTTCCCACTCCTTGCCCTTGGCGGAGTGGATGGTGCTGATCACCAGTGCATCATCCTCCTCGTTGTCGCGGCCCTGTGCGAGATCGGAGGTGGCGGAGGGCGGCTCCAGCGCGAGGGCGCTGAGGAAGGCTCCGCGGCTTGGATAGCCGCTGGCGATGTGCTCCAGTTGCACCAGGTCGTTGAGCCGCACCTCGGCGTCGTCGAAGCGATGGCGCAGGATCTCGTCGTACACACCGCGAACCAGTGCGATGTCGCTTGCCGGGTCGACACCACTGCTGGCTGACAGGCGTTGCATCAACGTCGTGAGCGCCGCGTGGGTCGATGCAGCGCGCGGTGGAGGATCCCACGCCTGCAGCCCTTCCACACGCCACGACGCACCTTCGAGGGATGCGATTGCGCGGCGAGCGGAGATCTCACCGATGCCAGGCAACAGTTGGAGCAGGCGGAACCAGCTCACCTCGTCGCGCGGATTCTCCGACGCGCGCAGGAAGGCGAGCATGTCCTTGATGTGCGCCGCCTCGAGAAACTTGATGCCACCCCATTTCTCGAACGGAATGCGCCGAGCAGCCAACTCGATCTCAAGGTCGGCGCTCATGTAGCCGGCGCGGACCAGCACGGCGATTTGGTCGAGCCGCAAGCCATCCGACTCCACCAGCTGCAGCAGTCGATCGCAAGTGAACATCGTCTGCGCCTGCTCGTCACGCGTCGGCACCAGCCACGGCAACTCGCCGGGGCGATCATCGATGCTGCGCAGTTGCTTGCGATACCCTTCCGTCGCCTGCGCCAGCACCGCGTTGGCCGTGTCGAGGATCGGCTGCGTGCTGCGATAGTTGCGATCGAGCGTGACGATGGTGGTGCCGGGAAACTGCACCGGAAAGTCGAGAATGTTGCGCACCGTGGCGCCGCGGAAAGCGTAGATGCTCTGCGCGTCGTCGCCGACCACGGTCACGTTCTGGTGGGCGGCGCAGAGGCCACGCAGGATGCGCGACTGCAGCACGTTGGTGTCCTGGTACTCGTCGACCAGCACATGATCGTAGCGCGAGCGAATCTTCTCGCCCAGCGGCTCGGATTCGAGCATGGCGGCCCAGAAAAGCAGCAGGTCATCGTAGTCGACGAGGTTGCGGGCCACCTTTCGTTCGACATACTCGGCGAAAACGCGACCGATGTCGGCGAGGTCATCGACATACTGCGGAAAGCCATCGCGCAGCAGGTCCTCGACGGTGCGATCGGTGTTGATGTGGCGACTGTAGAGCGCGTGAAGTGTCTCCTTCTTGGGAAACCGTCGCTCGCGAGCGCCAAAGCCGAGCGCGGCTCGCGCCAGCTGCATCAGGTCCTCGGCATCGCCCTGATCGAGGATCGTGAACCCTTCGCCGATGCCAGCTTGCTGTCCGAACTGTCGCAGCGTGCTGTGCGCCGTGGCGTGGAAGGTGCCCCCCTGCACGCGGCGACCGTGCTGGCCAGTGAGCCGTTCGACGCGCGCCAGCATTTCCTCGGCCGCGCGACGCGTGAAGGTCAGCAGCAGGATGCGTTCAGCACGGACCCCGCGCTCGATCAGCGAGGCGACGCGATGGACCAGCGTGCGCGTCTTGCCCGTGCCGGCGCCCGCGACGATCAGCAACGGTCCATCGCCGAACGCGACCGCCGCGCGTTGTTCGGCGTTCAGTCCGGCGTGCGCGGGCGACGGCGTCGTCGCGCCAGGTGCGTCGCTCACTCCTTCGACTTGCTGCGAAAGGCGTTGATCATCCACTGCGACAGGTCCACTCGACTGTGCCGCTGTTCCTTCCACGGGTCACCATACATGTGATAGCCGTTCTGCTCCCAGAAGCCTGGTGCATCGGCATTCATGAATTCGAAGCCGCGCACCCACTTCGCACTCTTCCAGAGATAGAGATGCGGCACCACGAGCCGTAGTGGCCAGCCATGCTCCGGCGTGAGGTCGACGCCGTCGTGCTTCCACGCGAGGACATTCTCCGGCCGATCGAGATCAGCGAGCGGCAGGTTGGTGGTGAAATCGGGCTCGGCGAAGATCATCACATGCGTGGCTTCCGGCAGCGGCTCCGCGATGCGCAGCAGGTGCTGCACGCTGACGCCTTCGAAATCGTTGTCCAGCCGACTCCAGCGCGTGACACAGTGCATGTCGCAGCGCGTGACCTGGCGCGGAAAATCCTGAATCTCCTTCAACGTGTAGCTGTTCGGCGCGGCGCAGAGGCCGCGGAACTCGAAGCGCCACGTCTCCGGATTCACATGCGGCACATTGCCGTAGTGGAGCACGGGCCACTTGCGCGTCTGCGACTGGCCTGGCGGTATGCGTTCGCGGTCGGTGGGGCGGACGTCGAGCGTCGGCAGTTCGTCGGACATCATCGTCTCTGGCTCAGGGTCTGCTGGATTTTATCGTCACGGCGCATTTCTGCGTCATTCCTGGCGGTGGTCGTGGTGCCGGATTGATCAGCGGCGTCAACACTTCCTCACGCGGAGCCGCGGGGGACGCGGAGCCGCGGGGAAGGGCAACGGCATGATGGCCGTCGGCGGCACGCCGTTCAATCACACACTTGCTTTCGAGCTGCGACTCTAGGCGGCGGGCTCGAGAGCAGGGAGCATGGCTTCTAGCTCAGCCCGAGTCGTTTCAACTGGCGTCAGAGCGAAGATCTGGCCAAACGCGGCTGCGACGCGCTGTTGCATCTCCTCGAACGATGGGGCGGAGGCGGGCAGTTCCTGCTTGGTGCTCGTCATCACCACGTCGGCGATGCCGCAGGGGGTGAAGAGGTCGAAGTAGGAGAGATCGGTGTTGACGTTGAGCGCGAAACCGTGGCGCGTGACCCAGTCGCGCGCGTGCACGCCGATCGACGCGATCTTGCGGTCGTCGATCCAGACGCCGGTGTATTTCGCAACCCGACCGGCAATCAGGCCAACTGTGCCGAGTGCCACGATCAGCGCCTCTTCCACCTGTCGCAGGTACCAGTGCAGGTCCTGTGTATGCTGCTTGAGGTCGATGATCGGGTAGCCGACCAGTTGACCTGGCCCATGAAACGTGGCGTCACCGCCGCGCTCGATCTCATACCGCTCGACGCCACGTGCGGCGAGCAGGCTTTCCGAGATCAACAGGTTGTCGCCCTTGGTGGAGCGCCCCAGGGTCACGACGGGCGGATGCTCCACCAGCAGCAGCACGTCGTCGGGCACGTCACCGCGGATGCGAGCCGCCGACACCGCCCGCTGGAGCTCGAGTGCCTCATTGAATGCGAGAAACCCGAGATTCACCACCAGCAGGCGGCGGGTGCTCATGCCTGCACCATCAGGCATGACGCATCACGCGTGCACCATCTTCCCCATCGAGTCGAGCACCGCTTCGGCAATCGCTTCCGAGAGGGTCGGATGGGCGTGCAGGGCGAGATCGATCTCTTCCACGGTGAATTCATTCTCACGGGCGACGACGATCTCGTGAATCAGTTCCGTCGCGTGCGCGCCGACGATGTGTGCGCCGAGGATCTCGCCGTACTTCTCGTCCCGGATGATCTTCACGAAGCCATCCGTCTCGCCTGACGTGCGTGCGCGACCGTTGGCCGAGAACGGGAACTTGCCGACCTTGTAGGCAACGCCCTTCGCCTTCACCTGTTCTTCGGTGAGGCCGATCGACGCCACTTCCGGATGACAGTAGGTGCAGCTGGGGATGTTGCCGTAGTTCACCGGGTGGAACGGCTGTCCGCCCAGCATGTCGGCCAGCACATGCCCTTCGCGTGACCCCTTGTGGGCCAGCATCTGGTTGCCGGCCACGTCGCCGATGGCGTAGACGCCCTTGACGTTGGTCTCGAACTTCTCGTTGATGGCGATGAAGCCGCGATCGGACTTCTTCACGCCGAGGGCCTCGAGTCCGAAGCCGTCGGTGTTGGCGGCACGGCCAGCGGCGACGAGCACCTTGTCGACCGTCAGCACACGCGGCTGCCCGCCGGCTTCGAACGACAGCGTCACGCTGTTGGCCTCGACCTTGGCCGCCGTGATCTTGGCGCCGGTCACCGACTCGATGCCACGCTTCTTGAACGCGCGGGCCAATTCCGCTGATGCGTCGGCATCCTCGATCGGCAGGATGCGCGACGCGACCTCGATCAACGTCACCTCGGTGCCGAAGGCGTTGAACACATCGGCGAATTCCACGCCGACGGCGCCGGCCCCGACGACCGCCATCGTCTTCGGCGCGGACTCGAGTACCAGCACCTCGTCCGAGGAGAGTACGGTGGTCTTGTTCAGTTCCAGCCCGACCTGCGGCAGCCCGCGCACGCGCGAACCGGTCGCAATCACGAGCGCCTTCTTCGAGGTGTGTGATTCCACGGTGCCATCGGCCGCCTTGACCTCCACGGTGTTGGCAGCCGTGACACGGCCATTCCCGCGGATGTAGGTGACCTTGTTCTTCTTCAGCAGGAATTCGACGCCCTTCGAGTTCTGCGTGCTGACGCCGCGCGAACGCTTCATCGCCGGCCCGAAATCGAAGCTCAGCGGTCCAGTCGTGATGCCATGTTCGGCCGCATGCTTCACCTTGTTCGCGACCGACGCGCTTTCGAGCAGCGACTTGGCCGGAATGCAGCCCCACAGCACACAGGTGCCACCCAGCGCTTCGCGCTCGATGACGGCCACCTGAAGGCCAAGCTGCGCACTGCGAATGGCGCAGACGTACCCGGCGGGGCCGCCGCCGAGGATGATGACGTCGAACGATGCCATGACGATCTCACGTAGAGGATCGGGCGCCGGCTGGTGCCGCGCCGCGGAAAGCCATTCCGTCACGGAGTGGCTTCGCTGAAAGATGCCCGGTTTGTCCAGTCGGCTCCAGTGTGCGACTCAGTGGTGGCTGCGGTCGAGGGAGCCCGCCACGCCGCAGACTGCTGAAAGCGGCTACGCGAAGGGCACCAGCAGCAGCACGACAACGAGGGTGACCAGCGTGCCGGCGAGTGCGGCGCGCGCCCAGGTGCTCTCGAACGCCCGACGGTAGGCCGCCACGGTCCATGGGGCAATGCCAACGGCCAGCAACCAGCTGTGGAAGGCCGGTGCGATGGTCAGGTCTCGGATGCTCGACCAGGCGCCCGAGAGCCCACTGATCCGGCCACTCTCGAGATAACTGATGCGCGACACCCCACTCCACGCGGCGCCGTACTCGAGGCCGAATTTTGCCAGCAGCAGGAGCATCGGGACGGCGAGGCCCCACCAGAGCACGAACCACGCGGTGAAATGGCTCGCGAACACCAGCTCGGCATAGTCATCGCGCCGCTGGTACGTGCGCGTGGCCGCCACGACCGCGACCACCGCAAACGCCATCAACGGGAGCCAGAGCAGCGGGACGTAATCCAGTGCCGTGGCCACGTCTCGCAGCAGGTCGGGCGGCGTATCGATGGCGAGGTTCACGGGGGCCTGTCCGGCGACACCCGCTGTCACTTCCGCCGTGCGGTCACTTCCGATCATCAGCGCGCGGTCGGGGCGCGGACGCAGGCTGCCAAGGCCGCTGATGACGGCAAAGGCGACGAGTGTGACGATCGCGATCGCGACCGGCCCGAAGTAGCGCCTGCGCTGGCCAAGGATGAAGCTTGCCGTCAGTTCACCAGGCGCGAGCACGAGCGCACCCACTGTCCGCAGCGCCCGACTGTCGCTGTCGAGAAAAGCAGCGAGCACGTCGTGCCAGACACCTGAGCCGGCCGCCTGCGCGGGCACAGCGGTGTCATGGCCGCACCGCGTGCAGGTGTCGCCATGGACAACAGCCCCACAGCGCGCGCATTCCTGCGGTGCGACACTCGGCGTGAGCGGGGGCTTCCGCTTCGGCCAGAGCACGTTCCGGCCTTCGGTGCGGGCAAAGTTCGCGGCTGGCGGATCGGGGAAATGCTTCGGTGGCCGCAACTCGGTGACCGCGATCGCCGGTGGCTTGGCAGGCGAGGGCCTCGATGTGCTCGGGGCCGCTGGCTCCATCGTCACGGTCGCGATGGGTTCTGGACTGACGCTGGCTTCGCTCTCAGGCTCAGCCGTGATCACATCGCTGTCCAGCGGCGTGTTGAGCATCAGTTCGTGCAAGGCCCGCCCCGCGAGATACACGGGCACTTCCACCGCGCCCGGCTGATCGAGCCCTGGAATGAGCTCGGTCTCGGCGTTGGGTGGTTCCGACGCTGCACCGCGATGCAACTCGGAGGGGATCGCCTCACCGGTCTCAGGCGTGAGGCGAATCGTCAACTGCTCCCAGCGGTGTTCTGGCGGCGCTGAGCGGGACAGCGGGTGCGCCAGCTCCTCCTCGTTCAGGTCCAGCAACGACGCGAGCGAGAAGGGGCGAGGCGCGACGTCCGTGGTGGGTGCATCGTGGCCCGCGGGAGCGTCTGGCTCGTCGCGGGCTTCTGATGTCGGCGGTGATTCAAGCGCCATTGCACCCCATCGGGAATGTCGATCAGTACACCAACATCAGTGGATTTTCGATCAGGCGACGCAAGGTCTGCAAGAACTGTGCACCCAAGGCTCCATCGATGACACGGTGATCACAACTCATCGTGACACGCATGCGCTTTCGGACCTCGACGGCGCCGTTGACCACGACCGCCTTGTCCTCCACCGCGCCGACGGCGAGGATCGCCGCCTCGGGGGGATTGATGATGGCCGTGAATTCATCGATCCCGAGCATGCCCAGATTGCTGACGGACATGGTGGCCCCGGTGTACTCGTGCGGTTGCAACTTTCGCTCGCGGGCCCGCTTCGCCAACTCGCGCGCTTCCTTGCTGATCGCCGACATTCCCTTGGTGTTGGCGTCGAAGATCACGGGAGTGATCAGTCCTTCCGGAATGGCCACCGCCATGCCGACGTGCACGCGGTGATGCTGCCGGATCTTGTCGCCCATCCAGTGGCTGTTCACCTCGGGATGCTGCGTCAGCGCGACGGCGACCGCCTTGAGGATGATGTCGTTGACGCTGACCTTGAATTCGGGACCGATTGCGGCCATTGCGGCCCGCATGTCGGTGACACGGGCCAGGTCATACTCGGCCGTGAGATAGAACGTCGGCACCGGCCCGATCGACTCGGCGAGGCGTCGAGCGATCGTCTTGCGGATCTGTGTCAGCGGTGCGTCGGTGAAGTCGGCCGCCGACACGCTTGGTGCCGCCGGACGTGCGCCGGCGAGCATGGTCGCGCCGCCCGCCATCGCCTCTTCCACGTCGCGCTTGATGATGCGACCACCGGGGCCCGACCCACGAACCTGCCCGATGTCGAGCCCGCGCTCACTCGCCATCCGACGCGCGAGTGGTGACGCGATCAATCGCCCGCCGGTATCGCTGGCGTGTGACGGCTGTTCCGAGGGATGATGATCGACGTGTGGCATGACCGTGCGCGGCGCGGCCGACGCCACGGGTGCAGCGGGTGCGGCAGCGGGTGTCGCGCTCGGCGCTGCGGCGGCCGGCGCGGCAGGTGCTTCCGCTGGTGTGGGGGCCGCCGCGGCTGGTGCCGGTGCGGCACCACCGACCAACGCGGCGATGTCTTCGTCGGCCGATGCGATCACGCCAATCAGCTGCCCCACTGGCGTCGTCGAATTTTCGGGAATGAGGCGCGCACGCAGGACACCGTCCCCACGCGCGACCAGTTCCATGATGGCCTTGTCGGTCTCGACTTCCGCGAGCACGTCGCCGCTCTTCACGACGTCGCCCTCGTTCTTGTTCCACTTCACCAGGCGCCCCTCTTCCATGGTCGGAGAGAGCGCTTCCATCATCACCTTAGTAGCCATCGTCAGTGTTCCGGCGGAGTGGGATCAGTCGAGATAGAGCGCGCGGCGGACCGCGGCGATGGTCTTCGGCAGGTCGGCCTTGGCGGCCTTCTCGAGCCCCTTGGCGTACGGCATCGGGGCGTCGGCCTGTGTCACGCGGAGCACGGGTGAATCGAGATCGTCAAAACACTCGCGCTGCACCAGATCCGTGATCTGCGCGCCCACGCCGGCGAAGTACCAGCCCTCCTCCAGCACGATACAGCGATTGGTCTTCTTCACGCTGTCGATGATCGCGCGCTCGTCGAGTGGACGAATGCTGCGCAGGTCCACCACGTCGATGGTGATACCATCCTTCGCCAGCTGGTCGGCCGCTGCCATGGCGACCAGCACCTGCTTGCCCCATGTGACGATGGTGGCGTGTTCACCCTTGCGCTTCAGGTCAGCCACGCCGAGCGGCACGATGTATTCGCCGTCCGGTACTTCGCCCTTGTTGTTGTAGAGCATCTCGCCTTCCAGCACGCACACCGGATTGTCATCGCGGATTGCGGCCTTCAGCAATCCCTTCGCATCGTACGGCGTGCCGGGTGCGACGACCTTGAGCCCCGGGATGTGCGCCAGCCAGCTTTCCCACGCCTGGCTGTGCTGCGCGCCGAGCTGCAGCGCCGCACCGTTCGGGCCGCGGAAGACCATCGGGATGTTGAACTGGCCACCCGACATGTAGAGCATCTTGGCGGCCGCATTCACGACCTGGTCGAGTGCCAGCAACGCGAAGTTCCACGTCATGAACTCGATGATCGGACGCAGGCCGACCATCGCGGCACCGACACCGACACCGGCAAATCCCAGCTCGGTGATCGGCGTATCGACCACGCGCATTTCGCCGAATTCCTGCAGCAATCCCTTCGAGACCTTGTATGCGCCTTGGTACACGCCGACTTCCTCACCCATCAGGAAGACGCGTGCATCACGCTGCATCTCTTCACGGAGCGCCTGGTTGAGCGCGTCGCGATATGTGATGATGGCCATGGGTCAGCTCCACCCGCCAGCAGCGCTGACCGTGTCGGAGGTGGTGTCGACGTACACGTTTTCCATCAGCGCTTCCAGTGGCGGTTCGGGGCTGGCCTCGGCGAAGTCCCATGCGTCCTGCACGATCGCCTTGATCTCGGTGTCCAACTCCTGCATGACCGGCTCGGTCAGGGTGCCACGTTCTTCCATGTGCGCGCGCAGAAGTGCGATTGGATCGCGCTTCAGGTACTCGTCGAGTTCTGCCTTGCTGCGGTAGGTGCCGCTGACCGCGTCGGACATCGAGTGGCCCATGAAGCGATAGGTGCGCATCTCGAGCAACGTGGGGCTCTGCTCAGTACGGGCGCGACCGACCGCCTCTTCAATCGCGGCCCGCACGGCCAACACATCCTGTCCATCCACCACGCCGCGGTGCATGTCGTAGCTGCCGGCGCGCTGGTAGATGTCATTGATCGCAGAGGCGCGCTCGACGGAGGTGCCCATGCCGTAGCGGTTGTTCTCGATGATGAAGATCACGGGCAGCTTCCAGAGCGCAGCCATGTTGAGCGACTCATGGAAGGCACCGTTGTTCACGGCCGCTTCACCGAAGAAGCAGCAGATCACCTGATCGCCACCGCGATACTTGATCGCGAAGCCGACGCCGGTGGCAATCGGCAGGTGACCACCGACGATGCCGTGTCCTCCAAGGAAGCCCGTCTCCTTGTCGAACATGTGCATCGAGCCGCCCTTGCCGCCGGCGCAGCCATCGACACGGCCGAACAGTTCCGCCATGATCGACCGCGGCGTCATGCCACGGGCCAGCGCCTGGCCATGGTCACGGTAGGTCGTGATCATGTAGTCGTCGGGCCGCAGATGACTCAGCGTGCCGGTGCTGACGGCTTCCTGGCCGATGTAGAGGTGGCAGAAACCACCGATGCGGCCGATGGCATATGCCTCGGCGCAGCGCTCTTCGAAGCGACGCTGCAGCAGCATCGAACGGAGCAGGGACAGGTGCAACGTGCGCTCGGCATCTGGTGCCGGAGCGGACGCAGCGGGCTTCGACGATGCTTTCGCCGTGGAGGGGCGCTTTGCCATGGAGATGTTGCGACAGTGGGTTGAACGACGAAGTCACGATGCCACCGGAGTGGCTCGTGATGTCTGGACGCTCCCTACTGTGAGCGTTGCGAGGCACGAAGAGCGATGCGGCGCCTCGACTACTCCGAGGCACCGACCGGACCTACCTGAACGACTTCAGTTGACTGCGGCGGCCTGTACCTGCTCCCAGGCGTGGTACGACGACCGCACCAGCGGACCACTTTCCACGTGCCGGAAGCCGAGCGACATGCCGACTTCCCTCAGGTGCCGGAACTCGTCCGGCGTGTAGTACCGGTCGAGGGCGATATGCCCTTCCGACGGCTTGAGATACTGGCCGAGCGTGAGGATGTCGACGTCGACCGACCGCAGGTCTTTCATGACCTCGATCACTTCCTCGATCGTTTCGCTCATGCCAAGGATGATGCCCGTCTTGGTGAGGATGTCCGGCGCATGTGCCTTTGCGATGCGGAAGATGTTCATCACCCGCTCGTAGCGCCCACCGGGACGCGCCTTCTTGTAGAGGCGCGGCACCGTTTCGGTGTTGTGGTTGTAGATCTCAGGCCGTGCATCGAGCACATGCTCGACCGCACTCCGCTCGCCCTGAAAGTCCGGCACCAGCACCTCGACGGAGCAGGTCGGGACCTTCTCGTGAATCAGGCGAATCACTTCGTGGAAGTGATGCGAGCCAAAATCGGGGAGGTCGTCGCGATCGACCGAGGTGATGACTGCATGGCGCAGGTTCATCTCGGCGACGGCGGTGGCGACCTTCTCCGGTTCGGCCAGGTCGTAGCTGGGCGGCCGGCCGTGCGACACGGCGCAGTAGGCACAATTGCGCGTGCAGACATCGCCGAGGATCATGAACGTGGCGGTGCCGTGGTCCCAGCACTCGCCGATGTTCGGGCAGTGCGCTTCTTCGCAGACGGTATTGAGTCCGAGTTCCCGCATCATTCCCTTGATGCGCAGATAGTTCTCGCCGCCCGGCGCTTTGACCTTCAACCAGCTTGGCTTGCGCTCAGGCAGGGGCTCGGCGCGGTGGCGTCCGAGGATCTGGTACAAACGATCTTCCATGATCCGACGTCCGGGGACATCGTCTCGAGCGGGACGGGAGCGCCGACAATACGCCGCTCTACCGCCGTCGCGCCGAGGCGCAGTCCGGTGTGGGGAAGAAGGTAGACGTCGGCGAATGTCAGGGGAAGATGCGGTAACCTGTTAATACAGCTATGACGGTTACTGCCGGATTTCCCACTGAAACCGAGCCTGGCTCAGGCAAACCGTAACGGGCTGAAGGGGGTTGGATCGGTTGGTGGCGCCTGTCCGGTGACCACGGCGGCGACCATCGCCCCCGTCAGCGGGGCGAGCAGGATGCCGTTCCGCCCGTGACCGCAGGCGTAGATGACCGAGGGGCATTCGGCATCGGCGCCGATGATCGGCAGGCCGTCGCGCGTCATGGGGCGCAGGCCGGCCCAGGTGCTCAGCATGCCCGCCGAGCCCAGGGATGGCAGAATGGCGGCCGCGAGGGCGCGGATCCGTTCCTTGCCGGCCTCGGTGTGGGCGGCGTCAAAACCGGTGCTTTCCTCGGTGCCGCCGAGGATCGTGCGGCCATCGCCGCGGGGAATGACGTAGCCGTCGCCGAGCATGACCACGTGGCGGAGGGCCTTGCTGGCGACCGACATGAGCTGGCCGCGCATGGGCGAGACCGGGAGATGCATTGGGAGCCCGACAATCGCCCCGGACCAGGCGCCGCCGGCGACGACGACGCGCATCGCCGACAGCGTCGAGCCGTCACCGACGGTGAGGCTGACCGCCTCGCTCGGCTTACCGGTGCTGATGGCCGTCACGGTCTGGGGGACGACGCGGACGTGCACGTGCCGCCCGACGGCCTGCTTGAGCGCCTTCAGCAGGACGAGCGGATTGACGGCGCCGTCGTGCTTGAAGCGAAGGGCGCCCTGCACGTGGGTGAGCTGGGGTTCGAGGGTCGTCAGCTCGGCGGCGTCCAGCCACTCGACATCGTCCGTCGCGAGACGCCGCATCCGTTCCGCTTCGTGAATCGACGGAGCGAGCTCGAGCACGCCATCACGGTTCAGCGGGATCGCGACGCCGGTACGCTCGGTGAGCGTGGCGGTGAAGGCTGGCCAGAGGTCGCGGGCGGTGCGCATCAGGTCGCGCGTATCGGCATCCGCAAATCCATGGCCGGTATCGAGGATGCCGCCGGCTGCGGGCGACGCCTCGCCCGCGCGGGCGTCGGCGAGCAGCACGACATCGAGACCGGTATCGGCCAGCGCCAGCGCGGCGCACAGCCCGGCGACGCCGGCGCCAATGACGGCGATATCAGCGCTGGAGTGTGTCACGGTGTATCTGTGGTAGAGGGCATGCAGGGAAATATCGCCGGGCCCGAAACTCCCAGCCGGCACCGTGCGTAATCTGGGCAGGACTTCCCGGAGGGGGATGAAATGCTGAAGACGATCTTCACAATTGGTGTGCTCGCGTTGCTCGGCCTGTTCGCTTTGAAGCTGATCGGCGTGCTGTTTTTCCCGCTGATCGGACTGGCGGTCAAGATTCTGTTGATTGGCGCCGTGGTGTACGGCGTCATGCTGGTGGTGGCGCCGGGGGCTGCGCGTCGCCTGCGAGACAAGGTCAATTCGCCGCGCACGTACTGAGTGCGTCGCTGGCGTGCGCGAAGGGCGGACCGAGGGTGGTCCGCCTTTCGTGTTTTTGCGCTGCACCGTGCACGGCAAATCGCAGTGGCACTGGCGCGGAATTAGCGCGAACGGCGCGCGGCGATGCCGCGGTCGATGGCGGCGAGCGTGCCGCGCGCGGAGTGTGCCCACGAGTATTTCGCGGCCTGCATCGCGCCGGCGCGCACCAGCACACCGCGCAACTCGGGATCGTCTAGCAGCCGCGTGACCTGCTTCGCGAGTGCGGTCGGGTTGTCGGGGGCGAAGTACAACACGGCGTCGCCACCCACTTCCGGCATCGTGCTGGCGTTCGAGCAGATCACCGCGCCGCCCACCGTCATCGCCTCCAGCACCGGCAAGCCGAAGCCTTCGTATCGCGAGGGGAAGACCAGCGCCGTGGCGCGCGCATACAGTGCCGCAAGCTCGATGTCGGTGACGAAGCCGGCATGGCGCAACCAGTGCGGCAGCGTGTCGCCTGGCTTGTAGCCGTGAATGCCGCGTGGACCGCAGAGCACCAATGGAATCGCGCGCCCCGCCGCATCCAGCACACGCATCGCCTCGTATAACACGCCGAGATTCTTGCGCGGCTCCTGCGAACCGACGGCGAGCAGGAAGGGACCGTGGACGTCGAGGCGCGCAAGAATCGGGTCGGCCAGCGCCGTGTCGGCCGCACGGAAATCATCCGCGGCATGCGGCACCACGCTGATCTTGTCCGTCGTGACACCGAACGTCGCCATCAACTCCTCGCCAGCCTTCGTCGCGCCGGTGATGACATGATCGGCCACCCGCAAGGTGTGCGTGTACCGCAGCTTCGCGCGCAGTCGCTTGTACACCTTCCACCACCGGCCGTCGAGCTGCAGCATCGGGAAGAGATCGTGCACGGTTGGCACGATCGCACCGGAACGTGGGCGGTGTGTGACGAAGTTGCATGGATACCACGCCGCATCACACTCGATTCCGGACATCGCACTGGCTGGCAACACCGTCGCACGCTCCATCACGTGTGGCAGCAACGCCAGCTGCTCGCTCAGCGCCGCGACATCACCCTGATTCTTCGCAAAGATCGAATAGCGCAGTTCGGGGCGATGCACCGGCATCTCGGCCAGCAGGCTTCGCGCGTACCGACCCATGCCGCGCAAGTTGCGCGTGAGCGCGATGGCCTCGACGGCGAGATGCATCCGTGATGTGCGCTCGACGGCGGTGCGTCAGTTTCCGCGAATCAACGCGGCGCCAGCGGCCGGACGATACTCGCGCAAGTACAGGTTCAGCGATCCGATCGGCAGCGACGACTTCATCTGTACCATCACCCGCGCCGAGTCGTCGGTGAGCCAGACTTGCGCCTTGCCACCTTCGCTGAACAGCCCCTTCGCCTTGATGATCGGCTGAATCACGATGGTGTTGTATTCGCCCGACGGCACCTTGATGCGCTCCTTGCGCAACACGATGATGCGCACCGGATTGCGGTCCGGCTTGAAGTAGCGCGCGAATTCGTAGGTCTGTCCAACGACCAATGGCACACGCCGCACGAAGTAGAGAAAACTGCCTTCGTCGAGTGGGTCGGCCACGCCTGGAACTTCGGGCGTCGAATCCTGCGAGAAGGTGCGGCGCTCAGGATAGAACTCGAAATGCCGCTCGCGATCCTTCGACCCTTCGGAGAGATCCTGCTTGTGGCGCAATGACAGGAATCGCGTCGTATCGATCCAGCTCTCGAGGACGTCGTTCACCTTGTAGAAAAAGGTGCCGCCACGCACGACGAATCGCACATGCAGGGCGTTGATGCCGCGCACTGGCTCATAGCCGACGGCCTCCATGAAGCCGCTGCCAACCTTCACGGCGCTGAACTTCACGTCATAGACCAGGCGTTCGCCAACAGGCGGCACCCGCTTCGTCTCCACATCGGCAATCGGCTGCTGAACAGCCAGCGGCGACGTGGAGAGTCCGGCGGATGACGACGCAGCGAACATCAGCCCCAGCACGGAGGCAGCACGAACAAGCGGCACGAGCGAATTCCTTGACTGAGTGACGACAGCGTCACGCCGCCGGAGGCTCGGCAGCGGGAGGAGCGGCCCCGTCCGGGGTCGCCCCATCCGGACCGCCAGGACGGCGGCCACGACGGCGGCGGCGAGAGCGCCGCTTCCGACGGGCCGAGTCCGCATTCGGTTCGGCCCCTTCTGAGCCGGGCTCGACCGAATCGTGTTCATCGCCGCCGTCTTCCTGCTCACCCTCACCGTCGTCAGACGTTCCCGCGGACTGGGGCTCGCCGTCACCGATTGCTTCGCCAGTGCCCGATCCCGCTCGCTCGGCGCGATCCTTCCGCGACCGGCGTCGCCGACGGCGCGACTTCCGTTCGCCCGCCGGCGCGGCGCCCTCAGCGCTGTCACCTGCGCCCGCTTCGTTCGCGGCGAGCAGTTCGTCCGTGAGCTCAGCCGTTTCCGTTGCATCGTCAGCGGCCGGGTTCACCTCAGCGCGACTTTCCCGTTCCGGCTGTGGCTGACGTTCCGGCCGCGGCGGGCGTGGCTCGCGCGGGGGCCGCTCGGCCCGCGGTGCCTTCTCTTCACGCGGCTCACGCGGCTCACGCGGCACCCGCTCTTCCCGCGGCTCGCGGGGCGGGCGCTCGGCGCGCGGGGCCCGCTCCTCGGTGCGCTCGGCACGGGGTGTCCGTTCGTCGGATCGCTCGGCGCGCGGTGCGCGCTCCGGGCGTTCCTCCCGTCCAGACCGTTCCTCCCGCTGGGCCCCACGTTCCTCCCGTGGCGCCGGCCGCTCGTCGCGCTGGGCGCGATCCTCACGGGCTGCCCGCCCGCCACGATCGGCTCGTCCGCCGCGCTCGCGATCCTTCTCCGACCGATCCGGCGGACGGGTGGCGCGCTCGGTCGGGACCGGGATCACCGACGACTCCGAGGCGCGGTCGGCGCGGCCTGGTGCCTCTGGGGCAGCCTTCCCCCCGGGCACCGGGCGCTTCGCACTGCGGGCGGCGCGGGCCCAGTGAAACAGTGCCACCACGTCGGCCCAGCCACGCCGCCGTGATGCGCGCTGCCGCACGTCATACCGCGGAGCGAACTCGACGTTTTCGATGCGGCGCGCGAAGGGCGCGACATTGAGCGCAAAATCGATATTCGCGGCCCACCCCTCGCCGGAGCAGACCGGAGTGCCACCAAGCGCGCGAAGCAGGTCCCGCAGCACCGAGATCCGGACCAGCCGGAATCCCGTGAACGGATCGGCCACCGGCGGCAGGCGGAGGAAGGGCTTTACCGCCCAGCGTCCCCAACGGCGCAGGCGGCGCTCGTCGGCGGGCGTGGCGTCGGACATGGTGCGGTGGACTGCAACCAGGTCAGCGCCGCCCTCGAACCGCTTCACCAACTCGGGGAGATGCTCCGGCGACTCGGTGAAGTCACCTTGCAGCAGCACCATGGCATCGCGGCGGGCGTATTCGTCGTCCGCGGCCACGTGTCGAACCAGGGCATCGATGCTGGCGGCGTAGCCGCGATGCGCGGCACCGCGGATGACCGTGAGCGGCATGACGGACTGGTACGGCTCGAGCACTTCACCGGTCCCATCCGTGCTGGCGTCATCGTAGACGACGACGTCGTATTCCCGGGAGAAGCCCTGAAACACCGATCGGAGGCGCCACAGAAGGACGCCAATGGTGGTGGCCTCGTTGTGGACCGGGATGCAGATGCGAAGCACGTCGGACGGGTGGGCGGGAACGCGAAAAGAACCAGCGCGAATCTAACCCCCGGGGATGCCGGAAGCACACTGTCAGCACTCATGCTTCACGAGCGCTGATGCGGCACCACGCGCGTTCGCTGTTGCCGGGACGTGACAACGTGCGTCGCAGGAGTGTATCTGATTCAGAGGAAGTTGCCGATACCGATAGCGGAAGGACGCAGTCATCACGCATGCACCGAGGCGCGACGGAATGATCCAGGCAGACCTGCGACACACGCTCACCCGCGACGACGCTCAGTTGGCATTGCACCTCGTGGCGCGCGACTCACCACGTGATCGTGAGGCCGCCGAGGAGGCGCTGCGCCACGAGGGCATCGATGCGCTGCTCGATGACACACGGCTGCTCGATGCGCTGACGGCTGATTCGCGCGCCGCGCACGCGTCGCTGCCGATGTTCGCGTATGTCGTCGTCCGTCACTCGCTGCGCGAGCTTGGGGAAGGTGAGCGCGCGGTGGCGGATTACGTGGCGAGTGTGGTGGTGCATTTCGCCGATCACGACCGTGCCTGGCGCGTGGCCGTGCATGACGATGCGACGTACGACACCCTCAGCGCGTTGCTGGCCGATGCGGAGACCGGGGATCCGAAACGCACGTTCCTCGTGCGGCAGCACCTCGCGAACTACGCGCTCTGGCTTTCGGGGTTGTTTCCCGATCACGTCACGTTGCGCAAGTGGCGCCGCGGTGGCCCCGACCTGTCGTACTACGACGAAATGGGCCGGCAGGGCTTCCTGCTCGCGGCGGAGCATCGCATGGCGGACAGCACGGGGCTCCGGCCCGTCTTTTCGCGCGCGGCGGGGGAATTTCCGCTGATTCGGCAGGCGCTCAATCGCGTCAGCGACCGCTTGCTCTTTCCTGGGCAGCACTCGCCGGAGCGCCTGATGCGGCAGGTGAGTGACGAGGGCCGCTGGCGGCTGGCGTCGTAAGCCGGTAGGTCGGCGTATTCGATGACGAGCCGCAACGGAAGTGGTTGCGGTGAAGCTCTCCGTGGGGGTACTCTGGCCGGATCCTGATCGTCGGTTCGGTTCCTTTACCCCGCTGCCCGGTGTCGTCGTTCGGCAATCCCTCTGCGCGCCGCCAGCTGGCGGAAATGAAGCACACGCTGGCATTGGCGCGTGTCGCCCGTGATGACGTGCGCGCGGCGTACGCCGTGTCGACGCAGCGACTCGAGGCCGCTCGTACCGAGTTGGCAACTATCGTTCGCCGTGGCGAGTTGGCGCGCCAGATCGACGATCAGGAGACCGTCAGCGTCGCCGAGCGGTTCGCTGAATCGCAGCGCACCACGATTGCGGTGCTGGAGCGGAAGGTCGCGGTGCAGCACGAGGAACTGGAGCTCACCGAGCGCACGGTGAGCGAAATGGAAGCGGAGCTGCGTGGTGTGACTGGCATCGGCCCGACGCCGAGTGACGGTAGCCCGGCCTCCGGTTCCGATGCGCCGCATGTGGACGCCGCCGACTATCGACCGCTCGATGATGCCGCGCGCGCGCAGACGGCGGATGAACGCCTGGCCGAACTGAAACGAAAGATGGGACGCGCTTGATGCGCCGCCTCGTGCTCGCCGCCGCGACGGCCTGCGCGGTGCAGTGCGGTGCGCAGTCGGTCCCCACGGACACCGCGCTCTCTCGCTGTCTGGGTCAGCGCATCACCAAGATCTCGATCGAGCCGATGGGCCCGGAGTTCGGTGGGCGATCGAAGTCATCGGCATTCATCACGGGGCTGGTCCGCAAGTTCCATGTCGACAGTCGCTCGCGCGTGATTCGCGAGTTCGTGCAGCTGCAGGAAGGCGGCATCTGCACCGAGATCAATCGGCGCGAGACGGAGCGTGTGCTGCGCGCCCAGTGGTTCATCCAGGATGCCCGCGTGTTGGTGTATCCGGACAAGGATGGGGTGCAGCTGATCGTTGCCACGGTGGACGAAGTGGCGATGATCGCTGGCGCCCAATTCAATGGTGCCGCGCTGAAGTCGCTCAACATCGGCAACTCGAACCTGATGGGCCGTGGCTTGCTGATCGAGACCGGCTGGCGCAGCAACGGCCCCCTTCGCGATGGACGCACGCTGCGGATGCGATCGGCGATCACGTTCGGTCGCCCGATCCAGACCAACCTGACGTGGAATCGCTACGGGCTTGGCACGCGGGCCGATCTCGAACTCCGGTACCCGTTCCTCACCGACTTGCAGCGCTTTGGCTTCCGCAGCATCATCGGCCAGGACGAGGATTACGTCCGCTTCTTGCGCGCGGAGGGCGACCTTCCGTATCAGCGTGTGTCGCGTACGTTCGCGTCGCTTGGCGGCGTGGCACGCATCGGCAAGCCGGGCGCGCTGTTGCTGGCTGGTGCGTCACTGAGTTATGACGGCGAAAACATCGGCTCGGCGGTAATCGTCACCGATAGCGGCGCATATCCGTTCCAGGAGGCGTTGCCTGTGCTGGCCGCGCCGCCGCAGAGCGCCACCCGCATGAACCTGCTGTTCGGCGGTCGCGCGATGCGATTCCTCCCGGTCGAAGGCTTCGATGCGATCACCGGCGTGCAGGACCTTCGTATCGGGGTGCAGTTTGGTGGGCAATTCGGGCGACCGGTGAAGCTGAGCGGCATCGCCACCAACGACTATTTCCTGTCGGGTGACATTTACGGCGGGTGGGGCACGCAGCGCGGGTTCATCGGGAGCGAGTGGGTGTTCTCGGGCCGCAAGTCGAATCGAGGCGGTTGGGACGGGCGGCTGATCAGCGGTCGCACCGCAGCGTACCTCAAGCCGACGAAGAAATCGACCAGTATCGCATCCGTCGAGTTCACCGGCGGCAACGACGTGCGCGTGCCGTTCCAGGTTCCCCTCGGCGCAACGCGATTTGGTGTGCGCGGTTTCGGTGAGTCATATGATGCCGGCAGCAGTCGCGTCATCTTGCGCGGCGAGCAGCGCCAGGCGCTGGGGCGGCCGTGGGGATTTGCCGACATCGGCGCGGTGGTCTTCACCGAAACGGGCAAGTTGTGGGCGGGCAAGGTGCCGTACGGTGTCGAGACGCCGTGGCGGTCGTCGATCGGCACCGGTGTGCTGCTCTCAGTGCCGCCCCGTTCGCGCCGTATGTATCGGCTCGATATCGCCTACGGGCTGAACCCGGACATCCGCTCGAAACACTGGGAAGTCCGCGTCGCGTCGGGCGACTTCACGCGCTACTTCTGGCAGGACCCGGACGAATCCCGACGGGCCCGCGAGCGGTCGCTGGTGTCGAACCTGTTCCAGTTCTAGCGCGCGCTGTCCTCTCGTCTTGACCGGGTGAGCTGCGAACACGTGCGCGACTCGGTTCGCGGCTGAGCTCCCCGCTTCGCGCCCACTGGTTCATCGTAGCGTCGACGCGCTCCGAACGTCTACGGCACAGCCTGTTCCGTGTGTCAGGTATTGCCCGCCATCCGCCAGCTGTGCACCCGAGTATTTGTACTGTGTCGTGTGCTATTCGCATCGCCACGCGACACTCTGCTCGTGCGGGGAACGCCTTCACTTGTGCGCCGTCAAACTGACGCGTAGCTGATCAGGTTCCCTCGACGACACCACATGACTGCACGAGTTGCGGCGGTCTTTCTCATCTGGAGCGACATCATGCATGGATACGTGAAGAACATCGGCGCGATCGCCGAGTCGAACGCCGACTTTCGGCAGGTGCTCTATACCGCCAAGCACTCCCAGCTGGTCGTGATGTCGATACCAGTCGGCGGCGAGATCGGGAGTGAAGTGCACAAGCTCGACCAGTTCTTCCGCGTCGAGTCGGGGACTGGCGCCGCCATTCTCGATGGCGTCACCACTCCCGTCTCCGAAGGATTCGCGATCCTGATCCCGGCGGGGACCACGCACAACATCATCAACTCCGGCACCGCAGACCTCAAGCTGTATACCCTGTATTCGCCGCCGAACCATCGCGACGGCGTGCGACATCACACCCGGGCCGATGCGGAAGCCGACACGGAACACTTCGACGGAAAGACAACCGAGTGAGCGAGAGTGTCACCGGTCAGCGAGCACTCAGCGCTCGCTGACCGGAAGCTGCGGCTCCGCGATGTACGTTGCGGGCAGCGTGCCCGTGAGTGTGCCGAGCCACGCGCGGATGTTTGCCACCCTGGCGGCATCCAGTTCGATGCCAAGCTGATGACGTCCCATGAGGACGATCACGCTGTCCAGTGACGCCACTGAGCCATCGTGGAAGTAGGGCGCCGTCTTCTCGACGTTGCGGAGCGACGGCACCTTGAACACGAACCGATCGGCCGCCTGATGGGTGACGGCAATCCGCCCACTATCCGCGGTCGTTGGCCACGGCTTGACCTGGCCGAGTCGGCGGTACATCTGGCCTCCTACGAAGGCACCGTTGTGGCAGCTCGCACACCCCGTGCGCACGAAGGTTGCTGCCCCTTCTCGCTCGGCGAGCGTCAACACCGTGGTGTCGCCCGCGAGGTATGCATCCCAGCGAGACGGCGTGACGAGCCCACGCTCGAAGGCTCCGATCGCACGGCCGACGTTGTCATAGTTGATCGGCGCGCCTTGTCCCGGAAATGCTGCAGCGAACAACGCACGATACGACGCCGATGCACGCAAATGTGCAAGCACAGCCTCCGAGTTGACCATTCCCATCTCGACCGGGTTGAGGATCGGCCCCTTCGCCTGCTCCTCGACATCCACCGCCCGCCCATCCCAGAACTGGGCGACGTGGCCAGCGGCATTGTAAACCGTCGGTGCATTGCGGCCACCCACATGCCCAACGCTGCCGAAGCTTACCTGCCGGCCGTCAGCGCCGTATCCGTTCAGCGCGTGACAGCTGTTGCATGAGACATCGTGCCCGTTCGAGAGCAAAGTTTCGTAGAACAGGCGACGTCCCAACGTCACCTCGGCGATGCTTGGAATGCGACCTGGTGCTGCCATCACGGTGGGAAGCACGCCGAACATCGCCAGTTCGGCGCGCGTGAGCAGCACGGGATGTGCCGAGCCCTCCACGACGCTCGCGGAGCGCTCTGCTGCACTGTCGGCTGCTGCTTGCGGCGGAGGCGCTGCGCGCCCGCACGCGACGATTGTGGCTGCGACCACGACTGGCCGCACGATGCCAGGTGCGACGCCAAGTGGTCGCCGCCACATGCGAAGGATCAACAGCAGTGCGACGGCGCAGGTCGCCGCTACGACCAGCCCCGACGACGGGATGGCCAGCCACGACAGCGATTCCTTCGCCGCTCCGGTGCTGCCAAGTGCCGGCGCACGCGAACCGGCCCACACCCAGAACACCGAGTACCCGAGGCCGCCGGCGCCGGCACCGAGGCTGATCACGCGCGCAAACAGTGGGCGAATACCGAGAAGGACCACGATCAGTGAGAGGGCGACTGCCGTCGTGCCGAGTGCGCCTGCATGCAGGTGTGATCGCTGCATGTACACCCACGACTTCGCCAGAACCGCCTTGATCGCGGCCGCATCACCGTTGTAGACCGCTGCCGGCGCGGCAGCCGCTGACGCTGCGAGGCGCGATGTGATCGCCTCCTCGTTCAGCCCGAACACCACACCCAATCCGAAACCCAGCAGCAAGGTCAGTGTGGCGAGCAGCAGACCTGGAAGAACCGCATGCAACAGCTCGTCACTGAAACGTGACGAGGGAAGACTCGACGTACTCATGAGCGCACTCTGTGCCAGATGGCACGTGATGGGAGACATACAGGACCGAATCGTTCTGTGTACAGCCGATCCCCCGTCTCGCAGTGTGGTACATCACGCAGCTGAACTCAATGGCGCGCGATGCTGACCACCCTACAGTTCGCCATCACACTCAGCCACTGACTTCTGCGCTCATGCGTCCGGTATGCTCTTCGTGAGGCGGCGCAACAGCGGCACACACAACAGCATCACCAGCCCAGCGCCCCACGCGGTTGCCGTGGGAATGGTGAAGAAGCTGGCGCGACTCGGCACGGTCTCGATCAGGCCGGCCATGAAGCCGCCCAGATAGCTCGCCGCACCAATCGAAAGGAACCACGCACCCATCAGCAGCGACACGAATTGCGGCGGTGCCACTTTCGTGACGTAGCTCAAACCGACTGGCGAGAGAAACAATTCGCCAACGCTGTGACAGAAATACGCGCCGATGAGGAACCACGGGCCAACCTTGCTCCCCGCATCGACATCACGACCGGCGAAGATCAGCAGGAAGAAACCAAGGCCGCCGAAAAAGAGGCCCCAGACCATCTTCATGCTGGTGGACGGCTCCAGCTTCCGCTTCTGCAGCATCGCCCAGAAGAACGCAGCAGTCGGCGAGAGCAGGATGATGAACATCGGCTGTACACTCTGGAACCAGCTGGCCGGAATGATGTCCATGCCGAACAGCCCCGCGCCAACGGTGCGATCGGTGTCCTTGTCGGCGAAGATCGTGAGCGAGCTGCCGGCCTGCTCGAAGACCAGCCAGAAGAACATCACGAAGAAGCAGACCGTGGTCAGTGCATAGACGCGCTTGCGTTCCTCACCCTGCGTGCCGAGGATCGCCACTGCGAAGGCGCCACCGATGATGATGCCGAAGGTGAGCGTCATGATGCCGCTGCCGGAGAAGAGCCATGGCGCCAGGCCCATGTCCCGCCACGACGGACTACCAGCCATCACCGCGACGATCACGCCACCCAGCGCACCGATGGTGGCATTGCGACCGTTCGACTGGGTGCCCAGCTCTCCAATTTCCGCGTTCACTTCCGCGTCGCGCGTGTGCGCAGGCGCGAGCCCGATGCCTGGCAGGTACCGATCGCGGCCCCAGAGAAAGGTGATCACGCCCAGCGTCATGCCGACGCCGGCGGCGGCAAAGCCGTAGTGCCAGCCGAACCGCGGGCTCTCCGCGAGATAACCGCACACCAGCGGCGCGATGAATGAGCCGAGGTTGATGCCGGTGTAGAAGATCGTGAAGCCGACGTCGCGACGCTGGTCGCCGGGTTCGTACATCTGCCCAACCATCGTCGAGACGTTGGGCTTGAAGAAGCCAGTGCCGATCACGATCAATGCCAGGCCGGAGTAGAAAAACGGCATGGTCTCGAACGCGAGCAGGAAATGGCCGGCGGCGATCGTCAGTCCGCCGATGACCAGTGATCGTCGTGTGCCAAGCACACGATCGGCGATGTAGCCACCGATCAGCGGCGTGAGCCAGACGAGTCCAGTGTACGTGCCGTACAACCGCGTGGCTTGTTGCCCCGTCCAGCCGATGCCGTTGATCAGGTACAAGACAAGGATCGCGCGCATCCCGTAGTAGGAAAAGCGCTCCCACATCTCGCACATGAACAGCAGGCCGAGGCCGCGCGGGTGGCCGAAGAAGGCGCGATCGTCGAGTGCGGTCGAGGCGCGGGGGGGAGCGGCGCCGGCTGGTGGGGTCACGGCTATCAGGTCACGGGAGAAACAGCGATGCGACGGCTGCGGAGTGCAGCGGCGGGAAGGAAGAAGTCGGTCGAGTGAGCGGGTTGCTTGATGCAGGCAGCCCAATGCCCAGGCGCCTTTTCCTCGAGCGGCGGCACCGTCTGCGTGCAGGCGGCGTCCTTGTCCGGATGAAAACATCGCGGGTGAAAGACGCACCCACTCGGTGGATTGGCCGGTGATGGCGGATCGCCTTCGAGCACGATGCGGTCGCGCGGCGCGAGTGGATCTGGCAGCGGAATCGCCGACAACAGCGCCTGCGTGTACGGCATGATCGGCGCGGCGAACAACACCTCGGCCGTGGCCAGCTCCACGATGCGCCCGAGGTACATCACGGCCACGCGCGTCGCGAGATGTTCGACGACACCCAGGTCGTGCGCGATGAAGAGGTAGGTCAGCCCGCGATCGCGTTGCAGATCCTGCAGCAGGTTGATCACCTGTGCCTGCACCGACACATCGAGGGCCGAGACCGGCTCGTCGAGCACGATGAACTTCGGCTCGACCGCCAAGGCACGCGCGATGCCGACACGCTGGCGCTGGCCGCCGGAGAACTCGTGCGGATAGCGCCGCGTCCACTCAGGGCGCAGGCCGACTTCATCGAGCAGCGACTGTACTCGCTTGTCGGCCGCTGCCCCTTCGGCGAGTTCATGGATGATCAATCCTTCCTTCACGGTATCGCCGATCGTCATGCGCGGATTGAGCGACGCGTATGGATCTTGAAAGACCAGCTGGATGTGGCGCCGCATCTTCCGCAACTCGGCGCCGCGCAACGTGCGCAGGTCCACACCATCGAAGGTGATGCTGCCGGTCGTGGGCTCGATGAGGCGCAGGATGCAGCGGCCCGTGGTCGTCTTGCCACAACCCGATTCGCCGACCACGGCCAGCGTTTCACCGGCTGACACGTCGAACGACACGTCGGCTACCGCGCGCACGTTTCCCTGGACGCGGTTGAGGATGCCGCCGCGAATCGGAAATTCCTTCGACAATCCCTTCACGCTCAGCAATGGCGCTTTGGTCGGCGTGGTCACGCGACGGCTCCTGCCGCATGCGCAGTGGCGCGGCGTTCCGGCTCGACGACAAGGTGACACCGAGCGGAGCGACCATCGCCCAACTGGTGCAGCGGCGGTGCCTCGGTGGTGCAGCGGCTCCACGCATACGAACAGCGATCAGCGAAGCGACAGCCAGTCGGCCATGCGCCGGGAGGCGGCACGGTACCGGGAATCGTGGTCAGGCGCTCGCGACGTGTTCCAGCGCGTGGCATGGCGGCGAGCAGGCCCTGTGTGTACGGATGCTGTGGTGCTGCGAAGAGGGCCGCGACAGGCGCTTCCTCGACGATCTGGCCAGCGTACATCACCGCCACTCGCTGTGCCGATTCCGCGACGACGCCGAGGTCGTGCGTGATGAGCAGCATCGAGGCGCCGCGCGCTTGCTGCGCCTCACGCAACAGGTCGAGCAACTGCGCCTGGATCGTCACGTCGAGGGCGGTGGTCGGCTCGTCGGCGATGAGCAAGACGGGATTCAGCACCAGCGCCATCGCAATCATGACGCGCTGTCGCATGCCACCGGAGAGCTGATGCGGAAACTGCTTCGCCCGGATTTCAGGCGAGGGGATACCGACCGCACCAAGCATCGCCACGGCTTTCGCCCACGCCTCGCTGCGACTGTCGCCAGTGTGCGTCCGCACCACCTCGGCGATCTGCTCGCCGGCGGAATACACCGGGTTGAGGGCAGTCATCGGCTCCTGGAAGATCATCGCAGCCTGACGCCCACGGATGCCGCGAAGCTCCTTGTCGCCGAGCTTCAATACGTCGCGGCCCTCGAACAGGATCTGGCTACCCGGTTCGATGCGGCCCGGCGACTCGATCAACCGGAGAATCGTGAGTGCCGTGAGTGACTTGCCGCAGCCACTCTCGCCGACCAGTGCCAGGGTCTCACCGCGTCGAATGTCGAACGAGACCCCATCCACCGGCGTGATCGTGCCGTCAGCTGTGCGGAAGGTGACACGCACATCACGGAGCGAGAGAAGGGTGTCGGTCGGTGGTGTGCCTGTATCGGTCATGGACGGGGAAGCTGCCGGGGAGCGAGCGCGTCGCGCAACCCATCACCGAGGGCGCTGACGGCAAGGACGACGACCACAAGACAAAAGCCGGGGGCGAGGGAGACCCACGGCGCGCTGGAAATGAACTCGGTGCCATCACCGATGATGTTGCCCCAGCTGGCGTCCGGCGGCTGGACGCCGATGCCGAGCCAGCTCAATCCTGCCTCGAGCACGATCACCTGGCCGATGGCGAGCGTGGCAGCGACGAGCACTGGTCCAAGCACATGCGGAAGGACATGGCGTGCCGCGATTCGGGTTGGCGACGCTCCCAGAGCCCGCGCGGCGAGCACGAAGTCGGCGCTCCGGATCGTGCGCGCCTCGCCTCGCACTAGCCGCGCGATGCCGAACCACCCGGTCACACCGAGCACCACTACCAGCAACCAGATCGGGACATGCGGTACGGCGGCCAACAGCGCCAGCAGCACCAATACCCGTGGAACGCTCATGCCGGCATCGACGCACCGCATCATCACCGTGTCGAGTCGGCCGCCCGCCAATCCCGACGTCATGCCCCACAGCACACCAACCAGCGTCTCGATGAAGACAGCGCCGAAGGCCACCGCAAGTGAGACACGGCCGCCGCTCAGCACTCGCGAGAGCACGTCACGCGAATACGTGTCGGTGCCGAGCAGGTGTTCGGCGCTGGGCGGCTGGTGCACGAGATGCGTGATGTCGAGCTGCTGGTAGGGCGCGTATGGGGTCAGCATGGGGCCCAGGATCGCCAGCGCCACCATGGCCGCGAGCGTGCCGGCCGCCAGCAGGCTTCGACGATCACGCCGCAGCGTCTGCACCACGTGACGCCAGTCGCCGCTGCTGATCTCGCGCGTGATCATGAATTCGTGCGCGTTGACGCGACTGCACTGTCGGCGGCACGCGGATCGAGTGACTGCGCCAGCAGGTCGGCCAGCGTGGAGCCGATCACCACCATGATCGAGCCGACCATCACACACCCCACGACGAGATGGTAGTCGCGCGACGCAATGGCACCGGCCGCCAACTGGCCCATGCCTGGCCACGCGAAGACGTGCTCGACGAAGACGGCACCACCAACCAGAGCAGGCAGCGCGAGTCCGCCCAGCGTGATCACCGGGCCGAGCGCGGTGCGCCACGCATGTCGTCGGAAGACGGCACCGGGTGACACACCCTTCGCGGTCGCGGTGCGCACCCAGTCTGCCCCAAGCCGCTCGAGCAATGCGGCGCGTTGCTGTCGCGCCACCACCGCCGCCAGCAGTGTCACCAGCGTCAGCACCGGCAGGACCAGGTGCTTGATGCGGTCGAAAAAGATCGTCAGGCTCGATGCCGCGAGAGGCAGCAGCGGATCTGCGGCACCACCCACCGGAAAGATTCGAAGCCAGTAGGCACCACCCAAGAGGATCACCAACGCCAACCAGAAATCCGGCAACGCACCGCCAATCAGCGTCAGCGCTCCGATCGCACGATCGGTGGCTCGGCCATGATTCGCGGCCTGGATCGCGCCGAGATACATGCCGATGGCGAACGACACCAGCAACGCCACACCCATCAGCCAGAGCGTATTCGGCAGTGCCTGCGCGATGGCGTGCGAGACGGTGGTGTTCATGCTCGTGGACCACCCCAGGTCCCCGTGCAGCAGCGACGACATCCATCGGACGTACTGCGTGCCGAGACCATCATCGAGGCCGTACGCCGCACGCCATTGTGCGCGCAATGCCGGCGTCAGTCGCGCGTTCTCCAGCGCATTCGAGAACGGATCGCCCGGCGCGAGTCGTACCAGCACGAAGGTGGCCGTCGCAACGATGGCGACGACCACGAATCCCTGCCAGAGCCGCTGGATCAGCGCGCGCACACGCCGGTGCTGCGTGCGAATGGCGTCAGCGTGCGGCGCCCGGTGCGGCGTCGCGCGCGATGCGCTTGTCGGCGGGAATGCGCCACTTCGCAATCCCGGCCCACCAGGAATCAGGGCGCATGCCAGTGGTGATGATGCGCGAGTGAATGGCCATCGTGCGTCGCGGTTCGGCGAGCCAGATGGCTGGCGCGTCATCGGCAATGATCCGCCACGCCGACGCGAAGTGTGATCGCATCATCGCTGGATCGAACGCCGCCATGGCCGTGTCGACCTGCGCGTCGAACGCCGGGTTGCGGTAGGCGCCAGGATTGTTGCCCCCTTCAGCGGCACCGGCACTGGTCCAGGTGTCGCGCACGCCGCCGGTGTTCGGGTCCGGGGCCCAGGCAGCAATCGCCGCGTCGAATTTCCGGCCGAAAAACTTGCCGCCGAAGCCGCCCATGTCGGAACTCTCGACCTTCACATCGGCACCGACGCGACGAAATTGCTCCTGGAGCAGCACGGCGGCCCGCATCCGCGGCACGCTGGTGGACGGCACTGCGATGCTGAAGCCAAGCACCTTGCCGTTCTTGCGGCGCAACGAATCTGCGCCGCGAACCCAGCCCGCTGCATCAAGTATCACATTCGCACTATCGACGTCGTATGGCAACGGCTTCAGCGACGGATCGTTGCTCGCGAGCGACGAGGAGAACGGCCCGCGACCCTGCACGGCGAGCGAGTCGTAGATGTTGGCTACGATGCCACGCCGGTCGGTGGCCATCGTGAGCGCACGTCGCACGTTGCGATCACCGAAGATCGGGTGAGCGCCGCCTTTCACCGGGTCCACCAGGTTGAAGGTGAGGAAGTTGTAGTCGAGCGACGGCATCAGCACGAGACGCAGCTGCGGATTCTTTGCGACATCCGCCACCTTGTCGGGTCGCACGGCCTCGTAGAGGTCTGCCTCGCCGGTCGCGACGCGCGCGAACGCGGTCAGCGGGTCCGGCGAGACCGTGAAGAGCACGCGATCGAGCTGCGCGCGACGGCGTCCGCCAGTGGTATCCACCGCCAGCTCCAGCAGCTGCTTCGGCACCCACCGTGACACGCGGAATGGTCCACTGCCCACTGGCATCGTGGCCAGTGGCGACGATGCCAGCTTGCTACGATCGACCGCTGCCAGCGCATGTTCCGGCAAGATGTAGAGCTGATACACGAGGTCGAAAAACTGCTCCGGCTTGCGCGCATGGAAATACGCCACCGCGGTATGCGTATCGGTGGCACGCACGGAGTCGATGTTCGCCAGCAGCGGTGCGGTCGGTGAGGCCGTCTTCTTGTCGGTGTACAGCGCGAAGCTGAACGCGACGTCCTTGGCGGTCACTGGCGCTCCATCATGCCAGCGTGACGTCGAGTCGAGACGGAACGCGATCGAGAGTGAATCCGCCGACCAGGTCCAGCTCTGTGCCAACGAGGGGGTGAAACCCTTGTCGCCAATGGTGTTCAACTCGGGACTGATCTCGGCGAGGTGCTCGAAGACGAGATCCTCGATCTGGCGACCCGAGAGGGTGTTGGTGATTGGCGGGATCAGGTTGTCAGGCTCGGCCGGCGTCGAGATCACGACCGTACCGCCCGGTGAGTCGGCTGCCGCCGAGGGCTTTACGTCGGACCCGCCGCCGCAGGCAGCGATGCCGAGCAGGGGCAGCCAACGAATCACGCGCAGATTCGACATGGAGATGGACAACGGAAATTGGGGGAAGGCGACGACGGTCATCGACGCCACGTCCAGCGGGGATCACGATAGCGACTCAACGCTGCCTCGACATGGTGCGATGGAAGATCGGTGTCGGACAGCGGCACGATCACACCTGTCGCGGCACGAGACACCGCCGACACGATGGCGTCGACCACCATCGCCGGTGAGATGTCGGCACGCGTCGCGCGCAACGTGGCCGGAGGCGGCACCGTCGGGAGAGGGACGAGTGCCAGCTCGCGGAGTAATTCCTGATCGTTCTCGAGCAGGATCGACCCGTGCTGAAGGAAGGCGTCGGCGCCACGATGCTGGGCGGAGCCGACGAGCTTTCGTGCTCCAACCACCAATTCCCCTGCCGATGGCGACTCGAAGCAGGGGGCCAGGCCCGGGCTGGGGGTGCGCTCGCTGGGCATGGCGCGGGACGCCAGCACGCCGAGCGCCTGCAGGGCGTCGAGCAGCACGACATTGATGGCGTCATAACCCCGGCGCAAAGACGTTGCTGCCGAGCTCGGTGCGGCGATGCTGTAGGTCACCTCGCGACCGTGCAGCAGGGCGCGGCCGCCGGTCAGACGGCGGACCACGGGCACGCCAAGCGCCTCACAGCGTTCACAGCTGTAGATCCCACCAGTGCGCTGGTTCCGGCCAAACGAGACGGATGGTGTCGCCCAGCTGTAGAGCCGCACGAACGTGGCACCTTGCTCGACCGCCGCGCCCAGCATCGCCTCGTCGAGCGCCATGTTGGTGACGGCGTCCCGCGGTGGGCTGCAGATGAGGTGAACGGAGGCGCTCCACAACGAATGATCGGGCACGACGAGGGCGGGGCAGTGGTGACGCAGTGGTGACCCGGCCACCGCTGTGGCCGCTGGCAGGGATTACGTTTACGAGGCGTCCGCCGGAGACTCCGTATGAGACGCCGCCATCCGATACCAATCTGACGATCGGGCGCGCGCTCTGGGCGCCCTGTGGAGTTTAGCCGCATGGCCGTTCCTGTTCGCTCCGCCTCCGCTGCACCGGCCGCGCTCGACGATTCCGGGAGCTTCATCCAGCGCCACATCGGCCCGACGCCCGATGAGGTCTCCTCGATGCTCGCGACGCTGGGATACGCGTCCCTCGATGCGCTGGTCGATGCCACCATTCCCGAATCGATCCGCTTCCGCCGCCTGCTCAACCTTCCGCCCGCCGAAAGCGAGCATGATGCACTGACGCGCCTGAAGTCGATCGCGTCGAAGAACGAGGTTTTCACGTCCTACCTCGGTCAGGGCTACTACAACACGATCGTGCCCGCCGTCATCCAGCGCACGGTGCTCGAGAACCCAGGCTGGTACACCGCCTACACGCCCTATCAGGCGGAAATTGCGCAGGGACGGCTCGAGGCGTTGCTGAATTTCCAGACGATGGTGATCGATCTCACCGGGCTGCCGATCGCGAACGCATCGCTGCTCGATGAAGCGACGTCGGCGGCCGAGGCGATGGCGCTGTCGCACGCGGCCGTGAGCGGCAATCGATCGAAGTTCTTCGTGGCCTCGGACTGTCATCCACAGACGATCGCGGTAGTGCAGACACGCGCCGAGTCGCGCGGCTGGACGGTCGTGGTGGGCGAGGCGGCATCCGCAGCACTGACGCCGGAGTACTTCGGCGCGCTGATCCAGTATCCGACCACCGACGGCGCCATCGTCGACTACTCGAGCTTCTGCGAGCAGGCGCACGCCGCCGGCGTGCTGGTGACGGCGGCCACCGACTTGATGGCGCTCACGCTCCTCACGCCCCCTGGCGAATGGGGTGCCGACATCGCCGTCGGTAGCGCACAGCGTTTCGGTGTGCCGATGGGCTACGGCGGACCGCACGCGGCGTTTTTTGCCACGCGCGACGAGTTCAAGCGCCTGCTCCCCGGCCGCATCATCGGCGTCAGCCGCGATAGCCACGGTGCGCCGGCATTGCGCATGGCACTGCAGACGCGCGAGCAGCACATCCGCCGCGAGAAGGCGACCAGCAACGTCTGCACGGCGCAGGTGCTGCTGTCGGTGATGGCCAGCATGTATGGTGTTTACCATGGGCCGGTTGGCCTGACGCGCATTGCGCGGCGCATCCAGCGGCTGACCGGGATCTTTGTCGCCGGGCTGGACAAGCTGGGCCTGCAGGTGTTGCACGAGCACTACTTCGACACCGTGCGGGTGGAAGTCGGCGTGCATGGCATGCAGGACATCATGGCTGCGGCGGTTGCGCATCGCGTCAATCTCCGTCGCCTCAGCGAAGGGTCGATCGGCGTGGCGTTCGACGAGACGACGTCACTGGCCGATGTCGCCACGTTGCTCACGATCTTCAACGGCGGCGAGTCGAGTGGCCTCGACATCGAGGCATTGGCGGCCGACACCAATCCGCGCTACGACGAGCGTTTTGCGCGCACGTCGCCGTTCATGACGCACCCGGTGTTCAACACCCACCACAGCGAAACCGCGATGCTGCGCTACATCAAGCAGCTCGAGGCGAAGGACCTGTCGCTGTGCCACTCGATGATCGCCCTCGGCAGCTGCACGATGAAGCTCAACGCGGCCACCGAGATGTACCCGGTGACGTGGGCCGAGTTTGGCCAGCTGCATCCGTTCGCGCCGCGCGAACAGGCGACCGGCTATGCCCAGATGTTCGAGGAGCTGGAAGCGGCGCTGGCCGATGTGACTGGCTTCGCTGCCGTGTCGCTGCAGCCGAACGCCGGCTCACAGGGTGAATACGCCGGCCTGCTCACGATCCGTCGCTACCATCAGGCGCGCGGCGAAGGGCACCGTACTGTCTGCCTGATTCCGGCTAGCGCGCACGGCACAAACCCCGCCAGTGCGGCCATGTGCGGCATGACGATCGTAGCCGTGAAGACCGCGCCGAACGGCAACATCGACGTGGCAGACCTGAAGGCGAAGGCCACCGAGCATGCCGCCAACCTGGCCGCGTTGATGGTCACCTATCCGAGCACACACGGTGTGTTCGAGGAAGAGATCGCCGACATCTGTGCCGCGATTCATGCACATGGTGGTCAGGTGTACATGGACGGCGCGAACATGAACGCGATGGTTGGCGTCTGTCGCCCAGGCGACATCGGGGCCGACGTCTGCCACCTGAACCTGCACAAGACGTTCTGCATTCCGCACGGTGGTGGTGGGCCGGGCATGGGGCCGATCGGTGTGGCCGCGCATCTCGTGCCACACCTGCCGGGCCATGCGCCTGCGGGCCTTGGCACCGAGCAGAGCTCGGGCGCGGTGAGTGCGGCGCCGTTCGGCAGCGCCAGTATCCTGCCGATCAGCTACCTCTACATCCGCATGATGGGTGCAGAAGGGCTGGCCTACGCCACCAAGATCGCGATCCTCAACGCGAACTACGTCGCGAAGCGTCTCGAGCATGCGTATCCGGTGCTCTACAAGGGACCGAATGGCACCGTGGCGCATGAGTGCATCGTGGATCCGCGTCCGTTGAAGGTCAGCGCCGGCATCGAGGTCGAGGACATCACCAAGCGACTGATGGACTACGGCTTCCATGCGCCCACGGTGAGCTTCCCGGTGGCGGGCACGCTGATGATCGAGCCGACCGAATCGGAGAACAAGGCCGAGCTGGATCGGTTCGTCGACGCGATGCTGTCGATCCGTGAAGAAGTGGCGCAGGTGGAGCGTGGCGAACTGCCGCGCGATGACAATCCGCTCAAGCATGCACCGCACACCGCCAGCGCCGTGATCAGCGACGCCTGGACACATGCGTATTCGCGTGACCAGGCGGCATTCCCGTCGGCCGCCGTGCGCGCGGCAAAGTTCTGGCCGAGTGTGGGCCGGATCGAAAGCGCCTATGGTGATCGCCATCTCGTCTGCAGCTGCTTGCCGATGGAAGAGTACGCGCAAGCCTGACCCGCGATGCGCACGAACGCAGAAGGCCGGCTCCAGATCGTGGAGCCGGCCTTCTGCATTTTCCGCCATATCGTCCGGCGGCGCCAATGGTGCGCCGCTACGACAGCTACTCGCCGAGGAGCGACTTGTAGTCGGCCGCGCTCATCAGCGCCGCACGCGCGCCCTTGTCGGCGACCTTCATCTTGATCATCCAGCCATCGCCGAAGGGATCGGTGTTCACCAGTGCCGGTTCGCCATCGAGGCGCGGGTTCACTTCGACGATCTCACCGGCCAACGGCGAATACAGCTCGCTGACGGCCTTCACGGCCTCGATGGTGCCGAACACCGCGTGTTCCGCGAACGTGCTGCCGACCTTGGGCAGGTCGAGATACACGATGTCACCCAGTTCGCCCTGCGCGTAGTCGGTGATGCCGATGGTCACGATGTCAGCATCGGCGGCGCCGGCGACATACTCGTGATCCTTCGTGTACTGAAGATTGGCAGGAATCTGCGACACTGAGTGCTCCGAAAATTCGGGTGAGAGATGGCGATGAGTTTAGACCGTGGCGTTGGACTCGGCAACCGCGGCCCATTGCGACACCCGACTCCACGCTGCGTCGATGCGCGTGTGCAGCGTGGCCAGATCCGCATCATTGTCGATCACGATGTCGGCGCGTCCCCGCTTCAGCGGCGCCGGCAACTGCGCGTGCACGCGATCGAGCGCTGCGCTTTCGCGCATGCCGCGATCGTGCACGAGCCGGTCGATCCGGGTCGCGACCGGCGCGTCGACCAGCACGATGCGTGGGAATTGCCATGCCAGTCGCGCCTCGAAGAGCAGGGGGATGTCACAGACCAATAACTGCCTGCCCTCGCGGCGCGCGTCGGCCACGGCGACTTCCCGGGCGGCCTGGATCGCCGGATGGAGCATGGCCTCGAGTGCCGTCCGGGCCGTCGCGTCGTGAAAGACATGTGTCCCCAGCCGCGCCCGGTCGAGGGTGCCGTCCGGGTGCAGCATCTCGGTCCCGAACCGGGCCACGATCGCCGCCAGCGCCGGCGTGCCGGGTGCGACCGCTGCGCGAGCGGCGGTATCGCTGTCGATCAGCCCAGCTCCACGGGCGACGAACGCCGCCGCGACGGTCGATTTGCCCGCGGCAATGTTTCCCGTCAGCCCGAGCAGCAGCATCAGGACTCGGCCTGCCTAGCGAAGGCGAGCGTGGTCTGGGCCGCGGCGAGAGCCGCCGACGGCACCATCAAGGTCACACCCCGCGCCGAAAAACCCTGAAAGGCGGAGCCGAACAGGCCGACCGAGTCGTTGCTGCGGATGATGGCGGGGATTCCGGCGCCATCGAGGATGGCAACGGCGATGCTGGCTTCCAACTCGTTGCCGAACTCGCGGCAAGGGACCCAGTGGGACCCGGGGGACGAGGCAGGCACGATGGCGGCGGTTGAGGCTGGTGGAACTGGCGGATGGAGCGGGCGGCCGAGGTGCCGACACTCGCGAACGTACCCCCGTCGGCGGCCGACTGCACGGTCAGCTGGGGGCGAACGATGCCTCGGCGGCCCTTCCGAACGTTGCCCCGTCCTCATCTGTTCGTCTCAGGGCGTTCGCTCGTTCGCTTCCATCCGGAGCCACGCCCTTGTCCCAGACTCCCCGATCGCTGCGCCACGGCCAGTCGTTTGTTGGGCTGCTGGTGGTGCTGCTGGTGCTGACCCTTCTGACGGCGTTCGCCGCCCCGCGGGTCGACCTGACGCGTTTCCGGTCGGATGCGATCGCGCGGCAGGCCGCCGCAGTGTTCTCGGCGGCGTCTCGCACGGCTCGCCAGCGACGGCATGACGTGGTGGTGAAGGTCGATTCGAGCGGGAAGCGGCTGGGAGTGGTGGACGACCGCAACGGCAACGGGCAGCGCGATCCAGGGGAGTCGGAAGTCTGGACTGACCTCGATCCCAGCGCCGACATCCTCGATCCGCCATCGCCGCTGCCGACCATCTCGGCCAGCAGTGCGCGGCGACCGCTGCACACCGCCGGTCTGGCGCCGCCCGTTTCCGTGGGCTCGGTGGCGTTTCGGCGGAGCGGCGGGACGAGTGCCGATTTCGTGCTCTACCTGACGAGTGACCCTGGCCTGCCGAGTGCGTGGCGGGCCGTGCATGTGGCGAGCCGGACCGGCTTGGTCCAGCTGTGGCGGTTTGATGGGACCCGATGGGCGCGGGGTCGGACCTGACCTGAGCCTGGCGGCCCCACCCGGGCGCGAGGTCCCACGGGAGATGTGCATGAAGCGAGCCGGGCCGTTACCACGGTCCCGTTCGGTCGTCTGCCTGTGTGGAACGTCTAACCTCGTAGCCCCGGTAGGTCCCTATGCAGATGTCGCGACGAAGCGGCTTCTCGATGATCGAGATGTTGACGACCCTCATCATCATGGGGATCGTCGCCGCGATGGCGGTGCCGAAGATGGATCTGGCACACATGAAGAGTGACGCCGCCTTGCGCCAGGTGACGACGTTCTTCGTCCAGGCGCAGCGCACGGCGCTGACGAAGCAATACAACGTGATCGTGAGCTTCGACGTGCCGAACAATCGGTTGCGTCTGATCGAGGACAAGAACAACTCGAACTCACTGGACGCGGGCGACCGATCGATGTGGATGGGCCTGGAGCCTGGCACCACGTTCAAGGCACCGCCGACCGGCATCGATGGAATGAATGGCGTCGTCATCTTCCTCAAGCCGAAGACCGTCGATGGATACCCCTCGGTGATCTTTCGCAGGAATGGTGCCGCGAGTTCAGATGGTGCCGTGTTCTTCAGCAGCAAACAAACCGATCTCGGTTCACTGCGCGCCGTGGCGATCACCCAAAGCACGGGTCGCGCAGATCCATATAAATACAGCGGGACCGCATGGGTCCGGGCGGGCGCATGATGTCACGTGAACGAGGTGACGCGAAGATGTCGCGTCTGAGAGCACGCAGTGGGTTCACGATGGTGGAAGTGATCGTGGCCTCGGTGATCCTCGGCGCGGCGTTGCTCGCGATGGCGGGCTTCACGGTGCGATACCAACAGGTGGATGCCAAAGCCCGCTTCGTGAGCAAGGCGCAGCAAGCAGCCAACGAGCGGCTGGAGAAGGTGCGCACGGCGCAGCCCTACCTCTCGCTCGATACGATGGCGACCACTGAGAGCACCATCAGCGGCCTGCCGGGCTACTCACGCACGACCATCGTCACGCGCGTGGGCGGTTCGGCGACGGACACGGTCGACTATCGGATCGTGACCGTCCGCGTCACGACGCCGAATGGCGTGGCTGGAACGATCTCGAAAACCTCGATGGTGGGGGCATTCTGATGTCACGCATTCAGTTGGGTCACCCTCGAAAGGGTGCACAGCGGGCCGGCTTCACGACACTCGAGTTGCTGGTGGCAATGTCGGTCACCCTGGTGATCATCGCGGTTGCAGCGCCGCTATACAGTGCGCAGACCAAGGCGGTCAACAACACGGCCGGCCGCACCGATGCCACACGCTCAGCCAGCTTCGGTGTCGATGCCATCGACCAGGACCTGCGCAACACAGGCGTCGGCGTTTTCGATGGCCAGCCCTTGATCGTGCGTGGCGCCCCCAATGCGGTCACGTTCAACGCCAACATGGTGACAGCGCGCTCGAACGACCTCGTGGCGGTGTTCTTCGACCCCGACGCCGACAGCACGGCGCTCGGCTCGCTCAACACCTCGACCACGGTCACGCTGCCGAATTCGTCGATCACCTATCCGGCCGCGACCTACGTCAGCAATGCCGAGACGATCAGCTATTACACGAAGTCGGACACCGGTGTCTCACCGCTGTCCGATGGGCAGCGTGTGGTGCTCTACCGGCGCGTGAATCGCATGCCGGAGGAGATCATTGCGCGCAACCTGATCCAGACCTCCAGCGTCCCGGCCTTCCGCTATTACAAGCGCAGCCTGTCTGGCGTGCTCACTGAATATTCGGCCAGCTCGCTGCCGCTCTATCACAGCGTCCCGAAGCATGCCACCGCCCCTGACAGCGGTGCGGCCGCTGCCGTCGATTCGGTGGCGGTTGTCCGCGTGAGCCTGATCGCGATGTACAAGGATCCGCGCGGCGCGACCGTGCTCGACACCGTGCAGCGCAATATTCGCATCGCGAACCAGGGGTTGCTCCAGCGCGCCCAGTGCGGTGAGATCCCGATCACCCCAGGCCAGCCGACGCTCAGCATCGTGCCGATCGCCGGCCTCAATTCGGTGAAGCTGGTGTGGTCGGCCAGCACCGACGAACTGACCGGTGAGCGCGACGTGGAGATGTACGCCGTGTACCGCCGCCTCTTCGGGACGGTGGACTGGGGCGAGCCCCTTGCCAACGTGCCCGGTGCTGGCGTTGCGACGCTGCAGTACACCGACAACACCGTCGCACCCGGCACGAAGTACGACTATGCAATCTCCGCGCTCGACTGTACGCCCGCGCCGTCGGCGTTGACGGCATTTTCCTCGATCCTGGTGCCATGATGCGTCTCTCTTCACGACATCCGAAACGCCGCAGCGCTGCGCGCCCGGCTGATCGCCGAGGAATGGCGATCATCGTCACGTTGATCCTGACCGTTGCACTCGGCGCGTTGGCGCTGTCGGCGGTGTATCTCGCCAGCGGCACGAAGATGGGCATCGCCCTCTCGAACCGCGCGACCGACCTGCAGTACGCGGCAGATGCGGCGCTGCAGATGGGCAAGAGCTACGTCAACGCCGATCCCGATGCGATGCCAGAGACGGGTTATCGCGAGATCACGTTCAACGGTGGCGTGCTGAAGGACGCCAGCGGGACGGACCTTCCGGGCGTGAACGTGAAAGTGTGGGCGGGCCCAACTGGTGCAACGACCGGCCAGTTTGGCGCCTTCGGCTCGATCATCGCGCAGGCCACTGACCAGACGGGCGCCAAGGTGGTGCGTCGCCTCGAGCTGGCGCAGGAAAACTTCGCACGCTTCGCGTACTGGTCGAATCGCGAGACGAACGGCGTCGGACCGATCTGGTTCGGCGGCGGCGACGTGATCTTCGGCCCGACCTGGTCGAACGACACGGTACGCATCAACAGCAAGGGATCCCTGCCGTTCGCGGCGCAGTTCCGCGACGACTTCGGCACGGCGAAGATCATCATCCAGGCTGATCAGGGCGACTTCTGGAAGGGCTACACGCAGAACGCAAAGCCGATCACCATGCCGGCGCCTGCCGCGTTGTCGAACATGCCGACGTATGCTGCCAGTGGGCGCATGAACTTCAACGCGCCGTCGAACGGCGATGAGAAGACGGCCCGCATGCGCATCGAGTTCGTCAACATCGACATCGACGGCGACGGCAGCGACACCGATCCGCAGGATGGATTCATCCGCGTGTACATGCTCAATGGCGGATCGCCAGTCGAGTGGGTGCGTGGTGACGAAGCCGTGGGTGGCTCAGCGACGGACGTCATCACGCGCAAGGGTTTGTGCGGCGAGTGGCTTCGCGTGGGCGGCGTTGACCGCTTCTTCAGCGGAACGGCGCATGAAAGCACGACGATTCGCACCTGGTTGATGCTGCCAGTGCTCGCTGGCGGCCTCGGATGGTCGTCGGCAACCGCCACCAGCTTCGGCTTCACGAATGGCGCCGCGATGTCGAACACGCAGATCCGCGACATGCTTTCCCGCGACGGCACGATGGCGGTCGGCAACCGCTCGCAGTGCTTCCTCGGTGGCGCACCGGAACTGAACCCAGGCGTTGCGCCGCCCTACGGCGGTACCGCAACCACCTTCAAGAACTCCGATGCCTATGGCACCTGGCAGGCGTACGGCGGCGCGATCGACGCGCGCGTCTTGTTGCGCCGCCCGGCTGAAGCGGCCTACCTCTTCCCGCTCCATCGATCAGTGAACACCGGCGCGCGTGGCGTGATCAACGTCAATGGCACCACCGGCATCAGCGGCAAGCTGGTCGGACGCGTGACGCTGCATACGACGGGGACGATCGTCGTGCTCGACGACGTGACCTACGGCACCAACCCAGCCACCACCGGGCGCTGCGTCGACGTGTTGGGACTTCTGTCGGACAAGGATGTCGTCGTGGCGGACAACATGCTGAACAACCAGACCGACGTCACGCCGGGTTCGAGCACGAACTACCGCATCGTGGACGACACCAAGGACCTCACGCTGCATTCGGTGGTGATGGCACTCAACACCTCGTTCCGTGTCGAGGACTACGCGGCTGGCCAGACGGCTGGCAACCCGTGTAATGGCAACGATCGTGGTCGCGGTTGTCTCGCGCTGCTTGGTGGCCTGATCCAGGAAGCCCGAGGTGCCGTCGGCACGACCAACGGCGCTGGTGGCGGTACTGGATTCGTGAAGCAGTACACGTACGACCGCTGCGCCAACCTGCGCCCACCGCCGTACTTCCCGACGACAGGACGCTACCTCGACAATCGATACATGGAAGTCGATCCGGTGACGTTCAACATCGGTACCCTGATGTCGAAATTGACACCGGCGCCCTGACAGTACGACAACGACTGGAAAGCACACGGCCCGGCGATGACTTCCATCGCCGGGCCGTGTCTTTTCAAGTTGGCGGAGCATGTACTACAGCAGTGGCACCTGCGCCGCGTCGTCCCGCTCAACCCGATGACAGGCGCGACACCGCGCCTCGTACGACTGCTTCGCACCGACCATGATCGTCGGCGAATCCCATCGTGCGGGGCGGCCGTCGATCAGCCGCTGGTTGCGACTGGCCGGGTTGCCGCACAACACGCAGATCGCATGCAACTTGGTCACCTGCTCGGCCACCGCCATCAGCTGCGGCATGGCGCCGAATGGTTCACCGCGAAAATCAGTGTCCAGCCCCGCCAGGATCACGCGACGACCACGCTCGGCGAGTGCGGTCGCGAGCGAGATGATGCCGGCATCGAGAAACTGCACCTCGTCCACCGCCACCACCTGCGCCATCGGATCCAGCTTCTGTGCGATCTGCGACGCCGAATCCACCGGGATCGCCTCCAGGTCACGCCCGTCGTGACTGGAGACGTTGTACAACCCGGCATACCGATCGTCGAGATGGCTCTTGAACACCTGCACGCGCTTGCGGGCAATCGTCGCCCGCCGCACACGTCGCATCAGCTCTTCACTCTTGCCGCTGAACATCACTCCGGCGATCACCTCGATCCAACCGCCGGAGGATGTGACGAAGCCATCACTCACGGTGCCTTACTCCTCCGTGCGCGGACCACGACGGGAATTCCGCAGACGCTCAGCGCGTTCGGCGAAATCGTTGCCTTCGGTCCGCGGGCCTGACGGGCGCTCGCTCTGGTCGCGCGTGAAGCCACGGCCGGTTGGTGCACCACCTTCACGCGGCGGACGGGCGAAACCACCGCTGCTCGGACGCGCCGGACGATCGCTGCGATCGAACGCGCCACTGCGCGGCGGACGCGATGACGAACGGTCATCGCGCGAGAATCCACCCTCGCGCGGCGGACGCGCCGGACGATCATCGCGGCGGCGCGCGCGGCGGGCGGCTGAAGCCACCGCTGCTCGGACGCGCCGGACGCTCATCACGCGAGAATCCACCGTCACGCGGCGGACGCGCCGGGCGATCATCGCGGCTGAAGCCACCCTCACGCGGCGGACGGGTGAAGCCACCGCTGCTCGGACGGGCCGGGCGATCATCGCGCGAGAACGACGGACGTGCCGGGCGATCGCCTTCATCACGACGCGGATAGCCACTGCGCTCACGCGCTGGCGGTGCACCCTCGTCACGACGGAAGCTCGGACGTGCTGGACGGTCGCCGCGATCACGCGAGAAACCGCCGCTGGAGCGGTCGTTGCCACCGCGGCGCGGTGGGCCACCACGCGACGACGACGCAGCCTTGGAACCGCTCATCGGGCCGGCGCGATCGATGCGCGCAATGACTTGACGGTTGCGCATCGTGCTGGCGTTCATCGCCGCCACGATCTGTTCTGCATACTGGCCCTGAACTTCCACCAGCGTGTGGCTGTCACGGAGGTCGATGCTGCCGACGACACTGCGATCAAGCCCGCTTTCACCGGTGATTGCGCCAACGAACGACGATGCCGTGGCGCCATCATCGTTGCCGATGTTGAACCACAGAATCTGGAACTCAGGCGGCGGGCCCTCAGCGCGTGGTGCCGCTGCGGGTGTGGCGGCCGGCGCTGCAGTCGGAGCCGGCGCGGAGACTTCGCCGTGCGTCGCCGCGGATTCCTGGGCGGCGTTGGCGGCCAGCGCGCGCTTCACTTCCTTCGGCTGCGCGGTGGTGACGCCGATGCGCAGTGCCTTCGCCGTCTCGCGCTCACGCTCGAGCAGGCGCAGTGCGGCGGCCGCGATTTCCAGCGCGTCGCTGTCGTCGAGCAGCGGCTCCAGCGCGGCCAGCTCACGTGCACTGACCCCTTCCGCAAGAATCTTGCGCAGCTCGCCGAGGCGGGCGCCGTCGCGACCGACGGCGTGGGCCATCGTGTCGGGCAGGATGAAGTAGGTGAGCGAGCCACCGGTGAGCAGCGAGCGCAGGTGCGCAACCTGACGCGGCGTCACCAGCGCAATGACCTGCACCGGGTGTCCGCCCAGCGCCGCGTCGAGCGCAGCGCGCGTCGGGGGCACATCGTACAACACCCGCAATGAGCTGTGGACTTCGACTGGGCCGGCGGAGGCCTTCACGTCACCATTGGTGGTGTCGTAGCCAAGTGCGCGCAGGGCTGCGTGCGCTTCGGCCACCTGCTCCGCTTCCGGCGCGACGATGATCGCCGACGGGGCGTTCACTGCATCGAGCACGCGACGCAACGCAGCGGTGCGCGTCGAGGCGCTCACCAGCACGTACTGGATGCTGATCGGCGCGCTGCCTTCCGCCACTACATCATCACCCACACGACGCGGGCGCTTCATGTACGACTTGGCGAACGCCGTGACCGCCTCTGTCTCGCCGGCCATCGTCACCGTGCGGGCGATGTCCTTCGGCAGTTCGGTCATGAGCGTCGTGATCGACGGCTCGTCGGTCAGCGCCAAGGTGAGATCGGCCTGCAGCACGTACAGCTGCGAGACCTGATCCAGCTTGAGCAAGCCGCTCGGCAGCAACGCCGCGAGGTCGGATGGAGCAGCGACGATCGCGGCCGGCGGGTTGGCCATCAGGCGAGCGCCGCGCGCGGCGGAGGTCACCGGCACCAGCACCGGGGCGGCATCGCCGGCAGGCAGGACTGCCTGTGCGACAGCCAGCGCCGTATCAGCATCGGGAACGAGGACGAGCAGGTGCACGCCCGGCTCACCAGCGGTGAGGCGATCCAGCGCGGGCTGGACGAGCGAAACCATCGCCGCCACGGTGGGTGGGGCGGTCAGGACCACCTGCTGATTGCGGGTGACCTTCGGAGCGGACGGGGTGGCGGACGTATCAGCCTTGGGCACGAGGGCCTCGGAGTGTTGCGAGAATCATTGATGCTGCCGGCGGGCCGACAGTCGGCGCGCAGAAACGGAGCTGGGATGTCAAACATCGAACTGCGCTGAATCCGTGGGGCGGGCGCGCCGGACGCAGCCTCGCGCCTGAACCGACCCTGGACACTCCGTTGCCGCCGGACTGTGGCGGATTAGCATACGGAAGCCCAATAAGATACCCAGAAACCGTCCGCCGCCCAAATGAGCCGCATGCCTGCCGAGTTCGCCCCCTCCCCGAACGTCGCCCAGCTTCGCCCCTCGGCGACCATCGCCGTCTCCGCCCGCGCCAAGGCGCTCAAGGCGCAGGGGCGTCAGATCATCGACCTCGGGGTCGGTGAGCCGGACTTCGATACCCCGGATTTCGTCAAGGCGGCGGCAGCACGCGCCGTGGCTTCGGGCCACACCAAGTACACCGCCACCGAAGGCATTCTCCCCCTGCGCGAGGCGATTGCGTCGCATGCGGCTGCCCGATGGGCCGGACCGGTGGCAGACGCTCCGTCCGCCGCCGACGTCGTCGTGAGCAACGGCAGCAAGCAGACGCTCTTCAACGCCTGCTTCTGTCTCTTCGGCCCCGGCGACGAAGTCCTGATTCCGACGCCGGCCTGGACCAGCTATGTCGAGATCGTGGCGCTCGCCAAGGCGACCCCGGTGGCTGTGCTCGGTGATCCGTCCAACGGCTTCCAGGTCACGGTCGCCGATCTCGAGGCCGCCGCCACACCGCGGACCAAGGGCTTGATGCTCAACTCGCCCAGCAACCCCACCGGCGCGACCTGGGATGCCGCAGTGCTGAAGGAGATCCTTGAGTTTGCCCGCGCGAAGGGCTGGTGGGTGCTGAGTGACGAGATCTATCGTCGCATTTCGTACGAGACGCCCGCGGCCTCGGCGCTGGAACTGGTCACCGATCGCTCGAACCTCATCATCGTCGATGGCGTCGCGAAGTCCTATGCCATGACGGGTTGGCGCATCGGCTGGGCGGTTGCGCCGCGCGCGGTGGCGAAGGCGATGACCGATCTGCAGAGCCACACCACGTCGAACCCCGCCACGCCGAGCCAGTACGCTGCGCTGGCGGCGTTGACCGAGCGCGATGCGGCCGAGGAGAGCATCACGGCGATGGTCCGTGCATTCCGCAGCCGACGGGATGCCGCGATGGTGCTGCTGGACGAAGAAGGGGCCCCGCCGTACATCCATCCCTCCGGCGCGTTCTACTTCTTCATCGATGTCAGCGCCATCCCAAATGGTGGCGACGACGCGGGGACGGTGTTCGCGGCGGCGATGCTCGAGGAACACGGCGTCGCGATCGTGCCCGGTACAGCGTTTGGCACACCGGGATGGGTGCGCTTGAGCTATGCCGCCGCCGAAGCGGATGTGCTCGAGGCAGTCCGCCGCATCGTCAGCGCCTATCGCGCGATGATGTCGGTTCCGGCGTGACGCGTTCCGGACGCCACTTCTTCTTAAACTCCAGCCACCGCGGGCGATGATCACGACGATCGTGCTGATTCAGGCCAATCCGATGACGATTCCGGTCACTGCGACGGCGCTCGCCGAGATTCGCGGCGTGGCCGAGGTCTATTCCGTCAGCGGTGCGTGGGACCTGGTGGCAATCGTGCGCGTGCCGGAGCTGGATGACATTGCCAATGTCGTCACCGAGGAGTTCACCAAGGTGCCGGGCATCGTACGGACCCAGACGCTCACCGCATTCCGCGCCTACTCGAAGAAGGACCTCGAGCAGGCGTGGGACATCGGCGTGGAGTGAGCACCGGCGTGCCGGCGGTCGGTCGCGCCGTCGACGCCGCCCGGAGTGCGTTACGTGCATCGCTGGGTGACCGGGTGCGCAGCGCCGGACCAGATCGAACCGAGGCGCTGGCGCAGGATGGTGCACCGCTGATGCAGCACGCCGCTGTGCGCCTGCTCGGTGGCATCGTGACGGTGCAGGATGTCACGCCGCCAACTCGTGCCTCTTTCGAGGGATTTCTCGACGGCATCCAGCGGAGCACGACCATCGCCTACCTCGACGGTGTGCCGTTGTTGCATGGCATTGCGGCGGCGGCGATTCGCGAACGTGATCGCTCAGGGCGGATGACGACCTGGCGCGCGCCGATGATCGACTACGCCGTGTATGCCTCGCGTGCGTTGCTCGGTGACGACACCTGGGATGACGTCGAAGCGGTGCTCGAATCGCGTGGCCATGCGCTCCGGGATACCGACAACGCCCTGCCCGTGCCCTCGCGCCATCCCTCGTCACTGCTGCGACAGGCACTCGATTCGCTGTCGCGCGTGCGGAATGACATCGAGCGCGAGATGGGTGACGCGTGGTGTGATGCCCATGCGGAACGACCGCTCTACGTCGATGGCTCGGTGCGCACGAGCCACGCCATGATGCGGAGCCCGGGCGTGGTGGGCGTCGTGAAAAGTCACGCGACGCTCTATGTGCCCGACGATGCCCTGACCACGGTGTCCGCGCTCGACGCCGGCCAGCGCACCTCGGTCATTGCCGCGCTGGATGACGCCCAGCGGCCACGATTCTTCACCTGGTACCTGCGCCTGCGCAGCGCCGCTGGACGCGACCCCTTCTTCGGGTTGATTCGCGTCGAGTGCGGAGTGCGCGACGCATCCGACGCCGTCGCCGAGTCGCATGCCGATGTCGTCAGCGCGTGGTTGCTGGCAGAACGTGCACCGATCGCCAAGCCCGACGCGCGTTGGGACGTCATGCCGTACGCCATTCGTGATTGTGAAGTGTATCTGAGGGCGGTTGCGTGACCACGCCGCGCCGTGCACCTGTCCATGGTCGTCCCGTGTTTTCCTGGAGTTGGATTTCGTCATGATCGATACCCCGGACGCTGAGGTCCGCCGCCCGCTTGGGCGAGTGGTGGCCACCGAGCGTCGGCCGAATACGCCGCACGAATTCCACTTCTGGACCGCGCTCGATGCCAACGTCGGCATCGGCACCATCGTGCGCGTCGATGGCAGTGTGGCGGTGAACGGGCACGTGCCGCAGATCTTCGGCGTGGTGATGGAAGGGCAGAGCTGGACCGATATGCTCTCGCCACTCGATGATGTGTTGGGCCGCGACGGACAGCCGGATGGTGGGCTGGTGGCCACCCAACGCACCGAGATCCGGCTGTATACGGCCAGTGTCTTGCGCCACATGCCGGAAGAGCCGCTTCAACCGGTGCCAATGGGCACTGTGTGGCTGGCCGATGATCACGACATCGCGCTCGCGCTGCGCATGGATGGATACGTCGGGAAGACGGCGATTCCAGTCGGCCTGTACCGCAGTGGTGGCATCGAAAGCCCGGTGTTTCTCGATGCCGATTTCCTGCTCGGCCCGGAAGCGGCGCATCTCAACATCACCGGTGTCAGCGGCCTCGCCACCAAGACCAGCGCTGTCGAGTGGTTGCTGCAGTCGATCTTTGCGCACTTCCCCGCCGACAAGGGATCGGTGGCCGCGGTCTGCTTCAACGTGAAGGGTCCGGACCTTCTTTATCTCGACCAACCGGCGACGCTGGCGCCAGAAGACGTCGCGATGTACGACAAGCTTGGCGTACCGGCGCAGCCATTCCAGAATGTGCAGTACTATGCGCCATACGATGCTGCCTTGCGCGGACTGGCCACGATTCGCAGCAACGAGGCGCTGCAGCACAACGTGCAGCCGCTGACGTGGGGCCTGAAGGAAGTGCTGCAGTACGCCGTCACGCTGCTCGACCGCGAGGACATAGACGCCAAGGCCGACGCGCTGATCGACTTCATCACCGATCGTGTGGTGGGCCAGAAGTTCAAGGACCCGATGCTCGGTGGCGAGATGATCGTGCAGACCTTTGCCGATCTCGATCACTGGTTCCGCACATTGCTCGACGCCCTGGAGTCGAAGGACGCGCAGAGCTGGCGCACGCACCATGTGGCCACGATTCGCAAGGTGCGCAACCGCCTCGTGAACCTCGCCACGCGGTGCGCCGGCCTGGTGACCGATGGCGCCGATGTCAGTGACCTCCCCTTCGGTGCGTTCGAGGACCGGTCGGTACATGTGCTCGACGTGGCGAACCTCGAGGAGGATGCGCAAGGATTGATCTTTGCGCGCGTCGTGAGCAAACTGCGCGAGCACCTGGAGCGGCGCGACCTGGGCGTCAATCATGTCATCGTCTTCGTCGACGAGTTGAACAAGTACGCCCCCAGTGACGGCCCCGAGACATACGTGCGGCGCATGCTGCTGGACATCGCGGAGCGGGGGCGCTACCTGGGCATGGTCCTCTTCTCGGCCCAGCAGTTTCGCAGCCAGGTCCACAAGCGCGTGGTCGGAAATGCGGGCACCGCGCTCTATGGCCGCATGGATGGCGACGAATTGGCGACACCGGGGTATGCCGTGCTGAGTCCTGCCGTCCGGACGAAGTTGTCCACTCTCGACAAGGGTCAGTTGATGGTTCGTCACCCCCATTTCACCCAGCCGGTGTTCGTCCGCTTCCCGCGGCCGAGTGTGCTGACCGGCCGGCTCGGCGTCGAGCGGTTCCCGGCCGCCCCGATCGAGGACTTCGATGCCGCCATGCTGCGCCGCCTGCGCCGCTTCGACAGCAGCCTCACGGTCGACTGGCTGCGGTCCGTGATTGCGCTCGCCGAGGAGGCCGACGTGATCCGTGCGGTGCGGGCGACCGAGCGGGAACAACCCCGCGATGCCAAGGGGTATTTCGCCGCACAATTCCGACGACAGGTTGCGCCGCGTGACCTCGCGGCGCCGCAAGCGTTGGTGCAACCCCTGGCCCTTCCTGTTGGCGATGATCCGTACGGGTTTTGACGTGACGCGGGTGGTAGTCGGATTCGTCGCGCTGATGGCGGGCGCGTGCGCGTCGCTCGAGGCGCAGCGGCCGAAGAAGTCGGCCGATGCGCGGGTCGCGCTCACATTGCGGCCGTTCCCTGGCGACATGATCCGCCAACTCGTCGAGCATGATGTCGATGAGCAGGGCACCATCACGATGCCCAGCGGCGACTCGACGGTCCGCGTGAGCACGCGCACCACGGTCATCCTGCGCTCACGGGTCGACGCGGTGGATTCGCTTGGCTCGGTGGTCACGTCACAGGTCGAGAGCGTGACGGTTCGTGCGACCGGCGGAAGGGAAGAGAGTAGGCGCGCGCGCATCGCCACCGGCATGGCGCTGCAGGGCCGGACGCTACGAATGAAGCTCGCCCCCGACGGCGAGTTGATCGTGCTGGACGACGCGTCGGCGCAGTCAGCGGCGACGATCGCCACCCTCGCCGCGCTGGTAGATCGGGTACCGGCGGCGCTGCCGTCACTGCCCGTCCACGAGCATGAAAAGTGGACCCGCCACATGGTGCTGGCCGGCGCCCCGGGCGATGGCATCGACGCCGAGTTCACGCTCGACTCGCTCACCCGGTACGGCGACTTCGCGTGGGTCTCGGTCAAGGGCGTGATGCGCGACGCCGGGGCCGATGCCGGTGCCAGCGTGGTGGGATGGGTCCTGCTCGATCGCCGGCGCGGCTGGATCACGAAGTCGCGCATGATCATGACGATGCGCGCGGTGACCGGCGCTCAGGGCGGCATGCCCCCGATGCGGTTCGTGATGCGGGTGGAGCAGCGGGTTGGGGAAGTGGCGGAGCTGCGGGTGCGGCGGTAGCCCCTCAGCCAGTTGTTGTCACGTGGTTGAGTGCTCGCGCTCGCCAGTTCGTTCGAACGGTAGATTTCCCCCATGCGCATCGCTCACCTCGCCGATCTCCACTTGGGTTTCCGTCAGTACCAGCGGCTGAGCTCGGCAGGTAACAACCAGCGCGAAGCCGACGTCGCCCGAGCCACCCGGCACGCCATCGACGCGGTCATCGCGCAGGCGCCGGACCTCGTCCTCATCGCGGGCGACGTCTTCCACCAGGTGCGCCCATCCAACCCGATGATCCTGTTCGCGTTGCGCGAGCTGACGCGCTTGCGCGCGGCGCTGCCCGGCACGCCAGTGGTCATGATCGCAGGCAACCACGATTTGCCTCGCGCAGCGGAAACCGGCTGCATCCTGGCGCTCTTTCGCACTGTTGGTGTCACGGTCATCGAAAGCGCCGCCGAACGGGTGCGCATCCGCGAGCTCGACCTCTCGATCTTCGCCGTGCCTGACACCCTCGGCCAACCGTTGCCGGCGCTCACAACCGATGTCGAGGCGCGCTGGAACGTCCTGCTGCTCCATGGGGAAGTGAAGGGCGTGCTCCCCGATCGCGCGGTGTCGGTGGATCGGAGCCCGAGCGAGATCACTGTCGAGGAGTTGCAGCAGGCACCGTGGGACTACGTAGCACTTGGGCACTATCACGTGCATCGGCAGGTGGCCTCGCGCGCCTGGTACGCCGGATCGCTCGACTATGTGAGCAGCAATGCCTGGGGCGAGCTCGCTGAGCAACACCAGCATGGCGTGCCCGGGAAGGGGTTTGCGATGCACGACCTGGCGACCGGCATCCACAGCTTCGTGCAGGTCCCGATGGAGCGGCGTTTCGTCGACCTCGAGCCGGTGGATGCCCATTCGCTTGCGCCGGCCGATGTCGACGCCCTCGTTGCTGATCGTGTCGCGCAAGTGCCAGGCGGGCTTGAAGACGCGGTGGTGCGCCTCGTGGTTCGCGAGATACCGCGCCACGTTGCGCGTGACCTCGATCACAAGGCGATCCGCGAGTACAAGCGTCGTGCGCTGCACTTCCAGCTCGACACACGGAAGCCGGAACTGGTCCGCACTCGTACCGGGTCCGGCGCCGGCGGCGCGCGCCCGTCGCTGCCGATGCTGGTCCGCGAAAAACTCGAGGGCCGTCCCCTCACCGCAGACGTGGATCGCGAGTCGTTCGTATCGCTGGGCCTCGACTACCTGCAACGTGTGAGTGAGCCGACGACCGTCGCGACGGAGCAAGGGGCGGAGGCGGACTTCATGCTCGCATCACCAGACGCGCCATGAGGCTGCGCGCGCTTCGCCTGCAGAACTTCCGCCAGCACGTCGACACGCTGATCGAGTTCGAGAATGGCCTGACCGGCATCATCGGTCCCAATGGTGCCGGCAAGTCGACGATTCTCGAAGGCATCGCGTGGGCGCTCTACGGCAACACGGCGGCCAGGGGCACGCGCGAATCGATCAAGTTTCACGGCGCGCAGCCGCGGGCGTCCGTTCGTGCAGAACTGGACTTCGAGCTCGGTCCGCACCGATATCGCGTGGTGCGCGGGCTGACCTCGGCGGAACTGTTCGTGGATGGCGGCTCGGCGCCCGTTGCCAACAGCATCGGGAGCGTCGGCCAGCTGATCGAACAGCGGCTTGGCATGACCAGCCGCGAGTTCTTCACCACCTACTTCACCGGCCAGAAGGACCTCGCGGCGATGGCGGCCATGGGACCGGCCGATCGCGGACGATTCCTGTCGCGTGTGCTCGGGTATGATCGCCTGCAGAAGGCGCAGGAACTGGCCAGGCAGAAGCGCGGTGAAGTGATCGCCGCGATCCGTGCGCTGTCGCAGTCGATGGCCGATGCCGACATGCTGGCCGCCGAAGTGAAGGAGGCGCAGTTGCTGGTGCGCGCCTCCGAGCAGGCGCTGGCGAGCGCATCGCGCGCGTTGATCGAGATGGAACAGTTGGTGGCGCAGGCCGAGCCGCGCTGGCGTGAGTCGGAGCGCGCGCAGGCGAGGGACATGGAGTTGCAGACTGCGATCATCCGTGCGGAAGCCGCGATCGAGGCGGCGGAGCGCGAGGCGGAGCGGGCGGCGCACGCAGTCGCAGAGTCGGAAAGTGTCATCGCGGGCATCGCAACTGTGCTGGCCGAGCTGGCGCCGCTGGCGGCGCTTCGCGCGGAACTTCAGGGGCTCGAGGAACGCTCGCGACAGGCGGCGCGGCGACAGGCCTTGACGGAAGAGATCGCGCGGCTCACCACCGGCGTCGACACGGCTGCGGCGCGCCTTGCACAGCTCTCCACCGCACCCACGCTTCGCATCGAGGTGCAGGAGGCGCTGGTCGAGGCGCGAGCAGCAGCGACGGCGGCCACTGATGCGGCCACTGCGCGTCGCACTGACTGGGTGCGCGACCGGCAGGAAGTGGAGACGCGTCGGCAGCAGAAGCGCGATGAATACACCGACATCAAGACGCAGCACGAGAAGCTGAAGGAGCTGGGGCCGGATGCCCCATGCCCCACCTGCCTGCGGCCCCTTGGCGCGAGCCATGCGGCGCTGCTCGAGGAGCTTGGCGACAAGCTCGAGCTGCTCCGCGTCGAGGGGCTGTACTTCAAGCAGCGTACCGAGCAGCTGCACGCCGAACCTGAGGACTTGCGCGCGCTCGATGCCGCTCGTGTGGAGAAGGACGCTGTGGTGCGTCAGCTCGAACGAAAGGAGCTGAAGATCGAGCAGGCATTGAAGGAACAGGCCGAAAAGGCCCGAGAACTGGCGCTGCTCACCGCACAGCGCGACGAACGGGTGCAGGCCATCGCGCAGCTGGCATCGGAGTACGACGCGGCGCACCACGCCGCGGTGCAGCAATCGGTTGCGGCACTCAGTGCGCTCGAGGTTCGTCACGCCGCGGCGAAGGGAATTGCCGATGAGCTGCCGCAGCGTCTCATCCGGCGGACCGATGCAGTGGTCGCACGGGCCGCGGCGCGTGCCGGCGTGGCCGCAGCGCGTGAGGCGCGTCTGGTACACGGCTTCAGCCCCGAGGCGCACGCTGCGGCACTGCGCGACTGGGAACTGGCCACGCAACGGCGGCAGGACGCTGCCGTGGTGCGGGCAGGCGCCGAGAGTGATGCAGGCAACGCCGCTGGCGCGCTCGCGCGGGCGCTCACGGCGGCCGAGCAGGCTGCCAAGGTGCGGGAACAACAGCGCCAGCTCGAGATGGAGCGGCGGGTGCATGATGAGTTGGACGCGGCGTATGGCGAGCTGCGGGCCGAATTGAATGCCCGATTGCGACCGGAGCTGGGTGAAATTGCCGGCTCGTTCCTGACCGACCTCACGGACGACCGCTACAACGAGTTCGAACTCGATGAGAACTACGACATCATTCTCATCGGGGGTGGGGTACCACGGCAGGTGATTTCCGGGGGCGAGGAGGACCTCGCCAACCTGGTCCTGCGTTTAGCCGTGTCGCAGCTCATCGCCGAACGCAGTGGGCAGCCGTTCTCCCTCCTGGTGCTGGACGAGGTCTTCGGCTCGCTGGACGACCAGCGCCGGGCGAATGTCGTGGAGTTGTTGCGGCGGTTGCAGGATAGGTTCGAGCAGGTGATTGTGATCACCCATATTGACGGCGTCCGAGACGGTCTCGACCGCGTACTCGAAGTGAGCATCGACGAGCAGACCGGTCGTGCGATCGTCGAGCAGCGCGATGGTGGGCGACTGACTGACGAAACCTTGGTGGGGCTGGAGGTCTGACGGTGGCGAGTTTGCGCACGTGGCGTTCCGAGCCGGCGGTGACCGGCCCTGAATTGATTCAGCCGGCGGACATTCCGGCCTTGAACACCGTTTTCAGCGACGCGTTCTCCGAGCGCTATCGCAAGGACGGGCTGGTTGGCGTGCGCGTTCCGTTCCTCAACCCGTTGATCTGGCGTTATGCGATCGAGGGGGCTGGCGCCGGTGCCGTGCTCTGGCGCACCGATCGTGGCGCAGTCGCGGCCTTCAACATTGCGCATCGCAGCGGCGTGGAAGGCTGGATGGGGCCACTGGCGGTGATGCCGGAACTGCAGTCGCGCGGCCTTGGCCGAACGATCGTCTCCTTCGGCGTGGAGCATCTGCGCACACTGGGGTGTCGCGTGATCGGGCTGGAAACGATGCCGCGCACGATGGACAACATCGGTTTCTATTCGCAACTCGGATTCGTGCCGGGCCCGCTCACCATCACGGTCACCCTCGACGCGGCCACCGCCGATTCCCCGATCACGTTGCTCGGCCGGTTGTCGGCACTGGAGCGCGATGACGCGGTGCTCGAGTGTGCCGCGTTGGCCGCCTCGATACGCGACGGCTATGACTTCACGCGCGAGATCCGCATCACCGATGCGCTCGCGATCGGAGAGACGGTGCTGATTCGGCGCGGTGGTGTGGTGGTGGCGTTTGCCATCTGCCACTCCGCACCGCTGGTCGAGGGGCGGGCGCGTGACGAAGTGCGCGTGTTGAAGCTGGTGGCGGCGACCGATGCCGACGCGGCCCTGCTCGTGACACACCTGACCGAATATGCGCTGCGCTGCGGCACGCGTCGGGTTGCCATTCGTGTACAAGGCGACGCGACGCGACTGTATGCCGCATTGATGGCGCGTGGTGGGCGCGTGCGATGGACCGACCTGCGCATGACGATGGCGTCGTACGGAGAACCACCACAGCCGGCCGATGGCGTGATGCTGTCGAACTGGGAAATCTGAGGGCGGTTCGTCGACGAGTGACGCGCGCGCGTGGCATGTCTGTCGGCGCTGCCGATGTTGCGACGTGTCCTGTCCAACCGTCCAGTTGACGAAGGTCTGCACAGACACCTACCTTCTGCGCAGCAAAAGATCAGGAACGGGAAGGCATAATTTTTGAGCCGATAAGTCTGCCGGTGAAGTCCGATAAATCGTGCTGACGTCATGCCCCAGTGCGGGGAAGGCGGAAGGCTGCGGGTGAGGGCTGTAGCGTATCGACGGGCTTCAAAAACCCCTTCTCGTTCCACTCTGGTGAATATGGGCGTCCCCTGATCGGGGGCGCCCATATTCGTTTTCCGGCCGTGCGCTCCGCATGCGGCGGGAACGCTCCGGGGGGATAGTTTCTTAATCTCTGGCGGAGGCTGTCCGGATGTGCCGGGCGCCGCCGCGCGGTGCGGCGCGATCGTCGTGTGTTGTTGCCGCCGTGACCCTTTGGCCGATACCCTGGCACACTGCATGGGTATCACCGAGTTCCGATGCCGATCGTGACTGCCACGCGACGCCTGCGTTTCAACGCTGCGCATCGCATTCACAACCCTGCACTGTCCGACGCAGAAAACCTTCGCCTCTTCGGGAAGTGCAACAATCCGAACTGGCACGGGCACAATTACACGCTTGAAGTGTCCGTCATCGGTGAGATCGACCCGATCACGGGCTACGTGATGGATCTCGGCCTGCTGCGCGGGATCGTGGAACGTGAAGTGATCGACGCGATGGACCATCGTAACCTGAACCTCGAAGTCGAGATTCTGCGCGGGATCAATCCGACCGCGGAAAACATCGTGGTGGCCTGCTGGAACGCGATCGCGCCGCACGTGGCGCCGGCAACGTTGAGCAGGCTCCGGCTCTGGGAGACCGAGAATAATTATGTCGAGTATGCAGGTTCTTAGGCCGGTCGACGCGGACGACGCGTTCGACAGTGTACGGCCCGCTGTCTCGGGATCCGCGCTGGCGGAGTACGAGTCGCTGGTGCGTCGTCAGCTGGAACTGCTGGGTGAGGACGCCGAGCGTGATGGCCTTGCGAAGACGCCCAGCCGTGTCGCGAAGGCGATGGCGTGGCTCACGCGCGGCTACGAGATGGACGCCGCCTCGGTCATCGGTGACGCACTGTTCGAGGAAAATGCCGATGGCATGGTGATGGTGCGTGACATCGAGTTGTACTCGATGTGTGAGCACCACATGCTGCCCTTCTTCGGCAAGGCACACATCGCGTATATCCCTGATGGACGCGTGGTCGGGCTCTCGAAACTGGCGCGCGTGGTCGAGGTGTTCGCACGCCGCCTGCAGGTGCAGGAGCGGATGACGGAGCAGATCGCGCACGCGCTGGCCGACGTCCTCAAGCCGAAGGGCGTTGGCGTCGTGATCGAGTGTGCACACATGTGCATGGCCATGCGTGGCGTCGAGAAGCAGAACTCGAAGACGATCACGTCAGCCCTGATCGGCAATTTCCGCAGCGATGCGAAGACCCGCGAGGAGTTCCTCCGCCTGGCGCACTCCCCGCGCTGAGCATCGCCTCGGCGATCACGACGATTGCGTGAACGATTTTCCTGCCGCCGGCCGATCTGATCGCGCCGGCGGCAATACATTTCCGGCATGACCCCACGCCGCACCGCCGTCATCACAGGCGCCTCGAAAGGCATTGGCGCCGCACTCGCCCGCCGTTGCGCTGCCGATGGCGTGCAGGTGGCACTGATCGCGCGCACACGGGCGCCGCTCGAGGCCCTCGCCACCGAACTCGGTCCGCTGGCCAGCGCGCACCCCTGCGACCTCACCAACGCCGATGCCGTCGGCGAGGTGGCTCATGAGGTGGTGGCGACGTTCGGAGGTGCGCCGGACATTCTGGTGAACAATGCGGGGCTGTTCCAGCTCGCCACGGTTGAATCGATGTCGCCAGCCGACTTCAGCGCCGTGGTGCAGACAAACCTCATCGCCCCCTTCCTGCTCACGCGCGCGCTGCTGCCGGCAATGCGCGAACGCGGCAGCGGTTCTATCGTGACGCTCGGTTCGATTGCAGATCGAGCCGTGTTCCCTGAAAACGGCGCCTACGCGGCCAGCAAATACGGGCTGCGCGCACTGCATGAAGCGATGCGGATGGAATTGCGGGGGAGTGGTGTCCGTGCAACGCTGGTGTCGCCGGGCCCGGTAGATACGCCGCTGTGGGATGCCGTGAATCCCGATGAACGCGCCGGCTTCACCCCGCGTGCGGCCATGCTGACTGCGGAGGATGTCGCCGACGCGATCTGGTTCGCGCTCTCCCGCCCCGCCAGCGTGAACATCGACGAGCTACGCCTGTCGCGGAGCTGATGGCTCGTGTTCACCGAATTGATCGACACGCTGCGCTGTCCGAATGCTCACGAGGATAGCTGGCTGGTGGCCACCAGCACGCGCAATGAGGGTCGACACATCGTCGAGGGCCGACTTGGCTGCCCGGTCTGTCGGGCGACGTTTCTCATCGTGGGTGGCGAAGTCCAGTTCGGCGACGCCTTAGGCGCGCCGACGCTCGATGTGTTCGACGATGACGCGGCCTTCCGCCTCGCCGCGCAGTTGTATCTGCTGGAGGCGCCGGCCCCGGTGATGCTGGTGGGCCGCTGGTCCGCCGCGCTGACGCCGCTGCTTCGCCTGCTACCGACGGTGAAGTTCTTCGTCGGCGATGCGCGGCTACCGATCCCGCTCGACGATCGTGTCAGCGGCCTGCGATTGCCGTCTGAGCGTTTCCCGTTGGCGGCAACCTCGCTGCGCGCGATGGCAATCGATCAGGAACACGCCACGCCTGCACTGGTCCTCGATGCCTCGCGCGTCCTGCGCACCGCCGCACGCCTGGTGGTGCCGGTCGGAACACCACTCGACCCCGCGTTCTGGAAGCCGATGGCCAGCGATGCCGAGGTGCAGGTCGCCGAACGCCTCCCCATCGCCAGCGCCCCCATCCAACTCAAGCGCGCCCCCTCACATCCACTCTTCGAGGTGTGAGCGCAACTCACTCCGTGGTGTTCGGATCGTCGTAGAGCGCATCGATCACGCCCTTGTACTTCTCGTTGATCACGCGACGCTTCACCTTCAGCGACGGCGTGAGCTCGCCGCCGTCGATGGTGAACTCATGCTCGAGCAACGCGATCTTCTTCGGGGACTCGAACTTCGCCAGCCCGGTCATCTCGCTGCGCACCTCGCGGTCGAGCTTCTCGATCACCTGCGGATTGACCAGCATCGCCGCGCGGTTCGAGGTGTCGATCCCCTTGTGCGTGGCCCAGCGCTCGACCTGGTCCCACGACGGCACCACCAGCATCACCGGGAACTTGCGCTTGTCGCCGATCATCACGGCCTGGCTCACGAACGCGTTGGTGACCACGGTGTTCTCGATCGGCTGCGGTGCGATGTTCTTGCCGCCGGCCGTGACGATGATGTCCTTCTTGCGATCGGTGATGCGAAGGAAACCGTCCTGCATCGCACCGATGTCACCGGTGTGAAACCAGCCATCGGCATCGATCGCTTCGCGGGTCGCTTCCGGGTTGCGATAGTACCCCTTCATCACACTTGGCCCGCGCGTCAGGATCTCGCCATCGGCGGCGATCGCGACTTCGACACCTGCGATCAGTTCACCCACCGTGCCGACACGGATGTTGTTCAACCGGTTGACCGAGATCACGGGGCTCGTCTCCGTCAGGCCGTATCCCTCGACCAGTGTCAGGCCGGCCGCAACGAAGAACTTGTTGATGGTCGAGGCCAGCGGCGCACCGCCACTGCACGCAACACGCAGCCGCCCACCGAGTCGCGCCTTGATCTTGCTGAACACCAGCTTCTGCGCCACGGAGTACTTCCAGGCCAGCAACGCTCCCGGATCGCGCTTCGCGAGATACGCATCAGCCCACGCGTCGGCCACGCCCAGCGACCAGTGAAAGATCGACTTCTTGAGGCCGGAGCCCGAGTTGCCCCCTTCCATGATCCGGGCATACAACTTCTCGTAAATCCGCGGCACTGAACTGAGGATCGTCGGCCGAACCTCGCCGAGATTGGCGGCCACCGCATCGATCGACTCGGCGTACGCAATGGTGCACCCGCCGGCAAACAGCATGTAATGACCCGCCATGCGCTCGAAGATGTGCGACAGGGGCAGGAAGCTCAGCGCCACGTCGTCGTCCTTCGGGTCGAGCACCTGCAGCGACGCGAACACATTGCTGTACAGGTTGTCGTGCGAAAGCATCACACCTTTCGGCAGGCCCGTCGTGCCACTGGTGTAGATCAGCGTGGCCAGGTCATCGGGCTGTGTGCCGAGGGCCGCTGCCTTCCAGCTTGCGGCGCGTTCCGCGAAGTCCACCTTCGCACCCTGCGCGATGAAGTCACTCATCGTGATGTCGCAACCCACGGGCGCTGGCGTACAGAAGCTGATGACGGTCTTGAGCGCGGGCACATCCGGTCGAATGCGTGCGACCTTTGCCGCCTGATCAGGAGACGAGACGAACATCGCCACCGCGCCGCTGTCGTTCAGGATGTGCACCATCTGCTCGGCCGGCAGCGTGGGGTAGATCGGCACATCGGCGAGGCCAGCGGTGAGGCAGGCGTAGTCGGCGATCGCCCACTCTGGCCGATTCTCCGACAGGATTGCGACCCGATCTCCGCGAGACAGTCCCAGTTCCTGCAATGCCAGCGAGGTACGGCGCACGCGCTCCAGCATTTCGGCGTGCGAGATGTCGACCCAGGCGCCGCCTTGCTTGTGCCGCAGCGCCGCTGGCTTCGAAAACCTGGCCGTCGCGTCGAAGAAGAGCTTCGTCAGCGTGCCCGGTTCCGGGCGCGCGGGGCCGCGATGCACCACGAGCGTGCCAGATGCTTCGCTGGTCTGCGGAGCGGTCGAGGAGACTGCCATACGTCCTCCGGGCTGCAAGTCCGTCACATACGAGCTGGTTTGGCGAGCCCGTCCACTGATGTCAGGGCGCTGCCGAGCGGAGGCTAGGGCACTGCGCGGGGCCGCGCCAGCGGTGTGCTACCGTCGAACGCGCGCCGCTGACATCGAACACTGACTACGGCGTGAGGCTGAACTGAACGAGGCGCACGGGGATCTGGAGCGGGCTGCCGGGGATAGGCGCACCGAAGGCGCTGTAGGTCGCCTCGACCACGATCGTCCCGGTCCCGGTGGCTCCCTGCTTCGGGTACGCCTTCACCCGCACGGCCGCGACGTTACTGGCAATGATCGCAGACGCGATGTTTCGGCCGCCGCTCGGTGAGATGAGTCGCACCGAGTCGAGAATGGTGGTCGAAAAACTCGCCACCCGGAACGCGACGCGCAGTCCGTTCAGCGGCACGGCGGCGCTATCGCCACCCTTGTGCAGGATGCTTGCCTTCACGTCGCTGAATCGTGTCGTCGAATCGGTGAAGTCGTACACGATCGAATCACGAATCGTGTCGCCTTTCACGAGGCTCGTCGGACGCGGGACGACAGCGAAGGTTTGCGTCTGGCTCTGGAGCGACCCGGCCTGCGCCACCACCCGGACGGCGGCGGCTTCGACCTTCCCGAGCAACTGCAGCCCGCCGATCACGCTGAATGCCTTCGTCGAAATCGTATCGATGCCGACCAGCTTGATCTGCGAATCGCTGACGGTGCTGCCGTTGCTGTTGAAGGCGCGGACGGCCACCCGCGCCGGCAGCAGGTCTCCACCGCGCATGGTGTCACCAACGACGATGGCCAGTGCAGGCAGCGAGTCGAATTGCAGCGACAGCGGCACCTGGGGGTCGGTGCTGACTTCGGTGCATCCCGCCACGGCTGCGACCAGCAGCAGCGCGGCAACCGTGCCACGCTGGGCACGCATCACGCGAAGTGCTCCGCCAGTCGAGCCGCCAGGTTCGTGTACGCGAGTGCGGCGGGGTCGGTGGGATTGCGGAGCACCACGGGCAGGCCGGCGGCGAAGGCGTCGGCAGCGGCGGGGGAGCGCGGGATGGCGATGTCGTACACGAGGGTCGGGGGCAGGTGCTGACGGATGTATTGTGCGGTGCGCTCGCTCGAGGCGTTGCCCGCCTGGTACATGGTCAACAATACCCCTTCCAGCGCCAATTGGTCGTTCGCCTGTAGCGCGTCCTGAATCCCGCGCAGAATCTGCGGCGTGGTCTGGAGCGCAAGCGGCTCACACTGCAGCGGAACGATGACATGCTGGCTCAGGCCGAGCACGGCGCGTACGATGCCGCCCAACCCTGGGGGGGTATCGACGACCACCACATGGCAGCGCTCGCGCGCAACCCGAAGCAGCTGCGCCAACTGGGCGCTGTCGGTGGCGCGTCGGGTGTAATCCTCGTGCTCGGCGGCATCATTCACGCTGCCAACCAGCATGGCACGGAGCCACGGCAGCTGGGTCGGGAGGATGATGTCGCGGAGGGAGACCGTGCCGCGCAGAAAGTCGGCAAACCCGACTGTGGGATGCCCTTTCCGCAGCCCAACGCCGTAGCGGACCGCGCCCTGGGGATCCACATCGACGATCAGCGTCTTCAGCCCGCGTCGTGCGAACGCGGCGGCCAGGTTCACCGCCGTTGTGGTCTTGCCAACTCCGCCCTTCTGACTGACGACCGCGAGCACGCGGCCGAGTGGTTGTTCAGACGTCATTCCCGTGACGGAGTCCGTCGGTGCCGGTGGCCTTCAGGCCGGGTAGATCGCCCTGCGCAAAATCTGACTGCATCCCGCGCACGGCCGCATGTCGCACCGGAGTATCGACCGGTTCTCTGGCGACGGCGTCGTCGGCAGTCTCTGTCACTTCTGGTTCGCCCCGCAAGCTACGCAATGTGGCTCGAGCATGGCCGATCCATCGGGCGCCGTCTGTTCCTGATGGGCCCGCTACCAGGAAGGTCTCCAGATGCTGGATCGCGCCGTCCACGTCACCCTTCTTCGCCAGCAGGAACGCCACGCCGTAGTTGGCACCGGGGTGGGTCGGCGCCGACTCCAGAATCTTGCGATAGGCGCGGATCGCCTCGTCGTTGCGGCCCGACTTGGTGAAGACGATCGCCATGTTGAGCAGGATCTTCGGATCGTCCGGGCTCGTTCGCAGCGCAAGGCGATACGACGTCAACGCACCGTCGAGGTCGTTTGCCTTCTCCAGCGACAGCCCTTCTGCGACGAAATCGGGACGACTCGCTCCCAGATCGCGTGCGGAAGGCTGCCCACCAAGCAGGCGCGACACGCCATCGGAGACACGGCGCAAGAAGGTCATGGATCCAAGGCCAAGGGGAAAACGTCGCAAATCCGTGCATAGGCGCACCGACGCACGGACTCGTGATTCTGCACAAGCTACGTGCTGGGTACCACCTCCGGCAATGATGCATGCGCTGCAGCGCGAACCATTCCGAGCTACCTTCGCCAGGAGCACGAACGCGATCACTTCGATTGCGTCGCGGTTCAGGTCGCCCTGATCACGGAGAAATGGTGATGCCCCCGCGCCGCACGTCGGTAGACCCGTCCAAGGGTGTGCTGGAAGTTGAATGGCAGCTCTTCGGTGAACTCTCGCGCGCCCTCGCACTCAAGGTCTCGCGGGAGTTCGATCCGGAACTGGTCATCGGCATCGCCAATGCTGGCGTGATCCCGGGAGCCACGATCGCGTCGATTCTGGATCGCCCGTTCGTATCGATGACGGTCAGCCGTCGCTATCGCCCCGACGAGCAGGTGCGCGAGACGCCGGCAATTTTTGGTGAAGCGCCGGCGGCCGCACGGGGCAAGCGTGTCCTGCTGGTGGATGAGACGTGCGATTCCGGCGACACGATCCGGCTCGCCAAGGCCGCCATCATCAACCTCGGTGCGGAAGCGGTGAAGACGGCGGTCAGCTTCAAGACCGGCCCCTTCGTGCCCGACTTCGCCGCCATCGCGACGGAGGCCGCCATCATCCTGCCGTGGGACAGAGAGCTGCTGATCAATGGTGAGTTGGTGCTGAATCCGGCCTACGCCGCATACCGAAGCGCGTAGCGTCGGCACACCTCTGATCAGGTGCGGTTGGTGCGCCTGATCAGCTCTGCCTCATCGATCACCTCGACACCCAGCGTCTTCGCCTTGTCGAGTTTCGAGCCTGCCTCGTCACCCGCGACGAGGAACGACGTGTTCTTGGAGACGCTGCTGGTGACCCGCCCGCCGGCCCGCTCCACGAGGGTCGTGGCGTCGGTACGCGAGAGGGTCGGCAGTGTGCCGGTGAGCACCACGGTGAGCCCGTTCAGTGGGCCGTCGCCGCCACTCACTTCCGGTTCCGTCGTCTGCACTCGGGCGGCGATCAGCTTGCGCACCAAAGTCTGCGCGGCGGGATCGTCGAAGAATTCACGCACCGATTCTGCAATCACGTCGCCGATACCGCGGACTTCCATGATCTCGTCCAGCGTGGCGGCCTGAATGGCTTCGATGCTGCCAAAGCGTCGCGCCAGCAGTTGCGCGGCCACGGCGCCAACGTGCCGAATGCCGAGCGCGCCCAGCAGGCGAGACAACGGTTGCGCTCGAGAGGCATCGATCGCGTCGATCAGTTTCTCCGCACTCTTGGCCGCCATGCGGTCCAACGGCAGCAGCTGCTCGACGGTCAAGCTGTAAAAGTCGGCCGCATCGTGCACCAGATCGGCCTGCCACCAGCTGCTCGATCCGCGCATAGCTCAAGCCCCGGATATCCATCGCATCGACACTGGTGAAGTGCACCAGCGCCTCGAGCAATCGCCCCGGACAGGCCACGTTTGGGCAGTAGAGCGCCACTTCATCGTCGTCGCGACGCACCGGGGTGCCGCACGAGGGGCAGACGGTCGGCGCGTCGAAGGGCACCGGCGGCTCGGTGGTACTCCGCTTCTCCGGCACGGGCCCGATCACTTGCGGGATCACTTCGCCGGCACGCTGTACCAGCACCCGATCGCCGACGCGCAGGTCCTTCGCGGTGATGAGGTCGAAGTTGTGCAGCGTCGCCATGCGCACGGTGGTGCCACCAATCTCCACGGCCTCGAGTTCGGCGTAGGGATTGAGTGAGCCGGTACGGCCGACATTCACACCGATGCGCAGCAACGTGGTTTCCGCAATGTCGGGTGCGAACTTGCGAGCGATGGCCCACCGTGGCACACGTCCGCTGACCTCACCCAGTTCCTCCTGCAGCGCGAGGCCGTTCACCTTCACCACGGCGCCATCGATCGCAAAGTCGATCTGCGCGCGATACTCCTGCTCCACGCGCGTCGCCCACGCATTCACCTCGGCGATCGTATGGCAGACCACACGATGCGGGGCCACGGGGATGCCCCACGCGCGGAGTGTGGTGAGCAGCTCATCCTGCGTCGCGAACGGCACGGCGGCAGCGCCGTCGGGATGTACGGCCGAATAGCCGAAGAAACGCAGCGGGCGCTTGGCGGTGATGGCTGGATCGAGCTGGCGCAACGCGCCTGCGGCTGCATTCCGTGGATTCGCGAACACAGGCTCGCCCGCCGCGATGCGCTCGGCGTTCATGCGCTCGAACTTGCTGAACGGGAAGTACGCCTCGCCGCGAATCTCGAGCACGGCCGGCGGCGTCGGCGTCTTCAGGCGCAGTGGTACATCGTGCATTGTGCGGAGGTTGGGCGTCACATCTTCGCCCACCGTGCCACTCCCGCGCGTCGCCCCGGTCACCAGCACGCCATCACGATACGTGAGCGAGACTGCGGCACCGTCGATCTTCAGCTCGCAGCTATAGCCACCGACATCGACGGCGTCACCGGCGAGCCGTCGGAGCCGCTCCTCCCACTCGGCCAGCTCGGCTTCGCTGAAGGCGTTGTCCAGCGACAGCATCGGCACCAGATGCGAATGCTTCGGCAACGCCGATTGCGGCTCGCTGCCCACACGAAGCGTCGGCGAATCAGGCGTCTGCAGCTCGGGGTGCGCTCGTTCGAGTTCCTGCAGCTCGCGGAAGAGCTTGTCGTAGGCCTGATCACTGAGCGCAGGCTGGTCCAGCACGTAATACTCGTAGCTGGCGCGCGTGAGCTGGTCGCGCAGTTCCGCAGCGCGGAGCGTGAGTGCGGAGGCGGCGGACGGTGATTGGTGCGACATGGCGTGATTGGGCGAAGTTGGTCGACGCCGAATCTACCGATTGGTCAGCGCCACCGAAAACCGTGCTCCGCCAAGAGGGCACCGAATCGTCCCGGGTGGGTATCCTTGATAGGTGAACCTGACACTGAATCTGGGAGCGTGTGCATGATCTACGAGGATGAAGAGACCATCGAAGACACCGCTGACGAAGTGCATTCGTCGCGTGAGGCTGGGACTGGAACCGTTGCCCTTGCCGTGCTGGCTGGTGCCGCGATCGGTGCCGCCGTCGCCCTGATGCTCGCGCCGCGTTCGGGACGTGAAATGCGTCGAGTGATCCGCAAGCGCGCTGATGGACTGCGTGAGACTGCCGGCGACGTGCTCGACGACACCACGAACCAGCTGGCCCGGGAACTCCGTCGTCGCAGCCGCCAGGTTCGGCGCAAGCTCGATCGGATGGCCTGACGGGTTGGCTCGCTCGGCAGGAGTCTTGCAGGGGTGAATGGGCAGGCAGTACGGCATGGCGCGACAACGGCGAGTCACCCTTGGGGTCACTCGCCGTTGTCGTATTCGTGGTGCTCGTGCTGTACCGTGCTGCTGCGGTGCGCGCTCTCGCGGTGCCGAAGCTACCTGAGCTTCGCGATCAACTGTTCGCAGCTCTGCTTGTAACGACGATCGTTGAATTCCACCGCTGGCATCCGGAGCGCAGCGTCACAGGTCTCGCGCGCCTTGGCCTTCGCGCCCGTGTCTGCGTAGATCAGTGCCAGATCGAGGCGATGCGTGATGCGGCCCGGGTCCGCGGCCACCGCGGCTTCCATGTAGCGCACGGCCTCGGCCCAACTGGCTTGGTCGAACACCTTCCCCCCAAGGAAATTCCGGGCGGCGAATCGGGAAAAGCTGTTCAGTCGCATCACCTCGGCATTCCACACGCCCAACACATGCAGCGCCCCGGCATGCCTGGCGTCGAGGCGCACTGCGGTCAGTGCCTCGCTGTGGATTTCCGCAGCGAAGCGCACCCGCTCCCGTGAGCCGAGCGTCATCGCGGTGCGGCCCAGCGCGACGGCCAGCATGAAGTGGCCGTCGGCACCGCTGCCGTTGGCGGTAACCGCGCGCCGCGCGTAGCCTTCGCCCTTCTTGTAGTAGTCAGCACGCTTGGTCGCGTCTGTCGAGGCTTCGCCGAGGTCCACCGACTCGCGCGCCGCACGCCAGAGCAGGTCGTAGCTGGTTGGTGCCCCGGTGAGCGCCGTCTCGTATCGACCAAGCGCACTGGTGGCGTTGAATGCAGCGCGATCACGATCGGCGAGTTCGATCACGGCGTTTGCGTCCTGCCCGCGTGACTGAGGCGCGAGGAGGAGGCTGGCGACCATGGCCGCAAGCAATCGTCGATGCAGGTGCACTGAAGACATTTTCGCTCTATTCGAGGACCAGCCGTGGCACAGAGATACAGACCTCCCTGCGATACACCGAGGCAGCATGGGTGGTTCGTCGCATGATCCTGCGAGACCTGATCGCACGCAAGCGCGACGATGGCCGCCTCTCTGCGGCTGATTGGCGCGACATCGCCGAGGCCGCAGCCACGGGATCGGTTCCCGACTACCAGCTTGCCGCGCTGCTGATGGCGATCTTCTGGCGTGGACTGGACGCCGCAGAGACGAGTGCGTTGACGACCGCCATGCTGGCCACCGGCAGTTCGCTCCAGCGGCCCGCTGGCGCACGACCGTGGATCGACAAGCACTCCACTGGCGGGGTTGGCGACAAGACGTCGTTGATCCTCGCGCCGCTGCTGGCGGCGGTCGGTGTCACCGTGCCGATGATGTCGGGGCGTGGGCTGGGGCACACCGGTGGCACCCTCGACAAGCTGGAAAGCATTCCCAGCTTCCGCACCGACCTGTCGCTCGCGCGGGCGGCGGCGCAGTTGGAGGAGATCGGTTGTGCGTTGATTGGGCAGACGGCGGAGATCGCGCCGGCCGATCGTCGTCTGTATGCGCTGCGCGACGCGACGGCCACGGTCGAGTGCATCCAGTTGATCGCGGCGAGCATCATGAGCAAGAAGCTGGCAGAGGGGCTCACGGGCCTCGTGCTGGACGTGAAGCGTGGCAGCGGTGCGTTTCTGCCCGAACTCGATCGCGGCCTGCAACTGGCGCAGACGATGATCCGGCTCGGACAGGATGCCGGCGTCCCGGTCGTGACGCTCATCACGGCGATGGATCGCCCGCTCGGCGACGCGTGCGGGAATGCGCTGGAAGTGCGCGAGTGTCTCGACACGTTGCGCGGTGGTGGGCCAGCTGATCTCTGGACCGTCACGGAAGCCCTCGCAATCGAGATGCTCCGCCTCGCGCGGCCGGAGGTGTCGAGTGCCGAGGCGCGGCTCACACTGCGCGGCGCCATCACCAGTGGTGCCGCGCTGAACAAGTTCCGCGAGATCGTGGCGGCGCAGGGCGGTGACGTGCGCGCGATCGACGACCCCGCTCGCTTGCCGCAGGCACCAGAAATCGGAGAGGTGTTGGCCGATCGCAGCGGCGTGGTGCATGAGCTGCCCCCCAGGCCGATCGGTCATGCGATCATCGCGCTTGGCGGCGGACGGACGACGCAGGAAGCGCGGGTGGACCCGTCCGTTGGGATCGTGTTTCAGGTTCGGGTCGGAGACGCGGTACGTGTGGGCCAGCCGATCGCCACGGTGCATGCGTCCACGCCCGCTGGCTTGGCGGAGGCGAGGGCGCGGCTCGTCGGGATCGTCTCCATCGGTGATGGACCGGCGGCGGCCCTGCCGTGGGTCAGCCACCGGGTCACGACGGCCGGTATCGAAGTGCTCTAGCCTCGCGGGATATCGCCCACGGCCGTCGGAAGATCTCGCCACCGGGCTCCGCCTCTGGTGTCGGCCCGTCAGTCCGGCGATCTTTCCAGTGCCCGGCGCGGGGCCACCCGTCACGTGCCGCAGTTCCGAACGCTCACACTGCCTCTCTCATGCTCAAGCTTCAGGCCTTCGCGGCACTGGGTGTCGCCATTCTCGCTGCGGCCTTCTATTTCGGCTGGTACTTCGCCGTCATGACGCCGGTGACACCGGAAACCGCTGGACTGGACATCGGCGCGTCGAACATTTCGCGACTCGCTGTCGGCGTGATCTTTGCCGCCATCATCGCGGTCGGCATTGCGTTCTTCCGTCAACTCTGGAACGGCGCCAAGAACGAAAAGCGGTAGTTGCCGTTGCACGCGCGCTGGCTGTTGGTTGCTGGCGCGTGTGTTGCCGTTTCGAGTGGCGCGGCACAACGCGCCCCCGCACTGACGGACGGCGAACGCGTCGTCCGTCGCGTCGACTCGCTCTGGTCCGCTGCTGCGAGCCGACAGACGCGCTCTGACAGTGGATTGCCTGGGCCCCGCTACTGGGTGCAGGGCGCGCGATACGAACTGCGCGCCACGCTCGACCCGGGCACGCGGACGCTGTTTGGCGAAGGGCTGCTGCGCTATCGCAACCGATCGCCAGACACCCTGCGAACGTTGGCGCTGAGCCTCGCGCAGAATCTCTTTCGCGCCGGTGCACCTCATGACGAGGCGGTACCCGTCACTGGTGGGATCATCCTCGAGCGGTTCTGCGTCGCGCGTGAGTCGCGCGCACCAGGCGGACGGTTGTGTGGCGGCGAGAGCACGAGCGCCGTGTCACCGGCGCTCCGAGTCGACAACACCATCGCATGGCTGACGTTGCCAGTGCCCCTGGCCCCTGGTGATTCCGTCGATGTGCGCGCCAACTGGCGTTTCGTGATTCCGCCGCGCGATGCGCCGCGGATGGGGACGGATGGCAGTGTCACGATGGTCGGATACTGGTATCCCCAATTCTGCGTCTACGACGACGTGGCCGGGTGGGAGACGGATCCCTACCTCGCCACCGGCGAGTTCTACATGGATCACGCCGACTACGATGTGCAGGTCACCGTGCCGGGTGGGTTCCTCGTCGCGGCGACCGGCGTGCTGCAGAACCCGGCCGAGGTATTGTCGCCGTCCGCCCGCGAGCGACTGCAGCATGCGGCGCGCAGTTTCGCCGCCGTCACCATCGTCAATGACAGCCTGCGTCGCGCGCACGCTGCGACGACACCGGGCACCGTCGCGACCTGGCATTTCGTGGCCAATGACGTGCGGGATTTTGCCTTCTACACCTCGCGTGAGGTCGTGTGGGATGCGATGGCGGCCGTCGTGCCGCGCGCCGGTGCACCGGCCGTGTCCGACACCATCCTGGTGCACGCGTTCTATCGACCGCGCGAAGCGAGTTGGCGGCGCGCCGCAGACTACGGGCGCCAGAGTGTCGAGGCCTTCTCGCATCTGCTCTGGCCCTATCCGTGGCCCCAGCTGACGCTGGTGGAGGGCATCGTGGATGGCGGCATGGAGTACCCGATGCTGACGGTGGTGTCGGTGGGCAGCGACGGTCGCGAATTGCTGTCGACGATAGCCCATGAAACCGGACATATGTGGTACCCGATGCAGGTCGGCAGTGACGAGCGCCGATTTGCATGGATGGATGAAGGCATCGCAAGCTGGCTGGAACGTGTGCTGCTGCGCGCCAGCTCTGGTCATGATGACGATGAGGAGGCGGTGCCCGATCTCTATCGCACCGTGACGGGCATGCGCGCCGAACAACCGATGCTCACGCACGCGGATCACTACAACGGAGCGCTCACCTATACCGCCGCGAGCTACGACAAGCTGGTGGTGGTTTTCCGGGCGTTCAGTGCCGAGTATGGTGATTCAGCGCTGGTGCAGGGGCTGCGGGCGTACGGTGCCGCATGGACCGGGCGACATCCGTATCCACCGGACTTCTTCCGGATGGTGTTCGCGCGCGCTGGCGCGGATCGCGATGTATTCGTGCGCGAATGGATGCGGGGGACGGGACACTTCGATGCGCGCATCGACGATGTGGTGCGCCTGCGTGACACGCTCACCGTGACGATCCGATCGAGTGGCGGTGCACATCTTTCGGTGCCCGTGGTGGTGAGTCGTGATGGTGAGGCGAGTGAACGGGTCGTCATTCCGGCCGCCGACTTTCGCAGGGATTCGGTGCAGGTGGTCCGGATTGCAGGAGCGCGGTCGGTCCGATCCATCGTGCTCGATCCTGATCACACGAGGCCCGATGTGAATACCGCCAACCAACGCTGGGCACCATGAGCGCGGGCGCACTGCGATCGCGTACGATCGAGCGCCCGCTGGCGCGCCCTCGGTATCGCGAAGTGGTGGCGGCAACGCGCGCTGCCGTGCGTGCACTCGTGGCCTGCCTGCTGTGCGTGGCACTCGATCCACAGCGCGCTGTGGCGCAGCCGTCGCCGCCGCGTGCGGGGTGGCGGCTGGTGTGGCAGGATGAGTTCAACGGCACCGCGATCGACACCACCAAGTGGAGCTTCGACCTCGGCAACGGCTTCACGACCGACAGTGGCGCAACGTTCGTCAGCGGCTGGGGCAACAACGAGCTGCAGTGCTACACGCGCGATACCGCGAACGCGTTCGTGTCCGCGGGCCGATTGCACATTCGCGCGCTCCGCTCGACTGGCGAGGGATGTCCATTCACGTCGGCGCGGCTCACGACGCGTGGTGCAAATGGGCGCGCGCTGTTTGCACAGCGATACGGGCGGTTCGAGTTTCGCGCTCGCCTTCCGCTCGGTCGCGGCCTCTGGCCTGGGCTCTGGATGCTGCCGCAGGACAACGCGTATGGCACGTGGGCGGCATCTGGTGAAATCGATGTCATGGAGGCGCGCGGTCAAACACCCTCGACCGTGCTTGGCACGCTGCACTATGGCGCGCGCTATCCGCACAACGCCTTCACCAGCGCGGATTACGTCCTGCCGCGCGGTGGCAGCATTGCGGACTTCCACCTGTATGCCGTGGAATGGGAGCCGGGCCGGATTCGATGGTCGGTGGATGGCGTGCTGTACCAGACGCAGTCGTTTTGGTGGAGCAGCAGTGCTGAAGCAGGGCGGCAGGGTGTGCTGCCCACGTCGGAGGCGTCGCTGAATGCGTGGCCGGCGCCGTTCGACAAGCCGTTCTACCTGCTGATGAATCTTGCGGTCGGCGGCAACTTCCTCGGGGCGCCGGACGCGACGACGCCATTCCCGGCCGCGATGGAAGTGGATTTCGTGCGGGTCTGGACGCGCCGGCGCGACGCGACGGATCTGGCTCCGCGTGGGGCAGGGATTCTGCCGTGGCAGCGGAAGTAATCGCGGCCCTTTTCGCTGAAAAACCGTAGAAACTCCGACGAAAGAGTTTTTAAGCGGTTACAGCGTATGTGTTCGAGGCTTGATTCGGGCTTCAGTAACCCAAAGCCAGTGGTGTCAGTGGTTTACGGGCGATGTCCGGTACATCGAGGGGTGGTGCCGGCCGGCGTAACTGTCAATAAAAGTTGACACTCGAAGTTGACAACAAAGCTTGACACCAACGATCCCGGGCGCAGAATAGGTCTGTGATTCCGAGTTGCAGAAACACGAGCTAAGCGGAGATCACGTAGCACGGTGCATGGCTACTCGAGCCATGGTCCCCCAACGTGCGGGTCAAGCACGGTTGTTCATTGCTCCAGGAGAATCGTTATGGCTGATAACGATCCAAACCGCGTCTGGCCGTCAGGCCTGACCACGCGGGAAGCTGAGGAGTTGCACGACGGTTTGAAGCAGGGCACGCGCATCTTCGGTGCGATCGCGATTGTGGCTCACATCCTCGCGTTCATCAATACTCCCTGGCTTCACTAGAGGGCTACACACATGAACGAAGGAAAAATCTGGACCGTCGTGAAGCCGTCCGTTGGCGTGCCGCTGTTCCTTGGTGGCGTGACGGTGATTGCACTGCTCGTCCACGGTGCACTGTTGCTGAAGACTGACTGGTTCGGCGCCTACTGGAACGGTGGCCCGAAGGCTGTGGCAACCGCCACGGTATCGGCACCGGTGCAGACGGCACCTGCGGCCGCGACTCCGACTGCGGCGCCAACCACGCCGTAATGGCGTTGCTGGTCCGCGAGTCTTGCTAGGGGCCGGGATACCAATCCCGGCCCCTACGTCGCTGGCGGCGAGCACAACGCGGGACAAGTTTGGTCCACGCACTTCGCCCCCCATGCCCTGACCCGATGAATCTCAACCGGAAGCTCGTACAGACGTGGGCCGAACTGGGGCCGCGCTTCCTGCCGTTTGCCGATGTCGCCACCAAGGAGTTGCCGCTCTCGCGCCTCCTCCGCCTGTCGTTGTTTCAGGTGTCGGTCGGCATGGCGTCGGTGCTCCTCATCGGTACGCTCAATCGCGTCATGATCGTCGAGCTTGGCGTGCCGGCGTCGCTGGTGGCGATCATGATCTCGTTGCCGTTGATCGCGGCGCCCTTTCGCGCGCTGATCGGGTTCCGCTCCGACACCCATGTCTCGGCGCTGGGCTGGCGGCGCGTGCCGTACATCTGGAAGGGCACGATGCTGCAGTTCGGCGGCCTCGCGATCATGCCGTTCGCGCTCCTCGTCGTCTCGGGCGGGAACGGCCTTGGCGCTCCGGACTGGATTGGCCAACTGGGTGCCGGCCTCGCCTTCCTGCTGGTGGGCGCTGGACTGCACACGGTGCAAACCGTTGGCCTCGCGCTGGCGACGGACCTGGTGGCGGAAGAGCAGCAGCCGAAAATCGTCGGACTGATGTACGTCATGCTGCTCGTGGGCATGATTGCCAGTGCGATCATCTTTGGCGCCCTGCTCTCGAACTTCACGCCGGCCAAGCTGATTCAGGTGATTCAGGGCGCTGCCGTGGTCACCATCGCGCTCAACATCATTGCGATGTGGAAGCAGGAGGCGCGCGATCCGAACAAGACGCGCGAAGGGCGCGAGGAACCGAGCTTCCGCGAATCATGGGACAACTTCACGCAGGGTGAGGGCGCCATTCGACGGTTGATCGCCGTCGGTGTTGGCACGATGGCGTTCAGCATGCAGGACGTGTTGCTGGAGCCGTACGGCGGTCAAGTGCTGAACCTGACTGTCGCGTCGACCACGCGCCTGACGGCCACCTTGTCGCTCGGTGGGCTGATCGGTTTCCTGCTCGCGTCGCGTGTGCTGGGTCGGGGCGGCGATCCATTCAAGATGGCGTCGTACGGCGCGCTGGCGGGAATCCCCGGCTTCTCGTTCGTGATCTTCGCCGGGCCGCTGCATTCGGCACTAATCTTTTTCGCGGGTACCTTCCTGATCGGCTTCGGCGGCGGTCTGCTCAGCCACGGCACGCTGACGGCGACGATGAACCACGCGCCGGAGAAGCAGCGCGGGCTGGCGCTGGGCGCCTGGGGGGCCGTGCAGGCGTCGGCAGCGGGCATCGCTGTCGCCTTCGGCGGAATCGCCCGCGACGTGGTGAACGGCATGAGCGCACGCGACGTGTTCGGGCACGCGCTCTCCGGTCCTGCGACCGGCTATACGCTCGTCTACAGCCTCGAAGTCGTGCTGCTGGTGGTGACGCTGGCCGCGATGTTCCCGCTGATTCGCCGTCCAGTGACGGAACGCGTCACGGCCTGACGCCTCGCGCAGCGAAGGCGACTCGCCCGAGCCGTGATCGACCGCGTGCGCGCAGGGTGCAGGACAAGAATCGGGCGGCCACCAGTGGGTGACCGCCCGATCAGGTTACAGCCGGCTGGCTCGCGTCAGGTCAGACGTCGAGCACCGTCACGAAGCGCGCATTGGCTTCGATGAATTCACGCCGCGGCTCCACCGCATCACCCATCAAGGTCTGGAAGATCTGGTCGGCCATGACGGCGTCTTCCATCCCGACGCGCAGGATGGTGCGACGCTCCGGATCCATGGTGGTGCTCCAGAGCTGCTCCGGGTTCATCTCGCCCAGACCCTTGTAGCGCTGCACATAGACGTTCTTGCGCGCATCGCCACCGCTCAGGCGTTCGGTGTAGGTCTCGCGCTCCAGCTCGTCGTAGGCATAGAACTCTTCCTTGCCACGGGCCACGCGATAGAGTGGCGGCTGCGCGATGTAGATGTAGCCGGCATCGATCAGCTCCGGCATCTGCCGGAAGAAGAACGTGAGCAGGAGCGTGCGGATGTGGGCGCCGTCGACGTCGGCGTCCGTCATGATGATGATCTTGTGGTAGCGCGTCTTCTCGAGGTCGAATTCGTCCTTGATGCCGCAGCCGAGTGCGGTGATGATGGTGCGAATTTCCTCGTTCGAGAGCACCTTGTCGATGCGTGCCTTCTCGACGTTGATGATCTTGCCGCGCAGTGGCAGGATCGCCTGGTTCTTACGCTCGCGGCCCTGCTTGGCCGAGCCACCGGCGGAGTCACCCTCCACCAGGTAGAGCTCGCAGAGCGACGGTTCGGAGAGCGAACAATCGGCCAGCTTGCCCGGCAGGTTGCCGATGTCGAGAGCGTTCTTCTTGCGCGTCAGGTCGCGCGCCTTGCGGGCCGCTTCACGGGCACGCGCGGCGCTGACGGCCTTCTCGATGATGATGTTGCCGATCTTCGGGTGTTCGTCGAGGAACGTCGCCAGATGTTCGTTGACGACGCTGCGCACGATGCCTTCCACGCTCGGGTTGCCGAGCTTGGTCTTCGTCTGGCCCTCGAACTGCGGTTCCCGGATCTTCACCGACAGCACGCAGGCCAGGCCTTCGCGCACGTCGTCACCGGTGAGCTTGATGCCGTCCTTGTCCTTCTTCGAGAGGCTCGAGCGCTCGATGTACTTGTTCACGACCGACGTCAGCGCGCTCTTGAAGCCGGTCAGGTGCGTGCCGCCTTCGTGCGTGTTGATGTTGTTCACGAACGAGAACGTGGTGTCGGCGTAGCCATCGTTGTACTGCATGGCCAGCTCGATGCCGACGTCGTCGCGCTCCGTGTCGATGTAGACGACCTCGGAGTGCAGCGCCTTGCGCTGGTTGTTGAGGAATTCCACCATCTCGCGCAGGCCGTTGACGGCGAGGAACGTATCGGTCTTCGCTTCGTCCTCACGCTCGTCGGTGAGCGTGATCGTGACGCCCTTGTTCAGGTACGACAACTCGCGCATGCGGCTGGCGAGGATCGAATAGTCGAACCGCAGCTCCGTGAAGATCTCGGCGTCCGGCTTGAACCAGACCGTGGTGCCGGTCTCCTTCTTCGGCACGTCGCGCATCTGTCGCAGCTTGGTGATCGTCTTGCCGCGCGAGAAGTCGATGTAGTGCTCCTTCCCGTCGCGCTTGACCCAGACCTTGAGCGACTCGGAGAGCGCGTTCACGCAGCTCACACCGACGCCGTGCAGGCCGCCGGAGACCTTGTAGCTGTTCTTGTCGAACTTGCCGCCGGCGTGCAGCACCGTGAGCGCAAGCTCGACGGCCGGAATGCCGGCCTTGGTGTTGTTCTCGACTGGAATACCACGACCATCGTCGACGACCGTGATCGAGTCATCGCGGTGAATCGTGACGTTGACGAGCGAGGCGAAGCCGGCGAGCGCCTCGTCGATCGAGTTGTCGACGACTTCGTAGACGAGATGATGCAGACCGCGCGAGCCGGTGGAGCCGATGTACATGCCAGGCCGCATGCGAACCGCTTCAAGGCCTTCGAGCGCCTGAATGTCGTCGCCGCCGTAATCACCACGATTGCCGTTCACGTCTGCCATGCTGCTCCCTTCGCTGCGGGTCTGACGCCCCGACCGTAGAAATTCCGAATGGAATGGTGGTCGGATGCTCTCCAAAGCTAATCAAAAACCGCGGCACAAGCCAGTGCCGATACAGGCGCATAAGTCGTTGCTGTACAACGCTTTATGGAATGTGTCCGGCCGAGTAGCCGCGCGGCGGAATTCGATGATGCTGGCGCGACAATGGCTTGATAATTCTGGTCGCTCCGAGCCCGCTGCGTCGCTGGCGGCGTTGCCGCATGCCGGCCAGCCAGCTGACCGGTAGCGCGGCAGCAGCCGTTTCCGACCCGCGCTGCACCGGCCTTTGGGCTCAACTCTCCCGGTCGGTACGCCGACCCTCACAGGGACAATGGCTCTCCCACCCACGCCCCCGTGGTCGGCGTCCGATGTCGCTCCCATCAGCCCACCCGCGATGGCGTGCGATGCCGACCCCGACCAGAGCAACGCGTTCGTTCGTCGACTGACCGCAGCGGTTGGAATGGCGGGCGTCGCGGGCGTGGGGATGGCCCTCGCCGCCGGCGCGGCGCCGCTGCCCGAGGCCGGAGGACGGGTCCTCGCGCTGACGGCCGTCGCGCTCTGCATCGCCGCCGCCGCCGTGCCGGTCGGCCTGCTGATTCAGGATCTCCGCGTGGATGCGGGCGTTCGGAGCTCGTGGCTGTTGATCGCAATCGGCGTCATGCTGCTGGCGCTGGGCCACCTGGCAGGCATGCAGCGACTCGGATCGGCCAACCCGATGGCGGCGCCACTCGATCTCGCGTTCCACCCCGTCCTGTTTCTCGCGATCGCAACCCTGCCGTGCGGGATGCGGACGGCGAGTGAGCGGTTCCGGGTCTTGCTCGACGTCTTCATCACCGCCGGTGCCGCCACGGCGCTGACCGTGGCCCTGCTCGCCGGCGGATTTCACACCGCGGAGGCCGTCGCCCCCGGCGTGCAGCCGATCGTGGCCATCGTGGCCGACGCGGTCCTCGTCGCAGCGGTCGCAATGCTCTGGCTGCGCGGCATGGTGTCGACGTGGCGTGATCCGCTCGCACCGCTGGCGGCCGCGTGTCTCCTGCACCTCGCGCTGCAACTGGCGTCCGGACTGTCGGAGGCGGCGTCGGTGCAGCAGGCGATTCAGGCGTTGGCCCTGCTGCCGTTTCCACTCATCGGCCTGGCCGCGATTCGCCAGCGCGCGAGACTGCGCACAGGCCAGCTGTTCTGCGGGCGCCCGCGTCGGTTGTCGCTGCTCCCCACGCTGGCTGCGGCCGCGCTCCTGCTGGTGCTCCTGCTGGGCGTGATGGTGGGACGCGGCATGGGAGCAGGGGTGCTCGTGGCCGCTGCGCTGGTCAGCCTTGGCGCGCTATTGCGGCAGGTGCTTGGCATTCGCGACGAAATCGGTGCACGCGAACAGAGTGCACTCGAACAGGCGGATCGCCGGCTCGCGGCGCTGGTGCGGCAGGGCAGCGACATGCTGACGATCCTCGACGCCAACACCGAAGTGCGGTACGCCAGTCCATCGCATCTGCAGGTCATGGGCATTCCACCAGAGATGCTCGTAGGGCGGCGCATGGCGGACCAGATCCATCGCGATGACTTCCCCGCGGCGGAGCAGGGGTTTGCGCGGCTGCTGAGCGGAGACTCGATGCGCGAGGCACTGGTGGTGCGACTGCGCGACTCCACCGGAGCATGGCGCTGGGTGGAAGCCGTGGGGACGAATCTCTTCAATGAGCCGACGGTTGGTGGGCTGGTGCTCAACAGTCGCGACATCACGGATCGCAAGCAGCTCGAGGCACAGCTGATCGAGCAAGCGCTGCGGGATCCGCTGACGGGGCTTGGGAATCGGCGGCTGTTCGCGGATCGTGTTTCGCACGCCCTCGATCGACGGCTCCGTCGCAGGACGCAGGTCGCGCTGCTGCTGCTCGACCTCGACCACTTCAAGTTCGTGAACGACACGCTCGGCCACGCCAAGGGGGATGCGTTGCTGGTGGGTGTCTCCGAGCGCTTGCTGGCCGTGCTGCGAACTGGCGACACGGTGGCGCGGCTTGGCGGTGACGAGTTCGCCGTGCTGCTCGAGGATCTCGCCTGTGACGAGGAGGCCGATGCCACCGCACTGCGCATCCAGCACGCCCTCGAACGGCCGTTCCGCCTCGACGAACGTGAAGTGTTCGTGCGCGCCAGCATCGGCATTGCCTGGGCGACGGACGGGCAGGATGTCGATTCGTTGCTCACCGACGCTGACGTGGCGATGTATGGCGCAAAGAATTCCGGGCGCGGTCGCGTGGAGCGTTATTCGAGCGAGATGCGTGCCCGCGTCGCCGAGCGGCTCGATCTCGAGGCCGACCTGCGCTTCGCCCTCGAACGTGGTGAGCTCGATCTCGTCTACCAGCCCGTCGTCGACCTGCGCACAGGGTGCGTGAGCGGGGCTGAGGCACTGATCCGGTGGACACATCCGGAACACGGCATGATCCTGCCAGGCCGCTTCATTCCAGTGGCGGAGGAGTCGGAGCTGATCATCGACATCGGCCGGTTCGTGATCAGGCGCGCGGCCATGGACGCGGCACGGTTCCGAGCGGCTTGCCCGATGACGGCACGGTTGCGTGTCGCCGTCAACCTCTCGGCGCGTCACCTGTTGTCGCCGGACCTCGTTGACGACGTCACGAAGGCGATGGACGCGGCGGGCATCGTCGGCTCGGCGATGGCCGTGGAATTGACAGAGTCGGTGCTGGCGTCGAATGAGCCCGTGGTGGCCGGCCGCCTGCAGGGCCTGCGCGATCTTGGGCTGCGGATTGCGCTCGACGATTTCGGCACCGGGTACTCATCGCTCGCGTACTTGCGTCGCTTCCCGATCGATGTCCTCAAGGTGGACCGAAGCTTCGTGTCGTTCGGCCAGAGCGACTCGGCGAACGACGGCGTGACGAAGGCGATCGTGTCGATCGGGCAGAGCCTCGGCATGCGTACCATTGCGGAGGGTGTCGAGACGCACGAACAGCTGGAGCGATTGTGGAACATCGGCTGCTCACTCGGGCAGGGCTATCTCTTCTCGCGTCCCGTAGATCGGGAAACGTTTGCGGCGCTGATGGTGGCCTGGGATCCGAGCGAGTACTGCGCCGACCCGACGCGCGATCGCCGCGAGAATGCGTCGAGCGTGGAAGCGGTGACCTGACGGTCGCCTGTCGGATTCAGCGCGACTGGTCCATCACCAGCGTGAGTTCCATGTAGACGTCGGCAGTCACATAGCCGAAGCCCTCCGGACAGGGCCGGTCCTCGAACCCGAGGCTACGATAAAGCGTGAGGGCTGGGACGAGTCGCGAGTTCGACGTCAGCACGACCTTGCTGGCACCGTGAGCGCGGGCATAGTCGATCACGCACACCGCCAGTCGTCGGCCCAACCCGCGACCCTTCGCGTCCGGCGACACACCAACTTTCGCCAGCTCGAACACCTCGGCGTCGAGCCGGATCGCAGCGGCAGTGCCCAGAACCCGCCCATTCTCGATGGCGAAGAAGATTTCGCCTCCCGGATCGACGATCGTCGCGCGCGGCGCGACCAGATAGGTCTCATCCGCGGGTTCCAGAAAACCACCTTCCACGAGCCAAGCACGATTGAGCTGGTCGAAGGCGCCGGCGAGGTCGTCCTGAAATGGGGCGATCCGGAGGGAGTTGGCGGGTGTCGTCACACGCGCAGAGATAACGCAACGGGCCCGGTCGCGCAGGAAACGCGACCGGGCCCGTGAACGATGCTGTGCTGACTACTTCGCCGGCGGCAACGTGCCGTCAGGCGTGGCCGCGTCGATGGCCTGCGGCAGCATCGCCGCCAACTTGTCGGCCGCGTGCGCGGGATCGATGCCAAGCTTGGTCGCGATGGCCGTCACATGTTCGTTGCCAAGCGCCGCCCGCACCTGGTCGGCCGTGATCGGCAGATTCTTCGTGCCCGCCGCGATCCACGAGTTCACCGTCTCGGCCATGCCACTGGCGCGGAACTTGTCCACCACGCCCTGCAACCCGCCGTGCTCTGGATCGTTGATCGCTCCCATCGCCTTGTCGACATATCCGTCAGCGGCGTCGGGGAGGATGTCCTTCAGTGACTTTGCCAGGCCTTCGAGCATGATGGAATTCCTCGTGAAAGTGGGAGCCGCGGCGGTGCGCACTAGAAAATTCTAATCTAGTCGGTGTGGGTTGCAGACGCACACGGGGACTGAACGGTGCTTAATGCCAGGTCTTTACGCCACCGTGCCGCGCACAGGCGCCGCCGCGCTGGGCACCTTTCCACTCTGATCCATCCGTACAGGTGGCTGAAACACCGGCGGCTGGTGCTGCAGCGCGGGCGATGAAGCGCCCGCGGGCATCACGTGCCGGGGCTGGCTTGGCCGTCGGCGCGGCGGCCTTGGCGACGGTAGCCGGCGGGGTCACCGCGGCGGGACGGGTGGCTGCGGCCGCGGCGGTAGCCGGAGCGACGATGGCGGGAGCAGCGGGCTTGGCCGCCGTCGCCGTCGCCGGCGTCGTGATGGCGTGCGTCGCGGGGGCCGGCTTGGTGACCGGCTTCGCTGCAGCGTGGGTGGCTGGGGCGTGCGTTGCCGGGGCGGCCGTCGCCTGAGCGTGCGCGCCGAGTGGCACCAACAACAGGGCGGCAAACGTGGAGAGCCTGCGGGTGATGGAGCGATACATGTGAACTCCCGTGTGTGTGGTATCGACTGCCGGTTGCGCCGACGTCTCGTCGGGCGCGCGCTGATACACGTGGAAACGCACTGCGTTCAGCGCGTCGGACCCTTTGTCAATGTGCTATCGTGATGTGAAGAAAGCAGTCGCATCAACGTCATTTCACGATGCTGCGTGATCGTGATCACCTTCGCTTTGGAGCTGTTCATGTTCGTCCATGCCGTCTATTTCTCGTTGCGCGCCGACTTGCCCGCCGCCGATCTCGCAACCTTTCTTGCGTGGCAGCCGAAGCTCTGTGCGTTGCCGAGTGTGCACGCCGGGTATCACGGTGTGCCGGCAGCGACGGATCGTCCAGTCATCGACCGTGCGTACACACACGCGCTCGTGTTGCTGTTCGCGGACGCGGCGGCAGAGGAGGCGTATCAGGTGCATCCGGAACACGACAAGTTTCGCGCCGAGTGCGGCACGTTCTGGGACCGCGTCCGGATTTTCGACTCCGTCTGACAGTGCGGTCGAACTAGGCGAGCTGCGGAACGGTCGCACGCGTTTCGCCGCGAGCCTTCGCGACGGATGCGGCCAGCTGCCGTGAATCGCTGGCGTCGGCAATGGCTTCGATCCGACCCGCGTGTACTGCGTCGAGGAAGGCGCGGACGATACGCGGGTCGAAGTGCGCGCCGGATCCCATCTGGATGATGGCGCACGCTTCCGCAGTCGTCATGCCGGCACGATACGGGCGATCACTGGCCAACGCATCAAAGACGTCGGCCACTGCCAACACCCGCGCGAGGTACGGGATCTGGTCACCGTAGAGTTGATCGGGATACCCCGTGCCGTCCATCCGCTCATGGTGTGATCGCACGATCGGCAGCGCGTCGGCGAAGGCCGGAATGGGGGAGAGAATCTCACAGCCCACGATGGGGTGTCGCCGCATCACGGCCCATTCGTCGTCGGTCAGCTTGCCCGCCTTGTCGAGCACCGCTGGTGGTACCGCAATCTTGCCGATGTCGTGCAGCAGTCCGCCACGCTCCAAGGTGTCGAGCTGCTGGGCTGACAGCCCGAGTTCGCGCGCGATCTCAATGGCGATGTGCGTCACACGCTCGGAGTGACCGGCCGTCCAGGGCGAATTCGCATCGATGGCGCGCGCGAACGCCAGCACGGTGCCGGCGGAGAGCGCATCCAGTCGGGTCAACAATTGGACGTTGCTGAGCGCAAGGGCGACGCGATCCGCGATGCGGCGTGCTTCGGCCAACGCGATCTCATTGGCGGGTTGCACACGCAGCCGGATCGCGATCACACCAAGCAGGGCGCCGTCATGCACCAGTGGCAAGACCAGTGACGGGCTGAGGCTGTAGGTGACGTCGACGCGCGGCATGTAGCTGCGTTGTGCAGCACCTGCCTCGAGCGACAGCTGCCGTGGATGCGCGAGCAACTCGGTGCGATCGGTGTCGCTGAGCTGCTTGGTGGTCGTGCGACGTTCGCCGCTGATCGTGTGCCGAGAGGTCGCGTCGAGTGCGGTGGGATCGTCGGGCCGGACGATCGCCACGGTGACCGTGATGCAGTCGAGTGACGCGGCAATGCAGGCGAGGGTCTCGTCAACCACTGCGCTGCTGTTGTGTGTACCGAGTGCCGATTGATCGACGGCATCGAGATTGTGCATCAGGGTGATCTGCCGATGAAGCGTCGACGCCATGCCGTTGAACGAACGCGCCACCTCCGAGTATTCGTCGTCACCCTCGACGATCACTGGCGTGCCAAAGTCGCCCGACTGCAGCCGTCGAGTGCCATCCTTGAGTTGCGCCAGGGGCTCGGTCGTGCGACGGATCTGTGCATGGCTGACGGCAAAGATCAGGACGACCACCGCGGCGATCAGCAGGAGAAATGTGTTACGAAATGTGGCGGCGGCGGCAAACGATACACTCTGTGGCTGCAGGACAACCGTGCGCCACTCTGCCGATCCGTACTCGTGTCGGAGGTAGATGTCCCTGGCAGAGACGAAGAATCCTGGCGTCGTGAGTGTGTCAGCATCGCTGCCTCCGCCTCGCGCTCGGTGTTGCGCCACATCGAGCGCGGTCCGATCAAGCTGCGTGGAGCAGGTGATCCGCGCGAGCGTCGGCATGGCGAAGACGCAGAAGAGCGCATCTTCACCTTCGATCGCCTCATCGGATTCACCGAAGAGCGCGTCGCGGCGCACGCGGCCCCAGACGATCGCGCGAGACGCGCCCGCCCATGGCAGGAGGGCTCGGCCCATCACGATGCGCGCCTCATCGTGCGTAGTGGGCGACGCGGTGAGCAGGAGCAGCGATCGCCCATCGCCGAGCTGTCGCACTTCCTCAGTCGTGAGCGGGCGCGAAAGTACGCCGAGTGACGCGGGGGCGCCGAGCGTCGCATCCAACCGGATGACGGAATCGAACGGTGCTGCCGGCGCGCTGTCGACGAGGGCCGATTGGAGCTTGAAAGAAGCAGCCGTGAGATACGAGAGCGTCCCGATTCCGAGGGACTTGCTCAGTCGGCCGACGCGCTCCTCGGCCTGGTCGCGCAGTTCCGCACGAACCGTTGCGAATGAGATAGCGGCGATGACGGCGACCGGCGCCAGGGCCGTCAACATGTTGACGGCCAGAAACCGCCGGCCCACCCGTGTCGTGAGGAACCCCAGCGTCACGAGAGATCAGTAGCCGGAGGCAATGCCGACGTACTTCCCATCGTTTGCGACGATGATGTCGTCTCGCGACGGACCGGACGTCAGCGGCAAGTTGCTCGCCCCATCCGGCCCTTTCGAGTAGAGGTCGAACATGCTGTTCAGCGGATGCAGGCTGCGATCCTTGCGCGCCCCCGGCGGGTCGCCGCCGCCCGAGAGATCGAAGCGCAGGTATTCGTAAGGGTTGCCCCACGGGTCCTTGAGGTCGCCGCGCCCGATGTCCGCCAGGGACGCAGGAAGCGGATCCATCATGGTCAACTGCAGGTTGATGGCCTGCAACTGCATGATCGCCGAGCTGATCTTCACCTTCTGGATGTGTTGCTTGTATTTCACCGTCGCGACGGTGGCAAGAATGCCAATCACCACGACGGTGGCGAGAAGTTCGATGATCGTGAATGCCGGGCGTTCGCATCGGCGGGTTGCTGCAGCGTCGGGCATGATCCTCAATGATTGGCGGCCAGCGACCGTATGGCCGGCTCCGGACTCGGGTATGAGATGTCTATGTCCTTAGTATCGGAACGATGACGATCCCACCCAACCGTGACGACCATGCCTGATTCGCGGCACGTCATCTGTTTCATTTGTTTGCAGCCCGGTCCACCCGACTCTCCTGCCCGAACTGCATGACCGACCGTCCGGCCGCGCATGGCTGAAATCACGCACGACCTCCCGATTGCAGCGTCTGCGGGCGCCGTCTACGCCGCAGTGACCTCCCCTTCATGCCTTGACGCCTGGTGGACGCTGCACTGTGAAGGGATCCCCGTAGAGGGTACGCCCTACTTGTTGTACTTCGGAGAGGGGTACGACTGGCGCGCTCGGGTCGTCCGCGCCGATACGGATCGAGAGTTTGCGCTCGAGATCACGGTTGCCAGCGGGGACTGGGTCGGAACCACTGTGAGCTTTCGGCTCGAACCGGGCGAAGGTGGCATGACCTGGCTCCGGTTCCGGCATTCGGGCTGGGCCGACGCCTCCGATCACTTTCGGATCACATCATACTGCTGGGCACTGTACCTCCGTCTGCTGCGCCGCTGGGTCGAGCGGGCCGAGGTCGTGCCCTACGAGCATCGGCTCGACGCCTGAGGCAGCCGCCGCGCCTGGGCGCGCGACGGCCCGTGCGAGCGATGGCCGCGACCGGCCTCGCGTCTGGATGAGTCTGGTAGTCCATTGCCCCCCGTTTCGCGCCATCCGGGAGACTGAGACAGGCTGAACATTAGAACCGTTTGCTCTTGGGATAGGGAAATCGTCATACTCCGCCAAGTGGATCGAATGTCGATCGACCGCGGCTTTGTGCACTTCCGGACCAAACCGACACGACCATGACCCAGAGCCTCCGCCTCACCGCCGTTCCCCACCTTTTCGACCTCGGCTACGCTCTCGGTCCGGATCGTCCCGCTCTCGTTCACGCCACACGCACGTATTCGTATCGTGAGCTCGATGCGGCGTCCCGTCGTGTCTCGCAGGTGCTGATCGGCCGCGGCGTCGGTCCTGATCGCACGGTTGGTCTCTGCCTCGATCGCTCCGCTGAACTGATCATCAGCGTGCTCGGCATCCTGCGCGCCGGTGGCGCCTACGCGCCGATCGATCCGACGTATCCGGTGGAACGGATTGCGATGATGATCGAGGATGCCCGGCCGCCCGTCGTGATCACCGATCGCGCACGCCAGCATCTCTTCGCCGGCACGGCAGCCACGGTGCTGCTGATCGAAGACATCGATCTCGTGAGCGGTGAACAGTTCAGCGGCGAATGCCCGGCCGGCCCGGCGAACCTCTGCTACGTGCTCTTCACCAGCGGCAGCACCGGTCGCCCGAAGGGCGTGGCGATGCACCACACGCCCTTGCTCAACCTGATCAACTGGCAGCGTCGCACCTCCGTGCTCGGCGCTGACGATCGCACCCTGCAGTTTGCACCGATCAGCTTCGACGTCAGCTATCAGGAGCTGTTCACGACGTTCTCGCAGGGTGGCACGCTGGTGCTGATCACGGACGAGGATCGCCTCAACAGCACACAGCTGTTGCGTACGATGATCTCGCGTGGCATCAACCGCGTGATCCTTCCCTTCGTGGCGCTGCAGTACCTCGCCGAAGCCGTCGAGCGCACCGGGGAAGTGCCGAGCACGCTGAAGGAGGTGTTCACTAGCGGCGAGCAGCTGAAGATCACGCCGACGATCGCGAACTTCTTCTCGCAGTTGCCGGGGTGCCGCTTCTGCAACCAGTACGGACCCACGGAAGGTCACGTGGTCAGTGAACTCGAGTTGAAGGGGCATCCGTCCACCTGGCCGGCGCTTCCCAACATCGGCACCGCGATCGACAACGTGCAGCTGCTGGTGCTGGACGAGCAGATGCAGCGCGTGAAGGTGGGCGACGAAGGAGAGCTGTATTTCGGCGGTGCCTGTGTCGCGACTGGCTACATCAATCGTGATGACCTGACGGCCGAGCGATTCCTCACCGATCCGTTCACCGCTGGTGGACGCCTCTATCGCACCGGTGATCGCGCGGTGGAACTGCCGAACGGCGAGATCGACTTCAAGGGACGCATCGACGGCCAGGTGAAGGTGCGCGGCTATCGCATCGAGCTGGGTGAAGTGGAAGTGGCGCTGGAGAAGCATCCGGCCATCGAGGCCGCCGTGGCCACGGTGCGCGAAGACCGGCCGGGCCTCAAGCGACTGATCGGCTACTACATCGCGAAGCAAGACGTGAGCGTGAATGACCTGCGCAAGCATCTCGCGGCGCTGGTGCCGGACTACATGGTGCCCTCGGCCTTCGTCGCCGTGGCGGAGTTTCCGCGCACGCCGAGCGGCAAGATCGCCCGCACGGCCTTGCCCGCGCCGGACCTGAAGCGCCCCGAGCTCGATGTGGCGTACGTGGCGCCGGTGACGGCCGTGCAGAAGACCATCGCGAATGTGTGGGCTGACCTGTTGGGCATCGATCGGGTTGGGCTGGACGACAACTTCTTCGATCTCGGTGGCAACTCGCTGCTCAGCATCCAGGGAGTGGCGCAGCTCGAAGGTCATGGCCTCGCGCTGCCGATCGTGAAGCTCTATCAGCATCCCACGGTGCGGGCCTGCGCGGGCTTCCTCGAAGGGGTGACAGGCGCGATCTCGCCAGTGGACATGGCGCAGGATCGCAAGGCCCGCAGCGGCAGCGGCGCGCGCACTGACATCGCCATCATCGGCATGAGCGGCCGGTTCCCTGGTGCCGCCGATGTGGACCAGCTGTGGCAGAATCTCCTCGATCGGAAGAGCGGCATCACTCGCTGGACACCAGAGGAACTGGATCCGAGCATTCCGGAGGCGCTGCGCAACGATCCGTATTACGTGCCCGCCCGCGGCGTGATCGCCGATGCCGACAAGTTTGACGCCGGCTTCTTCGGCATGAACCGGCGCATCGCTGCGCTCACCGATCCGCAGCAGCGCGTGTTCCTCGAGACCGCCTGGAAGGCCCTCGAAGACGCCGCCTACGTGGCCGCGGATTTCAAGGGGCTGATCGGCGTCTACGCAGGCATCGGCAACAACACGTATTACACCCGCAACGTGCTCGGACATCCCGAGCTGATCGAGCAGGTAGGCGACTTCCAGGTCATGACCGGCAACGAGAAGGACTACATCGCGACGCGTGTAGCCTTCGAGTTCGACCTGCGTGGACCCGCGCTGAGCATCCACACCGCCTGCAGCACGTCGCTGGTGGCGATTGCGCAGGCCGCCAAGGCGCTGCGCGATGGCGAGTGTGACATGGCGATCGCTGGTGGTATCGCCATCACCGTCCCGTTGCACAGCGGCATCGTCTACAACGACGGTGGCATGTACAGCCCAGACGGCGACACGCGCACCTTCGACGCCGAGGGCAAGGGCACCAGCTTCAGCGATGGTGTGGGCGTGATCATCCTCAAACGTCTCGACGAGGCAGTGCGGGACCACGATCACATCTACGCCACCATCAAGGGGTCGGCGCTCAACAACGACGGCAGCGACAAGGCCAGCTTCACCGCGCCCAGTGTGCGTGGACAGGCGGAAGTGGTGGCGATGGCGCAGGCGGATGCTGGTGTCACGCCGGCAGAGATCAGCTATGTCGAAGCGCATGGTACGGCGACGCCGCTTGGCGATCCGATCGAAGTCGAGGCGCTGACGCTGGCCTTTGGCGGCCAGACGAATGGACATCACTGCGCGATCGGCTCGATCAAGTCGAACATCGGCCATCTCACGGCCGCTGCTGGTGCCGCCGGTGTGATCAAGACTGCGCTGGCACTGAAGAACGGGATCATTCCCGCCAGCATCGGTTTCTCGACGCCGAATCCGGCAATCGATTTTGCCAATAGCCCATTCCGTGTCGCCAGCGAGGCCATTGCCTGGCCGCGTGGTGCGCAGCCGCGAATTGCCGGCGTCTCCTCGTTCGGCGTCGGTGGCACCAACGCCCACGTGATTCTCGGCGAGCCGCCGGTGCTCGAGCCGAGCAGCGCCTCGCGGACGAAGCAGCTCTTCCTGCTCAGCGCCAAGAGCAAGGCATCACTGGATGTGATGACGGAGAACCTGCGCGCCTGGATGGAGACACATCCCGATGTGTCGCTGGCGGATGCCGCCTACACCTTGACGGTGGGTCGTCACGACTTCCGTCACCGTCGCCTGATCGTCGGGGGCAGTCATGCCGAGGTCGCGACCGCGATCGCGAAGAATGACGCGCTGGCGATCGGGACCCGGGAGTTGCTGGAAGAGGCGCCTGGTGTGGTGTTCATGTTCCCGGGGCAGGGATCGCAGTACGTGAACATGGGTCGCGACCTGTACGAGAGCGAGCCGGTGTTCGCGCAGGAGTTCGATCGGTGCTGTGCACTCTTCAGCGCTGAACTGGGCACTGACCTGAAAGCGGTGATCTTTGCACCGGCTGGCTATGAGACGGCGGCTGGCCTGCAGTTGAAGGAGACGGTCAACACGCAGGCCTCGCTGTTCGTGATGCACTACAGCCTGGCCAAGCTCTGGATGCATTGGGGCATCGTGCCCCAGGTGATGCTCGGGCATAGCATCGGTGAGTTTGCGGCGGCCTGCCTTTCCGGCGTGTTCTCGCTCGAGGATGCGGTGAAGCTGGTGGCGGCGCGCGGGCGGCTGATGCAGGCTTTGCCGGAAGGGAGCATGTTGAGCGTGCGTGCTGCGGAGGATGTCGTCGCGCCGCGTTTGCCGGCGGGGTGCAGCATCGCGGCCAACAACGGTCCGCAACTCTGTGTGGCCAGTGGCCCTCGCGAGGCGATCGCCAAGCTCAGTGCCGAGCTGGAAGCAGACGGCATCCTGTCCAAGCTGCTGGTGACCAGCCATGCCTTCCATAGCCCGATGATGGACCCGATGGTCGGGCCGTATCGCGAGGTGGTGGCGAGTGTCACGCTGCGTGCGCCACGAATCCCGATCGTCAGCACCGTGTCGGCAACCTGGCTGAAGGATGACGAAGCCACCTCGCCCGACTACTGGGCCGAGCACCTTCGTTCGACCGTGCGGTTCGCACAGGCCGTGAAGTTTGCCTGGACCGATGCGGATCGCGTGATGCTGGAAGTGGGCCCGCGCACGACGGCCACGACATTGGCGCGCCAGCAGAGCGCCGATTCGAAGACGCAGGTGGCGGTACCGTCGCTTGGTGACGCTGCCGGCAATGGCAACGAGATGGTGCAACTGCTGAAGGCGATCGGTGCACTGTGGCAGTGCGGCATCGCGATCAACTGGTCGACGTTCTACGAGCGGGAAGTGCGGCACCGGATCTCGATGCCGACCTATGCCTTCGAACGGGCGCGCCATTGGGTCGATCCGGTGGCGATGATCGCCAGCGGCGCCGTCGCCCTGGAAGAAGAGGTTGCACCGACGGCCGCTGTCGCCATCGAACTCTCGCCGCGTGATGCGCTGATCGCACAGGTGAAGGCGCTGCTGGAAGACAGCTCGGGCCTCGAGTTGGCCGATGTCACGCCGGAAGAGACGTTCATCGAGATGGGCCTCGACTCGTTGTTCCTGACGCAGGTCGCGACGTCACTGAGCAAGAAGTTTGGCGTCAAGATCAGCCTTCGTCAGCTGAACGTCGAGATCCCGAACCTTGGCGGCCTGGCAGATTACCTGCTGCCGCATGTCGATGCCGCGGGTGTGGCTCTGGAGCGTGTCGTCACGCCTGGGCACAAGCCGACGGCCGCGGGGGCGAAGGCCGCTGGTGCCATCGACAAGTTCGAGGATGCGCCGGAACTGAAGAAAGTGTTCGGTGCGCAGGCGCGGATCGTGAAGGAGAAGGTCGACGACATGACGCCGGAGCAACGCGCATGGTTCGACGCCTTCACCGCGCGCTACACCGCGAAGACGGCGAAGAGCAAGGCCTTCACGCAGGAGAACCGCATCCCGATGGCGGACCCGCGTGTGGTCACCGGCTTCAAGCCGCAGACGAAGGAGCTCATCTACCAGGTGGTGGTGGACAAGAGCAGTGGCTGCCACCTGAAGGACATCGACGGCAACGAGTACGTCGACATCCTCAGCGGCTTCGGCTCCTCGATGTTCGGCTACATGCCCGACTTCATCAAGGAAGCCTGCCACAAGCAGCTCGACGACGGCATCGAGATCGGCCCGATGCACCCGATGGCCGCGGAAGTGTCGCGGATGCTCTGCGAACTGTCGGGACATGAACGCGCAGCCGTCTGCAACACGGGCAGCGAAGCCGTGCTGGGTGCGATGCGCATGGCGCGCACCGTGTCGGGGCGCAGCCTGATCATCTCGTTCAGCGGCAGCTACCACGGCATCAACGACGAAGTCATCATCCGCGGCAGCAAGAGCAAGAAGAGTTATCCCGGCGCGCCAGGCATCATGCCGCAGGCGGTCGAGAACATGCTGGTGCTGGATTACGGCACGCCGGAAAGCCTCGAGATCATTCGCAAGCGGTGCCACGAAGCAGCGGCGGTGCTGGTGGAGCCGGTGCAGAGCCGTCGCATGGAGTTCCGCCCGGTGGACTTCCTCCGCGAGGTGCGCAAGATCACCGAGGAGAACAACACCGCGTTGATCTTCGACGAAGTGATCACGGGCTTCCGCATGCATCCAGGCGGTGCGCAGGCCGTGTTCGGCATCAAGGCTGACATCGGCACCTACGGCAAGGTGATCGGCGGCGGCATGCCGATCGGCGCCATGATCGGCAAGCGCGAGTGGATGGATGCGCTGGATGGTGGCAACTGGCAGTACGGCGACGAAAGTGTGCCGGAAGCTGGCGTCACCTACTTCGCGGGCACGTTCGTGCGGCATCCGCTGGTGCTGGCGGCAGCGAAGGCCTCACTGCTCGAGATGACGAACAACCCCGGCCTTTATGCACGCCTCAACAGCATGACCGCCGACATGGTCGATCGGGTGAATGGGTTGTTCGACAAGTACCAGTTGCCATACCGCTGGGTGACGTTCGGCAGCGCCTTCAAGACCAAGTATGACGAGAGCGTGAGCTACACGGAGCTCTTCTTCATGCTCATGCGCTACCACGGGGTGCACGTGCTGGACTTCCCGCACTTCCTCACCACCTCGCACACCGAAGCCGATGTGGAGCACATCATCGCCGCGGTGGAGAAGACCTGCATCGAGCTGCGTGCCTCAGGCTTCATGCCCGAGCGCACCTACCCGATCGAGATCGTCAACAGCGTGTTGCCCGCGCCGGCACCCTTACAGCGGGTGATCAAGTCCGATGAACCGCCGGTGGCAGGTGCGCGCCTCGGTCGGACGCCGGATGGGGAACCCGCCTGGTTCGTGGCTGACCCGGCACGTCCGGGGAAGTACCTGGCGTACAAGGAGGAGGCGCAGCCGAAGGGTGACGGCTGTTCGCGCTGGCCGGGCTGCTGTTGCAGCGCCGGCTCGCGAGCGAACTGTCTCTCGCGGGAAGCGGCCGCTCGGTCGAACGGATATCACGTCGAGTCTGACGCTCGGACCCGAGCGCTGTCGCAGGAGCAGTCGCAGCCGGCCTGACGAACGAGGCCATTCACCAGGCGAGCTCGAGAAGTCCGCTCGCTGCGTAGGGAACAGATGTTGTGACGCCGGCATCAGCCGCGCGTCCCATCTGCGAAGGATCTGCGAGCACCGGCGTTTGCGAGAGTTGTCAGCTCGCGACCCGGTGCTCGCTAGTTGTGGGACCTGCGTCGTCGCGCGACGCTAATTCCTGCCGAGTCGGAAGCGCAGTTGCTTCACGGGCGCGCGACCCGGCACGGCGTTCAGGCGTTCGAGCAGCGTGGGGGCCAGCAGGCTCAGTTCATTCATCCACGCCGCAGTCGTCACGCGCACCCACAACACACCATCCGCGGTGACCGACAGCGGTTCGGTGACGGCCGCGATCTGCGCTCCGACGGCAGCGGACCAGTCGTCCATCGCGCCGACCTGTGCCACGCGTTCCGTCATGCCCTTTTGCGCCAGCACCTGGGCCATGACATCGGCGATGCTCACGGGCTGGCCCTTCTTCTTTGGCCCGGTCATGCGTCCGGGGTGAGCGTGCCATGCAAGACACGCACGGTCTGAAGCCCTGTCAGCGCGCGTGGAATGTCCTCGACACGCGGGACGGCCAGCACCACCTGTCCCAATCCGCGACTGCCGAGCAATCCGAGAATCCGTGCGCTGCGATCGGCGTCCAGTTCCGCGAAGGGGTCGTCGAGCAACAGCAGCGGCGCGGTGCCGAGGGATGCCTGCAGCGTTCGCGCCTCGAGCATGCGCAGCGCAATCGCGGCGCTGCGCTGCTGTCCGTTGCTGCCGAAGTTGCGCAGGTCGCGTCCATCGAGCAGCAGCTGCAACTCGTCGCGATGCGGGCCGGTGTGCGTCGTGCCGCGTCGCACGTCGTGGGCACGTTGTGTCGCGAGGGTCGTACGGAGCCATTCGCGCAGTTCCGCCACGTCGGTTCGTGCGCCACCGCCGCGCTTGAGCGTAAGCGAGACGCTGGTGCGCTCACCGATGGCATCCAGCACCTCGGCGTAGGCGGGGGCGGCATCGAGTGTCCAGGCATGTCGGCGGGCGAGCATGCTGGCACCGGCATCGGCGAGTGCGGGCTCGAATGCTTCGACCGCGTCCATCTGTTCGGCGTCCCGCGTCTGTCCATTCATGCTGCGCAAGGCTGCATTCCGCTGCGCGAGCGCATGCCGGTACAGCTGCAGTGCCAACAGGTACGAGCGGTCGGCGAGTGCCAGCATCACATCGAGGAAGCGGCGTCGCTCGGCGGGAGCCCCGCGAACCAGTGCCGCGTCCGCCGGTGAGAACAACACCGCCGGCGCGGCACCGATGGCATCACTGAGCCGCGTGACTTCAACGCCATCGATCGAGACCTTCTTCTTCTGTGTGTTGGCGTCGAATCCAGCAGACACACTGAGGGCGCCGCGCGGCGAGTTCTCGAGCGTGGCCGCGACGTGGAAGCCACCGTCACCGAATCGTACCAGATCCTTGTCGCGTGCACCGCGCGCGCTGCGGAACAACTCGAGGTAGTAGATCGCCTCGAGCAGGTTCGTCTTGCCATGGCCGTTGTCACCGAGCAACGCCACACCGTCGGGCGGCAGCGTCAACGTGGCACGGTCGTAGTTGCGAAAGCTGGTGAGCGTGAGCTGCACCACGCGCACCGCCGGCACCACCACTGTGCCAGCGGTCGGTGCTTCCGCAACCACGGTCGTGCTCACGTCACCCCACTCGCGTCAGGCTGGTCACGCGCCAGTGAACGATGCTGGTCGCTTCTCGAGGAAGGCCTGCATGCCTTCCTTCATGTCGGTCGTTGACGACAGGGTGCCGAAGTGTGCCGCCTCGTACGCGAGCGCGTCGCCGAGCGACATGTCCTGACCGCGCACGACGGCGTCGATGCAAGCCCGCACGGCCAGTGGCCCGTTGGCGAGCATCTGCGTCAACATCGCGGTCGTGGTTGCGATCAGCTGATCGTTTGGCACGACCTTGTTCGCGAGCCCGATCCGCACGGCTTCGTTGGCGTCGATCACCTCGGCGGTCATCAGCAGTTGCAACGCGCGACCCGTGCCTACCAGGCGCGGGAGACGCTGCGTGCCGCCATAGCCGGGCAGGATACCGAGCTTCACTTCAGGCTGTCCGAACTTCGCCGACTCCGCCGCAATCCGAAGATGACAGCACATCGCGAGTTCACAGCCGCCGCCGAGAGCGAAGCCATTCACCGCGGCGATGGTCGGCTTCGGGCTGCGCTCGAAGCGGCCGAAGATCTCCTGGCCGCGGCGGGCGCGGGCGACGGCACTCATGGGCGTCTGGCCGGCGAGCTCGCTGATGTCGGCGCCGGCGATGAAGGCACGGCCGGCGCCGGTGAGGATGATGCCCCCCACCGCGTCATCGGCGATGGCCTGGTCGATGGCGACCCCCAGCTCACCGATCAGGGCGGCACTGAGGGCGTTGAGCTTGTCGGGGCGGTTGACGGTGATCGTCGCGATCCGGTCGGCCACCGAATACAGCAGGAAGTTGAAGGACATGCGAGGCAGGGTCTGCAGGTGGGGCGGTACGCGGTGAAGGGGACGGCCGCGAGCGGCTTCGGGCGAAAGATACCGCCACTCGCATCCCTTCTCGGGCTGGTCGTCCCGCGCCGGGGCGAGACGGTCCCGGTGAGTGTCTTCGACACACTGGCCGAGACGTGCACCGTCCCCGATACTGGTAATATCTCAGCAGGGGCCGAGGAGCGGGTTTTCCCGGCCACCAATCAGGAGAGAAGGTTTATGCCCTTTCGACATGCTGCGCGGCACCTCTCAGTCCGCAGCCGGATGGCCCACCGTCGCATCCGGCAGGTTCTCGAGCGCACGACCGCACCGAAACTGCTTGGCCCGGCGACGCTCTGGTTCGGCTCATTCAGCCTTGTCTCGCACGCGGTGGTGACATGGGGAGTGATCGCGTTTGCGCCAGCGCCGCTGCCGGATGCGATGAACGATCCGCTGGTCGCGTCGCGGTTTCTCTATCCGCTGATGCAGCAGCAGCCGCGCCCATCACAAGAACATGTCAGCTACGTAGGCATGCTGGGGCGCCACACGCAAAGTGCTCCAGCGATGGCCAAGGGCGGGGTGATACCCGGACCGTCACCGGAGATCGAGCTGGCTGTTGCTCCCGCGCCGCCGCCACCGCCGCCAGTCGAATCGGAGGCGTCGGAGGCCTTCAGCGAGTTGGAAGTCGACGTGACGGCCGAGCGCGACCCGGAGAGCGAAGGGCCCACCTACCCCGACTCGCTGCTCGAGAAGAAGATCGAGGGCGAAGCGCGGGTGCGATTCGTGATCGATTCGACCGGGCACGCTGACGAGACATCATTCGCGGTGCTGGAGACGAATCAGAGCGCCTTCGCCGAAGCGGTCCGGATGGCGCTGCCGCGGATGAAGTTCAAGCCGGCCTCGATCGGGAAGAAGCCGGTCTCGCAGCGTGTCGAGCAGACGTTCCTGTTCCGCATCACAAGGACTCCACTCATTCCCTGAAGCGCGGCCCTGCCTCGCGCGGGTTTGCGGCTAAGTTCCGGCGTCGACTGCCGTGCCCGGGTTCGGGCGCGTGCCCTCTCCGCTGCACTTCAGTCCCCGAGCCGTGCTTCGTCTCTCGCCGATCGTTTCCGTCATCACTGTTGGTGCGTTCGCGGCGACGCTGGCCGCACCGGATTTTGCCGCTGCGCAGTCGGCACGACGCGCTGGCCCGTCGGGCCGCTCCGCAGCGCCGGCCACCGTCTGGCCCGACGAGGGCCCGCGCACCTGGGCGCCGCGACCGACATCGTCGGCCATCACGGCCAACGACCTGCGCACGCGACTCTATCAGTTTGCCGATGACTCGATGCAAGGCCGCCGTATCGGCGAGATCGGCAACCAGAAAGGCACCGACTACATCGCGCGCGAGTTCAAGCGCCTCGGCTTGAAGCCTGCCGGCGATAGCGGGACGTATTTCCAGGTGCTGCCGTTCGGGGCGCAGGCGTTCGATCCCGCCGCATCACGCTTGAGTGTCCGCAGTGCAGCGCTACAGCCCAAGCGTGACTGGGTGCCGATGACGCCCTCCATGCCGGCGAAGATCGCCGCGCAGGCGACCCTGGAAAACGTGCCGACCGTGTTCGCCGGACGGTGGGGCGACACCAGCGTGGTGCTGGATGCTGCCGCATTGCGTGGCAAGGTGGCGGTGTTCCGCGCCGCACCGACGCAGCCGGCGGCACCCGGCGCGTCGGGTGCGCCAGCGTCCTTCCTCAGTTGCGATGCACGTCCCGACATGTTCGGCGCGGCGGCCGTGATCGCCGCCGAGGCGTCGGGACGAGCGCCCGCACGTCGCGCGGTCGGCGGTGGCGGCGTGCGTGACACGCGCGCGCAGGATGCGGGCGCAGCGGGAATCCTGATCATCGGGTTGGACGGCATGTCGCCAGCGGCGGTGGCAGCGGCATTCGCTCCGCGTGTGGGCATGCAGCAGCCGATGCAGAAGGTCGGTGTCGGCGTGGCCACGATCAGTGCCGCAGTCGCGTCGCAGCTGTTCAGCGGCAACCTCGAGCAACTCCAGGTCGGCGCGACCGGCGCACCGGTGTCGGCCAGCTGGTCGTATGAGTTCAAGCCGTCCGCGGCACTGGCTCGCAACGTCATCGCGGTCCTGCCGGGCTCCGATCCTGTGCTGGCATCTGAGTACGTGCTGGTCGGCGCACACAATGACCACGTCGGAACGAGTCCGGTGGCGCTCGACCACGATTCGCTGCGCGCCGTCAACACCGTCACGCGACCGCAGGGCGCGAACGACGCGCCGTGTGCGCCCACCGCCGCGCAGCAGCAGAAGATCGACTCGATGATCGCCGCCGCGCGCCGCGTGCGACCGGCACGCCGCGACTCGATCTTCAACGGCGCCGATGACGATGGCTCTGGCACGGTCGTGCTGCTCGAAATTGCGGAGCAGTTCGCGGCAGAGAAGCCGAAGCGCTCGATCATCTTCGTGTCGCATCAGGGCGAGGAAGGTGGTCTGCTTGGTTCCAGCTGGTTCGTGGATCACCCGACGGTGCCGCTGGCGCAGGTCGTCGCCGCGCACAACATGGACATGCTGGGCAAGGGGCGCGTGGACCAGGTGAAGTTCGGTGGCCCGGCCTCGGTGCAGATGCTCGGCGCCCGCCGACTCTCGCGCGAGTTCGGCGACATCATCGACTCGGTCAATGCCACCCGAGCGGAAGTGATGGCAATCGACAAGTCATGGGACGTGACAGCGAACCCGCTCAATCGCTTCTGCCGCAGCGACCAGGTGAACTACGTCCGCAAGGACATTCCCGTCACCTACTTCTCGCTCGGCTACGCGCAGGACTATCACCAGCTCACCGACGAGCCGCAGTACATCGAGTACGAGCACTCGGCGCGACTCGGCCGCTTCATTCACGACGTGATGATGGCGATCGCAACGCGTGCCGACCGACCGAAGATTGTCGGTGCCGATCCGTCGTATCCGCAGTGCTTCCGCTGAGCGGCTTACCAACCGACGCCACCCCTGCACGTGTCGAACACACCGCCGCTGGCCGCCGTTCAGTTCGCGGCTGACACATCGGAGTTGCGCATCATCGACCAGACGCGCCTGCCCGGCGCGCTGGTCGAGCTGGCGCTGACGGAATTGCCGGAGATGGTGGAAGCGATTCAATCGCTTCGGGTGCGCGGGGCGCCGGCAATCGGTGTGGCGGGCGCGGTTGGCCTGGCCGTGCTGGCGGAGCGCGCGGCGCTCGAAAATCCCGCCACGTTCGATGCCGAGATCACGATCGCAGCGGCGGCATTGCGCTCCGCACGACCCACTGCCGTGAATCTCGCGTGGGCCGTGGATCGTGTGCTGGCGGCAGGGCAGGTGGGTGGTGCGTCACCGGCGATTCGCGCCACGGCGATGCGTGCCGAAGCCACTGCCATCCTCGAAGAAGACATCGCGATGTGCGCGCGAATCGGGGAGAATGGTGCGACGCTGCTTCGGTCCGGCATGACGGTGCTCACACACTGCAACGCGGGTGCGCTGGCCACGGCCGGTATCGGCACCGCACTGGCGCCGATCTATACGATGCTGGCACGCGGGCAGGAGATTCGTGTCTTCGCCGATGAAACGCGTCCGTTGCTGCAAGGCGCGCGTCTGACGGCCTGGGAACTCGATCGTGCCGGCGTCCCAGTGACGCTGGTCACCGACAACATGGCCGCGAGTGTGATGCGCAGCGGCCAGATCGATGCCGTGCTGGTGGGCGCGGATCGCATCGCGGCCAACGGTGACGTCGCCAACAAGATCGGGACCTATGGCGTGGCGGTGTTGGCGCGGCATCACGGCATTCCGTTCTACGTGCTGGCACCGTCGTCCACGCTCGATCCGCTGACTCCGGACGGCGACTCGATGCACATCGAGATGCGCGACGGTGACGAGGTGCGATCGATGGGCGGTGTCTTCACGGCGCCCGGTGGTGTCGTCGTGCACAACCCCGCCTTCGATGTGACACCGGCGGCGCTGGTGACGGCGATCGTGACTGATACAGGCGTCTTTCTTCCACCATTCCACTTCACACTCTGATGCGCTCCGTTCTCGCGCTCGACCAGGGCACCACCGGATCGACAGCACTCGTGATCTCGGCCGACGGCCGTGTGCTCGGTCGCGGCTATCGTGAGTTCGCGCAGCATTTCCCGCAGCCGGGCTGGGTGGAACACGAACCCGCCGACTTGCTGCGCGCCACGCTCGATGCCGCGCGCGAGGCCCTCGCCGCGGCATCGGTGACGCCGGAATGCATAGGTATCACCAATCAGCGGGAGACGGTGGTGGTGTGGGACAAGGCGACCGGTGTGCCCGTGCATCGCGCAATCGTCTGGCAGGACCGTCGCACGGCCGATCGCTGTGTTGCACTGGCTGGCTCGAAGGACTTCATCGCGCAACGCACCGGGCTGGTGCTGGACGCGTATTTCAGCGCCACCAAGATCGAATGGCTGCTGCGAAGCAACGGTGGCCTGATGAAGCGCGCGATCAATGGCGAACTGCTGGCGGGCACGGTGGACAGCTGGCTCATCTGGCAGCTGACCGATGGCGCGGTGCACGCCACCGATCCCACCAATGCCAGCCGCACGATGTTGTACGACATCGACAAACACGCGTGGAGTGACGAACTCTGCGAGTTGTTCGGCGTACCGAAGCAGATGCTGCCCGAGGTGCGCACGTCGCGCGGCGACTTCGGTGTGGCCAGCGCTCGCCATCTTGGCGTGGCACTGCCGATCACCGGTGTGGCCGGCGATCAGCAATCGGCGTTGTTCGGGCAAGGATGCGTGGCGCCTGGTGAGGCCAAGAACACCTACGGCACCGGCGCGTTCATGCTGATGAACACAGGCACCAAGCGCCCCAGCCGTGGCGACGGACTGCTGACCACGATCGCCTGTGATGCCGATGGCGGTCCGTGCTACGCACTCGAGGCCGCGATCTTCATCGCCGGTGCGGCTGTGCAGTGGATTCGGGATGGACTGGGCCTGATCTCGACGGCGGCCGAGACCGAGGCCATGGCCAGCGGCCTCTCCTCGAACGACGGCGTCTACTTCGTGCCTGCGCTGACCGGGCTGGGGGCGCCGCATTGGGAAGCTGAGGCGCGTGGCACGCTGCTTGGGCTGACGCGCGGGACCACCCGTGCGCACATCGTCCGGGCCGCACTGGAGGCGATGGCGTTCGGGACTGCCGACGTGATGCAATCGATGCAGACCCGCAGCGGGGTCGTGCTCGACGCCCTCCGGGTCGACGGCGGGGCGGCCAACAACGGCTGGCTGATGCAGTTTCAGGCGGATGTGCTAGGGGTCCCAGTCGAGAAGCCGGCGATGGTGGAGACCACCGCGCTTGGCGCCGCGGGGCTGGCGGGCCTGCATACGGGCGTCTGGACCTCGGCGACCGAGTTCCGGGCGGCGCAGCGCGTGTCGGTGGTGACACCCGGTGCCGGCGCGGCCGATGCACGGACCGCCTACATCGGGTGGCACCGCGCCGTGCGCGCCGCGCTGGGCTGGGCGCGTGACGAGGCACGCGCCCAGTGACGATCGCTACGGCCTGACGTTGAAGCGGGCCTGATACACCGTCGTGTCGCTCGGACCGAATACGACGCGACGGTTATCGCTTTGCTGGAACTCGAACTCGCCGTTCACCGTGAACTTCACTTCGGTCTGCAGGTAGCCGGTGTGGTACGTCACCGCCACGCGGAAGAGCGAATCCTTCATGACCTGCGTCATCGCGAGGTCCTGACTCCACTGCAGCGGCTTGTCGCCGCCGCGCACACCAACCGTGCGCACGTTCGGGATGCCGCTGACATCGATCATGTAGACGACGGTCTTGTCGTAGGCGGGCTGCACGCACGCGGTGAGCATGGAGAGCGCGGCGACAGGAACAAGGCAGCGGCGCATCACCGGGCCCTCGAGGTCAGGAGGGCGTCAACGCTGAAGCGGCCCGCGCCAAGCACCAGTGAGTAAAGGCCGACCCACAGGAAACCGGTGGCCGGGAGCATGCTCCACATGCCGTTATTCCACTGCTGCCCGAAGACGGCCACCAGCATGGTGCCGGCGATCAGCAGTCCGGTGATCCGGGTCTGGAAGCCGAGCATCAAGAGAATTCCGCCAATCCCTTCGCTGGCAGCACCGATCCACGCGAACGTCCCTGGCATCAGCGCGAACGGGCCGCCAAAGGCGCTGACGTCGTTCGGAAACCAGTACGCGACCTCGAAAAGTCGAAGGTTGTTTTCCGGCGGAGACCAGGGGAGTCCGAACTTGGGAGCCCCGAATTCCTTGGTCAGCAGGTACCCGCAGATCAGTCTCGGGATGAGGATCAGGATGTCGGCGGTCCAGTGCGGGAGCGGGGCGGGGCGGGTCAGGCGGGTCAGCCAGCGGGTCACGTTCGGGGGGGTAGGGGCGGAGGCAGCTTGCCGACCTCTGGTCGAAGAGGCGATGAACGCATGAGTGTGCTGGTTGGTTCGGGCGTGCCCTTCGATTGGATGCACCGCTGGCGGCCCTGCGGTCGCTATCCGCGAGGGGAACGGCGCGTCCTGCGGCAACGGCGCCAACGTGTAACCGGCGTCCGCGCCGTTCGAGCGTCTCGCCGGAGGGGAGAACAGGGGTATATTCCCCGTATTGGTCGGAACCCCGATCTACCGGCTCAGGTACACGGACGTCATTGGAGAACTGGTCATTTCGACACCCGAACAGGCTGGCGACCGGAGGGCGAATCTCGTCCTTCGTGCGCTCATCGACGAGATGCTGGAGCGGGTTCGCGGGTTGAACGCCAGCCCGTCCACGATGACCACCGATGAACGGGCGCGCGCCGAAGCGGAGCTCGAATCCATCATGGCACGAGTACGCCGGTATGCGGCGTTGCGTGACCAGCAGCAGTAACGCCGGAACCTCACAGGGGCGAACACGCGCGACCCGCGCGACCAACCCCACTTCAGCACCTCGGTTGGCCTCATGAATACGCGCTCGAAGTTTATGCTTGGCGGCTTGGTGATTCTCGGCACGGCCAGTTTCCTGGCCGCCAAGAGCACCGCCGCCACCGCGCAGTTCTACCTCACGCCGCATGAGTTGGCGGAGCGACTGAAGAAGGACGACTCGTTCCGCGAAAACGGAATGAAGGTCGGCGGTCGCGTGGTGCCGGGTACGATCGTCCGCGCGCCGGGCAACAAGGAAGTCCGCTTCGTCATGCGTGACACCATGCCCAACAGCGACGCCCGCTTCACCGTGGTCTACAAGGGCATCATTCCCGACACCTTCACCGATAGCGTGGATGTGGTGGTGGAAGGGAAGCTGGATGCCGGCAACACCTTCCAGGCCACCACGCTGCTGGCCAAGTGTGCGTCGCGGTATGAGAACGCGCCTGGCAAGCCTGGCGCCGCCGGCGAACATCCGGCTGGTGTTCCCAAGGGCCCGAGCGCGGCACCGCAGACGTGATTCTTCTCGGAGAGTTGTCGCTCTGGGTGGCGTTGTTGATGGCCATCTGGATGACGACGGTGAGCTATGCGGGTGGAGGCACCCGCCGCAGTGAGTTGGTGATGAGCGGACAGCGCGCGACCTACGCAACGCTCTTCTTCGTCGTGATGGCCAGCATCGGCCTCTGGACCGCGCTGTTCACGCACGACTTCTCGCTCAAGTTCGTCGCCAGCTACACCAGTGCGAACCTGCCCAAGGTCTACCTGTTCAGCGCCTTCTGGGCCGGACAATCGGGCTCGATGCTGTTCTGGGCCCTGATCCTCGCAAGTTTCAGTGCGATCGCAGTCTTCTCGAATCGTGCGAAGAATCGTGAGCTGATGCCGTGGGTGACGGGCACGCTGGGCGTGATCCTGATCTTCTTCATCGGCACCATCATCTTCGCCGCCAATCCCTACGAACGGCTGGATTGGGTGCCGCCTGATGGCCGCGGCATGAATCCGCAGTTGCAGAATCCCGGGATGGCCATTCACCCGCCGATGCTCTATCTCGGCTGGGTCGGAACCGCGATTCCGTTCGCCTTCGCGATCGGTGCGCTCGTCACCCGTCGCCTCGACACCGACTGGCTGGCGGCGATTCGTCGCTGGAGCCTGATCAGCTGGTTCTTCCTCACCATCGGGCTGGTGCTCGGCATGTGGTGGGCGTACGTGGAACTGGGCTGGGGCGGTTACTGGGCGTGGGATCCGGTCGAGAATGCACCGCTCACGTCATGGCTCTGCCAGACGGCATTCCTGCACTCGATCATGATCCAGGAAAAGCGCGGCATGCTGCGCAAGTGGAACGTCACGCTGGTGGTGGCGGCCTTCCTGCTCAGTATCCTCGGCACTTTCCTCACGCGCAGTGGTGTGATCGAGAGTGTGCACAGCTTTGCCCAAAGCCCGATCGGCAACTACTTCTCGACGTTCCTGATCCTGATCTTCGTGGTGACGACCATCCTCGTGATGACGCGCCTCAAGGACATGGAAGCGAAGGCACAGCTCGAGAGCATGGTCAGTCGCGAGGCGGCGTTCCTCTACAACAATCTCGTCCTCGTCGGCATTGCGTTCAGTGTGCTCTGGGGCACGCTTTTCCCGATCATCAGCGAGGCGGTACGCGGCACGAAGATCACCGTCGGCCCACCGTTCTTCAATTCGGTGAATGTGCCGCTCGGTCTCGGCCTGCTGGCGCTCACGGGCATCGGGCCACTGATCGCCTGGCGTCGCGCGAGCATCGAGAACGTACGTCGCCAGTTCTTCTTCCCGGTGATCGCCGGGTTGGTGACGGGTGGCGTGTTGATGGCGCTTGGGATGCGCTCGTTCTACCCGATCGTGGCTTACATCCTGGTCGGATTCGTGGTCGGCACGATCTCGCAGGAGTTCTTCAAGGGCACGCGCGCGCGGATGCGCATGTACGCCGAGAATGTCGTGCTGGCGTCGTTGCGCCTGATCGGCAACAATCGCCGACGCTACGGCGGCTACATCGTGCACCTCGGTGTGGCGATGATCTTCGCGGCGTTTGCCGGCTTCGCATTCAAGAAGGAATTCGACATTTCGCTGAAGTCGGGCGAGGTGTTCAAGGCCACCGATCCATTCGGCCACAACTGGACGTTCACCAGCCAGGGCGTGAGTGAGTTCAAGCGCCTCAATCGCTACGTCACGGCCGTTGGCCTTGCAGTGACCCGCGATGGCAAGCCGATGCCGCTGCTGAGCAGCGAGAAGCGTCAGCACGTGGACAGCAACGACCAGCCGACGTTCGAGCCGAGCACTGAGGTCGGCTTGTACGAGACCGCGATGCAGGACACGTATCTCGTCTTCAGCGGCATGATCGGGCCGGACCAGGCAGAGATGCGCCTGAGCTTCAACCCGCTCGTCTGGTGGGTCTGGTACGGCGGCATGGTGATGGCCATCGGTGGCCTGATCGTGATGTGGCCACAGGCCGAGAAGAAGCGCCAGGGCGGCTACGTGACGGTGTTGACGCCCGGGGCAGAGACGCTCGCTCCGGCGGGCGTGGGAGCGCCGTGATGTCCGATCGTGCTACGCGCAGGGATTTCCTGCGCGCCGGTGGTGCGCTGGCTGCGAGTGTCATGCTCGCTCCGCGGCTCCGCGCGCAGGAGCAGCAGGCGGGACAAGCACAGGGTGCCGCGAACATCGAGATGCCGACCACGGCGTACAAGCCGGTGTCGTTGCCGAAGAAAGTCGGTGCCAAGCCTCTCGTGGCCCAGCTGCAGCGGGATGAGCTGGAACGTGGCCTCAAGTGTGCCTGTCCCTGCAAGCTGGATGTGTTCACCTGTCGCACCACCGACTTCCAGTGTGGCATCAGCCCAGCCATGCATTCGGATGTGGTGCGGTTGATCGAAGGTGGGTACAGCGCTGACGAGATCGTGGCCGCGTTCACCACGGTGTACGGCGAACGGGTGTTGATGGCGCCAGTCAAGGAAGGCTTCAACATCGCGGGCTATGTGGTGCCGTTCATCACGCTCGGCATCGGCGCAACGATGCTGGTCGCGCTGCTGCGCCGCTGGAAGCGCGAGACGGACGCTGCTACTCCAGCCGTGGCCTCGAAGTCGGTACTCCCCATCGACGGCGGCGCGCCCGCCGCGACCGATGAAGAATTGCGGCGCCTTGAAGCCGCGGTGCGCGGCACGACTCGATGAACGAATTGCTTTCCAGCAGCAGCGCCCCGTTCATCGTCGGCATTGCGCTGGCCCTGATCGCACTCGCGATCGTGCTGGCGCCGATGTTCAGCGATGAACCTCCGGCGGAAATTCGCGCGGAGCACCGCACCACGCCGAAGCTCGAGATCGATGACGAACCGGTGCCGGGCTCCGCGATTGAAGCCCTGCGCGAAATCGAGTTCGATCGCGCGACAGGCAAGTTGTCGGATGACGATTACGACGGCATGAAGGCGAAGTACACCGTGCAGGCGCTGGTCGAACTGCGCGAGCAGGACGCGGCCTCGGAGCGCGGCGGTACTGCGGTTGGTGTGGCCCCGGCGGATGTCGCTGAGCGCTTGGTGAAGAAGTACCGGCCAGGGTCGACCATCTGCCACACGCACGGCCTGCGGCCCGAATCGGACGCGTTGTTCTGTTCAGAGTGTGGCGCATTCCTGCCTGGGAAGTGCGAGCAGTGCGGCACCGCGGTAACTGCGGCTGGCGCCCATTTCTGCACCGGCTGCGGGCACGTGCTGGCTGCGTAGTTTCGGCCGCGCGGCCTTCAAGCGCGCAACGCAGCCGATTCGGCCTCGGGCAGTTGCACCGTCAGCCAGAGCAGTGCGGCCACGAACGCCACCGCTGCCCAGAACGTCAGTGTGCCGTTCCATCCCCACGCCGCTGACATCCGTGGCACCAGCCAGATCGACAGCACACCACCGAGGTTGCCCATCAGGTTGAGCAACCCGGCTGATGCGCCAGGATTGGCGGCGCCGATCACCGTCGCCGTGGTAAAGAACGGCGCCTCGGCGCCATTTAGGCAGGCTGAAGAGAGGCTGAGGGCCGCGATCGCCAGGAATGCACTCGGCACCGCCGCGCCGGTGAGCGCGAAGACGGTTGACCCGAGCAGGCAGGCCATCGCCACGCGTCGACGTGCGACGGTGCCACCAACGCGTCGCCCAAGGCGGTCAGCCATCGCGCCGATGATCGGTGCGCAGACGAAACCGGCAATGCTCGGCAGGCTTGCCCACACACCGCTCGCCAGTACGGTGAATCCACGTCCCTCCGTGAGGTAGCGGAAGAACCAGAACACGAACACGAAATACACGGCCGAGTGCAGCAGGTAGGCGAGCGAGAGCCGCCGCAGGTTCGATTCGCGCATCAGCAGCGCGGTGCTGCGCAGTTGTGCGGCGAAGGACGAAACCGCGACGCCCGCTGCGGGTTTGGTCGGGCGCGGCATCAATGCCAGGCACGTGACTGCGGCGGTCGCACCAAGGATCCCACTCAGCACGAAGACCGCGCGCCACCCGAACTGCTCCATCACCGGCGCCATCATCAGCGGTGCGACGGCTGCGCCGAGCGACGCCGATGAGATGTAGAACGCGTTTGCGCGCACGCGGCTTTCACTTGCGACGTATTGGCTGACGGCCATCGCGGCGACAGGGAAGACCGCTGCTTGCGAAATGCCCAGCAAGATCCGTGTGGCGACGAGTATTGCGGACGCACCCGACAACGGCATCAGGCCGGTGGTCAGTGACGCAATGCTGCAGCCGAGCAGTGCCAGCGCGAGGGTCGTGCGTGCACCGAAGCGTTCACCGAAAAGCCCGGCCGGTACCTGCAGCAGCGCGTAGCTGAGCTGAAACCCCCAGGCCGTGATGACGCCCATGTCGGCCATGGTGAGCCCGAGCGCGGGCGCCATGCGCTCCTGCGCCACTGCGACATCGGCTCGGACCAGGTACGCGACGCCGGACGCGAGACAAAGCAGGGCGACCACACGCCAGTTGTTCTTCACGCAGTGTTGTGCCGTGGGATGGATGGCGGAGCCCGCTGGCGTGCCCGGGAAGAGTGCCGCGTGGGGCTGCGCAACGCCAGTAGCTTTCGTTCATGACACTTCCTGCCGGCACTTCAGAGCATCGCGACGCGGCCGCGCGCCGCGCACCAGTGCGCGTTGCCGTCGTCGTGGTCTCCGACAAGCGCACGCTCGCGACCGACGAATCGGGGCCGCTGGCGCGTCGGTTGCTGACCGAGGCGGGCCACGACGTGACTGATTTTGCGTTGCTGCCGAACGACGAAGGAAACACGCGTGCACATGTCGCACGCCTGCTCGCGCGTGAGGATGTCGATGCGGTGATCCTTTGCGGTGGTACGGGTCTGGGCGCGAAGGATCGTACGGTCGAAGCGGTGCGCCCGCTGATCGAGAAGGAATTGCCCGGCTTTGGCGAGCTATTCCGAATGCTCTCGTACCAGCACCAGATCGGTACCTCGTCCATCCTCACGCGCGCGCTGGCGGGCGGCGTGAGTGGCAAGCTGATTGTCTCGCTTCCGGGATCGAAGGCGGCCGTCGACCTCGCGCTGAACATGGTGCTGCTGCCGGAGCTGCAGCACCTGATGCACGAGCTGCGACGCTGAACGTCGCGATGCAGTAGCACACACCCGAGTGCGCACGGCCAGCATCGTGCGCACTCGGGCAAGCGTCGCTAGATGCCCACGTTCACTCGCAGTTGCACACTGCGCGGCCGCCCAACCGACGCACCGCTGAAGAACGCACCCTTCAGCAGGTAGCGCGAATCGAACAGGTTGTCCACGAACAACTCTGGCCGCAGTGTCACGCCACCGCTGGTGAAGCTGTAGCCGGTGCTGAGGCCAGCGACGAAGTTCGGCTTCACCTTGATGCCCTTGTTGAACGCGAACAAGCCGGTGCCGAACGAACAGCCGCAATCCGCCGGGTCGACGCCATTGGTCAGGCCGCTGCCGTAGGTGCCGGTGACGCTCGCAAAGAAGGCGCCCTTCGAGTAGACGGTGTTGCCGCTGATCGAGACGCGCTGGTCGTGATCGAGGTCGAATTTTCCGTCCGGTGAATCCGTCGGGAAGAAGCCGCCGGTGATGGTGCCGAATCCGTAGGCGTGATTGATCGCGAGATTGACGTTCGCCGTGAGTGGGCCCTTGGGCCGGATTTCCACCACAGCCTCGAGACCGGTGATGCGCACCTGCTCGATGTTCACCGCCGTCACGATTGCGGAGCCGGGCACGGTGTTGTCGTCGATGCCAGGAGAGCTCTCCTTGTAGTAGCCGGAAAGCTTGGTCACGACGCCGATCGGGAAGCGGTGGATGAAGCCCATCTCGTAGAAGTGATCACGCTCGGGCAGCGTCGGCAATGCGGTCACACCAGCCTGCGCCACGCTGGTGATGGCACGGAGGTCTTCCACGTTGGTCGGCACGAACAGGCGACCGTAGAAGAGGTAAAGGGTGTTGGCTGCATCGAAGAACAGGTTCAGTCGCACGCGCGGGCTGACCTGCGACTGCGTCCCTGCGAACGGCGCCGTATGGGCATCGTACCGAATGCCCGTGCGCAGCTCCACATGTTCGTTCGGCGCCAGCGCTGTTTGCGCGTACACGCCTACGTCGCTGCCAGACAGGTTCGAGTTGGACGCCGGCCCGAACTGGCCCTGCGCATTCGAGGTCAGGAAGTCTTCCTGGCCGGTGGTGAACTGCGTCAACAGGCCGGTCCGGAATTCGACTTTCTCGCTGGTGCGCTTGGTGAAATCGATCTTCGCGCCGACCGACGTGAAGTTCCGATTCTCGCTCAGGTTGTAGCGATTCGTGTCGGGAAAGAAGACGAACTGCGGATCGTTGGTGAGCCCTGGGGCGTATTTCAGGCTGCCGTAGCGATAGAACGCCCCGGCGAAGAACTCACCGCCGTGGTGTGACTTGCCGTCCGCATCCGTGGTTGGCTCGAAGTGGTGCCGCCAGCCGAGGTTGAGGAAGGTGTTGACGTCCGTCTGGCGATCATCCGCGCTGTTGCCGCCGGCAGAATCGAATGGCACCTGGAACTTCGTTCGTGTCCAGTTGCCCTCGAGATTCACCACGTCCGTGCCCGACGGGTTCCACTGCACCTTGCCGAAGCCGAACAGGTCCTCGCCATGATTGTGGAAGTTGTACGGACGAAAGGTCACCGTATCGAAGGCCACGGGCTCGCGCCGCATGTCGCTCACCTGCCGCGAGAGCGCACCGAAGAAGCCGACGGTCCCCTTGTTCGCGCTCGCATTCAGCGACTGACCGCTGGTGTTGAAGCTGCCGCCGAATCCTGATGCATTGAGATGAAAGTCGCCGACCGGGATCTTGGTCGTGACTTCGATCACGGCGGCGTTCTTGTTGCCGAACTCCGCGTCCCAGCCACCGGTCTTGAAGTTGATCGAGTTCACGATCGCGGGGTCGAACAGCTCGTTGAGACTGCCCGACACGCCACTTGGCACCGGCACTCCATCGAGGAAGTACGTGTACTCCGCATGTTGCCCGCGGATGTGCACTTCACCGGTCGGCGCCCGCACGGCGCCGGCCACCGATTGCTGGATCAGCTGTGACGAGGTTGTCGTGGGCGACGAGTGTGATCGATTCTGGTCGAATGATTGCTCGCCGGTGCGCGTGTCGACGGCAATCGGTGCTCCTGCCGTCACCGAAACGCCGGTCAGCTCGAGTGCGACTGCCGCCAATCGCACTCGCAATTCGATGTCCCTGTCAGCCACGGGAATCGACCGCTCGAACGGGCGGAAGCCGAGCACGCGTACACGCACGGTGTACGTACCCGTCGGCAGGTGATGCGCACGAAAGTGTCCGAAGGCGTCGGTCAGCGTGCTGATCACGACGCGATCGCCACTCTGCACCGTGACCTGCGCCGACGCGATCGGTGCGCCACGCAAGCTGTCGGTGACGGTTCCAAACACGTCGCCGCTGACGACGGCAGACGCCGTGCTACTGGCCACGGCCAGCGCCAGCGCCACCGATGCCGCGCGGCAGATCGTGAAGATTTTCATGATGGGTGTGGTTACGACGCAGCCACGGCTCGGCGTCCCGCATGCTGGATGCGGGACATGGCGCGGGTGCTGCGAACTGGACGTCGATGCGTTACGAGCAAAAGTGCGCGCAACGTCGTGCAACGACTCAGCTCAGCGGTGGCCCGCGGGGTCGGGCGGTGACACTGACGATAGCACGAGATGCGCGTTCGACGCTCGACGGCGTGATCGTGCCTGCCGCACGGAGCACATCCGCCGGCGCCGGTACATCGATTGTCGGCACACAGTGCGCTGCGAACTCGCACAGCGCACACATGTCGGGATGCACTGGAATGCAGTGCTCTTCCGAATGCGATTCAACGTGGACCGGCGTGCGAGCCTGCAGGTCCTGTGCGCGCCATGCATCCGCGACCGACGCAATGCCTGGCATCGCCATCTGCAACATGGCGAAGAACAGGACGAGGCTGCGGTAGAGCCGGGAACGCGGTGCCACGGAAATCAGGAAGTGGTCTGCGAGGAACGCGTCGGAACAGCCGGGCTTGGAGCGCGACGAGAGCGAGGCCGCGGGCGATACTGCCCGTCTCCATGCTAACGCGGGCCACAAGGAACCCGTTGGCCGGCGCCGCTCGTCATACCGGCCTGCCTTGCCTCCGACCGTCCCCCCTGAATGCCGCCCCGCTAGCCGTCCAGAGCCGCCACCCGCTTCTCGGCCTTGAGCAGCCAGAAGATCGTCAGGAAGCTGCACAGCCCAAGTCCAAACACCGCCCCGCGCAGGAACCGCCACCAGTTCAGTGGTTCGTGATACGCGATGCTCCGGGCATACCAGTACATCGCCGGCGCCATGGCCAGCGCCACCACCATCGTCAACATGCCCGCTGAGAGCAGGAAGAGGATGCCCTGCCAGGTGACGGTCTGGTTCACCGCCGTCTCGGCATCGAAGCGAGGGTCGATCGAGCCGATGTAGAGCGCCAGCGCTGCCTGCGCGAACATCAGCGATGCCACCGCCATCATCGAGAGCGCCGTCACGATCGGTGCCGTGCGCAACAGCAGCGAGGTGAGCCCAACGATGCCCACCGCCACCAGCGCCAGCGGCCCGGTGGCAGCCCAGTACTTGGCGAAGATGATGTCGCGGATGCGCACCGGTGCCGCACGCAGCAGCCACCACATCGTGCCCTCAGCCGCAATCGTCGGCAGCACCAGGCGCGACGTCACCGCGGCCAGCACCATGCCCGCCAGGCCAACGTTCACGACCGGCAGGATGCTCGTCACTAGCTGCGGCATCGCCCCACCACCCGTCGGCAACACGCTCACACCCACGACGTAGACCAGCACCAGCGGGATCAACAGCACGAACTGCGACCAGAGCGCGGCGTCGCGTCCCAGTAGGCGCATTTCCTTCAGCAGCAGCTCGCGACGCGCGGGCGTCAAGCCGGCCAGCATCAGGTGGAAGGGCTTGGTGATGATCGACGGCGGATGATCGCTGCGGCCCGCGGATCGCACGGCGGAGATGCCCCGCGCGTAGAGCAGGCGGAAGCTGCCGTATGCGGTGCCCAGGGCGACTGTCGCCAGCAGCCAGAGCCACGCCAGGGGGGCCGGGTCCCAGAAGCCATCGAGCCAGTTCTTCAACACACGCGCGGCCCACTCGGTCGGCAGCCAGGGTGCCAGCGGCACGTCGAGCATCTTCACCACTTCGCCGATCGCTTTCGTGCCAAGCTGCGTCAAATGCGCAGGTTCTATCGCGCCGCATCACGTAGATCGCGCCGACACAGAGCCCAAGGCCGATGATGCGGAAGGCCAGCTGTGCACGGGTTGGCGGCACGAACGCGACCAGCAGGTACACGGCAATGCAGCCGAGCGACGTTGCGGTGAGCCAGAGCGGAAGCCAGGCCGCAAACGCCACCAGTGGCCAGAGAATGCCTCCGCCAAAGGCGAAGCCGTACCCAGCCAGCAGCGGCACCACCAGCAGCATCGCAATCGCGCCGCCTTCCACCACGACCTGGAGAAATCGCGAGATGAAGAAAGTCGATTGTGGAATCGGGGCCGCGGCGAGCAACTCGAGGTCGCGCGACAAGAAGAACGCCGGCAGCGCCGTCACGATGCAGCTGAGCACCAGCACCGATCCAATGCTGAGCAACGACATCGCCAGCACGCGACCGGCAATCGCGGTGCCGATGGAGTCCACGCTCATCAGGTAGTTCAGCACCAGCAGTACGATCACGGTGCCGCCTGCCCAAGTCACGCCAAGCGCCGTCAGGATGCCGAGCGGGCCCACTGCGCCTTGCACCTGCCGCTGTCGCCAGAGCGGCTTGAGCAGGGTGCTGAGTGAGACGGAGTGGAAAGACGAGGGCGGCACCGCGGCTTCCGGTGCGGCAAGAAACTCAGACACTCAGCACCTCGGCCACATCGCGCGAGGCCGGTTCACCGGTCAGATGCAGGAAGAGCTGTTCCAGCGGCGCATCGGGCATGCGCAGCCAGGTGCGCAGCTCAGGCACCGTGCCGGACGCCACCAGCTTGCCACGCTTCATGATCCCGATGCGATCGCAGGTCCCTTCAACCGTTTCCAACGTGTGCGTGGACATCAGCACCGAGTTGCCGCGCGCAGCATAGGCGCGCAGCATGTCCTTCAGCACGCGAGCGCCTCGCGGATCGAGGCCCACCAACGGTTCGTCCACCATCAGGACTTTCGGTCGATGCAGCACCGCCGCTGACAGCAGCAGTTTCTGGCGCATGCCGTGGCTGTATTGCTCCACCAGCTCGTGCTGCCATGAGGTGAGCTCGAAGAGTTCAAGCAACTCGGCCGCGCGTGCCTCGACCGCCTTCCACTGCAGCCCGTAGAGTGAGGCCGAGAAGCGCAGGAATTCGGTGCCGGTGAGCTTGTCGTAGACGTAGGGACGGTCGGGCACGAAGGCGAGGTGCCGCTTGGCATCGACCGAGTGTGTGCGCATGTCGATACCGGCCACGCGGACCAGTCCCTTGTCGGCACGGAGGATCCCAGCCAGCATCTTCAGCGTGGTGGTCTTTCCGGCGCCGTTGGCTCCCAGAAATCCGAAGACCTCGCCCGCCTGCACGGTTAGGTCGAGCCCCTCGACGGCGGTGAAGTCGCCATATCGCTTCGTGACGCCCTGCAATTCGATCATTCGACGGACTCGGATGAGATGGGTGGAACCCGCCGATCGAGCCGGATTCCGACGCGTGTCTTCAGACTGTTCAGTCGACCCTGCGGTCACTTCATCGACGAGCCGACCGGCGGGCGGTTCTGTCCCTGCATCCGTTTGCGCGTCGACCCCGGACTCGGGTGAAAATGTCGTCCAGTTGTCGCTCGCACTGCGCTTGGACCGCCAGTCCGCGCTCCCGGCTGACCGGCTGGGTTGAATGCGCCGCCCGGACCGGCGACCTTCCCATGCTTATGGCAGAAGATGCACTGATCATACGCGGGGCCCGGGAGCACAACCTCCGGAACATCGACGTCACGATCCCCCGGAACAAACTCACGGTCATCACTGGCCTGTCGGGCTCCGGGAAGTCGTCACTGGCGTTCGACACCATCTATGCCGAGGGCCAGCGACGCTACGTCGAAAGCCTCTCGGCCTATGCTCGACAGTTCCTCGGCCTGATGGAGAAGCCGGACGTCGACTCGATCGAGGGGCTGAGCCCGGCAATCTCGATCGAGCAGAAGACGGCCGGCCACAACCCCCGCTCTACGGTCGGGACCGTCACCGAGGTCTACGACTACCTCCGCCTGCTCTGGGCGCGTGCCGGCGTGCCGCACTGCCCGAATTGTGGTCGGGCTGTCCAGCGTCAGAGCGCGGCCCAGATCACCGATGTGGTGCTGCTGGGCAATCAGGGCACCAAGCTGGAGGTGCTGGCCCCGCTGGTTCGCGGCCGGAAGGGTGAGTTCCGCGAGCTGTTCGAGGCGGCCCGGAAGCAGGGCTTCGTGCGCGCCTGGGTGGACGGTGAGGTGATCGAGCTGGCCGACCCGCCGAAGCTCAATCGTCGCATGAATCACGACGTGAGTGTGATCGTCGATCGCCTGGTGCTCAAGGCCGACGACCGCGGCCGTCTCGCCGACTCGATCGAAACGGCGCTCAAGCTGGCCGACGGCATGGTCGAGGTGGTGTCGCTGGTGAGCGGTGCGCGCGAAAGTGCGATGTTCAGCGAGCGATATGGCTGCCCGCACTGCGGCATCTCGCTGCCGGAGATGGAGCCGCGTCACTTCTCGTTCAATTCGCCATTTGGCGCCTGCCCGACCTGCAGCGGCCTGGGCGTGAAGCGCATGGTGAACGAGGAACTGATCCTCGGCGACCCGTCGCTCACGCTGCTGGAAGGTGTCGTGCTGCCGTGGGGCGAACCGGACGGCTACCTGCGCAAGGTGATCCTGCCGGGCCTCGCCGAGGCGCTGCAGTTCGACCTCAAGACGCCGTGGGGCGAACTGCCGCAGTATGTGCGCCATGCGCTGTTGCACGGGCTCGACGCGCTCACCGCGCCGGCGGCTGCCGTGGACGCAGCGCACAAGACTGCGAAGAAGGCGGCCGCGAAGAAGACTGCCACGAAGTCGGCCACGAAGGTTTCGTCGAAGGCTGCGGCGAAGCCACTGCTGAAGTGGGATGGCATCCTCGCCACCATCCAGCGCCGCTTCGATGAGACCGACAGCGACTCGATTCGCGTCGAGCTCGAGGCGTACATGCTCGCCACGCCGTGCCCGAGTTGTCATGGCACGCGCCTCAAGCCGGAATCGCTGGCCGTCACGATCGAGAAGCGAAATCTCGGCGAGGTGGTGGCGATGTCGGTGTCGGAATCGCTCGGTTTCTTCAAGAGTGTGCCGGTGCGCGGACCGGGGCGTCCGCTCGGGCTCGACGCAGAAATCGCCGGCCCAATCCTCAAGGAAGTCACCGAACGGCTCGGCTTCCTGGTGGACGTGGGACTCGACTACCTGACGATGAACCGCAGCGCGGAAAGCCTCAGCGGTGGCGAGGCGCAGCGCATTCGACTGGCGACGCAGATCGGCTCGAAGTTGTGCGGCGTGTTGTACATCCTCGACGAGCCGAGCATCGGCCTGCATTCGCGCGACAACGAGCGCCTGCTGCATACTCTCACGCAGCTGCGCGACCTGGGCAACACGGTGATCGTCGTCGAGCATGACGAGGAGACGATGCGCCTTGCCGATCATGTGCTCGACATGGGGCCGGGTGCCGGCAAGCATGGTGGCCTGCTGATCGCACAGGGCACGGTTGACGACATTCGCAACACGCAGGGGTCACTGACCGGCGAATACCTGTCGGGCAAGCGCAGTGTGCCGATTCCGGCGGTTCGCCGGCCGTACGATGCCAATCGTGTGATCCGGATCGACAATGCGCGCGAGCACAACCTGCGCGGTATCGACGTCGAGATTCCGCTGGGACTGTTCGTGGCGGTGACCGGTGTCTCGGGCTCCGGCAAGTCCACGCTGGTGACCGACATCCTGCAGCGTGCGTTGTCGCGGCACTTCTTCCGCGCGCGCGTGATCCCTGGCATGCACGATCGGATCACTGGGCTGCAGCATCTCGACAAGTTGATCGACATCGACCAGAGCCCGATCGGTCGTACGCCGCGCTCGAATCCGGCCACGTACACTGGGCTGTTCACGCCGATCCGCGAGCTGTTCGCAGAAATGCCGGAAGCGAAGATCCGTGGCTATGGCCCGGGGCGCTTCAGCTTCAACGTGAAGGGCGGCCGCTGCGAAGCCTGTCAGGGTGATGGCCTGGTGAAGATCGAGATGCACTTCCTGCCCGACGTCTTCGTGCCATGCGATGTGTGCAAGGGCAAGCGGTTCAATCGCGAGACGCTGGAAGTGCGATTCCGCGGCATGAGCATCGCCGATGTCCTTGATCTCACGGTCGAGGATGCGGTGGCGGTGTTCGAGAACCAGCCGCGCATCGCGCAGAAGCTGATCACGCTGGCGGACGTCGGCCTCGGCTACGTGCACCTCGGCCAGAGCGCGACGACGCTGTCCGGCGGCGAGGCGCAGCGCGTGAAGCTGGCCACGGAGCTGAGCAAGCGCGACACGGGTCGCACGCTCTACATCCTCGACGAGCCAACCACGGGACTGCACTTCGAGGATGTGCGCGTGCTGCTCGAAGTGCTGCACAAGTTGGTGGACAAGGGGAACACGGTGTTGGTGATCGAGCACAACCTCGATGTGATCAAGACCGCCGACTGGATCGTGGACCTTGGCCCGGATGGCGGTGTGGGCGGTGGCGAACTCGTGGCGAGTGGCACACCGGAGCAGGTTGCGGCTGAAGCCTCGGTCGTACACGGGGCACTTTCTCGCTCCGATTCTGCTGCCAAAGGCGCGGAAAACCGTGAAGGCGGCGAAGGGCTCGTAGGGAGCAACGGCATGCCGGGTGACGGTCACAGCCGTCGCCCGGTGAGAGTTGTGTGTTGGCGGAAGCGTCGACAAGAGCGTAGAGTCTCTCGTTGTCGCATTGGCTGAAGAAAGCGCGCTTACAGAGACACTGCTCTCAGTTTGACGTCTTCCCGCCTGCACATGCATTCACTCCCGCGTATTGCGCTTCCGCTGGCCGGCCTGGTCTTGGCCGGTTTTGGCACCAGTGTCGTGTGGCCGACGGCACAACAGACTCGTGCGCTGCGACACAGCGACGTGCGCCAACTCGAATCACCGGCGGCCGCACGCCCAATCGCCTGCGCTGAGCCGAAGCCGATCGTCTACATCCCCGCTAGCGCGGACCCTGCACTTCGCGACACGCTCAAGGCGGCACTCGGGCGACCGAACACACGCGTAATTCTAGGCGCGGATGTGGACATGAATTTCAGCGGGCTCGATTCCACCTTCTTTCCGATCAACATCGCCGAGTGCGTGACATTCACGAGCCTCGGCAACGCGTCCGATACGCCAGGTGGCGGTCCGGTGGTGGGTGGCGGCAGTGGTGGCAACGCGGGCGGCGGAGGCGGCGGCGGTGGTGGCAACGCGGGCGGCGGAGGCGGCGGCGGTGGTGGTGGTCGGCCCGGCGGTGGCGGAGGGGGAGGCCCGATTCGGCCGCGGCTCAGTGATGCAGCGATCGGCGCGACACTCAGCCGCAACGTGCTGCCGGCTACCGTGCTGCCGGACGGTCCAGAAGCACGCACTCCGCAGTCGCTCGGCCCGGTGCTGCGCTTCGGCCCCACGCGCAAAGGGGTGAAGACCTTCTTCGAGCTTCGCACCTTCCCCGATGAAGGCGAATCGCGCGGCAATCGTGCTGATCATGTGCGTATCTCGGGCTTCCGGATTTACGGACCGAGCTTCGGCCAGCAATCCAGCAGCGAAGTCGGCATCCGCATCATGCGCAGCGTCGACATCGAGATCGCGAACATGGAGATCGCTGGGTGGGCTGAGCAGGGGGTGAAGATCGACGATACCGATGAGGGTCCGGATCAGCCGGTGGGCGCAAACGGGCCCGGCAACCGTATCCGGCAGCCCGACGACATCCGCATTCACGACAGCTACATCCATCACAACCAGCACCCGAACATCGATGGGCACGCCGGCGGCTACGGCGTCGCGGTCGGCGTTGGAGCGTGGATGCGTGTCACGCACAACGTCTTCGATGACAACCGGCACAGCATCGAAGCCAGTGGCAACGCCGGTGGCTACATCGCCGAGTACAACCTGCAGCTGAAGGGCGGCGGCTATCACGGCGAGTGGTACAACAAATGGACGCATGTCTTCGACGTACATGGCACCGGCAGTGACGGCATCGGCGGTGCGGCCGGTCGCGACTTCCTGTATGTCGGCAACGCCTTCCAGTATCACAAGGACAACGCGATCAAGATCCGCGGCAAGCCCGCCGTGAGCGTGATGATCCGAGACAACGTCTTCCCGCACGATGCCGTCGAGAAATGGCCCGGTGATGGCGCCGTGTACCGGAAGACCGAGACCAACACACACATCGGCACGGGGAACCAATCGAAGGTCGATACCTTCGGTGAATACGGCACCTGTGATTTCGATGGGGATGCTGTCGATGACCTGTTCCTCGCCACCGGTCGCACCTGGTGGATGTCGAGTTACGGCGAGTTTCCGTGGAGTTGGCTCGCCGATCGGACCGAGCGCCTGCGCGATGTGCGGTTGGGCTACTTCGATGGCGACAATCGCTGCGATGTGCTGACGCGGGACGCGAGCGGTGCGTGGGTCATCTCGAGTGGCGGGCGTGGGGGGTGGGCGCCGCTCGGGAACTTCGGATTTCCCCTGTCTGAGGTTGTTTTTGGGCAATTCGATCCCAATGTTCGTGATGCGCGGCCCGGCAGCACCCGTCGTACTACCGGCGCGTTCCGCCGGGATGCGAGCGGCCAGTGGTTCGTGACGCCGCTCTCGCGCGTCGACTGGCAGCCGGTGCAAAGCTCCGGACTGCCGTTGTCCGCACTGCAGTTCGGCGACTTCACCGGCGACGGCGTGACCGACGTGCTGGCCGTCGTCGGCGGGCGCTGGAGCATGTCTGAATCCGCGCGGGCGCCGTGGCGGCGCATCAACACGACGCTCGGCGATGGCGTGCGTCCGTTGCTGGTGGCGAACATGGATGCCGACGACAACATCGACGACCTGCTCAAGGTCGATCGCTCGGTGCTTCCGGTGCTCGTCAACAACACGGTGCGCTCATATCGTGTGCGCATCAAGATCCTGCGCTCGCGCAACGGCACGGGACCGTGGGTCACCTGGCAGGAGCGGTCGTGGAACGTGGCCGTCGATCCGACGCTGGTGGTGCCGGTGTGGGCGTTCGCAGCGCGCTTCGGCGCGGCGCCGGGTGGTGGTACGATGATCATCAACCCGACGCGGAACGGCGAGTTCTTCAGCGCGGCGGAAGTGGCGCGCGGTGCGAATCCGAACTGGACGGCGGGCATGGCGTACTGAACGCGCTGGAGCACACACCGTCATGACGAACGGGCCGCGACCATGATCTGGTCGCGGCCCGTTCCTTGTCAGCCCTGCAATGCTGCGAAGTCGAAGTCTGCTACTTCGTCTTGTCCAGCATCGGTGCGAGCAGCTGCTCGAGGCGCACACCTTCCGCTTCGCCCTGGAAGTTGAGCACCATGCGGTGACGCAGCACTGGCAGCGCCATGTCGCGCAGGTCATCCAGATCCGGCACTGCGCGGCCAGCCAACGCGGCACGTGCCTTGGCGCCCAGCACCAGGTACTGCGAGGCACGCGGCCCCGCGCCCCAGCGCACGTACTTGTTCACTTCCGGTGATGCTTCGTCGCTGCCCGGTCGCGTACCGCGCGCAAGGCGCACCGCGTGCTGGATCAGTGTCGGTGGTGCGGGCAGGCGCCGCACCAACTGCTGCATCTGGACCAGCTCTGCGGCGCCGAGGACGGCGCGTACCGGACCCTGTGCTCCACCAGTGGTGGCGAGCACGATGCGCTCCTCTTCGTCACGCGTCGGATAGCCGATCCGCAACTCGACCATGAAGCGGTCGAGCTGTGCTTCAGGCAGCGGATACGTGCCTTCCTGCTCGATCGGGTTCTGCGTCGCGAGCACGAAATACGGGCGCGGCAACGGGTGCGTCTGACCGGACACCGTCACTTCACGTTCCTGCATTGCCTGCAGCAAGGCTGCCTGCGTCTTCGGTGGGGCGCGGTTGATTTCGTCCGCCAGCACGATGTTCGCGAACACCGGTCCCTGCACGAACGTGAAGACACGACGACCGGTCGGATCGTCCTGCAGCAGTTCGGTGCCGGTGATGTCACTCGGCATCAGGTCAGGCGTGAACTGGATGCGGTTGAAGCTCAGGTCCAATGCCTGTGCGACCGTCTGCACCAGCAGCGTCTTGGCGAGGCCCGGCACACCGACCAGCAAGGCGTGTCCACCGGCGAGCATGGTGGCAACAAGATTTTCGACGATTGCTTCCTGGCCGACGATGCGCTGGGCGATCTGTCCGATCAATGCCTTGCGAGCGGCGCCGAGCCGTTCGAGCAGCGCGATGTCGTCGTGCGATGCAGCCTGTTGTGGTGCGGTCATTGCCTTCGGGTGACGCGCGAAGAATGAAAGAACGACGGCGACAGCATCGCCGTCGCTCGCGTCACGGAAGAGTAAATACTACCTGCGTCGTCGCCGGATGGTTCTCACTGCGGAATCGCGCGACGGCCGTAAAAGTGCCACGGGGCAGCGTCTCCTGCCACGTGGCTTCGTAGTCACGCGATTCATGCTGCTCGAGCAGATGTGTCCGCATCGGCTGCGTGAACAAGCGGCCGTCGCTCCACGTCCAGACGTCACGTCCACGAGCGTCACGCACAATGAAATCGACTTCCTGCCCATCCGCGAACCGGAGTTCGTGACGCTTGTCGCTCGCATTGCTGGCCACGAGCTCGAACGTCACGTTCTCTACGCCCGGGGTCACCCGAAGGTTGAGCGTGATCGGGACGCCCGCGGATGCGCGCTGCGCCATCGCCTCCCCTCGCGCCGGGAGCGACAGGGCCTGCTTCTGTCCGTCCACACCGGCGAAAGTGAGCACCTGGCCTGAAGCACCCGTCCGCGTCAGCGGGGACGAGTGGTCAGAACAGGCGGCGCAGCCAACTGCTGCGACGGCGAGCGCGCCAAGCGCGCGAAAGCGGGGCATCCGGGGAACCTCTTAAAATGGTCGAGTCAGGTATTGTATCAGCAGACTAACGGACCTGTCCGTCTACAGTCAACACGACCAGACGGACGTTTGGTCACAGGTAAGTGTCGGTAGATTCGTGAGTTAAGGCAAGCAGGCCGTACCGTGGTGATCAGCTGTGCAAGAGCCACGCCAGCCACGCTCGAGTCCGCCAGAAAATCGCTTGCGAAAAATTTCACAAGCGGCTAGCCTTCCCCCCGAATGACAGGCACACCAGGTGGCAGCGGACTCCGGATGGCCGGGGGTGGATTCCAGCTCGCGGCCGCGCTGATCGGTGGGTTGTACGGTGGACAGTGGCTCGACCGGCGCTTCGGAACCGCGCCGGTTTTCCTGTATGTCGGCGTCGCAGTTGGCGCCATTGGCGGTATGACGGCGCTCGTCCGGCAACTCAACCGGATCACGCGCGACGAGGAGGAGGCACGCAAGCGATGATCCGCGCAGTGGGGCTCTATCTCGTTGTGTCCGTGTTGGTTACGGCTGCGGCCGGCTGGGTGTTGTTGCTGATTTATCCGGGGGCCGACGCCCAGCGGGCCATCATCACCAGCGCGCTGCTCGGCCTTGCCATCCAGATGATCGCCTTCATTCTGCTCCAGCTGTTCAAGGGCAAGAACGTCTTCGCAGGGTGGGGTCTCGGTGCGCTGCTTCGATTCGGGGGACTCGGCATCTATGCCATGTTCGCCACCAAGGCGCTGGGACTCGACATGAACACTGCGCTCGTCAGCCTGGCCTGCTTTCTCTTCCTCTCGATGCTGATCGAACCACTGCTGGTCAACGTATGAAGACCCGACTGCTTCGCCTCCTGACCGTCGTTTCCGCACTGATGCTGCTGGCGCTCCCCGCGCGCGCACAGGCCGGCGACGTCGACATCATCACGCCGCACATCACCGACGCCCACGAGATCGAAATCCCGTGGCCGACGTGGCCGGAAATGCACAAGGTCGTGCACCTGCCGCGCTGGGAGCCGTTCATGCTCCCCGGCACCAGCATCGTGGTGGACATGTCGCCCACCAAGCATGTGGTGTGGATGCTGATTTCCGCGCTGACGGTGTGCTGCCTGTTGATCTTCGCCGCCAATGCACAGGGGCGACAGACGCGCACTGCCGGCCACGCGAAAGGCTTCGCCGGTGGCATCGAGGCGATGGTGCTCTACATCCGCAATGAAGTCATCATCCCGAACGTCGGACATCACGGCAACGGCTTCGTGCCGTTCCTCCTGACGCTGTTCTTCTTCATCCTGTTCTGCAACCTCTGGGGCATCTTCCCCTGGGGCAGCACCGCGACCGGCAACATCGCCGTCACCGCCACGCTGGCCCTGCTGACGTTCTTCGTCGTCGAAGGGGCGGGCATGAAGGCGCAGGGCGTCGGATATCTCGGCACGATTTTCTACTGGAACAAGGACCTCAACATCGTCCTGCGCGTGTTGTTGTTCCTGATTCTTTCGCCGATCGAATTCATCGGCAAGCTGACCAAGCCGTTCGCACTGACGATCCGCCTCTTCGCCAACATGACGGCGGGACACATCGTGGTGCTGGCCTTGATTGGCATGATCTTCAGCTTCAAGAGCATTGCCAGCGGCGCGCCATTCCTGATGGCGGTCGCGATCAACATGCTCGAGTTGTTCGTGGCGTTCCTGCAGGCGTTCATCTTCACGCTGCTGAGCAGCGTGTTCATCGGGCAGATCCGCGAGGCGCACCACTAGTCGTTGTTCCACGACGCCGGTGTGCTCGCGTGCACTGGTGTCGCAATCGTAGCCGGTCGAATGACTGGTGAACCCCGTTGAGCTTCGTGCTCGAGGACGGGACGTGAGGCGGCCCTGGCTGCATCACCATGCGAGATACTCCGAACTCCTTATTCTGGTACTGCTCCAATGACGATTCTTCCCCTCCTGCAGGCTGCAGCCGAAGTCGCCGGTTCCAACGCCAAGGGTTACGCCGCCATCGGCGCCGGCCTCGCTGCTGGTCTCTCGATCATCGGCGCCGGCATCGGCATCGGCAACATCGGTGGTCGCGCCGTTGAAGGCATGGCACGCCAGCCGGAAGCCGCGGGTCGCATCCAGACCGCCGCGCTGATTCTCGCCGCGCTCGTCGAAGGTGCCGCACTGTTCGGCGCCGTGATCGGCTTCCAGCTCGCTGGCAAGATCACGTTCTAAGCACGAAATAAGTACGAGATCCTGCCTGTCGGGGACGGCGACCGCCGTTCCCGACCGGTGTGGGTACCAAACCTCTCTGCGTCATCCTTCCATGCGCCGCACTCTCGTCACCCTGTCGCTGTCCCTCGCCTCCGCGTCCGCCCTGCTTGCGCAGGAAGAACACGCCGCGGCTGAGAGCACGAACCTGCTCGATCCGAAGGTCGGTCTGATGTTCTGGACCCTCATCATCTTCGTGTTCCTGCTGGTCGTCTTGTCGAAGTACGCCTACAAGCCGCTGCTGGCAGCGGTCGAGGCGCGTGAAGCTGCCCTCGAGAAGGCACTCGGCGATGCGAAGCGTGATCGCGACGAGGCCGCCAAGCTGCTCGCCGAGCAGCAGAAGGCGCTGGCCGAAGCACGTGCGGAGATGCAGAAGGCGCTCAATGACGGTCGCGCCGCTGCTGAAACGCTGCGCTCGGAGATGCTGGAGAAGGTGAAGGCAGAAGGCGCCGACATGCTGGATCGCACCCGCCGCGAGATGCAGGCCGAGAAGGAGAAGGCCGTTGCCGACCTCCGTCGCGAAGCCATCGATCTTGCGATCTCTGGCGCGAGCAAGGTGATCGGCCGCAACCTCGACAGCGCCACCGACCGCTCGCTCGTCGAGTCGTTCCTCGCAGGGCTCGAAGCTCCGAAGGGCTCGCGCTGATGCGCGACACCACGATCGCCCGCAACTACGCCGAGGCACTGGTCACGCTGGCACAACGTGCCGGTGATCTCGATGGCTGGGGTCGAATGATCGATGACGTCGCGCAGCTGGTCAGCAACGATCAACGCGTGCGCCGCTTTCTCGAGTCGCCGAGAGTGCCTGTCAACGCCAAGAAGGAAATCCTCCGCAAGGCGTTCCAGGACCGCATGCCGCGCCTGATGGTGCGCTACCTCGAGGCGCTGGTCCAGAACCGCCGCCAGCTCCTCATTCCGACCATCGCGTCCGAATACGCGACGCTGGTGGATGAGAGCCTCGGGCGCGTGCGGGCCGAGGTCACCCTGGCCCGCGAGCCGCAGCCCGGCGAAGTCGAGGCGATTGCCGCCTCCCTCTCGAAGACCCTCGGCCGGACGGCGGTCGCCCACGTGCGGGTGAACCCCGATATCGTCGGTGGGGTGATCGTCCGGGTGGGCGATTATGTGAAGGATGGCTCAGTCCGTCGTCGTTTGGGTGTATTGAAGTCGAAACTGGTGCAACAGGCGCGCTGACGGGTAGACTCCGCAGCGACGCGCGGCGTCGATCCCTCGGTGGGGCGACGCCGCGGAGGACCACCGTTCCGCCTCTCCCCGGATCGTCGATGCGAATTGCCCGTACTGCGTTTGTGTTCGCTGCTGCACTACTGCTGCCTGCGTTGCTCGCGGCGCAAACGAAATTTGGTTCGTCGCCGGCATCCGGCGACACGCTCGGTTACTGGCAGCAGCGCGCCAACTACGACATTACCGCCCGGCTCGACGAGTCGAGGCAGACGATCGTCGCTACCGGCACCCTGAAGTACACGAACAACTCGCCGGACGTCATCACCGAGATGTACGTGCACCAGTACCTCAACGCGTTCCGGCCATACTCCAAGTGGAGCGATGCCGACGAGCGTGAGGGCCGCACGCGATTCCAGCTCCTGGAAGACCCGGCCTACGGCTTCGAGCGCTTCACCTCGCGCCCGGTGGTGGATGGCACGCCGGTGACGGTCAACTATCCCGGCTCTCCGGATAGCACGGTCGCACACTTCACGCTGCCACGACCCCTGCGGCCCGGCCAGACGATCTCGGTCTCGTTTGCCTGGGAAGCCCGTCCCAGCACCACGTTGCGCCGACAGGGGCGCAAAGGGCGCCACTACGACCTGGCCCAGTGGTATCCGAAAGTGGCGGTCTACGACAAGGGCGGGTGGCAGCAGAACGCACTGGTGCCGGCAGGAGAGCTCTACGGCGAGTTCGGTGATTTCCGCGTCGCCCTGATTCTCCCCGAGGACCAGGTGGTCGGTGCGACCGGTGTCCCCGTGGCGGGGGACCCTGGATGGGAACGCGCCAAGCGCGGTACGGCGCCGATCCTGCTGCAACGCAACGCCTATGGGCCTGCGGGCGCCAGCTCACTGGTGCCGATCGCGCCGCCCTCGATGCGTACGGTCGTCTTCGAGGCGAAGAACGTGCACCACTTCGCGTGGACCATCGATCCCGAATACCGGTACGAAGGCGGCGTGTACGTGCGCCCCCTGCCGCGGCCGCAGACCGAGTATCGCATCTGGGACACCGTCGGTGTGCACGTCCTGTATCGGCCCACCGGCGACTCCACCTGGGGCGGCGGCAAGGTCGTGCAGCGCACCATCGATGCGATGAAGTGGCTGGAGTCGGTGTACGGCCCCTACGCCTGGCCGCAGATCAGCGCCGTCCATCGCCTCGATGGCAGTGGCACGGAGTTCCCGATGATGATGCACAACGGGAGCGCCGAGAATGACCTGATCCTGCACGAGTCGGGGCACATGTTCACCTACGGCATTCTCGCCAACAACGAGTGGCGGTCGGCGTGGATGGACGAAGGGCTGACGAGTTACCAGACCTCGTGGGCGCTCGGTGACACGCCGCAGGAACGTGCCGGCAAGAAACTGGCGGAGGATCCCCGCTGGATGGCACCCGCACTGACCGCCGCGCAGCTCCAGCGTCGCGAACGATTCATCTCCACCGCCGAGCAACTGAGCACGAACTCCGAAGTGTTCCGTTCTTTCGGTGTGTACAACGCGATGGTGTACGATCGGGCTGAACAGATGTACGGATCCCTTCGTGATGTGATGGGGGACTTCTACTTCCGGCGGCTCTGGAAGGAGTATTACAGCCGGTGGGCGCTGAAGCATGTGGACCGGGTCGCGATGCAGAAGGCCGCGGAACGGATCATGGGCGGCCCGATGGGGTGGTTCTTCGACCAGTGGCTGGAGACGGTGGGCGAAGTGCAGTACTCGCTGAAGGAGGTCACCTCGACGCAGCGGAAGCCCAACGAATGGGTGACGACGGCCCGGCTGGTTCGTATTGGGGCATACCGTCATCCGATGCCGGTGGGCGTTCGCACGGCCACTGGCTGGGCCTATGGCCGGGGCGATCCGCTCAAGGATGATCAGCGCGTGAGCATCACGACCACCGAAAAGCCAGACCTAGTACGGCTCGACCCGATGGGCCTGACTGATGACGTACGGGCGAGCAGCCAGCAATGGCCGCCGCCATCTCCCTGACCTGAACCGAACTGCACATGAGTGGACCAGCCGACATCCGCACCGTCCCCAAGCCGTGGGGCCATGAAACGATCTGGGCACTGACCGACCGCTACTGCGGCAAGATCCTGCACATCAAGGCCGGCGAAGCACTCAGCGTGCAGTACCACAACGTCAAGGACGAAACCGTCCACCTGCTGAGCGGCCACCTGCTATATCGCGTCCAGATCGACGGGGTGCTGACGGATGTGCACCTGAAGCAGGGCGAGAGCTACCGGATCACGCCGGGCACGATCCACCAGATGGAAGCGGTGACCGACTGCGATGTGCTCGAGGTATCGACGCCCGATCTTGATGATGTGGTCAGGTTGTCGGACAAGTACGGACGCGAAGGCACAAGCGCCGCGTAGTACCACCGATTTTCTTTGGGTCAGCGCGTCGGTCACCCCCGGCGCGCTGATTGAGCATCTGGCTGTCCACTCCACAGTACCACGAGGCCCATGAAGGTCATCATTCCGTTGGCTGGCAAGGGGACGCGCCTGCGTCCGCACACCCACCTCGTGCCGAAGCCGATGCTGAAAGTCGCGGGTCGCCCCGTGATGAGTTATGTGATGGATGACGTGATGAAGCTCGGCAACATCGAGCAGGTGGTCTACATCACGGGTCACCTGAAGGAAAAAGTCGAGACCTACGCGCGCACCACGTACCCGGTGCCCAGCGTGTTCGTCGAGCAGGCAGTGCAGGACGGGACGGCCGGCGCCGTGAAGATCGCGCTGCCGTACGTCGATGGCCCGGTGATGATCATTTTCGTCGACACGATCTTCGACACCGACCTGTCGATCGTCAACACCTCCGATGACGACGGCATCATCTGGGTGAAGGAAGTCGAGGATTACCAGCGCTTCGGCGTGGTGGTCACCGACGCCGAAGGCCACATGACGAAGATCGTCGAGAAGCCGAGCACGCCGATTTCGAAGCGTGCCAACATCGGCCTCTATTACATCCGCAACTGGAAGCTGCTGGCCGAAGGCATCGACTACGTGCTGACGCAGCCGGCCAACAAGGGCGAGTACTATCTCACCGATGCGTTCCAGTACATGATCGACCACGGCGCCAAGATCAAGGTCGTGGATGTCGAAGGGTGGTACGATGCCGGCAAGCTCGACACGCTGCTGGAGACGAATCGTGCGATGCTCGAGAAGCGCAACCTCGCGCGGGTGCCGGACGGGTTCTCAGGTGCGACGATCATCCCGCCGGTCTACATCGAGGACGGTGCGACGGCCAGCAACGCGACCATCGGACCGAATGTCTCGATCGGCAAGGGCACGACGATCGTCGGCTCCACCATTCGTGACACGGTGATGGGTGAGAACTGCAGCATCAACAACTCGGCCATCCACGACAGCATGCTGGGTGATGCCGTGATGCTGACGGGGATCAACGGCAGCATGACGCTGGGTGACAACGCGGAATTGTCAGCGGACTAGTCGACGCGGCTAGTCCCGAAGCCCTGCCGCCGCGGTCACGATCCGCAACGCACGCTGCAGGCCTCGCACCCCGTTGGTGTCGTCGTACCACTCCTCGGGCGTATGCGTGCCGCCCCCGCTGCCGCCGGCTCCGATGGCGATGGCGGGGATGCCCAATGCAATGGGCACACTGGCGTCGGTGCTACCGATCGCGAGGCGGGGCACGCCGCCGCCGGCTCGCGTGGCCTGCTGCGCCAGCCGCACCAATGGTGCGTCCTCAGCCAGTGATCCGCATGGCCTGTCGCCCAGCACGTCGATGCGGCTCACCAATGCCGGCGTGTTCGCGCTGCGACGGTTGTTCTCGCTCCGTTCGATGCGCACAACCGTCTCGCGAACCACCCGCTCGAGATCCGCGAGCACGGTCGAACTGAGGCTGCGCAGGTCAATTTCCAGCCAGCCGTCCTGCGGCACACTGTTGATGCTCTCTCCGCCGCCGATCCGGGCAACGGTCAGTGCGGTGCGCGGCTCGCGAGGCAGTAATACGGCATTCAGCGCCACGGCCGCGGCCGCGGCGGCGTGGACCGGGTTGACGATGCCGAAATCCGCCCAGCTGTGCCCACCTGGACCGCTGTACGTGATCCGCCACCGCTTGCTGCCGAGCGCGCCATTCACGATGCGATCGTCGCCAGCGCCATCGATCGCGATCACCGCCTGCGGCGTCGGCGATACGTCGGCCATCAACTGCTTCATTCCGCGCAGGTCACCCACCCCTTCTTCGCCGACGGTGCAGGCGAGGATGATCTCGTGCGGTGTCTCGACGCTGGCGGTGAGCAGTGCGTGACCGATCGCGAGCAGCGCTGCCAGCCCGCGACCGTTGTCGCCGATGCCGGGGCCGAGCAGTCGTGAACCGTCGCGTGTGACGACGGGCGCGGGGTCTGCGAACACGGTATCAAGGTGTGCGCAACACCAAACGCCGCCCGTCAAAGGGTGATCGCCATCCGACCGCGGCCGACGGGCAATCAGGTTGCCGACACGGTCAACGCGTACGTCCGTCCAGCCGATTTCCACAAACCGTGCTGCCATCCAGGCGGCGCGCGCCGACTCGTGGCCGGTTGGCGCCGCTACGCGTGTGACGGCGCACTGCCACTCCAGTGTCTGCGCATTGGACTCGTCGAGCACTGCCAGCGCCGTGGAGCGTGCTGTGGTCACGCCACGGAGGCGGTCGAGCGTCGGACCAAGTCGAAGAGGCATGTGGCAAGGAAGCATCACCAGCGCGGTCGAAGCAAGCCATGAAGCCAGCGCTCGCTGACGGCAGGACGACGGCAGCGCCGATGTCGACGTCAGTGCTGCTCGACGCGTCCGCAGCGACAGCCAAAGCCCGTCGGATCTCGATGACCACGCAGCGGTCGCGCTTGTGGCGGTCACGTGCATAGATTGTCTGGTATATGACACCGCCAGACGACTCACCGTCTGCCCTGTACGACTGGAACGCGTCGCCCATTCGGCGACGCGCGATCGACGTCGCCGACTGCACACTCAGCGACGGGCCGCAGAGTCCCTCTGTGCTCGACCCGGTACCCGCCGACAAGCGACGCCTGCTGCTGCTCATGAGTGAGCTTGGCATTCGATCGGCCGCGCTGGGACATCCGGGCCTTGGACCACGCCAGTTCGCCGACGCGCTCGATCTGGCGCGTGAGCTGATGCGTGCGCAGTGGCCAATCGATGCGTCGTGCATCGCTGCGTCCACGATCAAGGATGTGGCCAGCGTGCTCGATGTGCGCGAGCGCTCCGGGCTCGATGTCGAAGTGGCGATCGCGCTGCCAGTGTCGCCGATCCGCCTCGAGGCAGAAGGGTTCACGATCGATCGGCTGCAGGAGCATGCCGAAAACGCGATCGCGTTCGCCGTGCGTGCTGGCGCGCGTGTCGTCGGCGTGCTCGAAGATGCATCGCGCACCCCGCCGGAAACGCTCGCCTTGTTGATCCGGCATCTACTGGCGCTCGGCGTGACGGCCATTCGCATCTGCGACAGCGTCGGTCATGCCACTCCCGATGGCACTCGCACGCTGTTGCGCTTCGCTGCGGAACAGGTGAAGGCGCGCCATGGCCGCGGGATCCGTCTCGACTGGTTCGGACAACAGGATCGTGGCCTGGCGCTGCCGAATGCATTGGCCGCGATCGAGGCTGGAGCCGACCGCGTGCTGGCGAGTGCCCTCGGCCTGGGTGAGCGCAGTGGCACCGTGCCGATGGAACTGCTGCTGACCAACCTGCGTCTACTCGGTCGCTGGCCGCACACCTTGGGTTCACTGGCCGAGTATTGCGACTCCGCGGCGGCCGCGTTCGGCGTCGCGATTCCGAAGGCGCACCCGGTGGTGGGAGCAGACGCCTTCCGCACTGGCGATGGCGCGCACGCCACGGCCCTCGTGAAGGCGCTGCGTGCCGGAGACAGGGCATTGGCCGACAATGTGTGTTCCGGCGTGCCAGCGAGCCTCACAGGGGCCGAGCAGCGGATCGAAGTGAGTCCGGTGTCGGGACTCTCGAATGTGCGGTGGTGGCTCGCGCAACACGGCTACGATGCATCGGACCTGGTGCTGATGCGCGAGCTGCTGCTGTCGGTGAAGCAGACGCAGCGCGTGGCGAGCGACGACGAACTGCGCACCATGGCTGACGCGCTGCTTTCTGCGCGAGCCGTGCGCACCTGATCACTCCTGTGGCTGACGCGCCGCCGGCGCAACGTCTGCCACCGTTGGTCTGGGCGTTGGCGCTGGTGAGTTTCTTCACCGACGCCGCCAGCGAGATGATCTACCCGCTGTTGCCAGTCTTCCTGACCACCGTGCTCGGCGCGTCGCCAGCGATGCTCGGCATGATCGAGGGGGCCGCTGAGAGCACGGCGTCGCTCATCAAGCTCTCGAGTGGCTGGTGGAGCGACCGGGTGGGCCGATACACGCCGCTGGTGCTGCTTGGCTACGGACTGGCGACGATCACGCGTCCGTTCATCGGCATCGCGCAGAGTGTTTGGCAGGTGGTGACGCTACGCCTCATCGATCGCACCGGAAAAGGCATACGGGGCGCGCCGCGGGATGCGCTCCTGGCGGCCAGTGTGCCGGCAACGACTCGAGGACGTGCGTTCGGCTTCCATCGGGCGGCGGATCATCTGGGCGCGGTCGTTGGGCCGGTGCTGGCGTGGGTACTGTTGCAGCAGCTGCACCTGAACCTCCGCACGGTATTCCTGCTCAGCATCGTGCCTGGCGTGCTGGCGCTGCTGACCATCGTGATCGCGGTTCGCGACCCGAAGCCGGCGGTTGTGCCGCACGTCAGCACGAGTGACATGCCGAGCGCGGACGCGAGCGTCGCTACCGCACCGTCATCGAGCGCGCCGATGCCTCGCCGATTCTGGGCCGTGCTCGGCGTGATCGTACTCTTCACACTTGGCAATTCGAGCGATGCGTTCCTGCTCCTGCGTGCGCAGCAGTTGGGAGTGCCGGTGGCGCTGCTGCCCCTGCTGTGGGCTGTGCATCACGTCGTGAAGTCAGCGTCGAGCATGCCGGGCGGCGCGCTCAGTGATCGCTTCGGCCGCCGTGTGGTGCTGCTCAGCGGCTGGGCGTGGTACGCGATCGTGTATGCCGGCTTTCGCGCTCGCCAGCACTGCGCTGCATGCCTGGCTGCTGTTCCTGGCGTATGGCCTCTACTTCGGGCTCGTCGAAGGCACGGAAAAGGCCCTCATCGCCGACCTCGCGCCGGACGGTCGTCGCGGCACGGCTTTCGGGTGGTACAACGCATCGATCGGGATCGCGGCGTTACCTGCGTCAGTGCTGCTGGGTGCGATCTGGAGTGCGCGTGGCCCGACCGCCGCATTCGGGACGGGTGCGGCACTGGCGGCGATCGCCATGTCGTGCGCGATGGTCGCGCTTCCTCGGCCGGCGCGTCTCGCCTGAAAACGACGATGGGCACCGCGTGTCGGGTGCCCATTGTCGTGTGCCGTTGGCGAAGCGTGCGAACGAACCCGCGCGCTCAGGGCTGGATGATGCCGCCACCAGGACCGTCGCCAGAACTACTCGCTGCGCCAACGCCCGCTGCGGCGATCGCGGCCAGCGCCACTGCGCCAAGCACCATCAGCACCGTGCGCTTCTTCGAGAAGGTGCGAACCTTCACGTCCTCGATGTAGGCGCGCGGCAGGGGCGTGGTGGTGCCGCTGGACTCGAATTTCTGGCGGCCCGTCGTGTACATGTTCTCGACCGAGAGCACCAGCGTGTCGGGTGTCGACCGCGACACCGTGCCATCCAGCTCCGTCACACCCTGACCGAGTGATGACGACAATGCCACTGTGCCGGCCAACGACAGCTTAACCGTCACCGGTGTGGGGGCGGGCAGCGCGACATTGGTGGTCGGCACGTACGCGTAACAGCCCGTCATCGAACAGGTCGAGACGAACCACAGGGATACCGCGATCAAACGCCGGGCCGCGATGTTCCGCGGCCCGGCGTTGATGGAGCGGTGAGGCTCCGCAATGATCACGGCTTACACGCCGCTGGCCTGTCTTGCGCCGGCTGCGGGGCGAGCTTGTTCTGCGTTGCTTCGTCGAAGCTGATCGGGAAGAAGCAGGGGCGCTTGGTGGCACCGTTCTGCGACAACCAGCGATCAGCATTCTGCTGGAAGCGGTAGTGATCGTGCAAGCGACGACCCTGCATGAAGAGTCCGACACGACGCTCATGGATCAGCATGTCCTGCGCTGCAGGGGTGCCACTCCATGCCGGCTTGCCGTTGATGGCGCGCGCGGCATTGATGTTCGTCGTGAAGCCCGCCGTGTTGCCAGCGGCGAGAGCCGCCTCGGCGAGGATCAGGTACATCTCACGTGCGGACGTCAGCGTGTAGCCAAGGAACTGGCCACTGGACTGACGGCAGCAGGCGTCGATGGCTGCGGCCAACGTGGCATCGGGAGTTCCAGTGACCGGATCGGTCAGCTTGATCCCGGCGATGCCCGCCGTCACAACCGTCTGCGTGCCGTTCACGTACGGCGCACCGGCACGAAGTTCGAGACGCTGGTTGATCTCGAAGCCGGTGTTGAAATAGCCGCCGTTGTTCTGCGCGGTCGACGTCAACTTGTACGTGTAGGACGCAGAGCCCATCGCTGCCAGCGCGGCAGTGGCGTCGGCAGTCACGCCGGCGTCATTGACGAGTGGAGCTGCCGGGTATCCGCGCGGTGCGCGCAACTTCGCCCAGATCACCTTGCTGTACCGCGCCCGTGTCCGCAGCCCGAGTGCCTGCTTCTGGAGCTCAGCGTTGTTGATCGTGGTGGCCAGTGCACTGGCCTTGGTGAAGTACGCGATGGCGGAGTCGAGGGTGATCTGCATGTTCGCAGGTCCAACCGAGGCGGTCGCAACCGTGCGATCCGACCCGATGATGAAGTCCTCGTAGTTCTCGCCGATGAACAGGTACGCCGTGCCGGCAAAGATGTAGGCACGGACGAGGTCCGATCGCGACGGCAGTGTTGCACCGAAGGCCTCGAGCTTGGCCACCGAGTAGTCACCCTGCCAGCGTGCGGCAGCGATATACGGGAAGGTGCCGTTCGAATACTCGTTGACCGGATCGCCGATGTCGCCACCGTCGAGCAGGTTCCAGTACTCGCGCGAGCCGGCCCACTGGAGTTCATCCGAGGCAGCGCCGGAGATACCAACCAGCCCATTGACGGCCAGCTGGAGTGACCCGCCGAGACCGTTCACCAACGACGCAGCGGCGGTGGGATCGCTGAGCGCTTCCTCCGTCACGGCGTTGGTATTCGACACGTTGGTGTCGAACAGGCCACAACCGGCCAGCATCGTGCTGGCGCCCAGAAGCAGGGCGCCGGCTCGCAGCTGTCGGGTGCGGAACGTCAGGAACTGCTTGAATCGAGTCTGCATGATTCTGTCCGCCCCCCGTTAGAAGCCGAAGTTGACTGAGAAGGAAAAGCGACGCGGAACCGGCACACCGAACGCTTCCGTGCTGGCGAGGAAGTTCTGGTCGAGGGTCGATGCCGTACGGTCGATGGCATTGACCTCCGGATCCACGCCCGGATAGTTCGTGAAGAGGAGCAGGTTACGGCCGGCGGCCGTGATGCTCATCGTGCGCGCGCCAAGCTTGCCGGCGAGCGTCGGGCTGAAGTCATACGTCAGCGCCAGTTCGCGCCAGCGCATGAACGTGCCATCCTGGCCCTGGTTCAGGCCCGGCTCGAGCAGGCGACGGTACTTCGTCACGTACTCCTGCGCGGCGGCGAGACGCTGTTCCGGCGTCGAGGCCGGGTTCAGGATCGTCGAGTGGATGTTCGAGAACTCGATGCGGTTCGAGCCGATCGACGGGTGCTGCGACAAGCGGAAGCCGTCGGTCAGGTTCTGCACCTTGTAGCCGGTGCGGTACTCGAACAGCGTCTGCACGCGCCAGTTCTTCTTGAAGCGATACGTACCGCCGATGGCTCCAGTCCAATCCGGGAACACATCGCCGTTGCGCTGCTCGAAGAGGATGCCGGTGCCCTGATAGTCCGCCAGCAGCGGCTGCAGGGTGCTCTGCACGCCAGAGTTCAGCAGGTCGCGCGGCGTGGCGAAGTAGGCGAGGAGTTCTGCCTGCGTCGCAGCGGTGCCACGGCCGTTGTAGTTGATCGGTGCTTCCGTTGCCGGGTTGTAGCAGGCGATCGGCTTGCCAGCCTTGTTCGTGCCCGGTCCACCCGACGGGCAGGCCGTGGCGAGCAGCGGCTCATAGATCGAGCCGAGCGGATCGCCTTCCTTGAGGAAGCCGCGATAGCGGAAGTAACCGACCTTGATCGGCGGTGCGCCGCCGAGGCTGGTCAACGTCTGCTTCAGGTACGCCGCGTTCGCGAACAACTCGAGGGAGCTGGTGGCGGTGCGGATCGGGAACACGCGCAGGTTGAGCTCGAGACCGCTGCCATCGATCTGGCCGATGTTGACGAGCTGTGAGTTGCGGAAACCACCCGAGCCCGGGAACTGACGGGAGACGAGTGCATCCTTCACCTTGCGATTCCAGTAGGTGAATTCGAGGGCCAGCTTGTTATCGAACAAGCCCGCTTCGAAACCACCTTCGAGTTCGGTCGAGATTTCCGGCTTCAGGTCTTCGCTGCCGAGGTTCTGCGGGGCGAGACCGGCGCCGGCTTCCGACGTCAGCGGCTGGAACGTGGTGAACTTGTCGAACGCGCCCGGCTGGCGACCAGACTGGCCGAGGGCGGCGCGGAAGCGCAACGTCGACAGCGTGGTCGAGCTCCACGACTTGCGATCGGACGGCACGACGGAGAGCGAGACCTTCGGATAGAACACACCCGGTGAGCTTTCACCGAAGGCGCTCGAGAAGTCATAACGACCACCCACGGTACCGAAGATCCAGTCGCGGAAGCCGAGCTGCGTCTGGCCGAAGTAGCCACCGTTGATCGTCGTCTGCAGGAATTCGCCGTTCGTGATCGCGGTACCACCGGCACCGACGACTTCAATGCCCGGGCCCGGGAACGCCTGCGAGTTGGCGCTGGTGGTCTTCTGGTTGGTATTGAAGACCTGCAAGCCACCCACCGTCGACGTCGTCCAGCTCGACCCGATCGGCTTGTTGTACGCAACCTTGGCATCGAGCGTCCCGACGCGCGTGTTGTCGTTGAACACGCTACGGGCGCCGGTCACGGTCTGCGACGTGAAGTTGTCCACGTTGTAGCCGAAACGCGAGAAGCCGATGTCGCGACCAGCCGAGTAGTCGTAACCGACCGTGGCGCTGTAGGTCAGGTTCGGCGTCTGGTTGTACGACATGTCGAGCGAGCCGAGATAACGGGACACGTTGGACTCGTTGATCTGGCCCATCGCCTCACGCACCGTCATGAACGCCTGGTTGCCGAACAGGTTGCCGGCACCGGAGCACACGCCGGGGCTGACCAACGTCGAGGCGTTGCAGTTCGCCAGTTCCGGGCGGGCCATGAAGGCCAGCGAGTTGACGCCGTAGATGTTGTTGTTCGTCTCGGGCGTCTTGTTCGCGATGTTGTAGTAATTGTTGTTGAACCGCATCCGGAAGTTCTTGAACGGCGTCAGCGTGAGGTTCGCCGACGTCTGGATGCGCTTGATCTGGTCCGTGGCGACACCGAGCTGCTTGCCACCGAACGGGCCATCTTCTGCGAAGTAGCGACCGCTGGCGAAGTACGTGACTGCGCCACCACCACCTGTCACGTTGCCGCCGAGGGCCGTGCCCATGCCGGTTTCAGTCAGGTTGTCCTGGAACACCTTCGTCGTGAACGGCACGAACGGGGTGATCGTGCGGCCGTAGAACAGCGAGAGCGAATCGGCCTGGCTCTGACGACGGGCGAAGCCGGAGTTCGGCGCGACTCGGTCAGGGAAGGTGATGGCGTCCTGCTGTGCGCTGAAGGCCCAGCGCGGGGCGCCCTGTGAACCGACCTTGGTGAAGATCTGGATCACGCCGTTGGAGGCTTCGGTGCCGTAGAGCGTGGCAGCCGCAGCGCCCTTGAGGACTTCGACGCGCTCGATCGTGTTCGGATCGATGTCGTCCAGTCGGGTCATGGCACCACCACCACCGCCGCCACCGCTGGCGCCGTTGTTCATGCGGACGCCGTCGATGAAGATGATCGGCTCGTTCGACTGCGAGAGCGAGGAGTTGCCGCGGATGCGGATCTGCGCGCCCTGACCGCTCAAGCCACCACCGACGACGCCGACGAGGCCCGGCTCGCGTGCGGTGAGGAGGTTCGAGATGTCGTTGATCGGGGCATTGGCCGGCGGCGCAATGACGGCGACCGTGTTGCCGAGACGCTTCGTCTCGGTCTTCTGGCCGGAGCCAGTGACAACGACCTGGTTGAGCTGAATCGCCGAGGTGGAGAGGGCGAAGTCAGCACGGGCGGTCTGCCCGGCAGTGAGCGTGATCGACTTCGACGCCGGCGTGTAGCCGAGCGCTCGGACACGGACGAGGACCGTTCTCGAACCACCAGTCACCGGCACACCGACGATGCGGTAGGTGCCCTGTGCGTTGGTCAGTCCGCCAAGCCGGGTGTCCTGAATGAACACGGACACGGCTTCCAGACCCCGTGTCGATGCTCCGTCAGACACTTTTCCTTCGATGATTGCTGTCGCGTTCTGCGCCTGCACGGTCGGAGCGGCCAGAGCCAGTCCTCCCGCCAAACCAGTTGCCGACAGCACACGTCCAACCCACGCGATACGTCGCATTCGGGCCTCCGCTTACGCCTGCTGGGTGGGTCACGCCTATGCCAGGCCTGCGTCGGCCTGTGTGAACCTGAGGTTCTACTGATGTTTTTACGCGTCTGGGAAACTTTTCGCAACTCGTCGGGTAAGCCCCGACGCGACAATCCGCCCTGCGCGGTCCGGGTCGTTACGCGCGACCGCGATTTTCCCTTACAGGGGCTGGGAATCGGCGCAAAATGTTAATGGCGGCGTCATGAATGCGCGCCGTCGGCAGGACGCCGATTTCAGGCGACGCGGGTAACCGTCGCCCCATTCCCCGACAGCGGGCTCAGCAGCAGCGCGAGCCGGGCCGGCTGTACCGCGCCTCGAGCCGATTTTGAGCGAACTCTGCCGGAGTCATCAGCGCGCAGCCTGGGTGACGTGCCGCCATGTGCCGGACATAGCGCTCGTAATCCGGCACGCCGATCACGGTGCGCAGGATGCGAATCCATTCTCGAACCCGTTGCATCAGTCGGCCGCGAACAGGGTGACCGACTGCGCCGCCACTTCGCTGCTCGCCAGCGGCGCCTTGCCTCCCACGACCCGGACCCAGGTTCGGACCGATTCGAACACAATCACGATCACCGAGATCAAGAAGAATGCCGCCACGGCCGCATCCAGACGGTCGTTGAATACCATCCGTGGCATCGCGGCCAACGATGGCACCCCAGGCGGCAAGCGTGCCGGCGGCGTGCAGCGCGCTGAATTTCGTCGCATGGGCGAGGAACCCGATCCGCGGATCGGCGCTGAACAGCTTCTGCCAGCCTGCCGTCATCACCACGATCAGCAACCACGACAGCGGCAGGATGGTGGTCCAGGCATACCGCGCCTTCCCCATGCGGATGATCACGGTCGTGCCTACGCACAGGGCGACCGCGGCGAGCAACTGGTTCGCCATCCCGAACAACGGCCAGAGCGAGTTGATGCCACCGAGCGGGTCGGTCACGCCCTGATAGAGAAAATAGCCCCACAACGCGACGAAAATCGCACTCGCCATCCAGACCGCTGGCTGCCAGGTGACGTCGCGGAATCTGGGCCACACCTGCCCGCCCAGGTCCTGCAACATGAACCGGCCGACTCGGGTGCCGGCATCGAGCGTGGTGAGGATGAAGAGTGCCTCGAACATGATCGCGAAATGATACCAGAGCGCCATGCCGCCTCCGCCCAGCGCGCGGTCGAAGAGGTGCGCCATGCCCACGGCCAGTGACGGCGCCCCGCCGGTGCGACTGAGCAGCGTGCTCTCGCCGACACTCTTGGCCAGTGCATCCATCTCACCGGGCTGGAGCACGAAGCCCCATTGCTGCACCGCCAGCGCCGCGCTTTCGGCCGTCGTGCCAAGGGCCGCGACGGGGGCATTGATGGCGAAGTACACGCCGGGAGTCAGCACACAGGCCGCGATCAAGGCCATGATCGCCACCAGCGATTCCGTCAGCATCGCCCCGTACCCGACCAGCTTCGCATCCGGCTCGCTCGACAGCAGCTTCGGCGTGGTGCCGCTGGCGATCAGGGAGTGAAAACCACTGATCGCGCCGCAGGCAATCGTGATGAACACGAATGGAAACACCTTGCCACTGAAGACCGGACCGGTGCCGTCGATGAACTGCGTCACCGCAGGCATCGACAACGGTGGCAGCACCAGCAGGATGCCCACGGCCAGCGCCACCACCACGCCGATCTTCACGAACGCGCTCAGGTAATCGCGCGGCGCCAGCAGCAGCCAGACGGGCAGTACGCTGGCGGCAAACCCATAGGCCATGATCAGGAGCGCGATCGCCGGACCGCTGAGTGTGAACATCGGTGCCAGCGCAGGATTGGCCGCCACCCACTGCCCGGCCCACAGCGCACCGGCCAGCATCACCAGCCCGATCGCACTCGCCTCGAGCACCTTGTCGGGCCGCAGATACCGCAGATACAGCCCCATGAACATCGCGATCGGAATCGTGAGGCTGATGGTGACGGTGCCCCACGGACTCGACTTGAGCGCATTCACCACCACCAGCGCCAGCACCGAGATCAGCACCACCATGATGCCCAGCACGGCGACCAACGCCGTGATCCCGGCCACCGGCCCGATTTCATCCTTCGCCATCTGGCCGAGGGATCGTCCATCACGCCGCACCGAGGCGCAGAGGATCACGAAATCCTGCACGGCGCCGCCAAGTACCACACCGATGACGATCCAGAGCGCGCCCGGCAGGTATCCGAACTGCGCCGCCAGTGTGGGGCCCACCAACGGTCCGGGGCCTGCAATCGCCGCGAAGTGATGTCCGAACACCACCCACTTGTTGGTCGGCACGAAATCGTGGCCATCCGACTTCCGCACCGCTGGTGTGGCGCGGTCGGCATCGAGGGCGAAGATCTTCGTCGCGATGAACCGCGCATAGAAGCGGTAGCCGACGAGGTAGGTACAGATCGCCGCCGTCAGCAGCCAGGCCGCGTTGATGCTTTCGCCGCGGGAGAGGGCGATGCGACCAAGCGCACCGGCACCGATGGCCGCAATCAGACCCCAGAGGACAACAGTTCGGGCAGTGCGCATGGGACGGGAAGCAGGGAGCCAACACGTTCGAAGCGCCGTGACGGTACCCGGCGGTCACACATCCCGGCAAGGCGTGCGATACAAGCCGCCGCCGAACTGCCTGTGAATCATGATCCTGAACCTGCGCCGCCGAGCCGACTATCTTCCGGCCATGTCTCTGCGCCCCCACGCCATGCGCCATCTCGCCGCCCTGCTGCCTGCCTGTGCTCTTCTTTGCGCAGCCTGTGGTGGATCGCCCAAGCCAACCTCGGCTCCGACGCCCGAGCCGGCCACGGCCGCGATGCGCGATACGACGCGCGCCACCGAGCCGACGCAGCCGACATCGTCGGCGCCGCGGCCGCCGCTGCCGCCGCCGGTCTTCGGTGAATACGCCTCGCGCATGGTGGTGGTGTTTCCGCTGCAGAAGTATGCGGTTGGCGACTCCGGCTGGATCGCGGCATCGAGCACCAATGGCCGTCCGCGGGCGGCGCAGCTGGATTCCGCGCTGACCGCCGTGTTGCGGGATCGCGGGCTGGAAACCACCTGGTCGCTGACGCCGAACACGTCGAGGGTCGCGCAGCGCGAGGTGATGAATCGCACCGACCCGCGTGCGCTCTCGACCGCCGGCCTGGCGCCAAGCCGCCGTCGCAACGATGTCGACCTGCGCGAGCCGCTCTCCTCGCAGCTGCGCGCCATCATCGCCATGGTCCCTGAATCACGCCTCGTCCTCCTGCCGCTGGAGACGCGAGTGCTGACCACCGCCAACGGGATGAAGCAGGCGACGCTGCGCATCGCGTTCCTCGACGGCCGGATGGCGACGGTGCTGTCGTTTCCCGACGTGATCGGTGCGCCCGCCGCCGACGAAAAGGGGGCGCTGCTGGCCGTCGCCACCAAGTTCGCCGATCTGGTGATCGTGCCCTAGTCGCCGATCGCTGCCGACACTCGCTGCACATTCCTCTCGTTTTCCCACCGCTTCCGTCCTGCACACTATGTCCACCACAGTCACACTCATTCCCGGCGATGGCATCGGGCCCGACATCACGGAAGCCACCATCCGCGTGCTCGAAGCGGTCGGGGCTGACCTGGTCTGGGATCGACAGATGGCCGGCGCCTCGGCGGCGGCGCGGTACAACGATCCGATTCCGGAAGCGACGCTGGATTCGATCAAGCGGAATCGCGTGGCGCTCAAGGGACCGCTCGAGACCCCCGTCGGTGAAGGCTACCGGTCGGTGAACGTGGCGATGCGAAAGACCTTCGACCTGTACGCCAATGTGCGCCCCGCGCATGTGATCCTGCACGGCGGACGATTCGAGAAGGTCGACATCGTGATCATCCGCGAGAACCTCGAAGGCCTGTACTACGGCGCCGAGCACTACATCCGGATCGGCGATGACCCGAAGGCCGCCGCGGAAAGTGTCGCGCTCATCACGCGATACGGGTCTGACCGCGCGATCCGGTATGCGTTCGAGTATGCCGTGAAGCATGGCCGCAAGAAGGTCACGCTGGTGCACAAGGCGAACATCCTCAAGTACACGCAAGGCCTCTTCCTCGATGTCGGTCGCGAGATCGCGAAGGAATACGCGGGGCGCGTGCAGTTCGAGGATCGCATCATCGACGCGATGGCGATGCAGCTGGTGCTGAAGCCAGAGAACTTCGATGTGATCGTGACCACCAACCTGTTCGGGGACATCCTCTCCGACCTGGTGTCGGGACTGGTGGGAGGCCTTGGCCTCGCGCCGGGGGCGAACATCGGGCCGACGGCGGCGATCTTCGAGGCGGTGCATGGCACGGCGCCGGACATCGCAGGCAAGGGCGTGGCGAATCCGGGGGCGCTGATTCTCGCGGCCTGCCTGATGCTCGACCATCTCGGCGACACGGAACGGGCCGAGCGGATTCGCACGGCACTGCACGCCGTGATCGACGAACGGGTGTGGCTGACGCGTGATCTCGGCGGCACGGCGTCGACGCAGCAGTTTGCGGACGCCATCATCGCGAAGCTTTGACGGAGGAAGGAGGCAAGCGCGTGACCCGAATCCTGCACGTCTCCGACCTGCATTTCGGTCGACCCGCGGTCCCGCTGCAGATCGACGCCATCGAGGCCCTGATCCAGGACGAACAGTTCGATGTGGTCGCGATCAGCGGGGATGTGAGTCAGCGGGCGCGGGCGGGGGAGTTCCAGCGCGCGCAGGTCTTCCTGCGCGACGCGAGGAAGGTCAGTGAGACGATCGTGGTGCCCGGCAACCACGACGTGGCCTGGTGGAACGCACCGATGGGTATTGGTGACGTATCGGCACTATATGCCGACTACCGCGCCTTCATCGACGCCGAGACCGAGCCGGTGCTGGATGTGCCGGGGGCGCGCTTCGTCGGCCTCAACACCAGCCACGGCATCACGCGTCGCACGTTGACCTGGAACATGCGCGACCTGAGCGTGATCGGGGACGTGACCCGCTCGCAGCTGGATCGGATGCGCGAGCGCCTCGACGCGGTGCCGGCCGAGACGGCGCGGGTGGTGGTGATGCATCACAACCCGGTGCGTGGGGAACTGAGCCAGCGCCACGGCCTCAAGCACACCAAGAAGGTGCTGGGCGCCTTTGCCGAGATGGGCGTCGACCTCGTGCTCTGCGGTCATGACCATCAGGAGGCGATTCATTTCGTGGAGCACACGAAGAAGGGCACCGTGATCTCGACCGCCGGCACGGTCAGCAGTCGTTCGCGTGGTGGTCGGTTGTCGAGTGTGAACTGCATCGACATCACGCCCGAGGAGATTCATATCGTGACGTGGATCTGGGAGCCGACGGCGCGCCGGTTCGGCCCAGGCCCGGTGAAGGTGTTCGCGCGGTGATTGCGTGGCTGACGCGCAAGTTTTCGCGCGATCCGGGGCAGCTGGGGTTGTTCGAGGTGGTGTCGGCGACGCCGGAATTGGTGCGGCATGTGGCACCGATGCGAGTGCCGGATGCAGCGCCGGCGTCGCGACCGTTGCCGGCAGAACCGGGCATGTCGAACTCGCTCGCTTCATCACGTGCGACAGCACATGCACCCGCGCCCGCGGTGCCAGTCGTTCCGGCACCCGTCGCGATCGATCCGGACGCCTTCCTCGCCACATTGCGGGCACACGGCCTGCGTGGCGTGGACCGCGTGGTGTTCACGCGCAATCGCCGCACGATGGTGAGCCTGCTGCGCGGCGTCCTGCGTGTCCATGAAGGCTTCGTGTCGGCACCGGCAAGCGTGCATCAGGCGATCGCCATCTTCGCGACCTCGCGCAATCGTGCGAAACGTTCGGCCGCCCGCGATGTGATCGTGGAGTGGCCGGTGCCGATCCGTGCTGCCGCGCGACGTCCCGCGGCGCAGCACGCCGACGATGCGCCGATGGCCGCGCGCCTGACGATGCTGCATGCGCAACTGAATCTCGAACACTTCGACGGAGCGCTCGATGCGCTCGAGATCCAGGTCTCGCGCCGCCTCGCGCGCCGACTTGGTCACTACACGCCGCGCTCCCACAACGGTGGCATCGGTGAGATCGTGATGTCGCGCCGCCACGTTCGCCGCGATGGCTGGCCCGAGGCGATCCACACCCTGCTGCACGAGATGGTGCACCAGTGGCAGGACGAAACCGGCCGTCCCGTCGACCACGGCGCCGGCTTCCGCGCCAAGTGCCGCGCTGTCGGCATCGAACCCGCCGCGACCCGCATGATTCCGCGCTGAGTTCTCGTCAGAGGCAGGCAGCGGTGTGTGAGAGGACAAGAGACGGCCGAGCGGGCACGTCGCAGGCTTGTAGTTGCGACCATCGCTGTTGCTCAGAGAAAACAACATGTGAGCGGGAGGCCACGGAGCTCACGGAGTGCGTCGTATTCGAGGCGTCCCTCTTTGCGGGCTTCGTTCTCTTGCTGTTCTCAAAAACAGCAGCCGAGAAACGCGCTGCACGATCGGCTGCACCCCACGCACTCCGTGAGCTCCGTGGCCTCCCCCCCCAATGCAGTTGCAGTTGTCGTTGCAGTTGCAGTTGCAGTTCAATCTCGAAAACAGTGAAACGCGCTGCACGATCGGCTGCACCCCACGCACTCCGTGAGCTCCGTGGCCTCCCCCTCAATGCAGTTGCACTTGACGATCTCGCACAAGCACGTAAGCCTCGGCTGTAGTCTCCCCTTTCGATCTTACCAAAAAAGCGTGGACGCTCGTCGGGATTACCCTGACACCGAGCTCTCACGATGCGCCAGGAAATGGGATGACTTATTGTGATGGAATTCTGTGGTGAATCCGAAAACTCTTGCCCTCGATGACCATGCGACGCTTCTCGGGTTCGATGCTGGCAGCTGCACTCTCGGCTGGTGCTCTGGTCTCATCACTCACGGCGCAACGGCCGGTGAACACGACGGCGTTGCGCGAGGAGATCGAGCGGCGGACGGCGCTGGTGAATGCGAAGGTGGTGAGCTGGCGGCGCGACATTCATGAACACCCAGAGCTGTCTGGTGAAGAGGTGCGCACGTCGGCGCTGGTCGCGGCTCACCTTCGCGCGCTGGGCATGGAGGTCACGACCGAGGTCGGCGGCCACGGCGTGATCGGAATCCTCCGCGGTGGCAAGCCGGGGCCGGTCGTCGCGTTGCGCGCGGACATGGATGCGCTGCCGGTGGCAGAGCAGGTCGACCTGCCTTTTCGCTCGGTGGTGAAGAGCAGCTACCGTGGACAGGCCGTTGGTGTGATGCATGCCTGCGGACATGACAATCATGTCGCGATCCTGATGGGCGCCGCCGAAGTGCTGGCTGGCATGAAGGCGACGTTGCCTGGCACCGTGAAGTTCATCTTCCAGCCGGCGGAAGAAGGCGCGCCGAATGGCGAAGGTGGTGCGGCGCCGATGATCCGTGCTGGTGCCCTCGAGAATCCGCATGTGGACGCGATCTTCGGGTTGCATGTCTTCCCCGGTCCCCTCGGCTCGGTGGGCTATCGTGTCGGTCCGCTGCTCGCGGCGGCCAATTCATTTTCGCTCACCGTGCGCGGCCGACAGACGCATGGCGCCGCGCCATGGGCAGGTGTCGATCCGATTGTCGTCGGCTCGCAGATCGTGATGGGCCTCCAGACCATCATCAGCCGCCAGACCGACATCACGGCGGTGCCGGCCATCGTCACCGTCGGCGCCATCAACGGGGGAATCCGCAGCAACATCATTCCCGACAGCGTGGTGATGGTGGGCACGATCCGCACCTTCGATCCGACGCAGCGCAGCGACATCTTCGCGCGCATGAAGCGGACGGCGGAGCAGATCGCGCTCAGCAGTGGCGCGACGGCATCGGTGGTCGTGGATAGCGGCTACCCGGTGACGGTCAATGACACCGCCCTGACGAACCAGATGTTGCCCACGCTCCGCTGGGCCGCCGGACCGGCGGGGGCTTCGATCCGGCCGCTGGTGACCGGCGCCGAGGACTTTTCCTACTTCCAGGAGAAGGTGCCGGGGCTGTTCGTGATGCTTGGCGTGACGCCCAAGGACAAGGATCCGCGGACCGTGGCGGCCAACCACTCGCCTTATTTCTTTGCGGATGAGGCTGCCCTCCCGACCGGCGTCAGGACGATGGCCTCGCTGGCGGTGGACTTCCTCGCCGCGGGCAAGGTGGCACCCGGGGCGGCGGGAACCGCGGGTCGGTAGCCCCCCGCCTCATTCAATCGTCCATGGGAGGCTGGCCCGGCTGCGTTTCCGCACTCTGCCGGGCCAGTTAGCGTTATCACTCTGGAATGTCCGCGGGATTCCCTCCGGAATTCTCACCGGATACCCACCTCGATCCTTCAGGGCGCGCCCATCCGGCGGCGCCCGCCCGACCTTCCCTGGCGGAGACTGTGCCATGGCCGTTCATATCGATTCCGAAACTTCGCTGCTCCCATCAGGCCACCTGATGCCGCGCGAGGATGATCTTTTCAACATCGACGCCGCACTGACGGAGGAGGAGCGCGCGATTCGCGACTCGGTGCGTCGCTTCGTCGATGAGCGCATCATCCCGATCATCGGTGATTGCTACGTCCAGGGCCGCTTTCCGAAGGAACTGATTCCGGAGATGGCCGAACTCGGCATGTTCGGCGCGAACCTCCCCGAGGAATACGGCTGCGCGGGCCTGAGCAGCGTCGCCTACGGGTTGATCATGCAGGAACTCGAGCGCGGCGACAGCGGCATCCGCAGCTTCGCCAGCGTGCAGGGGGCGCTGGTCATGTACCCGATCTTCGCATTCGGCAGCGAAGCGCAGAAGCGCCAATACCTGCCGAAGATGGCGAAGGGTGAAATCATCGGCTGCTTCGGCCTCACCGAGCCCGATGCCGGGTCCAACCCCGGTGGCATGATCACCCGCGCCCGCCAGCAGGGTGACGGATCGTGGATCATCAATGGCGCCAAGATGTGGATCACCAACGGTTCACAGGCGCATGTGTCAATCATCTGGGCAAAGACCGCCGATGGCGACGACACCGGCAAGTCGGTGCGTGGCTTCATCGTGCCGACCAACACGCCCGGGTTCACGGCCAAGGACCAGAAGGGCAAGCTCTCGCTCCGGGCGAGCGACACCAGTGAACTGGTGCTGGTCGACGTGCACGTTCCCGCCGATGCGATGCTTCCCGAAGTGCAGGGGCTGCGTGGCCCGCTCAGCTGCCTGACCCAGGCCCGATACGGCATTTCGTGGGGTGCCGTCGGCGCCGCGATGGCCTGTTATGAAGAGGCGCTCTCCTATTCGAAGACGCGCATCATGTTCGACAAGCCGATTGGTGCGTTCCAGATCCAGCAGGTACGCCTGGCCGACATGATCACGGAGATCATCAAGGGGCAGCTGCTCTCCTTGCACCTCGGCCGCATGAAGGACCTCGGAACGTTCAACTCGAACCAGGTGTCGGTGGCGAAGCGCAACAACGTCAACATGGCGACCGACATTGCGCGTGAAGCCCGTCGCCTGCTTGGCGGCAATGGCATCCTGGCCGAGTATCACAGCATGCGGCACATGGCCAACCTCGAGAGCGTGTACACGTACGAGGGGACGCACGACGTGCACTCGCTGATCATCGGCAACGCGATCACGGGATTGCAGGCGTTCAAGTAGGGACGACGAAGTCTGTGGCAGGGCCCGATCCGCGTCGCGAGGGAACTCCGTGACGCGGATCGGTTAGCTTTGTGGCACGGGGTCTGCACGCATCGTCAGCAGCTGACGCGTGACCGCCCGCACCACTCCGGAGCGACCGCTGGCTCAGCGGCGCTCCGTTTTTTTATCCGGACTTTCGTCGTTTCTCAGGAGTCTTAGATGGGTTCGCTCGTGCAGTTCGTCTGCTTCACCACCGTGCTGCCGCAGGAAGAGTTTCTGCAGGCCTGGGAGCCGTTCGCCTCCGGTTTTCTCTCCCGGGGCATCGAGCGGATCGTGCTCTCCGAGAACACCGAGCGGGACAGTGAGTCGGCGTTCGACTATGTCTCCCGGAACCTGTGGGACGAAAGCCGGTTCGAGCGGGCGTTCCCGCATGGTGTGCGCGGGAGTGGCGGGCTGGGGCCGATCGGCGTGCTCCAGGCGGGTGGTTTTCGCCTGGCGGAAGCCGCCGGCATCGAGCCGACCACGGGCCCGCGCGAGGAGGCCAAGGTGATGGTGTTCCTCATGACGCGGATCGGCCATCGCGAACCGGCCCGGGTCGCCGTTCGCCACGCGCTCCAGCAACAGTCAGTCGCCGCCCACGCCATCTTCCTCAAGGATGGCGATGCCCGGACCGATCGGTTCGACATGGTGGTCGAGGCGTACGTCCGCGACGGCGCCACCGACGAGATCATTTCACTGCTCCGAGCCGCCACGGCAACACACGTCACGGCAGCGCCGGTGATCGTCGGCGCCTACCACGAAGTGGCAGAGATGGGTGTCGAGGCGAAACGCGGATAGCGTCACCGTTGGGCGTTGCGCTCCGCGCATCGGGGCGCAAAGGCTCGCGTTGGTCGTGCCACGCATCCACATTCGACGGGTTCCAGCGCCACTGCGCCGGAACCCGTTCGTTGTTTCTCCGGTGCCGATCTGCGGCGCGTGGCTTCTGACCGTGACAGGAACTCTTCCATGATGCGTCGTCCTCGCTGGGTTGTGGTGGTTGGTGCCGTCAGTGCCCTGAGCGCAGCCATGCTGCCCACTCCAGTACAGGCGACGATCGCATTCGCCTCGGCCTCGACGCCGCGCGCCGCGAGCTACGACGCCCTGGTGACCTTCTTCCGCGACTGGCGCGCCTTTCAGCGGGCGCCGATCACGAATAGTGCGCCGGACTACTCGGTCCGCGCGATGGCGGCGCAGCAACGTGCGTTGCCGACGTGGCAGCGTCGGTTGGCGGCGATCGACACGACGGGATGGACCGTTGCCCAGCGTGTGGATTGGCACATCGTGCGCGCTGAGATGGCGGGACTGGAATTCGATCATCGCGTGCGCCGGCCGTGGGCGACCAATCCTGCGTTTTATGTGACGGTGTTCGGCGACCAGAGCGATCAGCCGGGTCGTGAAGGGCCGTTCGCCGATGGCGCGATCGAAGTCTGGGCCGAGTCTTTTCCGTTGAGCACCGCACGCGCTGATGCAATGCGCAGTGCACTGCGTGCGATTCCGGTGTTGCTCACGCAGGCACGCCTCAACCTCACCGGCAACGGCGCTGATCTCTGGAAGTACGCCGGCGGCAGCGTGCGCGGTCAGAGCGATGAGCTGAAGGTGCTGGCCACGAAGGTGCCCGCCGATCTCGCGGCTGACGTGCAGCGAGCCAGAGAGGCCACCGATGCGTTCGCCACCTGGATCGATGCGCAGGCGCCACTGAAGCGGGGACAGTCAGGAGTCGGCATCGCGAACTACAACTGGTACCTGAAGAACGTGATGCTGGTGCCGTACACCTGGGCCGAGGAGGTGGCGATCATGGATCGCGAGCTGGCCCGGTCACAGGCGCTGATGACCCTCGAGGAAGTGAAGAATGCTGCGCTTCCGCCGCAGGTGCCGTTGAGCAGCCAGGCCGAACACACGCGCCTCTACACGCAGGGCGTGACCGACTACATGGCCTTCCTCAAGGCGCATGACATCATGACGATCCGTCCCGACATGGATCCGGCGTTGCGCGCGCAGACGGGATCGTTCATTGCCGGGCCACGCGAGTTCTTCTACGAAGTGGACTACCGTGATCCGGAAGTGATGCGGACCCACGGCTTCCACTGGTTCGATCTCGCGTACGCCAAGAACACCCCGCATGCCAGCCCGATCCGCCGCGGCCCGCTGCTCTACAACATTTTCGTCACGCGCACCGAGGGGAACGCGACGGGGTGGGAGGAGATGATGCTCGCGGCCGGCATGTTCGACAGCAAGCCGCGCTCACGTGAGCTGATCTACATCCTGCTGGCGGAACGTGCCGCGCGCGCACTTGGTGACCTGCGCATGCATGCCAACCAGATGACCCTCGAGGAAGCTTCGGCCTACGCCTCGAAATACACGCCGAGAAACTGGTTGCGTATGGACGGGAAGCTCGTGCGCGGAGAGCAGCACCTCTACCTGCAGCAGCCCGGATACGGCACCAGCTACGTGATCGGGAAGATCCAGGTCGAGGAGCTGATGATGGAGCGCAAGCGCACACTCGGCGAGAACTTCTCGATGCGACAGTTCATGGACACGTTCACCGCGGCCGGCCTGATTCCGATGTCGCTGCTGACCTGGGAGATGACGGGAATTCCGCCGCGGTGATCTGCCCCCGTTGGTGCATGGTGGGTGCATGGTGGGTGCATGGTGAGTGCACGGTCGGTGCGGCGAACCGTCAGGCGCCGCACCGCGCCATGTCTGCGATGGCTGGCTGGTGATCAGACGCGCTTGTAGACACGCTGGGTCAGCAGCCGCTTGATCCAGCTCGGGATGTAGCGCAACAGCAGCACGATCACCTTGTACTGCGCGCCTGGGATGCAAATGACGGCGCCATTGGACTCGAACTGTCGGAGCGACGTTTCCACGACGTTTTCCGCCGCGAGCCACAGCCACTCCGGCGCCTTGCCGCGCTGGTCAAACTGCATGCGGGCATGGAACTCCGTGTGTGTGAAGCCGGGGCAGAGCGCCTGCACCCGAATGCCGAACGGCGCACATTCCAGCGCCAGCCCTTCGCTCAGGCTGCGCTGATAGGCCTTGGTGGCGCAGTAGTTCACATTGCCGGTGCTGTTGGCGAAGCTGGCGACGCTGGAGACGGTGATGATGCCGCCGCGCCTGGCCGGCTTCATGACGCGCAGTGCCGCCTGCGTCAGTCGGTTCACGGCCAGCACATGGAGCCGGAGCATCTGGTCCTGCGCTTCGAGCGGGGCGTCGGCCAGCTCACCCTTGGTGGCGAATCCTGCGTTGTTCACCAGCAGGTCGAGGTGGCCCGCGGCAGCGATCGCCGCGGCCGCCGCCTCGGCGCCGGCATCGGTGCTCAGGTCCGCCACCACTGCCGTGGCACTGGCGCCGAGCAGCCGGAGTTCAGCTGCCAGCGCCGTCAGGCGTTCAAAATCCCTGGCTACGAGGCACAAGTCGTAGCCGCGGGCGGCCAGTTTGGTGGCGTACACCTTGCCGATGCCAGAGGAGGCACCGGTGACGAGGGCAAGCGGACGAGGAGGCATGCTGGAATAATGGCATTCTGCACTGTCCGGTGTCCTGCGGGACCGGGGTCACCCGGGCTAAATTTCCCTGTTCGAGCAGGGCTCCGTTTTCTCTACAGCCATTGGGAGTGCCAGCGGTGAAGATCGCCGTGTGCATCAAGCGCGTCGCCGACATGGGTGCGCGTTTTCAGATTGGCGCCGACGGCGCCTCGGTGTCAGACACCGGTATCAAGTACGACATCAGCGACTTCGACGAGTGGGCGGTCGAGGCGGCGCTGCAACAGAATGAGAAACATGGCGGTGGCGAAGTCACCGTCATTTCGCTGGGACCGGATGCGGCGCAGGAAACGATCCGCAAGGCACTCGCGATGGGTGCCGACAAGGGTGTGCACCTGAAGACCGACAAGATTCCGTTCGATGGCTTTGCGATCGCCGAAGCGTTGGCGGCGGAGTTGAAGGATGGTGGCTACGACCTGATCCTGTTTGGCCGCATCGCGGTTGACAGCGCCGCCGGTGTGACCGGCGCGATGGTGGCCGAGCTGCTCGGCTTGCCGTGTGTGACGGCCGTCTCGAAGCTCGACATCAGCGGTACCAGCGGGACTGCCGAGCGCCAGGTCGAAGGGGGCGTCGAGACATTGTCATTCCCGTTGCCGGCACTCTGCACGATCGACCAGGGCCTCGTGACCCAGGCGCGGTACCCGAGCCTGAAGGGCATCATGGCCGCAAAGAAGAAGCCGCTCGAGAGCAAGCCGGCACAGCTTGGCGCGATCTCCGTCAGCGTCCGCAAGATGGAACTACCACCGGAGCGTTCCGCCGGTCGCATCGTGGGTGAAGGTGCGGCTGCAGTTCCGGAACTGATCCGACTCCTCCAGACCGAAGCGAAGGTGCTCTGAGATGGCAAACAACATTCTGGTGGTGGCAGAAGCGCGCGCCGGTGATGTGCGCAAGGTCGCACTCGAAGTGGTGACGGCCGCGCGCACAGTGGCTGATGGACTGGGTGGCGAGGTGCACGCGATGGTGTTCGGTGCCGCGGGCATCGGCAGTGTCGCTGCCAAGCTTGCGGCTGCAGGGGCTGACGTCGTGTTGGTCGTGGAGCATGAGGGCTTCGCGACATACAACGCAGAAGCGTCAGCAGCGACGGTGGCAGCGCACATCACGAGCGGCGGCTATCGGGCCGCGCTCTTCGGGGCGAGCGCGATGGGGCAGGATCTCGCACCGCGTATCGGTGCCAAGCTGCGAGTGGGTGTTGCAGCTGACGTGGTGGCCGTTGGTGTGGAGGGCAGCGACATCGTCGTTCGCCATCCGATGAACACGAACAAGATCATCGCCACCATGGTGCTGTCGTCCACGCCGGCCTTGGTGAGTGTGCGACCGGGCGCCGTGAGCGTGGGTACGACCGCGAAGGCCGGCACCGTGCAGTCGGTGGCGCCAGCGATGGATCCATCGGCCGGCCGCGTGAAGGTGACCGGAGTGACGATGGGTGGCGGCGCGAAGCTCGACCTCGCCGAGGCACCGGTGATCGTGAGCGGTGGTCGCGGCCTCAAGGCTGCCGAGCACTTCTCGCTGGTCGAAGACCTCGCGGCCGCATTCGGCAATGCTGCCGTCGGTGCGACCCGCGCCGTGACCGATGACGGCTGGCGTCCGCACAGCGACCAGATCGGCCAGACTGGCCGACAGGTTTCACCCGATCTCTACGTGGCGGTCGGCATCAGTGGCGCCATCCAGCACATCGCTGGCATGCGCAACTCGAAGACGATCGTGGCCATCAACAAGGACAAGGATGCGCCGATCTTCAAGGTCGCCGACTACGGGATCGTCGGTGATGCATTCGAGATCATGCCGGCGTTGACGGCGGCGGTGAAGGCCGCGCGCGCACAGCACTAGGCTGCTGGTTCTGATATGTGAAGGGCTCTGCGGGCGCGGTCGCGATGACTGCGCCCGCCGTTAGTTTCCGGGAATCAGGATCGTGCCAACTGGCGCGGTCCCTTCGCACGCTCCACCGAACTGGGATCGCCATGTCCGGGCAGAACTTCGCATTTCTGATCGTCCTCATCGTCGCGCTGGGCTTCTTCAGCTACAACATCCAGCGGCTGGTCAGCTACCTCCGACTCGGCAAGGCGGAGAACCGGCTCGATCATCCAGGGCGTCGCACGTGGAACCTGATCACGATTGGATTTGCGCAGTCGAAGATCTTGCGTGAGCGCGGGGCGGGACTCTCGCACGCCTCGGTGTTCTGGGGTTTTCTCGTTCTGACCGCGGGCACGGCCGAGATCCTGCTGCACGGCGTCTGGCCCGCGTTCAGCTACGAATCGATTCTGCCGCGGCTGCTCTGGCAGCTGTTCATGCTGAGCCAGGAGTTGTTCGCCGTGGTGGTGCTGGTTGCGGTGAGCTGGCTTCTCTGGCGCCGATTGGTGGCACCACCCCGGCGATTGCAGGGCAAGGAGATTCACGGTACGGAGGCGGTTATCATCCTCTGCGTGATCGCCGCGCTGATGCTGACGATCTACACCACCGGCGCCCTCGAATACGCGTCAGATCCTGCAGTACGGAATACGCAGTTCGGGTGGTTTCGCCCGATCTCCACCGGGCTTGGCGCGTTCCTTACAAGTGTGCCGGGCACGCACGCCGCGCATGACGTGAGCTTCTGGGCACACGCACTGCTGGTGCTGGGCTTCCTCAACTTCCTGCCGTACTCGAAGCATCTTCATGTCGTGAGTTCGCTGATCAACGTCTGGTTCAGTGATACCAGCGGGCCGGCGAAGATCGGCGTGATGCGCCCGATGGACCTCGAGGCCGAGGTGGAGCAGTTCGGCGCCAGCGACGTCGATCACCTCTCGTGGAAGAACCTGCTCGATGGCTACAGCTGCACCGAGTGTGGTCGATGCACTGCTGCCTGCCCTGCGAACATCACCGGCAAGCCACTCAGTCCGCGCAAGATCGTCGTCGACACCCGCAAGCGCTTGATGGAGAAGGCGCCTTTGCTGGCCGGTGAGCTGGACGTGCCGGGGAGTGCGGCGCTGCTGCTGGGTGCAGAAGGTGGCAAGGCGGCCTTCGACAACGTGCTGCTCGACAACTACATCACCGAGGACGAACTCTGGGCCTGCACCAGCTGTCGCGCCTGCGTGACTGAATGTCCGGTGAGTATCGACCAGCTGGACATCATCAACGAGCTCCGTCGCGGCCTGGTGTTGAACGAAGGCCGCTTCCCGGAGGAAGTGCAGCCGACCTTCGAGTCACTGGAGACGAACGCCTCGCCGTGGGCCTTCAGCCCGGCCGATCGCGCGCAGTGGAGCGAAGGGATGAACATCCCGACGTATGCCGAGGCGTTCGCGGAAGGGAAGCGTCCGGACATCCTCTTCTGGGTGGGATGCATGGGCAGCTTCGACGATCGCGCGAAGAAGATCACGGTCGCATTCGCGCGCATCCTGCAGGCGGCCAACATCGACTTCGCGATCCTCGGACAGGAAGAGACCTGCCACGGCGACCCGGCCCGTCGCCTTGGCAACGAATATCTCTACCAGACGCTGGCCAAGGGGACGATCGAGACCCTCGATCGGTATGAAGTGAAGACAGTCGTCACCTTCTGCCCGCATTGCTTCCACCAGATGGGCAACGAGTTCCCGCAGCTCGGTGGCAACTATGAAGTCATCCACCACAGCACGTATATCGAGCGGCTGCTGAACGAAGGCCTGATTCCGCTCAACACGGAGCATGGCAAGCGCCTCACGATGACGTATCACGACTCGTGTTACCTGGGCCGCTACAACGACGTCTACAGCGCTCCGCGTGAGACGCTGAAGCGTGCGCTGCCGATCATGACGCTGGTCGAACCGGTGCGCACCGAAAGTCGCGGCCTCTGCTGCGGCGCCGGCGGCGGTCGCATGTTCGTCGACGAAATGGTGGGCAAGCGCATCAACGTCGAACGCACCGAGGAACTCGTCGCCACCGGTGCCGACGTGATCGCCGTCGCCTGTCCGTTCTGCATGACGATGATGACCGATGGCGTGGCCAAGCTCGAGAAGGACGTCTCAGTCCTCGACATCAGCGAAGTCGTCGCCCAGCAACTGCTTCCGTCGCGTCAGAGCCTCAGCGCGTGATGCGCGAGAGGGTGATGGTGTGGGTGCGGCCGCCGGCTTCGATATCGACTTTCGCCACTGTCTCGCAGGAGAGCGCGTGGCTGATGCACCAGTCGGGGAAGCCGGCGGAGCCGACGCGGCCGGGGTCGGCGATCCAGCCTTCACCGTGCTGGCCGAGTGACTGGGCCATCACGCGGGCGATGAGCGGCGCGTTGCGCTGTTCGTAGAGCACGTCCGAGGCGACGATCATGTCGAAGCCGCGCAAGTCGTTCGGCCAGCTGTTCCAGTCGGCACAGCGGGCCGTGATGTCGACCTGTGCGTTGCGCCAGGCGTTGATGCGGGCGAAGTGTGGTGAGTCCTCGTAGTAGTCAGTCGCCGTGACGTCGAAGCCGGCTCGTGCCGCGGCCGTCGCGACCACGCCGCTCCCACACCCCAGTTCGAGCATCGTGCGCCCTTCTCCGCGCAGGCCGCGAAGGAAACGGGACAGCACCACCGATGCTGGCCAGAGGTCGGCCCAGTATGGCAATCGATCATCGACCGCAAAATCCTGCTCCGAGATCAGCTCATCGGAGTTCGCCGGATGCAGGATCTGGATCACTTCGTCGGCCGCAATCGTGACCGGCGATTCGATCGTGCGGAACCGACTGCGCAAGTCGAGTTCGAGCGCGTCGGGAGTCAAAACGTCCAAGCAACCGCCATCTGTGAGTTGTCGTGCAGCAGTACCGCGTGCGCTGATGCGCCCTCGGGAAGATACGTCACATCGTGCGGAACGATCAGCAGTGCATTGGCCGCGGCCATCGACGTCAGCATCCCCGATCCTTGCGGGCCCGTCAGTGCAGCCCGCCGGTCCGGTGTCACGACCGCGCGAAGAAAATGCGTCAGGCCACCCTGCGTTCGCACCGGTTCCGCGACCGTCACTGGCACCGGTGTGCGCACCACGTTCGTGTGCCCCCTCAATCGCAACAGCGCCGGGCGGACAAACAGCTCGAACGTCACCATCGACGAGACCGGATTGCCAGGCAGGCCGAACCACGGCCTTCCACCAAGATTACCGAAACCGAATGGACCACCCGGTCGCATTCGCACACGCCAGAAGTCGAGTGATGCACCCAGCCGTTGCACCACGTCACGTGTGTAGTCGAACGCACCGACACTGATGCCACCGCAGGTGACGAGTACATCGAATGGCGGGGCCGACGTGATGCACTCGGCGATCGCCTCGGGGTTGTCGACAGCGATCCCAAGCTCGATGGGGATGCCACCCGCGTCGCGCACTGCCGCCGCCAGGGCATAGCCATTCGTGTTCACGATCCGACGTCCGGCCAGCACCTCGGCGAATCCATCGACATCGACCAGCTCGTTGCCCGAGCTGAGGATGGCCACACGCGGACGACGCACGACGTCGAGAGTGCGTCGACCGCTGCCAGCGGCGAGTCCGATGTGCGGCGGCCGCAACACCGTGCCGGCGCGCAACAGGGTGTCGCCCGCCGAAAAATCCTCGCCACGCGGCCGCACATTGCGTTCGACATCCCGATCGTTGGTGATGTGAACCACGACTTCGCCCGCATCCGTGTCCTCGACACGAATCACGGTATCGATACCATCGGGTACTGGAGCGCCGGTCATGATCCGCCATGCGGTACCACGATCCACCGATGTCGGCGCAGCGTCGCCCGCCGCAATGGTCCCTCGGACGGGTAGCAGCACCGGCGCAGACGGACTCACGCCGCGTACATCGAGCGAGTGCACGGCATAGCCGTCCATCGCACTGTTGCGCCACGCCGGATGAGTGTGCGGCGCGACGATCGTCTCGTCCAGCACACGATCGAGCACGTCAGCAAGCACGACCGGCTCGCTCTCCAGTGGTGCAACGGCGGTCAGGATGCGTGCGATCGCATCCTCGACCGGAAGGCGTGCCGGTGCTGTCATGGAGCCGCCCTGCCCATCGAGACCAATCGCTCGACGATCAGCTCGGCGATCCGGTCAACTTCGCGATTCGGCACCGTGAAATTGTTGGCGATGATGGAGAAGATGACTTCTTCGCCACCGGCGGTGGTGACGTATCCAGAGAGTGCGCGCGCCTTGTCGATGGTGCCCGTCTTGGCGAAGACGCGTCCGGCGGCGAAGGAGCGCATCCGATTCTCCAGTGTGCCGTCGACACCCGCCACCGGCAACGCATCGTGGTAGACGCGGTAGTGTGGGCCGCGCCGCATCGTGTCGAGCACCTGTACCACCAGCCGTGGCGTGAGATAGTCGTGTCGCGACAACCCACTGCCGTCGCGAATGGCATGGGCGTCGGTGCGCACGCCCCACGCCGCGAGCTGTCGCTCGACCACCGCTCGGGCACTGTCGGGCCGACCCACACCCGTCGCCTCGAGCGCGATGGTCCGGAACAGTGCTTCGGCAATCTGGTTCTGCGATGGCTTCTGCATCGCACCAAGCACCTCACGCAACGGGAGCGAGCGGAGCACGAAGACCGTGTCACGTCCTGCCGGACGCTCGGCGCCATCGGTGGCCGCGATCCCGGCGCGTGTCAGCGCCTCGACGACTGCGGCGGCGTAGGTCGCACGCTCATCGGGCTGCGACGCGCTGAACTGCACCGAATCACCGGCGGCAATTGCGCCACGCACCGTGATGCCAGGAATCTCGAGCGAATCCCGCCACCATTCGAGCACCGGTGCACCCGTGCCACGACCGAGCGTGATCACGTCTGCGTGGATCGGAGGCGAATGCTTGAGTGGTGCGGATGTCACACACGCCCTCTTCGCCACTGCGCCGCACCCGGCGACCGTGATGTCGGCGAAGCCCTCATTGAACAGGAGCTCCGTGACGCCGGCGCCATACGCCGCATCGAGGTCGTCCCAATCCCAGCCGTAGCCGAGCGGGCTCCCGGGAAAGTTGTGGCGCACGTCAGGGGCCACGCGACCCGCGATCCGTTTCACGCCGGCGGCGCGGAGTGCGCTGACGAGTGAATCGAACGCCGTCAGCGGATCGGTGCGCATCGACACCGACACACTGGGATCACCACGCCCAGTGATCACGAGATCGCCGCGCAGCACACCATTCACGATCGGACCGGTGCGAGTGAACGTCGTACGCCACTGAAAGTCGGGACCCAGCGATGTGAGGCCAACGGCCGCCGTGATCAACTTCTGGTTCGACGCCGGCATCACCAGTCGGTCGGCCTGCACTGCAGCCAGCGTGTCCCGACGGTCTGGTGCCACGATCAGGATGCCCCAGTGGGCGCTGCTGAACTGCGGCAGGTTGACCAGCGAATCGACGAACGCCTGCAGCGGCGGGGCGAGACTCGGTGTGCTTGCTGGCGGCGCTGGCACCACTGCCGCGGGCGTTGGCGCGGAGGTCGGCATCGGCGTCACGACCGGCGCCGTACGTGCGCAGCCAACTGACATGGCACACAGCACAGGCATCAGCATGAAGCGCATGCGCGTCACGACTGCTCCGGAAGAAATTCGATCCACTCCGCAGCGCGTGCGAGGTCGGCGGGCGTGTTGACGTTGAAGAACGTGCGCTGGCCGTCGTGATCACTGCCCTTACTTGCAATCGGCCAGCGTGCTCCGCCAACCGCGTCGGCCAGTGCATGCGCTGCGCGTTCGCCTGCGTCGAGCAGCCATGTCGCCGTGTCGGCGCACCCTGCCGCGTACGCGGCGCAGAGCGGCTCCAGGCGTCCATCAGGATGGACGGGCACGCAGCACTCCGCACCCGATTCAACTTCGATCACGAGTGCCTCGAGCACCTCGGCCGTCACGAACGGCATGTCCCAGGCGCAGACGACCACGGTGCGTCCGCCACCGGCCACCATCGCAGTCTGGAGCGCGCTCAGCGCGCCCACGCCAGGCACGATGTCCCGTACCACGCGATGCGCGGGAAACCAGTCCGCGGCGTCAGCGGCGTTCGCTGCGATCACCACGTCATCGCAGACGGTGTGCAGCGCGCGAAGGGGATAGTCCGCCACACGCGCTCCGCCAAGCGGTTGCAGCCCCTTTGGACGGCGGTCGAATCGTGTGCTGGCACCACCGGCGAGCAGCACTCCACACCGTGGCTGCCTCGCCATGGTCACGCCGGTTCGTAGGTCGCACTGAGTGTCGCGTCTTCGGCCACCACGACGCGCGTGACGCGCACACTGGCGGGAAGGCGCGCCTGCACTCGCTCGGCGATGAAGCGCGCCAGTTCCTCACCAGTTGGCACGAGTCCGGTCACCTCGTCGAACTCCGCCACATCGAGGTTGATGTTGCGGTGATCGAAGCGCGACCTGACTTCTTCCTGCAACACCTGGTCGAGCAGGCCAAGATCCACCAGCATGCCCGTCTCGCGCGCCACCGGACCACTCACACTCACATCGCACACGTAGCTGTGGCCGTGGAAGTTCGGACGGGCGCACAGACCAAACGTGGCCTCGTTGCGTGCGTCGTCCCAGTCCGGACGTCGATAGCGATGTGCCGCCGCAAAAGACACGCGGCGGGTGAGCGTGGTGCGACCGCTCATCGCCGTCCGATCTCGCGGACGAGGCCGAGCGTGAGCATCGTGTTGCGTGTCCAGCTGTTCTTCGTGTTCGGGCCGACGAGACGCGGGATGTTCGGCGTCGAATCGCGAAAGGTGGCCGGATACGGGACGCTGTAGAAACGATTCGTCATGTCGGCGCGCAGCGTCCAGCGCGACTTGAGCGGTGCGTACTTGAGTCCAAGACCCACGCTCGGTGCGAACCGGCTGCCGAACTTGAAGAGCGACGAGTCGGTGATCGCCTTCGAGTCGTTGGCGATGCCAGCGCCGAACGAGACGCTCGGCATCAGTGAGTGCCAGCTCTTGTGACCCGTGAGCATCAGCGTCAATGCGGCGTCGAGAAACCAGAGCGGCTCCGAGACCGTGGCGCCGACACGATTGGCCAGCGGCAAGCCGGGCTGCAACACATCGCGGCTCGAGGACTGTCTGACGAGACTCGAGGTGAACGACAACGGACTGGCGCCCAGCGGCACGTCGTAGCGCACACCGATCCCGATGCCACCGCGCGGCGCAGCGCCAACCTTGTCCTTGCCGCCGAAGCTCGGACCGACGATGAGACTGATCCCCTGCCGCTTCTCGACGTCGCGGAACGGGCTGTTTTCTGGCGTGCTGCCGACTTGCGCCTGCAATGCGGTGCTGCCGCTCACCGAGAGTCCTGCGACGATGCCCGCCACCATCAGCTGTCGAGCGTTCATGCCGGCACCGAAGCTTGGCGCAGCGAACGCCCCGACATCTCGGGCGGGATCACGAGACCGAGCATGTCGATCACGGTCGGGCCAACATCACACAGGGCACCGCCGGCACGCAGCGGAACGACGCCATCAGGATCGATGATCAACAAGGGAACTGGATTGGTAGTGTGTGCCGTGTGCGGTGCCCCGGTGACCGGGTCCACCATCACATCGGCGTTGCCATGATCGGCGGTGAAGATGACGCGTGCGCCGCCAACTTCGGCTGCCGTCACGATGCGTCCGATGCAGGCGTCGACGGCTTGCACGGCGGCGATGGCGGCCGGGAGCGACCCAGTGTGCCCGACCATGTCGCAGTTGGCGAAGTTGCAGAGCATGAAGTCGTACTTCCGCGTTTCGAGCGCCTCCACCAGGCCGTCGCAAATGCCCGAGGCACTCATCTCCGGCTGCAGGTCGTAGGTGGCGACCTTGGGGCTCGGCACCATGCGACGCTCTTCGCCGGCGAAGGGTGTTTCGCGCCCGCCGTTGAAGAAGAAGGTCACGTGCGGATACTTCTCGGTCTCGGCGGTGCGCAGCTGCGTCATGCCAGCGTTCGCGATCACTTCGCCGACCATGTTGGTGAGCTGCGTGGCCGGAAACGCGACCGGATAGGTAAATGTGGGGTCGTATTCCATCATCGTCGTGACGGATAGACGCGGCCGACCGTCAATGTTGAAGCCGGCGAACGTCGGCGATGTCAGTGCATCGCAGAGTTGCCGCATGCGATCGCTACGGAAGTTGAAGCAGATCACCACGTCGCCGTCGGCCAGCCGCGGCGTCAGCGCACCGGACGCATCATGCAACACGAACGGTTCGATGAATTCGTCGGTGGTGCCAGCGGCGTAGGCGGCGCTGAGAGAGGCGGCGACGGTGTCTGCGGTCGTCTCGGTCCCGACGCCATCGACCATCGCGCGGTACCACTTTTCGGTGCGCGGCCAGCGATGATCCCGATCCATGCCGAAGTAGCGCCCGCCGAGAGTGGACAACACCGCGCGGCCTGGGTATTTGGCGATCTCGTGCTGCAGCTCCGCCAGAAATCCGCGGCCCGAGTTGGGCGGCGTGTCACGACCGTCGAGCATGCCGTGCACGGCCACCGACTTCACACCTTCGCGGTTGGCCAGGTCGAGCAAGGCGAACAGGTGCTTGTCGAGCGCGTGCACACCACCGTGTCCGAGCAGGCCGATCAGGTGCAGGGTCACACCACGCGCGGCGGCGTCGCGACAGGCCGCCACCAGCGCTGGATTGGCGAAGAACGCGCCGGTCTCGATCGCAGCGCCGATGCGTACCAGATCCTGCTCCACGACGCGGCCAGCACCGAGGTTCATGTGGCCGACTTCGCTGTTGCCCATCTGACCTTCCGGCAGCCCGACCCGACGCCCGCTCGCCTCCAGCAGCGTATGCGGGACCGAGCCCATCAGTCGATCCCAGTTCGGCGTCTCGGCGAGGGCAATGGCGTTCGCCGTGGCGTCATCGCGGTATCCCCAGCCATCGAGAACGACGAGGCAGACAGGTCGGACGGAATGCGAAGGCATGGATGCAGGGTGGGGCAGGGTAGTAATGTCGTGAGTATGACGTCTGCTGAATGTACCCCCCGCCGGTGGGCACTACCATCGAAAGCGCAACGCTCCGTCGCTGCCTACACGCTTGCCAGCCTCGTGTTTCTTCTGGGGGCCGCCAATCTGGCGGCTCAGAAGCCAGCAGACTCGACCGTGGCTCGCGCGGTCAGTCCCGCCACCATCCCGCTCCGGCCGGCCGCGAAGGCTGAGTTCCGGACGGCACCAGATGGCGCGGTGATGGGTACTGTCGTGACGCCCGGCACCGTCATTCCCCTGGCGAGGGAACGGGGGTGGGTGCGGGTGCGGATGGAAGGGTGGATCAAGGAGTCTGACCTTCTGCCCGTGGATTCCTCCCTCCGGACACAGCTCAGCGCGGCAGACCTGCGCGCCGATCCGGAAGGCTCCAAGGGGAAGCTGATTCGCTGGAAGGTCGAGGTGCTCGCGTTCCAGAAGGCGGATGCATTGCGTCGCGACCTTCAGACGGGCGAGCCGTACCTGCTGGCGCGTGGGCCGGCCGGCGAGAATGCGATGTTGTACCTGGCGTTGCCTCAGTCACTGGTCAATGACGCCAAGGCCATCGTTCCCCTGACCGTGATTCAGATCATCGCGCGCGTCCGCACCGGACGCTCCGCACCTACGAACGTGCCTATCCTCGACGTCGAGGCGATTACACCACCATGAGCGGCGACAGTCCTGACAGCCGATTGCGACCCACGGTCGGCTTCATCATCACCGGGCTTCTGATCGCTGCCGCCGTGGCTGCGGTGCCGATGCTGCGCGCCGAGCGCGAAAGCCTCCGGCAAGAGGCGGCGCTGCTCCGGTCGCAGAGGTCGACGGCCACGGTCACGCTCGATTCGCTGCGCAAGGCCGCGGACGTCGAGTCGGCGACCCTCGCGCTCGAGCTAGCGCGCGCCAACGCGCGTGCGGAACCGAAGCTGCACCTCGTGATCGCCGTCGACAGCGGCACCGTAGCCTTGATGCGCGATGGAATCACGCTGCGCACGATGCCGGCCCGTTTTCGCGGGGCCCTTCCGGCACGCGGCACGCAGACGATCTCCAAGATCGCCGAGTCGCCGGTCGCCGCCGATGCGCCGACCGTGGACTCGCTCGGCAACGCGATCGCCGTGGGTGCGAAGGAGATGAAGGTGGAGCGGGTCACTCTCAGCGATGGCACAGTGATCGAGGGTGGCGATGCGGCGGCAGCCCTGCTCGGCGGTGTGGAAACCGGTCCTGGTCCTCGCATGATCGTCGTGTCACGTCGCGACTTCGATGCCGTGCGCCCCAACCTGGTGCGTGGCATGAAGGCGGTGTTGTTCTGATGGGCCCCGTGAAGCGATTCCTCACCGCCGGCGGCTGGCTGGCGTGGTGTGCCTCGACGCTGGCGCTGGCTGGCGTTGGCGTGGCCGCGTTCGAAGGGTTTCAGACGGTGACGGCGATGCAGGCGCGTGATGCGGCGCGTGATGCCGGGGCCCGCGAGCTGAACGAGTTGCAAGCGGCGCGCGTGCGAGTCACGGCCCTCCTTGATTCGACGCGTCGTGCCCGAACCAGTGGCCTGCCAACCGGGGTGGAGCCATACGTGATCGTCAGCCTCGCTGACAACCGCCTCTGGGTGCGCGATGGTGAGACGGAATTGTTCACGACGCGCGTTGCCAGTGGCAGCGGGCGCACTCTGATCGGCGCTGGTCGAGACCAGAAGTACAAGTTCGACACACCGCGCGGGAAGCTGACGGTGAAGAGCAAGGAGACCTCGCCGGCGTGGGTGCCACCGGATTGGCATTTCGTCGAGCAGGCTGGCAAGAAAAAACTCGGCATCCTGCGCATGAAGCGTGGGCAGATCATCCAGGTATCCGACGGTGTCATCACGACGCGCGGCAGCGATGTGATCAAGCGATATCGGGATGGCTCGGTGCAGGCACTCACGGCCACCGACGGCAAGGAGCTGGTCGCTGGCGGGCGGATCATCATCCCGCCCGGCGGCACCAACGCTCGACGCTACAAGGAGATTCTCGGCACGCATCGCCTGAACCTCGGCGATGGATACGCCTTGCATGGCACGAATGCGCCGACGTCGATTGGGCGGAGTGTGAGCCATGGGTGCGTTCGGTTGCGCAATGAGGACATCGAAACGTTGTATCGCATGATTCCTGTTGGCGCCGCGGTGTACATCTACTGATGCGCTCCGTGATGTGGCGCCGCGCGGCGGTGATGGCGGTGCTGCTGGCGGCCACCACCGCTTGCTCGTCGGCGCGTGGAAGGCTCTGCCGCGACGTACCGGATCCGGACGAACTGGGCCGACTCGCGACGGTCACTGATTCGACGGTGGTGGCGATGCGTACCGCCACCGATACGCAACTGACGTCGCTGCGCATCTACCTGCAGTCGGTGCTCAGCCGTGCCGACATGCTCGATCAGTGTGGACGGGTGTCGACGCCAGCCGACTTGCGAACCGCGGGGTCGATGGCGCTGACGGCCAACTCCCTCGGTCAGGAAGCGGTCGAGCGCGCGTACCGCTGGTCGCGCCGCGCTGTGGAGGCGGATTCGTCCGACCGTCGCTCATGGCGCGTGATGGCGCATGCGTGGGACCAATTGCAGCTGCTGCAGAAACAGCGCCAGTGGTTTGCAACGGTCGTCACCTGTCCCAACACCCTCGAAGGACGCTGCGCAATCGCGCCCATCGACACCACACACGTCACCGACCCGCAGCGGGCAGAACTCGGACTACGAACCATCGCACAGCAGCGAGAGCGGGTCGACTCGTTGAATCGCGCGCGCGGCCGCCCCTGATTCGGTCAGCGCGTCCAGGGGAAGCGCCCAGCGGATGCGCATGAAACTTCGCTAACCAATGGCTGAGCCTGAACGGCTGGTCAGCGTCGGGCCGGAATTAGTAGATTTTGCCCCGGAACGCGTGACCCCGTGCAGTCGAGACTCGTGTAGCAGGTGAGACACAAGGAGCCTCCGAAATGACTGGTCGATCAATACTTGCTGGAATGCTGCTCTCGGGCATCGCGTCGTGGTTCGCGGCGCCGCCGAGCGAAGCGTATGCGTCGACGTCAGCCGTTCGCGAGCTGTACTCGAGTGCGGACATGGTGGCACTCGACGACTCGCTGCTCGGGCGCAGCGGAAAGCTGCGAGCCCGGTTCCTGCCGGCACCACAGGCGCGGGAGATGGAACGCGCCATCGGTGCGATGCGGGCGTCCCCTGCTGAAGCCGGTTTGCGGTCACGTGTCGCCTCGCTGCAGATCGTGCCCATGGTGCCGTTCACGATGAAGGTGCGTGGGTGGATGGGCATGTATCGCATGGGCTACTGGCCCGGTGAAAAGCGCGCCGTCAGCAGCGCGTCGTACGACAACCCGCTGGGCTTCATCGAGGTCACGCCGCAGAACGAAGGGCTGCAGATCTCCGAGCATTTCCGGTTGCGCGACTTCGTGACCAAGGATCAGTCCACCGTCTGGCCCAAGTACGTCGTGCTGCGCGAGGCGCTGATCGACAAGCTCGAGCTGGTGATCGAGGAGCTGCAGTTGATGGGATATCCCGTCGAGCACGTGCAGGTGATGAGTGGCTTCCGGCATCCGTTCTACAACGCCCAGGGTGTTGGCAAGGGCGGACGGGCACGTGAGAGCAGGCATCAGTACGGCGATGCCTCGGATGTGTTCGTCGACAACAATTACGACGGCATGATGGATGATCTCGACGGCGACGGTCGTGTCACGATGCTCGACAGCGACCTGATCATTCTGGCCGTCGAGAAAGTCGAGATGGCACATCCGGAGTTGATCGGCGGTATGGGTCGTTATCATGCAACCCATGCACACGGACCCTTTGTCCACGTCGACGTCCGCGGAACGCCGGCCCGATGGGGCGGCGCATAAGCCGACACCGATCGGGCTGATCGGACTCACACTCGCCGATCCGCTCTACCCCGACGATCGCCAACTCGCCACGCCTCCGCGCACCTGGCGCTACGCCAAGTACGCGATGGCGATTGCGCTGCCGCTTGGCGTGGCGTTCGCTGCACATCGCATCAGTGAGCCGGAAGGGCTGGACGCAGCGGAAGCACCTTCGGCGAACGCACTCGAATTCGTCACCACGAATGACGGCGCCACGGCGGCAGGCAGCGCCACGTCGCGACCACCGGCTCGGTCATTCAATGCGTCGTCGTTCGGGCACAGCAACGCGGTGCGGGTGCGCGTCGTGCTTCCGAAGGATCCCGTCGTGCTGCCCATCGATTTCGACGGATCGACGGTTGGCGTGCAGGCGCAGTGGATTGGCTTTGATGGCAAGGGCAATGAGCCGCCGATGCCATGGCCGGAAGCCGGCAAGGTGGTCCGCGCACCGTCTCGTCCAGGCGCCTTCTGGCTGGTCCTCTCGCGCGGTGGATTCGCCGACACCGTCGCCGATCTGGCGCTGCTGGTTGAACATCCGATGCCGAACTCGATGGCGACGGGCATCAACGGCTATCACATGGGTCGCTGGCCGAAGGCGGCAGATGGCGTGGTGCCGCGTGGCTTCATCGAAGTCACCGACCGGCTGAGCGACTTTCCACTCTCGCCGCACCTTCGGTTGAGCGACTTCGTCGTGCACGATGCGCAGGACGGCTTCCCGAAGTATCTGCACGTGCGCGAGTCATTGCTCGACAAGATCGAGCTGGTCGTGGCGGAGATTGCGCAGATGCGTGGCCGGTCGCCGTCCACGGTGAAGCTCAATGTGGCGAGTGGTTTCCGCAGCCCGGCGCACAACAATGAAGTGTCGGGCACGGCACAGGACAGTCGCCACATGTACGGTGACGCGGCCGACATTGCGATCGACGCCAACAGCGACGGGCGGCTGACCGAGATCGATGCTCGACTGGTCGCCGCGGCGGCCGAGATCGTGGAGCGGAAGTATCCCGACATGGTGGGTGGCATCGGCCTCTACATCACGACCGATGGTGCCGGGTGGCCGTACGTGCACATCGACACGCGCGGTCGGCGCGCACGCTGGCGTGGTGGTGTGAAGCGGGGCGGGGCGGTGGCGATCGATTCGCTGCCGGCTGACGCCTCGTTCGATTCGTCCGTCGCGAAGCCTGCCGCGATCACGCCGGCCTCGATGCCGACGCCGATGTCTGCTCCGGCCCTGGCGCCGACCGTCGGGCCCGCGGTGGCGCCGACCTCGTCGGCCACGCCCGCGCCGATCGTGGCAGGCCCCACCATCGCCGCACCGAAGGTGGTGTTGCCAGCGCCGACCTCGGCGTCACCGGTGCCGGCGAAGTCTGTCGCACCGACCACTGTCGCACCGCGACCTGGCACGGCACGTCCCGCCGCGCGCACGACGAGCACACGCACGGCGGTCAAGCGTGCGCCAACAGCGAGGCGCGCGGCAGCCGCGGCGCGCAAGCCGGCTCCCCGCACGTCCAAGCCGCGGACGACGGGGCTGATCATGCAGTCGGCGGCCGCGCACTCGCGCTCGACCGTGCGCCCGTCACCAACGACCCCGGCCGCGCGTACTGCAGAAGACCCGTTCGCGAGTGCCGCGAAGAAGTTCCGGACATCTCGCCCCTGAACGCGTGCCGCCAGACGGGGTAGCATTCCGGTCTGGAATCAACATTTCGCACTTCGCCCTACATGCCGCTCAGCCCATATCTTCGCGACCGTCTGATCGCCAAGTTCGACACCCTGTCGGATGATCGCGCGTTTCAGGTGCTGGATTACGTGGAATTTCTCGAGTCCAAGTACAGCCGACTGGAGCCGCCGACCGGGGCTGCCGGCTTGCTGATGAAGCTGCAGGAGACCGTCGAGGACGGTCTGCGCGCGGGCAAGGTGTCCGCGACCAGCGTCGCCGATACGCTGGGCTTCATGCAGAAGGCCGTCGGTGTCTTGAGCGGGGTAGCGGCGGCGGGGCAGAGTGTCGCCACCGACCTCGCCGGTGCCGCGACTCGCGCCGCGCGGGCGGCCACCGGTGAGACGCCCGCACCGCCGACTCAGCCCGGCTCGAGTGCCGGCGAAGGGCCGGCCCGTTGATGCGGCGACGTGACAGCCGCAGTCGCCGGCTCGGGGTGCCTGACGTCGGCACGGGCGTGCCGGAGGTTGCCGCAGGCACCGAGGGACCGTGGGCACCCCCGGAGGATGATCGTCCGGTTGGCGGCCCGCGCACCGGCGCGCGTCGGACCGTGCTGGGCGCCCTGCGCGATATCCCGCACTATCTCCGCCTGCTGTGGGGGCTGGCCCGCGACCCGCGCGTCGCCCTCACGGACAAGCTGTTGGTGGTGGCCGCCGCGGTGTACGTCATCAGCCCGATCGATGTCATTCCGGACTTCATCCCCTTCCTCGGCCAGGTGGACGATCTCTATCTGGTGATCCTCGCCATGCAGCGGATGGTGACGAAAGCCGGGCGGGCGGTGGTGGCGGATCACTGGACCGGCAATCCCGCAGCCATTTCCTCGTTGAACCTGTCGGCGACACTGGCAGCAGCGGCGTTTTTCCTGCCGCCCAGCATTCGGCGCCGCGTGAAGAAGGCCCTCCGCGGCTGAATCGCGGGGGTGCCGGTGGTCGATTCGTGGACGGCCCTCCCCTGAGAAGCCGTCCACGACTATTTTTGGAGATGGCAACCACGTCTCGACCCCCGATCTCGTCGCCCGTCCGCGGAAGCATCTCGCCTGACGGAACGTCCACAGCCCTGGTTGGCCGCATGCGCGTTCGCGAAGACGACGCGCTCACCTTCGACGATGTCCTGCTGGTGCCGCGGCACTCGCTGATTCATCCGAAGGACGTGCGAACCGGCAGCCGCTTCACCACTGGCATCACGCTCAACGTGCCACTCATCGCTGCGGCGATGGACACGGTCACGGAAAGCGAGATGGCGATTGCGATGGCTCGCGCCGGCGGGATCGGCGTGGTCCACAAGAACATGTCGATCGATCGGCAGTCGGCGGAGATCGATCGTGTGAAGCGCAGTGAGAGCGGCATCATCCGCAACCCGATCACGCTCACGCCTGATGCATCACTGCGCGAAGCGGTGGCGTTGATGCAGCGTTTCAAGATCAGTGGCGTGCCAATCGTGTCGAACGAGGGCAAGCTGGTCGGCATCCTCACCAATCGCGACCTGCAATTCGAGCGCGCGCTCGATCGCCCCGTGCAGGATGCGATGACCAAGGATCGCCTCGTCACCGCAGCCATCGGCACCACGCTCGATGAAGCGGAACGCATCATGGGTGAACGGCGGGTCGAGAAGCTGCCGGTGGTCGATGGCGATGGTGTGTTGCGTGGATTGATCACGGTGAAGGACATCCACAAGCGCCGGCAATTCCCGAATGCCAACAAGGACGAGCAGGGCAGCCTGCGTGTCGCCGCTGCAATTGGGGCAGGTGGCGACTATCTCGAGCGTGCCCGCGCCCTGATCGATGCCGGCGCCGATGTGCTCTGCATCGACACGGCACACGGGCATAGCGATGCCGTGCTGCAGGCGACGTCGAAGGTGCGCAACGCCTTTCCCGATGCGCAGCTGGTGGTTGGAAACGTCGCGACGCGCGAGGGGGCAGCGGCCCTCGTCGAACGTGGCGTGAACGCGGTGAAGGTTGGCGTCGGGCCCGGCTCGATCTGCACCACCCGCGTGGTGACCGGCGTGGGCGTGCCGCAGCTGACCGCGATCTTCGATGCCATCGAAGGGGCTGGAGATGTGCCGGTGATCGCCGACGGTGGCATCAAGTACTCGGGCGACATCGTGAAGGCGCTGGCCGCTGGTGCGTCGAGCGTGATGATGGGATCGATGCTGGCGGGCACCGAGGAGAGCCCCGGCGAGACGATCCTGCTGGAGGGACGTCGCTTCAAGACGATTCGTGGCATGGGCTCCCTGTCGGCGATGCAGGACGGGAGCGCGGATCGCTACTTCCAGGAAGGCGAGATGAGCGCCCGGAAGCTCGTGCCGGAAGGCATCGAGGGTCGGGTCCCGTACAAGGGCGCGGTCTCCGACGTGTTATTTCAGATGGTTGGTGGCTTGCGCAGTGGCATGGGTTATGTCGGCTGCAGCACGATCGACGCCTTGCGCACCGAGAGCCAGTTCGTCCGGATCACCTCTGCCGGCCTCCGTGAAAGTCACCCGCACGACGTGACGATCACGCGCGAATCGCCGAACTACACCAAGTAGACCGGCGGGCGCCCCCGCGCCCGCCAAAGTGAAGGGAGGATGAGTTCTCCCCAACGCGATTGACTTTCCGGTCTCGGCCGTGTGACCTTGCGCGGGTTCCGCCCTGACCGGGAAAGAAGCTGTTTCCCGGGTAGGGCAACCCTCATTCCCGTTGTCCGACCCTGATACGGAGCTCCCGCATGGGACTTTGGTCACGTAAGAGCGTCACGGACCTGCAGGCGGAAGCCTCGGTCGAGAACGAACACACGCTCAAGCGGTCGCTTGGCGCGCTGAATCTCACGCTGCTCGGTATCGGTGCCATCATCGGCGCCGGCATCTTCGTGCTCACGGGCAGTGCGGCGGCGCAATACGCCGGGCCGGGCGTCGTCTTCTCGTTCATCATCGCCGGCTTCGGCTGCTTGTTCGCCGGCCTCTGTTATGCCGAGTTCGCGGCCATGATTCCGGTGGCCGGCAGCGCGTACACGTACGCCTACGCGACCATGGGCGAGCTGATGGCCTGGATCATCGGCTGGGACCTGATTCTCGAGTATCTGTTCGGTGCGGCAACGGTGGCGGTCGGCTGGTCAGGCTACTTCGTGGCCTTCCTCACCAAGATGGGCATTCACATCCCGGCGCAGTTCGCCGAAGCGCCATTCGCAGTGGTCGGCACGCACACGCTGGTACCGGCGAAGTTCTGCGTCGACCCGGCGACTGGCGCCAAGGTCCATGACGCCGCCGGCAAGCTGCTCGACATCGCCAGCTGCGCGGCGCCGTACAACGTGGTGCAGGGTGTCATGAACCTGCCCGCCGTCATCCTGCTGGTCCTCGTCTCGACGCTGCTGGTGATCGGCATCAAGGAATCGACCCGCTTCAACAACATCATCGTCGTCGTGAAGATGGCGATCGTGCTGCTGGTGATCGGCTTCGGCTTCAAGTATGTGAACACCGCCAACTGGCACCCGTTCATCCCCGAGAACACGGGTGTGTTCGGTGAGTACGGCTGGAGCGGTATCCTGCGCGCCTCGGGCGTGGTGTTCTTTGCCTACATCGGGTTCGATGCCGTCTCGACGGCGGCCGGTGAAGCGAAGAACCCGCAGAAGGACATGCCGATCGGCATGCTGGCGTCGCTGGCCATCTGTACGGTGCTCTACATCGCTATGGCACTCACGATCACGGGTATGGTCAGCTACAAGGACCTGAACGTGCCGCATCCGATCGACATCGCCGTCTCGCGGTACCCGGCGCTCAACTGGCTCGGCTACTTCGTGGACGTGGGCGCCATTGCCGGCCTCGCCTCCGTGGTGCTGGTGATGCTCTTCGGGCAGACCCGTGTGTTCTACGCGATGGCACGCGACGGCCTGCTGCCGAACGTGTTCGGCAAGGTGCATCCGAAGTTCCGCACGCCGCACATCACGACGATCATCTGCGGCCTGCTGTCGATCTCGGTGGCCGGCATCCTGCCAGTGGGCCTGCTCGGCGAACTGGTCTCGATCGGAACGTTGCTCGCCTTCGTGCTGGTCTCGATCGGCATCATCGTGCTTCGCAACAAGCAGCCGAACCTTCCCCGCCCGTTCAAGACGCCACTGGTGCCGTTGGTGCCGATCCTTGGCATCCTGATCTGTGGCGTCCAGATCCTTGGCCTGCCGATCGACACCAAGATGCGCCTGGTCATCTGGCTCGCACTCGGTTTCCTGGTGTATTTCGGATACAGCAAGTCGCATTCAAAGCTTGGGCGCATCGAAGCTGGCCTCAAGCCGCTGGACTGAGATCGAAGGACGAGAGCTGGACCTGTGAAGCGGCGCCCGGATCTCCGGGCGCCGCTCTATTTTCATCGAATCATGTACCCCATGCACGACCTTCTTGAAGTACCCGCTGATCGCCGCGAAGCGATACGCACCCTCGCTGCCGGGCTCACGCCCGGTATGACGGTGGCCCTCTCGACGCACGTCAACAGCGATGGCGACGGCTGTGGCTCCGAAGCCGCGCTGTCTCGATTGCTGGCGCAGCGCGGCATCACCACGCGCATCGTCAACCCGACGCCGTGGCCGACGATGTTCCGTTTCCTGCTGGGCGGACCGGTGCAGGACTTCAGCGATCAGGGAGCAGCCGCACTGCGTGACCCGGCCGTGAGCGCGATGCTGGTGGTGGACATCAGCGACGTGAAGCGCCTTGGCACGCTGGCTGACAGCGTGCGCGAGGCGAAGGTCCCGAGGTTCTGCATCGATCATCACATCCCCAGCGACGAACCGCCGGCAGAAGTGATCGTCGCCGACACCCGTGCCTCGGCCACCGGAGAGTTGGTGTTCGACCTCGCGCAGGTGCTCGACCTGCCGATCGACATGGAGACGGCGACCGCGCTCTACATCGCCATCCTCACCGATACCGGCGGTTTCCGCTTCAGCAACACCACGCCGCGTGTGCATGCGATCGCCGCGCAGCTGCTGGCGCGTGGCGTCGATCCCGAGCTGATGTACCGTCGCGTGTATGCGTCGCAGAGCCCGGGGCGCGTACGGCTGCTGGCCGAGGCACTGCAGTCGCTTGGCGTGGAGGAGGCGATTGGCCTGAGCTGGTTGTCGCTCACTGCTGGCGCGAAGGAGCGCTACCACGTGACCAGCGAGGAGATGGACGGCATCGTCGAACATCCGCGCTCGATTGCCGGCACGCGCCTCGCCGTGTTCTTCCGCGACCTCGGGCACAATCGCGTCAAGATCAGCTTCCGCAGCTCCGGCAACATCGACGTCAACGCATTGGCGCGACAGTTCGAGGGTGGCGGCCATGCGAAGGCGAGCGGCGCGCTGGTCAACGGCAGCTTGAAGGATGTGGAAGTTCGGGTGCTGGCTGCAGCGCGTGCAGCGCTCGCGGCCACGCCGCCAGACCAGACACTGCCCGCGCCACGCGCCAGCGGCGCGGTCATGGAGTGAGGCACATCGTCGCATGACGGAGTTTGCCGCCGCACTGCTGCTGGCGCTGATCGCGCTCGGTGGTGCGGGGTATTGCTCATGGCTGTATTCGCGATTCCGCAAGCCGTACTACGCCTGGTGGTCGGCGAGCTGGGGATTGTACGCCGTGCGCGTCGGCATCATCATCGGCTTCATCCGCACGCAGCAAAGCGGGTGGCTGTTCTGGCACCAGGTGCTCACGGGCTGGACGGCGCTGGGCTTTCTCGCGGCCAGCATCAGCTTCGCACGCGGATTGCGCTGGACACCGAAGCTGGCACTGATCGCACTCTTCCCGGTGGTGTGGAGTTACATCGCGATCTTTGCGATGCAGAACTTCCTGCTGGCGGTCGTGCCGGCGATTGCATTCCTCAGCGCCGCGACCCTGATCACCGGCATCAGCTTCGCGCGACATGCGCAGCGCACTGGTTCGCCGGGGGCGTGGACCCTCGCCGGTGCATTCACGCTGTGGGCCGTGCACCATCTCGATTATCCGATGTTGCGCGCGCGTGGTGCATGGGTGCCGTGGGGATACTACCTCGACATCCTCTTCATCCTTGCAGTGCTGAGTGGCATCGCACTGCTCGTGATCGACGACCTGCGGCGTGGCGTCGAAGCGTTGGCGCGCCTGTCTGCCGACGTGCAGGCGAGCGCCCGCGGTGATGATGTCGTCGCCGCACTCCTGCAGCGCCCACTCCGCCTGCGCGGTGTGAGTGGCACTGCCTTGTTCGATGTCACCGCATCGACCGTGATCGATGGCGCGGGCAAGGCGCAGTCATGGCGTGGCGCCGCACTCCCGCCGGCGATTGCGGCGGTGGTGGCGCAGGCCGTACGCGATGGGCGCAGTGCCAGTGCCGCCACACACGCTGGCGCCGGCGGAGAACGTTTCGTCGCTGCGCTGCCCATCTATCGCGACACGAGCATCACCCACGTGCTGGTCCTGACGGGCGATGTCCGCGATCCCTTCAGCGCGCTCGACGAAGAGTTCCTGCGAGCGCTGGGGCGCCAGGTGGGCAGCGCACTGCAACAGGCGGAACTCACCTCGCAACTCGAGGAACGGACCGGCGAACTGGCGCGTCTTTCTTCTCGGCTGGTGGAGCAACACGAGGACGAGCGAAAGCGGCTCGCACGCGAACTGCACGACGAGACGGGGCAGCTCTTCAGCGCGATGCGCATGGAAGTCGGCGCGCTGCAGGGCGTGCAGGGCGCCGGCGATGTGGCGGCGCGCATGGACGCGCTGGTCACTGCGGGCCTCACCAGCCTGCGACGGGTGACCGCGGCGCTGCGCCCCTCATTGCTCGACGACCTCGGGTTGCTCAGTGCCATCCGGTCGCTGGTGGCGCAGGTGTCGCGCGAGGGGCAGGTACGGGCTGTGTTGCACGCACCTGAGGCGATGTCACCGTTGCCGCGTGATCGGGAACTGGCGCTCTTCCGCGCGGTTCAGGAAGGCATCACGAATGTGTTGCGGCATGCGCGCGCGACCGAGATGCAGGTGACGATCGACGTGCAAGGCGACAATGTGATGCTGACCGTGGACGATGATGGTATCGGCCCGCCAACGCGGGCCTTTCTGACGGAGCAGGAACGGGGAGGACATGTGGGACTGGTTGGCATGCGGGAACGACTGGTGGCGCTTGGGGGACGCGTGAGCCTCGAACCCTCACCGCTTGGTGGGTCGCGACTGGCCGTGACGCTCGGCACCACGATCATGCCGCCGGCGGCCACATCGACGGTGGCATCATGAGCGGACTGGCGCCGTTGCGCGTGCTGGTGGTCGATGACCATCCGATCGTGCGCGAGGGGGTGCGTCGCATTCTCGAGGCAGCGCCCGACATGCAGGTGGTCGGGGAGGCGAGCGACGGGGCGAGCGCGCTGGCGTTGGCCGCACGACTGCTGCCCGATGCGGCCGTCGTCGATGTCGGACTGCCCGACATGTCCGGGCTGGCGCTGGTGCGCCTGCTGAAGGATCAGCGCGCCGAGCTGACGGTGGTGATGCTGAGCATGTACGACGACGCCGAGTACGCGCGTGAGAGCCGTCTGGCGGGGGCGAGCGCGTACGTGGTGAAGGACAGTGCGGCTACGATGCTGGCCACGCAGCTGCGCCTCGCCGTGAGCGGCACGCGCGGTGGTGTCGCACCGCTCCCGAACGACGAACCCGCCGGGCCAACGCCGTGGGAGCGCATCGCGCAGCTCACCCCGCGCGAGTGTGATGTGTTACGCGGCATCGCGTCGGGGCAGACGAACAAGGCCATCGCCGCGTCGCTTGGGATCAGTCCCCGCACGGTCGAGACGCATCGCGAACGGCTGATGCGCAAACTGGGCGTCGGCACGGTGGCTGGGCTGACGGCGCTGGCGCTGGAGACGGGAATGCTGACGGCGCCTGACCGGTCGTGACCGGGCAGGCGCCGTAGAGAACGCGATCAGGTGGGCGTCAGGCTGAATGGCTCAGGCTGAGCGGCTCACGTTGAAGGGCTCAGGCGTCGACGGGAAATCCGCCGGTGCCTTCCTTCTTCGCTTCCTTCTTGGCGTCCAGGCCATCGATCGAGCGCAGGTTCGGGCGTGACGGCTCTCGTGTGCCGACCATCAGCATCTGCTCCTGCGGTGATTCCTTGCCGACCGTGCGCACGGTGCCCTGGCTCTTCAGCACCTTGCCCATCGTCAGCCCGAGCCAGACGAACAGCGTCGAGACCATCACGCCGACCAACCCGGCCCGCATGGACACCTTCATGAACTGGCCCTTCATGTTCTGGTTCAGCTGCGGCCGGATCTGCACGGCGTCGAGCGCGAACAACCCCAGCAGCACAAGCGTGGCGACGCCGATGAGGAGCGAGAGCCAGCGGAGGAAGTGCAGCGTCTTGCGGTCGCCATTCATGAAGGCGGCCAGGTGGATCATCGCCATCGGCACGATGGACGACAGCAGCACGTCCATGAACAGGCCGGTCGAACCCACGCGCCAGTTCAGCTCGGACGCGCGAAAGGGCCAGGTCGTGATCGTGAACTGTGCAAAGAAATTCAAAATCAGCACCGCAGCGGCGAAGTACAGCACGCTGCCAAGCATACGGAGCTGAGTGGTCGACAAGTTCATGCAAGCCTCGAGAAAGTGCCGGGGCACCCCACTCCAGCGGCGGAGTCGGGCGCGGGTCGGCGAGCTATGGTAGTCTCGCCCGCGTACTGGGGTGGCGCAAGCGAGTTCCTACGTCATGTTACCGACGCAATTACGTAACCCTACGTCTCACAACGGGTTGGCGGATCGCTCCGGTTGCAATTTCCATCCCGAAGACGACTCTGTCGCATACCTGCAACACTGGGGCCAGTGGCTATCTTGCCACAGTTCGTACCGCCGCCTGGATCGCCCGTCGTTCGCCGATCGTTCGCGAAACACCTGCGCCGGCTGCCCCAATTTTCGCCTTCGTCGCCCGTTTCCGTGTCGTTGACACCGCAAATCACTACCGCGCTCAGCCGCGTTCAGAACGCCCGTCTCGGGACCGATGTGATGTCGGCCGAGATGGTCCAGGACATCGCCACCACCGTGGATGGCAAGGTGCAATTCACGCTCCTGCTCGACAGTCGTGACGACGCGGCACTGGTGCGTGATGTTCGCCAGGCCGTCGTCGAGATCACGGGGGTGACGGACGTGAAGGTCAACGTTCGTGATCCGCGGCAGCAGGCACCGACGCCCGCACGCCAGGGCCGCGCCCTCCCGCTGGCGCCTGACGCCGCCCCGGCACCGACACCACGCGTGGCAGCACCAACTCCGGTGGCGTTGCCGAACCTCGGGAAAATCCTCGCTGTCAGTTCGGGCAAGGGTGGCGTCGGCAAGAGCACCGTCAGCGTCAACCTCGCCATCGCCCTGGCCAAGCTGGGCTATCGCGTGGGATTGATGGACGCCGACATCTATGGGCCGAACATTCCGCTCATGATGGGGCTCGATCAGCAGCCCGAAGTGAACAAGCAGTCGAAGATCATTCCCCTTGAAGCCTACGGCGTGAAGTTGATCTCGCTCGGCTTCCTGATCGAGAAGGACCAGCCGGCGATCTGGCGCGGGCCGATCGTGATGAAGCTGATCGGACAGTTCCTCAAGGATGTCGACTGGGGGCAACTCGACTACTTCATCGTCGACATGCCGCCAGGCACTGGTGATGCGCAGCTGTCGCTGGTGCAGACGACGCTCGTCAGCGCTGCACTGATCGTGACCACACCGCAGCAGGTCTCCACCGGTGATGCATTGCGCGGCGTGAAGATGTTCGAGCGTGTCGCGGTGCCCGTGCTCGGAATTGTGGAGAACATGAGCTGGTTCGAAAATCCCGAGACGGGGAAGCCGATCGCGATGTTCGGCAGCGGCGGTGGCCAGCAGCTGGCCACACAGGTCGGTCTCGAGTTGCTGGCGCAAATCCCCATCGATCCGCGCATTGCGGAAGGCGGAGATAGCGGCCGACCGCTGGTGGCCGTTGAGCCCACGGCACCGGCATCGAAGGTGATCACGGCACTCGCATTGCGCGTTGTGGATGGCATGAACGCGATCGCCGCACGGGGTTGAGCATCACGGCGTCGCGTGCCGGTGGCGCGGATGTGAACCTTGCCGAGGATGCGCTGCTGCGCGTCGTCGTGCGTGTCGGCGTGCCGGCCGTCGCCAGCGCGCTGCTGCTGACGGCCTTCGTCTCGCTCGACTCGGCATGGGTCGGGCACTTCGTTGGTGCAGCTGGGCTGGCGGCGGTCAGCACATCGATCTTCTACATCTGGATCATCGTCTCACTGGCTGAAATGGTGAGCGTGGGGCTGACTGCCGTGGCGGCGCGTCGCCACGGTGAGCGGCGCGACGGCGAGGCAGCGCGTGCGGTCGGTGATGCACTGCTGTTCGCGTTCGCACTTGGTGTGGTCACGGCGATCGCTGGACACCTGTTGTTGCCGCACCTGTTCGAGCTGATGGAAACGCCTGCCGAAGTGACGGCACTCGGCATGCGCTATCTCGGGACATACCTGGCTGGTGCGCCGCTGATCTTCGGCTACTTCGTGGTCGATGCTGCGTTTCGGGCGGCGGGCAACACGCGGTTGCCGTTCATCATGCTGTTGTGCGCCACGATCATTGCGGCGATCCTCGACCCGATCCTGATCACGGGCTGGGGACCATTTCCGGAGCTTGGGATTCGCGGCGCCGCGGTGGCGACGCTCTGTGTGCGCGGCTCACTCTGCGTGGTTGGCACAATGATGCTCCGGCGACGAGAGTTGGTGTCGTTCGGCAGCATCGACTGGTCACGCATCGGCACGATCGTGCGGGTCGGCCTGCCGACTGCCGCCACCGGTGTGATCTTCTCGCTGATCTACGTCGTGATGACGCGTACGACGCAGCAGTTCGGCACACCGGCGCTCGCCGCGCTCGGCCTCGGCCACCGGATCGAGAGCTGGATGTACATGATCGGCGTGGGGTTTGGCGCAGCGGCCGCCGCCATCGTGGGACAGAATCTCGGCGCCGGCCAGCCGGATCGCGCGGCCCGCGCAGGGTGGCTGACGCTGGCGATGACCGGCGTGCCGGGTGTGATCGCGTGCGTCGCGCTGCTCTCCATTCCAGATCGACTGGCGGGCCTCTTCTCGACCGATCTGGCGGTGATCGCGGAAGCGTCGCGCTACCTGCACACCGCCGCCTACGCGCAGCTGATCGTGAGTGGCGAGACGGTGCTCGAAGGCGCGCTGGGCGGCGCGGGATGGACGTTGCCGCCGATGATCACGTCGACGGCCATCACGTTCGCCCGTGTCCCACTCGCGGCCTGGGCGGCATCACAGTGGGGCACCACCGGGATCTGGTGGGTGATCTCACTCACTGCGATCGCGCGCGCGCTGGCGATGGTCGCACTGTGGGCGTCTGGCGGCTGGCGACGCGCGACGGTCTAGGCGCGGGTTGCGACGCGCTCTCGCGTCGTCCGATGCGTACGCCAGCGAACAACTCAGCGAACAACTCAGCGCTGCACCAGTTCGACCTTGCCGAACATCGACTTCACCACGATGCGAACCTTGACTGCTGCCGTGGCGAAGTTGGCGCTGCGCCAGGCACCGTTCGACTTGGTGAACGCGCCGTCGAACGACTCACGTGCCAGAAGGCCGGGCGACTGCAGTTCGATGCCGATCGTTGGTGGTGCCGTGATGCGGACATCGCCGATGGAGCTGGTCACGACCACCTGCATGTCGCGGAGCCAGCGTCCACCGAGATCGAGCGACAGGTCACCGATGTCGCCGGCGATTCGTGCTTCGCTGGCGCCGGCGTTGCCGAGCCCGATGAGTTTCAGCCCGCCAGCACCGACGCTGGCGTCGAACACCGACATCGATTCGGGGTTCGGTGCATCGAAACGCACTGTCGCTGCCGCAGCACCCGTGTTGAGCGAGAAGCGGCGCAGCGGAAGACCGGTGAGGTCGAGGGTCGCGTCAGCCGCCGTGGCGTCGATGGTGAGTTCTAGCGGCGCGCGGCGCGTGAGTTGCACGCGCCAGTCCTGCACCGATTCATCGTCGGAACCGTCGCCGTTGCGCGTAGCCGGGCCGCCACCGCGCTGCCCCGCCGTCAGCGTGAGCGTGCGCTGCGCGCCGTTCCATGCGGAGGTCGGTGCGCTGAATGCATCGCCGAACCGCGAGATGCTGCGATAGAGATACGGCGCATCACTGGCTCCGACGCTGAGCGTGCCCGTGCCAAGCAGGAGGCGCACAGCCACTGGGCTCGAGTCGTTCAGCAACCGCGCGGATTCGAGTGTGCGGACGTGTTGCGCTGAAACAGGGACGGTGACGGCAACTGCGGCCAACAGCATGGCAATCGCCTTCATCGCGAGCCACCGGTGGTGGCCGTGGGGCGCTTCACCGCCACCACGCCGGTGAGTGGTGTGGGCGTCAACCATTCTGCCTGCGGCGTCGCGACCGGCAGTGGTGTGCCGCTCGGTGCGGGACGACGGATGCCCCACGGCTCATCGTGCGAGCGTGTGCCGCCGCGAGTGCGCAACGCGGCACCGAGTCCGGCCGTGACGGCCACCCAGGTGATCCCCAGTGCCAGTGTGCGAACCCAGGCCGCCGTGATCGGCCACGAGGCCACTGCTGCCGCGGCAAGCCATGGGATCGAGAGCAGCAGCATACCACTCACCAGCGCCTGCAGTCTGGCGCCGCGTTCGGAGAGGCCGGGGCGACGCGCGGCAGCACCACGCCCCACCATCTGCACGGCACCGAGGCCACCGAGCACCAGCAACCCGAGCACTGCGATCACGTACGCCACGATCGCGAATGGAATCAGCAGGATACCGAGCAGTGTGAGCGCGAGCATGAGGCAGATCGTGAGCAGGATCGGCAGCATCGCGATCTGCGCGAGGAAGCCCACCAGCACGTTGCGGCTGAAGCCTGCGTTGAGCGCGGTCGTGACGCGCTGCATCGAGTCACCGGCGTTGATCAGCACGCCGATGGCGAGCAGGATCAGGATGCCGAACCAGGCCGCGGTCTGCTTCAAACTGCTGACTGTGCTGCCGACGGCCGATACGGACACGTTGCTCGGCGTGGGCTGGATGGCGTCGAGCGTGCGCAATTCACCATCGATGCGCCCCGATGGCGCGATGGCCGCACCATGTTCGGCGGAGACCACGTCACCCGTCACGCGACCGGTCGAGTCGACCACAGCGGCGCCATTGATCGCGATCGCGCTGCCGAGCACGGTGCCGGTTACGCGGAGCGTGCCGTCGAGCACCACGAGGTTGCCGCGGATCGTGTCGCGGGCGGCTACGGTGAAATCACCCGACCGATGGATGGCGTCGAGGGCGGCGCAGCCGACGATTGGATCGAGACTGGCGCGTCGGAGGAGCGCCAGGTTGTCGCTGCTGAGCCCGGTGGTATCGCGGGCGGTGCAGGGCGCAACGCTGGCCTGCCCGCGGACGGCGACGGGCGTGTTGGCGAGTCCGGCCAACAGCAGGACGGCGACCGAGAAAGAGGGGAGGCGGCGCACGGCGCTAGGCCTCGAAACGGCGGGCCCGCGCAGCCACTGCGCGCAGACCCAGGAATCCAAGACCGGCACCGGCCATCAGCGTCGCTCCAGCCACCCCGAGGAGCGGCAGGCCGCTTCCGAAGGTGGTCCCGAGCGGGCCGACCAGTGCCTGGGCAGTCGCGGTCAGCGACTCGAAAAGCCCCTCGCGGGCCCTCTCGGTGACCAGGCCGCCCACGAAAACCGTGGCGTCCCGATGCGCCCAGCCCCACACTGCCGCGCCCGTGACCAGCGATGCTGCGCCGGTGAGGGCCGTTCCGGCTGCGATGCGCAGCACGGGACTGGCGGGCATCCAGCCAGCGACGCTGGTCCGGATGGCCACGTGCCAGGGCTCGAAGACGTGCACCTCGAACATGACCCGATCGGCAAAGCCGAGATTCGGGGCAAGCTCAGGCAGCGTCTCGATGTCCAGAACGAACGCACGAAGGGCAGCCAGCTCATCGCGGCACTGTGCGCAGTCGCGCAGGTGTCCGGTAAGCTGCTGCACCCCGAATCCTGTCTCCCCATCGAGGAGCAGGTCGAGTTCGTCAGGCAGGAGGTGGCGTGTGAGTGTCATATGGATTCCCTGCAGCGTCTACGGGCGTGGTCTTCGGTTGGTTTCAGCGAGGTTTGGGGCGGGGTCTGGCGGGGCGGGGACAGCCGACGTCTGGGCGTCATCTGGTGTCCTCCAGGGCCTCGCGCAGCTCGTGCCGGGCGCGGTGGATGTAGGTCTTGACGGTGCCCAGCGGCAGGTCGAGGAGCTGGGCGATCTCTTCGTAGGATCGACCGTCCACATGGCGCAGGAGGATGCAGCTGCGGTAGAGAGGCCGAAGGCTGGCGATGGCCACCTCGATGGCCGCGCCCAGTTCCTTGTTCGCCAGCTCGTCGAGGGCGTTTTCACTCCGGTCGCCGATCTCGAAGCTGGTCGCCTCGATTTCGGCCTGCGTGGCGGCGCCCGAGGCCCCGTCGATGCTCACCGTGTTGAGCCGACGCCGACGAAGCGAGTCGATCGCAAGGTTGTTGGCGATCTTGAACAGCCAACTCGAGAATTTGAACTCCGGGGAGTACTTCTCGATGTTGTTGAGGACCTTGATGAAGGTCTCCTGCGCGAGGTCTTCGGCGGCCTCGCGGTCGCGCACCATGCGGTAGACCAGCGAAAAAACCGGGCGCTCGTAGCGACGGATCAGCTCCCGGTACGCCTCGTCGCGGCCTTCCTGCGCCAGGGCGACGAGATCTGCGTCAGGGAGGTTGGAAGCGTCGAGGAGCCGGGGCATGCGTCAGGGAGGCACCCTCGGGCGGCAGCCGAAGTGCGGCGCCCGCGGTGCAGCCGGCGAAGATAGCGCCCTGTGATCGAAGATCGTATGGCATTTGCTGCCAACTGCCTTGTGGCACCGGCCGGTGGTCCGCGACCTTTGTCGTCTGATGCCCAGCACCCTTGACGCCGACCTGCGGCGCGCCGATGCCGCCGCCGCCGGCGGCGAAGAAAAGCGCGCGTACGTCCAGCAGATCTTTTCCGAGATCGCCCCACGCTACGACCTCCTCAACCACGTCCTGTCGATGAACATCGACAAGGGCTGGCGGCGGCGTGCCTTGGAGGCGCTGGGGTGGAGGAGTACGCCAATCGGGCGCTACCTCGATCTGTGTGCCGGGACACTCGATGTCGGGGCGCAGCTGGTGCGCGAAGCCGGCTTCGATGGCTACGTGATGGCCGCCGATTTTGCCGAGCCGATGCTGCGGATGGGTGAGGGCAAGGCGCCCCGCTCATCGCTGGGGCCGGTTGCCGCCGATGCGTTGCAGTTGCCGGTGGCGGACGCCGTCTTCGACGGAGCCATCGTCGCCTTCGGCATTCGCAACGTGGCCTCGCTCGATGCCGGACTCCGTGAAGTGCGTCGCACACTGCGCCCAGGTGCACGGTTCGTGATCCTCGAGTTCTCCACGCCGCGCAACGCGCTGGTGCGGGCCGGCTACCAGTTCTATTTCCACTCCGTGCTGCCGACCATCGGGCGTCTCGTGAGCGGGCACAAGACGGCCTACACTTATTTGCCGAAAAGCGTCGCACACTTCCCGGTCGAGGAAGAGCTGGCCGCTCGACTCATTGCCGCTGGCTTTCGCGATGTGACCTGGACTCCGTTGTCGCTCGGGATCGCGGCGATCCACGTCGGCGTGGCCTGATGCCCGCATCGGACGCCTCGGTACACCCCTGCACTGTGCGCCGCGTCGATCGCGCGCCGTTGCATCACACGACCTCTGTATCCACTGATCCCTGACGTGTCGCTCGATTCCCTGCAGGATTTCATCACCGCCATCGATGCGATGGGCGAGCTGGTGCGCGTCTCGCACCCGGTGCGCGCCAAGCTCGAACTGTGCGAGATCACTGACCGGGCCAGCAAGTTGCCCGGCGGCGGTCCAGCGTTGCTGTTCGAACATGTGATCCTCGACAACGGCGAGCGGTCGGCATACCCGGTCGCGATCAACCTCTTCGGCTCGATGAAGCGCATGGCGCTGGCGCTCGGCGTGACGGAGCTGGACGAACATGGCGCGCGCATCACGGAACTGATGAACCTGAAGGTGCCTGACGGATTCATCGCCAAGCTCGGACTGCTGCCACGACTGCTCGAGGTTTCGAAGTTTCCTCCGCGCGTGAAAAGTGGATCCCCCGCTTGCCAGGAAGTGGTGTGGCGTGGCGACGAGATCGATCTCGACAAGATTCCCGTCATCACCTGCTGGCCGGAGGATGGCGGACCGTACATCACCCTCACGGCGGTGGTGAGCAAGGATCCGTCACGCGGCATTCGCAACGTCGGCATGTATCGGGTGCAAAAGCTCGACAAGCGCACGGTCGCGATGCACTGGCAGCGGCACAAGACCGGCGCCGAACACTTTCGCGAAATGGCGGAGCGTGGCGAGACGATGCCGGTCTGCATCGTGGTTGGTGCTGATCCTGCCAGTGTCTACAGCGCCAGTGCGCCGCTGCCACCGGCCGTCGACGAATTCATCTTCGCCGGATTCCTGCGCCGCGATCCGGTGCACCTCACCAAGGCGGTGAGCTGCGACCTCGAAGTGCCGGCCGCCGCCGAGCTGGTGATTGAGGGCTACATCGATCCGCGTGAAGCGATGGTGGTGGAAGGGCCGTTCGGTGACCACACTGGCTTCTACTCCGAAGCCGACCTCTATCCGAAGGTGCACGTCACGGCGGTCACGATGCGGAAGCAGATGGTGTATGCGACGACGATCGTCGGGCGTCCGCCGATGGAAGACTTCTATCTCGGTCACGCCACCGAGCGGATCTTCCTGCCGCTGCTCAAGCTCACCACGCCAGAAATCGTCGACTACCACATGCCGGCCGAGGGCGGGTTTCACAACCTCGTGTTCGTGAGCATCGACAAGAAATATCCGGGGCACGCCTACAAGGTGATGAATGCCTTGTGGGGAGCGGGACTGATGTCGCTGGCGAAGGTGCTGGTGGTGGTGGACAAGGAGATCGACGTGCGGAACGTGTCGGAGACGTGGTGGGCCACGCTCAACAACATCGATCCCGAGCGCGACGTCCGGTTCACCATGGGACCGGTGGATGTGCTCGACCACTCCAGTCGCGCCTTCAGCTACGGCAGCAAGATGGGCATCGATGCCACGCGAAAGCTTCCGGAAGAGGGATTCACTCGGCAGTGGCCGCGGGTGATCGAGATGGACGCCTCGACGCGAAGCCGTGTCGACGGTTTCTTCTCGTCGCTGGGCATCACCGAGGCGTGGAAGAAATGACCGTGCCAGGACGCGAGGGACAGACGTTCGCCGGCCCGTCGGCGATTGCGCGCTGGGCGAGTTTCGTCAAGCTGCCGCATACGGTGTTCGCGCTGCCGTTCGCACTGACCGGCGTGGTGTTGGCGAGCCGCGACGTGATGCCGACGGTGGGACAGGTCGGGTGGGTGGTGTTGGCCTTCACGGCCGCACGCTTTGCGGCGATGGCCTTCAACCGCATCGTCGATCGCGATGTGGACGCGATCAATCCTCGCACCCGCATGCGCGAGATCCCGAGCGGGGCGCTGCAACTCGGTCAGGCCAAGGTGAGTGTGGCGTTGGCCGCGGTGCTGTTCGTGTTTGCGAGCTGGATGCTGAATCCGCTCTGCGGCATGTTGTCGCCGGTCGCACTTGGCTGGGTGCTGTTCTACAGCTACTGCAAGCGATTCACGCGCTGGAGCCACCTCGTGCTGGGACTCGGCCTCGGTATCGCACCCGTCGGCGGCTACCTCGCCGTCACTGGCGTGTGGAGCGACCCGGCGTGGATGCTGCCGGTGCTGGCGCTGGCGGTGATGACCTGGTCGGGCGGCTTCGACATTCTCTACGCATTGCAGGACGTGGCCTTCGATCGCGCCAACAAGCTGTTCTCGCTGCCAGCGGCGCTCGGTGCGCCACGCGCGCTGAACGTGGCGCGTGCGCTGCACGTCGGCACGGTGCTGCTGCTGGCGCTGGTTGGGTGGGCGACCGGTGGCGGACCGCTCTACGCATTGGGCGTCGCGGTGGTGGCGATCCTGCTGGCGTACGAACATTCGTTGGTGAAGCCCGACGATCTGTCGAAGTTGGATGCGGCCTTCTTCACGATGAACGGCATCATCAGCATCTCGTTCTTCACCTGTGTCCTGCTGGAGCGGCTTCTGCACCTGCCATCGCTGGCCGTGCTGCTGGCGCGCACGACATGACGCCGCCGCTGCCGATCGTGATGGCGATCACCGGTGCCTCGGGTGCACCGTACGCCGTGCGCCTCCTGCACGCGATGGCCAGCGCGCGCCAGCCGGTGTGGCTGATCGTATCGTCGCACGGATGGCGCCTGCTGCAGACGGAATCGGCCATCCACGACCTGCATGGATTGCGGGAGCATGTTGGCGAGGATGCCTGGGATGCCAGTGTGACGGTGTTCGACGACAACGATCGCGGCGCCACACCCGCCAGCGGATCGGCGAAGGTGCAGGGGATGGTGATCGTGCCCTGCAGCATGGGCACGATTGCATCGATCGCTGCGGGCACGAGTCGATCGCTGGTGGAACGGGCGGCCGATGTCTCCCTCAAGGAGCGGCGTCGCCTGGTTGTCGTGCCGCGCGAGACGCCGCTGTCGCGCATCCACCTCGAGAACATGCTGCGGCTGACGGACGCGGGTGCGGTCGTCCTTCCCGCAGCCCCCGGCTTCTACCATCAGCCGGAGCGTATCGACCAGTTGGTGGACTTCGTGGTGCAGCGCATTCTCGATCAGCTGCACCTCGACATCGACATCGCGCCGCGATGGGGCGACGACGCGGCGTGAGTGCCACGCGACAGGTCATCGGGCTGGTCTCCGACACACACGGTATGGTGCGCGCGAGCCTCTTCGATGCGCTGGCCGGTGTGGACGAAATCCTGCACGCGGGCGATGTCGGGCCGGATGATGTGCTGCACGAGCTGGAAGCGATCGCACCGGTGCGGGCCGTGTTCGGCAACACCGATCGGCCGGGCAATCCGCGACTGACCCAGGAGCTGATCGTGACGATCGGCGGCGTGAGCATTCATGTCAGCCACGGCCACGAACTCGGCAGCCCGACACCGGCCAAGCTGCTCGCTGCCTACCCGCAGCAGGTGCTCGTGTACGGGCATACGCATCGACAACTGATCACGGAAGTTGATGGCCGGCTGGTGATCAACCCCGGCGCCGCCGGCGCCCGTCGCTTCGATCTCCTGCCCACCGTTGCACGGCTCGTGATCGAAAACGGCCACGCGTCGGTATCGCTCGTTTCGCTCGACTGACTCGCTCAAACTGCGAACTGCCACAGCGAATCGCAGAGTCGCAGAGGGACGCAGAGAACAGCAACTGCTGAACGGCCTTAACGCAAAAGAGATGAACTGCGATACTGCAACAGCCGCCGAACTGAACGGCCGCAGAACTGCGCGCGCTGGATCGGATGGTCGGTGAACGCGGCGGCCTGATTTTTCATGGGAACAACTCGCCCACCGTCCTTCCGCTTCCGAGGCACTTTACCAAAGCACTTCAGTTGCTGTTCCTCCGCGTCTTGGCGTCTCCGCGATTCGCTGTGGCCGTTTTGCGGTCGTATGTAGTTTTGCGGTTGTGCAGTATCCCTGAGCAGTTTTGCGTCAAAGCTGTTGCTGTTGATCGTGCCCGTGCTCGTCCCGTTGCCGTCGTTCGGTCTAGTCAACCAGGACTGAGCCGACGCGTGAATTCACGGCGCAGGAGCCAGACGCTGAGGATCATCTGCAAGGTGACGGTGATCACGCCGAGCCACCAGACTTGCTGCATCGTGAAGTTCGGCTGGCGTGACAGCCAGAGCGCGGGGAGGGCGAACGTCGCGAGGCGGATGCCGCCGCTGACGAGTGATGGCATCGTGTTGCCGAGCGCCTGAAACATGCCTGAACAGGTGAAGATCAGGCCCTGCGAGATGAAGTTCCAGGCGACGATGTGCAGGAAGGCGGCGCCGACCGCGATCACCGCTGGCTCCTTGGTGAAGAGTGCCAGCATTGCGTCGGACTGTGTTTGCGCGACGATGGTGGCGACGAGCATCACGGCACTGCCGATCAATGCGGCCATCTTGAACGTCTCGCGCACCCGATCACCCTTGCCTGCGCCGACGTTCTGCCCGGCCACTGGTGAGGCCGCGAATGCCACGGCCATCGCCGGCAGGAAGATCGACTGCATCACGCGGGCGCCGAGTCCGTACCCCGCTTGTGCCGCTGCACCAAATGGGCGGATCATGAAGTACATCAACCCCGTCAACACGAACAGCAGCAGGAATTCGGCACCAGATGGCAGGCCGATCTTGAGCAGGCGCATGATCGGCTCGCGTTTCGGCGCCATCAACGAGACGTCGAGGCGCGCGTAGCGATCGCCGGAGAGGAAATACACCCACCCGGCAATCACGCCGGCCGTGATGCTGATCGCGGAAGCGAGTCCCGCACCGAGTGTGCCAAGCGGATGTCCCGTGCCCCATCCGGCGATCAGCACCGGTGCGAGGATCGCGTTCAGCAATACTGTGCCGATCTGGATCAGCATGCCGGGTTTTGCGACACCAGTGCCACGCAGTGCCGATCCGAGTGTGATCAATGCGAACTGCATCGCCAGCGCGGGAATGAACGCGTACAGGTAGCCGCGACCTGCGTCCACGGTCGCTGTGTCGGCGGCCATCAGTCGCAGGTAGCTGTTCATCACCGCGAAGCCGATCACCAGTGTGGCGACGAAGCCGATGCCCGACAGGAAGAGGCTCTGGTTCAGCACCAGCGTCGCATCCTCACGATCACGCCGTCCGCTGGCCTGTGCGATCAATGCCACCGTACCGACTCCCAGCACCTGCGTCACCGCCATCACGACGTACTGCAGCGTCCCCGCAGCGCTGACACCCGCCAGCGCCGCGTCACCCAGCCCGGCCACGAAGTACAGGTCGATCAGCAGGTAGGCCGTCTGGAACAGCATGCCGAACGCCATCGGCAGTGCCATGCGAACGATGTGGCGCGCAATCGGGCCTTCGGTCAGGTCATTCATGGCGGGCAAGTTGGCAGTCACGACTGCGCCGGCAAGGGGACCGGATGAATCGCCTATTGAGAAACGCTTATAGCATCGGCGAAAACAGCCGCGCCCCGCCTTCGAACAGCCGCTTCCAGATCGACCGATTCTCCAACGATGCCACCGTGATCTGCCGTGACTTCGTCAGGTCCTGCTCGAACATGCGCGCTAGTTCATCGGCGAAATCGTTGCCGTAGCAGATGGCGAGCACTTCGAAGTTGAGGCGCAGGCTGCGGTTATCGACGTTCGCCGTGCCGACGATGGCGGCATCGCGATCCACCACCATGGTCTTCGCATGCAACGCTGGCGGGCCATACCCGTGAATGAGCACACCTGCGGCGAGAAACTCGGGGAAGTAGCTGCGCGCGGCCGCGTCCACGACCGCATGGTCACTGGTGCCGGGTACCAGCACGCGTACGTCCACTCCGCGAAGCGCCGCCGCGATCAGGGCCGCCTGCAGCGATTCATCCGGCACGAAATACGGTGTCGAGATCCAGACACGCTGCCGCGCCGTGGCGATGGCCGTGAAGTACACCGCGTGAATCGACTGCGGATGCGCATCAGGACCCGACGCGCACACCTGTACCAGTTTGTCGCCCTTGCCCGTCAGCGGTGGCAGATATGCCGCACCATCGAGCACGAGACCGGTGGCATACTGCCAATCCTCGAGAAACGCGAGCGCCAGCGGCGCCACCGCATCGCCAACCAGTTTCACCTGCGTGTCACGCCAACCCTTCTCCACGCCCACCACCGACTCGTCGTGGCAGTCGTCGATGTTCATGCCGCCGGTGAATCCGGTCGTGCCGTCGCAGATCACGATCTTGCGATGGGTGCGGAAGTTCACGAATCCGGGCCGCATCTTCGGTCCGAACCGCGCAATCTCGACGCCGGCGTCGCGAAGCGGCTGCAAGTAGCCGCCCAGCCGCGACGTACCAAGTCCATCAAGCAGCAGGCGCACCTGTACGCCGGCGTTTGCGCGCTCGATCAGTGCCGCACGAATGCGTTTCGCGACGACGCCGTCGTTCAGGATGTAGTACTCCAGATGAACATGATTCGTCGCGGCCGCTATCGACTCGATGATCGCGTCGTAGGCGTGACTGCCAAGATCGTAGAGCTGCACCTCGGTGGCGGGTAGCGGGGGCGATTGCTCCGTACCTGCAGCAACGGCCGCCAGTCGCGCGCCGGCGTGCCCGAGTGTGTCGGCAGCGGAATTCCGGTTCGGCGCAGCCCCTCCAGCCTTCGCGCGCTTTGCCGTGCGAGCCATTACGCGACGGCGGCGCTTGCGATCAAGTCGGCGTGGTCCGAGAAAGTAGTACACCAGAAAGCCGAGCACCGGGAGATACGCAAGGCCGATGATCCACGCGAGTGTGGCCAGCGGCGGTCGGCGCTCGAGCATGATGTAGCCTGACATGGCGATCACCCACGCGACTTCGACCGCGATCACCCAAGCGGGGAGATGGAGTAAACTCATGCCCCGAACTCCTGCACGGCCAGGTCCGGACGCAGTGTCTTCGCAAACTCCTCGGGATTGCGCTGGAACCAGCTCGAGAGCAGCAGCAGCTCGTCAATCTCGTGTGTCGGTACCTGTCGCGTCGGACGGTCCTTGGCGTTGAAGACTCGGCGACTCCACTCCGCAAACTCGAGTCTTTCGCGATGCGTCGTCGGCAACTTGAGATCGGCGCGCACGGTGCCGCGCTTCACGAGATAGATCCGGGTCTCATTTCGGTGCCCGACGACGGGGTAGGCAAACGTCAACGTCTCGACGGCGAACCGCAGCTTCTCGAGCTGGATCCGCAACAACTCGAGCCGCTGCAACTTGTCACGCATCTGCGCCGCCCGCTCGAACTCGAGCGCATCACTATGCGCCTGCATGCGCGCCTGCAAGTCATCCAGTGGTCCATCGCTGGTGCCGTCGAGGAAGGCGCGGGCGAGTGCCAGCTGCGCGCTGTAGCCGCGCTCCGTCACCGCCGCCACGCAGGGGCCGAGACACTTGCCGATCTCATGGCGGATACAGCCGGGCGTGCGTGGCGTCGCAACCACGGGCAGTTCTTCCTGATCCCGAAAATGCATCGGCACATCGTTGCCACAGTCGCGCAGGCCCAGTACGTCACTCAGCTCGCGCAGCGCATCGTTCACGCGTCCCGCGCTCAGGTACGGGCCGAAGTAGATGCCGCGTTCATCACCCGATGCATCACGCGTCACCATCAGCTTCGGGGCGAGGCCTGGCGTCAGCTTCACGAAGCAGTAGTGCCGCGCGTCACGTTTCATCATCCAGTTGTAGCGCGGACGCAGCTGCTTGATCAGCCGCAGTTCTCGCACCAACGCGGCAAATTCACTGGGCTGATACTCCCACTCGATCCGCGCCGCGCGCCAGAGAATCCGCGCCCCCTTGTCATGCGGCCACTCGGCGCGGAAATAGCTCATCAGGCGCGTGCGCAGCTGCTTCGACTTCCCCACGTACAACACTTCGCCCTCGTTGCCGAGGAAGCGGTAGGTGCCGGGGCGATCCGAGGTGCCGGCTTTCACCAACTCGCGCAAGGCTTCGAGATCGGTGACGGGTTTCCGCTTACCCTTTCGCTTGCGGGCCGTGGCCGGACCATCACTGGTGTCGTCGAGCGAGATGTCGACGCTGACGCTCATGTCCGCTGGCGGCAGTTCCGAACTGGCCGCGGCTCTCGCTGCCTCCAGCTCCGCCAGGGTCACGGCACGCTCGACACTGAGGCGCTCATCACTTCGACCACGCGCCGGGGCGACGCCAAAGAGCGCGAACAGGTCGCGCTGCGGATGCACCTGCGCACTCATCCCTGGCACCGCCAGCAGAACACCGTGGTGCGACCATCGATCGCACTGCTGTCCACCAGAGTGGTGCCACAGCGTCGGCACGGCTCACCACCGCGACCGTAGGCCTGCAAGTGGGGCACGAAGCCGCCCCGGCCGCCGCTGGCGTCCACGTAGTCGCGGAAGCTGGTGCCGCGGACCGCTATCGATGCCTGCAGCACCTCGCGCAGCGATGACAGCAGCGTCGCCGACTCGGCGTCGGTCAGCGAGGCGGCGGGTCGCGACGGATCGACGCAGGCCATCCAGCAGGCCTCGTTTGCGTAGATGTTGCCGACTCCCGCCAGCACCTGCTGATCCATGAGCACCTTCTTGATGGCCTGCCGAGAGTTCCGAAGAGAACCCGAAAATCGCTCGGCGGTGAGCTCAGGGTCAAGCGGCTCGGGACCGAGCGGTCCGATGTAGCGGGCGAGTTCGGCGTTCGTGAACAGTGCGACGGTGCCCAGCCGACGGATGTCGCGGTAGTGCAGTTGCCGGCCGTCGGCGAGCGAGACACTGAGTGTGATGTAGGTGCGATCGCGCGGCGAGATGTCTGCGGGCGCTGATTCCACCAACAGGGCGCCGGTGAATCGCGGCTGCACGACGATGGCGTCGGTGGAGTCGAGATCGAGGATGATCAGCTTGGCGCGGCGCCATGCGCGCGTGATGGTGGCGCCATGCAGTCGAGCTACGAACTCGTCGGAGGTGACGCTGCGAAGGACGTCGGAGCGCAGCACGATGGCGCCCGTGACACGCGATCCCGCCAACATCGCGTCGAGGTCACGCGCGATGGTTTCCGTTTCGGGAAGTTCAGGCACCGCGGGCGAGCGCGCGCCAGCCGATGTCGCGGCGGAAGAAGGCGCCAGCGAACCGCACCTGGGACGCGATGGCGGTGCTGCGCTGCTGCGCGTGGGCGAGTGTGGTGCCGGCGGCCGTTGCCGTCAGCACGCGGCCGCCACTGGAGACGAGCGCGGCGTCCTGCTGTCTGGTGCCGGCGTGAAAGAGCCACTCACCACCATCGATGGGTGGCAGCGTGATGCTGTCGCCAGACTGCGGCGTGGCCGGGTATCCGGCGGCGGCGATGACCGTCGTGACGACCGCCTGTGCAGGCGTGAAGACCGGCACTGGCGCGATTGTTTCGCCGCGCGCGATCTGCAGCATGACACGCACCACTGGCGCGTCGGCGGCGAGTGATGGAAGCACCGCCTGCGTCTCCGGATCCCCGAAGCGGCAGTTGAATTCCACCACTCGCGGCCCGGTCGGCGTGAGCATCACACCGCAATAGAGCAATCCCCTGAATGGCGTCCCGCGCTCCCGCATCACGCGCAGCGTTGGCGCGACGATGATGTCGAGCACCTGCTGAATGCCCGGCGGCAAGCTGCCATCGCGCCAGGTGTAGCTCGGATCGCCGGCATCGGCGGGGCAATACGCACCCATGCCGCCGGTGTTCGGCCCGATGTCACCTTCGCCGACCCGCTTGTGATCCTGCGCCGCCGGTAGCGGCACCGCCGTCTCGCCATCGGTGAGCACGAACAGCGACAGCTCCTCGCCGGTCATGAACTCCTCGACCAGCACCTCCGCGCCCGCCGCGCCGAAGACGTTGTCCTCGAGCATCGAGCTGATGGCGTCGTCGGCTTCGTCGAGTGTCATCGCGACGACGACCCCTTTACCCGCCGCGAGCCCGACGCCTTGATCACGACCGGAGCGCCGAACTCGCGTGCCGCGGCCTTGGCCGACGCGACGTCGGTAACCATCGAGGCGCGTGCTGTGGGCACGTTGGCCTCGCGCATGACAGCCTTGGCAAAGGCCTTCGATGTCTCGAGTTGCGCGGCAGCGGCGGTTGGCCCGAAGACCGCGATGCCGCGTGCGATGCAGGCATCCGCCAGGCCAGCGGCCAGAGGTGCCTCCGGTCCGACGATGATCGCGTCCACCGACTCACGTTCGGCCAGTGCGACCAGCGCATCGACATCGGCGACGCCCACAGGCACACAGGTCGCCAGCTGCGCGATCCCCGGATTGCCTGGCGCCGCGATGATGGTTGCATCGGGATGTTCAAACTTGATGCGCCACGCCAGCGCATGTTCGCGGCCACCGCCGCCGACGAGCAGAAGCTTCATGGTGCGGAATTTATCACCCCGCACCATTAGCCCGGCCTGCGATCAGCTGCCGGCCTTGCGACGGAAGGCGTCAGCGGCGCGCGAGAAGGAATCGCCGACCTTGCCGAACGCCTCCTTCGCCTGCTGGCCGTAGTAGTCGGCGGCACCGCGCACATCGTCGGCGTACGTCTGCTGCGGGCCCGTACCATCCCGGCGCGGGTATTCGCCAGCGAGGATGCGGGCGTAGGCGCCAGACGCCACCCAGCGCTGCAGCTCGGCGGCGCGCACGGTATTGAACGGATGTTCGCGCAACGCGGTGTTGATCGCCTTCAGCAACGAGTCCCAGGCGCTCCCTTCACTCTCGTATTCCGCCGCCTGCTTGAGGAAGGCGTCGAGGTCGGCCTCGTTCGGATTGGTCGAACCGCCGGCGAGATGGAAGAAGGACATCATGGCGAGGTTCGTGTCCTGCACGGCCAGCAGCGCGGCCCGGTCGCAACTCAGCTCTGCCTTGCGGCTCCACTCCAGCAATGCCAGCTGAAACGGCATCAGCGCCAACCCGGCGAGGAACGGCAGTGCGCTGAACCCGACGTTGCTCACGATCACGGCAATCGTGCGATACGTCATGTGCCCGCTGGCGATATGCCCGACTTCGTGCGCGAGGATGAAGCGCACTTCGTCGTCGCTGAGCGCCGACACCGTACCGGTGTTGATGATGATGAACGGCCGTTCGAAGCCGATCGCGCCGGCATTCACGAACGGCGTCTGCGTGACGTAGAGATCGGGGATCTCGTGGACGTCGAGCGCGGCGCAGACTTCGCGCAGCATCTGGTGGAGCTTGGGATGCTGCGTGACCCCGGTGCGGACAGCGTTGGCGAGGAAGAGGTGCCGCAGTCCGCGCTCACCGAAAAAGCCGGCCACCTTGCGCATGATCTCGTCGAAGCCGGGAAGGGCCCGCAGCGTGTTGAGCGCCGCGCGGTCTGCAGGGTGCTCCCAGGCGGTGGAGGAGATCTGGGGCAGTGGGGTGACGGGCATGCGAACCTCGTGGCTCGGGAAGGGCGGAAGATTGGCCGGGTGTAACACGCAAACAGGCAGTGAAGACCGCCGCTGCCCCCTCCGAGACTCAGCAAGGCAAGGAACAGCCGGGCGTTTCCACGGGCGGGCGAAGAGCCCTACGCGTGGACGCGCCCGCCAGTGTCAGTCAGGTGCGACGTCGCGGCTCACAGCCCGTGGAGCGCCTGCTCCAGGTCCCCCAGCAAGTCGTCAGCGTCCTCGACGCCGACGGACAACCGGACAAGCCCTTCCGTGATTCCCAACGCTGCCCGCCGATCCGGCTCCACCGACGCATGCGTCATGCTGGCCGGATGACTGATCAGACTTTCGACCCCACCCAGGGACTCGGCAAGGCTGAAGAGTCGCACGCGATCGAGCATCGTCTTGACCCGTTCGCGCGTCCCCAGCTCGATCGAGATCATGCCGCCGAAGCCCGACATCTGTCGCGCCGCGAGCGCATGCTGCGGATGCGATTCAAGTCCCGCGTAGAGCACCCGCTCATGATCCAGCCGGTCGGCCAGCCAGGCGCCGATGCGGCGCCCGTTGCTGTCGTGCGCCTTCATGCGGATGGCGAGGGTCTTGGTGCCACGCAGGCAGAGCCAGGCGTCGAACGGTCCCGGCACGGCGCCGGCCGCGTTGAGGATGAACTGCAGGCGCGTCGCGATCTCCTCGTTCGAGGTGACCGCGATACCGCCGATCATGTCGCTATGTCCGTTCAGGTACTTGGTGCTGGAATGCCAGACGATGTCCGCGCCCGTCTCGAGCGGACGCTGAAAGATCGGGGTGGCGAAGGTGTTGTCGACGATCGTGAGCGCGCCGGCACGCTTGGCGATCTCGGCCGCGGCCGCGAGATCGGTCAGCCGCATGAGCGGGTTGGTCGGCGTTTCCAGCATCAGCGCGCGGGTCGCGGGCGTGATGGCGTCGGCGATCCGCTGCGGATCGCGCGTGTCGACGTACGTGAACGTGAGGCCGAACTGCTGCAGCAGCTTGTCGAAGAGACGATACGTCCCGCCATACACATTCTCGCCGACGATGATGTGGTCGCCGGACTTGAAGAGCATCATGATGCTGGTCAGGCAGCCCATGCCACTGCCGAACGCGAATCCATGCGTCGCACCCTCGAGCGCGGCGACGTTCCGTTCAAGCGCTTCTCGGGTCGGATTCTTTCCCCGAGCGTACTCGTAGCCGCGATGCACGCCAAACTCTTCATGGACGTACGTGCTCGTGAGGTACAGGGGCGTCATGATCGCGCCGCTGACGGGGTCAGGTCGCTGGCCGGCGTGAATCGCGCGCGTGGACGGTCCGTCGCGCAGGTCGGTTTCGAAGATGCGGGTCATCGGAGTCGGGAAAGTGTTGACGGGAATCGTAACGGCCGGTCCGACTCGTCGCACGATGGCCCATGGGACGCCGCATGAGCGCCATCCTGGCACAGGACTTCTCGGCGACTGCCGGCCTCGATCCCTTCTCCACGGCCAGCATCCCGCGCTGCCTGGTGGTCGACGACGAGCCCCGACTGCGCCAGATCCTGGTGCGTGTGATGCGCGCCGACGGATTCATCGTGGACGAGGCGAGCAATGGCTATGAGGCGGTGGCGCAGATGGAGGCGCACCCGTCCACGCTGATCCTTACCGACATCGAGATGCCGAAGATGGATGGCTTTTCGCTGCTCCGCGAACTGCGGTCGCGCTGGCCCGACGCGGCGGTGATGATGATCAGCGGCAATGGCGACGTGCAAACGGCCGTCAGCTGCCTTTCGGTCGGCGCCCTCGACTACCTCACCAAGCCGTTCCACCTCGAAGAAGTCCGCGCCCGCATCACCTCGGTGCTCGAACGTCGTCGCCTCGTGCTCGAGAACCGCGAGTACCAGACGCGCCTCGAACAGAAAGTGCAGGCGCAGGCCCGTCGCATCGAACAGCAGTTCCTTGGCGGCGTGCAGGCGCTGGCCGAAGCACTGGAAGCGAAGGACCCCTACACACACGGCCACAGTGTGCGCGTCAGCCAGTACGCCACGGCCATCGCACGTCAGCTCGGCCTGCCGCAAAACGTGATTCGCGCCGTCACGCTCGGCGGACGACTGCACGACATCGGCAAGATCGGCGTGCGCGAGGAGATCCTCACCAAGCCGGCGCGCCTCTCACCGGAAGAGTACGCACACGTCATGACGCACCCCATCGTGGGGTGGCGTATCCTGTCCGCGATGGTGATCGATCAGCCGGAGCTCCTCAACATCGTGCGCTCGCACCACGAGCGGATCGACGGTGCCGGCCTGCCTGATGGGCTGATGGGTGACGACATCCCGCTCGAGGCCCGCATCGTATCGGTCGCCGACAGCTTCGACGCCATGACCAGCGGCCGGCGTTACCGTGATGACGGCGGGAAGATGCTGCCCGATGCGCTGAACGAATTGCGTCGCTGTGCCGGCACACAGTTTGACACAGACTGTGTCAATGCGTTTCTCCAGGCGATCGACAGCGGCGATGTGTCGGTCCTTCCGCGCACCGACCTGCCGCCCTGATCGCGCGGCAGGCCACGGTCGTCAGGCAACGATCTTGATGTGGTTCGGCTGCTTGTACGACGCGAGGTTCGCGTCGCACCACGCCTTCACGCCCGCCTCGTCGACCGTGCCGTGCACCGTCACCTCGATCTCGTTTTCCTTCGTCGGTTCGGGCAGTCCGCTGACCTCGACATGGGTCACCCCCGGCATCGCGCCGATCACGCGAATCAGCTCGGCGGGATAGATGTTGAAGCCGTTGCGTGTGAACATCGGCTTGATCAGCCCCTCGAACGTGACATAGCCATCGCCGTCGATGCTGCCCTGGTCGCCGGTATGCAGCCAGCCGTCCACGCGCCGTAGCCCACGTTCATTGCCCGACACGTAGCCTGGTCCCACCAGTGCGCCACGCACACAGATCTCGCCGCTGGTCCCGACCGGCAGTTCCACACTGGTGTTCGGGTTGCGGATCGTCACCTCGGCGCCTGGATAGGCAGTGCCAAGCGTCCCGACGCGATTCGGCGCGTCGACGCGGTTGAAGAGGCAGACCGGCGAGGCTTCGGTCAGGCCATAACCCTGCCGCAGGGCGCATCCAGTGGCCGTCTCCCACTTACGCTGTACCCATACCGGCAATGCTGCGCCGCCGCAGATGCAGACGCGCAACCCAGGCACATCGATCGTGCCGCCGCGTCGTTCGATGGCGGTCAGCATGCCAATGAATACCGCCGGTACACCTACGAACACGGTGATGGCGCCATCGACGAGTGCGTCGACGGCCTTCATCGGATTGAAGCGCGACATCGTGGTCACACGTGCGCCGGCCAACAGTGGAGCGGTGAGCGTGACGGTCATGCCGAAGAGGTGGCTATACGGCAGCACGGCCAACACGTGATCCGCAGCGGTCATGCCCGCCGCCTGAATCGTGGCGCGGCCGTTGTCGATCAGCCCGTGATGCGTGAGGATCGCGCCGAGCGCGCTGCCTTCCATCGCCGAGGTGTAGACCACTGCCGCTTCGTCATCGCTGCCATCGACGTCTTCATCACCTTCGAGCTCGAGCCCGATGTGTGATCCAAGGTCGATGGTACTGAGCGCGCCACCGATCAACACAGCCGCATGCGCCGGCGCGTCATCGAGCAGCACCTGCGGGATGGATGTCGGGAGTTTCTTCGCCAGCGCCGCGATCGTGAATACGGCACCGACGTTGGCGTCCTCGAGCTGATAGGCGAGCTCCGATGGGGCTGCCAGCGGATTCAGCAGCACGCCGCCGCGGCCGTCGCTCGCCGCCAGTGCCGTCAGGAACTGTGGCGATGTGGGAAGCAGGATCCCGGCACGTTTGCCGTAGAGTGCGCGCGCAATTGGCGCGCTCCGCTGCAAAAGCGTCAGCCCGGCCGCAACGAGTTGCGCCGCGGGCATGTCGTCGAGCGAGCCACCGTGCGCGGCCATGGCGAGCGGTAGCACGCCCAGTGGATTGCTCATGCGTCGATTCCCGGCGAAGTTTCAGGTCTTATAGCAAACGTCCTATCTCAATCGTCGGCGCGGAACGTAGTCCGGATCCGTGACGGGTCACAGCGCAGGGGCGTCTCCGAACGCGCCAACCTCCAACGAGCGGGCTCGCCCACGCGAGTCTCCTCGTTTCGACGCTGGCTTGCACCGCGACACCCGACGGACGCCTCACGAGCGTCCGGATACACCCACCCAATCGCACTCCATGGCAGAATTTGAAGGCCTGATGGTTTCGGTCTCCGGCATCCGAGGCCGAGTCGGCGCCGGACTGACCCCCGAAGTCGTGGCTACGTACGCGGCAGGATTTGGGGCCTGGGCGACTGGGCTCAAGCCGGGCCGCCCCATCGTCGTCGGGCGTGACAGTCGCGTCTCGGGCACCATGTTCCATCGCGTCGTGCTCTCGGCGCTGGAGTCGGTGGGCTGCGATGTGATCGACATTGGCGTCGTGCCGACCCCGACCGTTCAGTTGTCCGTGGAGCATCACCACGCCGCCGGCGGCCTCGCTATCACGGCCAGCCACAACCCGGTCGAATGGAATGCGCTCAAGTTCATCGGCTCGTCGGGGCTGTTCCTCGATCAGACCGACAGCCTGAGTTTCCGGGCAGCCACAGATAAGGGCTTTAATCGCGCGACCTGGGACAAGCTCGGCTCGACAACACAGGACACCGAAGCCATTCAGCGGCATCTGGCCCTGATTCTCGCTTTAAAATACGTCGATGTGCCGGCCCTGCGGGCGCGAAAGCTCAAGGTCGCGCTCGATTGCGTACGCGGCGCTGGCGCCCCGATCATGCTCGCGCTGCTGGACGCGCTGGGCTGCGAGGTGACCGCCATTCACACCGAAGCCGACGGTCGTTTCCCGCACGCCCCTGAGCCGATTGCCGAAAACCTTGGCGATCTGTCCGAGCTGGTGAAGCGGACTGGTGCAGACGTCGGGTTGGCCGTCGACCCCGACGTTGACCGGCTCGCCATCGTGGATGAGCACGGTACGCCGATAGGTGAGGACTACACGCTGGCGTTCGCCACGGCACTCGTCCTGCGAAAGACGCCGGGTGTAGTTGTGACCAATCTGTCCACGAGCCGTGTAGTGGAAGACGCTGCGGTGGCCGCTGGCCAGCGCTGTGTCCGTGCGCCGGTTGGTGAGGCCAACGTGGCATCCGCCATGAAGGCCGAAAAGGCTGCGATTGGCGGGGAAGGGAATGGCGGAGTGATCCTGCCGGACCTGCACCTGGGTCGCGACGCGCCTGCTGGCGCGGCGCTGGTGCTGCAATTGCTATGTGAAACGGGGAAGACGCCCTCGCAGCTCAAGGCGGAGGCGCCGCAGTACGAAATTGTGAAGGACAAGCTGGATCGGCCGGATGCCCCACTGGGGGATGTCTACGCCGCGCTGCGATCGGCTTTTCCGGATGCAGCGGTGGACACGCAGGACGGGTTGCGGTTGTCGTGGCCGGACCGGTGGGTGCATGTGCGCCCGTCGGGCACGGAGCCGATCGTGCGGGTGATCGCCGAAGCGCCGACGCGCGCCGAGGCGGAAGCCCTGGTGTCGCAGTCGCGTGAACCGCTGGATGAACTCGTGCGCGCCTCTGCGCGCTGAGTGCTGGACTTCAAAGTTTTTCGGGAAGGATTGAACTCATGTGCGGAATCGTCGGGTACGTTGGCAACAAGGAATCGACCCCACTGCTGTTGGAAGGTTTGCGTCGGCTCGAGTATCGCGGGTATGACTCGGCGGGTGTCGCGACGATGAATGGCGCGGGCGTGGAAATGCGCCGTGCAGCCGGCAAGATCGCAAAGCTCGAACAGGCCATCGCCGAGAACCCGACGCACGGATCGGTCGGCATCGCGCATACGCGGTGGGCCACCCACGGTCCACCGACGGAACGCAACGCCCATCCGCACATGGATGAAGCGAAGACGATCGCCGTGGTGCACAACGGCATCATCGAGAATTCGCATTCACTGAAGAAGTCGCTCGAAGGTCGCGGACATGTCTTCGCGTCCGATACCGACACCGAAGTGTTGTCGCACCTGATCGAGGAGCTGTTCGACGGCAGCCTCGAAGACGCAGTGGTGCAGGCACTGAAGCGAGTCGAAGGCACCTACGGCATCGCCGTGATCTCGAGCCGTGACAAGGACAAGATCGTGGCCGCTCGCAAGGGCAGCCCGCTGTTGATCGGCGTTGGCAAGGATGAATGGTTCGTGGCCAGCGACGTCTCGGCAATCCTCGCGCACACGCGCGACGTGGTCTATCTCGAGGATGGTGATGTGGCTGTGTTGACGCGCACCGGTTTCCGCGTCATCGACCATTCACAGAGCACCGTCACGAAGGTGATCAGCAAGATCGACTGGGACATCGACCAGATCGAGCGCGGTGGGTACGCGCACTTCATGCTGAAGGAAATCTTCGAGCAGCCGGTGACGGTCGAGAACACCATGCGCGGTCGCATGTTGCAGGAAGAGGGCACAGCCAAGCTGGGTGGCCTGAACCTGACCGACGAGCAGCTGCTGAAGATCGACAACATCATCATCACCGCCTGCGGTACCTCGTGGCACTCGGCCTTGATCGGCGAGCAGTTGCTGGAAGAGTTCGCACGGATTCCGGTGGAAGTGGAATACGCCTCGGAATTCCGCTACAAGAATCCGATCGTCACCGAACGCACATTGTGCATCGTGATCTCGCAGTCGGGTGAGACGGCCGATACGTTGGCCGCCCTGCGCGAAGCGAAGTCACGTGGCGCGAAGACGCTTGGCCTCGTGAACGTGGTGGGTTCCACGATCGCGCGTGAAGCCGACGGTGGCATCTACCTGCACGCCGGTCCCGAGATCGGTGTCGCGAGCACCAAGGCCTTCACCAGCCAGGTGATTGCGCTGACGTTGCTGGCGCTCAAGATCGGTCGCCTGCGCACGATGAGCATCCTGCAGGGTCGCCAGGTGATCGCTGCGTTGTCGGCCTTGCCGGCGCAGATCACGCAGATCCTCGAGCGCGCCGCGGATGTCGAGGCGGTGGCGGAAGAGTTCAAGCGCGCCCAGAACTTCTTGTACCTCGGTCGCGGCTACAACTTCCCCAGCGCACTCGAAGGGGCGTTGAAGCTGAAGGAAATCAGCTACATCCACGCCGAAGGGTATCCGGCGGCCGAGATGAAGCACGGCCCGATCGCGCTCATCGACGAGATGATGCCGGTGGTGTTCATCGCGCCGCACGATGCCGTGTTCGACAAGGTCGTGAGCAACGTGCAGGAAGTGAAGGCACGCAAGGGCACGGTGGTCGCCATCACCACGCGCGATGAGGCATCGCTCGAGGGCCTGGTGGACTACGACTTCCGCATCCCTGAGACGCTCGACATGCTGACGCCGATCCTGGCCAGCGTGCCGTTGCAGTTGCTGGCGTACTACATCGCGGTGAAGCGAGGCTGCAACGTTGACCAGCCGCGCAACCTGGCGAAGAGCGTGACGGTGGAGTGATCCCCGGCGCTGGATGAAAGCGAAGCGGGGCGGATCTGGTTTCAGATTCGCCCCGCTTTTTATCCACGATGCTGCTCGCCCGCTTCCGACTCAAGACCGAATGGACCGATCGGCAGCGCGGCGCCGATGCGGGACGCTACGCGTTCACAAACGACTTCACTGCTGCTGGTCTGAGCGAAACGGGTTCAGCACACGCACGCCGTCAAACACCTGACCGTGCTGCAGATCTTCTGAAAGCACCGTGTCGCACCCGACGGCGCGTGCAGCTTCGACTATCGCGGCATCCCAATAACTCAATTGCCAACGGGCTGATGCCTCGAGTGCTCGGTGGACGATCCCGATCGTCAGATCCTGCACTGGGTAGCGCTGCCACGTCGCAATCAATGCAACGGCCTCATCGTGTTGCAATCGTTGCGCGCGTGATGGGCGAGTGGCCTGCACGTAGAATTCCTGAAGCACTTGCGTCGAGAGCGCCAGATCGTGCGACCGAAGCAGCTCGCGCGCGATCAGCGCTTTCGCGGTCTCGGCGAGGGCGGTGCTGATCGAATACAGCAGGATGTTCGTGTCAACGAAGCGCATCGCGATCGTGCACGTCGTCGCGGCTGAGCCGCGTGGCGGCGGAGTACCCAGCCCCGCGCTCCTGAATCCGCGTCAGGATGGCCTCCTGCTCCTGCAACAGACGATCGTAGACGCTGCCCTGTGCAGCGATCGTGATCAGATACTCGCGGACAAGTGCGGAGACTGACGTGCGCGATTCCGCTGCCCTGATCCGGGCAGCGTCGTACACATCGTCTGGCACGGAGACTGTGATATTTGCCACAGTTTCACAGTATCCCTCTTTGGGATTTCTCGCAAGGGCCCGACGATTCACTCGGAATCGGCAGCGGGGCGGATCTGAGTCAGATCCGCCCCGCTGCCATTCGCCCCATCAGATCACCGCATCGACCGAGCGCGTCAGAACAACTCCGTCCCATCCCCCAGCATGCCCACGAAGCAATCACGCCCCGGGTTCAGGCACTTGGTGACGATCGAGCGGAAGAACGACGGCGTCCAGCCGTTCATCCAATCGGCATGGGCTGAGTAGCCGCCGCGCGTTGAGGTGCTGTACATGTCCGACGTCAAGCGCCAGTAGTTCGTGTCCATGCCACTGGCGACCTTCCAGTGGAAGATCTCGCTGATGATCGGCAGCATCACCGGGTGGGTGGACGGACAGGTGGACCGCTGCGGCGGATTGCGATACACCGGATAGGCCATGTGGCTCTTGTGATCCGGCGAGTCGAGATTCACGCCGTCCCAGCACTGCGGGAAGCTGATGGTGAGCGTGGCGATGTCGCCGACCGGGCAACTGGCGATGGCACCGTTGTTGGTGCGATTCGCGTTCTCACAGCCCCACACCGCCACTTCGAGCTCGTTGATCATCTGCACGCCGCCGACGTTGTTCTTGTTGCCGGCGATCATCATCAGCCCCGCGGGAATTTCCTTCACGATCGCCGGATCGACGTTGTAGCCGGTCTTGTAGTAGATCGTGGCGAAGTCGGGCGTGATGACCTGGCTGGTACGGCTGTCGAACAGCGCCGGCACCCAATATCCGGTGCGATTCACCGTGCCACCGATGCAGCTGCCGTTGCCGCTGCTCGCGAGGCTCGCCGCAGTGGAGTTGGGAGTGATGTCGGTGTTGCCGAAGAACATGTGCAGGTGTGAACTGTTGGCCACGCCTGGATACACGATCGGGTCGAAGAAGCCCATCTTCGACATGTTACAGGTCATGCGGAAGCTGCCTTCACCCATCGGCGCGCTGGGGTTTGCACCACTGCGCACGTTGGTGTGATTGATGCCGCCATCGCCAAGCGGAATCGAGAGCACGGATGCATTCAGCCCCGACATGCCAGGCGTGACATTCTCGACCTGCTCGAACTGCTGCTCGCCAATTTCACAGCGCACCCAATTGCCACTCGGCGTGCCACTGAATCCAGGGCTGTAGCCGCTCGCTGCGCACGGTACGTCACCGTAGAAGGTCTGCGTATAGGTCGCACCGTTGCTGGCCACGAGTCGCACATCGCGTCGACCGGTGAAGCTGCAGATCGCGCCCGTGTTCGAGCAGAAGGTCCACGTCTGCGGCGGTGCCGCCGTGACGGTCACATTGCGGGTCGCAGTGACCTGTGTGCCGCTCACGGTCGCGGTGAGCGTCGTGGCAGTGCCGGCCGTCTGGCCTACGAACGACGTGCGATAGCTCGAGTCGGCCGAGTTGAACGAGACGGTCGAAATGCGACCGGCGCTGGTGCCGCCTGATGCCACGACGCTCACGGAAAGACCGGCGCCCTTCTTGTTGCCGGCGCCATCGCGTGGCGTGATGATGATCGAGGCACCGCTGCCGATCGCGATCGAATCGGCGCTGGTGGTGAATGTCGTACTGCTCCCACTGACGGCGCCCGCCACGACGCGAAGGGTGCGTGTTGTCGAGAGCGTGACGCTGCCGGCGACTGCGCGCGCGGTGAGTGGGGAGCCGACGGTCGCGCCAGTGAAGGTGAGGCGATAGCTCGAGTCACTCGCCTGATAGGTGCTGCTGCTCATCGCCCCGGCCGCGGTGCCGCCGGTCGCGGTGACAGACACCGTCTGACCGTCGCCCAGCTTGTTGCCCTGCGCGTCTTTCGGCGTGACGACCAGCTGTACTGTGCCGCCGACGGAAATCGAGTCGGGCGAGACGGTGAACGTGCTGCTGGCCGCGTTGATGGCGCCGGCGGTGATGCGAATCGGGAAGCTTGCCGCCGACAGGCCCGGCGCGCTGAACTGGATGCGCGCGTTGCCCGCGGACCCTGTGACGGTCAGCGCGGGGAAGCTCACCGTGCCGTCGATGCCGGTGCTGATCGGACCGCCGCCAATGAGCGTGACGCCCGTGAGCGCGCCGCCATTGGCTGACGTCAGGCTGGCCGTGACCGGAACGCCGGCCTGCAGCACGATGCCGCTGTTGGCGTCGCGCAGCGCCACCACTGCCGCCGCCAAGGGCGAGCCGCTGCGAACGGCGATGCCGCCCGTCGTATCGCCCGGGACCGTGGTGATTGCAACCTTGGTGGCCGGCACCGGCGGGGGGACGGGCGTGAAGACAGTCAGCTTCCGCGTCACGGCGAGCGGGACACCGTTCACCGATGCCACCAGCGTGAGCGGCGTCCCGCTGGTGGTGCCGGTGATGCTGGCGCGGTAGGTCGAGTCGGCGACGTTGAAGGCGACCGACGAGATCGCGGCAACCGATGTTCCGCCGCCCAGGACCGCAGTAACTGTTTCGCCGTCTCCAAGGCGGTTACCTGCGTCGTCGAGCAGAGAAAGGACCATCTGGGCCACGCCACCAACCGGGATCGAATCCGGGAGCAACGTCAAAGCGGAGGCGGTGCCGGATGCTTTCCCGACGCTGAGCTGGATCGGGATGCTGGCGGCAACGAGGGAGCCGCTGGTGAGCACGAGGCGGCCGGTTGTCCCGGCCGTTCCCCTGATCACCAAACTGCCGAGCTTGGCTTGGCCGAGTGCGTCGGTCATCACCGAATCGCTGCCGACGATCGACGCGCCCACCCACGGGCCGCCCGCGTTCGACTGAAGCGAGGCGCGCACGATGGAGTTCGCGGCCGGCACTGCAGCGCCCGAGGCGTTCACGACCTGGATGATGACGGTGCCGAGCGTGTCGCCGCTGGCGACTCGGCGGGGGCCGGAGCTCGTGTCCGGCGGGGTCACGAAGGTCAGAGCCGCCGGAATGACGGCGGGGGCAGGGCCTTGGTTGACCAGTTTCACCGTCGGTGCGTCAGACTTGCAGCCCAGGACGGCGAGGAGGGCCGTCTGGAGGCAAGTTCGAGCGACACGCATCCGGGAGGATGGCACCGCAACGGCGCGGGGCAAAAGGAGCACGATCGGAATGGCGAAGAGCGAGACGTCGACCTGTTCGATATCGGGACCCCGACGCGTCCGTCTTCCTCAGACGGCCAGCCCGGAATCTTCTCCCCGCGGGGCTGCAAGGAATGGGCCCGGCCACTCACAAATCGGCCGAGCCGGAATCTCGCACCATTACCAGCGCCGCAGTAGTCCGCTCCGCGACGACGTCGTGCTTTCCCTTACACGACGCCAGAAATTGCCACTGATAGGATCAGTCCGGCCAGAATTCCGGTTCAGGGAACCGCGGTCACCGGCCCGGCCAGCCGCTGCACCAGCTGCTCCCAGAACGACACCGAGACGTGAAACGCCTCGACTGCGATCCGCTCGTCGCGACCATGTGCGCGGGACGGCTCGTTCTGCTCGAACGCGAGTGCGCTCAAGCCGTAGGTCGGGATACCAGCATTACGTGTGAACAGTCCGTCCGTCGCACCGGTGGACATCTCCGGGACCACCGGTGCCCCGCCGAAGAATTGCCGCGACAGGGCGTTCATCGCGCCCATCACATCCGGTCGCAACGGCGACGGCGGACTCGGCACCACTTCGCGCGTGCGGCTCACTTTCACCTTCGGACCCACGACGCGTTGCAGCACGGCCATCACTGAATCCGCCGGATCATCCGGCAGCATGCGGCAGTTCACCAGTGCCGATGCCTTCTGCGGCAGCGCATTGTCGGCATGCCCACCCGCCAGTCGTGTGGCCACGCAGGTCGTGCGCAACACGGAGTTGAAGTACGCATTCACCGCTGACAACTTCGCGGCGGTGGCCGAGTCCGTCTGGCCGCTCGCGATTGCGCGCATCAGCGGCGCCACTTCCGGCGACTGCATTGCTGCACTTTCGCGGAAGAACGCCGTCGAGACTTCGTTCAGTCGCACCGGAAAGCTGAACGCACCGAGACGCGACAGCCCGGCCGACAGTTCATAGATCGCATTGTCGGCGCGCGGCAGCGAACTATGTCCGCCCGGGTTCGTTGTCACGAGGTCGAAATCAGCGTACACCTTTTCGCTCGCCTGCATCGACATGCCAAGCGCCTTGCCGTTCTCCATCGCCACACCGCCGGCATCGGTGTTGAGCGCGAATTCGGCGTCGAACAGTTCCTTGTGATTCTTGATCAGCCAGCGGATCGAGTTGCCGTCCGTCTCTTCGTCGGCCGTGAGCACCGCGATCAAGTCGCGCTCCGGCACCCAGCCGGCCCGCTTCCAGCGCACGAAGGTGGCAACGATCGCAGCCAGGCCGGCCTTGTTGTCTTCCACGCCGCGGCCGTAGTACCAGCCGTCGGCTTCGCCGAAGGTGAAGGGCGGGCGCGACCAATCGCTGGCCAGAGCCGTCACCACGTCCATGTGCGCCATCAGCAGCAACGGCTTCCTGTCGGTCGCCTTGCCGCGATAACGCACGACCAGCGCGGTGAGCGTCGGTGATGGTCCCAGCAACTGTACGTCGCGCGCGGCGAAGCCGGCCGCACGCATCCGCCGCGCAATCGCAAGTCCGATGCGCTGCACACCGAGTGTTCCCGACGAGCTGTTGATGCTCACCAGTTCCGAAAGAATCGCGCGTTCCTCCGCGCGGTGCGCAGCAGGCTTGGGCTGAGCCTGCGCGAGCAGAACGGAACTGCACACACCCAGCAGTGCCGCCGCGCGGCGAACGGTCACACGAATCATGAGTTGCGCTTGGCCGCGGAACGAGTGGTGGACGCCTTCTTGGCGGAGTTCTTTGCGACGGCCTTCTTGGTTGCGGACTTCTTTGCAGCGACCTTCTTTGCAGCGACCTTCGGTGCTGCCTTGGCGTCAGCCGGCGTCGCGGTCTCGATGCTCATCAGTTGCACATCCGCCATGCGACGCAACGCGATCGCGCGGTCTTCCTCCGGCACGATCGTTTCCGCGGCTGTCTTCGCGTCGACGAATTCCGGCGGCGTCGACTCGGCGACACGTTCCCAGAGCCTGACACCACCCTGGATCGCGTTTTCGTTCGAACCACGGGTGGCGGCATCGGGGAGGTTCACCAGCTTTCGCGCGTTGCCGCCACCCAGCACGATGCCATCACAGAGCAGTGCGGCACGGAACAGGTCGCAGACTTTGTGCACGTGCTTCTCCCAGCGCTCGTCGCCGAGCCGGTTCAGCCCAGCCTCGCCGAGATACTCCTCATAGCTCTTGCCCTTGCGGTAGGGCAGGTGCGCGATCTCCAGCGGCTCGACACGCCAGTCATCCACGATCGCGGTCCCCAGGCCGGTCCCGAGGCCCAGAAAGAGCATCCGCCCGCCGGCAAAGCTGCCGAGGGCCTGCATTGCGGCGTCGTTGATGCACTTCACTGGCTTCCCGAACGCTTTCTGGAAGTCGAAGGTCGTCCAGCCGCCAGCGATGTTGATCGGCTCGCGGAAGGGACGATTGTCCTTCACCGGGCCGGGATACCCAAGCGAGATCGCCTCGTAGTCCCACGTCTTGGTGAGCGCGAGCACCGCACGCACCATGTCTGCCGCGGTCATCAGCGGACCGGACGGAATGCGATGGGTGACGCGGTCCCACGAGCCGGCAACCTTGATGTGGGTACCGCCGACATCGATGACCAGAACTCTCACGACAGTGCTCTCCGTGCGACAGCAGCGCCGTCGCAGCGTGACGGGAAGACGTCACAGGATGCGGCGACTGAGGGGATAGGGTGAGCGGAGTCTGGTGTACGGGCCGCAGACAGTCAACTTTGACGCCACATGCGAGTCCTCCTCCAGCGCGTTTCCCGCGCAGCAGTCCGTGTCGATGGTGCGACGATCGGCCAGATCGAGCGCGGCTACCTGCTCCTCGTCGGCATCACGCACGACGATGACGAGGGGAAGGTGGCCTGGATGGCCGACAAGGTCGTCGCGCTCCGTCTGTTTCCCGATGCCGACGACAAGATGAACCTGGCCCTCGGCGACGTGGGTGGCGCCGTACTGGTAGTGAGCCAGTTCACGCTCTACGGTGACGCTCGGAAGGGGCGGCGACCGAGCTTCATTGCCGCGGCTCGGCCCGAGGTGGCCATACCATTGTACGAGCGATTCATCGCCCTGCTGCGGGAGCGCGGCCTGACGGTTGCGACCGGTGCCTTCGGTGCGATGATGCAGGTGGAACTGATCAACGATGGACCTGTCACTCTTTCGCTGGAAAACTGAGCTCTATGCGTGTGATACTCGCTTCGCAGTCGCCGCGTCGTCGTGAACTGCTTTCGCTGGTCGGGATCGATCACGAGGTGCAACCGGCAGATATCGACGAGACGCCGTGGCCCGATGAGCTGCCCGTACCGCACACGGAGCGACTGGCGCGTGGCAAGGCCGCCGTGATCGCAGCGCGCGCCCCCGATGCGCTGGTGATCGCAGCCGACACGATCGTGGTGGTGGATGGCGCGATCCTTGGCAAACCAACCGACATTCCCGATGCCCGCGCCATGTTGCGCCGATTGAGTGGTAGGACCCACGAGGTCTGCACCGCGATGGCGGTGGCGATCGGCGAGCAGGTGGAATCGGAGGTGATGCGTGTCTTCGTCCGCTTTCGGGCGCTGGATGACGAGACGATCGCCCGCTACGTGAATACCGGCGAACCGATGGACAAGGCCGGGGCGTACGGCATCCAGGGATTCGGCGCTACCATCGTCGAACACATCGACGGTGATTACTTCGCGGTGATGGGCCTGTCGCTCGTGACTGTGGTGAAGCTCGCCGAACGCTTGGGTGTACACTATCACTTCGGACCGCTGACCCGTGGCTAATACACTGAAGCCCCTTCGTCCCGGCACTACGCCGACGCTGAACGCCCAGGATGCGGACGCCCCGAAGTGGGTCCCGAATGAAGATGAACTCCCTGCCGCCACGCGCGCCCTGCTGGCACGCGCCTCCTCGCTGCAGGGTAAGCTGTACGCCGAACGGAAGCGCGCGCTGCTGTTCGTGCTGCAGGGTCGTGACGCAGCCGGCAAGGATGGGTTGATCCGGAAGGTGTTCACCGCGCTGCATCCGCAGGGACTCAAGGCGAGCAGCTTCGGGGTGCCGACGCCAGAGGAAGCCGCGCATGATTTCCTGTGGCGCCTGCACCGAGAGTTGCCGGCATTCGGGCAGGTCGGCGTCTGGAATCGCTCTCACTACGAGGACATCCTGATCCCGCGCGTGCATCACACGCTGCCGTCGAAAGTCTGGAAGGCGCGTTATGACCGGATCAACGAGTTCGAGGCCGACGCGGTGGACTCAGGCGTCGAGATCGTGAAGCTCTTCATTCACATCGATCGCAACGAACAGCTGGAACGATTCCGCGATCGTGCCGAAGATCCGGCGCGGCAGTGGAAGGTGCAGGCAAGTGATCTGCGCGATCGTGAAGTGTGGACGAGCTTCACGAAGGCGTACCATGACATCATGCGCCGCTGCAACTCGAAAGCCGCCCCGTGGTACGTGATCCCTGCGAACGACAAGCCGGCGCGTGACTATCTCGTGGCGTCACTGCTGGTGAAACACCTCGAACGCCTCGATCCGAAGCCGCCGACGGCAGATCCGGCACTGCTGAAGGCGGTCGCCGCGCTGAAGTGACCGCAACAGGTGGATCTGGTATCACGCATCACGCGCTTGCATCGCACAGTCGAGCCGTAGTGTCGTAGCGTCGAGTCGAACCCGATCAGTCGCGCAGCGCCGCCGCGGCATTCGCACTGCGGTCTCCGTACTGCGCTGCGTATGCCGACTTCCAGCGCTGCACCCGGGACAACACCTCATCCACGGTGATGCGCGGCAGGCGGTCGAGGCGATTCTCCATGCTGATCGGATAGTCTTCGCCCGGCTCACCATAGGCGTCGATCATCAGGTCGTGGAATTTCCGGTACGGGCCAACCCGCTTCGGATTGGAGTAGCCGATCAGGCTCACTACCGGACGATCGAGCGCCACCGTGATATGCAACGGGCCCGTGTCCGGGCTCAGCACCAGCGCCGCACCGTCGAGCAGTTGCACCAGGCCGCGCAAGCCACTGCCCAGTGCACTCACCACCGGCACCTTGGCCTGCTGCATGATGATCCGTTCGGCGTGCAGCTCACGATCGGAGCGGCCACCAACCAGCACCGGTTGCAGCCCGAAGTCACCGTACAGTGAATCACAGACCGCAGCCCATCGCTCGGGCAGCCAGTCCTTCTGCGCCTTGCTGGTGGCAACCACGATCGGGGCGATGGGACGATCGAATCCTCGCAGTCGTTCGCGCTGCTGTCCCAGCTCATGCGGCCAGGGCCCAAGGTTCCAGACCGGTGGGCCGTGTGGCACACCAAGCGCATCGAGGAATTCGAAGTACTGGTCCTGCACATGCTGCATCGCGTGCGGCGGGACCTGCGCATTGGTGAACACCCAGTTCAGGTCGCGCGCGCGGGCCATGTCGAAGCCCAGCTTCACCGGCGCCTTCACCATGCGCGTGATCATACCCGCCTTCAGGTACACCTGCAGCGCCATCGCGAGGTCGAAACGGCGGCCCGACAGCTGCCGACGCAAGTCGTTGAACGCCCGCCAGCCATTGCTGCGCTCGAACAGAAGGATGTCCGCGATGTCGGGATGCCCGCGCACCAGCGTCGCGGGGCCGGGCTGCAGGATCCAGGTGACCTGCGCGTCCGGACGGTATCGCTTGAGCGCCGTGAGCACGGGCAGGACATGCACGGCGTCACCGACGGCGCTCATCATCACGATGCAGACGCGGTCCAGTGAGGCGCGCACGGTGGCGCTGCTGCGAAGGGCAGGGGTATCGCTCATCCGCCGAGCCGCTCGATCAGTTTCGCAAAACCTGGATGGCCTTCCTTGTTGAGCCACTTGCGCGCCGATCGCAACAGCCGTGCGACGTTCATCCACTCCGCGTTCTTCTCGGCAAAACGCAACGTGTCCACGTCGATGACGTAGGCGATCAGCTCCCCCTCTTCGTCCGGGGCGATGAGAATGTTCTTCACATTCAAGTCGGGATGGTACGCCCAGGTGCGCGCCAGTCGACGCAACAGTGTCACCGTCGCCTCGATGCTCTTCATCTGGTCGAAACCGTCCGTCTCGCTCGAGAGCACCTTGGCGAGGTCACTGCTCTCGCTGATCTCTCGCGTCACGACGTCAGCGCGCCAGAGCTTGCCGTGCAGCGTGGGATAGACGGCATACCCGAGCACACGCGGAGTCGGAATCCCGACATGGCGCAACGTCCAGCTGATGCGCAGTTCGTCAGCAGCGCGTGGCGTGATGAACACATCGCGCGTGAGCCCAGCGAGCATTCCGCCGTGAAAGCTGTGTCGCACGACGACGTTGACATCGATCCCGGGCAGCGGCACCGCGTAGGCCACGTGTCGGCCCTGCAGTGATCGAGCTTCCGGATGCTTGGCCGCCCACTGGTAGAGCGTGCGATGCTCCATCAGCATGTCGTCGAAGTAGCGCATGGTGGCGCCATGTGACACCACGGTGGCGTCGCGGATCATCTTCTGCGTGTACCCGGAGGGGTACATGCCGTCGGGAATCAGGCCGCCGGGTGAGGCGATCGGCGATCCGGCGAATGGCGAGACGGCATCGTGCACATTGATCATTTCTGCCGCACCCTGCCGATCGCCGTCAGCATCGCGCCGGCCTTGTTCTCGGTTTCCAGCCACTCGTGCGCAGGCACGGAATCGTAGACGATTCCGGCACCGACCTGCACGCTGGCCTCACCACCGGCGATGACGCAGGTGCGAATCGTGATGGCGAGATCCATGCGACGATCGCCGGCGGCGAGGTAGCCGACCGCACCGGCGTAGGGTCCGCGACGCTCCGGTTCGAGCTCATCGATGATTTCCATCGCGCGCACCTTGGGCGCTCCCGTCATCGTACCCGCCGGGAAGGTGGCGCGCACGACGTCGAGCGCGGAGGCGTCGGGACCGACGTTGCCGATCACTTCACTGACGAGATGCAGCACATGTGAGTAGCGCTCGACGATCATGAACTCGGTGACCTGCACTGTGCCATACCTGGCGAGGCGCCCGACGTCATTGCGACCGAGGTCCACCAGCATCACATGTTCTGCCCGTTCCTTCTCGTCGTTCTGCAACTCCTCGGTCAGGCGCGCATCATCGGCCGGCGTCTTGCCGCGGCGACGTGTGCCGGCGATCGGACGCACGGTGACGGTGCCACCCGCCAGTCGCACCAGCACTTCCGGTGAGCTGCCCACCAGCTCCATGCCGTCCAGCACGAGGTGGTACATGTACGGTGACGGATTGAGCGCCCGTAGTGCGCGATAAAGCGTCAGCCCGTCAAAGTCGTGCGGCACCGTGATGCGACGCGCAATCAGGCACTGGAAGCAGTCGCCGGCGACGATGTACTCCTTGATTCGCTCGACCGCCGCGCTGAACGTCTCGCGGGTGAAGTTCGAGCGGCCTTCGGCGACCGGGGCCGCATCGTCGAGCGCCAGTGGCTCGAGTGTCGCCGGCGACTGCAATCGCGCGATCGTCGACTTGATCTCGGCCACGGCAGCGTCATAGGCGGCGCGCAGCGTCGGCTCGTCATCACTGTCGATCGGGACGGCGGTCACGACACGTGCCTGCGACTTCAGGTTGTCCATCACCACCAGCGTGCGGGTGGACACGAACAGGGCATCGGGGGTGGCCGTGCCACGCGGTGGCGCATGTGGCAGCTTCTCGATGTGCCGCACCACGTCATAGCTGAAGAAGCCCACCGCACCAGCCCAGAAGTCGCCCAGCTCGGGCACCACGACGGGCTCGTATTGCGAGACTTCGGCACGCAACGAATCGAACGGGTCGGCCACCGGCGTTGCACCATGCCAGCCGGCGTCGGGAGTCCAGCGGTCCACGGTTCCGTCACGAAGACGCCACGCCGCCCGCGGCTCGGTGCCAAGGAAGGTGTAGCGGGCCCACGTTTCGCTGCCGGCGGGCGCCGACTCGAGAAGGAACGCAAAGGGTCCACGCCGCAGCTTGGCGAACGCCGACACCGGGGTGTCGAGGTCCAGCAGGCAATCATGCCAGACCGGTACCAGCCGGCCCGGCGCCGCCATGGCGCGAAACGATTCGTACGACGTGACCAGTGACACTCGAGCGGGGACAGGGGGACGTGGGTGCCGGGTGCGGCGGGCCAGAGCGAGATTGCCATGATGCGACGAGTCACGCACCTGATCAGCGCTGCGCTGCTGACACTCATCACGCTGCACCCCTCCACCGTACACGGCCAAGCCGCAGAATGGAATGATGCACGTGCGCTCGACCTGGCGCAGCGGGCGACCTCCCGGCGCTCGGCTCAGCTCGCAGACACCACCCTTCGCGACTACAGCGCACGTGCACGTGGCTACGTGACGTTCCTCGCACAGGCTGGCGAGGGGCTCACCGAGCCGCCCAAGGTCGTCAAGGCCGATGAACTGGGGCTCGAGGTCTTCTGGCGGTCGCCCAACCAGAGCAAGCAGCGCATTCTCGGCCGGCGTGACACGCTGCTGCTACCGACGGATATCAACTACCACCGCGACCACCTCGGCATCATCCAGAACAACTTCCCCGACATCATCCGGCTCGGGGATGGGGACGAGGTGATGGACGTGCCTCACCCGCTCTCGCCACGCGGGATGGGCGAATACGACTTCAAGATTGCCGACTCGCTGGTGATCAAGCTCGCAGATCGGGTGATCGAGGTGTTTCAGCTCAGCATCCGACCGAAGAACGATCGTGCGCCGCGTGCCGTGGGCGCGGTGTTCGTGGAACGGGCCACGGCGCAGGTGGTGCGCATGGCGTTCTCGTTCACCCGCGTCGCGCTGAAGGACAAGTCGCTCGAGGATGTGTCGGTGATCCTCGAGAACGGAATGATCGAGGATCGATACTGGCTGCCGCGGCGGCAACAGATCGAGATTCGACGGACGGGCACCTGGCTCGATTTCCCGTTCCGGGGCATCATCCGCGGCCGGTGGGAAATTCGGGACTACGATGTGAATACGGGGATTCCCGCGGCCTTCTTCGCTGGACCCGAGATCGTGCAGGCGCCGCCGGATCGTCAGGCCGCGTTCACGTTCAAGGGCGAACTGCTGGATGGCCTGCCACCTGATGTGCGCACGGTGACCGACAACGACGTGAAGGCGGTACAGGACGCGGCCCGCGAGCTGGTGCGCGCGCAGGCGCTGCAGCGCACCCGCGCCACGGCCATTCAGGCGCGTGGGCTCTCCGATTTCGTGCGCGTCAATCGCGTGGAAGGCTTGGCGCTTGGCGCCGGGATCACGCAGCGCCTCGGTGCCGGTGTGCGTGTCAGCGCGACGGGTCGATATGGGATCTCCGACGAGCAGGTTCGTGGCACCGCAATCATCGCATGGGAGCGCGCATCAGGCGCCGGCATTTCGCTTCGCGCCGAGCGACAGCTCGGTGACGTGGCCTTGGTGCCAGAGGGCTCGCTGGCGCGCAATTCCATTGCCGCGCAGGAGTTCGGCTCCGACTGGACGAGCCCCTTCCAGCGACGGCAGGTGGCGGTGCGACTCGACTTGCCGCCGCTGCTCGAACGGCGCTGGCGACTGAGCCTGGAGGGCGCCGTCGAGAAGCACTCGCGTGTCTCGGTCAATGCCACGCCGGCCACCGGCGTGTACGAAGCCACGCCGCCGGTTCTGGACGACCAGTTCACTCGCGCATCGCTGCTCGTGCGGCGGCCGACAGCGCTGGGGCCATTCGGAGCAGAAGTGTCGTTCACGGGCTCGATCGACGCGATGCGTGCGAGGTCATCGGGCCGCGATTTCAGTCGCGCAGTGATCGACATCGACATTCAGCGGCCGATTGGGCGCGACCGGCTGGTACTTCGCACCATCGCTGCTGGCAACGTCGGGAGCTACATCCCGCTGGAATACGAGGCGTGGCTCGGCGGACCAGTGACCTTGCCGGGCGCGGGATTTCATGCGGTACGCGGGCGTGTTGGTGTGTCGCAGCGTGTCGAGTGGCAACACGCCGTGCCTGGCCCGTCGATCCCACTCGGCCGCTACGGTCGCGTCCCCGGCCAGATCACGCTCGCCCCATACGCGGTGCTCGGCTGGACCGATGCCAAGACATCATCTGCGCGGGTCGTGCCGCGCGGATTTCACCCAGCCGTCGGTGTGGCTGGCATCGGGTTATTCAATTTGCTGCGGGTCGACGTGGCGCGTGGCCTACGCGACGGTCGCTGGATGTTCTCGATCGATCTCACGCGCGACTTCTGGAGAATATTGTGAGCAACGGCGGTACCGTTTCCGTACGAGTCAGCATCGTCGACCTGGCCGTGGTGCGCTTCGGCACCAACGGCCTGGAAACACTCCTGATGCGCCGCGCCGCCGGCATGCGCTGCACCGGCGCGTGGGAGATCGTGCACGGCAAGATCGACAAGGGCGAGCGCCCGGACGCCGCGGCAGTGCGCGAGCTGCGCGAGGAGACGGGTCTCACCTGTCAGCGCCTCTACAACATCACGCTCGGCGGCTTCTACCTCCACACGCAGGGTGTGTTGAGCCTGACCGTCGTGTTCTGCGCACTGGTCGCGCCCGATGTCGATCCGGTGATCGGCGAGGAACACGATGCCTTTCGCTGGCTGCCACTGGCCGAAGCCATGACCGAGTGCGCCTGGCCGCGCGAGCGTGAAGCGCTGCAACACATTGCACACCTTCTCCGCAATGGCCACGACGCGGGCGCTGTCGAGGACGTGTTACGAGTCTTCTGATTCGCCTCGGCGAACGGTCTGTCTACGCGCGGCTCCGTTAAAAGCAAATGAGGGGGAGGCCACGGAGCTCACGGAGTGCTCGGCAGGCCACCAATGTTGCTTCGCCAACTGGCGGTGACTTTGAGGGAACTGCAGTTCTCTCATGTCTTCAATCTGTGCGAAACTCAGAGCCATCGCCGATGGAGCTACTCCGTGAGCTCCGTGGCCTCCCTCCCCCATTGCAGTTCGCAGAGGCGGCGCAGCAAGAACGCTCGCGTCTGGCGAACTATCCGTGCGTTTCTGGGAGTTCGTCCGAACCAGAATCGTCGTCGATGTCGGGAAGTTCGTCGAACGGCGGCGGCGTTGCGGCGTCACCGTCTGCGCGCGGAACGTAGACGGGTTCCTCTCGCCACGGACCGGCGTTGAGCAGTTGCACCAACGCATCGGCGAGTTCGTCGCGACCGATGTTTTCGTGCGCGCTGAAAGGGATCACCTGGTCTTCATCGACCTCGTACGCCGTGCACAGCTCGGTGATGCGCTTGGCGCGGGCCATCTTGCCGAGCTTGTCCACCTTGGTCAGCGCCAGCAATGTCGGTACGCCGAGCTCGGCGAGGAAGTCGAGCATCACGCGATCGTCGGCCGTCGGGTCATGGCGCACGTCGAGCAACTGCACCACGCCGCGCAGGTACGGGCTTTGTTGCATGTAGCTGGCGATCAACGGCTTCCACGCTGCCTTGCGGTCCTTGCTGATCTTGGCGTAGCCGTAGCCCGGCAGGTCGACCAGCATGAACTGGTCGTTGACGCGGAAGAAGTTGATTTCACGCGTGCGGCCCGGCGTGCGGCTGACGCGCGCAAAGGCCTTCCGGCGCACCAGCGCATTGAGCAGCGAGCTTTTCCCGACGTTCGAGCGGCCGGCAAAGGCGATCTCCGGCAGTCGCGGCTCGGGGCGCCAGCCGTCCACGGACGCCATCGGCCCGTCGAACTCCAGGGAACGGATCACCAGCGGGTCGGACTTCGGCGCGCTGGTGGTCGGTGCATCCTGCGGGTCGTACGACAACTCAGGGTCGGTCACGCAATCTCAGTGTGGGTGCACCGGCGCACGACGTCCGCCACGCTCGCGGCGCGGTTGAACGGTGGCAGGTGGTACGGGGTGACCGGCAGGTGGCGGCGGCCCGACGACCGTCAGCGGCACGCTGGGCGTGCGCAGGCCGAGGGCCAGCACCTCATCCATGCTGCCGACGAAATGGAAGGTGATCGCGTCCTTCACTTCCTGCGGCACGTCATCGAGGTCGCGTTCGTTCGCCTTCGGCAGGAGCACGTGGCTGATGCCGGCACGGTGCGCGCCGACGGCCTTTTCCTTCACGCCACCGATCGGCAGCACACGTCCACGCAGCGTGATCTCACCCGTCATCGCGACATCGCCGCGCACTGGTGTACCCGTCAGCGCGCTGACCACCGCCGTGGCGATCGCGATCCCCGCACTCGGGCCATCCTTCGGTGTCGCGCCGGCCGGAATGTGGATGTGAATGTCCTTTGTTTTGTAGAACTCCGGCGCGATGCCAAGCTGCACAGCGCGCTGGCGCGCATAACTCATCGCGGCCGACGCCGACTCCTTCATCACGTCACCGAGCGTGCCGGTGAGTTGCAGGCGTCCTCGGCCATCGACGACACTGACTTCGATCTCGAGCGTCTCGCCACCGACCGTGGTGTAGGCGAGGCCAGTGGCCACGCCCACCTTGTCTTCGAGCGACGTATCATCGGGATCGAACTGCATGGAGCCCAGCAGGGCCGTGAGCTCGGCGGTCTTCACGACCAGCGGCGCGCGACCCTTCTTGCTGTCCGGTTCCTCGGCGCGCTGCCGCGCCAACTTGCGAGCCACTCGTGCGAGGCGACGCTCGAAGTCGCGTACACCGGCCTCTCGTGTCCAGCCACGACAGATGGTGCGCAGTGCATCAGGCTCCCACGTCACTTCACTGGAATCGATCCCGACTGCCTTCAGCGTGCGTGGCACCAGGTACTGCCTCGCGATCGCGAGCTTTTCCTGGTCGAGGTAGCCCGTCAACCGAATGATCTCCATTCGGTCGCGCAGCGGCTCGGGAATGCCACTCAGCGAATTGGCTGTCGTGATGAACAGCACCTGGCTGAGATCGTAGTCGATCTCGAGGTAGTGATCATTGAACGCCGTGTTCTGCTCAGGGTCGAGCACTTCGAGCAGCGCTGCCGACGGATCGCCGCGGTAGTCCGAGCCGAGCTTGTCCACTTCGTCCAGCAGGAAGACTGGATTCACGCTCTCGGCGCGCCGCATGGCCTGGATGATCCGACCAGGCATGGCACCGATGTAGGTGCGACGATGACCGCGAATTTCAGCCTCGTCGCGTACGCCGCCGAGTGACATGCGCACGAACTTGCGACCCAGCGCCCCCGCGATCGATCGGGCCAGCGAGGTCTTGCCGACACCCGGTGGGCCAACGAGGCAGAGAATCGGGCCATCCATCTTGCCGACCGACTTCAGCACGGCGATGTAATCGAGAATGCGGTCCTTCACATCCTCGAGGCCGTAGTGATCCTCGTCCAGCACCTTCTTCGCGCTCGCGACATCGAGTGTGTCGTCGGTGCGGGTGTTCCATGGCAGCGCCAGCACCCAGTCGAGGAAGGTGCGGCTGACGGTCGCCTCAGGGCTGAGTGGCGCCATCTTGCGCAACTTGCGCACTTCGCGACGGGCACGTGTGAGGACGGCCTCCGGCAGCTTCGCGGCCACCAGTTGGGCGTCCAGCTCCTGCACCTCGTCGCCGTCTTCGTTGCCGAGTTCGCGATGAATCGCGCGCAGCTGTTCCTGCAGGTAGAACTCGCGCTGGTTCTGGAAGAGGGCGCCACGCACGTCGTCCTCGATCTTCCGCTCGAGGCGCAGCAGTTCCACCTCACCCGCCAGCGTCATCGCCAACTGCTCGTACATGATGCCGAGCGTCGGTGCATCCAGCAGGCGCTGGCGCACATCGAGCTTCACGCTGAGGTGCGCTGCCATCAGGCAGGCCTGCTGTTCGAACGACTCGGCGCCACCGATCAGTCGCACCACTTCATCCGGCAAGCGACGATGCAGCGCGACGTACTCTTCGAAGGTGGCCACGGCGCGACGCGTCTGGCGCTCTTCGTCCTCGCTCAGCGGCGTGGCATCGAGCGGATACGGCTGCACGTTGGCCTTCAGGTGCGAGCCGGCCATCGCGTAGCGCGTGACCTTGGCGCGTGCGAGCGACTCCACCAGGACACGTGTGGTGCCGTTCTGCAGGCGCGAGATCTGGAGGATGCGCGCGACGACGCCGACACGATACAGGTCGGTGCTGCCGGGTTCTTCGGTGTCCGCGCGCTTCTGCGCGACGAGCAGCACCAGCGAGTCGTCCGCGGCTGCCGTATCGAGGGCGGCGAGGCTGGCGGCACGGCCGACCAGCAAGGGCATGACGACGTGAGGAAAGATGACCACGTCGCGCAGCGGTACTACGGGCAACCGCTCCGGCGTCTCGATCTTGTCCCCATCGCGCCGGAAGACCGGGCTCAGGGCTATGCTTCCTTCTTGCGACGGGCGGGGGAGATCTCGAGGAGCGGCTGCGCACGACTGGTCACGCAGCTCTCGATCACGCGCACTTCGGTCACGTCTTCGCGACTCGGCAGGTCGAACATCACATCCATGAGGATTTCCTCGAGGATGGCGCGCAGGCCGCGCGCACCCGTGCCACGCTTGAGGGCCTTGGTGGCCACGGCGCGGAGGGCACTCTCCTCGAAGTCGAGCTTCACTTCCTCGAGCGCGAAGAGCTTCTGGTACTGCTTGACGAGGGCGTTCTTCGGCTCGCGCAGGATCTGCACCAGCGCTTCCTCGTCGAGTGATTCCAGCGGCACCGCGACCGGCAGGCGACCCACCAACTCGGGGATGATGCCGAAGCGCAGGAGGTCATCCGGCTCGACATCCGCGAACGGTTCCTTGGCGGTGCGCTCCAGCAGGGCCTTGTCGGCGCCGCCGAACCCGATCCGCTGCTTGCCGACACGCGCCTCGATGATCTTCTCGAGACCGTCGAAGGCGCCACCGCAGATGAACAGGATGTCCTTGGTGTTGATCTGGATGTATTCCTGCTGCGGGTGCTTGCGGCCACCCTGCGGCGGCACGCTGGCTACCGTCCCCTCGAGAATCTTGAGGAGCGCCTGCTGCACGCCCTCGCCGCTGACGTCGCGGGTGATGCTCGGGTTCTCGCTCTTGCGCGCGATCTTGTCGATTTCGTCGATGTAGACGATGCCGCGCTCGCATTCCTGCACGTTGAAGTCGCCAGCCTGCAGCAGGCGGACGAGGATGTTCTCGACATCCTCGCCGACGTAGCCGGCTTCGGTCAACGTGGTGGCATCGGCGATCGTGAACGGCACATCGAGGATCTTGGCCAGCGTCTGCGCGAGCAGCGTCTTGCCGACACCCGTGGGGCCGATCATGAGGATGTTCGACTTCTCGAGCTCGACATCCTCGTCGCGTGACGCACCAAGGTTGATGCGCTTGTAGTGGTTGTAGACCGCCACCGACAACGCCTTCTTGGCCCGCTCCTGCCCGATGACGTACTGATCGAGGATGTCCTTGATCTCTTGCGGAGTCGGGACCTGCGTGATCGCTTCCGCGACCTCGCGTTCCTCATCCTCGGCGAGGATCTCATTGCAGAGCGCAATGCATTCGTTGCAGATGTACACGGACGGGCCGGAAATGAATTTCCGGACAGCGTCCTTGGACTTTCCGCAGAACGAACAGCGCAGATGCTTGTCGTGCGACATTCGCGACCCGGCAGAAAACACGGCAAGCCCCCCGTATGGGGACTCGTCCACCCTTCGAAGCTACAACTCGGGCAGGGGATCGCAATGCAAGATCCCACCTCCCGCAGATGGCAAAGGGCTGCACCGCGTGAGCTGCAGCCCCAGCCAAGTATCGGCACGACAACCGTTTACCGGTATCGTGCCGCCCTCCACGCCGATCAGCCAGCCGCGATCACAGCCGGCTTCGTGTCGACCGCAAGCTCGCTGCGGCTGGTCACGATGTTGTCGATGATGCCGTAATCCAGCGCTTCCTGGGCACTCATGAAGCGGTCACGGTCGGTATCACGTTCGATGACCTCCACCGGCTTGCCGGTGTGCTTGGCCATCAGTTCGTTCATCTTGCCCTTCAGGTACAGAATTTCGCGCGCCTGAATCTCGATGTCCGAGGCCGTGCCACCGCCGCCGTTCTGGCTCGGCTGGTGGATCATGATGCGGCTGTGCGGCAGGGCGGAGCGCTTGCCCTTGCGACCGGCGCTGAGCATGAAGGCGCCCATGCTGGCGGCCATGCCCATGCAGATCGTGTTCACCGGCGCCGACATGAAGTTCATCGTGTCGTAGATCGCGAGGCCCGCCGAGATGCTGCCACCGGGCGAGTTGATGTACAAGCTGATGTCGCGATCCGCATTGTCCGCCTGCAGAAACAGCAGCTGGGCAATGATGACGTTGGCCACGTCGTCATTGATCGGCGTGCCGAGGAAGATGATCCGGTCCATCAACAGCCGCGAGAAGACGTCATACGACCGCTCGCCGCGGCTGGACCGTTCGATCACGTACGGAGCGTAAATGCTGGCCATGGTTCGGGCTTCCTGCTGAGGTTATGGCACCGGGGCGAACCCCGATGAGAACTCCTGCTGCTCTACGCTACCTGATTCACCGTGTTCCGTGCAATCAGCCAACCGAACACCTTCTCGTCGGTGAGACTGCGCTCCAGCTCCTTGAGCCGGCCCGCCTTCTCGAGCTGGACGTAGAGACTCCCAGTCTCGACACCTCGCTCGGCGGCCATCTCGGCCACCTTGTCGTCCACATCCGACGTGGTCGCCGCCAATCCTTCCTTCTCCGCAATCGTGTCGATCACGACATCGCGGCGGACCTGACGCTCGGCCATCGGACGGAACTCACCGGCGAACCGGTCCTGCATCCCCTCTGGCACCTGATACATCTGCATGTACGCACCCATCACCTGCTGCACCCAGGCGTTGGGGATCTCGAACGGGTTGGCCGCGATGACCTGATCGAGCAGCTGTTCGCGCACCGATGAGTCGGCTTCGCGCTTCACATGCTCGCCCATGTCCTTGCGGATGGCTTCGGTCAGCTTTTCGACGGTCTCGAAATCACCCAGCTCGCGGGCAAAGGCGTCATCGAGCGCCGGCAACGTCTTACGCTTCACTTCGAGAAGGGTCACGCGGGTCAGCTTCGACTTGCCACGCTGCGCCTCATCGGGGAAGTCGTCCGGCCAGCGAACGGCACGCTCGACGGTCTCGCCCGGGGTGGCTTCCATGATCAGCTCCTCGATCCCAGCAATCGCCTGGCCCTTGCCAAGCTCGAGCGGGTACTCGCGCTGCTCCGGCATTTCGCCACCCTCCTCCTGCGACGCGATCTGGACCTTGACCTGGTCGCCCGGCTGCGGCTTGCCCTCGACCGGGGCCAGCGCGCCGCGCTGCTCCCGAAGGGTCTCGAGCTGCTCCTCGACCATCGCATCGGTGACGGCTTCCGACGGACGGGCCACTGTGAAGCCAGTGGTGGTCTCGATCACGATCTCGGGGCGGACCTCGAGATGGATGTCGAAGGTGACCGGCTCGCCGTCCTCGAACTTGAGGTCGTGGACGTGGGGCTGGGCGATCGGCTCCAGCTTCTCCTGATCGAGCGCCTGCTTCCAGGCATCCTGGACGAGGCTTTCCATCGCCTCTTCACGGATCTGGGCGGCGTAGGCCTTCTTGATCAGGTGGATCGGCGCCTTGCCCGGGCGGAAGCCCGGCATCCGGGCAGCGGAGGCATACCGCTTGACGGCCTTGTCTTCGGCGGCCTTGACGGTCTCGACGGACACGGTCACGCCGAGCAGGCGCTCAACGCCCTCGGCCTTCTTGACGGCAATTTCAAACGACATCGTCGGATCGGAATCGGGAGGAACGGGATCGCAGCCGAGCTACGGCGGTGCATCCGCACAAGCTAACCAGAGCTGGGGGCCTGCGCGCTGGTCAACCGGCTAGCGGCGCGAAGGGTGCCCGAGCCGCGACCGAGGCCGAGCGCGGTCGCCCAATACCGCCCCCATCGGTAACGATTCCCTAGATTGCAGGATGCCTTACCCCTCGGAACTTCAGGATCCCGATCGTCATCCGACCCCTCGGGTGCCCGTGACGCCGCCCGCGATGCCTGGGCCAGGCGCGACGACGACCGAATCGGCCCTCGCCTTTCCCACCTTCGGGCATCTCTTCCGGTTGATGGGCCGTGCGCTCCGATTGCGCTGCCCGAATTGCGGTGAGGGCAAGGTCGTGCGCCCGTGGGCGACGGTCCTGCCGAAGTGCAGTCACTGCGGCTTCCGCTTCACCCGCAGCAGCGACTCGTACTTCTCCGGGGCGATGCTGGCGAACCTGGCGGTTGCCGAAGGGCTGTTTGCGGTGGTATTTGGCGTGTCGATCATCGCGTCCTGGCCGAATGTGCCGTGGGACACGCTGACCTGGGCGATGCCGCTCGGCATCGCGCTCGCTCCCGCGTTGCTGCTGCCGTTTGCGAAGGTGGCATGGCTGACCTTCGATGTCGCGTTCCGACCGGTCACGCCGGAAGAGATCGAGACGCCGTAGGCCGTCGTTCTGCAGCGGTGGCAGGGTGGTGCAGGTGACGTCGGTGATGTGTTCGCCCGCAGGTCGCACGCCCGCCCTCCCGACGCCCTGATGCTCACGTTCCTCGCATTCGGCATGGTCATCGTCTTCATGACGCTGATCATGACCAAGAAGATGGCGCCACTGACGGCACTGATCCTGGTGCCGATCCTGTTCGGCGTCATTGGCGGCTTCGCGTCGGGGCTGGGCGCAATGATGCTGGCCGGTGTGACGAAGATCGCCCCCACCGGCATCATGCTGATGTTCGCGATTCTCTACTTCGCGATCATGATCGACGCCGGGTTGTTCGAGCCGGTGGTGACGGCTCTGGTCCGCGTGGTGGACGGTGATCCGGTGCGCGTGGTAGTGGGCACGGCGGTGCTGGCGTTGGTCGTGTCGCTGGATGGCGACGGCTCCACGACCTACATGATCACGGCCGCCGCGATGTTGCCGCTCTATCGCAAGATGGGCATCCGGCCATTGGTGCTGGCCTGTGTGACGATGATGGCGGGCGGGGTGATGAACATCCTGCCATGGGGTGGGCCGACCGCGCGTGCCGCGACTGCGCTGTCGCTCGATGCCTCGACACTCTTCGTGCCGATGATTCCATCGATGCTGGTCGCCGCCACCTGGGTGCTCTACGCCGCGTACCGCCTCGGTCTACGCGAGCGCACTCGCATTGCGGCTACTGGCGTCGTCAGCTTTTCCGATGAGACGGCACTCGACGACAACACAGCATTGATCGACACCCGTCGACCGAAGCTGCTGCCCGTCAATGCCGCTCTCACCGTCGCCCTGATGATTGCACTGCTGGCTGGTGTGTTACCACTCCCGGTGTTGTTCATGATTGCGTTTGCGATCGCCATCATGATCAACTATCCGAGTGTGGCGGAGCAGAAGCACCTGCTCGCCACCCATGCCGGGAACGTGATGGCAGTGGCGTCGCTGATTTTCGCAGCGGGAATCTTCACCGGTATCCTGTCCGGCACGAAGATGGTGGACGCGATGGCTGACAGCGTGGTGCACCTCATTCCACCGGCACTCGGCCCATACCTCGCGATCGTGACCGGAGTGCTCAGCATCCCGTTCACGTTCTTCGTGTCGAACGACGCCTTCTACTTCGGCATCCTGCCGATCCTGGCCAAGGCGGGGCAGGCGTACGGCATCACCGCCGCTGAGATCGGACGGGCGTCTTTGATCGGCCAGCCCGTGCACCTGCTCAGCCCACTGGTGCCATCCACCTACCTGCTGGTTGGACTCGCCGGCGTCGACTTCGACGAACATCAGCGCTTCACGATCAAGTGGGCGCTCCTGACGGCGTTGGTCCTGCTCGGCACCGGGTTGCTCACGACGGTGATCCCAATCGTCGGACATCTCGTATCGACACCTATTTCGCGATGATCATGAGAGCTTCGCACCGATCAGTCCTGATCGCGCTGTCGTGCGCGGTGGCAAGCGTCTCGATGGCCGCGCCGCTCGCAGCGCAAGCCGCCGCACCGTACGAGATGGTGCTGGCTGAGCACAACCTGATGATCCCGATGCGCGATGGCGTGAAGATGGCCACCGACATCTATCGGCCATCACGCAATGGCGTGCCGATCGAAGGTCGATTGCCGCTGTTGCTCAACCGCACACCGTATGACAAGGGATCCCTCGCGACGCAGGCTGAGACCTTTGCGAAGCACGGCTATGTGGTGGCGGTGCAGGACCTGCGCGGCCGCTACGCCTCGGAAGGGAAGTTCCTCAAGGTGCAGCCGGCTGATGCCACCGACGGGTACGACACCGTCGAGTGGCTCGCGAAGCAGCCGTGGTCGAACGGCAAGGTCGGCATGTGGGGACAATCGTTTGCGGCGCACGCACAAGCCGGGGCGGCACAGCTCAATCCACCGCATCTCTCGACGCTCGTGATCAACATGGGTGGCATGTCGAACGCCTGGGATCATGGCGTGCGATATCGCGGCACGTACGAGATGGGACGCCAGCTGACATGGGCCTGGAGTCAGTTGCTGGCCGATGCGCCGAATCCTGCGGTCAAGGCGCTGCTGACGAAGGAGAAGGTCGAGGATTGGTACAACGTCCAGCCGATGCGCCGCGGACTCAATCCGCTTTCCGTCGCACCGCTCTACGAAGGTTGGTATCTCGACTTCTTCGAGCACGCCGACTACGACGCGTTCTGGAAGGATCCGATGGTGAACTGGGAGGAGCACTACGCACAGACGTCGAACATCCCGATGATCCACATCGGCGGCTGGTACGACATCTTCCTCGCCGGCACCTTCAAGAACTTCGTCGAGCTGGGCAAGCTGAAGTCGCAGCCGCAGCGGCTGCTGGTGGGGCCATGGACACACAGTGGCAATGTGCGCCCGTATGCGGGCGATGTGGCGTTCGGCACCGAGGCTGCGATCGCGGACTTCTACGGCGCGTTCCACCTGCGCTGGTTCGACCACTTCCTGAAGGGCGTCGCGACCGGCGTCGAGAATGATTCGCCGGTGCGCGTCTTCGTGATGGGCACCGGCGACGGCCACAAGGATACCGACGGTCGCCTCTTTCACGGCGGGTATTGGCGCGATGCACCATCGTGGCCGCTGCCTGGCACACGTTTGGTACCGTACTACTTCCATGCCGATGGTTCGCTTAGCACCGCGCGTCCCGCGCCAGCGCGGTCATCCACGACCTACACCTTCGATCCGCAGCACCCGGTGCCGACGCTCGGCGGTGGTTCGTCCGCTCGGCTGAAGGATGGCGCGTACGACCAACGCGAAGATCCACGCTTCCCGCCGTCAGCCGCACCGTTCCTGCCGCTGCGGTCGCGCAATGATGTCGTTGTATTCCAGACCGAGCCGCTGACGGAAGACATGACGGTGATCGGGCCGATCAAGGTCGTACTGCACGCTTCGTCGTCACGGACTGACACCGACTTCACCGCAAAGTTGATCGATGTCTATCCGTCAAGCGATGCGTGGCCTGGTGGCTTCGACATGAACCTCACCGATGCCATCGTCCGCGGTCGGTATCGCGCCACGCGGGACCACGCCGTGATGCTGACGCCAGGCACGGTCTATCCGTTCACGATCGAGCCGTTCCCGACAGCCAATGTGTTCAAGAAGGGCCATCGCATCCGCGTGGATATCTCCAGCAGCAACTTCCCGCGATTCGACGTGAACCCGAACACCGGCGAACCGCTCGGTCGCAATCGCCGGATGGTGACCGCCGACAACACGATATTTCACAGCGCGCGCTACCCGTCACACATCATCCTGCCGCTTGCACCAGCCAATCGGTGAGGTCCCGCAGGATCAGAAGCGCAGTGAGAGGCAACTCAGGCCGCCGTCCATCTTGCGATACTCGCTCATGTCCAGCACCTCGAGCGTGTAACCCAGACCCCTGAGCATCGCGTCGAGCTTCGGCTGTCCCACTGACGTGAACACGACGTCGTTCACACGCACACAATTGGCGCCATACTCCTCGCCCGCCGGCACGCGCACGATGTCGAATCCGGCGAACGCCGGATGGCCTGCCAGATCGTCGATCAGCACCAGCCGCGTCGGGTCGATGGCCGCAATGCCGCTCTTGAGATGCAGGATGCTGTCGATCTCTCGAATGTCGACCGTCGATGCCGTATACCCGAACTTGGCCAGCCACGTCGTCAGTTGCTCTGCTCCCTCGTGGTTGGTGCGGTGCGAGATCCCGATGAACACATGGCTGCCAGCTTCGCAGACATCGCCAGCATCGAGCGTGCCGGTGGCGGTGATGCGCGCGATCGCCGGGAAGTAGTGGCCGAGCGCCGCTGCCATCGCGTCCACTTCACCGGCCCGACTGGCGGCACCAGGCCTCGTCAGGATTGCCCCCAACCCCGGGAGGATCAGCGCCGTGTCTTCCACGAAGGTGGAGTCGGGAAACCTCGCGTCAGCCGGCAGCGCGATCACCTCGCATCCGTGCCGCACCAGCGCCGCGCAGTACTCGGCGTGCTGCTCAAGCGCGAGGTCCACGTCGGGGACGCCGAGATCGACGGTCGTCAGCCCATCAGCGAAGTTGCGGGCGGGTGGGCGCACGATCGCGCGGGTGAATCGTGAGAACATGGCGTAGTGATCGGGGCCGCGGGCAGTTGGCTCGGGTCGGAAGGTGCCCGCTCGGGATTCAATCCCGCGGCGCCGTTCCCCGCAATGCCCCTCCGCACGCGGCGTGACGTGCGCGTACGTTGCGGCACGACGTCGCTACTCCAGCCAGCAACTCAGCCCACCTCATGGCCGACTCCCTCGCGCGCACGCTTGGCACCCGCGACCTCACGCTGCTGGTCGTCGGCAACGTGATCGGCTCCGGCATTTTCCTCGTGCCGTCATCGGTGCTGGCGCAAAGCGGTGAGTCGGTGCCGATCGCGACAGCGGTCTGGTTGGTGGGAGGGGTGCTCTCTTTGCTCGGCGCGCTGAGTTACGGTGAGCTAGGCGCGATGGAAGGCACCGGCGGCGGCGGAGGCCTCTACGCCTTCATTCGTGATGGCTTCGGTGCGTTTCCCGCGTTCCTGTACGGATGGACACTGTTCTTCGTCATCGGCGCCGGCACGATTGCCACGCTGGCAGTCGCCGCCGCCAACTACATGACGCAGTTCGTCCCACTGTCCTCCGCGCAGAAGAGCCTCGTGGCCGTGGCGCTGATCGCACTGATGATGGTGATCAACGTCCGTAGTACCCGCGAAAGTGCGACGGTGCAGAACGTGGCGACAGGCATCAAGGTGATCGCGATCCTCATCATGAGCGCCGTCCTGTTCGCGCTCGGCGATGGCAAGTCGATCGCCCCAGTCGCGCATATCGTGACACCGGCATCATTCTCCGGCGTCGGTCTCTCGATCATCTCGGTCTTGTGGGCCTACGAAGGTTGGCAGTACGTGACCTTCGTATCGGCAGAGGCGAAGGACCCGCAGAAGTCCTTGCCACGCGCCATCACGCTTGGCACGCTGGCACTGATCGCGATCTACCTGCTGGCGAACTTCGCCTACCTGGCGGCCCTCGGGCCCGCACGCGTTGCCGCATCGCACCGGGTGGCGGGTGAGGCGATGGCCGAGGTGATGGGACCGGTCGCGGGATACCTGATCGCGTCGGTGATCATCGTCTCGATGTACAGCGCGGCACATGCCACGGTGATCACCGTGCCACGCGTGTACTTCGCGATGGCGCGCGACGGGCTGTTCTTCAAGCGACTGACGGAAGTGCACCCGCGCTTCAACACGCCGGCACTGGCGATCGTCAGCAGCTGCCTCTGGGCGATGGTGTTGGCCGTCACGGGGACCTTCGAACAGCTGCTGACCTATGTCGTCTTCATTGGCTGGATCTTCTATGCACTGGGCGCCGCTGCCGTGATTGCGCTGCGCATCAAGCGCCCTGACGCCGTGCGCCCCTTTCGTGTGCCTGGCTATCCAGTGACGCCGATCCTGTTTGTGCTGGCCGCGGCAGTGATCGTCATCAACACCCTGATCTCGCAACCGAAGCAAGCCGCCATCGGCATCGCGGTCGTGCTCTGTGGTGCGCCCGCATACCTGATCTGGCGTCGCGGGTTCCGCGTCTCGAACGCCTGACGTTCACCCTACGATTGTATGTCGCGATACGCTCTCGTCGTCATGGGGACGGCCGGCTCCGGCAAGACCGTCATCGGCAGCGCACTGGCCACGGCGCTCGGTGTGCGGTTCGTGGAAGGTGATGCCTTTCATCCACCAGACAACGTCGAGAAGATGCGATCCGGGCAGCCGCTTGACGACACCGACAGGCACGGCTGGCTGCTGGCACTCGGCGCCGAGCTCGAAGCCGCGCGCGATGCGGGGCGTGGCGTGGTGATGTCATGCTCGGCACTCAAGCGACGATATCGCGACCTGCTCCGCGCCGGCGACGACTCTGTGCGTTTCGTCTTCCTGACGGGCGATACCCGGCTGCTCCGTGAGCGCCTTCAGTCCCGCGCCGGCCACTACATGCCCGTCTCGTTGCTCGACAGCCAGTTGGAGGCACTCGAGGTCCCTGCGACAGACGAGAGCGCGTGGACCTTCGACATCGGGGAAACGCCGGCGACGATCGTCGCGTCGATCATGGCGCGCCTGACCGACAGCCGTACGGAAGCCACGTGACGCCCGCCGCCACTGCAGCACCGGATTCGATGTTACTGCTCTATGCGTTGATCGCGGTCATCGCCCTCATCGTGCTGATCGCGAAGTTCAAGCTCCATCCCTTCGTGGTGTTGATCAGCGTTTCGCTCTGCACCGGGCTGGCCGCCGGCATGCCTCTCGGTGGCATCGTGAAGGCCTTCCAGGACGGCGTCGGTACATCGTTGGGCTTCATCGCGATCGTGGTCGGGTTGGGCACGATGCTGGGCAAGATGATGGCCGAGTCGGGAGGGGCCGCACGCATTGCGAAAACGCTGATCGGGCTTTTCGGCGAGTCACGCGTGCACTGGGCGATCATGTTCGTCGCCTTCATCGTCGGCATCCCGGTGTTCTTCCAGGTCGGCTTCGTGCTGTTGATCCCGTTGGTGTTCACGATCGCGCGGCAAACGGGAACGTCACTGGTCAAAATCGGGTTGCCGTTGGTGGCTGGCCTGTCGGTCGTGCACGGCTTCGTGCCACCGCATCCTGCGGCGATGCTCGCGGTGGTCGCGTTCAAGGCGGACGTCGGCCTGACGATCGTCTATGCACTGATCGTCGGCCTGCCCACTGCAGCACTGGCCGGACCGATCTACGCTTCGTGGATCGCGCCGCGCATTCACCTGCCCCCCGATAACCCGCTGGCGTTGCAGTTCCAGACGGATGACACCCGCGTATTGCCAGGCTTCGCCATCACCGTCTTCACCGTGCTGCTGCCGGTGCTGTTGATGCTCGGCGCCAGCACTGCGGAAGTCACCCTCGATGCCGCTAGCCCACTGCGGCACGGGATGGCGTTCGTCGGCAGCCCGATCGTATCGCTGCTGATTGCGCTGCTCTTCTCTTTCTTCTCCCTTGGTCAGCGGCAGGGCTTCACGCGTGACCAGGTGCTGAAGTTCTGCAACGACTGCCTCGCGCCCACGGCCACGATTCTTCTGGTGATCGGCGCCGGCGGTGGCTTCAACAAGGTGTTGATCGAAAGCGGCGTTGGACGCGCGATCGCGGACGTTGCGATCGGCGCCCACGTATCGCCGATCCTGCTGGCGTGGACCGTGGCCGCGCTGATTCGTGTGGCCACCGGCTCGGCCACCGTGGCGATGACCACTGCGGCCGGCATCGTGGCACCGATTGCGCTCCTGACGCCCGGCACGCCGCCTGAACTGCTCGTCCTCGCGACTGGCGCCGGGTCACTGGTGCTGTCACACGTGAACGACTCAGGCTTCTGGTTGATCAAGGAGTTCTTCAACATGACGGTGGCGCAAACGCTGCGGACATGGACGGTCACCGAGACGATCATCGGTGTCGCCGGACTGGTGTTCACGTTGTTGCTGTCCGCCGCGCTGTAGCTTTCCTCATCGCCTCATATTCGCCGCACGATCCTGGAGAACAGATGTCGTCCCAACACCGCCTGATCGCCGCCGTCGCCGTCCTTGCGCTGGGCGGCTGCACGGCGAAGACCACGCTGCCGGCCGAGATGGCAACACCGGTGTCGCGATTGCCCGTGGACGGCTGGATCGATGCCACGGCGACGCTCGAGGCTGGCCGCACGCCGGTGTACGAAGGCGATGCACCGATGGTGTTCTCGTTTCTGAAGAACATGCAGAAGGGAGACGGCCTGACACTGTCGAAGTTCGACATGGGTGCGCATAGTGGCACCCATGTCGATGCCCCGATGCATTTCATCAAGGACGGCATCGCAATCGACAAGGTGCCGCTGTCGGCGCTGATCGGGCCGGCCACGGTGATCCAGATTGCCGACAGCGTGCAGGTCATCGACGCGGCGGAACTCAATCGCCACGAGTGGAAGGGGGCGGAGCGGATCATCTTCCGCACGCGGGCCACGTTGCGTGGCTGGATGGATTCGTCGCAGTTCCATCGCGACTTCGCCTACATCACCGGCGATGCTGCGCAACTGCTGGCCGATGCGAATGTGAAGCTGGTGGCGGTGGACTACATCTCCGCCGAGCAGTTTGCGGCACCGGCGCCGCTCGCGCACCGCGCATTGCTGGGCAAGGGCATCCCGATCGTGGAAGGGATCTACTTGAAGGATGCGCCGGCCGGCACCTATGACCTGATCGTCCTGCCGCTGAAGGTGGCCGGTCACGATGGCTCACCAGCGCGCGCGATGCTCCGATCCACCACCGCAACCGTCCCCAGCGCACCGTAACCGGGCGCGAGGGACGATCGACGCGATGGCCGATCAGACCGTCGTGAGTTCCTCGACGGCCTGACGCGCGGTCTTCGACTTGGTGCCGCGAAGCCGCGCACCGGTCGCGAGGCCGATCATGTCGGCCACGATCTTGCCCGACCCCATCACGCCTGGCAGCCCTGCGCCCGGATGTGTTCCGGCGCCCGCGAAATACAGGTTCGGAATGTCCTCGCTCACATTGTGCGGGCGCATCCACGCCGACTGCAGCAGCGTCGGCTCGACGCTGAATGCCGTGCCGAGATAGCTGTTGAGCGAGTTCTGGAAGTAGCGCGGATCGACGTGCCGTTCCGTCACGATGCGCTCCTTGAGGCCCGGCAGATATCGCTTGTCGAGATGATCGATGATCTTTTCACTGTACGACTGATGCACGGCGGCCCAGTCGGTGTTGCCGCCAAGATGTGGCACCACCGACAGCACATACCACGCGTCATCCCCTTCTGGTGCGAGCGATGGATCGGTGACAGTGGGGCGGTGCAGGTAGAGCGAGAAGTCGTCAGCGAGGATCTTCTTGTCGAAGATGTCCGTCAGCAGCTCCTTGTAGCGGGGGCCCATCAGGATCTCATGGTGCGCCGTCTCGGGCCACATGCCGCGCGTGCCCCGCGTGCCGAAATAGCTCACGAAGAGTGACATCGAATAGCGCTTCTTCTTGAAGCGCCGGTCGGTGTTCTTCGGCCGGAACTCCGGCTTGATCAGCTTCATGTAGCTCATCGCCACATCACCGTTGCAGACCACGGCGTCGGCCTTCACGGTGTCACCGCTCATCAGCAGCACACCGGTCGTCTTCCGCGTGGACGCATCGACGAGAATCTCGCGCACTTCGGCATTGAACTGCATCACGCCGCCGATGTCCGTGAAACACTGCACCATGCCGCGTACCAAGGCACCGGTGCCGCCCATCGCGAAGTGAACGCCCCACTTCTGCTCCAGCGCGTGCACCAGCGTGTAGAGGCAGCTGGCGTCGAATGGATTGCCACCGATCAGCAGGGGGTGGAAGCTGAACACCTGCTGCAGGCGTGGATCCTTGATGTACTTGTTGACGAATGTCGCCACCGACCGCTGCGCCCGCAGGAGCGCCAGCTGCGGCGCCACCTTCATCATGCTGCCGACGGTGGTGAAGGGCATGTCCACCAGCGACATACCGGCCACGAAGATCTTCTCCGCCTCGGCGAAGAACGCCTTGTACCCCTCGACATCATCCGGGTTGAATCGCGCGACCTCCTTCAGCACGGTATCCATGTTGCCGCCGTAGCGGAAACAGCTGCCATCGTCGAAGCGCACGTTGTAGTACGGATCGATCGGAACGATCTGCACGTACTCGTCGGTGCGCTTGCCGGCGGCCGCGAAGATGTCGTCGATCATCCACGGGGCCGTGATGATCGTGGGGCCGGCGTCGAACTTGAAGCCCTCGCGCTCGAAGACGTAGGCGCGCCCGCCCGCCTTGTCGAGCTTCTCGACGATCGTGACCTGATGCCCTTGTGCCTGCAGGCGGATCGCGGCGGAGAGTCCGCCGAATCCACTTCCAACGACGACGATGCGCATGCGCCAGACTCTCGGGAAACGCGCGCCTGGCTCAGCGGCCGGCGCGCAAGTGCAACAAGTGACAGATGAACGCGGCGCTCAACGCGGGCGCGAGCGTCCATGGAGGCCAGCCGGCCGCCAATGAGCGACAGGCGAGCGTGAAGCCGGCACCGGCGCCGAGAAACGCGGCGAGCTGCGGCAGCGGCATGCCGCGACCGGTGCGACGGGTGATACGTGCGAGCACCGCGCCTTCAACTACCAGCAGCGCCAGGATCGCGTCGTACAGCGCTGGAGCGCGCAGCCAGTCGAGCAAGGGTGCGCGCCGACGCCGTCAGCGACCAGCGACAGCGATGTCGCCGAGGGCGCCAGAGGATCGCACGGTGCTGCCCGCGGCCACGTGCGGACGCTTGCGCAGCGCGAGGCCCAGCGGGATGGCCATGGCGATCAGGCCGAGCGCAAACGCCAGCCACATGCCACGACCCACACAGATGCCAAGTGGCAGCACGCCATTCACGGCATACAGGCCGAGCGGGAAGTTCGACGGCGATACCTTCTTCGCCCACGTGGACGGCGGCACGATCGCCAGCATCACACGCGCCACTACGATGCCCGTCAGCAACCAGCCAAGCCAGTTGGTGAGCGGCATGCCGTAGAAATGGCCACCGATCAACACGCTCTGCCAGAGGGGCATGCCTTCCAGCGACGGCAGATGCCAGAGCCAGTGCACGCTGGCCACCATCGCCGGATCCATCGAGACATCCCACGCCGTCAAAACGAACGCTGCCACCAGCGCCCACCACCAGCGGCTCTTGCCGTCATCGGTGGCCGGCAACAACCGACCGCAAATGGCGAGCGAGCAATACAGCATGTAGAACCACGACGTCGGGATATTGAACGGCACCAGGCCGAGAATCTTGTAGCCCAGCTGGTTGGTGTAGCTGTAGGGACCGAACGGCAGGCCCGTGCTGGTACCTAGCAGCTCGGAGCAGAGCGAAATGCCGAAGCTGGCGATGAACACCATGATGGCGGTCCGACGCCCCAGCTTGCCCACCGAGTGCAGCAGGCCAGCGAGCGCGCCAAAGACCACCGTGGTCTGACCACCCCACTTGAAGTTGAACGCCATGATCTTCTGGTTCGCCGGCGTCGACAGCCACTCGGGAAGCGGCGGCGACAGGAACGTGGCGAACGCAACGCCAGAAAAAATCGACAGCGCGGCATGCGCGAACAGGCACATCAGTGCCACGCGCATCAGCGGTGCGGAATCGTCCTGTGGCATTTCGGATGCAACCGTCACGTGCAGTTCCTCGAGTCAAAGCGGCGGGAGAACAATTGAGCTTGCCACGCATTGGGGATCGCGTCAATCAGGCAAGCACCTAACCCTGGCAATCCGGTAGCGCTGATGAACAAAAAGCTCAGGCGAGTCGAACCAGTTCGTCCGACTGTGCGGCGTCGGCGGGTTCCCACGCCAGATGCGGTCCGGCGGCGATCGGGTGCGGTCGCACGGGCTGGGCCACGGGTTTCGCGCGCCAGACCTGCCAGAGGACCTGCAAGCGGGCGAGCGTGCTGAGTCGAGCCCGAGTGGTGAGGCTGTCGCACCCAATCCGCTCGACGGCGCCGAGGATGCCGCTGTACCCGATCGCGCAGGCCCAGGCGCAACGTTGCGCGTCGGGCGAGAGCAGCGGGATACCGGGCATCGCGGCTTCGTACAGCGCGCGGGCTCGCGCAATCTGCTGCGTCATGAACCGCTGCCAGCGCGGGTCGGTAGCGACCAGCGAGCCATCGAGGATCTGCGCAGGGGTGAGGCCGAATGCCGCCAGATCCTGCACGGGGAGGTAACAGCGGCCTCGCTTGGCGTCCTCCCCCACGTCGCGGAGAATGTTCGTCAGCTGCATGGCGAGGCCGAGCGTGCGCGCATACCGCAGCGCCACGGCGCGAACTTCCGCATCCCCCTGCACGCCAAACACATGGGTGCACATCTCGCCCACCGAGCTCGCGACCCCTTCGCAGTAGCCGGCCAGTTCAGCCCAGGTGTCGTAGCGCACCGGCGCGAGGTCCATCGCGACGCCATCCAGCAATTCGCGAAGCACGGCCTCTGGAACGCCGAACTCGCGCATCACCCGGTCGAGTTCACGGAAGACGGGGTCGGACGGGGTGCCGGCGAGGGCGTCGCGCAGCTTCTGCTCGTGCGCCGCCAAAGCAGCTTGCACGGCAGGATCGACGGTACCGGTGGCGCAGCGCGCCTCGTCTGCACGGTCGACGATATCGTCAGCCACTCGGCAGAAGGCATACAGCGCAAAGGCGGCGCGACGCTTGTGCTGGGGCAGGAAAACGCTGGCCAGATGGAACGTTCGTGCATGCTCTCGCACGACGCGCTGGCACACCTGCGCATCACGATCACTCATCGCGGGACAGCGGGTCAGGGTTGAGGGCGGCCGTGGCCGGACGGGTCTGCCAGCTGAACGCAAAGCGTGGCATGAAGTTCCGGCTTGAGGCGACAGGGGGCCGAACGCCGTCGCCGACGATCAGCCCCTGATGACACAAGGTACCGCACCCAGCAGCCGGGGCGGGAGGCCCCGGCTGGAGTTCAAGCCTAGTTCTTGAGTCCGAAGCCGGTCATGGCGCTGAGGGCCGCACCGATCGGCTTGAAGACGAGTTCGAGCGCCTTGCCGATGGCATCGAATGCCGCGCCAATGGGCTTGAAGACGAGCTCGAAGCCCTTGCCGATGACATCGAACAGCATGGCGACGACCCGGTACGGTGCCTCTGCACGGCCGAGCTCGCCAAGGGCGGAGCCGACGGGGTCCATCAACGACCGGCCCTTCTTGTAATCCTCTGGGGCCGGAGCCCAGCCCATCTTCTGCAGGCGGCTGTAGTGGTCACCAATGAACGCGGCGAGCACGATGAGAATCAGGATGAAAAAGACGCTGAACGCGGACATGGGGCGGGTCACGGGTTGGGGAGACGGGCCGGAATCGCGGACCTGCAAGACATGGTCGAACTCGAGCTGGCCTACTGATACGAAAGCGCCTGACGCTGCTACCGGCAAGTCGACCGTTTCACGGTTAACCGTCCCGCTGACGGCTCACCAGCGGTCACCACATGCCAACGGCGAGACTCGAACTCGCACACCGTGAGGTACCAGATCCTAAGTCTGGCGTGTCTACCAGTTCCACCACGTCGGCATTGCACCGGCCAATCTAGGGGGCCGGGGAGGAAACTGCGAAACGAGAAAGCGGCGCCCGGAGAGCTCTCCAGGCGCCGCTTTCTGCACGGTTCAGAACTAGTTGCCGCCGATCCGGATCGTCTCCACCCGGTTCGTCTGCGTCTGCGCGTTGTAGACACCGAGCGTGATCACGTCACCCGCCTTGAGGCCGCTGAGCGCCGACTGGAGCTCGGCCGCGGTCCGCACTGCACGACGTGGACGGGGATAGACGATCTCCGTGATCACATCGCTTTCGAACAGCTTCCCGCGAGCGCCGCTCGTGACATCCACTGACGCCACGTGCACACCCTTCACGGTGGCCGGAATGCGTGCCTCGGTCTTGAAGGCCTCCGAGAGCGGCTCGACCGTGATGCCCAGCTTGTCGGCCGAGACACTTTCCGGCGCGTCGCTGTCCTTGTTGTCACCTGGCGCGCCGGCGACCGCGACAGCCGTCGTGCCATCACCAGGCGCCTCCGCCAGCTTGACGCGGAATGTCTTCTTGTCGCCGAAGCGCATCACGTCAACCGACACCACATCGCCGGGCTTCTTCATGCGGACGATGCGCTGCAGCGTACCGACGCGATCCACAGGCGCACCTTCGATCGCGATGATCACGTCGCCCGGCTCGAGACCCGCTGCCTTCGCCGGGCTCGGGGTGTTGCCATCGTTCGAGAAATCACCAAGCGTGACGCCAGCGATCGATGTCAGCTGCGCGGCCTTCGCTTCTTCGGCCGACACTTCCTTGATCTGGATGCCGAGCACTGCGCGACGCACGCGACCATGCGCGATGATGTCGTCGGAGACACTCTTGGCCAGCGAAATCGGAATCGCGAAGCCATACCCGCTGTAGTATCCCGTTTCACTCGCGATCATGCTGTTGATGCCGATCACTTCACCGCGTGCATTGACCAGCGGACCACCCGAGTTGCCTGGGTTGATCGCGGCGTCGGTCTGGATGAAGTCCGTGATCGCGTAGCGATTCTCGAGTGGACGCTGCAACGACGGTCCGCCGCGGCCCTTGGCGCTGATGATGCCCGCGGTGACCGTGAAATCGAGGCCCAGCGGATTGCCGATCGCGAGCACCCAGCTGCCGATGCGCGCCGTGTTGTCATCGCCGAACGCCACCGTCGGGAACCCGCTGCCTTCGATCTTGATCACGGCGACGTCCGTCGTCGGATCCTTGCCGATCAGCTTCGCGGTGAACTCGCGATGATCGGTGAGGATCACCTTGATCCGGTCTGCATCGCCGACGACGTGATTGTTCGTCAGGATGTAACCAGTCGACGAGACGAGGAAGCCGGTGCCGCTGCCTTCCATCGGCTGGCGTGGCTGGCGCCCCTGAAACTGGTTGAAGAACTCTTCCATGCCCGGCGGCACGTTCGTCGGGCGTCGCGCCGTCGTGCGCTTCGGCGCGTCCTTCTCGACCTGAATCGAGACGACGGCCGGCGTCACGCGCTCGGCGACATCGGCGAAGCCCGGTGCACCACCATCATCGCGTGGCCCGCTGGCCGTTCGAACCGTGCGCGTGGTCTGCGCGAAGCTCGACTGCGGCAGCTCGAACGCCGTCGCGATGCCCAACCCACCAACGAATGCCGCCGTAACGGCGCCTACAACCTTTGCGCGTGTCATCATGCTCATAGCGTGCTCACAGATCCGGGAAGAGTCACTCGTCAGTACCCGAACAGAACCACAACAGTTTCCTCGCCGTTCCGCCGCTTCCTATCGTAACCCCTGTTTCGACTGGCGGGACGCCGTCGCCCCCATTCCGGAGGCCGAAATGAGGGCGGGGTCGTACCGGTTGTTCCGCCGCTGACACCCATGCCGGTGTCAGGGCGGGCCAACCGTTCGTGCGACAGCCTTACTTCTTGTCGTCGACGATCTCGTAGTCTGCCTCGACGACGTCCTCAGCCTTCGGGGCGTCACCCGCCGTCGGTTCGGCGGCTGGTGCAGCACCTGCCTCGGCTCCAGCCTGCTGGTAGAGCGACGCACCTGCCTCGCTATACACCCGGCTCAACTCTTCCTGTGCCGCCTGGATCTCGGCCAGATCTTCACCGCGCAGTGCCTTGCGAGCCCGCTCGACGGCTGCATCGAGCTTTTCCTTGGTGCCGACCGCGAGGCGATCCGACCATTCCTTCGCATTCTTCTCGACATCATACGTCATGCTGTCGAGACGGTTCCGGGCGTCGATCTGCTCGCGGCGCTTCTTGTCTTCTTCCGCGTTCTTCTCGGCGTCCTTCACCATGCGATCGACTTCGCCATCGGACAGGCCGCTCGAGGCCTCGATGCGGATCTTCTGTTCCTTGCCGGTCGTCTTGTCCTTCGCCGTCACGTGCAGGATGCCGTTGGCGTCGATGTCGAAGACCACTTCCACCTGCGGCTGGCCGCGCGGTGCCGGCGGAATGCCCGTCAGCTGGAACTTGCCGATCGTCTTGTTATACACGGCCAGGTCGCGCTCACCCTGCAGCACGTGGATTTCCACCTGCGTCTGGTTGTCGTCGGCCGTGCTGAAGGTCTCGGACTTCTTGGTCGGAATCGTGGTGTTGCGCGGGATCAGCGTGGTCATCACGCCGCCGAGCGTCTCGATGCCGAGCGAGAGCGGTGTCACGTCGAGCAGCAACACGTCCTTCTGCTCGCCGGTGAGCACGGCGCCCTGCACGGCGGCACCGATCGCCACCACTTCGTCCGGGTTCACACCCTTGTTCGGTTCCTTGCCGAAGAACTTCTTGACCGTCTCCTGAATCTTCGGGATACGCGTCGAGCCGCCCACCAGCAGGATCTCGTCGATCTCGCTCGGCTTGAGACCAGCGTCCGACAACGCCTTCTCCATCGGCGGAATGCAGCGCGTGATCAGGTCGTCCACCAGCTGCTCGAACTTGGCGCGGGTGAGCGAATAGTTCAGGTGCTTCGGGCCACTCGCGTCGGCGGTGATGAACGGCAGGTTGATGTCCGTCGACTGTGTCGAGGACAACTCCATCTTCGCCTTTTCACCGGCTTCCTTGAGCCGCTGCAGCGCCATCGGATCCTTCGAGAGGTCGATGGCCTGGTCCTTCTTGAATTCCGCGACGAGCCAGTCGATCACGCGCTGGTCGAAGTCGTCACCGCCAAGGTGTGTGTCACCGTTGGTGGACTTCACCTCGAACTGACGCGACCCATCGACGTCGTACAGCTCCAGCACGGAGATGTCGTAGGTACCGCCGCCGAGGTCGAAGACGGCGACCTTCTCGTCCTTCTTCTTGTCGAGGCCATACGCCAGCGCGGCGGCCGTCGGCTCGTTGATGATGCGGAGCACGTCGAGGCCCGCGATCTTGCCGGCGTCCTTGGTGGCCTGACGCTGCGAGTCGTTGAAGTACGCCGGCACCGTGACGACGGCCTTGGTGACGCCGTGGCCGAGGTAGTCCTCGGCGGTCTGCTTCATCTTCTGCAGGATCATGGCGGAGATTTCGGGCGGCGTGTAGCGCTTGCCCTGGATCTCGACGCTGGCGAGGTCGTTCTGGCCGGCGACGATCGTGTACGGCACACGACCCTTCTCCTGGGTCGCCTCGGACATCTTGCGACCCATGAAGCGCTTGATCGAGAAGATCGTGTTCGTCGGGTTGGTCACCGCCTGACGCTTGGCGATCTGGCCGACGAGGCGCTCGCCGTCCTTCGAGAAGCCCACCACCGACGGGGTCGTACGACCACCCTCGGCGTTGGGGATCACGACCGGATCCCCGCCTTCCATCACGGCCACCACAGAGTTCGTGGTGCCGAGGTCGATGCCAATCACTTTATCAGCCATTTCGTCTGCGTCCTCGAGTTTCGAATCAAGCGCGCTCCAAGGCAGGAAGCCGGAGCCCTGATCGCCGCATCGGTGCCAATGGCGCACGCGACACGACGTGCGGACACCAAGGGCAAGAGCGGGACCCCGATTCTCTGCCGGTTTGGCAGGGTAGCGCGGAGGGTGTGGCAGGTCGTGCGGACGCGAGCTGGGAGGCGTTAGTTTCCACGGACCACCGCCTCCCACCCGCGAGTCATGTTCCCGATCGGCGACGAAAACCCGACCGACAATCGTCCGGTCATGACCTGGACGATTCTTGGGCTGATGGTCGCGTCCTGGCTCTTCGTGCAGGGCGGGGGGGCCGACGGCACGTCGCTGATCAAGAGCGTCTGCGAGCTGGGCCTCGTGCCCGGTGAAGTGACGCACATGGCGCCCGTTGGGCAGGCCGTGCCGATGGGCTCGGGCTGGGCCTGCCTCGTGGACCGGTCCGCGGTCAACTGGTTCACCCCGCTCACATCCATGTTTCTGCATGGCGGGTGGGGACACCTGCTGGGCAACGCCCTTTTCCTGTGGGTGTTCGGAGACAATGTCGAGGACCTGATGGGCCCGCGGCGGTTCCTGTCGTTCTATCTCGTCTGCGGCCTCGCGGCAGCGGCGTTGCACGTGGCGCTCTCGCCGGCCTCGCCTATCCCCACCGTCGGTGCTTCAGGCGCGATCTCCGGCGTGATGGGCGGCTATCTGGTGCTCTTTCCGCGGCACCGAGTGCGGATGTTTTTCCCGCCGATCTTCTTTTTCCATTTCCCGGCCTGGCTGGTGCTGCTCTGGTGGTTCGCCCTCCAGGTGCTGGCCGGGCTGCCGCAGCTGACGATGCTGCACGCGGATCCGTCGGGCGGCGTGGCCGTGTGGGCGCACGTGGGCGGATTCGTCGCCGGTGTGCTGCTGGTGCGTCGGTTTGCCCTGCCAGATCGCCTCGAGCGACGGCTGGCTCGACAGCTCTCAGGTAGTGTCCGCGCCTACATGTAACGGTCCCGTGTCGATTTCATGTAACGGCGCACTCGGCTTCTAGTTTTCCTCATGTAGTCCGTGCCGGCGATGACTTGCTGGCACCCCACCAAATCTGGAGCTCCTCCTCCGTGCGTCTGATTCCCCGGGACGATCGATTCTTCGATCTCTTCGCCGAAATGGCCGGCATTCTCGTCCAGTCGGCCAATACACTGCAGCAGCTGTTCGCCGATCCGTCGCGTCTGGACGAGTTCCAGACCAACATCAAGAATCTCGAACACCAGGCTGACCGGCTCACCGCCGAGGCGAATCGCAAGGTCGACACGACCTTCGTGACGCCGCTCGATCGCGAAGACATCCACGCCCTCGTGACGCGCCTCGACAACGTGGTGGACCTGATCGACGGCTGTGCGCGGCGCGCGCAGATCTACCGCATCACCGAAGCGCGCGACCCGGCCATTCGCATGTGCTCCGTGCTCGGAGAAGCCTGTGTGCAGATCCGCGAGGCCGTGGCGTCGATGAAGAAGCCGCAGATGGTGTATGAGCATGGCGTGCGCATCAAGCGCCTCGAGGAACAGGCCGACGCGATCTATCACGAGACGCTCGGCAACCTCTTCGCCGGGTCGCCGGATCCGCTGACGGTGATGAAGTGGAAGGACCTGTACGACTCGCTGGAGACCTCGATCGATGAGTGCCATTATGTGTCGCTGGCGCTCGAGAGTATCTCGCTCAAGAACAGCTGAGTTGCCGTGATTGCGTACGTCATAGGAATCGTGGTGGTCGCGCTGGTCTTCGACTTCATCAACGGTTTCCACGATTCGGCCAACTCGATCGCCACGATTGTCGGCACGCGCGTCCTGACGCCGTTCAAGGCCGTGTTGTGGGCGGCGACGTTCAACTTCGCGGCGCTCTTCACGGTGGGCACGGCCGTCGCGAAGGCGATCAGCTCGGGGTATGTCGACCAGTCGGCGATTTCGGCCAACGTGATCGCCGCTGCATTGCTGGGCGCGATCATCTGGAACCTGATCACCTGGTGGTTCGGCATTCCGTCCAGCTCATCCCACGCGCTGATCGGCGGCTTTGCCGGCGCCGCGGTGGCGAGCAAGGGATTCGGGGCCCTCAACTGGGGCCCGAAATGGATCGAGACGCTGACGGCCATTGCGGTGTCACCGGCGCTCGGTGCGCTGCTCGGCATGACGCTGATGGTGATCGTCTACCGGGTGTTTGCGAAGGTGACGCCTGGCAAGGTGGATCGGTTCTTTCGACCGGCGCAGCTGGCCAGTTCGGCGCTGCTGTCGCTGGCCCACGGTGGCAATGACGCGCAGAAGACGATGGGGATCATCGTCGGCCTGCTCGCCTCGCCGTCGGTTCGCAAGCTGTTCGAGCCGTACACCACGGGTGCGCTGAGCTACATGTACGTGCCGGACACATCGACGATCCCGCTCTGGGTGGAAATCCTGGCGTACTTCGCGATTTCGCTCGGGACACTCTTCGGCGGTTGGCGCATCGTGCATACCATGGGCACGCGGATCACGAAACTCCGTCCGGTGGGTGGATTCTGCGCTGAGACCGGTGGTGCGATCGTCATCTTGATGGCGTCGAAGTTCGGCATCCCGGTGAGCACCACGCACACGATCACCGGCTCGATCGTGGGCGTCGGGGCGGCGAACCGAGTGCGAGCCGTCCGCTGGGGCCTGGCGGGCAACATCGTATGGGCGTGGATCGTCACGATTCCGGCGGCAGGGCTGCTGGCGGCGCTCAGTGCGCTCATCTTGAATGCAATCGTGGTGGTCGGCCGTCCCGGCTGACCATCAGGAGAAAGGCGGCTGCCAACCGGGCGGCCGCCTGAACCTGTGGGGAGACGATGGCGACACGACGGAAGAAGGCGCGAAGCGGCGGTGATGCCGATGCCGATGCCATGGGCTCGGTTGGTGCTGCCGGTGAAGCGCACCTGTTCTTCAGTCGTGAGTTGAGCTGGCTGGAGTTCAACGCAAGGGTGCTCAACGAGGCGCGTGACCCGCGGACGCCGCTGCTCGAACGGCTCAAGTTCCTCGCCATCTTCAGCTCGAACCTCGACGAGTTCTACATGGTCCGCGTGGGCGGACTGCGTCGCAAGGTGAAGAACGGGCAGAGCGGGTACCCGCAGGAGCGCCTCTCGCCGGCCGAATTGCTGCTGGCGATCGAGAAGCGGGTCGGTGAACTGCTGCGGTTGCAGCGGAATTGCCTGACCGATGACCTGCTGCCGGCGCTCGAGTCGCGTGGCGTGAAGCTGGTGCGCATGGATGACCTCACGCCGGCCGAGTGGCTGGTGGTCGACGCGTTCTTCGAGTCGCAGGTGTTCCCGGTCCTGACCCCACTCGCGGTCGATCCCGGGCATCCGTTCCCCTACATCTCGAACCTGTCGCTGTCGCTCGCGGTCCGCGTGCGTGATCCGCAAACAGGCGCGGAGCATTTCGCGCGCGTGAAGGTCCCCAAGTCGCTCGCGCGCTGGGTACCAGCTGGTCGCCCGGGGTTGTTCGTGCCGATCGAGGACGTGATCGGCGTCAATCTCGGCGCGCTCTTTCCCGGCATGGAAGTGCTGAGCTGGCATGCATTCCGGATCACCCGCTTCTCCGATTTCGAGCTCACCGGCGTGGAGGAGGACGACGACCTGTTGTCGGTCGTCGAGCGCCAGGTGTTCGAGCGCAAGTTCGGCGAGGTGGTGCGTCTCGAGGTGCAGACGGGCATGCCGGAAGAGTTGCGCACGCTGCTGATGGAGGAACTGCGCGATGAAGAAGATGCGCTGATCGTCGCGTTGCCACTCACCGAACGTGACGTCGACGAGCCGGGGACGCTGCTCGATCTCGGTGACCTGATGTCGCTGTCGGCCGCCATCGACCTTCCCGACGAACGCTTCGCGGCCTTCACGCCCGCAATTCCGGCCGAGTTGGCGGATGCCGTGAATATTTTCGACGCCATTCGCGATCGTGACATCCTCGTGCATCATCCGTTCGAGAGCTTTCGCGAGACCGTCGAACATTTCATCGAACGCGCGGCGCTGGATGAACAGGTGCTCGCCATCAAGCTCACGCTGTATCGCACGTCGGGCGAGACGGCCATCGTCCGGTCACTGATCGAGGCGGCAGAGCGGGGCAAGCAGGTGGTGGTGCTGATCGAGTTGCAGGCCCGTTTCGACGAAGCGAACAACATCGCCTGGGCACGCACGCTCGAGAATTACGGCGTGCATGTCGTGTACGGCGTGCCGGGGCTGAAGACGCATACGAAGACCGCCCTCGTCGTCCGCCGCGAGCCGGACGGCATCCGACGGTATGTGCACATCGGTACCGGCAACTATCACTCCCGCACGGCGAAGCTCTACACCGACATCGGACTGTTCACGTGCAGCCCGAGCATCGGCGCCGATGTCAGTGACCTGTTCAACGCACTGACGGGGTTCAGTCGTCAGCAGCTGTATCGCAAGTTGCTGGTGGCGCCAGCCAACATGCGCCGTCGCTTCGTGGAATTGATCGACCGCGAAGCGGAGCATGCTCGCGCGGGTCGAGAAGGGCGGATCATCGCCAAGATGAACGCACTGGTCGATCCGGATGCAATCCTCGCGCTGTATCGTGCCTCGGCTGCCGGCGCCAGGATCGACCTGATCGTGCGCGGCGTCTGTTGCCTTCGCAGTGGCATGCCGGGCGTGAGCGAGAACATCACGGTGCGGAGCCTCATCGGCCGATTCCTCGAGCACTCGCGCATCTTCTTCTTCGGCAACGCGGGCGAGCCGGAGTACTACCTTGGCTCGGCCGACTGGATGCCGCGCAACTTCGATCGCCGAGTGGAAACCGTTGCGCCGATCGAGGATCCGGTGCTGCACGCACGGCTCGAGTCGCTGCTGCGCACCTGCCTCGAGGACAACCGGCAGGCGTGGATGCTGCAGACGGATGGCACCTATGTGCAGCGCATGCCGGCACCGGGTGAGCCCGAGCGTGCCACGCACGCGATCCTGCTGAAGGACGCCTGGGCGACGTCGCAGTAGCGGCCCCAGACGTCGATCATTTCCCCTCGAAGGTCTTTCGTTTCACCAGCGTCGTGTCGCCGGCATAGATGAACCGGATGTTCTTCATGTAGGTCGCTGCTGCGCGACGAATCGAACTGCTCGACACGACGCGCATCCTGCGCGGGACGTTGTCCGACAGGTGGTAGTCCCCCTGCAGGATCTCGGCATGCGCGAGCGCGTCGGCCTGCACGCCACTCGTCGACCGTCGAAAGAGGAAGGTGAGCGAGTTCTTGTCCGACGTGAACGAGAACCCCGCCGGCATCGAGTCGGGGTCCGTCAGCTTGCGGATCTGTGCCTTCACCAGCTGCACCACCGTGTCGGGCTTGCCAGTGGAGACGTAGATCACGCCCGTGACGATGGCGCGATCGTACACGCTGGCAGAGGCTGCGTAGCTCAGCCCCCGCTTCTCGCGCACCGCGTCACTGATCATGCCACCGAGGAACGATGTGGCGGCGCTGAACGATGGAAAGTCGTCACTCGTTTCGGGGGGACCATCGAAGACCCCGATCACGTAGTTCGTGGCGCTGCTGCGCGGCAGCATCGTCACGGAGCCAGTGTGGGCCGATACAGGTGACGGCGGCGTCCACTTGTAGCTGCCAACCGGCACGTCATGCAGTGTGCGCTTCACGGCTGCCTCGACCATCGCACGCGTGGCGGCGCCGACCACCACGACCAGCATGCGCGATCGCACCACCTGCTCGCGCACATATCTGGCCAGCATGGCAGAGTCGATCTTCGCGAGGCTGACCTCCGTGCCGGAGGGCGACAGGCCATACGCGTGCCCCGAAAATGCCACGCTGTCGGAGATCGAGCCGATCTCCCCATCCGGGCTGCCGCGCTGCTGTCGCAGGGCACCGATCAATCGTTGGCGTGCAGTATTCACACCTTCCGATGGAAACTGTGGCTGTGTGAGCCGCTCGGTCATCAGGTTCCACGACTCGTCGAACTCCGACTGCACGCTGCGAAAGCCCAGCATCGTCCAGTCGCTGGTGTATTCGACGGCCAGCGCACTGCCCGTCATCGCCCACGCCGTGCGGAGCGTGGTGTCGGGATGGCTGCGCGTGCCGTACTTCGACGCGGTCAGCAGCAGCGCCTCGATGCCTTGCGTTGCCGGCGTCAACTGCCGTGAGCCACCCAGCAAGTACACGTTCGCCGCAACGACTTCGGTCGATGGCGTGATGCGCTGGATCACGCGGACGCTGTCCACCGTGTACGAGACGAGATTGCTGTCGTCGGCACCTGACAAGGCAGAGGCAGCGGCAGCGGCAGAGGCGCAGCGGGTGCCCCACCGGTCGTACTGCGCGTGGATGCCGGAGCGAACGGGCCGGCGAAGATCGCGGAGAGCGCCGACAACGCGATGGCGTGATGGAGTCTGATCATGGCTTCATGAAGGCGACGTACTGCGCGACAGTCGTTCCCACTTTCTGCTCCGTGCCGACGGGGGTCAGCACCCCGATCACGTACGGCCGATTGACGATCCACTTTTGCGCGAATGCCGCCAGCGACTGGGGCGTGGAACGTCTTGCCGGTGTCCGGGCCCGACATCCGCTCGAGACGGCCGAGGGCCCAGGCGCCGCCGAGCGTCGAGGCGAGGGACGCCGTCTCCTCGAAGGTCAGAGCCAGGCCGACACGATCACGCCGTGCGTCAGCCTTCAGCGCCGACTCTTCGTAGTAGCCGTCATTGCCGACCTGCCCGAGCACGGTGCCAAGGGCGTTGAGTGCATTGCTCAACTGCTCCAGCGTCGTCGTGCCGGTGAAGCGCAACTCGCCACTGTGCCGGTTGAGGTCCGACGACATGTAGGCGGAGGTGAAGAAGCCACCATCGACGAGGGTGCGCTGAAATGGCGATTCGTCGGCACCGAGCAGGTCGGTGAAGGTCGCGGCATCACGCGTGTCGGTCGAATCACGCGACAGGCTCGGGCCGCGCCAGCTGATCTGCACTGTGACCGTCTGCACTTCGTGCGTGTAGACGAATGCAAACGTGGAATCCATCGGCGGTGGGGCTGGTACTGGGTCCGCCTTCAACGGATCGGCCGCACGGCGCCACCGACCGAACTCCTTGCGTGCCGCGCTGAACACCTTTTCCGCGTCGACGTCGCCTGTGATCACCAGCGCCGCGTTGTTCGGCACATACCATTTCTGATAAAAGGCTTTCAACTGCACCGCGTTCGCAGTGAACAGTGACAGGTCATTCCCAATGGTGTTCTTGCGAGGATACCAGTCGCCCCAGAGTGCCCGAGTGGACGCGTCATTCAGCAGGTAGGACGGCTGCGACTGGGCACGCTGCATCTCATTGCGCACCACGAACCGCTCCGTCTGCAGGTCCTTGTCCTTGAAGAACGGGTCGCGCACGAGGTCGGCCATCAGGCTCACGTTCCGGCCCATCTCCTCCGAGGGAAACCAGAGGGTGTACGACACACTTTCGTCACTGGTGGCGCCGTTGTAGCTCGCCTTCGAGAGCGAGGCGTCGCGGCCGAACGAGCCGTCCTCGCTCCCCTGGTAGCTCTTGAAGAGCATGTGCTCGAAGAGGTGCGGAATCCCCTGCAACTCGGGCGTCTGGGTCATCGCCCCACCGCGGAAGACCACGTGCGCGGTGGCGAGGGGTACCGCGTGGTTCTCCACCACGATCACCGTCAGGCCGTTTGGTAGCGTATCGCGCCGCACCACCTGGTCGGGACGCGTACCTGTTTGCCCTGCCAGCATCGCGGCAGCGTAGAGCGAGGACAGCGCCGCCAACGCGTAGCGGCGTACCGGCAGTCCAAGGAACGTTTGTAACACCGTGAACCCTCTCGAAAGCGTCGAGTGCACTGCTCGCTGTCGAGTGTATCATCACGAGACTAATCAGGGAAGAGCCCGCCAGCGGCCTCGCCGTGGCCCCTCGCGGCGTCAGTCCACCGAATCGGTCGCTTCCCACTCCACCGGCTTGCCGTCGGGACCGATCACGTGCACCGGAAAGTCGATCAACTTCTCGAGCAGGTCGCTCTTCCGGCTCGCGCCCCAGAGCTCGAGGCGCGTCGATCGGGCGCGCGGATCGGGCACAGGCGTGATGCGGAGCGCCCGTTCCGTCCACCGCACCTTCAGTTGCTGCACCGCGCCGACATGCCCGCGATCGAAGCCATCCGCCACGCGCAGGATCGCCGCCAGTCGTCGCACGCGCTGCTGCTGATCTTTCGTCAACTCGGCAAATGTCGGATGCTTCAACTTTGGCGGTGAGCCGCGATGGTAGCGCGCGACATTCGCCATCACCACCTGTTCCTCCGGTGAGACGCCGAGCAGGTCGGCGTGCACGATGAGGTGATAGGAGTGTTTGTGGTGCGAGTTGTAGCTGATGTGATAGCCAGTGTCGTGCAGCAACGCCGCATCGCGTAGCGTGTCGCGATCTTCCGGTGCACACCCGATCCGTGTGCCGATCGCATCGAAGAGTTGCAGGGCCAGCTTCTGCACGTGCTGGGCGTGCATCTCCTCGTACTGCGTGCGCTCGGCGAATGCCTGCACACTCCGGCGCCGTCCCTCGCCCGGATCGGTCGCCTGCGGCGTCACCTCGGCCGCCTCGAGCAGCAGGCCTTCACGAATGCCGTATGCCGACACGTGGAATTCGCGGATGTCGAGAAATGCCATCACTTCGGCGGCGACGGCCATGCCGGCCACGATGATGTCAGCCCGCCCCGGATTGAGCCCGGGTACGGTGAGCCGCTCTGACGGCGACAACTCGATCAGCTGGTCCAGCAGGTGCTCGAGTTCACCGCGGCTGACGACCTTGCCGTGCACCGTGCGCGCCGTGCCCACAGCGCTGCTGCTGCAGCAACATCCCGGCAACGTTGGTGAACGTGCCGCCGGACCCGATCATGCCAGCGCCACGCCATTCCTTGACCGCAAATCGCTCGCGAATCTCCTCACGCAGCGCCTTGCGAAGCTTCGAGACGGTTCCGCGGCGGATGCCCTTCCGCAGGTACGTCTCGGTGGCGCGGATCGCACCGAACGGCATCGACAGCAGTCGCTCGACCAGTCCGTCGGCCGAGAGTGCGAGTTCCACCGAGCCACCACCGATGTCACAGGTGACCATGCGCCCGTGGCCGACATCGAAATGCGCCTGTGCGCTGCGGAAGGAGAGCCGCGCCTCGTCCTCGCCGGAAATGACGCGCACCGTGAGTCCGGCGGCCTTCTTCACCTGTCGAACGAAGGCTGCGCCGTCGGCGGCGTCGCGGACCGCACTGGTCGCCACACATTCAATGCGCTCGGCACCGAGCTGCTTGGCCAGCGTCACCATCCGCTGCAGCGCCTCGATCGCGGCCAGCGCACTTTCGACCGACAGGTGCCCCGTTTCGTCGACACCGGTGCTGAGGCGCGGTGCCGCCTTCATCTCATCGACCGTGCGGATCTGTCCCGTGCTGCTGACATCCGCCACGATGGCACGAATGGAGTTCGAGCCGATGTCGATTGCCGCGATGCGTCGTGGCCGCTCGGCGCCGCCCTTGATCGCCTCGTTGGAGAGCGGCGTGGCGCCCCGCGCGCGGGTTGCAGGGATCGCGGGAAGCGGTGCGGCGGGCGTCTTGCGGCGGGGCGACCGTTCAGGCATGCGATGCGGGGCAGGGGAGTGTGGCTCGGCGGAAGTTACCGGTACCACTCGGCGATGCTAGCCAAGCCGGGCCACAAACACCTGCGTCATGCGTCCCTCCTACTTCGGTGCGGCGCTCCACGCCCGTAGCAGCGTGCGGCGCATGGCGTCCGGCAATGGCGCATAGCCGAGCGCAAGCGCGTCGTTCTCGCCGTTGGTCAACGCCCATGTCACGAAGCGCCCCATGGCTGCGGCGCGCGTCGAATCGACGCCGCGTGTCGGCACAATCAGCCACGACAGCGACGCGATGGGGTAACTCAACTCGCCAGGAGCGTCGCTGATGCTGGTTGCAAATTCGACCGTGTCGTCGATCGAGCCAAGCATCGCGCTGGCCGCCGCCCGCAGCCCGCCGGTTTGCGGCGTCACCCAGGCACCAGCGTGGTTACGAATGCGGGCAACCTGCAGGCGATTCTGCATCGCATATACCGCCTCCACGACGCCAATCGTGTTTTCGGTGGTCCGGATCTCGGCCGCCACGCCTTCGTTGCCGCGCACACCACTGCCTACTGGCCAAGTTGGGAATCGGCTTCGTCCCGGACCGGCAGCCCAGGCCGGGCTCAGTCGCGACAGGTAGTCCGTCAGGATCCAACTGGTACCACTGCTGTCCGCGCGCGTCACGACGCGAATCGGGGATTTCGGCAGCTGTACATCGGGATTGAGCGCGACCAGCCGCGGGTCGTCCCAGTGTGTGATCCGACCCAGGTAGATGTCGCCCAGTGTCGCGCCGTCGAGTCGCAGCTGTCGCTGCAGGGCCGGCAGGTGATACGACACCGCCGCGCCACCGACGATCATGGGGACTTGCCGCACGCCCTTTGCCGCCAGCGCGGCACGGTCGGCGGCGTCGAGCGGCGCGTCGGTGGCCGCGAAGTCGACACTGCTGTCACGCAGCGCGCGCACGCCGGCCCCGGACCCAATCGATCGATAGTTGATGCGCACGCCACTCTCGTCTCCGAAACGGGAAAACCAGCGTGTATAGACCGGATAGGGGAAGGTGGCGCCCGCTCCTTCGATCTTCAGTGACGGCTTGGCGCCGCGTTCGGCAAGTGCATCTCCTTTTCCCGTGCACCCTGCTGCGACGGCCAGCAACGCGAACGCAACGAGCCTTCTGGGTGTCGTCATCACATGTCGTTGGCGTAGCCGACGAACTTGAATCGTCCGCCGAACTCGATGATGGAGCCGAACAGGCGCCCACTGAACTTGGTGCCGTCGGTGGCCGCGATGCGTACCGTGCAACCATCGTGGAGTGTCATGGCGCCCGATGTCGTCGGTGGGTTGGGACAATCGAGCGATTCGAGCGTGAGCGGCTTGCCACCCACCCGATCGAGCGCGCGGGTGATGCCCTTTTCACTATTGAGCGTGATGCCATTCCAGCGGAGCTGCGGTGAGAGGCCGTTGGCCGCCGTGGCGTCACTCGAATTCGGGAAATAGACGTACGCGAACTCGGCGCGCGAGAGCGTGAGGTGCCCAAGCGCCTTCTTGTCCTTCGTGGCCACCGCTTGCACGAACTTCGCAACCAGCGCCTGCCGGCTGACTTCGCCGTCGATCAACTGGCGAACTTCAGGCAGGTCAGCACGAAAGCGACGGATCATCTCCGGCATCGGGAACACCGAGTCGATGATCGTGCCCGGCTGATGCGAGGTGTCGAGCGGGACGCGCTGATAGGCGTACGCGGTGCCGCCTGGCGCAGCAGCGATCGCAGAATCGGCGACCTTCGCTTCTGATCCGGCACGCGAGCATGCTGCGACGGCCAGCGCCGCGGCGAGTGTGACAGGTGCAAACAAACGGGACATGGTCATTGGATGAAAAGACCGCGGGCCGATGCGCGAATCCATGCGCACCGGCCCGCGGAAACGTACTGCGAGATCAGTTGATGATGTACGTGGACCAGCCGTTCCACCACTTCGCGCCAGCCGGGTCGGCTGCACCGCGATAGGTGGTGCCGGTGACGACCGTTCCAGCCTTGGTGGACAGCGTTCCCGTGAAGGTCGCGAGTCCGCCCGTCGCGGCGGCGCCTGCTGCTGGCGGTGCCCAGTCGAAGGTGGCGCCAGAGGCTGGCTGTGCGGCCGGCACGCTGGTGAACAGCGCCGAGGCCGTCCCGGCCACGATGCTCAGCTTGTTGACGGTCGTGTCGGCGGTGTACTGGCGCGTCGAGGTCGGCACGCCACCGGACAGCAGCTGCGGATCAAAGAGTGCGCCGTTTTCAGCCGTGAGGATGTTCGAGAGTGCGAAGTTGCCTTCGGTCTGGCGGATGAATGTGGTCGTGTCGCGGAACGAGATCGCCGCCGACGGCCAGCGTGCGATGATACCGTTCACGTAGTAGCCACCCGTACCGCGGCGAAGCATTGCCCCGCGGCCGCCTGCGGCCGGCAACGTGACGCCGTTGGCCGTGCCGACGCCGATGACCGTGAAGTTGGCCATGATCGGGACGGTGAGCGGCGTGGAATTCTGGCCCAGATCGCAACCGGCGCCGTTACAGCCGTCGTTCTCGATGCCCTGCGGATCGCTGGACGGCGAGCCGGCGGCGGAGCGCGGCGGGATGATGCGGGTCTGCATCGCGATCAGGTACTGCAGGCGACCGACGTAGCCTTCGGAGATGTCGAAGTGGTCGTCGCCGGCTTCGTAGCTGATGAGATGCTTGGCATCCACAGCACCGCCGAAGAATTCGAAGCTGTCATCGAGGCCAGCCATCGACTGCAAGTAGTCCAACGTGGTGCCGCTGCCGATGGCGGCCAGCGTGAAGGAGTTCAGTTCCTGGTCGGTGGCGGTGGCGTAGCCGGCAAACTCCACGCGGACATAGCGCATGATGCCGCTGTTGTCGGTGTTGCTGGTGCCACCGCTGTACGTCTGCGCGGGATTGTTGGCGCCATTGCCCGTCCCTTCGATCGTGATGCTGCCGCTACGGTTGATGAGGCCGTTGCCGATGATGATCAGGCCGCCCCAGTCGCCGGGCTGGCGTGAACCCGCAGCGCGTGATGACGTGAAGACGATGGGGTTCGCCGCGGTGCCCTGGGCGTCGATCTTTGCGCCACGCGTGATGAACAGCGATGAGCCGGTGGTGGCAAAGTCGCCGAGGATCTTCGTGCCCGGCTGGATCGTCAGCGTTGCGCCGTTCGTGACCTGGATGAAGCCCTGCAACGTGTAGGTCGTGTCGGCGTACAGCGTGCGATTGGCGGTGATGTTGGCCGACAGCGTGCTCGATGCGGTGCCCGGTGCCTTGGTGGTGACGCTGATCTCTGCGCTGTACTGCGACAGGCCGCTGCTGCGCACTGCCTGCACGCGGTACCGGTATGCGGCACTCGGCTCGAGGCCACTATCCACAAACACCGTGTCCGTGAGGCCGGCTGCCGAGATGACGGTGAAGGTGCCGCCGCTGGCGCCAACGGCGCGTTCGACGTTGTAACTCGTCGCGTCGGCGACCTTGTTCCAGGTGATGCGCGCGGTGGTGGCGGTCGGCGCCGTCACGGCCGCATTCGTCGGCGGAAGGTCGGTCGGACCGGTGGACTTATCGCTGCCGCAAGCAGACAGCGTCAACACGGACGCTGCCACAATTCCGGCAGACAGCGAACGCCAATTGAACATCATGAGGCTCTCGTTATGAAGAGAAGTGGTATACGGCTCGAACAGTGAGCTGCCGTGAATTTCCCCTCGTTGTGTCATGACGTGCACACATGCCGGTCACGGTCGCGTCACAGCGATTTGTGGGTGTCGTGACGCGGCAAACTCCTGCGCAATCGCAATGCCTCCTTGCGCAGGCCGCGGAAAAGCAAAGAGGCACGGATCGACATGATCCGTGCCTCTCAGGTTCAGTGCGAACTGCAGGTATCAGCCAGTGCGAGGCCAAACACCCGCGCATTCGCGATACATCAGCGCGCGACTACGGCTGCCAGTTGAATCCGACGGCGAAGGTGCGGCCGGTGTAGTAGGACTCGCGCGTCACCGGACCCTGTTCGATCCGATACTGTGCATCGAGCAGGTTCTTCGCATCGAAGCGACCGCTGAAGCCCGCACCCACCGGGAAGCGCAGCGAGAAGTCCACGACGTTGCGTGCCAGTTCCTTCACGTCCGGCAGCGGGCGCTCGCCGGCGTCGATGATGCGCGCGCCGACGGTGTTGTAGAGCAGGGTGGCGCTGGTGCTGCCGCTGGTGGTGGTCCACGTGACGCCGGTGTTGATCATGTACGGCGCCTGGCCGACCATCGCACGATCGGAGCTGGTCACGCTGGCGAGGCCCTGGCGCAGCTCGATCTTGCTTTTCATGAGCGTGGCATTGGTGAACACCGAGACGTTCTCCAGTGCGCCAGCCAGCTTGCCGAGGCCGGAGCGGGCCTCGAGTTCCACACCGACGTTGTTGGCGCGCTTTGCGTTCTGGTACGAGACGATGCGCGTGCCCGACGTGCCGAGATAGATGCGCTCGATCGGGTTGTCGAACTGCTTGCCGAAGAGCGAGACGCTGAACACTTCATTGCGCGTCGGGAACCACTCCCAGCGGATGTCCGCGTTCTTGATCAGCGAGCGGACGAGATCCTTGTTGCCGAGGAAGTTGTCGCCACCGAGCACGTCGCGGAACTGCAGTGGCGCCAGTTCGCGGTATTCAGGCCGGGCCAGCGTCTGCGACACCGAGATGCGCACGTTCTGGTTTTCGCTGGCCTTCACCGTCACGGCCAGCGATGGCAACACATCGTTGAACGTCGGCTTGGTGATCACGGCCGGTCCGATGGTCGGCGATGCCACGACCTGCACTTCTGAGCGTTCGAAACGGGCACCGGTCACCACGTTGACCGACGGCCGCACTTGCCAGTTCATCATCACGTACGCTGCGCTGAGGCGATCCTGCGCGGTGTAGCTGCCACCCTGTGCCAGTGGCACGAGGCGCATGGCGCTGCTGCCGGGCTGCGTGAAGCGGCCATCGAAGATCGACTCCGGCGCCAGCTGACGCTGCGCGTTGTCGAGACCGAAGCCCTGCACGCTATAGACGTTGTTGGTGGCGTCGCGATCCGTGGAGCGATACAGGCCACCGAACTTCACGCGCAGCTCCTTCGACGGGTCGAAGAAGTTCATGCGGTAGTTGACCTGGCCTTCATAGTTGTTCTCGCGCAGGTCGCCGAAGGTGCGCACCGCGCCTTCATTGCCGATCGCGAACCATTCCGGCGTCGCGCTGCCGTTCACCGTGTAGACGATCTCCGAGCGATCCGGCTCCTGCCGCGTGACGCCCGATGCCGTCGCCGAATAGTCGAGCTGGTGCCGCCCACCGAAGAGCGAGTGTTCCACTGCCAGCTGCGAGCTGCGGATCATGCGCTCGACATACTGCAGGCGCGTGATGTTCAGCTGCGTGCCAAGATTCTCGCTGGTGCCCGTCTCGACGCGAGCATCGTTGTCGCTGGTGCGGTTGTACGTGTTGTTGAGCGAGACCTTGGTGGCGCGACCAAGGAAGGTGCTGAAGTTCGCCAGGCCGCCCCACAGCACACCGGTGCCGGCAGACGTGCCGCTGAACCGATCCACTTCCTCGACCGTGTTGCGTGCGAGGGCGTAGGCACGGACCTGCCGTTCCTTGATGTTCTGCTGGACGTTGTAGTTGGCGCTCAGCAGGTAGCCGAAGCGCTGGCCCAGGATCGGGTCGCTGCCACCGACCGACATGCCAAAGCTGCCGTTCGGCTTGCCCGTCGTCGGCGTCGCGCTCCAACGGTTGCGGAAGGTGCCGATCAAGCTGTTCAGCTCACCCTGGCCCGGCTGCGGATCGAACGTGCCGTAGCTGCGGATGATGCTGGGCAGTTCGCGCTTCGAGGAGCCGAGCGCGAAGTAGTCGCTGCCCGTGTTGCCAGCCGAGATGGTGTTCTTGCCCGTCACCGCGGCGTTGTAGCCGCTCGACGATGAGAACACGAACGTGCGCTGCGCCGGGAATTCCTTCGTCTGGATGTTCACGGCGGCGCCGGCGAAATCGCCCGGCTGGTCGGGCGTGAACGTCTTCGAGGTGGTGACGCTCTGGATCAGGCTCGCGGGGAAGAGGTCGAGCGGAACGACCTTGCGCTCCGGCTCCGGGCTCGGCAACCGTGCGCCATTCAGAGACGACGTCGTGTAGCGATCGCCTAGGCCGCGCACGAACACATACTTGCCATCCTGCACGCTCACGCCACTCACACGACCGACGGCCGCGGCTGCGTCAGCGTCAGGGCTTTTGGCGATCTGCTCGCTGGTGACGGTGTTGATGATCGCGGCAGCACTGCGCTGACGATCGAGCGCCGCGCTCACCGAGCCGCGTTCCTGCGTCGCGGTCACGGTGGCGGTCGCCAACTGCATCGTCGCGGGGGCCATCGCGATGTTCTGCTCAACGGTCTGGCCTGCGCCCACCGTGATGCCCGTGATCGTCTTCGATGCAAAGCCGATGCGCCGTGCGAGGATCGTGACGCTGCCCGCTGGTACGCCAGCGAGGGTGTAGCGGCCATCCACGCCAGACAGCGCGCCCATCGTCGTACCCACCACCTGGATGCCGACATCCGACATTCCATTGCCCTGCGGGTCCAGCACTCGACCGGTGATCCGACCGCGCGCCGCGGAAGGCGTCTGCGCATGTACGAAAGTCGAAAGGCTGCACACGGCGACGAGCGCGAGTGACAGCCGGCGAACGAAAGAAAGCGACATATGGATTCGCGAATCGATTCGGGGTGATCGCGTGGGCCAGGTACCGTCGCCCACTGCGTGCCGTAGCACGCACCGTTACGTTCGCGTTCCCATGTGACAGTGCCCCCGCATTTCTGCAACGGACGTGTAACGGCGTACCGTAACCGGGCTGTCGCCGTCCGTTACACGTCCGTGACGGGGACCGGCCAGGTGGTCGTGATGGTCGTCCCGACGCCCGCCTCGCTCTCGGCGGTCACGTTGCCGCCGTGCGCCTCCACCAGGTGCCGCACTATGGCCAGCCCGAGCCCGGTGCCGCCCTGCTCGCGCGAGCGGGCCGGATCGACGCGGTAGAACCGCTCGAAGATGCGCGGCAGGTGATCGGCCGGTATGCCGATGCCAGTGTCGGTCACGGCCAAGGTGATGGTCTCGCCGTCTCGACGTGCCACGACCTTCACCGTGCCTTCCGCAGTGTGCCGTACCGCGTTCTCGACGAGGTTGCCCAGCACCTGACGGAGTGCGGTCGGATCCGCCAGGACCTCCTCGGCGTCGGCGGCAATGTCGGCACGCACCACCACCGCCTTCGCCGCCGCCGCCGGCTTCACGGCCAGCATCACGTCGGCCACCACGTCCGGAATCCTGCTCCAGACGGGATTCGGACGCCACCCGCCGCTCTCGATCCGGCTCAGGTCGAGCAGGTCATCCACGATGCGCTGCATTCGCCTGGTGTTCGACAGGATGGTCTGCAGGAACGCCTGTCGATTCCCGATCGGCATGTCGCTGTCATCCACCAGCGTTTCCGCATACCCGCCAACGATCGTGAGCGGTGTGCGCAGCTCGTGACTGACGTTGGCGACGAAGTCGCGGCGCACCTGCTCCAGCCGGCGGATCGGCGTCAGGTCGTACATCGCCAGCACGGCACCGCCGTCCGTGAGCGGGCGCGCCACGAGCGAAATTGCGCGCCCGAACAGCAGGACTTCGCGCGGCTCCACGATCTGCCCGGAGAGGGCGCGCTGCAACGCGTCGCGGAGGTGCGAGTCGGTGGGGAGGCGATCGACGGAAAACGGCACTTCTCCCTCGACACTCGCCAGCACGCGTCCGACATCGTTGATGCGCATCACCTGTCGCCCGGAGTCGACGGCGATCGCCCCTTCGGTCAGCGAATCGAAGAGCTCCGTGAGCAGCGACTCTTCGGCCTCCAGCGTGGCGAGGCGCGCGCCCAGCTGCTCCGCCAGTCGATGGACCGCGCGCGCCAGGTCACCCACTTCGCCCGGTGCCGACAGCGCCGGCCTGCGCGAGAGGTCGCCAGCCGCGAGTGACTGTGCCACATCGCGTAGCTCGATGATCGGCTTGGTGATGGAGCGCGAGAAGAACCAGCCGAACAGCGCCACCGCGAAGATGGCACCGACACCCACCAGCAGGATGTCGACGCGTGAACGGGCGAAGAGTTCGTCCACGGCGCGTGTGCGCACGGACACGCGCGAGACACCGAGCGGCATGCGCACCGCGACGTACAACTCCTCGTCACCCGCCGAGGCGGAGAGGCGTCGTGCCTGACCGGTCCCGGTCTCCAGTGCATTCTGCACTTCGGGCCGCGTCCTGTGATTTTCGAGCTGGCCGAGGCGTGGTGGATCGAAGTCGGAGTCACCAAGCACCACGCCGTCGGCATCGATCAACGTCACGCGGTGCCCGGTTGCGACACCGGCCGCGTTGGCGATCGCGTCCGCCTGCGCACGATCATTCCACTGCGCCGCGAGCAGGCGCGCCTCGCTCTGCAGTTGCGCCACCTGCTCCTCGCCGATCCGCTTGTAGAGCCGACGATCGAGAACACCAATGACCGCCGCCAGCAGCAGTGACACGCCGAGGACGAGGCCGAGCAGGAGTCGGGTAGTGAGACGCACGGGCGGAAGCTAGCGCGCAGCCAGTCGTGCCTGGTGCCTTACCGGGTCGAGGCTCCGCGCATCCGGTAGCCGAAGCCGCGCACCGTCTCGATCAGGTCTCCGGCGTCGCCAAGCTTCGTCCGCAGCCGCTGGATGTGCATGTCCACCGTGCGCGTCTGGATGTCGGGCGCGGCTTCCCACACCGTCTCCAGCAGGTGACCGCGCGCCTGTACGCGACCTCGGCGTTCAGCGAGGGTGATCAGCAGCTTGTATTCGGTCGGCGTGAGCTCGACCTCATCGTTCTCGATGGCGACGCGATGCGCCGCGCGATCGATGCGGATCGGCCCGATCTGGAGCAGGTCGGCCGGCGCCTCGGTGGCACCCGTGGTCCGGCGGAGAATCGCGCCGACTCGGAGCACCAGTTCCTGTGGACTGAACGGCTTGGTGAGGTAGTCATCGGCACCGAGCGACAGGCCGCGAATGCGATCCTGCTCTTCCTTGCGGGCGGTCAACATCAGCACGGCGATGTGACGCGTGCCTTCCTCAGCGCGAATGTGCTCGAGTACGTCGAAGCCGCTCATGCCAGGGAGCATGAGATCCAGCACCAGCAACGACGGCCGTTCCTGCCGCGCGATCGAGAGGGCATCGGTGCCGTTCGAGGCGGTGGACACGCGGTAGTTCGTCTTCGCCAGGTGGTAGGCGACGAGGGCGACGATGTCCGGCTCGTCGTCGACGACCAGGATCCGTTCCTGCACATGCTGCACGGGGCTGGTCATGCCGTGTGCCCTTCGCGGATCGCAGGATGCGACCCGGTGGGCGTGAGACGACGTTCGTCCGCCACCATCGGAATGTGCGGTGCGCCGTTGGTGGCCAGCCGCTGCCTGATCTTCGCCAGAATCATTTCAATCGCCACTGTGTTATGGCCACCGCGCGGGACGATGACATCCGCCCAGCGCTTGCTTGGTTCGATGAACTGCAGGTGCATCGGTCGCACCGTATTGACGTACTGCTCGAGAATTTCCTCCAGCGGCCGGCCGCGGGATGCCATGTCGCGCCGGATCCGCCGCACCAGCCGGATGTCCGCATCCGCGTCCACGAACACCTTCACGTCCAACCGCTGCCGCACCCGTTCGTCGGTGAACAGCAGGATGCCATCCACCACCACCACATCGACCTTGGCCACCCGCACCGTCTCGGCGCTGCGCGCGTGGATGGTGTAGTCGTAGATCGGCTTCTCGATTGGCTCGCCCCGCGACATGGCGTCGAGGTGTGAGACGAAGAGATCGATGTCGAACGCGTCCGGATGGTCCCAGTTGATGTGATGCAGCTCCCGCATGGACAACCCGGAGTGATTCCGGTAGTACGAGTCCATTTCCACGAACGCGACGGAGGAATCGGCCAGGGCGGCCGCGACCCGACGGGCGACGGTGGTCTTGCCGGATCCGGTACCTCCGGCAATTCCGATCATCAGCGGGCGGTTCGGCACTGCACCTCCATCGTCACGAATACATGGTGATTCGTGACTGTGTTGTAATTCGTGATGATTCGGTCACGACTCCGTATCGACGCACCGGGAGCGGTGGCGATCCTGCGGCAATCTACCCGGGGAAGGCCGGGCCCGGTCCGCTGCCGGGGGACGACCGGCTCCGCTAGCTTCCCTCCATGAAACTCATGCCATCGCACTGTCGGCGGCTCGTGACGCTGACGGCGCATTTGTTTGTGGCGGGGGCACTGGCGGCACAGCCGAGTCCCGCGACCCGCTCCCTGGTCGTGGTCGCCACGACCGACGTCCACGGCCGCCTCCGCGGCTGGGACTACTACGACGGCCGCGCCGACAGCGCGCGCAGCCTCGCCGCCGCGGCCACCATCGTGGACTCGATCCGCGCCGCCCATCCCGGGGACGTCCTCCTGGTGGACGCCGGGGACCTGCTGCAGGGCAACCCGATGATGACGGTGGCCGCCAAAGCCACGGCGGCAAGGGTTCACCCCGTGATCGCGGCCATGAATGTGATGGCCTATGACGCGGCAGCCGTGGGCAACCACGAGTTCAACTACGGCCTGCCCCTGCTCAAGCGCGCCATCGCACAGGCGCGATTCCCGTTCCTGTCGGCCAACGCGGTCGCGGCCCGGCCATCGGACGCATTCCCCCGGTTTACGCTCGTCCGTCGCGGGAATGTGACGGTCGGGATCGTGGGTGCGACCACGCCGGGCGTGATGGTCTGGGACCGTGACAATGTCCGGGGACGGATCCGATACACCGATATCGTCGCGTCCCTCAAGCGTGCGGCGGCCGATGCCCGGCGTGCCGGCGCCGACATCGTGGTGGCTGTGGTCCACGCCGGACTCGATGGCCAGGCCACCTATGACACGGTCGCAACGGGGTTGCCGAGCGAAAACGTGGTCAATCGGATCCCGCGCGAAGTCCCGGGCATCGACCTCGTGGTCTACGGACACTCGCATCGCGAGATGATCGACACGCTCATCAACGGTGTACGGCTGATGCAACCGCGCAACTACGCGGCGACGGTGGCGGTTGCCACCCTCAACCTGACCCGCGACGGGGGCAAGTGGTCCGTCGCCTCGTCCACCGGTGCGTCGGTGAAGGTGGCCCGCCACGCCGAATCGGCGGCGGTCCTTCGCGTCACGGAGGAGGCGCACCGGAAAGCGCTGGCGTACGTGGCCGAGTCCCTGGCCGTGACACGTGTTGCCTGGCGGGCCGACCAGGCGCGCGCAGTCGACATGCCGATCACCGATCTTGTGGGCGAGGTGATGCGACGCGAGTCCGGGGCGCAGTTGGCTGCTGCGCCGGTCTTCTCGCTCGACGCACAGCTCGATAGCGGCACCATCACCGTCGCGGCGATCGCCAAGATCTATCCGTACGAAAACACTCTTCGCGCCGTGCGCATCAGCGGGGCACAGCTGCGCGCCTATCTGGAGCACAGCGCGAAGTACTGGAAGACATGGATCCGTGGCACCACGGCGTCGCTGGTCAACACCACGATCCCGGGATTCAACAACGACATCGTCGTCGGCGCCGACTATGAAGTCGACCTCTCGAAGCCAGTCGGACGACGGATCTCGACGCTCGCGGTCGGTGGCACGCCGGTGCGTGACTCCGATTCCTTCACCATCGCCCTCAGCAACTATCGCCAGACCGGAGGCGGCGGCTACGCGATGATCGCGAATGCCCCATTGGTCTACGAATCCAAGGGTGACATTCGCGAGATGATCGTCGAGGCCGTGCGGAAGGCGGGAAAGCTCGACCCGGCGGACTGGGCGCGCGTCAACTGGCGCATCGTACCTGAAGGCGCTGCGGTGGTGGCGCGTGCGTCACAACGGGGCGGTGCCGGTGATCGCGACGCGCGCGCCACGACTTTCGCCGGTCCGCGACTGCGTGTCATCGGTCTCAACGATTTCCATGGCGCGTTCGAATCCCGCATCGGGGCCCGCAGCCAGCCGTTTGGTGGCGCCGGTGCACTGATCGCAGCGATCCGGCGTGCGCAGGCCGAGTGTGCACCGCCGAGCTGTTACTCGGTGCTGGTTGATGGCGGCGATGAGTTTCAGGGCACACCGGCCTCGAACCTCGCTTTCGGGCGCACCGTGGTGACGCTGTTCGATTCACTTGGACTGACAGCCGCAGCACTCGGCAATCATGAGTTCGACTACGGCCAGGACACCCTGCGCGCGCGCATCCGCCAGGCATCGTATCCCGTGCTCTCGGCCAACCTGCGCGATACCCTCGGCAACATCCCCGCCTGGATCAGGCAGGACACGATCGTCACGCGCGGTCCCTTCCAGGTTGGCATCATAGGCATCAGCACCATCGAGACGCCGAAGACCACTCGTGCGATCAACGTCACCGACCTGCGATTCATCGATCCTGCCCCGGTCGTGAGCGAGCGGGCCAAGGCACTGCGCGCGCGAGGGGCGAACGTGATCGTCGTCACCGGCCATGTCGGCGGATTCTGCAACAATGGCGTGTGCGAAGGCGAGATCTTCGACATGGTGAACCGGCTCACGTCGCCGGTGGATGTCGTCGTCAGCGGACACTCGCACAGCTACATCAACACGCGCCTTCGGGGCGTGCCGATCGTGCAGGCCCGGTCACGCGGTGAGGCGATCGATGTGGTGGACCTGGCGGTTGGCGACACTACTGGGCATGCGACCGGCGACATCAACTTCTCGCGCGTGCTGACGGCGTCGGTACTCGATGTGATGGCCGATACCATCACCGCCGATCCGCAGGCCGCGCGCATCGCGAAGGCGGCGGTGGACGCGGTGGCGAGCATCATCGCCGAGCCGGTGGGCAAGATCAACAGCGACATGAAGCGCGATGGCTCGCAGTATGCGCTCGGCAACCTCGTGGCGGACGCGATGCGCGAGGCCGCGAGGAGTGACATCGCCGTCATGAACAACGGCGGCATTCGCGCCAATCTGCTGGCCGGCGACGTGAACTTCGGCCGCCTCTACGAAGTGCAGCCGTTCGGCAATACGCTCTACACCCTCAAGGTACGGGGCGCCGACCTGCGAGCGTACCTGTCGCGGTTGGTCGCAGGCAATTCTCCACGTGCCCATCTCAGTGGTGTTGCGCTGCGCTGGGATCCGGCGCGGCCGGCCGATGACCGCATCGTCGAGGTCACCGTCGCTGGAAAGGCGATCGATGCCAGGCGGATCTACACCATCACACTCAATGACTTCATGGTCACGGGCGGTGATGGGCTGGGACTGGCCGGTGTCGCGCTCGAGACACGTGCCACCAACATCGTCGATCTCGACGCGCTCGTGTCGTACGTTCGTGCCCGCCCGCAGGGAGTGGTTGCTCCCGCTGTTGATCGCATCGTGTCAGTCACTCCATGACCATGTCTACCGTTCGTGTGTTCGTGAATGCCCGCGGGCATGATGTCCCGCCTGGCGCCTCGGCGCTCGATGCCGTGCGCATCGCCGACGCAGCCGAAGCCGATGGCGTGACCGCCGGTACCCGCCAGATCACCGACAGCCGCGGCATCGCGGTGCAGCCCGAGACACCGGTGTATGGCGGTGTGATCTATCGCACCGTTGCCAACCGTGAACGCGACCCCGGGAGCACGTCGTGAGCCCGAGTCTGGTGGCGTCGGATCGGTCGCTGCTGCGGCGATTGCCGAAGGCGGAACTGCACTGCCATCTCGACGGTTCGGTGCGGCCGGAGACGATGATCGAGCTGGCGAAGGAGTACAAGGTCGCCATGCCACGCGACGACGCCGATGCCTTGCGCGAGTACATGCGTGTGGACGATGCGCGAAATCTCGAGGATTACCTGCTGCGCTTCGACACCACGCTGTCGGTGATGCAGACGGAAGAAGCGCTCGAGCGCATCGCCTACGAACTGGCGATCGACGTCGCGGCCGAAGGCGTTCGCTACATCGAGATGCGCTACGCACCGCCGCTCAACACGTTGCAGGGGATGACGCTCGCACAGGCCGTGGAGGCGCCACTGCGTGGCATCGCCAAGGCGCAGAAGGAAGCCGACATCACCGCCCGCGTCATCGTCTGCAGCCTGCGGCACTACGATCCGGAACTGTCACTGCAGCTGGCCAAGCTGGCTGTCGGCTACAAGGATCGTGGCGTGGTCGGCTTCGATCTCGCCGGCGGCGAAATCGGCAACCCGGCGTCACGGCACGCGGCGGCGTTTGCCTACTGCGAGGAACATGGCCTGGCCTGCACCTGTCACGCTGGTGAGGGTGACGGTCCGGATTCGATCCGGCAGGCGGTGCACGATTGTCACGCACATCGCATCGGGCACGCCACACGACTGCTGGAAGACGTGACGTTGCTCGAGGAAGTCCACGAACGTGGCATCGCACTCGAACTCTGCCTCACCAGCAACGTGCAAACGCGCGCCACCGAACGGTACGAGACCCACCCGTTGAAGCAGTTCCTTGCGCGCGGCATGAACGTCTGCCTCAATACCGATAATCGCCTCATGTCCGCCACCACCCTCGTCGACGAGTACCATCACGCGGCCGTGAGTTGCGATTGCACGTTCGATGAACTGGCAGGGATGGCGCTCGATGGATTCCGCAGCAGTTTCCTTCCGGACGCGGAGAAGGTGGCGATGGTGTCGCGCATGGAGCGTGAGATCGAGGCAATCCGCACGGGGCAGGGATGAGCACAGGTCACGTCCAGTCGGGCGACGAGTGGGAACCGGTGTCGGAAGCCGAGCTGCAGGAGCACTATGGCGCCGATGCAGCCGCGGTCGCGGCTGGTGTCGTGCGCGCGAGAGCGGGCCGGCCGTTGCCGACGCCGGTGGCGGCGATCGTGCTCGGATCGGGGCTGGGGGGGCTCGCTGAGCAGATCGATGATGCGGTGCGCATCCCCTTTCACGACGTTCCGGGATTTCCACCGGCAACCGTGGAAGGGCATGCCGGCGCGCTGATCATCGGAACGCTGGCCGGCAAGCCGGTCATCTGCCTCGCCGGCCGCTTTCACTTGTATGAGGCGCATCCCGCTGCGGTGGCGGTATTTCCGGTTCGGCTGGCGCACGCCCTCGGCGCAGAGACACTGATCGTCTCGAATGCCGCGGGTGGTATCCGGCGGACATTCATGCCCGGCACGCTGATGCGGATCGAGGATCACATCAACCTGATGAATCGACATCCGCTGGCGGGTCCATCACAGCCGGGTGAGCCACGTTTTCCCGACATGTCGGCGCCGTATGATCGGGCGCTCGGTGCGAGTCTCGATGCGACCGCGCGCACCATGGGCCTGCGGCTCGATGTGGGCGTCTACTGCGGTCTGCTCGGCCCGACGTACGAAACGCCAGCCGAAGTACGGATGCTGGAGAAACTCGGTGCTGACGCGGTCGGGATGAGCACCGTCCCTGAAGTGATCATGGCGCGCACGCTCGGCATGCGGTGCGTTGGTGTGAGCCTGATCACCAATGCCGCAGCGGGCTACACCGCCAACCTGCTGAACCACGCCGAAGTCCTGCACGAATCGAAGGACGCAGCCGGTCGATTCCAGTCCCTCATTTCCAGCTTCGTCGCAACGCTCTGAAATCGCCGAGTGCCTGTGCCGCGGTCACCGTCGGACGGCAGATGATTCCGCCCGACGGTGACGCGACTTGGCGCTGATCCTACCGGACGCTATTTCCCCGGCTTCGGCGTCTGCGGCAAGGAGGCGAGTCGTGCCTTGAAGCGCTGGTACGCCGGTGTGTCTTTCGTCAGGCCATCGAGCGATCCTGGCGGCAGTGCCGCAATGGCGCGACGCGTGGCCGCGATGCGGTCTTCCTCGATCGGGTGACTGGCCAGCCAGCTGGAACTGCCGCCGCCTTTGGCATCGCGCGCGGCCAGCATGATCTCGAACATTTCGGGCAACCCGCGAGGATCAATTCCAGCTCGCAGCACATACTTCACGCCGAACTGGTCGGCCTCGGCTTCATCGCCGCGGCTGAACTTCGCCATGATGGCCGTGGCCCCAAGGTTGAGCAGGTCGCCGCCACCGTTCTGGCAGAAGCTGGGCTGGAGAATGCAGGCCAGCGTGGCGCCGATGCCAACCTTCTGCCCCTTCTCCATCTGCTGCACCGAGTGTCGTTGCGTGACGTGCGCGATTTCGTGGCCCACCACGCCCGCCAGCTGCGACAACGTCTGCGCCTTCATGATCAGGCCCTTGTTGACGTAGATGTAGCCGCCCGGCACCGCGAAGGCGTTGATCTCGGGATCATCCACGATCGAGAAACGCCAGTTGCGGCCCTGATCGTCCACCAACACGGCCAGCGAATCGCCGAGACGATTGATGTAGGCATTCACTTCCGGGTCGCGCACGATCGGCAGTTGCGCGTTAATCTGCTGGGAATAGCTGAGGCCCATCTCCGCTTCTTTCTGCGGCGAGATGCTCGCGCAGCCGGTCGCCGATACCAGCAGCGCCGCGGCCGTGCAGAACGAAAGGATGTGTGATCGTGTGGTACTCATTGCGCGAATTCCATTGGACGTCCTGAGAGGTCTGTCGTGAGTTTGCTGACCGTAGCCCGCGACCTGCAACGTCGCAAGGCGCGTGAACGCAGTGGGCGCTTTGTCGCGGAAGGGGTGCGAACGATCGAGGAGTTGCTGCGGAGCAGACTCGCGATCGATGGCATCCTCGCCGCCGACGACGCTCGCTCCGTCCCGCGTACTGCCGACCTGCTCGATCGCGCCGCCGAGGCTGGCGTGCCGATCATGACCGTGTCAGCACGCGAGTTCTCGACCGCAGCCGGCACAGAGGCACCACAGGGGGTGCTGGCCGTCGCGGTCACGCCAGTCTGGACTCTCGAGTCGCTTCCCTCGAGCGGACACCGGCTGCTGGTCCTGGATGCCGTACAGGACCCCGGGAACGTCGGAACGATCCTCCGGACCGCGGCTGCCTTCGCGGCCTCGGCCACCATCGCGCTGCCGGGAACTGTTGACCTTTGGAATGCGAAGGTCGTCCGTAGCGCGATGGGCAGTCACTTCGTCCACCCCACCGTCGCTTGTACCGTTGACGCGCTTGCCCCGTTCCTCGCGGAACGCGGGATTCCCTTATGGGGCGCTGACGCGGCCGGGACTCCGCTCCCGGAAGTCGAGATCCCCTCGGAATGGGCGCTCGCGGTGGGGAACGAGGGGGCTGGCCTGTCTCCTGCAGTCCAGTCGCTCGTCACGGGGACCGTCGCGCTGCCGATCAGCGTCGCGGTCGAGTCGCTCAACGTGGCGGTCGCGACTGGAATCCTTCTGTTTGCCTTCCGCTGAGTCCAGTGAACGCCACCCTGTTGACCACGCTCACCTACGCGCTGTTCGGAGCCTGCTTCGGCTCGTTCCTGAACGTGTGCGTCTCGCGCTGGCCCGCGGGCCTCTCTGTGGTCCGGCCTGCCAGTCGGTGTCCGAAGTGTGAGCGCGAGATCCGGTGGCACGAAAACGTCCCGGTGCTCGGTTGGCTTCGACTGCGCGGCAAGTGCGCCGGCTGTGCGCTGCCGATTTCGATCGAGTATCCCCTGGTCGAGATCACCGTGGCGCTGCTGTGGGCCGGCTCGGCCTTCCTCGCCGGTTGGGGGCTGGATGCGCTTCGGCTCGCCACCTTCTCGACGATCATGTTCGGCATCACGCTCACCGACGCCAAGCACTACGTGATTCCTGATGGATTCACCGTGTTCGGTTTCCTGTTCGTGCTCATCACCAGTGTGATCGCCTTCTTCAACGGTTCCACCGAGCAGTGGTTTGCGCCGCCGATCGAGGCGCTGTACGGCGCCTGCGCCGGCGCGGGTTTCATCGCCATCATCGGCTGGCTTGGCGAAGTTGCGCTGAAGAAGGAAGCGATGGGTTTTGGTGACGCCACGTTGATGGCCGTGGTCGGTGCTGCGATCGGCCCGACGCGCGCCATCATCACTGTCTTCGTGGCGGCCGCACTCGGTGCCACGGCATTCCTCTGCGTGGTGTACCCGATTGCGTATGCGCGTGCCAGGAAGCAGGGGAAGGAGTTCGAGCCGCCGCTCGTTCCGTTCGGCGTGTTTCTCGCGCCGGCGGCAGTCGCAATGCTGCTGGCGGGCCAGCCGCTGCTCGACTGGGGCAGTACCTTGCTCGGTGTTCCGCTGCGCTGATTTCCAGTCACCGCGCCACTGCCGGTTTTCGCATCCCCGACCCTGATCTCGTGCGCCGTTTCGTTCTCGTCCCGCTCGTTGCCCTGGCGCTTGGCGCCTGTGATCGCAAGCCGCTGCCGAAGGCCGGTGACCTGCAGGGAGAAGTCGAGGCGCTGGTGCCGAAGGTGGAGGAGGCGTCGGGCCTGAAGTTCAAGCAGCCGCCGAAAGTTGCGACGCAGTCGCAGGACGAGGTGCAGAAATTCCTCATCGCGCAATTCGCGCGACCGGAAGTGCGCCGCGATCTGGACTTCAAGGTCGGTGTCTGGAAGCGCATCGGCGTGGTGCCGGATTCAGTCGATGTCGTCGGACTTCTGACGCGCCTGCTCTCGGAACAGGTGGTCGGTTTCTACGACCCCAAGCGCAAGACGCTTTTCGTGGTCGAGGGACGGGCAGGCGTCGAGCGTGAAACCGTCATCCGGCACGAGCTGACGCACGCGCTGCAGGACCAGTACGTGAATCTCGATTCGATCCAGAACCTCCAGAACGATGATGATCGCGTGGAAGCGGCGCAGGCGGTCTTCGAGGGCCACGCCACCGTGATCATGATCGGCAACGCCGCACGCACGATTGCGTGGGACAAGGCCCGTGAAGGGATTCGTGATGCGCGCGCCGCGAATCCGATCTTCAACGCGGCACCGGCATTTCTCGCGGAAGGGCTGCTCTTCCCGTACCTCGGTGGCGCCGAGTTCGTGCGCAACCAGATGGGCGATGGAATCACCAGTGCACAACTCCTGGCCGAGCTGCCCACGAGCACGTCGCAGGTGCTGCACAAGGAACGGTGGGGCGCGAAAGGCAATCCTGCCGAAGTCGTGCGGTTCACCCCCGCTGCCGGAACGACGATCCGCTACGAGAACAGCTTCGGTGAGTTCGAGACGCGCCTAGCGCTGGCCGAGTTGCTCGGAGACGTGTCGCGCGCGTCGGCGGCGGCGCGAGGGCAGGACGGCGACCGGTATGCGGTGCTCACGACGCCTGCCGGCGAAGGACTCGCCTGGGTCAGCGTGTGGGACTCGCCGCTGGACGCGGAGGAGTTCGCTGAGGCGTATGCCGGCGCAATGGCCAAGCGCTACAAGTCGACCGTCGTGTCCACAAATGGCCGGCGCGAGATCACTGGCGAAGGGCGCCATGTGACGATCCGGACCGACAAGGCGGGCGGCCGCGACGTGACCCTGGTCGAGGACCTGCCCGCGGCCGCGAAAACGCCGGTGATTCCGACCTCCGGCATCACGATTCGGGCACGCTGAGCGGCGTCGCCCGTCGAGCGAATCGGGCGCCACGTCCGTAGACGAACGGTGGCGCCGAAGGGGATTGCGGGACAAGTTCAGCTTTGCGAACTGTGCCGTGGCAACGCGGCGTCCGACGCTTTCTCGTCCGCTGGAGCCCCCAGCACGGACGGTGATCCCTCATATTTCCGTGCATGACTGCTCCAACGAACGAACTCCTCGCCAAGGTCGAGGTGCTGGCGGACCTCGAGCCGCTGGTGAACGACCTGATGGCGGCGCACGAATCGAAGCGTGTCCTCTGGTATCCGAGCGAGTTGTTGGCGCCGGCGCCGGATACGGACCCCGATGTCTACATCAAGGAACTGCGTGAGCGGAGCAAGGGCATCTCGACGCCGGCGCGTGTCGCACTGGCGCTGAACCTGCTCACCGAAGAGGGGTTGCCGCACTTCCACCGCCTGCTGGCGGTGTACCTCGGCAACGAATCGTTCTGGCACAAGTGGACGAACCTCTGGACGGCAGAGGAGGATCGACACGGGGCCGTGCTGCACGACTACATGCACGACAGCCGGATCCTCGACAATCCGGTGCTCGAGAAGATGCAGTTCGAGTATCTCAAGGCTGGCTTCGCGCCGGCATGGGATCGCGATCCGTATCGCGTGTTCGTCTACACCTCGCTGCAGGAACGCGCGACGCAGGTGAGTCACGCGAACACCGGCAAGCTGGCGAGCATCACGGAGCCATTGATCGGCGAAGTGCTGTCGAATGTCGCGAAGGAAGAGGCGCGCCACTACACGTTCTATCGCGCGATCTTCAAGGCGGTGCTGGAGCGCGACCCGACGCGCGCGATGTTGTCGGCGGCGGAAATCATGCCGTCGATCGAGATGCCGGGCGTGGCGATGCCGCATTTCCGCGACATGGCGGACGTGGTGCGTCGTGCGGGCATCTATGGCCCACGCGACTACCTGAAGATCGTCGAGGAGCTGATCAAGTTCTGGGCGATCGAGGCGGTCACGGGGCTGGACGAGATGGGCCGAAAGGCGCAGGAAAAGATCATGGCCGTGCCGGCACGTCTCCTGCGAGTGGCGGACATGATGGAGACGCGCAGCCGCGCGAAGACGTTCTCGTTCGACGTCGCCTTCGCCCGCGAATTTGCAATGGATTGAGGGGCCACGGAGCCCCTCGGGTGCCCTCCGGGGCACCCCGCGCGTCCTTCATCGGCTGTCGTGACGTGACCGTTGCGGCGCGCATTCACTGCGAAGGAGCGAATTGTGATGATGTCGACCTGGCGTAAATGGGTGGCGCTGAGCGCCGTGGTGGTCTCGGGTGCGACGGCGTGTGGCACTGCCACAACCGACCCCGTGGTGGTCGATGCTGGCGTGACGCTGGCTGGCCTGAACTTCAAGTTCGCCGGTGCTACGCTGACCACCGCTGCGGGATCGTTGCCGGCACCGGATGCATCATTTGCCGCGCCGGTCGTCAACATCAGTCAGCCACCCACGATTTCCACGCCCGTGACCCTCTCAGTCGGCGCGGCTGAGCCATTCCAGACTGTGCTGATTCAGCCCGTGGGGAGTGCATCGTACGTTCGCATCTTCCTGCCCGCACAAACCACTCTGATTTCCATCAGCGTGCTCAGCGACGCGACCAGTTCCTTCCTCGCAACCTCCGCAATCATCTCCGTCGGCAACGGTGTTCGCGTGTCGAAACCCTCGACGCTGTCCTTGCAGCCGATCAGCAACTGACGTTACGCATCTCGCGCTGGGAGCCTGACTACGGCAGCGCGCGGATGGCCTGTGAGATGAAGAACGTCCCGACACCGATGAAGGCACCGAGCACGAAGCCGAACTTGATGATCAGGTTCAGTTCGCGCTGTGTGACGCCACGCACGATCTCTTCCACACGCTCGGTGCTGAACTCATTCACCTTGCGTTCGATCAGTGCTGGCACATCGAACTTCTGTACCAGCGCCGGCAGCGACGTGACGATCCATTCCCACATCGCCGGCGCCAGGACGGCGGCCAGTCGTTCATTGGCATGGGCGGGCAACCAGCGCGCGGGCCGACCGATGGGTGCGTCGAGCGCCTTCTGCACCACGCGTGCAGCGGTGTCGCGGACGAACTGCTGCGTCGCATCACCGCGCATCGCTTCCAGCACCCAGTTGGCGATCGTTTCGTCGGTGACGCCACTGAGCAGGTCGTCGATGCGACGATGCGCCACCCCTTCCAGCGCCGACTCGATGCGGCCGGCGACGAACTTCTGCGTCGAGTCGGAGCGAAGCAGCGTCAGCGCCCCCTTCGACAGTCCCTCCGACAAGGCCTGAACGCGCGCCGCATCCGGCGCGCCGACGATGTCCTTGAGCGGCTTCCGCAGCAGCGACTCGACGCCATCGCGCACGGCCTTCGTGACCTGATCGCGGATCGCCGGCTCGCGCAACAGCGCCGAGAGTTCATCGACCCCCTCGCCGCCGAGCGCGTCGAGCGCCTTTTCCAGCGCGCGCTCCGTCACCAGGAACCGCGCCAGCACCCGTTCGTGGAAGCGAAGATCGGTGACGAACTTCGCCACCACGCCCTGCAGCGTGCGCTTGACGGTCTCGCGGCTTTCCGTCTGCGCCAGCCACGCGCCAAGCTTGTCCACCGCCACCGGGATGTAGGCGTCGACGGCCTTGTCCAGCATCGCACTCAATTCGGCGGGCAGCGTCTGCAGCAACGGCGCATCGCGCGTCAGCAACGATTCGGCCTGCGTGCGTACGCTGGTCGCGACGGCATCGGCCACGGTGTCGCTATGGGCGAGCGTGAGCGCCAGTGCACGCCCCTGCTCCACGATGGCCGCGCGACGCGCCGCCGGCAGTACATCGGAGAGTGTCTGGTCGCCGATGGCACCGCGCAAGCGTGCCACGAACGCGATCACCGCCGGCCGCGCTTCCTCACTCTCGGCCCACACTTCCACGCGCTCTGCGACCGTGGACGCCACGCCCTGCAGCGCCGTCTCCAGCTCACCACTCATCGACTCCGGCACGAGACTGCGCAGCGAACCGCGCTCCGTCTCGAGGAGCGACTGCACCACACTCGCGACACGCTCATTGAACGCGTCGCGGATGCCGCCATGCGTCAGTTCCTGCAGCATGTCCTGCGGGGTCAGCAACTTTTCGCCGACGACCTTGCCGATGCTGGCGGCGAGCCGCGCCTTGTTCTTGGGGATCGCGCCCTGCACGCCGAGAAACGGCTTGTGCGGATTGAAGAGCATCCACACGGCGACGGTGTCCGTCAGGCCACCGGCGAGGCTGTGCAGGACGACGTTGAGCGCGAACTCGCGATAGAGGTGTGAAGCCATTGTGCTGGATTCTACGCGAAACGCGCCGCGTGTGTGTCACGCGGCGCGTTTCGGGGTGTCGTCAGGGACAGGGCGAACCGGGCATCACTGAACGCGCGCAGCGGCCGCCGTCCGATCGGGGAAGGGCAGGACGACCTGCGCACCATCGCCATCGTCCTCGTCTTCCGCCTCGACCGGCGCGACCTCCGGAATGACTTCGCGCGGTAACATCGCCCGATCGAGCACCTCGTCCATCGTCTGCACGAACGTGAAGGTCATGCGCTCGCGCACTTCGAGTGGAATATCGCGAATGTCCTTCGCGTTTCCCTGCGGCACGATGACTTCGCGCAGCCCGGCCCGATACGCGGCCAGCACCTTCTCCTTCAGGCCACCGATCTCGAGCGCCTTGCCGCGCAGCGTCACCTCGCCGGTCATGGCCATATCGCGGCGCACGCGACGACCGCTGAGCACACTGGCGATGGCCAGGGTCACGGCGAGGCCGGCACTCGGACCATCTTTCGGGATCGCACCCGCAGGGAAGTGAATGTGCAGGTCCGTGTCGCGGAACTCGTCGTCGGCGATGTTGAGCAGGTTGCTGCGCGAACGCACGTATGAATACGCGGCATCGACCGACTCGCGCATCACTTCGCCCAGCTGCCCCGTCACCGTGAGGCGACCGGTGCCGGGCATCTTGAGTGCCTCGATCAGCATCAACTCGCCGCCATTCGGTGTCCAGGCGAGGCCCGTCACGACGCCGACTTCTGGCTCCTGCTCGGTTTCCTCGGCCGCAAACTGCGGAACGCCCAGCAGTTCTTCCGCCTTCTGCGGCGTGATGGTCCATGGCTCCATCTCGCCTTCGGCCTTGCGGCGTGCGCGCTTGCGCAGCACGGCAGCCACCTGCCGCTCAAAGTTGCGGAGCCCCGCTTCGCGACTGTAGCGCGCCGCGATGAACTGCAGCGCTTCATCGGTGAACACGGCGTCTTCCTCGGTCAAGCCATGCTCGGTGCAGAGCTTGGGAATGAGGTAGCGCCACGCGATCTGCACCTTCTCTTCCGAGGTGTAGCCCGCGATGCGGATCACTTCCAGTCGGTCGCGCAGCGCCGCTGGAATGTCGTAAAGATTGTTGGCGGTGCAGATGAAGAGCACCGAACTGAGGTCGAACGGTTGATTGAGGTAGTGGTCGACGAATGACTTGTTCTGCGACGGGTCGAGCACCTCGAGCATCGCGGCGGTCGGATCTCCGGTCGCACCGCCGGTGCCCATCTTGTCGATCTCGTCGATCATCACCACCGGATCGCGCACACCAGTGCGGCGCAACGCCTGAATCAGCAGGCCGGGCATGGCGGCAACGTACGTGCGACGATGTCCACGCACTTCGGCCTCATCTCGCACGCCACCGACCGAAATACGGTGGAACTCACGTCCGATCGAGGTTGCGATGGCCTCGCCGAGCGAGGTCTTGCCGGTGCCTGGCGGACCAACGAAGCAGAGGATCGGGCCAGCCGGATCACCACCGCGCAGTTTGCGCACCGCGAGATACTCGATGATGCGTTCCTTCGCCTCACCAAGACCGTAGTGTCGTGTGTCGAGCGCGGAACCGACTTTCTCGAGCGAGATATCGCGATCCCCCGACTTCTTCGACCAGGGCAATGACAGCACCCAGTCGAGATAGGTGCGAAGCACCTGATACTCGCTGCTGGCGGGCGACAACATGCGCAACCGTTCACACTCGCGACGAGCCTCGATCGAGACCTTCTCCGGCAGGTGCGCTTCATCGATGCGGCGCAGCAGCTCGGTGCTTTCGCGCTCGCCGGGATCGGTCTCGCCCAGCTCGGTCTGGATCGCGCGCAACTGCTGCTTGAGGAAGAACTCGCGCTGGTGCTGCTCGATCTTCACTTCGGTGGTCTTCTTCACGTCGTCCATGACGCGTGCGCGCGCCACTTCGCGTTCGAGGCGACCGAGAATGAAGCGCAGGCGGTCACCGACGTCGAGCTTCTGCAGCACGTCGTCCTTGTCGGCGATCTTGAAGTTCAGGTTCGTGGCGGCGAGATCGGCAAAACGCCCGGGGTCCGAGACGTTCATGCGGAGGATCGCCGGAATTTCGCCCGGGATGCGATCCACGAGGCTGGCGAGGGTTTCGGTCGCGCTGACGATGCGCGTGACCAGTTCCTCGACTTCGAACGCAGGCGGCAGTACATCCCACGCCGGCGACACGGCGGCCACCACGAACGGCGAGGCCTGGTCGATGCGCTGGATGGTGATGCGGCGAAGTCCCTGCAGCGTGATCTGCACGGTATCACCGGGCAGGTTGATTCGTTCGTGCACGCGGGCGGCGACGCCGATCTTGCCCACGAACTCCTGCGCATCCGGCGCGTCTTCGAGCTCGCCACCCGCAACCACCAGCGCCACTACCACGCCGGGTTCGTCGAACGCCCGCAGCAGCGCGAGGTTTTCCGGGCTGCCCATCTGGACCGCGATTGTCCCGAGCGGATAGACCATCGTCGAGCGCAGCGCCATCAACGGCAGCGTTGGTGGCAATTCGGCGCGAAGGATCTCGTCCCGGCGTTGGGAGTGAGTCATCGGTTCCCGACAAGAGGTAAGCACGGTCTCATCTGCCGTTTTCGACAGACGCTAACAATCGCCGCCGCCCGGGCTCTACGCCACCCGTCTTCGGTCGGATCACACGGACCTTCGTCCCGCCCTGCAGCACAGCGCAGTGTCGGCGTCGCAACGGCTGCGCTGTTGTGTCGCTACCGGTCTCGACAATCGATAGGTAGGTCGACAGATCGCCATCACAAGACTGCCAATCTCATCCATTCGTGAACTGTCTCTAATCCTTTTCCAACCTCCTCAGACGTCGCACACACGCCCGCGTCACCGGGCTCTGCCATAGACAGTGACTGCTCGGCTCGCCGCGACGCTGGCGGTCCACACGCTCTGCGCCGCTACGCTGCGCTTTCGCTTGGCGGTCCACACGCTCTGCGCCGCGACGCTGCGCTTTCGCTTGGCGGTCCACACGCTCTGCGCCGCGACGCTTTCGCTTGGCGGTCCACACGCTCTGCGCCGCGACGCTGCGCTTTCGCCTGGCGGTCCACACGCTCTGCGCCGCGACGCTGCGCTTTCGCCTAGCGGTCCACACTTCCTCACGCGGAGGCGCGGAGAACCGCGGAGCCGCGGAGGTTTCGCGCGCGGCAGCCAGCTCATGCGTGGTGCGGAGGTTGAACTGCGGGGGAACTTCGCTCGCGGCCGCCACCTCCGGCACCGAGTAGCGGTATCGTGCGCACAACAACGCCGCCGTACGGGCCGACACCCCAAAAGCAGTTGTTCTGGCTGTTGCCGTTGCCCTTCGCCCGGTGTTGACCCCTCCGCCGCCACAGGCGTCCCGAGCAGTTCCCCGCGGCTCCGCGTCCTCCGCGCCTCCGCGTGAGGGAGTGTAGACCATCGCCGCCAAAGGCGTCGGCGCCGTAGAGCGGTGATGAACGCGGTGGTCAACGCGGCGCGTGACTTGTTTGCGCTCAGGAGGACGGTGTTCCCAGATACCCAAAACGCTCGCGACGAGACCAACGCTGCTGCGGTCGCACTCCGTGAGCTCCGTTCGCTCCCCCTCATTGCAGTTGCTTCCCTCGCGACCGCGAGCGACCGCTGCACCGCGCACCGACGCTAACAGCAATTGGGGGGGAGGCCACGGAGCTCACGGAGTGCTCCGGTAGCAGCCTTGGCCTCTTCCCCAGCGACGGTGTGAAGGGAACGGCTGGAGCGACTCCGTCGCCATCAGCAGTTCCCCGCGGCTCCGCGTCCCCCGCGCCTCCGCGTGAGGGAGTGTAGACCATCGCCGCCAAAGGCGTCGGGACGGTACAGCGACGATGAACGCGGTGGTCCACGCGGCGCGTAACTTGTTCAGGGATGAGCGTTTGCGTAACTTTTTGATCTATGTTTGACGAGCTCAGCGAAAAAATTGGGGCCGCTTTCTCCAAGCTCCGGGGAAAGGGCGTACTCACGGAAGCCGACATCAAGGACGGCCTGCGTGAGGTGCGACGTGTGCTCCTCGAGGCGGACGTCAGCTTCGGGCTGACACGCGAATTCCTCGAACGCGTCGAAAAGAAGGCCGTCGGGCTCGCCGCCCTCAAGACCGTCCGGCCCGAGCAGCAGCTCGTCAAGATCGTGCACGAAGAGCTCACCGCCATGCTCGGCGAGCGGCGCGAAGGGCTGAAGCTGAGCACCGTGCCGCCCACCGTCGTGCTGATGGTCGGCTTGCAGGGCTCCGGCAAGACCACCACGACGGCGAAGCTCGCGCTCCGGATGCAGAAGGAGCAGCGCCAGGTTCGGCTCATCGCGGCCGACGTGTACCGTCCGGCGGCCATCGATCAGCTCGAGACCCTGGGGAAGCAGCTGAATGTGCCGGTGTTCGCCCGTCGCGACACCACCGACGTCGTGCAGATCGTGCGCGATGGTCTCGAAGTCGCACGCCGTGAGCGCGACCGCATCGTCTTCATCGACACCGCCGGTCGGCTGCAGATCGACGACAACCTGATGGACGAACTCCGGCGCGTGAAGGAAGTCGCTCGCCCAGATGAAATCCTGCTGGTGGCCGACGGCATGACCGGTCAGGACGCCGTGAAGATCGCCGAGGGCTTCAACAACGCGCTCGGCATCACCGGCATCATCCTCACCAAGATGGACGGCGATGCACGTGGCGGCGCGGCGCTCTCCGTGTACGGCGCGACCAAGAAGCCGATCAAGTACATCGGCGTCGGCGAGAAGGTGGATGCCCTCGAGGAATTCCACCCCGACCGCATGGCCGGGCGCATCCTCCAGATGGGCGACGTCCTGTCGCTGGTCGAGAAGGCACAGGAGTCGTTCGACGCCGACGAGGCCAAGAAGCTCGAGAAGAAGGTCCGCCGCGAAGGCATGGACCTGAACGACTTCCTCGGCGCGATGAAGCAGATCGAGAAGCTTGGGCCGCTGGAAGGGATCCTGAAGATGATCCCGGGCGTCAACACCAAGGCGCTCAAGCAGGCCAAGATGGACCCCAAGCGGATGCGCCACGTCGAGGCGATCGTCCTCAGCATGACCATGGCGGAGCGGAAGAAGCCGGAGCTGATCAACGGCTCGCGGCGCCTGCGGATCGCCAAGGGCTCGGGGCGGACCGTGGCCGAGGTGAACCGGCTGCTGGACCAGTTCCGGGACATGCAGAAGATGATGAAGAAGGTCACCGCCAGCGGTGGCCGGAACCCGTTCGGACGCGGCTGACCGCCGCCAGCTCTTCCCAGCCCATCCCACTTCGGGCTCGGCTCCCTTAGCTTTAACGGCTCGGTCAGAAATGGCCGGGTTGGCAGGACCTCGGGTGCACCGATCGAATCGTCGATCGGCGCGAGGAGCCCGGGCCGGTGGAGGGCGCGTCTTTCGACCCGCTGTCGCACCGCGTACGACGAGCCGTTGCGCATGCGCTCCGTGTTCGGTCGTCCGACATCACGTCCCTCAGAGGATGCCCAGATGGTTCGTATTCGTCTCCGCCGCGTCGGCCGCAAGAAGGCCCCGGTTTATCGTATCGTCGTTGCTGACAGCAAGAGCCCGCGCGACGGCAAGTTCATCGAGATCATCGGCACCTATTCGCCGCGTCTCACTGAGGGTGCCGTGACGATCAAGGTCGATCGTGCCAATCACTGGCTGGACGTCGGCGCGCAGGCGTCGGACACGGTGCGCTCGCTGCTCCGCAAGGGTGGCGTGCTCAAGGCTCGTCATGAAGCCCGCCTCGCGAAGAAGCTGTCCGCTGCTGCGGTGCCGCTCTCCGAAGGCGCAAAGGCCGAGTGAGTGACATGGGCGCGCCCGCGCTCATGATCGTCGGGCGCGTCCGCAAGGCACATGGCATCCGCGGCGAGTTGCTCGTGGAGCCCATCACCGACGCGCCCGATACGGTCTTCGTATCGGGCCGTCGGCTTTTTGCTGGTACGGCAACCGGCGATCCGTCGCCGGACGGGCAGGAGTTGCACATCACCGCCGTGCGCCAGCACATGGACTCGGTGCGATTGACGATCAAGGAAGTGCCCGATCGGACCGCGGCAGAATTGTGGCGCGGTCGATTCCTGTTGGCACCGAAAGACGAATTGCCGCCGCCCGCCGAGGATGAGGTCTACATCCATGAGCTGCTCGGCATGCAGGTCGTGCATGTCGATGGTCGTGCGCTGGGGCAGGTGGCGGACACGTACGACCTGCCGCAGGGCCTGATGCTCGACGTGCGCCCCGTCAACGGCGGTCCCACCTACTTCATCCCCTGGCGCGACGAAATTCTCGTCAACGTCGATGAAGTGGCGCGCGTGATCACCGTCGATCCGCCGGAAGGGCTGCTTCCCGAAGGATTGCTGCAGGCGGAAGGACACCCCTCGGACGAGGCGTGACGGTGCCCGAGGTGACGACCGATGCGGCAGGAAGCCCGGGAGGCCCGCGCGCCCCGCTGGTCATCAACATCGTGAGCATCTTTCCGGAATTCTTTGCGACACCGCTCGCGATCAGCATTCCGTCGAAAGCCGCAGCTGCCGGCAGCGTGATCTACAACGTGGTCGACCTGCGCAGCTTCACGCACGACAAGCACCGCACGGTGGATGACTATCCGTACGGCGGAGGTCCTGGCATGGTGATGAAGCCCACGCCGTTCTTCGAGGCGGTCGAGCATCTCGGCGCGACGGCGCCGATCGTCTTGCTTTCGCCGCGCGGCAAGACCTTTTCGCAGGCGGATGCACATCGTTTCGCAGCCGGCACCGAATTGACGCTGTTGTGTGGTCACTACAAGGACGTCGACCAACGCGTCGCGGATCATCTGGCGACGGAAGAACTGTCGCTCGGCGATTTCGTGCTCAGTGGCGGTGAGCCCGCCGCGTTGGCAATCGTCGATGCCGTCGCGCGATTGTTGCCCGGCGCGATGAGTGATCACGACTCGGCCGCGACCGATTCCTTCTACGGCGGCGCCGGCGTGAGCGCACCGAGCTACACGCGGCCTGAGGAATACCGCGGCCTGCGCGTGCCGGACGTCCTGCTTTCGGGTCATCACGCGAAGATTGCCGAATGGCGTCGGAGCGAGGGTGAACGTCGCACCAGTTCCCGCAAGGACGCGTGATGCGCTCGGCAACGCCCCGCGGCTCGCTGACCGCGATCGTTGCGGTCGCGTTCATGCTGCTGCTGGTTGCGTGTGGGGGAGCGAAGGACGCCGCGCCTGCAGTCATGAGAGACAGTACGCAGATACCAGCGGCGGCGCCCGCACCGGTGGTCGTTCGCCAACCGCTGCGCGTCGACACCGCTGACACGTATGTGCTCGAGTTCTGGCCGCTCGCCGTGGCGCCTGGTCGGCAGCTCGACGAGACGCGTCGCATCGTCGAACATCTGCAGGCCGATCTCACGCTCGTGCCGGGCTTCGTCAGTGCCACGTTGCTCGCCAGCGGTGATGGCTCCGGGTTGCTTCTGGTGGCGGCGTGGCTCGACGATGCCGCCGCCGACCAGGCGGGGGGGCGATTGTCGGAATGGCTGCACGCCGAATCCGACACCGCCATCCGACGCCGGCGCGTTGGCACGGCGACGGCGCGCGTGGTCGTGCGTCGCACCGTGGGTACGCCGCCGATCCTGTCCGACGCGGCCATGCTGCAGTTCACGCGCTACGCCCTCAAGCCGGGCCATTCGTTCGGCGCGTTGGCAGCGCTGGCCGACAGCAATCTTGCCATGCGTGTGCTGCAGGACACGGCGGCGCAGGGTGGCGCGACGCTGGCCGCCGCCGACAGTGGGGCGGTGTATATGCTGATGCAGGCGCGCACGGCCGCCGCGCTCGATCCCAACCTGCGCCCGGCCGGCCCGATGCCGTTCTGGGCTCCGTTTGCGGAACGCGAGGAACAGCTGCTGGCGGTCGTCGCCATCGTGCATCACCGCTGACACTTCCGTGTGACCTCAGTAGTTAGCGCCTCGTCGTCGGGTATCTCGCCACTTTGGCGCGCCTGCCTGTTTCCCACCGAGCCGCCTGCAGTCGAATCGCCTGCAGCTGACTTTGCCGTCCGAGATCCCGCGTGAACGTGCTCCTCAACGCCATCGTCCGCCGTATCACGATCTTCATCGGCGCCACGCTCGGCACGTTCGTGAGCTACATCGCGGTGAGCGAGGTGTACGGGCTGATGAGCGACACACCAACGCCGGACGCCTTGAGCATGACCGTGGCCCGGATCCTGGGCCGAGTGGTGGTGAGCCTGACGGCCGGCCATGCGATGGCGCTGGGTATTCTCGCCTTCGCGGGTCGCGGGTATTCGGTGCCGGCCCTCGTGCGCAGCACCTACTCGGGGATCGCCTGCGCCACCGTCCTGGAGGCGGCGTATCTCTGGAACCCGTTCACGGCGGCGATCAGCCAGTACCGGATCGTGCAGCTGGCCGCGGGCGTGGTGGTGTCGGTGCTGATTTGCGCGGCGCGGGCTCCGCGGCGTCAGGAAGGGCTGCCGCCGGTGCTGGTCGAGCCGACCTAGGTCGGCCCGTTCCCGGGCTGACGTGCCAAGGGCCACGCCGGCTGCCGTGCGGATAGCGCCCACTACCATCCGGAGTCGCTCGGGGTTAACCTTCTCGGCTCACCGAAACAACCCCAGCCGGCGCCGCATTGCGGGCGCCCCGCAGAGCGTGATATGCACCCGTTCATCGAAACACAGAAAGAGTGGATGCGCGAAATTCCCCCGTTCCGCGCGGGCGACACGGTTCGTGTCAACGTGCGCGTGAAGGAAGGGGAAAAGGAGCGCCTCCAGGCCTTTGAAGGCACGGTCATCGCCCGCCGCGGCAGTGGCGTGAGCGCGACCTTCACGGTCCGCAAGATTTCGAACGGTGTCGGCGTCGAGCGCATCTTCCCGGATCACAGCCCGATGCTTGGCGAGATCATCGTCGTGCGCCGCGGTCGTGTGCGTCGCGCGAAGCTGTATTACCTGCGCGGCGTGACGGGCAAGGCTGCCCGCATCAAGGAGCGCAAGGTTCGCGTCGGGGCCGACAAGGCCGCTCGCTGAGCCTGCTCCATTCGCTCCATGCCTGCACGCACGCAGAGCTGGGGCGCGCTCGAAGCTGACGCACGACAGACCGGCCACTCACGCATCGTCGGAGTGGATGAGGTCGGACGGGGCCCCCTTGCGGGCCCCGTTGTCGCATGTGCCATCCTGCTTCCCGCCGACTGCCGCGACATCGAAGGCGTCGGCGATTCCAAGGCACTGCGCGCCGCTGATCGTGAGCGGCTGGCGATCGAGATCCGACGGGTGGCACTGGCCATCGGCATCGGTGCTGCCAGCGCCGCAGAGATCGATCGCGTGAATATCTACCAGGCCACCGCGATCGCGATGCGCCGCGCGATTGCGCGAATCCCCGCGCCGTGGGACCTGCTGCTGATCGATGGCTCGCCATTCGGCGCGCTTGGACTGCCGCACACCGCCGTCGTGAAAGGTGATGCCTGCTGCCTCAGCATCGCGTGCGCCTCGATCATCGCCAAGGTGACGCGTGACAGGCTCCTCACCGCGCTCGATCGCCGTCATCCGAGGTATGGCTGGTGCAGCAATGCCGGATACGGCACGCCTGGACATCTCGCCGCGCTGGCAGAGTTTGGCGCCACTGCGCACCACCGCCGAAGTTTCCGCCCGCTTCGCGTCGAACCTGATCTTTTCTCACTCGAGCAACCCGCATGAACTCACATCCTGTGTTTCGCGATGGACTCCTTGATGGACAGGTCGGCATCGTGACCGGTGGGGCGACCGGCATCGGGCTTGGCATCAGCACGACGCTCGCGCAGCTCGGGATGCATGTGGTGCTCGCCAGTCGGAAGCCAGAGAATCTGCAACCAGCGGTGGACGCCATCGTGGCGGCGGGCGGCAAGGCGTCATCCGTGGCGGTGGATGTGCGGGATCAGGCTCGGGTACAAGCGATGGCGAAGCAGGTGCATGACGAGCTCGGCCGTATCGACCTTCTCGTGAACAATGCGGCGGGAAATTTCTACAAGAAGTCGGAAGACCTGAGCGAGAATGCTTGGAAGTCGGTCATCGAGATCGACCTCTACGGGACGTTCTTCTGCACGCAGGCTGTCTTTCCTTATATGAAGGAGCAGGGTGGCGGTCGCGTGGTGAACACGTCGATGACGCTGCACTACCGCGGCTGGCCGTTGATGGCGCACGCGACTGCGGCGAAGGCCGGTGTCGACGCACTGACGAGGACGCTTGCTGTGGAGTGGGCGGAGCACGGCATTCGCATCAATGCCATCGCTCCGGGCCCGATTCCCACCGAAGGTGTGCGCAAGGCATTCACACCGCCGCCTGGTGCACCCGTGCCTGATTTCTTCAGCGTGGACAAGGCAATGGATGTGTTCGCTAAGAACACGATTCCATTGAAGCGATGGGGTACGCCGGAGGATATCGGGCAGATGGTTGCATACCTCGCGAGCCCAGCCGGAGACTGGATCACGGGAGCCATCTTTGTGGTGGACGGTGGAGAGTGGCTCGCTAAGTCAAAGCCCAGCATGTAGTTAAAAATCGTGGCACGAAACTCGCTAAGTAGAAAAGTGCGTGACGAGAGCCACCCTACTCGTCTTTACTTTCTTCAGGAGTTTCTTCAGATGACCATCTCCTTTCGTTCGGGCTCGGTCCTGCGTGCATCAGCACTCGCGTTGACCGCCCTCTCGATGACCGCTTGTGTGCGCAGCGGTACGTTCAAGCGCGAAATGACGGCCACCCGTGCCGAGATCTCGACCGAACGTACCGAGCGCCTCCGCGCCGACAGCATCCTTGGTGCCGACCTCGTCGGTCTCCGCACCGAGCTCAAGAAGGAACTCGCCGATCTCCGCACCGAATTCGATGCCAAGATCGTCGCTGCTGGCAACGGCATGAAGGTGATGTTGCCGGTCTCGTTCGCTTTCGATGACGCAATGATCAAGGACAGCGATCGTGCCGCCCTCGAGCGCTTCTCGCAGATCGCCAACAAGTACTACCCGGGCGCCGTGATCACGGTCGAAGGCTTCGCTGATCCGTCGGGCACCCAGGCCTACAACCAGCGCCTGTCGCTGGCCCGTGCCGAGAACGTGAAGCGTGAGCTCGCGACGAAGGGCATGGACGCTTCCCTGATCCGCACGATGGGCTTCGGCTCGCTGCGTCAGGTTGTGCCGGGCGCACAGAAGGACGAGCCGGGCGCCGATCGGAACCGCCGCGTCGTGTTCGTGATTGAATCGGCAGATGCAAAGGCGACGGAAGCCGCCAGCGTCTCCACGAACAACCAGTAATACCGAACCCGAGAGGCTGTGGAGGCTGTCGCGACGCGGCGTCAGTTTCCTCGGACCTCGGAATTGCCAGAAGGCCGACGCGAAGCTGCGTCGGCCTTCTGACGTATCAGACGTCGATTCATGCAGCACGCGTGAACGACCGACACCAGACACGGCGGGGCTGCCACCAGGGAGCGCCGCCGTTGTCGCTGATGGACTCGCCCCGGTAGGTGTTCGCCATGCGCAGGTCGGGGCGACGCGCGCTGGATCGAAGGCCACCGTGCCCCGCTAGGCATGCGTCGCGCCGGACTCGACAGGACGGTGCACTTCTCGCATCGTTCCAGTGTACATCTTGCTTGTAGGCAGAGCGATCATCCGCTGTGTTGCGTCGGGAGATTCAATCGTCTCCCGCATGGATCGCCGTCGTCATTTTTCCGGGGCTGCACCGTGTCGGTTTTCGTTCCTGCTCGCCGTGCCCAACTCGTCCGTGCCGTCGTGCTTGGCGCTGGGCTCGTTGCGCTCACGGTTGTCGGGATCCGACTCACGGATCGCGCCGATGCTCGGCGCGCGGTGCGACTGGCGTTGGCCGACGGTCAGCACTTCGATGACTCACTGACCACGGCTGTGCGCGCGACGCCTTCGGCGCGCGTGTCGTTCCCCAGTGCGATCGCCCTCGGTTACTTCGCTCGCGCGCAGGTCGGGCTGGGCAGCCCATTCCGCCTCGTCGATCTCGCGCGCACGGATCCGCGACTGCCGATCGCGTGGCGGCCTCGCGTGGCCAACGCCATTCTCTCGCGACTGTCACGTGATACCGCGGTCATGCGGCCGTTGTCGAACGCGCTGGATTTCGCGATGACGAATGACAGTGGCGTGGGGCGCGCGTTGCTGCACCTCGTTGACAGTGTGATGGCGCTCGAGGGTGATTCACCGCTCGCCCTCGACGCGATTCGCATCGCCGCTGCGCAAGCAAGCGCGCGCGGCCGCCTGCGTACTGGCGCAGTCCCGCTGATCGACGCGGCGGCACTGCTGGCATTCGATCGCATCCGTGCAACGCGTGATGCGGAGCGTGCCATCACCGCTGCGTCACGCGGAGATGGTGACGTATTGCAGGTCGTGGCGCTATGGCGCACTGAACGTCGGTTCTCGGTGGAACGACCATTGATGGCGGAGGTGGCGCCGTCGCCGCGCCGGATTGCGGCGCGCGTTCCGCCGATGCTGGCTGCGATTGAAACCGCCCTTCGCACGCGCGACTCTGTCGGGCACGGAGGCGAGTTGGTGTCGCCGTTGCCAGCCAATGCCGCAACCGCGATGGGCATGCTGATCAGCGTTCGGACGCGCCCGGTGCAGCCACAGGTGCGCCTTGGTGTGTTCGATGCACGAATGGTGGCTGTCGATCGTGATGCGGCTGCGGCGCCGCGTGCCACGCGGATGCTGATGAGTGCGACCAACGAAGAAACGTTGGTGATGACGCTGGCCTCTTCGTGGAAGGATTCCGCGCTGGCGCCGATGGCCGCATCGGCCACGTTGCTGGCGTCGCAGGGCATGCGGACACTGGCACAGGAAGCAGCCTACCATCCAGGCCTGCTCGCACCGCGGGCTGACCAGGTTGCAACGCGACTCGGCCTCGCATCGCTGACGTTCGGTCGCGATGTGCCTGCGCCGTGGCAGGCCTACTATGCGCGTGAGTTTGCATCGGCTGTCGACGCGATGCGATCGGTGTTTCCGCGCGCGAGTTTCGTGGGGCTGAACGTTCGCATCGGCGACAGTGTGCAACATGGTGCGCTCGCCATGCACGACCCTCGGTCACGGACGCTGACGTTGCCGCTGGCGACAGGTTTTGGTGCGGTGGGCCACGAGCTGATGCACGATCTCGACTGGCAGTCGGCTCGAGACGTCGCTCGTCGGGAAGGCACCTATGCCACCGACAACGCGTGGCGTGGCGCGCGGAACGAGCCGATTGCAGCGCCACTGGCACGCCTGGCGGAATTTGTCCCGGTCGGCGCGACGGCCAGTGCATACGTCACCGAGGCGCGTCGGCCGGCCGAATTGCTGGCGCGTGGCGCGGATTGGTTCCTCGCCACCGCGCTGGCGCGACAGGGCCGCATGAACGGTGCGCTGACCGCGGTGCAGGACGGCTGGGTGCGTGGGTATGCCTCCGCCGCTGGACCAGCGGCATTCGGTGATCACGCCGCGGCGCTGTCTGCGCTCTTCGATGAGATGCCGACTCTCGCCGTGCGGGCGAACGTGGCACCGCGCAGCGACGCCGAGCGGGAGCCGGATCTGGGGACGATCGCGCGCGCGGCGTGGTTCATGCCATTGCCGACGGCCGATTCGCTGGAAGCGAGCAGTGCTCCACTCCGCCTGCCCGCGAGTGACGCAGGCGCCATCTGTTCACCTGTGGCCCGGCTTCGCCTCGCCCCCATGCACGCGACAGCCCGAGCCATCGCTGCGGGCTTCGTCGAACCGAAGGTGATGCGCGGTATGCGCCGCTGGGCCCACTCGGTGGATGCCAGCACGCTCCAGCCGGATGCGGCGATGCTTCGGCTGGCCTTGCTGGGCGGTCCGGTGAATCCGGCGGTCGTCGACTCCGCCAAGGCCGTCTGGGCCGCCTCTGCGTGGCGCTTGCTCCCCTGCCTGGCCGCCTGAGCGCGGGTTTAGACGGATCAGGGGCGACGGGATTGGAGCAGCTCCCTTAGTTTCATCCGATGCCACGGCTCCTGCTGGTCTCGCTCGCGACAATTCTGACCCTGATTCCCGTCACGCTGCTGGTGCCGGGCCTGAAGGAGCTGGTGCAAGTCGCGCACGGAGGGAGCTCGACCGCAGCGCACGCGTTCATGACCGTGAACATGTTGAGCGGCATCATTGCGGTGCCCCTCGTCATGCGGCTGCAGCGACGGTTCGGATCCGTCAGCGCGTGGGTGGCGACGCTGCTGGCGCTCGATGCCATCGTCTTTCTTGGGATGCGGGCTGCTCCGTCCCTATCGGCGCTGCTCACCCTGCGCGTGATCGACGGGGCGTTGCACCTGCCGGCCATAACGCTGCTGATGGTGGCTGCCAATCGCCTTGCGGGTCCACGTCGTGGTGGGTCGCTGGGCCTGCTTGGCTCGAGCCTGATGATCGGTGTCGCGATCGGCTCGCCGCTCGGCGGTCGACTCATCGACAAGTCGCCGCCGTTGGTGTACCTGGTCGGCGCCGGGATCTTCGTGGTGGCGGCGCTGATCGCGCTGGGTATCGGGCTGCCGCGCGAGGAGCAGACACGCACTGCGAGTCGCCGCTACGAATGGAACACGCAGATCCAGCTGGCGTGGGTGCCGCTGACGTACGCGTTCATGGATCGATTCGTGATCGGCGTATTCGTCAGCACCTTCACGCTCTTCCTTGGTGATGTGCACCACGCATCCGGGACGCAGCGTGGCTTGCTGATGGCGCTCTTCCTGGTGCCATTTGCGCTGCTTTGCTGGCCGGCAGGGAAGTTGGCCGATCGCATCGGATGGTATCGCCCGCTGGTGATCAGCAACGTGTTGTTCGGTGCGGTTTTCGCGATGTATGGTCGGGTGCCGTTTTCGTGGCTACCGGTCTTGATGGTGCTGAGCGGCGTGTTGAGCGCGCTGATGTTCGCGCCGAACCTGTTGTTGACGAGCGAGGTTGCGCAGCGCGCTGGCGATGGCGTATTCGGCGCGTTCCAGATTGCTGGATCGGTCGGGTTTCTGGTTGGCCCTGCGCTGGGTGGCGTGCTGGTGTCGGTGCTGCGCGATGACGCCGGCGCGGTCGAGTATGACCAGATTTTCCTCTTGGTCGGCGCACTCGAAGGTGTGCTGGCCTTGGCGAGCGCGGTGGCGCTTGGTCGCTTGCTGCGCCGCCGCGAACTGCTCGGGCGCGCTGTACCAGATTCGGCGACGCTGCAGGCGACCGTTTCGCGCTGACCCTATCGGCGGCACCGGTGCCGTCGGTCCTGTCGCTGTCGCGTTGTGATTCAGTCGAGCAAAAGCAAAGCGCCCCGCGAGTTCAACTCGCGGGGCGCTTCGGTTACTGCCGAGCCGCGATTACGGCTTGACCTTCTTGGCGGCGGAGTCGACGGCCTTCTTGGCGCTGTCGGCCATCGCGCCCATTGCGCCCTTGGCGCTATCGGCCATGGCACCCATCGCGCCCTTGGCGCTATCGGCCATCGCGCCCATCGCGCCCTTGGCGCTGTCGGCCATGGCACCCATCGCGCCCTTGGCGCTATCCATCGACGCTGCAGCAGCAGCAGCGGTGGAATCGACAGCCGTCTTCTTCTCGCCGCCGCATGCGGTGAGAGCGACCATCGCGATCAGAGCGGTGAAAACAAGAGCAGAGCGACGCATGAGTGAAATCCGGGCAGGGGTTTGATGACAGAAATAGACGACCTCTGAAAATACACACACCGCACCTATCGCGCTACGGAAAATTGGTTCCCGGGCTCAAATGAAAGGCCAGTATCATCCCAATTCGGGGGCAAGGTCGGGGTCGGCTTGGGAATTTTTCACTGCGAGCTCATGCGTAGAGCGCCATCTCACCGACGTCTGGCGTCGTGCCAGATGCCGCGTGCTGCGGACCATGTGCCGGGTTCGACGCTGGCGACGACGAAGCGAACGCGGCTTGATCACGACGGTGTCGCAGTCACCGCGAGCAGGAAACGCTCACAGAGGTAGCGCGCCAGTTGTCCGCCTGGGCCATTCGGGATGACGTCGAACGCGTGCTCCGATTGCGGCAATTCGACGTGTACGACCTTGGTACCCGTGATGCGGAGTTGCCGGGCCAGCTGTGTCCCGAATCGTGCCTCGACGATGTGATCACGACCACCATAAAGCAGCAGCGTCGGTGGCAGTGTGCGTGTGGCGAGTGTGATTGGGGAAGCGGCACGATAGCGAGCAATCATGTCGTCTGGCGTTCCACCAAGAAATGCCTCTTCGACCGAACGCACGGCGAGCGGATCGGGGACAGGTGGGTGCCTGTATCCTTCGATGAGGTCGACGGGACCGTAGAAGTTGATCACACCGCGGATGCGCGGCGCGTTTTCCGCGTAGGCCGCGAGCATGGCCAGATGTGCACCGGCCGAACGTCCGACGAGCACCATGCGCGAGGTATCAGCGTCAAACGACGCAGCGTTCGCACCGATCCATGCGAGATCGCGTTGGATGTCCTCGATCTGTGCCGGAAATCGGAACCGCGGCGCGTGGCGATAGTCGATCGCGAAGACGACGAATCCCATCCCTGCGACATGGGTGGCGAACTCGGTGAAGTCATCGGGTGTGCCGCGTTGCCAGGCCCCGCCGTAGATCTGCACGAGCACCGGATGCGTGCCGGGGGTCAGCGGCTGATAGATGTCAGTCGTCAGCGCAACGCCTTCTATGGTCGCCACCGTGACGCCGCGCGTGATGCGCACCGGTGTGGCGATTGGTGGCATTCCGCGAAGCAGGTCGAGGGCCACGAGCGGCTTGGGGCGCAGTGCGGCGCGCAACGCCGTCGGCGTGCGATCGAGATACCGCGTGCCAAAGGCGGCACTCATCTGCTCGTCGGCGTTCGCTGCGACGCCCTGCAGCCGAAAGAACGGGACGGTCGAGAGTGCGATGATGGTGACCGAAAGCCAGCTGGCGATGCGTGACGCGCGTCGTGTGCGGACGTCGAGCAGGGCGAGGGCGAGCACGAACAGCGCATGCAGGCCAAGCCAGGCGCTGACCTCCGGTGCACCGACGCCGAGCGGCAGCAGCGCGACCGACGGTGTGGGGAGAACGATGAACAGCGCCGGGACGAATGCCACCGCGGCGAACACCAGTGCCAGCCAGGATCGGAACATGGGAAGGCGCGACATGTTGCCGGGAAACGAGGCGGGCGGTGGCGCGCGAGGTGGATCGGCCGGCGCGCTGGTGAAGCTGTGCCCCGGATGCGTGGGGCGAAGTAGTGTCCCGAGTGGGAATCGAACCCACGACCTACGGATTAAAAGTCCGCTGCTCTACCAGCTGAGCTATCGGGACGGCATGACGTCCATCAGCGTACAATCTAGCCGGATCGGCCACGCTGCGCCGCCTTCGGGACCAGCCACGATGGGTCGAGCTACGACCAGCTCGCCCATCCGGTCACGCGGTACTGCGCCCAGGCCAATGCCTCGTAGGTGAGGCGTTGCATGACCACGAGCCGGTCGCTGGCGGTTCGCGCTGGCCAGCCTGCGGTGCGCCACGGCGCCGCGACACAGGTGACGGCGAGGCCCAACGCCTCCACCGTCGCGCACGCACGTCGGGTGTGCATCGGCGACGTGACCACGGCCACCCGTTTCCAGCGCGCCAGGAAGGCACGGCGAGTGAGTCGCACGGCCTCGTCACGCGTGGAGTGCACGGAGTCGATCATCTCCAGTGGGCCCGACGCGGCCACCATGCCGATCAGCGCCTTCTGGTCATTGGTGGACGAAATGCCGGTGTCATCGGGATTGGAGCGCACGATGCTCACGATCAGCGGCAGCGCGGGCTTCCTGGCGCGCAGCGTGATGCCCGTCAGGAGACGGTCAATGCCTTCGCCCTTGACCAACCCGTGCGTGTTGACGGCATTCGAGAAGACGAACACCGCATCGACGGCATCGAGGTTCACGGCATCGTTTCGCACGAACGGTTTCGCCAACTGCGGCACGATGGGAGACCAGATGCCGATCGCCGCGACCACCATCAAGGTCAGCGCCAGGATTCCCATCCAGCGAAGAAACCACCGCCCGAGGAGCGCACCGACGACGATTGCAAACGGGATCGCGAGCGGTCGCTCAAAACTGAGCGCGCTGGCGACGCCAAGGATCCAGAGGGTCGCGAGCAACAACAGCCCGAGCACGGCGCCGTGCAGCGGCGCTTGCAGGAATTCCTTCGTTCTTGCGACGGATAACATGCGGCCAATCTACCACCGCGGGTCAGTCACCAGGCAGCATCACCCAGAGCGAGGGGCGTCCGACGTTGCAGTGCACGGCACGCGAAAGCCCACTCAGCCCAGCCCAGCCGAGATAGAGCATCATACGCGTCGCGTGCCACGCGCCACCCGCATGCGCAGGACTGCCGGCTGGCAGCTCCAGCGCGCGCAACCGACTTCCGCGCGACGGCACCGGATGAAACACCGCCTCCACACTCGGCGCGCGTTCTGCTTCATCGTCCTGCCACGCATCGAGCGTCGTGATGGTCGACGTGACGATCGGCTGTTCGTGCGAGGCCAGTGCCCATGCATCCGCCGCCAGAACCGCTGGCCGCGATAGCGTCGGCAACACCAACACACCGATGAATGACCAGAGTGTGAACCAGGCGACCGTACTCACGAAGCCGGCGGCGGTGACGAGGTCGGCGCGGGGCGCAGATGCGGCCAGCGCAAAGCCAACCGTGTTCCACGCCACCGCCACCAGTACGCCGCGCCGGCGAAGCCCCAACGCACGCACACCGGCGCGACGTGACACTGCGACCGCGAGTTGCGCTGCAGAGAGTTGATCGACCCAACGCTTCGGCACCCACAGTCGCTTGGCATCGAGGCCTGACCAGCCGCCAACGAATGAGGGATCGTCGCTGTCCATCTCGCGCACGAGGTCCGGCGAGATGCCCGCGTCGTGCGCTGCCAGCTTGAGCGCCTCCGATGGAGTGCCCATGCGTATGCCACCGACCAGCCACGCGAACAATCCTTGACGGCTCAGAAGGACCACCTGCAGCAGCAGGAACACCAGCAGCGCCTTCGTCGTGCCGAACTGCTGCGCGGTGCGGAGCAGCAGTGCCGCGGTCAATCCGTACCAGATCCACTGCACGGTGATGCCGCGCAGCCACGACGCGATCCATCGCAGTACACCTGGCGACTCACGCACCACGAGCAGCCCGCCGGCGACATCCACCGGAAGCAACAGCGCCGCGTGGAGCATCCATGTCAGCGCGATTGCCGCCAGCGCGGTGACGTACGTCTGGTCGGCGTACGGCGGGATGAGCCGATGCGGCAGGTCGAAGGTCACGGCGGCGAGGCAGAGCAGCACGGTCATGCCCACACCGGTGATGCCGAGCCAGAGCCGCTTGCGAGCGTACGTCATGTGCGAATGATGAGAGCGTAGTGTGTGCGATCGCGGTGCGTTCGAGGCCCCGCGGCATCAGTGACAGCTTACTCGGACGTGAGGTGCGCGTGGGTGAGCACCCGACCCGCCAGCGCAACGCCGCTCAGCAGTGCCCCCTCGACACGCGGGCCGCCGCACCAATCGCCGCCCGCGCCGATACCCAATGCGCCGTCGTACAACGCGGCATCCGCGGTGACGGGATCCGGCAGGGCAAACCGCCAGCGGTGCGCCACACTGTGCACCACGCCGGGCACCGGTTGCGGCGCATTGCCCTGCGAATCATCGTGCCCGACATCGTTTCCGAGCACGGCAGTGAATGCGTCGGACATGGCGCGCGCAACCGATTGCTGGTCGTCCTCGAGGTGCGCAAGCGACCAGGCGCGCGTCGCGTGCAGCACCCATGTTTCATCCGCCGGGCGACCGGGCTTGCTCGCGTCGCGACTGATCCAGCCAAGGACCGGATCATCGTTGAGGAATGCGCCGTCCCATGGAAGCTGCGGACGTGCGTTCAGCACCACCATCGTGGCCCAGGTGGGAAACATCACCGCTTCAGCGGCCGATGCGGCCAACGCGGGAGCAACTGGCGCGAGCAACGCCTGCGCCTGCGGTGATGGCACACACGCGAGCACGACATCGTACGTGCCAAGGTCCGCGCCGCCATCGGCCACCAGCCGCCACTGCCTTCCTTCGCGCTGGATATGTGTGACCGCAGTGTTGAGCTGCACTTCGAGATCCTGCGCGAGATGTGCACCGAGCGCGCTCATCCCCGGAACGGCCACCCAGCGCCGCACACCCGCTTTCGCCGCTTGCCATGCTCCATTCTCGCGCACGGCGAGTGACCCTTGCCACGATGCGATCACACCCTGCTGCTGCCAGGCATGGATGTGGGGCAGCAGGCGCGAGTCGCGAATGGTGAAATACTGCGCCCCATGATCGAAGCGCCACGGACCGTCGCGTCGTGTCGCGCACCGTCCGCCAAGGCCGCGAGACTTTTCGAACACCGTGACATCGATGTTGTGATCCGCAAGCACGCGGGCACAGGTCAGGCCAGCCAGCCCGGCTCCGACAACAGCAACACGCTGCGGGGACGGGTAGACCGCCCGCTGCACATGCCTGGAATACTTCGCGACGTTGATGCGCGCGGCCTGCTCGGACACAGCGCGGCCGCGCACAGAGCCAAGAATGCGATTGGGCGGCGTGAACGGCCGGTCGAACTGCCCGAGACACCAGAGCAGCCCTCCGTACGACGCCGGGTCTCGCCCATCGAGTGCGTAGCGGTGATTGAGATCGATCGAGACGGCCAACGCACGGGCGGCATCTGGTGTCCATGCGGCGAATGCCTTGCCCCACGTCATGCGCACATTGTTGTGAATCTCGCCATGGGCCAGCAGCGATCTTTGCATCGCGTTCCAGAACGCGCTGCTGGTGCGGCCGCGGGCCAGTCGTTCCCAGTCATACAACTCGCGATGGTCGTCCTCGTGCTGACGCAACGTCTCGCGCGCCCACGAGGGAATGGCCGCAATCGTATCGTGATCGGGTCTGTGGAAGCAAAAGGTGTACGCCAACTCGCGCCAGACGAGCAGTTCGTCGAGCCACTTGGCGGCACTCTCTCCGCCACGGGCGGCGGCTTCGCGGGCGAGGCGGAATGGCGACACCATGCCATAGTGCAGGTACGCAGACATGCGACTGACGCCGTCACCACGCGTTGGATCGTTGCGAACCTTGTCGTAGCGATCGATGCGTCCGCTGGTGACGAATTCGTTCCATCGTGCGTAGCCGGCGATCGATCCACCGCGCGTATCTGCCACGGGGCCGACGCCATGATCGATGCGACAGGTTGCCACGAGCGCGGCGAAGTCCGCCGTGTCGAGGTCCACGGGTGTGAACGGCAGTGCGGGCACGAAGCGCGGGCCGAGGTACTGGAGCTCGGTCCAACTGTGTGAGACACGTTCCCGTCGCAGGGTGGCAGTCGCATCGCGGTACACGAATGCGCGGTCGTACGCCTTGGTGGTGAGCGTCATCGGCACGACGCACGCGGTATCCACTTCCCATAATGGGGCAACGGTCGCCGAGCGGAGTGCAGCGGTCCACTCCATCAGTGGCGCGACGGGCATCAGCTCAGTGACGATGACAGCGGCCTGGGCACCGAGCGTCGCGAGATGTGGTCCGTGATGCCCTTTGCGTTCGAGATGGAACGCCGTGCCGATACCGCGGGCCTTCAGCTCGGCTGCGAAATCGCGCGCGCCCTCGAGAATGAAGGTGTGGTGCCGATCGCTTGCATACGGGTAGCGCTCGGCGAGTGCGTGATACACGAAGATCGGGAGGCCAAGCGACGCCCCGAGCGCGATGGCGACATCGAGCGCCGGGTTCTCGTGTGCCCTGACCGCCGTCCGTGCCCAGTAGAGCACAAACGTCCCGGCTGGGTTGGCTGGCGCGGTGGCTGAGGCGTCGCGGACGCGTTCGGCAAGACGTGGCGGAAGCAGACCTGCAGGTGCAAACACTGAGTGAGCGATGAGGTGTTTTTGACGGGACCGCCGTGTTACTTGTGAGGAAGAAGCTGACAACGAGCGACTTCCGTTCCCGGGGGTCGATCTGGCGCCGCGATGCTGCGAACTGCCACCCGCTTCCCTCACGAGGAGGGGCGCATGAACTCGGCCGAGCAGATCAGGGTCGTGGTGGTTGATGAACATGCCCTCGTTCGGGCAGGCCTGCGGGCGCTGCTGCAACCGGCGACCGAAGTGAATGTGGTGGCTGAGCTGGCTGACGCGAGCATGGCGCTCGCCGCCGCACGGCAGACACAGGCGCAGGTGATGATCATCGATCGGCCCAGCGGCGGCGAGGATGGCATGACCATCGCCCGGTTGCTGCGCGACGCCGGTTTGCGCACGCAACTGCTGGTGCTGACGATGGCCGCATCGCAATCGGCGCTCGAATCGCTGCTGCTTGCGGGTGCGCGCGGCTACCTGACTCGGGCGGCGGCCGAGCGCGACCTGATCGAGGCGGTGCGGACAGTGGCGCGTGGCACGACCTATCGCTGCCCCACGCTCGCGGCGCCGCGGGGCGCGGAGGCGGATGTGCCGACTGCGGCGGATGTGGAGCGCAAGCGCTTCGACCGGCTCACCGAACGCGAACGTGAGGTGCTGGTGTGCACGGCACATGGGTTCACTGCGCCGGAGATCGGTGCGCGACTCAACATCAGCCCGAAAACCGTGGATACGTACAAGCAGCGGATCCAGGAGAAGCTGGGGCTGCATCACCGTCAGGATTACGTGCGCCTGGCGCTCAAGCTGCGGCTGATGGAGACCGGGTGATTGCGTGGGCTACTGTGGAGCGAGCGTGCGTCTGGCCTGACCGCATGACGCCCCCACGCACGGACAACCTCGTGGATCGCGGGTAGATTGACCGGTATCGCTGGTGGTCCTCTCCAGATGGGTCCGGGTATGACGATTTCCATTCGCACGCTGAGCCCCGACGAGTGCGCGGCGCTGCTGGCGTCGCAACAGGTCGGGCGTCTCGCCTACGCCTTCAAGCAGCGGGTCGACATCGAGCCGATTCATTACGTGGCGGACGGGGAATGGATCTATCTCCGCACGGCACACGGCACGAAGGTGGCCATGCTGGAGCATCAGCCGTGGGTCGCGTTCGAGGTCGACGACGTGCGCGCACTCTTCGAATGGCAGAGTGTGGTGGTACACGGCACCGTGCAGATCCTCGATGCGTCCGACGGTCGCGAGGGTGAAAGTCGCTGGAACCACGCGGTCGAGGTCTTCCGGCAGCTGGTTCCACAGGCGTTTGCAGCCGGTGACCCGACGCCGGAACGGGGCGTGATGCTGCGGATCCACCTCTCGAACGTGGAGGGTCGCGCGGCGAGCGCGGCCGTGGTGTAAGCGACTCCCTGACAGCGACTTACGCCCGCAGGGGCGATGCTTGCGGTAGCGCCGACGCCGGTGCCCATCAATAATGGGGAGCTGGTGTAACACGGGACGAGTCCGGGCCGTAGGGAAACCGGTGTCCCGCCGGGACGGCTCCGTTACGCCGCAACCGCTTGGAGAGGGTATTCTTCTGCGCATGAATGGCTCGTTGATCGCTCGACTCCTGCGCCGGGATCTCTTCTGGTACTACCGGCTGCGCCTGAGTCCTGACATTCCGCAGTTCTGGCGGAATTTCTGGTTGCTCATGACGCATCTTGGCGGAGCGCGCGTGACGGTCGCGGCCTGCCTCGTGGGACTCTGCTTTCCGCGCTCCAGGTTTGCGGCTGCGCACACATCGGTGGCATTGCTGGTGGCGTTCCTGATCTCGCAGATCATCAAGCGCAGCGTGAGCCGCGAACGCCCCGCAGAAATTCGCCGTGGCAACACGGTGCTCCAGGCACCAGACCGGTTCAGCTTCCCCAGCGGGCATTCCGCCGCTGCCATGGCTGTCGCCGCGATGTACGCGCTGACCTTCCCATCGCTCGGCATCTGGTTGCTGCCGTTGGCCGTGATGGTCGGATACAGCCGGGTTGCGCTGGGTGTGCATTACCCACTCGATGTGATCGCCGGCCAGGCCATCGCACTCCTGACCGCCGGGCTGCTGCGTCTCTGGTAGCTGTCGTCCGTCAGCGAAGAATCGCGGCGTGCACGATGCGCGCGATGTCAGCGATCAGCAGTCGCGCCTCCGGCTGTGACTCGATGCCGCTGGTCAACACCACCAGCACATACGGCGCGCCGCGCTCCGGATAGACGATCGCGGCGTCGTGCTCGACACGCGTGATGTCGCCGGTCTTGTGCGCGATGCGAGTGCCTTTCGGAAGGCCAGCGGGAATGGCGGAGTTGAAGTGCTGTGCGAACAGGACGTCACGCATCCATGCGCAGGACGTGGGTGACGCGGCGCGGTCGGTGGCGATCGCTGCCAGCAGGGCGCCGAGGTCATTGGCGGTCGTGACGTTGTTCAACCCGGCGCGAAACGCCGGATTGTCCTCCACACCGCGGCGCACGAGCATGCGCGTCGCACCGAGTGTGCGTGTGAGGGCGGTGACGGAATCCGCTGCGACCACCGTCAGCAGCGCGTTGGTCGCGAGGTTGCTGGAGTGTGTGATCATGCGCGTCGCCAGCCACCGGATCGGCACGCGCTCACCGACGCGATCATACACCGAGTCGTCGGAATCGTCGGTCTTGCTCAGTGTGTACGGCGACTGATCGACGATCGAATTGAACTCGTTGCGGAGCAGCATCGGGTCGTCGAGTTGCAGCAGCCCGCGGTCGGCACGCTGCGCGAGTGCGATGAGGACTGGCACCTTCATCGTGCTCGCGGCGTGCACGAGCGAATCGCCGCGGAGCACGATCCGTGGCCCGCGTCCGTCCAGCCGCCAGGCGGCCACGCGGACCACCGCCCCCGGCGTACGGGAGGCCCGTGCCTCGATCGCAGCGGTGGCATCCAATTCGCGTATGGATGGGGTCGTCAGAGGCGTTCGCGCCGCGCATGCGCACAGCAGGGGCGTGAGCGCGAGCGCGGTCGCCAGCCGGAAGATCGATGTCATGCAGCGAGGGTATGCCCTGTCGGCGCGAGGGGCAACCATCGAGGGCGTGGTGGCCTCGGAGGGGAGTGTTGCGTCCGATGCGATCACTTGGTCAGGAGAGCGCGGAAGTCGCGCCAGAAATCGGTTTCGCCCCCCGTACGAGACCGCTAGACTCGACCTCGTGCGCTGCCGTCGTCCAATCCGTTTCCCACTGCTGCCTGTGATGCGTTTCTGCCCACCGATCGCGGTCTTGTTGTTTGCCACCGGTTGCGCGTCGCATGGCGCCACATGGTCTGCACCCACGCCTGCGCCCGGGTCGGACAGCGTGGTTGCGGCCGCAACGGCACCGATCGTGGCTGCAACGGCAGACACCACGCAGCGCGACTCGGTGGTCGCGGCAATCGTCTCCGATTCCGAGGTGGTCACGCGTGCGGCCGCGATTTTTGATGGGCCCCGCATTCCCACCGGCACTGCTGGACCGATGGCCCCTGATGGTCGTGCGACATGGGACATCGACGTGCGCAGCTACGAGACGCATGAGATGGTGGCGCAGTACATCGGAATCTTCACCGGACGCGCGCGCGCGTACATGGAGCGAAGCATGAGTCGCGGGACGCGATTCGACGCCATGCTGCGCAAGAAGTTTCGCGAGTCGGGGCTGCCAGAAGACATGACCTATCTGGCGTTGATCGAAAGCAGCTACATGCCGCATGCGTACTCCCGTGCCGCAGCGGTTGGCATGTGGCAATTCATGCCATCGACAGCGCGTGAAATCGGGATGCGCGTGGACTGGTGGGTGGATGAACGTCGCGACCCGATGCGCGCAACCGACGGCGCGATCGATTTCCTCACCGACCTGCACGATTCGTATGGCAGCTGGTACCTCGCGGCTGCCGCCTACAATGGCGGCCCTGGGCGCGTCTCGCGTGGACTGAAGCGCTTCTCCGATGCGATGGATGGCTCGGAAGGTGAGGACCGATTCTTCGCGCTCGCTGAGCAACGGTATCTGCCGAGTGAGACCAAGGCGTACGTGCCGAAGTTGATCGCTGCGGCGATGGTGGCCAAGGAACCATCGCGTTACGGCCTGCGTGTGGACACGCTGCCGCCGTATCTCTACGACAGCGTGAATGTCGTTGGCGGCACGCCGATGACGGCCGTGGCGAAAGCGGCGAATACCACGCTCGAGGTGATTCGCGACCTGAATCCGCACTTCCTGCGTGGCGTGACACCGCCCGATGAGATCTCCGAGGTGCGGATTCCGGTGGGGGCATCGACGAACTTCAACGTGAACTTCATCGCGTTGGATGATGCCGAGCGCAGGGCGTGGCGTGTCGAGCGGATCGACAAGTTGCGGAGCGCTGAAGCGATCGCCGCCGAAGCGGGAATTCCGACCAAGGCCCTTCGGTGGGTCAACCCGAAGCTGTCGCTCGACCGACGCGGTCGCGTCCGGGCGGGCACGGTGCTTCGGATCCCGACCGCGATGACGGTCGCCGGGGCGCAGGACGTGCCGGATCCGTCAATCGCCCGGTACGGCTCGTCCAGCCGATCGCTGGTATCGAAGCGCGTCCGCGTACGGTCCGGGGAGTCCCTGGCCAGTGTCGCACGCCGGACCGGGGTGTCGGTGGCACAGCTGCGGGCCATCAACGGCATCAAGGGCAATCGACTGCGGGCCGGGCAGGTACTGGTGGTTCGGCGCCCGTCGCGTGGCGCAGTCGCGGCCGCCCGCCGCTCGTCAGCGTCGCGCAGTCGGGCCTCCGCCACTGCCAAGCGTTGCACCAGTCGCGTGACCCGGGTGAATGGGAAGCGCCGCACGGTGACCAGTTGTTCGGCGCCGACCGGGTCCCCAGCCAAGAAGAAGGCCGCCGCCCGCCGTCGCTGATCGAAGGTAGGCGCTGCAAACTCGCGTTTGCGTGGTCATGGCACGGCCTTTGGGCGAACGCTGTTTGCGGGGCATCATGCGAAAAACGGGCGCACCCTGCGAGGGATGCGCCCGTTTTCACCTTCTCTCCTGATATGTCTATCTCAGCTCCGATCCCGTCAACCGAGACTCCCGGTCTCGGCTTCCGGGCTCAGTCGTCGGATCGTGACGCCAGCGACGGGCGGACCCGTGCCGAACCGTTGTAGCCGCGCATGACCTTCCGATCGTAGCCGTTGGACGGGTCGAGGCCGAGCGAGAGCTCGTTCTGGACCGCCTGGGCGCCGCGGTTGTAGGTCAGCAGGGCGAGCTTGACGTTGCCATGATTTTCGTCGATCAGGTCGCGGAGATAGCTGAAACCGATTCGAAGATTGGTTTCCCGCGAGTAGAGCTTCTGCTTCGTGATCTTCGGGTCGTAGTAGCGCGCCGTCGGCAGCATGACCTGCGTGAGGCCGGCAGCCCCGACGCCACTGGTCGCGCGCTCCTTGAACTGGCTTTCGACATTCACCAGCCGGAAGCCGAGCTCGGGATCGATCCCCGCTTCCAGCGCCGCATCGTGAATCGCGCGGGCCAGTTCGGTATCCACCATCCAGCGGCGGGAGAAGGTGTAGATCTTGTTCCAGCGCTGGAGGCGCTGGGTCGCACGGCGGGCCGTATCTGCGGCCTGGATGCGATCGGCGACCGTGGCGACTCGGGCAATGTTCGCGCTCGAGGCAGCAGGGCGGGCGACTTCGGCGCGGGCGTCCAGAACGACGGGACGGCGGCCGAACGCCAGAACGGTTGCAACTGCTCCACCTGCAATGATCCAGCGGCGGAAGCGGCGACGGAGTCGCTCGGCATCACCGCGATGTACATACGTTCCACGCAAATCGTGCATTCGTGCTACCCTCGCGTCAGGGGCGCGCCACATCGGATACCAGAAGCCATGCTTCAAGACTCCGACGCGTCAGCGCCAGTGGCGCGAAACCTTCCGCCTGACCTCGTCGGTCACCTGCTCAGGCGAAACGCATCGCAGTTCTGTGGGAAACGACGACGCGCCTCACGGCTCGTTCTCGCTTCCCGGCGGCGAACGGCGCCAGGATCCAGAGCGCCCTCCGTCCTTCGACTCCACCCGGATGTCGCCCAGAATCATCTCCCGGTCGACCGCCTTGGCCATGTCATAAACCGTCAACAGCGCGACGGACACGGCACACATCGCTTCCATCTCCACTCCCGTCGGTCCGACCGTCCGAACTTGTGCGGACGCACGAACTCCCGGAAGAGTCTCATCCATTACCAGAGCAATATCCAGACCGCGCAGGGCCAACGGATGGCAGAGGGGAATCAGGTCGGACGTCTTCTTCCCAGCCTGAATTCCGGCAATTCTTGCCACCGTCAGCACATCCCCCTTGGGCAGGGCCTGCCGCTGGATGAGGTGAAAGGTAGCCAATGACATCCGGATCGAACCAGTCGCGACCGCTACCCGGGCCGTGTCCGGTTTGACCGATACGTCAACCATCCGGGCATTTCCCTCTGAATCAATATGGCTCAGTTCGCTTTGGTTCATCCGTTTATTCCGAGGGATTTGAGCTCGCGGAGCAGCTCGGCCGTGATGAGGGCAGGATTCACGTTGTGCTGGGTCCGCTCCCTGGCCGCCTCGACCGCGTCCTGCGCCCGGGCGAGGGCTGGGGCGGCGCCGCTGGCAGACTCCACGGCGGGCCGCAGCCGATCGTGGATCAGCCCCTCCAGCGCGTCGAGCGCATCGGCGAATGCCCCGCGGGCGCCGGCCGGCTTTTCGGACAGGACGGCGATGAAGCGATCGGATGCGTCGCCGCGGAGCGCCTTGAGCCACTGTGCCGCATGCGCCGCGGACGTCTCGTGGGCGGTGCCGGCGAGCAAGGTCCCCGGGGCACCCGAGGCGCGGTCGAGCACCGCCTCATCGACCCGCCCCAGCTTCGCCCGCACATCATCGAGTGCGGTCCAGCTCCGCAGTTCCTCGGCCGCGAGCGGTGCCACGCGAACGGAGACGACCCGCGACCGAATGGTCGGCAAGAGTGACCCGGGCTCGCTCGTGGTGAGGATGAGCGTCGTGTCGGGCAGGGGCTCCTCGAGCAGCTTGAGGAGTGCGTTGGCGGCCGAATCACTGCCTTCCTGGGCGATCAGCCGATCGGCATCACCGAGGATCATGATCTTGCGCTTGGCCATGGCGGGCGAGCTGGCGGCGGCGCGCACCAGGCTGCGGATCATCTCGATGAAGAGGCCTTCGCTGCCACTGCTCGGTCCCCAGAGTCCGCCGGCCTGCGCGCGGTCGCGCATTGCCCCACGCATGAAGGCGAGGGCCTCTTCCGGCGACGAGTCCGAGATGTCGGCGCGAGGCACCGGGAAGAACCAATAGAGATCGGGATGCGTGAGGTCGGCCGTGTATCGGCATGCCTGGCAGCTCCCGCACGGCACCGGTGTGCCTGAACACAAGAGGGCCTGCGCCAGCCAGAGCGCGAGTCGCTGCTTGCCGACACCGCGCCGGCCATGCAGAAGGAGCGAGCCGGGCATCGTGCCGCGCGTGATCGCATCTCCAAGCCGCTGGCGGAGCGCGTCGTGGCCAACGATTGGGGAAAGAGGCATCGATCAAAGGTGGGTGGTCGAGGCGGTGCCGGACAGTCTGCCGTGTGCATATTCGGTGACACGCGCAATATTCCGGCACACGTACTCGATGCGGGCACGGTAGCAGCCGCTCGTACCTGACCGCCGCCCTGACCGTCGCCCTGACCGCCGCACCGGAGGCCGCACATGACAGGAACGCTGGCACTGTTGCTCACCGTTGCGGCGGGCGTGATCGTCGGCGTGACGGACTTGCGGTCAGCGGATGTGCAGGGGCCGGTGGCGGTGCTGTTCGCGGCGGCATTCTTCCTTGCCGCGTGGCATCCCGATGGCGCCTGGCGCCGCGGCCTTATGCTCGGCGCCTCGGTGCCATTGGCGCATCTGGTCGCGCAGCTCACTGGCCGCACGCTGCCGTACACGGTCGATCACCCGGCGTCGACGCTACTGGCGATCGTTCCTGCGATGCTTGGCACGGCCGTCGGCATGGCTGTCAGCCGATTGCGGCATCCGGACACACCGGGGAAGAAGTTCGAGCCACCGCGCTGAGGCTCAACGAGGCAAGAGACGCGAGTAGGCGTCGAGGACAGCATCGCGCGCGGCTTCGGGGGTTGGGCCGACCGCGGAGAGGTGGCCCATCTTGCGGCCAGGTTTTGCGATTTTCTTGCCATACAGGTGCAAGCGCACCCCAGGCACTTCGAGCGCCAGCGCCCACTCCGGCATCTGGCCATCACTCGGCCACAGATCGCCGAGCAGGTTGACGATCGCGCCAGCAGAAAGCAGTGCCGTGCTGCCGAGCGGAAGGCCACAGACGGCGCGGACCTGCTGTTCGAACTGACTGGTGAGGCAGGCGCGTTCGGTGGCGTGAAAGGTGTTGTGCGGCCGTGGGGCGAGCTCGTTCACCATGAGCGTGTCATCGGTGGTGACGAACAGCTCCACGGCGAGCAGGCCGATGATGCCGAGTTCTGCGGCGATGGACGACGCGAGCGCGATGGCGGCGTCGGTGGTGGTATCGCTGACGGGCGCTGGTGTCATGGCCCAGGTCAACACGCCGTTGTCATGGTGATTCCACGACACCGGAAAGGTGCGCACTTCGCCCGTACTGCTGCGCGCCACCATGACGGACAATTCACCAGCCAGCTCGATCCATTGCTCCACGACGACTGTCGCGCCGTGGGTGAGTGCACCGGCGGCTTCGAGATCGTGGTGTGATCGGATGCGCGCCTGACCACGGCCGTCGTATCCGCCGCTGGTCGTCTTGGCGATGCTGCGACCGAGCGCCTCGAAGGCGGTGGCAACGTCGTGCGGCGTGCGCGCGATGCGAAATGGCGCGACCGGAAAGCCATTCGCCTCGAGCCACTGCTTCTGCCGGCCACGATCCTGAATGATGTGGATCGGCGCAGCGCCTGGATGCACCGGCGCGTGCAGCGAGGCGGCCGCGATACTGGTGGTGGCCACCTGTTCGATGTCGAGCGTGATCACATCGCACTGCTCCGCAAAAGCCGTCGCGGCTTCGACGTCGTCGTACTTCGCGGTGACGACGCGAGAAGCGACGGCAGCGGCGGGGCAATGCGGATCGGGGTCGAGCACATGCACGTCGTATCCCATCGCGCGGGCAGCGAACGCCGACATCCGAGCCAACTGTCCTCCACCCAGGAAACCGATCGTGCTGCCGGGGAGGATCGTGCTCATGCGGTGGGTCGTGGATCGGGGTGGTCGAGCACATCCTGGGTGCGAGCGGCACGCCAGGCGGTGAGCTTCGCGTGCAGCGCGGCGTCGGTGGTGGCCAGCATCTGCATGGCGAGCAGCGCCGCGTTGGCGGCGCCCGGTTGACCGATGGCAACGGTGGCGACGGGGATGCCCTTCGGCATCTGCACGATCGACAGCAGCGCATCGATTCCGGCGAGTGCAGTGGCTGCGACCGGAACACCGATCACTGGCACGAGCGTCTTCGCGGCAAGCATCCCGGGCAGGTGGGCCGCGCCGCCAGCGGCCGCAATGATGACACGCAGCCCGCGCGGATGCGCCTGCTCCGCATACCGGAACATCTGGTCTGGGGTGCGGTGTGCGGAGACGACGCGTACCTCGTGCGGCACACCGAACTCTTCAAGAATGGCGACGGCCGGTGCGAGCACGGGATAGTCGCTCGAGCTGCCCATCACGATGCCAATGAGCGGCGCGGGGATATCGGTAGAAGTTGTCACGTGGCAAATATGGCAGGAGCCTGTCTGCCTCGCGGGGCATTTTGGGAAACGGCTGTTCCGTCGCCCTTGGCGTGTATAAGTTTCTTCTAATCATTGTCGAGGTCTGGCCGGTGGAAACGTTTCTGAGTGTGCTCACGGGCATAGGCGTGGCGGCGGCCTGCGGCTTTCGCGTGTTCGTGCCGTTGCTGGCGTTGGGGCTGGCTGGGCGCGCCAATGTGCTGCCATTGAACGACAGTTTCGCGATGCTGTCGTCGATGCCGGCGCTGGTGGCGCTGGGCACGGCGGCGACGCTGGAAGTGGGGGCCTACTACGTGCCCTGGCTCGACAACCTGCTCGACTTGGCGGCGGCGCCTGCGGCCGTGATTGCCGGCATCCTGGCGAGCGCGGCGGTGCTTACCGACTTGCCGCCGGTGCTGACGTGGGGCATCGCGCTGATCGGAGGTGGTGGGGCGGCGGGAATCCTGCACGGGGCCACGTCGCTCCTGCGGCTGAAGAGCACTGCGGTGACCGGTGGTGTCGCGAACCCTGTGCTGTCGACGGGGGAGCTGGTCGGCGCGGTGGTCACCTCGGCGCTGGCGTTACTGGTGCCAGTGGTGTGCGCTGCCTTGTTGGTGCTGGTCGTGGTCTGGATGGTTCGTCAACGCTTACAAAAACCAAGGAAGGTCGTGACATGAATCGGTATTGCGTTCGCGCTTTTGCACTCACACTGCTGGCTGCGGGTTCGCTCGTGGCGCAGGAGCCGGCCAAGAAGCCCCCCTACGAATTCGTTGCGGACTTCTCACTCGCGGCGAGTCAGGGCAACCAGGAAGTGACCACAGTCGCACTCGGGCAGCGGTACAGCTATGCCTTCCCGACCTGGAAGTTCTCGCAGACGGCGGCTGTCGTTCGCGGTACTGCGAATGGCGTGAAGAACGCCGAGTTGTACCAGGCGGGCCTGCGTGGCGACTACAACCTGACGAAGAAGCTGACCGCGTATGTCAGTGCCGCGGGCCTGCGCAACACGCCGGCGGGGCTCACCAGTCAGTTCAACGAAGGCGTGGGTCTCGGCTACAAGTTCGTCGACACGGACATCGACAAGTTCCAGCTGTCGGCCGGTGTCGGTGCCTTGCAGCGGAAGTTCGTCGGCGCCGCCGACAGCCAGAATGACTTCGTTGGCAACGTGGACGGCCTGTATCGTCACCTCTTCTCGAAGGTGTCGTACTTCGAGCAGACGGCTGGCTTCACGCCGAACTTCACCAGCACCGATGCGTGGCTGTTCACGTCGAAGACCGCGGTGGTGGCGCCCTTGTCGGCGAAGATCGGGATCAAGGTCGGCTACCTGATCAACTACAACAATGCGCCGCCGCTCAAGCCAGCGAGCACTGAGCGCTTCAAGAAGTTCGACGGGTTGCTGACGACGGGCGTGCAGTTCACGTACTGACGTCCTGACGTACTGACGTCGTGCCGTTCGCAGGTTGCATCGATACACACGAAGGGCCGGACGCAGCATTGCGCCGGCCCTTCGTGCTGCCGTGTTCCTGACGCGACTACTGCCGCGGTGTTGGTGACCAGAGCGGGGCGAACGAGTTGCTGGTGGCATCGTAAAACTTCAGCACCCCGGGAGCGCGCCACTTCGCGAGCTGGATGATCTGGCCGGTGTGCATGCTGACATGCTCGACGACGTGGTAGATCGCGCCGAAGACCGTGGTGGTGGCGCCCTGAATCACGCGCGACTCGTCGAATTGTGACTCGGTGACGGTGGCGAGCACACGATCGATCTCGAGCAGCGATGACGTCAATGACCCGAGCAATTCCGACTTCGTGCGTCCGTCGATGGCCGAGAATTCGGCGTCGCGATCGCGTTCACCGGGCTGTAGCCCCACACCGCCAAGCAGCCACTGGCGCGCGTTGCCTTCGATATGGAGGATCAGGTTGCCGATGCTGTTCGAGCCAGCGGCTGGCCGCCACCAGATATCCTCCTCGCTCAGCGGTGTGACGGCGAGACGAATCTTCGGCAGGTACTGGTCGAGCAGGTAGGCTCGGGATTCTTCGATGAATCGATTGGGCATTGGGGCTCCTCAGTCGGGATTCAAGCTCGCCATCGCCTCGATCCGGCGATCTTCGTCGAAGGCGTTTTCACTGCGTGAGATGACGAGTGTTGCGACACCATTGCCGATCAGGTTCGTGATCGCACGTGCCTCGGACATGAATCGATCGACGCCGAGCAACAGCGCAATGCTCTCGACCGGGATGACCTTCATGGCACTGAGGGTGCTGGCGAGCACGATGAAGCCAGAGCCGGTCACGCCTGCCGCTCCCTTCGAGGTCACCATCAACACCAGCAGGATGCTGAGCTGCTCGCCGATCGAGAGGTCGATGCGATTGACCTGCGCAAGAAAGATCGTCGCCATCGCCAGGTAGATGGAGGTGCCATCGAGGTTGAAGGAATACCCCGCTGGAATCACCAGGCCGACGACGGTCTTGTCGCAGCCGTAGCGTTCCATCTTCACCAGCATGCGCGGCAGGGCCGCCTCGCTCGAACTCGTGCCAAGCACGAGCAGGATCTCATCCTTGATGTAGCGCAGGAATTCCCAGAGCCGGAATCCGTACATCCGACAGATGATGCCCAGCACGACGAAGATGAAGATCGCCATCGTGGCGTAGACGTCGAGCATCAATCGGCCCAATGGCAGTAGCGTGCGAATGCCGAATGAGCCGACGGTGAAGGCCATCGCACCGAACGCCCCGATCGGCGCCACCTTCATCACCAGCGCGACGATGCGGAAGAAGACATGCGAGATGCGGTCGAGCACATCGATCAGTGGCTTGCCGGTCGACCCGAGCGACGTCAACGCCACACCAAAGAGGACGGCGAAGAAGACGATCTGCAGGATCTCGCCCTTGGCAAAGGCGTCGACGACGCTGCTGGGCACGATGTGCGTCACGAAGTCGACGAATTGCATGCTCTCGCCGGCTTTCGTGTATTGCGAGATGTCGCCCTTGGCGAGCGCGGTGACATCGACGCCGTCGCCGGGCCGCGTGACGTTCACGATCACGAGGCCGATGGCGAGTGCGAAGGTGCTCACGATCTCGAAATACAGGAAGGCCTTGCCCCCGACCTTTCCCACTTTCTTCAGGTCGACCATGTTGGCAATGCCCAGCACGATCGTGAGGAAGATGATCGGCCCGATGACCATCTTGACTAGCTTCACGAAGGTGTCGCCGAGCGGACGCATCGCCTTGCCGAGATCTGGCGCAAGGGCACCGAGCAGGACGCCAAGCGCGATGGCGAAGAGCACCTGTGCGGTGAGGTTCGAGGCAAGGCGCTTCATGCGGGACGGACTTGGGGAGCGAGCGATGACCGGGGCGGAATGGACTGGCGCGAATATAAGGATGATCCGTGGTCGCTGACCTGCGGCAGCTGATTGGCGTGGTGGCGGCGTCGGTGCTTGGTGGCGCGGCGAATTCCGTCGCCGGTGGTGGCACGTTGCTCACGTTCCCGGCGCTGGTGGGCCTTGGCGTGCCACCTGTGGCAGCGAATGCGACATCCACCGTCGCACTCTGGCCCGGTGGCCTGAGCTCGATGCTTGGGTATCGCGACGCGCTGCGCGGCGCGCGCACGTGGGCGCGGACGCTGGTGATCCCGAGCCTGCTGGGAGGCCTGCTGGGCGCGTGGCTGCTCACACGCACCTCCGATGCGCAGTTCAAGGCACTCGTCCCATGGCTGGTGCTTGGCGCGACGCTGCTGTTCCTGTCGCAGAAACGGCTTGGTGCGTGGTTGCGCGGTCGTGTCGGTGCGGCCACACACGTGGAGAAGCTCGATAGCGACATGCCGCCGCCGCCGGGACGCTGGGCGGTGCTGGTGCAGTTCCTGGTGGCGGTCTATGGCGGCTACTTCGGCGCTGGCGCAGGCATCGTCATGTTGGCAGCGTTTGGGCTGCTTGGGCTCACCAACGTCCACCAGATGAACGGCTTGAAGAACTTCCTCGCGCTGATCTTCAACTTCGTGGCGATCCTGACCTTCGCGTTGTCGGGCCTCGTGCAATGGCCGATCGCGGTGGTGATGGCCATCGGTTCAGCTGTCGGTGGGCACTACGCCGCTCGATTTGCACAGCGCACCAACCAGGACGTGATGCGTCAGCTGATCGGTGCGATCGGGATTGCGAGCGCAATCTGGCTTTTCCTGTCACGCTGACTGCGTCGTCGGACAGCGTCAGCGAGCGTCAGCGAGCGTCACACGTCTCAGAAGCTCGACTGCGGGAGATGACCCGTTTGTGCGAACGTCATCACGGCAGCCCAGAACGATCCGTCGGGGCGCACATGCCCATCCTCATGTTTGTAGCCGTGCACGCGAACGAACGCCTTGGGCTCGTTCGCCGCACTGAAGATCCGGCGGGGCATGCTGATCGGGAAAATCTGGTCTTCATCACTGTGGACGATCAGCAGCGGGACGTGCACGGCACCGATGCTCTCGACGGTATTCCAGAGATCAGGCAGGATGGGAGCGGCCCAGCCGGGGATCGTGCCGAAGGCAACCGCCGCCTCACGCGCCGACGAATAACTCGCCACCAGGGCCAGTCCTTGCGGCTCCGGCACCAGCGCGGGGAACTCGCCCACGACGAAGCCGGAGCCGAGCGAGTAGGCCAGCGCGATGCGTCGTTGTGCGTAGGGAAACTGGATGGCCGCGTCACGCCAGGCCTGCTTCACATCCTCGGCGATCACCTCCGCCTTGCGCTCGCCGCCGCTGTTGCCGAACCCGGAGTAGTCGAACACGTAGCTCGAGATCCCCGCCTTGTAGAGCAGCGCCTGCACGTCGGCCCAATACGACACCGACTCGGCCGAGCCGTGGAAGATCACGACGACCGGCGCACGGTCACTGATCTTCGTCACGACACCGTCGAGGTGATACGACCCACGCGGTATCACGACACGATTGAACGGCACGCCGTAGGTGGCCGGCGTCTCGGGACCGACGGGTCGCGAGATTAGTCCGTTTTTCTCCACCATGCGAAAGGCCAACTGCCGGGCGGTCACCGGCAGGACCACGAAGAGCAGGAGCGGGACAATCAGCCATCGCCACCGGACGGCGCCTTCGGGGCGCTCCCGGACACTCATGGGCACCGTCCATAACACGATCCGGCGATCGGCAGGGTGCCGAGCACACAGTTGCAGATCGACTTGAGCGGGCTCAGCGAGAAAGCGGGCATCGCGTAGAGTGAGAAGCGAACGGCGGCTCAGGGTGGTGATGCGCCGGACAGATCGAATCTGTGGCGGAGTCGACGGTGAAAACAACTAGTTCGGGTAACGGAGTGCGAATCGACCTGCGAAGTCGCTTGAGTGCACGCTGCAGCCCGGATAACCTGACGTATCGGTAGATCCGAGCGAAAAGCAGCACCAACTCTCCAAAACAGGCAGACAGGCTTCGATGCAGCTCGGCATGATCGGATTGGGACGGATGGGCGCGAACATGACCACCCGGTTGCTCCGGGGCGGTCACACGGTGGCCGTCTTCGACCAGAATCCGCAGGCGGTGGCGACTGCCGCGGCTGACGGCGCGTCGAGCGCGACATCGCTGGCGGACCTGGTTGGCCAGCTGACGGCGCCGCGGGCGGTCTGGGTGATGGTTCCCTCCGGCGAGCCGACGGAGGCGACGGTGACGGCGCTGGCAGCCCTGCTGTCGGCCGGCGACACGATCATCGATGGCGGCAACAGCAACTACAAGGACAGCATGCGACGCGGTGCGGCGCTGGCGGCGCAAGGCATCGCGTTCATCGACGCCGGCACCAGCGGCGGAGTGTGGGGACTGAAGGAGGGCTATGCCCTGATGATTGGCGGCGACGCCGACGCGGTGGAGCGCTTGCGCCCGATCTTCTCGACGCTGGCGCCGGCGGTCGATCGCGGCTGGGCACGGGTTGGCCCCAGTGGTGCCGGTCATTTCACGAAGATGGTGCACAACGGCATCGAATACGGGATGATGCAAGCCTATGCAGAGGGCTTCTCGATCCTTCAGCACAAGACGGAGATGCAGCTCGATCTGGCCCAGGTGGCCGAACTCTGGCGCCATGGCAGCGTGGTGCGCTCCTGGCTGCTCGACCTGACCGCGCTTGCGCTGGCCGACAACCCGACGATGAAGGGCATCGCCCCGTATGTCTCCGACTCGGGTGAAGGTCGATGGACGGTGGCAGAAGCGATCGACCTCGATGTGCCAGCGCCAGTGATCACCCTTTCGCTGCTGCAACGGCTTCGCTCACGCGACACCGACTCGTACGCCGACAAGTTGCTCTCGGCGATGCGCAATCAGTTCGGCGGGCACGCCATCAAGACGGAACCCACCACGTGAGCAACGGCACACCCGGGTTGTCGCTGTTTGTCATCTTCGGTGCATCGGGCGACCTCTCACGGCGAAAGATCCTCCCCGCGCTGTACCAGTTGTACGCCAATGACAGCACCAAGGCCGGCTGCGTGATTCTCGGCTTGTCGCGCAAGCCGGATTTCGACGACTCCGGCTTTCGTGCGATCGGCGCGTCGGCGATCGGGGACAAGATTGCACCACCGGCCGATGTCGAGGCGTGGACGGCGAAGTTCTTCCACGGGCAGTCGATCGGCGAAGGCACCCCCGCCGACTATCTCGCGCTGCGCGACCGCATTGCAGCGCTGGAGCAGGAATTCGGCGCGATGACGGTGCGCGTGTTCTACGTCGCGCTGCCGCCGGAGAGTTTCCCCGCGGCGATCACTGGCCTCGGTGAGGCGGGGCTGGCAGAGCCGCAGGAGAGCACGCGGCTCGTGATCGAGAAGCCGTTCGGGCACGATCTCGCGTCGTCGCGGGCGCTGAGTGGCATCGTGCACAAGTACTTCGTCGAAGACCAGGTCTACCGCATCGATCACTATCTCGGCAAGGAGACGGTGCAGAACATGATGGTGTTCCGGTTCGCGAATGCGATGTTCGAGAACCTCTGGAACCGGAATCACATCGAGAGCGTGCAGATCACGGTGTCGGAGGACCTCGGCGTGGAAGGGCGCGCCGAGTACTACGAAAATGCTGGTGCGTTGCGGGACATGGTGCAGAGCCACCTGACGCAGTTGCTGGCGTTGGTGGCGATGGAAGTCCCGGGCTCGATGGATGCCAGCGCGATTCGCGCCGAGAAGATCAAGGCGCTGCGCGCGATCGCACCAGTCACACCATCCGATGCAGTGCTCGGCCAGTACTATGGTGGGCAGATCGATGGCAAGGATGTCATCGGTTATCGCGAGGAGCCCGGTGTGGCGGTGAATTCGCGCACGGAGACGTTCGCGGCGATTCGGCTGCACATCGAAAACTGGCGCTGGCAGGGCGTGCCGTTCTTCCTGCGTACGGGCAAGCGACTGGGCAAGCGGGTGACGGAGATCGAGGTGAAGTTCCGTCGGGCACCGGTGTGGATGTTCCGCGCCATGCACCAGGAAGAACTGCATCGCAACACGCTGGTGCTGACGCTGCAGCCGAACGAAGGGTTCAGCCTCTACTTCGATGTGAAGGCGCCCGGCGAGCCGTTCCGCGTGCAACGGCTGCCGCTGCATTTCGACTATGCCGAGGCCTTCAAGGAAATTCCGGAGGCGTACCAGACGTTATTGCTCGACGTGCTGCGCGGCGACCAGACGCTCTTCGTGCACGCGGAGGAGGTGGAAGTGGCATGGACGCTGTTCACACCCCTGCTCGACGGTGCGGTGGGCGTGCTGCCATACCCGGCTGGGAGCGACGGACCACTCGAAGCAGGATCGCTGTCATCACGATGAAAGGAGCGCCACGCGAGGTTCTCGAATTCGAGGTGGTGTCGTACGCCGAGCAGACGGCCACGATGCTGGAATGGGTGATTCGTGATGCGGTGCTGGCACGCGGTGTGTGTCGCGCTGTGCTGGCGGGTGGGCGCACGCCGGCCGCCGTGTATCGCACCCTCGCCAAGCGTCCCGACATCCCGTGGGGCAACGTGGAGGTGTACATCGGCGATGAGCGGTGCGTTCCGCCGACGCATGCCGACAGCAACTACCGCATGATCGCCGAGACGTTGCTCGATCAGGTGGCAATTCCTGAGGCGCAGGTGCATCGCTTGCGCGGAGAGCTTGGTGCTGTGCAGGCGGCAGCGGAATACGAGGCGCTGATCGATCCGCTGCCGATGCCGAAGTTCGACCTCGTGCTGACGGGGGTGGGCGCGGATGGCCACACGGCGTCGCTCTTCCCTGGTGACTCACGCGTGAGCTCGTCGACCGCGTGGGCGATGGACGCGGTGGCACCTGCGGAGTTTGCGGTGGCAGAGCGCGTGGGCCTGACACTGCGCGCACTGTGTGCGTCGCGCGTGCTGGTGGTGTTGTGCACCGGGGCAGACAAGCGTGCCATTCGCACGGCGATCCTGGACGGAACACCGCACGGCCGCGCGCTGCCGGCCGCGCTGGTGTCCGGTCTCGAGCGGACGGTGTGGGTGGTCGATCCCGCCTGAGGTTCCGTTCGCGCTATTCGTCGATTGCGAGCAGCGCGAAGGTCGCCAGCCAGTGTTCGCCCATGTAGTCACCAGCCACGTGGGCGAGGCTGGCGTCGAGATGACGAGCGGCGGCGTCGAGTGCGAGGCGCAGGCGCGGATCATCGACGGTCATCGTGCTCGCCAGATGGCGCCAGCACCAGGCGCGACTGAGGTTCAGCCCATCGAGATGCGCAATCTTGCCGTCAGTGCGATCGCTGACCGTGGCCGGCGTGAAGAGCGTGGCCGGCGCCGCATGGCTGATGTCGGGAAGAAACTGCGAGAGCCATGATGCGAACACCGCTGGCGGCAACACGCGACGCATGCACTCCGCTTCCATCAGCGCCGAGGAGAGAAATTCGTCGCTGCCGGGTTCCCACGCCTGACAGCGGGCATCGGTGCCGTACCAGCGGCCGGCCGCGTCACGCAGCGCGGCGACGAGGGTCGATTCCCCTGCTGCTTCCGCGTACGTCAGGCTGAGCGCAATCGCGAAGGCCGTGTTGAAGTGCGTCCCGACCCGAATGGGGTAGGTGCATTTCGGCAGGAACGCCAACCATCGTGCCGTGAAGGTGTCGGCAAGTGGTTGCAGGGCCTGCGACCAGCGACGTCCATCGTCCGAGTCGTGGAGGCGGAGTTCAGCCGCGAGCATGTGTGCCCACGCCCAGCCGTACGGTCGCTCGAACGTCGTGCGATGTGCGGGCGCGAGATATGCCACTTCTCCAGCCACATTCTCCGCTGTGAAGTGTGTGTCGAACAGCGTGCGGATCGTCGCTGCCTCGGGAATGGCCGGCATGCGGCGCAGCAGGCGCGCGAGCAGCCAGTAGCCGTGCACACACGAATGCCAGTCATAGCTGCCGTAGAAAACCGGGTGCAACGCTCGAGGGGAGCGAAGATCCTCGGGCCCGGTGAGCACGTGCTCGAGTTTGTTCGGATACTCGCGCGTGATGTGCGACAGGGCCAGCGATGCAAACTTCGAGGCGAGGGCAGGCGTGAGCGGTGTCAGCATCGGGCGTCAGCGCGGGAAGGCAAGGAAATAGATGAGGGCCGTGTTGACGGCCAGCAGCCAGAGCGCCGTCGGTATCTGCACACGGATCACGGCGTACCGATCGGGTAGGTCGAGCAGCGCCACAGGCACGATGTTGAAGTTCGCGGCCATCGGCGTCATGAGCGTCCCGCAGAAACCGGAAAGCATGCCAATCGCAGCGATGATGGTCGCGTTGCCGTGCAGCCCATTCACCAGCAGCGGCAAGCCAATGCCCAGTGTCATGACCGGGAATGCGGCGAAGGCATTACCCATCAGCATCGTCAGCAAGGCCATGCCAACCGTGTATGCGAGGACCGAGAGAAATGGTGCGCCGCCAGGAATCCAACTGGCCGCCAGGGTCGCGACCACCTTGCCCACGCCAGCGGCAGCGAACACGGCACCGAGCGCCGCCAGCAGCTGCGGCAGCATCGCCGCCCACCCGACAGAATCGAGCAGCCGTCGCGCCTCGGACAGCGGAGCGCTGAGGGGCGGCCGCAACATCCACATCGCAATCGCGAGCGACAACAGCGTGGCCACGCCGAGCGACACCAGTGTCACCTGCTTTGGCTCGACGAGCTTGGCACCGTTGATGGTGACGTAGCCGAGCGTCGCGTTCGCGAGCAGCGTGACCAGCGGAACTGCCAGCGCGGGCAGGAAGAGCTTGTTGCCCCACCGCTTCGCACTCGCGATGCGCTCCGCGATGGTCGTGCTCTCCGCGGATGTCGATCGCACGCCGCGGAAGGTGGCGACGGCAACCATGGCGAGAATGAGGATGCCGTTCGCGAGATCGGGAAGCCAGCTCCCTGCCAGAAACGACACCGTCCACAGCCCCCAGAAGGCCGCGTTCCAGATGCGGTTGGGATTGGCCGCGTCACGAAGGTTGATCACCGCCGCGGCACCCGTCAGGATGCCCATCAGGCGGTAGAGGAATTCGAGCGTGATCATGCGCTTGCCTTCGCTCGGCGCGCCTTCAGGCCTCGATCGAGCAGCATCAGCCGGATGCCGTGGATCACGAAGGCGGCAATCGCTGTTGGGATGGCCCAGACGGCGAGCTCGGTTGGCAGGACGCGAATGCCAGCCTGCTCGAGCACCCCCTTGATGAGCAGGATCGAGCCGATTGCGATGAAGATGTCCTCGCCGAAGAAGACGCCGATGTTGTCGACCGCGGCGGCGTTGGCGCGAATCACCTGCCGCGTGGCGTCATCGAGGTCGGGGACATCGCGATCGGCGGCTGCCTCTGCCATCGGCGCGATCAACGGGCGCACCATCTGCGGGTGCCCACCGAGCGACACCAGACCGAGCGCCGCGGTGGCTTGCCGAAGCGCGAGGTATGCCAGCAGCACACGTCCAGTCGTTGCACCCTGCATGCGCATCACGACGTCGCGGGCGCGCTCCTTCAGTCCTGAACGCTCAAGCAGCCCGATCACTGGCAAGACGAGCCACACGATGGCGACGTAGCGACTTTCGGTGAAGGCGTGCCCGAGCGTCGTGAGTGTGGTCACGAACCCAAGGCCGCCCGCGAGCCCGGTGACGATGCCGGCGCAGGTGACGACCAGCAACGGATTGAGGCGGAACGCAAAACCCAGCACAACAACGAGCAGCCCACTGAGGACGAGCATCGGCGGTGGTCGAGAGGGACGGTCGAAGGAAACAGTCGAAGGAAGCGGTCAGGCGGGCGGGGACGCACCGAGCGGCAACACACTGACGCCCGCCACATGCAGCGCGGTGCGGATGCGCTCTGCAAACTGCGGCGCGCCCGGCGCGTCGCCATGGATGCAGATGGTCTCGGCCACAACTGCGACCTCAGTGCCATCGATGGCGCGGACGCGCTGTTCCCGCACCATGCGCACGGCGCGCTGCACTGCAACCTCGACGTCAGTGACCATCGCGGACGGCTGGTGTCGCGGTACGAGCGTGCCATCGCCCTGGTAGTTGCGATCGGCAAATACTTCGCTCGATGTGCGCAGACCGAGTCGTGCGCCGGCGGCGATCAGCGCGCTGCCGGACAGTCCGACCAGCACCAGCGCCGCGTCGACGTCGAACACGGCGCGTGCAATGGCATCGGCGAGGTCGCGACGCACCGCAGCCATGTTGTAGAGCGCGCCGTGCGGCTTGACATGCTGCATCGACACACCGGCAGCAAAGGCCGTCGCCTGCAATGCACCGACCTGGTACACCACCATGTCATACACTTCCTGCACCGTGACGGCGAGTTCGCGACGGCCGAACCCGACAAGGTCAGGGAGGCCGGGATGCGCCCCGACCGCCACGCGATGCGCGGCAGCCGCGTGCACGGTGGCGCGCATCACCGATGGATCACCGCCGTGAAATCCGCAGGCGATGTTGACGGACGACACATACGGCAACACGGCGGAGTCGTTGCCGATGGTCCAGGCACCGAAGCTTTCGCCCATGTCGCAATTCAGGTCAACGCGTGTCATCGGAGCCCGGTGGAAAGCGGAGGTGAATGGCGCGGCGCGCGGTTGCCAGGTCATGCTCGCGGCGCCGCAGCAGGTCGTGCGCATCATCGAGTGCGATCGGTGCGAACGAGACGTGATCACCCGGACGCAACTGCGCGAGCAGCGGCAGGTCGACGGAGATCACATCGCCGAGGCGCGGATAGCCACCGGTGGTCTGCCGATCGGCCATCAGCACGATCAACGCGCCGCCGGGCGGGAGTTGCATGGTACCGGCGGTCACGCCAGACGACAGCATTTCGCGGGGAGTCGAAAGGGAAAGCAGGTGGCCAGTGAGGCGGAATCCCATCCGGTCCGATTCCGGTGCGATGCGAAAGGTGTCACCGAGCAGCAGGGCACGCGACGCGTCCGTCATTTCCTCGAATTCAGGCCCGTGGATGAAACGCACCGTGGGTGCGGCCGCGTACGACGGCAGCAGCGCCGGGCTGGCACTCCAGTTTGCGACGGCGCGACCGCGCTGCTCGAGGTGGCGGGCGATGCGCTCCCCGAGGGCTGTCGGCTCACCGACCGGCAGTACATCGTTGCGACGCAGCGCGCGCCCCTCCCATCCCCCAAACGCGGCCCGCAACGACGTTCCACGCCCATCGAGCACCACGCGCACGTCGAGCCCACCGGCAAAGGCAATCGTGGTGCGGCATCCGGTGTGAATCACCAACACCTGCCCGGTGTGCGCGAGGAACGGCCGCCACGCAGGAATCGGCGTCCCGTCGAGCGAGGCCGTGATGTCGCGTCCCGCGAGCGCCACCAGCGCCGCCGCATCGAACTGCAGTGCCACGCCGCCGAGCGTGCACTCGAGCGCAGCGGCGTCGTCGTCATTTCCCACCAGCAGGTTCGCTATCCGATGTGCACAGGGGTCCATCGCGCCGCCAACCGGTACGCCGATGTGCTGCCATCCCGGTCGTCCCAGGTCCTGCACGGTGGCCTGAATCCCGGGTTGACGCACCGTGATGCTCACGCGCGTTCCTCGGCGGCGTCGTACGCCTCGCGCGAGATGGCAACGAAGCGCACACGATCGCCCGCCTGCAGCAGCGCGGGTGGGGTGCGCGTGGGTGCAAACAGTGCCAGCGGTGTGCGGCCGATGAGATGCCAACCACCAGGTGAGCTGCACGGGTAGATGCCGGTGCTGCTGCCGCCAATGCCAACACTGCCCACCGGCACCTTGGTGCGCGGCGACGAACGCCGTGGCGTATGCAGCGCGGGATCGAGGCCATCGAGATATGGGAAGCCCGGCAGGAATCCGATCATTGCGACGGTGTAGTCGCCGGCGGTGTGCGCGGCCACGATCGCGTCGCTGGTCGTGGCATGCGCCGCCGCCACATCCTCGAGATCGGGGCCGAACTCTCCGCCGTAACAAACCGGAATCACCACTGGCGTCCGCGGGGCGTCCTCCGTGATCTCGAGCGTGTCGAGGGTCTGCCCGAGATAGTGCTCGAGCGTCCTGAAATCGGTGTGGACGGGATCGTAGTGGAGTGTGAGGGCCCGAATGGCCGGGACGAGGCCACTCACGCCCACCGGGCGCTCGGTTCGGAGTCGCGCCGTGAGGCTCCGGATGAGCGCGCGGGCCGGCGCGCCGTCGGCGTCGGGGAACTCGATCGTGAGTGCGCGATCGCCGAGAGGGACAACGGTGCGGGGGCGCATGGTCGGCACAGTATGCCCGTGCGGCACGGCGGGCGCGAGGCACCACGTCGATACATCAGGGCTGTCTGCCACGTGCATGATTGCCTGACGGGGTAACCGGTTACTCCTCTGTTGTAACGCGAGGACTGGCAGTTTCGTCCTTGCCAGCACTGCTGGCACCCGACTTGTTTTGTCTGTTCACGTCGGGGTAGCCGCCGTGGTCGAATGTGCTGCACATCTTCCCGCCACCGCCCGGAGTAGCCGGCATGGCCGTACTGGCAGATCCATCCCTCGTCGATTCGACGGGGCCCCGCGTCGTGTCGCCACCTCAGGCGCGCCGCAATCCGATCCGGTCGCGCACCGACTGGGAGCGCATGCGGGCCGAGTGCCTCGCCGATCCGGGTCGCTTCCACGGCGAAATTGCGAAGCGTGAGCTGCACTGGTTCCATCCCGAGGTGGGACCCAACGGAGCCTGGATCACGTGGGATGACGCCGCAAAGCAGTGGACCGGATGGGACGCTGCCACGGGTTTGGCCGTCGAGCCGGGCCTTGCCGCCGACTTCACACCGTGGAGCCGTGCCTTCAATGGCGACGCGGCCCCATTCTGGCGCTGGTTCGAAGGGGCGCTGACGAATGCGGGCTTCAACGAAGTGGATCGCCATGTGCTGGCGGGCCATGGGGATGAAGCGGCCCTGATCTTCGAAGGCGACCGGTGGGACATGTCGGTGGACAATGGTCGCGGTGGTCCGGTGGACTGTTATCCGGTCTCCCGTCGCACGCTGATGCTGGAAGCGGCCAAGTGTTCGATCGCGCTCGGGGCACTCGGTGTGAAGCGTGGCGATCGCATCGCGCTCAACATGCCGAACATTCCGGCGCAGCTGTTCTGGACGGAAGGGGCAAAGCGAATCGGCGTGGTGTACACGCCAGTGTTCGGCGGATTCAGCGACAAGACGTTGAGCGATCGCATTCATGATGCGGGCGCGCGTGTGGTGATCACCTGCGACGGCGGCTATCGCAACGCGCAGATCGTCCCGTTCAAGACCGCATACACCGATCCAGCACTCGACGACTATGTCCCGCTGACATCGGCGCGCGGTGTCGTGGCCGAGACGCTGCAGGCGCTGCAACTGACGCCCGCCCGCATTGCGACATTGCTCGAGGCGATCGACGAGACGCTGGCCGGTGAGATCACGGTGCAGCGCAGCGACGTGATGCGCGGAGTGGGTCGCGCCCTGCAGAAGTTGTCGGATGCGCATGACCTCCCCGCAAGCGAGGCGAGCCGGGTGCGCACCGCGATCGCCGCGGCGCTCGTCTCAACACCGCCACGCGTCGATGCGGTGGTGGTCGTGAAGCACAGTGGCATCGATGACATCGTGTGGCGCGAGGAGCGCGACCGTTGGAGCCACACGCTCACCGATGCGGCGCTGGAATCGATCCTCACAGCGGCGCGTGGCATCGGCATCGTGGTCGCATCGGAAGCCGAGTTGCTGGCATTGCCGGACGCGGAGTTCGTGCGCGCGATCTGGAGCGCGAGCGCGCCCGCGCCGCTGGATGCCGAGTTCCCACTGTTCTTCATCTACACCTCAGGCTCCACAGGCAAGCCGAAGGGCGTGGTCCATGTGCACGGCGGATACACCTCGGGCATCGCCTACTCGATGCGCGTGGCGTTCGACGCTGCGCCGGGCGACGTGATGTACGTGGTGGCCGACCCGGGTTGGATCACAGGCCAGAGCTACATGATCTCGGCGGCACTCACGACCCGCGTCACGAGTGTGTTCACCGAAGGCGCGCCTGTCTTTCCGCACGCCGGTCGCTTCGCCTCGATCATCGAACGACACAAGGTCAGCATCTTCAAGGCCGGTGCGACGTTCCTCAAGAGCATCATGCAGGACCACCAGAACGCGGAGGACGTGCGTCGCTACGACCTGTCCACACTCCGCGTGTGCACGTTCTGCGCAGAACCCGTGTCGCCGGTGGTGCAGCAATTCGGCATGGACCTGCTGGCACCGTGGTACATCAATTCGTACTGGGCCACTGAGCACGGCGGCATCGCGTGGACGCACTTCTACGGGAACGGCGACTTCCCGCTGCGTGCCGATGCGCATACCTATGCGCTGCCCTGGATCGTGGGCGATGTGTGGACGGAGGCCTCCGTCGATGACGTGAATCCCGAGGCGCCACTGGCGTTGTATCGGCGGGCTGGTGACACCGGTACCGCGTTCCGGCGCGCCGCGCTGGACGAGAAGGGCGAGATCGTGATCTCGGCGCCGTATCCGTACCTGGCGCGGACGGTGTGGGGCGACAGCGAACACTTCACCGTGGATGGAGCTCGCGTCTCACCGGCATGGCAGGGAGACATCGCGCGCTGGACCAGCACCTACTGGTCGCGCTGGAAAGGCGCGTGGGCCTATACGCAGGGCGACTTCGCGGTGCGGTACGCCGACGGGTCGTTCTCGCTGCATGGTCGCAGCGATGACGTGATCAACGTCTCGGGCCATCGCATGGGGACCGAGGAGATCGAGGGGGCGATCCTCCGGCACCGGCAGCTGGATCCCGACTCACCGGTGGGCAACGTGATCGTCGTGGGTGCGCCACATCGCGAGAAGGGATTGACGCCGCTTGCGTTCGTGAAGCCCAGCGCCGGCCGCACACTCACGCAGGACGACAAGCGCCGCCTGACGGAGTTGGTGCGCTTCGAGAAGGGTGCTGTCGCGGTACCGAGCGATTTCATCGAGGTCACCCAGTTCCCCGAGACGCGCAGTGGCAAGTACGTCCGCCGCATGGTGCGCGCCTTGGTGGAAGGCACCGATGTGGGCGACACCAGCACCCTGCGCAACCCGGAGTCGATTGGCGAGTTGCAGAAGGCGATCGCGGAATGGCAGCGACGCCAGAAGCTCTCGGAAGAGCAGCAGCTCTTCGAGCGCTACCGGTACTTCCGCGTGCAGTACAACACGCTCGCGCGCGGCGCCAAGGTGGCGACGGTCTACGTCACGAATCCGCCAGTGAACGCCCTCAACGAGCGAGCGCTGGACGAACTGAACATCGTGGTCGATCACCTCGCGCGGCGCGACGACGTGAAGGCCGTGGTCTTCACCGGCGACGGCACGTCATCGTTCGTGGCCGGTGCCGACATCCGGCAGTTCCTCGATGAGATACACACGCTGGAACAGGCGCGGGTGCTGCCGAACAATGCGCAACTGGCGTTCCGCCGCATCGAGCGGATGGGCAAGCCGTGCATCGCGGCCATCCAGGGCGTGGCCCTCGGCGGCGGCATGGAGTTCGCGCTCGCCTGTCACTATCGCGTGGCGGAGCCCTACTCACAATTCGGTCAGCCGGAGATTCGCCTGCGGCTGCTGCCTGGCTACGGTGGCACCCAACGCTTGCCGCGGCTCCTCGCCGACCGTCGCGGGGCCGCGGGTGTGCGCGATGCGCTCGAGATGCTGCTCAGTGGTCGCAACGTGGACGGCGAACAGGCGCAGGAAATCGGACTGGTGGACGAACTCAGTTCGGCCAGCAGCGATGTCCTGTCGTGCGCTCACGCCCGTGTGCGCGAGTGGTATCGCACCGGCGACGCGAGCGTGCTGGGGAAGGCACATCTCGGGCGGCTGGCCCAGGCGGATGCGTGGAATGAGCCAGCCACGATCGATCTCGATACGGTGCTTGCAGACAAGCATCTGCTGAACGTGCTCACGCAACTGACATGGGCGGAGCGTGCGATGGCCGGCGCACGTGTGCTCGACGCCGTGCGCACGGGATGGGCACAAGGGTTGGATGCAGGCCTGATCCGCGAAGCCGAGCTGTTCGCCGAAGGGGTCGTGGACCCGAACGGCGGCAAGGCCGGCATTCGGCAGTTCCTCGACAAGCAGAGTGCACCGTTGCCGATCAAGCGCGACGGCGTGCGACTGGTGAGCGAACAACAGGAATTCATCAAGTCGCGCCTGGCGGAGGGTGAGCTCCTCCGTGTCGGCGCGCCTTTCTATCCGGGCGTGACACAGATCCCGTCGTGGCAGTTTGCGTTCGGTGTGCCCAAGGACCAGAAGACGGGCGCCCCGCGGTTCGGTCCGCCGAACGTCGCCGAGCAGGAACTGATCGTGCCAGTGGGCGAGCCGGGCGCGATGGAGGCGCTGGTCTACGTGCTGGCCTCGGAGGTGAACTTCAACGACATCTGGGCCATCACCGGTATCCCGGTGTCAAGCTTCGACAATCACGACCTCGATGTGCAGGTGACGGGGTCAGGCGGGCTCGGATTGGTCGCCGCACTTGGCAGTGATGCGAAGAGTGAAGGGCGATTGAAGGTCGGCGACCTGGTGGCGATCTACAGTGGCCAGAGTGACCTGCTGTCACCGTTGGCGGCGCGTGATCCGATGTACGCCGACTTCGCCATCCAGGGATACGAGACGGACTTCGGCAGCCACTCACAGTTCATCGTGACACAGGCGCCGCAGCTGAACCCGATCCCGGGCGACCTGACTCTCGAGCAGGCTGGTTCGTACATCCTCAACCTCGGCACCATCGTGCGTGCCTTGTTCACGACGCTCAGGATCGAGGCCGGAAAGACGATGTTCGTCGAAGGTTCGGCCACCGGCACCGGGCTCGAGGCGCTCAAGACCGCACTCAAAACCGGGGTGCAGGTGACGGGCCTCGTCTCGAGCAGTGAGCGTGCCGCTGCCGTGCGCGCGCTCGGCGCCACCGCGACGCTGGATCGCAAGGATGCCCGCTTCGCCGACCTCTTCACCGTGGTACCGGAGGACGAGGCGGGGACGCGCGCCTGGCTCGCCGCGGGCGAAGTGCTGTGCGCCGAGTATCGCGCGCAGAATAACGGCCGCCTCGCAGACTACGTGGTGTCGCATGCTGGCGAGACGGCCTTTCCGCGGTCGTTCCAGCTGCTCGAACAGGGCGGCGAGTTGACGTTCTATGGTGCGTCGAGCGGCTATCACTTCACCTTCGTCGGCAAGTCGGGCACCTCGTCACCGGAAGCCATGCTGCGACGTGCGGCGCTCCGCGCCGGCGAGGCCGTGCTGGTGTTCTATGGGCCACGCACCCGTGAACTCGTCGACCGCGTTGGACTCGAGATGATCGAAGCCGTGCGCGCGCTGCGTGGACGGTGTGTGGTGGCCACGACCACCGATGGTCAGCGGGAGTTCCTGCAGTCGCTGGGCTTCGAGGACGCCATTGCCGGTGTGGTGTCGCTGGAGGAGATCGGCCGGCGGAGCTCCGAGTTCGAGTGGCCGCTCACCATGCCTCGACTCCCCGATGCCAAGCAGCACACGGAGCGCTTCCGCCAATCGGTGCGTGATTTCCAGGATCACACGCTGAAGCCATTCGGTGCGGCGGTGGGCAAGCTGCTCCGCTCGCCGGACAACCCTCGCGGCGCACCGGACCTGATCATGGAGCGCGCAGGGCATGATGCGCTCGGTGTGTCGACGTCGCTGGTCAAGCCGTTCACCGGCCGGGTGGTCTACTGCGAGGAAATGGAGGGCAAGCGGTACGCGTTCTATGCACCGCAGGTGTGGACGCGGCAACGCAAGATTCTCATGCCCACCGCATCGATCCTTGGCACGCACCTCACGAATGCGTTCGAGGTGACGCGCATGAACGACATGATCTCGGCGGGGCTGCTCGACATCACGCCACCGACCGTGGTGCCGTGGCACGACTTGCCGACGGCCCACCAGGCGATGTGGGAGAACAAGCACGCTGGCGCCAACTATCTCGTGAACCATGCGCTCCCCGCGCTTGGCTTGCGCAGCAAGGACGCGTTGCTGGAAGCGTGGGCGGCTACGGAGCAGGAATCATGAGCGCACAGCCTGAGGGAACGTTGACACAGCCAGCACTTGGAGAGGCAATGGAGGCGACGGGTCGCGAGGGGCGTCTGAGCGGGAAGGTGGCACTGGTGACGGGTGCCGCCGGCAACCTTGGCGGCCACATCACTCGCCACTACCTGCGCGAAGGCGCCACGGTGATCCTCACTGGTCGCGAGCGCAATCGCGTCGAGGCGGCGCGACTCGACGCCATCCAGCAGACTGGTGTTCCCGATGACCGCGCCACCATCGTGACGCTCGACGGCGCCGATCCGGTGTCGGTGCGCGCCGCCTTCGCTGAGGCGATCGCGACGCATGGGCGCATCGACATCGTGGTGAACAACGCTGGCTCGGCCGGACCGCGACAGCCGTTGCGCAACGTGCCGATCACGCGAGACGAGCTGGATGCACTGCGCGCCGCGGGATCGACCGACAGCGAGACGGTGGGTGATGCCATGCGCAGCATTCTCGGCGTCGCCTGGCATGTGGCCAACGCCGCCGCGCGGGTGATGCAGCCGGGCGGATCGGTGATCAACATCTCGACGATCTTCTCGCGCACCGAGTACTACGCGCGCTCTCCATACGTCGTCCCGAAGGCAGCGCTGAACGCGCTCTCACGTCAGCTGTCGTTCGAGCTGGGTGAGCGTGGCATTCGCGTAAACACGATCTATCCGGGGCCGATCCGCTCCGAGCGCATCCAGACCGTGTTTGCCGCGATGGACAAGATGCGCGGCGACGAACCGGGCACCACGGCGACGAGCTTCACCGGGTTGATGTCGCTGAAGCGGGCTGGCGAGGATCCCGCGGCGGGGCGCACCTTCCCGACACCGAAGGATGTTGCGAACACCTGTGTCTTCCTTGGCAGCGACGAGTCGGCCGCGTTCAATGGGCACGACTTCGAGGTGACGCACGGCATGTGGGTGCGCAAGGAGAGCCGCTCGGAGTTCGTCTCGCGGCCGACGATGCGCACCGTGGATGGCAGTGGACTCTCGGTGCTGGTCGCGTGCGGCGATGCCCTCGATGACGGCCTCGCGGTGGCGCGGATGCAGGCGGAGGTGGGTGCGGCCGTGCTGCTCGGCGTGCCGCGGGATGCGGACGTGGTGGCGATTCAGTCACAGCTCGAGTCGCGGGGCCATGACGCACAGATTCGCGTCGCCCGTTTCGACCGCAGTCAGCCGGCCATCATGGAGCAGGCGCTCAGCGACGGCCCAGCCGGCGGCGGCCCGATTCATGGTGCGATCATCCTGCCGGCCTTCGGTCCTGAGCGTTTTCGCGGGCTGGTGTCAGAAGCGCCCGACGACGACATCGAGACCTTCATCGACAACGAGCTCACCGGCGCAATCGCGCTGGCGCGCACGCTGAGCCGGTACTGGAGCGCTCGCACCGACCTGCCGCGCAATCCGCGGTTCGTGATGATGTCGAACGGCCACGACGGCGCGTACAACTCGTACGCCGACATGATTCGTGCGGCACTCGAGTCGCTCACGCGTGTGTGGCGCGACGAGACCAAGGTCGATGTGAAGCATGGGCGGCGGCAGTGGATCGAGTGGGGCAACCAGATCATCCGCTACGGCAACACCGAACCGGAGAACCGTCGCTTTGCGGCCGGGCAGGCGGCGCGCCTCATCTACACCGATCGACGCATCCCGCAGGTGAACCTGTACATGCCGAAGTCGATCGTGAAGGCGACAGGCGCCAAGCGTTCGATGGTCGGATTCATGGAAAACATCACCGGCCTCCATCTCGGCAAGGTGGCACTGATCACCGGTGGATCGGCTGGCATTGGCGGACAGGTGGCGCGATTGCTGGCGATGGGCGGCGCCCGCGTGATGCTGGTGGCACGTCGCGAAAGCGAGCTGGAAGTGATGCGCTCACAGATCGTCGGTGAACTGGAAGACGTCGGCTACAGCGGCGCGGATCGCCGCGTTCTGACGATGGCTGGTGTGGACGTGGGTGATGTCTCGACGTTGCGGCGCGCCGTGGAAGGCACGTTGGCGGCCTTCGGTCGCATCGACTACCTGATCAACAACGCCGGTGTGTCAGGGGCAGAAGAGATGGTGGTCGACATGAGCCTCGATGCGTGGCGCTATACGCTCGACGCAAACCTCGTGTCGAATTATGCCCTGCTGAAGGAAGTGGTGCCGGTGATGCGGAAGCAGGGCAGCGGCTACATCCTCAACGTGTCGAGTTACTTCGGTGGCGAGAAGCACCTCGCCGTGGCGTATCCCAATCGTGCCGATTACGCAGTGTCGAAGGCCGGCCAGCGGGCGCTGGTCGAGACGCTCGCCCGTCACCTCGGGCCGGAGATCCAGATCAATGCGATCGCGCCAGGGCCTGTCGATGGTGATCGGTTGCGCGGCCTGGGCGGCAAGCCCGGGTTGTTCATGCGACGCGGCCGGCTGATCCTCGAGAACAAGCGCCTGAACGCGATCCACGCTGCGGTGGTGAAGACGGTGCGACGCGGGTTGCGCGTGGAGGCCGTGCTGGAGCGGCTGGCGGCGAACGATGTGCCTCTGCTCGTGGCGGATGCGGACGTGCCGCGCGAACTGCGCGACCTCGCGCTCCAGTGCCAGTCGGAAGGCGCTGAGGGATCGACGTGGGGCGCGTATCTCATGACGCCATTGATTGCAGCGCACCTCGTCGATCGACTGGAGCTGGGGGGCATCTTTCTCGACGCCGGTGACTGGATTGCACCCACCGGCGACAGCTGGCTGCGCCGGACGCCGCCTGAGGAGACGCCGTTCCTCCCTGCGGCGATGATCACACGGGAAGCGGAGAAGGTGAATCGCGGTGTGATGTCGCTGCTGCACTTGCGGCGCATGCCAACCGAGGCGGAGGTCGCGCTGGCGACCGTGTTCTTCCTTGCCGATCGCGCCGTCAGCGGCGAGACCTTCATGCCGTCAGGTGGCTTGAACCTCGAGCGCTCGATCACGGATCGCGAACTGTTCGGCAGCGCGAAGCGTGAACGACTGGATCAGTTGCGCGGGCGCACGGTGTGGTTGATCGGTGAGCACCTGGCGCCGCATCTCGCCGAGGCGGTGCGACAGCTGGCGGAGCTCTGCCAGGTGGGGAAGGTGGTGCTGCTGACGCGGACGATGGCAGGCGCGGATGGCATCGAGGCGCTGGTGCCGCGCGAGCTGCGACGGGTGCTGGTGAAGATCCCGTGCGGTGACGATATCGAGAGCGGCATGAATGCGGCGCTGCAGCAGGCGGGCAAGCCGACGACCGTGATCTCGACGCCGTTTGCGCCGTTGCCACCGGCGCTGTTCGGCACCGATGGTGAAGTGCTGGACGCCGCGACGTTCCGTGAGCTGGTGGAGGTGAACCTGACGCATCACTTCCGCGTGGCCCGCAAGGCCTCGTTGATCGATGACGCGCAGCTGGTGCTGGTGTCGCCAGATGTGCCGGCCGGCGGGCATCTCGAGACGTTCTCGCTCGCGAACTTCGTGAAGACTACGATGCATGCGTTGACCGCGACGCTGGCGGTCGAGAATGAGCGCCTGGTGAACGATGTGCCGGTGAACCAGATCAACCTCACCCGTCGCGTGCGGAGTGAAGAGCCGCGCGACGAGGAGGAGACGCTGGAAGAGGTTCGACGTTTTGCCCGCGCGGTCCTGCTGGCCGGTGCGCCGCTGCCGGATGCAGAGGATTCGCGGTACCGATCACGGATTTATCGCGGGATGGCGATCACCGTGTGAGGGCAGGGCAGGTGCGATGTGATGGTGGCGCGGCGCGCGAGGCTCCGGTCGTGGTCGGTGAGCCGTCTTCTCCGGCCAGCTAGTTTCAAGGGTCGCCTGATTCGGGCGCGACCACCATCAACTCGTACTGGCATGTCTGAATTCGTCGACGACCTGCTCGAGCTGCTCGATCTCGAGCCGCTCGAGGTGAACATCTATCGCGGGCAGAACCGCGACATCGGCACGGGTCGGGTCTTCGGTGGACAGGTGTTTGCGCAGGCCCTGGTCGCGGCGCGACGGACGGTGGAAGGCGAGCGCGAGGCGCACTCGGTGCATGGGTACTTCATCCTGCCGGGCGATCTGAAGGCACCGATCGTCTACTTCGTCGATCGGCTGCGCGACGGCAACAGCTTCACCACGCGGCGCGTGACGGCGATCCAGCATGGGCAGGCGATCTTCAACCTGTCGGTCTCGTTCCAGATCGCGGAGACGGGATTCGAGCATCAGGATGCGATGGCGACGGTGCCGGGGCCGGAGAAGCTGACCTCGGAGCTGGAGTTGATCCGCGACATGGCGGCACGGATTCCCGAGCCGCTGCGACCCGGTGCTGACGCAGGAACGACCGATCGACTTCCGGCCGGTGGATCCGGTCGATCCCTTCGATCCCAAGCCGCGTGCGCCGGTGCGCCATGTCTGGTTCCGGTCACATGGCCCGCTGCCTGACGATCCGCTCCTCCATCAGGCGGTGCTGGCGTATGCCTCCGATCATGGCCTGCTGGGCACGGCGCTGTTGCCGCATGGGCTCTCGCTTCCGCACGCCGGGCATGCAGCTCGCGTCGCTCGACCACTCGCTCTGGATGCACCGGCCCTTTCGGGTGGACGAGTGGCTGCTGTACTCGATGGACAGCCCGATCACTGCGGGGGCGCGTGGTTTCGTGCGCGGCAGCATCTACGCGCGTGACGGCACACTGGTGGCATCGGTGGCGCAGGAAGGGTTGATGCGGGTGCGACCGGTGTAGTAACCGGGTTCAGCGATCCGCGCCGGGCCGCGTAGTCCCGATTGACGCGCACTGCGCTGCGCGGCACTCTCGGAGCACCGCCTGAACCCGGAGACCTGCCATGTCGTCCCTTCGCGCCCGCTTGCTGGGCTGTCTCGCCCTGATCACCTGCGCCATCACGCCGCGACTGGCCGCGAGTCAGTCAGCGCCGGTGGATTCGCTGCGGATCCCGGGCCTCACAGCAGCGGTGGAGGTGCGGCGGGATCGTTGGGGTGTGCCGCACATCTACGCGAAGAATCAGTCCGACCTGTTTTTTGCGCAGGGTTTCGTGGCCGCGCAGGATCGCCTCTTCCAGATGGAGATGTGGCGCCGCCAGGGCGAAGGGCGATTGGCGGAAGTGCTGGGACCTGCAGCCTTTCAGCGTGATCGCGCCGCGCGACTGTTCAGCTACCGCGGCAACATGGCGCGTGAATGGGCGGCATACGGCGCGGATACGAAGTCGATCGTGACCGCGTTCGTCGCCGGCGTCAATGCGTACATCGCGCAGGCCGGTGATGCACTGCCGGTAGAGTTCACCACGCTTGGCTTCAAGCCTGAGCCGTGGAGCATCACGGTGCCACTCGCCCGCGCGACGGGCTTGAGCGGCGTCTCGAATGGCTCGAGCGAGGTGCTGCGTGCGCAACTCGTCGCGGCCCTCGGCGCCGCAAAGGTCGACTCGTTGCTCCCGGCCGATCCGGTGCGGCGGCTCGATCCCGCGCCGGGGCTGGATCTGGCTGGCATCGGCGCCGCCTCACTGGGCGGCTTCGAAGGCACCTTCGGCGATGTGGCGTACAACCGCATCGAAGGGTCGAACAACTGGGTCGTGAGCGGTGCCAAGACGGCGACGGCCAAGCCGATTCTCGCCAACGATCCACACCGCGTGATCACCAATCCGGCGGTGCGGTATCTCACGCATCTCGTGGCACCGGGCTGGAATGTCATCGGCGCTGGTGAACCGGCAGCGCCGGGGGTGGCGATCGGACACAACGATCGGATCGCCTTCGGCCTCACTGTCGTCGGCATGGATCAGCAGGACGTCTACGTCGAGGCGCTCGGCAGCTGTCCCGGCGCGGCAGCCGGCACGCTCGGTTGCTACAAGCACCGCAGCGCCATGCGCGCGATCAGCACCCGTATCGACACGATTCGCGTCAAGGGTGAATCACCGCGGGTGGTCACGCTGCAGTTCACCGTGCATGGGCCGATCGTGTCGATCGACAGCGCGCGCAAGCGTGCCTTTGCCATTCGCTCGGTGCACTCCGAGCCGGGCACGGCGAGTTACCTCGGCTCGCTGGCGATGGATCGTGCGCGCAACTGGGCACAGTTCGAAGCGGCGATGACACGCTGGTTGATGCCGAGTGAGAACATGATCTACGCCGATGTCGATGGAAACATCGGCTGGATTGCCGCTGGCCTTATGCCGAAGCGGGCCTGGAGTGGCCTGCTGCCGGTGCCGGGTGACGGTGCGTTCGAATGGACGGGCTTCGTTCCGGGCCGACAGTTGCCGCGCGCATACAACCCGAGCTCTGGCTTCATCAACACCTCGAACAACAACATCCTGCCGAAAGGCTACACGACGCCGATTTCATACGAATGGGCGACGCGCTACCGGGTGGATCGTGTGCGCGATGTGCTGAGCCAGTCGAAGCGATTCACGATCGAGGATTTTGCGCAGCTGCAGCACGATGACCTGTCGTTGCTGGCAGGTGTGCTGGTACCGTCGCTGAAGACTGCGGCAGAGCGCGCGGGACTGGCGACGCGCGCCGACGTCAGCATGCTCACGTCGTGGAACCAACGGATGTCGCGCGACCAGGTGGCTCCGACCCTTTTCTCGGCATGGGCGCCCGCGATCTATCGTCGGGCGATCGCGCGCGAACTGGTCGGCCTGGGCGATGCGGCGAGAATGCTCGCCACGCGCCCGTCGTATGCCTGGCTGGAGCGGTATCTGCAACTGCACCAGGGGATGCCAGGAACCGACTCGATCGTGCTCGGCGCCCTCGATGAGGCGACGGCCGAGGTGAACCGCCGGTTCGGCGCCGATCAGTCGGCATGGCGCTGGGGCACGGTGCATACCGCGCTGTTCAAGCACCCGCTGACGGCAGCCTATGACCTCAAGCCGGCGTCGCGGAGCGGTGACGGCAACACGGTCAACGTGACTGGCGGTGCAAACTTCAAGCAGACAGCCGGCGCCTCGTTCCGGGAAGTGATCGATCTCTCCGACTTCGACAAGTCGATCGTCACGAACGTGCCTGGCCAGTCGGCGGACCCGAGAAGTCCGCACTACTCCGACCTGCTCACGCTCTGGGCCGACGACAAGTACTTCCCGCTCGTGTACTCGCGCGAGCGGGTGGTGGCGGAGACGGAGCGGGTGACGTGGCTGATGCCGCGCAAGGGCGCGCGCTGATCCACGTCACCCACTGGAACATCAGTCCTGGTGCGTGCTTTCGTGTCAAGCCGTTCCTTCTGTCAGACCCGGGGGCGAAGTTGAAGCATGCCCTCTACCTGTGCGCGCCATGATACCCATGCCCCCGGTTCGCCGAGGGTGAGCACTTCGCGATGCCCGTGACCGATGCGCGCAATTCGCGGCTGCTGGAGTCGATCGTGCGCGTGAACGCGACACACCCGCACACGCGCAAGCGATTGCTGGGCGTGGACGTGAATCATGGCCGCGAGTTGTTGCTCGCCCTGGCGCGTCAGACGGGTGGCTGGGTTGGCTGGGAGGCCACCACGTTGCGCAGTATCGCTGACGACCTGTCCTTCGTGGCGCTCAGTGAGCGTGGCCTGCGCATCGCATCAGACGTCGAGCTGGCAGCGCTGGTGGCGGCCGCGTTCGAGCGTGTGATCGAGGCCGAGTTGGTGAGCCCGTCCTTTGCCGCGATGGCGCAGCACCGCGGTTTCCGCACCGCGCTGCAGGATTCGATCCTCGAGTTGCGGATGGCAGGCGTGACGGCATCGGAGCTTCGGGCCGCGTCAGAGGCCGGAAGTCCCGCGGCGCAGTTGGTGCCGGTGCTCCACGCCTACGACGCGGCATTGGTAGAGGCAGGGGTCGTCGATCCGGCCGGTGTCTTTCAGGTCGCGCTGGAGGCGTTTGCCGATGAAGCGCCATTCGTACTCGATGGTGTCACCGCACTGGTCCCCACACTCACCACGCGAGGGGTGGCCGGCGCATTGGTGCGCCGACTGGTCGATGCCGGCGCAATCCTGCTCGACGTCGATCGTGCCATGGCACGCAGTGCGAGTGAAATTGCAGGCGCCGCTGACGATTCTTTGCTGGCCCGACAAGACGATGACTTCGCGCGCTCGGTGCTCGGCTGGTCTCTGGCCACTCGCGTACCAGAGGCATCGCACCCGCAGTACGATGCATCACTGACGACGGTGGACCTGTTCGCGGCCTCGAGTCCGAGCGAAGAGTTGCGCGAGATCTGTCGGCGTGTGATGGGTGAACAACTGCGTTGGGACGACGTCGAGATCGCGACCACCGACCCCGATACGTACGGAATCGCGCTCGATGCGTTGTGTCAGCAGCTGGGTATTGGCGCCACGATGCTGAAAGGCTTGCCGCTGGTTCGCACGCGGATCGGTCGTGCGCTGGAGCGATGGTTTGCCTGGCTGGATAACGGCCTTCCCGCCGACGTGCTGCGTCAGGCGCTCGAGGCGGGTGAGATCTCGGTGAAGGCCACCAACATCGATGCGCACGACCTGGCACAGGAACTTCGCTCGCAGCGCGTGGGGTGGGGCAGGGCGCGCTACGACGACTTGCTGGCGCGGCTGGCTGCCGAGCATGCGGCGGTAGCGCTGGCTCGAGATGAGGACGAGACGCTCACGGAGCATCAGGTCCGGGCTGCAGCAAAGCTGCAGCGCGAGCGCGGCTTGGCGGATGTCGTGCGTGCGATGCTCGCGATCACGCCGCCGGTGCCTGAGCGCGGCAGTCACCTCGACGTGCCGACGACAGCGGCGCGTCTCGCCGCGGCCACACTCCTCTACATCGCGCGGCTGGAACTGCGCGACGGCGCCGAGGAGCAGACCATGGAACGTCTCACGCGGCGACTGGGCCGATTGGCGGAGCTCGAGGAGGACGAGGTCGACTTTGCCAGCGCGCTTGCGGGGCTGCGCGAGTCGCTCGCCGATTTACGCGCTTGGCCGCCGACTGGCATGGCGCGCAAGTCGTATCGCGCCGACGGTGGGATGTTGCACCTGACCGACCTGCCACATGCTGGTTCCAGTGGTCGGCGAAGGCTGTTCGTTACCGGCCTCGATGCGGAACGCACCAGTGGTACGAGTCGACAGGATCCGCTGGTACCGGATGCCGTGCGTCGTGGTGTTGGCCGCGACCGGATGCCCGATACCGCCGATCGTCGGGCGCAGTGGCTGGAGCGGCTTGGCGTGTCACTGGCCTCGTTGCGTGGTCGCGTGACGCTGTCGTGGTCCACGCGCGGCGCTGATGGTCGCGATGCTGGCCCGTCGCCGCTGCTCCTGCAGGTGCAACGCGTTCTGGAGCACGATGCCACGCTGACCTTTGAACAGCTTCGACATCGCGTCTTGCCACCCGCCTGTGCCGTTCCGTCGACGTCCGGAGACAACAGTGCACTGCTCGACGCACGAGATGTGTGGCTGCAGGCGATCGGTGGTGGAGCTCTGCTGCTCGATGCGACGGAGACGGTGCAGAGTGCATTCCCGATGCTCGATTCGGGATTGACGGCGCTTGACGCTGCGCAGTCAGGCGTGCTCTCCGCATTCCATGGTCTCGTTCCGGATGCTGGCCTTCGGCTCGATCCAACGCGTTCCGATGCCAATGCGCTCTCACCGTCCGGCCTGGAAACACTGGGGAAGTGCCCGCTGCAGTGGTTCTACAGGTATGGACTTGGACTTCGCGCGCCGCAGGACCCGTCCTACGACACCGAGGCGTGGCTCGACGCCCTACAGCGTGGCAGCCTGCTCCACGAAGTCTTCGAGGCATTCGTCAAGGAACACATGGGCGCGCAGCAGCTGATTCTCGAACCGTCGGCGGACGATTCACTCAACACCATCGCGAAACGGACCATCGACCGCTGGCGCGCGCTCGTACCACCGCCCAGCGACAGTGTCTTTGCCGCCGAGTCGGCAGAGCTGCTCCGTGCCGCGCGGGCATTCCTCCAGATGGAGCGCGAGGCACTGCTCGGTGGCGGAGACGCCGAATGGACGGCGATCGAATACGGGTTCGGCGAAACGACGCGTGCGACCTATCGCCTCGCTGACGGTCGCGAGATTTCGCTGCGCGGGCGCGCCGATCGCATCGACCGGTTCGCCGACGGCTCGCTGCGCGTGGTTGACTACAAGACCGGCAAGCCTGCGAGCTACCAACCGGACGCGAAGAAGGCGGCATACAACGGCGGGCGCCTGTTGCAACCTGCACTCTACGCTGACGCGATTGGTGCTGCCCTGCAACAGTCGGTCCGGCGATTCGAGTACCGCTTTCCGACCGACCGAGGCGGCAACGCCATCGTTCCGTTCGACGCGGATGCCCTTGTCGATGCGCGCGGTGTGGTCACGTCGTTGGTGGATCACGTGCGCACTGGACGATTCCTGCCAACGACTGATCCGCACGATTGTCGGCATTGCGATCACGCCCCCATCTGCCGTGTGTCGGTTTCGGATTTTGCGGTCGGGTCACCGCGCGCCGAGTGGGCGGCCGAGTTCGCGCTGTCGATACCGGAATACGACTCGATGCGTGCCCGTCGCGGCGAAACTGATGTGGAGGACACGGAATGATCGAGGCAGCGCCGGATCAGGCAGCGCGAGACCGTATTCAGACGGACCTGGCCACCAACCTGCTCGTCGAGGCGGGCGCGGGTTCGGGAAAGACAACCGCACTCGTCGCTCGGTTGCTCGAGCACGTGCTGAACGGAACGCCGGTCGAGCAGCTGGCGGCCGTGACGTTCACCCGCAAGGCCGCCGACGAACTGCGCGAGCGTTTCCAGATGCAGCTGGAACGGGTCGTGCGCGAGGGTGCTGGCAACAACGAACGAAACGAGCGCTGCGCGACTGCGTTGCGTGACCTCGAGCGGGCCTTCCTTGGCACGATTCACTCGTTCTGCGCGCGGCTGCTGCGTGAGCGCCCCATCGAGGTGGGCCTCGATCCTGATTTCGAGGAGATCGCCGACATCGAGGACGAGTCGCTGACGCGTGAATTCTGGCGCGACTGGATCGATGCGGCGCGACGACTCGACGCAGAGGACGTGCAGGCCCTCTACGCATGCGGGCTCGACCCGTCGGACCTGCACGACGCCTTCGCACGAGCCAAGACGTTCCACGACGTGGCGTTTCCAGCGCCACCCGTGGACATGCCGGACGTCGCCGCGTGTATGCAGCAGCTGTCGCTGTTGCTCGATCGCGCACGACAGATGATGCCAGCGGTCCTGCCACCGGAAGGTCCGGATAAGCTGATGCAGCTGGTGCAGCGGCTCCAGTTCCATCGCAGTGTTGCCGACTGGAGCGAGCCGGTGACCGGATGTGCGCTGCTGGAGTCACTCACTGAATCGCAGATGGCGGTCGTGCAGAAGCGATGGAGTGCCGACAAGAGTGGCAAGGAGGCGGCCAAGCTCCTGGGCGAGGAGTTCGTTGCACTGCTCACGGACCGTGCGGCACCGCTGATTCGTGCATGGCGCGAGTATCGCTACCCCGTCGTGATGCGCGTCCTGCAACGCGCCGTGGGAGATTTCGCGGAGCAACGACACACCTCCGGGCGCCTCGGCTTCGATGACCTCCTGCTGCTCTGTGCCCGCCTGCTGCGGGAGCATCCGGTGGTGCGAAACGAACTGGGTGAGCGCTATCGATATCTGCTCGTCGACGAGTTCCAGGACACCGATCCAGTGCAGGCGGAGGTATGCCTGTTGCTCTCCTCGGACGCCGCGCAAGGCAATGATTGGCAGGCTGTCACGCCACGTCCCGGCGCGCTCTTCGTGGTGGGCGACCCGAAACAGAGCATCTACCGCTTCCGCCGTGCTGACATCCAGATCTACGAACGGGTGAAGCAGCGATTCGAGAGTTTCGGTGCCACGTTGTCGCTGACGTCGAATTTCCGGTCGACGGCGGCGATCGGTGCGCTGGTGAACGCACACTTCGAGCAGGTGTTTCCGGCGGTGGCGAGTGGCCAGCAAGCGGCGTTCAGTCCACTCATCGCGACACGTGATGCGTCCGGCGCACCGACCGAAGGGATCAAGCGATACGTCGTGCAGTGGACGTCCGGCGGCGCGGAGGCCGTCGTGGCCGCAGACGCCACGCTCGTCTCGGCGTGGATCGCATCCCGCATCGCGGCAGGTGAACTGCCTGGCAACTTCCTCGTGCTCACCGGTCGCAAGGCTCCGATCGCCAGTTATGCACGCGCATTGGCCGAGCGCAACATCCCGGTGACGACGACAGGCGCAAACCTGACGCAGGAACATGAACTGCTCGAAGTGCTGGTGGTGTTGCGCGCGCTCGCAGATCCGGGTAACGGGGTGCTGGTTGCAGCCGCGCTGGAAGGACTGTTCTTCGGGCTGAGTCCGGCCGATCTGTACGCGGCGCGGCAGGCCCACGTCGCGTTCTCGATTGCCGCGCCAGTGGTGGGCGACACACTTCCAGCGCAGCGCGCGCTGTCGGTCCTCCGACGCTGGTGGGAGTTCTCGCGTCAGCATCCGACCGATGTGCTGCTCGAGCGCATCTTCGATGAGACCGGCTTGTTGTTCCACGCGGCCGGCTCGGTGCTTGGCGACGCACGAGCCGGTGCACTGCTGCACCTGGTCGAGGCCGTGCGCGCCGAGGCGAGTGTGGGGCGTAGCGGTTTGATCGAGGCCATGGAACTACTGCAGACGCTGCTCGATGGTGATGCGGACGATGCACCGTTGCGGCCGGGCCGCTCCGATGCCGTGCGGATCATGAACCTGCACAAGGCGAAGGGGCTCGAGGCGGAGATCGTGATTCTCGCCGCACCGACGGACCTGCGGGAACATGAGCCCGACGTACACGTCACCCGCGCAGCACATGGCGCAGCCACTGGTGGCCTGCTCATTACACGCGGCAGTGGTAACCAGAAGCAGCGGCTGGCGCAGCCTGTCGGCTGGGATGAGATGCAGGCCACCGAATCGCTGTTCCAACGCGCCGAGGCGGAGCGGCTGCGGTACGTCGCGACGACGCGCGCAAAACGAGTGCTGGTGGTCGCGCAGGCCGAGAAGATCGGTACGTCGTCCAAGCCCGATGCCTCGATGTGGCGTCCGCTGGCCAAGACGGTCGACGCGATGGCCGGTGACCCGCTGGAAATCGCTGTGCGTCCCGCGGCAGGTCGGCTCACGCTCGACATCGGCGCTGATGCGCTCGTAGGTCGCGCAGAAGCGGCGCGCGAGCGAGTTGCGGCGGCGCGCACACCGTCGCTGATCGTCGAGACGGTCACTGGTACGGTCAAGGGTGATAACGCCTACGCTGAGCCGGTGCCGAACCGGTCACGGCTCGAGGGTCGAAAGTGGGGCACCGCAGTGCATCGCTGCATCGATGCCCTGGTCCGCGGACGGACCGGTGCGGGCTTGCACAGCTTCGCCCGGGCCGTGCTCAGCGACGAGCGGCTCGATGCCAGTGTCTTGCCACGTCTGCTGCAGCTGCTCGACGACGTCGAGCGCTCCGAGACCTGGCGCACCCTTCGGGACGGTGGCGTGCCGCTGTCGGAACTCTCGGTGATGCGCGCCGAGACTCGCGATGATCGCGTGGTCGTGACGGAAGGGGTGATCGACCTCGCCGTGGAGACCACGGCAGGCTGGCGCGTCGTCGACTGGAAGTCTGACGTGACTGATGTGGTGGGCTGGGCCGATCGGGTGGTGAAGTACGAGGCGCAGGTCGCACGGTACGCCGAGTTGTTGGCGCAGGTGACGGGTCGACCAGGCGTTGGTGTGATCGAGAGGGTCGGTCAGGACTGACACTGCGCCAGAGAAAGTATCAAAAACGTATGAAGCTGTAGTGCGCGATCTCGACCTCCACGTCCTTCTCCGTCCATCTGATGCCTGTCGCCACACCACCGAACGATCTGGGGAACGCCGACTTCGAGGGCGACGAGTTCGCCTACCGACCCTCGGGACCGCGCAATCCGCGACTCGCTCGCTGGATCGACCTGCTCGCTGCGCTCCTCGTTCGCAATATGCCCGCGACCTTCGACGAGCTGGTCGCCTCGGTGCCGGAGTACCAGCTCAAGTCCGACGCAATCGATGCTGAGGTGGATGCTGCGGCGAAGAAGAAGCTGGGTGAGTCCTTGAAGCGGGCCTTCGAGCGTGACAAGGATGAACTCCGCGCGCTCGGTGTCGCCATCGAGTCGTCGAAGGACGAGGGAGGCAACAGCGGCGGCGCCTATCGATTGCGGCGTGCCAACTTCTACCTACCATACTTGTGTATCGCGGTGCCGGGAGCCGCACCGACGACGCCCGCGCGTATCGATCGCGACGGGTACAAGGCGCTCGAATCGCTGCTGCTGGAGCCGGACGAACTGGAAGCGATCGTCGATGCCGCGGCCTCGGTGCGACGGCTCGGTGATCCACTATTGCAGTCCGATGTGGACTCTGCGATGCGAAAGTTGGCGATCGACCTACCGTTGGATGTCTCCGAGCCGTCCGCTGATGTACCGCGCATCGTGGCCGCGCGGGCACAGCCGGACGCTGAGGTATTCGCGGTCCTGGGTGAGGCGATGCGCGCCCGAAAGGTGGTGACCTTCACCTACCTCGCCATGAGCACGGGCAAGCGCGATGAGCGCTCCGTCGAGGCGTACGGTCTCTTCTTCCTCAGTGGGCACTGGTACCTCGCCGCCCGGGATCAGACGCGCGGCGAGATGCGAAACTTCCGGCTCAATCGCATCAGCGGCGCGAAGGTGAACACCAAGTCGAAGCAAACGCCGGACTACACCATTCCATCCACCTTTCGCCTGCGCGATCACGCTCGCTCACGGCATGTGTGGGAGCTCGGCGATGGCGATGCCGATGAGGTGGTGGTGGAGTTCCTTGGCGTCACAGGGCCCGCGCTGGCGGCGGCTGGGCTTGGCGATCCGGTGGAGGGCGTGACGGGTTCGCGTCGCTTCAGCGTGCGACGCACGGACAGCTTCGCGCGCTGGATTCTTTCCTTCGGTGGTGATGCCGTGGTGCGCTCGCCAGAATCGCTTGCGGCGCATGTGACCCAGCTCGCTGCGGCGACGCGCGCGATCTACGCGAATGAAGCTCCCACGGAGATGCCCGCACCCAGCGCTGCTGCCAGCGCCGCGTCCGCCGCTCGCATTCCGTGGCAACCGCGCGGGGCCGCAGCGCAGCTTCGACGAATCCTCCTCGTCGTTCCGCAGATCGCCGACGGCGAAGAACATTCGCTGCAGGAGGTCGCCGGTCGAATTGGTTCCGATGTCGATACGCTCACCAGTGATCTCCATTCGCTGGTGGACCGGTACGACCTGCCGGCGGGCTTCGTGGAGGGAGTGCAGATCTTTCTCGAGCCGGATCGGGTTTCTGCGATGTCCAATCACCTGCGTCGCCCGATGCGCCTGACTGGCAACGAGCTGTGTGCGCTGGAACTGGGGCTGGCGGTGCTTCGCTCGCAGCGACCGCCAGACGAGTACGCCCTGCTCGACCGGGCGCGGACGCGGCTCCAGAAGGTCATCGCACAACTGCCCGGTGATCCGATCCCGGACTCACTCTACAACGTCTCCGTCGGTGAGTACGGCAGCACGACATTCCTTCCGGTGGTCCGGCACGCGCTACGCAATCGCACCAAGCTTCGGCTCGGGTATCGGAAGTCAGGCAGCGCGACGACTGACGAGCGCGTGGTGTGCCCCTATGCGCTGGTCGCGGCCAGTGGCATGCTCTACCTCATCGCGTATTGCGACCGAAGTGCCGGCATCCGGGTGTTTCGCATGGATCGTGTGCAACTGGCGGAACCGACCGATCAATCGTTCGCGGCGCCAGCCGAGTTTTCCGTGGACGACGTGATGAAGGACGGACGCGTGTTCAGTGGCGACACCCCTGAGATCATGCTGGTGCGCTACTCGCCACGGATCGCCGGATGGATTGCAGAGCGCGAGGGACGCACGCTCGAGGCCGACGGAAGTTTGGTCCTCGAGCACCCGCTGGCGGACATGGAATGGGCGGTGCGACATGTCCTGCAGTACGGCCCGGAGGCGGAGGTGCTGCAGCCAGCGTCCTTGCGCCAGCGTCTGCGGGATCGACTCGATCGAGTAGTGAACGCGATGTGACGGTGACGCGTCATCGCGCCAGTCCGAACATCCGACTGGCGCGATGGCACATGTCTCGATCAGCGCCCGCTGGTGACTTCCATCATCCCGCTGATGCTGCGCCGCGCGTCGTCGAGCCCACCGCGCAGGGTGAAGGCGCGATCCCGGACGCTGCCGCTGGTGTTGCCGAGCGCGGCGCGCAACGCGCGACGACCGTCATCGGGGACCACGTTGCCGAGCGCGAGCAGCCCCTTCGACGTAATTTCGTAGATGGCGACCGTGGCGTCGGGTTGCCCATCGTTGAACAGCGGCACGCCGCGCTGAATGGCGAGGTCGATCAGTTCGAGCGCGCTCCGGCCGGCACCGCTGCCGTTGCTGGCAGCACGTTCCGCCGGCAACAACACTCGATCGATCACATGGATCAGGCCATTGCTGGCCGGCACGTCGGCGATCCGCACGACCGCGTCGTTGATCCGGAGCTGGTCACCGCTGGTCGTGATGCGCACACTCTGGCCCGCCACCGTCTCGGCGCTATTTACGCCTCGGGCTTGTGCGGCGGTCACGCGGCCTGCGATCACGTGATAGGTGAGGATCGTGCGGAGCTTGTCGCGATTCTCCGGCTTCAGGAGATCCTGCACCGTGCCATTGGGCAGCCGCGCGAACGCCTCGTCGGTCGGGGCGAAAAGTGTGTACGGTCCGCGGCCGAGCAGCGTCTCGGTGAGGCCGGCGGCATCGACGGCGGCAAGCAAGGTGGTAAACTGTCCGGCAGTCTTGGCGACCTGCGGAATCGACGGGCTGCGTGACGGGTGCTGGGCGGTGAGCGGTGATGCGCAGGCCAGCAGCAGGCCAGCGGCGAGTGTCGGTAGTGTTGGCGAGAACGTGACACGCATGGAGTGGCTCCGTGAGGCGAGATGAGGTGCAGCAAAGGGACGGGACATCGTGATGCCCTGCGGTTCGCCGGGTGGCAGGAACCGGATGCAGCCTGTCTCGGCGGCCAATCGGGCTGCATCCGAAACCATCGGCGCGACGAACTGCTTCAGCATTCAGGCATTGACGAGGCCGATTTGGAGCAGGCATGGCGCAAGGACGACCCGCGGGGATGGATGACATGACGCGAGCCACCGGTGGTGAGCCGGCGCGCGGGCATCTGGCATTGGTGTCCGATGTTGCGGTGCCCGGCAGTGCGCCACTCGATCCGTTGCTGCCGCGCATTGCGGCGGGCGACGAGCGTGCGGTGCGCGATTGTGTCGCGCGTTATGGCGCGTTGGTCTGGTCGCTGGCACGACGCTGGTCGGCCGAGTCGGGCGACGCCGAGGACGCGGTGCAGGAAATCTTCATCGACCTGTGGCGGACGGCCGCGCGGTATGACACGTCGCGTACGAGCGAGGCAGGGTGGGTGGCAATGATCGCTCGTCGCCGACTGATCGACCGTGCACGGAAGCGGGAGCGGTTGCCGGCGCTGGAATCCATGCCTGAGGACTTCGACGTAGCGAGTGAGTCCGAGCGCGACCTCGATCGCGAGTGGCGCGCGGAGCAGGCTCGCGCCGTGTTGCGCGAGTTGCCGCCCGCGCAGCGCCGGATGCTCGAACTCTCGCTCGTGCACGGCCGCACGCACGACGAGATCGCACGTGAGACAGAAACACCGCTGGGGACCGTCAAGTCGCACATCCGTCGTGGGCTGCAACGCGCTCGCGACCTTCTGGCGGAACGGGCCCCGAACGACGCTGGAGAGGCATAGTGCAGAACGACATGGAAGACGAACGGCTGGGCGAGTTGCTGATGCAACGTGCGATCGGTGCACTGAGCGCACCGGAAGCCGATGCACTCGCGCAGGCACTGGCCAAACTGCCGCCAGGCGAAGTGGCGCGATGGGAAGCCGCAGCCGCCGAGCTGGCCGCGGCGTTCAACGCTGATGCCAGCTCGCAAGAGCTGCTGCCACCGTCACTGGCCGATCGCGTGATCAGTGCCGGCGAGGCGATCGTGCGGTCACAACCCCGCGTGATGCCGATGCAGGCCACCGTGGCAGCGCCCGTGGCGCCAGCGCCGGTACCTCGGGTGAGCGCGATGGCCTGGACGGGATGGTTTGCCGCAGCGGCCGCCTTGCTGCTCTGGCTCGCCCCGCCGCGCTCACCGGCCGCGGTGCCCGTCGACGCACGGGTGAGCGGCATCGCGAAGCTGCGCGATTCCTTGCTGATCGTCGACATCGCCACCAAGCACCTGGCGTGGAACGCCACCACCGACAGCTCGGCCATCGGTGCCAGCGGCGATGTGGTGTGGAGCGATCACGCGCAGCGGGGTGTGATGCGGATCGCCGGCTTGAAGCCGAACGATCGGACCCGTTGGCAGTACCAGCTCTGGATCTTCGACGCCAAGCGTGACCAGAAGTATCCGGTCGATGGCGGCGTGTTCGACATCCCGGCCGGGCAATCCGAGGTGCTGGTGCCGATCGACGCCCGCGTGCCGGTTGGCGACGCGGTGATGTTTGCCGTGACCGTCGAGCCCGCGGGTGGTGTGGTGGTGTCCACCCGCGAGCGAATCGCACTTCTCGCGCAGCGCGGCACCTGAGCCGCACCGCGCGAGACGTGCCTCGTGCCTCACGCGATGGCGAACGGCTGCTCGAGGCTGCGTGACTGCGGGGTGAGCAGGCGAGCGCCGTTCTCGGTGATGACCATGTCATCCTCGAGCCGGATGCCGAACTCGCCGGGGATGTAGATGCCTGGCTCGTCCGAGAACACCATGCCGGTTTGCAGCGGCATGGTGTTGCCCTTCACCAGGTACGGCCACTCATGGCCGTCCATGCCCATGCCGTGCCCCACGCGATGCGTGAAGTACTTGTATCCCGGGCCGAAGCCCCCATCGGCGATCACCTTGCGGGCGGCTGCGTCCACTGATTCGGCCGGCACTCCTGGCTTCGCGGCGGCCAGCGCGGCGCTCTGGGCGCGGAATTCGATCTCGAACACATCCTTCATTCGCTGCGTTGCCTTGCCGAGCACGAAGGTGCGCGAGATGTCGGAGCAGTAGCCTTCCACCTTGCAGCCGCCGTCGATCAGTACGATCGAACCTTCGCGGATGACCTGCGGCTTGGCGGAGCCATGAGGAAGGGCGGAGAACTCGCCGACCTGCGCACCGGCGCTGCCATCGTAGCCCAACTGCTTGTGTGCGTCCTGCACCAGCACCTGGAACTGTGATTGCGTCATGCCATCGGTGAGCGACTTCCAGGCGGCTTCGTAGGCAGCCAGCGTCACCTTGGACGCATGCTCCATCAGCGCGATCTCGTGTGCATCCTTCACCATCCGGCAGCCGGCGCTGATCGGCGTGCCGCTGACGAAGCGGCCGCCCGGAAGCGCCTTCGACATGTTGTCGGCAAACACGAAGCGCGTGGTTTCCTCCACGCCGACGGTTGCCGTGGCGAGCCCGCGCTCGCGAAAGCCCTTCGCAATCAGCGCGTGCGGATTTTCATCTTCCTCCCACGCGTAGACCTGCGCGTCGGAGCCCAGCGGGCCTTCGTGCGCCTGCTCCATGGCACGCCCTTCCTCGAACTTCGGCGTCACGAGGAATGCCGAGCCGCGCACCGGAATCACCGCTGCCAACATGCGTTCGCTGACGCCCCAGCGGATGCCGGTGAAATACTCCATCGAGGTGCCGCCCGTCAGCACCAGCGCGTCGATCTTCGCTTCGCGCATCAGCTTGCGCGCCTTCTCGATGCGTGCGCGGCGTTCATCGACGCTGATCGGTGTCACGCCGGCGGTCATTGGCCGGAGTGCGCGGATCGGCGCGGGAAGCGCGGAGTGCGCGACATCTGCCGTGGCGGCGTGCAGATCGGTTGGACGCATGCCGAGCGCGGCTCCGGCCAGCGTGACGGATGATGCAGAAAGGAACTGACGACGCGACGAGGACATGGCGGAGCGGGGCGAAGGGCTCGGAAGGGATCGGCCGACGGGCGGCGGACTGCGTCGTCCGCGCTCCGAGAATATGCGAGCCTGCCACGTTGCGCGCACACCCTCTGACATGTCAGCTGCGAGGGCGTTTGCCACAACGTTCCGCCTGATGCCCCCGCTATACCTTTGCCGGCGACCACGCCCGTCGTACCCGGTCGCCTTGCGCTCCCTTCAGTCCGATCCCAGTGCTGCGAATTCTGTGCGCCCGCGTGCTCCTCTGTCTTGCCTCCCTCGCACTCGCGGCCTGCGGCAAGGGCAAGGAGTCGCCGACGGCAGTGGTGGTGGTTCCGCCGCCACCGCAGGTCGACCTGCAAGCCGCCACGCAGAAACTTCCGCTGCTCAGCATCACCACCGCGACCGGTGCTGACATCACGTCGAAGCTGATCTACGTGCCAGCGACGTTGGCCATCGCAGACTCGACGGGGGCTACGATCGTGCAGGGGGCGATGGAAATCCGCGGGCGTGGTAACACCACCTGGGAGATGCCGAAGAAGCCCTATCGCCTCAAGCTCACCACCAGCACCTCGTTGCTCGGAATGCCCGCGAACAAGAATTGGGTGTTGCTGGCGAACTATTCCGACAAGACGATGCTGCGCAATGACCTCACGTTCGAGCTCAGTCGGATGGTGGGCCTGGCGTGGACCCCGAGATCACGATTCGTCGATGTGCAGCTCAACGGTCGCTATCAGGGCGTCTACCAACTGGTGGAGCATGTGCGCGTGGCCCCGGAGCGCGTGAACATCACCGCGATGAAGATCACGGATACGTCGGCCACCAACATCACGGGTGGTTACCTGCTGGAGGTGGACGAGCGGCGCGGCGAGACGTTCTGCTTCAACTCGACGAAGACGACGATGGTGTTTTGCGTCGGCGATCCTGACGCGTTGCTGGATCCGGGATGGGAGCGGCAACGCGCCTACATCACCAACTACATGGCGCGCACCGACACCGCCATCTTCGCCAGTAATTTCGCAGACCCGACCGCGGGCTACGCAGCCTTTCTCGATGTCGAGTCGGTGATCAACTACTACATCGTGCAGGAAGTGGTGAAGAACGTCGATGGCAACCTCCGCTTCGGTGGCTACATGTACAAGCCACGCGAAGGGAAGCTGACCTTTGGCCCAGTGTGGGACTTCGACCTCGCGATCGGCAACGTCAACTACAATGGCGCTGATCGGACCGATGGCTGGTATGCGCGTCAGGCGCAGTGGTACACGCGGCTGATGCAGGACCCCGCCTTCAAGGCGCGGTTCACGGCGCGATATGGGGAGTTGAAGAGTTCCGGCAAGCTCGATTCCCTGAAGAACCTCGTCTTCTCGCGCGCGAACTACCTGAGCGTGGTGCAGGTGCGGAATTTCGAGCGCTGGCCCATCCTCGGCACCTGGGTCTGGCCCAATCGCGTGGTGACGGGCTCGTACGACGGCGAGACGATCGCGCTCAAGACCTGGTTGATCGATCGCATCAACTGGATGGACGCCGAAGTCGCTCGGTGAGGCGCTCCGGCCGCTGACCAGCCACGGTGTCTCGAGGCGGTCGGGCCGGTGGCCGTTGTCGGTGCGGTCGGGGGGGAGGTATGATCCGTGAGGCGCCTGTGGCGCCCGCCCTCACTCCCCCACCGGATCGGCTCATGTCCAGCGCTCGACGCCAGCTTGCCTCCCTGCTTGCCGGGTTACTCCTCCCCGTTGCCGCCACGGCGCAAGCGACGCCGCTCACGCCGCACCAGAAGGCGGCGCGCGACATCTACGAGCAACTGGTCGAGATCAACACCGTCGACTCGGTGGGGTCCGTCACCAACGCGGTCCAGGCCATGGCCGCCCGCTTCCGCGCGGCCGGGTTTCCAGCAGCAGACATCCATGTCCTCATTCCGCCGGGCGCGCCGACAAAGGGCAACCTGGTGGTGCGCTATCGCGGTCGCGCCGGCACACTCAAGCCGCTGCTGTTGCTTGCCCACCTCGACGTCGTCGCGGCCCTTCGCACCGATTGGTCGCGAGATCCGTTCGAGCTGCAGGAAGCGAACGGCTTCTTCTACGGTCGCGGCACGGCGGACGACAAGGCGATGGCATCGATGTTCGTCGCCAACCTCCTTCGCTACAAGAAGGAAGGGTTCGTGCCGGCGCGTGACCTGATTCTGGCGCTCACGGCGGACGAGGAAGGCGGCGCATCGAATGGCGTCGAGTTCCTGGTCAAGAATCATCGGTCGCTGATCGACGCGGCCTACGCCATCAACGAAGGTGGTGGTGGCACGCTGAATGGCACCACGCCGCTCTTCCACTCCGTGCAGGCGGCCGAGAAGGTGCCGGTGAACTTCACGCTCACGGTGCTCAATCCAGGCGGGCATTCGAGCGTGCCGCGGCCCGACAACGCGATCAACCAGCTCGCGGCCGGCCTCGTCAACCTTGCGCGTTACACCTTCCCGGTCGCGCTGAACGCCATCACCAAGCCATTCCTCGAAGAGACGGCCAAGGTCGAGAAGCCGGAAGTTGCGGCAGCGATGCGCGCCGTGGCCGCGAATCCGCGCGATAGTGTCGCGGCCGCCGCACTGTCGCGTGACCCACGCTACGCCTCGATGCTCCGCACGTCCTGCGTGGCCACGCGACTGGGCGGTGGGCATGCCTACAATGCGCTGCCGCAAACGGCCACGGCGAACGTGAACTGTCGCATCGTGCCGACGTCGACGCTGGAAGAAGTGAAGGCAACCATCGAGCGCGTGATCGACGACACCTCGGTTCACGTGACGCTGATGAAGGAGACCACAGAAAAGTTCGGCGTCGCGCCGGATGCGATCGATCCCACGTTGCTTGGCAGCGCCACCGCGCTGACGAAGCAGATGTGGGGCGATATCCCGGTGATCCCGACGATGAGCACAGGTGCCACCGACGGGCGCTTCCTGCGGGCCGTTGGCATCCCGACCTACGGTGTGAGCGGCATCTTCTCGCAGCCGGGCGAGAACAACGCGCATGGACGCGATGAGAAGCTGCGCACCCGTTCGTACTACGAGGGGCTCGACTTCCTCTACAACCTCGTGAAGCAGGTCGCGGGCACGATCGCGATGTGAGCCGTGGCTCCGAGGCGGGCGTCGCACGACGCGTCCGTCTCCGAGCTGAGCTCGACCGTGCCGCCGCTGCCACCGTGCTGCGGGATGGTGCAATTTGAGTCACCGTGAACATGGCCCTCCGTTTCACTCGTCCTGGTCGCTTCCTGCTGCTGGCCTGCTGCGCCGCTGGTGCGCTGTCGGCGCAGCAGCCGGCGGCGCGACTTCGGCTGAGCGGCTACGTTCGGAGCCTCGCCAGTCGCGAGGTGGTGCGACGCGCTGAGATCAGCGTCGACGGCGACCTGTCGCGCGTCGAGAGCAACGACGACGGCTTCTATTCGCTCCTGCTGGCCAGCGGCCGGCATCGGATCCGCATCCGCGCCATCGGGTTCGTGCCGCTCGACACGACGGTGATGATCAGTGCCGTCACCGCACACGACTTCCTGCTTGCGACGCGCAAGGTCACGCTCGCATCCGTCACGGTCGCGGCCGATGGTGACGGTGATCGCCCCGACCTCGATCCGCGCACGCCGGACATGAGTGTGGTGCGGCTCGACCTGGCGGCGATGAAGCTGCTGCCGCCCGTGCTTGGTGAGCCCGATCCTATTCGCAGCCTGACACTGTTGCCGGGCGTGTCGCTCTCCAGTGACGCATCAACCGCCTTCAGCGTGCGCGGTGGCGCCGCCGACCAGAATCTCTTCCTGCTCGACGAGGCGACGATCTACAACCCGAGTCACATCCTCGGCTTCCTGTCGACCTTCAACAGCGATGCCGTGGACAATGTGATGCTCTACAAGGGGGCCATCCCGCCGCGGTTCGGTGGGCGCCTGTCGTCGGTCGTGGATGTTCGCCAGCGCGAAGGCAATGCCAACGAGTTCGTCGGCTCGGCTGCCATCGGGCTGCTGGCGAGTCGGCTGGCTTTGGAAGGGCCGCTGCCGCGTGGCCTTCGCGGTTCGTACATGTTCGCCGCGCGCCGATCCTACGCCGACCTCTTCACCCGCTTCTCGAGTGACTCGAGTGTGCGCGATGCGAAGGCCTATTTCTACGACATCAACGCGAAAACGAACCTGCGACTGGGCCAGAGCGGTGCCCTGCTGTTGTCGGGCTATCTGGGGCGCGATCGTTTTGCGCCGAACGCGGAACTGGGCGCTGGGTGGGGGAACAAGGCCGCCACCGTGCGGTGGAACCAGGCGATTGCAGGGCGCCTGTTTTCGAAGGTCACGACGTCATGGGGCGACTACGACTATCGCCTCGACCTGGCCATCGCCCCGCGCGACTCCGTGGCCTGGCGATCGCGCATCCGCAGCCTCGACGTGAAGGTCGATGAAACGTTGTACCTGTCGGCGAACAACTCCATCGAATTCGGCGTGCAGTACACCGACCAGGAGTTTCGTCCCGGCACCGTCGAGCCCCGCTCGGCATCGCAGACATTCCATCGCCGCGAAGTCTCACCCCGTTTCGGCATCTCGCCGGCTGTCTACATCGGGCAGGAACTCACGGTCGGCCCGCGCGTCGCGCTGCACTATGGGCTACGGTATGCGGGCTTCGTGCGGCGCGGCGGCGCCACGATCTACGAGTACCGCGACAACGCGCCGGTAGTCTACAACGCAGCGCTCGCGCGTTATGAGCCGGGCACCTTGCTCGACAGCACCGTGTACCGCTCCGGTGCCACGGTGGAGTCATTCCGCGGGTTCGAACCGCGGTTGTCGGGACGCGTGCTGCTCACGGAGACGTCGAGCCTGAAGGCCAGCTATGCGCGAACGCAGCAGTTCCTGTTGCTGGCATCGAAGACGAATTCCATCAGCCCACTCGACGTCTGGGAACCGGTCGGTCCGTATGTGAAGCCGCAGGTCGCCGATCAGTACGCCGTTGGATTCAGTCGAGCGGGCACTGCGTGGGAGCTGTCGATGGAGGCGTACTGGAAGAAGGCGAAGAACGTCGTCGACTTCATCGATGGAGCGGACGTGGTGCTCAATCCGCGAATCGAGACACTGCTCGTGCAAGGCGAGGGGCGCGCATATGGCGTGGAGCTGCTGGCGCGCAGGTCGACAGGTCTCGTGACGGGGTGGATCAGTTACACCCTGGGCCGCTCCGAGCAGCGGTTCCCTGTGCCCGCACGATCAGGCGCAGTCTCTGGTGGCGGGATCAATGGAGGCCGGTACTACGCGAGTCCTTTCGACAAGACACACAACCTGTCGGTCGTGGCGCTCCGACCGTTGGGTCCGAAATGGACGCTGGGCGGCACGTTCTCTCTTGCCAGCGGACTGCCGGCCACCTTCCCGGTGGCGCGCTACCTGATCGATGGCCTGCTGGTCACCGAATATGGGGCACGCAATTCATCGCGCCTGCCGGTGTATCACCGTCTCGACCTGAGCGCGACGCGTACGTTCTCGCGCGGTGAGCTGCAGCTGGGCGTGTTGAATGCCTACAACCGGTTCAACGCGCAGGCCCTGCGTTTTCGGCAACAGGTGGCCAACCCGTTGGTCGCCGAGGCCGTGCAGACCGCAATTTTCGGCATCGTGCCGAGTATCACATACGTCTTCCATTTCTGACGATGCGTCGCCTGCGTCCACTGCTACTCATCTGCGCGATCCTGCTCAGTGCGTGCGAGCGCGTGGTGAGCCTCACGGTGCCGGAATCGGAACCGCGCCTGGTGGTGGAGGCGCGCCTCGAGCGGGTGCGCAATGCGGTGAGCGGCCGGCAACGCGTGAAGTTGACGACCACTGGCAGCTACTTCAGTGTCGCGTCACCGGCGCCGGTACGTGGTGCCGTGGTTCGGGTGGCAGACGACTCCGGTCGCGTGGTGACGTTTGCGGAATCGGCGACGGAGCCAGGTGTGTATCTGTCCACGTTCTTCGTGATCACCGTCGGCCGCACCTATACGTTGCGGATCACGCACGACGGCGATGAGTATGCGTCCACCGAGACCGCGCTGGGCGGGGTGCCGATCGACTCGGTGTATTTTCGCGAGCGCACCGTGGCGGTGGGGCCGGTGGATGGCTTGCGCGCGACGATCGCCCTCAGGGATCCCGTCGGCGTGAAGAATTTCTATCTCTGGGACCAGTTCGTGGATGGCCGGCGGTTGGTGTCGCCCGACAGCGAGTCATACTCGCGTGTGGTGGCGTCCGATGACTTTCGTGACGGCACGCGGATCAGGGATTTCCAACCATACGCCGGCATCGTGGTGCGGCCAGGGGCAGGAGGTGCTGGTGCGTCAGGTGTCGATTTCCGAGCCCGCGTATCAGTTCTATCGCGCGTTGTCGGAACAGTCGCTCAACGATGGCTCGCCGTTCGGCGTTCAGCCCGCGAACCTTCGTGGAAATGTGGCAAATCTCACCTCGCCGTCGAGATATGCACTCGGCTATTTCATCGTCGCAGAAGTGACCGAGGCGGCGGGAATCGTACTGTAGCGGTCGATGCGCTAAGTGTTTCCTCATCAAACACTTATGCCATCCGCAGGCCCGCGTGCCGGGTGACCCGGGCGAGGGTCATTCGTCTGCTTGATTGGCGGATCTGCACATCCGAAGTTCCTCCATCTCGATCGTGGTACGCGTCTTGCTCAGGGAGGGTTCTGGGCTTTCTCGCGTGATCGACGTGGATGACGCGGCGCCACCCAATTTCGATGCACCAACGGCTCCGTATGTAGTCCACGACGTTCGCAGTACGCACGCCTCCCACGTGAGGCCGCGACAAAGGCATAGCCGGTGAAAACCGGCGACGCAAAGCTACGAGGCTAATGCAGTGCGACAAGTCGGTCGCGTGTTATGCCAGTCGGGCTACCCGGTTAAGCAAATACTCATCGGAGAAGGCATGCATACGCACCGGAAGATTTTTGCGGCGGCGCTCGTCGCGCTCGCGGCGGTCACGACGGGCTGTTCCGACAAGAGCGCGGACGCCACCAGCGAGCCACAGCTCGCCATCTCACGCCTTGCCGGCGTGAGCGTCTCGCCAGCCCTCGATACAGTGGCCGTGGGCAGCACCGCACAGCTCAAGGCAACGGCGCGCGATCGACGCGGTCGCACTATCAGCGGCGCGGTGATCACATGGTCAACCGCGACGCCTGGTGTCGCCACAGTTTCCTCCACGGGTTTGGTGAAGGGTGTCGCGGCCGGTACGGTCAAGATCACCGCCATCTACGGCAGCTACACCTCGAGCGCGCAGCTGCTTGTGACGGGTGCGGTGACGGTCGACACCTTGCCGACGCCGGTTCCTGTCCCGACGCCGACGCCAACCACCGGTCGCTGGGTCTCCGGCTATTACATCGGATACCAGCGCAGCCTGTACCCGGAAACGGCGATCGACTTCTCCCTCATGACGCACATCCTCGTCGGCGCGATCCAGACGTCGCCCACGGGTGTGATCAACACCGACTTCTACATCGATGCGGTCAACGGACCGGCGATGGCGAAGACGATCGCGACCCGCGCGCATGCCGCCGGTCGGAAGGCGATCCTGATGCTCGGCGGCGACGGTGCCCGCGCCAACCTGCTGTCCGCCACCTCGTCCGCCAACATGTCGACGTTCGTGACGAATCTCATCACGACGATGAACACGCTCGGCTACGATGGCATCGATGTCGACTGGGAGCCGATCGCCGTCTCCGACCAGCCGCAGCTGCTCGACCTGTTGAAGCGCCTGAAGGCCGCGAAGCCGAACATCATCCTCACCGTGCCGTTGCCGTGGGCTCCGCCCGTCAGCAGCTGGTATGCACAGATGGCTGCCGTGGTGGACCAGGTCAACATCATGTCGTACGGCATGGCTGGAAACTGGGGTGGTTGGGACAGCTGGCACGGTGCCGCGCTCCGTGGTGAAACTGCCACGCGCCCGACGTCCGTCTCGAAGGCTGTGAGCATGTATACCGCGGTCGGCGTGCCGGCCGCCAAGATCGGTGTGGGCATCGGCTTCTACGGCTCGTGCTGGCGTGGCGTGAACACCATGGGTGTGCCGCTCGTCTCGGGTGCCGACGTCTATGCAGGCGACAACTCGATGAGCTACACGAACATCATGAACAGCTACTACTCATCGGCAGCGTACAAGTGGGATGCCACGGCGAGCGCGGGTTACCTCTCGTTCGCGAGTGCCACGGGTCCGCAGTCGTGCAACATGGTGTCGTACGAGGACGTGCAGTCGATCACGGCGAAGGGAGCCTACGTGAAGAGCGCCGGCCTCGGTGGCGCGATTCTCTGGACGATCAACCAGGCCTATTTCCCGAACGCTGCGCTTGGGTCACGTGATCCGCTCGATGAAGGCGGCCTACACCTCGATCGTCCCCTGAACCATCGATAGGGTCGAAGTGGCTGGAACGAGCGGGGCGCCGAGAAGATCGGCGCCCCGCTTTTTTTGTGCGACGGGCCAGTTTTGCCGATGAGGCCTCGCGCCCCGTCGCTTCAGGTAAGAGTTTAGGGAGGCTACTCCCAGGCCCTCAACTCGTCCCGGACTTCCTGACATGCGGCTCGTTCGCCTGAACCTCGCTCCCACCGTTTGGCTGACCGCGGCGGTGTTGATTGCGGTTTCTCACGCTTCTGCCCAGCGCGCGGGCACCGGTGCCCCGCGTACGGCCGCGGCGCCGGCCTACGACCCGAGCCTCTACTCGTCGCCCACGGCCACCAGCGGGGCCCTGAAGGCGCTGCGCTGGCGCAATGTCGGCCCCACCCGCGGTGGTCGCGCGAACGCAGTGGTGGGTGATCCAACAAAACCGTTCGTCTTCTACTTCGGTGGCGTCAATGGCGGCATCTGGCGGACGGCGAACGCTGGACAGACGTGGCAGAACATCACCGACGGCAAGACTGACATCTCCTCGGTTGGCGCGCTCGCGATCGCACCCTCCGATCCCAATGTGATCTACGCGGGCACCGGTGAATCGCAGCTCCGTGAGGACCTCACCTTCGGCACCGGCATCTATCGCTCGACCGACGCAGGCACGACCTGGCAGAAGCTCGGCCTCTCCGACTCGCACCAGATCGCGGACATCGTCGTCGATCCGCGCGATCCGGATCGCGTGATGGTCGCCGTGATGGGGCACGCCTTCGGCCCGAATGCCGAACGTGGTGTGTTCCGCACGCTCGACGGCGGCAAGTCGTGGAAGAAGGTGCTCTTCATCAACGACTCGACCGGCGCCAATGATCTGTCGATCGATCCGTCGAATCCCCGGATCATGTACGCATCCATGTACAAGTTCCAGCGCACGCCGTGGTCGATGATCTCGGGCGGTGGTCGCAGCGGCATCTGGAAGACCGTCGATGGTGGTGACACGTGGACCGAACTGACGTTCCGCCCCGGGATTCCGTCCACGCCGCTGGGCAAGATCGGCATCGACGTCTCGCCGGCGAACCCGAATCGGCTCTACGCCAGTATCGAGGCGCCTGATTCCTCGGGTGGCATCTTCCGCTCGGATGATGCCGGTGAATCGTGGGAGCGCATGAACACCGACGCGCGGTTCTGGGTGCGCGCCTGGTACTACTCGCAGGTCACCGCCGATCCGCTGAACGAGAACACCGTATACGTCATGAACCTCGGCGTGTATCGATCGATCGATGGCGGCAAGTCGTTCTCGCGCCTGCGGGTGCCACACGGCGACACCCATGCCATGTGGATCGATCCGAAGGACAGCAAGCGGATGATCAACTCGAATGACGGCGGCGGTACCATTTCGCTCGATGGTGGCACGACCTGGTCGAGCATCTACAATCAGCCGACGGCGCAGTTCTATCACGTCACCACCGACAACCAGTTCCCCTATCGCATCTACGGCGCGCAGCAGGACAACAGCGCCATCTCGATCGCCAGCCGCTCCGACGACGGCGTGATCGGTGAGCGCGACTACTACAGCGTGGCAGGCTGTGAAAATGCGACCGTTGCCGTCGACCCGCGCAATCCGCTGATCACCTACGGCGGCTGCTACATGGGGGCGTTCTCGCGGTATGATCACGGCCGCCGCCAGGAACGCGATATCTCGGTGGGCTTGCGCAACTACGATGGCTGGGCCGCTGGAGACGTGCCGGAACGCTTCCAGTGGACGTTCCCGGTGCTCGTCTCGCCGCACGATCCGCAAACGCTCTACGTCACCTCGCAGCACGTCTGGCGCACCCGCAACGAAGGGGCGAGCTGGGAGAAGATCTCGCCTGATCTCACCACGCATGATCCCGCCACGCTGAAGCGCACCGGCGGGCCAATCCACGGCGAGATGACCGGCGCCGAGTGGTACGCCACGATCTATGCGTTCGCCGAATCGCCAAAGGTGAAGGGTGTGTTGTGGGCAGGGTCGGACGACGGCATGCTGAGCGTCTCGAAGGACGGTGGCGCGACGTGGCAGAACGTGACACCGCCCGGCTACGGCAAGCTCACGCGCACCGCGCACATCGATCCGTCACCGCATGATCCCGCGGTGGTGTATGTGGCCGCGAATCGGTATCAGCAGGACGACTTTGCGCCGTATCTCTGGAAGAGTGCCGACTACGGCAAGACCTGGACGAAGATCGTGACCGGGATTCCGTCGAACGCCTTCACACGGGTGGTGCGTGAGGATCCGGTTCGCCGCGGATTGCTGTACGCAGGCACCGAGTACGGTGTGTGGGTGAGCATGGACGACGGTGGGTCGTGGCAGCCGATGCAGCTCAACCTGCCGCGCGTCAGCGTGCGTGACCTGACGGTGCATGGCAACGACCTGATCGCCGCGACGCATGGGCGTGCGTTCTGGGTGATCGATGATCTGTCACCATTGCGTGGCTTGACGGATGCGGTGATGAAGACGCCGGTGCACCTCTTCCAGCCCGCGACGGCGATCCTGTGGGATGGTTATGGATGGCAGCGTGATGGTGCGGCGGGTGAAAATCCACCGCCGGGCGCACTGGTCGACTATTGGCTGAAGGAGAAGCCTGCCGCCGGCACGGCCGTGACGGTGCAATTCCTCGATGCCAAGGGCGCGATCATTCGCAGCTTTGCGGCTGACAACGCGGCCGACACGTCGCGTGCAGCCGGTGACTCGATCGCTGCGAGGAAGGTGGTGACCGACAGCCTGTCGTATTACGCGGCCGACTCCATTCTTCGCATCAAGGCCGGGACGAATCGCTTCGTCTGGAACCTGCGATATCCCGATGCGCGTGAACTGCGCAATACCGTCATCGACGAAGGGAGCCTCAGTGGTCCCAAGGTGCCGCCAGGCACGTATACCGTGCGATTGATCGTCGGCAAGGATTCGTCGAGCCGGCAGTTCGCCGTTGTTGCCGATCCGCGGTCGACATCCACCACCGCTGACCTGACGCAGCAGTTCGAGACGGCGCAGCGTGTGCGCGCTCGCCTCAATGAACTGGTGGAGCGCGTCGAGCGGCTCGAGGACCTGCAGTCACAGCTCGATGCGCGTGTCTCGCAGACCAAGGGGCAGGCGTACGCGGCGCAGGTTGCGGATGCCGCCAAGGCGGCGCGAGCCAAGCTCGAGGTGGTGCGCTCCGAGCTGTACGAAACGGCGTGTCATGTCGACCAGTGCACACTCGATCAGCCAGTCCGCTTGTACAACTGGTTCATCACGCTCAACTCGCAGGTCCAGACTGGCGCCTACGCGCCGACGCAGCAGCACGGCGACATCCTCACCGACCTCTCGGGCAAGCTGGACGTCCAGTTGAAGGCGCTGGAACGGATCGAGCAGGATGACATCGCAAAATTCAATGCGATGCTGCAGGGCCTGGGCATCCCGAGTGTGTTCGTGAAGCCGAAGCCGCCGATCAGCTGAGCGAGCTGACGGTAAACGCGGGGCGGTCAGTGCGTGGCGCTGGCCGCATCCGGCATGCCGGCGAAGGCGAGATGACGAAACATGCGGTCGACGTCGGCGGCGGGCAGCGGGGTTTCGCTGGTCATCCACCAGACGACCGTCGACCAGAGCGCACCGACGATGTACTCGGTGACCATCGCCACGGGCATCACGGCACCGTGGCGTGGCGCGTGTGCGGCCACGTCAGCCTGGGTCATCTCGCGCAGCATGCGGCGAATGAGCCTGCCGACCGTCACCTCACCCCGCTTGCCGGCGGTCATGCGGTAGATCTGTGCGTGGCTCTCGAGGTGTTCGAAGAACGGCCGTGAAAAACCAAGTCGCTCGCTGGGGCGAGCGGCCGCTTCCCGCACCAGCCAGGCCCGCAGCCCTCCGATACTGGCCTCCAGCAATGCGTCCTTGCTGTCGAAGTGCGAGTAGAACGTGGCGCGCCCCACACCGCTCAGGTCGAGGATGTTCTGGATCGTGAGCCGCTCGTAGCCACGGTCCTGGATCAGCCGCACCAAGGACTCGAGCAGCAGCGCGCGCGTGCGCTGGATCCGGCGATCTGCCGTCTTTTCGGCGATGGGCATGGGTCGTTCCTGAACAGAAGTGATGCGGTTATTCGGAAACGAACAAGAATCCACAGGCTGTGCGGGGATTCATCGGTGCGCCTCAGTATGCTCGACTCCATGTCCCTCAACAAGGAGCAGAAGCGTGCTGCAAGGTTCACCGATCGGCCCGTTCGTCCGCCTGCGCGGCGTCTCGAAATCCTACGGCGTGGCCAGCGGTGCGGCACGGCAATTCGTGGCCCTGCATGCGATCTCGCTCGACATCGCGGCCGGTGAGTGTGTCGCCGTCGTGGGAAAATCGGGGAGCGGCAAGACGACGCTCATCAACCTGCTGACGGGGATCGACACGCCGTCCAGTGGCAGCATCGACATCGGACCCTACGCGGTGCACCAGCTCTCGCAGAACGAGCTGGCTGCGTGGCGTGGCAAACACGTCGGCATCGTGTTCCAGTTCTTCCAACTGCTGCCAACGCTGACGATTGCCGAAAACGTGATGTTGCCGATGGATTTCTGCAGCGCATTTCCTCGTCGGGAGCGACGGCCGCGGGCACTCGCACTCCTCGACCGCCTCGACATCATCGAGCAGGCCGACAAGATCCCTGCCGATCTTTCTGGCGGGCAGCAGCAGCGCGCAGCGATTGCACGGGCGCTGGCAAACGATCCACCGCTGATCGTGGCCGATGAACCAACGGGCAACCTCGATTCGGCCACGTCTGATGACGTGATGTCGTTCCTTGCCAGCCTGGCGCGCGACGGAAAGACAGTGATCACCGTGTCGCACGAACGCGAGCTCGAGCGCTACTTCACGCGCACCATCAGCCTGCGCGATGGCCTCGTGGTCGAGGATACCGCTACGCCACTCGAGGTCACGCGATGAACACTCGGTGGGTAAAGATGCTGCGTGACGTGTCGGTTGCTCGCGGCCGGATGGGCATGGTGGCAGCGGCGATGGCGGTGAGCATCTGCGCGGTGGTCACGATGCTCACGACCTACACGGTGCTGCGGCGTGAGGTGCCGCAGAGCTACATCGGCTCCAATCCGGCGTCGGCGCAACTCGCGATGGCTGGCAGTGTGCCGGATACCCTGCTCGCGGCCGTCCGCCGCATGCCCAACATCGCCGACGCTGAACTGGCCACCACCGTGATGGCGCGCATCGATGTTGGTGCAGGGGAGTGGCTTCCGTTGCTGCTCTTCGTCCGTCCGGATGTGGCGGCGTCGCGTATCAACACGTTGCATCCTGAGAGTGGTGCCTGGCCGCTTCAGGATGGCGGTATCGCGATCGAGCGCAGCGCCATGGCCCTCACCAGAAGCGAGGTTGGTCGTACGGTCACGATCGACCTGCCAGGGGCCGGCCGCCGGTCGCTGCTGCTCGCTGGCAGCGTGCACGATCCGGGCGTGGCGCCCGCGTGGCAGGAACAGGTCGTGTACGGCTATGTGTCAGCCGCGACGCTTTCGCGCGTTGGGCACACCACACCACTCGATGTGATCGCGTTGGTGGTGCGCGACGGGGCCGCGGATGCCGCTGCAATCGAGCGCACGGTGCGCCAGGTCAGCGCCGCGCTGACAGTTGCTGGGCACCCGGTGCTGGAGGCGCGAATCCCTCCGCCGCAGCGCCACCCGCACCAGTCGCAGATGAATGCCGTGATCACGATGCTGCTGGTGTTCAGCCTGCTCGTGCTGGTACTTGGCGCCTTGTTGACGGGAGGGGTCATCAATGCATGGCTCGCGCAACAGTCACGCCAGATTGCGATCATGAAGGCGATTGGCGCACAAACGGCACAGATCTCGACCCTCTACGTCGTGGTCGTGGTGATGCTCGGTACCCTTGCCACCGCCGTTGGCCTGCCGCTGGGGCTTGGCGCGGGACGACAGTTCATCGCGCTGGTGGCGCAGTTGCTCAACCTGCGACTGGTGAGCGTTGCCACGCCGTGGTGGGTCGGTGCACTCGCACTTGTGCTTGGCATCGGTGCACCCGTGCTTGCTGCTGCGCTGCCGATCCGTCTCGCGTCGCGTCGTTCGGTGCGCGACACGATCGATGACAACGGCGCCCGCCCGCGTACCAGCGAAGCGAATCGACTGGTGCGCATGATCGCGCGATGGCGGCTCCCGGATCCGGCCATCACACTCGCCATCCGCAACACCTTTCGTCGCCGTGCGCGTCTCGTGATGACGGCCTCGCTGCTGGCGGGAGCGGGGGCGATGTTCATCGCCAGCCTCGATCTGAAGGCGGCCTGGGAGCGCAACGTGACGGATGCGCGGCGCGACCGGCTGTTCGACCTCGAGGTGCGACTGCAACGCAATTCGCCAACGGCGACAGTCCGCACAGCCGCTGCATCCGTGGGTGGGGTCACGCGGGTCGAGTCATGGGAAGCCGCGCATGCGGCACGCGGGGGCGCGGACGGTCTGGAGATCGAAGGCACCTATCCAGATGGATCGCATGGCGGATTCACGCTGCGCGCGGCCCCACCAGACACGCGACTCATCGCCCATCAGATGGCGGAAGGCCGCTGGCTTCAGCAAGGTGACATGGCCACCGCCGTCATCAACACGATGGCCCGCCGACTCTCCTTCCGCGACCTGAAGATGGGCGACTCGGTCGCGATGCTGGTCAATCGGAAGCCGGTCACCGTGCGAATCGTCGGGGTGCTGTCCGAGCCGCTGACGCCTGCCACGTTGCTCGTGACACCAGGCTTTTTCGCCAGCTTGTCCGAGGTGCCGGGCACCACCAATACCCTGCGCCTGCAGCTTGCCGATACAGCGTCGGAGTCACGTGTCGTGCGCGAGGTCGGGGCGGCGCTCGAGCGCGCGGGTGGCCCGGTGAAGGTCGTGATCACCGAAGCCCGCTTTGCGGCGGCGCAAGGTGGGCATGTCTACATCCTGGTGTACGCACTGGCTTTCATCGCGATGGTGATGGCTATCGTCGGCCTGATCGGACTCACCTCATCGCTCGGGGTATCGGTCCTGGAGCGCACGCGCGAATTCGGCGTGATGCGCGCGATCGGCTGCAGCACGTCGATGATCGTGCGCACCGTCATCGCCGAGGGAATCGTGATCGCAACAGTGAGTGTCGTGATTGCCTCGATCGTCTCGCGCATCATCTCCTCGACCGTCGGCCGAGTGCTGGCGTCGATCACGGCGCAGGACCTGACACTCAGCCTCTGGCCGCGGGGTGTGGCGCTCTGGGTCGCCGGACTGCTGGTAGGCACTGTGTTGGTCAGCTGTATCCCCGCCCTTCGCGCCGCGCGCCTCACCGTGCGTGACGCTCTCTCGTACGTCTGAGGATCGTCGACATGTCGCTCAAGATTGCAGTACGCTCACTCGCGGTGCTCGCCATCGTCGCGTTAGCCTGGTTGGCGCACCGCGTCGACGGACTGGCGATGCTGAAGCGATTGCATGGTGGGTGACAGGCGCGGAGGTCTGGACTGGTGGCCGCTCCAGGAACCAGGGCGGGACCAGCGTGGGAACCAGTGCAGGCAGTGACGGATATCGTCGGTTCCGCCGTCGTCGCTCCCCCTGCCGTTTCCCCCCGCCGGTTCGCCTGTGCAGACATCCGCCCTCCTCTTTCTCCGCGTTTCGCTCGGTGGCCTGATGGTCTACTGGGGTGTCGACAAGCTGATCAACGTCAAGCACGGCATCGGCGTCGCGGCGAAGTTCTATGGCGGCGTGCCGGTGGCCGAGTCGCTGATGCAGGGCTTCGGGGTCGCCCAGATCGCGCTCGGTGCCTTGATCATCGCGGGCCTCTACCGCCGCGTAGCATATCCAGCACTCCTGCTCGTGACGGGGACCACGTTGCTGGCGGTCTGGAAGTCGATCATCGATCCGTTCAAGCTGCTGCTCGATGGCGGGAACCTGATCTTCTACCCGTCGCTCATCATCTTTGCCGGCGCCGTCGTGCTGTTGGCATTCCGCGAACTCGACGTGCTGTCGATCGATGCGCGGCGACGTCGTGCCTAGTGCGCTGCGACCCCTGAACGTGTGAGCTGCGCGGCAAAGAACCCGAGCACGAGCGCCGAACCGTTCACATCCGGCGTCGGCTTCTGCCCGAACCACCACGTGCTATGGCCGCCGGGCCAGGCATGCGGATGGTCGGGGATCGACACGATGCGCACCGCACCGCCAGCGACACAGCCTGTGGCGATGCGTGTCCGCACCTGAACGCGCGGCGGCCGACGTACAACGCTGACATCACGCCCGGTACAGTGGTTCTCGCGTTCCCAGAAGGCAGCGGCTGAATCGAGCGATGTCGCGTACGGCGGTGCCCCTTCCGCCTTCTGTGTGGCGTGATCCTCTCGCAGGTCATCATCATCGTCGCCCCGGACCAGCAGCACGCCGATGGGTGCGGTGGCAGTGCACGGTTCATTCGGCATCGCGCCGGCCAGGTCTGCCACAGCCCGCACCACACCCGCGCGCTGGCACGCCACCTTGAGCGCCAGCATCCCTCCGGCAGAAAAGCCGGCCGCAAAAATTGCCGTGCTGTCGATGCGGCCACTTCGTACAAGTGCCGCCCGGATGGTGTCGATGAAGGCGATCTCGTCGACGTTGTGCTGCTGGGCCCAGCCGCAACAGGTCCCGACGTTCCACGACAGACCGATGCCGTGCACCCGACCACTGCCGTCGGCATACGCGATGGCCATGCCAAGCGAGTCCGCCACCGCATTCATCCGTGAGCTCCGCTGTGCGACGTCGGCGTTGCCAGTGTGCCCGTGAAACATGAAGACCAACGGCACGCGCCGTGTTGCTGCGGCAGGGGGCAGGTGCAGCAGGAAGGTGCGATTGGTGGTCCCCACACGCACTGCATGGAATGTCGTTCGACCTGCGGTGGCGTCGTTCAGCGCGCGCGGTGTTCGCAGCGTGGTGCACCCGGCAAGCGCCGCAACGGTGCACAGCAGTCCGGCGCCTCGCGCGACCATCACTTGTGGACCACTCCCGTCACGCCACCGGAGATGAGTGTCGTGACGTTCGCGAGCACACGGGGCAACGCAAAGCCGCCAGGGGATGCGAGATACCGAGGTACCCACACTGGCGAGAACTTCTCCTTGAACGCGCGCAGTCCCTGGAAATTGTAGAACTGTTCACCGCGGCCGTAGAGGAACGCTCCCGCACGCGACCAGAGCGGGGCGAGCTCGGGACGAGCCAGCGTCGGCGACGCGAGCCCGGCCAGCGGTGCCATGCCGAGGTTCGCCATCGAGTACCCCTGCTGCTGTCCCCAGAGCAGCAGCTGGATGAACAGGAAGTCCATCACACCGCGTGGCGCATGTGCCGATCGTCGCATCAGGTCTGGCGACACTTCACCGCCGGGTGCACCGCACCAGATATTCGCGAACGCCACGATCTCCCGCCCCCCATCACAGGGCGCGTAGACGAGCGCCATCGGGAAGTGCTTCAGGTACGCCTCATCGAATCGCCCGAGCGAAAACCCCTTCTCGCGCGTCGCCTTGCTGCCCAGCCATTCATCCGAGATGAGACGCAGCGTAGGGAGCAGCGCAGGAACGGCGCTCGCGGGGACGACCTCGAAGGTCATCCCCGCCTTCTCGGCATCGGTCTGGTTGCGCCGCATCCATCGGTGCGATGCACCACTGAGACTGAAGCTCGAAAGTGGCACGAACGCCTCCTCGCCGAGCTTGAGCAGGGTCAGCCCCAGGTCGATGTAGAGCGGCAGTCGCTCGGCTCCCACCTGATAGAACACAGGCCATGCGCCATGCGAATCCGCCTCGAGCTTGAAGCGCCACGCCGCGTCGGTACCGGCGTCGATCGGGCCGACGGGATCACCCATCGCGATCCAGCTGCGGCCTGCGACGCCATACATCACAAAGCCCTTGCCGGTGTCGTCGTAGAGCAGCGTCTTGTCACCGAGGAGCGCGAGGGATGCGGTGCTGCTGGGAGACGCCGCAACGATCGTGGCGGCATGGGTGATCTCGTCCGGCGTCGGACGAGCGGGTGTGTAGGTGGCGTGGCGCAGCAGTCGTGACAGGCCAACCAGCATCACGGCACCCACCACACCAGCGGTGGCCCGCAGGAATCGCGGCGCGTTGCCGCGGGCTGCAAACTCCCACCACATCTCCGACGAATAATCCACGTGGCGATAGGCGAACAGGCCGATCCAGATGCTGGCGCCCACCACGCCCACGATTCCCGCAATCCATCCCGGTGAGAGCGGCTCGCTCGTCAGCGCCGTCTTGCGGTAGAAGGCACCACGCGCCGGCAGGATCACCAACAGCACGGCACCAAGCGCCATCGCTTCCTCGTAGTCGAGCCCCTTGAGCAGCGACGACACGATGCCGACGCACAGCAGCACGATGGTCAGTCCCCACGCGGCATCGAGCCGGCGACGTAGCGCCCAGCCAAGCACCAGCAGGCCGACACCGACGATGCTCGCGATGAAGTGTGAAAACTCCACCAGGCCAAGCGGAAGCACTGCCGTCAGTGTTCGCACTCGCCCGTGCGCCGCCGGTGTCGCACCCGAGAACAGCAGGATCACGCCACCGAGGAATGTCGAGGTGCCGATCGCGGTTGGCAGCAGCGGTTGCAGCACCTTCATCCACTGCGACACCGCCGAGAGCGTGGCTTGCGTTCGATCGATCAGTGCCGGAACACGCGCCCGCTGGCGTGCCAATTCGAGGAGGAGCAACGTGAGAACGGCGCCGACGAAGGGCACCAGGTAGTACACCGCGCGATACGCGAGCAGCGCGACCAGCGTTTCCTGCGCCGGAATGAGGGGTTGCAATGCCAGTACCATCAACGTTTCGACCACACCCAGGCCACCGGGCACATGGCTGATCACGCCGATCGTCTGCGCGAGCACGAACACACCGAGAAACGGCACCCATTCGACATGGTGCCCATTTGGTAGCAGCACGAACAACACCAGGCTCGCCACCGCCCAGTCCACCAGTGCCAGCACGATCTGCGCGATTGCGGTGCGCAACGTCGGTACCGGGAACTCCCAACCCGCGATGCGGAACGGCGTATCCGTGCGCCGTGCCGCCCACACGACGTACACCGTCGTGACCAGCAGCAACGCCACGCCGACCACGCGCGCCAGCGCATCGGGCAGGTGCAGCAACTGCAGCGTCCCCTCCGGCTCGATCAGTAGTGCCAAGCCGCTTACCGTGATGATGCCGACGGTGAACGTCGCGCTGACCGAGGCGGCGGCGCGTGCCATCTCTTCCGTCGACAATCCCCACGCACTCCAGAAACGCACACGCACGGCATTGCCGGTGAGCAGCGGGAAGCCGAGCGTCTGGCTGATGCCATACGACAGGGACGACGACAGCAGCACGCGTGCGGGGTTGATGCGGGCGCCGATGTAGTCCAATGCGATCAGGTCATAGCCTGACAGCAGGACGTACGCGACCACCGTCAAGGCGAGGGCGCCGGCGACCTGTGATGTCGGCAGCGCGGCCAGGGCCGTCATCACCTTGTGATAGCCGCTGCCGGCCAGCTCGTTGCGCAGCAGGACCAATGCCAGCGCGAGAATCGCGGTCATGGCGATGGCACCGGCCCATGGCTTGTATTTCAGCCAGCGGGATTCACGGGGCTCGTCGAGCGACGTCACGGCGTCGGGCGTGACAGGGGACGGTGGCGTTGCTGCGCCGGGCATCGAGGGCAAAGCAGTGCGGGGGGAGTCGGTGCCGGGTGCGGTCGTGCCGTCGCGCATGGGGAGGGCAGAAGGTGAGGATTCGCTGCACGGCAGCGATTGGTGTTACAACTCCGCAGTTGGCACCGAGGTCCACGCGACCGACGATCTGATGCGACGCCAGCGGTGTACGACCGCGCATCGCACGATCTGCATCGACATCCCGTGATGCTTCGACGCGCGCGGCTCCGACAATCAACTGCAAACGAATGCACAACATGCTTCAATCCGGCGATGTCCTGCGGCGGACAGCGCGCCGTCTGATCGTGATGATAATGAGTTGTCTGTTGCTGGCCGCGCCATCGCACGCGCAGGGCCGACCTGAGTCGCTCGACGACATCCCGCTGACCGAAGTTCCGGCCGCCAGCGGACAGACGCTGGCGATCTTCTGGAGTGGCGACGGCGGCTGGGCCGCGCTCGCCTCGACGGTGTCCAAGCAACTCGCCGCCAATGGTATTGCCGTGGTCGGGATCAACTCGCGCACCTGGCTCGAACATGGCAAGCGCGGACCGGATGACGTGGCGCATGACAGCGAGCGCCTCCTGCGCGCCTATCTCACGAAGTGGTCACGGTCCCGAATCATCCTCGTTGGGTACTCGCGCGGCGCGGACTTCCTGCCGTTCATCGTGACGCGCCTGCCCGCCGACCTGCGCGAACGGGTTGACCTGGTTGCCATGCTGGGCGCTGCGCCCGCCGCCAGCTTCGAGTTCCACCTGCTCGACCTCGTCCGCGACAGTGCACGTCCCACCGACATGCCGCTGATGCCGGAACTGCAGCGCAGCACGGGCACCCGCTACCTGTGCATGTATGGCACGGCGGAGACGAGCACGCTGTGCCCACAGCTCGACGCGGGCAAGTACAAGATCGTTGCGCGCACCGGTGATCATCACTTCGATCGCAACTATCCCGAGATCGCCCAGGACATTCTGCGCGCACTTCCATCGCGCTGACGATCGAACGTCAGGCGCCGATCGGCACCATCGCGGCACGCGCCGCGCGGAGGAACGTCGACACCTTGGGCAGCCCCAGTTCGAGATTGCGTCGCGCATTGGCGTATCCGATGCGGACATGTCCTTCCATGTCCATCGCGCTGCCAGGCACGAACATCACGCCGGTCTCCTTCAGCAGGCGAAGGCAGAACTCCACCGACGGCATCGGCAGGTCGTACTTCACAAGCGCCGTCGTACCCGACTTCGGTGCGACGTACGACAGCCCCGGCTCCGACGTGATCCAGGCATCGAGCAGGGTGAGGTTGTCGCGAAGGATGGTCCGGTTGCGACGCAGGATCGCATCCCGATGCTCGAGCGCCATCGTGGCAAAGAGATCGTCCAGCATTCCGACACTGATCGTGTTGTAGTGCCGGTGCACCGTCACCTGCTTGAGGAATTCAGCTGGCCCGACGATCCACCCCAGGCGCAACCCAGCCAGTGAATACGCTTTCGACATGCTGCCAGTGCTGATGCCCTTGTCGTACAGGTCCGCAATCGATGCCGTGAATCCCGTGCCATTGAGATCGATACCGCGGTACACCTCGTCGCTCAGGATCCAGGCCCCGGTCGGCTCGACCAGCTTCACGATCGCCGCCAGCATTGCCTGATCCATCAACGACCCTGTGGGGTTGTTCGGGTTGCTGAACACCACCATCCGGGTCTGCGGCGTGAGCATGGCGCGCAGGACCTCGAGATTCGGCAGGTAGCGGTCTTCCTCGCGCAGATGCAGCAATTCCACGCGCGCGCCAAAACTTTCTGGAATCGAGTAGTGCTGCTGATAGGCGGGCACCAGCGAGATGATGTGGTCGCCTGGCCGCACCAGCGTCTCGTAGACGAGCGCATTGGCACCAGCGGCGCCGTGTGTGATCGTCACGTTCTCGCGCCGCTGGCCAGAGAAGAGTGAGGCCACCTGGTCGCGCAGCCCTGCCGAACCCTCGATGGCCCCGTACGTGAGCTTGAGGCCACGCAGCTCGTCGAGAATCGTGTCACTCCGCCCTGCCATCGCCAGCAGCTCGTGCATGTGCAACGAGTCGACGCAGGTCTCGGCGAGATTGAACTCGCAATGATCCTCATGCGTGTCCATCCAGCGCTCGACGCCAAACTCACGAATGTCCATCGGCCGTGTTCCCGTTGGTGGAAGGTGCGTGGTCCAGCGCTATGCGGCGCCCTGCGTCGCCAGGTCGAGCAGTGCCTTCGCCATCGCGACATCTTCCAGGCCGAGGCCGATGGAGCGGAAGAAGGTGTGTGTATCGGGCGTCGGCGTCGGCGCACGACCGGTGACGACCTCACCGAGATCACCCACGATATCACTCGACGTCCATCCTTCCTCGGCGGTGGCGAGCACCATCTCGCCCGCCACCAGCGGCGTGCCGTTGCGGTCATCGCAGTACACGTCCATCGAGTGCAGCGACACCGGCGGGACTTCATGTGCGAGAGTGGCGTTCGTGCTCACCGACGTGATCAGCGCGCGCTTGGTGAGGTAGGTCGGGTCGAGCACCGTCGTCGCTGACGATGTGCAGAGCATCACCACGTCAGCGCCATCCACGGCTTCCTCGATCGTGCCGCAGAGCATCACGCGCGGGTCCAGCGCGTGCAACGGCTCGTGGGCATCCAGCGTCCGCATCAACTTCCGCGAGAACATGCGGATCTCGCCCCAGTCGCGCAGCGCTCGCACGTGGCGCAGGTGTGCCTGTGCAATCGGGCCGGTGCCGATGATCGCAAGTCGTCGCGCCTGCAACGATGACAGGCTGCGCACCGCCAGCGCGGTCGTGGCGGCGGTCCGTTCGATGGTGAGCTGCGTCGAGTCGACCAGCATCAGCGGGCGACCCGTCTCCATCGACATCAACGTGGTCCAGGCGGTGACCAGCGCACCGCCCGGTCGGGTGATGTACGGCGAGAGCTTGGCGCCGAACACCTGCGATTCCTCGAGCACGCCAAGGTAGGTGATGAAGTCGCCGCCCCCGCCGGGGAAGAGGGCCAGCGTCTGCGGTGGCTGTGTCGCCTTCCCATCGCCCAACGCCACGAACAGGCGGCGCATCACCTCGAGCACATCGAGTCGCCCGATCAGGCGTGCCACTTCGTCGGCCTCCATTATCCGGACCTGCTCGCTCATCACCGACTCCGTGCGCACCGTGGCGCATGCTGGGGGCAGCCCGCCGCGAAATGCGAGCAGGGACTGTGGCGGGGAATCTAGAAGGGAGCACCTCAGGCTCATCGTGACCCATCAGGGTCCGCGTCGCCGTGTTTGGTGGCATCATTCCTCTCATGCGCCTCCCGATCTCTCGCCCTGCTCGGCCTCACCTGTGCCCCGTTGCTGGCCGCCCAGGCGCCCAACACCCCGCCACTCCCGGCTGGTGTCACCCGTGACCTTGCAGCGCGGGTGGTGGCGGTGACGCCCAAGGTGGTGGCATGGCGTCGCGACCTGCACGCCAACCCGGAACTGAGCGGCCTCGAGACGCGCACGGCAGGTGTGGTGGCGGCGCACCTCAAGGCGCTTGGCCTCGAGGTGAAAACAGATGTTGGCGGCGCGCACGGCGTGATCGCGATCCTGCGTGGCGGTCGCCCCGGTCCCGCCGTCGCGCTGCGGGCCGACATGGATGCGCTGCCGGTGACGGAACAGACCGGCCTCCCGTTCGCCTCGAAGGTCACCACGCAGTACAACGGCCAGACGGTCGGTGTGATGCATGCCTGTGGGCATGACGCACACACGGCGATCCTGATGGGTGTGGCCGAAGTGCTGGCAGGGATGCGGGCAACGCTTCCCGGCACTGTGACCTTCCTCTTTCAGCCGGACGAAGAGGGGAATGGCGGGGCACAGCGGATGCTCGACGCGGGGGCCTTCGACTCGCCGCGTGTCGAGGTGGTGTATGGACTGCACACCTGGCCCGGCCCCATCGGCACCATCTCCACGCGCAGCGGCGGCATGATGGCCAGCATCGATTCGTGGCGCGTGGTGGTGCATGGCAAGCAGGCGCACGGTGCGCAGCCATGGCGCAGCGTCGACCCGATCGTGGTCGGCTCGCAGATCGTCAACGACTTGCAGACCATCGTCAGCCGCAACGTCGACCTGACGGCAGGACCCGCCGTCGTGACGGTCGGCATCTTCAATGGCGGCGTGCGCGAGAACATCATCCCCGACAGTGCCGTGATGTCCGGCACCTATCGCACCTTCAACGCCACCGCGCGTGAAACGGTGAAGCGACAGATTGCGAACATCGCCACCAGCATCGCCACGGCGGGTGGCGCGACGGCGACCGTGACACTCACCGATGATGGCTATCCGGCCACCGTGAACGATCCGCGCTGGTTCGGTCGGTCGACCAATGTGCTCCGCAACACACTCGGCGCTGCCAACGTGCTGGAGAGTGCGCCGTCGATGCCGGGCGAGGACTTCTCGGTCTTGCTGCAGCGCGTACCGGGGCTTTTCATCTTTCTCGGCGTGACGCCCCGCGGAGTGGATCCCAGCACAGTGCCGGCGAACCACTCACCACTGTTCGTGGTTGACGAGCGTGCACTTCCCACCGGGATCACGGCCCTGTCGAGCCTCACGCTCGACGCGCTGTTGAACGGTGTTCCGAAGCTTGCACCCACGCCATGACGCACCTGGCAATTGCAGTGGTTCACTCATGCAACGTCTCCCTCGCTCTCCCGTGATCCCGTCATGACGTATTCGCCACGCCAGCTGATCGCTGCATTGCTGCTGCTTGCCGCCTGCCAGGCGCCATCATCCCGCCCTGCGGTCGCAGTCGCGCCCGCTGCTGCGTACAACGAGCCGCACCGACCTTCATATCACTTCACGCCGGCCGCGAAGTGGATGAATGACCCCAACGGCATGGTGTTCTATGAAGGGGAGTACCACCTCTTCTACCAGTTCTATCCAGACAGCACCGTCTGGGGCCCGATGCACTGGGGGCACGCAGTCAGCACGGATCTGGTGCACTGGCAACATCTTCCCATCGCACTCTATCCAGATTCGCTGGGCCTGATCTTCTCCGGGAGTGCGGTCATCGACTGGAAGAACACCAGTGGATTCGGCGTCGGGGGCAAGCCACCGATGGTCGCGATGTTCACCTACCACGACATGGCGCGCGAAAAGGGTGGCGCGGCAACCTGGCAGACGCAGGGCATTGCGTACAGCAATGATCGCGGCCGCACCTGGACGAAGTACAAAGGCAATCCCGTCATTCCCAATCCCGGACTGCGCGACTTCCGCGACACGAAGGTCATCTGGCACGAGGCCTCACAGCGCTGGATCATGGTGCTGGCCGCGGGTGATCGGCTGCGCCTGTACGCGTCCGAGAACCTGCGCGAGTGGCAGCAGGTGAGTGAATTCGGCGCCAACCTTGGTGCACATGGCGGCGTGTGGGAGTGCCCGGATCTGTTCCCGCTGAAGGTCGAGGGCACCGGCGAAACGAAGTGGGTGCTGCTGGTGAGCATCAATCCTGGCGGCCCGAATGGCGGGTCGGCCACGCAGTACTTCGTCGGCAACTTCGATGGCTCGACCTTCACGCTCGATCCCGCGTTCGCCCCGTCCGTTGGCGCGGCCGGCAAGGAGCCGTCGCGCGGGGTGTGGATCGACCACGGGCGTGACAACTACGCTGGCGTCACCTGGTCCGACATACCAGCGGAGGATGGGCGCCGCATCTTCATCGGCTGGATGAGCAACTGGGACTACGCGACCGTGGTGCCGACTGAAGTGTGGCGCAGTGCCATGACGATTCCACGCACACTGACGCTGCATCGCACGGCGGCCGGCCCGCGACTCTTCTCGACGCCCGTGAATGAGATGCGCCTGCTGCGTGGCGAGACCGTGACGATTCCTGGCCGACGGTTCGACGGCGCACTACCCCTGCGCTTGCCCAATGGTGCAACCGCTGCGGCCGCAGAAGTCGACCTCGAGTTTCTGGTGCCGCCGGGAACGACGCCGAATCTGGCGCTGGAACTCACCAATGCCGCTGGGGAGGTCTATCGCGTCGGCTACGATGCGGCGGCCAAGCAGTTCTTCAGCGATCGCACGTCAACGCCGCATAGCTTTCTCGCCGACGTTCGCGACCACCGTGCACCACGCGCCACGAATTGCGCACTGACTCGATCGTGCGGATGCATGTGTATCTCGATCGTGCGTCGATGGAGCTGTTTGCCGACGGTGGCGCGACCGCACTGACCGACATCGTCTTCCCAACGCAGGACTTCGCAACGATGCGCCTCGTCGTGAAGGGCGCGCCGGTATCGCTGAAGTACGCCACCATTTCTGGCCTCAGGTCGAGCTGGCGGTGAAGACGCGACCCTGCGGCGTTGCCTCCACGCTGCCATCGTCTCGCTGGTTCTGGCGCCGCCGAACGCGTGGGCGCAGTCGGGACAGCGGTTCCCCGAGAGCTGGAGCGGACGCTGGACGGGGACACTCGTCACGTACTCGCCGCCGGATTCCGTCCGGAATCGGATTCCGATCACGCTCGAGATTGCGCGTGAAGGTGGCGGTAGTGGCTATCTCTGGCGTACCGTCTTCAATGCCGATACTGTGCGCGGGCTACGCCCATATCGCCTGATAGTGGAGGATGTCGCGAAGGGGCACTACGCCACCGATGAGGGCAAGGGTGTACTGCTCGACGAGACCTATATCGCCGGTGTCCTGACGAGTGTGTTCCAGGTGCAGACGCGCGTGCTCGAGAGCCGCTACACGCTCCGTGGTGACACTCTCACACACGAGCTGACCTGGTGGGACGCCGCGCCGTCGAGATCGGTGAAGGGCAGTGGTGCGAACGCCGAGGGCGGCGCGGAGATTCGCTCGTTCCGCGTGCAGGGGATGCAGCGCAGTGTGATGGTTCGACAGCGGGACTGACCGGCAGGTTCACCTTCAATCGACTCCGTCGCCATGTGCGTTGACTCCCTGAGCGCCAGACTTCGTGTGCGTCGCCACTCGCTCCTGCATCTGGCGACTTGCGTGCTGGCGTTCGCCGTTTCGGCGCCGAAGGTCGAGGCGCAAGCGCCCGTGGCCGGCGCTGCCGCTCGTGCTGCGGCCCGCGTGTATCGCGAACAACACGAAGGGGCGATCCTGACCGAGTTCGCTGAGCTGCTGTCGCTCCCGAACCTCGCCACGGATTCCGTGAATATCCGGCGCAATGCGGATTTCCTCGTGCGGATGCTGCAAGGCCGAGGCTTCACGAATACCAGGCTGCTCACGGTGCCCGGTGGTCCGCCCGCCGTGTACGGTGAGCTGATGCAGCCCGGCGCGACGAAGACGCTCGTGCTCTACGCGCACTACGACGGACAGCCGGTGGACGCCACCAAGTGGACCACGCCGCCCTGGTCCCCGGTGCTGCGCACGAAGGAGGTGCACCTTGGCGGTACCACCATCCCCATCCCGAGTGGGAGTGGTCGAGTGGACGGCGAGGCGCGCATCTACGGACGGTCCGCCGGTGATGACAAGGGATCGATCCAGGCGATTCTCTCAGCGCTCGACGCGATGAAGGCATCGCAGATGGCGCCATCGGTGAACCTGAAGGTGTTCTTCGAAGGGGAGGAGGAGGCAGGTTCGGGACACCTGCAGCAGATCCTCACCACCTACGCCGCGCAACTCACGGGTGATGCGTGGTTGTTCTGCGATGGGCCCGTGCACCAGAGTGGACGCCCGCAGCTGTCGTTCGGGCAGCGTGGTTCCTCCGGCTTCGAGCTCACCTTGTACGGTCCGACGCGCGCGTTGCACAGTGGCCACTACGGCAACTGGGCCCCGAATCCGGCGATGATGATCGCCACGCTGATCGCCAGCATGCGTGACGATGATGGCCGCATCAAGATTGCGGGGTACTACGACGATGTGAAGCCGGTCAGCGCCGCCGAACACCGCGCGGTGGCCGAACTACCGAAGTACGACAGCACGCTCCGGGTTGCGCTCGGGCATGAGCCAGACCGAGGCCAACAACGCGCTGCTCGCCGAACGCATCATGCTGCCCGCGTTCAATGTGCGTGGCATTCGTGTTGGTGGTGTGCGGGAGACTGGATCGAACACCATCGCGACGGAAGCGTACGCCAGTTTCGACTTGCGGTTGGTTCCGGGCCAGACACCGGCGCGAGTGCGACGGCTGGTGGAGGCGCACATTCGCGGCCAAGGTTACTGGATCACCGGCGATAGCGTCACGGCCGCCATGCGACTTGCGCATCCGAAAGTGGCACGTGTGGAATGGGGTGATGGGTATCCCGCGTCACGCGCACCGATGGACGGTCCGTTCGGCAAGGCGGTCATCGCGGCATTGAGCGAAGGCGCACGGCAGCCGCTGATCCTGAACCCCACGGTCGGCGCCAGCGGACCGGCGTACCTGTTCGAGCAGATCCTCAAGGTGCCGATGATCTCGCTGCCGATCGCCAACTACGATGACAACCAGCATGCGGCGGATGAAAACTTGCGCGTGCAGAATCTCTGGGATGGCATCGAGCTCTATGTGGCGCTGTTGACCGGGATGGGAAAGGCGTGGCGCGGGCCAGTGCCGTGACGCAGGCGCCGAGGGATCCGCTCGCCATTGCGTACAAGGCTGTGAACTTGATGCCTGCGATGCTCGCATACTGGGATGTCGACCAGCGGTGTGTCTTTGCGAGCGCGTCGTACGCAACGTGGTTCGGTCGCGATGCCGAGTCGATGCAAGGTCTCACATTGCGTGACTTTCTCGGGCCCATCTACCCGCTGAACCAGCCCTTCATCGAGGCGGTCTTGGCAGGAGAGCCGCAGCAGTTCGAGCGAGAGCTTCCGACCCCCGATGGAGGTGTCCGGTACGCCTTGGCGAGCTACATCCCGGACATCGAGGGTGGTGTCGTGCGTGGGTTCATCGCGCACGTGACGGACATCACCGTGCAGCACGGCCGTCAACAGGCGCTGCAGCGGAGCGCCGCGCTGCTGGAACGCATCGGAGCGTTGGCGCACGTTGGCGGTGCCGAGTTGGACCTGCGGACGAATGCAGTCTTCTGGACGGACGAGATGTGTCGGATCCTCGACGTCGATCCGAGTCAGGTGCCCCCACCAGAACGCTGGGCAGAGTTCTTCGAGGCTGACGCGCTGGCCAAGTACCTCGAGATCTCGAATGCCATGATTTCCGCTGGCACGCCGGTCGACTTCGAGACCCCGATGATCACGGCCACCGGACGGCGAATCTGGGTGCGGATCCAAAGTACGGCGGTGCGAGATGAGCACGGCCAGGTCGTGAAGCTGCTCAGCGCACATCAGGACATTACGGCACGAAAAGCCACCGAGGCCGTCTTGCATGCCACCGACGAGCGCCTGCGACGGGCGCTCGAGGCGACACAGGACGCGATCTGGGATTACGACGCCATCGCTGGCCTGATGTACCTCAGCCCGGCGTGGTACACGATGTTCGGGTACGCGCCGAAGTCAGAGCCGCAGCCGGTGGGATTCGTGGCATCCGCGGTCCATCCTGACGATCTCGAACGGGTGACGGCGACGCTGCGCCGGTCCGTCGGCGATGGCGCACCCTATGTGGTTGAAGCGCGGATGCGCTGCGCGGACGGATCGTATCGGTGGATCGAAAGTCGCGGGCGAGTGACCGCCACGGATGCCACCGGCCGGGCGACGCGTGTCTCGGGGACGAACTCGAACATCGACGAGCGCAAGCGCGCGGAAGCGGAAAAGGCCTCACTCGAGGCGCAGCTGCGACAGGCGCAGAAGATGGAATCCGTCGGGCGACTGGCCGGCGGTGTGGCGCACGACTTCAACAACATGCTGGTCGTGATCCGTGGATACACCGAACTGGTGATGGAGCACCTGGATCCGTCGCTGCCGATCCAGGATGATCTGCGGCAGATCCACACGGCAGCGGAACGATCGGCGGCGCTCACGCGGCAGCTGCTCGCCTTCGCACGCAAGCAGGTGATCGCCCCCGAGGTGCTGAACCTCAACGATGCCGTGTTGCACAGCCTGACGATGTTGCAGCGATTGATCGGCGAGAATGTCTCCGTCAGCTGGCAACCGGCCCCGCAGCTCTGGCGAGTGTCGGTGGATCGCTCCCAGCTCGATCAGTTGCTGGCCAACCTGTGCGTCAACGCACGCGATGCGATGGCAGATGTTGGTACGATCGAAATTTCCACATCGAATGTCGTGCTCGACGCTGCGGCATGCGAACGACACATCGGTGCAGTGCCGGGTGAATACGTCTGTCTGACGGTCACGGACAACGGCCGCGGCATGGATGCGGCGACGATGGAGCAGGTGTTCGAGCCGTTCTTCACCACCAAGGAGATGGGCGACGGCACGGGGCTCGGTCTGTCGATGGTCTACGGCGTCGTGCAGCAGAATCGTGGCGTGATCACGGTGGAGAGTACGGTTGGTGCTGGTTCGACGTTTTCCATCTTCCTGCCGCGGCATCGTGGTGCGGTCGCAAGCGCGCGCACGCGCGATGCGGCCGCGACGCCGGAGCGCGGTCATGAAACGGTGCTGCTGGTCGAGGATGAACCCGCGATTCTCCGCCTGGCCTCGGTCGCCCTCGAGCGACACGGCTACACCGTGCTCGCGGCGGCCAGCCCCAGCGCCGCGCTCCGTCTCGCGGCCACACACGACGGCCCAATCGACCTGTTGCTGAGCGACGTCATCATGCCGGAGATGAATGGGCGAGAGCTGTCGGAACTGCTGCAGCAGTCGCTGCCCGGGCTGAAGGTTCTGTTCATGTCAGGCTATCCGGCCGACGTGATCGCGAATCGAGGGGTGCTGGGTGATTCGGTGAACTTCATCGCCAAGCCGTTCTCGGTGGCAGGGCTGGCCGAGCGGATTCGCGAGGTGCTGGATCGGGCGTAGGGCGCTTTCGCTCGCCGTGTCCTCCTTGGGCGGGCGGGCGAGCGAGAGGTCGCGCAGTCATGGAATGGTGAGGCCCGTGGCGGAGGCGGTGGGCGTCGTCGCAGAATTCGTGGTGCCTCGACCGAACTGCCCGCTGGTGTTGCGACCCCAGCATAACAGCGAGCGTCGCGAGAAGACGATCACATTGTCTTCGCCAGTGACCGCGCCGAACGTCACACCACAGGTGAAGGCAGTACCACCGGTGAGCTTGTTGAAGCGCGCTGATGCCTGAACAGCCACAGGTGTGGTTCGTGGGACCGTGAATCCGTCGCCCACCTGACCGTCGGTGCTGGCACCCCAGCAGTAGCTGACGGCATCGGCCGCGATGCCGCAGCCGTGTCGATCGCCAAGCGTCACCTCCTTCAACGCCATCGGTGTCGACACAACCGCTGGTGTACTGCTCGGCGTCGTCGATGCGTTGCCTAGTTGTCCCGCATCGTTGGCACCCCAGCATCGCACGATGCCCGTGGCGCCCGTTGCACAGGTGAAGGCATCGCCGCCGCCGGCCAACGCGCCGTAGACCTGACCGCCGCCAACCGCGACGGGCTGCGTGCGATCGGTGGTCGTTCCGTCACCGAGTTGACCGAATGCATTGTCGCCCCAGCACCACGCGGCGCCGGACTGGTCCAGCGCGCAGGTATGATCGCGACCGGTGGCGATGGTCGAGAACACATGGTTTCCGGCCACGGCGACGGCACTGAGCGCGTTGGACGACGTGCCGTTTCCAAGTTGCCCGTTGGTGTTCGCGCCCCAGCACCAGGCATGGCCATCGGTGTCGAGCGCGCAGCTATGCGCGCCGCCGGCGCTGACGATGGTGAATGGTCCGCCGGGGCCTGGCGCTGGCGACGACCGACTGACGCCCGCGCCGTCACCAAGCTGGCCAAGCGCGCCGTCTCCCCAGCACCGCACGATGCCACTCGCTTCTCGACCACACACGTGCCGCGCGCCGACACTCAGGCTCGAGAAACCCATCGTCACCGCTGCGGGCACGATCGTGGACGTGGTCGATCCATTACCCAGTTGGCCGAAGGTGTTGTCGCCCCAGCAGGACGTGCCCTGGTCTGCGATCGCGCAGGCAAACCCTTCGCCTGCGCCGATGCGTTCAGTGCCCGGCAATGGTGGGCAATTGACGATCAGGTTCAGTGTCGTGGTGTCGTTCGGCTGCACCGTGCCGGCGCGCGTTGGTGGGATCGGACAGCCTGACGGCAGCACGCTCACATCCAGCAGTGCCGTACCGGCTGACAACGTCAACAGGTAGCGACCATCGGCTCCCGTGACGGTCGTTTCACCGGTCGTCGCATCAGTGACGCGCACGTTGGCGAGCGTTCCCTGAAACGGCGACGACACCGTGCCCGCGATGCTGCCTGAGGGAATGGGGGCCGGTGGTGGCGCAGGGCTCGTCCACCCGGAGAACCAGGGGATTGCACTCAGCCCGCCAAGCCTGGGCACGGCACCAATAAAGGAGCCAGTAGCGAAAAATCCATCCGATGGGGCGGCCGCTGCTGGATTGAGAGCCAGCGCTGAGCCGGCGACGGGTCGCAGGTCGGGCAGGTACAGGTCATTCTCGCTCAGCAGCTGGCCCGCCGCTCCCGGCAGCACGGAGTTGTTCTCTGTTGCATTGCCGAGGAGGTCCGCTTCCGATCCGGGGCAGCTCACCGGGACGAGTCCTTGTCCCAGTGACGTGGCACCAGCGGTGAGCACGTTGCGCACGCTCAATGTGGCGCCGACGAGTTGTGCGCAGGTCGAGGTGCCACCGATGTCGAGCCCGATGTGCGGCGCGTAAAGAAAGATGTTGCGCAACGTGCCTGCGGTGCCACGCTCCAGCACCAGCGCGCGCGCGGTGGCGTGTGTGGGATTGGCCGGCGTCGACTGCGCGATGACCGTGACGTTGAAGAGGGACGGAGCTGAACGGGGAAGGGCATCGTCGGCGGCGCCATTCGCTGTGGTGCCATTCTGTCCCACAATGCCGGCGGCGAATCGGAGAATGTCCTGTTGCACGGCGACGAACTGCGCGCGGCCACGCCACCCACCCGTCCATCGCAAGCCGGTGCCGTTCGCGGTGAGGAAGAGATCGCGCAGCGTTGCCGCGCCGCCGGTCACGAGTACACCCTCGGCGCGCGTGCGATTGGCCTGCAGGTCGTGAATCGTTGTCGCGCTGCCGACGCCGGCGAGATGCAGCCCACGCTCGGCATATTCGATGCGCAGATAGCTGAGGATGCCGCTGTCATCGGCGTCGTTGCAGCCGCCGAATCGATCGGTACCTGCAATCGGATCGGCTTCGCTGAGACAGCCACCCGTCGTGCCGCGCGGCGTGGCCGGACTGGTTGGTGTGCCGCTGTTGATACGCGCATTGCCATGCACCACCACGCCGCCCCAGCACCCCGGATACTTCGCGGCCGCGCGGCAGGTGAGCACGATCGGTTCGTTCAGCGTTCCCTTTGCCTCGATCCGTCCATCGCGCGCGATGAAGATGTATGAGCCGACCTGGCCTTCGACGCGTGTGCCGGCTTCGATCTGCAGGGTGCCACCGGCTGTCACGACAAGCGGGCCATCGAGGTGGATCGTGGAGCCAGTTCGCCACCGTTCCAGCTGCGTGATTCGCGTGACGGTCCCTGCGCGCCCAATGCGTATTTGCGCTGACGGCGCGGATCGGTTGTTGCCCGCAGCGTGATCGGATCGCCCGTCGAGCCCAGGCAGAAGCAAGGTCGCGGCAAGCGCCAGCGACGACAGAGCGTGCAAATGTGGCATCGGCGGTCTCAGGGGCGGAGGTGCACCCTGAGTTTGCCGTCGCTACGTCACACTGTGCGGTCCCGGAGATGTCGGTTGTGCTACGGAACCGTCATGCCGAGCGGGCCATGCGCATTCGGGACAGGGTCAGCGGCATTTGTGGTCCCGACAGGCGAGATGATGTGGCGCTGGATACGGGCAAGGCGGGCTGCGTGGAAGACCTCGCCTGAAATGGTCCCCGCCATCTTAGGAAGAAATTCTTGACTTACACCGCTCGCTAGTAAATATTTGCTTCCTACCAGTGCTGTTGGGAAGGATTTGTTTACTAAAGGAAGCTCCTGAGTGCTTACTGCCAGCACGCGGACCGCATGACGCATCGCGAAACGGGTCGATACGAACGCAGCACGGTCGCTGGTGAAGCGGTTGACGCGTTCGTGCCATTTGCACTTCCGCCGATCCCGCCCCTGCTCGTGGACGACGGGATGCGAAGGCAGTTGTTCGCTGCAGAGCAAGCGCTCGCGCGCCTTGAGGTGGCGGGCGACATGGTGCCATCGCTCGATTGGTTCATCTACGCCCTCGTGCGCAAGGAAGCGGTCCTCTCGTCCCAGATCGAAGGGACGCAAGCCACGCTGGTCGACTTGCTCACTTACGAGGCGAGAGTCGATGTGGGCGGTGACACGCTGCGTCCGCCGACTGCCGATGTCGAGGAGGTGACGAACTACCTCGTCGCGCTCGAGTTCGCGCGAGCCCAGATAGGCGATCACAATGGATTGCCGTTGTCAATTCGCCTGTTGAACGAGACGCATCGACGCCTGATGAGTGGCGCGCGAGGCGCAGACAAGCAGCCGGGTGAGGTGCGCCGCAGTCAGAATTGGATTGGTGGGAGTCGGCCCGCGACCGCGGCCTTCGTTCCGCCGCCTCCGCACCTGGTGCCCGATCTGCTGGCGGAGTTCGAGCGCTACCTGCATGCCGACGACACGGTGCATCCGTTGGTCCGTGTGGCACTGCTGCATGTGCAGTTCGAGACGATTCATCCGTACCTCGACGGCAACGGGCGCATTGGCCGCCTGCTGATCACGCTCCTTCTCGAACACTGGCACCTGCTCAGTGCACCGTTGCTGTATCTGAGCCTCTGGTTCAAGCGCGATCGCCGCGAGTACTACCGTCGCTTGAGCGCGGTTCGAACGGACGGCGATTGGGAGGGATGGGTGTCGTACTTTCTCGAGGGCGTCGCCACCATCGCGGACGAAGCAGTCGGGGCGGCGCGGCAGCTCTTCTCACTGGTGAATCAGGATCGGACGCGCGTGATGGCGATCGATGGCATTTCGGTGTCGACACTCCGTCTCTTCGAACAACTGCCGCGGCGTCCGATCGTGAGTGTGGCATCGGTCATGTCGCGGCTTCGAGTTGCAAAGCCGACAGCGGGAAAGGTGATCGACCAGTTGGTTGGGGTCGGCGTGTTGCGCGAGACGACGGGTCGGCAGCGGGACCGGAAGTACGTGTATGATCGCTATCTGTTGGTGCTGCTCGAGGGGACGGAGCTGCGGTAGCGCGTCGGCGTTGCGACGGCAGGTCCGCTCGCCAGCGTACACCGGTAGGCCGTTAGGCGCCGATGAGTGGTGTGGCCGCCCGTTGGAACCCTACGCAAAACGCCCCACCGGAAGCCGGCGGGGCGTTTCTGCTATCTCGTTGCAAATCAGAGACTTCCACAGCTCCCGAGGAGGAGGTGCTGCAAGAGCACTTTCTGCGATCGTAAGTTTTTGAGTCATTATGGCGTCGCGCTCTGATGCGCGATGTCTTCGCTTGACGTGCAAAAAGTAGTTCTGTACGTTCGGCGTGGGTTGGCAATCGTGCCGCAAAGTTCGCGCGTATTGCTCAAGGCTGTCTTCGCAAGGTCGTGACCGCGCCGATCGTGAATGCAATCTGCGTGGAACCTGAGCGCCTTACGTGACCCTACCGTGAGAGAGTGCTCGCAGAAGCCGAGTGCGCCGACGAAGATCTGCGCCTCGCGCACAGTGTCGGTCGCGACGTCGTGCACCGGCATCGTCAGCCCGGCGTAATCGACGACGGTCTTCTCACCCGCGACATGCACCTGTCGAAGCGCGGGCTCCAGCGTGTCGGCCCAGATGCGGTAGTGCTGGCAGAAATAGGTGCATTTGTAGCCGTCCGGCGTCTGCCGCTTGTACTCGATCCAGAGCAGCTGGAGGGTGACGCCTTTCTGCTTCAGCTCGGCGTGGATGGTCGCCCAGTCGGGCACGGCGCGACCGCGGACCGGGACGGCGTCGGTTGCGAAGAGCCGCGCTTCGACCGCCGCTTCGTCGAGGTCCGGTGGCACGGGCCACGGCAGCCCGGTCCCCCGGAACCGACGGAGGTAGTCGATCACGGTGCTCTGGGAGCGCCCGAGCGATCTCGCGCTGGCTCTGGTCCTGGTCGAACGCAAGGCGGAAGGCCTCGAACACCTGTCGCATGGGAAGTCGCTCTGCTGGCACTGCCTCGCTCCGGATGGAAGTCCCGGAGGAGTAGTGCCGGCGGTGAGCGCCCGCGCCCTTGCATCAGCCCCTGATCGACATCGACCTAAACAGGTGATCGGCTTGGCCCGAAATGGGTGATCGGCTTCGAGCGAAACAGGTGATCGGCTTCAGCCGAAATCCGCAGCTCTGAGCTGAAGAGCGCCTCATCCAATGCGACGTCGAATGTAACGTTCGCACATCGCAACGTTGCGACAATGTGGTCGTGCGCGATGGCGGAGAATTGAAGAACAATTCCGCCCAAAACATCCTCAGGCCATTCGTATGCGTTGAGGCCTGTCCAAATCCCACGTTGATGGGTTGATCCTCGCCTCGCTTCTTCTGTCGGTTCCGTGTGCAGTGCAATTACAGGACGAGTGTCGCGCCCGCGCACACCGGGGCCCTGTGATAGAGGTATTGCCCAGCCGACAGCAAACCGGTCTCCGAGCAGAAGAGGAACGTCCGCAATCCGACCGAGAATCGTCGGTGCGCTGATGCCGCTCAATTCATTCCAAGAGTATCGCTCGGTTCAGCGCCAAATTCGCTCCGCCAGTGTAACAATCAGCGCTTGGCGAGTCCGCTGGGATGTCGCGCGAGACCATTGCATAGGCGTGCCGTGTCGCCTCTTCGGAGCCGCGATAACGGGACCAGCGCCGTACGCACTTGCGTCTACCGCGTATTAGGACTACATCATAACTAACGCGATGTGGGAGCGCGCGGTTGTGCCGCGTGTCGCAGTACAGACTCTTACCTAAAGAACCGGTGATGAACCTCGGAAATTCTGGCCATGCAATCCCGCGACCGCACGATGCTACCGCTGGTCGTGGTCGCGACCGCAGGTCTCATTGGTGCGTCAGCTCTTTCACGTTGATCACGCTCCTCGTCAGCACAGCGTGTTCAGACCCTAGCGCACCGCGCAACCCTACGATCTCGGCTTCCGTCATGAAGGACAGTGCGAGCACGGTGCCTGATGCTGACTCGGCGTCGTATTTGCCGTTACTAGATGGCAAGCTTGCCCTATCCGAGGTGCCGGATCTTGTGGCAATCGACGTGACACCCGAGACGCGTAGTAATGACGTGGTCGAACGGCTGCGGGCGATGAACCCGTCGCGTAATGTTCGCGCACGCGAGGCGTCTGTATGGCGTACTACCCACGTCTTCGAGGTGACGGGTCTTGAGGACTCTCTTGGTCGGCGCCCATCGCGCGCTCTAGCTCAAGACTCGTCCATCGACTTTGCCGTTCCCGTCTTTGTGACGACTGGAGCCAGAGCCGACACGCTGTATTTGCTTGAATAGGCTTGTCGTGGAATTCGCAAACGGCGGATCCGCAGCTGACGTACAGCGCCTAGAGAAGATGCATCACCTACGCTTGCTTCGCGAACCCGCAAAGGATTCGGGTCGCCTGAACTACGAGTTCAGGTTTCCGCCACACACACGTGAGCCGGTGTCAATCATCAAGCGGGTGGCCCAAGACCCCAATGTGACGATGGTCACACCGGAATATTACAGCACGGGTACGCATCTTGATTCGCCAACAGACCCACTGTATTCGTTCCAGTTCAATCTGTACAGCACCACGATTTACGCTGGAGTGCCGGCAGATGTCCGCGCCGACTGGGCCTGGACGATTGGCGCTGGCTCAGGGCTAAAGATCGGCGTGATCGACGACGGCATTTATGCGTCGCATCCGGACTTGGCGGGGCGCGTGAATCCGACAGGTGTGAACTTCGTGTCCGACGGTGTTTCCGCAACAAATCCTTCTGCGCCATTCTACCATGGAACCGCCGTCACAGGGATGATCGTTGCGACACGTAATAATGCACTTGGCGTCGCTGGCCTCGCGTCCAGCGCCACGGCGTATGCGATCAAGGTATTTGAGATCGTGGGCGGAGAATCCAGAGCGTCGAACGTGAATATCGCGAACGGCATCAACTACGCGAGAACGACGTTCAACGTCGACGTAATCAACATGTCACTGTCGACGACGGCAGACGCTGGCATCCAGTCGGCCTTGAATAGCGCACGGACACTCGGTCGCGGTGGGAAAGGTATCGTGGTAGTGGCCTCCGTGGGCAACGAAGGTAACGCGAATTCAATCAACTTTCCGTCGAGCTACACCGATGTTGTTGCCGTGGGTGCCATCACGGCGAACGGTCCGCGCGCGACGTACTCAAACCGTGGGGCTGGAATTTCCGTTGTCGCCCCATCTTCAAACGTCAGCAGTGAGGCGGTGTACTGCACGTTGGCTGACGGACCAGCGACGACGAGTATTGCCTCGCAGGGTTGCTACGGCGTTGGGCTGTCGTCCGGGTACGTCCGCTTTGGTGGAACATCAGCCGCGGCGCCGCAAGTGGCCGCGATTGCCGCAATGGTGCTGGAACGGTTCCCGACACTGACATCCACGCAGGTACGAGACCGGATCCGCACGTATGCGGACTCCTGGGGCGCACAGACTGACGTTGGGTACGGCAAGGTTAACGCCTATCTTGCGCTCGTGGGTCGACTGGGCGTCGCCATATCTGGCAGTGCGCTCGTGCCTCCTGGCGTGGTTACTCGCACGTGCAGTGCGACAAATGGTGAAGATCCAAAGGGGTATCGATGGTTTCTGTCGTATACCGGGGACGAGGCAGGACTCTTTGACACCGGCGTGACGAGTGTCACGTTCAGTCAGTCGATCAACAGTGGCGAAACATTCCTCACGAGATGCGTGGTCACGTCTGGATTCCAAACGGTCTACGCTCAGAAGGCGATGATCGCGCAGTAACACGTCCGAGCAGCGGGAGAGACCCGGGAAGATGAAGCCGATAAGTCGACACACGGTTCAGTCGTGGATGCGGCGGAGTTTCGCGGGGACCGTGCTCTTGGCGGGATGTAGTTCTAATCTCGTTACGGCTGTTGATGGTCCCCCGCGGACCGTGGCAATGGTTTTCGGATTCGATGCGGCCGGTGATCCCGATGTCGACGCGATGAAGATCCGATGGCTACTCGCCGGGCACGATACGGTGCTCTCGGCGGTGACGGAGACGCTTCCTGCTTCATCCACCGCGGTGGAGGCCGCAAACGGCGAATCCGTGTTCATACTGTCAAATACGCGAACCGAACTGCGCGTGATCGAAGTAGATCAGCAGACTCGCTCCGTGGTGCGTCGTTCTACTAGTCGGCGCTTTGCGCCGGTCGTAGTTGCAACGAGTGAGGGAGAGACGCGCATCGTCTCTCCAGTGATTGGGTTCGCGTCGCCCGTACTTATCTCGTCGCTCGGGCTGATCGTCACTCCCGCTGATGATGCGACGAATACAACGCCTGGCTTGCTGGCGATCAGTGTGGCCACGCTAAAGCCAATCTGGTTTCTTCCTGGTCGCTCGGTGGTTGCGACGGCTACCGACGTCGCCAGCACACAGCCTGCTTTGTGGGTGTCCGTGCGCCATGCTGGACGCTTTGATGGTGTGGGTGGCTCGTTGATCCGGTTGGATCTGCGCACATTTGCCGTGCTAGACTCTCTGCCATTCCCAGGACGCACGAGTGCCGAGGCGATGCCGCTGTATCTGAGCATGGTCGCAGCCGACGCATCGACAGTGCTCGCTGGTACGAGTGGAGCATTGTTTCAATGCAGCCGTTCGCCGTTGTCGTGTGAGCCGACAGCAACGAACGTTTCCGGTATCCTGTCGCCTTTGCGTCAGCAAGCTGCATACGTGCAAAGCGTGTCGAACCCGCGCTTGTTGTTGGCACGTGGTCCCGTCGCCATCCTCAGTGCGCGAGGCGCAGTCATCCGAACGATAGCGCCGCCAGAGTTTTCGCTGGCGGCGCAACGCGGCGTTATTTCGGCGAGGTCCGACGGGCGAGGTACCAGCCTTGTCGTGCTGGCGGGCCCTGAGTCAAGTGAAGCTCCGAGTGACGTTTTTCCCATCCGACTCGCAATCGTCAACGTCGCAAACGGCGAGCTCGTATGGCAGAGCCGTCTCACCACTGCAGGTCGTGACCGGCCGACGTCCATCTTTTGACGACGCGACGCTCTACGCTGTTCACGTGTGGGTTCGTGGCAGACGCCTCAATCCTCTGCTGCGACTCTCCGGAGGACGTGGGCCGGCGGTAATGCTGGCGCATCGGATGCCAAGCTGCTGCGACCGAGAATTGTCCGAAGATTGGCCCCAAAGCGTTTTGGCAGGAGCGGTCTCAAGAGTGTTGTATTGGTCCTGTGGCAGACGTCCTCCTCCTGTGGCTGGCTCATTGGTCGGCCGAGCCCAGCCGCGACATCGTACGTTGTGAACCGCAGTCGCAGTCGCTAGCTGTAGATCACGGAGACTGAGCTGTCCCCGGTGCCGTGGACACGCGGCTAAGCTACATCTTGCTCGAATTCGACCGGGCTGACATAGCCCAGTGTGGAATGCCTCCGGGTCGGATTGTATACCCGCTCGAGATAGTCGAAGACATCCGCGCGTGCCGCATCTCGGGCCTGGTAGTGCTTCCGGGCGGTACGCTCCGTTTCGAGGGTCGAGAAGAAGCTCTCCGTCACGGCGTTGTCCCAGACGTCGCCTGACCGACTCATGCTGCAGACGATGCCCTGCGCCGTCAGCACGCGTTGAAACGATTCGCCCTGGCGTCCTGCTGGAGTGTGCAAGATCGGTCGGCGGCGTGCCGCGCCGCCACACCGCCATCAGCAAGGCGTCGGTCACGAGCTGCGCAGTCATGGTGGATTGCATCGACCAGCCAATGACGCGTCGCGAAAAGAGATCGAGCACGACGGCCACGTAGAGCCACCCCTCCGTCGTCCAGAGATACGTGAAGTCCGCGACCCACTTCTGAGTCGGCGCAGTCGCGGTGAAATCCCGGTCGAGCAGATTGGCCGCAATGGCGTGGACCAGCCGGTCGCCGGTGTCCGTTGGCAGCGCGCGGCGCCTGGGGCGGGCGCGGAGGGCGTGGAGCTGCATCAGCCGCTCCACATGATGCAGACCAATCCGTACACCCGCCGCTCGGAGATCGCGAAGAATCCGCCGTGCACCATAGTTCCGATCACTGAGCTGGAAGCTCGCCCGCATGGCAGTGCTGATCCCCGCATCCGTCCGCGACCGCACACTCTCGGGTCGCGTATACCACGCGTAGAACCCACTGCGCGACACACCGAGCATGTCAGAGATCGTGCGCACCGGCTTCGTCCCTCGATGCTTCGCCACAAAGCCAAATTTCACGTCGACTCCCTGGCAAAGTCGGCCGCGGCCTTTTTTAGGATATCGCGCTCCATCCGTAGCGGGGCCACTTCCTTCCGATGCCGCGTCAGCTCCGCCCGCTCTACCCGGGTGCTCTGCCCACCGCCGGCTGCGGCCGCCGCGTCATGCGTCGCCGTGCGCATCCACATCCGGAGCAGATGTGGGCGAATACCCGAGGCCTCGCGCCGCCTGCGCCATCGACACGCCGCGCACCGTCACCAATCGCACCGCTTCCTGCTTGAACTCGTCGCTGAACTTTTGCCGGACCCGTGCCATATCCCACCCCCTCACCCGTAAGAACACCTAAGAATGGTGTCTACGGAACCAGGGACAGCTCAGATGATGCGGTCGGGACGGTAGCGCTTCGCTTGTAGCATAATCTTGTTCAAGCCCAGAGCATCTTCGTTAATCACGCCGTCGATGCCTTCATCGCCGCTGCCGCCTGTGTGTTCGAGTGCGTTCGCTAGAGTGCTCCCGTAGCCCATTGCACCGAGCGTTTCAAGAACAAGCGCCTCAAAGAAGCGCGCAGGTTTTGCCAAGATCGCGTCGAGTAGTTCGCCGCGAAGGACCGAATCAAGTTCCACAAGTGCCTGCTCAATGCGGTCTTCGGGTGTCGCCGTGAATGCGGCCGGTGGCACGGCCGTGGTCACGGCGGCATCAGCTCAGTCTACCGTGCGCTTCGTCCACGAGTCTTCGAAGCCTGGTATGGCCTGCAGGTCGGCGATCCGAATGGCGTCCGGAAATCGGGTGAGGAACTCACCGCCCTCGATCGTGATCCGATAGGTACCTCGGACCACCTTTTCAATCAGGCGCGCCTTCGTGAGAAATGTCATTGCCCATCCAGCTCGATTCGCGATGTAAGTAGACCCGCCGCTGGGTATGCGCGCTTGGCGCTCTTCATCGGACAGGCCGAACTGCGTCGCCTTGCACTCGGTCGCGCTGCGGCGTGACACGTCCTCGAGTTGGCAAGCGCGAGAATCGGGCGAAGAAGTTGGTCGTAAGTGAGGATCGGCAAGCGGCACTCTTTCGTGTGTGAGGACGGGAGTGTATCGGACTGTTCGCGAACTCGCGATGCGGCAGGATCTTCTTTCAGACGGTATTCTCGTCGGCGCTGACGCCGGAGTCTTGGTCCTCCTGGCGCTAATGGCAGCCGGTCAGTACTTGAGTACGCTAGAGGCGGTTGATGCGCGTGCGGGCAGCCGAAATCTGTCGATCGGTCCACTACCAGCTAGCAGAATGGACGAATCGCGATGTCCTCCCACCACACATATCCCTTGGTGCCAGCTTTCATGGGGGTACCCGGGGGAACCCCAAACAAAACGCCCCACCGGATCTCGGCAGGGCGTTTCTGCTATCTCATTGCATTTCAACGACTTGTAAAGCTCCCGAGGAGGGACTCGAACCCCCGACCCGCTGATTAACAGTCAGCTGCTCTAACCACCTGAGCTACTCGGGATCGCACCGGCTTCACAGCCAGCCCCACAACTTAGCATCCCCGACAACAGGGTCAACCCAACGACCGTCGCCAAACCCGCTCCCAGACGCACTGCCCCTGCAATTCCTGCCGCCAACCACCGCCGCCTGCAGCGCGCCGACCACACCAGCGTCGCCCCGGAGCAGGCACTGCCTTTCGGCACTCGCGGCTTCCGAGCTCGGGCCGGTTGCCAATGACGCGTCAGAGAGGGAAGGCCGTCCAGCAGAGCACGCCGGCATGGAACAAATCGTGCACACGATTTTCCCCGTTGAAGCACCCGAACTCCACCGACGATTTGCCCCCGTACTTCGTCACCGGCGCCACCCGCTTCAAGTCGCGCCGGAATTTGTATCCCACCCTCCCGCCCAGAGGAATGCCCGTGAAGCAGACCCGCATCAGCACCGCCGCCGTCCTGTTGGCCGTCGCTGCGCTCAGCTCCACCGCCCATGCGCAGACGTTCGCCTTCACCGGCACCGAACTGGGCAACCCGGTCCCGACGCGCTTCGCGACGTCCACCGAGCAGCTGTTCGCGTCGAGCGCGCCGGCCGTCACCCTGCCGATCGTTGCCGTGAAGGCCAGCTCGGTCGAGAAGGCCGACATGATCAGTGCCTCGCTGCCCTCCGATTCCTGGGGGCCGATCGCGCTTCATGAGGCCGATGACGCGACCGCTGGGGACGAGGAAAAGAACGAGGACGGCGGGTTCTTCAGCTCGACCCTCGGCCGCGCCTCGATGGTCGGACTGGCAGGCCTCGCGGGTGCCAGCTACGTCGCGATCCACAACAGCGGCTCGTCGAACGACGCCAACAGCACCCGTGAAGTCTTCGCGCCGTCCACGGGTACCACGACCGCCGCTGACGTGATCGTCAATCCGGAACCGGCCACCATGGTGCTCATGGGCACTGGCCTCGTCTCACTCGGACTGGTCGCACGCCGTCGTCGTCGCTCGAACTGAGTCGCACCACACAGCCTCGGCTCGCAGAAAGGCGATCGCTCACGCGGTCGCCTTTTTTGCGCCCTGACACCGCGACGCGATGATTCACGCTCGCGACTCGGGTACACTTACCCATGCCTTCCACGCGCCCCATCTGCCTCATCACCGGTGCCTCGAGCGGCATCGGTGCCGAACTGGCCTACTGCGCCGCCGCCGACGGATTCGATCTCGTGTTGGTCGCGCGACGAATGAGCGCGCTCGCCGACGTCGCGCAACGCTGCGAGAAGAAGCATGATGCGAAGGTCAGCATCATTCACTCCGACCTCGGTGATTCCACTGCACCGCGTGTGCTGGCTGCCGAGCTGCGCGCGCGCAAGCTGGATGTGCACACGCTGATCAACAACGCGGGGCTCGGAGCCAGCGGCAGCATCGCTGCACTGCCGATCGAGACGCAGATGAACATGATCCAGGTGAACGTCACGGCACTGACCGAGATCACGCGACGACTGCTGCCAGCGATGCTCGAACGTGGCAGCGGTGCGGTGATGAACGTGGCCAGCACCGCAGCATTTCTGCCGGGCCCGAACATGGCGGTCTACTACGCCAGCAAGGCGTACGTGTTGTCGTTCACCGAAGCGCTGGCCGAAGAGCTGCGCGGCACCGGCATCAACATCAGCGCGCTCTGCCCGGGGCCAACCGCCACCGAGTTCGGCGCCGTGAGCGGGATGTCGGCCACCAAGCTGTTCAAGCAGAAGGGGATGATGATGTCTTCCAACACCGTCGCACGCGCCGGATGGGAAGGGCTGCTGGCCGGCGATCGCATCGTCATTCCGGGGATGGCCAACAAACTGCTCAATCAGTCACTGCGAATCGGACCGCGCGCCCTGATCGCTAGGGTTTCGGCTAGGATGAACGCTTCCGCTTGACCGGCACGCCGTCCACATAACCCGGCAGCACAGTGCGCAGCCACAGACCGGTGTGCGACTCGTCGTGCGTCGCCACCTGCTCTGGTGTGCCCACGGTCACCACCTGGCCGCCACCAATGCCGCCTTCCGGGCCCATGTCGATCACCCAGTCGGCCAGCTTGATCACATCGAGGTTGTGTTCGATCACCACCAGTGTGTGCCCCTGATCCACGAGGCGCTGCAAGACGCGCGCGAGCTTGCGGATGTCCTCGAGGTGCAAGCCGGTCGTCGGCTCGTCCATGATGTAGAGCTTGCGCCCCGCCGACTTCGCCGACTGCGATAACTCGCGCGCGATCTTGATGCGCTGCGCTTCACCACCGCTCAACGTCGTTGCCGGCTGCCCGAGGCGCAGGTAGCCCAGGCCAACCTGCTGCAGGTGCCAGAGCGCCGCCGCCAGCTTGTCTTCGCCGGGAAAGAGGCGCGTGGCCGCGTCGACAGTCATCTCGAGCACATCGGCAATGTTCTTGCCCCACACCTTCACTTCCAGCACGTCAGGCTTGAAGCGCTTGCCGCTGCAGGTCTCGCATGGCACCAGCACGTCCGCCATGAACACCATCTCAACTTCGACGTAGCCGGCGCCTTCGCACGTTTCGCAACGTCCGCCCGCCATGTTGAAGCTGAAGGTGGCTGGTGCATACCCACGCTGCTTCGATAGCGGTGTCTGCGAGAAGATGCGACGGATCTCGTCCCATGCCTTCACGTAGGTCACCGGATTCGAGCGCGGTGAGCGGCCGATGGGCTCCTGGTCGATCAGCACCACATCGTCGAAGTGTTCCGCACCGGTGAGGGACTTCACGTTGCCGACGATTTCACCGAGGTGCTGCTTGGCGGAATGCTCGCCGGTGAGGCGCGTCTCGAGCGCTCGATAGAGCACGTCATGCACCAGCGTGCTCTTGCCGCTGCCCGACACGCCGGTGACGCAGACGAAGCATCCGACGGGGATCTTCATCGTCACATCGCTTAGCGTGTGTGCTGTGACACCGCTGAGCGTAAGCCAGCGCGGTCCGGCACTCCGACGTTCTTCCGGAATCGGGATCGTCACCGCGCCGGTCAGGTACTGCCCGGTGAGTGGACTCTGCGCGGCATCGCTGAGCGGGCCGCTGAACACCACGTTGCCACCCTTGTCGCCACTGCCCGGCCCGATCTCGACCATCCAGTCTGCCATGCGCACTGCTTCGAGGTCGTGTTCGACCACGATCACTGTGTTTCCGGCATCACGCAGGCGACGCAGCAGCCCGAGCAAGCGGTCCATGTCGCGCGGATGGAGGCCGATGCTCGGTTCGTCCAGCACATAGAGCGTATCGACCAACTGCGCGCCAAGTGAGTTCGCCAGCGCAATGCGCTGCGCCTCGCCGCCTGAGAGCGTGCGTGCGGCGCGATCCATCGACAGGTAGCCCAGTCCCACATCGCGCAGGAAGCGCACGCGCGCCCGCGCCTCGCGCAGCACCGTCTCGGCGATCTGCATCTCGAACGGCGACAGTGCCAACGTCTCCGTCCACACGTCCAGCGCATCCACCGACATCGCACTGACATCGGCGATGTTCAGCTCACCGATGCGGATGTTGAGCGCATCACGGGTGAGCCGAGACCCCCCACAGGTCGCACAGGTGGCCGCCGCCTGGTACTGCCTGAGGAAGACGCGGATGTACTGCTTGTAGCGCTTCTCTTCCAGCGCCTTGAGGAACGGGAAGATGCCGGTGAACCCCTTCACCTTCCCGTGCAGCAGCAACTTGCGATGCTCGGCGGACAACGACTTCCAGGGTGCCGTCCACGAGATGCCATCCCGCTTGGCGATGTCGTACAGTTTCTTGCGCGGCTCTTCGTACCGCGGCATCGTCCACGGATGGATCGCCCCATCGCGCAATGAGCGATCGGGGTAGGGGACGATCAGCGATTCGTCGTACTCGAGTGTTGCACCGAACCCATTGCAGGTTGGGCAGGCGCCACGCGGGTTGTTGAAGCTGAAGAGCTGTGGCGAGGGTGTCGGTGCTTCCGTGCCGTCGTCGGGACAGGCGAATCGCTCGGTGAATGCGACGCGCGCGCGCGGTGCATGCCCAGCCGGCAACGAGACCGCGGTGGGGAAGAGCAGCGCGCAATCACCATCACCTTCGGCGAACGCCGTGCTGACGGCGTCCGCGACGCGACCACCGACTTCGGCATTGACCGTCAAGCGGTCGGCCACCACGTCGATGCGCTTCACCTTCTCGATGCTGCGCTTCGACGCCACCAGGTCGTCCACATGCACGATCTCGCCATCCAGCGCCACGCGCACGAAGCCCTTCACCCTCAACGCCTCGGCCAGTGCCTCGGCGCCAAGCGATGCCGCATGGGTGAGCGGGAAGACCACCGAGAACCGCGTGCCGTCTGGCAGCGTGCGCACGATGTCGGCGATGCTCTGCGGTGTGTCGGGTCGCAGTTCGCGACCGCACTTGGCGCAGAACGTGTGTCCGACGCGCGCCCAGAGCAGGCGCAGGTAGTCGTAGATCTCGGTGGCGGTGCCGACGGTCGATCGAGAGGAACGCGTCGGGTTCTTCTGCTCGATCGCGACGGCTGGCGACAGCCCTTCGATGCGATCGACCCGCGGCTTCTCCATCCGCTCCAGAAACTGGCGCGCGTAGGCGGAGAGGCTCTCGACATATCGGCGCTGCCCTTCGGCGTAGATCGTGTCGAAGGCGAGGGACGACTTGCCGGAACCACTCGGTCCCGTAATGACGGTGATGGCGCGCCTGGGCAGGTCAAGGTCAATCCCCTTGAGGTTGTGCTGCCGGGCGCCACGGATGGTAATGCGGTCGATCACCATTGAAAGATAGTCGGAGTCGGGGCTCACGACACAGACCTTTACTGCGTAGCGTTAGACCGAGATGAGAGCGACATGACCGAGATATGACAGCGCCCGCGATCCAGCCGGACGACGACGAAGTACGGCCCGTGCTCGACCGGCGACTCGTGCGCCGCCTCGCGCACTACGTGCGCCCGTACCTGCCCCTGGTAGCAGGTGCGGTGGTGCTGCTCGCACTCGAGGGTGCCACTGCAGTGGTTGGCCCATGGCTGACGCAGCGCGTGATCGATCACGCCATTCCCACGCGCGACCTGGGGTTCATCCGCCTCGCGGCGCTGGCCCTTGCGGCGTCTCTCGTGGTGCAGTTTGCCTGCAGCTACGGCGAGACGATGCTCACCGGCCTGCTGGGCCAGAAGGTGATGCGTGACCTGCGAACGGAACTGTTTGCGAAGCTGCAGACGTTGAGTATCAGTTTCTTCGATCGCAATCCGGCCGGCCGGCTCATCACTCGCGTCACCAGCGACGTGGAGTCGTTGAACGAGCTCTTCACCGCCGGTGTCGTGGCCGGGCTGGGTGATCTCTTCGCGCTGGCCGCGATGGCGGTGATGATGTTGATCACCGATTGGCAGCTGGCACTGGCGGCGTTCGCAGCGGTGCCGTTCGTCTGGCTGGTAAGCCGCATCTTCCAGAAGAAGGTGCGTGTTGCGTACCGGGAGATTCGCGGCAAGCTGGCGCGCATCAATGCCTTCGCGCAGGAGCGCATCACCGGCGTGCGCGTGGTGCAGCTGTTCAGCCGCGAGCCTGACGAATCGCGTCGGTTCGATGTGCTCAATCGCGAGCACCTCGATGTGAACGTGAAGTCGATCATGTACTACGCCGCGTATTTCCCCGCGATCGAGATCCTGACCACGATCGCGCTCGCGAGCCTGATCGCGGCGGCCACACATCGCGTCAACGCCGGCCTGCTGACCGTGGGCACCGTGGCGGCATTCCTGCAGCTGGTGCGCCGCTTCTTCCAGCCGCTGCAGGACCTGAGCGACAAGTTCAACACCTTGCAGCAGGCCATGGCCGCATCGGAGCGCATCTTCACGCTGCTCGATACCACGGCGACGGTGGTCGATGTGGAGGCGCCGGCAGACACCACCGTCCGCACCCATCGCGGCGTCACGGTGACGTTCGAGGACGTCTGGTTTGCCTACGATACCGCGGCCGGCGTGGCGGCGGACGATGCGGCCACACACTGGGTGCTGCGCGGCGTGTCGTTCACCGTGCGACCCGGTGAGACGCTGGCGCTGGTGGGGCATACCGGTGCCGGCAAGACGACCGTGGTGAGCCTGCTGCTACGCTTCTACGACCCGCAGCGGGGTCGCATCCTGCTCGATGGTCGCGACATTCGCACCATGCCCCTCGGCGAGCTGCGCGCACGGATCGGCTACGTGCAACAGGACATCTTCCTCTTTGCGGGCGACGTGGCGTCAAACATCCGTCTCTCGAACCCGATCGACGATGAGGCCGTGCGCCAGGCCGCCGCTCGCGTCGGCGCTGACCGTGTGATCGCCCGTTTGCCGGATGGGTACGCGCAGAAGCTCGGTGAACGGGGCGCCACGCTCTCGGTGGGCGAACGGCAGCTGCTGAGCTTTTCGCGCGCCTTGGCCAGCGATCCCGACCTGCTGCTCCTCGATGAAGCCACCAGCGCCGTGGACAGTGAGCGCGAGGCTGAGATTCAGGAGGCCCTGGGCGCGCTGATGAGCGGCCGGACGACCATTGCGGTGGCGCATCGCCTGAGCACGATCGTGGATGCCGATGAGATCCTTGTAATGCACCACGGTGTGGTGGCGGAGCGCGGACCACACGCGGCGCTGCTGGCGCGAAAGGGGTTGTACGAGCGGTTGTGGCGCTTGCAGGTCGGCGATTCGGCGGCGCTGGCCGACGAGCCAAAGGCGGGCCCGTCCGTAGCGCTTGCCGGGCCCATCGACCGAGCCTAGCTTCACCCGACTGATGACCGTCCACACCCTCTTCATTCCCCCAGCTGGCGCGCTCTGGTGCGACACGGGGCTGGCTCAGGTTTCGATGCTCCCTGCCGCGGTGACATGCAGCTGATTCACGCCGCGAATACGCACGTGGGGATGGTCCGGACCGGGAACGAAGACGCCTATCTCGCCGAAGCGACCCCGGACCGCGGCATCTACATCGTGGCGGACGGAATGGGCGGGCATGCCGCCGGTGAAGTCGCGAGCGCAATGGCCGTCGACATCATGAGCGAGGCCATGCGGAAGTCACGCCTGCCCTTGGTCGAACTGAAGGCCGTCGCAACCGAGGCCGTGCTCGACGCCAATCGGAAGATCTTCAATCGCACCATCGAAGAGCCCGACAAGCACGGCATGGGAACGACGCTCACCACGATGATCGTCGGCGAAGGTCGCTACATGATTGCACACGTCGGCGACAGTCGTGTCTATCGCCTGCGCGGTGGTGAGCTTGAGCAGATCACGGTCGATCATTCGTATGTGCAGGAGCAGGTGGACGCCGGGTACCTCACGCCGGAACAGGCGCGATACCATCCGTTCAGCAACGTGATCACGCGTTGCGTCGGTGTCGCCACCGATGTCGAGCCGACGATCTACGAAGGTGAACTCGAGGACGGCGACCTGTACCTGCTGGCCACTGACGGGCTCACCGGCATGGTCGAGGACAAGGGGCTGCTGAAGATTCTCACGGCACGCAAGTCGCCCGGCCCGATGGTCGACGCGTTGCTCTGGGATGCCAATCGCGCGGGTGGCGTGGATAACATCACCGCCGTCGTCGTGCAGATCGCCACGGCGCGCTGAAGTGATGGCAGGGCCGGAGACGCAGGACGACGGCGCAGCAGAAGTGCCCGCCAACGTTGGGCAGTTGGCCGAGCTCTATCTTGGCAACATTCTCTACGCCCTCGAGTGCACGGCACTTGGGCTGGAAGACGAGTCGAAGCCGGAAGATGCCGCGTTTTACCGTGGCATCGGACGCGCACTGGCCGATGCGCACGGTCGCCAGAAGACTTCGCCAACGTCCTGACTGACGTCGAGGCAGCCTACCGCGAGCCTTTCCGCGTGCTGGTGTTCCGGTCGCTCGAATCGCGTGTGGTGTCTGCTTTTGGCGCCGTGCGACCGTCGGCCGGTGAATCGACCACCGTGCCGCCACGCCGGCTGGAATCGCCGCGCTGCATCGCTTCGCTCACGGAATCCTTCGTCTTGCGACGCGCCCGCTTTTCCGCGATGCCCACGTACGCCGCCTGATCCTGCATCTCTTCGCGCCCGACGTATATGCCGTCGGTGAAGCGGTAGCCCTGGTCCCAGGGATAGGTGGAGCCGCGGATGATGTATTCGCCGCTCCAGTTGCGGTACCAGCCCGTGAGCACGAATCGCCCCGGCAACGGCTTGATCTCAGCCGGACAGGTGGCGTCATCCACGATCATCGCACGTTCTGCGGCAACCAGCGAATCGCGCCACGCGGGCACGCCGTCCATGAACGGGTTGATCGAGCAACCATCGATCGGCAGTGTATCCCGCGACACGGTACGCGCGCGGACCAGCTCGCGCAGATACCCGACACGTTCTTCCGCCGTCGCCTTGAACGCGCGGTCGCAACCAGCCACTCCTGCGAACAACGCAACCAGGGCGACGACTCGAACGGCGGCAGCGGGCATGGATGCTGGAAGCGGGAGAGGTCGAAACATCACTCGAGATCAGGGCAGCAGTGGTCGCCCGTCCGCCAGCGCTGCACGAATTGTCGCGGCGTCAGACGTGACGAGCGTCCACAACTGATCAACGTTCACCGGCACACGTCGCGCAGCAAACACACGAAGCCAACGCGCTGAGTGATACAACTGTTGGCTCAATGCTGGCAAGTTCAACGCGCCAGCCAACCCCGCGCTGGTGAGATGTTCCACGGTGCCGTTGCGGCGCAGCACCGGAAGGTCTACACCGAGCATCTGCGTCTTGATCGGATAGTCGAGCAGGACCTCACCGGGCGCGAGGCCGAGTTCGATCGCGAGCCGGTCCTCCACCGCGATGGAGAGTGCACGATCCGATGCGATCCATTCCCCCGCCTCTTCACCCAACTCAGCCGCGGACCACTGCGCGAGGCGCTTGTACAGTCGACGCTCGCGCAGTGCCATCAGCAGCGGCGGCGCGACCGGCAGCAGAGCGTGCAGCAGCCCTTCGTCAGTCCAGTCCGCAAGCCCGTCGAGACGGAGCTTACCCGACAGCAGTGCATCGTCCACCAAGCGCTTGTACATCGCCGTGGCGCTGCGTACCGCGTGATGCCAGTAGATGTTGCGATACATCTGGTATTTCGCGAACAACAACGATTCGAGCGCGCTCAGCCCTTTCTCCATGATGCCGACTCCCGGGCGACCACCATCGGGATCAGACACGATCACGACGCTGTCCAGCAGCCGGTCGACATCCACCTCGCCGTACGGCACGCCGCACATCATCGCGTCGCGCTTGAGGTAGTCGATCTTGTCGAGATCGATCGAGCCGGAGACGAGGCCCTGCAGCGGGCCGATGTCGGTGCCGTGCATCATGGCCAGCACGCGCGCTGGTGCATCAGGGCCCAGTGCGGCCGTCAACGCGTCCGCCACAGCGCCAGTGGTGATGCGCGGTGCTGCCGCACTCTCGTGGTTCAGCGCGCCGATCTCTTCCAGCGCGTGGCTGAATGGATAGTGCCCCACATCGTGCAACAGCATTGCCGCGGCCGTCAGGTCGCGCTCGATGGGATCGACGTTGGCCAACTCGCCACGTTCCTCGAGCAGCGTGATGGTGCGTCGTGCCATGTGATGCGCGCCGAGGGCATGCTCGAAGCGTGAGTGTGTGGCACCGGGGTACACCAGAAATGCGTAACCAAGCTGGCGCACGTACCGTAGCCGCTGCATGGCCGGTGTATCGACCAGGGTCAGCGCCAGTGGATCGAGGCGGATGTTGTTCCAGAGTGGATCGCGAATGACTTTCACGTGCGTGACTCTGAGTGACGCTGTGGAACTGCAGGGACTGCAGGAAAAGACGACGAGGGCGCCCACAGGTGAGCGCCCTCGTCGAAGTTACCGGAAACCGTTCCGGAGTTGCGAAGGATCAACCAGTCGGACCGGCGTTCGCGATCAGCGCCGAGACCTGCGTGCCGAACTTTGCAAAGTTCTCGCGGAACATCGCGGCCAACTTGCGGGCCTGCACATCATATGACTCACCGTCCGGCCAGGTGCCGCGGGCGTTGAGCACGGTCGCGGGGACATCCGGCACGGCATTCGGCACGGCCAGCCCGAAGATCGGGTCGGTCGTCGTCGCAGCGTCATCCAACGCGCCGGCAAGGGCGGCTCGCACCATCGAACGCGTGTGCGACAGCTTCATGCGCTTGCCCGTGCCGTAGGCGCCGCCGCTCCAGCCGGTATTCACCAGCCAGACCTTCGCGTCGTGCTGCCGCAGCAATTCGCCCAGCATCTCGGCGTACTTGGTGGGGTGCCAGACCATGAACACGGCACCGAAGCAGGCGCTGAAGGTGGCCTGCGGTTCATTCACGCCCGTCTCCGTGCCGGCAACCTTCGCCGTGTAGCCGGAGAGGAAGTAGTACATGGCCTGTTCCGGCGTGAGCCGCGAAATCGGCGGCAGCACACCGAAGGCATCGGCCGTGAGGAAGATCACGTGTTTCGGATGCCCACCGCGGCCGCTCGGCACATGATTCTTGATGTAGTGCAGCGGGTACGAGGCGCGGGTGTTCTCGGTGATGCTCTGGTCGTCGAAGCGTACGCGACGCTGTTCGTCCAGCACCACGTTCTCGAGCACGGTGCCGAACATCTGCGTGGTCGCATAGATGTCTGGCTCCTGCTCGGGGCTGAGGTTGATCGCCTTGGCGTAACAGCCCCCCTCGAAGTTGAACACGCCGTCACCAGCCCAGCCATGTTCATCGTCACCGATCAATCCGCGATCGGGGTCGGCGGACAGTGTCGTCTTGCCGGTGCCCGAGAGACCAAAGAACAACGCGCAGTCATCCTTCGGACCGATGTTGGCGGAGCAGTGCATCGGCAGCACGCCCTGCGTCGGCATCAGGTAGTTCATGATCGTGAACATCGCCTTCTTCAGCTCGCCGGCGTAGCGCGTGCCGCCGATCAGGATCATGCGCCGCGCGATGTGCACCACGATGAATGTGCCGCAGCGTGTGCCATGTTTTGCCGGCGACGCCTGGTACTCCGGTGCGTGCAGCACGCTGAAGTTCGGCGCGAACTGTGCCAGCTCGTGCAGTTCAGGACGGATGAACATGTTGCGGACGAAATGTGCGTGCCACGCATTGGGCGTGACGTAACGCACACTGAGGCGATGCCCCGGATGTGCACCGCAATAGAGGTCCTGCACGAACAGCTCATCGAGGCCGTTCAGGTGTTCGCGGACATCGGCGAGGAGCACGTCGAAATGCGCCTCGTCGATCGGCATGTTCACCGTGCCCCAGTCGACGTTCGCCTCGGAACTGGGTTCACGAACGACGAACTTGTCCTTGGGCGACCGGCCGGTGTGCGGGCTGGTGACGGCGACGAACGGGCCCATGTCGGCAAGCGTGCCTTCATTGCGGCGGCAAGCGGCCTGGACGAGTTCCGGCGCGACGAGGTTCCAGTGCAAGGAGCCGCTGGGCGCGAGGCCCTGCTCAGCAAGCCCGTGGGCGCTCGAGCGGGTTTGCGGCTCAGTCTGCGTAGCCATATGGCGGAAGTGGTGTGGGAAGAAACGCCTGAAACGCCGCCGTCCCGAGGGGTCAGCTAGCGTGTCCTGCGGATCGGACAAAAACTAACGAAAACGCAACAGGCGGGGGGCCGTGCCGCGCGATCCAACGCAACCAGTACCGCCGTCGTGCGCGGGAGTGTCGGCGTCCGACTTGCGGCGGAGTACTGGTAGTGATATCGTGAAATCAATAACAATGGATGCTGGCGGTTTCGGTGCGGGCGCAGACGGACTCCCTCCGACCGACTGCCACAGCAACGAAAGCGCACTCCATCGACGTTCCCGCCCCATTTCCGCAACCATGACGCTCCTGACACCCCGCCGCCTGACCCGCGCGATCGTCGCGCTGATCTCGATCAGCCTGCTCGGAATGCCCGAGGTTGCGGCCGCTGCCAGCTTTGGCCCGCCGATCCGTGGCAGCGTCGTCGACAGCAGCGGTGCGCCGATTTCGAACGTGCAAGTTGTCGCCACCGAACTGCAGCGCGTGGTAGTGACGGACGGCGATGGAAAGTTCGTCTTCGTCGGCGCACCGGTTGGCACAGTGCACCTCTCGTTCGTGGCCGTGGGATACGCGCCGGTGCATGAGGTGGTCATCGTCAGCGCATCGGTCGAGATGGTTGCGGTGCGGGTCGTCATGCGGCGCACCGCGCTCCGGCTCGCGGGGGTTCAGATCACCGCCTCGCCGACTGGCACAGACCCGCTCAGTGTGACGCAGTCCACCATTCAGCTCAGCGGCAAGGACCTGCAGCGGCAACTCGGTGCCAGCGTGGCGCAGACACTCTCCTCGGAGCCCGGTGTGGCGATGCGCTTCAACGGACCTATGGCCAACGTGCCGGTCGTGCGCGGGCTCACGGGCGAACGCATCCTCACGCTGCAGGATGGCGAGCGGGTGGCGGACCTCGCATCGGCGGCGCCTGATCACGCGTTCGTCGCAGATCCGAACAGCGCCGAGCGCATCGAGGTGATTCGTGGCCCGGCATCACTGCTCTACGGTAATTCGGCGATCGGTGGCGTGGTGAACGTGATCTCAGGCGACATCCCGACGTCGGTACCGTCGCGGATTGGTGGCTACGTCAACGGACAGTCGGAGTCGGTCACGCCTGGTGGCGTGGGGAGCCTGGGACTCAACATCCCGCTGGGTGAGCACTTTGCGGCCACGATTCGCGGCACCTATCGCGACCAGTCGTCGTACCGCACCGGCGACGGCGGCGGCGCGCAGCCAAACACCGACGCGCGCTCCTGGAATGGCACAGCTGGATTGGGCTTCGTCGGCAGTGCGATCTCGGCAGGCATCGTGTATCGCCAGAGCGACTTCAACTACGGTATCCCATTCGCACCCGGTGGCGAGCAGGTTCGCATCGATGGTGTGCGACGCGGGTTGCAGGCGCGTGCCGGCGTGTCGACTGGCCAACATGCGTTGAGCTATCTGCGCTTCGAGGGTACGGCGCAGTGGTACTCGCATGACGAGGTGGCGGTCGAGGACGGTTCGATCGGGACCAGCTTCAACCTCAAGGCGCAAACGGCATCGGTGACGGGAAAGACGCAGTTCGGTCGCGTCAGCGGGTCGATCGGCACACAGGTATTCCTGCGCCAGTATCAGCCTCTTGGCGACGAGGCGTTCACGCCGGCAGCCAACAACACCAACTTCGCTGGGTATGTGTACCAGGAAGTTCCGCTGGTGACGGGCCGTAGCGAGTCACGGACACCGCGCCTGCAGGTCGGCGGTCGGTTCGACACGTTCACCCTCGATGCGAAGGCCGGCACCGACCCGCGTTTCAGTGTGGCGCGCTCGCGCACCTTCAGGAATGGCAGCGGATCGCTTGGCATTTCAGTGCCGTTCGCCGAGCACTTCACCTTCAGTGGCAGCGCCGCGCGTGCATTCCGGGCGCCCACCGTCGAGGAGCTCTACGCAAACGGCTTTCACGCCGCCGTCGGCACGTTCGACATCGGCAACGCGTCACTGAAGCCGGAGACGAGCCTTGGCCTCGATGCCGTGCTGCGTGCGCAGAGTCGCCGCGGTTTCATGCAGTTCTCCACGTATCGCAATGCGATCGACGACTACATCCTGCCACTGTCGCAGGGGCAGGTCGAAGTGGACGGCGACTCGGTGCCGCTGGTGAACATCGCGCAGCGGAACGCGACACTGATCGGCTTCGAATTCTCCGGAGAGACCGAGATCGCCAATCATTTCGTGCTCGGTGCGTTGGCCGATGCAGTCCGGGGACGCGGCCCGTCGGGCACCAGCCTGCCATTCATCCCAGCCGCTCGCGTCGGGTTGTCACTGCGCCACGATACCGGCACCCTTGGGTACGGGGCTGATGTGCGGCATGTGTTCAACCAGACGCGTGTGGCCGCGGACAATGCGCGCGACGTGCCGACCGACTCGTACACGCTGTTCAACCTGAACGCCTCCTGGAGCATCCCGTCGAAGCGCACCGTGCAGACACTCACGCTGCGAGTCGACAACCTGCTCGACGAGCGGTACGCCGATGCGACCAGCCGGATCAAGGCCTTCACCGCCAATCCGGGACGCAATGTCTCCGTGGTCTATCGACTCGGCTTCTGACCGTAGATTCGGCTTCTGAAGGACCGGCGGTTGCGTGCGTGGCGCGCAACCGCCCGTCCGATTCACTCAGGCGCCCGCTGTGCGAGGGCTGGTCCTGTTCCGTTCGACCGCGCGACTAGCTCACGCCGAGCGCATTGCCAGCAGCCTGTTGAGCATCGTGCGGTCCGTGCGGGTGGCGTCATCCAGCTTCGGCGTCTCGAGGATCTTGACGGTATGCGCGAAGCGCGGATCCGTCATGATGCGCTTGAAGGGCGCATCGCCGAGTGACCCCTCGCCGATCAGCTCGTGCCGATCGCGGTGGCTGTTGAACGGCGTCTTGGAATCGTTCAGGTGCCAGACGCGCAGTCGATCGAGGCCGAGGATGCGATCGAACTGCGCCATCACACCGTCGAAGTCCGTCACTATGTCGTAGCCGGCCGAGTAGATGTGGCAGGTGTCGACGCACACCCCGACGCGGGCACGGAGCCCGGCGGGAAGGCCGGCGATGATGGCGGCCAGTTCCTCGAACGTCGCGCCGAGCGCGGTACCGGTGCCCGCCGTCGTCTCGAGGCAGAGGATCGTGTCGCCAGGTTCGTCGTGCAGCGCCTGTGCGATCGCGGCCGCATTGCGAGCGATGCCTGCGTCGCGATCATCCATGTAGTTCCCCGGATGCGACACCAGGTACTGAATACCGAGCGCGTGGCAGCGCCGCAGTTCCGTGGCAAAACTCTCGATGGAGCGCGCGCGCTGGTCGTCGTCGGGGGAGGCGAGGTTGATCAGGTAGCTGTCATGTGACACCGTCACCGGCGAGCCCGCCTCGCGCAGTGCCGCGCGGAATGCCGCGGCCTCGGCCGCGTCGATCTCGCGCTCCTTCCACTGGTTGGGCGTCTTGGTGAAGAGCTGCAGCGCGGTGGCGCCGATCTCCAGCGCCCGCGGCGGGGCTGCGAACGACCCACCCTGCGAGCTGACATGCGTGCCGATCAGCACCCCTGCCGGTGGCTGCGGCAGCGGCGGCAGTACATCCGACACGTCGTCGCGTCGCTTCGGCACCAGCGGGTTCGCCGGCTTCTTCAGTGCGACTTTCGCGACGGCGGCGTGCTTCGCGGCAGGCTTTGCAACGGACGGCCTGGAAGCAGGGGACTGCTTCGCGGTCGACTTCTTCGCGATCACCTTCTTCGTCGTCACTTTCTTCGCGGTCACGTTCTTCGCAGTCACTTTCTTGGCAGTCACTTTCTTGGCAGTCACTTTCTCAGCCATTGCTTTGTTTCCGCTCTGCTTCGCAGTTGCAGTTCCTCTGCGCCTCTGCGTCTCTGCGATTCGCAGTTTCCCCGACGACTTCTTCTTCGCAGCCATCACTCAGCGCCCTCGCAGCCAGTCCAGTGGGTCGACCGCGGCGCCCTTCGAGCGACGGATCTCGAAGTGCAGGTGCGGCGGCATGTCAGGGTCGGACGTACCAACGGTGCCGATGGACTGACCCTTCGTCACCTTCGCGCCCTTCGCCACGTTGGCCGACGCCAGTGAGCCGTACACGGAGTAGTCGCCGGCGCCGTGCTGCACGATGACCGTCATGCCATAGGTGCCGATGTTTTCCGACACCACCACTTCGCCGCCGGCGATCGCCTTCACCGGTGTGCCGCGCGCGGTCTGGATGCCGATGCCGTTCCACCGCAGTGTCGTGTTTTCGGGCGTCACGGTGCGGCCGAAGCGGTAGAGAATCGTGCCATCCACCGGCCAGTCGAGTCGACCGAAGTCGGCGGTGCGGATCGTGCTCGCCGCCGGCGCTGCGCTGCGAGCCGTGACAGCGGGACGACCGGCGGCAGTCGGCGCGGCGGTGCTGGCCGAAGCGGCGGCGGCTTCCGCACGGCGGCGCACATCCTCGAGGTTCGCGATCACGCCGCGCAGGCGACCTTCCGAGCGCTCGATTTCCGCGAGCCGGCTTCGCACCACCTGCGTCTGCTGCTGCGCCTGCGAAATGCTGCGACCACGCTGCGCCTCGAGAGAACGCAAGCGATCCTCTTCCTGCGCCTTCTCCTGCTTGCTGCGCTCGATGTCTTCCTGCAAGCGCACCATCTGCCCACGCTGGCGGGCGATCTGGTCGCGCAATCGTTCCACACTCGAGACCAGCGTGCGGTCGCGCAGCGTCAGCGCGTGCAGGATCTTGTACCGCGCCACGAGGCCACCAAAACTCTCGGCGGAGAGCAGCACTTCGAGATTGTAGAGCGGACCGCGCTTGTACACATCGCGCAGTCGTCGCTGCAGGACCGCCTTCTTGGTGGTCAGCTCGTCCTCGGCGCTGGCCAAGCTCGAGGTGGCGTCGAGCACCTCGTCCTCGATCCCCTGCAGCTGTGTATCGAGCGACTTCACCACGCGTGCGGTGGCGTCGGCCTGCAAGGCGATGTTGCGCTTCTCCTCGGACAGGTCATGCACGGTGCCCTGCAGTTCCTGCATGCGCCGCTGCAGCGCCGCGCGCTCGTTGCGGATGCGATCCAGCTCCGCACGCTGCGCCGCAATGCGCTGCGACGAAGGCACCGATTGCGCACTGGCCGCGAGCGGGATCGACGCCAACAGCGCCGCCAGCACCACACAGCGCCACGTTGCGAACCGCTCCATCACAGGCCCGCAGCTCACACGCGCTTCAGCTGGCGTCCAACCGAGAGGGCACTGCCCAGCAGGCCGATCACGGCGCCCATCAGGATGCCTAGCAGCAGCACCGGCGTGGGAAAGAACTGGAACGCAAACACCGTGGCCGTCAGCGCCGCCCGCGTCACCCACATCAATGCCACCGCCATCACACCACCGATCAAGCCCTTCAGCAGCCCATCGATGAGGAACGGGGCGCGAATGAAGCTGTCCGTCGCACCGACCAGACGCATGATGCCGATCTCGCGCGAGCGGGCCAGCACCGAGGTTCGGATGGTGGAGCCGATGATGATCATTGCGGCGAACGCGAATGCGACACCGAGCACTATGCCGGCGGCCGTGGCGGCGCGACGCACCGCGTAGAACTTCTGCACCCACTCCTCGCCATACCGCACATCGTCGACGAACGGATAGCCGTTCAGCCGCTTGGCGACGGCCTTCACCATCTCGGGATCACGAAAGCCCGGCTTGAGGCGTACTTCCATCGACGCCGGCAAGAACTCCGGCTCGAAGACGTCCTTGAACTCCGCCATCTCGGTACGCGCCTTCTTCAACGCGTCCTGTGGTGAGACGTACGTCACGCTGGCCACTTCAGGGAAGGCGCGCACATCGCCCACCGCTGCGGCAACGGCGTCGGTCTCCGTCCCTTCCGTCACATAGGCGCGAATCTCGACGCGCTCTTCCAGCCGTTCGAGGGCCAAGCGCGTGTTGTATGCCACGAGGCCGAAGAGGCCGAACGCAAACAACGAAAACGCCACCGTGAACACACTCAACACGCCCAGCCCTGGCGCGCGACGGAACGCCGTCCAGACTTCGCGGAACGCGAGACTCATCAGCTCTCCCGCTCGGCCAGCGGCGCTTCCGACGAATCGTAGACCAGCGCACCCTTGTTCAACTCGAGCGAACGGAAGCCGCTGTTGCGCACCAGGTCGAGATCGTGGGTTGCCATCATCACCGCGGTTCCGCTGGTGTTGATGTCGCGCAGCAACTGGAAGACTGCGCGGCTGGCGCGGTCGTCGAGGTTGCCCGTGGGTTCGTCGGCCAGCAGCACGAACGGATCGTTGACCAGTGCGCGAGCGATGGCCACGCGCTGCTGCTCACCGCCCGAGAGCTCCGATGGCATCGATTGCATCTTGGGACCAAGTCCCACGCGCTCGAGCACCTTCTGCACGCGGGCCGGGATCTGCTTGGGATGTGTTCCCGTGACTTCGAGCGCGAATGCAACGTTCGCCCATGCTGTCCGGTCCTCGAGCAGGCGGAAATCCTGGAACACGATCCCCAGCTTTCGACGCAGCTTCGAGACCTCGACGCGCTTGGCATTGATCGAGCTCACACCGCTGACGCGAACCTCACCCGAGGTGGGCAGGTCATCCATGTAGCAGAGCTTGAGGATCGTGCTCTTGCCAGCACCACTGGGGCCGGTGAGAAAGAGAAATTCACCCTTGGCCGCCGAGAAGCTGACCTTCTGCAGCCCACCGCTGCCACGAGGCCACGACTTGGTGACGCTGGTGAACTTCACGATCGTCTGGCCGCTGCTCACGCCAGGGCCTGTGCGAAGTCGGCGATCAGGTCGCGCACATCCTCGATGCCGACGCTCACGCGCAGGAACCCATCGGGAATGCCGAGGGCCGCGCGCTGCTCCGAGGTCATATGCGCGTGCGAGCTGAAGCGCGGCTCGCAGATCAACGTGTCGACGCCGCCCAGTGATGTGGCGTGCAGAATCAGCGCCAACCGTTCCACCATGCGATCGGCGGCGGCGGCGCCACCAACCATTTCGAGCGACAACATGCCGCCAAACCCATCCATCGTTGCGGCGGCCAGCGCGTGATCCGGATGCGACGGCAATCCTGGATAGTGCACGGTCTTGAAGGCCGGATGCGCTTCGCACCACCTGGCCAATGCCATCGCGTTGGAGTTGGCGCGCTCGACGCGGATCTGCAGCGTCTTCATGCCGCGTTCCAGCAGCCAGCAGGCGAAGGGATCCGGTGCCTGGCCCCAGACCATCATCTTCTGCGTGACTTCATCGATGTACGCCTGCGACCCGAACACCGCGCCACCCAACATGTCGTGGTGACCGTTGAGGTACTTGGTGGTCGAGGCGATCACGATGTCGGCGCCATGTTCCAGTGGGCGCAGGTTGACCGGGCTGGCGAACGTCGAATCCACCACCAGCGCGACACCGAGTTCGCGGGTCAGTGCGCTGATCGGCTTCAGGTCGAGCACACGACAGGTCGGGTTCACCGGCGTCTCGACGAAGATCGCGCGCGTGTTCGGCTTCATGCCGAGCCGCCATCCGCGCGATTCCAGCGGATCGACGAAGGTGACCTCGATGCCCATCTTCGGCAGCTCTTCCGTGAACAGCCGATGCGTGCCGCCGTAGATCCAGGCGCTGCTCAACAGGTGGTCGCCCGGACGGAGGAGCGCCAACATCGCGCACGACGTGGCGCCCATGCCGCTCGAGAGGCAGACCGCGGCTTCCGAGCCTTCCAGCGCCGCCAGTCGCTGCTGCACCAGCACGATCGTCGGCGTGTTGGCGTAGCGGGTGTAGCGTGGCACCGATGCGACGCCGCGCGGCTGCTCGAAGTTCACGCCCTGCACCAGCGGCGGCGCGATCGGGCTCAGGCCATCGCTCACGCGACCGGCGTGGACGGCGCGGGTCGCGAAGTGCATCGGTCGTGAAGGGTCGCCTGTCATCGTTGCCTTATCCCAGCAGTTCAGTTCGCGCCGGAGCCGGCCCACGATCCATGTCGGGCTTCACCAGCTTGATCACATCGCTCACCATGAGCCCCGCAATGTCCCGCACGACGACACCGCCGCGCGGCACTTCGTCGTCCACGATCACCGGGGCCAGTTCCTTGCGGCGCGGCCCCTGGATGAAGACGAGCTCCCCGTCGGCCAGCATCCGCAACGTCGCTTCTTCGCGGTTGAGGCTGATCGCCGGCCCGCGCTCCTCGTCGCCACGCCGCGTTCCGACGAAGCCGACGACCTGCAGCGGTGGGTTGTAGAGATCGGTCTGGCGTCGCATGGGGGCCTGCGCTCAGGGGTGGCGGTCAGTGGTGGCTGGCGAGCTGATGTCGATCAGCGGTGCGGAGCGACGTCCGGATCAATGATGGCGGTGATGCCGCAACGGATGAAATCCGGCGGGCGTCTGGATCACCAGTCGACGTCGTGCAAGCGCGACGAGTTGCTCATGCAGATCGATACGCCCGTCGACGTCAAAGGATGCAATCGAGTCCAGATCGCCGCCGCCGGAGGCCACCACCAGCTTCCAGGCCGAGTGCTCGTCGGGCTCGACGGTGCCGAAGAGCTGCATCGATCCATCGGCCAATTCCGCCACCAAGGCCAGACCGTGGCGCTCCAGCACCGGCTCCAGCGCCTCGAGATGCGCTTCAGCCAGGCCGCGGAACATGAAGTAGCTCGGCGGCTGCGGCGCCGGGGCGTGCGCTGGCAAGCCGGCCCCGAACCGCAGCAGCAGCTTGGCCACGATTTCGTCGGCGCAGCTGAAGTCGAGAATCCCGACGTGCGAGAAATCGAGCACCGCCAGCCGCTGTCCTTCCATCTCGCTCAACATCGATTCCAGCTGCCCGCGCACGGCGCGACCGGTGTCACGCGTGACGAGATTCGAATACAAATCACACTCGGCGCGCGCAATCGCCATGCGCAGGTCGAGCGGCATCAATGGCAACATCAGGACACCGCCTGCGGAATGATGATCTGCACCTGGGCGCCGGGAAATGGCGCCAGGTTCTCGGTCAGTGCCTGCTCATCATCCCACTCGGGAATGATGCCGATGCGCGCCGTGCCACTGCGCACCGTCATCTTCGCTTTCCATTTCGCGACATAGCGTCGAATGCCTGCAAGTCCCTGACCGCGGCCCGGATCGCGGAAGCGGCTGGTGGCACGCAGCACGGCCGCTTCAAGGGCCGCGCCATCGTCCCAGCGGTCAGCCGTCGCGCCACGCGTCGGCGCCAGCGATTGCCGGAAGCCCACGCCGCAGTCACTCACCGCGATCACCACCACGCGCCGGCCGAGCCGCTTCTGCCAATCGTACGTCTGCACCGCAACCCAGCCCGGCGCCACCGGCATGTTCGATGATGTTCTGACAGCTCTCCGACAGCACGACCGAGAAGCCCGACCGATCCACTGGGTGGAAAGCCGAGCGTCTCCATGATCGCGGCCGAGCGCTCCTGGATGTGCGCCACCACATGCTGCACATCTTCGGTCTGCGCGATCGGCGTCAGTTCGAGAAAGAAGTTCGAGTCGCCGGTGCGGGACTTGGGAACGGGACGGGTCAGCTCGAACAACTTTTCTGCGTGCCGGAAGAACCCGCTGCGCGCCCAGTAGCTGGCCGTGTTCGAGTCTTCGGGCGGAATGAACTGGGGACGATCACCGGTGCGCGATTGCGCCAGCGTCAGCAGCGCCACCAACCCGTACGGCGACGACCAGCGGGTGTGCCGTGCGTCGAGCAGCACCTTCGCGTCATTCGGCAGGGCGGCCAGCGGTTGCAGCAGCGCTTCGAATGTGCCGTCATCGAGGGACGGCGGTACGGTGAGGATGGTGGTCACGACGGGGCAAGCTCTCCGCGGAGGTAATGCGCCAGCCCCGTTGCGCCGCGGTGCCGGACGTTGCGTGCCGCGGCCCGGTGGGCCAGCCTCATGGCATCCGTGAAGGTAGTGCCTGCAAGCAAATGCGAGAACTGCGTTGCCCCCCAGACATCGCCGCAGCCGGTGGGGTCGCCGGGGTCGGTATCCAGCAGGTCGGGATCGATTGGCACCAACGCGGTGCTGACCGCACTGAAGGCCGCAGCGGCGATCGGTGTCTCGACGTCGGCCAGTCTGGTGAAGCCAGGCGCCGCGAAATACACCGCGCCCTTCTTCCCCAGCGTCACGCAGAGCAGGTGCACGCCGCTGGCCAATGCCGTCGCCGCCAGCGCCATCGGGTCCGGCGCCATCAGGTTCATCTCGTCTTCGTTCACCTGCAACACGTCGCAGCAGCGGCACCAGGCCGCGGCGTCGGCCATCGCTTCCGGGATGCGGAGGCCACTGGGATCCACGCCCAGCAGTTTCGAGTGCAGATCGCAGTAGATCGGCCCCTTGAACGTGGCCCGCAACATCTGCATCGTCTCGAGATCCAGCTCCCAGCCGGCGATGAAGTTGACGTACAAGGCATCGAGGTCAGCCAGCAGCGGACGGAGCCCGAGCCAGGTCCATGGCGGTACGCCGCCGGTGAGCACCTCGGTGCGACGCTCGTCGCTGACGTAGCGCAGCTCGACGCGATTGTTCGGTTGCGTCACTTCGATCAACGCGGCGTCGGGCGCGGCTCGACGCAAGCCGCGCACGAATTCCGTGGCGCGCTGATGCAGGTCGGCACCGACCTTGATCAGCGGTACGATCTCCCATTCGTCACTCAGCGCGGCATCGAGTGCGGAGAGGGCGTACGTGATCCCACCCCACTCCTCGACCGGCGCGGTGCGAATGTCGCGACCGTGAATGACGTCCCAGACGAACGTGCCGATGACACCGAGGCGGCGTCGCCGCGGCGGGGTCACGAGGTGGCGAAGGAGCTGGTCTGCGCCTTGAACGCCGCCACGGCGCCAACCACACCGGCGCTACCGCCGAGCGCGCCGGGCACGATCTGGCAGGCATCGACGGCCGGCGCGAATGCGCGGCGGCGAATTTCGGCCTTGAGCGGCGCGAACAGCGCCTCACCCGCATTCACCACGCCGCCTGCCAGCACCACGACTTCCGGATTGAGCACGTTGAGCAGCGCACCGATGCCAGCGCCAAGGAATCGCGCCGTCTCACGCACCACGTCGATCGCAACCAGGTCACCTTCCTTGGCCGCCTTGTACACCATCTGCGCGGTGACCTTCTCGAGGTTCTTGTCGCACATCGTCATCAGCACCCCTTCCGTCTCGCCTGCCAGCGCTTCCCGCGCGCGATCGGCAATCGCGGTGCCTGATGCATAGGCCTCGAGGCACCCGTAATTGCCGCAACCACAGCGGCGCCCCGTCGAGTCGATCGTCATGTGGCCGATCTCGCCGGCCACATCGGACGAGCCGTGATAGAGCTTGCCATCGATGATGATGCCGCCGCCGATGCCGGTGCCGATGGTGACGCCGATCACATTCTTCGCACCCTTCGCCGCACCGGTCCACGCCTCGCCCATCGTGGCGCAGTTGGCATCGTTGTCGAGCGTCGTGTGCAAGCCGGTGACCGACTGAATCCGGTCACGCAGCGGGAACATCTTCCAGCCCAGGTTCGGGGCGGTGATGATGATACCCTTCTCGCGATCGAGCGGGCCCGGCGCACCGACGCCCACACCAAGGAAGTTCTCGCGCGGCGCACCCGTTTCCGCCATCGTCACCGCGATCACATCCTCGATCATCTGGATCATGCGCTCCACCACCGAATCCTCGCCTTCGGAGGACCGTGTCGGCGATGAACGGAACGCGATCTCGCGTGAGCCGTCTTCCGGCATGGCACCAACCACGATGTTGGTGCCACCGAGGTCGACACCGATGATGTAGCGGGAAGAATTGGGCATGAGCGGAACGAGAACGAGGGAAGGGAAGTCGGCCCAGCGGGGAGGCCAGGCGGCACGTCAGGCGAATCGATCGATCAATCAGGCAGCACTGATTGCAGCGAGGCTGCGACGGTCAGCGCGGTAATCTCGCGCATGCACTTGAAATGACCACGGGGGCAGCGCTGCGGGCCATGCGCCGAACAGGGACGACAGTCGAGTCCGGGGGCGTGTTCGACGATCGCGTGCCGCGGGGCGAGCGGCCCGAACCCGAAAGATGGCAACGTTGGGCCGTAGATGGTGACCGTCGGAGTGCCCATCGCGCTGGCGAGGTGCTGCGGCAGGGAGTCGTTGGTCACCACGCCGATGGCTCGGCCGATGAGGTCCGCCGAGGCGAGCAGCGAGAGCTTGCCGGTCGCATCCAGCACGCGATCAGGCGCGACGGCCGCGATCTCGGCCGCCAGCGCGCCATCCTCGGCACCACCAACGACGACGATCCCATGACGCCACCGGCAGCGCACGGATCAGTGCCGGAAAATCGGGCCAGCGCTTGGTCGCCCAGACACTTCCCGGCGCGATGGCGATGAACGGCGCCGTACCGAACGGCGCCGACGAGAGCAGTGCCGACACGGCATCACGGTCTGCCGGCCGCGGAAACAGCGATGGCGGCGGCGCGGGCTGCTGCGGATCTGGTGCGGCCAGGCGGTAGAGTCGTTCCGCGTGATGCCAATCAGACCGATACGGCACCCGGTTGGTGTAGAGCAGCGCACCACCTGATGTATCGAAACCGATGCGCGAGGGGATGCGCGCCATCCAGGCCAGCGCCGCACTGCGCCACGAACCCTGCGCGAGATACGCCGCGTGGTACTCGCTCCGCGCGAGCTCTGCGGCCAGCCCGCGAAGGCCGCCGAACCCCTGCTGTGCGCCACGCTTGTCGTAGCGAATCACGCGACGCACGGCTGGATGATTCTCCAGCAGCGCACCACCGGCAGGCGTCGTCACGACGTCCACCGGGCCGAGTGTCGCGAGATGTGTCAGCAGCGGCGTGGTGAGCACCACGTCGCCCAGAAATGACGTCTGGATGACGAGCGACGGACGGGCAACGCGTGCTGCGCTGCCCAACCGTCAGTCCACCTGCAGGACGGCGAGGAAGGCTTCCTGCGGGATCTCCACCGCGCCCACCTGCTTCATGCGCTTCTTGCCTTCCTTCTGCTTCTCGAGAAGCTTGCGCTTGCGGCTGATGTCGCCGCCGTAGCACTTCGCGAGCACGTCCTTTCGCAGCGCCTTCACCGTGGTGCGCGCCACGATCTTCATGCCGATCGCAGCCTGGATCGCCACTTCGAACAGCTGCCGCGGAATCAGGTCCTTCAGCTTCTCGGCGATCTTGCGGCCCTGCTCCTCGCTCTTGTCACGATGGATGATCACGCTGAAGGCGTCGATCGGGTCGCCGTTGATCAGCATGTCCAACTTGACCAGCTCACTCGGGCGGTATTCGAGCATCTCGTAGTCGAGACTCGCGTAGCCGCGGCTCACCGACTTCAGCTTGTCGAAGAAGTCGAGGATGATCTCGCCGAGCGGAAACTCCCAGTCGAACTCGACGCGCTTGGTGTCGAGGTACGACATGTTCTTGTAGATGCCGCGCCGGTCGGTGCCCAGCGTCATGATCGGGCCGATGTACTCCACCGGCGCCATGATGCGGGCCTTCACGTACGGCTCTTCGACGCGCTCGATGGTCGAGGCGTGCGGCATGCGCGACGGGTTCTCGATCAATTCCATCGTGCCATCGGCACGATAGACGTGATACTCCACGCTCGGCACGGTGGTGACGAGATCGAGGTTGTACTCGCGCTCCAGCCGCTCCTGCACGATCTCCATGTGCAGCAGGCCGAGGAAGCCGCAGCGGAAGCCGAAGCCGAGCGCCGTGGAGGTTTCCGGCGCGTACTGCAGCGAGGCATCGTTGAGCTTCATCTTCTCCAGCGCGTCACGCAGGTCCTCGTACTGCTGCGTGTCGGTGGGGTAGATGCCGGCGAAGACGAAGCTGCGCACTTCCTGGTAGCCGGGCAGGCCTTCAGGCGCGCGGTTGACGACGTCGAAGATCGTGTCGCCGGCGCGCGTTTCACTCACGCTGCGCACACTGGCGACCACGTAACCCACTTCGCCGGCCTGCAGCTTTTCCGTCTGCACCTGGCGCAGCTGCAGGGAGCCCACCTCGGCCACTTCGTACTGATTGTCGCTGGCGCCGAAGGTGATCTTCATCCCCTTCTTGATCTCGCCGTCCACGACGCGGATGCTCGGAATGGCGCCGCGATACTTGTCGTAGTACGAGTCGAAGATGAGGGCGCGCAGCGGGCCGGTCGGGTTGCCCTTCGGCGGCGGCACGCGCTTCACGATCTCTTCCAGCAGCTCCGGCACGCCGGTGCCTTCCTTGCCCGACACCGACAACACGTCTTCCGGCAGGCAGCCGATCAGGTCGACCACTTCCTGGCGGCGGCGATCGGGCTCGGCGCCTGGCAGGTCGATCTTGTTCAGGACCGGGATGATCTCGAGGCCCGCGTCCATGGCGAGGAACAGGTTCGAGAGCGTCTGGGCCTGGATGCCCTGGCTGGCGTCGACCACCAGGATGGCGCCTTCGCAGGCGGCCAGCGACCGCGAGACTTCATACGTGAAGTCCACGTGGCCCGGCGTGTCGATCAGGTTCAGCTCGTACTCGTCACCCGCCGTGGACGTGTACTTCATCCGGACGGCGTTCAGCTTGATCGTGATGCCCCGCTCGCGCTCCAGGTCGAGCGTGTCCATCACCTGGCTCTTCATCTCCCGCTTCTGCAGGGTGCCCGTCATTTCGATCAGCCGGTCGGCCAGGGTCGACTTGCCATGATCGATGTGGGCGACGATGCAGAAATTGCGGATACGGTCGAGCGACGACATGAGGCAGGGGCTGGAGCGAGGGGCGGCGGCGCCGCGACGTCACGGAATCTAGCACATTCACCCATCTGACCGTTCTTCTGGGACACGGTCGGGGTAACTTGCGACCAACGCGGCTCACCTTCGATCGGCTCCGACACCCGAATGTCCCTCGCGAATCAGACCCGCCCCGACCTCATCGATCCGGCCGTGCTCACCGCACTGGGCGGCCTCGAAGTGCGTGCGCGCTGGCTGGTGGACGGCTTCCTCACAGGCCTCCACCGCTCGCCGCGGAAGGGGTTCAGCGTGGAATTCGCCGAACACCGGCCGTATCAGCCTGGCGACGATCTGCGCTACATCGACTGGAAAATCGCCGCCCGCACCGACCGCTGGGTGGTGAAACAGTTCGAGGAAGAGACGAACCTTCGCGCCGTCCTGCTGCTCGACGTCAGTCGCTCCATGCAGTGGAAGAGCCCCACCGCCAGCGTCACGAAACAGGTGTATGCCGAGCAGTTGGCGGCGGCGCTGGCGCTGCTGCTGCTCAAGCAGCGCGACGCCGTCGGGCTGGTGCGCTTCGATGATGCGGTCCGCACCGTGGTGCCGCCGCGCGCTCGTCCGGCGCATTTCCAGCGGCTGGTGGCGGCCATGTTGGAGCAAGGCACGGGGCGCGAGTCGCGGCTCGATCTCGCGCTGCAGCAGGCGTCGCACCTGATCCGGCGGCCGGGCATCGTGATCATCATCACCGACCTGCTGGTGGAGCCGGAGAGTGTCGCGCCGGGCCTCCGTGCCCTGCGCGCCGCCGGCCACGACGTGCTCTGCATGCATGTGATGGATCCGGGCGAGCGGGTGCTCGACGCCTCCACCGACGCGCGCTTCATCGACTCCGAGACGGGGGTCGAAGTGGCGGCCAGCGCTCGCGAGATTCGTGCGGCCTACAACGCCGCCGTCGAGAAGGCAATCGAATCGTGGCGCACCCTGTTCGTGGAGCAGGGCTGTCGGTATGCGCTCTGCGACACCAGCGAGCCGTTCGGCTTGCCGCTGCATCGCGCCTTCGCGGCGCGCGACTTCGTCCGGGGCTGACGCAAAACCGTGGCGTTTCTAGCACCACTCTGGCTGTCGCTGGCCGCCCTTGCTGCCGTGCCGGTGCTGTTGCACCTGCTCCGGCGTAACATCGGCGCCCGCATCGAGTTTCCAGCCGTCCGCTATCTGCAAAGCGCCGAACGCGACTCCAGTCGCGACGTCCGCGCCAAGAACCTGCTGCTGCTGTTGCTGCGCATCCTGATCGTGATCCTGCTGTCACTGGCCGCAGCCAAGCCAATCTGGACGCGCGGTGAAGGCACGCCGCGCAGTCTCGCGATCGTGCTCGACAACTCGCTCAGCACCACCGCCATCGTCAGCGGCGCACCAGTGCTGGACCGGCTGGCTGCGGCTGCGCGCGAGCTGCGTGCTGCGTCGGCATCGGCCGAGCACCTGTGGCTGATCACGGCCGACGGGACGCTGTATACGGGCCCCGATGCGATCGATGCCGCCCTCTCGCGTGTGATCGCGCTGCCGGGCGCCGGCCAGCTGGACGCCGCAGTGCGTTCGGCGATTGCGCTGACGCAGGGCGACGGGGGCGACGGCGGTGCAGTTGCCGTGTTCACCGACGGGCAGCGCACGGCCTGGACCGGCGACCTGCCGCAATCGTCATCGCGGCTGCGCGTGTTCGTGCCGGAGCTCGCGGTGCCGCCCAACGGCGCGATCCTCTCCGCAGTGGCACAGCCGCAGTGGTGGACACCGCGCGGCACCCTCGAGCTGACGGTGCAGCCGGTGCGTGATTCGACGGCCTACCGGGTCGCGATCGGTGACAAGACACTCACGCGCGGTGTCATCACGCGCGCGAAGGGCGACTCGATCGCCACCGCTCGGATCCCGTTGCTCGGCGATGGAACCGGTTGGCAGGCGCTGGAAGTCACGCTCGAGCCATCGGGCGTGGGTGCTGACGATCATGCCATCGTGCCGATCGTCGTCGGCTCGGCACCGGCAGTTCGTGAATCGGCGGGTGAGTTTGCCGCAGCGGCCGTCGCGGCGCTGCGCGAGAGTGGCCGCGTTCGCGCCAGCGGACCGGTCACCGTCAGCATCGCGCCTGCGGCGTCAGTGGCGAGCCTGCCGGCGTTGATCCTGCCGCCGGTGGATGCCGGTGGCGTCGCGTCGGCCAATGCCTCGCTCGCGCGCCTCGGTATTCCGTGGCGTTTCGGCGCCGAACAGCGCGGAACGCAGGTCGTGCACACCTCGCAGAATGACCTGCGTGGCGACACCGCGATCCGCGTCACGCAGTGGTTCCCGCTCATTCCGCAGCCGAACGCCGTTGGCGACACGGTTGCCCAGGTCGGGAGTGCAGTGTGGATGGTGCGCGGTCCGAAGTGGATCGTGCTCGGATCGGCGCTCGACCCGTCCAGCACGACCCTGCCGGTGCGCGCGACGTTCGTGCCGTGGCTGGCCGACGCAGTCAGCAACCTTGCGTCGGGCACCACCTCCGCGACCAGCGTGGTCGCTGGTGAGCAGTTGATGCCGCCAGCGGGTGCCACGGAATTGCGCAGTGCCGATGGCAAGATCCGGCAGACGCTGACCGCCAGCGGCGTGCGGGCGCCTGCGCTGCCGGGCCTGTATTTCTGGATTCGCGGCAAGGATACGGTTGGTGCCGTCGGTGTGCGCCTCGATGCCGGCGAACCGCAACTCGCGCGGGCCACGGCGTCGGAACTGCTGGCACGATTCGGCGGTTCTGATCACGCCGTGGTTTCCTCCGAGACGGCGAACTTCCTGCGCAGCGTGCGACAGTCCGGTGCCTCGCAGCCGATGGCTGCACCGTTGCTCTGGCTCGCACTGCTGGCTGTGATCGCGGAAGCCTGGCTGTCAGGCCGCTTTCGCTCACGCAGCGCCACCAGCCCTGAATCTCTCGCACGTTCTGCCTGATGGGCCTTCCGACCCTGCTCGACGCGATTGAACGGCTCCCGCAGTTCACGCGCGTGTACAACTCGTTGCCGGCACCGAACCGAGTCCTCACCGTCGCTGGTCTGCACGGATCGAGCGACGCGGTGATGGTGGCTGCCCTGGCGCGCCGGTTGTCGGGGCGGGTGATCGTGGTGGTGACGGACGCGCTGCCCGATGCCGAGCGCTGGCTCGCTGATCTGGCGGCGCTCTCCGAGTCGGATGGCATCGCCCTGTATCCGCCGCGTGAAGGTTTCGGCGAAGTCGAGCCGCACACCGAAGTGGCCGGCGAACGTGTCGAGACGCTCGAGAAGTTGTCGCGCGGCGCCGTGCGCCTGCTGCTGACCACGTCGCGCGCGCTGATGGAACGCACACAGCTCGCGCGCGCCGTGGCTCGGGCGCGACTCGAGTTGCGGAAAGGCGATGCATGGCGGCTCGAGGCCTTGTCGGAACACCTTGATGCGCACGGGTTCGAGCGCACGTCGATGGTGGATGACGTCGGTCAGTACAGTGTGCGCGGCGGCATCTTCGACATCTACAGCTTCGGCATGGCCGAGCCGGTCCGCCTCGAGTTCTGGGGCGACGAGATCGTGGAGCTGCGCCACTTCGACCTGCTCACGCAGCGCAGCACCCGTGATGCGAGCGTCGCACTGGTGTTGCCGGTGGATATCCCGGCCACCGACGAAGGTGAAGCCAGTTACGAGCGTGTCACGCTGGCGGAGCTTCTTCCGCCCGATACGCTGTTGCTGCAGCCGCTGGGCACCAGCATCGAGCCGGAGCTGAAGCGGACCTGGGACGAAGCGCAACACCACATCGACCTCTCGCGCCGCCGCGGCGAAGATGCGCCGCCGCGCGATCGCCTGTTCGAGCAACCGGATGCCACCAAGAAGCGACTGCGCGGCTTCGGCACGATTCGCATCATCGATGCGTCGTCGGAAGGCATCGATGTCGGATTTCCAGCTCGTGCTCCGGAGGCAGTGGGCCGTGACATGGCGGCGCTACGCAAGCTGATTGCTGGCGGCATTCCGACGCTCGTGCTCTGCGACAACAGCGGCCAGCTGGAACGCCTTGAAGAGCTGCTCGAGGAACGTGGACGACGGACGATTGCTACCCTTGCACTGGGTGTGCTCGGCGCGGGCTTCATGTTGCCGCCGTCGGATGGTCGCGAAGGGCTGCGTGTGCTCACCGACCACGAGATCTTCCGTCGTGAACGGCGCATTCGTCGCACGCGAAAGTACGGCGGTGGTGCCGCGCTCGACGTCGTCACTGCGCTGAAGAGCGGTGACTATGTGGTGCATCTCGAACATGGCATCGGCATCTATCGTGGCATGTCCACCACCTTCGTCGGCGAAAGCACGATCGAGGTGGCGGTCATCGAATACGAGGGCGGCGACCGGCTGAATGTGCCGCTGTATCGCATCGACCAGGTGGAGCGATATCGCGCCGCTGGAGATGTGAGTGCCGATGCTCCGCCGCCGCGCCTGCACAAGCTGGGCGGACGGAAGTGGAGTCAACAGCGCGACAAGACCCGTGCGGCCATCCTCGAGATGACGCACGAGTTGCTCGACCTGTATGCTCGTCGCCGCATCGCCAGCCGTCCCGCGCACGTCCCGGACACGACGTGGCAGATGCAGCTCGAGAGCGGCTTCCTGTTCGAGGATACGCCGGACCAGCGTCGCGCCACCACCGATGTGAAGAAGGACATGGAGAGTGGTCGGCCGATGGACCGACTGCTGGTGGGCGACGTGGGCTACGGCAAGACGGAAATCGCGGTGCGCGCAGCCTTCAAGGCAGTGCAGAGCGGACGACAGGTGGCGGTGCTGGTGCCCACCACGATTCTCGCCGACCAGCATGTGCGCACCTTCGGCGACCGCCTCGCGGACTTCCCGGTGGTGATCGAAGAGTTGAGCCGATTCCGTACCGGGAAGGAGCAAGCGGAAACGTTGGCGCGACTGAAGAAGAAGGAAGTCGACATCGTCATCGGCACGCATCGCCTGCTGGGCGAGGATGTCCTCTTTGGTGACCTCGGCCTGATCATCGTCGACGAGGAGCACCGCTTCGGCGTGAAGCACAAGGAGCGCTTGAAGCAGCTGAAGATGGAAACCGACGTGCTGACGCTCACCGCCACGCCGATTCCGCGCACGCTGCATCAGTCATTGGCTGGGCTGCGCGACATGACGTTGATGCAGACGCCGCCGCGCGACCGCAGCCCGGTGCTGACGTACGTCGAACCGAACGATGATGCCTTGATCGAAGAGGCGATCTCGCGCGAGCTGGATCGCGGCGGCCAGTGCTTCTTCGTGCACAACCGCATCGAGACCATCCTCGCGGTCGCCGACCATCTGCAGCGGCTGGTGCCACGGGCCCGCATCGTGGTCGGCCATGGCCAGATGAAGGAGCGCGAGCTGGAGGAGGTCATGCGCCAGTTCGTGCGCGGCGAGGCCGACATCCTCGTCAGCACGATGATCGTCGAAAGCGGCCTCGACGTCTCGAACGCGAACACCATGTTCGTCGACCGCGCCGACTACTTCGGCCTCGCCCAGCTCTACCAGCTTCGCGGCCGTGTTGGGCGCTCACATCGTCGCGCCTACTGCTATCTGCTCGTGCCCGACATCGTGGATGAGGACGCCGAGCGCCGCCTGAGGGTCCTGGAGCACAACACCGAGCTCGGCAGTGGGTATCGGGTCGCCCTCAAGGACATGGAGCTGCGAGGTGCGGGCAACCTGCTCGGACCCGAGCAGAGTGGCTTCGTGCATGCCGTCGGCTTCGATCTCTACTTGAGGCTGCTGGAGGAGACCGTCCAGCGCATCCAGCGCGGGGATGCGGCCCCACCGCCACAGCCCTCCGACGTGTCGCTGGACGTGCCGGCGTTCCTGCCGGACGACTACGTGCCCATGGCCGATCTCAAGCTCGACATCTATCGGCGCCTCACCAAGGCAACCGATGCCGCCGCCATCGAGGCGCTGGCGTCAGAGGTCCGCGACCGGTTCGGCCCGCTTCCACCGGCCGCGACCGCGTATTTCGATCTGGCGCAACTCCGCCTGCTCGGGGGTACGCTGGGAATCGAGGCCATGCTGGTGCGGGGTGATGAGGGCCGTATTACGTTTCGCGCCGACGCCGTGCCCCGGATGAAGGGGCTCAGCGCCGCCTTCCATGAAGTGCAGTTCCAGGCCGAGGTGCGCCGCGCGCAACCATTGACGCTCAAGCTCACGCGACTCGGCGGAGCTGCGGTGCTCGAAGGCCTCGTCCGCTCCCTGCGCAGTCTGAGCCGCTGATCGACCGTTCCCGCGGCGGCACGTACCTGTCAGACCGTTGCAGTTCTCACCTATTCCGTTTTGACGAATGAGAAGACTTGTCCTCGCCGCGATCGCCGTTGTTGCCACGGCCCAGCTGGCTGGCTGCAACAGCGGAGCGCTCAGCGCCCACGCGGATACCGTCGCGAAGGCGGGCTCTCAGGAACTGACCGTCAAGAAGCTCTCGGAGCTGCTCGGCGCCTCGAAGGTGCCGCTCCGCAAGGATGTGGTCCGTGTCGTGGCCGACCTCTGGGTCAACTACCAGCTCCTCGCCAAGGCCGGCGCCACGGGTGACTCGCTCAACGATCCGAAGTCGCTCGACTCGGCGCTCTGGGCCCCGATCGCCAATGCCCGCGCCCGCAAGTTCTTCGAAGTGGTGTCGAAGGGCTGGACGATCGCGCCGCTCGGCCGATGCCGAAACCCGCTACAACAACGGTGAAGTGCTGGCCGCCAGCCACATCCTCTTCCGCATCCCGGAGAAGGGGGCCACGCCGGCACAGGTCGCCGCGCTCAAGGTCCGCGCCGATTCGCTCCGCAAGGTCCTGACGACGGCGAACTTCAGCCAGCTGGCTGGCCGCTTCAGCCAGGATCCCGGTTCGGCACAGCAGGGTGGCTCGCTCGGTGCCTTCCCGAAGGGCATGATGGCGCCGGAGTTCGAGACCGAAGTGCTGAAGACCAAGCCGGGCGAGATTTCGCCGGCGTTCCAGACCCGCTTCGGCATTCATATCGTGTACCGCCCGGTGTACGCCGGCGTGACGCAGCAGGTTGCGCAGCTCATGCAGCAGCGTGGCGCAGCGGCCGCCGAGTCGACCTACTGGGCACGCCTCGAAGCGGCGAACGCCGTGGCCGTGAAGGCCGATGCGCCGAAGATGGCTCGCGACATCGTGGGTGACCTCGACGGCTATCGCACCAGCAGCATGGTGCTTGGCACCACCAAGAGCGGTGACTTCACCGCCCGCCAGTTGGTGCGCTGGATCGACGCCTATCCGCCGGAGCAGGGCCTGATTCCGCAGATCCAGAACGCGCCGGACACGATCATCCCGACGCTGATCAAGAACTTCATTCGCAATGAGCTGTTCCTGAAGCAGGCCGACAGCGCCAAGGTCGACCTCACCGACCAGGAGAAGAGCCAGATCCGCGCCGAGTTCCGCACGCTGGTGATCAACTCGTGGACGCAGCTTGGCGTGGCCCCGAACCAGCTCATCGACAGCGGCAAGACGCCGTCGGCTCGCGAGACCATCGCCTCCGCCCGCGTCAACACCTTCCTCGAGAACATGCTGGTGAAGGACGGTGCATTCGTCCCGATCGCCCGCTCGATGGACCTGATGCTCCGGATGCGTTTCCCGGGCGCCAAGATCGTCGACGCAGGTGTCGATCGTGCGCTGGAAGCTGCACAGAAGCTGCGTGGCTCCACGGACTCGACCCGTGCCGCCAACCGTCCGGCGTCGGCCGTGCCGATGCCTGGTGGCGACGCCGCACCGGCTGCTCCGACGCCGACGCCGCCTCCGGCAGCGAAGCCGTAATCAGCGACCGCAGGATGACGGACGGGGGAGCGCGAACGCCGCGCTCCCCCGTTCTTCGTCCGATCAGCGCTAAATTGAACGTCTTGCTCGGGGCTGCATCGCCTGGGCAGTGAACCGACGCCTCGCCTGCCGGGTACCCCGACGCATGACTCGATCGTTTTCTGCAGTAATGGTTCGCCTCGCGCTCCCGCTGGTCGCCGTTGCGATCGCTGGGCAGTCGCTGCAGGCCCAGAATCCCGCCGTCCGCCCCGCTGGCAGCACACCGGCAACGACGGTGGTGCCGGTCGACCGTGTGATCGCGATCGCTGGCGATCATCCCATCCTCTGGAGCGAGGTGCTCGAGGAGTACAACACCCGTCGCGCGCAGGGGATGCCGATCCCGGCCGATTCGGTTGAGCATCGGAAGCTGGTGGAGAAGATCATCGACGAGTTGATCGACGCCGAGGTGCTGATCCAGAAGGCCGCGGTGGAGAAGGTCGAAGTCGCCGACGGTGATGTGCTGCCCGATGTCGAGACGCAGCTGAAGAAGATCCGCGATCAGTTCAAGAGCGACCAGGAGTTCCGCACCGCACTGGCTGGCGCCGGGTTCGGGACGCCAGAGGAGTACCGGCGCACGTTGGTCGAGGCCGCGAAGCGATCGGCCGTGCAGCGCAAGTTGATCGAGAAGATGAAGTCCGACGGCAAGCTGGTGCGCGCGGTGGTGTCGGAAGCGGATGTGATTGCGATGTACGACCAGAATCGCAACTCGCTGCCGAAGCGTCCCGCACAGGTGACGTTCCGCCAGATCGTGATCACGCCGACAGCCAGTGCCGCCTCGAAGGCCAAGGCGCGCGCGAAGATCGACTCGCTGCTGGTCGAGTTGCAGCGCGGCGGCAATTTCGAGCTGATCGCCAAGCGTGAGAGCATGGACCCGTCGAACAAGGAGACGGGGGGTGACCTCGGCTGGAATCGTCGTGGCCGCATGGTGCCGGAGTTCGATCGCATGATGTTCGCGCTGCCGCCGGGCGTTCTCAGCCCGGTGGTCGAGACGAGCTTTGGCTTCCACATCATCCGCGTGGACAAGGTGCAGCCGGCGGAGGTGAAGGCACGTCACATCCTGATCATCCCGACGCTCGATTCAGCTGATGAGCGCCGTGCACACACGCTGGCCGACAGCGTCGCTGGCGCGTGGCGCAGCGGTGCACGTTTTGACTCTCTGAGCGCCAAGTTCCACGATCCCGACGAAGTGAAGGCCTTCAACGATCCGTTCCCGACCAAGGACTTGCCGCCGGCGTACATCGAGGCGCTGAAGGGGATCAAGGTCAATGAAATCAGCGCGCCGTTCGTGATCGAGAATCCAGGTCGCGGCACGAAGAAGTTCGTCGTCTTCCAGCTGCTCACCCAGCAGGACGAAGGGATGTATTCGGTGGGTGAAGTGCGCGAACGCATCCGTGCACAGCTGGTCGACGAGCGGTCGATGCGCCGCTTCATCGATGGCCTGCGCTCAGCCACGTTCGTCCTGCGGAATCCGATTCCTGCACTGCCCGTGGCAGAACCCGTCGCCCCGCCAGAGAAGTAGCACGATGACGCGCCCTCAGCTGTGACACGCCGACGTCCCCGCCTCGCCGTTACGCTGGGCGACCCGCGAGGCATCGGGCCGGAGCTGGTGCAGGCGATGCTCGACGATGACGAGATCGGCGACCTCTGCGACCTGCTCGTGGTGGGGCCGCGCGGGACCGAGGTGGACGTGCACGAAACCGTGGGGATCTGGATGCCAGGCGGCGGCGAGGCTCTCGCCGGCAAGCTGGCGGGTGACGCGGTGGTTCGGGCGGTGGAGCTGGCGCAGGCCGGCGCCGTGCGCGGTATCGTCACCGCCCCACTCGACAAACACGCGCTGCTGCAGGGCGGATACGACGCACCGGGCCACACCGAGATGCTGGCGGAGCTGACGGGCCGGAAGACGGCCATGATGCTGGCCAGTGAATCGCTGCGGGTCGTGCTTGCGACCACACACCTGGCCCTTCGCAATGTCCCCGAAGCGTTGACGGCCGACGCATTGCGCGATGCCATCACGCTGACGCGTGAGGGGCTGCAACACTGGTTTCACATTCCGGAGCCACGCATCGCGCTCTGCGCCATGAATCCCCATGGCGGCGATGGCGGCCGATTCGGCACCGAGGACACGGAACTGCTGGCACCGATCGCGGCCGAACTGGGCGCGCTCGGGCCGTATCCGGCAGACACCGTGTTCGTGCGGGCGATGCGCGGAGAGTTCGATGCCGTCATCGCGCCTTACCATGATGTGGGCATGACGGCGATCAAGGTTGCGAGTTTCGGGAGCGGTGTGAACGTGACACTCGGCCTTCCGTTTCCGCGCACCTCGCCCGACCACGGCACCGCCATCGACATCGCCGGCCAGGGTATCGCCGACGTCTCATCGTTCCGTCACGCCGTCCTGCTCTGCGCGCGGTTGGCGAATCATTAGTCGCAACTTGGCTGTTAGTTGCGCGATGTATCGGGGTGGGAAGCAAACAGGCGTGTAGTGCGTGACCGGCGGGAGTGCTGTGCGTCCTCACGGGGAACGAACGACACTCCGCCCACCCACGGATCGGCAGCCGACCCACCCCGGTTGAACGCCTGTCCTGAGCATCTGCAGACGGCCCATGGCTTCTCTCGACAAGTTTCTGATGGCGCTGGGGACCGCGCCACCGACGACGCTGGTGCTCTATGAGGGCGCCGTTGCGGAGCTTCGCTTTGACGGCGGCACCCGCCCGATCACCAAGCAGCCGCTGAGCGCCGAGCAGATCGTCGGGCTGCTGCGCGAGATCGCGCCGGCCAACCAGCAGGCGGCCGTGATGCAGGGCGGCCCGGCCCGTTTCCCATATGACGGCAATGGCATTCCAGTCGATTGTGCGATCCAGCGCGATGCGCAGGGACGTGTGGTAGCGCAGATCATGCCCGCCAGCTCAGCCGATGCGGCGCTGCGCGAGGAGGCCACGGTGGCCAGCGCGACCCCGGTGCTCGACAGCGGACCGCGCCAGTCGCTCGATGCGCTGCTGCGCGCCCTCTCGGCGCAGAAGGGCAGTGACCTCCATCTTCGGGTGGGTGAACCGCCGATCCTCCGACGGGACGGCGAGCTGGTGCGAATCGCTGGGGCCGCGCCGCTGGGGCACGAGCAGCTGGAGCAGATGCTGCTCGCCTCGATGCCGGAGCGGAATCGTCTGGAGTTCCTCGAGAACAACGACACCGACTTTGCCATCGACATTCCCGGCGTGGCGCGATTCCGCGGCAATGCGCTGCGGGACCGGTGCGGGGCGGCAGCCGTCTTCCGCCTCATTCCCTCGACCATCATCACCGCCGAGCAGCTGGGTCTGTCGGAGTTCGAGAAGGCGCTCTGCAACCTGAGCAAGGGCCTGGTGCTCGTCACCGGCCCCACCGGCAGCGGCAAGAGCACCACGCTCTGCGGCATGATCGACCTCGTCAACCGGACCCGGACCGATCACATCATCACGATCGAGGACCCGATCGAGTTCGTGCACGCCAGCAAGAAGTGCCTCATCAACCAGCGCGAGGTCGGGGTGCACACCTCGAGCTTCAAGACCGCGCTGCGGGCGGCGCTGCGCGAGGATCCCGACGTGATCCTGGTGGGCGAGACTGCGCGACCTCGAGACCATCGAGATGCGCCATCGAGACGGCGGAGACCGGCCATCTCGTCTTCGGCACGCTGCACACCACCACCGCGCCCAGCACGGTGGACCGCCTGATCGACCAGTTCCCGGCCGACCGGCAGGCGCAGATCCGCACCATGCTCAGCGAGTCGCTGAAGGGGGTGATCTCGCAGACCCTGGTGCAAGAAGAAGGGCGGCGGGCGGGCGGCGGCGCTCGAGGTGCTGCTGGCCAACACCGCTGTCTCGAACCTGATCCGCGAGGGCAAGACCTTCCAGATCCCGACGGTCATGCAGACGTCGAAGAAGCTGGGCATGGTGACCATGAACGATGCCTTGCTGGACCTGGTCGAGAAGAACCTGGTCGATGCCAACGACGCGTGGATCAAGGCGGTGGACAAGGGCGGCTTCCAGCAGGCGCTGCAGTCGCGCGGGATCACCCTCGATCGCGTCGCTGCCTGATTTCCGGCACGGCCCCGCCAGCGGGGCCGGAAAACGGACATTTCCGGGGGGCTCTTGGTCCCCCGGCTAAGTTAGTCGAATGTCTATTCGTAACATTGCCATCATTGCGCACGTCGACCACGGTAAGACTACACTCGTGGATCAGATGCTCCGCCAGGCCGGAGCGTTCCGCGAGAACCAGGTTGTCGCCGAGCGTGTCATGGATTCCAATCCGCTCGAGAAGGAACGCGGCATCACGATTCTCGCGAAGAATACGTCGATCCGCTGGAAAGAAAACAAGATCAACATCATCGATACGCCGGGTCACGCCGATTTCGGCGGTGAAGTCGAGCGCATCATGCGCATGGTGGACGGCGTGCTGTTGGTGGTCGATGCCTTTGACGGCCCGATGCCGCAGACCCGCTTCGTGCTCCGCAAGGCGTTCGAGCTGGGCCGCGTGCCGATCGTGGTCATCAACAAGATCGACCGGCCCGGCGCTGACCCGATGCGCGTGCATGACGAGGTGCTGAGCCTCTTCATCGAGCTCGATGCCACGGAAGCGCAGCTGGACGCGCCGGTGGTGTACGCCAGCGCGCGTCAGGGCATTGCCACGATGGACCTCGATGTGGAGGGGACGAACATGAATCCCCTCTTCGATGCCATCCTGCAGTATGTGCCGATCCCGCCGAACGATGCGACCGGCCCGTTCCAGATGCTCGTCTCGACGATCGACTATTCCAGCTACCTCGGGCGCCTCGGTATCGGCCGCGTGGAGATGGGCAAGATCAAGGTCGGCGACCAGGTGTCGCTGCTGCAGATGGACCCCACGCAACCGATCCAGAACAGTCGTGTCACGAAGCTGTTCTGCTTCGAGGGACTGGAGCGCGTCGAGGTGCAGGAGGCCTCGGCGGGCGAGATCGTGTCGGTGGCTGGTCTCGAGAATGTCGAGATCGGGCTCACCATCACCGATCCGTCGTTCCAGGAGCGCCTCGAGGGCATCGCGGTGGAAGAGCCGACGATCAGCGTCGACTTCCAGGTGAACACGTCGACCTTCGCTGGCAAGGAAGGGAAGTTCGTGACGTCGCGTCAGGTGCGTGATCGCCTGATGAAGGAGCTCGAGCGCAACGTGGCGTTGCGCGTCGAGGAGACGGACAACACCGACACCTGGAAGGTCAGTGGTCGCGGCGAGTTGCATCTGTCGATCCTGATGGAAACCATGCGCCGCGAGGGGTATGAATTCCAGGTGTCACGCCCGAAGGTGATCACCAAGCTGGGCGAGAACGGTGAGCGCCTCGAGCCGTACGAGGAGTTGTTGATCGATGTGCCGGACGACTATGTCGGCGCCGTGATCGAAAAGCTTGGTCCCCGCAAGGCGGAGATGACCGAGATGAAGAATCCGGGGCAGGGCATGGTGCGCCTCACCTATCGCATTCCGGCGCGCGGCCTGTTTGGTTATCGCTCCGAGTTTCTGACCGATACTCGTGGCACGGGCATCATGCATCACCGGTTCCTCGAGTACGGGCCGTGGTCGGGCGGGTTGGACGGCCGCACGCGTGGTGTGCTGGTGAGCATGGAGAACGGGACCATCATCGCGTTTGCACTGGGGAACCTCGGTGAACGCGCGACGTTGTTCGTGGAGCCAGGGCAGCCGGTGTACGAAGGGATGGTGGTGGGGGAGAATTCGCGTCCGGGCGACATGGACGTGAACCCCACCAAGGAGAAGAAGTTGTCCAACATGCGCAGCAAGTCGGCGGACGATGCGATCGTGCTCGAGCCGCCGCGCATTCACACGTTGGAGAGCGCGCTGGAGTACATCGAGGAAGACGAGTTGATCGAGGTCACACCGCAGTCGATTCGCTTGCGCAAGAAGGTGTTGAACACCATCGACCGGAAGCGGGCGACGCGCGACCTGAAGAAGGAACGCGATCGCGACTGAGTGGAACGTGGGTGCATGGTGTTCCACTCGCATGTCGCGATTGATCGCCGGAGTGTGGCCCGCGTGTGCGCGGGCCATGGTCTGACCTCACACGACATACGGACGCACGGGGAGAACGCAGGCATGTCGGAACAGGCAGTGTCATCGGAAAACGATGGGTGGGCGATGATGGGCGCCGGTGTTGGCGCCGCAGTCGGCGGGACCAGTTTCGCAGTGCGGGCCGCCGGCCCCGATGACGAGGATGATGCGGTCGATGCCGAGGATCTCGACGACGATGATCTCGATGATGAGGATCTCGACGACGATGACGATGATGATGACGACGACCTCGATGAGTTCGAGGACGACGAGCTGGATGATGACGAGGATGACGACGACGAGGCCGATGAAATCGACTTCACGGAAGACCGATACGGTCGGATTCCGGGCGAGGATGACGCCGACGTGTGAGTAGGTGCGCGGTCTCCGCAGTGGTGCTGCAGAAAGAGTGAAATTCACCCACTGCAGGGGTTGACTGGGGAGTTTGGCAGGCTATCATTGGTGTCTGCCCCGGATACGGGGCGCGACGAGGTGCTGTGAGACGCGAAGTGAAGCGCTCTGCACCACATCAAGCTGATTGACAATCGAGAGAGAAGCGTGTGGTGGTATCTCGTTAAGTCGCCCGGTTCGTGCTGGGCGGCATAGAGATTCAAAACACGAAATTTATGATTCCGGACCGTCTCATGATGGTCCAGTAATGGGTGTTGTGAGCGGTTCGCGAGAGCTAGTTGAATTCTTCTTGGAGAGTTTGATCCTGGCTCAGGACGAACGCTGGCGGCGTGCTTAACACATGCAAGTCGAGGGGGCGTAGCAATACGTCACCGGCGAACGGGTGCGTAACACGTGAGCAACCTGCCTTTGAGAGGGGGATAGCCGGCCCAACGGCCGGGTAATACCGCATACGCTCTTCTGGTGGCATCACCGGGGGAGGAAACGTTTACGGCTCAGAGAGGGGCTCGCGGCCTATCAGCTAGTTGGTGGGGTCACGGCTTACCAAGGCGACGACGGGTAGCTGGTCTGAGAGGATGGCCAGCCACATTGGGACTGAGAAACGGCCCAGACTCCTACGGGAGGCAGCAGTGGGGAATCTTGCGCAATGGCCGAGAGGCTGACGCAGCGACGCCGCGTGGGGGATGAAGCATTTCGGTGTGTAAACCCCTGTTGCTCGGGACGAACGATCCTTTTCGAGGGATGTGACGGTACCGAGTGAGGAAGCACCGGCTAACTCCGTGCCAGCAGCCGCGGTAATACGGAGGGTGCGAGCGTTGTCCGGAATCACTGGGCGTAAAGGGCGCGTAGGTGGTTAGATGCGCCGGTGGTGAAAGCGCAGGGCTCAACCCTGCGTCGGCCATCGGGACGGTCTGACTGGAGCACTGTAGAGGCAGGTGGAATTCCGGGTGTAGCGGTGGAATGCGTAGAGATCCGGAAGAACACCGGTGGCGAAGGCGGCCTGCTGGGCAGTTGCTGACACTGAGGCGCGACAGCGTGGGGAGCAAACAGGATTAGATACCCTGGTAGTCCACGCCGTAAACGATGGGCACTAGGTGCTTGGGGGAGCGACCCCCTGAGTGCCGACGCTAACGCATTAAGTGCCCCGCCTGGGGAGTACGACCGCAAGGTTGAAACTCAAAGGAATTGACGGGGGCCCGCACAAGCGGTGGAGCATGTGGTTTAATTCGACGCAACGCGAAGAACCTTACCTAGGCTTGACATGGCCGTGAACTCGTGGGGAAACCTGCGGGGCTCTTCGGAGCACGGTCACAGGTGCTGCATGGCTGTCGTCAGCTCGTGTCGTGAGATGTTGGGTTAAGTCCCGCAACGAGCGCAACCCTCGTCGCTAGTTACCAGCGCGTCATGGCGGGGACTCTAGCGAGACTGCCGGTGCCAAACCGGAGGAAGGTGGGGACGACGTCAAGTCATCATGGTCCTTACGTCTAGGGCTACACACGTGCTACAATGGGCAGGCTAAAGGGTCGCGAACACGCAAGTGGGAGCCAATCCCCAAAACTGCCCTCAGTTCGGATTGTCGTCTGCAACTCGACGGCATGAAGCTGGAATCGCTAGTAATCGTGGATCAGCTACGCCACGGTGAATACGTTCCCGGGCCTTGTACACACCGCCCGTCACGCCATGGAAGTGGTGAGCGCCCGAAGTCCGTGTCGGAACCCGCAAGGGACCAAGCGGCCGAAGGCGAGCATCATGACTGGGGCGAAGTCGTAACAAGGTAGCCGTAGGGGAACCTGCGGCTGGATCACCTCCTTAACGGAGTCTCGAGTAACACGCTTCGGCGTGCGAAAGAACTCAGTAGTCGCATCACCACGCGCTCTTCTCTCGATTGCCAGTATATAGCAGGACTGCATCGCCCCCGGCGCTCTCACGAGCCCCGGGGGCTTTGTGTTTTCCGCGACGAACTGACGCACAGAACAGTGAGGCGCCGCCACGCACGAACCGTGAGCCGCAGGCGCCATACCACTCACGGCGGCCTGGCGTGCCCGCCAGGCCGGTTCTACACACCCTCGCGGTCCCTCTGCGCTTTCGCCCAGCGGTTCTGCACACCACTCGCGGCGACGCTGCGCTTTCGCCAGGCCGTTCCACACGACTCACGCGGAGCCGCGGGGAACGCGGTGCCGCGGAAAACTGCCAGTGGAACGGCGACATGCGCGCGAACCAACGCCAATACAGCACGCCTGCACAACCACGACCACACGAGCCGTGACCTCGTGCTCACGCTCGTCCTCATTGCAGTGGGCGAGCCACCCGCGGACGGGCTCCCCATCGCGCTGAATGCTCCCCACGCCCCCCGCCCTTCAAGCAGTTCCCCGCGGCTCCGCGTCCCCCGCGCCTCCGCGTGAGGACGTGTCGACCGTCAGTGCGGCACGCACACGCACGCACACGCACGCTGACGCAGTCGACGACGTACAGGCTCGCCACCCTGAACTCCAATGCACACGAGCACGCTCGATGCTCGCGCCGCTCAGTTCGCCGAAAAATGCCGCGCGCTGTCGAGCACGTTCTCACGACATCGTGTTCCATCGTGCGCAATCAAATTGTTGACTGCGCTGACCGCGCGGTGAGGAAATGCCCATACGCCACAAGGGGTTCTGGCATGAAAGGCACGGGGCATGCCTTGCAGGGGAGCATGGCACGTTGCCGTGCACGATGGGCGTGGGAGCTTCTTGCGTCTTGATTCATTTCCTTGCTGGAGATCATCACATGACACGTACTTCACTCGCACTTTCCGCTGCGGCGCTGCTCGTCGCTGCCGCACTGCCGATGTCCTCTGCGTCGGCGCAGACCGATAGCGCCGCCGCCAAGAACCGCGCTGGTGCATACGACGCATCGCAGAGCGTTTCCCTGACCGGCGTGACCGTCATCCGTGTCGACACCGTGCAGGCCGCAGCTGGATCGTCGCTGAGCGCCGTGCTCGCCTCGGGCAATGACTCCGTGACCGCCTGGCTCGCCCCGGTCGCGTTCCTGACCGCCAACTCCATCACCCTCGCCGCCGGCGATGTGATCGACGTCATCGGCTCCAAGGTCATGATGGGTGGCAAGCCATCGCTCATCACGACCGAGATCAAGAAGGGCGAAGCCAAGGTTGTGCTGCGCGACAAGGCCACTGGCGCACCCGCATGGCCGTCGGCGTCCACCAAGCCGCAGGAAATGGCCAAGCCGGACGCTGCGCCAGCTGCTGCCAGCGCTGCCAAGCCGTAAGGAGCAGTCGCACCTTCGACTCGCTCGGCGGCCTGGAACACCTCAGCTGCCGCACTGGTCGTGATGCTTGTTCGACGTGGTTGCAGGTGACGCCGCACGCGTGAGGTCGGCCCCGGAATCGGGAGGGTGGCATGGGCGACGCTGCTCCGGTCGTCCAGCCCCGGTTCCGGGTGCCTCATGCGTTGCGCAACCGCCCTCAACGGAATAGGTTGTGAGGTTCTTGGGGCCTGTAGCTCAGGTGGTTAGAGCGCACGCCTGATAAGCGTGAGGTCCGAGGTTCAACTCCTCGCAGGCCCACTCCCTAAGCGCAAGCCCTGCAACGCTTTATGCGTTGTGGGGCTTTTGCGTTTGTCTCCGCTGTGCTGGAGCATTGTCCACCACAGTGACGATCGGCTCTCGGATGGGTTGTTAGCGGCGTCCTCGGATCTCTGTGCGTCACCAAGTGGGCGCTTACCTCCCTACGCGCCGGTGATTCTACGTAGCTGTGTTGCATACGCGGATGCCGCTGCGTGGTCTCCACTGGCGGCTGCAGCGCGGGATGCGCCCTCGACTGCACGGAACCGGTTTGGCTCCTTCTCCAGCGTGGTACGGTATGCCTTGAGCGCCGCTGCTGGCTGGGTGAGCTCCATCAGCAGATCTCCGAGCAGTTCACGAGCGGGAACGAGCGGTCCCGGTGTCACTGCCGACTTCTCGGTCGCATCTTCACGCGTCGCCGCCTCCTGCATGCGCGCCAGCGCGACGGAGTCCTGCTGCCTGGCGTGCGCCAGCCAGGCCTGTGCGCTCAGCGCCTGAATCGCGACCTGCTCCGACCAGTAACTCTCGCCGCGTGCCGCCAGGCGGCGACTGATCGCCGCGAGCGTGTCGGCATCGGCCTCTGCGGTCGCCAGATCGCCGACGTGTGAGGCGCCAAGGGCACGAGCGAAATACACCATCGCCTCGGTATACGGGAACGCGCTCGGCACGGGCACGAGCTTCGCCGCATCCGACCAATCACGCCGCTCCAGGGCATATCGCGCAGGAATGGACGCGAGTGCAAAGACGCCGGCCCACCCCGGCGCAGCCCCGGTGACGGCATTCACATCGAAGCGCGCCTTCAGGGCCGGCAGCCCAAGCACGATCTGCTTCGCGGCCGAGTCACGCTGCATTTGCAGGTACGCATAAACCGCGTAGTCCGATGCATGCAGAGCTTCGGCGATCGACCCGCTCTCGAGCGCCAAGCCCAACGAGCGCAGGTTGGTGGCCACCGATTCCTTCCACAGTCCGACACGGGTGAACGTGTGAGACGGCATGTGCATGGCGTGCGCCGCTGACGGGGCGATCTGCGAGTAGCGCTGCGCCGCTGCTTCCGCCCGGTCAGCAAGCGCCGGATAGTCGTACGCGTGGATGATGTAGTGCGCGAGGCCCGGGTGATCGGGTTGCTGCGCCCAGATTGACTCGAGGATTGCACCCGCCTTGAGCTGGTTCACATACCGCTTGTCGGTGGGTGCCGCCGACGCAACGAGGGAGAGGGCATAAAAGATCTTCGCCTCCGTGTCAGCCGGTTGTGCGGCAACAAGGTTGGCCATCGCCAGTTCGTAGGCAACGATGCGCGTGCGTTGGTCCCGTCGCTCAAAATCCGCGTACAGCTGTGCGACGGCAGCGATGTAGCCGCGTTCCCTCTCGGTGGCCTGGTCACCCAGTCGCTGCGCCGCCTGGGCGGCCTCGAGGCCAGGTTGCAGCTGCGCCGGCGTACGGAGTGACGGCGCCGTGGGATTCGACCAGCGACTGAGCGCGATGCCCCACTGCGCCATGGCGCAGGTGGGGTCGGCATAGAGGACGTCGGTGAACGCACGGATGGAGGCGCCAAACTCGAAGGAGTGCAGCAGCGCCATCGCACGATTGAATTGCGGTGTGACGGCTGGCTTGCACGAAGTGGGAAAGTCCACAGCGCCGAGCCGTTCCATTGACGCGCGGTGGCTCGCGTCGTATGCCTGAGCGTTCGCACATGCGGCGCCAACGACGAGAAGCACCGACACGCGAGCCGAGAGGCCCAGGGGTGTCATGAATAGTCTCCGGTAGAGGCAGACACAGTGGGTGGCGAGTGGCAAGCACGATCGCAAGCGCATCGCGCCATTCTGTTGCACGTCGGGTGCGGCGTCCGCCGATCCGGAGGACGTCGCCCCCGCTCTCCGAAATCAGTCGGAGAGAACGAACGTCACTTTCAGCGTGACCCGATACGCCGTGATCTTGCCGTCGTCGCAGGTGACCTTCATGCTCTCGACCCACGCGCCCTTGACGTTACGCAACGTCTTGTTGGCTCGTTCGATGCCATGAACGACCGCGTCGTCGAACGAGATCGTGGACGTGGCAGTGAGTTCAGTGATTTTAGCGACGGACATGGTTCGATCTCCGTGGAATGAGGGATCGCGGGATTCAATCAGTCGCGCCGATCGATGACCGCAGCGGTAGGATGAGTCTTCTGCACTGCACAGGATCGTGCAAGCAAACCCTGCCGCCGAACGAGGAATTCGCCGTCGCAAGAGTCGAGTCAGCTCGACGCCGCCAACACTTCCAACAACCGCGCCACACCGATGTTCTGCCCACACGAAATGGCCACCCGCGTCGCGCCGGCAAACCGTGCATCAGCCGCTGCATGCTTCAGCATCGCCGCAAACGCCACCCCCGCCGACCCCTCCACCAACTGATGCAGGTCGTTGATATGGTCGCGAATCGACGTCGCAATCTCCTGCTCGCTCACCAGCAACCACTCGTCCACCAGGGTTCGGCAATACTCGAACGTGATCGTGTCGGCATCCACCCCGCCCGCCGTCCCGTCGGAAAACGTCGGCAGGGAGGGCAGGTCCAGCATCCGGCCCGCCCGCACCGACTCGTGCATCACACAGGAATTGGCCGGTGAACAGCCGACGATGTGAATCGCCGGCCGGGCCGCCTTGAGTGCCGCCGCAATGCCGGAAATCAGGCCACCGCCTCCAACGCTGACGTAGACCACGTCGATGCGATCGAGCTGCCGCAACAGCTCGAGCCCGATCGTGCCCTGGCCGGCAATCACATCGGGATCGTTGTAGGGTGACAGGTAGTGCCAGCCCTCCTCGGCCGACACACGTTGCGCTTCCTGCTCGGTGTCGTTGCTGTCCAGACCGAACAGCTCCACGCGAACTCCAGTGCGCCGGACTGCATCCAGCTTCGCGGGTGAGACATTCTCCGGCAGGAAGACCACGCCACTCTTGCCAGCGGCGCGCAGCGCGTACGACACGCCCAGCCCATGATTGCCAGAGCTTGCCGTCGCGATCGTCAGGCCACGAGGAATCGCCTGCGACACGGCATTCGTGGCGCCACGCAGCTTGAACGATCCCGTGCGCTGGAGATGTTCGGCCTTCACGAAGACCGGCCCGCCAACACGCTCCGTGTACTGAGGCCACTCCACGACCGGGGTCTCGAGCGCCGTGGGTCGAATGCGCTCATCGGCGCTGTGGATCGCGGCAATCACTGCAGGATCGACGAGGGGCGGTGTCATGGTGACGAGCGAGAGATGGGCGGGGCAGGCGACAGGAACGGCAACACGTCGCCTCGGACAAATCCTACACGAGTGCCTGTGACACCGCTGTCGCGATCGCGATGTCCTGCACCGCAACACCAGTGAGGTCTGCAATCACGATCTGGTCGTCATGGCTGCGTCCTCGACTGCGATCCTCGATGACCTCGCCCAACTCCACGACGCCTTCGATGGTGCGCGTACCGGCGACAATGGCGTGATGCAGCTCACCGCGCGTGAGACACTGTGATCGACTGTCCACCACGTAGACATCCGCACGACCCACCAAAGCGGTCGATAGCTCCTGCTTCTCCGGGGTGTCAGAGCCCATCGCCACGATCAGTGTGCCCGGCTCCACGTGTGCCTCATCCAGCAGCGGCGCGGTGCTTGGCGTGGTCATCACGACGATCTGTGCGCCGCGTGTCGCCTCACCAGCGTAGCGCGTGGCCTGTACGGTGAAGCCCGCACCCTCCATCTCGCGCCAATATCGGTCCAGCGCCTCCTGGCGACGACCGAAAACTGAAACATTGCGGCAATTCACGACCTTCGCGATCGCCTCGACCTGGAGCCTCGCCTGCACTCCAGTGCCGAACACCGCAATCCGGTCGACGCGCGTCGGCGCCAGATAGGTCGCGGCGATGGCGCCCGCCACGGCGGTCCGAATATTGGTCAGATGCCCACCGTCGAGCAGCACCGTCTCGATCATGCCAGTTCGCGCACTGAACACCAGCATCACTCCTGAATAACTCGGCAGGCCTCGCGTCGGATTCTCGCCGAAACCGGTGGCCACCTTGATCACGAACGTCTCACTGCCGTGCACATATCCGTACTTGATGTGTGCATCGCCCGGCGGCGACTCGAACAGCAATTCGCCGACTGGTGGTACGGTCGCACGTCCCTGTGAATACGCGACGAACGCGGCTTCGATCGCCGGCTGCAGGTCCAGCGTGGGGAGCACCGCGAGGATCTGCTCGAGGGTGACGACGCGAACGCTCGGACTCAGGATTGGTGCAGACATGCCCCAAGCGTAGGGTGGACCGCCGTACGCCGCCAGTCTCCGCCGCGATGCGCGTGCCAGACCACAGCAGCGACGACTGCCTCGCTCAGGGCTGGCGACGCGGGATGCCACCGCTTCACTTTCGCGGCATGCCAACTCTCCAGGTCGTCCTCGCCTCCGTCAGCCGAGTCGTGGCTGCTGTCGCACTGTCCACCACGATCGCGCAGGGGCAGGTTGCTCGTGGCGCGCCGAGATCGTTCGGCGCGGCGTGGGCACCCGTGCATGAATTCTTCCAGGCAACGTTGACGGCGGAAGGCATGGTCGGTGGCACGATGGTCTTCTTTCACGGCGACACGATTCTCGCCCGCGAGAACTTCGGCCTCGCTGACGTTGCCACGAATCGACGCGTCGACGACCGCACGATCTTCCACTGGGGCTCGATCACCAAGACGCTGACGGCGATTGCCATCATGCAGCAGCGGGATCGGAAGAAGCTGACCCTCGACGATGCGATCGTGCGCTCCGTGCCTGAGTTGCGCGCAGTGCACAATTCTTTCGGGCCAATGGATGCAATCACGGTCCGCCAGCTCCTGTCGCACTCGGCCGGCTTCCGCAACGGTACCTGGCCGTGGACTGACGGGAAGCCGTGGATGCCATTCGAGCCGACGGAGTGGTCGCAGTTGGTGGCGATGATGCCATACACCGAGGTGTTGTTCGCGCCAGGCTCCAGGTTCAGCTACTCCAACCCCGGCTACATCTACCTCGGTCGCACGCTCGAATTCGTCACCGGCGAACCCTTCGAAGCCTACATGGAGAAGAACGTGCTGCGCCCGCTCGGCATGTCGTCGAGCTACTACGACATCACGCCGTACCACCTGCTGCCGGATCGCTCGAACAACTACGAGATGGTGGCGGGGACACCAAAGGCGAATGGCCTCGATTTCGATACCGGGATCACCGTTGCGAATGGCGGGTTGAACGCGCCGATCGGTGACATCGTCCGATACCTGCAGTTCCTGGTTGGGGCACCAGGCATCACCCCGTATGCGCGCGGTGTGCTGTCGCGCACCACCATCGAGGAGATGTGGCGCGGCATCGTGCCCCTGGCGGCGGGGAGTCGCGACTCGGTCGGCCTTGGGTTCTTCCTCGAGGAGCGCAATGGCATTCGTCTGGTCGCCCACACTGGAAGCCAGGCAGGCTTCCGCGCCTTCTTCTACCTCGACCCTTCCACCAAAGCCGGCGTGGTCGCGGTCTTCAACACGGCACCGACAGACGATCCGCGCAATCCGACGGATTCGACCGACGCCAAGCCACACATCTCGCTGATCTTCAGCGGGTTGCTCGATCGTCTCACGAAGGGAGTCTTCCCGCTGTACCGTCACTGAGCGACGCGCACGTCCCGCCGCTATCTTCGCGCCATGACACAGTTGCGACGCACCCCGACGCTTCTTCTCGCAGCTGCGACGCTGGTCGTCGCCTGCAAGCCTGCTGACACCGCCGGAACGACGACGGCGACCAGTGCGCCAGCGGCGACACCGGTCGCGACTCGCCTGGCATCGCGCCCCGCGAGGGTCGCCACCGCCGACTCGGCGATGGTGGTGTCGGCTTCGCCCTACGCGACGCAGGCCGGTCTCGACGTGCTGCGCGCCGGCGGCAACGCGGTGGATGCCGCTGTCGCGGTAGCGATGACGTTGGCGGTGACCTACCCCGCCGCCGGTAATATCGGCGGCGGTGGATTCATGTTGGCCCGGATCGATGGGAAGAACGTTGCGCTCGATTTCCGCGAGATCGCACCGCGCGCGGCGTCGCGAGACATGTACCTGGATGTTTCGGGCAACGTCACGGACAAGAGCCTGACAGGGGCGCTGGCAGCGGGAGTTCCGGGGTCGGTGGCCGGATTGTACGAGGCGCACAAGAAGTTCGGGCGCCGGCCGTGGGCCGAGGTCGTGGCTCCTGCCATCGCGCTGGCAGAGAAAGGGTTTGCCATCGACTCCGCATTCAGCGACGACGACGAAAGTGGTGCGCATCGCCTCGAGAAGGATTCAGCCAGTGCGGCGCTCTTCCTCAAGAATGGCCGTTTCAGGGCGGTCGGTGATACCTGGAGCGCGCCTGAACTGGCGCAGGTCCTGAAGCGTATCGCAGCGCGTGGTCGCGATGGCTTCTACACCGGTGAAACCGCCGCGCTGATCGTGGCGGCGATGAAGAAAGGCGGCGGTATCATTTCGCTGGCTGACCTCGCGACCTATCGACCGGTCTGGCGCGACCCGATTGCATTCGACTACCGCGGCCACCACATCGTGTCGATGCCACCGGTCTCCTCCGGTGGTCTCACGCTCGCCCTCATACTCGGCATTCTCGAAGGCAAGGATGTCTCATCGCTCGGCTGGCGGTCGCCGGCGTCGATTCATCTGCTGGCCGAGGCGGAACGGCGCGCCTATGCGCGGCGCAACACGCTGCTCGGCGATCCGGCGTTCATGAAGATTCCGGTCCAGTCGTTTCTCTCCCCTGACACGGCCGCTGCACTGCGCGCTCAGATCGGCGAGAAGTCGTCGGGAAGTGCGAACGCCGCAGCCACGAAGGAGCCGAAGCACACCACGCATTTCTCGGTGGTCGATGCGGCCGGCAATGCGGTCGCCATCACTACCACGCTCAACGAGAGTTATGGCGCGGCATTCACCGTGCCCGGCGGGCAGTTCCTGATGAACGATGAGATGGATGATTTCACGACCAAGATTGGTGCCGTGAACGCGATGGGCCTGGTGCAGGGTAGTGCCAACGCCATCGTGCCCGGCAAGCGCATGTTGTCGAGCATGACACCGACGATCATGCTCGATTCGACGAACCGTGTGGAACTCGTGACGGGTGCGGCTGGTGGCGCGTACATCATCACGGCCGTCGCGCACCAGATCGTGAGCATCGTGGACTACGGTCGTACACTCGCCGAAGCGATGGCGGCCCCGCAATTCCATCATCAGGATGTGCCGGACTCCCTGGTGGTCGAGAACACGGCCTGGGCTGACAGCGCCATCGCATTCATGCGTCCACTCGGTCACGGCGTGAAGACATCACCGTGGGGATTCCTTGCGAACGTGCAGAGCATTCATCGCGAAGGGCGGCAATGGAGCGGTGTGACTGAACCTCGCGGTCGTGGGTTGGCGAAGGGCTACTGATCGCCGCAAGGACCGCGCAACGTGCTGCGCTGATTCGTTCGCTCGTGCACGATTTCGGTAATGGTCTTGAGGGCTCGGTGTGCCATTGTGTGGCATGTCGAGCCCTTGCCAAATCCCTCGAATAGAGAGCAGACTATGGCTATGCCTGTCACGCGCCATTGGACTGTTGCTGACGTGCGTGAACTCACGCGCGAGGATCGGCCGTGGCCGCGATACGAACTCATCGATGGTGAACTGCTCGTGACGCCGGCGCCGCAGAATCGGCACCAAATCACATGCCAGGAGATTTGGAAGCTGTTGGATGCGTACGTCACGATCGCGAACACCGGTCTCGCCGTGATGTCGCCATCGGACCTCGAGCTCCGTACTGGCACGATCACCCAGCCGGACGTTTTCGTGGCGCCGTTCGACACACCAATCGCTAGTGTGTTCCTCGAATGGTCCGATGTGCGGTCGCTGCTGCTTGCCGTCGAGGTTCTGTCACCGAGTTCGCTTCGGACGGACCGGGTGGTGAAGCGTGACTTCTATCTCGCCAACCATGTCGATGAATACTGGATCGTCGATATCGATGCACGCGTGATCGAGCGTTGGCGCCCAGTACAGGAAACACCCGAGTTGCATCGCGCAGAGATCGCGTGGTCGCCGATTGGACGAGCGCCGCTCGTGATCGATGTGCAAGAGTTGTTCGACACGATCGATGCCAAGGCGCGACTGCTTCCTCGCCCGTAGCGAAGGAGCAGCCGCGCGCCCGGTTGTTGCAGTTCAGCGCGAGATGGTGATCGGCACCAGGCTGTTCACGTTTCCACCACCGCTGATACGAACTAGCACTGGCTGCGCCTGTGCGCCGTTGGTGTAGGTGATCGTGGCTGTTGGCGTGAGGAGGCTGGTCGTTCGCTCACTGAGCAACGCACCGGTGGTGGCGTTGCGTAGCTGGATCGTGACGGCTCGCAGCGCCAGTGTCGCGGACACGACCAGTTGCTGGCCCGAAGCCAACGCGGGAATGATGCTGATGTCACGTGTCCTGCAGTCCCGTGTGATCGCCGAGTTGAACGATACGCCGGTGGTCGCGAACGTGGCCGCACAGAGTTGCTGCGGGTCGGGGTTGAGCGCCGTCGTCACGGTGTAGGTGTTCGCCGTGGTTGCCGGCGCGGTGACCATGAAGCCGAACGTCCCGGCGCGCAGCACGACGATGGCCGTTGACGCCGTCGTGGCGCTCGGCAGCGCCTGGAATTCGCTGCCGATGTTCAGCGGCACGAGTGCGCTTTCCCGAGTCGGCGTGAGCCGAATCGAGAACGCCGTCGTCGCAGAAGCCGTCACCGAATACTGATTCGCGACGCGGAAGCCGTACAGGTTCTCGCAGCTGGTCGCGCTGATCTGCCCAGTGAACGTCGTACCAAGCTGCACCGGCGTGATGACACTGCACGCGGTTGGCGTCGGCGTCGGCGTCGGCGTCGGTGTTGGCGTCGGTGTTGGTGTCGGCGTTGGTGTCGGTGTCGGTGTCGGTGTCGGTGTTGGTGTTGGTGTCGGTGTCGGTGTCGGTGTCGGTGTCGGTGTCGGTGTTGGTGTTGGTGTCGGTGTCGGTGTCGGTGTCGGTGTCGGTGTCGGTGTCGGTGTCGGTGTTGGTGTTGGTGTTGGTGTTGGTGTTGGTGTTGGTGTTGGTGTCGGTGTCGGTGTCGGTGTTGGCGTCGGTGTCGGTGTCGGTGTTGGTGTCGGTGTTGGTGTCGGTGTTGGTGTCGGTGTCGGCTCGACGGGCGGTGGCGTGAGGATCACCACGCGGACCGTGTCACGCAGCGAGTCTGCGGTGGCGGTGGGCGTGGATGCCTCGATGCTGGCCAATCCGGCAGCCACTGCTGACACATCGCCGGACGGCGAGACGGTGGCGAGGTCAGGCGTCAGCGAGCGCCAGCTCACCGGTGCTGCCGTCAGCAAGTCGCCAAGCTGGTCCCGTACACTGGCCGTCAGCGTGCGCGTGGCGGCGGGGAGCAGCGTATCGACATCCGGTCGGGCGTCGAGCGTCTTTGCGATACGGGGGCGTACGACGACGGCCACACTGCTGCGTGCCTGATCCCCAAAGGCGCTGGCCGTCAGCGTCGCGGTGCCGGGGCCGACAGCGAGAACTGCACCGTTCGCATCGACGGCGGCGATCGCGGGATCACTCGAGGTCCAGACCACCGATTTGTTGTCCGACGCGCACCCGGTGGAAACGCTGGCCGTCACCTGGCCTCGTACGCCGACGTCGAGTGCCAACGCGCCTGGGAAGGCGCTCACCACGCGGTTCGGTTCGACCAGGCCGCCGCAGGAGTCACCGCCGCCGCCCGAGCATCCAGCGAGCGCGAGACAGATCAGCGCTGCCAACTGGTGTAGTTCCCGATGCACCAGGAGGTGCCGAAAGTCTCTGCCTGTCTCTGTCGCATTCATCGCGTCATCCCCACTCGATCCGCCTGGAACTGTATGAAGTCATGCGGAGGATCGACTCGATGCCACGGTGCGTCTTCGCATGGTGGCAGCGGCGCGGACGTCACATGTCTCGCGTCAGGATCTTGCCGCTGGGAATCGTGACGCGTATTTCGTGCCGAAAAAAATCGGGCGGCACCGCATCACTCGCGGTACCGCCCGATCCGTGGTGCAGCCCCGTGGCCGCTGATACTTCAGGCCTGTTGCTGCGCACTGGTCATCCTGGCACCGATGCTACTGATATTGAATGTAGCTGATGGTGGGGCGCAAGCGCAGCAGTTCCGACGGCAGCAGGAGCGCGTCGCCCTTCTTGGTGTCGTTGTGATAGAAGAGCTTGAATCCCGTGAACTGTACAGGATGGTTCACGATGTAGTCGCGGAACGAATCGAGCTTGAGCCAGGGCGGGCCCCAGCCGTCCATGTGCATCACCACCTGCACGTTGCGCGTCGGCCGGATGTTTTCGGCATCCGGGACCATCTTGCGGGTGAATCGATGCACGACCAGCACTTTCGGGGGCAAGTGCTTGTCCGTCACGAGCTTGTCGAGCGTGCGAATCACGTAGTTGATGTCGCTCGCCATCATCGTGCCGATCTTGCTGCTGGGCCGCGCGCCTTCCTTGTCGTAATGCATGTAGAACTCGGGATCCACGCCGAGGTGGACGTCCGGGCGCTCGAGATACGTCAGGAGCGCGGGGAGTTCCTGCTGCAACGTGCTGTGCGAGGCCTGAATGTCGAGAATGAGAATGCCATTCCGGCTCTTCGCCCAGGCATACGTCTTTTCGATCATCGATGGATCTTCGCGGCGCCGCCACATCCCGTCCGCGCCTGCGGCGCCCTGCGCCACCACCGTCACGAGGTGGATCGCAGGCATCACCGGCGTGGACGGATCCGCGGTATTCCACTCCTGCACAGTTCGGTCCCACATGCGGAGCATTTCCTGCTCCTCGTACTCGCCGATCACACCCATCTTCTTCGAGTGTGGGTTGCCGTAGTACGCCACGATGCGCTTGGCCGGGAGAATGGCGCCCGGGGCGCCCTCGACTTCAGGCCACTTCGCAACACTGGCGTCTCCCGCCTTGATCGCCGCCGCATAGGAGCGCTGGTCCATGCCCGAGCGACCTTCGCGCAGCACGCCGGGGGCCGGTGGCACCGTGTCGCGTCGGACGGCGGGCGCCGTCGCAGCGACCCCAGCCTTCGCGGAATCGGCCGGCGCGGCAGGCTTCGGCGTGTCCTTCGAACACCCTGCGAGGAGTGCCGTGAGCAGCACAGCGATGCCGGCGGAATGAGCCGTGCCGGTTGGAACCGTGCGAGAAACCTTCAGCAGCATGGAGTCAGCGAGAGTCAGCGGAGGTGAGCGCGAAATTCGTGCACCGAGTCGTGCCAGCCGACGCCACAGCGATGGACACCAGCGTCGGTGAACACAATGAATGGGGCTAAGCTAGTCGCGCCCGGAAGCTCGGGCCTCGCCACGTCCGGCGGATCACCCGCTGCTACCGCACCCGGCCGAGGTGATACTGAATCCCGCTCGCGGTCACGTTCTGCAAGTGCAGGATTCGGCCACCGTTGACCGACTCGAAGGCGACAGCAAACGTCTCGCTCTTCCCCTCGAAACGATTCGTGAGTGTGAGCTCCCAATTCCCGCGCATGCTCCAGCGGCCCACGTATTCGTTCTGGTACACGCGCTGCGACCCGGTCATCCCGCTCGCGCCGGCGTGTTTGCTGGTGTACGTGCCATCGGCGCGAAGGAAGAACTGATTGCTCGTCGCCGTCGAGTTCATCCCAGCGTAGTTCCCGGTGGCCGTGTAGTACATGTCGATGCCTGTTGCGCTGCTCTCGGACCAATGCCCGACGACATCCGACGGCGCCACCGCAAATCGATTCACGCCAAGCGCCGATTCGAGGTCGTCCGGCTTGGGATACGCCTGCAGATACACCGCTCGACTTGGCGCGACCACCAGGATATTCAACGCACCGCCGCCAGTCCGGTGCACGTTCATGCCGATGTAGACCGGCGTCCCGGTGGCACGTTCGATGGCATCCGTCTCACGGTAGACCGTCTGCGAATACGCGAGGTCAGCGCGCCGACGATCGATCGCACGGATGTCGTACCGTGGCAGGATGTCGCGATTCCAGAAGTAGTCCTCGACATCGATCACCGGCGGACGCATCTGCTCGGTCATCGGCACCCGCCGAAACAGGTACACCGTGATCGGACCGCGGACCGCTTTTACGAACGCCGCGTCGTCAGTGGTCACCCAGCCGTCGGCGAAGGTCGTGGTCGTGAAGTGAAACCCGGCATCGCCGGCTGTTCGCGACGCGGACGTTTCTGTCGGCTCGGCTGCTGTGGGTGGCGTGCTTGCGATTGCCACAGGATGTTCAGCGGGCGGCGCGCTGGAGGGCGGTGTCGCGGCCGAGGTGCTCGGCGAGGGTTGGGACGGAGGCTCAGCGCTCGAGACAGTGGCTTGTCCCGACGCGACCTGGGTGTTTCGCTGCGCAATCTCGATCACATAGATGTAGCGATCCCGCCGATTCGCCTCGAACGAGAGCAGATAGGCGGGGCCGCCCTTCTCCGCCACCACAAGCCCGGTGTCGGTTGGATCCGGCGTCACGGTCCAGCCCGCGGCTGTCAGCACAGCGAGGAACTCCGGCTGCCATGGCGCATCGAGCGGAACCTTGAACACCTCGAGCGGATCGCCGAGTGTGAAGCCACGCTTGCCGCCATCAAGTTTGAGCGACAGACGCGCGGCGCCGCGATAGAGACCGCTCTTGCTGAGCGATGCGCCGGAGGGCATGGCGACACCCAGCAGCGCGGACGCCTGCATCACCGCTGCCTGCGTGTTGGCTAGTGCCGCGCTGCTCTGCGCTCGTGCGACAGGGGCCTGCGACGCGAACGCCAGAACTGCCGCGATGATCGCTTTCATGATGCCAGGGTGCTGGTGCGCGCAACGGCGAGCGGTCGCCGTCAACCCGCGGAGGCGCAGACCTGCGTCTCGCGCGAGCGACGGATGGGGCATTCACGTATATAACGGTCCAGGCTGCGCCATTTTCTCATCACACCTTCCCGAACGACGGCACACACCCCGGATGACCACCGTCCTGATTTTCGGCGCCAGCGGCATGATCGGGCAGGGCGTCCTCGACGCCTGCCTGCGTGATGCCAGTGTCGATCGGATCATCGTGATCGGTCGGACGCGCATTGGGCGCACCGATGCCAGGATCCATCAGGTCGTGACGGCCGACGTCACGGCCCTCGCGCCACACGCCGCGCTCTTGTCCACCGTCAACGCCTGCTTCTACTGCCTTGGCACATCGGCGGCAGGGATGAACGAGGCGGCATACACGCGCGTCACGTACGACATCGCGATGGCCATTGCGCCACAACTGGCCAGATTCGCGCCTTCGATGACGTTCATTTACGTGTCAGGCCTGGGCACCGACAGCACCGAGCGCACAGGCGCGATGTGGGCGCGGGTGAAGGGGCGCACCGAGAATGCGCTGCTGGCGTTGCCATTTCGGGCCTCGTACATGTTCCGACCGGGCCTCGTGATGCCGGAAGGGAATGCCAGGTCGAAGACGGCCGTCTACCGCGTGGCGTACCTTGTGCTTGCGCCGCTGCTGCCGCTGCTGAAGCGATTCTTCCCGGCGTACATCACCACCACCGGCGAAGTCGGTCGTGCCATGCTCAACGTGGGCCGTCGCGGCTACGCGAAACGGGTGCTCGAATCGCGGGACATCACGGCCGCGTCAACCGTGCCGCGCCTGTAGCTGCCGCACCTGCAGGTGGTGCGCCTCGCGCGTCGCACCACCTCCGCGAGCGATCACTGCTGAATTGCGATCGTCACCAGGTCGTTCACGTTCGCCGGACCACTCACCTTCACGACACCAAAGCGCACGGCGTTGTTGGTGAGCGAGATCGTTGCCACCGCGCCAGCCGCCGTTGCAACAGCGCGTTGGATGAGCGCACCGGTGGCGAAGTTGCGGAGCTCGAGTGTGACCGGGAATCCGGGTGCCGTGCCAGTGATGCGCACCACCTGACCATTCGTCAGTGCCGGCAGGATCCGCACATCGCGCGAGGTGCAGGTTGGCGTGATGGCAGTGGCAAACGTCACGCCGGTCGTCACATCAGTGGGAACGCAGGCGAGTCGCGGATCGGGGTTGAGTGACGTCGTGACCGAGTACGTCCCTGGATCCTGCGTGGGCGCCGTGACGAGGAAGCCGTAGGTGCCGGCACGAATCACCGCAAAACCGGTCGTCGCCGTATCGGCGACGGGCAGCCCGTAGAGCGCTCCGCTGATGTTGAGCGGGACCAGCGCCATCGGAATCGCCGGGGTCAGCTTCACTGCGTAGTACGTCTGCTCCGTCGCCGTCACGGAATACTGATTGGCCACGCGGTAGCCGAACAGGTTCTGGCAGGTCGACAGGTCGATGCTGCCCGTGATCGTCGTGCCGATGGTGACCGGGCGAACCAGGCTGCACGCGGGCACGATCAGGATGCGCACGGTATCGCGCAGCGAATCGGCGCCGGCACGTGGCGTGGCCGCCTCGATGCTCGCAGTGCCGCTCGCAATCGCGTTCACCAGTCCGGCTGACGTCACGCTGGCCTGATTCGGCGAGAGTGTGCGCCACGATACCGGCGCCCCGACAATCACGCTGCCATTCTGGTCGCGGATCGTGACAGTAAGTGCGCGCGATCCGAGCGGCGACAGCGTGTCCACATCGGGGCGTGCATCGATGGTGGTCGCGACCTTTGCCCGCACGGTGATCGCGACGGTGGTGCTAGCCTTGTCGCCGAATGCCGTCGCAGTCAACGTCGCGGTGCCGACACCGACAGCCGTCACCAGGCCGCTCGCGTCGACGGTCGCGATCTGCGCGTTGCTGGTGCTCCAGCGGACGGTCCGGTCGTCGTTGGCGCAGCCGCCGGAGAGGCTCACCGATACCTGGCCCGTGCCACCGATGTCGATTGCGAGCGCCGTCGGTGTGGGGGTGAGCACGCGCACCGGCTCGATGATCCCGCCGCAGCTGTTGCCATCGCCGCCCGACGAACAACCGGCGACGGTCGCGCCGAGCAGCAGCGCCAGACCGAACACCTGGCGGCGGATGGTGACTGACGCGGCGCGGCGTGTCGAACGATCGAGAGTCATCGTGGGAAGCCCATGCTGATGCCGATTTTTGCCGTGTAGGTCGAGAACGGCCGGAATTCGAGTGCGCCGATCTTCCCGAACTGCTGGCGCACGAGCTGCGCACCGGCGTCGAGATTGATCGTGCGCGAGAGTCGGATGGCCAGCCCACCACCCGCGCCGAACGCAGTCCCGTTGGCGCTGCCACCTTCCGCAAACTCGAAGGTGCCGGTCATGTGCTGCGCGGCAAATCGTGCGGAGAGGTATGGGAAGATCGTGCTCGACGGGATCGGTGGTACCCAGCGCGGCTCGAGGAAGAGTCCCGAGATCGTGAGCCGGTCATTCACCTTGGTGTGCACGGTGTACTGCGCGCCAAGGCCGAGTGAGAGCGCGCCAAATCCCTCGCTCGCGTAGACTCGGCTGAAACGCTGCTGCAGTTCGACACCCGCGCCAGACACGGTTGTGTTTCCCGCACGAATCGTCGTGAAGAGGGCCGACAGCTGGATCGCGTAGGGCTGCGCCGATTGCGCCCGGACCGACATGACCGGCACACCCCACAGGCCCATGGCGAGCAGTGTGGTGCGAAGCAGCGAATGTGCAGCGGTGCGAATCACGAGCATCTCGAACGGGATGTGCGGTGGGGAAGGGAAATCCTGGAACCGTGGTGCGTACGGTGCATCACGGCTTCCGAAGCGTACCAACAGTGACGTCGGACGCGGAGACGGCATTCCGGCTCTTCTCGACATCCATCGAGATCGGCGCGATTCGCGTGAACGGTCGGCCACCAGCATCGAACTTGGTCATGCGCATCTCGAAGGTCACGCGCACCACGTTGGCGTTGGCGCTGATCGTCGTGGGTGCACCCACCAGTTGCACCCGATGTCCGGCGCCGGTTGCCATGAACTCCATCAAGGGCACCTCGCCGCCGCCATCGCGCCGGACTTGCCCAACGAAGCGATCGACCGCCGACTTCACGTCGTCGGCATCCAGCAGTTCGCTGCGCGGCGTTTCGCGGACCGCTGGTGCGGCCGTCGGCACCGTGACCTGCGGCGCCGTCACCCGCGGCTGGGTCTCGGCCGCCGTCACGACTGGCTGCGCCACAACGGGACGGGCCGTCACGGGGACGGCCGTGGTTGTCGCCGGCGGCTGGGAGATCGGCACAGGTGCGGACCCGCGCGTTGCGACTGCCGGCACCGCCGGTGCAGGAGCGCGCACGACCAGATCGAGGGCGAGCTGACCGGCGACGCCGGCATCGGCGATGATGCGCACGCGACCTGGCTTCCGACCGGTCACGGTGCCCCGCCGCCGATCGACGGTGGCGATACTGGCGTCCGTGCTGGTGTATTCGATACTGCCCGGCAACTCGGTGTTGGTGGCGCGGTCGCGCACGGCCCCGCGGAGCTGGATCAGCTCGCCCGTTCGGAGCGACTCGGAAACGAGCGGGACCATTCTGAGGACTGGAACCATCGCCATCTGTCGCGTCGATCCAACAGGTGTGCTGGTCTGGGGCGCCGGTGTCCGTGCCGGAATGCTGGCCGCCGCTGATGCCGTTGGAGTCGCCGGTGGCAGACTGGCCGGTATCGCAGGAGCAATGGTCGAGGCCGATCTGGCGCTGGCGGACTCGACCACACCAGCTGCCGGGAGACTGGCCGACGCAACCTGTGTGGCAGGCTCATCCGGAATGTGTGCAGCTGTGTCCGCGGCAGACTGAGCGGCCCGCACCATCTCGATCGCCGGAGGCTCCGGAGCGTCGTCGGTCGTGAAATAGACTACGCCCATCAGCGCTGCGAAGCCCACGGCCGAGCCGACGATGATCCGGACGGGCCTGACCTTGCCCCGGAACAGATCGGCGCTCAAGGCAGGATTGCCGGGCAGGATCAGCGGCGTGCGCCCCGTGTCGGGAAACGGGTTCACATCCGCGCCACAGCGCGAGCAGGTGACATCGTCAACGCCAACGGGCGCCTTGCAGGTCGGACAGGTCGCGGAAAGCGTGGAGTTCATGTCCAGCAGGGTACAGTCAGAGGGCGGAAACGCGCGGTCCTCGATGCCAAAAACATCGCGAGACACGGCTGTCGTCAGACACTCCCCTGCGAGGATAGTGCCGCGGCGCCGATGAGCACGCCAGCCCGGCCCTCCCACCGCCCGCCCTGACCTGGTCAGCCCCACCTGGTCGGCTGTCCTCAGCCGGCGCGGATCACTCCCAGAAACCGGTCCACCTCGCCCCTCAGGAGCTCCGCCATGCGCGAGAGTTCGTCAGCGGCACCGAGCATCTGGCCCGCGGCGTCGCCGGTGTCGCGCACCGCACTGGAGACGGTCGAGATGGCCTGGGTCACCTCGCGTGTCCCAACCGCTGCTTCATGAATGCTTCGGTTGATCTCGACATTCGCATTGCGTTGTTCGGCGACGGCGCCGGTCACGGCTTTCGACAGGTCGTTCACTCGGCGGACGGTGCCACCGATCCCGTCGATCGCCGTCACGACCTGCTCGGTCGCGCCCTGGATCGAGTTCACCTGCAGTTCGATCTCGGATGTCGCATCCCCGACTTCGACCGCGAGGTTCTTCACTTCTGCCGCCACCACCGCGAATCCCTTGCCCGCTTCGCCGACACGAGCCGCTTCGATGGCGGCATTGAGTGCGAGCAGGCGTGTCTGCCGCGAAATGTCATTGATCAACTTCACGACCCGCGTGATCTGTCCTGACGCTTCGGCGAGCGTGAAGACGGTCTCATTGGTGCGCTCCACAGCCATCACGGCCTGTGAGGAGATGCTGCTCGTCTCCTGCGCCTGCCGCTCGATTTCGGCCACCGTCGCCGTGATTTCCTCGGCTGCTGCTGCGACGGAATCCATGCCGCGCGACGCTTCCTCCGCTGCCGCCGCAACCGTGTGACTGTGCCTGGCTGTCTGGTCCGCCGTGTGCGACAACCCTTCGGCCGTGGCCCGTGCTTCCGTCGCCGCTGCCGCCACATTGTCGACCACCACCTTGATTGCGGCCTCGAACTCATCGGCGAGCTGCAGGCGTGCCACGGATGCCGCGCGCAACTGATCGCTGCTGCGCGCCATCTGCTCGGTGGCCGTATTGATCAGGCCTGCGGCGGTGCGATAGCTCCCAAGCAGCCCGCGCACCAGCAGGCGTCGATAGAACTTTCCTTCCGACGCATGCTGGAGCGAGGCGCTCGACTCGCGGACGAAGGCATCGGACAGGTCCAGCAGGTGATTGATACCCTGCGACAACTCACCGAGCGGACCGTCGGCGGGAATGCCGAGAATGCGTGGCTCGAGGTTCCCGGCCGCCGCCTGCCGCGCCACGTCGCAGATGACCCTGACGCCTGCATGAAAATCACTGAGTTCCGATCGTAGTGCGTCATTTTCGGCACGAAGCGACGCCAGTGTCGCCGTCGCCTCGACTGGAATGGCGGTCGTCATAGTGTCCACACCCATTCGTCGTACGACTTTCCGGACGCGAGCAGTTCGGCATTCAGCTTGTCGTATGATGCGAGCAGCCCTTGTGCGCGATCAGGCGTGCGCTGTTCGACCGAGAGCAGGGCCGCGTACAGTGGTTCGGCCTTCGCGATCTTGCTGCGCTCGGGCACCCGGCGATTGGAGTGGAAGCCAATGATCGCTCCATCCGTGCCGAACGATGGCGTCATGTGGGCGAGTACCCAGTAGTTGTCGCCGGATCGCGCGAGGTTGTTCACGTACGCAAACACTTCGTGGCCGCCGAGCAACCGTTCCCAGAGGAACTTGAACACGGCGCGCGGCATCGCGGGATGTCGCACGAGGCTGTGTGGTGCGCCGAGCAGTTCGTGCTCCTCGTATCCCGAGACTTGCATGAACACACGGTTCGCATACGTGATCTTGCCGGAGACGTCCGTCTTGCTGACGATGATTTCGTCTTCGGCGAAGGTCCGTTCGCGGCCCGTCGGATGAATGGCAGTGCGCGCCAGTGACATAGCAGGATGCTCACGAGATGAAGGAGTGACGACGTCCGGTGGTGTCGTCCTGCGATCGGATGTTCTATATCAGGCGATGCCTGACAGTGCCGTGCCACTGACCGCGCTCGTGCGCGCATGTCTCCACGCATGCCTCCGCGCATGACTCATGGCGTTACTTCTGGCGTGCCTCCGGGCGAGATCGGCGAGGCTGGCTGGCGCGTGGGGCCGACGCGGCTCGCTGAGTCGCGTCTCATCTCCGCCTCTGGCGGCGGCAGCGGCAGCGGCAGCACTGGAACGCCTTGGTCCCGTCGCCACATTTGGCCAATCGAACGTCGTACTCCCTCCCGCCCGATCCATGCGACTCCGTCTTCCGGCCCACCTCGCCCGCCTGTCGGTCCTCACCGCGCTTTTCGCGTCCTGTGACCGACCCGCCGCGGGGCCTTCCACCGATTGGCCCGTGTACGGCGGCAATACGGACCACACGCACTACACGACACTCGGCCAGATCACGCCGCAGAACGTGTCGACGCTGAAGGTGGCCTGGACGTACGAGACGCATGACGAGTTCAAGGGCTCGGAGATGCAGGCCAACCCGATCGTCCTCGACGGGGTGCTCTACGCGACGACCCCGAAGCTGCAGGTGTTCGCGCTCGATGCGACCACCGGCAAGGAGCTCTGGCGCTTCGATCCCAACAACGGCCAGCCACCAACCTCACGAATCCGGCATCGCGGCGTGGTCGTGACGGGCGATCGTGTGATATTCAACTATCGCTTCCGCCTCTTCGCGCTCGACCGAAAGACCGGCAAGAAGATTCCTGGCTGGGGTAACGACAGCGGATGGGTCGATCTCCGGGAAGGACTCGACCGACCGGCGAAGGACATCTCGGTGAGCGCGAGCACGCCGGGCGTGGTGTTCGAGGATCTGCTGATCATGGGCAGCACGGTGCCGGAGCAGTTGCCAAGTGCGCCAGGCGACATCCGGGCTTACGAATTGAAGACGGGGAAGCTGCGCTGGAGCTTTCACACCATCCCGCATCCCGGTGAACCGGGCTACGAAACATGGCCGCCGGATGCGTGGAAGATCGCGGGTGGCGCGAACGCCTGGTCGGGCGTGACCATCGATCCGAAGCGGGCGATGCTCTTCGCGGCCACAGGCTCCGCGTCGTACGACTTCTATGGCGCGAATCGACTTGGCGACAACCTCTACGCCAATAGCGTGATCGCGCTCGATGCGCGCACGGGAAAACACATCTGGCACTATCAGGTACTGAAGCACGATCTATGGGACCGCGACCTTCCAGCGGCGCCGATGCTCGTGACGGTGCAGCGTGAGGGCAAGCCGGTCGACGCCGTGGCGCAGATCACGAAGACGGGACATGTCTGGCTCTTCGATCGCGAGAAAGGCACGCCGATGTTTCCGGTCGAGGAGCGTCGCATGCCGACGGTGGCGCTGGATGGTGAGCGGCCGTCGCAGTCACAACGCTTCCCGACGTTGCCCTTGCCGTTTTCGCGGCAGCAGCTGACGCGCAATGACCTCACAGAGCGCACCCCCGAAGCGCATGCGGCCGCGCTGAAAACCTTCGAGGAGTACAACCCCACCGATCCGTACGAAGCCCCGAACGTCACGAAAGGCACGATCATCTTTCCGGGTGTCGATGGCGGCGGTGAGTGGGGTGGGCCGGCCTTCGACCCGACCACCGGGCTGCTGTACGTGAATGCCAACGAGATGGCGTGGTTGCTGAAGCTGGTGCCACGCAACGACAAGTCGCTCTACGGTGCGAACTGCGCTGGCTGCCATGGCGACAACCGGCAGGGCGGTGCCGGTGGGCCGTCGCTGGTCGACATCGCGCAGCGACGCACGTCGGCGCAAGTCACGCAGATGATCAACGAAGGCAATGGTCGCATGCCGGCCTTCGGTGGCGCGATGGACGGTTCCGCCGTGAAGGAAATCGTCGAATACCTGATGACCGGCAAGGTGGAGTCGGTGCGCGATGTGCAGAAGAGCCCGTACTTCCTCAAGTATCGCACGGCGTTTTTCGACATCTTCCTCGATCACGAGGGCTATCCTGGCATCAAGCCGCCGTGGGGCACCTTGAATGCCATTGACCTCAACACTGGCAAGACGGCGTGGTCGATTCCGTTCGGCGAATATCCGAAGCTGGCGGCGCAGGGGATCACCAACACCGGCACCGACAGTTACGGCGGCGCGATCGTCACCGAGAATGGGTTGCTCTTGATCGGTGCCACCACCTATGACAACAAGTTCCGCGCCTACGACAAGGCGACCGGTCGGTTGTTGTGGGAGACCGTGCTGCCGGCCGCCGGCAATGCGACACCCTCGACGTACATGGTGAATGGCAAGCAGTACATCGTGATTGCCTGTGGCGGTGGCAAGAATGGCGCGGCCAGCGGTGGAACGTACGTGGCGTTTGCACTGCCGTGATCACACGCCGGGGTTCGACGATTGGCGGATGACGTGAGCAGGCTTGCGGTCCGCGGCGTCGCCAAGCGCTTCGGCCAGACAGTCGCCTTGGCGAGCGCGTCGTTCTCGGTTGGTGTTGGTGAGGTCGTGGCGTTGTTGGGCCCGAACGGCTCGGGCAAGACGACGCTGCTGGAATGCGTCGCGGGCCTGCTCCCGATGGATGGAGGCGAGGTTCGCGCCTCCGACGGTGTGCTGAGCGACTCGTCGCGTGCAGAATTGATCTTTTACCTTCCTGACGGCATCGCACCGTGGCGCGACCAGCCGGCTGACTGGGTGCGCTGGTTTGCAGGGGAGTTGTTCGGGAGCGATGCCACGGCGATGCCCGATGTGTTGCAGACACTGCGGATCGAGGAGTTGGGGGCACAACCTGTCGGCACGCTCTCGAAGGGCCAGCGCAAGCGCCTGCTGCTCGCGATCGCCCTGCTCTCGACGCGACCCGTCGTGATTCTCGACGAACCATTCGATGGACTCGACCTTCGGCTCACGCGGGCGACGATCGCGCTTTTTCGTCGACTGGCTGCACGCGGGCGTTCGCTCGTACTCTCGATTCACGCGATGGCCGATGCCGAGCGCGTCGCTGATCGCCTGGTGCTCCTGAGTGACGGGCGCACGATCGGGGATGGCACGCTCGAGCAGTTGCGCGCCGTGACGTCGTTGCCGAACGCGTCGCTGGAGGAACTGTTTCTTGCACTCTCCTGACACAGGTGGAAGGCGAGGGGCGTCGCGACGGGTGCTCTCGGCGCTCTTCTCGAAGGAATGGCGTGAGCTCCGCGTGGCGAAAGGTGCCTGGCTGGTGGCGTTGGCGGTGGGGCCACTTGTCGGGCAGGCTTTCATCACCGCGGTGCGCACCTACAGCGAAATGAGTGGTGGTGCGGGGACAGCCAGCGCCGCTCTCTCGGAGGGATTGAGTCCGCTCGATGGCGTCGTCGTGCCGACGTTCGGTGTGTACGCGCTGCTTGCGACACTGCTGCTGCCGTTCATTGCGATTCGCCTCGTCAGCGAAGAGAAGTCGTCGGGCGCAATGCTGCTGCTGGCGCAAAGTGGTGTGTCGGCGAGTCGACAGCTGGCGGTGAAGTTCGTCGTCCTGATGCTCGCCTGGATGCTGCTCTCGATCCCCGGTCTTCTCTCGCTCGCGCTTTGGCGATGGTACGGCGGCCATCTCGCGGTGGCCGAGACGAGTACGGTGCTGCTCGGCCACCTGCTGCATGGTGCGTTGATCGTTGCGATTGCCTTTCTGGCCGCGGCGATTGCCGATGGTGCATCGAGTGCGGCCGTCATTGCGCTTGGTGTCACGCTCGGGGGGTGGGCGCTGGATTTCGTTGCTGGGGTGCAAGGTGGTGTTGCGGCGCAGTTGGCACGCTTCACGCCGGAGGCGATGCTGCGCGTCTTCGAGCAAGGTGAGATCGAGTGGCGCACCCTGTTGCTTTCACTCAGCGTGACGGCGGCGTGCCTTGTTTTGGCCCTGATATTTCTGCGTCGCGGTCGCGCGCGCGCCGTGCAATCGCGCGCGGCGATGCTCGTCGTTGTGGCGGGGTTGATATGTCAGATCGGCATTCTCAACCTGCGGGGCAGCGTCGACGTTACCGAAGATCGGCGTCACTCGCTGCCGCCTGCCGACGCGCGCGCGCTGGGCTCGCTCGATGGCACGTTGGCGGTCGAAGCGCATCTTGGCCCGCAGGATCCTCGCCTGGTGGATCTGCAACGCGGCGTGCTGCACAAGCTTGCGCGCGTGATGTCGGTACGGGTGGTGAACACGTCGCAGACCGGGACCGGTCTGTTCGAGGGCGGGGCGGGCTACGGCGAGGTCTGGTACTTGTGGCAGGGGCGGCGCGTGATGACTCGTTCGACAACGCTTCCGATCGTCCTTGACATGATTTATTCATTAACGCGCACCCCCGTTCCGATGGCGGACGCGGGGCCAACGTACCCCGGCTATCCGCTGGCGAGTGAGCCGCGTGGCGCTGCGCTCCTGTTCTATCCCGGCTGGCTGCTGGCCATCGGGATGTGCTGGGGGATCATGCGTCGTCGCTGACCGGCTTGCGGCGCGCGAGCGGCGGGGGCGCACCCATCCTCGCCCAGCAACGCAATGTCGTTTCATCACGGCGTGAGTCGATTCCGCCGCCAGCGCCCACCGATGCAGCGGTACGCCGGCCTCGTGGCCTTCGCGCTGCTGCTGCCAGTTGCGATGCAGGCGCAAGCGCGCGCCGCTCGCTCCCCGTCACCCGCACCGATCCACGTTGGTGTCGAACGCGATCGGGTCGGCGGCGAACCATCCACCTTCCTGCCGATGGTAGGCAATTGGGTGGTCGCGAAGGAGGGCGGCCGGAACGTGGTGCGCGTCGATGGCCGTGTCTGGAAGCGCGGTCAACCCGCAGGTGGCCTCGCAGACAAGGCCCGCTCGATCTACGGCTCGCGGCATGAGGAGTTCATCGACAACGTCACGGCGTTCGCCTATTTCCCGATCGCCGTCGCCAAAGGCATCGAGAACTTCACGAACGGCGACATCACCGTCCGTTTCATGATGATCGGCGGCACACTCGACCGGTGTGCCGGCATCCTCTTCGACGTGCAGCCGAACGGTGACTACCTCGCCTTCCGTTTCAACGGCACCGAAGACAACGCCGTCCTCTGGACCTTCAACAATGGCCGACGCGCATTCGTGAAGCGCGGCGTCGAGAATGCGCCCCTCGAACTCGGGACCTGGCACGAGCTGCGTGTGAACGTGCAGGGGACACAATTCCGCGGGTACCTCGACGGCAAGCTGATGCTCGAGCACACGCTGCCGCACGCGGTCACTGGAAAGGTCGGGCTCTGGTCGAAGACCGACAGCATGAGCGAGTTCACTGATTTCACCGTGACGGCGCAGCCATGATGCGCCGCCTGGCGATTGTCCCCATCCTGCTGCTGGCGTGTGTGATCGGCAGCAAGCCGTCTGGTGCACAGCGCGCTCGTCGCCGCGACTGTGCACCGCTCGACACCACCGCCTCGTGGTTCCGTCGGCAACGCGAGTGGATGGTCGGCGGTGGCGCGTGGAGCGACACCACGCTGCGCCAGGCGCTGCTCGCGCTTCCGTCACACGATGCCGCCGCAGCGCAGGGCGCCCTGTTGGGCTTCGAGTTGAATGCCGCACCTCGCCCACTGGCGGCACAGGACTCGGCGATGATCCGCCAGTTGCTCGCGCTGGCGTCGAAGCGCGGGTCGGTCTGGCCAACTCGCAGCGTCGTCGGTGCCGATGGTGTGCTGGCGGTGTGGACTCTGGCCACGCGTGACACGGCACTCGCACGTGCGGCGCTCAAGCGCATGATGGAAGCAGGTCCGGATGAATCGCCGCCCGCCGCGGTCGCACTGCTCGAGGATCGCGCCCGGACACAGGCGGGGCGCAAGCAGCTCTACGGCACGCAGCTGCAACGCAGTGCGAGCGGTGCAATCGCACCAGTGCCGATCGAGGATCTCGCACACCTCGCCATGCGCCGCGATGGCGCCGAACTGCCGCCGCTCGAGCAATCACTCTGTGCGGCGCGCTCGGCGACTGCACAGGCGGCTGCCAGCCGCGCCTCGACCGATCACTGAGTCGTCCCATGGCGACTGGTGGTCGCCAACCCTTTGCCCTGCCTGTTGATGTCGCCTCGCCAATGCCGTTCGTACCTGCTCGCAGCCCTCGCGCTGCCCACCGCGCTGCTGACGACTCGCGTTGCGGCCCAGACCACCGCCACCGTGCGCGGGACGGTCATCTCCTCCGACAAGGGCACGCCCATCAGCGGCGTGCGAGTCGCCGTCCAGTCACCGACACGCGTGGCCGTGACCGATGAAGCGGGACGCTACGTGCTGCGCGGCATTCCTGCCGGCAAGTACGACCTCGTGTTCACCGCGCTCGGCTTCACCCCACTCCATCGCGATGTCGACCTGTCGCACGGAAATGCCACCGTCGATGCCCGGCTGGCAGCCGGCTCTCTGATGCTGTCGAGTGTGATCACGACCGCAACACGCTCGCCGACTGAGGCGCGCCTCGTGGCTGCGACGGTGAACGTGCTCACGCCACAACACATCGCGACCAGTGCCGCGCGCGAAACGCAGGACCTGCTGCGCGAGATCCCCGCGGTGGAGTTGCCGAGGACCAGCAGCCTCGTTGGCGGCACTGCGCAGATCGTGTCGATCCGCGGCGTCGACGAAGGGCGCACTGCGGTGCTCTTCGATGGCATCCCGGTCAATGATGCGTGGGGCGAATGGATCGACTGGGGGCGTGTGCCGAAGAGCATGCTGGATCGCGTCGAAGTGGTGGAAGGCGGCACGTCGAGTCTCTACGGCAACGGTGCGATGGGCGGCATCATCTCGTTCTTCTCGAAGCCGATGTCACCTGGTGACATCTCGTTCAGTGCCGATGGCGGGCAGCGCGATGCGCAGCATCTCTCCCTGTCGGCAGGAGTGCCGATCATCGGTGCAGTGACGGCGAGTGTCAGCGGCGACTATCAAGCGGGTGGCGGCTACGTCCTGCTCGATCCGGCGAAGGTCGGGGCCATCGACGTGCGATCGCAGGTGTACCAGCGCAACGGCTATGCGCGGCTCAACTATGCACCGTCATCCACGATCTCGGCATTCATCACCGGGCATCTCTACGGCGACAACCGTGAGCTCGGCACGCCCCTCGCCATTCAGTCGCGCCAGCAGCGCAGTATCGACTTCGGGCTCGACCTCGGCCGCGTCGCAGCGGGGCAGTTGTCGCTGCGCGGGTGGGATGGTCGCCAGGATGAACATCAGCGCGCCAGCACCATTCGCGCTGGCGGCCGAGCCTTCGAGGACAGCAGCGTGACGGCACTGATCCCGAGTCACGATTGGGGCGCCTCGGCGATCTGGACTCGCTCCGCCGTCCTCCACCTGCAGTCGGTCAGCGTGGGCGGCGACTATCGCGGCTACAACGGCAACTTCGACGAAGTGAACTTCAACACCACCTGCCCGGGCGCAAACTGTGGCACGGTCACGCGGCGCATCCTCTCGGGTGGCGACCAGGCGCTGAGCGGCGCGTTCGTGCAGGCGATCGCAGCACCGATCAAGCCGCTGCGTGTGGAGCTGAGCGCCCGCGTCGATCACTGGAAGAACGCCAACGGCTTCTCGAATGATGCGAACGCCGGTCGCGTGGACTTCCCGGACAGCAGCAAGACGGCGTTCTCGCCCCGGATCGGCGTTCGTTATCAGGTCGCGCCGCGGTTCGCGTTGCACGCGGCAGGGTACACGGCATTCCGCGCACCGAATCTTGCCGAGTTGTATCGCAAGCAGATCAGCGCCACATCGATCACGCTGCCCAATCCATACCTCGCCGCCGAGACGGCCAATGGCCGTGAGATCGGCTTCGATTGGGAGGCCACCAACTGGCTGCAGTTGAAGGGCACCTACTACACGGCCGACTACAACGACTTCAATGTCCCGGTGACGTTCACCACCAACCGGCCGGCCGCCTGTGGCACCATCGCCACCTGCCGTCAGCGCCAGAACGTGAACAAGTCGCGCAGCCAGGGCGCCGAGGGGTATGTCGCAATCCGGCCGGTGCCGTCGCTGTTCATCAGCGCCGCGGTGATGTACGACGATGCGCGACAGCAGTCTGGCCTCACCACCGCACAACTCAGCAACAAGGCGAAGATCAATCGCGTGCCGTCGCCGAAGCAGGTGGTGCGTGCGACGTGGACGTCGGCGCTGCTGGGCGAATACACGGCGATCTGGCGCTTCGAGGGGCACACCACCACGCTGCAGGGGGCCACGCTCGATCCCTACGCGGTGTATGACCTGCAGGTGCGACGGCAGGTGGTGCGCGGCCTGCAAGGCTTCGCGGCGCTCGAAAACGTCGGCAACACCAAGTACCAGATCAATCTCTCCGGAACCGGTGCGGCGGCGCTCATCTCCTACGGCATGCCGCGAACGTTCCGGGCCGGGATGACCGTGAGCCGCTATTGATTGGCATTGGCGTCGGCAGGACGCTCGACATGACCGTCTCCACGACCCTCACCCGAAACCTGGGTGAGGGTCGTGGCGTATCGGGGCCAGCTCGTGTTGCACCACGTTGCCCGCCTCGAGTACGGACTTTTGATTGCGGGCAACGCGCGGCCTGAACGCCAGCGCCGCGTCTGTCAGGCTCCCCATTCCGCCAGGTCGATGCGCCGCCTCCACTCGCTGCTGCTTCTCACCGCGCTACTGCCGGCCGTCGCCGGTGCGCAGGAAGCCCGTCTGCTCCGCGATCCAACGATCAGCGCCACCGACATCGCGTTCACCTATGGTGCCGATCTCTGGATCGTCGCACGCACGGGCGGTACCGCGCGTCGTCTCACCTCGACGCCCGCAGTCGAAAGTGATCCGCACTTCTCGACCGACGGCAAGTCGATCGCGTTCACGTCGAACCGGTCAGGTTCCGCGCAGGTCTATGTGATGAGCACCGCCGGTGGGGATGCCACCCGACTCACATGGCACCCTGCGGAGTCGTACGCGCGCGGCTGGTCACCCGATGGAGCGCGTGTGCTCTACGCATCGGAACGCGGCGTTGGCCCAGCCCGATACAGTCGTCTCTGGACGGTGCGTGCGAATGGTGGCCCGTCCACGATGCTTCCAGCGCCGTGGGGACAGGATGGATCCTATGACCCCACGGGAACGAAGCTGATCGTCGATCGCGTCGATCGCTGGGACATCGAATGGCGGGGCTATCGCGGTGGCCAGAACACGGCGCTCACGATTCTCGACCTCAATGACCTGTCCGAGACGCGACTGCCGAACGAGCGCACGCAGGACACGCGGCCGGTCTGGCTCGGCGGCTCGATCTACTTCCTTTCCGATCGTGATTGGGCGGCGAACGTCTGGTCGTACAACGTGGCGACGAAGGCACTCACGCAGGTCACTCACTTCAAGGATGCCGACGTCAAGCGGCTGTCCGGTGGCGCCGGGATGCTGGTGCTCGAGCAGGACGGATACCTGCACACGCTCGATCCTGCGACCGGCCGGACGACCAAACTCTCGATCACCGTGCCCGGCGATTTTCAGTGGGCTGATGCACGGTGGGAAGATGTCTCGAAGCAGATCGGTGCTGCGTCGCTCGGGCCGAGTGGTGCACGCGCCGTGTTCGAGGCGCGTGGCGAGATCTTCACGGTGCCTGTCGAGAATGGAGACGCACGCAACCTCACCGCCTCCAGCGGCGCCGCCGATCGGGCACCCGTCTGGGCGCCTGATGGCAAGCAGGTGGCATGGTTCTCCGACGCGGGCGAAGGGTATCGCCTGTTGATCGGTGCCGCCGATGGCCGCGGTACGCCACGCGCCCTGTCGATTGGCGAATCGAAGATGGCGTGGGAGCCGACCTGGTCACCCGATGGATCACGCATCGCGTTTTTCGACGATGACGTGCGGTTGCGCGTGATCGAAGTGGCGAGCGGGAAGATCATCACCGCAGATGTCGGCGGCAGCAACATCGATCGCGGGAACTCCGGGTTGGTCTGGTCGGGCGACTCCAAGTGGCTCGCGTACGGCAAGACGTTCGCGAACAACTTCCATCGCATCGTGGCATGGTCGGTCGCGACCGGGAAGGCGACGGCGCTCACCGATGGCATGGCAGATGCCATTCGCCCGGCCTTTGACCGCGACGGGCGGCATCTGTATTTCCTCGCCAGCACCGATCTCGCGCTCGCGTCAGGCTGGGCGAACACCAGTTCGATCGGTGCCGATCCGAACTACGGCGTCTATGTCGCCGTCCTGCGTGCCGACGATCCGAGTCCGTTCATCCCGAAGAGCGACGAGGAAGCGGCACCGACGCCGGCGAAGCCCGATACCTCGGCAGCGGCGCGCGAAGTCCGAATTGATTTCACGAACTTCGACCGCCGCATCGTCGCGCTGCCGTTGCCGGTCAAGCACTATCGCGAACTCGTTGCGGGCCCCAAGGGCTCGGTGTTCATCGGCGCTCGCACGGAGGATGGCCCTGGCCTGGCGTTCAGCAAGTTCACGCTTTCCGAGAAGAAGGCCGATGCCTTCGTGCGCGGCGTGCGCGATCTCTCCGTCTCGGCGGATGGCAAGAAATTGCTCTATCTCTCCGGCGAGACATGGGCCGTGGTCGGCACGGATGCCCCTCCAGCCCCAGGCAAGGGCGTGCTCAACCTGTCGTTGCGCACGCATCTCGACCGCCGCGCCGAATGGCGCCAGATCTTCGACGAGACGTGGCGCTACGAGCGCGACTTCTTCTACGACCCCGGCATGCACGGCAACGACTGGAACGCCGTGCGTGCGCGGTATCGTCCGTTGGTGGAGCATGTGCGCCATCGCGATGACCTGAACTACATCCTCGACCAGGTGAACGGTGAGTTGTCGGTCGGCCACTCGTTCGTGTTCGGCGGTGACATGCCGGCGGTGGATACCAGCCGTGTCGGGTTGCTCGGTGCAGATCTCGCGGCAGAGAATGGGCGTTGGCGGATCACGCGCATCCTGACCTACGAAAGCTGGAACCCTGGCCTCAAGGCTCCGCTGGATCGCGCCGGACTGTCGGTGCGCGCGGGTGACTATCTGCTCGCGGTGAACGGCCATGAACTGACGGCCAACGATGATCCATATCGCTGGCTCGACGGCACGGCCGACAAGCAGACCACCATCCAGGTCAATGCGCGCCCGGTGATGGACGGCGCGCGCACCGAAGTCGTGACGCCGGTCGACAACGAGAATGAGTTGCGCACGCGTGCCTGGGTCGAGGACAATCGCCGCCGTGTCGATGAGCTCTCGGGTGGCAAGCTTGCCTACGTGTGGGTGCCGAACACCGGCGGTGGCGGATATCGCTCGTTCAATCGGTATCTCTTCGCCCAGCAGGACAAGGCGGGCGCGGTGATCGATGAACGCTTCAATGGTGGCGGAAATCTCGACGACTACATGGTGGACTACATGACGCGTACGCTGCGCGCGGCCGTCACCAACGAAGTCCCCGGTGGTGCACACTTCGCGTTGCCGCAGGGCGTGCTTGGCCCGAAGGTGCTGCTGATCAACGAGCTGGCCGGATCGGGTGGCGACTACTTCCCGTGGGCGTTCCGCCAGCAAAAGGTCGGACCGCTGATCGGCGCACGCACGTGGGGCGGCCTGGTGAAGTCGTCGGTGCACTATGCGCTGGTCGATGGTGGTGCAGTCACCGCGCCGGACAACGCCGTCTTCGATCCGATCAACAACAAGTGGATTGCGGAGAACGAAGGGGTGCCGCCGGATATCGAGGTCCTGCTCGATGCGAAGTCGGTGGCCGCCGGGCGCGATCCGCAGCTCGAACGTGCGGTGCAGGAAGCGTTGCGACTGGTGAACGCTGCGGCCCGCAAGCCGCTCACGCCACCGCCATTCTCGCGGCCGTCGAAGCGGCCCTGATCAGAACCGCGGGGCTGGTCGCGTGACCTGGGGGATCAGAGTCGAGTGACCGGTCAGTACCGGAACACACCGCCCGCCGACGGAGGCCCGAATGCCGTCGGTGGCGCGGTCGCTGACCACCGACGGGCCATCCGCCGTTCGGCGGACTTCGTTGCGGAGGGACGGCGCGTTATCGTGCGGGTTGATGCTGCAGGGGCCGGCGACTTGCTCGAGCATGCCACCTGATGCCCCCCAATCTCCCGCTTGAGACCATCGTGACCGCAGCCGCAGATACCGAAGAGTCCCCACATGTCGACCAGGACGATCTTGGTTTCGGCCGGATCGTTGGACAGCAGGTTCGTGGACGCTTCCTGAACCGTGATGGATCGCCCAACAGCCGGAAGTTCGGGCTCGGACCGCAGCGACTCGAGCGACTCTATCTCGGCGCCCTCAATACGACCTGGCTGACCTTCCTCGGCTGGTCGCTGAGCGCGATCATGTTGCTCAACGGGTGCTTCACACTCGCCTACATCGCCCTTGGCACGAAGGCGATCGCGGGTCAGGAACTGGCGGGCATTGCGGATCCGTTCCTCTCCGCCTTCAGCTTCAGCCTGGCAGTCTTCACCACCTCGGATACCACGCCGATGTACGCCGTGGGTGCCACGGCGCATTGGTTGGTGATCTTCGAGTCGCTCCTCGGCCCGTTGTGTGTGATCGCAGTCGCTGGCCTGCTGATCGCACGGTTGATTCGTCCCCGCATGCGGCTTCGCTTCAGCGAGTCTGCGGTGGTGGCACCGTACGAAGACGGCCGCGGCCTCATGTTCCGCATCGTCAACACGCAGCCAAGCGAGTTGAGTGATGTGCATGTGCGCGCCAATCTCGCCATGTTCGAGACGCACAACGGCGTGCGCTCGCGTGAGTTCTATCAGCTCGACCTCGAACTCGACCAGGTCCAGTTCTTCTCGCTACACTGGACGATCGTACACCCGATCACCGACAGCAGCCCACTCCGCGGATTTACGCAGGCCATGTGGCGCGAGGCTGAGGCCGAACTGTTCATCGCCATCAACGCGCACGAGGAGACGTTCTCGACCCGTGTCACGGCTCGCACGTCGTACATCGGCGACGAGATTCGCTGGGATGCAAAGTTCGCGAGTGTCTTCGTCAGCTCGCCTGACGCGGTGATCACCATCGACGTCGAGCGCCTTGATCGCCTCGAAACGCTGCCCGACGGAACCACCAGCCAGCCGGCTGCAGCAGAGCTCAATGCAACGGCTCCACCAGCCGGGCGTCAGTAGGCGATCAGAGGCATCGGGTCAGCGCACATCTCCGGCGCCGACCCGCACCGCTTCGTGATCCAGTTCTTCCTCCAGCTGCCGCAGGGTCTCATCGGAAATTGCGCCTTCGTTACGGAGGCGCACCAGCATCCGCCGCTCGGCCCGTAACACGCCGGTCCGGAGCTGTCGGTGCGTGAGATCGTGCGAATTGCGCTCGTGGTGCTGCATCCGATCGCGAAGCTCGCGTCGGATCCGGTCCACCTCGGTCTGGTCGGCCCATGGTTCGCGCGCCAGGTCCTCGAGAGCCTCGGCGCCGCGCCGCATCGCCTCGCGGCGTGCATGACGCTCTTCCTCGTGATGTGTGCTGTCCGGCGCAAAGTCGAAGCGCTTGATGATCGGCGTCAACGTCAGCCCCTGGACCACCAGCGTGATCATGATCACACACATCGTGATCAGGATGATCTCGGCGCGGTAGGGAAATGGTGCACCATTCGACAGCACCAGCGGCAGCGCGAGCGCTGACGCGAGCGAGACAATACCGCGCATGCCCGTCCACGCGACCAACGCCACCGCCTTCGGGTTCGGCTCCGGCTCGCGACGGCGGATGTCGGCACTGAGCCAGCGTGGCAGCCAAGTCGCCACCGGCACCCACACCATTCGCAGGACAATGGCGACGATGCTGATCGCCACGCCAGCCATGAGCACGGCGCCGAGTGTGCCTGGGGGGACTTCCTTCATGAGGGGGCCGAACTGCAAGCCCAGGATCAGGAAGATGAGCGCGTTGATCACGAACACGATCAGGTCCCACACCGAGCGTGATTGCAGCCGAGACATCGGTGAGATGACCGTCGAGAAGTGCTGGCGCAGGTACACACCGCCGGCCACACACGCCAGCACCGCCGATACGTGAATCGACTCCGCCGCGACCCAGGCGAGGTACGGCGCGGCGATCGTCATCAGCGTTTCAGCCAGTGAATCCTTCGTCCAGCGCGCAGCGCGCACGACGCACCAACTGACCAGCAGCCCGATCAACGCGCCGACGGCGGCGTCGATGAAGAACCGAACCACCGCTTCGCCGAGACTGAAGACGCCGGTGACAGCCGCCGCGACCGCCGTGCGAAAGAGCACCAGCGCCGCGGCATCGTTCACCAGGCTTTCCCCTTCGAGAATCACCACCACGCGGCGCGGCACAGGCAGCCGCGATACCACGGCCGCCGCCGCCACGGCATCGGGTGGCGAAACGATCGCACCGATCGCCACCGCGACCGCCCACGGGAGACCGGGCAGCAGACCGCGTGCGGCAATCGCGACCACCGCGGTGGTGACGAACACGAGGCCAACGGCCAACAGGCTGATGGGGCGAATGGCCTGCTTGAACTCGCGCACCGACGTGAAGAACGCGGCTGCCCAGAGGATGGGTGGCAGGAACACGAAGAAGACGAGGTCCGGTTCCAGCTCCGGGACACGAACCCCGGGAATGAAACCAAGTGCCAGACCTGCCAGCACCTGCAGGATCGGTGACGGCACGGGCAGGCGACGGGCCAGTGCCGTGATCGCGACGACGAGCGCCGCGACTGCGATGGCAACGAGGATTGGCTGGAATGGCGACATGTCTGGACGGTCAGGCGCTGACTGGCGTACCGAGTGCTGCTCGAACTCGTGGTGCGACGGCGGTGCCGAGCAGCTCGATCGCGCGCAACATCTTCTCGTGCGGCAAGGTGGACACACCCATCTGGAAGGTGAAGCGCACGATGCCGCCGAGATCTTCATTGATCCGCAGCAACTTGGTGGCGACCGTCTCCGGATCACCGATCACCAGTGCGCCAGTGGGGCCGCGCTGCGCGTCGAACTGCGCCCGCGTGGTCGGCGGCCAGCCGCGCTCCTTCCCGATCTCGGTGAAGGTGTGCGCATAGCCAGGATAGAACTCGTTTGCGGCACCGTCGGTGGTGTCGGCCAGGAATCCGATCGAGTGCACACCGACCTTGAGCGCCTCTGCCGCGTGACCCGCACGGCGGCCAGCGTCACGATAGAGATCGACCAGTGGCCGGAACCGTCGATGTTCACCGCCGATGATCGCCACCATCAAGGGAAGTCCGAGTGTGCCGGCGCGCACGAACGATGCTGGCGTTCCTCCGACTCCGACCCAGATTGGCAATGGCGTCTGGAGCGGCCGTGGATAAATCGCCTGGCCCGTCAACGGCGCGCGATGCTGGCCAGACCAGTGTACTCGCGTATTCTCGCGGATGGCGAGGAGGAGCTGCAGCTTTTCAGCGAAGAGCGAGTCGTAGTCCTCCAGCTGGAGGCCAAACAGCGGATATGACTCGATGAAGCTGCCGCGGCCAGCCACGATCTCGGCGCGACCATTCGAGATCAGGTCCAGCGTCGCGAACTCCTGAAAGACGCGCACCGGATCGGCGGCGCTCAACACCGTCACGGCACTCGTGAGACGAATCCGCTCGGTGATCGCCGCCGCCGCCGCGAGGATGACCGCTGGTGCCGAGTCGAGGAACTCCGGACGGTGATGTTCGCCGATCCCGAAGACATCCAGACCGACACGATCCGCCAGCGCGATTTCCTGCAACAGCGTCTGCATCCGCTCAACTGGCGTCAGTGCCACGCCGGTGACCGGGTCAGGAATGGCCGCGGCAAAGCTATCGATACCGATCTGCACAGCAGGAACTCCTCGCGCCGGAAGTGGCCGGCGTGCCATTGGTTCGGAATCACCGCCCGGCGAGACGCCGGCGATACATGATCGAGCGGGCACGCGGCGCCAGCCGACCGCGTGCCTGTGATCGATTCAATCATATCGACGCTCGCCCGTCAGCAGCCACTTCCTTGCGACGCGGCGGCTGCGCATCATTGCCCGAATGCCGACCACCGCCAGCCGTCTCAACGTCTTCACCGAATCCGTCATCCGCGGCACGACGCGGATGTCCGACCAGTACGGTGCCATCAACCTCTCGCAGGGGTTTCCGGACTTCGATCCGCCGGAAGCGATGCTGGCGGCTCTCGAGCGGGCCACGCGCGGCCCGTTTCACCAGTATGCCGTCACGTGGGGCGCACCGCGGTTTCGTGACGCATTGGCGGCCAAGATTCGTCGCTTCGCCGGTGTCGAGATCGATCCTGTGCAGCACCTGGTGGTGACCTGCGGCAGCACCGAGGCGATGGCGGCAGCGATGATGACGACCTGCAATCCAGGCGACAAGGTGATCGTGTTCTCGCCGTTCTACGAGAACTATGCCGCCGATGCGATCCTCTCCGGTGCCGTGCCGATCTACGTGCACCTGCGACCGCCGACATTCGACTTCGACCCCGATGAACTGCGGCTCGCCTTCGAGCAGACGCCGAAGGCGATCGTCATCTGCAATCCCGGCAATCCGACGGGCAAGGTGTTCACGCGCGACGAGTTGCTGTTCATCCTGCAGCTCGCCGAGGAGCACGACTGCTACGTGATCACCGATGAGCCGTACGAGCACATCGTCTACGCGCCGCACGTGCACACCTACATGTGTGCGCTGCCGGGCGCCGAGGAGCGTGTGATCACCTGCAATTCACTCTCCAAGACCTATTCGATCACCGGCTGGCGGCTCGGCTACGTGCAGGGCCCGCCCGATGTGATCGCGCAGGCGCGCAAGGTGCATGATTTCCTCACCATTGGCGCGGCGGCGCCACTGCAGGAGGCGGCCGTGGCGGGGCTCGAGTTGCCGCAGAGTTACTACGATGGGCTGACCACGAACTACACCGCCAAGCGCACTCTCTTCCTCGAATACCTGCGCCAGGCGGGCCTGCCGTTCACGGAACCGCAGGGGGCGTACTACGTGATGGTCGACATCGGATCGCTTGGATTCGCGACTGACACCGAAGCGTCGGAGTGGTTCATCCGCAAGGTTGGTGTCGCGGGTGTGGCTGGCTCCAGCTTCTTCCGCGAACCAACGCACAACTTCATGCGGTTCCACTTCGCCAAGCGAGACGAGACGCTGCACGCGGCGGGGGAGCGTCTGGCGAAGGTGCAGGAGATTCGGCGAGGCTGATCGCACGACGGCGGCGTCGCCGATCGCTTCACGTCACTGGCGCATCCTCATCGACTCGAACGCGACCTCGGCTTCGAGACTTTCGCGGTCGCGCCCGACCGTCGCCACCGCCACCAGCTTCCCGTTCATGTGGTAGTCCACACGGAAATCAGGAGCGGCGATATCGAATGACCCGCTCGCCGTCGCCGTGAACCCGCGATCCGCGTGACCGACGTAGAGCAGTGTGACGTCATACTGCTCCGTCCAGAAGAAGGGCACCGCATCGAACGCCTTGTGTTGGCCGAGCATGTTTCGGGCGGCGGCCTGCCCTTGGCGTTCGGCCACGACCCAGTGTTCGACCCGCGTCAACGCGCCCGTATGCACATCCGGCCAGCGCGCGATGTCGCCAGCAGCAAAGATGTCGGGCGTGGCTGTTTGCATGTACGCGTCCACCAGCACGCCATTGTCACCGGTAAGCCCTGCGGTCGCCGCGAGCTCGGTGGATGGGCGCACCCCGACTCCGACGACGACGACATCTGCCGCGATGATTTCACCCGTCGCAAGTGTCACCTGGTGTGGTGCGATCTGGACGACAGTCGTACCGAGATGAAACTGCACGCCGTGATTTTCGTGCAGGCGCTGCATGAACGCCCCGACGTCATCGCCCAGCACACGCGACATCGGGATCGCGTCCGGCGCCACCACATGCACGTCGATGCCACGCGCCCGCAACGCGGCCGCCGCTTCCATGCCGATGAAGCTGGCGCCGATGACCACTGCGCTGCGTGCTTGCGCGGCATCGGTCGCAATCGCTTCGCTGTCGGTCAGGGAGCGAAGCGTGTGGACATGCGGCAACTCCGCGCCAGGCGTGTCGAGCCGGATCGGCGTCGCACCGGTTGCGAGCAGCAGCTTTGCATATGGAACGCGCGCACCGCCGGTGATGACGACCTCCCGCGCCGCAGCATCGATCGATTCGACCCGTGTGGCGAGGCGCAGGTCGATGTTCCACTCGCGATAGAAGTCGATCGGCCGCAGGAAGTTGTATTCGTGCGGTATGCTGCCGCTGATGGTGCCCTTGGAGAAGTTCGGACGATCGGCAGGCGCATTGGTGTCGGCACTCAACATCGTGATCGGGCCCATGTACCCTTCCGTCCGAAGCATCTCGGCGGCGGAATTCCCGGCGGCGCCGCCACCCACGATCACGATCGGAAGCGCATCGTCTGCGACCAGCATCGGTGCGGCCGGGGGCGCGGATGGCAACTGTGCTGTGACGAAGACCTTTCCGTCGCGCACCTCGGTGTCCCAGCGTGTGAGCGGATCGAATGCCGGTGCGTGCAGCGCCGCACCGGTCGCGAGGCTGAAGCAAGCGTGGTGCAGGGGACAGCGCACCGTGTCGCCGACCACCAGGCCATCCGCGAGCGGCACGCCGTAGTGTGTGCAGTGCGCGCCGATGGCGCTGAACGCCCCTGCCGCATGCACCAGCAACACGTGTGAGCCAAAGGCATGCCCATGCAGCATCGCGCCGTCGGCGATCGACGACACGGGCACGCCGTCGGCGAAGTCAGGTCCGGTCAGTTCGGCGGGGATGTCGCCCATGGCAAGGTGTCAGTGTGGGTTGGCCTGTGCCTCGAATGCTGCGTTGTCGTGCATGAACCCACACGACACGGTCTTCGATCGATCGGAATGACAATACACCACGCTCGACGGCGTGTCGCAGACAGATGAGCCTGCAGCAGGCGTCGGCACCGCACCGCTGCGCTACGGCCGACTTGTCTCTCGTCGCTTCAGCTCCTCGAGCTGCGTCTCGATCGATGCCGGAACGACGAGACTGTCGGAGATACGTGCAATCTCTTCGGCCTCACGCCACGCGGCCTCCAGTGCCGCAAGCTCGCCGTCCATCGCGCGGCGCTCACTCTCTTCGTGCAGAGCCATCTCGAGCGCCAGCCGGTATTGCAGTGTCTGCGCGTGCAACACGCCGGGAACCACCGTGACAGCACCAGTTTCGTTGCCGAAGATGCTCTTCTTTCGTGCCCAGCGTTCAGCCCGTTCCGTTGCTCCGAACCGGTTCTGGATGGTGCGGAGCACACTGAGCGGGTCACCGACCTCTTCGAGCAGCGACACGGCGGACTGCACATCGCGCTTCGATCCGCCAAATCGATTGACCGTCGGCATCAGGCGCGCGGCAACACGCATGGCGTGATCGCCGAGCAGCAGATGTGTGCCCTGGACCGACTCGAGCCGCAAGGCGAAATCATCCGAGCCGTCGGAGCGCTCGAGGGTGCTCATGCGAGCATGCTTCCGTTGCACCTCGACGGTCGTGCCGTCGGCGAGGGCAATCCGGCCGATCGATTTCGTCTGGCGGCCATGCACCAGCGCTTGCCAGAGATTTGCGTTGCCGAACAATCCACCGAAGGAGCCGATGCTCGCGCCAATGGTCAGCATCCCGCCGACGATCGTCGCCGCACTCCCAACGACGACCCCGGTGATCAGCAGCTGTCGCTTGCGTCGTGACCCGAACTGGTCGCCATACCGCCACGCTGCCATCTCTGGACGCTGCGGCGCCCCGACGCGAATCAGGTCGACGCCCTCGCGCAGCCGCGCCAAGCCGACATTGTCGGTGCTCACGCGGAGGCGGCTGTCCCGAAACCGGCGCTCGGCCTGCTCGATCGTCTCCCACCGCTCATCGAGGGGCGTCAGGTTCCAGCGTCCGCACGAACGGCAGACGACCCACAGCCTGCCGTTGGCCGCATCGAAGGCCAGGCGCGTCCCGACCGGGAAGGTCTCGAACGCCTCGTTTCGGCCCAGATCACCGTTGCAGTGGATACAGGTCGTAAACATTGGCTCAGCTCAGGGCCCAGTGCCGCCGCGCGACGGATTTCGTTTCATCTGAATCATAAACAGTCCCGAATGGTCGCTCGCTCAGGAGGGCGGCCTGCCACTTGACAGTGAACTGTCACAGCAGCACACTACTGCCATGACGACGACTCCAAATCAGCCGGAGACCACACCCACCCTTCGGGAGCGCCATGCCGCGGCGACCCGTGACCTACTCTTGAGCGCGGCCTTCGGCATTCTCACCGGTGAGGCCCGGGACGTGATCTCGCACGAACTGGTCGCCAGCCGGAGCGGCGTCAGCCCGCGCACCGTCTATCGCTACTTTCCGACGCAGGCCGACCTCTATCGTGCCCTCTGGGACGAACGCTTGCGCGAGTTCTTCCCGCCAGGCTTTCCCGAGAGCCACGATGTGATCCCGCAGCGTGCGGTCGAAGCCTTTGCGCGCTTCGAGGAGCATGAGGAGATGCTCCGCACGATCAACTCGTCGCCCGCCGGCTCGAAAATCAGGAATCGCGGCGGCATCGAAGGCCGCGCCGCGTTCGATGCCGCGCTGGCGCCCCTCTGCGCACATCTCGACCCGGAGCAGCGGCGCCTGGTCGTCGCGGTCTTCGTGGGCCTGTTCTCGTCGCCCTACTGGCAGGTGCTGCGCGATCGGGCGCAGCTCAGCGGTCCTGATGCACAACGCGCCGTGCACTGGGCGATGCAAGCGTTGCTTGGCGCTCTCACCAACCTCCCCGGAGTCGTTCCATGACCGTCGCTGCTCCCACCGCCGTTCGTTCGTTCGTCCTTGGCGCTGCCGACACTCGCACTGCGGCTCCGCTCAACATCGTGGGCGAGGAAACACTGGTCAAAGTCAGCGGCGCCGACAGCGATGGCCTGCTCGCCTTCTTCCACCTCACCGCGCCGCCGATGTCTGGACCACCGCGGCACGTGCACACCCGAGAGGATGAAGTCTTCTATGTGCTGCAGGGTGAGCTGGTGTTCGAGATCGATGGCGCGTCACATACGGTGCGCCAAGGCGGAACCGTGTACCTGCGACGCGGAGTTGTCCATGCATACCAGAACTTCACCGACTCCGATGCACAACTGCTGATCGCGACCACCCCGGGCGATTTTGCAGTATTCTTCGAAGAGATGTCGGCGATGACCCCCGCCGGCGGAATGCCGGAGATGGGGCCACTTCTGGCGCTGCACGAACGATACGGCTTGACCATCGTGGGACCGCCGATGACGGCGTAGGTCCCTTTCCGGAACCCTTGGCGAACGCGAATGACCTCGTACCATCGTCCCGGTTTCTTCGCAGCTTTCGCCTTCGTCGCCTCTACTCTCGTCGTCTCATCGTTGCATGGGCAGGGCTCGCCGCCGGTCACCGGCACCGGTCGCGACGCCGCCCGCGGCCCCAGGGTCGCCGTCGTCCTCAGCGGCGGCGGCGCCAAGGGCATCGCCCACATCGGTGTGCTGAAGGTGCTGGAATCGGAAGGGATCTCCCCCTCGATCGTCACCGGCACCAGCATGGGCGCGCTGGTGGGTGGGTTGTACGCCATGGGCTACTCCCCCGCAGAACTCGACAGCCTCGTCCGGCGCCTCGACTGGGCGTCGTACTTCAGTGATGCCAGCGATTACCACTTTCTTGGGATCGACCGGCGTCGTGTTGGCGATCGCACCCTGCTCAGCGTGCCGATGGCGCACTGGCGACCGGCCCTGCCGTCAGGGGCCATCACCGGGCAGCGAATCTCGCGTCTGCTCAGCAGCCTGACCTGGCCGGCGCAAACCACCCGCGATTTTCGCACGCTGCCGCGCGCCTTCGTCGCCGTCGCCACTGATATCGAGACGGGCAAGGCCGTCGTACTCGATCACGGTTCGCTCGCGCAGGCGATGCGCGCCAGCATGTCATTGCCGAGCATCTTCGAACCGGTGCGGCTCGACGGGCGGCTGCTCGTCGATGGCGGCATCGTGCGTAACCTGCCAGCCACGGATGCACGCACACTCGGCGCCGACATCCTCATCTGCAGTGACGTGGCGGATCCGCTGGCCAGCGGCGAGGCACTGAACTCGCTCGCGGCGGTGTTGATGCAGACGATCACCTTCCAGATGAATTCGTCCACCGGTGAGCAGCGGAAGTTGTGCGACATCTACATCCAACCTGACATCAGTGGCCTGACGGCGGCGGACTTCGGCAAGGCCGCACTGATCGTCGCACGCGGTACCACGGCAGCCGAATCGCTTCGTGCCGACATCCGCGCGCTCAAGGCACGACTGCCAGGCACCGTGGACGTGCCGCGGCACGCGGCATGGGTCGACTCGATTCGGGCACAGAAGATCGTGATCGAGGGACTGACGGGTCGTGCCGCGCTGCGGGCACGCCGTGCCCTCGAGCTTCGCACCGGCACGTGGCTCACGGCCAGCACCCTCGATTCGGCAATGCAGCGCGCGTACGCCACCGAGCTCTATGAGCGGGTGCAGTACCGGCTCGATTCGGAGCAGGCTGATACCACCATCGTCGTCACGGCGGTGTCGCGGACGCAGGACCGCGCGGGCTTCGGCTTTCGCTTCGATGACAACTACAAGGCGGCGCTCCTCTTCTCGGCGGTGCTGCGCAACCTGGTCGGCTCAGGGTCCACCACCGAGCTCGAGATGCGGCTCGGTGAGCAGCTGAAGTTTTCGGCCGACTTCGTCTCGTCGAGTGTCGAGAATCCGCGTTATGCCGTCGGCACGGGCCTCTCCTTCATCCGCACACCGTTGCCGATCTACACCGAGGGACAGCGGGTCGCCGAAGTCTCGCTCTCGGTCGCGCGCACCAGTGCCTTCGTTGGTGCCAAGCTTGGTATGCACGGCGGCCTTGGACTCGAGATTTCTGGTGAGGCCGCCAGTGCCTCCACGAGTATTGCCATTCGTGATTCGAGCCGGCGCGATGCGTTCGGCAGCGTTGGACTGGTCTTCGCATGGGATGCCCTCGATCGGCCGGTCTACTCGCGCCGGGGATTTGAGCTGTCGGCGCGATCGGAGTTTGCAGCCGGCAACACACGCTTCATGCAGCACGTGGGGCGGGCACGCGTCGCGCAGCCGCTGGCATCGCGTGTCACGCTTCTCGTCGATGCCGTTGCAGGCTCGTCCACCCGCGGCGAGGCGCTTCCGTTGCATCGATTCTTCCAGCTTGGTGGCGCCTATGCAAGCGTCATGTTCCCCGATCGCCAGATGGGCTTCGTCGGGCTGCGACCGGTTGAACAGATTGGCACTTCGGTCGTGCGTGGCGGTGTTGGGCTGCAGTGGGAAGTGCGTCGCAACATCTTTGCGACCGCGCGCACGAACACGGGCTACGCTGGCAATGTCCTGACCTTCGATCACCGACGCTATCACACGGGATTCGGACTCAGTCTCGGCTCGCTGAGTGCCTTCGGGCCGATTGAACTCACGGCCAGTGCGCAGGATCGACGCGGCGGAACACGCGTTGAACTCAACATCGGCCGCATGTTCTGATCGCGCCGAGGCGGGGAACGACATGAGGGGGCGCGAACCATCGTTCGCGCCCCCTCATGTCGTTTGCGAACAGTCAGCGTCAGCGCGACATCTTCGACAGGACGTATTGCACCGCCAGATCCGTCGTGCTCCACAGCTGTATGTCCGCCCCGCTGCCATAACGCATGGCGCCCAATTGGCCCCGATCGAAGCCATAGCTCCACAGCTCGGTGTGGAACCCTGACTGCTCCACCGCGGTGCGCACCTTCTCCAGAGAACCGCGCAGCTCGGCCATGTAGGCGCTCTCGGTCGCCATACCAGGCTGGCGCGCGCGCTCGATACGATTGGCGACGCCCAGCAGGAAGAGGTTCGCTTCACGACCCCACACCACGCGCGGTCCATGATAGGGATCCTTCACGAAGCTGTCCCACACCGCTGGCGACGCGTACGCATCGTTCGCGACCACGGGCCCGATGCGGTCCACGAACAACCCTGCGGGATAGGGGCGCGCAAAGAGGCGAACGTCGCGCAGTGTGTTCGCGACTTCCTCGGCCGTCGACGCATCGGTGCGCCCTTCGCCGTCGCCGAGGAAGAGCTGCGTTGCCGGGTCGGTATTGGCGACAGCGATCGGGCGGCGATCTCCATCCAGCGCAACTGCGAGGAACACCAGCGAATCGGAGACAGCCGCCGCCGTTGTGGATCGTGATTGCCACCACCCGCGCTCAGCCTCGGGCATCGCTGCCAGGCGCGCCTGTGTGGCTGCGCGCACCTGCGGGCCGCTCAGTGACACCAGGAAATGCCGTGAAGCGCCACGCCAGGTCGTGATGGCGCGCTGCAGCAACGCGGGATCGCGCGCATAGCGGGCCAGCGGCGTGTTGCCGGTGGTGGCTGAGGCGGTCGCGATGCCAAGCGTGCGCATCGCGGCCAGGATCTGTCCGGTGGCCTCCAGTGCGTGCGGCACCCAGATCGTATTGATATCCATCGCGAATCGACCACCGGCGTATCCGGCGCCGCTGTCCCGCCAGCTCGCGGTGGCCCAGCCGTCGGGCTCACGGGGCGCGAATGCGATCAGGTTGGCTGAGTTGGGGTCGGCTGCGTACGGGGCCGTCAACTGCGCGACCAGCGCCAGCTCGCGCAGCAGCCGCGCGGCGCGCGTGCCACCGCCATCGCGCGTGTCGAGCAGAAAGGCGCGCTTGGCGGCGGCGGGTACGGCCGGATCCGTGATCCACCGCGCGACGACGATCGGGAGTTGGTACTCATCGTCGATCATGTGGTAGTTCTCTCGCACCACGCGCAGGTCGCGCAGCACCGTGTCGGCGCGGGCCATCAGCGAGTCTGCAGCGCGGCGGTCGCCTGCCTTTGCGCGCTCGTGGTACTGGTCGATCAGTGCGGCGTATTGCCCCGCGGACTCACGCACGGCCTGATCGCCCAGTGCTTCCTCATGACTGACATCGCCGCGCGGGGCCAGCTTGCGCAGCGCCGTGGCGATCACCGCCTCGAGCGTCTCATGTTGCCAGATGGGACGCATCATCAGCGCCGTCATCAGCATGTCGCGCCCGAAGTACGTGGCGTAGGTCGGCAACCCGGCCATCAGCTTCTCGCGTGAGACGAGCAGCTCCACACCGGTGACCTGGCGTTCCATGCGACGCGCACGAATTGCGAGGGTGTCATCCGGCGCCACCGCGGCGCCGCGTGCACGCGTGGTTTCGAGAAAGGCGAGGAAGTCGGGCGTGAAGATCTGCTGTCGAGTGAGTGGCGTGAGCGCTCGCGCCGTCGTCGTGAGGTGGACGATGAACGTGATGGATTCGCCCGCGCGTGCCGAGAGTGACAGCGAATCGCCGGCTACGGTCGCTGCGACCAGGCCAGCATCGCCACGCACTTCGAGCGTGAGCGTGTCACGTGCGTCGAGCGTGACCTGCTGCACGCGCGCGATCCACGCGGCACCGTCGGTGCGCAGGGCAACTCGCGGATACATGCGCGCCTTCAGCGCCTCGACCGAGTTCGCGTTGAGGCGACGGAGGTGGCGCGCACGATCAGCCGCGGGAAGCTGGCCGAGCGCCGCGATCAGCCGATCGACTTCAGGGATGAGGTACGGGCCAGCGCTGAAGGCGTCCTTGGCGCGCTCATTGTATTGAAAGTCCCGCTCCACCCGCATCGAGCCGAGCAGGAACCAGCCGAGGGTGAGCGTGTTGGAGCGCGCGGTGAGCTGGTATTCGAAGTGTCGGGTGCGGCCGGTGCTGCTGACGGTCGCATCGGTGACTCCCCAGATGAGTGGTGCGACCTGGCCGCTCGCGTTGCGGGCCGTAAAGCCTATGCTCGCGTTGTCGGCGTCCGCGAGCAGGTGCACCACGCGGGCGCTGCGTTGATCGATGTAGACCTGCAGGGTGTTGCGTGCCGCATCGCGGTAGAAGCGGGTCTGATAGCCGCGGTAGGCTACGGTGTCGTCGAGGCCAGCGTCGGGGAACGACAGCACCGGTTTGGCCGGTGTCGGCGGTACCGCGAGCTGCAGCAGCAGCGCGAGGGCGAGGGCGGTCATGCCCACACTCGGCGGGATCGGGCGTCGCTCGGGGCGTGATGCATGGGTCGGGTTCCGCAGGGGGGGTGAAGGACGAAAAACGCGCGCAGCGGTCGCGCGGAATGCTACCCGTCGGTGCGTATTCGGGCGATGGTTGTGCGGGGCCTGCACGAAATTCTTCCGAAACTCGGCGGTGGTTGCCGATATCGGTGCACGTTTGTGCACACATGCAAGCGAGTGTGCAGATAACGGAAAGTCAGGTGTGGAGCCGGTTACTCGGTGCGGCGTGCGGTGTTTGGTACCGCATCTTGACATGTCTCGTACCGACGGCGAGCATAGGCCCCAACAATCCCCCGGCAAAAAGGCGTCCAACCGGTTTTTCTGGTGCGACGCCGCTTGCCATGTCAGTTCCTCACGCCTGAGGTGTGCACTCTCGAGACGTGTTCAGTAGTGACGCGCCGTCGTGCAGGGCGTCCCCGCGCACAGGGTGCAGCGATAGGCTGCGCCTGCGGGGTGAGTGTGCGACGACCGGGTGCAAGGATCTGGCCAGTGCGACATGTGTCGCGGCGCGGATCCGACCAATCGGCAAGAGTGCATGAATTCAGCGACGCCCGGAGCGCCGCTTTGGGTGCACTAGGCACCGATTGAAGCGACGAGCTGGGCGAGTGATGGAAATACGATGGAATCCGGTTGTGAATTGGTGTGGTCCGCAGTTGCAGGTGCTGTCTCGACGTTCGGTCTCCCGACCTCCCCGTCTGGAGCGAGCCCGTTTGACAAAACCCTCCGCATGATCCAGGAGAGCAGACGAATGAAGGTGATCAGAGGTCTGATGGCCGCAGCAGTTGGCGGTCTCCTTATGGCACATCCACTGCAGGCACAGGGTGCCCGTGGTGCGATTTCCGGTCGAGTCGTGGACTCGACCAGCCAACTCCCGATGCAAAGCGTGACCGTCACGATTGAGGGCACCCAGCGCGGCGCCATCACGCGTGTCGACGGCGGCTTTACCCTGGCTGACTTGCCGGCTGGCACCGCCCGCCTGCGCGTCACTCGTATCGGTTACACCCCGCAGGTGAAGGATGTTTCGGTGGTGCCCGGCCAGACGGCCACCGTGCGTTTCACGATGCAGGCTGTGGCCGCGAACCTCGGCGCTGTCGTCGTGACGGGCTACGGCTCGCAGCGCAAGGAAGCCGTCACGGGCTCCGTGGCGACGATCAACGCTGACGAAGCGAACGTCGGTGTCGTGTCCAACCCGACGCAGCTGCTCGCCGCTCGCGCACCGGGCGTCAACGTCACCCTGAACAGCGGTGAGCCGGGTGCCGGCGCACAGATCCGCATCCGTGGTGGCACATCGATCAGCGCCAGCAATGATCCGCTCTACGTCATTGACGGTGTGCCGCTCCAGAACAACGAGTCGGAAGCCCGCGGTTACGGCATCGGCGGTTCACCGGCCCTCGGCCGCAACCCGCTCAACGCCATCAACCCGTCGGACATCGCCTCGGTGACGGTCCTCAAGGACGCCGCTGCGACCGCCATTTACGGCAGCCGCGGTGCAAACGGCGTGGTGCTCATCGAGACGAAGAAGGGTCGTCCGGGCGCCGCCACGATGGAATACGAGACGTACGCCGCCTTCGGTCAGGCCGCCAACTCGCTCAACTTCCTGACCGGTTCGGAATACCGCAGCTTCATTCAGGACCAGATCACGAAGGGCACGTTGCCGGCGTCGCGCCTCGCGTCGCAGGGCACAGCGAACACGGATTGGGAGAACGAAACCCGCCGCACCTCGCTGACCCAGAATCACAACCTGTCATTCGCTGGTGGTAACCAGTCGACCACGTTCCGCGCCTCGCTGAACTTCGCCGACCAGCAGGGCATCGTCGTCTCGAACGGCTTCAAGCGTCTCCAGGCCCGCCTCAACGGCAGCCACGAAGCGCTCAACGGCCGCCTCCGCATTGGACTCAACCTGAGCTCCTCGCGCATCGAGAACGACTACCTCCCGTTTGAAAACACGGGTGGTTTCGAAGGTGGTGTGTTCCAGAACGTCGCCGTCTTCAACCCGACGCGCCCGGTCTACGTGACGGATCCCGTCACGCAGCAGCAGCGCTTCTACGAAATCGGCACTGGCCGTCAGTCGGTCCGTAACCCGGTCGCGCTGGCCTTCCAGACGCTGGACGAAGGCCAGACGATGCGCACATTGGCCAACGTCACCTCGTCGTTCTCGATCTTCCCGAGCCTCATCGCACAGCTGAACGTTGGTTCTGACCGCTCGAACGGTCAGCGCAACGTCTACCTGCCGAAGGATGGCGCGGTCGGTTCCGAGTTCGGTGGCCTGGCGCAGCAGTCACAGCGCGCCCTGTCCAACCAGACGTTGCAGACGTTGCTCACCTGGTCGCCGACGGTTGGCCATGAAGCCGACTTCGACATCGTCGGTGGCTACGAGTACACCGATTTCGACAACACGGACTTCTCGGCCCAGAGCCAAGGCTTCACGACGGACGCCTTCACGTTCAACAACCTTGGCGCCGGCGCACGTCCGCAGATCCCGCAGTCCTACCAGGAGCAGAGCCGCCTGGTGTCGTTCTTCACCCGCGCCAACGTCGGGTACAAGAACAAGTACTTCCTGACCGGCGTGCTGCGTCGCGACGGTTCGTCGCGCTTCGGTACGGCCAACAAGTGGGCCGTCTTCCCGGCACTCTCCGGTTCATGGCTCATCTCTGACGAGTCGTTCGCCAAGGGCCTGCCGTTCTCACAGCTCAAGCTCCGCGCCGGCTACGGCCTCCAGGGCAACCAGGCTGTGGCACCGTATGCATCGCTCCCGTCGCTCGCACCGGACGGCGGCGCACGCTACGTGTTCGGCAACACCACGTACACGGGCATCGTGCCGAACGTGAATGCGAACCCCGACCTCAAGTGGGAGCAGTCGGCGCAGTCGAACATCGCCTTCGACTACGGCTTCATGGACGGCAAGTTCAGCGGCTCGCTCGAGTACTACAACAAGAAGACCACGGACCTGCTCCTCACGGTTCCGATCTCGCAGACGGGTTCGGCCTTCGTCTCGACCCAGCTCCAGAACATCGGCTCCGTGTCGAACAAGGGTCTCGAGTTCTCGATGGACGCTCGCATGTATGAGCGCGCCGGTCGCGGCCTCAACCTGACCGCCGGTCTCGTCTTCTCGGTCGAGCGCAACAAGGTCCTCGACCTTGGCCCGGCCAGCTTCATCGAAACTGGCGGCGTCAGCGGCCAGGGCCAGACGGGTGTGAATTCACAGCGCATCATCCCCGGCCAGCCGATCGGCACCTTCTACGGCTTCGAGTTCGCGGGTTTCAACACCACCGGCCAGCAGCTGTTCAACACCTACACGGTGGTGAAGGATGCGGACGGCAACATCACGAGCCGCACCAAGAGCGGCACGTCGATCGCTCCGGGCTCGGATGACAAGGTCATCATCGGCAATGCGAACCCGAACTTCAGCCTTGGCCTCCGCAGCAATGCGACCTGGCACGGCTTCGACGCCAGCTGGCTGTGGCGCGCAGAGCAGGGCCGCGATGTCTTCAACAACACGGACCTGGTCTACGGCACCAAGGCGAACGTCACGCAGGACAAGAACTTCCTGCGCTCGGCTCTTTCCTCACCGGAAGGCCTGACCGAGCCGTCGCAGTACTCGTCGCGCTATGTGGAGAACGGTTCTTTCGTCCGCCTCCAGAACGTGACGATTGGTTACTCGTTCAAGCTCCCCGCTGGCCAGAAGCCGGTCCGCGTGTATGTCTCGGGCGACAACCTGCTCCTCTTCACGCCGTACACCGGCTACGACCCGGAAGTGTTCATCGATTCCGGCCTGGCCTCACGCGGCATCGACTACCTGTCGTACCCGCGCGCCCGGACCTTTACGACCGGTTTCCGCATTCAGTTCTGAAGCAGGACAACGGTTCCGCTCTGATTTTTGCTTGACTTCCTACCTGTTTCATTGAGGCGAATGCGAATGTCTCTGTTGCGAAACCCGATCCGCATGGCGCGCCTTGGCGCGCTCATGCTGGTCCCCGTCGGTCTGATGGTCGGTTGCACCGACCTGAAGGAGACCCCGACGAGCCTGATCACGAAGGACACGTTCTACAAGAATTCCGATGAGGTGTTCGCCGGCTTGACGTCGGTGTATGCCAACCTTCGGAACAACATGGAGGACTACTACGCCCTCAACTCGATCAGCTCCGCCGAGGGTGTCGTGCCCGTGCGTGGTGGTGACTGGTTCGACAACGGCGCGTGGCTCGAACTCCACCGTCAGGGCTGGACGCCGACCAGCGTGACCGGTCTGCGCGAAGTCTCGAACATCTGGAACCAGCAGTACGCCGGTGTGGCTCGCGCCAACATCGTGCTCGAAGCGCTCGACAACGTCACGATCCCGAACCAGGCCGCCATCAAGGCCGAACTCCGGGCCCTCCGGGCGCTGTACTACATGCAGCTGATGGACGTGTACGGCGGCGTGCCGATTGCCACCGACACGAAGGTCGAGCAGCGCGATCCGAAGACGCGCGCTGAAGTCTTCGCGTTTGTCGAGACCGAGCTCAAGGCCGCTCGTGCCGACCTGCCGAAGACCTGGCCCGATCAGCAGGGTCGCCTCACCCGCGGCGCTGCCGATGCCATGCTCGCCAGCCTGTACCTGAATGCGCGAGTCTGGGGTGGAACTCCGACGGCTACGGGCATCACGCTCGGCGCCGCCAAGTGGACCGAAGCGTCGGCATTCGCCGACAGCGTGATCAACAACGGCAACTACTCGTTGGCTGGCGCGTCGTACTCCAATGCCTGCGGTACGGGCTTCAAGGCGACGTTCTGCTTCACCAACCAGGATTCGCCTGAGAACGTGTTCGTCGTGCGCGGCAAGGCAGTTGACGGCCTCGGCTTCAACCGCCAGTACAACGCCCTGCACTACAACAGCTTCGCTGGTGGTGGTGGCTGGAACGGCTGGTCGATCGTGGAGCAGACGTACAATGCGTTTGACCCGTCCGACGTCCGTCGCACGACGATTCTCGCTGGCCCGCAGGTGGACCTGTTCACCGGCGCACCGGTCAACAACCGTCAGGGCACGCGACTCATCTTCACCGCAACCATTGCTGACATCACGGCTGCGAACGAAGGCGAAGGCGTCCGGCTCTACAAGTTCCCGCTCGATCCGAACCGTGCCGGCAACGCCAGCGGCAACGACTTCACGATCTATCGCCTCGCCGAGATGTACCTGATCAAGGCCGAAGCGCAGAATGAACTGGGCAATGGTGCCGCCGCTGCTGCGGCGCTCAACATCGTCCGCGCTCGCGCCTTCCCGGGCGATGCGTCCAAGCTCATCGCCTTCACCAGTCAAGCGCAGATGCGCGCCGCCATCTTCGCTGAGCGCGTGTTCGAGCTCACCGGCGAAGGCAAGCGTCGCCAGGACCAGATCCGCGAGGGTACCTACACCTCCGGCACCTGGTTCGGGAAGACGGCAACGCCGGCCTTCAAGGTCGTCCTGCCCATCCCGCTGGCGCAGATCAACACCAACCCGAAGCTCGTTCAGAACCCGGGTTACTGATCGCTGCTGGGCAATTGAAGTTGTGGTAACTTTCAGGGCCTGCACCGGTACACCGGTGCAGGCCCTGTTGTTTATTCGAACGCATCTGGCGCGGTGGCCCGCGCCATTCTCATCGATGAAGCGAAGAACGCGGCATGAGTGACAGATCGACGGTTGTGCGGAGGGCGTGTCTCACGCTGCTCTGCCTCTCCGCTGGCTGCAAGGGCGAGACTGCAGCGACGAAGGCCCCCGAGGTGCAGCGATCAGCGAACGCGCCGTCCGTAGACGGCACGCTGTTCACGAAGATGCCTTCGGCCTACACGGGCGTACGATTCGAGAACCGGATCACCGAGACGGATTCGCTGAACGTCTTCGTCTACCGCAATTTTTACAATGGCGGTGGCGTCGCGATCGGCGACCTGAATGGTGACAGCCTGCCGGAAGTGATCCTTGGCAGCAACCTCAAGGGTCCGGCCGTCTTCCTCAATGAAGGCAAGTTCCGGTTCCGGGACGTCACGACAGCATCACATCTCGTGACGACCAAGCCGTGGACGACGGGGCTGGCCCTCGCCGATGTGAATGGCGACGGCAAGCTGGATGTCTACGTCAGCCACGCGGGCACTGGCAGCGCCGAGAGTCGTCAGAACGAGCTCTGGATCAACGAAGGGAACGACGCAAACGGCGTGCCGACCTTCTCGGAACAGGCGGCGAAGTACGGCATTGCCGACGATGGCTTCACCACGCAGGCCGCCTTCCTCGACTACGACCGCGACGGCGACCTCGATCTCATCGTCATCAACAACTCGCCCCGTCCCGCCAGCAGCTTCGGCCTGCGCAACACCCGGGCGGAGCGCAATCACAACGGCGGCGATCGACTCTATCGCAATGATGGCGGGAAGTTCACCGACGTCAGCGAGAAGGCGGGAATCTTTGGCAGTGAAGTCGGCTTCGGACTTGGCCTCGGCGTGGCCGACATCAACCACGATGGCTGGCCGGATATCTACATCTCGAACGACTTCTTCGAGCACGACTACATCTACCTGAACAATCACGACGGCACGTTCCGCGAGGTGATGCAGTCGGCGCTCGCGAATAGCAGCTACTTCTCGATGGGCATGGACATCGCGGACGTGGACAATGATGGCCAGGATGACATCTACACGACCGACATGTTCCCGGAGGACGAGTACCGCCTTCGCACCACGACATCTTTTGACGGCTGGGACGTGTACCAGGCCAAGCTGCGCAATGACTATGGCCACCAGTTCATGCGCAACATGCTCCAGCACAACAATGCGGACGGCACGTTCAGCGATGTGGGACAGATGGCTGGTGTGTCGCGCACCGATTGGAGCTGGAGCGCCCTCATCACCGATCTCGATCTCGATGGCCGGAAGGACATCTACGTCACCAATGGGTTGCTCCGGGATGTGACGTCGCAGGAGTACCTCGCCTTCATCGCCAACAACACCGAGACAGCGCGGCAGGTGACGACGGGTGGCAAGGTGGACTTCATGGCGCTCACCAACGCGATGAGCACCACGCCGATCGCCGACTACATGTTCCGCAATGACGGCGGGCTGCATTTCAGCAATCAGGCCAGGGCTTGGGGCCTCGACACACCCAACATCTCCAGTGGCGCCGCCTACGGTGACCTGGACGGCGACGGTGCGCTCGACCTGGTGGTGAACAATGCGAATCTCGAGTCGTTCATCTACCGCAACAACGCGCGGACGCTGAACCCGGCGAACCACTTCGTGCAGGTACAGCTCGAAGGCACGGGCCTGAATCGCTTCGCCATCGGCGCGCGCGTCACGCTCTGGAGCGGGGCTGAACGCTTCGTGCAGGAGCAGTCGCCGGTCCGCGGGTTCCAATCGAGCATGGATTACACGCTCACCTTCGGTGTCGGTAGCAAGGCGACGCTCGATTCGCTCACGGTCGACTGGCCTGACGGCAAGCACAGCCAGCAGTCGGCGATCGCTGGCAACAGTCGTGTGACGATGAAATACGCGTCGGCGGCCGCCGGGTCGACGACAGCACCTGTCCCGCCCGTGACGATCCTCGCCGATGTCACGAAGGCGGCCGCGATCGGGTTCACGCACCGCGAGAGCGATTTCGTGGACTTCGATCGCGAGCGGCTGATTCCCCGGATGCTGTCGACGGATGGCCCGGCCGCTGCCACCGGCGATGTGAATGGCGACGGCCTGGACGACCTGTTCATCGGCGGGGCCAAGGATCAGGCGGGACAACTCCTGCTGCAGCGCCCAGACGGCACCTTCGCACCGAGCAACGCGGGTCTCTTCGAGCAGGACGCCGTGTCAGAGGATGTCGGCGCACTCTTCTTCGACGCCAACGGCGACAAGTACCCCGACCTCTATGTGGTCAGCGGCAGCAACGAATACGCACAAGGCGCGTCTGCCTTGCAGGATCGTCTCTACCTGAACGATGGCCGCGGCAACTTCCGCAAGACGACCGACGCACTGCCCGTCGAGGCGAACAGTGGCTCGCGCGTGACAGCGGCCGACTATGACGGCGACGGTGACCTCGACCTCTTCGTCGGCAGCCGCAGCATTCCGTGGCGCTACGGCATCGATCCCGTGAGCATGCTGCTGCGCAATGATGGCAAGGGGCACTTCACCGACGTCACCACACAGCTGGCTCCGGCCCTGGCGACCGTCGGCATGGTGACGGATGCCACCTGGCAGGATGTCGATGGCGACCGTCGCCCGGATCTCGTCGTGGTCGGCGAGTGGATGCCGATCACGGTCTTCCACAACGCGGGCGGTGGGCGCCTCGTGAAGGCCACCGTGCGCGGCCTGGAACAGAGCAGCGGCTGGTGGAACCGGATCGTCGCCGGTGATTTCAACGGCGACGGCAAGATCGATTTCATCGTCGGCAACCTCGGGCTCAACAGTCGACTGCGTCGCCACCCCGGCCGAGCCCACGACGATGTACGTGAAGGACTTCGATGGCAACGGCTTTGCCGACCAGATCATCGCCTGCTTCAGCCACGGCAAGAGTTATCCGCTGGTGCTGCGCGATGAGATGATCAAGGCGTTGCCGCCCCTCAAGGTGCGGTTCCTCAGCTACACCGACTACGCCAAGGCCGGGGTCAACGACATCTTCAAGCCCGAAGACCTCGCCGATGCCGTGAAGAAGAAGGCCGAGACTTTCGCCAGTGCCTTCATGCGCAACAACGGCGATGGTTCCTTCACGCTGGTGCCGCTGCCGGACGACGCGCAACTGGCGCCGATCTACGGTATCGCTGTCGACGATGTGGATGGCGATGGCATCAACGACCTGCTGCTGGGCGGAAATTTCGATGGGGTAAAGCCTGACATCGCACGGCTCAGCGAGTCGTATGGTGTGGTGTTGCGCGGCGCGAAGAACGGCACGTTTACGGCGGTGTCCCGGAACTCGAGTGGATTTTTCGTGCCTGGACAGACCCGCGAGATCCTGCGCGTCCGATCACGTGATGGTGATCGCATCGTGGTCGCGCGCAACAATGACAAGCCTCTCGTCTTCCGATCTAACGGAGCCAAACAATGAGCAGAGTTGTGAATTCCGCAGCGCTGGTGCTGCTCGGCGTCGTGCTGGCCGGCTGTAAGGGACCGGCTGGTGGTACGCAGCCAGCCAAGCCTGCCGGTGGCAGCGAAGCGACCAGCGCAGTAGCGGGCGCGCCCGTCTCCAGCACCGACGCAGAGCCGCTGCATGACGCGGTGAAGCAAGTCAATGACGTCATCGTCTACGACATCTTCAGCCCGGTGCAGGCGAGCCGCGTCTATGCATACGCGAGCGTGGCTGCCTATGAGGTGCTGCGCCAGGCCGACACGTCGTACCACTCGTTGGCTGGCCAACTCAACCAGCTGTCGCCGGTACCGACTCCACCGGCCGGCGTCGAGATCTCACTACCGCTCGCGGGCGTGCATGCCTACATGGCCGTCGGCCGCGCGCTGACCTTTTCGCAGGCCCGGCTTGATACGCTGCGGAAGGCGATGGACCAGCGGCTGCGCACAGGGCTCTCGGTCGATGTGTACAACCAATCCATCGCGTACGGCGACACGGTCGCGAAATTCGTGCTCGCCTGGGCAGGTAAGGATCACTACCGGGAGACGCGCGGCATGCCGAAGTACAGTGTGCTGCGGACGCCTGGTCGATGGATTCCCACGCCACCAGCGTACATGGACGGCGTGGAACCGAACTGGGGAGTGCTGCGGGCCTTTGTGATGGATACGTCAAATCAGTTCAAGCCGGCACCGCCATTCGCATGGGATACCACGAAGAACAGTCCGTTCATGCGCGAGGCCGCCGAGGTGTACCGCGTTGGCGTGAATCTGACTGACGAGCAACGTGCGATCGCCGCCTTCTGGGACTGCAATCCCTTCGTGATGCACGTGCAGGGGCACACCATGTTCGCCACCAAGAAGATGTCGCCAGGTGGACACTGGATGGGCATCGTCCGATTGGCGTCACACAAGGCGAATGCGAATATGACGCGTTCCGCTGAGGCGTATGCGCGCACCGCGATCGCGCTGTCCGAGGCGTTTCTCAGTATCTGGGCCGAGAAATACCGGAGTAACGTGATTCGCCCGGAGACCGTCATCCAGACCTACATCGATGAAAAGTGGGAGCCTGTGCTCCAGACGCCTCCGTTCCCGGAGTACACCAGCGGCCACAGCGGGATCTCGACCGCCGCATCAGTTGTGCTGACGGACTTCTTCGGCGACAAGTTCTCGTTCGCGGATTCCACCGAAGTCGAGTACGGGTTGCCGGTGCGGTCGTTCCCGTCTTTTGACGCCGCCGCGAAGGAGGCGGCCATCAGCCGGCTGTACGGCGGCATCCACTACCGGCGCGCGGTCGAGCAAGGCCAGGTGCAGGGGAAGCAGGTGGGTGAGTACGTCGTGTCGAAGGTCGTGACGCGTGGACCGCGTCCGACAGTCACCGCGGCGAAGTAGCGCGGCACCTTGGCGACCGTCGTGAAGGCTTTCGAGGCGAGGTCGCGCGTCGCGCGTGCCACCATCCTGTTGCTGACGGGCAGCATGCTCCAGACGGCCTGTGAGCGCTCGGCGCCTGGTACCGATGCGACGAAGGGCCCGCCGGTGGCGGCGACGCCAGCCGGGCCGGTCCTGTTCGAAAAGCTCGCGCCGGACAGCACCGGCGTGCGGTTCTCGAATGATTTGCCGGAATCGCCGGAGTTCAACATCCTCAACTACCTCTACTACTACAACGGTGGTGGTGTGGCGGTCGGTGATGTGAACGGGGATAGCCTGCCTGATCTCTACTTCTCGTCGAACGTCAACCAGAACCGGCTCTACCTCAACAAGGGCAATTTCCAGTTCGAGGATGTGACGGAGAAGGCCGGTGTCGGTGGCCCGCCGGGATGGAAGACCGGTGTCACGATGGCCGACGTGAATGGCGACGGCCGACTGGACATCTATGTCTCAGCGGTGAGCTACCTGTCGATGCACGGGCGGAACATGCTCTACATCAACAATGGTGACGGCACGTTCACCGATCGTGCTGACTCGTATGGCCTGGCGCATGTCGGCTTCTCGACGCAGTCCGCGTTCTTCGACTACGATGGCGACGGCGACCTGGACATGTTCCTGCTCAGCCACTCGACGCACACGGAGCGCGCGATCGGCAATGCGACCAAGCGTGACGTGCGCAATGCACGCGCTGGCGGCCGGCTCTTTCGCAACGACAACGGTCACTTCTCCGACGTCAGTGCGGAGGCCGGCATCTTCGGCGGCATCGAGGGGTATGGCCTCGGCCTGGTGGTCAGTGACCTCAACCTCGATGGCTGTCCCGACGTCTACGTCGCGAATGACTTCCAGGAACAGGACTTTCTTTACTACAACACCTGCAAGAAGCGCTTCGATGAGTCGATCGCGAAGGCCACCGGTCACACCAGCCGGTTCTCGATGGGTGTCGATGCGGCTGACGTGAACAACGATGGACGCCCCGACCTGGTGGTCGGCGACATGTTGCCGGAGCGGGAGGACATCCTCAAGACGTCAGCCAGCTCCGAGGCATACAGTCTCTTCAACCTTCGTGTTCGCGCCGGCTACCACCCGCAGTATGCACGCAACACGCTGCAGCTGAATCGGGGGAATGGGGAGTTCAGCGAGATCGGGTTTCTGGCGGGTGTCGAGGCCACTGACTGGACATGGTCGTTGCTGTTCGCGGACCTCGACAACGACGGCCTGAAGGACCTGTTCGTGACCAGCGGGATTTTTCGTCGGCCGAACGACCTCGATTACATCAACTACATCGGCAATGAGTCGGTGCAGGCCTCGCTGGCCAACGGTGTCACGCGAGAGAACCTGTCGTTGCTGAAGCAGATGCCCACGGTACCGGTGATCAACCATGCCTATCGCAATGACGGAGACCTGCACTTCTCCGACATGGCGACGGCGTGGGGCCTCGCGACGCCGGGATACTCGAATGGGTCTGCCTACGTGGACCTCGACAACGATGGCGCGCTCGACCTCGTGATCAACAACTACGACGCGCCAGCGTCGATCTTCCGAAACCGTGCGCGAGACCGCGTTGGGAACGGCTACCTCACGGTCACGCTGCGTGGCGATGGCAGGAACACCGCCGGCATCGGCACCAAGCTGTACCTGACGCAGAAGGGGAAGCGCCAATTCCTCGAGCAGAGCCCCACACGCGGCTTCCAGTCGTCGGTCGACCAGCGCCTGCATTTCGGCCTCGGTCGCGACAGCCTCGTCGACTCGCTGGTGGTGGTGTGGCCCGATCGCCGGTTTCAGGTGCTGACGAATGTCGCGGGGAACCGGCGGATCACTGTGTCACAGCGCGAGGCCAGTGGACGCTGGGACTATGCGCGCGGCAGCGTTGCCACACCGCTGTTCTCGGAGATCACCGACAGCGTCGTGACAGGATATGCCCATGTCGAGAATGACTTCAACGACATGGATCGCGAGCCACTTTTGCCGCACCTGCTCTCGACCGAGGGCCCGGCGCTGGCCGTGGCCGACGTGAATGGCGACGGGCTGGATGACATGTTCGTCGGCGGTGCGAAGTGGCAGCCGAGCAAGCTCCTCGTGCAGCAGAAGGACGGCAGCTTCGTTTCCAGCGATGCCCCGGTGTTCGCTGCCGACAGCATCACGGAAGACGTCGATGCTGCGTTCTTCGACGCCAACAAGGACGGGTATCCCGATCTCTATGTGGTGACGGCGGGCAACGAGTTCTGGGGTACGATGAACGAGTTGCGTGACCGGCTCTACCTCAACGATGGGACGGGGCACTTCACGAAGTCCACCGACGGCTTGCCAGCGCTGTTCGACAATGGATCGTGCGTGGTGCCGGGAGACTTCAACGGCGACGGCAACGTCGATCTTTTCGTCGGATCCCGTGTCGTGGCGAAGGAGTACGGTGTCTCACCGAAGAGCCACCTGCTGCAAGGTGACGGCAAGGGGCATTTTACCGACGTCACGGAGACGCTCGCACCGGCCCTGTTGACGGCCGGCATGGTGACATCTGCGGCCTGGCTCGACTACGATCGCGACGGGAAGCTCGACCTGGTGGTTGCGGGCGAGTGGATGCCAGTGCGCGCCTTGCATCAGGAGCGCGGTGCGTTCGTCGATCGCACGTCGGACGCCGGACTCTCGGGTACGGAAGGGTGGTGGAACCGCGTCACCGCGGCCGACCTCAATGGCGACGGTCGCCTCGACCTCGTCCTCGGAAATCTGGGCCTGAATTCGTACCTCACGGCGTCGGCTTCCGAGCCGGCGCAGATGTACGTGTTCGACTTCTTCGGCAACGGCACGCTGAAGCAGATCATCACCTTCTACAAGCACGGCGTCAGCTATCCGCTGGCAACGCGCGATGAACTGGTGAAGCTGATGCCGCCGCTGCGCGCCAAGTATCCATCGTATCACAAGTTCGGCGCGAGTACGGTGAAGGACATCTTCCTCCCCGAAGAAGTGAAGCAGGCCACCGTGCTTTCCGCGAAGACCTTCGCCAGCGCCGTTGCCATTGCGGGGCCGAATGGGGTCTTCCGCGTGACGCCGCTGCCGCGCGAGGCGCAGTTCGCGCCAGTGTACGCCACGCTCGCTCGCGACCTCGATGGCGACGGCAAGGTGGACCTGCTGCTGGGCGGCAATTTCCTCGGCGCACCACCGATCCTCGGCCGGTCCGACGCCAGCTATGGCTTGCTGCTGCACGGCAACGGCGACGGCACATTCGCAGCTGTGGACATGATGCAAAGCGGGATTCGCCTGCGTGGCGAGATCCGGAACCTGCAAGCAGTGCGACGGGCGGATGGCCGCACCACCATCGTTGCCGCCCGCAACAACGACCGGTTGGCATTCGTCAGGACTCGACCGTGAGCATTGTCCACTCCCCACGATCCATGCGACCCCTTCTCCTCGCCATGTTTGCCGGCAGCCTCACGATCACGGCCTGCAAGGCCGCCGACACCGCGTCCGGCAAGCGCGCCGACGCGACAGCCAGTGCGACAGCGGTGGTCGAACCTGGCATCCACCCCGCATGGTCGAAGAACGCGGTGATCTATGAGGTGAACATCCGGCAGTACACGCCGGAGGGGACGTTCGCCGCTTTTGCGAAGGAGCTGCCGCGCCTCAAGCAGCTCGGTGTCGACATCCTCTGGATCATGCCGGTGCAGCCGATCGGCAAGCTGAATCGCAAGGGTACGCTCGGCAGCTATTACTCGATTGCCGACTACACCGGCGTGAATCCCGAATTCGGCAACGCGGCCGACTTCAAGGCGATGGTCGATGCCGCGCATGCGCAGGGCCTGAAGGTGATCCTCGATTGGGTCGCGAACCACACGGCTTTCGATCACCGGTGGACGAAGGAGCACAAGGACTGGTACACGCTGCACCCGGACGGCACCATCTCACGCGCCATCGATCAGGATGGCAAGGAGACCGACTGGAGCGATGTGGCAGACCTGAACTACAACAGTAAGCCGATGCGCGCGCAGATGATCAGCGACATGCGCTACTGGGTCGATTCAACGGGCATCGACGGCTTCCGGTGCGACGTCGCGGGCTTCGTCCCGTATGACTTCTGGGCCGACGTTCGGACCGCGTTGAAGACCTCGAAGCCAGACCTCTTCTTCCTCGCCGAGTGGGAAGATCCGGCGCTGCATACATCGTTCGATGCGACGTACGGCTGGGGGCTGTTTCACGTCATGAACGACGTGGCATCGGGCAAGAAGACGACGGCTGAGCTGGACAAGTACTTCGCGGAGTTCGAGTCGAAGTTCCCTGCCGGTGCGTACCGCTTGAACTTCACCTCGAACCACGACGAGAACAGCTGGAACGGCACGGAGTTCGAGCGTATGGGCGCGAACGCGCAGGCGGCGTGGGTCCTCAGCGCGACCACACAGAATTCCTTCCCGCTGCTCTACTCGGGACAGGAAGCGAGCTTCAACCGTCGCCTCGCGTTTTTCGAGAAGGACTCGATCGACTGGAAGAAGGGGCCGTCACTGGAGTCGTTCTACCGCACGATGTTCGAGCTCCGGCATTCGCAGGACGTGCTCTGGAACGGCCCGTGGGGCGCAGTGCAAACGAGGCTCCAGACTGACGGTGGCGATCGTGTGTATGCCTTCTCTCGCGACCGCGGCGACAAGGCCGTGGTGATCGTGACGAACTTCGGCGACAAGCCGGCCACCGTGAGGTACTCCGCGCTCAAGACGCCTGGTACCTACACCGATTGGTTCACGAAAACGCCGCTCACCCTCACCGCCGCCGGCGCCATCGACGTCCCCGCGCACGGGTATCGAGTTCTGGTCAAGTAGCTGGTCGTCGCGGTTGGGCGACTTGCTGTCATTCAGCCCCGCAGCGAGATCTCGTAGTCCTTGTCGAGCAGGATGTCCGCGACGTCACCTTGTGGCGCGATCAGGCGATGCTCGATGTCGAGCACCTGGTCGACGAACGGATCCATGATGTCGCGGTTGCGCGCCTTGCGGCGGCCCTCGGTGTCCTTCCATGTGGCTTGCAGGAAGACGGCGATGTCCGACGCGTCGAGCAGGATGGCGTACGTGCCTTCGACCACCAGCACATCGATGTTGGTGAAGTCCAGTGTCTGCGTGTCGAATCGATTCTCGGGATAGTTCACCACTGGCGCCGAGACCACCGCGCCGGCGCGGAAGGCACGAATGTGCTCGCGGATCAGGTCCATCTGGACTTCCTGCGGGCCCACGCTGCCAAGGTCTGTGAGGCGGTGCTCGTGGTTCGTGCGTGGTGGGCGCACGAAGTAGTTGTCCTGATGGATGATCGCCGAGCGGATCCCCGCGGCATTCATCACCGTCGCGAGGTCGATCGCGGTGACAGACTTTCCGCTCCCCGATTCTCCGGCCACGGCAATCACTGTCCGCGTCTCGCGGGGCAGCCCGAAATCGCTGTTGAGCAGCGCCAGCAGCTGTTCGGCGCGCTCCTGATACGCTGAAGCGGGGCGTGATCGATTGACGTCACTCATGCGCGATCACTCATGCGGCGAACAGCGCGCGCGTGTCTTCGCGCGACGCATGCTCGAGGAAGACGAGCCCCGAGGCGGAATAGGCCATGTTCGGTGTGCCAAGTGATTCCCCGGTGGCGCCATGGAAATACTCCTCGAAGCCGTACGACGGTGTCGCCGTCAGTCGTGCCGCGGTCAGTTCGCGCAGTGTGTCGAGGGCCGCCGTGCGACCGGTGTGCCCCAACGCCAGCGCCAGCCAACCGAGCCAGATCGGCCAGATGCCGCCATTGTGATACTCGAACGGCCGATTGCGGAATCCATGCAGGTGGTATCGACTCAGCGCCGCCCACTCGGGGTGGCCTTCATCGATCACCGGGTGAAATGCCGGCGGCAGCGCCTTGGCGTCGAGGAACGTCGCGACGATCCAGTCGAGCGCTGACGCACTCATCGTCGGCGCAATGTCCGACAGCGCGAGCAGGCTGCAAGCCGCCAGGTCAAAAATGTCGCGGGCACCGACTGGCGAGAACGACGCCAGGGGATGGCAGGGCGTGGTGCGCACCTCAGGCCAGAAGCTGGCGTCGATCCGCGCCGCGATCCAGGTCGCCTTGTCCACCCATGCATGCTCCTCGTACGTCACGCCGAGGAGCTTGAGCGCCCAGGCGCGCAACACCTGATCGTAAAGGATGTAGCCGTCATAGATGTACTCGTCCGCCCAGTTGCCGCCGGTCGGGATGTAGATCAGGTGGCGGCCATTGTATTCCAACGCATCGAGCACACGCACGGTGGCGCGCACCGACTCCTCGAAGTCGTCGGGATTGATCACCCCGCGCCGTGCTGCCAGCGCGACGCCGACGAGGTACCAGGTGGCGCCATCGATGCGTGGCGCGAGGGACCCAAAGCTGACCAGCGGCGGCTGCCCGTCGCGGAGCTCGAAATTGGACGCAATCTGGCCCTGCGCGCCCTGCGTGTCGCGCAGTCCCTCGAGCGTACGCTCGAGCCCTGTGGTGATCTGCGGGTCGTGCAGCAACAGCCCTGCCACGCCCGCCATCACGCCGTCACGCGAGAAAATGGCGCGATAGTTCGCCGTACTGGCCTGCGAGGCGTGAATGCCCTGTGGGCCACTCAGGGAGCGCAGCAGCGCAATGGCCGCAGTCAGATGGGGAACGGGCAGGGGACGTGCCTCGGTGCGTGTTGAGCGGGTGCTGGACACCAGTGTCTACCACCCGGCGGGCGCTGGGGCAAGCGTCCCGGGCGTGCCCGCCCACCGGCGCCGCGATCCTCGGTGCAGCGCTGCCGCTGGTCGCGGCGGCGTCCGCTACGTACACTGCCGCGTCACCATCACGGCGGGGCGGGGTGACCGCTCCGGCCGGCCAGCTTTCTGCACGCGAACGAGGCCATACGGATGTCGATACCGACCGCACCAGCGCGAGCCCGACTCACGTTTGGCCAGATCGTGAACATGAACATCGGGTTCTTCGGAATCCAGTACAGCTTCGGGCTGCAGCAAGGCAACATGAGCCCGATTTATCGCTATCTCGGCGCCGATGAAGCGAGCCTGCCGCTCCTCTGGCTGGCGGGCCCGATGACGGGATTGCTGGTGCAACCGATCATCGGCGCGATGAGCGACAAAACGCTCAGCCCGCGCGGACGCCGGACGCCCTACTTCCTGATCGGCGCGGTGCTCTGCAGCCTGGCGCTGTTTGCAATGCCGTTCAGTGCCGCCCTCTGGATGGCAGCCGGCCTGCTCTGGGTGCTCGATGCCGCCAACAACATCACGATGGAGCCGTACCGCGCCTTCGTCAGTGACCGCCTCGATCCGAGCCAGCACTCGATCGGCTTCCTGACGCAGAGCGCATTCACCGGGCTTGGCCAGACGCTCTCCTACCTCACGCCGTCCATCCTCGTCGTCCTCGGCATGAACAGCGACACGGTCAACGGTCGCGGGATTCCCTACGTCACGATGGGAGCCTTCCTCATCGGGGCGATCTTCTCGATCAGTTCCATTCTCTGGACCGTGCGTACCACACCGGAGTTGCCGCTCAGTGCCGCCGAGATTGCGCGTATCAAGGCCCTGCCACGCGGATTCGGCGCTGCCATCAGCGAAGTGGTCGAGGCCATGAAGGACATGCCGGCTACCATGAAGCAGCTGGCCGTGATGAAGCTCTTCCAGTGGTACGCCATGTTCTGCTACTGGCAATACATCGTCCTCTCGCTCGCGGTCACGCTCTTCAACACACGCGACGCGAATTCACACGGCTTTCGCGAGGCCGGCCTGGTGAACGGCCAGATCGGCGGCTTCTACAACTTCATGGCCTTCGTTGGTGCGTTCGCGATGGTGCCGTTCACCAAGCGCTTCGGCCCCAAGATCATGCATGCCTTCTGCCTCACGCTGGCTGGATTCGCGATGATCTCGATCCCGATGATCACCGACCGTGCGCTGCTGTTCATTCCCATGATCGGGGTCGGGCTGGCCTGGGCCAGCATCATGGGGAATCCGTACGTCATGCTGGCAGGGAGCATTCCGCCGGAACGGGTCGGCGTCTACATGGGTATCTTCAACATGTTCATCGTGATTCCCATGATGATCCAGATCTTTACGCTGCCGCTCTATTACAACTCGCTGCTCGGCGGCAATCCAGCCAACGTGATCCGCCTCGCCGGCGCACTGCTGCTCTGCGCGGCCGTGGCGGTGATGTTCGTGAAGACGGTGAAGCGCGGTGCACTGGACGACGTCGTGCTTCCAATGACGGGTGGACATTGAATACGCGCCTCGGGGTAGTCATCATGGGTCTTGCAAGTGCGCTGGTCCTTCCCGCCTGCAAGACCGTGACACAGACGACATTCATCGTCGCCAAGAGTCCGGTCCCGGTGCTCGGCTATGACCCAGCGCGCGATCTCGGCCCGCTGTTTCACGACGTGCAGATGGCCCGCCTCTTCGCCGACTCGAAGACCTTCGTCGATGCTCGCCCGCTGGAGGCGCCCGCCGCCCTCGCCACGCGGTACCTGGCCGAGAAGAGTGTCGCTGGCTTCGACCTCAAGACCTTCGTCACGCGCTGGTTCACACAGCCGATGCCCGCCGCCACCGTGCCGGGCAGCGCCTCGACGACCGGCATGGAGCAGCACATCCGTGACCTCTGGCCGCTCCTGACTCGCGCAGCCGATTCGACCGATGCCCGCTCCTCGCTGCTCCCGCTCCCCAAGCCGTACGTAGTGCCTGGCGGTCGCTTCCGCGAGGTCTATTACTGGGATTCGTACTTCACGATGCTGGGCCTGGTGGAGAGCAAGCGCACCGACCTCGTCGCGAGCATGCTCGACAACTTCGCGCACCTCATTCGGACGGTCGGTCACATCCCGAATGGCAACCGCACGTACTATCTGAGTCGCAGCCAGCCGCCCTACTTCTCGGCCATGGTCGGCCTGTACGCCACTGCGACCGACACCGCGTCCGCGATGCCGTACCTGGATGCGATGGAAACGGAGTATGCCTTCTGGATGGATGGCGCCGAGAAGCTCACGCCAGGCACGGCGAACCGCCGCGTGGTGAAGATGCGTGACGGCGCCTTGCTCAATCGGTACTGGGATGATCGCCCCGAGCCGCGCCCGGAGTCGTACCGCGAAGACTACGAACTCGGTATCTCGCTGCCGGAAGCGAAGCGTGAAGCGCTCTACCGGAATATTCGCGCCGCAGCCGAGAGTGGCTGGGACTTCTCCAGCCGCTGGATGCGCGATACGACGGATCTGCGGACGCTGGAGACCACCGATCTCGCGCCGATCGATCTCAACAGCCTGATGTACCATGCGGAACGCACCATCGCCGCGTTGCATCGCTATCGGAAGGCGGCCGGTGATTCCGCCGCTGCGGTGAAGTTCGAGGCAGCGGCCGAAGCGCGGAAGGCCGCGCTCCTGGCTGCCGCGTGGGATGTGAAGAGCGGCTTCTTTTACGATGTGCGTTGGCGCAATGGCGAACGGGTCACCGATCGCCCGACACTCGCTGCCGCCGCGCCGCTGTACTTCGGCCTCGCCACCGCCGATCAGGCACGCGGTGTCACGGCACGACTCGAGCGCGACTTCATGCGGCCCGGTGGCTTCGTCACGACGACGATCCGCTCAGGACAGCAGTGGGATGCACCCAACGGCTGGCCGCCACTGCAGTGGGTCACGATGGAAGGAGTGCGCCGGTATGGTCGTGCCGACATCGCCGACATGGCGCGTGACCGATGGTTGACACTCAACCGTCGCACCTATGCAGCCGTCGGCAAGATGACGGAGAAGTACGATGTGCTCGACCTCACGCGACCGGCCGGTGGTGGTGAGTACCCGACGCAGGATGGCTTCGGCTGGACGAATGGTGTCGCGCTGGCGCTGGCGGCGATGGGCGCCGTGCGATGAAGTCGCTGTTCTGGCTTGGCGTGCTTGGGCTGGCGGTGCTGGAGATTGCGCTCGTGTATTTCATCATGCCCATGCCTGGCAGTCAGCGCATGCGCAGCATCGAGCTGGCGTACACGCTCTACAGCTGGCGCTGGGCCGGGCGGGCACTGTTCGGTGTGATGATCGCGGCGGGACTGCTGCCAGCATGGCGAAGCGTTGGGCGCACACGATACCTCGTCCCCGTCGCCCTGCTGGCCGTCGGCGCAATTGCGTACGCCTTCAATTTCCAGATGGCGGCCGATCACATGTTCCTGCAGCCACGCACACTGCGCATGGCGTCGGCATCCGTGAACACGGTCGCGGCTGATCGTCTCGTCGTCGGCTTCGAACTGAATGGGCAGGCGCGCGCGTATCCGCTGCAATTCATCGGGTATCACCATCAGGTGCGCGACACGGTGGCGGGTGAGGAGATCCTCGTCAGCTACTGCACGGTGTGTCGCACCGGTCGGATTTTTCGGCCGACGGTGAACGGGCAACTGGAGACATTCCGGTTGGTCGGCATGGACCACTTCAACGCGATGTTCGAGGATGCCACCACCAGGAGTTGGTGGCGCCAGGCCAATGGTGAAGCCGTGATCGGGCCGCTCAAGGGCACGGCGATGCCGGAGCTGCCCAGCGTCCAGGTGTCGCTCGGACAGTGGATGAAGCTGCACCCGCAGAGCCTCGTGATGCAGGCCGATCCGGCGTTCACCAGTGAGTACGCCAAGGACTATGCGTACGAAAAGGGCACGAAGACCGGCGGTCTCACAGGCACCGACACCGTGTCGTGGAATGACAAGGCGTGGGTGGTCGGTGTGGCGATGAAGGGAGCTGCCAAGGCGTACGACTGGAAGCAGCTGCGCCGTGAGCGAGTGATCAACGACACGGTCGGTGGCGTGCCGATCGTGATCGCGCTTGGGCCGGACAGTGTGAGCTTCTTCGCCTTCCAGCGCCCCGACACTGCCACGCGATTCGCGCTGCGTGGCGATTCGCTGGTGGCACCGGTGGGAAGCTTCGCGCTCAACGGGCGCGGTGCCTCCGGCGCCTTGACTGCCATCAACGCCAGCCAGGAATTCTGGCACAGCTGGCGCACGTTCCAGCCGGCGACCACGCGTTACTAGTCAATGCCACGCGCATACTTTTCGCGTGCCCCGCGACTGATCGCGATCGTCGCTGCAGCAGTGGGCATCGCGGCGTGTGGCGAGACGGCGTCAACGCCGAAGGGCGTCGCGATCCCGAGTGGCACGCAGCGCATGGCCGATACGCTGGCCGCGTTGTATGCGAGGTCGCTGCTCCATCCGGAAACGAATCCATTCCTCAATCGCGCGCGCGTTGACGCGATCGCAAAGGAACTGGCGGGCCAGACGGGCGACGGTGCGATGGACGCCCGCTTTCGGCTCGCCGAGGAACAGCTGAAGACCGGTCGGACACAGGATGCCATCGACGGGCTCGAATCGCTGATCCGCGATGCGAAGATCTCGTGGGATAGCATCCTTCCGCACCAGAAGCCGTTCTTCGACCTGCTGTCGGTGGCCTACATGCGGCTTGGTGAGCAGCAGAACTGTCTCGCCAATCCTGCGGCCAACATCTGCATCCTCCCACTCGCCGGTGGCGCGCGGCATACGAAGCAGGTGGGCGCTCGCGCGGCAATCGAGCGGTATACGAAGATCCTGCGACAGTATCCCGATGATCGTGGATCACAGTGGCTGCTGAACCTCGCGTACCTGCAGATCGGCCATTACCCCGACAGCGTGCCCGCGAAGTATCTCATCAGCAAGCTCGTTCCCAAACGCGGGCCGAACGACTTTCCGGAGTTCCACAACATCGCCGGGCCGGTTGGCCTGGCGGTGACCGGGCTCGCAGGCGGCGTGGACATCGACGACTTCAACGGTGATGGCCTGCTGGATGTCTTCACGACCGCGTGGGGCCTCAACGACCCAGTGCATGTCTTTCTCGCGGACGGTCGCGGCGGATTCCTCGATCACACCGCAGCGGCTGGGGTGCAGGGGATCGTCGGTGGGCTCAACTCGACACACGCCGATTACGACAACGACGGTGACGTGGACATCCTCATCATGCGTGGCGCGTGGATGCGGGAGAATGGGCCGTTTCCGCTGTCGCTGCTGCGCAATCGTGGGGATGGCTCGTTCGACGACGTGACCTTCGATTCCGGTCTCGGTTCGTTCGGCCCGACGAACACGGCCAGCTGGGCAGACTTCAATCTCGATGGGTATCTCGATCTCTTCGTCGGCTACGAGTCGTACTCGAAGATCAACGGTGGGCCATCACATCGCTCGAAGCTCTTCCTCAACAACCGGAACGGCACCTTCACCGAGGTCTCGGCGAAGGTCGGCATCGATGTCGATGATTTCGTGAAGGGTGCCACGTGGGGCGACGTCAATGACGACGGCCTGCCTGACCTCTACCTGACGGTCATCTACGGCCGCAACAAGCTGTTCATCAACAAGGGTGGGGCGTCGATCGACGCGTGGCGGTTCGAGGAGCAGGGGGAGAAGGCCGGAGTGCAGCTGCCGATTGCGGCCTTCCCGACCTGGTTCTTCGACTTCGACAATGATGGACATCCGGACCTGTTCGTCCCCAGTTACGACGTGAACGCCGCGATGCACGAGTTCGTGGCGCGCGAGTACCTCGGGCTGCCGCTCTCGGTGAAGATCGGCGGCGTCGATGTCACCTTCGAGGATGCGAAGCTCTATCGCAACAAGGGTGATGGCACCTTCGAGGATGCGACGACCCGAATGGGGCTCGATCGCAAGGTCATCTACGCGATGGGCAGCAATTTCGGCGACATCGACAACGATGGCTGGCTCGACTTCTACATCGGCACCGGCAATCCCGACCTGCGGTCGGTGATCCCGAACCGCATGTTCCGCAATGTCGATGGCAAGCGCTTCGAGGAGATCACGCTCTCGGGCGGGTTCGGCCATCTGCAGAAAGGGCATGCGGTGGCCTTTGCCGACCTCGATCGCGATGGCGACGAGGATGTCTTCGAGGTGATCGGCGGGGCGTACGATGGCGATCTGGCGACGACCGTACTGTTCGAGAATCCCGGGTGGCCGAAGACGCAGTGGCTCAACCTGAAGCTCGAAGGGACCACCGCCAATCGGTCGGCGATTGGGGCTCGGGTCGAGATCGTCGTGACTGATGGCACGGGCACTGCGCGCAGCATCCATCGCACGGTCGGCACTGGCGGATCGTTCGGCGCGGGACCGCTGGAACTGCACGTCGGCCTGGGAGCGGCGACGAGTGTGAAGGAGGTGCGGATTCAGTGGCCCGACAAGGCACACTCACGCGCCTCGTTCACGAACCTGACGGCGAATCGGTACTACCGGATCGTGCAGGGCGCTCAGCCGACGACACTGACTCGACCGGCGGTCCCCTTCCGCACCACACCGTCGGGCACCGGGCCAATGATGACCATGCCGATGCCGAAGTAGCTGCCTGAGTTGCTGTCTGAGAAGCTGCCACCCGCCTGCCGCTGCTCTGCGGCAGGCAGATGGCCTGCAGGTCAATTCGCTGGCGCTGTCGGCAGTGCGTTGATGATCGTGTCGAGCCCCGGCCACGATTCCGACGCATAGCGGTGAATCGTCCGCAGATACCGCTCGCCCTCGTCACCGTGCGCTGCGATCGTTGCGGCGGCGCCCTTCTCGACTGCCAGCGCGTCGCAGTACGGCGGCTCGAGTTCTTCGTCGATGCGGCCATTCTCATGCTTCACGCCAGCCGCGTCGAGGAAGGTGGCCTGAATGGCCGGTTCCAGGTCGACGTAGAGCGTCTGCATCAGTCCCAACTCATCTTGAGCCGACTCGACCTTCAGGCGCACCACTTCCTGCGCCAGGCGTTCGGCAGGCCAGTTCTGGAAGCTCGCCGGGCGGAAGCCTCCGCCGCGGGAGACCAGCCGCTGGATGAAGATCGCGCGTGCGTCCTTCTGGGTCTTGAGTTCGTAGGTCACCAGCGCGACTCGGCGCTCGACCGGCAGGGTTCGGTACGGAGAAAGAGGAGGCATAACTGACAAAATAACTGATCCCACTCGACCGCGCCCGTGATATTTCACCGACGTCGCTTCACAATGTCCAGCACGGTGTTCACATTCTGTTCATTCTCTGACCTTTCACGGTCGGTGCCGCAGGCTGTCTGGCTGCGGTTACGAAGTAACCCCCTTAGCACAGGCTTCCCCGATGGAGAGAAAACGCCTGAATTTCTGGCAGCTCTTCAACATGAGCTTCGGATTCCTGGGCATTCAGTTCGGGTGGGGACTGCAACTCGCAAACATGTCGGCCGTGTACGAACGGCTCGGCGCCAAGCCCGACGAAGTACCGCTGCTCTGGCTGGCCGCACCGCTGACGGGGCTGATCGTGCAGCCGATCGTCGGCGCACTCAGTGATCGCACCTGGGGGCGCCTCGGTCGCCGCCGTCCGTATTTCCTGACCGGTGCCATTCTCGCGTCGATCGCGCTGTTCTTCATGCCGACGTCGACGTCGCTCTGGATGGCAGCCAGCCTGCTCTGGATTCTCGACGGCTCGATCAACATCTCGATGGAGCCCTTCCGCGCGTTCGTGGCGGACAAGCTCGTCGCCTCGCAGCGGACGGCAGGCTTCGTGATGCAGTCGCTGATGATCGGTATCGGTGCCAGCTTCGCGAACGCACTGCCTTGGGCGCTCGGCAAGTTCGGTGTGGTTGGTGCCACCGCGAGCGGCATTCCGCTGACGGTGAAGTATTCGTTCCAGGCCGGCGCCGTGGTGTTCCTGTTGTGTGTGTTGTGGACCGTCTTCACCACCGACGAGTTCCCGCCCGAGGACATGGAAGCCTTCAAGCGCGCGAAGGCCGAGAAGGCGGGAATCGGCGCGATGGCGACCGAGGTCGTGCACGCGATCCGCGACATGCCAAAGACGATGCAGCAGCTTGCCGTCGTCCAGCTGTTCACCTGGCTCGGTCTGTTTTGCATGTGGATCTTCTTCGTGCCGGCGACCGCCCGCCACGTGTTTGGCGCGGTGGACGTCAAGTCGGAGCTGTACGAGAAGGGGGCGGCGTGGGGCGGGACGGTCTTCGCCTTTTATTCCATCACCTGCTTCCTCGTGGCGCTGATCCTGCCGCGTGTGGCAGCCGCGACCAGCCGAAAGTTCGTGCACACCGGGGCGCTGCTGTGCGGAGCGGCAGGATTGCTGAGCGTGTGGGTCATTCACGAACCGAACATGCTGATCCTCTCGATGATCGGTGTCGGCGTTGCGTGGGCGTCGATCCTGTCGATGCCATATGCGATGCTGGCCAGCTGCCTGCCTGTGGAGCGCATGGGTGTCTACATGGGCGTGTTCAACTTTTTCATCGTGCTCCCCGAGATCCTGGCGGCGCTCTTCTTCGGACCACTGACGCGCCTGATCTTCGGCGCCGACAATCCGCAGACGCCGCTCTACGTCGTCATGCTGGGCGGGATCTGCATGATCGTGGCTGCGCTGTGCGTGCAGTTCGTGCAGGACAATGAAGTGAAGGAAGACGTTGCGGAGCGCGCACCGTCTCCGAGGCCGGATCGACCGCTTGCAGCGGCTCCAGGCCGGTAGGTCCGCGGTACGTTGCACCCAGGGAGCTCGATGCGCTCCCGCTTCCAATCCCCGATGATGCGTGTGTTTGGTCTGATGCGGCATGGCCGCGCGATGGTCCCGCTGCTGCAGTCGCTGTCGAAGCTCGCATTGGTGCCGATGGTGCTGGCTGGAGTGTCATCCGTTGCACAGGCGCAAAGCCTCGACGACGCGATCTTCATGGACAGGCGCATCCTGTGTGCCGGCCTGATCTACACGCAGGATCAGTGGAGCGAGTACTGGGAAGGCTCGCTCAAGCGTGACAATGGAAACATCGGGACACTGACGACGCGCCAGACGACTTACATGGCAGCGTATGGTGTCACGAACCGGCTCAACATCATTGCCTCGCTGCCGTACGTCTGGACGAAGGCCAGCCAGGGCGTGCTGGAAGGGCAGAGCGGCAGCCAGGACATCAGCGTGGGACTCAAGTACCGTGTCTTCAGCACGCCGTTGACGACCAAGGGCACACTCAGTGGCATTGCCGTCATCAGCGCCACGGTGCCGACGAGCAACTACACGCCGGACTTCTACCCGATGTCGATCGGCTCGTCGAGCAAGCGGGCCACGGCGCGCGCGATTCTCACCTGGCAGGCGACGAACGGTATCTACGTGAATGGTGCGGCGGCGTACACGCGTCGCGGCAATGTCACACTGGATCGCGTCTCGTATTACACGCAGGACCAGCTCTTTCTGACCAACGAAGTGCAGATGCCCGATGTGCAGGAAACGGCCGTCACGCTCGGCTACCGCGGTCACGGCCTGATCGCGCCAGTCACACTCACCCGCCAGAAGACGCTTGGTGGTGGCGACATCCGTCGTCAGGACATGCCCTTCGTGTCGAATCGCATGGACTTCACCAGCATCGGCGGGCATGTGCAGTACCAGCTGCCGATGTTGAAGGTGGTCTCGCTGCAGGTCGGTGCGTCACATGTGCTCACCGGTCGCAACGTCGGTCAGTCGACGGCGGTGATGGGTGGCCTGCTGCTGGCGGGGAAGCTCTGATGCCAACGCTCGATGTTCGCCGCGTTGGACGCGGCACGCGCGCACTCGGATTGAGCCTGCTCGCCGTGGCACTCCTGAGCTGCGACAAGGCCATCACGCAGACGGAAGACTTGCTTCCGCTGGTTGCGGCATCGACCGATGCATCGGCCGGCACCTGGAAGATGATCGTACTGACTTCGCCGACGCAGGTGGCGGTGGCCGCACCGACGGCCGTGACCAGCGACGCCTACAAGGCAGAACTGGCCGCGATCAAGACGGCGCAAGCCGCGATCACGCCTGTGCAGTCCGAGCGTATCGGCTACTGGGCGGGCGGTGGCGTGTTGCGCTGGAATCAGATCCTGCGTGGGTTGGTGGCGCGCTACAACCTCCCACCGGCCCCGCGTGCCGATGGGACGTATCCGGCCCCCGACGCGAACAATCCGTTCGGCGACCCGGCGTTTCCCTTTGCGAATCCACCGTACGCCGCGCGTGCATACAGCTACATCGCGGTGGCACAGTACGAAGCGCTGAAGGCGGCGTGGGCCTACAAGTATCAGTACAATCGGCCGTCGCCGGCGAAGGTGGATGCCGAGCTCCGACAGTTGGTGCCGATCTCCGACTTGCCGTCCTATCCGTCGGAAGACGCTGTGCTTGCCGGCGTCACGGTGGCGATGATCCAGACGCTCTTCCCGGCCGCGGTCGAAGAGGCCACGCTGCGCGGTGCGCAGCAGCGTGAGTCGGCGCTGCTGGCCGGCAAGGCCACCAGCAGCGACCTCGCAGCAGGGTTGGCGCTTGGTCGCGCGGTCGCGGCGCTGGTGCTGGCTCGCATGTCCACCGACGGCACGGCGAATGCGATCGGCAACGCAACGCAGTGGGCGAACCTGGCCGTCGCCGCACGTGCGCGTGGCGAGGAGCCATGGATCAGTCGTGAAATTCCCGCCCGTCCGCCGATGCTCCCGAACTTCGGCGCCGTGACGAGCTGGAACCTGACGCCGGCGGAAATCGTGAGCGTGCGTCCCCCAGCGCCGCCGTCGACGTCCTCGGCGCAGATGAAGACGGAAACGGCCGAAGTGCGCAGCACGGTGGAGAATCTCTCGCGCGCGCAGCGCGCCATCGCGGAGAAGTGGAACGACGGCGCCGGCACATACACGCCGCCTGGTCACTGGAACGACATTGCGGCGGATCACATCCGTGACGCCAAGATGAGCGAGGTGCGTGCAGCACGGACGTTCGCCTTGCTCAACATGGCGATGCACGATGCTTCGGTGGCCTGCTGGGAAGCGAAGTACTTCTACTTCAATCCGCGACCCTCGCAGATGGATCCGGCAATCAAGACGGATATCGGCCTGCCGAACTTCCCGGCCTATCCGTCGGGTCACTCGACGTTCTCCGCTGCGGCTGCCAGCGTGTTGTCGTATGTCTTCCCGGGATCGGCCAGCGAGTTCACGCAGATGGCCGATGAAGCCGGTATGTCGCGTCTCTACGGCGGCATCCACTTCCGCAGTGACATCGTCGAAGGCAGGGCGCATGGCGCACGTGTGGGTGCGTACACCGTGCGTGCCGCCCAACTCGATCGGGCGCCCTGATCGTCACTGCGGGGAGAATTAAAAACGACCGCCGGACTTCGCGCCCGGCGGTCGTTTCTTTTTTCGCTGCGACGAATCGTCAACTGCGAATCGCAGAGTCGCAGAGGCGCAACCGAACCGCATGCGCGCGGCTTCGCCGCCGACGGTCCACACGTCCTCACGCGGAGGCGCGGAGGACCGCGGAGCCGCGGAGATTCGCTCGCGGCAGCCACCCCGGGTGTGACTCGGAGGTTGACTGCAGGGGAACTGCGCTCGCCTGCGCCAGATTCCAGCCGGTGCGCCGCCCTCATGCACGGATCTCCGCTGCGCACGCCGACCATTCCAAAGAGGCAGTTGCGGTTCGGTCCGTGTGGCCCCCCCCGCCGCCACAGGCGTCGAAGTGCTGTTCCCCGCGGCTCCGCGTCCCCCGCGCCTCCGCGTGAGGGAGTGTGGACCGGAGCCGCCACAGGCGTCGAAGTGCTGTCCCCCGCGGCTCCGCGTCCTCCGCGCCTCCGCGTGAGGGAGTGTGGACATCGGCCGCCACAGGCGTCCCGGTGCCGCGTGAGCAAGTGGGCGAGTGGGAGAGTGGGCGAGTGCAGGAATCTGCCGCCAAACGCGGCTCAGAGACTGCGTGAGCGAGTATGCCGACAACGCCATCAGGCAAACTGCCCTCGACAGCACGAAGTCTGAATGCGTAAACTGCGCTGTCATGAAGAATTCACAGTGCTTTGCGTCGTCGGGCCCGGGCCTCGTTGCTGCCGCGCTGCTGTGTTTCGCAGCGCCGGTGATATGCCATGCGCAGGTACGGGCAGACACGGCTGCGGGGCGACGAGACTCGGTCGCGCGACGGATCGCTGGTGTGGTCGTCACCGCGCCGCGACGGCCGGGAAGCGTGAGTACGGCACCACGAATCGTGGCGGGGATGCTCACGACCGGCGCCAAGTCGGAAGTCGTGTCCGTGTCCGGCTCGACCACCAACGTCGCGGAGAAAGTCGGACGCCAACTCTTCGCCGAAGTTCCGGGCGTGTTCGTGTACGACATGGACGGCAGCGGCAATCAGGTCAACATCTCGGCCCGTGGACTCGACGCGCATCGGTCGTGGGAATTCAACGTCAGGCAGAACGGCGTCAGCACGAACTCTGACACCTATGGGTATCCGGCCAGTCACTACAGCGCGCCGATGGAAGCCATCGAGCGCGTGGAGCTGGTTCGCGGTACGGCCGCGTTACAGTATGGCGCGCAGTTTGGTGGTGTGATCAACTATGTCGTGCGCACGCCGGACACGACGCGTGCGGCAAGTGTCGAGTCGCGGAGTTCGGCCGGTGGCTTCGGACTGCGCAGCACGTACAACGCGGTGGGTGGCAAGATCGGCCGCGTCACCTACTACGTCTATGGATCGGCGCGACGCTCGGATGGATATCGCGCCAACGGCCGCTCGGAATCCGATGCCGAATTTCTTACGGCCAGCGCGCCGCTTTCGCGCTCGATGATCCTGCGTGCCGAGGTTGGGCGCAGCCGCTATCTGTACCAGCAGCCCGGCCCGCTCACCGACGCGATGTTCGATGCGAATCCGCGTGCGTCGACGCGCTCGCGCAACTTCTACAGCCCCGACATTTTGGTGCCGTCGCTGACGCTGACGTGGACGCCTCGCGCCACGACGCGTGCCACGCTGCAGGCTTCAGGAGTCTTCGGCAGTCGCAGCAGTGTGGCGGTCGGGGGATTTGCAAATGCACCTGACACGGCATCGCTGGCTGGAGTGTTCAGCGCACGCCAGGTGGACATCGATCGCTACGACAGTCGCACGCTCGAGCTGCGTGTGATGCAGGACGTGCACGTAGCGTCGAAGCCCGCCACGCTGGTGGGCGGAGTTTCGCTGGCCGACAACGATCTCTGGCGCCGCCAGCGGGGGACAGGGTCGCGCGGCTCGGACTACGATCTCGACCTGCAGCCCGGCGCCGCATTCCAGCGCAATCTTCACTACCTCACCAAGAACGCGGCCGTCTTCTCCGAACTCGAACTGCGGCTCTCGCCCGAATGGTGCATCGTGCCCGGATTCCGGGTCGAACGCGGCACGACACGGATGCGCGGATCACTCGCCTATTACGACCCGGCCGATACCCCGCGCGACGTATCACACAACTTTCCGCTGTTCGGTGTGCGGTCTGCTTACAAACTCTCCCGTGGGGGCGAATGGTACAGCGGCTTCAGTCAGGCATACCGTCCGATGATCCTCAAGGACCTGCTGCCAGAAACCGCGAGTGAGCGCACCGATACCTCGATCCGTGACGCGCGTGGCTGGACGTTGGAATCGGGCCTGCGCCGCGGTTACGCCAATGGCATCAGCTACGACGTCTCGCTGTTTGCGATGCGCTACGCGAACCGGTTTGGCTTGCTGACGCTGTCCGATCCGGACGGCACACCGTACACGTACAAGACGAACGTGGGTACGACGCGCACCCTCGGGGTCGAAGCACGCCTCGGACTGCCCCTCGGCATCACCGGCGCCACCGCCTGGCGCGCCTTCTCGGCGGCATCGTTCATGGACGCGCGGTACGTCGGAGGGTCGTCCATCTCCGCCGGTACCAACGTCAGCATCGAAGGTAACGAAGTAGAGTCGGCACCCCGCTGGATCGCCCGCGGCGGACTGTCGGCGACGCATCAGCGATTCGACATCACGGCCCAGGTCAGCTACGTCAGTCGTACCTTCGCAGACGCACTCAACACGGTCACGCCCAGTGCCAATGGTGCGACCGGATTGGTCCCCGCCTACACACTCGTCGACCTGCACGGCGGAATCGTCGTGACGCGCTTCGTGAAACTCTCCGGCGGCGTCAGTAACCTCCTCGACCGTCAATATTTCACAAAACGCCCCCAATTCTACCCCGGCCCCGGTGTCTGGCCGAGCGACGGCCGCAGCCTGTTTCTTTCGCTCGGCCTGAACCGCTGATCGCGCGCGGCTCCGCCGCCAACGGTCAACACTTCCTCACGCGGAGGCGCGGAGGACCGCGGAGCCGCGGAGATTCGCTTGCGGCAGCCGCCCCGCGTGTGACTCGGAGGTTAACTGCAGGGGAACTGCGCTCGCCTGCGCCACATTCCAGCCGGTGCGCCGCCCTCACGCACGGATCTCCGCTTCGCACGCCGACCATTCCAAAGAGGCAGTTGCAGTTCGGTCCGTGTGGACCCCTCCGCCGCCACAGGCGTCGAAGTGCTGTTCCCCGCGGCTCCGCGTCCCCCGCGCCTCCGCGTGAGGGAGTGTGGACCGAAGCCGCCACAGGCGTCCCGAATGTGAGTGGCGCGCACAAACGCCGTCAGAACACGCAGCTGGCCCGAGCAGGAATGGTGAGCGTGATTCCTGCAGCGTCAGACACTGGAGCCGCGCAGGTCTTGAGCACATCGGCACCGAGCGTCATGGGAGGCAGTTTCACGACAGCTGGCGTGGTGCCGTTGTTGATCGCGACCACGGTGCGGCCGCGACGGTAGACGTACGACTGGTCGTCCGCAAAGAGATTCTCGGTGCGACCGTTGCGCAGGTCGGCGCGTGAGGCGCGGAGCTGCAGCAACGTCTGCAGGTGCGTGAAGACGCCTTGCTCGATGTCCGTGCGGCCCGTCGTCTCGAAGGCGTTGCGCGGGTCTTCCTTCCAGCCGCCGGGGAAATCGCGACGATTGTCCGGGTCGTTGCCGCCCGGGAGCGCAATCTCGTCGCCGTAGTAGATCAGCGGTGTGCCACGGGCGGTGGCGAGGAAGGTGAAGGCCAGCTTGAGGCCAGCACTCGTTGCGCCGGGCTCGTTCATGAAGCGATTCACGTCATGAAGGCCGAGCAGCGTCACGAGGGCGTCCGGATTCGGATAGAGATGATCACGCGCCAGCATCTGCGGCACGGCGCGGATCGAGCCGCCACGAGCGAAGACGTTGCGCAGCGTGAAGTGGATCGGGAAGTCGAAGAGTGCGTCGACCTTGTCGTCGATACCATCGGCCTGCGTCTTGCCACCCTGGAAGAAGCTGACGAAAGTCGGGTCGCCATCGAGCACTTCGCCAACAACCTTGAGCTTCGGATACTCCTTCTTGATCGCGGTCATCCAGTCACGCCAGAAAGTGCGCGGTACATACGGCCAAGTGTCCTGACGGATGCCATCCATGCCGCTCATGCCCACCCACCAGAGCGTGTTCTGGATGATGTAGCGGGCCACTTCCGGATCGTCCTGGTTGAAGTCGGGCAGGATGTTGATGAACCACCCATCGAGCGTCTCGCGCCGCATTGCCGGCGTCGAGTACGGGTCGTGCAACGTCCACGTCTGCCAGGTGTTGTTCGGGTGATTCTCCGTCGTGCCGTGGAACCAGGTCGGCGTCGGCGAGTCGGCGGCCCATGGGTGGTACGGCCCGGTGTGATTCGCGACCATGTCGAGGATGATCTTGATGCCCATGCCGTGGGCTTCGTCGGTCACCGACTTGAAGAGCGCAATGTCGCCGAAGTGTTCGTCCACGGCATACATGTCGGTGGCGCCATAGCCGTGGTAGTCGGCCATCGGCTGGCCATCGTACATCTCCTTCCGGTTCAGCGCGTTGTTGTTGTCGTACAACGGATTGAGCCAGATCGCCGTGATGCCCAGCTGCTTCAGGTACGGCAACTTGCGCCGCAGCCCTTCGAGGTCGCCGCCGTGGTAGTAGCGCGTCTTGCTGCGGTCGTGCAAGCCAGTCGAGACCGACGGGTTGTCGTTGGTCGTGTCGCCGTTCGCAAACCGATCAGGCATGACGAGGTACATCGCGTCATCCTGGTTGAAGCCCTGGAAGCGGCCAGCGCGTGCCAGTGGCGCTGTGACGGTGAAAGGCACTGGTGCGCTGCCGGCACCAGTCGTCAGTGTCAGCGGATACGCGCCCGGTCGTGCGGTGGCCGGAATCGTCACGTCCACGAAGGCGTACGTGCCGGCCGCACTGACCTTCACGCGCGCACAGGTCAGTCGCGGACAGGTGAGGCGGGCGCCCGTCAGGTTCTTGCCGCGAATCAGGACGCGCACCGGGTTCACCGTGTGCTGGCCCCACCAGTTCGGTGGATCCACCTTCTCGATCACCGGGGCCTGCGCGCTGATCGTCGACGCGGCGACGACCAAGACGAGGCAGGCGCGTCGGACGACCTGCGCAGTGAATGAACGCAAGGAGATCATCATTCAGCGGTCATAGGTTTTCACCAGCGTCGCCAACCGCTTGGTGATATCGGGTGTCAGCTGATCCCAGCTGAAACGGAATGCCCAGTTGCCGGACGACTTGCCCGGTGTGTTCATGCGCGTCTCGCTGCCCGTGCCCAGAATGTCCTGCATTGGGATCAGCACTGTGTTCGCCACCGACGCGAGGCCCACGCGGATCAGGGTCCAGTTCATCTCACTGCCGTCGGTGCCGAGATACTGCAGCGCGTACGCCTTCTCGCGCGTGACTTCATCCGACGAGCGCGTCGAATCGCTCTGCCCGGTCGAGTTCCACCAACCCATCGTGGTGTCGTTGTCGTGGGTGCCGGTGTACACCACACGGTCACGCGGGAAGTTGTGCGGCTTGAACTCGTGCGCCTGCCCGTCGCCGCCAAACGCGAACTGGAGGATGCTCATGCCAGGGAAGTCGAACTGCGCTCGCAACGCCTCCACTTCCGGCGTGATCAGTCCAAGATTTTCGGCCACGATCGGCAGCTTGCCGAGCGCCTTTTCGATCGCGATGAAGAGGTCAGCGCCAGGTCCCTCGACCCACTGACCCTTTTCCGCGGTGACAGCCTCGCCCGGCACTTCCCAGTAGGCCTCGAAACCGCGGAAGTGATCGAGTCGCACGCTGTCGAACATCTGGAAGGCCGAGCGCATGCGATGGATCCACCAGGCATAGCCAGTCTCCTTCATGCGCGGCCAGTCGTAGATCGGATTGCCCCAGCACTGACCGGTGGCCGAGAAGTAGTCAGGCGGCACGCCGGCCTGCACCAGCTTGTGGCCATCTTCGTCGAGCATGAAGCAGTCACGATTCGCCCACACATCGGCGCTGTCAGCTGCAACGTAGATCGGCAGGTCGCCCATCAACTCGATGTGGCGTTCCTTCGCTGCAGCCTTGAGGGCGTAGAACTGCGTGAAGAAGAAATACTGCTCGATCTGGTAGCGCTGGATGCTGTCGGCGAGCTTCGTCCTCCAGGCGGCGAGAGCCGTGGGTTCGCGGGTCGCCGCGCCCTTTTCCCAACGCGTCCACTCCACGCCGTCGTGTGCTTCCTTGAGCGCCATGAAGAGCGCATAGTCCGGCAGCCACGATTCGTTGGCACGCACGAAGGCGAAGTAGCGGTCGTCCGGCTTGTACGTCGACAGGTGCTTCCGCACGCGTGCGCGCTTGTACGGAATCACATGTTCGAAGTCCACGTGGTGTGCTGGAAAACTCGCGTCATCCTCGCCCGGCACATGGATCAACAGCGGATTGCCAGCGAAGGCCGAGAAGCACTGATAGGGCGAGTCGCCATAACCAGTCGGACCGACCGGGAGCATCTGCCAGATCTTCAGGCCTGATTGCGCCATGAAGTCGAGGAACGTGTGGGCGTCGGGACCGAGGTCACCGATGCCGCCGGCGCCGGGAAGGGAGGTCGGATGCAGCAGGACGCCAGCAGCTCGTGGAAAAGTCATCGGTGCGGTACGGGTCGGATGCGGTCGGCCGGGACGGTCAGGTCCGTCGAAGGCGGCGTGGACTGGGGGGTATGGTGGCGCATCCCTCGCGGTTCCGCTACGGGGAGCGACCGTCGCGGGGGAGCGGCGGGACGGCGCTGGCCGCGCTACACTGCTCAAATGACTGACGAATCCGAAATCGAGCTGCAATCGGGCGACTGGACGGCCGTGGTGTCGTCGCGTGGCGCCAGCCTGCGAACCCTCAATTGGCAGGGCCATGCGGTCGTGGCTGGGTATCGCGGCACGGCCAACAAGCAGGGCGGGCAAGGGGACGTATTGATCCCGTTTCCCGGACGGGTAGCCGGCGGCAGCTATCGCTGGGATGGCCTCGACTATCAGATGGCCACCAACGACAAGGATGGCCCCAACGCCATTCACGGCTTCGTGCGCACGGTGGACTGGGCGGTGGAGTCGCGCAGTCTCTATTCGGCGGCCTTCACGCAGCGGTTCCCGGGGGCGCAGGGTTATCCGTTCCCGCTCACGCTGCGGATCGAGTACAGCCTCGATGCCAATGGACTTCAGGTCGACACGGCCATCACCAACAGCGGTTCGCATGATGCGCCGGTCGCGATGGGGTTCCACCCCTACTTCACCGTCGGCTCGGCCCAGGTGGATACCGACACGCTGACGCTGCCGTTCAACGAAGTCCTCGAGTTCGAGAACCTGATTCCGACCGGGCGTGTGCTGTCGGTGGAGGAGGCGGGGCTCGACTTCCGCACTGGCCGCGTGATCGGCGACACGAAGTTCAATCACTGCTTCGCCAGCCCCACGCGTGGCCCCGATGGATTGGCGCGCGTCCGCCTCAGCTACGGGCTGCGGGCCTTTGCCGTCTGGATGGACGAAAGCTTCGACTACGTGGTGATCTATACCGGCGAAGCGCTGCCTGCGGGACTGAAGCGGGCCAGCATCGCGATCGAGCCAATGTCCAGCGCCACCGACGCCCTCAATCATCCGGAATGGGGATTGCACCGTCTGAACATCGGCTCGACGCTCGCGTCACAGTGGGGCGTCACGTTCGGCTGAGGTCGGCGATGCGACGCCTGCTGCCACACTCGCGGCAGGCGTAGCTTTCCGGCATGACACTTCGACATTTCCTCGCGCTGGGTGCCCTAGCACTGGCGCCGACGCTGAGCGGAGCGCAGGCCGCCCGACTTCGCGTGCCGTACACGCTCGACACGCTCCCCAATGGCCTGACGCTGATCGTGCACGAGGATCACTCGGTGCCGATCGTCACCACCAACGTCTGGTTCCACGTCGGCTCCGGCGACGAGAAGGTCGGTCGCACCGGCTTTGCGCACCTGTTCGAGCACCTGATGTTCATGGGCTCACAGAATGCGCCCTATCCGCAATTCGATCGCCTGCTCGAAGCCGCTGGTGCCAACAACAACGGCTCGACCACCGAGGATCGCACCAACTACTACGAAGCGGGACCGAGTTCATCGCTCAAGCTGATGCTCTGGCTGGAGGCGGATCGACTTGGCTGGCTGCTGCCGACGATGGACAAGCCGAAGGTCGACGTGCAGCGCGACGTGGTGAAGAACGAGCGCCGACAGAGCTACGAGAATCAGCCGTACGGCATGGTGGCCGACTATCAGCCGAAGCTGATGTACCCTGCGGGGCATCCCTATTCGTGGCCGGTGATCGGCTCGATGGCCGACCTCAGTGCGGCCTCGGTGGATGACGTGAAGGACTTCTTCCGTCAGTACTACGCGCCGAACAACGCCACGCTGGTCGTCGCAGGCGATGTGAAGGCCGACGAGGTGCGTGCGCTGGTGCGCCAGTACTTCAGCGACATTCCGCGCGGCCCAGCCATCGAGCGCCCAACGCCGGCGCCATTCGTTGTGCACGACACGGCCGTGACACTCGAAGATCGCGTGCAACTGGCTCGGCTCTACCTCAACTGGCACACGGTGAAGAGCACCGACGCTGACGCCGCGGCGTTGCAGGTGGCTGGCTATGTGCTCGCCGGTTCACGGACCAGTCGCCTCACGCAGGCACTCGTCTATCGTGGCGAGATCGCGACGGCGGTGCAGGCCTACAACGATGCCAAGCGTCTCGACGGTGACTTCAACATCGTGGCCACGGCGCGCCCTGGCGTGGCGCTGGACACGCTGCAAACGGTGATCGACCAGAACGTGCAACGCCTGGTTGCCGAGGGCCCGACGGGACGCGAGCTGGATCAGGCGCGTAATGCGATCGAGGCGTCGTTCCTGCGCAGCATCCAGACCGTCAGCGGCAAGGCCGACCAGCTGAACGAGTACTACTACCAGACCGGCAATCCCGATGGCTTCCAGGACGATCTCGACAAGCTGCGCGCCGTCACGGCCGCTGACATCCAGCGGGTGGTGCGCAAGTACCTGCAAGCGCCGCGTGTGACGATCTCGGTCGTTCCCCAGGGCAAGAAGGCCCTTGCCGCCACACCGAAGAAGGTGACCCAGTGATCCGCCGTATTCTGTTCCTCGGCCTGCTCGCGCCTGCTGCCTTGTCGGCGCAGGCGGCATTCGATCGCACCAAGCCGCCAACGTTGCCAGCAGCGCCGAAGCTGGTGTTGCCGACAGTGGTGAACGCACGGCTCTCGAATGGCATTCCACTGCAGCTCGTCACGCAGACCGAAGTGCCGCTGGTGCAGGTGACGCTCTCGATCAGCGGTGGCTCGCGCCTCGATGGTACAGAGCCCGGCCTGGCATCGTTCACTGCCCGGATGCTGACGGAAAGTGCGGGCGGCAAGGATGTGAACGCACTGCAGAGCGAACTGGCGTTCCTCGGCGCGAACTTGTCGTCATCGTCGTCGTGGGATGCGTTCACGGTGTCGCTGAACGTGCCGAAGCGCTCGCTGGGCGCAGCGCTCGACCTGATGGCCGATGTCGTACAGCGCCCGGCCTTCACCTCGGCGGATGTTCGCCGTCAGCGTGAACTGCGCGCTGCTGGCATCCTGCAGCGCCGAGATCAACCCAACGCACTCGCGACACTCGCGTTCAACACGATCGTTTTCCCGGTGGGGCATCCGTACCACAACTCGACTGATGGTGATTCGGCGACCACGGCGCGTCTCGACTCATCTTCGGTGCGGAAGTTCTACGAGCGGGCGTACGTGCCAGCGCGTGCGAAGTTCATCGTGGCGGGCGACATCACCGCCGCCGAGGCCACGTCGCTGCTGGGTGCACGCTTTGGAGAGTGGAAGGCGACCGGCGCACCGATCGCCATCCCCACCGTGACTGTACAAGCGGTCGACAACACCGCCGTGAAGTTGTTCCTGGTGGACAAGCCGGGCGCCGCCCAATCGGTGATCGTGATCGGCGGACCAGGGGTGTCACGTTTCAGCCCCGACTATCCGGCGCTGGTGGTGATGAACACGCTGCTCGGTGATTCCTTCTCGTCACGCCTCAACACCAACCTGCGCGAGACGAAAGGCTACACGTACGGCATCGGCTCGCGATTCGGGTTTGCGCCGATCCCGAACTCCTTCCGCATCTCGAGCGGTGTCCGGACCGACGTGACCGATTCGTCGCTGGTGGAAGTGTTCAAGGAACTGCGCTCGATCCAGAACGCACCGGTCGACGCGACTGAACTCGCACGCGCGAAGGCGTACGTTGCGCTCGCCGTCCCTGGCAACTTCGAGACCAACGGCGACATCGCCGGCGAGCTGGGCGAGCTCAACACCTTCGGCCTCCCGCTGACGTCCGTGAGCCAGTTCATCACGCGGGTGAATGCGGTCACCGTTGCGGATGTGCAGCGGGTTGCGAAGAAGTACCTACCCGTCAATCGCGCGACCATCGTGGTCGTTGGTGATCTCGCCAAGATTCGCCCTGGCATCGAGGCGCTCAAGCTCGGAACCAGTTCGGTGCTCGACGCTGCCGCAATCGCGAAGTAGTTCTGTCTCGGTGGGGCGCAGCAAGAGCAACAGCAACTGCAACTGCAATGGGAGCGGAGGCCACGGAGCTCACGGAGTGCTTCGGTTGCAGCGCTCCGTGAAGCGCGGGGCTTCCTCGACTTGAAGGGCGAAGGGAGCGGCAGAGAGGTTGCGCAGTTCCTCATTTCTTAAGGTGGAAATCCGGTGACAGTGCACTCATTCCATCGGAATGAGTGCACTGTCACCGGATTTCGTGTCACCGTATTTCGGCCGTGGCCTCTCCCTCATTGCTGTTGCGCTTCGCTTCAACAGCAACTGCAACAGCAACTGCAATGGGAGCGGAGGCCACGGAGCTCACGGAGTGCTTCGGTTGCAGCGTCCCGTGCAGCGCGGGACTTCCTCGACTTGAAGGGCGAAGGGAGCGGCGGAGAGGTTGTGCAGTTCCTCATTTCTTAAGGTGGCGCTGCACCTACCTCGGCGATCAGAGCACTCCGTGAGCTCCGTGGCCTCCCCCTCATTGCCGTAGCTCTTCGCGCGCGACCGCGGTAGCGCTGGCGCGCCGGAAGCTACTTGCGCCAGATGAGAATGACGGCGCAGGCGTCGTCGACGTACTCGCCTGGGATCGTGGATGGACCGGAGAAGATCTCCATCAACTGGATGCTCGACGGAGTGATGTCACGGATCGCCATCGCGGCGCCGATGCTCAGTTCTGCTCCCATCGAGTAGTTGGTCCAGCGCTGTCCGTCGACCCAGACCTGAACCTTCTGGTTGTTGCTTCCGAGCTCGGTACAGCGAGCGAACTCGATCGTATTGGCCTTGACGCGGACACCTGGTACGCGCTGTAACAGTGACGCCACGTCGAGCGGGAACAGACTGTCAATTTGCTCGCGTGTGATGAAATGCCCGACGCCACGCTGGAGGCGCTGATACGGCTCTGAAAGCCGCACTGGATACGTGACCTTCTTGCCGGACACCGTGATCGTGGCCATCCGCTGGGCGATCGGGACCATCGAAATCCGGATGCTTGTCTCGAGGTTCCCGCTTACACGAAATGTCTTGTACAACGCGTCGTACCCCAAGCGGCGCGCGGTCAGGAGATAATCACCGGCAGGAAGTGAGACGAAGCGAAAGCTGCCGGCGGAGTCGGTGCGTGCCGCACGATGGCTCGGAGTCAGTGTTATTGCGACATCAGGCAAGTGCGTCGAGTCCTGACCTTGCACGCGCACAACGCCACTGAGAACTCCCGCTGGAGCTTGCGCGCGAAGAGGTGCCGCGGCAAACGACATGAGCGCAAAGGCGCGCGCAATGGAGACGCAGTGATTCGCAATCGGCATCCGTCGTTTCCTCGCGAAATGTTCTGAAGTCAAACTTAAACAACTACTGTAACAGCAATGGAGCGGAGCCCACGGAGCTCACGGAGTGCTTCGGTTGCAGCGCTCCGTGGAGCTCGGGGCTTCCTCGACTTGAAGGGCGAAGGGCGCGGTAGCGAGGTCGTGCAGTTCCTCATTCCTAAAGTTGGCGCTGCACGTACCTCGGCGATCAGAGCACTCCGTGAGCTCCGTGGCCTCCCCCTCATTGCTGTTGCTCTTCGCCGTATCTGCAACAGCAGCTGCAACGGGAGCGGAGGGGAAATCCGGGGAAATCCGGTGACAGTGCACTCATTCCATCGGAATGAGTGCACTGTCACCGGATTTCGCTGTCACCGGATTTCGCTCCGTGCAGCGCGGGACTTCCTCGACTTGAAGGGCGAAGGGAGCGGCAGCGAGGTCGTGCAGTTCCTCATTTCTTAAGGTGGCGCTGCACCTACCTCGGCGATCAGAGCACTCCGTGAGCTCCGTGGCCTCCCCCCCCCCATTGCTGTTGCTGTTCGAACCACGCAGACGGCAGCAGCAAAAAAGAGCGGCCCGTTCAGTCAATCGAACGGGCCGCTCTTTCACCAGAACAACGCTGAACTCAGCCCTTCGCCGCCCCGCGCTTCGCGAGACCGAGGAAGATCAGGCCCGTCACGAACATCACGACGCCCCAGATCAGGTTGATGTTCATGCCCGCCGACTTCACGTACATCTCGGTGTTGCTCGCCGTGGCCAGGCCATAGCCGGCCAGCATGACGCCGAGGACTGCGAACAGGCCGCCGATCGGGAGGCGCAGGTCGAGGGAGGCTTCTCCACTCATGATGTGTGCTCCGCGGTCAGAGGAAGATGATGTTGAGCAGGACCGTCATTGCCAGCACGGCCAGCGCGAAGGTCAACGGACGCTTGAAGAACGGAATGCCAGAATCCACCGGCTTCTCCGTCAACGAATAGACCAGACCCTTGAGCTCCACATCCGGGCGCGGCTTCGTTGCGAGGCTGATGATGATGCTGACCAGCACGCAGGTCGAGAACGCCACGATCGCCGTCCAGAACGTCTGCGCCATCTCGCTCGGGTACGTGTGCACGAGGCCGAAGAAGCCGCCCTTGATGCCCGGCACCGAGCCGTTCGGCAACGTCAGGCCGTGATGCAGCATCGCGCCGCTCATGCCGGCTGCGAGGCCCCAGAAGGCGCCGTGACCCGTGGCGCGCTTCCAGAACATGCCCAGCGCGAAGGTCGCAAACAGCGGGGCGTTCACGAACGCGAACACCAGCTGCAGGATCTCCATGATGTTGTTGAATGCGCCCGCCACGTACGCCGCGGCAATCGACAACACGATACCGCCCACCGTCGCCGCACGACCCATCCAGAGGTAGTGCTCGTCGCTCGCGCCCTTCTTGATGTGGCTCTGGTAGATGTCGTACGTCCACACCGTGTTGAACGCCGTCACGTTACCGGCCATGCCCGACATGAAGCTGGCCAGCAGCGCCGTCAGGCCGAGTCCCAGCATGCCTTCCGGGAAGAGCTTGATCAGCAGCATCGGCGTGGCGAGGTCGAAGTCCATCACGACCTTGCCCGCGGCGTCGAGGATCGGCTGTCCGGCTGCATTCAGCTTGGCCGGGATGATGCCGCCGGCCGTACCCGTCAGTGCCAGCGCGATCATGCCCGGCAGGATCACGAGGAACGGGAAGAACATCTTCGGCACCGCAGCGATCAGCGGCGTGCGACGGGCGGCGATCATGCTGTCGGCGGCCATCGCGCGCTGCACCACGAGGAAGTCCGTGCACCAGTAACCGAAGCTGAGCACGAAGCCGAGGCCCATGACTAACCCGAACCACTCCACGCCTAAGGGATTGGTACTGGCACTGGTCATGCCCTGCCACGCATGCGTCAGCGCTCCAGGCGCATGGCCGTTGGCCACCGATGCTTCCGTCAACTTTGCCGTCAGTCCCGACCAGCCGCCCACCTGCTTCAGGCCAAGGAACACCAGCGGAGCGAAACCGAACGCGATCATGAAGAACTGCAGCACTTCATTGTAGATCGCGCTCGTCAGGCCACCAGCGAACACGTACGCCAGCACGATCACCGCCGACACCAGCACGCTGACGTCGAAACTCCAGCCCAGCAGCAGGTTGAACAGCTTGCCCATCGCGTACATCGAGATGCCGGACGAGAAGATCGTCATCACGGCAAAGCTCAGCGCGTTCAGCGTGCGCGTCTTTTCGTCGAAGCGCAGCTTCAGGTATTCCGGTACGCTGCGAGCGCGTGAGCCGTAGTAGAACGGCATCATGAACAGCGCCACGAACACCATCGCCGGGATCGCGCCGATCCAGTAGAAGTGCGCGGTCGCGATGCCGTACTTGGCACCCGAGGCACCCATGCCGATCACTTCCTGCGCGCCGAGGTTGGCGGAGAGGAAGGCGAGACCGGTGACCCAGGGCGGCAGTGACCGGCCCGACTGGAAGAAGTCGGAGCTGGTCTTCGTGCTCCGTCGCAAGGCAAAGCCGATGCCGAGCACGAACACGAAGTACATGGCCATCACGGCGTAATCGATCGCCGTCAGATGGGTGAGGACTTGATCCACGAGGGCTCCACGAGGCGCCGGCGACCGGCGGATGAGGAATGGGGCAGGGCGGAGACAGCTGGCCTGGAGGCACCACCGGCCACGGTGGAACCGGACGCGAGCATCCTATCCACCGAACCGCATCTTCGCAGGTGACCCCGCTGCAGTTTCCCGTCTCGGCCGGCACCCCCGACTACCCGGACCACCGGCCGAGCAAAGGTTACGGGAGGCGGGCGCTGCCGGAATCGCGGTCCCCCTGAAAGATTACCCGCGTCCGAGGCGCCCCCTCCGAGGGACCGCAGGCACGATTGGCTCTTTACCACGCCCCCGCATGGACCCCAAGGCTGTCGACACCAAAGCCGTCACTCGTCGCGACTTCGTCGCCGGCGGTGCCACTCTCGCACTCGGTGCGCTCGTCGCACCGCCCATGATCGTGCCCCGGCACGTCCTCGGACGCGGCTTCCAGGCGCCGAGCGACACGCTCAACATCGCGTACGTCGGTGCTGGCGGCATGGGCATGTCGAACTGGATGCAGCTGCTCACCGAGAACACGGTCGCAGTCTGCGACGTCGACTCCGCCTATCTCGAGCGGGGCATCACGAACCGCGCGCGTACGCCGGGCGCGTTCACGGCACCGGCCAACCTGAGTGCCGAGGATGCCAAGGCGTGGGTCGCCCGCCGCACCGCCCAGGCGCAGCAGAACTACCAGAACGGCCAGAAGCTGCAGGAGCACTACACGAAGGCGGCCAAGTACGCCGACTATCGCGAGATGCTCGACAAGCAGAAGGACATCGACGCCGTGGTGGTCGCGACGCCGGACCACATGCACGCCATGATCGCGCTCCGTGCGATGCAGATGAAGAAGCACGTGTACGTGCAGAAGCCGCTCACCTACTCGGTGATGGAAGCCCGGGCGATGAACAAGGCGGCGCGCGACACGAAGGTCGTGACGCAGATGGGCAACCAGGGCCACTCGTCCGATGGCACGCGCAAGATCAAGGAAGTGATCGCGAGCGGCATCCTCGGGCCCATCAGCGAGGTCCACGTCTGGACGAACCGACCGCACGGCTACTGGCCGCAGGGTGTCGCACGCCCGAAGCCGGCCGTCGCGCCGACGGTGCCGTCGACGCTGAACTGGGACCTGTTCGTCGGTGCCGCACCCTTCGTGCCCTACGATCCGGCGTACCACCCCTTCGCGTGGCGCGGCTGGCTGAACTTCGGCGTCAGCGCGATCGGCGACATGGGCGCGCACCTCATCGACCAGCCGTTCTGGGCGCTGGAACTGGGCATGCCGACGGCGATCAGCTCATCGTCCACGCCTTTCGGTGGCGACGCGCGGAATCCCGATACGTACCCCGTCGGGCAGACGGTCGAGTACGAGTTCGCGGCCAAGGGGAGCCGGCCTGCGGTCAAGATGCACTGGTACGACGGCGGCCTGCTGCCGCCGCGCCCGAAGTTCCTTCCCGACGAGATCGCACTCGGCGGCGACGGCGGCGGCTACTTCGTCGGCACGAAGGGCATCATGGTCTATGACACGTATGGCAACAACCCGCGCGTCTTCCCGACCGCGATGGATCCTGCCTTCCAGGCCGTCCCGAAGTCGGTCGCGCGCATCACCACGTCACACGAGCAGAACTGGTCCGACGCCTGCAAGGGGAAGGGCACGGCCAGTTCGCCGTTCGAGTATGCGGCACCGCTCACGGAAGTGATGCTGCTTGGGCTGGTCGCACTGCGCGCCGGCCAGGGCAAGAAGATCTTCTACGATGGCGACGCGATGCGTGTGACGAATGCACCAGAAGCAAACGCCTTCCTGACGCGCGAGTACCGCTCAGGCTGGAGTCTCTCATGAGGTCTGTGTTGCGGAGAGCACACGTTCGTCACATGCACGCATGAGCGCACGACTTGGCGTTGGATTCGTCGGCAGCGGTTTCAACACCCGCTTCCATATCCAGGCGTTCCGCGCCATCCGCGATGCGGATGTGCGCGGCGTCTGGAGTCCGAACAAGGAGCGGGCCGAAAGCGCTGCGGCGCTGGCGCGCGACATCGATGTCGGTGATTGCAAGGCGTACGACTCGATCACCGCGATGGTCGCCGATCCGGCGATCGATGCGATCTGGCTCAGTGGGCCGAACCAGGCGCGCATCGAGAACGTCGAGGAGATCGTCAACGCGATCCGGAGCGGGAAGGGCACGTTGAAGGGCTTGGCGTGCGAGAAGCCGCTGGCGCGAAACGTCGCCGAGGCGAAGAAGGTCTGCGAGCTGGTGGAGAGTGTTGGCCTGAAGACCGGCTATCTCGAGAACCAGCTGTTCTCGCCGCATGTCGAGACAGGCCACAAGCTGTTGTGGGCGCGAGGCGCCGCAACCACCGGGCGCCCGTACCTGGCGCGGGCGGCAGAAGAGCATAGCGGCCCTCACACGCCCTGGTTCTGGACCGGCGCACTGCAAGGTGGCGGCACGCTGACGGACATGATGTGTCACTCCGCGCTGCTGATTCGGCACCTGCTGACGAAGCCGGGTGAATCGCTGGCGACCGTCCGGCCGAAGAAGGTCACGGCCCACATCGCGAGCCTGAAGTGGTCGCGCCCGCACTACGCGAAGATCCTGCGCGACGACATGAAGGTGCAGGTGGATTACACCAGGACGCCGTCGGAAGACTTTGCCAGCATGCATGTCGAGTTCGAGACGGACGATGGCTACACGGTGCTCGGCGAAGCCACGACATCGTGGAGCTATGTCGGACCGGGGTTGCGATTGTCAGCGGAGTTGCTCGGTCCCGAGTATTCGATGCAGTGGAATTCGCTCGATCCGGGCCTGAAGCTGTTTTTCTCGCGTGAGGTCAAGGGTGCGACCGGCGAAGACCTGGTGGAGAAGCAGCAGGCGGAGACCGGTGTGATGCCGGTGGTGCCTGCTGAGCAGTTCGTGTATGGGTATGAGACGGAGGACCGACATTTCGCCCGCGCGTTCCTCGGGCTCGAGGAACCCCGCCTCACCTTTGCCGACGGACTCGATGTCGTGAAGTTGTTGATGACGGCCTACCAGAGTGCGGAACAGGGCCGCACGATCGATTATCCCGGCGAGAATCTCGACACGTTCACCTCGGCGGTCTCCCGTTACGAATGGAAGCGATGATGATCCGCCGGACCGTGAAGTTCACCACGTGCGCGCTGCTGTCTGTCGGCGCGCTCGCGTGCAGTGGCGAGGGGAAGAAAGCCGGTGCCGGCGACTCGTCGGCCGCGACAGTGGCCGCGGCGGCCACGGCACCGAAGTCGAAGGGCGATGCGCCATTGTCCAATGCCGTCGTCTGGACCCCGCTGATCGACGACAAGATGTCGCAGTGGCGCGGATGGAAGACCGATGCGATGCCCGCCGGCTGGACCGTCACCGGCGACGTCATCACAAAGGATGGACTGGTCGGTGATCTCGAGTCGCGTGCGCAGTTTGCGAACTTCGAGCTCGAGTTCGACTGGAAGGTGGGGACGATGGCGAACGCCGGCGTCTTCTATCGCGTGACCGAAGAGTACGACAAGCCATACTGGAGCGCCCCGGAGTACCAGCTTCGCGATGAGGCGATGGATCCGGAGAACAAGAATCCCCTGCTCGCATCGGCGGCCGCGTATGGCGTCTGGCCAACGACGCGTAACGTGACGAAGCCACTTGGCGAATGGAACAGCGCCCGCATCGTGGTCTCGGGCAACTTCGTCGAGCATTGGCTCAACGGGGAGCAGGTGGTGCAGTACCAGCTGTCGGGTCCCGAATGGACCGCGAAGGTGAAGTCGACCAAGTTCGCTGAATTCCCCAACTACGGCCTGGCGAAGCGTGGCTTCCTTGGCATCCAGGGTGATCATCAGGGGATGCTCAGCATCCGCGGGATGCGCATCCGGGAACTGCCATGACCACGCGCGTGGAGTCCACAAACAACAGGAGGCGGTGATGCGCACAACAGGACGAACGATCGCCACGGTGTTGCTCGGTGGCGCGGCCATGACAGCCTGCGCGAAACAGGAGGCGAAGCCCGTGGCCGACAGCGCCGCCCCCGCGACTGCAGCGCCCGCGGTGGCGACTGCAGATACCACGACGAAGGCGCTCCTCGACTCGGCGCTGTCGCAGTGGCGCGCCTACAAGACGCCGTCAGGCCAGCAAGGCTGGAGCTACAAGGATGGCGTGCTGTCGAAGACCGGGAACGCAAGCGACCTGCAATCGATGGCGCAGTATGCCAACTTCGAGCTCGACTGGGATTGGAAGCTCGCCAAGGGCGGCAACGCCGGCGTGTTCTACCGTGTGACGGAGGAGTACGACAAGCCGTACTGGAGCGGCCCGGAATACCAGCTGCTCGATGACGCGCGCCATCCCGATGCGAAGGACTCCACGCGCCGTGCCGCGTCGGCCTACGCCATCTACGCGCCGACGCCGGGTGTGGTGAAGCCGGCCGAAGAGTGGAATTCGTCGCGCATCATCGTCAACGGCAACAATGTCGAGCACTGGCTCAACGGGCAGAAAGTCGTGTCGTATGAACTGAAGGGCGCCGACTGGACCGCGAAGGTGAAGGCCAGCAAGTTCTCCGAGTACCCGAATTATGGCCTCGCCAGCCGCGGGTACATCTCCATCCAGGGCGATCACGAAGGCCAGCTCAGCATCCGCGGGATGCGCATCCGGGAACTGCCATGACCACTGCAGCATCGGGCAGCAGCTCGATTCGCGTCCGCCTCTCGGCGATGATGTTCATCCAGTACTTCATCTATGGCTCGTGGCTGGTGACGCTGGGCACGTTCCTCGGGAATGCGCTGAAGGCCAGCGGTGGTGACATCGGTACGGCCTATTCACTGCCGGCCATCGCCGCGATCCTGTCGCCGTTCCTCGTCGGCATGATCGCCGACCGGTTCTTCTCGACGGAAAAGGTCCTGGCCTTCCTGCACGTGGCTGGTGCCGCGGTGCTGTACTTCGCAGCCACGCAGTCCACGTTCGCTGGCTTCTGGCCGCTGTTCCTGATCTACGTGCTCTGCTACATGCCGACGCTGGCGCTGACCAATGCGCTGGCCTTCGACCACATGGCAGATCCCGCCACGGAATTCCCGCGCATTCGGGTGCTTGGCACGATCGGGTTCATCGCCGCTGGCTGGGCGATTGGATTCCTGCCCGACCAGTCGGTGGTGGGCGAGGCCGCGATGGTGAGTGCCGAGAAGACGGCGTTGCCGCTGCTGCTGGGCGCAGGTGCCTCGCTGCTGATGGGGCTCTTCTGCCTCACGCTGCCGCACACACCGCCGCATAACGCCGGCAAGAAGTTGTCGGTTCGCGACGTCCTTGGCCTCGATGCATTGGCCCTGATGAAGGATCGCTCCTTCGCCGTGTTCGTGCTCGGCTCGTTCCTGCTCTGCATCCCGTTGCAGTTCTACTACGCCTTCGCGAACCCGTTCCTGAATGAGATCGGCGTGCAGAACGCCGCCGCCAAGATGACCATCGGCCAGATGTCGGAGATCGGCTTCATGCTGCTGATGCCCTTCTTCTTCGCACGTCTCGGCATCAAGAAGCTGTTGCTGATCGGCATGGCCACCTGGACGATCCGCTATCTCCTGTTCGCGTACGGCAATGCCGGCAGCGGGATGTGGATGCTGTACCTCGCCCTGCTGGTGCACGGTGTCTGCTACGACTTCTTCTTCGTGACTGGCCAGATCTACGTCGACCAGCAGGCCGACATCAGCATTCGTGCTGCGGCCCAGGGATTCATTGCGCTCGTGACGCTCGGCGCTGGGCAGCTGATTGGGTCGAAGCTGTCGGGCATGGTCGTTGATGCGAACGTGATTGCGTCCACCACTGCCGGCGGCGTCGTGACACACGACTGGACGAAGATCTGGTTCGTGCCGGCGATCGGTGCGCTCGGTGTGTTCCTCATCTTCGCCGCACTGTTCAAGGCGAAGGACGCTCCCGTCGGCGCCGTGCCTGCACACGCCTGATTGGCCCGATGTGCAATGCGAGGCGGCTCCGGAATTCGTTCCGGGGCCGCCTTCGTGTTTCCGGCCCTCAGGTGCCGATGGCGTTCATTCGCTGAAGGAACTGGTCGCGATATGAGCGGCTGAGCGGCACTGTGGCACCAGTCGTGAGCCGGATTTCGGCGTCACCACTGGGCAGCATCTTCCACTCGCGAACACGATCGAGCGTCACGATTGCAGAACGGTGCGTCCGGGCATACGCGCGTGCGGGCAGCCGTTGCTCGAGCGCGGTGAGCGTCTCGCGTACGAGGTGCTGACCGTCGGCGGTGTGAAGCGCGACGTAGTTGTCGGCCGCCTCGAACCAGTCCACGGCGGCAAGGGACACGACCTTCACGCGCGTGCCGATGCGCACCGCAAATCGCTGCGGGGGGGCGGTGTCGGCGGCCAGCAGTGTGTTGACCAGTGTAGCGTGAGATGTCTGGTCCGGGCGACGCCGAACTCGCTCGATCGCGCTCAGCAATCGCGCATCGTCGAATGGCTTGAGGAGATAGTCCACCGCATGTTCGGCGAACGCCTGCACCGCGTAGGCGTCGAACGCAGTCACGAAGATCACTGCTGGCGGCCGATCATCGCCGAGTGCACGCAGCACGCCGAAGCCATCCAGTTCCGGCATCTGCACGTCGAGCAGGACGAGGTCGGGCCGCGTGTCGAGCAACATGGCCACCGCGTCCACACCGTTGCCGCACTCGCCGACGATGCGGACGTCGGCGACGCCCTTCAGTGCGGCACGGATACCGCGGCGCACCAGCGGTTCGTCATCGACGATCACCAGACGGAGTTCAGCTGTCACGTTGTGCCCCCTTGCATTGGCAAGGTCACGCGCGCCAGCACGCCGCCATCCACCGTCGAGAGGTCGCAGCGCGCCGCGTCACCGTGCAGACGGGCGAGCCTTGCGCGCGTCGACGAGATGCCGACACCCAGCATGGGCGACACCGCCAGTGGTGCCCCGGTGTTCCAGACATCGAGCAGCAAGCGACCGTTTTCCCGCCGGGCCGAGATGCGGATTTCCGCCGGAGATGCCGTACGACCGACCCCGTGATGAATGGCGTTCTCCACGAGCGGTTGCAACACGAAGTTCGGCACCGGCACCGACTGCAACTCCGGAGAGATGTCGATGTGCACCGTCAGCCGATCCTCGAATCGGACCTGCTCGATGTCGAGATATCGCTGCGCAAACTCCAACTCGCGCGCCAGCGGTACCTCCGGTTCACCATCGGCGAGCAGGGTGCTGCGCAGCAGGTCGCCGAGGAGCACGATCATCTGCTGGGCGCGTGCGGGCTGCTCGACGACCAGCACACGAATGGCGTGCAGGGTGTTGAAGAGAAAGTGCGGCTGCAGCTGCATCCGTAGTGTGCGCAATTCGGCCTGCACCAGCTGCGCTGCGAGTCTCTCCTCGCGCCGGGTGCGCTCGGCGGCGCGCTGCCGTTCGAGCAGCATCATCGACGCCGATGCAATGGCGAAGTAGATCAGGACATCGATTGCGGCGCGCGATACAAGGTAGGAACTGATCCACGCTTGCAGTGGCCGGACGTCGTCGCCTGCCTCGAACACGCGGCGGCCCAGCGCCGAGAGCACCACTGCGCGCAGGATGCTGTTACCGATCGCAATGGGAAGGTGCCGCGACAGGAAGCGCTTCCACTCCGACCAGGCCGGTGACGTGGCCTGGATGTGCTGCCAGATCAGGACGCCGACAACGCCCCACATCCACCACTGCGCCAAGCCAAACAGCAGGATGCGCCACGCCGCCGTGCGTTCACCACGCAGGTTGAGCATCGCCAGCGACTGCAGCGATGCCCCGAGACTGATGGTGGTCGAGATGATCGCGGCTGCCCACAACTGACGCCTGAGCAGGACGCGCGGCGTCAGCAGGGCGGTGGAGTCGGTGGGCATGGCCGCAATCTGGGTGGTGGCCGGCTACTTCACGAGCGCCATGCGCATCGTGGCGCCGGTCGGAAGAACGAGGTCGCTCTTGAGCATCACGCCAGTCGCCTTGGCGAACCAGTAGCTGCCACGCGCGCCGGCGTACGACACGTCGAGCTTCCAGGCATCGGTGCCGTCGAGCGTCTCCTGCCCGACCACACGCAGGTCGCACCATACGATGCCTTTCGATTCGTAGATGTACATCGGTAGCCGCGCCGCGTAGCCGAGTGCGAGCGGCAGGGCGCCCATCACCAGCTCCTGGTTGTTGGAGTCGAAGACGGCCGCGTCGACCGTCTGGTCGATGGGCTCCGGAGCAGCCGTGCCGGCGGTGTGTGACCCCGTCACGTGACGGCCATCGAATCGCAGGGCCATCGTGGCGGTCGGCTGCTTCGAGTTGTGCCAGATTGGCGCCAGCGTCGATCGATTCGACACGGCGGTGTCGATCACCGTGCGCTGGCCCATCGTGATTTCCTGGGCGCGGATCAGGATTGCGGACGTTCCGCTGCCGCGTTCGGAAATGCGTTCAGTGATCGTGCCGACGCGTCGTTCCTGCCCATCGCGCACGAACGAGATCGCGCGGACGAACTGGCCGGTGGCGACACGCGCCGAGCGGATGGCGCCAGCATCGGCCGCCACGACCGGCGGCGCGAGTGACGAGTCTCGCGATGCCTGGGCGCACGCGAGGGATGGGAATGCGATCAGGATGAGGAGTGACGAAATGCGTCGCATGATGCACCTGGTGTTGATGTCGTGTGTGCGTACCGTTGGCGAAGGAGTGATGGACGCGCTGGCGTCGACCAACTCCACGCGCGACTGCAGCATGACGACGCGGCCACCGTGGCGCAGGGGATGATGGGGTAGGACGTGGTAGCGCGTGGCGAGCCGTGGCCACCGCTTTCGTTACAGGCAGCGACTCATTACGTGCGACACCGAGTGTACGTGTGCGCGCGCAGGTGTTGTCCGCCGCCCGCAGTTTGGTAAACTTGTGATACCTGCATCAGCCCGTGGCGTTGGTGCGAGGCCCACGACTTGGTAACCGATGCGTCGTGACGGAACGGATCACTCGATGGTCCGAGTTCGTTGCATGTGCTTCCCGTTGTGTAGTGCACGCTCCCGAGCCCTGCGCCGGCACCGCCAGAAAGATCCGAGGTTCATTGCATGGGTGTGGAGATCGGGAAGGGTACGCGCACGCGTTTGCCAGCGGATCGCCCGCGGTCGGGCGTCGGCACATTGACGAAGGGACTCGGCGTCGCTTTCCCGCCGTCGGAATGGTGGGCAGCATCCCTGCGCGCGCTCCCTGCATCCGTTTCAGCCGCCGAGGTCACGCTGGCGGTAGTGTTGGGACTCCTGGCGCGCTACACTCGCGCCGAGGTGGTGACGATCGATGTCACGGGCCGAATGGCCAGGAGATGCGGTGCACGCTGGGTCGAGCGTGACACACACGGCCTGTTTCCGCTCAGCATCGACGTCAGCGACGAACCTTCGCTCAACGCCTTGGCGCGGCGGGTGGCGGATGCGATGGCCGCTGCTGCGCCGCCGCTGGCTGGCGGCGGCACAGGTGAGTTGCCGTGCGTGGTCGTTGACTGCGAGCCTCGCACCCATGAGGCGCACGAGGATGCGCAGACGGCGCTTGAGGTGGTGCAGCGGCGAGGGGAAATCCTCCTTGTGCTCGACGACGGGTTGCCGCGCGCCGAGATCGCGCTGCACTGCGACCGCGCGCTGTATGACCACGGCACCATCGAGCGCTTCGCACGGTACATCGAGCGCCTTCTCGATGCCACGGTGAGGGACGTCGATCGCAGCCTGGCACGTTTCGACCTGCTCGATGCGGCCGAACGGCACCAGCTGATTCATGCGTGGAATGCGACCAGCGTGGTGCGCACCGGGCCTCGCCAGATGCACCGGCTCATCGAGCGGCAGGCGGCAGCCACCCCGAACGCGATTGCCCTCGAATGGGCTGACGGCGCAATGACCTACCGCGAGCTCGAGGTGCGCAGCGAGGCGCTGGCCCGCGTGCTCGTGGCGCGCGGCGTCGGCCCTGATGCCCTGGTTGGAGTGCACCTCGATCGCAGCCCTGAACTCATCGTCTCGCTGGTTGCGATCCACAAGGCCGGTGGTGCCTTCCTGCCACTCGATACAGAGCTGCCACGCGAGCGCATTCGGCTCATGCTCGATGACGCGGCCTGCCCGGTGATCCTCACGCAGGAACAGCATGAGGCGCGGCTGCGCGAGTCTGTCGGTGGTACCACCACCGCGGTGTTGGTGGTGCAGTTGGAGGATGCGGTCGGCGCAACGCAGGGCGACCTGACTGGGCGCGAGGACGACACATCGGGGGCCGATCTCGCCTACGTGATGTACACCTCCGGCTCGACTGGTCGCGCCAAGGGCGTGATGATCGAGCACCGCGCACTCTGCAATCACGCGGAATGGTTCGCGCAGCAGCTTTCATTGGTGCCCGCCGACCGCGTGTTGCAGCACGCGTCCATCAGCTTCGATGCAGCGATGGCGGAGATCTTCGCACCGCTCTCTGTCGGCGCGACGGTCGTGTTGGCGCCACCGCGCCTCCATCGCGACCTCCACGCGCTGTCCGAGGCGCTGGGAGAGCTTCGGATCACCGTCACGCAACTTGTGCCCGCCGCGCTGCGCGTGGTGGTGGCAAGCCCCGCGTTTCGACAGGCGACTGCGTTGCGGTATCTCGTCAGCGGCGGAGAGGCGCTCGACGCCTCACTCTATCGAGCCGTGCAGGCCGCACGTCCAGGACTTCGCGTGGGAAATTTCTACGGTCCCACCGAGGCTACGGTCGACGCCACCTGTGCGCCGAACATGGCACCGGAGGAACACGAGCAATGGTTGTCGATCGGACGCCCGGTCGCCAATGCGCGCTGTTACGTGCTCGATTCGCACCACGAACTCGTGCCGGTAGGAATGCCGGGTGAGTTGCACATCGGTGGTCTCGGCCTCGCCCGCGGCTACCTCAACCTGCCTGAGCGAACTGCGGCTCGCTTCGTCGAAGATCCATTCCTGCCTGGAGAGCGAGTCTACAAGACGGGCGACCTGGTGCGATATCGACCCGATGGAAATCTCGACTACATCGGACGCACCGACACCCAGGTCAAGCTGCGCGGCTATCGAATCGAGGTCGCGGAGATTGAAGTCGCATTGCTCGCGCATCCGCATGTCACGCAGTCTGCGGTGATCGCACGTGAGGACACGCCGGGTGACCAGCGGCTGGTGGCCTACGTGGTGTCTGGTAATGGTGGCCCGGAGCTGACCGCAGCGACGCTCCGCGAACACCTGCGCGCGATCCTGCCTGCGTATATGGTGCCTGCCGCATTCTGCGTGCTCGAGCGCCTCCCCTTGACCAACAACGCCAAGGTCGATCGCAACGCGCTGCCGATCCCGAGCGTCACCAGTGAAGCGCCGCGTGATGCCATTCGACTGACCGATGCGCTCGAGCGCCGCTTGCAGTCCATCTGGGAGCGAGTGCTGAATGTCAGCCCGCTCGATCGGGATGCCGACTTCTTTGACCTTGGCGGCCACTCACTCACCGCACTGCGTGTCATTGCGGAGATCGAGCGGGAGTGCGGCACGACACTTCGGGTCACGACGCTGTTCGAGGCATCAACGATTCGTGCGCTGGCCGAGCGCATGCGGGAGACGACGGCGCGAGGCCTCTCCACTGTCGTGCCAGTGCAGCCGACTGGCGCACGGCCGCCGCTCTTCGTGGCCCCGGGTGGTGGTGGCGAGATGTTCGTCTTCAGCGCGTTGGCGTCCGCGCTCGGTGCGGAGCAGCCGTTGTACCTGCTCGACATGTATGTCATCGAGGAGCTCACCTCATCCAAGGTGCCGCTCACGCTGGGCGCGGTCGCCAAGCGCATGGTCGCCGACATTCGCCGCGTGCAGCCCAGCGGTCCGTACCAGCTGGCTGGCTATTCGCTGGGCGGTAAGATTGCGCTCGAGATCGCGCAGCAGTTGCGCGCCGCCGGCGACGTGGTCTCCCTGCTCGCGCTGCTGGACTGCAACGGGCCTGACTACCCCCGGATGCAGCCGCTCCTCACGCGGACGATGGCACACCTCCAGCACGCGCTGACGCTCAAGGAGGGCGCGCCACGATACCTCGCCACCCGCTTCTCGCGGCTGTCACGGTTCGTGCAACCGTCGCTGGAGTCGGCGGTCAGCCTGTATGCGGATCAGCCGGACGCGGACCTCGTACCGGCGGCGGCGATCGCTGCGCTCGAAGCCGCGCTGCTACCGGTGCTCGACGCGTGGGAGCAGTACGTACCGGACTTCTACCCCGATGGTGCACTCCTCGTACGGGCGCAGGTCAGGCCCGTGATGATCGGTGTCATCGATGATGATCCCTATCTTGGGTGGAGCCCGATCATCGGCGGCGGCATCACGTTGAAGGAAATGGCGTGCAACCACTTCGAGCTGATCCGCCCTGAGTATTCAGGACAGCTTGCGGCCATCCTGCGCCCGCACCTGGCTCTGGCTGGTGATCGCTCGCATGCAGCGGTGCCTTGCGCCATCATCGCCCCGCAGTGATCCTCGCAGTCGTTCATGGTGTGCAGCAGTGCACACGGCGCAGGTCCTGCACCGAGTCCGGAGTCCGCATGTCGATCGTGTCGCGCACCCTGATGGCCGCCCTCTGCTGCAGCACGACGCTGGCAGCGCAGACACCTCGACTCACCGTGCAGCAATCCGGAACGTCGGCGCTGTTCCAGGCGGTCAGCGTCAGTGCGCGGAACCCCGACATCGTCTGGATCAGCGGACACGCCGGCACCTGGGCGCGCTCACTCGATGGCGGCACGACCTGGCAATCTCATGTCATGCCTGGGCGCGACAGCCTGCAGTTCCGTGACCTGCACGCGATCGACGCCAATCGCGCATGGCTGATGGCCGCGGGCAATGGCGAGAAGTCCGGCATCTTCCAGACGCGCGATGGCGGCACGAGCTGGAGCCCGGTGTTCGTCAATCGCGATACCGCCGCCTTCTTCGACTGCATGGCCTTCTGGGACGACAGCCATGGCTTCGCCTTCAGCGATGCGGTCAATGCGCGAATCCCGATCGTGCGTACCGACAATGGCAGTGACTGGACCCTGTCGACGCTTCCGGGGCTGGCGGGTGAAGGGGGCTTCGCGGCCAGTGGCACCTGCGCCCAGACTTCCACTGCGGGCGATGCCTGGATCGGCTCCGGCTCGGGCGAATATCCGCGGGTGCTGCACAGCCCGGATCGCGGTCGCACCTGGACGGAAGCGCGCGTGCCGCTGGTGGGTGGCAGTGGTGCCGGCGTCACGGGTGTGGCCTTTCGGGATCGCACCCACGGAATCGCGGTTGGCGGCGTGATCGCCGGAAAGGGCACCGGTCCTCGCGCGGCGCGAACGAGTGACGGTGGCGCGACGTGGACGGTGATCCCCGATCCAGTCATCACCGGGGCGATCTACGGGGTCGCGTACGCGCCGGTAGGCGGGAAGTGGGTCGCAGTCGCGGTGGGCCCTGGCGGGGCCTCCTGGTCGGCCGACGACGGTGCTACGTGGGCCTCCCTCGACACGGCGAGCTACTGGAGCGTCGGTTTCGGGGCCAACGGCACCGGCTGGCTCGTCGGCCCGCGCGGACGTGTGGTGCGGGTCGACTGGCGCTGACGACCGAACATCCGCTGACTCGGCTGCGTCAGCGCGCGACGGTCAGGATTCGAGGCGCTCGGCGAGCTTGTAGCCGGCGTACATGCCGATACCCGTGCCGACCGTGCCAAGCATGAAGCCTGTCATCATGCCGACCTTCGAGCCCGCCCAGCCGAGGACGGTACTGACGACGAGGCTGCCGGTGATGGAAAGGAGCTTCCGCATGTCTGTTTGACTGCTGGTGAAGCGGCAGGTCACGGAGGCGCCACGATCGAGACAACCCGGCGCCGACCCGGCGGCAACCACGCGGCTCGCTGCGTGGTCAGAGCGGAGGACAGGCCTGCGACGCACTCCGCCGAAACCGGCGCGAGAGGGTGCGCGTACCGTCCTTCATCCTTAGCCCACCGGAAGCCGTCATGCGTCATCAAATCGCTGCCCTCGTCATCCTTGCCGCCGCCGCCGCGCCGCTCTCCGCCCAGAGTGACGATGGCACGACCTTCCGCTGGTCCGGACCCGTGGCGTCGGGGCACTTCATCCGGCTGCACAACATGAATGGCGACATCCTCGTCGAGCGCGGCTCGGGCTCGCAGGTCGAAGTCGTGGCCGAGCGAAAGGTCGAGCGCGGCGACCCCAAGATCGTCAGGTTCGAGGTACGGATGCGCACCGATGGTGATGCCGTGATCTGTGCGCTCTGGGGCGCCGACATGCGGTGCACCGATGACGGCAGTCGCGGCAGCTACAACTCTGACAGCTGGCGCCGGCGTGACAACATCAGCGTCACCATGCGGGTGCGTGTGCCGGACGGCGTCAAGGCGTATGCGCGCAGCACGAATGGCAGCGTGGATGTCTCGGGATTGTCGTCCGAAGTCGACGCCGCCACCACCAACGGCGACGTGAAGGTGCGCACGTCGGGCGGCGTGGTGAATGCGAACACCACCAATGGCAGCGTGACGGCCTCGCTGGGAAGTCTGTCGGGCTCCGAGCCGATGCGTTTCACCACCACCAATGGCAGCGTGACGGTGTTTGCGCCGCCATCACTCAACGCCGACATCGAGATGTCTACCACCAATGGTGGCCTGAGCACCGACTTCCCGCTCACGGTCAGCGGCCGCTTCATGCGCAACTCGGTGCGTGGTACACTTGGGTCGGGCGGGCGACAGATCGTCGTGCGTTCCACCAACGGCAACATCGCGCTGAAGCGAAACGGAATCTGATTGGTTTCTGGCAAACGAGCGGGCATTCCATCTTCCGGGCGCATCACCGGTGCGCCCGTGCGACCGCTGCTCCCGGACGATCCAGCGGCCCCGATCCGCGCCGTGCTGGTTGGCGAAGCGCCAGGCCCACGCGGCGCGGATCAATCAGGGATTCCATTTTTCGGTGATCGCGCCGGCAAGCCGCTCTACGCGGCGCTGGCGGCGGCCGGCGTCCTCACCTGGGTCGGCGATCCGACGCGGGTGCCATGGGACGGTGTGGCATTGATCGGCGCTGGCGTGCGGCCCGTCGTGACCGGGGTGTTGCTCACCAATGCATACGACCGATGCCCCACCGACGACGGCAAGAAGTTCCGTGCGCCGTCGAAGAGTGAACGCGAGAGCGTCGCAAACCTCGAGCGCCTGCGCGGGGACATCGCGCTGGCCGCCAGTCGCGGTGCCGATCGAATCTGCTGCCTGGGGAAGGTTGCGGCGAGCGTGGTCCAACTCAGTGGCACGACGCTCGCCGTGCACGCCCTGCCACATCCGAGTGCGCAGGGCCTGCTCACCTCGGCGCCGAATCGCGGCAAGGGCGCACGCATGGCCGATCTCGAAGCAGCGTGGATCGAGACCCTTGCCGCGTTGCTGCGCTAGTCAGCGATTGCCGCCGAGATTGAAGAAGTCCAGCCGCGGATTCACCACGTTGTTGTAGATCGAGCCAAAGCTGTACGACAAGCCGGTGAAGACGAACACGCTGTAGTTGCTGGCCAGGGCCCGCTGCTGCGTGAGGATCTGCTCCGGCGTCTGCCCTTCGGCTGCGAGGAAGATCTGGTCGCGGATCAGTGACGCGCCACCGCCGACGTTGAACGAGAGCCCCTTCACCAGGTTCAGGTTCGTCTGGCCGTTGATGCTCAGGTTCCACTTCTTCACGTCGGGGATGAAGCTGGCGTACCGCGAGCTGATGTTGACACTCCCCCAGCTCTTGCGGATGTCCGAGCCGACGACCAACTCCTGCTGCGCACGCCATTCGTGCTCACGCCCGAAGATGGTCGGCTCCTTCCAGCGATAGTAGCGCGGCCCGACCCCGTAGGAGATTGCGACCTGTTCGCTGGTCGCCCGTTTCCAGGGAAAGAAGTTGTACTCGATCACGGGCGCTGCACGCCAGAACAGCTGCGTATTGTTGAATTCACTGAAGCCGAGGTTCGTCATCAACCCGGCCGACAGTCGTGGCCCCAGCGCCTTGACGCCGCGAATGAAGAACACGCCGTTCCGGATCGTGTTGGTGACGGTCGTCGAGTCGTCGAGCTCGAACTTGTTGTAGCGCGCACTCTGGTTGAAACCGAATCGCAGGGCACTCGTCTCGGTGACGCGCCGGATACGGATGTCGGTATACACCTCCGCGAAGGTCTGTCGCGCCTCGGTGTTCATGTATCCATTCGCTTCGAGTTGCAGCACGAAGTTGTTCCACTTGTCCCGCACGGCACTCTGCGACATCGGCGGTGTGCCGGCAGGGGACTCGTAGATCACGCGCAATCGTGGTGCCATGGCCGTGGTGCGCAGGTACGGGACGAGCAGCAACGAGAAGTTCGAGGAGAGTTTGCGCCGGATCCCATCCTCGGCTTCGTTGGGAAGGGTGTTCACGATGCTGGTGTCCGCGCGCCCATCGAACCGGCCGCGGCCCAGCGCAGTGACCGTGTACTGAAAGGCGCCGCTGCCGGTCTGGATCGTGGTCACGAGAAACTGCACGTCGGCAAAGAGTCGATCGCGTGTCCACGAGACATACGGCAGTTCCGTCACGAAGAAGTCTGCCGAACAGCCTTGATTGGTGTCGCCTCGGCATTCCAGGTAGGCCTTGATCGTCTCGCCGCCTGCGGCTGGCGCGACGCCGGAAGCCGGCGATGGCACCGCTGGCTGCGCGGCTGCAGGACGTGCGAAACAGACCGACAGAACGAGAGCAAGAACGGCGAGTGCGGTCGGCCGAGAGCAGGGAAGCACGGGGGAGCCGGTGCGAGTGAAACAGCGGGAGCAGCCGCGTTCGAGGCCGCACGAAGTGACGAGGCGCGCGCGCTCGTCGACCCGACGACCACGCTACAAGCTGGTTGCGCGCAACCTTAGTTTCCGCTCGCAGAGCAATCGTTGCCTCTTACCCACGGTCCCGTGTCGCGTCATCGTCTGATTGTTACTGGTGGAGCCGGATTCATAGGCAGCGCCACCATCTGGCAGCTGAACAAGCTTGGGTACGACGACATCATTTGCGTCGACGCCCTGCGCACGGGCGACAAGTGGAAGAACCTGGTTGGCCTTCGCATTACAGACGCCCTCCACAAGGACGATTTCCTCGCCACGTTGCGGCGGAATTCTGGGGCGTTCCAGGCCGACACGGTGATCCATTTCGGCGCCTGCTCAGCCACCACCGAACGGGATGCTGACTACCTGCTGGCGAACAACACGCATTACACCAGTGAACTCTGTGAATGGTCGCTGGAGCGGCACGCGCGCTTCATCTACGCCAGCAGCGCTGCCACCTACGGTGCGGCGGCGGGTGGATTCGACGACGATCCGGCGCGCCTGGAGTCGCTGGTCCCGCTCAACATGTACGGCTTCTCGAAGCACCTCTTCGACTTGCAAGCGGCGCGCTCAGGGCTGCTGAACCAGATCGTGGGGCTGAAGTTCTTCAACGTCTTCGGGCCCAACGAATACCATAAGGGCGACATGATGAGTGTCGTCTGCAAGGCGCACCGGCAGATCGCGACCACGGGCGAGCTGGAGCTGTTCCAGTCACATCGGCCCGAGTTCGCGGACGGCGAGCAGAAGCGCGACTTCGTGTATGTGAAGGACGCGACGGCGGTGATCGCGTGGCTGGTGGCGGCGCCGCAGGTGCACGGCCTCTTCAACCTCGGCACTGGACAGGCGCGCAGCTGGAATGCGCTCGCGAATGCGGTGTTCAAGGCGATGAAGGTCACGCCGAAGATCCGCTATGTGCCGATGCCGGAGTCGATCCGCGACCGGTACCAGTACTTCACCCAGGCCTCCATGGCGCAGCTCTCAGCGGCCGGATGCCCCGTGAAGTTCACCTCGCTCGAGGACGCGGTGCAGGACTACGTCACGAACTACCTCGCCCGGGATGAATCGACGCTGGGCGTGGTCGGGGGCTGACTCACAGCCCCTCAGTCATCGAGAGGCTGCAGGAGCCCGAGCGGCGGAAAGAGCTGGTCGCTGACATCGGCACCGGACGAGGCCACCGCCTCACGCAGGGTCGCAAGTTCCTCTTCCGCGTAATCGCTGGCGGTGATCGCGAAGCAATCGCGGAAGAGTGTGTCGGGTAATCCGGCCCGCACCGGCTGTGCGCCGCCTGCCTGATCCCAATAGATGTCGAAGTCGAACGTCCAGGGGCCGATCGTCAATCGCAGGAGCACCCGATCGGAGTCGCAGTCCTGGAACAGCTGACCCCGGTGGAGCATCTGCTGGACCCACAGCGCGGCCAACCGCCCATGGTCGCCTTCGGTCCGAAACAGCGCATCGGACGCTTCGCGCAGGTGCCAACCGTAACGCCGACCAAAGGTCAGGCGAACGTCCGTGCTCTCGTCATTCAGTTCGTCGAGTGGCCACATCGGAGATTCTTGGGTTGGGAGGCAGGGACGATTCTCCACCCTGTACCGCCAACGTGCAATGGGTGGGGTTACTTCCGGTCGAAATATGCCAGAGATCGGTGCTCGATCCGGTAGTCTGGTCTGCTTTGTAACGCGTTGAAAATCAACGCTTTATGGCAATTTCATCGTCTCCCATCGGCCGGTCGGCCGAGCGCAAGATTGACACATGGACGGGATTGCTAACCGCACCCGTGTGTCGTCCCGCGGCGATGAGACTGCTCCAGCGTCGATTTCGCGTTCCATCAACGCGCTGGCCACGCGCAAAACCTGCAACGCACGCCGTCGCCCTTGCGCTGGTGTCGGAGGCGGCGCACCGTCCCCCGCCATGACCCCTGCCAGCTACCTCCGCGCGTCGATCGTCGCCTTCCTCTGTGTCGCTCCCGTGAACGTCGCCCTCGCCGCGCCGCGGGCCGCCGAGGTGCCGAGCTCTGGGCCCGTCACCCCCGGGATCACGGTACTGGTGCGAGACTCGATCCACCTGATCCGCGGCAAGCGTGTCGGACTCATCACCAACCACACGGGACGGGACGCAGCCGGTGTCAGCAGCATCGACCTGCTCGCCAAGGCGCCCGGCGTGCAGCTCGTGGCCCTGTTCGGACCCGAGCACGGCCTGCGCGGCGTGGCTCAGGCGGGGGAGAAGGTGGCGTCCTCGGTCGACAGTGCCACGGGCGTCACCATTTTCTCGCTTTACGGCAACACCAAGGTGCCGACGGCGGAGATGCTGAAGAACGTCGATGTCCTCGTGTACGACATCCAGGACGTCGGCTCGCGCACCTATACCTACGCCTGGACAATGGCGCTCTCGGCCGACGCGGCGGGGAAGGCCGGCATTCCGTTCATCGTCTGTGATCGTCCCGATCCGGTGCGCGGTGATATCGTCGCCGGCGCCGTTCTGGACACGGCCTATCGCTCGTTCGTCGGGCAGTATCCGGTGACGCTGCGGTATGGCCTGACCGCCGGTGAACTTCTGCGACACCTCGTGCGCACGAAGCAGGTGCATGCGAACGTCACCGTGGTGCCGATGCAGGGCTGGCGACGCGACATGTGGTACGACGAAACGGGACTGCCGTGGGTCGTGCCGTCACCGAACCTGAAGACGCTCGATGCAGCGATTCTCTATACCGGCACGGTGTTCGTCGAAGGGTCCAACCTGAGTGAAGGTCGCGGCACTGATGCCCCCTTCCAGCTGGTGGGCGCACCGTGGCTCACCGACGCCGGTGCCATTGCCGCGTCGCTGCAGGCGATGCAAATGCCCGGCGTGCGCTTCGACACGGTCACGCGCACGATCGCGGCCGGTCAGAAGCACGCTGGCGCCACCATTCCGATGGTGCGCATCACGATCACCGATCGCAATGTGATCGACCCGGTGCAGGTCGGTCTCACCCTCCTCTCCGCGATTCGTCGCCGGCACGAAAAGGATCTCGTCTGGCGCGACGCCTTCATGGCGCAACTGGCAGGCACGCGCGCGCTGATCGGCGCGCTGAATACATCGGATGCCGCAGTGGTGGCGCTGCGAGCGCAGTGGCGTCGCGATGCGGTGCGTTTCGCGGCATCGACGCGCGTCGATCAACTCTACCGCTGATCGGCCTGCGCACGTGTTTTGGCGGTGACAGCGCGCGGGTCGTCCGGGCGCGCTGCCACCGTGCATCGCGTCAGGCCTGCGTGCGACCCATGCGTGTCGCGTAGACGCTGCGGCGCTGATCGCGGCCAAGAGCGATCACGTCGTATCGCTCCGGCGACGGGCCTTCCATGCCAGGTGAACCGGCCGGCATTCCCGGGACGAAGAGGCCCACGATGGCCGGCTTTTCCTTCAACACTTTCTGCACCAGGTCGGGCGGCACGTGCCCCTCGAACAGGTACCCGGCAACCACACCGGTGTGGCACGACGCCAGGGCTTCCGGCACACCGAGTGAACCCTTTACTGCGCCGATGTTGGGTGTGTCCCGAACATCCACCACGAAGCCAGCCTTTCGCATCGCCTCGTTCCAGGCGGTGCAGCAGCCGCAGTTCGGGTCCTTGTAGACGGTGATCCGCGTGGCCGGCGGCAGCGCCGAAGCCTGCTGGCTGACCAAGGCGGAGGCACCGGCGAAAACGGCGGCACGGAGCAGGAACGCGCGACGATCGAGTGGCTCGGACATGCTGCAAGATAGCTATTTTCACCACCATGGCCATCATCGAAGCCTCCATCCCGCTTTTCTTCCTGCTCATCATCGTCGAGCTGGTGGTGGCCCGGCGCAGGCACCTGCGCCTGTACCGACTGAACGACTCCATCAGCGACCTCTCCTGCGGCATCCTCAGCCAGCTGCTGGGCATCTTCACCAAGTTGCTCGTGCTCGGCGTGTTCGCCTGGTGCGCCGCACACCTCTCGCTGCAGCGACTTGGCCTGCTGCCGGCGTGGATCGAGCGTGTGCCGTTCGGCAGCAGTGCCGTGCCGGGGGTGTGGGGAGTCGACTGGCCGGCGTGGGGCAGCTGGGCACTGGCGTTCCTGCTCGTCGATCTCGCGTACTACTTCCTGCACCGCTACTCGCACACCATCCACGTATTGTGGGCTGGACATGTCGTGCACCACTCGAGTGAGGAGTACAACCTCACAGTCGCACTCCGGCAAAGTTCGCTGCATGGGCTTTTCAGCTGGGTGTTCTTCATCCCGCTGGCAGTGATCGGCATGCCATGGCAGCTGTTCGCCGCCTGCTACGCACTCAACCTCGTCTACCAGTTCTGGATTCACACGCGCGAGATCGACCGACTGCCGCTCGGCCTCGAATGGTGGCTCAATACGCCCTCCCACCACCGCGTGCATCACGGCGTGAATCCACAGTACATGGACAAGAACTACGCCGGTGCGCTGATCATCTGGGATCGGATGTTCGGCACCTTCGAGCCGGAGGTCGAGCCGGTGGTGTACGGCATCACCACGCCCCTCGAGAGCTGGAATCCGGTCTGGGCCAACGTGCATGTCTTCGCGGACATCGCACGCAACGCCGCGCGCACGGCTCGGTGGAGCGACAAGTGGCGCGTGATCTTCGGCCATCCGGGCTACGTTCCGGCTGACCTCGCAACAGATGCGCCAGCGAAGCATGCGTGGCCAGTGCACGCGCCACAATTCGACCCGGTCGTGCCGCGCGAGCACCAGTTCTACGGCGCGGCGCAGTTCGTCGCGCTGCTGACGGCGGCCTACCTCACACTCGTCGCCGCAGCCAGCATGGCGTCCCACGAGATCGCCGCGATGCTCTTCTTCGTCACACTCGGTCTCGCCAATGTCGGCGCATTGTTCGAAGGCAAGGCCTGGGTCTACCCGATCGAGTTTGCGCGATTGGCGACGATCAGCGTGGCATCGTGTGCGTTCCTCGCGCGCGGCCAGCATGTCGCATGGTCCAGCGCCGTCCTGCTGGGATGCATCACGTCCGCGATCTGGCTGTTGCGCCTGCGAAGCCGGAGCCCCGTGCAGCAATCGCGATAGGCGCCAGCTGGCGTCAGCGCGTCGACTCTACTTCGAGAGTGCTCGACCGAGTGACATGCCGATCACCATGGCACCGACGCCCAGCACGAGGCTGAACATGACATAGGTGGTGATCATCGTCATGCGACCCTCCTCGAGCCCCTTCACGATATCCATCGAGAAGGCCGAGAAGGTGGTGAAGCCGCCGCAGAGGCCCGTCGTGATCATGATGCGCGTGGTGTCGCTCATCGTTCCGTTTTGCACGCCATAACGGACCGCGATGCCGAACACGAAACAGCCGATCACGTTCACCAGCAGCACGCCGAGTGGGAAAACATCGGTGACGCGCGTGTTGGTGAACGACACCAGCAGCATGCGCAGCACGCCGCCCACGGCGCTTGCGACGGCGACGAGCAGGATCGACGCGAGGGAGGGCATTACGCGGCCACCACCGTATCCTGCTCGTACTGGCGCGTGCGCCACTGCCTTGGCCGCTTGAGCGACGATAGCACGATCCGAATGGCGGCCAGCGGGTCCGCCGTAAACGACAACCAGAACGTCCAGTGACGCACCGCGTACGAACCGGCGAGCCCGAATTGCAGGAGCACACGCGCGACCACGAGTCCGACGTTCATCCAGAACCAGATGGCTGCCGGGCCACCCACGCGCCAATCCGGAATACCGGTGGCCAGTGCGACCAGGACCGCTGGCAGCGGAACGAATTGCGTCAGCAGCACGAAGCAGACGTCCCAGAACTGGGTCCATGACGTCGTGCCGTCCTTGAGATCGATCGAGCGCCCCCATTCGCGCCACATCTGCCCGATGCCGCTGTACGCGCGCACGCCGATGATGCGTGCGCCATCGAGGAAGCCCACCTTCGCGCCGTTGCGTGCCATGTGGCGCGCCAGGGTCACGTCGTCGCACCAGCTGCGACGTGCGCTGCTGTACCCGCCATTGGCCAGCAGCGTGCTGCGCTTCGCGAGAAAACATTGCCCGTTGGCCATCACCCGATCCGGCGATGGTGCACGTTCGCCCGCCGCACCGAAGCGATAGACGAGCGTCACCAGCATGGCAGGTTGCAACCACTGCTCCGCCACCGTCATCTCGTTGAAACGTGGCGCGAAGCTGACGGCATCGTAGCCCAGTGACTCGGCGGCGTTGACGGCAGCGGCCACGAGGCCCGGCTGAGGCGTCGTATCGGCGTCGATGCCAAGCACCCACTCTCCCTTCGCATGCCTGAGGCCGTGCTCGAGAGCCCAGACCTTGCCCACCCACTCCGGCGGCAGCGGGTCGTCGTGCATCGGCACGATGCGCGAATCGAGTGTCGCCGCCGATTGAATCAGCTCCCAGGTGCCGTCGGTGGACCGGCTGTCGACGATCAGCGCCTCCAGCATCGCCGGGCCCTGCCGGCGCAGGCCGTCGAGGCAGGGCCCAATGCGGTGTGCCTCGTCGAGGCTCGTCACCACCACCGTGACGCGTCCCGCATGCGCATCGCCAAGCAGCGGCGCGATGGGGGGACGGCGTGTACGGCCGGGCAGCAGGCGGACCACCAGCAGGAGGGTGGCGAGGCCCTGCACGGCGACCAGCGCAGCGAACGCAACAGAAAGGGAGGGCACGTGGCGAATGTACGGGTCCGGGCGATGATTGGCAGTGGCGGGCGGGTGGGAACATCCGCTACCACGGCGGCATACCTTTGATGTTCCACCGGCCGCTGCCTCGCGTCGAGTGGACATTCACTCCAAACAGCTCCCAACTCATGCGTCGTTTCTTCACGATGTCGGCCGTCCTGCTCGCCGCTGCTGCCCCAGTGTTCGCCCAGGGCGGCATGACCATGGCAGCTCCTGCTGCTGGCCGGTTGTCGATTGCACCCTCCCCCCGCGCTTCTGCCACGATCGAAGTGAGCACCGGCGTCCGTGGCGCCCCCACGATGAAGGTCTCCGTGGACTACGGCCAGCCGTTTGCACGTGGCCGCGCCGTGGAAGGTGGTCTGATCCCGAACGGTCAGGTATGGCGGACCGGTGCCAATTCGTCGACGGCGTTCACGACGCAGGCGAACCTCAAGATCGGCACGCTGACGGTGCCGAAGGGCACGTACACGCTCTTCACGCTCTGGACGCCGGCCGCCGGCATGCAGCTGATCGTGAACAAGCAGACGGGGCAGTGGGGTACGGAGTACAAGCCCGAGATGGATCTGGGCCGCACGGCGATGACCTCCCGCACCATGGCCGACTCGCATGACGCCTTCATGATCACGATCGAGCCCGGCACGGCCACCACCGGCCCGACCACCGCCACGATGCGTCTGGTGTGGGGCAAGTCCGAATTCTCGGTGCCGATCACGGTCGTTCCGTAAGCGATCCTCGAAGGGAAGTTGTTGGAAACGTCTGGCTGGCACGGAGGTGACCCCGCGCCAGCCAGACGTTCGTGCGTCAGGGTGAGGGGGCGAGGGTCCGCGAGCGACGGCGGACGGCTATCTTTTGCGTCTTGACGCAGGTCTCCGCTTTCCCGCTGCACACTCCGCTCATGCCGCATTCCCGACTGCACAAGCTGCACGCTGCCGGACAGAGCGTCTGGCTCGACTATATCGATCGGACGATTCTCGCCGACGGCGCCCTCACCCGTCAGATCGACGCCGATGCCCTCACCGGCATGACGTCGAATCCCACAATCTTCGAAAAGGCCCTCGCCACCGGCACTGCGTACGACGCGCAGCTCGCGTCCGCGCCGGAAGGGCTGACGCCATGGCAGCTGTTCGAGCTCGTCGAAAGTGACGACGTCCGTACGGCCTGCGACCAGTTCCGCGCCGTGTACGAGCAGTCTGGCGGCACCGATGGATACGTCTCCATCGAAGTATCTCCGAACGTGGCCAATGACGCCGACGCCACGGTCGAGGAAGCCCATCGCCTCTGGAAGCTGGTCAACCGCCCGAACGTGATGATCAAGGTGCCGGGCACGGAAGAAGGCTCGAAGGCCCTCCGCCGCCTGATCGCCGATGGCCTCAACGTGAACGTCACGCTGCTCTTTGCAGTCGATGCCTATCGTCGTGTCGCAGAAGCCTATCTCGCCGGTCTCGAGGATCGGGCGAAGGTTGGCGGCGACCTGCATCGCGTGGGCAGTGTGGCCAGCTTCTTCATCAGCCGCGTGGACAACGAAGTCGACGCGCGCCTCGATGCGATGATCAAGGACGCCGACGATGCCTCGGCGTCGCGACTCGGTGCACTCAAGGGCAAGGCTGCCATCGCCAATGCCAAGCTGGCCTACGCCCTGTTCCAGAAGACGTTCTCGGGCGAACGCTGGGACAAGCTGCGCGCGAATTCCGGCCGAGTGCAGCGCCCGCTCTGGGCCAGCACCAGCGTCAAGAATCCGGCCTATCGCGACGTGATGTACGTCGAGCAGCTGATCGGCCCCGATACGGTGAACACCATGCCGCCGGCGACGATCACGGCATTCCAGGATCATGGCGAAGCCGCGCGCACCGTCGACAAGGACGTGGACGAAGCGCGCGAGTTGCTGCAGGCGCTGGCCAGCGAAGGGATCAGCATGTCGAGCGTGACGGACAAGTTGCTCGCCGAAGGCCTGGCCAGCTTCCAGAAGTCGTTCGACACCTTGCTCGCCGGTCTCGAAACGAAGTTGCGTTCACTCGGTCGTGCGCCGGTCGCGACGGTCTGAGCGAGGTCGGCGCACGCGGCAACGCGGTGCCGTGACGTGGCGCGGAAACGCGCTGTCGCAGGGAAAGTTCGAACCACTTGATGCGGGGGCTGTCTGTGAGTGCAGGCAGCCCCTGACGTATCCAGCCCCCGGAAACGCATGGCACGCGGTCTCGTCGGAACCATTGGCAGCGCGGTCACAGTCGCCGCGACTCTCTTCGTGTGCGCGCGCGGGATCAGCGCCGCCGGCATTCCGCCCATCGGGCCCCTGCTCGATCCGCTGCAGGGAGCGGCGGCCAGCGTCCGATACGGCGACCTGCCGGAGACGGAGCAGGAACACATACCGGGCATGGGTGCAAACACCCGCGTCCTTTTCGATGTGCGGGGTGTGCCACACGTCTTCGCCGGCAACACGCGCGACGCGTATCGTGCGTTGGGCTACGCGGTGGCCCGCGACCGGTTCTTCCAGATGGAACTCACCTATCGCGCGGCATCAGGCACGCTGACCGAGTTGGCCGGTGCCCGTGCGCTGCCGCTCGACAAGGAAGCACGACAGCTCGGCCTCGGCTGGGCGGCCGAGCGCAAGTGGGCCGCGCTCGACAGCAGCAGCGAGGGCCGTCGGGCGATGGAAGCCTTCGCCGACGGGGTGAACGCGTACCGTGCATCGATGACGCCGGCCAGCACACCGGTGGAGTACAAGCTTCTGGGCGCGCAGCCGATGACCACATGGGAGCCACGGTACTCCGTGTACCTGCTGATGCGCATGGCGCTCACGCTCGCGTACGATCCTGAAGACCTGCGGCGCACCCGTGCCGCCGCACTGGTGGGCCGCGATGCGGCCGATGCCCTCTTCCCGCGCAATAGTCCTATTCAGGAGCCAATTCAGCCTGTCGCAGGGCGTATGGCACCGCGTGAAGCGTGGGCCGTGATTCCCGCGCCTGGCGCGCCCGACACATCGCTGCTGGTGCCGGCGAAAGCCGCCAGCCTTCTCGAGCACACCGCGCTGGCCATGCCCGGCACCGAGCAGACCGGTGATGCCCTCGGGAGCAACAACTGGGCGATCGCGCCGCAGCGCACCGCCAGCGGCGGCGCCTTGTTGTCCGGCGACCCGCACCTCGACCTGTCGTTGCCGTCGATCTGGTACGAAGCGCACCTCGTGGTGAAGGATTCGCTCGATGTCTACGGTGTGACGTTCCCCGGGTCGCCGACGATCGTGATCGGCTTCAACCAGAACGTGGCATGGACGTTCACCAACACCGGTGGTGATGTCGCCGACTACTTCCTCGAGCAGGTCGACAACGAGAAGGCACCGACGCGCTACATGCTGGATGGACAGTGGCAGAAGCTGACGCCGCGCATCGAGACCTTCCGGAATGCTGCCGGCAAGACGATCAGCACTGACACGGTGTTCTACACACATCGTGGTCCCACCATGCGCGAGAACGGGCGATTCCTCAGCTTCCGCTGGACGGCACACGATCCATCGAACGAGCTGGATGGATTCGTGGCCGCGACCCGGGCCAGCTCGGTGCAGCAGTGGCAGGCAGCGATGCTGCCGTACAAGTCGCCGACGCAGAACATGCTGGTGGCCGATCGTAGCGGTACCATCGCACTCCGTTCGTATGGCGAATATCCATTGCGGCCGGCCGGCGTCGATGGAGCCTACGTGCGCGATGGGCGCACCCGTGCCAGCGATTGGACCGGCATGCTCCCGATCGACAGCATGCCGCAGGTCACCAATCCGGCGCAGGGTTACATCGTGAGCGCCAACCAGCAGCCCTTCGATCCTGCGGTGGTTCCGCGCTACATCGGCGGCAATTGGCCCGACCCGTGGCGCGCGCTGCGCATCAATGAAATCCTGCGCGCCGATGATCGGGTCACGCCGGAACGCATTCGGCAGATGCACATGGATCCGCTGAACGTGCGGGCCCGCATGATCGCGCCGTTCTTCGTGCGGGCGGCAGAACGCAGCGGCAACGCGTCGCTCGGTGCGGCCGCGAAAATGCTGCGCGACTGGGACTATCGCTACACGCTCGATGCGCGTGTGCCGGTGTTGTTCGAGGCCGCGATGAAGCGTGCGGTGCGCAACACCTGGGATGAGTTGAGTCCCGAGGCAGGGAAGGCAGCCGTCGCCGTCCCGGCCAGCGCGGTGTTCCTCGAACTGCTGCGTGATTCGACCAATGTCTGGTGGGACGACAAGCGCACTGCGGGCTCGGTCGAAACGCGGGACGGCCTGCTCGCCGATGCCCTGAAGAGTGCCTACGACTCCCTCGCGCTCTCACTCGGCCCGGTCGGCCTGCCCTGGGAGTGGAGTCGGACGGGCGGCATCAACGTGCACCACCTGGTGAACCTGCCGGGCTTCAATCGCGATCATCTGGCGGTCACTTCCGGGTACGGCACGATTGCGCCGGCGTCAGGTGCGACGGGCAGTCACGGTGCCAGCTGGCGCATGATCGTGGAACTGACGAAGGAGCGTCGCACGGCCTGGTCGATCTATCCCGGCGGTCAGAGCGGCAATCCGGCCAGCAAGCGGTACGACGATCGGCTGGAGAAGTGGCGCACGGGGCAGCTGGATTCGCTGATCGTGCCGGAGAGTGAAGCGGCGTTCGCCAAGGCACGGATTCTTTCGACCCTCGAATTGCGGCCGTAGGGCGGCATGTCGTTCACCGCGCTCATCCTGACCGTAGGAGCCCTCGTTGCCGCCGGCATCGCGCTCCTGTGGGCCAACCAGACCCGGAACCAGACCATGTTCGTGATCGTCGCCGTCGTCCTTTTCATCGCTGCCGAGTTCGTCATGGGCTGGTGGGCCCTGCCGGTCGTCGGCCTCGTGCTCGGCCTCGTCGGCGCGCGCCGAAAGGCGGTCGGCACCATGGTCGCTGGCGCCGCACTCACCGCCTGGATGCTCCTCTATGGCTGGAACGCCATGCACGGCAACCTCGGCAGTTTCATGCAGGCGCTGGCGGCCAGCATGAAGGTGAAACCGAACGCCCTCCTCTCTGTGGTGACCGCTTTGCCCGCACTGCTCGCCGGCCCGGCGGCACGTCTCGGTGCCGGTTTGCGCCCGGAATCGACGCCCGCAGATCCGGTAGGGACCGCATTGAACGGTTAGTTCAGCTATGTTGGGTTCCGGGAACCGGCGCGTGGGCGTGCCGGCGAAGCCCACACGGCCCGGCTGCGATCGGCGCCGTTTCCACTCGACGCCGATCCCGTGTCCGTCACCGCTCCGAAAACCAAGATCGTCTGCACCCTCGGTCCCGCCTCTGCCACGCGTGAGAGCATCGGGTCCCTGATCGAAGCCGGCCTCAATGTGGCCCGGATCAACTTCTCCCACGGCACGCACGAGCAGCACGCGCAGACGATCGCGATTGTGCGTGAGGTGGCCTCCGCCTACGGCAAGCCGGTCGCCATCCTCGGTGACCTGCAGGGGCCGCGCATCCGGATCGGCGTCCTCTCGCAGCCGCTCCAGCTCGTGCCGGGCCGCGAAGTGGTGCTGGCGCACGAAGGGGAAGAGGAACCCGGCGACATCCCGGTGACCTACACCCAGCTCTCGCACGACGTCTCGGCCGGCGGTCGCATCCTGATCAATGACGGCCTGCTCGAGTTGCGGGTGCTGCAGGTGATGGGAAAGCGGGTGCGCTGCGAAGTGGTCTTCGGCGGTGAACTGAAGAGCAACAAGGGCATCAACCTGCCGGGCATCGCAGTGTCCGCACCCTCGATCACGGAAAAGGATCGCGCCGACGTCGCCTTCGCCGTCGAACAGGACCTCGACTACGTCGCGCTCAGCTTCGTGCGTCGCGCCGAGGACCTCTGGCAGCTCCGTGGACTGGTGCCAAGCCACATGATGATCGTGGCCAAGGTCGAGAAGGACGTCGCGCTCGACAACATCGAGACGATCGTCGCTGCCTCCGACGCGATCATGGTCGCCCGCGGTGACCTCGGCGTCGAATTGCCGTTCGAGCGCGTGCCGGTCGCGCAGAAGCAGATCATCGCGCTCTGCAATCGCATGGGTCGCCCGGTGATCACGGCCACGCAGATGCTGGAGTCGATGATCACGCATCCGCGCCCGACGCGCGCCGAAGCCAGCGACGTCGCCAACGCGATCCTCGATGGCACCGACGCCGTGATGCTCTCCGCAGAGACGGCTGCCGGCGCCTATCCGCGCCTGGCCGTGGAAGCGATGCAGCGCATCATCATCGAGATCGAACAGCGCTCGAAGCTCGACATGGCGAACAAGGACCAGCGCCGCATGCCGGAGCACAAGCACGAAGTCGCCGAAGCGATCGCATCGGCGGTCAGTGCGGCGGTGAAGATGCTTCGCGCACCGGCCATCGTCTGCTTCACCAAGAGCGGTTCGACGGCTCGCGTCGTGTCGAGCATGCGTCCGGCCGTCACGGTGGTGGCCTGCACGGATCTCGAGAAGACCTATCGCCAGCTGGCGCTGGTCTGGGGCGTGCAGCCGGAACTGGTGCCGCGTCACGACAACTACGACGACCTGATCGTCGAAGGGTTGAAGGCCGTGCGCCGCCTCAACCTCGCCGATCCGGGCGACCACATCGTCGTCACGGCCGGCGTGCCGTTCGACACCCCGGGTACGACGAACTTCATGCGCGTGGAGACGGTGTGAGACTGACCTTCCTCGGCACCGGAACCAGTTTCGGTGTGCCGCAGGTTGGTTGCAATTGCGCTGTCTGTCGTTCTCCCGATCCGCGTGACAAGCGCACACGGGTCGGGGCAGTCGTCGAGTCGGCAGGCGGTACGCGCCTGCTGCTCGACACACCGCCCGAGCTGCGCGTGCAGCTGATCGCCAACGGGATCGATCGCGTGGACGCGGTGCTGTTCACGCACGACCATGCCGACCACACCCACGGCATCGACGACATCCGGGCCATCTCCGTCCGGCGTGATGCACCGTTGCCGCTCTATGGCTCGGCCGGCACCATGCAGAGCCTGCGCGAGAAATTCCGCTACGTCTTCGATGAATCGATGCGCCCCATGCCCGGCACCACCAAGCCGGAAGGGCAGACCGTGATCGTCGAACCCGACGTGCCAGTGACCATCGGCGACCTCACCGTGGTGCCGTTCATCGTGCCGCACGGTCGCTTCGAAGTCACGGCGTATCGCATCGGGCCGCTCGGCTACGTCACCGATGCCAAGTCACTGCCGCAGCACGCGATCGATCTGCTGCGCGGCGTGAAGGTGCTGGTGCTCAACGCCCTCTTCCGCACCGCGCATCCGACCCATCTCAGCATCCCCGAGGCGATCGCCGTGGCGCGCGAAATTGGAGCCGAGCGTACGTACCTGACACATCTCACACACGAGAATTTTCACGCCGATCTCGAGGCGGAGTTGCCGTCAGGGATCGCGCCGGCGTTCGACGGTCTCACGGTGCGGGTTGAATAGCCTGTGCCACGCATCGAGACCGAGTCGTTTGCCGTGGACGAGAGTGTCACTGCCATCACGGCGGGGCTGCGCAGCTTCAACGTGAACCACATGACGCCCGAGGAGGCGTCACCGTTCAACATCGTGCTGCGGGATGACGATGGGACGATCGTGGGTGGCTGTGTGTGCGAGACACGCTGGCACTGGATGTTCGTCGATCGGCTCTGGGTCAGCGACGCCTTTCGCGGCGCGGGGTTCGGCACCGCACTGCTCGAGGCGGCCGAGGACGAGGCGCGCCGCCGCGGCTGCACAAAGGCGCATCTTGATACCATAAGCTTTCAGGCGCGGCCGTTCTACGAGAAGCTTGGCTGGCGACTGTTCGGCACACTCGAAGACTATCCACCGGGGCACACCCGGTATTTCCTCCAGAAAGACCTTCCTCCGCGTTCCTGATCCCATGGCTCTCCGATTCGACTACACCAACATGCTCGCGCCGGCCTGCCCAGGCGCGCTGCCGGCTGACACGATCGTCACCGCGGCAGACGCGTTTGCGAAGGCTGTCGCGGACGTGAAGACGCGCCGCGCGGCGGGCACCCTCGGCTTTCCTGTGCTCCCCGAGGACGCCGCATTGCGCGTCGCGCTCAAGGCTGACGCGCTGGCTTCGCGCGGCGAGATCGACGACGTGATCCTCTGCGGCATCGGTGGCAGCGCGCTCGGGCCGAACATGCTGCGCAGCGCCCTCTGCCCGCCACGCTGGAACGAGCTCGATCTCGCCGCGCGCGGCGGCTGGCCGCGGTTGCATGTGATGGACAACGTGGACCCGGTCTCGATGGCGTCGCTCTTCGACCGCATCGACCTCAAGCGCACGCGCGTGCTGGTGATTTCCAAGTCCGGTGGCACTGCGGAAACCATGTCGCAGTACCTCGTCGTGCGCGACATGCTGGAGAAGCTGGGCGAGGAATGGCCGAAGAAGGTGTTGCGCTTCATCACCGATCCCGAGAAGGGTGTGCTGCGCGCGATCGCGAAGACCGATGGCATCATCACCTACGACATTCCGCCCAGCGTGGGCGGCCGATTCAGTGTGCTGACCGCCGTCGGCCTGGCTCCTGCGGCCTTCATCGGCATCGACATCGATGCACTCTGCGCTGGTGCCGCAGCGATGCGTGACCGCTGCGAAGATGCGAACCTGGCCGAGAATCCTGCCGGTGTCTTTGCCGTGCTGCAGCATGCGCATGACCAGCGGAACGGTCGGCAGATCCATGTGCTGATGCCGTATGCCGATGCGTTGCGTGACGTGGCCGCCTGGTTCGTGCAGCTCTGGGCCGAGAGCCTAGGCAAGGCGCTGCCCGGCGGCGGGAATGTTGGTCCGACACCGTTGCCGGCACTCGGTGCCACCGATCAGCACGCGCAGGTCCAGAACTTCATGGAAGGTCCGCAGGACAAGACCGTGACCTTCATCGCGGTCGAGAAGCTGGCGCGCGACATCACCATTCCAGCCTTGCACGCGAACTTCCCTGATCTCGCGTACCTCGGCGGTGCGACGATCGGTGCCTTGCTCGACGCCGAGCGCCGCGCCACGGCCGGCGCCCTCGCCAGCAGTGGTCGCCCGAACGGTGTGCTGCAGATTCCGCAGGTGGACGCACATCACCTTGGCGAATTGATCATGCTGTTCGAGTTCGCGACCGCCTTCGCCGGCGCACTCTATGGCATCGATGCCTACAACCAGCCGGGCGTCGAGCTGGGCAAGCAGTTCACCTACGGCATCTTCGGCCGGCCAGGCTTCGAGTCCGACCGGGATCGGTTCAACCAGCTGGCGCAGCCGAACCCGGCCTGTGTGGTTTGATCGAGCACGCGGCACGATCCCTTGTGCCTCGTGCCGGTGGTAGGGAGCTTTCAGGTCTCCCCCACCAGAGTCGTGCACGAGGTCGCTGTTTCCCCTTTCTTTCACTGAGGTCTTGATGTCCGCTCCCGCCATCTCGTCGGCGCTGCTCTCCGACTGCGTTACCGTCGCTGGATCCACCGTGACCGTCACGCATCCCGAGCTGCTGGCGACCGACCGCATGGACGCGGTGATCAACGCTGCCGTTTTCGGCACCGATGAAGAGAAGGAATACGCGCGCTGGCTGCTCTGGGAAGTTGGACAGCACGTCGGTGTCCGACCGGCCTCGATTCATGACCTCTACGTGGCGCGCGGTGCCGGCAAGACCGGCGGCTACACCGTCCCGGCCATGAACATCCGCTGCGCCTCGTACGACACGATGCGCTCGATCTTCCGCACCGCCAACAAGCTCGAAGCCGGCGCGTTCATTCTCGAAATCGCGCGCTCCGAGATCGCCTACACCGACCAGCGTCCCACCGAGTACGTCGCGGTGATGATTGCAGCGGCGTTGCGCGAAGGTTTCCGCGGCCCGCTCTTCATCCAGGGTGACCACTTCCAGGTCAACCACAAGAAGTTCGCGGTCGATCCGGTGCTGGAAGTGAACTCGGTGAAGCAGCTGGTGACGGAAGCCGTCGCTGCCGGTTTCTACAACATCGACGTCGACACCTCGACGCTGGTCGACCTGTCGAAGCCGACGCATGACGAACAGCAGGTGCCGAACTACGTCACGGCAGTGGACATCTGCCGTTTCGTGCGCGCGTCGGAGCCTGAGGGTGTGACGATCTCCCTCGGCGGCGAGATTGGCGAAGTGGGCACCGAAAATTCGACGCCCGATGAACTGCATGCGTTCATGAAGGGCTTCAACAAGACGCTGCAGGAGCAGGCACCGGGCATGGCCGGCCTCTCAAAGATCAGCGTGCAGAGTGGCACCAGTCATGGTGGCACGGTGTTGCCGGACGGCAGCATCGCCGATGTCGCGCTCGATCTCGAGACGCTGCGCATCCTCGGCGAGTTGGCCCGCTCCGACTACGGCATGGCAGGCGCCGTGCAGCATGGTGCGAGCACGTTGCCGGACAGCAAGTTCAGTTCTTTCCCGGCCGCCGAAACCGCCGAGATCCATCTCGCGACGAACTTCCAGACGATGATGTTCGACCACATGCCCGATGCACTCCGCAAGGAGATGTACGACTGGCTGCTGGTGAATGCGAAGGACGAGCGGAAGGCGACCGACACCGATGAGCAGTTCTTCTACAAGGCACGCAAGAAGGCGATTGGTCCCTTCAAGAAGCAGATGTGGTCATTGCCGGCGGACGTGAAGGCGAAGCTTGCGGCCGCATACGATGCCAAGTTCACGTTCCTCTTCACGCAGCTGAACGTCGTCGGGACCAAGGCGGCGGTGAAGGAGTTCGTGAAGGCGCCGCGCCTGCACAAGGTGTTCGGTGCGCCCGGCGTGATCGCCGCGCCGGATGATGCGGACCTGAGTGACTGAGCTTGACTGATTTCCCGACCCGCGATTTTGCAGCGGCCGCACCCTCTTCCGAGGATGCGGCCGCTGCGTCGTCACGGGCTGCACGCCAATTGCTGGACGCCGCCGTGGCGCGTGCCATCGCGACGCTCGCGCACGACCTGCGCAATTCGCTGGGGGTCGTCTCGATGCAGGTCGAGGCGATCGCCGTGCGGTCTGCGTCGGCCACGCCCGATCTGGCCAAGATTCAGGCCCACGCCAGCGTGGCCGCGGATCACATCGAGCGCCTGGCCGACATGACCAATGCGCTGATTGCCTTTGCCCGTGGGCGGACCTCGTCCGATCTCTCCGTCATCGTGGCCGAGGCGGCAGCACTGGTCCCGCTCCGTCCCGTGAACATCTCGAAGCCGCTGGTGGCAGCCGTTGGCCTCGACCCGATGCTGGTGCGGGCCGTCGCCCTCGAGGTACTGGTGCTGGCCCTCGGCAGCCCCGCTGCTCCCTCCTTTTCCGTCACGACGAACTCAGCGGGCTCGACCTTGACCGTCGTTTCCGGTGAGCCGCTGATCGCCAATGATGCGCTGGAATGGGTTGTGCAGTTTCAGCGCGTTGGCGGCCGCATTGATTCTACCGAGGACGGCATGCGTCTTCAGTTCCCGCCGATCGCCTGAACCATGACAAGTCCAATGGCCAACGCCACGATCCTGATCGCTGACGACGAACCCGCCGTCACCACACCCCTCGAAGCGGTGCTCTCGGCTGACGGGTACAACGTGGTCGTGGTGAGCGATGGCAATGCGGCGCTCGAGCGGCTCGAACAGGACGACATCGCCCTCATCCTCACCGACCTCAAGATGCCCGGCCTCGATGGCATGGCACTGCTCGAGGCGGTGCGCAGCCGCGAGCTGCTGGTCGAGTGCATCATCATCACCGGTGAAGCGTCGGTCGATACGGCCGTCGAGGCGATGCGCCACGGGGCGTATGACTACATCGAGAAGCCGCTCACCAAGCAGAAGCTGACGCGGCTGAAGGCGCTGATCCCGAAGGCGATCGAGAAGGAAGCCACGCGTCGCAAGAACCGCGAGCTGTCATCGCGACTCGAAGGCCTCACCAGCTTCGGTGAACTGATCGGACAGTCGGAGCCGATGCGCGAGGTGTACGGCCTGATCGAGGCCGTCGCGCCCACGAATGCCAGCGTGCTCATTCTCGGCGAATCGGGCACGGGCAAGGAGCTTGTAGCTCGCGCGGTGCACCAGAAGAGCGATCGCGCCAAGGGCCCGTTCTACGCGCTCAACTGCGCCGCGTTGCCGAAGGAGATTCTCGAGAACGAGCTGTTCGGCCACGAGAAGGGCGCCTTCACCGGTTCGGTGAACGAAAAGACCGGCGCCTTCGAGAATGCCATCGGTGGCACGCTCTTCCTCGATGAGCTGGCCGAGATGCCGGTGGATATCCAGGTCAAGCTGCTGCGTGCCCTCGAGACGCGCTCCATCCGGCGCCTTGGCGGCAAGAAGGAAATTCCGGTCGACATCCGCATCGTCGCGGCGACGAACAAGGACATCCAGAAGGCGATCGCCGACAACGAGTTGCGCGAGGACCTCTACTACCGCCTCGCGGTGGTCGAGTTCGTGCTGCCGCCGCTGCGCGAGCGGGGTGCCGACATCCTGATCCTCGCCGAGGCGTTCCTGTCGCGCTACTCGAAGCAGAATGGCAAGCGCCTGACCGGCTTTGGGGATGGTGCCCGGGAGTGGATGGCGATGTACCCGTGGCCGGGTAACGTGCGCGAGTTGAAGAACGCGATCGAGCGCGCCGTCATCCTCGCCCGGACGACGGAAGTCAGCGCCAGCGACCTCCTGCCGCGCCACCTGCGGGGCACGGCGGAAAGCCTCGGCCCGGTGACACTTTCCTTCGGTTCGTCGGTGGCGGATGCGCGTCGCCAGCTCGCGTTGCGCACCTATGCGCAGCTTGGTGGCGACCTGCCCAAGGCCGCATCGATGCTGGGCCTGAAGGAATCGCAACTTCGCGAAGAGCTGATGGCGATGCTCGCCCTGCCCGATCCGTCAGGAGACACCCCACCCGGAGGCGAAGAGGGGAGTGACCGGGCGTCGGTCCGCCTCGTACGTTCCGATGAGGGCAAGGCTGCGCCCGGACGCTGAGGTCCGGGAGGCGCCGGTCCGCTTCCACCAACGAAACACGCCCCATGCCGCGACGTGACTGGGACGACGACGATCAGATCATCATCGTCGAAGAGAACGATTCCTCCGGACTGTCCGCCTTCCTGCTCGGCGCCGCCCTCGGTGCCGGACTGGCGCTGATCTTCGCACCGCAGACGGGCGCCGAAACGCGCCAGTCGATCAAGCGCAGCGCCAAGAAGGCCGGCGAGGCGACCAAGCGAGCAGGCGAAAAGGTGACCGATGCGTTGTCGCAGGCGAAGGCAGACCTCGAGTCACGCATCGACTCCGCGAAGTCGTCGCTCGACCTGAAGAAGGTTCAGGTCTCGCGCGCCGTCGACGCCGGCCGCGAAGCCGCCCGCGCCGCCCGCGAAGACCTCGAGCGTCGCATGTCCGAGCAACGCTCCAGCGAAACCTCCCGCCTCCGCGAACACGACAACGGCGCGGCTTGAGCTCTTGATTCGGGCGTCTGAAACAGCAACTGCATAACGCAGAACTGCACAGCCGCAGAAGAGAACAGCCGCAGAACTGCAAAAGCCACAGAACGCAAACGACAGCGTAGCGAGCTGCTACCTGCAGTTGCCCTTCTGCGGCTGTTCGGTTCTGCGTTATGCAGTTGCTCTAAATCGCAACCGCAGTGGGAGCAGGCGACGGTGTGTCGCTGCGCCCGGCGGTGACGCCGCAGGATGGGCAGTACTGGAAGAATGCATTCTTGCGGGTGTCGCAGGCGACGCACTTGTCGAAGAGCTTCATGCCGCAGTGCACGCAGAAGTTCGTGGTAGCATTCGGGCCGCCGGCGATGGCGCGTTCGCAGCCGGGGCACATGTTCGCGCTCATCTTGCGCAGCGCTTCTTCGTAGCCGAGTGACTGGCGACGCTCGGTTTCCGTCTGCTGCTCGACCAGTTGGCGCTTGGCCACGTAGCGCTGCATCGCTCGGATCACGTAGTGACCCGCGACCAGCGTGAGGATGATGCCGACGATGTAGCGCACGTAGCCGCCGTAACTCGGCAGGTACGGCACCAGCTCGACGAAGAACGCCACCGCCGCGAAGAGCACGAAGCCGCGCGCCAGGGGCCAGTACTGGCTCTTCCGCTTCTTCGCGATCAACCAGATGCCGATCAGCAGCAGCGGCAGGGTCAAGGCAAGCCGGATCGCGAACACACGCAGCTCGAGCTGGAACTGCGCGCGATCGTACATCGGCATTGCGGCATCGCGCAGGTCGGATTCAACGGTCTGCAGCGAGTCCATCGACTGCGTGATCACCAGGCGGCGTGCGTCGAGGACTTCGACCGACTTCTGCGCGATGGCCTGCTGCGCCAGCAACGACTCCAGCTCACGCGTCTTGGCGATCCCCTCGGGATCCTGATCCGGGTTGCTGGTTGCGGTGCGCGTCGAGCGCCAGTTGTCGTACGCTTCCTTGCGATTCTGGTAGGTCGTGCGACTCGAGTCGAAGGTCTGGTTCGCCGTGTTGCGGCGATTGTCCACCGCGTTCGCTTCGTCCTGGAGTGACTTCCGCTGCGCACGAAGGGGCTGCAGCCTGGCCTGGTCGATGAACTGGTCCAGCGAAATCGACTGGTCCACGCCCGGCAACTGTCCCACCACTTGGCGCCCGAGGCCCGTCAGGAATCCAGCGAACACCAGCGACACGGCCCACATCGCGATGGAGAACAACCGCTCGGGGACGCGCAGGCTCTTGAACATGTTTTCTGGCTCGAGGAATGCGGGCTACGCCAACTCAGCGCCCGCGCAGCGTACCAAGGACAGACTGGAGATTCGTGCCGCGCGCAACAGTCTGGACCCGGTCCTGCACCTTCGGGAAAATCGTCTCCGCTTCCTTCTGGAAGCGCGTGAACAGCGCCTTCATGTCACTCGTCGAGAGTGAACGACCCTGCGCATAGTACTGCGCGGCGGCATGACCGAGTGCGTAGGTCGCGGCGAAACTCACCGTTGCACCGGCGGCCATCCCTGTGGCACCGCCGAACATGCCGCCCAGCAACCCACCCGCGAGGCCGCCGAATGTCTTGCGCACTATGCTTTCCATGAACTGCGCCGCGGCACCGATCCCGAAGGTCGCCGCGAGATCCTTCACCTGCGCCGCCGACATCTGCTGGCCGTTGCGCTGCCCGATGGTGTAGACCAAACGCAGTTGCAACGGCAGGATCGCCATGTTTGCCAGTCGATCCGGCAGCACTTCGAGCGCTGCGGTCAGGATCGCCTGATCGAGAATCATCGCATCCAGTTCCGCGGCCGTCGGCGGCTGTGCTGCGGCGGTCGTCGGCACCGGCGGCTGCATCACGGCGCCCGTCAACGCGGCGACCGACGCAATCGCCGACATCTCACCGGTCGTCGAGCCAATGCCAAGGCTCGACTGGAGCTGCTGCAGGAACACCACTTCCTTGGCGTCGGCAACACCATCTGCATTGCAGACGGCGACTGCGATCTCGTACGCCGCGCGCCGCGCGTCATCGGTGGACAATGACCCCGCGAGAATCCGGATATCCTCAGGCGCCGCGGCCGCACGCTGCACCACGGCCTCAGCGTTCGGCAGGCCGAGGCGCGATGCGGCGGCGGTGATCTGCGCCAGCTCGACCTCGTTCCGGTTGCCGTCGGCGATGGCCGCCTGCGCGGCGATCGTGATGATGACTTCTGCGTCCGTCGGCGTCATGGTGCGTATCTCGGTGGGGGAAGTGCAGGACCCTACGCGTGCAATGCCCTCAACGTGTCACCTGTCGGTCACACTGCGGTGAGCCGGCCTTCGCCGCCTCCAGCAGCCCAACCAGTTCCGCGCTCAGGCTTCGCCCACCGTCGTTCGCGTAGAATGTGCTGCGGTAGGTGTGCAGCGAATCGTCGCTCACGACACCTCGGTTCTTGTTCGTCCACTGCCGCAGCGGCGCGGGCAGCTCCACCAGGCAGCCGGCGTCGTTTCCGTTGGCATCCAGCAGAATGAAGGTCGGCGTCGCCATCCGGCCGTCCTGCGTACGATGCGTGTTCGCCGCACTCTCGCCAACGGTGGGCGTCACGATGCGCAGCGAAAGACCGGGCACCGAATCGGCGAGCCGCGCGGCGTAGGGCACGGAATTCATCGAATCGCCGCATCCATCGCGCGCCACCACCAGAATCTGCCACGTCCCACCAACCGCCCGTGCCCGCTGCAACAGCGCCGGGCCAACCGACGCCTCGCGCTGGAGACGCAGCCAGCCTTCGCGTCGCGCCGTCGCCTTGTCGACGAATTCGGCGAACGTCTGCCCGCGATCGAAGAGTGTTCGCAGCACGCTGTCGGTCGCGACCACCGGCGCACTGGCCAGCGGGCGCGCAAGCGTGGCCGGCAGCGTGGTCAGTGGCGTGGCGGGTTGGCAGACGGACAGGCTGGCGATCAGGACGGTGACGAACATGGCAATTGGGCAGGAGGACGACGACGGCGCTTACCGGACAAGATCATTCCCCGTGTGCGCCACGCGCCACACCCAGTAGATCAACAGTGGTTGCAAGGGAAGCCGGATCCAGCAGGCCAACTGGAAGAGCAAGCTGGCGTTGCGCGACATCGCCAGCCGCAACATCTCGATGTTGGCTGGAAAGACAGCCAGCAGCAGGGCGATCAGCCCGATCGCTGCCCAGAGGCGCGTGGCCGGCAGCAGCAGGCCCAGCCCCCCGAGGATCTCGAACACCCCGCTGATGTACACCAGCATCAGCGGCCTCGGCAGCCACGCCGGCATGATCCCCATGTACACGCGCGGGATCACGAAATGGAGGATGCCCGCCACCACGAAGCCGATCGTGGTGACGAGCAGGCCCGTCGTCACGACGCCGGTACCGGCGCCGATGCTTTCCCAGACAGCAGGCTCACGCGCCCAGCGTCTTGAGGTCGATCACGAAACGGTACTTCACGTCACCCTTCAGCATGCGCTCGTATGCCTCGTTGATCGTGTCCATCGCGATCACTTCGACATCGGCGGTGATCCCGTGCTCTCCACAGAAATCGAGCATTTCCTGCGTTTCGCGAATGCCACCGATCAATGAACCCGCCAGCGAGCGACGCTGACCGATGAGCACGAACGGGTGCACCACCGGTGGCGCGTCAGGCACACCAACCAGCGTCATCGTCCCGTCGCGCTTCAGCATGTTGATGAACTGCATCAGGTCATGCGGCGCCGACACTGTATTGAGGATGAAGTCGAATGTGCCGGCGTGCGCCTTCATCGCCTTGGCATCATTACTCATCACCACTTCGTCTGCGCCGAGGCGCAGGGCATCTTCCACCTTGCCCTTCGACGTGGTGAACTGGACCACGTGCGCACCGAACGCCTTCGCGAACTTGAGCGCCATGTGTCCCAGACCGCCGAGGCCGACCACACCCACCTTCTGTCCGGCACCGACCTTCCAGTGGCGGAGCGGGGAATAGGTCGTGATGCCTGCGCACAACAGCGGTGCCACGCCGGCCAGATCGAGCGACTTGGGGATCGTCAGCGCAAAGGCTTCGTCCACCACCAGGTTGTTCGCATAACCCCCGTAGGTCAACTCGCCATGCTTGTCGCGGCTGTTGTACGTGAAGGTCGCGCCGGTCGTGCAGTACTGTTCTTCACCGTCGACGCAGTTCGCGCAGGTGCGGCACGATTCGACCAGGCACCCCACACCGGCCAGGTCGCCGACCTTGAACTTCTTCACGTCGCTGCCGACTGCCGTCACGGTGCCGACGATCTCGTGGCCCGGGACCATCGGGAAGAGCGCGCCGCCCCATTCGTCGCGAACCTGGTGCAGGTCGCTGTGGCAGACGCCGCAGAATGCGACCTCGATCTGGATGTCGAGCGGCCCCGGCGTGCGGCGCTCGAAGGCAAAGGGCGCGAGCGGTGCTTTCGCCGTCTGTGCGGCGTAACCGTGTGATGCAATCATTCTGTATGAATCCGGTGAGTTCTGAGGGTGACCGTACGTAGTCGAGGCGTCTGGCTGTAATTTACCTGAACTGGACAGCCCATGCTGTCTCGATAGAACCCGAGGTTGGCCCGGAAGGTGCCGGCTCGTCCGTTCTTGCTGCGCCATCTCCGAACGCACGCCTTGCAACGCGGGAATCCATGTCTGACCGCATTTCGCTGGACGAGAAGTTCGCCAGCTTCGCTGAGCACTGGAGTCCGAAAATCGTCGCCGACCTGAACGGCCAGCAGGTCAAGCTGGTCAAGTTCCAGGGCGCCTTCGATTGGCATTCCCACGCCGACGAGGACGAACTTTTCCTCGTGCACCGGGGTGAATTCACGATGGAATTTCGCGATCGCATCGTGCCACTGCGCGCCGGTGACATGCTGGTGGTCCCGCGTGGCGTGGAACACCGGCCGGTCGCCGAGTTCGAGTGTGCGGTCCTCCTGTTCGAGCCGGCCTCGACGCTGAACACCGGCGACGCGATCACCGAGCGCACCAAGCACGTGCTCGATCGGATCTGATGCCTCAGTTCGTCGGGCGATCCCTTTTGCGCCAACCGGCGTGAGCCACAGCCGCCAGAAGCCCCCGCGGAAGGGAACGCCAACCCGCGGCACTGGGTCGGCGCCACTCGTCGCGGGCTTCACCGCCGAGCACCCGGCGTCACCGCTCGCGATCGCCAAGAGCTTCGCCGGACAGGTGTGGAAAAGCCTCGGCGACGACGATGTGATGTTTCTCGCCAGCGGCGTGTCGTTCAACCTGCTGCTGGCGGTCGTCCCGTTCGTCCTGCTGCTCGTGTCGGTCTCGATCCTCTTCCTCGGCAGCACGCCGGACAGCGCCGCCGACGTAGCGCTGCAATTCCTCGACCGGTTGCTGCCGGCGAAGAATTGGTCGGATGGTGACAATATTCGCCAGACCATCCGGGAAATCGCACGAGTCAGCGGCTCGGTGACGCTCTACTCGTCGATCGGCTTCGTCTGGTTCTCGACGCGCGTCTTCAGCTCGATGCGCAGTGTCTTCCAGAAGACCTTCGACGTGCCCAACGAACGTGGCATCCTGCACGGCAAGCTGTTCGACATTGCCTGCGCGATGATCGCAGCGGTGGGCATCACCGCTTATGGCTCGCTGAGCGCCTACCTGCTCGCGGCGACGACGCGCGGCGCGGCGGTGCTGACGCAACTCGGTGTGCGCGAAAGCGTGATGGGACCGATCGAATATGGGTTTGGCCGCGTGATCGCCTTCCTCGTGGTGGTGCTGCTCTGCTTCAGCGCCTATCGGCTGGTGCCGAACAGGCCGATTCCGTCGCGCACCGCGTGGGTCGGCTCGATCACCACCAGTATCCTGTTCGAGCTCGCGCGCATCGGCTTCGGGAACTACGTCAACACCTTCTCACCGAGCTCGCTCTACACCGGCACCATCGCCACGCTGGTCGTGGTGACGCTCTGGACCTACTACGCCTCGCTGATCTTCATCATTGGTGCCGAGGTGGCGCAGGTGGTGGAGCTACGCCGACACCCGAAACTGCCGCACAAGAAATGATCGATCTTCGCAGCGACACGGTCACTCGACCCACGGCAGCCATGCGGGCCGCGATGGCGAATGCACCGGTGGATGACGATGTGCTTGGGCACGACCCGACGGTGCTCGAGCTGGAAACCGAGGTCGCCGCCCTGCTGGGCAAGGAAGCGGCACTCTACTTCCCCAGCGGCACGATGGCCAACCAGACCGCACTCTGGCTGCTGGCGGAGCCGGGAACGGAGGCGCTCTGTGATGCCCGCTCGCACATCTACGACTGGGAAGGGGCCGGTGCGGCCGTCTTGCGTGGCGTGCAGTTGCGCATCATCACGCCGACTGGCGCAACCATCCGTGCCGACGATGTGATGCGAGGGATCCGCACACCGTCACGCTACGCGCCGCGCACCTCGCTGCTCTGCCTCGAGAATACAAACAATGGCGCTGGCGGGGCCATCACACCGCTCAAGGATCTGCTGGCGCTCGGCGACGCTGGACGCGCGCTTGGCTTGAAGGTGCACCTCGATGGCGCGCGACTCTGGAATGCACACGCCGCCACGGGCACGCCGTTGCACGAGTTCGCGAAGGCCGCCGATACCGTGATGGTCAGCTTTTCCAAGGGACTCGGCGCGCCCGTCGGTGCGGCGCTGGCCGGCTCGAAGGAGTTGATCGCGGCGGCGTGGGAAGTGCGCAAGCGATTCGGTGGCGGCATGCGTCAGGCCGGGATCATCGCGGCCGGCGCGCTGCACGGTGTGCGTCACCATCTCGCCCGGTTGCCGGAGGATCATGCAAACGCGAGGGCGTTCGCGGCGGCGGTGGATGGCGCCGGTGGTGCGAGGCCCGTGTCGCCGGACTCGAACATCGTGATGATCGACCTTCGCGAGGGGCAGCGTTCTGCCGACGTGGTGGCGGCGGCGAAGGCTGCCGGTGTGGCCCTGTCGGACTGGGCCCCGACACGCGTGCGGGCGGTGTTCCACCTCGACGTGTCGGCCGCGGCGGCGCTCGACGCCGGCCGCATCGTCGCGACCGTCCTCGGGCAATAGGCAATCGGCAACAGGCAATTTGGGAGAGCCGCGTTTCGTCGCGGCTGGGGTGATTCGCGCGGCGCGGCCTGCACTACGCACTTCAGTGCCCGCCCACTAGATTATTTCTTGCTCCAGGTCCCGGAGGGCGTGAGCCCGCTAACCGCGTCAGGACCGAGAGGTAGCAGCGCCGTGTGGTGTCTTGCGTTGCTCCGTCAGGCCTGGAGTATCGCGCGGCCGTTCGATCGTCCTGGTGTCGGACGGCGAGGCCGCGCGATTCGTTTCTGCAGGTTCGTGTTCTGCCAGTACGTGTGCGTGATCCCTCTGTGGATCACCCGCGTCGCCACGCGCGGCGCCCGCCGGCTCGTGTCGCTCCGGTTGACCCTTGCGCCCCCCGGGAGGATTCCCAGCCCGTGATTGCGCTCGCCAGAAAGTACCGACCGAAAAACTTCGCGCAGGTCGCGGTTCAGACGCACGTCTCGAACACGCTCAAGGGGGCCATTGCGCGCGATCGCGTCGCGCACGGCTACCTGCTCTGCGGGCCGCGCGGCACCGGCAAGACGACGCTGGCGCGTGTGCTGGCGATGGCGCTCAACTGCGAGAACCGGAAGCTCCGCGACGACGGTGAGCCATGTGGCACCTGCGGCGCCTGCACACGCATCTGGAGTGGTAGCGCCTCACTCGACGTGATCGAGATCGACGCGGCCTCCAACCGTGGCGTGGACGACGCGCGCGAACTGCGCGAACGTGCCATGTATGCGCCGTCCACCAGCGATGGCTATAAGGTCTACATCGTGGACGAAGCGCACATGCTCACGCGTGAAGCGTGGAATGCGCTGCTGAAGATCCTCGAGGAGCCGCCACCGCGGGTGGTGTTCGTGTTCGCCACCACCGAACCGCAGAAGATCGCGCAGACGGCAGCACCGGTACTGAGCCGACTGCAGCGCTTCGACTTGCGCCGGATCAACCCGGCCGAGATTCGTGACCGGCTCGCGTCTGTGCTCGACGACGAAGGGGTCAGCTACGAGCCTGACGCGCTGCAGATGCTGGCGCGTGCCGCCGATGGGGGATTGCGTGATGCACTCTCGCTCACCGACCAGGTGCTGGCCTTCGGCGACGACTCCCGCCTGACGTCCGCACGTGTGCGTGATGCGCTGGGCCTGGTGCCGGAAGACGAGTTGCTGGCGCTGCTTTCGATCATAGGTGAACGGCGCGCCGGTGATGTCTTCGGCGCTGTCGAACGGCTGACGAATCTCGGTGTCGACCTCGTGCTGCTGCTCACCGGTCTTGGAGACCTGGTGCGTGCCCAGCTGGCCATCGTGCTCGGCGGCGACCCTGGCGCTGTGTCGTCGTCGGTTCGGGAGCGGCTGACCGCCATGGCGCCGCAGTGGCGCGCGGGTGACCTGCTCCGTGTCCTGCAGTTGATGGCCGAGGTCGAGGCGCGACTGCGGAAGAGCAGCCAGCCGCAGTTGGTGTTCGAGACACTGTTGGTGCGCCTCGCGCTGATGGATCGCACGATGGCGCTGGAAGAGGTGCTGGCAGGACTTGGTGATGTCGCGCCACGGTCGGTTGCGGCACCGCGGGGTGCGCCGCCGGTTGCAGCGAGGGCGGCTGCACCGCCGCCTCCGCGTTCGGCGCCTGCGGCCGACAAGTGGGCACCGCCGGCCGATAAGTGGTCGCAGCCGGCCCCGCCCGCGGAGCGACCGGCGTCGCCGGCATCGGGCACCCCATCGTCGAGCGCGACGGCGTCCGGGGCCTCTGAGCTGCCATCGGCGCTCGTGCTTCCGTCAGCGCCCCCGGCGACGCCCGCTGCAGCACCCGGGCCGGCGTCGGCGTCGGCACCGGCGAACAAGGCCGCGGCCAAATCGTCGGCGGCCGCGGCGCCGGCTGGTGGCCCCGTGATTCCCGACCTGCACCGCATCGTCGACGACTGGGACTCGGTCATCACGGCGCTGAAAGGGCAGGGACGGGGTATGCTGGCTGCGCTCCTCGCTCGGGTGCAGCCCACGGCCGTCACCGCAGGCGGCCTGCTGACGCTGGAATGTGATGACCCGGGCGACTATCCCGTCGTGACCGATGGCCTGACGCAGGTCACGGATGCGCTCCGTGACGTGCTGCCCTCGATCACCCGGGTGCAGGTCAAGCCGCCTGCTGACGGCGTGCCCGACGCGCCTCGCGAGCGGCTGACCACGGAGGGTGTGAAGCAGGAGCGGGTGGCCGCGCTGTCGAAGCAGGATCCGATCCTCGGCGCCGCGGTCGAGGCGCTGGACCTGGAACTGATGGAGTAGCGCCCATCTTGCGCACACGATCGGCACGAGCAACTGCTGGAGTAGAGGCTGCTGCAACGGTAGCTTCTACAGACTATTTCCTTCGCCCCACCCGACGATGGATTTCTTGAAGATGATGCAGCAGGCCCAGCAGATGCAGGGCAAGCTGGCTGAGCTGCAGGATGAACTCGCAAAGCGGACCGTCACCGGTGCCGCTGGCGGCGGCATGGTCACGGTCGATGCCGACGGGAAAGGCACCGTCAAGCGCGTCAAGATCGATCCCAGCCTGATCGCCGGCGGCGATGTCGAGCTGCTGGAAGATCTGGTCACTGTCGCCATTGGCGACGCACAGCAGAAGGCGGCAGCCCTCGGCCAGGAAGAGATGGGACGCCTCGCTGGCGGACTGGGCATTCCGGGACTCAAGCTGCCGTTCATGTGAGCCGTGTCGGCGATTGACGAGTTGGCGAGCGAGCTCGCCCGACTCCCCGGGATCGGTCGCAAGACGGCGCTCCGGCTGACGTATCACCTCCTCAAGCAGCCAGCGGCCCAGTGCCGCCGGCTGGCTGATGCGTTGGTGGGATTGACCGAGCGTGTCCGTCAATGTGAGGTGTGCTTCAACCTCACCGAGGCCCCTCGCTGCGCCATCTGCTCCGACCCTCGACGTGACGGAAACACCATCTGCGCAGTCGAAGAGGCAGCCGATATCGGCGCGATCGAACGGGCAGCCGAATTCCGGGGCGTCTATCACGTCCTCGGAGGCCGGATCTCCCCGCTCGATGGTGTCGGTCCCGGTGACCTGACGATCGCCGCACTCGTTGACCGGGTGCGCCACGGTTCCGTCTCCGAAGTGATTCTCGCGACCAACCCCTCGATGGAAGGCGAAGCAACCGCAATCCACCTGCAGCGCCAACTGGCGCCGACGGGCGTGCGCATCACGCGCATCGCCCGTGGATTGCCTGTTGGTGGCGACCTCGAGTACGCAGATGGTGTCACGATCGCACAGGCACTCTCCGCACGTCGGGAGATGGCGTGATGCGCATCGTGCGACGTCGCGCACCGCGAGGTGCGATGCCCTACGTACTGGCAGGATTTGCAGGCGGCGTGATGATCGGTGCCCTCGCGTGGCGCCGACAGCAGGCTGCCGCGCATGATCAGCTCTTTGCGGCATCGGTTGTCCAGCGTGCAGCGGCCATTGGGTGGCTTGCACGCACACCGACCGTTGAAAACGCGCGATTGCTGCGCGACTACATTCGTTGGGAGCGTCGACCGACGCTCCGCCGGCGCGCTGAACGTGCGCTGGATCGACTCCTCCTCGCTCTCGAGTCGTGAGCGCCGATATGTCTCGCGCATCGCATTGGTCTTTCACGCAGGATGACGCTGACGCGATCACGCGCATCCTGTCGAATTTTTTGCAGGAGACGAACAGCCGCAGTGCGCTGCTCGTCGATCGCTCGGGGCAGCTGGTGACGACCGTCGGCGAACAGCCGCAGTTCGACGCCACCGCCTTCGCGACCCTCGCCGCGGCGGATTTCAGCGCCAACGACCAATTGGCCAAGCTGATTGGCGAAACCGACTTCACCACGCTCTTCCATCAGGGCGAGCGTGACTCGATGTACGTGGCCGACGTCGCACGACGATTGATTCTCGTCGTGCTGTTCGACCAGCGGACGACACTCGGGCTGGTGCGTCTGCGTCTGAAGGCCGCCGTCAACGACCTGAACTCGGTCTTTACACGGCCGCAGGAACCACAGCCCACCGATTTCGGTGCCTCTCACCTGCTCGCCGGTGCCGAAGACGACATCGACCGGCTCTTCAGCTAATCCGACCCCCACGACATGTCGGTCATCAACTACGCGTCGCGCGAGATCAACTGCAAGATCGTCTACTACGGTCCGGGACTCGGCGGCAAGACCACCAATCTCGAACATGTCTACGCGCGCGTTGCGCCGGACACCCGTGGCAAGCTGATCTCGCTCGCCACCGAGAATGAACGCACCCTGTTCTTCGATTTCCTGCCTGTCGACCTGGGCACGATTCGCGGCTTCAAGACGCGTTTCCATCTCTACACCGTGCCCGGGCAGGTGTACTACAACGCCAGTCGCAAGCTCATCCTGAAGGGCGTGGATGGCGTGGTGTTCGTGGCCGACTCGCAGGTGGATCGACAGGAAGCGAACATCGAGGCGATGCAGAACCTGTACGACAACATGGCTGAGTACGGCTATGACATCACCCGGATGCCGTTCGTCATCCAGTACAACAAGCGCGACCTCCCCAACGCCTCGCCGATCCAGGACCTCGACGTCCTGCTCAACCCGGGCTTCGAAGTCGTGGACCCGGCCCGGCAGCGCCCCATGGAAGACCCGAACAACCCGGGCAAGCTGCTGGTCGAACAGCTCCCCACCGGGGAATGGATCGAGCGCGTCCCCAGCGTCGAGGCGGTGGCAGTAGCGGGAGACGGTGTCTTCGATACGTTGAAGGCTGTGAGCAAGCTGGTACTCAAGAGCCTCGCTTCCTCGAGCTGACACCGGCCTCGACCCGTGAACCTCCCGAACGCCCTCACTGTCGGACGAATTGCCATCACACCGCTGGTGGCCGTTCTTCCGTTCGTGAACGGATCGACCGTCCGCGCCATCGCGTTCGGCCTGTTCATCATTGCGGCCGTCACGGACTACGTCGATGGCTACCTGGCGCGGCGCGAGAACCTGATCACGGACCTCGGCAAGTGGCTCGATCCGCTGGCTGACAAGCTGCTGCTGCTCGGCACCTTCGTCCCGATGTACTACCTGATGCGCGGCGCCGGCGCCCCGATTCTCCAGCACGCCGGACAGTCGATTCCGCCGGACGGCCGATTCCCCACGCTGCTGGCGTCGATGTGGCTGTCGTTGCCGCTGTGGGTGGTGCTGGTCGTCCTCGGGCGCGAAGCCTTCATGACGGGCTTCCGCGAACTGGCCAAGCGCCGCGGCGTCGTGATCTCCTCCATCGGGCCCGCGAAGTGGAAGACCACCTTCCAGAGCGTGTGGATCGGTTCGGCCTACTGCTGGTTCTTCACCGCCACCCTCGCCCGTGAACGCGGCTGGGGCGGGAACTGGTGGTCCGCCTTCGCGCAGTTCAATGGCGCCGTCACCGCCGTCAGCATGTTCTGCGCGGTGGCGCTCACGCTCTGGTCGCTCGGACTCTACGTCCAGCGCTACGGCAGCATCGTTGCTGCCCCTGCCCGCGGCCACGCGGGATAACTCCTGCATCACAATTCATGACCGACTCCGTCGAGATCGTCACCATCGGTGATGAGCTCCTGCTCGGCACGACCATCGACACCAACGCCGTCTTTCTCGCACGTGCGCTCGGTGAAATCGGTGTCCCGATCGCCCGTCGCGCCACCGTCGCCGACAATCCGGATGAGATCACCGACGCGGTGCGTCAGGCACTGGAGCGCACCGGCGGCGTGATCACGACCGGTGGGCTCGGTCCGACGGCCGATGACCTCACGCGCCCAGTGCTGGCGAAGCTGTTTGGCCGCGAACTGCATGAAGATCCGGCCATCGTCGCATCGTTGCACGCGCTGTGGGCATCGCGTGGGCGTGGCGGCGCACTGCCGCCTTCGAACCTGCAGCAGGCTTTAGTGCCAGATGGTGCCGAAGTGCTGGCGAATGCGCAGGGCACCGCGCCCGGACTGCGCCTCACCGACGACAAGGGACGCTGGGTGATCATGTTGCCTGGCGTGCCGCGCGAGCTGCGGCACATGACCACGGAGCACATCGTGCCCTGGCTCTCGTCACGCAGCAGCGGCACCGTCCTGCGCTCACGCTCAGTCCGCACCACCAGCATCGCCGAAAGTGCACTGGCGGAAAAGCTCGGACCGATGAAGCGCGAAGTGGAAGGCCTCCCGCTGGCCTACCTCCCCGGGCATGACGGTGTCGACCTGCGTGTCACCGCGCGTGGCTTGAGCGCCGAGGAATCGACGCGCCGGCTCGATGCTGCAGTGGCGCAGATTCGCGAGGCCGTTGGCATTCACGCCTACGCGACCGATGGCGTATCGATGGCGTCCGTCGTGCTCGATCTCTGCGTGGCGAGCGGTGACACCATCGCCGTCGCCGAGAGTTGCACGGGCGGCCTGCTCGGCGCGCGGCTGACCGAGGTGCCGGGGTCGAGTCGTGTGGTGTTGGGCGGCGTGATTGCCTATGCGAACTCGGTGAAGGAGCAGGAACTTGGTGTCTCTGCCGAGGACCTCGCGGTGCACGGAGCCGTGAGCGAGCCCGTCGCGGTACAGATGGCGCGTGGCGTGCGCGGTATGACCGGCGCCACGATCGGCGTCGGCATCACCGGAGTCGCCGGCCCCGATGGCGGCACCCCCGAGAAGCCCGTCGGCACCGTCTGGATCGCGGTCGATGTGCGCGGCGAAACGACGGCGCGGGTGGCGATCTACATCGGTGATCGAGCCGAGATCCGGCACCGGGCGACGCAGGTGGCGATGGACCTGATTCGTAGGGCGCTGCTCGAGGCGTGAGCGGGCGAGTGGGTGACTCCGTGTACGCGGAATTCTGGGCCTAAAGCGTTCGGGGGCAATGAGTTGCCATCCGATCAAGGGGTCGGAGATCTTGGTCGATCAAGGGGTCGGAGATCTTGGTCGGTGGTTTTTCCGACGTAAGTCGTTGACGTGCCTGACGTTGCACCCCGATCAAGGGGTCGGAGATCTTGGTCGGCGCGAGGGTGACTTGGTGTACACGAAATTCTGGCGTTAAAGCGTTCGGGGGCAACGGGTTACCCTCCGATCAAGGGGTCGGAGATCTTGGTCGGCGCGAGGGTGACTTGGTGTACACGAAATTCTGGCGTTAAAGCGTTCGGGGGCAACGAGTTACCCTCCGATCAAGGGGTCGGAGATCTTGGTCGGCTGTTCCGCCGACGTAAGTATTTGACTTGCTTGGCTTTGCCTGGCAAATGATGGTGATCAAGATCTCTGACCCCTTGATCTGACCCCTTGATCGGCCGCCGACGTGCTGACACAACGCGCTCGGGGCGGCGTACATTTGGCAGCAGTCACCACCCGTGCCCTCAAACGCCTGCCAGAGCGGCAGACTCGAGGGGAACGCGGGTTGCAATACTCCCTGAAGCACCCTTGCTCGTGCCTGCCTGCGCCGACGCCGCGCGCCTGACCAATAGGAGTTTGCCCGATGGAACAGAACACCGCCGCTTCCGATCCGCAGTCTGCGCCCGTCGAAGGCACCTCCGCTGGCGCTGAAGGTGCGGCGGCGGAACTGGAGACGCTGCGCGCGCAGGTCGACTCGGCGAACGACAAATACCTCCGGCTCGCCGCCGAGTACGACAACTTCCGCAAGCGCACGATGAAGGAGCGGCAGGACGAGCGCGGGCGCGCACAGGCCGACCTGGTCAAGCTGTTGATGGACCCGCTCGACGACCTGACCCGGTTCGCGAACGTCGACGTCACCAGCGCCAGTGTGCCCATGATGGTCGAGGGCGCGGCGCTCGTCGCGCGGAAGGTGTTCAAGGAATTGACCGCCGGTGGCCTCACGGTGATCGATCCGGCCGATCAGGTCTTCGATCCAGCCATGCACGAAGCCGTCACGACCCAGCCCGCAGCCACGCCAGACCAGGACCACACCGTCGGCGCGGTTTATCAGGTCGGCTACATGTACAACGGTATGCTGCTCCGCCCGGCGCGTGTCGTCGTGCGACAGTGGAACGGTTGACCCAGATCTCGCGCTGACGCGCGCCCATGGCACCCACGAACGCAGACTTCTACGCAGTGCTCGGTGTCTCGTCCACGTCGACCGCGGATGAGATCAAGAAGCAGTACCGACGCCTTGCGAAAAAGTATCATCCCGATTCGAACAAGTCCGACCCCAAGGCTGCCGAGCGCTTCAAGGAAATCTCCGAGGCCTACACGGTCCTCGGCGATGCCGACAAGCGCAAGCAGTACGATGACATGCGCAAGTTCGGGTCGGTGGGCGGGTTCACCGAGGCGTGGCGCAACGCTGGCACCAGTGCACGCCGTCCAGGGCCAACGCCAGGGAGTAGTACCTCCACTGGTGGCGCCGCCGGCAACCCACGATTCGATGACTTCGACATCGGTGGCCTCGGCGGATTGGGCGACCTGTTCGGCAGCGTCTTCGGTGGACGTGCGAAGGGCGCGCGCGCGGCAGAACGTGGGCAGGACGTCGAGCTGACGGTCGAGATTCCGTTCCGCACCGCTGCCACGGGTGGCAAGGTGCCGGTGGAACTCGACCTCGTCGAGGAATGCCCTGTCTGCAAAGGAAACGGCGCCGCCCCGGGCGCACAGATCAAGACCTGCGGCGAGTGTAATGGGCGCGGGACGATCAGCTTCGGGCAGGGCGGCTTCGCTGTCAATCGGCCGTGCCCGGCCTGTCTCGGCCGCGGCACGATTCCGACCGAGAAGTGCGGCACCTGCGCCGGCGCCGGACAGGTGCGCTCACGTCGCAAGGTGAACATCACGGTGCCCAGCGGCGCGGAGAGTGGCTCGCGGGTACGTCTCAAGGAGCAGGGCTCTCGCGGACAGAATGGCGGGCCGACAGGTGATCTCATCATCACCTTCCAGGTCTTGCCCGATCGCGCCTACACCCGCGATGGGCTCGACTTGATACTTGGTGTGCCGATCAACATCGCGCAGGCCACACTCGGCTCGAAGATCCAGGTGAAGACGCTCGATGGCACGCGCGTGGCACTGCGCATTCCCGGTGGCACGCCGAGCGGGAAGCGATTCCGTGTGCGAGGGCAGGGTATCGAGAAGGAAGGGAAGCGTGGCGATCTGCTGGTCGACGTGCAGATCACCGTGCCGGAAAAGCTCAGTGAAGAACAGGAAAAGCTGATGCGCGAGTTCGCTGAGGCGGGCGGGCTGAAGTTCTGAGGCCCGCCGGGTTGGCCGCGGCGTGGACCACGCATCGCGCGGCGATTGAAGCGTTCGCGCACGAGACCGGAAAACGTGCCGACGCCGCGCATGACATGGCGCATCTGTCGCGCGTCGTCTCGATGGCGTCTAGGCTCGCGGCCGAGGAAGGTGCGTCACTCGACATCGTGATGCCTGCCGCATGGCTGCACGACTGCGTGCATGTCCCCGTGACGTCACCGGACCGTCCGCGTGCTTCCGTGATGGCCGCGGACGCTGCGCTCGCGATGCTTGCCGACATCGGCTATCCCGCCGAGACGTTCGACGCCATCCATCACGCCATCGCCGCGCACAGCTTCAGCGCACGCATTGCGCCCACCAGCACGGAAGCGCGCGTGGTGCAGGATGCCGATCGCCTCGACGCGCTGGGCGCGATCGGCATTGCACGCTGCCTGATGCTCGGCGGACAGCTCGGTCGGGTGCTTTACGATGTGGACGATCCATTCGCGGAGCATCGCATGCCGGATGATCGCGTGTCGAGCATCGACCACTTCTTCACCAAGCTGCTGACGCTTGCCGGCACGATGCAGACCGAATCCGGCCGCCGCGAAGCCGCTCGTCGCACGGATTACATGCGGGCCTACCTCGAGCAGCTGCGCAGCGAACTCTGAGGGCGTCCGCGTCATTGCGTCGCGGCAGTCAGCAGGTCTTCACACAATTACGCGGATTACCTGGCGCGGAGGACGCGGCAGCACTCCGTGTCGTCAGGCTCGGTCAGCGCACGTCGAAGACGTACTTCTCCAACTGCTCTATCTGGGCCTCAGCCTGCGCCACCTCGAAGGCGAGGATGTCGCCGGAGGTCACCATGCCCACCAGGCCGCCGTCGTGGACCACCGGCAGGTGGCGAATGCGCCGCGTGCTCATCATCGCGCGACAGACTGGAATCTGCACATCGGCGGTGATCGTCATGCAGTCGGCGGTCATCACATCGCTCACGATCGTGGTGGCGGGATCGCGGCCCGCGGCGACCACGCGACGCATGATGTCACGTTCGGTGAAGATGCCCACCAGTGAGGTGCCACGCATCACCACGACGCCGCCAATTCCCTTGTCGTTCATCACGTGCGCGGCTTCGAGCACGGTGTTCTCAGGCGTGACCGCGATGACTGCGGTGCCCTTTCTCGCGAGCAGGTCTTTGACACTGGACATGCGATAGGCCTCGGGAGCGATTGTGCTGAGAGCTTACCCCGCGGCGCAGGCGGGCGCCAGCGGCGTCGCAGGCGCGTGGCACCGCAGCCGGCGCGCGCTGTATCATATGGTTCTCACTGGATACGCTGCGCCGTCGACCAGTCCGGTCTGGCGGCGCACATCAAATTGCTGAGGGTTTTGACGATGACCTGCCTCACAGTCGCTCACGCGCGCGCTGCCCTCACCGCCGCATGCGTGGTTTCCGCCGCGCTGCTCGCGCCCCACGCCGCCTTCGCTCAGGGTGGCGCCAACGAGACATCGAACAAGGTCGCGGGCGGCGGCATAACCGTGCCCGGCTGGACGGGTGTCGTGGACGCGCGCGAAGCCGCCGCAGGCCACGGCGTCAATGACGCCAAGTTCGCCGCCGAGGGTCGCGGCCTGAAGGTCACCACCGGTCCCGCCATCACGTACTGGAACCCGGCCAACGGCGCGACCGGCAACTACACCGTGAAGGCGACGTTCACCGAAGCGAACTTCATGGGTCTCAACGATCACCCGCATCCGTACGGGATCGTGGTGGCCGGCAACGACCTCGGCACACCGAACGCGAGCTACCTGTACTGCGCCGCGTACGGCACCGGCACCTTCATCGTGCGTGGCATGGGCCCGGCGCCGTTCCAGATGAACGGTCGCGGCGAAGCGAATCCGGCCATCCACAAGGCGGCAGGCAAGGGTTCACCGGTGACGCAGGAGATCGCGGTGTCGGTGAAGGGTGACAAGCTTGAGTGCGCGATCAATGGAACGGTCGTTGGTAGCTATGATCGGAGCGCATTGCTGGCGGCGGGGCACCTGAAGAGCCTCGATGGTGTGTGGGGTGTGCGGTTTGGGCACAACACGGAAGCCACGGTGACTGGGCTTGGGGTGACGAAGTAGTCGACCTTCGTGAATCACGTGGCGCGCGATGTGGCGCGCCGCGTGATGTCCTTCGCGCCGCCGTTGCAATTCGCGGCGATGACGAGCACCGCACCAGGAAGCGTTGCGGAGGAATTGGGGTCTGCCGTCAAGTCGGCAGAAGCGCGTGCCCGCCGCCGCACGTCAAGGAGTCGGCGCATATGTCTCGCGACCGCTGCGCGCGAACCAGTGCAGCGCCATGTCGCCCTGGGCGTCCACCCATGCCCAGAAGTGATCGACTGCCGCTGGTCCTGCGTCGCGATCAAAAATGATCATCGCGTTACACATGTCTTCTGGAGAGCCGATCGGGCCCCAGAAACCAGCCCCGTAGATCGCGAAGCCCGCTGCGCGGGAGCGGTCCACGAACGCAGACAGGCATGCGGGATCCGTCCCGGGCTCCCAACCGACGAGCACCGCAGCGCCTACCGGTAACTCTTGATAGTCGTACGGGCCGAAAGGCGTGAAAGGGTGCGTCCACGTCTCTGGCTTCCCAGGCACCCAATGCGCGGGCAGGTTGGGAAAGACGTCGTGCCACGTTGCGCCAGGCTCGAGGTCACGCAGGTGTGCGAGGAACGCTGCGGCGTCTTCGTCCGAGTCACCAATCGCGAGGCCGGGCAGATCGCGGTAGTCGAGACCGAGCCGTTTGAACTCCACGACCATCGCCGCAAACGGATCAACGGGAATCGACATTGGTCACGAGGTGTGCTGGGTGCAAAATGAGACAGCGGGCCGCTGCGCCGCTCTGCTCACGGCGACCGATTAAAGGTCAATCTGAGTGCAATACCCACAATCGCCCGGTCAGCAACTCGCCGCCAGGAACCGCGCGGTCTGGCTCTTCGCATCAGGCACGCTACTGCAAATCGCGTGGCAATTCGCAACTTGACCGATCGCCGGCCCGACTCGAGCGCCGCCTCTCGTGGCTAAGTCGTTGCTAATAAACGCATTGATTCGCGTCTGAGGCGCGGCAGTGATATTGCTCTCCCCTCTGCCGAGCCCACCGGCAGAGCGCTGGCGGGTGAGCCGGTCCCTACCGACACCCACTCGAACGAGAAAGACATGCGACGCAGCATGAAGAAAGGCTTCACCCTGATCGAACTCCTGATCGTCGTCGTGATCATCGGCATCCTCGCCGCCGTGGCGATCCCGAAGTTCTCGAATACGAAGCAGCGCGCCGCGCGCGCGGCAGGCATCTCCGACATCCGCAACCTGGCCACCGCGCAGGAGGCCTTCCGCGCCGACAGCAACCGCTACGCCGGCATGGCTGACACCGGCTCGGCCACTGGCAAGATGAACTTCACCCCGTCGAACGGAAATACGGCGCTGTTCCTGTCGGCTGGCGCTGTGGGTTGGTGGGGGTCGGTGGCCATCTCAGGCGGCCAGTCCTGCGGCATGTACCTGAACACGGCGCGTCCGGGCGTCATTCCGGCGACTGCGCGCGAAGGTGAGGCGGTTTGCTGGTAGTGGTGTGACTGTGTGACGGTGTGACGTAAGTCATGCGACGAACGGCGCGGGGGGCTTTGGCTTCTCGCGCTGTTTTGTCAGCGACTCACACGAACGTTGCGAGCAGGCCCCAACTGTACGGATTCTGGTGCACATGGGCGACCTGCTGGCAAGCCGGAGGGGGACGGACCCCATGAACGAACGACTGAAGCTCATTTCTCACCTGCGCCGCCGTACCGCAGTGACTGGCATTCGGGGCTAGTCGAACTCGCGCTGCGGTGCGGGCTGGTCGATCCCCGTTTGTCCGGCCGCGATCAGCGCGCGTTGATAGCTCTCGCCGCGCACGGGGGCGTGTGCCAGCCGACGGAGGAAGGTCAGCTGCCCCGTATGCGTCAGGGCGTCTGCGATGGGGCCCTGCAGGAGCTGCAACAGCACCGGCAGGTCGAGCGGCGCCGAGTGTTCGAGGATCGCGTCGAGGTCACGAATACCGGCGAAGAGCCGTTCCACATCGGCGTCCCAGGCTTGCGGTGGCTGCTCGCGCCACACCGTGCGCGCCTCGGCCGTACTGCGCGCCCACTCCAGCAGATCGCCCATGTGCGCCAGTATCTCGGCCGGAGTCCGAGAGGTGGGGCCAACGCGCAACGTGGCGAAATCAGGTGGGACGCCGCGGACTGCCTTCGACGCGCGGTAGGCCAGGGTCGCCAGACTGTGGCGGATGACGGCATTGGCCTCGCGCGAAGCGTCGGCGGCTGGTGTGGGGGGCACGGTGGGCGAATCGCTGTGCATGTCGCGAGACTGTCGAGGGAGGGTATTGGGCGGCACTCGAACGAGACGGGATTCTACCCGATGCGTGCGAACGAAAACTACTTCCGAATGCTGGCCGTCGGTCCGTTGGTCAGCTGCAGCGGATGACAATGAAGGCTGTAGACGCTCACCTCTGACCGAAGTCGCGCGACTGAGCGCTCCCACTCCACCTCGACGGCGTAGCGGCTTCGCGGGTTCAGCCAGAGTTGTCGCGACGTTCTGCAGAACGGCCGAAGCGATGCCCCCGCTGCCGCGAGTGTCCTATCGTGTGAGCGTCACGGTCGTGCGTTCATTCAAACTCCTTGCGCAACGCGCGCCAACGATTTGAGATACTGCTGCATGAGAGCCCCCTGCTCGACGACTAGTTCGCCTTGTTGAACATGTAGCGGGCAATCTTCCACACGCCGCTGACGTGGCGGAAAATGAAGAGTTCGCGGTTCGCCTCCGCGCTCGTCACATCCGTTGCGAGGATGGTCTGCGTACCCGCGCTGCGCGTCAATGCGTAGGCCGCGTCGGTCGCCACAACCTCCAGCTCGTCGATCGTGAAGGTGACAGCCAACCGAATGGCGCCGAACACCTGTCGGTACGCGGCTTCCAGATGATCGCCTGCGGCGGTCGGCAGGGTCGTGGGCAGAAAGATCCCGTCAGCGGTATAGCATGATGCAGCCAAGGCCGCGTCGCTCATATTGAGTGCCGCTTCGTAGGTCTGGAGCAGAGCGCGAAGTTCGGTATCGGCGGATGTCATGGTTGTATCCTCTCGTCTCGGTGTATATTACATGGAATCTACTTGGAGCACAAACCATATTCCGCGGAATATATCCTGTCAAGACGCCGATGCACCCACCCCTGACGGAGATCTTTAGCGATCTGGTCCGGCTCGAAACCGAGCTGTGGGACGTGCTCGAAGGCGAGCTACGCGCCAAGCACGGCCTCCTCCTGTCCTGGTTTGAGCCGATGCAGGTCATCGCGCGGACGCCGCACTGCCGGGTCCACGACATCGCGACAGCGCTGGCGATTACCGTGGGCGGGACGAGCAAGCTCGTGGATCGCATCGAGGAGGCCGGGTGGTGTGAGCGGGGGCTCAACCCGCTGGACAGCCGTTCATCTGTGATCGCGTTGACAGCGCGCGGACGACGGCTGCTGAGTGTCGCGGAGCGCACGACCGCTGATGAACTCGCACGAGTGATTGGAACCGCGCTATCGTCCGACGACTTGACGCAGTTTTCCGCCATGCTGCACCAGTTGCGCGTGGCGGTACACGCCGCGAGGCGAGCGCACGTGTAGACGCCCCGGGCGGCTGTGCATTGCGTGCAGGCACGGCGATTGACTCGACCTCAACGCGCGTTGGGCGCGAGACACCCGGAGCACATTCACCACAAATGCTCGCGGTCTCGTAAACTTACGAGTCGAAAGCGCGAGCTGCCCATCGTCCCTCAGCCCGGCCTAGTGCTTGTTCGTCCACGGGGGACGTTGGCGAGGAACATCCGACCGCAACGCAGCACAACAGTCCGACGACTGCACCAACGCGATAGCGTGTCATACGTGAGCTACTCCGAGGTCGCATTCCACGTCACATCTGCATCGCAGTGCTGCCTAACGACCAGGGTTCTGCTGCAAAGTGGGCACCTGGTCGTTATCGAGCTCACAAATCGTCCGCCACTTCGTCAGCAACAGCACGCGGACCAGAAAAACATGCGTCGCAGCATGAAGCGCGCTGTGCGTCCGTCCGGCGCCCACGTCGCACGGAATGCCTCACCGCCATCGGCGCAGCTCTCCACCAACAGGCCGCTCTGCCCTCCAGACGCCGGTACCAGTCCGATGCCGTCGGGAGCGTGAAAGGCCGGCTGCCCAAACTCAGGTGTGCTGCCCAATCGCCAGCGCCAGACGTCGCACCCCCTCCACCAACTCGTCTGCGTCGTAGTGCGCGAAGCTCAGACGCGCCGAGTGCGGGAATGTGCCGCCACGCACGAATCGCGCGCCTGGATGAAACGTCACGCCGTATCTGGTCGCGATGTTGAGCAATTCCGCGGCCAAGATACTGCCAGGAAACTGCAGCCACACGAAGTAGCCACCGCGAGGTTCGACGAAGTTGGTCTGCGGCAGCTGCGTGCATAACGCGTCGCTCAAGGCGACGGCCCGAGCGGCGTGCGCGCTGCGCAGGGTGTCGAGCACCGTGTCTGCCAGTCCCATGTCGATGAGACTCTTCACGACGCCCGCTGCGAACGGATTGAGGCCTCCGCCGCTCTGTACCACGCCGGATTGTGTGAGGGTGTCGAGCAGCGCGGGCGCGCCGTGTATCCAGCCCAATCGCAAACCGGGCGCGCAGATCTTGGAGAACGACCCGAGTGAGAGGACGCGGTCGGCGCCCGCATAGGTGGCGAGCGGTGGCGGCGGCGCGGCGCCGAAATCGAGCAGCTGGTACACCTCGTCCGCCACGACCAGCAGCTCGTGCTCGCGGCTGAGGGCGATGAGCTGCTCGCGTCGCTCGGCCGACATCGTTACGCCCGATGGATTCTGGAACGACGGAATGGTGTACAGCAGCGCCGCACGATGTTGCGTGAGCGCAGTACGCAGCGCATCGATGCGCAGGCCATCGTGGTCGATAGGGATGCCGACGACGCGCAGCCCATGATCACGAAAGATGTCGAGCGCGAGGAAGTAGGTCGGCTCTTCGACGAAGATCGTGTCGCCCGGCCGAGTGAAGCGCGTGCAGACGAGATCGAGCGCCTGCGAGATGCCAGCCGAGACGATGAGATGGCTCGTTTGGACTGGCGCCGCGTAGCGACGCGTCAGGAAGTCCGCGAGCGAGGTGCGAAAGCCCTCGTCGCCCGGATCGACGCCATATTGCAGCAGTGTGGCATCGCCCTGCGCCAGCGCGTGATCGGCGGCGACGCGCAGCGCTTCAACCGGAAGCAGCGACAGCGACGGCTGGCCGTTGCCGAAGTCGATGACGGTGTCCGTCGTGATCACAGTCCCATCGCGCGCAGGAGTTCAGGAGGGCGCCGGTGTGCGCCGAGAGGAAACGTCGCCCGGAGATCCGGCGCGACGGAAGGTATGGCAGGGCGGGGCATGCCGCTCCCACGTCGCCGCCCCCGTATCGTATCCTTCCTTCGCGCCCCCACGCTGGGAATTCTGCGCCCCGCACCTATCGTCTGGAGCCACATGGTCAGCCGCCGCGAACGTCGCCTTCACGCCCCGTCCCTCTGCAGTGCCACGCTGCTCGCGTTTCTCGGCGTCACGACAGCCAGTGCGCAACGGCCGGCCGCCGACCCGCTCGCCCACGCGAAGGCGCTGCTCGCCACCACGCCATTGGTCGACGGCCACAATGACCTGCCGTGGGCGATTCGCGAATCGAAGAGCGCACCACGTGACATCGAGGCCTACGACCTGCGCAAGCGCACCCCGCACCAGACGGACCTCGCCCGCATGAAGGCCGGTCACCTCGGCGGGCAGTTCTGGTCGGTCTACATCCCCGGCGAGATCCGCGACAGCGGCTATGCGCGCGTGCAACTCGAGCAGATCGACATCGCGCGCCGCGTGATCGCGAAGTACCCCGAGCTACTGATGCCGGCCAGCACCGCCGCCGACGTACGCCGCGCTTTCAAGCTCGGCAAGGTGGGATCGATGCTCGGCATGGAAGGCGGGCACGCCATCGAGAACTCGCTCGGCGCGCTTCGCACGTACTACGACATGGGCGTGCGCTACATGACGCTCACGCACAACGTCACCCTCGACTGGGCCGACGCCGCGCTCGACAGCTCAAAGCACGGTGGCCTCACACCGTTCGGGCGTGAGGTTGTGCGCGAGATGAATCGCACCGGCATGCTGGTGGACCTGTCGCATGTCTCACCCGGCGTGATGAGCAACGCGCTCGACGTGGCCGAGGCGCCGGTGATCTTCTCGCACTCGGCCGCGCGCGGGCTGGTCGAACATCCCCGCAACGTGCCGGACTCCATCCTGCGCCGCCTGCCGCGCAATGGGGGAGTGGTGATGGTGCCGTTCGTGACGAGCTTCACGTCGCCGGCGGTCCGCGCGCATGATGTCGCACGTGACAGCGCCGTGCGTGCGATCCGCGCTGCGACCGGCAGCGACACGACCGCCGCGCGAACGGCACTGCGCGCGTGGGAATTGTCGCACCCTGCTCCCAAAGCGACGCTCAGCGACGTGGCCAATCACATTGAGTACGTGCGCAAGGTCGCCGGCGTGAACCACGTCGGCATCGGTTCGGATTTCGATGGCGTCGATGACGACCTGCCCGTCGGGCTCGAGGACCAGTCCACGTATCCCGCACTGTTCGCGGAGTTGATCCGCCGTGGCTGGAGCGATGCCGACCTGCGCAAGCTGGCCGGCGAGAACGTGCTGCGCGCGCTGTCGCAGGCCGAGGTGGTGGCGAAGCGGCTGCAACGCGCACGGCCGGCGTCGACGCGCACCATCCGCGACATGGACACCCCGCTGCATCCGTAGCAGTCCCACACCTGGCACGCGGGGCACGAGACCATGACGGTGGTGATCGGCATCTTCATGGCGCTGGCGGCGGTGACACTCACCTACGTCGGCGTCCTCGCCAGATGGCTGCGACGATCGCGCGCGGACGGTGCGCCGTCGCCGGTGCCGTCAGCGGGCCAGCTGGCGCTCGGCTTCGTCACCAACTTCTTCGACACACTCGGCATCGGCTCGTTCGCCACGACGACGGCCGGGTTCAAGTTCTGGAAGATGCTGCCGGACGAGCTCATTCCCGGTACGCTGAACGTCGGTCACACGGCGAGCTCGGTGATGCAGGCGTTCATCTTCATCATCGCCATCCAGATGGACCCGCTGACGCTGATCCTGCTCCTGGCGAGCGCCGCGTGTGGTGCCTGGTTCGGCGCCGGTCTCGTGGCTGGCCTGCCGAGGCGGTCGGTGCAACTCGGCATGGGCACCGCACTCCTGGTGTCGGCGAGTGTGATGACACTCAGCCAACTCAACCTCCTGCCCGTCGGCGGCGCCGCGCTCGCGCTGCATGGCTGGAAGCTCGCCGTCGGCGTTGGCGGCAACTTCGTGCTCGGTGCGCTGATGACGCTCGGCATCGGCATGTATGCGCCGTGCATGATGCTCGTGAGCCTGCTCGGCATGAACCCGTCGGTGGCATTCCCGATCATGATGGGGTCGTGCGCGTTCCTGATGCCGGTGGCCAGCCTGCGGTTCATCGAGCGCAGCGCGTTCCAGCCGCGCGTGGCGATGGGACTCGCCATCGGCGGCGTGTTCGCGGTGCCGTTGGCGGCATTCGTCGTGAAGTCGCTGCCGCTGACGGTGCTGCGGTGGGTGGTGATCGTGGTGGTGGTGTATGCGGCGGTGTTGATGTTGCGGTCGGCGAGGACACGATGATGGACGCGCGGTGGGTGCGATCCGCTGTGAGGACGGCGGCGTTGCTGATGCCGCTGCTGACCGAGACGGCGATCGCGCAGGCGCCCGCATCGCCTGCGCCCCGTCAACGGACCTACGCCAACCCGATCGACATCGACTACCGCTACAACTTCGAGCAGCTCAATCAGGGCATCTCGTATCGCTCGGGCGCCGACCCGGTCATCGTGGTGCAACGCGGCAAGTACTATCTGTTCGAGACACTCGGTGGCGGCTACTGGGAGTCGAGTGACCTGGGCACGTGGCGACACATCACGCCGACACGCTGGCCGATCAACGACATCGTAGCGCCCTCGGCGCTCTCGGTGCGCGACACGATCTACCTGCTGCCCAGCACCACGAGTCCGCTCCCCATCCTGATGCTGCCGCAGGCCGGCACGGGACGCGTCGAGTTCTATAACCGCCTGATGCCATGGCTGCCGATGGCGCGCGATCGTGAAGGACTCACCCTCGCTAGGCCGGATTCGGCGCAGCCCGGTCCGTGGGACGCGCAGTTCTTCCACGATCCCGACACGGAGCGGTGGTTCCTGTACTGGAACTCGTCGAACGTGTATCCCTTGCATGGAATCGAGTTGGACAAGGGCAAGCGCCTCGTCTACGAGGGCACACCGAAGTGGCTGTTCGGCCTCGACCCGACACGGCATGGATGGGAACGATTCGGCCGCGACCATCGCGACACCACCATCGCGCCTTTCATCGAGGGCGCGTGGATGACCAAGCATCGTGGCAAGTACTATCTGCAATACGGTGCACCGGGGACGGAGTACAACGGCTACGCCACCGGCACCTACGTCGGTGATGACCCACTCGGCCCGTTCACCTACGCGCCCTACAATCCCGTCGCGTACAAGCCCGGTGGCTTCGTGCAGGGGGCAGGGCATGGCAACACGTTCCAGGATGTGCACGGCAACTGGTGGAACACCGGAACGCCGTGGATCGGCGTGAACTGGAACTTCGAGCGCCGCATCGGGCTGCATCCGGCCGGGTTCGACGCCGACGGCCAGATGTATGTGGATACTCGGTTCGGTGACTATCCCCACTGGCTCCCCGGCAAGGCCTGGCGCACCAGCGACGAACTGTTCACGGGCTGGATGCTGCTGTCGTATCGCAAGCCGGTCACCGCGTCCTCGGCGCGCGACAGCTTCCCCGCCGCCACGATCACCGACGAGAATCCGCGCACCTACTGGGTGGCCGCGCAGAACCGTCCCGGTGCATGGCTCACGATCGACCTCGGATCGGCGTTCGACGTGAAGGCGATCCAGGTGAACTATGCCGACTACAAGTCCGGTCTGTATGGCACCGATTCCACCGGCGTCACGCAGTTCCGTCTGCAGCTGTCACGGGACGGCAGGACGTGGCGCACCGCCGCCGATCTCTCGCGTGAACGACGCGATCGCCCGAATGCCTACGTCGAGCTGCGCGCAGCGGTGCGTGCGCGCTACGTGCGCTACGAGCACGTACACGTCGGCGCCGCCAACCTCGCCATCAGTGACATTCGCGTGTTCGGCAACGGATCCGGGCCGAGGCCGGTCACGCCGGCGGGATTGCGCGCGCAGCGCGACCGCGACGAGCGCAATGCAGTGATCAGCTGGGACGCCGTTCCGGGGGCCACCGGCTACAACGTGCGGTGGGGCATCACGCCCGAAAAGCTGTACCAGACGTACCAGCGCTTCTCCGACCAGGGGAGCACGTTCGAACTGCGCGCGCTGTCGCTCGGCGTGAACTACTGGGTGGCGATCGAGAGCTTCAACGAGCAAGGAGTCTCGACGCTGAGTGCGCCGGTCCCGATCCGGTAGCACGACCTGACGGTCGGCGCCGGCGGGCGACGTGTCGAGCGTCACCAATGTCCCCATGGCACGCAATGTCGGACGTACATTCCCGGCATGACCCAGCGATCCACGTCCACCGCCGGCCGCGCCGCGCTCGCGTCGGCCTTCGTCGCCTCTTGCCTCGCGCTCGCCGTCATCCCGTCGACAATGTCCGCGCAGAGAACGCCTGCTGCCCCTAGGGCGCGCACCTACCCGCTCTACATCGGCACCTACACGCAGGGGTGGGCCTGTGCCGAGCGGAATGACTGCACCAGCGCCGGGATCTATCGCGCGGAGTTCGACGCCGCGACCGGTGCACTCTCGGCGCCGGTCCTGGTCACGAAGGCGGTGAACCCGTCGTACGTCGCCGTGCATCCGAGCGGTCGCTTCGCCTACGCGGTGAACGAGGTGGGCGACTTCGGTGGCCAGCCCACCGGCGCGGTGTCGGCGTATCGCATCGGGGCAGGGAGCCGGCTGACCGCGATCGGCATGGTGTCGTCGTTCGGCGCCGACCCGTGCTACGTCTCGGTCGATGCGGCGGGCCGCACCCTCTTCGTCGCCAATTATTCCGGCGGGAGCATCGCCAGCTATCGCATCGCCAAGGACGGCACGCTCAGCGTCGCGTCGCAGATCCCGCTGGCCGGCTCAGGCCCGCACCCGAACCAGAAGGGACCGCACGGGCATTTCATCGCCGAGTCGCCCGCGAAGGGTCGCATCTTCGTCGCTGACCTCGGCAGCGACCAGGTGCGCGTGTATCGCGTCGACGCCGTGACGGGCACGCTGACGCCGGATGCGGTGCCACCGGGCCGCGTCGACGCCGGCAGTGGACCACGCCACATCGCGTTCGATCCCTCCGGGCGCTGGGCGTACGTCAACAACGAGCTCGCGTCCACGGTGACCGTGTTCGCGCTCGACGCGGCCACCAGCGCGCTCTCTCCAATGCAGACGCTTAGCACGCTGCCCGCCGGCTTCACCGGCGCGAACGATACGGCCGAGATCCAGGCCAGCGCCGACGGCCGCTTCGTGTACGTCTCGAATCGCGGCCACAACAGCATCGCGGTCTTCCAGGTCGATGCGGCGTCCGGCAGGCTCACCTTGCTCGACGTCACGCCCTCCGGCGGCGACTGGCCCCGCGACTTCAAGCTCGATCCCACCGGCGGCTTCCTTCTCGTGGAGCACCAGAAGTCCGACAACATCGTCGTCTTCCGCATCGATCGCACGACCGGGCGGTTGACGCCGACGGGGAATGAGCTGCGGGTGTCGAAGCCGGTGAGCATTGCGTTCCTGCCGGGTGCGCGGCGGTGACGTGTCTCGCGTGCCCGTGCGCGCCCTGAAATCCCCCCTCTTCACCCATCCTCGCATGAAGCCCGCCTCGCTGTTCGTCACACTTGCTGTCGCCCTGCTGGCGATCGCTCTTCCCACCGAGCCGGCCGCGGCGCAGCAGGCGCCTCCGCGGCAGCTGATGCACGTGGTCTCGTTCCGGTTCAAGCCGACGGCCACGGCGCCGCAGATCGACTCGGTCGTCGCGGCGTTCAAGGCCCTTCGTACGAAGATTCCGACGATTCGTGAGTTCTCGTGGGGCACGAACGTCAGCCCCGAGAAGCTGAACAAGGGATTCACGCACGCGTTCGTGCTCAGTTTCGCCAGTGACGTGGATCGAGATGCGTATCTCGTGCATCCGGACCATGTGAAGTTCGGGACGTTGCTGTGGCCGATTCTCGATGATGTTTTCGTGATCGACTACTGGACGCGGTGATGCTGGAGCCGGTGGGCTGCGAACTGTCGAGGGGCGTCAGTCAGGTTCCGTATCCGCCGAGCGCCACGCGTGGTGCCTGGTTCGGCGCCGGTCTCGTGGCGGGCCTGCCGAGGCGGTCGGTGCAACTCGGCATGGGCACGGCGTTGCTGGTGTCGGCGAGCGTGATGACACTGAGCCAACTCAACCTCCAGCCCGTCGGCGGCGCCGCGCTCGCGCTGCATGGCTGGAAGCTCGCCGTCGGCGTTGGCGGCAACTTCGTGCTCGGTGCGCTGATGACGCTCGGCATCGGCATGTATGCGCCGTGCATGATGCTCGTGAGCCTGCTCGGCATGAACCCGTCGGTGGCGTTCCCGATCATGATGGGGTCGTGCGCGTTCCTGATGCCGGTGGCCAGCCTGCGGTTCATCGAGCGCAGCGCGTTCCAGCCGCGCGTGGCGATGGGACTCGCCATCGGCGGCGTGTTTGCGGTGCCGTTGGCGGCATTCGTCGTGAAGTCGCTGCCGCTGACGGTGCTGCGGTGGGTGGTGATCGTGGTGGTGGTGTATGCGGAGGTGTTGATGTTGCGGTCGGCGAGGACGGACGTGGTTCGCGCACGGGCCTTGGGCGTCGCGCCGGAGATCTGATTCTGGCAGACTGACGATGTCGCGGACGACACGCTTCGGTAGGGGAAGCGGCTACGCGTGGCGGGATCGGCCCAACTAGCGTCCGCGGCTGCGGGTCTCGTCAGCGCGAGGATTCGCCGTCACAGTCATCATGTGCTTCCGGAGCCGCGCGCTGTGCACCGTTAATGTGCTCGAAGCGCACCATGTCGGGCGGCACGAAGTCGCGAATCGTAGTCGGGCGATCTGCTGCGGGACGGTCCTGCTCGCCCGCTTCGACACACGGGATTACATCGTCCAGAGCTGCCCTACGCGCAAAGCTTGTTGCCGGACTAAAGTGCAAGACATATTCCCGGCTATTCCAACGCGCGAGGACGCTGCGAACGAGATGCCTCATCCGCACTGTACGCGACTTCCCTTTAGTCACGATGCTTCTGAGAACAGGTAGCGTGTGGCTTCGCAGCGCACTAAGCAGCTTTGTTGCCGTCTGGCGGTGCCAGGAATGAGCGGTTCTCAACAGCCGACGAAATGCTCAGAGCTAACTCATAGATAGCATTCGTCACGGCGACCTCGTACTTCGCATACTCCTCAATACTGGAGATCACATTCTTCTTCCCGTGCGCAATCTCGTTTCGCCGTTTTACCAGTGTCTTCAGCTTGGCGGTGTCGTCTTCTAGCGAAGGCATGTGCAGATTGAGAGTGTCGCAGTGCTGCTTGAGCAGACTTGGATACAGGTTCCCGTTTGTGTCCGCTTTTGTTTCGAATACCGCAGGCTTTGCAAGTTCGGTCGGAAGTACCTCTGTAAAGAATCTCCACAATTCTGGAGACGAGGTGTCGCCGCGCAATTTTTTGAACTGAGTGTCTAGAGAGAATTGAGCCAGCGACGGGCTGAATTCTGCGCGCGCAACTGAACAGCGCTCTAGTTCGCCTAAGTAAAGGTCTAGTGCATACTTGCAGAAGCCTTCGTAGTGCGCATACAGCATGACCCAGAGTGCGCGGAGCCCAGCGGCGTAACGCACGGCGTCCGTATTCACGGTCGCGATCGCAAGGCGCAGCGCTGCAAGTTCCGCCATTCGCCAATCGATGTCTTTCTCAAGCTCTGCCTCGATTGCCACTGTCAGCCCGCGGATGCTGCGAGTGCGTGCTGAACCAGAGCGATGCGAGCCTCGAGCTTTTGTTTAGAGTTCGCTCCTGGGCCCGTCACGTCTCGGAAAGCGTTTCCCTGAACGGTATCTCGTATCGCAATTGCGAACTGCTCTTTAGAGATCTCTTCCACTCTCGCGAGTGAGCGGTGGACAGCCATTGCAACGGCTTCGAAGTACGCCGGAGCAAGCCCGCCGAGCGGGACGTTGTTCCTGTACCGTACGAACGATGAATCGCCCGTTCGCACGGCAAGGGCGTCGAAAACCGCACTGAACTCTCTAATCTCTTCATCTTGGTCAAACGACGACTTTTCAAGGATTACGCGCTCCATGTAGTCGTCAAGCCAGTCGCGCACGCTACCCCTAAAGCCGTCCTGATAGTTCTTAAGAGCAAAGAAGCGAAGTGCAAGCTCTTCATCTGCCTTCTGCTCGCGTTCACGCTCCGGGATTGGTGCAATGCAGAGCTTGTAACTCTCGAGAGAAGCACACCTCTGAAGAAATGTGTAGAACGCCGCTCCACGATCACCAAGAATTCTGGCTGTGACGTTTCGAATTTCCTGCGGAGCGAGGAGTGATCCGCCCGTATTGAGCCGTTTAAACATCTCAAATCGCAAGAACTGCGAGCTTTGCCGCTTAATCACCACAACGCGGACGGCTGATCGTTTTACACGCAAGCGCAACGTCAGCGAAAGATCTGTAAACTTCAGACCGTCGAGCTCGGGAATAAGATCGCAACCCGTGAGTGCAAGTGGATCAGCACTAATGGTAGTCGAGTCGATGAAGCGTAGGATCGACGATGTTCGCTGCAATCCGTCAATTAACTCAAAAATACCACCCGCATTCTCGATCACAAAAATCGGAGGGATGGGAAGTTCGAGTAGAATAGATTCTATCAGACGCGACTGCTGTTCCTCTGACCACCGGAACAGACGTTGGTACTCTGGGGCAATCAGTAGCTCGTTCGATTTATGAAGGTTGACAATTTCGCCGAAGCTAATGTCTAGCGCTTCGGTACGAACTTCCCCAATCCGTTCGTCGATAATTTGCTCAAGATCTTTTGTCATTGTTCTAAGCTGCCCGGGGACAATTAAGGCGCAAGGCTCCAGCCGTCTGACGAGACAGGATTCTGCTGGGCGGCGACCGCACGAAAAGTCGTCCTGCTTACAATAGCCTGGTCGCCGCGTCAACAGCAACCCGGATTCGCTAGCCGCGCGCCGTTCTTTCGTCCCAAGTTGTGATTATAAACGTTGAAAGTGTGTGGGCCGCGCCAATAACGAGGCTGGCGTGACGCGGCGAGAGTCGGTACGACGTGCGTCCGCGTCCGTGAGCTGATCCGGTATGCGTTCGAAATGCACCGTGGCCATGAACTATTGCCGAGAGCCCAGCTAACACTTGGCGCAAATCATTGTCAGGAATGGACTTCGGATCTAGTCCCAGATCGGCTTGCACGATTTTCCAGAGAGGTTGCACAGACTGGTCTGATGGCAACTCTAGGCCGCAGTCTTCGATATAGACCTTGCACAGCGACTCAAGAATTGCGCAAGCGGCGGTCACGGCCGCTGCAGGATCCGACTGAACACTCTCAAGCGCGCGATCAAACTCGGTGTTCACGCCTCCGAGATCGCGCTCGCGCAGGATCGCCTCGAGTTGTCGAATCGGCGCAACCGAGCCGGCGACAATGACCCTGCCACCCCGAACGTACTCAAGGCCTTCCCGGTTCAGAAGCTGCCTGACTCGCACTTGCTGCTTGGAGTGCTCGTCGTTGAAGTGGTAGTGCCCCTGAATGTCCGTGTCCATGAACTGTTCGAGAACAGCACCGAGGACCCGAAGCCCGTCGCATTCAGGATCCGCTGCGGCGCGCTTCAACCACGCCACGGACTTGTCGACACAGTTTCCCTCAGGCGCGTCTCCTGGTGCGCCACTCTCAGCGAACAAACGATTGAGCGTCGCGTGGTGGTAGTAGTAGCCCCCGAGAACGTCACCGACAACTATCGCCACCGAGTTCGAGAAGCCAGCCATCAGATCAAATGTAGGTTGCTAGCTAGAAAATATGACTGGGCGGGCCCCCCGGTTTCGCGTGGGCTAGCTCCTCAATGCGAATCGAGGTACCAGAGCCACCTGCGACGATCGAGCATGTCGCCGTTCTTCGGAGGACCAGCCCATGTCCACGAAATCGGGTGTTCGGTCGCCAATTGCTCCCTCAACAATCTTCGTTGGACTCGAAGTGCACAAGGAGTCCGTCACCCTGGCCCTCCTGCCCACCGACGACCTTGCGCCGGTGCGGGTCGACAAGCTGCCCTACGACCTGAAGAAGCTCGGACGCTACCTGGAGATGCTCGGGCCGGCCGACAGGCTGCGCACGTGTTACGAGGCGTCCGGTGCCGGCTCTGTGCTGCAACGCGAGCTGGCCATCTGGGGCATCGCGTGCTCGCTAGCCGCGCCGTCGCTGATTCCGACCAAGCCCGGGGTCTAGCGCAAGCGCGACAAGTATGACGCGGCACAGCTCGCGCGGCCGTTTCGCGCGGGGTAACTCACGGCCGTGGTTGTGCCGACCGAGACAAAGGACGCGTGCGCGACCTCGTCCGCTGTCGCTCGGCGTTCCAATGCGACATCCTGACATCTTGGCAATAAGTTCTGAAGTTCCTCACGCGCCGTGGCCCTGGTGTATCGCGAGGGCACGCCGTGGCGGAAGCCGGGCTACGAGTGGTTGCGTCGTCTCGCGCGTGCCGACTCGTCGCTCGCGGCGGAAGATCGCATCGTTTTCGGCGAATACCTTGCGCTGCTTGAGTACAAGTTCAGTCGGCGTGATGAATTGGATCGCCAGATCGCCGCGTTAGGTTTTCTCCGGCGTTGGCGCCCAAAATCGCGCGCCTGCGGTGCTTCCGCGGGCTCGACACGCACGGCGCGATGGTGCTGGCGACCGAGCTCGCGGCCTGGCAGCGCTTCGGGTCGGCGCGCGAGCTGATGGGTACTTCGGGCTCGTCCCTCGGGAGCATTCGAGTGGGGACCGCCAGCGCCGCGGCTCGATCACGAAACCAATCAACGGATCGGTCTGGATGAGACCGACGACAGCCTCTGGGCGATCTACCTCCACACGGTCCTGCTTGCCACGTTCGAGGAACGCGACTACATCGTCCAGAGCTGACCCACACGTAATGGATGTTGCCGGAATATCGTGTCAATAATCTCACCGGCTGTTCAGTAGACCCCTCAATTATCCCCAGGCCTCCAATACATCCGCTCTCCGATACCCGTCGGGAGACTCGATGTGACTTGGATACTTCAAGCAAAGTCCAAATTCAGAATCTCTGTAGCGGTTTTGGAGTTGCCGCCAATGCGTGATCAGGTAGTAGATTGCAGCGCGAGTTCCAGCACCTTCGATCCCGGCTGCGACAAAAACTGGAACGTCGGAATCAGTGTCAATGCTCTTGTCAAATACCTTGAGCAAGATCGCTGTCTCCCAGCCGTCCGGCTCAATGACTGCCTTCCCAGTATCCTGGCCACGATTGCGAACTACAGACCAGCGCTCGTTGCGTACTTCGAGCAGGAAGCTCGGTTTGCACGTGTGGAAATAGTGCGCCGCCGCGGTATTGTGACGCGGACCACCTATGCAGACAGTTGGCCCGGATGAGAGTTCATTCTCCGTCTTCGGGCTGCAGCGAAAATCCAAGACTGGCGGCCGCGCTAGCCAGCTACTACTCACTGACAACAGCTCAGGTAAAGACTCGAGCATCGTTGTCGAGAAGAGCGATGACAGTAGCGGAACCAGCTTGAACTCCGACTCAGGAAGTCCTCGCGTATACGGACGGGTGTTTCCGAACCGATCTTTCACACCTCCTACCGGAACCTCGAGAGCCGATAGATACACGAAGAGTCGTTCGGACTTGCCGACGCCAAAGAAGCGATGCAATCGTCGACGGCGGTTTCTCAACAAGCCTGCAACAAGCACAGCTGATGGAACTAGCAGCGCAATACTTGAGACGAGATTGGCTAGAACATCGTGAAGGAATGGGCTCACGTCTCCTCAATGTGAAATGTGGAGCGGTGTCGAACGAAAATACGTTCTGCTGCACTGCGGCCGACAGATGCCAATCCTGGTCACCGACCCGTGGCCGCAGTGGCTGCAGCAAAGCGGGGTTAGCCAGCCACACGCCGAAGCTCCTCGGCTTAGAATGGTAGATCGTCATCGTCAGCAGAGCGAACTGCGGCGAACAGCTCGGACAACTCTGTCGCGGACGCCGCGCCGAGCTTGACGACGTTTCGGCTCGGTCGTGCTACCCTCTGAGCGAGGTATACCAGCGGACGTTCGAGACCGTCAAGTGCTTCACGTACTTCCACGGTAAGCGCTGCGGGATTCAGGGCGAGTGCCGACAACAACTTCCTCGCGGATACGAGCAAATCGGACAAGGCAGACGGGGAGACTGGGTCCGAGTCATGGGCCGGTCTTGCGCGTGAGATGACTCGCGAAAGTGCCAGAACTTCTTCGAGAATCTCCTTTTCCGTTCTGACTGGCGTGACCACGTCCGCTTCAACCCGGTCCATGATGGACTCGACCTGCTCTTTAAGGCGTGGCCACCACATGGCAAAGACGTCTTGCACGACATCCGGACCAAGACGGTGCTCGCCGAGCTCTGAGTTGATTGCGATCACAACTTTTCGCATCTCCTCCATTGAAAACTCAGCAGACTGAAACTGTGTCATTGGACCGACGAGGTCACCAGTGTGAACGCCGAAGAGGATCGGAATAACCCGGGCGCTGCCGATGTTCTTTGACAATGCGCCAGCCTCAAACATCAACCATGGCGCTTCAAGGTTGTCGCGCGTCAGGCAAACAATTCCGAGTTTTGACTCATTTAGCTCTCCCGCGATCTCGCTTGACCAGCGAGTGCCCTTAGTCACGTCATCGGGCGAAAAGTATGGCCGCGATGCCTGAATGACGCTCGGTAGCCATTGGCGTAAGACGTCCGCGATCGCGCGGCTCCGTTCCCCGGACCAGCTCAGAAAGACTTTCATGCTCGGAAAGTTGAGGACGTGTTGTCACTAGAACATGATTGCTGGGTAGCCCACAATTAGACAGAAAAGTACCTAATGACGGATTCTGTCGCGACGCAACGCTGCAGCGCCAGCGCTATCTGTCCTCGGAACCACAGTCATCGCCCCCTCCCAACGCAGGAGCCGCTTCCGCAACTCGCCACTACGCAACGAGTTAGACGCGTTCTGTCGTTGTGCCGCCCCGGCGTCTCGCTTCGAGAAGTCTTTATAGCGGCACTGTGCAGCCTAGCATCCCAGAGCGAGCCCCCAGCTCCACCTGCTTCGCGAGCGCCTTCCGGGAGAAGTCGGCCTCGCTACCACGGTCAGGCCACAGCGCGCATCACCGCCGCCGTCGCCCCACGCCAATCACCCCGCCATCACTACCGGCAACGCCATCCGCCGCCGCCCATCTCGAGTCCCGGCCTCGATGAACCCCCCACCCAACACCCGGTCCCCATCATACAGCACCATCGACTGCCCTGGACTGATGGCACTAGAGCGCCTCCTCCAACGCCAACTCCATCTCATCCCCATCCAAACGGACGATCTCGGCAGCAACAGGCACCGCCCGATGCCGATGCTGTACCGACACCCGATCCCCAACCGTGAGGGGCGCCGGCGACATCCACCGCACCCCCCGCGCAATCAACCCGCGCCCCAGCAACGACTCCCGCGGCCCCAGCACCACGGCGCGCGTTTCGGGCTGAATGGCCACCACGAACATCGGCTCCGCAAACCCACCCGGCACACCCTTCCGCTGCCCGATCGTAAACCGCGCATACCCATCATGCTCACCAACTGGCACACCGCTCTCGAGCACGAACGGCCCCCGCTGCAACGACGGCGTGTCATCGCCAAGCTCCCGCCGGATGATCTTCACATGATCACCATCGGGCACGAAGCAGATGTCCTGACTCTCCACCTTCTCCGCAATCACCTCGAGCCCAAGCCGGTGCGCCATCGCCCGCGTCTCCGCCTTGGTCTGGTGCCCGACAGGCAGCAACAACCGCTGAACGACGGCCCGCTCGACCCCCCACAGGAAGTACGTCTGGTCTTTCCCATGATCGAGCCCGCGATACAAATCACCATCGATCGCCCGCGCATAATGCCCAGTCGCGATCCAGTCGCACTCCAACGCCTCGGCCTTGCGCGCCAGGTCGCGAAACTTCGTAAACGTGTTGCACCGCACACAGGGAATCGGCGTGCGTCCGCGACTGTATTCGTCCACGAAGTCCTGCACGACGTCGCGACCGAACGCACTCTCGAGATTGAGCACGTAGTGCGGCACCCCAAGCTGCTGGCACACACGACGCGCATCATTCACGCTGTCGAGCGAACAGCAGGGCCGATCAGGCAGGTCTTCACCGTGACAGAACAGCTTCATGGTGGCGCCGATCACCTCGTAGCCCTGCTCGTGCAACAGCGCGGCGGCGACGGAACTGTCCACGCCACCGCTCATCGCCACCAACACACGACGCCCTGCCATCTGCCTAGACCGCGCCAGCGAGACGACGTGCCTTCTCGACGAGGGAAGGGAAGACCTCGCACACGCGCGCGATGTCGGCATCGGTGCTCAGCATGCCGACCGACAGACGCACCGCTGCACCAGCCAGCCCACGCGACACGCCCATCGCGCTCAACACATGGCTCGGCGACACACTCCCACTCTGGCAGGCCGATCCACCGCTGGCAGCAATGCCGGCGAGGTCGAGCGCCATCAACAGGCTTTCGCTGTCGGTCCCTGGCACGCTCACGTTCAGGATGTGCGGCGCACGCGTCGCTCCAACACCATGCACCACGGCATCCGGCACACGGGCGAGGATCGCACGCTCCAGCGCATCACGCATCGCGCCCAGTCGCGTACACTCGGCTTCCCGCTCCGCGAGCTGGAGTTCGGCCGCCACCGCGAGACCGACGGCGAACGCCACATTCTCGGTGCCGGGGCGGCGTCCGCGATCCTGCGAGCCACCATGAAACAGCGGCTCGAACGGCGTGCCGCGTCGCAGGAACAACGCGCCAATGCCCTTCGGGGCACCGATCTTGTGCCCGCTCAACGACAGGATGTCCACCGGCAGCGTGGTCATGTCGATCGGCAACTTGCCGAACGCCTGCACGGCGTCGGTGTGCATCAATGCACCCACACGACGCGCGTGGGCGCCGATCGCGGGAATGTCCTGCACCACGCCGATCTCGTTGTTGATCCACATCACGCTGCACACCGCGACCTGCTCATCGACCAACTCGTCGAGCGCCGCCAGGTCGACCACACCATCGCACGTCACTGGGAAGAGGCGCTCCTCACCACCCTCACGCGCGACCTGATGCACGACCTCGAGCACCGCCTTGTGCTCGGTCGGGCTGGTCACGACCGCGTTGCGGCCCTGCGCCCGACGCATCCGCCAGGTGCCGATGATGGCGAGGTTGTCGCCCTCGGTGCCGCCGGAGGTGAACACGATCTCGTCCGGCTGCGCCTTGAGACAGGCCGCGATCCGCGACCGCGCCTCGTCCAGCGCCGTGCGCGCGTCCCGACCCCAGCGGTGCACGCTGGACGGGTTGCCGAACCGCGCGCCGAAAAAGGGCGTCATGGCTTCCAGCACCTCCGAACGAACGGGGGTGGTGGCGGCGTGGTCGAGGTAGATGGGCGGCGGGGCCATAGGCAGGGAAGATACGAGCTCAGCCCCGATTGTGCCTACGGGACAGCCCGCTCCAGGATCGCCCGAACCGGCGCCGCGTCGGCCCCAACCACCAGCACGGGGTAGGCGGTGAGGATGTATTCGCCGTCCGGCACGTCGCCGAGGTAGAGGTTCTCGAGGACATACGCCCCGCCGCCGAACAGTGCCCGGTGGACGGTCAGGTCGGTGGCGGTCCGCGGGTCCACACTCGGCGCGTCCACCCCAAAGAGCTTCAGCCCGCCCCTGGTCAGCCAGCTCGCGGCGTCCGCCGTCAGGGACGGCCATTCCGCCGGAAAGGTCCCCAGCAGCACGGAGCGCCCGGTCCGCAGCAGCAAGCGGGTCGGAAGGCGCATGCCCTCCAGCGCCGCGATGAGCCACTCGGTGGTGATCGAGCCGCCCACGTTCGCATCACGGGCATCGAGCACCGTCACGGGCCCGTGGAAGGCTGCCAGCGGCAACGATTCGCTGGCCGCGCCGTGCTGGGTCACGTGCAGCGGTGCATCGGCATGCGTCCCGACATGCCAGCTGGTTGTCACCCGCCCGACGTTCACGCTCGCTCCCGCCGACATCTCCCACGCCCACCCGCAGGAATACGGCGTATCGCCCGGCCACGCCGGTGTCGCCTGGCCATACGCGACACTGATGTCGTAGCGAGTCATGGCGCGTGCCTAGAAGGTCGAGACGTCGAGCGCGGCGATGTCCGACACACGCACCGTCTCGGTGGTGTGAAACGGCTCGCCGTAGCGAGCCCGAATCATCGTGCCGTAGTGCGCCGCCTGATGCCGAATCACGTCCGGCAACGGCTCACCATTCGGATAGACCTCGCCAGCCTGCGTCAGCCCGTCGAACTGGGAGTGATAGCAGCGGATAGCGGCCAGCTTCTGCTCGAAGACATCGCTGATGTCGACGATGAACGAGGGCGTGATCGGATCTTCGCGGAACGACATGCAGTGCACGACCTTCCGCGGCCGAAAGGCTGGCATGTCGGGCACCAGTTTCTTCAGTCCCGCAAGAAAGCAGGCATCTCGCACCAGCTGGGCGGCCGCGATGTGATCGGGATGCCGGCCCTGTCGTGCGTGTGTGATCACGATCGTCGGTCGATGCTTGCGGATCGCGCGGATCACTGCTTCGCGCGTCTCTGGTGTGTTCACGAGATGCGCGTCCGGGAGGTGCAGATTCTCGCGCACCGAGACGCCGAGAATGCGCGCCGCCGCCTGCGCCTCTTCCGCACGCAGTTCTGCCGTGCCTCGGCTGCCGGTCTCGCCTGCGGTGAGATCCACGATGCCGGTGCGTCGGCCAAGCGCAGCACTCGCGAGCATGGTACCGCCGCAAGCGAGTTCAACATCGTCCGGATGCGCCATGATGGCGAGGACGTCGAGAGGTGCCTTCATCTCGAAAAGCTAACCTGCGGCGCGCGACGACACCGAGCGTCGCCGTCAGCGTGTCAGGCCACTGCGACTGGCGTCGGCTGAATCGCGCCTCGCCCGGCATTCACGATCGACTCGGCCTGCGCCATCACTAGCGCCCGCGACGCGATCCGCTCGCCGGCTGCGACGCAGTCGCCGACACTCACCCCGCGGCGGAACTGCCCGTCGACCAGCAGCCCGGGCACCAACGACTCGATCTCGTCGGCCGCAGCACCATGCGCGCCATGCCCGACGTTGTACTGCGGAATGGCCTGCGGCCACGACGTCAGGTGCACGAACTTCGGCACTCCGGTGACGCCGAGGATTTCGGCCAGCTCTGGCTCGACGATCTCGACCAGTTCCGCCGCTGACGCGGTTCCGAGCTCGGGACGTCGTACGCCGCCCAGGAAGCAGGTGAGCAACACGTAGCCATCAGGCGCGCGACCGTCGAACAACGTGCTCGAAAAGAGGACGCCCAGTGTGCTGCGACGCTCGGCACTGGGGATCAGGCACCCGAATCCATCCAGCGCATGCGCCACATCGGCGCGTCGATAGCCGAGCGCGAGTGAGGCGACAGCGGGGTAGGGCAGTGTGCCCAGCTGCGCCACTGCACGCTGGGTCGACGGCGGCAACTGGATCGACGCGAAAGCGTGCACCGGCAACGTCGACACCACCGCGTCGGCACAGAGGGTGACGACGGCGCCATCCTGCTCGATCGTGACCTCGGTGCCGTTGATCGTTTTCGCGATCGCAGTGACACGTGCGCGTCGCAGGATGGTGGTGCTGCCCAGGTCGTCGGCGATCGCCTGCGGCAGGGTGCCCATGCCATCCACGAACGACACCATCGTGGAACGACGGCCGCTGAGCCCCGGCTGTCCACGCGCCACCCGACTCTTGCGAGCGGCAGCGATCCCGCCGCGCACCAGAGAACCATGCTCGCGCTCGAGCGCGGCAAGGCGCGGGAAGGCATGCGCGACGCTCAAGCGCTCGGGATCGCCCGCGTAGACGCCCGACACGAACGGATCGACGGCGTAGGTGAGCGGTTCCGTACCGAGCCGACGCCGCACGAAGGCGGCCACCGATTCATCACCGGCTGCAGTCCGTCGCCCGACGAATGGTTCGGCCAGCAGGCGCAGCTTCGCCCCGACACTGAACAGTGGCGAGCGCAGCATCGAGCCCGGTGACGACGGTACTTCCAGCGCGCGCCCGTCGCGCACGATGTAACGGCGCTGCGCCTGCGGTGCCGCGGGGCGGAGCAGTGGCGTCAATCCGAGCGCGTCGACGAGGTGCGCGAGCTCGCCGGTGAGCATGCAGGAGTTCGGGCCATGCTCCACCAGGTAGCCGTCGCGCGATGTGCTGCGCATCACGCCACCGACTGCGTCACTCGCCTCGACCACCGTGACATCCGCGCCACTGCGGCGCAGGTGCCAGGCGGTGGTGAGTCCGGTCAGACCGGCACCACAGACGATGACATGAGGAACCGACCGCACGGCAGTCAGTCGGCGAGCCAGTCGCGCGGTGCGAGCATCGCCACCAGTTCGGCTTCGAAGCTGCCCGCCGCCCAGGTGGGCGCATACGGCCACGCTGCCAGCGGCGGGAGGCTCATCAGCACACTCTCGATACGTGCCGCGGTGTGCAGCCCGAAATGTGTGCCGCGATCGTGCACGAGGTTGAACTCGACGTAGCGGCCGCGACGCACCAGCTGGAAGTTCCGTTCGCGCTCACCATACGGCGTGTCGCGGCGCTTCTCGACGATCGGGCCGTAGGCCTCGGTCAGGCTGCGCGCGATCGCGTCGACGAACTGCATCGTCGTCTCGACGTCCATTCCACTTTCGTCTTCACCCGGCCGCATGTGGTCGAAGAAGACGCCGCCGCAGCCGCGTGCCTCGTTCTCACGATGGGTGTTGCGGAAGTACTCGTCGCACCACGGCTTGAACCGTGTGTGCAGCGACGGATGAAAGCGATCGCAGATGGACGCCAGCGTGCGATGGAAGTGCTGCACATCTTCGGCGAACGGGTACATCGGGGTGATGTCGGTGCCACCGCCGTACCACGCGTCACGGAGATTCCCGTCGTCGTCGGTGAGCTCGAAGTAGCGCACGTTCAGGTGCACCGTCGGGATCATCGGGCTGCGCGGATGGAAGACGAGGCTCATGCCGGTGGCGAAGAACTGCGATTCGCCATCCGACACACCGCGTCCACCCAACTTTGCGGCAGCGGCCGCGGGAAGGCGACCGTACACCACGCTGCGATTGACACCGCCCTTCTCGAACGTGGCGCCGTCGGTGAGCACGCGTGAGTGCCCACCGCCACCCTCGGCCCGATCCCAGCGATCCTCGCGGAAATCCGCTCCACGATCGAGCTGTGTGAACAGTGCCGTCACATCGTCGTGCACGCCGGCAATCCAGGCGATGGCGCGGGCACGCCGCGCGTCACCGGAATTCGCGTTGTCAGTGGACGCGAGCATCGGGGACGCGGACGACGTCATGACGCGAGGCGATCCTTGGGACGCTGCACTGGCACCGATGCCTGCGGGGCACGCCACTCACGCACGGTGTCGATGAACGCCTTCGCATTCTGCACCGGGATGTCCGGCAGGATGCCATGGCCGAGATTCGCGATGTGGCCGCGGCCACCGAACTCCTCGAGCATGCGCAGCGTACGGGCTCGGATGGTGCTCGGCGGCGCATACAGCAGGCAGGGATCGAGGTTGCCCTGCAGTGCGACCGGCAGGTGCTCCATGCGCTTCTTCGCCTCGGCGGCACTGATCTGCCAGTCGACGCCGATGACATCCGCCATAGTGGCCTGCGCCAGCTCTTCCATCGCCCAGCCAGCGCCGGGTGCGAACACGATCAACGGCACACCGGCGGTGCGTGCGATCGATGCCACGCGCGCCAGGTACGGCAGCGCAAACTGACGGAACTCGTGCGGCGCGAGTGCGCCGGCCCAGCTCTCGAAGATCTGCAACGCCTGCGCGCCAGCTGCTGCCTGCGCGACGAGGAAGTTGCCGACTGCGGTCGCGAGCTTGTTGAGCAGCGCGTGTGCGTCCTGCGGTGCTTCGTACAACATGCGCTTGGCGACGGCGAACTGCTTCGTCCCCTTGCCCTCGACCATGTACGCCGCGAGGGTCCACGGGCCGCCGGCAAAGCCGATCAGCGGCACACGACCATCGAGTTCGCGACGCGTCATGCGGACGGCATCCAGCATGTAGCCGAGGCCCTCTTCCGGCACCACCGGATTCAGGCGCGCGATCGCATCGCCATTGCGCAGCGGGGACGAGAATACTGGTCCGACGCCTTCATCGACCGTCAGGTCCATGCCCATCGCCTGCGGCACCACCAGGATGTCGCTGAAGATGATGGCCGCATCGACGCCCATGATGTCGACCGGCTGCAGCGTCACTTCGGTCGCGAGTTCCGGGTTCCGGCACATCTCGAGGAATCCACCCGACTTCGCACGCACCGCGCGGTACTCGGGCAGGTAACGTCCGGCCTGGCGCATCATCCACACCGGCGGGCGTTCCACGATCTCACGGCGGCAGGCACGCAGGAACAGGTCGCTGCGGCGCGTCGTCGACGGCGCCTCGGCGAGCGCAATCGGGGTCGTCTTGATCGTCATTGGCGCTGGTTCAGGAGTTCGGTGGTACGAAAGCCGACGCTCCGTCGCGCGTCATCGGCATCGCTGAGAAATCGGACGGCACTCCGCGACGCGGGGTGCTGGCGAACAGCTGATCGAGGTGCACCGCGAGGTCGTCCACGTTTTCACCGCGTGCGATCGCATCGCTGAACACATTCATCGGGCGGGCGAGCAGCTTGGCCACGATCCGCTCTGCGGTGCGCTCGGCCACGTTGTCGCCGGCCACGAAGGCCACTTCGCGACGGCAAAGGTCCACCAGCGCGTCGTGAAGCGACCGAATCGCAAGCCGTGCCGCGCCGGTCGCCAGCCAATGCCGCAACCAGCGCATTTCATGGTCGACGATGCGTTCGGCATCTGGCACGGCCGAGAGCCGCGCCGCTTCGGCGGCCACGATCGGCTGGTGCAGCGAATCGAGGTCGACGAGCGTGATGCCGGGCATTGCCGTGACACGCGGGTCCACGTTGCGTGGCATCGCGAGATCGAGCAGCAGCAGGGGGGCGTGATCGTAGCCCACGTTCACCCGTGCCGTATGCAGCTGGTCGGCGATGAGTGTGTGTGTCGCGGCACCCGTTGCAATGATCACGACATCGGCGAAGGCCGCCTCGACGTGCATCGTGTCCATCGGCGCCACGCGGCCGCGCAGGCTCTCGGCCAACTCCTGTGCGCGTTCGATGGTGCGGTTCATGAGCACGATGTCCACCGCGCCGAGCTTGGCCAGCTGGCGTGCGGCGCGCGTGCCGGTCTTGCCGCAGCCGATGATCAGGCAGCGGGCATGCTGCAGTGACCCGAAACGGTGCAGCGCGACGCTGGCGGCTTCGGCACCGATCGAATTGCGACCGGTGGAGAGATTCGTGTCCGACTGCACGCGACGACCTGTGCGCAGCGCAATCTCGAACAACCGGTGCAGCATCGGCCCGACGGTGTTCATCTCGCAGGCCGTGCGATACGACGAGCGCACCTGGCCGAGGATCTGTCCATCGCCAAGGATCTGGCTTTCGAGGCCCGCGGCGAGGCGGAGCAGGTGACGGCCCACTTCATCGCCGATGCGGATGTTGAGCGACTTGAGGAGCGCCTGACGTTCAGTCGGATGTGGCATCCAGACGGAGGTCAGGTGGTCCACCGCCGTCTCGAGCGCCGCCTGGCCGCTCGATTCAGTCCAGACGTACAACTCGGTGCGATTGCAGGTCGAGACGAGTGCGAGTTCGCACACGCCGCCACCGAGCAGCGCGCCGTACATCTCGCCCAGTCGCTGCTCGGCAACGTGAAAACGTTCCCGCGTGGCAACGTCCGCGCTGCGATAGTCGACAGCCAGGCAGATCAGCATGCGTTCACCGGTGTGCGAAGGGAGCGTTGCGTCGTATGATGGCGATGTTCAGCACGGTGGCGAACATCACCCAGAGCAGGTACGGCACAAACGCCCACGCCGCGCGCTTGTCCAGCGGCGCGACAGTCACAGTCAGCAGCACGATGCTGCCGAAGAAGGGCACGATCTCGATCAGGGCCAGATCCGGCCGACGTCGACCGAAGAACAGAAAGCTCCACAGCGTGTTCAGCCCACCGTTGAGCGCGAACAGCCCGAACAAGCGTGCCTTCTCGCCCGTCGTTGCCAGCTGTTCCCACGACACCACGAAGGCGAATCCCATGCAGAGAAAAATCGTCGTCCACGCCGGACCGAAGAGCCAGTCCGGCGGCTGCCAGCTCGGCTTCGACAACCCGTAGTACCACGGGCCGAGTTGTGTCACGAGTGCGCCACCGGCGGCTGTGACCACCAGCCCACCCGCGGCGAGCGCAATCGCCGTGACCGAATACCCGAGCATCAAGCAACCGGCGCCAAGCCTGTCAAATGTCCGATGTTCTTGAAGAAGATGCGCGCGTGTGCGAGCGGCTTCCCACGTACCAGCTTTTTCCGCATGTAGGCATCGAACGTCAGCTTCTGGATGTCTTCGTCGCGACACATCGTCACGAACCGTTCGCGACGGTTGTCGGTCGTGTACCAGAAGTTCTGCATCACATCGAGGACCTTGAATACCTGGCCGTGCTCCCAGAGGAAGCGGCGCCTGGCGGCGCGCAGCTTGCTCGACTTCCCGGTGCGAATCGCATCGGCAACGGCATCAGCAGTGAATCGGCCACAGGTCATTGCGTAGAAGATGCCCTCACCTGACGCCGGCGCTACCACCCCGGCCGCATCTCCGCAAACTGAGACGTCTTTCCCGTTCTCCCACCACTTGAGCGGGCGGAGGGGAATTGGGGCGCCCTCCCTGCGGATCGTCTCACATCCGGCCAGCCCGGTCTCCTCCCGAAGGCGGGCCACGGCGGCCCGCATGTCGAAGCCCTGCTGGAACGTCCCGGTCCCGATGCTGGTCACGTCGCCGTGGGGGAAGACCCAGGCGTAGAAGTCGGGGGAGTACTTGCCGTCATAGTAGATGTCAGCGCGCCGGGCCTGAAAATCGTCGGTTTCGACGCTCGGCGACTTCACGATCTCGTGGTAGGCCGTCACACGGTTGCCGCCGGCATACGCGATCGGGATGGCCTGACGCGCCACGCCACTGAGCGCGCCGTCGGCGCCGATCAGGTGCCGGGCCTTGATCGTCTCCAGCACACCCGAGCGGGAGTTGCCCGCTGCGTAGTGAATCAGGAGCCGATTGTCGGTGTCGTAGCTGAAATGATCGAAGAAGCCGGTGATCCGATCGGCGCCGTTCGAGCGGGCGCGTTCGCGCAGCCATTCGTCGAACGTGCCGCGGTCCACCATCCCGACGTAGCCCTTGCCGACCGGGATGTCGACCTTCTGCCGGTGCGGCGAGACCATACGTGCGGTCCCGACACGGGCCACCAGCAGTTCGTCAGGGATGTCGAAATCGACCATCGCCTGCGGGGGGACGGCGCCGCCACACGGCTTCACACGCCCCGCCTTGTCCATCAACGCAACCGAGAAGCCTTGCGTCGCCAGGTCATTCGCTGCCGTCGCGCCCGACGGTCCACCGCCAATCACCACCACGTCGTACATCTTCATTGCGGCTCCCCAGATCCCTGGTGCTGCAGGTTCTCGCACGGTTCGGTGGTCATGTGAGCCATGACTCAGCCTGCCGCTGCGAGGAGTGATTCAGTCGACTGCGCGCGGCCAGCCTGCTTGGCCGCCGAGGCGAGGACGGCGGCGCCGACGAACAACGCCGCTTCCATCGCGAACACGCTTCCATATCCAAGGCGATCGGAGTCGAACACGGCGCGCATGACGTCGCTCGCACCCGCGCCGAGTAGTCCACCGGCTGCCATCGCGATGGCCTGCGAGGCGCCAAAGACGCCCATCCGCACGCCAGTCTGCGATTGGTCGGCTGCCGTCGACAGCGACATCATCGAGCCGATCGCACCGATCGCGAACGCTCCATTCGCCACGCCCAGCGCGAACAAGGCGCCTTTCAACATCAGCAGGCTGTCGAGCACCGGCGCCGCCGCAATGGCCAGCAGCGCGAAGGCCGACGCCACGCAGCCCCACCGTGCCCACCCCGCCAGGGTCCCGACGCGCGTCGACAGCATCGCGGTCAACAGCATGCCGAGCAGCGAGCCGCCCTGATGCAATCCACTGATGCCCGTCGACTGCGCGGGCGTGAGGTTGAACACCGAGCCGGCAAAGGGCTCGAGAATCAGGTCCTGCGTGCTGTACGCCAGCATCGACAGGCCAACGAAGAACGAGAAGCGACGTGCGATCGGATCGGACCAGACCACGCGCAGCGCCTCGACGAATGGCATCGCAGCCGCGCGTGCCTTGACTGCGGCGCTGCGTGGTGCGTCCAGCCCGACCAGTGCGAGCGCCGTCAGTGCGACGCAGGCTCCACCGATGATCATGGTGGCGCGCACCAGCGTCGGAAACGAGAACGGATCGAGCAGCTTGCGCGCGACCACCGTGCAGAGAATGAAGCCGGCGATCATGCAAAGCCAGACAGTCGCAGCTGCGCGGGCATGCCGCGCTGGCTCGACACGCAATGAGAGCAGCGTGAGGAGCAATGTCCCGGCCGTGCTGACACCCAGTCCCACCAGGATGAAGGCAACGATCATCAGCGGATAACCGATCATCGGGGCCGACTTCAACGACGGGAGCAGCACCGAAATCGCGATCACACCGGTGGCCAGCATCACCATGCCGAGCACGATCCATCGCGTCAGGCGCCCATGCTGGTCGGCGAAATGCCCCATGCGCGGGCGCAACCAGAGCTGTACGCCGTAGTGCAACGCCACCAGCGCACCCGGTACCATCGCCGGCAACGCCAACTCCACCACCATCAGCCGGTTGATCGTCGCAGTGATCAGCACGATCAGGGCACCGAGACAGGCCTGGACGACGCCGAGACGCAACACCGAGCCGAATCCAAACGACGAGGACGCAGGCGTCGGCATGGCGATCGCGGCGCTGCTCATGCGGCACCGCCCAGGCTGCGCACTGCGTGTGCGCACACCATCATGCCGAGCACGGAGAACGGCACACCGAATCCGCTGTACCACAACGCCTTCTTCACCGGGTCACGGAGGAACGTCGGCAGCAACAGCTGCTGGATGGTGATCAACACCAGCAAGGCGACCGCATGCGCTGGGCGCTGCCAGGCGAAGAGCAACAAGCCAAACGCAATCACCTGCGGAAGCACGATGACGATGCCAGCCAGTCGTGCGGCGCGGTCGGGGCCGAGTTGCACTGGCAGCGACCAGACACCGAGTTGCCGATCACCCTCGATTGCCTTGAAGTCGTTGAGCGTCATGATGCCGTGGGCACCAACGCTGTAGAGCAAGGCGAGCGTGACGACGCGGATGTTCGGCCAGGTGCCGAGCATGACGACGGCGCCGGTGATCCACGCCAGTCCTTCATAGGTGAGGCCGACTGCGGCATTGCCGAACCAGCCGTCTGCCTTGAGGCGCAGCGGCGGCGCGCTGTAGGCCCATGACAGTGCCACGGCGATGCAGGTGGCAATCAATCCGGCCTGACCGAAGGCCGCGCCCACGGCGATCGTCGCAGCGCTCCAGAGGATCGCGATGATCAGGCCCCACGCGCCGGGAATGCGGCCGGACGGAATGGGGCGCTGCGGTTCATTGATGGCGTCGACATGGCGATCGAACCAGTCGTTCACCGCCTGGCTGCCGGCGCAGGAGAGCGGGCCGGTGAGCGCGATGCCCAGCGCGAACAATCACCAGCGGCCCTCCATGCTGACTCCGGCACTGACCACCCCGCAGGCGAATGCCCACATCGGGGGGAACCAGGTAACCGGCTTCAGCAACTCGAGCACGGCACCGGGGCTTGGGAAGCGCCGGTCGTGCGAGTGTAAACGAGGGCTGACGGATTCCAGTGTCAACATTTCCTGACAGTGCGGCGAAAAACGACGGTCCGCAAGGTGCCAGACGGGTACAGCGGTTACTCGGGTGTGGAGAGGGCGTTGTCCGGGCTATCCAGCAGCCGGTGACGCCGCAATTTGACGTAGAGACTCTGCCGGCTCACGCCCAGCACTTCGGCGGCGGAGGTGCGGTTGTCGTCGGTCAATTCCAGGGCCGCTTCGATGAAGTGGCGCTCGACCAGGTCGGTCGTGTCGCGCACCAGTTCCCGAAGCGAGACTCGACCCACCAGCGAGGTCAACTGTTCCACCGCGCGCGTCAGGTCGCGCGCGCCCTGTGGGCCGGCTGCCAAGCGGCGGCCAACATCGCGCAGCATGAAGCCGATGGCTGGGTGATCGGAGTCCGGCAGCCATGCCGCCGACACCTCGACCTCGGTCGCCAGGCCATGAACGCCGCGCGCAGATGTCAACGCCAAGCGGACTGCGCCATTGCGCTTCAGCATCGTCAGGAAGACATCGAAGTCCGCCCCTGGCCGACCGATCCAGGCGCTGATGTCCTCGCCTCGCACCTGCTCATCCGATGCCAACTGCACCAGGTCGAGGAAGGCGCGGTTGGCATACGTCACCGAGCCGGAGATATCCGTGATCACGAACGCGTCCGGCGATTGCTCCAGCAGGGCCGCAATCCGGCTCCGCTCGCCGCCGTCGCCGAGATGCCGTTCGCCTTCGACAGGTGAAAATCGAATCAACAGCAAGGTGCTGCTGTCCTGCCGGAACGTGGAGGCGCTGACGCTGTATGGCACAGCACCTCGGGCGAGATGCACCCGGACATCGCTGCTCTTGCCGACCGCCCGCGCGTTCGCCACCGCATCACCAACGGCCCGCAAATCCTCCGCGGCAATGCCGAAGGGAAAGCTGCGTCCCGTCAGTTTTTCCGGTGCTTCGCCAAAGAGCTTCCCCGCCGAGGCGTTCGCATCCATGACCTTCATCGTCGCACTGTCGACGACGAGAATGGTTTCCGCCGCGAGCTGGAAGAGCAGGCGATAGCGCGTCTCGACGTGCCGCAGGCGCCAGTAGTCGCGTTCCATCGCCTGCTGCGCCTCGACCAATCGCTGCTGCAGCGCCGAGACGGTGCGCATGTCCCGGCCGGCCGCCACGAAAGCTCCGTCTCGGCCAACCCGCATCACGGTGTAGGATACCGGCAGGTCGTTCCCGCCGGGCAGCACATGGTTCACCTGGCGCCGTCGTCCGGAGGACTTGCTCCCCGCATCACGCAGCAGTGCTTCGACCTTGCCGCGGGTCTCCGTCGTGACCGTCTGTGCCCAATGCTGGCCAACCCACTTGTCGATGCCCGCGTCGCGCAGTTCCGCGTCGGTCGCGACCACGGCGCGGACGACGCCCGTACGGTCGACGATCACCGCCAGATCGCCCGTGTTCGCGACCAGGTCGGCCGCGAGCTGTGGGTCGAGATCCGCGAGGCCACCGTCGACGGCGCGGGAAGAACTCACGGTGACGGTGCGGAAAGGGGCGGTGATGAGTCGTCAAGCGAAGCGCGGCGCGCATGAACCAGCGTCCGGGCGACCATCGGCCCCTGTGCCGCGTCTGGCGCCGACGCATCGGCACCGACGACACCCACGAGCGATGGGTCGTTCAGGAACGCTTGCCCACCCACCATGATCGCGAGATCGGCGTTGAGCGAGGCTTCCCGAATACTAGTGACTAGCTCCGTGATTTTCGGGATGCGCTCGACGAGCCCCGCGGAGAGGCCGACGACATCGTACCAGTGGACAGCGATCTCATGCACAACTTCCGAGTTGCCGAGGGGATGGCCGACAGTCACGCCCCAGCCGTCCGCCACGAAAAACTCCGCAACCATGGCCAGCCCGAGGGAGTGCTGCTCGTCGGGCATGGCGCAGAGAAACGCCTGTCCGGCATCCGCCGACATGGGTGTCTCTGCCGCTACCCGGCGGCCCAGATCCCGCACCACGCGCTGCATCCGGCCGAGGCCGAGCGTCACCTCGAGGAAATCGGCCTCGTCCTCCTCCCACATCGTCCCCAGCGTTCGGGCCGCGGGCGCGAGGAGCTGCAGGCAGATCCGCTCCAGCGGCTGCCCGCTGTCGATCATCTCGGTGATGATGCTGGGGCAGCGCTCCTCGTCGTGCGACAGGCAGGCCGCCACGAAGCGATCCACATCGGCCGGCGTGATTTCCTGCCCAGCCCGTGCGGGCCAAGTCGCCTCGGTCCCGGCCCCGCGCGCATGGGCGAGCAGGCGCGGAATGAGCTCCAGCTCCATGGCACGTCCTACGGAGGCGCCTCGGACACGTGGCACCTCGCACTCGGCGTGCGGTTGGTTACCGAAGGACGGATGTAGCGAGGTTGACAACGGGCCCCTCCGGGCAGGGACTGATGGGACACCTACCGGACGCCTACGATTCCGCCTGGGCATCGTTGCCGCAAGTCTGGAGTGCCGGTGAGGTGAAGAAACCCGCACTCCGCTAGTTGTCAAATTCCGGACGGGTCTCGAAGTCGATTTCCGGCCAGAGTGTCAGCTTTCCTTGACACTTTCCCTCCCGCGGGTAGCCTCGAATGCAACGGTTACTCGGAGTGCGACGCAGTGATTGATGGTGGATTGATGATGGCCCCCGAGCAGGGGAGCGGGCGAGGGACGACGACGACCCCGCAACGGGTCGTCCGGGCCCTCTACACGCCCGAACAACGGGTACGGCGCGACAACACGCGCTGGACACTCGTGCAGGGCATTCTGGCGCCGATTCAGTTTCTGGTCTTTGCGATCAGTGTCACACTCGTGCTGCGATCGCTGGTCACGGGTGAGGGTGAATTCGCGGCGCACGTCTCGATCATTGCAAAGACGATCCTGCTTTACACCATCATGGTGACGGGCGCGATCTGGGAGAAGGTGGTCTTTGGCCAGTATCTCTTCGCCGAGGCGTTCTTCTGGGAGGATGTCGTGAGCTTCGTGGTCATCGCCCTGCACACGATCTACCTCGGCGGCTTGCTCACGGGGCGCCTTTCGACCAAGGCGCTGTTCGTGGTGGCACTTGCCGCCTATGCCGTGTACGTGGTGAATGCCGTGCAATTCATCCTCAAGCTGCGGGCGGCACGCTTGCAGGAAGCGCGCGATACGGCCCTGCGCGAGGTGACGGTCGCATGAGTACGTCGCTCCCTGTGATGGCAGACTTCGCCGCCGGTGGCGGCTGCACTGACGCCCCGGTGCTTCGCGAGCGCGGGCAGCGCGAAGTGTTCTGCGGCCTGACCGGCATTGTCTGGCTGCATCGCAAGATGCAGGACGCCTTCTTTCTCGTAGTCGGGTCGCGCACCTGTGCGCACCTGCTGCAGTCGGCCGCCGGCGTGATGATTTTCGCCGAGCCACGTTTCGCAACGGCAATCCTGCAGGATCGCGACCTCGCCGGCATGGCCGATTGCAATACGGAACTGGATCGTGTCGTGGCTGAACTGCTCGCGCGTCGCCCAGAGATCACGACGCTGTTTCTGGTGGGCTCCTGCCCGAGTGAAGTGATCAAGCTCGATCTCGTCACCGCCGCACAGCGGCTCAACCGCGAGAATTTCCCTCGCGTCCGCGTGCTGAGTTACAGCGGCAGCGGCATCGAGACGACGTTCACGCAAGGTGAAGATCAGTGCCTGAAGGCGATGGTGCCTCATCTTCCGGCTGCTGCGGACGGTGAGCGGCGCCTGATGGTGGTAGGCACGCTGGCCGACGTGGTCGAGGATCAGTTCACGCGGTTGTTTGCGCAGCTCGGCATCGGTCCCGTGTCGTTCTTTCCCGCGCGGCGCGCATCCGACTTGCCGCCGGTTGGGCCAGGCACACACCTGTTGCTCGCGCAACCGTTCGTTGGCGAAACGGTGCGCGCGTTGCAGGCGCGCGGGGCGACGTTGCTGCAGGCGCCGTATCCGCTGGGCGCTGAGGGCACGACACGCTGGCTCGCGGCCGCTGCGGCAGCCTTCGACATCCCCGCCGAACACTTCCGGCGTGTGACCGAGCCGGCGCAGTCTCGTGCCGTGACATCGCTTCAGCGGTACCGGCCGCTGCTGGAAGGCAAGCGCATCTTCTTCTTCCCTGATTCCCAGCTCGAGTTGCCACTGGCACGCTTCCTGTCGCGCGAATGCGGCATGGCGCTGGTGGAAGTTGGTACACCGTACCTCGATCGCTTGCTGACGGAAACCGAGTTGGCGATGCTGCCTGCGGGCACGTTTCTGAGCGAAGGTCAGGATGTCGAGAAACAACTGGCCCGCTGTGAAGCGCAGCATCCGGATCTGACGGTGTGCGGGCTTGGTCTTGCGAACCCACTCGAAGCGCGCGGCCTGCGCACGAAGTGGTCGATCGAACTCGTCTTCTCCCCGATTCAAGGTTATGACCAAGCGGGCGATCTGGCGGAGCTGTTCGTCCGTCCCCTCGATCGCAGCGCGCGACTGACGGTCTGATTTCATGCAACTGACGCTCTGGACCTACGAAGGGCCGCCACATGTTGGTGCGATGCGCATCGCGACATCGATGCGCGACGTGCACTACGTGTTGCACGCGCCGCAGGGTGACACCTATGCCGACCTGCTGTTCACGATGATCGAGCGGCAGGACAAGCGGCCTCCGGTGACCTATACCACGTTCCAGGCACGGGATCTTGGCGGTGACACGGCCAACATCGTGACCCGCGCCGTGCAGGATGCCGTCGATCGATTTGCGCCGAAGGCACTGCTGGTGGGTGAGAGCTGCACCGCCGAATTGATCCAGGACAACCCTGGCAGCCTGGCGATGGGCATGAACCTGTCGATGCCGATCGTGCCGCTCGAGCTGCCGTCGTATTCGAAGAAGGAAAACTGGGGTGCGGCCGAGACGTTCTACCAGCTGGTGCGCACCCTGCTGCTGGAACGCTCCAAGACGCGCGAGCCACGCCCGACACGCGACGGGCGACGTCCGCGCGTGAACCTGATGGGTGGCACGATCCTCGGATTCCGTTGCCGCGACGACATCGCCGAAGTCACCAAGCTGCTCAACAGCATCGGCGTGGACGTACACGTGAGCGCCCCGCTGGGTGCGGATCCTGACGATCTGCGACGAATTCCGGATGCCGACGCGAACGTCTGCCTCTATCCGGAAATTTCGCTCACGACCTGCAGCTGGTTGAACCGCACCTTCCAGATGCCGACGATCACGACGGTGCCGATCGGTGTTGGGGCCACGCGCGATTTCATCGCTGAAGTCGGGCGCGTTCTCCAGATCGACGTCTCGATGGTGCTGGGCGGGGAGACGGCGGGTGCCGCCTCGCTGGGCAGCAGCCAGTCGCGCATGCCGTGGTACTCCCGTTCGGTGGACGCCACGTACCTCACGGGCAAGCGCGTCTTCATCTTCGGCGACGGCACCCACGTCGTGGCAGCCGCGCGCATTGCGAGCGAGGAGCTGGGCTTCAAGGTGGTCGGCGTCGGCACCTACAGCCGCGAGATGGCGCGTGACGTGAAGGCCTGCGCCGAGAAGTACGGTGTCACCGCGCTGATCACGGATGACTATCTCGACGTCGAGCGCACGGTGGCTGAACTGCAGCCGGAACTGGTGCTTGGCACGCAGATGGAACGCCACATCGCGAAGCGGTTGGGCGTGCCGTGCTCGGTGATCTCCACGCCGATCCACGTGCAGGACGTGCCGGCGCGGTATTCGCCGCAGATGGGCTTCGAAGGCGCGAACGTGATCTTCGACGCCTGGGTGCATCCGCTGATGATGGGGCTCGAGGAGCACCTGCTGCAGATGTTCCGCGAGGATTTCGAGTTCGGCGACGGCGCCACGCCGTCGCATCTGCATAGCGTCGCGCCGACGAGGCCTGAGGCCTCTGCCGGTGTGATGGTGCCGACGTCGCAAGACGCCGTCATCACGCCCGTCGTCTCGGAGCCGGCGCACGCGTCGGTGCAAACGCCCACGGCCACCACTGTGGTCGAGGCGTCGGGTGCGCCCAGTGTCACGGCGACCGAGGTGGCGGCGCCGGTGTGGTCACCCGATGGCGAAAAGGAACTGTCGAAGATCCCGTTCTTCGTGCGCGGCAAGGCCCGCCGCAACACGGAGAAGTACGCCGTCGCACAGGGGATCGGGCTGATCACCGTCGAGACGCTCTACGAGGCCAAGGCGCACTATGGCCGGTGAGACGTTGCCGCCGCTGAAGTTCGTCATCATCACGCTGGATTCACATCTGGCGGGCGCCGTCGCGGAAGCGGCGGCGATCGTGGTGCGGCAGCTGCCGTCTATCGACCTTCGGGTGCACGTGGCGTCTGACTGGCCGGAGAATCCGGCATCGCTCGATCGCTGCAAGGCCGATATCGCCACTGGCGACATCATCGCCGTCACACAGTGCTTCCAGGACGAGCAGGTGTCGGCGATTCGCGAGGCGCTGCTGGCGCGGCGCGATCACTGCGACTCGATGCTCGTTGCCGTATCCGCCGCGGAACTCGTGCGATGCACGAAGATGGGCAAGTTCGATCTGGGTGGCGCAGAAGAAAAGAAGCCGAAGCCCTGGTCGCCCCTCGGCATCCTGAAGAAGCTGCGCGGTAGTCGCGGTGACGGAAAGTCGAGCGGCGAGCGCCAGATGACGGCGCTGAAGGCGATGCCGAAACTGCTCAAGTTCATTCCTGGGCCAGCACAGGACGTCCGCGTCTACCTGCTGAGCATCCAGTACTGGCTGGCGGGCACCTCGGAGAACATCGCCAACCTTATCCTGCTGCACGTCGAGAAGTACGCGAATGGTCCGCGAAAGGTGTTGCGTGCGCAGGCCAAGGCCGAGCCGCCGCGCAACTATCCCGAGGTCGGACTGTGGCACCCCGAGATGAAGGGTGAACACGGGATCACGGAGTCGCTGGCTGCGCTGCCGACGAGTGGTGCCGCGGGGACCGTGGGTGTGCTGCTCGGCCGCAGCTACCTGCTGGCCGACAACGTCGCGCATTACGTGGCGGTCGTGCGGGCCTTCGAACAGCGCGGGCTGCGCACCATTCCAGCCTTTGCCAGTGCGCTCGATGCGCGACCGGCGATCGAGAAGTACTTCCTCGATGCGAACGGCCGGTCGCGTGTGGATTGTGTGGTGTCGCTGACCGGCTTCTCGCTGGTGGGCGGGCCCGCGTACAACGATGCGATCGCTGCGCAGGCCACGCTCAGTCAGCTCGACGTGCCGTACTTCTGCTTGCAGACGCTGGAGTTCCAGTCGACGCCCGAGTGGCAGAACGATCCGCGCGGGTTGAATCCGCTGCAGGCGACACTTCAGGTCGCGATCCCGGAACTGGACGGTGCGATTGGTCCGACCGTCTTCGCCGGCAAGGTGGGATCGGCGAAGGGCGTGGAAAACGCGGAATCGCTGCCGATCACGGAACGCGTCGAGACGATGGCCGACCGCGTTGCGAAGATGATCCGCATGCGCCGCACCGCGCGCGCCGAGCGGAAGGTGGCGGTGGTGTTGTTCAACTTCCCGCCCAATGCAGGCAATACGGGTAGCGCCGCCTACATCGACTGCTTCCACTCGCTGTACAACACGATGGTCGCGATGCGCGAGGCCGGCTACACCGTCACGGTGCCGGACTCGGTGGATGCGCTGCGGAACGCGGTGATCCAGGGCAATCGGGAGCAGTACGGCTCCGTCGCCTCCGTCTTTGCGCGCGTCCCGACCGATGACCATGTGCGGCGCGAGCGATACCTGCCGCAGATCGAGGGCGCATGGGGTGCCGCGCCAGGCAAGCAGTTCGCGGATGGCTACGGCATCCAGATTCTCGGCGCCGAGTTCGGCAACGTGTTCGTTGGCGTGCAACCGTCGTTCGGATGGGAAGGGGATCCGATGCGGTTGCTCTTCGAGGGCAACTTTGCGCCGACGCATGCCTTCAGTGCGTTCTATCGCTGGCTGCGTGAGGATTGGGGCGCTCATGTCGCGCTGCACTTCGGCACCCACGGCGCGCTCGAGTTCATGCCTGGCAAGCAGGCGGGGCTCACCGATCAATGCTGGCCGGATCGCCTCATCGGCGACCTGCCGAACGTCTACCTCTACGCCTCGAACAACTCGTCCGAAGGGACGTTGGCGAAGCGTCGCGGTGGTGCTACGACGCTGATCAGCTATCTCACGCCGTCTGTCTCGGCGGCTGGCCTGTACAAGGGCCTCCTCGACCTCAAGGCGACGTTCGAGCGCTGGCGTGGCATGGACGAGCGCACCAGCGAGGGCGAGCGTCTTTCGGTCGTGGCACTGCTGCAGGAACAGGCGTGTGCACTCGAACTGACGACGCCGATTCCACAGTGGACGCCAGCCGATGGCGTCGTGATCGAGCAGGTGCGCCAGAAGCTGCTGGAAGTCGAGCAGGCGCTGATTCCGGTCGGCCTCCACATCGTGGGTAAGGTGCCGACGGTGGAGGAACGCGCCGACATGCTGCTGGCGATCGCGAACGTGGGCCGACCCGACGCCGATGTGGCGCCGTTCGGCGACACGGTGCGATCGGCCGCACGGAGCGCGATGACGGTCGAGCAGCTGGAACATGCCGCCCGCGAGATCGTGATGGCTGCGGTCTCAGCGGGCGATGCGTCGACGGGCATGCGGGTGGCCGAGAGCCATGGCATTGCGGCCACGTCGCTCGAGCCGACACTGCGCGGGCTGATGGCGCTGGACGAGATGCTGGCCGTGGATTCGGAGATTCCGGGCATGCTGCGCGCGATGGACGGCCGCTACGTGACGGCGGCGCCGGCGGCAGACCTGGTGCGCAACACGGCGGTATTGCCGACGGGGCGCAACCTGTATGGCTTCGATCCCTACAAGGTGCCGAGCCCGTACGCGCTGAAGGAAGGTTCGATTCGTGCCGAGCAACTCATCGCGCGGCATGTGGCGGACGGCAATGACTTCCCCGAGACGGTGGCCTTCGTGCTCTGGGGCACGGACAACATGAAGTCGGAAGGCACTCAGCTGGCGCAGGTCCTGGCGCTGATGGGTGTCGTTCCGCGCTTCGATGGGGTCGGGCGGCTCTGTGGTGCGCGCCTGTTGACGCTCGAGCAACTCGGTCGGCCACGCGTGGACGTGGTCGCGTCGCTGTCTGGCATCTTCCGTGACCTGCTGCCGCTCCAGGTGAAGCTGCTGGCCGAGGCAGCATTGCTCTGTGCCAGCGCGGACGAGCCAGAGGCGCAGAACTTCGTGCGCAAGCACACGCTGGCCGCGATGCGGGATGACGGCGTGGATCTCGAGACCGCCGCGCTCCGCGTTTTCGGCAACTCCGAAGGCACCTATGGCTCGAACGTGAACCTGCTGCTCGAGACCGGGCGCTGGGAAGACGAGGACCAGCTGGCCGACCTGTTCGTGCAGCGCAAGGGCTTCGCGTACGGCGTGGACGGCAAGTGTCGCGCAGGCCAGAAGATGATGAAGCGTGCCTTGGGCACCGCATCACTGAGCTTCCAGAACGTCGACTCGGTGGAGCTTGGCGCCACCGACATCGACCAGTATGTCGAGGCGTTGGGTGGTGTGAATCGCGTCATCGAGCAGCAGCAGCAGAAGAAGGTGGCCTGCTACATGGGCGACCACACTGGAAAGGACGGGAAGATTCGCACGCTCGAGGAACAGGTGGTGCTCGAGACGCGAACGCGCGCGTTGAACCCGAAGTGGTATGAAGGGCAGCTGGTGCACGGTTATGAAGGGGTGCGCAACATCGCCGGTCACATCGCCACGACCGTGGGTTGGTCATCCACCACGGGCAGCGTACCGGGGTGGGTCTACGGCGACATGGCGCAGACCTTTGTGCTCGATGCCGAGATGCGCGACCGGTTGGCAAGCCTCAATCCCTCGGCCGCCGCAGGCATGGCGACCAAGTTGCTGGAGGCGAATGATCGCGGGTACTGGTCGCCGGACGCCGCGACGCTGGATGCGTTGCGCGATGCGTCGGCCGAGCTGGAAGACCGTCTCGAAGGTGTAGTGGCCCGATGAGGGCCAAGCGCAGTTCGCAGGTTGCGGCATCGGCGCGCGTGGTGGCGTGCGCCGTGGATCACTCACTGGTTCAGGAGAAGTAACGTGGCAGTTTCAACGCGACTCCCCATTCTGGGTGGAGAGGACGGCGATGGCAGCGTGCAGGTGCACCTCAATCCCGAAGACAAGATCACCGGCGCATTGTGCATCGCGGTGTACGGGAAGGGCGGCATCGGCAAGAGCACGACGTCGTCGAACCTGTCGGCAGCATTCTCGCATCTCGGCAAGCGGGTGCTGCAGATTGGCTGCGACCCGAAACACGACTCGACGTTCACGCTGACGAAGTCAATGGTGCCGACGGTGATCGACCAGCTCGAATCGGTCGACTTCCACAGCGAGGAGCTGCGGACCGAGGATTTCGTGTTCACCGGCTACAACGGCGTGATGTGTGTCGAGGCCGGCGGTCCGCCGGCGGGCACCGGCTGCGGTGGCTACGTGGTCGGCCAGACGGTGAAGCTGCTGAAGGAGCATCACCTGCTGGAGGATACCGACGTCGTGATCTTCGACGTGCTCGGCGACGTGGTGTGCGGTGGCTTCGCGGCCCCGCTGCAGCATGCGCACCGCGCGATGATCGTGACCGCCAATGACTTCGACTCGATCTTCGCCATGAACCGCATCATTGCGGCGGTGCTGGCGAAGTCGAAGAACTACCAGGTGCGCGTCGGTGGCGTGATCGCCAACCGCAGCAAGGACACCGACCAGATCGATCGCTACAACAATGTCGTCGGGCTCACCACGACGGCGCGCTTCCCCGATCTCGATGCGATCCGTCGCAGCCGCCTGAAGAAGTGCACGATGTTCGAGATGGACTCGACCGACCCCGAGGTGAAGGCGGTGCAGGACGAATATCTGGCCTGCGCGCAGCGCCTGCTCGATGGCGTGCCGCCGCTGCTGATCCAGCCGCTGAAGGACCGCGAGATCTTCGACCTGCTCGGGTACGATTGAGCCATGGCAGCACCATCGACGGACGCTGGGACACCCGGGAGCGCCTCGTACACTGAGCGGCGCGCCTGGCTGCACGAATATTTCGACCGGACGGCGGCCGGGGCCTGGGCCACGCTGACGTCCGACAGCAAGGTGAGCTGGGTGCGCCGGACCGTCCGGGAAGGCCGGGAGCGGATGCGGCATACGCTTTCCGGGTACCTGCCGGCCGACCTGACGGGGCTTCGGGTGCTCGACGCGGGGTGTGGCACAGGGGTACAGGCGGTCGAACTGGCCCGGCGCGGGGCCTCGGTTGTTGCGATTGACCTCTCGCCAACGCTGGTGGGGCTAGCCGAGACGCGGTCTGCGGGGAAATTCGAGGGAGGAACGATCGAGTGGCGGTCGGGCGACATGCTCGACCCACAGCTCGGCTCGTTCGATTTCGTGGTGGCGATGGATTCCCTCATTCACTACACGCTCTCTGACATGCTGGATGCCTACGCCGCCTTGGCGGCGCGCACTCGGATCGGGATGGCCGTGACGTTCGCTCCGCGGACGCCATTGCTGGCGACGCTGCACGCGGTGGGCGGGATGTTTCCGCGCCGCGATCGCGCGCCGCAGATCGAGCCGGTGGCGCAGGCTGCGTTGCTGGCGGGTGTGGCTGCCGATGCGCGGCTCGCCAACTGGCAGCCGGGCCGGACGCAGCGCATCGAAAGCGGGTTCTACAAGTCGCAGGCGCTGGAACTGCGCCGCGCAACGGGGGCGAACGCGTGTGGATAGTCCTGCTCATTTTTGCGGCAATCTGGTATTTCTCTCGGGAGCGGAAGTGACGGCATGATGACGATGCAGAACCTGCTGATCGCGATCCTCGTGCTCCTCGGTGTCTGGTTCCTGTACCGCCGCACGATCGATGTGCCGGCGACCATCGACCTCGAGGCCACCGATCGCGAACTGCATGCGCACGTGATCCTCGAAGGTGTGGAAGTGAACGAGGGCGATGAAGTCCTGGTCCATGGCGCCCCGACGCACATCGCGCTGAACGAGAAGCGCACGATGGCAGCGCGGGCCACGGTGTCGAAGGCAAGCCTGCCGCGCCGGATGTGGGAGCGCGTCATGGGACGGACGCGCATCACCGAACTCTACGAAGTCGGATTCGAGGGCTGAGACGATATGTACAACGTTGCAGATGAACGCGCGGAGCTGACGGCAGACGTCACATCCACCGCAGAAAGCACCGCCGTCGCGGCGCAGGATGCGGCGCTCAACCCGCGGTTCTACACCACGGATTTCGATGAACTGAACAAGCTCGACTTCTCGTCGATGCGCGCGCAGTGGGACGCGATGGTGGAGGAGTTCCGCTCCGACCCCAATCGCAACCACTTCAAGCGGACGGCGGAATTCGACGAGGACTTCTCGAAGCTGCCGCCTAAGCTGCGCCAGGAGTTCGTGGACTTCCTGATCAGCTCCGTCACGGCCGAGTTCTCCGGCTGCATCCTGTACGCCGAAATCAAGAAGCGGTGCACGAACCCCGATGTGCGCGAGCTGTTCGGGTACATGAGCCGCGACGAGGGCCGGCACGCCGGCTTCATCAATCACACGTTGAACGACTTCAACGTGCGTGTCGACCTCAGCTTCCTCACGCGCGCGAAGAAGTACACGTTCTTCAAGCCCAAGTTCATCTACTACGCGACGTACCTGTCCGAGAAGATCGGCTACGCGCGCTACATCACGATCTTCCGCAACTTCGAGCAGCAGCCCGACAAGCGGTGGCACCCGATCTTCAAGTGGTTCGACAACTGGTGCCACGATGAGTTCCGGCATGGCGAGGCGTTTGCGGTCCTGATGCGCGCCAACCCCGAGACGCTGCAGGGGATCAACAAGTACTGGATCCGCTTCTTCCTGCTGGCCGTGTTCTGCACCATGTACGTGCGCGATCACATCCGGGCCTCGTTCTTCGGCGCGATGGGGATGTCGGTGGACGAGTACGACCGCAAGGTGATCAAGCTCACGAGCCTGATCAGCAAGCAGGTCTTCCCGGTCAGCCTCGACCTCGAGAGCCCGCGCATCTGGGAATTGTTCGAGAAGATGTTCCAGATCACGCAGGCGATCGAGGCCACGAAGCGCATTCCCGGCATCGGATCGGCGCTGCGCCGTGCGATGCTCAAGGTCTCGGTGGTGACGACGTTCGTGCAGCTCTACTTCCTGCCAGTCGAGTCGAACGAACTGCCGGCGAACGTGCGGATGGAGCCGGTGTGGTGATGTCGGGGCTCAACCTCTACGGTGTGGTCGTGTCGTGAGCACGTCCGCCGCGAGCAAGACGCCGATGGTGGCCCGGCTGGTGTCGAAGTTCGGCCCCAGCATCCTGCCGTTTGCCGATGTCGCGACGACGGAACTTCCGTTGCCGCGGCTGTTGCGGCTGGGCCTGTTGCAGTTCACCGTGGCCCTGGCCACGACGCTCCTCGCGGGCACGCTCAATCGCGTGATGATCGTGGAGCTGAAGATGCCCGCGCTGATCGTGGGCCTGATGCTCGCGGTGCCGCTGATCTCGGCGCCGCTGCGGGCCTTGATCGGCTACAAGTCCGATACGCACGTGTCGGTGCTCGGCTGGCGCCGCGTGCCGTACATCCTGGTTGGGACGATCCTGCAGTTCGGCGGCCTGGCCATCATGCCGATGGCGCTGATCCTGCTCTCGGGCGATTCACACGGGCATCCGGCCATCGGCATCGGGGCGAGCTTCTTCGCCTTCCTCTGCGTCGGCATGGGTTCGCACATGGTGCAGACGGCTGGCCTGGCGCTGGCGACGGACATCACGCCGGAGAAGGATCAGCCGCGAGTCGTGGCGCTGTTGTACGTCATGCTGCTGCTCGGCATGGTCGTCTCTAGCCTCGGCTACGGCGCCGCGCTGCGCAACTTCAACAAGATTCGCCTGATCCAGGTGATCCAGATGGCTGGCTTCCTCACGATGACGCTCAACATCGTGGCGGCATGGCAGCAGGAAGTTCGCGGCTCGGCCCCGACCAAGGCGCCGGAGAAGGCCCGTCCGCCGTTCATGGTGGCGTGGCGTGAGTTCGTGCGTGAATGCCCACAGCTGATCCGACTGCTGGTGGCGGTTGGCGTCGGCACCTTCGCCTTCACCCTGCAGGATGTGCTGCTCGAGCCGTTCGGCGGCCAGGTGCTGAAGCTTGGCGTGGCGGCCACCACATCACTCACTGGTGTGATGGCGATCGGTGCCATCGTCAGCTTCGCGCTGGCGCAGCGACGTGCCTCACAGGGTGCTGATCCAATCCGGCTCTGCGCGGTTGGTGCCCTCGTCGGCGTGGCGGGATTTGCGCTGATCATCATGTCCTCGCCGCTGCTGTCCCCGGCGCTGCTGATGTCCGGCGCGCTGCTGATCGGCTTCGGCAATGGCTTGTTCAGCGTCGGCACTCTGCTGCGGGTGATGTCGCTGCCGCATCATGGCGAACATGGGCTTGCCCTGGGCGCGTGGGGCGCGGTGCAAGCCACGTCGGCTGGCGTCGCCATGGCCGTTGCTGGATTCATCCGCGACTACTTCTCGGCCGGTGCGCTGAATCGATCGTCGCAGCTTGCAGATCCGTTTCCCGGCTTTGGGTACGTCGCGACGTATCTGGTGGCGGTGATTGGATTGTTCGTTTTGTTGGTGGTGCTTGGTCCGCTCACGGCGAGACGCCGCGCGGACGTGGTGCCGATGCCGTTTGGTATCGCCGAGTTCCCGGCGTAGGCCTGTTCAGCAGTCGGATTTCGTTGCAGTCCCTCACATGGAAGGAGTAGTCATGTTCAGGAATTTCACGCCGTACATCGACGTCACACAGATGGTGCTGTACGCGTTCTGGTTCGGGTTCTTCGGCCTGATCCTGTATCTCCGTCGTGAGGACAAGCGCGAAGGGTATCCGCTGGTGTCGAACGACCCGAATCGCCTGCATCAGGGCTACCCGGCATACCCCGGGCCGAAGGAGTTCATCCCCACCCACCCGGAGCACTAGTCCATGTCAGAAGTCATCATTCCGAAGTACGAGGTTCCGAAGAACGCGAGGCCGGTGGATTCGAACTTCGGTGCCCCGCTGGAACCGATCGGAAACCCGTTGACGGCTGGTATCGGGCCAGGCGCCTGGGCCGATCGCGCCGACCGTCCGGACCTCACGATCAAGGGAATTCCGCGCATCGTGCCGATGCGTGTGGCGACGGACTTCTTCGTTGCCCATCAGGATCCCGATCCACGTGGCCTGGAAGTCCGCGGCATGGATGGAGCCGTCGGCGGCAAGGTCGTGGATCTGTGGGTCGATCGCAGCGAGCCGTGCCTGCGCTACGTGGAGGTGGAAGTGACTGGTGGTGGTCGTCGCCTGGTGCCGGTGCCGTTCATGCGCATCCCGCGTCCCGCGAACTGGTTCCCGTTCATGAACGACGGTCCGCAAGCCTCCCACGTGCAGATCGATGTGTTGAAGGGTGCTGACTTCGCCGGCATTCCGGAAACCAAGTCACCCGATCTCGTCACCCTGCTCGAAGAGGACAAGATCAGCGCGTACTTCGGCGCCGGATCGCTCTGGAACTCCGAGCTTCGCTTCGGCCCACTGGTGTGATGATGGAGATTGTCGAACACGTTGGCCCCGATGGGGAGGTCAGTCGCCTCCCCGCGGGGGAGCGCGTCCTCTGGACGGGCGCCCCGGACCAGCGATCGCTGGCGCGGTATTTCCTGCGTGAACGCTGGGTGCTCGCGTTCGTCGGTGTCTCGTTCGCGCTCGGTGCGACCGAGGCGTTGCAGCACGCCGATGGCGCCGTGCCGCGATTGGTTGGTGTGGCGACGCTGAGTGCCATCATGGCGTTGATCGCCATCGTCAGCATCCGGTTCTTCGCCTGGCGATTGGCGAAGTCGTCGAAGTACGTCATCACCGACAAGCGCGTCTACTTCAACATCGGCATCGTGATGCGCGCCGATGCGAACATCCCGTACTCGAGTGTCGAAGGCGTAGACCTGATGCGTCGGCCCGATGGCTCGGCTGACCTGATGGTGACGCTCACCGGCGCACAAGAGATTCCGTGGTTGTTGCTGTTCCCGCACATGACGTGGCGCGGTAGCCGACGTGGGCGCCCGACGTTCCGTGCGCTGCTGGCCCCTGACGTGGCGGCAGACGCCGTGGTCGGGGCACTGCGCGCCTACGTGCAGCCCAGCGCCCCGGATCTGTCCGGCGCCACCGCCGCATCGGTGCCTGGCACGGTCCGACAGTCCGTCTCGGCAGTCACTCCGTCGCCCGCGTGAGCACGTCGCGGACCAGGGGCACCACGGCATGGTGACGTTCGAAAGTCTGGTCTGCGGGAACATCGTACGTCGCCACGCGCGCACCTTTGCGCTCGCGAGTGCGTTTCTCCCGCTCACCAAGCGGCGCGGCACCTATGCGCTGTATGCGTTCTGCCGATTGGCTGACGATGCGGTGGATCGTGCCGGCCCCGGTGGGCGCGACGCGGTGCGGGCGTCGCTGCGCAGCTTGCGATCGCAGCTCGACGATGCCCTGACCGGTGGATTCGCCGGCCCGGTGATGCACGAAACGGCGTGGGCTATGCGCCGATTCGGGATTCCGATGGCGCCGATCGACGAACTGGTGGACGGCGTGGCTCGCGACCTCGACCCAACCGACTATCGCGACTGGCCCTCACTCAAGGCGTATTGCGAAGGGGTCGCAAGCAGCGTGGGTGAACTCTGCACGCATGTCTTCGGTGTGGTGGGCGGTGAGGGCAATCGTGATCGTGCGATCGCGTTCGCCCGGACGCTGGGGGTGGCGATGCAGGTCACGAACATCCTGCGCGACATTGGTGAGGATGCGTCCAACGGCCGGTGTTACCTGCCGGACGATGCGCTGAGTGCTGTCGGTCTGTCACGCGAGCAGGTCATGGCGCGTGACGTCGATGTGCGATCGCCTGCATGGCGCGCCATGATGCGCGAGTTCGTGGCACTGGCGCGCGGACTCTATCGCGAGGCGTTGCCGGGCATCGGGATGCTTTCGCCAGATTCGCGACGCTGCGCGCAGGCGTGCGCGGTAGGGTACGCGGCGATCCTCGAGGCGATCGAGGAGGCGGATTACGACACGGTGTCGATGCGCGCGCACATCGGGTTTCGCCGCAAGACGCGCCTCATGCTGTCGCTCTATCGCGTGAACGATCCCGCGATGCTGGTGGCCGGCCAGCCAGCCGTCGCCTGACGGCTTACGACGTCAATCCGGAAAGCGTGAGCGCAGCCAGTCCGTGAGTTGACGGATTGGGGCGGCACGCTCGACCTCGTTGAACAGTTCGTGGTAGAAGCCATCGAAGCGCTGCGCCGTCACGAGTGACGCGGGCGCGGCGGTCGCGAAGTCCTGCGAGCCGCTGGGATTCACCAGGCGATCGTCGCCGGCATAGAGCAGGAGCGTCGGAATCCGCCACTGCGGTGCGGCACGCCGGGCTGCGTCGCCGGCGGTCATGATCGCCTTCGCCAGCCGCGACGACACCCGGTCGTGCACGAGGGGGTCGTTCTTGTACGCCTCGACCACGGCGGCGTCGTGCGAGATGTACTTGACCTTGAGCCCGTTCGAGACGGCCGTGTTCGGGCTGATGCGCAGCATGGTGCCCATCAGGAGGCGCTGGAAGGCGCTCAGGTCGGCTCGCAGCGCTGGGGACGACAGGATGAGGGCGTCGGCCGCCTCAGGGGCGTGCGCGGCCGCCCAGGCGGCAAAGGCACCGCCCATGCTGTGGCCGAGCAGCACCACCGGGCCGCGATTCATGCCACGGGCAAAGCTCAGCGTCTCCAGCACATCGTCGCGGATGGCTTCCTGCGTCGGTACGACGCCGCGGGCCCCGGAGGTGCGGCCATGTCCACGCTGGTCGGCAGCATGCACCTCCCACCCGAACGCCGTCAGCTCGTGCGCCAGGTCACGATAGCGGCCGCCATGTTCGCCCAGACCATGCACGATGACCACCGTCCCGCGTGGCGGTTCCGAAGGCGTCCAGACGCTCAGGACGAGCTTCGTGCCATCGCGCATGTTGATCCGTCGTTCGACGGGGGTGATCGGCATCGATCGGGCTTCTGGAAGGGCAGGCGGAGGGGTCGTCGGCGACCGACGGTCGTCTGGCGCCACAGCGACGACAGGGAGGATAGTGCCGCTGTCCCTGAACGCGCCACGCGCCCGGATCGCTAGTGCGACCCGGGCGCGTGACGAGGGCGATGTACTGCGGAGTTCTTACGGCGTCGAGCGGGCGGGCACCTGGGTCGCTGCGGGCATCGCAGCGGCGGGTGTGGTTCCCATCGCAACTTCGACTCCGGCTGCATTCGCCTTCATCGGCGCGACACTCAGCTTGGCGCCGACAGGCGTCGGCACCGGGGCGGTGAGTGGGGCACCGTCGTAGAGCGGCTTGCCACTGGCATCGAGCGGGCCAGTGGTCGCATCCCAGCCAGGAGCGCCCCAGAGAGCAGGGTAGTCCTTGACCATCTTCGCGCCATACAGCGGCTTGTAGATGCCGTTGTGACACGTGACGCACTGCGCCTTGGGAGCATCACCATGCTCGCCGAGACGACTGCGGGGATACACAGGCTGCAGCGGGTTCAGGTAGTTCATGTTCATGTCGCGGAGCATGGCCGATCCGTAGAGCGCCACCACGCGCTTCGGTGTCGACTCTTCCCATGACCCCATCGCGCGCGTGTTGTGACAGTACGTGCAGTTCACACCGAGCGCCTTGGACTGCGTGACCATCAGGGCGTAGGTGTTGTACGTCTGCCGGATCGACGTGCGATTGGCTGCGGCGCCCGGCAGCGGTTCCACCGTGTGGCTCTGCACACGGATGTCGTCGCGGTCGAGGTAGTGCCGCAGGATCTGGTTTTCGTTGCTGTAGAACCAGAGGCCATTCGGCAACGGCTGCCCGCGATGACAGGTGTAGCACGTGACACCGGTGCCAGCTACATGTTGCGTGTAGTCGCTGTTGATGCGCTGCGTCATGCGGAGCATCATGCGAGCCACCAGCTTCGTGTAGATCGGCTGACCCTTGTTGGAGTCAGCCGCGAAGTTCGCGGTGTTGTGGCAGTAGGCGCAGTTTCCTGCGCCGCCGGCCACCCAGGAGCTCATGGCCGTCATCGTGCGCCCGAACTCGGCGGCGCTGATGTTGGTGAGCACCTGCACGTTCTTGTACTGTCCCATCGGGCCAGGCGGAGCCGGCGGAAGCGGTTTCGGAGCCTGGTTGTACGCCGCCGTCTTGGCGATGTCATCCGGGTCGTAGTTCGTTTCCATGGCGACGCCGCGGAAGCCGTGCTGGGCGATCTGCTTCGGTCCCGGCTTGAGGACATCCGGTGACTTCTTGCAGGCGCCCAGCGCCACCAGCGAGAGCAGTGCACCGATGCGCACAGTGTGACGTGTGATCATGGTGTCGTCTCCGCTGGCAGTACGACCTTGCCTTCGCTGGCGATCTCGACGCGGCGGTTGCGGCGACGGCCTTCCGGTGTGTCGTTCGACACCGAGGGCTTGGTCTGTCCGAATCCGCGCGACTTGATGCGGTCTGCGGCGATGCCGTACTTGGTGGTGAGCATGTCGCGCACACGATCTGCACGACCTTGCGACAGCGTGAGGTTCGCCGTCGGGTCGCCGACATTGTCGGTGTGACCCTGCACCTCGACCTTGAGCGTCGGGTACTTCGTCATCAGGGCACCGAGGTTGGCCAGCTCGGCATCCGACTCGCCGCGCAGGGCATCCTTGCCGGTGTCGAAGTAGACCGCACTCATGATGAACAACCCGTCAGCGTTGAGCGAGTCGCGCATGTTGTCGGTCGACAGCACGGGCTTGTTGAAGACTTCCAAGTCGCCGGTGAGTTGTGCACCCTGCGGCACGGGGAGCTGCTGCGGCACCAACCGGCCGTTGGCATCCCGCATCATGCCCGGGAAGCTGTCCGGCGCCACGCCCATGTACTGGCCGCGGAGGTACGGAGCCTGCTCTGCCTTCACTTCGTACTGCACCGGGTAACTCGGTGCCACGCCGTGCTTCTGTGCCCACAGGAACCAGTTGTCGACGGCCGTCCCGGTCAGGAGAATGCCGATGCCACCGGTCAGTGTGGTCAGGGTCGCGAACCAGAATGCCCAGCGATGGATGGATTCCGTGGTGGCGTTGAAACCCATCGTCCAGCGCCAGAACAATCCCATGCGTTCGCCGGCGGTGCCACGATCCGTGATCTGTTCGATTTCGCGTTCCGCGCCGTAGCGACTGGCGGCAAGGACTGTCGCCGCGTGCATCGCGAAGAGCAGGGCCGAGCCGTAGAGGAACACGATCGAGAGCATGTGGAACGGATTGTAGAACAGGTTCCCGTAGCGAATGGAGAATGACGCCGTCCAGTCGAGGTGCGGGAAGATTCCGAACGGCACCGCTTCCGACCAGCTGCCGACCATGATCGGGCGAATGAAGCCCAACACCAGGTAGAGCCAGATGGCTGACGCGAAGGCCCAGACGATGTGTGAACCCATGCCCAGCGCACGTGTGCGCTGATACATGCGGACCCACCAGAGCAGGATCGCGAGCGTGAGGAAGAAGCCGGCCAGCAACCACCAGCCACCCTGATTGAGCGGCGGAATGTGCAAGCCGTACTTCGGTGCCGGCGGTTCGAGCGAGAGCCACGGCAGTTGGCGAATGAACTGGATGGGACTCCAGCCCACGGACCGCCACATGTTGAGCCCGATGATCTCGAACGCGATGAAGCCGAAAATCAGCGAGAAGACGCCGGTGGTGCCGAGGTAGATCGGCCCAATCTGCGCATCGCCGAACTTGCCGGCCCAGTAGTTGAGAATCGGCTTGCCGTCGCGACCCCAGGTGCCACCGCGGAGCGGCACACCTTCGTCGACGGGTGCGTGCACCTGCACGCGGGTCCAGAGGTTCTGATATTCAATCATTCGACATTACCTCGGGGCCCAGAAGGGCAGGTAGAGCCACCAGTTCCACCAATCCTGCCAGCCGCGCGTCCAGAACGGACCGCTGAGGAGGATGCAGACGGCGCTCCAGAAGCCCGCATTGAGGGCGAGGAAGAGGCCGAGACGGTGAATACCGATTGCGCCGATGGAGTAACCCACGGCGTCGCGGAAGAACGAGTTTTCATGTTCGCTCGTCTTCACCGCTTCACCCTTCGGCGGCGCCGTCACTGACAGGATCAGTGAACCGTGCATCGCGAGGGCGAGGTTGTTGGTGAAGAAGAACGTGATCGCCAGCATGTGCGCCGGGTTGTAATGGAAGTGCTGGAACTGATAGCCGACGTTCGACACCCAGTCGAGATGACTGAGAATGCCGTACGGGAAGCCATGGCCCCATGCACCCAGCAACACCGGGCGGATGATGACGAGGGAGATGTACGCGAACACCGCGACGGAGTACGCCACGGGGACATGGTAGCCCATGCCCAGTTTGCGGCTGATTTCAGCCTGGCGCAGCACCCAGGCCACGAAGGCCACGGTCGCGCACATGGTGATGATCTGCCAGAGTCCGCCATCTCGCAGCGGCGCGAGGCGCAGCCCGTAACTCAGGTCGGGCGGGGCGATATTGATCTGCCAGAGATTCCAGGTGGGGCCGATCGCTGCGCCATAGACGCAGAGGGCGGTCCCGAGTACTGCTGCAAACGCCGCCACCACGCCGAAAAATCCGACGTAGAACGGGCCAATCCAGAAATCGAACAAGTCACCGCCGAGGAGGGTGCCGCCTCGCACGCGATACTTGTATTCGAAGGACATCATCGCCATCGATTGTCGCTCCTTGCAAGCAAGCAGTAGCGCCGGCGTGCGAGGCTATGGCGCCGGATGGCTATACGTGGTCTGGACACATGAAGCCATCCGGGCCGCAGCCCGCGCGCCGAAGTTACTTGCTGGCCGGCATCGGGGTGAGCGCGTCTGCCGTCGACACCTTGGCTGCGTTCCCATCAGGATCGAGCCAGTTGTAGCGTGTGGTGCTGAGCAGAATGAAGTGGATGACCAGCGCCAACGCGAACATGAACGCGAAGATGCCGACCATCAAACGCCGGGGGTCGAAGCCCTGCCACATTTTATAAAGCATGGGTTTCTCCTCAGCTCAGGAAGCGGGTGGCGTGGTGCGCGGCGTCCATCAACTGTGCAGCTCCATAGGAGAGCGGCTTGCCGAGCCACGGGCGCCACTGCCAGCACAGGTAGTGCGCAATAGCGGCGAAGAACGCGAAGCCTACAAACGTCAGCATTGCCAACGAATGCACGCCACGTGCTTCTTCGTCTGTCATCGGGGGCTTATCCATTCCAACCTCGAGAAATGGGGTGCTGCACGCTCCTGGCGCAGCGCAGGGCACGACATTGGATCCCGTCGTGCAGGGTCGAACGATCCACCAGCTTGCGCCGGCCCAAACTCGAATCGTTCGTGTTGACCAGACACCACACCAAGAGGGCATGCGTGCCTGATACTGAAGGCCCACTGCCGGCACTGCCGGCAGACTGGCCACATATCGACTGTTCTTCGTTCATCACGGCCGCAGGACTGCGCTGGCACGTCCAGCGTGCCGGCAGCGGACCGACGGTCGTGCTCATCCACGGCACTGCGGGCGCCACGTTCACCTGGCGCGCCCTCTTTCCATTGCTCACGCCGTGGGCCGATGTCATCGCCTTCGACCTGCCGGGCCATGGCTTCACCACCGGCGCCACCACGGAGCAACTCTCGCTCGACGGCATGACCAACGCCGTCAACGCACTGCTCCGGGCGCTCGATGTGCGGCCCAGCATCGGTGTCGGACACTCGGCGGGGGCGGCAGTCCTGCTGCAGCTTGCGTCGTCCCACGAGGTCACACCACAATCGATCATTGGTGTCAACAGTGCACTCGTTTCCATCAATGCACTAGGGCAAATCATGCTGCCATTTTCACGCGCGCTCTTCGATGTTGAGAGCGTACGCTCAGCAGTCGCTGCATTGCTGCGAAACGGCACCATCGCACGCACGCTGCTGCGCTCCACCGGCACCACACTCGACCCGGTGCAGGAAGCGCGATACGTCGCCATGCTAACCGATGAAACGCGTGTTGGAGCGGTACTGCGCATGATGGCACGCTGGGACCTGCCGACACTGCAGGCGCAGTTCCCACGCGTCAGGGTGCCGGTGACGCTGGTGCACTCGCGCAACGAGCCGTGGGTGCCATTCGACGAACTGCTCGAGGCGACCCGCACATTGCCGATGCGCTCGGTGATCGACGTGACCCCTGCGGGCCACCTGATCCCCGACGAGCAAGCACCGCGACTGGCCGAGATCATCGCCTCGGCCGTCGCGTCACTCGCTCCACGCACCGACTGACCATCACGCATAAGCACCGCCGCGCATCGCTCTCCGCGATGCGAGCACATGATCGCGTGTGACCGATGAATCCTTCAGCTCGCGTGCGTCACGCTCCGCCAGGTCGCGAATCCGCTTCGCGGCCGAGATCCGGATGAGCACGGGCTGCTCCTCGAGCAGTTCCTCGAGCGCGGCACTGGCCTCATCCGTCCACGGCAGCTCCTGGTGCAGGCGCGACGGCGTGGCTTCCACCTTGTCCATGTCGCTGGCCAGCGGCAGGATGTTGAACAGCGCGTCGAACAACGCGTTGCACACTTCCTGGATCAGGTACGTGGCACCGGAGTAGCCCATGAACGGCGTGCCGGTGTGCCGACGGATGATCGCGCCAGGGAACGAGGCGGGGATGTACATCGCCCGCGCGCCCTGTTCCGCCATGTACATGCGTTCGTTGTAGCTGCCGAACATGATCAGCGGCGGCGTGGTGCGAATCGCGTCACGCACTGCGGCGTTGTCTGGCTTCACGCCCGGCCGACGCGCGAACGCGAAGGTGCAGGGGAGCCCCATCTCGGTCTCGAGAAAGTGCCGCACACCGCGTGAGTACGTCTCGTTCGCCACGATCGCGAAGCTGGCCGTTCCGAAAAAGTCCTGCGTCACACTCCGCCAGAGATCCCACAGCGGCTTGATGGTGGTGTGCTTTTCCTTTTCGATGAACGGCTCCGGATCGAGGCCCAGCAATTCCCCGAGCTTGCGGAGGAACTTGGTCGTCGAGTGAAGGCCGATCGGCGCCTGCAGGTACGGCTTGTCGAGCGACTCGCAGAGCATGCGACCGAACTCGCGGTACATGCAGATGTTCACGTCGCCATCGACCAGGCGGGGCACGTCGGCGAGGTGGCTGCCGAGTGGGAACACCATGTTGATGTCTGCCCCGATGCCCTCGACGAGGCGGCGGATTTCCGCGAGGTCGGACCAGGTGTTGAAATAGCCGTACATCGGGCCGATGAGGTTCACACGCGGCTTCGCCCCTTCGGCGCGCTCCGTGCGCTTCGGCATCACACCCTTCTTCAGGCCGTACTCGGTCCACAGCCAGTAGAGTGCGCGATCAGCGGCTTGCCACTGATCTTCGTCGATGGTGCGCGGCAGGAAACGCACGATGTTCGTGCCTTCCGGCGTGACACCACCACCGATCATCTCGGCGATGCTGCCGGTGACGACGACCGCCGGCAATTCGGGATCGAGCGTCTTGTGTGCGCGGCGCATGGCGCCTTCGGTGCCGTGCTGCCCAAGCTCTTCTTCCGACAGGCCGGTGACGACTACCGGCAACTCATGCGGCGGGAGCGCATCGGTGTAATGCAGCACCGACGTGACCGGAAGATTTTCGCAGCCGACCGGACCGTCGATGACGACCTGCAGTCCCTTGATGGCGGTGAAGGCATACACAGCCCCCCAGTATCCACCAGCGCGATCATGATCGAGAACCAGCATCAGACCATCTCCTCCGCCTTGCGCTGCTTGGCCAGCTTCGCGAGATGACGACGATAGTGCTCGCGGAACTCGGGACGATCGACCGGGACCTCTTCCCACACGCCAGCGTTGTGACCTTCGCCGACGCCATCGAAGAACGCCTTCATCTCGTCGAAGCGATGCTGGTTGCCAAGCGCCGCGTTCACGACCGTGGCCAGTGAGCCAGCGCCGGCGGGGCCCATCAACGGGCGCGCCGAGATCAGGTTGGTGAAGTAGAGCGATGGAATCGCGAGCTCCTTCGCCTTCTGCACCACCGGTGTCGTGCCGATCGCGAGATCGGGCTTGAACTCATGCATCGCGGCCAGGTCCTGCTCGAGTGAGGCGCGGAATTGCACGTGCACACCCTTCGCCTCGAGCCATTCGCGATCCGCCGTGCTCCACTGTGTCTTGGGACAGGCACTCCCGACATAGCGTACATCGGCACCGCTCTCCACCAGCAGGCGCGCCACCAGCAGCTCGGACCCTTCGTAGCCGCTCATGGTGATACGGCCCTTGATCGGCTTCGCCGCCAGCGCGCCCTTGATCGCGGGCAACACGGCATTCTGTGCCGCGGCAATGCGATCGGCGCCGACACCCGCCGCTTCGCCGATGTTGCGCAGCCAATCGGCGGTGCCATCGTGACCGACAGGAGCGGAACCGACGATCGTGCGACCAGCGTATTCGAATTCGCGGAAGGACGCGGTGTAGAACGGATGAATGGCGGCGACGACGGCGCAATCGAGCGCCGCATAGAGTTCACGCCACTCGCGCGTCGGCACCACGGGTCCCGCCGCCAAACCAAGCGGCGCGAGCATCATGCCGATGCCGACGGGATCAGCCGGGAACATCTCGCCGACCATCGTCACGGTCGGCTTCTCGCTGCGACCACCGCGCGGTGCAGCCACCGGACCCTGCTCGGCCTCCGTGCGTGCGTACCGCAGCATCGCGCCGGAGAGCACATCCTTTGCTTCCGCATGCGTCGGCACGCCGAACCCTGGCACGTCGATACCGATGATGCGAACGCCGTTGATCTCCTTCGGCAGCAGCTGCAGCGGCACGCCGGAGGCGGTCGGCACACAGAGATTCGTGATCACGATCGCATCGTACAGCGCGGGATCGGCCATCTTGAACACCGCGTCGCGGATGTCCTCGAACAGCTGACCCGTGACGAGCGTCTCGGAATTGAACGGCACGTAGCCCACCGTGCGTCGCGCGCCGTAGAAATGGCTGGTGAACGTCAGGCCATAGACGCAGCACGCCGAACCGCTGAGGATCGTGGCGGTGCGGCGCATGCGAAGGCCGACGCGCAGCGAGCCGAAGGCGGGACACATCGACTGCGGCTGGTCATGCGGACCCTTCGGATAGTCCACCGCATACTGGTCGAGGATCGCACTCTTGCCGCTTGCCATCGCCGCCGCCTTCATCTGCTCGGCGCCGGAATGGCAGCCAGCGCCGTCCGTGGGCGGGGCAGTGATCACCGGCAGTGCGCTTCGCCCGCTGCCCGCACCGAGATCGAGCCCGGTGGGCAACTGGTTGTCGTTGGCCATCGGGGCGAGGGCGGCATCGTCGTAGCCCGCCTCGCGTGATGGAGTGTTGATCATCTCATCGGCCGACATGTGACCCTGCCTCAGACAGTATCGTAGACGACTTCGAGCGTCGCCTTGTTGGACTCTTCGCGGCCGCACATGTCGAGGAAGCTCGCGGGCTCCAGCACGACGTTGCGACCGACGGTGTCCGCGGAGAACAGGTTGAGCAGCTCGTCCTGCGAGAGCGGATGCGGGCGCACCGGCGGCGCGTCAGCAACATTCTGCGCCAGCTCGGCAAAGAGGTCGCCCCAGTCGCCGCCAGGAATGCCGATGATCTCGTAGTTCGCGCTCTTCTTCCGGATGTCGTCGTTCGCCGGAATCTTGGCGAGGATCGGAATGCCGACCTTGTTCGCAAAGGCCTCGGCTTCACCGGTGCCGTCATCCTTGTTGATCACGACGCCCGCCACGCCCACGTTGCCACCGAGCTTGCGGAAGTATTCCACGGCCGAGCAGACGTTGTTGGCGACATACAGCGACTGGAGGTCGTTCGACGCCACCACGATCACTTTCTGGCACATGTCGCGGGCGATCGGCAGGCCGAAGCCACCGCACACAACGTCGCCGAGGAAGTCGAGCAGGACGAAGTCGAAGCCCCATTCATGGAAGCCAAGCTTTTCCAGCGTCTCGAAGCCGTGGATGATGCCGCGACCGCCGCAGCCGCGTCCGACTTCCGGACCGCCGAGCTCCATCGCGAAGACCCCGTCGCGCTTGAAGCAGACGTCGCCGATGGCCACCGCTTCGCCAGCGAGCTTCTTCTTCGAGGACGTCTCGATGATGGTGGGGCAGGCCTTGCCGCCGAAGAGCAGCGATGTCGTATCGCTCTTCGGGTCGCAGCCGATGAGCAGCGTCTTCTTCCCTTGCTGCGCCATCATGTAGGAGAGGTTGGCGAGCGTGAAACTCTTGCCGATGCCGCCCTTGCCATAGATCGCGATGATCTGCGTTTCCTTGGTGATGGGGCGCTCCTCAACCGGCTCTGCGTCGGGGGCGTTGGCTTCATCGCGGAGTGCCTGGTGCATCGTCGCGAGCGCATCGTCCTGCGCAGGGGCCTGCTGTGTCGTCATGCTGGGTGACTCCAGTTGAGGATCATCTTGACACACGTCGGATCACCAAACGCGGTGGCATACGCCGCGGCGGCATCGGTCGCGGGTACGCGATGGGTGATGATGTCGTCCAGCGACAGTCGTCCGTCGATGACCATCGCCGTGACATCGGCGAGGTCGGTCGGCGAGAATTCTGCCGCGATCTTGAGCTGCATCGCACGCATGAAGGCGAGCGGGAAGCCGAACTTCACGGGCTCGTGATAAAAGCCGCCGAGCACGATCTCGCCATTGCGCGCGAGGCGCGGGATGAGCGAGTCGAGAATGTCGTTGGCGCCGCTCAATTCGAGGATCGAGCGGTAGTCGCGCCGCGGATCATGATCCGGGTGCACGACGTCGTAGCCGGCTGCACCACTGATGCGCGCCGGATTGATCTCCCACACGGTCGGGGCGGCACCGCCGAGCGCGAGCACCAGGCGCGCGGCGAGCCGCGCCAGTGATCCATGCCCGACGATGAGTTCGGGCAGCGCGCCGTTGCTGTGTGTGCGAAGCGCATGGAGTGCCGTTGCCGCCAGCGACAGCAGCACACCGCGATCGCCAAGCCCACGCGGAATGACATGGGTCTTGTCGCCGGCGACGACCAGCTTTTCAGCGGCACCACCAAACAGTCCGCGCGTGGCACCGAAGCATCGCGCACCGGCGACGAAGACTTCGTCGCCGACGGTGCGCTGTGACAGCGGACCGGCCTGTGCGATGACGCCGACACTTTCGTAACCAGGAACCAGCGGATAGCCGAGGCCCGGGAAAGGCGGCATGGTGCCGGTGTAGAGCAAGCGCTCGGTGCCGGTGCTGATACCTGTGTGTCGCACGTGGATCAGGACGTCGGCGTCTCCCGGTTCATCGAGCGGCAACGCGCGCAACGCGAGCGTTCTCGGTTCGTCGAACACGACAGCAAGAGAGTTCACCGTGCAGCTCCATCCAGCGGGGTGGGACCAAGGGGTACAAGTGTCAACCTACCCGTACAACAGGAACCGTCAATAAAGGTTGACGGTTTTTTCCTGACACGACTCGGGGCTGCATTTCTGCCTCTTTCGGCGCCCAATTCTGCACGGCGATCCCGTCGCAAACGGAACCACCGGGTCGAACTTTTGACGGTTACGCCTGTGCCGCAATGATGCCGGTGTGGACGGGATAACGCGTCGGGACGATGCGGGTCCGCGAGAAGCCGGCGGCGCGCAGCAACGCCTGGTGCTGCGCAATCGTGCGTGCGCGGCCACGACCCATCGCAAAGAGGTAGAGCCCGAAGTAGGCGTCGCCCACTCGTTCGGCACCGCGGATGCCCGAGAACGGCTCGACCACCAATAGGGTCCCCCCCGGTTCGAGCGCCTCGCGGGCGCTCCGCAGGACGGTCAGGGCGACTTCATCCCCGTGGTCGAGGAGCACCCGAACCAGTGTGATCAGGTCGGCCCCGGCGGGGAGCTTGTCCGTCTGGAAGTTGCCGGCGTGCACCGCGGTGCGGTTCGCGAGGCCATCGGCTTCCAGCTTGGCGCGGGCATGGACGGCGACGGCGGGCAGGTCGAAGAGCATCAGGTCGAGCGAGGGGGCGTGCTCTCCCATCAGCGTGAGGAAGGCGCCGATACCGCCGCCGACGTCCAGCAGCCGCCGGTGGTTCTTCACCGGATAGGCGTCAACGACCTCTTCCGCGAGCGGGGGGACCGTCGATGCCATGAGATCGCTGTACCGTGCGGCGGCCTCGGGATCGACGTCTTCGGGGCGTCCGGCCTCGCCATAGGGGAAGTAGGCGGCGATGGCGGTCTGGCTGCGGCGCGGATCGCGGAGCATGGCCACTGGGTCGAGCAGGTCCCGGTAGAGCAGCTGGTTGTGCTCGATCAGCTTCTCGAGGCCGGTGTTCGGTGCGATGGAGGCTCCGTTCACCGTCAGACGCCACCGCCCGTCCTGGGTGGCCTCCAGCAGGTCGAGCGAGGCGGCCGCATGCACCAGTCGCTCCGTGCCCTCGAGGGGGAGCCCGACGGCGATCGCGATCTCCGCCATGCTGAGCGGGCCGTGCCGGAGCTTGCCGAACAGGTTGAGCTGAACCCCCGCGTACAGCACCTGCGAATAGACGAAGCCGCTACAGAGGTCGAACAGCTCCCGGGCGTGTCGTCGAGCGATGAAGCGGGTGAGGAAGAACGAGCCAGCCCAGCGCTGGAAGCCCGGGGAGGCCGCCATCCGGTTCCGCCAGTCGGCGATGCGGTCGGTGAGTGAGAGGCGAGGGGCGCCGCTTTCGCTACGCTCTCGCACACCGGTTACCAGGGGCGGGGCGGCTGCGGCTACGGCCGACGGCTTCTGACGTTCAGACATGAAAAGACGCTGGGTCCTGACGAAAAGAGGGGCACCGGGCGGCCACGCGGGAAATCCGGCGGCTGCGATGCTGCTCTGTGATGCAAGCCAAACACCTACTCTGTCAAGCTTGCTGGACAGTGTCGCTGGGGGCAGCTTCTCCTGAGAAGGCAGGACTTCACCGTTTTCAGAGGACCGCGTGCGCGCAGCTTTTCCGTTCAGTGCAATCGTAGGGCAGGAGCAGATGAAGCTGGCGCTCCTCATCGCGACGGTGGATCCGTCGGTAGGTGGCGTGCTCGTCCTTGGCGACCGCGGCACCGGCAAATCGACCGTGGTGCGCGCACTCCCCGCGCTGCTACCCAGCATGAAGGCCGTTGAAGGGTGTCGCTACGGCTGCGACCCGACGGCGAACGGCGCACGATGTGACGAGTGTCGCGAACGCGCGCTGCATGTGGCGCGCGGGAAGCTTCCGGTCACCGACAAGCGGGTCCCGGTCGTGGACCTGCCACTTGGCGCCACCGAGGATCGTGTGGTCGGGGCCCTCGACATCGAGAAGGCGCTGCGCAACGGTGAGAAGGCCTTCGAGCCCGGGCTCCTCGCGCGCGCGCATCGCGGCTTCCTCTACGTCGACGAAGTGAACCTGCTCGAGGATCATCTGGTCGACCTGCTGCTCGACGTCGCCCAGACGGGCGAGAATGTGGTCGAGCGCGACGGTGTGAGTGTGCGGCACCCCGCACGCTTCGTCCTCGTGGGCAGTGGGAATCCGGAAGAAGGTGATCTTCGTCCGCAGCTGCTCGACCGGTTCGGCCTCAGTGTCGAGGTGCGCACCAGTGATGATGTCGCGAGTCGCGTCGAGGTGATTCGCCGTCGCGACGCCTACGAGCGCGATTCGGCGGCGTTCCTCGAGACGTGGGAACCCGCCGATGCCGCGGTGCGCACGAAGATCCTCGCGGCGCGCAAGCGATTGCCGACGGTGCAGGTGCCTGACGCGGTGCTGCACAAGGCGGTGCAACTCTGCGTCGAGTTGGGCACCGATGGTGTGCGCGGCGAGCTCACGCTGCTGCGTGCCGCGCGAGCGGCTGCGGCACTCGACGGCGCGAAGACGGTGACCGATGCACACGTCAAGACCGTGGCGCCGATGGCGTTGCGGCATCGCTTGCGCCGGAACGTGCTCGATGAAGGAGGGAGCGGCACACGCGTCGCTCGCGCCATTTCGACCATCTACGGCGCCGACTGATGGCGACGGCGGTACCGGTGTCGACGCCGGCTGAAGACGTGAGTGCGGCGCGTGCGCGATCGGCCGCCGCGCTCTGCGTACTGGCCGTGGCCGCGCACCGCATTGGTGGCATCGTGCTGCGCGATTCGTCGGCCGGTGCGCAGCAGTGGATCGCCGCGCTGCGCCAGCGATTGCCTGCGAGTGTGCGGGTGGTGCGTCTACCGTCGTCGGCCACCGACGATCGTATCTTCGGTGGGCTCGACCTGGCTGCGACGATCGCCACTGGATCACCGGTGGCCGAACGCGGTGTGGTGGCCGATGCCGACGGTGGCATGGTGATCATTCCGCTGATCGAGCGCATGCCGGTCGCAACGCAGGCGCGAATCGGTGCGGTGCTGGACACAGGTGTCGTTCAGGTGCTGCGCGACGGTGTGCGCGCCGAGTTCGATGCCGAGTTTGCGCTGATCGCGATTGACGAAAGTGAAGAGGATGTGTGGGGGGTGGCGGCGCCGTTGCGCGATCGCCTTGCGCTGGTGCTGGATGGTGATGTGCGCGTTGACGAGTCGATGCTGCCCGATGCCGCGGTGGTGGCAACCGCGCGTGCATTGGTTGCGCATGTGCAGGCGAGCGACGATGTGATGATCGGGATCGGCACGCTCTGCGTCGCGTTCGGCATTTCATCCGAGCGTGCGGCTCGGCAGGCGTTGTGGACGGCACGCGCGCTGGCCGCGTTGGATGGTCGGACAGAGATCGAGGAAGCGGATGTCGCACTGTCGGCGCAGCTGGTGCTGGCACCGCGTGCGACGCGTGTTCCGACGCCTCCGCCCGATGAAAGTGAAGACGAGCAGGAAGCGCCGCCTGAGCCGACACCGCCCGAGGCGACATCGTCCGAAACGCCGCCCGATCAATCCGATGATCGTCCGATGGATGATCGTCTCGTTGAGGCGGTGACCGCGGCCATTCCGCCCGAGTTGCTCGCCGAGCTGCTGGCACGGGCGCAGAGGCCGAGTCAGGAGCAGGGCAAGGCTGGGGCCGAGAAGGAGAGTTGGACGCGTGGTCGGCAGGTGGCTGCGCGCCGCGGCAAGCCTGATGGTGTGCGTCGATTGCATGTGCTGGAGACGCTGCGTGCTGCGGCGCCGTGGCAGCGTGCCCGGGCGCGTGCCAGTGCGGCGCGCGACATCCCGGTGCGCTCACTGATCGTCGAGCGCGATGACTTCCGGATTCGCCGCTATGTGGAGCGAGCGGGAACGTCGGTGATCTTCGTGGTCGATGCGTCGGGATCGGCGGCCGCGCAGCGACTGGGCGAAGCGAAGGGCGCGGTCGAGGCGCTGTTGGCGGAGAGTTATGCGCGTCGCGACCGGGTGTCGCTGATTGCATTTCGCGGGACGACGGCCGAGGTGCTGCTGCCGCCGACTCGTGCACTGGCGCGCGCGCGCAAGCTGCTCGCATCGCTGCCAGGGGGTGGTGGCACACCGCTCGCCACGGCCATCGATGTGGCGATCACGTCGGGTATTGCGGCGCGTCGTGCGGGGACGCTGCCGGTGATCGTGTTCCTGACCGATGGTCGCGCCAACGTGGCGCGGGATGGCAAGGGCGGTCGTGTCGAGTCGATGCGTGATGCACTCGATGCGTCGGCGCAGTTTCGTCTGGCCAACCTGGCGGCGGTGCTGATCGATACCTCGCCGCGACCGGAACCGATGGCGCGCAAGATCGCGGACGCATTGGGTGCACGGTATGTACCGCTGCCGGTGGTCGATGCCCGCGCGATCGCTGGGGCTGTGGCCTTGGCGAAGGAAGTCGGATGAGCGCGCCGCGCGATGTCGCCGTGACATCAGCGGCTGCGGAGCACGCGTCTGCACCAACACGCGTGCGTGGTCCGTGGGCCAGCTGGTGGCACGATCACTGGAGTGCCGTCGGCAAGGGCACGCTGGCCGTGGTGGGATTCTGGTGGTTGGTGACGGGTGTGATCGTCGCGCTGCAGCGGAATGAATGGACGAAGCTGGCCGCCTGGATCATTTCGACGGCGGTTGCGATCTGGGCGACGTACGTGATTCACGAGCAGCGCGAGTTGCGCACGGCACCGGCGGCGCGGCGCACCTTCCTCGCGTCGACGGCGATCTGGATGTGGATCAACGTCGGCCTCTATGGTGGCTGGATCGTTGGGCCGGGCCACATTGCGAGTGTCGCCGGCGAGGCGACGCTCTTGCGCGCGACCGAGGCGATCGTGTCACTGCTCTGGCACGAGTTGTTGTGTGTGCTGGTGCTGTTCGTGAGTTGGCTGCACGTGCGGAAATCACCCAACCGGCTCGCATTCGTTGCCTTGGCGACGTATTGGGCGGTGTTGCAGGTGGCGAAGCTGAACATCTTTTTTGGCGTCGCGAATCCCGGGGCGCGCTTCCTGCCGCCCCATCTGCAGTTCCTGCTCTCGTATTACGGGCCGCCGGAAAACACCGGGTGGTTGCCGGTTTCCTTTTTTAGTGCGGTCGGCGTCGCGCTGATTTTCTGGTGGCGCGGCTGGCAGGCGAAGGATGCGTTTCTCCGGCAGAGTCGCGCATTGCTGGCGATGCTGATCGCCCTTGCGGCGCTGGAGTACCTGCTGCTGGCCGTGCACAGCGATGCGCCGTTGTGGGAAGTGTTCCTGAAGGCGCGCGGGTTTTAGTCGCGCCGGGGACTGCCGGGGCGCTGTACAGCGCAAACGGCGCTCAAGTAGCGCAGGAGCATGGGGTTAGCCTCCGATCAAGGGGTCGGAGATCTTGATCGGGGATGTTTGACGCCAAATCGATCAAGGGGTCAGAGATGTTGATCGGGGAAATTTGACGTCAAACCGTTGCGGTGGATGGTGTTAGCCTCCGATCAAGGGGTCAGAGATCTTGATCCGATGATGGGGCAGAAATCCTGCTCCCAAGCCTACGCGCCGCGCTTCGCCCAGCGATACATGTAGGTCGGTTTGCGCCGACCGCCAATACGGTGATCGGGCAGTCGCTCGACGAGCCCGAGTTCGAGCATTCGCTTCTGGAAATTACGCCGGTCGAGTGTGCGGCCCAGCACAGTCTCGTGGAGCTTCTGTAGTTCGGGCATCGTGAATGATGCGGGCAGCAGATTCGCCTCGAGTGGCAGGTCGTCGATCTGGGACCGCACCGCCATGAGCGCGCGCGCCACCATCTCATCGTGATCGATGATGAGCGCCGGTCGCTCCGCGAGGTCCCACCACTCGACGGATCGGGTCCAGGCATTCGGTGCGACCGTCGCACGACTGGAGTCCACCACCGCGACGTAGCCGACGGAGACGACACGACCCAGCACCCAATGGTCGTGCGGCGCGTCAACGCCCATCGCGCGCAGTGCATTGGCGACAACCGCCTCGCCTCGCGCTGGCCCACCGAAGGTGTGGAACTGGCGCAGCGCAGTGTCCGACAGCCCGGTCATCTCGCGCAGCACACGGGTCGCGGCGTCATCGATCGATTCCTCGCGGCGCACGTAGCCCCCTGGGAGCGACCAGTCGCCGGTTCCCTGGGACTGCATCAGCAGGACCTTCAGTGCGCCGGCGTGGGCACCGAAGATCACGCTGTTCACCGAGAGGTGCGGCAGGCAGTCCCGGTCCAGTTCGACAAGGAGGTTCGAGAAGTCGACGGCGCTCATGGTCAAACCATAGGTGATGTGTATTGACTACACAATAACCGCCGGCTAGTGTACCTCGTACACATCCCGGCCGGTCTCGTGTTCGGCCTTCGCTTCCTTCCGGACGCCGCATGCGCCGACGACTTGCACACGCCCTTCTGTTTGCCGGGTTCACCGGCACTGCGGCTCGCGCCGCGATTGCACAGACCGCGGTCCCCTCGCTCCCGCAACTCGGCCGTGCGCCGCTGCGCGCCGTCGTTGCCGCCCTCTCCGATTCCGAGAAGGTGCGTCTCGTCGTGGGACGCGGGCTGATTCTCCCCGAGGGCATGCCGACGAACATGCTGCCGCCGGGTATGCTGGGCGGCGCGCGCACCGCGGACGATCGCCCGCTGCGGCTGCCTGGATCGGCTGGTGAAACGCACACGGTGCGACGCTTCGGCATCCCGGCGATCACGCTGTCGGACGGGCCGGCCGGTGTGCGAATCGATCCGATCCGCACCGGTGCCAACGGCAAGCCGGACAGTTCACGGACGTTCTACGCCACGGCGTTCCCGGTCGGGACTCTGCTCGCGTCGTCGTGGGACACGGCGCTCGTGCGGCGCGTTGGTGTGTCGTTCGGCCAGGAAGCGCGCGACTACGGTGTCGATGTGTTGCTGATGCCGGGCATGAACCTGCACCGCAATCCGCTTGGCGGCCGCAACTTCGAGTACTACTCGGAGGATCCGCTCGTGACTGGGCTGATGGCGTCGGCGATGGTCGAGGGGTTGCAGTCGGCGGGGGTCGGCGCGTCAGTCAAGCACTTCGTAGCGAATGAGCAGGAGTTCAATCGCATGCGGATCAACTCCGCAATCGGCGAACGCGCGTTCCGTGAGCTCTACCTGCGTCCGTTCCAGACCGTCGTTCGACGTGCGAAGCCATGGACGGTGATGTCGTCGTACAATCTCGTCAACGGTGTGCACACGGCCGAGAATCCGGAACTGCTGAATGACATCCTTCGTGGTGAATGGTCGTTCGGTGGGCTCGTGATGAGTGACTGGTTCGGTGGTGAAGATCCGGTCGCGATGGTGAATGCCGGGAACGACCTCGTGATGCCGGGCACTGGCGCACAGGAAACCGCATTGCGCGCTGCACTCGCGAGCGGCAAGCTGTCGCGCGCCGCACTCGACGCGAGTGTCACACGCGTGCTCGAGCTGGTGCTCCGCTCGAACACCTTCCGCAAGGTTGCTGCGTCTGAACGCCCGGATTTGCGTGCGCACGCCGCCGTCGCCCGACAGGCGGCAGCCGAGAGCATGGTGCTATTGCGTAATGAATCGATTGGCACCGGTGCGTCGGCGCGTCCCGCGTTGCCGCTCGCGTCCGGGCAAACGGTCGCAGCGTTCGGCAACACGTCGTACGACCCGATCGCCGGCGGCACGGGCAGCGGCAACGTGAATCGTGCATACACGATCTCGGTGGTGCAGGGACTGGATGCGGCCAAGGCTCGCATCGATACCTCGCTCAGTGCCACCTATGCGCGCTATCTCGCAACGGCCCGCTTGAAGCTGCCGCCAACCGGTCAGATGAACTTCTTCGCGCCGCCACCAGCGATTCAGGAAATGCAGTTGGATGCGGCCGTCGTGACAGAGGCTGCGGCACGCGCCGATGTCGGCCTGATCACGCTTGGACGCATCGCCGGTGAAGGCGGCGATCGCAAGGTCGCCGATGACTTTGCGCTGAAGGCGTCCGAGCGTGCGCTGATCGAGCAGGTATCGACGGCATTCCACGCCAAGGGCAAGCGTGTGGTGGTGGTGCTGAACATTGGCGGCCCGATCGAGATGGCAAGCTGGCGTGGCCAGGTTGATGCGATCCTGCTCGCGTATCAACCGGGGCAGGAGGGAGGTCACGCCATCGCCGACGTACTGCTCGGCGCGGTGAATCCATCCGGCAAACTCGCAACGTCGTTCCCGATGTCGTACGAAGACATCCCCTACGGCGCGGACTTTCCCGGCCGCGTTCGCGCTGGTGCAGCGGCACCGAGCAACCCGATGAGTGGCCAGGCGTCGGACAACTCGTACAACGAAGGCGTGTTCGTCGGCTATCGGTACGCGAGTACGTTCGGCAAGGCGCCGGCGTATGCGTTCGGCTTTGGGTCGAGCTACACGACGTTCCGGACCGGCGGGCTGCAGGTCACCGGTACGCCGACCATCGCTGCTGGGTCCATGACAGTGAAGGTGACGGTGACGAACACCGGCACCGTCGCCGGCCGCGAAGTGGCGCAGCTGTACGTCACCGCGCCGCGTGGCGCACTCGACATGCCGGAGCGTGAGTTGCGGGCCTTCGCGAAGACCCGGCTCCTCGCACCTGGGGCTTCAGAGACGCTGACCTTCCGACTCTCGGCTGCCGACATCGCGTCCTTCGATCCGTCGGCCGCGGCGTGGGTTGCCGAGCCGGGCACGTACACGGTGCGTGTGGCGAATTCGTCGGCCGCTGAGGGCGTTCATGCGACGGTGGCTGTTGCGAACCGCGTCATCGTCGAGCGTACGCGACATCTGGTCGCGCCGACGGCGCCGATTGCCGAGTTGAAGGCGCCGACGCGGTGATCGAGCGGTTGGTGTACGGCGCGAAGGACTGGTAAGTCGCTGGTGGAGATGGCGTTAGCCACCGATCAAGGGGTCAGAGATCTTGGTCGGGGGATTCCGGCGGTAAGTCGTTGCGGCGCATCACGTTAGCCGCCGATCAAGGGGTCAGAGATCTTGGTCGGGGGATTCCGGCGGTAAGTCGTTGCGGCGCCTCGCGTTAGCCACCGATCAAGGGGTCAGAGATCTTGGTCGATCAAGGGGTCAGAGATCTTGGTCGCGGGATTCCGGCGGTAAGTCGTTGCCGCGCCTCGCGTTAGCCACCGATCAAGGGGTCAGAGATCTTGCTCCGGCACCGAGCAAGATCTCTGACCCCTTGATCGCGCTGGCCCCGTGATCGCTGCGCTCTTGCTCGGCAGACCACGACGCGCTTCCTCGCCCGCTACTCGTACCGCAACGCGTCCACCGGATCCAGCCGCGCCGCACGGTTGGCGGGAATGATGCCGAACAACACGCCGACGAAAATCGAGGACGTCACCGCCACGATCGTCAGCGTGACAGGAAAGCCGGTGGTGATCTCAAGCAACACCGTGGCGAGTTTGCCGAGCGCGCCGCCCAGCACGACACCGAGTATTCCACCAATGCCCGTCAACGTCGCGGCTTCGACCAGGAACTGCAGGCGGATGTCGCCGGTGGTGGCGCCGAGCGCCTTGCGCAGGCCGATCTCGCGCGTGCGATCGGTGACCGACACCATCATGATCGCCATCACGCCGATGCCCCCCACCAGCAACGCGACGCTCGACAGCACGATCAACACGAGGAAGAAGACGCTGGTGAGGCTGTTGAAGGTGTCGAGCACCTGATCCTGCGTCACGAGGTCGAAGGTGTTCTTGTCGCGCGGCCGCAATTTGCGTCCTGCGCGCAGCGTCACCGTCACGTTCGCCTGCGCGTCACTCACTGCGACGCCGGGCTTCGGCTTGACGGGAATCCAGAGGCCGTTGGTTCGATCGATCTGGAAGCCCTTGTCGAGCGTGCGATAGGGGAGAATCGCACCGATCTCCGAGCCCGGCGGCGAGAAGATATTCCCCGGCTGCACATACACACCGATCACACGGTATGGTCGGCCACCGACTTTCACCAACTTGCCGATCGGCTCGAGACGCGCGAAGACCTTTTCCGCGATGGCATCACGGAGCACTACCACGGGATCACCGCCCACGACTTCGGCGTGTGTGAACCATCGACCGGAGGCGAGCTCACCGCCCTGAATCTCCGTGAAGCCTTCATCGGCGCCGAAGATCGCGACTGTCTGCGTGCGTGATCCTTCGTACTCCACACGCGCCAGAGTCTGGCCCCACAGTGATGCGTAGGCAATACCTGGCAGTGCACGAATGCGCTGCGCCTCGACATCGGTGAGGTCGGGCCGAATGCGGATGTATTTCGGCAGGCGATCCGGGTTCACGGGCGTCTGCGAAAACACCTTCAGTACGTAGAACGTGGTCGGGCCAGCGATCTCGATGGTGCGCACGATCTGATCGCGGATGCCTTGCACGAGGCTCGCCATCGTCATCACGGTCGAGACACCGATAACCACACCAAGAATGGTCAGCGCCGAGCGCAGCTTGCTGGCGCGAATGGCGGCAAGCGCGATCGCGACGTTCTGCCCGAGTTGCGAAACTGCGCGCGCCGTTGCCATCGGCTATTCCGACCGCAACGCGTCGATCGGATCGAGGCGTGCAGCGCGCGCGGCGGGATAGACGCCGAAGAGCACGCCCACGCCCGCACCGAGTGCGATCGCGACCGTTATCGACCACGGCGTCACCCGTGCCGGGAGCGGAGAGAGGGTGGCCACCAGCCAGGCCAACAACGCACCCAAGGCGAGGCCGAGTATGCCGCCGAGGGCGGAGACGAACACCGACTCGGCGAGGAACTGGCGCTGGATGTCGCTGCGCGAGGCGCCAACCGCCATGCGAATCCCGATCTCGCGCGTGCGCTCCGTGACCGACATCAACATGATGTTCATGATCACCACGCCACCCACCACGATGCCGATGGCAACGACGGCGGGGATGATCGAGAAGAGTGTCTTGGTCAGCTTCTTCCAGAAGTCGACCAGTGCGTCCGCAGTCTCGATCGTGAAGTCGTCAGGCTCGCCGGGCCGCAGCCGGTGCGCCAGCCGCATCGCCTCCTGCGCGCGATTCATCACGCTCTTCATTGCCGCCGGATCGCTGACCTTGACGCTGATGGTCGTCGTCAGCCGTCGACCGTAGATCGACTCGAAGGCTGGAATCGGCATCAGCACGAAGCCGTCGAAGCTTTGGCCGAGCACGCGGCCCTTCGGCGCCACCACGCCCGCGATCGTGAAGAGTTCGCCGCGAATCCGGATGCTCTGCCCGATCGGATCGACACCTTCGAAGAGATTCTTCGCGATGTCGTTGCCCACGACCACGACATGGCGCCGCTCGCGGATGTCGAGGTCCGTGAGTGGTGATCCCGCCTCGAACACGTAGTCCTGCACGCGCTGGAAATCCGGCGTCACGCCGAAGATCATGGCGCTGCCGACGGCACGGTCACGCCAGGTGATGTCGGCCAACGGGGTGGGGTAGCCGGACTGCAGGCTGATGGCCGCCGCGTCGGGAAGCGCCTCCTCGATCACGCTGGCGTCGAGCTGCGAAATCAGCGGACGTTTCCGGATCTTCAGCAGCATCTCGTCGTCCACCAGGCCCAGCGAAATCGGGCCGCGGCGAACCTGGAACACATCCTTCCCGATCATCGAGCCGGCGACCTGCTCGCTGACGTAGACGTTCATGCCGTTGATGATCGCGATCACTGCGACCAGGAAGGCCACCGAGACCATGATGCCGAGCAGCGTGAAGAAGGCGCGAAACTTGTTGGCGCGAAGCTGCGTGAAGGCGGTCAGGAAAACGTCATTGAGGCGCACCCTGCAATCATAACCCGCGCGGCGGGGACGGCTGAAACAGCCGGCTGCGACACTCGTAGAATGGGTTGCTCGCAGAGGACCATGCACTCACCGTCGCCTGCCAACCGCCATGTTTTCAGTCCGTTCGGCTGTCACCTCTCTCCTGGGCGCCGCCCTCTGCGCTGCAGCGCCCGTGGCACTGCAGGCCCAGCGCGAGGAGCCACCCGCGTCCGGCGATCGCCCGACACGCGCACCGATTTCCATCGGCAACTACCCGGACGTCGCGGGGCTGCGGCTCAACTTTCGTGACCGGAATCTGGAGCAGGTGCGTGGCATCAACGCCACCATCTGGCAGCCGTATGAGCCGGCCACCGGCATCGTCCGCGGCCTGTCACTCGGGTTGCCGCTGACGGGCGCTGGTCGGGTCGATGGGCTGGCCATCGGCGTGCTCGGTGCCTCGGCCTACGGCAAGATCCGCGGCATTGCGCTCGGCGGAATCGGCGTCGGATCGGGTGGCGGGATGCGTGGGCTGTCGATCGGCGGCATCGGTGTCGGCTCGGGCGGTGACCTGGATGGAATCACGCTCGGAGGGATTGGAGCGGGTGGCGGTGGGAATGCGCGCGGCCTGATCGCGGGTGGCATAGGCGCCGGCGTTGGCGGCAGCATGCACGGCATTGCGATCGGCGGCATCGGTGTCGGCGCAGGTGGCGGCGTGCGCGGACTCGCCATCGGCGGCATCGGCGTCGGCACGAGCGGCAAGTTGTCGGGCATCGCGATCTCCGGAATCGGCACGGGTGCTGGTGGCGACATCACTGGCCTGACCATCAGCGGCATCGGTACCGGCACCGGGGCGACGATGCGCGGCATCGGCATCGCAGGCGTCGGGTTGGGAGCGCCGCGGTTAGTCGGTGGCTTTCTCGCCCCGATGGTGGGTTCACTGAATGCCCACGCAATCGTGATCGCACCGATCTTCTTCAAGATCGAGAAGGGCGGCAGCTTCCGCGGTGGCGCTCTGAGCGCGGTGAACGACGTGCGCGGCACACAGCGTGGTCTGACGATCGGCATCGTCAACTATGCGCGCACGCTGCACGGCCTCCAGCTCGGCGTGATCAACATCATCGCCGACCAGAAGTCACACTCGGTATTGCCGATCGCGAATTGGGGCAGCGGGCGATAGCCTGACTTCTACTCGGCGTCTGCAGCCGCTGCTTTCGGGGTCGCCTGGCGCAAACTCCGTCGCAGGTACCAGGCACTCGCTGCCGCGATTGCAATGAGGAGCGCCGCGCCGGTGCGCAGACCATCGCGGGCTGCAGGTTCGAGTTCCAGCAACGGGCCGAGCGCGATGATCATCGCCGCAGCGACCGCGCCCCAGATGCCAATCGCCCACGAGGTCCATTCGGCGCGCTGCCAGATGCCGATCACCGCGGCGAGCGACAATCCGCCGACCGCGAACTGCCAGTACATCAACGCGGCCGGCGCTTCCGCGGGGTGACGCAGGATCCTGAGCGCCTCGTTGAGCGCGTTGCCGCCGACGCAGGTGAACATCACGATCAGGAGCCAGTGGCCAATCGGTCGCCGCATCGGGTGTTCCTCGCGGATGTGAAACGCAGCTTACGGCCGGAAACAGAAACGCCGGTCCGCTCGAGGAAGCAGACCGGCGTTTTTGTGCATGGAGACTACTCGTAGCGGAGCGCGACCACAGGATCGAGCCGCGCGGCCCTGAACGCTGGGATGATGCCGAACAGCACCCCGGTGAAGATGCTGCCGCCGATCGCCGCCACCACCGAGATCAGCGGAATCTCCGCCGGGATCGGGAAGTTGCTTCGCACGACGAAGGCAACCAGTGCCCCAAGTCCGAGGCCAATCGCACCGCCAATGCCAGTCAGCGTCGCCGCCTCGACCAGGAACTGCCAAAGGATCAGGCCCGCCGTCGCACCGAGCGCTTTTCGCACACCGATTTCCCGTGTACGCTCGGTGACGCTGATCATCATGATCGCGATCACGCCCACGCCACCCACCAGCAGGCCAACCGCCGAGAGTGAGAGCATGACGATGAAGAAGGTGCCGACGATCTTGTTGTAGGTCTCGAGGATCTTGTCCTGCGTGATGATCGCGAAGTTGTTGTCGACGCCGGGACGGAGGCGGCGCTTGGCGCGCAGTGCCGCCGTGACGTCATCGATTGCCTGGTCGCGGCTCACGCCGTCGCGGGGACGCACCGAGATGTTGATCCACCACGGCCGCGCGTTGAGCGCGGTGATCGAGGCCTGCATCGGCATGTAGACGTTGGCGTCGTTGTCATTACCGAGCGGGTTGATCGGCTTGTCGTACAGGCCGATCACCTCGAAGGGCACGTCGCCGATCTGGATCTGCTTGCCGATCGGATCGCTGTCACCGAAGAGCTTCTCCCGCAACGCCTTGTTCAGCACCGCCACGCGCGACCCCGCGTTATTCTCCGCATCGGTCCACGAGCGGCCTGCGACGATGGTGCCACCGTCGATCATCAGCCAGTCGGTGCTGAACGCCTGCACCTGCACCGATGACAGGAAGTTGCCCCGGTACCGTGCGCTGGCGCCGGTGTTGATCTGCGTGATCACGGCCCGCACGGAGGGGAGCGAGCGGAACGTCGCTGCATCACTCACGTTCAGGCGCGGATTGCGGCGCCACTTGCAGGTGTCGTCGCTTCCGTCGCAGGCCTCGAAGCTGATCGGTGCCCGGGACACGAAGAAGGTGTTCGGACCGGCAGCCGAGATGTCCTTGGTCACGGCGTTGTTGATGCCCGTGATCATTGCACCGATCGCAACGACCACGAACACACCAACGGAAACGCCGAGGATCGTGAGGCCGGCACGCACCTTGTTGGCACGGATCGACTCGAGTGCGATGCCGACACCCTCGACCGTGCCGCTGATTGTCGTCTTCACTGACATGTGATCACTCCGAGCGGAGGGCGACGACCGGGTCGAGCCGGCTGGCGCGTGAGGCGGGGTAGACGCCGGCGATGATTCCGACGCCAGCACCAACGAGCACCGCAAGGATGACGGACCAGAGCGCAATCGCGGCCGGCAGCGGTGTCAGGCTGGAGATGATCTTTGCCAGCAGCGCACCCAGACCCACACCGACGGCGGCGCCAAGGATCGAGAGCGTGGTGGATTCGACGAGGAACTGCGCCATGATGTCGCGACGCCGGGCACCGAGCGACTTTCGCACCCCGATCTCACGGGTACGCTCGGCCACCGCCACGAGCATGATGTTCATGATCACGATCGCGCCCACGATCAGCCCGATCGCTGGCAACACCACACCGGCCAGCACCAGGTACTGCTTGATCTTGGCGAAGAACGAGAGTGCTGATGCCGACGTCTCGAGGACGAAGTTGTCCTTCTGGCCGGGCCGCAGCTTGCGAATGGAGCGCATCGCGGCCTGCACGTCCTGCATCGTGGCGTTCATCACCTGCTCATTCGGACTCTTGACCATCACCGCGTCGATCACGCCCTTCTGGCGGTTCGTCAACCGGCGCAGCGGCGAGGTGTATGGTGCAATCGCGAACTTGTCGAAGGAGATGCCGAGGGCGCTGCCCTGTGATTCCGCGACACCGATGATGGTGTAGGGGAGGTTGCCGAGGCGCAGCTCCTTGCCGATCGCGTCGGTGTTCGGGAAGAAGTGTTCCTTCACGTCCTTTCCGATCACGACCACCAACGAACCCATGGCATCTTCCTGCGGCGAGAAGATCCGCCCCGATGCCACACCCATCTTCTTGATCTCGAAGTAGTTGCGGGTCGTGTTGTAGATCTGGACACTCTTCGGACGACCGGTCACCGTCGTGGCCGTCGTGTTGTCCTGGCTCATCGGGGCCCACAGGATGCCTTCCGGCAATGCGGCCGTGATGAGCGGCACATCGGAGTCCATCAGGCGCGGGCGACGCTGATACTCGCGCCACTGCTCCTCGGTGGTGTTGCCGATGTTCACGTTCGGGCGCGAGCGGACTTCGAAGGTGTTGACCGCGAGGATCTTGCCGACGAGGTCATCCTCCATGTACCGACTCATCCCCTCGACGATCGCGACCACGGCGATGAGGAAGGTGACGCCGATGCAGACGCCCAGCATCGTGAAGAAGCTCTTCAGCTTCTGCGTGCGGATCGTCTGCAGCGCGAGCAGGACGGCCTCGAAAAGCGGCATCGCTAGTGTCCCTGGCCCATGCGGCTGCGGAAGACTTCTCCGCTGTCATCGCTGGCGATGACACCATCACGCAACACGACAACGCGGCGTGCATGCGCCGCGATGTCGGGTTCGTGCGTCACCATGATCACCGTTTGGCCCTGTGCCGCGAGGCTTTCAAAGACGCGCATGATTTCTTCCGAGGTCTGCGAATCGAGGTTACCCGTCGGTTCGTCGGCCAGGAGGATCGAGGGTTCGTTCACGAGGGCACGGGCGATCGCGACACGCTGACGCTGGCCGCCCGAGAGTTCGTTCGGCTTGTGCGACATACGCTCGGCCAGCTGCACGCGCTCCAGGGCCTGCGCCGCACGCTTCTTCCGCTCGCCGCTGGAAATGCCGGCATACACCAGCGGCAGCTCCACATTCTGGAGTGCGCTGGCACGCGGCAGCAGGTTGAATGTCTGGAACACGAACCCGATCTCCTTGTTGCGGACGTGCGCGAGCGCATCATCCGTCATCTTCGAGACCTGTTGTCCGTTGAGCCAATACTCACCGCTGCTCGGTGTGTCGAGGCAGCCGATCAGGTTCATCAGCGTCGACTTGCCCGAGCCTGACGGGCCCATGATGGCGACGTATTCATTGCGACGCACGGCGAGGTCGACGCCACGCAGCGCGCGCACGATTTCGCCGCCCATCTCGTACTGGCGGGTGATGCCACGGGTGACGATGACCCAGTCCTTCTCCGGCGCGGCTCCCTGCGCCGAGGAGACGGCGCGGCGTTCCCCGGTGACGGTCAGCCCCTCGGGCGCAGATGGTGAACTCACGCCTTCTTCTCCTTCTTGCCCTTGGTGGTGTCCGCCACTTCTTCCTTCACGATGGCGCCTTCATGCAACTCGCGGATTGCCTGGTACGTGCCAGAGACGATGCGGTCACCTGCCTTCAGGCCACCCAGCACCTCGAAGTAGCGGTCGCCGGCGATACCGACCTTCACGGGGCGGAAGCTGACGGTGTTGCCGGTGTTCACCACGAACACGCCTTCCACGTCGCGCTTGCCAACCTGCTTGCCGGCGGCCTTTCGGCCGGCCGGTGCCTGAGCCGTGTCGCCATTCACGATCGCCGAGTCTTCGCGCACGGTGAGCGCGATGATCGGGATCGAGAGCACCTTGGTGCGCACGTCCGTGATCACCTTCGCGGTGGCGGAGAAGTCAGGGCGCGTCTCGTTCGGCGCATTGACCAGCTGCACGACGACTTCATAGTCGACGGCCTGATCTGACGCCTGTGTGGTGGCCGCCGCCTTCACCGAGCTGTTGGCGATGCGCACCACGCGACCCACGAAGGTGGTGTCGGGGAAGGCATCGATCTGCACCACGGCCGAGTCGCCGAGCTTGATGCGCGACACGTCGGTTTCGTCGACCTTGATCTTCGTCTCGAGGATCGAGAGATCGGAGATCGTCAGCAGCGTGGCGGCATCCTTGTTGAGCGTGCCCTGAATGGCGGTTTCACCATTCTCGACGTTCAGGCGCGTCACGCGACCGGACATCGGCGCGAGGATCGTGGTGCGGCTAAGCGCGAAACGGGAGTCACGCACGGCTGCTTCCGACTGCTCGACGCTGAACTTCGCGGCATCGGACAGCGCCTGGTTCACCTCAACCTGCGTGCGGAGCTGCTCCAGCTGTTCATCGGACAGCAGGGTCGGCGTGGCCTTCTTGATCTCGGCCGACCGATCGTAGTTGCGCTTGGCCTGGATGAAGTTGGCGCTGGCCTGTGCGAACTGCGCCTTGGCCGAGGCCAACGCGGCCTGCGAGCGCTGCAACGCGGCTTCGTACTGCTGCGGATCGATCTGCAGCAGGAACTGTCCCTTGGTGACCAGGTCGCCTTCCTTCACCGACAGGCGAATGATCTTGCCCGTGATGTCCGCGCTGACGTCCACCTTGGTGCGGGGGCGCACCTGACCGCTGGCCGTGACGCTGGCCACCAGGTCACGTGCTTCGACCGCCTCGATCTTGACCGTGGCCGCCTTGTTGTTGCCCTTCTGCTTGGCCACATACGCTGCAGCACCCAGTGCCGCGATGACCGCGACTGCGATCCCGATCTTTACGCCTTTCGTCATGTGATTCTCGTAGGTGGGTCAGCGCAGGCGACGGCCGACAGCTAGCTCAAGCGCGGCGAATGCCCGGTGGAAATCGTACACAGCGGTAATACGGTCGTTCTCGGCACGCGCAAACACCGCGCGTGCATCCGCGACGTCGAGGAACGTCGCCTGTCCAACACGATAGCGGGTCTCGGCGAGGAGGAGTGCTTCGCGAGCCAGCTTCCCGTTGGCTTCCTGGATGGCGACGGTCTGCTGCGCGGCATCGAGGTTGAGATAGGCGGTGCGCACGGCCTGCTGCGCAGCCAGTTCCTGCTGACGGACGGCCTGCTTTGCGTTGTCGCGAGCGACTGCAGCCTCGGCGACACGCTGCTCACGCTGCCAGCCGTTGAAGATCGGCAGCGTGAATTGCGCATTCACGTTGTACGGATTGCGCGTGTAGCTGAACGGGAACGCGTTGTTGGAAGCGCGCGCGGCCGAGATTTCTGCCGGCGTGAGTGCGATCGCGGCGCAGGTCGTGGGATCGAATGGCTGCCCCACGATCTGGAGCACGCTGCCGCGCTGGTAGCAGCCGCTCTGCTTGCTCGCGAGCGCCTGCGTGACGGGGAAGTTGTTGTCGGTGTACGAGTTCGTGAATCCGCCATACCCGGCCGAGAGCGAGAACTGCGGCAGGTATGCGGCCTTCGCGATGCGCTGGTTGACGGCTGCGGCATCTTCGCGGCCGCGGCGCGCGATGACGTTCGGGTTGGCGCGCTTCGACAACTCGATCAGGTCCGCGAGGCTGGTGCCGACGGGAGCGACCGCAAACGTGCTCGTGAGGGCGACGTCGGTGGCTGGCGGGCTGACGCCAAGATTCTCGAACAGGCGGAGCTTCTCGATTGCCAACGTATTGCGGGCCTGAATCACCTGCACGCGCTGCTGCCCGAGGGCGACTTCCGCGCGTTGCACATCGAGCGTGGTGGCGCTGCCGGCGGCGAGCTTGGCCTTCGCCAGGTCCACCTGCAGGCGGTTGCTCTCGAGCAGCGTGTCCTGCAGGATGGCGCGGGCCTGTGCTTGCAGCGCGATCACATACTGCTGTGTGACGGTGCTGCGCAGTTGCTGGGATGCGGCATCCGCTTCCGCCTCGGTCGCGCGCTCGGCGAGCTTCGACGCGCGCGGCTGCAGCAGCACATCGAGACCGTAGGTGAGCGAGGCATTGAGGCTGGCGCTGGAGCCGATCGTGTTCGCGTTGGCACCGAAGCCGACGCCGTTGAACACCTGCTGACGCCCTTCGCGCCAGGAGAAGCCCGCGGACGAACCGACGTTCGGAAGCAACTGTCCGTACGCGCTGCGTGTCGCAGCTGCAGCGGTACGGCGCGCGTTCAGTGATTGCCGGAGCTGGGGATTGTTCGCCAGAGCGAGCTCCACCGCCTGCTCGACGCTGAGCGCCGAGGGCGCTGGCGTGCCCTGCGCACCAGCCACAAGAGGGAAGAGCAGCGCGGCGGCGAGGCCACGAGACAGAGCGTTCATCGGCATTGGCAAGGTAGGAGTGATCGGACTGAGCCAGCGTACGGGCTCGGTCGGGGTACGGTTTCAGGGCACCGGTGCGTTGGGCCAGCTGGCTAGGTCGGGGGATCGTCCCGGAGGATGCGATTCCTGCCACTCCAGGTCACCCGGAGCAGGCGGCCTTTGGTGTCGCGCCACCAGATGAGCGGCACCGACAGCCCCGTCACCGTCACCGGGGTGCCCGTGACCACCACCTCGGCGACCGACAGTTCCACTGGTGCGCCAAGCATCAGGGCCCCAGTGGAGAGGGTGCCGCGGCGGACGTCGAGAAACGCCATCGACGCGGCGCCCCGCTGGGAGAGGGCGGCCAGCAGCACGAACGGGACGATCGCCGCAGTGTCAAGAATTGCAACATCCCGCTGGGCGAGAAATTCCCGCACCATTCGCCGCGATGGCGTGACCCGTTCCAGCGTGATGCGACCGCCGGCACTCGTGACTTGCACCCGATCGATCACCTTGCCAGCGCTGTCCCGCGATTCCGCCACGTAGCGACGCAGGCCATACACCGAGTCGGTGCGGAGCTCGGCGGTGACGCGGAGCCCCCGACGCACCACGATGCCGCTGGCGAGCAGTTCGAGATCGCTCCCCGTGCGAACCTGCCGGAATCGCATCGAGCCGCGGGCCACCATCGTCGAGTCGAGTTGGACCGTGATCGACAGGGCATCCAGCAGGGGAGTGGGCTGCGCGGCTTGGCCGCCTGCACGCTGACTTCCGGCAAAAAGCACGGCGAAGCAGAGGGCCCAGGTGGTCGCACGAGGTGTATGGAGGAAACGCGTCACCCTGTAAACTGACCTGTCTCAGCCGTTGCGCGCGACATTTTGTCGCCGATTCCCGCTTTCGCTCCCCGTCCACTGCCCTCGATCACGTCGCCCGAGCCGCTTCTGACCCCGCGTCGCCGCTGGTTGTTTCCCGCTGCGGTCGGTGTGGTCTGCGCTGCGCTCTGGCTCCGATCACCGTCCATCCCGTGGCTGATCGCGGTCGCCGCCACGGTGGTGGTCACGGCGCTGATGGGGCAGTGGGCGCACCGTCGGCGATCGCCGCGAATCGTGGTGCTGCTCGGCATCCTGTTCGTGGCGACGGCCTCGTGGCAGCAGAACGAACTGCACCAGATCGACATCCACTTCGAGGACTGGACCGCCGCCGCCATTCGCCGCGGTGATGCCAGTGCGGCGCGTGCACTCCCGATTGCCGCGGCGCGGGTGCGACAGCTGGCCGAAAAGGCGCTCGATGCCCCCGCGTCCAGTGGGGCAGGCTTCCGGTACCTCGCGTCGCTCGACGGGATCGATCCTCGCACGAGCGTCGTGCTCTATCGGAATGGGCTGCCCGTGTCGTGGGCCGGTGAGCCACGCGCGGTGCCTGAAGTGCTGCGCGGCGACATCGGCGTCGAGCGGCTGCGATTCTATCTCGTGTTGTATGCCGCCGAACGGCGCGGTGATGCGGTAGCGGTGGCAACGATGGTGCTCGACGCGGATCCGCCGGCGCGGCATCTGGTGAAGGGTCTCGGGGCTGATCTCGCGGAGCGCGCTGCCGTCGGTGCGATCGAGTTCGCGCCGCCAGGACCGGCGGATGAAGCGGGCTTCCGCCCCTGGCTTGTGGATGGCGAATCGCTCCTGCGGTATCGCGCGACTGCACCGACGCGTGGCAACGCGATCACCGGACAGCTCGAAACGGCGCGTGGACTTGGTGGAGCCGTGCTCGCCGTGTGGGCGTCTGGCCCTGATCGTGGTGGCATGGCGCCGCCGGCCATCACTGGCCGAGCAGCTTGGCGCGCTGGCTGCGGGCGCCGTGGTGGTTGGACTGGTGCCACTTGGCGCGCTGAGCAACGTGTCGTGGGTGTTCGATCCGAGCCTGTTCTTCGTGCGCGTCGGGAACGTGACGATCGCCGGCCTGGCGGCGCTGCTGCTGTCAGGATCATTGCTCGCACTGGCGGGACTTGCACTGCGACGGGCGCGACCCGAGTACCAGTCGCGACTCGTGCCGGGGCTGGTGCTGCTGGTGCTGGTCCCGCTTGGCCCGGTGTTGCTGCGTGCATTGGGCAACGGCATCACGCTCCCGGTCACCGGCACGCCGACGACGCTCTGGCTCGCGTGGCAGCTCGGCATCTTTCTCTTCGCGGTGGTGGTGCTGCTCGGTGGCGCGGCTGCTGGTCGCGCCTGGCTGCGTGACGATCGCGGCGTCGATCCGATGGTCGGTCCGTCGCTGGCTGTGATTGCGGCAGCGCTGGCGCCGCGCCTCTGGCAGCCCGAGACGGCGTGGAACAACGCCTACACGCTGCTCTGGATTGCAGTGATCGTCTTCACCGCGCTGTCCCGGCCGACGCGTGCGGTGCTGCTGCAGGTAGGTGCCGTGGCAGCGTTGGGCGCGACGGTGTTGACGTGGGGCGGTGTGATGCGCCGCACGGTGGAACTGGCGACGTTCGAGACGGGTCGTTTGACCGCGCCCGATGTCGATGCGTCGCAGTTGCTGGAACGATTCGCGTCGCAACTCGTGTCGCAGGCGTCGCCCCGTTCGCGCGCTGACCTGCTCGATCGCGTAGCCGCGAGTGACCTCGTCGCACGCTATCCGCTGACGGCCGCAACCTGGAAGCTGGATGGAACGTTGCTCGCGTCGCTTGATGTCTTCGGGCAGACGGAGCAACTCGATGTGCGGGAAGTGGTGGAGAGTGCGGTCCGCAGCGGCCGGCCGGCCACCAGCGACGTTGTTGGTTATCCTGGGATCTATCAGGTGCTGGCCGTGCCGTTCGCCGACAGCACCATCACGACGGTGATCGTCGAACCGCGCGCGCGATCGTTGGCGACACCCGCTGTCGCCGCGTTGCTGGGTTATTCGTCGCCGACTTCAGGCGCACCGCCCTATCGGTTCGAATTGGGCGAAGTGCAGGCGGATCGCAAGGAACACGACGGCATGCGCTGGACTCGCGAGCGTGGTGTTTTCGATGGCTCGCGTGTCGTGCCGACCGTGCTCGGACCACTGCAGGCCCACGCGCGGATCGATGTGCCGGCTGGTTGGTCGCTGATTCAGCGCGGCACACTGCTCGTCGCCGCAGACCTGGCCTTGCTGTTCGCACTGTCGGCTGCAGCAGGCTTGACCCGAGCCGGTGCCTTGCGATGGTGGCGGCAGCGGCGTCGCTCCTTCCGCGGCAGCTATCGACTGCGGCTCACGGGCGTGTTGCTTGCCTTCTTCGTGGTGCCGCTCGGTGTGCTCACCGTCTGGAGCTTTCAGCGCCTGCGCATCGACGATGCGGAGAAGCGCGAGTTGTTGGTGCGTGAGTTCCTGCGCGCAGTGGATCGATCGGGTGAACGTCCCGAGCTGGAACAAGCGAGTCGCCGCATCGGTGTGCCGCTGCTCGGCTACTCGGTTGGTCGCCTGGTCGACGTGAGCGATGAACTCTTCGGCGCGCTGGCACCAGTGGGACTGTTCCTGCCACCGGATGTGGCGCAAACGCTGGCGCCCGGTGGTTCCCTCACTGCCACCAGCACCGTGCAGGTGGCCGGCACGAATGTGTTGCTCAGCTATCTCAGCACGCGTGGTTCGCGCGGCGAACGCATCGTGGTCGCGGCGCCTGCGGTGCTGGAAGAGGAAACATTCGACCAACGCCGTGAAGACCTGGTGATGTTGCTGCTCTTCGGTGCCTTGAGCGGTGTGTTGGCAGCGCTCTGGCTCTCGGGGCTCGCAGCGCGGCAGTTCGCGCGACCGATCGGCGCGCTGCGCGACGCGGCCGTGGCCGTGGCGGCGGGTGAACGTGCGCCGCGCCTCGACGAAGCGCCGCCGAGCGAGTTCGTGCCGGTGTTCAACGCCTTCCGCAGCATGGCAGATGACCTGCGCGCCAGTGAACGTGCACTCGATGCCGCACGGCGCCGCACCGATGCCGTGTTGCGCACGGTGGCCTCCGGTGTGATTGCGCTCGATGCCGAGACACGTGTCGTGCTGGCCAATCCACGCGCCGAATCGCTGCTCGGCGGCAGTGTGCCGGCGGGGACGTTCCTGCAGATCGTGTCGCCGTCCCTGGCGCAGCGTGCGATTGCGTTCGCGGCCTCCGCAAAACGTGACGATGCGTTCGAGGAGACGTGGGGCGATGCCACGGTGCAGGGACGATTCACGCGCCTCGATCTTGGTGGCGTGGTCGTGACGCTGGACGACGTGACGCAGTTGGCGCACGCCCAGCGCGTGCTGGCGTGGGGCGAGATGGCGCGACAGGTGGCGCACGAGATCAAGAATCCGCTGACGCCGATCCGGCTCGGTGTGCAGCACCTGCGTCGCGCACGTGACGATGGTCGCAAGGATTTCGACGCCATTCTCGATCGCAATGTCGGCACCATCCTGACGCAGATCGATCGCCTCGACGAGATCGCGCGTGCGTTCAGCCGCTACGGCACGTCGCCCGAGACCGCGCCGATTGCCGAGCCGACGGACGTGGTCGCCGTGGTACAGGAGGTGATGGACCTCGAACGCATGGCTGAAGGTGCCGTCTCGTGGGAACTGAGCGTTCCGCCTGACGGCGTCGCGACCGCAATGGCCCGTGGGCCGGAGCTGCGCGACGTGTTGCTCAATCTCCTCGAGAATGCGCGGCAGGCCGGTGCCACCGTGGTGCGGGTGCAGGTGGAGCGCGACGCGAGTGCCGTGCGAATCGATGTCCGGGACAATGGCGGCGGTATTCCGTCGGCGGTCTTGTTCAAGGTCTTCGAGCCGCACTTCTCGACACGGACCAGTGGGAGTGGGCTCGGCCTGGCGATCAGTCGGCGTCTGGTGGACGGCTGGGGGGGCTCGCTGACGATCGAGCAGAGCGGGCCGGAGGGCACCGTGGTGGCGATGGTACTGCGACCCAGTGTGTCACTGCCGACACTATCTTCAGCAAATGACCGTTCCTGAACGCGCCTCGATGCTGACGCCTGCCGGCGGTGTGCCACGCGTGCTGCCCACGCTGCCGCCACACCTGCAGCCGTGGGTCTTGCCGCCGGGCTGGCGATGGGGACGTGGCAGTGTGCGCAGCGCGGTGCGGCACTATCAGGAAGTGATCGACGCGCTGGGGCGTTCGCTCTCGCTCGTGACGGTCCCGGATGCGGCACATCGCCCATGGTTGGCCGCCGAGGCGCGCCAACTCGCGCATCAAAGCCATCCGGCCATCCCGACCACTTATCACTACTGGACCGACTCGCCCGAGGTGGCGCGCGGACCAGGCTATCTGCGCCGCTGGATCGCGGGCGAAAGTGTCGAGGGACGGACCAAGCGCATCGGGCCGGATGATGCGCCCGGCATGCTCAACCTGTTGCGCACGGTCGGCACGCTGCTCGTGTACTTGCACGACCAGAACCTGCCGCACGGTGCCATCGGCACGGGCAGCTGCTGGATCACGCCGACCGGCCGTCTCTGGCAGCTTGGCTGGGAGTGGGCGTTGCCGGAAGTGTTGCGGCCACCGGCCGTGGCACCACCGGAGTCGTTCATCCCCTACGCCCCTGAGTGGGTGAACGGTTGGCAGCCGACGATGCTCAGCGATCAGTGGCAGCTGGCGGCGCTGGCATTCGCGATGATGAGCGGAGAGCGTCCGCCAAGTGACGAAGCACCACCACCGCTGGCGTTGGTGCGCCCCGATTGTCCCGCGAAGGTGGCGACGATCATCGATCGTGCGCTGTCTCGCGATCCCGGCGATCGACACGCCACGGTTGCCACGATGCTACGCGCCCTCGAACGAGTCGCCAGTGTCCGCACGAGTGTGATCGGCATCGAGCGCGTTGCGCCGACTGCGCGTCGGGCCGCGGACGAGGAAGAGGTGCGGCTGCGCTGGGCCACGGGTGACGACTACGAAGTGTTGGCGCGACTCGGTGCCGGCACGTTCGGCAGTGTGTGGCGCGTGCGCGACCTCTCGCTCGAACGCGAAGTGGCGATGAAGGTGCTGCATCCGAGCGTGGCCGACGACGATGCCGCGGTGGCGCGTTTCCGGCGCGAGGCGAAGCTTGCGGCACAGCTCGCGCATCCGGCGATCGTGCCGATCTACGACTGGGAAACGCGCGACGGCATCTCGTGGTACACGATGGAACTCGCGGAAGGTGGTTCCGTCGCGAGCCTCGTGACGCGGGCCGGTGCGCAACCCGCCGTGGATATTGCGACGCAGGTCGATGGCATCCTCGATGCACTCGATGCGGCGCATGGCGTAGGCATCGTGCATCGCGACCTGAAGCCAGAGAACGTCCTCATCGATCGCAACGAGCGCTGGCGCCTGACGGACTTCGGCATCGCACACGGGCCCGGCAGTGCGGAGCGGCATCGCGGCACCGGTACGCCGGAATTCGCGGCGCCGGAGCAGATCATGGGCGAACCGCAGGGACCGAGTGTCGACCTGTTCGCACTTGGTGCGATCGTCGCATTCACCCTCACCGGACGACCGCCGTTCGGCAGTGGTGATGCGCGTGTGATCGTGGCGCGCCAGTTGAAAGGCGAGATGGATCTCGACGGCGTTCCTGCACCGCTGATCCCGTTCCTCGTGCGCGCACTCGCGCCGCAGGCGGAGACCCGTTTCGCCGATGCGGCAGAGATGCGCACCGCCTGGCACGCTGCACTCGACGAATTGCAGGACGAGGCTGAGCGTGGGCAGTGGTGGTGGCGCTGGCTGGGTGGGAACTAGCTGATCGCGCCTCAGCGTGCACCCGCCGCGATCAGCGCGGCAGGCCCCGGACAGTCTTGATGTTCGCGAACGCTGACAGTCCGGCCGCTCCAAGCTCCCGGCCGTAGCCACTCGCCTTGATGCCGCCGAACGGCAACGCGGCATCGGAGACGACGGGCTGGTTGATCATGACGCTGCCCGCCTCGAATTCCGCCGCGCAGCGCGCTGCGACATCCGCATCGTTCGTCCAGACGCTCGAGCCGAGCCCGAAGCGTGTGCTGTTGGCGCGTACGATGGCGTCGTCGAGACTGTGGACGCGCCAGACACCGGCCACCGGGCCGAACAGCTCCTCGACCGCCATCGGCGAATCGTCGGGAATGTCGGTCACGATCGATGGTGGATACCACGCAGTGGGGCTGCCGGGATTGGTGCACCCGAGCTGCGCCACGGCGCCCGCATCGAGCGTCGCCTGCACCTGCGCATGCAGGGCATCCCGTGCGGCAAGTGACACCAGCGGGCCGACGTCGGTATCGATCGCACGCGGATCGCTGACCTTGAGGGCTTGCATCGCGACGATGAATGCCGCCAGAAACGCATCGTAGACTGAGTCGTGGACGAGAAAGCGCTTGGCGGCGATGCACGACTGCCCGCTGTTGACGCAGCGTGCCAATGCTGCGGCCCGCGCCACGACGGGTATGTCCACATCGTGCCAGACGAGGAAGGGATCGCTTCCGCCGAGTTCGAGGACGCACGGCTTGAGCGCCGCACCAGCCGCTGCCGCGACGGCAGCCCCCGCGCGTTCACTGCCTGTGATGGTGACGGCTGCGACGCGGGGATCCGCAATGATGCCCGCGGCCGCGTCCCGCGAGACGAGCAGCACCTCGAACAATCCGCCTGACAGCGGCGACTTGGCCAGCGCGTCACGCACGGCGTCCTCCAGCGCCAACGCACAGCCACTCACGTTTTCGGCGTGCTTGAGGACCACGGTGTTGCCGAGCAGCAGTGCCGGGGCCAGCACGCGCACGACCTGCCAGTAGGGGAAATTCCATGGCATGATCGCGAATAACACGCCGATCGGGTCGTGACGGATCGTGTCGCCCGGCTTCGGGCCGGCGACCGGCTCGATAAGTGCAGCGTGGTCCGCGTACCATTCACAGCAGACGGCGCACTTTTCGACTTCGGCGCGTGCGGCCGTGATTGGCTTGCCCATTTCGAGCGTTGCCATGGTGGCGAGCGTATCGGCATGGTGACGGATCGCGGATGCGATCTGGCGCAGGACGTCGGCGCGTACAGCGGCCGGGGACTGGCGCCAAACCTTCTGCGCGGCATGCGCCCTCGTCAGGCGCTGGTTTGCCTCATCGGTCGAATGCTGCCGGTGTGTGGCAAGGGTGGCTCCGCCGTGCGGGTTGACGCTGGTAAGGGTCACGCAAAACACTCCCGAAGGTGAAAGGCGGCGCCACATCGATCGGCCCAGCCGAGCGATCGCGCACCTCGATACTGAACTTGGGCCACGTCTGTCGGCATTGTGATACCCACTACTTCTTCATCATGATTATTTCTGATAACTCGCCAGTCGTGCCCGCTTCGATCATCGCCGCCGCCGGCCAGGAATTGAGCACGCCGAAACCAACGGGAAAGTTCCGTGCGGCGGCGATCCTGATCGTACTTGGCTGCAGCATCGTGTGGGCGATGGTGCCGTTTGCGCCCGGCATCCTTGGTGCCGCCGTGTTCTATGTGCTGACGGTGAATGCGTACCGCTGGATGGTGGCGAGGAAGGTGCCGCGATCGCTGGCCGCGACCGCGATGCTGCTGGTCGTGCTGCTGCTGATTCTGGTGCCCGGTGGCGCACTGGTGACGGTGCTCATCGACGAGATCCCAACCGCCATTCGCGGCCTCGATACTGGGCCACTGGTGCGTGCGGTACAGCACCTGCGCATTGGACCGATCAACGTCGGCGAGCAGCTGGCGCGTGCCAGCGGCAGCATCGGCGCCTGGGTTTCGCAGCAGGTGCTGGGCGCCGTGGGCGGTGCCGCGCGCGGGACGCTGAACCTCGTCATCGCATTGCTGGGCCTGTACTACCTGCTGCTGGCCGCCGAAGACGTCTGGCCGAAGATCAAGCGTTACCTGCCGTTCACCGACGACGACAGCGAAGACCTCCGCAACAAGTTCTACGAAGTGACGATGGCCACGGTGCTCGGCGTCGTCGCGGTGGCTGTCGTACAGGGTGTGCTGGTCGGCGCAGCGTTTGCCGTGCTCCAGCTACCGAATCCGATCGTCTGGGGCACCGTCACCGCGATTGCGTCCGTGCTGCCGTTGGTTGGATCGGCATTGGTCTGGCTGCCTGGCTCGATCGTCCTCTTCGCAACGGGCAACGTTGGGCAAGCGGCCGGTCTTGCAATTTTCGGCGGTGTGGTGGTGTCGAACATCGACAACGTGATGCGCCCTCTGGTCTCGAAGCGCGTGGGCAACCTGCATCCACTCACCACGCTGCTCGGCGCCTTCGCCGGCATCGAATACATCGGATTGATCGGTGTGCTGCTTGGACCGCTCGCCATCACCTGGTTCTTCGAACTGATGATGATCTACGACAAGGAATACGGGTTGACGGATCGCTTCAACCTGTTGACCAAGTCGTGATGCGCGGGTGGACACATCGGAGTGGAGTGCGCGACATGAGGCATATGCCGGTGCCCGCGTGCAATGGATTGCAGTCGCACGAAAACGTATAGGCGCATCGCGCTCCCCCGGCGCACCTTGGCGCCGTGCTTGCCTCTCTCCGCTCCGCCGCCATACTCGGCATCGACGCCTGCTCGATCACCGTCGAGGTCAACGTCTCCCAAGGGCTGCCGCTCTGGACGATCGTTGGCCTCGCCGACAGCGTCGTCAAGGAGTCGAAGGAACGGGTCGTGGCCGCTCTCCGCGAATGCGGCTTCCGCATTCCATCCCAGCGTGTGCTGGCCGCACTCTCACCCGCCGATGTACGGAAGATCGGGAACGGCTACGATCTCCCCATCGCGCTCGGCTTTCTCGTCGCGACCGGCCAGCTCCCACCAGACGCCGTGGCCAACCTGGTCGCGATCGGTGAACTCGGCCTCGATGGCTCTCTCCGCGCAGTGCGAGGCGCACTCCCCGTCGCACGGATGCTGGCCAGTCGCGAGGATCGCGCAACACTGCTGGTGCCACCAACGAACGTGAACGAAGCGGCGCTGGTGCAGGGCGTGCGCATCGCCACGGCCAGCTCATTGCGCCAACTCGTGGCGGCGCTGCAACGTGGCCCACTACCGACGGCCCTCGCGACGGTGACGCCGGAAGTGAACGCGCCGGAGATCCCTGATTTCGCCGATGTCGTCGGACAACCCGCGGCAAAACGCGCACTCCTGATCGCCGCTGCAGGGGGACACAACCTCGCGATGTCCGGCCCGCCCGGCACCGGCAAGACCATGCTCGCGCGCCGGATCCCAGGCATCATGCCGCCGCTCACCGACCAACAGCTCCTCGACGTCGTCGCGGTGCACTCGGTCGCCGGGACACTCAGCGATGCCCAACTGCACGCGCGCATCGCGCCCTTCCGCGCGCCACACCACACCGTCTCCATCGCCGGATTGATCGGGGGCGGCAGCGGACCGCGACCGGGAGAAGTCAGCCTCGCACACGGCGGTGTGCTGTTTCTCGACGAATTGCCCGAACTCCAGCCCGCCGCGCTCGAGGCCCTGCGCCAGCCACTCGAAGATCGAATGGTCACCATCGCGCGCGTAGCCGGATCCATCCGTTTCCCATCCGACGTGCTGCTGGTGGTGGCCATGAATCCCTGCCCGTGTGGATTCGCCGGGCACGCCACCATCACCTGCCAATGCGATGAACGCGCGCTCGCGCGCTACCGCCGCCGACTCTCCGGCCCACTCACCGATCGCATCGACCTCCACGTTCCCGTCGGCACCGTGCCGCTGGCCGATCTCGATACCACCCCGCGGCCCCCCGAATCCGCCGCGATTCGCGCGCAGGTCATCGCTGCCCGCGCCCGCCAGCTGGCCCGCTTCGAGAGCCTGAACGCCTCCGTCGCGCCCAGACGCCTCGCCTCGCAAGGCAACTTCCTCCCCGCGGCCCTCACCCTCCTTCGGGATGCCAGCGAGCGACTCGGCCTCTCGGCACGCGCCTGGCACCGCAGCTTGCGCGTGGCCCGGACCATCGCCGACCTCGCCGATGTCGAGACCGTCGGTGCGGCCGCTGTCGCAGAGGCGCTCCGCTATCGACGGGTCTCGCCCGGGGCGTCCGAGCTCAGCAGCCCACGTCCGCCGACACTCCGGCCCGGCTGAGGCACAATCCGTGCTGTCTCCCTTATGCTTCGCAACACGGACGCCAATCCGTCCGTTGTCCCGCCAATGGCGCTGCCTCGTCGCCACGTCGCCGCACGCCACGTCGCCCTCCGCCGCCACATGCCAGATTCGTCGACCCGCACGCCGCGACATTCGTCGGCCGATCCGTTGGGATCGGGCCCGGCGGAGCTGCGCGGCGGCGAGTTCGCGAATCCCGGCACCCGAGCCGCAGCGTACGCACCCGTGGGACCCGCACTGCGACGCATCGTCGATACACTCACCGCGCTCGGTGATGCCGTCATCGTCACGACGCTCGACGGCACCGTCGTGCTCTGGACGCCCGCCGCGATGAACGTGCTCGGCTGGTGCAGCGACGACGCGCTCGGCAAGTCGTTCATCGAGCTCCTGGACCCGACGCCGGCAGACGTCGACGCACCACGTGCGTCATCCTTCCTGACGGACACACACTGGCAGGGTGCCGCAGGCGTGCGCCACAGCGAGCGCGGACGGATGACCGTGCACCTGTCCATGGCGCAAGTCAGCCTCGATGATCCCGACGATCCGCGGCGCACGGGCATGGTGTTGCGCGTTCGACCGTTCGCCGAACGACCACGACTCGCGGGGCCAGAGAGCCTGGACCCCTTGCTGCTCGAACGCGCCCTGGAACATGTCGAAGATGTCGTGATCATCACCGCGGGCCTGCCCACCGATCCGTCGTCAGCCCGCATCGTCTACGTCAATCAGTCGTTCGAACGCACGACCGGCTTTCGACGGGATGAGGTGATCGGGCGGTCGCCGACACTGCTGCGTGGCCCCGACACCGATCGCGGCGCATCGGAACGCATCGACGCCGCCGTGCGCGATCGCCAGCGCGTCCGCGAGGAACTGCTCAACTACACCAAGCACGGCGAACCCCTCTGGCTCGATGTCGACATCATCCCCGTCGATGGACCGGGTGGCAACTACATGCAGTGGGTGGCCGTCGAACGCGACGTCACGTCACAGAAAGGGCAGGAGGTTGCTCTCCGCGCCCGCGAGGAGCGTCTGCGCCTTGCACTCAACGCCGTCTGGGATGGGCTCTGGGATTGGCATGTACCCACCGGCTACTGCTACTACGCGCCGCGCTGGTACTCGATGCTCGGGTTCGTGGAACATGCGCTCCCGCCGCACATCGACACCTTCCTCGATCTCCTCCACCCGCTCGACCTTCAGGCCTGTGAACAGGCGTTGCGCGACCATTTCGATGGGCGCACCGACACCTACGCGCTCGAGGTGCGGCTGCGCACCGCGGATAACGCGTGGCGATGGGTGTTGACGCGCGGCACCGTCGTCGAACGTGACCAGCACGGACGCCCCGTCCGCATGGTCGGCACACATACCGACATCGCGGAACGCAAGCAAGCCGAACTCGCCCTCCGCACCAGCGAGGACCGTTTTCGCACGCTCACGATGGCGTCGCCACTCGGCATTTTCCTCACCGATGCGGCTGGGGAATGCACGTTCGTGACGCCCCGGATGCTCGATCTCTGGGGAGCGCCCGTCGACGCCCTCCTCGGGCGAGGGTTCCTCGACGCCGCACACCCCGACGACAGCGCGCGAGTGCACGCCGCCTGGCAGACTGCGGTGCGCGATGGCGGGGAACTCAGCATGGAATACCGCGTGCTGCGCCCTGATGGTGATGTGCGCTGGATCTGCGAGCGAACCGCTGCGCACCGCGACGGACCACTCGTGACCGGATTCGTCGGCACCGTCGAGGACATCACCGCGCAGAAGCTCGCAGCCGATGATCGGCGACGCCTCGAGGCGCAGATGCAGCATGCGCAAAAACTCGAAAGCCTCGGCGTGCTCGCCGGTGGGATCGCCCACGACTTCAACAACCTCCTCGTCGGCATCCTTGGCAACGCCAGCGTGGCCCGTGAGGATGTCGAACCCGGAACGCCCACCGAGGAAATTCTCGGTGACATCGAGATGGCCGCGCGGCGCGCGGCCGAGCTGACCACGCAGCTCCTCGCCTACGCCGGGAAGGGGCGCTTCAACGTGCAGCCGCTCGATGTCTCGGCCGCCGTGCGGGAAACCTCGCTGCTGCTGCAGTCCGCAATCTCGAAGCGCGCGACACTGGTGATGCAGCTGGTGGACGATTTGCCGGCCATCGCCGCCGACGCCACGCAGGTGCGCCAAGTGATCATGAACCTGCTCACCAACGCCTCGGATGCGTTGGATGATCATCCCGGCGAGATCGCGCTCACCACCGGTCGCATGTTTGCCGACGGCGAATACCTCGCCGAGTGCCTCGCGGCGGACGGGGTCAGTCCAGGGGAGTTCGTCTTCGTGGAAGTCGCCGATACCGGTGTCGGCATGAATGCTGAGACGCTGGCGCGCATCTTCGACCCGTTCTTCACCACCAAGTTCACCGGACGGGGACTCGGCCTCGCTGCCACACTCGGCATCGTGCGCGGGCATCGCGGCGCGTTGCATGTGCGGAGCGCGCTGGGATCGGGCACCGTTTTCCGGGTCTTGTTTCCGGTCGCGGCGTCGCGTGAACCCACCAGTCGCACGCCGCGGTCGGTGGTCGCCATTCCGCGCTCCGGCACCATCCTGGTCGTGGATGACGAGGAAACCGTGCGTGGCGTCGCACGCCGCATGTTGGAGCGTCGCGGCTATGTCGTCCTCGAGGCCAGCGACGGTGACGACGGTCTTCGCGCGTTTGCCGAGCATGAGGCGAGCATCGTGGCCATCGTGCTCGATGTCACCATGCCGCGCGTCAGTGGAACGGAAGTCCTGGCTGACCTGCGGCGCAGGGGAAAGCAGGTGCCGGTCGTCCTCGCGAGTGGCTATACCTCACAGTCGCTTGCCGCACCGATCGCTGGCGAACCGGCACCGATCTTCGTTCAGAAGCCCTTCGTCACCGCTGAATTGCTGGCCGGCATTGATTCAGCGCTGGCACGCTACCTCGAGCAGTCACACCGCTGAGTCCTGGCCGTCGCACGCAGGACGGCGTCGCTCAGTTCCTCGTGTTGGCCGTGATCGGCTCGAGCAGCTTCGCGATGGAATCGAGCAGGATGTTTTCGTCGATGATCGGCTTGGCCACGTAACTGTCGAAGCCGGCCTGCAGAAACTTCTCGCGGTCGCCGCTCATGGCGTGCGCGGTGAGGGCGACGATCGGCAGCTGCCGCAGTCGCGGATCGGCACGGATCTCTCGCGCCACTGCCAGGCCGTCCATCTCGGGAAGCGAGATGTCGAGCAGGACGAGGTCCGGCGGTGATTCGCGGAGCCCGTTCAGCGCTTCGATGCCGGTGGCGTATTCGGTGATGTCGTACAGGTCCTCGAGCAGCGCCTGGACCAGCAGACGGTTGTCCGCGTTGTCCTCGACCACGGCGATTCGTTTACGCGTCATGCCTGCGACTCCTTCGGATGGTGCGCGACGAGGTCGCGGCCGAGCGGCGCTCCGGGCGTCTTCTGCTGGAAGCGCGACGGTGCGAGTAACGGGATACCGGCGAGTATCGTCGTCTCTGTGGGGTACATGAAGCCGGTGAGGCTCCCCACGGCCCTCCGGGCGACTAACCTTGCCCCGAGGCGTCTGCGGGCGCCGCCCCCGAATTCCCGATTCCCGGAGTCGTCCGTCGTGTTTGGTTGCTTCCGTCGCCTGATCAGCCTCGTCATCCTCGCCGTCGTCGGCGTCGGCCTGTACCTCACCCGGGACGCTTGGTTGCCCACGGTCCGGAAGGCGATCGGTTCGACGAGTGGCGCTGCACCCGCTGCTTCTGGCGCGGATTCGACCGCGCGAGCGAAAGCCGACACCGGGTGGGCGGCGCTGTCCTATCCGGCCAAGGAGAAGGGCCGTCGCTCTGCGGCACGCCTCCAGCAGTCGAAGGGCCCTGCCTACGTCACCGTCTCGGCCGAGGAGTTCGCCGCCGCCTTCCTCGATTCATTGTCGGCCCAGCTGCCAGCGAGTACGGAGAGTCTCGTCGTGCGGGCGCAGGGCAACGAATTCCAGGTGCGCGCGTCGCTCAAGCTCGGTGACCTCGGTGGTCGGGCCGTACTCGGACCGCTGGCGTCGATGGTCGGTGAACGCGAACGGGTGACGCTCGGTGGAACCCTCGAACCGACGTCCGTGGCGGGGGTAGCGCAGTTCAAGCTGACTCGCGTTCGGGTCGGCGACTTTGCAGTGCCCAGTCCCGTCGTGCCGCGACTCGTGAAGGCGCTCAAGCGCGGCACGGGTGCCGTGGGCGTCGAGGCCAGCGCACTGCCCATTCGCCTGCCGGCCGGCGTCGGTGACGTCCGTGTCTCGCAGGGCAAAGTCACGCTTTACCGTGCCACCCCGTGAACCGACGCATTCTCGTCATCGATGATGAAGCCCCGATCCGCTCTGCACTCAGCCAACTGCTCGAGTACGAGGGGTACGAAGTCCGCACCGTCGCCAATGGCGCCGATGGCCTGACGGAGTACGACAAGTTCCGGCCGCATCTGGTGTTCAGCGATGTGAAGATGGCCGGCATGGATGGCCTCGATGTGTTGCGTGCGCTGAAGGTGAAGGACTCGCGTGCGCTGGTGGTCATGATCAGCGGTCACGCGACCCTCGCCACCGCCGTCGAAGCCACGCAGGCCGGCGCGTACGACGTGATGGAGAAGCCGCTCGACACCGACCGGATCCTCGTGCTCCTGCGCAACGCGCTGCGACACCTGGATCTCGAGGAGGAGAACGCCACCCTGCTCGAGCAGCTCGATGCGCGTCGCGAAATCGTGGGGCAGAGTCACGCCATCGTCTCGCTGATGGAGCGCATCGACAAGGTCGCAGGCACACCGGCACGGGTGCTGATCACCGGCGAGAACGGCACCGGCAAGGAGCTCGTCGCACGCGCGGTGCACCGCGGATCGACGCGCGCCAAGAAGCCGTTCATCGAGGTGAACTGCGCCGCGATCCCAGGAGAGTTGATCGAGAGCGAACTGTTCGGCCACATGCGCGGGTCGTTCACCGGCGCGATTTCCGACCGGCCCGGCAAGTTCGAGCAAGCCGATGGCGGCACGCTCTTCCTCGATGAAATCGGCGACATGTCGCTGGCGGCGCAGGCCAAGGTGCTTCGCGTGCTGCAGGACGGCGTCGTCACGCGCATCGGCGGCAACAAGCCGGTGCAGGTGGACGTGCGCGTGCTCGCCGCCACGAACAAGGAACTGGAGCACGAAATCGCCGAAGGACGATTCCGTGAGGACCTGTTCTATCGGTTGAACGTGGTGCCGATCAGTGTGCCGCCACTCCGCGAACGGCGCGAGGACATTCCGCTGCTGATCGCGTTCTTCGTGCAGCAGATGGCCCAGCGGGATGGCATCGCCCCGCGACGCTTCGCCGTCGATGCCGTGCAGGCGCTCACGGAACTCGACTGGAGCGGCAACGTGCGCGAGTTGCGCAATACCGTCGAACGGCTGCTGATCCTCGCGGGCGGTGACGGCATCACCGTGGCCGACGTGCATCGCCTCGTCGGGCGCCCCAGTGCCGACACCGCTGGACTCGGTGCACTGATGCAGTGCAAGAGCTTCGAGGATTTCAAGCTCGCCGCGGAGGAAGCCTTCCTGCGCGTGAAGTTGCGCGAGCATGACTGGAACGTGAGCGAGACCGCGCGTGCGCTCGATATGCCACGATCGAACCTGTACAAGAAGATCGAACGGTACGGCCTGGTGCGGGCCGGCATGGCCGCCACCTGATGTCACGCGTCAATCGTTTCGGTCAGCCGATCGGGGATGCGGTGCTCAACTGGAAGCCGCCCATCGCACCACCGCGTGACGTCATCCACGGACAGCGCTGCGATCTCGAGCCCCTCGATCTCGAGAAACATGGTGACGCGCTCTTCGAGGCGAATGAACGCGGCGATGGCAGCAACTGGACGTATCTCTTCAACGAGCCGCCGACCTCGCGTGACGCGTACCTCGAGTACATGCGCAGCACCTTTCTCGGCGACGATCCACTCTGCTTCGCGATCATCGATGCGGCGAGTGCGCAGGCGGTCGGCGTGGCGAGCTACATGCGGATCACACCCGCGGCTGGCTCGATCGAAGTCGGGCACATCAATTTCTCGCCCGCGTTGCAGCGTACGCCGATCGCCACCGAGGCGATGTACCTGATGATGAAGACGGTCTTCGATCTCGGCTATCGGCGATATGAGTGGAAGTGCGATTCGCTGAACGCGCCGTCGCGAGCGGCGGCACAACGCCTGGGGTTTTCGTTCGAGGGCGTCTTCCGGAACGCGCTGGTCTACAAGGGGCGCAATCGCGACACGGCGTGGTATTCGATTACCAATAGCGAGTGGCCGGCGATTCGGGGCGCCTTCGAGCAGTGGCTGGCACCGGAGAACTTCGATGCGCATGGGTCGCAGCGCGTCCAGCTCAGGTGGCTGACCTCCAAGCTCCTGCGCGCGGTTGGCTAGATTTCAGGACTCCGCGCCAACGGGACAGCTCCGGGGCGCCTCCCCCTCCTGTTCGCCTCATGACTGACTTCAAGAACTACATCGCGGGCCAGTGGGTTGCCCCCTCGACGGGCGCCTGGTTCGAGAATCGCAATCCCGCCGATACCAGCGACCTCATCGGGCGCTTTCCGCGCTCCGGCGCGGACGATGTGAACCGGGCTGTCGCCAGCGCCGCAAAGGGCTTCGCCGCCTGGAAGGCGGTGCCGGCTCCCGCGCGCGGCGACGTGCTCCGCCGGGTGGGCGACCTGTTGACCGGGCGGAAGGAAGAGCTGGCCGACATCATGACCCGCGAGATGGGCAAGCCGCTGGCTGAGACGCGGGGCGACGTGCAGGAAGGCATCGACACCGCGTATTACGCCGGCACGATGGGGCGGCAGCTTTTCGGCAAGACCGTGCCCAGTGAGTTGAACAACAAGTGGGCCATGAGCTTCCGGCGCCCGATCGGCGTCTGTGGCCTGGTGACGCCGTTCAACTTCCCGCTCGCCATCCCGACCTGGAAGAGTTTCCCCGCGCTGTTGTGCGGCAACTCGGTCATTTTCAAGCCTGCCGAGGACGTGCCGCAGACCGTGGCCGTGTTGGTGGAGATTCTGCTCGAGGCCGGGGTGCATCCGGAAGCGGTGCAGCTCGTGCACGGGCTTGGCGAGGAAGTCGGCGCGGCGCTGGTCTCGCACCCCGACGTCCCCGTGATCTCCTTCACCGGCTCGACCGCCACCGGTTCGCTCATTGGCGAGACGTGCGGGCGGATGCACAAGCGTTTGTCGCTCGAGATGGGCGGCAAGAACGCGCAGATCGTACTCGATGACGCCAATCTGGACCTCGCACTGGAGGGCGTCCTGTGGGGTGCGTTCGGCACCACCGGGCAGCGCTGCACCGCCACCTCGCGACTGATCCTGCAGGCCGGGATTCACGATCGGTTTCTCGATCGACTGGTTGCGGCGGCCTCGAAGCTCAAGCTCGGTGACGGCCGCAAGGCGGGCACCGACGTCGGTCCGGTGATCCACGCCGAGTCGCTGGCGAACGTCGAGAAGTACGTCGAAATCGGCAGCAAGGCAGGCAATTCCCTGGCGACCGGAGGCCAGCGCGCCACCGGCGGGGACCTCGACAAGGGCTTCTTCTTCCAGCCCACGATCTTCGCCGGCGTCAGGCAGGGCGATCGCCTGGAGCAGGAGGAGATCTTCGGCCCCGTGCTGAGCGTGCTCAAGGTGGCGGATGCGGACGAAGCCTTCCGGGTCAACAATGGCGTGAAGTACGGCCTCTCCTCGTCGCTCTACACGAGCGACGTGAACCTTGCCTTCCGCGCGCTGAACGAGTTGGACAACGGCATCACCTATGTGAACGCCCCGACCATCGGCGCCGAGGCGCACATGCCGTTCGGTGGTGTGAAGCAGACCGGTAACGGTCATCGCGAAGGCGGGTGGGAAGTGTATGATTTCTACTCGGAGACCAAGGTCGGCTACATCGATTACTCCGGCCGCCTCCAGCGCGCACAGATCGACAACTACTGAGGCAGTCGCGCAGGGCGGTGCAGGATTTTGCGCTGCCCTGCGATACTCGGGTGTGTGGGCCGGCGAACGGTTGCGTATCCTCCGCCTGTCTCTCGTCATCGGGGCGAGGGCTCCGGACGCCTTGCGGCAGATTGCTGCTCGCGCTTGCTTTTTTTCAGGGTGTGCAGGCGAATGCGCGAACTGTTCGCGCCGTCTCCGCATCGTCACCATCGCTGGACCAACGTCCGTCGGCCGTCATGGATCTGTCCAATCCAAGTCAGGCACCGCAGCGCGCGATCTCCGAGACGGAGCGTCGCGACGCATTGCGCAGGGTGAACCGCCGCGGCCTCGCCTGGCTGTGGGAATGGGCGAAGTCGTTCACGATGACCGTGCTCGTCATCATCGTCGTCCGCACCTTCCTCATCGACATCTTCCGGATCCCGAGCAGCAGCATGGAAGGCACGCTGCTGGTTGGCGACATCCTCTTCGTGAACAAGCTGGCCTACGGTGCCGAGGTGCCGCTGACCGCCAAGCGGCTGCCACCGATGAAGGCGCCGGCCCGCGGTGAAGTGATCGTGTTCAAGTGGCCGCTCGACCATGCGAAGCCGTTCGTGAAGCGTCTTGTCGGCCTCCCCGGCGACACGATTGCCATGCGACAGGGGCACCTGCAGGTCAACGGCGTGATGCAGAGCGAGCAGTTCACGCGCCGCATGCCCGGCGTCGCGGAACCGATGGCGATGGAGTTCGACTGGCTGCGGCGCGCACTGCTGCCGGCGGCGCACGCGTCACCCGGTGCGCATCCCACGCGCAATACGTGGGGGCCGCTCGTCGTGCCGGCGCACAGCTTCTTCGTGCTCGGCGACAACCGCGACAATTCGAGCGACAGCCGCTACTGGGGCTTCGTGCCGGATTCGCTGCTGCTCGGACAACCCTTGTTGGTGTACTACAGCGTAGTGCCGGATTCGGTGGCGCCAGGCTCGTGGCTCTCCCGCGTTCGATGGCATCGCATCGGGGAATGGGTGCGATGACCGTGCTGCGCGCAGCATGACGTTGTGAACGACTCGCGTTCGCGTGCAGCCTCCTGTCACGCGCCGCGCCTCCCCGCCGCTGGAAGGAGCTCGTCGCATGTCGGTGTCGTCCCGTCGGTCCAAGCTTGCGTCGGATGAAGGGTCGCTCGATCAGTACCTGAAGGACATCAGCCGCTATCCGCTGATCAATCGCGAGAAGGAGGCAGAACTGGCGCGCGCCATCCGCGCGGGCGACCGCGAAGCCCTCGACACGCTGGTCCGTTCCAACCTGCGTTTCGTCGTCTCCGTGGCCAAGAAGTACCAGAATCAGGGCGTGTCACTCTCCGACCTGATCAACGAGGGCAACCTTGGCCTGATCCGCGCCGCGCAGAAGTTCGACGAGACGAAGGAGATCAAGTTCATCTCCTATGCCGTCTGGTGGATCCGCCAGGCCATCCTGCAGGCGCTTGCGGAACAGAGCCGCATCGTGCGGGTCCCGCTCAACCGCGCCGGCACGCTGCACCGCATCGGCAAGCGTGCCAGCGCCATGGTCCAGGAACTGGGCCGTGAAGCCACGCACGACGAGATCGCCAAGGACATGTCGATCTCGCTCGACGAAGTGTCCCTCACCATGGGCATCGCGCAGGGCCATGTCTCCCTCGACTCCCCCGTGACGCCGGGTGAGGACAATCGGCTCAGCGACTACCTCGCCGATACCGAGCATCAGTCGCCCGAGGAGGAGATGTTCGAGAAGGCCATGACCGAGACGGTCGAGGGCGCGCTGCACCGGCTCAAGGAGCGCGAGGCGCGCATCCTGCGCATGTACTTCGGGCTGGACGAAGTCGAGCCACTGACCCTCGAGGAGATCGGCTTGAAGCTGGGCATCACCCGCGAGCGTGTCCGACAGATCAAGGAGAAGGCGCTCAGTCGGCTGCGCCATGTCAGCAACTCGCGCGCGCTCGAAAGCTTTTACGTCTCCTGACGGAAAAGCGGGGCGAGCCGGCGGTGGGGCGGTTCCAAAGCCCGATGTGGCAGCGCCGCCTGACCCGCCCGCCTCGCGCCCACGACTGACGTAACTTTCCCGGGTACGGCATTCCTCCGCCGCACCCGGACCACGTCAGAGGATCGCACCCATGGCTGATACAAATTCGTTCGACGTCACCACCGGCGTCGACCTGCAGGAAGTGGACAACGCCGTCAATCAGGCGCAGAAGGAGGCCGCCCAGCGCTACGACTTCAAGGGTGCACTGGTCGAGATCAACTTCAAGCGCGCCGAGTCGAAGATCGAGCTCAAGACCGACAGCGACATGCGCATGGAAGCATTGCTCGACATGCTCAATGCAAAACTCATCAAGCGCAACGTGCCGGTGAAGAATCTCGACATCGGGGAGGTGAAGCCCATGGGCGGTGACACCCTGATGCGAACGATCGGCCTCAAGATGAACCTCGACGGCGACACGGCGAAGAAAGTCGCAGCCGCCATCAAGGCCGCCAAGTTCAAGAAGGTGCAGGCCGCCATCCAGGGCGAACAGGTGCGCGTGACATCACCCTCGCGCGATGACCTGCAGCAGGCCATCGCTCTGCTGCGAAAGGAAGACTTCGGCGTCGAGCTGCAGTTCGGGAATTTCCGATGAGCCTCGTCGAGGCGCGTCGCGTCACCGCCGCCGGCATCGCGCGTGCCGCGCAGGGGATCAACCCGGTGTTCCTCAACACACCGGTGGTACGACACGACGACCTCGATGCCTGGCTCGGTGCACAGGTCAGCTGCAAGGTGGAATCGCTGGGTCCACTGCGCTCGTTCAAGGGCCGCGGTGGCGACTGGTTCATCAAACAACGCGCTGCCACCGGTCCGGTCTGCGCGGCATCCGCAGGAAACTTCGGGCAGGCACTCGCCTTCGCTGCGCGCGACGCTGGTGTGCCATGTACGATGTTCGCTTCAGTGCATGCCAGCCCGCTCAAGCTGGCTCGGATGCGCGCCCTCGGCGCAACGGTCTTTCAGGCCGGCGAGGATTTCGACGCCGCCAAGGATGAAGCGCGCAGCTATGCCCAGAAGCATGGGCTCGAGTTCGTCGAGGACGGTCAGGCGCTCGCCATCACCGAAGGGGCAGGTACCATCGCGGTCGAACTCGCGAACGCCGTCACCCTCGATACGCTCCTGGTGCCACTCGGCAATGGTGCACTGCTCGCTGGTGTCGCGACCTGGATGCGTACCGTTGCGCCGACCACACGGATCATCGGCGTCGTTGCTGAAGGCGCGCCGAGCATGATGCGCGCCTTGACTGGCGTACAAGTCGATCACACCACGCCCGTGAACACCATTGCCGACGGCATTGCGGTGCGTGTTCCGGTGAAGGAAGCCATCGATGACTTGCGCGGCCTCACCGATGACTTCGTCGCCGTGGAAGAGGCCGCGATTCTTTCAGCGATGCGTGGTCTCGTGTCGCACATCGGTCTCGTCGTCGAGCCCGCCGGTGCCGTGGGAATCGCAGCCCTGCTCACAGCAGCGCACGGCACCTACGGAGAACGTGTCGGGACGATTCTCTGTGGCGGCAACGTGACGACGGCGCAGATGGATGAGTGGAAGTTGCTCCGCACGGCGATCGGCTGAAGCCAACAACGTTCCAGCCGCGACCAGCACCTGCAGGTCGCGGATGGAACTCAGGCTGCGTCGTGAAAGATGATCCCCGTCGCGAAGCGGTGACCGCTCCGGATCCGACTGACACCGTGCCGCAAGTTGACGCGGTACGCCCCCCGCGTTCCCGTCACCGGACGATGGTGCACCGCGAAGATTGCGGCATCACCTCGCCGCAATGGCACCACCTCGGCGCGCGACTGCATCCGGGGACGCTGCTCCGTCAGCACGAACTCGCCACCTTCGAAGTCCTGTCCGGGCTCCGAGAGCAGGAACACTACCTGAAAGGGAAAGACGTGTTCGCCGTACAGGTCCTGGTGCAGCGCATTGAAGTCCTCCGCGCCGTATTTCAGTAGCAAGGGCGTCGGCTTCACCTGGCCGGCGGTGTGGCAACGTGCCAGGAACGCGTCGTGGTGCTCAGGAAACGCCACGTCGATGTTCATGGCATTGTTCCACCGCGTCGCGATTGGAGCCAGTCGCAGATAGAGCGCCTGTCGCAGCGTTGCGATCGTGTCGGGAAGGGGATAGTCGAAGTATTGATACTCTCCTCGGCCAAATCCATGGCGCTGCATCACGACACGACTGCGAAAGTGCGACGGCTCGTCGTACATCCGCGCCAGCGCGTCGCACTCCCCGGCGGTCAGCATTCCGGGCAGCATCGCCCAGCCATGGGCGTCAAGATGTGCCGCGATCTCGGCCCACCGATACCGATCGAGCGGCGCGCTCACCGGGCACCTTCGCGTTCCAGCAGCGCCGCCTTGCGCTCGATTCCCCAGCGGTATCCCGACAACCCGCCGCTGGCCCTCACCACGCGATGGCAGGGGATCACAACCGCGATTTCGTTCGCCGCACAGGCGCTCGCAACAGCGCGCACCGCGCTCGGCTGTCCGATGGCTTCCGCGATCTCGGTGTAGCTGCGTGTCTCTCCTGGCGCGATCGACGTCAGTGCACGCCACACCCGCTCCTGAAATGCGCTGCCTCGAATGTCGAGTGGCAGGTCGAGCGCATCGCGTGGCGATTCCACGAAGCCAACGACCTTCGAGACGACCGCCGCGAACGCCGGATCATCGCCCACCAGTGTCGCGGCGCTGAATCGCGTCTCGAGCGCCCGCACCAGCAGCTCCGGATCATCGCCGAGGGCAATGGAGCAGATCCCCTTCTCAGTCGCGGCCACGAGAATTGCACCGAGCGATGACTGCCCGACGGCGAACCGCACCGTTTCTCCCTCACCGCCACGCCGCGCCTGCGCGGGCGACATCCCCAGCCGTTGAGTGGCGCGCTCGTAGAAGCGACTTGGCGAGGAGTACCCCGCGCCGACAATCGCTTCCGAGACTGTGCGTGTGTTACCGAGCGATTCGCGAAGCATTCGTGCACGGGCCCCAGCCGCATACCCACGCGGTGTAAGACCGGTCGCCTTGCGGAAGATCCGGTGCAGGTGGAACGGGGAGAAGCCGGCGCGATCAGCCAGTATTTGCAACGTCGGGACCGATCCATCCTTCGCCAGCGTGTCGTCGATCAGTCGGCAGACCGCGGTCACGACTTCGGCATGCAAGTCGGAGTCGAGCAGATCGGGTCGGCAACGCTTGCAGGGACGGAATCCAGCCAGCGTGGCGGCTTCGATCGAATCGTGAAAGGAAACGTTCTCGCGCTTGGCAAGCCGTGCACCACACGACGGCTTGCAGAACACACCCGTGGTGCGCACCGCGTAATACCACTGCCCATCCTGCGACCGGTCACGCGCCGATATCGCGGCGTACCGCTCGTCGATGAGCGGAAGTGAGGTCGTGGGGTCAGTGGTCATGCTGGTTCCGGGATACAGACCGATGGCCGTCATGTCGAGCTCCTGTGCCAGAGAGTAGGCTGATGCCGAATGATCGGCCAGCGGCTCCTGACACACACTCCGGTGCTTGCGCTTGAATTTCAGCCCGCGTCGCCGTGCCTCTGGTCACGCGTCCGGTGGGGCGGCACGGAGGTTGATCCGCCAGAGGTGACGCTGCGTACCGACGGCACCGAAGCGTTCCTCGGTCGCCGCACTCACGTGTCGGAACCCGGCCGCGAACGTGATGAAGCGTGCCGACTTCATCGGATCCCACAACTCGAGCTCCACCGCATCGTATCCGGCCCGCCGTGCAAAGTCGATCGACTCGGCAAGCAGCCGACGGCCGATGCCGATTCCGCGCGCCTGCGACTCGACGTGCAGCATCCTCACGCGCGCGACCTGGTCACCGGCCTTGTGCACCAGCACGGATCCAATCACGACGCCGTCACGTTCGGCGATCCAGCTGCAGTCTGTGGTCGAATCGAACTGCTCCGCGAAGTTCGTTGCCGTACGGAGCAGCATCGCCTCATAGGCTGCGTTGTACTCGAACTCTTCCAGCGCCGATGCAATCGTCCGCTGCGTGATGTAACTGATGTCACCCGCGCGATGCGGGCGAAGCAGCCACGGCGCTGGATCGCGCGCCGGCACCTCGCTGCTGAAGGCGCCCTCGATTCGCTCCATCGCATCGAGCAACGGCGCATGAATGAAGGTCGGCAAGGTGCGAACGAGCGACGCGTATCTGGCGGTCGTGATCGCCTCGAGCGTCGTCACTTCCGCACGGCCGGCGGCGGTGAGCGAGAGCGGCTGTTGCCGGCTGTCGGCTGAGTCGGCCGACTTCGACACCACGCCCGTCGTTTCGAGTCGCCGGATCACTCGGCTCAGGTACCCGGCATCGAGCCCCAGCGAGCGGCTCAGCGCGGTCACCGTCCGCTGTTCGTATTGGGCCAGCTCGCCCAGCACCCGCACCTCGGTCGCCGAGTACGAGCTGCCAGCCGGCCCCGCCTCGAGCGATCCGAGCCGTTGGGAGAAGAATCGGGAGAAGCGCCGGAGGGCGGCGATCTTCTGATCCAGCGGGAGCGTGCTCATACGTATCCGGGAAGGCGAGAAATCCTTGCTGCAGGCACGGGAATATATGCCTCGGGCACGATTCGCGTTCCCGCGACGGCTTTCGCTTCTCCGGGCCCCCGGGTCCGGTAAGTTCAGCGCATGAAAATCGGCTTCATCACGCTGGGCTGCGACAAGAACACCGTCGACACCGAACGCTATCTGGCACAGCTCGCCGCGTATGGCGGCGAGCACACCGACGACCTGGCTGAGGCCGAGGTGATCGTCGTCAATACCTGTGGGTTCATCGACGCCGCGAAGAAGGAGTCGATCGACGCCATTCTCGAGGCTGCCCGCCACAAGGTGGATGGCGCCTGTCAGGCCGTAGTCGCACTCGGCTGCATGGTCCAGCGCCATAAGGATGAGCTCGCTGAGTCGATTCCGGAGGTCGACCTGTTCCTTGGCACCACCGATGTCGACCAGCTCATTCCGCAGCTGCAGCTGCGCGGCTTGGTGGATGCGGCGCCGATGATCCATCCCGGCGAGCGGATGTTCGGTGGCGGCGAGACACCACACGTGCGGTATCTCAAGGTCAGTGAAGGGTGCGATCACGGCTGCGCGTTCTGCGCCATTCCACTGATGCGCGGCAAGCATCGCAGCTTCGCACTCGAGGATGTGATACGCGAGGCGCAGTTGCTCGAATTGCAGGGTGCTCGCGAGGTGAACCTCGTGGCGCAGGATCTTGCGCACTACGGGCGTGATCGTCGCGACGGTACAGCGTTGCCGGAGTTGCTGGAAGCGCTGCTGCGAGAGACCGACATCCCGTGGTTCCGCAATCTCTATCTCTACAACGCCGGCATCACACCGCGTTTCCTCGAGGTCGTGGCGAACAATCCGAGGATCCTGCCGTATCTCGACATGCCGGTACAGCATGGCAGCGACTCGGTATTGACCCGGATGCGTCGCCCGGAGCGTCGCAAGACCATCGTCGAGAAGGTGGCGAGATTCCGTGATGCGGTGCCGGATCTCACCATTCGCACCACCGTGATCGTCGGCTTTCCCGGCGAGACGCACGAAGATTTCGAGATCCTGCTCGAATTCCTGGAAGAGATGCAGTTCGATCGTGTCGGGGCTTTCACCTACAGCGCGCAGGATGGCACGGCCGCCGCGGCGATGGTGGATGATGTGCCGGATGAAGTGAAGCATGAGCGGCTCGACATGCTTCAGCGCATGCAGGCAGGGATCACGGCGGAGCGATATGAGCGTCATATTGGTCGCACTGTGCAAGTGCTGATCGATCGTGCCGGGAGCGACGACGAGTTGGCAGTGGCGCGGGCACCGTGGCAGGCTGACGACATCGACGGCGTGACGCATCTCGACACCGATGCGCCGGTCGGGTCGCTGGTCGAGGCCACGATCACGGATGTAGTCGACGACTATGACTTCGAGGCCACCGCCTCTGGCATCATCCTGCTGCCGCCGGCGCTGGTTCAGCGCGAGCGGGCGGCGCGAGTCCTGCCGTTGGTGGCTTCTTCCTCGATCGGGAGCTTTGGACGATGACGGGTGTGGTGACGACGGAATCGCAGGCGATCATGGCGCGTGCGCGTCAGCTCTTTCCTGGTGGCGTGAATTCGCCCGTGCGTGCGTTCGGTGGAGTCGGTGGCGAACCGTTCGTGGTGCAGCGTGGCGAGGGGCCGTACATCTGGGATGTCGACGGCAATCGCTACACCGACTTCGTGTTGAGCTGGGGGCCGCTGGTGCTGGGCCATGCCGCGCCGGTGGTGCTGGATGCGCTCCATGAAGTGATGCAGCGCGGTACCAGCTTCGGCATTCCGACCGGACTCGAAGTGCAGTTGGCGGAGCTCATCACGCAGCGCATGCCGCACATCGAGATGCTGCGCTTCACCAGCAGCGGCACCGAGGCGGCGATGAGCATCGCACGTGTCGCGCGTGCGGCCACGGGTCGTGATGCGATCCTCAAGTTCGACGGCTGTTATCACGGCCACGCCGACTCGTTCCTCGTGAAGGCTGGTTCTGGGGTCGCGACGCTCAACCTGCCCAATTCACCGGGGGTGCCTGCGGCGCTGGCGGCGCTGACCTACACGGCGCCGTTCAATGACCTCGACGCGGTGCGCGCGGTGGCGAAGCAGGTGCCGTTGGCGGCCATCCTGCTCGAGCCGATCATTGGCAATGCCGGCTTCATCGAGCCGCTGCCTGGTTTTCTCGAAGGCCTGCGGCAGATCGCCGATGAAACCGGGGCGCTGCTGGTGTTCGACGAGGTGATGACCGGTTTCCGCATCGCGTGGGGTGGCGCCGTCGAACGATTCGGCGTCACGCCCGACCTGACGGCGTTCGGCAAGGTGATTGGCGGCGGGCTCCCGGTGGCGGCCTATGGTGGCCGACGTGAGTTGATGCAGCAGGTGGCGCCGAGTGGCTCGGTCTATCAGGCCGGTACGCTCAGTGGCAATCCACTGGCCATGGCCGGTGGATTGGCGACGCTCAAGTCGCTGACACCCGAGTTGCACACGATCATCACCAACCGGACCGGTGTGCTGGTGCAGGGGCTGCGCGACATCATGGCACGCGAAGGTGTGCCGTTCCACGCGTCGCACGCAGGATCGATGTGGGGCTTCTTCTTCCATCCGGGCCCGGTCACGAACTTTGCGGAAGCGCGCACCAGTGATGTGCCGCTCTTCAACAAGTTCTTCCACGCCGCGCGTGAGCGTGGCGTGTACCTCGCGCCGTCGGCGTTCGAGGCAGCCTTCATGAGCGCGGCGCACGGCGACGATGTCGTTGCCGACACGCTCGAACGGCTTTCCGATGCGATCCGCGCTGCGAAAGCGTAGCCACGGGCTGCTGTTCGCATCGCTCGCCTGCCTGGCGGGCGCCCCATCGCACGCGCTCCTCGCGCAGGAGCGGGTGCAGGCGCGTGTGCCCGAGCGTGCCACGGAGCGCGTCGACAGCGTGATCGAGTCCGGCCGGAATAGGGCGACCGTTGGCACGCACCTTGGCGACAAGACCATCCGCGTGCTCCTCGGACGGACGGCGCCGGGCGCGATGTCGAGCCGGAATGCCATCGGCATCGTGGAGTGGAACGGCCGACGCTATCGCGGTGAGGTCGACTTCGTCCCGGATGGTGGCACGGTGGCGGTGATCAACCGCCTCGATCTCGAGGAGTACCTGCGCGGCGTGCTGCCGGGTGAGATCGGCTCGCGTGATCCGCGCGATCGTGCCGCGCTGCAGGCGCAGGCAGTGGCGGCGCGTTCGTACGCCGCGGCGCGCATGGGCGAGCGTCGGCCGCTCTATGACGTCACCTCCACGGTTTCGGATCAGGTGTACGGCGGCGTGACCGTGGAGCGACCCGAGACCGACGACGCGGTGCGCGCCACGCGCGGGCTGGTGCTCACCTGGGGTGATCGGATCATCACGGCACCGTATCACTCACATGGCGGCGCGATGACGGCCGGCGTCGATGAGGTGTTCTGGAAGCGTGGTGCCGAGCCGTACCTGCGTCCGGTAGACGACCACACGTTGTCGGGTGGCTGCTTCTGTGACGCGAGCGGGAGCCGAGGGTGGGAGCGACGCTTCAGCACGGTGGACATCAACCGGCTGCTGGCGCAGTACGGCTCGGATGCCGGCGTAGCGACCGCGGGCGACGTGCGAGCGGTTCGCGTCGCGGCCCGGGGGCCATCGGGACGGGTGACGGCACTCGAGATCGAGACCAGCACCGGCCGCGTCACCTTGCGGGGCAATGACATTCGATCGGTCCTGCGCACCGACGGCGCGATCCTGCCCAGCACGAACTTCTCCCTCGAGTCGCTCGGCACCACGATCGTGCTGCGGGGCGTTGGCAATGGGCATGGGGTTGGCATGTCGCAGTGGGGGGCGATTGGGCGTGCGAGGGCAGGGCAGGATGCCCGGTCGATTCTCGCCGCGTATTATCCCGGGACACGATTGTCGCCGCTGATGTAGTCCGAACCTGGCCTGCCAGCGGGTGGGCGTGCGTCGCCAGCGTCATGGCGTGTCCGCGTTGCAGATTGTCCGAGTTGCAGGTCGCATGTTGCTGCCGGTCGTTCTGCGCCCCCGCGAGGGAGGCGCCATCGCTTTCCGCCCTCCTTGTACCGCATGTCCAAGCCAGCCCTCCGGATCGGTGTCATTGGCGCCGGCGCCATTGCCCAACTCGCCCACCTGCCCGTGCTCTCGAAGATGCGCGGCGTGCAGTTGGTCGCACTCTGTGACAATGACGGCGCCAAGGTGCGTGCGCTGGCCGATCGCTTCAGCGTGCCCGACACCTTCACCGACATCGAGGAGCTGCTCGAGTTCGAGGAGATCGATGCGGTCCTGATCTCGACGCCGAACCATCTCCATGAGCCACACGTGCTGAGCGCCCTCAAGGCCAAGCGGCACGTGCTCTGCGAACGCCCGCTGGCCCTCACGACCAAGGGCGTGGAGCGGATCATCGCGGCGGCGGAGAAGCACGAGATGAAGGTGTTGGTCGGCCACAACCATCGGTTCCGCACCGAGGTCCAGAATCTCGAGAGCTTCATCCACGGTGGTGAGCTTGGCCGCCTGATCGGCATCCGTGCTGGCGCGTACAAGACGCGTCGAGGCGATGCAGGCTGGCGTTCGCGTCGCGCGGAAGCGGGCGGCGGCATCTTTCTCGACCAGGGCGTGCCGCTGCTCGATCTCGCCTGCTGGCTCGCCGACTTCCCCGATCCGGTGCGTGTCACGGCCAGCATGGAACGTGGCAGCGGTGTGCGTTCGGTCGAGGATGCGATGTTCGTCCACGTGCAGTACGCATCAGGGCTGAGTGTCGCGATCGACACCGCATGGGGCTACGTGGGTGAGGAGGATCGCTGGTGGTTCGAGGTGCTGGCCTCGAAGGGCACCGCGCGCCTGGCGCCACTGCGCGTGGTGAAGGACCTCAACGGTCGCGCGGTGGATGTGTCGCCCACCGGCGCCGCGCAACGAGACAGCGCGTTCATCCAGAGTTATCGCGCCGAGCTGGCACACTTTGCCGCCGTGCTGAATGGCGATGTCGCATATGAGCCGCCGGTGGACCAGATCGTCGTGCAGCGCCTCGTCGAGGCGATCTACCGCAGCGCCGAAGAGGGGAAGGAAGTCCGGCTGTGACGCGGCTCGCAGGCGTGATGCGTGCCGTGCGACGCGTCGCGCTGCGGGCGAGCCTCGTGCTGTGCGCGGCGCTCGTGACGCTGGCCCGACCGCTGTCGGCGCAGCGCGAGATCGACTGGTCGACGAAACCCGTCTACCTCATGACGATGGGGCAGGGCGACGAGGTGTTCGAGAAGTTCGGGCACAATGCGATCGTGGTGTGGGACGATGCCGCGGGCCAGCCCCTCGTCTACAACTGGGGCATGTTCGACTTCGAACAGCCGAACTTCATCGGGCGCTTCCTCACCGGTGATACGAAGTACTGGATGCAGCCATTCTCGCTGATGCAGACGCTGCGCCTCTACCAGCAGCTGAATCGCAGCGTCAGCTTGCAGGAGCTGCAGCTGACCCCGTCGCAGAAGACTCGGTTGGTCGCGATGCTGGCCGAGAATGCGAAGGAAGAGAACAAGTATTATCGGTACGACTATTACCTCGACAATTGCAGCACACGAGCACGTGACGCCATCGATGCGGTGACCGGCGGCGCGCTCAAGCGTGCGATGCAGGCGCAGCCGGGGCAGGGGAGCTACCGGTGGCACACCCGTCGATTGCTGGCCTACAGCGCGCCGCTCTACTTCGGCAGCGAGCTCGTACTCGGCGTCGACGCCGATGCGCCGCTCACCGGTTGGGACGAGGCGTTCCTGCCGCAGTCGCTCTCGGAGTCGGTGAAGCGGATCGAGTTGCCGGCGGCGGAGGGCCTGCCCGCGCGGTTGTTGGCGGGACCGGTGGATACGCTCTTCCGCGCCGATCGCGGACCTGAGCCCGGCGGCGTCGACTGGCGGGTCGCGCTGGCGGCGCTGGTTGGTGTGGTGATTGGTGTCGTCTTGACTGGAATGATCCGCGTCGGGCGTGTCGCCGCGGCGACGGCGATGGCGGCGTGGAGTCTCGTGATCACACTGTTCGGCAGTGGAATGCTGCTTGCATGGTTCGCCACCAAGCACGTCTTCATGGCCAACAATCCCAGTGTCGCGCTGGTGAACCCGGCGTGGCTGCTTGGCCTGGTTGCGGCGGTGATGGTGCTGCGTGGTGGGGTGCCGAAGGGGGTACGCAGTGCACTGCGCTGGTTGCTGGTGATCGCCGTCATCGGCATGGCTGGCGCCGTGCTGCTTGGCCACGCTGGAAGTGCGCTCGAGATTGCAGCGCTGGTGCTGCCCGCGCATGCTGCCGTCGTCTACGCTGCCGATCGATATCGACTGCGAACCCCTGACTGACGTGGTCACACACTACATCGTGCGGCTGGACCCGCTCGAGCTCGTGTTCAACACGAGGCCGATCACGGCCCTCCTCGGCTACACCGCCGACGAGTACGGCACGATGACGCTCGAGACGGTGAACCGCCTCATACATCCCGATGACGTACCCGCGCTGCAGGCGCACATCTCACGACTTCACCTGCTGGCGGATGGTGAAGTCGCGTTATTGCGGCACCGGATGCGCAATGCGGCCGGCGGCTGGGGGTGGATCGAAGTCCGCGACTCGGTCTTCACACGCACGGCCAGCGGCACGCCGGAACAGGTGATCGGGACGGCGCGTGAAGTCACCGCGCAGATGCGAACGGCGGAGGCGCTGGAGTCGAGTGAGGCCCGTCACCGCTTGTTGGTGGAAACCATGCTGCAGGGGGTGGTCCACCACGGCGCCGATGGGAGCATCATCGCGTTGAATCCCGCTGCGGAGCGCATCCTCGGCCGACCCCGCGATGACTTCATCGGCAGCGATCCATCACGCGAGGAGCAGCACACCATTCGTGAGGACGGTTCGGCGTTTCCTGGAGCGGAGCACCCATCGAGTGTGGCGCTTCGTACTGGTGCACCGATCCATGGCGTCGTCATGGGCGTCTACAACTGGGATCGGCGCGAGTATCGCTGGTTGAGCGTCGATGCGGTGCCACTGCGTCGTCCCGGAGAGTCGGTGCCGTACGAGGTCTACACCGTCTTCGAGGACATCACGGATCGCCTGCGGGCCGAAAAGGCGTTGCGCGACGCACACACGCGGAAGGATCATTTCATCGCCACGCTGGCGCATGAACTGCGGAATCCGCTGGCGCCGATTCGTCATGCCGTGGCCGTGCAGCAGCGTCGCGCAGCTGCCGCCGGTGATCCGGAACTGGCCTGGTCGCAGGCGATCATCGACCGACAGGTCGGACACATGTCGCGGTTGCTCGACGACCTGCTGGACGCGTCGCGGATCGCGAGCGGCAAGCTCGAACTGCGGCGCGAACTGGTCGGGTTGAACGCCGTCATCGCACAGTCGATCGAGACGGCGCGACCGCAGATCGACGCGTTGCGGCATGCGCTGTCGGTGTCCTTGCCGACACCGGACGTTTACGTTGACGGCGACCCGATTCGTCTCGCACAGGTGTTCTCGAACCTGCTCACGAATGCTGCCAAGTACTCCGAGGCTGGTGGCAGCATCGCGGTGACAGCGAGTCGTGACGGGGACGGCGTGGCCGTCACCGTGCGCGATACTGGCATCGGCATCGATGCGGCGAACCTGACGCGAGTGTTCGAGATGTTCGGCCAGATCGATGCCGCGATCGATCGTTCGCAGGGCGGGCTCGGCATCGGACTCTCGCTGGCACAGGCGCTGGTGACGCTACACGGCGGCCGCATCACCGTGCAGAGCGACGGTCTGGGAAAAGGCACGTCATTCACGGTATTCCTCCCCACCTCTCCTGACGCAGCAATGCCAGACGAACAGTCGTCCACGCCGGAGCTTGCAGATCCTGTCACCCCGCGCCGGTTGCTGGTGGTGGATGACAACCGTGACGGCTGTGATGCGCTCGCGACCCTGCTCGGCATGATGGGGTTCGAAGTGGCTACCGCCTATGACGGGCTGGAGGCCGTGGAGCGCGCCGTGGACGGCACGCCGGACGTGGTGCTGATGGATGTTGGCCTGCCGCGCCTGAACGGCTACGAGGCCTGTACGGCGATCCGCGCCACCGTGGGTGGTGAGCGTATCGTGATGCTGGCGGTGACCGGCTGGGGCGCGGCTGCCGACCTGCGCAACGCGACGCAAGCAGGGTTCGATGCCCACCTGGTGAAGCCGATCGACATGCAGTGGCTTGGCCAGCTGCTGCCGTTGCCGCGGTCGGAAGTGCAGCGGCTGGAGACGATCCGGCGGTTGCGGCTGGGGTACGAGGCGTGATGGGTGGGCGTACACGGGAATACCGGCGTAAGTCGTTGCACGGCCTGCGGTTAGGCGCCGATCAAGGGGTCGGAGATCTTGATCGATCAAGGGGTCAGAGATCTTGATCGGGAAAGTCTGGAGCTAAACACTTGCTCCGTAATGAGTTAGGCTCAGATCAAGGGGTCAGAGATCTTGATCGGGCGATTATGAAGCTAAATCGTTGCCCCTCTTCGCTTTAGGCTCAGATCAAGGGGTCAGAGATCTTGGTCGGCCGAATCGCGAGGAGTCGCGCATCGCATTAGCGATGGTCGTTTTGCCAGCCCACACCCCTGCGATCGCCGCCGTGCTGCTGTGGCGTCACCCGGCGCTTCAACTGCGCCTCCAGCCGACGGAGCGCGCGGCTTTCACCCACTGCTGCACATCCGAGGCTCGCGGCGCGAATCGCCTCAATTTCTCGCCTTGGTGCATCCGCGCTGCAAAAGGCTCGATACGCAGCTTGTCGCGCGTCCGGCGTCATGCCGAGGGCATTGTATGCACCGTGCGAGGTCAGGAGTTCGTCACAGCCCCCGTGTGCCAGGTGTCTGTGGCTCGACCACTCGTACTCCACCGCGTGGCGCACGATTCCAGCGCGAACGGGATTGAGGTCGATGTACCTACAGCACGCCAGAAAGTACCGATCGCTACCCACGATCATTGAGTGGAAGCGGCCGTCCCACAGAGTCCCGCTTCTGCGGTGCCGAGTATTCCAGTGTCGCACGAATCGACTGCCAACACGCTGCATGAGTCGCGAGGGACCGAGTGGATGCGACGCCGTAAGCAGAAGATGAATGTGGTTTGACATCAGCGCATACGCGTGCACGGCGCACGATGTGCTCCTGCTGGCGTGCATCAGGATTTCGCGGAAGTGCGCAAAATCCATTTCGTCGTGGAACTTGAGCTCGCGATTGTGGCAGCGCTGAGTCAGGTGGATTGGAAAGCCTGGTGCAATGAGTCTTGGCATGCGCGCCATTTGCGCCTCGGTGCGTGAGCCGACAGCTCGGTGGGAAACGCGTAAGGATGCCGCAGCCTCAAGCGCCGCAGACGGCGTGTGAACGACGCGATTCTATCGCTTGGCGCTTCTCAACACCGCACCTGATTCGCGCATCGATCATCGCGTGCACGCCGGCGTATCATTCCTTCAGCCGTTTCGCGGTGGCGCAGCAGCAAAGGAGCACTGATCTGAGCGAGACTGAGCCGATCAAGATCTCTGACCCCTTGATCGAGACGTAAGGCTCGTACTACGAAGGCTTTAGCCCGCGAACTCGCCGATCAAGATCTCTGACCCCTTGATCGAGACGTAAGGCTCGTACTACTAAGGCTTTAGCCCGCGAACTCGCCGATCAAGATCTCTGACCCCTTGATCGGCTTTCACCTTGATCGGATGCAGCCGCCTGCGCCAAAAACAACGCGCCCCGACCAGTCTCCTGATCGGGGCGCGTCGTCATCCGCGCATCGCAGCGCGTCACATCAAACGTTCATCGCACTATCGACAGATCCACGGCGTCGCGTTTTCGCGCGCGGTGCTCCGGCGCGCACTCGTCTCGTCGATGGCAGTGAACGTCACCTCGAGAAACCCGTCGTCCTGACTCTGCGATGTGCACTGCATTTCCTTGCGGACACTGAAGGCGCCGTTCGCATCGGCCTTGATCGGGCCGAACGCAATCGCCTGGCTGGTGTTCGGCGGCGGCGACCCGGTGAGCTTCACCGGTCCGTTCGGCGTGAAGTTCGAACCCGTGATGGTGATCACGGGACCCGTCGCCTGACGCTGGATGCTCACGCTCAGCTTCAGCGGCGGTGTGGCCTGCGCATGGACCGCCATCGGCAGCGCAGCAAGGGCCAGCCCGAACAGGACAGTTGCCCCGATCGAGGACCAAGTGCGACGAGCCTGGTGGACACGCATGAACGACTCCTGAAAAAGGGGTACCTGCAATCGAGGACGATTGCCGGCTGTCGAACGACACACCCACGACGACACACGTACATCGTATCGCGTGTAGGTGCAATTCGACACTGTAATATACACCGGTTCCGCGCTTGAGTTCACTGCGCCAAGTGGTTTGTTTCCTTGCACTTATGCCACTGCTCCGACCGCTGGTCAGGCTCCGATGAGCCTGCGAGATCGCCTCGACGACGCCGTAGCCCGCGCTGCCGTGGTGGAGCAGGAGCTGCTGGACCCCCGGACGGTCAAAGATCCACGGCTTCTCGCCACCCTCGGCAAGGAGCACCAGCGCCTCCAGGACGTCGTGCGCCTGGCCGCCGAAGTGCGCCAGATCGAGCGCGAACTGGTAGAATCGCGCGAAATGGCGAACGGCGACGACCCCGATTTCGCCACCGAGGCGCAGGCGGAGGTCGTACGGCTGGAAGAGCGCCTGGAACAACTCGACCGCGATCTCTATCCGCTGCTGGTGCCGCGCGATCCGCTCGACGATCGGCCCGCAATCATCGAAATCCGCGCCGGTACCGGCGGCGATGAAGCGGCGCTCTTCGCGGCCGATCTCTGGCGCATGTACGAACGCTTCTTCGCCCGTCAGGGATGGCGCATCGAAGTGATGTCGATGTCCGACGGCACCCTCGGTGGCATCAAGGAAGTCATCGCACGTGTCGACGGCAGTGGCGCCTTCGGCACGATGCGCTGGGAGTCCGGCGTGCACCGCGTGCAGCGCGTACCGGCCACCGAAACCCAGGGGCGCATCCATACCTCCGCCGCCACGGTGGCCGTGCTGCCGGAAGCGGAAGAAGTCGACGTCACGATCGAGGACAAGGATCTCCGCATCGATGTCTTCCGCTCGTCAGGGCCTGGTGGACAGAGCGTCAACACCACCGACTCGGCCGTGCGGATCACGCATATCCCCAGCGGGATCGTCGTCAGCCAGCAAGACCAGAAGTCGCAGCTGCAGAACAAGATCAAGGGGATGACGGTGCTCCGCTCCCGGTTGCTCGACCAGCGTCTCGCGAAGCTCGAGGCGGAACGCTCGCAGATGCGCAGCGCGCAGGTCGGCACCGGCGATCGCTCGGCCAAGATCCGCACCTACAACTATCCGCAGGATCGCATCACCGATCATCGGATCGGATTGTCTTTGCATGGCATGCAGTCGGTGATGGATGGCAACATCGGGCCGTTCATCGACGCACTGCAGGAGGCGGAAGTGAAGGAGCGGCTGGGTGGCTGACCTGTCGCGCCCGCGCACCGTGGCCGCATTGCGCGACGCGATCGCGGCGAAACTGGGCGGTGCGGTCGAGCATCCGATGGATGAAGCGCGTGACCTGCTGGCCGGCCTGCACGACGCGCCGCGGTCATGGTCGACGGTGCATGCGGCAGACGAGGTGATCGACCTGTTGGTCGACGCGGCCGACGATGCTGCCGACCGTCGCATCTCCGGTGCGCCGATGGCGTATGCGATCGGGCGAGCGGCGTTCCGCCACCTCTTCCTGCACGTCGACGAACGGGTCCTGATTCCGCGGCCCGAGACGGAGGAACTGGTCACCCTCGCGCTGGCCTGCATTGGCCCTGGCACGACCGTGGTGGACGTCGGCACAGGGTCCGGCGCCATTGCACTCTCGATCGCGCAGGAGAGTCAGGCGGCCCGCGTGATCGGGATCGACATTTCGCCAAGTGCGATCGAGGTCGCGGAGATGAACGCGCGCGCGGTCCTTCGCCGCGAGTATGCCCGGACCGAGTTCCTCGTCGGGAACCTGCTGGAGCCACTGGGCGGTGAGCGGGTGGATGTGGTGGTCTCCAACCCGCCGTACATCGCCACTGGTGAGCGGGATGCGCTCCCGGATGGGGTGCGCAACTGGGAACCGGCGCTGGCGCTCTACGGCGGCGCGGATGGCATGTCGGTGATCCGGGAGCTGGTCGGGCAGGCGGAGGCGACGCTGACGGCCGGTGGCATGCTCCTGATGGAGATCGACGCTCGACGAGCCGATGAGGCGCTGGCCTGCGTCACCAGGCCGCAGTGGCGGGACAGCAGGATCGTCCCCGACGCGTTCGGTCGGGACCGCTTCGTGGTGGCTCGGCGGACCGAGGCAACGGTTCGGGCTGCTGCTGGGTCTGAGGTCGGCGCTGGCAGTAGCCAAGCGCAGTAACTTCTGGCATGGCGTGGGCCGTTCGGGTCCCGCGAATCCCCTTTGCAGTGGACTGACATGCTCGAGGAGAAAGCCAAGGAACTGGGCCGGCAGATCGGCCAGTCGACGGAATATCAGGCGCTCAAGCGCGCGAACGACCTGCTGACGGAAGATGGCGAGGCGTCGTCGGTGCTTCGTCGCCTGTCGCAACTGCGCAGCGAAGCACAGCAATTCATCGAACGTGGCGAAGATCCGCCGCAGGAGATGGAGCAGGAACTCGACACGCTGCTGCAGAAGGTCGAGCTGAATCCCGTGTACCAGCGGGCGATCGTGGCGCAGACCAATTTCGACAAGCTGATGATGCGCGTGAACGAGTTCATCTCGGAAGGAATTCGCACTGGTGCCGTGAGCAAGATCATTACATTGTCATGACAACATCCGCGGCGCGTGGGCGATTGATCGTGCTCGAGGGGGGCGACGGCGTCGGCAAGACGACGCAGCTCCCGCTCGTCGCCGAGGCGCTGCGCGCTCGCGGGTTGGTGGTGCACACGATTCGTGAGCCCGGACAGACGCAGGTGGGTCTGCAGGTTCGTGAGTTGCTGCTCAACCCCGACTCGACCATCAGCCCCGCCACGGAAGCCTTGCTTTTCCTTTCTGCCCGAGCCCAGGTGGTGGCCGAAGTCATCCAGCCGGCGTTGTCGCGTGGTGAATGGGTGGTCGCCGATCGGTTCTTCGTGTCCACCTATGCCTACCAGATCGCTGGCCATGGACTGGATGACGCACAGGTCCGATCAGCGAATTCCCTCGCCACCGGCGGGTTGGTGCCTGACCTCACGTTGCTGTTGACGCTCTCTCCGGAAACGGCTGGTGCACGACGGGCCTCGCGCGGCCTCGCTGACCGCCTGGAGCGGTACGGACCGGCGTTCGACGCGCGGGTTGCGGCGGCGTACGAGGCGTCGGTGACGTCGGCGTGGCAGGCTCGCCACCCGGAATGCGGTCCAATCGTGCCCGTGCGTGCAGACGGTGCGGTTGCCGAGACGACCGGGCGACTGATCGAGGCCATCGTGGAACACACGAGCCCGAGTGTGGTGCTTACAGCATGACATCGCAGCGCGTGGCACACCTTGCCTCGGCCGAGTTCCATCAGCCGGCCAAACGACGACAGGGAAGGGCATGAGCAAGGGTCGAAGTCTTACCGTCGTTGCGGTCCTCGGCCTCGCCATGGCATCTGGCGGGTGGCTGATGGGCCGCAGCCTGCATCGCGATGCGCCGGCCACGGTCGACGGTCGCAAGCTGTTCGCGCAGGTGTTGGAGACGGTGCAGAATCAATTCGTCGATTCCATCCCGATCGATTCATTGTGGCACGAGTCGATGCTCGGCATGGTGAACGAGTTGCACGATCCGCATTCGGTGTTCCTGGTGGCGGATCGCCTGAAGCGCTTTCGTGAGCAGACGACCGGGCAGTACGCCGGACTCGGTCTGCGCATGGACGTCCGTGACGGATGGATCACCGTCATCGCGCCGCTGCCCGGCTCGCCGTCGGAGGCTGCCGGCCTGATGACCGGCGACCGCGTGGTGACGATCGATGGCATGGGCACCAAGGGACTGACGTCGGAAGAGGCCCTGGTGAAGTTGCGTGGCGCCGCTGGCTCGAAGGTCGTGCTCACGGTGGAGCGTCTGGGCGTGGAGGGTCGGTTGACGTACAACCTCACGCGTCAGGTGATTCACGTGCGAGCGGTGCAGCGCGTGGCGATGTTGCCCACCAAGGTCGGCTATCTCGACGTGAGTGTGTTCAGTGACTCCACTGCCGACGAAGTGGCGGCGGGCGTCGACTCCCTGACGAAGCTGGGGATGGAGTCGCTGGTTCTCGACCTGCGCGGAAATCCCGGTGGACTGGTGCAGCAGGGTGCCGATGTGGCTGATCTCTTCCTCGACCCCGGGCAGGAGATCGTGACGCTGCGCGGTCGTACGGCAGAATCGAATCGCATCTTCAAGGACAAACTGCCACAGAAGTGGCCCGCACTGCCGATCGTGGTGCTGGTCGATCGGGGCAGCGCGAGCGCAGCCGAGATCGTGGCCGGTGCACTGCAGGACCATGATCGCGCCGTCGTGGTTGGGACGACGACCTATGGCAAGGGCAGTGCGCAGAGCGTCTTCGATGCCGGGACGGTTGGCGCGCTCAAGCTCACCACATCGCTCTGGTTCACGCCTGCCGGGCGAAGCATCTCGATCCGTCGTCGCTACAACGATGATGCGGCCACGTTGCGCACCGGTGTCGAGGAGACGGATTCGCTGAGCCATGAAGTCGACTCGCTGGTCACCAAGCGACAGGCGTTCAAGACCGACAAGGGCCGCATCGTGTACGGCGGTGGTGGCATCACCCCCGACGTGATTGCGCGCGACAGCGCGGCCATCGTGCAGGGTGCGGTGCTGCAGGCGGCGCTCGGTCGAGCGGTGCCACAATTCCGCGACGCACTCACGGCGCTGGCGTTGCAACTGAAGTCCACCGGTGCGTTGACGAACACCACGTTCACCGTGACACCGGAGATGCGGGCCTCGCTGCTCGCTGGCGTGCGCGCGCGAGGTGCCGTGGTTCCCGACTCGACGTTCGACGCCAACGCCACCGTGGTGAATCGCTTGATCGGGTACGAGGCATCGCGCTACGTGTTCGGTCGCGATGCGGAATTCTCGCGGCGTACGGCGGACGATCCGGTGATGCAGCGCGCGTTATCGCTTTTGCGCGATGCGCCCGGTCGCGACCAGTTGCTGGTGCGCGCCAGTGCCGAGCATCCGAGCAAGGTGGGCAGTCGCTCGTGAGCATCATCGCCGGTTCCATGGAGCCGGTAGTGCTCGTGGGGGCAGGGCGTGCAGGTCGTGCGCTGGCAGCGGCATTGCGCGCCGCCGGCGTGGCGCACGCGTTGGTCGATCGCACCAGCATCATCGAGCAGCACGGCCCGCCGGTTTTCTCCAGCCGCACTGACGCTGTGGCGAACTCGCCGGCGGTGCTGGTCGCCGTGCGTGATGGACAGCTGGATGTGGCGCTCGACGAACTGCGTGACCGCGACGGCATCCAGCCAGGCACCGTGGTGCTGCAGGTGAGTGGAAGTGCGGAGCCGGCAGCGCGCGAACGGATCACGGCCTCAGGAGTGTTTTACGGCACGTTTCATCCACTGCTGCCGCTGATCGATCCCTCGCTGGCGTCGTTCCGCCTGCAGGGCTCCGTGATCGGTATCGAGGGAGACGCCGCCGCGCACAGCGTCGCCTCACGCCTCGCCGCGCGACTTGGTGCCACCACCATCGAGATTCCGCGCACCGATCGGGCGGCGTATCACGCGGCGGCGGTGATCGCCAGCAATTTCCCCGTCACACTCGCGGCGCTGGCGGAAGGCTTGTTGTCGCGTATCGGGGTCGATTCGGTGGCCGCGCATCGTGCCGTCCGGGCGCTGATGGCAGCCAGCGTCGAAAACCTGGCGGCCGCGCCCCGTGCGCTGGATGCCCTCACCGGCCCGATCGCACGCGGTGATGTGTCAACGGTCCTGGCACACACCACGGCACTCCACGGATCGCGGCCATACCACGATGTCTACGAGGTACTGTCGCGGGCGACGCTGGCACTGATGCGCGAACGAGGGGACGATCTGCGTGCGGTGGCGGCGCTCGAAGCCGCTCTCGACGCGGATGGACTGCGCTGAGAACTGGCTCGCAGCGGGCCATCTCCTCGCGCCCTGCCGTTCCCTCCGCTCGTGCACGTTGCGACATTCCTTCCAGCGGCTGCCATTCGTCTGGCGCCCTCCCGCGACCTGCGGGCCTCGACTTCGACGCTCATCCGGTACCCTGCATGCGACGCATTGCCTCACTTGGACTGGCGCTCTCGCTTTTCACGCCGGCGGCCACCTTCGCCGTCACACCATCGCCTGCCATTTCCGCCGCAATCCCCGGCGAGGAGATGATCGGGCACTGGGACCTCACGGCGACAGGCGCCAATGGTCGAACCTATCCGTCGTGGCTCGAAGTGAAGCTCTCCGGCAATCGTTCGCTGGTTGGGGCGTTCGTGTCATCCGGCGGAAGTTCACGACCGGTGGCGAAGGTCACGTACACCGGGAACACTTTCCGCTTCGCGATTCCACCGCAGTGGGAGCAGGGCGATGGTGACCTGGTGGTCGAAGGCACCTACGCCGACAACAAGATCAGCGGCACGATCACCGAACCGAATGGCCGCACGGCGAACTTCGTCGGCGTACGCGCACCAACGCTCGAGCGCACCGCTGCGCCACAGTGGGGCGCACCGATCAACATCTTCAACGGTCGCGACCTGACTGGATGGAAGACGTCGCCCGGCACCAGTCAGTGGAGTGTCGTGGGCGGCATTCTCACGAATGCCCGCAACGGCGCGAACCTGATCACGGAGCGTACCTTCACCGACTTCAAGCTGCACGTCGAGTTCCGTGTGCCGAAGAATGGCAACAGCGGGATCTACCTGCGTGGTCGTCATGAGTTGCAGGTCGAAGACAGCAAGGGGATGGAACCACTCAGCACGCACACCGGCGGTATCTACGGTTTCCTGATCCCGAACGAGAATGCGGCACTCGATGCCGGCGCCTGGCAGACGTATGATGTGACGCTGGTCGGTCGCCGCATCACGGTGGTGCTCAACGGCAAGACGGTGATCTCGATGCAGAACATTCCCGGCATCACGGGCGGCGCGCTGGACAGCAACGAAGGGGAGCCGGGGCCGATCTACCTGCAGGGTGATCACACGGCCGTCGAGTACCGCAAGATCGTCCTCACGCCGGCGCGGTAGTCGCAGCGTCGGAAGCGGGCCCGTTTCCGACGCGCGCACACGCAGGTGCTGAGGATGACGCGTCACATGGCTTTCGAGCCATGTGGCGCGTTTTCTTTGCGCGCTCACCGTGGTCGCTACCGCTACCGCTACCGCTGACGTTGACGCGTGTCCCGTGCACCGGAGAGGCGATCCGGCGCACTACGGGAAAACCAGTTGACAGAAGGCAGTGCCTGTCGCATACTACGGAAAAACCAGTACTAACCGCCGGAATGCAGCGCTGACACAACCTTTTCGCACCGGCGTATGTCAGACCGCAGATCACGAGCCCACCCTCGAGCCCCGTTGCCATGCTGGTCCGTTCTCTCCGTCGCGCAGCGCTGCTGCTCGTCGCCGGCGTCACGCTCCTGCGTGCCCAATCCGTCACCGACATCATTCGCGGCCGCATCACCGATGACTCCGCCCGCACGGTGGTCGGAGCCAGTGTCTTCGTCACGCGCGGTCCGGATCGGGCGTTCAAGCAAACCACCACGGACAGTGCAGGGCGTTACGTGGTGTCGTTCGAGGACGGCACAGGCGACTACCTGGTGGCCGTGTCATCGGTCGGGCTGAAGTCGGCGCGACGTCGAGTGCAGCGACAGAACAGCGAGAAGGAACTCGTCGCGGATTTTGTGCTTGCGCACGACGCGTCGACGCTGGCGGCGGTGAAGGTCACGGCGGACAAGCCCGAACGTGCGAATACACAGGTGGACCCGACCACGCTCGAAGCGGGGGCGTCGGAACGCTGGTTGGATGGTGTGAACGGGCAGGTCGCGCCTTCACTCGCGGGCAACCTGAGTGCGATTGCCGGCAACACCCCTGGTGTGACACAGGGCGTGAATGGCCCATCGATTCTTGGCAGCGGGGCGGAGTCGAATCTCACGACGCTCAACGGGATGGCACTCCCTGGTGGCTCCCTGCCACGTGCCGCGCGTGTCGATACGCGCGTGACCGGTGCCACCTTCGATGTGGTCCGTGGCGGATTCTCCGGCGCAAACACGGACGTGCAGTTGGGCGCCGGCAGTCGCAACTATCAGGATCGCAACGCCTACCTAACGTTCGACGCGCCATCGCTGCAGTTCACCGATGCCGTCGGGCAGTCACTGGGCGCGCGATACGGTTCCTATCGCGGCAGCGTTGGCGCGAACGGGTATCTCGTGCCGCACGTCGCGACCTATAACGTCGCCGTCGAGCTGTCGCGGTCGACCTCCGACCCGGCGACGCTGTTTTCAGGCGATGCGCGTGCCTTGCAATCCGCTGGTGTCTCGCGTGATTCGGTCGCGCGTCTGCAAACTGCGGCGCTCGGCGTCGGGCTTCCGACCGCGGGCAACGGCATACCCCTGTCGCGTGAACGCAGCGGCATTACGTGGCTGGGGCGGATCGACGATATCCGTGACTCGCTCAACTCGCGCCAGATCACGAGTTATCTGAGCCTGTCGCGTGACGGTGCGCTCGGGTTTGCACCGCTCAACGCCACCTCGACCGGCGGCAAGTCCACCGATCGTGGGCTGGGTGCACAGTTCCAGATGTCGAATTTCATCGGCGACGGTCGGCGTATCCTGAACCAGACCAAGCTCGGGGCGAGCCAGACCCGCCAGTCGGGGGATCCCTACCTCGTTTTGCCTGGCGCCAGTGTGCTGGTGCGGTCCACAGGCACCACCGGCGATGGCATCACCTCGCTCGACCTCGGGGGGAATTCCTTCCTCGATCGGACGGAGACGCGAGTGACGGTCGAAGCCAGCAACCTCACGGCGTGGAACGCGAAGGGCCGTCGGCACACCTTCAAGGCCTTTGGCTGGGGTCGCGTCGATGCCATGGAAACGCAGGGCGGCGCGAACCTGCTCGGTCAGTACGCTTTCAATTCGATCAGCGACTTCTCCGCCGGACGCCCGACCAGCTTTTCGCGCACACTGACGCAGCCGAAGAGCGATGGCACCGTGTGGAATGCCGCCACGGCCTTTGGCCATCAGTGGAACGCCACCAAGCGATTCAACCTCCTCTACGGTGCGCGCATCGAGGGCAATGGGTTTGCGTCTGCGCCAGCAAGGAACGCGCAACTGGAAAGTGCGCTCGGTGTGCAAACGGGCCAGGCGCCGACGATGGTTCACGTCAGTCCGCGCGTCGGATTTTCGTACAGCTACAGTCGCAGCAAGGAAAACGGCAACGGTATGGCGATGACGCAGGCCGGGACGTACTTCCGCACCACCAGTGGTGTGGTGCGCGGTGGCATCGGTGAATTCCGCGACCTCTTGCGTCCTGATATCCTGGCCGATGCATCATCGCGAACCGGCCTTGCGGGAAGCACCCAGTCGTTGCTCTGCACAGGTGCGGCGGTGCCGGTACCCGATTGGTCTGCGTTCCTGCAGGACCCGAACACCATTCCACGTTCGTGCGTCGACGGCGGCGGTGTGCTCACCGACAACGCACCACCGGCCACGTTGATCGCGAAGGACTATCAGGTGCCGCGCTCGTGGCGTGCGTCCCTCGACTGGTACACGAACTTCGACTGGTTGCAGCTGCGCTGGAACAACCTCGCGTCGTGGGACTTGTCGCAGGCGTCTGTCCGCGACGCCAACTTTGCCGGCGTCCAGCAATTCGCGCTGGCGGCAGAAGGGGGCCGACCGGTGTATGTCTCCACCGCAGGCATCGATGCCGGCACGGGAGCGGTGTCGGCCACCGAGTCGCGTCGTTCCGCCGCATTCGGCCGTGTCGGTGTGCGCGGAAGCGAACTGCGCGGCTACGGTGGTCAGACGACCATCACGCTCTCCCCCGATGTGTTCCGGATGCGCAGCGTGCCACTCGGCATTTATGCGTCGCTGTCATACACGCTGCAGTCGTCGCGCCGTCAGTTCATCGGCTTCGACGGAACGACCGCTGGTGATCCGCGCCTTCGCGAATGGGCGCCAAGCATGAATGACGCACGGCATATCTTCTCTTTGCAGGGCGCATTCACCATACCGCACTTCGGCACGACGACGTTCTTCACGCGCGCGCAATCCGGCCTGCCGTTCACGCCGATCGTGCAGGGTGACATCAATGGTGATGGGCGATCTGGTGATCGCGCCTTCATTCCTTCGACGTCCGCCCCCGGGCAAGCGGATCTCGCGGCGCAGCTGCTGGCATTGCAAACGAATGGCTCAGCGACGGCGCGAAAGTGTCTCTCATCGTTCGCCGGCCAGATCGCATCGCGCAACGGGTGCCGCGGTCCGTGGACCGCCACGATGAACATGCAGTTTTCGCCGACCATGCCCAAGGCACTGCGGCGCATCAACGCCAGCCTGTACCTCGAGAATGTGCTCGCGGGCGTCGATCAGCTCGTGCACGGCTCGAGCGACCTGCGCGGTTGGGGTGGTGCGGCGATGCCAGACCCGATCCTGCTGGTTCCGCGCGCGTTCGACGCGGCGTCGCGTGCCTTTGCCTACGATATCAATCCGCGCTTCGCCGAGACGCGTCCGTCGCGCTCGACGCTCCGGTCACCATTCCGCGTCACGATTGATTTCCGGTTCCGTTTGTCGACGGACTATCAGCTGCAGGAGCTGCGTCGCGCACTCTCGCCGGTGAGGGTGGGCAAGCGATGGGAGCCACGGAACGCAGACTCCCTGACGGCGCTCTATCTCCAGGAGACCTCGAGCATCCACACCGCGGTGCTCTCGGAGAGTGATTCACTCTTCCTGTCGGCGGAGCAGATCGCCGGGCTGCGGAAGGCGGAAGGCGAGTTCGGTGCGCAGGTGCGGAAGATCTACGGCGACCTTGGACAATACCTGGCGCAGTTTGCCGGCGGCGGGGTGACCAAGGCCGCCCTCGACAGCACGGGGAAGGCGAAGAAGGCGTACTGGGCGGTGTTCTGGGAGCAGCCGGAAATCGCCGCAGCGCTGCTGACCCCGACCCAGCGCGACCTGATGCCGATCCTGCGCGACATGTTCGCCACCCCGAAGGCTCAGCGGAAGAATGCGCAGTGGATGTTCGGGAACGAGGTGAAGTTCGTGAAGCCGGCGCCGGCGCAGACCGCGGCACCGGCGGTCCCGGCCGGGGGGCTCGCCCCCCCGGCTGACGCCGCCGGATGGCGAGTCGGTTAGGTCCAGCCCGGCACACTTTACGGTACGCGGTACATCCGTCAGTCTTCGGCATCATGACTGACCGTAGAGACTTCCTCCGTGTACTTGGCGCATCGGCTGTTGCCGGCGCCCTCTGGCCTAAGACCGCGCTCGCCTCTGGCGCGGATCAGCTGTCGGCCAACGCCTCGATCCGACGGATCGGCGTGCAGCTCTACTCCGTGCGTGGCGCGATGCAGAAGGACGGGGTCGAGCCGACCCTCGCCCGCATCGCAAGCCTCGGATACAAGGAAGTCGAGTTCGCCGGATATTATGGCCGCACCGCGGCCCAGATCCGTGACACGCTGAAGGCGAATGGCCTCACGTCGCCGTCGACCCACGTCTCGCTGGAACAGATCAAGTCTCCCGACTTTCCGAAGCTGGTCGAGACGGCCCAGACCATTGGGCACAAGTGGATCAATCTGGCCTTCCTGATGCCGAACGATCGCGGCTCGGCGGAGAAGTACAACGCGCACGCCGATGCCTTGATTGCGGCACAGGCCATCGCCAGCCAGTCGGGGATCACGCTCGCGTACCACAACCACGACTTTGAATTCGAGAAGCTTGGCAACACCGACGGCTACGAGATTCTGCTGGACCGGACGAAGGGCACCGGCGTCCAGTTCGAGATGGACTTGTACTGGATGAGTGTGGCCGGCAAGGATCCGGTGTCGTACTGGACGCGGTTCCCGGGACGCTTCCCGATGGTGCACGTGAAGGACAATGCTGGGCCGCCAACGAACGAGATGCGCAGCGTGGGGCAGGGGACGATCAACTGGGCTGCACTGTTCGAGCAGCGGAAGCTGGCCGGCATCGAGCACTTCTACGTCGAGCACGACAATCCGCCCGATCCCTGGGCTTCGATCACCACCAGCGTCGCGTACCTGAAGCAATTGCGGTTCCGGTAATCAGCGTTCACTTGCTTCACTGACAGGCGTGGTCGCTCCAGCGGCTGCGCCGTCCTTCTCTGTGCCCCAATGAATCCGCGCATTCTCTTCTGGTCGATCACGTCGGCGCTGGCTGGTTTTCTCTTCGGATTCGACACCGTCGTCATCTCCGGGGCCGAGCAGAAGATCCAGGCGATCTGGGCGCTGGGCCCCGGCATGCACGGCGTCGCGCTCGCCTCGGCGCTCTACGGGACGGTGGTCGGCGCACTCTTCGGCGGATGGCCTGCTGACAAGTTCGGGCGCAAACCGACGCTGATCGTCATCGGTGTCCTCTACCTGATTGGGGCGATCTGGTCAGCGCTGGCGGGTGATGTCTACTCGTTCATCATCGCGCGCGTCCTTGGCGGGCTTGGGATCGGGGCCTCGACGATCGCCGCCCCGTTGTACATCTCCGAGATCGCACCGCCGGCCAAGCGCGGATTCCTGACCGGCATGTTCCAGTTCAACATCGTCTTCGGCATCCTGATCGCATTCCTCTCCAACGCGCTGTTGGCAGGCGTGGGCGAGAATGCCTGGCGCTGGATGCTGGGCGTGGCGGCATTCCCGTCGGTGATCTACGCGCTCTGCTGCTTTGCCATTCCCGAGAGCCCGCGCTGGCTGCTGACCATTGGCGGTAAGCGTGACGAAGGGCTGCGCGTACTGCGGCTGATCGAGCCGCAGGCGACGGATGCCCAGATCAATGCGACGGCGGCAGAGATCACGGCGTCAGCCGTGATGCGCACTGGAGGGTCGGAGAAGTTCTGGACGAAGGAACTCCGCGTGCCGATCCTGCTCGCGTTCCTGATTGCGTTCTTCAATCAGCTTTCCGGCATCAACGCGATCCTGTACTTCGCGCCACGCATCTTCGAGATGACGGGTCTCGGCGACAAGGCGGCGTTGCTGCAGTCCACCGGCATCGGCATCACGAACCTGATCTTCACCTATGTCGGGCTGCAGCTCATCGACCGCCTCGGTCGGCGCACGCTGCTCTACATCGGCTCGTTCGGCTACATCGCCTCGCTCGGCCTCGTTTCGTGGGCGTTTTTCACGGGGCACTACGCGATCGTGCCGGCGTGCATCTTCGCCTTCATTGCCGCGCACGCCATCGGGCAGGGAGCGGTGATCTGGGTGTTCATCTCGGAGATCTTTCCCAACCGTCATCGCGCCGCGGGGCAGGCACTTGGGTGTTCGACGCACTGGATCTTCGCGGCTCTCATCACGACGTTCTTCCCGAGCATGGTCACGGCCTTTGCCCCCGGATACGTCTTTGCCTTCTTCTGCTTCATGATGGTGTTGCAGCTCATCTGGGTGCGCACGATGGTGCCCGAGACGAAGGGCGCCTCGCTCGAGGCCATTCAGCAGCAGCTCGGGCTCGCCTGAGCTTTCGTTTGTGAGTCGCACCGATGTCCGGCGCGGCACTGACTGCGTGTAGGAACCGCTCACTCTGGAGTCTCACGTGCAGTATCGCATCGTCGGGATCGGCGAAGTTCTCTGGGACCTGCTGCCTTCCGGCGCGCAGCTTGGTGGTGCGCCAGCAAACTTCGCGTACCACGCGGCGGCCCTTGGCGCCGACTCGTTCATCGTGTCACGCGTCGGTGACGACACCCTCGGCCACGACATCCGCGAGCGCATCGCCGCGACCGGTGTCCACGTCGAGACGATCCAGTGTTGCGCTGTTCGCCCAACGGGCACGGTGGCCGTGACGGTTGATGCGCTTGGCCAGCCGCAGTACGACATCCGTCGCGATGTGGCGTGGGACTACGTCGAGGCCGATGCTGCGGCTCATCGTGCCGTCGGTTCAGCTGACGCGATCTGTTTTGGCACCCTCGCACAGCGAGGTGATGTCTCGCGCGCGGCCATTCGTGAACTCGTCGCCGCGTCACCGTCCAATTCGCTGCGCATTCTCGACGTCAACCTGCGGCAGCAGTACTACTCGCGGGCGATCATCGAGGACTCGCTCGCGCTGGCGACGGTGCTGAAAGTGAACGACGCCGAGCTGCCGAAATTGGCGGAGATGTTCTCGCTCACCGGTGACGTCCGATCCCAGATCGATCAGCTGGCGGATCGCTGGCAGCTTCGTGCGATTGCCTACACTCGCGGTGAGTGTGGCAGCGTGCTGCGCACGGCGCACGAGTGGTCGGAGCATCCGGGCGTGGTGACGACCGTCGTCGACACCGTTGGCGCCGGTGACTCGTTCACGGCGGCGATGACGATTGGCCTGTTGTCCGGTTGGGCGCTCGATGACGTGAATGCGCTGGCCAACCGGGTGGCAGCGTTCGTTGCGTCGAGTGCTGGTGGCATGCCTCCGCTTCCTGCCGACATCCAGGCGCCGTTCGCGGCGCGCGTCTAGCTGGCGGCTACTGCGGCGTGATTCGCCAGATCTGACCGCCGCCGTTGCCAACGTCGGTGGTCACGTAGAGTGAGCCGTCAGGCCCCTGAACCGGTGTGCGCAGGCGAACACCGAGTGATGCATAGAGTGGTGTGGCCGTCTTCAGGGCGCCGGCACCATCGAACGTCAGGACCATCAGCTTGGTGCCGGAGAGCTGGCCGATCACGAGTGCGCCGTCCCACGCCTTCCACGCGGCGCCACTGATGAATCCGCCGCCTGACGTTCCGCGCGCCGGGCTGCCGCTGCTCCACACCGCTTTCATCGCCGATGGATACCTGGTCAGATCGGTCATCGGCACCGACTCATTGTACCCAGGTACCGGGTTCCATCCGGCATTCGCGCCGGCCACCAACTTGTTCACTTCGTCGTCCACGGAGCTTCCCTGCTCGATGGAGAAGGGTGCACCCGTGCCAGGCTGAAAGGCGATGCCCTGCACATTGCGATGGCCGTACGTGTAAATGCGCGCGTCGCCACCGGCGATCGATGGATTGCCAGGTGCAGCGGCGCCATCACGCGTGATGCGAAGCACCTTGCCGCCGAGCGTGGTGACATCCTGCGGGTTGGTGCCGACAGCGGCATCGCCGGTGCCAAGCCAGAGCTGACCGTCGGTGCCGAATCGTGGACGGCAGCCGCTGTGCCTGCCCCCGTTCGCATAGGGGAGGCCAGTCACGATGTCGCGACGTGATCCGAGTGCCGACCCATCGGCGGCGAGCGTCCACCGGACGAGCCGATTATCGGTGGTGCCGCCCGCGTTCGACGAATAGCAGGTGTAGACGAATCGATTGCTCGCGAACTGCGGGTCGATCGTCATGCCGAGCATCCCGCCTTCGCCGCCAAGCACCACATCGGACGGCTGGGCCACGGTAATAACGTCGCCATTCGTGCGCCGTAGTCGCAGCCTGCCTGGACGCTCGGTGATCAACACCTCACCATTTGGAAGGAACGCCAGGTCCCACGGATTGCTCAGCCCACTCACGAACACTGCGCGGTCCAGCGTCGGGATGGTGGTGTCCGAGGGAGAGGGTGATGGCTGCGGATCCGTCGGCGAGTCCTGCCCACACGCCGTGCCGAGCAGGGCACCGAGGACGATGAGGCGGCGAAACATCGGAAGCGGCATGACTACAGAGGCAGAGGTGACCAGCGTCGGTCGGGCGGTGTGACCGGACAGCCCCACCTGAAAAACACCTCGGCATGCAGGAGTCGTTCCAGTGCGGCCGATCTTCCCCTGCTGAGGGCACAGGAGAGCGTGGCCTTGGTGCAGTTGCCCTGGCGTCCGACACGCAAGCGGCTGTCCCGAGCGGTGTGACTATCGGCACAGCTGTGCAGGGGACTATTTAGCAGATTGGTCTCCACTCCTGCCTCTGGCTCTCCCCCATGAAGCGTACCGCACTTCTTTCCGCTGTGACCGGCATCGGTCTCCTCGCCAGTGTCGGTGCTGGCACATCGCGCCGCGAATCGGTGGACATCCTCATCACCGGTGGCACGGTGATCACGATGGATTCCGTCCGGCGCGTCCTCGACGACGGCGCGGTGGCGATCCGGGCGGATCGGATCGTCGCGGTGGGCAACACCGCTGAACTGGTCGCGAAATACAGTGGACGACAGGTCATCGACGCGAAGCGCAAGATCGTCATGCCGGGGCTGATCGATGGGCATGGGCACGCGGGTCATGGCCTCGTGAAGTCGCTCGGCATGGACATGGACCAGTTCTATCCGGCCACCGAGAAGATCTACGCACGCGGTTCGACGGTGGATTTCTGGCGTGCCGAAGCGTTGCTCACCGGCGTCGAGCGTGTGCGATTCGGTGTCACCACGGCGCTCAGCATGTTCGGCGGTGGCGACATGATCATGCGCACCGATGACGAGAAATACGGCGATGCGTATTTGCAGGCCACGAAGGATGTCGGCATCCGTTATTTCCTCGCGGTCGGTCCGCGACGTCAGCCCTTTCCGAATACGTTCACCGAATGGAGTGGCGACAGCGCGCGCGATGTGGCGGTCAGCTTCGAAAAGGAGCTCGCGGTTTCGGAGGCGTTGATCAAGCGGTGGCAGGGACAGGGGGATGGTCGTATCAATCTCGCCGTGACGTTCCCGACCCACATCCCGGCCGAGCACAACGTCACCGGTGACGCACTGGAGGAGCTCAAGGTGCGTGCGCGCGCCACGCGAGCCCTGTCACGCGAGTACGGTCTGCGCTTTACGCAGGACGGTCACACCACCGGGTCGGTGAAGTTCGCCGACGAGATCGGCTTGCTGGGCCCCGATGCGATCCTGTCTCACGCCACGGAGTTCACGCCGGAAGAAATCGCGATTCTCGCGCGCACGAACACGCGGATCGTGCACAATCCCAGCGCCAACGCCGCCACGCGACGTCGATTCCAGCTCGTCGAGCTGCTCGATGCGGGAGTGACCGTGATGCTGGGCTCGGACGGCGTGGCACCGGATCGCAGCTACGACATGTTCCGCCACATGTTCCAGGCCATGCGGTATCACCGCTTCTACTGGCGGGATACCAATGTGCTGCCGCCTGGCAAGGTGCTGGAAATGGTCACCGTCGATGCGGCGAAGGCGCTTGGCCTCGAGAAGGAGATCGGCTCGCTCGAGGCAGGGAAGAAGGCAGACGTGATCCTGATCGACTGGTGGCGGCCGCACATGGTGCCGATGAACATGCCGCTCTATCGCGTGGCGTATTTTGCGAATGGCAACGATGTCAGCACCGTGCTGGTGAATGGGCGCGTGTTGATGCGCGACCGGAAAGTGTTATCGGTGAACGAGGACGCCGTGTTGGCGTTGGCGCAGCGCGAAGCCGACGCGGCGATCAAGCGGACCGGGTTGGCTCCGCTGTTGGCGACGCCGGAGGGGTTCTGGGGGCGGAGTCGGTTTCCGAAGCGGTGAGTCGTTATGGGTCGTGGCGGTGACTGGGGCAGGTAGGTCAGTGGACGGGATCAGCCATTCGACTGTTCGCCGATCTCGGCCGGGATCCTGGCTCGCGCATCTGGTGTTGATGTGATACGATACATGACGCGGCCACCGTCCACACGGAGTTCCTGATGCGGGATGCGACCATGAGCACGAGCATCGCGAGGCTCCTGCGCGTCGTACGATCGGAACCGGCAGGTCTGATATTCCAGTCTGCGATTGCCTGCATGTTCGCCGCGGTCGTTTCGACGCAGGCGGTGGCGCAGCTTCCATCCAGCGGAGGCGATGGCTTCCTTTTCAGCCCGCCACGCCTCATGCTCACCGTGCGAGGGGGCTACGACCAGCCTCTCGGGAATGGTGATGTATTTCAGAGCGCGCTCAGCCAGCTGACGCTGAGTCGCGGCAGCCTGGCAGCTGCCAACTATCAGATTGACATCGGTGTCCGGCTTTCCGATCGGCTCGAGGTTGTGGCCACGTCTGGGGAAGCGCAGCGCATAACGCGCTCGGAATACCGGAGCTTCGTGGACAACAACGATCTCCCGATCCAGCAGTCGACGCGACTGCGACGCGTTCCGGTCTCGATCGGGCTGAAGTACGCGCTGGCACCGGCAGGAAACCGCGTCAGTCGGTTGGCGTGGATTCCGTCGCGATTCATTCCGACGGTCGGCGCGGGTGTCGGCGCCATGCACCACATCTTCCAGCAGAACGGTGACTTCGTCGACGCGCCGACGCTGAATGTGTACCGTCGTGAATTTCGGTCGAGCGGGTGGACGCCGATGGGGTACGCGAGTGTTGGTGCGGAGGTGCGGCTGTCACCGTTCATCTCCACTACCGGTGATGTGCGCTACACCGCCGCACGCGCGACCCCGAATGGCACCGTCGTGGGTTTCAGGATGATTGACTTGTCAGGGGTGGCGGCGTCTCTCGGCTTCACCTTTCGGAGGTAGTGCAATGTCACCCGTCTCAGCCAGGCACGGCGCGATGATCATCGCTGCTGCAATGCTTGCGACGACCGTCGCAGTGGCCCAGCAGGATTCTGCGCCACGCTTCGATGCTCGCTGGCGAGCCTTCATCGGCTGCTGGGCCACGAGCACCGGCGAACAGGTTGGGCCGATGGTGTGCATCATGCCGACACGTGATTCACAGACGGTTGAATTCGTGCAGGTTGCCGGCGACAGCATCGTCTCGCGCGAGCCGCTGACCGCCAGCGGGGAGCGCGTCACGATCGATCGTGCGGACTGCACCGGATGGATGAGCGGGATCTGGTCAGCGGATGATCGCCGACTGTTCATGCGATCCGACGCACGGTGCGGCAGTGGGCCATCGGTGACGATGAGCAGCATCTACTCATTCGACAACTATCGAATGTTCACGCGGGTCGAGCGCGCTGCGACACCTGCTGGCGCTGCCGTGCGCGTCACACGCTTGACCGCGGTCAGTGCAGTGGCAGACGTGCCGCCCGTGGTACAGTCCGTGCTCGCGATCGACTCGTTGCCGGCGACGTACTCGGCTCGCATCGATGCGTCAGCGTTGGTGTCCACGGCGGATGTCGCCGATGCCACGCAGCGGGTCGAGGCACCGTTGGTCGAGGCCTGGCTGGGCGATCGAAAGCAGTCGTTCTTGTTGGGCGCACGCGACTTGATTGCGTTGCAGGATGCACATGTCCCGCCGAGCGTGATCGACGTGATGATCGCCGTGTCGCGGCCGGACATGTTCACGCTGGTTCCGTCCGCGGAGTCTCGTGGGCCGCGTGCTACGCGGCGGCTGCTGCCGGCTGACTCGGTCGAAATCGCGGCAGTGCAGGCAGCGGCCCGTACTTTCGGTGGCCTGTCGGCGACGAGCACGACGGAGTTGTTCTATCCGCTCCTGCGCGGCGGCTATGGCCTTGACACTCGGTACAGTCAGAATGGCCCGCCTGGCGCGCCGTGGTTCAACCCGTTTCTCGAATGCTACGGCAAACTCGATTGTCGGATCATGCCTCCGGATTGGACTCGGACGTCAGGTGAGAGCGTGTATCTCCCGCAGAGGACTGGGTCATCTGCGGGGAGCAGCGACGTCGGTGCGGGATGGACGCCAGGCGCTGGGGGCGGGCGAAGTGCCTTCCCGTCCGGTGGGATTGATTCACCGGGGATGACGTCCGGTGGCGTGGCTGCGTCGGTTGGCAGTTCGACCAGCGGCGGCGCATCTGGCGGTGCTGCACCGTCTGCGGCACCGGAACAGCGCACAGCAAAACCGCGCCCCTGAGCGCGGGGCGCGGTTCACGATGCCAGCGACGCGACCACTACCGCGGCGCGAGAGCAGCACCGTACTCGGTGCGGTCTCGGCCTAGCCGAACAGCTTCTTCAGCAACCCCGGCGGGCGAATCTTCACCTGTGGCTTGAACTCGATGCGGCCCTGGCTTGCGCGCTCGCGTTCGACCTGCTTGCCCTTCACGTTTTCGCGGATGTAGTGGTGCTTGCCCTGCGTGCCATCCTTGGCGAACGAGTCGATCGATCCGACGTAGCCGTAGAACGAGCAGTTCTTGTAGCCGCGTGAATACATCTCGTCAGCCACCTGACGGGCGAATGGTGGGCCCGCCACTTCGGGATCGGAGCCGATCTTGCCACTTTCCGCGCTGTGGCAGTTGAACAGCTTGATCTTGCCTGAATAAGCCTTTTTCAGGCCGCTCTCGATGAGGCGATCCACGACCGTCTCGACATCGATTCGTTCACCACCGCGACCACCTTCGATCGACTTGAAGCCCGGCATGCCGTGACCGCGGATGTAGATCTGGCCCGTGCTCATCGATGACATGAACGGATTCTTCGTCTTCGGCTTGTACCAGACCGCGACGGCGGTGTTGCCCTTGGTCAGCTCGTGGTCGATATCCTGCTGCAGCTTGTTCATCCCACCCTGCGCGGAGCCGTATTCGGTCTGCGCCGCGAGATACATGTGGTGATTGGGATCGTAGGGCATGAAGAACGCTTTGTTCATTGCCGTGAGCCTCGAATGGGTGGTGACCTGTGGAACGGAGACAGCGATCCGGCGGCGGGGGAGGGCGGTCGCCCCGCGTGAAGGCACAATTGTGGGGGGTGGGGCGCGAAGTCGCCACTGGCCGGTCCGGACGATGGATGCGACGACGTGACACTGCGCTCGCGTTTGCGGAAGCCGCTCAGAGGTGGCGCTGCCGACGCTCTGGCGCTTTGCCGAACCGAGCGACATCCTAATGGATGGGCTTGGTGCGGCAGGGCGTCGCCGATGGTCAGCGCAGGCAGAACTCCCAAGAGCGTACAGAACCCTCGCTGGCCCCTCACCCCTCCACACCAAACGACTTCATGTCAAACGCGTCGGCCGCAGCAAAGCTTGGTGATCCCGCGAAGAAGCTGGCGAAGGCGCAGTTTCAGGCCTGGCTCGAGAAGAACGTGAAATCAGCCGACGCGACGGTGATCAAGTTCATGCTCGACTACTTCGAGCTGACATGGGACCTTCTCAGCGAGTCAATCAAACAGGGCAAGGTGCCTGCCAAGGGCGACATCATCCGCTACTTCGGCAACAAGGCCGTTGCGCTGAGTGGATTTTCCGAGGACAACGCCGTGGCCTGTGTCTCCTCCGTCGTATCCTTCGGCATCACTGCTAGCAATCTTGAGACCGCGGCAGGCGGCGTGCCCGGCGTCGTGCTGTACATCAGCCTGTTGATGCTGGACGGTTTGGACGTGGGCGGGAACTGCTACCTCGCGTACCTCGATCAATCGAACGCGCAGAAGATCGAGCAATTGAAAGTCGATCTCGAAAAGCGCCGAGCGAGGGCGTTCGCCCAAGCGCGCACAAACATGACCGGCACCGCGCCGCAGGCGGACCCGCTGGCCGCATTGCTGCAATACGAAGGACGGCAACCGCAGCAGTGTATGAGTTCGCCAGCGATCGCCGTGCCGCGACTTCCATAACTCTGCCTACTGCGCCACCTGCCCCGGACACGCCTGCCCAGCCAACCCGCCACGCTGCACCACCGGCCCACCACCGGGCGCCCACAACTCCAGCACCACCGGCGCCGCACCGCTGAACGTCAGGCGCCCGGTGTTGGCGCGGCCCCCTTCGTAGGACGTCGCGCGCGCCATCACGCGGAACAGCGCCCATGGCCCATCCGCGCGCGCCAGCTCCTGGTCGCGGCCACCGGACATGACTGACAACCGCGCCGCGCGCCCACCGCTCGGCGGCCAGGCCACGCCCTGTGCTTCACCGCCTGGCACGAACCGAGGTGTGCGGTCGCCATGAGAAAGCGTCACCGGCCCCGCGTCTGGCGTCGCAAGCACCTTCACCGTCAGCGCCATGCGCGGTGTTTGCCCCTTGTCTGCGTAGAGCGCACCTGATGCACGCGCCATGCGCTTGAAGAAGCCGACGAATTGCGGCGTCAATGTCACGCCGTTGGCCGGCCTCGACACATACGTGCCATTCTCGAGAGGCAGCAGCGGCTGCAACCGCTCATCGTAGAACTGCCAGAGCGATCCGGTGCCTGGAGCCAGCAGCGCATTGACATCGCGCAAATCCGCATCGCCCTGTTCGGGATCGAATGGGAATTTGCGCAGGATACGCTCCATCGCCTTGCACAGTTGCTTGCCGCGATCGTTGAGGATCACGGCCAGTTCTGGTCCGGTGGCGCTGCCCGCGGCGTCGGAGCCGGCCGGCGCTGCAGGCGCGGGTGCTGCACCACCGCCGCCGACTGCGGGCGTGGGCACCGCGGGCGCCATCGCCACTGGTGCTGCGGCGCCTGGTCCCGCGCCCGCCTTGCTCGGGGTCCTTGGCAGCGGTGCGTTGGACGCCTTCTGCAACGTCGCCTCCGCGCCATCGATCGGGGCCTGCAGCAAGGTCGCAACCACGCGGCCAATCGCCGCCGCATCGGGATCCACTGCGAACTTCTGCTCGAGTTGGCGCGCCGCAATCTTCGCCGTTGACGATGGGCCCATCAAGACGTTCTGCGCCGCCAGCTTCTGCGCGGCGATCGTCGCGGTGTCCGTGCCCGGTGGAAGATTGCCGAGCTGCTCCATCGCGCCCTGCAGCATCAATAACGCATTGGCATACGGCTCATTCGCCTCGCTCACAAACTTGCCCTGCACACTGGCCGGCGTCACGCTGTGCACTGGTTGAAACGCGCGCGTCAGCGAAGTGTCGACGCTGGTGTTGTGCGCCACCATCGAGAGGATCGCGAGCAACGGTGATTGCGCACCGCCCAGCTTCCCCAGCCGCGCTGCCGATTCCTTGACGCTCGGAGGACGCGGCACACTCACGGCGCGCAGTGCATTGCGCCACTGCGTCGCATAGTCGGCGACATACCGCTTGCGGATCTCCGCCAGGTCCTGCTCCCGGTTGCGGCTCGACACAGCGCTCCGTTCGCCAAGCACCCACTGCTCACCCTGGAAGAAACGATCCGAATCCTTCAGCACCTCTTGCATCGTGCGCCAGCCAGCGCTGGTGTAGGGGCCGAGCACGATGGCACCTCCCGTGCCCACCACACCTGCCGCCTGCGGCACGGTATCCGCCAGCTTGACCTGCTTCACCTTCGCCGACACGGTCGAGAGCATCGAGACGTAGATCGGGTCGATGCCGGCAAAACCGTTGAGGTAGTCACGCGTGTGACCGACGAGCTTCACATCACCGGTCACGGGCCAGAGGGGCTCTGCAGCCTGCAGCGACGCGTAGGTGTCGAACTGGCGGCGAGCGAGTTCCGTCACGGCGGTGTCGGTCGCGATACCGCGCTGCCACGCCGACAACAGCACCGGCGTCACGAACGACGCAGAACTCCTTGCATGTTCTGCCGTGCCGACGAGGTACGTCTTCAGCATGTCATACGACAGGCCGTAGTCAGAGGTCGCGACGGGTTTGTCAGGCAACGCGCGCAACGAGTCGGTCAGCGTGCGCCAGGCATCGTCGTGCAACTGGCGGCGGTATCCCGCGACCCAGGCCGGCCGTGCGGATGCGATCAGGCCCTTGCCATTCCAGAGTCCGAATCGCATCGAAAACGGTGCGCCGACGCTATCGATCGCGGCGATGGTATCGATCAGGCTTCGCAGGCGCTCCAGCGTGCGCAGCGCTTCACCGCTGGGCAACGCGATCGTGCCAGGTGCTGCTTGCACCACCGGCAACGACGCCACGCTCCGTGCCGCGTCCAGCGTGCGCGCAGTGAGCGCACGATTGCCAAGCCAACTCACGGTGACACCAATTCCAAGCAATACGCCGGCACCGATCACGCTGCCAAGCAACACGCGGCGCATCCCGGAGACGCGCACACCACCGATCGCCGCGGCGCGTCCACTGCGATCGCCAAACACCACATCGGTGAAGAAGCGATCGATGAACACCCACTCCGGTACCTTGCGCGCCGCTGCCACTGGCTCAGGCGCCATCGCGTTGCCAGGCACCCCCGGACGAAACAGCCCGGTGGCGCCGGCCGCAGGCGCCTGCATCGCAGCCGCCGCTGGCGCAGCGTCGCGCACCAGCACCGGGCGCGCGCCAGTGAACCAGAACCCGCGCAGCTGCGGCGTCATGCCCATCTGCGATGGCCGCGTCACCTCCACCATGAACCGGATCGCCGCCGGCGCAAGCTTGCTCATCTCGCGCGGCACTTCGTACGACGTCAAACGCTGTGCGTCGACCGACTCCCGGGTCAGCAGTTCGCCGCGCCGTGCACCCAATGCGGCAATCAGCGTGGCGAAGGCACTCTCGAGACGTGGGACCAGGCGTTCGGCATAGGCGCCAGCAGCGCCGCTGTCGAACGGCAACGCCGCGCCCAGCGGCACTCGCGTCTCGTCACGCGTCAGTGGGGCAAGCCATCCCTCGAGATACGGAATGCGATCGACACGCGTGAAGAGCACGTACACCGGCACCCGCATGCCGAGCTGATTGGCTGCATCGGCGAGCCGTTCGCGCAGGGTCGGCGCCAGGGCGTCGAGCTGTTTCGCTTCGTCGGCGCCGGCGAGAAAGTCGCATGGAATGCAGAGCACGATGGCGCGCGGCGCGGGCTCGCGACGGCCAAGCGCCACGGCCAGTCCGGGGGCGCGCATCGCACGCACGAAGCGTGTGAAACGACCAGCATCGGCGATCAACGCGCCCGGCGCTTCGACCACCGCGCCGCCTCCCGCAAGCCAGATGTTCGCCGCCTTGGTCGGCTCTTCTGGTCCGGTGCCGCGCGCATCACCAGCCAGCAGCTGTGCATCGAGCCCACTGCGCGTGATGACGGTGGTCTTGGTACTCGTCGGCGGACCAATCACGAAAACCAGCGACTTGCGCAGCAGTTCACCGCGCGGCAGGCGATCCGCCGCCTGTCGCAGCGCCAGGATGGCATCGTCCTTCTCGGCCTTCGAGACGGCATCGGTGGGACGCAAGACGTGCCACGTGAGCATGGCGCCTGCTGCGCCGAGCACCGCGAGCCCGAGCAGGATTGCCGTGCGCTCGCCGCCGGTGAGCTTGAGGAGCCAGATCACGATGATCGCGATCAGGATGAACGCGAGCAGCACGCCGAGGCTGGCCAGCCAGCGGGTGGTGCGCGAGGAATGAGTCATGACGCGTTCCGGAAGCGTTAGCGTGAAGAAGCGTCGGTGATGGCGCGAATGTCCTGCTGGCCGCCTGCAAGTGTTGCGCGTCCTGCGCCCCACACCGCAGCGACCAGCACGACGACGAGGACGGCACCCACCGCCAATCGCCGGATCCAGGGATCCTTTGCCGCGACGGCATCGTCCACCGGTCGCCATGCCGGCGCGAGGTCACCCGAGGCGCCACGAATCCGAGTGATACGGTCGCCAACGCGGTGCGCAATCACCTTCAGCGCGCCTGCATCGCTGCCGTACCGCCCGCGAAAGCCGAGCAGCAGGGCGTGGTGGAACACTTCGAGAACGTCGGCCAGCGCCGGTTCATCCGAGCGTGCCAGCTGTTGCTCCAGATACTGATAAAACAGCTCGCCGCCCATGTGCCCACCAAACAGCTCGTCCTGCAGCGGACGTCGTGACCATTCCGCGAGTGCCGGTTGCGCAGAGTTGAGTACCGATTCGTCGAGGAAGGCGACCGCGGCGAAGAGTGCCACACGCACGTCGGTGGCGGCGTAGCCTGTGGCGGCACCTGCCTGTTCCGCCTTCGCCAGCAGCGTGCGAGCCTGTTGGCGAAACGACTCGGCATCACGGACTGGGGCGCGATCACTCCGCAGCCGCGCAATCACCGTGAACAGATCCTGAAGCGAGAGCGCCAGACGTCCTGGCGCAGCAGTCGCGGGCGTGGTCATGAGTGCGGGGGCTGGCGACGAGACGGTGACGATGGCGGATCGATCGAGGACGACGTTACTCAGGCACCAGCACGGCGATCTCGATCACCGCATCTGGCAACGAATCAGGGACATAGACGCCGACTTCACGCGTCTGCAGCAGGGCCTGTGCGCAGGGGCCGTCACGCGTGATGGCGAAGTAGCTCATCTCGGCGCGCGGGGCGATCCCGGTCGGCGGCGTCGGCACCGACTCGATCGTGAGGCCGGCGTAGGCGCGGCGCACCAGTTCGAGGACGAACTTGGCGGCGCAGACCTTGGCGTGCTGCGGGAACTGCGTCGCAGTGAGCAGCGGTCCGAGGCTCGTGCGGACGCCAACGTACCAGCGTGCCGAGGGCTCGAAGCAACGCGCGTCGGTGATCGCGGCCGTGTGCAGCGTCGATGACGTTTCCGTCAATCGCACGACCACAGCGCGCGCGGACACGACGGCGTCGAGGTGCGAGCGGAGGTGGTAGTCCAGCGCGCCGAAGCACCCTTCCAGGTCCTGATGGTCGTACATCGGCAGGTCGCGCGCCTGCACCGTGAGCGAGAAGGTGCAGAGCGCGCCGGACAGCCGCGACAGTTCCACCCAGAGCCGCTCCGGATGTGCGGTGCGATTCGACAGCAGGTGCCGCAGCGGCGCCTCGGCACTGCGAATGGCGTGCAACAACCAGCGGATCGCGACTTCGTTGCCCACGTAGGCCTGCGCCGACGCGGCACCCGCATCCGCGATCGCCGATGCTAACGCCGCGCTTTTCGCCTCGAGGATCGCGACGGTGTGTTGCAGGAGCGCCACCAGCCGCGGACTGGCGCCGTAGTGCAGGCAAGGCGGGATATAGTCGCGATCTACGACAAAATGGCCGCCGGCATCACGACGGATGCGCGCCAGTGGCAACGTGATGTCGCCCGCGGACAGTTCGTCATCGAGCAGTAGCCGCAGGTGCTTGGTCGTGACCGTGACCGCGAGGGCGTCGGTGCCGGTGGTTTCGTCCACCAGTGTCCGTTCGTCCCGACGGAATCGCGTGGTCGCCGATGGCAGTGCTGACGCAGGGGCGACGTTTGGCGCATCGTTCAGCCACGGCGCGAGCGCCAGGTGCACCAGGTGCGACTCGCGTGTCGGCGAAAACCGCGCGGCCAGTGCCGTGGCGAGGGGCAGGGGATCGGGATCGGGCACCTGCAGCGGCGTGCCATCAGGGAATCGGCCGCGTGCATGCACCAGCGAGAGCGTTCCGCCGCGCAGCGCATCCGTATCCAGCTCCACGCCGGCGACGCCCCACGCGAATGGGATCATGGCATCAATTGCACGTCGCGCCTCGTCCTCGAGCCATCGACGCTGTGCCTGAAAATGCTGCGGGGCCAACGCCATGCCTTCCTGCCACACCGGCCGTGCCGGCGACAGCGGCTGGCTCATGGTGCCCACGTTGCGAACACGCGTCGTGTGCCGGATCTGCAGGCAAAGCGAACGGTCAACATGCGTTCAGGGGGGAGTCGGCGTGGAGGACGAGGCACAGCTGGCGAGCGGCCCGGTCCGCCGATCCGGAGAGTGCGATTGCGCCAGCGGTTCGTCAAGATAACATACAGCGAAGAGTAGACTGCCTTGAAGGTTACACTGGGACCTCGGCGGCGCGACCGGTGGTTCGACCGCGTTTTCTCGACACCTGAGCTGTGATGATTGAACCCGCTGCACCCTCGCGTTATCGCTTGTCGATGGCCATCGCGCAGCAGGATGGCGTTCGAACCTATATCGCGGTGGATACCGTTGCGGGTGATTCGGTCCTCGCGCATGTGCTGACCGATACGTCGCCGGCGGCTCGCACGCTGATGACGGCGCGTCTGGCGCAACTCACGGGAACCGATGCCGCGCAGGTGCTGGCGACGGTGGTCACTGACCGCGGCTGGGCCGTGATCACGCGTGCCGAGGACGGGCTGAACAACTTTGGTGCGTGGTTGCATGCGCGCACGGTTGAGCCCCCCGCGCCATCGGGGACGATGGAGTTCAGCGCGTTTTCGTTCGCACCGCCGGCGGCACCATCGGCAGCCGCAGCCCCGGTTGCCGCTCCACCGACGGCGCCGCCGCTTGCGATGCCGAGTGTCGCCGCGCCTGTCGACAAGACGGTCGTCATTCCACGGCCGCCGAGCACGCCGCCGGTCACGCCGCCGCCGATGGCCGTGCAGCCGGTCGCTCCGCCGCCGATGGCCATGCCGCCAGTTGCCATGCCGCCGGTTTCGCTGCCATCAGTGCCTCCAACACCGGCCGCGGTGCCAGCGCCTGCACCGGTGATGCCGATGCCGATGCCCGGTGGCGAGGCGATGGTGCTGCCGGTGGTGCTGTCATCGTCCCCGCCGCCCCCACCACCGAAGGCGCCTGCACCAGGGGAATTCACGCAGATGTTCGCGCCACTCGGCGCGCCGCCATCGAGTGGCGCGTCGACGCCGTCGCCGGTAGTTCCGATGCCGGTAGCGCCGATGCCGGTTGTCGCGCCGCCAGCACCGGTTGTTTCGCCGGTCGTGTCGACGCCGATTGCCCCACCAGTGGCGCCGTCGCCGATTGCCGCGGCGCCAGTTGCACCACAGCCAACATTCGACGGGCCGACACAGGCGCCAGCGCAGCAGTCGGTCACTCGACCCGATCTCGTGTTGCCGCTGCCACCGGCCGACGATGTGCGACCGGCAGCGCCACCACCCACGCCACCACCCGCGCCACCTGCGGCCATTCCGTCGCCGTCGGTCGTCACACCGGCGCCGCCTGTGACGCCTGCCGCGCCGGCACCCGGTGAATTCACCGCGATGTTCTCGCCGGGCGCCCACTTGAGCGGTCCACCGCGACCGCACATGTCACCGCCTGCTGCGGCGCCGCCACCAAGCGCGTACACGCCACCGCTCGCGCCACCTGCGTACACGCCACCGCAGGCGCCGCCACCGTACACTCCACCGGTCGCGGCACCACCCGCGTACGTGCCACCGGCACCGCCGCCGGATCGTTTCCCGAGTCCGCCGCCTGACACCCGTCCGCCGGCCTTTGGTGCGGGTGCGGGCGTGAGCGCGTTGCCGCCGCTGCCGCCCCCTGCGACACCGCGTCCGGTGACGGCGCCGCCGATGTCGCCGCCTCCCCTGTCGCCGCCATCACTGGCGATGCCGCCAGCCGGTGCCGCAGCGCCTGCACCGGCGCCTGGTGCGAGTGTACCGCCGGTATTGCCGCCGCCGCTGTTCGGTTTGCCTGCGGCGGGTGGGCCACCTCCGGCGAAGGCGGGGCGCGCTGCCGCCAGTGAGTACACGATGGTGATGCAGGCGAGCGTGAAGCCGATCGATGCGCCGGCACCTGCGAAGGAGCCAGCCGCCGATGCCACTGCGTCGACTGGTACGCGTCGACTCACGTTACCGGTGATCCTGATGATCAACGCCGTGGTGTTGCTGACGCTCGGATTGATTCTCTACTTCGTGTTGCGAAATCCGCCTGCGGCCGTGCCGACGGTGAAAGGCGCACGAGCTTCGGCGGACAGTGCCGCGAAGGGTGCGGTCGACTCAGCCAAGGTGCAGGGTGATTCTGCCGGAGCGACCGCGCCAAAACCGTAAGTCGGTGATCGCGCGTCAGCGCAGTTGGATCACCAGTTCGAGGCGGGCGTCACCGAGGTCGGCCGGCACGTACACCGCGAGGTTGCGCGCACGTTCGATGGCTTCCCACGCCGGCCCGCTGCGGCGCAGCACGAAGTACTGCTGATCGAGCTTGATCGGCAGTCCGGCTGGCGGTTGCGCCACGTGCGTCACTTCGACGCCGGCCAGCGCCTGACGAATGAGGGTGTCGACGACGTCGGAGGAGGCGATCTTGCAGCCGCTGATGACTTTCGTCACGATGTCGATCGGCCGCACCGACGAGGCGACGGCGAGATACCACTGCGGCGCCTGAAGCCACGACTCCTGCTCCACGGCCACCGCGTGCACCGAGTGTCGCACCACGCGCAGCGGTCGAGCGACGGCCGTGTCAGGGACGGCGGTGTCGAGCAACTCATGCACTCGCGCGTCGAGCAGTGTGAAGACCTCGCCGAGCCGCAGATGGTCGTAGGTCGGTAGCGGCGTCGGCATCGCGGAGAAGGTCGTCAGCGCACCGGCGAGGGCGATCATCGCTTCCCACAACGCCGCCGGGTGTCCACGTCGCACCTCGTACAGGTGCCGCAGCGAGGGTAGGTGGGTGTTGAGCGTGTAGAGCAACCAGAAGCCGGCGACATCGGTCACCGAGAAGTCGGCCAGCCCTTGATTGCGTTGCCGCCGCGTGCCGGACACTGCGCTGGCCTTGGCGGCGACGCGTTCGACGAGCCGTCGCGTGATGCCCACCAGGTATTCGTTGGCGGCGATGTCGAGCATCGGTGGCACGTATGACAGATCCAGCGTCGTCACGCCAGCCGCATCTCGCGTCAGGCGCATGATGGGCAAGGTCGTATAGCCATCCAGCGCCTCGCCTTCGAACAGCAGCCTGAGATTGGCGCGTGCCACACTCACTGGGCGTTCGTTGAGCCCCGTCACCTCGTCGCGCCGCTGCACCTCATCCCCGTGCCACCTGGCGATCGCACGCTCACCGACTTCCGCGACATTACGGCCGCCGGGCCGGTACTCCGGGACGGCGAGATGCACCACGAGCGAGGACTGATCCGGCGCCCAGGCATCGGTGAAGGCGCGTGGTGCCGGCGACGGGTCGCCGGCGGGGGCGTCGATCACCAGGCCGTCGGGAAAGCGTGCGGTGACCGCCGTGACGACGACGCTGCCGGCGGCGAGCGCCGCTCGGTCGAGCTCCAGTCGTGCCAGTCCCCACGGGCAAAACGTCAGCGTGGCGAGCTGGAAGGCCAATGCCTCCTCGTGTGCGCGATCCTGCTGCTGCAGGTGTTGCGGGGCGAGCAGGGTCCCCTTGGACCAGAGCACGGGATGGGCATGCGGCATTCGACGAACCTATGCGCGTGTGCCGCTCACAGCCAATGCAGGTGGTGGGGTTCGCGCGGTCGTGTCGCGCGTCACCAGCCGCGCGAGTTGGCGCGACGATCCGGCGTTATCAGCGGCTTTGTGCGTGGCTGGACTGGCCGCCACGCACGCCATCAAACCGTGACCTGATCCCCGCGTGCACTGGCTTGACGCCGCGTGCGCTCCATGCCACCATAGGGCAGCCGAGACGGAATCAGGAGGTCGATCACCGTCTGAAAGTGGGCAGTTCAGACGGTGCCCGGCTCTTTGAAATTGCGTGTTCGTGCTCCAGCGTTCACTCCCTTCGTGAACGTCTTTTCCATTACTTCCGGAGCGTTGGTCATGGCCGACAGCACGCAAAAGAAACTCGAGCGAGTGCGCGCTCCCCGCGTGAACATCAGCTACGATGTGGAGGCGGGCGATGCGATCGAGCAGAAGTCACTTCCCTTCGTGATGGGCATCCTGGGCGACTTTACCGGTATGCCCGTCGAGCCGCTGGCGCGCGTCAAGGACCGCAAGTTCGTCGAGGTCACCCCCGACAACTTCGACGACGTCCTTGCCAGCATGAAGCCGCATCTCGCGTTCTCGGTCGAGAACAAGCTGAGCGAGGATCCGAATGCCGCGAAGCTTGGCATCGACCTCACGTTCAAGAGCCTCGATGATTTCGCTCCGGATGCCGTTGCACGCCAGGTAAAGCCACTGCGCGAACTGCTCGACCTGCGCACCAAGCTGGCCGACCTTCGCGGCACGTTGCAGACGAACGAGAAGCTCGATGAGTTGTTGCAGGAGACGTTGCACGACGATGCGAAGCTGGCGGCGCTGAAGGCCGAACTCGGCCTCGATAAGTCGGAGGGTTGATCTGATGGCTGACGCACAGGCGAGCGCAGCTGGCGCCGCACCGCAGGCTGAAGCCCGCGAAGTCGGGTTGCTCGACCAGATCGTGGCCGAAGGCCGCTTCGGTGCCGACACGCAGTCGCAGACGCGCGGCAAGGACCTCGTCACCCGCTTCGTCTCCGAGGTGCTGGAAGGCGCCGTGACCGTGGGACGCGACACGGAGGCGATGATCAACGCCCGCATCGCGCAGCTCGATCACCTGCTGTCGCTGCAGGTGAACGAGATCATGCACAACGCGGAATTCCAGAAGCTCGAGGCGAGCTGGCGCGGCTTGAAGTACCTGCTCAACCAGACCGAGACGGGCGAGCAGCTGAAGCTGAAGATCTTCAACGTCAGCAAGAAGGAATTGCTGCGCGACCTGCAGCGCGCCCCGGAGTTCGACCAGAGCGCGTTGTTCAAGAAGGTGTACGAGGAAGAGTACGGCGTGTTCGGCGGCGCCCCGTTTGGCGCGCTGCTCGGCAACTACGAGTTCAACAAGAGTGGCCAGGACATCGAGCTGCTGGAAAAGATCTCGAACGTCGCCGCGGCAGCACACGCCCCGTTCATCACGGCGGCGTCGCACGAGATGTTCAACCTCGAGAGCTACGCGCAGCTGGATCAGCCGCGCGACATGGCGAAGGTGCTCGACAGCACCGAGTACGCGAAGTGGAAGGCGTTCCGCAACACGGACGACTCCCGCTATGTCGCGATGGCACTGCCGCGCATGCTGTTGCGTGAACCGTACGGTGCCAAGACCGTGCCGATCGAGGCGTTCAACTACGACGAGCACGTCGACGGGACGGAGCACGAGTCCTACCTCTGGGGCTCGGCCGCCTGGGCCCTCGGCGCGAAGATCACCGATGCCTTCGCCAAGTACAGCTGGTGCGCGGCCATCCGTGGCGTGGAAAGCGGCGGCCTCGTGACCGGCCTGCCGGTGCACAATTTCCAGACCGACGCTGGCGAGACGGTGATGAAGTGCCCGACCGAAGTGTCGGTCACCGATCGCCGCGAGAAGGAACTCGCGGATCTCGGCTTCGTGCCGCTGGTCCACCAGAAGGGCACCCCGAACGCCGCGTTCTTCAGCGTGCAGAGTGCGCAGAAGGCGAAGGTGTACGACCAGCCGCAGGCGTCGGCCAACGCACGCATCTCGGCGCAGATTCCCTACATCTTCGCCACGTCCCGCTTCGCGCATTACCTGAAGGTGATGATGCGCGACAAGATCGGCGGGTTCATGACCGCCTCGGAAGCGACGTCGTTCCTCAATCGCTGGATCTCGCAGTACGTGGTGTCGAACGACGATGCATCGTTCGAAACGAAGGCAAAGCGGCCGCTGAAGGAAGCGCGCATCGATGTCGTGGAAGTTGCGGGCAAGCCTGGCGTGTTGCGCGCCGTCGCATTCATGCGCCCGCACTTCCAGCTCGATGAGCTGTCCATCTCGATGCGCCTCGTTGCTGAGCTGCCGCCGCCGGCTGGCGGCTGATGCGGGCGCAGTATTGCTGGGCAGTGCCGGGATTTCGAGGTTCACGCGGTCTACAATTTCATTCGTAAGGAGTCGAGCAGATGCTGTTCCTGACTTTTGACAAGGCGGAAGGCCTCGTCGGCAGTACCACCGATGCCGGGCAGTCCAAGACGGGCGCGTCCGAAATCACGAGTTTCCAGTTCGGCGCCGGCACTGGCGTGAGCAAGGAATCGGGTCGCCTCAAGGCGAGCGTCGTCTCGCTGTCGGATGTGACGCTGACCAAGGCCTTCGATTCCATGTCGCCACCACTGTTTTCGGCGTGCAGCCGCGGCGCCTCGATTCCGAAGGCGTCGGTCATCTTCTGCAAGCCGAACGCCGACGCCAAGGCGGGCGCGATTCCTTACCTCACCGTCCTGATGGAGAACGCGGTGATCTCCGGCGTATCCTGGAGCAGCGGCGGTGACATGCCGTCAGAGAGCATCTCGCTGACGTACGAAAAGATCACGTTCACGTACGAGGCCGCGCCGGCCGTCGGGAAGGAAGGTCAGGGCAAGCCGGTCGTCACCGGTTGGGATGCGATGCAGAACGTCAAGATCTGATCAGTGCCGACCGCCATTGATGCGTTCCGGGCTGGACGCCTGTCGGAGGCGGTCGAGGCGTTGGGCATCGAACTGCGACACAATCCGTCCGATGCCCGACGTCGCACGTTTCTGTTCGAACTCCTCTGCTTCGCCGGCGACTATGAACGTGCCGTGAAGCAGCTCGACGTGCTCGGTTCGGCTTCGAAGGAAGCCGAACTGGGCGCGCTGTTGTACAAGGGCGCAATCCGTGCCCAGCGTGAACGCGAATCACTCTTCGCCGATCACGCCTTTCCGCTCGATCCCGCACCAGCCGTGCGCGGGACGCTCAACGGCAAGCCATTCGAGTCGCTCGAGGACGCGGATCCGCGCATCGGTGCGCGGATCGAGTGCTTCGCCGCCGGCAAGTACATGTGGTTGCCGCTCGCGCATGTCGCGCAGATCACCATGGCCGCGCCGGCCTCGGTACGTGACACGCTCTGGCCAACAGTCCACGTGCGCACTGGCCCGGGATTCAAGGGGATGGAGCTGGGGCAGGTCCTGCTGCCGGTCATCGCTGCGGGCACCACCAGCCAGGCCGATGAGCAGGTCCGTCTCGGGCGGGTCACCGATTGGGCCACGCTGCCGGATGGTGCGGAGGCGCCCGTCGGTCTCAAGTACTGGCTGGTCGACGGTGAAGAGTTCTCGCTGCTCGAATTGCGCGACCTCGTCATCGAGCGGCCGCCTGTCGTCGAGGCCTAGTGCGGGCCGCCCCTCGCACGCACACGAGTTGATCACGCTGACCTGACGCGCGCGCACGGCGCCGCCAATCCGTCGCGTGGTCTGCCGGGCTTCCGGCGTCGCGTTTCTCTTCCTCGCTTCTGATCGCAATGCCTGCACGCGCCGAAATTCTCGATCCGCTCCTCGCCCCGATTCCTGGCGACAATCCGTCCGGTCGATCGGTACGCGATGAACCTGTGTACGAGAAGATCCGGGAAGCGCGCCGCGAGGAAGACGACGCTGATCAGGGCGCCTGGAAGCGCGCACGCAAGGTTGCCGATCACGCGCTGGTGATCAAACTCGTGTCCGAGGTGCTCACCTCGACATCGAAGGACCTGCAACTCGCGTCCTGGTGGACCGAGTCGATGCTGAAGCGTGAGGGCGTCGCCGGACTGCGCGACGGCGTGGCGCTGATGCGCGGGCTGGTCGAAGGATTCTGGGACACCGTCTATCCGGAACTCGAAGACGGCGACGCCTCGCTGCGCGCGGGGCCACTCGACTTCATCGGCATCAAGCTGGTGGACGCATTGAATACGGCACCGCTCAATGCCGCGCGCCACAGCTTCCGTCAGTACGACGCTGCGTTTCTTGCGGGGACCGAGGAGGAAGGGCGCGGCGACGACGACCGACGCAAGTTGCGCGAAACGCTGGCCGAGAAGTCTGAACCGCTGATCGAGCAGGTGCTGGCGTCTGCCGATGCCACGCCGAAAGCATGGTACGTGACGCTGGCTGCCGACATTCGCGAGATCATCGCTGATCTCTATGAGCTCGACACTTTCGGGAACGAGCGATTCGGCGAAGAAGCGCCAAGCTTCCGGCGCCTGCTCGATGCCCTCGAGGTCGCGCAGCGATCGGCGGATGCGTTGCTCGCACGTCGACGCGCACAGGAGCCTGACGGCGACGACGGATCTGTCGGCGACACTGCCGATGCCGCAGGTGGCCAGACTGATGCCAGCAGCCTGGTGACGGCCACTGTTGGCGCAGTCCCGACCAGCGACAGCGACGCCGGCCTGCGAGTCGTGATTGCTGCGCGCTTCCTGCGCCGCGCGCACCCTACCGATCCAACGCCGTACGCCTTGCTCCGCGCACTGCGCTGGCAGGCCCTCAGGGCTGGTGGTCGCGGCGAGGATACGCCGGCACCGGCCCTGATGCACGCCCCTCCCACGGCGGAACGCGCCCGCCTGAAAGGGCTCATGCTCGAGCAGCGACATGAAGACCTGCTCGATGGGGTCGAGGAGTTGCTGGGTGCCACCAGCGGCGGCGCGTGGCTCGACGCGCAACGTTGGGCGCTCGACGCCGCCACCGCACTCGGCGATGACTATGCACCCGTTGCACACGTGATGCGCACGTCATTGCGCCAGCTGCTGGCTGACTTTCCCCGGCTCCCGCAGGCGATGCTGCTCGATGACACACCGGTCGCGAACGCCGAAACGATTGCGTGGCTGGATCGGGCCGGGCTGCTGAGCGCGGCACGTGGCGCTGACGCGCCGCCACTCGAAGGGATGCCCACGGTCCCGCATCGCCCGATGCTGGAGCGCGCACGGGCCGAAGCGGCGGGCGGTCGTCTGGATCGTGGCGTCGCGCTGCTGATGTCCGATGTCGTGCGTGAACGCAGCGAGCGCGCGCGCTTCCTGCGCCGACTCGAACTGGTGACGATGCTGGTCGATGCGGCCCGGGCTGAGATTGCGATGCCCATCGTCGAGGAGCTGCTCGAACAGCTGGACACGCACAAGCTGGAAGCGTGGGAAGACGGTGGTGTCGTCGCGCAGGCGCTGGTGCTGGCCTGTCGGGCGATCGATGCCACCGAAGGCGACCAGCGTCGTCGTGGTGAACTGTACTTGCGGATCTGTCGCCTCGACCCGATCGCCGCGCTCGCACTCGGCACGGCCTGACGATGGCACGGGACGAGCGTGGGAGGTCCGGCGATGGTGAGTGGAGCAGCACTGGCGCAATGCCGATGCAGCGGTCGGATACCGTGGCGCGCCCGGTGCAGTCGTCACTCCTCGATCGGCTGACTGACGACGCCCCGGGCGTGAGCCGCGAGGCACTCCCGACACACACCGAAAGCATGGCGGCGCTGCGGAGCGCGGTTCGGCACGACCTGGAGTGGTTGCTCAACACGCGGCGCGACCTGGTGACGATCGACGACACCATGCCGGAAGCACGACGCTCGCTGCTGCGCTATGGTGTGCCTGACTTCAGCTCGATGTCGCGCGACGGCAGTGATACGCTCCAGCGACTGGTGCGCGAGGTCGAGGAATGTGTGGCGAACTTCGAGCCACGGCTGGCGAATGTTCGCGTGCGCGCGCACGCGGATCCCGGTATGGGTGGGCGACCGGAGTTGCGATTCTCCATCGAGGGCATGTTGCGCGTCGATCCGGCACCGGAACGCGTCGTGTTCGACACGGTGCTCGAGACGGCACGCGGGGAATACCTCGTGCGTGCAGGACGCCCCGACGATGCGTGACGAACTGCTTTGGTATTACGAGCGCGAACTGGGCTACCTCCGTCGGCTCGGTGCGGAGTACGCGCAGCGTTATCCGAAGGTCGCGGGCCGCTTGCAGCTCGAGGCCACCAAGTGCGAGGATCCACACGTCGAGCGTCTGCTCGAGGGTTTCGCGTTTCTGGCGGCGCGAATTCACCTCAAGCTGGACGACGACGTCTCGCAGGTGGCCGAGTCGTTGCTGGCCATCGTGGCCCCGCAGCTGGTGCGTCCAGTGCCTTCGATGTCGATCGCGGAGTTCGTCGCCGACCCAGAACGCGCATCGATGCCCGAGGGGGTCGCCGTGCCTCGCGGCTCGCTGCTCCGAACACGATCTGTCGGTGGCATGCGCTGCACGTTCCGTACGGCGGCACCGGTGCACCTCTGGCCGGTGAGCGTTGCCGACGCGCGTTGGGTCACGCCCGATGCGCTCGTGCCGCCGGTCCGAGCCACCGACGCGGTCGGTGCGTTGCGGATCGAGTTGCGCGCCTTCCCCGGCGTGTCGCTCTCGTCGCTGGCGATGGAGTCGCTGCGCATTCATCTGCACGGTGACGGTTCTGTCGCTTCGACGCTGCACGAAGTGCTGTGCCGCGATACCACCGCCATCCTGGTGCGGTCGCTTGACGATGGCGACCGGAATCAGGCGGTGCGCATCGAAGTGTCGCCTCGCATGCTCAGCGCCGGCGGCTTCGGTGCCGATGAACGAATCCTGGAGGGCGGCGCGCCGTCGTTGGCCCCATACGGTCTGCTGCAGGAATACATGGCCTTGCCGGCGGCGTTCCGCTCCGTCGACCTCGCGATTGGCAATGCCTTGCGCGCGTCGAATGCGCGGGCCGCGGCGGAAGTCGTGATCCTGGTGGGGGCCTTCGAGCGAGGCGATCGTCGCGCGGTGCTGGCGGCCGGCGTGACGCGCGAAACGATCCGGCTCGGCTGCACCCCCGTGGTCAACCTTTACGACCACGTGGCGGAGCCGATCCTGCTCACGCACCGTCGCGACGAGTATCCGCTCGTGCCGGACGCGCAGCAGCGCCTGGCGACGGAGGTGTACGCCGTGACCAATGTGGTCGGTGTGCCGGCCGGTGGTGGTGAGGCGACGCGCTACGAACCGCTCTACGGGTTGAAGCACGATGTGCCGGCAGGCGAGCAGCCGGTATTCTGGGTCGCACGCCGGCATCCGGCACCGGAGCGTGGCGCGCGTGCAAGCGACCTGTCGCTGGCGTTCGTGGATCGCGGTGGACGCACCTTCCAGCCGCGTCATGACGTGGTCACGGCACGAACGCTCTGCTTCAATGGCGACCTGCCGTCGCGGTTGCCGGTCGGCGATGCACGCGGCGATTTCGAGCTGGTGGGCGGCGGACCCCTGACGCGCATTGCCGCGCTGTTACGGCCGACCACGGCGGTGCATCCGCGCCTTGGTTCGGCGTTGGCGTGGCGCATGGTGTCACAACTGTCGCTCAATCATCTCTCGCTCGGTGATGGCCCGGACGCGCTGCGCGAACTGCTCCGGTTGCACGATCACGGCGAGTCGCCAGACATCGAGCGACAGGTGCAGGGCGTCAGTGATGTGAGCAGCGAAGCCGTCCACGCGCGCATTCCTGGACTGTCGCGCGGCGGTGGGTTGGCCCTGGCACGCGGGCGCCGGATCTCCATCACACTCGATGAGGATCACTTCGCCGGTGACGGCGCCTGGATCTTTGCCAGCGTGCTGGATCGCTTCTTCTCGTTGTACGCATCGCTCAACAGCTTCACGCAGCTGACGGTGAATACCCGTCAACGACGCCGTCCGCTCGGTGAGTGGTCACCGCGCGCCGGGAGCCGCGCCCTCGGATGAACAGCGAGTTGCTCGAACAGGACGCGCTCGACGCGCTCATCTCCCGCATCGAGAGTGCGCCTGGCGCGTTCGAGTTTGCGCAGATCGTTCGCCTGCTGGCACGGATCGAGCCGGGGATGTCGGCAGTGGGTGAGTTTGGCGACCCGGCACTCGAGGCGGTGCGTTTCGGCGTCAATCCCTCGTTGGCGTTCCCTCCGGGCGATGTGCAGCGCGTGAACGTGACGCCGGGTGGGCCCGGTGTCACCGATGAAAGCGAACTATCCACGCCGCGTACGCGCGCGTCGCGCGCTGGGATGCGTGGCGCGCGCGGCCAGCCGTTCATGGAAGTGAACTTTCTCGGCCTGGTCGGACCCGCCGGTGTGCTACCAAAGAGCTACACCCAGTTCGTCGCAGAACGCGTGGCGCTCAAGGACACGGCGCTCCGTGATTTTCTCGACCTGTTCCATCACCGGCTGATTTCGCTCTTCTATCGCGCGTGGCGGACGACGCGGCCGCATGTGGCAGCCGGTGAAGGTGCGGAGGATGACGCGCTGTCGCAGCGCTTGCGCAGCGTCGTGGGGCTCGGCACGCCGGCGGTGGCTGCTGCGCTTCCGGTCGATGATTCCGTCTTGTTGCGTCATGCGGCGCTGCTTGCACCACATGCACGATCGGCCAGCGCGCTGAAACAGTTGCTCTCCGCCTATCTGGAAGTGCCCTGCGAGGTCGAGGAGTTCGTGCCGGCGTGGTATCGATTGGCGCCCGGCACACAGTGCGCGCTCGGCGAGGACGATGACACCACGGTGCTCGGCTTCGGGAGCGTGGTTGGTGATGCCGTGTTGGACCATGGCGCACGGGCGCGTGTCCGCATCGGGCCCATGTCGCGTGCGATGTTCGATGGCCTGTTGCCCGGTACGAAGGGGCATGAGGCATTGAAGTCGATCGTGCGTTTCGTCGCTGGCGATGCCGTCGAAGTTGAAGCCTGCCTGATTCTCGAGCGTGATGCCGTTCCCGCCACAGTCCTCGGTACCGGGAGCGGTCAGCTCGGGTGGGGGACATGGCTTCGTACACGTCGGCCGGCGCGTGACCCCGACGATACCGCGTTCCTGTTCTGATCCTGCATTCGGATACTGCGTGCTGTAGCCCCGTTCGGGAGCCTTGCCGGTCCCGTCATGCTGGTCCAGTCCTTCTGCCCTGAGCCCCAGACCGATGGTCACCCTCCGCGCCCTCATCGCCAAGCTGGATCCAGAACTGCGCAACGCCGTCGAGGCGGCAGCCGGCACCTGCCTCTCGCGCACTCACTACGACATCGAGATCGAGCACCTGCTGCTGAAGGCGCTGGATGCGACCGATACCGACCTGTTCTTCGCGCTCCGACATTTCGGTGTCGACCGCTCGAAGCTGGCCACGGAAATTCAACGGGCGCTGGACAAGTTGAAGACGGGCAACGCACGCACGCCGTCGCTGTCACCATCGTTGGTCAAGCTGTTGACCGAGGCGTGGACGATCGGCTCGATCGACTACGGCGCGCAGAAAGTGCGCACGGGACATGTGCTGGTCGCGCTCGTAACCGATGAGGACATCGCCCGTCGTATCCTGGCTGAGTTGCCCTCGCTCGCGTCGGTCAATCCGGAAGCGTTGCGCTCGACGTTCGATGCGATCGTGGTCGAGAGTGTGGAATCCCGCGCGCAGATGGCCGCCAGCGGTGGTCCGGTGTCTCCCGGCTCGGCTGGTGCAGGCGGTGCCGCTGGCGGCGCGAAGCCGGGTGGCCAGACGCCATTTCTCGATCAGTACACGGTTGACCTGACGGCCAATGCCCGCGCTGGCAAGATCGATCCGGTGCTCGGCCGCGACACCGAAGTGCGACAGGTGGTGGACATCCTCACCCGTCGTCGGCAGAACAATCCGATCCTCGTTGGCGAAGCCGGTGTCGGCAAGACGGCGGTGGTCGAGGGCTTCGCGCGTCGCATCGCCGAGGGGGATGTGCCGCCGCCACTGCAGGGCGTGACACTGCGCACCCTCGACCTGGCCTTGCTGCAGGCCGGCGCGGGTGTGAAGGGTGAATTCGAGAATCGCCTGAAGGGATTGATCGACGAAGTGAAGAAGTCGCCGATCCCGATCATCCTGTTCATCGACGAAGCGCATACGATGATTGGCGCCGGCGGAGCGGCGGGCCAGAATGACGCCGCCAACCTGCTCAAGCCGGCACTGGCTCGCGGTGAACTGCGCACGATCGCTGCCACCACGTGGAGTGAATACAAGAAGTTCTTCGAGAAGGATCCGGCACTTTCGCGTCGATTCCAATTGGTCAAGATCGACGAGCCGTCGGAGACCACCTGCATGCTGATGCTGCGTGGTGTGGTGCCGTCGCTCGAGAAGCATCACAATGTCCGCATCACCGACAGCGGACTCGAGGCGGCCGTGCGCCTGTCGCATCGCTACCTCCCCGATCGCCAGCTGCCGGACAAGGCGGTCAGCGTGCTGGACACCGCCTGCGCGCGCCTTGCACTGGGCCAGAGCAGCACGCCGGCCGCAGTGGAAGACGCCCGTCGTGTGATGCAAGACCTGGAAGTGCAGGAGCGTGTGTTGCGCCGCGAAGTGGCCGTCGGTGTGAACCACGCCGAGCGCCTTGCGTCGATCGAGACGCTGCGCGCGGCCACGGCGACTCGATTGACCGAGATGGAAGCACGCTGGGAACAGGAGCGTGCACTGGTCGAGACGATCCGCGGGCTGCGCCAGCAGCTGGAAGCGGGTGTGCAGTCGCCCGCCATCGATGACGAAGGTGCGGCGGACAAGCTGCGTGTCGAACTGGCCTCCAAGCAGGCCGAGCTCGATGTGATGCAGGGCGAAACGCCGCTGGTGCGGGTGACGGTCGATGCGTCGATCGTTGGCGAAGTGATCGCCGGCTGGACGGGGATTCCCGTCGGCTCGATGATGCGCGACGAACTGGGCACGCTGCTCGAGCTCGAATCGCATCTCGGCAAGCGAGTCATCGGTCAGGACCATGCGCTGGAAGCAATCGCACGTCGCATGCGCACCAGCAAGGCTGGTATCGAAGATCCCAACAAGCCGAAGGGCGTCTTCCTGCTGGTGGGGCCGTCCGGCGTCGGCAAGACGGAGACGGCGACGACCGTGAGCGAGATGCTCTACGGCGGCGAGCGCAACATGATCACGATCAACATGAGCGAGTTCCAGGAGCCGCACACCGTCAGCACGCTGAAGGGGTCGCCTCCGGGCTATGTGGGGTACGGCGAGGGTGGCGTGCTCACCGAAGCGGTGCGCCGTCGACCGTACAGCGTGGTGCTGCTGGACGAGATCGAGAAGGCCCACCCCGACGTGTTGGAGCTGTTCTTCCAGGTGTTCGACAAGGGTGTGATGGAGGATGGCGAGGGGCGGCAGATCGATTTCCGCAACGCGGTGATCATCCTCACCACCAATGCCGGCACCGAGACGATCATGAAGTTGACGGCGGATCCCGAGACGATGCCGTTCCCGGCGGCCATGGCGGCGGCGCTCAAGCCGGAACTCGACGCGGCCTTCAAGCCGGCCTTCCTCGGCCGCACCGTGATCGTGCCCTACTACCCGATTCGGGACGAAAACCTGAAGTTGATCGTACGGCTGAAGCTGGCGAAGATCGCGCGACGGCTGCACGAGGTGCATCGTGTCACACTCGAGTACGGCGACGACCTGGTCAATCAGGTGGCCGCCCGCTGTACGGAAGTCGAAAGCGGGGCCCGCAACGTGGACAACATCCTCACGAACACGCTGCTGCCCGAGGTGTCGACGCTGCTGCTGACGGCCCTCGTCGAGGGGCACCACGCGACCGCGGTCAAGGTCAGCGTGGACGAAAACGGTGAGTTCGCGTACGATGCAGTAACGGACTGAAACACACCCGGGAATCCCGAGCATGCCCAAGTACACCCAGAGTACGCGCGACTTTCAGCTCACGACACCGTTGGGAACGGACGTGCTGCTCTGCGCGAGCTGGAGCTGTGCTGAAGCGGTGTCGTCATTGTTCGACCTGCGCATCGTGGCGCTCAGTGAGCGCCGCGACATCACGCCGAAGGAGTTGCTGCTGAAGACCGTGTCGCTGCTCTGCAAGACCGGGAGCGGCGAGCGGCACTTCACAGGCATCGTCCGACATGTGGAACGGTTGTCGGATGTGGCGGGGCCGTTCGCGGAGTACGTGTTGCATGTCGTGCCGCCCGCCTGGTTGCTCACCCAGGGCTCCGGCTACAAGGTCTATCAGGACAAGGACCTGCAGGCGATCCTGCGCGACGTGCTGGCGGGTGTGACGGTCGACTGGCAGTTGCAGGGCTCGTTCGATCCGGTGCCGAGTCGCACACGATTCGACGAGTCGCGCTGGAGCTTCGCGACCCGACTGCTCGAACGTGACGGCATCTGGTTCACGTTCACCCACACCGCATCGGCGTGCACGATGGTGTTGGCGAATTCGATGGCGTCCGCCAGTGTGCGTCATGGGCTGACCGAGTTGCGCGACACCGGCTGGGATGGCAACGCCGAGTTGCTTGGCTTGACCACGCACCAGCAGCCGTTCATCAAGAAGGTCGTCGTCGGCACGTCGCAGCCTGGACTCTTCGGGCGGGAAAATCGTGAGGAAGCGCAAGCACCCGCGATGCAATCCAGCCCCGGGAACTGGCCGCTGGATCCCTCCGCGTTCCCGGCTGAATTCGAGACGCAGTTGTACGAGTTCGTCGCAGGGCAGGGACGCGATGGCGCGGACAAGGGTGGCGGCGCGACGGCGTCGGAGTTGGGGAAGCTGGTCACCGACCTGCGACATCAGGCACTCTTGCACGCGCAGGCAAGCACGGCGACCTCTTCCCGTGCCGTGGGGTCGAGCCGCGCGACGGGCTTGGCGGCCGGCGCCAAGGTCGGCATCCATCGCACCGGCGAGTCAGCGGCCAACGGGCAGTACTTCATAACGTCGGTGGAGCATGCCGGTTCCAACGGCAGCTATCTCGGCGGTGACGACGCGGCTCCGTCGTATCACAACGAGTTCACCTGTGTGCCGCACAGCGTGGTGTATCGCCCGCCGCGCCAGACGCAGTGGCCGGTTGTGCAGGGGGTGCATGTCGCGACGGTCGTCGGCCCTTCCGGCGAGGAGATCTTCACCGACAAGCTGGGTCGGGTGCGCGTCGTCTTCGAATGGAACCGCGACGCGTCGGCGCCGAACGGACCGGGCGACGCGTGTTGGGTCCGCGTGGCGCAACTCGTCTCGGGGGCCGGCTGGGGCGCCTTCTTCCTGCCGCGTGTTGGGCACCAGGTGCTGGTGAGCTTCCTTGGTGGCGATCCCGATGCGCCGGTGGTGGTTGGCAGCCTGTACAATAATACCAACATGCCACAAATAAAGCTCCCGGATGACAAGACGCAGAGCGCGGTGCGCTCGCGATCGTCACCGCAGGGGAGCGCGGAGAACTACAACGAACTCCGATTCGAGGACAAGAAGGGCGAGGAGGAAGTCACCTTCCAGGCGGAGCGTGACTTCATCGCGCTGATCAAGCACGACTCGACGCTGACGGTGAAGGAAGGCAACCAGAGCATCACGATCCAGAAGGGCGACCAGACGCTGACGGTCGAGAAGGGCAAGTACTCGATCACCGTCGAGAAGGATGTGGCGACCGAGGTGAAGTCCGGCCACTGGCTGACGACCGTCAAGGCCGGCGATTCGACGACGAAGGTGTCGGCGGGGAAGTCCCTGCTCGAGGTGGCGAAGGACATCACGATCGAGAGCAAGGGGGGGAAAGTCTCCATCACGGCGCCGATGGCGATTGAGCTCAAGTGTGGTCCCAGTACGATCAAGATCAGCCCGAGCGGTGTCGAAATTTCCGGTCCCACGTTCAAGGCCAGCGCCAATGCGACTGCTGAAGTGTCGGGCAGCGCAATGCTGACCCTGAAGGGCGGCATTGTCATGATCAACTGATGAGCGCCTCCATGAGCCCTCGCACCGACGCCCCGCTCGATCCATCCACCACTATCGGCTTCGTGGTGGAGCGTGCCGGCGTTCCGGACGCATGGCGCGAGATTGCGCACTGTACCGACGATCCTTCCGCGCTGGTGGATTCACTGGCGCGCGCCGGCCTGTCCACCGAGGCGATTCGGTGCATCGCGGTCGCAATTCCATCGCGCCAATGCATCTGGTGGGCCTGGGTCACCGCACGACACACCCTGGCGTCCGCCGAGACCGACGGCGCACCGGCGTCGCCGCGGCATTCGGAATTGTTGACGATGATCGAACGCTGGATCGCGGAGCCTGACGATGTCCGTCGACGTGAGATCTGGGGACTCGCACAGTCGCTTGGGATCAAGCACCCGGTGACGCTGGTTGCGGCCGCGCTCTGGTTCAGCGGCGGCAGCATCGCGGCGGCGGAAGGTTCTGCGCCGGTTCCCGCGCCGCCGGGCATGGTTGCCACCTTCGTTTCGGCAGCAGTTTCGGTGGCGTCGCTGCAGGGAGACCCGCAGCATGCGGACGATCGTGTGCATGCCTCCATCGCGCAGGGCACGGAGATCGTGACCAAGCTCGGTGGGTGGGCGACGTCGATCAGTTATGTCCGGCAGGAAACGTCTGCGCAGGGGGCCTGATGGGGATGCCAGCCGCTCGAGTGACCGACATGCATGTCTGTCCGATGGTGACCGGGATCATTCCGCACGTCGGTGGCCCGATTCTGCCGCCGGGTGTGCCGACCGTCATGATCTGCAGCATGCCCGCAGCCACCATGACGTCGCAGTGCGTGTGTGTCGGCCCCCCGGATGTGGTCATCAAGGGCTCGGCGACGGTGTTGATCGGCAAGAAGCCGGCAGCGCGCCTGACCGACAATACGGCGCACGGTGGCATGATCGTGCTTGGCGCGCCGACGGTGTTGATCGGCGGGTGAGCATCAGGCGTCGACTGGCGCCCGAGGCATCGACACGCCGACAACTCCAGCGCAGGTCAGCGCGACGACACTCGCACGGATTTCCCCGAGAACCGCACGCGCATCGGCCAGCCACCGCTGCGCCTGGCCCCGTTGATCTTGATCGGCGCGGCATTCTGCACCGCGGCCGATGCATTCTCGACGAAGACCGGTTCGTCTGACGTATTGCCAGGTCGCACCGACGCAAACTGACCGTTCTGGTCGACGATCACATCAAAGTCGGCGTGGAGGTCGGCAATTTCGTCGCCGTACTCCTTCGTCACGTCCGTGAGGTAGAAGCGCCAGGTTGCTTCCACCGCACTCGCCAGCGCGCGACGCACCGTTTCGGTGACCTTCGCCTCGGCAGCACGCGAGGCCGCGTCGACAGCGGGTGTTGCCGGCGGCGTTGCGGGTGTCGTTTCGCGCGGTGACGCGGCAGGTGGCGCCGTCACCGAAGGTGCGGCAGCAGATGGTGCTGGCGTCGCCGTCGCCGGCGATGACGTCGGTGTCGCGCCCGCTGTCGTCGAGTCGGCCACTGTCTCCGGCGCACGCGACGCCATCGAGCGATAAGCGACGACCGCGATCACAGCGGCCACCACGATTCCAGGAACCACCACCAACGGCCACCGCGCAGACTGTGGGCGCCGACGCACGGACTCGGTGATCGGTTCCGGCGCGCGCGATGCCACGGCTGGCGTTTCCAACCGTACCGTCGCTGCCGGCACGACTGGAATCACGGTCGGTACAGGCTCCGGGACTGCTGGTGTGCTGCCGGTGGTCCGCTGCAGCATGCGTTCACCTGAATCGATGATGCCACGCAGGCCAGCGGTTGACGGTGTCTTCCGTGCGGTGAGCACATCACCAAAGAGGCAGACGCGCAACGCATCCGCCATCGATCGTGCATCTGACCACCGGTCATCTCGTTGCTTTGCCGTGGCACGGAGGATGATCGCGATCACTTCAGGCGGCACACCACGAGCCTCGAGCGGCGCGAGATCCGGTCCTGCGTTCACGAGTTGGTACATCAACTCGGCAAAGTTCTCGCGATCGAATGCGGGGCGCCCGGTGAGCATCTCGTACAGCAACAGGCCGACGGCGTGAATGTCCACGCGCGCATCGAGCTCTTCGCCGCGCAGCTGCTCCGGCGCCATGTACCGCGGTGTGCCGATCACCGCACCAGTCATGGTGAGGTTTGCCTCGCCACGACCCGTGCGCTTGGCGATGCCGAAATCGAGGACTTTCGCCAGGCCGTCCTCGGTCACCATCACGTTGGACGGCTTCAGGTCGCGATGCACCAACCCCGTGCGATGCGCCGAGGTCAGGCCATCACAGATCTGTGCCGCGAGGTCGAGCGAGTCCTCGAGTGAGAGTGCGCCGTCGCGTTCGAGCTTGTCGGCAAGCGTTTCGCCTTCGACATGCTCCATCACGATCAGTGTACGGCCGCCGTCATCGAGATAGTCGAAGACGCGAACGACATTGGTGTGCTGGATGGCAGCCGCAGCGCGTGCCTCGCGCTCGAGACGCAGGCCGAGTTGCGCATCCGTGGCATCCGGCAACACGATCTTGACCGCGACCGAGCGCTGCAGGCGCTCATCCGTTGCCAGCCAGACCTGCCCCATGGCCCCTGATCCCAGCAGCCGGTGGAGCCGGAACCGGCCCCCGATCAATGCAGATTCCACCGTTGCTCAATCAGAACGGACTGTGACAAAATCCTTCTCACCCAGGATCATCAGAACTTGCGGGTCCGCGCCATCGAGCGCGACCCGCAACACCACCAACACGGCGCCATTCGCGCCCGGCCACGACCGTGCACGCGCCACCACGATCACCGACGTGTCGTCGTAGCCAGCACTGATGTCCTGGATCACCAGCCCTGAGGGGACACGCACAGGGGTTGGCGTCTGGACCTGGTCATTGCCGATCGTCACCCACTGCAGGGTCGATGGGCGCGGGCGCGACGACGAATCGACGGCCAGCAGCACTCGACCATCCCGAAGCCGCGCGATCAGTTCCTCACGTGGCTTGCCATTGGTGAGCATCACCACCGTACCTGCCTTGAGACGCGCGAGATCTGCCACGCCACCAGTCTCGAAGCGCACCAGGACGCTCGACGTATCGACGTCGGCGCTCGGGTATCGGAACTTCGAGTTCCCTCCCGACGCCAGCACGGTCGTGGCACGCGTATCGATCTGCACACGCAAGACAGCGCTCACCTTGGGATCGCGACTGGCCATCAGCACGGCCTTCCCATCCTTGGTCCACGACGGGTCTGAGGCGCTGAGTGTGTCGGGACTGAGATTCTTCCAGTTCCGGCCATCCGCGTCGATCAGTGCCACGCGCGGCTGGTTGGCGCGATCGAGCGGCTCATAGGTCAGCGCGATCTTCGTCCGGTCAGGCGACCAGACGGCTTGCGATACCTGCCCGCTGTCGAGCTGCACGAGCAGCACCGGGGTGGTGTCCTTGGCGCCAACCAACTGCCAGATGCCGCGCACACCAGCGATCGCGCCCGAGACGAGTCCATGCCCCGTCACGTAGACCGTGGCGGTATCTGCACCGGCACCAGCCTGCGAGGCGATCAACGTGGTCCGGCCTGGCTTGATCGCCGTCACGTTGCCGCCGGCATCCACCGACACCATGTCGGGCGCCGACGAAACCCAGCGGACCGATGTGGCCGGCCCAAAATCACGTTGGTCACTGCCGCGGATCTGCGCCGACAGTTTCCGCGACGTGCCGGCAATCACGGACAGGGAATGTGCGGCGAGCGAGACGCGCGCAGCCTGCACCGTCACTGGCCACGTCATCAGCGGCATGCCGGGCGCATCGAGGGTGATGCGCGTGGAGCCTTCGCGAACGCCGGTCACCACGCCGCGTGCGTCGATCCGCGCGACCGTCGTGTCGGCCATGCTCCAGGCGAGCGTGTTGTTCGAGAGCACGGTTCCGGCGGTGCCCGTGGCCTTTGCCTCGAGTGTCACCGTGCCGCCGGTGCCGACGGTCACCATCGTGCCCTGCGCCGGAATCGTCTCGACCTTGGCGATGCGTTGTGTGACGCGCACCGGAATTCGGCGGGTGACACCATAGCCGTCGACGATCAGGTCCGCTTCACCGGCATCGAGCGCCTGCACGATGCCGGCGGTCGGACTGAGCACGCGAAGCACCGCGGGATCGGTGGTGCGCCAGATGAGGTTTTGCGTGACGACACGGCGACCCTGCGCAGGGACGACCAGTGAGACCGTGTCCTGAGCGCCGGACACCATGCGGAGTGAGTCGGGCCGAGGCACGAGTACTGGCTCGCCGACCGAGACCGGGACCGACTGCGTGATCGATTGGCCGTACCGACCACCGAGCGTTCCCGAACCTGGAACGACACCGATGATTTCCGTGGCGTTGGGGTCGAGCGCGATCGCGGCACCGAACGTATTCCAGACGACGTCTTTCGCTTCCGCCTGTGTGCCGTCGGCGTACACGAGACGGAAGCTCGGCCGGAACCGTTCACCCGGAAGCAACTGGATGTTGAGCGGCAGAATCGATGCACCAACCACTGCCTGACCGGGCGGGGTTGCTGGCGCCGCACTCGGCGTCGCTGGTACCGCAGCGCTCGGCCGCGGCTGTTCTGGCGCGGCCACGGAGGCTGGCGCGGCGGTGCCGCTGACCGTGACGGGCACGCGCCTCGCCTGTCCGCCCGCTCGTACCACGATCTCCGCCTTGCCGGCGCGGATGGCGCGCACGGCTCCGGTGGCTCCCACTGAGACCACCGTCGTGTCCGAGCTCGTGAATTGCACGCCAGCGGTCTCGATGGCAATCGATCGACTCTGCTCGTCGAGCAATTCCACGACGATCTGACCGGAGCTGCCCGCTTCGAGGCGCATCACGATCGGTGACACGAGGAACTTCGTCACCGTTTGCGCTGTCGCGGTGCGTGCAGCACCGGCGAGCAGCAGTACGGCGAAGACCGCGTTCCACGCTTTCGAGCACTTCATGGAGACAGGAATCCGAAGTTCAGCGAATGATGCTTGAATGCCGGCGTCGCAGGACGCTGGCGTCGAGTACGGATGCAGGGGCTGCGCCTGCCGGTCTGAGCACGGACTCCCGGTTCGGTTGCGGCGTGACATGTCACGCCCGACGCGGGAGCTGCCGTCGTGCGCGCCTCAGCAAGAGACATCCGCTAAAGCTACGGCTCATCACCCGATCATTCCAGCGGGAACCGGCCAGTCCGGCCCGGGAGGACGCCCGCAGCGCACCGTTCTGCGGTCCGATGGACGGAAAGTCGAGCCCCGCGTGGTGGGTCGGCAAAGGGCGGGAGGAGGGACCGCGCAGAATGATCGTCCGCCTCGATTCTGGCGGCTCGGGCCTGCCGGACCGCGGCGCTCCGTCAGTCGCCCTCCGGCTCCGGACCGAAAACTTCGAGGAAACGTCCACCGGAGAGCGCTCCGCTCCGGCCATGGACGAAGTAGGCGCGGGCGGGATCCGTCGCGGTGGCGCCGGCCTGTGGCTCGAGTAGCATCCGCAGGCCGGTGCAGAGAAAGCTGTGGCAGATGTCGGCCCGCAGGTCCGGGGCGAGGGTACAGCCGCGCTCACCCTGGTAGACACACCCGTGCGTCATGGTACGCGCGCCGATGTGCCGCCCATACTCGGCAACCACCATGTCGTCGTCGGCCGTCGGATGCCGATGCAGGTAGCGGAGCATCGTGTCCGAGGTGATGTACGCCCGGTTTCCGGCCTTCCGGCAGCAGGCACCACGGCAGGCGGCGCAGGCTGCCAGCAGCAACTGCGCTTCGGCATCGGCGGCCGCGGAGGCCGTCCGGCTGAGCTCCGCGCCTGGTTCGACGGTCGGCGGGTCGGCTTCGGGTGGTTGCGGTTCTGTCGCGAGCCTTTGGCGCGCCTCCGTCAGGCACGCCCGCAGGTGCGCCTCATGCAGCCCGCGCCGTCGGGCAGGGATATTGGAGACGCGATCGTCGTTATACGGCAGGAGCGCCACGCGGTAGCTCGCCTGTGCCTCACGCGAGATGCCCTTCGCGGCGGCCGATCGACTGCGACGTCGGCGCAACTCGTCGAGCAAGGCTTCCTTCGCTGCCGCATCCCGAAGGCGTTTCGCCTCGAACACGGCGGCGCGACATGGCGGGTTGTCACAGTACCCACGTGCGCGCTGCGCAGGCGCCAGTGGTCGAGTGCACTGCGAACACTTGAAGGCCGATGGTATCGCGGCGTGCTTCCCCGCGCAGATGCGCGATTGGCAGAGCACGTCTTGCAGCGGCCGAAAGGCGGCCAGCGGCGCGCCGCACATTACGCAGGCGGTGACGGACGCCTTGATAGCGGGCTGCATGGTGGCAGTTGGTTGAGTCAAATCACGAAGACGAGATACATAGGGCTCTCCTCCGAGCGAGGCAACGCCATCAGGTAGGCACGTCGCCACGCTCTCCCTACGCTCTCAGAAGCGTCCCGTTCAGGTCTGCCTGACCGGACTCGAGACATCGCTTGAGATAAGCGAGGTAGTCACGTGTTGTGTCGTCGACCTGAGCGTTCCGCAGCAGGATCCAGATCTCTGTCGCAGCGAACACCTTTTGCGGTGCGCCCGCCTGGGCGCCGAGGTAGAACGAAACCGCGCCACTGGCATTGGCTGCGTAGATGCCGGAGAGGGCGCGCCACATGATCAGCATGTCGGGTGACTCCCGCGGCAAGGTTCGTCGTAACTCCTCCTCGACGGATTCGGCGTAGTGACGGAGTGACGGGAACTTCGTATCCGGCGCTGGAACACGCTCCATCACTTGTGGCAAGATTTCCTTGTCTGCCCATTGCGGTTCCGTCTTCTGCAGCGCCAGCAGACTGCGCCAGACCGGTGCATCATAGCCAAACCCGTAATACGAATTACCAATCGTATTCTTGAGTTCACCGGCGTAGAACAGCGCCTTGCCTGGCGAGGCACGAAGCGCGCGGCGCACGGCCGGATGGTCGTGGAGGTAGCGGAGAAACAGCGTGGTGCGCGATGACAGCGCCATGGGTCCTCGCCAGGCGGGAGGGGTATGATGACCCTAATATACGGGACGACATTCGTGCCGCGCTGCGGCCATCGGCCGTTTGCCAGCTTCCGTGACGGACGGCTACGTTGGAGGAGGGGCGTTCGCGAGCTGAGGGTCACAAAGAATCGCGAGGTCTGAGCAGGTGCGAATATCCCGTCTCGCCCGCCCGTCACATGAAGTACACACTTCGTTGGCAATCGAGGGATGCGTCATGACTGACATCGTGGGTAGCCAACGGGCAGCGGCCCAATACAACGGCAAGGCGATCGCGTTCTCGCAGGGTGCGGACCTTTGCGATGCTCTCGTTTCGCGCTGGATCCGAAAGCGGTTTCGCAACAAGGATTTCTTCAATCCGCGCTACTTCAAGGATTGGACCGTCCCGGACAACGCGAAGTCCTTTCTGCTGGGCTATAAGAGCTGGGCACCAGGACCTGACCCGAAAAAGACGAAACTCGGAGCCGCGCCGGGCGGTTCGCGCGTGATTGGGATGCAAAAGGCCTTCATCGGGAAGCCGGATGTGTCGAATTCCTACATCCAGCAAGGAAAGCCGAGTCAACCCAACAAAGGCAACGAAAATGACTTGAAGATGTATCCAACGGCAGCGCGCATTGCGGACAAGGTCGAAACCAAGGACCTGGACCACATCAGCAAGGATTTTCAGGACATCGATCGTCGGCGCCTGATGGTGTCGTTTTCGTTCCGAACGTTCAACACATCGCATGCGTGTGCACTCGATGCACGATCAGCGAACGACGTCCGCTACTTCGATCCAAACATTGGAGAATTTCGATTCAACAACTTCAAGGACTTCGTAGGCTGGTGGACGCACTGCGCGAAGACGAAGGGTGCTAGCGCGAAAAAGGAAGGTTTTGACATATTTAACGGACTATTCGCGTACACCACGTTCACTAACCCTTGAGGCAAGCAGCTACGAGCACGGCAACCTCAGCGCGATCCGTTAGCTCCTCGTCACACTCCGACCGAGAGCGGATCGCGCCAGCCGCGGAAACAGTCTTCGCCCCACTCGTAGCCGCTATCGCCGCACCCACACCGAATCGACGATCACCACCCCGTTGTTGTGCTGCGTCAGTCGCCATGCGCCGGCGCCGCGACGCTCGAGGTGGAAGGCGCTCTGGGTGTCCTTCAGCCGCTCCTGCTGTGCTGGCGTGAATGCCCCGCTGGTCCGGGCGGTCTCCCACTCACGAATCGCATCCAGCAGGGCGGGGGTCGCTGGGTTCGTGCGCAAGGCGCCAGGCCGCGCCACCATTGCGAACCCGGCGTTGTACGCGGCCGCGCGCGCCAGCATCCACTCCATCTCGCCCATCGTCGTACTGTCGGTGAGGAGATACCAGCCGAGCATGTGCGGCATGTAGTTCCGGTCGAACAGGGCCTGGTTATCGATGCGATACTGCTGCATGCTCTCGCGAAAGCCGCCATACCACGGCTCGCCCCAGTTGTAGTACGATCCGATGTGCCAGTAAAACGTCTTGCTGATGCTGGTGCCGTTGACCAGGTCATGCTTCACCGCGCGCATCACATCCTCGGCGAAGACCGTCACGCCATAGTCCCCCTGACCTGACGCCAGCCCACCTTCGAACCCGTCGAAGTCGATGTGGTCCACTCCGGTCTCGTTGAGGAACGCGGCGAGGTTTGCCGCCACTTCGCGTTGCATCGCAAAGTTGGGGAAGAACACCTTGTAGCTGTGATCGAACAGCTTGCCAACGACGCTCGCGGCGGGATGGCTTGACGCTGTGGTGCCGAACGCACCACGCTTGGCGCCGAGCAGTCGAAACGGAGCGGTTACCGTCACACTGTCGTATTGCACCAACTCGCGATCGATGCGCACCGTGTGCAGGTGATTCTCCTTCACCTCGCCGAAATACTCCGCCGATGCAACATCGATCTCCGTCTGCTGGCGATCGATCCCGCGTACCAATGTCGAACTCCCCGTGATGCTCAACCGTGCATCGGGGACAGGCGTGACATACGGATCGTTGGTGTTGATGAAGTTGGTCAGCGTGTGAACGCCGAGGTGCAGTCCTGCGGCGCGCGCCTTCTCCACCGCGCGTCGAACTCCGGCGCGGCCACTCGGGAACTGGGAGTCTGCGAGGATGAAATGGCCCCAGCTCTTGAACGGCCCTTCATGGTACAGTGAGTAGAGCCCAGCGCGCTTCGTGTACGCCAGCATCTCATCGACATCCCGCTCGCCGAATGACGAGATCAGGTATGATCGACCGTAGAGCGGTGACCGCTTCATCCAGACGCCATTGATCGTGGGATGGGGCAGGTGCTCCGCAAGTTCGATCCGCTCCAGCCAGTCGAGCGTGGACGACTCCGCGCAGCTGAACAGCGCAATGCTGCTGCCGACCACGGTCTCGCCGGGAATCGGCGGCACAGGCATGTTTTTCTGGTTGCCGCCCCACGCATCGACGCGCCGCGCTCGGCTCCGATCGATGGCATATGCCTGCAGCGTGCTGCCCCACGGCGTGGCCGTCGCCGCGAGGCCGCGCGCCCAGGTGCTGCCTTCACCGTTGGGCAAGTCACCGCCGAGCGTCTTTGCGTTCAGCACCTGCAGACCGAGAGCCACCGATCCATCTCGCACCACGCCGATCACCTCGCCGACCGTGCTGCCGATGGTCGTCGGGTACGGCCCCCAGATCACCGCGTCGACGTGCCTCGCTGGCCTTGCGCTCAGGATCGTGAGTGTGAGATGTGTCGCCCGTGCGCGCACCTGAAGCACCAGTCGCACCTTCGGCTCGGCATAGTCCAGCGTCAAGCGAGTGCCGACCAGTGTCAGCTTCGTCGGTGTGCTGCGGCGCCCGGCGCTGACGATGCTCACCAATGGCGCCGGACTCGCTGAGTACAAGTAATCCTTGCCGCTGGCGGTGTTTCGCAGTGCAGCGACGGTGCCATTCGGATTCAGTTCGAGTTGCAACGCTCCAGCCGAAAGACGCATCTGTGCGCCAAGCCCGCCCGCCCACAGCAGCATGAGCATCGCAACACTTGCCAGACTGGCCGTCAGCGTGGACCGCAGAATCCTCGACGGCATGAACACACCTTGGGAATGGGTCTGGTCGCGGAATCCACCGGTCGACGAGCGACGCATGCTCGGGCGTCGAGGGTCGTGGCCTCGGCGGTGCTGCACGGGCGTAACTTGCACCGCTCGCGCCACAGCGCTAGCGTCTCGCCACAATGCAACGACGCGAGTTCCTCGGGCAGATGGGGGCCAGCACGGCGGGCCTCGCCCTCGGCGCGCGCGCGGCGACGACGTCAATCTCCCGCTGGTTCGATCCGGCGCGAAGCAGCACCGATCGAATGGCGTGGTGGCGCGACGCACGCTTCGGGATGTTCATCCATTTCGGTCTCTATTCCTCCCTCGGTGGTGAGTGGAAGGGCAAGCCGACTGGATCGCACGAGTGGATCCGCAACAATGCGAAGATCCCCCACGAGGAGTACATCCCGCTGGTTCGCGACTTCAACCCGAGTCAACTCGACGTTGACAGCTGGGTGCGGGCCGCCAAGGATGCTGGGCAGAAGTATGTCGTGTTCACGACCAAGCACCACGAGGGCTTCTCGCTCTTCGATTCTCGCGTGACGTCGTATGATGTGATGTCAACGCCCTACAAGCGCGACGTCGCCCGCGATGTCGCGCGCGCCTGTCGCAGGCATGGGATGCGTATCGGATGGTACTACTCCATCATGGACTGGTATCACCCTGACTACCTCCCACGCCGCGACTGGGAGACGCGAGATGCCTCCACCGCAGACTTCACGCGTTACGTCGCGTTCATGAAGGCGCAGTTGCGGGAGCTTCTCACCCACTACGGCGACATCTCCGTGCTCTGGTTCGATGGGCAGTGGGAGAGTACCTGGACGCATGAGATCGCCCAGTCGCTTGGTGCCTTCTGCCGATCGATTGCGCCAGACATCATCATCAATGACCGAATAGATGTGGGTGTCCCGAAGCAGCCCGCGCCCGATCCGTCGTACCACGTCGTGGGCGACTACACGACGCCTGAACTGACGGTACCAGAGAGTCAGCTCGCTGGTGTGGACTGGGAGACGTGCATGACGATGAACAAGAACTGGGGATACTCGAAGGCCGATCACGACTTCAAGTCGGTACCGACGCTGGTGAAGCTGTTGATCGAGACGTCGTCCAAGGGCGGAAACCTGCTGCTCAACGTTGGACCCATGGGCGACGGCCGAATACCGCAGGAGAGCCTCGATGGCCTCGCGGGTATCGGCGCGTGGATGCGGGTGAATGGCAGCGCCATCTATGGCACCCGCGCCACTCCCTTCGCCGGCGCACCGCTTCGAGTGACGTCTCAACCTCGGCGATTGAACCTGTTCGTCGAGGAGTGGCGTGGTGGTGGCGTGACCATGCCAACGCTTCGGACGGTGCCACGCGAAGCGTACCTGCTGGAGGATCGGTCGCTCCGAATTGCCACCAGTCTCTCGGAGGATGGGCTGAGCGTCGTGCTTCCAGATCGCGGTCCCGGGACACTCGTGCCAGTGGTGGTGCTCGAGTTCGATGAACCACCGCAGGTCGGTGGCGCCACACACCAGCCTCACCCCCGATCATGACGCCGCGTCGAGTGCTCCAGATTCACCCACATGATTCCGTGCTCGTGGCGTTGGCCGATCACGCCGTAGGTGATGTGATCTGGCACGACGGTGCCGACATCACGCTCGTCACGCCCGTGAAGGCAAAGCACAAGGTGGTGCTGCGCGATGTCGCGGTTGGTGATCCCATCATCATGTACGGCGTGTTGGTTGGCCGTGCCACGCAACCCATCGCACGCGGTGCGGCGCTCACGACGGACAACGTGCGCCACGACAATGCGCCAATCGACTTGTCGGCGCCGGTAGCGCGACCGTGGCAGGCCCCGGACGTCTCGCGAGTCGCGAATCGAACCTTCGACGGCTATCACCGGGCCGATGGTCGAGTCGGGACGCGCAATCTCTGGCTCGTGCTGCCGCTGGTGTTCTGCGAAAACCGGAACGTGCGCGCGCTACAGGAGGCGTTCGACCGCGAACTCGGCTACGCCGCGCCGCAGCGGCACCAGCGTGCCGTGCGCGAGATGGTGCGACGGTACCAGCAGGGCGAGGCCATCGACGTCGCCCCGTTGCCAGCCGACGCGGCTGCTGCGACGCAAACGAGGACATTCCCCAATCTGGATGGGATCCGCTTCCTCACCCACGACGGGGGCTGTGGAGGCACACGCGACGACACGCGGGCGCTGTGCGGACTTCTGGCTGGCTACCTCGTGCATCCGAACGTCGCTGGTGCCACGGTGCTCTCGCTGGGGTGCCAGCATGCGCAGGTCGACCTCCTGCGAGAGGAACTCGCGCGTCGGGATCCTGCCTTCGCCAAGCCGCTGCTCACCTTCGAGCAGCAGCGAATGGGAACCGAGGACGCACTGATGACCGCAGCCATTCATGAGAGCTTTGCCGGCTTCATCGAGGCGAATCGTGCCGTCCGCACGCCAGCTCCACTGTCGGCTCTCTCGGTCGGGCTCAAGTGCGGCGGCTCGGACGGCTTTTCGGGAATCTCCGCCAATCCTGCGATCGGCTACACCTCCGATCTGCTCTGTGCGGTTGGAGGAACGACGCTGCTGGCCGAATTCCCCGAACTGCTGGGGTCCGAGCAGGAGTTGATCGAGCGCTGCACACGACCAGACCTCGCCCTGCGTTTCGCTGAGCTGATGCGTGCCTACGATGCACAGGCGCACGCCGTCGGTTCCGGGTTCGAGATGAATCCGTCCCCCGGCAACATTCGCGATGGGTTGCTCACTGATGCGATGAAGTCCGCCGGTGCGGCACGGAAGGGCGGAACCTCGCCCGTGACGGATGTCCTCGACTATCCCGACCGCGCCCAGACGCCGGGGCTGAATTTGCTCTGCACACCGGGCAATGATGTCGAATGCACCACCGCACAGGCGGCAGCGGGGGCGAACATCATCCTGTTCACCACAGGGCTCGGGACGCCGACTGGCAACCCGGTCGCTCCGGTGCTGAAGCTGGCGACGAACACGCCGCTCGCTCGACGCATGCCTGATACGGTGGACATCGATTGTGGCGATGTCGTCTCAGGGGATGCGACACTGGAAGAGATGGGCGAACGCATCCTCGACCTGGTGATCGAGACGGCCAGTGGTCGGCATGTGACAGCCGCCGAGCGCCTTGGGCAATGGGACTTCATACCGTGGAAACGAGGGGTATCGCTGTGAGTGACGGAGGAAAGGAGGCCTTTACGCTGACTGGTCGCGTGGCGGCGGTCACGGGTGCCGCGAGCGGCATCGGTCGTGCAATTGCCGAGGAGTTCGTGCGGGCCGGCGCGTTCGTGCACTGCCTCGATCGCGACAGCGAGGCGGTCCAGTCGGTTGCTGCGGCTCTTGGCGCGAGTGCGCAGGCACACCAATGCGATGTGACTGATCTCGAGTCGGTGACGCGTATCTTCGAGCGCATCGAGAAGGAAATGCCGGTGGACATCCTCGTGAACAACGCGGGCGTCTCGCACATCGGGAACGTCGGCAATACCTCACCTGAGGACTTCGATCGACTCTTCCGTGTCAACGTGCAGGGTGTCTACCTCTGCACGCGCGCCGTGATCAGCGGCATGGCAGCTCGAAAGTTCGGCGTGATCATCAACATGGCGTCGATCGCCGCGTCGGCCGGGCTTGCCGACCGCTTCGCCTACGCCATGACGAAGGGGGCCGTGGTCGCGATGACCTACTCCATTGCGCGCGACTACGTGCACGATGGCGTGCGCTGCAATTGCATCTCGCCGGCGCGCGTGCACACTCCCTTCGTGGACGACTTCCTCGCGAGGACCTACCCGGGGAACGAGGCTGCCGTCTTTGCACGGCTGGCTGCCGCGCAACCGGTTGGACGCATGGGGCGCCCCGATGAAGTGGCGACGTTGGCGCGCTTCCTCGCCAGCGATGAAGCAGCCTTCCTGACCGGCACCGACTATCCAATCGATGGCGGCTTTCTGCGGCTGCATGGCTGACAGCACGAGCCTCGGCCACAACAGCGTGACGCGATAGTGCGCGTCGACAGCCACCAGCACTTCTGGCATTTCGATCCTGTGCGTGATGCCTGGATCGATGACAGCATGCCTGTGCTTCGCCACGACTTTCTCCCTCGTGATGTCGAGCCGCTGATGCGTGCCGCCGGCGTGGACGCGGTCGTGGCCGTGCAGGCCGATCAATCCGACGCTGAAACTGACTTTCTGCTTGATCTGGCCGCGCGGTACCACTGGATTCGGGGCGTCGTTGGCTGGATCGACCTGCGGGCGACGGATTTGCGCGCGCAGCTCGAGCAACGGCAGCGTGCTGGCCTCCTGAAAGGATTTCGGCATATCGCGCAATCGGAGCCGGATGACTTTCTCGCACGGCCGGAGGTGCGTGCCGGCATAATCGCGTTGGGAGAGGCCGACTTCACCTACGATGTCCTGGTTCACGCCCGGCAGCTTCCCGCGGCGGATGATCTCGTGGCGCGGTGTGGCGGCGTGCAGTTCGTCCTCGACCACGGTGCGAAGCCGCCGATCGCAAGCGGCGCGCTCTCAGAGTGGGAGCGGGGGATATCACGAATCGCTCGGCACTCGAATGTGACGTGCAAGATGTCCGGCTTGATCACGGAGGCCAGCTGGAGCCATTGGCGGCGTGAGGACATCGCGCCTTGTTTCGACATGCTGGCCGAGGCGTTCGGACCAGAGCGGCTCATGTTCGGTTCTGATTGGCCCGTATGCCTGTTGGCCGGTGAGTACGCCCGCGTGATCGATATTGTGGAGACGTGGGCGTTGTGCTTGACACCACTCGAGCGCGCGCGTGTCTTTGGCGGCACTGCGGTGGCCGTGTACCGTCTGGAGGGGTGAATGGAGCTCGGACTCGAGGGGCGCGCGATCCTCGTTACCGGCGGCGCCAAGGGTATTGGCGCGGCGATCGCGCGCTTGCTGGCCGCAGAGGGCGCCCGTCCCATCGTTCTCGATCGCGATGAAGCGGCCCTGTCCGCGATGCGCGAGAGCGTGCGGGATGTGATTGCGATTGTCTGCGATCTGCGGGATCCGGCGGCCTGCCGCGACGCGGTGTCGGATGCAGTCGCGCGAGCTGGCGACATTGCGGCGCTGGTCAACAATGCCGGCGTGAACGATGGGGTCGGGCTGGAGCATGGGGATCCCGATCGATTCCGGGAGTCGCTTCGCACCAACCTGCATCACTACTACGACGTTGCGCACGCCGCATTGCCCTCGTTGAAGGCTGCCACGCGAGGCGGCTGGAAGGCGGGCATCGTGAACATCGCGAGCAAGACCGCGGTGACGGGGCAGGGTGGCACCTCCGGCTACGCCGCGTCGAAGGGAGCGATCCTCGCCCTCACGCGCGAGTGGGCGGTGGAGCTGCTGCCGTATGGCATCCGCGTGAATGCGATCGTGCCAGCCGAGGTGAAGACGCCGCTGTATGAATCCTGGTTGCAGACATTCCCGGACCCGGCGGCGCAGGAGGCGAAAGTCCTCGATCGGATCCCGCTCGAGCAGCGCATGACACACCCCGACGAGATCGCATCGATGGCCTGCTACCTGCTGTCGGCGCGTGCAGGACACACTACCGGACAGCATCTCTTCGTCGATGGTGGCTATGTCCATCTCGATCGGGCGCTCCGCTGACTGTCTGACTCACGATCGACTGGAGACCGGATGTCCGATCGCAGCGCCCCGCTCACGGACCGACAGTATGTCGTGCCGTTCGTGCTCGTCACGTCGCTCTTCTTTCTCTGGGCGATCGGCGTCAACCTGAACGATGTGCTGGTGCCGCACCTGAAGAAGGCGCTCGACCTCAGCGACTTCCAGTCATCGCTGATCCAGACGGCATTCTTCAGCGGCTATTTCCTGATGGCGCTACCGGCGGGATGGCTGATGCGCCGGCTTGGATATCGGCGCGGGATCCTGATCGGACTGGCATTGTGTGCCGCAGGGACACTTCTCTTTCAGCCGGCCGCTTCGGCGCGCTGGTATCCGTTCTTCCTGTTGGCGCTGTTCGTGATGGCCTGCGGGCAATGTGTGCTCGAGGTGGCGGCGAATCCGTACGTGACGGTGCTTGGTCCGACGGAATCGGCGGCGCGTCGGCTGAATGTGGCACAGGCGTTCAACGCAGTCGGCGCGGTGCTGACACCGGTGCTCGGGTCGCGATTCATCCTCTCCGGGGTGGAGCATTCGTCGTCCGACATCGCCAGCATGTCGCCGGCTGCGATCGAAGCCTGGCGCTCGGCGGAGGCGATGGGCGTGAAGGGGCCATACGTCGTGATCACCGCGCTGTTCGTGCTGGTTGGGATGATGATCGCGTTCGCCAATCTTCCCGAGGTGTCGGAAGCCGGTGTGGGGGGCGGTCGCGGGCTGGCCAGTGCGTGGCGGCATTCGCAACTGCGCAACGGTGTCATCGCGCAATTCTGTTATGTCGGCGCACAGGTCGGTGTCGCGTCGTTCGTCATCCGCTTCGTGCAGCAGGCGATGCCAGGCACGGGTGAACGCGACGCCGCGAGTTTTCTGCAGTGGCACATGGCGGCGTTCCTTGTCGGGCGCATCGGTGGGGCGTTGGTGATGACGCGTGTGCCGGCGCCGAAACTCCTCAGCGTCGTGGCGGCACTGGGAATCGTATCAGCCGCCGGCGCAGCACTCGGCGCAGGCTCGCTCTCCGTGTGGCTGGTGGTGCTGCTCGGACTGTGCCACTCAATCCAGTTCCCGACGATCTTCGCCCTCGCCATCGATGGGCTGGGCGATGATACCAAGTCGGGGTCATCGCTGGTGGTGATGAGCATCGTCGGCGGCGCCATCATTCCGGCGGCCATGGGCGCATTGTCCGACGCGCGTGGTATTCAGTCGGCATTCTGGATTCCGGTCGCCTGCTATGCAGCCGTCTTGTACTTCGGGCTGCGCGGCCATCGACACACGACGGAGGAGCGCGCATGAACGCGACGTCAACCGAGCGGTGGTGCCTTGCGCTCGACCTGAAGGATGATCCGGCGCTGATCGACGAGTACTGCCGTCTTCACGAGGACATCTGGCCGGAGATCGCGACCAGCATTCGCGACGCGGGCATCGTCGGCATGCAGATCTGGCGGACGGGTAATCGGCTCTTCATGGTGATGGAGACCGATGCGCGTTTCGATCCCAAGGCAAAGGCGCTCGCCGATGCCACCAATCCGAGGGTGCAGGAGTGGGAGTCGCTGATGTGGCGGTTTCAGCAGCCGCTGCCGTGGGCGGCGGCGGGCGAGAAGTGGGTGTTGATGGAGCGAATCTTCGATCTCGACGCATGATGCTGGCGTGAAAATCGGTTGCCGAGACGCGTGTCGTCGTCTCGCCGTTCTTACTTACGAACGCTTCGCCAAAGGGCCTGCGCTTAGCGATCCGGAATCGAGGTCTCGAGCAGCTTGGCCTGCAGATTCACTCGATGGGTGAGCGCACCGGTCGTCAGCACATGGGCGAACGCCGTCCCGTCGAAGCTGACAGCCGCGTGCGTCGCAGTGCGAACGGGCCGCTGTTGGGCCTTGCCGACCATGTTGGTGAGTTCGAGCACCACTATACCCGTCAGCGGCCAGAGGAAGCGCGGGTCATTCACGAGATAGCGAACATCGGCGTAGCGATGCACCCGCACGAGCGTAGTGGGTTCACGGCCGGCGGCACCGCGGTCGATCTTGACGATCGAGTCGAGCCCATTCATCACCACGTGCCCGCGATCATCGAGCGCGTACTGACGCGTGAATGCGCGCGACTCGGTGGCGCCGTCGGCGAGGGTGGCTCGCGTGTGCCGGATCGTCTCGATGACCGAACCCGGCTTGCCGTCATAGACGGGCACGGTGCCGCCCGAGGAGTCGGCGAAGTGCACCTGTGAGCTATCGCTGGATCCGCACGCCGGTGTGACCTTGCAGGCCGCGAGGTCAGCCATCGACGGCCGTTCGTAGGCTGCAGCGAGGCCGAAGAAGTCGATCATCGCCGGCGTGAGCTTGGTCGAGAGCGGGATGCCTTCCTGCGCCGCCGCCTCGCGTGGGCGTGGCGTGGCGACGATGCCTGCGGCTGCAATGGCAACGGCGGCGAGCGTGAGCAGGAACGGCTTGGTGGGCGGCATCGCGAGGGGGCAGGGCGGAGGTCGATGGTGCTGAGGGGTGACGACGCGCCGACCACCAGCGTCACCGGCTGAGCTATCGGTCGCGCCGGGTCATCGGCGACCGCGTCTCCGATGCGCCGTGCCGCCGCGGGCCAGGATCGGGTACACTTCGGCATGAAACCTCGCCCAACAGCCCTCGTGACCGGTGCTTCCCGTGGCATCGGCCGCGCCATCGCCCTCGCGCTGGCACCGACGCATGACCTCGTTCTCACGGCCCGCTCCGCCGACGCACTCGAAGCGGTAGCCGGCGAAGCCGCAGCGCTCGGTGCTGCGGTCCGATCCATCCCCTGTGATGTCGCGGATGCCGCTGCCGTCACCTCGGCACTCGAGCATATCGAGTGCGATGTGCTCGTGAACAACGCGGGCGTGGCAAGCCTGAAGCCGTTCCTGTCGCTCACGCCGGCCGAATGGGATGGCATGGTCGATGTGAACATCAATGCGCTCTTCCACGTCACGCGCGCCGTGCTGCCCGGGATGGTCTCGCGGCAACGCGGACATGTGATCACGATTGGATCGACGGCCGGTCGCAACACCTTCCTCGGTGGCACCTGTTACGCCGGCACCAAACACTTCGTGATGGGATTCAGCGAGTCGCTGATGCTCGAAGTGCGTGATGCGGGCGTAAAGGTGAGTGTCGTGATGCCGGGAAGTGTCGAGACCGACCTGTTCCCTGCCGGTACGGACACCAGCTGGATGTGCACACCAGAGGATGTGGCCGGTGCCGTGCGTCAGATGGTCGATACGCCGCCGCACACGTTGCAGTTCATCGTCGAAGTGCGGCCGCTGTCGCCGAAGCGTCGGCGGGATGGGAGCGCGCGAGGGTAGGGTGTCGCGTCGACTGGGCATACCGATGCGATGTGTGTCGCTGAGCGTCACAGGGATGCTGCTGGCCGGTTCGTTGCGCGCCCAATCACTCAGTGATTTCGTACCGGCGAGCGCGGTGAATTGCGATGTCTCCACACCTCCGGCAACGGCAGGTATCGCCGCTACGCCAGGCGGGTTCGTGATGGTTCACCCACGTAACGACGCCATTGTGGAGCGATACACGGGGTGCAAAGTGTTGTGGGTTGTGGACACCGACCGGATTCAGCGGTTCGCGACCTTGTTTTTCGAGTCGGGGTCGCTCTCCCGCGCAATCGCGCACGACGTGCGCGATCCGAAGGGTGCGGTCGAGGTCGCGTGCGACCTGAAGGCCGGCCGTTCGCTGCTTCCGACTGCGGGCCGGAAGGCTACTGACGCGATGTGTCGGAGCATGCCGCGCGATGAGTTCTATGCGCTCAAGCTGAGCACGTGGCCGCGGCGGTGTCTGACGGAGCCGGATGCTGATGTGTGCAAGTTGGATCCGCGGTAGGGCGGGTGGGATCAAGGGGTCAGAGATCTTGTTCGGCGATTTTTGGCCGTAAGTCGCTGGTGTGTAGTGGGTTAGGTCAGGATCAAGGGGTCGGAGATCTTGATCGGCAGTTTTTGGCTGCAAGTCGTTGGTGTGCATCTGGTTAGGTCGAGATCAAGGGGTCAGAGATCTTGAACCACGGGATCATGGGGTCAGATCTTGAACCGAGATCGAGGGGGCAGAGATCTCGAACCTCGCGCGCTTACGCTGTCTCAGAAGCTCCTCGGACCGGCCATTGACAGTCGCAAACCACCCCGTACTTTACCCTCAGGCTAATTAACCGGGCGGTAAAGTATGCAGGACACCCTCAGTCGAACCTTCTCCGCGCTTGCCGACCCGACTCGTCGGGCGATTCTGGCGCGGCTGCGGAGCGGGGAGGCCACGGTCACCCAGATCGCGGAGCCGTTCCTCGGCCGGATGACGCTGCCCGGTGTCACCAAGCACCTCAAGGTGCTGGAGTCGGCTGGCCTCATCACCAAGGGACGTGAGGCGCAGTGGCGGCCATGCACGCTCAACGCCGAGCCGTTGAAGGATGCCTCCGAATGGATGGAGGAATACCGCGTCCACATGGAAGCGAGCCTCGATCGACTCGGCGAATACCTGAAGTCGGTCACCACGACCACAAGCGCGACCCACACCGCGACCGACACCACCATCACACCGGGACTGACAGATGACCACAACGACTAGCGCCAACGACATCAGTATCACTCGCGTCTACGATGCGCCTGTGGCGCTGGTCTGGGATGCATGGACTGACATCCAGCAGGTCGCACAATGGTGGGGGCCGCGTGGGTTCACGATCACCACGCACAGCAAGGATTTGCGTCCAGGCGGAAGTTGGGTGTACACCATGCACGGTCCGGACGGCACGGACTGGCCGAATTTCACGCGATATCACGAAGTCGAGCCGCGTGCACTGCTGGTGTACGATCATGGCGCATCGGCAGAGGACAGCGCGCCGATGTTCCGCGTCACAGCCCGCTTTCGCGATCTCGGTGGGAAGACGGAACTCGAGATGTCGATGAGCTTTCCGAGTGCCGAGGCGATGGCGCAGGCGCGTGGCATCATCAAGTCCGCGGGCGGCAACTCGACGTGGGATCGCCTTGCCGAGTACCTCGAGAAGGAGACAACGTCGCAGGAAATCTTCATCATCAATCGCAGCTTCGACGCCCCGATCGCGACGGTCTTCGACATGTGGACCACGCCAGCACATCTGGCCGCGTGGCTGCCGCCGACGGGATTTACGATGTCATTCCAGCAGGCGGATATCCGCACGGGTGGCACCGCCGCATTCTCGATGACGAACGGCGACTTCACGATGTATGCCAGGCATACCTATCAGCGGGTCGAGCGGCCCGATCATCTCGACTACACGCAGTCCTTCACCGACGAACACGGCGCGGTCGTGCGGCAGCCGGGCGCCGCGACCTGGCCGCTGACGACGCTGATCCGCGTACTGTTCGTTGAGGAGGGGCCGTCACAAACGCGCGTCACGGTGCGGTTCGATATTGATGGTACCACAACACCTGAAGAAGTGGCGACGTTCGTGGCCGAGCGGGCAGGGATGACGCGAGGGTGGAACGGGTCGTTCGATGCGCTCGACACGCTGTTGGCTGGCGCAGCGAGGAGTACGGCGGAGTTTCGCTGACGACACGCAGGGCACGGGGTCAGAGCACATCACCGCCGACCCCGTGGTGTGAACGGTGGATACACCGGTTCAGAACTTCCGGCTATACCCCACGCGGACAACCTGCGTCTCGAGATAGTCCGTGCTCACGAGCCGGAAATCGGTGCCTCGAATCGTCCGCTGCGCCTGATTGGTGTTCAACAGATCGGTGGCGTTCACAACCAGCTCACCCTTCCCGTTTTGTACGCCCTTCCTCGCGCCGAAGTCGAGTGAAAAGCGACTCCCGATCCGTCCTTGTGGCAGAAGGTCGGGAGCGAGATACACCCCTGAAATCTGCGTCTGCCAGTTGAACGGGAATCGCACCGTGGTGCTCGCCTTGATGTTGCCTGATGTGAGTTCCTGCCGCGGCGCGGTGTAGGCAATCGGCACCGGGTACTGATTGATGCCGGAGAAGGCCGACTGGGTCCGGTGGAACACGCTCGCATTTGCGTTGAGCGAAAGCCGCGGCGACACCGTTTGCTGCCAGACGATTTCAGCGCCGGTGCTGGTACTGCGACCGCCATTCTGGAAGACGTTGTACAACAACACGCTGCCGGGCACCTGCGTCGTGATGCGTGTGATCGTGCCGTCCACCAGGCGATGAAACGCGGCCGAATAGAAGCTGCCGTCAGACCACGCCGTCTTGAAGCCCAACTCGGCCGCGGTGGAATACTGCGGCCGGAGGCCGGGATTGCCGACTTTGATCAGTTCCGGTTCGTCATACTTCGGAAAGATGCGGATATCGACTTCATTCGGTCGATCGACTCGCCGGTTGAAGAAGACTGACAACTTGTTGGCATCGTCGAATTTCCACGCTGCCCGCAGATTCGGGAACGGCTGGAAGTAGCGGTATCCGTCGCTTCGGTAGGTATTGTGGTCCGGATTCACGTCGTAGTTCACGTGCACACTTTCCAGACGAACGCCGCCTTCCAGTTCGAGCTGCTGGTTCTCGAAGACATAGTTGCCATAGATCGCTGGAATCGTTTCGCGATACTTGGCCCATCCGCCGGCCCCGGTGTCGAGCGGGGAATTCAGGCCCGGGAAGAACTGCATGTTGACGGGAATCGACCGATATCGACCCTTGAAGCCAGCCTCGAGTCGCCCCTGTCGCAGTGGGCGCATGTAGTCCGCGTTCAGGTCAACGACGTACTCGTCCGACAGCAGCTTGAAGGCGTCGATGCCCACCGATGACGGCAGCGTGTTGGTGAAGTCGTACTTCTCGTCCTCTCGATGAAACGAGTAGTTCCCAGTGAATGCGAGGGTATGCCCCGGCTGCAGGAACTTGTGCGTCAGTACCGCGGTGCCGAATGCCGTGTACTTCACCTCATCCTCGCGAAACTGCCAGAGTCGATACCGATTCTGCAGCGAGCCATCGAAGAACGGGTTGTCACCGTTGTCGATGATCTTTTCCCGATTGAAGAGGCCGGAGATATTCAGCGTGTTCCGATCGCTGAACGCGTGGTCCACGCCGCCGTTGAGCGTTGCGTAGTCAGTGCGCCGATTTCGCTTCACCTGCTGGAAGATGACTGTACCATCGTCGTACGTGCGCGTCGAGAACTCGTTCTTGTTCAGCGTTGGTGCGTGCAGCCAGTCGCCCTGCATGAAGGTGTTCGTGGCGCCCTTGCGATAGTTGACAGCAATCGACGGGTTGAATTTCGGCGTGCCACGAAACTGCGGTCGGATCGTAGGCAGGTTTTCCCTCTTGACCCACAGGGCCCCGGCGCCGGCCACCACGCCGACCTTGCCGTTGAAGCCCTGCTGCTCCTGCTTCTTCAAGACAAGATTGATGATGCCAGCGCTGGCGTTGGCGTCGAACCGTGCAGAGGGATTGGTGATGATCTCGATCCGTTCCAGCGCTGATGCGGGAAGGTTGTCGAGCCCGTTCTGCGAGCCAAAGCCGGTCAGTGCCGTCTGCTTGCCGTCTATCAGCACGACGACGCGATCGCTGCCGCGCAGTTGCACCTTGCCGTCCTGGCCAACCGTGACGCCAGGCACCGTGGACATCGCCTGCAGCACAGAACCGCCTGCTTGGCTGACGTTGTCGGCCACCGTGAAAGTCTTTCGGTCGAGCGTCTGTGACACGCCGTCGGCGTTCGCCTGCACGACGACGCCTTCGAGTGTGCGAGGCTCCTTCGTCATGCGCAGGGCGCCAAGATCCAGATAGGCGCTGAGCTCACCGATGAGGACCCGTTGGCGGAGCGGTCGGTAGCCGATCGCCCTCACGGCCAATACGTAGGCGCCCTTCTTGAGCCCCGTGAAGGTGAAGGCGCCGGCCTCGTTCGTCAGCCGTCCGCCGACGAACGCGCTGTCTCTCTCCGACAGAAGTTGCAGCGACAGAAACGGCAGCGCGGCTCGTGACTCGGCGTCCAGCACCTTGCCGAACAGCGTGACGCCGGACGGCAAGGCCTGGCCTGCCATGGACGATGCCGCCAAGAGCGGCGCGAGAATCGTCAGGAGGAACGATCGGAAGAAACGATGCATTGCGATTGCGGTTCAGAAGCGTGTGCGCGCTTCGCAATCTACTTGCCTCAGCGGGCGTGCCGCATCAAGTCCCTGAGCGCGACGCACCACACGATCGATGCTCCCTTGGGCGAGCCCGCGTGGCGTACGCGATCTCGATTTATGGCCTGTGTGTAACGAGTGACAGGCTCACACTGCCGACAATCGATCCAGCCACTCGCCCAGCAGCACCAGTTCCCCCGGCGACAGCACCGCCGGTGCGCTCGAGAGCACGGCGCGCAATGCAACCGCGCGCGCGGCGACACGACTCGATCCCGCTGCTTCGCCGCCTCGCTTCTTTTGGTCAGGAGTGACGGTGATCGCCGCAATCACCGCCTCCCGCGTGTCGTGCGACAGCCGCGCATCGCGCTCGACCACTGGCGTGGAAATGAGCGACAACGCCACCCCTCGACCGGCGGCAGAGATCATGTGCACGGCGTGCGGGATGGCCACCGCCAGGCGCCCCGATTCCGCGACACGCGTCAGGAGATCGCGCAGGATCGACTCCCCCTCGCGCAGCGCGGGCGAGTTCGCCAGCTCGGCCGGGTTGCTGTAGATGAGTTGGTATGCCGATGGATTGCCGATCCCGAAGCCGATGTGGTGATCCCACCCGCGACGCAGGTCTTCGAGCGGATCGTCACTGCGCTCCAGCACGCGTTTCTGCTGCACGTAATCGGCGAGGATCTCGGCCGCGACCGCTTGTAGCAGCCCCTGCATGTCCCCGAATTGCCGGTAGATCGTGGGCGCCTGCACCCTAGCAGCGGCGCTGACAGCCCGCGTCGAAACGGCCTCTCGCCCGCCGGTGGTCAGCAGCTCGGTTGCCGCACGGATGATGCGGGCTCGGACGTCCAGCGAGTCGTCGGTCATGTAATCGAAGGTAACACGGAACTGTTATCGCCCTTGCGTTAGCGATGATAGCATAATAGTGTATTCGGCGATAACATAGCCGGGCGCCGACTTCCGGCGGATCGGGACTCACGAGGAGATGTCATGACGGATCAGAAGAACATCCCGGCGCTTGGCGGCCAATTCGCCCTGCCGAATTCATCGGTCACTGTGCACCGGGTCGGCTATGGCGCCATGCAGCTTGCCGGCCCTGGCGTCTACGGACCGCCACGCGACCCCGAGGCGGCGGTGGCCGTGCTGCGCGAAGTCATCGCCTCCGGCGTCGATCATATCGACACCAGCGACTTCTACGGCCCGCACGTCACGAATCAGACCATCAAGCGTGCGCTCCATCCGTATCCCGACACACTGACGATCGTGACCAAGGTCGGTGCTCGTCGCGGTACCGACAAGTCGTGGATCCGTGCCGATGCGCGGCAGGAGCTGATCGACGCGGTTCACGACAACCTCCGCAATCTTGGCGTCGATGTCCTCGATGTCGTGAACTACCGCGCCATGGGCGGCGTCGATGGGCACGGATTCTCGAGCGAATCACTCGAGGCCCAGGTCACGACGCTCGCAGAGCTGAAGCAGCAGGGGCTGATCCGGCACGTCGGCCTGAGCAACGTCTCGTTGCAGCAGGTCACCCTGGCGCAGGCGATCACTGACATCGTGTGCGTGCAGAACATGTACAACGTGGCGCAACGCAACGACGATGCACTGATCGACGCGCTGGCGGCGCAGGGCATTGCGTATGTCCCGTTCTTCCCGCTCGGCGGGTTCACGCCGCTGCAGTCGTCAGTGCTGGATGACGTGGCAGCGACGGTCGAGGCCACGGCGATGCAGGTCGCGCTGGCCTGGCTGCTGCAGCGATCACCGAACATGTTGCTGATTCCCGGCACCTCTTCGATCACGCATCTGCGCGAGAATCTTGCCGCAGCGACGCTGCAGCTGCCGGCGGATTGTATCGCTCGACTGGACGCGATCGGGAGTGCAGACGCGGTAGCGCACTGACGGGACCGCAGTACATTCGCGCATGCCCGTCTTCCCGATCGCCGCGCTCTGCGGCCTTCTTGGCGCCCTTGCCGCGCACGTCACCTACGTCCAGTCGAATCTCTTCCTTCTGGGCGACGTCACGCGACGTGGGCGCCATGTGCTCTGGGACCCAGCGTTTTTCGACGGTGTTGGGCTCCTCTGGGGAATCGTGGTGGGAATCGTGGTCGCACGATTCTTCGCCGCGAGCCCGGGGAAGGCGCTGGTGGTCGGGCTTGCGGTGACGGTGATCGGCGTCGGCCTCGTTGGTGGCGCCACGACCATCAGTCGATATTCGGCTCAGCCCCGCGCGCCGCTGATCGCTGGTCGCAAGGTGGAACTCGAGTTCGAGTTGCGACTGCCTTCGACGCGAACCGACGGCGCCGTACAACCATCACACGGCGTGATCCGCTCAGATCTTCGCGACGAGACCGATGCCGTCCTGGAGCGCGGTGCGATGCGCATGGTCGAAGGCCGGACGGTCATCCCAGGTCACGTCGCACTTCGGCGTGCAGAAAGTCCGCGCCTGCTGACGTTCGAAGATCCCGGTGATGTCTGGATAAATTTCATGCTGCCGCTGGCCGAGTCACCGACCAGCGCGGACGAAGCGTGGAGCGACTGGATGCAGGCCGCCAACGCAGACCCGGCGCTGCCGGTCACGGAGACATTCGAGATCCGCTATCGCGTGCGGTTCGGCCTCGCACGCTGACGTCAGTCGAACGAGACGCAGGGAGCGACCGCTCACCGAACGCCAGCTTTGCTCGATGACTCAGGCCGTTGCCGAGCCGAAAGCGAATCCAGCATCACCTTGAGCCCTGCCGACCAGCCGTCGTAGCCCGCCGACGTCATGTGCAGGCCATCCTCGACGAACAACTCCGGCCTCGGCTTTCCATCCGCGCCGAGCATCGGAGTCGCGAGGTCCACGTAGTGCTGATGTGCATGTGCCTTGGTGTGCGTCAGGACTCGGGTATTCAACTCGCTCATGCGCGGCCACAACGCCCATCGCTGCAGGCTTGGCTTGATCGGAATGAAGATGATGTCGATGGTCGAATCCGACGCGTGCACCGAGCGCACGAACGTTTCGTAGTCCGCGAGGACCTGGTCGTTGGTCTTGCCGGCATTGATGTCGTTGTCGCCGGCGTAAAGCACCACGATTCGCGGTTGATAGCGGAGGACTGTCTCCTTCACGTAGCGATTGACGTCCGCGAGTTGTGAACCACCAAAGCCGCGATTGATGATCGGCATCCCCGGAAATCGCTCGGCCGTGTTCCAGAATCGGATGCTCGAGCTACCGGCGAACACGATCGGATCGCGCGGGGTCGCGTTTTTTGCGTCCCACGCGGCGAACGCCTCGATCTCGGCGGCGAAACCGGGTGCGGTGGGCGCGGCTGTGCTGGGCGTGGCAGGCGGCGCCTTCGAGGTGCACGCGGGCAATACGGCGACGAGCGCCAGGCAATAGCGTACTGCTGGAGCGAATCGCATCCGGGGTTCTCGAAATTCAGGGGGTCGACATGCCCGCGCGAGGGATCGGGCTGCTGGATGCAGTCTAATGACTGCGCTGGTCTGCTCAGGGGCGGCAGTCGACCGTGGAAAACAGGAGGACCGTACTTGCTCTGGCGCGACAGGGGCGATGCCATCGAACTCACCGGTGCGTTTCAAGACACAAGCGCGACGCCGCCGTGACAGTTTCGTTGGTCGTCCGTGAGGGAGCGAGGTGAGCATGGGTGGTCTCGCCAGATCTGTCCGGCCGGGGCGCCCCGATCGACACGCGGGTCACGTCGTGCGACGAGGGCTCGGGTCGGATTCCGCCTCTCACGTTTCAGCGACCGAAGGACTCCCCTGATGAATCGCGCAACATTCCGTCTCGCCGGCTTCGGCTCGGCCGGCCTCCTCACTGTCGCTCTCGCGGGCTGCGGCTACTTCGACAAGAACTTTCCGGGCGGCTCGGGTGCCGATATCGAGCTCCGCAACCAGTCCACCACGCCATCGCTCATCAAGAGCCTCGTCAGTGGCGTGGAAATCTACAGCGTGATCAGCAGCGACGATGTGCTGCCCGCCTCGCCGGGCTTCGTCTTCGGCGGCTCTGCAGATGGCTCGGGGCTGCTGCGGAATTCCGACGGCACGTTCACGCTGCTGACGAATCACGAAGACAACTTCGCCGTCTCTCGCCTCCAGTTCGACAAGGACTTCAAGCCGATCCGCGGCGACTACGTCGTGAATTCGACCGCCGGCAAGTACCGACTGTGTTCGGCGACGATGGCCACGCCCGCGATCCACGGGTTCGGACCAACCTTCATTACCGCCGGTGAGAGCAACGAGGAGTCGCAGGTGCTGGCCGTGGATCCGTTCGGCCTCGCCAACACGCCGAAGTACCTGACGGGTTTCGGTCGCTGGAACACCGAGAACGCCGTGCCGCTGCCGAAGTCTGCCTACCCGGGAAAGACCGTCGTCGTGTTGGGTGATGACGATTCCGGCGCAGAAGGCGGCCAGGTGGCGATGTACCTCTCTGCCACCGTCGGTGATCTCGACAACGGCAGCCTGTACGCGCTGGCACGTACAGACGACGTGACGCGCGAAAAGGACATGGTCGTCGGACAGTCATATCCGGTGGCATTCCGTGCCATCGAGAACCACAAGGCGCTCACCGGTCGCCAGATCAACCAGGCGACGACAGCGCTGAAGGCGATCGCATTCGGCCGCGTGGAAGACCTCGACTACCGCAAGAGTGGCGCTGGTCGCGAGATCTACTTCACGGTTACGGGCCAGAACAACACCGGTGTGAATGCTGCCTCCGATCGCACCAAGTATGGCCGGGTGTATCGCCTCAAGCTCGACGCCAACGATCCGAAGAAGGGGACCCTCGAAGTCATCCTCGATGGCGACGACCGCAGCGGGCCCGCCGGCCTGTTCCAGAATCCCGACAACATCTTCGTCGGCGAGAACTACGTCTACGTGCAGGAAGACGACAACGGCTATGGTGATGAAGCGCACGACGCCTACATCTACCAGTACAACATCGCCACCAAGGCACTGAAGCCGGTGTTGCAGCTCGACCACCGCCGCACGCAGCCTGACGCCGCGATCTACAACGCGGTCGGCGCACGTCCGGAAGGCAAGGCGGGTTGGGAGTACGGTGCCCTGATCGATGTCTCGTCCGATCTCGGCAACCGCAACACCTTCATGCTGTCGATCCAGCCGCACTCGTGGCGCGCGGCGAAGTACGCCGGCGTTGATGGCGGCACGGTTCGCCCGACCGAAAACCAGGCCAGCATGCTGGTGCTCGTGAAGGGACTGCCGCGCTAATGCAGCGAGTCGGATTGCGGTGGGTCGTGGCGTTGTCGCCACGGCCCACCGTGTCGCAGCGTATGCTGCTTGGCGTCATTGGTGCTTTACTGACGGCGTGCAGTGGACCCGCCGCAATTTCGCGCGCGCCGTCGGCTGTGCCGACGAGCACGCGTGCCGACGCGGTACGCGATGACTGGGCGTCTGGCATTGCGCGCTTGCAGGCGCAGGTGGGGCGCCTGGAGCAACTGGTGGCCCAATTACCGGCGAAGCCAGACAGCGCATCGGCGAATTCTGTTCAGCAGGCGTTCATTGCCGCTCGGCTGGCGTTCAAGAACATCGAATTTCTGGCGGCGTACTACGAGCCCTCCACGACTCGTGCGATGAACGGCCCAGCGCTGCCGCGCGTGGATGACGAGGAGGGACCAGAAGCCGTGATCGCTCCTGAGGGCTTCCAGGTCATTGAAGAATTGCTCTTTCCAGCAATCGATCCCACCGCGCGAAAGCAGCTGGTGGACGAAACACGCAACCTGTCTGCATATATCACGCGCCTGCACACCACCGCATCGCGCCAGCAGATCACGGACGACAGGCTCTGGGACGCCGCCAATCTCGAGGTGGCGCGCGTCGTGTCATTGGGGGTGACCGGCTTCGACTCGCCGGTCGCCCTGCGCTCCCTGCCCGAAGCGTCTGCTGCTTTGGCGGGTATGCGCAGCGCCTTTTCGCACTTTCGAGATACGTTGGGCACTGTGCAGTGGGGCGCCCTGGACCATGCTTTCGCGCGCGCGATTTCCACCCTTGATTCCGCGCGGTCGTTTGAGACGTTCGATCGGCTCGCATTCATCACCGGCGCAGCCAACCCGCTGTCAGCCGAACTGGCCAGGACTCGCCGGTCACTCGGGATCGGTGCGCCCGCGGAACGTCGCGCGTATCGTGTCGCGGCCGTCAGCGTGTTCGACAGCGGAGCGTTCGATGCCACTGCATTCGCGGCGCCACACACGGAGCCGGCGACACCGGCACAAGTGGCCCTTGGCAGACGGTTATTCTTCGAGCCGAAGCTGTCAGGGAGTGGGGAGTTGGCGTGCGCCAGTTGCCACGATCCGGAGCGCGCCTTCACCGACGGACGCGTGCGATCGCTGTCTCGTTCCGGGCGGATGGCCCTTCGCAACTCGCCGACAATGATCAATGCCGGGCTGCAGGTCGGCTCGTTCTCCGATCTACGCACGACGTATCTCGAGGACCAGGTGACGGACGTCGTCGGGAATGCGGAGGAGATGCACGGCAGTGTCGAAGCCGCGGCGGCGACGCTTTCGTCCGATAGCGCGTACGTCAGCGCCTTCAAGCAGGCCTTCAACACGACGGGCAAACCGTCCATCAGCGGAACCTCTGTTCGCTCAGCCGTTGCCGCCTACGTGCGATCTCTGGTGGCGCTCAACTCCCGGGTGGACCGGGCCTTTCGCGGCGACACGGCAGCCATCACTGCCGAGGAGCGCCGCGGGCTGAACCTCTTCATGGGCAAGGCGAAATGCGCGACATGTCATTTCGCCCCGTTGTTTAACGGCACCGTGCCGCCGATGTACCAGGAAACCGAGGTGGAAGTGCTCGGTGTGCCGTCGCAGGCCGTCATTAGCGGCGCCTCGGTCGACCCCGATTCCGGGCGGTTCCGCGTGACACGCAGCGCGCCCCATCTTCATGCCTTCAAGACGCCAAGCGTTCGGAACGTGGCGCTGACAGCGCCCTACATGCATAACGGTGTCTATCGCACGCTGGAACAGGTGGTGGATTTCTACAATCGTGGTGGCGGGGCAGGGATCGGCATCTCGTTGCCCAATCAGACGCTGCCTGCGGATCCGCTCCGACTGAGCGCCGGCGAGCAGCGGGCACTGGTGAGGTTCATGGAGGCCTTGAGCGACACGACTGCGATCACGGAATCAGCCGAGGCACGGGCTTACAAGGCAGGGCTCCGACTGCGTGTCGCGACGGCGCGCGCACGCTGACTCGTAGTGGATGGCTGTTCGGTGGAGCGCTGATCAGTGAATGGCGACGAGGCCGAGGGAGTCGGCTGCAATGCCGAGCACGGGATCCATGTCGTAGCCGAAGAGCCGTGGATTGGCACCGATCACCGCGGCCGAAAGCACGCGAAACACGTAGTCATACGTCTCGTTGGGGATTTCCTTCCGGTGTTTCGACAAGAGTTTCCAGAAGTTGCGATCGGATGGCGACTCGGGCATGGCGCGAATGAGTTTCAGCAATCGCGTCTCGCCCATGTTGTAGGACGCCATCACCAACAAGCCTGACGCCTGGGCGTCGGTGGTGTACAGGTCCTCGAGGTAGCGCGCCGCGGCGTTGGATGCCTTTGCGACGTTGTGGCGCTCGTCGGCAGGGTCGTAGGTCCGTTCGCCTTGCAGGGGGCCCAGCTTCAACCCGTACATCTCGGCCGTCGGCGGGATGAACTGCCACAATCCCTTGGGCACGCCAAAACGCGTCTGTGGCCCAATCGCCCTCGGATTCAGTCGGCTCTCCTGCATGGCGAGGTAGAAGAACTCACGCGGCAGGTTGTGCTTCAGCATGATGTCGCCGATGAGCGGCCCCATGTCCCTGGCCGATGCGCGCGTCAGGAATGGGCGGATGTCCTCCGTCTTCCACCGCGCGATGTACTTGCGCACCTCGTCCACGAAGTCGCGGGGGACCGTCGCCTCCGACTCGCCCAGTCGATGCACCGTGCGATAGATCAACTGCACGTCGGCAGGGGTGCGGCTGTTGTAGATGCCGAGCGTCTTCAGCAGATCCTCGTACTGTCGCTCGAGCCGAGCGCGGCGTTCCTGGATCGACTTGTCCGGTCCTGACTTCGCTTCGAGGCGGCGCAGGTCCAGATCGAGCGACTTCATCGTGCTGAACACCGCATCGGCCGACGCCCGGAGTGCCTCGGCACGGCGCGCCTGCCACACTGCGGTCGCTGCTGCACCGGCTGCGACGGCGACCAGGATGCCGACGGCCACGCGGTAATGGCGAACGCGCTTGGTCCAGGTGCGTGTCTCGATCGTGCGCCGTTCCTGAACGGCGACACGCATCATCTGCGTATGGGCCGACATGTTCTCTGGCGCCTCAGCCGAGAAATACCGGTCCACCTTGCTCGATGGTTCCACCTTGACGGTGGTGTCGCGTGGTGCGCTGTCTTCGCGCGGCAGCACCTTGACCGTCTTGTCGCGTGCCACGACGTCGGGGACGGTCAGGCGGACTTCGGGGCCGCCGTACCCCAGCTGCAATGTCGTTGCAGCTCCGACACGTGCGCTGGTGATCGACTTCCCGTCGACGAAGGTCCCGTTGGTGCTGCCCAGATCGACGATCTCCCACTCGTCGCCGAGGCGGCGGAGTTCGAGGTGCTCGCTGCTCACGACGGCGTCGAGGATCACGATCCCGTTGGACTCAGCGCGACCGAGGCGGACCGTGTCCGAGAAGCGGAGCGGGTGTGCGGCCCCGGGCACGACTACTTGGATTTCGCGCGACAATCTGACTCCGCAGCAGGGGACCATCGCGAACTTGCCACGGTGGGTGGCGAGTGTCGATCCGTCGGGGCGCGGCGTGGTGCGGCTCCCCGTCTCCAAGAAGTGACCGCAGACGAGCCAAGAGGATGCGGCAGGGGTCGCCTGATGGCAAGCGCCGGTGGAAGGACGGGCCTGTGGGGAGGGTGGACTCGACTCGGCTGGCGGGCTTCTTGGGGGCGGGAAGTGGCCTGAAAGGAGGCGTGCCGCCACCAATGTCACGACTCGCACGGCGTCATGTAGCGCACACGTCACAGTCAGCACAACACGTGGCAGGCGTCGGGATCGCGCATTCAATATCAGAGGGTAGGGCACTCTCGAAACCAACCGCGTCACGATCGGCGGCAACCGCCGATCTGCGTTGGGTGCTGCCCTCTTCGCATTCCCTGATGGATCACTTCGAACACCACCCCACATGCAACTCCCCGTGAAGCGTCTCGTCTCGTCCGTACTCGCTGCCGTGGCCCTCGGCGCCTGTTCGGACAACTCGCCGGTCGATCCCTCGACGTCACAAGAGGCCAGCCTGACCTTCGGTCGTGGCGGCCGCACCGTCTACGTGCTCAACACCAATGATGCCGGTGCTGGCTCGCTCCGCGCAGCCATCGCGCTGGCAAACGCGAATTCAGCGATCAGTGCGATCGAGGTCCGGCCGAGGCAGAAGACCATCGCGCTCAAGAGCACCGTGGAGTTCACCGGGAGTCAGGCGCTGACGATCGATGGCAACCGCACCACGATCGACGCGGCGGCCGCTGGCGACGATGCGCTCCGCTTCACCGGCGGTGGTAACCTCCGCATCTCGAGCCTGACTGTGCGGAATTCCGCCCAGGAGGGCATCGATGTGGAAGTCCCGTCCGGGGCGACCGGGACAGTGGAAGTGACCCTCGTCAATGTGGCCATCGAAGACAACAAGGGGCACGGCGTGCTGGTGAATGACCAGGTCGATCAGAGTGCGCCGGAGAATCAGCAGCCGCCATCGGAAGGCTCAGCGGCGTCGTTGGATGTGACGGTCATCGGCTCGACGTTCAAGCGCAATGGCTACAGCGTCTCTGATCGCGACGGCTTGCGCGTGAATGAAGGGGGCGTCGGCTCGCTGACGTTCAACTTCTCGCTCAGCCAGGCCGAGAACAATGCGGCGGACGGCGTCGAGCTCGACGAGCGCGGGGAGGGCGACGTCGTGTTCAATGTCACCGGTTCCACCTTCCGCGAGAACGGCACCTTCGATCCTGAGGATCTCGACGACGGTTTCGACATCGACGAGTACAACGAGGGAAGCCTGATCGGCAAGGTGAGTTTCAGCGCGGCCATCGACAATTTCGAGGAAGGCTTCGATTTCAACGAGAACAACACCGGCGACTTCCGCGTCGACATGAGCTTCGTTGAAGCCACGGGCAATCGCGAGGAAGGCATCGATTTCGAGGAGGACGATGACGACGCGACCTTCGGGTCGGTTGGTGGCGGAGACCTCGTGACGCGCTTGGTCGCGATCAAGGCCAACCGCAACGGCGTGGATGACGGTGATGCAGGCGTGAAGATTCGCGAGAAGTTGCTGGGGAATCTCGATGCCACGATCAACGGCGTGGAAGCGTCGGAGAACTTCCGCAGTGGTATCAGCGTTCGCGAAGACGGTGCCGGCAACCTCGTCTCCGCGATCTCGAATGCGCGCGTGCTCACCAACGTTGGACAGGGCATCGACTTCGACGAGAACAGCACGGGTGACTTGACGGCCAGTGTGACGTCGTCGACGTCAGCGGACAACAACCTGTTTGGTATCCGTGCCGATCAGCAGCTGGCGTCTGGTGCAGGTGTTGGCAGCCTGTTGCTCACCAAGGTGACGCTGACTGGCAACGTCGGTGGTACGACCACGGGCGCGAATGTCGTGACTACCGTCGCGCCGTAGTCGCGCGCACGCATCAGGAGGGTCAGAGGTCTTGCATGGTGCAAGATCTCTGACCCTTTGACTGCACAGCAGATTGACACCTGCCGCGGGCGACCCGTGACGCAGGCAGGTACGGACCTCGACGCTCCGTCCACGAACGCATCCGGCATCGCGATTCACCTCATAGTCGCTGACGTCGACACGGGCGTGGCCGGCGTGGAGGTCGTTGCCGGCACGATCGTCGAAGCCCTTTGGGCATATTCTGCCAGCAATCGTGGCGCGATTCAGAGATCTGCCGGAAACTCATGGCCTCTGGAATGGAAGCGAGCCTGGCGGGGAGACGGGTTGGAGATCGTCGTTAGCATGGCGCCGGTCCTTACAAAAAGTGATGGCGCTCAGGCGTACCTTCGGTGTCGTCACCACGCATCTCCCGGACGCCACTCGACCGAGAGCGGCGCATCGAGATCGAGTGATGCCGGCGTCTTGGGAAGGCGCAGGATCATCACCTGCTCCTCAGCGTCGGAGGGCTGCTCGCCAGCGTGGTCGCGCACGGAGAGCGGTCCTCGCCACTGCTCCCAACCGAGTGCCTGGTAGAAGTCCGGCACCGCCGGCGACAGGGCCGCGATGTCGTGGCCCTGCATGCGCGCCACGAGGGCGCGCATGATGCTCGAGCCGCACCCACGACGCTGATACGCGGGGTGCGTAGCGACCAGTTCGACGTATGCGGCGTGCAGACTGGTATGACCGTCGACGATAAGCGTGCGATTGACGAGCATGGCGTGCGTGACGAGGGTGTCGCCAACGGTGCCGAGCGCGTGGAGGCCCGGCCCAACGTTACGGAACTCCTGCGCGAGCGGCTCCGCATAGGCTGCTTCACAGAGAGCGAGTACGGATTGCAAGGTGGCCGGCGTGAGTTGACTGGAGTGCTGGAAGTCGATGTGCATGAGCAGGGCATTGAATGTCCAGCTTAGTCGTCCCTATCCGGGGCTCTCCATCGGGCCCCTTGCGGTGGGCAGAGTCCGCGAGGCGATGCACGAACTCCAACGCGTGGATTGAAGGAAGCTGACTCCACGCGCCGCAAAGACGCTGCCCCAATCGAGCGTGCGGCAATCACCCCCGCCGCGCCGCCTCGAGCACGGCAATGTCGATCTTGGTCATCGACATCATCGCATCAAACGAGCGCTTCGCTGCTGCCGGATCCGGGTCAGTGACGGCCTTCGACAGCGCTGTAGGCGTGATCTGCCAGGACAATCCCCACTTGTCCCAGCACCAGCCGCACCGACTCTCCTTGCCGCCGTTGCCGACGATCGCGTTCCAGTAGCGATCCGTCTCGGCCTGATCACTCGTCGCAACTTGGAACGAGAAGGCCTCGCTGTGCTTGAAGGTCGGTCCCCCATTCAGTCCGAGGCATGGAATACCAAGCACCGTGAATTGCACCGTGAGGACATTGCCCTGCTTGCCACCCGGGAAATCGCCCGGCGCGCGGTGCACGGCATCGACTGACGAATTGGGAAAGGTTGCTGCATAAAACTCCGCGGCCTCCTGCGCGTCGCCATCGTACCACAGACAGATCGTCACCTTCGCTGGCTGGCCCATGTGTCATCTCCGTTATGAAGAGCGCGCCACACCTGCGTCGGGGAGATCCTCGCGCGCGATGGGCGGTGGCTCGGTGAACTACCGGACAGTTCGACTCCAGTACCACTGCAATATCATCGGTCGTAGTGATTTTGCATGCTCATTCCTGCCTGTCGGCCCGCCACTCGAGACGCCGACGCGCCGGCCAGTGCAGTGCCCGTACGTGAGGCACATGCCGCAAATGCTGATCGGGAAAAGACGCCAGCGCGTGACGGCGCAGCACGTTTCTGCGAATGCAAAATAATTCGCTATTCGCTGTAAGGATCGCGTGAACTTTCTCTTCCCAGGCTGAGTACGATTCGCCCATCGCTGCGACACAAACAGCGCGCGTTCTTCGCCGAGTGTTCCGCACGCACGGTCGCTGATGTTGTGCCTGTCGCGTATTCGTCGCTGCCTGTCTCAATTCTCTCGCACATGACCTCGAAGCCACTCCTCGCCGGGCTCGTCGCCCTCGCCCTGTTGTCTGCATGCCAGAAAGAAGCGGAGAAGAAGGAGGAGGCTCCCCAGTTCCTGGCCACGCGGCCGATGATCGTCGATACGTCGTACGAAAAGCAGTACGTGGCGCAGCTTCGGTCGTTCCGCAACATCGAGATTCGGGCACAGGAGAAAGGCTTCCTCGACCAGATGCCGGTGGATGAAGGTCGGACCGTGCGTCAGGGACAGTTGCTGTTCCGGATCATGCCCAAGGTCTATGAGGCGGAGCTGCAGAAGGCGGAGGCGGAGGTACGAGCAGCAGAAATCGAACTCCAGAACGCCCAGACGCTCGTCAACAACAACGTCGTCTCGAAGAATGAGCAGGCGATGGCGCAGGCGAAGCTCGATCAGGCGCGGGCTGAGGCGACGGCTGCGCGGCTGCATGTCGGATTCACCGCCATTCGCGCGCCATTTGACGGCGTGCTGGACCGCATTCCGAAGAAGCTGGGAAGCTTGATCGAGGAAGGGGAGCTCCTCACCACGCTCTCCGACAACCATCGGATGTTCGCCTACTTCAACGTCTCGGAACCCGAATACCTGGACTATCGCGCGAATGCCGCAAATCGCGCCAGCCAGAAGGTCTCGCTCCTGCTCGCCAACAACACGCGATTCCCGCACCAGGGCGAGGTCGAGACGATCGAAGGCGAGTTCAACAGCGAGACGGGCAACATTGCGTTCCGGGCTGTCTTCCCGAACGCCGAGCAACTGCTGAGGAACGGTGAGACGGGCAAGGTCCTGCTGACGGTGCCGTATCGCCATGCTCTGCTCATTCCGCAAAAGGCAACCTACGAGATCCAGGACAAGACCTACGTATTCGTGATCGACAAGAGCAATCGCGTCCATGCACGGCTGATCACGATTGCCGGCCAGCTGCCGGATCTCTACATCGTGGGCAGCGGATTGTCGGTTGACGACCGAATCCTGCTCGAAGGCGTGCAGAAGGTGAAGGACGACGAGGTGGTCCGATTCGCGATGAAGGACCCGCGCGACGTGCTGTCATCACTTCGGCTGAAGGCGGAATAGTGGGCGACGCCTTCTGGGGTGACGTCACATGCTGAACCGATTCATTCAGCGCCCGATTCTTTCGATCGTCCTGTCCTTGATGATCGTGTTCATCGGTGGCCTGGCCCTGATGGGGCTTCCGGTGACGCAGTACCCGAACATTTCGCCGCCCAAGGTGACGGTGGTGGCGGACTATCCCGGCGCCAACAACGAGCTGCTGATCAAGGCAGTCGTCATTCCGCTGGAGCGGGCGATCAATGGTGCGCAGGGCCTCAAGTACATCGCCTCCGACGCGGGCAATGATGGTGAGGCGAGTATCCAGGTCGTCTTCAACCTCGGCACGGACCCGAACCAGGCCACACTCGCGGTCCAGAATCGCGTGGCGTCGGTGGTGAACAAGCTTCCGCCGATCGTCGTCCGCGAAGGCGTCAAGATCTCGCGCGAGGAGCCGAACATGCTCCTCTACATCAACCTGTACAGCGACGACAAGACAGCCGACCAGAAGTTCCTGTTCAATTTTGCGGACATCAACCTGATCTCGGAATTGCGGCGGGTGGACGGCGTGGGGTTCGCCGACATCCTTGGCAATCGCGAGTACGCCATGCGGATCTGGCTCAAGCCTGACCGCATGACGACCTTCAAGATCTCCGCCGATGAGGTGATGGAGGCACTGAGCGCGCAAAGCCTCGAGGCGTCGCCGGGCAAGACGGGCGAAAGTTCGGGCAAGCGCTCGCAGGCGTTCGAATACGTGCTCAAGTATCCTGGCCGTTTCACGACCAAGGAGCAGTACGAGAACGTCGTCGTGCGGGCGAGCCCGAACGGGGAGATCCTGCACCTCAAGGACATCGCCGAGGTGGAGTTCGGTAGCTCGATGTACGACATCTACTCGAGCATCAATGGCAAGCCGTCAGCGGCGATCACGCTCAAGCAGTCCTACGGAAGCAACGCCAGTCAGGTCATCAAGGACGTAAAGACCCGGCTCGACGAGATCAGCCGGGCGTCGTTCCCGAAGGGGATGCACTACGAGATCAGCTACGACGTCTCGAAGTTCCTCGATGCCTCCATCGAGAAGGTGCTGCACACACTGGTCGAGGCGTTCCTGCTCGTTAGCGTGGTGGTGTTCGTCTTCCTTGGTGACTGGCGTTCCACGCTCATCCCGGCGATCGCGGTTCCGGTTTCGCTGATCGGCACCTTCGCGTTCATGCAGGTGTTCGGGATCACGCTCAACATGATCACGCTCTTCGCACTGGTGCTGGCGATCGGCATCGTGGTGGACAACGCGATCGTGGTGATCGAGGCGGTGCACGCGATCATGGAAGCCGAGGGGCTCGATCCGCTGCGGGCGACGCGCAAGGCAATCCGGCAGATTGCCGGTGCCATCATCGCGATCACGTTCGTGATGGCGGCGGTGTTCATACCGGTGGCCTTCCTCTCCGGTCCGGTCGGCATCTTCTACCGGCAGTTCTCGATCGTCATGGCGACGGCGATCATGATCTCGGGATTCGTGGCCCTCACGCTGACGCCAGCGCTTTGCGCCATGCTCCTCAAGCCGCATACGAAGGTCGGCGAGCATTCGCTCATCGGTCGATTCCTGGCGACCTTCAACCGGATCTTCGGCCGCGCCACAGATCGTTACGTCGGGCTGCTGTCGGCGATCGCATCGCGGCGCGTGGTGACGTTTGGTGCACTCGCGCTGCTCTGTGCGGCGACGTGGCTCACTGGGCGCTCGGTGCAGGCTGGCTTCATCCCCAATGAAGACCAGGGGATGTTCTACGCGATCGTTCAGACGCCCCCTGGCTCGTCGCTGGAGCGCACCAACGCAGTCGTGACGCAGCTGCAGAAGGCGGCCGAGTCGGTTGACGGCGTCAAGTCGGTCTCGGCGTTGGCGGGGTACGAAATCCTCACCGAAGGCACCGGGTCCAACACTGGCACCTGCCTGATCAACCTGAAGGACTGGAGTGAACGGACCCACTCGGCACAACAGATCATCGATGAGATGGAAGCCAAGGTCCGGGACATCAGCGGCGCGAATATCGAGTTCTTTCTTCCGCCAGCGCTGCCTGGATACGGTGCGGCCGGTGGCTTCGAACTGCGACTGCTCGACAAGGCGGGCTCCGGGGACTACAAGCGCATGGAGCAGGTCAGCAACGATTTCGTGGCCGAACTGAACAAGCGCAAGGAACTGAGCTCCGTGTTCAGCTTCTATAGCGCCAGCTTCCCGCAATACATGCTGCACATCGACAACGAACTCGCGCAGCAGAAGGGAGTCAGCATCGATAACGCGCTCAACACGCTGTCGACGCTGCTCGGCAGCAACTACGAGATCAGCTTCATCAAGTTCGATCGCCAGTACAAGGTCATCACGCAGGCGGCGCCCGAATACCGCGCCCTCCCTGAGGATGTCCTCAAGCTTTCGGTCAAGAACAATCGCGATGAGATGGTGCCGTACTCGGCATTCATGCGCATGGAGAAGGTGTACGGCCTGTCCGAGATCACGCGGCACAACATGTCGAATTCCTCCGAGATCAGCGGTGCGGCGGCGGCTGGGTACAGCAGCGGCGACGTGCTTGGAATCATTGCGGAGACAGCGCGGAGGACGCTGCCGCGAGGGTTCGACATCGATTGGGCCGGCATCTCGATCGACGAGGTGCGACAGGGCAACCAGGCGATCTACATCTTCATCGTCTCGCTGGTCTTCGTCTACCTCATTCTTTCGGCACAGTACGAAAGCTTCATCCTCCCGCTGGCGGTGATCCTGTCGCTGCCGGCCGGTGTGCTTGGAGCGTTCCTGCTCCTGCTGGTGACTGGGCTCGAGAACAACATCTATGCCCAGATCGCGATGGTGATGCTGATCGGCCTGCTGGGCAAGAACGCAGTGCTGATCGTGGAGTTCGCGTCGCTGAAACACAGCGAGGGCGCCTCGGTGCGTGATGCGGCCCTCGAGGGAGCTCGGACGCGATTCCGCCCGATCCTGATGACGTCGTTTGCGTTCATTGCGGGGCTGATCCCACTCATGTTCGCGACGGGGCCGGGCAGGATCGGAAATCGCACCATCGGCTCGGCGGCGTTTGGCGGCATGCTGGTGGGAACGGTGCTCGGCGTGATCCTCATCCCTGGGCTCTACTACGCCTTCGCGCGGACGTCGGAACGGCACCCGTTCCATGCCGACGAAGATGAATCCCCGCTTTCGGAAGTCGAACAGTGATGCGCAGACTCGTGATCGTGATTCGTGAGAGGCTGTGGGGCATTGGTCTGCTGACGCTGGCGGGCTGTGTGGCGCCGACCATGGCTCCTACACCGAAAGTGGCGGCCGTACCGGCGTCATTTGGCGTCGCTGGGCAAACGGCGCGCAGCGGCGACAGTGTGAGTTCAGGTGACATCGCCTGGCGCACGTTCTTCGAGGACACGACGCTCGTTGCACTGATCGACACGGCGGTTCACAACAATCCGGAGCTGCTGGCCACGTTGCAGGAAGTCGAGATGGCGCGCTTCGAGGTGCAATCGGTGCGAGGGCGACTATTGCCGCAGGTCTCGCTGGCGGCAGGCCTCGGTGTGGAGAAGAGTGCGCGATACACCTCCGAAGGCGCCGGCAACGCGTCGACGGACATCACCGACGGCAGGAGGGTGCCGGAGCCGCTGACGGATCTCAGCCTCGGGTTCGTGGCGGGGTGGGAAGCGGATATTCGTGGGAAGATCCGGAGCCAGAAAGGCGCGGCGCTCTCACGGTATCTGGCGACCGTCGAGGGCAGCCGGTACGTGAAGACGGGGCTCGTCGCTGAAGTGACGAACAGTTACTACGAGCTGGAAGCGCTCGACGCCAAGCTGGCGATCGTTCGGCAGAGCATCGTGCTGCAGCGCAGCGCGTTGACGGCGGTGCGGGCCCAGCGCGAAGCGGCGGTGGTGAGCGAACTCGCGGTACAGCAATTCTCGGCGCTGCTGCTCAATGCGGAGGCACTGGAGTACGAGTTGCTGCAGCAGATCAAGGAGGTGGAGAACCGGCTCAACCTGCTGCTCGGTCGTTACCCGCAGGTGGTTTCGCGCGGCCACGTCGACTCGACGTCGGCGCTGCGCCCGCTCGTGCATGGCCTCCCATCGCACTTGCTCGAGAATCGGCCGGACATCAAGGCCGCGGAGTGGGCGCTGCAGGCTGCGCATTTCGATGTGAAGGCCGCGCGGGCCGAGTTTTTTCCCGGGGTCAATCTCAGCGCGGGGCTTGGCGTGCGCGCGTTCAAGCCAAGCCTTCTGTTCACCATCCCTGAGTCGATGGCGTATGCACTGGGTGGTGATCTGATGGCACCGCTGTTCAATCGCCGCGCCATCAAGGCCGAGTATGGGCTGGCCAGCGCGGCGCAGCAGCAGGCGCTGCAGAATTACCGGCGCAGCATTCTCGGGGGGGTGACGGAGGTTGCCACACTCATGTCGGCGCTCGACAATCTCGAGCACGTGTACAGCTTCAAGTCGCAGCAGGCGGCGGCGCTCGATCGATCCACTGGCATTGCGGGGCAACTCTTTGCGTCGGCCCGCGCAAACTATCTCGAGGTGCTCACGGCGCAGCGTGAGGCGTTGGACGTGAAGCTGGAGCTGGTGGAGACACGGCTAAGGCAGCAGGTCGCGATGACCAATCTGTATCGAGCACTCGGGGGTGGGTGGAAGTAGGTGTTGGGCCGCAGTTTGTCGGCGCAGCGTGCGTTGGGCGGCAGAGATCGTGATCGGTTCACGACCTCTGCCCCCCCCTCAGTGCACGTCGATCAGCGAGTCAGCCGTGCAACAGTCGGACACTCAGGGCCGCACAGTGAGTTCGACGGTCGACACGCTCGCGCCGAGTGCCGACGTTCCATCGTGCATCACCGAGATGGTGTGTATGCCCGCTGTGAGCGAGATCGCGGGAAAGGTCACCCGACCGGCAGCGTCGGCTATGACAGTGCCGCCGGCGATTGGTTGGTTGTCGACGACCAGTCGGAGGGGGCCGACGATGGGACCACTGAGCGGCGGTGCCAGTGACAGCACGGCACTTACCGTGATCTGTTGTTGTGACGTTGCGCCACTCGGCGAAATCGTGGTCGTCACCTGCGTGGGCGTGCGCCCGGGGCTTGGTGTGAAGGTGATGACTGCGCGGCCGTCGCCCACGTTCACACCGGTTGCGAAGTTGGCGCCCTGTGGGCCGTAGCTGCTGCCTCCGCCGCCGCCGGCGCCTGACTGAGGATATTCCCACGACGGGCCTCCGCCACCGCCCGCAAACCAGCCACCGCCGCCGCCACCTCCGCCGGCGCCTCGACGAACGTGACCGACGTTCAGCGGGTTGTTGTCCGAGCCACCGTTGCCGCCGCCATTCAGGAGTGTGCCTGCATCGCCTGGCGTGAGGTACTTCGCGACACCGGCACTCGAACTCGCGCCGCCCGTGCCGTACGTGGTTTGCGTACCGGGATTTCCGCCGGTGGCAGACGAATACACGAAGCCTTCCGTGACGTAGGAGAGCCCATCAGCACCGCGTGACGCCGACAGCCCACCGTCACCGCCGCGGGCGCCTGGGTCGTCGACTACGAACGTCGTGCTCACTGCATCGAAGAGCCTGATGCTCGGCCCGCCGTCGCCACCCCCGCCACCAGCCACGAGAATGCGCCCGTGCAAGCCGGGGGCGTTGATCAGGTTCGGCACACCGCGTCGAACATCAGTCGCGCCACCGCCTGAGCGTCCATCGCGGTAGAGGATTGCAATGGTGTCCGCGATGAGTGCGCGATACGCCCCGCCGTCGCCGCCGCGGCCGCCGCCATTGGAGGCGTTGACGCGGTTTCCGGCCCCACCGAGACGGATCTGCAACTGCTCACCAGGAAAGACCTGAATCGTGGCTGTCGTGCGACCGCCCTTTCCACCAAGCCCTGCGCCCGCGTTGCCACCGCCCGATGCCCCATACAGATCGAAGGTCGCCTGGTACACATCCGCTGGCACGGTCCAGATGTTGATTCCGGAGATGCCGCAGTTGCCCGGGAGCGAGCATGTCGGGCCGAGCTTCGTCAGCGTGATCATCGTTTCTTGTGCGCTGGCACCTGCCAGTACCGCATAGCTGCTGAACGACCCTGTCGGTCCTGTGACTGTGCGCGCCACTGTGTCTACGCTGCTGCCTGGCACCTCGATCCACGCGCCACTGGTGAGACGGTGCAGCCTGAGTGTCGTCGCGGATGCACCCGTCGGGAGGCTGCCCGCCTCGTACCGCAGCGCCAGCGTGACGGGTGATGCGAACGTACCGCTTGGTCCGAACTCGAAGGCCGTACCGGTGACCAGTCGCGCATCGGCGACGGGAGTCGTGATTCGTGAAATGCTTATTGGTCGATCGGTGGAGAGCGCGCCGGCCGGGATCGTGACGCGAGCAGCACCGCCGACAAATGAAGCCGAACCGCCAGCGGCGCCTACGACCGCACCGTCGAGTACTGTCACGGTCGCCGTGTCCGCCTTGCCATCGACGCTGGCAATCACCGTGGCACTGCCGGGCCCAACTCCGGTCACGAGGCCACCGGACACCGAGGCGACGGAAGCCGAACTACTCGTCCAGGTAATCGCGCGCCCGGTAAGGCTGGCACCACTCTGGTCGAGGGCCTGTGCCGTCAGTTGACGCGTTTGTGCCGCGACGAGGGTTGCCGTGTCGCTCACCAGCGCGACGCGAGTCACCGTGGTTGGCGACGGGGGCGGCGGCGTCGTGGGTTCTGACCCGCCGCCACCACAGGCGGCGAGCAGGAGGGCGGTGATCAGGATCTGAACGCGGGACATGTGATGGCTCCGGTGAATGGGGGCGATGTCCAGTCACGCGCAGAGGTGCCGGATTCTCTCTCACCGTGCGGTCTGGCCTCCTGCCGCGTGCGCCGCGATCCGACGTACTTTGTGCGCATCGAGCCGCATCGCACTGCCTGACCGTTCGCCACCCGGAGCCCGTGTGCGCCGTCCGTCCCGCATCACACTGTCGTTCGTCGCCGCAATCGGCTGTTGCCTCGCGCAAGCTGCTCACGCCCAGCGTAACGCGTCCATGGCTGGGCGCTCGACGGTGTATGCGCCGTCCGGCATGGTCGCCACCAGCCAGCCCCTGGCGTCGGCGGCCGGACTGGAAGTGCTTCGGACCGGGGGCAACGCCATTGACGCCGCCGTCGCTGCCGCCGCCGTGCTGAGTGTCACCGAACCGCACATGACGGGGATCGGTGGCGATATGTTCGCGATCGTCTGGCTGGCGAAAGAGCAGCGCCTGGTTGCGCTCAATGCCAGTGGGCGCGCCGGTTCGTTGATGACACGCGAAACGCTCACCGCTCGCGGCTTCAGGCCGGGATCACAGCAAGGCGTGCTCTCGGTCACCGTGCCAGGCGCGTTGGCTGGCTGGGAGAAACTCGTTCGCACTTACGGGAAGCGCACCTTCGCCGCCGCGTTGCAGCCAGCCATTCGGTACGCGCGGGATGGATTCCCCGTCACGCCGATCATCGCCGAGCAATGGGCGGCCGAAACCGCGCTGCTACAGAAGGACTCTGCTGCGGCAGCGACATTCCTGCCGGGAGGGAAGGCGCCGCGCGCGGGCGACTGGTTCGTCAATCGTGATTACGCCACGACGCTTCAGACGATTGCCCGCGATGGCATAGCGACCTTCTATGGTGGCCCGCTCGGTCGACGCATCGTGGCACGCCTCGCCGCCCTCGATGGGCTGGTCACGAACGACGACATGCGTCGCAACGCACCTTCGTGGGTGACGCCGATCTCGGTGCCGTTCAAGGGCTATCGCGTCTGGGAGTTGCCACCGAACAACCAGGGCATCGCCGCGCTCGAAATGCTGCGCATCCTCGAGACGTATGACCTGAAGGCAATGGGTCACAATTCGGCGCCATATCTGCACCACCTGATCGAGGCGAAGAAGCTGGCCTATGCCGACCTCGATCGGTTCGTGGGTGACGCGGATCATCTCGATATGCCGGCGGGGAACATGCTCACCGACGCATTCATCGCCGAGCGGCGCGGGCACCTCGATGCGGGCAAGGCGCAGCCGCGCGTCGATCCCGGCCCGCTTCGGACTGCCAGCGAAACCATCTATCTCACGACGGCCGACGCCGAGGGGAACATGGTGTCGCTGATCAACTCCAACTACGACGCATTTGGCTCAGGCATCGTGGTGCCTGGCACCGGTTTCGCACTGCACAATCGTGGGGCGGGGTTCACACTCACTCCTGGTCTGCCGAACACTGTTGCGCCGGGCAAGCGGCCGTTTCACACGCTGATTCCGGGGTTCGTGACGCGCACCGACGGCGCGCGCGAGCAGCCCTACATGAGCTTCGGGTTGATGGGTGGAGGCATGCAGGCGCAGGGTCATGTGCAATTCCTGCTCAACCACCTCGTGTTCGGGATGGACGTGCAGCAGAGCATCGACGCAGCGCGGTTCCGTCATCTCGATGGGCAACGGGTCGCGATCGAGACGCCGGTAGGTGATGGCGTGCGCTCCGCACTCACCGCGATGGGGCATCAGCTGGTGGATGAGCGGCCGGTGTCATTCGGCGGCGCGCAGGCGATCGTGCGGCTGGCGCGAGGGTATTCGGCGGGGAGTGATCCGCGGAAGGATGGGATGGCGGTGGGGTACTGAGGATTCGATTTCGCTACCTACCACAGAACTCGTGGTGGGAGGTGTGATCGGCGAACGCTTCTCTCGCGCCGGGTCTCTCACCACGAAACATCAAGTCGCTTCCACGGCACGCGTCGAACTCACTGCCCCTTGGCGCGCACCGAGTCGTACCGCATGCCGAGGTTGCGTGAGTCGCCGCCGCGGATATCAACCTTGAGCACTGCCGTCTTTTCGGACCTGTTCGAAAAGACCGCCATCTCGCGCGACTGAAATTCGGCCTCGATCGTGGAATCGGGAGCGAGCACTATCACCGGTCGGCGGGTCCCGCCCGCGTCGACGAAGACCTCCACTGGCACGGCGCCGGTATTCTTCACCGTCGCGCTGAACCGTCCGGCCTGCCCACCACCGAGGAGGAACGACTGGCCGGCACCGATTGACGTTTCGCTGTGCAAGCTGCTCCAACTTGCGCAGGCGGCCGATGTGGCGAGGACGGCGATGAGGCGGGTCCAGCGGTGGGTGATCGACATGGCCTTAAGCTCCGCAGTGTTTCGGTGTCTGGCGATTGACCTGCTGCAGACCTGTTCGTGTAATCGCCGACAATGGATGCAGGCCGGGCGACGACGCACATCTCGACCGGCGGATCGGCCGCCCGCGCAGTATTTCAATGCGAGTAAGTCATGCGGGGCGTGCGCCGTAGAAACAGCGCACGCCCCGCATGGTCACCGCTGGAGCCGTGAATTACGGCAGCAACACCCGGTCAATCACATGAATGACGCCGTTCTTGGCGACGATGTCAGCCGGCCCGACTGTCGCAGTGTTCGACGGACCAGCCACGGTGATCGTGCCACCGGTGATGCCGACGGTCAACTGCGGCCCCTGCAGCGTGGTCAGCTTCTGACCGTTGGTCAGGCCACTCGAGAGCGCGCGCGCGCCGATCACGTGCAGCTTGAGCACGTTGCCGAGGGTCGTGGTGTTGGTCGGAGCGCCGCCGGGGATCGCGGCAAATGCCGCGTTGGTCGGTGCGAAGACCGTCAAGCCGGCTGTGCCACCGCCGCGCAATGCGGTCACGAGATCTGCGGCGGCGACCGCGCCCACCAGCGAGGAGAAGCCGCGAATGGTGGCCTGATCCACGATGTCCAACGAGCCGAGCAACACACCGTCGATCAGGTGCACCACGCCATTCGATGCGGCGATGTCAGCCGAGGTGACCGTTGCGCCGCCAACCTTCACCACGCCTGCCGCAATCGACACGGTGAGTTGCGTGCCTTCGACCGTCGTCAGCACCTGACCGTTGGTCAGGTCCGCTGCGCGGAAGCGACCAGACACGACATGGTAGCCGAGCAGCTTGGTCAGGATCGCGGCATTGCCACTCGCGAGCAGATTGTCCACGACACCGGCCGGCAGGGCGGTGAAGGCACTGTTCACCGGTGCGAACACGGTGAAGGGCCCGGCGCCATTGAGCGTGGCCGTCAAGCCTGCCTGTGTCAGCGCCGCCGTCAGCGTGGACAGCGAAGCCGTCGTCGCGGCGGTCTGCGTGATGGTCACTGGGGTCGGCTCAGTGCTGGAATTGCTGTCGCACGCTGCCGTTCCGAACAGGGCCAGCGAGAGCGACGTCGCCGCGAAGGCACGACGCGTGAGGGAATTGATGTTCATGTCGCGTATGTCGAGTAGAGGAAAGGGTCCGTCGTCACGATTCGTGACGTGGTCGCTTCCAGAGAACACGCGACACGCGATGCATGACTAGTCCGCGCAAGTACAAGATGGATGGATCGCATCCGAGCCGGACACGATCCGCTGTCTCGTCGCGCGTGATGTGTCGTGCACTCGCGCCCAACCTGTCTCGGCGGCTTGGCCGTCACGGCGCAATGCGCAGTGTCAATGCGAACTGCCGCGCAGGCAGGTAGCGGGGAACCATGCGCAGTTCGCTGCCGCCCGGCGTGACGCGCTGCAGACCAAAGTCGAGCACATTGCGTCGGTCGAAGAGATTCTGCAGCGACGCACCGATCGCAACATGCGTCGCGCCGATCGCTCGCGTCCACGTGGCACCGAGATCGGCGTCCACGATGGCCGGTCGTGCCATCGTACCCGGCGCATCGAGCGCCAGGTCGGTATTCGACTGCGAGGCGCCGAACAGGTCGTAGAATGTCTGCCGAAGTGCCCAGCTCCGTCCCCAGACGCCGCGCGTGCGCGCCGCGATCACCAATCCGTGCGCGGGCTCCACTTCGACGGCGAGAAGCGCGCGCAGTGGTTCGAGCCAGGGGGGCGGCTGCATCGTGCCGCCGAAACGCGAGGGATACGTGCGACGCGCCACGCCGCCGTCCACACTCAGCGCGAGTCGCGCGGGCCACGTGCGCACCCGGCCGTCTCGCAAGGCGCGCACCCCGGCACCGGCCGCATATCCTCTCGCCCGCTGTGCGTAGCGACTCGAAGACAACGGCGCCGCGGCCGCGGTGCTGTCGAAGAGCGCGCCGTAGTCAAACGCGAGCAGTACGGGCTGCCACTTCCCGTATAGTTCACCGCGCAGTTCCCATCCATTCCACGGGCGCGCTGTACCCTCGAATGCGGCATGCCATGCCTGCGGAACGCCGGTGGTGGAATTTGCCGGCAACCAGAAGCGAACACTTGGCACCAGTGCCACCGGCATCGTGGTTGCCACGTCGAACTGGTTGACGAACTGATGGTAGCCGCCCGCCGACAGTCGCCAGGCATACGTGCCGAGCGTCGAGTGATCACCATCTGCCCGCATCGCGAGGCGTGGTTCGGCATAGCGACCACCCCCGGCGAGCGCAGTGATGCGAACACCAAGGTCGAGCCAGTGCCGACTGCCAAGCTGTCGCGTCGCTTCGCTCCACACTGTTCCACGCGATTCGATCATCGTGGCATCGAGCGGACGAAGCACCGTGTTGGCGAGACGCATGTGTGCCGACGTACGCGTTGCCTCGCCGCCCCAGCGCAGCTCCCAGTTTGCCGACCCGGCGCGCGTCCACTCCGCACTGAGCGCTGCCTCACGCAGCGTGTCCCCTTCGGCGCCAACCATGTTGCCACCGGCGCCACCGTCGAGCCGCAACCACCCATCATGACCGAGATCGTGCTGCAGGGCGCGAAGTTGAATCGTCTGCGTCACACGGGAACCAAGCAACATCGTGTGACGCCCCTGAATGGACTGGGTGCGCCACGAATAAGCATCCCGTGACTGCAGGCCAGTTGCGACAGGGTCGCGCGCGAGCGCCTCAGTCGCAATGCCGTGGCGTCCGCGATACGCGGATACGTCGAGACGCTGAAAGTCCCCGAATTCCGCTCGAACCGCCGCATGGTACTCCTGCAAGTCGATCCGCGTCTCGGCGGCAGGCACCTGAAGTGTGGAACCGTCACGCCCTGCACTCGTCGACGTGCTGTTCGCTCCGGTCAGGCGCTCGATCAGCACCGCGTCAGGCGCATTCCAGTCCCGGAACGCACGCGAGAGCGAGGACGGAGCCGACCATGACCACAAGCCACCGCGCGCGGCAACCATCGAGCGCAGTCGCACGTCGCCCACCGTGAGTGGAGCGGTGATGCGTGCCGAGACCGCCAGTGGATCCACCTCGACGACCGTGGATGGCCGCGTGGACGCCTGATCGCCGAAGGAGTGCGTGAGGTCGATGACGCCAGCGGTGAACGAACCTTCGCGTGCGCCGAAACCTGCCCGGCGCACGGTGACCTGCTCGATTGCCGGTGCTGCGACACTCCCCAGAAGCCCCGACAGCATGGAGGCATCGTAGAGTGGAACGCCGTCCAGCCGCCACGGGAACTCGCCAACCTCGCCACCCTGCACGTGCAGGTCACCCGTACCATCACGACGCGATACGCCCAGCAGGACGGGGGCGCCCGGCAGGAAGAACGCCGGCGCGCGAAGCCAGAGGGACGCTGCCGAGTCGGCGAGGCGCTGGGCACCGAGTCCCGCGCTCACATCTGGCGCGATGCCGTTGATGATGATGGGTGTCGGCAGTGCGTCGAGCCGTTCCAATACGAATCTTCGGCGTTCCCGACCCGCCGGAATGAGTTCGAGCTGGCCGCGCCACGGGCGATATCCGATTGCCTGAACGAACACCGCGTAGCGGCCGGGCAACAGGCGCTCGAACGCAAACTCTCCGGACGTGCCCGCGAATCGGGACGCGACAGATTCTGCGAGGCCGATGCGCGCCGATGGAACCGGCGACAGCGTTGCGGCGTCGAGCACGACTCCAGACAGACTTGCAAATGCCGCGGGCCGCTCTGCGCGATCGACGACGACGTAGGTGCCTGACGACAGCCGGTACCAATCAAGCCCCGCCTCGCGCGTGATGCAGTCGAGCACGCGTTCCGCATTGGCATCACGGAGGCGGCACGAGATGCGCGCCGGCGCCCGACGGAGCGAGTCCGCCGAGTGTGCGAGGTCACCACCCCAGACCAGGCTCATTCCGCTCAGCGTCGCCAGTTGTTCGAGTGCGTCAGTGACCTGCACTCCGACAAAGGCCACCGTCACGTTGCGGATCGGCTCCGTGCGTACAGCCTCGACTCGCGCAGGTGCCTGGGCACCGGTCGATCGGAGCGGCGCGAACAGCGACAACGACAGCAGCACTGCGCACATGCTGAGTCGACGCGCAGGTCTGCGACACTTCACACGAGCGTTCACTGCGGTTGACTGACCGCCGAGACGCGGAACCCGCGGCTGGTTCGCGTGAACCGGAGCCCGCGTGCAGCGCTCAGATCGGCGAGTACACGTTCCAGCGAGGGGGCCTCCGCATAGAAAAATGTGACCGTTGACTCCGCAGCGACGCCGCGCTCGAGTACGATCTCGACGCCAGTGCGGCGCTCGAGATCGGCCAGGACGTCGCCCAGCGATTCATTCACGGCAGACAGCCCCCCAGTGCGCCAACTGGTGGCCTGGGTGATGCTCGCCACCTTGCGTCGCTCGGCAGCGCCGCTGACACCGATCACCGCTGCGTCCCCCGCAGCCAGTGTGAGCGCGACCGCTGTGCCGACGCGCCCCTCCACGCTGACGCGGCCCTCCTCCACCAGAACGCGCGTTCCTGAACTGGCCGTCGCTGACCGAACGTCGAAGTGCGTGCCGAGCACTCGCACGACGGCGTCGCCGGTCATCACGGTGAATGGTCGTCCGTCGCGAGCGACATCAAAGAATGCCTCGCCTGAAAGCTGCACATCGCGCACGGGGAGCTGAGCGCCGAACCAGGCGCGGAAGCCTCGCGCCACGCGCAGCTCAGAGCCGGGTGCCAACGTCACGGTCGATCCATCGACGAGCATCATGGTTTTCGGAGCTGCACCAGCAACGACGGCGTGTCGCTCCGGAACGGATTGCCATAGCCCGGCACCGCCAAGAAGTACGGCAAGCGTCGCGGCAACTCGCCACGCTGTCACACTGAACCGTCGAGCGAACGGGTGCGGTTCCCGGGTGTTCCGAAACAGGGCATTGGTGCGACGCGCAACGACGCCCTCATCTGGCAGAACGGCAATCGGCGGCGCTTCCACGGTGAGGGAGCGCTCCGGGTCGTGGATACGCGCAGCCACGCGTTGCCAGGCGGCCTCACGACGGGTGCGGCTCTCCGCATCGTCGGGGTGCGCTTCTGCCGACGGCAAGGCGTTCCAGAGCTCACCGAGCGCGGCTCCGTCGGTGCGTTGTTCAAGCGCTTCACGGAGCGCCGATGGAACCGGGGTGCGCGGAGAGTTCGTCATGACAGCATCCAGGACAATGAGGCAACGAGGGCGCCGCTCAGTTGCTGACGCAGAAATGCGAGGGCCGCGACGAGATGATTGTTCACCGTGCGCGGGGCGCATCCCATCACGTCGGCCACTTCATCGTGCGACAGTCCCTCGATGCGCGACAAGGTGATTGCTTCACGCTGCCGAGCGGGAAGGGCCGCGATGAGGCGTGTCAACTCTTCGCCCAGTTCGAGCGCCGCGAGATGCTCGCCTGGCGCGACCGCCGCCTGCGGGATCACGGCGGTCCCGACGAGGCTTACATCATCGAGCAGGCGCTGTCGCGTGCGATCGTCACGCAGATGGTTGAGCGAGAGGTTGCGCACGATGCGGTAGAGGTAGGCGCGGAGCGGTTGGTCGGGAGCGAGCGAGCTGCGGCGATCCCAGGTGCGGACGAACGCCTCCTGCACGAGATCTTCGGCCGCCGTGACGTCTCGCACGATCCCCAGCGCGAAACGCACGAGGGGGTCGTAGAGGCCGTCGAAGAGGGTCCGGAAGGCGCGTTCGTCGCCCGCCTGAATCGGCCCGGCCAGTTGGCCGAAAGGATCGGGAGGCGCAGGTGGGGTCGTCATCACTCGTATGAACACGCAAGATGAGGGGCATGACCAGTGCTGGGGCGTTTGGGCATGCCCAGAAATCCCTCCATTCGGTCGAGAGCCGCAACCGCTTCCCTCGAAACTGGACAGCCATCAGCCCCGCCGCTACGCTTTCGGCATGGTCACAAAATCAGCGGACTGCGGAGCTCGCCGGGCTCTTGTAGCGCGCCGATTGTCGGTTCTTCTGGCGGCCCTGCTTGCGGCGCTTCCGCATTCCGTGGCCAACGCGCAATCGCCGACCTCCCGCACCGGACAGGCTTCCGCGGTTACGGGCATCGTTTACGACAGCATCGCGCAACATCCGCTGGCGTCCGCACGCGTCGAACTGGTCAACGCGGACAACCCTGCCGCGCCTTCCAAGAGCATCGAGACCGATACGCTCGGCCGTTTTCGCTTCGATGATGTCGCACCGGGTCGGTACCTGATTGGATTCCTGCATCCGATCCTCGACTCGATCGGTGTCGAGCGCGCTCCACGTGCGTTGAAGGTCAATGGCAAGGAGCCGGCGATACGAATCGATCTCGCATTGCCGTCGCCGCAGTCGTTACGGACTGCCATCTGCGGCACCACCGCCGTCAAGGACTCGGCTTCACTGATCATCGGCGTGGTCCGCGACGCTGGCACTCGCGAGGCCGTACCGTCGTCGATCGTTGACGTGCGCTGGGCTGACTTCGTCCTCGGGTCTGGTGGGCTCAGGCGGAATACCGAGCACCGCACCTTCGTGACACAGGAGACCGGCTGGTACTCACTCTGCGGCGCACCGGCCGGTGGCAGCATCGTGCTCTCGGCGTCGCATGATGCTGAGCGCACCGAGGCACTCGAACTCGAAATGCCATCCGGTGGGTTCCTGCGCCGCGACCTCTACTTCGGTGTTGCGCACAGTGCCCAAGACGACAGCACCGTCGGTGGCAGGCCTGCGGTGGCCGACACTCTGATTTCACCGGCAACGCCCCGTCGCACCGGTGATGGTCGCCTGAGTGGCGTCGTCGTGACAGCGGCAGGCGGGCGGACATTGCCTGGATCAAGCGTGACCATCTCGAATGGCCCTCAGGCGCGCTCTGATGCGAACGGAGCCTTTTCCCTGAGCGGAATTCCGACCGGCACGCGGATGCTCGAGGTCCGGGCGGTGGGATACTCTCCCTTGGTACTGCCCGTCGACGTCGTCGATGGCGCTCTGCCACTACGTCTCGCGCTGGTGTCGTTGAAGGCCGTCCTCGACACCGTGAAGGTGCGCGCGAATCTCCTCGGCAATCGTGACATGGAAGGCTTCGACAGGCGGCGCAAGCACTCCGGCGCGAACGGGCGCTTCATGACGACGGAGGATATCGCGCGGCGCAATCCGGTCGAGGCAGCTGACATCTTTCGATCGATGCCCGGCATCCTGATCGCACGGGACCCGGACTACAAGGAGATCTTGGCGCAGCGCAATTTCTTCATCAATCTCTTCAACGGCGGTGGGCCATTCTGCCGTGTCTCGGTGTTCGTCAACGGCATTCGCCTGAATGATCCGACCGTCGACGCGCTCAACGGCTACCTCCGTGTGAACACGCTGCTTGGCATCGAGGTTTATTCGGGCGCCACCGCACCGCCTGAGTTCTCGAAGCGAGACGGGTGTGGGAGCGTCGTGATCTGGACGAAGTGAGCGGGCATTGCGCGTAATCCGGGGGCAATCCGGTGACAGGGGGCAATCCGGTGACAGTGCACTCAATTCGGGTGCAATCCTTTGGGTGCAATCCGGTGACAGTGCACTCAATTCTTTGAATTGAGTGCACTGTCACCGGATTGCTGTCACCGGATTGCGTGAGTGCACTGTCACCGGATTGCCGGGCGGTGCGGCGCCTGCGAGCCGCGGCAGGGCCGCCGCCGCCCTACGAGGGAACCGATTCTCAACGCGGCCGCCCATCCCGTGCGTAGCAGTCCACTTGCCCGGTCCTTTCCACCTTCGACCGTCTCCGCCCATGCTGCGCCTCCCACGCACGGTTCTGCTCACCACCCTCACGCTGGCGGCGGCGTCGCTGCCGGCGCAGTCACGCGGCCTGAGCGACGCCGATCTCCTCCGCATGCAGGCCGTTGGCGGTGTCGCGATCGCTCCGGCTGGGGATCGCATCCTCTATACGGTCACCGCCTGGGAGCACCCGAACGCCAAGGCTGATACGGTGCTCGGCGACAAGCATGACCGGCGCTCGCACGTCTGGATCGTGCCGTTTGCCGGTGGCACACCACGACAGCTGACCTTCGGCGAGCGCGGTGAGACGCAGCCGGCATGGTCGCCAGACGGCCGGACGATCGCCTTCGTGTCGGCGCGCGGCGCGGGCACTGGCGACGAAGCGCCGAAGCCGCAGGTCTGGATGCTGCCGGCTGATGGCGGCGAGGCGCGGCAGGTCACCACGCTGCGCGACGGCGTGGTGGCGTTTGCCTGGTCGCCCGATGCGAGCCGCATTGCCGTCGTCACTCCGGACACTCTCTCGCGTGAGCAGGAAGCGCGCACCCGCCGCCGCGACGACGCCAAGGTGTACGAGAGCGACTTCCGCCTCAACCAGCTCTGGGTGGTCACCGTTGCGTCCGGTGCCGCGACCAAGGTGACGTCCGGCGCCTTCACCGTGCGTGGTGCACCGTCCTGGTCACCAGACGGCACACGCCTCGCATTCGACGCGTCGCCGACACCGATGATCCGTGATGAGCGCCGTGATGCCTACGTGGTCGATGTTGCGTCGCGGCGCCTCGATCCCGTGACGACCGGCCACGATGCGCAGAGCACGCCGCAATTCTCACCGGACGGCAAGACGCTCGTCTTCACGTCGCTCCCCAGTGAGTTCAAGGCACACGGCGACAGCATCAGCGCGCGCACTTTGCGCAACGATCGGCTGGTGACGTACGACCTCGCCACGCGCACCCTCACCAATCATGCACAGCCGACATTCGACGTCAGCGTCGGACAGCCGCGGTGGTCGGCGGACGGCTCCTCGATCTGGTTTTCGTCCAGTGATCGCGTCTACAACACGATCTACAGCTACACGATCGCGACCAAGCGCTACGCCGCGACGACGAAGGACCTGATGGTGCAGGGAATGAGCGCCAGTCGTGACGGATCGAAGATGGCGTTCGTGATCGACTCGCCGAGCTGGCCGAGCGAGGTGTATGTGCAGGACGCGTCGTTGCCGCAGCCGAAGCGGATCACGACCACCAACGCATGGCTGAGCGAGCGTTCCCTTGGCGAGACGCGCCTGATCTCGTGGAAGTCGAGCGACGGCAAGCCGGTGGAAGGCATCCTGCTGCTGCCGGTTGGTTATCGCGAAGGGACGCGGGTGCCGACGATCGTGTCGGCGCATGGTGGCCCCACCGCCGCGTGGACGAACGGCTTCAAGGGCGGCACCGGCGCGCCGGGACAGACGTGGGCAGCGCGCGGGTGGGCCGTGCTGTACCCGAACCCGCGCGGCTCGACAGGCTACGGTGAATGGTGGATGCGCGCCAACACCGGCGACTGGGGCGGCGGCGACTATCGCGACATCATGACCGGCACCGACGAAGTGGTGCGGCTGGGCATTGCAGATCCGGAGAAGTTGGCATTCGAGGGGTGGAGCTACGGCGGCTACATGACGTCGTGGGTTGTGTCGCAGACGACGCGCTTCAAGGCCGCGATGATGGGTGCTGGGTTGCCGTCACTGCTCTCGATGGCCGGCACCACCGACATCCCCGGCTACATCAACACCTTCTTCGGCGACCCGCAGTACGATGGTTCGATCATCAATCCGAACATCAAGAAGTACCTCGAGCGCTCGGCCATCAGCTACACGAGCCGCATCACTACGCCGCTACTGATCCTGCACGGCGGCAATGACGAGCGCGTGCCGATCGGCCAGCCGATGGAGTTCTATCGGGCACTGAAGGATCGGGGCAAGGCGGTGGAGCTGGTCTTCTATCCGCGCGAGGGCCATGGCCTGTCCGAGTACTACCACCAGGTCGATCGCATGAAGCGTGAGTACGAGTGGATCGCGCAGCACACCCTCGGCGCGCCACGGGCGACGGTGCAGCCGTAGCACTCCATTCGGGCGGAAGTTCATTACGCACCAACGTCACCGCGTGTCGAGAAACGGCTGATCGATCTCGTTCATCACGCGGTGCACGTTGATGCCAGTCGCATTGGTCAACACGGCGGCGCCAAACCCGGCGTCGGGATAGAGCCGCATCAGGCCGTGAAAACCACCGCCTCCCCCTTCCTTGTAGAGCACGCGCTGGCCCGCGACCTGCGCAACGTGCCAGGCGAGCGTCATCGGCACGAGCGACCCGTTGCTCACGCGCTGCTGCTCGCATAGCAACCGACAGCCGTCCGGCGTCAGCAACACCGATGCCGGGCGCAGCTGGTCCTGCAGAAACGCCGCGACGCCGCGCAGAGAGCCAACGATGCCGCCGAATGCGTTGCCGTCGACATGGTGATCGCGGATGTTAACCCAGCCGCCCGTAGTGTCGCCGATCAACGTGCGGTCGATGACGAAGGACTTGCACAGGTTCAGGAACGACCATCGCTCGAGGTAGCCGCGCGCGTGCCTTCCGGCGTCCGGGATGGCATATCCGAGGGCCGATGCGGGCGGCCCAAGGCGGTTGAAGACGTGCACGCGCATGTATTCAGCAAAGGTTTCTGTGCGCACTCGTTCCACGAGACGACCGAGTAGCCAGTATCCGATGTTCGAGTATGCATATCGGCGACCAGGCCGGTCCGATTGGGCGGAGTGCTTCGCGAGGATCTTTTCCAGCGCTGCACTGTCGTCGAAACCTGGATGCCTGGCCGCCGCGTGCACCCATCGCAGTGGAAGGGGATTCGGGATGCCGGCCGTGTGAGAGAGCACCTGCCGAATCGTGATGGCGCGATCGTACGGCCAGGGCGAGATGTATCGTGCCATCGACTCGTCGACCTGCACCGCGCCTGACTCTACTAGCTGCAGCACCGCCACCGCGGTGAATGTCTTCGACATCGAATACGTCATCAGCGTCGTCTCCATGTCCATCGGTCGCTGCCGACCGATGTCGGCCCACCCGGCGGCATGTTCGAAGAGCACGCGGTCCGCCGTCACGACGATGTACTGCAGACCCGGCGCTCTCCCTGCCGAGCACAGGTCGTCGAGCTGCTGCGCGAGACGCCGGTGCAGGGCAGGCGAGATATCGTCGGTGGCTGGTGTCATCGACACGACACGTCAGGCAGGCGCACCGCTGAGCACGCGGATGCCGTGACGAGCGCACGCGTCCAGCAACGCGGCGATCTCCTCGTCCGAAGGCGGGTTTGCAGGAGGCGGTTCGTGGCGCCCGACATCGCGGAAGAAGTCACGCATTGCTCTCTCCACGACGACCAGCATGCGGGCGGTGGTGCTTCCCGCGTTGCGGTAGTTGTGCGGCATCTCCGATGGCACGGTCACGACGGCTCCGGGGCCGACGACAGTTTCACTGGCGCCCTCGTCACCGAATTGACCGAAGGTGATCTCACCGGCCACGACATGGAAGATTTCCGGTGATGTGTGCACGTGGGGCGGCGTTCCAGAGCCGCTCGGCACCTCCACGTCGAGAACGGCGAGATCGGTACCATCGAGCTCGCCCATGAAACGAACGCGGTCGCGTACGACCCAGACTGCCTCGGCGTCTGCCGCGCGAGTGATGTGCATGGTGCTTGGCATGTTAATCCCCCGACGACGTGTCGGACTGCGAGATGTTGGAGTGGTGCCTCGATCGGCGCGTGAGATGTGCACACGGTGTCGGTGCGGGCACTTATCACCCACGACGACACGCGCTCGGATCGAGACACGTTTGGCGGCGGGATGATTGCTTGTCCCGAACAGTGGCACGGCGTGCGGATCGCGAAAATAGGTTGAACGACCCATCTCACGTTCGACGATTGCATCCGGCCGGGCTGGCGCGCATTCCTCAGCTCGCGTTTTCCTTCGCGACGGAGGGCGACGACCTGCTACAGCGGCATGACCGCACGCTCCGGCGCACTGATCTCGACCATCAGTAGCGCCATCTCGAGCGCAGACACCCGCCGTGGCGCACTCGTTGCTGCCGCTACCACCACGCGCCGCGCATCGGCGACCCATCGAAGGTCGCCAGTCAGCTGGTGACGCCGCAGCAACGCAAAAACACGAGGAAGCGGATTTCTCGGGAGACGCGCAGCCAATGCCGATCGCCTGAATTGCTCGTCGCCATACATGTCGTACGCGGTGGCCCAGAGCCACACGTCGCCCGCGCGATTCTCGCGCAGGGCCTCGATTCGCGCGACCAGGTCATCCCGCACTGCGACGGTGCCGCTGACGGCAAGCGTCAATGCGACTCGCACGAGCGTCGCTTCTGTCGAGCGAACGGCGTCGTAGCGTGCGGCTGATGCGTGCAGCAGGTGGTCGAGACGTTGCTCTGCCCACGATGCCAGCTCCAGGATGTTTGATGCCCGCGACGCGTCGCCGTGGAGCAGCCGCGCGGCCGCGAGAAGCGCCACGGCCGCTTCGGGGCCGTCACGGAGCTTGTCTGCCGTCGTCATGAGGCGGGTGATGGCGAGTGTCTCTGCACGCACATCCGATCGCGCACGCGCAACCTGCACCGCAGTCGCAAGACTCCGCCAGCCCCGCTGTGCGCCAGCGATCAGGATGTCGGCAGCCGCCAGAAGCTCGGCGTCCTCGAGCGCCACAGCGGCGCGAAGCGCGAACCATGCCTGGGCGGCCGGATCAGTGTTTCGTGCCAGCGCGCGCACGTCAGCGACGCTCTCGTCGAACGCACGTTGTGTTGCGGGTGGCCAGGGCGTACTCGTGTCCGTCGGCAGGACGGCCGACGAGAACGCCTCCGCCATCACCGAGACATCCAGGAATCGGTGCGCTGGCTCCTTGCTCAGTGCGCGTCTGAGAACGGCCTCGCCGGTTGGCCAAGCCGGGATCCCGCGCGCGGCGAAGGGCAGCATGGGCCGACAGACGATGTTCCTCAACAACTCATCGTGGATGGCGGGCGCGTTGATGGGAGGCAATCCCGTCAGCAACAGGTAGCCGAGCACTGCGATCGCGTACTGCTCCGATTTCGGCGTGGCTGCAGGAGGCAGTTCGCCAGCCAGCAATGCAGCGGCCATCTGCGGATCGTGGAACTGTGGAATGCCCGAACGCAGGGGATCGACCACGTCGTGTGCCGCAGTCGACCTCGCATTCCCGAAATCCAGCAGCACGACGCGACCATCGTCGCGCACGAGACAGTTGCCCGGATGGATGTCACCATGCAGCACGCCCATGTGATGCAGTCGACCGTAGGCAGCGAACAGGTCGCTCACGATCTTCTGCAATCGGCGTGGGTCGCGCGCCGCACGTGCCTGTTGTGCTGCCGTGGCGATGGAGACGCCGTCACACCACTCCATGGCCACATACACCCGCCCATTCACCGATCCGTGATGCAGCAGACGCGGGCTGTCGTCGCCGCCGAGGCGGTCGAGCACACGCGCCTCGTGCGCCATCATGGCGATGATGCCGGGCCGATCATCGCGCGCGATCTTCAGCGCTACCGACACCGCGTCGGGACCGCGCGCCCGATAGACCTCCGAATCCTCGAGCGAGCGGATCAGCGCCTCGATCTCGAACCCGTCGAACTCCTGACCGGCAGCGAGGCTTGGCGCGGTGGCGTTCGCGTCAGGCGATCCGGCGGGCACGAGGATCCGTGTCTCGACGAGCGTCGCAATGGCATCGAACGCCAGCTCCAGCATTTCGTTGGGTTCCTGATCGTGCGCACGCGAAAATCGAAGGACGGCGTCAGTGATCAGACTGGGTGCGCGAAACTCACCGATCAGATCGGCGAGTGGACCCGGCACGAGCCGTGTCGTCACCCGAAAGCCCGGACGGGTGATGACGGCCTGCCCGACATCCACTGGGCCGATCCGCGTGCGCAGTCGACCCGATAGTTCCGATACCGCCAGAAACCTCGCATCTGGCGGCAGGATGAAGCGTGTCGTGGCGACGTCTGGTGGCGCATTCGTCATGCGAGACACCCCTCCACGAATGCGTCGGGGTTCGCGTGCCAACGCACCGGATCGACACCCATCGCGCGCATGTCGGCGAGCACGGCGTTGGCGACATTACCCAACGGTGATGCGCGGTGCGTGGTGAGGCTGGCCGCGAGGCGCTTCGTGATCCATGATCGCCAGCTGACAGGTGTTTCGCTGGCGGGTGGATCGACGCCAGCGGAGAGGAGCCCGTTGCCGGCCAGCCCGGTGGTGAAGGGCACGCCTTGCGCGGGGCATCCCAGCAGCACTCGATCGAGCTCACGTGCAACCGTGTCGAGGTGGTCGTGCCCATCGAAGTAGGCGACGAGTTTGTCTGGGCGCAGCAAGCCTTCGATGCCGCGTCCCACCTTGAACGATCGCACGTTGCTTCGTGCGAGCACGTCTACGATGCGCGGAAACGCCTCCGCGAGTGCCTCCGGCCTCGGACTGACGTAGAGCTTGCAGGCCGGCTCGAACTGTAGCTGCAGCGGTAGTCGCGCGAAGGAATACCAGCCAGCGAATGAGGTGGCTTCGTACTCTGCCTCGAGTCTACGTCGTGCGGCGCCGCCGACAGTCAGGCCGAGCACGGCCATCGGGTCGTCGTCAGGCCCGAAGTCGCGCTCAATGGCTGGACCGCGCGGCAACGTGCCGAATCGGTACAGCCACTGGGCGACGACGCCTGAATCCATCGACGGCACGCTGGCTGCCATTCGAAGCGCAGCCAGCGACAGCTGCTCGATACGCTCAGGCATGCGGCATCTCGGTAAAGGCGTTAACCGAGACTCTTCAGTGCCCCTTCGAGCTGCGCGCGAACCGCGGCAACTTCAGCCCCACGCGGCGCCTGCGCCGCCGCCGCGCCGTCGACGAACTTGACCGTCTGCGCGAGCTGCTTCTGCAGGCGCGGCAGCTCGCTGACGCGATGCACCGCCAACCCGACATGCACGATCGGCGTCAAAGTCGGTGGAATCGTCTCCAGTGAGGTGCCGCCGCATTCAGGGTCGGGGTATCCTACGGCGCCACCACCGAGGCCAGCGTAGGCCGCACTGGCGACGACTGCGGCGCCGATCTCGTGAATCGCTTCCCGGATCGCCGGGCTGCCGCCGCTTCCACCAGCGACGAATGCGCCGGCGATATCGTCGAACTTCTTTGCCTTGATCGCTTCCGCGATCGTGCCGCGTACCGCCTCGATGCGCGCCAGGTTCGCAAGCACACTTGCAATCGGCGATATCGGTGATGGTGGTGTGGGATCGTCGGGTCCTGGCATCCACGTACCGCCGCGACTGGCTGCGCCGATACTGACCACCAGATCCTTGATGAGAAAATCCTTTCGGGAAAAAGCTCTCGTCGCCATTTCATTCTCCATGCTCAAGGGGAACAGCAAACCCACGATCCATTCCAACAACGATGCCACGACGGGCGTTGTGCACGGCGCTGGCGTGCTGCGGACTCCATCGCGTCACAGGATGGAGCAGAAGACTCTCTGCGACGTGGACGAAACGCTCGATGCATTCATCGATGATTGGCCGGTCGCTCGAGTCGCGCCGCAGCGGCGACAACAGTGAGTGACGGCTTTCCGTTCGTCAAGCACCGAATGTGCGCCACGACAAGCAACGTGTCAGTCGTGTTGCTCATCTCACTCGATGGCAGGCTCGACGTTCACGACGACGACCTCGACACTGCTACGTGCGCCTCATGCGCAACGCGTTCATCAGCTCGCTGGCAATTGTCGTGAGCGTTTTTGCGCGGCGATTTCGTGTGGCCAATCCGGTGACAGTGCACGCATTTCAAAGAAATGCGTGCACTGTCACCGGATTGGCCGGGATTCACAGCGCGTGGCGCCGCTCTCGACCGTACGCCATACTTCCCGGCACGGCGTGCAGTTCACCCGTCGCGGATGCGCGAGGCAAGCGATCACGAGAGCTTTACCACCAGACCCGACCAATGAGCGAGCTGTTCGGAGCCACACGCGACACGGTTCGCGCACGATACGCATTGCGCACACCTGCTGGCTTCGTGCCAAGTCATCTGCCTGGCTGGAGCGCGTGCGAGGTCGTGATCCAGATCTCTCCGGCGATGGGCGCACGGTTCGCCCAGTATTTCATCACGCTCGATACCGCTGGTGAAGGCCGCGGCACGGGCGGCGATACCGAATACTTCTGTTTTGTCGTTCAGGGCCGATGCGCAGTCGACATCGGTGTCGACACACATGCGCTGACGGCAGGCAGCTACGCCTTCATCCCACCGCAGACTGCGTTTCGTGTGCACGGGGCTGAGCGCGACACGCAGCTGCTGATCTTTCAGAAGCGCTTCGAGCCGCTGGCCGGTGCGCGGCTACCCGAGGCACGAGTGGGGCATGAGTCGACCATCCCGAGCCAGTCCTTCCTCGGCAACGATGACGCACAACTGCAGGTCCTGCTGCCCGACGAGCCGGCGTACGACATGGCCGTGAACATCTTCACCTATCAGCCCGGCGCAACGCTGCCATTCGTCGAGACGCACATCATGGAACACGGGCTCCTGATGCTGCGTGGACAAGGCGTATATCGGCTTGACTCGGAATATCATCCCGTCATGGCCGGCGACGTGATCTGGATGGCACCCTATTGCCCACAATGGTTTGTGGCCATGGGCAAGGAGCCGGCGAGCTACATCTACTACAAGGACGTGAATCGCGCTCCGGTGCTGTGAGCGCGCGGCGGGATGCGTGGTTCACGGGGCATCGCTGAAAGGGGCAGAATCCTTGGAATCCAGGATTTCTGCCCCCTTTTATCGACCGCTTCGGCGCACGAGGATGCGCCGTCTCGACGTCAGCGCTTTCCGAAGCCGAACGAGACGCCGACGCCGTAGGATGCATCGGCGCCATCGAGTCCGAACGGGACTTGCACGAAGGGTCGCAGCAGTACAGTCGGGCTGAAGACGATGCCTACTCCGCCCGACAGGATCCCATAGGTTTCGTTGGACGTATCCGAGAAGCTGCCGGCGGACACCTTCAGGCGAGTGTAGGCTGCGCGGACGGAGGCGAACGGGATGAAGCTCACGCTCGATGAGCTGTTGACCACGCCGCCGATGGCCACCCCTGCGGCGGCGCCCATCGCGCTCGCGTTGTACGTGCCTCCGTCGCCATCATCGATGTCGGGGCTCTTCTGATAGTCGACGGATGCCACAGGGCAGAGCATCCCGGCCTTCTTCTCGCCCATCGGGAACGAAAGCCCGCCATCCACAGTGGCGCCCTTCGATGTGCCGCTGACACCGTCTGTCTTCACCACCGATGCGCTCACGCCGCCGAAGGCCTTTGCGGTGCCAAAGCCAAATCGGGCGTCACCACCCTTAGCGCCATCAGAGAAGACTGCGCCAACGGTGAAGTTCATCGGTCGTACTTCCAGTGACGCCAGGCCGAGGCAGGCCTGACCCTGCACGGCGGTGGTCGAGAGCATCGCGGCGGCACAGATGGGCAAGACACGGACGTTCATTGGTAATCTCCCTTTCTCTTGCGATTGGAGTCGTACAGCTACCAGCGTGAACCTTGCGCAATGCATGCAACTCGGGCTCGCATAGCGCAAGAGGGTGATTGCCCGACATGTCGGGCGCCCCTATCCCGCGCAGCTCCAGCGGTGAAACGCCGCAGCGTGGTAACGATCGATCAGCCACCGCTTGCCGTCGCGAACGAAAACGATCGTCTCGAGGAAGTCCGCCTGACACTTCTTCGCGTCCTTCCCCTGCGACACTTCATGGTTCCTGAGCGTCGTCCAGGCCACGTCACCGACGATGCGGGTGCGAAAGTCGCTGAACTCGGCCGACCATTTAGCGTCCGTGCCGCCCTGCTTGAGCCGCGCGATGAGCTGCGGGCCGGTGAGCGGGAGCGTGTCTTCGAGCAGCAGGAACTGCGGTGTCAGTGGTGCGAGCGTCGCCGCGGAGTCAACTGCCTGCATGGCGACGTACCAGCCGTCGAGAGTCGCGCGGATTGCCGCGGAATCGGCCGCTGGGTCGGGGACGGCCTTCGCCGACACTGTCGCCTGCGTCGAGTCTGTGCCGCGGGAGGGGCCTTCGGGAGCGCAGGCCGCAATCGCGACGAGGGCAACCACGAGAAATCCACGCATGACAGGGCTTCCGTGAGAGTGTGAGAGTGGCGCCGTGAGGGGACGCCGTGAACTTCCGACTCGGGAAGCATGCTCTCATCCCCCGGTTTCACCACCACTCGACGCCAAGGAGATTCGGCTCGGCTACCAACGCGTCGCGAAACCGAAGGTTGACGAACGCACCGTCGGTGACTCGTACTGCGCGGAGCAGGCGGGTCGAATTGATTCGCGCGAGCAGCATCGACCCATCAGGTGACCAGCTGATGCCGCCGAAATAGTCACCCACGTTGAGGAGGCGTGTGCCGGTGCCATCCGTGCTGACCACCGACATCCCAACGGCCGGGGTACCGATGGCATTGGCATTCGCCACGAGGTATGCCACCCGGTCGCCGGATGGCGCGAACATCGGCTCCCGAGCCATTGGCGCGAGTACGGTGGAAGCACCGGAGGCTATGGTGAGCAGGCGGAGTTCGCTGTTCTGCGCCCCAGTGTAGGAAACGAAAGCGAGACGCGTGCCGTCCGGGGAGAGATCGGCGCCGAAGAACTGCGGGATCAGCGTCGGGAGGTCCGCGAGCTTCGTGATGGCGCCGTCGGTCGTCGCACGGTACACCGCCATGTAGTTCGGACTCGGGTACGGCTCGATGGGTCGCGCGACCATCATCACCGTGCCGTCTGCCAGCACTCGCGCCGTGAGGATATCCTGGAAGTTGGAAGGATTTCGAATCGTGCGGATCGTCGCACCGAGCGAATCGATCACACGAATGCCAAGTGTCGCGGGTCCCTGCGCGGTATCTGTCACAACGCGAACGAGGGCCCGATTCTGAGCCCGACTGGCGGCACGGAGGTAGCCGACGAGTGAGGGCCCGGACGGGAAGACCGATCGTTCCTCACTGCCATTGAAGTTGAGCAAGCGAATGCCGAAGTCGTTGTCGCGTGTCACGCCGATGATGCGTCCCAGCGGTCGCACGCCGACATTGGTGGAATCGGCGGCGCCCCCTCGACGGGCGTAGATCCGTTGAGTTCCCATGTCGAGGGCACGGACGACGCCCGTCGCCGAGTCGATAGAAACTGCGCTGCCCGTGGCTGCGGAAATGAGTGGACGCTCCGCCCTCGGATTGCCGAAGCGATCGGCGACGGTACCGGTGACGGTGGCTGTTGCCCCGATATCGAGGAGGATATCGCTCGTAAACGCGGTCACGCGCGCGGGCGCCCCCGGCGTCACAGTGAATTCCAGTGTGTCGCTATTCGGCAGCCCCTGAACCGCGGAGACGATCAACATCTTGCCGGCGATATTTCCGAGTCTGACTCGAAATTCCGCCCGCCCGTCCTTGTCAGTGACGGCGCCGAGTGGCGCGATGCTTTTGGGGCAGGGTACGAGCGCTGGTGGGCAGACGTAGGCTGCTGCTTCGTCGAAGCGACCGGGATACACTCCTGCCGGGAGACCGCCGATCCCCACGATTACGCCGGGGATCGGGTTGCCGTTCCGGCCGCGCACTTCAGCGATGATCGGCTGGATGATCTGTGCCTCGATCGTGTCGCTGACCACGCCAGTGTAGCGGAGCGTCACGCCAGCGCTTTTGGTGTCGGGGCCCGTCGCATCTCTGCAGCTGCTGGCGATCGAGAGCACTGCAAGCAGGACAGCGATCCTGCGCGCGCGGCGAGGTGAGGCGATGGTATTCGATGACGCTATCGGGTGTTGCACGTGCATGTGACGTGAAAGGAAATGGCGTTGCCTGTGTGTCGGGCGACCAGCGTACCACGCTCCGGGCCGACTTGGGATCAGAAAAGGAATTAACCCGCGATCCGGCGCCGGGCAACGCCGTGCAACGACGTGCTACGGCGACTGCGTGGCGCGGCGAAAGGCCGAGCGCCGTCATGCAACGCGAGTCCTCCGCTCCCATCGGCATCGCGGGAATCTTCCGCTCTGGACGACCGTTCGAGCGACGGCTCCGAACGTGGCCTGAGGGTGACAGCGTGCCACCCGGATGCGATACTCCTGTCCTCGGCGCGGGCGCATTCCACCTCGGCCCACTGCGAGTACACAAGCAAGGAGAGAAGGGCAGATGCGAACCGAACACCGGTCTTTCTCCGCGCGGGCGAAGAACACGCCTTTGGGCTTGCTCCTCACACTTGCTGCGGGCCTCCTCCTCGTAGCGACGACGGCGTTCGCTCAAGCGCGAAGCCTGGACTGGACTGCCTTCGCGGTCGACGCGCGCCTCGACAGCACGGGGACACTGATCGTTCGCGAGCGGCAGACGATTCTCTTCAACGGCGACTGGAACGGTGGCGAACGCACGTTCGACGTGCGGCAAGGCCAACGGTTCGTGTTCCGACGGCTCTTGCGCGTCGACAGTTTGACGGGTGCCGAGGTCGCGATGCGGGAGGGGTCGCTCGATGTCGTGGATGGGTACGCGATGACGGATCGCCGCACCCTTCGCTGGCGCAGTCGATTGCCTGGCGATCCCGAGTTCCTGAATACGAAGATCACGTACGTGCTCGAGTACGAGTACTCTGATATCCTCCTGACCGAGGGCAGCGGATATCGGCTCGATCACGAGTTCGGGTTCCGTGATCGCACGGGCACCATCGCCAACTTCGACCTCACGCTTCGCCTCGATCCGGCGTGGCGCGCGCCAGCTGAGTTTACCGGCACCTTTCACCAACAGGTGCTTGAGCCCGGGATCGGCTACGTGGTCGATATCCCGCTCGTGTGGCGAGCGGCGGGTCTTCCCTCAGCGGTGCGACGCAGCCCGCCGATTACGCTGCGACTGGGTTTGGCGGCTGCGCTGCTGCTCGCCATCGTGTTGATGACGATCCCCTTCCTTCGCGACGAAATTGCCGCTGGGCGATTCGAGCCGCTGACACCGATCAGCAGCATCGACCGCCCATGGCTCGAGAAGCACGTGCTGTCGATGCGACCAGAGCTGGTAGGCTACGCCTGGGACGAATCGGTCGGACCGCCGGAGGTGTCGGCTGTGCTGGCGCGTCTCGTGAACGAGAAGAAGCTCGGCAGTCGAGTCGAGTCCTCGGGTGCGAAGTTCATGGCGCGACACATCCTGCATCTCGAGCTGCTGGTGCCACGGACTGAGTTCCACGGCTATGAACGATCCCTGATCGATGCCTTCTTCGCCTCGCACTCGACCACGACCAGCACCGACGAGATCAAGGAGCGTTACAAGAGTTCAGGGTTTGACCCGTCGGGCATCATCCGTCGGGCCTTGACCGAGGAGTTCACGCACACGGCCGGCATGGCTGAACCAAGCACGAAGGTGCGACGGTGGCCGCTGACCGTCGCGCTGTTCGTCTCCGGAATCGTACTGCTTGGAGTCGCAATTTTCTTGCGACCCGCGGATGGCGAAACGGCACTGCTCGCAGTGGCAATCGTCGGTGTGCCGAGCTTCGCGGTCGCGCGCGTGCTGGCCGAGCTCTGGCGGCGACGGGTAGTGAGGCCAGGGCGCCATCTGATGCTCGTGCTGCTGCCACTGGCGTTACTCGTTAGCGCGTACTGCTGGGTGGCTGCGACGGGGTACGGAATGCTCGGCCTTCTGGCGTTGGCTGCCTGGGCAGTGCTGACGATCGCCGCGCTTCTCTCGGTGCTGAACGGCTCGCGAACGATCTCGCCGAAGACACGCCTGCTGCGTCGCAAGGAGCTGGCGTCAGCGCGGGAGTATTGCCGCATCGAGCTGCAGAAGCCGGCACCTGCGCTGGATGACACCTGGTACCCGTATCTGCTCGCGTTCGGACTCGGGCGTCACGTCGAGAAATGGTTCCGTGCCTTCGGCGGGGCGGCCACCACATCCATGTCGCGCAGTGGCTACACGGCCACCAACCATTCCTCGAGCGATTCCAGCAGTGGGTCGAGCGGCGGCACGTTTTCCGGCTTCGGTGGCGGCGGTGGCTTCAGCGGCGCGGGTGCGACGGTGGCGTTCGGGTCCGCGGTGGGCGCGATGTCGAGTGGGGTCTCGGCGCCGAGCAGCAGTTCGAGCGGCGGGGGCAGTAGCAGCAGCGGAGGGAGTTCCGGCGGGGGTGGCGGCGGGGGCTGGTGAAAGTCCGCTGACCGGCATCCGCTGTGCGCAATCCGGTGACAGTGCACTCAATTCGGGCGCGATCTGGTGACGGTGCGCGCGGGGCAATCCGGGGAAATCCGGTGACAGTGCACTCAATTCGGAGAATTGAGTGCACTGTCACCGGATTGCGGTCACCGGATTGCTCCCCCCCCAACGATGGCGCGATGCCCCGCCTCCACCCCGGGTCATTCGACCCGGGCGATTCGGAGGACCGCCACACACCTTGAGGAGTCTCCGGGCGCCACGCGCCTCACTCCCGCTCGCCACGCCTGCCTGTCCCCCCACGCGTCGCTTCGACAGCCTTCGCCCATGGACACCCTCACGAACCCCGACCTTGCGGCCGGGCACCCGTTCGCATCGAGCGGCCAGCACCTCGAACTGATCGAGCAGCTCGCCGGCCTGGGCAGCTGGGAAATTTCGCTGCACACCGACGCCATCACCTGGTCGCGCGAACAACAGCGCATCCACGGCGTTGATGCCACGACCATGCCGCGGACCCACACCGCGTTCATGAAGATGGTGCATCCCGACGACGTCGAGATCATCAATACCGGTATGGCGGAGCTCGAGCACGGGGCGCCGGTGACCGTGGAATTCAGGATCATCCGCCCCGATGGGCAGGTGCGGCTGCTGCAGGCGCGCGGCCTCCTGCAACGTGATGCGGAGGGCTCGCCCGCGTGGGTCAGAGGCACGTCGCTCGACATCACCGAACGCCGCGCCACCGAGGCGGCGCTGCGGGCCAGTGAGGAATCGTACCGCACCATCTTCCAGCACGCGTCCGATGCGATGTGGCTGCATGACATCGATACCGGCGCCTTCCTCGCCGTCAACGAAGCCGCCTGCCAGATGTACGGCTTCTCGATGGAGGAACAGCTGCAACTGGGTGTCGCCGGGCTCAGCGCTGGGGTCGCTCCCTACCGTCTCGAGGATGCCCTCGCCTTCATCACGCGCGCCGTGGCCGGCGAGCCACAGCGATTCGAGTGGCTCGGCAAGCACAAGAACGGTGGCACGGTGTGGGGCGAGGTTCGTCTCCGTCGCGTGCGATTGAACGGCGTCGACCGTATCCTCGCGACAGCGCGCGACATCAACGATCGCGTGAGTGCCGAGCGTGCACTGCGCGACTCGTACGAGCAGCTCGAACGCCGCGTGGAAGAACGCACGCAAGAATTGGCAGCCAGCAACGCGGCGCTCGAACTGGAAGTCGCCGGACACACGCTCGCACGAAAGGCGCTCAGCGCGCGCGAGGAACACTTTCGCCGCCTGATCGAGGAATCGAACGACTACGTGATGATCGTGGACGCCTCAGGCGCGGTGACGTCGGTGGGTTCATCGGTGGAACGCGTGCTCGGCTATCATCCGGACGAGATGATCGGACTGCGCCCGGATGCGCAGCTGCATCCGGATGACATAGCGCAGGCAGGCATCGTGCTCGCCGACGTGCTGGCGCACCCCGGGCTGACGCGTACGCTGGAGTGCCGGATCCGCCACAAGAATGGAAGCTGGCGCGTGATCGAGGCAATCGGTCGCACGGTCTCACCGACGAGTGTCGAGGAAGGCATCGTGGTGAATGCCCGCGACATCACCGAGCGGCTGAACGTCGAGCGTGCCGTGCGCGAGCGCGATGAGCGCTTCCGACAGATCATCGAGAACGCTGCCGATTTCGTGATGACATGCGATAAAACTGGTGCGCTTACCTATGTCGGGCCCTCCTCGCTCAAGATGCTCGGCTATGAGCCCAATGAGTTGCTGGGGACGCGTCCAATCGACCTGCTGCATCCGGACGATGTCGCCCGCACGATGCGCGAACTCGAGGTGGTGGTCCGGAATCCCGGACAGTCGATCACCAGCACGTTCCGCATCCGACGCAAGGATGGCAGCTACGTCGTGATGGAGAACGTGGGCCGGACCATGTCGCCGCACTCTCCTGACGAAGGTGTCATCGCATTCGGTCGCGACGTCACTGGCCGGCGCCAGGCCGAGGAAGCGCTGGCGCGCGCCAAGGAGGAGGCAGAGCGCGCCAACCGCGCCAAGAGCGAGTTCCTCAGCCGCATGAGCCACGAGCTCCGCACGCCGATGAACAGTATTCTCGGCTTCGCGCAGCTGCTCGCACGCGGGGAACTCTCACCACAAAACGGCAAGTCGGTCCAGCACATCCTCAAGGCAGGTCGACACCTGCTGCACCTGATCAACGAAGTGCTGGAAATCGCGCGCATCGAGGCAGGCCGAGAACAATTCTCACTAGAGCCCGTGCTGCTGGCGCCGGTGCTCGAGGAAGCGCTCGGCCTCGTGCGACCGCTGGCCCATCAGCATGGGGTGACGCTGCGGGGCGACGCCTGGCCCGCTGAACTGTACGTCCACGCCGATCGGCAACGATTGCTCCAGGTGCTGCTCAACCTGCTCAGCAACGCCATCAAGTACAACCAGCCTGGCGGGACCGTGGACCTCTATGCCACCGGTGATGCGACACAGCGTTGCCGCATTCGAGTGCGAGACTCGGGGAAGGGCATCGCAGCCGAGCGCGTGGACGAACTGTTCACGCCATTCGCGCGACTTGGTGCCGAGCAATCGGAGGTGGAGGGAACGGGCCTCGGTCTCGCGCTCTCTCGACGCCTCTGCGAAGCGATGGGAGGCCAACTCTCGCTCGAACATTCCGGAACGAACGGCAGCACGTTCGTCGTGGAACTCGATGCGACCATCAGCCCGCTGGCAGAGTTCGTGGACGCCGAGCGCGCACCGACCGAGCGCGCCGCCTATCGCGACGCAACACTGCTCTACATCGAGGACAACCTTGCGAACCTCGCTCTCGTGGAGACGATCCTGCTGTCACGGCCCGGCTGGCGCGTGGTGCCAGCCTTGCAGGGGCAGCTTGGCCTTGAACTCGCGCGCGAACACCAGCCGGACGTCATCCTGCTCGACGTGCACCTTCCCGACCTTTCCGGGCTCGAGGTACTGCGCAGGCTGCGCTCCGAGACGCGTACCGCCTCCACCCCAGTGGTGGTGGTCAGTGCCGACGCTACCTCGGCATCGGTTGAGCGCCTGCGCTCTGCCGGTGCCAACGCGTACCTCACCAAGCCGCTCGATGTCGACGAATTCCTGTCTGTCCTCGATCGGTACATCCCCATCGTGGAGCCGACGCGATGACCGCCACCGTCGAACCCATCGCCGCGCTTCGGCATGCACGGACACGTGCATGCACGATCCTGCTCGTGGACGATGAACCGGCGAATCTCGACCTGCTCGAGGCGCTGCTCTCCGGTGAGGGGTACACGAGCCTCCTGCGCGCGAGCGATCCGCGTGTCGTCCCATCGCTCGTTGAGGCGCACGCCCCCGACCTGGTGCTGCTCGACCTGCATATGCCGCATCGGCATGGGCTCGATGTGCTGGCGGATCTTGCGGAGCTCACACCCGCTGGTGACTACCGACCCGTACTCGTGCTCACGGCCGACGTGACGGCCGACGCGCGCGATCGAGCACTGGCGCTCGGGGCGCGTGACTTCGTGACGAAGCCGTTCGATACCACCGAGGTGGTGTTGCGTGTGCAGAACTTGCTTGACACTCGTGTGCTCTACCTCGCGGAACGCGAAGCTCGCGTGCGCGTCGAGCAGGCGGAGATGCGTGCGGCGCTACTGGCGACGTGGAGCCGGATTCTTGCATCCGTCATCGACCCGCGGCAGGCGATCACCCACCTGCCGCGCCTGCTCCTGCCGCGATGGACCAGCGCCTGCGCGATGGGCGTTGGACTCGAACCTGGCGAGAAGATCGACTGGATAGGGGCAGATAGCGGAAGTGACGTCGACGCCGCTTCGCTCGAGACGGTTGCGAGGGTGGTGGTCGAGTCGCCGACGATTGCACGGGATGAAGCGATGTTCGTCTCGCCGATCATCACACGCGACGGCGTGGTCGGTGCACTGGTCGTGGCGCGGACGGCCAGCGCATCCGGCATGGACCAGACGCTGCTCAATGAATTGGCGGCACGCCTCGCGCTGGCTGTGGAGCATGCGCGACTGCTCGCCTCCGCAGAGCTGGCCGTGACGGAACGCGAGCGACTGCTTGCCGTGGTGGCGCATGACCTGCGCAATCCACTCGGTGCCGTCTCGATGTACGCCGAGATGCTGGCCAACCTGCAGCCGTCACCGGATGACGATGCGCCGTCGCCGCCGGATGCGGAAACACGTCGGTTCGCCCATTCCGCGGTACAGACGATCCATCGAAACGCGGCCGCGATGCAGCATCTGGTCGAGGATCTGCTTGACGCCTCGACGCTCCGTGCGAGTGCCATGCGCATTCATCGATCGCCGGTCGATGTCGAGCCGCTCATCGATGATCTTCACCGGATGATGCGAGCGCGCGCGGACGACGCTGGGGTAACCCTCGACATGGAGTCTGACGGACCCGTCGGCGTCGTGACACTCGACGGCATTCGCGTCAGGCAGTTGCTGTCGAATCTCATCGGGAACGCGATCACATTCACGCCGCGCGGGGGTGAGGTGCGCCTGCGCTATGCCGTCGCGTCCGACACGGTGACGCAGCACCCGGTATTGCGAGGCAGCGTGTCCGACACAGGGCCCGGGATTCCAGCTGACGAGCTCCCGCATCTGTTCACGGCATTCTGGCGCGGCGATCGGCGCGACCGGAAGGGGGCGGGGCTCGGGCTATGGATCGCCAATGCGATCTGCGAGGCGCACGGTGGCGACCTGCGCGTCGAGACCTTGGTCGGCGCCGGTTCGACGTTTCATTTTACGTTGTCGCTGGTAGACACGTCTCGGCGGCCGGAAGACTGACGTTGTCCTTCGCCTGACCGCCATGCCGATCGCCACCACTGCGCACCGCGCTGCGCGCATTCTCGTCGTCGAGGATACGCCCGACTTCGCCGAGGCGCTATCCAGCATCCTGCGACTCGAAGGGCATGAGGTCATCGTCGCTGGTCGCGCCATGGAGGCGTTGGCGCGCGCACGCGCGGAACCGCCGGACCTCGTGCTCCTGGATCTGGGCTTGCCTGACCGCGACGGCTATCACGTGCTGCGTGAGCTTCGGGCGCGAGGCTGCGACTGCCCGGTGCTGATCCTGTCGGCGCGCTCGCTCGAGAGTGACAAGGTCGAGGGGTTTCGACTCGGCGCCGATGATTACGTGACCAAGCCGTTCGGCGCGCTGGAACTGATGGCACGCATCTCCGCACTTTTGCGCAGGTCGCGCGCCGTTGTCGTACCGACGACGCAGGCAGCGACGATGCGCCGGCTCGACGACGTCGACCTGCAGGCGCGGTTCGGGCTGACCGAACGACAGATCGCCGTGGCGCGCTTGATGGCCGATGGGTGCACGAATGCCGAAGTTGCGGCGCGCCTTGGGCTGAGCTTCTTCACCGTCCGCAATCACGCCGAGCAGGTGATGTTGCGACTCGGCGTGAACAAGCGCTCGGCGGTCGGGCCGATGCTGCATGAGCAACTGCCTTAGGCCGAACGCCAATGCGGGTCACCGCTGGCCAAACGGTTTCGGTGGCACTGACTGCAGGTAGGCCCAGAGCGCGCGCAGTTCCACGTCGTTGAACGATCTCGTGAACTTCCACGGCATGAGATCATTGACCTTCGTGCCAGCTGGACGCATGCCCGTGCGCAACAGCCGTGCGAGATCGTCGTAGCTGTAATGACCGATGCCCGTGGGCGTGATGTTCGCAGCCGCCATCCAGTCCGGCGGTGCACCAGGAATCGGTCCGCCCGAGAGCCCGGGGCCGTGGCATCCGGTGCAGGTACTGGCGAGGTACTTCCCGTATTCACGGGTCGGCTCTTCAGGCAGCGATGCCGTGTGCGGCGCCGTGTGGTCGATTTCCGCGGCTGCGTAGACCGACACCTTGCCTCCGAGATCCAGCGCCCGCAACACCGGGCCCAGTTTGAGCGCACCATGCTGTGCGGTGCTCGATGGTACGGAGCGGGCATAGGCGATGATGTCACCCAGATCTTCGTCGGTGAGCGACGCAAACTCATGCGACGGCATGATCAGGAGGCCGGTGCCGTCGCGCCGCACGCCATGGCGCACCGCGCGTTCCCAGTCCGTGTCGGAGAGGCGCGCACCGGCGCCGCCTGTGGTGAGGTTGGGTGCGGCGATCCGTCCGACGGCGGCTTCGTCGAGCATCACGCGCCCAACGAGCCCCTCGCCATGACAGTCCTGGCAGAATCGCACCGTGGCGAGTCGCTTCCCGCGCGCGGCGGCCGCGGCAGTGGACGGCGCAGTGAACGCGTGTGTCGGCACATTGAACGTGCGACGCGCCTTCCATTCAGAGGCAGCGAACGCGGTGACGACTGTTCCGAGCAGCAGCAGGACGCCGACGATGACGAGCCGGGAGAGGAATCGCCCGATCCGTCGCGGGCGCGACGGTCGGCGAGTCGACGCACTGGAAGTGGCGTGGTGGATTGCCATGAGCAGGACCTCGTCGAGCAGCGGGTGTCGATAGTCATGATCGCGCGTGGCGCGCGTTCACGTTGTGCTGCAGGATGTCTGGTGGCGGTTCTGCCCGCGTGGGTGGAATGACCTAAACAGAATCCGGTGACAGTGCACACAATTCCGCGAAGGCGGGAGACCAGGGAATCCGGTGGCAGTGCGGAATCCGGTGACAGTGCACACAATTCCTCGGAATTGTGTGCACTGTCACCGGATTCCCACCCACGGTCGCCAGTTTACGGGAGGGTCAGATGACCCAGCTCACGTCGGCTAGATGTGCACCGTGACGCGCCCAGGCCACGCGCTCAACTGCGCGATGGTTTCCCGATCCAGAGCCGGCTATTGCGCAAGTCGAAGGTCAGAACGTACTGACTCAAGAAGGGCTGGCCGAGGTTGCCGTCCAAGATCAGGTCCGTGACCAGCACTGGGCTATCGACGGTGATGTCCGGAGTGAGTGCGAAGTGGAGCCGCTGTTCCTTGATCGCTGGATCGAGGCCGAAGGCGCCTGCGTATTCACGGGCGATCAGCGACACGCCGCCCGCGCCGGAGTCGAGAGTCAACCAGGTGAGGCCACGTGGAGTGCGAACGCCCATGAATGCATCCAGCCCGCGCGCGGATGCCCCGCGCACGAGGCGAAATGGCATTTCGTGCATCGTCGTGATTCGCCTCGCAAGGCTCGCGGGTGTTTCAATCGTCAGCGTCGCTGCCTGCTGATCGAGCGTGATGCACCTGCCATCGAATGCATCGAGCGACAGCAGGCCATCCGGCGAGACGTCACCGCTGAAGCGATCGCCAAAATCGAACTTGCCGACGTCGACCGCTGTCAGCGCAACCTGACCTGCAGTGAGCTGCACGCCGTCGCAGTGTGGACCGTCGCCGCGCTGGCCGAACATGTTGAACCCCGTCGTGCGGCCCCAGAAGGTGCAGGTCAGCCGGGATGCAAATCCCTCGGTCACCATTGTATTCCCGCCGCCGGTGTCGAGGAGAAAGTTGCCTGAGACGCCCTGCACGGTGACGTTCACTTTCCACAACGCTTTTCGGAAGCGCTCGAGTCGAATGACTTGCGGTTCGTCGCGGGCCACGGTGGGAAGGCCAGCCAGAAGCAGGAGCCCGCTCAGGAGCGCTGACGAGAGGGTCGGAAGCATGTTTATCAGAGATTGGGGGGATTGGCGGGCGCAGTGCCGCGCGCCCGTGCCATCCGTAGGACAGGGGATTGCCCAAATGCGTTGTGTGGGGCGACTCGCCTGCTGTCGGGTTCGAATTCCGGTGACCGTGCACTCGAATTCGGCGATTGAGTGCACTGTCACCGGTATTGGGACCGCCCATCACGGTGCCAGTGCACTCCAATCAGCTGCGGAGCGCACTATCGCCGCAGCGTTGACTCCGAATTACGGCGTCGGCCCCGACTTGCGGCGATGAGCGCTGCACCCACGACGATGCCAGCGACGGTTTGGAGCATGACTTGCTGCCAGAACCGCCGAGAGTCGGATAAATCGTGCCTGTGCATATCTGCGCCTTGGAGACGCGTGGCGTATCGAACCGGACTTTTGCTGATCTGCGTCCGACCACCGATGAGATCGCCCGAGGAGAATCCGAGCGTGAGCACCACGATCACCCACCCGCCGATGAGTAGCAGACGTCGGCGCGCGTTCCAACGGATCGGCAGAAACTGAGGTAGCCAGTAGTCCGTCTGGCGCCACGCGAACGCGGCGAGGACGATGCTGAACGCGAGGAGGAGATTTGCCACGAATTCTCCCGTGATGATCGGGTGGAACCTGAGCCGTTCGTCGATGTTCTACGGCACCGAATGAATCGGAGCGCTCGCGCCGGTGATTCCTGCAACGCTAGCACGCTAGGTCGTTCCGAATTCGATGACCCGCCAGCCGGTTTTTGTTCGCTGAAGCGTGATCAGCCACCGCTCCTCGCGGGACGTCGGGCTACCTCGTACTGGTACGAGTCGCATCGTGACGTTCGCCTCGATATCGGTATGTGACCCAACTGTAGCGTCGTAGTCGCCTGAGCCGTTGATCGAAACTCCTTGGACTCGGATTCGCACCGACTTCAGCGTCTTGACCGAGTCCGAAAGCTCCGCAACGTCCTCCTCCGCGACAACAGCAGGGAACCGATTCCTGATCAGGCGCAAGTCGAGTGTTTCATGCGCCCGGGCAAGCGACTCGACGACAGCCCGCGCCTCCGATGCCAATTGCGCTTGCGTGATAGTTGTCACGAGCGGCGCGCCTCCGCCGCCAGCGACGCGAACCACGATGTCTACGCGCCGCCGCCCGGCTTCGCCCGCATCCACCGTAATGAACGCACGGCCCGGAGCGATTGCCGTGACCATTCGCGTGACCGGATCAACGACGGCGACGCTACTGTCGCTTGTTGTGAAGCTGATTGCGGCGTTCACAGGTCCACCGGTCACAAGACTTTGGACCCAAGTGTGGAGCTGGACGCGCTGACTTGGCCGTAGCTCGCCCTCGCTTCCCCTGTTGACCACTAGCCTGGTTTGTCCGATTGTCGTGGTCTCCCTCACGGGAGTCGTTACAGCTGCTATGACGGCCTTGTTCGAGGGCACCGCTCGTCGCGGCGCTGCAGTGTCAGATGTGACCGTGCTTGAAGCACGCTCACGCTCCACCGCTGGCTCACCGCGCAGAAGCGCCCAGCCGCCGACAACGGCCCCGAGGACGCCGCCGCCGATCGCGACCAACGGATGGCGTTTTACTGGTGCCGTTCGCGGATCGACGGTCTTTGGCCCGGCGGCACGCGATTTCGGCGGAGAGGAATCCGTCGCTGCTTTGACAGCGGGCGCCTGCGCAACCTGCCGCCCTCCGTGCCAAATATCTTTGACCGCCGAGGCCTCGATCGCCTCAGCCTCGCGCACCGGCGGCGCGCTTGGCGTATCGGCGACCGGGCGGGGGAGCGGAATAGGAATGACGGGTGGGCGGAGCGGGTCGCCGAGTGCTGCCCTTGGCTCCTGTTCCGCGGCCAGATGCACGATCACGGCGCGCACCTGCGAATCGTCGCCGACTGGATATGCCTCCAGAGATTGCAGTGCCTCGGGGATGCTCGGAAAGCGATCGGTTGGCGACTTCGCCAGCATGCGAAGGATCGTACGCTCCACCGACTCGGGAATAGCAGGCATGACGGCACGAATGGACGGCACTGATTGTCCGATGTGCCCGGTCATGATGGAAATCGGCGAACCGGAGAACGGAACACCGCCAGTCAGCATATGGTAGGCAACGATGCCCAGTGAATACTGGTCGCTCCTGCCATCAAGTTCCCCTGCATGACACTGCTCGGGACTCATGTACGCCGGTGTGCCAATCACCATCCCAGTCACGGTGTGTGACGGTGCCGCGGCGACCTTCGCGATGCCGAAGTCGGTGACGAGGGCATCGCCGTCGCTGGAGAGGAGCACGTTCCCCGGCTTGATGTCGCGATGGATCACGCCGCGGCGGTGCGCGTACGCGAGCGCAGTTCCGACCTGGTAGAGAATTGGGCGCGCGATGTCGAGCGGTAGCGCGTGATGGTGGCGCAGGACGGCTTCGAGTGACTGCCCCTCGATGTACTGCATGACGAAGAACTGGAGGTCCTGAAGCTGCCGCACGGCGTGCACCGTCACGATGTTTGCGTGCTGCAAATTCGCGATCGTGACGGCCTCCTGTCGGAACCGATCGATCATCCCCTCGCCCATCAGGAGGCCGGGCGCCATCACCTTGATCGCGACCTTTCGGTTCAGCGCCAGGTCGTGTGCGAGGAACACCGCAGCCATGCCACCGCGTCCGAGTTCGCGACCGATGTCGTACTCGCCGAGAGTGGCCTGTCGCAGCCGAGCAAGCACGCCGTCCCATGGCGAGTGCTGCGCAGCGAACGCTATCAACGACGGTGACCAGTTCCCACCAGTCACTAGCCCCACACCGCTGACCGCTGCCCCGCACTGGGGACAGTACCGACTCTGGTCAGAGACTGGGCTGCTGCAACTCGGGCAGGTAGCAGTGCGCGACGCGGTCATGTCGAGAGTCGAGTGTGGAGGAGCGGGGCGAACGGCTCTCAGGCAGTGACCGGTGGACGGCCGTGGCAGTCGATCCGGCGGTCCCGCCGCCCCTTCAGCGGGATAGATAGCATCGTGTCGCCAAAGTGGCACTGGAATCGGGCCCCGCGGCAACTGGCGGTGCATTCGCCGTGTTTCCGGTGGACCGATCTGGGTATCCTTGTAGGCTAGCCAGCGCACCACTCGGCCCTATCCCGGCCCTTTTCCAGCTCCGCGTGACCATACTCTCCGTATCGAACGTCGGCCTCTCCTTCGGCGCGACTGAACTCTTCAAGAACATCACCTTCACCGTCGCCGAGGGTGAGCGGTGGGGCATCATCGGCCGCAACGGCGCGGGCAAGTCGTCGATCTTCAAGATCATCATCGGGGAGTACGAGCCGACGGTGGGCAGCGTCGCGCGCAAGCCGGGATTGCGGCACGCGCTGCTCGACCAGCACCGCGCGTTCGAGGGCGCGACCACGGTGTGGGAGGCTGGTGCCGCTGCCTGGCGCGAAGTGATCGACCTCGAGAAGCACATCGCGGAACAGGCGATGAAGCTCGGCGAGATGGGCGAGAACGTCACCGACGAGTTTCTCGAACGATTCGGGCGCGACCAGGAACGGTTCGCCGATCTTGGCGGCTACGAATACCACTCGCGCGTGGACGCGGTGCTGCAGGGGCTCGGGTTCGACGCCGAGGAATCGAAGACACGGCTCGTGCAGACGCTCTCGGGTGGCGAACGCGGGCGCGTCGGCTTGGCCGCACAACTCATCGCGCCCGCCGACCTGCTGCTGCTCGACGAGCCCACCAACCACCTCGACCTCGACACCACCACCTGGCTGCAGGAGTGGCTGAAGGAAGCCGCCGAGACGGTGATCGTCGTGTCGCACGACCGTGCCTTCATGGACGCCGTCTGCACCAACATCGTGCACATCGAGGCCAAGACGAGTGAGTCGTACAAGGGGAACTACAGCCAGTTCGTGCCGCAACGTGCCGAACGACGGCTCACACGTGAGCGCGAGTTGGAGAAGCAGCGCGCGTACGTGAAGAAGGAAGAGGAGTACATCCGCCGCAATCTTGCGGGCGTCAACTCGTTCCAGGCGAAGGGCAAGCGCAAGCGACTCGAACGTTTGCCGCGTCTCGCGCCGCCGCCGGGTGATCCGACTGCGATGTCTTTGCAGTTCGACGTCGCGGAGCGGGGCGGGGATCAGGTGACGACGATCAAGGATCTGCGCGTCGAGGTGCCGGGTCGAGTTCTGGTGGATGACTTCACGGCTGTGTTGCGTCGCAACGACTTCGTCGCACTCGTCGGCCCGAACGGTGCTGGGAAGTCGTCGTTCATCTCCACCATCCTCGGCGATCGTGCCCCGGCGAGTGGTGAAGTGCGCGTGGGCGGCTCGATTACGCCGGCGTGGTTTCGCCAGGACCTGTCCGACCTGCCGCTTCGCAAGTCACTGGCGGATGTGATCCAGGAGCATCGACCGACGTGGAGTCGCGGATCGGTGCAGAATCACCTTGGCGCCTTCGGATTCAGTGGGGACGAGGTGTTCCGCGAAATTTCAACGTTGAGCGGTGGCGAGCGCGCACGCATGGCACTGGCGCGCATGACGCTGGCGAAGGCGAACCTGCTGGTGCTCGACGAACCCACCAACCACCTCGACGTCGAGAACATCGAGGTGCTGGAAGATGCGCTCGACGAGTACGAAGGCACCGTGCTGCTGGTGAGTCACGATCGCGCGTTCTTGCGGCAGGTGGCGACGCGGGTGTGGTCGTTCGAAGGGAATCGCTTGGTCGACTTCGACGGGCCGTTCGAGGAGTGGGAGGCCGATCGGGCGCGTCGGACGGCCGTCAAGCGGTAGCACTGTCGTAGGGATCGTGTCGCGAAATGCGCCGTCAGAGGCTGTACCCCGAGCGGTACTCTCGTGTCAGGAATGCGTTCGCTTCCGGTGCATTCGTGACGCGCATCGCATCGGCGTCGTAGCGGATCGTCCGGCCCTGACCGGCTTTCAACGCCACCAGGCCGAGCAGCATCGTCTCCGTCAGTCGAGCGGAGTACTCGAACGGCGCGGTCGCGGTCCCGTTGCCCTTGCAGGCGTCGAACCAGTTCTTCTCGTGCGTGACGCCGACACGCGTCATCGTCATCGGGACGGCTGTGGCCGCCGACGCCACATCGCCGGGGAAGATCCGTGGATTCGTACCATACGTGTCGTACACCATGATCCCCTTCTCGCCAACGAAGATCCCGCCGCCATCGCCGTTCAGCACGACGTCGTCCGGAAGGATGTGCGGGCGCGGCGGGAGCAGGCCGCCGTCGTACCAGTGCAGCTCCACTGGCCCCCGATTGCCGCGTGCGGGGAACTCATACTGCACCGTCGATGCGAGCGGATACGACGCCGGCTTCTTCGCGTCGCCGCCCCACTGCGTGGATGACGCGGTGATGCTCGTCGGCAGGCCGAGATCGAGCGACCAGAAGGGCTGGTCGATGAGGTGCGCGCCCATGTCGCCCAGCGCGCTGACGCCGAAATCCACCCAGCCGCGCCACGCGAACGGGTGATAGGCGGGATCGTACTGCATGGAGGGACGGCGCCGAGGAAGAGGTCCCAGTTCAGCTGCGTCGGAATCATCGGTGCAACGGCGGGCGTCGGGCGCGGCACGCCCTGCGGCCACCACCCGTGCGGTCGGTCGGTCCAGACATGCACCATGCTGATTGGACCCAGCACGTTGCTCGCGATGATCTCGCGGATGCGTGCAGTGCCGTCGGATGAGTGACCCTGGTTGCCCATCTGCGTGACGACCTTCGAATCGCGCGCTGCCTTCGCGACCGCGCGCGCCTCCATCACCGAGTACGTGAGCGGCTTCTGCACGTAGACGTGCTTGCGCGCGGCCATCGCCCGCAGCGCGATCATTGCATGCATGTGGTCCGGCGTCGCCACCACCACGGCGTCGATGTTCTTCTGCTTGTCGAGCATCTCGCGGTAGTCCGCGTACTTGACGGCCTTCGTGTAGTGCTGCTGCAGCTTCTGCCCGTTCTGGAAGCGCGCCTGCGCGTCTGCGGTGCGCTTCGCGACCCACGCGGCACCATCTGCCGCACTCAGGTTCGGCGGCGCAGTGATCGGTCCCGGTGCCTTCGTCTGGTCGAGCATCGACTTCTCGACGTAGCCGAAGTCCACGTCGCACACGGCGACGGTGTTCTGGCTCAGCATGTTGAGCCAGTTCTCCATCCCCATCCCGCCGACGCCGCAGTACGCGATGTTGAGCGTGTCACTCGGCGCCTGATAGCCGCGCCCGAGGACGTGGCGTGGGACGATCATGGGCGGTCCGGCCAACGCGCCGAGTGCAAGGGACGCACTGCCGGCGACGAAGTCGCGTCGGGTGACGGTGTTCGAGTCCATGTGAGCGGAGTGGAGTACGGGCGCAGCGTCGATGGCGGCGCCTCGGGCGCCTGGGAAAGCGGAATCTCGGCTCCGGACCGGAATGCACAAGGCGTGTGTCGGGAGGCGATGCGTGCGCTGCGTTCCACGTCCGTCGCGGGGTGCTCCGGTCAGAATTCCGGTGACAGTGCACTCATTTCGTAGAAATGAGTGCACTGTCACCGGAATTCTTAGCGCGCATCGCCACGCGCCCAACGGGCGTGATTGGGAGCGGCCTCGATCGTCCTTGAGTGGCCACCGCACGACTGAAGTGCACCGGAACTCCCCCTGCCACCCGCGCATGCCACGCCGAAAAGTGGAGTTCCGCACGACCACGGCTCGTAGGGGCTGGATCGGCATGGTGAGCCTCGTCCTGACGGTTGCCGGCTGCAGCAGCGACGGCGACTACCCTCGCGGTTGGGCCCCGCTGCGGACGCCAGCGACGGTGTCGGGCGTCTCGGGGACCGACCCGGTTGGGCGGGACTGTCCAGATCTGGCTGGACTCTACCGAATCAACGACTCGATCATTTTCCGACACCTGATCGCGCGGCGGCTGACTCGCGAGCAACGCGAGATCTCGTGGTTCCGCGTGGCGATCGGAAGCCGCACGGACGACTCACTTCGCGCGATCGTCGCACGCAACGATCTGCGAGACACCGTCTGGCTCAGGTTCGGACAGGACTTCAACTGCAGCGGCGGTTGGCTGACGGGGGCGTGGCCGGAGTATCTGCTGCGAATGCGGCCGAACGACGAGACGGATGACTCGCGCGGCTACCAAAGCCGACTCGACATTTCGCGCGATACCGAGGGCCGGCTGATCGGACGCATGACGACGGTGTCGTACAAGCAGGTCGCCGTCTGGTGTGGCGACGGGTGCAGGTACGGGAGGATGCCGTTCACCAGCAAGAAGTCCGTGCGCTGGTTCCGGATGTCGACCGACCGACTTGCGGATGCCGACAACGGCGAGGAGATGCTCAACCCGACGACCGCAGCGCAGCTGGCGCGAGAGGAAGCGGCGCTGGAAGCCGGAACGCCGCCACCGATCGATTCCCGTGGAAGTGCAGCACAGATGCGCGTGCGTGCTCTCGAGGCCAAGGCCATGGAACAGGTTCGCCGGGCCGAGAGCGGCGAGCCCCCGCCTCGCTGAGCGCGCGCGTCTCGAGCGGGATCGGGAAATCGCAGGGCAGTGTCGCCACCGTTTCGCCCGAGCCGCACACCGAGACGGTTCGTCGCCGTGGCGCCGACGCGAGCCGCCTCCTATGCTCAGGTCACCCTGTTCGGGCTTCGCTCACGCACGAACGGTTGGCTCACGCATCGATTGCCGCCGGCCGACGATCGGCGCCTATGGATCGGAGGGAGGAGGCACGCATGTCCCACCCGCGTTGGCGTCGCCATCCCATCGCGCTCGCGCTACTGGTAGGGCTCGTGGCTTGCACGGAGCCCGAACGCGCCCGTTCCTCTCCCGACCATCGCCATCGCCGTCACCCGCGGGGCCGACTGGTTCGCTTATCGCAATGATGGCGGCAACTGGACGCCCCTCGCCGCTGGGCCGGGCGGCCGCTACGAGTTCCTCGCCACGCCGAAGGTGGCGATCGCGTGGGCCATCAACCGCGCGGCGGTCGTGCCAAGCCTTAGCGTTGAGTACCAGACCGCGGAATCGTTCCTCAATGAAGCCGCACACGCCGGACCGCCGGCGCCGCAATACACCGGCGTCGCGAGCGGCACGGTTCGCAGCATCCCGATGGGCCCCTTCTACGCCGCGCTCGGCCACGGCCCGGGTCGCGAGCATGTCACTGGTGCCTCCGCGACGACTCCCGCGTTCTCCCTTCTGACGTGGGCGATACCGATGGACCTCGTGGCGACGATGATCTCAGTCGCCGACTCCACTCGCGAAATCGCGACGGGTGTTCGCGCGATCCTACGTCGTGATCAACAGCTGTCTCCAGGGAATACGATCGCCGTGGATTTCTCCGACGCCGAAGCCTTCCCACTCGGCAGCGCCACGTTCTCGTGGACCGGCCCGGAACTCGGTGTGGCGGTGGAGTTCATTTCGGCGACCGGCTCACGTGCGCTTCTCAGCCGCGTGCAGGAAACCGTCTCGGATAAGGCGCTCATTGCACGCTCACGCGTCGTCACGCGCATCCCAACGGAACGGCTCGTGGCTGGCGACCTGCATGAGGTGTCATTCGGTGATGGCACGCGACGAGTGACTCGCTGGACGCACGCGCTGAACGACGCGACGCTCGACCTCGGGCCAACGATCACGCCCCCCGCGGTCACTGTGGCATCGTCGGGGCCAGCCGTCCGTCCGCGCTTCCTGATCCCGGCGCAGGTGTCGTACGGCGACTTCGCGAGTGCGAGCGCTGAGCAGCGGGGGATCGTCCCCGGTTCGGCGTTCGTCGGCACGCTGCGCCGTGTCTCGGTGCTCGTCACGAAGGGCTATCTGGGCGCGATACCAGACCGGTGGACCCTCGAGGTGCCTGACCTGAGCAACGTGGCCGGATTCCCGTCCTCGGTGCTGCTTGCGCCCGGTGGGTTTTCGTGGACCGCGTCGGCGTTCGGCTGCAACTGCGCGCAGCGCGCCGACTCGGTCTTCGACGGCAAGGTCGAACGGCGGTGGGTAGTCACCGACACGGTGAGGTAGTGGCGCGGACAATCCGGTGACAGGACAATCCGGTGACAGTGCGCTCATTTCGCTGGCATCACAACTCGGGACTGTGTGCGCTGTCACCAGAATTCCTGGGATTGCGTGCACTGTCACCGGATTTCGACGGGAATCTGTGCACTGTCACCGCAAGTCGCGACTCAGATCTCGACGCCCGGGAGGCCGGACGCACGCAGCAGGAGCGAGAGTTGACCGGCGTGTGGCAGGTCGTGATCGAGCAGGCCCCAGATGACCTGGATGTCTGGCCCCTCGTTAGCGTCGGTAATCTCGTCCATGGCTGAGCCACGCATCAGACACTCGACGATCTTTGCCCAGGTCAGGTCCAACCCTCGCACGATCTCTGCCGCCGTGCGTGGAGGGTCGCCAGCGTGATCCCAGCTGAGCAAGGGCACGAGCGCGTCAGCCTCCTGGCCGAGCGCGCGGTGCGTGTGGAGCGCGCGTCCGAACACGATGTGTTCTGCGATCTCGCCAACGGAGCGCCGGCCCGGGAGTGGGCGTTGGCGCAGCTGTGCCTCAGTCAGCGGCTCGATGGCTCGAACAAGGGCGTTCTGGTAGTCGAGCCAGGAGGCAAAGGCGCGCGCTTCGGCGATGGCGGCACGGATCATGGGGCGGAAGCTATCACGGTGTCCGCGCGCTCAAAGCGCTCGAGCTGCCGTCGAAATAGCGCGCACCACTGCCGGGTGGTGGCTCGCGCATACCCCGACGAGGGCGGGGTAGAGCAGCCCACCTGCGACACTGCGGTTCAGCAACGTGAGCCATCGCCTGTCGAAGTGATGACATATCACGAAACCGCATCTGGCGTACTCCGCGTCCAAAGGCCGTCTGGCGTACCCAGCATTTCTGCGTTTATCTCTTGGTAGCACTTTATCACTCCAAGTCACCGCTACCCGCCCGCCGTTCATGCCAATTTCGCAGATGCCGCGCCTGATCTCACAACGCGCAATGAGGCTTTCACTCGCGGCGGAACCTGCTCGACGTGGCCATCGAATTGGCGCGGCTCGCCTGCGGCGTGTCCTGGTCGCCGCATCGACGCTCCTGCTGGGATGTAGCGGAGGCTCCGGTGGTGAGGTCACGCCGCCACCACTGACCGATACCTCGGCGCCCACCGTCACCATGACGACGCCGGCGAGTGGTGCGGTGGGTATCGCGGTGGACGCGGTGCTGACGGCATCATTTTCCGAGCCGGTCAATACCACGACGCTGAACACATCGAGCGTAACCGTTGCCGGCAGCGGAAGCGCAGCGCCCGTGACCGGAACCGTCACGGTCACTGGGACCACCGCGACGTTTACGCCGGCGGCGCCGTTGAGCCCTTCGACCACATACACGGTCACGATTTCCACGGCGGTGAAGGACGTGGCCGGGAATGCTCTGGCGTCGACCTATGTCTGGAGTTTTACCACCGCAGCACCGCCGGACGTGACGGCGCCGACGATCGTCAGCAGGACCCCATCACCCGAAGCGACGCAGGTCGCCTTGAGCGTGAAGCCGTCGGTCACCTTCTCGGAGCCGATGCGCAGCGCGACACTCAGCACCGCAACCATCACACTGACGAATGCCGGCACAGGCACTCCCGTCCCGGGAACGATCAGTGTGAGCGGCGATACGGCGACGTTCGTTCCGACGGCCGCCCTCGAGCCGACCACGCAGTACACGATGCGGGTCCTGACTGGCGTGCAGGATCTCGCGGGTAATGCATTGAACGCCCCGGCGACCTGGGCATTCAGAACGCTGACTCCAGCATCCGTGGACTACCAGTATCCGGCGAACGGCGCGATCGGTGTCCCGCAGGACATCGCAGTGACGGCGGGATTCTCTGAGGCGATCGATCCAGCCACACTCACGCCATCGACCTTCATGATCTCGGGGCCGGGCGGCGGCGCAGTGTCAGGGATCGTGGTCGTGAATGTCACGAACAATGCCGCAATCTTCTACCCGGATTCGCGCCTGGCGGCGAACACCCAGTACACCGTCACTGTGAAGTCCACTGTGCGTACCGCCACCGGGAACGCGCTCGGACAGGACTTCACGTGGACGCTGACGACGGAAACCACGGCACCAGACAATACGCCGCCTGAAGTATCCTTCACCTCACCACAAGATGGAAACTCGGGTATCGATATCGCGACCAGCATCACCGTGTTGATGACGGAGCGGATGTCGAATCCCACGATCAATACCGCAAGCGTGACGATAGCGCCTGCGAGTGGCGGTACTCCGCTTCCCGCGGCGATTGCGCTGTTCGGCCTCCGCTTCGTGGTCACGCCGTCTTCGCCACTGCTCCCGAATACGCGATACACGGTGTCGATTTCCACGGACGTCAAGGATGTCGCAGGCAACGCGTTAGCCGCTGCCTACCGTTGGTCATTTACCACGGCGCCGTAGCGACCGAGAAATTCTCGCGGATTGCACCGGCAGTCTGGTAACTGACACTTGGTTGACAGGCGCTGCGCGTGAGGGTGCAGTTGACATCTCGGTAGCTCACGTGCCGGCGACCGTGCACTGGACATATCATGTGCGCATCACTGGCATGGAGCGCGCCGTCAGCGGAATGGCCCCAGTCCTGTTCCACGGTCGCCGGGGTACTCGACTCACGATTCAGAAGAAGCGATCCGCCACCAACTTCGAAAACCCCTGCCACCAGACCGTGTGCCCCTGGCCCGGCATGATCACGGCGGCGATGGTGACCGCGATGTACACCAGCAAGGGTACCGCCGACTTCTTCTTCACCAGATCCACGATCAGCCAGATCAACGGCAAGCCAAGGAAGAGCAACCCGATGATCGGGCCGGCCACTGGAGGAGGAAAGTGGCCAAACAGGAAGCGACCCAGACCCGGTCCCAGCATAACGAGACCGATACTGGTGAAGAATCGCAGGTGCCATGCGGGGCGCTTCTTGTAGATGATCCCGAGCGAGTACAGGATCGAGATGAAGACGCATTCCGGGATACCATTGCGGCTCAACGCAGCGAGTGCATCCGTCTCACTGAGATGATTGACGAGGATGTTCTTCTGGTACTGCGCGCGTGCCATGAGGAGAAAGGAAAACAGGAGCAGCGGCATCACGACGTACGACGCTTTGCCCACCTTGCGATGGATCTCGTAATTCTTCGCCCGGATCAGAAATGCCTGGGCAATCAGCATGCAGATCCACACCAGCGCGATGAGCGCATGGAAGTGGAAGGGCCAGGTGAAACCGTCGAACGCAGGAAAGTGCGAGAAATAGCTCGGGAAGAAGCCGAGCAGCGTGATGATGAGTACCGCGATGAAAAAGAAGCCGACATTCCGCTGCAATCGCTTTTCCATGGGCATCCGATGGGGGTTCGCGCCGCTGCTGCCGCTGAACTGCCACACTCGATCGGGAAGCTTACTAGGCGGCCGCTGGCGAGGTCGGACCGTCTCGAGGCGGGGGCGGGTGCCATGCACGGCGGACCATGGCCTTCGGGCAAGGGCTTGCGAACTGAAAAACACTTAGGTAATTACAGAAGTATAGAATGGCGGTACGGTTTTCTCGTCGGAGCGATCACCACGCAATCGGATGGTGCGGGACATGGTGCACACCGCAGTCACAGACGAAGTATTTCACGCCCTGTCGAACCCGACACGTCGAAAGGTGCTGGAGCGACTCTCGGCCGGACCCGCCACCGTCACTGAACTGGCGGCGCCGTTCGACATGCAGCTCCCCTCGTTCGTGCAGCATCTCTCCGTGCTCGAGCGGAGTCGGCTGGTGCGTTCGAGAAAGCACGGACGCGTGCGGACATACGAGATGACGCCCGAGCGCTTCAGCGTGGTCGAAGACTGGCTCACCGCACGTCGGCGCGAGTGGGAGTCACGGCTCGACCGGTTCGATCAGTACGTCAAACAACTCAAGGAGAAGGAAGCCCAATCATGAGCAAGGACTTCGCGTTCAACCCGAAGCTCGATTTCTCGATCGAACGGTTCATCGACGCTCCCACGCGCCTCGTCTGGGAAGCGTTGACGAAGCCGGAGCATCTGAAGGAGTGGTACATGCCCAAGGCCTGGGGACGCGTCTCGAAGGCCGAGATGGACCTGCGGCCCGGCGGCATCGTGAGTATCGACATCCTGGTCGGCGACGGTCAGGAGGTTCCCAACGTCGGCTGTGTGCTGGAAGTCGTCCCGTTGGAGCGCCTCGTCTGGACGGCGATGCTGTTTCCGGGCTATCGGCCGGCAGTGTTCGATGACATTCCGATCACGGCGGTCATGACGATGCAGGCCGAGGGGAGCGGGACGCGGTACGTGTTCACGGCGCTGCACCGGAGTGAGGCCGATCTCGCCACGAACAAGGAGTCAGGGTTCTATCAGGGGACGGAGATCGCCGTTGATCAGTTGGTGGCGCATGTGATGGGGATGAAGTAGGGCGGGGGACATGCGGTGGAGATCCGCGAAATCCGGTGACAGTGCACTCAATTCAAGAATTGAGTGCACTGTCACCGGATTTCGCTCGCACGTCACCGGATTTCCCGGATTTCACCCATTGAGTGCACTGTCACCGGATTTCTGTCGCCGGATTTCACGGGTATCGCTCGCGCAGGTGCTCGATCGAGTCCTTCACGAGCGCGTCCAGTGCAGGTAGGTCGATATCCTCGAGCCGCTTGATGTGGATGCATCCCTTGCCCGCCTTGTACTTGCCGAGCTTGGCCAGCAGGGCGTCGTGGCGCGCAGAGCCCGGGGCGATGTAGAGCGTGATGCGATCCTTCCGCGGCGCAAAGGCGACCAGCATCCACTCCTCGGTGGTGCCATTGGCATACGTTCGGTTGTAGGTGCCACATCCGACGATCGTCGTGCCCCACATGCGTGCTGGCGCTTTCGTCGCCGCCTCGAAACGCTTCACGATCGCGTAGCAGTCCTGCCTACGTTGCTCATCCTCGATCGCGTCGAGGAATGTTTTGACGCTGGCGGTCGTCTCTCGGGTCTTGGGTCCGGCCATTCGTTCAACCTCGAGGGTCAACGGTCATGGATCGCACAGGTGAATGAAGCCGTCGCAACTCTCGCCCACATCAAGCTCATCACCGTTTCACCTTCGCCCGCACTTCGTCGAAGAAGTTCTGCACCACCACCAGCGTCGGTGTCCCCGCCATCTCCAACCAGCTGTTGTCTCGCACCATCAGAAACCGCTGATCGTCCGGCGAGAGTGCAAAGGTGCCGCTGGCCAGCGCTCCCGCGCGAACGAACTCTGGTATCGCGAACAAGACGCGCGGCGGTTCCGCCGAGAAGGGCGGTCCCGGATTGATCCTCACGACGTACATCTTCCCGTTGGCCACGTAGAAGAGCTCGCGCCCGTTGTGCGCCCAGATCGGTGGACTGCCACCGCCGCTCGACAGCTGCCACTTGCCTGCGCTCACATCTGGAAACGGACGCACGAATACCTCATGCGCGCCCTGCTCGTTCGACACGTATGCGAGCCAACGCCCATCCGGTGACAGTGCCGCGCCCCTTTCGTCGTAACCTGTCGCCACGAGGGTGCGCGCGACGCTGTCAACGTTCGGTTGGGCGGCGAGAATCTCGCCGTGTACGGAACCACTGATCGACTTGTTCGCCCCCAGCAGCACCCAGCGCCCATCCGGACTCACGATCGCGTCCGTCGGACTCCCTCGGCCCCACAGGAGCCTGGCCTCACCGGTTCCGTCGGCCGCCTGCTCCCACACGGTGAAGCCTGGAGTGGGCGGTCGAGTCGCTCTGGGCCGACACGAGTCGGTCCGACAGAAACGTGATGGCTTTGCCGTCGGGCGTCCACGCCGGCGATCGGTCTTCACCGGGGTTCAGCGTGAGCCTCGACACCGGGCCTTTCGGTAGCTGCTTGATCCAAATGTCTCGGCCAAGCTCGGTGAGCAGCGTGAGCGCGATGCGCCGTCCGTCCGGCGACAGCGCGATTCCCCAGTCGATCTCGAAATCCCCGCTGTATCCGCCTCCGGTATTCACCTGCCACGAGGAATCCACCGGCTCGACCTGCCCAGTACGACTCACCCACACGACAGCAGCGTTCGGCGCCGGGCCCGGCACGAATTCCTGGCGTCCCACCAGGTAATACGCGGTGCCGTCATTCGAGATCAGGAATCCCGGCGCCTGAATCCCATCCAGCACGGGGACTGGCCGACCAGTAGCAGAAAGAGTCGAATTGTCCCACGGCGCCGCCATGAGCGTGCCACCGCTGGTGAGGTACAACACATGTCCGGTCGGGATGTACCAGGCTCCGATGGCATCCTCGAATAACGCGCGAACGGTATCCCGACGCGCATCGTACACGTACACTCGACTGGGACGACAGCTGACCGGCCCCACGCACTGGGTGAGATGGGCCGTGAACAGGACACCACGTGAGTCAGGGAGCGGCGTTGGTATCCATGGGAAGCGGCCCTCCAGCGCGGTGCGCGAGACGATCACCTTCGATTTCGCCTCTCCGGACCCGAGACGACGCAGCGTGCGAGATGTCGCGTCGTAGTAGACAATGGAACCGTCCTCCAGCCACGCGCCCCGGTTGTACACCGCGTTGACGGAATCCTCGAGCTTGAGGGACGTTCCGCCCGTGCTCGGAATTCTGCGCAGTTGGTTATTTGCGACGAATCCGATCGACGCTCCGTCGGGAGAGAAGAAGGGGCCCGATCCACCTTCCGTGCCGGCCAGCGGCCGTGCAACGACTTCATCACGTCGCTTGATGTACAGCTGGCCGGGACCGGTCAGCGGACTGCGGAACACCAGTGACATTCCATCGGGTGAGAGCGCGGCTTCGACCCCGAACGTGAGCCCATCGAGTACGCCTTGCGCGCCAAGCGTCGTGACGTTGCGCGAGACGGACGTCGCTGCCTGACGCGGGCGCATCCACCCCCACGTCGCGAGAGCGATCGCCAGCAAGGTGACTGCTGTCAGCGCCGGAAGGGCCATGCGACTTGAGGCCATCCCTGTAGCGGCGACGGTCTTGCCAGCGGCGACGCGCCCGGTGAACGACGGATTGCGAAGCGCCTCGGCGAACGCCTTTGCGCTGTCGAAACGGTCGGCCTGGAGTTTCTCCAATGAGGTCGCGACCGCCGCCGCGACGTGTGGCGGCACCGCCTTGCGCAACTCCCTGACTGGTCGCGCGACGTCCACCACGATCTTCATGATGATCATCTGCGCCGACGAGCCGGTGTGTGGCGGTTCTCCTGTCAGTAGTTCGTACAGGACTGAGCCAAGCGAGTAGATGTCCGAGCGGTTGGTGATGTGCTTCTCAGCCGTCGCCTGCTCGGGGGACATGTAGTGCGGCGTGCCCACCGACACACCGGTCTCCGTCATTCGACCGCCTGCCGCCGCGCTCACTGCCAGCGCGATGCCGAAGTCCGCGACGATTGCACGACCGTTGCTGAGGAGGATGTTTTCCGGTTTGATGTCCCGGTGCACGACGCCTTGCTCGTGTGCGTACTGCAACGCGTCCGCGACCTCGGTGGCGATGGTCACCGCCTCGTCGATGCCGAGCTGTTGCTCGCGATCGAGTTTCTCCCGAAGGTTTTCGCCTTGGATGAACGGCATGACATAGTACAAGAACCCCGGGCTGCCGCCGCCCGGCGAAATCGTGCTGCCGCTGTCGTAGAGCGGCAGGATGTGCGGGTGCTGGAGCTGTGCGGTGGTCCTGATCTCCTGCACGAACCGGTCAGCGCCGAGCACGGCGGCGAGTTCGGGTCGCAGCACCTTCAGCGCGACCTTGCGGCCATGCTTCAGATCCTCGGCCAGGTAGACGGTCGCCATGCCACCCTCGCCGAGTTGACGCTCGATGCGGTAGCGGTCGGCGAGGGCAGTGGCGAGGTGCGCGGTGATTTCAGCCATGCGCGTCGCGAGGCAGCGCGAAACGTGGCATTGTGTCGTGGGCCGGTCCGACCTGTCGATAAACGAGCAATGCCATGCGAAGCGATTGGGGTGGAGGATTCCAGCGTTGCGGCCCGACGCTCAGACGGCGGGTCTCGCCTCGCACAACAGCTTGAGCCGCTGCAACGCCTTGGGCCAGGCCTGACTGATGTCCGCCTCCCACTCCTCGGTGACATCCTGGTCGACCGTCACGCGCGTGCCTTCGGTCGAGGCGATGAATGTGTAGTTCTCGTACGCCGGCGCCCAGGCGCGGATTGCATCGCTCTGGGTGTCTTCAACGCCATTGATGATGAATCCAATGTGGCGAATCGATGTGAATTCGTTGAGCCGATGTTCCGCGACTTCAGCGACCATGCCATCACCAGACGGTCCCACGAATTTGATCTTCTCACCACGCTGCCACGATCCATCGTACCGCGAGCCTTCGGCGAAGGCCGAGGCCCATTCCTGGTAGGACTCCGGATCGAGCATCGTCTGAAATACCACCGAGACGGGGGCCGTGATCTCCGTGGTGAATCGAACTCGTCTGTTCGTCGACATCTGCACCTCGTCTGGGCTTGATTCGTCGCCTGAAGCGAACCGTTTTCGCTGCGCGGTCACCGCCAATGTCGGCGATCCTCACGATACGCCGCTGGCAGAGTCAGCGACAGGCCGCGGGCCGCTCCCAACGCGCTGGTGGACGCGCCCTTTGTGGCCGTCACCTCGCCGGCACCGCAGTGCTTGCGGTACCGAAGTGCAGCACGAGGTGCGAATGCTCACCGAGGAAGAGTCGCGAATCCTGTCCTGTCCATGCGCTCGTGCCACGCATCGACGGATCCCCGAGCGCTTGCACGTACCACGCAGGCTTCGGTCCGTTCGGGAGCGCGTCGAGCCGGATGGGCGTTGCGGGCGCGGGCTTCGGTGCTGCCATCGCCGGCACGAAGGTGAGATAGTTTCCATCCGCGTCGAATGCGCGCGCACCGGACACCTTGTTGAGCAGGAGCATGAAGGCGCCCACGTGCGTGTTCCATGAGAGTGATGGCCCCCAGTACCCGCCGCCATCTTCGCGCAGCCACGATTTCGCCGGTGGCAACAGCGGTGTGGCCTGGCCCAGTGGTGTCGTCGCCCACATCTGGCCGACGCGCGGGCCAGGCGTGCCCTGAAGTCCGGGGGCCGACCAGGCGCCGTTGTGCCAGCGATGTGCCTTGCTCGTGCCGTCGGGCGCGAGTGGGTGATCGAGGTCGGCTAGTGCGATGCGCGCCAGCTGGATGCCCTGGGTGCTCGCATCATCGCCGGTGTAGTCGGTGAAGGCGATGTAGGCATAGGTGCTGTCTGGGCCCACCGCCATGCTCGGGTCACCAACGCCGCCGGTGAAGAAGCGCGCCGGCTGGTCGCAGCTGATTGCAAAGCTGCCGTCACTGACGATGATGGCGAGGTTTTCCCAGGTGCGCCCGTTGTCGGTGGAGCGTCCGAGCCCGATGTGCGGCACCGATAGATATGGCCGGTCATTCGGAGGCGGACAGTGCACGTACGGCCCTTCCTCCAGATGATAGAGCCCGTAGAGAATGCCGGTGCGCGGCGCGCGATAGACCCCTTCCATCCAGCGCATGCGTGTGGTGGTCGGTCCATCGGCGCTGTTGATGTCGTGCACATACCACTTCTTCTTCGCATCCCAGGCGAACTTCGGGTCGTCATCGGTGAAGCGCATCGGCTCGAAGGGCTGTGCCGAACCGGCATCACGCCCGCCGACGCTGCGCCACGGATGCTGGTTCGAGACCATCTGGAAGAGCGTGTCGCCGACCCACCATGACGGACGGTTGCAGTCGCTGCCGACGGGGCTCGTCACGCGCACGGTGTCCACGGTGACGAGGGTGACGGTCGGCACGGTGAAGGGTGTGGCGGTGGCGGTCGCGGTGGAATCGGTGACTACAGGGCGTGTGTCGCGGGCGCAGGCCGTGAGCAGCGCCAGCGCGAGGGTCAGGCGGCGCGGTGCAATCAGTCGTGGCGTGCGGGGATGCGTCTGGAGCATGATCGGCCCAAAGGGATGCGACGATGGGTGATGGAGCGACAGCCTGACGATATGTGCCGTGCCGCTCGCCGGTCAATCCGGTGACAGTGCACACATTCGGAGAAATCCGGTGACAGCAGGAATCCGGTGACGAGTAATCCGGTGACAGTGCACTCAATTCCAACGAATTGAGTGCACTGTCACCGGATTACTCCGGATTACTCAGTCACTGATTTCTCGTCACCGGATTTCTCAGTCGCCACGCGGCCGCTTCGGCGACAGGATTCGCACCTCGGCGCGATGGATCAGGACCTCGGGTGGCGTGTTCACGACACTCATCACCGCCGCCGCCACGTCGTCGGCGCGCAGCTGCGACGTCGCGCGCGGGCCACCGCCGCCGCCGAACTCCGTGGCCACCGAGCCCGGGCTCACCACCGACACTTTCACGCCGGCGTCGCGTACCTCGAGCATCAGGTTCTCGGCGAAACCCATCACCGCATGCTTGGTCGTCGCGTAGCCGGCGCCTCCCACGAACGCGCTCCGCCCCGCGATCGACCCGATGATCACGATGTGGCCCTGGCCACGCGCGACCATGGCAGGCAGCACGGCACGCGTCACGTGATAGAGCGCGTTGACGTTGACGTCCATCATCGTGTGCCACTCGTCGGGCGTGAGCTCGAGCAGCGGCTTCATCACGCCGACGCCGGCGTTGTGCACGAGGACGTCCACGGTGCGCCCGTGCAAAGCGCTCGCGATTCGGTTCGCGATGCCCGGTGCGTCACTGAGGTCCAGCAGCAGTGACTCCGCTTCGCCGCCAGCTGCCTGCACCTCGGCGACAACGCTGGCGAGCGCTTCCTCATCACGCGCCGCTGCCAGCACGCGATGGGTCGCGGCGAAGCGGAGTGACAGGGCGCGACCGATGCCACGCGAGGCACCGGTGATGAAAACGAGGGGCTTGGACGTCATGTCACCAGAATGCCGCATTGTGCGCACGCTGGCAACACGGTTGAGGTGCGATCACGGGGACGGAGATCCTGAACCTTTCTGATCTCCGTCCCCATGATCGGCGCTGACCGTTCACGGATACAGCGGCGTCTTCCCGAAGACGTTGAACGGCATCAGCGTGAAGCCGGTCCACATCACGTGCGTCATCTGCTTGTCCTCGTCACGGATGACGTGATGCAGTCCGCCGTAGTACCAGAGCACCACGTCCTGCTGGCGCACCGACTCCCCGTTGGTGTATGTCGGCAGTGCTGTCGCCGTGAACTCGTTCCAGCGGTAGCGCGTCACCCAGACGGTGTTCTTCGTGAACGCCTCCTGGTGCACTGGGATTCCCGTCACCTGCGGCATCAGGTGCCAGGCTGAGGGCTTCCCGTTGGTGTTGCGAAGCGTCGCATCGGTGATGTCCCAGCTTCTGAAGCCCGTCGCCGACCAGGGCATCCCACCCTCCGTCACGATCGGCGTGTGGCTGTCCACGCCTTGTGCACCAGACTCGGCGTGCGTCATCATCATCACCTGATCCGAGCCGGCACCGTTGAGATCCAGATCGAGTCGCCACAGCGGTCCATGCATGTGTGTCGTGGTGCCGGCCGGGATGCCTGTCGCGCCGACGCGGGCGGTCATGATCCCGTCGTCGCGGAATGTCCACTCGATGATGTAGTTGTAGTTCGCTGCCGCGAGCACGCTGAACAACACCAGTTCCTCACCGCGCCGCTTTTGCCCGTCGTGCTTCCATGCGAGCCCGCGGTCGTGCACCTGCTTGCAGACTTGGCTAGCGCCGAGCACCACGCCGGTTGGGGCAGGGCAGTCAGTGCCGTCGAGTGGCACCCAGCCGAAGTTGTAGCCGACGTCCAGATAGCGCGGCGATCCGCCGTGGTACGGCACGAACAGCTCGGCGAGTCGCGCATCGTAGACAAGCTTGATCCACGCGGCGTTCGGCGAGGGCCGGAACCACGCGCCGGAGATGATGAGTCCATTCCCGCGCACCACCTGCCAGCACAGCTTCCAGCGCGTCTCCTCAGTGCCCGAGGTAGGAAAGCGCTGTTCGATGTAGTACGGCTCCGAGCAGCTCTGCGCCTGCGCATGCAGCTCGGGCACAGGCGCCATCGACGCGAGTACGAAGCCGAGCGTGGTCATGGCGCCGCGCAGCAGTGCACGGGGAAAGAGGCGCTGTGTCATCGCGCACCGTCCTTCACCATAACGGAGTCGTTCAGCAGGTCGACCACCACTCGGCCGAGATGCACATAGGAGTTGTTGACGCGAAAGAAGAGCGCAACACATCGTCGATTCGCGCACCGATCGCCGGGTGGCCCCAGGAGCCGGATACCGTCGATGCGGGTGGCGGCGGTATCGGTCGGTTCGCCCGCCGCACGCTGGAGGCGGAACTCCGGCAGACGTCCATCGAACAGCTTGCGCACGCGTTCATCGGCGATCGCGATGCGCGCTGCACGCGCGACCTCTTCCTCGGACAGCGGCACATCGGCACCGCGGGCGCGAGTCACGTCGAGCACCTTGGCCGTCGCGAGATCCACCAGTGCCGTGACGCCTGTGTTGCGGGCGCGGACGAAATACTGGACGGCGGCCTGGCGAGAGACCTCGGCGTCGCCGTCGCGATTCTCGCGGCGTGGCTTGCCGGCGATGAAGCTGACGTCAACGAGCACCGGTGCGTCGCGACCGATCAGTTCGCGGAGCCGCGGGTCGGCGCGTGCGACGCTGTCGGCTAGAACGCGTTCGCGCGGGGTGAGCGGGTCGAGCGGTCGGGGTCGCTCGATGACAGGCTGCGCGGTGAGTGTCGCGGCGAGCAGCAGGGTCGCGATAGGGCTGGCGAGCCGAGGCAAGGTGGGGCGGGGAGTGATCATGCGGTGCCTCCTGGAGGGGGTGGCGTGCATATATCAGGACGCTGGAATCACCGGGGACTCTCAAGCCTGTTGTGATCGCGTCGTACGGCCGTTCCCGTAATTCCGGTGACAGTGCACTCAATCATTGAAATGAGTGCACTGTCACCGGTTTTCCGCCGTGCCGCTCGCCAGACGTGGCGTGCGGTAGCACCGGCGCTGTTGCTTCGCACGCAGGCTTCCTCCGTTGCAACCATCCCGTCCCGGCATCGTATTCGGGAAGCATGCGGCACGCTTGAGAGTCCAACCAATCCCCCAGGCAGATTGATGCGCAAGTTTCAGGTGGTCATGGCCACCGTTGGATTGATGGCCTGCTCGAGCGGTCTGCGCCCTCGCGCCGACGTCGCGAGTGCCTCTGCAGGTGCGGACGAACAGTCCGTCCCGCTTCTCGAAGTTGACCGCCGTCTCGGTGCTGCCGCCGCGACGAAACCGATGCTGGAAGGACTGGCCTCGATGCTCGCGCCCGATGCAATGTCGCCAGCTTCAGGCCTCGGACTCCTCGACGGGCGCGACACGATTCTCGCGACATTCGCTCGTGACACCCTCAACGCGACATCGCGGGTGCGATGGGTGCCCGTGCGCGCGGGCGTCTCGGCCGACGGCTCACATGGCGTCACCATCGGTCTGCTGACTGTCACACGAAGCACCGGGGTGACTCAGGAGTACAAGTATCTGGCGTACTGGGTTCGCGCGGCCGATGGATGGCGGGTACAGGTATGGCGTCGCACGCCGCGCGCGGCTGGCGTCACCAGCGCGACCAGCGAAGCGCCGTGGCTTCCGTATTACGGTGGCTCGCCGCCCCGCATGCTCAGCGGTGCGGCACTTGATAGCGCGCGCCGTCAGCTCATGGGCATGGAGACCCTCTTTTCCGATTCAGCAAAACGCATCGGCCTCGGGCCAGCCTTCCTTGCATTTGGTGCCGCCGACGCGATGCACCTCGGCGGACCGCAGAGCCCGGACCTGATTCGTGGCAACGTGGCGATTGCGCGGTCGGTGCAGGGTGATGGGCCGGCGAGTGCGAGTCCCGTCACATGGAGCGCCGAGCGTGCGCTGATCGCGCCAAGCGGCGACCTCGGCGTGACACTTGGATACATCGTGCCGAATGGCGCCGGAACGGCAGGCAATCCACCGCGACGCATCCCGTTCTTCACCGTATGGCGCCGCGACGCGGCGGGGTGGAAGTACATCGCCGAATGAGCGACGCGTGATCCGGGACACCGAATCGGATGGCGACAGCGACTGAAAGTCCGCCGAAGTCGGTGACATTTTTTCCGGTGACAGTGCACTCAATCATCGAAATGAGTGCACTGTCACCGGTTTTGCCTACCGCTCACCGCGGCGGGCGTCCCTTGATCGGAATCGACAGGCCCGCCGCCGCTTTCGGCGCGGCACGCAGGGATTCATTTGTCAGCTCAATGCGTGTGCCCGCCATCGCGCGCGCCGCCCGTCCGGGGAGCTGGCAGCTGATGCCCGTCCCGATGACGTACTGACCAGACAGTTCGGCCGGCAGGTCGACGAACCCGGTCGACTTTCCGCTGAGGAAGCCGTTACGCTGCGGCGTCGGCGCAAGCGCGAGCGGAGCGGTCGGCTGAATCGGTGTGACATGCAGACGCCCGGGGCTATCCTCGACACCGACCTTCGCGATGGTCATCCCAAGCTGCGGGCTGGTACAGGTGGCCGGTACGGTGTAGCTGACGCTGAGCGTGACGCGCGCGGCCTTCGACAGGCGGAACACCTTGAGGGACGGCGTTTCGCTCACGAGCGTCAGCGCAGATGCATCTGGCGTGGACAGGGAGGCGACACTGGTCACCCCGCCGCACCCATTCGTCGGGTTCGCACACTCGATGTTGCCCTGCGCGTGCGCGACGGTGACCGTGCCGGCCAGCAAGAGCGTGACGAGTATGCCAATACGCGGCGCGGCGTTACCGCATGAAATAGTCAGCGCGGTCAGCGCCATGATGCACTCCTCGAGAGATGGGGAAATGGACAACGTGGCGGCAGCGATCAGTCGAGCGGTGGAATCGGCGCACGTGGCTTGATCGGAATCGCAAGACCGTCGCGCGCCTTCGTCGGAGCGGCGAATGGGATGTCCACCCTGACCAACGTGTACGTGTTGATCTTCAGGCGCTGCGCCTGCGCGGGCATCTGACAGGAGAACTCGGCGGCATAGGCGTATTCGCCGGTCAGGCCGGCCGCGAACTTCACCGGGAACATCTTCCAGCCGTCCGCCACCTCGGGACGCGTCGCGTTGGCTGTCAGGGGATACGGCAGGTTCGCCGCGATGGTCTCGATCTTCGGCCGTCCGGCGGCATCGACGACACCAGCCTTTGAGCTGGTGATCGTGACACGCGGGTCGTAGCAGGCCTTCAGACCGTTGACCAGCATCCTGATTTCGATCGCCGCCGGCTCCGTCAGGCGATAGGTCCGCGTGGTCTCGACGGGATTCGTCGCCTCCAGGTTCGACTTCGAGACCTGACCCAACGAGAGCGACACACAGATCTGCTGTGAACACGACCTGCCGACAGTCGACTGGGCACCGGCAGCATTCGCGCCGAGCAGGCTCAGGGCGGCCGTCGTCGCAGCGACGCGTGGCGCGCTCCCTGCACGGTCGCGCACGGAACGGAATACGCGAAACGCGATCGCCATTGGGCACTCGGGGCACGGGAAAGCCGGTCGATGGGCCACGACCGGCTTCGAAAGAGACGCCCAAGCTCGCCGGTTGTTCTCACTGCGCTGCGGCAGACCGCGGCCCACCGCAGGCGACCGGTGACTCGATTTCGTGCGCGCAGATCACCCGGGCGCGGCCCTCCGCCTTGGCTCGATACAGTGCCAGGTCGGCCTGCTTGAGCGCGCTGGTCAGATGATCGGGATGTGCGCACTCGGCCACTCCGGCGGAGAAGCTCACCCGGAGCCCCGGGGCAAAATCGTCGAATGACATGCAGTGCATCCGCGCTTGCAGACGTGCCAAGAGGGACTTTGCGCTCTCGAGGTCACCGGCCGGCAGGGCGATCAGAAACTCTTCGCCGCCCCACCGCGCAAACAGGTCGCCAGCGCGTGCTTCCAGCTCGGATGCACGCGCGAAACGTTGCAGCACGGCGTCGCCTGCAGCATGGCCGTATCGGTCGTTGACCTGCTTGAAGTGGTCCAGATCCAGGAGTGCCAGCACCATGGGTGGCGGCTCGGTGCGCTGGCGAAGCGTCAGCGCACCGAGCAGACGGTCGCCAGCAGCCCGGCGGTTGAGCAAGCCCGTCAGTTCGTCTCGCTCGGCCAGTTCGCGGTTGCGCTCCAGTGCCGCCGACAGCTGTGCGTGCTGTTGATGCAGGCGCTCGCGCATGTGGGTGATCCGCCGCGCCAGTACCGCTATTGCGGACAGCACGATCACGGCGAACACGAAGTGCATCAGTTCTACGCGTGGGTCGTAACGTGCGGGATCTGTCCACGCCTTGAACATCATCACGGATGCCAGCATGGCGGCGCATGTGACAGCCATCATACGCGCCTGGCCTGCGCTGAGCGCAATAACGCCATAGAGCATCACCGGCACCGTGATGAGTATCACGGCACCGCGCGCCGGTCCGGTGATCGCATAACTCCAGCTGATGGCCTACATCGCCCACACAGACTGGGGAATCGAGAACGAAGCGTCACCAGATTTGACGAGGCGCCGATTGGCTCCACTGCGAATGAGCGCGTAGAATCCTATGCCCCCCGCGAGGCAGAAGACCGACAGGGGCCACGAATCATCGAAGTCGATCAAGCCCACCATCACTTCGATATGCTGTACGACCGCGAACACCGCGTACACGAGCAACACCGTCAGCGTTTGCACGACGACAAAGCGTTGGCGTCGCTCGACGCCGAGCACTGCGTCCGCAACGCGGGTGGTCGAGGGCAATCTCACCTAGCGTATATCGGCCGCTCGCGGAAATTCTTCAGTGAGGGCCGGGCGGTCTCGGGACGTCTGCCGGCATCGCCGCGCGCCACGATGGCGCGCATCCTCGACGAATGCGGTGACAGACGAATGCGGTGACAGTGCACTCATTCTTCAAGGCGGGGCATCCCTCGACCTCGTCAACCACCGTCGCGGTGAGGTGCGGGGCACAGCGGCACCATACGCAATCGGGCAAACCGCGACAGCAGCAGGCCTGCGCAAAGCACGACTCCATGAAATCACCGCTTCTTGGCAAGCTGTGACATCGGATGTATAGATGATCAACGCCAGCGTGCCAAACTCAGGCTGCCTGGTGTCCTACCCACTCGTGTTCCTGCACGAGGGTACGGATGCGCGTCGAAGCTCCCCATTCGGCCAGGGATCGGGATCAGTCCCCATGCAAACGTGTCGGGTCTTGCGCTATCGTGTCGTCCGTCTGGCGACACTCCTTGCAATCGTCTTTCTCGGTGCGCCCGCTGGCGCGCAGACGCCGACGGTGCGCGATACCACCGCGATCCGGAAAGAGCTGGCAGCTGCACGAGATGCCAATCGCATCCCCTTGCTGCTCGAGCTGGGCGAACGGCAGCGGGACCAGCCCACCGACGCCCTCACGAGCACAGCGGAAGCGCTGGCTTTGCTCGCCGCACATCCCGCGATCAGGGACGAGATCCGTGTGCGAATCGCGAGAAGTTATGCATTGCAGGCCCTTGGCAGATATCCGGAGGCGCTCGACGAGGCCGCGCGGGCGGAACGTCTCGGGAATGATGCAACTGATGACCGGCTCCTCGCCGATGCGTGCTATCAGTTGTCAATCGTCCAGTGGCGCATGTCGAGTTACGATGCTGCACTCGTCAATGCCGAGCGCGCGCGAATGCTCCTGCTGCCCCACGGCGCGTCGCCTGCCCTCGCTCGGACGCTGTCACACATCGGCGCGATCCACTACAACCAGAGCGAGCTCGCTGAGGCGCTCGAGAGCTATCTGGCGTCGCTCCAGATGAGCGAGGGACTCGGCGACGAGATCGCCGTCGCGCGCGTGCACAACAACATCGGCCTCGTCTATCTCGACCTCGGACGTAACCAGGAAGCGTACAATACGCTCATGCGTGCGCTCGCCATTCATGAGCGACTCGGACCGCGCCACAATCTCACGAACACCCTCAACAACGTCGGGCTGGCCCTGATTCAACTCGGACGTCCCCGCGAGGCACTCCCGTATCTCGAGCGGGCACTGCGCAACGACCGCGAGTCGGGGGACCTGTATGGTCAGGCGAAGGACCTGAGCAACATCGGAGGAGTGCACGAAGGATTGAAGGCGTGGTCGAGGGCGATCGAATTTCATCAGCAGGCACTCGCATTGCGCGAGCGCATCGGCGACAAGGACGGACTCACTCGCACACTAGGTGCCCTCGCGGAGATCCGGATGCGCCAGGGAGACGCGAAGGGCGCGATTCCGATCTTCGAGCGGTCGATCGCACTCGCCGCCGAGATCAACGCCCGGCGCGATGAGGCGGAGCAGCTGGCACTGCTCGCCGAGGCGCGCGCAACTGCGGGTGATTCGGCCGGCGCCTATCGCACGTATCGGCGCTTTCATGCACTTGAGGCGACGTTGGCAGACAGCGCCTCGCGTCGGCAGACCGCCGATCTCGAAGCGCGCTACCAGACGCGCGAGCGTCAACGGGAACTCGACGCGCTCCGGACGCTGGCAGAGTCGCGCAAGGCTCGGCTCACCTGGCTCGTGATCGGGAGTGTGTCCCTCGCATTCTGTCTCGCCTTGCTGGGGATCGTGTTCGTGATGCGCGCACGGGCGCAGCGGGCCATCGCGGAATCGGAGGAGCGTTATCGCGCGTTGTTCCAGACATCCACGGTGCCCCTGATCCTCGTGGACGTGGCAACGCAGGAACTCATCGATCTCAACGCACCTGCACAGACACTGTGCGGGACCTCTTTCTCTACGAGCGCGCTGAAGATTACTGACGTCGAGCCAGCCTGGCTGGCGGAGGCGCTCGGCCGATTGTTCGACGGAGGGAGGATCCGCGAAGGGGCGGTCGACACGTCATGGGACGATGTCGAAGGACGTCAGCGCCGCTCTGAGGTCGGCGGTGCCGCAGTCGCACTCGGTGGCCGGCGTTGTGCGCTCGTGACCGTACGCGATGTGACGGAGGTGCGCCGCGAGGAGGAGACGCGGCAGCGGGAGGACAAGCTGCAGTCGCTCGGCGTGCTCGCGGGTGGCATTGCGCACGACTTCAACAATGCCCTCATGGTGATCATGGGGCATGTGACGCTGGCCAGGGAGGCCACGCCCAGTGAGCGACTGGAGATGCTGCAGGATGCGCAACAGGCGGTGATGGGGGCCAGCCGCCTCACCGCACAGCTGCTTGCGTTTTCAAGGGGAGGCCAGCCGAAGAGAGAGACCACGGACATCGGAAGGATGCTGCGCGATACCGTCGCCATGGCCGGTGCCGGCTCGCGGATGCGGGTCGAACTCGACGTGCCGGACACGCTCTGGCATGCCAACGTGGACGCGGGGCAGTTCAGCCAGGTCGTGGCCAACATCGTCATCAACGCCAAGCAGGCCACCGGCGACGGCGGGCATCTGACAGTGCGTGCGCGGAATCATTCCGGCGAATTGCCGGACGGTGCTGGCATCACGGCCGTTGCGCACGATCAGCGCTATGTGCGCATCGACTTCGCTGACAACGGCGGCGGCATTCCGGATGCCATTCGGCATCGTGTGTTCGATCCGTACTTCACGACACGGGCGCGTGGCAGCGGACTCGGACTGGCCACCGCGTTCGCGATCTGCCGCAATCACGGTGGTGCGCTCACCTTCGACTCGCACGCCGGCGAGGGGACGACGTTCAGCGCATTCTTCCCTGCGTCGCACGACCGCGCCGAGACAGTGGTCATCGCACCGTCGGCGGAGCCGGATGGCATCGGGTCCATTCTCGTCCTCGACGACGAGCCACCCGTCCGCCGCATTCTGCAGCGCATGCTCGAAAAGTGGGGTTACGAAGTGGAGGTGGTCGCCGACGGCAGCACGGCGGTGCAGCGCTACGTGGAGCGGATGCAGGCCGGACGGAAATTCGACCTCCTGATCATGGACCTGACGATTCCGGGCGGGATGGGCGGTCGACAGGCGATGGCCGAGATCCTGCGGCACGATCCGAGTGCGCGCGCGATCGTGGCGAGCGGTTATTCCGACGATCCGACGATGGCGGATTTTCGCGCGGCGGGGTTCGTCGCAGCGCTCACCAAGCCGTTTCAGAGCGAGGATTTGGGGAGGGCGGTGCAGGCGGCGATGGCGTCATAACGTCACGACGACGGGCCCCTGCTTGGTCGCGACGACCGTGTGCTCGTACTGGACGCACCGCGCTGCCGGACGGGCGACCAGCGTCCAGCCGTCATCGCCGCGGTCCTCAGCGAACCGGCCGCCCAGCGACAGGAACGGCTCGACGGTCAGCACCAGACCGTCGGCGATGGTCCGGCGCTCTGAGCGGTCGGGCCAGGTGGGGATCTCGGCGGGCTCATCGTGGAGGCTGTCGCCGACCCCGTGGCTCGCAAGATTTTCGATCAGCGTATAGCGATGGCGACGGGCAAAGGCGCCGATCGCATCGCCGATGTCGGCGAGCTTGCCGCCCGATCGCACGGCACGGATGCCCTCCCACATCGCGCGCTTGCCGTCACGGCAGAGCGCTGCGAGCTGCGGCGCGGCCTCCGGCACCAGATAGGAGGCTCCGGTATCTGCGAAAATCCCGTCGAGCTCGGCCGAGACATCGATATTCACTAGATCTCCCGCCGCGATCACGCGCGCTCCTGGGATGCCGTGGGCGATCTCTTCGTTTACCGAAATGCAGGTTGCGCCCGGAAAGCCGTACGTGATCCGGGGCGCCGAACGGGCGCCATGCGCGTCGAGGAAGGCGTTGCCGATGGCGTCGAGCTCACCGGTGGTGATCCCCGGACGCAGCGCGTAGGCCATGGCATCTCGCGCCAAGGCACAGACCCGGCCGACCGCCTTCAGGCGGTCGAGCTGATTTTCGCTGCTGATGGTCATTCGGGCATCCCGAGCACCTTGGATTCATGGCGCGGTCAGCGCCTCGTAGCGTCGGCGGGCTTCCCAGGCGGTGGGAACACAGGGCCTGCCGAGTCCTGCGGCGTAGGAACCGACAGGTCGATGCGATCGTGCAGGAAAACCAACTGATCGAAGTAATGCGCCGCCGTGAGGCGATGCCCGGACTCGTACCACCGAATCTGTGTGCCGCGCGGCGCGGCGGCGTGGAAGCTCCGCGCGACGTGCGGGAGGACCGCTTCGTCCTGCGTGTTGTTCTGCAGAAAGATCTTTTGCCCATCGGCGCGAGGGAAGTACGTCGTGCCGGAGACAGGCTCCATCGCCGCGACCCAGCGGTCGCGCTGAACGGCGGGAATGGAAGTGAGTGGTCCGACCAGCGCGCCCTGCGGATCCCGGAAATGCGCGACGAACCCGAGGTCTCCAACGGCGAGTACATACGCGGCCAGGCGCGGTTCGACGCCAGCGAGCACCGCACCCATCGCGCCGCCGTAACTGATCCCAACGTACGCCACACGCGCGGAGTCCACGTCCGGCCGGGCGCTGAGAATGTCCACAAGCCTGCGGAGATCCACGATCGTCTGCACCTGTTCGACGGAATCGCGCACCGTGAAGCTCAGCGGCTCGCGAAAATTCCGGCGGGCAAACGCGGCATCGATGCCGATGACGATGGCGCCCTTCTTCGCGAAGAAATTCCCACGCGGTCCCAGATTGTCGCTATTGCCAGGCGCGCCGTGGCCAAAGAGAATGGCCGCGTATTTGCGCGCGGGGACCGATCCCGCGGGCCTGAACATCTTGCCGGTCACGCGACCACCGAGCGGGCTGGCGAAGCTGATGACGTACTCGTCAACGCCCTCCGAACTTCGCACGAGCGAATCCCGCCACTCAGCGGGTGTGCGCGCGTCGTAGGCGAACGGGGATGTGCTTGCGGGCGCTGGCGATACCGACTGCGCGTCGATGGGTGCGGGTAGGCTCAGCCAGAGCGCAGCGTGGAGAACCGATAGCGCTTTCGCGAGGAGGACTACGTTTGTGTCGCGGTATCCATCCTTGAGTCGCATGTCCTAATGCCTCTTTGGGTTGCTCGTGTGATGCGGCGTCCGCCAAAAAGGTTGCTCGACTTGGTGCGCTGGAAGCGGATCGACGGTCGCGTTGGTCAGGCTCTTCGTTGTAGCCTACGCCAACCTCGCGGGCAGTCCTGCTCCGCGGCACATCAACGCGACTCGCTTCTTCCGGACAAAAAATGACTGGTGACCTCCTCAGCAACTCCCTCACCGGGATCGTCGCGCACATGGTCCACCTCGGCATCGCGGCAGCAGCGGTTCTGGTGTTCGCGGCCATCTACCTCATGATGACACCGCATCGCGAAATCTCCCTGATCCGGCAGGGCAACTCTGCCGCCGCGATCTCACTCAGCGGGGCGATACTCGGCTACACCATACCGCTGGCGAAGGCGGTGGCACAGAGTGAGAGTATCCAGGAGATGCTGCTCTGGAGCGGCGTGGCATTGGTGGCGCAACTCATCGCCTATGGCATCGGTCGGCTGGTCCTCCCACAGTTGTCAGCGCACGTGAGCGAAGGGAAGACGGCGTCGGCCATTCTCCTCGCTGCCATCGCTGTCGCCGTCGGCCTGCTCAATTCGGCGGCGATGACCGCATAGTCGGACGCGTCGTGTCGTGAGCGCGCCGCTCCGGCACCCGGCCTGACCTGCATTACCAACGTCAGTTACGTCAACAACATCAGCTACATCAGTACATCACAGACCAGCTACATCAACAATTCGTTCACCGCCCGGCGTGCCTCGTCGATCGCAGCATCGGTGTACGAATACGCCGCCGCGTCGGCATTCGCGATCGCAATCCGCCCCAGTGGCTGGCGCGCGGCCACACACGGCTGCTCGCCGCCCGCGAGCCAGAACGGGTCGGCGAGGGAGTTGTACTGGTATGCGTATCCATGCGGCCACCGATTGACGGTGATACCGAGGATGTCCGCCGCTGGATCGAATCCGCCCGCGCCGAACATCCGGCCGAGCTGGTCGCGAATGCTACGCTCGATCGTCTCGAACGGTGTCGCAAGCAACTCCGCGCGGCCGACTGTGTGTTGCATCGGCCCCGGCAACCCAGGCTTGCATGCCGACCGATTCATATGGAGCACCACCGGTTCGGTGGGCGACTTGCTGTGGACGTAGTCACCGATGCTGACTGGGGTATCGAGGCTAGTCGAGGAGTGCCACAGGCCGGGACTCGAGACACTGCTCACCTTCAGAGCCTGCATCGCGGTCCACTGACGCACGAAGACGTTGGTGTACACCAGCGGAACCTTCTTCGCATACCTGAGCGCCGCACGTTGCGGCTCGGCGAGATCAGGGCAGATGTGCGGAATGACATGATGCCAGCAGGCCAGCACGACGCGGCTGGCACTCGCGCGTTGCAGTCGTCCGTCGCGCATGTAGAGCACATCGACCGCGGTGGCGCCGTCGATCGGACCGTCGTGCGCGACCCTGCACGACGGTCGAATCAAGTCGCACCCGGGTGCGGGACGACGTGACGTCAAGCCTGCCATAGTCGATGCGCGCCGACACGACGTCATCGGCCGTCGATCCCGGAACAGCATCCGGAATCAGTCGCCGCATCAGCAGCCTCGCGATGGTCGCATTGCCATCGGGGAAGTGAAAGAAGTACGCATCCGCCTCGGCGCTGCGCATCGAGTCGTAGTTCTGGCCAACACCGTCGACATCATCGAGCTTCATGCCCTGGAAGCCGGGCAGGCCGAGTCCAAATGCATCCTGCGCGGGTACGGCGTCGACGCCGAAGCCGAACAGCGTATGCGTCCGGGTCTGGTAGATGCCCAGGACGTGTGGGTCGAGTCCCCAGACCGTCGTGACGAAGTCGGTGTAACTCATTCGCGCGAGGCGACCCTTCTTCTCTGCCGAACTCAGTTCAGGCCATGGATCGCGCTGCTCGGTGTTGAGCAGCATGATCTGCGCCTGGATCTCCGCCGGCAGGGGAGTTCGGGCGAGGAACTCGGCATTCGCGGCGCGCGCGGATCCTGTCACGAGGCGATCGTCGCCGAAGGTCTCACGGTCGAAGAACGTCGCAGGTCCGAGTCCGAGCGACGAGTAGCGATCGCGATCGAGTACCGATGCATATCGTGACACGTCGATGCCCAGCTCTGTGATCAGCGCCTTGGCCTCGGGCGAATACGGTCGGGGGCTTTCGATCGACTGGGTGCCGCCATATCCGATCCAGGTGCGATTGTCGTGCGTGAACTCGTTTCGCTTGGCGTGCCCGCCGAAGTCGTCGTGGTTGTCGAGCACCAGGATGCGCGACTCGGCACCAGCCTGCTGCCTGAAGTAGTGCGCGGCCGCCAGCCCGCTGATGCCAGCGCCGACCACGATCAGGTCGTAGTGCTCACGGGTGTCGAGGGCTCGGCCGAGCGATAGGGCGCCATCGCGCAACTGGTGCGCCGCCTCGAACGAACCGGCATGATCACCGCGCAGGCCGGTGAGTGCGGGCGGGTACAGCTCACCCACATACGCGGCTGAGTTGAGCCGCTGCGCGCCAGCCTCGCGAGAGTTGAGCAGCGAGCCGACGCCGAGGCCGACCGCGACGGTGCCGACGAAGTCCCGCCGGCTGATGTTGCGGAACATGCCAAGCTCGCGATCGCGTGAAGCGGACATGGGGCGAAGCGTAGCGGAGCGCGCACGGGGCAGGGAGTGGCATGACCACCGCGGGCCAATCCGGTGACAGTGCACTCATTCGCGAGAATTGAGTGCACTGTCACCGGATTTCGCGCGGCGCGATCAGGGGTCTCGAGCCGCAGGCTGAATGCGCGCAGGCACTGGACCGAGCACCTGCCCGTACGAGCCCGGGTGCTCAATCTCAGAAACACGCCACTAGCCATCCGCGTCGACGTCCAACAGCTTCACGGCACTCGAATCGCACGCGACAGCGGGGCATGTTCGCGGGAATCGATGCCCTGGACTTCACAGTCGGCTCTGGGGCCACTCGATTCGGACTCCCGAGGCTCGCGTGACGAACACGGACCATGGCGTTGATGCGGCTGTCGTCGACCGGACGAGCAGTCTGCTCACTCGGCTGGGCTTTTTGTACCTGTCGAGTGTCGCCGCACTCGTCACCCTCGCCTACGAAGCCTTCGTCACATTGGCGAGCATGATGCCTGGCAGGCCGGCTCCGCTCTGGCAATACCTGCTTGGCTACGGCGTCGGACTGATCGGCGTGCTGATCTCATGGTTCGCTGGCAAGGCGTATCTCCGATCCTGCCGCGGAGCCAACATGCCACCCGCTCGCTTCGCAGTGCGGTGGCTGGGAGGCCCGCTCGCGCTGGTGGCATTCACAGGATTGGCGTTCGTCGTCCTGCGCTCCTGATCGCTGCGCCGCTGCAATTCGCAGCCGGCACACCATTGCGCAGCCAAGTGCTGTGCGCGAGATCACCACACGGTGCCGCAACCATGGCATCGGCAACCCACCCGACCCATGCGTTCTCGCCTGCTCATCCCGTCGTTCGTCATGATCATCACCGCGAGTGCTGCGACAGCGGCGGGCGCGCAGACCGTTCCAGCGGGATGGCGTGCAATGCTGCGCTCGAGTCCTGAGGAGGAAAGCGTGTACCTCGACGTCCAGAGTCCGCTCTCGGCTCTGCTGACGGTGCGGGAATCGGGCAGGACGACCATCGACGCGCCGACGCTGGGTGAGTGGCTGACGCGAATCACGCAGGCCGACCCGGCGCCGGGTGGCGGGCGCTGGAGCGAACCGGGGTCGGTCACGTCGAGAGACGCGAACACAGCGATTCTCGTCCGTACCTTCTCCTGGCGCGCCGGTAACGGCGTGGTGCAGTATGGCGCGACGAGCCGCGACGGCAAGCAGGGCCGCGTGATACGGCTCGTGTTCGGCACACGGGCAGCGGTCGACGGACCACGCGGCGTGTTGGCACGCAACCTGTTCGGCGAGTTGATGCAGGCCGAGTTGAACGCCGGGGCTGCTGCGCCGGCTCCCAAGAAGTAGTGCTTCGTCGCGTCGCATTCCGGTGACAGTGCACTGATTGCGCGCCGCTACGAATACTGTTCGGGGCAAATCGGTGACGGGGCAAATCGGTGACAGGGGCAAATCGGTGACAGTGCACTCATTCGCGAGAATTGAGTGCACTGTCACCGGATTTCGCGCGGCGCGATCAGGGGTTCTCGAGCCGCAGGCTGAACGCGCGAAGGTCTGGACCGAGCACCTGGCCACACGAGCCCGGATGGTCCGGCTCCCACTCGACTGTCGCCGTCTCGCTCGGCGTGCCGTTCTCCAGCCGAGCGACTCGCAGCGCGGTACGCACGCCACCGCGCACACGTGTGGCGCGCGCAGTGTAGACGCCGTGGGGGATGTCGGTGAGCCGACTGTTCCATCCCGCGCTGTTGTAGCGCACGGTGCGCGTGATCACTTCGCCCGCGCTGCCGTCGACGAGTGGTCCCTGAGGCACGAGCGCGACTTCCACGTCGTCACCGTTCTCCAGCACGGGGTTGTAGAAGTCCGACGACGCCACCAGCACCAGCGTCGCGCCGAAGTAGTTGTTCCCGGCGTCGGGGATGCGGCCAGTGAGCTTCCAGCGGAAGTCGCGCACCACGCCGGGGCCGGGCACGAACGCGTCGTAGTCGCCAGTGTTCGGCATGCCAAGTCGCACGCAGTAGGATCGTCCCGCGTATTCGACTTCGTGCCACGCCTGGACCAGGTGCGACAGCCCGGCGGGCAATCCGCGAACGGCGTAGCGACCATCGGCACCGGTGCGCGTGCGCACCACGTTCGGGTTCCAGACCATCTTGACCTGCACCATCACGTTCGCGAGCGGCTGTCCTCGCGAGTCGAGTGCGACGCCGGTGAGGTCGTCTGGCGTGGGCGTGGGCGTGGGTGTTGGCGGCGGCGCAGCGGCGACGCGGACCACGACGACGGTGCTCACTGGCGCGAGCCCATCGGCGACACCGGTCAGCGTGATCGCGTAGTCGCCTGCGCCGACCGAGGCTGCGGCCTGAACGCCGATCGTTGCGGCCGGCCCGGCGATCGGCCCGTTCGCCAGCATAATGGTCATTCCCGCCGGCGCGCCCGCTGCACCGAACGTGACGTTGCCGGTGAAGTCGGTGCGTGCAATGGCGATGGTGGCGAATGTCGTGGCGCCGCCTGCGACAACTGCCAGTGGCGACGGCGTGACTGCGAGTGTGAAGCGCCCGACGGGCGGTGCGGGTGCGGGCGTGACGCGCAACACGATCGTAGCGTTCGCGTTGGCGCCGCCTCCAGCACCGGTGATGGTCACGGCGTGGTCACCTGTCGGCGTTGTGGGTGTGGTGACGAGAGTGACGACGCTCGCGCTGAGGTCCGACGGCAGCGTTGCAGGTTCGAGCGTCGTGGCGATACCAGTCGCACCGCCAGCGGCGAGTGATACGGCGGCGTTGTGCCCGCCTCTGGCGACAGTGACGGTCGTGACAGCGGTCTGGCCTTGTTCGACTGTCACGATCGCGGGTGCGGCCGTGATTGCGAGGGTGGGCGCGGGCGGTGGGGGATTGCTCGGCGCGGCCGGGCTGTCTGCGCCGCCGCCGCAGGCGGAGAGCAATGCGGTGATGGCAGCGGCGAGCAGGGTGTACCGTGCGCGCCGGGAGCGAGGCGCGCTTGGGGGGAGACGAGTGGAGGACATCGTGGTGGGGGCCGAGAGTGATGGCGCGCTGGCATGAGTGCCGGGGGATGCGCTATCACTTTCGTGTGATCAGGCCCTGGTGGGCATGAGTCGTTCGACCCCATTTCGCTCAAGTCACTGCCACGACGTTTTCACGGCACCTCGCACCGGTCGCCAACGCCTGGAAGCACGGCCACAAGTAGAGCGTGTTGCTTCGGCGCAGGCCCCGAAGCGCTGCGCCGATGGTGAGCTGGGAGCGGCCTCGCGCGACGACTACTCGAAGAGCGCGGAAGGAAGTTCCAGTTGCCAGTCGACTTGGGCGCGTGCGCCGCCTAGACCCGACCGGACCTTTTCAAGGATAGAATTTCGGTGAGCGGCACCCACCAGAAACACGCCGGTCGCGAGCTCGCTGTCTGCAGCAAAAGCGGCGATGTTGGCGAGCATCACCCTATCGCGCAGGTCGTTCTTCTCTATCCATGAGTCGTAGACAGGATGGAGCTCCGTCGCGCGAAGGTACTCGATCGACGCGCGTACTTCGTTGTGCAGGTTCAGGCATGCCTGCACGCATTCCTCACTGTTCAGATAGCGCAGGCCGCCCGTCCTGACCGCTGCGCTGTGGCTGTCGCAAAGGTTTCGATAATCTCGGCTGACACGCTCGACGCGATCGAACACTACTTTTGTCGACCGAAAGAACTGCTCGTCAGGCTCGTCGTGGTCGACTGCAACCACGACGATTGGGTGCCGCGTCGCAAAATCCGCAACAGCGAGCGATTCGAGGTTGCCGTGGGAGCCATCGGTGTACTGCTTGGCCTTCTCCTTCGGAATCTCGGCAAAGACGACTCGGGGCTTCAGCCGTTCAAGAAGCGCTACGAGTGCTTCGCTGGTTGCGCGACCGCTGTCGCCGTGCACGGTGCTGATCAGGGTGACGTGCATCTGCGAATTGCGGGAATAGTGTGTCTCTCACCACGATGGCGTTGGCCGTTCGTTCTTCGGACTACCTGATGCAGCAGTACAAGAAGCGCGAGCTGTCGCGGCGCGTGCGCCCGAGCACGGTGTCCATTTCCCACTGCCCGATGCGTGAGCGATTCGTCGCCCCCGCTGGCCGCGCCGAGCTGTGACGTTTCCCGGCGAGCCGCTCGCGACTGTCGTACTTCCTGTAGCGTTTGCGAATGCGCTTGTTAGCGCGGCGAAGATGCACATGCAACGTCGGCATTGACGACCCCGACGTGACACCGTGTCACCGCCGTACCTCACCACGATCGCGGCACGCTCACCGTATCGGCTCGCGTCAGCCTGATCCGCAGCGATTTCCCGCTCCGCACCAGCATCGTGTCAGCGGACCATTCGCCCGCATCGTCGAGGCGAAGCGTGAGTGGTATCGTCGGCTGACCATCTGCGCGTGTCATCACGAGACGAATACGTGCCATCATGGCGCTGTCCAGCGCGGATCGCGGCGGTATGTAAGCCTCGAGCGCTGGCCAGATCGAAGCGGGTGCAGATCGCAGCTTGAAGACGAGCTCCGCCTGCAACACGCGCACGACTTCATTGGTGGGCATTCCCGGCCGATCGGTTGACGCGAGCCAAACGAGCTTCGCCGGATTGTCTCGCGTCGTTGGCGTCGCCGCAGCAGGCAGCGACATGCGATCGTCAGCAGCGTATCCGACGAGGTTGTAAGCAGCATACGGTGCGCGCACGATCTCCGTGGTGCTGCGCACACTGTCCGGCCCTTCCCACCGGTACGCGGGCTTGTCAACGGTACGAAACCACCACGTTGCAGTGGAATCATCGGCGGTCATTGTGACGCGATAGCTGCCCCGCAACCGGCTGGGCCTTGTCGCGATGCGTTCCATGTCATGCTTCAGGATCGCTGAGCGAAGCAGTCGCCGGATCGGCTCACGCTCGCTCTGCTCAGCGTGGGCGCGAGCCCATGCGAGCATGTTCGCATCCGACACGGAGTCGGCCAGCCCCGGTCCGAAGTCGTCAGGGCTCGCGCTGGGATTCGACACGGTGAAATCGAACAACGCCTCCGGCGAGGACACCAGTTCTCGTGACGCGGCCGGCGCGAAGCGCATCAGCAATCCCTGTTTACGCGGAAATGGATAGTTCCAGGTATCCGGGATCACGAGCACCGGGACATTGTTGAGCCACGCCTCGCGCGGCGCCAGTGTCGCGACGATGTAGCCGATGTCGCCGCGGCGCACCCAGGCGACGGTGTCGTTCCACACCAGCGCGCGACAGTCGGCGCCGTAGGGCCGCGCCTGGATGTACGCCGTTGGTTCACTGTCACGGATGCCCGCGGCTGCAAACTCGGCACGCGTGGCGGAATCGAGTCGAGTGAGACGCACGCGGGCCGACGGCATCGGAGTGTCCGGTCCGGCAACCGGTGGTGCACCGGGACGCGCGGGTGGTGTCGAGAACGACATCGCCTTCAGCCGACTGATCACGAGCGGCAGCGTCGTATCCAGCTCGACGCGCACCACGGCCTTCACGCTGCCGGGCGCCAACGTGCAGCGCGCTCGTTCAACACCGTGCGCCGGCGCGTCCATCGCGGCACGCAACGTCAGCGCGAGCGCCGGAAGAATCGCCAGCGGGATCGGGAGCTTCATGAGGGTCTCGCCTGATTTCGTTGCGGTTCAAAGTTGACTTCAGACGCCCCGCGCCACTTTTGCAACCCAGCCGAGCAAGCCATCGTAGTCTTTGCCGTCGACGCGCGCGTTCGCCATCATAAACTCTTTTGCACCTCGCGTGAACGTCGAGGTGGTGACAAGAACTCCCTTGTTTGCCTGATGTGAATCACTCGCAACCGTACCAAGCAGCGACCTCATGGTTTCTAGGCCGACTTTATTCTTGTTCGCGTACTGCTTGCACTCGAAGTAAATGATCAACGGAATACCTGCTACTGTGTGGCTGGCCACAATGTCTTTGCCGCCGTCACGGCTTCTTGGGGTCAGCTGTACGTCTTCAAACCCCAAACGCGAGAGCAGATCAGCGATGAACTCCTCGAACTGCCGCGGTGAGATACTTCGAACCTCTGAAGGATTGCGAAGAATTCTTGAAAGGACGTCGAGCGGAAGCCGCGCTGCCGTGACAAAGCTTCTTGGCTCAGTGCGAACTAGGTCAATCGTTTCCAGTTCGATTGCATCGATGTCGTCAGCGGTCGGGTCCGCGATCGTGACCGGGCTAATCAGCGCAATTGCTTGCAGCTGGGCGGCAAGTCGCTCCGAAAAACGGTTCGTCGCTGCATTGCTTTCTTGAATCTGACGTAGAAGCTCTGTGTCGATCACGGCTCGGCTGAGCCGCGCGCTTTCCGCGATATTACGAATCGCAAGCTGTGCGCGTGAGTCTCCAGTCGCGATCAGACCAAGATTCTGCTGCAATATGGAAATGCCTTGTACTGCGTTCCACAGCGCGCCACGCGGCTGAACGTTTGAGTTGCGAGCCAGAGAGATCTTAAGCTGAAGCGCGGCCACGCTGTCGGCGGCAAGTCGTGCTGCGGCTTCAATGCTACGATAACGCGCGGCGTCGTGCATTCGGAGAGATTCCGCGAGCGGTGCCACGGCGTCGTGCTGTGGTCCCATCAACTTCTTCTGGGACTCCATGCTCGCAAGGAGCGCTGCGGAACGCCTGATCGATTCCTCTATGCTCGACATGCCATGTGTGGCGAACGAACGAACATGGTTCTGCTGCGAAGCGGCCAACCGACCGCTCTCCTGTTCACAATTCTCTGGCCGCTTCGTCAGCAGCAACCGGCGTTAGAGTGCCACTCCGGTTCGGCGCGACGTAACTCAGATGGTGAGCGGACTTGACAGCGATGTGTTCTCGCTGGCTTCCGCTTGCCGAATCCCTCGAAGCGTCAAAGTGCCTCGCCAAGCGTTGTAGAATGCGAGACACAGCAGACTGCCGAAGATGAGAATCACGAACGAACCCATTGTCAACACGCGAAAGACCACATTTCCGGCCGTGAGCACGCCGAGGATCTGTGCGGCAATGGGGCTCTGGTGTCGATACATCCACCAGCCGAGCGCGCAGTTGAAAGCCGCGCTCGCCTCAGCACGCCAGAACAGTCCCCACTGGTCGGAGCTTACGGCAATGACTCCGAAGACCGCACCGGAGAACGACGCGCTTACCCACGCCGCGACTACTGCGATCTTGATTTGGCGCAGGGCGTGCTCGCGCAAAGCTCGGCGCGCACGGAGGTCCACAGGGACTGCTTCCTGCATGCGAAACCAAAGTTAGTGTGGCTCTCTAACGAGGATTATACCGCCAGCCTCCCGATATCCCGAGGCTGTAGAACCGTTCTTCGCAGTATAGCACCAAGAAATCCCCAACGCACCACCCGCCATTCTCGGTTTCTGCGCCGGCTTCTCCCGCAACCGCTCTGCAGAACCACACCCGAACGCGCCCCCAAACAAAAAGCCAGCCCCCGCGATTTGCGGAGACTGGCCCGAACCCTCATCTGGCCCCAACGAACCGGCAGCAGGGACCTCGACTCCCTCACATCCCCCGCGTCAACGCCGCCTGATCCACCACCGTGATCCCACGCGGCACCGCGAAGCTGAACGCGCCTGCCGCCATCGCCACACCACGAGTGATCGTGGTAAATGACAACGTCCGCACGAGCCCGGAATGCTCCGTCACCTCGAGCTGCTTCAACACGCCAGTCCCCGGCACCACGGTCAGAACGGCCCGCGAAAACCCAACCTCGCTCTTCGGCACCAACACCAGCTTCCGCAGGGCAACACCACCCACGGTCACGGCCCCACCGTCCGTCACGACAAACTTCCGCGAAGGCGAAGTAAAGAACTGCCCCACAAGGTCAACACCCCCCGGAGCTCCGGCACCAACCGGCATCTTCAATACCTGCCCCGGCGTCGCACTCGGCACGAACACCCACAGCGTCTTCCCATCGGAAACGATCCGATCCCCCGCCGGCTGCGAAAAGTTCACCGAAAACACCCCAGGCCCGCGCTGTAAATAGCTGCCTGCCGAGGGTGTTTCAGTAGACGTTATCGGATTCTTCACCCGCTGCGTGAACTCCGCCCGCAAGCCGCGCGACCCGGTATACAACGCCGCCGTGCGTTCCAGCAAAGCCGAAGCAGACGGCGCGCGCGTCGCAGGCCGAGCCTGCGCCGTCAGCAGCGCAGGGACCAGCAGGGCAGCAGCAGCCAATCGATGATATTTCACGCTTACCTCCTTACGCAGAATTACAGCAGAGCTTCCTCGAGATGTGGTACCCCCCTCAAGCAACTGCCGTTCCTGCGCCCATGATCGAGCGACCCACCGCCTCAGCAATTGGGATCAGGCTCCGCACCATCTCCTCGAACTGCGGCGGATGCAGGCTCTGCGCACCATCGCTCCACGCCTTGTCCGGCTGCTGGTGCACTTCGACGATCACACCATCAGCGCCCACGGCCACCGTCGCACGCGCCAGCGGCGGCACGGCATCACGAATGCCGACGCCATGGCTCGGGTCACCGATGATCGGCAGGTGCGACAACTTCTGGATCACGGGAATGGCCGCGAGATCGTACACGTTGCGTGTGGCAGTGTCGTAGCTGCGAATGCCGCGCTCGCACAAGATCACCTTGCGGTTGCCTTCCGACATGATGTACTCGGCCGCCAGCAACCACTCGGTGATCGTGGCAGACATGCCGCGCTTGAGCAGGATCGGCACGTTCAACTTTCCGAGATGCTTGAGCAGCGAGAAGTTCATCATGTTGCGCGCGCCAAGCTGGATGCAGTCGGCGTACTTGGCCACGAGATCAGCCTGGCGCTCGTCCATCGCCTCGGTGATGATGGGCATGCCGGTCTCGTTGCGCGCGAGTGCGAGCTGACGCAGGCCCTCCTCACCCAGTCCCTGGAATGCATACGGCGATGTGCGCGGCTTGTAGGCGCCGCCGCGCAATGCGACAGCACCGGCGGCCTTCACGAGGTGCGCGATGTGGAGGATTTCCTTCTCGCCTTCGACGCTGCACGGGCCGGCGATGACGGGAACTTCCGTGCCACCGAACACGACACCGTTGCCGATCGATACCAATGACTTGTCGGGTTGCCACTCGCGCGAGACCTGCTTGTACGGCTTCGAGTCGTAGAGCACACTGGCCACGCCAGCCATGCCCTCGAAGTGCGACGTGTCCACCTGACCGTCGTCACCAGCCACGCCGATCGCGGTGCGCATCGCGCCCGGCATCGGCAGGGGATTGAAGCCCAGCAGCTTGATCGCATCACACACCGCTTCGATCTCTTGCGGCGTGGCATTCCGTTGCATCATCACCAGCATCGCGTACGTCCTCAGCAGTCGAGCACGAGGCCGTCCGTGGCAATCACGGTCGGCCCGGCCCAGCGCGCGCCAAGCTCGGCGCGCAGATCGATCCCCTCAAGCGGGGGATACATATGGGTCACCACCAGCAGCCCAGGTGTCGCCGCCTCGGCCAGCGCCGCGGTCTGCGACGGGGTGAGATGGATCGACACGGGCATCGAGTCGGGCAGGGAACACTCCGCCAGCAACAGGTCGCACCCCGCCGCCCACGGGCCGAGTGACGGGTCGTCACCGGTGTCCCCGGTATAGACCAGCCGCTTGCCGCCGTGCGTGAGGGAATATGCCACGCTTTCGGGCGTATGTGGCACCGAACGGCTGCTGAGCGTCACGGACTCCGACAGGGCCACCGGAGTCTCGAGCATCGGCTCGATGACCTCCACGGGGAAGCCAGGGGCCTGCAACCAGTCTCCGAGTGCGGCGGCCCACCGCACGATCAGCTCCTTCGTCCCCGCCGGGCCGACAATCGTCAACGGCGCCGTCCTCGGCTCCAGCCGCGCATGACGCCAGGCGAAAATCAGCGTCGGCAGGTCACCTATGTGGTCGAGGTGGAAATGGGTCAGCACGATGTGCGTCACCCCCCACCAATCCATCCCGTGCCGCGCCATCGTATGCGCCGCCCCGGGCCCACAGTCGAAGAGCACCTTCAGCTCCCCCACATCCACCAGATACGCCGCACACCCGCGCGTCGGCGACAGCGAAATCGTGCCGGAGCCAATCACCGAAAGTCGCATTTGCGGGATGCTCGTTAAAAGGAGAGGAGTCCGAGCCGTTCAGCGAGTCTGTCCCCTTGAACATTCAAGGACTCTGACCCCATGACCCCCCATGAACCGGTCCCCAAGAAACAAACGCTCGCGTCACGACCAACGCTGCTGCGGTCGCACTCCGTGAGCTCCGTGCGCTCCCCCTCATTGCAGTTCCTTCACGCGCGATCGCGAAAGACAGCTGCATCGCGCACCATCGCAAACGGCAAATGGGTGGGAGGCCACGGAGCTCACGGAGTGCTCCAATAGCAAGCTTGGCCTCTTCCCCAGCGACAGTGCTGGAAGAAGGGAACTGCAACTGCTGGAGACGAGCTACGCTGCCGCTTCCACGGTCTCCGAGGCGGCGTCGGACGGGATGGAGAGGAGGTTGCCGTCGGAGGGGCCCGGCGTGACTGGATCAGGATCGACGCCGCCATTCGGGCCGCCACTATCGCCGCCATTCCGGTTGCGCAGGCGCACGCTCACCAGAGAGCTCACGCCGGGCTCCTGCATCGTCACACCGTACACGGCATCGGCCGCTTCGGTGGTGGTGCGGGGGTTGTGCGTGATCACGATGAACTGGGTCCGCTCCTTGAACTCGTTCAGCATCTTCACGTAACGACCCACGTTCTGGTCGTCGAGTGGTGCGTCGACTTCGTCGAGGAGACAGAACGGGCTCGGACGGGTGAGGAAGATGCCGAACAGCAGCGACAACGCCACCAGCGCCCGTTCACCGCTCGAGAGCAGGTGGATGCGCTGCGTCTTCTTGCCGCGCGGGCTGGCGTGGATCTCGATGTCGCAATCGAGCGGCTGGTCGGGATTCTCCAGGCGCAGGTCGCACTCGCCACCACCGAACAACGTCTGGAAGATCTGCTTGAAGTTGTCGCGCACCTTGGCGAACGTCGCAAGGAACAACTCGCGCGCCGTAGCATCGATCTCCTTGATCGCCTGCAACAGCGACAGCTTCGCTTCCGCAAGGTCATTGCGCTGCGCTGCCAGGAAGTCGAGCCGCTTCACCTCTTCCTCGTGTTCTTCCACCGCCAGCGGGTTCACTGGCCCAAGCTGATCCAACTGCTGACGCAACAATTCGTTCTCACTGCGCAACGCGTCGGCATCCAGGTCGAGCGGCTCGAAGCCTTCCAGCAACTCGGCGATCGGCTTCCGCCACTCGGTCTCGAGGCGCTCGCGAATATTCTGGCGACGCGCTTCCAGCTGCGTGTGACGCAACTCAGTCTGGTGCAGCTCTTCCGCCATCTGCACCGCCTGGCGACGCACCAGTTCCAGTGCTTCGTCCCCAGTGCGCAACGACATGTCGGCGGCACGCAGTCCTTCCTCGGCTTCCATCAGGCGCGTGTCGAGTTCCGACAACGCCAACTGACGTTCCTCGAGCTGCACCGTCAACGTCGCGATCTGCTCAGCCAAGGCAGAATCTGCATTCGCCAGCTGCATCAACTCGTTGCGCAGCGTCTCGAGACGAGCCGTCGCCGTGGCCTGTTCCTGCAGCAGGCGTGACGCACGATCCTGTGCGACCTGCACGCGGGCCTGTGCCTGCGCCTGCGACACCTGCGCGATGGTGCGGCCTTCGCGCGCTTCTTCCAGCATCTCGTCGGCACCAACGAGGCGCTGACGGGTGCTGGTGATCACCGCTTCGTAGCCAGCCAACCCCGCGCGCAGCTCTTCCGCCTTGGCATCATCGTCCGCCGCACGCGCCTGCAGCGATGCCTTCCGCTCACCGAGCTTCTCGGCCAGCTGCTGGGCATCGGCCTGCTCACGACGAGCGCGGGCACTGCGACGCTCGACTTCAGCGCGCGCCTCTTCGGCACGACGCACTTCACCCTGCGCCTGCGTCGCGGCATCGGCCGCAGCCATCACCGCCTGCTCGGCCGCGGCCAGCGTGGCACTGACCGTGGTCGCCTCGAGCGCGATGCGTTCTCGCTCTGCCACCAGCCCTTCGAGATCGTCGCGGAGCATCGCCAGTTCAGCACGACGCTGGATCGGGCCCTGCGCCGACTCACCACCCGGCAGGTAGATCGCACCACGTGAATCAATGAAGCCGCTGCCACCATCGAGCTGCGTCACCTGGCCGAGCAGTGCCTTCACCCAGCGCTGTGCCGGCTCGGTGGAGCGCACACGTGATGCAAGTGCTTCGTCCGAGACTGCCGCGTCGTTCACCGCATCGAGCGGGAGCAGCAACACGGGGCCTGGCTTCGCGTTGGCATGCCATGCTGCCACTGCGCTGGCTGCTTCACGGTCGCGCACCACGACGGCATGCACGGTCGCGCCGAGATACCGCTCGACGAGAATCGCCGCATCGCTGTCCGCCGAGAGGAAGTCGGAGAGCGGGCCGAGCACGGCGCCTGCGCCGAACTTCTCGCGCTCGCGCAGTACCGATGCCGCACCCGGTGCAAGACCGACACGATCGCGATCGAGTGCCTCGAGACCGTGGATGCGACCCTGCAGCGACGTGCGCTGACGATCGTTGTCACCCAGGCGCGTGCGAACGTCCGCTTCCGCGGTGCGGGCTGTCTGCGCGGCGAGGCGTGCGCCTTCGAGTGCAGTCTGTGCACGCGAGACCTCCACGCGCCCGATCTCGACTGCTTCTTCGGCAGCTGCGCTGTCGCGTGCCACTGAGGCCAGTGCATCAGCCAGCGTCTCGATCTCGGCGCCGAGTGCCGATTCACGAGCCAGCACTTCGGCCAGTTCACGCTCGGTCCCTTCGCGATCGAGTTCCAGTCGGCGCACCTGGTCGCGCGCATCACGCAGCGTCTTCTCGGCGGCTTCCACCTGCTGGCGCGCCATCGACACACTGCGACGTGCTTCTTCTTCCGCGCCGGCACGCTCGGTCAACAGCTCGACCGCTGCAGCCAGTTCGGTCTGGAGGCGGAGACGCTCGGTCTCCGCATCCTCACGTTCGGCCACCACGCGCTGCCCGAGGGCCTCGCCATCCTGCAGTTCCGTGTCAGCGCGTTCACGACGCGACATTGCATTACGCTGGCGCTCTTCAGCCACGCGCAACTCACGCTCCACCTGGTTCGCCTGCTCGCGCTGCGCCTGTGCCATGCGTGCCAACTCGGCCCGCATCGCTTCGGCAGCGGCGCGTGCACGCTGTGCGGCTTCGCGATCACGCGCTGCGGTTTCAGCCTGCTCGGCAGCGGCGGGAACGGCGTCACGCAGTTCCTCGAGTCGCGCCTGCAACTGCGTCAGTTCATCGGCCCAGCTTTCCAGTTCGCGCGCGGCCAGCGTCACATCAACGGAGAACCGGCGCGACGTCAGTTCGACGTTGCGCTCCGCCTTCTTGCGCTGACGTGAAAGGGAACGCACCTGGCTCTGGACTTCCTCGATCAGGTCATCGAGGCGCGAGAGATCGACCGTCGTTTCTTCGAGGCGACGCTCCGTGCTGCGACGACGATCACGATAGAGGCCGACACCTGCGGCTTCCTCGAACAGTTCGCGACGATCATCGGGACGATCGCTGAGCAACGCGTCGATCATCTTCGCTTCGATCACGACACCGGTATCGGCGCCGAGACCGGTGCCACGCACCAGGTCGTGAATGTCGCGCAGACGGCAGGGGGTGCGATTGAGGAAGTAGTCGCTTTCACCCGAGCGCGAGAGGCGACGGGTGATCACCACTTCCTTGAACGCCACCGGCAACACGCCGTCGGTGTTATCGAAATGCAGCGACACTTCTGCCACGTTCACGGCACGGCGCGCCGACGAACCCTGGAAGATGACCTCTTCCATCTTTGCGCCACGCAGCATGCGCGCGCGCTGTTCGCCCAGCACCCAGCGCACGGCGTCCGAGACGTTCGATTTGCCGCAGCCGTTGGGACCGACAATCATCGTCGCCCCCGGCTCGAACAGCATCTCTGTATGGTCCGCGAACGACTTGAAGCCGTGCAGCGTCAACTTCGTGAGTCTCACCTAGAAACTTCTCCCCGTCCGGTAGTAGAGCGTCGATGGGACGCCCTTTGACTTCAGCTCATTCATCAGCGGGATCGCCTGTTCAGGCGACTCGAACGCGCCGACGAAGATCGTCGCGCTGCCATCGGGCTGCAGCAGCGGATAGGCGGCGATCTGGCGCTGTCCGTAGCCGTCGGCCACGTTCTGCGCCGCGCGTCGCGAGACCTTGCTTTCCAGCACCAGCGCAAACGGCGTGGCGACCACGCGCCCTGCATCGGCCTTCAGCTTGCCGGTGCTCCGCAATGCTGCGAGGAGCGAATCGGCCTGACGGGCCTTCGCGAACGCGCCGGCCTGCATCTGGAAGAAACGGCCACGTTCACCGCGAATGCGTACCATCGTGACCGTGCCCGCAGGCAGCTTCAGGCCGAGATCTGCCCAACGTGCCAGCGCCTGCGCTTCGTCATTGGTCGCCACGATCACGACGCCGAATGCAGCCGCCTTGAGCGAGTCCTGCGGATTGGCGATTCGTGTCGCCGTCAGTGAATCGACCGCCCGCGCGTTGGGCGACGACGTGTCGCCACCACCAACCGCGCTCGTGTCTTCAACGTTCACGGCCGACGTCGTCGTCGGCTTGGTGACCGACGAATTCGACGAGGACATGCCGGGACGACCGAGCACGAACCAGAGCGCCACCAGCGCCAGCACCACACCGCCGGCAATGAGCGCCTTCTTCTGCACCGTGCTTTCCGGGAACGGCGTCATCACGCGCTTCTCGACCACGTCCTGCGCCGGCAGCATGACCGGTGATGGCTTCTGCGTGACCTGTGGAGCGCGTTCGGTGAGCACATCCGGCACGCCAACGCCGGATGGTGTCGTCAAGACAGGGGCCGGCGCGTCGACATGGGCGAGCACGGAATTGCGCGGCACGGATAGCACCGATGCAGCGTCGCCAACCACCACCACGCCGTCGAGCATCGAGGCGAGTTCGTGCACCCCTTCGGTGTCGCTGGTGGCGACGAGGATCAGCAGGGCACCAACTTCGCGGAAACCAGCACCGAGGCGGCGCCAGCGTTCGTTGCGCATGATGTCGGGCGTCACCACCGGCTCGGTGCCACTTGGCATCACGAACAGCATGCCCGACTCGTCGACCTGGCGCGCGATCTTGTTCAGCGAGACGCCGTAGAGGAAGCTGTCGACGATACCGTGCGGATCATCGCCGGTGACCAGGCGCTGCAAGGGCTCGACTTCGCCGATCAGGTCACCGATGGCCACACGACGCACACGCGACTGCGCGCGGCCGATACCGATCGCGGCGCGAGCTGCGGCGATCGGATCCTTGCCCGTGACGAGGATGGCATGCGCACCTTCCACGGCGGCGGATGATTCCGCACCGAGTGCCTCCCAGTCGAGCCCAAGCGTGGCGCCTGCTGCCATCAGTTCGATCCCCCTTCAAAAACCCAGTAGTCACGGCCCGCGGCCTGCCCAGCACGTTCGGCATCCGAACGCGACCGGAAAGGACCAAGAATAACCCGATAGAGGGCGATCCCGTTCGTCGTCGTCGTTACCACCCGCGCCTTTTCGCCATTCGCCTTGATGGCCGAGGCCAACTGGCGAGCTGGACCTTCCGCCTTCAGGGCCGCGAACTGGACCACGAAGGTGCCACGTTCACCGAGGGGCGTCGTCGGCTCAGGGGCGGGGCGCTGGCGCGGCTGGGTGTCGGGCTTGGCCAGTGGTGCCTTGCGGGCGGTGTCCGCCTTGGCTCGGGCGCTGTCGGCAGTACGTACCAGGCGTCGCGCCGCAGTGTCGCGGCTGAGCCGACCGGAATCACGTCGCGCCACGGCCGAATCGCCGACCATTGCCGTGTCGCGCAGGCGACGCTGCGTGGTGTCGGCGGCGGCCGCCGTGGCCCGGATCGGATTGTCGCCCGCGCGGCGCCGGAAGCCATTCCACTGCACCACGGTCCAGATGTCCTTGGCGCCCCCCGGCACCACCGAGAGCGGACTGAACGCATCGGCCGAGAGCACCACCACATCGCCGCCACGCAACGTTCCCACTCGGCCGTCGGGGAAGACGAGAGGCAAGTCAGCGCGCCAGGGGGAGACGAAACGGCCCAGCACCTTGTCGGTGGCGATGCCGATGACCAGTACCGAGTCCGCCGTTCCACCATGCCGCACCAGCAGGTAACGGCCCAGCGGGTCCATGCGAAGGGCGCTGGCGTCGGTCGGGACCGGAATCTTGGCCACCACTTCATCGCCGTACTTGTTGATCACCTGCACGCGAGCTTCATCGTCGTCGCGGCCGAGCACGTACACTCGGTCGCCGCTCGGCGACGAGGCGGTGGCGATGAGCGAGTCACCGAGACTGATCTTGCCGAGGATCTCCAAGTCGCGGGCCCGGACGCTGACCAAGCCACGCGGGCCGTCGCTCAGGTAATACCGGTCGCCGCCGGCGGCTGAGATCAGGCGTGCCTCGCCGTCCAGCACTGCGCTGTCCACCGCGGTCGTGGCTGGGGGCCGGAATCGGGTGAGGACGGTTTCCTTGCCGCGGCGCCCGATGAGAAGCACGCCGCCATCACGCAGCGGCTGCAACTGGCTGGGAGCGGGCTCGGTGCGAACCTGCCATGGCTTGGCTTCGTTGGCCGTGAGGCGCACCACTGCGCCGGCACTGGTGCCGAAGATTCCGGTGCCATCGAGGCTCACGCTCTCGCCGAGGGCGCTGGGAAGCACGCGCTCCACGAGGCCACTGCCGAGGGTCAATCGCCATGGCAGGCCGCCCGCATCGCTCAGCACCAGCGTGCCGTTGTCGATGCTGAAGGCGAGCGGGTGAATTTCCGCCGGCAGCGACGCCTTGCTGCTCCAGAGGAGCGTGTCGAGTGCCGGGTACCGATAGGCGCGCGCCGTGCCTCCCTGTGCGGGGACACGGAGCACGATGGCATCGGGGCCGAGGGGGGCGACAGAAGCGGCCGTCGCCCCGCGGTCATCGGCGGTGCTGCAGGCGGCCAGCACCAGGACGAGGGCGAGCAGGGGGGATCGCACCCGGACAAGCTAGCCGTGACAGCGCGGGTACAAAACGCCTTGAAATAGCACGGGCGCCCGCTTTTCGCGGGCGCCCGTCGGATCGGTCAGGAACTGCTGACGCGGCTGGTGATCAGTACGACGTACCCAGCGACCACTGCCAGAAGCCCTTCCGCTCCGGACGATCGAGCGGGATCGCGTAGTCCCAGCGCAGCAGCGCGAAGTTGAAGAGGTTCACGCGAATGGAATAGCCGTAGCTCCGCAGCACGTAGCGCTGATTGGCGTTGTCGTAGTTGGCCGGCTTCGACAGCGAGGCCTTCTGGCCGGCGCTGTACGCAATGCCCGCATCGTAGAACACCGCACCATCGACCGGCGGCAGCTGCACCGGCAGCACGCCGAGCTCGAAGCGACGCACCAGCGGGAAGCGAACTTCGGCCGAGGCGACCGCAGCGCGCGAGCCAAGCAGCTCGGCGTTGCTGCAACCGCCCGACGCGCCGATGGTCGGCTGGCAGCCGTAGTCGAGGGCATTCACACGATCGTAGCCACGCAACCACATCAAGCCGTTCGGGTTGCCGATGTAATTCGGGAAGAACGTCTCGTCCTTGCCCGCGCGAATCATGCTCGTGAAGCGCGTGGCGATCGTGATGTAGTTGAACAGCAACGGGTCATAGCGGCGATAGTCAACCGTGAACTCGTGCCACTGCTTGCTGCCGAACGTCGGCTCGTAGGCGAAGCGCATACGACGGCCCATGATCGGCGCCGTGTAGCCGTTGAGGGTGTTGTCGGAGACGAACGCCGCCTTCGGTTGCAGGAACGTCAAGGCGCCGAAGTTCTGGTCCTCGATGATCTGGAACTGCGTGCTCTCGCCGAAGCTGTTGAACTGACGCGCCACCAGCAGCTGCGAGCGCCCGATGTTCTGCAACCCGAGCCCAAGCTCGAAACGCTTGAAGCGATTGCGCGGCAGCAACGAGGTGAACCCGACATCGCGCAGCACATACCGCGCGAGGCTCTGCGTTTCCTGGTAGACACCGGCCGAGACCTGTGTGATCTCCTGGCCATTGAAGAAGAAGTACGGGTACTGCGAGACTGCGGTGTTGTACTGCAGCTTGCCACCGAGATTCGTGTAGCCAGCGTAGATGATGGCATCCTGCAGGCGGCCGTTCACCTGTGCCGTGAAGGCGAGGCGATTGTTGCCAAGCAGGTCGCTGAGCACGACGGTGGTGCCACCGAACAGGCCGCGCCCGAAGTTGTCCTGTGCGTAGCCGATGCTTGGGCGAGCGACATAGTCGGCTTCGTAGCTCACCTTGTACGGGCCGTCGCGGAACCGCGTCGGATCAGGCAAGGCGAGATCGGCGCTGTCGAGCATCTCGTTCACCGTTACTGCATTCGAATCACGCTCACCGCGGTTCGGCAGCGAGTCGGCTGCGCGCGTGCCTTCATTGCCACGATAGACCGAGCGCGTGCCATACATCGGAGTCTGAACCACCGGCGTAGTGACGGCCGGATCGGATGCACTGCGCGGCGTCGACGGCACCACCGGGACTGGCGATGTCGGTGGCTTGGCGGTCGGTTGCCCGGGCCGCTGCACCGGCAATCCTGGTGTCGGATTCTGCACCGCGGGAATACTCGGCGTCGTCGTCACCGGCGGCTGCGTCACGATGGTCGGCGTCGGCGCACTCGGCACCGCGGTCACGCTGATCCCGTTCGCCGACGCGATCAGTGCCGGCTGCGCGGCGGCTGGTGCGCGATACGGTTCCTTCTTCAGCGCACGCGGATTCTCCACCGTCCACACGGTGTACTCACCCTTCTTCTCGAAGTGCACGAAGGCCAGGCGATCGGCCGTGCGCGCCCAGGAGAGGGCAGGGGAGAACTCGGTGATGCCCGAGACGCCACCAGCCACGTTCGTCAGCTGATAGTGCTCACGATTGCCGAAATCGTAGAGGAAGACGTTCGGCACCCCGTTGCGATCGGTGATGTAGGCCAGGCTCTTGCCATCGGGCGCCCATTGCGGATTGATGCTCAGGCCTGGCTGGTTCGGCAGCACAGTGACATTGCCGGTGGCCATGTCATAGAGGCTGATCTTCCACCGGCTGAATCGCAGCAACTCGAAGTCGGTCTCGGCGCCGCGGTCGCTGGCGAAGGCGATCGTCTTGCCGTCCGGCGACACACTCGGCATGAAGTCGCCATAGCGGTCGTTGGTCAGCATGCGGAAGCCAGTGCCGTCTACTGCCACGATCGCGAGATCGGTGATGCCACCCTTGTTCGAACTGAAGACGATGTGCGAACCATCCGGCGTGAACACCGGGCTCAACACGCCATCGACCGGCAGGTCGATGCGACGGGTATTGCCACCCTTCGTGCGCGTCAGGTACAGCACGTCCTTGCCGTTGCGCTGGCCGACGTATGCCACCTGCTGGCCGTCGGGCGAGAAGGAACTCTGGCTGTAGAGCAGGCGGAGTTCTTCGGCGTTCGGATTGGTGGTGCTCTTCACGAGGCGGCGAATGCGCTTGCCCGTGCGGGCATCCGCCAGCCAGAGATCGATGAAGACTTCGCCGCGCAGGAAGTTGCCGTCCGACAGGAACACCATGTTCTTGCCGTCATCCGACAACGTCGGCGCGAGGAAGATGTTGCCGCCGCTTTTCTTGGGGCTGAGGATGTTGTCGGCGAAGCGGCGCGGGCGGTCGAGGTTCACCACCTGCGGCAGGAACTGCTTCTGCAGCGCATCCTTCCAGTCGTCGCTCAGTTCTTCCAGCGACAGGCCGAGCTCGCGCTTGAAGGAGCGTTCGACACCAACGTTCGGCAGCGCCTCGAGAATCTGGCCGATCACCTGGTCGCCCCACCGCTCGCCGATGTAACGCATCAGCGACTCGCCGAAGCGATATGGGAAGAAGCGATCCGGATAGAGCGTCATCTGCTCGATCGACGGGATGTCTCCGTTCAGCGCCGCATCGCGCAGCCACATGTCGGTGAAGCGATGGTCGGTGCCCAGCGACAGGTATTCGGCCATGCCTTCCATCAGCCAGAGCGGCGGATTGACCGCCTGCAGCGACTGCAGGTTGGCGCCGGCGCGACCGCGCGAGAAGACGTCGTACTGGAACTGGTGCGCCATTTCGTGCGTGAGCACATGCTCGAACGTGCGGAAGTCGCCCGTGAGCGGGAGCACGTTGCGCTGGCGTTGTGCGTCGGTGACGCCGCCGGTGCCTTCGCCGAGGTCGCCGAAGATGTTGTTCTGGGCGAAGTCGGTGCGGCTGGCGAAGATCACGATCGGCTTGCGCTCGCGGAATTCGTGGCCCAGCACGCGCGAGAGCCGCGCATACGACCGTTCGGCCATACGCGCCGCGTCTTCGACGGCCGCTTTTTCTTCCTTGTAGTAATGCACGCGGAAGTGCTCGGTCTCGAGCACCCGCCAATCGAACCGATTGTACTGCACCTGGTTCTTGCCGAAGTACCCCTGGGCTCCCGCTGTCGTGGCGACCGCCATCGACGAGGTGAGAGCCATCACCAGTGTGGGCAGAGCCATCACCAGGTTTCGCCGCATCCGCATTCCCAGTCCTCCCGGACCCGTTGCCGCCAGTTGCGTCATCCGCGCGTCAATCCAACGTCACTCGAACGCGATCTGCTCCGCATCACTCCACAACCGCTCGAGCTGGTAGAAGTTCCGCAGCGTCGGGTGAAAGACGTGGATCACGACATCGGTGTAGTCGAGCAGCGCCCAACGGCCCTGTTCGACACCTTCCGCGTGGGTGACCCGCTCCCCTTCGTCCCGCAGCGTGCGCATCACGTGATCCGCCATGCTTCGTACGTGTGTATCCGACGTGCCGGATGCAATCACGAAGTAATCCGTCATGTCGGTCAAGCCGGCGAGCGACAACACCTGTATGTCCGTGCCCTTGAATTCGCTCATCAGGTGCGCCGCACGCTTGGCGAGGGCTTCCGAGGCGGCTTTCGTGGCACGGGTCGTACTCTTCAATGCGGTCATCGATATATGGAACGGCGGGCGAACCCACCACATGGCACAGAGGCCCGTCAGTGCAGGAACGACGGGAGCGACCAGCCGTAGGTTAATCCGTCGCGCCCAGAACCACACACTGTGCCATTCGTTTCCCGACGGGATCCCTGTATGGAAACTCCGCCAACGTGCAGCGGGTCACAGTGGGGCGGCCAGCAGGAACACTGGGCAAGACACGCGAAACGGGGCGTCCCCCCATGGAGGACGCCCCGTTCGTGGTACCCGTTCCCGCGGCACCGATGCCCAGCCTGCCCGATCCCTGCCCATCACATGGTGCTGATGTGGCCGGGCGGTGATGCTCAGCCCTTGATGACCCAGACCTTGATTTCCGGCTTCACGTCTGCGTGGAGCTTGATCGCGACCTTGTAGACACCCAGGGCCTTGATCGGCTCGTGCAGGTCGATCTGCCGCTTCTCGACGTGCAGCCCCTGCGCCTTCAGCTGCTCGGCGATGTCGCCCGAGGTCACTGAGCCGAAGAGCTTGCCTTCTTCGCCCACACGGGCGGCGAAGGTGATCGAGAGGTCGTTGTACTTCTTGGCCTCTTCTTCTGCCGCACCCACGCGCGCCTGTTCGGCGGCGACGAGCTTGGCCTTCTCCATCGTAATGCGCTTCTTGTTGCCGTCGGTGGCCGGAAGGGCCATGCCGCGCGGCAGCAGGAAGTTACGGGCATATCCTGACGAGACCTTCACCAGGTCGCCAGCATGTCCGAGGCTATCCACCGCTTGCCGAAGAATCACTTCCATCCTGTCACCCTCCTCGAATCAGGAAACCGCTGGCCGGATCCGGCGTCGCCAGTCGGCCCAAGTATCACCCAGTCCCACCAAACCGAGCGCGATCGCCGCGCCATCTCGCAGCAGCAGCAACAACGCCACACCAACGATCAGTCCCAGCAGCGAACGGCCGGGACGTAAGAACCACGCCAGCACTCCAGCACCACGCAGGGCATAGAGCGCCCCGAAAAACACCAGCAGGTTGATGCCGAGCGGTTCCAGCGCCTCGAGCGCCGGCAACAATGCCAGCACCAGTCCGACGATCACCGACCAGATCCAGTGATCGTTGAAACGGAAGTCGCGCAAGCGCGACAGCTCATCTCCCAACCGCGTCCGACTGAAGCGATGGAAGAGCGCCCAGGCAATCGCCATCGCCGCCAGCGTCTGCAACGCCAGCATGGATGGCAACACGGCACGTGCCATCTGCGGCAGTCCGGCCACGTTCTGTTCGAACCGATCGAGCACGGAGGTCGTGGCACTGTCGACACGGGTGGTGCTCCCTCGCGTCATCTGCGAGCGAGCCACGCGCCAGTTCGTGAGATCCGCGTTGCCGCGGATCGACAGCACCGAGTCCACCGTGCGTGCGAACGTGTTCGGACCTGATGGCGTCACCACCACCAGCAGCGCTGCAACGATCAGCGCCGACAACGTTGCCACGACACCCCTGCCAAGAAACCGCGTCGAACGAGCCGCCAGCAGCGACAGGCCAAGACAGGCCGCTGCCACCACCGACCATCCCGCCGTCAGCATCTCACTGCTCACACCACTGGTGGCCGCCGTCCAGACCGGCCACACCGCCAGCCCAAGGGTCATGATGGCCATCGTCAAACTGCCGCCGCGCCACCACCCCACCAACGCGCAGGCTGCCAGTGATGGCAACAGCAGCGTGAGAGGGTGATGCACGGGCAACAACGTTTGTGCGACGGGCAGGTCGGCGGCGATCGAGAACGTCACCAACGCCAGCCCAAGCCACCACCAGCCGCGCCGCGGCGCGGGCGTAGTGGCATCCGTCATGAAACGATTAGGCCTTGCTCGAACGCGTGTACGGCAGGAGCGCCAGATAGCGCGCCTTCTTGATCGCGCATGCCAGCTGACGCTGGTGACGGGCGTCCACTCCGCTCAACCGGCTCGGCAGGATCTTGCCGTTCTCGGTGATGAAACGGCTGAGGAAACGCTCGTCCTTGTAATCCACGAAACGAATGCCTGCCTCGTTGACCGGGCTAGGCTTCTTGTTGCGGCGGGCCATGGGTTAATCCTCGTCGTCGTCGTCATCGCCGGCTTCTTCAGCGCGGCGCTTGGCTTCCAGCTGCTCTTCGGTGAGCGGCGGGGCTCCCAGCTCGTGCTCATGCAGCGAGATGAGATAACGGAGCACACCGTCGTCGAGCTTGAGCGAGCGCTCGAACTCGGGCAGCTTGCCCGTCTCGGTGGTGAAGCGGGCCACGACGTAATAGCCGGTGTCCTTCTTCTTGATCTGGTAGGCCAGCTGACGACGGCCCCAGTTGTCGATCGTGGCCTCTTCGGCCAGCGACAGCAGGCCATGATGCTTGGCCAGCTTTTCGGCGATCACGCCATCTTCGAGCGCGCTGTCGAAGATGTAGACGGCCTCGTACGGACGCAGAATAGCGCTCACGAGTGGCAATCCTCCCTGTGGTCAAAACCGCCCCCCGCGGGTTGCCGACGCAGGAGGAGGGGAATGAAGGTCGCCCCACGAAGGGGCGACCGTTGTCCCGCGCAGACGACGCCTGTCGCGGACTAGCCACTAAGGATAGCCAGTACCGGCCCCGGTGGGAACTGCCGCCGCCTCAACCGGCGAGGGATGGCTCAGTCGATCGACAGCGCCACCTTGCCGATCGTCCCGTTGCCCTCGACCAGCGCATGCGCCTCACCGATCTGCGCCAGCTCGAAGGTGGCGTCGATACGCGGCACCAGCCGGCCGGACGCAAGAAACGGCAACACGTGAGCCTCGAACGCCTGCGTCACCGCCACCCGCTCCTCGAGGCTCCGGCTGCGGAGCACGGTGCCGCGGAGCGTCAGCCGCTTCGACAGGATCGCGCGCAGGTCAACGGTGGCCTTCGAGCCGGCCAGCGCCCCGATCAACATCAGCCGCCCCTTGAGCGCCATCGCCGGCAGGCTCTCGGCGGTGTAGTCGCCGCCCACCAGGTCCACCACCACGTCGACGCCGCGCCCACCGGTCCAGCCGAGTACGGCCTTGGCGACCCAGCCCGGCTCCCCCGGTTGGCACCCGTCGCGCATACCCAGATCACGGGCCGCATCGAGCTTGGCGGCACCACGCGCCGTGCCGAAGACCGTCGCGCCGAATTCCGTCGCCAACTGCACCGCCGCCAGCCCGACGCCGCTGCCGACTGCGTGCACCAGTACCGACTCACCCGCCAGGAGGCCGGCCTGCGAGACCATGGCGTCGTAGGCCGTGATGTAGACCTCGGGCGAGGCCCCCGCGATTTCCCATGAGATGCCGTCCGGCACCCGCGCCACGGTGGTCGCATGCGTAACGAGGTACTCCGCATGTGCGCCGCCCCCGATCAAGCCGCATACCCGGTCACCGATCGCCCACTGGGACACATCGTCACCCAGCGCCGCCACCTCGCCGGCGAACTCCATGCCGGGAATGTCCGCCGGAACACCGGGCGGGGCGGGGTAGCGACCGATGCGTTGCAGCAGGTCGGCGCGGTTGATGGCCGACGCGCGAACGCGCACCAGCATCTCGCCGGCGCCAGGCTGCGGCACTGGACGGCTTTCAATCGTCAGGACGTCAGGGCCGCCGGGCTTCGTGATGACCGCGGCGCGCATGCTGGAGGGAATGGACATGTGCGGAGTTTCGCGTGCGAACGGCGCAGACACCACCCCGCACGCATCGCTCAACTCTCAGCGAATGCTGCGACCCGGAGGGATCAGGGCGTACCCATCAGGATCGCGCGCACGGAATCGAGCGATCCATCGGTGCGCGCCGGCCGCAGATGGAGCAGCTGCGCCAGCAGGGAATACACATGCACGTTCGCAAACGGCGGCACCGTCACGCCGCGACGAATGTCCGGACCGGCCGCGATGAAGGTGGCGCCCATCGACAGCAGCTGGTTGTCGTATCCGTGCGCCCCATATGTCCGGTCTCGCGGCGTCTTGGCCGCAGCCGCTCGCGTCGCGATCGACCAGCCTTCATCCGCCAGCACGACGATCGGCGTCACGTGCGCACCGGTGTTGTAGTGCAGTCGCGCCGGCAGGTCGCCCTTGCGGTACACCTTCATGTGCGGATTGGCGTGCACCAGCGCGTTGTACACGTATTCCATGCGGCCCGGCTTCGGGATGATCGTCGCCACCGGACTCCAGTCGCCCACGTCGAGGCTGTCCATCGACACGTAGTCGTCGAGTGCGATGGTGCGTTCGGCGTTGATCTCCGTCATGCCATGATCGGAGACGACGACCACATCCACGCGATCGGCCGCACCGAGTGTCGCAATACCATCGACGATCGCGCCGACGGCACTATCCACCTTCGCGATCGCCGAATCGGTCTGCGCGGACATCGGGCCAAAATTGTGGCTATCGGTGTCCACATCGCTGAAGTACACACCGACGAAGCGCGGGGCCGAGTCTTCGGGCATGCCCAGCCACTCGAGCACGCGGGTGACGCGAGTGGCGCGTGAGGTGGTGACGTCGAACGGGTAGTACCAGTGCGGTCTCACGCCACCAATCGCCGCCTCTGAGCCGGGCCAGAAATAGGCCGCGCTTCGCACGCCCTGTTTTTCCGCCGTCGCCCAGATCGGTTCGCCGGTGAACCAGCGCGCATCGCGCACTGCCGGATCGTTACCTGTCGCGAACCGGCCAAGGATGGAGTCGCGCATGATGTTGGCCGCGATGCCATGGTTCTCGGGATACAAGCCCGTCACCAGCGTGATGTGATTCGGAAAGGTCTTGGACGGGAACGACGGTACCAGCCGTTCCGCTCGCACCCCACGGGCCGCCAGTTCGCGCAGCCGGGTCGCCTGGGGGCGCTGGATGTAATCCCAGCGGAACCCATCCAGTGAGATGAGCACGACGGAATGCGCACGCGCTGCGCGCTGCGGTCGGGCCATGGCAAAGCCCGACAGCACCACGATCGCGACGAGGAGCGCACCGATGCCGCGCTGGACGCGCTTCAACGGTCTCGCTCGTTCGTAACCAGTTGTTTCCTATCCGTCACGTCGCACAGGTCGTCGAAGGCAGGGAAAGTTCACAGGCCTGCAACTTAAGCACGACCTCGCTGCGGCACGACGTCCGGCCGTGCCTGGCACGGCCGACTGCTTCACGCGCTGCGCAGCTGGCTCCCCGGGGCGACACTGCCAACCGCATCGGCCAGCATCACGCCGCCCATCGCCTGACGTTTGGCCTGATACATCGCCTTGTCGGCGCGGGCCACCCACCCTGCGACATCTTCACCGGGCGCCAGTTGCGCCACGCCAATCGAGGCGCCAAGGGCGAATTCCATCGCGGAATGGGGTTTCGGCAGGGTGCGCACCTGCTCGACGAGGCGCTTCGCCAGGGTCTGCGCCACGAGGATGTCGCAGCCGTTGAGGATCACGGCGAATTCGTCGCCGCCATACCGGCAGATCACGTCGGATTGACGCAGGAACACCTTCCACAGTGCATTGGCCAGGCTGACGATCGCCGCGTCGCCGGCTGGATGCCCGTACGAATCGTTGATGATCTTGAGCTTGTTGAGATCGATCATCAGCAACGTGACCGGTGCTCGTCCCAGCGAATACAGCTGCACCGCACGATTCGACATGAGGTCGAAATGCTTGCGATTGCCCACGCCGGTGAGCGGGTCGGTGGCGCTTTCCTTCTTCGCTTCCTCGAGCTGCCGACCAAGGGAATCGAGCGACGTGGCGAGGCTCTTGTACTGACGCTGCTGTTCCTCGCGACGCTCCTTCAATGCGCGGTCGATCTCGCTCACCGCATTCAGCACTTCATCCTTGATGCTGCTCATCTGCCCGCCACTGACCGCCTTCCGCACCAGCGAGAGATGCGTGCCCGTCGTGGCGTCGGTGTTGTCCTCGATGCGCACCGCCTCATGCACGGCCGCGACGCAGCTCCAGAGCGCGGCGCGCAACTCGGACACCAGTGCCTCCACGGAGGACTGTTCGTCGCGACGCAGCGCAGCGACGGCGCGCACGAGTCCGCGCCAGTCGCGATCCTGGATGCCGACCGATGTCGTTTCGTTTTCGGCGTCGAGCGGAAGGCCAATCGTCGCGTGACGCTGCCACGCCGTCATCTCCTTGGCCGTTGCGCTGGCCGGCCGGTGCGGCAGGTCGACGGGGAACCGCGCCAAGGCGGCGATCACGCCACCAAGTGCGTCGAGAACGAGGGTGCTGTGTCCATCACCGCCGTGCGACGGTTCCGCCGCCGGCTGCGGCACCGAGGCGGAGGGCGTCTGCTGTGACGCAATGCGCGCGGCGGTTTCCTTTTTTCGAAAGAACATGTGGCCGACCTTGGATTCGCCCGAGTAACATGAGTTTCCTCAAAGGATCGGAAGGTGGGGTGAGTTGCTTGAGCTGACATTTCAGCGCGCGCTCACCGACCGGCTCATTGTATAGCTGAGCTTGCCACCCGCGCACACTCGGCGAGAACGCCTGCGCCGACGAGAATCGCCCCTTCCGCAACGTCGAAACGAGGGGAATGGGCGGCGGTCGCCGCCTCGCCCGGCCCGCGGGAACCGATTCGCAAGAAACAGCCTGGGATGCGCTCCAGGTAGAACGCGAAATCCTCGCCGCCCATGTTGGTGATGCCGAACGGCACGATCGCGTCCGGCCCCAGCACGTTGGCGACCGCCGCCCGCGCCCACTCCGACTCGCGGACGGGATTCACGATCGGCGGCGTGCCATGCTCCACCTCGACCACCGCGGTCACGCCGTAGCCGGAGGCGACGTCAGTGGCGATGCGGGTGACCTCGCTCACCAGGCGAGCGCGGGTCGGCGCGTCCATCGCACGCAGGGTGCCGGTGAGGATCGCGGTCTCTGGAATCACGTTCGAGGCGACGCCGGCGTGCACACTCCCGACGGTGCAGACGGCGGGCTTCGCCGGATCGATCCGGCGCGCCACGACGGTCTGCAACGCCGTGATCACGGCGGCCGCAGCCACGATCGGATCGGCCGCCTCATGCGGACGCGCGCCGTGTGCGCCATGTCCGCGCAACTCGATGGTGAAGCTGTCGGCCGATGCCGCCAAAGGGCCCGCTTCCGCAATCACCTGGCCCACCTCGAACCGGCGATCGACATGCGCACCGAAAATCGCCGCTACACCATCCAACGCACCACTCGCGAGGATTGCGGTCGCGCCCGCACCAATCTCCTCGGCCGGTTGCAACACCAGCAGCACGTCTCCGGCGGCCGGTTCACGCAGCAGGTCCATTGCCGCACCGATGGCCCACGTAGCATGCACGTCATGCCCACACGCATGCATCACGCCCGGCACGATGGAGGCGAACGGGAGGCCGGTCTGTTCCTCGATCGGCAGCGCGTCGATGTCACCGCGCAACGCGACCGGTGGACGTGTCCGATCACGGCCAGGAATGCGCGCGACGATGCCGGTGCCTGCGACGCGTTTCACGTCACTGATGCCAAGCGACTCGAGTGTCGCAACCAATTGCGCTGACGTCTGATGCTCCTCGTTCGAGAGCTCCGGATTCTGGTGTAGCGTGCGGCGCAGTTGGATCAGGGCGCGAATCTGGTCATCGGTGAACCGTCGCGATGCCGCCTGGGGCACGTAGATCGTGTCGCGGGTCGGGAGGTCGATGTCGCTGATGGCCGACGCAGGCATGTCCGGACGGGTGGAGGAAGACAGGTGATGGACTGCGGCGCGCGGCCGGGTCTTGACCCGGCTGCGGGAAGATAGAACATCGTCATGCACGGCGGCCTGGATTGGTTGGCAGCCGCGGTGGCCGTGGCGCAGGGCGTGGCAGCGGATCATATATCGCCGACCGGTCGGGCCGTTCTCCCGGAGTGGAGGTCACCTCGATGCACCCGTTCGTCAACCTGCTCGCGGCAGGCGTGTTCGCCGCGCCATTCGCCGTTGCCGTCACGGCATCGCGCGCGCCTGCGCCTGCGACTGCACCTCCGCCGGCGCCATCCACCGCGGCGCTCGCTCGTGCGTCGGTGGAGCGTGCGCTTCCGCTGCTGCAGTCCTCGGGCGACGCGTGGTTCGAGAAGCGTGCATGTTCATCCTGCCACCACCAGGCACTCGGCATGATGGCGGTGGCCCTCGCCAAGGAGCGAGGCATCGCAGTGGACACTGCGCGACTGCGCAACCAGGTGCGTCGGACGTCGCGCACCAACCCAGGGTGGTTGGAGCGATACGTCGCTGGCGATCCGAGCATCAACGAGGCGATCGGGCAGAGTTATCGCGCCGTCGGACTCGGTGCGGCCGGTTATGCGCCGACGGAATTGACGGATGCGATGGTGCAGATGTTGACCGGAAAACAGCACGCCTCTGGTCGGTGGTCATCGTACTCTCGTCGCCCTCCGCTGGAAGATTCGGAGTTCACGGCGACCGCCATCACGATTCGTGCGCTGTCACTGTATGCGCGGTCGCCGGCAGACGCCGCCATCACCACGCGCATCGCACGCGCGCGCACCTGGCTTAAGCAGGCCCGCGCGGAATCGACCGAAGATGCCGCGATGCAACTGTTCGGTCTGGGATGGGCTGGTGCGTCGGCGGCGGAGATCGCACCATTCGCAAAGCAATTGATCTCGGAGCAGCGCAGCGATGGCGGCTGGGCACAGATCACCACGCGGGGTTCTGACGCGTACGCCACGGGTCAGGTCGTGGTGGCCCTGAACCAGGTGGCGGGACTTCCGATCAGCGATGCGCAGATGCAGCGCGCCGTTCGCTACCTCGCAGAAGCACAGCTGCCGGATGGTTCGTGGCACGTCGTGACGCGCCGTGGGCGAGCCGAAGGACTTCCGTACTTCGAGTCGGGTTATCCGCACGATCGGGATCAATTCATTTCGTACGCCGGCGCCGCGTGGGCGACGATGGCGCTGACGTTGGCACAGTCCGAAGGGCGGTCCACTGTGTTGATGGGCAAGCCGGCTGCGACGATCGTCCTCCCGACCGACGAGTCGTCCTTCGATGATGTGACGCCGCTGATGTGGGCGGCATGGCGCGGAACGCCGGCCGAGATGGCACGGTTGATCGCGGCGGGTGCATCCGTGAACGACACGACACGTTCGGGGTTCACGGCGCTGATCTTCGCGGCGAGGGATGCCGCGAAAGTGAAACTGTTGCTGGACGCAGGTGCGGATGCGAACACCCTCACCAGAGGCGGCTACACTCCGTTGGTGCTCGCGGCCGCAAGCGACGGCTCCGACGATGCGGCGCGCCTGCTCCTGCAACGAGGCGCGTTGCCTGACGTTGCGGGCCGCACGGGATCGTTCACGAAGGCGACGCCGATGACGTTGGCCCTGACACGAGGCGACACGGCGCTGGCGTCGCTCCTGAAAGCACGTGGAGCCGATGTCCGAGGCGTGACAGGCAGCAGCGAGACGCCGCTGCTGGCCGCCACGTGGTACGGTGATGCCGACATGATGCGCTGGCTGCTCGCGCGTGGCGCCACTGCCAAGACTCCTCCACCGGCGAGTGGCAAACTCGAGCAGCCATCATTGCTGATGATCGCCGCCGAGGACGGTGAGGTCGATCTGTTGCGCGAGTTGCTGGCCGACGATGCGGCGCTCGATGTCGTGGGGCCCGACGGCTACACCGCGCTTCAGATGGCGGTGTCGACGTCTGATCGCGGCAGCACCGAGGTGGTGGAGTTACTGCTGAAAGCCGGGGCCGACCCGAAATTCGTCGCCGCAGATGGAGAGACGTCGCTGTCCCTCGCACGGAAGTGGGCAACCCCGAAGGTCGTCGCGCTGATCGAGGCGGCCGTGGCTGGGCGCTGACGCCAAGCCACGGCCATCAGGCGACTTCCGCATCCTCAGCGGCTCAGCGTCACCGACCGTACCGTCAGGTCATCGATGCGGCCGACGTTCACCGTGACACCAATGCCTGGCTCGCTACGCGGCACGGTCACCATGCCGTCGGCGCTCATCGTCCATTCCGGCGTCACGACGTCCTGCGCCCAGTAGCGCGCGCTGGGACTGAGGTCGCCAGGCTTCTGGAAGTTGCTCAGTGACGCCAGTGCCACGTTGTAGGCGCGACCGATCCCGCTTTCCAGCATGCCACCGCACCACACCGGCACCCCGTTCACTTCGCAGTAGTCGTGAATCGCCAGCGACTCCGCGAACCCGCCGACGCGACCGGGCTTGATGTTGATCAGGCGACCGGCGCCGAGCGTCACCATGTCCTGCGCGCGATCGAGTGATGTGATCGACTCGTCGAGACAGATCGGCGTCTTGAGCAGCTTCTGCAACGACGCGTGCCGCACGATGTCTTCCCACGCCAGCGGCTGCTCGAACATCATCAGGTTCATGCTGTCCATCGCGATCAATGCATCGGGATCGTCGATGGTGTAGGCATTGTTCGCGTCGGCCATCAGTGGTGCATCGGGGAAGGCTTCGCGCACGGCGCGCACGTACTCCACATCCTTGCCGGGCATGATCTTGAGCTTGATCTTCCGATACCCCTCGGCCAGCGCCAGGCGGACCTTCTCGACCAGTTTGTCAGGTGTCGCCTGGATGCCGAGCGAAATGCCGACCGGGATGGTCTCGCGAGTGCCGCCGATGAGCTTCGCCAGCGGCAGGCCGACGCGCACCGACTCGACGCCCCACATCCCCATCTCCACCGCCGCCTTCGCCATCAGGTGGCCGCGAAAGTCTTCCTCCAGCACCGCGAAGACATCGCTGGGTGCCTCGAATTTCCGGCCCAGCACCCGCGGGGCGATCCAGCGTTCGATGGCCAGCCAGGCGGTGTCGATCGTCTCTGCCGTGTAGTTCGGCAGGTCGTCGGCAACGCACTCGCTCCAGCAGGTGGCGCCGCTGGCGTCGTGCAACTCGAGCAGCGCAATGCGGCGATCGGTCATCGTACCGGACGAGATACGGAACGGCTCGCGAAGCGGCAGCCGAATCTCGCGCATGGTGATGCTGGTCAGTTCGAGCATGTGAGGCGAGGCAGAGGTGAAGAGGCGTCGATCAACGCGCGAGCGTGAGCACGTAGTACGGCAACTGATCGTCCTGGCCGCGCACGAAGCGCGAGACCGTGAACCCAAGCGCGAGCCGCGATGTGAAGGCGGCGCGGACAGCGATGCGCCAGGCGAGCGCGCGGTTTGCGCTGCTGGCCTGCACGACCTCGAGGTCGTGCGGCACGGTGATGCGCACTGCGGTGGCGTCGACGCTGGGAATCGCCATCGGTGTGCCATCCGGTTCGAAGGCAATGGCCAGCGGGATGCTCCCGTCGCCAGCGTCCGGCTGTCCGCTCCGCATGCTGCCGTCATGCGCGGTGTCGAGCGCCCAGCGATAGACGAAGCGATCGGTTGGCATCGCGCCATGCAACACGCTGCCGGTGTTCTCGCCGTACATGTTCTCGACGTAGCTGGAAGGAAAGGCGCCGAGGTGATTGATGTTGAAGTGTGCGTTGCGGGCGACGAGCGGGTCGGCGGTCCAGAGCATGACATCGACGCCGAGGGCGTGGACATGCTGGCGCTGGTAGTGCTTGAGCTTCTCACCCAACCCGAGGCCGCGCGCCTCGGGACGCACGGCCAGCATGTCGGACCAGTGCACGAGTTTCCCATGCTGCACACCCGTCATGCCGAATACGAAGCCGAGCAGGCGGCCGTTGTCGTCATAGGCGCCAGCAGCCACGCCACCGATTTTTTGTGCGACGCGCAGGATGGCGCCGGGGACGCGCTCCGAAAAGCCGTGTCCCCAGGTGTCTTCCTGGAGCGCGACGCAGGCGTCGTAGTCGGCGATGGACGCGAATTCGCGGATGGTGAGTGACGAGGCCGTCGCGGTCATGTCGGGCGGGGCAGGGTTGGGCGTGCTCTTGCGTGTCGGGCACCCGGGTGGTAGCCATAGATGCGCACAGAACTGTATACAATTTACCCGGTGCAAGCATGCCTCTCCGTGATTCGCGGCGCAAGGCCGAAAGCCGTCGACTCCCCGCCACTGGTGGCCTGGTCCCGCTGTACGCGACGGCGCTTGCGACCGCCGTGCTGCTGGCCGCCTGCGGCCGCAAGGATGCCACTGCCCGAGACGGCACGACGAGCGGCAGGGCGGCACCCGCCACCGGTGGCGCTTACGACGTCGTGATCAGCAACGGGCACCTGATCGACGGCACCGGCAACGCCTGGTATGCCGCAGACGTCGGGATACGTGGCGATCGCATCGCCATCATCGTGCCTGCGGGGCAGCTGGCGAAGGCAACCGCCACCACTCGCATCGACGCCACGGGGAAGGTGATCGCGCCCGGCTTCATCGACATTCAGGGGCAGTCATATACGCCATTCACCGTCGGTGACGGCCGCGTGGTCGGCAAGGTATCGCAGGGTGTGACGACGGAGATCATGGGCGAAGGCAGCACGCCGGCGCCAGTCAATGACGCAATCGCGAAGACGATTACGTCCGGCATTCGCACGCACGATGACTCAGCGCAGGCGAAGGTCTTTCTCTCCTTCACCGGCGAGCACGGTTTCGGGCGCTGGCTGGAGGCGATGGGGAAACACGGCACGTCCGTCAACGTTGGCTCCTTCCTCGGCGCCGCCACCGTGCGGGTGTACGCGAAGGGTTTTGCGCAGGGCGCACCGACCGCGGCCGAACTGGATACGATGCGGGCAGTGACACGCAATGCGATGCGTGACGGGTCGTTCGGCATTGCCAGTGCGCTCATCTATCCGCCAGGCAACTTCGCCACCACGGAAGAACTGGTCGAGATGGCGAAGGCGATGGCCCCGATGGGCGGTGTCTACATCACGCATATGCGCTCCGAGGCGGATGGTTATCTCGAGGCCATCGATGAAGTGCTGCGCATCGGTCGGGAAGGTGGCGTGCCGACCGAGATCTATCACCTGAAGGCCGGCGGCGTGCGCAACTGGCCGAAGGCGACGGTGGCCGTGGCGAAGATCGATTCGGCGCGTGCGGCCGGTCAGGACATCGGCGCTGACATGTATCCCTACGTTGCCGGCGGCACGTCGCTGTCAGCCTGTACGCCGCCCTGGGCCACGGAAGGGGACAAGCTGCTGGAGCGGCTGCGCGACCCCGCCACCCGTGCGAAGATCATCGCGGAGATGAAGGCACCGAAGAACACGTGGGAGAATCTCTGTCAGCTGGCGACGCCCGCCGGCATCATGACCGCGGGATACGAAAAGCCGGAGTTGAAGAAGTACGAAGGCAAGCGCATCTCGGAGATCGCGACCGAGATGGGCAAGGACTGGGCGAATACCATCGTCGACCTGCTGCTTGCCACCGATGCGCGCGTCGGCATGTTGGTGTTCATGATGTCCGAGCCGAACGTCGAGATGCAGATGCGCCAGCCGTGGATGAAGTTCGGCACCGACGCAGACGGGATGGACCCGGACTCGGCGAAAGGCCTCGCGCACCCGCGCTCCTACGGCACGTTCACGCGCGTGCTGGGTCACTACGTCCGCGATCGGAAAGTGATGACGCTGGAAGAGGCGATCCGGAAGATGACCTCCGCGGTCGCCAACCGGCTTTCGATCCGGGATCGCGGCCAGCTGCGTGAAGGCTTCTTCGCCGATGTGGTGGTGTTCGATCCGGCCACGGTGAGCGACAAGGGCACGTTCACCGAACCGCATCAACTCTCGGTCGGGATCCAGACCGTGTTGGTGAACGGCGTGCGAGTCTGGGACAACGGGAAACACACCGGTGCGAAGCCTGGCCGCGTGGTGCGTGGGCCGGGCTACAGTGGAGCGGCGCCATCCCGATGAAACAGTCGGCTGAGGCGGTGGCGGTGCGCGGCGCGCGACCGATGGTGGTCTACCACGCGCTGCGCGAGCTGATCGTGCGTGGTCAGCTGGCGCCGGGGTCGCGCATCGTGGAGACGGATGTCGCGAGCAAGCTTCGGGTCAGCCGCACGCCGGTACGTGGTGCACTGCAGCGCCTGCAGCAGGAAGGCTACATCGTCGATTCGCCGTCGCTGCAGCAGTCGCGTCCGACCGTGGCGCCACTGACGCGTGAGGATGCGATGGAGCTGTTCTCGATCGTGGCCGAGATCGAAGGACTGGCCGCGCGCTGTGCGGCTGCCCTCCCAGACGTGGCGCGTGCGAAGCTGGTGCGCGAACTCGAATCCATCAACACCAGGCTCGAACGCGCGTCCCGCGCGAAGGCGCCACAGCACGACCTGCTGTACGAACTGGATGAGCAGTTCCACCGTCGGTACGTGGAGGCCGCGGCTGGGCCTCGCCTGCGTGCGTTGCACGATGCGGTGAAGCCGCAGGCGGAGCGGTACGAACGGTTGTATGTGAGCCTGCTGTCACGCGGGCTGGCGCCATCGATCCAGGAGCATGGCGCGATCGTGCGCGCGATCCGGGGAGGGGACGCGGACGTGGCGCAGGCCGCAGTGCAGAAGAACTGGCGGAACGCCGCCGAGCGCCTTGGGAAGGTGATTGCCACCGTCGGGGAGCGTGGATCATGGTAAGGGATTTCGGTATGCGGCGCCTCGCCGTGTTGGCTGTGCTGCTCGGCGGCGCAACAGCTGCCCGCGCGCAATCGCCGGCGGTGATTGGCCCCGTGTCGCGATACGCCGCGGTGTCACAGGCACTGACGGCCTTCATCGAGCAGGAGATGAAGGACAAGCGAATCCCCGCCTTGTCGATCGCGCTGGTGGATGGCAACGAGGTGGTGTGGTCCCGAGGCTTCGGCGAGGAGAATTCCACGACACATGCGCCGGCGACCGCCAATACGGTGTACCGCGTGGGCTCGGTGTCGAAGCTGTTCACCGATATCGGCGTCATGCAGCTGGTCGAGCGGGGCCAGGTTGACCTGGATCGGCCGGTGCAGCGATACCTGCCGGCCTTTCGTCCACGAAACACTTACGGCACACCGATCACGCTGCGCCAGTTGATGTCGCACCATTCGGGCCTGGTGCGTGAGCCGCCGGTAGGGCACTACTTCGACGACACCTCGCCCTCGCTGGCGGCCACGGTCGCGAGCCTGAATGCGACGGCGCTGGTATACGCACCAGGGACGACGGCGAAATATTCGAATGCTGCCATCGCTACCGTGGGCTACCTGCTGGAAAAGCGGAGCGGCGTGCCGTTCGCCCGTTACCTCCAGCGTGCGGTGCTCGCGCCGATGGGGCTGACGTCGAGTGCGTTCGAACTGACCCCGACGCTGGCAGCGCGTGTCCCTCAAGCGGTGATGTGGAACTACCAGCAGCATGACTTCCCGGCACCGACGTTCGCGTTGGGCATGGCGCCGGCGGGCAGCATGTACAGCACCATGCCAGACCTGGCGAAATTCATGAGTGTGCTGTTCGCCGGAGGCGTGGGATCGAAGGGGCGTGTGCTGAGCGAAAAGACCCTGCACTCGATGTGGATTCCGCAATTCGCGCCCGCTGGTGCGACGCGCGGCTCCGGCATCGGGTTTGCCATCAGCACGCTCGATGGCCAGCGCATGATCGGGCATGGTGGTGCGATCTACGGATTCGCCACGCAGCTCTCGGCGTTGCCGGATGAAAAACTGGGTGTGGCCGTGAGCGCAGCGAAGGACGGCGTGAACGCACTCACGGCCAGGATCGCGCGTGAGGCGCTGCGCCTGATGCGCGCCGCACGCACTGCGCAGCCATTGCCCACCGTGGCATCGCTGGCGCCGGTGTCCCGCGCCGTCGCCGCACCGATGGCCGGCAGCTACGGCGCTGGTGATTCGACGGTCGACGTGGTGGTTCGCGACTCCACGGTGTGGGTCACGGCGCCGTTCCTCGAGATCCGTCTCGAGATGCGTGCGCTCGGCGGCGATACGGTCACGGCGGACGACGGCCTGTCATACGGGCACAAGATGTGGATGCAGAATGGCGTGCTGATGCTCGATGGTCACGCCTACTCGCGCGCGCCCGTGACAGCGGCGCTACCGCCGCAGGTGCCGGTGCGTTGGCAGGGCCTGATCGGTGAGTATGGATGGGACTACGACGTCCTCTACATCCTCGAGCGGCACGGGCGCCTGAGCGCGTTGATCGAATGGTTCACGGAGTATCCGCTCACCGAAGTGTCCGACGGTGTATTCGCGTTTCCCGCGTATGGTCTCTACGCCGGCGAGCGGATCGTGTTTACGCGTGATGGCAAGGGACGTGCGACACTGGCCACGGCCGCAGGCGTGGCTTTCAAGCGCCGAAACATCGTGGGCGAAGATGGAGGCATCTTCCGCATCACACCGGTGAAGCCGGTGGCTGCCCTTCGCGCGGCAGCACTTGTGGCACAACCGCCCAGTGAATCAGGCACGTTCCGCAACGCCGAATTGACGGAATTGGTGACGCTCGACTCCACCATTCATCTCGACATCCGCTACGCATCGGACCGGAATTTCCTCAGCGAACCGATGTACACCCAGGCGCGCGCCTTCCTGCAGCGACCGGCCGCCGAGGCACTCGTCCGCGCCAACAAGCGACTCGCGGCGCAGGGCTACGGCCTGCTGATCCACGACGGCTATCGACCCTGGTATGTGACGAAGATGTTCTGGGACGGCACGCCGCCCGACAAGCACCAATTCGTGGCCGATCCCGCATCGGGTTCGCGACACAACCGCGGCGGCGCCGTGGATCTCACCATGTACGACCTGCGTACCGGCGAACCGGTCGTCACGACGGGTGGGTACGACGAGATGTCCGATCGTTCGTACCCGGAGTACCCGGGTGGCACCTCACGCCAGCGCGCCCTCCGCGAAATCCTGCGCGCGGCCATGACCGCAGAAGGCTTCACCGTCTACGACGCCGAGTGGTGGCACTTCGACTACAAGGACTGGCGCCTCTACCGCATCGGCAACCAGCGCTTCGAGGAGCTGGGGAAGTAGCGCAACGCAAGGCAGTTCCCCGTCAAACAGTGGTTGCGCTGCACTAATCGTGGCTCACGTCGCACTCCGTGAGCTCCGTGGCCTCCCCCCCATTGCTGTTGCGATGGTCGTTCGCGAGCGACGAAACTGCATTGGAGCGGAGCACACGGAGCTCACGGAGTGCTCGGCTGGCAAACTTCAATGCAGCGCGCACCCTCGTCGCAGGTAACAGCTCAGCGCAGTCCAGCGAGCGTTGCGAGTACGAGCGCCACATACTGCGGCCCGAGGAAACCGTTGGGGCCGTCTTCGTAGGACTCGTTCAGTGAGTGCGCCGTGGCGCTGCGGCCGCCGGCGTCGAGCGTGATGGCGGGAATGCCAAGGCCGATCGGCACATTCGAGTCGGTGCTGGAGGCCTGCGGCGTGACGGGGAAGCCAAGTGCCTTGCCGGCTTCGACGGCGATGCGCACGATGCGGGCGCTATCGGGCTGCGAGCCCGCGGGGCGGATGCCGATGGTGTCGATGGTCATCGTGAGCGGCACCTTGCTGTTCGGCCAGCGTGCCAGTTCCTCACGCAGCGCCGCGCGAATCGCGACCTGGAACTTGGCATCGAGCGTTGCGAGTGACGCCGCGCTTTCGGAGCGCATGTCGACTTCGACGATGCCCTCGTAGGGAATCGAGTTCACTGAGGTACCGCCGCGGACCACGCTGGCGCTGAAGGTCGTCTTCGGATTGTCAGGAACCGTGAAGTCGGACATCTTCGCGATCGCACGACCCATCGCATGGATGGGGTTCGGCATGCCGAACGCGCCGTAGCTGTGACCGCCCGGGCCCTTGTACGACACGCGATACCGATTGCTGCCTACCGCGCCGCTGGTGGCACCGAATCCGGTGCCGTCGACCGAGATGAAATAGTCGATCTTGCCCTTCAACTCGCCGTTGAAGAGTGCACGCACGCCGCGAAGGTTGCCGGGGCCTTCCTCTCCAACCGTTCCGACGACGTACACCATGCCCGCCGTGTGCACGTTCGCCGCACGCATCGCACGCACCACGCTCAACACCGTCGCCAGGCCGCGACAATCGTCGCCGATGCCAGGTGCCGTCAGGCGCGTGCCACCCTGCGGCGTGCTGTCGCGCTTGACCTTCACATCCGTGCCCTCGGGAAACACCGTGTCGAGGTGCGCCGAAAGAACCACCGTTGGGCCGTTGCCCACACCGGCCCGTTCGCCGATCACGTTGCCCGTGGCATCGATGCGCACGTTGGTGATGCCGAGCGACTCCAGGCGTCGCTTGAACTCAGCGGCGCGCATCGCCTCCTTGAACGGCGGCGACGGGATCTCGCAGATCGACGCCTGCTGCTCGAGCGTCCAGGCGTTGTCGGTGCGGAGGGTGGCGAGCACGTTCCGCATGCCAGCGTTGGTCATCGGCACCGCGATCGGCTGGGCGTGCAGCGTCGCTGAGGTCAGCAGGAGCAGTGCGGAGGCTTTCTTGAGCATGGATTTGGCGCAGACCGGTCAAGGGGAAACCGCGAACGACAGTTGCCAACGGTGTGCCGGCTCGCCGCCGGCACGCGCGATCAGATCCCGTGAAAAATCGCGAGGTATCCAGCGAGGCCTGCGATGATCGGCACCACGATGTAGATCGGCTTCGCCAACGCCGGAATGCGATACGGCAGGATCGAGAGCACCGCCACGATCACCCAGATCGCAACCTTCGCCCACAACCAGCCGGGGAAGAGCGCGGTCTTGGTGAGACCAAGGCGAGCCGCCTGGCCGAATCCACCGGCCAGCGCCAGCAGCATGCCGAGACCAAACACACTCGCCGTCAGCCCGCGTGTGCGGCTGGTCGCCTTGGTGCCGCCATTCGCTGCGTGGATCGCGATACCGCCAAGCGACGTCATCGCGAGGAAGAGCCCGAAGATGTGCAGGCTCTTGTAGAACAGCTGCGTACGGAAGAAGGGCAGCGGAGCGGGCGCCGATGCGGCGACATCCTGCAGCAGGGCAAACAAGGTCATGACGCTTCCGAATTGATGACGAGGTGGGCCGACGAATCGATCGCGATCAGGCTGCGATCAGGACGCGATCAGACGTTGAAACGGAACAGCAGCACGTCGCCATCATGCACGACGTACTCCTTGCCTTCGGAGCGCACCGCACCGGCTTCCTTCGCACCCTTCCAGCCCTTCAGGCGCACGAAGTCATCGAAGCCCGCCGTCTCGGCGCGAATGAACCCCTTCTCGAAGTCGGTGTGAATCACGGCCGCGGCCTTCGGCGCCGTATCACCGGTGTGAATCGTCCATGCGCGCACTTCCTGCTCACCAGCCGTGAAGTACGTCTGCAGGCCGAGCAGGTGATAGCCGGCGTGAATCAATCGATCGAGTCCGGCACTCTCGAGCCCGAGTGAGCTGAGGAATTCCTGCTTCTCTTCCGGTGCGAGCTCGGCCAGTTCGGCCTCGATGCGGGCAGAGAAGGGAACGACGTCGGCAACTTCACCCGATGCGGCGATGGCGGCGCGCAACGCATCGACATGCTTGCCATGACCGGTGGCCAGCTCGTCGTCGGTGACGTTGGCCGCGTATAGCGTCGGCTTGACGGTCAGCAGCATGAGCGGCTCGAGCAGGAAGAGTTCTTCCTTGGTCAGGCCCGCACGGCGGATCGGCACACCGTTCTGCAACGACGCCAGCGCCTTTTGCAGTGCAGGCAACTCGGCCACGGCGTCCTTGTCGCCGCTCTTGGCGATGCGCGACTGCTTGTCGAGTCGCTTCTCGACGCTGCTGATGTCGGCAAAGCAGAGCTCGAAGTCGATCACGTCGCGGTCGCGCACCGGGTCGACGCCACCCATCACATGCGTGATGTCGTCGTCGTCGAAGCAGCGAATGACGTGCACGATGGCATCGGTCTCGCGGATGTTGGCGAGAAACTTGTTGCCAAGCCCTTCACCCTGCGCCGCACCCTTCACGAGGCCGGCGATGTCGACGAACTGCACCACGGCCGGGACGGTGCGCTTGGGCTGCACGACGACGGCCAGCGCGTCGAGACGCTTGTCCGGCACTTCGACCATGCCGACGTTCGGCTCGACCGTGCAGAACGGATAGTTCGCGGCCTCGGCCTTGGCAGCCGTGAGGGCGTTGAAGAGCGTGGACTTGCCGACGTTCGGGAGACCAACGATGCCGAGCTTCAGCACAGAGAAAATCCGAGAAGGTTTGAAGCAACAGGAGGAGCGGGAGCAACGCGTGCAGCAGGAGCGATCACGGCGTGGGGCTGGCCGGTGGATTGAACTTATTCATCATGGCCGTGATTCCCTCACGGACCCAGCATTCGCAGGCGTCGCCGATGCGAGGCAGGGCGGCTTCCATGAACTCCGTCTCCTCGCGGCCGAACTGGCCGAGCACGAAGTCGGAGAGATTGCCGACGCTGGCGCGCGGATGAAATGGCGCGACGCCGATGCGGAGGCGGGGGTAGCCGGTGGACCCGACGTGCGCCTGAACCGACTTCAGGCCGTTATGCCCGCCAGCGCTGCCGCTGGGACGGGTGCGCATTGAGGCGAACGGCAGCGCGACCTCGTCGACGATCACGAGCAGGTCCTGCGCCGGGTCCCAACCAGGCCGGTTGAGAAATGGCTTCAGCACTTCGCCGCTGAGATTCATGTACGTCTGCGGCTTCACCAGCTTCACGACGTCGGTGCCGACCCGCGCAGTGGCCACCATCGCCTTGCCATCCTTCTTCCAGCCGTCGGTGTCCCAGCGGCGTGCGAGATGGTCGAGCACCCACCAGCCGATGTTGTGCCTGGTGCGCTCGTATTCCTTGCCGGGGTTGCCGAGGCCGAGAAAGACTTTCATGAGAAGAAACGGAAGCGGGGCGCCATGCGAATCCGCAGAGCGCCCCGCTTCACAACAGATGGAATTACTTCGCGTCGTCGGCGAGCTTCTTGGCGCGGAGCACTTCCGGCTCGGCTGCCGCAGCAGCGGCATCTGCAGCGGCGTCGGTCGCGTTGACCTTCGGTGCGGCGACCACGACCACTGAGGCATCCGGGTCGGTGAGGACCGTGACGCCGGCCGGCAACTGGATGTCGCGGACGTGGATCGAGTCACCGATGTTGAGCGCCGAGACATCGATGTCGATGTGGTTCGGGATCGACGACGGATCGACGCTGATTTCCAGTTCGCGCATCGTCTGGTCGAGGATGCCGGCGAACGAGCGAACGCCGACCGAGACACCGACGACGACGAGCGGGATGCTGACGGTGATCATCTCACCGGCCACCAGTTCCTGGAAGTCCACGTGCACGAGCTGCTTCTTGAACGGGTGCTTCTGGATCTCGCGGATCAGCGTGCGGGACACCTTGCCGTCGATGCTCAGTTCCACGACGGTCGAGCCAGCTGAGACGCGCTCGAGGAGGCGCTCCAGTTCGCGCGTCGGGACGGAGAGGGACATCGGCTCGCGCTTGTGGCCGTAGATGACGGCCGGCACGGAGCCAGCGCGGCGCAGCGAGCGGGCAGCGCCCTTTCCGGATTCGGAGCGAACAGTTGCAGAGAGCGTGGCAGTAGACATCGTGGAAACTCCTCGGGGACGCGCGCGGCGTCAGTCAAACAACGAGCTGACCGACTGCTCGCTGTGGGTGAATCGAATGGCCTTCGACAGCAACTCGCCCACCGACAGCACGTTCAGCTGATGGGGACGACGGGACTCGGGAATGGCGACCGAGTCGGTCACCGTCACTTCCTTGATCGGCGCATCGTCGAAGCGCTGCTTGGCAGGGCCACTCAACAATGCGTGGGTCGCGCACACGTAGATGTCAGCTGCACCGAGCGCCTTCAGCGCGCGGGCGGCTTCCGTCATCGTGCCGGCCGTGTCGATCATGTCATCGGCGATGAGGCAATCACGCCCCTCCACATCACCGACCACGTTCACCACTTCGGCCACATTCGCTCGTGGGCGCCGCTTGTCGACGATCGCGAGCGATGCGTCGAGCCGCTTGGCAAAACCACGAGCCATCTTGGCAGCACCAACATCCGGCGCCACCACCACGAGGTCCTTCAACTCCTTCTTTCGGTAGTGCGCCGTGAGGACCGGCGCCGCGTACAGATGGTCCACCGGCACATCGAAGAAGCCTTGCAACTGATGCTGATGGAAATCGAGGCCGAGGACGCGATCCGCGCCCGCTGCCTGGATCATGTTCGCCATCAACTTGGCTGCGATGGCCACACGCGGCTGGTCCTTGCGGTCCTGTCGCGCATAGCCGAAGTACGGCAACACACAGGTGATGCGATGCGCACTGGCGCGGCGTGCCGCGTCGATGAGCAACAGCATCTCGAGAATGTTGTCTGCCGGTGGATTCGTCGACTGGATGATGAAGAGATCCGACCCGCGGATATTCTCATCGATCCGGACGAAGATCTCACCGTCGCTGAAGCGGGTCGCCGTGGTCTTGGCGAGTTCGACGCCAAGATGGCGAGCGACCTCGTCGGCCAGCGCCTGATTGGCGGTCCCGGAAATGATCTTGGCGCCAGGCGCCAGCGGCAGTGTGTCCATATGGCAGAGCCTCAGAAGCTACCGGTAGAGGGGCGGTCGTTCAAGTCCGCAGACGGGTCCGGCGGCAATTGCCCGGCTCCGCGGTCGGCCCTCTCGACGAGAACGGCCACCAGTCCGGCGGCCGCGCTGGTTATCAGGATGTCGGTCACGTCGGGATATCGGCCGGGCACGAGAAACTGTCCCGCCTCGAGAATCGCGGCGTAGAGCACGGCAGTTCGAACCCCTGGCCAGGGCTCGCCCATCCGCGTCCGGGCCGCCAGGCAAGCGCCAAGCGCCGCACCAAGCCCGGCCTTTTCCAACACAATGAATACGCTCGAGAGGTCCTGGCGCTGAAACAGGGACATCATCGGCACCAGCTGCCGCCACCCGAAGGGGGCCGCGCCGCCCTTGGGGATGGCCCACGACGCCGGACTCCAGGCCATCAGCGCACCGATGCCGGCGACCAGAACGCCCAACTGCGTGGCGCGGGTGCTGCGCGCCGTGACCGCGGTTCTCCATGGACGAAGGCCGATCAGGCCGAGCACGAGGCCAAGCACCGCCGACGCTCCCTGCAGCTGCCAGGTGATGACTTCCCGCTGGAGGCCTGCCATGTCGCGGGCGGCGTGGATCCCCACCAGTAGCGCCGGCACGATGAGGAGCCAGGCCAGCAGTTGATTGCGCCGCACCCGACCGGTGCGGTCACTGATCGCGATCGTCAGCACGAGGCCGACGAGAAGCCAGATCGCGGCATCGGTCACCAGCGCGGGCCATGGGACGACGATGGCCGGCGCACTCATCACCTGCCGCGCGCGCTCGATGGGCGAGGGCGACCACCCGATCGCCATCGTGGCGCGACTCGACGGCGCGAAGGCGAGCCCGAGGGCCGTCATCAGGAGGGCGCTGCCCGGCAGCCAGCCCGGAATTCCGATCATCGTGCCGCGCCGCATGTCCAGCGTCGCGCGACGTTCCACGAGCCAGAGTGTGCAGGCGCCGATCAGTGAGCCAAGCGTATTCGTGGCGACATCGGCGATGCTGGCCATGCGGTACTGGCTGAACACCTGTGCCGATTCGACGGTGATGCTGGCCGCCATGCCCCACAGCGTGGCAATGACGACGTCGCGTCGCGTGGTTGGCGCCGGCGAGGTGAGCACCCAGGTGGCGCCCCAGCCGAGGAAGAGCGCGACGTTGCGCGCCGCATCCACGACGTCGCGAAAGCTGAGCGAGGGATCGAGGGCGCGCCGCAGGCGGAACACCGCGTTCACCAGCGAAGTGTCGAAGCCCAGGTGCAACAGCGTCGCGATGCCGATGCAGAGCAGGTACGCAATACGCAACGTGGTTGCGTACCGCAGCGCGACGGCCGAGAGGTCGATGCCCTTGCGCGGTGCCCGCTGTGCGGGCGTGTCGGTCGTGCGCCGGATGTCGCGCTCGGTCAAGTGTGATGCAGTTGCGGAGTTCCCCGACGTGGATTCGAACCACGATTCACGGCTCCAAAGGCCGCTGTCCTGCCATTAGACGATCGGGGAATGTACCGAAGGCTAACGGGGGCCCGATGGCGTGGACAAGATTGTGACGGGAGGAACTGTCTCCAGCGTGACCGCGAGATCCAGTTTCACGCTGCCATCCGCAGGCCAGTGACGTGCCGCTTCATGGAACTCGTCGGCGTGCATGTTGGTGATTGCGAAGACCGTGGCCCCCGACCCGGACATGCGCACCAGCGAGTTCGGGGCGACGGCCGACATCGCGGCGTGTACCGCCGCGATGTCAGGACGCATGGCGAACACCGGCACCTCGAAGTCGTTTCGTGCGTGGCGCTGGAAGTCGGCCCATGAGCCCAGCATGTGGAGATCCCGCAAACCACTGCCGAGCGGCGGAATGCGTCCGTCAGCACGGGCGGCGGCCAGTTCTCGGTAGGCCATGGCGGTATTCACACCATCACGAAACGATGCGTAGCGAACAAAGCGCTGTGGCAGCGCCTCGAGGGCAAGGAGTCGCTCGCCGCGACCCCACGCCAGCGCACGCACACACTCGGTGGTGAGAAACGGCACATCGGCACCCAATGTCGCGGCCACGGTGAGCAGCGCATCGGTTGTCAGCGGGGTCGGGTTGAGTGCGTTCAGCGCGCGCAACACCGCGCCGGCGTCGGCACTGCCGCCCCCCAGTCCGGCGCCGGTGGGAATCCGCTTGGTGAGTGTGATGACGATCGCACGATCAACCTTCGGCCAGGAGGCGGCGTGACGGTACATCGCTGCCGCGCGCCAGGCGAGGTTCTGCTCTTCCGGAACGCCGAGATCCTTGTCACACGTCAGCGTGATCCCGCCACCCGACGTGATGCGAAGATCGATGTGGTCGGAGAGTGCGATGCGCTGGAACACCGTCTCCAGCTGGTGATACCCGTTCTCTTCGCGCGCGATGATCCGGAGGTCGAGATTGATCTTGGCCCACGCCGACACCTGCGCGATGAGCACCGGACGTTCAGGCATCGGCGGCGGCGGGCTGCTGTGCGGTGGCGCGCAATTCGCGGAGCGACAACCCGAGGCGCGAGAAGTAGAACGCGCCGAGCGCCGTCACCGGAATGAACGAGAGCAGGTGGAATCCGACGGCCCAGGTGACGGCCAGCGTCACCGGCACGCCGTAGATCTGCAAGCCGGTCTTCGCGAAGGCCTCGAACACACCGAAGAACCCTGGCGACGATGGAATCGCGACACCGATCGCGATCAAACCCTGGAGGAACAACGCGGCCGTGAACGGCGCAGTAATTCCGACGGCGCGAAAGGCGATCCAGAAGGCCAGGGCGTTGGTCAGCCAATGCAGGACCGTCCAGAACACCACACGCGCGAATCGCGAAGGACTCCGAAGCACGGCGAATCCTGCGGTGACGTGTTCCGCGATACCGACCACGCGTGATTCCCACTTCGGTACAATCGCACGGCAGACAGCGCTGGCGAAGGCGATCATCATCGCAGGCCGGAATGCCACCATCACGGCACCGAGGAAGACCACCAGCAGTGCCGCGATGCCCCACGTGCCCACGAGGGCAGTCGCGGGCCGGCCGGCGATGGTGGCACCAGCGGGAAATCCCGGTGCAAGCATGGCACCGAACATCAACGCAAACACGATCAGGGCGTCGAAGACGCGATCGAGCGCGATCGAGGCCAGCGCGCTGGTGAATGACACCTCTCGTGTTTCACGCGAAACGGCATACGCTCGCGCCAGTTCACCGGCGCGCGCGGGCAGCACGTTGTTGATCATCATGCCGATCGCCACCGCGCGCCACGCATCCATGAAGCGCAGCTTGGGCGCGATCGGCTCGAGCAGCACCACCCACCGCACGGCGCGCAGGGGAAAGATCGCGGTCGCCACCACGGCGGCCAGCAGCAGCAGGCCCACGTTCGCCTGGCGCAGCTGGTCCATCAGCACGGCGGGTTGCACGTCGCGCAGCGTCCAGCCCAGCAACAGCAGCGTGAGGACGGCACCGATCAATGTCTGCCAGCGTGCGCGGGTCATGCGCGAAGACCGTTCAGGTCGCGCTCCCTGCGAGTTCGACGAGGTCGAACAGCTCGCCGATCAGCGCCGCATCGTGCACATCGCCGGCACTGCGCAGTTGGCCGACGATGTGCCGCGCGCGCGACAACGCTCGCGGTCCGCGATAGAGCAGGGTGTCGATCGGCACCACATCGGGCTCGCCATCGGGCGAGGTGGATGCGGTTGCCTTGCCTTCGGGAATCACGATCAGGTCGAGCGGCGTGGCGTCCAGCTCGCGCACCTTTTCGAGGCTGTTGCGGAGCAGGGAGCTGAGCTCACGCCCACTCGGTGCCGGCGGCGTGGGACGTGCGACCGTCGGCGTGGGAATGATCGATGCCACCAACGGCGTGTTGCGGCGCGGCGTGAACGAGCCGCTGGGACGCGACACACTTTCCGATTGCGCGGTGCTGCTGAGTGGCGTCGACGCAAACACCACGCGTCGCAGCTCGGCGAGGCGCTGCGCGCGGAGGTGCGGCGCGAGGTCGGGCTGCAGGATGACCGTGAGGGCGGTATCCAGCGCGCCAGCGGCGGCGGCCGGCAACGGGGCCTGTGCCGTCAGGACCGCGTCACAGAATGCCCGGATGTCCTCGTGCTGGTAGCTGGCGGCGGTATCGCGCAACGACATCAGTACAGGACGGAAAGCGGCCACCATGTCGGCACTCGCCTCCTGCATTGCGCCCTGACGCAATGGTGCGAGCCGTGCCCTCAGCGAGCCGATCAGCGGCGACACATCAGCGGTGAACCGCTGGGCGAAGGTGATGGCAGGATTGGGCGCGCGGTACACCACGGCGTCGAGGTCGTTGCTCGGCGCGAGTGACGCGATGGGGACGATGGGCATTGTTGCGTCGGACATGGCGGTCATTCCACGAACCGGACTGACCGCCGTAGCGGACTCGACTGAGCGCATCGCCACCGGCGTCGGTGGCACGGGCGAACTCATTGGAGTGGGGAGTGCGGGCGCATTGGCGCGGTGATCGATCGAATCAAAAAACGCCGTCACCGCTGGATTCGGCTCAGCGACGATTGCGGGCGATGGCGCCGGTGTGCCGGCACCGCTCTGCATCAGTTCGCCGTGCTTCTCCACGGCGTCGAGCACCGAGGCCAGCTTGCCGCCGGCCGTTCGCGCCCGTTCGTCGTGGTGTTCGCCCCAGAGGCGCGCCATCGGGATCAGCGCGCGCAACTCGTTGACGGAGTCCGAGATCGAAAGGCCGAGCCCGGCAGTCCAGGCGATCCGGCCCTCATTGAGGAGGCGCGCCGCGCGTTCGAGGCCCGAGGCCGCGTCGGCGAACGTACCGAGCCGGGCCATGACGGCGCTGCCCCGAAGCCCCCGCGCCAGCTTCAGCAGCGTGGCGGAGTCCGGGCCCTGCGGGTCGTCGCTGGCCACCAGACGCTGGAGCCGGTCGACGTAGTCGCTGGCTTCGAGCACGAAAAAATCGAGCAGGCCGACAGACATGGGCGCGGGAAAGGGTGGCTGGCGATCGAGGCTCGACGACCTGCGCGTCGTACAAGCTACATGACGTGGGAGGCTCGCTCCATTGCTACGCTCGTGAGCCGCACCTCTCGAGCGTCAGCGGTCGCCGCCCACGTGGTGTGAGCCAAGTGTCGTCAGTATGTCTGGCGGGCCGCATTCATCACCGCCCGCAACTCGTGGATTGCCCCCGCGATGCCGATCAGCACACTGCGGCCGATGAGTGAATGGCCGATGTTCAGCTCCTCGATCGCTTCGATGGCGGCCACCGGCGCCACGTTGCTCACGGAAAGGCCGTGGCCGGCATGCACGAACAGCCCGACCCGCACGCCTTCGTCGGCCGCTGCTGCCAGCGCGCGGAGAGGAGCAGGGTCGCCCGGATGGTGCGCATACTGGCCCGTGTGCAGCTCGATCGCCGCGGCCCCCAGCTCCCTCGACGCCCGAACGACGTCCAGATCAGGATCGATGAAGAGGGCGGTTCGTATCCCCGCGACATTCAGCGCGTCCAGTGTACGACGCAGTGCGACGGGGTCGCGCCGGACATCGAGGCCGCCCTCCGTGGTGACCTCGGCTCGCCGTTCGGGGACGATCGTCACCTGCTGGGGGCGAAGGCGCAGGGCGATGGCCAACATCTCGTCGGTGCACGCCATCTCGAGATTGAGGTAGGAACGGACCGTGCGGGACAGGGTCTCCACATCAGCATCCTGGATGTGCCGCCGATCTTCTCGCAGATGGACCGTGATACCGTCGGCTCCAGCGTCTTCGCACCACCGGGCGGCTTCGACGGGATCGGGTGTCGTCCCGCGCCTCGCCTGCCGCAGGGTGGCAACGTGGTCGATGTTTACATAGAGCCGCTGATACCGGGCGGTGCGTGGTGGGGTCCCGTGACCCGGATTACCTTCGCTCGACATGTCTAATCGGACTCATGGAGTGGAAAACGTGATGCGACGGACCGTAGTGGCGTTCCTGCTGGTGCTCGGTGCTTGCAAATCAGGCGGTTCCAGTGCCCCTGTCGGCGTTGCCGGCGCCGTCGGCCCCAAGCAGGCGGCCGAGCAGTTCCTGGCGTCGATCCGAGCCGAGGATGTGCAGGCGACCTCGATCATCTGGGGCAGCTCGAAGGGGCCCGCCCGTGAGCTGATCACGGACCGCGGCGTCCTCGAAAAGCGGATCCTGGTCATGCAATGCAACCTGAATCACGACAGCTACCGCATCCTCGGCGATGTGCCGGGTGAGGGAATGAAGCGAAACCTGAAGATCGAACTGCGCCGCGGTGGGTTGACCGCCCAGACGACGATGGTCGCGACGCCAGGCCCGAAGCAGCGCTGGTTCATCGAGAACACCGACCTGGCGCCGATGCGTGGCTTCTGCTCCAACCAGCCGCAGGAACAGCGGCGCTGAGGAGCGGTCCAGTACGGTCGGCCCGCCGGTCGGACGGAACTCTACGCTAGTATTCGGATAGTTCTACAAGGACGCCCGCAGTACTTGCCGGGTGCAGGAAGGCGATCCGCTTGCCTTCTGCGCCCAGCCGAGGAGTTTCATCGATGACCCGTACGCCCAACGCCTTGCAGCGGGCCAGCGTGCCGTCGATGTCGTCAACGTTGAAGCAGATGTGGTGAATGCCGGGGCCCCGCTTGGCGATGAACTTGCCGACCGGGGTATCAGGATGACGGGCTTCGAGCAGTTCGATCAATGATTCCCCGGCCGCGAGGCCGGCGATGCGCGCACCATCGGCGTCATCGAGGGGCACCTCGGGCATCCCGAGGATGTCGCGGTAGAATGGAAGAATTTGGTCGAGTGCGGTGACGGCGAGACCAATGTGGGCGATGCGGGTGCCGCGTGGTGCGGTATCTGTCATGATGGGAAGAACTCTAGCGGGGCGGACGTGAAATCGGCCGCCCACGACAGGTGAGAGACATGGCGAACGTGACTGCCGTCACTGACGGCGATTTTCAGAACGAAGTGCTGGATCACAAGGGACTGGCCGTCGTTGATTTCTGGGCGACGTGGTGTGGCCCGTGCCGCATGGTGGCGCCGATCCTCGATCAGCTGGCCACGGAGTATGCGGGCAAGGTGAAGATCACCAAGCTCGATGTCGATGCCAACCAGAAGACTGCTGCGAGTTTCAACGTCCGCTCCATTCCGACGTTGTTGTTCGTGAAGGATGGCAAGGTGGTGGAGCAGGTGGTTGGTGCGCTGCCGAAGGCGCAGCTGCAGACCTACTTCGAGAAGCACGTCTGAACTGATGGAATCCCCGCGCCGGCCCGTCCGGTGCGTTGACTGTTGAAGGGGTGCACGAAGGTGTGCACCCCTTCGTCGTTGCTGGCACTTGGATTTTCGGAGCCGCACTTGGTGCTGGAGTCGATTTTCCGGTGTCGCTCGTGGCGGGCTTCGCGCATCTTCCGGATACCATGTCAGGCACGCTCTATATCGTTTCGACCCCGATCGGGAATCGGGCTGACCTCTCGCCGCGCGCGATCGAGACGCTGCGTCGCGTGTCGCTGATCGTGGCCGAGGACACGCGTCACAGCGCACCGCTGCTGGCGTGGGCGGGGATCAGCACCTCCGTGCGCAGCTACCATGCGCACAACGAAGCCGAACAGGCGCCGCGGCTGGTGGCGCGCTTGCTGGAAGGGAGCGACATCGCCCTCATCAGCGATGCCGGCACGCCCCTGGTGTCGGACCCCGGCGCGCGCCTGGTGGATGCGGCGGTGGCGGCCGGGATCACGGTCACCCCGATCCCTGGCGCCTCCGCGATTCTGGCGGCACTGGTCGGCAGCGGGCTGTCGGCGACAGCATTCACCTTCCTCGGGTTCCTGCCCCGGCCTGCCATGGATCGGGCGGCTGCGGCGCGGATGGCCCTTGCACTACCCCATACCGTGATCCTGTACGAGGCACCGCCGAGGGTTGGCGAACTGTTCGAAACGCTGGTCACGGCGGGTGGGGGAGAGCGGCGGGCGGTGGTGGCGCGCGAGCTCACCAAGCTCCACGAGGAGTTCCGGCGCGGAACGGTGGCGGAACTCGCTGCGTACTACGGGGCAACGGCCCCGCGAGGGGAGGTTGTCGTATTAATCGATGGGGCGCCGGCGTCGGTGCCCGATCATGAAGCGGCAGCGCGGCGCGCCGAAGCGCTGCGTGCCGAGGGCACATCGGTCCGCGACACGGTCCGTCACCTGCAAGAGGAGTTCGGCGTGGCGCGAAACGAGGCCTATCGATTGGCGCAGGGCACCTGATGGCGCTGCGTCCCTGGATGATTGCAGGCGGCTTGGCGGCATCGCTGGCCGTCGCAGGCGTGACGGCGCCGCATCTGCGCGCCGACAGCGCGCCGCATGTCGCGCCGGCGGCTTCGCGTGTGATGATCGGTCGCGTCCACTACAACGGTGGCGGCGATTGGTACGCGAACCCGTCGAGCCTGAAGAACCTGATTCGCGCCGTCGCCGAGCGGACCTCGCTGCCGATCGATCGCGAGGAACACGCCGTCACGTTCCGAGACCCGCAACTGTTCGACTACCAGTTCCTGCATCTCACCGGGCACGGCACGATCACGATGGAGCCGGACGAGATCGCCCGCACGCGCGCCTACCTGCTGCGCGGCGGATTTCTGCACGTGGATGACAACTATGGCCTCGACAGCAGCTTCCGCATCGTCGTGAAGCAGCTCTTTCCAGACCGTCCGCTGGTGGACGTGCCGCTCAATCATCCGATCTACCGATTGGTGTATCCCTTCCCCAAGGGTGTACCGAAGATCCATGAACACGATGCGAAGCCGGCGCGTGGCATGGGCATCTTCATCGGCGACCGACTCGCGTTGTACTACACGTATCAGTCGGACCTTGGCAACGGCTGGGAAGATGTCGGCACGTATCCCACCGATCCGCCGGAATTGCATGAGCAGGCGTTGCGCATGGGTGTGAATCTCATCACGTACGCGGTCACCAGCCGGTTGCAGCCATGATGTCAGCATGACAGCTCCTTCCATTCCGCAGGGCGCGATCGGCCAGCTGGATTCGATCGTCCGCGATGAACGCAGCGCGCTGCTTCGCCTGTCGCGCGACACGCGTATCGCCGCTGCGTTGCTGCCGGTCTTCGCGATCGGTGCCGTCGGCATCGTGTTGCTGGGCGGCGGTCGGTGGCTGGCCCTGCCGCGTGTCGCTCCGTTCCTGATCTGGGGCGCCGGCATCGGCGCGGCCGCGTGGGTCTGGCAGCGTCGTCGTGCGACGGACGGTCGCGCCACCACGCAGGACGCGGTGGCGGAGGCGATCGAGCACGAGCAGAAGCTGCGTCGCGGTGAAATTCGCGTGGCGAAGGAAGTGGCGCAGTCCGGACCACTCGGCGCACACGCGGCCATGCAGACGTCGCGCGCGCTGGCGGGAACCGCAGTACCACGTGCTCCGAAGACGTACGCCGCGCTGAGCGATGTGCGGAAGCGTGCGATGCTTTGGGCTGCCGGTGCACTGGTGGCGCTGATCGCCGCGGGCGCCATCTGGGGCGATGGTGCGGATGCGCTCGCGAATCCGATTGGCGCCTGGAACGGATCACTGTTGCCGCAGCTGGTGCTCGATGCCCCCTCGGTGGCACTGCGCGGCGCGACACCGACGATTCGCGTCACCGGTGCCGGACGCACGGCGCTCACGCTGCAGATCCAGAAGTCCGATGGGAAGATCGTGTCGATCGACCTCCCGCTGGTCAAGGAAACTGCGCAACGGACGCTGCCTGTGCTGGACAGCGACGTGCTGCTCACCATCAGCGATGGTCGCGCAACGTCGGCACCGCATCGCATCCGCGTGACGGACAAGCCGTACCTCGGCGACGTCGTGGCGCAGGCGAGTTATCCGGCGTACCTCGGCCGAATCGACGAGGACGTCGCGCTGGCAGGCGTTTTGGTGCTGCCGCGCGGCACCGTGCTGACGCTGCGTGGCCGTGCCTCGGTACCGCTGGCGTCGGCGACGCTGGTGAGTGACGAAGGTGGACGTGTGGTGCTCAACGTCGCTGGTGACAAGGTCGATGGACGCCTCGTGGCCGATCGCAGTGCGCGCTGGGAATGGCGCGCCGATGCCGCGACGACACTGCAGGAAATGCCGCCGTCGTTCGCACTCGACATTCGCGCCGACTCGGCGCCGCAGGTGCAGATCGCCAGCACCAGCGACACGCTGCTGCTGGCTGGCGCAACGGCAACGGTGAGTGTCATCGCGACCGACGATCATGCGCTGTCGAGCGTGATGCTGACGGTGCGCTCGGGTGAATCGGTGGTGGCCCGTCGTGAAGTGCTGGGCGCGAATGCACCGTCGTTCGAGGGCACCGTGCCGCTCGACCTCGATGCACTTGGGTTGAAGGGTGACGACGGATCGTTGCGCGTGGACGTGACCGCGACGGATGCTTCGCCTTGGCGCCAGGTGGGCCGCAGCCGCACGCTGATCCTGCGCCGTGCAGGGGTGACGGAACGCCGCGAACAGGCGCGGGCGACGGCGGACAGTGTCGCTGCAGGCGCCGCCTCGCTGGCACGGCAGCAACAGGCGCTGGCGCAACAGACGAGTGACGCTGCCCGCAACGCGAAGGCCGGCGGGGAGAATGGACAGCCGATGAGTTTCGACGCCCGCGAAAAGGCCGCGCAGATGGCGCAGCAGCAGCGCGCACTGCAGCAGCAGGCGCAGCAACTGCAACAGCAGGCCAAGCAACTCACCGATCAGCTCAAGGGTGCCGGTGCACTCGACTCGGCGCTGGCAGGCCGATTGGCTGAAGCGCAGAAGATGATGCAGGAAGCTCTCTCGCCGCAGATGATGCAGCGGCTGCAGCAGGTCGAGCAGTCGGCGCAGCGACTCGACCAGGCGGCGACGCGGCAGTCGCTGGAAGACCTGGCGAAGCAGCAGCAGGCATTGCGTGAGCAACTCGAGCGGAATGCCGAGATGTTGAAGCGTGCCGCGCTCGAAGGCAGCATGGAGACGTTGCGCGACGAGGCACAGGACATGGCCAAGGCGCAGCGTCAGCTGGCCGATTCATCGGGCAACGCCACGGCCGCGCAGCGTCAGCAGCAGGCCGAGCGCCTCGCGCGACAGAATGAGGCGTTGAGCCGCGACATCAACGATCTCACCAAGCGCTTGCGTGAGTCGGACGCACAGCGCGGTGCGCAGCGTTCGGAACAGGCACGCCAGAACAGTGAAGCCGCCACCAAGCAGATGCAGGAGGCGGCACGCGATCCACAGAACGCACAGCAGGCTGCCGAGCGCGCATCGCAGGCGATGCAGCAGGCCGCTGACCAGTTGGCGCAAGCGCGTCAGGAACAGGTGAACGACTGGAAGCGCGAGACCACCTCCGAGCTCGATCAGTCGATCCAGGAGATGATGCAGCTCAGTCAGCAGGAGCGGCAGATGGCCAACGCTGCGCAGCAGCAGGCGCAGCAACAGCAACAACAGCAGCAGGGTCAGCAGGGCCAGAAGCAGGAAGGCCAGCAGGGCCAGCAGGGGGAACAGAAGCCTGGTGAACAGGGCGAGAGGAAGCCGGGACAGCAGGGCGAACAGAAGGCTGGCCAGCAGGGACAGCAGCAACAGGGGCAGCAGCAGCAAGGACAACAGGGGCAGCAGGGGCAGCAGGGACAACAAGGACAGCAAGGGCAGCAGATGGCCGCCGAGCAGGCGACTGTGCAGAACGGTGTGCAACAGGCCGCACAACGCCTGCAGGAAGCGGCGAAGCGATCGCAGCATGTGAGCCAGGGCTCGCAGCGTGCAATGCAGGAAGCGCTGCAGCGTGCACAGGAAGCGACCCAACAGGCGCAGAAGGGGCAGGGCCAGCCTGGTGGGCAGGGCCAGAATGGCGAAGCGGCGGCGGCTGCGATGCGTGATGCAGCCGCGGCGATGGAGCGTGCGGCCTCGAGCCTGGTGCGCGATCGTGAGCGCGCCAGCCGCGCCCGATCTGCGTCGGGTTTGCCGGAAATGATGGAGGAGATGCAGCAGTTGGCGCGGCAGCAGCAGCAGGTGAACGGTCAGGCGCAGGGCATGTCGATGATGCCCGGCGGCGAGGCCGGTTCGCAGGCGCAGCAGATGGCGCAGCAGATCGCGCGTCGCCAGCGTCAGATTGCGCAGCGGCTCGACGATGTGGGCGGTGCCGACCAGAGTGGCCGTGCCGATGCGCTGGCGAAGGAAGCGAAGCGTCTCGCCGATGCGATGGAGCGCGCGGCGGGTGATCCGGAGACGGCCGCGCGTCGCGAGCAGTTCCTGCAGCGATTGCTGGATGCCGGTCGCACGCTGCGTCGTGAGGATGAGGACAAGCAGGGGCCGCGTGAGTCGAAGCCTGGCATCGGCACGGCCGCCTTCGCGCCGCCAGCGATTCCTGCCACCGGTGCACCGGCGTCACGCGTGGCACCGCCATCGTGGGAAGAGCTGCGCGGCTTGCGTGAGGACGAACGTCGCGCGGTGCTGCAGTATTTCGAACGCCTGAACAAGACGGGAGCCAAGCCGTGATGGCTGTGCGACAGTGGATGGTGGTCGCGAGCCTCGTGCTGGCGACCGCAGCGCCGGTGCGTGCGCAGGAGGGGGGCACCAGCAGCACGGACACGCTGGTGACGCGCGCGCTCGATCTCGAGGAGAGCAAGCCACGCGAAGCGGCAGTGCTCTACCGCCGCGCGTTCGCTGGCGCCGGCGAGTCGATGGTGCCGGCGCTGCTCGGCCTGGAGCGCGTGTACACGAACCTCGGTCTGGTGGACTCGCTGCTGCCGCTCATTCGCAGTGCGATTCGCGCTGAGCCGCGCAGTGGTGTGGTGCGCTCGATCCAGCTGCGCACGTTGACGGCGCTGCAGAAGGACGAGGAGCTGTCGGCGGCGTTCCGCGACTGGGTGCGCGCAGCACCGGGCGAAGCGGCGCCGTTCAAGGAATACGCGCGAATCCTTCTCGAGTCGGGCCGCTCGCAGGCCGCCGACTCGGTGCTCACGGTTGCCAGCCGGATGGTGCGCGACCCACGTGATTTCAGCAGCGAACTGGCGCAGGTGGCGTCGGCGCAGCGGATGTGGAACGAGGCGGCACGGCGGTGGCGCGAGACGCTGACGCAGACCCCGCAACTGTACCAGGCGGCGGTGTTTGCGCTGTCGCAGGCGACGGGGGTGGCGCGTGACTCGGTGCGGACGAACCTGCTCGCGGATCCGCTCTGGTTGCCCGCGCGGCGGGTGTTGGCATCGCTGGAACTGGTCTGGATGCAGCCGCGGCAGGCGTGGCTGGCATTCAATGGCGTGAAGCCGGATGCGGAGGCTGTTTCGGCGTGGAAGGAGTTTGCCGAGGAAGCGGACGCGCGAAACATGCAGGTCGCATCGCGCGAGGCGTGGGCGGCGATCTACGCCAAGAATGGCGATGCTGCGAGCGCGCTTCGTGCGGCCGATGCCGCATTGACGAGCGGTGAAGCGGCGACTGCGCTGCAGTTCGCCTCGGCGGCGCAGGGCAAGCTCACCACACAGCTAGGGTTGCGTGACGCGGTGCCGGTGCGGTTGCGTGCGATGGCGGCCCTCGGTCGCGCGTCGGATGCGTTGGCGCTGGTCGATTCCGTGCGGCCGAAGGTCGTGCCGATACAGCTTCAGATCCTCGAGCGCGAACTGATGTGGGCCTGGCTGCGCGTGGGAGACGCGGCGCGTGCGCGGCCATTCGTGACGCGCCTCGATGAGGACGAAGCGACGGCGCTGCTGGCGATCTACGACGGCGACCTCGAGAAGGCTCGCGCTGCGCTGCGGAACGCCGACGCGTCGAATACGCTGTTGCTGGTACCGCGCGCGCTGCTGTCTCGCACCACGCTGCCGACGTCCGCCGGCATCGGCGCCGCCTTCGTGGCGCTGGCCAAGCGCGACACAGCCACCGCGTTGACGCAGTTGCTCAACACGACGACTGAAGTGGGTGACGCGGCGCCACTGGTGCTGGCGATGGCCGCGCGCCTGCTCACAGCCAGCAACAACGATGCGCGCGCGGTGCCGATCTGGACGAAGATCGTGACCGAGTATGCCACGAGTCCGGAAGCCCCCGAAGGCGATCTCGAATGGGCGCGTGCCGCGCTCCGTGCACGCGATGGTGGCACGGCCATCGCCCGACTGGAACACCTGTTGCTCACGTATCCCACCAGCGCATTGGCGCCGCAGGCGCGGCGTGAACTGGACGCCGCCCGCCGCCTCGCGAGGACCTCGTGATGCGAGGCTGGATTCGGAACGCGCTGGTCGCTCTTGTCCCAACGCTGGTCGCCGCTGCGCCTGCCGTCGCACAGCACCTGCTGGTGCCCATGGACGACGCGCAGCGCAATCACCTGAAGGCGTACGGGCTGACCTACAGCGCGCTGCAGCGGACGGAGAAGGCGGAGTGGCTGCTGAACTATCGCGGCGGCTCGTTCCTCCTCCTCGACACGCCGCCCACGCGCCGTCGCGCCGGGCTCGATGGCATCTCCGTCACGCCGCTGGATGACAACGCACTGGCCGCCATCCGCACCGAGATGGCCGGCGGCAACTTCGATGCGGTGCCGCTGGAGCGGGCGCCGAAGGTTGCGATCTATTCGCCACCGAATGCGAATCCGTGGGACGACGCCGTCACGATTGCGCTCGATTACGCTGGCATTCCGTACACCAAGGTCTGGGACCCGGAAGTGATCGCCGGTGACCTCTCGAAGTACGAGTGGCTGCACTTGCACCACGAAGACTTCACGGGGCAGTACAACAAGTTCTACATCTCGTATCGCGGCAGCCCGTGGTTCATCAACCAGGTGAATCGCACGGTGGCGCAGGCGAAGCAGCTCGGCTTCAGCAATGTGCCGGGCCTGAAGAAGGCGGTCGCGGAGAAGATGCGGATGTACGTCGAGAATGGCGGCTTCCTGTTCGCGATGTGCGGCGCGACGGAAACGCTCGAGCTCGCGATCGCCGGCCAGAATGTGGACATCGCCAGCAGCTTCAGTGACGGCACGCCGATGGATGCGGATGCCGACCAGAAGATGGATTGGTCGAAGGCCTTCGCGGTGCAGAATGCGCACCTCGAACCGAGCCCGCTGATCAACAGCATGAGCGACATCGACGGGCATCAGGTCAACGTGCCAGGTCGCCGCCGCGCACTCGGCACGTTCAGCCTCTTCGCCTTCTCGGCCAAGCTCGATCCCGTGCCCACGATGCTGACGCAGGATCATCGCAGCGTGTTGCAGGACTACTACGGCGTGACGACCAGCTTCACCAAGTCGACGCTCAAGCCGGGTACTCGTGTGCTTGCGTACGAAGACGGCATGCCGCTCGCCAAGTACATCCATGGCAGCTACGGCAAGGGCGCGTGGACCTTCCTCGGCGGTCATGATCCTGAAGACCCGCAGCACGAAGTCGGCGCCGCACCGACCGACCTGTCGCTGTATCCGTCGTCGCCCGGCTATCGCCTGATCCTGAACAACGTCCTCTTTCCAGCAGCGCAGAAGAAGCCGCGGAAGACCTGAGCGATTTTGATTCGCTGATGTCGCGGTTGAAGGCGGGGTATGGCGTGGTCAGGTAGATTCCGGACATGACGCGCCGCAGCAAGGCCGCCCGGGCGGACGACACACCACCTGACTTTCGGATCGCCACGGCTGCGGCTGCGGCGATTCGTGTCGCGATCCGGTTGGCGGGCGGGCGCGAAGTGTTGTTCGTCTGCGCGGTGGATGCCGACGGGAAGCTGACATCGGCGCGTGCAGTGGCGCGCGGCACTCCCGGGCAGGTGTTGGCGCTGCCCGGCGTGGCGCAGCGCGGTGAGATGCTGGTGCACAACCATCCGTCGGGATGGCTGGAGCCCAGTGACGCCGACCTTGGCATCGCGGCGCGCCTGCATGACGATGGCATCGGATTCGCCATCACCGACAACGACGTCACTGACCTGTACGTCGTGACCGAAGTGCCGCGCGTGACACCGAAGGTCGTCGTGCCGGCATCGTCGATCGAGGCGGACTTCGGCCCAAACGGTCCGCTGGCGCGCGGCTTCGGCTCGTACGAATCACGCGACGGCCAGCGTGACATGGCCACCACGATCGCTCGCACGTACGCCGACGGTGGCGTTGCACTGCTCGAGGCAGGGACAGGCGTCGGCAAGTCGATGGCGTATCTCGTCCCCGCGTTGCGCTGGGCGGCCGCGAACAAGGAACGCACGATCGTCAGCACCAACACGATCACGCTGCAGGAGCAGCTGTTCGGCAAGGACCTGCCACTGCTGGCTGACCTGCTCAGTGATCAGCCCGTCCGTTTTGCGTTGCTGAAGGGATGGCGCAACTATCTCTGCCTCTCGCGACTGGGACAGGCTGAAGCCGGCAGCGCTTCGCTGTTCGAGGCCCCGCAGCGCGAAGAGCTGGCGATGCTTTCGGAGTGGGCCAAGTCCACCAAGGATGGCTCGCTCAGCGATCTCGCGACGCCACCGCGCCCCGATGTCTGGGATGAAGTCGCGGCCGAAGGTGATCTCTGTACGCGCCTCAAGTGCCCACACTTCGACGCCTGCTTCGTGTTCAAGGCGCGCCGTGTGGCGGCCACGGCCGACATCGTGGTCGTGAATCACTCGTTGCTGCTGGCCGACATCGCAGTGCGCCGTGCGTCGCAGAACTGGGCCGAGGCGGCAGTGCTGCCGGCGTACACACACCTCGTCGTCGATGAAGGGCATCACCTCGAAGATGCGGCGGCCAATCACCTCGGCAGCAGCGTCTCCAATCGCGCGCTGTCGAAACTGCTGAATCGGCTCGAGCGTCGTGGTGGACGTGAGGCGAAGGGCTTGCTGCCCACGCTCGAGACGCGCCTGATGGCGCGCGGAGACCTGCTCAGCATTGCGAGCCTCGACCTGTTGCGTGCGCGCCTTCGCCCGTCGGTGGAGAATGCTCGCGGCGATTCGGCGCAGCTCTTCGATCGCATCGCGACCTGGCTGCAGGAGAGCAAGCAGGCCACGATCCGGCTCACCCCGGATTTGCACACCGAAGCGGTGTGGCGTGATGGACTTGGTGCCGCACTGCGCAACCTCGTGCAGGCGCTGGAAACGATCGGGGAGAACTTGCGCCTGATCCGGGAGCGCCTCGAAACGGAAGATGAGCGCGACGAAGCACTGCTCTCGCTTCTGCAGGAATTGCGGGGTGTCGGCTCACGCACATCGGCTCACATCGACGGTTTGCGTGCGACGCTCGATCCTCCCGACGACGCGAAGGGCTTCGTGCGGTGGGCGGAGTTGCGTGGTCGATCCGATGGCGGCGCGGTGCGCGGCAACAGCACACCGACCGTGCTGCTGTATAGCGTTCCGCTCGATCTTGCGCCGATCCTGCGCGAGGACCTCTTCGGTCGACTGGCCAGTACGGTCGTCACCAGCGCGACGCTCACGCCAAACTCGAATTTCGGATTTCTCCTCACCCGATTTGGGCTCGACGAGGCCGAGACGAATGTCGAGACAGCGCAGTTTCCATCGCCGTTCGACTATCACGAGAACGCACTGCTCGTCGTGCCGAGTGATACGCCGGCCCCGAACATCGATCCGGCAGGGCATCAGCGCGCCGTGGTGACCCACGTGCTCGACATGGCGGAGGCGAGTGATGGCGGGATTTTCGTGCTCTGCACCAGTCATCGCGACGTGAAGGCGCTCTCGGCATCACTGCGTGACAGTGCCGCGACGAACGGATGGCCGCTGCTCATTCATGGCGAGGATGGCCGCGATACGCTGCTGAAGCGATTCCGGCAGTCGGGGCGCGCAATCCTCGTGGGCACGGCGACCTTCTGGGAAGGCGTCGACGTGCCCGGACATGCGTTGCGCGGCCTCGTGATCAACAAGTTGCCGTTCCGCGTACCGAGCGAGCCGATGGTGGCGGCGCAGTGTGATGCGATCGAGGCACGCGGCGGTGATCCATTCATGGAATACATGCTGCCGCATGCCACGTTGCGCTTGAAGCAGGGGGTCGGCCGACTGATCCGAACCGCGACGGATCGTGGCGTGATCGTGCTGGACGACGTGCGCGTCGTGACCAAGCGGTACGGTCGCGATCTGCTCGATGCGCTCCCGCCGGCGCAGCGCGTGTTGCGCCCGTGGGCCGAGGCAGAGCGGCGGATCATCGATTTCTACGCTGCGCGTGAGGCGGCGTCCTTCTCGGCGCCCTGACCAGACCCTGATCACCGGCGCGCAGCGCGCCAGCGTGCTCTCACCGATTCATCCCACCAGCCCCGTCATCATGTCTGTCCGCCCTGGCAAAATCGTCTGTGTTGGCCGGAACTACCGTGAACATGCGAAGGAACTGGGGAACGCGGTGCCGACCGAGCCGTTGTTGTTCCTCAAGCCGTCGACGTCGATCATCCAGTCGGGAGACGCAATCGTCGCACCGAAAATGTCCCGGCAGGTGGAACACGAGGGGGAAATCGGGGTCGTGATTGGGACACCGATCCGGCGTGCCACCGAGGCGCAGGCGTTGGCGGCGATTCGCGGAATCGTGGCGCTGAACGACGTCACCGCCCGGGACATCCAGAAGTCCGATCCGCAGTGGACCCGCGGGAAGGGCTTCGACACCTTCTGCCCCATCGGGCCGGAGTGGGTCGGGATTCCCGATTTTTCTCGGCTCGAGGTGGTCACGCGGGTCAACGGTGTCGTACGGCAGAGGGGCTCGGGGGCCGAGATGGTGTTTTCCGTCCCGGCGTTGCTGGCCTACATTTCCCAGGTCATGACCCTCGAGGCCGGGGACATCGTGGCCACCGGGACCCCCGCTGGCGTCGGCCCCCTGGTTCCGGGCGACACGGTGGAAGTCGAAGTGGTCGGATGCAGTACGGTCTCCAATCCTGTCGTCGCCGAATCCTGATGCCTCCGCGTTCCCATCGTTTCGAGAGTCTTCCCGACTATCCGCTGGCGCTGATTCCGATCAAGAAGCGCGAGTTGCTGGCGCGGGGTGTGGACGTGATCGATCTCGGTGCCGGCGATGCGGATCTCGATCCGCCGGCCGCGGCCGTGGAAGCGCTGGCCGCCGCGTCGAAGATTCCGGCGATGAACCGGTACGGCTTTGGCCTCGGCAATCCGGCGTACCGCGACGCGGTGAGCGGCTGGATGACACGACGCTTCGGCGTCACTTTCGATCCGGTTCGCGAGATCGTTCCACTGCTCGGCAGCAAGGAAGGCCTCTCGCACCTCGCGCTCGGCTACGTGAACGAAGGTGACTACACGATCGTCCCCGAGCCGGGCTACAACGCCTACAAGGGCGGCACGATCCTCAGCAGCGGCAATCCGTATTTCTATGCGTTGCGCCCGCAGAACAATTTCCTCGTCGACATCGACGAGGTGCCAGCGGATGTGCTGAAGCGTGCGCGTATACTGTACTTGAACTATCCCAACAATCCGACGGCGGCCATCGCCCCGCGCGACTATCTCGAGCGAGTGGTGCAGCGGTGTCTCGAACTGGACATCCTGTTGGTGTACGACAACGCCTACTCCGAGATGGGCTTCGATGGCTATGTGCCACCGAGCATCTTCGAGATCGATGGCGCGCGCGATGTGGCGATCGAATTCCACTCGCTGTCGAAGACCTACAACATGACCGGCTGGCGCTGCGCCTGGGCCTGCGGGCGCACGGAAGTGATCTCGACGCTGGCCAAGGTGAAGAGTTACGTCGATACCGGCGCCTTCATGGCCGTGCAGCAGGCCGGTGTGGCCGCGATCGAGAGCTGGGCTGAGTTCGTGCCGAAGAACACGGCGGTGTTTCAGGAGCGACGTGACGCGGCAGTGCAGGCGTTCCGTGACGCCGGATTCACTTGTGAGGTGCCGAAGGCCACGATGTACCTGTGGATTCCGCTCCCCGAGGGTATTCCGTCGGCGGTGTTCGCGGATCGACTGCTGGATGACGAAGGCGTGATCGTGATGCCGGGCACCGGTTTCGGTGCCGGTGGCGAAGGCTTCTTCCGCATCAGCTTCATCACATCGCCGGACCGGATGCGTGAAGCGGCCGTGCGTGCCGGTCGCGTGCTCGCGTCGTTCGGAGCACCGGTCTGATGATGTTCAAGCCGCGCCAGCCGGAGGAGCGATCGCCAGGTGCGATCGCGACTTCCGTCGCCCTGCACATCGTGCTTGGTGCGGTCCTGCTGCGTGCTGTCGTTGGCTCGAATGGCATCGCCGAGTGGCTGGTCGGACCGGAGAGCGCCGCCAAGCCGGAGAAGATCCAGATGGTGGCGGTGACGGCGCCGAGTGGCGACGCCTCGGGCGGCGGTGCGCCGGTGAATGGCGCGGTGAAGCCGACGTCCTCGCAGCGTCCGAATGTGCTGGTCGCGCCAACGTCGGTTCCCACCGCGTTGCCGGATGCGGCGGGCGGGCGTGGCGGGGCAGGGGGTGGCACTGGCTCCGGCTACGGCACGGGCAGTGGCTCGGGCGTCTCGCGCGGCGTGGTGCCGGCGTACGATCCACGACTCTATCCCGGGTCGGCGGAACCGGCGCGTGTGGCACGTACGCCGAAGGAGCGCCTCGACAGCGTGATCCTCGAGCGGTTTGCGCAGTACGCCGACAGCGTGCAGAACGCACCGCGCAGCGGAGTCACCGAGGATGGTCGCGCCGACCTGACCTTCACGCGCGGTGGCAAGAAGTACGGCTGGTCGCAACGCGGCATCGTGCTTGGCAACATCACGCTGCCAGCGCCGCTACTGGCGTTGCTGCCGCTCAATCGTGTCGGCAGCAACCCGACCGCGCTGATGCGCGGCGAAAATCCGTGGGCGATGCGCAACCAGATTCAAGCTGGCGCACAAGTCGCCCTCAACGCGGAGACATTCAACGAACGCGTGAAGCGCATTCGTGAGCGTCGTGATCGCGAGCGCAAGGAAGGTCGCGAAACGAAGGACCAACCCGCCGCGCCGATCCAGCAGCAGCAACAACAACCGCTGCAGCCGGATCGCTGATCCACGATCAATCAGGCTGCGGCTTCGGCGTCCGGATCCAGTTCGTCGGCCTGCAGTGAGCCGCGGAAAGCGCCGCAGACCACACCCAGCACGACCTGATCGTCGCCCGGCGGAATCACGATCGGGCTGACGTCATCCGAGGCGGCGCGGAGCAGCGTATCGTTGCCGCGCTGCTCGAAGACACGGACCACCGCATCGTGCCCGACGCGCACTGCCACCAGGTCGCCATCGAGCGCCGCAAAATCCGGGTTCACCAGCACCGTATCGTCGCGACGAATGCTGCGCGCTGCCATCGCGTCATCCGCGACGCGAAGGAAGAACGCGTTGTCCGACGGTGCGAGTCGCCGATCGATCACGATCGCATCGGTACGCAGGTCAGGGGTGATCGCCTCGCCGAATGCCGAGAGGCGACCGTAGAATGGAATCGAGCGCGTCGCGCCTGGTGACTGTGCACCGAGGATGCGCAGGCCGCGTGAGCGAGCCTGATTGCGCTGGATGTATCCCTTGCGCGCCAGGTTGCCGAGCACGTCGGACACCGTCTTGGTCGACTTGATGTCGAACTGACGGCCGATTTCACGGATGCTCGGCTGGTAGCTGTTCGCAGCCAGGAACTCGATCAGATACTGGTAGACCTTTTCTTCAGTCGGCGTCAGTGCATCACTCATAAGGCTCCCTGCGACGTGATCGCAGGGCGCCCGGAGTGGGTGCCTACGCTTGCGTCGCCAGCATGTCCAGCGTGCGCGCGAGACGCTCGAGGCTCCGATCCCGACCGATCAGCGTGAGGACATCGAAGATGCCTGGGCTGACGGAAAGTCCGGTGACGGCGACGCGAAGCGGGGTGAAGATCTTCCCCGCCGCGAGTCCCCGTGATTCCGCGAGTGTTCGCAGGGCCGGCTCGAGCGCCTCCGCCGTCCAGGCCGGTGCGTTCACGAGTGCGTCCCGTGTCGCGGAGAGAATGTCGGCACTCGCGGCGCGATCCTTCAGCAATGCCTTCGCAACGGCATCATTGTCGTATTCCAATTCATCGAGCAGGTACGGGCGCGCCTGCTTCACGATCTCCTCGACCGTTCGGGCGCGCACACGCAGCTGATCGACGAGATGCGAGGTCCACGCCGGGTCGGCATCGAGCTTTTCCTGCGTCGCGACGCCGTGGCGCACCAGCGCATCCGTCACGCGCGGCAGCACTTCCTCCAGCGGTCGGCGGGAGAGGTGCTGGCCGTTCATCCACTCGAGTTTCTGCGTGTCGAAGATCGCGGCCTTCTTGTGCAGGCGATCGAGCGTGAAGTGCTGCAGCATCTCCTCGGGCATCATCACTTCGAGGTCATCTCCCGGACTCCAGCCAAGGAGTGCGAGGAAGTTCGCCATGGCGGTGGGGAGGATGCCCTTGAATTCCCAGTCGCCGACCGCGGCGGCATCGCGACGCTTGCTCAACTTCTTGCCGTCGGTGCCATGGATCATCGGCACGTGCGCGAACTGCGGCAGGGCGGCGCCGAGCGCCTGATAGAGCAGGATCTGCTTCGGCGTGTTGGAGATGTGGTCATCGCCGCGCATCACGATCGTGATGCCCATGGCGATGTCGTCGGAGACTACGGCAAGGTTGTAGATCGGTGTGCCGTCGGAGCGGAGGATGATGAAATCCTCGATCTCCTTGTTCTCGAACGCGATGCGTCCGTGGACGATGTCGTCCCAGGCGGTGGTGCCTTCGGGGACGCGGAAGCGGATGGTGTAGGGCTCACCGGCGGCGAGCTTCTGGGCGACCTCATCCGGAGTCCAGCTGGCCAGCCGTCGATCGAACCGGAACGGCTCCTTGCGGGCGTCGGCGTCGGACCGCATCCGGTCGAGCTCGGCGATTGTGGTGAAGTCGAGGTAGGCGCTGCCGTTGGCGACGAGCCGCTCGGCGTCGGCTTTGTGTCGGTCGACGTTGGCGCCCTGGAAGACCACGTCCTCATCCCAGTCGAGCCCGAGCCACTCGAGGCCGTGGAAGATGGCCGCCGTGCTTTCCTCGGTGCTGCGCGCCTTGTCGGTGTCCTCGATCCGGAGCAGGAACTTGCCGCCGGTCTTGCGGGCCCAGAGCCAGTTGAAGAGGGCGGTCCGGGCACCACCGACGTGGAGGTAGCCGGTCGGGGACGGGGCGAAGCGGAGGCGTGGGGCAGGCGCAGTCATGCGAAGGCTCGGCTCGGATAAGAAAAACGGGCCCACCGGTACGTGGTGGGCCCGTTGCACGGAGAGAGAGGGATTCGAACCCTCGGTACCAGTTTCCCAGTACGCCGGTTTAGCAAACCGGTGCCTTCAGCCTCTCGGCCATCCCTCCAACAGCAGCAGAAGCTACCCAACCGGTCCGGTCGGCACAACGTGTCGGGGGAGCCGAGTTGCGATGACCCGATCTCTGGCTCGGCTCGCGCGCCGGGCGGTATGGCGGGTGTGCGCCGCGGCGACTCGCCGAACGGCAACAGCGAATCGCAGAGTCGCCGAGGGCGCAGAGGAACTGCAACGGCGTCGACGCGGAACGGCACCAGCGAATCGCAGTCGCGGAGGTGCAGAGGAACTGCAACTGCTTTGACGCGGAACGGAACAGCCGAAGAAGGGAGCCGCCGCGGAAGGGCAACGGCATGAGCCACGGGAATGGCAACAGCAACGGCAAATCACGAGCAACAGCGACAGCAAAGACACGAGCAACGGCAACTGCCCTGACGCAAAACGGACAACTGGGATGCTGCGACAGCCGCGAAACAGTGAACCGCCGCAAAACTGCTACTGCTGGATAAAGAGCCGTCAGGGAGACGCTAGGTAGGCATAGGTACCACAGCAACGACGAATGCGGTGCGGACTCTCGTCAGTTCATGCTGTTCTCCGCGGCTCCGCGTTCCCCGCGGCTCCGCGTGAGGGAGTGTGGAACAGCGCGCGCGGCTCGCGCCCGGTACGAAGTGCAATGCATCGCGAGAGCAATCGGGCGAGTCGCAAGCTGGCGCGACGATCCGTGCGAAGTGTTTTTGGGGTCGATGAAACGCCAACGAAAGAGGGCAAGAGCCAACTCAGCAGTTCACCGTGGCTTCGTTCTTGCGCTATCTAGGCCCGCGCGATGCAGTGCGCTGACATGTCAGTCCGTCGTCACGCCGTGGTGCGAATCTCGATTCGTGCGCTCGCGTTCGGAACAAATTCAAGACAGGAGATTTTCCATGAATCGCATCAATACTTTTGCAGTCGCGACCATCCTCACGATCGCCACTGCGTGCAGCAACACCGCCAAGGGTGTCGAGAAGGACGCCGAGAAGGCAGGCGATCAGGCCGCAGCCGCCACCGAAAAGGCCGCTGATGCAACCGCCAGCGGCGCAGCCAATGCGACCGCTACTGTTGGCGCCGCAATGGAAACGGCTGACGTGAAGACCGCACTGATGGCTGACACGCGCGTGGATGCGGGTGGCATCAATGTCGATACCAACAAGGACACCAAGACGGTGACCCTGAACGGCACCGTGCCGACCGATGCCCAGAAGAAGCTGGCCGAAGAAGTCGCGAAGGCGAAGGCGCCGGAATTCACCGTCGTCAACAACCTGACGATCAAGGCCAAGTAATTTCGCTGTTCTCGACTGCGAATCGCGGAGACGCGAGGACGCAGAGGGGCAGCAGGTTCGACCGCAAGTTCAGCGACATGTTCAACGGTAAGTTCAACTGACTTGACGCAGAACTGAAAACGGCGGAACGGTAACAGCCGCAGAACTGCAAACTGACGCAGAACTGCTCGTGGTAAACGAAAGGTCGGTGGAGTCGACAGTCCCTTTTTGAGGGTAACTGCGCGCCCACCGACCTTTCGTTTTGCACACGCAGTTCTCAAAGCCTTTTGCAGTCTTGCGGCTTCTTGTTTTGCGGCTGTTTCCTTTTGCGGGCGCCGCAGGCGCCTTGCGTCAAGTCAGTTGCTGTTGTTGTTGGTCTTGCCGTTGGTCGTGCCGTTGAACTTGCCGTTGAACTTGCCGTTGAACTTGCTGTCCCTCTGCGTCTCTGCGACTCTGCGTCTCGCCGTTCAGCACCGTAGCCTAAAGATTCCGACGGTTGAGCTCCGCGACCGCGAAGTCGGCCGCGCGCGCTGTGAAGGCCATGTAGGACAGCGACGGATTCTGGCAGGCGGTCGAGGCCATGCAGGCGCCATCGGTGACGAAGACATTCGGCGCGTCCCAGACCTGGTTGTGCTTGTTCACGACCGAATTCTTCGGGCTCGTGCCCATGCGCGCCGTGCCCATCTCGTGGATGCCCTGACCCATCGCATAGCCATAGTCGAAGGTCTTCACGTCCTTCACCCCGGCAGCCGTCAGCATCTCGGCCATGTCGTTCATCATGTCCACACGCATCAGGCGTTCATTCTCGCCGATGTCACTGTCGATCTTGAGCACCGGCAGGCCCCACTTGTCCTTCACCGATTCGTCGAGCGACACCTTGTTGTCGTGGTTCGGCAGGATCTCGCCGAACGCGGTGCCGCCAAGGGTCCACTCACCGGGCTCCGTCGCATGATCCTTCATGTCGCCGCCGATGCCCAGTTCACCGACCGCGCGTGACCAACCCTGGCGACTGGCGCCGCCTTCGTAGCCGAAGCCGCGGAGGTAATTGCGCTTGTCGCCGAAGAGATTGCGATAGCGCGGGATGTAACTCGGGTTCGGACGCTGCCCCACCTGGATCTTGTCGAGAAACATTCCCTCGAGCCGACCTTCGGCGCCGAGCCGGAAGTGATGGTCCATCAGGTTGTGACCAAGCTCACCGGAGCTGCTTCCAAGGCCGCCGGGCCAGATGTCCGTCGCTGACCGCAAGAGGAGCCAGGTCGAATTGAGCGTCGATGCGCAGAGAAAGATCACCTTCGCCTTGTACTCGATCGTGGCGTTGGTCACGGCATCGATCACACGCACTCCGGTGGCGCGCTGCGTGTTCTTGTCGTACGTCACCTCGCTCACGATCGAGTGTGGCTTGAGCGTGAGGCGGCCCGTCTTCATGGCGGCCGGCAATGTCGACGACTGCGTGCTGAAGTAGGCGCCGTAGGGACAGCCCAACCAGCAGGCGTCGCGGGACTGGCACGCACCGCGGCCGGGCAGCGGCAGCGTGAGATTGGCGGTGCGGCTGGAAATCATCCGCCGATTGCCGCCGTACATACCCTTCAACTTGCCCGCGAACCATTCCTCGGCGCAGTTGAGCGGCATCACCGGCTGGAAATCACCGTCCGGGAGCTGCGGCAGGTTCTCGATCGAGCCGGCGATACCGGCGAACTTCTCGACGTGACTGTACCACGGCGCCATCTCGGCGTAACGAATCGGCCAATCGGTGCCGATGCCTTGCTTCGCGTTCGCTTCGTAATCGAGGTCACTCCAGCGAAAGCTGCAGCGGCCCCACATCAACGAGCGGCCGCCGACCTGATAGCCGCGATACCAGTCGAAGCGCTTCACTTCCGTGTATGGGGCCTCCTGCTCGTTGACCCAGAAGTCCGGATTCTTCTCGTTGCAGGCGAACCGGCTGCGCTCGAGGACCGGATGGGAGGCCTTCAACGCGTTGGTGACGCCGCCGCGGTGCGGATACTCCCACGGGCCCTTGGTGGCGTTCGGATAGTCCTTGATGTGTTCCACGTTGCGACCGCGTTCCAGCATCAGGACGCGCAGCCCCTTCTCGGTCAGTTCCTTGGCCGCCCATCCACCGGAGATTCCGGAGCCCACCACGATCGCATCCCAGGTTTCTGCCACCGATGCCTCCACTCGTCGTCACGTGTGCGCGCAGGGCGCCGTCCCTTCCGCATGAAATTGGGGGCCGGGAGGCGTCGCCGCCATGCGTGCAGGTGATCGGTGGAGGCGCTCACGCCCGCGTGCCGCAACGCGTAGAATCGAGGTGCGACTGCGCTCTCGTTTAGGGGCCTGCCTGGATCTGCGCGGGGCGGTCAGACCTGACGGGAAGTACTGTTCCCGCAGACGTGTCACCGCGCCGTCTCGCCTGCCGCCCACCCCATCCCGTCGACCGACATCACGCATGCTGCGGAATTCCCCTGCGTCCCTACGCCTCATTGCTCTGTTGCTCGTGCTGGCCGCCTGTGAAAGCGCCAAGCCCGCCGCTGGCGATGCGTCAGGTGCAACTCCTCCTGCCACCGACTCCGAGATGGCGCGACAGCGTGCTGCCGACTCCGCGTTCCGGAATGACTACGCCAATTTCGCGCGCTATCGCGATTCGAACGCTGCCCTGCCGGCGCCAAAGGCCGGGGAACAGCGCGTCGTCTTCATGGGCAATTCGATCACCGAAGGCTGGGTGAAGTATTTCCCCACCATGTTCGCCGGCAAGCCGTACATCGGACGCGGCATCGGCGGGCAGACCACACCGCAGATGCTGGTGCGATTCCACGCCGACGTCGTGGCGCTGAAGCCGGCGGTGGTGGTGATCCTCGGCGGCACCAACGACATCGCCGGCAATACCGGGCCCTCGACCAATGAGATGATCGAGGACAACATCGAGGCGATGACCAACATTGCACAGGCGAATGGCATCAAGGTCGTGTTGTCGTCGATCCTGCCGGTGTTCGATTATCCGTGGCGAAAGGGGCTGACACCAGCGCCGCGCATCGTGGCCGTCAACAGCTGGATGAAGGCGTACGCAGCGCGTGTGGGTGCCACCTATCTGGACTATCACAGCGCCATGAAGGACGAACGTGACGGATTGAAGGCTGGCCTTGGTGACGATGGTGTGCATCCCAACGAGGCGGGATATCGCATCATGGCGACCTTGGCCGACAGTGCGATCGCCGCGGCACTTCGCGGCAAGTAGCCTTCAGTGTGTTGTGACGGTGTCGTGCGTCGGGTGTTCGTTTCCAACCATTTGCCCTGAGACATGATGTTGCGTCGAGTCGCCACGCTGCTGATCGCTGTTGCCCTGCCGTTCCTGGCGTCCTGCGTGACCCCGATGGGCTACCTCGGACCGCGTCCGGCGTTGGCTGTCGTGAACGCGCGGATCTGGACGGGAAGCACCGCCCGTCCGTGGGCGGAGGCGCTGGCGGTGGACAGTGCCGGACGGATCTCCTATGTCGGCACCTCGGTGCAGGTCGGTCGACTGGGCGCGGTCACGGTGATCGACGCGAAGGGCCAGATGGTGGTGCCGGGATTCATCGACGCGCATGTGCATTTCGTCGACGGAGGCTTTGCGCTGTCCTCGGTGCAGTTGCGCGATGCGAAGACGAAGGAGGAGTTCATCTCGCGAATCCGCGACTACGCGCGCACCCTGCCGAAAGGTGCGTGGATCACCAATGGTGATTGGGATCACACCAATTGGGGTGGGGAACTGCCGCGTCGTGACTGGATCGACTCGGTGACGCCCGACAATCCCGTCTGGATCAATCGGCTCGACGGGCACATGAATCTCGCGAATTCGCTGGCGCTGAACGCGGCGCGGTTGACGCGCAGCGTGGCCGACGTGCCTGGCGGCGAAGTGGTCCGCGATGCATCGGGCGAACTGACCGGCGTGTTCAAGGACAACGCGCAGGACCTCGTCAATCGCGCAATGCCCGCGCCGCCCGCCGCGATCGAGGATCGCGCGCTGGATACGGCCATGGCCTACGTCGCGTCGTATGGCGTGACGAGCGTGCACAACATGGGGAGCTGGAATGACCTCGCCATTTTTGCTCGAGCACATGGCACACCACGCCAGAAGACGCGCATCTACGGCATGATCCCGCTGGCCGACTGGAAGCGACTGCGCGATACCGTCGCAACTCGTGGTCGCGGCGATGACTGGCTGCGCATCGGTGGGCTGAAGGGTTTCGCCGATGGGTCACTCGGCTCGCATACCGCCGCGATGTTCGATGGATTCACCGACAAGCCATCCGACAAGGGATTCTTCGTCACGCCACCCGAGAGCTTGTACGCCTGGACCTCCGGCGCTGACAAGGCCGGCCTGCAGGTGATCGTGCACGCGATCGGCGACCGCGCCATCTCGACGCAGCTCGATGTCTTTGCGCGCGTGGCCAAGGAGAATGGGGCACGTGACCGTCGCTTCCGGATCGAACACGCGCAGCACATTGGGCGCGATGACGTCGGGCGCTTTGCGAAGCTCGGCGTCATTCCCTCGATGCAGCCCTATCATGCCATCGACGATGGGCGATGGGCCGACAAGGTGATCGGTGCCGATCGCGCGTCGCGCACCTATGCTTTCCGGTCGTTGCTGGATGCGAAGGCATCACTCGCCTTCGGCTCGGACTGGTTCGTTGCGCCGCCGCGTCCGATGGAAGGCGTGTACGCGGCCGTGACCCGCCGCACGCTCGACGAGGCCAACCCCAACGGGTGGGTTCCGGCGCAGAAGATCACGGTCGAGGAGGCACTGCGCGCCTACACACGCGGGAGTGCCTACGCCGCGTTTGACGAGGCCAATCGCGGTACGCTCGACATCGGCATGCTGGCCGATTTCGCGATGCTGGAGCGTGACATCACCACGATTCCCCCGGCCGACATCCGCAACGTGAAGGTGACGCGGACGGTGGTTGGGGGGCGGGTGGTGTTCGAGCGGAAACCGTAGGCGTTGCGCCCGCGGAGGACCATGAAGAGGTCAGCATCAGGGGGCCGCATCAAGGGGTCAGGGGCGATCAAGGGGTCAGAGATCGTGTACTGGGATTTCGTGGCGTAAGGCGTTGTGCCGTATGGCGTTGCGCATCGATCAAGGGGTCAGAGATCTTGATCGAGCTTTTCGCAGCGTAAATCGCGGCGCATCAAGGGGTCAGAGATCTTGCACTGGGATTTCGTGACGTAAGGCGTTGCGCCGCATGGCGTTACGCATCGATCAAGGGGTCAGAGATCTTGATCGATGGTTTTCGCGGCGTAAATCGCGGTGCCGCATAGCGTTACGCATCGATCAAGGGGTCAGAGATCTTGATCCTGCCATCGCCCCCGGTCACACGCCACACCGCAGTTAACGCATCAGTGTCGCGGGCGGCACCGCGACCCGACCAATCGTCCCCTGATCGGTGCCGAACCAGATCTGGCGGGTTGCAGGATCGAACGTCATGTGCCGGATCGTGTTCGGCCCAGGGCGACCCACCGGGATCTCCGCACCGAATGACTTCGTGCGCGGGTCGAACGCGACCAGCGTTGCCGGCGCATTGGTGCGGCCGTTCTGTGCGACCCAGATGATGTCGCGATCATCCGTCGCCATGCCGTAGGGCAGGGCGTTGCCACCGGCAGGCATTGGCCATTCGCGCGTGGCGCCACTCTTGGGATCGAGATGGCCGACGAACCCGCGTGAGTAGTCGCCCCAGTAGATCTGGTCGTCCGAGGTGATGGCGATGCGGCGCGGGCGCGTGCGTTCGTCACCCACGGCGTAGGTGCGGATCTGTGCGCTGCCCGGTTCGATGGTCGCCAGCTTGTTGGTGCCGAACAGGTCGAACCACGGCTGCCCGCGCGAGTCGAGCACGATGCCATAGGGACGTGAGCCTTCGCCTGTGCGCCAGAGACGGAAGCGGCCGGACGCTGGATCGAATCGACCGACGACGCCAGAATTCTGCGCCGTGAACCAGGCGATGCCGGTCCGCTTGTCGAAAATCATCGTGTGTGGATCGCGCACCGTGCTGTCTGGAATCATGAACGTCGTGAGCTTTCCCGTGCTCGGGTCGAGCTTCACGATGCGGTTGTTGCGATTGCCGGTGAACCAGACCATTCCCTTTTCGACGACGAGATTATGCGGGTTGGTCCCCGCCTCGATCTCGTAGCGACGGAACTGTCCAGTGCGGGTGTCGAGGTGGGCGATGTAGTTGCCGTTCTGCCCGACGAACCAGACGCGCCCCTCGGCATCGGCATAGGGATCGCGCGGGCGGGAGTCGGCGCCGTAGGGCACGGTCCACTCGCGGAGCACAGGCGGTGCGGCAGCGGCTGCGGCCCGCTGCGCGCGTAGTGTGGCGCTCTGGGCGAAGGTGGCGAGGGACGCGACGAGGCTGACGGCGACGGCAATACGCATGAGGGCTCCCCGGGAATGGATTCTCAATCTAAGTGCTGGCGTCGTTCAAGGGACCAGCGATCAAGATCTCTGACCCTTGATCGGGGGCTAAGCCGATCAGCGGCAATGCGTTACGCGCGGAATTGCGTGATCAAGATCTCTGACCCCTTGATCGGGGCTCAGCCGATCAGCGGCAATGCGTTACGCGCGGAATTGCGCGATCAAGATCTCTGACCTCTTGATCGGGAGCTAAGACGATCAGCGGCAATGCGTTACGCGCGGAATTGCGCGACCAAGATCTCTGACCCCTTGATCGGGAGCTAAGTCGATCGGCCGCAATGCGTTAAGCGCGGAATTGCGCGATCAAGATCTCTGACCCCTTGATCGGGTCCCGTTGATCGGCCCCCTCGATCGCACCAATCCCAACCACGGTGAGCCGAAATCGGCCCCAACTGCGCGTGAGTGAATGAGGACGCATCCGATCTGGCTCCGTCGGGAGCCCGGCCGCTCCGCCACCCCCGCTCACCGCACCAATGCCCCGTGACGCTGTCACGTTCGTCTGGCCTGGCGACCTGCATCTCGACGTCGCTGGACGCGACAACCACTCCACCGCGCTCTGGATGGCCGACGAGGTGTCGGCGCTCATCCGGCCTGACTTCGTCCAGTTCGCCGGCGACAACGTGCAGCACGCGCGTGATGCGGAGTGGGAGCTATTTGCGGAAGTCACCGGCCGGCTCACCGTACCGTGGCACGCGCTCGTGGGAGATCATGACGCGCACCACGATCCAGGATGCCATGCCTACCAGGCGCGGATTGGCCCGACGCACAAGGCCTTCACCGTCGGTGGTATCCGCTTCATCTGCCTCAATTCGATGCAGAGCAAGCCACTCGGCATGAGCGCCGAGCAGGTGTTGTGGTTCCGCTTCGAGGTGGATGCCGCCGTGCAGCGTGGCGAACGCGTGGTGGTGTTCCAGCACCACTACCCGTTCCAGATCCTCGAGGATTTCGGCAACGCCCCCGGCATGGCGCAGTGGCGGAAGATCATGCAGACGCGACCGATCGCCGCGGTGTTCTCAGGCCATACGCACTACGGCCAGATGGCCAACGATGGTCGCAATGTCTACGTCGCAACGCGGTCGATCGGTGAGCCCGAAGGAGGGCCGGCCGGCTATTCCATCGTGACCATCGACGATGATTCGCTGGCGGTGACGTACCGGAGCGTCGAGGACCGCGGTCCTGCAGTGCAAATCACCTCGCCGCGGCGACTGATCCTGGCCACGACGGCCAGGCATGTGGTCACCGGGCCGACGGAGGCATCCGTACGGCTCTGGTCGAGCGTGCCAGTGGCGAAAGTGGAAGGTCGCATCGACGGCGGTTCGTGGAATGCGTTTGCCGCCAGCCGCGATGGAGTCTGGCGTCGGAAGATCGATGGAGCGGCACTGACGAAAGGACAGCACACGCTCGAAGTGCGTGCCACGGACGACACCGGCGCTGTTGGCAGCGACGCGCTGGTGTTCATGGCCGACATCACCGGCCGCTTCAACCCCGTGCCGGCGGTGGACCCGGTGGTCACGACCACGAAGTTCTGCTGACGCAGCGTACCGATTCGCCACCCGCGACGACACCTACACGCCTCCCGCCAATGACGCCCAGCGCAGCTCCCGCATCCGAGTCACAGCAGGACGAGAGCTTTCTCTCGGTCCTTTACGACATCACCAAGAAGCACCCGGTGATCTTCATCGCGCTCTTCATGCTGCCGCTGATGGCGCTGCTGATTTCACTCGGCATGAAGTGGCACTATGTGTTCACCGACACGCAGCATTACCTGAGCAACTTCTCGATGGACAGCACCGGGAAGTGGAGTGATGCGCATCCCTACTTCAACCCGGGCGTCGATCGGTACGTGCGCGAGCTCGACATCGCCGGCCTGCTGGGCGGCGTGGTCGGCATCTTCGTCGGCCTATACATCACCGTGACCACCGAGAAGCTGAATCGGCAGAAGGACCGCTTGAACCAGCAGGAGATGGACCGCATCAAGACGCAAACGAGTCTCCTGGTGCAGGCGACGGAGTCGCTGAATACGCTCATGATCGACGTCAGCGGCAAGGTGAACGAGAAGGTGCAGCTGATGGAAGGCACGGGTGAAGTGCTCTCCGGAATCACGAAGGTCATCGAGTCGGTGCGCTCGCAGGGCAACAACCTGCTGGTGCTCTCCAATACCGCGCGAATCGAGGGGATTTCGCAGTACCGCATGGAGTACGTCGCCAAGCACGCGAACCTGAAGCCGCACGAGCTCAAGAACGCCACCCAGTTCGACTACGCGCGCAAGGCCGAGTCGCTCCAGCGGGACTGTGCCGACGTCGAGAACAAGTTGAAGGAGGTCTCGATCTACCTTCGAAACCTCGGGGCTGATGCGCGGGTGCAGTTCGTCACGCTGAACGACCAGCCGCAAGGTGTCGGACTGCCGTTCATGAAGTACCTCGGCAAGGTCTTCAATGAACATGTCATCGTCGAGACGTATCGGCCTGGCAGCAATTCCGTGCTCAACCAGATGGAAGGGGTGCCGCATCACAAGCGTTTCCTGGTGCCGAGCACCAGTGGCGAACAGGACAACCCGCAGGAAGTCCTCGTGCAGCAGTTGAATCAGCAGCAGGGACAGGCGATACACGAAATGCAGGAACTGGGCATCCGTGTCACCCGCATCGCGAAGACCTTGCCGGTGCAGCTCTTCATCTCGGCGCCGCTCGAGAACAAGCCGGGCATCTACAAGGGGCTCTGCGTCTGCATCCTCGGCAGCGGGTCGAGCACCAGCGGCCGCGCGTCGAAGCTGACGGCCTTCCTCACGGATGATCCGCACATCGTGGCCTCGATGACCGAGCTGTTCTACGACTACGAGAACGATGCCCAGATGGCGACACGTGAGTTCATGCGCCCGGTCCTGACGTGACCCGCTGCACGAACGGGATCGCCCAATGAGCACTCTCCACCTAGTGAAGAAGCTCTGGCCCTTCATCAAGAAGTACCAGGGAAGCCTGGTGCTGGCACTGGTGCTGACGATGATCGGCGCGGTGCTGGCACAGGTCACTCCGTTGGTGATGGAGTACTCCGTCAACACGGTGCAGGGCTTGCTCGACAAGCCAGTGGACCAGCCGCAGATCCTGCGCATCGTCGGCACGCTGGTGGCGGTGCTGCTGGGCAAGGAGGTCCTCAGCCTGCTGATCCAGCTCTGGCAGAAATACCTCAGCGATGGCATCCGCTTCCGGATGGCGGGTGATCTCTACAACTACACGATCCATCGCATCATCTCGTACCACCTGTCGTTCTTCGCGCTGCCGAACAACCAGACCGGCAAGCTGGAAAAGCGCATCGACAAGGGTATCGAGAGCATCACGAAGACGATCAAGAACATGTTCGTGGACATCCTGCCGATGCTCGCCAATGCCGGCCTGGCACTGATGCTGATCTACAAGAAGAATTTCTGGGTCGGCGTGGTCGCGTCACTGGTACTGCCGCTGTATGCGTGGATCAGCCGCGCGCAGACGCTGCGGCAGAAGAGCATCCGTCGGAGCATCCAGCATGTGCGGGAGGAAAAGACGAACTCCCTGTTCGGGTTGCTGGAGTCGATCTTCGTCGTCAAGTCGTTCGTTCGCGAGGGCTACGAAACGCATCGGCAGCAGGTGCTGAACGGCAGCCTGGTCACGAACGAGATCACGCACCATCGCACGAACTATCTCTTCGATGGCCTGAAGGGCATCGCTGAGCAGGTCGGGATCATGATGGTCTTCACCCTCACGATCTACTTCGTGCTCAACCACGAAATGACCGTCGGTGCGATCCTGCTGCATATCATGCTGTTCAACAATGTGTCGGCGCCGGTGCGCCACCTGCACCGCATCTACGACGAATACACGGAGGCGCTGACGTACTCCGAAGGCTTCTTCGAGATGATCGAGACCGACGGCTACCTGCCGCGCACCGGTGGCGTCACCAGTGACACGTTGCGTGGCGACTTCGTGTTCGAGAACGTGGATTTCATCTATCCGAACGGCAAGCAGGCGCTCAAGCGGGTGAACTTCGAGCTGCAGCGCGGCCGGACGACCGCGCTGGTAGGACTCTCCGGGGCGGGCAAGAGTTCGGCGATGAACCTGCTGGCGGGGTTCTACGAGCCGACCGCCGGGCGCGTGCTTCTTGATGGCGCGGACCTCCGCTCATTCGATGCGGATTGGGTGCGCGAGAATGTCGGGCTGGTGATGCAGAAGAACCATATCTTCGCCGGTACGGTCGCGGAGAACATTCGCTACGGCCTGCTCCAGGCCACGCAGGAGCAGATCGAGGCAGCGGCGCGGAAGGCCAGCCTGCACGAGCAGATCCTGCAGATGCCGCATGGGTACGAGACCCAGGCGCGCGAGTTGTCCGGTGGTCAGCAGCAGCGGATCGCGATCGCGCGGCTCTTCCTCAAGAACCCGCCGATCATCTTCTTCGATGAGCCGACCGCCAGTCTCGACGCGATCACCACCGAGCAGATCAAGGAGAGCATCGACGCGGTGAAGCACAATCGCACGGTGCTGATCATCTCGCACAACATCAGCCAGATCATGGACGCCGACTCGATCTACGTCATGAGCGAGGGGGAGATCGTCGCCAACGGGACGCACGAATCACTGTACCGGGACGGCGGCTTGTACCGTAGCATCATCGACTCCAACGCCCGTACCCTCAACATCGGCCGCCTCGCCGCCACCGTCCTGCCGCAGCCCGCCGTCGCGCTCGCGTAGGAGTGTACCGGAACAGTGCCCTGCGAACGGGCGCAGTAGAGAAGAAGTGCAACTGAGAAGTGCAACGGCGAAGTGCAACTGAGAAGTGCAACTGAGAACTGCAACTGCAATGGGGGGGAGGCCACGGAGCTCACGGAGTGCTCGGCAGGCAACCTTCCGTGAGTCGCAACCCATGAGGAATGGTTTGAGAAGGGCGGATGCATCTTCCTTTCTCAGTCTCGATGATTGCGAAGCGGGAGTGCTCGTTGATGGAGCTACTCCGTGAGCTCCGTGGCCTCCCGCTCACATTGCAGTTCCTCCCGAGCTACGTGAACGCAGCGCCACGAGCACCGTGGCCTCTCGCCCACATTTCCGAAAAGAGGAGGCGAGAAACGACGGCTCGCCATGGAGCTACTCCGTGAGCTCCGTGGCCTCCCGCTCACATTGCTGTTCCTCCCGCGATGCTAGCGAACGCAGCGCCACGAGCTCACCGTGGCCTCCCCAAAATTCAGAACCGATCCAGATCCTTGGCCGAGACGATGCGGCCGGCATAGCGGGATCGTACTTCGGCCACCAGCGTGCTGTCGGAGGCACCGAAGTAGAGCTGATGGTAGAGCACCAGCACGCCCGGTCGCGCCGCCGTTGCGATGTCGCCGAGTTGCGTGGCGGAGGTGTGCGCCTGCGCGTGGTAGACCTGGCGGAGCGGCGGGATGGTGGCGAAGCCGGAGTTGGAGTAGACCTCGTGCACGAGGATGTCGCAGCCGTTGCACTCACGCGCGATGGCGGGATTGGTGCGGTCGTCGCCACTGATCACGATCACACGATCGGGCGTCTGGATCCGGTAGCCGAAGGCCTGTTTCCACCCCGCGTGCGGCACCGCGAAGGCACGGATCGTCACCCGGGCATCGGTATAGATCGTCCCTTCGGTGATTTCGTGCACATTCGCCCTGTACGCATCAGGCGCTGGCCCTGCAGACGCCGCGATGCGTTCCGCGAGATCCTCGGCATACGCGTCGACGATACCGTCCGCGAGGTGCCTTGTGCCAGCGGGGCCGTACAACTCGAGACGTGTCTTGCGACCCTGAATCCATGGCGTGAACAGCACATCGTTCAGCCCCATGGTGTGATCGGAGTGCAGGTGCGTCACGAAGAGCAACCCAAGTCGTGCAGGCTGCAAGGCGATGACACCGGTTCTCGCAGCCGCTGCCGCGCGGCGCACGATCCCGGTGCCGGCGTCAAATAGATAGGCGACGCTATCCACCACCACGGCGACCGCTGGCCCGTTGCGCTCCGGATCGGGAATCGGCGTGCCTGTGCCGAGGATGATGACCTGCGTTCGCGCCTGTGCAACCGCGCCGACCGGCGCGAGCGAAGCGAGTGCTGTCAGCATCAGGGCGACGATCCGGATCACCGCACGGGATCGCATCGCAGTTGATCGCATCGCTGTCGATCGCATCGCATTCGATCGCATCACAGACATCTGTGCCTCCACGCCGTGTTGCTACTCGTGAGACGCGCGGTCCGGCGGCGAGCCGACGTCGCTCGCCGCGGCCATTTTGAACCCTACTTTCGCGCGCTGTGCCAGGCTGCCAGCACGGCGACCTCGCGTTCCGGTGAGAGGCCGGCACGCGCCTTCTCCTGCTCGGCGGCCGGTCGTGCGTGATACCACGCCAGCGTCGCCGCCGCCGTTTCGGCCAGTGGACGGAAAGTGAGGCCAGCGTCATACGCCTTCTTGCAGATCACTCGTGCGAATCCGGCGGTGCGGCCAACCGGTGGTACCCAGACCGGCATGTCGCTCCAGGCGCGAACCTGGTTCGCACCGAGGAACTCTGCAGGCACCCACGTGAACCGTGCATCGCTGGTGGTGACGGCCTTGATGCCATACAACATCTCGGCAATCGTCGTCGGCGTCTTGGGGCCAGTGGCATTGAAGATGCCAAGCACGCGCTTCTCCGCCAGGCGCACGATCCACTCGCCGAGGTCGCGCGCGTCGACGTATTGCACGGGATCATTCGGTGTGCCGGGTGCCAGCACTTCGCCACCGCGATCGATGCGCACTGGCCAGTAGGAGAATCGATCCGACAGATCACCAGGGCCAACGATGAGGCCAGGTCGCACGATGGTCACGTTGTCGCCGAACTGCGTGCGCGCCTCGATCTCGCTGCGAACCTTGTTGCGGCCGTAGACCTGCGCATCGAATGGGGCGTCGATGTCCGACGGCGGCAGCAGTGGGCCATTCTCGTCGATCGGTGCCGAGTTGTCGGAGAAGACCGAGATCGTGGAGATGAAGATGTAGTGCTTGGTGCGACCACGGAGCGCGAGACCAGCACCACGCACCCACTTCGGGTTGGCCGTCGGATTGTCGATCACGACGTCCCACTCGCCACCCTCCAGTGCCTTGTGTCCATCGGGCAGGTTCCGGTCGCCAATGAGGCGCGGCACATTCGGGAAAAGGGTCGAGTTCGTGACGCCACGATTGAAGAGAGTCACCGAGTGGCCGCGATCGAGCGCGTACTGGACCTGGTACGGCCCGATGAAGCCGGTCCCGCCGAGAATCAGGATTCGCAGTGGCGCTTTCCGTCCCGTCGCGGTGTCGGCCGTGCGTGGCTCGAGCGCGTCGAGTAGCGAGGGCAATCCAAGCGACAGAGCACCGCCAATGGTGGCCGATGACGCGATGAAAGTTCGACGAGAAACGGGCATGAGCTGGGCTCCGATGGATCACGGGATGTACTGCCGTTGTCGAGCGCGGTGTCGAGGCGGCGCGAGCTGGCCTCCGCCTTCCGGTGGCAGCATAGGGCACTGCGCGAGTACGTGCCATGAGTGGCGCCTGTTGCACTGGCTGGCCGACTGACCGCCCGCTCGGTAGGCTACCATCGTGCCCGAGCTCCCGGACATCACCGTCTACCGCGAGGCGCTCGCGTCGCGAGTCGTCGGCGCGCGCCTGCTGGGCGTGCGCGTGAGTAGCCCATTCGTCCTCCGCTCGGTGGAGCCACCGCTCTCCGCCTTCGCTGGCGCCACGGTGACCGGGATCGAGCGGGTCGGCAAGCGGATCGTGATCGCCTGTGACGACGCGCTGTTCCTGGTGATCCACCTGATGATCGCGGGGCGCCTGAAGTGGATTCCAGCGGGCAAGAAGGTGCCGGCGAAGAGTGGTCTGGCGCTCTTCGAGTTCGAGACCGGCACACTCGTGCTGACGGAGGCGGGAACCAAGCGCCGCGCCTCGCTGACTGCGGTCGCTGGCCGCGACGCGCTCCGGGCGATCGATCGCGGCGGGCTGGATGTGCTGCACAGCGCTGACGCCGAGGTGATCGCGCGGCTGCGGAGCGAAAATCACACACTCAAGCGGTCACTCACCGATCCGCGGCTGTTCGACGGCATCGGCAATTCGTATTCGGATGAAATCCTCCACAAGGCGCGGCTCTCCCCTTTGCAGCTGACCTCGCGCCTCGACGACGACACGGCGGTTCGGCTGGTGGCGGCCATGCGTGCGACGCTCGTCGAGTGGACCGACCGACTTCGCGCCGAGGCGGCTGGCGGCTGGCCGGAGAAGGTGACGGCGTTCCGGCCCGAAATGGCGGTGCATGGCCGGTTCAAGCTCCCGTGTCCAGTCTGCGGCGCGCCGGTGCAGCGGATCCGCTATGCCGAAAACGAAACGAACTATTGCGCACGCTGTCAGACCGGTGGCAGGGTGCTGGCCGATCGTGCGATGTCTCGGTTGCTGAAGGAAGACTGGCCTCGCTCCCTCGACGAGCAGTGACCCTGATCGGGACCGCCTGACATATTGTGCCCGGACGTGGTGCGTTCACACGTCGCCGCTGGGTGATGCGCTCACACTCCTGCCCCTTTCGCCGATGGCCAAACGTTCGTTGAGTCTTGTCGCAGTGGTGTGCACCGCTGGCTTGCTGGTGGCACCCGTTCAGGCACAAACGCGAGCCGCGCAGGTGCGTGAGCTCGACGCCTACATCACGAAGGGGCTACGGGACTGGGACATTCCCGGTCTCACCATCGCCGTGGTACGAAACGATTCGGTGCTCTTCACCAAGGGCTACGGCGTGCGGCGACTCGGCGCCGCGGGTGCGGTGGATGAGCAGACGCAGTTCGGGATCATGAGCACCACCAAGGCCTTCACGGCACTGGCGATCGCGATGCTGGTGGATGAAGGGAAGGTGGCCTGGAACGATCCGATCACGAAGCACCTGCCAGAGTTCCAGTTCAGCGATCCATTCCTTACTCGTGAAGCGACGGTGAAGGATCTGTTGACCCACAACATCGGTGTCGGCAATGCAGACCTGATGTGGGCTCGCGGCGACCTGACGCGCGCCGAGATTCTTCGCCGTGTGCGGTACATCCCCACGGCCTACTCACTGCGTGGCGGATTCGCATACCAGAACATCATGTATGGTGCCGCCGGCGAACTGGTCGCGCGCGTCTCGGGCCTGTCGTGGGAAGAGTTCGTGCGCACGCGAATCTTCGTACCGCTCGGCATGACGCATTCGTATACCACGTACGACGGCATGCATACCGCATCCGGTGCCAACCAGTCGGAGCCGCACTTCCGCATCCGCGACACCATCCGCGTGATCAAGGACGAGACGGTGGATGTGTTGCCGGCAGCGGGCTCGATCTGGTCCAACGCAGTCGACATGTCGAAATGGTTGCGCTTCCTGCTCGACAGCGGGCGGGTGGATGGCAAGCGCTTGGTGACCGAGGCCGGATTCCGCGAGCTGTTGAAGCCGCAGTCGTTCGTGTCAGCGGCCGAGTTCTATCCCACGGCGCGGATCACCAAGCCGCACTGGATGACGTACGGCCTGGGATGGTTCCAGCAGGACTTCCGCGGTCGATTCCTTGCCTTTCACACCGGAAGCCTCGATGGCCGAACGGCGATGATGGGGCTGCTGCCGGACGCGCGGACCGGGGTTTTCATCGCCGGCAATCTGGATCACGCCGAATTCCGGCATGCGTTGCTGCTCCAGGTGATGGACATCTTCGCCGGAACCAATGGCGGTCCAGCCCGGAACTGGAGCACGGAGTTTCTTGCGCTCTACAAGGGCCTGCACGACGACGGTGAAAAGGCGACGGCGGAGTTCGAAGCCAAGCGTGTTGCCGGTACGAAACCCTCGCTGCCTGTGGCCGCGTATGCCGGCACCTTTACGCATCCGGTGTGGGGTGATCTCCTGATCGCTGTGGACAACGGCGTGATGTCGGCGCGGCTCGGCCCCAGCGAAGGGACTCACGGCACGCTGGAGCACTGGAACTACGACACCTTCCGTGCCTTCCTTGGTGATGGGCGCGGAGGGGCGAACTACTTCGGCTTCCAGCTCGATGCGGAAGGGAAGGCGACGCGCGTCATCATGAATGGTGATGATGGCTACACCTTCACCCGTGTCGAGCCGAAGAAATAGCGGCGCGACGTCCGCACCGGAAAACGAACACGCCGCCGATCACATGGATCGGCGGCGTGTTTCGCTTGAGCCTGAGAGTCGCAGGCACACGACTCTGTGAACATTCAGTTGGGAACTTCAACAAGCGGAGGGCCAGGGATTCGAACCCTGATGTCCTTGCGGACGCCGGTTTTCAAGACCGGTGCAATAGCCATTCTGCCAACCCTCCGGGCTGCAATTGCTGCCGGAATCTCGCCATTTCGAGGTGATTGCACCATCCCCAGAAATCGCTATGATGCGAAGGACAGTGCGAGCGGCGGGTGGATTCCTTGACCGGCAGGAGCAGACGTGGACCCCATGCACGAGCGGCGCGGTAGCGTCACGGATGATAGCACTGGCTCCCCATTTGCCCCGAAGGACGCCTGTGGCGTGGGGTTCATCGCCCGCCAGAGCGGCGAGAAGACCCACGAGGTCGTCAAGCTCTCCCTCGAAGCGCTGGCGCGTATGGGCCACCGAGGCGCCACGGGGACCGATAAGTCGGCCGACGGTGCCGGCGTCCTGACGCAGATCCCGCGTCGCCTGTTCATCCTCGCCGCGTCGCGGCAGGGGCTGAACCTGAGCGCCGACGCCGCATTTGCGATCGGGCAGTGCTTCCTGCCGACGGATGCCGACGGGCTTCGCCTCTCCACGCGCGTGATCGAGGAGGTGCTGGCGACCGACAACATTCCACTCATCGGCTGGCGCGACGTGCCGGTACGCCCCGACGTGCTGGGGAAGACGGCGCGTGATGCGATGCCGAAGATCCGGCAGGTGATCGTCGGCAAGCCGGCCGGTGTCACGGACGACGACGCCTGGGAACGTGTGCTCTACCTCGCGCGACGCGAGATGGAGCATCGTGCTGAAGCACTCGGCCTGACGCCGTTCTACTTCTGCTCCTTCTCCTGTCGCACGGTCATCTACAAGGGACTCTTTACCGGTGGCCAGCTGGCGGAGTTCTATCCCGACCTGCTCGACCCGGCGTTCGAATCGGCGATCTCGGTCTTTCACGAGCGGTACGCCACCAACACGCTGCCGCGTTGGGAACTGGCGCAGCCGTTCCGCATGCTCGGCCACAACGGCGAGATCAACACGTTGTGGGGCAACCGCAATGCGATGGCCATGCGCGCCGGATTGCTAGATTCGCCTCAATTTGGTACGAATGGCGTCCGTCTCCGCGATCCGATCCGGCCCCGCGGCAGTGACTCGGCCAGCCTTGACAATGCCCTCGAGCTGCTGGTGCGGGCCGGCCGAAGCCCGGTCCATGCCGCGATGATGCTGGTGCCGCAGGCGTGGGAGAAGTATCCCGACGTCGAGCCGGCGGTGAAGGCCTTCTACGAATACCACCAGTGTGTGATCGAGCCATGGGACGGCCCGGCGGCCCTCGCCTACAGCGACGGCGTGCAGGTCGCAGTCTCGCTCGATCGTAACGGTCTCCGTCCCTGTCGCTACAAGATTCGCGCTGACGGCATGGTGGTGGCGGGCTCGGAAGTTGGCATCGTGGACTTCGATCCGCGCGACGTGGTGGAGAGCGGCAAGCTCGGTCCCGGCGGCGTGCTGCTGGTCGATACCGCTGGTCGCCGCATCGTGCGCAATCTCGCGGCCAAGCGCGAAGTTGCGACGCGTCGTCCGTACGCACGCTGGATTCAGCAGTACATGGCCACGCTCGCGCCGCAGGATGGTGTCGAGCCGTTGGTCAAGCCGAGTGAGCAGTTGCGTCCCTTGCAGCTCGCCTTCGGCTATGGGCACGAAGACCTGCGCATGATCCTCGAGCCGATGGCGACGTCGGCCGCGGAAGTGGTGTGGAGCATGGGCGACGACACGCCGCTGGCGGTGCTGTCGCACAAGATGCCGCCGCTTTACGACTTCCTGCGGCAGCGTTTCGCACAGGTCACCAACCCGCCGATCGACTCATTGCGCGAGTCGATGGTGATGTCGTTGCGCATGCACCTCGGCCAGCGCGGTTCACCGCTGGAAGAGAAGTCCACCTACGCGAAGATGTTGCGGGTGGAGCATCCGGTGCTGCTGCCGGAAGAGATGGAGCACCTCCGCAACTTCCCCGGCTTCAAGTCGGTGACGCTGGATGCCACCTGGCCGGCACGGTCACGTCCTGAGGCGCTCGAAGCTGCTCTGGACGGCCTCTGTCGGCGCGCGGAGGCGGCAGCCCAGAAGGGCGTTCGCCTGTTGATCATCAGTGATCGCAAGTCGGGTGCGGAGCGGGTGCCGATTCCGGCGTTGCTGGCACTTGGATCGATTCGCCAGCACCTCGTGCGCACAGGTCTGCGCGCGAAGGTCGGCATCGTGGTCGAGGCGGGTGATGTGGTGGAGCAGCATCACGTCGCGTCGTTGGTCGGCTACGGCGCCGAAGCGGTGTATCCGTGGCTGGCGCTGGAGACGATCGCGACGCTCTTCACCGAGGCCAGCACTCACAAGGCGTCCGACGCTGATGCTGAGCGCCCGTTGCCGGCGCAGGCGCAGTCGCGCTATCGCACGGCGATGGAGAAGGGTCTGCTGAAGATCCTCGCCAAGATGGGGATCTCGACGCTCTCGTCGTATTGCGGCTCTCAGGTATTCGAGGCGCTCGGACTCGGTGCTGATGTGATCGATCGTTGTTTCGCCGGCACAGCATCACCGATCGGTGGTATCGGCTTCCGGGAGTTGGCCGAAGATGTGCTGGCGCGTCATCGCGCCGCGTACGGCATCGAGTCGAGCACCATCACCAGCCTGCCGGACGAAGGCCGCATCCGTTTCCGCAAGGAAGGGGAGACGCACGCCTGGGCGCCGCAATCGGTGTTGGCGCTGCAGCAGGCGGTTGGCAGTGCGCGATCATCCCGCGTGACGGCGACGGGTGACGAGGCGTGGCGCGGATTCGTGGCTCGCACCGAGGCGGCGGCACCAACGACGGTGCGCGACCTGCTCGCCTTCCGCGAAGGCACGCCGGTACCGCTGTCGGAAGTGGAGCCGATGGAGGCGATTCGTGCCCGCTTCGTGTCGAGCGCAATGTCGCTCGGATCGCTCTCGTCCGAGGCGCACGAAACGATCTCGATCGCGATGAACCGGATGAATGCTCGCTCGAATTCCGGTGAAGGCGGCGAAGATCCGGCGCACTACCGCTCAACTGGCCCCGATCGCTCCGACAGTCGCATCAAGCAGGTCGCATCGGCACGCTTCGGCGTCACCACCGAGTACCTCGTGCGGGCTGACGAGATCGAGATCAAGATCGTGCAGGGGGCCAAGCCAGGTGAAGGCGGCCAGCTGCCCGCGCACAAAGTCACGGAGCTGATCGCGCGACTGCGTCATGCAACGCCTGGCGTGCAGTTGATCTCACCGCCGCCGCATCACGACATCTACTCGATCGAGGACCTGGCGCAGCTGGTGCTGGACCTCAAGACGGTGAACCCGAAGGCGCGCATTGGCGTGAAGCTTGTCGCGTCATCCGGTATCGGCAACGTGGCGGCTGGCGTGGCGAAGGCCTTTGCCGACTATGTGCTGGTGGCTGGTCACTCTGGTGGCACTGGTGCATCGCCGCTGTCGAGCATCAAGCATGCTGGTGCGCCATGGGAGCTGGGTTTGGCCGAGGCGCAGCATGTGCTCGTGTCGAATGGTCTGCGCCACCGGATCGAGGTTCGTGTGGACGGTGGTTTCCGCACTGGGCGCGATGTGGTGATCGCGGCGATGCTGGGTGCCGAGTCGTACGGGTTCGGCACCGGGCCGCTGGTGGCGATCGGGTGCGACATGGCGCGGCAGTGTCACCTCAATTCCTGTCCGACTGGTATCGCCACGCAGCGTCCGGAATTGCGTGCGAAGTTCCGCGGCAATCCCGATCAGGTGGTGGCGTACTTCACACATGTCGCCAACCAGGTGCGTGAGATCCTCGCGTCGATTGGCGCGCGCACGATCGACGAGATCGTGGGCAGTGCCGAGCGGCTGCAGCGCGCGGATCGACCCGAGGTGCCGCGTTCGGCGATGCTCGACCTGTCGATGCTGCTCACACCCGCGGTGCGCGAGGATGAGCCGCGCCGTCGCAGTGTAGTGCGCAACGTGCGGCCCGGTGTCATCTCGCTCGACGAGCACATCTTGCGTGATGCCGCCGACGCGATCGCGACATCGACGCCGTGTGACGGGTCGTACCTGATCCGGAACCATCATCTCGCGGTCGGGTCGCGGGTGGCGGGTGTGATTGCCGAGCAGCATGGCGACGCAGGATTGCCGTCAGGGACGATCACGACCCGCTTCAAGGGAACGGCAGGCCAGAGTTTCGGCGCCTTCGCGATTCGTGGCATGCGCCTCGAGCTCGAGGGTGAAGCGAACGACTATGTCGGGAAGGGCTTGAACGGCGCCGAGATCAGCGTGCGGCCGTTCCGCAATGCGCGGTACGTTGGCGCAGGGCACCTGAACATGATCGTTGGCAACACGGTGCTGTACGGTGCCACCGATGGCTTGCTGCTGGCAGCAGGGCAGGCGGGTGATCGCTTCGCGGTGCGCAACTCAGGCGCCTGCGCCGTGGTCGAAGGGGTCGGTAATCACGCCTGCGAATACATGACCGGCGGAGTGGTGGCGGTGCTTGGTCGCGCCGGTCGCAACTTCGGCGCCGGCATGTCGAACGGTGTGGCGTATGTGCTCGACGAAGCCGGCACTTTCGCCAGTCGAGTCAACCACGAGATGGTGCTGTTGTCCGAGCTCGATGTCGAGGACGAGATGCTGCTCGAGCGCCTGCTGCAGCTGCACTACGATCGCACCGGCAGCGCACGCGCCAAGGCGATCATGGATGGTCCCGATCGCGCCTTCGGCGAATGGCGAAAGGTGAAGCCACGCGGTGCGGCCGAGCCGGTGCAGCTGATCCGGAAGGCGTGGATTCAGCGGTTGCAGGCGCTGATCGACGCGGATGGGCAGGGGGAGCCGCGAGTGATGCAGCCGCGCTGACGTCTTTACCTTCACAATGGCAGCCCCTCGCTCAGTGAATCCGGCGCGGGGCTGTTTGTCCTCAGCGAGGCTGGCTCGCGTCGATTCGACCAGACTCGGAATTCACTCCGCCTTCTCCGGCGTCGCCAACCCCGTCACCAGATCCAGCCGATACGGCTTCCCATCGAGATACGCCTCCGGCGTTCGCGACCCGTCGAAGTACACGCTCAAGCTCGAGTGAAACGGCCGCGTGGTTCCCGATGCGACCCACTCATTGAGCGCGGTTGCCGTCACGACACCACTGGTTGGATACGCAGTTGCCAGGTCGTATCGGTGCTTCGGGAACGCCACGTCCCGGTAGCTGACCACCTGCGCGAAACGATTGAAGCCGCGCGAGCGATGCACGATCGTGAAGGTCGTATCGACGCCACTCAGCAGCGCGGCATCGGCTGCGAGGCCGATGAAGGCCCATTCGAGGCGACGGCGCACGCTGAGATCGACCGTGTGGCCGCTCTGGTCGGCGAATCGACGGACGAAGGCCGTGCGCTCCACCGCTTTCTCGGTCGTCGCCGCGTCGTAGTCCCGCTGCGTCGTGCCGTCCTTGGCGTGATGCTCGAGCATCGTGACACCGAAGGTGCTGTCATTGCCGCGCTTCGACACACAGACGCGTCGGCGTAGTCGCGAGTCGAACGCGCAGTTCATGAACCCGGGATAGGACGCGCCGTCAGACACATACGGAATGCGGAAGCGGCTCATCACGCCGAGGTGCCTGAGATCGACGCGTACCTGTCCCGGTACGACCGTCTCTTCCGGCTCCGGCAGCCCCGCCGCCATCGCCGCGACTTCGTCCGCGTGCTGAATCACGCCAGCCAGGCAGAGCGCGACAATCGCTGCGCTCATCTGACCCAAGTGCATACGCCGCATCACGTTACCTCGTCGTGTTGGCGCGGAACCGGCGCACGACTGTGCGACGCGACCCCGGGAGCATCCACTTAGCGACGAAGCAGCACTTTTACGGTCACCAATCTCGACGCCTCACGCAGCGGCATCTGGCAACAGGTGTTTCGCGAATGTTGCGCCGTCGGTGTTGCCACCGCACACCACCACACCCACCTGCTTGCCGCCCAGCCGTTCACGCAACGGGAACATCAACGCAGCCAGCGCCGCAGCCCCTGCCGGCTCGACGACCAGCTTCGCCGAACGAAAGAGGAGGCGCATCCCGTCGCGGATCTGGTCGTCGTTCACCAGCACCACCTCGTCCACGAACTGCCGGTTCAGTGCGAACGAATACGGTTCGGCACGCGGTGCGCCCAGTGAATCGGCGATCGTACGCACTGATTCGATCGATTGCGGCGAACCGGCGTGGAAGCTGCGATACATGCTGTTGGCCCCTTCAGGCTCCACGACAAACACGGCGGTGCGGGGACTCATCTGCTTCACGGCGCAGGAGATCCCCGCCGACAAGCCGCCTCCGCCCGACGCAATGATCACCGCGTCCAGTGTCGCGCCAGCCGCTGTCACCTGGTCGATGAATTCGAGGCCGACGCTGGCCGTGCCAAGCGCCGTCTTTGGCCCCTCGAATGGATGCACGAAGGTTCGGCCATCCTCTGCCTCGACTTCACGCACGCGTTCGAAGGCACGGTGCACATCCTCGACCAACTCGACCTCCGCACCCAGCTCACGACAAAGCGCAACACGAAACGGGTTGGCGGTCTTTGGCATCACGACCTTGGCGGTCGTACCCAACTCGCGTGCGCACCATGCCAGCGAGATGGCGTGATTGCCTGCCGAGACACCTGTCACACCCCGCGACAGTGCGTCTGCATCCATGTCGAGCATCACCGTCAACGCCCCTCGCGGCTTGAAACTGCCGGTGCGTTGGAACAACTCCTCCTTCAACCAGACCCCGGTGTCGGCGCCGACGGCTCGCCCCAATGCGTCATCGTGCACGCGGCGTGTTGACGTCGTGACGATGCGATCACCGAGTCGCGCGCGATTGGTGCGGATCTGGTCCAGCGTCGGTGCCTGATTCACGTCGCGAAGCCCTCGGGCATACGTGTCTCCGCCGCATCGCAGCCGAGGCGCGCGATGTCGTCGGACCGATCAGGATACTGCGCCAGCAGCGCATCGCGTGAGCCGCCCTCGTACATCGCGTCGGTGAAACCTGGCGCCATCGTGCACCCGAAAAGCGCGAAACGGCCGCCCTCGACGAGGTGCCCGGCCTGCCAGACACCGGCGGGAACGACGAACTGCACATGTTCGCCGTTCAGCGGGTCGTCGCCGAGGATCACGTCGCGTGAGGTGCCGTCAGGGTCGAGCAGTATCAGTCGCAGCGGATCGCCTCGATAGAAGTGCCAGACTTCGTCGGCCGAGAGTCGGTGAAATCGGGAGTGGCTCAGCGGCTCGCTGCAGTACAGGCCGATGATGGCGGTGCCAACGGGGCCGCCGTCACCGCCCTCGTCTGCCGAGCGATAGGTGCTCGCGAACAACGTCCCCTCGCTCGGCAAGGGACGCATGCGATAGTGCTCGATCAGCGCTTCGACTTCCGGGTTCATCGGGCGGCGTGGCATCGGTCAGCGGCTGGCCGGTTGGGCGAGGTTGATCAGGTTGCCGCAGCTGTCTTCGAACATCACCGTCGTGACCGGGCCAAGGTCCTTCGGCTCGCTCCGGAAGATGACGCCAAGGCTCTTCAGGCGGGCGTATTCCTTGTGGATATCCTGGCTGATGAAGGCCGTGGCAGGGATCCCAGCCTCGAACAGCGCCTGCTGGTAGACCTGGGCCGGCGCAAAGGCCATCGGCTCGAGGACCAGTTCCACGCCGTCCAACCCGTCCGGCGAGGTCACCGTCAGCCAGCGGTAGGCGCCCATGGGGACGTCGGCGCAGGGCTCGAAGCCGAGAATCGAGGTATAGAACCGCAGCGCCTTGTCCTGGTCGTCGACCAAGATGGAGATGAGCCTGATCTGCATGGTTCGGTCCGCGGATGGGTGGCCAGCGTGTGATGTGTAACGAAGATCACGACCTGTGCGCTGGCCCCGCCACTGATGGCCGGAGATCGCGGCGCCCGCGGTTCGGGCGGCGGCCCGACCAGCGGACTGCTGTGTCCCGATTCCGTGTCAATTCCGAGGAGTGGGAAGGCGTGACTGTTGGCGGCGTCAAACGTCTTCAGACCGTAGACCGGATGGGTCACCGGGGCGGGAGCATTCCGACGGCTGGCGGACGCTTGGACAGCGGCTGTCGCCCACGGAGGCTGCCGCTCCAGACGTATCAGGCACTCAACACGGGGCGCGCTGAAGGTGAGGCGCGCCGCCACCGCCCAAGCCGCTTCATCACCCCTCATGGATCGCGCGATCACTCACCTGCGACGTTCGGACGACCGGTGGTGCATGGCGGCGAATCTCCTCGTCGTTGCTGCGGTTGCAGCAGCGATCGCGGCGTTCGTGCTTCCACGCGCGGCGTTCGACACGTTCTATGGGCACTCGTCGCTGCTGTTTCCGGCCATCCCCGTCGTGGCCGCCTGGCGCGCCTGGCGCAGGAACAAGGCTGAGGACGTTCGTGCGGGGTGGGGCTGGGTGGCAGCCGGCATCTTCGGCTTCGCCTGCTATGAAGTCGCCTGGTACGCGGCGTGGCTCGAGGGTGTCCAGCTCCATACCTCGATTGCCGACGTCCTGAACCTGATCTTTGCCCCGCTGGTGTTGGTAGGTGTGCTGCGCCATGCCCGACGTGGCATCAGTCGCACCGAGCAGCAGCGCGAGTATCTCGACACTGCGATCGTGGCGCTGGGCGCGGCTGCAATCGTGCATGCGACCATGACGTTGTTCGGAGGGGGCGTGCGACCGGTCACGGGTCCGCGCGATTTCGTGTTGCTGGTGGCCCCGGTCCTCGACCTCGTCACGCTCGGTGGGTTGGGCCTGCTCTGGATCCGGCGTGGCAGCGGCGGCGTGCCAGCGTGGACGGCGAGTATCGGCGTTGCGCTGTTGCTGGGCACGATCGCTGACGTCTGGTACGCGGTCCCGGCCAGCATCGGCGTGGAGTCGCCGTGGTTCGTCTGCGCGGCGTGGTACGGTAGTTGGGCGGCGTTGGGTGTCGGCGCCACCCGTGCCGTGCAACCCGTGGTACTCGCGGCACGTCCCGACCGGATTTCACGTCTGCCATACATCCTCGCCGTCGCATGCTACGCGGCGCTCAGCATGGCGGTCGCCATCGACGACCGCGAGGCGATCATCTCGACGACCTTCGGCGCCGGGATCGTGACTTTGCTGGTGTTGCTGCGCCAACTGGCCGCCGTCAACGACGTGACCAAGATGGAGGCCGATCGCGTGCAGTCGCACGGCGATCGCAAGCTGGCCGCGCTGGTGCGTCATGGCAGCGACATGCTGACCATCGTCAGCCCCGACATGACGGTGCAGTACGCCAGTCCCTCGCATCACCAGATCTTCGGCATTCCCACCGATGCGCTGCTCGGCCGCGACATCCTGGCCGACATCCATCTCGATGACCAGGACAATGCGCGCCGCAGCTTCCTCCGGTTGCTGGAAGGCACATCACAGCGCGAGTCGCTGGTGGTGCGCCTGCGTGACTCCGATGGGGTCTGGCGCTGGGTCGAAGTCGTTGGCACGAACCTCGTTGGCGAGCCGACCATCGGCGGCCTGGTTCTCAACAGCCGCGACATCACCGATCGCAAGCAGCTCGAGGACGAGCTGGTCGCCCAGGCGTTGCGTGATCCACTGACGGGCCTCGGCAACCGCCGCCTGTTCGCCGATCGTGTGGCGCATGCGCTCGATCGCCAGCGTCGCAAGCCTGAAAGTGTGGCGGTGCTGCTGCTCGACCTGGACCATTTCAAGTTCGTGAATGACACGCTCGGGCATGCCAAGGGTGATGCCTTGCTGGTGGCGGTCGCGAATCGCCTGCAGCTGGTCGTGCGTGCCGGTGACACCGTGGCACGCCTCGGCGGCGACGAGTTTGCCGTGCTGCTGGAAGACCTCACGCTGGAGGACGAGGCCGACGCCACCGCCGTGCGCATCCTGCACGCGCTCGATCGTCCGTTCATTCTCGACGATCGAGAAGTGTTCGTGCGCGCCAGCATCGGAATCGCGTGGGCCGCCGAGGGACAGACTGTCGACGCGCTGGTGACCGACGCCGACGTCGCGATGTACGCCGCCAAGGGAGCAGGTCGCAGCCGGATCGAGCGATTCTCCAGCGCCATGCGCGAGAGCGTCACCGAGCGGCACAACGTGGAGGCGGCGCTGCGAGGTGCACTCGAGCGCGAAGAGTTCGATCTCGTCTATCAGCCGCTGGTGGATCTCGAGACGGGCCAGATCGCAGGTGCCGAAGCCCTCATTCGCTGGCGCCATCGCGAACATGGCTTGTTGTTGCCATCGCGATTCATTCCGATCGCAGAAGAGTCGGAACTGATCGTCCTCATCGGTCGCATGGTGCTTCGTCGCGCTGCAACTGATGTCGCGCGCTTCCGTGAAGCCTCCGAGTCGAGCAGCGAGATGCGGGTGGCGGTCAACCTCTCCTCGCGGCATCTGCTATCGCCAGAGCTGGTGTCCGACGTCGAGTCGGCGCTTTCCGATGCCGGTGTCAATGGCAGCGCGCTGACGGTCGAGCTGACGGAATCCGTGCTCGCCTCACATGAGTCGGTGATCGTAGAGCGGCTGCACGCCCTGCGCGCCCTCGGCATGCAGGTCGCGCTCGACGACTTCGGGACGGGATACAGCTCGCTGGCCTACCTGCGCCGGTATCCGATCGATGTCCTGAAGGTGGACCAGAGCTTCGTCTCCTGGGCCACCGACGACGCAGCCACCGACGGCGTGGCGCGCGCGATCGTCTCGATCGGGCAAAGCCTGTCGATGCGCACCGTGGCTGAAGGCATCGAGACGCGCACTCAGCTCGAGACGCTGCGGGCGCTCGGTTGCTCGTACGGTCAGGGCTACCTGTTCTCTCAGCCGCTCTCGAACACTGCGTTCGTCGAGCTGTTGAGCACCTGGGAGCCGCGCTTCTTCGCCGCCGAGGTCGCGCTCAACGCCTGAGGATTCGGCGATGTGGTTGCCGTGCAACGAGTGACCGCGCTCGAAGGCTCAGTGGTCGACGCGCGGTGCGATGGGTCGGATCGGTCCGTGGCCGGCGTACACGGTGGTTGCGCCACGTGTACGGAGCAGCTCCCAGCTGGCATTCGTCACCTCGGCCTCTGCGTCCGGAATGAACATCGGATGGGTGAGGTCACCGGTGAATACCGCCCCATCATCGAGCAACAGCGAGACACTGTCGGGTGAGTGCCCGGGCGTGTGCAACACCTCGCCACCGATGCCGATCTCCGACAGGAGCGCGCGGCTCTCGGCAAGCGTGAAGACGCGATTGTCGTGCAAGGAGATGGGGGTGAAGTGATCGGCCGGCTTCACATGGTCGGAGATGTGCGGCACCCACGCCACCTGCTCATCGGCGACCAGCAGTGTCATCCCCGCCTGCTTCAGGTCCTGCGCCAGGCCGGCGTGGTCAAGGTGGTAGTGCGTGGCGAGACCGTACCGGATTTCTCTCAGCGGGATATCCATGCGTTCGAGCTGCTTGCGCATCGTGTCCATCGTGCCCGGCCAGCCCAGGTCGAGCATCAATCGTGATGTCCCGGCGCTGATCACCCAGAAGTTCGTCGAGCGATACCCGACGTTGACGATGGTCGGTGCGCCGCGGTGCGTGGCTATCGATGGCATTCCGGAAGATGTCAGCGCGGCGCACAGGGCCGCCAGCGGTGGCGCAGTCCTTCGTGACTGTGGGGCGTGCAACCGCGGACGCCTTGCCTGCGCCATCCCTGTCGATACGATGCAGGCTGCTGCGTTTTGCCAGTCTCTCCCACCGGACCTGCGAATGCCCGATCGCCCAGCCCCTGCGCCGATTGCCGCTTCGACCACCATCTCACGTCGGGACGCGTTGCAGCGGGTGGCCGCCGGGATGATCCTCGCCCCGGCTATCCTCCGTGGTCGCTACCGGCTCGATCCGCGAGGCACCACGGAGTATTCTGCCCGGGCGATCAAGCTGGTGCAGGAGTCGGTGGTGGTGGACCTCCTGAACCAGTTCCGGTTCGCCGATTTCAGCGAGACGCCGCCAAGGAGCACCCTCTGGCTCTCGAAGCCGCGCTCCATGACGGCTGCAGACTTCGAGACGTATCGCACGTCGGGATACAACGTCATCGCATTGGGACACGGCCCGGCGGATTACGCCGCGGGCATCCGATTCTTCGCCGACTGGAATGGCCTGATCGCCGAGTATCCCGACTGGTTCATGCGGATCGACGATGCCAACGATTTCGCGGCAGTGAAGCGGGCAGGGAAGGTGGGGATCATGATCACCTTCCAGAACTCCGATCATTTCCGCACGGTGGATGATGTCGACACCTTTTTCGGGCTCGGCCAGCGCCTGTCGCAGCTCACGTACAACTACCAGAATCGGCTCGGCTCCGGCTTCCTCGAGACGAACGATGGTGGCCTGACGGTGTTCGGCGGTGAGATCGTGGCGCGGATGAACAGGGTCGGCATGGCTGTCGACCTCTCGCACTGCGGCGACAAGACCACGCTCGACACACTCGATGCCGCGAAACGGCCGGTGGTCTTTTCGCACGCCAGTTGTCGCGCACTGGTGCCGGGGCACCTGCGCTGCAAGACCGATGAGATGATCGTGAAGATGGCGAAGAGTGGCGGCGTGATGGGTGTGCCGTTCCTGCGCATGATGGTGCGGGAGTCCGAGCCGGTGACGGTCGAGCATGTGATCGACCACTTCGACCACGTGGTCAAGCTGGTGGGCATCGAGCACGTGGCGGTCGGCAGCGACATGGACGTGGTCGGCAATCCGAATCCGGTGGGTGGCGCCACGTTGAGCGTCCCGCCGACGCCGAACTTCGATCGCTATCGCATGCACTTCGATGCCAAGGGGGAACGGATGCTGACCGTGGCCGGCCTCGATCATCCGAAGCGGATGTTCGACGTCGCAGAGGGATTGATCCGGCGCAGGTACAGCGATGCTGACATCACGGCCATTCTCGGCGGCAATGCGCAGCGAGTGTTGACCGCAATCTGGAAGGGTTGAGTGGAGCCCGTCGGCCTGATATCCGCAGGCGACGGTCGCGCAGCGCTCGAGGAACGGGCGTACCGTCGCGTCACACTGCGGCTGGTGCCATTCCTGCTCCTGTGCTACGTGGTGGCGTATCTCGATCGTGTGAACGTGGGTTTTGCGAAGCTGCAGATGCTGAAGGACCTGCAGATGAGCGAGACGGCATACGGCATCGGCGCCGGGATCTTCTTCATCGGCTATTTCCTCTTCGAGGTGCCGAGCAACCTGATCCTGCATCGCACCGGCGCGCGTGTCTGGATTGCGCGGATCATGATCACCTGGGGCCTGCTGTCGGCGGCGACGATGTTCGTCACCAGCGCCTACGCCTTCTATGGCGTGCGATTCCTGCTTGGCATCGCCGAGGCAGGGTTCTTCCCGGGGATCATCTTCTACCTCACGCAGTGGTATCCCTCATCACGGCGCGGCCGCATCATGGCGTTGTTCATGACGGCGGTGGCGATCTCCGGCGTGATTGGTGGACCGGTCTCGGGATGGATCCTTGGCGCGATGGCGGGCGTCAACGGCTGGGCCGGATGGCAGTGGTTGTTCTTGCTGGAGGGTATTCCATCACTGCTGATGGGCATCGCGGTGTATTTCTACCTTGATGATTCGATCGCCACGGCGCGCTGGTTGCCGCAGGACGAACGCGAACTGCTGACGGACAACCTGCGACAGGAGGCGGCTGGCGAGGAGCATGCCAGCGTACTGGTGACACTGCGCAATCCGCGTGTATTGCTGCTGGCTGCCTTGTATTTCTGCATCGTCATGGGGTTGTACGGCATCGCGTTCTGGCTGCCGCAATTGATTCGCACAATGGGTGTGGAGGACGCCGGACGCGTCGGGTTGCTGAGCGCGATTCCGTACGGCGTCGCGGCCGTGGTGATGGTCGCAGTCGGCCGGAGTTCGGATCGCCGACGCGAGCGCCGGTGGCACCTGGCGGCCGGAGCCTACGCCGGTGCCGCTGGGTTGATCGTGGCCGGCCTCTTCAGCACCTCACTCCTGATCGGCCTGTCAGCGATGTGTGTGGCAACGGCAGGGGTACTGGCCGCCGCGCCGCTGTTCTGGACGCTGCCGACAGCATCACTGCGTGGTGCCTCGGCGGCGGCGGGCATTGCGGTCATCAACTCGGTCGGCAACCTCGCAGGATTCCTGAGCCCATACCTGATCGGACTCGCACGTGATCTCACGGGACAGGCGACGGTTGGACTGTACGCGATTGCGGCCTTCATGTTCGTCGGAGGCCTGCTTGCGTTCCCCGCCACGAGGCCACGCTCCGGATGAGGAAGCTTTAGTGTATGTCGTTGGCATGAAATGAGTTAGCGTTAGCTAATACCCTTCGATCTTCTCAAGCGTCAGGCACGTTTTGCCGAAACTTCAGTGGCAGACGGGCGCGCACGACTGCCGCAGCCCACTGTGTTTATTCTCGCGAAGATTCAGCGTGTCCTCATTCAAGTTCGATGCGGTGCAGGGAATGCTCTGCGTGACGCTCCTCGTGCCAACGCTCCTGCAGGCGCAATCCGGAACGCCGGTGGTGACAGGGCGAACAGCTGTCTCTGACACTGCGCAGAAGCCGGTCGCGAAGCCCAGTGTCGTCGCGGCGCCAAAGCCGGTCGCAAAGGTGGAGTACAAGAATCTGCGATTCGACGAGGTGTACGCGCGCAACGCAGCCTCGTCACACTGGGATGATCGGATCAAGGCGATCCCGATCGCACCACACGTTGCGCTGACGATCGGCGGGCAGGTGCGCGCGCGGCAGGAATTTGCGCGCTCCTTCAATCTTGCCCCGGTCAGCGATGACTACACGCTCTCGCGCACCTTGCTCAATGCCGAGCTGCTGGCCGGTGATCAGCGGCGGTTGCACGGGCGCCTCTTTGGTGAGTTCCGCGACGCGCAGGCTTTCAGTCGCGACCTCCCTGGCGGTACGCGGCCGCAGGATGGTGATCGCAGCGACGTGCAGAACCTCTTCGGTGAGCTCGCGTTCGATAAGTCGTACCTGCGAGTTGGGCGTCAGGAGGCAGTGACGGGGCGCGAGCGCCTGATCGGCGTGCCGGATTGGTCGAACACGCGCCGTGCATTCCAGGGCGTCCGCGCGATGCTGGTGTCGCGTCAAGTTTCATTCGATGCACTCGGTGCGCGCCCGGTCGTCGTTCGCCAGACCGCGCCGAACATCGCGGACTCCGTGACGCGTTTCATCGCGCTGACGCTGGGCAACGCACCGGGGGCGAAGGCGCTGGCTCGCGGCCTGCCTGCCACGTGGCAGACCTACTGGACCGAGCAGCGCATCACCACTGCCACGCCCACCCGTCGCATCACGTCGGGTGGGCGTGTCGCGTGGACAGTTGCTGGCGCCTCCAAGACATCGCAGAGCTTCGGCCTCGAGTCGGAAGGGGCGGTGCAACGCGGCTCGGTTGGTGCGCGCGCCATCCATGCGTGGTTCTGGACGGTCGAAGGCTCCACGCAGTGGCGCCGTGTGCGTGGCAAGCCAAGCATTGCGCTTGGACTCGAGGAAGCAAGTGGCGACAGGAACGCGGCTGATTCACGGGTCGAGTCGTTCAACGCGCTGTACGCGGCCGCGCATGCGCACGGCGGCTATGCCGATGTGTTCGGCCGCGCGAATGCCCGCGAACTGCACGTCATTTCGAGTTGGGAACCCATCAAGCCCGTGAGCCTCCGCGCATCGTGGCATCGCTACGATCGCCTGCGACTGGACGACGGCATCTACAACAAGCAGAACACGTTGCTGCGTGCAGCCTCTGCATCAACGGAACGTCATGCCGGTGACGAAGTCGATCTCACCGGCACCTACAGCCTCACGCGGCACCTGAAGGTGATCTTCGGTCATGCGTGGGTGGAGCCCGGTGCCTTCCTGCGCGAGACGCCAGGTGGTGCAACCGCCGAACGCTGGGGCTTTCTCGGCACAACGTTCACGTTCTGATCGTTTCTCACCCGCTCTTCACAAGCCATGATTCGAAAGTATTCAGTCGGCGCTCGCCTGATCGGCAGCTTCGCCTTGCTGCTCACGCTGATGCTCGCCATCGGCGGCATCGCGACCCTGCGCGTGCGCGCACTCCGCACGGCGATGGAGGTCGTGACACGTGACGTCGCGGCCCGCGCCTCCGCCGCGCACGGCCTGATCGATGCAGTGAATGAGGCGGCGCGTGCCAAGCTGACGTTGTTCGCTGCCACGTCTCCCGAGCTGATCGCGCAGAGCACCGACGAGGTGGCCGCAGCGCGCAAGTCGATCAACACCTCGTACGCGCGTCTCGACACGCTGCTCGGGGACTCGACACGCGTGGATACCGCGGCCCAGACGCGTCTGGCCGCGATCAAGGAGCTCCGCAAGGTGCACGCGGCTGCATTCGATTCGGCTGCGGCGGCGCGCAAGCGCGGTGACATCGCGGCCGCGGAACGTGACCTGCAGCAGCATGTACTGCCGAGCCTGCGCGAGTATGTGTCGGCGATCCAGGCCTTGGTGGCGCTGGAGGACGATAGCATGAAGGCGCAGGCGGCGCTGGTGGACGCGCAGGCCAGTCGCGGCCTGTTGTTGATCGCGATCCTGCTCGCTGCCGCGGTATTGCTCGGGGTGCTGGTGGCGCGCGCGATCTTCTTCAGCATCACGCGGCCGCTCGCCGAGCTCACGGCTGCGGCTGAGCGGCTCTCGGTAGGCGATTGCGAGATCAACCTGGCCGTCGATGGCGCGCGAGACGAGGTGGCCACACTGAGCGCGGCCATTCAACGCATTGCAGCGGCCGATCATGCGCTGGCGAACGTGGCGCAGCGCCTGTCAGACGGCGACGTGTCGGTGGCCGTGTCGGTACGCGGCGATCGAGACGTGCTGGGTGCGGCCATGCAGACGTTGAAGCAGACCCTGATGGCGCTCGAAGGTGTGATGGTCGATGCCACCAAGGCGGCCCGCGATGGTCGTCTGGCCGAGCGTGCCGACGACACACAGTTCTCTGGCGCATTCGGGGAACTGGTCCGTGGCATGAACGCGACGGTGAATGCACTCCTCGAGCCGGTGGCGGCCGCCCGGGAGACGTTGGCGCAGCTCGCCGCACGCAACCTGGCGGCGCGTATGCCGGATGGCTTCGCTGGCGATCACGCGGTGCTGGCGAACTCGCTCAACGCCGCCGCCGGTGAGCTGGACAAGACACTGGCCAACGTGGCGTCGGCCGCGCAGCAGGTGAATGCCGCCTCGGTGCAGATCGCGGACGGCAGCCAGGCCCTCGCGCGTGGGGCAACCGAGCAGGCCGGGTCACTCGAGGAGGTGTCAGCGCAGCTCAGCGAGCTGGGGTCGTCGACGCGGCTGAATGCCAGCAACGCCGACGAGGCCGCATCGCTGATCGTTGCGGCGCAGCAGAGCTCGAGCACTGGCGTGCTCACCATGGAGCAGCTCTCCGCCGCCATCCTGCGGATCAAGCAGACCAGTGACGCAACGGCGAAGATCGTGCGCACCATCGATGAAATCGCGTTCCAGACCAACCTGCTCGCGCTCAATGCGGCCGTCGAGGCCGCGCGTGCCGGCGATTCTGGTCGAGGCTTTGCCGTGGTGGCCGAGGAGGTGCGATCACTGGCACTGCGTAGCGCGGAGGCGGCGAAGCAGACGTCGGCGTTGATCGACGAATCGGTGTCGAGCACGAATGACGGCGTCGCGCTCAATGGCGTGGTGCTGGAACGACTGGCTGACATCGACACACGTGTCGCGCGCGCCAGCACGGTGATTGCCGAGATTGCGCGGGCCAGCGTCGAGCAGCGCGATGGCATCGAGCAGATCGGTCAGGCCGTCGAATTGATGAACGGCGTCACGCAGCAGGTGGCGGCCAATGCCGAGGAGTCGGCCAGTGCCGCCGAGGAACTCGCCAGCCAGGCCACGATGCTCTCGGCGCTGGTCGACGAGTTCCAGCTGACGGTAGAGGCACCGGTGCATGGGTATCCGGCGGGCCGACCACCGCGCCGGCCCCGTGCCGTGCGAACGGCTGGCGGACGCGCGACTGCCGCGTTCGTGTGAGGCTCCGAAGGCTCGAGCCCTGATGGAAGCATGGAAGCCCCGATCGCTTCGTACATCACGCGGTCGGGGCTTCCATGTTCTGCGGGCTGCGCGCATCAACACTGTGCGCAGCCCGCGTCGATTACCAGGTCAACTTACGGGTTGCGGTCAGTGCAACCGGTGTAGGCCGTGTTGTTGCGCTCGGCGAACGACGGCGTGAGTGTCACGTCCGAGCCGTACGTGCCACCCTTGAAGTAGGCGCCCGTCGGCCAGACCGTCGCCGCGGTGCGACCGTACTGACGCTGCAGGCGACGCAGGTCGCCAACACGGGTGGCCGTGAGGTAGAACCAGAACGCGCGCTCGCGGAAGGTGAGCGAGACACGGGCATCGGCTGTCCCTGGATCCACCAGCGGCGGCAGCACGAGGGCTGAGGCGCTGATGTTCCGCAACGTGCGCACGGTTGCGTCGCTCCGTGCTTCGTTCAGCTTGGCGAGCCAGGTCACTGGATCACCAGCCTGCAACGCCGCTTCGGCTTCGATCATCCGCGCAGTGACACCGCTGACAAGTGTGCTCGGTGCACCACCGTTCGCGTAGCCGAGGATCGTGTACACCGGCGTCGAACCATCCTGACCGAGACGCGTGGTCGTGGAGGTCTGCACGCGCGGATCGAGGGCAGTGCGGAAGTTCAATCCATTGCCACCTTCCTGATCCGACGGGCCGAAGTTGGCCGTATTCACCATCCAGTCGAACACCGTGTTGACCAGCGTGGTCTGCGAGAACTCCACGGCGTACTGCCAGCTCGTCGGGACGGCGATCGAGCCTGCACCGTCGCCACCTGCTGCGACGGTGGCCCCTGCGGCCGCGTACCGCGCCAGGTTCAGCTGCGCACGGGCCTTCGCCACGCGTGCCAGGTAGCGGAAGTTCTGGTCCGCTGCCGTCGTGCCCAGCACTGTCAGCGCGCTGTCAGCCTGCACGATCGCACGCTCGAACATCTGCGTGGTCGTGAACAGCGTCGCCGCCTCCGGGGCCGCATCGTCAACCGACGAAATCGGCACACCGTTGCAGAACAGTTCACCGGCGATGCTGAGCGTGATGCCCTGCAACGCGTAGAGCTGGCCGATCTGCTGGCTGCGGGTGGCGCTGGCGGGCACGAACTCGTTCAAGGCACGCACGGCGCGGATGTTCTGCGTGTACGTGTCTGAGAACTTGTTCCATGCCGCGGCGGGGAAGGTGTTCTCGTTGAACGCGCGCTGATCGATGTGATCGGCGCCCGGTCGGGCATTGATCAACTCGTCGCTCAGCAGGCCGACATAGATGTTGATGCCGACGTTGGTCGTGCCGCCGAAGAACTGTGCGAAGTCGCGCAGTGCACCGGCCCGGATCGCGGCCGCGCCGTTGGGGCTGGCGGCATCGATCGGTCGGATCTGGTCGGGTGTCTCGACAGCCAGCAACTCGGTACGGGAGCAGGCTGCCACACCGAGCGCGAGGCTCGCTGCGACCAGCACCGCCCGGCGCGCGGATCGCGGCGGATGGAATGTTGCACGCATGTGTTAGTACCCCAGGTTGACGCGCAGCGTCCAGTAACGGAGCAGCGGCGAGGAGAAGAAGTCGTTGTTGCCACCGCCGGTATTGGCGACGCTGCCGTTGGTCTCGGGATCGATGCCCGGATACTTGCTCCAGAGCAGGCCGATGTTGCGACCGACGACGGCCACCGTGGCGTTGCGGGACTTGATCTTCGAGGCGATCCAGGTCGGCATCGTGTACGACACCGAGATCTCCCGGAAGCGAATGAAGTCGTTCTTCGTGAAGTAGCCCCAGACGCTGTTGCCGAGCAGCGCGCTGCCCGACGTCACGGCCGCGGCCTGATCGGCCAGTGGAGCAGTCGGATCGTTCACGGCGCGGCAGTTGCCCGAGATGCAGCGCTGGTTCTCGAAGCCCCACTGGTTGTAGTAGCCACCGCGATAGTCGATCAGCGCGCTGACCTGCAGCAGGTTGTTGAAGAAGCCCAACGTGTTCGACCAGCCGGCTTCCTTCGTCGGCAGCGTCGGGCCACGGTATTCGGCCGTGTCGCCAACGATGATCTCGCCTTCGGTGAGGATGCCGTCGCCGTTCGCGTCATTGTAGCTCTTGATCGGACGCGCCCAGAGGCCGAAGGTCGGATACCCGACCACGTTGCGGGCACCCTGCGTCACGGCCAGCTGCGCCGCGCCGGCATCGACCAGCTTGTTGGCGATGCGCGAACCGTTGATGCGCGTCGTCCACGTCAGGTACTTCCGGTCCAGCACCTTCCAGTCGATCGAGAGCTCGACGCCGGCGTTCTGCACGGCGGCGATGTTCTGCCACTGACTGGCGCCGGCGCCAAAGCTCGGCGGCAGCGGGTTCTGGAACAGCGCATCCTTCGACAGCTTGCGGAAATACGTCGCTTCCACGTTGGCGCGGCTGTTGAGCAGGCCGAAGTCGAAGCCGATTTCCGTCTCCGTCGTGACTTCCGGACGGAGGTCGCTATTGCCGATGGCGCCGAGACGCAGCGCACCGACCTCAGTGCCACCGAGCGGCACGGTGTTGGCGGTGAGGAACTGCAGGGCGGCAATGGTGCCCGGCTGCACGCCAGCCTGGCCCCAGGCGGCGCGGAAACGCAGGTTGCTGATCGCGTCGACCTGCGGGAACCACGACTCCTCGCTGACGACATACGACACGGCGGCACGCGGATAGATCGTGTTGCCCGCGTTGCGGCCGAAGGCGCTGTTCTGGTCGGTGCGTACGCTGCCCGTGAGATAGAGCCGCTCGCGCCAGCTCAGATCTTCCTGCAGGTACGCGCCGTACGTGGCATTCTCGGACGTGAACTCGCTCGACGTGCGGATGGAGGCGGAGTTCGGCGTCTGTGCACCCGGCGGCAGCGTGTAACCCTGCACGACGGTCTCGTACTGTGTGTCCTTGAACCACTGCGCACCGATGCTGGTCTTGGAGCTGATCACTGGTGTGAGCGTGAAGCTGGCCGTCGAGCCAAGGTCGACCGAGTAGCGCGAGAAGGCGCTGCGCGTGGCGTCCTTGCCACCCGTGCGGCCCGGAGGACCCCAGCCGGTGTTGGTGCCTTCGTTGGCGCGCGAGAAGCGATACGAATAGCCCTGCACCTGGTCGAGTCCGACCACCGCGCGACCCGTCAGCCACTCGAGCGGCTTCCAGTTCAGCTGCGTCGAGCCGGTGAAGCGCTGGTCACGGCGCGACTGCTCGACGGAGAGGATGTCACCCGTGAACTGCGCCGAGTTGCCGTTGAAGGCGGTCCGGAAGCCCGGCGCGAAGAACGTCTGGAACGACAGGCCGGCGAAGAAGCCGCCATCGAAGGGGCTCAGCAACGAGCGATCGATGTAGCCCGTCGAGACGGCGAGATCGGCCTTCTTGCCGAGCGGGAACGTGAAGTTGCCACGCAGCGAGGTCTGCTCGAGCTGGTTCGGCTTGATCTGCTCATCCGTCGGGCGTGAACCGCGCGACAGCGTGAGGCGATCGATTTCCGCCTGCGGCATCTGGTACGGGCCGGTTTCGTTGGTGCGCTCAACCGAGAAGAAGTACTTCAGGTTGTCGTTGCCACCGGAGACGTTCACGCCGACCTGCGAACGTGGCTGCGTCTTGAACGGTGTGGTCTCCGCGTTCATAAGCGGATTGAACGTCGTCAAGGAATCGCGCACGCAGCGACCCAGTGACTGGTCGCTGATGCGGCAGAGCACCGCAGCCGTGCCAGGCGTGCCGGCAACCACGTTGCGGCCCCAGGCGCGATAGTTATCGAAGAACTGCGCCGGCTGGCTGACCTGGCCGAACTCGAAGCTCGTATTCCAGCGCGGTGCGCCCGACTTGCCGCGCTTGGTCTTGATCACCAGCACGCCGTTTGCGGCCGCGGTGCCGTAGAGCGCCGAGGCCGACGGGCCCTTGAGGATGTCGACCGACTCGATCTCCTCGGGATTGATGCCGCTGAAGTTGTTGATGCGCTGCGTCGAGTAGTTGCCTGAGGCGGGCGAGTTGTCGATACGCACACCATCGATGATGATCAGCGGTTCGTTCGAGAGCGACAGGGAGCTGGTGCCGCGAATGCGGATCGAGGACGAGGTGCCGGTCTGGCCTGCGCCCTGCACGATCTGTACGCCGGCAATGCGGCCCTGCAGCAACTCGTTGACACTGGTGACCGCTGCCTTCGCCATCAGCGAATCGGCGTTGACCGTCGCCACCACGTTGCCGTAGGAACGTCGTGATTGCTCACCGGTCGCTGTCGTGACGACGGCATCGAGCAGCTTGACGGCCTGCTCGAGTGCAAAGTCGGCGGTGGTCTCACCGTCCGTCGCGCGCACTACGCGGGTGATGGGCTGGTAGCCCAGGCGCAGCACACGAATCGTGAGAGTGCCGGCCGTGATACCGCGCACGGTGAAGCGGCCATCGGCATCGCTCAACGCGCGCAGGCGCGTGCCTTCGATGATGATCTGTGCCGAGGGGAGTGGTGTATTCGTCGCACGTTCCGTCACACGACCCCGCACGACCCCCGACTGCGCACGCGCAATCGCTGGTGGTGACAGGAGGGTCGCGCACAGGACGCCGATCATCCAACGAGTAGTTCGCATGTCCGCTTCCTCAGGTGTATTGGGGCGGTCCCGGCGTTCCGGTCGCCCATGTGTTGCTTGGGATCCGCGCATGTCGCGGATCGCGGCGGCACTGCGGTGATTTGCTCAAGGATGACACGCGCGTTTTCGCCCTTGCTGCATGCGAACTCGACGTCGTCCAGTGCACCTCTGGTGTCATGTGTGAGGGGAGACGCGCGACGGCGCGCGGGGCAGGGAGGGATCGATGCGGGGCGAAAACAGAAGCCCGCGAGACTGGTGTCTCGCGGGCGGCGTTGTGCTGGTGTCGGGCCAGCCAATCGGCGAACGCGCGAGACTACATGCGCTCTCGATTGGAGCGCATCGACGCGCAACAGTTCTTGTTGCGCGGGGTATTGGCGTTGGCACGTTTCACGAGCGCCAGTCTCGTGCAATCGATATCGATGTGTCAAGTGCGATGCGCAGCACACTGCATCGCGAGGCGTCGACGCTCACACCACTCTGCATCGCGCCCGATTCGACCTCGCGCAGCCACTCGGCTCGGCTGCACAGAGGGAAGTCACACAAAAGACAGTCCTGTCGTTTTGTGGTGCGGAATCAAACTCTACGCGAAGATTTGCAGCGGCGTTGAAGGGTCTGATATATCTTCGCCGTCGCACCGCATAAATTCGTCCGCGCACTGATCTGATGTTTCAGCCGGTTGACGCATCCCGGGCGTGGAGCGAAACCCATCGAACGTACGGCATACTCATCTGCCGCGTTCGACGGCTTTTGCTCAGGCCGCTACGCTGACACCGCTGAGCAGGTACGTCACGACCTCTGCTGCTGTGTAGTGTGTGCGGCCATCGAGAAAAGTCGCCAGGTGCAGCACGTCGTCACCGCTGGTCACGATGGCGGGCTCCGCTGTACCGTCGGCGCGCACCTGCGCCTCGCCAATGCCGGCACACAACGCGTTGCAGAGACACTGCCGATCGATGGTGTCCTCGATCGCACCGCCCTTCGCGACATACTGATCGACGGGTTCCGCGGCGCAGCGGTACATCACACGGCCGTCACTGTTCTTCACGGCTTCGCGCAAATAGCCGAGATCACAGAGACGATCGCGCGGTGCAATGCCGGTGCCGAAGCCATCCGTCGTCGTCACCACGATCTTGAACGGATACCCCGTCGGCGATGCACGTACATCTGTGCGCACACGCAAGTGATTCCCCAGCGCGGCGTCGATCACCTCACGCTTGATCTCTGACGTGAAGCCTGACTCATCAGAGAACGCGAACAACGTACCGACCTGGATGCCCGCTGCCCCTTCTGCGATGGCGTGTTCCAGCGCTTGCGGCGAACCCGCACCACCCGCGAGCCAGAACGGCAATCCGATCTCTCGCAGGGTTGCCAGGTCCACCACGTCACGCTCGCCGTAGATCGGCTCGCCCCGCTCATCGACCTTCAGCGCGCCACGCGGCGGCGCATTGTGCCCGCCGGCTGTCGGCCCTTCGATGATGAATCCATCCACCCGTCCGTTCGACTTGCGGGCCAGTGTCTGCGCCAGCGATCCAGCCGAAACGATGGGAAAGAACAACGGACGATGCAGCGGTGTGTCCGCTTCAGGATTGATGGCGCGCGGATCGAAGGCCAACAACTCCGTCTGGCCACTCTCCAGCCCTGCAACATCGAAACGCAGCGAGAAAGCCTCATGCTTCGACAACGCATCGAGTGCGCCGGGAATTTCGCGGGGAATGCCTGCACCCATCAGCACCGCATCCACGTTGGCGAGCATCGCACCGTACAACAACGGTAGCGTGGGCATCTGGATCTTCGTCAGCAGGTTGATGCCGACCATGCCATCGTGTCCCTCCTTCGCCAGCCACACCTCGACGAAAGCCGCCAGCACCGTGATCTGCTGCCGGGTCTCGGAGACGCGCTGGCGATAGACGGGGAGCAATCGATACGGCTCCGACGCACCGCGGCCGCCAGGCACGAAGAACTTCTCCATCACGTCCTCGACCACGGCGCGAATCGGGAAGTGCAGCATTGCACGCCGGACATGGCCACCTGGATCACCATCCTGAAGGCGCCGGACCATCACCGTGTCGATCGCGGTGCCGGAAACGACGCCGAGCTGGCCAAGGCGCGAGACGGCGCGCGCCAGGGTCCAGTTGGAGACGGCGATTCCCATTCCGCCCTGGATGATGCGCGGAAGACGAGTTGATCCAGACATGGCTGCTCTCAGAAAGTCGGCGTCGCCACCATGGCGACCGCGTGATTCCCGGAGTGTAGGCCGACAGGGCAGGCGCGGGCATCCGACGATGCCTCACATCGTGTCAGGCAAACCCGCCCAGACGTCAAAGGGGGCAGGGTTTCGATCGCATCTCGTCAGCAGCCTTTTTCGCCGCCAGTGTCGCTTTCCGTTCAGGTGTGTAGGTCCACCATGGTGTGGCCGGCGCCCCTTCCATGAAGCGCACTGCGGCGATGAACACATCGATGCAGCAGGGATCGTGTCGCTGATTGGTGACGGCGCACAAGCGATCGTACAACGCGTACGGATCCTGGCCGATGATGGCGGCTGGCGACTCGAAACCGAGCACCTTGAAGTCGCCGGCCGTCGCCTTGCCGACATTCGGAATCTGCTCAAACCGGGTGTATTCGCTTCGATCTTCTGCCATCGATCCCTCGGCCGTGGGACTGTGCCGTCGCGCTCGGCCAGTCGGGTGACGCCACATCTGCGTCCGGCAAGGAACACACGATCACCGCTCCGGTCCACCCAGCCTGGCCGGTGATCCGAGTGTGCACAACGGTGGAGGGCTTCGTACCTTCGAGCCGATCCGCGGCCGGTGCCGCCGCCCCTCCGGCCGTTCAAACATCCCTTCGCCTCGCCCGCCATGCGCCGCCCGATACTGCTCGTCTCTCTGGTGAGTTCCCTGGCCGCTGCGACGGCCGCAGCTCCCCTCGGGGCGCAGGCCGCCCGCGCCACGCTGATCGAGCCCTCCCTGTCGCCCGATGCGAAGGAGATCGTGTTTTCCTCCGGCGGCGACCTCTGGACCGTGCCCGCCGCCGGGGGCGATGCCCGCCTGCTGGTGTCGCATCCCGCCACGGAATCACGGCCGCTCTGGTCGCCTGACGGTACGCGCCTCGCCTTCATCAGCACGCGTAGCGGGAATGGCGACATCTACGTCCTGACGCTGGCCACCGGAGCGCTGCAGCGCATCACCTTCGACGATGGTCTCGATCAACTCAGCGCCTGGTCGCGGGATGGGCAGTGGCTCTGGTTCAGCTCCTCGAGCCGCGACATCGCCGGCATGAGCGACGTGTATCGCGTGCCGAGCAGCGGCGGCACGCCGATGATCGTCGCGGGCGACCGATATGCAAGTGAGTATTGGCCCGCGCCATCGCGTGACGGCCGTCGCATTGCCATCACTGCCCGCGGCACCACCTCTGCGCAATGGTGGCGGCGCGGACATTCGCACCTCGACGAAAGCGAACTGTGGGTCGTGTCGCTGGCCGGCGAGACCCCGACGTACACCGCCGTCAGTCGCGGCGGTGATGGGAAGGACCAGTGGCCGATGTGGAGCGCGGATGAGAGCTCGCTGTTTTATGTCCGTGACACCGCCGGCGTCGAGAATCTCTGGAGTCGGCCGGTGGCAGGCGGAGCCCCGCGTCGCATGACACAGTTCAGCAATGGGCGTGTGCTCTGGCCATCGATGTCGGCGGATGGCAGCGCGATCGTCTTCGAGCGCGATTTCGGGATCTGGCACTACGATGTCGCCACCAGCCAGGCCCGCGCCGTGAGCATCACGTTGCGCGGCACGCCGGCGGTGTCGGACGCGGATCGTCTTTCCATCACGACTGGGGCCAGTGCCCTCGTGATCTCGCCGGACGGTCGCAAGGTGGCGTTCACGGCGCGTGGTGATGTCTGGGTCACCGGCGCCAAGGACGGTGGCGAGGCGGTGCGCATCTCGACCAATGCCGGCCCAGACGTCGAGCCGATCTGGCTCGCCGACAGTCGTCGGATCGTCTACAGCAGCAAGCGCGGTGACAACTGGCGGCTGGTGAGAGCGGATGTCGTCTCGCGAGAGGAAACATTGCTCACCGCCGGTGGCATCGATGGTGGTGCGACACTCTCGCGTGATGGGCGCCGCATCGCGTATCAGCATGACGGCAACAGCATTCGTGTGATCGACGTCGACGGCTCCAATGACCGTCAGGTGGCCACGGGGCATTTTGGTGTACCGCCGTTCTTTGCGGGCCGCGAAATTGCCTGGTCACCGGATAATGCCTGGATCGCTTTTCTCAGCACCGAGGACAAGGGCTTCACGAACGTGTACGTCGTACCGAGTGCCGGTGGTGAGAAGCGTCCGGTCAGCTTCCTTGGCAACTCGTTCGCGAGCTCGGTGATCTGGAGCAACGACGGGCAATTCCTGCTCTACGACACCAGCCAGCGCACCGAACAATCGTCACTGGTGCGTATCGACCTCGTGCCGCGTACGCCGCGCTTTCGCGAAGATCAGTTCCGCGACCTGTTCGCGGCACCGCCCGCGCGCGATACCGCTCGCCCTGCGGCGCCACGCGATAGCAGTGTTCGCGATTCGGCACGCGCGCGCCCGTCAGCGGCCCGGAAGACGGATATCACCTGGGAGGGTATTCGGCAGCGCGCAAGTGTCGTGCTGACCGGCTTCTCACTTGCCGACCTGTCGTCTGACGGCAAGACGCTGCTGTTGCAGGCGCAGTTCGCGGGGCTGCCGAGTCTCTATACCTACTCGATCGATCCGCTGGCCACCGAACCTGCCGTGCCGAAGCAGGTCACGACGTCGCCCGGCTTCAAGTCGAGCGTGCAATACTCGCCTGACGGCAAGGAACTCTGGTTCACCGAGGCCGGTCGGATTTCCGTGGTCACGGTGGACAATCGCGCGGTGCGCACGGTCGCATTCCGCGGGGATCGCGATCTCGATCCGGCGGCGGAGCGTGTCGCGGCCTTCGAGGAAGGGTGGGCCTATCAGCGCGACGCGTTCTACGATCCGAAGATGCATGGCGCCGATTGGAGTGGTGTGCGTGCACGATTCGCCCCGCAAGTCAGCGGCGCGCGGACGGCCGACGAATTCCGTCGCCTGATGAACCTGATGGTCGGCGAACTGAACGCATCTCATTCGGGCGCCAGTGGTCCGGCCGCACAGGCGCCATTCACTGGTCGCATCGGTGCACGATTCAATCGCGCCGCGTACGATGCCACCGGCCGATACGTGTTGAGCGAGATCATCGCGCAGTCTCCATTGGCATCGGCCACTGACGTGAAGGTCGGTGAGGCGATCGTCGCCATCAACGGTGTGCGCCTCACGCGCACCGCAAACCTCGACTCGCTCCTCGCATATACCACCGACAAGCGCGTCTCACTCCGCGTTGCAAGCAGTGCGAACGTCGAACGCGACGTGTCGCTGCGCCCAGTGAACACGGCGACCGAGAAGGGGTTGCTCTACCGCCAGTGGGTGGAGGAGCGGCGCGCCTACGTGGCCAAGGCGAGTAACGGCCGACTCGGCTACGTGCACCTCTTCGACATGGGGCAGGGGTCGCTCGATCAGCTGTTCCTCGACCTCGATGCCGAGAATCAGGGTCGCGAGGGGATTGTGGTCGACGTTCGCAACAACAACGGCGGCTTCGTGAACGCCTACGCGCTCGATGTGTTCGCACGTCGGCCGTACATGACCATGACGACGCGTGGCCAACCGAGTGCGCCAGCGCGCCTGCAGCTCGGCCAACGCTCGTTCGACCGGCCAGCAGTGCTGGTCACCAACCAGCACTCACTTTCCGACGCCGAGGATTTCACCGAGGGCTGGCGTGCGCTGAAGCTGGGTCCAGTGATTGGTGAACCCACGGCCGGATGGATCATCTACACCTCCGGCGCGCAGCTAGTGGATGGGACGGCCTTGCGCATGCCGTTCATCCGGATCCAGGGCGCTGATGGCAAGGACATGGAGCTCGTGCCGCGCCCGGTCGACAAGCTGGTGGTTCGACCGGTCGGCGAGGCGTACGGCGGCAAGGATTCGCAGCTCGACGCGGCGGTGTCCGACCTGCTCAGTCGCTTGCGCTGACCGGCGGATCGGGCCATCCGGCGCGGCGCGTTACGGCTTGACCGTGCGCGCCGCGCTCGATGTCAGGCGTCGGATGAGCGACGTCTCGGTGGTGTCGTACGGCGTGCCGTTGGTCTGGAAGACATCGTGGAACCACACCGGAGGCGGAGCGGTGTATTCGCGCTGCCAGGTATCCCACGGGTAGATCGTCTGCGATCGCCCGTTCACGAAGCCCCAGTTGATCGCGCCGACTTTCTGCTCGGCGAACCAGGGCAAGTGTGTCGCGAAGGTGCTGCCCGTTGGACGCGCCATGTATTCCGAGGCGATGATCGGCTTGCCGTAGTGGCGAAGCGCCGCCACCAGCTGCTGCGTGCGGGGCAGGGCATCGTAGCTGTGGAACGTGATCACATCCGATTGTTCGAACATCATCTTCGAGATGGGCAGGATGCGTGCGGCGTCGTCGTAGTCACCCTTCCACGGCGCTGCCGTGAGCGGCTGTGTGGCGTCGGCCTCGCGCGCCCACTGAAAGGTCCGCAGCACGAGCTTGTGCGCGAACACTTCCTTGTTGCGCGGTTCGAACATGAAGTACGCCGGCCGATTGATGTTGTCCGGCTCGTTGAAGATGTCCCATGCGAGGACTCGCCGGTCACGCGCGAATCGCCGCACCACGCCCTGCACGTAGGGCCGCAGCGCGTCGTGGTGCAGGGTATCGGTGAGGGCCTTCACGCCGGGGCTCTGCACCCACACCGAGTTGTGCACGAAGGGATACGGTTCGCGCTGCGGACCGGTGTGGGGGAATGGATCCCAGACGCCGTCGAACAGCACGAACATCGGCCGGATGTGATGCTTCGAAGCGATCGCGAGGAAGCTGTCCATCCGCTTCAGGAAGCCCGTCGAATCCTGCGTCCACAACAGGTCGTGCAGGAACACGCGCATCGTGTTCATCCCGATCGACTCGGCCCACCCCAGTTCGCGATCGATGGTGACCGGGTCCCACGTTTTGGCCTGCCACATCTCCAGCTGGTTGCTCGCAGTGCTCGGTACGTAGTTCGCGCCAACAAGCCAGCCGGCGCTATCGGCCCATGCCGTCGCGCGGGCCGGCGACCAGATCGCGCGGCTGGCGGCTGTTGCACGCTGGGCTGACGCACTGGCGCTGGCGATGCCGACGAGCATCACGGCGGAAAGAGACTGACGCGCAATGGCGCGCGTCCGGGTTACGAAGCGCATGTTCGCACAGGTCCGGGAGTATGGGAAAAGCGACTCGCGGAAACTGCGGGGTGGACCACGCTGCGTGGAGTGCGGCACCGGAACGGGCATCTGACATTTTCACCAGACTGCGGCGCCGTGGGGCGTCGGCACTACGGCTTTCGCGGCTGTGCCTGGATTGTGCCCGGATGCGGGGTGTACCCGGTGCCGGGCCGGAGACTGAATTCGCCTGTCTCACGTGCCGAGAGGCCCTGCGTCGTGTCGCTCACGGCGAGCTCGATCGTGAACCGCGCGCCGCCCCTCGGCGCATCGTCCACGGCGATGGTGCCGTCATGCATCACGATCAGGTTCCGCACCACCGCCAGGCCGATGCCGCTGCCACCAGTCGTGCCCTGATCACCGAGGCGCACGAAGGGCTGCCACATGCGATTGCGATCGCCGTGCTTGATGCCGGGTCCTTCGTCGGTCACCACGATGCGCGCCACGGAGCCGATCCGTTCGAGGTCGATGCGAACCGTCTGACCGGCGGGGCCGTACTTGAGCGCATTGTCGAGCAGGTTGACCACCACCTGCCGCATCGCGCGCGGGTCCACGAGGCTGAAGATTCGCGACGGGGCGTCTACCACGATGTGCATCCGCTGCTGCACGGCGAGCGGCACGTACCCTTCCGCGATCTCCTCGATCAGTTCACCAAGATCCGTGCGCTCGCGCTCGAGCTTCGTGCGATCGGCATCGATGTGCGAGAAGAGCAGGATGTTCTCCACCAGGTCGCCGAGGCGTCGCGCTTCGCGCCCGATGATGTTGAGCCAGCGCGTACGCTCCTCCTCATCCTGCTCGCGGCGCAGCAGGAGCGTTTCGGTGAACATGCGAATCTGGGCCAGAGGCGTGCGCAGCTCGTGCGACACACTGGCGACGAAATCACGCCGCGCGCGTGTCAGGCGTTGTTCACGCCACAGTCCGAAGCCGGCCAGCATCGCCAGCAGGAGTGCCACAGTGGGAAGCATCGCCTCGAGGGGAATTCGCACGGTGTGGATCGTGCCGCCCATTTCATAGGTGATGAAAGGGGCATCGCGCGTGGCCTGCAGCGAGTGACGAATCGACGCCAGCAGCGCCGGATGCAGCGTCTCGATGGCGCTGAATGCGCCGGTACCGGTGTTGAACGTGAACTTGCCCTCGACGCTGCCGGGGAACGGCGGCCTCGAGTCGTAGATCACGCGGCCATTCACGTCGACGAGCCGGATGGCCACCAACGAGTCGGAATGGGACGCATCCAGCCCGAAGCGATACTGCGGATCGATGAAGGTTCCTGGCAGCAGCGGCAACTCGCGCATCACGGCATCACCAACCGACTTCCATCCACGGCGCCGCGAATAGACGAAGCCGTAGTGTGCGACTTCATTGCCCGCGGCATCGTGCAGGGTGGCCAGGCCGAGCGTGAGCGGCTCCGGCTCATTCACCATCATCCACGCCATCGGCTCGATGCGGCTGTCGCTCGGAACTGGCCGCGTCAGGATCAGCTCCCGGATCCGGTTCCGGATGCGCTCCGACGCCGCAGCACCCGTCCCTTCGATTGCTCGCGACTTCGCGTCGAGCCGGAAGAAGCCTCGATTGGGATCGTCGATCGCGAAGCCGATCTGGTCCATCGTCTCGCGTGCGTGTGCAGCAAAATTCTCGAGCGAAGGCGGCCGCTGCCCAGGGAGCACACGCGTGCCGTAGATCGACGAGAGAATGCGCATGCGCGCACTCTCGAACAGGTAATACCCACGATCACCGAAGAGCCGCGCCCCGAGGCTCGCGTATTCACGAATCGCATCATCCGCGACACGACGACGCTGACCGGTCAGGCGAAGGAAGGCGCTCGTGCTGAGTAGCGTGAGCGCCAGCATCAGGAGCAGCAGGGCACCAAACCCGAGTGTCGTGAAGCTTGGCAGGTGCCAGCGTCGACGCAGGCGGTCGAGTGACCTCATGCCTGACCGCGCAGGATCGCCCCCACCCGTGCCCGCGTCGACGCACCCAGCTTGAACAACACCTGCTCGGTGTGATTCCTGGCGGTGTACGTGCTCAGGCCCAGCGCCTCCGCGATCTCGGCGTTCGACATGCCCTGCGCCAGCAGGCGCGAGACCTCGACCTGGCGATCGGTGAGACCAAAACGCGACTGCAGTTCCTCGTCCCGCAGGCCGCTCACCGTGGCCGTGGCGGTCGCTTCACCGGTGCCGCGCCGAAGATGGGCTCCGATGCGAGCCATCAACTCCACTACGCCAAACGGCTTGGTGACGTAGTCGTCGGCGCCGAGGCGGAAACCTTTCACCTTGTCGGACTCGAGGCCACGCGCGCTGAGGATCAACACCGGCGAGTGCACGCCACGGTTGCGCATCTCTTCGAGGACGAAGTAGCCATCACGATCCGGCAGCCCCAGGTCGAGCAGGACCAGGTCTGGCGTTTCCTGCGCGGTCGATTCGAGGGCCGCCTTGGCACACGCGGCCACCGCGACGCGGTGCCCCTCGTGCTCGAGGTTCCGCTTCAGCCCACTCGCCAGGTCCACGTTGTCTTCGACGATCAGGATGCGCTTCATGGTCAGCTCGGAATCTGGCATCGGGAAGGGGAGCGTGCGACTGAACGTGCACCCGGCGGGGGAGGCGGGCGTGGGTGGTTTGACCCATGCCCGCCTCCCCGTGTGTATCGAGCGGCTACCCGGCCATATGGGGAGCCCCGGCTGGACTTACTGGCGAGCCGTCAGGCCTTCGAGCGTGATCCGGTATTCCTTGGCCTGGGCGTCGTACTTCACCGAGTACGCGGTGGGGTAGGTGCCGGGTTTCGCGACCTTGGTGGCCACGCCGACGGGCATCGTGACGCCGTTCGGCATCGTCTTCACCGACTCGATGAACGCCTTGGTGATCATCGGCTCGGCGAAGATGAACTTCCCGTCATAGGTGCCGTAGAGGAACGTGGTCGTGAACATGTGCCCTGCCGGCGGCGGCTGCAGTTCGGGCGACGAGACATCCAGCCAGTGCACACCCATGAACGGAACCGCGGCGGCCGCTGCCGGGATGTTGGCCACGACCGAGGCCGCAGCGTAGCCCGCCGGCACATACTCAGCACTTGGGAAGATCGCCGACTTGGCCGCGAACTGTGGATTCGATGGCACGATCGACTCGCGTTCGGCCGACGTGATCTGGTAGAAGTGGAAGTCGAAGTGCGGGTGCGTGTACACCTGATCCGGCTCATGCCCCATCGGATTCCAATCGAGCATCACGTGATCGAATCCCGTTGCGCCGGAGTTGGCCGGCAGGTCCAGCACCAGCATCGCCGCCGACGGCATGCCGGGCATCGGCGTCATCGGCAGGCCCTGCATCGCCGCTTCCGTCATGGCGATGCCCAGCGCCACGGGCTTGCCGGAATCATCGCGCGTGAGGAAGGTGCGCGCGGTACCTTGGCCAAGGGCTTGTGCCGTGCCGAACGTGGTGCGTGCGCTGGCCGGTGACGTCGTGTCATTGGAGCAGGCCGTGGCGCTGCTGGCGATCATCGCGGCCGACAGCACCGCGGTCATGCGACGCGGCACTTGATGCGTCAGAACAGTCGAACCATTGAACAACTTGTCGATGGCAGTGGAAAAGATGCGAGACATGGTCGGAATCCTGTGGGCAGATGGGAGTGATGCGTGCGGTACTCGCTCGCAGGAGTACGATGCCGCGTCCCCCAGAGGCGCGAATGGGTGAAGTGACCCAACTTTTTGCGCCGATGGATGCGCCGGCTTACGCGCCGCTGCGGATCGGCATCCTCGGCAGTGCGCGCATCGCACGGAATTTCGCAGCAGGCGTTTCCGCGTCGTCGCGCGTGGTTGTCGCCGCGATTGCCAGTCGTGACAGCGCGCGTGCGCAGCAGTTCGCGACGGACAACGGCATCGCACTGTCGTTCGGATCGTACCAGTCGATGCTCGACTCGGATGCAATCGACGTGGTCTACAATCCGCTGCCGAACAGCCTGCACGCGGAATGGTCGATTCGTGCGATGGAAGCGGGCAAGCATGTGCTCTGCGAGAAGCCGCTTGCCGCATCAGCCCATGAGGCGCGCGCGATGTACGATGCCGCACGACGACACGGCGTTCATCTCGTGGAGGCGTATCCGTATCGGTCGCAGCCGCAGACACTGATCCTGCAACAGATGATCGCCGCCGGCGAGATCGGCCGCGTCCGCACGATTCACGCGGCGTTCGGATTCACACTCACCGATCGCAGCAACATTCGATTCGACGCCGCGCTGGCCGGCGGCGCGCTGATGGATTTGGGCAGCTATCCGCTGAGCTTTATCCGGATGCTCGCTGGAGCCGCTCCTACCGCGATGTCTGCCCTCGGCACGTGGGACGAAGCGGGCGTCGACACGGCAGCCGTGGTCTCATTGCGCTTTGCAGACGGAATGCTGGCGCAAGCGGCCTGCAGTTTCGACACGGTGGTTCATCGGCAGGCGTTGATCGCCGGCGACGCGGGCGTCATCGAGACGACCTTCGCCAATCACACCACCGACGTCCCGCCGGTGTTGCGAATCCGGCGCGGTTCCGACCGTCTCGCGCCATGGGAGGTGCTGCCGGTGCCTGGACTGAACGGCTTTCTCGCGGAAGCCGAGGCCTTCGCCGATCTCATCGCAGGAAAGCCGTGGACCGGCATCAGTGAAGCCGAGTCGCTGGATGTGGCCGTGATGCTCGACGCGTTGCGTGCGCAGGTGGCGTCGAGCGCTCCGTAGTGCCACGGCGTTCGTCAGCGGTGCAATGCAGCGACGACGTGCAGGTCGACTGCATTGCTCCCCTCAGCCGTCGTTGCGCGCCTGCTTCGTGACTACGGCCGAATCGTGCGTGTCGTGTACGCGACGCCATCGGGCGTCTGGCCGGCGTCGATCTCACGAATGACCGTGCGGGTGGCGACATCGATCACCGCCACCTTGCCTGTCGCGCTGAACGAAAGGAAAACGTGACGACCGTCAGGCGTGTACGTGATGCCCTGCGGTGCCTTGCCTGGCAGTGACAGTCGTTGCACTTCGGCGCGTGTCCTCCGCGTCACGAATCGCAGCTCTTCTCCCTTCAGGTCTGGGAGCAGGACCAGCGCCGTATCCGGCGAGAAAAGCACGCGGTAGGGCCAGCCGAAGCCCGTTGCCGCCGTCGTGACCGCACCGGTTGCAGCGTCAATCACGCTCACGTTGCCGGTGGCGTTACTGCCGACCCAGACCTCACTGCCGTCGGGCGTGACGTTGATCGCCTCCGGTTGCGCAGGGACGGAGATCGTCCGCAGTGCTGCGCCGCTGGTGAGATCGAGCTCGGTGACACTGTTGCTGCCGATGTTGCCGGTCCATGCACGTCGACCATCGCCCGTGACGCCGACCATGTGCGACCCGTTCTGGCCGGTCGGGATCGCGCGCACGATCTGCCCCGACACCAGGTGCACGATCAGCAGGGTCTTGTTCGTCTCGGACGTCACCGCCGCCAGCGAGTCCCCAGGCAACAACACGATGCCATGTGGACGACGGTATTCACCAAGGGTGATCGTGCGTGCGACGCGCATGGCGGGGATGTCGATCACCGTCAGCGAACTGCCGGGCACCTGCGCGCCATAGTCGGTTATGACCGCGATGCGGCCATCGCGTGACGTCACCACTTCGTGCGGCCCCTGCCCGGTGGGGAGTGTGGCGATCACGCGACCGCTGGCGACGTCGAGGATCGTTGCCGTGGCGGGGCTCTTGTTGGTGATGACGAGTGTGCCGGATTGCGCAGACAGCGCGCCAGTCGCGAATACACTGGCCAGCAGCAGCCTGGCTGCTGCCGTCAACGTCTGGCGTCGGGAAGCGTCGATCATGGCGTGGCCCTGAAACGGAAGTTTTCGTCGGCGGATACAGCTTCGTACGCAGCGGCGTGGTGGAACGCTACGCGGCGCCTCACCGCGACTTGAACGACCAGCCCCGAAGCTTGAGGGCATCGCCCAGGATGCGAACCGCCTTCGGGCCCATCCCGTGTTTCGCCAGAAGCTCCCGCTCGGTGACCGTCGTGAGATGCTCGAGGCGGGTCAGCCCAGCCGCAAGCAGCGCCCGCAATGCGGGTTCAGCCACGCCGCGCGGAAACTGCTCGCGAATGGTCGCAGTGCTGGCGTTCGCCTCAGCGCGCTTCGCCGGATCCTCGGTCAGCGGACAGGATGATCCACTGACCGCTGATGGTTTTGCGGTGCTGCGCAGCATCGGCCTCGCGTTCGCCTTCATGTCACTGTCGCGACTTGATGAACGCCACCAGCTGGTCGAGCGCCGTCCCCCAACCCGTGTGGAATCCCATCGCTTCATGTTGTGCCCGACCTTCAGGATCGGCGTGCGTCGCAATGGCCGTGTACTTCGTGCCGCTGCCGACCGATTCGAGCTCGATCGAGGCCGTCATCTGCATCTGGCTCCCGGTCGAGTGTGCGCGCAGCGTGGGCCGAAAGCCCGGGCCGAGCGCGTCGGTCCAGACCACGCGCGTTTCTGGCACCACCTCCAGATAGCAGCCCGCGTTCGGATATTCCTCGCCTTCGGGCGACACCATCGTGGTGAAGAACTCTCCACCCGGGCGCAGGTCGATACGGCAGGCGTTCACGCTCCACGGCTTGGGGCAGAACCATGGCATCAGCAATTCCGGCGTCGTCCACGCGGCCCACACGAGGCTCTTGGGGACATCGATCACGCGCTCCAGCACCAGGTCGAGCGCTGGGTTCACGACGATGGGCGAGCGAGCAGTCATTTCCATTCCTCAGGGCGAATAGGCACAGTGGCGATTCTAGGCCTGGGCATCGCTTAGGGCAACACCTTAGTGATGCATCGCAAGATGGCGCGCGGGTGATCGATTGTGACCTGCGGTGTCGCGCCGCGGCGCACCGAGCGAGCTTTCGCGCGTGACCACTGCCTCGTCGGGCTCGCTGACACACTTTGCGCTGGAAACCCTGGCGTACTTCGTCGCGGCTCGCTGGTACTGGCGCGCTGCTCGGGTGGGACCACAGCCGCCGCCGCGCGACCGCTTCCTTCTCCTCGCGTGCGCCGTGTTCGGGGCAGCACTCGGCAGCAAGCTGCTGCATGTGTTCGAGCACCTGCCGGCGCTGCTCGAGCGGCGCGACATGGCGCTCTGGCTCGGTGGAAAGTCAGTGCTTGGCGGTTTCCTTGGCGGCACCGTCGGCGTCGAGATCGGCAAGCGGAGCATCGGTTGGCGTCAGGCCACCGGCGACACCTGGGTAGTGCCGATCACCCTCGGGCTGCTGATCGGTCGCCTCGGCTGTCAGCTCTCCGGACTCTGGGATCAGACCTACGGCAATCCGACCACGCTGCCGTGGGGCTGGAATTACGGCGATGGCATTCCGCGGCACCCGGTCGCCGCATACGAAATGTTCGGTGTGATGCTCCTGTATCTCGCAATACGACATCGTTTCGACCCGTTTCCGGGGGCGCGATTCGCCGCGCTGCTGCTCGGGTACTCGGCGTTGCGCCTCGCCCTCGAGTGCCTCAAGCCTCCGTTTGGTCCACTGGCGCCCGGCACATTGCCGGTGGCACTCTACGCGGGCCTGACCGCCATTCAGTGGGCCGCGCTCTTCGGTATCGTGTGGTATGGCGTGCTTTTGCGTCGTCGCCTGACGGTGGTCGAGTCGCCCGCCGCGACACGCGCCGCGTACTGACTCCTGCTGCCCACCACTGAATGCCGAAGACGCGTCCCTACCTCTACTACGATCACGTCGTCAGCCTGTGCGACGAGTGCCTGCGTCGCATCGAGGGGAAGCTCGTCATTCGCGACAACATGGTGTGGATGTACAAGTGGTGTCCGTCGCATGGGCAGACGAAGGTGCTCGTCGCCTCGGATGCGGCCTTCTGGCGCATGGGGCGCGAGGTCTACATCAAGCCCCCCGAAATGCCGGAGCGGTTCAACACCGAGATGGCATGGGGCTGCCCATATGATTGCGGACTCTGTCCGGATCACATGCAGCACTCCTGCCTCACGATTCTCGAGGTCACGGATCACTGCAATCTCTCGTGCCCGGTGTGTTACGCCGCGAGCGGGCCACATCGCACCGAGCGGCGTGACCTGGCCACGATCGAGAAGATGCTGGATGCCATCGTGGCGAATGAAGGTGAGCCGGATGTGGTGCAGATCTCCGGTGGTGAGCCGACGACACATCCCGACTTTTTCGCCATTCTCGATGCGGCGAAGCGTCGGCCGATCCGGCACCTGATGCTGAATACGAATGGGATTCGGATCGCGCAGGAGCCTGGGTTTGCGGAACGCCTGGCTGCGTACGCACCGGGCTTCGAGATCTACCTGCAATTCGATTCATTGCAGCGTGATGCACTTCATGACCCTGCGCGGTGCGGACCTGCGCAGGATCCGTGAAGAGGCGGTGGCGGCGCTCGATCGCGTCGGTCTGTCCACCACGCTCGTGATGACGGTCGCGCAGGGCGTGAACGACCAGGAGATCGGCGATGTGATCGAGTGGGCGACGAAACACTCGTGCATCCGCGGCGTGACGCTGCAGCCGATCCAGTTCGCTGGACGAATCGATGGGGTGCCGCAACAGACGGCACGCCTCACGCTCACCGAGGTGCGGCAGCGGCTGCTCGACCAATGCCCGATCTTCCAGCCGGATGATGTGATTCCGGTGCCGTGCAATCCCGATGCGCTGGCGATGGGTTATGCGCTCCGGACACCCGCCGGCATCATGCCGCTGACGCGTTTCATTCCTCCCGACGTCCTGCTGGCTGGTGAGCGCAACACCATCGTGTTCGAGCAGGATCCGAATCTCAAGGACCAGGTCTTCCGGCTCTTCGCGACCAATCACTCGCCGGAGTCGCAGGCAAAACATCTCGCTTCGCTGCTCTGCTGCCTGCCGAGCATCGACGCGCCGCCGAGTGTGGGCTATGACAGCGTGTTCCGCGTGCTGATCATGGCGTTCATGGATGCCACGGCGTTCGATGTTCGCGCAATGAAGAAGAGCTGCGTGCACATCGTGCAACCCGATGGCCGGATCATCCCATTCGAGTCGTACAACCTGTTGTATCGAGACGACCGTCGCGCGATCCTCGACGAACGACGTGCCGAAGTGGATCAACTCTTCCAGCTGCAGCGGAGCCCCGTATGAACGGTCTACCGGCATGAAACGCGTCGTGGTTGGGATCTTGCTGCTGGTTGGCGGCCTGCTTGGCCTGTTCATGTCGGCATGCGGCGCCTTCATCAGCGTGGCGATGCTCGCGGACCGTGCGAGTCGGCAATACGCGGGTATGCTGATTCTGTCCGTGCCGTGTGCGCTGGTTGGCGTGCTGCTGCTCTGGTTTGTTTGGCGCCGCTTCAAGAAGTTTCGCGCACCAATCACGAATGGCTGATCGAGTTGGGCAAGACCGGGGGGCGCCTGTCAGCGTTTCGTGTGGAGGATCACGGCTTCGCGCGTCCGTCGAGCTGGACTGATGAGTACAGTCGCATCGTCACTCTGTTCGAGCGGACGATTGGTCCCAACGCATAGAAGGTCAGTGCAAGGAGTCGTTAAGGACGTGAGTCTACAGCGGATGCACCTGGAGTGTGTGTCGTGAATGCGATGCGCGACCGCGGCGGTCGGCAGTCGCCACTGGCGGGACTGCTGCACGCCCGAGGGCTGGTGGTGGTTGACGGTGCGCTCGCCACGGAGCTCGAGCGACGGGGAGCGGACCTGCACGACCCACTCTGGTCGGCGCGTGTGCTGCTCGAGCAGCCGGCGCTCATCCGAGCGGTGCACGATGCCTACTTCGCCGCCGGCGCCGACATCGCGATTTCGGCGACCTATCAGGCCTCGTTCGAGGGGTTCGCGCGTCGAGGAATGGATGCGAGACGCCGCCGCCGCCTTGATGCGCGAAGCAGTCGCGATCGCCCGGGCCTCCCGCGACGCCTGGTGGGCGGCGCAGTCCCAGATCGATGCGCGTCTGCGCCCGCTGGTCGCGGCCAGCGTCGGACCCTACGGCGCCTTCCTCGCCGATGGATCGGAGTACCGAGGCCAGTATGCGCTCACCGAGGAGCAGCTCGTCGCGTGGCATCGCGCGCGATTCGCGGTACTTGCAAGCAGCGGCGCTGAACTGCTGGCTTGCGAGACCATCCCCTGCGGCGACGAAGCACGGGCGCTGGTGCGTTTGCTCGATGAACATCCGGGAGTGAAGGCTTGGATCAGCTTCTCTGCGCGCGATGGCGACGCGGTGGCGAACGGCGAGAGCTTTGCGGCGCTGGCCGCAGAAATCGGCGCGCATCCCCAGGTCGTTGCGATTGGCATCAACTGCACCGCACCACAGCATGTTGCCTCGCTGGTGCGCTCAGCGCGTGCCGTGACGTCGACGCCGATTGTCGTCTATCCCAACTCTGGCGAGACGTATGTCGCCGGAGACAAGCGTTGGGAGCCCGGCGCAGTCTGCGCGCCGTTCGTCGAGTCCGCGAAGCTGTGGGCCGCCGCCGGGGCCACGATCATCGGGGGCTGCTGTCGCACGACGCCAGAGGATGTCGCGGCGTTGCGTGTCTGGGTGGACGCTGGCGCGGGCGCGGGGTGAAAGCTCCGCAGATCGATCGCGAAGGCGGCGTCGATCAAGCGGGCGGCGGCATCAAGAGGGCAGGGATCAAGGGGTCAGAGATCTTGATAGATCAAGGGGTCAGAGATCTTGATCGCCGGTCGCGCGTACGTAAGTGCTGACCCACGAACGACTTACGTCGCCAGGAGTGCCGATCAAGATCTCCGACCCCTTGATCGGGACTCAAGTGCATGCGGCCCAAGCACTTACGCCAGAAATTTCCCTGACAGAGCTGCCGACCAGCGCACCGCCGTGCTCGCAGGCCGTGGATGACGGCCGCATGGGTGGATCGCGATCGTCGCGCACCGTACGCCCCGATGCGGGTGCTCCGCGCGTCGGACGCCGGAGGCAGGGCTCGCTGAAACTGGGAGGATCGGCGCCTCGTAGTGATTCCTGTAGCGAAAAGTAGATATGACAGGTTCCATGATGTATCGCCTGTGTATCCTCCTCGAAGATTGGAGAAAACTGTGTTGCATTTCCCAACCTGCCTCGTTTATGTATTGCAGGTAGGGGTCGAATGACCACGTAGTTGTTATGACAGATTCACTTTTCCCAAGGAGTCGTGTTATGCGTTCACGCTCAGCCATCACCACCCTCGCGTCCGCCCTCACGCTCACCATCGCGGCCGCCAACCCCCTCGCAGCACAGCGCACCAGCGCCATGCCTGCCGGTGCAGCCCGCGTCGTTGCGGCCTACGATTTCCGCAACAGCCCGACGGACCTCGCCTTCCCGCGCTCGGTCACCGTCTCTGATTCGGCCGGCACCCTGCTCGCCCGTGTCGACGTCGCTGGTGAGAATCGCTCGATCCCGATGACCGTCACTGTCATCGAGTCCACCCTCGTCCTCCAGGGCGAAACCAAGGAAGGCGTGTTGACGCTCGTGCTCGATCGCCAGAACGAAGGCGGCGTGACCAAGCTCTCCAGCGGCACGTGGACGCTCGGCAAGTATCAGGGTGAACTCCGCGCGGCGAAGTAAGCCAGTGTCGCACGCGGGCTTCTGGTGAAGTCCGGGATGCGCCAGTCGGAGACGACAGTCGCTGACGGCATCCCGGCCTTTGCCCTGGCCCCGCTAGATTCAGCGGGACACTCTCACCGGTTCGTTTGATTTCAGTGTCTCGCGCGCGTACCGCAGGAAGCAAGCATCAGGAAGTCTTCGCCACGCTCCTCCGTGAGATCCAGAGCGGGCGATGGAAGGAAGGAGAGAAGCTGCCCAGCGAGGCGGCACTCACAGAGCGATTCGCGCTCTCGCGGATCACCGTCGGTCGTGCACTGCGCGACCTCCAGGCCGCGGGCTACATCACCCGCCGCGCCGGCTCGGGAAGCTTCGTCACCCCGACCAACAACACGTCTGGCCGAACGTTCGGCATGTTGATCGCCGACATCAGCGAAACCGACGTGTACGAGTCCATCCTGCGCGGCATGATGGCCGCTCCCCTGGCGCGCGAACACGCCGTCGTCTCCGCCAGCGCGCCCTCCGATGCCGAGCCGGGGGATGTCGAAAAGCGCGCCGAGCGGGCATGGCAGCTCTGCAAGCAATACATCGATCGCCACGTGGATGGCGTCTTTTTCGCGCCAGTCGGCATGTCGCCCGTCGCGGGTGACGTGAACCACCGAATCGTGAAGGCGCTCGACGACGCACGCATTCCCGTCGTCCTGCTCGATCGGCCGGTCACGCCGTATCCCGACCCGGGACGCCACGACCTCGTCGGCATCGACAATCGACTGGCCGGATACGTGATGACGGAGCACCTGCTGCAGCGCGGTGCGCGCCGCGTCATCTTCGTGCGGCAGCCGACCAGTGCGCCAACCGTCGATGCCCGGGAGTCTGGCTACAAGCGTGCGATGCGCGAGAAGTACGACGCCGTGGATGGTGTGCGCCTCGATCCCGCCAACGCCACCGCCGTGCGGGCGATGCTGCGCACCCACGCGCCGGATGGCATCGTCTGTGCCAATGACCGCGTCGCGGGACGTCTGATGCACACGCTGTTGCGTGTCGGTGTGCGGATCCCCAGCGACCTGCGGCTGGTGGGAATCGACGACGTGGCCTACGCCTCGCTCCTGCCCGTGCCGCTCACGACCTACCGCCAGCCGACACTGCAGATCGGTGAGGTGGCGCTCTCGATGATGCTCACGCGCGTGGCGCGCCCGGAACTGCCGGCGCACGACATCCGCCTGCGGTGCGAGCTGATCGTGCGCGAATCGTGCGGTCGCGCGTCATGAGCGTCGTGGCGAGTCCAACCGTGAAGCGCATGGTGCATCGCATGGTGAATCGCCACGACGCACTGCTCGTGAACCGGCGTACGTCCGCGTCCAGCGTGACGCAGCCCGATGGGCGCCCACTCGCGTCACCGCATCGCTGAGTACACCAGCACCTTGAATTGCTCACCGAGCCCGATGGTGGAGCCAAGGACGTTGGTGTAGATCAGCGCGACCAGCTGTTCTTTCGGGTCAGCCCAGTAGGTCGTGGTGAACGCGCCGCCCCACTCGAACGACCCGACCGTCAGCACCGAGCGGAAGTCGTTGTCCGGCGTTTCCAGCGCGAAGCCAAGGCCGAACGCCGGCTGCAGCCGCGGAATCTGGTTGGTCAGCATCAACTCGACGGTCTTGCGACTCACCAGTCGCACGCCATCCAGTTCGCCGCCGTTGAGGAAGAGTTGAAGGAAGCGCGCGTAGTCGGCGGTGGTGCCGGAGAGTCCGGCGCCGCCAGAGAAATACGACACCGGGCGCGCCGGGTAGTCGGGACGCATGGCGCTCTGCGAACGCTCCATGACCTCCACCTTGCCGTCGGTCTCGGTGTGCAGCGTGACCAGTCGGCTGCGACGATCGGCGGGAAGCTCGAACCAGGTGTCCGTCATGCGCAGCGGCTCGAAGATGCGCGTGCGGAAGAACTGGTTCAGCGGCATGCCAGACCACACTTCCACGAGGCGACCGAGCACGTCGATGCTCAGGCCATAGTTGAATCGTTCGCCAGGCTCGAACGCGAGCGGCAACTTGCCGAGGATCCGGATCTTGTCGGCAAGCACGTCACCTTCCGTGCCCAACGCGGTCAAGCCAGCCTTGGCGTAGATCGCCTTGAACTCATCACTGCCGATGTCGGCGTAGTCGAGCCCTGAGCTGTGCGTGAAGAGTTGCCGGATCGTCGTGCGGCGCTGCGCGGGCCTCGACGTGTAGCTGGAGTCGGACGGATTGAACTTCACCATCACCGTCTGCTTCTCGAACTCGGGGAGATACTTCGCGACCGGTTCGTCGAGCGAAAACCTCCCTTCCTCCCAGAGCATCATCGCCGCCAGCGAGGTGATGGCCTTGGTCTGGGATGCGATGCGGAAGATGTCGTCGGTACGGAGGGGGGCCTTGGTGCCGACGTCGCGGTAGCCGAAGGCCTTGTGGTATTCCACCCGCCCATCGCGCACCAGCATCACGACCGCGCCAGGAAGCTTCCGTTCGGCGATCAAGCGTTCGAGCCAGGCATCGATGCGAGCCAACTGTGGCGCATTGAATGCGCTGCCACTGGCGCGGCGCGCTGGTGCGGAGGCTGCCGGCGACGGCTGTGCGCCAAGTGGCGATGACAGCGCCCATGCAAGCGGCAGGAGCGTCGCCGTTGCCGCGACGCGAGAAACCGGACCACGCAGTAGCGCAGTACGAAACAGGGAACGCATGTCGATTTGACCGAAGGGGGCAGGGGCGCGCCAGACGCTGGATTCGCCGAGGCGAAATAGGCGTCTGGGGCCGCTGGAGGTCAAATCCGGCTCAGCGTGTCAGACGAAGTCATACGCACGCGTGACCTTCGCCGAGCCGTTTCGAATCGCCCTCGCGAGTGTGATCGCCGCCGACAGTCAGGGGCGTGCGCCCGCATCTGCGGCCGGTCGCGGCGTGGCGCCGGCGTCCAACCCATAGACATCCTGATAAAACGCGACCGAGCCATCGGCGCTTGCGGCGGCCGTGGCGTAGATGATGTGTACGGGAATTGCACGCTGCAGCTCGACGCGTGTCGGCATGCGCGAGTTCATGGCGGCGCTGATCGCAGCGGCATCCCATCCACCCTGCGCCTGCAGCAACAGGGCCGCCAACGCGGCCGGATCCGCCACACGCACACACCCGTGGCTGCGATCCCGACGATCGAGCAGGAAGTCAGGCTTCGTTGGCGTGTCGTGCAGGTAGACATCGTACTTGTTCGGGAACATGAACTTCACCTTGCCGAGGGCATTCGTGCCGCCGGGCAGCTGGCGGATACGGGCCTTGCCCTTGGTCACCAGCGAGACGCTGGCCGCGGTGGCTGGCAGCACCTGACCGCGAAGATTCAGGATCTGGTACCCGTTCATCGTCAGCACGTACGGGTCGCGCCGCGCAATCGGCAGCAGCTCCGATTTCACGAGACTCATCGGCACGTTCCAGTACGGGGCGAACTCGATGTAGCGCATCGAGTCACTGAAGATCGGCGTCTGGTGGTTGCGCGACTCACCGACCACCACGTCCATCGTCGTCACGCTGGCGACGGTGTCGTGCGCTGACGTGAGGACGTAGAGCTCGAAGGCCGGCACGTTGACGATGACCGAGAGGCCATCGCTCTCGTGTGGGAGCGAACGCCAGCTATCCAGCGCCCGTTCGATCTGGGCCACGCGACCGACGATGGCCGGATTGACGGTGGCCAGCGACCGATAGCGCGGTAGCGACTGGCGAAGCTGTGCGTACTGCAGGTACTTCGGTTCGACGCCATCGAGCACTGCGGCGGGCGAGGCGCCAGAGGCGAGGTCGCGAAAGGCCGCGTACACCGCATCCGAGTCCGGTCGCGCTGACGAATCGGCGAACGCCCGACCCCACCGCAGCGCCCGCAGGACGCGCATCGAGGCGACGCTCAGACGATTGTCGAATTCGAGGCGTTGGTCGTCACTGCTGAAGGGCGCGTCGGCCAGCGCGTGCAGCCCCGTGACATCGAAGTCGGCGGGCGCCAGGCCACGGTCGCCGATGTCGTCGAGCGCGGCGAGCAGCGCTCGCGCGGTCGCCGTTGCCGACACGCCGCGAGTCCAGAGCAGCGTGCGATCACCCGAGCCGTAGGCGCGCTTCAAGTCCTCGATGCGACTGGATGACTTGGCACTGGCGCTGTCGGCAGCGGTGTCGCGAACGACGGCCGCATATTGCAATCCTTCAGCGGCCCTGGCTGTGCGTTGTGCTACAGTCGCACGCTGTACGGTAGACGTGCGTGGTGCTGATGTCGTGCGTTGTGCGTGCGCCTGCGATGCCAGCGAAAGGCACAGCGTCGCGAAAAGCGTACACCGGAAAAAGCGTGCAATCGTGTCCTGCAGCATGGCGCTATGGGATGAAACGTGCGGCGTGGAGCACTAAGCCGACGCGTGAATATCCGCAGTCCGACGGCAAGGTCGGAGAGACCGATCCAGCAGCGTCGCCGGACGGAATTCGCACCGCTGGGCGTATGTCTGCATGCCCGAGCGATACCGCGCAGCTCATCCGCACCATCGCGACCACGCTCTGTGTGGCTACACCACTGCCATCACAAGGGTCAGCGACCTGCTTACGAGATCGATGCTGCTCTGTATGTGTAGCGACTTCTGGCGCCCATCGCTACAGCAGGACGCCGACAATACATCTGATTGCGTGAAATGTCAGACATTGCCTCCATTCCGCCCCGCGAGCGCCATCGGTCGGCGGCGCAAAAGGGCCGTGTTGCCGACTCCCGGACGAGCCTGCGCTAGCGCTGGGGGCCGTCTTCCCATGCGGCCGCGACGATGCCGCTGGTGGCGAGCACGGCGCGGATACCGAGTTCGAGGCGTTTCGGCACCGCCACGTCGACCCGTCGGGGAATCACGCCGAACAACCGCTTGCGGCGGTATGCCTGTACCCAGAGGCCCCAATCGCTCGATCCGGGGCGCCCGCCTTCATCGTGATCGTTGAGGTTGTAGATCGCGATCTCGAAGTCGACATCGTCCGCCTGCCCGGTGACGAGCCAACCCCAGTCCTCATCGAGGAACGTGGAATCGAACTTCCGGGCGGTCAGCCCCTCGCTGAGGAACGCTGCCACATCACGACCGTAAAATCGATTGCCCGCGTTGTACGCCTTCGGCAAGTCGCTCTGATGATCGAACTGGTCGGCCGTGAAGCGAAGCGAGAGAGACGGCGATGAGTCTGTCACGAAGACGCTCCGGTGGTGGGACAGCCTCAGGCGCTGATCGAAGCGCACGCAGCGAAGATCAACGCCCGTTCAGCCAGCGTCAAATGCTGCGACCAGCTTGCGTGGCGCCGTCCGACGCCAGGCGTCGCTGATCATCTCGAACAACACCGCCGAGCGAATCGCAGCCAGGCGAACCAGCACCGCCGGATAGTCGCGATAGTGATCGGTGATGAAGAAGGCGGCGGTGTCTGCGTCGAGCAGGTAGTCGCGCTCGAGCATGGTGCCGACCCCGATCACCACCACACCGTCCTCGCGGAGGCGGACAAAGCCCTTCTTGCCGACCTTCAGTGCCGGCGTGCCATACGACGTCGCCAGCTCCACGCTCGGCAAGGTGAGCCCGAAATGAACCAGTTCGTCCCACGTCACACCGGTTCGTTGCGTTCGTCGTGTGGCGACCTTGCGTGCGGCCTTCTTCACCATTCCTCACACCTCTGAAGTCACCGCGTAGCTGTGACCAGCTGTCCCTGAATCGATCCTTCGATCGGTCCCACGCCAAATCTGGCAGCGAGGGCGCTCGCAGTGGCAGCGGTCACGCGATCGAGAAGGTCTGCGCCGCGCGACAGGATCTCGTTCCGCATCGGCGTGCCTTGACAGTACGCAACAGCTGCGTGTTTCGCAGAGGCGGAGTGACTGCGATGCGTGATGGTCTCGAAAGCCGCCGGCGCCGAGAATCCAGCGGCCTCGAGATGCTGCTGGATCACTGCCGGGTCGTGGTAGCCGTGCGGAGTGCGCGCCATGAATTGCGGGGGATCGTCGGCGAAGAACGCCGCCAACGCCGAGTTGACGGAGTCTGCAAACTCGTTGTTCTCGAGCCCGTTCCAGACGCTGAACAGGAATCGCCCACCGGGCACCAGCACGCGTCGTGCCTCTGCGAACGCCATCACCTTCTCGGGGAAGAACATGGCACCGAACTGGCACACCACCACGTCGAAGCTTTCGTCAGCGAAGGGCAGCGCCTGCGCATCGGCCTGCCGCCAGCTGACGGGTCGCCGCGTCCCGACGGCTTCCGCCTGCGCCATCATTGACGGATTGAGATCGGTGGCGACCAGCATCGTGGCATCAGGCAGCAGGGCAGAGATGGCGCGTGTGACGACGCCGGTTCCCGCTGCCACTTCGAGCACACGACCCGGCGCCAGCGTCGCCACGCGTCGAGCCACATCCTGTGCATACGGCTCGAAGATCATCGGCACCATCAATTCGTCGTACAGTGCGGGAATCGATCCGGTGAACGCTCGATCGGTATCAGCTGTGGTCATGTGAGATCCGTACCTGAAATCGGTTGATGTGCGCGAGGCGGGAGATCGTCAGGCCAGCAGCTTTGCCATGCGACGGACACATCGGGGCAACGTGTCCACTCCCTCGAATGTCTCCTGCGTCGTTCACGACGAAATCGTGCCATCAGCCTGGAATCGTTCCGACGGCGAACGGTCGATCAAAGCGTGATTCGGCGTCTGACGACGGTGATGTCGCCCATCTGCACTGGAATCGTCCCCGCCGGTCGCGCTGGAATCAGGACGTTTGCGAGCGTCGGGAGTCCTGACGACATGCTCTCCAGTTCCAGTGCCATCGGCTTCGTTCCCTTGGCCAGCGTAAAGTCGATCACGAATCCTGAATCCGGCGGCGCGTTGAACTCGAAATTCCATTGCGCCTGACTGCGACGGAAGCGCGCGGTGTCGATCACTCGACCATCCACCGCTGCCTTCGATACCTGCGAGCCGATCACCTGCACCCTCGTCCCGAGGACGGCGTGCGGCGACAGGATCCGCACCCGCACGACTCGACCCTCGGCCCGGACCGCGTCACTGAGGATCTGTGCCGTTGGCCCAGGAGCAGCGACACGAGCGACGCGCCGCGCTGCGAGTCGGGACTGTGCCCCGAACGTGCTGCCGAGCCACTCCGGCAAACGGCCGGCTGCGGTCGAGTCTCCAGCGCGACCGATCAACGGATCAGCGCCGAGCGCCATCGCGCCCCAGCTTCCGGCGGAAGCGACCGACGCTGGTGTCACCAGCCAGGCGTCGTGGTCCGCGCTGTCGGCGTCGATCGCGTACGCCAGCAGCGACGATGCCGGATGGTCGATCGTGCTGCGCACGGTGATGGCGCCGAACACGCAGAGCGCGACCGCAGGAACCAGAAGCATCATCGCGGCACGGGCGCGACGTTCACCCGCGATGGCCTCGAATTGAGGCGCGAGCAGCGCGGCCAGCAAGCTGACCAGCACCGCTGTCGCAATGCCACCGGTGCCGATCATTCCAAGGACAACCGGTCCGAAGAGCGCAATGATGGGCACCATCACAGCCAGCGCGACCAGTGTCGCGAACCAACCACCGATGTCACGAGCCGCAGCGTTCGTGAACGCGACCGTGGCCAGCAGCGCGGCCAGCAATGGCCACACGAACAGGAAGCTCGCCCCCGCCTGCGTGAAGGAGAGATAGACGCTGAGTGCGGTCCACAGGGCCAGCACGCCGCCATACGCACCGTCGGCATTGGCCCATCGTCTCGCGAGTGCCCAGCATCCGTAGGTGACGGCCATCGCGAGCAGCACGAACGCCGTGCCGTACACGCCGCTGAAGGAGGGATTGCCGCCGATCGGCACGTGGATGCGCGCGATGAGCGTACCCACGCCAAAGACCGCGCCGGCTGACGCCACCACGCCGACAGCGGTGAGCGGCGCGCCCAGCAACACACCTCGAAGCCAGCGTGGGTCGCGACGGCGGATCTGCCAGAGCGCGATCAGCAGCAGCACCAGCAGGACGATCGCGAGCGGACGCGCGACCGACTCGGGATAGTAGATCACGCCAACGAGCGGGAGATCGCTGAAGACGGCATCGCCGGTGACGGGGCGGGGGAGTGGTCCGTTCGCGAGCGCGCGAGTTAGCACCAACGCCTGCGCCCCTTCCTGCTGCAGGCTGCCCGGGTTCTGGTGGGCGAGATCATCCTGCGTGGTGTGGTACCGATCCACGCGGTCCACGAACGCATAGTTCAGCGCGGGCTTGCCGAGCAGCGACACCTCCGACAAGTCGGTGTCGTTCGGCAACAGCCGATAGATCGTGACGGTGAGCGACGACGCGCTCACATCAGGCGCCGTGCGCAGCAGTCGCACGAGGTCGAGGTTTCCCGGGCCCGTCTCGAACATCGCCGAGCGCCCGCTGGTGCCACGCGCCTCGAAGTTGATCGTGACCGCCACATCCTTCGCCCATGGATGTTCACGCACGAAGGCGGCCGCGCCGAGCAGGCCGGCTTCCTCGCCATCTGTAAAAAGGACAATCAGGTCGTGTGTAAGCGGCGGGCCGGCCCGTAGCGCGCGCAACGTCTCGAGGATCACCGAGACGCCGGATGCGGCATCCGACGCCGCCGGCCCCGCTGGAACTCCGTCGTAGTGAGACATCAGCATCACGGCCGGGCCGCCGGGCGTGGTGCCTGGCAGGCGCGCCACGATGTTGCGCACATGGCCGAGTGCCTGATAGCGGGTGCCGACTGCGGTGGCGTCCTGTGAGTCAGGCGCGATGCCAAGCCCTTTCAACGCACCGAGCAAGTAGGTGCGAACACGCTCGGCGTCTGCGCTGCCAATCGGATGGGGGCGCTGCGCGATCTCGCGCACATGCTGCTGCGCACGGATTGCGGAGAATTCGGTCGCCGCAGCGGTGGCAGGTACGGGCGATGGTGGTCGGTTGGCGCGCACCACCAGCGCAGCGCAGAGGCCGACCAGCGCCGCGGCGCGGAACAGTCGAGCGAGACCCGATGGTGATCGGTGCGTCGCGTCGTGCGGCTGCGGCATGTCGCTGTTCTGCAAGGTTCCGTTCCGTGGCTGGGGAGGGCGCGCGTCTGGCCTCGAATTTACCGGTGTGCTACCTTCCGTGGACATAGACCGGGGTGCCCCGTGCCGCTTCTGGCGCGACGGCTGAGAGAGTCCCGCAGAACCTGATCCGGATCATACCGGCGTAGGGAGTCACGCATGAATCGTCACGCCGCCGCGGCGTTTGTCGCGCTCGTGTTCGCCGTCGGCACCGCCGACGCACAACAAGCAACCGATAGCACCCGTCGCGATAGCATCGCACGAGCCGGTTCACTGGAAGGGGTCATCGTTCGTGCGGTGCGCGCGAACGGCACCGCCCCGATCGCCCAGACCACCATCCCAACTCGCACCATCCAGCGCCGCAGCTACGCGCAGGATGTGCCCATGATGCTGCTCGGTACGACACCCTCGCTCACGGCACACTCGGAGTCAGGCACGAACTGGGGCTATTCGTACCTGCGCCTGCGCGGCATCGATCAGTCGCGCATCAACCTCTCGATCGACGGCATTCCACTCAACGATCCCGAAGATCAGGTCTTCTACTTCGCGAACTTTGCCGATCTCGCGTCGAGCATGCAGTCGGTGCAGGTCCAGCGCGGCGTCGGGACGAGCGGCGCCGGCACTGCATCGTTCGCGGGCTCGGTGAACTTCGAGACCAAGAATGTGCTCGGTGTGCCGCGACAGGGTGCGGCCGAGATTCAACTCGGCTCTTTCGGCGCACAGCGCCTGATGGTGGAAGGCAACACCGGCCTGATGGCTGGCGGCTTCGCGTCCTCCGTACGGTTGTCTGCCTTGCGCACGAACAGCTTTCGGCGACACGCCGGCGTGGAAGGACTGTCGGGGCTCGGTCAGGTGGCCTGGCTGGGGAAAAAGGACGTGGTGAAGCTGATGGTGCTGGCCGGCAGACTGCGCGACACACTCTCGTACCTGGCTGTGCCGGTGAACGAGCTGCGTATCGATCGCCGCATCAATCCACTCACGCCAGAGGAGCAGGATCGGTTCAGCCAGAACCTGGTCTCATTGTCGCACACGCGGCAACTCGGTGCCGGCGTGCAGTACGCATCAACGCTCTATCGCGTCGGCGCCACCGGCAACTACGACGTGCGGTTCGACAGCACCACCATCGGCAACTACGCGCTGGACTTCAGCTGGTATGGACTGACCAGCGCGGTGAACGTCGAGCGCGGCGCCGTGCGATTCAGCGCCGGCCTCAATGCCAACACCTACGCGCGAGATCACATCGCGTACGTACGACCGGACCTGCAGAACTCCACGTACCTGAACACGGGCCACAAGCAGGATGGTAGCCTGTTCACGAAGGTGGCCGTGGTGCAGGGACCGGTGACTTGGTTCGGCGACCTGCAGCTTCGGCGCGCGACCTTCCGCTACACGCCGGACAGGAACGCGGGATTCAGCGGAGACGAGCCATCGATTTCGTGGACATTCCTCAACCCCAAGCTGGGTGTCACGTACGCAGTCAAGCCAACCGTTGACCTCTTTGCCTCAGTCGGCCGCACGACGCGCGAACCGACACGCAGCGACATCTTCGGTGGCAACGACGACATCTCGCAGTCGGTGCTGGCCGATCTGGGTGGGCTGAAGCGCGTGCGTCCTGAGCGTGTGACCGATACAGAAGCCGGGGTGCGCTTGCGCGGCGCTGACCTGCAACTCGAAGTGAACCTGTTCCGGATGGATTTCAGCAACGAGATCGCACGCATCGGTGCGCTCTCGCCGCTTGGCGCCGAGCTGCGGAGCAATGTCGGCGCCAGTGTACGCCAAGGTGTCGAGTTCGACCTGCGTGCGCGGCCGACTGCATCCCTGGTGCTGACCACGGTCGGTGCGGTGAGCCACAATCGCATTCGGCAATTCGTGGACTCGACGGGTGACTCACCGGTCGTGCGCCGCGACGTACCGCCGCTGCTCACGCCGGCCGTGAGTGGAGCACAGCGGGCTGATTGGCGCCTGTCGCGCTGGCTCGACCTTGGTGTCGAGGCGCGCTACCACGGGGAGAGCTACCTCCGCAACGACGGTGACAAGGCCCTCACCCTGCCGCAGTACTGGATGTTCGACGCCATGCTGCGCGTGCCGTTCGGTGCCAATGATCTCACCGTGCGCGGTACAAATCTCGGAAACTCGCAGCGATTCGGCAGCGGGTATGCGTCGGACGGTGTGCCGAACTACTTCATCCTGACGCCGCGATCGGTGTTCGTGACGCTGCGGATCGCGACGAGGTGATGGTCGCTACGGCCTCGCCAGCGGTGGAGTCGTCGCTGGCGGGCGCCGCAGTTTGGTGGCCTGTTCGAACGCGAAGCCATACCCCAACAGCTGTGCCTCGCTGAATGGCCGCCCGAGGAATTCGAGGCCGACCGGGAGCGTATCACTGGTGAAGCCTGCCGGCACCGTCAGCGCCGGGAAGCCGATGTTGGGGCTCAGGCCACGATTGTCACCGCGGCCGTAGGCATCGAGTGGCTTCGGATTCGTGAGCACGTCGAGTGCGATCGGCGTCGGTGGGGCGTCGTAGGTGGCGTACACCAGCGCGTCGAGGCGCTTGTCGGCCATCAACTTCAGGATCGCAACGCGCATCGCCTCACGGCTCTTCATCACCGTCAGGTAGCCTGGATCGTCGGTCGTCTTGCCGATGTAGCCGATCATCGCGCGCGCCCGCCACGGATTGACGGTGCCGGCGAGCAGAATTTCGGCCAGCGTCTTCACGGGCGCATTCGGATGCTGCGCGAAGTAGGCGTTGGTGGCCTCTTCGGTCTCGAAATCGTTGCCCACGCGGCGCCCAGGTACCGTCGGGACCAGCAGCGAATCCACGACCTCCGCTCCCTGCGCGCGCAATGACGCGATGGCGCGTTCGAAGACCACGCGCACCTTGTCGAACTCTGCCCGAATGGCTTTCGCCGTCGAATCGCGACGTGCGGCAGAGTCGGCGGAGATCGAGGTGTCGCGGGGCGCCGTCGGCGCCTTCGTCGTGTCGCGCGGACTGCGGGTGGTATCACGCGACACGGCAGTGTCGCGCGGGAACCGAAGCACGCCGATGCGCGCACCGCGCAGCGCGTTCGGCAGGAGCGCGGTGGTGTAGGTCATCGGCACATGGCCAACGGCGTAGGCCGTGATGGGATCATTGGCGTCGTAGCCCGCGATCACGTCCAGCACTCGCGCCGCATCGGCCACGGTGCGCGTCATCGGGCCCATCGTGTCCTGCGTCGGGTTGGCCGGCAGCATGCCGAACCGACTCACCAGTTGCAGCGTGGGTCGAAGACCGACCAGGCTGCTGACGGCAGCCGGCCCTCGAATCGATCCACCGGTGTCTTCGCCGATGCCCACCAGCCCGAAGTTTGCGGTCACGCTGGACGCCGAGCCGCTCGATGACCCACTCGGATTCCTCGTTGGGTCGTAGGCGTTGCGCACGATGCCGGCGGCCGATCCGACGTAGCGACCGGCGAACTCACCCATCGTCGTCTTGGCGATGATGATGGCGCCAGCGCCTTCGAGACGCTGCACGACGGTCGCGTCACGCTTCGGCGTGAAATCCTTGTAGATCGCCGAGCCGTAGGTGGTGGGCATGTCACGCGTCTCGATCTGATCCTTGAGCAACACCGGGACACAGTGCAGGGGACCACGCTTGGTGCGTGACTGTTGCACCGCATCGAGTGAGTCGGCTTCGAGGAGTGCACGGGCGTTGATGTGCTGAATCGAGTTCAGCGTCGGCCCGCGTTGATCGTAGGCGGCGATCCGGTCGAGGTACGCCTGCACCAACGCGTGGCAGGTCAACTTCCGGGCATCGAGCGCAGCATGCACTCCCGGAATCGTCGCCTCCATCACGTCGAACTGTTGCGCGGTTGCGCTGGTTGCGAGCACCAGCGAGACTGCCGCGAGAGGCGTGACCTTGGAGAGACCGATCATCGATGCGCCGGGGTGGTGGGGAGCTGCGTTGGCCGCGTGCCATCCAACATCGCCGATCCACGGCGGTCCCGGCAGGTGGTGCCAGTGCGCGGGCGCTTCGGCCGGCCCGGTGCTCCGCAGCGTTTCCCGTCAGTTCGGCGGCGTGTCGGCGGGGAGCCGGATCGTGATCGTGGTGCCGGCGCCCAGCGTACTGGCTGCGCCAATCGTTCCGCCCATGCCCTCGACCATCCGCTTCGTCAGGGCGAGGCCCAACCCCATGCCGCCCGTCGTACGGTCGCGGGATGGGTCAACGCGGTAGAAGCGCTCCCAGATGAACGGCAGCTGCTCGTCGGGGATGCCACGCCCGGTATCAGCGATCTCGATCACGACCGCGTCACCATCCGTGCGAAGGGACAACGTGATCCGGCCATCGCCTGGCGTATGTGTGATCGCGTTCTGCAACAGGTTGCGCAGGACCTGCGCGAGGCGGCGGCGATCAGCCTGCACGACGATCTGCATATCGGGCAGCAGGAGGTGGATCGGCGGCGCTGTGCTCGTGAAGGCTGCGGCCGCACGCCGCAGTTCGACGGATGCATCCAACGGAGCCATCTCGAAGGTCAGCGCACCGGCATCCGCGAGCGCAAGCTCCTGCAGTTCGTCGATCAACTGCTTGAGGAGCATGGCTTCTTCCTGCGTCGAACGCAGCGTATCCGCGTCGGGCTTCCGCAGGCCGTCCCGCATCGACTCCAGCAGCCCGATGACATTCGTGAGTGGCGTGCGCAACTCGTGCGCGAGGTCGGAAATCAGCTGGCGCTTCGCAACCTCGGTGCGTTCGAGCGATTCGGCCATGTCGTTGAAGGACTGTTCGAGCGCTCCCAGCTCGTCGCGCGAACTCACACGCACTCGCGTCGAAAGTGCCTTCGCTCGCACGCCACTCGCGGCGGCCGTGAGGCGCTGCACCTGCGCGACGACAGGATACGCTAGCACCCACGTTCCGACCGCAGCCAGCAGGCACGCCAGGAGCACGGCCAGCCAGAGGGAACGTTGAATACCTGACACCATCATCTGCGCACCAGATGGTCGCGGCATCGTTGCTGGGAAACGATAGAGATAGCCGAGCCGCGTGTCATCGCGAGCCGTCAGCGACATGCCGCTGATCAGCAGACGTTGCAGCTGTCGCTCGTTGCCATGCGTGATCGTCCGCGACAGATCGATGTCGCCGCGCGGCGTCATGGTCACATTGCCCTGCACGATCGATGGATCGGATGACGCCACGAGTCCACCAGTCGTATCGAGTACCAGCAGTTGTGCTGAGTCACCGGTCTGCGTAGCAAGCCGCTGCAGTACTGCACTGCCACCGGCTGTGCGAAGCGTCGGCCAGGCGACCGCAACGGAATCCGGCAGGCGTACCGGACCGTCGTCCGCCTGCAGGGTGCGCGTCCGCGACTCGAACTGTGCCAGCTCGACGCGGGCCGATCGACTTGAGAGGGCCCCGACGACGAGGATCGCTGCGACGAACAGCGGCCAGACGGTGAGAAAGAGGCGTGCGCGAAGACTGCGCATCAGCGACGTTCCACCGACGCGCGCTCCGGCATGCGGTAGCCAGCGCCGAACACGGTCTCGATGTATCCGGCGCCCAGCGCGCCGTGGCCCAGCTTCCGTCGAATGTTGCTGACATGGACATCCACGGTGCGATCGAGCTGTTGACCAGCCTCGTTCGGCAGGCGATCCAGCAACTCGGCGCGCGAAAACACGATGCCGGGACGCGCGAGCAGTGTCGCCAGCACTGCAAATTCGCTTGGCGTGAGTTCGACCAGCGCGTCCGCGACGCGCACCTCACGACGTGCATGGTCGAGTGTCAGGTCAGCGTATCGGAGAGGCGGTGTCTCCGACGGCGGCGTGCGACGCAGCACCGCTTCGACCCGTGCGACCAACTCACGGGGACTGAACGGCTTGGTCACGTAATCGTCAGCGCCGGATGAAAACCCTTCCAGTCGATCTTCCTCGATCGTGCGCGCCGTGAGGAAGATGATCGGGGTTGCCGCCGTCTCGCGAACCTGTCTTGCGATCTGGAGACCGCTCGCACCAGGCAGCATGATGTCGAGCAGGAGCAGGTCGAATCGCTCCGACGTCAGGCGCTCGAGCGCGCGGCCGCCAGATCGCTCCGTCGACACGCGGTGCCCGGCGTGACTGAGGTAGAGCGCGACCAGTTCGGCCGTCTTGGCATCGTCCTCCACCACGAGGACGCTGGCCCGGCGGGCCTCGGACGCGGCAGGTGACGTCATGCATTATCCATAGCGATATCATGTTAACGCCGTGTGAAGACCGGGGCCGGACACCTTCACATCGTCTTCACGCCGGAGGGCTTTCTTGCGCGAGGGCCAGGTCGTTCACCACTCGCGCCGGACAGTGATCATGCCACGACAGAATCAGAAGACTCAGTGTCAGTCCGCTCCGCACACCGCGCTGCGGACTTTCGCCGCTGGATGTGCGTTGCTTCCCTCCGTCTTGCTGGCGCAGGGCGGGCCGCCTCCGGGCGGCGCACCACGCGAGTCCGGACCGCCGCCGATGGCGCAGGCAGAGCTGGTGCAAAAGGTTCGCACACTCGCAGAAGCACTTACCCGCCAGGATCGGTTTTCCGGTGTGATCCTGCTTGCGCAGAACGGCAGCAAGGTTTTCGAGCAGGCCTACGGCGTTGCCGATCGTGAATCGAAGAAGCCGATGACGGTCGGCACCATCTTCAACGTCAGTTCGGTCGGCAAGCTCTTCACGCAGATCGCGATCGGGCAATTGGCGGCCGCGGGCAAGCTGTCGCTCGATAGCACCATTGCCACCTACTGGCCGGACTACCCGGATCCTGTGGCTGCGCGCAAGGTCACCATCCGGCAGCTGCTGTCGCATCGATCGGGGATCAACGGCAACATCTTCGTCACGCCGCTCACGATACGGAGCAATCACGACAACGTCCCCGCCGCCACGCGCGAGCCCCTCGCGTTCGAGCCCGGCACACGACAGCAGTATTCGAACGCGGGCTATGTGGTGCTGGGCGAAATCGTGGAACGACTCTCGCACGAGGTTTATCACGAGTACGTCCGCAAACATGTCTTCGCGGCTGCGGGCATGACTGCCAGCGATTTCCCGGCGCTCGACTCGTTGCCAGGGAATGCTGCACTCGGATACACATGGGGCCTCGATGAAGATGCGCCGCCACCAGCCGTTCTGCCGCCGCTGACGCGTAGCGCACCACTGCAGCCGCGGCGGGGCAGTGCCGCGGGCGGTGCGTATTCGAACGTGAATGACCTGTTTCGATTCGTGATGGCGCGCCGGAATGGAACGCTCGGCGTACCGGCACGCCGCAGTCAGGAGATGGCGGCCGGTGGCAGTCCTGGTTCCAATGCGATGGTCGCAGAAGGGTTGCCGGGCGGCTACGACGTGATCGTGCTCTCGAACTTCGATCCGCCAACCGCTGGCGCCATTGCAGACTCGGTCGAGCAATGGCTGGGTGGAGGCCGCCGCGGGCCCGGCGATGTCCGCGTCGGTGGACCGCGCATCGTCTTGCGTGCGCCGGGAGCAGGGCGATGAGCCGCCACCGGCCGGACCGCAGGGGCCGCTGCAAAAGTCCTTTCCCGACTCGCCGCAGGGCCGCGTTGCCGCCGCCTACCTGAAGGCGTTCTCGTCGGGTGATGCGGCTACCATGCGCACCTTCATCGAAGCGCAGATGACGCCGGGTGAGCGGAGCCTCGATGATCGGGTCCGCAGATATCAGGAAATCTTCGCTGACAACGGAGTCCTTACCTTGCTCGGCGTGCGTGTCGCTCCGGACTCGTCATTGGCGATCCAGGTGAACTCGGCGCAGAATGGCGAAATGACGCTGCTGATGTCGTTCGAACCCGCTGCGCCGTTCCGGATCACCGGGCTACAATTCCGCCTCGAGCGCTGACCGCGCCACCGACATCACCCCGGCCCACTCTCGGCGACATGACCGCGAAGCACTATCGCATTCCCATCGCGCGCAATGTCGCCGAGTATGCCGCAATCATCGCCTGGTGGGGCATCCTGATGGCTGCCCATTCCACCGGCCTGCTGAGCAACGGTGCCATCAGTAGCATCGTGGTGCTCGGTTGCTGGGTGAAGTCCGGACTGTTTGGCGCCGAGAACATGCGGCAGCTGTTCGATGCGGCGAAGCAGAACCTGGCGCACCATCGATTCCTGATCTTGATGGGTGTCAACATGTCGCAGATGATCCTTGCCTTCATGTTCGACTTCCAGCTGCTCCAGCTGATCGACGCCAATAGTTTTTCTGGTGTGGCGGCAAATGCCGGCCTGGGGGAGTCGCTGTTCGACTTCTTCTATCTCAGCACGCTGAATTTTTCTTTCTTCGGCTACAGCGACATCCTGCCGCAGACCGTGCCAGCGCGGATCGTCAACCTGACGGAAATCGTGTTGGCATTCGTGACGGTGATCTTTCTGCTCTCTGACTTCATCAGCCTGAAGGACTCGCTGAGACGCAATCGCGACTGACGGAGTCGTCCGCGGCGCAGGTTGACCTAGTGCGCCACGGCTCGCATGCGCGCCGGCCCGGCAGACGGCCAGGCGCACATCGTCGTCTGCACCACCGCGGCGAGTTCCTCGGCGGACGCGCCGTTCCGGGCGTGTACGCTGAGGCCGGCCATCACCGTCCCGAAATAGCGGGCGAGGGCATCGACGTCGGTCTCGCGGGGGATCTCGCCTTCGTCCCGCGCGCGCGCGAGCCGACACCGGAGCGTGGCCTGGCTACTCGCCATTGCAGTCGCGAGCGCATCACGGATTGCGTCTGAGTGTGCAGCGATCGAGCCACCTGCCGCCTCCGCCACGACCACACAGCCAGAGTGCTCGCGGCAGCGCGTGTAGGTCGCCACGACGTCCATCAGCATCGCCGCGACTGCCCGTCGCCCGTCCGGTTCCGAGTCCAGCAGTTCAGTACGGCGCTCGGCTGTGAGCCGGGCGTAGCGCTCCACGGCTGCAATGAAGAGGCCCTCCTTGTTGCCGTAGGCCGCGTACAGGCTCGGCTTGCAGATGCCCATCGAGTCTGCGAGGGTCTGTACCGATGCCGACTCGAAGCCGTCACGGTTGAACACGTTGAGGGCGTGTTCAAGCGCGGCGTCGGGGTCGAACTCGCGGGGACGGCCTCGGGACATGGGAGCGGGCTGGAGGGGTAAGCGATTGACAAATCTATACTGTGCGGTATCTATACCGCTAGGTACAGAACGCCGTCGATGGCATCGGGGAATCGACGGCAGACCCCGTCACCCCGAGGGAGCACGACACATGCTGTTCGATTCCTTTCCGCTGGGCAAGATCACGCTGCGCAACCGGCTCGTCATGGCCCCCATGACCCGCAACCGGGCGAATGCCGAGCACGTCCCGACCCCGATGATGGCCACCTACTACGCGCAGCGCGCCAGCATCGGCCTGCTGATCACGGAAGGCGTCGCGCCGTCAGCGGATGGGGCGGGGTACACGCGCATTCCCGGGCTGTACAACGCCGAGCAGGTCGAGGCCTGGAAGCCGGTCACGGCTGCAGTGCACGCTGCCGGCGGAGCGATCTTCGCACAGTTGATGCACACCGGCCGCGCGTCGCATCTCGACAACATGCCCGCTGGCAGTCGCGTCGTCAGTTCCGCAGCCGTGCCGCTGCCGGAGCCGATCTACACCGACACGGCAGGCAACCAGCCGGCGACGGTTCCACATGCGCTGACCGAGGCGGAGATCGCAGGCGTGGTGCAGGAATATGTGGCGAGCGCGCGCCATGCGATCGAGGCCGGTTTCGACGGTATCGAGTTGCATAGCGCCAATGGTTACCTGATGGAGCAGTTCCTCAACGCCAACCTGAACACGCGCACCGATGGCTACGGTGGCAGCGCCACCAATCGTAACCGCTTCACGCTCGAAGTCGCCAAGGCGACGGCTGATGCGATCGGCGCCGACAAGGTTGGTATCCGCATTTCGCCGCATGGCGCCTTCAACGGCATGGGCTCGTTCATCGGTGTCGACGAGCAGTTCGTCGAGTTGGCGACGGCGCTCGGCAAGCTGGGGCTGGTGTACCTGCACCTCGTGAACCACGAGTCGATGGGCGCGCCGGCGATGCCCGCAGACTTGCCGGGCAAGTTGAAGGCCGCCTTCGGTGGCACCTTCATCGCCTCGGGCGGTCTCGATCGCGAGAAGGCCGAGTCGTTGCTGGAGAGCGGTGCGGCTGATCTGGTGGCCTTCGGTCGCCCAGCGCTCGCGACGCCCGACCTGGTCGAGCGCTTGCAGACGAATGCACCATTGAATGCACCGGACTTCGCGACGTTCTACACGCCGGGCGAGAAGGGGTACACTGACTATCCGGTGCTCGCGGCGTAGGCTGAAGCGAGGCGGGTTGAATTGCACGGAGGGCGCGCTACCGCAGGTCGGTGGCGCGCCCTTCGCGTAGCCGCTCCTCGCAGAACGGGCGCGCCTTCCTCTGATCTTGCGGTTGCCGAGACCTTCCCCCGCCAGCACACTACATGGATTGATGCGCACTCTCCGTCGCACGCGATTCAATCACTTGCCCTGCTTCCGCGCCCACTCATGTCGCTTCGTCTCACGCTCTCTCGGCTCGCACTCAATGTGCTGGCGGTGTCGTCTCTATCCGCCGTCGCTCGACTCGACGCGCAGGCGACAATGGCGCCGGTGAACGATCCGCCGAACCCGTATCGCACGGTTGAGGGTTGGGCGAAGATGCCGGAAGGGCGCACCTGGGGCTCCACCAGTGCGGTGGACATCGACCGCGACGGACGCAGCGTCTGGGTGGCTGAGCGATGCGGTGCCAACAACTGCGTCAACTCCGCGCTGCCGTCGATCCTCAAGTTCGATCCCAACGGCAACCTGGTGAAGTCATTCGGCTCGGGCCTGCTGATTTCGCCGCATGGCATGCATGTCGATGCGGACGGCAACATCTGGGTGACCGACTGCGCCTGCACCGCGCCACAGCCTGCGGCAGGCTCGGCGCCAGCGCCGAAGAAGGGGCACCAGGTCTACAAGTTCAGTCCAGACGGCACGCTCCTGCTGACGCTCGGCGCACCAGGCGGTGGTCGCGACTCCAGTTACTTCTGGATGCCGAACAACGTGATCACGGCGCGAAACGGGGATGTCTACGTCGCGGAAGGACACTCGTCACGACCTGGCTCCAACGCCCGGATTCTCAAGTTCGATCGCACGGGCAAGCTGCTGCGGACGTGGGGATCGTTCGGCAAGGGGCCGGTCGAACTCGATCAGCCGCACGCACTGGCCTTCGACTCACGCGGCCGGCTGTTCGTGGCGGACCGCAGCAACAATCGCATCCTGATCCTCGATCAGGACTTCAAGCTGCTCGACACCTGGTATCAGTTCAGTCGCCCGAGCGGATTGTACATCGACAGGAACGATGTGTTGTACGTCGCCGATTCCGAGTCGGGCTCGATCTCTCCGCCGCATGTCGCGTGGACGCGCGGCATCCGCATCGGCAGCGCGCGCGACGGCAAGGTGATCGCCTTCATTCCCGACCCTGAGAAGAACACCACCAACACCAGCTCTGCCGAAGGCATCGCCGTTGATGCGGCGGGCAACATCTACGGTGCCGAGGTCGGTCAGCGGGCGTTGAAGCGGTACGAAAGGAAGTAGGCGAGCGACGAGAACATCGAGACCAATCGCCAGCGCTGCAGCGGCGCACGACCGATTGGTGCGACTGACAAAGATGGGGCACGCAAGTCAGCGACTGACTCTGCGTGCCCCATCTTTCTTCGTCGTGCCAGTTCGGCTACTTCCGGGGCAACACCAGCGCCGTCAAGGCGGTGCTCTCTTCCGCACCCGACGCGAAGACGATGTACTGTCGCCCTTTGTGCATGAACGTCATCGGCACGGCCGTGGTGCGCGATTCGATCGCCACGGCACCCACCTGTCGACCGGTTGCCTTGTCCACCGCGAACAGGCGCGGCGTATCGCCCGGGATGCCACCGCCTCGCCCGGTGCCGTAGATCACCAGCGTCTTGGTCGTGATGGCCTGTGATTGCCCGCGTGCACCCTGCTCGGGCAATGTGACGCCGGCGAAGAGTGGATCGCGGCTGGTGACTTTCATCATGCCACCGTTCGGAATCCACCACGACTTGTCGCCACTGTTCATGTTGTAGGCCGTGAGCCCGCCGTAGCGCTTTGGCTTGACGATCGATACACCACCGATCATCGACCCCGCGGAGCGTGCAGCAAAATCGCCGCCGCGATCACCGCTGGTTGGCTTCACATAACCAGGTGGTGCGGGCAGCGCACCATCGAGGCCGCAGCTATCGCGTGGTGAGCTGTAGTCGAATTCGGAGCAGGGATCCTTCTGCACCTGCGCCGTGCTCATGCCGGTCTGCGATCCGACGTACAACATCCCCGTCTCGATATCGAGCGCCGCGCCGCCATCGATGTTCACGCCACCGCTGGCGCCGGGAGCGTACCACGAGCACTTGAAGCCTGTCGACCCCTTGCCGTCGGCCGCGGCTGGCGGAATGAAGTACGGGCCCATGCGGCACCGGCGCGCGAGCTTGAGCGCCGAGTCCTTGATCGCCGGGGTGTAGTCGATCAGGTCGGCTTCGACGAGCCCCTGCTGCGAATACGCTTCGGGCTTCGATGGAATCGGTTGCGTCGGCGACGAGATCTCGGTCGGCACGTCACTCTGCATCACCGGTGTCTCCGGGATCGGCCAGATGGGTTCTCCGGTGACACGATCGAGGGTGTAGATCCAGCCCTGCTTGGTGGTCTGCGCAATCGCCTTGCGACGACGACCATCGACCATGATGTCGAGCAGGTTCGGCGCCATCGGTGCGTCATAGTCCCAGATGTCGTGATGCACCATCTGGTAGTGCCACTTGCGCACGCCGGTTCGCGCATCGAGCGCCACGATGCTATTGCCGAACAGGTTGTTGCCCGGTCGGGCGCCGCCGAATTCGTCCATCAGCGGCATGCCGACCGGGATGTAGACAAGGCCCAGATCGGGGTCGGCGGAATACGGAGCCCAGGCGTCGTTCTTGCCAACGCCGCGTGTTCCAGGCTTGCTGCCATTCTTCCACGTATCCGCGCCAAACTCGCCCGGCTGTGGAATGAGGTTGAACTTCCACAACTGCCGACCAGTGCGAATGTCGAAACCGCGAATGGTGCCGCCGATGTTGTGCGCCCGGATCGGGTAGTAGCCATGGATCGACGAGTTACCGACGATCAACACGTTCCCGACCACGATCGGCGGTGAGCTGGAGGCGATCTGGCCGGCCTCGGGATCGATGCCGATCGTACCGTCGGCGCCGATCTTCTTCACCGGATCCCATGTTTCACCGGGCCGCGCCTTTCGCATCGGTGCGGCGTCGCTGATGATCAGCGGACCGGAGTCATTCACGGCCAGCTTCACCAACGGATAGCCGAGTCCTTCCATCAGGTCGACGACACCGTTGCGCCCGAAGGCGGGATCGGGGCGGCCGGTCTTTGCATCGAGCGAGACGAGGTGGTAGCCGGGCGTGATCGTCAGCACGCGCTCCGCCTGCCCATCCGTCCAGTACGACAGTCCTCGTCCGGCGAACTGCCGCGGTGCCTTCTGCCACCGGATCCCCTCATCCAGTCGATACATCCAGAGCGATTCGCCGCTTGCCGGATCGATCGCGACGGTGACACGTCGCGTGCTCGCCACCGTGAAGAGGCGTCCGTTGGCGTAGATCGGTGTGACGCGGTAGTACTCATCCTTGCCGAAGGCGCCGCCTTCCCACTTCCAGGCCACCGCCAGCGAGTCGAAGTTCGATGCATTCACCTGGTCGAGTGGGGAATAGCGCGAGCTCCAGGCGTCGCCGCCCCAGTATCGCCACTCGCCGTTGACGTTGCCGCGCACGGCCGGCGTCGCAATCCGTTGTGCGATGGACGGAGGCGCCGAAATCATCAGGGCGCTGGCGATCACCGTCGCGGTGTGAACCAAGTTGCTGAACACAGAGCCGACCTGTGTCCTGCCAGATGTTGAACCTGTTGCGTCGTGCGTCATCATCTCTCCCATCGACGTGCGGGAATTCGCGGTATCACCGGATACGCGCGCCCTGCGGCCCCTCACCCTGCGAACGCCCTGCGGCGCTGACCTGCGTGGAGTCGATCCGAATCCGCTTCAGCAGTTCCGGGTCGGCGGACAGCTCCCGGGTGCTTGGTGGCATCCCGTTCAATTTGAGCACGTACGCAGTGACCCACACGTATTCGTCCTCACTCAGAGTGCCTGGTGCCGACTTCGGCATGAGATGACTGACGTAGTCGTAGAATGCACTCAGTGGACGTGTCATCCAGCGCGTGGCAAACGCGGCTCCGCTGTGTGACGCCACGGTGTGGCATCCGGTGCACGCGCCCATGAAGACATTCCGCCCTTTCACGGCCTGCTCAGCGGTGTACACACCGGACATCGTGGAGACCACTGGAGCCTGCGCACGCAGTGACGCAGGGGCAGCGCCAAGGGCCGCAAGGCCTGCAAGACCAGCACAGAGGGCGACCAGCGGTGCAGAACCTCGCACGGTGGACGCCGACAGGCGCGTCATCATGCCGGACATCGCCCACACCGCCGCACCGGCGACCAGCGCCACGATCGCGCCGCGCAACGCACCGATGGCGAACGCCGCGTCAAACGCGGGCCAGGAGACGCTGTACTTCGAGAGCAGGTCGAATCGCTCGGTCATCCAGTGCCACGCAGAATGGGCGATCAGCACCGACGCGACCAGTGTCCCGGCGCTCTCCCCGACGGCATGCGTGAACAGCCATGCCAGTACTGGGATCGCGACTGCGATGGCGACCAGTTGCGCCATCTCGATGCCGAGATTGAACGCGGCCAGCGCCGTGACGAGATGGCCGCCGGCGAACTGCAGCGAGTCGCTCAGCGCGTATGAAAAGGCAAAGCCGTGCACGAGCCCAAAGCCGAAGGCGACCATCCACCGCCGGTCCAGCTTCGGTCCGATCATGTTCTCGATTGCCATCACCACGATCGACACCGCGATCAGCATCTCGACCAGCGGCGGAAACCAGAGGGCCGTCGGCGCATACCCAAGTGCTGCGGCGGCCAGGGTGATGGAGTGCGCGACGGTGAAGGCCGTCACGATGCCGATCACTGGCCGGATGCGACGCACGGGGATGATCAGGCAGAGCAGGAAGAGCAGGTGATCGAGCCCGCCGAAGAGGTGCGTCATGCCCATCAGGGCGAATCGGGACGCGGCATACCACCACCCCGGCTCCAGCGGGATCAGGCCCTGATCGCCGTCGTAGAGAAACGCGCGATCATCACCGTCGCTGTTCACGACGTGGAGGACGGTCGAGGTCTTCACGCCGAGATGCGCGAATCGTGCGCTCATCGCGAGGTGCGCCGCTGGTGATGCGACCGGATAGGTGAGCATCACATCGAGCATCGCCTGGCCCACCGGAATGTCGGTGGTGGAGTCGAGGGGCGCACGCGCGAACGATCCACGCGCGGAGATGAAGCTTTCGAAGGCACGATCGGACGGCAACGAAGCACGGGCCACCACCACGGTGCCGGTCGGCAGTGTGACGCCATCCGCAACGAGTGTGATGGCATCGGCGACCCAGAGTCGCGCCGCGTCGCGAAAGGCCTCATCGGCGCGCGCCAGATCGAGATAGCCCGCACCTCGGATCGGGAACTCCACGTCGCGCATCGCTTCCATCGGCACCCGCACCAACACTCGCACCACACCGCTGTCGTGCTTGACGAAGGCCTGCACGGCGACGCGCGCTGGCACCTCGTGCGCCAGGCTGACGGCCGGCGAACCAAGCAGCGCACCAAACAAAAGCAGTGCGCGCTGCAGACCGCGACGACAGCTGGCCGTAGCGCGTGCGCCAAACGCCGCTCGCAGGTTCTGGCGAGCTGGCGCGATTCGCTGGACAGACAATGGTGCGCGCGTTACTTCACTTGCCACGGGCGGCCGGGAGTATGGGGAACGCTCGATTGCGGGTCGAACATACCACCACGTCGCAGTGTGCACAGGGGTTGGCGGGTTCCCCGGTGCCGCGCACAGGAGATAGGATGACGCACTCGAGGCGGGCAGTCGTCTGGGTGGGACTCGTGGGTGCCGTCGTGGCACTTGGCGTGGCCCAGAAGACCCTCAGCGCGGCCGACGGGCTGGTGGTCGAGGCGCCGCGATTCGAGGTGGACCCGCTCTGGCCCAAGCCACTGCCCAATCACTGGATTCTGGGCTCCGTGGTGGGCGTCGGCGTGGACAGCCGCGATCATGTGTTCATCATCCATCGCGGCGACTCGACGCTCAACCAGCGTACCGAGGCCGGTATGAAGGCCAATCCGCCGATCGGCGACTGCTGCCAGTCGGCGCCCCCGATCCTCGAGTTCGCCCCGGATGGCACCCTGATCAAGGCCTGGGGCGGTCCGAGCGACAAGTACCAGTGGCCGGCATCGAACCACGGCATCTCGATCGACGACCGCGACAACGTCTGGATCGGCGGCAACGGCAACGGTGACTCGCACATCCTGAAGTTCACGCACGATGGCGCATTCCTGGTACAGCTGGGCACGCCCGGCCAGGCGCCGAGCAGCAACGACAGCTCGCATTTCGGTCGTGTCGCCAAGATCTCGTTCGACAGCAAGGCGCAGGAGGCCTACGTCGCCGACGGCTACGGCAACAAGCGTGTGGCGGTGCTCGACATGGCGACTGGTGCGCTGAAGCGGTACTGGGGCGCCTATGGCAACAAGCCGGATGACACGAATCTTGGCCCCTACAATCCGTCAGCGCCGCTGGCGCAGCAGTTCCGGAATCCGGTGCATTGCGCCGATCCGTCCAACGATGGCCTCGTCTACGTGTGTGATCGTCCCAACGATCGCATCCAGGTCTTCAAGAAGAACGGCGAATTCGTCAAGGAAGTACGGATCGCACCAGCCACACGCGGCGACGGGTCGGTGTGGGACATCGCATTCTCACGCGACGCGGCGCAGAAGTATCTGTTCCTCGCCGACGGCAAGAACGAACGGATCTATGTCATGGATCGTCAGACACTCACGACGCTGACGACCTTCGGCGATGGTGGCCGGCAGCCGGGGCAGTTCTTCGCGGTGCACAGCATCGCGACCGACTCGAAGGGCAATCTCTACACCACCGAAACCTACGAAGGGAAGCGGCTGCAGAAGTTCTCGTATCGCGGCGTTGGTCCGGTGACACGCGCCGATCAGGGCACGGTGTGGCCATCGCGGACAGCGAAGCCCTGATCGACACGAATTCCCGACTGCAACTACTCCGGGTCTTTCACCACTGGCAGCGTGTACGCCTGCTTCAGCGATGACTGGTACTCGGAGTAGAGCACCTTCAGCCCTTCGAATTCCTTCTTGACGGCGGCGCGGAAGTCGGCCTTCGACGCAAAGTCGTAGAGCACAGCCGTCATCGCCTGTGCATCGACAAGGAAGCCCGCGTGGCCAACCGGGCCGAGGGCGTCGTCACGCATCTCGTAGGTGTGGAAGCCGCCGTTCGAGGTCCAGGCGCTGACGCCAACGCCGGGCACAGCACTCGAGACGCTGCCGGTCTCCTCCCACCCCTGCGGCTTGCCCGGCTCGGCCTGCACCTTGCCGCCGCCGTAGCGCTTGACGTGCGCAAAGGCGACTTCATTCAAGGTGCCGAGCGAGATGCCGTCGCGCATCGAACCGTAGGTCTCGATCTTGACCTTGGTGCCGGTGGCGAGGGCTGCGGCGCGCGCGGCATCATCGATCATCTGGCGCATCTGGCCGAGATAGACTTCGTCCGGGTACCGAATGTAGAAGTCCGCCACGGCGCGATCGGGCACGACGTTCGGCGCCTTGCCACCCTCGGGGATGATGCCTTGCACGCGCGCTTCGGGACGGAAGGTGCCGCGAAGGGCGTCGATGTTGTCGAACAGATGCCGCACGGCAGTGAGTGCGTTGCGACCATCCCAAGGCGTCATCTGGTGCGCAGGTGCTCCTGAGAATGTGAAACGAACGCCATCGATGTTCAGGCAGCAACTGCCGAATCCAGCGGCGGCACGCTGCGAGGCCATGCTCGAGTGTGTACGAATCACGATGTCGAGGCCATTGAACACGCCTTTCTCGTGCATGACGGTCTTGGCCGGTGGCGGCATCATTTCTTCGGCCGGCGTCCCGATCACGATCACGCTGCCGGGTGTCTTCGACGCGATCAGCCACTCTGAGATGGCCTGCGCCACGGCGAGGCCGATAGGGCCTTGCGTGGAGTGCTGGTCGCCATGGAAATCGCCGTTCGTTCCACGCAATGCGTCGTACTCGACGACGATGCCCAGTTGCGGTCCGCCGCTGAGCTTCTTGTGACGCGCCGTGAAGGCCGTGGCAAATCCGCCGGAGCCCATGGTGACGTCGAAATCGTGCGCAGTGAGCCAGTCGGTGAGGATCTTGACCGAGCGTTCTTCCTTGAAGCCGATCTCAGGGTGATTGGTGATGTCATCTGCCATCGCCATCAACTCCCCTTCCATCAACGCCTTTGCGCGTGCGGTGATCCGATCGCGCACGGCATCCGGGGCGCCGAGCCGCGTCGCCCAGCCGTTCACATCGACCGTGCGCTGCAGTGTCGCAAGTTTCTGCATGACCTCACGCGCGGCAACTCGTTCGGTCTGGGTATCCTGCGCAAACAGTGGCCGCGCGGAACTGGCAAGCAGCGCGGCGAGTGCGATCGTACGATGGAGGCGCATGTCTGGGCGGTGTGGGGGAGGGGAGTGACGGCGAACGGTGCCTCCGCGTCCCCCGCGACGCAACCCAGACGCGCATCCCTTCGACGCCTGCGGCGGCTGTGGTCCACACGGTCAAATCCGCGGAGCCGGGGGGAGATCTTGGACGCCTGTGGCGGCTGTGGTCCACACTGTCAAACCCGCGGAGCCGCGGGGGACGCGGAGTCGCGGAGGAGATCTCGGACGCCTTTGGCGGCGGGGTGTTCATCACGCGTCAACTGCAACAGCTTTTTGGGGGGCGCTCACCTGACATCCTGCGCCACGCGATCATTGCAATGTGTGCATGCAAGCGCAGTTCCCCTTGCAGTTCCTCCGCGGCTCCGCGTTCCCCGCGGCTCCGCGTGAGGGAGTGTGGACCACAGCCGCGAAGGCGTCCAAAGGCGCGCTAGGACGGAGCGCCGACGAAGACTTCGGAGGCGATGAACCAGCCAAGGGATGTGAAGATCCATTGAGCGAGGTAGGTGCCGCGCATCGCTTCTCTCGCGCGACCGTGCTGCCAGTGGCCGACCCAATGGCCCATTTCGGTGGCCGAGGTGGGCGGAACGGAGAGCGTGACCGTGTCGGGCGTGCGAACGTATCCCCGGAAGGATGGGTCGGCGAATTGCTCGGCGAACGCAGCGCGGTTGGCGGCACGGCCCGCCAATGTCGGCCCACCGGCGACGGCCACCGAGACATCGGGCTGCAACAGCGACACCACGCCGTCGAGGTCACGGGCGGCGATGGCGCGTTGGACTGTGCGCGGCGGGCGCGGATCGAGGCGACGTGATCGGTCATGCCCAAATATGACGGAGTCTCCGGGCCGGACGCCCCACCGATTCGGGCCGCTGTCGGCGGCCTCGATGGGGCCTGTTCCTTTGACCGCAGCGCGACGATGTTCCGCCCATGGACCGCAGACAATTCCTTGCTACCTCGGCACTCGGCACTGCCTCCCTCGGCGCCGCCCAGTTGCCATTTGCCACCCTCAGCTCGCGCGACATGCCAGACGAGTCACTCGCTGCACCGACGCACGCCTCGAATCGAAAGATCCTGATCGCCGGCGGTGGCTTCAACAAGGCGTTCATTCGCTACATGGCCGTGCTGTCGGGGAAGAAGCGGCCGCGCATCTGTTACCTGCCCACCGCGTCGGCCGACAACGAAGCTGGCATCGTCTACTTCTACAGCCAGTGCGCGGAGCTGGATGTCGAACCGCATGTGCAGCGCAGCTTCATCGAGAGCCTGAGCCAGACGCGCGGCTGGGATGAAGTGCTGTTGTCGATGGACGGCATCGTCGTTTCCGGTGGGAACACGCTCAACCAGCAGGCCATCTGGAAGGCGCAGGGTATCGATGTCGTGCTGAAGCAGGCGTGGGACAAGGGTGTGGTGCTGGGCGGTGCGAGCGCAGGCTCGCTCTGCTGGTTCGAGGAAGGCACGACTGACTCGCGGCCCAAGGCGCTCTCGATCGTGAAGTGCCTCGGATTCCTGCCTGGCAGTCACTCGCCGCACTACGATCGCGAGGCTGGACGGCGCCCGCTGTATCATCAGTTGATCGGTTCAGGGGCCATGAAGCCCGGATACGCCTGCGACAACGACGCCGGCATCTACTTCGAAGACACGACGGTGAAACGCGTCGTCTCAACGAGGCCCGAAGCCAAGGTGTACTACGTGAGTGTGGTGAACGGCGCCGTGGTCGAGAAGACACTCGAGCCTGAGCCGATCTAGCAACGACCGCTGCAGCGACTGCTGCGGCTCCATCAACTGAGGCTCATCCATGCCGCTCGATCCCAATACCACCGCCGTGCTCCTCATCGAGTACCAGAATGAGTTCACCAGTGAGGGAGGTGTGCTGCACCCCGCCGTTGCCGGGGTGATGGCCAGCACCAACATGCTGGAAAACACCAAGACGCTCGTCGCCGCCGCCCGCACCGCTGGCGTCACCGTCATGCACGCTCCAATCACCTTTGCACCTGGCTACGGCGAATTGACGCGGCATCCGTACGGCATCCTGAAAGGCGTGGTGGATGGAAACTGTTTCGTGAAGGGCACCTGGGGCGCGGAAATCATCGACGACCTGGCGCCGGTGGAGGGCGACATCGTCATCGAGGGCAAGCGAGGACTCGACACCTTCGCCAGCACCAACGTCGACTTCATCCTCCGCAGCAAGGGCATCAAGACCGTCATCATCGGTGGATTCCTCACCAACTGCTGCGTCGAGTCCACCATGCGGACGGCCTACGAGCACGGCTTCGACGTCATCACGCTCAAGGATTGCACCGCGGCCACGTCGGCCGAGGGTCACGAGAACGCGATTACTTACGACTTCCCGATGTTCTCCACACCGATGAACTCAGCGGATGTGATCGGAATGATGAAGGCGTAGTTGCGGCTCTGAAGGACGCGCTCACAATAGACGGGGCACCCCGCACGGTCGCGGGGCGCCCCGTTTTTGGTGTCTTTCGGCTGTGTCCGGATCCCGCGTGGCACGATCATCGCCTTCGACCGATGATTTCGGCCGACCGTCGCGGTCAAAGGCCCATGAACGCCGTGGGGGAGGGAACTCGCCGACGCGCATACCATCGTCGCTTGACCCGAGGAGCCGCAGTGAATCGCAAGAATGTGCTGTACTGGACCGTCACCGTGCTGTTCAGCGCGCTGATGATTTTCTCCGCCATCCCTGGCATAATGCGGTCGCCTGACGCGGTGGCGATGTTCGAGACGCACCTCGGCTATCCGTCATACTTCACTGTGTATCTCAGCGTGGCCAAGCTGGTCGGAGCACTGGTGCTGCTCGTGCCGCGATTCCCGCGTGTGAAGGAATGGGCGTTCGCGGGGTTCGCGTTCGACCTCGTCTCCGCGATGTATTCGTTCGCCTCGGTCGGTGATCCTGTCGCGTCGTGGGCACCTCTGTTCATCGGGCTTGCCCTGTTGGGCGTGACGTACCTGCTGCATCACCGCCGGCTTGCTGAACACGCGGTGCCCTGATGTCATGCCCTGCTGCATCAGCCGGAGTCGGCCCGGCAAGTTGGCGATGATTGGCGTGTGAAGGCACGACGCAAAACGGGGAGGCCTGCGCAATCGCAAGCCTCCCCGTTTTCACTGCATCGTGCGGTGAGCGACTACAACACCGCTGCCTGCAGGTCTTCGACTGCCTTCTTCAGCATCTTGGCCTTCGCATCGTCACACCCGGCGCGCGTGTCGGCTTCCAGCGAGCCGGCCAGCGTGCGGAGCAGCGTCGAGCGTTCTGCACCAGCGGCACGTTCGGCCGCCGTCAGGCCGGCGCGGATCTGCGCGATGCGCGGAGCTGCCACACAGCCCTTGCGCTCCAGCTGGTCCGTGAACGAGCGGGCCAGCGCATAGCTGGGCGGCCACTCGAGCTTCGGCTGTCCCTGGGCGTTCAGGTACGAGAACACCACCGTCTTCGCCGCATCGATCTCATTCTGCGAGATGTACTGGCTCGGAATCAGTTCGGTCAGGTCCATACCGCGTGCAATTTCCGAGCTGATCATGTGACCGTTGTACCAGTACACCGACCACGAACCACCGACCACGACACGCGTCGAGTCGACCGGCCCGCGGTCGAACGAGGCGATTTCCTGCGGGTGTGCTGCATCGGTCCAATCGAAGACCGAGATGCCACCTTGGTACCACGACTGCACCATCACGTCGCGGCCCGGGATCGGGATCAACGAGCCGTTGTGTGCGACGCAGTTCTCGGCTCCCGTCTGCACGGTCGGGATCTTGTAGTAGCTCTGGAACTTCAGCTTCCGATTTTCGATCGTGAAGATCGCGTTGGCGCCCCATTCCGGCTTGTCGCCGGCGCGGCACTTCGGCGAGGTACCGCCGCCCCATTCGTCGGAGAACAGGAGCTTGGTGCCATCGTTGTTGAACGTCGCTGAATGCCAGTAGGCGAAGTTCGAGTCGGCAGCGGCATCGAGGCGGTACGGATTGACCGGATCGCTGATGTCGAGCAGGATGCCATGGCCTTCACATGCACCGCCCGCCAGGCCGAGGGCCGGGTAGACCGTGATGTCGTGGCACTGCGAGCGCTCGGAGACCGCGCCACCCGGCGCAGCTGCGGTGCCGAAGGCGTTGTTGATGATCGTCTGAATCCCACCACGGAGCGCGGTCGAGTCGGCGGCCGTCGGCGCACCACTGCCGCCACGGGCCTTCACGATGCTGTCGAGCAGCGGCCGAATCATCTGGTTCGGAACGACCAGCTCGGCGCCCGACTGCGGGTTCTTCGCAATGAATCCACCGGCCGCGCGTGCAGCGGCGACGACCTTGTTGGTGGCTTCCTTGTCGGCGTCGGACGGGCCATGCCCCGAAATCGAGTTCAGGCCGGCGAAGATGTTCGCCCGGCTCACGACGGCGGCCTTGGTCGGATCCGCGAGCGGAACCTTGATGATCTCGATGCGCAGGCGCGACGAGTTCGGGTCGGTGCTGCTCACGTTGCCAGCGCAGCCGGCCAGTTCGTTCGGCGAGCGGATGCCGGCAGAACCCGAGACGTAGATGTAGATGTTCGCCTTGTCCTTCGGATCCTCGAGCACCGTGTGCGTGTGCGAACCACGGCACGTCTGCACGTTGGCGATCAGCTTCGGCGCCTTGATGTCGGTGATGTCGAAGATGCGCACGCCGCGCATGCGCTGGGCGCTGACCGTGTCCTGCACACCACCAGGCGAGCAATCCACCTTGCCGTTGTTCGCCTCGACCGACATGAACATCAGGTTCCGGTAAACCGACACGTCATTCTGCGAGGCCGGGCACGAATACGACGTCACCAGCACCGGCTTGGTCGGGTCCGACATGTCCCAGATGATCGGGCCATTGAAGTTGCCCTGGATTGCGTACTTGCCGGTGAACGTGATGTCGGAGTTCCATGCGCCATTGGCGCTGGCCGGCGTCTGCGCAAAGCCGGTCACCTTCATGTTCGACACGGCCTGCTGCGCGTCATACAAACCGCCGCGGAGACCGACACGCGCATCCTTGGACCAATCGGCCGTGGAGCCGCTCGACGGCTTCGCATTCGGCGATGGCTTGGCTGCAGCGCAGGCGGTCAGGCCGGCGATGGCAACGAGTGTCGTGAGCTGACCAACTCGCGTGCGGGCACGGAGTTGGTGCTGACGGGACAGGGACATCGGGATACCTCGGGGTTGATGTACGTCGTATCTCATGAAACCTCCAACTTCAGTCCTGCGGTGGCGCAAATCCCATCTCGAGCAACATCGACAACATCCGCTTGATCTCCGTGGATTGATCCACCTCGACATCGGCGGCGAACTTGAAGACCGTCTCGTCCTGTCCCGCGCCCTGGTTGCTGAACAGTGTGCGCACCATCGACACGGCGCCGCGGTGATGCTGCATCATGTAGACGAGAAAGAGATGATCGAACTCGGTGCCGCGCGCGGCATCCAGCTCCTTCAGCTGGGCCTCGGTGAGCATGCCGGGCATCGTGCTCATACCGGCCATGCCTGCCATCGACGACATGTCATGCCCCGCGTGCGCGCCTGCCGCCGCGGCCGCCGGCTTGGCTGCGGTGACATTGCCAAGCGTGTCCACCTGCATCGGATCCTGGTTTCGATCCTGCAGCCAATGCTGCATCATGGTGATCTCATCCGACTGCGCATTGATGATGCGCGAGGTGAGGCGCAGCACCGCCGGTGACGCACCATGGGTCGGCGCCCAGCGCGAGATGTAGATCGCCTGCGCGTGATGATGGATCATCCCGCTCATGAAGTCGATGTCAGCCTGTGTGTACGGCAGGCGCGCCGAGTCGGCCTTGGCGCGGGCCGTGGCACCAGCCTGTCCCATCACGAAGCCACTGGACGCATTCGATTGGGCGGCGCAGGCGGCGAGGAGCGCAACAGCGCCCGAAACGAGCAGGGAAGCACGCACGGAAATTCGAAAGTCGGTCATGCGTTCGATACGCGGCAAAGAGGGAAGCATCGGGCGCCATGATGACGGTCCATCAGACGGCCAGACATGCAAGATACCGTACGCACAGCACTGGAATCGCGCTGACGAGCTCGGCAGCAGGCTTCAAGGGGCAATCAGACCTGCGCGCCCGTGGATCGCCGGGCTCCGCGACGATATCCGAGCAGACTGGAATTGACATGACGGCGAAAATGCGCTCTCAGATTCACCGCGGTCCTTCACCGCGGTTCCGGACCCGCACCGTCTGAGACACCCTCCATGGCCCCTTCGGTTGCAGGCTGCAGCCAATGGCGCGGTGGTGCGCCGGTAGCGACCTTCGGGCTTCCTTCCCCCCGACGTCAGGTTTCGATCCATGCGATTGCCCTCACTGCTGCTCATCGTCCTCGCCATAACGGCCCCGCGCGCCGTGATTGGCCAGCCAGCGCAGCGTGCCGACAGGCGCACCGCCGTGACTGCCGCCGCCGATTCCCTGGTCGTGAGTACCGACTGGGTTGCTGCTCATCTTGCCGATCCGGCGGTGGTGGTGGTGGAGGTGGTCAATGAGCCGGGATCACGCGGGCCGCACATCCCTGGGTCGCGGGCCCTCTTCTACCGGCTGATGACCGTGAGCCGGGACGGCCTGAGCACAGAATTGCCCCCGGCTGATTCGCTCAAGGCATTGTTCGAGGGCCTCGGCATCTCGAGCAACACGCGCGTTGTCGTCTACGCGCACGAAGCACCGATGGCAACGCGAATGCTGATGACGCTCGACTACCTCGGTCACAAGCGATTCTCGTACCTCGACGGCGGCCTGCCGAAGTGGATGGCTGAGAAACACCCGCTCACCGGAGAGGAAATCGTGGCGACGAGGGGTTCGATGGCGATCGCGCCGCGCACCGACCTGATCGCCACGGCTGATTGGCTGGCACCGCGCGTCGGCAAGCCAGGATTGTCACTCATCGATACCCGGACCACCGGTGAATACAATGGCACCGGTAATCGCAGCGGGATGCCGAGTGCCGGCCACCTCGATGGTGCTCGTCAGCTCGAGTGGGAAAACCTGTTCACGGAAGGCAATGGGTTGCTGCTCAAGGATCGCGCTGAATTGCAGAAGCTGTTCGCTGATCGCATCAGCGGTGACGCGACCGTGGTCACATATTGCTGGGTGGGCTATCGCGCCAGCGCGACCTTTTTCGCGGCGCGGTTACTCGGCCTGAACGCAAAGTTCTACGACGGGTCGTACCAGGACTGGCAGGTGCGCAAGCTGCCTACGAAGGCGGGCGGCACGCCGTAACGAGCGGGCCGACGACGCCGGAAGCGCGGGCGACAAGTGCGCAGGCTTCAGGCGTGACGCCCCGCGTGCAAATTGGTGGCATGACTGCCTTCTCCTTTGCGGGATCCGCCAGCTCCCTTCGCCGCGCGCTCGTCGTCGCCGCGCTTTTCCTCTCCCCGGCGCGCCTGCTCGCGCAGCCTGCGCCGGCGTGGGAGGTGTTTGCCATTCGATACGGCGCCTTGCCGGCGTTCCGCGTCTCCGGGCTGATCGCTGGCGCCGACACGTCACGACGACTGGACGCGACCTTGGCAGTCTGGCTGCTGAAGGGCCCGAACGGGCGCAATGTCCTCGTCGATGCAGGGTTCCAGCGCGCCGAGCTGATCGCCCGATGGAAGCCGATCGACTATCAACGCCCCGACTCCGCCGTCGCTCGCGCGGGTGTCGCAGCCAGCGCCGTCACCGATATCATCGTCTCGCACATTCACTGGGATCACTTCGACGGCGCGGACCTCTTTCCGAACGCGCGCATCTGGATTCAGCGCGAGGAAGTGGAACATCACATCGATTCAGTTGGCACGGTGCTCGATCGCGCCATCAATGCGCCCGATGCGCTGATGCTCGCCCAGCTGCGGAAGGCGGGACGTGTACAACTGGTCGATGGGGATGCGCGTGAGATCATCCTTGGCATCACGGTCTACACCGGCGGCAAGCACACCTTCCAGTCGCAGTACGCCGGCGTCAAGACGGCCGACGGCACCGTCGTGATCGCCTCCGACAACATGTACCTCTACGAAAATCTCGAGAAACACCTGCCCATCGCACAGACGCTCGATGCCGCGTCCAATCTTGCGGCGCAGCAGCGGATGACGACCATCGCGCCGAGCCCGCGCCTGATTGTGCCAGGCCATGATCCTGCCGTCTTCACGAAATTCTCGAGTGTTGCGCCGGGCGTGGTGCGAATCCGGTAGCCTGTCGGGACGGGTCGAGACGCAGCGCTGCCACGGCCGAGCATGGAGGCCTGCTGGAATGGACCGCAGTGCGGCCTGCTCGCAGATGACGGGCGTAGCCGGAATCGCTATCCTTCCTGCATGGCGACCATCAAAGAATCCGACTTCATCCAGTCCATCGCGGACGCGCTCCAGCACATCTCGTACTTCCATCCGCTGGACTACATCCATGCGCTGGCGGACGCCTACGAGAAGGAGCAGAGTCCCGCGGCCAAGGATGCGATCGCGCAGATCCTGACCAACTCGCGCATGTGTGCCGAGGGGCATCGACCGATCTGCCAGGACACGGGCATCGTGGTGGTGTTCCTGAAGGTCGGCATGAACGTGCGATGGGACGCGACGATGTCGGTGCAGGAGATGGTGAACGAAGGTGTGCGCCGCGCATACATGCTGCCGGAAAACGTCCTGCGTGCATCGATCGTGGCCGACCCGGCGTTCTCGCGCAAGAACACCCGCGACAACACGCCAGCCGTCGTGCACTATGAAATCGTCCCGGGCGACACGGTCGAAGTGAAGCTGGCCGCAAAGGGTGGCGGTTCCGAGAACAAGTCGAAGTTCGCGATGCTCAATCCGAATGACTCGATCGTCGATTGGGTGATGAAGACGGTGCCGCTGATGGGTGCCGGATGGTGCCCACCGGGCATGCTCGGCATCGGCATCGGCGGGACCGCCGAGAAGGCGATGTTGATGGCGAAGGAATCGCTGATGGAACACATCGACATGGCGCAGCTCAAGCAGCGCGGGCCACAGAACAAGATCGAGGAGCTGCGCATCGAGCTCTGTGACAAGGTGAATGCCCTCGGTATTGGCGCACAGGGGCTGGGTGGGTTGTCGACGGTGCTGGACGTGAAGATCTTCGACTTCCCGACGCATGCTGCCTCGAAGCCGATCGCGATGATCCCGAACTGCGCGGCCACCCGTCACGCCCACTTCACGCTCGATGGCAGCGGCGTTGCCTCCTTGCCGATCCCGAAGCTCTCGGATTGGCCGCAGGTGACGTGGAAGCCGGACGTGAATGCGAAGCGCGTCGACCTGAACACGCTGACGCCGGAAATCGTCGGTAGCTGGAAGGCAGGCGACCGCCTGTTACTGCACGGCAAGCTGCTCACCGGACGAGATGCGGCGCACAAGCGCATCGCAGATCTGTACGCGAGCGGAGAAGGGCTGCCCGACGGCGTCGATTTCACCAATCGTGTGATCTACTACGTCGGGCCGGTCGATCCGGTGCGCGATGAAGCGGTGGGCCCGGCGGGACCGACGACGGCGACACGCATGGACAAGTTCACCGAGATGATGCTGGAGAAGACCGGCCTGATCGCGATGATCGGCAAGGCCGAACGTGGCCCGGCGGGGATCGAGGCGATCCGCAAGCACAAGGCGGCCTACCTGATGGCCGTCGGCGGCGCGGCCTACCTCGTCTCGAAGGCAATCCGCTCGTCACGCGTTATCGCATTCGCAGACCTCGGCATGGAAGCGATCTACGAATTCGACGTCGAAGACATGCCGGTCACCGTGGCGGTCGATGCCGAGGGGAGCAACGTGCACGAGACGGGTCCTCGTGAATGGGCCGAAAAGATCCGGCAGTTGCCAGTGCTCGCCGGCTGAGTGAGCTGACGTACTCAGCCATGCAGTGCAGGCACCCCGACCGATAGATCCATCGGTCGGGCGCGGTCGTAGGTGAGGTGAAGGCCATGCACTTCACCATTTGTCCAGGCACGTTCCCGAGACTTCGCGACCCGCCGCTGATTGCGGCGTGCAAGGTATCGGCGGCTGCTGGGCATCCCTGCGTTCCGCTGACCGAGCCGCGCCATGCACGCTTCTCCGCTCGCCAAGTGTCCGTCGTGCGGCAGGTCCGTCGCCCGCGCGCAGGTGTGTGATCATTGCGCGGCGATCGAGGAGGAGTGGGCGCGACGCCCACTCCGGCCGATCATCCTGCCTGATGGCCCCGGACTCAGCGCTCGCGATACGCTGCCGACACGACGGGACGGGCGCTGGCTGATGTTGTTTGGGCTCGGCGCCGTGATGGCCGCGGTGTTCTTCGTGTATCACCTGATCCCATCGCAGGAACCTTCGACGGTGGCGGTGTCGCCTCCGCAAGCGGCCGTGAATACATCGACGCCGATCATCGAGATCCCGCGTGCCGTGGCGGCCACGATCGGCGACGCCGGGATCGCTCCGGAACTGCGCGCGGACAGCTCCGCTGCGTTCAGTGGTGCACGACCGGAAACTGATCTCCGTCCAAGCGCGGCGCGTACGCCCGATTTGGCGGTGAACACGACCGCTGCGCAGCGGACCGCAGTTGCGGCTCGTGTGAATGGTGCGCCGGATGTCGTCGAAGCGGGCGACACATTGGCCGCGCCTGCGCCACCACCTCCTACGATCGAGCCGGCAGCGGTCGCAGCGCCGCGAGTCGTCAGGGGCGCAGCTGCGACTTTCACGACGAGTGTCGTGACGGGTGTCGTGACGGGTGTCGTTGTGAAGGCCGTCCCGGATGTCACGCCGCCAGCCACAACTCTCATCGAAGAAAGTGACGTGCGCAGCGCTGTGGCGCATTTCGTGGCCGGTATCCGAGCTCGTAGCGCTACCAACTTCGACCTGCTCGGATTTTACGGCGATGGTGCAGAGCATCGGGTGTCGCTGCGCGCCGCACCGCCTGCGATCGACGCAGCGTCTGCCACGACGCGTGTGGCATTCGAGCTGTCGCTCTCGAAGCGTGACGCCGTGGGACGCCGGTTCTCGCGGGTACTTCCGGTCACGATGACGATCACGAAGCGTGCAGGTGCCGTGGAGCTATCGGCTGTGGCCTTCGGTGCGCTGCGGAAGCCATGAGCCATGGATTGTTCCTCACTCGATTCAATCTCTCGCCGGAGTTCGATCAACATGCCGCAGCCCCGCTGTAAAAGGAGGTCGGCGCACCGCCTCGGTCTCGGAACCTGTGTCGCGTCGGCTCTCGCGATGCTGGTGGCTCGCCAAGGGTACGCGCAATCCGCACAACCGTATTCGTTGCAGGTGGCGGCACTGGCAACAACCCTCAGCCCAGCGGGCAGCCGGCTGACTGGCTTCGGGATCGAGCCACAACTCCGGTTCAATCGCGTCTATTCGACGGAAAACCGCGGCGCGATTTCCGTCGGCGTTGGTGCGCAGTATTCGTTGCACTCTGGCGCGAACCAGCGCCATCAACTGGTCGGCGTCTTCGTCGAGCCGCGTTGGGCGTTGCCGTTCAGCGCAGGCTGCGCGTATCCGTATTTGTCTGCCAGGGCAAGCGCGCTGCGCGTGCTGGCCGACTTCGAAGCTGGCGGCAGTGGTGCCTCGAACGGCTACGCGGTAGGGGCTGGACCTGGCGTCATGTTTCGCATGACACCATCGGCCAACCTCGACGTCGGCGTGCAATACCTGCGACAGGAGCTTGGCGCGATTCGCACCGTTCCGTTCAGTCCCACATCGTCGTTCGCTGCGCGCGTCGGCGTCACACTCGGCCTGCCGCGCTGAGCACTCGAATCACGCGCGGACGACAGGAGTCGACGCCGCGCGTGCCCAGGAGATGTTTCAGGCCGTGATCGTGAGGACTTGCGTGATGTCCTCGCCTGGAAACGTCGTCGCCAGCAGCCGTTGCAGCTGGGCACTGGTGGCGGCATCGATCGTGGCACCGGGGTGCCGCACACGATTGCTCGCAATGACGCCACGAAGGCGCAAAATCTCCTTGCGAATCGCCAACCCCGGCTGCTGCTCGAACACCAGCAACGGCAGGAAGCGGGTGAAGATGGCCGACGCTGCCGCGCTGTTGCCGGCGTTGTGCTCGCGCAGGATCGCCATCAACACCTCGGGAAAGGCGAAGCCAGTATTGAAGCCTTCCGAGCCGCGCTCGAGGTCGAACAGCCCGTAGAGCGCACCGAGCCCGGTGAGCACGGGAACCTTGCGGCCATTCGCCATGCCGGCGACGAGCGCCGCAATGCGTTGCGGGCTCGGAAGGGCCTCGCCCTTGATCCCTTCGATACGCGGAATATCACGCACCATGCGCAGGATCAGGTCAACCGACATGTGGACCTGACTGATCGCCGGATGATCCTGGAGGATGATTGGCAGGGTAATGGCGGCTGCGACACGGTCGAAGTAGTCGAACACCGACTTGTCGCTCGGTGTGGGCTGCGCCGACGCCGTGATCATGACGGCCTGTGCGCCGAGGTCTGCGGCCTGGCGACTGAGCGCGATCGTGGCGAGAGTGCCGGTGTGGCTGGTACCAACGATCACCGGCATGCCCGCCGCGGCCTCGATGCCTGCGGCAACGATGCGGGAGCGGTCGTCGTCGGTGAGCCGGTTCGATTCGCCAAGGAGGCCAAGCAGCGTCACCCCGTCCACGCCAGCCGCCTTGTTGAACTGAATCATGCGACGCAGCGAGTCGAGATCCAGCGACTCGTCATCGTGAAACGGCGTCGCCAGGATCGGAAAGACGCCGGTGAAACGGAAGGCCGATGTGGTCATGAGGTGTGCCGACTCAGTACGACTTCACCATGCCACCATCCACCAGCATGGTCTGGCCGGTGATGTAGGTATTGGCTGGTGAACCAAGGAAAACCGCGAGCTTCGCCATCTCGTCGGGCACACCGTAGCGGCCGACGGGGATCGTGCGGGATGTCTCGGCACGGATCTCGTCGGTGGACTTGCCGGCCTTGGTGGCGCGCATGGTGTCGAGCTGCGTAATGCGATCGGTCTGGATGCGGCCTGGGCCAAGCACATTCGCGAGGATGCCGTCCTTGCCTACTTCCCCAGCGAGGGTCTTGGTCATGCCCAGCACGCCCATCCGGAAGGTGTTCGACAGGATCAGGTTTTCGATCGGCGACTTCACGGACGACGAGGTGAAGTTCACGATCCGACCGCCGCCGCCCTTTCGCATGTGCGGCAACGCGGCGCGAATGCTGCGGATGAAGCTCAGGAGCGTGAGGTCGAAGGCTGACAGCCACGCGGCATCATCGAACGTGTCGAACGTGCCGGCCGGCGGGCCACCTCCGTTGTTGACCAGCGTGTAGAGGCCACCAAATGCCGACACGGTCGCGTCGACCACCATCGCGATCTGCTCCGCCTGGGTCAGGTCGGCCACCGTGTAGCGCGCATCGCGTCCGGTGGTGGCCTTGATCTCCGCCACCACCGACTGGAGCTCGGCTTCACGCCGACCGCAGACCATCACATTGGCGCCCTCGCGCGCAAACTCCAGCGCGGCGGCCTTGCCGAGGCCAGCGCTCGACGCGCAGACGAGGACGGGGACATCGGTCAGGTGCAAATCCATGAGTGCGGCCGCAGTACAGGGTGAAGGGGCGCTGGGGGCTGTCGGGAAACATATCGTGCCGACGCTGGCGTTCGTACGGCTTTGCTGCGATTCTGCCTCTGTCCCAGTCGTTGTGACAGCCCCCTCTGGAGCCCGACCTTGCCGACGCCCGAAGAATTGCTCGACCAGCTGCACCGTGATCTCGAAGTGCACGATCATGACGAGGAGGCTACCGGCATCGATCGACGCCAGTTCATGTTCTATTCGCTGGTGACGGCGGCGGCGACGACGTTCGGGGCGAGTGCCGCGCAGGCGCAGCGGGCGCTGGCGGCCGGCGGGGCAACGCGCTTCGCATCCGCCAGCGGCCGGTCGCTGATCGATCAGGCGCAACAGGCAGTCGCCACGCTGGGCAATGGCGAGGCACCCGCGCTGCAATTCATGCCGTATCCCGGCGGTACCGGTGCGCTGATGGAAAAGTTGGCCCGCGAACGCGGACGCACGGCCTTCGACCGCGCCGTGTTCACGGTGCCGAAGTTCACCGGGGCCGTGCCGACGAACCCGGACGATATCGCCTTCCTCCCGGCGCATCGTCTTGCGTCGATGATTCGCGAGCGGAAGATCACGTCGGTGGCGCTGACGGAGATCTACCTCGCGCGTCTCAAGCGGCTCAATCCCACGTTGCTGTGTGCGGTCACGGTGATGGAGGAGTCTGCGCGTCGAGAAGCGGCGCAGGCCGACGCCGAGCTCAAGGCCGGCAAGTATCGTGGGCCGCTGCACGGCTTGCCGTACGGCGTGAAGGATCTCTTCAACACCAAGGGCATTCCGACGACATGGGGTGCGGCGGATTTTCAGGACCGCATCATCGACGAGGACGCGGAAGTGGTCGTGCGCCTGCGCAATGCGGGCGCCGTATTGATCGCGAAACTGTCGACCGGACTGTTCGCGCAGAACGATCAGTGGTTCCGCGGCCGCACCAACAATCCCTGGAACCTGGTGCAGGGGTCGAGTGGATCGTCCGCTGGCCCGGCGTCGGCCACGGCGGCTGGCTGTGTCGCCTTCAGCATCGGCACCGAGACGCAGGGATCGATCGTGTCGCCGGCGGTCCGCTGTGGCGTGAGCGCGTTGCGGCCGACGTTCGGGCGCGTGAGCCGACAGGGCGGCATGGTGCTGGCCTGGTCACAGGATCGCGTGGGCCCGATTTGTCGGACAGTCGAAGACTGCGCGATGGTGTTCAACGTGATCCATGGTGTCGATGAAAAGGACCCCTCCACAATCACCACGCCGTTCCAGTTCGACCGCAACATCGCGCTGCCGTCGCTCCGCATTGGCGTCGATCCGAACGCACCGAAGGAGTTCGTCGACAAGCTGAAGGAACTCGGCATGGTGCCCAAGGTCATTGGTGCACGCCCGACAGTGGCCGGCATGGCTGGCGGTGGCCTGAATGTCGAATACGCGGCCGCCTTCGACTCGTACGTCCAGCGGAAGGCAAAGGAGATCGGTCTCGACCTGAACGCCTTGCCGGAGCCGCCACGCCCCGGCACTACACCGACGCCCGCGCCGGCACCCGTGACGACGCCGCAGCCGCCCACCAATCCGATGGCGCCGGCCGATTGGAATCCGCGTTTTGTGCAGGGACGCACCGTGCGCGCGTTCGAGTTCCTGCAGAATCAGCGTCGCCGCTACATGCTGGTGTCGGCGTGGGGCGAGTTCATGAAGGATCTGGACATGTTCATCGGCAATCCCTTTGCGGATGTCGCACCGAATGCACAGACAGGCCACCCATGCGTGGTGGTGCCATACAAGATGGATGTGCCGGTGGTGCAGGGAGGCGGCGGTGGCGCCGCGGCTGCACGACCAGCGGGGGCACCAGCCACTCCACCGGTCGAGCTCAAGCCGCAGCCGATCTGTGGCGTGATCGTCGGTGCGCTCTACAACGACGACAAGATCCTGTCGGTGGCACACCAGTTCCAGACGCATACCGACGTGCACACCAAGCGGCCGTCGATGTAACAGTCCTCGCTGTCAGCACCTTCCACGCCTGACGAGGCACGATGCCCTCCCACGCTGACCACCAGATCGCTGTTCGGCCGGCCACGCTCGATGACGTGATCCCGGTCACAGCGATCTACAATCATTTCGTCGATCACACGGTGGTCACGTTCGAAGAGGAGCGGGTCACGCCAGTGGAGTTCGGCAAACGAATGCACGCGGTCTGGTCGGCGTCGTTGCCGTTCCTGGTTGCGGAGCAGGGAGGAGCAGTCGTTGGGTACGCCTACGCCTCGAAGTGGAAGGAACGATCGGGATATCGATTCTCGGTCGAGGCGTCGGTGTATCTCGCGCCCGACGCTGGGGGGCGCGGCATCGGCTCGTCGCTGTACGGCACGCTCTTTCCGATGCTCGAAGCGAAGGGGGTGCACGCCGTGATGGGCGGGATCGCGCTGCCGAACGACGCCAGTGTCGCGCTGCACGAAAAGTTCGGCATGCGGAAGGTGGCGCACTTCGAGGAGACGGGATTCAAGTTCGACCGCTGGATCGATGTCGGCTACTGGGAAAGGATCTTCCCACAGAAGACATGACATTCATGGCACGGCGCACCGCTCGGCATTCGCACTGACGCGCGCGAGGTGCAGCACATCGCGCGCATGATCGTCGGGCCCACCATGCAGAACGCAGGGTGGGCCCGATGTCATTCCATCACACTGCCGCCTGCAGAATGCCGCAGAACACTGCGGAACTACTTGTTCGCCCAGAGCTGGCAGAAGGATGAGTTGTCGGTGCCCTCGATTTCGCTCCGACCCGTGACGTACACGGCGTTCATGAGCGCCTTTGGTGCGTACTTGATGTCGGTGATCTGGATGCCATGGTGCCGTCCTTCTTGGTCACGAACACCTTGCCGAAGTGGCCAAGGCCAAGCGAATGGCCCGTCTCGTGGGTGATGATCGTGTAGTTGTCGACAACATTGGCTGCCTGCGAGTTGCCCCAGGCAAAACGAGTGTTGTAGTAGATCTCGGCCAACCCGATATCCGCGCGCCCATTGCGGTCGATGTCGGTAGGCTCGCCGGTGTCATCCACGAAATAGAACGTGAAGGTGACGCCGATGATGTTGTTGCCAGAGGGGCCGGCGAAGGCGGTGAAGAATGACGGCGCTTGCCACCCGGCTTGCACGATGTCAGAGACCTGCGCGTAGGGCCGGCCGCCGTCGCTGCCGAGGAAGAGGTTGTCGAGCAGGTCTGGGTCAAGGCCCGCCGGCACCGCAGTGCGCGTGATCGGTGCGGTGGAGCAGGTGCGGCCACGCCAGGCGGCCATCGTCTCCTCGAGAATGGGATCGAGTTCGGCGGACGGCACCTGTCGCAGTCCGGAGCCATCGGGATTCCGCGTGAATGGCTCGCGGCCCTGGCGCGGATCGAAGGCATACGTGACGCCGATGCGGCCATCACGCCGCGGGTCGCCCGCAACCCACTCCGCCCCGATCCCGCGTGCCCGGTCGTTCGCGATCAGCGTCTGGGATGCACCGGTCCAGTTGGACGTGTCGACAATGAACTCCGCCTTGGCGACGCGGAAATGCGAACCGGAAACGGCCAACTGGGAATCGAGGTCGTTGAGGAAGGCGCTCACCACCGGCGGATCGGCCGGCGCTGCCGCCTTCACGGCGCCCGCTGCAGATGTGGCGTCCGTGACCTGTTGATCCCCACTGCATCCAACGACGGCAACCGCTGCGGCAAGAACGAGGTACCGAGTCTTCATGGTGTTGCTCCCCTGGGAATGGTGGCCCCCTCGGTCCGGCACAGACGCGGACCGGGCGCAGTGACGAACCTGCGACGGGGGCGAACTCTCACCTCGGATCAACTGGTGTCAAATCGCGGCTCACGCTCCCTCTGTTCGCCTCTGGCTCAGCCCGCCACGATTGGCCCGCCACATTTGGCACGCCTATCGCCGTCGAGACTGCCGGTGTGGTACGGTCGCCACCGCCTCGATCTCGATCGCGATGTCGTCACGGAACAGGCGGCGCACTTCGACCAGTGTGCTCGCCGGCGGTGACGCCGTGTTCAGGTAGCGGTCCCGCACCTCACGAACGACGCCGATCTGCGATGCATCGAGCACGTAGTAGTTGAGCTTCACCACATCGCGAAACGTGGCGCCACCCGAGGCCAGCGCGCGCCCGAGATTCTCGAAGACCTGCACGACCTGCGCGCGGAAATCGCCGGCGCCGATGAGCACGCCGGTCGAATCGAGCGGGACCTGACCCGCGATGAACAGCATGCGGCTCCCCGCAGGCACATCGGCGACATGCGAATAGCCGCGGGGAGCAGAGAGCGTTGGTGGATTGACGAAGCGCGTCGAATCTGGCGCGCGCTGCGCGGCGGCCCACTCGGGTGTCAAACACGACGCAGCAAGTGTGGACAACATCGCCCAATGCCGCATCCGGTGGCGGGTGTGTATCACTGACTCCCCCAGCATGGCATTCACTCGAAGATCACCGGCATCGTCACGCCAAGCTTCGCGGCCTTGGCCTGGAATGCATTGAGGTCATTCGCGACGAGGTTGCCGAACTGCTTCTTCAACCCCTCCAATTGCTCGCGCAGCATGCCGTACACCGCCACGTGCTGATCAGTGGGCCGGAAGTCCGAGCTCGATGCCGCCACATCACTCCCAACCGAGGCCAACTTTTCGTAGAGTTGGTTGGGTGTGCGGAACGCATCCTCACGGGCGCCCGTGAGGGCAATGTCGTACAACTTGCCCTCGATCTCGAGCACACGCTTCTCGACCACATCGATCTCCTTCAGGAAGCCTTCGGCATCGGCGATCGACAGGTCACGACCGGGCGATGGGCCGAACTCACGCAGGTCTTTCAGGCGCTCGCGCAGGTTGCTGCGCAGCTGTTCAAAACCTCTGCGGCTCCACTCCGATTCGTCGATCAAGGCGACGGTCTCGTTGAGCGCGTCGCGGATGCGCAACGCCAGCGCGACCTGTGCGGTGATGTCGGCATCGGTGCCTTCGCTGTTCGGATCGCGACGCACCTCGAGCTTCTGTCGCAACGTGTCGCCCTTCCACACCATGGCGACGGTGTACATGCCGGGCGGAACGAGCGGCCCCACCTGCCCACCTACGAGGTCGAGATCCCATGGTACCAGTGGGCGTGAGTCGAGCACGCGAAGCGCAGTGTTGCCGGGTGGTGCGGTACGCAGCTTCGCCTTGCGAGGGCCCTCATGGCGCAGATCCCACAAGGCGCGATTGAGCCCGCGCTTCGCTGGCGCACCCTTGAACTTCCGGATCAGCGCCCCGCTGGCGTCGTAGATGCGGAAGTTCACGGAATCCTTGGCGGTGGAATCGGTCGGTACCGACGCCACGGTGTAGTTGATCGTCGCCGCCAGCGGCGGGTCTTCACCATTCACGAGCGAGTTGGTGGCGCCAGTGGGTGTCGACACCTTGCGGAAGCGATAGGCGGCGCGCATCGGGAGCAACGCAGCGGGCTTCGATCGCAGCGAATCGGACATCGATCGCAGGTACGAGATATCATCCGCAATCCAGAAACCTCGCCCATACGTGGCAACCACGAGATCGTGGAAGTGACCCTGAATCTGCAGCCAGCTCACCGGTGCGTGGGGCAGGCCACCATTGATCTCGATCCAGTGCGCCCCGTCATCGAGCGAGACGTACAACGCATTCTCGGTGCCGGCATACAGCATTCCGCGACGCACGGGATCCTCGCGCACGACATGGACGTAGCTGAAGACACTCTTCGGGATGTCGCTGTTGATGCGAACCCAGGTGCGGCCGTAATCGGTGGTGCGATAGATGTACGGATCGCGATCGTTTATGAGATGTGCATCGACCGCCATGTACGCCGTCCCAGCGTCGTACTTGCTCGGCTCGATGTTGGTGATCGTGCTCCACTTGGGCAGGCTCGGTACGTTGGCCGTGAGGTTGGTCCAGGTCTTTCCACCATCCCGCGTCACATGCACCAACCCGTCCATGGTCCCCGCCCAGATGAGATCCTTCTGCACGGGTGACTCGGCAATGGCAAACAACACCGTCACGTTTTCGACGAACAGGTTGTCGGTCACCAGCCCACCAGAGGACTGCTGCTTGGTGGTGTCGTTGGTCGAGAGGTCCGGCGAGATGATGGTCCAGGTCTGGCCGCCGTTGGTGGTCTTGTGAATGACCTGCGAGCCGACGTAGACGGTGTTGTGGTCGAACGGCGATATGTGGATGGGGAACGTCCACTGAAAGCGGTACTTGAGATCCTTGGGCGCGACGCCATACCCGGCTTCCGGCCACGGCTCGACGGCGCGTGACATGCGCGTCTGCAAGTCGAATCGCTCGAGCCCTGCGTCATAACACCCGCTCCAGATGGTGCGATTGTCCACAGTGTCGGGAATGGCCCAACCACTCTCGCAGCCACCCACCGCACTCCACACGCCAACGGATCGCGATCCGCGCGAATTACTCGGGCCGCCATACGAATACCCATCCTGACGATTGCCGTAGAGGTTGTACGGAATCCTGGTATCGGTGGCCACGTGGTACATCTGGGCGTTCGGAAGGGCGATGCGCGTGAACGACTTGCCGCCATCGAGCGTGATGCCCACACCGCCGTCATCACCAACCATGAATCGATCGGCATCCTTGGGGTCCCACCAGATGTCGTGCAGATCACCGCCAGCACGCGGCGCATTGGGCATCTTGGTCACGCCACCATCGCTGGTACCCACAAAGCGCACGCCGGTGATGTAGAGCCGGTCGGCTTCGGTGGGACTGACGGCGAATCGGGTGTAGTACTGCGGGCGCTCGAGGATGTCGTGATCACGATTGACCGACCGCCAGCTCCGACCACCATCATCGGATCGATAGAGCGCGGGCTCCTTCATCTCGATCAGCGCGTACACGCGATTGGGATCGCTGCGCGCCACGCCCAGCCCGATCTTGCCCATGGTGCCGATCTTGGGCAGGCCCTTGCCCCAGCCGGTGCCGTCGGCGCCACCATCGAGGCGAACCCACGTGTCACCGGCATCTCGTGACATCCAGATCCCGCTGCCGGAGCCGCCCGAGTGTTTGTCCCACGGCACGATGTACTGCTGCCAGCTCGCGGCAAACAGCACCCGGGGATTGGTGGGGTCCATCGAGACATCGATGATGCCGGTGCTGTCGTTCACGAACAGCACCTTCTTCCACTGCTTGCCACCATCCATGGTGCGCCACAGCCCGCGATCGGCCTGCGGCCCATAACCGTGCCCCTGCGCCGCCGCGTACACGATCTCGGGGTTCGTCGGATGGATCAACACTCGACCGATACGCCCGCTGTTCTCGAGGCCCATGCGATCCCAGTGCTGGCCGGCGTCGGTGGATCGGTACATACCATCGCCGATCGAGACGTTGCTGCGGAGGAACGTCTCACCAGTGCCGAACCAGACGACGTTCGGATCGCTGGGCGCAACGGCCACTGCGCTGACGGATGCCACGCGGAGTGAATCGGTGACGGGGACCCAGCGACTACCGCCGTTCGTACTCTTGAAGAGTCCGCCGCTGGCCGCGCCGGCATAGTAGGTCCGGTACTCACCTGGCACACCGGCAACCGCGATGACGCGATTGCCGTCCGGGCCAACGAACCGCCAACTGGGGACCTTGATGAAACCGGTGTCGAGGCCGGGCCGCGCCGCCGCCGCAGGTGCCGCGGCCCGCTGAGCGAGAAGGAGGCCGGGAAGCAGGCCGAGTGCGGACAGCGTGGTACGGAAGCGCATGACGGTTGGGCAGAAGCTGGAGAGACGGGTTCGACTCAGTCCCCGAATGTGCCATCTGCCCACACCGGACGGGAGTGTGAGATCGGTCTTCCCCAGATTCGCTCGGCGTGAGCCAGTTCGGCGCGATCCGCCGCGTGTGGATGTGGGCAGCTCCGAATCACGCTCACCCCGCCCCTGGCTTTCCTGCACCGAGAGGACACGATGACCGCAATTCCTTCGCACACGCCGCGCGCCACATCCGTCGCCACCGCCGATGGTACGCTCCGCGTCCAGACGAGCCGCCTGGCGCTGGCCGCCGCCCTTTCGCTCACCCTGGTGGGCTGCAAGGGCAGCAAGGATTCCCCGACGCAGCCGGTCGTGATCCCAACGACGTCTCGATCCACCGTGGTGCCGACCACGACGTCGGGGTACGTCGAAGCGCGGACCTCTCAGATCGTGTCGAATGGCGCAGGGCCGTCGCAGGTGTTCGACGACTTCACCCTGACGGGCGCGACCACAATCCGCACGGTTGGATGGCAGGGCATCTACTGCGTGCAGCAGCCGAACGCTGCGGCACCGGCACCGACGGCCACGGCGTTCACTGTCAGCTTCTACTCCGACGTCTCGGGTCGTCCCAACACGGCGGCGCCGATCCAGACCTCGACGTATACGCTCGCCCAGACGGCACAGACGTTCGACAAAAACGTCTCTGGTCTGACCTGCGGCACCGCAGCCAACACGACATGGCCGTTCTATCGGTACTCGGTGACGTTGACGACGCCGTTCGTGGTGACGCCGAACACGAAGTACTGGGTCAGCGTGCAGGCGCGCACGCCGTCGTACGACGTGTACTGGGGCTGGCGCGATGGCACGGTGGACAACAGCCTGTCGCTGCAACTGTTCAACGGCACGTACACGACGTTCCCGATCGACCGGGCGTACTCGCTGACGCCGTGATGCATTGACGAGGGCGCTGGGATCCCTAGCGCTCTCGCCGCAACTTCTTCCTACACGCGCGATTTTGGTGATGCTTGCACCTGTTCGGTGTGCGATATTCGAAGGGTGAATGCGATAGTGGCGCATGCGGACGCGCCCTTCCTTTTACCTGGAGCGACACCAATGGCTGAGCGATCGCCCTACAGAAAGGATTGGACGGTCACGGAGCTTCGCGGGCTGCCGGCTGACGGCAATCGGTACGAGATCATCGACGGTGTGCTTCACGTGACGCCGTCGCCGAAGGTGGTTCACCAGCGGGCGGTGCTCGAGCTCTTGCTGCGGATTGGCCCATACGCGAAGGCCGTCGGTCTCGATCCGATGGTCTCGCCGGCCGATCTCGTGTTCTCGGATTCGACGCTCGTGCAGCCGGATCTGTTCGTCCTGCCGCGGGTGGACGGGAGAGGAATCCAGCGATGGGAAGACTTCACGTCGCTTGTGCTTGCGGTCGAGGTGTTCTCTCGGTCCACGCATCGCCGTGACCGGACGGAAAAGCGTGACCTGTATCAGAGGCAGCGCGTTCCCGAGTACTGGATCGTCGACATCGACGCGCATGTGGTGGCGCTTTGGCGGCCGGAATCACGGGTGCCTGAAGTCATGGGATCGCTGTTGTTCTGGCAGCCGGTTTCGGAGTTCGAGCCGCTATTGATCGATCTGGTTGAATTCTTCGATTCCGTGCGGGATGATCGCCGGAGTGAGCACTAGCGTTCAGTACGCGCGATCGCCGTAGTCATTTTGCTGCTCACACCGAGCGCATTGGCGTGGGTGGTGAGCATCAGGTCTTCGGTGTGTTGTGACAGGGCCAGGCGCATCTCTTCTCGTGCGGGTTCGAGCTGTCCGTTGCGATAGAGGGCCCAGGCCATGAGGTCGTGGCCGTACACATCGTGGCGGTCCTGCAATTCGGCGCGTGCACGTCGCAGGACATCGGCACGTTGGGCGGCGGAGCCGTGGTCGAGGAGGTAGAGGCCCCATTGGCGGTGGATTGCGCCGGGCTGCGTGAGAACGCTGATCGACATGGCGTTGGCGAAGGCGGCGGCCTGTGCGGAGTCGTTGATGGCGAGGTAGGCCTGACTTACCGTAGCCAGAGTGGTCGGATCGAGCTGAATGTTCGTGGCTTGGTCGCCGTATGTGATGGCTTGGCGGTAGTCATTTCGCGCCAGTGCTGTGCGTGCGAGTCCGCCGAGGACGCGGATGTCGTTGGGGTGGCGTTGCAGAGCTGTGTGGAAGGCGGAGTCTGCTGCAGTGAGATTGCCAAGGCGCAATTCGAGTTCGCCGAGTCGGTAGTGGAACCAGGCCACCTGTTCGCGGGGGAGGTCATCGCGGCGGTCGACGTCGACGATCGCGCGTTTGAGCATGTCGCGCGCGAGTGAGGCGTTGCCGGTGACTTCGTGCCAGCGGGCGACGCGGGCGCCGACGGTGAACTGTTGGCCGCTCGAGTGCACGGCTCGGTAGTGTGTCGCTGCTGCCGGATACTCGCCGAGTTCGAGCTCGATTTCGCCCAGTAGTGCGAGGTGGGAGGGGGTGTTCGGCTCGAGCGAGTCGGCCTGGAGGGCGATCGTGTGTGCTTCCGTGAAGGCGTGTCGCGCCATGAGGATACTGGCGAGGACTTCGAAGGCGTGACCGTTGCGTTGGTTGCGGAGCGCGACCGATTCGCGGGCCAGTGTTTCAGCGCGTGCGAGGTCGGGGGCTGATCCGGTGATGCGGGAGCGTGTGAAGAGGAGGGAGGCGAGTGCGATGCGGTCGGTGGCGCCGCCGGGGTCTTCGCTGACGCGTTTGGCGTAGAACGCGATGTCCTTGTCGCGGAGTTCGGATTCGGATTCGGTGGTCGTGGACAGGGCAACGAGTGGGGTCGACGACGTGATGACTGGCTGCGAGTCTGTGCCCGCGCGCTGTCGGACGACGACGGTCGTGAGTGCGGCCAGTGAGAGGCTGGCGAGGGCGAGGACGGCGAACCGGCCATTTGGGCGTGCGAGGCGTTGCATGTTCGCGTGGGTGAGGAGTGGCGACGGTCTGCGATGCCGCTGGATGGTGCGGCACCGCAGAGTCAGCCGAGTGGTGCGTGTTTAGAGCGTGGGGTCAGCGAGGTACGGGAAGCGCGTGGAGAACGGCTTGTCGTTTTTCGGCACGTTGTCGGTGCAGAGCGGCAGTTGGCCGTTGTCGCAGTAGGCGCCGTTTGGTGAGACGACCTTGCCGAAGATGGCCGAGAGTCCCGCATCGACGACGTCGTCGCTGAGGTTGCGTCCGCCCCAGCCATTGGCGAGGGCCCACGAGAGCCAGCCGGAGGTGGATGGATTGCGCTTCGATTCCACGATCAGCATGTCCGGATAGAGGACAGCGCCGAGTGTGTTGGCGACTTCGGGTTGTCCACCGCGAAAGGCGTTGATGAAGGCAAGGCTTTGCGGGCCGAACTCGGCCGTGTTGTAGGGCTGGGTGCGGTTGTAGCGATCGTGGTTGGCCTTCACGATCGTCACTTCGCTGACGAGCGGATTGCCGAGGAACTCCACTTGTTCGTAGCGCATCTTGCGGCCGCGTTCGAAGAGGTCCCATCCGTCGTCGTCGAAGTCTTCGTTGCGGGCTGCGTAGACCTGTGCCAATACGTCCGGGTCGGTGATACTCGCCTGTTCGTTGGCTGAGTTGTCGCTACAGGCCGTGAAGAGCGAGGTGGAGGCGAGGGTCAAGATCATTGCGAGAGCGCGCGTGGCGCGGATGGCTCCCACTGAATTCTTCTGCAACATGTGATTGTCTTCCTGAAGCTCGAGAGAATTGAAAAGATTGGGGGAGCGAATCAGCGGATTGCGCGGCTGGTGGTGCCCCAGACGCCGAATCGACCGTTGGTGGCGGGGTTGGCGATCAGTGCCGTCGGGACTTCGACGACGATGGCCATGTCATTGATGCCGCGGAGGAAATCGACTGCGGGATCGGCGCCGATGGCGGAGCGGAAGGAGAGCGGGCCTTGCTGCGTGTTGGCCAGCGGTCCGCCTTCCGGGCGGCGGTCGGGCAGGATGCGGAAGAAGGCTTCGAGGTCGATGAAGAACGGGTCATCGCGCGGGCCGGCGAAGAGCTTGATGCCGCGTCCTTCGATCACTGTGTTGGTGAAGCCAAAGAGCTTGACGCCGTCGGTGAGGGTGTTGACGGCGCCCACCTGTTCCGGGCGACGTGGGCCGCGCATGGAAACCAACTGACGGCGGCCCTTGCCGAGGAACGTGAACTGGAAGACCAGGTCTTCCTTCGCGTCGCCGGTGTTATCGATCTTGATCTGGTACATCTGCTGTTCGCGCGTGCCGAAGGTGAAGCTTGGCGTTTGCGCGGGCGTCAGCGGCGAACTCGTACCGAGGACGAGGACGGTGCGTGACGGGTCGGTCGGGGAGGGGAAGGCGTAGACGTCGTTGACGTCGAACCGGGGGGACATCTCGACCAGCGGTGTGTCCTGGTGGTCGGAGGCCATCACCTGTCGCACGGTCAGTCCCGTGGCGGTGAGGACTACTGCCGCGGCGGCCAGCGCCTTGAACGGCAATTGGGTGGGAATCCACTTCTGCATTGGTGCTCCAGAAACGAAAAGAGAGATCGAAGTCGCGCGAGCCTACGCCCGGCGATACGGCGGCCAATCCCGACCGGATTGGCGAGCTCGACCATTCGATGTTTCTCGGCTCTCTACTGAGCTTCGCTTCTGGTTTCGCGCTCGCAATTGCAGCGGAGCGCGACGGCTTACAGGACCGTGCGGAGTCTCCAGATCTCGGGGAAGAGCACCACGTCGAGCATTTTGCGCAGGTAGCTCACGCCGCCGGTGCCGCCTGTGCCGCGCTTGAATCCGATGACCCGTTCGACTGTGGTCACGTGACGGAATCGCCAGAGTCGGAAGGCGTCTTCGAGGTCGGTCAGTTCCTCGCCCAGTTGGTAGAGATCCCAGTATTCGCGCGGGTTGCGGTAGACCGTGAGCCAGGCTTCCTCGACCTCGGCGGAGGCGACGTACGGTTGTGTCCAGTCGCGTGTCGTGTGCGACGCGGGCACGGCCAGTCCTCGACGGGCTAGCAGGCGCAGTGATTCGTCGTAGAGGGAGGGCGTTTCGAAGGCCGCCTGCACCAGTGCCATGCGGTCGGGGCGGTGGGCATGCGGCCGGATCATGACGCCGTTCTTGTTGCCCATCGCAAACTCGATGCAGCGATACTGGAAACTCTGGAATCCACTCGAGTTCGAGAGATAGTCTCGAATTGCACTGTATTCCGGCGGTGTCATCGTCGCCAGCACATCCCAGGCGTGCACCAGCTGCTCCATGATCTTCGAGACGCGGGCCAGCATCTTGAAGGCCGTCTGCAGGTCGTCGTTGGCCACGTGCGAGACGGCGGCCTGCAGCTCGTGCAGCATCAGCTTCATCCAGAGCTCACTCGTCTGGTGCTGGATGATGAACAACATTTCGTCATGGGCCGGCGAGAGCGGCTTCTGGGCGCCGAGGATCGCATCCAGCTGCAGGTAGTCGCCGTAGCTCATGGCGTCGCTGAAATCGAGCTTGGCGTGCTCTGCGTGGACGATCGATTCCGGCGTGGAGTCGTCGTCGTACGAACCGGAGCCCATGTTGGCGTAGATGCACATATCGGAAGCGTGACGGGGCGGATGGGGCGTGTCCTGTGCCCGAAAACTAAGGGTCGGCGCCGTCGGCAGCCGGTTAGACTTGGCTCGTCCTTGCCCGAGCGGCCGCCTGATCCGCCGCATGCCCGACCAATTGGCCTACCGCCTGCCCCGCCGCCTGACCCGCCGCCTGACCCTGTTGCTCGCCGACCTCACGGAGCCGGAATGCGCCGCCTTGTCCTCGCCGTTGTCGCTGCTGCCTGTGTCACCCCGGCCGTCGCCCGCGCGCAAAACGATCCCGCGCTCGCCGCGCGGATCGCGACCATCATCAACCGGCCGGAGTTCAGGCACGCGCTCTGGGGCATCGAAATCTACGACGCCGATGCCGGGCGACCGATTTATGCGCTGAACGAGGAGAAACTGTTCACGCCGGGATCCACCACCAAGCTGCTGTCGGCCGGCACCGCGCTCGCCAAGCTTGGCCCCACGCACCGCTTCGCGACGAAGGTCTACCGAACCGGCGCCGTCTCGGCCAGCGGCACGTTGACCGGCGACCTCGTTCTCGTCGCCAGCGGTGATCCCAACCTGTCGCAGCGCATTCAGCCCGATGGTTCACTGGCCTTCGAGAATCACGACCACTCGTACGGTGGCGCGCCGGATACCAAGGCGGTTCCGGGCGATCCGTTGGTCGTGATCAAGCAACTTGCCGCGCAGGTGGCGGCGAAAGGCATCAAGCGGGTGGTTGGTCGAGTGCTGGTGGATGCGACACTGTATCACGAAGGGACGCGGGAGCTGGGGACGGGCGTCGTGGTGTCGCCGATCATGGTGAACGACAACGTGATCGACCTGCTGGCGGCGCCCGGCGACAAGGTCGGTGACCCGGTTCGCCTCACGGTGACCCCTGCGACTCGATACGTACGCATCGTGAATCGGACGCGCACCGTGCCCTCCGATTCGTCCACGAGCATTGACGAAAGCGACAGCGTCGGTGCCGACGGCGTGGTGACGGTCACGGTGACGGGTGGTGTGCCGCTCGGTAAAGCATCGATCCTTTATGCGTATCCGGTGCCAGTGCCTTCGCGCTTCGCCGAAGTCGTGCTGACGGAAGCACTCGCCAGTGTGGGCGTGATCGTGCAAACACCGGTGCGCAGCCCGAAGCCGGACTTCGCGAAAATCGCCGCTGGCTACACCGCCACGAACATGGTCGCCGAGCACATCTCGGCACCGGCGACCGAGATGGTGAAAGTCATTCTCAAGGTGAGCCAGAACATGCACGCGTCCAGCATGCCGCTGCTGATGGGGGCCATGTTCGGCACGAAGGGGCAGAACGGATTCGATGTCGAGCGTGAGTGGCTGCAGTCGGTGGGCCTCGACACCAAGGGCGCGCAGCAGGCGGACGGTGCGGGCGGTGATGCACATTTCACCCCTGCCTTCATGGTCAGCTATCTGCAGATGATGTCGAAGCGGCCGGACTTCCCGGCCTTCAAGGCGGCCCTGCCCATACTCGGCAAGGATGGGACGCTCTACCAGATCCAGCCGCAGTCGCCAGCGGCGGGGCATGTGTTTGCGAAGACCGGCACCTTCGCGCTCGGTGATCCGCTGAATCAGGGACTCCTCGTGACCGGGAAGGGACTCGCTGGTTACGCGACCACCGCGTCGGGGAAGAACCTCATCGTGGTGATCTACGTGAACAACGTCTTCGTCTCGTTCGCGCCCGACGAGGTGACGCGGGTGGTGGGGCAGGCCCTCGGCGAGGTCGCGGCCACAACGTGGGACATTCCCTGACCTGAGGCGACCTCACTCCGTCGTGCGGGACGTCAGCTCGATGCCAGGCCGCAGCGGGGCAGAGATGATGGGGATCACCGGTGGCCGCGTTGCGACCGTGTCCGCTTCATATATTCTGCCGATGCCTCAGCAGCGCCCGGAGCGGGAGACTGTCCTTCACAGCTGGAGCGTCCCCGCACTCTGGGATGCGCCGACGGTCGTTGGTGGCGCTGGCGCGTTCTTCTTCACCAGTGACGGACGCTCGATCCTCGACTTCAGCAGCCAGTCGGAGTGCTGCAATCTCGGCCACCAGCATCCTGGCGTGGTGGCAGCGATCAAGGCGCAGGCCGACAAGCTGTGCTACATCGCCAATGCGTGGGGTGCAGAGCCGCGCGCCGAGTTGGCGGAGCTGCTGCTCGAAAAGAGCGGCTTCGCGGGTGGGCGCGTGTTCTTCACGCTGGGCGGTGCCGACGCGAACGAACATGCGGTGAAGTTCGCGCGACTGGCGGCTCGGCGGCCACGCGGCACGATCATCACTCGTGAGCGATCGTACCACGGTGCCAGCTACGCCGCGATGGCGCTTTCGGGTGATTCGCGCACACGCGCCCAGGTCAATCCAGCGCAGCACGGCGTGTTGCATGCGCCGCCACCCTACGCCTATCGCTGTCCCTTCGGTAGCACCGATGCCGAGGCCTGCGGACTCGCCGCTGCAGCGCGCGTCGGTGAAATGATCGACGACGCATCGGCAGCGGGTCTTCCGGGCGTCGCAGCGGTGTTGATGGAGCCCGATGCCGGCACCAATGGCATCGTGCCGCCGGCATCCTACTGGCCGGCGTTGCGCACCCAGACGCGCGCTCGCGGTGTGCTGCTGATCGCGGACGAAGTGATGAGCGGCTTCGGGCGCTGTGGCGATTGGTTTGCGTGGCAGCGCTCTGGAGAGGGTGGACGGCCCGACATGATGACGCTCGCCAAGGGGCTGACGGGTGCGCATGTCCCGCTTGGCGCAGTGGTGCTCTCGACTGACGTCGTGGCGCGATTGGAGCACGAGATGCTCTACACGGGGCTCACCTACTGCGGCCACCCGCTGGCGTGTGCTGCCGGTGTCGCCGCGGTGAAGGCGTACGACGCGGAGCAACTGATTGCGCGGTCGAGACGCCTGGGTGCCTCGATGTTCGACGCGCTCGAGGGGTTGAAGCAGCGACACCCTGTCATCGGTGACGTGCGTGGCGGACATGGACTGTTCGCGGTGGTCGAGCTGGTCTCGGATCGCAAGACACGTACGCCCATCGCGCTATGGCCCGAGATGGCGCCGGCGCTCAAGGCGCTGGTGCGTGACGCGCTGGACGCCGGCGTGGCGTTTGCGTCGCGCGGCAACCTGTTGATTTTGGCGCCGCCGCTGGTGATCGAGGAACGCGATCTATCAGACGCGATGTCGCTGCTCGACCGATTGCTGACCGTACACTTCCCATCTGGCACGTGAGATCGTGACGACCGAATCTCTCCTTCGTTCCTCGACACCGCTCGTCGGATGACGCCGGAATTTCTTTCGCTGCGCGATGCGATGTCGCGATTCGTGCACGATGGCATGACCGTCGCGCTCGAGGGGTTCACGCACCTGATCCCGTTCGCGGCAGGGCACGAACTGATTCGGCAGCGTCGGCGCGACCTGACGCTGGTTCGCATGACGCCCGACCTGATCTACGACCAGATGATCGGCATGGGCTGTGCGACCAACCTTGTGTTCTCGTGGGGAGGGAATCCTGGTGTTGGTTCGCTGCACCGTTTGCGTGACGCGGTCGAGAAGCAGTGGCCGCATCGTCTCGACCTCGATGAACACAGTCATGCGGGTATGGCCGTGCGTTATTCCGCGGGTGCCAGCGGCTTGCCGTTCGGAGTCCTGAAGGGGTATACCGGCACCGACCTGGCGAATGCCAACATCGAACGCATTGCGAAAGTCACCTGCCCGTTCTCTGGTGAAGTCGTGACGGCGTTGCCAGCACTCGCTCCCGATGTGACGATCCTTCACGCGCAGCAAGCCGATCGGGAAGGCAACGTCCTGCTGCGCGGAATCGTCGGCGCCAGTCGTGAAGCAGCGATGGCGGCGCGCACCCTCGTGGTCACGGTGGAGCAGCTGGTCGAGACACTCGACGCACCGATGAACGCCTTCGTCATTCCCGGTTGGCAAGTGAGTGCGATTGCGGAGGTCCCAGGCGGCGCCTATCCATCGTACGCGCTTGGTCACTATGCGCGGGACAATGCCTTTTATCTCGCATGGGACGACATTGCCCGAACGAGGGAGGGCTTTCTGGCCTGGATGGAGCGCCACGTACTGGGCACGGCGGATCACGCAGCCTTCCTTCGCAGCGTCGGCGCGGTGAACGAATGACGGCCGTTTACACGCCCGATGAGATGATGACGATCGCGGCGGCACGTCGACTCCGGAACGGTGCCGTCTGTTTTGTCGGCATCGGCTTGCCCAGCGCGGCGTGCAACCTTGCGCGGCTGTCGCATGCGCCTGACCTGGTGCTGATCTACGAATCGGGAACCGTTGGGACACGTCCCACCGTGCTGCCGCTTTCGATCGGCGACGGTGAACTCGCCGAGACCGCCCGCTCGGTGATCCCGTTGCCGGAAATTTTCACGCACTACCTCCAGCGTGGTCGCGTTGATGTTGGCTTCCTCGGCGCCGCGCAGGTGGATCGCTTCGGGAACCTGAACAGCACCGTGATCGGCGCGTATGCGCATCCGACCGTGCGACTGCCTGGGGCGGGTGGTGCACCGGAAATTGCCGCGCACGCGAAGGAGGTGTTCGTGGTGATGAAGCAGTCGGCGCGCACGTTCGTCGAGCAGCTGGACTTCGTGACCAGTGCCGGAAAGCCGAGCGCAATCATCACCGACCTTGGCGTGCTCGAACCTGCTGCCGGGTCTGGTGAGATGACACTCGTCGCCACGTATGACGGTGTATCGTCCGATGCGGTACGCGCGGCGTGCGGATGGTCGCTGCAGGTCGCGGACGAGGTCACGACGATTGCGCCGCCGACCGCGGCGGAGTTGGAGATCCTGCGTGCGTTGCAGCAGCGCACACGCGAAGCGCATTCGCAGCAAGTGAAGCTGACGCTCCCACGCTGATCGCTGTTCGAGATTCAGTTGTCTCCTGATAGCCACTGCCTGATCCCGTGCGATAACCGAGTCCAACGATGAAGACACCACACATCACCACCGAGCTCCCTGGCCCGAAGGCGCGCGCCATGATCCTTCGCGATGCCGCGGTCGTCTCACCGTCATACCCGCGCGACTATCCCTTCGTGATGTCGCACGGACGGGGCGCTGAGGTGTGGGATGTGGATGGGAATCGCTTCCTCGATTTTGCGGCGGGGATCGCCGTCTGCTCGACCGGACATTCGCATCCGAAGGTGGTGGAGGCGATCACCGAGGCTGCCAAGGGCTTCCTGCACATCTCGAGCGACTACTGGCACGAGTACCAGATCACGCTCGGTGAACGCATTCGCGACCTGAAGCCGATGGGCGATGAGCCGGTGATGAGCTTCATGTGCCAAAGCGGTACCGAGTCCGTTGAGGGGGCCTTGAAGCTGGCGCGCTACATCACTGGGCGCCCGCGCTTCATCGGATTTCTCGGTGGATTTCACGGTCGCACGATGGGCTCATTGTCGTTCACGTCGAGCAAGTACACGCAGCAGCAGGGATTCTTCCCGACGATGGCTGGCGTGACGCATGTGCCATACCCGAACAACTATCGCCCGATCTACGCCGGTGACGATCAGGGCAAGGCGGTGCTCGACTACATCGAGAACATCCTCTTCACGCACAACGTGCCGGCGAAGGAGGTGGCAGGGATCCTGATCGAGCCGATCCAGGGAGAAGGTGGCTACATCGTGCCGCCGGATGGCTTCCTGGCAGGCCTGCGCGCCCTCTGCGATCGGCACGGCATCATGCTGATCTTCGACGAGGTGCAGTCAGGCGTTGGTCGAACTGGCAAGATGTTCGCGGCGCACCAAAGCGGTGTGGTCCCCGACATCATGACCCTGGCGAAGGGGCTTGGCTCCGGGATGCCGATCGGGCTCGTGGTTGCCAAGAAGAAGCACATGGAGCAGTGGAAGCGCGGCGCGCACGGCAACACCTATGGCGGCAATCCCGTCTGTTGTGCGGCGGCGATCGCGACCCTTGATCTCGTCGAAGGTGGCTATGCGGCCAACGCCGCCGACGTGGGTGCCTACTTCATCGACCGCCTGCGCGAATGGCAATCCCGCACGCCGCAGATCGGCGAAGTTCGCGGCCAGGGGCTGATGATCGGGATGGAACTGATCGCGGGCCACGGCGACAAGACGCCCGCGCGCAAACTTTGCGATGACCTCGTCACGCGGGCGTACTACAACGGCCTGATCCTCCTTTCGTGCGGCGTGAGCACGGTGCGGTTCATGCCACCCCTGTTGATCACACGCGCGGATGTAGACGAGGCGATGACGATCCTCGAGGCGAGCTTGCGCGAGGTATTGGATGAAGCCGATCGCGCTGCAGTAACTGGTGGGCTGAGTTCAGGCGGAGTGTTGGCAGAGGCGATTGCGTGAGCTCTGACCGGCATGGGCAACGCAAGTTCGGCTTCTGGCTGGCGACCTCGCTCGTCGTCGGCAACATCATTGGGTCGGCGATCTTCATGCTGCCAGCCGGCCTGGCACCGTTCGGCTGGAACGCAATCTCCGCTTGGGGCGTGACGTTCGTTGGTGCACTGTGCCTGGCCTGGGTATTCGCACAGTTGGCCCGCTACCTCCCCAATGCGGGCGGCAGCTACGGTTTCATGCAGCTGGGCGTCGGTGAACGGCTCGCCTTTCTGGGGGCGTGGGGCTATCTGGTGTCGGTGTGGGCCGCCAATACGGGCATCACGATCGCGGGCATCAGCTATCTCACACGCCTGGTTCCGTGGATCGAGCGCACACCAGGGGCCTCGCTGGTCTCGGCACTGGTCGCGATCTGGCTGCTGACCTGGGTCAATTGTCGAGGCCTGCGCGCAGCCGGTGGCGTCCAACTGGTGACGACGATCATCAAGCTGCTGCCGTTCGTGGCGGTGATCGGGTTGGCCTTCTGGCGATTGTTCGCGTCCGGCGGTGCCGTGCTGCCGCCGATCCACGAGGGGTCGTTCACCTTTGTTGGCGCGACTGGCGCGGTCGGGTTGACGCTCTATGCGATGCTCGGATTGGAGAGTGCGACGGTGCCGGCCGATGCGGTCGAGAATCCGGCGCGCATAGTCCCGCTCGCGACCATGGTGGGCACCGGTCTGAGTGCCGTCGTGAGCATCATCGCCACCTGTGCGGTCGTCCTGATGATGCCGGCTGCCGGCGTGATGGTCTCAAAGGCACCGATCTCGGATTTCATCGCCGTTTCATGGGGCGACGTTGCGGGTGGCTTCGTTGCGGTCTGCGCTGTCGTCAGCTGCTTCGGCTGCCTCAATGGCTTTCTGCTGATTGGTGGTGAGTTGCCCGTCGCGATGGCCGACTCCGGTACGCTGCCAGCCTGGTTCTCGAGGCGAAATGCTGCCGGTGCCCCATCGCGGTCGATCATCTTCGGCGCCGTGGTGACCTCGCTCTTGGCACTGGCGGCTTACACGAAGCAGGGCGTGGGCGCCTACAATTTCGCGATCCTGATCTCGACCGCGACCAACCTCGTGATCTTCGTCTTCTGCACGATCGCCGTGGTGCGCTTCATGATCGATGGTCGTGTGCCGCGATCGCTCGGTCTCATCGTCTGCGCCACGATCGCCCTGTTGTTCTCCGGTTGGGCGCTGTACGGCTCCGGCACCGAATCGCTGTTGTGGGGCGGCGTCCTGATTGCGCTTGGGTTGCCGATTTACGCGGTGGCTCGACGCGCGGCGCAGCGTACCGCGGCCGTTGTCGGCGCACGCGCCGTGTCGTGATTCCATCGTTCGCCTGGAGACCGTTGCATGCCGCGTGATCCCCGCTATGACATTCTCTTCGATTCGGTGAAGATCGGGCCGGTCACGGCGCGCAATCGGTTCTTTCAGGTGCCGCACTGCAACGGCATGGGCCACCAAATGCCGGCGGCGCATGCCGCGATGCGTGAAGCGAAGGCGGAAGGTGGGTGGGCGGTGGTCTCGACCGAGGAGTGCGAGATCCACCCCAGTGGCGATGTCACGCCGTATGTCGAGGCTCGCCTGTGGGATGATGCCGATATCCCCGCGCTGGCGATGATGTGTGAGCGGGTGCATGCACACGGATCGCTGGCGGCAGTGGAACTGACGCACAACGGACCGACGTCAAGCAATCTCTACTCTCGCGAGGTGGCGCTGGCACCGTCACACCAGCCGCTCAAGTACGGCTATCCGCATCAGGCGCGCGGCATGACGAAGCACGACATCCGCGAATACCGCCGCTGGCACCGCGAGGCGGCGATCCGCGGACGTACTGCTGGCTTCGACCTGATCTACGTCTACGCGGGTCACGACCTCAGCCTGGCGATGCATTTCCTGCAGCGCCGACGCAATCATCGCACCGACGAATACGGCGGCTCACTGGAGAACCGCGTTCGGCTCTTCCGCGAGATCATCGAGGATACGAAGGACGCGGTGGGCGACACCTGCGGCGTGGTCGTGCGTTTCGCGGTGGAAGAGCTGCTGGGTGACTCCGGCGTGACCGTCGCCGAGGCGAAGGAAGTCGTGCACATGCTTGCCGAACTGCCGGATCTGTGGGATGTGAACGTCGCTGCCTGGTACAACGACTCGATGACCTCGCGGTTTGCCAAGGAAGGCGCGCAGGAACCGTTCACGCACTGGGTGAAGCAGTACACCACCAAGCCGGTGGTCGGCGTTGGACGCTTCACCAGCCCTGACACGATGGTTGACCAGATCCGCCGCGGTGTGCTCGACATGATCGGCGCGGCGCGCCCGAGCATTGCCGATCCATGGTTACCGCGAAAGATCGATGAAGGCCGGCAGGATGACATTCGTGAGTGCATCGGCTGCAACATCTGCGTCACTGGCGACATGACCATCACGCCGATCCGCTGCACGCAGAACCCGAGCATGGGCGAAGAGTGGCGGAAGGGCTGGCACCCGGAGCGCATCGCGACGAAGAAGTCGGAGTCGCGGATGCTCGTCGTCGGCGCGGGACCTGCCGGCCTCGAGGCAGCGCGTGCGCTCGGCCAACGGGGCTACGAAGTGCATCTGACCGAGGCATCGCGCGAACTCGGTGGGCGGGTGTTGCGCGAGGCGCGGCTGCCCGGGCTGGCCGAATGGATGCGGGTGCGCGACTGGCGTGTGTCACAGATTGAAAAGCTGAGCACCGTCACCGTGTATCCAGAGTCGCCTGTCTCGGCGCAGGACGTGCTCGACTTCGGGGCCAGTCATGTCGTGCTGGCAACGGGCTGCGCATGGCGACGTGACGGATACGGTCGTTCGAATGGTGCCGCAATTTCTGGATTCGGCGCGCTGACGCTGACCCCGGACGATATCCTGGACGGCCGCATTCCCACCGGTCACGTCGTGATCTTCGATGACGACTCGTTCTACCTCGGCAGCGTGCTCGCGGAGCTGATCGTGAATGCCGGTGCGACAGTGACGATCGTCACACCTGATGACACGGTGGCATCGTGGACTGGTAACACGCTCGACTTCCGCCACATCCAGAAGCGACTCTACAAGCTTGGCGTGAAGCAGGTGACGTCCCACAACATCGTCGAAGCGCTGCCTGGCGGTATTCGCGTCGAGCACGAATGGTCTGGCGTCGTGAGCGAGATCGCGTGTGACGCTGTCGTCTCGGTTACCGCTCGCATTCCAAACGATACGCTCTTCCTCGAACTCGACCAGCGTCGGTCGGAATGGAGCGCGGCGGGTGTGTCAGGGGTGCAGTGCATCGGCGATGCGTTCGCGCCCGGGCTCATTGCACACGCGGTGTACGCCGGTCACCGCTACGCACAGGAGTTCGACGGTGGACCGGTCAGCGACGTGCCGTTCCGGCGGCACCTGCCTGTCGCGCAGCTCGGCCCATGACCGCTTGGTGCTGAGCTAGCGCGTGGTGGCAGCGTCGGCCGCCCGTTGTGTCGCCGCCGCTGCCGTCTCGAGCTTTTGCGCAACGATCGCCAATTGTGTGCGCGCGCGCGCCCAGTCACCGACATCGACTCCTTCCTGCACGCCGGGTAGCGTCATCGCGGCGTAGGTGTATCGCGGCGCATACAGGACATGATGAAACCATGGGCGACCGGGGATACCGTCGGCATTCAGCAACGCCTGCTCCACCGAGCGCATCGCCTCGTTCATGGCTGCCAACCGCTGCGTTCGCGCCGGTGACGGGGCCGAGGCGAGCGTTGAAGCCAATGCCCGCTCGAGCACTGCCGCCGCGGCGGCCCACTTTGCCTTCGCAGCACGTACGGCAGTGAAGTCGAGCTGCCCCGCCACTGCCGGCTGCGCAGCCAACGCATCGATGAAGCCGCCGACACGGTTTGCGTAGATCGCGAAGTCATGCGGGTAGTGCTCGGCATTCGCCAGCCGCAATGCCATCCGTCCCCACACATCCGACATCGTCGTCATGTAGCGAAAGCCCGGATCGCCGAAGTGCTCCATCCAGTAGGCGTTGTCGTAAATCGAGTGATAGACCCCGTATGGGCCGTTGAAGCTCATCTCGACGATTGGGAGACCAAGAAAGTTGAGGAAGACGGTGTAATCCGATCCGGAGCCGAGCGCGTTTCCCGGGTAGTCGATTGGGCGTTTCGCGGCCGTTTCGTGCGTCGCGCCGCCGCCGATCGTGGCATCCTCGCGTCGGGTGGCGTTCAACGTTCGTCCCCAGGCGTCGAGCACCGAGCCGTTCGTCGCCGGGTCCTTCACATCGCGGACCACCTGCGCGACGAGCGGATTGAGGCTCGCAATCGCACCGGCATCGAAATTCGAGCCGCTGGTCGAGCCATCCACATTCAGGTACGCGATTGCATTCTTGCGCAGGTCATCGGCGAACTGTTCTCCCCATTCCGTCGATCCGGTCAGGTGCCACTCTTCGGCGTCCCAGCTGGCGAACACGATCGTGCGCTTCGGGCGGCGACCGGCGCGTGCCTGTGCACCCATGATACGCGCCAGTTCCATCTGCGTCGCGGTACCGCTGGATGGATCGACCGCACCGAACACCCACGCATCGCGATGATTGCCGAGGACGACGTATTTTTCCGGCTCGTCGGTACCGGTGATGCGACCTTCGACCACCCAGATCGGTCGCGTCGCACCGTCCATGTCGACTTTCACGCGCACCGTCGTCGGGCCGCTACCGACATGGTAGGGAAAGCCGAGCGCACCTTGCCAGGCTGGCGGCGCTTCCGGGCCACCCGAGCGCCTGCAGTAGCGGCTTCGCATCCCGGTACGACATGGGGACCATCATGATGCGCGGGATCGACAGCGCGTCACTCTCGGCGATGCGTGGTGCGCCCGGCACCGAGGCATAGCCGGGTGTGAGCGGATCTCCGGCCACCATGAAGTCGTACGTCAGCGCGCCGCGCTGGATGTGGCTCTCCGGTCCCCACGGTCCATCAGGAAATGTCTTGCCTTTCTTGAAGCCGTCTTCCGCTGGATCCGAATAGATCAGGACAGCGGCCAGGCCGCGCTTTTCAGCCGTGATCGCCTTGAAGCCGCGATAGCTGTATGGCACCGAATAGCGCACCAGCGCGATCTTGCCCTTCAGGCTCACCCCGTGCTGTTCCAGCCAGTCGTAGTCGGCCGGATTGCCACTCGCGGCGTACACGAGTTCTCCGGTCACGTCGCCGGAGGCGCTCATCCCGATGTAGGTGATGCCGGGATCCTTGGCGGTGTGTGGGTCCTGCGGATAGGCGTCCTCACGCAGGGTGGCTTCGTACCTGGTCGGTGCGGTCATGGTCACCTTCACTTCGCGCGGCCAGGGTAGCAGCACGTCGTAGCGATGCAGCTGCACGTGGTCCAGGCCCCAGGCGCGATACCGTTCGGCCATCCACTCCGCGAGTTCCTTGTTGCGCACCGAGCCGGCAGGATGCGGCTCGTCGGTCAGGTGCCGGAAGTACGCGCCGGTGGAGTCGCGATTCAGGTTCCGCGACAGCTCCGCTTCGATGGCGCGTTCACTGGTCGCGGCGTCGGCTGAAAAGCCACGAAGCGAATCGCCGCTGATCGGCCCGACGGCACCCGGTCGTGGTAGCGTCGTGCAAGCCACGAACGCTGTCGCCGCGAATGCCGTCAGCGAGGGGAGGAGCAATCGGGAACGGCAGCGGTGCATGCGGCGGCTCCAGCGGGTGCGGGAAGATCGGACCTGCGTGACGCTACCTCGAGTCTCGCTCGGGATGACACCGGAAATTTTAGCGACGGGCGCACGGCGCTGGCGACAGGGCCACCGCCGTTCGCTGTCCCGCGGGATGCGGCGCTACGCGGGCAGCCTATCCCGCGCGCCCAGCAGCGCCTCGATGGCGTCGGCGAGGTGCTCCTCGGTGATGTGATGATCGCCACGTTCCACGCGCAGGTGGTACGCCCGCATCAGGATGTCGGCCGCGCGTAGTCCCTCGGGCGTCTCGAACTTGTAGCAGGCCAGTTCGACCTTGAGGCCGTTCGGGTCCTGTAGGTAGATCGAATCCATGAAGCCGCGGTCACGCTGGATGAACTCGATGCCGCGCTCCCGCAGTCGCTCCGGTGCCATCAGGAACGTGGCGCGCGACACGTTGAAGGCGATGTGCTCGACGCAGCCCACCTCGCGTGGCGCAGGCCGTCCGGCGTCGGTGCGGCTTTCGTTCGTGAACACGGTGATCAGCCGACCATCACCTGGATCGAAGTACAGGTGATTCTCGTCGGGCTTGCCGAGGTTCGGCTGCTCGAAAAGAAAGGGCATGCCAAGGGCACCTTGCCAGAAGTCGATCGCGCTCTGCTTGGTGGAGCCGACCAGCGTGATGTGGTGCACGCCTTGCACCTGGATCTTCTTCACGTGCCCTTCCTCTCTGAACGTGTGTGTGCGCCCTGCAGCGCCGAAAGTCGAACACCTGCCGTACGTGGGTTCCGCGGCCTCGCCGATGGGCGGGCCCGGCGTCGCCACCCGATGCCAGCGGCTCCCTGCGATGTCCGACGTCGGTAAAATCTGCGGACTTCCGTCTGACAGCGTCAGGGAGCGGCTGCTATCCTGAGGCATGCCCGCCACCCGACTCGCCGGCCTCCCGTCACGCGGCACGCTGCTGGGCGTGCTGCTCGCCGCCACGCTCGGTCTCGGCGGAGTCTTCGCCGTCGAGACGGTCGGCATGGCGCGGTCGCACAGCGTGAGTGTGGGGCGGTTCCTCGATGAAACAGCGCAGGCAGCCGCCCGGGAGTTCCTGTCGCGGTCCCGCGACGAGGTGGATGCCCTCGCCACCGACCTGCTCAGCGGCATCACGGGCCAGCGCGCCTCGTCCCCCTACGAGGAACTGCCGACCATCGACAACCTGCAGCGAGCGGCCGACCGGGCATTCAGTTGCGGCACCGCTGGCGTGCGCGCGTTCCGCTTTGATTTTCGCAGCCAGTCCCTCGTCACCGGCAGTCGCTCCACGCCCGAGGAACGTGCGGCGCTCGGTGCGCGCATCGCCGAGGACTACCGCGCGCGGTATCGCCCGGAATGGCGTGCGACGCTGCTTTTGGCACCCCAGCCGGCGAAGCCGGTGCTGTACGCGGTGCGTTTCGCCGAGTTCCGCGCGCCGCTGGCGGTGTTCGGGGTCGAGCTCTGTGCCGCTGCGGTGAGGAATTCGATTTTCGCCGCCGCGCTGGCCCGCGGGGGATTGCTGGCCGATGATGCTGGCAGCGTGACGCAGGATTCGCTGGTGGCCGTCGAGGTGACGGGAGCCGGCGGCGCGGTGGTGCTCGACGCGGCACCAGTTCCCGATGCTGCTCATCGCGCGTCGGCGACCATCGAGCGGCTCGGTGGTGTGGCAGCGACGGTGACGTTACGCCCGGCGGCGGCGCGACTGCTGGCGGTCTCGCCACCATCGTCCTCGCGCGTGGAGTGGCTGGTTGGCCTCTTCGTGCTCACCGCGCTCCTCGCATTCGTCGCGCTGCTGCAGCTGCGGCGCGAAGCGGCACTGGTCAAGCTGCGCACCGATTTCACTTCGTCGGTGTCGCATGAACTGCGTACGCCGTTGGCCCAGATCCTTCTCTTCGGCGAAACCCTTCGTCTCGGTCGTACTCGCACCGAGGACGAACGTCGCTTCGCCGTCGACACGATCGTCGAGGAAGGTCGGCGCTTGATGCATCTCGTCGACAACCTGCTCCAGTTCGATCGGACGACGCGAGGTACCGCACCACTGGAACTGACCACGGTCGCGGTGACGGACGTGGTCAGGTCGACCTGTGAGACCTTTGCCCCGATTGCAGCCGCATCGAAGATGACCTTGCGTTGCGATGTGCCGACTGACCTTTCCGTGCGCGCCGATGCGGCCGCGTTGCGCCATGTGCTGCTCAATTTTCTCGACAATGCGGCCAAGTATGGACCGTCGCCGCAGGTCGTGCGCATCGGTGCCGAGCGATCGAACGGCATGGTGAGCATCCGTGTCGACGACGAAGGGCCGGGCGTTCCGGTGGCGGAACGTGATGCGATCTGGCCGCCCTTTGCGAGGCTCGACCGCGATCGGAGGGGGTCGCGGCCCGGCAGTGGCATCGGACTGAGTGTCGTTCGTGACCTCGTTACCCGACAGCACGGGCAGTGCAGGGTGGAAGGTGCTCCTGGCGGTGGCGCGCGCTTCGTGGTGGAATTGGCCAGCGCGGGGAAGGCGTGATGGCGCGCATCCTGATCATCGAGGATAGCGAAAAGCTGGCGCAGGGGCTTCGTACGAACCTCGAGTTCGACGGCCATCAGGTTCGCCTGGTGCATGACGGTGTGCGTGGCCTCGAGGCCGCGCTCGAGGGCTGGGCCGAGCTGCTCATTCTCGACCTGATGTTGCCGGGCATGGATGGCTACGCGCTGCTGCGTGCGGCGCGCGAGCGAGGACTTCGAGCCCCGGTGCTGATCCTCACGGCGTTGGGTGAGGAAGCGGAGAAAGTGCGCGGCTTTCGCTTCGGCGCCGATGACTACGTCACGAAACCGTTCGGATTGATGGAGTTACTGGCGCGGGTGGAAGCCTTGCTGCGGCGTGCGTCGCGTGGTGACGATGTGCTCAAGGAGACCTACCGCCTCGGTGGGGTGGAAGTCCAGACGTCAGCACACGTGGTGACGCGCGATGGAGCACTGGTCCAGCTGCGCCCTCGCGAGTACGACCTGCTGGTGGCGCTCTGTCGCCGCCGCGGCGAGGTCATTTCGCGGGCGGATCTGTTGAAGGATGTCTGGGGATATGGCGACGATGTCGTGACGCGCACGGTCGATACCCATGTGGCCGAGTTGCGGCGCAAGCTCGAAGTCGACCCTGCGCTGCCGCGCTGGATCGTGACGGTGCCACGCGCGGGGTATCGGCTCGAACTGGAGCCGTGAACTCGAGCCGTGCACACGATCGTGACCAAGATCGTGACCAAGATCGTGAACGCGAGCTGACGAAACGCGGACGCGGCGCGGACAGACAAGGACCCTGACAACGACGACTGTTCGGGAAACAACCCAGGACAATCGCGTGTCACAGTTTTACGTCAAGCCGCTCTCGAGCCTCCAGCACGACGCCGAGCACACGCCACTGAAGCGCGCGCTCGGCCCGATGCACCTGACCACCCTCGGCATCGGCTCGATCATCGGTACCGGGATATTCGTCCTGACCGGCACCGCAGCATCACAACACGCCGGACCAGCGCTGGTACTGAGCATGATCATCGCAGCGGCAGGCTGCGTCTTCGCTGGCCTCTGCTACAGTGAACTGGCGGCCATGATCCCCGTCGCGGGCAGCGCGTATACATATGCGTATGCCACGACGGGCGAACTGTTCGCGTGGATCATCGGCTGGGACTTGATGCTCGAGTATGCCCTCAGCTGCTCGACCGTCGCGGTTGGGTGGGCGGGATACGCGACGTCGCTGCTCCGGGATCTCGGCGTTCCGATCTCGCCGCAGTTCGCCGCGGCGCCAGGTGTGATGGTGACGTTGGCGGACGGGACACTGGGCCACGGCATCGTCAACCTCCCTGCCATGCTGGTCGTGCTGCTGGTGACAGGGCTGCTGACCTTCGGCATCAAGCAGTCGGCGAATACCAACACGGTGCTGGTGGTAGTGAAGGTGCTGGTCCTGGTGGCGTTCGTGCTGGCGGGTGCCTCGTACGTGAATCGTGAAAACCTGACGCCATTCATCCCGCCAAACACCGGCGAGTTCGGCCACTTCGGTTTCAGTGGCGTGTTGCGCGGCGCTGGCGTGATGTTCTTCGCCTTCATCGGCTTTGACGCCGTCTCGACCGCAGCGCAGGAGAGTCGAAACCCGCAACGTGACTTGCCAATCGGGATTCTGGCGTCACTGACGATCTGCACGATCATCTTCATCGCGGTGGCGATCGTGCTGATCGGCATCGTCCCGTACTCGCGGTTGAACGTCGCTGATCCGCTGGCCGTCGGCATCGACAACACGGGGCTGGTCTGGTTGCGGCCGGTGGTGAAGATCGGTGCGGTGCTCGGCTTGTTCAGCACGATCCTCGTCCAGATGATTGGCCAGACACGGATCTTCTATTCGATGAGCCGCGACGGATTGCTGCCGGAGATCTTTGGCCGTGTGCATCCGCGCTTCCGGACGCCGCATGTGAGCACGCTGCTGACCGGATCGGTGTGCGCCCTGGTGGCCGGGCTGACACCGATCAATGTGCTCGGCGAGCTGGTGTCGATGGGAACGCTGCTGGCGTTCGTGCTCGTCTGCATCGGCATCGTGGTGCTGCGGCGGACCAACCCCACGACGCCACGTCCGTTTCGGACGCCAGGGCTGCCGTGGGTGGCCGTGGCTGGTGCTGCCATCTGCCTGTTGCAGATGCTTGCGTTGCCGCTTCCGACGTGGGAGCGACTGATCATCTGGCTCGCGATCGGGATGGCGCTCTACTTCGGGTACGCAAGGAAGAGTGCGGCACGGAAGCGGGCGGCGGCGACAGTCTGAGCGTCCAGCTGGCGCCACAGGCCGTGGCGGATTTCAGAAGGCAGTGTTGAAGCCGATGTACACTCCTGAAGCGCCGTCGCGGCCGCGGCCATAGTCCGCGCGAATCGCCGTGTGCTGCCGTCGATCGAGTTCGAAACGGAGGCCACTACCGTAGCTGGGAATCCAGCCGTGCGAGAAAAGGGACTCAAGGCGGGGAGCGAGCGTACCCGCTCCACCAAATAGCACGACACCCAGGTGATGCCGTATCGGCGTCCGGTATTCACCTTGCAGTGCGATCGTGCTGCGATCTCGATATCGACCGCGCGCGTAGCCGCGCATGATGTCGCTGCTGCCGATCAGCGCCATCTGGTCGAATGGTGGAGCGCCGTCGACGCTCGTGACTTGCAGTTGGGCCGCCAGCACATGCTCACGCGCAATTGACCGGTATCCGCGAGCATCAATGCGGAGTGTGCCGAACGAGAAGTCGGACCAAACGCCGCTCGCGCTGCGCGCATAGCTCAATTGCACCCATCGGCCGCGGCGCGGCGCAAACAGGTTGTCACGCGTGTCGGTCACGGCCCCTACTGAAAGCTCGGTGATCGTGCCTCCAGTGCCGCCGATCAGTAGTTGGGGATCAGTGGTACCGCCGGAGTCGAAGGTTATTTGCTGATCGACGTGCCGAACCGAACCTGTGGCATACCACGAGGCCCGGACGCGCTGCTGGACGCTGACCGTCGCCTCGAACCCACGAGGCGTAAAGCGATCCTTCTCCGCCACCGCAGAGGTGGACCCAATGCCGAAATACGGTAGCGGGAATTTCTGCCATTGAAGGCTGCCGGCCACACGCCGTTCATTGCCACGCGACCAGTGCTCAGCGTCCAGCTTCACTCGTGTCTGCTGCTTTGCGGTCCGGAGGGCCGACGCGGTGAGCGAGGAGGGTCGTGTCTCCAGAATCGCCGCTGGCTCCCAGACGGCCAATACAGTCGCCCCATACTGCAGCCCCGTCTCCGGGGCCGATGCGATGGCCGGTAATGGCTGCACTCGGCGCCGGCTAATTGAATCGGCCCTTGTCTGCGCGCGCGCTGTTGCCGGGACAGCGTGGCAGCAGAGAATTGCCAGGAGCACGCTGATGCGCGTCTGCTGCGCCGTGGATCGCTGCCGAATCATGGGCGCTTCCAGAAGCCTGGAACGCCGTTGCGACGCACGACCCATGAAGGAATCACCAGCATTCGACTGGTATTCAGGCCGAGCACCGATCGATCGTAGTAGACACCGATTTCTGGCCCAAAGCTGCTGTTGCGATCTCCGAACAGGTGCCCGAAGACCAGCCCAACCACCGGATCGTCTTGCCGTGCAGACGGGGAGAGTGGAGCAACCTGAATGGCGCGCAGTGCACCATAGGATTGACCGGCTGACGTCCACTTGCCGGAGGTGATCAAGGTCGCCTCGAAGCCGGCATGTTCACCCGCGTTGATCAGTCCCCCGCCGAGCATCAGAGCAGTCCGGGACCTGTTCTCCGGCGTGGCGGACGTGTCGGCGCGGGTCAGCTGCCGCTTCCACGTGAGCATGAAGCCGCTCCAGGTCGCGATGCGGAAACCAAGGTCCGTGCGATCGTCGATGCCGAAGCGAATATCGGTGTCGACCGAGGGCCGCCGCGTCGGCTGCGTGCCCGACATGTCCTTGATCGTTCCGGGAACGAGATTGATTATCGAACTGGTAGCCTGTTCGTTCGGAGCAGTCGTTTCTGCTCCCATACCGACCGAATACGAAATGCACCCTGTCAGGAGCGACAGGGGTGCAGCAATCATGATGACGCTTTTGAAGGCGCAATGAGACACGGGACGCTTCTCCGGAGTGAGAGGGAAACTTCACCTCCTCCAGAGTCGGACATTCGTGGCCGGCGCGGCATACGTCAGATGACGTAGTCGGTGGGTGAATGTGGCGTAGGCAGGCGCTGGTCGCGGCCCGTGCTTTACGTTGCGTCCGACCGGCGGCATCCGCCGACCGTGTGGCAACACAAGGCAAACCCGACGCGCGACCAGCCGCGTTCTTTACAGGAGCAGACCAATGGAACTCACGGACATCCTCGGCCAGATGGGCGGCCTGTCGGCGATCGCGCGCGAACTGGGCATCAGCGAAGCGCAGGCGATGAGCGGTGCGGCAGCGCTAGCGCCGGCGATCCTCGGTGGCTTCAAGAAGCAGGCGCAGGCCCAGCCTGCCGGCCTCGAGGGTCTGGGCGGCTTGTTGAGCCAGCTGGGCGGTGGTGGCTTGCTCGACTCCGTGCTATCCCCGGCACCGACCGACGTGAACGCCGGCAACAATGTGCTCGGCCAGATTTTCGGCTCCAAGGATGTCAGCCGCACCGTGGCACAGAACGCTTCGACACAGTCGGGACTGAGCGCCGATCTGCTGAAGAAGATGCTGCCGATGCTGGCGATGCTGGTGGCCGGCTACATGGCCAAGAACCATGGAGGTAACGGCGCGACGCAGAGCGACGCTCCGCAGTCGGGAGAGACTGGTGGAGGGTTGGGTGGACTGCTGGGTGGTCTGCTCGGCGGATTGACCGGTGGCGGCAGCGGCGCGCAAGCCTCCGGCCACTCCGGCGGCTTGGCGTCCATGCTCGACATGAATGGCGACGGCAATGCGCTGGATGATGTGATGCGCATGGCTGGGAAGGCAATGCGGTAGTGATGCCGAGTGCGGCCGTGAGCGACGCAGTGTCGCTCGCGGCCGTGACTTGGCACGCACGCGAACGGGCGTCCTCAGATGAGCGACGCGCTCGAGCAGAGTCGATCAGGTCGCGCCTTCGTGCTCATGTCGTTTGCGATACGCCCGGGCGCTGCGTTCGTGAGCGGCGTCGACGGCCCTGATCCAGACTTCAGCGTCGGCACCGGTGCCGCTTCCGGCATCGATGCCACGGTGCGTGTCAGCAAGTAGTGCGCGGCGAAGTCCATGTCGACGTCGGATCCTGCTGCCGATCCGTCCATGTCCGACGCGGACAGATTTTCGATTCCAATCGAAATCAGGTCGGGCTGTGCTGCATCGCCGGTCAACCGGATTGTTTGTGGCGACGGGCCAGTGATTTCGACTGTGACGCTCGTCCGATTGCAGTCCGCCGACCACGATGTGGCGTAGGCGAGAAGCAGGCCCGTCTCACGATCGAAGGTAGCTGGACCAGTCAGCGGAAACGCTGCAGGCGAGCGCACTCCGGGCGGCAGCAGTACTCGGGCTGCGACCTGGTGCGGGAATTGAGAGAGCGGATCCCGATGCGTGGCTGGCGATCCGTGCTCGGCCTTCAATGCAATCGTGAACGGCTGCGGGAGTATGGCGGAAGGGACCCCCGAGCCAATGGACCGCAGATCCAGCGTGTGGCCCCGGAGGGGAATTCGGGCCACGCCACCGGTCATCTGGTAGAGAAACGTTGGCTCGTGTGCTTCGATCGGATCCTTCCCGTGAAGCCTGGCCCAGTTTTCCGCGGCAGGAAACAAGATTTCCCAGTGGTTGCCGCGATCAATCCACAGTCCCAACCCTTGATGCACCAGCATCACGATGCCCATGGCTCACCCTCAACTCCCGAGTAGTTGAAATGCAGCCCAGGCGTCAGGAGCGCGACGTGCGGAATCGCCGGAGCGGAGCATCTCCAGCTGCGCTGACCGCAGTGCCGACGCCGGCGATGCGCCGGCGCGGAGATGCAGATGCAGAGACTGCATCAGCGCCGCCGTTTCCCGGTCGGGCACGGGCCAGCTGGCTCCAATCACATGGCGAACGCCGATCGAGTGGAGCACGCCAGCGAGGGATTCCTGTCCGCCGAGGTCCGAGAGGAGTGCGGACCGGGTATCACAGGCCGCAAGCACGACCAGTTCCACACCGTGCAGGTCCCACTTCGACAGTGCCGCGGCCCGTAGCAACGAGTCACCGCGGGCGAATCGGATCGACAATCCGGACCGCTCCGGCGCGTCTGGGTCGAGAATCGCGTGGCCGGCAAAGTGGACATATTTCGCGCGCTGCATCGACCGCTGAAGCGACGTCATGTCGCTCACTTGCGCGATGACGCGGGCGCGAGTGCCCCAGATCTGCCGCAGAGAGTCGATTTCTGCGACCGCGCCAGACAACGCCCGATCGCCGGCGCGCGGCGCCGCATCGATCAGCAGGAACGCGTTCGTCGTGCCGCGCGCGACCGATTGCGTCGGCGTCGTGATGAACGCTGCGTCTACCAACTGCGGCTCGGCGTCTTCGGCCAGATAGCGACCGGTTCTGCCGTCGCGCAACGCGCTCCATGGTACCGACGCGGCCACGCCACGCGCATCGATCCGCAATCCGATTCCGTTCGCGCGTTTGGGGAGCCACGGCCGAATCAGGCCATCGTAGATCCGCACCAGCGCGGCCGAGTCTCGCGCCTCGACCAGTGACTCGAGCTGCCGCACACTAAGGCGGGAGACCATGCTCCGCACGACACCGGCCTCGGCATACCAGAGGAGCAGGGAATCGCCAAGCTGCCGGACGGCGACGGCAAGCGTACGATCGAGCGGCGTCGTCGTTGCTCGTGGCATTGCGAAGCGGCGACCGCTCAGCGCATCGAGGGCGGAGAGCGGTTCCCGGCGCGCCAGCAACAGTCGCGCTGACTCTGCGGCGGCTTCGCGTGATACCGCCGCCAGCTGTAGCCGCTCGAAGACCGAGCCGCCGTTCCCAGCGCGCCGACGATAGTCCGAGAGCAGTGAGTCGAGCTCCAGCAACGCGAAGGTCGTGTCGCCATCCTGCGTCGCGGCGCGGGCTCGCGAGAGGCGCATCGGCAACAGGCGGGTTCGATTGCCACGCGCCTCCGTCTGGCGCACGGCCGTGTCGAGCATCGCCAGACTTCCGCGTCGATGCTGTTGCCGCGCGAGTTCGCCTCGCAGCCAGAGGACTTCTGGCGCAAAATCGTCACGTTCCGAGTCGGTTGCGGACTCCCATTGTGACACCATCCGTGCCACTGCCGCACCGGCGCCGCTGGTGTCAGGGCTCGCGAGCAACTGCTCCGCTTCCACACGGCTCGTTAGCAATGCGATGTCTGTGCGATGCAACCCTTCCGCGACCGTGCCCAGTTCGCGCGCAAAATCAGCGGCAGCGTCGCGAAATCCGAGGCCGAGCGACAGCGTGCGCAAATAGTCGAGCGCCGTCCAGCGCCGCAGCGTGAGCGGCATCCGGCTGGTCGCAACGAGCGCGCTGCTCAGCACTGCAGCCGCCTGTTTCGTGTCGCCGAGCGTGACAAGCAGGGCACCGAGCATCGACTTGGACGCCGCCACACATTCTTCCTCCGACACGCGTTCGCACTGCGGCGCCAAGGCGGCCAGTCGCTCAGCGCCCTCTGCATGCTGTGCGAGCACGCCATAGCTGAGGGCCGTGCCCCACGCGGCACGTCGCGCCACGACTGGCGCCCGTGCCTGCTCGGCTTTCGCGAGTCGGACGAACTCCGCCCGCGCCTCGAGCGCGTGTCCTGAGAGCAACCGCAAGTTGGCATGTTCGTATCGGGTCCATCGATCGAACACCGCTTCGAATGCTGCTTCGCGTCGCGCCCGACCCAGCGCGGACTCGGCGCGGGCCCAGTCCAGGGTCTCGAGATGATGGCGATATTCTGCCAGCGAAACCAATCCTCGCGCGATCTCCAAGCGTCGCTGTGTGTTGGTATCAGCGAAGATGCGATCGCGAATTGCGCGTGGCGAGTCAACGACATCAGTATCTGCCGAACGCAGCACGATGCTGTCGATCGCCAGGCGCAGATTCAGTGCAGCCGCCGTATCCTGGCGTGCGACAGCAGCACCCCACGCCGGTAACAGTTCTCGCCAGAGATACGAGCGTGTCGCCTCTACCCATCGGCCCGATTCCGCCGCGGCTTTGCTCGACATTCGCAGCGGATCACCTTGGAGCGCGAGCGTTGGCGAAGGCGAACGAGACAGGTCGTGGTACACCTTCCACGCCGCGTCAGCCCCGTCGCGAAGACCAAGCCAGGTGAGTGCCATCGCACAGTTCCAGGCAGCTCCGGCGGAGCGTGGATCCTGGTGCAGCGCGACGCGCGCCGCATCCAGTGCGGCGATCAAGTCGAGCGCATCCCGGCCGCGAGCGAAACGCGTGAGTAGCGCACCCGACAGGTCGGACCAGCTTGCCGATGACGTTGGGTCCAAGGCAGTCGCGGCCTGCAGGCCCAGGATCGCGCGACGAAGTGCACTGGTGTCGCTGGCTGCATACCAGAGGTCCGCCAACGCACGCGCACGCCTCACCTCCGCTTCCGGCAAGGACGGCGCCGCGACCGCGATACCCTCCATGATGCGACCGGCGTCCGCCGCGGCTGCCGCCGATGGCATGGGCATGGCGCCGCATGGATCGTCGACAGCGCCGAGCGTCACTGTGTCGCACGATTCGGGCAGATGGCCGGCAATGGCTGCGGCGCCCTGCCATGGCAGTGTTGCCAGCGATGTGGACGTCGCTCCGCCGTCTCCACATGACGTGCCGGCGATGGCACTGATTGCAAGCCAAACCTGCCTCACGATCACACGCCGCCGCACAGTTGTCACGTCAGTCGCCGCGTGCGCTGCCAGAGCGCGTAGGCCACCACACCCACCACCACCGTCGCCAGCCCGAGTCCAGCGAATCCCCAACCGCTGGTCGAGAAGATGTAGAACCATCCCACCAGCGCGATGATGCTTGGCACCGGATAGAACCACATCCGGAACGGCAGGACGAAACCCTTCCGCTGTCGCAGGATGTGCAGCGCCGCAATCTGGCCAACGAACTGGATCAGGATCCGCGACGTCAGAAGCGCTGAAATCACATCGCCGAGCGAAAAGAAGCTGCAGAGGATCGACAACACGCCAAGCACCACCACCGCCACGTGCGGGAAGTTGCCTGTGGGATGCAGCCTGGCGAAGACCGCGAAGAAGTCGCCTTCGGCGGCTGCGGCCCACGCGATCCGGCTGTAGCCGAGCAAGAGCGCGAAGACTGACGCCACCGCCGTCCACATCACCAACACCGTCACGGCCGACGCCGCCTTCGGACCATAGAGTCGATTCATGAAATCCGAGACGATGAAGGTGGACTTCATCGCTTCGCGCCACGGGATGACAGCGATCAGGCTCAGGTTCGTCAGGGCATACATCGTTGCGACGGCGAGCACCGACCAGATGATGGCGCGCGGAATGACCTTGGCCGGATTCTTGATCTCGCCCGCGACGTAGCAGACATCGAAATAGCCGCTGAAGTCATACATCGCGATCAGCATCGCTGAGCCAAGCCCGCTCACGAAGCCGAGGTTGAAGGTGAACGCGTTCGGTGGAAAGTCGAAGACGATGGCGGCATCGAAATGCGTCAGCCCGCTCACGATCACGATCGTCACCGTGAGCAGCATGCCGATCCACAACACCACCGTCAGCTTCCCGATGCTGCTGATCTTGCGGTAGAGCAGGGCAATCACCACGAGTCCGATGGCGACGCTGATGAGGCGTGCGCCCCACACGCCCATACCAGGCCAGAAATAGCCGGCGTATTGTGCGAAGCCGATGTAGCCGGACGCGATCTCGAGCGGCGCGCTGAGGATGAATTGCCAGATGAACAAGAACGGCAGCACGCCGCCGAGTTTTGTGCTGCGGAACGCCTCGCGCAGGTATACGTAGGTGCCGCCGGTGCCTGGCATGGCCGCCGAGAGTTCGCTCCAGACCAACCCGTCACTCAAGGCGAGGACCGCGCCGAGCACCCAGCCCAGCATGCACTGCGGGCCGCCCATCGTGGCGATGATCAACGGGATCGTGATGAACGGCCCGACGCCGACCATGTTGCTCATGTTGAGCGCAATCGCCTGCACCTGTCCGAGGCTCCGCTCCAGCCCACGCGGCGACGTACTCACTGCGGGCCCACCACGCTGCGTGCAACGCGACTGGTCGAGCCCTGCTGCTGGGTGACGTGGTGCACGGGTCGATTCCGGTGGAGGCTGCTGGATACACCTGAGTACGGTCCTGCGTACGGCCCTGAGCGGCAAAGGTACCGCTCGCGCGCGCCGGTGGGACGGGCCGCAGGGGGGCCGTGGAACCGAAGTACTTCAACGGTTGTAGAACTACTGAAGCGCGCTCGGCTGCTGCCTTGGCCAGTGCCACCTCTGCCGCCTCATGGAGTTGCCGATGACCACGTCCGCGCACACCACGCCAGCCAGCGTCGATCCGATCGTCACATCACTGTTCGACCCGATCACGTTCCGCGGGGTGACCTCACGCAACCGAATCGCGGTCAGCCCGATGTGCCAATACTCCGCCGTCGATGGGTTCGCGTCGGACTGGCACCTGATTCATCTCGGAAGCCGGGCGGTGGGGGGCGCGGGCATCGTGATCACCGAGGCGACCGCGGTCGTCGCCGATGGGCGCATCTCGCCCGGCGACCTTGGGATCTGGAGTGATGCACACATCGACGGCCTGCAGCGTATCACCAGCGCGATCCGCGACAACGGCGCCGTCGCCGGCATCCAGCTCGCGCACGCCGGTCGCAAGTCCGGCTCGGCACGCCCGTGGGAGGGAGGCCGTCAGCTTGCGCTCGAACATGGCGGCTGGCAGGCGGTGGCCCCAAGTCCGATCCCGTTCCACGACAACGATCGCACACCGACGGAGTTGAACGCGGTCGGCATTCAGCATGTCATCACGTCATTCGCCGATGCGGCACGCCGCGCGGTCGCTGCGGGCTTTCAGCTGATCGAGATTCATGCGGCGCACGGGTACCTCCTGCACGAATTTCTCTCGCCCCTCAGCAACGAGCGCACGGATTCGTACGGCGGAAGCTTCGAGAATCGCACGCGACTGCTGCGCGAGGTGGTGCAGGCGGTCCGTGCTGAATTGCCAGACGATCTCGCGCTCTGGGTGCGCCTCTCGGCGACCGACTGGGCTGACGGTGGATGGACGGCCGATGACACGGTCGCGCTCTCAGGCGAACTGGCGCTGCTCGGCGTGGACCTGATCGATTGCTCGTCGGGTGGATTGGTGCGCACGCAGAAGATCCCGGATGCGCCGGGCTACCAGGTGCCGTTCGCAGCGCGTGTCCGCAACGAAGCACTGGTGCCCTCGGGCGCAGTTGGTCGCATCACGCGACCAGATCAGGCGGCCGACATCCTCGAACGGGGCGAAGCCGACGTGATCCTGCTGGCGCGTGAGCTGCTGCGCGATCCGTATTGGCCGATCCACGCCGCGGCTGCCCTGGGTGCACCGTCGCTCTGGCCGAACCAGTATCTCCGCGCGGATACCTGACATGACGACTCACGCTGCGGCGGATACGTCCGCCGAGCAACGCGCCACCGTCTTCAAGGCGCTCGGCGAACCGACGCGCCTGCGCATCGTCGACTTCCTTCGCCGGCGCGGCAAGGAAGCGACAGGCAGTGAAATCGCCGACCACGTCGGCATCAGCCTCGCCTTGCTATGCCATCACACCGATGCGCTGGTCGAAGCAGGTCTCGTCACGAAACGCAAGGAAGGCCAGACCAGCATCTGGCGCGTCAATTCGATTGCCCTCAGCGCCGCCCTGAAAAGCCTCGGCAGCTGACTACAAGCGGTCGGGTGCTTGCGCTCAGCAACTCCGTCCCCCTTCCGCTCAGAGACTCCGTCCCCAAGTGCCAAAGACGTTCGCGGTGCGACGGACGCTGCTGCGGTCGCACTCCGTGAGCTCCGTGCGCTCCCCCTCATTGCAGTTCCTTCCCGCGCGATCGCGAGCAACCGCTGCACCGCGCACCGACGCTAACAGCAATTGGGGGGGAGGCCACGGAGCTCACGGAGTGCTCCAGGTGCGACCTTGGCCTCTTCCCCAGCAACGGTGCTGAAGGGAACTGCTGGAGGAACTTCGTCCCCATGAACTGAAGAACTCCGTCCCCAAAGAACCAAAGACGTTCGCGGTGCGCCGGACGCTGCTGCGGTCGCACTCCGTGAGCTCCGTGCGCTCCCCCTCATTGCAGTTCCTTCCCGCGCGATCGCGAGCGGAGGCTGCACCGCGCACCGACGCTAACAGCAATTGGGGGGGAGGCCACGGAGCTCACGGAGTGCTCCGGTAGCAGTCTTGGCCTCTTCCCCAGCAACGGTGCTGAAGGGAACTGCTGGAGGAACTTCGTCCCCTTGAGTTCTGGGAGTCCGTCCCCAGAGCTCCCCGCCGCCACAGGCGTCGGGTGCTGTCCTCCGCGCCACCGCGTCCCCCGCGCCTCCGCGTGAGGGAGTGTGGACCGTCAGGCGAAAGCGCAGCGTCGCCGCGCATGCGCACGCGCCGGACGATTGCCCGATCCACCGCCCGTGAAGTCCGTCAGTGCGGAACGCCTTCGGAGTAAAGTCTCGCGCGGAGTCGCGAACGAGAAACGCGGAGGAACTACTGCAGGCTGATTCCGACCTCGAACGTCAGCGTCACGGTCACAGCCCCGCCGGCAGTGCCGGGCGCGGGTTGCAGGGTGGCGTTGATCGTGCCTTGCACGCGCGATGCCGTTTCGCTCGTGATCGTCACCGTGCCGGCGGAGAGGGCGTTGGTACCGCCCCAGGTGCCCGCGTTTGTGCCGGTGTTGATCAGGCGCAGCGTGTGCGTGGTGCCGGTGCCGAGTGTGTAGGTGCCGGGTGCCGTGTACTCGGTGAGGATCAGGCTCAGCGACTGCGCCGTGTTGGCCGCTGTGAAGGTGAGCGTACCTGACGTCGGGTTGGTGTTCGTCGTGACTGTGGCGGCGTTGAATGCAACCGTCGCAGCCGTGCCCGTGACCTTGCTCGCGGCATCAGGCGGGATCGTGATCGTCGTTGCGCCGGTGACCGGAATGCTGAACTGACCGTTCGTCACTGCACGGGTATTCGTCTGCGATTGACCCGGTAGTGGCGGTGCGTTGAAAGCGAATGATCCCGTGATGCGCGATGTCGAGATCGTCGTGATCGTGACCGTCCCCGCAGCGCCGCTCAGTGGCGTGGCCCAGGTCGATGCGCCATTGGTGACCGTGGCACTTCCGCCTGCGACCGATGAGCCAACCCCGAGCGGATACGTGCCGGGAGTGGCGATGCCCGAAAATGTGACCGAGATCGCCGTGCCGCTCGACGTCGCAAGCCCAGCCATCGTGAAGATCCCGCTCGACGTCGCGACTGCGGTGGGTGACAGGCTCTCCCATGGTGCCCCGTCGATGGTCGCGGTGAACTGCCGAATCACGACCGGCTCGGGCGACGTCGTCTCACTGCCACCGCCGCAGGCCGCAGCGAAGAACAGCAACGTCGCGGGCAGCACGCGGGGCAGGGCAGACCGTGGGTGCATCAATACAGCCTCACAGCAACAGGTGGCTCGGTTCGGTGGCTGCTGGGAGCCTAGCGCGCCGTTCGCCCGAACGCGAGTTCCCTGTCTCCGATCTGCTGCCCCATCAGGGTGTTGCGATCCCGATCTCGAATGTCACGTTGAGCGTCGTTGCGGCGGGGGCCAATGAACCGATCGGCTGGACCGTTGCCGTGAGCGTGCCCTTGATGCGTGTCGCGGTGGCGCTCGTGATGGTCAGCGTGCCGGTGGTATTGCCGTTGCTGCCACCCCACGAACCCGTCGGCGCGACCGTGTTGGTCACGCTCACCGTGCGCGATGCACCGGTGCCCAGCGTGTACGTGCCGACGCCGGTGTAGCCGGAAAGAATCACGTTCATCGTCTGCGCGCTGTTGCTTGCGCCGAAGGTGAACGTGCCTGACGACGGCGCCGTCACCGTGACGACCGTCGCGGCGTTGAACGCCGTCCCGGCCACCGTGCCAGTCACCTTGCTGCCAGCGTAGTCGGGCACCACCAGGGTTGCCGGCCCGCTGGTGATCGGCACATCGAACGTGCCCGCCGTGACGACACGGGTGTTCGTCACCGTCTGACCGATCAGCGGCGGTGCATTGAACGTGAAGGTGCCCGCGACTCGCGTCGGCGAGACCGCCGTCACAGTTACCGTGCCCGCTGCGCCGCTCAACCCCGTTGACCAGATCGAACTGCCGCTGGTCACCGTCGCGGTGCCACCAGTCACCGAGGGGCCGACGCCGAGGGGATACGTCCCCGGTGCTGCGATCGAGTAGAGCGTCATCGTGATCGCTGTGCCTGACCCCGTCTGCACGCCACCCAGGGCGAAGTTTCCGCCCGCACTGGCGCCGCCGCTCGTCACAGCCGACGACCAACTGGCGCCATCGATGCGGGCGGTGAAGGTGCCAGAGTTTCCACCGTTTCCAACCGGCCCACCACCGCCGCCGCCACACGCGGCCAGCCCGGCCAGCACGACCGCCGCAGCCAGGCGGACTGTGACTGGATATTGAATCGCCATCGCGCACTCTCCGAAAGAAGTCGCCCTACGCCTCTGCAGTGCATTGCGCAGGACGGCGATGGAAACCATCACCGATGACTCGATCAGGTGCCTGTGCCGATCTGTCGGGTGTACTTGAGCACCAGCGACCGTGACTGCGGGCGGACCCAGCGGAAGAATGAATCGGCTTCTTCACCATCATTGAAGACGATGAAGAGCCCAGTCCCCGCCGTGTTCAGCCAGCCGAAGCGGGCATTGGCCGTCCAGGCGCGGGCCTGGTTGTTGTACTGCACCAGCGAGTTGATGAAGATCTTGGGCGTGAAGTTGTAGCCCAGTCGCGTGCCGATCAGCGTGCGCTGGAAGTTGCCCTGGTCCAGATGCACATCGTTGAAGTCCAGCACCAGCGACGAGGTGAACGCGGCACCCTTGCGGAAGGTGATCTGCGTGCGGCCGCCGTTGCGCGTGCCATTGTAGAACGGTCCGAAATCGACACGCGTCGTAAGTGACAGTGAACGACTCGGGTCGGTATCCCAGTCGAAGCCATAGACGAAGTAATCGTAGCTGCCGGCAGGCAGCGTCACACCGGGAGCGATTGTGAACGGTGCCTGCAGCCCCTCGTGATACCAGTTCACTTCCGGCCCCGCACGCCCGCCGTTGTTGAACGTCACTTCCGTCAGGTCGAAGTGCACCTGGCCACTCTGGAAGTAGTTGTCCAACCCGTAGTAGCCGCGATACGACATGTGCGGATTCCACTGCCGCACATTCGTCCACGACGGCTTCCGCACCAGGCGCATCACGGTGCCTTCGACGTAGCGATAGCCGCCAGTCCGATTGAGGAAGCCGACTTCCGGATTGAAGTCCCGCCCCGCCTGCAGCACACGCACCGAGTTGCTCCAATCACGCGTCGTGTAGCTCGCGAGTGAGCTGAAAGCGAGATCGTCGTTGCCCTTGCCCGGTGTCTCGGTCTTGCCGCCCCACCAGTCGAAAGTCACCGCGTCGCTGACGCCGATGCGGCCATCCACACCATAGGTGCGATTGTGGTCGGGACCGGTGTCGCCGAGGCCGAGGCGCTGCACGCCGATCAGGCCCACGCGCGAGCGTCGGCCCAGTTCCTTCGTCAATCGCGCCACGGAATACGAATTGCCCGGCTGTGTCGCGCTTCGATCATCGGTCACGATCTGCAACAGTCCCACCGTCATGCCACCGATACGCCCTGACACACGTCCACCGCCGCGAATCGGCACCGGATTGCCGAGGGAGTCGATGCCGATGCGACGCGTGAAGAAGAGATCGACCGCCTGCGGCGTGCCGGCCGAAAAGATGCCGGCATTTTCGAGGAAGAAGGTGCGCTTCTCGGGAAAGAAGAGCGGGAACCGGGTCAGGTTTGTCCGCTGCTCATCGACTTCCACCTGCGCGAAGTCGGTGTTGTACGTCAGGTCGAGTGTCAGGCTTGGCGTGATGCCGTATTTCGCATCCACACCGAACTCGGTCGGATGGCGGTACTTCTGGTCCACGGCAAAGGTGCGCGTGTTGGAACTCAGCGCATATGGCGTCACCGTGGCCACCCGACGCACCGGCACGGTCAGCCCGCCAAGGGTGCCGGCGCGCGAGAGGCGATAGAGCGAGAACTGCCGCGGCACGAACGACCAGAGCGCTTCTTCATTCTTCCGTCGAATGCTGCGCGCCATGTTCATGCCCCACGTCTGCTTTGCATCGCCACCATAACGCAGCGTCGAAAACGGGATGCGGAACTCGGCATACCAGCCATTGCCATCCACCGACGTCGCCACCTTCCAGCTGCCGTCCCAGTTCAGGTTGAATCCGCCGAGCGCTCCGCTCTGCGCCCGTGTCTGCCCCGTCTGAGTCACGGCTCCACCTTCACCTTCGCGCGTCACCTGCCCATCGTATTCGACACCGGCGGGCGTCGTCGCAAACACGAACCCGTTCTGCTTGTCGAGATAGGTGTCGAGGATGATCGCGAAATAGTCGCTGTTGGTGAGCAGCACGTCGCGCAACTTTTCGCCGGCCACGATACCCTGTGGTTCCTTGTCATAGAGCCACGCCCCGATGTAGAGCGCCTGCCCATCGGTGAGGATGCGGACCTCGGTGCGTTCGGTCGCGGGATCGCCTTCCTTCGCTTCGCGCTGGATGAAGCCGTCGAAGGGAGTGGCCGCTTTCCACGCCTCTTCATCGAGATGGCCGTCGATGGTCGGCGGTGTCGTAACCAGCGTCGCGAGCCCGGCGCGGCCGGCGCCAGCGTGAACGACGCGCGGCGCTGGGGCCATCGGCTGGGCGAGCGCGACACGGGTCGGGATCGAAAGCAGGGAAATCGCGCTGAGCGCGCGAATGAGGTACGAGCGTGAGGACATCGAATGCGTTAGTGGCGGGGAGGTCACGTGGCGCGTCGGACGAGCGGAACAGTAAGGCGTGTTCACGCCCCGTACGAGGAACAGAGGCTAGGCGTTGGGGGCTGGCCACCGGCACAGCGAACGCTGGAGCGCCGCGTTGACAGACGCTGTGAATCGGACTAACTACTGGAAAGCCAGTAGTTCATGATTTCCCCCGGAGGCGCATGCGGCAGTGTGATCGAGTCGGGCAGGGCAGTGCCGGCAACGCCCGACCCACGCTGCGGCGGGCGCGAGCCATCGCGGTTGCTGTCCTCGGCTTCGCGATCGCTGCAGCGCCGACGGCCAGCGCGCAGGGGAGCGGCACCTTGCAGGGCCAGGTGATCGCGACCCAGACCGGTGTGGCGCTGGCCTATGCGGTCGTCAGCGTTCCACAACTCGCCGTCGAACGCTTCACCGATCCGGACGGTCGGTTCACACTCACCACGCTGCCTGCCGGGAAATTCGAGGTGCTGGTCAAGCGCATCGGGTATTCGCCCTATCGTGCGCAGGTGGAGATCGCGGCGACGGGGATCACGCGACTCGACGTCCGGTTGACGCAATTGCCGGTACGAATTGCGGGCATGACCGTTCGCGCGCTCGCCAACTGCCCGCACCCGGGTGTGCCGACGGAGGCGGCGGAACCGGAGGTCTTTACGCTGATCTCACTGCTGCGTGAGAACGCGGATCGATATCGCTTGCTCTCCTCGCAGTATCCGTTCGTCTACCTGCAGGTGCGAGCCGTTGGTGCCCTGCGTGACACGACGCTATTCGTGCAGCGCGTGGACACGGTGCTGGTGAAGAGCGCGACGCGTGTCACCTACCGCGCGGGTCGCGTGGTCGAGCGCACACGCAGTCCGCGAGGCGGCGCCGAGTACACGATGGCGATACCAACCATTCTCGACCTCGCGGACGAGGAGTTCTCGCGCAATCACTGCTTTTCGTTTGGCGGCACGAGTGTCCACGCCGGTGAAACCTGGCTTCGCCTAGAAGTGCGCGCGGCCGATCGAATCAAGGGACCTGACGTCCACGGCAACTTCTACCTCGACAGTGCCACATCGCAGCTTCGGCGCATGGACCTGACGCTCAGTCGGCCGGAGCGCTTGCCGCGTGAACTGCGCGCGGTGAGCGGCGTGGATGCGATGACCTCATTTCTCGACATCGCCGCGGGACTGTCGGTGATCGACCGCGTCTGTGGCTTGAATCACATTCGGGCGGGTACGGCCCGGTCTGTGAAGGTGACGCCTGCTGAACTGCAACAGTTGCTGCAGTACGAGTTCACGGAGCCGCCCCCGGGTGTTCGGGCGGCGGCGGGGCGGGCGGCGCCAGAGGACTGGCGCGCCGGAGCGAAGCTGACCAAGGAAGTCGTCTGGTGCGCGAATTGAGCGGTGGCGTTTGGCGATGCTACGCCTCAGCCACCGCCGGTCGCTCCCAGAGTCGCGTCAGGGCGCCTTCGTGCGTCGCAGTCCAGAGCCAGGCGGCGTCGCCGGCGGCGATGTAGAGATCCGTCGGAAGGAGGGGCTCCTTGAACTCCTCACGCGTCTCCGGCGGAATGGCTTCGCCCGCCGCCAGCGCGGCTGCCGCTTCGTCGAGCAGAGGGGAGAGGTGGTGCGCGACATGGCCGATCTGGACCAGTTGGCGACCGTGAATCAGGCCGCCGCCCCCTAGCTGCAGCGCGCCTGCCCAGCGCACGCGACTCTTGCGAGCGAAGAGTGCGCCGATGGTTCGTGCGACCGATGCGTGCCGCGCCTCGGGGAAGCCGCAGTTCAATACCATCGCCAGGGTCAACGGCGGTGGGGACGGATCGGCGGCCCGATCGGCAAGGATGGCCTCGAGCACACGCGTCACCAGCGAGGGTAGTGCATCGATGTAGATCGGTGACGCAATCACGAGCAGGTCGCACTCTCGGAGTGCCGCAACGAATGCCTGCAGTGACTCGGCCGAATGGGTCTCGCGCTGCACATGTCGCACTTCCCCTTCGATGCCGCGCATCGCGAGCTGCTCCATCAGTTGTTGCCCAAGGCTTTCCGATGTGCTCGAGCCGCGTGGCTTTGCGCTACCGACCAGCAGCATCGCACGCTTCGGCGGCGCACCATCGGCGGCGAGTGGCATCACCGGCAGGAGCTGGTCGACGTTGGCCACCAGCTTAGGTTCGCTCGGCACCTTCGGCAGCGTCAGTGTCGAAACCAGCGCATCACACGCGCCGAACGCCTCACCCACGGGATGGCGGCGATTGACGATACCGACCGCATGTTTGGGCGAGGCGAAGTTGATCGCGTTGCGCATGGCCAGCACCCGCACCGTCTGCTCGCTGTCGGCGTCAGCCGCGTCCTGAACGGCGATCACGCCGAGCGACGGGGGATAGGCGTAGCGCGGCACATGGTGCACCTCACCGTCGATCTTGCGGAAGAATGGGAGCAGCGTGCCCAACGTGCGATCGAGCATCTTCTTCGTCTCCGACGAATAGCTGCCGAATTGCACGGGTGTGACCAGCACGACCACGTCGCTGACGGTGAAGTCGCGCGAGAGGTCGCGGCCGCCGTCGTCGATCTTGCAGGTGCCGGGCGTATGCGTCCAGCACTCGAAGCAGCCCTGACAGTAGGCAACCGGCACGTCGCGCAGGATCACCGACTCCACCGCGTATTTGCGCGCGACGAAGTCGGCGGTGAGCCGGGTGGTGATCTCATCGAGCAGCGGATCGGGCCCGAGGGCGCCGTTCAGGATCAGTGCGCGCATACACGACCTATGGGTCAGGAAGGCTGGATTCGCCCGGAGGCGGGCGGGATGCGACAAGGTTGCGATTTTGCCCCGTCTTTCTCATCGGCCGTCGCCTGACGGCGTGTGGGGGTGTGCCTGACAGGCGGCGGTTCTGCGCGCGAGGTCTCGCGCGCGCCGCATCGATTGGCGGTGTGCGTCCTCGACGATTGCGCACGAATCTCGTGGTGCGCATACACGTATCACGTACTCGACTGACGTTGTTTACCTGAGTACGTCGCACGAGCTCCGCTCGAGCGCGGCAGCACATGCATCAGCTTGTGAATGAATATTTGCACACATCTTGCGTAAATCACTTTTGCGTGCAGGTGTGTTGTGCGCGCAGGTGTGAAGTGCGCATTCTGTCTCGCTCGTCCTGACGCCACTGCGCGACAGCGGGCAGCCGCGAAACTCACCCTGCGACGAAGCGGGCGACGGAGCAACACTCCCGCGCCGCTCGCTCACTCGGGCATGGGAGTGCAGGGATCGCCACGTCGATTCCAGGGGGGACCGATGCACGAACAGGGCAAGCGCAAGACAGGAAACGGTGGTGGGGCCACTCGTGCGTCGTCGCCCCCGCGGATCAGCAGCGCCATGCTTGGGCAGAACACGCCGGAGATGGTGGCGGCCATCGAGGCGATGCCAGCGACTGACGGCGCCATCGATTCAATGTCCGAGATGCTGCGTCAATCAGGCGGTGCCGACACGATGCCCGGGATGTCATTCACCGGCGACGCGGCCACCGAGATGCTGCATGGCATGGACATGGACGGCGGCGCTGGTGGTGGCGACGACGTGATGCGGGGCGGACCGCCACGCGATGACGCCGCGGCAACCGACACAGGTGGTGAGCAGATACCGGTGCTGCTCGAATTGCGTGTCGACGCGGGCAATGCGGCGCGGAGTGCGTTCCAGATCACCGGCGCCTTTGCCAACTCGGGCTTCGCGCTCGATGATGGGTTCGAGGCAATTCCGATGGAGGCGCCGCGTGCAGAAGGAGAGAGTCTGCGTGCGGGAGCGGCAGCCGAAGCCACGCTCATCGTGCGTGGGACGATCGCCGCTGACCAGATCGCAGCGCTCGAAGCACGGCCGGATGTGGTCAAGGTCTGGCGCGACACACGTATCGAGCCGTTCGGTGCGTCGATCGCCGAGGTCGAGACACAAACCGCATTGGTCGCACCGCTGGCCGCATTCGGTGCCTGCCCGATCGGCACCTGCGACTGTTCGCCAGGCACTCCGAAAGGCACGATGGCGGACGTCGCGAACTACCTCGGCGTGGACCAGATCTGGAGCGCGGGCTATCGCGGAGAGGGCATCGTGGTCGGTGTCGTCGATGGCGGCATCACCGCGCAAGGCCGTCCGATCAGCGCGTCGGACACCTCGAAGCCCGACTGGCCGAACAAGCTGGTGCCGAATGTGATCGGCGGGTTCCCGGCGACGAATTGGGGCACGACGGGTGCGGGTTGGGGATGGCACGGCAACATGACGTCCACCGACGTGCTTGGGATGGCTCCCAATGCACGTGTCTACGACATTCGAATCGGTGATGCGACCATTGCAACGACCATCTCCAACGCACTCGCCGGCTTCCAGTGGGCGATCAACCAGCATCGCACCGACGGCACACCGCAGATCCTCACCAACAGCTGGGGTATTTTCCAGGAATCGTGGGATCCGCTTTATGCGCGCGATCCGAATCATCCCTTCACGCGCAAGGTGGTCGAGGCGCTGAACGAAGGGATCATCGTGATGTTCGCCGCCGGCAACTGTGGCGGTACCTGTCCCGACGGTCGATGTGGTGCGGATAGCGGTCCCGGTCGCAGCATCTGGGGGGCGAACAGTCACCCGCGTGTGATCACGGTGGGGGCCGTGAATCGCAACGAACAATTCGTGGGGTACAGCAGCCAGGGCCCCGGTGCACTCGATGCGAACAAGCCGGACTTCTGCTCGATCACACACTTCACCGGTTTCTTCAACAGTGACAGCGGTACCTCGGCTGCGACTCCGATTGCCGCGGGCGTGGCGGCCCTGCTGAAACAGGCGAGTCCGGGGCTGACACAGGATCAGTTGAAAGCCACGCTGCGCAACACTGCGAAAGACATCGGACCGGCCGGATGGGATCAGCACTCCGGGGCGGGCATCATTCGACCGCGCATTGCGTTCGACACTGTTGCACCCGCACCGGAGCCCTCCGGCCCCGCGGTATCCTGGGGCCCGAATCGACTCGACATCTTCGTGCTCGGCACCAATCGCGCGATGTGGCACAAGTGGTGGAACGGTGGGTCATGGGGACCGTCGCTCACCGGCTTCGAGTCACTTGGCGGGATCTGCAACACCGCCCCTGAAGTGGTGGCGTGGGGGCCGAATCGTCTCGACGCATTCGTGCTCGGCACCGATTCCGCGCTCTACCACAAGGCGTGGAATGGCTCGTCGTGGAGCCCGTCGGTGGCTGGATACGAACGCCTCGGTGGTGTCTGTCAGTCGCGGCCGAGTGTGGCGAGTTGGGGACCGAACCGCCTCGATGCATTCGTGACCGGCACGGATTCCGCGCTGTATCACAAATGGTGGAACGGCTCCGGATGGGGCCCGTCGGCAACAGGCTTCGAATACATGGGTGGTGTGTGTCTCGGAGAACCGAAGGCGGTCGCGTGGGGACCGAACCGTCTCGATGTGTTCGTACTGGGCACCAACCGCGCGTTGTACCACAAGTGGTGGAACGGCTCGGCGTGGGGGCCATCCGTCACGGGGTACGAGTACATGGGCGGCGTCTGCAGCAGTTCTCCTGAAGTCGTGGCCTGGGGCGCAAACCGCCTCGATGTGTTCGTGCTTGGCACCAACCGCGCGTTGTATCACAAGTGGTGGAACGGCTCGGCCTGGGGGCCGTCGGTGACCGGGTATGAGTTCATGGGTGGCGTCTGCGCATCACCGCCAACGGTGGTGTCGTGGGGTGCGAACCGGCTCGATGTCTTCGTGATCGGCACCGATTCGGCGCTCTATCACAAGTGGTGGAATGGCTCGGCGTGGGGCCCGTCCGTCACCGGCTGGGAGAACATGGGCGGCGTCTGCACCAGCCCTCCACGCGTCGTGGCGTGGGGGCAGAACCGACTCGACGTCTTCGTCACGGGTACTGATTCGCAAGTCTACCACAAGTGGTGGAACGGATCCGCGTGGGGACCGTCGCTCACCGGCTGGGAAGCACAGGGAGGAATCGTCACCGGATTCTGATCACGACGCGGTGAACCAGAGGCAAGTCAACGCGGAGCGGCGTCGGGTGAGTCCGACGCCGCTTCGTGTGCGTCCGCCCCACACCCTTTGAACCCCGGCCGTCGCCGCGACGCTGGGCGTGACAGTTCAGGCGGAGACGGTGGCGGGCTGACAGTCGAGCAGATGCCCGTGATGAAAGCCAAGTCGCGGATCGGCATTCTTCGGCATCGGGATGTACTCCTGGATGTCCGGCATCTTCACCCGCAGGCGAATCGTGTTCGACGGGTAGTCGTAGATCGTGATGTGATTCAGGCCGCGATTGGCGGTGAAGAGCAGCGACTGATCGGCACTCAGCTTGCAGGCGTGCACCGAGTCCATCATGGTGAATCGACTCACGCGCATCGCGCCAAGCAGGTGCTCGGTCTGTGTGAACAGGCCGCCGCGCGCCAGCGTGTCGTAGAGCTGCGTCTTCGCCTGGCGCCGATTGGCGAACTGCTCACGAAGGCCAGGCTTCTCGTCGATGATGCGGAAGGTGGCGAAGTCGTCGAGCTGGATGAAGACGATCGTCTGGCTCGCGCCATTGCAGAAGATCAACTCCGTGTCGGAGATCGTGAGGTCGCTGTTGATGTGCGCTGGGATGTCGCGGCCGGCGCTCCAGTGGCGCACGATCTCTCCAGTCGCGGCATCCACTTCGAACGCGTATTCTCGCAGGTACGAGATCGCCCACTGGTGATAGTCCACGCGGTCCATCGGGTGCACACGAAACGAAACGCCGTAGAAGAGGTCCTCGGTGCGATGTGGCACCGTGTGCCAGCAGGTGGCCGGGAGCTTCACGACTCGGATCTCGCCGGATCTGGTGTCCCAGATCCCCATCTCACGGGCCTCGCCGTGGCGACCCTTGGCAGGGTTGTCCATTGCGCCGAACACGATGTAGCGGCCTGACTTCGTCTGCTGCAGACCGTGTACGATGCCCATGCCATGCTGCGCGAGTTTCTCCGGCTTCGAGAGCGACTGCGCGTCGAAGAGGTAGAGATGATCGCCGACGGAAGTGACGAAGCGGCGCTCGTCGAGCCAGACCGCGTGGGTGCTCCCGCGAAGCGAACTGTCTGGGATCTCGAAGCGGAGCGTCGAGATGCGATCGAGCTCTGCGCCACTGCGTGTATCGTAGAGCAGCAGGTGCTGGCCAGCGTTGCCCAGAAATCCGATCGAACCGGTTGGGTCTACGGTGGTGGCGTGACCTCCGGCGATGCCGTCGTGGAAGCGGATGTTGTAGGCGTAGCTGTTGTCCGCCGGATCGAACAGAAAGATGCAGAGCCCGGCACGACCCTCGAGGCCGTTGATGCCATTGCCATCGAGTGCGATGTGGAACGCGTAGGGGTACCGCTTCATGTCGCAGATTCCGGTGATGGTTCATCAGTGTCGCGCACAACGATTCGCGCCCGCCTTGCCAGAGCCGCCCCACCCAATGCACACTTCGCGTTCTGTCGTGTCACAGGAGTGGCCACTCACGAGCTGCCATGCAGAACGACTTCTCTGATCTCGAACAGCGTGCGCTCGAACTTCCCGTCGGCACGGCCACACCGCTGACACGCGACGAGGTGGATCGTCTGCTGCGTGATCCCGCCTACCGCTCGAGCCTCGGCACACCCGCACACGCCACCCACTTTCGCCGGCCCCTCGCCGATGGTCGCGGCATGCACCTGGTGATCGATGCCGAGGGGAACGCGGGTCTGCACTGGGATCGCTTCGACCCACAAGCGAGTCCGACTGGACTCATGATGCACCTGCTGACCGATGCGCCGGAGCAGGCGCTGTCGCTGTTGGCCGCTGGATCAGCGGTGCTGCGCCGGCTCGGTGGCTGACGCGCGCCGCGATCCTGTCGAGCCGTTGGTGACGAAGACTTCGACCGCCGCACCTAGATCCTGCAGGGTCTTCGCCAGCAACGTCGCTGCTGCATCCTCGAGCCCTCCCTTCAGCCGTCCCTGACCGAGTGGGCCCAGGGCGCCCGGACCGAGCGACGCCGAGATCTCGAACGACATGCGACTGCCACGTCCGCCCATCGCTGATTCGAGGCGCGTACTGCCGGAACCGGAGAGGCTGCCTGCCAGCAATCGCGACTCGACGGTCCAATGCGACTCGAGTTTGCCTTCGTGCCAGCTGGCGCGTTCGACCCACGTGAGCGCGTCACCATCCACGAAGCGTCCCATCGCCGAGGGCAAGGCTGCGCTCGCTCGCCACTCGTGCACGGTGCTGACCACACCATCGGCATCACCGGCATGTTCGAGTCGCGTGACCGACTCGATCCCCTTCATCCACGATGCCACCGATGGCAGGTCGTCTCGCAACGCAGACCAGACGCGCTCGGGGGGCACTCGCAGCATCACCATTCGCCGAAGGTTGACCTTCTGGTGTTCGTTCATGCACGCTCCGAGTAGGTGTGGAGTTCAGAGAACGGCGCCGAGGCAGGCACCTGAAGCCAGGCCCGAACGTCGGGTCGGATGTGATCGGTGCGGAGGAGCCAGCTGATTGCGGTTTGCAGCGCAGCCTGCGTCCCGGTCGATCGGTACCCGATTGCACGAGCGGCGCTGTCGTCGTACCAGTACCAACGTCCCATCATCCGCACTTCGTCTCGCGTCAGCGCGGGAGGCAGCCCGGACGTGCGCGAAAACCACTCGGCCCAGGCTGCAGTGAGGAAGGCGCCTGTATGTGTCGCCGTCAGCAAGGGGCCCGTCGTACCGCAGAGCGCGGAGATCTGGGAGTGCAGGTCGCGCCACGACAGGTTTTCAGCGCCGAGGATGTACGAGCGGCCCGGCGTGCCCTTCTCAGCGACGAGCAGATGGCCGCGTGCGATGTCGGTTGCCGCGACCACGTTGCAACCACCGGCAAAGGTCGTGCGGAACGGATCGTTGAGATACTTCACGATGATCGCATTGCTTTCCGAGAGCCCGTAATCCCACGCACCCATCGTCAGTGTCGGGCAGACGGCGACGAGCTCGATGCCGAGCGAGGCTGCCGTCGAAAACGCCACCGCCGACTGCCTGAACTTCGAGACGGCGTACGCTGATGCGTCCTCCGCCGTGAATGATGCGTCCTCGTTCCGTGGCTCGGCTGACGCTGACGACCCGAAGATCACCGATGACGAGGTCAGCACCACACGCTTCACGCCAGCTCCAGCGGCGGCGGTGATCATGTTTCGCGTGCCATCGATCGCCACCTGCTCGAGCTCGGAAGCGTTGGCGTTCCCGTACGAGAACCGTGCGGCGCAGTGAAAGACGCAGTCGACACCTGCCGCCGCTGAACGCAACGAGGCTGGGTCGAGTACATCGCCTTCAGACAACTCGATCGGCAGGCCGCTCAGCGCGCGTCGTGGCGGGCCGCGGCGGACGAGGGCCCGCACGTCCCATCGTTGCGCGAGCAGTTCGCGAACGAGGTTGGCTCCGACGATGCCGGAGGCCCCCGTGACGAGCGCCTTCATGCCGAAGCCTCGCGCGCTTGTGGCGTGAAAGGCGTGGCCCCGATCGCAGCGAGGTCGCGACCAACGGCCTTGCCCAGCTCGGCGAGAAAGGTCATGGGTGTGAGGTCGGTCACGGCGCCGATCGGCGAACGCGCTCCGGACACGACACTCGGAGAGCCAAGGTTGCCAGCGAAGTGGGCGAAGCCCAGATCATCGATGGCCAGCGGTTGCACTGACCCGGCGGCAGCGCTCTCGTCCGGCGTCGCCCATCCGAAGATCCGCGACACGAGCGCAATCGCGCCGGTGAGCAGGGCGCGAAGCTCCGAACCTTCCTCGATCGCACCGACGAGGACGGGCGGCTTGCCGATACGAAAGCTGCGCCCATCGTAGGCGGCGCGGAGATTCGCCATCGTGCCATCGAAGAAGCGACCGTATGCGTCCGCCACCAGTTCGCCGTGTACGCCAGGCCAGCGTTCGATGCGCGCCGCGGCAAGCATGGTTGGCAGCTTGAATCGCTGTCGTGCGAAGACCTGTACCTCGACCTGGCCGGCGCCAGTTCGCCGAAAAGCCACGCACCCGTCATCGGAGTCAGCGGATCCATTCACACTTTGCATCGTGCGCCAATCGATCCGCTGCTCATCGCTCGAGTAGTGCATCACCTCGAGCTTCTCGACATCGATACTGTCGCCACCAAAGACGGCCGTCCAGTTCGGCTGCGGCAGGTAGAGATTCCGCTCGGCCTGTCGTGTCGGACGTCCTTCGGCATCGCGGGTGATCACACGCCAGGAGCCGCCGAGGTAGTCGTTCATGTTGCGAATCGACGCCGAGATGTCCACTCGCTCGACGAAGCTGTCGTAGTCGAGCGGGAGTAGGCGTTGCGCGGCGAAGTGGATGTGCCCGGCCACGGTGCGGAATCGGAAGCCGCGTGAGTCCTGCGGCGCTCCATCCAGCACCCGAGATTGTGCCGCCACGATCCGGCGCGTTTCGTCGAAATCATTTGGCGAGAAGGTGCGCAGGTCGAGGTTGATCGGCGCCAGCGATTGTCGGACGTCGCCCTTCGTGACGTTGGTGGAGAAGGTCTCGCGTGAACCAGCGAGAAAGCCGAGCAGGCTCTCGAGGAGGGTCTCGATCCAGTCGCGCACTCGTGCATCGCTGATCTTGTCGAGACGGCCAAGCACGGTTGCCGAGACCTGATCCACGATCACATCGCGAAAAGGGAAATGCTCGCGATCGGTCACTTGCAGCACGGCGGTCGCAAAGGCGTCCAGTTCAGGCCAGCGGCTACGACTGCGAATCGCGTCGATTCGGGTGGCCGTCGGATTGGTCCAGTCACGCCATGGCGATGCGTCGCCGTCAAGCACCCATGCCGAGGGCAGACCTACCTGATCGAGCGCACGACCGTTGATGGGTGAGGAGTGTGGATCACCACTCATCTTCAACGCGCCGATCCAGTCGGCGAGCAGGGCATTGGGCGATGCAATGATCGTGTCGGTCTGGATCGGGTTCGAGATTCGGGAGCCCGCGCGTCCGTGACTGCCGACCACCGCATCGATCAGCGCAAAGTCCGGTGGACAGGCGCGCAGCAGTTGCAGCGCGGCGTCTTCCGGCGACCAGTGCGTGGCGTCGCATTCGGTGGAGACGAGACCCAGCAGGTTGGCGACGGCGAGCGCGTAACTCCATGCGTCGTCGGTCTTCGCTTTCGCAAAAGAGATTCGGATATCCGCTGATGCCCATACGCCGTTGACGCGAAGTGCTCCGGAGTCATCGTAGCGATCGAGCGCCACTGGCTGCGGGTCGTCGTCCACCCACGCAAAGTCGTATGGCTGCCCTTCCGGTGCCTCGAAGTGATAGCCGATGAGATCGGGGACTGAGAGGCCTTCGCGGTTGCACAACCAGCGGTCCGGCTTGTTGCGTCCATCGCAGAGCGTGACGTTCGCATAACCGGCAGTTCGCAGCTTGACGACCAGCAACTCGACCAGCTGCGGATCAGTACCCGTGTGCGAGTCGAGGGCGAACACATCGAGATCAGGCTTGATGACGATCGCGAGGTCACTCTTTCGCCGACGTCGAGACGCCCGTCGCTTGCTGAGCATGCTCCAGAAACCGGCAGCCTCGAGCGCACGGTCGAGCAACGATTCCGGTGTTGCACCGTGCTCGTGTGCAACCGCGACGGCGACCGGTGCCGTCGTGCTTGCTGGAGTCGCGATGTTCGAAATCGAAGTGCGCGTGCCTGTCATCTGCGAGAGGGCGAGACGGTGGCGTACGTCTATCGATGTGAATGCTCGTGCAATTGCACTGCAAGAACGAAGTTGCAAGGTCGTGTTCGCTGATACTTCACACGACTCTTCAATACAGAAGACGTCTTGACGCAGCGAGTGTGCTCATGCAACCTGTGTCGCAATGACAACGTAGGTTTGATCGCGCGCGTCCACAACGTGCTTCGCTGCAGAAGCAGGAGTGAACGGGAATGAGCGTCAGCGTACCGCAACCGTTCCACACCACGGTGCACGCCGCGCAGCCGTTTCGCGCGAAAGTCGAGGGCGTTCCGACGTCGTTCACGATTGGAATTTCCGATCTGCCGTCGCTGGATGTGTCGGTGGAGAAGATCCCGGTGCTGCACCTGAGCGTTGACGCGATCCCCGCGGTGCATCTCAGTGTGGACGCCATTCCACCGTTGCACATCAACATCGACACGCTGCCGCCGATCAAGGTGGAGCTCGCTCCGATCGAACTCAAGCTCAGCGAAATACCATCGACGCGTGTGCATATCCCGGCAGACTTTGCGGTCAGCCTGTCGCTGCTTGGAATGGACTTCGGCTCGGTGCGGCTGTGTGGCGAGGCGCAAGTCATCACCGAGCCGTACAAGCCGAACCCGTGTGAGATCTGCAGTCGGGCACCCGCTGATGCGGTGATCGTGAAGCCCACCGAGCCGATCGTGCCCAGGCCGAACGATCCTGTCGTGGTGAAGCCGCGCGATCCGGTGGTGGGTCAGCCGGTCACGCCCGTGACGCCGACGCCACGTCCACCGAATTGATGTATGGCGCAGGCGACAAAGACCGAGGGTGAACCGACCGCCGTCCGCTTCCGCGGCATTCCGTCCGGGCTGACAGGTGTCATCCCCGAGCTGACGGAATCGGCGTCGGAGATTGCGCTCACGATTCGTGGCGTGCGTGAACCGAAGGATTCCATCGACTTCATGGTTCAGTCCGACATCGATCCGCGCGTGTTGCGACTCTTCCTGCCGGCGGACGTGGTGCCTGGCAAATACAGCGGTGTCCTGTCGCTCGACGGCAACACTCGACCGGCGCAGGTGGAAGTTGAGGCTGCACCCCATCTGCGCGCCTTCCCGGAACAGCTGCGACTCACTGCGCGACCCGGTGAGACAGTCAGGCAGCAGCTCACCGTGCTGAACGATGGCAACGTGACTGTCACGCTTCGCAAGGTGCAGGCATTCGGAGTGATCCTTGCTGGAGGCATCGAACGGGCGTTGCGTCGTGCCTATGTGACCAGGCTGGCCGAGACCCAGCGGCGCGTGGATGTGATCGCCGACTCGATCGCCGCGGCACACGGCGGACTGGTGAAGATGTCGCTCGACGGTGGGGCCGTGTCGCTGCGACCCGGTGAGTTGCGCGAAATCGACGTCACGATCCGGCTTCCCAACGAGCTATCGCCGGGAGCGGAGTATGGTGGCAACTGGGAAGTCGCCGGGCTCGTCTATCCCGTCATCATCCAGGTATCGGGCACGAAGACCGAGCCGAGTGACGACGAGCATGACGATCCGCCCGTCGTCAACTGAGCAGTCGCTGTGGTACGACGGCGAGACGAACCACCGCTCGCATGTGACGTGGGAACGCCAGACCTCTGGAGACTCTACGATGGCTTCGACGACGAAAGCCCGGCCGATGGGCGATGTGCCCGGCGCATTCATGGGACTGCTGGCCGCGCAGATGAAGCTCGGGCAGCAGTTGTATGAAGACTTCACCGGAATGAAGGCACCGGACATGACATCGTCGATGTCGCAGTCGTGGAACGCCTGGCAGGAGGCGCTCATGAATCCTCCCGTGGCGACGCCGTCCTGCAGCGTTCCGCCGCCGTGCTGGATGCCGAAGAAACTCGGCGACATCACCAGCTACGCCTGCGGCTGCAGCACCGTCAAGGTGAAGATCGAAGTCACGAACTGCGACCGTGTGGCGCGAACCTTCAGCGTGCGGAGCGATGGCGTGGAGGGGGTGAAGATCGCACCCGACTCCATCAGCCTCAACCCGATGCGGCGGGGGACGATCGAGGTCTCGTTCAAGCTGCCGGAGGACATCGACGAAGGCACCGAGTATGAAACGCTGCTCTGGATCGAGGGCTGCAACCAGCACGTCCTGCGGTGGACCATCGTCGCCGGACACGCGGGGATGGATTCCACGCACGAAGTGAAGGTCAGCGATTGCCCGGACTACCGGCATCACTGGTACGACCACTTCTACTGCAATCGACCCTGCTCGCACACCCGGGTAACGCGCAATGGCTGATCGGACACAGATGGAAGACGTTATGCGCCGCGCGTTCGACGCCAACCTGCGTTACTGGGAAACAGTCGGGCGTGCGACCACCGACTACGTGCAGACAGTCTCGAAGTTGTGGGCCGACGCGCCGATCAGTTGGAAGCCGGCCACCATGACCTGGAACCCGGCCACCTGGGCGGGGCAGCGCACCGCGCACGCTGATCACCGTCACGACGCTGCCGTGGCGCCAGCGCTGGTGCTCGAAGGGGTGGCTGGCGCGCAGGTTCGGACGGTGCTGATGATCAGCAATGACCTCACCTGTGATGCCGACGCGACGGTCGAGATCTCGACGCTGCGCGGTCCCGATGGCCGCTTCGCGTCGGTCGAGGTCCGCGCCATGCCCGAGTCGTTGACGCTCGTCGCTGGTGCGCGTGCACCCGTCACGCTGGTGGCCGACATCACCGACGCCTTGCATGTGGACACCGACTATCACGGAGAAGTGACGGTGCCCGGACTGTCGACGAAAGGCGTGCCGATTGTGGTGCGGCGACGGGCGAAGTAGTCGCGGCGCGCTATCGGATTTCCGGTGGCGCCAGGTTCGGTGAGAAGACTCCGAGCAACCGTTTCGATACAGCACGTTCGCCCTCAGTCAGGCTCGCGCTGCGCTCTCGCAATGTTGTTCAGCTGGCGCTGCAGCCGATCCAGTCGGTCCTCGATCGGCTCGAGTGCGCCGCGGACTATCCAGCGGATGCCGTAGCCGAGCGCCGCGATGACGCAGCCATAGAAGATCAGGTAGGACAGAAATATGCCAAGGAACACGTCGGCTCCAGCGAGGTGATAGTAGCGGCGTGATCTGACATTACACCTGTTTCGACAATAAAGACATCGCCGCGCCATCCCGGACTGGTCGAACAAAAACACCGGGGCCCGTCCCGATTGGCAGGACGGACCCCGGTGCGCTTTCATAACCCATTGATGCGTCTGGATTTACCGCTCGGGGCAGCGTCAGCTCCCGGCGTTATAGAAAAACTCCTCATGCACGATCTTGCCGTCGCGCACCGTGTAGAGCGCCGCCTCTTCCATCGTGAATCGCTTCTGGGTCGGCTTGAACGTGATGTCGTATTTCATGTTCACGATGAATCGGTCACCATGCGGCCACGGGCCCGAAAACTGGGCATCGTGAATTTCATGGTTGTCCATCCACCACTGGCCCTTGGCCATGCAGGCCTCCATGCCGGTGGCCGTCGCCGGGCCGCTGCCGTCGGGGCTGCCAGCCTCGACGCTCACGATATCCGTGGAATACAAGGTCCGGATGGCTTCGGAGTTCTTGCCCTGCCGGCAGAGGTCGACCAGCGTCGTGCCAATCTCCATCGTACTCATCTGTGTCGTGCTCATCCGGAGCTCCTCGCCTTCAAGTGTCGTTGCATTCGGAATCGGGGCAGGACGATAGAGTCGCGCGCGACCGCCCGCAACGCCCCAGCATCTCGCGCCAGCGTGGGCCGCACGTAGCTTCGGCGCATGCGCCTCTCTCGACTGTTCTCCCGCTCGCTGGCCACCACTCTTCTGCCTGCAGCGCTGCTCATCGCCTGCGGCCGTGCCGCTGCCACCGATGCGCCCCCGGACCTGATCCTGCACAATGCGCGGATCTACACGCTCGGATGGAGTGAGCCCTCGCTCGATGGGGTGCCTGCAAGCGATGCTCCCTTCGACGCCACACAAGGCTGGCATCACGACGCCTCGGCGGTCGCGATCCGCGGTGGACGAATCGTGTACGTCGGCTCCGACTCTGGCGCGCTCGCGCACCGTGGAACGGCAACACGCGTCGTCGATCTTCAGCAAGCGGTGATGCTGCCCGGAATGGTGGATTCGCATACCCATGTCGCCGAGTTGGGACAGTCGCTGGATCGCGTGAACCTGACCGGCCTCGCGACGGAAGCCGAGGCAGTGCAGCGCATCGTTGATCGCGCCGCAACCACACCGAAGGGGGAATGGATCATCGGCTATGGATGGGATGAAGGCGCGTGGGCCAACCACTACCCCGACAAGAAGCTGCTCTCGGAGCGGGTGCCGGATCACCCAGTCCTGATGCGAGGGTTGCACGGCTTCGCCGCGTGGGGCAACACGCTGGCATTGCAGCAAGCCGGGATCACGCGCGACAGGGCCGCGCCAACCGGTGGCGAGATCCGCAAGGACGCGACCGGAGAACCGACTGGGTTGGTCCTCAATCGCGCGGTGCCCTTGCTCGACGATGCGGTGCCGTTGCCAACAGCCGCACAGCGCGACAAACAGGTGCTGCGCGCCCTGCACGTCATGGCAGATGGCGGCTACACCGGTGTGCATGAGGCAGGCGTCGCACCCGACGTGATGGCGTCATTCGAGCGCCTTGCCAGGCTGGATTCACTGCCACTCCGCGTCTACGCAATGCTCAGCGGACGTGACTCGACGTTGATCCGACAGTGGATCAAGCGCGGCCCGTACACCGCGCCCAACGGCATGTTGGTGGTGCGGTCGGTGAAGGCGTATTTCGATGGCGCGCTCGGCTCGCGCGGCGCACAGTTGTTGTCGGACTATTCGGATCGAGCGGGCCACCGCGGCATCAGCGGCGGCGCCTATGGCTTCGATCGGACTGTCGTCGGCGATGCGATGTCGGCTGGATTCCAGGTTGGAATCCACGCCATCGGTGATGCTGGCAATCGCGCGACGCTCGACTTCATCGACTCGGTGATGAAGGTCGCACCCAAGGCTCGTGATCTCCGGCATCGCATCGAGCACGCGCAGGTGGTGTCGCCACAGGACATTCCGCGGTTTTCAGCGCTTGGTGTGATTGCCTCCATGCAGCCCCCGCACGCCGTCGAGGACAAGGGGTGGGCAGAGGAACGACTCGGGCATGCCCGCATCGCCGGCGCGTACGCATGGCGCACGCTGCGCCGAGCGGGTGCGCATCTGGCCTTCTCCTCCGACCTGCCCGGGTCCGACTGGAGTCTGTTCTACGGCCTCCACTCGGCCATGACGCGCCAGGATACCACCGGTGCGCCACCGGGCGGCTGGTATCCCGACCAGAAGATGTCGCCCGAGGAGGCGGTGCGTGGCTATTCGGCGTGGAGTGCCTTCGCCAGCTTCGATGAGAAGGAAGCCGGCAGCATCGTGGTCGGCAAACGTGCCGACTTCACCGTGCTCGATGTCGATCCATTCCGCCTTGCCGCGCCCGCTGAGATGCTGCGCGGCAAGGTGCTCGTGACCGTCTCGCGTGGGCGGTTGGTCTACCAGCGCGCCCCGTGAGACGATCGGTCACACGCGCAGTGTTTCCGGCAGGGCGGCGATGAACGCCTTCATTTCGTCCGGCGTCCCGATGCTGATACGGCACCAGTCGTTGTAGGGCTGAAATGGGCGGCCGACGAGAAACCCTTTCTCCTTCATCGCCGCGGCGAAGCGCTGTACCGGCATGCCGATTTGCGCGAAGACGAAGTTTGCCTGCGACGGCAGGACGCGCTTGCCCATGCTGGTGAACGCCGCGGTGAGGAGCGCACGTCCTTCGCGGGTGCGCATCTTCACAAATTCCTGGTACTGCGTGTCCTGCAGCGATGCGATCGCGGCTTGCATGCCGAAGGCATTGGCGTTGCCCGTCATGTACTTGCCGAGCCGAGCGACGATGTCCGGGCGCGCGATTGCAAACCCGACACGCAATCCCGCCAGGCCGTGGATCTTCGAGGCTGTGCGCGAAACGATCACGTTTTCGCCCTTCAACACCAGGTCCACCAGCGACTTGGTGGTCGTGTCATCGACGAAGTCATGATACGCCTCGTCCACCAGGACCAGGGCGCGATGTTGCGTGGCGCTGACGAAGGCACGCATCTTCTGCGCGTCGGCAATCGTGCTCGTCGGGTTGTTCGGATTGCAGACGAAGACAAGGTTCACGGCACTCGTGATCCGTGTGTCCATGGCGTCGAAGTCGTGACCGAAATCGGCAGTGAGCGGCACCTTCTGGACCGTGGCTCCAATCTTCTCCGCGTAGCCAGGCAGCCCCTCGAACGTCGGCCAGGGCGTCACGACTTCACCGCCGTGCATGTTGTAGGCGAGTGCGGCAACCGACAGAGTCTCGCTCGACCCCTGCGTGATGAGGATGTTCGACGGATCGACCCCCACGCTTTTCGCGAACACGTCCTTCAGCAGCGCGTGCGAGCTCAGGCCATACAGGCTGTGTTCGAACCAGCCAGAGAGGATGCCATCCTTGGCCTTCGGCGACATGCCGAACGGATTTTCGTTGGCTGAGAGGCGAACTGGCCCCGCTGCACGGCGCGATTCCGTGGCGCTGGCTTCCATCTCGAGCAATCGGTCGCTGTAGTTGCCTGCGCCGCCGAGCGTCTTGGCGGTGCCAAGGGCGGGCAACACGGCCGGCAGGAGGACTGATGACCCAGCCGCGAGGCCGGTGGAGATCAGCCATTGGCGGCGATTCACTGGAGCAGTCACGGGAGCCTCACGGTAGGGCGGGAGGGAGCGCGCGGATGTCTGAGCATAGCAGGGTGGGGGAAGGGGCTGTGTCTCCCTTACCCCGCCACGGCATCCGGTCGTGAACTGCTACCGGGCAGTCTGCCCGCGGATGCCAGCGCGCAAACCCACGGCCACCTGCCGCTGGAACGCCGCGGTCCAACCCGTCGGCCGCTGATCGAACAGGTTCACCACGCCAACCGAGAGCTCCATCGCACGCCGCACACCGATTCGCAGCTGACCATCGACCGAGACGAAACCGTCCTGCGTGATGTTCCCGCGCGGCGCCGAGCTGGTGTAGCGTGTGGAGATATCACCTGCGATGCCGCCGAGCGGCTGCCACTGCTGTGACAGCGCCAGGCGCGCCGTGTGCCGCGCCCGTCCATCGAGCGTCGCACCAGTGAGGAGGTTGCGGGCTCGCAGGTAGTCGTAGCCGAGCACCACCTCCATCGTCGGCATCGTGAAACGCGCGCTGCTTTCAATTCCCTCTGTTCTTGCGCGCTCGACATTCACGTTCTGGTAGACGATCAGGCCTGCCGCATTGGTACCCGTGGCCTGTGTGGCGATCAGGTTGGAGAGGGCGTTGCGATAACCTTCCAGTTCGAGCGACAGACCTGCTGCCGGCGCCCACGCGCCACCGAGCGTGGTGCTCCACGACTTTTCTGGCTGCAGCGTCGGGTTGCCGACGATCTGGTATCCCGCGGCACCGTTGATGAAGGTGTAGCGGAGCTCCTTGAAGGACGGGGCGCGGAAGCCTCTCGCGAAGTTCGTGTGTACGCGCCAGGTCGGCGAGAGCTGCCACACGGCACCGATCGTGGGAGAAACAGCGTCACCCCACAGGGTGCTCGACGAACTCCGCGCGCCTGCGGTAAGCAAAACCGGACCCAAGGTCCAGGCGTCGCGGGCGAAGAACTCCAGCACTCGATCATTGACGCTGTCGCCGTCGATCTTGGTCGGTGCGACGATACCGCGAGCGCTGAACTGCACACCGGCGTCGAAGGAGTGCTGGCCAACAGCCTTCGAATAGGAGAGGAGGCCGCGGGCCATGCGTTCCTGCTGCTCCAGCGAATCAGCCGACCCCGCGATTGGCAGGTCGCCCAGTGCCTCACGGAATTGGTAGGCGTATCGCTGCCCGAACACCCGAGCACGGAACAGCCCACCACCCACCTTCACCTGCGACTCCACGAAGCCTTGCAGCGAGTGATTGTCGATGAAGCCGTTGAATCCGGCGCCCACCGGCCAGCGCTGCCGCTGTTGTGAGTACGTGAGATCGGTGCGGAGTGAAACGCGCTCGGAGACGCGCACGCGAGTGTCGCCGCGGAAATCGTAGACGCGGTCGAGCGTCGATCCTTCGGCATTGATCGCCGTCACGCGGTCCGTCTGACGCCAACCGCCATTGAGTCGAAATCCAATCGGACCAACGGTGTTGCTCAACTCCGCCGAGCTCTCACGACGACCGAGTTCTCCGGTGCGTGCATTCACTTCGGCAGTGAGGCCAGGCGTCGGTGCGGCGGTGACGAGATTGATCACGCCGCCCAGCGCCTCACTGCCGAACTCCACGCTGCCCGGTCCCTTCACGACCTCGATACGCTCGGCGGCCAGCGTCGAGAGGCGGCCGATGTCGCGATTCTCTGTCATCGCGCCCGCCATCGGCTCACCGTCCACCAGCACGAGCACGCGTGATTGATCGAGGCCACGGATGGCAATCGATGTCTGGGCTGGCGGCGATCCAATTTCCTGCAGGCCGGGAATGCGGCGCAACAACTGGTTGGCGGAAACCGCCCCGGCCGCGACGATGTCCGCCTTCGTCAGAACGGTCACACTGGCGGGTGACTCACCAGCGCGGATCTCGCGCTGACCAACGGTCGTCACGACGCGATCGAGCATCGTCGGCAGCGGCAGCATGGCGATCGACAGCTGCGGTGCCTCGACCAGCACGCGTCGCTCGCGAAATCCAAGCGCACGGATGCGCAGGCTGTCACCAACGGTGGCACGGATGCGGAACGCCCCGGCTTCGTCGGTGCGCGCGCGGGCTCCGCTCGACACGACCGTAACTTCGGCCGACACCACAATCATCCCCTGCTCGCCGCGGCCGGTGACCGTCCCGCGCACCAGCTGGCTCGCTTGCGCAGCGAGTGGCGCGGTGAAGGCTGCGCCACTCGTCAATGCCAGCGTGATCAGCAGACACACCGCGAGGGCACGCACGCGCTCCCCCACGCACGCACCCTCACGATATGTCGTACTCCCGTTCATCGGATGCGCGCGTACCGGATGGTCGGGAAGCCGCCCGCGCCTGACGTGCCGTAGTATCCGATCACCTGAAGCTTGTAGGTCTTCGCCCCGTTGCGGATCAGGTAGGTGTTGAACGTCGGGGAGAGGCGCTGGTCATTGTTGAGGTCATAGCGGAACGGACCGCTGATGTCCTCGATCGAGTTCGGGATCGGGCCGGTGAGCACCGAGAGGTATGGCGCGTACTCTGGCGCGTCGCTGGCCAGCGTGGTGCCGGCAAATCCTGGAGTCGAGGCGCCTGGGTACGTCCCTGCGTTGCACGCCGAGTTGACGCTGATCTCGTAGATCGCTGGCGACAACAGCAAGTCCCAATTGCATCCAGACGCGGTGACGGCAGTGCCGGTCGCGAGGTCGATGTTGAGTGGCGTGGAACCGGTCGTGATCGTGAACGACTGTGCGGCGCCAAGCGTGCTGCCGGTCTGGATTCGGGACTCGAAGGTGACCGAACCGAGCGCGCGACCGCTGAAGGTGATGCCCGTCACACGGACCAGCGCGAAGCCACCATTGCCGCGACGCACCTTCCAGTAGGCCGCCGCATTGGCCGTTGGTGCAGCACCACCGACGATGAGGAAGGCGTTCGCGTTCAGGATCAGGCGGTCCGCCTTGAAGAGCGAGTCCGCCGGGATCTGCGCATCGCGGATCGAGTCGAATGCCGCCAGCGTGTTCTGGTTGGTGAATGCGAGCACCTGCGCGGCGGTCGCGTTCTTGTTGTTGCCGAGCGAGTAGCCCGTGCCGCCAGCCGTGCCCGATACGCCACCGTTCACGCGCACTTCATAGCGACGGAGGGCGATGTCCCATGTCGAGGTCTTCGGGACCAGTGCCTGCGCGTCGAAGCTGAAGTAGACGAGTGTGTCAGTCGAGCTGGCGTTGAGCGGGCCGGAGACCACGATCTCGTTCAGTGCCGCGCCCGTGACTGGATTGACTGTTGGGTCGGTGGTCGATTCGCTGCACGCTGCCAGCAGCAGCGCACTCGCGGCCGCAAGCAGCGGCGTCCGGAACATCAGTGTCGAAGACATCAATACCTGCGTCAGTGTCGTGATTGGCAACGCGATCAATGGCGTTGCGAGTGTGCACGAACTCTGCTCGGACCAGGTGTGCGGCGAAAGTACGGAAGACTACGGACAACACCCGGCGGAAACCCGCCGTGCCGTGCCCGCGTTGTGCGCACCGTTCGGGCCGTGCGACCGACTGCGCCACGCGGCTGTGATTCGCGACCGCCGGGAGTACATCTTTCATCGCGGCGTGATCGCCGCGCCGGCAGCGGCATTGGATTCACACCATCTGTTCACACATCGCGATTCCCGGGGGCGGCATGAAGGGAGGAAAGGCGGGCAGGGAGGCGAAGCGCCCGACGACGCGCGCGGATGCGCAACCGCCGCACCCCAAGGGGCCGTCGCGCGGTGCACCGAAGCGCGACTGGGGTCCGCAGGAGTCCGCCGACGAGCTGCCGAAGGCTGTGCCGCCGAAGCGTATCAGGCCGGGTCGATAAGGCGCCGGCAAGTCGCGCCTGCTGGCTTGTGCGGACCAGACGCCCCCGGTTCGTTTCCGGGATGCGTCCATCCCACATCGTTTTCGCCAGTGCGCTCCTCATCAGCGCCAGGCTTGCTTCTGCTCAAGCTCCCGCGTCACCGGCTGCCGCCTTCTGGGCACCGGTGCGCACCCAGTTCTCCGGTGATCGCGCGAAGGAAACGGTCGCGTTCCTCGATCAGTACGTCCGGTGGCCGGGCAATCGGGGCTTCGACGCCAGCATTGCGCACATCGTGCAGCGCCTAGAACGCGCCGGATACGTGGCAGAGGCGAAAGCCGCGCCCACCGATCGGCTGACATATCGCGTCGAGAAGTATCCGATGGCGGCACCCGCATGGGAGCCCACCGGTGCCTCGCTCGACATCGTCGGTGAAGCAGCGCCGGTGCTGCGGTTCCAGACGAATCGCAACATGCTCGCGACCAACTCGTACGCGACCCCCGCAGCGGGTGTCGAGGCGGCGTTGGTGGATGCGGGCGACGGCAAGCCCGCCACCCTCGACTCGTTGAACGTGCGGGGCAAGATCGTGCTCGCCCGGATGAACGTCGGTCGGTTGTTCACCGAGGCGGTCACCAAGCGCGGCGCCATCGGTGTGCTCGCCTATTCGCTGCCGGCCTACCTGCAGCCGGAGAAGAACCGCACCTCGATCCAGTTCGGTGGCGTCACGCGCGACACGGTCGCCAAGGCGTGGGGGATCGTGCTCTCGTATGCGGCGCATGAACGCCTCAAGGCGGCCATCGCACGCGGTTCGGCACGGGTGCGAGTGTCGACGGCGGCAACCTGGACGCCGAATGCGGTCGAACAGGCGGTGGTGGCCGAGGTGAAGGGATCGCGCCTGCCCGATGAACGGTTCGTGTTCTCAGCGCATGTGCAGGAACCGGGTGCGAATGACAATGCGTCCGGTGTTGGTGCGCAGGTCGAGATGGCGCGCGTGGCAGCCAGCCTGTTCAAGGCCGGTACGATCAATCCAGCGCGGACGATCACGATGTTGTGGGGCCTCGAGATCCGGAGCACCGATCGGTACATCACGCAGGATTCCGTGCGTGCGCGCGGTATCCGCTGGGGATTGTCGCTGGACATGGTGGGCGAGGATACCCGCAAGACCGGCGGCACATTCCTCATCGAGAAGATGCCTGATCCTTCCGCAATCTGGACCCGCGGCGATGAGAAGCACACCGAATGGGGCGGCTCGCCGATCACCAAGGCACAGCTCACACCGCACTACTTCAACGACTTCGTGCTTGCGCGCTGCCTCGAGCAGGCGGCCACGAATGGGTGGACGGTGAAGACCAATCCCTTCGAGGGCGGGAGTGATCACACGCCGTTCCTCAAGGCAAAGAAGCCAGGGCTGTTGTTCTGGCACTTCACCGATCAGTTCTATCACACCGATGGTGATCGCATCGACATGGTGTCGGCTGATGAGCTGCGCAACGTCGGCATGTCGGCGCTGGTCAGTGCGCTGGTCCTGACGAGTGCCGACGGTGCGAGCACGCGCGCGATCGTGGCGCAGTTGCAGGCGGCGGCGCTGGCGCGACTGCAGGTGGAGGCGGCGCTCAGTCGCACTGCCATCGCCGGCGGCGCAACCGTGGCGCAGGAACAGGACATCCTCGAGACCTGGGCCAGCTGGTACGTCGACGCCATCGGAACGGCGGCCGATATCGAGGTCGGGGGCAGCTCGGCGGAGACGACGGCCGCCATCGTCGACGCAAAGCGCCGCGTGACAGAGGCGCGGGAGCTGGCTGTCCGGACCCTGCAACGCTGATATCCGAGGCCCGGAGTGACTGATTCTCCCTCTGGCGAGGGGCCCTGGACGGGCCGCCGGCCGGGGCCTGCGGGGGAGGGGCGGTCAGAGAAAAACGAATTTTCCGGAAATGCCCACTTGCGCGCGCAAACGGTTATATTCTGTTCACGCCGCAGATATGCGGCTCCCTTCGTGAGGGTCGTCACGCAGTTCACTGTGGTGAGTATCTGTCGGGAACAGGCGCAAAACGCATGCTCCGGGTTGAAAGCCGCACAATTACCAGGAGTATCGCAATGCGTATGTCAGGCACCGTCAAGTGGTTCAACGACGCCAAGGGTTTTGGTTTCATCACGCCGGCTGATGGCCAGAAGGATTGCTTCGTGCATCATTCTGCCATTCAGGGCAATGGCTTCAAGACGCTTGCCGAAGGCGAAGCCGTCGAGTTCGACATGGTGCAGGGCCAGAAGGGTCCGGCCGCCGAGAACGTGACGCGCTCAGGCCACTAAGCTTCACCGCTGTGAACGAGGGCCGCTACCGAAAGGTGGCGGTCCTTTTTCATATCCGCTCGCGTGCAGAATGGCGCCCCACCGGATCGAGTCGGTGGGGCGCCTTTCTGCGTTCTCTTCGGAGTTCGCTTCGGAATTCAGCGCACAGTGAAGGGCAGCGTTCCGTTCAGAAGACTCGCGCGCGGCTACTGCTGCCGTGGTGCCATCGGCTCTTCGTCGAGCGCCTGACGCAACGTGGTGAGGAGCGAGCTGGCCGTGTAGGGTTTGGGCAGGAAGTGTCGAACGCCTGCCTCCGCCGCCTTCGCCACCGAGCCGTTGGCGGCCAGCCCGCTGGCGGCGATGATGCGCAGCTGCGGGTTCATCTTCCGCAACACCCGAATGGTGGTCACGCCATCCATCACGGGCATCATCATGTCGGTCAGCACACAGGCGACGTCCAGCGTGCGGACGGCATACTGCGCGATCGCGTCGGCCCCATCGGTGGCCAGCATCACCCGGTAGCCGAAGGCTTCGAGCGTCTGGCGCGTGATCTGTCGCACTGACGTTTCGTCATCGATCACGAGGATCAATTCGTCCTTGCCCCGTGGCAGTGGTGCCGCGGCTTCGGCGTCGGGCTCATGCTCGGCGACGTTCGCGGCGGGCAGGAAGACGCGAAACGTGGTGCCGTTTCCAGGCTCACTGTAGACGCGAATGAACCCGCCGTGGCTGCGGATGATCGCCAGCGACGTCGAGAGACCGAGCCCGGTGCCCTGGCCCGGCTCCTTGGTGGTGAAGAACGGGTCGAAGATGCGATCCATCTGGTCGCGCGGGATGCCGGTGCCGGAGTCCTCGACGGCGATCACGACGTACGTGCCGGGGCGTGTCTCGTCGTTCACGTGTGCCGACCTCGCCTCGATCACGGTCGACTCGCAGGTGATCGTCAGCCGCCCACCTGTCGGCATGGCGTCGCGCGAATTGACGGCGAGGTTGAGGAGTACCTGGTGCAGCTGCGTCGGATCACCGAGCAGCGCTGGCAACCGCGCCGGGACACGGGTCGACAGCACGATGCCCCGGGGAAAGGTGTCACCGATCATGCGTGAGATGTCCGACACCAGCTGCGAGGGATCGACGCGTGCGCGGCGCCCCTCGACGCCGCGCGCGAATGTCAGCACCTGACGCACCATGTCGGCGCCGCGCTTGGCGCTCGATTCGATCGCGTCCAGTGCCTCGTTCTTCTCATCCTCGGTCATCGGCATCCGCAGCAGGTCGATGCTGAGGAGGATCGGTGCCAGCACGTTGTTCAGGTCGTGCGCAATACCGCCCGCAAGGGTGCCGATGCTCTCCATGCGTTGCGAACGCAGGAACTGCTGCTCGAGTCGTCGACGCTCTGTCACGTCCTGGAAGGCGCCGCGCAGTCGCAGGATCCGGCCGTCGGCATCACGTTCTGCCTCACCGATGGTGCGGCCCCAGAAGCTGCGCCCACTGGCGGCACGGAACGCGAGCTCGATGTCGAACGGTGTGCCATCCTGTTCGCAGCGCTCGAGCAAGTCGGCCACCGCCACACGCCAGGAATCCCGGTGCATGGCGAGCGCCTCCGGTGTGGCGTGCTCGCTCTCTGCCTGCAGGTCGAACAGTTCGAGAATCTCGTTGCTCCAGACCACGCGTCGTTCGGGCAATTCCAGCACCCAGCCGCCAAGGCGCGCACTGACCGACGCGATGCGCCGCAGCGCCTCGGTCATGCGCAACGCGCGCTCCGCTTCGCGGCGCACGGTGACGTCACGCGCCACGACGAGGCGGGCATTCCGTCCGTTGAACGCAATCGGCGTCGACGCGATCTCGACGTCGATCAGCGTGCCGTCACGCAGCAGGTGGCGCCAGTCATTCGTCTCCGTGTAGGCGTGTGGCGAACGGTGCACGGAATCCAGCACGGCCTGTCGATCAGAACTCGGTCGGATGTCGAGAATCGTCAGCGCCGCAAACTCCTCGCGCGACCAACCGTACTTGATCGTCGTCACGTCGTTGACGGCGAGGAAGCGAAGCGTCTCGACGTCGTACACCCAGACGGGCTCCGGATGTGCGTCGAAGAGCAGGCGATACTCTTCCTCGCGCCGTCGCAGCGCGAGCTCCATCTGGCGACGTTCCGACACGTCCTGTGCCGTGCCGCACACCAGCAGTCCGCGATGTGGCCGGCTGCTGTCCAAGTGGCCGTGTGCCCGCACATGATGCGTTGTCCCATCAGTCGCCACGATGCGGCATTCGATGTCCAGTGGCGCGAGTCCCGCGACGGCGTCTTCGAGGCCACGTTGGACGATGGGCCGGTCATCGTCGTGCATGGCCGCGAGGCAATCGACCAGCCTGAGTGGCGCGTCGGTCGGCTCGAAGCCGAACATCCGATACACCTCGGGTGACGCCACGAGCTCGCCGGTCGACATCGACAACTCGAAGCGTCCGAGTCGCGCGACATGCTGTGCTTCGCCGAGATGCGCGCGCATCTTCTCGTACAGCAGGCGCTGTTCACGTGCATCGAGCAGTGCCGCCACGTGTCGCGCCAGCTGCGCGAGTGTCGCGACCTGCTCATCGGCGAGCGCGCGTGGGCGATGATCCATCACGGCCAGCGTGCCGACGGTGTGCCCGGAGCGCGACCGAATCGGGATACCAGCGTAAGAGCGAATGAACGGCTCTCCGGTCACCGTCGGATTGCGTTCGAAACGTTCGTCGTCGTGCGTGTCCGGCACCAGCAACGGCTGATCGCCTGTGATGGTGTACGCGCAGATGGAGATCCGCCGGTCAGTCTCGCGAAACTGCATGCCGACGCTGGCCTTGAACCACTGCCGATTTTCGTCCACGAACGTGACGACGGCCATCGGCGTGTCGCAGAGGCGTGCTGCAAAGGCCACGATGTCGTCGAACTCGGTTTCCGGCGCCGTGTCGAGAATGTGCAACGCGCGAAGTGCGCGGAGCCTCCCTGCTTCGTCAGGCGAATATTTCTCAGTCGGAAGCATCAGTGGGACGCGAGACGAGACAGACCGCAGGGGAGACAGCGTGTGTTTCGATCGAGTGCCGAACAGACGGCTGCGCACCGTGACATTCGGGGCGGCGCACCGGAATAGAGTATCGACATGCACGCCGACATGCGTTGCTCGTGTCGCGCCGACATCGCGCGGCCAATAAACGCGTCCTAATGCAGCTGATATTTCACGACTGTACAACTGATCGATCACGTGAGAACGGTGCCGGGACCGCACCACGTCGCCGACGAAGAACTGTGAAACAACCGACGTGTGAATGCGACGTGTGACTCGGCGGTTTCAGTCATCGGACACTGGGCGTGCCGCAAACATCCGATGCCGCCGACCTGTGGTGCGTCCGCGGGAGTCCACTGCGAGTGCCGTGGGCGGTCCACTCGGACGCCTCTGGGAGTCCGCTAGAGTCCCGGCAGTCAACTGGGCCGCAGCCCGCAGGCGGTCCGCTCGGCGTCCGGTGTGCCGCTTCCGGCGCGTGGATATCTTGCGTTTGTCCCGTCACACGCCGGCACCACCGTCTCTCACCCGAGTTATGACCTCTCCCCGTCGCGACTTCCTTGGCTGGTTCGGTAGTGCCTCCCTGCTCGGCCTGGCTGGCGCGCCGTCGCTGTTGCGTGCCCAGGGGCGACCCACGGAACGCGAGATCGAGGACCATGCGTTGCCGGTGGCCGACACCTGGGACATGAGCTGGACCAACCGCGTGACCGGGAAGTACAAGGCCGTCTTCGACTCGCCCGAGGCGTCTGGTGGTGCGGCGATATACCGTGCGGTGTCGTGGTGCGACCACTACAAGGAGGTGTACGGCGCGGCGCGGACCGAGATGTCGCCGATCGTCGTGCTGCGGCATAAGGGGTTCTATCTCGCCATGAACGACGAGTTCTGGTCCCGCTACGAGACCGGCAAGCGTCTCGAAGAGCGCGACGAGAACGGGAAGAAGTGGGCCAAGGCCAACCCCGTCGGTGCGGCGGCCGCTGCGGCGCATCCGGAGCAGGCGCGCTTTGCACTGCAGGGATTCATCGCCGACGGTGGGATCGCGCTGGTCTGCGGCTGGTCCTTCGGCGGCGCCGCGTCGCAGATCGCGAAGGCAGAGAAGCTCGAGAAGGACGCCGCCAGGGCACGCGCCAAGGAGATGATGATTCCCGGTTGCATCCTGCAGCCGAATGGCATCTTTGCGGCGCTTCGTGCGCAAGAAGCCGGCTGCGGCTACATCGACGCCAGCTGAGTTGGCAGCGTCGTCGTCGGGTCGCTAATTCGCGGCCCGACGTTCGAGCAGGAGAATGCCGCTGAAGTACTTCCGTGCGTCGCGCACCTTCTGTGGCGCGAGACGGCCAAGCCAACGAAAGAATTTCGCGTACCGAAAGGCGCGATTGAGCCGCAGCGCTTCGTCGAGGAAGGGGCGGTATTCCTGCTCCTTCCAACCGAACGGCAGGAACCAGGCAGGTCCCTCCGCTGGACCAAAAAGAAATGGCGCGTTGCTCGCCAGCTCACTCTTGCCCCAGCTGCGCTCCATCATCTTGATCAACCCGGGACTGGCAAGATCGGTGAGCCAATTGGTTGCCGTTCGCATAGCATGCGACATCGACTGCGAACGCGCGCACTGCGGCCTCCGGCAGGTACAGCAACAACCCTTCGGTGATCACCAGTGTCCGCGTCGCACCGGCATCGACACTCTCGAACAGCGCCTTGCGCGCACTGGCGTCGGCGAGGTCGACCACGCGCGATTCGTAACGACAGACCGGTGTCTCGCCGGCCATCGCATTTGCCTTGTAGTTGACCATGACCTCCTGGTCGACATCGATCCAGTGCAGGGAGGGAGGCAGGGTCATCCGCCACGCACGGGTATCCAGTCCTGCGGCGAGGTTCAGCACCGTGTCGACACCGTTGCTCACCAGTCGTGTGATGATCTCGTCCATCACGACGGTGCGAACGATGATCGCCCAGGCCGTCTGCCTGCCCTGCGGCAGCGCTTCGACGATCGCCTCGCCATGTGCGCCGGCGAGACGTCGCGCGAAGGGATCATGAAACAGCGCATCCGGACGTTCGCTCTCCATCGCGCGGTATACCGCGACCCAGCGCGCCGTGTCGGCGACGCCAGCGATCAGCGAGGGCGCAGGCACGGAGCCTCGGGCCGTCAGCGGCGTCCGCTGCGCGGACGCTCCGGGACGGCCTTCTTCAGGTCATTCGTCTGGTCTTCGAGCAGCTTCGTCGCGCGTTCCTTCTGCGTGTCATCCACGAGCGCGAGACAGGCGGCGACATTCGCGGGACGACGCGTCAGCAGCTCCTCGTGCACGGTCACCATCGCCAGCATCTGCTCGCGCAGGCGTGACATCTCTTCCGGGCTCGGTGGCTCACCGCCACCACCTTGTCCGGCCTGCTCGAGCGACTTCGGGATCTTGAAGTCACGACGGACGGCGTCATACCGCACGAGCAGGTCGGCGTTCTGCTCGAACAGTGTCGCGCGGAGCGCCGTGAGCTGCGTCACCTGATCCTCGGTGAGCTTCAGCTTGCGCGATTCCTTGAGCAGGGCGTCGGCGGCGTTGAATGTTTCCAGTTCCTTCGCCGTCGCGAACTTCGGCATCTGGTTGCGCGGGCCAGGGGGCCCGCCGCCCATGCCACCGCCTCGCCTGCCGCCACCCATGCCGCCCATCCCACCCATGCCTTGGGCGAGGAGCGCAGAAGGCAGCACGGCGAGCAGCACGAGAGTGGAGAAAAACCGTTTCATGGGATCACACCCGGCTCGGGAAGATTGACGCGTAACCGGTATACTTCAGATCGTCGGCCACGTTCCTGAAAGTTATCACGTCCTCCCGCCTCACATGCGAGTCTTGCTGCGCCTGATCGCCGTGACGATTCTCCTCGCCATCGTCGGCATCGTTGCGCTCCCGTTTCTCGCACTGGAGGACACGGCGCTAGTGGCGGACGATGCGGGAACCTCGGTCACTGATATCCGTCGTGCTCGCTCCCTGGTGGCGGCAAACGATCCCCGGAAGGGTGGGGCAGGCAAGGAGCGGGTGGCAACACTCTCCGGTGAGGACGCCAACCTGCTGCTGAAGCTGGGGGCGACCAAGGTTCGCTCGGGCGCTGGCCGCGTCCAGCTTGGCGCAGGCACGGCCGATCTCGAATTCACGGTCGAGGCGCCGGCCAATCCGATCGGTCGCTGGATCAACCTGCGCGCCACCATGCACGATGCGCCCGGTCTGCCAGCGCTCGAGAAGGTACGCGTGGGCGCAGTACCGGTGCCGTCGTTCCTCGTCGGTGCACTTCTCACTCGACTCGGCGATCGCGGCGTCGTCGGCGACGGCCTGGCACTGGCCCGCAACTCGGTGCGCGGCGTTGTCTTCACGCCATCACAGGCGACTGTCCGATACGCGTGGTCCGCCGAGACGGCGAGACAGATCCGTGCGACCGTGGCGCCAGGCAGCAACACGGAGAGCCTGCGCGCCTACTCCGCACTGCTAGCCACGACCATCGCGTCAGATCGGAGTGGAAAAGCGATCCCGTTGGTTCGGTTGCTGCCGCCGCTCTTCGCCCTCGCCGCAGAGCGAGCCGCCGCCGGCGATCCCGCAGCAGAAAACAGCGCCGTGCTGCTCACGCTGACAGCGTACGTGACGCGCCATCGCCTGCAGGCCATCGTTGGTAATCAGCCGGATTGGCCGACGCCAGCGCGCCGCACGGTGACACTCGCCGACCGCGACGACTATCCGAAGCACTTCCTGCTGTCGGCCCTGATCGCCGCCGAGGGAAACGCCGGCCTGTCCGACATTGCCGGCGTGACGAAGGAACTCGACGATGCGCGCGGTGGCAGCGGCTTCAGCTTCACTGACATTGCGGCTGATCGCGCAGGGACCCGATTCGGGCGGCTTGCGGTGGATGACCCTCAGGCGCTGCAGGCGCGAGTGACGGCGACGCTGCAGGAGCGGGACTTCATGCCAGCGGTGGCTGACTTGCCGGAGTTCATGGCGGATGCGGTGTTCCGTGAACGTTTCGGCGGCGTTGGTGAGCCGAAGTACGTTGCCATGATGGAGAAGATCGAGTCGCGGATCGCGGCACTTCCGATGTACCGCTGATCCGCAGCCGATCAGGACACGGCGATGCGTGCGTAGGGAATGATGTCGAGCCGTTCGAACGGAATCGGCTTGCCGGTCTGCTCGTCGAGACCGAAGGTCTCCGGCGACGTCACCATTCGATCGAGCGCAGCATCGATCTCGACCAGCTCGGCTGAGACGCGCGTGCTGATGGATGCCTCGACCTCTTCCTCGTTGACGTCGGTCCCGAGGTCGGCCGAGTGTGTCGGAAACTTCGAGATGTCGCCGGCGAGCGTCTCGCTGTCTTCCGAGGACTCAGTCGCCGCGAAATCGTTGAGCTGTGCAAGAAGGCGCTCGCGCTCTTCGTGCAGGCGCTTCTCCAGATGCTTGAGCTGGGTAGGTGTCAGGGTCATCATCGCTCCGTGTCGGTATTTCAGCTGCGCCGCACTCGTTCGACGTGATGCCGACGGCGCGCGCACGTCCACGGTACCCTGAGGTACGGGGGAGTTCCGTAAGGGATTCGGGAAGCTCGCGCTCGTCATGCACCAGGCCGCCACGGCAAGCCCCTTGATCAGCTTGGTACGCGAGCCGTGATCCGACGCGGCCTGCGCTAGCGCCGGTACGGGTAGCCGCCGGCCAGTTGCGCGGCCAACTCGGCATCGAGCCCGTAGATGTCGTCGTAGAAGAGCGTCTGGCCGCTCTCCTTGGTGACGGCGGTGGCATAGACGATGTGTACGGGGATCGGCGTCGGCAGGTCGACGCGTTGCGCATCGCGCGCATTCATCGCCCGTTCGATCGCGGCGGCGTCCCAGTCACTCGATCCTCGCAGCAGCAGGCGAGCGAGGGCTGCTGGATCGGCGATGCGGATGCACCCATGACTGATGTCCCGCCGCTCCCGCTCGAACGCAGCGTGCACCGGCGTGTCGTGCAGGTAGACGTCGAATTCATTCGGGAACATGAACTTGACGCGGCCCAACGCATTGGTGCCGCCGGGCAGCTGGCGAATTCGTGCGCTGCCCGCGATGACGCGGCGCACGGATGCCGCGTTGGCCTTCAGCGGCTTGTCGCGTGCATCGACGATTTCGTAGTTGTTGACCTCGAGCAGGTGCGGATCGTTCACCGCCAGCGGCACCAGTTCTGCCATCGCAATGCTGCGCGGGACATCCCAGTACGGCGCGAACACGATGTACTGCAAGGCTCCGCTGAATACAGGCGTGCGGTGGCCGAACGCATCACCGACCACCACATCCATCGTCACCATCTCCGACTCGCGATCCCGTTCTGATGCCAGGGCATACAGGCGGAATGCCGGGATGTTGACGATCACCGGTGGCGTCGTGAAGCGGTGCGGCAGCCAGCGCCACCGTTCCAGTGTCAGCCCAATCTGCTTCACACGCAATCGCGCCAGGCTATCGCTCGGCGCCTGCCGCAAGTAGACGGCCAATGCACCTTTCAGCAGCTGATAGTGCAGGTAAGGCGGCTCCTGCTCGTCCAGCACCAATGACGGCGACGGTGAGAGCGCGAGCGAGCGCAGCTCCTCGGCGAAATCCACGGTGTCCTGCGGGAACTGCAGCCTGGCGTGTGCCTCGCCAGCGGAGATGCGCCCACTGCGCAACGATCGAATGGCGCGCAGGCCAGCAATGCTCATGGTGAGATCGAACGCGGCCTGCGCTGCCGGTGTCGCGAACGTCGGCACCAGCATCGCATTCAGGCGCGCGACATCGAAGTCGTCGGGATCGAGGCCACGCGCTGCGATCGAGTCGAGCGCCATGATCAGTGCCGCTGCGGTGCGTGTGGGAACTCCGCCGCGTGACCAGAGGGGCGTGAATTCCCGCGCGGCATACACTCGCTGCAGTTCGTCGGCGACGTCGGTCACGCGCGGCCAGCGAATCCCGGCATATTCGTCGCCGCCGGCGAATGCCGTCACGGCGCTGGCAAGGAGCGAGTCGACCGCTGCCACCGGTCCCTGTGCGCGCGTGACGCGCGCGAGCCCTGCGCCGAACAGCAGCAGCAACGCTGTTCGGCGCAGGGCGGCGCCGCAGGAGCGGGCCGTCATCGATCGACGCGCTCCATGCAATGTCACATCGCGACCTTTTTCACCTCGGTCTTCGCCTTCGGATCGAGCAACGGCTTGCGTGAGCGGAGATGTTCCTCCATCCGCAACCGTGGCACGCCCTCCTGCATCCACTCCGGCGCCGGCTTGCCCTGCAGGAAGTGATCGAACCACTCCTGCATGCGGACAGCGTAGTCCTTCTGGTTGATCGGACGGGCCAGGCCGTGGTTCTCGCCGACGTACTCGAGCAACACCACATCCTTGCCCAGTTCGCGCAGGGTGTTGAAGTACGTGATGCCCTGGTTGAAGTCGACGGCACCGTCGCGATCGTTGTGCAGGATCATGAACGGGATGTGCAGGCTATCGGCAAACCGGTTCGGTGAGTTGCGCAGGTAGGCATCGGGATTGCGCGCGTAGCTGGAGCGGAAGCGCCCCTGGCTCGAGATGAAGATGCCCTGGTTGGTGCTGCCCGAGTTCCAGTAGACGGAGCTGAACATCGAGACCATGTCGGTGAGCGGTGCACCGGCGATGGCGGTCTTGAAGATGTTGGTCTGCGTGGTGACGAAGCTCGTCTGGTATCCACCCCAGCTGTGGCCCTGCAGCGCCACGTTGGCCGAATCGACGATACCGCTCGCGATGGCAGCCTTCACGGCCGGCACGACGCACCACACGGCCGAGCGGCCCGGATCGTCCAGCTTGTAGCTGATGTCCGGCATGAAGTACGCATAGCCACGCGATGTGTAGACACTGGGATTGGCGTACCGCGTGGCGTTCGGCTGCGCATAGGCGTGGAAGCCCTGCGACAACTTTTCGTAGATGTACGTCAGCGTCGGGTATTTCTTGCCTTCCTCGTATCCGGCCGGCAGGAAGAGCGCGCCCTGCAGTTCGTCGCCGTTGTTATCGCACTTGTAGTTGATGAGACGGGCGCCTGCGCTCCAGGCGACTTCGCTCTGCTGCGGGTTGGCATCGGTCAGGCGACGCTCGTTCGCAAGCCCGCCATCCGCAGCGTAGAAGTCGGGAAAGCGAACGAAGGTCTGCCGTGTGTACACCCACACATCGGCATCACGTGCGCGTCGGTAGTCGACCTTGTCGTCTTCCCACGACATCACACGCACGCCACCCTTCACGGCGTCCACCGCCACCAGTCCTTCCTTCTTGGTGCGCTCGCCGTACGTCTCGAGGAAGAGCGGGACGCCGAGGTCGATGCCGCGCTCACGCTGCGGAATGGCAACGCGCGTCTGGTAGTGTGTGCCAGTCGACTTGCCGTTGCCGGTGATGTTGATCGCCGTGCCGCCATTCACCGGCACGCGCCACACATCCCAGTTGTCGCGCAGGAACACGGACCGCGAGTCACGCGACCAGCCGAGCGGCGCGGCGGCCGGCGGCTTCACGACGTTGTGATCGTCCTCATCGTCCCAGAAGTTGGTGGCGATGGCCGCGGTCAGCTTGCGCGATGCCTTGGTGGTGAAGTCGTACACGCTCCACACGCCATCGTCGTACCATGCGGCACGCAGCCCGTCAGGCGCCAGCAGCGTCGGCAGCGGGCCGCCCGGATTCTGGATGCCCTTGGCGATCAGTGCCCGCGCGCCAGTCGTGACGTCGATCGCATACAGGTCGCGCAGCTGGCGACCGTCGATGCCGGCCTGTCGCTCGTAGGGGGCCACGTCGGCGCCCAGCGCCCAGCGATCGCCATAGCCGATGGCGACGGTGCGGATGTTGTCGTCGCTCAGCTGCACCACCTTCGGCGACGCGAGATGCCACGCGGCGACGTAGCTGAAGCTCTTGTCGGCGTTCTCCTGTACCTGCTGCTGGCTCTGCAGGCGCGGGTCCTTCCAGTGCCAGAGAATCAAAGACGGTGTTTCGTCATCCTGCCGTGCTGGGGCCACCTGTCCGCCCGCGCCAGCACCCGGCGCCGGTGCATTGGCGCCACCCGTGAGCGGGGCGCCGGTGGATGCCGGCGGTGCCGGACGCGGTTCACGCAGCCCGAAGTAGAGCACCGTCTGTGCGTCGTTCCACTTCGGTGCGCGGTCGGCGCTGACCACGGCGTTGTTGGTGACACCGGCGCTCTTCTCGTTGATCGTCACCGCCACCGGTGTGCGGGTGGCGAGGTGCGTCCAGCCAAGGATGGTGCTCAGTGTGTCTTTCGTCGCGCTGTCGGCCACCGAGCGAACGACGGCCAGTGCATCGCCGCTGTCGGCCCAGGTCAGGCGGCGGTAGAGCGCCTTTTCGCCGTCAAGCGCGCGCACCACACCGCTCGACATGTCACGCAACTGCACGCCGTTGCCAAGCTGATCGCGCTGCTCGGTGGTGTAGGCGAGAAACTGCCCCGCCTCATCGAATGCATACTCGCCGACTGCCGCCAGCGTGATCGGTGCACCACCAGCCAGATCGACCAGCATGACGACAGACCCGTTTACTGGCGCGGCAGGCGCTGCTGCTGCGGCGCCCGCGCCCGCCGGCGCATCGGGTGGCATCAACTGCAATGCGATCACGTTCGAGCGATCGCCGGCGAAACGGAAGCTGCGGACCCGCTCGAACTCGCGCTTCGCTCCGGTCGCGAGCTCGATCACGCCCACCCTCGTCGGCAATGTGCGGCGATCCTTCCGCGCCTTCTTCGCTTCTTCGGCCTTCGGATAGACGGTGTAGGCGACCCAGCGATTGTTGCCCGACACGGCGACCGGCGTGCCAGCTGCCGGTCCACCTGCGGGCGGTTCACCGACGGCCACTCGCGTCTCCTTGCCCGTCGCCGACGTACCGCGAACGACGAACTCCGCATCCCCCTCGTTCGGGGCGAGGACGTACGCCATCCAGCGCCCGTCGTTCGACAGCGTGGGGAAGCGGATGCCCTTCCACGACAGCAGATCTTCCATTGTCAGTGGCCGCTTGCCTGACGCGACCGGCGCCTGTGCCGACCCGGTGGCAGAGCAGAAGACGAGGGCCACCAGCAGGGCAGCGGCCCTGACGAAGGGGCGCGGGAGACGACCGGGCATGCAGGACTCCGGGAACGGTGTAGACGGCGAAACTCACCTGCCGCGGAGTCGACGTCAAATCAACTCGCGGGATATCCTCAGCTATCGCGGGATATCATGGCCACCGCCCGGATACGTCTCGAATCGCGATTCCGTTATCGGGACCGGCGCGGCTGGATGGCAGCGAGTGCATCCCGAAAGGCCTGCAGGAGCACCGCGTACGCGGGTCGCTCCGGATCGAGCATCGTGAAGTGATTCGTCGAATCACTCATCACCACCCAGGTGCTGTCGCCCGCTGCACGCGCGCGGGTCGCGTACACCGGCATCGAGCCGGCCTCCGAGCCCAGCGTCGGCAGGCGCCAGTCGAGGCCTCCACGCACCATCGCCTGCGGAACACCAAGGGGCAGGAACTCCGACGGCGAGGCGAGCCGCCAGCGTTCGGGTTCCGCCGCGGGTGTACTCGCCAGCAGCTGTTCCAGCACGTTGCCGCCACAGATGGTGCTGATGCCGGTGTTGGCCATCGCCAGGTCACCCGGCCCGTCGATCGCGACGACCGCATCGATGCGCAGGGCGTCCTTCTTCGCGCGAACGCCGCTCGAGCGTGGCAGCTTGGGCTGCGCTGCCAGCCACAACGCGAGGTGCGCCCCCGCCGAGTGGCCGCTGGCGATGACCCTCGTCAGGTCGAGATGAAAGCGCGGCGCGAGCCGTTTCACCAGCGCCGCCTCCGCCGCCACATCCTCGAAGGTGCCGGGCCAGCCACCCCCCGGCTCATCGGCACGCCGATACGAGATCGTCCAGGTCGCAAAGCCAGCCTGTCGCAGCGCCTCCGACATCGGACGCATGTAGCGCGAATCGGCGAACTTGGTGACCCAGCATCCGCCGTGAATCACGATCGCGAGCGGATGCGGACCAGCACCGGTCGGCACCCGCAATTCAGCCACCAGGTCCTTTTCGCCAGAGCGCAGGATGACCGTGGTGTCCGGCGCAGGGACAGCGCGCTCCTGCAGCATTCCGGCGTTCAGCCGCTGGGCCAGAAGGGGAGGGCCGAAAAGGGCCGCCGACAGCATGACCGTGGCGAGGACGCCGAGTGCGCGCTTGGCAGGGTTGGGTGTGAGGAGGGCACGCGCCCTCGCCACCAGGTCTGCGCCGTGGAATGGCTTCGGGATCACGTCATCCGGTCGGTCGGCGTCGCCCAATCCGTGCAGGATGTCATCCGCATACCCAGTCATGAGAAGTACTCGCAACCCGGGCACAATATCTCTCGCCGCGCGCGACAACTCCACGCCGCTCATCCCAGGCATCACGACATCGGAGACCAGCAGTTGTGTGTCGCGCCCATCGCTGGCCAGCCATTCCAGCGCTGACGCTGGTGTGGGCGCCGAGTGCACCTGTAGGCCAGCGCCTGACAACAGGCGCACCACGATGCGTCGAATGGCGTCGTTGTCCTCGCACACCACGACACGCGCTTGCACGCTGACAACAGGTGCCTCGATCGCGGCTGGCTCGACGATGTCGAGCGCTTCCAGCGACCGCGGGATCCAGAGCGAAAATGCGCTGCCTTCACCGATGGTACTGGTTGCGCGGACAGTGCCACCAAGTTTGCGCACGACTGCCTGCACCGTGGCCAACCCGAGGCCGGTGCCCTGTTCACCCTTGGTCGTGAAGAACGGCTCGAAGATGTCGCGGAGCACATCGGGTGCAATGCCGACGCCGGTATCGCGGACGGCGAGCGTCGCGTAGTCGCCAGGCGCGAGGCCGAGGCGAGCGGCCTCGTCGCCGGTCAGCGTTGCGCTTCCGGTGGTGATGCTGACCTTCCCACCCTGTGGCATGGCGTCGCGGGCATTGGCGGCAAGGTTGAGCATGATCTGCTCGAACTGCCCCACATCCAGCGCCACATTCCAGCTCTCGCCGAGATGCTGCACCTCGATCTCGGTGTGTTCCTCCAGCACGCGCTGCAGCAGCGACGTCACGGCGTCGACCTGCGCCGCCAGCGACACCACCCGCGGCGCGACGACCTGTGCGCGCGAGAACGCGAGCAACTGCGTAGTGAGCCGCTGCGTCCGCTCGACCGTCTCCTCGATCTCGTCGAGCGCACCTGCTGCTTCCGGCGCGCCCGCGATATGGGGGCGAAGTACATACGCCTGCCCGAGCACGATCGTCATCAGGTTGTTCACATCGTGCGCCACACCACCTGCCAGCCGGCCGATGGCTTCGAGACGCTCGGCGCGTACTCGGGCCTGCGCTTCCTGTTCCAATTGCAGCAGGTCGGTGGCCGTGGCGACGGCGCCGACCACTTCACCATTCGCGCCGCGCATCGGTTCGTAGCGCATCTCCATGCGGGTGTCTGGATCCGGTGTCAGCACGGCCACGTCCGAATGGCCGCTCAGCGCACGCTTCCAGCCTTCCGTTCGGCGCGCCATGACCTCGGGCGTTCCTTGCGTCGGCGCCATCGGGTCGCCGCCGATGGTCAGGTGTTGCTTGGCCGACTTGACGAAGATCGCATCGGCCGCAGCGCTGAACCCGACGATGCGCCGATCGAGGTCCACGGCGAGGATGGCCTCTGGTGCCGTATCGAGGAATGACTGGAACCGGTCCGACGAACGCCGCAGGTCACTCAGCACGGCGGCCAGCAACACCGTGGAGGCGCCGATCGCACCAACATAGAGCTCAACTGCTACGAATCGTTCGAAGCCGGGAGCGCCACTCTCCGCGAAGCTGCCGACGCCCGATGCCGTGATGGCGAGGATCGTCGCGAAGGTGATCACGGATGCCCAGGCCGTCATCCCCACGCCATAGCGATACGCGATCAGGATCAGGAACGGGACGGCGACGAGGCCGATCGGCAGGGTGATGCGCGCGACGTGTGGATGGGTCGTCACCGCGGCAATCGCACCAGCCACCGCCACGAGGGCGACCAATCGTTCGAGGAATGCCGCCCCCGTCATGCGCCGTTCGTGATGAAACCATTCGAGCGAGACCCAGAGCGCCGGCGCCAGCAGGAGGGTCATCACCAACTCGGTGAAGTACCACTGCGGTACGGCGGACGTCGCCGGCGGGCCCCCGGTGGCTGCGATCAACCATCCGCCGGCGATGGCACCCAGTGGCACGATCACGAACGTGATCAACGCGGCGAACCGAAGCAGCGGACCAGTGCGGTCGAGGTGCGGGCGTGGCCCAAGCAGCGCGATCACGGCCTCGGCGCCAGCCCAGTCGATGAGCAGTCGGACGCACATGCCCAGCACCACTCCGGGACCCGACAGGCCGCTCACGAGCGCATGGGCGGCGACGTTTGCGAGCAGCGTGGTCAACGCGATCCGCCAGCGGCGTCCATCCGGCGTGCCAAGAATCGCCACCAGCCCAACGGCACCCGCGGGCCACAAGCCGGGATTGTCGTGCAGCGCCTTGCTCCATGCGAGCGAGCCAGCCTGCGCGACGAAATAGAGCACGAACGACGCGACGAAATACCATGCCTGCGTCGTGGATCGTGTCGTTTGCTTAGACAGGGTAGCTCCTATGCTTCACCGCAGCGGCAGCCGGCGCGTCCGGACCGTCATGTTACAAGGTGCAGACGGATTGGACAGTGCGCTATGCGGCGGCGGCCGCGGCGGACGCCTGACGATGTCGGGAGAATGCGGCCACCAGGTGATCACGCATGGCGCGCAGCAGCTCCTTGATCGTGTCCGAACACTCGACGGGATCCGGCCCGTTATCGAAGTACAGGCACCCGATCAACTTGTCTTCCAGGACCAGCGGCAGCAACGCGACACAGCGCGGGCGCAGCTCGCGAAGCATGCGATCGCGGCGAAAGCTCTTGCCATCGCCGACCTCGGTGTCGATGAACACATCCTCACGAAGTTGCAGCGCCTCGCCGAGCGGGCCGAATGCCCGTTGAGGGCGAACCGCGAATGTCCGCAGCAGTTCCTCGTGGCCGACGCCCGCGCCCATGCGTCCCTTCACGACACTGAAGTCCTCCGTGCTCAGCGCCAGCAAGGAGCGACGAAAGCCAGCGCCACGCGCGGCATCGAGCGTCGCCGCTGTCGCCGCACCGACCGTGAAGCGGTCGCCCTGCTGCCGCTGCTCGCTGAGCGAGCGGACGACCCCGCGCACCTCGGCCTCGCTGGCGCTGTCCGACTCGTTCGGCTGTGTGAGGTTGGAGACGGCGGATTCCCCCGACGTGGCCAATTCCAGCTCCAGCCGCTTCGAGGCATACCGCTCTTCCCGTGCGGCCAGCCAGCCGTCCACCGAGACGTGCATCGTGTCCAGCGTCGGCGTCGCTTCCATTCGGGCGGTCGCGACGGACTCGTGAATCACCTTCGCTTCCACACCGAGCGCCTTGGTGTATGACTCGATCAATGGCGCGCTGTCGGGAAGCGCTCCGTCGGATTGAAGGGCACCGTACGTCAGGCGCGTGAGGTCGGCGCTGCACTGGGTGATGTGGTGCAGGCGATCGCGGGCTGTATCATCACTCGGGTCGATGCGCCGCAGCGTCTGCACCAGGTCCGCGGGCATGCCCCAGCGTTGCGCCAGCACGAGCCCGACCTGATCGAAGGTGAAGCCAAAGTGCTTCTCCTCGCTGCCGACGCCCTGCGCCCCGCCGGTGACCACGATATCGGTCCACTCTCGGTACTGTGTCGCCCGATAGCAGGCGACCAGCACCTCGCCGAGGTTGCGAAAGAGGCCGCAGAGATACGCCATCTCGGGGCGCCCGTAGCCCGCACCGATGGCCAGTGAAAGGCTCTGGTTGGCCGTGAGCACGGAGAGCACCAGCAGGTCCTGCACGGCGGGAGCGTTCTTCTCGATCTGTTCGAACATGCTGGCAGACGCCGAGAGGTGCTGCACTCGATCGTAGCCAAGCAACATGATCGCCTGCTTGACGCTCGTGATCGGCGTTCCGCCACCGTTGAGCGCCGAACTGGCGATGCGCAGCACCTTGGTCGTGAGGGCGACATCCCTCACGATGGCCTGCTCGAGCAGCGCGACTCGCGCTTCGAGGTCGGACGCGACCGTGGCGATGGCGCGCACGTTTTGCACGAACGCGGGGAGATCGGTGGCTGCGCCGACGGACTGGACGAAGGCCAACGCCTCGCGCGACAGTGTGCCCTCGGCCGGCGACGATACGCCCGTGCTCATGCGGTGGGCGCCGATGTGCCGTCGTTCGGCGTGGCGACCTCGGTCAGCAGTTGGCGGAGCGGGTTCACCCCTTGCTGGCGCAGGAATGCTGCGGCCGGTGACTCCGCAACGAACAAGGCAAAGACCGATGCCTGCGAGGCGTCATGCCACTGTTCGCCGCCACCTCGCCCCGGAAAGCGGACGAAGGTGATTCCGTCGTCCACGCGCAGCTCTGAGACGAGGCCCGAGGCGCGATCCGTGATCCGAAGCACCTTGTCGCGCGGTTCGTAGGTCGAGGTCAGCGCAAAGGTCGGAATATCGGCAGGCATGGTGCGGCGTGCGGCTGGCGAAACGGATGAATCGTGACTGGTGCCTCATGAGCTTCGGCACATGATCGCCCAGACTTCATCGAACCCCGACAATTGCGGTGGCCAGTCGGCGTGACTGACGCGTCGGACCCGGTGCTCGCGGTCGGTAGCATGAGCTTGCTGGCAAGGTTCAGTTCGCCGTCACCGTTGGCGGCGCCGTGATGTGTCGCGCTGTTTGTGTACGTATGTAAAGATTGTCGAGTCTCGGCTCTCCGGTCGTTCTGCCAGCCGTTCTCCCCGCCGCCTGGGCCTGGAACGCATGCGCTACCACGACTTCGATCTGTCCATTGCGCTCGCGGCCGACGGTTCGGTGGCGCTGCGATCATGGTGCGACGCACATGGTGAGTACAAGGATGTCGCCGTCCTCGACCGCGGCACACTCGAAAGCGACTCGAAGGTTCTGTCGGCGGATGGCGTCGCGCGCGATACCCTGCGACAGATCGGTGGTCGGCTCTACGCGTACACGTTTGCGTCCACCGGCCGCAATATCGAGTGGCACTTCGGCCAGTGTTGGGGTGCGGCGCGAAGCACCAGTGATGGTGTACGGCTCCGGCTGCGTGTGGAAGAACCGACGCTGGCCGTGATTCCGTGGGAGTACCTCTACTCGGAGCGCCTTCACTCCTTCCTCGGCGTCTCCGAACGCACGCCGATCGTGCGATACCTCGAACTGCCGCAAGCAATTCCGACGCTCGAGGCGACGCTGCCCGTTCGAGTGTTGTTGGTGATGCCCGATGAACCAGAGCTGGATACGGCAAAGGAAAAGGCGGCGATCCTCGCTGCCGTCGCGCCGTTGAAGGAGTCGGTGCAAGTCACGCTCCTGGAAGGGAAGGTGACACGGCGGCAGATCGCAGACACGCTCGCGATGGCCGAATACCATGTGATGCACTTCATCGGGCACGGCGACTTCGCCAGTGATCGTGCCGTGCTGCTGATGTACGCCGATGACGGGAGCGAGGCGGAGGTCGACGATGAGCGCGTGGCTGGACTGTTCCGAAATCATCCGTCGATGAAGCTGGTGATCCTCAACTCCTGCCGTGGCGGTGAGTTGTCGGCATCGAAGCCGTTCGTTGGCATGGCCGCGGCGCTGGTTCGTGCCGGTATCCCAGCGGTGATCGCGATGCAGTACGAGATCGCGGATGACGAAGCAGTCCTGTTCGCGAGCACGCTCTTCCGCCATCTCTTCCTTGGTCGAGACAAGGGCCGCATCGAGATCGCGGTCTCAAATGCGCGCAACGCGCTGGCCGAGGAGTTTCCCGATACTCGTGCGGTTGGATTGCCGGTGCTGTTCACGCATGCTCGCGAAGGCGTGCTGTTCAATCTCGAGAGCGGCAGTCCATTGCTCGACCTGTCGGCGCAGTCGGCGGATCGCATGAAGGCCGTGATCCGCGCGCACGAACAGAACCTCGACGCGATCCGGAAGGCAGCGCCGGATGATGAGGATGCAGGCACGCCGGCGCCGGCAGGTGCTTCGCGCCCAGAGCTGTCGAGTGATCCGAACAGCCCCACGCGTTCCGCTCGCACGATGCGTTCGCGACGAGGCGGGCCTCGGTCGGAGGTCGAACGTCTCGAGATTCTCGCGCTGCAGCGTGCGCGGCAGCGACTGCGGTTCCGCAACTGGACGATCGTGATCGCGGTGGCCATCGCACTGGTCGTCGGCCTCGCGGGCGCGTATGCCGGCGTTCAACAGCGATTCCCGTACGTGCGGGCGGAGAGCTATGTGATCGCATGGAGTGACCTCTTCCATCATCACGATGCCGAAGCGGGGGTCGTGCTGGTCGCGATCGACAGTGCGACAGTGGCTGCGATTGGCAGCGTGCCCGATGCCTCGTGGCGCGGACATCATGCCCGAGTGCTGCAGCGGATCCTCGACGCGGGCGCGCCGGTGGTCGCATTCAACCTTGGGTTCGACAGCGTACCGGCCACGCTGCGCGATGTCACGGATTCGTTGGCGAGGCAATTCGCACGCGCCAAGGCCATGGGGCGTGCGGTGTTGGCGGCCCCGCGATCGTTCCGCGATGGCGCGCCGATGGCGGAACCGGCACTGCTCCCGGTCGCTCAGTTCGGCACGAATTGCGTCGCGCTGGCGTCGGGAACGGCGCCGGTGATGACGCTGGCGGCTGGTGGAAAGAACGGCCGCGTGCTGTCGTTGCCACTCTCAGCCGTGAGCGTCTTCCGCGCGGTGGAACGCGTGAAGGGCGGGGGCGATCTGCAGCGCTTGCTGACGGCGGTAACGATGGAGACGCAGTATGCTGGCAGCGTGGACGACGAGTGCGGTTTTGCCCCGGGCGATACCCTGTGGCGCATGGCGATCGATTATGCCCCGCAACATGAACTGGCCGACTCTCTCCATCGGCTGTCGTACCTCCGCGTGCTGCGCGACTCTGCACTCCCTGACCTTAGCCATGCACTGGTCCTGATCGGCTACGAGAATCCGGAGCGCACCTTCCATGTCTTGCGCGGATGGTCGCGCGAGCAGCGCTTCGGTGTGCAGGTCGAGGTCGATGCGATGAACACCGTACTGCGTGAAGTGCGGATCGCACCGCTGCGAAAGCGGTTTCAGCTGATCGTGATCCTGTTGATGGCCGCGCTGGGCGCATTTTCGGCATGGCTGGTGGTCCCTGCGGGTGAGCGCGTCTCGGCTGCGGCGGTGGTGGGCAGTGTGGTGCTGTACTTCGTGGCTGGCGCGGTGCTCTACGCTCGGAGCCACTGGTTGTTGAACACCGTTTTCGATCTCTCGGCTTTGATCATCTCCTTCATCGCGGTGCGGTACACCCGCAGGACATGGTTCCCATGAATGGTCGCGAAGGTACGACGGCTCTCGGTCGGCGGCTGGTGCTGCTGGTGCTGTTCGTCGGCGCGGTGGTGGCCGGTTGTACACCGGTGCCGTCGGCGTTCGCGCGGCTCGACAGCGCCGTGACTCGGGACAAGTTCACCAACAACCCGTCGAAGTCGGATGTGCGCGTGGTGCGCGACGATGTGGTGTTGTCGCCGACTGTGGCGATGGCGCTGAAGAAGGGTGATTCGATCAGTACCTCATCGTCGGCGCAGATCGTGATGACCTTCGCCGCCGGCTACGAGGTCACGCTCGATACCGGCACTGCCATCTACATCGAGAATCCCTCGATCTTCCTCAAGTGGGGCAGGGCCTTCATCCGCCGACTCACAGGTACGCCGGATACCCTCGACACCCATACGCGGCACGCGACGCTGCACGATGTCGGCACATCGTACGTCGTCTCGGTGACCCCGGAGGTGACGACCGTACGCGTCGAGACGGGTGTCGTGGCGGCGCGAATGCGCGGCGATTCGAGTCAGTGGACCAGGTATGGTGCGCTGGAAGGTGGCCAGATCACCATTGGACAACGACCGACGCGGACGACCCGGATTTCTGCCGATCAGATGGAGCAGGAACTCCGCTGGGTCCGCCGGATCGACCAGATCTCGAATATCGTGGTCCCGCAGCTGGATTCGATGACCGAACGTGACGCGCGCAGCGCGCTCGATCGGGTTGGGCTGCGCGTGCTCTTCGTCACGCATCGATCCACGGGACGGTACGCCCCCGGTCGTGTCATCGAGACCACGCCTGGCGCAGGGCAGAAGACGAAGCCTGGTACCTACGTGAATCTGGTGCTCGAGAAAGAGGCCGCGCGCGACACACCGGCGCGGCAGTGCAGGGTGCCGACGATCACCGACATGCCGGAGAAGACCGCTCTCGCGCTTCTGGCGCGCGCGAACCTGCGAGGCGAAGCGATCAGTCGCGTGGGTGAGCGCGACATCGTTACCACGCAGCAGGAGAAGTCGGGGACGATGATCGCGTGCGGATCAGTCGTTCACTACACTTGGGGGCAGTTGCGCTAGACGCGAGCGCACACAACCGCCAAGAGCGACGGCTCAGGTGCGCCGGAGCGCGACCGCAAGGTTGGTCGCGCTACGGGAAGACGAAGTCGACGCGAACGCTGTCGCGCAGTTCGTTCGGCTTGATGGCGACCGTCGTGGATGGCGCCACGATGCTGTCGGCGTTCGACGACGCGGACTTTCGCGCCACCAGGCGCAGGCAGACAGTGTCGATCACCGTGGCATCGACGCTGAGGCGGTAGAAGCCGTTGGTATCGACCGTTCCGGAGCGGGCGGCGATGGCAGCAGGTCCGCGGTTCGTGCCACAGCGTCCAATGGTGCCGGTGGCCGAGAATGTGGCGGTGGTGACTGCACCACCCGTCGATGTCCGGACGTTGCCGTAGAGCGAAAAACCTGGCGGCGGCACGGGGATGTTGCCGCCAGTGCCGGTTGGCGACGAACAGGCGGCCAGGGCAGCGGCACTCAGTGCAAGGCCAGCCACTGCGGCGAGTCGGAACGTAAGGGTCATGCAGCGAAAGTTGAGGCGGGTGTCGGCGTTGCCGAATGCAGTACTCACGGCGCTCGAAAAAGGTCACCCAGCGGCAGCAGTGACTCGCAGTTCACCGTGCGAATGGGAATGCTGTCACGGCTGCTTTGGCGGAACCTGATTCAGGAGTGCCTCGAGCTGGCCGGACGCGATCGATGCCACCCGCGCCGCTGGGATGCCGCGCTCGACGAGGTTGCGCAGGACTTCGGCCAGGCAGAGCAGGCTTGCGCCAAGGGCTGCGCTGAACTGTTCCTCCTGCTTCAACTCCAGCAATTCCTCGCGGGCGCGGGTGACGAGAAGGTTTGAGAGCTCGGTACCGACGCGGTCGGCAAAATCCATCGGGTCAGTCGGCATCGGTGGCAGTGTGAGGAATGGCTTAAGTGAGCTATTGGCCAGTAGCGGAGGCGAAATTTTGGCAGGAAGTTACTGGGATGTCCACACTGCACCACCGCGCGCGTGCGCGACTACCCTGCATCGAACTCCGCGGCGCGCTGGCAGGCGCCGTGATGCGCTGCCCCGAGGGACGCGCCGATACATGACGTCGCGCCGCCGGAAAATCCTGATCGGTGTGCCAGTGGTCCTCGTTGCGGCGGCGTTCGCGCTCTGGACGCCTGATGCCGAACGTGAAGTGCTCGAGGCGAAATATCTCGCACATCGCGAAGACCTTCGGTCGATCGCGGGTACCACCCTGCACGTGCGGGATACGGGCCCACGCAACGCGCCGGCGCTGATCTTCCTGCACGGCTTCGGTGCAAGCCTGCACACGTGGGAACCGTGGGCACGCGCCCTCGACAGCACGTATCGCGTCATTCGGTTCGACTTGCCCGGTAGTGGCCTCAGCGCCCCGGATGCGACCAACGACTACACCGACACACGCAGCATGCAGCTCCTGCTGGCGTTGATGGACTCGCTGCATGTGTCGCGCGCGTCGCTGATCGGGAACTCGATGGGCGGACGCATCGCATGGCGCTTTGCTGCGGCGCATCCCGAGCGTGTCGAGCGGTTGGTGCTTTCGGCTCCCGACGGCTTTGCGAGCCCGGGATTCGAGTACGGCAAGCCGGCGGAAATCCCGGCCACGCTGCCGCTGATGCGATTCGTGCTTCCCAAGTCGTTGTTGCGGCTCAGCCTCGAACCTGCATATGCCGATTCGCGCTCGATGACCGATAGCCTCGCAACGCGATACTACGACTTGATGCTCGCCCCCGGAGCGCGGTCCGCGATGCTTGCGCGCATGGAGCAGACCGTCCTCACCGATCCTGTGCCGGTCTTGCGCCGGATCCTTGCCCCGACGCTGCTGCTCTGGGGCGAGAAGGATGCGATGATCCCGGTCGCGAATGCACAGGATTACCTGAAGGCCATACCGAACGTGCGCCTCGTGACCCTGCCAAACGCCGGACACCTTCCATTCGAGGAAATCCCGGCGGCAGCGCTGAAGCCGGTGCGCGCATTTCTTGAGCCTACTTGCCGTCCATCTTCCAGAACGTGATACCACTGGCCTGCTGCGAGACATCGACCGTCGCGACCCGGGTCTTCGAGCGCAGGTCGTAGATGTCGACCTTGCCCGGCTGCGCACCCACACCTTCGCTGCTCACGAAGGCGTAGCGCGAGTCGGGGCTGACCGCGACACCATGCGCAACCGTCGTCGACGTCTTCAGCTGTGCGATGCTCAATCCGGTCGAGAGGTCGAAGATTTCGACGCCGGCGCTCTGCTTCAGTGTCGCGACCAGATAGTGCCCATCGGCCGTCACGGCGAGGTTGTATGGCCCGCGGCCTGTCTTCAATCGACGCGTGATGCTCCATGCGTCGCGATCGACCTCGAGGATTTCATCGGCCTTGTTGCAGGCCACGTACACCTTCTTGCCGTCGGCTGACGGCTGCGCCCAGGTCGGCGAGCAGGTCGAACTCATCGACATCCCGTGGCCCTGCGTCATGTCCATCTGCTGTACAGGCGCGCCCGCTGCCGGTGCAGGCGTGGATCCCATCGCAGCCATGTTGTGGCCTTCGTGGCCCGCCATCGCCGTCGTCGTGCTGATCGGCCCTTCCTTGCCTTTCGCCAGCGAGAAGCGCCGGGCGACCGCGAAGCTGCGGGTGTCGATCTCGACCAACTGATCATCCATCATGCAGCCTGAGTATTGCATCGCACCACTTGGTTCGATGCGGCTGCCATGCGGCATGGTGCAGGTGGTTATCTGCGCCACCTCGGTCATCGTCGGCGTGTACACGACGCTGATGCTGCTCGGCACCATCTCGCCGTGCAGGTTGAAGTTGGCCGAGAAGGTGTAGAGACCGTCGGGCGTGATATCGAGCGACGCCGGGAACTTGCCGAGCGATATACCAGGGCCGACGAGCGTGTCGGGGCCGAGATCGTACTTCCACAACTTGCCGTCCGGCGTGCCGTGCCCGGTGGTCATGAAGAGGTACTTGCCGTCGGGCGAGATCTGGAGGCCATGTGGCCCCTCCATCTCGGCGGCCATTTCACCGATCAGCGTCGTCTTCTCGATCAACGCACCAGCGGGCCCGAACCGTACCCGGTGGATACGATCAGCCGATTCCGCGCCAACGTAGACCCAGTAGGTGGCCGTAGGAGCAGTGGTCGATGGCGCTGGGGTCGGCGCCGCTGGTGTCGCTGGGCGGCGCGCGGTACGCTGGGCGCCGGACGGGTTGGCACAGGCGGCCAGCAGCGCGGCGCCAAGTAGAAGTTGCACGCCGGACCGGTTCGTCTTGCGGGCAGGATGGACGTGGGCCATGATCATCGCTCGATGCGCCGTCGGTTCCGGCGCCCTGTAGGTCTGCTGTTGCACACGCGATTTCCGCAGTGCTCCACCCGTTCCGGGAGTTTGCATCATGAACGTAGTGCGCTGCATCCGCCGCGTCACCGCAGGCGGCGCCGCAGTTCTCACCGCGACGCTCGCGGTGTCGTCCAGTCTTTACGCACAATACACCGCTGGCGTGGTACGGCTCACCGCCGAGCCCGCGCGGGTCACCATGAAGGCCGGCGAAAGCGTCGCCCTCAAGCTCACCGCCTACGACTCGGCCGGGAAAGTGGTCGCGGACGCGCCGATGCGTGTCGGCGGCCCTGTCGGCGCCGTGCGGTATGCCGATGGTCGCCTGACCGCCCTCAAGGCCGGCTCGTTCAACGTCGTCGCCACCTCGTTCAGCGGGCGTGGCATTGCCGCAGTCTCGCTCGAGATTCCGGTGACGGTGTCCTGGCCGACGTTGACGAAACTCGACGTCGTGGCTGAGGCGCGCCGGCTCTACGTCGGTACCATGCTCGCGCACAGTGTGAAGGGCACACACGCCGATGGCTCCCCGCGCCCGGGACTGGTCGCGACCTGGCGCAGCTCGGACGCGACGGTCGCGACAGTCGATCGTTTCGGCAACGTGACGGCGCTGAAGGCCGGTCCGGTCACGATCTCGGCCGAGTCGGAAGGGGTGTCGTCGCAGGTGCGCTATACCGTGGCGGCGAGCCCGGTGGCACGCATCGAAGCCACGATCAAGGAAACGTCAGTCAACACCGGCGACGTGGTGCACCTGATGGCGGTTGCGAAGCGCGCCAACGGTGACGTGGTGCCGGATGCCAAGATCGAGTGGAGCTACATCTACACCCCGGATGATTCGATCGCGGCCCCGGGTGGCCCTGGCATCATCGATCGGGCACCGGACGGCACGCCGCTGTTCGCGGCCAATGCGCCGGGTCGCTTCACGCTGGTGGCGCAGTCGGGCACCGCGGTGTCGCGGACGGTCCTGGATGTGAAGCCGCGCGATGTGCATCGCCGCATCACGATCACGGGCCGTGGCATCGTGAATACCACCGCCACGTCGGATCTCTGGCCGTGGACGGGCAAGGATGGCCGCGACTACTGCCTCGTCGGCACGTGGGGTGGCGATGGGTATGCGCTGGTGTTCGACATCACCGACATGAACAACATCGTGCGCACCGACAGCATCAAGGTCGACGCCCGCACGATCAACGACGTGACCGTCTCCCCTGACGGGCGGTACGGTGTGATCACGCGTGAAGGAGCATCGAATCGCGTCAACGGTGTGGTGATCCTCGACCTCGCCAACCCGGCGCACCCGAAGATCGCCTCGGTGTTCAACGAGCAGTTGACCGGTGGTGTGCACAATGCGTTTGCCACCAACGACTACCTGTTCGCGATTTCCGGCGGCGAGAAGTACGTCATCATCGACGTGAAGGACATCACCAAGCCGCGCTACGTGAGCGAGTACAAGCACCCGGGCGCACGGATCCACGATCTCTGGGTTCGCGACGGTATCGCGTATTCGGCGCAGGGTGGCGCGGGGACCGTGCTGGTGGACGTGGGCAATGGCAAGTACGGTGGGTCGATCGAACATCCGAAGCTGATCAGCGTCTTCCCGATCAACTCCGGCCACGAGATCTATCCGTACGTGCAGGCGAGCACCGGCAAGACCTATCTCTTCATCGGTGACGAAGAGATGAACCGCGCCGGCCGCACCTGGGAGGGCACGAACTACGGCCCGACGCTTGGCCAGGCAGGTGGTGTGGCACAGACGTCGGGTGGCTACGTCCACATCGTCGACGCGACCGACCCGATGAACATGAAGAAGGTCGGTCGGTACCACCTCGAGGACTACGGTTCGCACGACATCATCGTCGAGAACGACGTGCTGTACCAGGCGTACTACGACGGCGGTGTGCGGGTGGTGGACGTCTCCGGCGAATTGCTGGGCAACCTCGCCGAGCAGCATCGTGAGATCGCGGTGTTCAAGCCGTACGATCCGAAGGCACTGACGGCCAACGCACCGTTCGTGATGAACGCGATGCCGTGGAAGGGCAGGGTGTTGTTCACCGACTTCAACTCCGGCCTCTGGGCCGCGAAGCTGGAGCCACGCCCGCCCGTCGTGCCGTGATGGCGCTGTAGGCGTGGGTTGAAGACGAGGAAGGCCGCGTTGCAGAGACACTTCTGCGACGCGGCCTTCCTCGTTCGTGCATTGGCGGGGGCGATCGTGCGTCCACCCGCCATCCGGCCCTAGAACACGACGCTCAACCCGCCTGTCTGTTCGATACCGACCGCCTCACCACCGGCCCGGCGCTGATCGAAGCGGAAGCGGGCTTCGGCGCGCAGCGAGACACGATCGGAGAGGATGAAGCGCACACCAGCCGGGAAGGCCATCATGGTGCGCACATAGGACGGGCCATCCTCTTCATCGCGCATCGCCAGCCCGACTGCGGCACCGACGTAGGGACGAATCACGCTCGACGGCAGTTCGGCGCGGATGCCGATGGTGGCCGATCCGAGCTGCAGGCTGCGCGAGCTGGCCGGCGTGATGCCGCCCGCAGGGACGTCGATCGAACCGATGGCGTACGAGACCCCGACTTCCGAACGCAGCCAGCGGCGCACACGCCAGTCGGTGCGCAACGCTGCCATCGGCAGGCTCTTGTCATCGTCCTGGCTGCGCAGGGCGCCGACGGACATGGTGATTTCGCGATCGGGGGTGCGTTCGCGGCGATCGAAGCTGATGCGCATGGTGCCGACGCGCCGGTCATCGCGTCGTCGGTCCTGCGCGTGGGCAGCGGTCGGGAGGGCGGCCAGCGCAGCGAGCGCGAGCAGGCAAAGGTTTTGACGTGGCAGAAACATCAGAGCTCCGGAGCAGTGTGAAGTCGTGCGACCGAGGGTTGGACAGTGCCGCGGCCGAAGGGGTTTACCGGGTCCGCGAGGTATTTCTTCCCCGGCTCGGCGCGATATTGTTCCGCCTGCGCTGAAACCACACCAAGGGGTCAGAGATCTTGATCCGCGCGATATTGCTCCGTCGGCGCTGGAAAGACATCAAGGGGTCGGAGATCTTGATCCGGAGATCTTGACCCGCGCGGTATTGCTCCGCCGGCGCTGGAAAGACATCAAGGGGTCAGAGATCTTGATCCGGAGATCTTGACCCGCGCGATATTGCTCCGCCGGCGCTGGAACGACATCAAGGGGTCAGAGATCTTGATCCGCGCGAAATTGCTCCGCCGGCGCTGGAACGACATCAAGGGGTCAGAGATCTTGATCCGGAGATCTTGACCCGCGCGGTATTGCTCCGCCGGCGCTGGAACGACATCAAGGGGTCAGAGATCTTGATCCGGAGATCTTGACCCGCGCGATATTGCTCCGCCGGCGCTGGAAAGACATCAAGGGGTCAGAGATCTTGATCCGCGCGCGCGTTCGCTCCGCTACGGACTTCCTCCTCCCCGCACCTCAATGCTCCGAAGCCAGTCGCTGCGCGTCCTCGTCGCACTCGTCGTTGGACTCGCACTGGGGATGAGCCTGGCCGCGGGGAGTGCGACATCATCGCAGCTGGTCGCGGTCGCCGACGTGATCGGGACACTGTGGACGAACGCCATTCGCATGACCGTCATCCCGCTGGTGGCGGCGCTGACGATTGCATCGGTGGCGGAGACGGGAGCGAGTGCCGATCTGCGGCGGGCGATGACACGCGCCGTCATCGTGTTCGTGCTGCTGCTTCTGGCTGGCGGGGCACTGGCACTGGTCATCGGTGAACTCGCATTCGCCGGCTTCGAATTGCCAGCCGACGTGGCCGCCCGGATCCGACAGACCGCCGCGCCTGCCGGCAGCACACCCGCACTGCCGTCACTCGGCCAACGACTGATCGAGATCGTCCCGGTGAACCCGATCAAGGCGGCCGCCGATGGTGCGCTGTTGCCGCTGGTGGTGTTCTCGCTGGCGCTCGGATTCGCGCTCAAGCGGGTGGCGACGGAGCGGCGCGATGCCGTGATCAGCCTCTGTCGCGGCCTCTCGGACGCACTGCTGGTGGTGGTCGGCTGGGTCGTGGCGATCGCGCCGATTGGCGTGCTCGCCCTTGCCTTCGCGCTCGGCGCACGACTTGGCCTTTCGAGCGTCGGTGCACTCGCGCGCTACATCGTCACGCTGTCGGTGGTGTTGATCCTCTTCACCGTACTGCTGTATCCAGTCGTCGTGCTGATCGGCCGCATGCCGTTCCGCCGCTTCCTCGCTGGCGCCGCGCCCGCACAAGCATTGGCCGCGGGGTCGCGATCGTCGCTCAGCGCGCTACCGCTGATGATCAGTGCCGCGCGCGAGAAACTCGGGCTCGATGCCGCCGCCAGTGGATTCGTGCTACCACTCGCGGTGTCGATCTTTCGCGTCAACGTGCCGATGGCATGGGTCGTCGGCGTGATCTTCCTCGGAAAGTTGTACGGCGTGGAAGTCAGTGCGGTGACACTCGTCACCGTGATCCTGACGTCCACACTGCTCAGCTTCAGCGTGCCAGGCATCCCATCCGGCAGCCTGTTCATCCTCGCGCCGCTACTCGTGAACCTTGGGATTCCGGCCGAGGCGGTTGGGATCCTGATCGCGGTGGATGTCATTCCCGACATCTTCAAGACGACGGCCAACGTGACCGCACACCTGACGTCGGCGGTGCTGGCGGGTGGCGAGGCGGAGTCGCACACGGGCACCTAGCGCCGCCAGCCACACCGCCGCCTCAACACCTATGGTTTCGCCAGCACTTCCTCGAAATACGAGATCGCACGCGGATCACCACTCTGCCCGAGCCAGAAAATCGCCTGGCGCCTGACACGCGGATCGAGCTTTCCCTTCGCGATCGTCAACAGCGCCGGTACTCCCTCGCCATTCGGACGTTGCGAGAGGGCGAACACCGCCGACTTCCGCACCTCGACGTCTCCGCTCTCGTCGTCGACCAACCCATTCAGTGCGGCGGTCGCGTCGCTGGCCGCCTGACCGAGCCAGAACACCGCGCTCTTTCGCAATTCCCGCTCGCGATTGGCGTCCTTCGCAATTCGCAGCAGCGTCGGCCAGACGGTGGACGAGTCGGCCAGCGTCGACACCGTGATCGCTTCCTTCGCCGCGCGCCCCGTGCCCGTTTCGGCCTGGCGGATGAACCAGGCGCCGGCATCGGAGGCCGCGACCACGCCGATGTCGGTCGCCGTGCCGGGTGTCCCCCACTTGCCACCGACGTAGAACCGAATCGCGGTCGGTGTTCCCGCCGTGAGGTCCATCGCCACGCGTACCGGCCCTGGCTCACATTCCGAAGACCATTCACCGTTGTGGCGTGAGCGCTCGCTCGAGCTGAAGCTCATCGACTGGCCGCTGCCACACACGCCCGGCCGCGCCTTGAATTGCATGCGAATCGTTCCCGTGCCCACGCGGCGAACGGCCTGCGTGATCGATTCCTGCGCCCGCAGGGGCGTGCCAACCAACACACCCGCGGCGAGGATGAGGCCCATGGTGCGTGTCCTCACTTGTTGATCAACTCCGTCAGGAACGCCGTCACGCGAGGGTCACGTGACTGTCCCAACCAGAAGATGGCCTTCTTCCGCAACTCGCGATCTGGATCCGACTTCGCGATGTCCATGAGCTTGTCGAGTGCCACCGCATCGCGCTTCTGCGAGAGGGCGAAGATCACCTGCTCACGCAGTTCGCGCTCGTCGAGGGAGCTGTAGAGCGAAGCCAGCTGCGAAATCTCGATGCCCATCTGGCTGGCGTTGAAGATCGCCTTCTTCCGCACGTCGAGGCTTTCCTTCGAGTCGTTGATGATGCCGAGCAGGAAGGCCTCGTTTCCCTGGCCCCGACGCTGGGTGAGTGCGAAGAGAACCTTCTCGCGCAGCTGCGGATCACCGACCTTGCGATAGAGGCTGCGCAAGTATTCCGACTGGTCACTGCCGCGACGCTGGCCGAGCGCGAAGATGGCGCGTTCGCGGAGGCTGGCGGGCTGCCGTTCGTTCTCGGCGAAGGCGCGCAAGGCAGCACCCGCGGCAGGGCTCTGGTGCTGCGAGAGCGCAAACAGTGCCTTCTCGCGCAGTGCACTTTCGCCATCACTGTTCACGATGTCGACCAGCATGTCGACGGCACGCGGGTCCTTCACCTGCGAGAGCCAGAACACCGCCTGCTCACGCACTTCCGCATCCGGGTCATTCTTCGACGCCGCGAGCAGAATGTTGGCCGATTCGGTGGACTGCTTCTGCGCCACCAGGAAGACCGCCTTCCGACGGAGGCGTTCCGAACACTTGTCACGCCGCGCCAGCACGGAGGTCAGGATCGGCATGGCGCGATCCGAATCCATCTGCAGCAGGGCATTCAGTGCGGCGATGCGCGTGTCGTCTTCGTCGTCGGCATCCGGGCAGTCGCTGCTGCTTCCTCGGCCAGTCGAGCGTCCGCTGCCGGAGCGTGCGGTGGCGCTGGCTGAAACGCGCGTCACCTCTTCCGCGCACTCGCTGTCGCCCTGGCGCGCCAACTCACCGCAAATGCGAGCGCGCAGTGCATTGGCATCGCCGCGGGCGGAGGCCTGCGGATACCGCTCGCGCAGCGTGTCCAGTGCGCCACGTGCCTTCGACAAGTCACCCGCACGATAGAGCGCGAACGCCTCGTAGTACATTGCCTCGCTGAGCCGCATCGAGGTCGGGAAGCGACGCACCGCCGAGCGATAGAGTTCCGCCGCACCACGATAGTCGCCGCGAGACATCCGATCGCTGGCCGCCCGCAGGACCGAGTCGGCCGGATCGGCATCCTGCAGATTGAACAGGTAGCTCGGCGTCGGCAGTACATCGATGAAGGCCGCGTCGAACAGTGCGGCATCCATCGCCGCGAATGGTGTCAGCGGCGGGAATGGTGTCAGCGGTGTCATCGGCGTCATCGATGCCAGTGATGTCATCGAAGTCATCGAGGTCATCGGTGTCATCGGTGTCATCGGTGTCATCGGTGACAGTGGCGCGACAGGCGTCAGTGGCACCACAGGCTGCGACACCAACACCTGCGTCGCCATGACCAATGGAAGGATCCAGCTCATCGTGTCTCTCCTCGAGTGTCGTAGTCGTCTCGGTACCGGAGTCGGTACCGATCTCAGTTGTGCGACGCCGGGATGCCGGCGGGGACGGTGGTGCGGATGCGTGTCAGGAGCAGGGATGATTTCGTCAGCAGCTCGTCCATCACGCTTCGATCTTCGGTGCGAAGGGCAGGGCCTGACTCGACCAGCTGCACCAGTACCAGCTCTAGTTCCTGCAGCAGGGCGCGTCGCCGTGGATCGCGCCCAGCGGGTGAGTCCATCAACAGGCGTGTGCTTTCCAGCAGGTCGCGTGACCAGGCCGTCAGTTCGCGATCGCCAGATGTCTCCGGAGACTCGGCGAGCGTCGTCAGCATCGTCTCAGCGCGGCCGAAGTGTTCGGTGCTGGCCACCTGCCACACATTCGAGGCAGGAGTCGCGGCCGAATCCACGACAGCTGACGTGACAGCCACCGTGCCGCTCGATTCCACCGAGTTGCCACGCGCGAGGTTGATCCCGAATACCACCACCGCTGCCGCGGCCGCGGCAGCAATCCAGCGTGGCAGCTGCGGATACCGTGACAGCGCGCTCCGCCTGGTGTGCAGCACCACCACGTCGCTGTCCGGCGACGCTCCTGCCGATGGAGCGACAGGCGCGATCGTAGCAGGTGGAGCGTCGGTGCCACTGCTGCCGTCGCGACCCCGTCGTGCCTGGATCGCCGACCACATTGCATCGCGCGGGATGATGTCCGGCGGCACGTGATACCCTGCGGCAGCCGCTGCCTGCGCCATCGGCAGTGGCGACTCTTCGTCCGGCGTCAGTTCGTCTGGATACAGCTCGTCAGTCATGCCCATTCTCCTTCGAATTCAGCCAGCGCGACGCGCAACTTCCGCCGCGCGTGAAACAGCCGTGCCTTGCTCGTGCCGGGTTGGATCTCGAGCGTCCGGCCGATCTCTTCGTGTGTGTAGCCTTCCAGGTCGTGCATCAGGAAGACCGTCCGGTAACCGTCAGCCAGCGCATCGATCGCGAGTCGCATGCGCTCCTTCAGGTCGGGTTCCGACTCCCGCGTCGTGACCGCGAACGAGAGTGCTTCCTCGTAGCCTGTCTCGCGCTTCTGTCGGGTGGATCGCGATCGCATCCCGTTCATCGACACCGTCACGCAGATCGCACAGATCCACGTCGACAGCGCCGCCTCGCCGCGAAACTGCGCCAGTCGATCAAAGGCGCGAACGAACGTTTCCTGTGTGAACTCGGCCGCCATCGACGCGTCCCCCGCCAGTCGGTGGGCCAGGCGATACACCTTGTCCACGTGCCGGTCGTAGAACGTCCGTTCCGCCTTGGGGTCGGCGGCCAGCACCAGCGCGATCAGCTGTTGGTCGTCCACGGGGGGCGGGTGGATGGTGATTGGGCGAAGCAGCCTGTTGCGCCCCTCGGACAGAGGCAGTGGCGAAAGGGTTGCGTCGGCCGGTCCAGCCGCCGGCCTGCCCTCGAATCTCCCCGCGTCCGGCTGCCCGGCTCAGGGCGTCGAGGTGCCGGTGCCGTAGGGGAAATCGGCGTCGACGCGACTGTCCGAGAGTTCGACCAGAAAGCCCGAGAGCCGCTCCACCAGGAGTTCCATGCAGCGTCGCCCCTTGTCGGCTGTGGCGGCGTGGGGATACCCGGAGCCGGTGTTGGTGGTGAGCAGGTGCCAGGGGCGCGCGATCGAGACCCAGCCGCGATTCACGGCCTCGAATTCAGTCTGCCGCGTTGCGCCGTCGTCCGCCGCCAGTGAGCCGTCGGCGTCGTGGCGCACCAGGTGCGGGAAATAGGCTAGTGCGAAGGACGTCTCCATCTCGCCCGCATGATCCTCGCGATGTTCGAAGATCGTGGAATAGATGTCGTTCAGCACGCGGAACCAGTCGATCAGGAAAACCGTGATGCCTTCGCCAGCAAGCTCGCGCAGCAGGGGCTTGAATTCGTTGCCACCATGGCTGTTGAGCAGTACGATCTTGTCGATGCCTGAGTTGCGCAGCGACATCACGACGTCGCGCACGAAATGATTCAGCGTCTCAGGGTTGACGTTGATCGCCAGCGGGAATTTCCGCATGTTGGTCTCGACACCGAACGGGATGGTCGGCAGCAGCACGACCTTCGCTCCTCGCTCATGCGCCGCCTGGCAGAGATGTTCGCCGACGATCGTCGCCTCGAACACATCGGTCGCGTATGGCAGGTGCAGGTTGTGTGGCTCCGTCGCGCCGAGCGGCAGCACCGCGACCTGAATGTTGCTGTGCTTGACGCTGCCGTAGTTCAATTCGGCAAGGATCCAGGGGCGTGGCGACTGGTCGGGCATGTGAACTCAGGTGCGCGAGAGCGTGACGGCGTGAGCCTGTGGAGGCGATCCTGTGAAGGCGAACCCTCGCCCACGCCAAATATCACGCACTGCGTGACGGGTGTGCGCAGCCCCCCGGCACGCACACCCGCCACACTGCCGGGCCAGTTCAGCTCCCGGCTACCTTCGCGCCTTCGACGCCTTGGTGGGAGTCGTGGGCGCCGGCGCCTCCGGCGCGTCCACCAGCACCATCGCCTGCTTCACCCAGATCTGCTTCACGTGCGCCGCCTGCTCGAGCGCCTTGATCGCACTGTCGGTCGAATCGAGCGGGACGGTCATCGATACCCGCCGGTCGAGCAGCTTCACTTCCGGCCGCAGGTCCATCCGGTACCAGCGCCGGAACATCGGCAGCGTGGACCGCAGTTCGCGATCGGCGATCACGAACGTGCCATCGACCCAGGCCGACGATTCCTGCATTTGTGCCGCGGTCGGCACCGAGAGCGTGCTGTCGCCGGTCAGCATCAACCCCGCACCCTTGGTGACCTCGCGTACCTCCTTCCCGAGCGTCACTTGTACCGAGCCTTCCTGTACTGTCACCACCACCGGGTCATTCGCATACGCGCTGATCGTGAAGGTCGTGCCGGTGGCTATGACCTGCAGCTTGCCTGCCCGCACCTCGAAGGGGAGCTTCGGATTGCTGGCCACATCGAAGCGTGCTGCGCCGAGCAACTTCAGCGCCCGGAAATCCTGATTGAACGCCTTCGGAACGATCACGCTGTCGTCCGCACCCATCGTCACCTGTGTGCCGTCCTCGAGCTTGACGCGAGCCCGCTCCCCGACCGTAGTCGTGATGGCGTGTGCCTCCTTGTCGGCAAGGGCGCGCGTCACCTTGAAACCGGCTCCTGCGCGTTCCATGCCCCAGTAGAGAATCGACGCGACCGCCAGCAGGAGCACGACACCACCGACGATCACCTTTTGCGAAATGCCTTCGCCGACATGTGCGATGTGTTCAGCCGCCTCGTGGCGCGTGACCTCGAATCGTTGCGCCGCCGCCTCGGTCGGGTCGACGTCCAGTTGCTCGATCCGATGCAACAATCGTGACCAGCCGGCGCCCAGATCGTAGCTCACGAGCGGTGTCGCCGTCGATGCGTGTTGTACTTGTTCTCGGGCGTCAAACCGACGCAGGCTCGCGCGACGCACCTGCTCGCGGACGGAGAGGGCGTGCGTCTCGCTCACCAACCAGTCGTGCAGCGCCTCGGGTGATGTGAAGTCGCGGCGCTCCTGCCAGGCGCGTTCAAAGAGGTGCTCGACGATGTGCGCTGCGGCCACATCGATGTGCACTTCACTGTCAGCAGACTCAGCGAGCGACGGAGCGTACTCCTCGAACAGCTGACGCAGGGCGTCCCTGTCACCGCGTGTGAACCCGTCGAACACCTCGGGTGCGATGGTGGAGGGAATGGTGCGCATGCCAGCCTCCTGTGCGGATGTGATTGTCCACTCAACTCTGCTGGTGGGACAGCGGTGGCGCCGTCAGCAGAATCCCTACAGGCAAATCCTGACACGCGCCCGACCGCCCACGCGCGCTCCGCTCCGCGAACGCACGAGGCCCCGCCCATCGCAATCGATGAACGAGGCCTCAAGCTTCTTGCGTGCGGCAATCCGATAATCCGACCGCGATATCGCCTGAGAGTAACCCTTACGATCCCGACGTGAAGGCGTACCTGCCGGAGCCGATCTCGACGATGAGATCACTGCCGTGCGCTGTGACGCTGCGCACACCGACGCTCCTGGTGAGAAGCGCACCACTCTCGCGCGCCGTGTCCGCCGTGCTGTTCCGCAGCGTCACACTGGCAGTGGTGTTCGCCGGCACCACCACGGTCAGTTCTCGACGGCCGTTGATGGTGCGCCACTCCGTGCTCAGCGTGCCATAGGACGTCATCAGCTCGGTCCTCGCGCTGGTCAGTCCTGCGCCCTCGACCGGCGCAATGATCGCGTGCTTGTATCCCGGTGCCGCATCATCGACGTTGATGCCGCCGATCGTGCGATACATCCAGTCGCCGATCGCCCCGAACGCGTAGTGATTGAAGGAGTTCATGCTCTTCTCCTCGAATGACCCATCAGGTCGGATGCCGTCCCAGCGTTCCCACATGGTGGTTGCGCCGCGCGAGATGGGATAGAGCCACCCGGGATAGGTTTTCTGCGTCAGCAACGCGAACGCCACGTCGGTGCGCCCGTTCTGCGACAACGCGTGCGTCAGTTCCGGTGTGCCGAGGAAACCAGTGGAGAGGTGCCCGTCGTGCCGATTGATGTCGTCGACCAGGCGCTGCACGGCACGCGGCATCTCGCTGGCGTCGAGCAGGCCGAAGTTGAGCGCCAGCGCATACGCGGTTTGTGTGTTCTCTGCCACCCGTCCATTCGCGGACACGAATTCGCGTCGGAACGCCTCACGGACCTTGGTGAAGAGCGTGTGATACCGCGCTGCATCCTCCGGTTTGCCCAGCACTGCGGCGGCACGCGAGACGATGTCTGCCGAGTGCGCGAGATAGGCGGTCGCAATGAAGTCCTTGCCGGTGGTCGCGCCGGGGTAGCCCGCATCATCACTGTGCCACGCCAGCCAGTCGCCGAAATGATCGTCCTTGCTCCAAATCAGGGCTGGGCCTGCGCGGCCCTTCACGTAGTCGACCCAGCTCGTCATGCTCGCATACTGGCGTTCCAGCACGCCGCGATCGCCATACATCTGGTACATCGTCCACGGCACCACCGTTGCAGCATCGCCCCATCCTGCGGCCGCCGAGAAGTGCGTGCTGTCACCACCCAGCGGGTTCGGGATCACCCACGGCACGCTGCCACCGGGATGTTGATCGGCTGCAAGGTCGGCCAGCCACTTCGCGAAGAAGCCGCCGACATTCATGTTGAAGCTGGCGGTGCGTGCAAACACCTGAGCGTCGCCGGTCCAACCGAGGCGTTCGTCGCGCTGTGGGCAGTCGGTCGGCACATCGAGAAAGTTGCCGCGCTGCCCCCAGAGGATGTTGCGCTGCAGCTTGTTCAGCAGCGAGTCGGAGGTGACGAATGTCCCTGTCTCGGTGAGGTTGCTGCGCACCACGATACCGGTGATGTTGGCCAGCGTTGGCGTTTCCGTCAGTCCATCGACCTGGACGTAGCGGAATCCGTGATAGGTGAAGTGCGGCTCCCACGTTTCGACGCCGCTCCCCGTGAAGGAGACGCGATCTGTCTGGTACGCGTCGCGCAGGTTGTCGGTGTAGAGATTGCCGGCGGCATCGAGCACTTCTGCGTGTCGCAGGGTGATCGTCTTGCCGGCGGGCGAGGTGACCTTGAGCCGCACCCAGCCAGTGATGTTCTGGCCCAGGTCGTAGATCAGCTGGCCCGACGGTGACTTGATGATCGCGATGGGTTTCACCTCCATCGTGCGTCGCACCGGCTCACTCATCGGGGCGACCAGCGCCGCCGGTGTCGACTCGGCCTGCTCGACGGGGAGCCAGTTGCGATCGTCGTATCCGGCGCGATCCCAGCCCGCTTTCTCGAGTCGCGCGTCGTAGTTCTCGCCGCGATAGATGTCGGCATACGTCACGGCGCCCGTCGACATCTTCCAGCTCTCATCGGTGTTGACGCGCTGCGTTCGCCCGTCGGCGTAACGAATCTCGAGCTGTGCCAGGAGTGCCACCTTGGTCCCGTAGTCGTGATTACGACCATTGAAGCCGAGGTAGCCGCGATACCACCCGTCGCCCAGCATAGCGCCGATGGCGTTGTCGCCTTGCTTGAGCGCCGCCGTCACGTCGTAGGTCTGGTACTGGAGCCGCGTGTTGTAGGCCGTCCATCCGGGCGTGAAGAAGTCGTCGCCGACGCGTTGGCCGTTCAGGTGTAATTCGTACAACCCACGAGCGGTGATGTAGACGCGCGCGGACTTGACCACGCCCTTCACGCTGAACGTGTCGCGGAGCATCGGTGACGGTGCCCCACCCGAGTCGTGCGCGGCAGCCGGTGGTCCGATCCACTTCGCGGTCCAGTCGCCGCGGTCGAGCAGCCCCGTCTCCCAGAACGCCGGTGTGCTCCACGCCGAGGTGTTGCCAGCGGCGTCCCAGACTCGCACGCGCCAGAAGTACCGAGTGGAGGACTTGAGTGCAGGTCCGGCGTAGGGTTGGAAGAGCGATGCGTCGGTCGCGACCTTGCCGGATGCCCAGAGCAGTGATCGTCCGGCAGCGAGTGCCTCACTCGTCGCGGCTACCTGAATTTCATATGCCGACTGCATCGTGCCGCGGGCGCTGCTTTCGATGCGCCAGCTGAGGCGCGGCACCAGCGCGTCCATGCCGAGCGGGTTGGCGCGGTATTCGGTCAGCAGTCCGGTGACGCTGAGGCGAGACTGCGCTGCCAACGGAAACGCGAGGGACATTGCGGCGACGAACGCACCGAACGGGACGAATAGTGCGGCGAGGTTCCGCGCGGCATGGCGTGGGAACAAGAGGCTGGCCCGGGGAGGGGGAGCGGGGCGACCGGCAACCGAACCCGCAGTTTGCCGCAGCGCGCAGGGATAGTCCAGTTCGTTGCCCGCGCGTGGCGCCCAGCGACCAGTCCTCGGCCGGAGGCCCCGCACGTTCAATAGACGACCCCGAAGAGTTCCGAACCGCACTGCTGACAACAGGTTGCGTCCAACATCCAGCCGAGCGGGTTGCGTTCTTCGCAGTGATCGCACACCCGGAAGAATCGGCGCAGCGAGAGCAGTCGACGACGGCGCTCCTTGACCCGCGCTGACGGCGTATCGCTCGGAAGTCGTTCGACCTCGTGCCAGCGACTGCTCGGAGTGTGCGGGCCGAGGTGCCAGGAGATGCAGGCGACTTCAAGCACGAGTTCATCGCCGTCTGGGCGGACGCGGGTGAAGTCGGTGAGGAGGCGGAGGATGTCCTGGGGAAGTGGCACGGCGCATGATTCGGTTGGTCGGTAGACGTACGATCGCGCACGGGTCTGACAGCGGAGCGGCCGAGTTGATCAGTCGAATTGCGCTTGAACGATGACGCTCGCAGCAAGTCGCCTCACTATCGTAGATGGGTCGTGCGCACTGTGGGCGCATGTCGATCTCGCCTCAGCTCCCACGCGGACCTATCCTATGGGCATGTCGCAGCCAAAGCGGACGTACACCACGGACGACCTCGACGGGTTTCCAGACGACGGCAACCGCTACGAGATCATCGACGGCGAGCTCTTCGTGACGCCCTCGCCACGGCTCTGGCACCAGGCAGCGGTACTCGAACTGGTCGAGAGGATTCGCCCTTACGCCAAGGCGCTCGGATTGCGGACGTTCGCGGCTCCGACCGATGTCCGCGTGTCCCAGTTCACTCAGGTGGAGCCTGACCTTTTCGTCTATCCGCGCGTGGACGACGTGGACGCCACGACGCGGTGGGTCACGATGAACCGGCTACTGTTGGCCGTCGAGGTACTGTCTCGATCGACGGCCCGCGTTGATCGTGGTCGGAAACGCGAGCTGTACCTCGAACAAGGGGTCGAGGAGTACTGGATCGTCGACGTTGATTCCGGCACGGTTGAAGTCTGGTCGCGACACAACGCGGAAGCACGCATCGAGTCCGAGCGATTGCACTGGCAGCCCATCCCTGAACGCGACGCATTGGTGCTGGATCTGATCGAGTACTTTCGAGACGTGCGCTCGTAACTACGTCGCAAGCGCGCGACCGGAGACTAGGTCCCCAGCCGCGCGCCAGCCCATCCGACGAGTCAATCCTTGTACGGGTCGAACTCGTTGTCACCCGCCATCACGACGATCAGCGGGCGCAGCACGTGCAACACCTCCACCGTCCCCCGCTGCGCGGCCAGGACCTCGGGCAGGCGACGGTACACATGCGGGCTCTCGTCCACACCGCCACCGCGAAGGATCACACCCTTCTCCCGCACCCAGTCGCGCATCATGTTCGGCGACACCGCGCCTCGGCTCAACTGGCGGCCGGAGCGGAAGTGACGCTTTCCTGCCGCCGCCGTGCGTGACATCACACGACCGGCGCCATGCACGGTGGAATAGAGCGCCGATTCCTGCAGCGTGACCAACTCGGCTGACGCATGATCCGCCGCCAGCCCCTGCACGATGACCGCATCGTCACCCATCGACCCACCAACGAAACCCTTCTGCCCGGGGAAGGCGGGTGTCGCACCCTTCCGGATGACGACGACCTCCTCGCCGAAGTGCGCTTCCTTCCAGGCGAAGTTGTGGTGGTTGTGGACCAGTTCCAGCTCATCACCACCAAGCAGCGCGACCACCTTCCGCGCCACCCACTCGCGGCCGGCATAGGCGTAGGCGCCCGCAAGGTTCATCAGGTGCCAGTAGTCGTGACCGATCGGATCATCGAGGTCGAGCAACACCTCCGTCTCCGGCACCCGCTCACCCCATGCCTTGCCCTGGCCGAGCGCGAGGAAGTTGGAGGCAACCGTATGGCCGAACCCGCGTGATCCGAAGTGCACGCCAACCCAGATCGCACCCCGTTCATCCACGAACACGTCCACATAGTGGTTCCCGCTTCCGACCGTCCCGAGTTGCGCCCGCGCCTTGTCGCGCAACGCCGCCCGGTGCGCGGCCGGCACTGCGTCCCAGGTCGGGTCGTCGAACAGCGCGTGGTCGATTGGTGCGTCATCCGCACGATTCTTCCGACCCATGCCGAAGCTCACCGTGGCAGAGATTTCATCGGCGAATGTAGTGAGCGCCGAGTGGATCGCTTCGGAATCGCTTCCGAATGAGGCCAGCGTGAGGTTGGTGCGGATCGCGGCGTTACCGCACGCGATGTCGAAGCCGACGCCCACAACTGAGATCCGATTGTCGTACGCCGCCACACCACCGATCGGCATCACGTAGCCCATGTGACCGTCGGCCATCAGGGCAGCGTGCTTCGCCTGCGCGCGGATGTGTTCGAACTGAATGAGGGTCTTCTCCTCATGATTTCCAAAGATCGTCATCGTACACCTGCCATCCCTGTGGTAGTGCGCAGCGCTGTCGAGTTGTCGTGATGCGCAATGAAACTGCATGGTGAATCCCGCCGCGCGCCGTGAACCGCGCGCGACGGGTGCAAGGCACCACTGCCGATTCGTATGGGACCGAATGCGGCAGGACACCATTGCTCAATCAGGCTCCCAGGGGCGCTGATTGGCGTTGTCTTCGTCGCGACGGGCCTTCGCGAATTCGCGGTCGGCAGCGCGTGTTGCAGCCGTCGACTCCACGATCACGTTGACCAATCGGGCTCGCACCCTGATGAGCGAGCCGGTACAGTCCCGGAACTCGAGCCATTTCGGCTCGACCAGGCGGTTGAAGGTCTTCCGGAGGCAACAAGCGACCTCGCGGGTGACGAACACTCGTCCGAACTCTCCGGAGACGACGAAGAACTCGTCGTACGGCGGGAATTCGGCGCGCTCGTTCAGCAACTGCAGAATTCTGTTCATGATCGGAGTGTCAGCCAGGCGCTGGCCGCCGAGGTGGCGAGCAGCTAGCGGCTGTGGAAGTGAATGTTCAAGCCCGCACGTCAAGCGACGTGCGAAATGGAAAGACGAACAAGACGGGCTGGCGGGATTTGCACCCGCATCTTCGGCATCGTGCTCCGCCGGCTCCTGCCTTCTGCAGGCACTGGGAATTCCGGCGGCGATATCGCGCTCTGAGACTGCCATTGAGCTACACATCCCGTTGGCGCGCGGCCAAAACCCATACGCGCCGAAAGTGGTGATCGACAATGCCTGCAACGTGCCGGCAGCGGCGAGTATCGAACATGAGGTGAATCCGCCCCCGGAGCGGGGTGGAGGGACACCGCGGGCGCTCCGAGGGTGAAGCGACGTGACAGATGCACAGCGGCGGCGACGTGTTGTCGAGTCGAGTCCGTGTCGGAGCACGTACGACAGAGGAAAAACACCGGCAGGGGAGTCGCGTGTCTCTCTGCGCGGGATTTCATGTCGTACGCGTCCGTCGAGGATCGCGACAGCGCGTTCATCCAACCGGATATCCCCGAGACATGAAGGGCCTGATCCGCGGACCTCTCGCGCAGATACAAAACGCCCCACCTGGCACTCGGCGCAGGCGGGGCGTAGAACGCTCCTTCTTCAGTGCAGAGGGCACACTACGACGTGTGCACCTCGTCCCTGAAGCCTGCGTGGATCCAACCGTTGAGCGCATTCGCGCCCGAGACGATTAGCTGGTACAACTGCGGTCGGAATTCGCGCTTGCTCATGCACGAATCCAGCACCAGCGCGCGCTGGCAGCTGCCGACGCGCGGGTCCCTCGGATTGCGATCAATGAGTGAAGTCATGCGAACTCCTGTGAACCGGTGAATCGATGGTGTGGTAAATCGCGTGCGGAAACGCAAAATCGCGCCACCGACGTTCACGCAACGAAAAGACTCCGTTGGGTTTGAGTTGGCATTGCGATGCGACGGCACCGGCAAGGATCAACTCGTGAACATCGGGACGCGACTCCCAGAGAGAGCGATCGTAAGCGGGCCAGGATTCGATGTCAAGGGGTGCGTCAAACACCGACGAACCACACCGCGTGGCTCAGCGTGTATCGCGCGCCGTGAATGGCTGCTTCCGGCTCCCAAGCCGATCGTACACACGTCGCGCCGCGGCGACGGTGCCCGGTGCACGTCGCACGGCCCAGATCCGATCCCGTGCGGCGCGCATCGCCTGCACGTTGTCCACGATCGGCAGTGGATACGTGACGCCGATCTGCACGCCATACATCTGCTGCAGCATCGGCGGCATGCTGTGCGGCTCGGCGAGGGCAGCGCGCGGAACCGCGGCCAACTCGGGCACCCACTCGCGGATGAACGTGCCATCGGGATCGTGATCGAGTGACTGCTTCACCGGATTGTAGATGCGGATCGCATTGATGCCGGTGACGCCCGACTGCATCTGGCACTGGCTGTAGTGAATGCCCGGCTCGAAGTCGAGGAACTCTCTCGCCAGCAGCACACCGGTGAATCGCCAGTGCAACCACAGGTGGTAACTCGCGAACGACATCACCATCGCACGCATGCGGAACGGCAGCCATCCCGTGGCGCGCACGGAACGCATGCAGGCATCGATCAACGGATACCCGGTATGACCTTCGTACCAGACTGACAGTCGTTCCGCGTCTGCCGTCTGTTCATCGCGCAGGCCGACGTACGCATCACACATCGTCCTGAACTCGAGCGGGGGCTGATCCTCGAGCTTCTGCATGAAGTGGCAATGCCAGCGCAGACGGGAGCGGAAGCTCGAAATGCTCGCGCGCCATCGCGCATCGACGTCGTCACCCGAGGCAGGACCATTGGCGAGCTGCTGCAGTCTCGCGCGCGAAGCATGTTCGCAGGTGCGGATGCTGATCGCACCGGTGCTCAGCCAGGCGCTGAGGCGGCTGCACGCGTCGGGCGCTGTGACGGGGCTCGACATCTCCCGGCGATAATCGACACCACGTTCACGAAGGAAGCTGCGTAGTGTCTCTCTTGCCACCTGTTCACCACCGTGCTGGAGGCGAGGGCGCGAATGGCGGTGCGTCGCCGACAGCGCGAGTGATGCCGCGTCGTCGCGTTCGGCCAGCGCAACGCTCGAGAGTCGCCGAGGTGCTGGCAGCGGCGCCGCTGCCATGCGGGCTTCCCAGGCGGTGGCCCATCCGTCACGCGACGGGAGGCGCCTCACCACACCGGTCTGCGGCAATTCGAGCAACTCGTGGCCATGTGCGCGGCACCATTGGCGGACGGTGCGGTCACGCTGGTAGGCGAGCCATCCCGTCGTCTCCTCGTGCGCCCAGATCGAGGTGATGCGCGACGGCTCTGCAGACTGCGCGAGCTCGCCCTGGATCGCTGCCAACACCGACGTCACCTCGCCTGTTCGCCGGTGCAACACGACACCACGCTCGGCGAGCGACTCGGTTAGGTCGTCGAGGCATTCGAGCACCAGACCCAGATGCCTCGGATCGTGGTCTGGGGCCTCCATCAGCGACGGCTCGTGGATGTAGAGGCACAGCACGGGCCCGCGCGCGGCCGCCGCCGTCAGTGCAGCATGGTCGCGGATTCGGAGGTCGCGCTTGAACCAGACGAGATGGATGTCACGCATTCGGAAGCGAACGTTCCAGGCGGGCAGAATGATCCGTCGCACGTCGGGATTCCATGGCGGGAGGGCACCGCTGCGTCAGCAGCATCATGGACGCGCGTGACTGCTCACCCATTCGGGTGACGCGGGAGCGTCAGTGTGAGGCTACACTCCGACCAGACTGATGCGCGCCCAGCGATGCGCACGGACAACCCTGGCGCAGCAGGGGGTTCGTCGTATGGTGCGAGTGCTGTATGTCGCGCCGCTCATCCCCCACTTCGCCGAGCCTCGTTGTGCGTGAACTCCGAACTGTCGTTTCCCGGGTCGTCGCGGTCTGTCTCGCAGGGGCGGTCACCGTGCTTCCGCTGCGGGCGCAGAAGCCATCCGCCGATCCGTTCGGCCTCACGGCGCTGAACGCTGCCTATCGTCTCAAGCTCGGCGAGTTGTCGCTGGACCTGCAGCAAGGCGGGATGTCGCATTTCGAGCCGTACATCTATCCGCTCATGTCGGCGAACGGTGTCGAGCTGTGGGGCAAGGATGCCTCGCGTCGCGCGGATCATCTCGAGTTCAACATCCGGTACGGCATCTTCGACTCCGGTCCGGCACCAGTGCGGATTCGCGACACGGATGTACCGAACCTGATCCGCGTCGAGCATACCTCCACGAACCTCGAGGAGCATCTCGGGCATGAGGCGAAGCTGCGATTGGTGCGTGAGAGTCTTGGCGCTCCCGACGCCTGCGCGCGTGACTCTGTGGTCACGGAGATGGGGTACGCGATCGCGATCTCGTCGACGACGCTCTGGCGTCGCAGTGGGGGGATGGTCCTGTTCGTCACGCAGGTGAAGGTGCGGAAGCCTGACCCGCCGAAGCCGACGCGCGCGCCTGATCTGACCGCTGTGTATGAAGTCGTGCGATCTGGATCGCGGCCGACACCTGCCGTGCGACGGGTCCCGACAGAAATCGACGCCGGGTGCAGCATCGAACGCGACGAACTGCTCCGCCTCGCCGTGCCGCTGGATTCTGCGGCATTCACTGCGCTGCGGCGGAGTCTGGGGCGTCGGTTGAAGTATGGGGCGGCGCTGACTCCCACGGACCTCGTTGCGGCTCGGCCAGCAATCGGGTCGCGCTGAGCCGGCGCCACATGTGCGCCGGCAATCCGGTGACAGTGCACTCAATAAGGGATTCAATGCACTGTCACCGGATTTCCTTTGGACTCGGCGGCATTCACCACGGTGCGGTGGAGCCTGGGACGTCGGTTGAATATTGGCGCCACTCCGTCCGCCAGCCGTGGTTTCGCGCCATTTGCCACCCCTGCGCCGCGAATATAGGTTCAACGAGACGTCTATTCCCGACGGGCGAGACTGGCGGCGGCAACGGGGGCACAGATGGCGTACCGCGGAGTGGGGCTGTTCGGGATCGGGGTCGTGCTTCTGACCGAGCTCTTGGGGACTGCCGTCGGTGCGCAGCGGCCGGTGAGAAACACCTCCTGCCTGACCGTGGTTGACGCCAGCGGGCGTTATGCGATCGCCGGGGCTCGCCTTTCCCTCGCCGACCCGAGAGTCAGTTCGGGCGCCGTGGCGATCACCGATTCGTCCGGCCGTGGCTGCCTTGCCGGACGGGACAGCGCTGAGTTGCGGGTGGATGCGGTGGGATTCGTTCCCGTGAATCTCGTACTCGGTACCGTGGCGGCGCCGCAGGTGAGAATTCAGCCGCTTCCTGAAGGCATGATGGACGCCGAGTGGGGTGGTGCGCAGGTCGTCACCGCGTTGGCTCAGGCGCTGCGTCGTCCCGAGATCGCGCGCGACTCCGCGGCGACGGCGGTCCTCGGCGCGGTGTTGCATCGCGCCGATTCCGTTCCACTTCAGGTCACGGTGACACGTGACTCGATAGGAGTGCTGGTGTTCGGGTATGTCGATCTCACGCCGGATGGGTCACGCACCGGCGAGGTCCGCATGCGATTCAACGCGCGTCAGTCGATCGTGCTTGGTGTGACGACGACGCGGTGCGGCGAGGCGTGCAGTCGCGAGTGTGATGTCGCGGTGTCGTGGGCTCCGCGGGAAGGTGCGGGGTGGGCGATGGATGTGCTGGCGCGGAAGGATGCGTTGGGGGAGGTGACGCGGGTGGCGTTGGATCCTGGTTTGAGCGATCTGCCATCAGGCGTCGCCGCAGTCGAGGCCGTGGGACGCGCTCGCGGCGCCACTCTCGCCGTTCATGGTGTCGTGCGGAGTGAAAAGGGTCTGCCGCTTGCAGGGATTGAAGTGTACAGCGCCGATGGATCGGTTTCGACGTTGACCAATGACAGGGGTGAGTACCGATTCACAGTGCCGATGCCCCCTGGTGGTGCACTGATCACGACTCGACGTCTCGGTTGGTCTCCAGTGTTCCGAAAGGTGACTGACGCGGATGGCAGTACCATTGAATGGAATCCACAGCTCAAGTCCACCACCGTCCTTGCAACGGAACTCGTTCGCGCGACTGCCGTACACGAAGCGCTTCGCTCGTGGCGTTATAACGATTTCAACGAAAGGCGCGTGAAGGGCCTTGGCCAGTATTACACGCCGGAGGACATCTGGTCGGCGATCTCACTGGGTGACCTGCTCAATCGTGGTCATGGCATTCGCGCGATCTTTATGTACGGCAACCGGTTGCGCAAACTCGAGGTGCCAAGTTGCCTCGCGTTTGATCAAACCGTTGGTGTGTACGTTGACGGTGTCGAGCAGACTGGCGGCATCGAACTGGTGTCTGCGGACCCCGAGATGCGTGCGAAGATGGCCGGCATGAACAGCGACAAGGCCGTCGATGTTCTGATGCGTTATGTCAATTCTGCCGTCGTTGGCATGGAGGTCTACGTGGGCCGATCTCGCATGCCCGCCGAGTATGCGAACCCGAGATACTGTGCGGTGATCGGGTTGTGGCTTCGGTAGCACCTGTCACGCGTGGCGATCCGAAATCCGGTGACAGTGCGCTCATTGGAGAATCCGGTGACAGTGCACTCATTCCCTGAATGAGTGCACTGTCACCGGATTTCCCTGTCACCGGATTTCGTGTGCAGCGGATTTCCCGTCACCGGATTCTCTCGGCCGGACTACCGGCAGGCGTACGACGCTGCATCCTCCGGCTTCCCCGTGCCGTCGTACCGCGCGAGCCTCGGGTACGCGCACAGAGGATGGGTGCGCAGGACCTTGCCGCCGCTCTCCTTGCGGGCGACGATCCGGGACGGCGCCTCGCCCTGCTCGACCCAGCGGCTGATCGTCGTTGCCCAATCCACTTCATCGCAGCCGCTACCGCCGGCGCAGTGCAGCACGCCGGGCATCATGAAGAGGCGCGTGAACGATGCGGCCTGCGGCGTGCGCGCCTGGACGGCCTTGAAGTACTGGATCGTCGATCGGGCGTTGAGGGCCGGGTCCGACCAGCCATGCGCCAGCAGCAGCTTGCCACCACGTGCACGGAATGCCGACAGGTCGGGGTTGGTGGCAGAGACGAGGGCGTTGACCTTGGCGCCGTCACGTGCGGCGCGCGAGAGGTCGTAGCCGACGTAGCGCCAGGCGGAATCGCCGTAGATGAAATACTTGAAGAACTCGGTGCCGAAGGCGCCCTGCACCGTGGCAGCGGTCTGACCTGTCACCGCTGCGATGTCCTGCAACGGACCAGTCAGCCATGCACCCCAACTATCGTCGAAATCCTCGTCGCCGAAGGGTTGCCCCGGATACCGAAGCGACCCAGCGACAAGCGGTGATGTGAATGTCGTCAGGGCCGCGCGCTGCGAACGCGTCACGCACCCATCGGCCGCGGTGTCGGCCGGGCAGGCCGGGAGGGATGCGAGTCGGAACGTGCACGCCTCCGGATTTTCGATGGTGCTGTCGCGCACACCGTCGGTTGCATCACAGGCGTCGGTGACCTTGGCAGCCAGCAGCTTCAGCACCGCGGGAGTGACGACTGGTGCCGTGATATCGCCGGTCGGGTACTGCGCCTGCAGGTTGCGAACGAAGGTGGTGGTGATGTGGAGGAAGTTGTACGCCGGTGCAAGCGCGACGATGCCGTCGAAATCGGCGGGATACCGCTGGGCCTCCATCAAGGCCTCGCGTCCACCGTTCGAGCAGCCGATGAAGTAGGAGTGCTCCGCCTCGCGACCGTAGTAGGCCTTGATCAGCAGCTTCGTCACCTCCGCGGTGCGATGCACAGCACGATGTGCGAAGTCCACCACACGTCGCTCATTGTTCAGTGCCCAGCCTGCGTTGAGGCTGTTGGCCGTGTGACCTGCGTCCGTCCCGACCGTCGCGTAGCCTTGGTGCACCGTGGACGAGAATTGGTTGTCCACCGCGCCGACGAATCCGCCGCCGCCACCCATCAGAAAGCGCCCATTCCAATCGTTGGGGAGCATCGCGACGATGTGAGTCTCCTCGTCGACGGTGGCCTCCACTCGGCAGTACGGCTTGCGCCCCAGTGCACGCAGCGAGTCGTTCGGGGAGGCTGCGCGCACGGCAGTGACGCGTGCGTCGGGCAGCGTGATCTGCATCGCTGCGGCGCAGTCGATCACCGTGCGACTGAGCTCGGCGCGGCCGTGCCCGATCCGCGCTGCCACAGCTGTCCGGGGCAGCACGAACGAGGCCAGCGAGAGTAGCGCCGATGCCAGGTGACGACGTGACAGCAGGTGGAACGCAGTGACGCGCATGCGGGACTCCGTGGTAAGTGGGCGAAGGCACTGCGCGGCCGTAAGACGCGACCCAAATCCGGTGACAGTGCACTCAATCCCGCTGCCAACGAACTCGACGAGCGGCAAGCTAACGGAGGCGCACTGGCGGTAGCGCGGGAACGGGAATAGGTGCACTGTCACCGGATTCGGCGGAAATGAGTGCACTGTCACCGGATTGCGGGCGCCATGCAGCCCGGCTTGCTTCGGGAATTCTTGACACTTCGCCACCCCGGCGACGATAGTGTCGAGATCGATCTCGCCCAGGAGATGCCGTGATGTCGGACTCCGAATCACCGCCGCCGTCTGCCGACAGTATCTCCTTCGCTGCCGGGAGTGTGGTCGGGGCGTTTACGCTGCTCCAGCCGCTGGGTGAGGGCGGCATGGGCGAGGTCTGGGAGGCCGAGCAGCGGCAGCCGATCCGCCGGCACGTCGCGGTCAAGTTTCTCAAGCTCGGGCTCGACACCAAGGCGTTCCTCGCCCGATTCGAGATCGAGCGACAGGCGCTGGCTGTCATGGACCACCCCGGTATCGCGCGTGTGCTCGACGCCGGCGCAACTGCGAGCGGCCGTCCGTACTACGTGATGGAGATCGTCCGCGGCATGCCGCTGACGGAGTTCTGCGACACCTATCGCCTCACCACCGAACGGCGCCTCGAACTCTTCGCCGACGTCTGTCTTGCCGTGCAGCACGCGCACCAGAAGGGCGTGATCCATCGCGACCTCAAGCCGTCCAACATTCTCGTGACGATGGTGGACGATCACCCGGTGCCGAAGGTGATCGACTTCGGCATCGCGAAGGCCGTCGGCGGACGGATGACCGACATCACCTTCTTCACCGAGATCGGCCACCCCGTTGGCACGCCGGCGTACATGAGTCCGGAGCAGTGGGAACAGGGCCAGTTCGACATCGACACGCGCAGCGATGTCTACAGCCTTGGCGTGATCCTCTATGAGTTGCTTGCCGGTCGAGTGCCGAACGACACGGCGCGCCTGCTGATGGTGGGCGGCGCCGCAGTTGCCCAGCTGATGCGTGAGATGACACCGCCGGCGCCGAGCACGCGAGTCAAGAGTCTTGGTAACGAAACGAATGCGGTGGCGCGTGCACACGGCACCGATCCTCGCGGCCTGTCGCGCGAATTGCGGGGTGACCTCGATTGGATCACGCTCAAGGCGATGGATCCCGATCGGAGCCGGCGCTACGACACGGCACACGCCATCGCGCAGGACATCATGCGCCATATGCACGCCGAGCCTGTCAGCGCGCGGCCGCCGAGTCTTTCGTATCGGGCAGGGCGCTTCGTGCGACGCAATCGGACGGGCGTCGCCTTGGCGTCAATCGTGCTGTTGGCCGGCGTTGGTTTCACTGGTCAGACAGTAGCGCAAGCTCGGCGGCTGAAGGTGGAACGCGATCGCGCCGAGTTGGCGGCACGCATTGCAATCGCGAATGGCGAGATGCAGAAGGCGTTGCTCACGCTGGTGGAATCCGACTCGGGGAGCATGACCGCCGACCAGCGTCTGGAGAAGGTGCAGGGGATGATGGAGAAGCAATTCGCGGGCGATCCGATCGTGCAGTCGTCGCTGTTCATGACGCTTGCTGACCGCTACGGTGAACTGAACCAGTTGGGGAAGCAGGTCACGCTGACGCAGCTCGCTGCCGCGCGGGCGCACGACGCGGGCGAGGCGATGGTCGAAGCGCGGACCCGCTGCCTCGCTGCCTGGATCCACTTCCGGCTCGAGCAGCCGGATTCTGGAAGCGCGCAACTCGCTACCGGTCTGGCGCTGCTGAAATCACCCGGCGAGGACGAGCGAGTGCAGGCCCAGGTCGCGTGCAATAGTGCGCAGTCCACGCAATTCGCGATGCGACAGCAGTTCGACTCGGCGACGGCGCGGACGCGGGCTTCTGTGCAACTACTCGAGTCGATCGGCGACACGCTCACGAGCGACTACGACGTGACGCTCAACAACTATGCGCAGTCGCTCAACCAGGCCGGTCGTCCTCGCGAGGCGAGCGACGTTCTGGGTCGCTTGATTACGATACTGGCGCGTAGGGGAGGGCAAAACCTCACCGGCTACCTCGTAATCGTCTCCAATCGTGCGAGCGTCGCGCTGCAGCTCGGCGAATTTGCGACGGCGCGCGAACAGCTCGAGAAGGAAGCGGCGCGCCTGCGCACGCCTGGCTCTACCGCGCCACTGCCACCGATGATCGCGTATCGACTGATCATGACGTATCACATGCTGGGCGCCGCCGACAGCGTCAAGCCCCTCGCCAGCGCCTTGCTTGGCGACGCCACACTTGGTTTGCCGCCGCCGATATTGCTCGACGCGCGTATCGCGCTGGCTGACGCTGAGCTTCGCACCGGCAATCTTGCTGCGGCGCGACGCGAGGCTGCACTGGTAGCGCAAGGCGCATCACAAATGGCCGCCGCGCCACCGCGCGCGAGGGCGAGAGCAGCGCTGCTCGGCGCCGCGATGCTGCACGCCGAGGGGCAGAACGCGCAGGCGCTCGACTCATTGCAGCGGTTTCTGAGCGCGGCTGGGTACAAGCCTGGCGTGCGAGGGGAGGGGCTGACGCCGATGCTCATTCGCGCCAGCGCGTATGCGTTGGCAGCGGGTGACAACGCGCGCGCCGCAGTGTTCGCGCGCGACGCGAAGGTCGCGGCGAGTGTCGATACGCTGGCCGTGTCACGCAGTGCGTTCGTGGGTGAGGCACTCGCGGCAGAGGCGCGCGCGATGCAGGCGCAGGGCAACACAAGCGGGGCACGCGACCTGGGCACAAAGGCGCTGGTGCCTCTTCGGTACGGCTATGGCGACGGACATCCGGTTGTGGCTGCAGCGCAGCGTTGGCTGGCGGAGCTGAAACCGTAGAAAATCGGTGACAGTGCACTCATTTCCCGAATTGAGTGCACTGTCACCGATTTTCGCGCGGAAGGTAGAACGGTCGCTACGGCGTGACGGTCACCGGCACCGAGACCGACAGGAAATCCGGTGACAGTGCACTCATTCTTTGAATTGAGTGCACTGTCACCGGTTTTCCCCACTCTCGATCGCTTGGCGCGCGGGCGTTCTACCACGCCAGACATACGAATGGGTGCCAAAGCGCAGGCGCTCAGGAGCGACTGCGCTGCGCTACCACCCAGCCCCATACCCACTGGCTGCCAGAATCGCAGCCGGATCGCGCATGGTGATCAACTCTTCCAGCGCGGCCACTTTGTCTGGCGCACGCTTCACGTACGCGCGCGCGATCTGCATGCCCACCCAGTACCCCAGCTCATCCGGCCAACCAGTGGGGGCCGAGCGGTAGTTGCCGAACCAGCGCTTCATCGCGGTCTGGCCGTCGGCGTCGAGGTTCCACTCGCCGACTCGACCGGCGATCGCACGCTTGCGATCGGTATTGAACTCGCGCCAAAGCTCGCGCTCACGCGGCCGCGCCCATGCGTCGCGCTCCGCACCGGGCTGGGCGCCGGTAGCGAGCATCGAGATATACTCCGGCGTGCCTTCCATCAGCGCCATGAACAGGATCGGGTCCGCGCCGTAGGTCGCCGACGAGGGCGACGGGTTCTGGAAGCTGTGCACCGTTTCGTGTGCGAAGATGCGTCGCATCGCCTCACGGAATTGCACCACCGTCGTCCCCGGCCCGCACATGACTTCGAGGCCGAGTGCCTGCACGTCGGGGAGGGCCATGCCGCCGGAGTTGCCGGCGCCGAAGACGACGTGGACTTCGGGCACTCGGCGGCCAGGCAACATGCCGGCGTAGGCCAGGTAAACCGCACGCATCTCGTCGCGCAGGCCGCTGACCGCAGGCAGGCAGGTCTCGATGGCGTACTTGTATCGCGCCGGTTCCCGCGCCACCGCAGCGGCAAGATTCGTCGCATTCTGAATCCTGTCTGGCGTGAACGCGACGACTCCGCGCCCTGCGCCGTCGAGGTAGCCGGCCTGCAGCTGCGCGGCAGATGGGGCGCCGCCCGCCGCGCGGAAGACAGTCGCGAAGTGGTCGGCGTCGGTCGCGTTCACTTCCATCGTCAGGACGCGATTGATCGCCTGACTTGGTGAGCCTGACGGTGGGGCGGCGTCAGGCTTTTGTGTCGATGCAGTCGCGCATCCGGTCAGCAAGAGCAGGGCAGAGAGGAGGCGAGACGCGGGCATGGCTTCCGTGGAGCGTGGGTGGCAGTGATGCTTCAGTCCTCGACATGCAGTCGGCGTGGCGAACGCAAAACTACCTACCGCGCGATCACGCTCGCAGGTCTCGCGACCAGATACATCTTCTCCGTGAGTTCGGTCTGGTCGCACGGCGGGGCCGAAGTGTTGCGCGGCCTCGAAACTGGACACTTTGGTGCCAGCTATTCTGGCTATTCCGGTGACAGTGAGCGCTAGCCCAGATTGCGGGGGAAGCAAGCCGACACCTCGATCCACCCCTCCGATGCCGATCACTCGCGTGTGCCCACGACGAATCACCACCGTCATCCGCTGTGTCGCACTCTTGTCTCTCGTCGCCTGCCGCCAGGGCGACTCCAGCAAGCGCGCCCCCGACTCGACGGGTGCCAACACGATCGTGACCACTCCGACGGGTCGGTTCCGCCCTGATCAGCCGAAGGAGGGCGTCCTTGCCTACCTCGGCATCCCATACGCGCAGCCGCCTGTCGGACCTTTGCGCTGGCGCGAAGCCGTCGCGCTCCAGCCGTCGACCATCGAGCAGAGCGCGACGACCTTCGGCCACACCTGCCGCCAGCGGATGGACAAGAACGAGGCGGCGTCCTCGACTCCGCAGGGTGAGGATTGTCTGTCGCTGAATGTCTGGACCCGCGGCCCGTCCGCGAAGCGTGCGCCGGTGATGCTCTGGATTCACGGCGGTGCTAACGTGAGCGGTGGGACTGCTGACCCGTTCTACGACGGGCACAACTTCGTCCGCGACAATGACGTGGTGCTGGTGTCGATCAACTATCGACTCGGCCCTTTCGGCTTTCTCGACCTGTCGGGGATCGGCGACACCACGTTCGCGCGGAGCCGGAACCTCGGCCTGCTCGACCAACTCGCCGCCCTGCGCTGGGTTCGCAGCAACATCGCTGCATTCGGCGGTGACTCGGCCAACATCACGGTGTTTGGCGAGTCTGCCGGTGGATCCGCAGTTATGCGCCTGATGGCGATGCCGCTGGCGAAGGGACTGTTCGACAAGGCGATCATCGAAAGCGGCGGTCCGGCCAACATCCGCGTGCGTGGCACGACGCCCAAATCGGGCGTCGAGTCAGGGCTCGCGCTCACCCGTGAGTTCATGCAAGCCGCGCACGCCGGCGATGTCGCGGCCCTGCAGGCGCTCGATCCCGACACGGTGCTCGCCGTTGCAGAACGCGTTGCCAAGGCACGCGGTGACGCGCTCGGAGTCTCGACCTGGGGCGCACGCGCAGACGGCGTGGTGTTGCCCGAAGATGTGTTCGGCGACATCCGTCGTGGCGCAGGGAAGGGTATCAAGGTGTTGATCGGCACCAACGAAGACGAGATGCTGTACTTCCGGCTCTACGACCCACAGTTCGAGCAGACCTTGATGCGCGAGTATCACGCATCGTCGACGGCGATGGGTCGGAGCTTCGCGACCGTCAAGGACATCGCGGATTCCTATGTCGCGAACAGCACGGATCCCAAGCGCTACATCGACTTCGCGGGTGAGTTCTGGCTGCGCCAGCCGTCGATCTTGTTTGCCGAGGGTGCGTCACGGTACGCGGATACGTACATGTATCTGTGGGCGTGGGACTCTGGTGTTCCCGGCCTGGGGGCGAGTCACGCGATCGAGTTGCCGTTTGTGTTCGGGCACCTCACCGGGCCGAGTGTAGAGAAGTTCACCGGGGCCAATCCGCCGGCGGCGCTCTCGCGAAGAATTCAGGCAGCGTGGACGGCGTTTGCTACAAAGGGGAATCCCACGGTGGCCGGTAACGGCGAGTGGCCGAAGTACACGGAGTCGGATCGGGCGACGCGGATACTGAGGGACGGACCGTGGAGCGTAGTCGTCGACCCGAGGAAGGACGCGCGGGTGATGCTCCGAGGGATGTACGACGTCGCGCGGTGAGCGGTCAGCGCAGGCCGGTCAGGAAGTACGAGTTGATCATTCACGGAGTACGTCGCGCGGAGCGGCGGCATCGAGCGCTCTTGTGACCGAACTCCGCTAGAAGCGCACCGAGAGTGCGCTCAGATTGCCGCCCGGCATCGGGCGGAAGTCGACCGCGATCCGCTGCGGCGTACTCCACTGTTCGGTACCGCTGACGGCGCCGATCCACGCACCGATGCCGGTGAGGACGAGCGCGACCGGGACTGCCAAGGCGGTCGTCGGGATCGACGCAGCGCCGCCCTGCCGTTCGTAGGCGCGGTCGCTGGCCCAGGCGACACCGACAACCACCGCGCCAAGTCCCGCGCCTATGAGAGCACCGCGTCCGGCGCTGCTGGCGTAGCGCTCGAACACCGAGTAGCTCCGAACGCAGTCGGTTCCGATCGTACGGGCGATGGTGATCCTGTCCGGCGGGAACGTGACGGTCGAGGTCACGACGCTGTCTATGGCAACGTCAACGCTGTCGCCGCGTAGCCCGCCAAACTTTCCGGTGAGTGTCTTGCCGGTGCATGTCTCGAGCCGGATTGGCTTGCCGATGGGCAGGTCCTGCAGGCGCTGCGCGGCAAGGTGAGTCGCACAGGTCATTGCCAGTAGGACGAGCAGGCATCGACTGCGGCAGGGCATGGCGGCACCAGAGAGCGGGTGATCGCAGACAGACGGAAAGTGCAGGGCGTGAACGCGGCCGCGCCGAGTGCTCGGGCGCCCTGTGGCAATTATTCGCGTCTAGTGAAGAATAGCCCCCGCGTGCAGCTTGGCAAGCCGAGCCAGGTGCCACGTGACGACGCGGGCAACCCTTTGCGCCAGGAGCAAAGCGTTAGTGGTGCGACCGTTCCGCTGTGCCGTGCCTCCGGGCGAGGCTTTGCACGTGCTCGACATCCGTCTGACCGGTGATGGCGAGCCGCGCCGTCTCGAGTCGGCCAACGCAGAACTGCAACTCTCTGAGCGACATCACTTCCGTCGACTGGTGGTGCAGGTACTCGCCAAGTTGATCGACCTGAATGACTCCATCCGGCATCGCTGTCTTGAATTCACCGTCACCGGTGAATACGACGACCGATTTGACTGCCTCTGGCGGCAGGAAGTCGAGAAGGTCCTGAACGGCGCGTACGTGACGGTAGTTCTGCAGCAGCGGGTTCTGGAACTTGTACTTCTTCTGGTAGAATACATGCGTCCACGTCGGTGACGATGCGTTTGCGAAGATCCAGCCGCCGTAGTCTTTCGTCTCGATCACGAAGACGCCGAACCGCGACACCAGGATGTGGTCAACTTGTGTGGTGCCGTCGTCCATCCGCAGGGTGACGTGATTCAGCAGGTGGTAGTGCGGGGGATGGCAGTGCGTCATCAGAAGACGCGTTACCAATGACTCGCCATCATTCTGGAATTGCGGTGAGGTCCACGACCGGAAGGGCCTGCCGTTTCTGTTGTGCGATCCTCGGCGCCGGCCGAGCATAAATCCCACTGTGACAGCGATCGCGAGGAGAACGTAGAGAACAGTTGTGTTCTGATCGTTCAGGGCGGCGAAGAATTGCTTCAATGGAGCGATCGCCAGATCGTTGACTTGTCCCGAGAGCTGATGGGGGATGTCGGTGATGAGCATGGCGACGGCGCCCGTGGTGGGAGATTCGCGGTGCGGGTTCGACTGTTATGACGATCGGAGCAGGTGCGCCGTTTCGGCCCCGCCGACTCGGGAGCTTGCAAAATGAACGGCGAGATTCCGTCTCAATCAGCGGTTCGGTGGTGCGGACGTGCCTGGCCTCGCTGAAACAAGCCAAATACACCAGGCATCCGACCGGAGCGTCGTCTTCCTAAACTTGCCGGCGGTCGTCGTGCAGCGCGTGCCGTCTGACGCGACCAGGGTGTCGGGCAGAAGCTTCTGCGTGACCACCTTCCGCGCGAGAGTCGGTGCGTTGTCGCCGTTCCGAAGCGGAATGGCACACCCCGCGAGCACTACGGCCGCGAGTGATGCGAGCCTGCGGACTGACATTCGTACGCTCCGGACGTACGTGGTGCACGTGCTTCGGTGTTGCCAAAGAAAATGGTTCTGTTGCCAAGCGTCCCTACGCCTCGCCTGATGAATAACGGCCGGCCGCATTGTCTGCGGTAACCGGCGTTACGCCGCTGTGGAAGCATCCGGTGGGCGCTTCAACCTCACCAGTCGCCACAGCATCCACGCCGTCAGTGCGAGTGGGAATGCAACAAACGGAAGCCGCGAAGCAACGATGACTGCATCGAAAGTCTCATGCCTGATCATCTGGTGAAGCTCGAGCCTCCCGGCAATCTCGAGGCCTACGAAGCCGCCAACCAGCACGAGCCACCCGATGCCGAATCTCGTGACCGTCCGCCGCGGAAGCGGCGCACCGCTGCTGGCAAACCACCACATCGTGATCCCGGCGAGGGGAAGCGCAATGCACGACCAGCCAGCGACGGCGAACTGCACGCCGCCCCAAGAAATCTCGTACAGCACATCGAGGAGCACGAGCGCAGTGAGCCACGCGACGCCTGCGAGCGCACGGCACAAAGTGTGGGGAGATGGGTTTCGCATAGTCGACCGCGTCGGCCTACCGAGACAAGTTCTGCTGCAAAGCGACCGCACCAATCCCACTAGTTTGCACTACACGCCGGTCGCTTTGTCTGCAGCAACTGGCGTTAGAGGGCGCGCGCCGACGGTGGCTGCCGCGACGCTCAGATCACAGACGATCAAGTCGTCCCAGTAGTGGCTGCTCGGATCTTCATGTAAGTGGAGACCTGCCGACACTTGCATGATCTCAATGTCGAGCGGCAGAAAGAACTCTACTGAGTAGCGCTCCAACTCGTTGGGCTCAAGGATTAGATGTTTGTTTTTAAGAGCGATCGTGCAGGAATTGGTCGACGGCCATCGCGTGAGCAATACTTCTGAGCCAGGTTCTTCTACGCTTTGCGCCGTGGCGTCGATGATTCTTTCTCCAAACTTCTTGATCGTTGAGATGTCTACCTCTATTCTATGTGGACACAGCTCAATTTGGCCGATTTTTTTAACGTCAACCAAGACGCGAAGCAGGCGAACGTCTGAATCGCTAGCGACCACCCGAGCCGCCAGTGAAACGTCCGCTCTGAACTGATCTGCACGCTGCCGGATAAATACGACATATGTCCAGAGCCCGCCGATGCAGATGGCGATCATTTGGACGATACTCGCGAGCGCGGCGATTGTCGCAGTCCAGTCGACGGCTATTGAATGCTGTCGTAGCCAGTGAAGGCGGACAAGAGCGGCCATCGCGACATACAACATTGCTATGGCAAGCCGAACTTGCAGCCGAGTACTCAGCATGCTGCCGCCATGATCGTAGTGGTCCCGCTAACGAGTATTAGGCCGCGAAGAAGTCTATATCCCGATGCTACGTCGCGTTTGTCTGCTACGCCAGCCCCAGCCTGTAGCAGCCAATCGCACCGCAGAATGCGACTTCGCCCGCCGTATGCTTGCTTCTCCGGCCGCCACTCACCCTTCCGTGGGGGAAGACTGTTGCCTCTATGAGCCCGAAAAAAACCGCCCGCCGACATCCATCTGTCAGCGGGCGGCCTCCCTGATATTTCAGTCCGATCTGCTACTTCTTCGTCCCTGGCTTCGCCGCAGGTGCAGGAGCCGCCTCCGGCGCCCCCAAAGGCAACGCCGTCGGCCCCGTGTCCAGAAGAGCAGGCAACCCCGCCCCCGGCGTCGGCTGCCCCAGAATCCCCGCCTCCCCCCCAAACCAATTCAACGTCCGCGAAGCCGCCGCAATGTCCTTCGCAGTAGTAATCACTTTCTGCGCCTCCGCATTCTTCCCCGTCGCCCGCAGCGCATCCGACAACACGATGCCCGCCGAGACATACAGCGCAGGAATACCGGCCGAAGGCTTATCCACCCAGTCCCCGCGCGAAATAATGCTCTTCTGCCCCACAAAGACCGTATTCCACAAAGCCAGCGAACGATTCACGTCCACAAACCCTTCACCCTGAATCGCGATCGTATCCGCACTCACCCCAGGCGGCACCGGCAACAGCTTCCGCGCCAACCCCTGCGTGATCAGATACTGGCCGAGCCCAAGCGAGACGCCGTAGTTCCCAGAGGTACGCGAGAAGTAAATCGGCCGCCCGCCCCAGTTATCGCGGATCATGTATAACGTCAGGATGTCAGCCCGCTCGAGCACACCCTGGCTCAGGTTCTTCGGATCGATGACGGCCTGAATGGTCCCCTGCGTGAACACCATCGACGCTGTCGATCTGCACATACAGCGGCACACTGTCCGCCTGCGCCAACGTCAGGTTCAACGGCTTGGTCGTCGGCTTCTTCCACGTCCCGCTGCGATAGATCGCAGGCCCCGCCGCCGCGTCGTAGTCGTAGATCGGACGACGGATCATCTGACGCGTGTACCAGTCGGTGTTCATCAAGCTGGTGTTCGCGATCAGCACATCCTTGCGGATGCCTTCGACTTCCTGGGCGTACCAGAGCGGGAAGGTGTCGTTGTCGCCGACCGTGATCAGGATGCCGTACGGCTCGACACTGTTCAGCAAATCGTGCGCGAAGTCGCGTCGTGTCACGCTGCCCGGCGCGGCTGGCCTGCGTCCAGTTGCCGATCATCGGGATCAGCGCCAGACCCGAGCACCGGCGCGCTCATGCGCCAGGCGCGCTGGTTCGGTGACGAGAAGCGGTTCTTGCCGATCTCGATGGTCTCCGTGCCGAGGAAGCCAGCAACGGTCTCCCACAGATAGATCAACCCAAGCCCGGCCCACACGCTCCAGGCGCTGAAGCTCCAGAGATAGAAATAGTCTCGATCTCTGACCTCTCGATTGACGCTGTCCCCGAGTTCAGGGTCCTGCGAATAGCCGTATTTGAAGTTGAGGTAGATGATCAGTCCTATCGTCAGCGTGCCGATCAGCGGACCGAAGAAGAGGAAACTTCGTTGGTCCCGTTTGTAGTGTACCCATCCGCCTATCAGGCCAAGGCCGAGGAAGACGACGGCGAGGGCGTTCTGCAGGCCGGGGCGCTCGTTGTGCGCGTCGCGCAGCCACTGCCAGCGGAAGTACAGCCACCACATGCCAACCTGCGCGGTGATCGGCGCCTGACGCTCGGTGAGCGCCGGCTTGCCGTACTGACCGCGATCGAAGTTGTACTTGAAGCGGGTCCAGGTGGTGCTGCTGAAGGTGCAACCGACGGCGATCTCGTTCACGCAGCCAGTCGGTTCACCTTCATTGATGGCAGGGAAGTGCGCGGCGCGAATGGGCTGCGTCGCAAACGGCGAGATGCCGAGGATCACGGCACCGACGCAGGCCAGAATCAGCTTCCACTTGAAGAGCGTCTTCGGAGCGCGGAAGAGGATCGCCAAACCGACCGCCGGCCCAGGCAACATGCCGGCCGGGTGGTTCGCGTAACCAAGGCCGAGCAGGAAGGCGATCAGGATCAGCAGTCGGTCGCCACGTCGTCCTTCGGGTTCGTCGCACCAGGTCACGGTCAGCCAGGCGACGATCGCGAAGATGGCCAGCGACACGGTGTACACCTTCTCGTTCACCACGCTCTGGTTCCACACCGTGAACGCGGTCGCACCGATCAACGTCGCGACACTCGCACCGAGGATGCGCATCCAGCGCTGCGGCAGCCAGCTCACGAGCACGCGCTCGGTGATCAGGAACCACGATCCGGCGGCGACGGCGCTCGACAGGGCGGCCAGCATGTTCAGCTTCACCGCCACCGACATCCCGGGGATGGGCAGGTGTGCGAACACGTTGCCGATCAGGATGAAGAACGGGTTGCCGGGCGGATGCGGCAGGCCAAGCACGTAGGCGGCCGCGATGTACTCGCTCGCGTCCCACATGGCCGTCGACGGCGCCAGCGTGATCATGTACAACACGAACACCGCCAACGTGGCGATGCCGGCCGCCAGATACGATGGCCTGTAGTCGAGGTCGGTATGGATCACGGACTGCGCGCCGGTCGTGGTTGACCGTGCGGCCGGAATCGGAGCTGCAGAGGAGGCCATCAGCTGCTGGAAGAGGACGGTGGTACGAATCAGAACCCTAGAAAATCGCCTTACCCCCCTCACTGGGGCTAGTGCCTCAGCTTGGGTTCGTTTGACAGCAAAACGCAGAGACGCAGAGACGCAGAGACGCAGAGGGCACTACCGCATGGCGAACTGACTCTCTGATCGCATGCCATCGCCTTGGGAACTGCCATCCCACGCCGGGCGAAACGACGCCGATATCGCGATCGAACCCCTCCAAAAAGCAGTTCCTCTGCGTCCCTCTGCGCCTCTGAGTCTCTGCGTTAAGCAGTTGAACTGCAACGACTTAGTGCCGAAAGAGCCGCGCCGAAGTGAACACCATCGCAATCCCGTGCTCGTCCGCCGCCGCGATGACCTCGGCATCCCGCACCGACCCGCCGGGTTGGACAATCGCGGTCACCCCGGCGGTTGCCGCGTGGTCGACGCCGTCGCGGAAGGGGAAGAAGGCGTCGGAGGCGAGGGCGGAGCCGGTGGTGTCGTGGCCGGCCTGCTTCGCCTTGTGCCCGGCGAGGTAGCTGGCGTCGACCCGACTCATCTGGCCGGCGCCGATGCCGATGGTGGCGCCGTTGCGGGTGAGGACGATGGCGTTCGACTTCACCGCAGCCGACGCGCGCCACGCGAACGCCAGATCGACCAGCTCGGCCTCCGTCGGGGCGCGCTTGGTCACGACCTTCCAGGGGATGTCGCCCGTCGGCACCTGCATCCGGTCCTGCAGCAACACACCGCCGCGGACACGCTTGATGTCCATGCCGCCGGCATCGGCTGCGGGCAGGGTCCCGATCAGGACCCGCAGGTTCTTCTTCTTGCCCAGCAGATCGGCCGCGCTGTCGGAGATACCGGGAGCGACGATGCACTCGAGGAAGAGCGTCGACATCGCTTCCGCCGTCGCATCATCGATCGGCACGCTGAACGCGACCACACCGCCGAACGCCGACGTCGGGTCGCAGGCGAGCGCCTTCTGGTAGGCCTCGAGCGGCGTGGCGCCGATGGCCAGGCCGCAGGGTGTGGTGTGCTTGATGATGGCGCAGGCGACCTGCTTCGCGAACGGCTCGATGGCCATCAGCGCGCCGTCGACGTCGAGCAGGTTGTTGAAGCTCAACTCCTTGCCGCCGAGCTGCTTCAGCGATGCGAGACCGGCCCCGGCGCGTTCCACGTAGAAGGCCGCGCGCTGCTGCGGGTTCTCGCCGTAGCGCAGCCCCTGCGCCATCTCGAACGCCAGCGGCAGCGTGGCCGGGAACGGATCATCCGGCGCGACCTGATGCTGCAACCAGCCGGCGATGGCACTGTCGTAGGCAGCGGTGTGCGCAAAGACCTTCGCGGCCAGGTCGCGACGAAGGATCAGCGCCACCTTCCTCGTCCTTCGAATCCAGCTCGGCGATCACTCGCGGGTAGTCGGCGGGATCACACACGACCGTGACGGCGCTGAAGTTCTTCGCAGCCGAGCGTAGCATGGAGGGGCCGCCGATATCGATCTGTTCGATGACATCGTGTGGCAAGACACCCGCACGCGCGGCGGTCTGACGGAAGGGATAGAGGTTCACCACGACGAGGTCGATCGCCTTGATGTTATGCGCCTCGACCGCGGCCACATGCTCCGGCAGGTCGCGACGATACAGCAACCCGCCATGCACGACCGGGTGCAGCGTCTTCACGCGCCCGTCGAGCATCTCCGGGAAGCCCGTCACCTCGCTGATGTCCTTCACCGCCAACCCCGCATCCCGCAGCGCCTTCGCGGTGCCGCCGGTCGAGATCAACTCCCAATGCCGCGCGATCAGCTCGCGCGCAAAGTCCACCAGTCCAGCCTTGTCAGAAACGCTCAGCAATGCGCGCGGCATATCGGTCAGTTCAGTAAGAGTTCAACGAGAGTTCTACAGCACATCGAGATCGACTGCGTCACTAGCGAGCGTTCCGTGTTTGTTCAGCATCGCAACTGCAATGGGGGGGAGGCCACGGAGCTCACGGAGTGCGTCGAGAGCCACCAGCGGTGCTGCGCCACCATCGAAACTTCTTGAGAACTGCAGTTCCAAAAATTACCAATCGTTCGCGAAGCACCGAAGGTTGCCACTGGAGCACTCCGTGAGCTCCGTGGCCTCCCCCCCGTTTGCAGTTAAGCAGAGCCCGCAAAAAGGGAAAGCTCGCTCAACTCGACAAAGCATGATCGAGATCCGCCGCCAACGACGACCCGGTCATCAACGAAAAGACATCCGCCTGCGCCCCAGTCAGAAACGCACCGTGCACCGTGCCGTCATCATCCAGCGCCAGCGATTCGCCGCACAACAACTCGACGACACGCGGCAGCAGCGCGTGCTCGACCCGAAGCACACGCGACGCGAGATCCTCAGGCGAGTCTTCCTCGAACACCGGCACCGGCCACTGCGCGATGATGGCGCCGCGGTCGTAGACCTCGTCGACGAAATGCACCGTCGCGCCGCTGATGCGGGCACCGGCGGCGAGGACGGCGGCGTGGACGCGCTTGCCGTACATGCCGGGGCCGCCGAAGGCAGGCAGCAGGGAAGGGTGCACGTTCACGATCTTGCCGCGATAGGCGCGCGTGACCTGCGACGGCACCAGCGCTAGGTAGCCGGCCAGCACCAGCACTTCGATCTTGTGCTCCGTGAGCAACGCCAGCAGCGCGTCACCGTCTTTCGGTTGATCGAGCACGACTGACGGAATGCCACGCTCGGATGCGCGGGTCAGCGCCGCGCAGGCTGGCTTGTTCGAGACCACCAGCACCACCTGTCCGGCGGCGGCCTCACCGCGGGTGGCCTGGAAGTCGTGTACGGCGACGAAGTTCGACCCACCACCCGAGACGAAGGCTGCGATGCGGGTGCGGGGTTGCGTGGGCATCGTGGCGAACGGTTAGGGGCGCTGCGCGAGCATGCGCAACACACGATCCACCGCCGCACCCAACGTCGTCGCAACCACCGCGTCGTCCTTGGCTTTCGACAGGTCGCTGAACGACGTGTCGGGGTTCGGCACCAGGATGCCCATCGCGTTGTGGGTCACCGCCGGTGCCACGTCGCGCCACTTGTCGCCGATGAAGAACGACTTCTTCAGGTCGATGTCGTGCTCCGCTGCGGCGCGCAGGTGCATCTTGTCGCCTGGCTTGCGGCACGACATCGCCTCCGGCACGTCCGGCGCGTCGGGGCAGTGATAGCTGGCCAGCAGCGTGATCCCTTCCGCAGCAAGCATCTCATCCAGTCGCGCCTTGATCACCGCGTACTGCGCTTCATCGAAATATCCGCGACCGATACCCGACTGGTTCGTGATCACGATCAGTGGCAGTCCCGCTGCCGACAGGCGCGCCAGCGCTTCGGTCGCGCCCGCAATCAGCTTCAGCTGGTCGGGATGGGCGAGATAGTTCACATCCTGGATGATCGTGCCATCACGATCGAGGAAGACCGCTGCGCGAGAAGTCACGGGACCTTCGGTGGAATTGGGCGCACGGTCGAGTCGCGCGGATTGCGCGCGCCAGGTGGCCCGGGCGCCTTGGTGCTGTCGATCGGCGTCGGCTTCGGCACGATCAAGAGGCGAGTCGTCGTGCCTTCGATGTTGAGCAGGTTGCGCAGGCCGGTGAGCGTGACACGATAGGTCGCACCCGGCTTCACCGGCGCAGCCATCTTGATCGCCAGCTCGGTGGTCGGCTTGGCGCGCTTCATCTCTGGCGGCGGCAGCGTGGGCACGGTGTCGCGACGACGGGTCGGGTCGATGGTGCGACGCGGGGGACCCGCAGGCTCCACGGCACGTGCGGTAGTGTCCTTCGATCGTGCGATGCTGTCAGCCTTCGCACGCTCCGCCTGCTCTTCGAGTGCGGTCAAGACGCTCACCACATTCAGCACAGTCGAGTCGGTGGTGACGACACGTGCTACCGTCGCCGGGATCGCAACGCCAGGCTTGAGCGGCTTGTCCATCACGATCGCGATGGTCACACTGTCGCTCAACCGGATCTCGCTGATCCTCGGCGGTAGCGTATCGTGCACATACATGTAGAGATCGGCGCGCGCCGAGTCGGTGAGTGTGACACGAACCGTGTCCCAGGGCTCACGTGGCTCGAGGATGCGGTTGGCCGATTTCTCGTCGATTGCGCGCACCAGGTATTCACCCGGCGGCACGGTGGTCAATTCATACCGGCCAGTCGAGTCGGCGACCGTGATGAAGAAGAGCGTCGAGTCTTTCGCATCGATCGCTTGAATCGTCGCCTTCGGCAACGCGCGACCGCCCACCCAATCGAAGGCGACACCGCGAATGGCCGTATTCGGAATCGTCGGCCCGGTGCTGAAGCGCAGCACGTACCCGGTCGGAATCGGACGGCTCTTGAGGTCGCCGATGCCAGGCAAGATCGTGATCGTGTAGGCGGTGTTCGTGCGCCAGAGGCCGTGCGGACGGATCGTCATGCCGGTGCGACGCCACTCCACCCGTGGCTCACCGTCCCATGGCGAGATGAGCACACTCTTCGACAGGTCGCCGCCGTTCGCCTGCTCGGCGATCACATCGTCGTAGCGCACCAACACCTTGTTCGGGCGCACGTTGACGGCGTTGCTGTCGGGCAGCGTCACGATCACACGCGGGAACGCCGAAACCGTCGGTCCACCCGGCGGCATCCCCGGCGAGGCACAGGCCGCCGCGAGGGCAATCACCGCCGTGATGGTCAGCGCGTGCCGCACAGTGCCTCGACCTTCCGTGTCAGCGCGTCAACCTTCTGCGAGAGGTCACGTTCCTGCGCTCGCGCCCCTTCCACCACTTCCGGCTTGGCGCGCGAGGTGAACGACTCGTTGCCCAGCTTCGACTGCACGCCGGCAAGGATCTTCTGGGTCTGCTCGAGTTCAGCCTTGAGGCGAGCACACTCCTTGGCCGTGTCTTCCGCTGACTCGGTGCCCATCAGCTGCGAGAGCGCGATGATCACTTCCGAGCCACCGGTCAACACCATCTGCGCGGAATTCGCGTGCGCTGCCTTCGCGGCGTCACTGTGGGCCGGCGCGACCTGCACGGTGGTACGCGTCAGCGCACCGATGGTCGTCGCCAGTGTTGCGGCGCTGGTCGCATCGGCGGTTGACGGCACCAGCGTGGCTTCCACCATCTGGCCGGGCTTCACCTTGTATTCGTTGCGGATCTGACGGATCGCCACCACCGAGTTGCGCACCAGCTCGAATGCCTCGCCACCATTCAATGGCGTCGATCGCACCTTCGGCCAGCTCGAGGTGGTGAGGAAATCCGTACCACGCGCCGATGCATCACTCAACGCCGGCAACTTCGCCCACAACGTTTCGCTGATGAACGGAATGATCGGCTGCAGCAGGCGCAACGCATTGTCGAAGGTGTGCACCAGGACCGCACGCGCCACTTCGGCATCGTCACCACCGGCCGCGAGGCGCGGCTTCACCGTTTCGAGATACCAGTCGGCCAGCTCGTTCCACACGAAGCGACGCGCGGTGTCGGAATAGGCATCCAGACGCATCCCCGCAGTGCGCTCAGCTTCGGTCCAATGTCCGCTGGCGCCAGGGCGCACCGGGCCGAGTGCGGCGTTCGATTCCTCGATCGCCACATCCAGTCGATCGAGGATCCAGCGGTCCGCAATCGTCAGTGCTTCGGGATCGATAACCGACAACGGCTGCACCGGCTCCGTGCCCACCTTGGTCAGCAGGAAGCGACCGATGTTCCAGAGCTTGGTGAGGAAGTTGCGGCCCGGGGCGAAGCTCTTTTCGAGGTCCGTCGGATCGAGCAACACATCCACGCCAAGGCCCATGCCAGCGATCATCGTCCAGCGCAACGAATCGGCACCGTAGAGCTGCACCACGTCCATCGGATCGATGCCATTGCCCAGCGACTTCGACATCTTGCGATGCTGCATGTCGCGCACCGTGCCGTGCAGGTACACGGTGTGATACGGCGCATCGCCCATGAAGTAGAAGCCCGACATGATCATGCGTGACACCCAGAAGAACAGGATCTCCGGGGCCGTCACCAGCACATCGCCAGGGTAGAACGCCTTCAGGTCTTCAGACTTCGTGTTCGGCCAGCCGAGTGTCGAGATCGGCCAGAGCCAGCTCGAGAACCATGTGTCGAGCACATCTTCGTCCTGGCGGAGCGGGGCAGAGCATTCACTGCAGGTCGTGATCGGTGTACGCGATGCCTTCGGCGCGGTGCCGCAGCTGTCGCAGTAGTACACCGGCACCCGATGGCCCCACCACAACTGGCGTGAGATGTTCCAATCGCGAATCCCTTCCAGCCAGTTGATGTAGACCGCTTCCCATCGTTCCGGCATGATGCGAATGCGACCGGTGCGCACGGCTTCGAGGGCCGGCTTGGCCAGCGGCGCCATCTTCACGAACCACTGATCACTGAGGCGCGGCTCCACCACCGTGTCGCAGCGATAGCAGTGACGCACCGAATGTTGATGCGGCTCCACCTTCACCAGCGCGCCGGTATCGCGCAGCATGTTCACGATGCGCTCGCGGGCCTCGAAGCGATCGACGCCACGCAATTCGGGCGGCACACGATCCACCGAATCGCCGATGCCATTCAACCGGGCTTCGGCGTCCATGATCACTGGCTGTGCCAGGCCATGTCGCATGCCCACTTCGAAGTCGTTCGGGTCGTGGGCAGGCGTGATCTTCACCGCACCGGTGCCGAAGGCGGCATCGGTGTAGTCATCAGCGATCACGGGAATGCGCACGCCGTTGATCGGCAGCACCAGTTCCTTGCCGAGCAGTGCGGTGTAGCGCTCGTCGGTCGGATTGACGGCCACTGCCACATCGCCAAGCAGCGTTTCCGGACGCGTCGTCGCCACCACGATGCTCTGTGACGGATCGTCGGCGAGGCGGTAGCGGATGTGGTACATGGCGCCCTGCGTGTCGTTGAACTCCGCCTCTTCGTCGGAGAGCGACGTCATGCAGCGCGGGCACCAGTGAATCACGCGGTGACCGCGATAGACCAGGCCATCCTCGAACAGGCGCACGAACGCTTCCGTCACCGCTTCCGACAGCTGGGGCGTGAGGGTGTAGGCCGTGCGTGACCAGTCGGCGCTGGCACCGATCGACTTCAGCTGCTGCAGGATCTGGCCGCCGGTCTTCTCCACGAACTCCGCGGTGCGGGCCACGAAGGCCTCGCGGCCCAGTTCACCACGAGACGTGCCTTCGGCGGCCAGCTGCTTCTCGACCACATTCTGGGTCGCGATGCCCGCGTGGTCGGTACCCGGCACCCAGAGCGCCTCGTCGCCTGCCATGCGGCGCCAGCGGATCAGGACATCCTGCACCGTGTTGTTCAGCCCATGGCCCACGTGCAGGATCGCGGTCACGTTCGGCGGCGGCATCACGATCGTGTACGGCTGTCGATCGCCCCCGGTCCGGTTCACCCGGGCCGCACTCGCCACATCCGTCCCGGCCGCCTGCCAGCGCGCATACAGCGCCGACTCGACATCCGCGGCGCGGTATGTGGTCGGCAGTTCATCCGGCGCCGGGCTCGGCGCGGGGCTCATTGGCAGTCCGTCGGTCATGGTCATGGGAATCCAAAACGTAACGACATCGGAGCGGTCTGGCCGGGCCGATGGCACCGATTCGAGCCCAGAATCAGCGGTCGGTGGCAGTTCAGCATCGCTAACCGCAATGAGGGGGAGGCCACGGAGCTCACGGAGTGCGTCGAGGGCCACCGATCGTGATCCGCCACCCTAGTAAAAAGCAAATGAGGGGGAGGCCACGGAGCTCACGGAGTGCGTCGAGGGCCACCGATCGTGATCCGCCACCCTAGTAAACAGCAAATGGGGGGGAGGCCACGGAGCTCACGGAGTGCTTCGAGGGCCACCTGAGGTGCTACGCCACCATCGCATTGCTTGAGAACTGCTGAACCCAAATCACCATTCGTTCGCGAAGCGCCGAGGGTTGCAAATGGAGCACTCCGTGAGCTCCGTGGCCTCCCCCCCAATTGCAGTTGAAGAAGGAAGCGAAACACCGCCGGTTGCCATTGGAGCACTCCGTGAGCTCCGTGGCCTCCCCTCCATTGCAGTTCAGGAAGGCCCGCGAAAAGCGACCGCTCGCTAAAGGCGCCCTCAGTCAGCTCCGTCGTGGCGAAATCAGGCCGCGCCCTTGACGAGGAGGCGGTTGACGACGGTGTGGACACCGATCGTGCCGCGGGTCAGGGTCGTCGCGTGGCGGACTTCTTCCGGGGCGTCGACCCAGCCGGTGAGCTCGATGATGCCGGTGCCGATGGCGCCGATGTCGATGGGACGATCGACCAGAATCGGGTCGTTGCGGAAGGTCTCGAGCACACGCGCCTCCAGCTCCGCTTCGTCATCGATCGGACGACGCGGTGCACGTTCCGTCTTGAGCGGGCGCAGCGTGGCGTCGGGTCGGGTGCGACGCGGCGCAGGTTCGGGCGTCTCTCCGCTCGACACGCGGCGGCGCAAGCCGGCCAGCATACCGCGATCAGCCAGCAGGACGCCTACGGCCACGCCGGCGAGCGCGCCGAACAACACGGCACCCATCTTGTTCCCGGTGCCTGATTCCGATCGGTTCCGACGGCGCATCACTCGCATTGTGCTGTTTCGAAGAAAGTTGGCGATGAGTTAATATACGTGACCTGATACTTCCGAGCGACGTGCACGATGTGCGCCGCCGGCTTCGTGACCGTGAAGCGCAGCACTGGTCGGCCGGATCCTGCGGCTGCGTGCGCTTCGCCGCGCCCCCGATGACATGCCTGAGAACGCGTCCGCTCCGCTCCGCCTGACCCTTCCTGATGGCGCCGTTCGCGAGGTGCCGGCCGGCACGCTCGCGAGCGAGGTCGTCGCCAGCATCGGCGAGCGCCTGTTGAACGCCGCCGTCGCCGTGAGCGTGGACGGGGCGGTGCAGGACCTGCGCACTCCCCTCCGCGCCAGCGGTGCCTTCCGCGTCTACACCGACAAGGATGCGGAGTCGCTGCCAGTTCTCCGACACTCGGCCGCCCACATCCTGGCCACCGCCGTGCGGCGACTGCGGCCCGACGCCCACATCGGCTTCGGGCCCGCCATCGACGACGGTTTCTACTACGACTTCGAGGTCGCGACACCATTTACCCCCGATGATCTCGCCGCGTTCGAAGCCGAGATGCGGAAGGTGATGGCGGAGAAGCTGCCGTTCGTGCGGGCGGAGGTCGGTCGTGACGAAGCGAAGGTGATTTTCGCCGATGATCCGCTGAAGCTGGAGCGCATCGACGACCTTGGACCGGACGAGATCATCTCGACCTACACCGATGGGCCGTTCACCGATCTCTGTCGCGGTCCGCACGTGCCGCACACCGGCTGGTTGAAGCACTTCAAGCTGCAGAGTGTGGCGGCCGCGTACTGGCGTGGTGACTCCAATCGCCAGACGCTGCAGCGCATCTATGGCACGGCCTTCTGGAAGAAGGATGAGCTCGAGCAGCACCTGCACCGGATCGAGGAGGCGAAAAAGCGCGATCACCGCCGTCTCGGTAAGGAGCTGGATCTGTTCATGTTCCATCCCTTCTCGCCAGGCGCTGCGTTCTGGACCGAACGTGGCACATCCATGATCAACTCGTTACACGCCTACCTGCGCGAGATGCAGCGCGACGGGTACCAGGAGATCAAGACGCCGCTCCTCTTCAACAAGGGGCTGTGGGAGATCTCCGGGCACTGGGGCAAGTACCGCGAGAACATGTTCCTCGTGCTCGACAATGAGACAGGTGAGCATGATCTGTCGTTGAAGCCAATGAACTGCCCGTCGCACCACATCTTCTTCGGTTCGAAGAAGCATTCGTACCGCGACCTCCCGCTGCGTTTCAACACGTATGATGTGTTGCATCGCAACGAGTTGTCCGGGGCGTTGTCAGGTCTGACGCGTGTGCGGCAGTTCCAGCAGGACGATTGTCACATCTACCTGATGGAATCGCAGATCGTCGACGAGGTGCATCGCCTGGTGGAGATGATCCTTGGCTATTACCGCACGTTCGGGCTCACGGCGCGACTGAAGTTCGCGACGCGCCCGGAGCAGCGGATCGGCACCGACGAGATGTGGGACAATGCAGAATCGGCGTTGCGCGGTGCTCTCGAGAGCACCGGGCTCCCGTATGAACTGAAGGTCGGCGACGGTGCGTTCTACGGGCCGAAGATCGACTTCGACGTGATGGACTCGATCGGGCGGGCGTGGCAGCTGGGCACCATCCAGCTCGACTACGCCGCACCGGAGCGGTTCGACCTCACCTACACCGGCGAGGACAACACCGCCCACCGGCCGGTGGTGATCCACCGGGCGATCAGCGGGTCGTTCGAGCGGTTCATGGGGATCCTGATCGAACACTTCGCCGGCGCCTTCCCGGTCTGGCTGGCGCCGGAGCAGGTCCGGGTGGTGCCGATCGTGGACGACTATGCGAGTGAAGCGCGGGCGGCGGTGGCTCGTCTGAGGGATGCGGGGATCCGGGCGACCTGCGACGACCGGAACGAAACGCTCAATTACCGGATTCGCGAAAGCGAGCTCATGAAGGTTCCGTACACCTGCGTGGTCGGGAAGCGGGAAGCGGAGAATGGGACGCTGGCGGTCCGGGCACGGGGCGCGGACGGCAAGAAGCAGGAGGTGTTGTCGGTTGACGATTTCCTCGCGCGCATCCTCGATGAGGTGCGGACGCGGGCCCTACCCGATCTGGCTGCTGTTCCCGACGCTTCAACCAGCTGACGCATGGCAAGTAGTACCCCCTCCACAACGGTCCGGGTCTCCGAACGACTGACGCCCTTGCGCGGTATCGCCGCCATCGACGCTCAAGGGTCGGAGATGCCGCTGGACCCGGGGGAGCGGAGAATTTCAGCCTGGTCGCGGTTCTGGCGGGTCACCGACCCGGCGCTCCGCGACGCGGGGATCAAGGGCGAGCGGACCATTGCGAAGTTCCGGCTGATCGCCTGCCTGTTGCTCTTCGGGCTGCCGGTGCGCGCCGTGATGGTGCACCCGGAATGGCCGCAGAACTGGGTCGGCCTCTGCATCTCGACGGCCGGTGTCTGCGCGGGAGTGTTCTTCCTCTGGCTGACGCATCGCGATGTCGTGCGCCCGTGGATCGGCTTCGTGGCCTCGATGCTCGACGCGACCTTCGTCAGTACCGGCCTGGCCGCCTTCGTCGCGCTGGGAGTGCCGCAGATCGCCGTCAATTCGCATGTGATCTTCGAGGTGTATTTCCTCTGCCTCGCCGTCACCTGCCTGCGCTACGATCGGCGCATCTGTCTCGTGACAGGGCTCACCATCATCATCCAGTACGCGCTGATCGTCTGGTGGGCGAGCAAGACGGTGGAGTTCAGCCCGGCGTGGGCCGACAGTGCCTACGGCAAGTTCGACATCCAGGATCAGTGGGGTCGCATCATCCTGCTGGCCGTCGCGACGGTGGTCAGCCTGACGATCGTGCTGCGCGTGCAGCAGTTGCGTGTGCTGTCGGTGCGCGATCGCCTCACGGGCCTGATGATTCGCGGCTACTTCGACGAGCGCCTGAGCGAGGCCTACGATCGGGCGCAACGCTCCGGTGATTCGCTGGCCGTGGCGATGATCGACCTCGATTATTTCAAGTCCTTCAACGACCGCTTCGGGCACGCGGTTGGCGACCTGGTGCTGGCCTCGGTTTCGCGCGCGATCAAGAAGCTGGTGCGGGCCGAGGATGTGGTGGGGCGGTATGGGGGCGAGGAGTTGATCGTGATGCTGCCCGGTCTCGATCGGGCCAAGGCGACCGAGCGCATGGAGCGCATCCGCCGCGCGATCAGCCAGGTGCGGGTCGAGCTGGACACCTCGACGAAGTCCCCAGATCCGGCACAGCCGGAACTGTTCGCCGAAGAGACGACGGAATTCGCACGCAACGTGCTCACGGCCAGCATCGGCGTCGCGTCCTGGCCCGAGGACCGCGCCGATACGGTCGAAGCGCTGGTCTACCGCGCCGACTCGCGCCTGTTGAGCGCCAAGTCCACGGGCCGCAACCGCGTCGTGTCCTCGGCTGGCGGCACGGACGAATTCGCGATCCTGACTGCGTCCTGACGCTCCGCAGTTCGTCGATGCTCCGCCAGTGCAACTGCCTTGACGCAAAACAGAAGACTGCGATGGGGCAACAGCCGCAGCACTGGACCGCGGCAAAACAGCAACTGCTCATCGCAGAGGTGCAGGGGCGCAGAGAACTGCAACGGCAACTGCACGGGCAACTGCCTTTAACGCAGAACGGATGAACTGCGATACTGCGACAGCCGCAGAACTGAACAGCCGCGGAACGGCAACAGCAACGGCAACAGCTTTGGTAGAGGGCCTTGGAATCGGGAGGACGGTGGGCGAGTTGTTAACAAACTGACTCTAATTATCGTCCTCCGGAAACCTTCACCTCGCGGACGCAGTTCTGCGGCTGTTCAGTTCTGCGGCTGTTGCAGTATCGCTGTTTCGCGGTTCTGCGTTAAGGCTGTTGCCTTTGCTGTTGTTGTTGCTGCTGTTGTTGATGTTGCCGCAGATGAAGTCACGCCATGTCGTATGCCTGACGCAGCCAGCCGATGAGCTCCTTGTCGACGTCCTTGGCAGTGGCGAGGCGGACGCGGTGGGTGACCATGGCGTTCCAGGAACCGGCGGCTTCGAGGCGATCGACCGGTGCGACGCCTTTGAGCTTGATGCCGACGTCGAAGCGCGTTTTGGTCGATGGATGCAGTGTCGCGAATTGGGTGGTGCGGCGCAGGCTGAGGTAGCCCTTCTTCGGCGATTCCTCGATGTCCGACCCGAACCCGCGGATCGCCTTCATCAGTGCATCGAAGACTGGCCGCAGCTCGGCCTTGTCGCCGGCGAACATCTCGCTGACGAGGTCACTCCCTTCCGCGCGCATCGACGTCGCATCGCTTTTCAGCGTCTGGTGCGCGATGAGGTTGGCGTAGCCGTGCGTGATGCCGTGTTCGGCCTTGAGCCAGCTCACCAACTCGCCGTGTTTCGCCTTGCTGCTCTTCTTCGTGAGCCTGAGCCACTCGTCGATGGATTTGCCGGTCGTCGCCTTGAGCGACTGCACCATCTTTGCGGTTTGTTCTTCAGGAGAAGCGGGCATGATCGTTCGGCTCCGTTCTGGCGGGGACGACTGAAACTGCAAATCGCGGAGGCGCAGGGGCGCAGAGAACAGCAACGGCTAATGGCAACTGCGAAAGGCAACTGCGAACGGCATTAACGCAGAAAAGAAAGCAGCGATACTGCAACGGCCGCGGAACTGCACAGCCGCAGAACTGCAAAGCCGCAAAGCCGCAAAGCAGCAACGGCACCATCGAGCCAGAAAACGTTGGGGGTGGACCTCGTGAGCGGAAGAGCGATGGGCGAGCTGTTCCCCGCGGCTCCGCGTCCCCCGCGGCTCCGCGTGAGTTTGTGTGGACCGTCAGGCGACGGGTGCGGCGCGTCAGCAGCACGGAACTAGCGGCTGCGCGAGCGCAGAGTAGGGCTGCTAAAGCAGAGCTCGGCAGTCGGATGCCTGAGCACGCGCAGGAGCCGGTAACGGTGTCGACTCGGCGTGATACATTGGAAATAGACCCCCTGAGGCGCGCCTCGCTGACACGACGCCGTGTCGGTCGCCCTCACCGGAGCTGCCGAGCGCAGATGCTCCGCAGGCTTCCCGGTCTCTCCTTCCGGAGTGCCCTATGTCTCTGTCTCGTTCGATGTGGCGACGTGTCATCTTCGTCGTGACTGCGTCGCTCGCCCTGTCCGCTTCCGCCGCATCCTTGCTCCTCGCGCAGGCCACCGGTCGAGTCGTCGGCAAGGTGACCAGTTCCGATGGCGGCGCCCCGATTCTCGGCGCCACGGTGCAGCTGGTCGGCACGCCGTTCGGAACCATCACCAAGTCAGACGGCACCTTCGCCATCGCACTGCGGCCCGGCGCCTATTCAATGCGGGTGCGCCAGATCGGCTTCGCCAGCAACACACAGGCGATCACGATCGTCGCCGGCCAGACCCTCACCCGTGACGTGCGGCTCGAGCGCAGTGCCACCAACCTCGAAGCGGTGGCCGTGATCGGTACCCGCGCCGAGGAGCGCACGGTGACCAAGTCGCCGGTGCCGGTGGATGTGTTCAGTGCCGTCGATCTGAAGGCGACCGGTCGCACCGAGACCGCGCAGATGATCCAGGCACTCGCGCCGAGCGTGAACTTCCCCCGCAGCGCCATTTCCGATGGGACCGATGCCGTGCGTCCCGCGACGCTGCGCGGCCTGGGAGCTGACCAGGTGCTGGTGCTGCTCAACGGCAAGCGCCGTCACACGGCCGCGCTGGTGAACGTGAATGGCAACGTCGGCCGCGGTCAGTCGGCGGTCGACCTGAATGCGATTCCGGCCAGCATGATCGACCACATCGAAATCCTTCGTGACGGAGCGGCCGCGCAGTACGGTTCTGACGCCATCGCCGGTGTGATCAACATCGTGCTCAAGTCGAATGCGCCGAGCGAGATGAACTTGCAGTCGGGCGTGACGGCGCTGGGTGATGGACGCGTGTGGCAGGGGAGCGCCAACACCGGTGTCGCCAACGGCAGTGGCAGCTACTTCCACACCGGCTTCGAGTTCCGTGATCGGCAGAAGACGGATCGCTCCGCAGCTGATCCGCGCACGCAGTACTTCGCCGGTGATGCACGCGAGGCGACGATCAATCGGTTCAACAACACCTACGGCGACGCGCAGACCAGTGACCTCGTGGGCATGCTGTCGGCCGGCACGACGCTGGGCAAGGGCGTGGACTTCTACGCCTTCGGTGGCACCAGCCGTCGCAAGGCGACCGCACCTGGCTTCTGGCGCCGGCCGAATGATGATCGCACCATCCGATCCCTGTATCCGAACGGATTCCTGCCGCTGATCAACAGCACGCTCTGGGACGGATCGGGCGCGGTTGGCGTGAAGGGCAATGCGATGGGCTGGAAGTGGGACCTGAGCCAGACCGTCGGTCGCAACTCGCATAACTTCTTCATCAGCAACACCAACAACGCCTCGTTCGGCAACGCCAGCAAGACGGCCTATGATGCCGGCACGCTGATCTTCAGCCAGGCGACGTCGAACCTCGACCTGTTCCGCGAAGTGAAGGCCGGAGTGGTGCCAGTGCGCCTCGCGGCCGGTGCGGAATGGCGGAAGGATCAGTTCCAGATCACGCAGGGTGAGCCGGGTTCGTGGCAGGACGGCAAGGTGCCGGTGCTGGATGCGAACGGCAATCCGACGTCGCGTGTCGCGGCCGCGGGTTCGCAGGTCTTCCCGGGCTTCCGGCCGACGGATGAAACGAACGAGTCGCGCAGCAACACATCGCTCTACGCCGACGTGGAGTCGGACCTGACGAAGATGCTGCTGGTCGGCGGTGCGGTGCGGTACGAGAACTACACCGACTTCGGCAGCCAGACGACGGGGAAGGTGACGGCTCGCTTCGCGCCGATCCAGCAGTTCGCGGTGCGCGGCGGGTACAGCACGGGCTTCCGTGCACCGTCGCTGCAGCAGAGCTGGTTCACGGCCACGAGCACGAACTTCATCAACGGCGTTCCCTTCGAGATCCGCACCTTCCCGGTCTCGAGCCGGCCGGCGCAGTTGCTCGGCGCCAAGCCGCTCACGCCTGAGAAGAGCAAGAACCTCAGTGCCGGTGTCACGATGCAGCCGATTCCGGCGCTCAGCATCACGGCCGACTACTACAAGATCGACATTGCCGATCGTGTGGTGCTCTCCGAGAACCTGACGCAGACGGCAGTGCGCGACTTCCTCGCGGCCAATGGGCAACCGGGGATCGGTGGTGGTCGCTTCTTCACCAACGCCATCGACACCCGCACGACGGGCGTGGATGTGGTGGCGAACTACGGCCTCAACTTCGGCAAGAACGGCATCCTTCGCCTGACGGCCGGCGCGAGCACGAACAACAACAAGATCACGGCCCAGAAGCAGGTGACACCACCGGCGCTGGCAGCCTTGAACGACGCACTGTTCTCACGTGTGGAACGCGGCCGCATCGAGAAGGGCCAGCCGCGCAACAACTTCGTCTTCAGCGCTACGCATGAGGTGAGCAAGTTCACGCTCAGCGCCCGCACGCAGCGTTTTGGCGAAGTGACGACGTACGGCACGACGGCCGCCAATGACCAGACATTCAGCGCGAAGTGGATCACCGACGCATCGCTCGGCCTGGCACTGCGCGAGAACGTGCGGTTTACGTTCGGCGCCGACAACCTGTTCGATGTCTATCCGGACAAGACGATCGCCGTCAACAGCAACAACGGCATCTTCCCGGTGCCGGCCGGTGCGCCCTTCGGCATCAACGGTCGCTTCGCCTACGCTCGCCTGAACGTTCGCTTCTAGTAGTTCGTGGTACCTGGCGCGGCGCATCGATCCTCTTCGGTGCGCCGCGTCCTGTTTTGCTCTTGTCGCGAGGTGAGGTGGGTGGGCCTCGGACGCGGAAGCCCGGTGGGCGAGCTGTTCACCCCCAATGTCGGCCCCGCAAGCGCATCGACCGACCGAATCCGCTCACGTAGTTCTGCGGCCGTTCTGTTCCGCGGCTGTTGCAGTATCGCCGTTTATCTGTTCTGCGTTAAGGCCGTTTGCAGTTGCAGTTGATCGTGCGGTTGCAGTTCTCTGCGTCTCTGCGCCTCCGCGATTCGCAGTAGCAGTCGCCGTGCCCCGCAATGACCGGAGAATCGTCGATGACAAAGCAGCTTCCGCGCCTCGTGAGCCGCATCGTATTGATGACCGTCGCCAGCTGCATGGTCGGCAGCGAAGGCGTCGCGCAGGTGGCGCGGACGGGGGCGGGGGTGGTGCGGGGGGATGCGCCTGGGGCGGTGATTGCGCCGGAGGTGTATGGGCAGTTCGCCGAACATCTGGGACGCGGGATCTACGACGGTGTGTGGGTCGGGCCCGACTCGCCGATCCCGAATACGCGCGGCTTTCGGAATGACGTTGTCGCGGCGCTGAAGGCGATCAAGGTGCCTGTCGTGCGGTGGCCCGGCGGGTGTTTTGCCGACGACTATCACTGGCGCGATGGCATCGGGCCGAGGGCGGCGCGGCCGGTGCGGGTGAATGTGTTGTGGGGCGGGGTGGAGGAGTCGAATGCGGTGGGGACGCACGAGTTCTTCGATCTCGCGGAGCAGATCGGGGCGAAGACCTACGTCGCCGGCAACGTCGGCACTGGTACGCCAGCCGAGATGGCGCAGTGGGTCGAGTACATGACGTCGCCCACCAGGTCCACAATCGCCAATGAGCGACGGACGAATGGGCGCGAGACACCCTTCACCGTAAACCTGTTCGGCGTCGGCAATGAGACGTGGGGCTGCGGTGGCAGCATGACGGTCGAGCACTACGCCGATCTCTATCGCAACTTCGCCGAGTTCGTGCGGTCACCGCAGACGCCACGGATCGTGAAAGTCGCGAGTGGCTCGAACGGCGGTGACTATCACTGGACCGAAGTGATGATGCAACGCGCAGCCGACCAGATGGATGCACTGTCGATGCACTACTACACGGTGCCGACAGGGAACTGGGACAAGAAGGGCGCCGCGACCGATGGCGGTGAGTCGCTCTGGATGTCGACCATGGTGCAGGCGCTGCGCATGGAGGATCTCGTCAGCCGGCACTCGGCGATCATGGACAAGTTCGATCCGAAGAAACGCGTCGCGCTCTACGTCGATGAATGGGGAGTCTGGCACGACGCGGAGCCGGGGACGAATCCTGGCTTCCTGTATCAGCAGAACACGCTCCGCGACGCCGTCGTGGCTGCGGTCACGCTGAACATCTTCCACGCCCACGCTGATCGTGTGCGGCTGGCCGCCATCGCGCAGATGGTGAACGTATTGCAGGCGATGATCCTCACCGAACGTGACAAGATGGTGCTGACGCCGACGTATCACGTCTTCGACATGTACACCGTCTTTCAGGGTGCCACCGCGCTCCCGGTCACCATCGATGCTCCGCGCTACACACTCGGCAAGGACACCGTACCGTCGGTCAGCCTCTCCGCGGCTCGCGGCACTGACGGCGCCGTCCATGTCGCACTGGTGAATCTCGATCCGACCGCCGCGACCACCGTCACCCTCCGCCTGCCTGGCGTTTCGGCGACCAAGTTCACCGCCCGCATCCTCACCGGCGCCACGACCGCCGCCCACAACACCTTCGCCTCGCCCACTTCCATCGCCCCGTCCCCCTTCCGCGACGCCACTCTCGCCGCCGGCACGCTTCGAGTGTCGCTGCCCGCCAAGTCGATCGTGGTCGTGACGCTCAAATAAACCCGCGCGTGTGGTCCACACTCTGCACGCGCGTGCCGCGCCGGCGGTCCCTACTCTGAACGCGCGTACCGCGCCGGCGGTCCCTACTCTGAACGCGCGTGCCGCGCCGGCGGTCCACACTGCAAAACTCGCGGAGCCGCGGGGGACGCGGAGCCGCGGGGGAAAAGCGGGGAAAGGCGGGGAAAGGCGGGGAGAAGCGGGGTAAAGGCGGGGAAAGCTGGGGAAGGGCGATCGTACCCTCGCCAAGCGCCGTTCCCTCAATGCCTTTGCAGTTCCCCGCGGCTCCGCGTCCCCCTCGGCTCCGCGTGAGGTCGTGTGGACGGCCAGGCGACGGATACGGAGCGTCGCAAGCGCGGAGGCTGGTGGAGTGGGTCAAGCGGGAAACGCGGATGGAGCGTGAGGTCGTGTGAACGGCCAGGCGACGGAAACGGGGCGTCAGCAGCGCGGAGCCCCGAGGCTGCGGGGCATGAAGCCCGGCGGTACGGTGGCTATCTTTGGACTCTGCCCGTACGTCCGGGCGCCCCAATGAGCCCCTACGCGCTACCCATATATGTCGTCCCCTGAACTCACGCCGGTCATCGTCGCTGCCAAGCGCACCCCGATCGGGAAATACCTCGGCGGACTCGCCAGCCTCACCGGCCCGCAGCTCGGTGGACATGCCATTGCCGCCGCCCTGGCCGCCAGCGGCGTGCCAGCCGAGCTCGTCGAAGAAGTCATCATGGGGCACGTGCTGCAGGGAGGCACCGGCCAGGCGCCTGCCAGGCAGGCCGCACTGCTCGGTGGTGTACCCGTGACTGCGTCGGCGCTGGCCATCAACAAGGTCTGTGGCTCTGGACTCAAGGCCGTCATGCTCGCGTCACAGGCCATCAAGGCCGGCGACCGCTCCGTGCTCATCGCCGGCGGACAGGAAAGCATGTCCAATGCGCCACACTACATGTATGGCATCCGCGGTGGTGTGAAGATCGGTGACCAGAACCTCGTCGACGGCATGATCCGCGACGGGTTGTACTGTGCATCGTACCACTGCCACATGGGTGGACACGCTGAACACACGGCGCAGAAGGGTGGCGTCAGTCGCGCCGACCAGGATGCGTTTTCGGCAGAGAGCCACCAGAAGGCAGTGCGTGCACAGGCCGCCGGGAAGTTCACCACCGAGATCGTGCCAATCAGCATTCCCGGCCGGAAGGGGGCGACCGTCGTCAGCGCCGACGAAGGACCACGCGCCGATACCACGGCCGAGTCTCTCGCAGCGCTCAAGCCCGCCTTTCCGAAGGATGCGCCGAAAGAAGTCAGCGCCACTGAACTCAGCGTCACCGCCGGGAACGCGTCGTCATTGAACGACGGTGGCGCGGCACTCGTGATCACCAGCGAAGCCGTCGCACGCGCGCATGGCCTCACCATTCTCGCCCGCGTCAGCGGATATGCGACCGGCGCCGTCGATCCCAAGGAACTGTTCTTCGCGCCGATCACCGCGGTGAAGAACCTGATGAAGAAGTCCGGCACCAGCATCGGTGACTACGGCCTGATCGAAGCCAACGAAGCCTTCGCCTCGCAGTCGTTGGCCGATGGACGTGGACTCGGCTGGGACTGGGATCGCGTCAACGTGAACGGCGGCGCGATTGCGCTTGGGCATCCCATCGGCGCCAGCGGCGCGCGGGTGCTCGTCACGCTGCTGCACGCGATGATCGACCGTGATGTCGCCACCGGACTCGCCACGCTCTGCCTTGGTGGTGGCGACGCCGTCGCGCTGTCCGTCGAACGGGTCTGAGCCACGCAGGGCAGTCACGCCGTCGCGGTGTCTACATCGTTGCTTGACCGGATCGCCTACGTCCGACCGTATCGATTGCGGTCGGGCTGGCGAATCACGCTGTTCGTGCTGGCCGGGTTCGCCGCGTCGAACGTCGGCGTGCCCTTGGTGGCGATGGGGTTGCCCGTTGCCAGCATGCCGTGGGTCCGCCCGCTGCTCGAGTGCCTCGCGGTCCTGTTTGCGACACGCTACGCCACGCGCACCATCGACAAGACCGACTGGAGTGCGGTCGGGTTGGGAAGCGAGGCGTGGCGTCCCCGGGTTCTGCTTCTGGGTGCAGCGAGCGGGGCCTTGGCCATCGCCTTGCCTATTGGGCTGCTGATCGCGCTCGGCGACCTCACCTTCGAGCCGGCGCCCGTGAACGAAGTCGGCCGCACCCTGCTGCTCTCGGTGGCAGTTCTGGCGCCAGCGGCGTTCACCGAAGAGCTGTTGATGCGCGGCTACCCCTTTGCCGTTCTGTCCGGCACCTGGGGCTGGCCCGTTGCGACAGGGGTCACCTCAGTCGTCTTCGGGCTGCTGCACCTCGGTAATCCAGGCGCTTCGCCGATCGCGATCGCGAACGTGATGGCGGCCGGGGTGTTTCTGGCCGGTGTCCGGGTGCTGACGGGGAGCCTCGCAGCGGCCTGGGCAGCGCATTTCATGTGGAACTGGACCATGTCGGCCGGATTCCACACCGCAGTGAGCGGACTGCCGTTCGGCACGCCGGGGTATCGGTTGGTCGATACTGGTCCGGATTGGCTCTCCGGAGGGGCGTGGGGTCCGGAGGGAGGCGTGGTTGCAGCGGTTGGCATGATTGGCACGTTCGCCGGTTTGTCGTGGGCGACGGGTCGTACTCGACGTGCGGGCGCTCTGCCTGTCGCGTCTTCAACTGTTTCCAAAAATTCGGGTGGTCTGGCCGACACCCAGGAGCACGAGGCATGAGCGACCGCATCGCGGTCATTGGCGCAGGGCAGATGGGCAACGGCATCGCCCACGTCTTCGCGCAGTCGGGTTTTCCGGTCACCATGATCGATGTCTCCGCCGCCGCCCTCGACAAGGGTGTCGCGACGATCGGCAAGAACCTCGAGCGACAGGTGAAGAAGGGCACCATCGACGCCGCCGCGCAGGCCGCGACACTGGCGCGCATCAGCACCGCCACCGAACTCGCCGCGGCGTCGGAGAGCACGGTGATCATCGAGGCCGCGACTGAAAATGTCACCCTCAAGTTCGACATCTTCTCCAAGCTCGACGCCATCGCCGCGCCAGGCGCGATCCTCGCCAGCAACACCAGTTCGATCTCGATCACGCAGATCGCAGCGCGCACCAAGCGCCCCGCGGACGTGATCGGCATGCATTTCATGAATCCCGTGCCGGTGATGCAACTGGTGGAAGTCATTCGTGGCATCGCTACCAGCGACGAAACCACCGCCCGCACCGTCGCACTCGCGACTGCAGTCGGCAAGACGCCCTGTGAAGCGAACGACTTCCCTGGCTTCATCGCGAATCGCATCCTGATGCCGATGATCAACGAGGCCTTCTACTGCCTGATGGAAGGCGTCGGCACCGCGGAGTCGATCGACACCGTGATGAAGCTCGGCATGAATCATCCGATGGGCCCACTCACGCTGGCTGACTTCATCGGACTCGACACCTGTGTCGCCATCCTCGATGTGCTGCACAAGGGCATCGGCGATCCGAAGTACCGCGCCTGCCCATTGCTGCGGAAGTACGTGGACGCCGGTTGGCTGGGCAAGAAGTCCGGTCGCGGTGTCTACAACTACGCGACGGCCTGATCATGATGCCGTCCGATGTGATATTCCCGCTCACCGAAGAGCAGCGCGAGATCAAGCGCACCGTGCGCGAGTTTGCCGCGGCCGAGGTGACACCGTTCACCGCGCAGTGGGACCGCGACAGCTATTTCGAACCAACGTTGGTGAAGAAGCTCGGTGATCTCGGCCTGCTCGGCATGCTGATCCCGGAGCAATACGACGGGCTCGGGCTCGACGCGCAGACGTACCTCATCGCGCTGGAAGAGATGTCGACACACGATGCATCGGTTGGCGTGATGATGAGTGTGCACAACTCGCTGCCCACGCAGATGATCCTCAACTACGGCACCGAGGAACAGAAGCAGCGCTGGTTGCCGCCGATGGCACGTGGCGAGATCCTCGGAGCCTTTGCGCTGTCGGAGCCCGAAGCCGGCAGCGATGCCAGCTCATTGCGCGCGCAGGCTGTGCGCGATGGTGACGACTGGATCATCAACGGCACCAAGTCGTGGGTCACGCATGGCTCGTATGCTGGCGCGATTCTCGTCATGGCGCGCACCGATACCCCGGAGGCGCGGCGCGGCAGCAAGGGCATCTCGACCTTCATCATCACCCCCGACCTGCCTGGCTTCAGCGTCGGCAAGAAGGAAGACAAGCTTGGCATGCGCGCCAGTCCGACGGTGATGCTCAGCTTCGACGACATGCGGGTGCCGGCCGACCGGATGCTCGGCGCAGAGGGGATGGGATTCATCTACGCCATGCAGTCGCTCGATCACGGCCGACTCGGCATTGCGGCGCAGGCACTCGGCATCGCCAGCGCGGCAGCGGAAGCGGCACGTGTGTATGCGGCCGAGCGCAAGCAGTTCGGGCAGCCGATCAAGGATTTCCAGGCTGTGCAGTTCAAGCTCGCCGACATGGCCAGCCGCATCACCTCGGCGCGGGCACTGTTGTACGCCACGGCGAAGGCCAAGGATGCGGGCGAGTCCATCACGCAGTTCGGCGCGATGTGCAAGCTTCTCGCGAGCGAGACCGCGATGTGGACCACCACCAATGCCGTGCAGATCTTCGGCGGCTATGGCTACGTGACCGAGTATCCGGTGGAGCGCCTGATGCGCGACGCCAAGGTCACGGAGATCTACGAAGGCACCTCTGAAGTCCAGCGCATCGTGATCGCGCGCGAGCTGTATCCCCGGTAAGCGACTCTTCCTCATGACCGACCGACGGGCGCGTGGCGATGATGCTGCGCCATCGTCAATCTCAATAATATGAATCTCTTCGATACGATTTCTGCGATGGGCCACGAGCAGCTGGTGCTCGCCCATGACAAGTCGACTGGGTACCGCGGCATCATCGCGATCCATGACACGACCCTTGGGCCGGCGCTTGGTGGCACGCGATTCTGGAATTACGCCAGCGATGAGGAGGCGATCACCGATGCGCTCCGCCTTGCGCGTGGCATGACGTACAAGAACGCCGTCGCAGGCCTGAACCTGGGCGGCGGCAAGAGTGTCATCATCGGCGACAATCGCACCACCAATCGCGAGATGATCTTCCGCGCCCACGGCCGCTTCGTGGACTCGCTCGGCGGACGTTATGTGACGGCCGAAGACGTTGGCACGGGTACGCTCGACATGGACTTCGTGCACATGGAGACGAACTACGTCTCCGGCTTGCAGGGGGCTTCGGGCGACCCGTCGCCGGTCACGGCGCGCGGTGTGTTTCGCGCCATGCAGGGCACCGCGAAGTTCCGGTGGGGCAGCGATGACCTGTCGGGCAAGACCGTCGCCATTCAGGGCTGCGGCAATGTCGGGTTCAATCTCGCGCGCGAACTGCACGCCGTCGGCGCGAAGCTGATCGTGGCCGACATCGACGCCGAGCGGGTGAAGCGGGTCGTGGACGCGACCGGCGCACGCCCCGTGTCGGTGGCCGAGATTCTGGACCAGGATGCCGATATCCTCGCGCCCTGCGCTCTGGGTGGCGGGCTGAATGACGAGACCATCCCCAAGCTGCGCGTCGAGCTGGTGGTGGGTGCCGCCAACAACCAGCTGCTCGAGGATCGCCACGGCGACATGCTGGAAGAGCGGGGGATCACCTATGCCCCGGACTACGTGGTGAATGCCGGCGGCGTGATCAACGTCTACAGCGAGCTGGCCGGCTGGGATCGGACCCGGTCCCTCCGCAAGGCAGACGAGATCTACCAGACTATCCTTGGGGTGTTCGAGATTGCCCGCGCGGACGGCGTGAAGTCGCACGTCGCGGCTGATCGTCTGGCTGAGCGCCGGATTCAGGCCGTTCGCGGCATGGTCCGCACCTGGCCGTCGTTCCCCAACAAGTCGGAGAAGTAGTCGCCATGGCTGAACACATCCCGATCGGGTCGGACCACGCTGGCTTCGAGATGAAGGGGCACCTGGCCAAGGTGTTGACGAAGATGGGGTACGAGGTCGAAGACCTCGGGACCCACTCCGCCGAATCCACCGACTACGCCGATTTTGCGCATCCCGTCGCCCGGGAGGTGTCGTCTGGCGAGGCCAAACGCGGTATTCTCCTCTGCGGCACGGGGCTCGGCATGAGCTACGCGGCCAATCGCTGGCCGCATGTGCGGGCGGCGGTTGCCTGGACGCCGGAGGTGGCCAAGTTGTCGCGCGAGCACAATGACGCGAACATCCTGGTGATCCCGGCGCGTTGCATCAGTGACGAGGAAGGGGAACGGATTCTGGAAGCATGGCTCAACACACCGTTCGATGGAGGCCGGCACGAACGCCGGATCGCCAAGATCGAGCGGGCAGACGAGGGAGAAGCGTGATGCAGCAGTGGAATGACTGGGACCGTTGCCCACCGGGCGCTGCGCTGCGTGCCGCCGATCCCGAGATCGCAGGGCTGATCGAAGCCGAGATCGTCCGGCAGAATGACGGCATCGAGTTGATCGCGAGCGAAAACTTCGTGTCGCCCGCCGTGATGGAGGCGATGGGTTCGCCGCTCACCAACAAGTACGCCGAGGGGCTGCCGGGCAAGCGGTATTATGGCGGCTGCGAAGTGGTGGACAAGGTGGAGCAGCTGGCGATCGATCGTGTGAAGCAGCTTTTCAATGCCGAGCATGCCAACGTGCAGGCGCACTCCGGTGCGAGTGCCAACGCGGCAGTCTTTCTGGCATTCCTGAAGCCTGGCGACACCATCGTCGGCCTCGACCTGTCGCAGGGTGGTCACCTCACGCACGGCTCGCCGGTCAACTTCTCGGGCCTCAACTACAACGCGAAGCACTACGGCGTAACTGATGAAGGGCTCATCGATTACGACGCGATGCGTGCAGTGGTTCGTGCCGAGAAGCCGAAGATGTTGATCGCCGGTTACAGCGCCTATTCGCGTGTGATCGACTATCAGGCTTTCCGCGATGCCGCCGATGAAGTGGGCGCGATCTTCATGGTGGACATGGCGCACTTCGCCGGTCTTGCCGCGACGGGTGTCTATCCGAGTCCGGTGCCGTTTGCCGATGTCGTCACGACCACCACGCACAAGACGTTGCGTGGTCCGCGAGGTGGCCTGATCCTGTGCAAGGAGCAGTTCGCCAAGGCGATCGACAAGGCGACCTTCCCGGGCACGCAGGGCGGTCCGCTGGAGCATGTGATCGCAGCCAAGGCCGTCGCCTTCCGCGAAGCGCTGCAGCCGGAGTTCACCGCCTATTGTCAGCAGATCGTGAGCAACGCCCGCACCCTGGCGGCCGAGTTGATCGCCATCGGCGGATCGATCGTGTCGGGCGGCACCGACAATCACCTGATGCTGATGGACCTGCGCTCACGCGGCGTCGAGACGCTGACCGGCAAGCTGGCCGAGAATGCGCTCAATCATGCTGGCATTACGGTGAACAAGAACACCGTGCCGAAGGAGACGCGGTCGCCGTTCGTGACCAGCGGTATCCGGATCGGGACGCCGGCGGTGACCACGCGCGGGATGAAGGAGCCGGAGATGAAGCGGATCGCGTCGCTGATCGATCGTGTGTTGCAGGCGCCGGAAGACGAGGCGAACTTGCGCGCGGTCCATTCTGACGTGAAGGAGCTGGCCGCGGCGTATCCGCTCTACCCGGCGCCGGTTGGCGTGGAAGTCTGATCCCGATGCTTTTCAGGTGAGGTAAGGCGACGTGGCTGAGTTGGCGTTCAGGGAGGGCATCATGGAGCAGATTCGCTTGCGCGAGCCTCGTTTCCATGAGCACGCATTCCTTTTCGTGCTGGCGGCGCTGGAGCACAGCCAGCAGCGCCTCGCGGAGCGTCGCCATGTCTCGGGTCGCGAGCTGGCGGAGACCTGTCGCGACCTGGCGATCGAGCGGTATGGTGTGATGTCACGCCTGGTGCTCGATCACTGGGGCATCCGTGAATCGGTACACTTCGGCGATATCGTGTTCGCGCTGGTCGACCTTGGCATGCTGATCAAGCAGCCGCACGACCAGCGCGAGGATTTTGCGGACGCCTTCGACTTCCGGCATGCGTTCGAGACGACGTACCCGTGGCGGAACGTGCCGCAGGGGTGACGTCGGTCGACGCGGCGTCGCGGAGCCGATTCAGCGCTCCACAACCCGGAACTGCACGCCGGCGGCCGCCATCACTTTCATGACGGTCGCGAAGCTCGGATTCCCCTCTTCATTGAGTGACTTGTAGAGGCTTTCGCGGCCAAGGCCGGTCTTGCGCGCGATCTCCGTCATACCGACGGCACGCGAAACGGCGCCGAGCGCGTGTGCGAAAATCTCCGAGTCTTCCGGTCCGTCGAGCAGCAGCGCATCCAGAAACAGCGCTATTTGTCGGCGGCTCTTGAGATCGCCAACAATATCAAAGGGCAGGAGCTGCAGGGATTCGGGCTTCACCTTTTTCGATCGTGTTTTGGGCATCAGTCGGTCTCGGCGCCAGCGGCGAGGAGCGCAGCGGCAGTGCGAATGTCGCGTTGCTGTGTCGACTTGTCGCCGCCAACCAAAATAAGAATCATCGATGTGCCCCGTTCGGCGTAATAGACACGGATTCCAGAACCGATGTCGAGCTTCATTTCGCGAACGCCACCCGACAACACGCGGTACGATCCCGGGTTCCCCTCCGCGAGCCTCCACAGCCGGCTTCGCACACGCTCCCTCACCCGGTCATCGCGTAAGGCGTCGAACCAGTTTCGGAAACGAGACGTGGTCTGAATCTCTTTCAAGTTGTATCCTGTGAGATACAATGCGCAAGTGATGATTTCCGGGCCTGTGGGCGAGCCTCCGACACAACTGAGATTGCTGGATGAGGTCAGCTGTACGTCAGCGACGCGTCGCCCATTTCGTGCAGGCCGGGAGAGTCGACGGCACTAGATTCAGCGGGTGCTCACCACCGCGACGCAGTTGGATTTGCCCAAAGTGTTCCCGCGTATCCCCGTCGTCACCGCCCAAGCCGCGCGTGATCTCGATGCGCGTACAATTGCGACATTGCCGGATTCGTACAGCCTGATGCGTGTTGCCGCGCAGGCCGCAGCGCGATGGCTCGATCAGCGTGACGACCGAAGTGCGGCAGTGTTCGTCGGCCCTGGCAACAACGGCGGCGATGGCTGGCTGATCGCAGGTTTGCTGCGCGCGTCAGGTTGGAACATCACCCTGCACATCGCCGAGGCTCCGCGTACTGCCGATGCCCAACGTGCGCGCCTTGAAGCGGAGCACGACGGCGAATTTGCGGCGCCAATCGGCAGAGAGACGTTGATCATCGACGCCGTGCTCGGGACCGGTGCCACCGGCGAACTGCGCGGCAGCATCAAGACCGCGATCGACGAGCTGCGGCGGGTGTCGTCGCGAGAGTCTCGCACAGTGATCGCGATCGACATTCCATCGGGCCTCGACGCGACCACCGGTGTCGATGTGGGTGCTGTGCCCGCAGATCACACCCTCACTTTCGGCAGCGTGAAACGGGGCCAGCTGCTGCGGCGCGATGTCGTCGGCGAGCTGCACCTGCTCGACATCGGGCTGGTCGACGCCGAGCCGTCGGAAGCGCGCCTCGTCGATGCTGCATCGGTGCGTGCATGGATTCCTCCTCTGGCGCCGGATGCGTACAAGGGGACCCGTGGTCGAGTTGCAATAGTCGGTGGCGACGCCGGCATGGCGGGCGCGATCATCATCGCCGCGCGTGGTGCACATGCGAGTGGGGCCGGGATGGTGCGCGCCGATGTCGAAGCGGAGTCGATGCTGGCGTTGCAGATCGCTGCACCGTTCGCCACGGTGCACGCGTGGCAGCACAGCGACATGTCCAACGTCGACACACGCTGGCCGGATGTGATGGTCATCGGTCCGGGCCTGGATGGCACTGATCGCGCCGTTCGCTCCTCCGTGTTGGCACTCTTGCACGCCTATGACGGGCCCGTGGTGCTCGACGCCGGCGCGCTGACGGCGTTCCGCTGGACTGCGCCAAGCGACATCGACGAGATCGACGTCGCTGACGGCACCAACTCCGATCCGCTCGATGCGCTGCGGCACGCGCTGCGCGGCCGGCCGGCGTTGCTCACGCCACATCTCGGCGAGTTCGAGCGACTCTTCGCGCCCGGCACTGCGCCACGCGATCGTTTCGACGCGCCGGCAACACTCGCCGCTCGACTAAACGCCACAGTGCTGCTCAAAGGTGTACCGACCGTCATCGCTGCACCGGATGGATCGCGCTACGTGTCCGCGACCGGCAATCCAGCGCTCGCGATGGGCGGCACCGGTGACCTCCTCTCAGGGATCGCAGGGGCATTGCTGGCGCAAGGGCTGTCGCCACTCCACGCTGGCGCTGCGGCTGCGTGGGTGCATGGCACGGCAGCCGAGCAGGCAACGCAGTCGCATGGCACCTGGCGTGGCGTGACGATGGAACTGCTCTTGCACGAGGTGAGTAACGTGTGGCCCCGACTCTTTGCGCACGATGCTGCGCGCGATCCGTCGCAACGCCCACAATCGTCACACGCGCCGCACACATTGCTCGACCTGCCTGCAGTCCCATGCCGATGACCGATTCCACACCGACGCCGGTGACGCTTGGCCCCGGACGCGAGTTTGCGTCCATCGCACGCTGGGTGCGGCAATGGGGGACACGTGCGCACGGAATTGGTGATGACGCCGCGATCCTCGATGTACCATCCGGAACACGACTGGTCGTCAGCACCGACACCACCACCGAAGACGTACACTTTCGTCGCCCGTGGCTCACCCCACTCGAGATCGGATGGCGTGCCGCCATGGCCGCACTCTCCGACCTCGCTGCGATGGGTGCGGAGCCGCTCGGTGTGCTGATCGCGCTCGGTGCCCCAGCGTCATGGGACGGCGCGCTCGACGAGGTGCTGCACGGAATTGGTGACGCGTGCGCGGCTGCCAAGGCGCCCATCATCGGCGGCGACACGACCCGCTCGCCGGTGCTCAGCCTCAGTATCACCGTGCTCGGCACGGCCACGGAGCCGATGCGGCGTGACGGCGCCAAGCCGGGCGACTGGATATACCTCACGGGCGCGCTCGGCGGCCCCGGCGCCGCTGTGGCGGCCTGGTACGCGGGCAAGACGCCGATGGCCACCCACCGCGCGAGGTTCGCCCGTCCGGTGGCAAGGCTGAGCATGGGTGCCTGGTGCGCGGCGAACGGCGCGACCGCCGCCATCGACCTCTCAGATGGCCTCGTCGCCGACGCCAGCCACATCGCAGCGGCCTCGGCCGCCAGACTGGTGATCGAGCTCGGCTCGCTGCCTGTTCTGGGCGGCGTGCTGGCCCGCGATGCGCTGGCCAGTGGTGAGGAGTACGAACTGCTGGTGACAGGGCCGGCCGGAATGGACGCCGCTGCCAAGGCCGCGCGGATTGGCACACTGACCCCGATCGGACGTGTGTTTGCCCCGACACCGGCCGAAGGATCAGGTGTGATCGTGCGGGACGGGCCGCGGCGCGTTGACCCCCCAGCCGGTTACGACCACCTTTCGCCGTAATGATGACTCTTGTTGCGGCCCTGGCGCTGGTGTTGGTCACGATTCCGGTGGTTGCGATCGTGGTGCTGGCCACGCTGCTCGGCGTTCCGATTCGCCATGGCAGCATTTACGAGAAGGTGCAGTACTTCTGGGCCAAGTCGCTGACCGTCGCCGGCGGCGTTCGGGTCAGGATCCACAATCCCGAGCGCATCGAGCAGGAAGCCGCCTGCGTCTACGTTGTGAACCACGTCAGCTGGTACGACGTCTTCACCCTCGCCAGTGTGTTGCCGCGCTGGAGTTTCGTGGCCAAGGCCGAGCTGCGAAAGATTCCGATCTTCGGCCGTGGTGCCGAGGGCGTCGGTACGATCTTCGTCGAGCGCCAGAATCGTCGGGCCGCGATGCAGATGTACGAGAAGGCCGCGGTCCGGATTCGTGAGGGCGCGTCGGTGGTGGTGTTCGCCGAAGGCACCCGCGGCGATTCATACGCCCTGCGCCCATTCAAGAAGGGATCGTTCGTGCTCGCGATCACGGCGGGGGTGCCGATCATTCCGGTCGTGATCATGGGTACGCGAGAGATCATGGCGCGCGGCTCGTATATCGTGAATCCCGGCACCGTGAACCTGCATTTCCTCGAGCCGATTCCGACCGAGGGGCTCACCTACGCCGATCGTGAGCGACTGGTGGCGCAGGTCTGGACGAGCATGGCCAACACCATGCTGTCCGAGTACGGCATCGAGAGCGACCGTCGCAACGCCATCGGTACCGAAGAAGCGAACGAATTGCGATCGGCGACACCCGAAGCCGGTGTCGCAGCACAGTAGATTCACCCGTACGTCTCCACGACTTCCGCCCTTTTCCGAACTCCCGATACATGTCGACCATCGTAGACATCAGCGCCCGCGAAATTCTTGACAGCCGCGGCAATCCGACCGTCGAAGCCGACGTGACGCTCGACAGCGGCGTGGTTGGCCGCGCCGCCGTGCCGAGCGGTGCGTCCACCGGCGAACGCGAAGCGGTCGAGCTGCGCGATGGCGACAAGTCGCGCTACCTCGGCAAGGGTGTGCTGAACGCCGTGCAGGCGATCGAGGAGCAGATCGCACCGTCGCTGGCCGGCATGTCGGCACAGGACCAGATGGGCATCGACAATGCGATGCTCGAACTGGATGGCACGCCGAACAAGGCGAAGCTCGGTGCGAACGCGATCCTCGCGGTCTCGCTGGCAACGGCGCGCGCCGCCGCTGAAGACGTCGATATGCCGCTCTGGCGCTACCTCGGTGGACCGATGGCTCGCACGATGCCGGTGCCGATGATGAACATCCTCAACGGCGGCGCGCACGCGACCAACACGGTCGACTTTCAGGAGTACATGATCGTGCCGATCGGCGCCGAGACGTTCCGCGATGCGCTGCGCATGGGTGCGGAAGTTTTCCACGCGCTGAAGAAGGTGCTGGTGAAGCGTGGCCTCGCGACGGGCGTCGGTGATGAAGGTGGTTTCGCTCCCGACCTCAAGACCGACGAAGACGCACTGAAGCTGGTGATCGAGGCGATCGAGTCCGCCGGCTTCGCACCAGGCCAGGAAATCGCCATCGCTCTCGACTGCGCCGCATCGGAGCTGTTCAGCAACGGCAAGTACGACTTCAAGAAGAGCAAGGCCGGCACGATGGAAGCGCAGGGCATGATCGACATGTACGCGCGCTGGATGGAGAACTATCCGATCGTGAGCATCGAGGACGGCCTGGCCGAAAACGACTGGGCTGGCTGGCAGGCACTGACGGCGCAGCTTGGCCAGAAGGTGCAGCTGGTGGGTGATGACCTGTTCTGCACCAACTCCGAGATCCTCGCCAAGGGCATCGAGAACGACGTCGCGAACTCGATCCTGATCAAGGTCAACCAGATCGGCACCTTGACCGAGACGTTGATGGCGATGGAGCTGGCGAAGAGTGCAGGGTATGCGAGCATCGTGTCGCATCGCAGCGGTGAGACGGAAGACACCTTCATCGCGGATCTCGCAGTGGGCACCGGCGCTGGCCAGATCAAGACCGGTTCCGCCAGCCGCACCGATCGAGTGGCCAAGTACAACCAGCTGCTTCGCATCGAGGAAGCGCTCGGTGATGCTGCCGAGTATCCTGGCGGCGGCGTGTACGGCCTGTGATCGTGTTCGACGTGAACCGGGCGGGGCGCTAGGTGGCGCGCAAGCAGCTGACGGAAGAGGATCCGCCGAGGAAACGGCGGCCTCTCTTCTTTGCGCTCAAGCTCGCGTTCTGGATCGTGGTGGCGTACTTCGCGGTGGAAGGTGGCGAGTATGGCACCAGCGATTTGTTCAACGTGCGCGGTCGAATCGCGGAGACGAAGATCGCGATCGATTCACTGAAGCGTGATGTCGATTCGCTGACGCTCGAGAAGAAGGACGTGATGACGAATCCGGCGGTGCAGGAGCGGATCGCGCGCGAGCAGTTCGGGATGGTGAAGGGTGATCGCGAGCTCGTGTATCACGTGTTGCCGCGGGATTCGGGCGCGGTGTCGCCGGACAGCATGGCGCGGGTGCCGTCGCCGTAAGGATCGGCGCTAGCCCTTTGGCGTTCGGCAATCAAAGAAGAAACGCGGCGTCCTGAGTGAATCAGGACGCCGCGTTGTACTTCGTGGTACCGACGCGATGCTGGAACTGCTTCCTGCGGCGCGCGTGCTGACGACGATCGCTTACGCGGAGCGGCGGCGGCGTGAGACCACGGCCAAGCCAAGCAGGCCAGAGGCGAGCAGGACGTACGTCGACGGCTCCGGGACGACGTTCAGCGTACCGGTGTAGAGCGTCGCGTGCGAGAGGCCGTTCGGAATTTCATTGGCGTTGATGCTCACGCCGGACGTGACGTAGTTCACCGAGCTGACGCCCGCGCCACTATTGAGGAAGTAGTAGAGGCTGAACGCATTGCCGGCCTTGACGGCAAGGACGAACGGACCGGTGATGATGTTGTCGAACGTGAGCGTGCCGGAGATGCCGACGCCATTGCCCAGGAACGGGCCGGAGTTCGCATCATCGGACGAGCCGAGTGAGGACCAGGTCCCGCCGAACGCGGCGAGCTGAGCCGCAACACCGGCCTGCTGATTCTTGTTGTTGCCTTCGAAGGCGCCGAGGCAGCTGGTGGCGCCCATGTTGGCGATCGCGTTGCCGTTGTTGCACGCGGGTGAAACCGACGTCAGCTGTGCCGAGGCGCGCGACGGAAGCGCGACCAAGGTGCCGACGGTGAGCAGAGCGGTGAAGATGCGACGTCGCATGATGACCTGGTCATGGGATTTTTTGTGCGCAGGCGCAGGTGGGCGCGCTGCAACAACTGTCACTAGGGTGCAACGCTGATGCCACCGCGAACGTCGCCAGGAAGTCGCTGATCCGGGACGAAATGCGGACACTCTTGCCCGATTAGTTGATATATCGAGACGTATGGCGTTCTCTGCCGTGATACACGATGTGGCATTCGAGCGACACCGTCGACGGCGGTGCTGCACATAGGCGCGCGGCCCGCGCAGGTGTGGCGGTCGGTCGGCAGTGCGATCGTGGCGAAATTTGCGTTCGAGGGCAGTTGACTCTGCGGCGAGCCTGACTATCCTTCTGTTCTGCCGCGGGGTGGAGCAGCCTGGTAGCTCGTCGGGCTCATAACCCGAAGGTCGCGGGTTCAAATCCCGCCCCCGCCATACACAAACGGCCCGTCGAGTCATCGACGGGCCGTTTGTGCGTTCTACGCGAGTGCTTTACGGACGGGCCAGTGCGTTCACGACTTCGACGTCGAACACCAGCACGCTGTTCGGCGGGATGACGATGTTGCCGGCCTGGTCGCGCACCGTGGAGTACTGGTAGGCTGACTCCGGTCCGACCACCATCCGGCGCACGCCGCCGACCTTGGCGCCGGCGAGGCCAGCGACCCAGCCCTTGATCAGGCGCACGGAATCGAGGACGGTGCCGAATGGTGCGCTGGGACGACCGAGCGAGTCGAAGCGGAAGCCGCCCGCCAGCTTGCCCGTGTAGTAGACCGAGATGCTGTCGCCCGGCACGACGGTACGGCCGGTGCCGACGGAGACATCCTGCGTGTAGACGTGCTGGTTGACGCGGGTCATGGTCGCGATGGTCACGCCCGTGGACGTGGCGTAGGTGACCGAGACGGGGTCGGTATAGGCGGGCAGCGTCGAGTCGCCACTGAGCGAGCACCCTGCGAGCGCGCTGCTGCTGGTGGCAAGGACGAGAGCCGTGGCGAGGCGTCGCGAGCGGACGAGAACTGAAGGCATGTCGGGGTCCGGAAGGGACGGGAAGCGGGCGCGGGGAGCGGAACGGTGGGAGTGGCGTCTCGATATCGTGAAACGCCGGATGACTGAAGGTTACTACGGTTGCCCAAGCGGGCCAGAGCTGGCTATCTTTTGCGGCTCGCTGGACGTATGTGGCAGGGTAGCTCAGCTGGTTAGAGCACGGCACTCATAATGCCGGGGTCGCGGGTTCGAGTCCCGCCCCTGCTATTGCAAACGCAGACACGGAAGCCCGCCCCGTCCCTTATGACGGTGGCGGGCTTTGTGTTGTTCCTGACGAGAATTCTGGCAAACTCTTCAGTACCGCACCGCATACTGCAGCTTCACCAACAACTGATTCGACGCGAACCCCCACCGGCGATTGAGCCGCTGCGTCGGATCGGTCGGCAGCCCACCCTCGATCGGCAAACCGGTCTGCGGATCGATGTCGTGCCGCAGGTTGTGGTTGTAGACCACGAAGAGGTCACCGAGCGGCGTGAACGTCCAACGCAGTCGCGTATTCGCGCCGAACGAGTCTGACTGGTTGTCGTACTGCACGTAGCTGTTGAGCTGCAGGTCGGGCGACACGTTCACGCGCACCCGTGTGCCAACCAGGTTCTGCGTGAAATTGCCTTGCGGCAGGCGGCCGACGTTCCGCGTGGCGCTGAGCTCCATGATGAACAGCGACGTCGGCTTCCAGGCCGCGGTCAGGATCATCTCGTCGAGCTTGCCGCCATAGAAATCGCCGAACCACCAGGTGGCCTGCCCACTCAGCCGACGTTTCGCCGCCAGCCCGGCTTCGAGACGATACCGGTTCCAGTGGTACGAGCCTGCAGGAATCGTGATGCCATCCGCAATCTCGAACGGCACCAGCAACCGCTCACCGGTGGGGACGACGTTGGCTTCGATGCGATCACCACTCTCCAATCGCCAGTTGATCGGCGCGAAGAAGGTGCGATAACTCTCCCAGCGTCCGGTGGGGCCGCTCACCAGTGTGCCGAAGAACTCGTTGAACACCTGTCGCACACGCAATCCAGCAATCGGCCGTGTGGGTCGGGGCTGGTACACGGCGCTCGTGTTCAGGATGCGTACGTTTGGCCGCGGCACGAAGCCGAGTGCGGGATCGAACCCATCACCGAGCTGCTTGTACGTGACGTTGACATCCCACAGGTCGTTGGGATAATCGACCGTCGCGCCGAACGCCGAGTGGTTGCCGGTCAGGCCCTCGCGTCCAGTGGCCAGCGTCCAGGCGCCGATCAGCAGGTTCTTGTTGCCGCGGAAGCGCGAGGTCTGGTACGTGGCATCCACGCCGCCGGTCCAGCTGTTGGCGCGGCCGAGCGGATCACCGAACGTGGCCAGCGCGCCAATACTCGATTCGCGGAACACGTTCTTCTTCAGGCGGAGCACGCCGACAGTGTTGGCCGTGGACACGGAATCGAGCGTCGGACTGTCCCCCTGACCGGTGCGCACCAGCAGCGCGCCGTAATTCGTGCCTCCAGACCTGCCGCTCACCTTCGCGCCTGCGCGAATGGGCACCTCGGCGCCGTTCAGCAGTCCGATGCGGCGACTGAAGAACGGACGCACATCATCGCCCAACCCGATCCCGAAGTCGAAGATGTCCGCGCCTTGCAGGAAGAACGTGCGCTTCTCCGGAAAGACCAGCGGAAACCGCGTCAGGTTGGTGCGTCGTGTATCGACCTCCGTCTCGGCAAAGTCGGTATTCACCGTCAGTGACGCGAGGGTATTGGCACCGATCAGCTGTGTGACGTCGAGGCTTGCCGCGCGATCGCCCACGATCGGCGCATTGGCCGCGGCTACGCCGAAGCCGCCGGTGAAAGATGGTCGCACACTGAGGCCAATACCGAGCGCGAAGCTCGGCAGCTGCGTGAGCCGGCCGGCGCGGAAGGTCTGCGTCACCTTGAAGTTGCGCACGGGACTGGCCCAGCGGTCGGTTTCCTGCCCGCGCTGCGCACGACGCTGCACATTGAACCCCCACACGTCGAGGCCCGGCCGGAAAAGCAGGCTCCGCACGGGGATGCGGATCTCGGCAGACCAGCCGGTCGCGGTGCGAGCGGTCGCGGCTTCCCAGGCTGCGTCCCAGTTCGCGTTTTCTGTTTCCCCCTGTCCGGATACCAGCGCATCGTAGCGCGCGCCATTCGGATTGATGGCAAAGACGTATCCCGAACGGCCATCGAGATAGGTGTCGAGCACGATCTTGATGTGGTCTTCGTTCGCCAGCGTCGCGTCGCGCTCGCGAGCGAAACTCACCAGACCTTCGGGCTGTGCGTCATCGGCACGCACACCGATGATGATTTCATCGGGGCCGGCGAGCACCCGCACCACGGTTCGGCCGCCTGGCGCTGCGCCCTGCATCGGCTCGATCTGCGTCAGGTCGCCAATCGAATCGGCCGCACTCCACGCCGCCTCGTCCAGACGGCCATCGATCCGGATCGCGCCGCTGAATCGGCCGGCGCGCAGTGCGGGTTCTCCAGGAAGTGCCGTGACCACCTTCGACACACTGGACTGGGCTGCTGTCTCCGATGTCGTGACGCAAGCGACTGCGCACAGCGCGACGACCGCACGAACAGCAAAGCACCGTGAGTGGAGATGGGAAACGCGTATCATGCGCTGCGAGCTGGATGAGTCATGCGAAGTCATGAACGAATGCGCCGAGTGGCAGCGCTATTCAGAATGCGAAGCTATTCGCGATCCGTGTCGCATGCGCTACAAATATATTGCTGGTTTCCCGCTCTCGAGGTGTGCCATGGCCGGATACGCACCGATCGCTCGACGTTTACGCAGGCGGCTCGTCCTGCTCGGTGGCGCATCTGCCGCCATGCTCATTGCGGCACCGCTTCGATCGCAGGGTGCGCCACCGTCGCCAGCCGATGGGGGGCCTGCGTGGTCAGCAGTCCAAACAGCGCTCGGTGGTGGTGGAAGGATGCAGCCCGGTGGCGTGCTGCGCTTTGGCTTCCCTCGTTCCGATCTGCATGTCACGGCCGACGGCGTCGTTCTTCGACCAACCTTCGCGCTCGGCTCCTGGGTGGCATTCCGACCGATGGACGGTGCGGCAGGCGCCGATGCGATGGTAATGGGCGACCTCGTCTTGACGGAGGATGAAGTCAATCCTGTGATGCTGGCGCTCCAGCAGGGCGGCATACAACAGACTGCGCTCCACAATCACGTGCTACATGAGTCGCCGCGCGTGATGTACATGCACATCGCGGCGCACGGCAATCCCGCGACGATTGCCCAGACGATTCGGAGCGCGCTGGGCAAGAGCCAGACACCGATGTCGAGCGCGGTCGCCGCGCCGCCAGCGCCGCCACCGTTCGACCTCGACACCGCTGCCGTCGCTCGCGCGCTGGGGAACGCGGGTCGCATCGCAGGAGGCGTGTATCAGGTGAGTGTTCCGAGGGCGACGGCGATTCTGGAACATGGAATGGAGCTACCGCCATCGATGGGCGTCGCGACCGCGATCAATTTCCAGCCCACGGGCGGCGGAAAGGCTGCGATCACGGGCGACTTCGTGCTGACGGCGGATGAGGTGAACCCGGTGATCATGGCGTTGCGCTCGCACGACATTCTCGTGACCGCTGTTCACAGTCACATGCTCGACGAAAATCCGCGGCTCTTCTTCATGCATTTCTGGGCCAACGCAGACGCGGTGACCCTGGCGAAGGGGCTTCGCGCCGCGCTCGACAAGACGGCCGTGCGACGTTAGCGCCGAGCGCTCAGTCGGGTGCGCGCCGCACTCCGACGCGTAGCTCTGGCGCACGCCCACGAACGTCCGGGTGTGTCCACACCCGCACCGCCCGCACCCGGACCGCTGATTCCACCGAGTGGCCCATGATGAAGAGGTGATACTCGCCGCTCGGTGCAGGCGTGTAACGCCGTGTGCCGATCGGCGTGCCGTTCACCGCCACCACCATGGTCGAGTCACGCAGCAGTGTCAGCGACAGCAGCACGTCACGGCCATCACCGATGGAACTGTCCACCGATGCGTAGGTGATCGAGCCGCCACTCGAGATCGCAAGACTCGTGGTACGCGCACGCCCTTCCCGCGCTGGGTATTTCATGCCCGTGCTGAAGAAGGCGAACGGGTTGCTGCTCGGCCACGTGCCGGTGGAATGATTCCACTTCGCGATCGCCCGCGTGAATTCTGCTGACTCGAGATAGATGCCGACTTCCTGCCAGACCGGCTGGGTGACGGGCACGCGGACCAACGCTTCGACGGTCAGGCCGTCGTCGATCCTGAGCGGGGTGCGTGTATGCAAGCCGCTCGGATAGCTGCCGTCACCGGCTGGATCGAGTCCGCCGAGCTCGAGACTGGCGCGCGGCCTCGGCTCACCGAAATCCATCCACTGTGATGGGTCAATTCGCTCCCATCGCTCGGTCAGCAACAGCTTGTCGTTGGCCGAGTGACTCGTGGCCGAGAAGAGAGTCCGTGGGTCGGTGTACGGCGGCGACGGTTGCGGCGGACGATCATCGAGCGTGAATTGCGTCGCGGCGTTGCCGGTCGAGTGTCGATTCGCGAGTGCGGCGAGTCGTACGCGGCTCGCTTCACTCACGAATCTGTCCTGCAGAACCAGTCGGCCTCGAAGCGAGTCCGAGTTCACCGCGGCGCGGCCGTTCGGCGACGCCCACGCGAGGTGTCGCAACGGCGCGGAGGTCGGGGCATCGAGCTGCAATGGGCGCTGTGCCTGCGCGATGTCGAGCAATGTGACCGACTGTGCCAGCCCAGCAGAATCGCTGCACCAGCAAGCGACATAGGCGCGCGAGGGGCTCAGCACCGCCTCCGCCACTGTCAATCCATCGATCAGGGCGTGCGACCTGCCGCTGGTGACGCCAACGCTGTAGATGCCGTTGCGGGCGCCGATGTTGGCGATCAGCAGCACATTTTCGTCACTGACCCAGCCGATCAGGCTTTGCACCACCATGCCAGAATCGACAGGCGTACAGCGCGGCTCGCCTTTCATGTCGGCCAGCACGCAGAGCGCGGCGCGATCGCCACGCTCGCGCGACTGGCGAAGGAAGGCGATGCTTCGGCCGGACGGTGACCAGGTTGGAAAGAGGTCACAGTCCGGCCCTTCCGTGACGCGCCAGATGTCGCGCGACCGAACGTCGCGAACTCCGATGTCACAGCCCGCATTGCCGAGCTCACTCCAGCGCGTGGTGCTGAACGCGAGCATCGCGCCATCGCTCGACCACGCCGGCATTGCGTCGTCTCGCTCTCCTGCGGCAAGATCCACGGTGCGGTCGCCTTGCACACCAACGATATCCATTGTGTTCCGGCTGCCGGTCTCGACCTGCGCCGCGATCGTCCGGCCATCGGGTGAAAGGCTGACGCGATCAGGGGCTCGCTGCAGTGGCCAGTGCGCAACACCATTTCGCACACTGAACATCGGCAGGGACGTCCCGCGCGATGGGTTCCGAATGTCCACGAACTGCGAGTACACCGAGTCGTCGCTGTACGACTGGATGACGAGAGTTTCCGCCACGCTGTCGTTGGGCACTTGCGCGATCGATTTGTTGCGCCAGATCGCCAGGAGCACCACCAGTGAGAGTGCGGCAACAGCAGTGAGCAACGGAATCGCACGACCGCTGCGTGCCACGCGCGCCAACACGCGGGTGGGCGACCAGGTGGCGAACGCCGCACGCCGAGCTGCAGACGGAGCGATGGTGCTGGCCGGTGACGCAACATTCGACGTCGGTGTCACACGCTCTGCTTCGGAACGCGCGATCAGCGGCATCAGCCGGCTCGGAACACCGCCGGTCTTCGCGAAGATTGCCGGCGCCGTGGCATCAGCATCGGTGCTTCCCGCAGCCCCGCAGAGCTGTTGAACTTCGGTGACGTCGAGGGGCCGAAGTGTGATCCGGTTTGCCGCTGGCGTATCGACCTGTGTGGCCAGTGACTCGGTCGACGCAATCACGAACAGCACGCGGTGCAAGTGCAGTCGTGCCGTCGCTGCCGCAACGATACGAATTGTGGTCGCGTCCGCCCGGTCGATATCGTCCAGCAATACGGCGACGGGTGCGACCAGACTCGCCGCCCGCAACGCATCGACGAGCTGGTCGATCGGTGCGAGTCGAGGCGATGCAACTCCCTGCGGCAGGTCGGTGCTGTCGAGTACCGCATCGCCGTGCACGGGAGTCGCGGGCATCGGCTCGGCGCCTCGCAGCAATCGCGTCGCTGCGATCAATCGATCGACAACCGAGCCTGACTCCTCAGCATCGGTGGATGCGACGCCATCCAGAATCACCGCCGGCGTGTCCAGGCGCAGGCGCAACGCGAGGTTCGCCAGCAGCCGCGTGCGCCCGATTCCCGCTGGACCGTCGATCAGGACAGTCGTGCCCGACGATCGCTGCACCCCCTGCCAGGCGTCAACCAGCACGCGGAACTCGTTCGCGCGACCGATGATTGGACGAGTGGGGTCCGCGAGGTGATGCTCGCGCGCAAAGGTCAACACCGCGTCGATTGAACTGTCAGGGACCTCATCGCTGTTGGGCGCTGTCGGTGCGGCCACACTCGCGAGTCGCTCGACGAGGGTGGTGCGCACCTCGGTTGCGCGACCAGCCAGCGTGAGCGACTCGGTCAGCAGGCGCCGGCCCACGGTCAGCTGTGGGAACCGCTCGGCGATCGATGATGCCATAACAATCGCTGCGTCCCAGTCAGCGCAGTGCAGGCGCCGTCGCACCACCGCCTCAGCCGCAGCCTCAAATCGTCGACGGAGCCGCGTGCGTTCCTCCGCAGCCCAGCGCAAAAAGCCGTCGCAGCCACGCTCGCTGAAATCGTCGAAGAACTCGCGTGAGTAGAGTTGCGCGGCGGTCTCGTCATCGCCGTCGACGACCGCGTCGAGAAATCGCGTGCGATCAGTGTCGATCGGTTCCGCCAACCGAATCGTGTCGGTCGTGGCGACGAACGTGAGTGGCAACGTGCGACGGAGGCTGGCGAGCAACTGACGGAAGGCGTCAGCGTCGCGCGGCGATTCGTCGCTGTAGAGCAGCCGGAACAACTCTTTGCGCGGCGCGGTATGGCCCGTGGTGGCCATCAGAAACGCCAGCAGGGCGACGCCTTTGCCGGCCCCGACGGTTCGATCACCCAAATCGAGTCGAGGCGAACCGAAGGTGATCAGTTGGGGCATGATGAAGGGATACGCTTCCGGGCCCGGTTGGGGAAGAAGGGACCGAGCGAAGGCTGCCTGAACTCGACCGACCGGCCGGTCATCAATAGATGGCCGGTGGGTAGATTGCCGCGAATGGATCGCTCGATGCAGTCACGCGTTCCTCACTTCCAGACCGTCAGAATCGTGTACCTCTCCACAGTGAATCTCCCCCGAACGCTGCGCGGCGCCGCTGCGGTGTTCGTATCGTTGGTCGGCACCCTTGTCCCACAGTCAGTGGTGCCGAGCACCGTCAGTGCTCAGGCACCGGTGACGCTGGCCGTGTCGGGGCGGAGCAATGACGCCGTCTCCATCGCTGCCGCGGGAGCTTTCGTGGTCGCGACCTGGGGCGCAGCCACCACTGGCGGCATGGATGTGTTCAGCGCCGTCAGCCGCGACGGGGGCTCGACCTTCGGCGCGCCGGTTCGTGTCAACAGCACGGCGCTCGATGCGCGCGTCGGCGGTGAACAGCCGCCGAAGGTGACACTGGTCGCGCGACAGGGACGTGAGCCGAGCGTGGTGATCATGTGGAATACCCGCCGACCGGAAGGTGGGCGGATGGCGACGGCGCGTTCGGACGACGGCGGCGCGACGTACAGCACTTCGGCCATGGTACCGGGCAGCGAAGCAGCGGGCAGTAGGGGATGGGCGTCGATGGCGGCGGATCCGAATGGCAAGGTCTACGTGATGTGGCTCGATCATCGTGGCCTGGTGCCAGCGGCGCACGCCCAGATGGGGAACGCGCCGATGACGCACGGAGCATCAGCGAGCGGACCCGCGATGCCCAAGCCCGACCCGGTGGCACAGGCGAACAAGTCGCAGCTCTACATCGCCTCGCTCGATGGCTCGACAGCCCCTCGCGCCGTGACCAATGGCGTCTGCTACTGCTGCAAGACCTCCGTGGTCACGGCGGCCGATGGCAGCGTGTACGGTGTCTGGCGTCACGTCTTCCCGGGCGACTTCCGGGACATGGCGATCACCGTGTCACGCGACAAGGGTCGAACGTTCTCGACACCAGTGCGGGTGAGCGAAGACCACTGGGAGTTCGATGGCTGCCCTGACAACGGCCCATCGCTGGCGGTCGACGCGGCGCGACGTATCCATGTGGCATGGCCGTCGCCGGCCGACGTGAAGGACCCGCGCGTGATGGCGTTGTTCTATGCCAGCTCCACGGATGGGCGCCGGTTCACGCCGCGTGTCCGCATCCCGACGGACGCACCCGCGGGCCACGTGCAGATCGTGAGCGAGGCCGATGGATCGGTGGTGATCGCATGGGAAGAAGCGACTGCCAGCGGCAAGTTGGTCAAGGTTGCGCGTGGCAAGCCTGATGCGGCGGGTCGTTTGGTGCTGCGTGCGGTTGGCACGCCCGACGCGGGCAAGTATCCGTCGCTTGCGGTCACACCGGCTGGCACGGTGATGGCCTGGACGCAGACGCAGAATGGATCGAGTGTGATCGCAGTGGAGCGCGTGGCGCGCTGACTAACACTCACGGATGCGCACCGGCGCAGGCGTCAGGCGAGTTCTGAGGCCTGCATCCGGTTCGCGCGACGCGTCGCGAGTTTCACTACGAGATTGTCGGCCACACCCGGCAGGTTCCACGGGCATGATGCGAGGCACGCGGCGCACCCCTGCGTCTCGTTGAAGTACGGCAGGCACTTGTCGAAGTCGACGTACCACTTCTCCTCGCCGCGTACGACCTGCTTGTCGGGACCGATGGCCTGCGGCGGGCAGCCGACGGTGCACGACTGACACTTGGTGCAGAAATCATCGGCGCCGAAATCGTCGGGCTGGTCGGCTTCGAGTGGGACATCCGTCAGCACGCAGGCGAGCCGCAGGTTCGATCCAAGCCTGCGATTGATCAGTGAGCCGTGTTTCCCGAGTTCGCCAAGTCCGGCCGCGATGGCCGCGGGAAGCAGCAGCATCGGCATTGCGAGCGGGCCACCATGCGGCGTGGCGTCGTGCCCGCCCATCCGCAGATACGACGCCACGGCCTTCGCGACACGAATGCCACGTCCATACTGCCGGATGACTTCCGCCGCCGCGGTTTCGGCTGGCGCGGTGCTCAGCGCCCCCCAGTCATGCTGCACGCAGAGCATGATGGCCCATCGCTGCTTCACTTCGTAGCCATCGTACACCCACTGCGGCTGCACGCGCGTGATGCCGACATCATCCGCGCCAGCATTGCGCGCTGTCTCCTTCACCAACCGCGTCCACTCGGCCGCACTGCGTTCCACGACGTCGTCCGACAGCGGTGCGACGGGTTCCTCGGTCGCGCGCATGCGCTCTTCACGCGCGACCTGCACGAAGGGCGTGGTGCGGTTGATGAACCAGAGCTGCAGCTTGCCATGCGCCGTGGCATCCGGCATGTGCCAGTAGATGGGCGACGGCTGCCTGACGTCCGACTCGCCGACACCATTGATGGTGTTCCCGGAGACGGACGGCCACAGCGCCATCTGCTCGGCACTCGGAGTCCACGGCGGTGGGCGTTTGGGCGGCATGGATGAGAAGGTACGAGCGGTGCGTCCGGCTGCAAACGGGTCAGCCTGGGGCAGGCTCGATACCGAGTGATACGATGTCACCGTCAGCGTTGGTGGTCCAGCGCCCCCCCGCGCTGTCGGCCACGCCGCGCGCTTTCCATCCTCCGGGCACGGGCACTGGTAGCGCTAGGAGCGCGCCCTCCGGTGAGGTGAGGAGGGCGAACTCCAGCGTTCCGCGCCCCACTACGACCACGCGACAGCGCCAGCCGCCGTTCCAGTTCCGATGGAAATCGAATTCCATGTCCACCGCACCGAGCCGCTCCTCGAACGCCAGCCGAATGAGCCTGCGCGCCTCTGGCGTCAGCCCACTCATTTCCGTCACCTCGGCGAACTCGCTCATTCCTGAAGCTCGCGCGCTCACGTGCGCCTGGTAAGTCGGCCTTGGACGCCTTTGGCGGCATTGGTCCACACTCCCTCACGCGGAGGCGCGGGGGACGCGGAGCCGCGGGGAACAGCAGGGGGCTGAGGATGGGACGCCTGTGGCGGCGATGGTCCACACTTCCTCACGCGGAGCCGCGGGGGACGCGGAGCCGCGGGGAACAGCAGAGGGGTTCAGGCTTGGACGCCTTTGGCGGCATTGGTCCACACTCCCTCACGCGGAGGCGCGGGGGACGCGGAGCCGCGGGGAACAGCAGAGGGGTTGGGGTGATCGTGGAAGTCCGAATGACGGCTGTGTGACGCCGCATGCGACCATTCAATCGCAGGCAGCAACGAAAGTCGGAAGCGACGAAGACTTGCGCATTCCACCGACCCCTCCTCAAGCAGTTCCCCGCGGCTCCGCGTCCCCCGCGGCTCCGCGTGATCAGAAACTGGGTCTATCGCCGGCGTAGCCGTCCGATTCCACGATTCCCCAAGTCACCTTTTTCAAATGCGAGGAAGAATGAGTCGCGAGCCTGATGAAATCACTGCGATCATCATCGAAGAGGCGATCGAGCTGCATCGCCGACTTGGCCCGGGTTTGATGGAGTCGGTCTACGAGGCAGTACTGGCTAAAATGCTGCGCAAGCGGGGACTGGAGGTGGTCCGACAGGCGCTGGTCCGGATCGAGATCGATGGCGAGATCTTCGACGAAGGTTTCCGTGCGGATCTGATCGTCGTCGATTGTGTGATCGTGGAACTCAAGTCGATCGAGCGGTTGCTCGCAGATCACAAGAAGCAGCTGCTGACGTACTTGCGGCTGGCGCACATGCCGGTCGGCCTGCTGCTCAATTTTGGCGCGCCCACAATGAAGGCCGGTTTGCGGAGGGTGGTGAACAACTACCAGCCGTCGGCCGACAGCCGACTTCGTGTGAATCAAGGCTAGGACGGCGTGCCTAGGTAACCGTCGCGTGATAGCTTTTCGCACATGCCGACTCTACTGCTGACCGACAAGGACGTGGCCGAGCTGTTGCCGATGCGGGAGTGCATCGAGGTGATGGCGGGGGCGCTGCGACGGGTGACGGAGGGGGAGGCGGTGTTGCCGCTGCGGACCGTGCTGCGCCTGGCGGGGACCACGAATGCGTTTGCATCGATGCCTGCGATCGTTGGCAGCGGGACCGACGCATCGATCGGGGCGAAGGTCATCACCGTGTTCCCCGGGAATGACGCCACGCCATACGATTCGCACATCGGCGTCGTGTTGCTGTTCGACGCGCAGTTCGGAACGCTGCTCGCGATTGCAGACGCGTCGAGCATCACCGCCATTCGCACATCGGCAGTGTCCGGCCTTGCCACACGCCACCTCGCGCGCGAGGACGCCAGCACCCTGGCCATACTCGGCGCCGGCGTGCTCGCGTTGCCGCACATAGAAGCCGTGTGTGCCGTCCGCCCAATCCAGACGATCCGGATCTGGAGCCGATCGGGTGGTGGGGCGGGGAGTCGTGCTTCCGTGCTGGCCGAGCGAGTGCGGGACGCCTTCGAGAGTGACGTGGTCGTGTCGACGAGTGTGGAAGATGCCGTGCGTGACGCCCATGTCGTCTGCACCATCACCTCCTCGCGCGCACCCGTGCTGGAAGGGCGCTGGCTGTTGCCGGGAACGCATGTCAATGCCGTGGGTGCGTCGATGAAGGATGCGCGTGAACTCGATACGCAGGCCATTCAGATGTCGCGACTCTTCGCCGATCGGCGTGAATCGGTGCTCAATGAGTCTGGCGACTTTCTCATTCCACAGAGTGAAGGCGCCATCAGCGCAGATCACCTGCTGGGAGAGCTTGGAGAACTCGTCACGGGTCGGCTCGCCGGGCGCACATCGGCCGATCAGGTCACGGTTTTCAAGTCGCTCGGGCTGGCGGTCGAAGACGTTGCGGCGTTGCGGCACATCCATGCCGCCGCCATTGCGACGGGCCGCGGCACCATGATCGACCTCGGTGGACATCGCCATTGAAGTGAGCGTCGCGCGGTCGCGTGCCGATCAACCGCGAGGGTTACCGCGGTGCGCGCCTTGACGCCAACGTTGCAAGCGCACGCGACGAGATCAGGAACGAAAAGCCGTCGAATGGGAACGTCACCGCCCCTTGCGAGGCCTCGCTCCCCTTTGCGCGTCCAGAGAGTATCTCGTGGAAGGCGCGCTGGGCACGCAGCAGGACTGCCGGATCAACGACGGCGACGTTGTGTGCCGGCAGGACTCGCTTGACCTGCGGGAGCAGGGCTGCCAAGCGGTCGATCGAGCGCCCGTAGTCTGCAAGGTTCGTCTCCTGCATGAAGAGCCAGATCGGCCCGGCGTAGAACGTGTCGCCCGTCCAGAGCAATCCTGCCTGTCGGTCCAGCAGGGCAAGCGCGTCGGGCGTGTGGCCAGGCACACTCACCACCTCGATCGTGCGACCGCCCAGGGCAAACCGCTCCCCATCTTTCACCGGTGCACTCGACTGCCACGGGTGCAGTCGGAACGCCGCTGTGTCGAGTCCCGGCACAACGTTGCCACAGAGGGCTGTCGTCGTGACCTCGCTGGCGAGGTCGGTATGTGTCTTGCCGCGTTTGTTGCGTTCGGTATAAGGGCCACGCATCGCGCGCACATCGCTGAACTCGAAGTTGCCGCCGCTATGATCGAAGTGCGTGTGCGAATTGATGACGGTGACGGGCAGCGTGGTCAGCCGGCTCACGATCGGCCTGATCGGTCGCATCCCCAGACCCGTGTCGAACAGGAGCGCGCGGTCGCGGCCAACGATCAGCCAGGAGATGACTTCCTGGAATTGTCGAGCCTCGACCAGCGCGAAGACTCCAGGTTCCACCGCGCGCACGTCGAACCAGCCATCGCTGGCGGGAACGGTCGGATACCGGCTGTTTGCGGCCGTATGCGCGGCGTCGCAGACCGCCATGGGCCGCAGCTGCGCCTGGAGGTTGCTGCACAGCAGAAGTGCCGCGGCAACGGTTGACCAGCGGGCGGCGCCGCCCGCGTCAGCGCGGATCTTCCGGGTGTCTGGCATCAGGTAGCGTAACGTCGAACTCGCTGGAGGCGCCACCGTCGGCTGAGCCTGTGAAGCTGCCGCGGCGCCGGTTGGCTTGGGAGATGTGCTAAATTTGGCGATCGCCGTGGCTGCGACCGCCACGTGACGAGAGCCTGAGGGCGCCGCGGAGCTGACGGCGCAGTCGAGGCCGCCGTGTCATCGACGCGGGAGCAGCGCGGATATTCCCCGGACCGGCACGATCGCAACATCGATCGTCGTGCCGATCGTCCCGCCGGTCATCGCCGCATGGAGCGCCTCCGCGCTCCGGATACACGTATCGCTCGACACACCCGACCACACGCCCCAAGGATCAATGTTCGATTCCGTTACTTCCGATGTGCGATTTCGCGCGCTTCTCAGCGCGGCTGCCGTCGTCGTCATCGTTGGTGGGTTGCGCTCGGCGGCGGGCGTGCTCGATCCGCTGTTGATGGCGGGCGTCGTGGTGGCATGTGCGGCGCCATTGCAGGAGCAGCTGCGCCGGCGCGGTATTCCGCGCGGGTGGGCGATGGCCGTGACCTCGATCGCCGTCGTAATCGCGCTGCTCGCATTCGTCGTCCTGATCGGGTACGCAGGCAAGGCGCTCGTCGATACCGTGCCGCGGTATCAGGAACGGCTGAATGCGCTCGTGGCGTCCGGGGCAGCCTGGCTCGACGGTCATGGCGTCGACGCCTCGAAGTCGAAGCTGCTGGAAATGGTAAACCCAGCGCGCATCATCGCCCTCGCCTCTGACCTTGCGCAGGGACTGGGCGGCGCCATGAGTGAGGCGCTGCTGATCGTGATGCTGTCGATCTTCCTGCTCATCGAGTCCAGTGCATTCTGGCGCAAGCGCGGCAAGCGGAAGGGAATTCCTGCCGCTGAATCGACTTGGCAACATCGCTTCGAGCTGATCGCGACCGACGTGCAGCAGTATGTCTCGATCACGATGCTGACGGGATTCATCTATGCAGTCGCCGTCTGGATCGTGATGATGCTCCTCGGAACGGACCTCCCGGTGCTGTGGGCCATCGTGGCGCTGGTCTTGAGCTTCGTGCCTGGCGTCGGGTTCGTGCTCTCGATGATTCCACCCGCCGCACTCACGCTGCTCGAGTTCGGGATCCCACGGACCGCGGTGCTGGTGGCCTCGTTCGTGGTGCTGAACAGTGTGGTGGACAACGTGATCAAGCCACGGTTCATGAAGCAGGGGTTCGATCTTGGGCCCTTCGTCATGTTCGCGTCGGTGCTGTTCTGGGCCTACGTCCTTGGACCTGTTGGTGGACTACTCGCCATCCCGCTCACCACGACCGTCCGGCGACTGGTGTTGACGCCGGCCGAAGTCGAGGCTGAGCACGATGTGCAAGATGCGGAACTGGCCGAGGTGCCAGCATGAAGCACCTGCGAAGCCTGGTGCGACTGATGGCGATCGCCGTGGCGATGTCGGCCTGCGGTCGATCTGATCCAGTTGCGCGGGAGCGTGTCGTCGAACGCGACCAACTGCGCCGCGAGGTGGCAGGGTACCGGTCGCTGACGAAGATGGCGCCCGGAAAGATCATGGATCGGGAGCATGAAGTGCTGGTGAGTGTGAGCGATACGCTGCTGCGCTCCCTGATCAGTGCGGCGCTTCCGATCACGGTCGATATCCAGAACAAGCTGACGGTGACCTTCACCAGCGCCGATGTGTTGTTTCGCGCCAACGTCGCACGCGTGAACATTGCCGGAACGGTCAGGCGTTCGACCTACCCACATGTCTCGGCGGCGGTGCTGCTCCGTGGCGCGCTGGACAGCTTCGTGGTGGACAAGAAGCATGCATTGCGGGCCCGCATCAACATCGACGACGTGTCGCTGGACACACCAGCCGGCGCACCGGCAGCGCTCGATCCATTGGTCATCAACGTGCTGCAGACGATCATCGAACGAAGCCTGCCGGAATTGACCGAGAGCTTGCCGTCGATCGCAATTCCGGTGCGGCTCGACGAGGCCATGAAGCTCCCGGGCTTCGGGCCGGAGGGCGCGCTCACGGTGCAGCCCAGCACCGCACCGATGACCGTCACCGCCTCACGCATCATCGCGTTTCGCAACCGGCTCTGGATCATCCTCAAGGTCGAACTCGGCGAGTTCGTGAGTGGCGTCACCGCCGCCGCGCCAGGCGTGACGCCGAGCGCGAAGTCTGACACGACCACACCCGGTTTGCAGAAAGTACTGCCGAAGGTGATACCGAAGGTCGTGCCGAAAGTCACGGCCAAGGTGACACAGGGGGCCACACCGTGAAGCGATGGATTCTGTGGACGCTTGGCGTGCTCATCCTGGTTCCGACGCTGGTGTTCACCTTCTTTGCGCTGCTGTATCGCACAAAGGCCGAGCGCGAGGATCCAGCGAAAGTCCGTCAGGAGATCGCATCGTTGACGAAGGTGCGCGACTCGCTTCGCATCCTCGTGAATGACGCCGCATCGACCAGTGACCTGCTGGACAAGCAGCCGCCAGGCGACATCGTGATCGGGCTGCCGACGCCCTTCGTCGATGCGGTGGTGCGCAGCGTGGTGCTGGGCTGGTTCCACGACGTGGACCTGCACCTGCCGCCGATGAAGGTGCACAAGATGGGGGAGGTGAAGGCGAAACTCGGCCTCTTTGGACGGCGCACCGTCGGTGCCTACTCGATCGACGTCACACTGCTGGACGTCCATGGCCGACTGCAGCCTGGCTTGCCGGAGCTGTCATTCGGTGGTGACGTGATCAAGATCGGCATTCCGGTACGAGTGGCGGGCGGCACCGGTATCGCGCGTATTACGGCCGACTGGCAGTCGAAGGGTTTCGCAGGCCCAGTGTGCGGCAACATGAGCACCACAGGGGATGTGACCGGTCAGGTGCGCGCACGCACTTACACTGCCTCGGGCCGGCTGGTGCTGAGTGCAGAAGAGGGAACCGTGCTGGTGGACCCGTCCTTTCCGGACCTCGCGATCCGGTTATTCGTCGACCCCTCTGCGGGATCGGTGTCGGCACTCGACTCGCTGCTCGCCACCCGTGGTGGACTGTGCGGCTATGCGATCGAGAAGTCGCGTGCCAGCGAGCGGATTCAGGAGCTGGTCGGACGGGGCTTCAAGGTGAAGATCCCACAGCGATTCTTCCGTGCGATTCACCTGCCGGTGGCGGTGGAGACCTCCGTGCCGGTGCAGGATCGCGAGGTGGGGCTCGAGGTCCGACCGAGTGGACTCGCGGTGACGCCGTCGACGGTATGGATTGCGGCGAATGTGTCGACGACGGCTGCGGCGAAGCCGGTCGCGCCTGCGGCGAAGGTACCCGAGGTCAGTCGCACCAGGGAACCGGCAACAGCCAGCGACTCCGTTCGGAAGCCAGTTCGCAAGCCGGTTCGCAAACCGGCTCGTAGTTCGACGCGTGATTCGACACGCGACACTTCGCGCGCAAAGGTGAAGCGCGATTCGACACGCGACACGTCGCGCACAAAAGTGGCCCGCGATTCGACACGCGATACTTCGCGTGCAAAGGTGCCGTGACCATGCCGTGATGGTGCTGTTCGGGTACCGACAATGCATTCGCATTTCATCGTATGCTGCACGAAGAGCCTGTAAGGAATCCCCTTACGGGCTATGTGATTGCGCGATCGTATTCGCTGATGACACTTGCCGAGATTCACGTCATTCGATCAACAGGTCTCTTGACGAGAACTGGTCCGGACTGCTACACATGAGCGCGTGCACCCTGCCGGCGTCGGCAGCCTGCACGCGCCACCGCATGAGCGTGTGAGGTCTGCGACGCTCATTTCGCGAGGACTGCCGTCATGGGCGATCGCTTGCACGACCTGCTCGATAGTGCGTTGTCAGCGCCCGTCATCGGACAGGTGCGCACACGACGTTTCGACCGGTTCTTTCGCACGGGTCTCGTGCCTGGACTCTGTCGTGGTGTGTACGACACGTACATCCAGGCTGCCGCCGCGGCCCCGCAGACACTCCCGCTTGGCTACGACCACGAGTCGGCGGGCGATCTGTATCCCGAGCGGCTCGATCATGTGTATCCGGGCGACTACCCGATGATGGTCTGGCTGACGAAGGCCTTCGCTGGTGGCGTGACGCGAGTCTTCGATCTCGGCGGCCACGTCGGGATCAGCTACTACGCGTACCAGCCGTACATCCAGTATCCGGAGGGGCTCCGCTGGGAGCTGCACGACGTGCCCGCCGTCGCTGCCAAGGGGCGCGAAATCGCTGCGCTCCGGGATCATCGGAAGGCACTCACCTTCGTCGATGATTTCAACTATGCAGCCGACGCACAACTGCTCTTCACGTCAGGGTGCCTGCAATACCTCGAGGAAACGCTGCCGATGAAACTGTCTCGGTTGCGCATGCGGCCGGAGTGGGTGCTGATCAACCTGATCCCGATGCATGCGCAGCATGATTTCTGGACGGTGCAGAGCATCCAGAATGCCTTCTGCCCATACCACATCCAGCACGACGCGACATTCTTCCGTGGAATGGAAGACCTGGGCTACGACACCCTTGATCGTTGGGTGAACGCCGAGAAGCGCTGCGAGGTGAAGTTCCGGCCAGAGCACAGCGTGGAGGGGTACGTCGGAGCGGCCTTCAAGCTTCGCTCCCGCAGTTGATCAGCCGCGCCCCTGACCCACTGGCTCGCTCAGGCGCGCGCCGCTGCGCGTCGGGCGAGGCCCGCCGACACCGATCAGGACCACGCGACGTTGGCGTCGGCCAGCGCCTTCAACGCCGCATCAGTCTCGGGATTGCGGAGCGACTCGGCGTCGTGGTCGGCGATGAACATCAGCACGTCGTTGATCGCCATCGGTCGGCTGAACAGGAAGCCTTGGCCGACGTTGCAGCCAAGCGCGGTCAGGACCGCCTGCTGCGCCGTCCGCTCGATACCCTCGGCCACCACGTCGACACCGAGCGAGTGTGCGAGCGTGATCATCGTCCGAACGAATGACGCCTCGCGATCACCCTCATCCATACGCGCGACGAAGGTTTGATCGATCTTCAGTTCGTCGACAGGAAAAAATTGCAGGTGCGAGAGGGAGGAGTAGCCGGTGCCGAAGTCGTCGATCGCGATCCGTACGCCGAGCGCGCGAATCGCCTGCAGCGTGGCGTGTGCCGTCTCGGGCGCACGCATCATCTGGCTCTCGGTGATCTCGAGGATCAGCAGCTTCGCGTCGAGTCCCGATGCGGCGAGGGCATTGCGCACGTCGTCATAGAGATGCTCGTACTCGAGCTGCCGCGGCGCGAGGTTGACGGAGACGCTGGGCGTCGAGCCATGGCGATCCGCCCACCCGGCAGCGTACAGGCAGGCTTCGCGCAGCGCCCACCGACCAATCGGAACGATGATGCCGGTTTCCTCCGCCACCGACAGGAACTCCGCCGGTGCCACGAGGCCACGCCGCGGGTGGCGCCAGCGCAGGAGGGCCTCGAAACCTCGAAGCGCCCCGGTCTGCAAGTTCATCAGTGGCTGGAACTGGAGCTCGAACTCGTGATGAGCCACTGCGCGTCGCAGGTCCTGCTCCAGTTCGAGCCATGACAATGCGCGGGCGTGCATGCTGGGATCGAAGACTCGGACGCAGTGCTTCCCTGAATTCTTGGCCGAGTACATGGCAACGTCGGCATTGCGCAAGACGGCCTCGCCTTCCTCACCAGGGGTCGCCAGCGCGATGCCGATGCTGACGCTGACCACAACTTCGCGTTCAGCGACGGTCACCGGGCGGGAGATCACGCGCAGCAGGCGCTCGGCCAGCGACTCGATCTCGTCGTCGTTCTGCACTACCTCGATCACGATCGCAAACTCGTCACCCCCGAGGCGCGCGACCGTTTCTCCGCTGCGCACGGTGCTCGAGATGCGCGTTGCAATGACACGCAGGAGCTGATCACCGGCGGCATGACCGAGCGAGTCGTTCACACGCTTGAATCCGTCGAGGTCGAGCAGCAGGACGGCCACGCTGTTGCGCGTGCGCACGCGTCGCTCGAGGGCGTGCCGAAGGCGATCATGGAAGAGGGCGCGGTTGGCGAGGCCCGTCAAGTCGTCCTGGAAGGCGCGGCGCACGAGTTCTTCCTCCATGCGCTTCCGCTCCGTGACATCCTGCAGCATCACCATCAACCGCGATTCGCCGGCTGCCTGCACCCGCGCGACAGTGAGCTGCCCCCAGATGATCGAGCCATGCTTGTGCTCGAATCGCTGCTCCAGAGTCACTGACTCACGTGAGGCGGTGAGCAGCTCGCTGCAGGCGGCGATGATGCTGCTGGCGTCGTCGGCGGCGAGGAACCGCGCGATCGATTGGCCCACCATCTCGTCCGGTGCATACCCGAGCATGTCTCGACAGGCCGGATTCGCCTGCAGGATCGTGCCGTCGCGGGCGAGCACCTGGATGGCGATTCCTGCATAGTCGAAGAAGGCCTGGAAGCGTGCGCTGCTTTCGCGCTCGGATCGCTCTGATGCTCGCACCGTCGCGAGTCGCTCCTCCAGCTCGAGCGATAGCTCGTCCATCATTCGACTGGACTGCGCGCGGTCGCGCTCCATGTCCTCCAACGCACGGCTGGCGGCGTCGAGCACCGACTGCAGCGCGGGTGAAATCTCCGCGCCGCCGAGGTGGCGACGGACAGGACGAGACAACGCCGGGTGCATCAGCGTTCGCCGATCGTGGTGATGGTCATGGTCTGGTTGTGGAGCAGTGCGTGCATGTCGGTGCCGGTGGACGGAGGCCCGATTTCGCCATTGCCGTAGAAGCCCGTCACCACGACGCCAGGCGCGAGCTGGCTGACCTCTTCGATCTCTTCTTCCGTCCTGCTGCGGAGCACCTCACGGCGACCGATGCACGACACACAGAGCACTGCACTCGGCGCGACGCCGTTCATCCCGGCTTGGGCGCCACGTATCGCGTGTGCGGCGGCGTCGAGAATGCTGTCATTGGTCGAGCGCATGAGTCGCACGCGGAAGCCCTGCGGCATGTCGCCCGCAAAGCGGAGCGAGCCTGCCTCGTCGTCGATGCCAAGGATCGTGCGCACGACCATCGGGCCGCCGTCGGGCGGCGTGAGCGAAAGCGGAAAGCGCAGTGCACTGCCTGGCAGTTCCGCGGCCAGATCGCCGAGATACCGACGATAGATGTCCAGCGCACGCTGGTCGTCCAGTTCGTACACCGTTGCGCCATCCGCGCGCGAGATGATCCGCTCTGGCCCGAATGGCTCCCATCCACCGCCACTCGCAGTGCCGATCGCGAGACGCTCACCACTGAGCGTCACGGCGACGACGCGTCGCTCCATCGGCGGTCCATCAACACCAAGCCCGGTCCTGACGAACGACACGCCATCGCTTGCCAGCCCGCCAGACACGGTCACGCCCTGGCGCAGTGCGGTGTTGAATGCTGCCGTGAATGCCGCGCCGTTGAGGTAGAGGCCGTCGAGGAGCAGCAGCACATGCCGAACGGATGGATCGACGCTGATGTCCTGCCCGAGCTCGCGGCCGAGTGTCTCGCTCGCCACCACACCAACGCCATCACGCGTGTACACCTGCACCGACGCCGCGTCGAAGGCGAGGCCGGTCAGCACGACTTCGGCGTCGAGCAGGTCGAGTCCATCGATCTGGCCACCGGCGGTGGAGTAGACGAGCCGTGCGTTCGGCCAGCGCTCGCGGACCTCCACAAACCAGCGATCGGGTGGTGCGTCGACCGGACCGAACGCGAGCAGCAGTTGCACGTCCGCTTGTACGCCGGTGTGGGGGGCGTCAGACCACCCAGCGTCGGAGGACCAGCGGAGTGAGAAGGCACGCATTCGAGTGGGCGGGTGAGGACGACCTCAACGTTCGACGAAGTGCCGTCCGGCACCTGCTGCCTGAGAGGGTCGACCAGTGGGGGGTGGACTTGAGATGCTAGCGTTCGAAATGCAGGACGATCGCTGGCCTCAGACCTCGAGAAATTCCTCGACCAGCTGTTTGTCCCGAGCGGGAGCGGCCGCTGCCTTGGGGCGCGGTGGCCGACGGGTGGCCCCGCGCGCTGTCTCCCGACCGTTATTCGCGCCACGATCTCGTTCCTCGCGGCTGTTCCAGTCGCGCGTCTTGAAGCCCTGTGCCGCGTCGCCGAGCTTGGCGGCTTGTGCCCGCATCTCCTCGGCGCCTGACGCGCCTTCTTCGGCGCCAGCGGCGACCGACTGCGCGAGACTGTTGAGCTCACTCATGCGACCGGTGATGTCGCGCACCTGATCTCGCTGTGACGTGATCTCCTTCGTCATGCTGGACGCTGTTTCATCCACACGTTCGACGGCGATCGCGATCGCTGCCAGCACGCGCTGCACATCATCTCGCAGCGTCACGCCACGATCCGCATCCTGCACGGCGGCCTCGATCATGGCGCTGGTGCTGCGCGCAGCCTCGGCGCTACGGAGCGCCAGCGCGCGGACTTCCTCGGCCACCACGGCGAAACCGCGGCCGGCGTCACCCGCCCGTGCTGCCTCGACGGCGGCGTTGAGCGCCAGCAGGTTGGTCTGGAACGCAATCTCGTCGATGGTCTTCACCACCTTGCTGGTTGCGTCGCTCGATTCCTTGATGCGCGTGATGGCATCGCCAAGGTCACTTGCCACGCGGGTGCCGTTCTGGACGTTCTCGCGTGCCGTCGCGGCCAGTGTGGTGACGTCGGCGGCGCTGCGTGCCACACGTTCGGCCATCTCCGACAGGTCCTTCGTCGCTGCATCCACGGCCTCGATCGCGCCGGCCTGCCGCTGCGAGTTGTGGGCGAGGGTCTCGCTGGTGGCGGCGATGTGCTCGGAGGCGTCGGCAACCTGATGCACCGACTGGCGCACCTGCCGCATGGCGACGGAGAGCTGCTCGGCCGCCGTGTTGACCGAATGGGCAATCGCGGAATAGTCGCCCTGGTATTCGCCAAGCATCCGCACTTCGAGGTCACGTGCGGCCATGCCTTCGAGCGCACCCTTGGCTTCGCTGAGCGGGCGCTCGATGGCGTCCAGCATGCGATTCAACTCCTGCACCAACTCCCTGAATTCCCCTTCGAACTCCGCGGGTTCGGCGCGGACGTTGAGGGTGCCGGCGACGGCGGAATCGGCCATCTGTCGGCTCGTCTTCACCAGCGAACGCATGGTTTCCTGCACCAGTGCAACGGCGACGCCAGTGCCACGTGATGCGGTGATCATGCCGTCCAGGCTGCCCGCCATCACGCCCAGTTCGTCGTTGCTGGTGATGGCCAACAGTGGAATGTTGTCGTCGATCGTGCCATCGAACTGACCGCGCGACAGGCGGCTGAGCACATCCTGGATCTGCACGAGCAGTTGTGACTGCACCTGCTGGGCGCGTTGTGTGACGCGCTGCGTGACGCGCAGCACGTTGCGGATGGTCTGTGTGGCAGCCGAAACCGAGACGAGCAACACCGTCAGGCTGCCGATCAGCACCACCAGCAACGTCGAGAGCGCCTTGGTCGACTCGGTCTTCGCTCGCGACGTGAGCGAGTCGGTGAGGGCCATCTCGAGTGAGCGCTGCTTGTTGATGACGGCGCTGGCGGCAGTGAACCAACCCGTGATTGTGACAGGGATGACCGCCCCAGCCGGCACACTCTCGACGGTTGACCGGAAGGTCGCCATCGTCTTGTGCTCCGGCATGGCGTCGATCACGCCGAGCTCGCCCAGAAAGGATTGGGCCGCGCCGCCGCGCAACTGTTCGGACGCGATCTCCTGCCCGATGACCGATGTCACCCACGAGCGCTGCATCGATGCCGTCGGGAACGCTCCACTGGTGAGCGCCGCGTTGAGCGTGCCGCGTTCAATCGCAGACCATTCCTTGAGGTGCCCCAGCATGTCGATCTGGCGCATCGAGGCGCGCGCATCGTTCGACGTGATGCCTTCGCTGTAGGCATCGAGTGCTTCGCGCAGGGTGTTGATGTTCGCGCTGTACCGTTGCAGCGCGAGCTCGGCCGAGACCTGGCGCGAGTCGACGGCCGCACGCGTGAGTCCGACCGTATCGATCGCGCCTTCGATTGCCGCTGCGGTGGGTGCCAGCGTTGCGATCCGGGTGGTGGACATCGACGTGCGATACGCGTCACGCACGCTATCCGAGACAAGTCTCTGGGCGGCCAGTTCACTGGCGAACTTCGTGCCTCCACTCGCGACGTAGGCTGCCGACAGCCCGCGCTCCATCTGCCATTCGTGGACCAGCGCTGTCGTACTGCCGAGCAGCACCGTGATCCGCTCCAGATCTCGCCCGTCGCGCCAGCTTCGAAATTGCTCCGTGATGACGACGCTGGCGAAGGCGATCGCAATCAGCAGCGGGAGGCCGGCCGCCGCGATCAGCTTGCCGCGGAGACCGGAGAAGAAGTAGCGCATGAGGAGGCGGACGGATGCCGAGGGTTTGGCGGCGCCCGAGTGACGCATGCCATCCGAAGGAAGTGTCGGCCTCGATATATCAGGGCTTGACCCCGATTAGCGCATATCGAGCAAATTACCGGGGCGGACTGCCCGGATGGGCTGACAGAAACGCCAGTATCCTCGGGCTTACCACGCTTGCCTGCTCGAGATTCGGCAGATGGCCGGCGGAATCAACGGCGACGTACTCGATGCCCGGAATCGCGTCGCGGACCACGCCGGAATTGGTGATCGGCACCGTGGTGTCCTCCTTGCCCCAGATCAGGAGGACCGGCACGCCTGTCTTGCCGACGGCGGCGTAGTGCGCCGCGTAGTCGGTCTGGCTGGCGGTGATCGATGACCTGAGCAACGCGCGGCCGAAGCCCCGATAACGCATCTGCGGGCGGTAGCGGTCAGCCCAGTCGGGCCAGCGACCGGGGTGAAGGAAGTCGGATGACTGGCCGTCAGCGGCCTTCGGCGCTTGCATGACCTGCCAGAACCAGGGGCCGATCACGGGCAATGTGAGAAACGCTGGAACCGATGGGGCGACCGCCACCGGGTCCACCAACGTCAGTGTCCGCACTCGGTTTGCGTGGGTGGCCGCGTAGTGTCCAGTCACGAATCCACCGTATGACAACCCCATCAAGTCGATCGGCCCGCTGACGTGCAGTGAGTCGAGGAGTCCACTCAACTGCCGGTCATACAGCGCGCCGTCGTAAATCACATCGGGACGATCGGAGAGCCCACGACCGTAGACGTCATACCGAATCACGCGATACCCGGCGGCGCTGAGTGCGACCGCGGTCGAGTCCCAGATGTAGTAGGGCACCGAGAAGCCGTGCACCAGCACCGCCACGCGGCCGGTGTCCGGCCCCAGCACCTCGTAGTGCGTCACGCCATCCGCGAGGGTCACGAATTTCCCGGGAGCGCCGGCGCGACTCTCGGCGTCGAGTGTCGCGGTTTCCGGATTCCGCCAGAAGAATGCGCCGAAGGCACTGGCGACAGCGACGAGCACGAGGAGGGCGATGGCGCGAAGGAAGCGTTTCATGCGACGGGGGCGAGGGGAAGAGTCCGGTCGCCGAAACATGCCAAGGCGGTCAGTATTTCGCACTCCCGCGAATAGCTTCCGAATTCCCAGCGCAGGCACGCCCACCGTTTCCGGTAGTGAGATGTCGGTCCAGCGCCCAGCATGCGACGAAGCCCTGCGCGCTCGGCTTGACGCGATCTGCGTCGAGGGGTGGGAGCTGTTCGAGGAATTCGACACGCGTGTGCGCGACAAGGAATTCCATCCCTTCGTGAACGCCGACTACGAATCGGTGCGTGACGCCTTGCTGCTCCATCGCGCGCCAGGCGCCCGCTTCCTGGAATGGGGATCGGCCACCGGGGTGATCACCATCATGGCCGCAATGATGGGCTTCGATGCCATCGGGATCGAGATCGATTCGTCGCTGGTGCGGACGGCGCGCCAGTTGGCGAAGAAGCATGGCGCAGCGGCACGATTCGTCGAGGGGAGCTTTCTACCGACCGGGTATCGTTGGCGCTCGCCGGTGGCCAACGATGTGTCGTTCACCACTGGCGAAGGCCTGTCGGGATACCTGCAGCTCGGTATCGCCCTCGACGACTTCGATGTCGTGTTCGGATACCCGTGGGGCGGGGAAGCGCCGATGATGCTCGACCTGATGCGGCAGTATGGCAGGGACGACGCGTTGCTGCTGTTGAACGATACGACGGGCGGCGTACGAGCCTATCGCGGCGGCAAGGAAGTGGCGTGACGTTCGCCGGACCGGTGCGGCGACGTCGGCCGAAAGCTGTCGTGCCGTCTTGTTCAGGCGCTCCGCCGAGTCGTGACCGCGCGCCCCACCAGGTACACCAGCGCACCGGCGATCGTTGCGATCACCACATCGCGCGTTTCGGCCCACGAGGTTCCCGTCAACAGCCAGACGATGAGGCCCAACGCCAGGACAGGGATTGTCATGCCGCCAGGAAGCATGAACAACGCGGGCGACATCGTTGGACGCCGTCGGAAGACAGGGATCGAGATGATGGTCACCACGAAGGCGAACAGCCGTGAAATGGTGCTGATGGTGAGCAGGTAGATGTGGCCGCGGGTCAGGGTCAGGATCAGGACCGCGGCACAGGACAGCACGATGGAGAGGACCGGGGTGCGGTATTCCGGATGGAGCACGGCAAGCGCGCGCGGCAGTTGTTTCGCCTCGGCCATCGCGAAGGGAATGCGGGAGATCGCGAGAATGCCGCCATTGATCGTGCCGAGCATGGAGATCGCCGCCCCGATCACGATGATGGTGGCACCAGCGGGGCCAAGAAAGGTTCGCGCGGCATCAGCCAGCGGGCGAGTGGACTGCGCCAGCCCTGGCAGGGTGCCAACGCACACCGCCTGAATGCCGACGTAGAGCGCTGCCACTCCGATCAGCCCCACCGCCAGCGAGAATGGGGCGTCCTTGCGCGGTTCGCGCATCTCACCGGCCGCCACCAGTGCCGTTTCCCAGCCGACGAACGCAAATCCCAGCAACAACACTGCCGACGAAAAATCCTTGCGGCTCGGATCGATGGCGAAGTTGAACTGCGCGGCGTCGATGTGGGGCAGGCCAAGCGCAACGAACAGCAGCAGCGGCGCGAGTTTGGCGATGGTGATGAGCGTGCCGAAACGCGTCGCACCACGCGTGCCATGAATGTGCAGCGCAGCCAGCGAACAGATCACCAACGTCAAGAGGAGTGCACGCGGCACGCCGCTGCCAACGGCGGGCACCAGAAATGACAGGTACTCCGCCAGCACGCCGGCGATGGCGCACAATCCGGTGACGCGCGCGAGCCAGAGCAGCCAGCCGACCACGAATGCCGTGAACGGTCCGAAGGCCTCGGCGGCATACATGTATGGCCCGCCGGTTTCAGTAAACCGACTGCTGACCTCTGCAAAACAGGCGACGATGAACCCCATCAGCAGCGCGCATGCGACGATCGCCAGCAGCCCCCACGCACCCAGCAGCGCGTGCACCTTTTGCGGCAGCCCGAAGATGCCGGCACCGACGATACCGTTGATCACCAACGCAACCATGTCCCATCGTCCGACGACGCGCAGCAGGCCGGGCGACGCGGGCTTGACCGTCGGTGCCGTCATGTGACGGGCGCAACGGATGCGCCTCGCAGTGCGGTTGTCGAAGGCTGTGCGAGCGAACCGCGCAACCGCGGCATCACCATCTCACCAAATCGCCGGCACTCTTCGAGATGTGGATATCCCGACAGGATGAAGGTCGAAATGCCAAGCGCCTGATAGGCGCGCAGCTTCGCTTCCACCTGTTCGGGGTTGCCGACGATCGCGACACCCACACCGCTTCGTGCCAATCCAACACCGGCCCACAGATGATCATCCACCACCAGTGACGGGCCTGACGCAAGCGCGCGCTGCCGTCGCTGCCCCTCGGAGTCCGCGCTCTCTGCTGCAGCGATGAATGCCGCGCGTGTCGCCGGATCGATGCGGCTGATCAGGCGCTCCGCCGCGTCCCACGCCTCGGCTTCCGTCTCGCGCACGATGACATGACAGCGCAGGCCATAACGCACAGTACGGCCAGCGATCACTTCCTGCGCGCGCATCGTCTCGAGTCGGGCCGCCACCGCTGCCACCGTATCACCCCACACCAGGTAGACATCGGCCAGTTCCGCGGCGAGTTGCTGGGCTGCGGTGCTGTGGCCGCCGAGATAGATAGGGATCGCGGGCGATGGTTTGGGGGCCAGCAGCGCGCCGGTGGTCTGATAGAACTCGCCGGCAAAATCGACCACGGGTTCACTCCACAATCGCCGCAGGACCTGCATGAATTCACGCGTGCGGGCGTAGCGGGTGTCATGTGTCTCGTGATCGCCGTACATCGCATTCTCGGCCGGATTGGAACCGGTCACGATGTTGATGCGCACGCGACCGGGGAAGAGCGTGGCGGCGGTGGCGGCCATCTTGGCGAAGATCGCCGGATGAAACATTCCCGGTCGCACGGCGATCAACAGTCCGGCGCCTTCCGTTCGCGCCAGGGTCGCGACAGATGCGGTCCACGCATCGTGTTCGGCGTGGAAATTGGTCGCAGTCAGCAGGCTGCTGAAGCCCATCTCGCTTGCGGTTTCGACCAGGCTCGCGAGGTAGGGGAGTGTTGGCCGGCGATGTGGCCCAGCACCCAGGAATTCACCATCCGCAGCAAGCTGGCAGAACCAGAGCAGGTCGAGTGGATCGGCCGCGCTGTGGCCAGACGCAGGGGGCTGCAACGCGACGGTCATCTGGGTCGGTCGAGGGTTCGGCGCGCGGACGCCGCGCATCACGGCGAAGTCGCGAGGCGGCGTCGGCTCTCTTCGGAGGCTACGGAGTGCGGGAGATGACGTCAAGGCGTCGGCAGTGTGCCGCGCAGTTGCTGCGTCAGCGTGCAGCATCCAATGGCAGTCCGTCGTATATATCGCGGTGTCATCTCGTCGTCCCGAACGTGCCGGGTGCGAGGGTGCCGACTCTGCGGCCGACACGACCAATTGGAGACTGACACGTGCGCCTCAACGTTCTTGCGCGACGAGTGCACTACTGGGTGACGCTCGGCATCGCGCTTCCCGTCGCCGTGATCATCAGCACGGGAGTGTTGCTTCAAATCAAGAAGCAGTCGCACTGGGTGCAGCCGAAGGAGATTCGTGGCACCGGCACGACGCCAACTCTCGACCTGCACCAGATCGTCGCGGCCGTGCAGACCGTACCTGCGTTGGGTGTCACAGGGTGGGACGACATCAAGCGCATGGACATTCGTGCTGATCGAGGCCTTGCCAAGGTCACCGTGAAAGGGGATTGGGAGGTACAGGTGGACCTCGGCACGGGTCGCGTGCTCCAGGCCGCGTATCGACGATCGGACCTGATCGAGTCGCTCCACGATGGATCGTTCTTCCTTGGTGACCTGACCAAGCTTGGCCTGTTCCTGCCGACTGGAATTGCCCTGGTGGTGATGTGGCTCTCCGGACTGTGGATGTTCTGGCTCCCATTCTCCGTCCGACGCAAGCGGCGCCGCGCGCTCGTCGTCCCATCGTGAGGTGCGCGACATGACCACATCGCGCCGCGCATTCGTGGTCAGTGGTGGTGTATTGCTGCTTGGTGCGACGAGGCCGCGCTCGCCGCGCTTTACTGCTCGGGCAAACGTGGACCTGATCCTTCGTGGTGGCACGGTCTACGACGGCACCGGAGCCCAGGGACGGGAGGTTGATGTTGCCATTCGTGGCGACCGTGTCGTGGCCATCGGCGCGTCGCTCCCCGAACGGGGCACGACGGAAATCGATGTGCGTGGTATGGCGGTGGCGCCTGGCTTTGTCGACATCCACTCACACGGTGATGGCTCGCTAGGCGAAGATCCCCGGGCCGAGTCCGTGATTCGACAGGGGATCACGACCATCGTGGTCGGTGCGGATGGGAGTTCACGAGCCACGGGCACAGCTGCGAAGTCGTTCGCTGGATTGTTCGCGAGGATCGACCGCGCGCACGTGGCACCCAACGTGGCCTCGATGATCGGACTTGGCAGTGTGCGAGGCGCTGTTGTGGGAAACAACAATCGCCGCGCGACAGCCTCCGAGCTGCGGCGCATGGTGGCGATGGTCGATCGGGCACTAGCCGACGGTGCCTGCGGTGCATCGTCGGGGTTGGAATACACTCCGGGTGCGTTTGCGTCACCCGAGGAACTGGTCGCCTTGTGCACGCCGCTGTCTCGCCGCGGACTGTCTTATGCCACCCATATGCGCAACGAAGACGACCGCCTGCTGGACGCCATCGCCGAGTCGATCGCGGTGGCCCGTGGGGCTCGTTGTGGGTTGCAGATTTCGCACCTGAAGACGCAGGGACCGCGCAACTGGAGCAAGCTGCAACAGGCGTTCGACCAGATCGACGCGGCACGCGCTGCCGGTATCGATGTGGCTTTCGACCGCTATCCCTATGTCGCCTACGCCACTGGCCTGACGAATCTCTTTCCAGTCTGGAGTCGCGACGGCAGCACGGCGGCGTTCCTCACCCGTCTGCGCAATCCGCAGACCGCGCCGAAAATCGAGGCCGAGACCCTCGCCAAGGTGGAATTGATCGGCGGGTGGGACAACGTGCAGATCACATCCGTGCCCTCGCCATCCGATCGAGATGTGCAGGGGAAACGTTTCGGAACCTGGGCGAGTTCGATCGGCAAGCGGCCCTACGAGGCGGCTGTCGCACTGCTGGAACGCAATCAGGGACGCGTCGACATGGCAGGCTTCGCGATGAGTGAGGAAAATCTCGAACGAATTCTTGCGCATCCGCTGGGCATGGTCTGCAGCGACGGCGGCGCCTTTGCCGTCGATGGGCCGACACGGCGTGGCAGCCCACACCCACGCGGCGCTGGAAGTTTTCCCCGCGTGCTCGGTCGCTATGTCCGCGAGCGAAAGATCCTGCCGCTTCCGGAAGCGATTCGAAAGCTGACCTCACTGCCGGCCGATCGGCTCAGGCTGGGGGAGCGTGGTCGATTGGCGGTTGGCAAGGCTGCGGATGTCGTGGTCTTCGATCCGGCGCGCATTGCCGATACCGCCACCTACGAGCGCCCATTCCAGTACCCAGTGGGCATCTCGCTGGTGATCGTGAATGGGCAGGTTGCCTTGCGCGATGGCGTCCGCAGCCGCGTGCTGACCGGCAGGGCATTGCGTAGCGATCCGGTGCGCGGTTCATGACGTAGTTGGGAGATGAAGCGCCTTCCCGCTGTCGCGTTGTTGATCGCCACCCTCGTGGTGCCACATGTCTGCGCCGGTCAGGCGATCTCCACCACCGGCACCGAGCGCGACACGCGGCGGCAGTCGTACTGGCGTCTCTCGTACGACAACGACTTCTTCACGGCCACCGACAAGTACTTCACGCAGGGGATCGCGCTCGAGATCGTGTCGCCTCGCTTGCGTGCACTTCCGGCGCGACGGGTGCTGATCGCGCCGCGCGCCACCGTCGTGCGCTACGGCATTGGCTACGAGGATGATGGCTACACGGCCAGTGACCTGAAGGCGCCGCAGATCCTGTGGGATGATCATCCGTATGCGGGCACCAAGCAGTTGCGGCTCTTTGCGATCGCGGATGACACGCTGCGACGTCAGCGCGTCACCTCGATGCTGACCCTCGGACTGATTGGCCAGGGCGCTGGGGGAAAGGAGATCCAGACGTTCATCCATCGACGGACTGGCAATACCATCCCGCAGGGCTGGGGCAACCAGATCCGGAATGATGTGATCCTCAACTACGAGGCTGGTATGGAGCGCCAGTTGTTTCGCGCCAGCGACCGCCTCCTCCTGACAGGCAGCAGCAGTGCGCGCGCCGGCACCTTCAACACCGCGGCCACCGTTGGCGTAACGGCCATGCTTGGTCGCGTCGGATCACCGTTCGCCACGGCACGACCGCGGCGCGAGATGTACCTGTACGCCAAGCCCCAGGTGAATCTGGTCGGCTACGATGCCACGCTGCAGGGTGGGCTGTTCAATCGCTCGAGCCCGTACACAATCTCCGCCAGCGCACTCTCGCGCATCGTGTATCGGCAGCAAGTGGGGCTCGTGTACCGCTCGCGCCACCACTTTTTCGAGTACTACCAATCGCTTGGCACGCGGGAGTTTCGCGGCGGACGCGCGCATCGATCCGGTGGATTTCAGCTCGGCTTCATGCGCGGGCAGTAGTCAGGGGCAGGCTGGCGCGGCGTTTCGCGATCCGGCGAAACAGCTTCACGACCTCGGTCACGATCAACCCGACTGTCGACGCAACGAGGCAAAGGCCGAGATCCGTGGAGGACAGCGGATCGGTATGCAGCAGCCGGTTGCCGATGGGCGTGTAGATCGCCGCCATTTGCAGGGCAATCGTCAGCAGCAGCGCGAGCAGCAGTGGCGTGTTCGACAGGATCGGGAGCGAGAAGATCGACTGTGTGTGTGACCGGACCGACAGCGCCTGGCCAACTTGCAGCAAGGTGAGCACCGTGAACACCATCGTCTGGTCGTTCTGGCGCCCGCTCGATGCGGCAAAGAACTGCACCAGCAAGGTGACGAGTGCCATCACGCACCCCATCACGCCGATGCTGATCCACATCGACGTGTCGAACAATCCCTGCGTCGGTGGCTGCGGCGGACGCGCCATCGTATCCGGTTCAGCCGGTTCGGCCGCCAGCGCGAGACCAGGAACACCATCGGTCACGAGGTTGATCCAGAGGAGTTGCACCGGCAGCAGTGGCAATGGAAGGGCGAAGAACGGTGCCAGGAACACCACCAGCACTTCGGCCAGGTTGCAGGCCAGGACATACCGAATGAACTTGCGAATGTTGTCGTAGATGCGGCGGCCTTCGCGCACTGCCGCGACGATCGACGCGAAGTTGTCGTCGAGCAGCACCAGGTCCGCAGCTTCACGCGCCACGTCGGTTCCGGTGCGGCCCATCGCCACACCGATGTCAGCTTGTGAGAGGGCAGGCGCATCGTTCACGCCGTCGCCGGTCATGGCCACGAACTGCCCCTTTGCCTGCAGGGCGGCCACGATTCGAATCTTCTGCGCCGGATCGACGCGCGCATAGATCCGCGTCTCGAGCACGCGCTCCGCGAGTGCGGCGTCGTCCATCGCCAGCAAGTCGCGCCCCGTCAGCAGGGCGCGCTGGTCGTCGGCGCCGATAATGCCGATCTCCCGCGCGATCGACTCGGCGGTCTCGGCATGATCACCGGTGATCATCACGGTCGCGATCCCCGCCGCATGGCAGGCTGCAATCGCTGGTGCCGACTCGGCACGGGCCGGGTCCATCAGGCCCACGCAGCCGAGAATCTCGACGTCGGCTGAAATCGTGTCGTCCGGCAACAGGCCAGCCACGGTCCTCCGCGCGAATGCAATCACGCGCAAGCCGGACCGCGCCATCGCCTCGGCTTCGTGCTGCAACTCGGGGGCGTGCACGAGCAGCAGCTCCGGCGCTCCCTTCGTGTACGCGATGGCGCTGCTGCCATCACCCGCGGCGTGCACGGTGGTCATCCGCTTGCGATCGGAGGTGAACGACAGCGTTGCGGTGCGGGGCGTTTGCAACTCGAGCTCGCGCCGCGCGAATCCGTTGCTTTCCGCGTACATGGCCAGCGCGACTTCCGTCGGCTCGCCCTTCGCACCATCGGCGGCGGTGACATCGACGTCGTTGCAGAGTGCCATCGCCGTCAGCAGTCCGGGAAGATCGACGGCACGCGCGTCCACCACGGTCATGCGGTTCTGCGTCAGCGTCCCCGTCTTGTCGGAGCAGATGTAGGTCACCGATCCGAGTGTCTCAACGGCCGGGAGCCGACGAATCAGAGCCTGGTGCCGCACCATCCGGCGCGCGCCAATCGCCAGCAATACCGTCACGACGGCCGGCATCGCCTCAGGGATCGCTGCCACGGCGAGGCTGATCGCCGTCATCAGCATCAGCACGGCACGTTCGCCGCGCAACACGCCGGCGGTGAAGACGATGACACAGATGGCGATGGCGACCAGCGCGAGCGTGCGGCTGACCCGTGCCAGCCGACGCTGCAACGGTGTTGTGAGTGGCGCCACACCAGAGATCAACCCGGCGATCTTGCCGATTTCGGTGGCACCGCCAGTCGCGACGACGATGCCGCGCGCTGATCCGCGGGTGGCGATAGTGCCGCTGAACGCCATGTTCAGTTGGTCCCCGAGTGGTGCGCTGGCGTCACTCACGAGGTCGAGCGTCTTGTGCACCGCGACCGACTCTCCGGTGAGCGCAGATTCGTCCACCTCGAGGTCGCTCAGCGCGGTCAGCCGAACATCGGCGGCCACGCGCGCGCCACCTTCCAGTCGGATGAGGTCGCCGACGACCAGCTCACGCGCAGGCAGCAGGCGAGTCACAGCACCACGGATCACCGTCACCTCGGACGCTGCCATCTTGCGCAGTTCGCCGACGGCGCGTGCTGCTCGGAGCTCCTGCGTAAAGCCGATCAGCGCATTGAGCACGACGATCAACGCGATCATCCAGGCATCTGATGCGTCACCGACTGCCACTGAAATTGCCGCGGCCGCCAGCAACAGCAGGATCATGACGTCACGGAATTGCGCCAACAGCAGTTGCGGCCACGAGGCGACAGCGTGTTCAGCGACTTCGTTCGGTCCGTCCCTGGCGAGTCGAGCGGCGGCTTCGGATTCGGTCAGTCCTGTCGAAGCATTTGTCTCGATCGTGTTCGCCACGGCATCGGGCGTCAGCGCTGGCCACTGCATTGTCATACCGCAGGGTAGCGCAACGAGGAGCGCTATGCAGGAATTCCGCGCACCACGCTACGGCTTGCCACCGGTCATCAGCACGCCGTCCACCGACCCGAAATCGTCCGCCGCTGGTGCGAGATTCGTCGGTTGCTGCCACGCACCGTCGTTCAGTCGTATGGCCACGCGCCAGGTGCCGGCAGCCGGCGCCGCTCCGCAGTAGAAGCTGTGTGAGTCCCTGGGATGGCAGTTGCGTGGCACCCACTCGGTGAAGTCACCACGTAGCGAGGCGCGCTCGACCGACGTCATGCCAGCATCGAGCAACAGCATTCCGTTGACGACGCGCAGCGTCGGTCCGGCACGCGAGGATGTCACTGAACGCGAGAAGACGCGCGAGCCACCGATCCGGAGGCCGAGCAGCGCACTCCGCCCCGATGGAATGCCAGAGCGTACATCAGGAAGCCGCTGTGCCCCGCCGGCGAACAGCGAGATGCCGCGCGCCGTGGTGAATGTGAATGCGAGCTGCGGTCCGGCCCGCGTGCCACTGAGCCCTTGCTCCATGGCGCGAAGCGCTACGGACGCGTCGGCCCGCAGCCGGCCGCGTTCCCAGATCATGCGTGGCGTCAGGTCCAGTGTGCGAACGGCAAACTTCTCCGTGGCGTCCGCAGAAATGCCAAGTCGCTCCTGCAATGCCGCAGGCCGCATTGCGTCTGTGTAGCGAGCTTCAACCGCCAGCAACGTTGCGCCGCGATTGTGTGTGGCACTGGCGCCAACATCCATGTCCCGCCACATCTCGCCGCTGTACCGCAGCTGGCCGATGCGTGCGCTGAGCGTTGCGCCGATGGTCGGTGAACTTGCGCGCCATTCGGCACCGACGTCGCCATGCCAGGTGGAAAGCAGCCCAGTGGTTTTCAGGACCTGTCCAGTGCCGGTGAAGCGCACACCACGCATTGCTGGCGATCGCACGAAACCGCTGCCGAGAAATGACTGCCAGACCGGCGAACCGGTGGCGAGCACTGCGTCGCCGCCGATGCTGGCATCCCGTGCGGTGAGTTGCGCACTCGGGGCGAGGTAGAAGGCGGCACCGGTGCGGACGAGTGGTTGCTCGATGGCGGCTGCACCTGTCTCGACGCTGGCGCTGATGCGAGTTGAACGTACCGGCGCCTGTGCCGTGACGGTGCGCGCGATTGCCGTGGCTGTCGCTACCGTGATGATGGCGCGGAGAACCCCTGGCGCGCGGCGCATCGTCAGGGCTTCGAGCCGAGGCTGCTCACACCCGGCAGGCCGACGCCACTCGTGGCGGCCGTGGGGCCGATGCCACCAATCAATCGCGTCATCCGGTCGTTGAGCGCGGCGTCGGGTGATGCGCCGCTGGCCACGTCACGCGCCAGGTCATCGGCGATGGCGAGGAGGGTGTTCGACGCCACCTGACGATCGAGTAACGCGCGGGCTGCGCGCACTGCCTGATCCTGTGTGACGCCGCGTCGTACGAGCCGAATCACGAACAGGAAATACGGTTCGGCGGAGCGTCGACCTGCGGCCACTCGGAGCGTCCGCAGCGACCTTCCGGATACGCCGGCCGCCAGCGCCTCGGCGCCCGCGTGCAACTCCGGGCTCGTGACGGTGGGTGCGAGCAGGCGCGCGACAGAGTCCACGCGCGCGGCGAGCAGGGCGACGGCGTCGGCAATGCGTGTTTGCGTGGCGCCCTTGGCCGAACCCTCAGCGATCTTTTCGCGCAGCAGTTCCGTGGGCAGGCCACGGCGGTCGAAGTCACGGACCAGGGCATCGATGCGCTGCTGCGCGACGCGGTCAGCCTCGCTGGTGGCCGATTGCGCCCGCAGTTCACGGATGCCGCGGGTGCCGCTGGCAAGCAGCAACACGCCGACGAGCGCAGCGGCGCGCCAGTTCACGGCGCCTCGCCGACCACGAGCTCCGACCCCGTGACGCCGAAGTCGTGATCCTCGACCGCATCGCGCATCGGATCGCGACGGAAGCGTCGACCGTCCACGAGGTAGGCGTAGACGTATCGTCCGGGCGGCAACAGCGTGGTCACGCGCCAGCGGCCGTCGGCACCGCGTTGCATGAGATTCACGTCGCGTGACCAGTGATTGAAGTCGCCAAGGACCTGCACCGATCGCGCATCCGGCGCGTCGAACTCGAAGACGATCGGGCGTGCGGCCGTAGCCATCACGGGTGTGACCGTCATGCCGACCGGTGTCACTTCGACAATTCGATTGGCTGCCGCGCCGATGTCCTGCGACGCGACCGCGACGGACTCCGCGCCAGCGCGGGTGCTCGCCTGTCGAACGAATGCCGCGCCCAGCGCGACGACCGCCACGGCGGCGGCCGCACGCATCGTCCAGGTGGTGGCGCGGTGGATTGGTGCGTTGGCGAGTACGGCGCGTGCGGCGACGCGTGCCACCGACTCGTTGTCCACCGTCGGCGTCTGTTGCAACGCGGTCAGCGCGGCAGCTAGGCGTGTCTCCGCACTCGGCATGTCTTCAGGCATCATTGTCGTCCTCGCGCAGCAGCTCGCGCACCGCATCCATGGCACGTTTTGCGCGCATCTTGCACGCCGAGACGCCGACGCCGGTGATCACGGCGATTTCGTCGTAGCTGAAGCCTTCCACATGGTGCAGCAGGAAGGTCTCGCGTTGCATGGCCGGGAGCCGACCCAGGGCACGGAACACGCGCGCGACATCACTGCGCGTGGAGGTGGCTAGCAACGGGTCGATGGTGTCGTCCCGCAGCTGTTCGTCGAGGGGCTGCACGCGCAGGCTCCAACGGCGGAGCTTCACGCGCAGGCTGCGGCAGCAGTTGGCGAGAATGGTGAAGAACCAGCTTTCGAACGATCGCGTGTCGTCGTAGCGCGGCAGGGCACGATACGTCCGCACCCACGCATCCTGCACGATGTCCTCGACGTCGTCGCGGCTGGCCCCGGTCATCTGGCTCGCAAACCGGATCGCGCGTGGCTGCATGTGCTCGACCAGCGCCGTGAAGGCTCCCGCCTCGCCATCGCGCGCGCGCAGGGCGAGCACGTCGGCGGTCGCCAGCGTTCCCTCCTGGGCGCGATGATCGAGCTGAAGCGGTCGGGGCAGGGGCATGCAGCCGTGCGGACGGGATGGGTCGGTGAGGCGGGGGGCAGGACTACAGGGATACTCACGGTTTGCGGTGCAGGTCACCCCTCGACCCCGGAACTCAGGCAGAACGCCAGGAATCCTCCCGGATTTCCCGACAGCCTTTCCCCGAGACGGGAATATGTTCGCATTGCCCGGTCTGGCACTGGAAACTAACCTTGACCGGCTTGACCCCCCGCGGCGATTCGCGCCGCTCTCGACGGGGATCTGCCTGCTCTGTTCGTCCGGAGGACGTGCATGACTTCTCTTTTTGTTCGCCGCGCGTGGTGCGCTGTGGGGCTGCTGTTGGCAGCGCCCCTGGCACTCAACGCGCAAGCCGCCACGGGCACCATCCGTGGCAAGGTCACGGAAGCGTCCTCGGGACGCGGCCTGCCCGATGCCCAGATTCAGGTCGTTGGCACGCGCGTTGGCGCGCTCAGCCAGGCGTCCGGTGACTACGTAATGACCGCCGTCCCGGTCGGGGCGCGCGTCGTCCAGATCCGACGCATCGGCTTCCAGCCGATCAGCCGCACCGTCCAGGTGTTGGCCGGCGGCAGCGTCACGGTGGATGCCGCCTTGTCGGTGAGCGCCATCAACCTCTCCGAAGTCGTCGTGACGGGCACCGCATCGCCGACGGAAAAGCGTCGCGTCGGTACCAGCATCGCCACCGTCGATTCCACGGTCGTCTCCAAGGCGCAGGCGGTCACGGTCGACCAAGCGTTGCAGGGCAAGATCGCGGGAGCCCAGATCTCGCAGAACTCCGGCGGTCCTGGCGGCGGCGGTATCTCCGTTCGTCTCCGCGGCACCAACAGCTTCATCGCCGGCTCCGACCCGCTCTACATCATCGATGGCGTGATCGTGGACAATGGCTCGGCGCAGCTGGCCGACCTCGGTGGTCGTTCCAACCCGCAGAATCGTCTCGCTGACATCAACCCGGCCGACATCGATCGCATCGAGATCATTCGTGGTGCGGCAGCGGCGGCACTCTACGGCTCACGCGCCAACAACGGCGTGGTGCAGATCTTCACCAAGCGTGGCGTGATCGGCAAGCCGCGCGTGACCTTCTCCACCCGCCTCGGTTCCAACGAACTGCGCGAATATCAGCCGTTCAACTTCTACCCGTACGACGTGAATGGCCTGCCCATTTCACGCTTCGACCTGCAGAAGGAGATCTTCCGCAAGTCGCCATCGTATGAGCAGAACGTGACCGTCGAAGGTGGCAACGATGCGACCCGCTACTTCATCAGCCTCAACAACTCCGAGGACCAAGGCATCATCCGCAGCACCGAGTCGCGTCGCCAGGGCGCACGGCTCAACCTGCAGCAGCAGCTGTCGCCGACGCTGATCGCGAACGTGAGCACGAACTTCATCAACACGCGCAATCAGTTCCAGGCCTTTGGCGAGCAGAACGACTACGGCATCATGGGGTCGCTGTTCTTCGCGCCGACGCAGTACGACTTCCGCCCGGTGAACGGCATCTATCCGCTGCCGCCGGCACTCGGCACGAACCCGCTGCTGGCCATTGCGCGCATCCGCAACCCGCAGACGATCAACCGCTTCATCGGCTCGGCCAAGCTGACCTGGACGCCGGTGCCGAAGCTGCTGGTGGATTACACCGCCGGTCTCGACAACGCGGCCTTCGAACAGCGCCAGTTCATTCCGCGTGCCGCAGTCCTTGGCACCGGTCCGCTGTCCACCGGCCAGTCGCAGTCGATCTACCAGAACACCCGCGTGTTGAACCAGGACCTCGTCGGTTCCTACTCATGGAACCCGGGCCAGACCTTCGAGTGGAAGTCCACCGCAGGCCTCAACTACACGCAGCAGACGATCAACCTCACACAGGCTGGCGCGAACGGTCTCGCTCCGGTCGGTGAGTTGGTGAACGCCGGTTCGGTGAAGTTCGGCACGCAGGCGCTCACGCAACTGCGCACGCTCGGCTTCTTCGGGCAGCAGGAACTGGCCGCGTGGAACAAGCTGTTCCTGACTGCCGCCGTGCGATATGACGCATCGTCCACCTTCGCTCCGGCTGAGCGGTGGCAGGCGTTCCCGAAGTTCTCGGCCTCGTACGTCGTGCTCGAGAATCGTCCGGGATTGCTCAACAGCGTGCGCCTCCGCAGCGCGCTCGGATGGGCCGGCAGCCAGCCTGGTGCCACGAACGCGTATTCGCAGTACGTGCTCTACGCCAACAGCTCGTTCGGTGGACGCCCTGGTTTCGTGAACGACGTGACCTACGGCAACGAGCAGCTGAAGAACGAACGTGCGCGCGAGTGGGAACTGGGCACGGAAGTCGGCGGATTCGGCGGCCGCGTCGGCCTCGAAGCGACCTACTACGATCGCCTCGTCTCCGACCTGCTGTTCTTCAAGCCGCTGCCCACCAGCACCGGCTTCTCGCGCCAGTTCGCGCCGATCGGCCGGATGTCCAACAAGGGCATCGAGCTGCTCATGCGCACGGTCAACATCGACCGCCAGAACCTGCGTTGGGAATCGACGGTCACGTACACGCGCAACAAGAACCTCGTCGAGAGCCTGTCGATTCTCGACTTCCAGTCAGCAGGTGGCTATCCGAACCGTATCCGCGCCGGTGAGCCAGTCGGTGTGTTCTACGGCTCGTACGCGGCGCGCAATTGCGTCACGGGTGCGCTGCTGGTGGACTCGCTCGGTCGTTATCGCCGCAGCAACCAGACCGCCGACATGGGCGCCACACTGGCCGCTCGTCAGGCACTCAGCGGCGGTACCTGCAACGACTCGCTGAACAAGGTGATCGGCGATCCGAACCCGACCTGGCTGGGCTCGATCCTCAACGAAGTCACGATTGGCAAGAAGCTTCGCCTGCGCGCGCTGTTCGACGGCAGCTTCGGCAACGACATCCTCAACCTGTCCACCCGTGCGCAGAACGCCGGTGTGGCCAGCAACTCGAAGGAATACGAGCGCGAACTGCTGCCGTACGGTGACCCGCGCAAGCTGGCCCCGAACTTCAACGGTCGCACGCAGGGCATCTTCGAGTACTGGATCGAAGACGGCAGCTTCGTGAAGCTGCGCGAACTCTCGGCCAGCTACACGGTCGACTGGGCGCCGGTGAAAAAGGTGTTCCGCGAAGGCGTGGACCTGACAGTCTCGGGTCGCAACCTGTGGGTGTGGACGAAGTACTCCGGCTACGATCCCGAAGTGACCGCGTTCGGCACCAATGCCGGCGGCCTGGGCTCGGTGCAGACGACTGCCGCCGATCGCGGCATCGACTTCGGCGCCTATCCGATTCCGCGGGTCTGGTCTGTCAGTGCCCGGTTCACCTACTAATCAGCGGAGACGCTCACCCATGCGCATGATCAAGCGATGCGTGGTGGCTCTCGCCGCCACCTCACTCGGCGCCTGCAGTCTCGACTTGCAGAGCCCGAACGCACCAACGGAAAGTCAGGTCACATCGTCTCCGGAAGGTGTGATTGCCCTGGCGACCGGCCTTCAGGGGCGGTTCGCCACCTCGTATTTCAACTATGCCTACATGGCGGGGCTCGTCACCGACGAGTTTGCCGCCACCAGCGCCGCGCTGATTTCGATCAGCGATGCGGAGCAGGGACTTGCCGCTCCTGGCACGGGTATCGCCGACAACGTCTTCAACTCGATCTATCGGACCGTGCGTACGGCTGATGAGTTGCTGGCCGGCGCCGACCGGTTGTCTGGTTCCTTCGAGGCGGGCACACGCAGTGGCCTGAAGGCACTCGCCTATACCATGAAGGCGGAAGCGTTGGGCGAAGCGCTGCAGTCCTACCAGAAGATTCCGATCAACACATACAACATCACGGCGCCGACGTACGTGTCGCGTGCCGAGGCGTTGCCGGTGGTGCGTGCGCTGCTCGACTCGGCGGCGGCGACGCTGGCTGGTACGCCGGCCAGCGCGTTCTTCACGGCGAATATCCTCACGCCGGGTGTGAGCTTGCCCAACATGATCCAGATCTACCGAGCGCGGTATGCGCGGATGGCTGGTGATGATGCGACCGCGCTGGCGGCGGCGAATCTCGTGGCACGCACCGGTACAGCGGCCATTTCGGTCCTGACGTATCCGGCACCGGGTGTGAACCCGTGGTCAGCGGTCACGGGTGGTACGAACGGCATCGCAGTGCGCCGCAGCTATCGCACCTCGATGTTGCCGCAGGATCAGCGCTTCAATTTCTTCGTCATTCCGTCCACCACGCTCGTTGGCCGCGTTGGCGCATTGCTGGATCCATTCAGCAATCGTTTCGCGGTGGCTTCTGCCACCCAGCCGGTGTATTTCCCCGACGAAGCGCTGCTGATCAAGGCTGAAGTGCTCACCACGCAGGGCAACCTGGCTGGTGCTCAAGCGGTGCTCGATTCGGTGCGGACGGATTGCACTGGCGGCCGTGGCATCGATGATCCGAAGGCCTGCCTGCCGGCGCTCGTCGGCTCGCTGACTGCGCCGCAACTGCTGGCCGAGATCTACACGCAGCGTCGGTACGAGCTGCTCGGTACCGGATTGCGCTGGGAAGATGCCCGTCGACGCAATGCGATCCGCGGTCCGGTTGCGGCGCCGAGTGTGCCGGTCGACGGCCAGCGCTGCTGGTTGCCGTACGCGATTGGTGATCGCAATGCGAACGCCAACGTGCCTGCCGATCCCTCTGAACCGGCGGCATTCCCCGCTGGTTGTGCATTGTGAGGATCGCTGACATGACCATTCTTTCAGCCGGAGTCTTGCGCGTGGCGCATCGTTTCAGTTTCACCGTGCTTGGTGTGGCTGCATTGCTCGCCGGATGCGGCACCAAGGACGCCACCGATCCGCTCATCCCGGGTTCGACCGGTCGCCTCCGTTTCGTGAACCTCATCACCGACACGACGCGTGGTCGCGTGAACGCGATTCTCGAGTCGGTGCCGTTCGGCGTGAACCTCACCTACGGTGGCACCACGCCATCATCGCTGCCGTCGCCGGCGACCGCGATCTACTCGTCGATCCTGACGGGGTCGCGTTCGCTGGTGCTGAAGCGCACGATCGACACCACCGCCACCGTGGCAACATTCGCGCTGACGGTGGACAACGCGGTGGATTACACCGTCTACGCGCTCGGTGGCGCATCCGCGTCGGCCATCACGTCGTTCGTGACGCCGGACACCAACACGGCGCCGGCCCTTGGCGCAGTGCGTGTGCGCGCGGTGCATCTGGCGCCGAGCGCGGGTAACGTCGATCTGTTCGTGACGGCGGTTGGTGCTGATCTCGCCGCTGCGACACCGGCGCTGGCGAACGTACCGTTCAAGGCCGCGGCCTACCTGTCGGTGCCGGCGGGGACGTATCAGGTGCGGGCGGTGCCGGCAGGCACGGCTCCCGCGCTTCGGTCGGCGAACGTGGCCATCAACCTCGCGTCGGTTGCGTTGCCAGCGAACGGCGCGCGGACGTTGATCGCCGCCGACAACGCTACGGGCGGCGCCCCGTACCGCTTCATCGCGCTGGTCGATCGCTGATCACTGCGCACCGGGTGTAGTACAAAGGGCCGTCCGACGTCTGGGCGGCCCTTCGTGCGTGCACTGCTCCGGCGTTCCGACCCGCGTGACGGTGGCGGGACCTGTATCGTGCACCACCATGATGTGCATGCTTTCTGGGCGATCCGCGCCGAAAGATGCGGGGGCCGCAGTTCCATCCAGTGGTTAGGATTACGTCATGCGACTCTCGTTGTTGATGGTTCTTTCATGCGTGGTGGCGACGCCTGGTCGTGCACATGGGCAGAGTCCTTCGGACTCGACCATCGTCACCGGCACCGTGATTGGCGCCGACGGACGGGCGCCACGCCGCGCCGATGTGATGCTGATCCCTGTGCGTGCCACCGAGCGCGCGGTGCAGGCCCGCGTGGCGGCGAACGGCAGCTTCCGCCTTGCAATCGCCGGCGGTGGTCCATTCCGGTTGCGGGCCGCTGGTGTGGGCTATCTCGCCTTCCAGCGTTCGCTTCCCATCACCTCCGCCACCACCCTCAACGTCTCGGTGACGCTGGCTGGTTTTCCGACCGGTCTGGCCAAGGGGCCGCTGGCCGGTGTGTCGAGCGAGCGGGATGCCGAGAAGCCACGAGAGGGCATGCCACCCGCGGTGCTGCTCGCGCGGAGCGAGGGCGGACGCCGGGTTGGGGTACTCCGCGCCAAGCGCGATACGGTTGCCTACCGCGTCGTGGACATCACCGCCCGCCTCTACCTCCCGCCTGCAGGTGCCGCCGACTTTCGCTGGGCTGAGGACGGTGAGTACGACGGGCTTGCGATTGGAAAGGCGGGACAGGATGTGCAACTCGTCTACGACTCGACTGGTGTCGCGTTCGGCGGCGAGTCTGGCTTGCGTGTGCTCGATGGCCACCCGATCGCGCCACTGGTCGCGCAGCTGGATTCGATCTTCGCCTACGAACCCACGAGGCGATGTGTGTTGTCGATCCAGGCACCACCGGTCAATGCATCCGACGCAGTCCTGCGTGATACCACGCTGGTCGCGCGCCTCGAACTGATCCGACGATTCCTGCGGGCAGAAGGGGAATGCCAGTCGAATCCCGCCCTGGGCGCAGCGGTGGTCGCACAGTTCACGCCCGGTTCGCCGCTCTGGCATCTCGACGATGTGATGCGTCGGCGCGTGTTGCTGAACGCAGCGCGACAGGCCGCAGGACAGCCGCGCTTCAACACACCGGAAGCCACTGCCACGGTGCGGGCCTTGTTCGACGCCAGTATCGCAGCGGCGCGCGACACGTCCGATCGCTTCGACCTGTACGTCGCGGCAGCCGAGACCTTCATGCCGGCGGACACGGTCAGCGCACAGGCGTACACGGCTCGTTTCGTGGCCGAGTCGTATGCGCACCCGCGTGTGCTGCCGCTGCTCCAGCTGACGGGCTACAACCGCGTGTTGCAGCCCGGTCGACGTGTGCCCGCCTTCCGGGTGCCGTCGCTGGAGAACGCCTCCGTGATGATCAGTGACGTCTCGATGCGCGGAAAGGTCTACCTGCTGGATGTGTGGGCCACCTGGTGCGGAGACTGCATCGTCGAGCTGCCAGCACTTCGTGCACTGCACGAGAAATACGGCAAGCGTGGCCTGACCGTGCTCTCGGTGTCGACGGACGAAGAGAAGGGAACTGTTGACCAGTTCCGGCGGATACGTGAGCCGATGCCCTGGACACACGCGTGGGCCGGCGTCTCGCCGCAGGGAACGGGGCCGATTGCAGGCCTCGAGGTGACGTGGTTGCCGACGACGATCCTCGTCGGCAGGGATGGTCGCATCCTGGCGCTCGCCCCCAAGCTCGAGTCGCCGGAATTCAGCGCGCTGGTCGAACAGGCGCTGCGCGCCACCGCGTCACGATGATCCGGCGACGGCTCGCGCTCGGGCTGGCCTGCAGCTTGGCAGTGTGCAGCATGTCTGCACCGGCGCTCGACGCACAGCCACGTGCACTGATCGGGAATGGCACCAAGCACGCGCGGGCGACGATCGAGGCGCTTGGCGGGTCGGGTGGCACTGCGCAGGTACTGCTGACGCTGAGCGTTGACGCAGGGTGGCATGTGTCGTGGCGCAATCCCGGTGAGACTGGCCTCCCGACACGATTCGCGTGGAGCCTGCCGACTGGTGTGTCGGTCGCAAGCGTGACGTGGCCTGTGCCAGTCGTCGCGTTCACGCCGGTGGGCACGACACACACCCTGGAAGGTGAAGTGCCCTGGTTGGTCACTTTTCGGGTCGATAGTGCGAGCGCCGTGGATCGGTTGTTGGGTTTGACTCTGCGCTATGGTGTCTGCCGGGATGTTTGCATCCCCGAACAGCTGACCGTGCAGGGCGTGTTGCCGGCGCGTGGCACTGCGCAGCGCGGGCCGGTCGCGCCAGCACTCCAGGCACGGCTGGTGCGAGATGCTGGGACGATCGCCGCTCGTCGAATCTCACCGACGGCGCTCTGCCTCGTTGGCGCGGCACTCGCGTTGCGTGATTCGTTGCCCGTCATCGTGGCGGACTCCGGCAGTGGTGCCGACGCCGCCCAGCGTCTGCAACGTCGCGGCGACTTGCAAAGTCATGTATTTGTCATGAATATTCCGAAAGAGGCCACCTTCGCGACTGGGGCCATGCTGCTGGCGGTGCGTGGTGAATCGGGTGCCAACCTGCGACTCGATTTTCATCGAGCCGCGCCCGGCTGTCGGACGGCGTCGCGGTAGGATGACGGTGCAGTGACCTGAGGCGCCAACCGATCTGTGGTGTGGCGCGTATTCTTGTGTTGCGGTGCCCAGTGAGCTGGGTACTTCGCCTGCCTTCACCAAGACTCGGGAATCGCCATGCGATCTGTTGTCCGTCTGTCTCTTCTGATTGGTGCCATGGGTACGGCGCTCGGCGCACAAGCGCCGATCGCGTCCCCGGGCGCGATCGATTCGGTGACCCTCGCTGCCATGCGCTGGCGAGCCATCGGCCCCGCCAACATGGGCGGACGCATCGCGGACGTCGAAGGCATCCCGTCGCCGTCGAAGACGTTCTACGTCGCCGCTGCCGGCGGTGGCATCTGGAAGACGACGAATGCCGGCACGACCTTCAAGCCGATCTTCGAGAATCAGCGCTGCATGTCGATGGGCGACATGGCGATTGCGCCGTCCGACACCAACACGATCTACGTCGGCACTGGTGAGCAGAATTCGCGCAACTCGATCTCGCCTGGCTGCGGCATCTTCAAGAGCACCGACGGCGGTCGCACCTGGAATTTCCTCGGCCTCAGCGAGACCGAGCATGTGGGACGCATTCAGGTGCATCCCCGCGACCCGAACACGGTCTACATGGCCGTCCTTGGTTCGGCCTGGAAGCCGAGCAAGGCGCGTGGCCTCTACAAGAGCACCGACGGCGGCAAGTCCTGGACGATCGTGAAGTTCATCAGCGATCGCGCCGGCTTCATCGACGTGCAGCTCGATCCGACGAATCCCGACATCATCTGGGCTTCCAGCTACGAACGCATGCGCGGTCCGTACTTCCTGCAGAGCGGCGGCCCTGGCTCGGCGCTCTGGAAGTCCACCGACGCAGGCGCGACATGGACGAAAGTGACGGGCGGCGGATTCCCGGCCTCGAACCTCGGCCGCATCGAGATCGCGATCGCACGCTCGAATCCGAAGATCATGTACACGCAGGTCGAAGCCGACACGCTGCCGAATGCCGTCAAGGACGCGACCAAGAAGCCGCAGGCGAAGCTCAGTGGTCTCTATCGCAGCGAAGATGGGGGCGCGACGTGGGTGCGCACCAACACGGAAAACACGCGACCGTTCTACTACTCGCAGGTTCGCGTCGATCCGCGGAACGCCGATCGTGTGTATTGGTCGTCCACACCGGTGAAGGTGTCGGATGACGGCGGCAAGACGGCGCGCGACGCCACCGTTGGCATTCACGTCGATCACCACGCGATGTGGATCGACCCCAACGATCCCGAGCACTTCGTGGTCGGTGATGATGGTGGCGTGGCGCAGACGTGGGACAAGGGCGGCAGCTACGATGTGATGAACACCATCAACATCGGCCAGTTCTACGCCGTCAGCTTCGACATGGCCCTCCCGTACAATGTCTGTGGCGGCTTGCAGGACAACGGCAGCTGGTGCGGTCCGAGCCGGCGTCCGCGCGGGCAGATCAGCAACGAAAGCTGGGTCTACATCAGTGGTGGCGATGGCTTCTACACGGCCAACGATCCCACCGATCCGAACATCGTCTACAGCGAGAGCCAGGGTGGCAACATCGGTCGCCTCAACATGGCCACCGGTGAGCGCACCAGCCTCGTGAAGCCGACCTGGCGTCCGCGGTACATGCAGTTCGAGGATTCCATCATCATCGAGCGCGGTGACACCACCAAGCCGGAGACGCCGGCACAGAAGCGTCGCATTGCGGCGCTCCGTGCGCAGCAGGTCTCCGACTCCACTGCATTCGACATGCGCTGGAACTGGAACACGCCGTTCTTCCTCTCACCGCACAACCCGTCGGTGTTCTATGCCGGCGCCAATCGTGTGGTGAAGTCCACCGAGCGCGGCGACGACCTCCGGGTGATCTCCCCCGACCTCACGGTGCGTGACACGATGAAGATCCGTGTCAGCACGAAGACCACCGGCGGCATCACGCTCGACGCGACCGGAGCCGAGACCTTCGGCACGATCACCGCGCTCAACGAGTCACCGATTCGTCCCGGCCTGCTGTACGCCGGCACCGATGACGGCAACGTCTGGCTGACGCGCAACGATGGCGCCACCTGGGAGAAGATTCCGGGCACGCGCTTCGCCGGCCTGCCGGCCGAGTCGTATGTCAGCCGCATCGAGCCGTCGCACCACGACTCGGCGACGTTCTACATCACGTTCGATGATCACCGTCGCGGCAACTTTACACCCTACGTCTACGCCACGCGTGACTTTGGTGCGTCGTTCACCAGTCTCGCGGCCACGCTGCCCACGGGTGGCCCGGACTTCGTGCACGTGATCCGCGAGGATCTCGAAAATCCTGACCTGCTCTTCCTCGGCACGGATGTGGGTGCCTTCGTCTCCACGAACCGTGGCCAGAGCTGGCAGAAGTTCATGACCGGCCTGGCGACCGTGCCGGTGCATGACCTGCAGATTCACCCGCGGGATCACGAGCTGATCGCCGCGACGCATGGTCGCGCCATCTACATCGTGGACATCGCGCCGCTGCAGCAGCTGACGCCGGCCACGCTGGCGAAGAAGGTGCACCTGTTCGCACCGCGCACGACGTACGCCATGGGGCAGGCACCTGATGCCGCCGGCAGCGCAGGTGGCGGCAATGGCCACAAGCGATTCGTCGCCAACTCACCGCAGTACGGCGCCGAGATCGCGTACCGCATCGCCGAGGCACAGCCTGGCAAGCGCGCGCAGATCGTGATCACGGATGCGGCCGGTGACACCATGCGGACGCTCAATGGCCCAGGGTCGGTCGGTGTGCACCGCGTGATCTGGGACATGCGCGGCAAGCGTCCGGCGGCCAAGCCGCTCTCGCCGGCCGAAAAGCGCGACAGCGTGAAGTCGATGGTTCGCATCGCGCAGATCTTCGACTCGCTGCAGGTATCTGGGATGGACAGCAGTGTCGTTCGATTCGCGCGCAACGCGATGATGTCGGGTCGGACGGCAGAGTTGCTCGAACAGTTCGGTGGTGGTGGTGGTGGCGGCGGTGGTGCCGGCGCGGCGCAGGCTGCGGGCATCCCGCGGTTCGTCGACCGGCCGGGTGAAGGGGCCGCGGCCGGCGCGGGTGCTGGTCGGGGGCCAGGCGGTCGTGCCGGCGGGGCGGGTGCGCCGACTGGGGAAGGGGCACCCGCCGGGGCCGGCGGACCTCCGAATGCGGGCGCAATGCAGCAGATTTTTGCCGCGTTCCGGGGCATGCAGGACGGTCCGCTGGGACGGGGCGCGCGCGGTGGCGCCGGTGGGCCGCTGGTGAAGACGGGCGAGTACCTCGTCACCTTCACCTACGGCGACGAGAAGCAGAAGCAGGTGCTGCGGGTCGAGCGCGTCGGTGGGATCACCGGTGTGCAGGGCTTCGGCGGCGAGGAAGGCGATGACGACCGCGAAGACGATGGGCACGCTCGCTGAGCGGCGCCCAGCCTACACAGCCACAGGGGTATGAATGAGTGAACGACTGGTAGCCTCACCGTTGCAGGCAGGTGCATTGGCAGGCGCAGGTGGGGCACCAGAGATCGTGGATGTGAAGACCATTCGACAGGTGGTGATCGCCTCGTCGGCCGGGACCGTGATCGAGTGGTACGACTTCTTTGTGTTCGGGACTCTGGCGCCGATCCTGGCGCCATTGTTCTTCCCGAGTTCGAGCGAGACGGCGGCATTTCTCAACACACTGGCCACGTTCGGCGCAGGCTTCGCGGTTCGACCGCTCGGTGCCCTCGTCTTCGGGCGCATCGGCGACATGGTGGGCCGCAAGTATGCGTTCATGGTCACGCTGCTGATCATGGGGGCCGCGACCGCGGCGATCGGCTTGTTGCCGACAGTGGCGTCGGTCGGCATCGCGGCGCCGATCATGCTGGTTGCCCTTCGGTTGATGCAGGGGCTCGCACTCGGCGGCGAATACGGGGGCGCGGCGATCTATGTCGCGGAGCACTCGCCGCCGCATCGGCGCGGGTACTTCACATCGTTCGTACAAGCGACGGCGACGCTCGGGTTACTCGTATCGCTGGTGGTGATCCTCGGCGTGCGTGCGGCGATGAGCGAGGCGGCGTTCAAGGAGTGGGGCTGGCGCATCCCGTTCCTGCTCTCGGCGTTGCTGGTGGTGATGTCGTACTACATCCGCCGACGCATGCAGGAGTCGCCCGTCTTCCAGAAGATGAAGGCGGAAGGCACGGTGAGCCGGATGCCGATTCGCGAGGCGTTCGGCACCTGGGAGCGCTGGAAGATCTTCCTGTCGGTGCTCTTCGGTGTGGTGGCAGGGCAGGCGGTCGTGTTCTACACCGGCCAATTCTTCGCCCTCTTCTTCATCCAGAAGGTCCTCAAGCTGTCGTTGACGCAGTCGTACGTCGCGGTGGCCCTGGGGATCGTGATCGGTACACCGTTCTATCTGGTGAGTGGCGCGCTGTCGGATCGCATTGGCCGCAAGCGCATCATCATCGGCGGCCTGTTCCTCACAGCGCTGACGCTGTATCCGATCTATCGCGGGATGATGTGGGCGGGCGGTCCGATCACGGGCGTGGGTGCGGCAGCGACGGCGTTGCACCCGAACATCCCGGTGCTGGCCTTGCTGGTGGCAGCGCAGGTGTTTCTGGTGACGCTGTCGTACGGCCCGATGGCGGCGTTCCTCGTCGAGAGTTATCCGGCGCGGATTCGCTACACCTCGATGTCCTTGCCGTACCATCTTGGCAATGGATGGTTTGGTGGCTTTACGCCACTTATTGCCGCCTCGATGGTGGCTGCCTACACCAGCCCGTATGCCGGCCTGGTGTACCCGATTGCGGTGTGCACGATCGGTGGCATCATTGGACTGATCTTCGTCCGAGAGCCGGACCCGCACCGCGCCAACGACACCGACTGAGCGCGCCGAAGCGGGCGCTGGCCGCAGGATAGGGGTTCCGGCGGCGCTGCGTGTCCAGTGCGCAGGGAAGAGGCGTCGTCACCGGCTACGTGCCGGGAGACTCGTCGCATTTGGCGCATTTTCGATTCACGAACTCAGCGTGAACTGAACAGCGCGTCGAGTTCATGAACTCGATGGCGTTCACGGTCGGTTCATAAAGCGTGACTATATCACCATGCGGGCTTGCAGTTTCGCGTGGCAGGTTTGGTGGATGGTGCGCGTGTCGATGTGACCGCACACGTCTCCGTCCGTCCAGTAGGGAGACGTTAGGAATTGCTGATATTTCATGGCCCGCAGTTTGCGTAGCGCTGTGCGCGTATCGATCAGGCCGTGTATTGGATCGCTGCTCGAAGGAATACTTCACCACCTCGGGAGTTGTACATGATTGCAGGAGTGCTGGCGCTGATGCTGGTGACTGCGGATACGACGACGCGATATACGCCCGTCGATCTGGACACACTGTCGAGTGTCGTCGTCGCGGTCGAGAGCCTGCCGGCCGTTGCGCCGATCGTGCTGGACGCCCCGCTGGTGCAGCACGCGCTGCCCGCCTACGACGCCACCCTGTACCAGCCCCGGCTCACCTGGGCGCAGCCTGACACCACGGTCAAGAAGAAGAAGCGGGTCCTGGTCGAGTACTCGGACTGGTATGGTCGCCGCCTCGCGATCCACCGCACGCTGACCTGGGCGATGATCCCGCTCTTCGCCGTGTCGTATTACACCGGCGAGCGCCTTGCCCGCGACGGTCGTGTCAACTCCCCGTATGCCGTCCGCGCACTGCATCCGTACGCGGCGACGGGTGCGGCGGCCGTCTTCGGCGTCAACACCGTCACCGGGGTCTGGAACCTCTGGGCGGGTCGGCACGATCCCGAGGGCCGGAAGCGGCGCTTCCTCCACTCGATCCTCTTCATGGTGGCCGATGCAGGATTCGCCTACGCCGGCTCGATCGGTGAGCAGGCGCGCGACAACAGCGAGATCCGCGACAAGCACCGCACCATCGCCCTGTCGTCGATGGGCGTCAGCTACGTCAGCATGATGATCATGCTCCTGGGGGGCAAGTAATGCCGGTTCTTGAGACACTGGTCACCCTGCTCGAGCCCTGGAACACGATGTACGGCGACTCGACCGCCCTCTCGGTGACCCTCACGTTCGCGCATCTGGGGTCGATGATGGTAGGCGGTGGACTTGCCCTGGCCGCGGATCGCACGGTCCTCAAGGCGGGTACTCCCGCAACAGCCGAGGCGCGCCTCGCGCTCGCCGACGCCGTCGGTGACGTGCACCGCCCGGTCGTGATCGCCCTCGCCGTCTCGGCCATCAGCGGCTCCCTGCAGCTGGCGGCCGATCTCGAGGCGCTGGCCGTGAACAAGGTGATGTGGGTGAAGTTCGGGCTGCTGCTGATTCTGGCCATCAACGGCGCCCTGATGTTACGGGATGAGAAGGCTGTTCGTCGTGAGGCAGGCGGAGCGAAGGCGTTCGGCGCCCTCCGGGTGCGTGCCATCACGAGTGTGGTACTCTGGCTGGCAATTACGCTGGCCGGAGTCGGACTCATGCAAGGATGAGGAGCACGAAGATGAGCGCATCAGAACGCGACGCCGCGGACGACTGCAACAGCTGCACCCTGCACGATCGCCGTTCATTCCTGACCAAGACCCTCGCCGCGATCGCCGCCGCCAGCGTCCTGCTGCCAGGTGTCGTGAAGGCTGAGGAAATGGCAGGGTACGTGCTCTATCGTGCGGCGCGCCGGACCGATGGCACCGCCAAGTATCCGATCCCGGCCGCCGATGGCGCCACGATCGATGCCGAAAACGAAGTGATCATCGTGCGCACGGGCGGCAAGTGCATGGCATTTGCCCTCAGCTGCCCGCATCAGCGCGCGATGCTGAAGGTGAAGGGTGGCGACACCGCATTCCTCTGCCCGAAGCACAAGTCCGAGTACAAGATCGACGGCGAATACATTCGCGGCCGCGCCACGCGCAACATGGACCGTCGCGCGATCACGAAGGAAGGCGCCGAGCTGGTCGTCGATCTCGACTCGGTGATCAAGAGCGATGATGAAGCCGCAGCCTGGGCCGCGGCAGTCGTCAACGCCTGACGCTGGCTGTACGACGTCACCGGCGCAGGGGCCGGTGACGTTCTTTCTCTTAGCAGGTGATGCATGACACCAGACACGACGAAGTGTTCGGGATGCGCAGTACGAGAGAACGCCGTCTCGCGGCGTGATTTCGTATCGATGGCGACCATGAGCGCGGTCGCGCTCACGCTTGCCGCCTGTGGCGGTGGCGCTGAAGACGGTGCCACTGGTCCCGGACCCGGCGGTACGGGTGAAATCGTCGTCAAGGTGGGCGACTATCCCGCTCTTGCCGCGGTCGGCGGTGTCGCGAAGGTGAAGAGTTCTCCACCGGTCGCGCTGTCACGTACCGCGTCTAGCTACGTCGCGTTCTCGTTGTCCTGCACGCACCAAGGCACGACCACAGTCCTGAATAACGACGGTACGATTTTCTGCCCGAATCATGGTGCGGAGTTCTCCTCGACTGGTGTCTGGACCGGCGGTGAACCGACACGCAATCTGGTGAGATTGCCGGTCACCGTCGATTCGTCAGGAAACGCTACTATCACGCTCGGCTGATCATGCCGCAGACCAAGGCGCCCCGCGACACGTACTGTCGCGGGGCGCCTTTCGCGTGTTCATGAACTCTGCCGCAATGGCATGCTCGTTGCACTGGTATATCAACGCAGTTGGCCTCCCATTGGGCTGACTTCGCCGAAGAAAAGTAACTTGGCAGTTCTACCGATTGACCGTTCGATAGCACGAAAATTCGCGGGCGACGGCGATGATGCCGGCGTACAAGCTGGTGGTTCAGGTCCTCGCGTTTTGCCCCCTTCATTCCATGAGGAGTCCAAATGAAGCAGGAAGACGTGAAGCCGGAGCAGCACGACTGCAACGGGTGCGCGATCATCGATGCAGTGAAGGCAAAGGAGCAGGCGGAACTGGCGGAACTCTCGCGGCGGCACTTCGTGTCGGTCGCGACGCTCTCCGCCATCGCACTCACGTTGACGGCCTGTGGCGGCGGTGATCTCTCCGCCGAGGACCAGGCATCGCTGACTGGTCCCGGCGCGACACCGACGCCGACGCCGACACCGACGCCGACACCGACGCCGACACCGACGCCGACGCCGACGCCGACGCCGACACCGACGCCGACACCGACGCCGACACCGACGCCGACACCGACGCCGACGCCGACACCGACGCCGACACCGACGCCGACGCCGACGCCGACACCGACGCCGACGCCGACACCGACGCCGACACCGACGCCGACGCCGACGCCGACACCGACGCCGACACCGACACCGACACCGACACCGACACCGACGCCGACACCGACGCCGACACCGACAGCCGACGCCGACGCCGACGCCGACGCCGACGCCGACGCCGACGCCGACGCCGACACCACCGGCCAATCCGCCCGTTGGAGCGAATCAGGTTGGAGTCACGATCGCGTCGTATCCAGCACTGGCGAACGTCGGCGGTGTGGCCAAGGTGAACGCCTCACCACCAGTGGCACTTGCTCGCACGGCTACTGGCTTCGTCGCCTACTCGCTCCGGTGTCCACATCAGGGCACGACCTGCACGATCGTTGGCACCACGTCGTGGAAGTGTCCGAACCACAACGCGACGTTCAACGCCGCAGGTACGTGGACCGGCGGGCAGAGCACGACCAACCTCGTGGCCCGTGGCGTCACGCCGAACTACAACAACACCTTCGTCGTCGTGAACCTCACGTGATGGCGGTGTAGGGGATTGAGAAGTGCCGACGGCCGCGTCTCTCACCGACGCGGCCGTCTTTTCGTATGGGGGATGGGGCCAGCATCGGTGTCTTCTGCAGTAGCACAAGCCCTGTCGCTTCCTGGCCGGTGTAGGCTTCGATGAGAAGGTCGCGATGCCGCGACCTGTGAGGCCACCGCTCGCATGGCCAGTTTCTCGTGTATTAACGGTGGTGGAATTCATGACCTCAGATCACAGTGCACCGCACGAGCCCGACTGCGGCACCTGTCCGCTGGTGAAGCCTGATCCGGCAGCGAGTCACCTGGCTGAGGTATCGCGCCGGGACTTCGTGTCGGTCGCCTTGTTGTCGGCTATCGCCGCCACGCTCAGTGCCTGCGGTGGCGGTGATCTGTCCGCCGCTGACAAGCTGCTGGCGCCAGGCAACCCGGACACAACCAGCACACCCACCACGCCAACGACGCCCACGACCACCGGGAATCCAACGGTCGGTGCGAACCAGATCGGCGTCACGATCGCGAGCTACGCGGCGCTCGCCAACGTCGGGGGGATTGCACGCGTCAACAACTCGCCGCCGATCGCACTCGCGCGCACGGCCACGGGTTTCGTCGCCTATTCGTTGCGCTGCCCCCATGAAGGCACGACGGTGAGCGTGATCTCGGGGAGTTCGCTGCGATGCCCGAATCATGGTGCACTCTTCGCGTCCAGCGGCGGATGGAGCGGTGGCTATCGCACGTCGAGTCTCAGTGCGAGAGGTGTGACGTCGAATGCCGACAAGACGTTCGTGGTCGTGAGCCTGACCTGAGCGGCCTGGCTCTCACCAGGTCGGCTCAGTCGACGGTTCGCCCTGATGTGCGCAAGCGCCGCTGCAGTCGCTCCCGCAGGCCGTCGTGCGTACATGCCGCGGCGCAGAGTCGTTCGACATCCTCTCGTCGAACGGTTCGCTGCTCGAGGAGGTGAAACACCTTATCGAGCGTCCACACGTCCTGCATCCGATCGACCAGGGTCGCGCTGTCGCCAGCTGCAACCTCGCCCGGCTGTTCCACCGCGTTGTACCACCCCGCGGCAGCTGACTCCTTGACTTCGTCGAGCAACGTTGGCCGCATCCACCGGCGCGTCAGCGTCGCACATGGGCCGCGTGGCTCGGTGATCCGCAGCCTGCACCCGCCGATCTGCCACAGGTCGCCGAGGCACACACGCTGCTCCGTCAGCCCACTGATGGCGAGATTTTCACCGAACGCGCCCAGACCGTACACACTGGCGTCGACCTGCGCGGACATCGTCCGAAGCGCCGCCGCATGTTCGATGGCGTGAGGTTGCAGCCGCTGATTCCAGATCGCCGAATAGTGTCCGGCTCCATAAATCAGGACCGCCTTCGTCGGACCGCCGTGATGCTTCTTTTCCTTCTGCGCATCTCCTGTGAGACCGAGCGGTCCAACGAAAATCGCGTCACGGATTGGTGCCTTGAGAATGGCGGAGCGCCAGGCTGTGTCGTTGCCGCCGGGCGCGCGCGCCGATCGAAGGGCACGGATCGGGCCGGCGAAGACACCGAGTACGGTGCCACCTGTGGCCAGGCCTGATTCGTCGTCGGTCGTCATGTCGATGAAACGTAGTGGGGCACCGATGGCTTGCGGGAACGCAGCACTGCGGTGATCGTCCGGTCGCCATGACATCTCCACTGAGCAAGTTCGCCGCGACGCACGTTCTGATGGTCGAGCCGGTCCGCTTTCGATACAACGAAGAGACGGGCGAATCCAACACGTTTCAGTCGGTGCCCGCATCCGGTGAAGCACAGGCCATCGCCGCCGAGGCGGTGCAGGAACATCGGGCGCTCCGGGACTTGCTCGTCAGCCACGGCGTGCATGTCACGGTCGTTCGCTGCGATGAGCGTACGCCGGATGCGCCGTTCTGCAACAACTGGTTCTCGACCCACCCTGCAGCGGCGATCAGCGAGGCCGGCGGCACTCGGCACGCACCCGCAACGCTTGTCCTCTACCCGTTGCTGGCGCCGAATCGTCGGCTCGAGCGTCGGACGGACCTGATCCGGATGTTGCGCACCAAGTACCCGCGCATCGTGGATCTGTCCGGCTACGAGCGCGAGGCACGATTTCTCGAGAGCACGGGTTCACTCTGCCTCGACGATGCGAATCGCGTCGCGTATGCAGCGCTGTCACCACGCACCGATCGCAACCTGGTCGAACATTTCGGGCGCGAGCTCGGGTACCGCATCGAGGCGTTCACTGCGACCGATGCCGCCGGTGTGCCGTACTATCACACCAATGTGATGATGTTCATCGGCCATGGACTGGCCGGCATCACGCTGGAAGCGATCGACTCACCCGATGAACGCCGACGCATCGAGCGTTCGCTGGTGGCGGGTGGCCTTGAAATTCTCGACCTCACTCGCGCGCAGGCGGCCCAGTTCTGCGGCAACGTGCTGTCGCTGACCAACGACACGGGCGAGGCACTGTTCATCATGTCTGCCGCCGCCCACCGCGCCTTCACCTCCGAGCAGCTCGCGCGCCTCGCCGCCCACGGCCGAGTGCTCTCCAGCGAACTCTCCGCATTCGAGCGCGTCGGCGGCGGGTCGGCGCGTTGCTTGATCGCTGAGCTCTTTTGATTCGATCGTGAAGGATTGGCGCGCAAATCGAGATTCCGTGTTGTGCACCGCTCCTAAAAAATCTGTGGAGGGGAGCGCACGGAGCTCACGGAGTGCTCCAGTAGCCGGCGAATTCTGATTCGCGACCAACTGAGAAGGGTTTGTTGGATGCAGAATTTCTACCGGTAATCCCTTGCTTCGTTTACAGTCGTTCTTGGCGCTGCACGGCTGGTTGCACCCGGCGCACTCCGTGAGCTCCGTGGCCTCCCCCTCACAAGTTGTTAACGTGGCGCGACGCCGATGCCGGCCACTGGCGCATTGCGTCAGCTCCGGCTCTCTCCCTCACCAGCTATTAACGGGGCGCGACGCCGATGCCGACGCTTGGCGGCGAACCGTGCCTGCAGTCGAGGCCGGCAGGCTCCCCAAACTGCAGAGTCGCTGGTCCCGGGCCGACCATCAGAGTGGTGACGAGGTGGGTGGTGCCGCGATTGCGCCAGTGCTGGCGCTTCCCTGTGACACGCGCGCACCTTCTCCGCACTTCGCCCGACCTAATTCCTCAAGACACTGCCCATGTCTGAACAAAGCTTCCTCGGCCAGGTGCATCGAGCCTTCGATGCGGCCGCGACTTTCACCAACCATCCGCAGGCGCTGCTCAACCAGATCAAGGAGTGCAACGCCGTCTATCGCGTCACTTTTCCGATCCTTCGCGACGATGGCACGATCAAGACGATCGTCGGCTGGCGCGCTGAGCACAGTCATCACAAGCTGCCCACCAAGGGTGGCATTCGCTATGCCATCAATGTGAACGAAGACGAGGTGATGGCCCTCGCCTCGCTGATGACGTACAAGTGCGCCGTGGTCGATGTGCCATTCGGTGGCGCGAAGGGCGGCATCAAGATCAACCGCAAGGAGTTCAGTGAACACGAGTTGGAGCGCATCACGCGGCGATACACCTTCGAGCTGTGGAAGAAAAATTTCATCGGCCCCGGTGTCGACGTGCCGGCGCCGGACTACGGCACCAGCAGCAAGGAGATGGCGTGGATTGCCGACACCTATGCGCAACTCGCCGTCGGTGACCTGAACGCACTGGGGTGCGTCACCGCCAAGCCGATCGCACAGGGTGGCATTCGCGGTCGCACGGAAGCCACCGGCCGCGGTGTCTACTTCGGTGTGCGTGAAGCGTGCGACAATGCGGCAGACATGGCAGCCATCGGCTTGACGCCGGGCCTCGAGGGAAAGCGCTTCATCGTGCAGGGTCTTGGCAACGTGGGGTATCACGCCGCGAAGTTCCTGCAGGAGGGCGGCGGCGTGCTGGTCGCCGTCGCAGAGGCCGATGGCGCGCTCTACAACGAAAAGGGACTCGACCTGCAGGCGATCATGGCGCACCGCAAGGAAAGCGGCGGGCTGAAGGGCTTCGCGGGCGCGACCTACATGGCGGAATCGAAGGCTGCGCTCGAACTTCCATGCGACATTCTCGTCCCGGCTGCACTCGAGGGTGTGATCACCGCCGAGAATGCCTCGCGGATTCAGGCCAAGATCGTGGCAGAGGGGGCGAACGGTCCCACCACCTTCGAGGCCGATGGCATTCTCCATCAGCGTGGTGTGATGGTGCTGGCGGACATGTTCCTCAACGCCGGCGGCGTGACGGTGAGCTACTTCGAGTGGCTCAAGAACCTGTCACACGTGCGTTTCGGCCGCATGGAAAAGCGGTTCGAGGAAACGGCGTTCAAAAATGTCCTGCGCGCCGTCGAGGACCTGACGGGAAAGACACTCGGCGAGGAGCGCATGGCGCGACTGTCGCACGGTGCCGACGAAGAAGACCTCGTCAACTCAGGACTCGAGGACACGATGATCTCTGCCTGGCACCAGGTGCGTGAGACCTGGCTTCGACACGACCGGAAGACGGATATCCGCACTGCCGCCTTCATCAGCGCCATCAACAAGGTGGCCGTCAGCTATCAGGACCTCGGCATCTTCCCCTGATTGCCGCCGGGCCGACCATGCTGGAAGCAGAACGGCGCCGCCAGGAGAATCCTGGCGGCGCCGTTTCTGCGTGATGGTGAAACGCTACTTGAACAGCTCCACACCGTTTGCAACGAACTGCACTTCCGTGGCGGTACCGTCCGCATTTCGCGCCAGCTGTGCGCCCTCGCCGATCAGATGATCCGCAGCGGCCTTGGAGTGCGTGGTGACCTTGGTCACACCTTCCATGCGCGCGCGACGACCGACCATCGACTGAGGAATGAAGAAGCCATAGTCCTTGAATGTGACCCGCATGCCCTTCGCGTCAGCGCTTGGTGCCACCTGCATCCAGCAGCCTTTCTCGGTGCACTCATTCGTGATCACGCCTTCCACGACTACGGCCGTTGCCGTGTACGTGCGGGCCGAGGCCACCAGCTGCGTGACGGCAATGGCACGACCGGCCGAAACCGGAGCGCCGCGCTTCACTACGGCGGAATCGGTGACGGATTGGGCGGCGAGCGGAAGGGAAGCGATGCAGGCGGCAACCGCCGCGGTGGCAAGTCGTGTCAGGCGCATGTGTGCAGTGGTTGAGGTCGGTAGGCCGGTGCTCAGGCAACAGGGAAAAGGTAGCATCCGGCCGTGGATCGCACATGGCGTGGGCACGTGCCCTGTCGACCTGACCTGCCACGGCGATAATATCAGGGCGTGAAGCGCCCCCCTTTCTTCTATCGCGAGTCGCACGGCATTCGTGTCAGTGTGCGACCGGTCTTCCTGCCTGCACAATCGCAGCCGGCGCACTCGCAATTTGTGTTCGCGTATTTCGTGCGCCTCGAAAACGTCGGTGAGCAGGCGGCGCAGCTTCTCTCGCGCAAGTGGTTGATCCACGACTCGGTCGGCGATGGCGAGGATACCGAAGTCGAGGGTGAGGGTGTCGTCGGTGAGCTTCCCGTGATCGCGCCGGGACACATTCACGAGTACCAGAGCTTCTGTGTCCTGAAGTCGCCGAGTGGCTACATGGAAGGGCAGTACTTCTTCCGGCGTGCCGACAAGTCGCGGTTCGCGTCGGATATTCCGCGCTTCGTCCTCGACGCAGAAAACGCGCTCGGTCCGACGTCGTAGCAGCAAGGGCTCGCGTGGCGAGTAGCGTGCGCCACGAACGAATGCGCGGAGCGACGCTTCGTTTCGGTCATCCTGAATACACAACGGCCCGTCACCGCTGAGCAGTGACGGGCCGTTCTGCCTTCGACGCCGACTCGACACGATCCCGAGCCGACGACCTGGACAACTACTTCGTCAGGCGACGGTCTGGTGACCGTTTGCCCAGGTCGAGCCGGCGGAAGGACTGCGACTGGCCATGGGATCACCTCCTCGATAAACGTTGAACAGTGGGCAGATCTGCGCCCTGCACGCGGCGGAGCGCCCATAACAATTAGCGAAGCGACCGACTTCGCGCTATCCCTTCCCGAGCACTCCGCGGCGGACAAATGCGGAGCTCGTTTCATCCACCTTCGTACCCTCGATTCGTACCATGTCAGAGCGTTCCTGGTCCCCGGTGTTCCTGCCTGCTGATATTCCACTGCCCGTCGGCGCGTACAGCCCGGCGGTGCGCGCCGGTGACTTCCTGTACGTCTCGGGGCAGGTGCCACGCGACCCACGCTCGGGCCTCGTCATCGGTGCCACCGTCGAGGAGCAGGCGCAGCAGGTGATCACCAACATTCGTGGAGCCCTGGCCGCTGGCGGCGCGACACTGCACGACATCGTGTCGGCCACCATCTACCTCGAGAACGAGCAGGACTGGCCGGCGGTGAACGACATCTGGAAATCCACGTTCACCGCGCCGTACCCGTCACGGACCACCGTCGGGGCCAGCCTGCGCGGAATCCTCATCGAGGTCAGCGTGGTCGCATACCTGCCTCGGTAACACAGATCCGCGCTGTCGCAGCGATGACGGACAGCGCGCGAGTCTCTCAGGGCTTGGCCGGCGGGTGGTGCATGTTGTGCTGGCTGCTGTCCATGCCACCGGCGCGGTGATCGTCCCGCTGGAATCGGATGAACTCGCCCAGCGCGCGCAGGGCGGCCGTGTCGCGCGTGGTGATGATCACCTCGCCGCCGTGCGGCAGCTCCTGCATGCGATACGTGATCGCCCGCCGGCGCGCCTTCATGGTGGCGGTACCGGGCACCGTGCGCGCATGCACGAGCGCTGGTGAGCTGAAGTCGCCCTTCGCGAACGCCGCCGCGATCTGTCGCAGGTGCGTGCGAATGGTCAGTGTGCCAGCGCTATCGGCGTCATCAGCCTGCAGCTGGATGCGCGCGCCCATGGGAATCAGGTCGAAGCGATGTTTCGACATGTACTGGTCGACGCCCATCACCTTGGCGCCGCGCTCCTGCACGCCCTTGAACGCGGAATCGCTGCCCGGACGGTCGCCAGTCTGTGCGGCGCCCGTGGACGCCAGCAGTACCTGCGCGGCGGCCGTGATCACGAGTCCTCGCAGCATTACTTCGCCTCCCACTTCTTTCGGAGCCCTTCGACTCGTTTCCGATTGACGCCCAGATCGCTGCGGCCGAGCCGCGACGCGGAGCGAACATGAATCACGCTCGCGGCCGAGTCGAACCGGAACTCGACGTCGTCCACGAAGCGCAGGATCAGACTGGTCGACTCGGCGTGCAGGTAGGTGCCGCTGTCACTGACGACGGCGGTGCGCGGCCACGCCTCGAGGATGGTCCGCAGCCGCGTCATGTCCGCCTTCCCGCCCGGAGCCGGGAAGGAGGCGACCTGCTTGTCCGCTGGCGTTCCGGGCTCGGAGCTGACGCAGTTCGGCGTGTCCGGGCAGGGGCGCAGCCGACCGGCTCTAAGGGCGAGGTCCTTGGGGCGTGCACCGGAACAGCCGAGCATCACACCTCCAAGAAGACCGAAACGAAGCAAGGTGAACCGAACTGCAGACACGGTGGTGTCTCCCGGAGAGGACACCGCCCCTCGTCAGAAAGTTGTAACTCGTTGCTCCTCAATTCGTTATACAAGCTGATGTGACGGCGTACACCATGCAATGACAGTGTTCCGAGGCGCCGACACACGCACTTCCGCGTGACCTCGATTTCGACCGTTCGCCCCATTTGGAGCACGCCATGACCTTTTCCACGACAGTCGCCATCCGCCGCGCCGCGGTCCTTGGGCTGGCCGCCGTCACGCTCGCCGCCTGCAACAACAAGCGTGTGAGCCGCGTCGACCCAGCCAGCGTCACCGACCTCTCCGGTCGCTGGAATGACGTCGATTCGAAGCTGGTCGCCAACGCCCTCATCGATCAGAGCTTCAGCGGGCCGTGGAGCGGGCAGTTCGCATCGTCGCATGGCGGCAACCCACCGACGGTGATCGTCGGCTCGTTCCGCAATCGCACCCTCGAACATGTGCCGATCGGCACGTTCGTGAAGGATCTCGAGCGCGCCTACGTGAACAGCGGCCGCGTGCGACTGGTGGCGAGCCGCGACGAGCGGAGCGAGGTGCGCGACGAACGTGACGACCAGCAGACCAACGCCAGCGCCGAGACACGTGCACGAATCGGCAAGGAGAGCGGCGCGAACTACATGCTGCAGGGTGACGTGCAGTCGATCGAGGATGCGGAGGGCCGCGAGAAGGTCGTGTTCTACCAGATCGATGCCTTCCTGGTAGACCTCGAAAGCAACCAGAAGGTCTGGATCGGGCAGCACAAGATCAAGAAGTACATCGATCGTCGTCGCGTCGGCTGGTAACCCGGAGCCATGAGCATGCATACGACCATGAACACAACCATGAACGCCACGCTGAAATCGAGCCTGCTGATCGGTGCCGGCGTGTTGCTGGCCGCCTGCAATGGTCCGCGTCGGATCCACGAGCGGCCGATGATCAGCAACGGCGATCGCACGCCGTCGCAGGAGCGCCTCATCGCGAACGCCGCCGCTGACGGATACAGCGACAATGCGATGCTGACCCAGGCACGAGACAGCGTCTATGCGAAGGCTGTGGCGACCTGCCGCGGCACGATCTGCGCATCGGTGGTGAAGGGCGAGATCTCGCTCGGCATGACACCGGCGCAGGCGATGGCTGCGACCCGCACGGCGCCGGCCGCCTGGACGCTGCGTGAGAGCGGCGCGGCAACCGTGATGGTGCCGCGTGTGCTGGGCCTCTCGCCCCGCGACGCCACCGGTGAGGTGGTGATGGTGCAGTTCGACGACGATCGCGTGAATGCCGTCAGCTACCGCGAGACGACCGGCATTCGCGTCGTGAGCTCGGCGGCCGATACCACCACCGATGGCCGTGCGACGGCGATGGCTGACGCACTGATCCGCGAAGGTGATCAGTTCAATGCCGCTGGCGATCGCGTGCGGGCCCTCGATCGATACGACCGCGCACTGGCCTTGAAGCGCGCCGACCCGATGCTCGAGTACAAGGTGGCGACCATGCTGGACCTGCAGATGCGCCCCGTCGAGGCACAGATCCGCTACAAGCGGTTCCTGCAGTCGCTGGAGATCGAGCGGATTCGTGCGCAGGGCGATGCGAACGCACAGCTGGCTGACGCGATCGCACGGGCTCAGCAGCGCCTGATCGTGCTCGAGCGCCAGGCACCAACACCGCCGCCCTCCCCCGACCGCTGAGACTCCCCGTCATGTGGCGCTCCCTCCTGCTGGTTGTCGTGCTGGCTCCGTTGACGGCGTGTGCAACGCTGTCGAACACGGCGCGCAGCTACCTGACGGCGCCGAATGGATTGCAGGTCGACGATGACCGTGTGCGGTCGCTGCTGCAGCGTGGTCGTGCTGACTCGGCACTGCGCGCGGTCGGGAACCGGAAGTCGTCACTGAGCCCGGATGACCGCTTGCTGCGGCTGCTCTATCAGGGCACCGCAGCGCGGTATGCCGGCAAGCATCGGGAATCGGGCGCTTTTTTCGACCAGGCGTATGCTGTCAGCGAGGATCGCTACACGAAGAGCGTCAGCCGCACCGCTGCGTCGATGGTCACCAATGACTATGCGCTGCCGTACACGGCGGGGCGTAACGAACGGTTGCTGCTGCACTACAATGCGCTGCTGGCGTGGAGCGCCGCGGGAGATGCGGACGCTGCGACTGTCGAGGCGCGCCGACTGGTGGCGTTGCTGGCGAGTTTCGGAGAGCCAGATGCCGATGAACGTCCGATGCGCGCGACGATGCATGCCGTGGCGGCCGCGGCATTCGAACAATCGCATGACTGGACCGATGCCGATGTCGCGCGCCGGAATGCCATCAGGCTTGGTGCAGTGCTCGACAGTGCCTGGCAGGCGCCGGCCGACTCGGAAGGGGATGTCGTGATCGTCGTGGAACGAGGCGACGTGGCGCACAAGGTTGCGGTGGGCCTCACGGTGCCGATCTACACCGGCGACAATGCGAACCCGAACAGCAGTGGCTTCGCTGCGCAGCGCATGATGGCCGACTTCGGCGCGCTCCGGAACGGTGGGATCTGGTGGGACGATACTCCATCGTGGCGCTTCACCGAGACGCGGTACGCGCCATGGCAGGGCGCGCGTGCGAGTTATCTGCTCGACATGAGCTGGCCGGTGCTGCGGCGCGCGCCGACGCTTGGTGTTGGCGCGGTGCACGTGTTGTCGGATGCGGGGACCCCGGACCAGGCGGTCGTGAGTGCCAGCGTGAGTGATGCGCTCGCGGCCGACTATCGTCGTGATCGCGGCGCCATCCTGTCGCGCACCGTCACGCGCGCGGCGAGCAAGTATCTCGCGGCACGCGCGCTGGAAGCGGCGGCGGAAGCCGCAGCGTCGAAGGGCGACGACTCGGGCGACAAGAAGAAGAAGTCGAAGAAGGACGACGACGCGAAACGCGCCGCGGGCATGATGGCGCGCCTGTTTGCGAATGCGACCACCACGTTGCTGGAGCGCGCTGACACGCGCGGCTGGACGCTGCTGCCTGGGTCGGTGTCGGTGGTGCGTATGCGAATCCCCGCCGGCACGCACGAATTGCTCGTGGATGCGGCGGGGACGCGTCAACTCAGCCTGCCGGGTGTCGTCGTTCGCGGTGGCGGGACGACGGTGGTTTCAGCACGGCTCTGGCGTGAGCCCGGCGAGGGAGTCCGCTCGATGGTAGAGCGCACCGCCACCCACGAGCCCGCGCCACAGCGCTGACTTGAAGGCCGGCAGCGCCGGCTCGACGTCGATCAGCGCACGGAACAACGCCGCCGGCCCATCCAGCACCACGCCTTCGTCGGCGCAGTCGGCGCAGGCGTCGTCATCCACGGGAAGGTCAGCGAGCATAGCGACCTCTGGCACGGGACGTGCTTGGATAGCTGATGCGGGCCGGTTTCGGTCGACGCCAATGCTGCATGAGAACTGCGGGGGCCATCATCGTGACCAGCAGAACCACTGCAATCATCTGAGCCTCTGACGCAAAGAGTCTGGACGAGCCGGCACATCGGCGTGCCGGCACATCCCACTCCGCGCAAGTCTCGGTCGCTGTCAGCCGGGCTTGAGCCCTCCTGTCGCGTCCGCTCCCTGCCGGGGCGCCGTACCCCCATCAGACGCCCCGATCCGCGGGAGGTAATGCGGTTCGGTTCTCAGCCCACTCCGCTCCCTCGGGGCCACATCTCCCGTCCGCTGACGGCTGGCTGACGTCCGTTTGCATCGTGACGGAAGGGCAACAGCAATGGGGGGGAGGCCACGGAGCTCACTGAGTGCGACCAGCGCTACCAGCCGTGCTTCGCCGCCATCGCTACGGCGGAGAAATCCATCATGGGGAGGCGGCGCCAATGAGAGGTCTGTTCCGGTCACCAGAGGACGAGTTGGTCGAAACCGTGATTGGCTGTGCGATCGAGGTGCACCGGCACCTCGGACCTGGCCTTCTGGAGTCGACATACGCCGCATGTCTTGCGTATGAGCTGCGACTGAAGGGGATTCCGTTTCAGACCGAGGTTCCGCTTCCCGTTCGATACAAGGACATGCAGCTCGAATGCGGTTATCGCACCGACATGATCGTCGACTCCCGCCTGATCATTGAGATCAAAAGCGTCGAGCGCCTGATTCGATTGCATTCCTCACAACTCATGACGTACCTGCGCCTCTCCGGCATCCGCCTCGGATTTCTTTTCAACTTCAACGCCCCGCGTCTCGTCGACGGCATTCGTCGCATCAAGCTCTGGTTCTAACAGCTGTAGTTGTCCTGCGGTGCACGATCGGCTGCCAATGGAGCACTCCGTGAGCTCCGTGTGCTCCCCCCCCCAATGCAGTTTGCGAAAGCACGCGATGCACGATCGGCTGCCAATGGAGCACTCCGTGAGCTCCGTGTGCTCCCCCCCAATGCTGTTTGCGAAGGCACGCGCTGCACGAACGCTGCGACTGGCACGCACTCCGGCTAGCTTGCTCGAGCCCTCACCGACTCGATCGTGCTCTCCTTTCTGCTGCTGACACTGATTGTCGCGATTCTCGCCGGCGCCCGAGCGACGGGGCCGGGGTGGGCGGCACGCCTCGGACGCGCGCTGCGGTGGGGCGGAATGGTGGGACTGGTGGGATTCCTCGGCGGATTTTTCGGGCCGATGCTCTTCGCCCCCAGCGCCAACCAGGGGCCGATGGTCGGGATCTTCCTCACGGGACCGCTCGGCTTCGTGCTGGGCTTCATCATCGGTGCCGTACGCGAGATCCGCGACAGCCGAAAGCCTCACGACCCGCTCGCACTGTGAAAGACGTCATCATCATCGGCGCCGGCGCCGCCGGCACCATGGCCGCCATCTTCGCCGCCCGCAGCGGCGCGAGGGTGCGCCTGCTCGAACGCACCAGGGACGGCGGGCGAAAGATCCTCATCAGTGGCGGTGGGCGATGCAATGTGCTGCCGTCGCGGGTCGATGAAGCGCGCTTCGTCACCGACTCGTCGCCGAATATCCTCCGCAAGATCATCCGCTCCTGGCCGCTCGCCGAGCAGATCGCATTCTTCGAGCAGGACCTCGGTATTCCACTCGAACACGAGGAAGAGTCGCTCAAGCTCTTTCCCGCCTCGCACAAGGCGCGCGATGTCCGAGATGGTCTCATCGACTGCGCCGTGCGCAACGGCGTGCAATTCCTGACCGAGGTCGCGGTCAACGACATCGTGCCAGATGGCGCACGCTGGCACGTGCACTGCGACGATGGTCGCGTACTCGATGCCGACGCCGTGATCGTGGCGACCGGTGGGTACTCGGTGCCGAACACCGGGAGCGATGGTCGCGGCCTGGCGATCCTGCGCAAGCTGGGCCACACCATACACCCCACCTATGCCGCGCTGACGCCGGTCACCGTGGAGCCCAACGCCTTCACGGAGCTCTCCGGCATCTCGCTGCCGGTCACGATCACCGCGAAGTCCGGCAAGGAATCGGCGCGTGCCACCGGCGGCTTCCTGTTCACGCACCGTGGATACAGCGGTCCATCGGTCCTGAACGTGTCGCACGTCGCCGTCCGATCGAAGGCGAGCCATGTCGAACGGGCCGCACTGTCGGTCAAATGGACGCCGCTCGATGACGACGCCTGGAACCAGCGGTTGGCCCCGCATGGCGCACGGACCGTCTCTGGTGCCGTCCGCGCCGAGCTACCGGAACGACTGGCCAGCGTGCTCATCGACAGGGCAGGGGTCGACCCGCTGCGCACGCTGAGCGAATTGCGGCGCGACGAACGGCTGCGCCTGATCGAGACACTCGTGCGCGGCGACCTCCCGTGGGCGGGGGATGAGGGCTACAAGAAGGCGGAGGTCACTGGCGGCGGAGTGAGTCTCTCCGAGATCGACCATCGGACGATGGAGAGTCGCCTGCACCCAGGCCTCTTCCTGTGTGGCGAGATTCTCGACGCCTTCGGCCCGATCGGCGGCTACAACTTCCTCTGGGCGTGGTGCACGGGACGTGCGGCCGGCATTGCGGCCGCTGTTCCGGCGGGCATGGACAAGTGAACGGGACTCTGGTGTCTCTTGGTGTGTGAGCCGATGTTGTGCCGGTCGACACGAGCCGAAACTGCATCTGCAGCGGTCAGGGCAGGACACGGGAAGTAGCTGTCTGGGACCCTTGATCGTCTTCGAACACGCTGTGTGCAACACCGGGACGGCGTCACCCGAGTGGGTGATGGCCCCCCATCAGTTCTTGCGGTAGAGTACGGTGTGACTTGCACCGACTAATTCGTCAGCAACACTCTCTCCCAGAGGTAGTAATGTCCGTCATGCGCTCGCTCCGGTGGTTCGCAGTTGCCGCCGTGGCACTCGTGCTCGCAGGCCCAGTATCCGCTCAGTCGATGCGTGAGCGAATCACTGCCGAGCAGCTCACTGGCCTGCTCCGTGACAAGGGCATGGAAGGTCAGGTCAACGAACGCGGCAACGTCGTGGTGCAGGCCAACAACAGCAAGATCGTGTTCTTCATCTCCGGCCAGACGCTGCAGGCCTACTTCGGCCTTCGCGGCACCTCGGCGAACGTGAACACGATCAACGAGTGGAACAAGACGAAGCGCTTCGGCCGCGCCTACATCGATGCCGAAGGCGATCCGTGTGTGGAACTCGACTACGACCTCGAAGGTGGCGTGAGCGATGACTCGATCAAGGTCTGGTTCGACACCGTGACGGCGATCGTTCGCTCCTTCCGGACCCACGTGAGCAAGTAGCTGCTCGCGACGTTGCAAGACACATGACGGGCCGCGCACTCTCCCCAGTGCGCGGCCCGTCGTCTTTTCCAGTGCGTCACACAGCACACATCGCGCCACGTACCGCGCCACAGATCGCGCGCGCGTCGAGCACTCCCTGCATCGCGCCAGGCGCCGCTAGGGACGCCACCCGATCATGAGATAGGCAGATCCCTTGTCCTGCAGCGGCCCGCGGATGATGCGCGCCACGCCGGCCAGAGCGCGCAGCCGCGGCAACCCCACCAATCCCAGGTAGTCGATGTCGAACCCCTGCTCGAGCCCAACGACCGCCGAATGCCGATCGACGTTCCAGGTCGTGCCAACGGAGTGCGCGTACACGGTCCCCGGGAGGAACGGCGTCGGTCGTTCGATGCGCAACTCATAGAGCGACGGACCGCGTGCGATTCCCACCGGCAACGCCGGAATCGACACGCGCTGGGCGAGCGTCGCATTGTCGCTCAGCGGCGGCGCAAAGCCGCCGGCACTGAACTGCTCGAAGAGCGGCGTGGTGTTGGTGGACCGATGCATCCGCGCATCGAGCCGGATGCGACGCGCGCTCAGATAAGCGCCAAGACTTCCGCGCACCGTCTCGCCGTCACCGAGCTTGCCCGCGGCGCCGCGCGCAGAGAGGCCAGCGCTGGCGCGCCAGCCGATCACGCCACCGATCGCATATTGCGCGCTGATCAACGTGCGCAGGAGACGATCGCGATCGCGCTCCTCGACGCCGCCGACGAACGCGCTCACGGAGAGGCGTCGTGACAGCGACGAACCCTGCATCGGCAATTCGATCGCCGCAGAAGCGCCAGCCAGGCGGACGTCCGTTGCTGACACGTCAGCCGCATTGCGCTGGGCCGTGGCGCGTTGCTCGAGCCAGAACGTCTCGCCGCGCAGGCTCGGTCGGGAGCCGTACCACGCCGCACTGGCCGTACCGCCCCGCCAGGCGGCCGTCGTGCCTCCCATCGCGGCGAGCGTCCAGACGAGGCGATTGGCGGGATCGGCGCTGGCGATCACACCGCTGTGCATCAGCCCATCGCGCGCCATCGCTGTCTGGGCCACGAACCGATAGGTGCGTGGACCGATGCCGTAATTGTGCGGCGCTGGTAGAGCCGCTGTGGCCAACGGAATCCCTGCCTCACGCGCGCGAGGCATGGCGGGGATCAACTGCGATGCGACACCCGCGAGGGGATCGGCGCCGGCATTCGTGCCGGCGTCGATTCGATGCAGGTCCATGCCGCCAGCGTATTCGACGAGGAACAGCACGCCGCCGTCGGGCGTCGGCGCCGGTTCGTACACACTGCCGGTGACGCGTGTGCGCGTCGTCCGCGTGCCATCGCGCAGCAGCAGTGATTCGACATTCGGAATGCCACCCGCTTCGCTCACGTACACGAGTTGCGTGCCGGTGGCGTCGAAGCTCGCGGAGTGACGGTTCACATCATCGTCGGGCGTCACCAGTTGCTGCGCGCCCGTCGCCGGATCGACCAGCGCCAGTCGCCATAAACCATCCTGATCCTGCACCCCAGCCACGATGCGGCTGCCATCGGGCGACCAGCGCGGGTGACTGAACACCCTGGTCGGTGTTCCGTGCGCGAGCGTCGTCACCGCGCCAGTGGAGAGAGTGACGAGCACCAGGTCACACACCCCTCCAACACATCGCACGCCTGCAGCCCGTGACGCATCGGGTGACGGATCCGCATCCTGCACCGCGGCGCCATCGGTGAGGTATCGCAGTTCATCGGTGACGGTGTTCCAGACGGCAAGATCGGGGCGCTGCGTGCCATCGCTGCGCACGCTCCACGACTCGAACAGGACCCGGGTGCCTGCGCGATCGATGAATCGTGGATTGGCGACGAATCGGCCGCGACGCGGTCGCAGCGTCGCCACTGGCTTCGCGAGGCGCGGGTACACTCGAATGGCCGGCACATCCTGCGGATCGCGCTTCAGCAGCCGCTCGACCTGTTGCCGCTCGAGCGTCGAGGTGGGCTGTGTGTCGGCGGCGCTGACGACGACGCGCGGCGGCGCGCCGCCAAGGCCGGGGAGCAGCATCGCCAGCCGCTTGCCATCAGCGCTCAACGCGGGGCCACCCACGGTCCCCGAGAAATGCGCGAGGCGCGTGCCGACCACCAATCCGGCCTGCCGCAACGCGGTGTCCGCCGCAAACGATTTCGCCGTCAGTTCGGCAGTGAATCGGCCGTACAGCACGGCGGGCGAATCGCCGTACACGCCGCGAAAGGCTTCGTCGAACGAGCGCGCCACGCGGGCCGTTTGCCGACGGAACACCAGCGTCATCGAAGTGTCGCCACGCTGGGCGGCCAGCCACTCCCAGAACGCGGAGCCGGCGAGGTAGGCCATGCTGCCGCCCTTGTAGCCGCCACCGCCGCTCATGGCGCCGTAAGTCGGAAGTCTGCCCTCCAGTGCCAGTTCACGGAGCAGGGCGGGGCGCCAGGCGCCGTGGGGCCGTCCGCTGCCGGTGACCTTGCCCTCGATCCACGTGGCGTACCCCTCGAGTGCCCAGCGCGGCGTCGTAGCCGCCAGTGGACTCACCTGCGCCGGTGCGAGGTGCCAGTACCACTGCGACCGGCGCGCCGGTCGCGAGAGGTGCGCGATGTGGCCGAATTCGTGCGCGGCGAGCTTGATGCCCCAGCCGCGATGGTTGGCGATCTGGTCGGTCGGTCCCGGCGGGGTGACCCACAGATGCACCAATGGGGCGCCGATCAGCGGCAGGGCCTTGCCGTTGGCCACGTTGTATGGGTCGTCGATCAGGATCGCCGTCCTGCCGGGCGGCGCATAGCCCACCAGGGCGGCCACCGCGTCGTGCATGGCGTCCAGCCGTGGTGCGAGGTCGAGGGCCCATGCGGCGTTGTCGAGGGGGTAGTGCACGTCGAACCACTTCGTGCTCAAGCTGCGCCACGGGCCGCTGCTCCGAACGATGTCCTGTGCGCCGCCGGACTCCGGAACGCCAGTCAGGAGAACCAGAAGGAGGGAAAGCGCCAGAAGCCGTGCCGGTTTCGCGCCGTTGACGAAGTGAAATGATCGCATGCAATCAGTAGAAGAAGCCGTCGAGGCCGGGGAGCCGGCGCTGGTCGACAAGGATAGTCGCTCCGGCCGACCCCCTCGCCCTGCGGCCGCTGGTGCGGGAACTGCCGTTTTCCGTTCGGCGTCCTTCATCAGGGCTTCATCCGGCTCGCATAGCATTCCGAACCGGATATCGCCATCATGCGAGTGACCGCCGCCGACGAAGCCGGCCGACCCACGTCACCCTCATCCAGCGTCCAGGGGAACTGCGCCGACCATGAAATTGATCACTGCGATCATTCGACCTGAGTGTCTAGCCGACGTGAAAGCTGCGCTGTTTCGCGCCGGCGTCACCGGCGTGACGTTTTCCCGTGTCTCTGGACATGGCGGCGAGCGCGAAGTGGTGCAGCAGTATCGCGCTGAGACTGTCGTGCTCGAGTTCCACGAGAAGGTGAAGGTCGAGATGGCGGTGTCGGAGCACTATGTCGAGCCGACGATCGCTGCGATCCTCGCCTCTGCGCGCACGGGCAACGTTGGTGACGGCAAGATCTTCGTGCAGCACCTCGATCGGGTGGTGCGCATCCGCACCGGTGAGGAAGACACCGCTGCGCTCACGCCGGTGACTGCGGATGCCGTGCAGCGATTGGCGCAACGTCAGGTGGCGTCATGACACCAGAATCGACGCTGGTGGCGGGCGACACGGCATGGGTGCTGATGTCGACGGCCCTCGTGCTGATGATGGTGCCCGGCCTCGCCTGTTTCTACGGCGGGCTGACGCGCAATCGTGCGGTGCTGAACACGATGCTGATGAGTTTTGGCGCGCTCGCCGCGATGTCGGTGTTCTGGGTGGTGGCCGGCTACTCGCTCGCCTTTTCGCATGGTACGGCATGGCTGGGTGATCTGGCCTGGGTGGGACTCAAGGGTGTGGACGGCTCACCGAATCCGACCTACAGCGCCGGGATTCCGCACGTCCTGTATGCGGCGTACCAGATGATGTTCGCGGGCATCACGGTGGCCTTGATCAGCGGTGCCGTCGTTGAGCGCATGCGCTTTCCGGCCTTCCTGTTGTTCGCGCTGTTCTGGGGCGCCCTGGTCTACGTGCCACTGGCACACTGGGTGTGGGCCGATGGTGGCTGGCTGCGTTCACTCGGTGCGCTCGACTTTGCCGGTGGCACCGTGGTGCACATCAGCGCAGGTGTTGCGGCGCTGATTCTGGCTCGGATGCTGGGCCGCCGACATGATGCGGGACGCACGGCGATTCTTCCGCACAACGTGCCGCTCACGTTGCTCGGTGCCGGCATCCTGTGGTTCGGTTGGTTCGGCTTCAATGCCGGATCTGCGCTGGCCGCCAATGGCCTGGCCGCCAATGCCGCGATCACCACGCACACAGCGGCCGCCGCTGGGCTGCTGGCGTGGATCGGAGTCGAGTTCATTCGCACGCGGCACGCGACGGCCGTTGGTGCGGCCACTGGTGCCGTGGCGGGCCTCGTGGCCATCACGCCGGCCGCCGGTTTCGTGTCGCCGATGTCTGCGGTGGCGGTGGGTGCATTGGGCGCGGCATGTGCGTACGCGGCCATCCAGCTTCGCGCCAAGACGGCGATCGACGACGCCCTCGACGTGTTTGCCTGTCACGGCGTCGCGGGTATCGTCGGCGCACTGGCCACCGGCGTGTTTGCCACCAAGGTGATCAACAAGGATGGTGGCGATGGCCTCATCACCGGCAATCTGCACCTGCTCGGAGTGCAGGCGATCGCCGTGCTGGCCACGATCGCGTTCGTCGCGATCATGACGCCCGCCGTGGTGCTGCTGGTCAACGCCATCACCAAGATCCGCCTGACGCTTGCCGACGAACTCTCAGGGGTGGACACGAAGGAACACCGCGAAGAGGCCTATCATGCAGGCGGTCTCGCCGAGTTCGCGGGGCAGGCCTTCACACTCGGCCAGCGCGTCGTGTTGCCGGCACACGAGGTGTATGGTCAGGCACTCTCAGGCGGCGATTGACGCCTGAGAGTGGCTCGGGGTGGAACGGAAACGGGGCGCTCTTCTACATGAAGAGCGCCCCGCGATGTTTCCTTCAGCCTGCGCGTGGCAGGTCAGCTGCGCTGATTGGGCTTGGCCACGATCTTGTCCTGCAGCCACGTCATCGGCACGATGAAGAGTGGGCTGAGGAATGAACCGAGCAGCACGTTGATCCAGGTCAGTGCCAGGAAGTACGCGCCAAGGCCGATTCCCATCCAAAGAGTGCCGAGAATGCCGTTCGTTTCCACGCCAACTCCACCGGTTGAAGGTCAGGGCGGAATGGTAATGACGACGTCGCCTCGATGGGAGGGGTTGTCCGTGACGCTGGACCGCCGCGTGGTGCTCGCGGTGTCCGGTGGTGCCGATTCGATGGTGATGGCGTCGCTGCTCTGTGACATGGCGCCGGCGCGTGTGGCGGCCGTGGCAACCTTCGATCATGGCACCGGGAGCGCGTCACGCGACGCGGCAGCGCTGGTGCGCGACTGGGCCACCGCAGTCGGTGTGCCGGTGCGAGTCGGTCAGGCGAGCGACCTGCCGCGGACCGAATCGGCATGGCGCCAGGCACGCTGGCGCTTCTTGCGGACGGTAGCGGCAGAATTCGAGTCGCCGGTCGCGACCGCGCATACCGAGGACGACCAGGTCGAAACGGTGTTCATGCGTTTGCTGCGACACTCCGGCGTGCGCGGCCTCGCGGGGCTGCTGGCGCCGGGCCCGGTACTGCGACCGATGCTCGGCCTTACTCGCGAGCAGGTTCGGGCGGCGGCGGCCAGGGCGGGCGTCCCGTTTCTCGATGACCCGTCGAACACCGATGTGCGGCATCTGCGGAACAGGGTGCGGCGCGAGCTCCTGCCACGCCTCGAGCGCGAGTCGCCAGGGTTCCGCGCCTGGCTGCTCTCGCTCGGCGCTGCAGCCGCGACGTGGCGACGCGAGGTGTCGGAGGCCGTCGATACACATTGGGCCCCTATCCTGCAGGACGAGGGGATGGTGCTGGTGCCGCGGCCCCGCGGGCGAGTGCCGTCGGAGAGCGAGGCCGCACTGTTCTGGCCGGAAGTCGCGGGACGGGTGGGCGTGGCGCTCGACTGGCGAGGAACCGCCCGGCTGGCGTCGTTTACAACGAAGCGGATCAGCGGGAAGAAAATGCCGCTTTCGGGGGGCGTTCAGGTGAGCAGCAGCAGGGAAGGATGGCTTCTTGGACCCGGCCGGGTAGCGGCCGCGGCAGCGGCCCCCCCAAACGGCTGGCACCGCGGAACACCTGATCGAGCTTTATCTTCTGCAGAGAGCGGGAAGAGGACCGGTGGCTGACTGGCGCTTTCCCCGTAGCACTGGCAAGTAGCACTGGCAAAGTGATCGTCTGGGTACAGGGTGTGCCGCAACGACGCGCAACACGATGACCGGGTGTCATCGGGAGACGACTGACGCAGTGAGCGACGTGTCGACGGCGGACCCACGGTTGGAAGGACGCGCGGTGAAGCGCGTGGTGTACGATGAAGGGACGCTGGCAGCGAAGTGCAAGCAGCTTGGCGCGGAGATCACGGCCGCCTATCCGGACGGCGATCTCCTTGTGCTTGGCCTGCTGAAGGGCAGCTTCATCTTTGTGAGTGATCTGGTGCGGCAGGTGCACCGGCCGCTCGCGGTCGACTTTCTGGTTGCCTCGAGCTATGGCGATGCCACGGTCTCGAGCGGTGTCGTGCGCCTGCTGTATGATCCGGAGACGACGCTGGAAGGGAAGCACATCCTGCTGGTCGAGGATATCGTGGACTCGGGGCGCACGCTGGAGCGTCTCGTCACATTGCTGCGCGAGCGAAACCCGGCGTCGCTCGAGATCTGTGCCCTGTTGCACAAGCACATCGCGACCGAGTTGTCGCACCCGGTGCGGTTCGTTGGTTTTGATGCGCCGAACGAGTTCCTGGTCGGGTACGGCCTGGATCACGCTGAGCGCTTCCGTCACGTTCCTTACATTGCGAGTCTGCTGTAATGCCCGTCATGCCGAACAACCCGAGCCCCAACAAGGGCGGTGGTTTCAACTGGGGCAAGTTCTCGAAGACGCTTGCCTTCTGGGTGCTGATCATCCTGATCCCCGTCACCTTCGTCACGTTGACGTCGCGCGGGAACTCTGACGCGCCCGTCCTCACGTGGACGCAATACGACCGTGAATTGACGAAGGGCAACCTGAAGAAGGTCGTCGTCGTCGAGGGTCGTGAAGTCCAGGTGGAGACGAAGAACCCGATTTCCGTCGACGGCAAGGAAGTCACGCGCTTCTCGGCCGCGCTGGTCGGTGACATCACCGAAGAGGACAAGAAGGCGCTGCGCAATGCCGGCGTGGATGTCAGTGCCAAGCAGGCGCGCACCTCGATCGCCTCGGTGTTGATCAACATCCTGCCGTACGTGCTGCTGTTCGGCTTCTGGCTGTTCCTCTTCCGGCAGATGCAGGCCGGTGGCGCGAAGGCGTTCTCGTTCGGCAAGAGCAAGGCGAAGCTGCTCACCGGTGACACGCCGAAGGTCACCTTCGCCGATGTCGCAGGTGCCGATGAAGCGAAGGTCGAGTTGCAGGAAATCATCGAGTTCCTGAAGGACCCGCAGAAGTTCACCAAGCTCGGTGGCCGCCTGCCGAAGGGCGCGCTGCTGGTGGGACCGCCGGGCACCGGCAAGACGCTGCTGGCGCGCGCCGTTGCTGGTGAGGCCGGTCGTCCGTTCTTCAGCATGTCAGGCTCCGACTTCGTCGAGATGTTCGTCGGCGTTGGCGCCAGCCGCGTGCGCGACCTGTTCGAGCAGGGCAAGGCGAGCGCACCGTGCATCATCTTCATCGACGAAATCGATGCCGTCGGCCGCCATCGCGGCTCGGGCATGGGCGGTGGGCATGATGAGCGTGAACAGACGCTCAACCAGCTGCTGGTCGAGATGGATGGTTTCGAGTCGAATGAAGGCGTGATCCTGATCGCCGCCACGAACCGTCCTGACGTGCTCGACCCGGCGTTGCTGCGTCCCGGCCGTTTCGACCGCCAGATCGTGGTCGATGCGCCGGACCTGCGCGGTCGCGAAGGCATCCTGCGCGTGCACATCCGCAACAAGCCGATCGCCGATGATGTGGACGTCACCTCGCTGGCGAAGGGAACGCCGGGTATGGCCGGTGCCGACCTCGCCAACCTGGTCAACGAAGGCGCGCTGCTGGCGGCGCGTCGCGGGCACGACAAGATCTACATGGTCGATCTCGAAGAGGCGAAGGACAAGGTGCAGCTTGGCGCAGAGCGGAAGTCGCTCGTAATGCGTGAGGAAGAGCGTCGCCTGACCGCCTACCACGAGGCTGGCCACGCCGTCTGCGCGATCAAGATCAAGGGCAACGATCCGCTGCACAAAGTGACGATCGTGCCGCGCGGGCGCGCACTGGGTGTCGCCTTCACGCTGCCGGAAGACGATCGCGTCAGCGTCACGCGCGAGCAGATCGAGGCACGCCTCGTCATGGCGTACGGTGGTCGGACGGCGGAAGAGCTGATCTTCGGCCGCGATCATGTGACCACGGGTGCCAGCAGCGACATCCAGCAGGCCACTGGCATTGCGCGACGCTATGTGTCGCAGTGGGGCTTGTCGGACGCCGTCGGCCCGATCCTCGTCGGTGACAACGAGCAGGAGATGTTCCTTGGGCGCGAACTGACCAGCCGTCGCGAAGTGAGCGAAAAGACGGCGCAGCTGGTGGACGCTGAAGTCAGCCGCGTGATCAAGGAAGCGTACAACCGTGCGCGCATGGCGCTGGAAGAGAACATCGACCTGCTGCACTCGCTTGCCAAGAACCTCCTCGAGCGCGAGACGTTGACGCGCGAGGACATCGGCATGCTGGTGCAGGGCATGATCCTGCCGCCGCGGGTCGATCCGCCGTCGAACCTCACGCCACCTGTGGTCACGCCACCCGTCGTGGCCGCGGTGCCGGAGCCGCGTCGCGTGTCGCCGCCACTGCTTGGCGGACCTGGCATCCAGCCGGCGTGAGTGCTGTACACCTGACCGTAGCGCGCGCCTGATGGCGCTCGATGATCCACGTACGACGCAGACGCCACCGGCCGCCAACGCGGCGCGGTGGCGTTTGCGTGAGGGGTCACTCGATCTCGCAGTTCCGCACATCATGGCGATCTGCAACGTCACCCCTGACTCGTTCAGCGATGGCGGGCAGCACTACTCGGTCGACCTTGCGCTGCGGTTCGCTGAGTCGGCGCTGCGTGATGGCGCGACGATCCTGGATATCGGCGGCGAGTCGACTCGGCCGGGTGCGCAGCCAGTACCCGTCGAGCGCGAACTGGCACGGGTCATCCCGGTGGTCGTGGCGGTACGCGAACGCCTTCCCGAGCTGATCGTCTCGGTCGACACGGTGAAGGCGACAGTCGCGCAGGCAGCCCTCGACGCTGGCGCGCACCTGGTCAACGATGTGTCAGGCGGCCGCCTCGATGACCGGATGTTCGATGTCGTGGCGCGCACCGGGGCAGGGATGGTGTTGATGCATTCGCGCGGTGGCGTGCCTGACATGGCATCGTACGCGATGGCGAGCTACGGTGCCGACGTCACCGGGGAAGTCTGCAAAACGTTGCAGGAGCGCGTCGTCGCGGCTCGTGCGGCCGGGATTTCCGACGATGCGCTGGTGCTCGATCCAGGGCTCGGGTTCTCCAAGACCTCAGAGCAATCCATCATCGTGTTGCACGAATTGGCACGCATCGTGGCACTTGGATTTCCGGTGCTGGTTGGCGCCTCGAGAAAGCGCTTCATCGGTGAGCTCACCGGTGTACAGGAGCCCTCGGCGCGAGCGCTTGGCAGTGCCGTGGCGCATGCGCTGGCGGTGATGCGCGGTGCGCGCATCGTGCGCACCCATGACGTTCGGCAAACGCGAGAGGCACTCGCCGTCGCCGCACGGTGCTGAGCCCCCTCGCTAGGCGAGCACCTTTCCAAGCACTTCCGCCAGTGCGGCCACGCTGATCGGCTTCTGCAGCACGGCGAGCACGTTGCGACCGCGCGGGCCGTCGGGTTGCACCTCTTCGCTGAAGCCCGTCATCAGCACGACCGGCAGGTCTGGATGCAGCACCTCGAGATCGCGTGCCATGCGATCGCCAGTGATGCCCGGCATCGCCACGTCGCTCAGCACCACATCGGGGCGCACTCGACCGGCCGCGATCAGTCGCAATGCCTCGGTGGCTGTGGCGCAGCTGGTGACGTTGTATCCGGCCTGTTCCAGCGCACGGGTGAGCGCCGTGGCGAGTTGCGGCTCGTCCTCGACCAGCAGGACCGTCCCCGTACCCGGTCCGCTGATCGCTGCGTGTGGCGCCGTGATCACGGTCGAGGCGCAGACCGGAAGGGTGATCACGAAGGTGGTTCCCGAACCCGGCGCCGTATCGACGTTGATGGTTCCGCCATGCGCCAGCACGGTGCCATGCACCACGGCCAGCCCCATGCCCGTTCCGCCGCCGACCTGTCGGGTGGTGAAGAACGGCTCGAAGATGCGGTCCGCGATCGCGGGCGTCATCCCGTGACCGTTGTCTCGAATCGTCAGTCGCGCCGTGGGAACACCCGCGTGCACTTCGTGGCGCAGGTCGATCTGGATCGCCGGCGCTTCGGTGTCACGCAACGCATGTTCTGCATTCACGCAGAGATTGACGATCACCTGCTGCAGGGCGGAGGCGTTGCCGAGTACGGTGATGGCCTTGTCGGGCGCGCGGACGTCGAGCGCGACATGCGCCGATACCGTCGCTCGAAGCAGCCGACCACTTTCCCGCGCCAGCGCGGCGAGGTCGACAGGAACATGCTCACCTTCCGTATGTCGACTGAACGTCAAAATCTGGCGGACGAGATCACGCGCGCGCAGGCTTGCAGTGCGAATCTCGTTGAGGTCAGTGCGCACCATCCCCGGCAGCGACTTGTCGGCCAGGCCGAGTTCCGCGTACCCGAGCACGATGCCAAGCATGTTGTTGAAATCGTGCGCGATACCGCCGGCGAGTGTGCCCAGTGATTCGAGGCGTTCGCGCTGCTTCGTGCGCTGTGCCATGGCCCGAGGCTCGGTTGCATCCTCCACACTGCCGACGTAGCCGGTGACACGGTCGCCCGATCGCAGGCACGACACCCAGGTGCGGATATGCCGAATTTCGTCATCTGCGAGCAGCAGGCGGAACTCGAGATAGAGGTCGCGCTGCTCATGCACGCCGCCGAACCACTCGGCCATCACGCGTGCCTTGTCTTCGGGATGAATGACCGTGGACGTGCCGAGTCCGAGCATCGCCTCGGTCGGCATCTGATAGATCGACCGCATGCGTTCGTTTACATAGACCACATCGCCGTTGGCGTCGGCGAGGAAGATGCCGAGCGGCGATCCGGACGCGAGCGTGCGAAATCGGGTCTCGCTGGTGCGCAGTGCGTCTTCGGCGGCAAGTCGTTCGGTGACGTCGTGTGCTGTCACCGTCACGCCGAAGATGTGCCCCGACGAATCACGCATCGGCGTCAGGACATGATCATGGCGATGGGTGTGGCCGTCGGATGCATCCTCGGTGCTGACCGTGACTCGTTCTCCAGCGAACGCGCGCGAGTACAGCGCATCCCACCATTGCCGCGCCGCTTCGGGAAACTCCGGTGCCAGCACCGACTCGCCGATGTCGAGTCGGCGACCGCTGACGCGCCGCTGCGCGCGTTGGAATGCCTTGTTGCCGGCGATCAACGTGCGATGTTGATTCACGGCCCACATCGGCGAACCGGTCGCGTCCAGCATCTCGCTCAAGCGCGCCCGTTCACTCACCAGTTGTCCCACCAGGCGCCGATAGAAATCTTCCGGCAGCGGCGTGGTGAAAGCGGTCGGTGCCTCGACCGGCGCCATGCGGCCGGCGATCGAGGTGAGTGAGAGATCCACCACGTAGCCCATCCAGTGATCCGGCTGGTCCGGCAGGATCGCACAGACCAGCAGGACGGGCACACGTGTGCCATCCTTTCGAATGAACTCCTTCTGGTACGGCTGCGTGAAGCCACCGGATTCGATGGCCTGGCGAATGCCCGCCTCGTCCAAATGCACCTGTTCCGGTGGCGTCATGTCGCGCCAATTGATGCGACCCGCTTCGAGATCCTCTCGCGTGTAGCGGAGGATCGTCAGGTACGCATCATCGGCCATCGTGACGATGTCGCCAACCCCCCACATCACGCCGATCGATGTCGGTGCGGGGTATGGCGACGCGGCAGGGTGTGGCATCGTGGAGGAGTCCAGAGATCGTGACGCAGTCCGGGGGACCGGCACACGAGTGTCGGCGCGAACGCCGCGCTCCTCAACGTTTGCTACGGCAACGCCTGCAACCTTCTATGCACCAGCTCGAGGCCCCGGCTTCACATGCGTCGAGTCGACGCTGATCGAACTCGAGTATTCCTCCTCTCGCCTCGAGCTGGCGAAGTCCAGCGTCAGGGCTTTCTGGCGGCCGCGGCGCTGGGAGCGTTCACGGTTGCCGTGATCACCTGATACATGCCTTTCGCGACGTGCGACCGACCGTCCGCCGCAGGAATCAGGCACGACAGGATATAGCGACCCGGCGGCATGCGGAACGCAATGAAGGCTTCGCCACCGCTGGGAATTGCCGATGTCTGCGCCACGTTGCGACTCCAGGCCGGCGCGCGGCCCGTCGCGCGCGTGGCATCGAAGAAGTCCTTCACTGACTTTCCGTCGGGAAGCTCCTGCACCGTGACGTGGTGGATGTCCACGCCCTGGTTGATCAGGTGAATCGTGGCGATCCCTGACTGAACGTTGGCGGGAGCGTCATAGACGTAGTCGCGAGCGACGACGCGAATGAACTGGGGCCGGTCGACGGTGCTGGCACCGGCTTGCGCGGCGAGCGGAAGGGCGAGCAGGGTCGTCGCCAGAAGTCCTGCAAATGCCGCGCGTGCTGTGGAGATCATGTAATGCCTCCCATCGGGTGACGCTGAGCTTCAGGTGTTGGAAGAGAGACTGCGCCGCGGTACACGCCTCGTCAATGCGCTACTGCCCGGCGCGGCGAATTAGAGTCGTATTGCGGCAGGCTCGTCCGGGTTTTGACTGGCCCCGGAGGCAGCGCACCGACACTTTCCGGTTGAGTACGTTGGATCTGCCTCATCCGGAGCCCGCATGGCCGCCGTTCGTCCTTCCGTTCATTCCGTGGCCATTGGTGCCGCCGCCCGCTCAGTGTGGACGCCCGTTCGCTGGCTGGGCTGTGGTCTGCTCGTCATCGGCTGCAGTCGCGGCCCTGGGGCCACGGCGCCATCGCCGCGGCCGCTGACCAGCGCGTCGGTGGAGCAACGATCGATGGGCACGGGTGACGCGCCCGTGCTGGTCGCGTCGTTTGACGGCCTTGGCAATGGATTTACCGGACCGCAGGGCCGCGCGGCGCTGCGCAATCCGTCCGACAACACCCTCGCCGTCGGCCGCGACCACATTGTGCAGATCGTGAACACGCGTCTGGCGATCTTCAGTCGGCAGGGCGCGCAGTTCGACAGCACCGGGCGCACTCTGTACGGGCCGGTGCCAACCAACACCGTGTTTCGTGGGGCCGGTGGCGCGTGCGAATCGCGCAACAGCGGGGATGCCGTGGTGCGATACGATCAACTCGCTGATCGCTGGCTGATCGTGATGCCGGTGTTCCAGCGGAGCGCATGGCATGCTGACGATCCGCCACCGTTGCGTGCCGGTGCACCTGCCGTGGCGAGTCGCCCCTTCCGCGCCGCGCAGCCAGGGCCGGCCGTTACGCTCTATGTCCCACCACCGGTCCGCGACTCGGTCGCGCTCCGTCCGCCCGCGACGCGTGACTCGGGGATGTACGCGATGTGTTATGCGGTCAGCGCCTCCGAGGATCCACTCGGTGGATGGTATCGCTACGAATTCATCCGGCCGCTCTTTCCCGACTATCCGCGTCCTGCGGTCTGGCCTGACGGGTATTACATCCCGACCAGCACGGGTGACGACGTGATCGAGAAACACGCCTGCGTCGCCGATCGCACGCGGATGCTGCGTGGTGAGGCCGCGACCGAGCAATGTGTGGTGATCGCGGACGTGAACTTCCTCAACAACGTCGATCTCGATGGCACCACGCTACCGCCCCCGGGAGCGCCCAACATCATGCTCGCCGCAGGTGGCACACAGCTGCGCGAGAAGCTGGCCGACAGCGTGTTGCTGGCGTGGTCGTTTCACGTCGATTGGGAGAACATTGCACTGACCCGCGTCGATGGCCCGACGTACATCCCGGTGGCACCGTACGCCTACATGTGTGGTGGACAACTCACCAACTGCGTCTCGCAACCTGGTACCGACCGCAAGCTCGACTCGCAGGGCGACAAGCTGATGCCGCGGGTGGTGTATCGCCGGATCGGTAACCGTGAGTCGATCGTGGCCGTTCACGCGATCAACGGTGCGATGTCCGGTGGCGGCATTCGATGGTACGAGCTGCAGCCCGCTCGTGATCGTGCGCTCCGTGTGATCCAGCAAGGCACCTACCTGCCAGACAGCAGCTATCGCTGGCTCGGCAGCCCGGCCATGGATCGCTTCGGCAACATCGGCATCGGCTATTCGTTCGGCGGTGCGCCTGCCTACCCGGGGCAGCGTTTCGCGGGCCGACGACCGAAGGATCCGCCAGGGACACTTGGGCTGCGCGAGCAGGTGCTGGTCGAAGGCGCGGCCGCGCAGAGCACCACCCTCCGCTGGGAGGATTACACGCAGACCGCCGTCGACCCGCGGGACGATTGCACCATCTGGTATGTGGGTGACTATCTGCAGGCCGGGGCCACGGCATATTCCACGAAGATCGGGGCGTTTCGCATGCCGGGCTGCACTGGCCGGCAGGTACGTCGCTAGCGGTACTCGTTCCATGCCCGCTGCGAGCAGCAGAGGCAGCGGGTCACATCCTCTGTTCCACACGTTTCACCGCTCACACCTCCTCAGTCTTTCGATGCGAATTCGCCGCGTTGTACCAGCCGTTCTGGTGACACTCGTCGCCACATTGGCCGCGTTGCCGTTGACGGCACTGCCGTTGATGGCGCAGACGACCTACCCGACTTCATGGGATGCTGCGCTGCTGCGCCGTCCTGATGTGCGCGCGGCCCTGGCGTATGTCGAGCAGGGCATGCCGAAGCATGTGGACGAGTGGGTGACGATCGCCGAGATGCCGGGGAAGTCGCGCAGTGAGGCACAGCGCGGCGCGTACGTGAAAGGGGTGATGGAGGCGGAAGGACTGCGCGTCAGCGTCGACTCCATCGGCAACGTGACCGGCGTACGGGCAGGAACGGGTGGTGGGCCGACGGTCGTCTTCGCTGCCCATCTCGACATCGTGCACGCATTGGAAACGAACCTCAAGGTGCGGCGCGCAGGTGATTCGCTGCACGGGCCCGGCATCTTCGACAACAGCGCCAGCGTCGCCAACATGCTGGCCACGATTCGTGCGTTGAATGCGGCAAAGATCCGCACGAAGGGCAACCTGGTCTTCGTCGCGACGGTGCAGGAAGAGCTCGGCCTTCGCGGCATGAATTACTGGTTCGAGCACAACCCCAAGCCAGACCTGCTGATCTCGATGGACGGTGGATTGGGCCCGATCAACTACGGCGCGCTCGGCATCTACTGGACGAAATACGTGTTCACCAGTCCAGGGTCGCACACCGTCACCTCGCGCGGCAAGCCGACTCCAGTGAAGGCGCTGGCCGATGCGATCCAGCGCATCTACGAGCTGCGCTATCCCGCGTTGCCCGAGGGCGCGGTGATCAACGTGGGGCAGGTCCACGGCGGCGTGATCTACAACGGCGTGCCGCAGGAGCTTTTCTTCACCGTCGACTTGCGGTCACCTGATCCGATTCTCCTCGATTCGCTGGATCGCACCATCGGTCGCATCGTGCAGGACGCCGCGACGAAGGAGAAGGTCGGCCTGCGGGTCGAGGTGGAGCAGAAGAATCAGGCTGGCGGCACCACCGCACAGCTGGAACCAGCGCGACGTCATCCGCTGGTGCAGACGGCGATCGACATCCAGACGCAGCTTGGGATCGTCGGCCTTCCCGGTGCGCCTGAAGCAATCGCCACAGGCAGCACCGATGGCAACGTCGGCGTCGTGCGCGGTGTGCCGAGCATTGCGATCGGCCGGTCATACGGCGGCAACCAGCATACGCTCACCGAGTGGGCCGATGCTCCGAGCGCCTTGCCAGCCACCAAACTCGTCCTGCTGCTGGCGGTCACGTTCGGCGATGGGATCAAGACCGTCACCCAGCATCCAATTCCATGACCAATGTCATCACGCGCGGATCATCATCGATGACCCGCGCGTGATTGCGTTCGAGCAGCGGGTTTGGTGCCGCTGTCAGAAGCTGACGATGGTACGCAGCGTCGTCACAGTGCCGCGGTGCATGCCTAGATCGGCCGTGCGCCGCGAGACGTGTTGCAGGTCCGCCACCAACGAGAAGTGTGTGCTGAGCGGGAGCTGATAGAAGCTTTCGTGAATCAGCTCATGGCCGTCCAGCCAACGTGCCCGCGTTACGCCAAGGCCAAGTACGTCGCCGGTACGATGGGGCAGGAGGCCTGCGAACGTGAGCCCGCCGCCGTCGTGCGATTGGATCGATTGCACATGCGGGTCGGAGCGACCGAGCTGCGCAAATCCCGCAATCGTCGGTCGCACCTCATCCGCCCCTGCGGCACCCTGCCACAGTGTCTGGTCGAGCGTCGCGTACCAGCCGTGGGTGCCCGCGACGGCTGGCTCCGCGTCCGCTGCGGCATCGGCGGCGAGGAAGATGCCGTTATGACGCCAGGCACCCACACCCAGCTTGCCGGCCAACTGTGCGCCGCCAAGTGACCACTCCTGCCGGAGTTGGCCAATGTGAAAGAGCGACGCGTGCCCCACCTGGGCAGGCGCGCCATCGAGGCCGTCAAAGACACCGAAACTGACCGACGTCGAGCCGCGTGGGCTGACGACCAGGTTCGCGCCATTGCTCGGCAGCGGGAACGTTGGTGCGGCGGTGATGCTGGGTGAAAACCCCATCGACGCATTGAGGAAGCTCGCGCCGTTGTCGGTGCCGGCAAACTCGGTGTTGAAGTCGAGACGCCCGGCCTTGATGCGCACACGATCGGAGAACAGCCGCTGCTCGAGCCAGGCTTCCCCGAAGGCGCTGAAGTCGTCTGCATCGATGTTCGAGAAGTTCTGCGAGAACGACGCGGCTCCGGACCCGTTGCGACCGGTCTTGCTCTTGTATTGCGCGAAGCCCGACAAGCCGCGTACGCCAGCGATCGAATCGAAGTCCATCGCGATGGATGCCATGCTGTGGGTACGCAAGGCCCGTGCGGCCGACATCGCACCGGTGCCACCAGAGGCATCGGAGATCTCTGAGAACGACAAGCTCACGCCGGGATGCGAAATGATCGCGCGCCAATCGGCCATCGGTGCGCCGACCGCGACGCCGCCAATCGCACCAGCGATCGGGTTCGCCGTCAGCGGGTGGAGGCGGGCATGATTGGTTCGTAGAGCGACTGGCGCGGCGTCGACGTGTGAGATCGGCGGCAGTTCAGGAGTCGCAGTAATCGTGACTTCGCTGGCCATGTCGAGCGATGTCGTCGCGCTCGACCCGGTGCTGATCGACAACGGGCCATTCTGTGCCACGGTCGTGGCGGCAACTGCGCTCTTTTGCGCGCGCACCTCCTGCGGCAACACTTTCGACGACGGCGTTGGCGTCACGGCGTCTGCGACAAGGTTGGTATCTTCGAGATCACGCGTCGATGCCAGCGCAACGCGTGTGGCCGTGAATGTCAGGACACCGACACCGCTCACGAGGAGCAGCTTCAGTCGGTGCACGACGGACATGGCTGGGCGGCGCGTCGAATGCTGAGCTGAGCGATGGTCCATCGAAACGGGGAGCAGGGGTGGTGAGAGCGTGTCAGGCGACACACGACACCTCTACTCGAGCCCGGTGCCTGACAAGCAGTCTCGGCCATTCACTCCCACTTCATGAACCCCGGATATATCTGTCTCGCACACATCTGTTTTTTATCGCCACGCCGTCGACAAGTGAACGTTTGGCGCCGCCATGCAAACGCTCGGGCGAAGCGTCGAGTGGGGGCCGTAAGCGATCGTCGTGGCGCTACTTCCCGATCCAGCGCGTGAACTTCACCAGGAACACGTGCCGGCCAGGATCCGCGAAGGTGCGTGCTGCCTGACCCGCGATGCCGTCACGCACCTCGGCAAAATCCTGCTCGCGCTGCTGCGACCAGACGAGGAAGAGCGCGGAGCCCGGACGGTATTCCCAGCGCAGCACGGCATTGCCGCGCAGCGCACGCACGGTGAAATCCTGGTTCGGAATGTCGAAGGCTGCGGCCGGCCCGCTGCCATCGGGATCGACGTTGATCGCACCGCCGCCGAGCGGCGTGACCGTGCCTCGATCCACACCGTATTCTGCGAATTCGAAGCGGCGCGGCGTCGTGAACTCCTTGAAGCGAGAAAACTGTCCCGACGCGGCAAACGGCTGGAGGAAGAGTTGCAGCGACAGCCATGGCGAGAACGTCCAGTCGAGTCGTGTGTCGAGTCGCACGGAGCGCTGCTGCACATTGGCAAACACGTAGCGCGCACTCGCGAACGTTGCCAGCGCCAGCGGATCCAACACCGCCTGGATGTACTGCCCGGTCGTTCGCTGCGTTTCGTAGGATGGTCCAACACGAATTCGCGCTTGCGGGGCAGGGCGCCAATCGAGCGAGACGCTGGCGCCCGTCATCGACATGCCGGAGGCGTCGGTGCTGCGCACCAATTCCGTCTCCATGATCACCGACTTCCGACCGTCGCTGCTGAGACTGAAACGATTGACCAGGGCACTCGGGCGCATTGCCATCGGTCCGCCACGCAGCAGTCGATCATTCTGCGTCTTTGGAGAGAACGACCCGAAGAATTCGACGCTCCAGAAATTCAGGAACTGGGTCCCGACGGTCCATGCCATGCGCTCCTCGACGCGCTCACCGCCGAAGTTGTCGCTGATCGTGCTGAACACCCCGAGCTCGTATTCGCGGGCGAGCCTCGACTGCAGCGGATTCCGATAGGTGAGTGATGTCGAGACGGTGCGGAAGTCGGAGCGAAACTGGAACCCGACGTCATTGACCTCGAAGCCCGGACTCGTCTGCTCGTACGTGACCGAACCAAGCACCCGTTCCCCGCCACTCTTCGCGATGGTCAGCGCGCCGTAGTGGCCACCGAGCGAGGTGCGCGTGGGGTCGTAGGTGAGATGCGTCGCATCTGGACGCTGCAGGCTGCGATAGTTGGCGCGCTGCAGGCGCGTGATCGCGGCCTGATCACCCCGCACCGTGCTTCCGGCCAGCACACCACTCACCGTCCACGTGCGTCGCTGCCAGGCCGATTCCCAATCCATGCCGAGGATGGTGGCGGACGAAGGCAAGCGAACGGCCAATGAGGTGTCCGCGATGTCGCGGCGTACATCAGAGATGAATCCGCCGATGCCCGCGTTGCCACCGCGGAGCAGCTTCCGGACGCGCGTCACGTGGTAGTTGGTCAGCGGTTCGGCTGACTCCTTTCGAATTCGACCAAGTGTGTCCAGCACATCGGCGTTCTCGCGCGCCGTGATCGCGTTCAGTGACCCGACCTGCCATCCGGAGGGTGTGGTGCCCGAAAGCTTCAGGGCGCCAAGAATGGGTGTCTGCGCGCCCACCCCAACGGCATCGATGTCGCCGCCGCCTGGGACTCGCTGCGGCGGCCGGCCGATACGGCGGGTGTAGAAGAATTTCGGCGCGTCGTTGTCGTTGAACGTCCGTGTGGCGCCGAACGCGAACCCGTCCGCATTCTCGAGGAAGAATGGTCGGCGCTCGGGAAAGAACAGCTCGAATGCGGACAGGTTGACGACCGCCGGGTCAGCCTCGACCTGCCCGAAGTCCGGATTGACCGACGCCGTGAGCGTGAGTGACTGCGGCAGCTTGAGGCGGATGTCGCCCCCGACGGCGACCGCCACGTCACGCGCAGGAACGAAGCGGTTTCGCGCGACCGTCGGTTGTGTCTCGAGTTGCGTGCGGATGTACGGGACCAACTCGATGCGCGACGCCGGTAGCAGCGAATCGAGCCCGACGAGATCGCCGAATCGCGACACGATACCTGGCGCATCCGGCGGTGTCGGCGACCAGTATGATTCCTCGCCGTGGCGCGCCAGTTCACGCGAAAAATTGATGCCCCAACGCCGCGTCGCGCCGCCAGCGTCGCTGGCGTTGTACCGGAGCTGCGACAGGGGGATGCGGAACTCGGCGGTCCAGCCACTGCTATCGGTCTTGGCGGCCACGTTCCACACGGCATCCCAGAGCGGGTCTTCCTGGTCGTCGTTGTAGAGGTAGCTATCGCGAAGGACGCCGCGTGGATTGACGCCGAACACGAATGCCGTGCGGCGATCGCCATAGCTGTCGAATCCGATGTTGAACCAGTCCGAAAAGATGTCACTCGCGTCGCGCCGCCCGAGCTGCTGGGCGATCGAGTCGGGCGCGGTGTCGAAGTTTCGCACGCCGACATAGATCGCATCGCGGTCGTACGCGACGCGCACTTCCGAGCGCTGCGATCCTGCTGCGCCACCGCGTGGTGCCCGTTGTACGAACCCGCTTACGGGTGTCGCAGTGCGCCAGATCGCTTCGTCCAACCGTCCATCGATGACTGGCGCGGACGCCACCCAGACGGCGGTCACCGTCTGACGTCCCGCTGCCGGCGCAGTGCGCGGTTCCGGAGCCGATGGTTGAGCGAACGCAGGCGAGAAAGGAACTCCAAGGACTGCAGCGAGCGCAGGAGCAGCGCACCGCGAAATTGCCGAACGAATACAGAAGGTCATGATGGGAAAGTTATCGACCGCTGGAACTGGATCTCGTCCGCGCTTTACTTCCCGTCGACAGCAAACGTTGGCCGCGTGTCGTTGAATTCGATCGGCGTCCGGCACTTTTCACCTCGCACCGAAAGCCACCACATGTTGAGCGACTCTGCCCTCAGGGCGCTGAAGGTGCTGCATGTGTTAGCCGCAATCCTTTTCGTCGGCAATGTGATCGTGACCGGCGTCTGGAGCGCGCTGATGTATCGCGAACGGCGGCACGCCGACTTTCGCCTCGCCGCGCGTGCAATCGTCGTCACCGACTGGGTCTTCACGCTTGGCGGTGCGATCCTGCTCGTATCGACCGGCGTTGTGCTGGCAGTCGGGCGCGGCTTTCCGATGTGGGAAACCCGCTGGATTCGCGAAGCGATGATCGGGTTGTTGCTCTCCACGGCGGTCTGGTTGGTGGTGCTGGTGCCGGCTCAGCGCCAGCTGCTGCGCATCGCCCCGGAGCAGGAGGTGCTGCTGCAGCGCACCTACCAGCGCTGGAATGGCGCCGGCTGGCTGGCGGCGGTGCCGCTGCTCTGGTCGCTCTGGTGCATGGTGTACAAGCCGGCCTGACGCCGCGGCAGGCACAACGAAGCAGTCGCCGGGAGCGTTCTCCGGGCACAATCGCCGTGGCGCGTGGGCCGTCGGCCCGCCCCTGCGGGATGCCCGACCTCTTTCCCCACGGATTTCCCCATGAAGCACACCTGGTTGGCTGGTGTGGCATTGGCCGCAGCGGCCAGCGCCTCACTGCATGCGCAGGAGCGCGAGGACCGTACGCTCCTCACGCAGGCCGAGATGACCGCGATCATCAACGAAGTCTCCGGCGAGCGCGCCATGCATCACCTGCTCGAACTCGTTCCCTATCAGCGCGTGCGGCCGCCAGAGGAGTACAGCGGACCGTTTCGCGAGAGCCGCGTGATCGCTGACTTCGCGAAGGCCTACGGGTTCAGCAACGTCAAGACCGTCGTGTATCAACAGGGCCAGTCTGCGCCGCAGCCCTCACAGGGCGAGCTCTGGATGACCACACCGAAGAGTGTGAAGCTCTTCGACATCCATGACATCCCTCTCGCGCTTGTGTCCTTGAACGCCAATGGCGACATCAGCGGCGACTTGATCGACGTCGGGCCGGGCCGCCCGGCAGACTTCGAGGGCAAGGATGTGAAGGGCAAGTTCGTGCTCACTTCGGGCGCCACCGCCTCCGTCTTCCAGACGGCGACGCAGCAGGGTGCACTCGGCGTGCTCGGCGTGAGCGCGATCGGCTACCAGCGCAGCGTCGACTTCCCGAACCAGATCGTGTCGTCCACCGCACTGGCACAGCCCGGAACCGTGGCCTGGTCGGTCACGCCCGAGGTTCGCAGCAATCTCTCGGCGCTGCTCGTGCGCGGCGAGAAGATCACGATCCGCTCGATCACCAAGAGCGCGATGGTGCCGACCAAGGCGGAGTATGTCGTGGCCGAAATTCCCGGCGACGGCAGCACCACGCAGGAAGTGGCGATCAGCGGCCATCTGTACGAGGGGCTGATCAAGCAGGGCGCCAACGACGACAACTCCGGCTGCGCACTGATCCTCGAAATCGGCCGCGCCTACATCAAGTTGATCGCGGAGGGCAAGCTGCCGCGTCCGAAGCGCACCATCAACTTCCTCTTCGTGCCAGAGATTGCGGGTACCAGCGCGTACCTGGCGGCGAACCCGGACAAGAAGGCGAAGATCATCGGCACGCTGAACTTCGACATGGAAGGCATTCGCGTGTCGCAGAGCCGCTCGTTCTGGGTCCTGCAGCGCACGCCGGACACCTTCCCGAGTTACCTCAACGACATCGCGCAGAGCATGATGGAGTACGTCGCCGACATCTCGCGTGAGCGGGTGCGGTTCCGTCGTTCGCTGAGCGGCTATGCGCCGACGCAGCCAGTCGAGTCACCGCGCGGCAGCAAGGATGCTTTCTACATCAAGATCGACAAGCACTACGGGTCGAGCGATCACGTGGTGTACCTGGCCAATGGCATCCCGGCCGTGATGTTCATCACCTGGCCGGACATGTGGTACCACTCGTCGGAGGACACCCCGGACAAGCAGGACCCGACGCAATACAAGCGTGCGGCCGCCGTCGGGCTGGGCAGCCTGGCCGTGATCTCGCGCGGCACCGACGACGTCGCGGCACGTGTCGTGAACGACAACCTGGGTCGCGGACTCTCGCGCATGGGTGAGTCGCACACGAAAGGACTCGGCTACATGGCGGATGCCTCCGATGCCACCTCGCTGATGACCGCGTACAAGGAAGCGCGCAATGCCATCCGTCATCAGGCGGAGATCGAGAAGGCGGTCGTGCGATCTGCCGGCGTGCTCTGGACCGATACGGCGCTTGGCCGACGTCGCACGGTGGCGTTCGAGCCGCTGATCGACTCGCGGGCCGGCGCGCTGGTGAACGAAGTGCGTGCGGCGTACCAGTTGCAGGCGATGCAGCGAAACATTCCGGCGGCCGAGCCGGTGGTGACGGCCGAGGAGCGTGAGGCCGCCACGCTGGTCGTCGAGCAGGTGGGCAGCACGGCACCTGCAGGTGTTCCAGGTGCGGGCGGCGGCGGCGGTGGCGGTGGTGGTCAGCGTCCGCCGGCACCGGCAGCCACGCCAGCGGGTGGTCGCGCCGCCGCGCCGGCTGGCTTCCCTGATGAGTTCAACGCTGAATTCACGATCCTGCTGCGCAAGAACATGACGGTGGCGCAGATCCGGGATTTCCTCTCCGGTGAATTCACGCCGCTGCCGCTGGCCGATGTTTTGGCCGTGCTGCGCAACCGCGAAGCTCGCGGTCAGATCAAGTTGGTCCCCAAGGCCAAGCGCTGAGAAACGCCCGCGGCAGTGGGATGGGCCACGGCTCGTCCCACTGCTGCAGGCAAGTCTCGATCAGTCCAGTTTCGCCCGGGTGTGGAGCGCTACGGCGCTCCGCCTCGTGAGCGAAATGCTGGCGGTGCCATCCGAGCCGACCACGATCGCAGCACCTGTGCAACTGGCCGCCGTTCCCCCCGATGCTGGTGTGAACTGGAACTGTGCAACATTGCAGTAGCGACCAGCGGGCAGCCGCGTTGGCAGCACCGTCGTGCCCGCGGTGGCACTGGTGCTCATGGCAAGAAAGCCAGCACCGTCGCGGCATAGTGCAATGCGATCGGCGTCGGAGTCGATCTTCCAGTCACCACGACCACAATCGGTGGTCGGCGTTCCCGCCGCGGCCTTCCTGAACGTCACCATGTTCGCGACCGCCGGTCGGCGGTGTTCGCAAATCCACTCTGCCAGCTGTTGCGCGCCGTAGGTCACGGTGCACTTGCTCGATCCATCAGGATTGAAGCTGCTGAGCGTCGTGCCGTTGGCGTCGGACGGTGGTCCGGCATCCTTCGCCAGCTGTGCCGATCGATCGAAGCCGTAGCTCGACATGAGGCTCGGATACCCCTGCCCAATGGCAAGCATCAGGATCTGCGCCAGTTCGTACGTCGAGTCGGCATAGAACAGGGCCGAAGAACGCTGGGTGTCGTGATTGTCAATGAACACCACACTCTTGTCCGACGGCAGCAACTGCGTCGCGATTGCATTGACGGCGCCCCACAACGTGAAGCTGTTGCGGCCGTAGAACGCGTCGCTGACCCGATTGCCGTACGTGAAATCGGTGATGTCGGTCGATCCGCCCGACGCATATCCGACACCGTAGTACTGCTGTGGTGTCACGGCATCACCGCTGCCCGCGATGATCTCGAGGAAGACATACGGCTTGGCCCGACCCGCCGCCGCGGCGGCGTTGTTCACGCGGGTGAAGATCGCCTCGAGGTCTGCGGGGGCGACGTGCTTGGCGGCATCGACACGAAATCCACGGATGCCGATCTCATTGAGCGAGATCAGGTATCGAGCGATGCGCCCGCGTACGGTGTCCGACGATGTCTCGAGGTCGGCGAGCCCGACCAGCTCGCAATTCTGTACCTGCGAAGCCACCGCGTACGAGTCGATGTTGCAGGGCGCGTGAAAATCCAGCTGCGTGTAGGGCACCGAGGGATAGCTGTACTTCGTATAGACCGTGCCGGCGCTCCCGGTACCACTGCCGGCCGTCATGTGGTTGATCACGACGTCGGCGTAGATGTCCACTCCCACCGCCTTGCAACGGGCGACCATGTCGGACAGTTCAGCCGCCGTGCCGGAGCGCGACTGATCGAGCTTGTAGCTGACCGTCTGGTAGCGCTGCCACCACGGGAAGAAGGCGCCCGCGTTGCGGACGATTGCATGCTCCGACGGCGGCGAAATCTGGACGCCCTTGAAGCCCTTGGGCCCGAGATACACCTCGCATTCCTTCGCAATGTCGGCCCATCGCCATTCGAAGAGGTGCACGAAGACATCGCCGGCTGCCGCCCTCCCGCTCGACACATAGGTCTGGCCGAGCACCGGCGGTTGCACCACCGGCGGGATTGGCGTTGGGACGATTGTCGGCTCGGAGCTGCCACCACAGGCGGCCAGCAGGACCATCAGGGCGACCAGGCCGCCGGAAGACACACGATTCATGACGCGAACGAACATCGTCCGCGCAGCGGGCGTCAAGGCAAGCCCGTCCACTGGCGCGACCACCGCGGTGCTCGGTAGCCTTCTGGCATGACGACGCTTGCGGCAATCCAGATGGTCTCGACCGGCGATGTGGCGGAGAACCTGGCCACGGCCGGTCGGCTGATCGGCGACGCCGCTGCTGCCGGCGCGGATTTTGTATCGCTCCCGGAATATTTCTGCCTGATCGGAAACGGCGACGCCGACCGCCTGCGCATCGGCGAAGCCGCGGGCGACGGGCCGATCCAGCAGTTCCTGTCGGATGCCGCACGTCAGCACGGGCTCTGGCTCCTCGGCGGCACGGTGCCGATTCGCACGCCCTCCGGCACACGTGTCAGGAATGCGAGCTGTGTGTTTGCGCCGGATGGGTCGCTCGCGGCGCGATACGACAAGATCCATCTCTTCGCGTTCGACAACGGCCGCGAGGCGTATGATGAAGGCACGGTCCTCGAGGCGGGTGATAGCCCCGTCTCCGTGCGCGCCGCAGGCCTGCGGGTCGGATTGAGTGTGTGCTACGACATCCGGTTCCCGGAGCTGTATCGGGCGCTCACTTTCGAAGCCGGGGAAGCGCCGCTCGACCTGATCTGTGCGCCGTCGGCGTTCACGCACTCCACGGGTTCGAAGCACTGGGAACTCCTGTTGCGGGCGCGCGCGGTCGAGAACCAGTGTTACCTGATGGCGTCGGCCCAGGGCGGTGTGCACCCGAACGGCAAGCGCACGTGGGGCCACTCCATGGTGATCGATCCCTGGGGAGAAATCCTCGCCTGTGTGGATGAAGGGGAGGGCATTGCCATGGCCACCCTCGATGCTGACCGCCTCGCCGCCGTCCGGGCACAGCTCCCGGCCCTCGGCCACCGGAAGCTCTGAGCGCCTCCTGATGTTTCTGCGCCAGCCGCAGGTGCCGTTCAACTGGCCGCGTAGATTTGTCGGATGCAGTCAAAGCTGAATTTCGACAACCGATTCGTCCGTGAGCTCCCCGGCGATCCCGACACCACTGATTCGCGCCGGCAAGTGCTGCACGCCTGTTGGAGCTGCGCCAGCCCGACGCCTGTAGCAGCACCACGGCTCATTGCACACGCCCGTGAAGTTGCGGCGCTGCTCGGCCTCTCCGATGATGACGTGCGGTCGCCGGCCTTCGCGGAGGTGTTCGGGGGCAATGGCCTGATGGATGGCATGCAGCCCTACGCGGCCTGCTACGGCGGCCATCAGTTCGGACACTGGGCGGGCCAGCTGGGTGACGGGCGCGCGATCACACTTGGCGAGACGGTGAACGCTGCCGGAGAGCGGTGGGAGTTGCAGCTGAAGGGCGCTGGCCCCACGCCGTATTCGCGCACGGCTGACGGGCGTGCGGTGCTGCGCTCCTCCATTCGCGAGTTTCTCTGCAGCGAAGCGATGTATCATCTCGGCGTGCCGACCACACGAGCGCTGTCGCTGGTGGCCACGGGTGATGCGGTGCTTCGCGACATGTTCTACAACGGTGATGCGAAGCTCGAGCCAGGAGCCGTCGTCTGTCGCGTCGCACCGAGCTTTGTGCGTTTCGGGAACTTCGAGATCCTCACCGCCCGTGACGACAAGCCACTGCTCGAGAGGCTGGTGGACTTCACCATTGCGCGTGACTTTCCGCACCTCGATGGACCACCGGCAGAACGGCGTACGCGGTGGTTCCACGAGGTATGCGAACGCACCGCGGTGATGATCGTCCACTGGATGCGCGTCGGCTTCGTGCATGGCGTGATGAATACCGACAACATGTCGATTCTCGGCCTCACGATCGACTACGGTCCGTACGGGTGGCTGGACAACTACGATCCGGAGTGGACTCCGAATACGACCGATGCTGGCGGACGCCGCTATCGATATGGACAACAGCCAGCCGTGGCGCAGTGGAACCTGGTGCAGCTCGCGACGGCGATCGCGCCGCTCTTCGACGGCACCGAGGAACTGCAGCAGGGGCTGAATCACTATGTCGCGGTCTACCGCCGTGAATTCGAGGCGATGACCTGCGCCAAGTTCGGATTCGTGGCCAGCAATGACGCCGTGCAGGAACTGATGGCCGAGGCCTACGCCTTGCTGGTCGAATGTGAGTTGGACTACACGCGATTTTTCCGCGCACTCGGTGACTTGCCCGACTCACTGCCTGCCGATTCGCCGGTCGTGCCGCTCCTCGGTGACATCTACTACGATGACGCGCGCCTCGCGCTGCATGGCGCAGCATTGGACGCGTGGATCCGTCGCTGGCATGCCTCGCTCGACCCCGCGACCGATACACATGCCGCCCGACGCGCGCGCATGCACGCCGTCAATCCGCGCTACGTCTTCCGCAACTATCTCGCGCAGCAGGCCATCGATCTGGCAGAGTCGGGCGACGACTCGATGATCCACGAACTGCTCGACGTCCTGCGCCGGCCGTACGACGAACAACCTGGCCGCGATGCCTTTGCGGAACGCCGACCCGACTGGGCGCGCAACAAGGCCGGCTGCTCGATGCTGTCATGCAGCTCGTGACATTCGACTGACGACCAGAGCGCTCGCCAGAAGCCAGAAGGGGCGCCACATCACTGCGGCGCCCCTTCTGACTTCGTACGGATGCGTCGTGGTCAGAGCTCGGCGTCGGCTTCGATCTCGACCAGGTAGCCCTCGCCGATCAGCTTGGCCTGCACCATCGTGTTCGCCGGCAGGATGGCACCAAACCGCTCGCCGAGGGCACGTGCGATCGGCTCCCAGAGTGAGATGTCATCCACGAAGACGCGCGTGCGAACCACGTCCGCGAGCGTGCCGCCCAGCGAGATCAACGAGCCTTCGATCTTGTCGAGCACGAAATGTGTCTGGGCTGCCGCATCGTTCCGGCCGATCGGGAGCGAACCATGTGTTGCAGTGGTACCAGCGACATGGATGTGGTTATCGAAGCGCGTGGCGCGGCTGTATCCTGCCAGCGGTTCCCAGACAGTCCCGCTCAAGCAATACGAGCGTCGGTCACTCACCTTGTGCACGGCGTACGGTGCGGGAAATGCATCGACGTGATGACTCAGGTCCCCTGACGCCGTGAGGTACGGGGGCCGTCGATATTCATCGCCGCAGTCGCCGGGAATCGGCGTCAGTGTTGCCAGCACGTCGCGCAGTGCGCGGCGATCGTCGTCGTCAAAACGGAGCGACGTGATGCGCGCATTGTCGTCGATGTGCGCGCGTTCGCCGAGTCGCGCGCCGATGATCACGCCGGCAACATGCGGGAAGTCGAGGATGTGGCGGCAGGCGACATTCGCCATCGACACATTGTGCTTGGCCGCAATCGCAGCGGTGACCTCGAGCACGCGTTGCAAGGCTGGCCAACCGCCAGCGGCTTGCATGAACCGACCGTACTTCATCAACGACCAGGTCTTCAGGTCGTCCTTCGGCGGCTCGGGCCGCGCCTGCCAGCGCGCCGTGAGGAGCCCGCCTGCCACGGTGCCGTACGCCAGCACCTTCACGCCGTATTGCTCGCAGACCGCGGCCATGCGACCGGCGGCACGTTGGTCGAGCAGCGAGAACGACACCTGGTTCGTCAGGATCTGGATGCCGCTGGCGACAGCGATCCGCAGGTGTGCGGCGTCGAAATTCGTCACCCCGATGTGGCGAATCAGTCCCTCGGCCTTCAACTCGCCGAGATAGCTCAAGGCATCGAGCCAGTGTGCATCGGCAAACGTCCACGCATGAAACTGCATCAGGTCGATCGGCTTGCCCTGCAGCCGGTCGGCGGCACGTTCGACGGCCGCGCGAACCTCGTCCTTCGAAATCGGGCCGGGTTTCGGCACCCACTTCGTGAACAGTTGCGTGGGAATATCCCGATGAGCGATGCGGTACTTTCCCGCAATCAGCTCGGCCGACCCGTAGTGATCCGCCATGTCGAACGTGGTGAAGCCGGCCGCAGCGTAGGGATGCATCGCCTCGGCGGTCGCATCGAGGTCCAGCACCTGGCCATCGCGTTCCATGTCGGCGATCTGCCAGAGGCCGGTGACGATACGCGAGATCTCGAGGTCCGGAGCGAGAGACAATCGTTCGACGGATACAGTCATGTGTTGTGCACTCGGGAGTCAGTCAGCGGGCAGGGTCGCGAAGATGGCGTCCACATCCACGCCACGTCGGCGCAGTGCAGCCACTTCACGAAGGTAGATCAGCGTCGCAAGCGCCATCACCAGCACCCAGACGGGAGTCGAGCGGAAATACCATGCCGTGGCGGGCGCGGACAGATCCTTCCAGATGTGCATGGCCAGGAATGAGCCGATGACGATGATGCCGACGATTGACACCACCAACTGCGCACCCCGATTCGGCAGTACCCGCACGTCACGTGCGATGGCCGGGTTGCGGCCTGGCAGCGTCAGGACCGACAGGCACATGACCATGTAGTTCGCCAGCATCGCGGTGACGAGAATGTCGACGCCGAGAAAGAAGTCGCCCGCCAGATGACAGCCGAGAATCGAGACGGTGGCCATCGAGGCACTGGCGAGGATCGCGACATGAGGCGTGCGGAAACGCGCATGCAACGCTGCCACCGATTTCGGAAAGATCCCGTCCTCGGCCCACGCGAACATCAATCGCGACACCGAGAGAATCATCGCCGGCACATCCTTCGCCAGGGCGACTGCGCCGCCGGCGACGATCGCCACCGTCCATCCATTCGGCAGGACATAACCCAGCAATCCCGGGTGCGTTCACGTCCCGGATATTGGATTGTTCCGCCACATACTGCCACGGCACGGCGTGATAGACCGCCGCCGTGAACAGGATGTAGAACACACTCGAACAGAGGATCGCGAGGCCGATCGCGAGCGGCAGCGTGCGGTTCGGGTTCTTCGCCTCGCCTCCTGCCTGCGCGATGGCGTCAAAGCCGATGAAGCCGCTGAACAGCACCGTGGCCGCGGTGAAGAAGATGCGGGCCGTCATCGGCGTGTCGGCGCGTTGAGGCATCGCGCGCCCCTCCTTGGCCAACACGGCGCGAGCGAAATCGGCCTGGTCGAACATGAAGCCGGCCACGATCACGACGCCACCGAGCACGAAGACGAGTCCAAGCAGCGGCACCAGAATCCGCTCGTACGACTTGATACCGAGGATGTTGACCGCCGTGAAGAACCAGAGCACGGCCAGCGGAATGCCAAGCCGCATCGTACCGGTCTCGAGTGTGGCAGCGGCTGTCGTCCACTGGGCTGCGGTGGCCACGTCGCGAAGGAAGGGCACCAGCACGTACGACACCACGCCGATCGCAACGCAGACGGCAAACCACTGCGAAAAGCTGGCGATGAAGCCGAGGTACGGGTGCAGTGCGCGGGTGGCATAGACGTAGCTGCCACCGGCGCGAGGCATCGCCGAGGCGAGGATCGCGTAAGCGAGCCCAGCAAAAAGCGCAGGCACGGCGCCAAACAGGAATGCGGGCAGTACCCAGGGGCCGATGCCCGGGACATTCCGCTGGATCATGAACGGGATGATGTTGATCCCGGCCCCAACCATCGAGGCGATGCCGGTCGCCGTCAGGGCGACCAAACCCATCTCGCGGGCAAGTCCTTGGCGGCCCGCGAGCGGGGGTGGCGCAGTTGGCGAAGTCATCGGTCGACATTCTATCGGGCCGCCACGTTTCCTGCCCGCCCCTCACGGCGTCTGCTGCAACGGACGGTCAGGTTGCCTGATCTCGCTACCCCCGGTCCGGCCACTCCCGTACGCACCACCCTGCTCGCCGATCCATCACATGCGCACCACTTCCACCCGCCTGATTGCGGTCCTGATCCTCGCTGCCTGCTCGAAAGCGCCACAACCGACGCCAGAGAAGGCGCAGGTCGTCGAGTCGTTCCTGACCGCACCGCTGCCGATCGAAGTCGAGGCGGCGATCGATACCCATACCGTCATGCGGCACATCCGCGTGCTCGCGTCCGATTCGCTCGAAGGGCGGCTGCCCGGCTCGAACGGCGAGGCGCGCACGGTGGAGTATCTGGAAGCGCAGTTCGCTGCCCTCGGACTGAAGCCCGGCAACACCGATGGCAACTTCGTGCAGAAAGTGCCGCTGGTGGGAATCACGGTGCAGGGTGCACCCACGTTGACCATCTCCGGCAAGGGCGGATCGCGCGCACTCCGCTGGCGCACCGATTACGTCGCCTGGACGAAGCACGTGGCCGAGTCGGCGTCGCTGGCCAACTCCGAACTGGTGTTCGTCGGCTACGGCGTCGAAGCGCCGGAATTCGGCTGGGACGACTTCAAGGGTGTCGATGTCGCCGGCAAGACACTGGTCATGCTGGTGAACGATCCACCACTGGCCGACACCGCGCAGTTCGGCGGCCCGCGCATGACCTACTACGGCCGCTGGACTTACAAGTACGAACAGGGCATGAAGCACAAGGCGGCCGGCGTGCTGCTGATCCACGAGACGGAGCGCGCGGGTTACCCGTTCGCTGTCGTGCAGGGGAAGACGGCCGAACAGTTCGACCTCGTGACGCCGGACCGGAACATGAAGCGCAGCAGTGTCGAGGGGTGGCTCACCCTCGAACAGGCGACCGCGATTCTTGGTATGGCGGGACAGAACTTCGAAGAGTTGAAAGCCCGCGCGGCGACGCGTGCGTTTCGACCTGTGCCACTCGGTGTCACCGCCAGTGTGCAGCTGCGGAACCGCCTGCGGAAAGTCGATTCACACAACATTGCCGCGCGTCTCGACGGTAGCGAACCGACGTTGCGCGACCAGTTCGTGGTCTACACGGCGCACTGGGATCACTTCGGCATCGGCGAAAAGGTCAATGGCGACTCGATCTACAATGGGGCGGCTGACAACGCCAGCGGCGTCGCAGGCATGCTCGCCATTGCGAAGGCCTTCGTGGCGCTGCAGGAAGCGCCGCAGCGATCGATCCTCTTCGTGGCCGTGACCGCGGAGGAGCAGGGCCTCCTCGGTTCGCAGTTCTACGGCGTGACACCGATCTACCCGCTGGCGCGGACGCTGGCCAACATCAACATCGATGGGCTCAACACCTGGGGGCCAACCAAGGACCTGACGGTGATTGGACTCGGCGCCTCGGAGCTGGATGACTACGCGAAGGCGGCAGCCGCGGAGCAATCACGCGTCCTCAAGCCGGATGCGGAGCCCGAAAAGGGATTCTACTACCGGTCCGACCACTTCAACTTCGCGCGTGTCGGCGTGCCGGCGTTCTTCGCCGAAGGTGGCACGGAGTATCTCGGCAAGCCCGCCGACTTCGGCCGGCAGACGCGCGATGCGTACACCGCGAACGACTATCACAAGCCGTCCGACGAGATCAAGCCGAACTGGGACCTGAGCGGCGCGGTGCAGGATCTGAACCTGTTCTTCGCGATGGGTTATCGCATCGCGAATGCCCCCCGTTTCCCGCAGTGGCGACAGGGCAATGAATTCCGCGCCATTCGCGACGCGCAGCTCGGCACGCGCTGAGCGGCGTCGTCGGTCGTGCGTCGAAAGGTCCGCGACGAGGACCGTTTAGCGCAGCTCGGCGGGGTCTCGCTCGCGCATCCGCACCGGTTCGAACACCGGTGCGCCGGCGCCACCGACGTTCGCACGTGACACCGGATCGGTCATGGCCTGCGTGAGGAAGCGCTGGCCTTCGCCGATCCGCTCGACTTCGATGGCCACCGCCTCGAGCGCGTTTTCCATCTTGTCCATGCGTTCGCGCACCGCCGCTGCCTCCGCCTGCTGCTGGCGATCGAATCTCGCGCTCCGTGGCCCGAAGACCCGACGCGCGAACTGAATGGCGAGTGGCATCAGCAACGCAAAGCTGAAGATCGTGATCAGGTTCGGGTTCACGCGGCCGAGAAAGCCGCGATCGCCGCCGCCGCCCTGCGCCGCCTGCGTGTAATCGCGCGACCGCGCCGGTGCATTGGCCAGCTCGGCCGAGTTGGTGGCCATGTCCTTCTCGATCTGGATCAGCCGCTCGTCAAGGACACGAAGCCGGCTCTCGAGCCCGGGACGCTCCGATGCCTGCGTCTCCGCGTCACGAAGCTGCTCAGCCACCTCGTCGCGGCGCCCTTGCACCGATTCGAGCTGGTTGCTGAGCGCCGAGCGCTTCGCGCGAAGGAATTCGGCCTGCTCGGGCGAAATCGGCCCAATCGGCGCCGTCGGCGCCGTGGTGGCGACCGGTTGGCCGGGGGCGGGCGTCGCTGAGGCAGGAGCTTGGGCGTCCGCTGCTCTGGTCTGGGGCATATGCCAGATACGGTCGCCTGTACCGGCCGGTTTCGCCACCCTCCGGCCGAAACCGATGACCAAGGCGCCGCTGGATCGTCGTGAGCGTGGACGAACAGGGGTTTGCCGGTCGCGGCGTCCCCTTGGCATCCCGTGTTGCACCGCTGTCGCTGCACCGCCGCGCGTGTCCCACCCGACCGCATGGCATCGCTGCACCCCTCGCTTGGCCCATATGCAACGGCTTCCTCCACCCAGGCGCCGACGCGCCTTCACGCTGCTCGAGCTCCTCGTGGTGCTCGTGCTGCTCGGGCTGTCCGCTGCCTTTGTCCTTCCGTCGCTTCGACTGCCCGCCCGCTCCACCGAGCCGGCGAGTGCCATCGAGCGTGCGCGAGCCGTCGCCGTGCGTCGCGGCGAAGCCGTGCGCCTGCAGTTCGACAGCCGCGGGGCGTGGACGGTCCGCGCAACTGCCGACACTACCGGAGCGACCCTCCTCTCCGGAACCGTTCCCACGGCGTCCGGAGAGGCTGTCGCACAGTCCGTTGTGATCTCCGCGCTCGGGGCCTGCCTGCCCGAGGGCCAGTCCGTCGTCGGTGCCAGCGCGTGGGATCCCACGCGATGTGCCGCGGCCCGGCACTGATCGTCGAAAACAGATGACGCTTCTCGAATCCATCGTCGCACTCGTGATCCTCGGCCTCGCCGCCGTTGGCTTCCTGGAGCTGTTCCAGCGAGCCAGCGTCGCCACGCGCGACACCGCGTCGTGGTCGCATGCCGTTGCGGTCGCCGAGCTGACGATGGAACGGGCCGTACTCCGCACCGAGGCGTCGCGCGACACGGTTGGCGGCCTGCAGCGTCGCGTCGAGATCCGTCCGTGGACGCTTGGCCTGCGCGAGATCGTCGTCACTGTCGATGTGCCGCCTCCCGCTGGCGCGACGGTCGTGTTGCATCGCTTGGTGGCGGCACAATGAGCCTGCGCCGTGGTTTCACGCTGGTCGAGATGATGATTGCGCTGCTGATCGGTAGCGTCGTCGTGCTGCTGGCGTACTCCACGCTTCGCGCCGGATTGGACGTGCAGGCGCGCGTGACCTCGGCACGCGAGGCGGATGAGACGTCCACCGAGATGCGTGCCATGCTCACCGACGCGCTGCGCCACGCGATCACGGCCGACGCGCGCGACGCACGCGGGCTGCACACCGACAGCGATCCATCCGGGCGCGTCTCGCGGTTGGCCTTCGTATCCCGCGGCGTGACCGCGCCGCTCGGTGGCACGGCGCCATGGGCCGTCGGGCTCTCGTCCGACACGGCCGGCCTCACGCTGGCTGCGACGCCCCTCGATTCGAATCGAACGCCCCTCCGATTCAGCACGCACCACACCCGCACATTCGCCGTACGATTTCTCGCCCGCGATGATGCCGACTGGCGTGATGACTGGAATGATCCGACGCGGCTTCCGGTTGCCGTCGAAGTGCGATTCATGGATGGCGCTGGCAAGGAATCAATGCCGACGCTCGTCGCACGCACTGCTCCGGTGAGCGGCCTGTGACCATCAGGCCTACCGCCCGCCGCGGCGTGGCGCTGATTCTCGTCCTCTGGATCATCGTGATCCTCGGTGGCGTCGCTGCCGCGGTCACCGCCGGTTCGCGCACCACGGGTGACATCACGGCTAACGCCCGCGCCCGCACGATCGCACGGTATGCCGCCGAGAGTGGCATCGTCGCCGCGGTGGCCTCCATGCAGCAGCGCATGGATTCCGCCGGTGATGATATCGCGAAGCGCAGGCTGGTACTCAACGATGCCGAGCACGCGCTGGGAGCCGCGGCGAGTTTCGTCATGGGCGACGCCCGCGTGCAGGTCGTGATGACGGATGTGAGCGCCCGCATCGACGTCAACTCGGCGCCGGAAGAAGCGCTCTCGGCACTCTTCGCTCGCGCGGGGCATGCGTCGGATGCCGCGACGGCCGCACGTTCCATTCGCCGATATATCGATGCGACGTCGGGACAAGCAAAACTCTTTCAGTCGCTCGACGACGTTGCGGCCATCCCAGGTGTGGGTGGTGACATCATTGGCGACGCAGCGGCGTGGCTGACGGTGGACGGCGATGGCCAGGTCAATCGTGTCACCGCTCCGCCGGTCGTGCTTGGAGTGGCCCGCGGTAGTCTCATCGACGAACCATCGCGGGTGCTGTTCATCGCACGCGGGTGGCAGGACGGTCACCCGCTGACGCATGAAGTGCAGGCGGTGTATGCGGTGCAGGGCAATCAGCTGGCGTTCGTGCGCTGGCGGGAGCGCGACCTGTGAGCGGCCTCGTCGGAGTGGAGATTGGCGCGGAGCGAGTGCGGGCTGTCGTGCGCTCGCGTACCGGCACCCTGCGCACGTACGAGATGCCGTTCCTGCGTGATCGCCTCAGTGACATGGTGACACAGTTGTCACTGGCAGCCGGTGATGTCCGTGGAATCGGGCTCGCGATCGGGCTTGCGCACCTGCATGTGAAGCAGGTCAAGCTGCCACCGGTGGCGCACGGCGCGCGACGCCAGATGCTGGCCGTCGAGCCGGAGCGTTTCTTCGCGGTGCCGCAGGGCTCCCAGACGGCTGTGGCACTGACGGCGGAAGGCGACATCGCGCTCGGCGCCGATGGTGCGTTCGTCGATGCGCTGGTGAAGGCGTTCTCCACCTGGAGCGACGTCCGGCGCGTGGAAGCCGCACCGATGGCGCTCGCGCGCGCGTTGAAGGCCGCTGGCACCGGTGCTGCCATCGCTGCGTTGGACGCTGGCGCGACCGAAGTGGGCTCGATTGAAACGAAGAATGGCGTGTTGTGCAGCGTCCGCCGCGCGCGCGCCAATGACCTCGCCGCGTCGCCGGTGTCGCCGCCGCTGGCGAAGGATCTCGATGCCGAGTTCAACGTCGCCCTCGGTGCCGCGATCGGCTTCGATGGCGAGATCAGCACCATGCTGCTCACCCCCGCGCTCGAGCGGGCCTTCGTCGGAGCGCAGCGGCGTCGGTTGACCGTGTGGACGAGTGCGGCCTTGGTTGCCGCATGCGCGGCGGTGATGGCCGCTGGCATCTCACGTGATCGCCTGCTGAATGCGATCGAGTCGGAATTGGATGCCGCGCGCAAGACGTCACGCACTGGCGCGACGCTCGCGTTGCAGGCGATGGCCATCGATCGCGAACTGGCTGCGATCAGCACCACCACTGCATCGCGCGCTGACGTCGTGGCGGCGATGGCTGCACTCGGCGCACGACTGCCGGTGGACGCGGTGGCACAACGTGTGCGCGTGGTGGGCAAGGACTGGCAAGTGGAAGGCAATGCGAAGACCGCATCCGCGGTGCTTGCCGCCCTGGCAGCAGAGCCACAATTCGAGAAGGTGCGATTCCTCGCGCCGAGTAACCGGTTCCGTGATGGAGCCATCGATCGAGAGACCTTTGCCATCGCATTCGCACTCCGCTGACGGCCTGTCGGCCCGTGATCGCCGCACCCTTGGTTGGGGTGCGGTGGCCGTGGCCTGCGTGTTGTTGATGTCAGCGGCGATCCCGGTGGCGCGCCAATGGATCGATCGCGAAGCGCTGATTACCGCGCGCCGCGGCGAACTGGCGCGACTGCACGGCGTGAAGGGCGCCGAGTCCATGTTGCGCACGGCGCTCGACACCCGTACTGCCCGCGCCGCCGAATATCCGCAACGCCCCGTAAGTGCCGCGACTGCCGCATTGGCGGCGGGCGTGCTGCAGGGTGTGCTGCAGCGGTACGCCGACGAGAGCCAACTCAGCGTCAGCGAATTGAATGTGTCTGGTGAGCCGGATTCGACCGCGGTTCCACTGGCCGCCCTTCCTGCGACGCTGATCGCACTCGGCGATGTGTACGGTGTGGCCGACCTGCTCTCGCGTGTGCAGAACGGCAACACCCTGCTCGATGTGCGTGAGCTGACGGTGCAGGTCAATCCGTCGCGCCGTGCCGATGGTGGTGGTGAACTGCTGCAGGTCACGCTGGTCGTCCGCGCACCATTCGTGATCGAATGAGCACGCCGCGTCGAGTGGTCCCCATGCTGCAAGTATTCACGGTCGTGGCCTTCGGGCTGGCGGCGGCGCTGTTGGTGTGGCCGCCCAACACCACGGTCGCTCCAATTGCACCGACGCTTCCGGCGCTGGCGGCCGCTGCGCCCGAGATACCGTCTTCGTCGACGGCGCTCACCGACAGCATCGTCGATGGCAACATCTTCTCGCTCACTCGCGAGGCGCCGGTCGCACGCACCTTCGCTGCGGCACCGGTCGACCCGACCGATGTCGGGCCGGCTTCCGGCGTCACCAGCGCCGACGGTGGCGTGGGCGATTCACTCGCCTCGTCCGACGCCGATCCGGTGCCGTCGCTGTATGGCGTCGTGAACGGTCCCCTGGGCCCTGCCGCCCTCCTGCGACTCGATAACGCGCGCCGCGGCTCTCGTCTCTTTCATCTCGGCGAAGGCAGTGGTGGATACAAGGTCCGCAGCATCGGCAAGGACAATGTCGAGCTGGATGGACCGTCCGGCGCTGTCGTTCTCACACTCACGAGCCACGGTGTCACACCATGATGCGTCGTAATACAGCGCTGATCGCGCTTCTCGGCGCGCTCGGCGGCGCACTCTGCGCTCCCGCATCGGGGAAGGCGCAGGCGCCCGTCCGAACGCCGACCAACACGCTCCGATTCGCCAATGCCCACCTCGAGGATGTGATCGTGGCGATGGGGCAGATGATCGGCCTCACCATCGTGGCCACCGATGTGCCCGACAAGCGAGTCACGCTCAATACCGCGAATCCCGTTCGTACGGCAGAATTGGGCGCCATCCTCGAGTCGTTGCTGGAGTCGCACGGCCTGGTGATGGTTCGCAACGGGTCCGTCGCGCAGGTCGTGCCGGCGACACAGACGCCTGCCGGCAGCCAGCTGGGTGTTGGCTTCGACATGCCGGAGCCGATTCCTGTCGGCGTGATCTCGCGCCTCGTGCCACTCCAGCACATTCGCGCCGAGGAAGGTGTCTCTGCGCTGCGACCGATCGCCGGGCCGAATGCACGCATCGAGGCGATCTCGCGGTCGAACACGATCCTGATCACCGATCGCGGTACGAACATCGTACGCTACCTCGACCTGCTCAAGCGACTCGACCTCGCCACGCAGGGCGAGGATGGCCTTCGCACATACGTGGTGAAGCTGAAGTACGCGTCGTCGGACGACCTGGCCGGTGTGCTCGGGCAGCTGTACGGTGCCACCGTGGCCGGACCACGACGCTCGCTCGACGATCAGGCGCTCTCGCGCAGCACGACCGCGTTCCGCGAACGCGAGTCGGAAACCATGCGCCAGCGCCGCGATCTGCAGCCGCAGGCGACCGCGCCGTCACCGACGTACCGCGACTCCTCGCGTGGCCCGGGTTCTCTCGTCGGCCAGACGATCGTGGTGTCCAGCCCACCAAGCAACTCGCTCGTGATCCGCACCGCGCCGTCCAACATCGCGCTCCTGCGCGAGACCATCGACTCACTCGACCGTCGTCCAGTGCAGGTGCTGATGGAGGTCACGGTTGCGGAGGTGATCCTCGGTCGTGGCACCGAATTCGGCATCAATTGGGCCGCCGCCACCGGCGGCATCAACAACAATCGCGGCGCACAGTTCGGCCAGCCGATCGTGCCGGACTCCCTCGACCCGATCCAGGACTTCGTGGGACGAGTCACGCGTCTCGGCAAGGTGGACGTCCGTGCAGTGCTCCGGACCCTCGCGTCGTCGTCCACCGTGAAGGTGCTCAGCACGCCGGAAGTGCTGGCGGTCAACAATCGCGAAGCGCGAATCCTCGTCGGCAGCAAGGTGCCATTCATTGCCTCGACGCGTCTCGGTAACGATGTCGCCATCGATCGTGCTGTGCAGTATCAGGACGTCGGGACGCAGCTCACGCTGATTCCCACCATCAACGACGACGGCTACGTCAGCGTGCAGCTGCTGCAAGAAGTGAGCAGCCTCTCCAACCAGACCGTGCAGGCTGCCCTCAACGCGCCGGTCATCACGACCCGCGAGGCTTCTACCCGCGCCATCGTGCGCGATGGACAGACGGTCGTGATCGGCGGACTGATTGGCACATCGACGGAGCTGATCAACAGCGGCGTCCCGCTGCTGAAGGACATTCCGTTGCTTGGCTACCTGTTCAAGCGACAGACGACCTCCAAGGCACGCACCGAACTGGCGATCTTCATCACGCCGTACATCGTGCGAACCGATGCTGAAGCGGATGCGCTCTACCAGCGCGCTCGCGAGCGGACGCGTGATCCGGAGCCCGGCGATGCACGCACGCTGAGCCGTCCGGCCACACCACCACCGGCGCGGAAGAAGCCGTGACGATCGTGCACGACGAGGCACCACCACCAGCGAAGGACCTGCGCGATGCCGCAACCGGTGTGCTTGCACGCCGGTTATCGCCACGCTACCTGGAGGAGCACAGCCTGCTCCCGCTCGGCGTCGACGAGGATGGTGCCCTGGTACTGGCCGTTGGTGACACGCCGGATTCGACGGTGCTGGATGAACTCGGCCGACTCTTCGAGCGGTCGATCCGTCTTGTGTCGCATCCGATCGGCGAAATTCAGGCGGCATTGCTGACGGCAGAACGCGAGGCGCCATCCGATGACGCCACGTCGCTGTCGACCGTGGAGGGCGACGATGAACCGCTCGATGACCTGCGCGCGCTGGCGGAACAGGAACCGGTCATCCGGCTCGTCAATGTCACGCTGCTCGACGCCCTGCGCGCTGGCGCCAGTGATGTCCACTTCGAACCGTTGTCGGGCGAGCTGCGCATCCGCTATCGACTCGATGGTGTGTTGCGTGAGATGACTCGTGTCGGACGTCAGTACCAGGCCGCCGTGGTGAGCCGGATCAAGATCATGGCGGGCCTCGACATCGCCGAGCGACGCAAGCCGCAGGACGGCCGCATCCGGATTCGGTTGGCTGGTCGGGAAGTCGACCTCCGTGTGTCCACACTCCCGGGTCTGCATGGCGAAGGGATCGTGCTGCGATTGCTCGATCCCGGCGAGACGACGCCAGAGTTGACGGCGCTCGGCATGCCTGATGGCGTGCGCGTACAAGTCGAGAGCCTGATTGCACGCACCGGTGGCCTGATGCTCGTCACGGGACCGACCGGTTCCGGGAAGACGACCACGTTGTACGCGGCACTCGCACGGCTCAACACACAGGCGGTGAAGATCGTCACCGTCGAGGATCCGATCGAATACCGGATCGATGGCGTGACGCAGGTGCCGGTGAACGTGCGTGCCGGGATGAGTTTCCCGGCGGCGCTGCGCTCGATCCTGCGCCACGATCCCGACATCATCATGGTGGGCGAATTGCGCGATGCCGAGACGGCGACGATCGCGATTCAGGCGGCGCTGACGGGGCACCTCGTGCTCAGCACGCTCCACACCACGGATGCCGTCGGTGCGGTGACCCGATTGGTGGACATGGGTGTCGAGCCGTATCTCGTGGCCGCGACCCTGCAGGGTGCGCTCGCGCAGCGTCTGGTGCGCGTGTTGTGTGAGGCGTGCGCCACGCCTCGCGACGTCACCACACTGGAGCGGATGCGCTGGGGCAGCATGGCAGCACATCCACGTTCGGCGAATGGATGCGAGCAGTGCGCTGGAACCGGGTATCGCGGGCGTCGCGGCATCTACGAGCTGTTCGTACCGGATGAAATGATGCGCACCGACATCGTCGCCGGTGTGTCGCCCGACACGATGCGGACGCGTGCGGCGGCCAACGGTACCGTGGCGCTGCGCGAGGAAGGCTGGCGACTGGTGCGCGAGGGGATCACCACGCCCGAAGAACTGGCCCGTGCCATCGGTGAGGTGGATGCATGACTGCCACCGCAGCGCTGCCGGAGGCAGCAACGTCGTTTCGCTATCGTGCCTCGACCGACACGGGTTCGATGGTCGACGGCGTCTTGCGTGCCGCCACGCGCGACGCGGCCCTCCGCGAACTGCGTCGCCAGCAGTTGTGGCCAGTCACGGTGGAACCGGTTGCGGCGCGTGCGGCATCGACCTTCCGGCTGCCTGGTGGAGCGTCGTCGCGTCGGCGCGCTGTGTCGCACTGGACTCGAACCCTTGCGACGCTGCTCGATGCCGGTGCGCCGCTCGACCGTGCGCTCGCCGTCGCGCACGGGCAGTGCACGCAGCCGGATGTCGCAGAAGGCGCGCAGGCCATCCGCAAGGCGGTGCAGGGTGGCGCGTCGCTGGCCGAAGCGATGCGGCTGCAACCGCTGCTATTCAATTCGCTCCACACCGGCGTGGTGCGTTCCGGAGAGGCGGCAGGCTCGCTCGACAAGGCGCTCGACACTCTGGCCGGATATCTCGAGGAAGATGAATCGCTTCGTGCACAGCTGACATCCGCGCTGATCTATCCGGCGCTGATGGCCAGTGTTGCGTCGCTTGGCATTCTCGTGCTGCTGCTGTTCGTCGTGCCCCGTTTTGCCACGCTGCTGGCAGACCTCGGCGGCACCATGCCGATGTCGACGCGCATCCTCGTGTTCGTGGGCGAGGTGGTGACGAGAGGCTGGTGGGTGCTGGCGCTGGCGGGCGCCGCGGTCGTCGTTGGTGCGCGCGCCGTTCTCGCGTCGCCCGATGCGACACTGGCCTGGCACACCAAGCGGCTCACCTTGCCCATCACCGGCTCGATTGAGCGGACGCTTGCCACGGCACGCTTCTGCCGGGCGCTTGGATTGATGCTGCAGGGCGGATTGCCGCTGCTGCCAGCGCTCCGCCTGGCGCGTACCGGCGTCACCAATCGTGCCATGTCCGCCGAGTTGGATCGTGCAACGCAGAACGTCATGCGAGGCAACGGTCTGGCATCGTCATTGCTGGGAATTCTGTCGCCGATGGCGGTGCAGTTGCTGGCCGTTGGTGAGGAGAGTGGACGTCTCGATGCCCTGGCGCTGCGGGCTGCCGCGTCGCACGACGAAGAGGTTCGTCGTCGCCTGCGGACGCTCGCCTCGCTGCTCGAGCCTGCGCTCATCCTCGTTTTTGGTGCGGTGGTCGGTTTCGTCGCACTTGCCATGCTCCAGGCGATCTACGCCGTCAACGCGGGAATGTGATGCGATCTGTTCGAATGCGGGCGATCCGGTCGGGCTTCACCTTGCTCGAGATGCTGGTGGTGCTGGTCGTGCTCGGCCTGTTGGCTGGCCTGATCGGACCGCAGCTCTTCGGGCGAGTCGGTGAAGCGAAGGCCACCACGGCCAAGACGCAGATGGAGCTTCTCGGCGTGGCACTCGACAGCTACCGGCTCGACAACGGGAATTACCCCGTCACGGCACAGGGGCTGGAAGCGCTCTCCAACCGGCCAAGCCGTCAGCCAGCGCCGATGAACTGGCGCGGTCCCTATCTGCGGAAGGCAGTTCCCCTCGATCCCTGGGGCCGGCCCTATCTGTACCTGGCGCCCTCACGGGGCGGCGAGGGCTACGAACTCCGGTCGCTTGGACGCGACGGTGTCGAGGGCGGTGCGGGGGAAGACGCTGACCTTGGCGGGCCGCCAGTGGGGCCAAAGGGGAAATAGCCGGCCCCTTCATGAATCGGTGGTAAGAATCTTGCACCGAGCTCATCCAGTGTGACTTCTGCTGAGTTCGCTCGTACTAGGCTCACGGACAGTCAGCCGATCGCGTCAGCGCGCGCGCTACCGAAGCGTGCCGCGCACAAAACGACTGGAGGATGGATGGGAGTGACTCTCGAGCACGACGAAGTGCACGGGGCCAATCAGGTGCGCGCAGGAGCAGGGACGTCCGCAGAACCCACGGTGTCGTCACGGCGGAAATTCTTCGTGACGGCGGCGGCCGCAGCCATGGTGCTGGGCACCAAGGAGGCAAAGGCGCAGGTTGTGCGCCGCGCCAAGCGCAAGCTGCCACAACCAGTGAAGGGAGTGTCGCTGGCGCTGGCCAGCGCCGCTGCGCCACCGGATGCACAACTCGCCGTCTGGCGCGATCCCGTCGGGCGCCTCGTGCGTCGCGTGACGCTCGGCATCACGAAGGATGAACTCGAGCGCGCGCAGAAGCTCGGCTTCAGCAAGTATCTCGAGGAGCAGCTGAAGCCGTCCGTGATCGATGATCGCGCGGTGGCTGCGTTCGTGAGCACGAACTACACCACGCTGCGCATGACGCCGGAAGAGCTCTACGGCGCCGACCAAGGCAAGGTCATCAACGAGATCCAGGAGGCCACGATCTATCGTGCCGCCTTCTCGAAGCGCCAGCTGTACGAACGCATGGTCGAATTCTGGACCGACCATTTCAGCATGGATCGCGACAAGGTGGGGTACCTCAAGACCACCGACGATCGTGACGTCGTGCGCCGGCATGCCCTCGGCAAGTTCCCCGAGATGCTGAAGGCCAGCGCGCACAGTGCCTCGATGATGACGTACCTCGACCAGCCCTCGAGCCGGCGTGGGAACATCAACGAGAACTACGCTCGCGAAATCATGGAGCTGCATTCGCTCGGCGTGGACGGCGGATACACCCAGCAGGATGTGAACGAGCTGGCCCGCGTGCTCACCGGGTGGACCGTGAGTGGTCGAGGCATCTTCACCTACGATGCGCAGATCCACGACTTCGGCCCGAAGCGCGTGCTCGGTGTCACCATTCCCGCGACGGCGGCCGGGAAGGGACTCTCCGGCAAGGCAGAAGCCGATGCCGTGATCGACCGGCTGGCGCTGCATCCGAAGACGGCACTTTTCATCGCCGGCAAGCTGACCAGGTTCCTGCTCCAGTACGACCCCACCGACGCACTCGTCCAGAGTGTCGCGGCGGAGTACACGAAGACGCGTGGCGACATCCCGTCGATGATCCGTGTGATCCTCACGGAAGCGAACGTCATGAACGCGCCAGCGAAGTACAAGCGGCCGTTCCACTGGGGCGTGTCGGCAATTCGTGCGCTGGGACCGACGGTGACGAACGTGTCGGTCGTGCGCGGCCTGCTCGACAACATGGGTCAGTCGTTGTTCAACTGGGAGACGCCAGACGGCTATCCAGACAAGATGGAGTTCTGGTCCGGCCTCGTCCTGGCGCGCTGGAATGCGGCGACGTCGATCGTGGCGCAGACAGGCGCTGCCTTCAACTTCGATGTCACACCGTTCGTTGGTACGTCGGCGGAAACCGGGGCCGACCTGATCATCGCCCGACTCTTCGGCGGTGAAGTCCCGGAATCGTACCGCACACGGCTCGCCAACTACCTGCGCACCTCACCGACCAACACGGCGCGTGTCCGTGAAGCCGTCGGCCTTGCGCTCTCCTCCTCGCAGTTCCAGTGGTATTGACGGGCGACGATGCCCTCGATCTCTGAGGTTTCTGATGGCTGAGCACGTACATGACACAGGCTGCGCGGAATACAATTCGCTGACGCGACGGGCGTTCGTTGGTGTGGCGGCCGGTGTGGCTGCCGCGGCCACGATGCCGGCATGGTTGCCGAAGGTGGTGCTGGCGCAAAGCGCCAGCAGTCGCGACATCATCGTCTCGGTCTTCCTGCGCGGTGGCGCAGACGGCCTCTCGATGGTGTATCCGTTCACCGACACGAACTACTACACCGGACGGCCGACGATCGCGATTCCGCGTCCGGACAGCACCGCTGCCAATCGCGGCACGGCGTTGAACGGCCAGTTCGCGATCTCGAACGCCATGAGTTCCCTGGTGCCTGCCTTCACGGCCGGCAACCTGCTGGTCGTGCATGGCACCGGCCTGGTGGACAACACCCGGTCGCACTTCGATGCGCAGCGCTTCATTGAAGTCGGCAAGGCGCGTGACCCGAACCTCGTCACCGGGTGGCTTGGCCGTCACCTCGCGACCTCCACACCGATGCGCAGCAATGCGCCGCTGCGTGCACTCGGCTTGTCGCAGGGCATGCCGCGCACCCTCGTTGGTGCGCCGAAGTCGCTGCCCATTCCAAACCCGGGTGGCTTCGGCCTTGGCGGCAGCACCACCACCCGCGCCGAACGGTCGGCGTGGTTGCGGGCCGACTACGAAACCGTAGACACCTCCATCGGTGCGCCGGCTCTGGACGCGTTGAACACGGTGTCGCTGTTGAACGCGATCAACTTCAACAGCTACGCGCCATCGGGTGGAGCAGTGTATCCGACGTCCAGCTTCGGTCGCGGCATGAAGTCGGCTGCGGCACTGATCAAAGCCGACATCGGCATCGAGGCGATCCAGCTCGACGTCGGTGGGTGGGACACCCACTCGGCGCAGCAGCCGCAGGCCGGCAGCATGGCGCGCACGATGCAGGATCTGGCGTTGTCGCTGGCCGCATTCCATGCCGATGCACTGACTGGCGGCGTGACGTACAACGTGACGGTGGTCGTGCTCTCCGAGTTCGGACGCAACGTGCGCGAAAACGGAAGCCAGGGCACCGACCATGGTCGTGGCTCCTGCATGTTCGTGATGGGCCCCGGTATCGCCGGTGGTCGCGTGCTCACCAACAACTGGGTGCCGCTGGCGCGCGAAAACCTCGAGTCGCAGCAGGATCTCAAGGTGACGATCGACCATCGCGACATCCTCTCCGAGATCGTCTCGCGACGGCTGGGCAACACCAACCTCGATGTGATCTTCCCGTCGTATGTGCCGACGGTGCGCGGAGTCACGCTATGATCGCGCGGAAGCAGTTCAGCGCCGCGGCGCTCGGCGTGATGCTGCTGCTCGCCGGCTGCGGCGGTGATGCGGGCGACGGTGGGCCGACCGGCCTGCCGAAGCCCGCCAATGTGCGGATCATCGCGCCGGCCACCGAGTTGTTCGTCGGGCAGTCGGTGCAGATGTCAGCCACAGCCGTCGACGCGGGTGGCGCTGACCTCGCCGCCGGCGACCCGTCCTGGACGTCCACGAACTCCGCCGTCGCGCAGATCAGCGAGACCGGCCTGCTGATTGCGATGGCGCCAGGGAGTGCAACGCTGCGCGCCACCATCGCCGGCAAGAGTGCCAGCATGGGTGTCACCGTTGAAGACTTGCCTGGGTACGATGTGACCGTGAACGTGACCGGCCAGTTCGCGCCGGCAACGGTCTCGGTGCGTCAAGGTGGCACGGTTCGCTTCGTGTTCTCCGGCATCAACCAGAATGTCACGTTCAGCACGGCGTTCCCTGGGGCACCGGCGAACATCCCGAATACCACCACCGGCACCGTGAATCGTCAGTTCGGTACGGTGGGCGACTTCCGGTATGAATCAACCGTCAGCGTCGGTCTGGCTGGGCTGGTGCGCGTCCGATAGCCGTAGCGGGACGGCTGTCACCCATGAGGCAGTCGCATTCGTTACGGTCGTACACTCTGTGTTCCTTGCGCGCGCAGGGGACACAGGGTGCGGTGCCGGTTCGGGAGGACCACTCAGTCGGCTGCCGATGTAGTGTCGATGTTCACGCAGATTGTTGCGGCGGTATCGCCTCGCGCGATGGATAGCTCATCGTCGCTGAAACTGGATCACAACGAAATCGCGCCGGCACCCCGAACAATCGGAATGCCGGCGCGGTTCGTTTCTGGCGCGTCCAGTGTTACGGCGCGCGTGCCACCTGACCGCGGATTTCGCCGGCTGTGAACGTCGACGAATGCACGTCCACATACACCCGCCCGGCTCGCATCAGCGCCTTCACTGAGTCCATCGCCAGGCGCGGAGTCCCGCGCACCCACGTCGGCGAGATGTCGCCGATGCTGATCACGCCGTCCAGCGCCACACTCGGCGCCTGCGCAGCATTGCCATTCACGGGCAGCAACCACACCAGTGTGGTGCCATTGGCGCCCGCCGCCGCCGAGTGCAGATGTGCCTGTGTCACGCCGGTCATGTTCGTCACCGACAGCGAGTAGCTGAGCGTCGAGTCGGTCATGGCCTCGAAGCTGATGCTGCCTGTCACTGTGGATGTGGTGGCCGGTACGACACTCGAACCCGCCAGCGTGGCCGTGAAGCGCTCAGGAGCCGGACCCAGTCCGCCGTCGGCAGCAGCGCCGCCGCCGCAACCGGCGAGCGAGAGCAGGGCAAGGGCCGGCAGGGTCGTTCGCGAACGGAGCATGTCTGTCCTTCCTTCGTCGGAATGGCCGATGTGGTGACGGGTGGTCGCGCGTGAAGTCGCGCGGCGTCACCTCCGGAATCGTCGGGTCACGGTTCGCAGCTGCAATCCGCTACCACTCCCCGACGAGCATCACCCGGGCGCGTCACACCGACGCGCCGTTGCATGGCTCAGGCTTGCACACTCCGTGCCCTACCAGCGCGATTTCTGCCGGTCGGTAGTACCAACACCGGCATTCTGCCGCAAGACTCGCCATCTTTCCTTTCCGTACTTCGCTCCGCCTCAACGCTCGCTCCCGACCATCGTATGTGCCCCGCCCACGAGCAGTCCAATCCGATGCACGGCGTGACACTCGAGCGCATCCTCACGGAGCTCGTCGCACACTACGGATTCTTTGCGATGAGCCAGCGGATCGACATCCGTTGCTTCAGCAGTGATCCGAGCATCGCGTCGAGCCTGAAGTTCCTGCGCCGGACGCCGTGGGCTCGCGAAAAGGTGGAGCGCATGTACCGCGACCTGCTGCGCGTGAAGGCGCGCGCGGCCGCGGCCGCGCCGGCGCCGGTGTCGTCGGCAGAGGCGGACGCCGGTCACGCTGAACTCGAGACGCCGCTCCCGCAGGAAGAAACGCCGTAGCGGATACCCGCGGACGGTCTCGATCGTCCGGAGTGTTGGTGCCTCCATGCATCGCTGCACTCACTCCAGCCCGTGTACTCGTGCTCCGCCTGCTCCGATCGAATCGCCTTCGCATCCTGGCCCTGGCGACCGCCGTGCCATCACTGCTGGCGGCGCAGACGATCGTGCGCTGGGCTGACCTCTCGTCAACGCAACTCGCGCGCCTCGATCGGGCGCACACCGCGGTCATCATTCCCGCCGGCATCGTGGAGGAGCACGGTGCATTGATGCCAAGTGGCGCCGAGTTGATCCACAACGAACGCCTCACGGCAGACCTGGCTGCGGCCATCGCGGCACGACCGGAATGGACCGTGCTGCTGCTGCCGACGATCCCACTCGGCAGCGGTGCCTTCGATCGGCGTGCAGGTCGTGTTGGCTACGGCGGCACCTTGTCGGTCCGTGCATCGACCGTGCAGGCGGTGTTCACGGACCTGGCGGAAAATCTCGGACAACAGGGCTTCCGGAACATCTTCATCGTGAACGGTCATGCCGACGCCAACCACGATCGTGCGCTCGATCTGGCCGGCGATTTCTTCGCGGCGTCGTATCGCGGATTCATGGTGCACCTGCTTGGTCGGAATGGGTGCCAGGCTGACGGCCTCGAGACGCCGCCGATTGCGCTCTTCAACGCCACCGCAATGACCGCCGATACCGATTCGCCGCACGCCGGTGCGCTCGAGACGTCGCGATTCTGGTGGCTGCGGCCGGATCTCGTCGACTCCAACGCGGTGCGCAGCGCGATCGACGCTCCTGCCAAGGGGTCGCCCGAGTGGGCGCGCATCGCACAGCGCAGCGACTGGCCCGGCTATATCGGTGCCCCGCGTTTCGCGTCGCTCGAACTCGGCCAGTTCCTCTACGAATCCGAACGTCGCAACTGCACTGAACTCGCCCTCCGCCTGCTGGACGGCCTCGATGAGCGCATGGTCGGGCGCCACGGTGACAAGATGCGCGCCTACCCCGACGTGAAGCTCCTGCTCGACGCGCAGGAGAAGCAGGAGGCGGACGAGGCGTTGCGCCAGAAGCGCGCCCTCGCGCGGCTACCCATGCGGCCCTAGGCGGCCCGCCGGCATCCTCGGGCGGTTCGGGGCTTTGGCAATGGACTAGCTTGCATCCTCGACGCGCACCGCCACTGGGGTGCGCCAAGCTGCCGCGTCCCAGGCCGGCCGCATCACCGAAGCGGAGGGTACGCGGTTGGCGAAGAAGCCCAATTACGATTTCGAAAAGCGCCGGAAGGAACTCGAGCGCAAGCAGAAGAAGGACGCCAAGCGCGATGAGCGTCTCCAGCGCAAGCGCAACGGTGGCCCGGATGAAGGCGACGGGGTCGACGGTGAGACTGCCGATGCCGATGCTGCCGACGACACCGAGCCGCCCGCAGTCGCCTGATCTGAGATTCCGCCGCGCGCACGACCGCGCGGCACCGCGCCGATGACACCAAACTGGCGGGGCAGGGAGTTCGCGCCGGTCCTGCGCCGTCTGAACCCCCAACGCACGCCCCGTCATGCCATCACGCTCGTGGGTTCGCTCGATTGGTTTCGCCGCGCTCGGCGCTGCGCTCTCTCTGCCGTCGGCAGCGACCGCGCAACGCGCCACGGCCACGCAGAAGCCGTATTTCCCCGACGCCGGCACCTGGGAGCACCGCAGCGCGTCGCAAGTCGGCATCGATTCGACTCGACTGGCGGCGGCCATCGCCTTCGCCGTCGCGAACGAGGTGAAGAACCCGCGCAGCATGGAGGAAAATCACTACCGCACCTTCGGTCGTGAGCCATACGGCGGCGGCGTCGGTCCGTTCAAGGATCGTGGCGACCCGACCGGCGTGATCCTGCGCCACGGCTACATCGTGGCCGAGTGGGGCGATCCAGATCGCGTCGACATGACGCACAGTGTGACGAAGAGCTTCCTCTCGTCGGTGGTCGGCCTCGCATATGATCGCCGCATGATCCGGAGCCTGAACGACTCGGTGTTCCGCGCGGTCGGTCCGGTGCCCGCGCTTCCCGATGGCCCGGGGACTTCCAACGTCACGCTGCTCGACCTGTTCAACACGCCGCACAACCGCAGCATCACCTGGGACAGCATGCTCCGTCAGGTGAGCGACTGGGAAGGCACGTTGTGGGGGAAGCCGGAGTGGGCCGATCGCCCCACCGGTGATCCGAACACCTGGCGCACGCGCCCACGCAACGCTCCTGGCAGCGTGTACGAGTACAACGATGTGCGCGTCAATGCGCTGGCGCTGGCCACCATGGAAGTCTGGCGGCGTCCGCTTCCGACCGTCCTGCGTGAGTACATCATGGAGCCCATCGGTGCATCCACCACCTGGCAGTGGATGGGGTATTCCACGTCATGGGTGCTGATGGATGGGCAGGCCGTGCAATCCGTGTCGGGCGGTGGGCACTGGGGTGGTGGCCTGTTCATCAATGCACACGACATGGCGCGCTTCGGCTACCTCACCCTGCGTCGCGGCAAGTGGAAGGATCGTCAGCTGCTGTCGGAGGACTGGGTGAAGATGGCGCTCACGCCGACACCGGCGCAGCCGACGTATGGCTTCATGAACTGGTTCCTCAACACCGATCGAAAGTTCGTGCCCTCCGCGCCGGCGTCGGTCTTCGTGCACGTCGGCAACGGCACGAACGTCATCATCGTCGATCCTGAGCACGATGTCGTCGCGGTCGTCCGCTGGATCGAGAACGGCGCGCTGGACGGATTCGTGCAGCGGCTGATGGCCGCACTGCCGGAGCGCTGAACAGTGGATGCGCGTATCCGAGAAGGGTTCGCGCGCCAGGCGTTCATGGCGACCCTCGGCGCCACGCTCGAACGTGCCGAGCCGGGTGAGGTCGAAATCCGGCTCCCCTGTACCGCCGCACTGACGCAGCACACCGGCGTCGTGCACGCGGGCGCCGTGACTGCGATCGTCGATTCCGCCTGCGGCTTCGCTGCCCTCACCATGATGACCGAGGGACGCGAGGTCGTGAGCGTCGAGTTCAAGCTCAACCTGCTCGCGCCGGCCGTCGGTGAATACCTCCGCGCCGTGGGCCGTGTGGTGCGCGCCGGCCGCACGCTGACGGTGTGCACTGGCGAGGTCTGGGCCGTCACTGGTGACACGTCCCGCATCGTGGCGCTCATGCAAGCGACCATGATGTCCGTTGAGGGAAGCGGACCGCCCGGACTGGCGACGAACCAATAGGACTGTTCAGTCTATCCGTGCATTATTAGGGAGCATTAAGAAACCTGATTGGCGATTTCTACGCACTTGCCGCTTGCCTCGAATCACCAGTCGACGTTAGTGTGACTGCGTGAATTCGCCCCAGCTGCACGCCGCTCCGATCACGTTCACCACCGATGCCGCCGCCCGACGTCGCCTCACGACGTTTCGCGGTGCCATTGGAGACCGCGACTTGCTCGATGCATACGAGTCGCTGCTGAGCGACCCGAATTACGATGCGTCGCTCGACGACCTGATCGATCTCTCCGGCGTCACGCACATGGGTGTCACCAGCGCCGGACTGCATCGCTTGATCGCGGCGTACGATGAACGCGAGTCGGATGGGTATCGCACCCGCGCGGCACTGGTCGCACCGACCGATGTGCTGTACGGAGTCTCGCGCATGTTCCAGACGCTGCGTGGCGACGACAAGCCAGACGAGATCGAGGTCTTTCGAAACTACGACGAAGCGCTGGCCTGGCTCGAGCGTCGAGATATCGCCGCGTCATCCTCGGCGGCCTGAGACACACGCGGCACCAGCGTCAGCTCGGACTCTCGCTGCGCTGTCGACGGAAATGCCGCGCTGCGAGGTACAACGACACCGACTGCAACGCAGCGCAGAAGTAGAACGGCGCGCCGATGCGCCAGTCACCCTTCGGCAGGTGTGACACCATGCCGAGCAGCGGTGCACCGAACATCGGCGCCAGCACCGCCATCAGGCTGCCAAGCGACGCCACTGCGCCAAGCGTGCGTCCCTGCGTGCTGGGGTCCGCCGCGGACGAGATGAGGCTCTGGATCGAGGCACCGACCGTGAAGCCGAGGATGTTCACGAACACGATCGCGTACATCATCCAGCCCTCGGTGGCGAGCCCGTACATCAGGTTCGCGGCGGTCGCCGACACGAGGCCCCACACCACCAGCTTCTCGGCGCTGAATCGCTTCAGCAATCGGCCCAGCAGGAACCCCTGCACGATCACGGAAACGACACCGACGGCCGCCAGTGACCAGCCGTTCTGCATCGGGCCCCAGCCGAACTTGAACGTCGTGTACAGCACCCACGACGAAAACAGGATGTACTGCGCCAATACCGTGCAGGCGACCACCGAGATCAGCGGGCCGACCTTTCCAAGGTTGGTGAGTGTGGCGAACGACGCGAACGGGCTGGTCGTGCGCCACGCGATGTCGCGACGCTTTTCAGGCGGCAATGACTCGGGCAGCACGAAGTAGCCGTACAACAGGTTGAGGACCGCCAACCCACCGGCCACGAAGAACGGCAGGCGCAGGTTGATGGCCCCGAGGAGTCCGCCTGCCACAGGGCCGATGATGAACCCGACGCCGAACATTGCCCCCAGCATCCCGAATCGTTTGGCCCGCTCTTCAGGCGGCGTGATATCCGCCACGTACGCGTTGCAGACCGCCGCATTCGCCTGCATCGCACCGCCGATCAGGCGCGCCACGATCAGCATCCAGAGCGCGGTGGCCAGCGCCGTGGCGAAGAACGTCACGGCCAGCCCGCAAAACCCCATCAGCAGCACCGGCCGACGGCCGTACTTGTCCGAGAGCGCCCCGATCACCGGCGCACCGAAGAAGTTCGCGAAGCCGAACGCCGTGCTCACCGCACCGTACCACCACGCCTGATCACTCTGCGAGGTGGTGAAGCTGCCGACGATCGATGGCAGCACGGGCACGATCAGGCCGATCGCCGCCATGTCGATCAGGACGGTCAGCATGATGAACGGCATCGCCGCCTTCCGATCCTGCCCCGCCGGTGGGGTGCTCTCGGAGACGACGTCCAGCACGGCGCCTTCACTCATACGACGGGTGATCCGGAAACAGGGGTCGGCATGCAGGCACTCTACCGACCCCGGCACGGAAACCGAAGCCCGGGCGCCCGAACGTGGTGACTAGGACCGGCGGTCCGGTGGTGGGCATCTGTACCCGAACGCATTTTGCCTCCGCGCCGTACACAGCCGGGCCCACCACCCGCCCGCCTGACCCCTCCACGCACCCGCCGATGATCCGTCGCACGATCGTTCTTGCCTTCGCGCTTGGCCTCGCGCGTCCTGCCAGCGCGCAGGAAACGCTGCTGCTGCGCCAGCCCAGTGTCAGTGAGCGCCACATTGCGTTCGCCTATGCCAGCAACATCTGGATCGTTGATCGCGCCGGCGGCCAGGCACGCCGCCTCACCTCGTTCCAGGGCCAGTCGTCGCAGCCCAAGCTGTCACCTGATGGAAAGACCGTCGCCTTCACTGGCACCTATGCCGGGAATGCGGATGTCTACACGGTGCCCGTCGATGGCGGTGAACCGACCCGACTCACCTGGCACCCGGGCGCCGATGCGGTCACCGGCTGGACTCCTGACGGTAAGCGCGTGGTCTTCGCCAGCACCCGCCAGTCGAGCGCGCCGTCGCCCACGCCGCGGTTCTGGACCATCTCGACCGACGGCGGCGCCGAAGAGCCGATGCCCATGCCTCGCGCCTTCCAGGGGCACATCAAGGCCACTGGCACCCATATCGCCTACCGCATGGCGAGTTCGTGGGACGACGAGCGTCGCAACTATCGCGGCGGCCAGAACAAGCCGATCTGGGTCCTCGACCTGAAGTCGTTCGCGCTCGATACGATTCCGCGCCCGATCAACGCGAAGGAACTCGATCCGGCCTGGATCGGCGATGATGTGTTCTTCATCTCCGATCGCGACGGCGTGCAGAACGTCTGGAAGTATGACGGTCGCACGAAGGCCGTCACGCAGATGACGAAGTTCACCGACTTCGATGTCAAGACGATGGATGCGGGTGCCGGCGTCGTCGTCTTCGAGCAGGCGGGCAAGCTGCACCTGCTCGATCCGCGAACGGGCCGCGCCGCACCGGTGCCGATCACGGTGCGCGGCGATTTCCCGTGGATGATGCCGCAGTGGAAGGACGTGTCGACGCGCATCTCGGCGCTCGCGTTGTCGCCCACCGGCAAGCGTGCGCTGGTGGAGGCGCGCGGTGAAATCTTCACCATCCCCGCAGAGAAGGGCGATGTACGAAACCTCACGCACTCCAGTGGCAGTGCGGAACGTGCGCCGTCCTGGTCACCCGATGGCCGCTCGGTGAGCTGGTTCAGCGACGCATCAGGCGAATACAAGCTGATGATCGCGTCACAGGACGGACTCGGCGAGCCGCGTGCGATCGCATTGCCTGGCATGAGCTTTCCGTATACACCGGCCTGGTCGCCAGACTCGCGCAAGATCCTCTTCACGGACGTTGGACTCAAGCTGTGGGTCGTGGACGTCACGGCCGGCACGGTGAAGAAGTACGATGGCGATCCATTCATGGTGCCGGCACGCACGATGGATCCCGTCTGGAGCCCCGATTCGAAGTGGATCGCGTTTGCGAAGCGCCTGCCGAGCTACTACCACGTCATCCAGGTGCTCAACACGGAGACGGGTGAGAGCAAGCAGCTCACCGACGGCCTGGCCGACGCGACGTCACCAGCGTGGGATGCCAGTGGCAAGTACCTCTGGTTCCTTGCCAGCACCGACTTCGCGCTCCGTTCGCAGTGGCTCGACATGACGTCGTACGAGCGTCCGCGCACCAACGCGCTGTACGTCGCGGTGTTGAAGAACGGCGAACAGACGCCCTTCACGCCGGAAAGCGACGACGAGCCGTCGACACCGCCGACTCCAGTGCCGGCGGTCTTCGTGCCCAACAACGGCGCCACCCCTGCGACACCGACACCGGCGGTCACCACGCCGCGGACGCCGACCGTCAGCATCGATTTCGACGGCATTGCACGTCGCATCATCGCCGTGCCAGGCGTCGCCGGCCGCGATTACGCACTGCTCAAGAGTGGCGCGAGTGGTACGGTGTTCTTCTGGGAGAACGTCGACGCCACCGGTCCGGCGGAACAGGCCGCGCCCGGTGGTCCGCTGTACCGCTACACGCTGAAGGATCGCAAGGCGGTACCGTTTGCGTCGGGTGTCGCAGCCTACACGCTCAGCGCCGATGGACGGAAGCTGCTCTATCGCACCGGTGGTCCGCAGGGCGCTCTGTTCCTTGTCGATGCTGCTGGCCCAACCGCACCGGCGCCGAACACTGGTCGACTGGCGGCCACGCTGCGCATGTGGTGGGATCCGAAGCTCGAATACGCACAGATGTTCGAGGAAGCCCGCCGCAAGGTGCGCGACTATTTCTACGTGCCGAACCTCCATGGCACCGATTGGACGAAGGTCGTGTCGCAGTACCGTCAGTTCGTGCCGTTCGTCGCCAGCCGTGCCGACCTGAATTACCTGCTCGACTGGATGGGCAGTGAACTGGCGATCGGTCACTCCTACGTCAACGGTGGCGACTTCCCCGATGTCCCTGCGGCCACCGGTGGCATGCTGGGCGCCGACATGATCGTGCGTGATGGACGCTACCAGTTCACGCGCATCTACGACGCCGAGAGCTGGAACCCCGATCTGCGTGCGCCGCTGGCAGCACCCGGCATCGACATCAAGCCGGGTGAATACCTCCTCGCCATCAATGGCGTCGAAGTGCGCGGCACCGACAACGTGTTCCGCTTCCTCGATGGCACCGCCAATCGACAGATCAACATCACCGTGAATTCGCGCCCCACGATGGAGGGGGCTCGTCGCTACACGATCGTGCCGGTCGCGAACGATCAAGGCCTCCGTACACGGGCGTGGGTCGAGGGGAATCGGCGCATCGTGGACTCGCTCTCGGGCGGCAAGCTGGCCTATGTGCACCTGCCGAACACAGGGCAGGGCGGCTACACGCAGTTCAATCGCTACTACTTCGCCCAGCAGAACAAGCAGGGCGCCGTGGTCGATGAGCGCTACAACGGCGGCGGGTCCGCAGCCGACTACATCATCGAGCTGCTCAGCCGTGACTTCGATGGCTACTTCAACAACCCGGCCGGTGACCGTACGCCGTTCGCCAGCCCATCGGCTGGCATCTGGGGACCAAAGGTCATGATCATCAACGAGATGGCCGGATCGGGCGGTGACCTGATGCCGTACATGTTCCGCCGGCGCAAGATCGGACCGTTGGTGGGGGCACGCACCTGGGGAGGGCTGGTGGCGACGTCGGATCAGGCGCCGTTCGTGGACGGCGGCGGCATGGTCGCGCCGCGACTTGGCTTCTTCGATCGCGATGGCAAGTGGGCTGTCGAGAACGAAGGCGTCGGTCCAGACATCGATGTCGAAAACTTCCCGCGCGATGTCATTGCCGGTCGTGACCCGCAGCTCGAACGTGCGGTGCAGGAAGCGTTGCGTCTGCTCGCCGCCAACCCGGTGCGCCTGATGAAGGAGCCGCCCGGCGCGACGTGGGGCAAGCGCCCGCAGTAATCAGCACGCAGACTGCAGACGCGCGGCGCATGGCCAACGACTGGTCATGCGCCGCGCGTCTCTGCGCACCCCGCGGTCACGCGATGGCGCACATCACTGCACTACCGCATCACCGCCGCTGGTAGCGCACCTGCACCAGCCCGGTGGGATGACTCTCGGCGCCGGTCAGCAGCCATTGACTGCCCGGCAGGCCGCGGGTGAACAGCGGTCGCCCTGAGCCGAGCAACACCGGTACGATCGAAAGGGTCATGTCGTCGACAAGCGCCTCGTCGAGTCCCTGGCGGATGGTGGCGCCGCCGTCGAGGTACACTCGCTGCACGCCTTCACTGCCGAGGCGATCCATCAGCGGTGCCAGCGCGCCTGCGTACGCGGTTTCGCCGAACGCCGGTGTGAGCGGACGGTTCGTCAGCACGATCACTCGTTTGCCATCGAACGGCCAGGTGTCGAATGTTCGCACGGCGTCGTACGTCCCGCGGCCAAGCACCACGGTATCAACCGTGGCCATGAAGCCGCTGTAGCCATAGTCGCCGCCACCGGCGTCCTGCACGTCAGCGAGCCAATCGAGGCCCCCATCGTCAGCCGCAATGAAATTGTCGAGACTGGTGGCGATGTACACCGAGACGCGTGGACGCACAGACTTCTCCTGACGAAACGACCGCTGACGCAAGACGGTTTACGCGCCATCAAAGCTAATGCGATGTCACGCTCCATTCATCGCCGCTGGTGTGCCCCGGCGTGATGTTCCACCAGATTTGCAGTCACTTCACCCGTCACCCTCGAGCGTTTCTCCTCATGCAGTTCCTTCTCATCGGGCTTGGCGCCGGCCTGCTCTCCGGCTTGTTCGGCATCGGCGGTGGCATCGTGATCGTGCCATTGCTCGTCTTCCTCGCACAGATGGCGCAGAAGACTGCCACCGGCACCTCGCTCGCCGCGCTCCTGCTGCCGGTCAGTGCGCTTGGCGCGTGGCAGTATTACAAGGCCGGTGCGATGGATACGCGAGCCGCACTGCTCATTGCACCGGGGCTCGCGATCGGCGCGCTGCTCGGCGCAAAAATCGCGCTGCAACTGCCCTCGCGCGACTTGCAACGTGCCTTTGCCGTGTTCCTCTGCCTCGTGGCGGGCAGGATGTGGATGTCGGCGAAATGATCAGCGGCGATCGCACGGACCGCTGAGAGTCATCGTCGGACGCTGCGCGACCGCCTCAGCTGAGGCGGCGAAGTACTCGACGCACCTTCTCGACGATTTCACTCACCTGCGACTCGCTCACGATCAGTGGCGGTGACAGCGCAATGATCTCGCCGGTGATGCGCACCAGCAGGTCCTCGTTCCAGAAGCAGGCGTTCATGGCGTCCATCGCACGCGCGCCCACCATCCCGTCGCGCGTCGTCATCTCGATCGCGCCGACGATGCCGATGTTGCGGATGTCGATCACGTGCGGTTCTCCCCTGAGGGAGTGCACCGCGTCTTGCCAGATGGGCGCCAGCGCAGCCGCGCGCTCGAAGATTCCCTCATCCCGATAGAGCTTCAAGGTTGCCAGTGCTGCGGCCGTGGCGATCGGATGCCCAGAATACGTGTAGCCGTGGAACAACTCGATCCCACGCTCCGTCGCCGAGACCACCGTCTCGTAGATCTCGCGCCTGACGGCCGTGGCACCCATCGGAATGGTGGCGTTCGTGAGCCCCTTCGCCATCGTGAGGATGTCCGGTGCCACACCGAAATGCTGCGCCGCGAATGGCGCACCGAGGCGGCCAAAGCCGGTGATCACTTCATCGAAGATCAACAGGATGCCATGCTGGTCACAGATCGCGCGCAAGCGCTCGAGGTAGCCGACCGGTGGCACCAGCACGCCGGTTGATCCTGCCATCGGCTCGATGATCACCGCGGCGATCGACGCCGCGCCAAACTCCGCGATGATCGGCAGCAACGCATCCGCCAGCTCCGCGCCAAACGCGGGCTGCCCCTGCGAGAACGCATTCCGTGCGAGGTCGTGCGTCGCCGGCATGTGGCTCACGTGTGGCAGTAGCTGCCCCGCGAATGCGTCCTTGTTCGGTGCGATGCCGCCGACGGAAATGCCACCGAATCCAACGCCGTGATAGCCACGCATGCGCCCCACGAACCGTGTGCGCTCCGTCTGCCCGCGTGCACGCCAGTAGGCGAGGGCGATTTTCAGCGCGGTATCGACCGCTTCCGAGCCGGAATTCGAGAAGAAGACGCGATCCATCCCGCTCGGCAGCAACTGCGCGAGTTCGTTCGCCAGCGTGAAGGTCGCGGGATGCCCCATCTGGAAGGCCGGCGCGAAGTCGATCGTCGCCACCGACTTCTGCACCGCCTCGACGATCGGCGCCCGGCAGTGACCTGCGTTCACGCACCAGAGCCCCGCCGCGCCGTCAAGGATCTGGCGGCCGTCATCGGCGGTGTAGTGCATGTCTTTTGCACTCACCAGCAACCGAGGCTTGGCCTTGAACGCCTTGTTGGCGGTGAAGGGCATCCACAGTGCGTCCAGTGCGTCATCGTGCGCTGGCGTGGTGGCAGCAGTCGGCAGCGGAGCGGTCGCGGTCATCGGCAAGTCCGGGAAGGGGAGGCCCCCAAAGATCACTCAGGTATCGCCGCACTGCTACCTGATCGACCACCTGCTGCCCAGGTGTCGACAGTCCGCCCCGCGCTCCCCGAGCTGCCTCGCCTGCGCTAGAGCTTCGTGACGCCGGCGCGACCCTGTTCGCATCGCCATGACGACGCCGTGACCTTCGGCGCCCCAGGTCGCGACACGTAGTCCACGATCTGGTAGTCAGCGCGCCACGCGTCCGGCGTCACGGTGCACGACACGTAGCCACGGCGGTTGTTGTGCCACCGGACCTCAGGCTTCTTCGCTGCGGCCGCTTCGCTGAAGTACGGTGAACGTTCGCTCCCGTCACCTTCTGACGAAATCGACGTGCCCACGAACTCGGTGGCGATCACGGGACGGTCGGGCCGATCGAATCCCCGGCGGACATCCTGCACATAGTTGCTGTGAATGTCGCCCGTGATGACGACCGTGCGGCCGGCCGCGCGCTCCGCAATCGCCGTCAGCAGGCGGTCGCGTGCCTTCGGGTAGCCACTCCACACGTCCATGTAGACCGGATCGCCTTTCTTCGGTGCCGTCGTCTCCGGCGCGAACATGATCTGCTGAGCCAGCACCTGCCACTTCGCCCGTGACGCCGCGAGGCCATCCACCAGCCAGCGCTCCTGTGCACTGCCCAGCATCGTGGCCGTCGGTGAGCCCCAGTCTCCGCAGGGAATTGGCTTCGTACCATCCTCACACGGCTGGTCGCTGCGGAACTGGCGTGTGTCCATCACCCAGAATCGGGCAAGGGCGCCCCAGTTGATCGAACGGCGAATCGACAAGTCGGCCCACGACGCGGCCCGCGGTACGCGAACGGGCTGATGCTCCCACCACGCCTGGTAGGCGGCAGCGCGACGAGCGCGCATCTGCTCCGCCGACTCGTACACGTTTTCGCCGATGTCACCGGCGTAGTTGTTGTCCACTTCGTGGTCGTCCCACGTAAGCACCCACGGCGCCCGTGCGTGCGCGGCCTGGAGCAGCGGGTCCAGCTTGTACTGCGCATAGCGACGACGGTATTCCTCGAGCGATCGACACTCGAAGCCTTCGTGTTTGCGCGGCCGCCCGTTGATGCCGGCGTATTCGTAGATGTAGTCGCCAAGGTGCGCCACCAGATCCAGTTCCTCCGCCGCCATGTGTTCGTAGGCCGTGAAGAACCCTGTCTCATAGTGCTGACACGATGCAAACGCGAACCGGAGTGGCGTCAGCGCGCCAGCCGCCGGCGTCGTTCGCAGGCGACCGACCGGGCTGACGAAGTCGCCGACGCGGAAGCGGTAGAAGTACCAGCGATCCGCTGCCAGGCCGTCCACGTCGGCGTGCACCGAGAAGCCGAGTTCAGGCGCCGCCGTGTACATCCCCTTCTGCACGACCTTCGTGAATCCCTCGTCGTCGGCCACCTCCCACGCGACCCGTGTGCGCACCCCATCCATGCCCCAGTCCGGGTCCAGCGGGCGTGGTGCAAGGCGGGTCCAGATCACGCCACCGGAGGGGTGGGGATCGCCGGAAGCGACACCGAGCGCGAATGGGTTCTCCGCGAATCGGTACCGGCGCGACAGGCGCTCGAGCGAAGGTGTCGCGGCGCCAATCGCGGCGTACCGGGTCAGGTCACTGAGGAAGTTTCGACGGTCCATCGCATTATCCTGTAGCCGGAACGTGTCCGGCGAAAGTCGGCGCCGTCACGACGATGCCACAAACGCAGCCTGCTGAAACCCTCCCGTGGAGACCGCGGTGATCTCGTACGACCCGAAGAACTGGATTCGCCTGTTGCTCGATGTGCCGCGCAGCCGCGTCTTCCGCACGCTGGCGCTCGACATGTTGGCGGCTGGTGCCTACGCCGCAGGTGTCGTCTGGCTCGAGACGGAAGTGATCGGCTCACTGCTGCCACTCGGTCCGTCGTTCCTCTCGATCCTCGGGATCATCCTCGGCCTGCTGCTCGTCTTCCGCACCAACACCGCCTACGATCGCTGGTGGGAAGGACGCAAGTTGTGGGGCCAGTTGGTGAACGTCTCGCGTGGTCTGGCGCACCATCTGGACGCCATGTTCGGCGCCTCGGCCGCACGCGCTGAGGACCGCGCGCGTTACGCGAGGATTCTGTCGACCTTCCCGGTCTCGCTTTCGCGTCACCTTCGGGCGCTGGGCAGCGTGCCCGGGGCAGATGCACCCATCGCACTGATCTCGTCGCTGCACCGCGCTGTTCATGCGGACATTCTCGCAGGTCGGCTAGCCGCCGATGCGCGCATCGCGCTGGCACCACTGCTGCAACAGTTCGACGATGTGCTCGGCGCCTGTGAACGAATCCGCAAGACGCCGATTCCGTACAGTTATTCCTCGTATGTGAAGCAGTTCGTGCTGCTCTACGCGGTGGTGATGCCATTCGGACTGGCGAAAGACTTCGGCTACGGCGCCGTGGTGGCCTCGATGCTCACCTTCTTCGCCACCATGGGTCTCGAGCTCCTCGCCGAGGAAGTCGAGGAACCGTTCGGCGGCGATAGCAACGACTTGCCGCTCGACGACATCGCCGAGACGATCGGGCGCGACGTCCATCGCATACTCGGTGTGCCACTGCCGCCAGACGACAGCGCCCCTTGATGGACCACTCACGTCAAGCACGGCACGCGGGGCTGCTGGTGTGTGCGCTGCTGCTGGTGGTGTATGTCGCGACTGCGGCACCGTCGATCACCTTCTGGGACGCCAGCGAATTCGCCACGGCGATTGGAACGTTCGGCATCCCGCATCCGCCCGGCACGCCACTCTACGTGGCGCTCGGCGCGGCGCTCTGGCATCTCGTGCCTGGCCTCTCGCCGGCGCAGGCAGGGACGCTGCTCTCGGCGCTCGCGACGGCGCTCGCGTGTGGTATCGCCGCGTGGCTGATCGTGCGCGTGAGTGGCAATCGCGCGCTGGGCATCGTTGCCGGGGTCTCTGCCGGCGCGATGGGAACGGTGTGGACCAATGCGACAGAGACGGAGGTGTATGCGGTGTCGCTGCTTTCGGTCGCGATCCAGATCGCTGCCGCCTGGCGCGCGCACTCGCGCAATGACGATCGCGCCCGAATCCTCCTCTGCTTCGTCGCGGCGCTCTCCATTCCGCTGCACCTCAGTGCACTGGTCGCCACGCCCGCAGCGTTGCTGCTCGCGATGACTGAGCGTGATGGGGCGGTGCAATGGCGCATCCTGGTCGATGCCGCGGTGCTGGTAGTGGCCACGGTGCTGCTGAGTCACGGCTCGTGGTATCTGGCATTCGCCTGCGTCGCATATGTTGCCCTCGACTCCCAGTTGCACGGTCCCCGCGCGCATTGGTGCCTTCGTGCCGCGGCCGTGACGCTGCTCGGCTGGAGTGCGGTGGCGATCATGTTGATTCGCGCGCGACAGGCACCGTTTCTCAATCAGGGCGATCCCGACACGTTCGTGAAGTTGCTGAATGTCATGTCACGTGCGCAGTACGATGTGGCTGGACTCTGGCCACGTCGTGCACCGTTCTGGCTGCAGGTCGGCAACATCGGCCAGTACGCCGACTGGCAGGTAGCGCTCGGCCTCTGGAACGACGTCACGCCGTCATGGTTTCGTACGCCGTTCACCGTGCTGGCAGCGGGCCTTGGCGTGCGCGGCGCCGTGGCACACTGGCGGTCGCATCGCGTGACCGCGACGGCCATGCTCTGCCTGATGCTGTTGGCCACACTCGGTGTGTGTGTGCAGCTCAACCTGCTGTCCGGTCCGTCGTTCGGATTCGGCATTCTCGCTGATTCGGCGCCGCGTGAGGCACGTGATCGCGAGTACTTCTTCGCCCTCGCGTTCTGGTGCTGGGGCCTCTGGATCGGAGCAGGGGCGTGGGTGCTGGCGCGGCGCACGCGCCGACCAATGCTGCTCGCCGCCGTTGCGCCGCTCCTGATGATCGCGGGGAACTGGCGCGCGATGCGTCGCGACGTGATGCCCGACAAGCAGATCGCGGCCACCATGGCTTCGGAGTTTCTCACCGACACGCCATTCGGCGCTCTGCTCTTCACGGCCGGTGACAACGATTCGTATCCGCTCTGGTACCGTCAGGCGGTGGACTCGGTACGGCGCGATGTGCAGGTCGTCGTCACATCGCTGCTCCCGGCGAACTGGTACTTCCGGGAGGCGGCGTCCCGCGGTGTTCACCTCGTCGCAGATACCGCGATCGCGCCGGTGGCGGTCCTCCGGGCTGGCGCGCTGGCGCAAAGGCAGCTGGACCTCCGGGGCACGATTGCGGTCAGCATTGCGCTCCCCTCGTACTTTCGCGCCGAGCTCGGCCGGTTGTCCGGCGTGACCTGTTGGCGCCGGGAGGGGCTGGTGGACGTCGGAACGCGTCGCGAGGTCTGCCCACCGCGGATCGACGCCGAGCGCAATTTTGCCAGCGCTCAGCGGATGGGACCGCTCGTGCGAGCCCGGACGCGCTCGTCTCTCGATGGAATGGTCGGCGCATTTCAGGAATTGGCGCGCTGCCCCGAACTGGCGACGACGGTGGTGCTGCAGGGCGTCGCATCCCTCGATTCCGCCTCGCGCCGATTGCTTGATATCACGTGTAACCTCCGGTAAATTCACAGCTTATGGCGTTTTCGGACCTCGGTCTGCGGGTGCAGGAAGTACGGGATCGGATCGAGGCTGCGCGCGCGCGTGGTGGGCACGGTCAGACAGTACGCCTGATTGCAGTGACAAAGACACATGGCGCCGACGCGGTCGACGCGGCTGCCGCCTGCGGAATATCGGACGTCGGTGAAAACAAGGTGCAGGAGGCGCTCGACAAGATGCGGGCCACCCAGGCTGCGGTTCGCTGGCATCTGATCGGACATCTGCAGCGCAACAAGGCGAAGGCGGCACCGCATTTCGCCATGGTTCACTCGCTCGACAGTCCGCGATTGGCCGATGCTCTGCAACAGGCGGCCTCGCAGGCTGATCGTGTGCTCGATGTGCTGGTGCAGGTGAACGTCGCCGGTGAAGCACAGAAGAGCGGCATTGCACCGTCCGAGGTCGAGGGGCTGGCCACGCACGTGGCCGCACTGCCGTCGTTGCGCGTGTGCGGCGTGATGTGCCTTGCACCGTTCACGGATGACGAGCGCATCATGCGCACTGCATTCCGTGGGGCACGTGAGGCGCTGGCGCAGGTGCGGGCGGCGGGACATGCTGGCGCACACGAGCTGTCGATGGGAATGTCGAATGACTACGAGGTTGCGGTGGAGGAGGGGGCCACACTGGTCCGCTTGGGCACCGTACTGTTCGGAGCGAGGAACTGATGTCTGACGAACAATTTCGATTGACGCCGCTGGATGTGCGGCGCTGGGAATTCGGGTCGGCGCTGCGCGGCTATGACCGCGTGCGTGTCGATGAGTTCAAGGCGCGCGTGGCCGATGAAATCGAGGAGCTGGCGCGGCGCATCAACGATCTCGACACGAAGGCTCGCGGCTTCCACGAGCAGATCCGGTCCTTCCGCGAGCGTGACCGCGCCATCAACGACGCCCTCGTCAGCGCGCAGCAGTTGCGCACGGACATCCGCGAACAGGCCGAGAAGGAAGGGTCGCTGGTCCTGCAGGAGGCGCGCAGCGAGGCCGACAAGGCGCTCGGCGAAGCCAAGCTCGAGGCCGACCGGCTGACGCAGGATTCCCGGGCAGAAGCCGACAAGGTCCTCACCGATGCCAAGGTGCGGTCCGAGGAGATGCTCCGCGACTCTCGCGACGAATGTGAGCGCATGCTGCGCGAGGCCAAGGCGGAAGCGCGCTCACTGGTCGAGGATTCGCGCAACACCGCGAAGCGGATCGCCAGCGACCTCGATCAGCTCAACCGCTCACGCACCTCGTACCTCTCGCAGATGAAGGCGCTGGCCGAACGTCACTTGCAGGACGTCGAGGCATCGCGCACCGCCGCCCCGATCCTGCCGGCGTCCGTCGACATGTACCTCCACGAGACCGATGACGTCGTCGACGCGCGCATCAAGCCGCGCCCGACGCCGCTTATGAGCGCGATCGTGCCCGCCAAGGAAACGATCACCGATCCCGACACCGTTCGTGCGCTGACCGATGGCATCATCCCCCGTGGCGTGATGCCGGAGAAGCAATCGTGACCGGCACCACGCCTTCGCTCAACGCGACCGTCGAGCTCAGGGCGTACCGCAAGGTGTCGCCGATGCCCATGCCGCACAGCGTGGAGCGCATCACGGCGGCGGCACAGGCGATTCAGGCGCACTTCGCGAAGGTGCCCACCGAAGCCATCATCCTTGGCACCGGTCTGGGACAACTCGCGGACCAGATCGAGATCGAGGCCACGATCGACTACGCGGACATCCCGGGATTTCCGCTGTCCACCGTCGAGAGCCACGCTGGTCGACTGCTGTGCGGCACCCTTGGCGGTCGCACGATCATCGCCATGCAGGGGCGTTTCCATCGCTACGAAGGGTACAGCATGCACGAGGTCACCTTCCCGGTGCGCGTGCTGCGGGCCCTCGGCGCGACGACGCTGATCGTGTCGAACGCCTGCGGTGGCATGCACCCATTGTGGGAACGAGGAGACCTGATGCTGATCGCCGATCACATCAACCTGCTCGGTGACAATCCGCTCGTCGGCCCCAACGATCCGTCGCTCGGCCCGCGATTCCCCGACATGTCGGTGGCCTACGACGCCGAACTCCGTGCGCTCACGCGGCAGGTCGCGGCAGAGCAGGGCATGACGCTGCGGGAAGGGATCTACATCGCGGTCGTCGGGCCCAACCTCGAAACACGTGCCGAGTACCGCATGCTGCGCGCACTCGGCGCCGATGTGGTGGGCATGTCGACCGTACCAGAAGTGATCGTCGCCCGCCACGGCGGAATGCGAGTGCTTGGACTTTCCATCATCACTGACATGTGTCTGCCGGATTCGCTGCAGGAAGCGACGCTGGACGAGATCGTCGCGACCGCGAACGCCGCGCAGCCGAAGTTGACGGCTCTCGTGCGCGGAGTGCTGGAGAAGCTGTGACCGACGGCACACCGAAGAAGTATCAGGCGCTGACGGCTGAGGACACGCCCGACGCCCTCGAAAGCGCATTGCTCGAAACGTGGGAAGCCGAAGGCCTGTTCGATCCGTCGTTCCGGCCCAAGCCTGGTCAGTCGTCCTTCGTGTTCTACGAAGGGCCGCCAACGGCCAACGGCCGGCCCGGCATCCATCACGTCTTTGCGCGCACACTGAAGGACCTCATCCCGCGACACCGCGCGATGAAGGGCTTTCACATCACGCGCAAGGCCGGGTGGGACACCCATGGCCTGCCGGTCGAGATCGAAGTCGAGAAGGCCCTCGGCATCAGTGGCAAGCGAGACATCGAAGCCATCGGTGTCGCGGAGTTCAACCGTCGCTGCCGCGAGAGTGTGTTCACCTATCGCGGGGACTGGGAGAAGCTCAGCCGGCGCATGGCGTACTGGCTCGATTACGAGCGCCCGTACGTCACGTACACCAACGACTATGTGGAGAGCGTGTGGTGGGCATTGGCCACCATGCACGCCAAGGGCCTGCTGGTGCAGGGGCACAAGATCCTGCCCTATTGCCCACGCTGCGAAACGGCGCTCTCGAGCCACGAAGTCGCGCAGGGTTACAAGGACGTCGAGGATCCGAGCACGTACATCGCGCTCGACCTCGTGGATGCATCGACCACCATGCGCCGCCGCATCCTCGTCTGGACCACCACGCCGTGGACGCTGGTGTCGAACGCCGCGCTCGCGGTGCATCCCGAGCTCGTCTACGTCGAGCTGCAGAAGAAGACCGGCGCCGAATTCACCATCATCCTCGCGGAATCGCGCGTGGCCGCGGTGCTTGGTGGCGACTGGGCCGATCGGTGGACGAACGTCCGGACGCTGCAAGGCGCCGACCTCGTCGGCATGCGGTACGCGCGCCCGCTCGATTGGGTTGCATATCCGGAAGGCACGCAGTCGGAAATCATCGTCGGTGAAACGTTCGTCTCCGCGGATGATGGTACGGGCGTCGTGCACATGGCGCCGGCGTTCGGCGCTGATGACTATGGTGCCGGCCAGCGGCACAACCTCGCCTTCATCCAGCCGGTTGATGCGCGCGGACGCTTCCCGGAGGGCATGCCGGTCATCGGCGGGCGCTTCATCAAGGATGCCGATCCGCTGATCATCGATGAGCTCAAGCGCCGCGACGTGCTCTGGAAGGACGGGCGCTTCGTGCACTCGTATCCGCACTGCTGGCGTTGCGGCACACCGCTGCTCTATTACGCACGCGGCTCCTGGTTCGTGAAGACCACCGCGATCAAGGACGACATGATCGCGCGCAACAACCAGGTGGCATGGCAGCCACCTGAAGTTGGCGCTGGTCGCTTCGGCCAATGGCTGGAGAACAACGTCGACTGGGCGATCTCGCGTGACCGGTACTGGGGCACGCCGCTCCCGGTCTGGATCAACGACGAAGATCCCACCGAGATGGAAGTCATCGGCAGCTTCGCGCAGCTCGCCGAGCGTTGTGGCGCGCCGCTGCCAGCCGATTTCGATCCGCACAAGCCGTTCATCGATCAGTACACCTGGCCTGCGAAAAGCGGGACGGGAACGATGCGTCGCGTGTCGGAAGTGATCGACACCTGGTTCGATTCCGGCAGCATGCCGTTCGCGCAGTGGCACTATCCATTCGAGAACACGGATGTCGTCGCCGAGCATTTCCCGGCCGACTACATCTGCGAAGGGGTCGATCAGACCCGCGGGTGGTTCTACTCGTTGCTCGCCGTGGCCACCGCACTCGGCGATGCATTGCCGAACAACGCGGCGGGGTCTGCGGCACCGTTCCGTCATGTGCTCGTGAACGATCTCGTGCTCGATGCGAACGGCTTGAAGATGTCGAAGAGCAAGGGCAACGCCGTCGATCCGTGGCGCGTGATTGCCACGCATGGTGTCGATGCCGTGCGACTCTTCCTGATCAGCACCAGTCAGGTGTGGATTCCGCGTCGCTTCGACGAGGACGTGCTGCGCCAGACGGCAGGGCGATTCCTCGTCACGCTGCGCAACACCTACAGCGGCATCTTTGCGCAGTACGCAAACTTCGGCTGGTCGCCGAGTGACCGGGATCCAGCCGTCGCGGATCGACCGGCGCTCGACCGGTGGGTGTTGTCACGGCTGACGGCGGTCGAGGCGGAAGCGGATCGCTTGCTCGAGTCGTACGAACCGACACTCGCGGCGCGTGCGATCATGGAATTCGTCGACGAAGATGTCTCGAATTGGTATGTGCGCCTCAGTCGCCCGCGCTTCTGGGAGACCGACAACGATGACAGTCGTGCCGCCTTCGCCACCTTGCATGAAGTGCTCACGATCGTCTGTCGCCTGCTGGCACCGTTGGCACCCTACCTGACGGACTGGATGCATCGGCAACTCGTGGGCAGCTCGGTGCACACGGCGGCCTACGTGCGAACCACCGGGGCCTCGCGCGATGAGGGGCTGGAGCGCGAGATGGCCGCGGTGCGGACGCTGTCGCGGCTCGGGCGCGCCGCACGGGAAGAGGCGGGCATCAAGGTGCGCCAGCCGCTGTCGCGCCTCGTTTGCGTCGTCCCCAGGGACGAAGCCAGCGGTGTCACGGCCCTTGCCGGGCTCATCCGTGCTGAACTGAACATCAAGGACGTGGTGCTGGCGGGATCGGCAGACGATCTCGTGAAGGTGAGCGCCAAGGGCAATTTCCGGGTGCTTGGCAAGCGCTTCGGGAAGTCGACGCCTGCGGCGGCGGCCGTCATCGAGGCGCTGTCGTCGGCCCAACTTCTCGCGTTCGAACGTGGCGAGACGGTCACGATTTCTGTCGATGGGGTGGAGCACGCCCTCGAGCCAGCCGATGTGATCCTCACCCGGTCAGCCGCTGGCGATCTCGTCGTGGCTGGCGATGGTGTGTATGTTGCCGCGGTCGATCCCGCGATCACCGACTCCCTCCGCCGCGAGGGAATCGCACGGGAGCTGGTCAGCCGGGTGCAGCGGGCCCGGAAGGATGCCGGACTGGCCGTCAGCGATCGGATTCGTGTGGTCGTCGGCGGTGTACAGCAGGTGCAAGAGGCGGCGCGTGAGCACTCTGCCTGGATTGCGGGCGAGGTTCTCGCGTCGGCGTTCGACGTGTCAAGCAGCGAGGCGGCGCCACCCGTAAGCACCGCCGTGGACCTGGACGGTACCGCTGCGTGGTTCACCCTGGAACGGGACGATACGAGATGAGCTCTTCAGCCAGCGCACCGAAGCCCACCGTGAAGGGCTTCAGCAAGAAGGACATCACGCACTTCGAAAAGCGCCTCATGGAGGAGCGCAAGCGTGTACTGAAAGAGCTCGGGCATCATGGCAATCGGTTTGGCGCCGAGGGAGATGGCGACCTCAGCGCATACTCGTTCCACATGGCTGATCAGGGCACCGATGCCATGGAGCGTGAGAAGGCGTTTCTGTTTGCGAGCCAGGAAGGTCGGTTCCTGTGGCATCTCGACCAGGCCCTGCGCCGCCTCTATCGGGCCCCGGAGAAGTTCGGGCTCTGTCATGAGTGCGGCAACCTGATCGCGTTCGAGCGGCTCGACGCCCTGCCGCACGCGCGGTACTGCATCAATTGCAAGCAAAAAGAGGAAGATGGAAAGAAGTAACCAAAACGGCCGGCTTTTCTGGCCGGTCGCCGCTGGGTTTCTCGTCGCGGATTTTTTCACGAAGATGTGGGCGGTCGCCGCACTGGCGCCTGCCCATACGCGTCATGAAGTGTTCGGCGAGTGGCTGACGTTCACGCTCCTGTACAACCCGGGTGCGGCCTTTGGGCTGCACCTGGGCGAGTGGTCGCGCTGGATCTTCACGGCGCTCACCATCGGGGCGGTGTTCATCCTCACGCGCATGTATCAGGGTACGGCCGAAGGGGATCGCATCAAGCTGACCTCCCTCGGCATGATCCTCGGCGGCGCCTGTGGCAACCTGATCGACCGCCTGCGGTCGGGGCAGGGTGTGGTGGACTTCATCGATGTCGGCATCGGCGAGATGCGGTGGCCGACCTTCAACGTGGCCGATATTGGCGTCAGCTGCGGTGCACTACTCCTGGCCTGGGTTCTCTGGCGTGAGGATCGGGCCGCCGCGCATGCTGCGAGCACGACTGCAAGCGACACCACATCGGCGCGCTGAGCGCCTCCATGACAAGTTCCCGAGAAGTAGCACGATCGCTGACGCTCGATGCCGTTGGCGATGGGCAGCGCCTTGACCTGATCGTGGCCGCGGCCACCGATCTCTCCCGGACGCAGGCGGCGACGCTGATCGCGACCGGGATGGTGCAGGTTGACGGCAAGCTGCAGAAGGCGGGGTATCGCCCGACACCTTCCCAACAAATCAACGTCACCATCCCGGCACCACGCGGGATCGACATCGTCGGCGAATCCCTCCCGGTTGCCGTCGTCTTCGAGGACGAACACCTGCTCGTCGTCGACAAGGCCGCCGGAATGGTCGTCCATCCCGCGCCCGGCAACTGGACCGGCACCCTTGTCCACGCGCTCGTCGGGCGAGGCGGTGAGCTCTCCTCCGAAGCCGGCGACGAACGCGCCGGAATCGTGCACCGACTCGACAAGGAAACCTCGGGCCTGCTGATCGTGGCGAAGACCGATCGGGCCCACCGACTGCTCTCCGCCGCGCTGGCGGCACGCCGGATCAGTCGCCGCTATGCGGCGCTCGCGTGGGGCCACCTCCGTGAGGATCGGCAGACCGTCGAGGGCAACATCGGACGCGATCCGAACAATCGGCATCGCATGGCGCTGGTCACGACCGGCAAGCCGGCCCGCACCGACATCGACCGCCTCGCGCGCTTCGACGGCGGCGACCTGCTGCGCTGCAAGCTGCACACGGGCCGCACCCACCAGATCCGTGTGCACCTGTCCTCGATCGGCCATCCCGTGATGGGAGACGATACCTACGGCGGTGGCGGTGGACGGCGTGTGACCGGGCTTCCAGCGGGGCGTCATGCTTTGCACGCTGCGGCGCTGCGGTTCCTGCACCCGATCACCGGGGAATGGCTGGCCCTGCGGTCGCCCCTTCCCGCCGATTTCGATGCGGCCGTGCGCGCCGTGGCCGGGGCGCACCAGCCCCCCGCCGACGCCAACCTCCTCGAATTCTACGGTTTCTGGACCGACGAAGCGGATGATCAGCTCGCCACCGCCAACCAGCACGCAAACCAGCACGCCGACGAGCTCGCCGACGAGTGACGCGGCCCGGGCCGAGCCAACGCGCGGCCCGCGCGTCATGCTGCTCACCGCCGGTGGGCACACGGTGGCGATGGCGGCGACATCCGCGCGCGAAGTGCTGCCGCTGACGGCGGCGATTCGGTTGCCCGCTGCGCCTGAGTTCGTCTGCGGGGTAGTCAATGTGCGGGGCACCCTCGTCCCGCTCGTCGATCTCGGTCGCCTCCTGCAGGCGGAGCCCGCCAACCCGGCTGGATGGGTGGTGACGCTCGACCTCGGAGGCCGACGGTGCGCCCTGGCGGTGGACTCGCTGCCGGTGCTGCGCGCCGCCGATGCGCCCCCCGGCGCACGCCCGACCAGTCATGCCTACCTGCAAGCCGAGGTGCGTGTGGCGGGAACCGCGCTGCCGCTGCTCGATGTGGATGCGCTGGCCGACGACATCCTGCTCCAGTAAGTCCACGCGACGACGCGTGGAGTCCCCAAGGATCACCACATGAGTCATCGCGTTCTGGTGTGTGACGACGCTCTCTTCATGCGTACGCTCGTCGGCGACATCCTGCAGCAGGCAGGCTTCTCCGTCTGTGGCCAGGCCGAAACCGGTGCACAGGCCGTCGCACAGTACAAGGCGCTCAAGCCTGACCTCGTGACCATGGACATCGTCATGCCCGACATGGGTGGCATCGACGCCGTCAAGGAGATCACGAGCTGGGACCCGAACGCGAAGGTCGTGATGTGCAGCGCGATGGGCCAGCAGGCGCTCGTCAACGAAGCGCTGCAGGCCGGTGCCTCCGATTTCGTCGTCAAGCCGTTCCAGCCGAACCGCGTCATCGAGGCAGTGCAGCGCGTGCTGGGCTGAGTCGCCTGCGGCGACATCACCGCCTGAGGACCGCTCCCGATGGAGCCGCATCGAATGCTCACGCTCTTCCTCGCGGAAGGGCGTGAGCTGTTGAATCGGATGGACGCCGAGCTGCTGGTGCTCGAGCGATCACCCGATGCGCGTGGTGCGCTCGATGCCGTGTTTCGTGCGGCGCATTCGCTCAAGGGCATGAGCGCCACCGTCGCGCTCAACGACACCGCTGCCGCGCTGCATGCCGGCGAGTCACTTCTCGCTGCAGCCCGTGACAGTGGCCAGCTCGATGCGGGGCAACTCCGCGCATTGCTAGCGCTGATCGACGGCACGCGACGAGCGCTCGACGATGCTGAGCAGGGCTCGATGCAGTCACCGTCGATGCGAGAACTCGCGGCTGAACTGGAGGCGCTCGTGCCCCGAGTGCCGGCCACGGGTGCGCCGGATCGGCTCCGTGCCTCACGCGTCGTGCAGCGTGCGACAACCGCCGTTGGCGCACGCTGGAGGGTCGACGTCGTGATCGACGCCGATGCCGCCATTCCGCAGGCGCGCGCCACCATCGTGCTGCGCAAGCTCTCGGCGCTGGCCTCGGTCGTCGCGGTGGTACCGGATGCCGACACACGCGCAGCCGACGATTGGGATCGGGCGTTCACCGTCTGGCTTGGCGATGCGACCGCGGGATCGCCGGCGCCCCTCGATGCGGCAGCACTCGAAAACGCGACCCGCAGCGCGGGGGACATCGCCGAGTGCCACGTGGCGCGCGAGGTTGCAGCGGCGGCGGACGTCGGTGAGGCGACTGCCGCGCGCACGGTACGCATTCCGGCACAGCGCCTCGACGACCTGCTGGACCTGGTTGGAGAACTCGTGCTCGCGCGTGATCGACTGCTCCGAACCGTGGCACCGACCGCCGACGACGCCGGACAGCGCGCGCTGGACGACACCTCGCGCCTGATCATGCAGCTGCGCGATGCCATCCTCACCAGTCGCATGGTGCCGTTGGCGCAGGTCTTCGATCGATTCCCGCGGCATGTTCGCGACACTGCGCATGCACTCGGCAAGGAGATCGACCTCGTGCTCGAGGGTCGCGAGCTGGAAGTTGATCGATCACTGCTCGATGAACTGAGCGATCCGATCCTCCATCTGCTGCGTAATGCAGTCGATCATGGACTCGAATCCCCAGATGACCGCCGGCTGGCGGGCAAGAGCGCGCGCGGCCGACTGGTCGTGCGTGCCGTGCGCGATGGATCGATGGTCGCGGTGACCGTGGCGGACGATGGCCGCGGTGTGGATCGCGATCGTGTCGCGGCGTCGGCTGCGGCGCAGGGCGTCGCCGGCGCAGCGGCACTGGCGCAGGATGACGGGGGCCTGCTGCAACTGCTGGCGCGTCCTGGCCTCAGCACCGCAGCCACCGTCACCGCGCTCTCGGGCCGCGGTGTGGGTGTGGACGCGGTGCTCAGTCGCGTGCAGGCGCTCGGTGGCCGCCTGGAACTCGCGACTGCGGCGGGTGAGGGCACCGCGATCACCATCCGACTTCCGCTGAGCGTCGCGATGCTGCGGGCACTGCTGGTGCGTGTTGCCGACGAGACGTACGCCATCCCGCTCACGATGGTGCAGGCGACGCACCTCGGCGACACGCTCCACGCGACAGATCGGCATGACCCGCGCGCGCCGCTTCCAGAGGATGTGGAGATCGCTGGAACGCGACTGCGCTTGGTGAGCTTGCGCTCACATCTTGGCCTGCCCCCGCGGGATGACGTTTCGGGTCATCTGGTCGTCCTTGATGGTGCCACAGGTCGTGTGGCCTTGCTCGTGGACACCTGTGTGTCCCAGCAGGAGATCGTCGTCAAGCCGCTGCAACGCGTCCGCGGCTCGGCCTCGATGTTCAGCGGGGGCACGATCCTTCCCGACGGAACACCGTCGCTCATTCTGGACATCAACACGCTGCCCTGATGCTGGCTATCCGCGATGTGCGTAGTCTGAACGCCGAGCAGCTCGACGCGTTGCGTGAAGTGGCCAACATCGGCGCCGGTCACGCTGCCACTGCGCTCTCGACCATGACCGGGCAATCGATCATGATCAAGGTGCCCACGGTCACCATCGCGCGACTGGATGAGGTGCCCGGGCACGTGGTGGCGAATCCTGAGGATGCCGTCGCCGTGGTGCTGCTGCAGATGCTGGGCGACCTCACCGGTCGCGCCTTGCTCGTCTTTCCCGAGTACACGGCCTGTCGCCTCGCGGAAATGATGTTGCAGCGGCCGCGTGGTTCATCGCCGACGATCGCGCTCCTCGAGCAGAGTGCGCTGAAGGAGTGCGGCAACATTCTCAGCGGCGCCTACCTCAATGCGCTCGCAGATTTCATGCACCTGATGCTGCTGCCGTCACCGCCGACGCTGGCCGTCGACATGGCCAGCGCCGTGCTCAGCTCCGCTTTCCTGCAGTTCGGCGATGGTCGTGACGTCGTGTTCTGCGTCGAGAGCGAATTCCAGATGCGCGACGATGGCGAGTCGCTGCGCGGCTACTTCCTGCTCCTGCCCGACATCGGATCGCTGCAGAAGATCCTGCACGCGGTCAACCGCGCCTGATTTTCGCAGTCCAGAGATTCCTATGTCGGTGACCCCGCAGTCGGTGCCAGTGTTGTCGATCCGTGAGACGGATCGGCTGCGCGCGATCGCGCGCCGGGTGCCTGCGGGCAACGCCGGCGCGCAGAACAACTGCGGTGTCATGCTCGCCCGTCGCAGCCTGGCGCATGAAGCCGCGGCCTGCTTCGAGCGCGCACTCGATGTCGATGCGCGCATGACGCTGGCGGCGCAGAACCTGCAGCAGCTGGCCGCGCGCACCACCGTCGATGCCGAACGCGTCAAGCTGCTCACGGACACGCTTCGGCAGCAGCCGCACGATGTCGGCACGGCGTTGGCGCTTGGCAAGTGGCACGCGCGCCTCGGTCGACCGGCCGATGCCGCCACCGTCCTTGGGGAGCTGCTCGACCGGTCACCGGATGACCTGACCGCGCTGCGCGAGATCGCCCTCGTCGAACAGGCGCTGGGCTACCCCGACCGTGCATCGGCGTGGCTCGACCGCGCGCTTGCGCTCGCGCCGAACGACGTCTCGCTGCACGCACTCTCCGGCGAAATTCTCTATCGCCGCGGCAAGACCGAGGCCGCCAAGCGCGCGCTCGAGCGTGCACTCGAGATCGACGAGTCGGCCGCCTGGCCGCAGCACCTGCTGGCGTTCGTGCTCGGTGACATGGGGCAGCTGGAGGAGGCGCAGGCCGCAGCGCAGCGTGCGTTGCAGCTCGATCCCAACCTCGCGCGCGTCGACATGAACCTGACGCTCGACGCGCGGCCGCTGAAGCCAGTGCCGCGCGCCGCCGGCGACAGCGATGGCCGCGCTCACCTCACCCTCGGCGTGGCCTACCGCAACACCGGCTACTTCGATCAGGCCCTCGCCGAGTTCGAGACGGCACTCAATCGCGGTGAACCGGCCTCGCAGGTGTGGACGGCGGTGGCAGAGACGCGGTTGATGCGCGACGAGTGGGCACTGGCCGCCGCGGCATATGCCGACGCGGCCCGCGCCACGCCAGGCGCCAGCGCACCGCTCGTGGCGCGCGCGGCGGTGTTGGTGCGGAATGGCGATCTCGCGGATGCGCGCCAGGCAATCGAGCAGGCGCTCGGCTGTGACGGCGACACCGGCAGCGCACAACTGGTGCTCGGCGTGCTCGAGGCGCTCGAACAGCATCCCGTCGAGGCCCTCACGGCATTCCAGCGTGTGCGCGGGACGTCACGCGTGGAACTCGCTGCACGACTGAACGCGGCCTGGGTGATGCGACAGCTCGGCAGGCATGCGGAGTGCCTCGAAGGATTCCGTCGCGTTACGGAGGCCGATCCCCAAAATGCGCGCGCGTGGATCGGTGTCGGTGTTGCATTCAGCGAGCTGCGTCGCCTGCACGAAGCCTGCAGTGCCTTCGAGCGAGCCGTGACGCTGGCGCCGGAAAGTGCTGATGCGGCGTACCACCTCGCCTTCACGCTCTCGCAGCTCGGTCGGTATCAGGATGGTGTGCGTGCGATGAAGCGTGCCATGAGCTTCGAGGATGAGTTCGCGCCATTCCGGTTCCTGCTCGTACTCGAACCGGAACTGCCGGATTTTGTGCTCGAAGTCGTCGCCAACGACGCCGTCACCGGTGACGCCATGGCGCTCATGATGCTCAGTGGAGCGCCGCGTCCGAACGTGACATCCGAGCAGAGCGTCGTGCTCGCGGAGCAGACGCCCGCACACCCGATGCGTGCCGCACTCGCGCCGATCGCTGACGCGGACAAGAAACGCACGCCACTGGGTGCGTGGGTCGCGCTCCGTCGCGGAGGCACGCCGGTGTCGCAGACCGGTGTCAATCATCGCGTCACTCGCCGCACGCCGGCGATCCCCTTCGTTCGTGTCACCGGATCCAGCTTGCCGCCGGTGAGTGCACCACGTGACACCGCGCCGATGCGCGCCGTTGGGCCGTCACCGATCGCACCTGCCATCGTGCGGAGTGCGGAAAGTGCGCTCCGAACCGCGCTGGCCGGCGATCCCGATCTGGCACAGGTCCGCGTCGGCCTCGCGGCGTTGCTGCGTGAGGATGGTCGTGTGCAGGACGCGGAGCAGGAGTTGATCCGCGCTTTGGAGAGTGTGCCGACGTTCCATGATGCCGCACGTGCACTCGCCGAACTGCGCGTCGACATGGGCCGGCCGAGCGACGCCATGCAGGCCTTGGTGCGTCCGCTCCGCGCCAACCCGCGTGATGCCGACCTGCTGGTGGCACTGGCGGAAGCGTTGCTCGCGCTTGGCCGCGAAGAGCAGGCGATGTCCGCCATCTCGCGCGGCGCCGCGGTGTCGCCGGATCACGCCGGTGTACGCACCTTGCAGGGCTATCTCGCGCTGCGTGCGGGACGTGAAGCCGAGGCGATGCAGCACTGGCGCGTGGCTGCAGTCTGCGCCACTGATGATCGCTGGGGCACACGGGCGCGACTCGCGCTGGCGGAACATGACGACATCGATGTGCCGCAGACGCCGGTCACGCTGGATTCCGTGCGACTGGTGAAGGGCTGATGGCACTCGAGGGCGCACTCCGCGATCTGGGCCTCGCTGAAGTGATTCAGCTGCTGGCTGGCGGACGACGCACGGGCGCACTGCGCGTCTCCGGCGGTGCTGGCGCGCGCGGCGCCATCCTGCGCTTCGTCGATGGCGCGATCGCGGCAGCGCGGTGGGATGATGAGCCCGAACCGTTGCTCAGCGCCTTGTCGCAGTCAGGCCAGATCGACGCCGATGATCGCAGTGCGGCGGCGCGGTGGGCCAGCGAGCAGTCGCCGCCACGATCCTTGGTCGATGGGCTGGTCGAAACCGGGTGCATCACCACGCGCACACGCGACACGGTTGCACGACGGCTCATCGATGATCTCTGCTTCGAGCTCACCACGTTCGCCGAAGGCACCTTCTCGTTCAACGACGGCGAGAAGGCGAGTGCATTGGAACCCACCACCAATCTCAACCTCTCCGGCGAAGAACTCTTCCTCGATGCCGCTCGCCGGCGCGATGAATGGCCGGCGATCGAATCGCGAATCGGGTCGCTCGGCGCCGTGCCGGTGGTCTGTGATTGTGATGCCGACGGTGAGCTGGCGGTGCCGGCCGACGGGTGGCGCGTGCTGTCGTGTGTGGATGGCTGTCGCACCGTGCGCCAGGTGGCCTCTGCCGCCGGCATGCGGGTGTTCGAGACCGCGCGCTGGATATCGCGCTGGACTGCACTCGGCGCACTCACCACCGACGCGCGCGCCACCACGGCCGAGGATGGCGATGCGATGGCTGGCGTGGCGCAACTCACCGCGCAGGCGCGCCGTGCCTTGGCGGAGTCGCGGTTCGAGGTGGCCCTCGCTGCGGCCCGAACCGCGATTGGTCATGCGCCGCGCAGCGCCGCCGCCCACGTCCTCGCGGGTCGCGCACTGCTCGGCCTCGGGCGCACCGAGGACTGGGCCGAGGAGGTCCGCGTCGCGGTGCAGCTGGACCCGCTCCTTCCCGAGGCGCAGGAGCAGTATGGGTACGTGGCGGCACGGAAGGGCGAATACGCTGCCGCACTGAACGCGTGGGAGCACTATCTTGAGGCAGCACCGACTGCGCCGGACGCGGCCAGGGTGCGAATCGCTCGCGATGCTGCGGCGCAACTCCAGGAACTGATCTCCGCACATGCCGGCAGCTGACGACATTCGCCGTTGGAGCAACGAACTCGCCACCGACCCGCAAAGCCTTGCCTTTGCGGACCTCGCCGAGGCGTTGCGCCAGCAGGGAGACCTCGAAACCGCCGAGCGATTGGCGATCCGGGGACTCGAGCGGCACCCCACCCACGGTCCGGCGCTCAACGTGCTCGCGCGCATCGCCGAGGCGCGTGGTGATCTGAACGCGGCCGCGGCGTATTGGGAGCGCTCGCGTCAGCACAATCCGACGCCTACCTCCGGCGCCGCCAATGGCAGCGCGCCGTCACCACGCACGAACGGGTTCGGTGAGGCCGCCGCCACCGGAGCCAGCCGCGTGACCGGTGCCGCCTATCCAACGGCCAGTTACGCGGCCGTGCCGAGTTTTTCTGCGACGCTCGCCACCCCTGTCAGCCGACCGGAAGTGGTGCGCTCGCTCGTTGCCGACGCCGATGGCCTGCTGCTCGCCAGCCCACAGCCGAGCGATGACATGGCCGTGCTCGAGGCGATGGCGGCCGCAGTCGCCGGCGTGGGGGACGACGCCGCCAGAGCGATGAAGCACCTCAACCTCGGAACCTGGCACGCGCTGGTGCTGGAAACGGCGGGTGACTCACTCGCCCTCGCTCCGGCACCGGCAGGATCGCTGACGGTCCTCAGCGTGGCGCCGCATGTGCCGATCGGGCGCGTGCGCGCATTGCTTCGCGTGGCAACGGCGAGAGCCGCTGCCGACGGCTTCTGAGAGACCACGCCATGGCGCAATACGACCTCGTGGTCGATGAACTGATGCACACCGCCGGTGTGCACGCCGCACTGATCGTCTCGCGTGCAGACGGCATCGTGGTGGATGGAAACGTGCACATCGGGACCGACGCCGATGCCATCGCTGCCCTCGCCGCTCGCCTCTACGGCCGCGCGGCGCAGGCGGCGACCGCAGCAGACGGGACCGAGCCGGGATTTCTGCACCTCGAAGGCGAGCGGGGCAGGGTCTGCTGTGTGCCGCAAGGCGACCTGCTGCTGGTCACGGTGGCAGAACCATGGGCGAACCTCGGCCTGCTCCGCCTCACCATGCGGCGGCTCGCGCAGAGCCTCGGCTGAGCTCGGTTTCTGGCTCGTAGATGAGGTCGGCAAAGGGCTCGTGGCTGAGCTCGGCGCGATGTATACGGAAGTCTGCACGACGACGCGGCTGAGGCGTGCCGCGCGGAATCGTTCGGGATCGATCTGTGGCAAGCAGCCTCAAGTGCCCAATCCGGTAGGCCAGTCGTCGTTGGCTGGACACCGCAGACTCATGAAACTCGATCAACGCCTCCGCTTCGATACCTTCGTCACAGGCTCGTCCAATCGCCTCGCTGTCGCCGCTGCCAAAGCGGTGGCCGATGCGCCAGGCGTCCTGTACAACCCGCTGTTTGTGTACGGCGCGTCTGGCCTCGGCAAGACGCACCTGATGCATGCGGTGGGCCACTCCGCCAAGGACAAGCAACCGTCCCTTGGCGTCGAGTACGTCGCGCTCGACGACTACATGGAGGAATTCCATCAGGCGTTGCAGGGCGGTCGACTGGACACCTTCAAGAAGCGATACGAGTCCGCCGGCGTCCTGCTCCTCGACGACGTGCAGTTCCTTACGGGGCGCGCAGAGGTGCAGGGTGAATTGCTGCGCCTGTTCAACGTGCTCCAGGGACGCGGCACGCAGATCGTGATGACCAGTGATCGGCCACCCGATGAGATCACCGATGTCGCCGACCGATTGCTCACGCGCCTCACCGGCGGGCTGATCGTCGATGTCGGCATCCCGGACTACGAAACGCGTGTGGCCATCCTGCAGAAACTGCAGGGAGAGCGTGCGTCGCGATTCCGCGATGGTGTGCTCGAGGAACTCGCGCGTGTCGACTTCTCGAACATCCGTGAATTGCAGGGCGGTCTCAATCGGCTGCTCGCGCATCAGGGATTGAGCGACTCGGCGATCGGCGTCTCCGATGTCCGTCGCCTCGTCGGTGCCCGCGCCACGCCGCTCGCCAACGCGGCCATCTACGGCGAGATCGAGCAACACGAACGCGACAACGACACGATCGACTACGACACCTTCGTGCAGGAAGTCGCGACGGCCGTCGTCGAACAGGTCGAGGAGTGGCGCGTTCGACTCGCCGATGCCGCCGCACGGTGGCGCGCCGAGGGCATCAGTGTTGCCGTCCTCGATCGTGCGCTGCAACTGCGCGAGGCGCCGGACGTGGAGGGATTGCTGGCGACGTTCGGTGCTGCCGTCGAATACCTGCGCGATCTCGAGCGCCAGGGTTCCGCCGCCGATACCACGCTGTCTGGGCATGCGATCTTCCGTGATCCGGAGCGTGTGAAGGAAGCGCATGCACTGGTGCAGCAGGCCGTCTCGTCGATCGAGCCGCCACCACGCCCAGATCCGGCCTTCATCTTCGGCACCCTGCACGAGGGACGGGCCAACCAGCTCGCACTCCGCGCAGCACGCGCCGTTGTCGAGGCGCCGGGTACGCAGTACGTCCCCCTCGTCATCACCGGCCCATCGGGCAGCGGCCGTACGCACTTGCTGCATGCCATCGGCAATGCACTGATCGACGCTGGAGTGCAGACGGTCGCCTGTGTCTCCGCGGCCACGTTCGCCGAACAGCTCATCACCGCGCTGCGCGAAGGTGCGGTCGAGAAGTGGCGCGCGCGGTACCGCAATGCTGGCGCACTGCTTCTCGATGACATCGAGGCGGTGGCGGGCAAGGAACGCACGCAAGACGAACTCTTCCACCTGTTCAATGCGTTGCAGAGCGCAGGACGACAGGTGGTGCTGACGTCGAGTGTCCCACCGAACCAGCTCGCAACGCTCGAGGACCGACTGCGGACACGATTCGCGCAGGGCCTGATCGTGGAGCTTGGCAGCCCGGACACCGCACAGCGCGTGGCCGTCATCACCAGCGTCTTCCACGCCCATCATGCGCGCGTCGATGACGCCGTGGTGGCCCAGCTCTCGGATCGTCCCGCGCGGTCGATTGGCGACGTGATTGCCACCGCACGTCGATTGCACGCTGCCGCGACACTTGCCAACGCGCCCATTACCGCAGCCTTCGTGGCAGCGGAGTTGGACGGTGCCGTCGCACCGCGCCGCGGACTGAAACACCTCATGGGTGACCCGGAGAATTTCGTGCATCGCTGGCCCGACCTCACGGCGCGTCTCAGCGAGGACGCTGACTGATGGCGATTCGTGGTAGCCTCAAGGAAGCGAGCTTTCCCGATGTGCTCCAACTGCTGGCACTGGGACAAAAATCCGGGTGTCTCAGCATCGTGGACGGCACGAAGTTCGGCTCGGTGTTCTTCCAGAACGGCAAGATCTCCTTTGCGGCGATCGTCAATCGACGCGATCGACTTGGCGACTCGCTCGTCAAGCGCGGGCACATCACCAAGGACCAGCTCGAGGATGCACTTCGTGCGCAGCTGACACACCCGGGCCGCCGCGTGGGCGAGTTGCTGGTGGAGCTGGGCTTCGTGGCGCGCGAAGTGGTCGAGAAGGAACTGCGATCACTGGTGGAGGACGCGGTGTTCTCGCTCTTCACCTGGACGCAGGGAATCTGGACCTTCGAGCCCGACGTCCATCCCGATGGTCGTCAGCTCATGACGGCCATCAACCCTGAGTCGCTGCTGATGGAAGGCGCGCGACGCACCGACGAGTGGGCGCTCGTCGAGCGACGGTTCCCGACCTTCGATCTCGTCTTCGAGATGGACGCGGCACGTGCAGGCCAGTCCACGCCGCTGAGCGGCGAGCTGGCCGAGGTCGCGCACCTGCTCGACGGCCGGCGCACCATTCGCGCCGTGATCGAACGCTCCGGCCTCGGTGAGTTCACGGTCGGCAAGGCGCTCTACGAGTTGGCGATGCAAGGGTTGCTGGTGCAGGTCACCAACGCCGAGACGGTGCGCAGCGACGACTCTGACATCGGCGGCACGACGGCCGAGAAGGCGCTCAAGATGGGACTCGCGCTTGCCAAGGCCGGCATGATCGAGGACTCCGCCCGCGAATTCCGTCGTGTCGTCGAAGCCTCGCCCAACGATCCGATTGCGCGGCACCAGCTCGGGCTGCTGGCGCTCAAGCAGGGGGAGTGGGACGATGCAGTGGGCTGGCTGGAACCGTTGGCGCAGCTGGACGATGCGTCGTCGACGATGCTCCATCATCTGGCTCTCGCGTACGAGGGGCTGGGTCGCGAGCTTGATTCCGCACGCACGCTCGAGCGCGCCGCACGGTCGGGTGGGATGTCATCGCCGCAAGTCGAACTGTCGCGCGCGTTGCACGCCTTCCAACTCGGCGACTACGTGCGCGCCGACGCGATGCTCGCTTCCGCCCGCACCCGGTTCGACGGCGATGCGCCACCGGCCGTCTGGTTTCACTACGCGTCTCTGGTGGCCGCGGCGCGCGATGATGCCGATCAGGCGCAAGCGCTGCTCGAGGAAGGGATTCGCACACATCCCTCGGTCGGTGTGCTGCACGCCAACTACGCGGCACTGTTGCTCACACGCGGCGCGCTGACGGCGGCTGCGGCAGCTGTGGAGCGCGGGATGCTGCACGCCGCCAATCTCGCGCCGTTCCAGAAGACGGTCGGCGACCTCGCGTATCGTGTCGCGCGTTTCGACGATGCCATGGAAGCGTATCAGCGCGCCGTGCGGCTCGAACCGTCACTCGGTCCAGATGTGTACCTGAAGCTCGGTGAATTGCGGTACCAGCGCGGTGAGACACTTGAATCGCAGCGTTGCTGGCAACGCGTGCTCGAACTCGATCCAGGCAATCGTCAGGCGCAAGTCAGCCTCGATGCCATTCGACGTGCCTCATGACCGCGCTGGCGGCGCCGCCGTACGCGCCTGACTCGCGCGCGACAGTCGAGGCCGACGTGCTGACTGTCGTGATGGGCAAGGCTGGTGTCGCGCATGAAGGCACGCTGTTGCGAACCGTTGGCCTGGGATCATGCGTCGCCGTGATCATCTTCGCGCCGCAGCAGCGCCTTGCTGGCCTCGCGCACTGCATGTTGCCTGATCGCGAGGACGCGGATGACCCGCCGTCGCGATTCGTCGACACCGCCGTGCCCGCGCTGATCGACGAACTGCAGGCCGCAGGGAGCATCCGCGCCGTACGCTGCGGCACTGGTCGGCGGCGCCTCGATGTTTCCCGGCGTGTCCACCGGGTTCGTGCGCGACATCGCCGGAAGCAATCTCGAACGTGCGCGTGCCGCGCTGGCCGCCGCCGCCGTGCCGGTTCGTGTCGAAGACGTCGGTGGCAGCGAGGGACGCTCGGTGCTCGTCGATCCCGCCACCCAACGCGTCCGGGTGCATACGATGCGCGGTGGCGACCGGTGGCTGTGATGACCGCCCTCCGTCCGATACTCTTCATCTCGATGTCTTCGGCCGCGCTCGACAGGGCGACGGTAGTGCCGCCCCGTGGCGGTAGTCCTCTGGAGCGTTCGTGACGATCCTGCCCCCCTCAGCGGAAGACGTGCTGAGCCCCCTGCGTGCGCAGGTGGACGATCTCGCGCGCGACCTCACCACCGACGCCGCAGCGGCGGACCACGGTGTCCTGCTCAAGCAGCGCATCTTCCTGCTCCACCGCGCCGTGGAACAGCACGCACAGCTGATCGAGCAGTTGCAGGGTGAAGTCCGCTCGCTCGTCGATGGCTGGAAGGGGCGGTTTGCGTCGGGCGGCGGCTCGTCGCTCACCCCGCTCAGTTCGGCGGCCATTTCGTCGACGCCAAGGGCGCCGGCAGCACCCGCCGCCGCGCCGACCCAGAGCCGGACCGCAGCGCCGTCGGCCACCGCTGTCGTCGCGGTGCCGGAGCCCCCTCCGACCGCTGTCGCTGCCACCGTACCCGCGCCAACGCCGGCCGTCGAACACACCAACGGATTCGCGACCGGGGCCTCGCGTACGCAGATGCCCATGGCCGTGCCAGGCCAGCCGCGCGTGATCGACGAGTTGAACGCATCGACCTTCGTGGAGCGCGGCTGGAGTCGGATCGCGACCGGCGACTACATCGGCGCCGAGGAGGCCCTCGAAAAGGCCCTTGCCCTCAACCCGGGTGACGCGCATGCGGAGACGCTGCTCGGGTGGGCCCAGATGTCGCAAGGGAAGTTCGACTCCGCGATGGCGCTCTTTCAGCAGGTGCTCGATCGGGTGCCCGACCACGCCCTCGCGCACATCAACGTCGGCTACGTCCTTTTTCGCCGTCGACAGTTCGATGAGGCCGAAGAGCATCTCGATCGCGCCATCGCCCTCGATTCGGATCGAAAGGCGACGTTATACGCGCACTACTATCTGGGGCTGGTGCATTTCGAGCAGCAGCGGTACGCCGAGTCGATCGGTGCCCTGCTGCGGGCGATCGAGCTGGGTCCGAACCTGATCGAGGCCCGATTCGAGCTGGGCCGGGTACTCTGGTTTGCTGACCGCACCGACGACGCGATCGCCGCGTGGCGCAAGGGCGCGGAGGTGAACAAGTTCAACCCATGGAGTGCTCGCTGTCGCGATATGCTGGCGACCATCGCCGACGGGGGCGCGCCGACGCGCGTGGCCTGAGCAGTTTCTGGTGGGCACTGCTGTGGTGCGCGTCGGTACTCGTGGCGTGGGCATCACCGGTCACTGCGGCACCACCCGGTGCCCTCCGTCTCGATCGCGGCCGCTTCACGGTGGTCCACTACAGTGACGATGCCACGCTGGCGCATGCTGCGCTGAACGCCGCGGCGTCACGCGACACCTTTCCCTGGTTGCCGCGGGCGTCGACACGGATCGTGATCATGGTCGCGCCCGACGCCGCCACCTTTCGCGAGTGGGCGGGACAGAGTGCGGCCAGCTGGGCGGCAGCGGTCGCGTTTCCCGACCAGCACCGCGTGGTCGTGCAAGGCGGGAAGGCACCCGCCGACGCCGGAGATCCGACCCAGGTGCTGCGACATGAACTCGCGCACGTCGCCTTGCACGACTATCTCGGTGATCTCCCACCGCGATGGTTCGACGAGGGCTACGCCAGCTTTGCTGCGGGCGAGGAGCGCATGGATGGCTTCGTCTCGACGAACCTCGCGCTGGTGTTCAGAGGGATGCCAGCACTGGCTACGCTCGACACGATGATCGGCAGCCCGCGTCCCACGGAGGCGCGCGCCGGCTACGCGCTCGCCCTGCGCGCCGTCTCCGACCTCGCCGCCATCGACACGCAGCGCGGTCTCGGGCCGATGTTCGTCGCGTGGAAGGAGCGCGGCAGTCTCGACCTCGCCATGCGACGCGCGTTCGCGCTCACCTCGGATGATTTCCAGCGCGGTTGGCAGCAGCGCGCGCGGTGGCAGTTCGCGTTTCTCGCGCTGGCGGCCGACTCGGCGATCACCGGGAGCGTGCTCCTGCTTGGGCTATGGCCGATGTACCGCCGCCGACGGCAGGCCCAGCGAGATCGCCTGGAGGCGATGCGCGAGCGGGAAGCCATCACCGAGAGCGCTGCCCGGAGTGCTGCCCTCGACGTCCTGCTGCACGCGATCGGGCCTGAGCGACCCCGAGCTGGCCCCGATGCTTGACCCGCTTCGATAGGTCGCGTACCGTGAACCCTATGGCTCTCTCAGAAACAGAAACTCCGCGCCGCCCTTTGCTCTGGTGGGGATTGGCCGCTGCCGCGCTCGCGCTCGGTTACGCTGACCTCGCGCGCGGCGGGACAACGTTTGCCCCCGTGCTGCTCGTAATCGGATATTGCGTGCTGGTCCCGATCGCGATCCTGAAGTAGTTCCGCCTGTCCATGAGCCCGCCGACGTCGGCGGGCGAACGTTACGATCCGGTTAAGTGCATGTGCGGCGGTCACTTCGTCGTGCTTTGGTGCTTGCCCTCGTTACTCATGGACGGCACTTTTCCGCCCGGGGGGCGCTACTACCTGCATGCAGGGCTTGGTGTAGTCGAATGCAGAGAGGTAGGCAGTCCGTCGGGCGAATAGCTCAGCTGGTTAGAGCACCTGTCTTACACACAGGGGGTCGGGGGTTCGAATCCCTCTTCGCCCACCTGCAGATCTCGGGGCTGCGGCACGACGCGGCAGCTCAATTGGCATCACCATCGTGGAGGTCGTAAGTGAGCGTTCGGATTCCTCAGATCGCGTGGCTCGGTCTCGTCGCCGGTAGCATGTCCTGTGCGCTTGAAGCACAGGTGGCCCGTGCGCCAGACCCCAATACGCCGCGCATGATGGTGCTGACGTTCCGCACTGCCACGCCGGGCAACTCCGGCGTTCAGGCAGCGGACGCACTGCGCTCGCGTATGGGCTCTGAAGTCCCGTACAAGCAACTCTGGCAGATCCCGAACACGGAAATCAACGCCGTGCTCGAGGCCTCCGGCTACAAGAAGGACGAACCACTCTCGTCCAACGATGCCCGCGAACTCGGCCGTCAGCTCCGTGCGGATGAGTTCGTTCAGGGCTTTGTCCGCCGTGACGGCGAAGCCTGGCGCATCGAAGCCACGCTGCACCTCGTTCGCGACCCGTCGCTGGCACAGCCGCTGACACTCCAGTCTGCCGCCAAGGCTGGTGACGCTGCCAAGCTCATCGCGGCCGAGCTCGTCGAGGCCCGCAAGCAGCTGGTGCCGGAACGCGCCTGCGTGAATGCCGCCCGGGACAAGAACTGGGACAAGGCCATGGCGTCGGCGCGCGAAGGGATTGCCCTCTTCCCGAAGGCCGTCATCGCCCGTACCTGCCTGCTCAACGCGATGGTCGAGACCAAGGCCACCGACGAAGCACAGCTCGCCATGGCAGAAGAAATTCTCGCCATCGATTCGCGCAGCCGCCGTGCATTGTCGATTGCCGGTGACATCTATCGTCGCCGCAACCTCGCCAACCCGAAGGACACCACGAACGCGAACAAGATGATTCAGGCCTACACCGGCCTGATCGCTGCCGACCCGACGAACACCCGCCTCGTCGACGACGTCACGAAGGCCATTGCCGGCGCCGGTAACCCGGGCGTGGCACTGCCGATCATCCGCAAGGCCGTTGAAGAGAATCCGGGCGATGCATCGCTGATGCGCACGCAGTTCCTCGTCGAGCTCGCTGCTCGCGATACCAAGAATGCCATCCGCACGGGCACCGAACTGGCCGCGCTCGACACGGCCATGGCCGACACGAATTACTTCTTCCGCATGGCTGCGGCGTACCAGCAGGACAGCCAGCCGGCCAAGGCCGCCGAAGTGATCGCGCAGGGTGTTGCCAAGTTCCCGGAGAGCGCCAGTCTCCTCGTCGTCTCGGCCCAGGCGCAGCGCGCCGCTGGTCAGACGCAGCAGGCTGTCGAGACCCTGAAGAAGGCACTCACGCTCGATGCCAACGTCGAGCGCGGACAGCTGCAGCTCGCACAGCTGTACAACGACCTCAAGCAGCCGGACAGTGCTTACGCCGCGCTGGTTCGTGCCGACAAGGGCGCTGACAGCGTACTCGTGGGTGACGTCGCACTCGACCTTGGCAACAAGGCGCAGCGTGAAGTCGCAGCGAAGCCCGACGCGACCGACGTCGACTGGACCAACGTCGTCAACTTCCTCACGCTGGCCGACAACAACGCCACCAGCCCCGAGCGCAAGCAGCAGGCGAAGTTCCTCCTCGGCACCGTGGCGCTGCGTCGTGGTCAGGCGTTGCTCAAGGCGGGCGTCGATGGCAAGAACTGCGCGATGGTCAAGTCCGCAGGCGAACAGCTGGCGATCGCCCAGGTCAACGTGCCTGCCGGTGGACGTTTCGCTCCGCAGGCCGCTGGCCAGCTGATGCAGGCGCTCGGCCAGTTGCTGCCGGCGTCGGCCCAGGCCGAAAAGGCGATCTGCAAGTAAGCCGTGCCGGAATGATCGCTCGAGCGTGGGCGGCGTTGTCTCGCCTCGCTTGAAGTCGGTGTCGAAGCGCCCACTGTCTCCGGACAGTGGGCGCTTTGCCTTGCCCCATCGTCGTCGCGCGTGGCGTTCACGCCAACGCCCGGTGTTTCGCTAGATTGCGCTCGCTGGCCCACCCACAAACCGACGGAATGATCGCTGCACCCGACCCGAAGGCCGCCGCGCAGGCTTTCGCCACGCCGTATCACGCACCCGTGCTCGTCGACGCGGTGCTCTCGGCGTGTGTGAATGCGACCACGGTGCTGGATGGTACGCTGGGTGGTGGTGGACACACCGCCGCATTGCTCAACGCGGGCAAGCAGGTCACCGCACTTGATCGCGATCCGGCCGCAATTGCAGTGGCAGGTGAGCGACTCGCGGACGCCGTGGCGAGTGGCGCACTCGAAATCGTGCAATGCAACTATGCCGACGTCGACACCACGCCTGCACTTGCCGGTCGCACCTTCGACGCCATCCTGCTCGACCTCGGCGTCTCGTCACGTCAGCTCGACGATGATTCACGTGGCTTCTCCTTCCGCGTCGGTGCACCACTCGACATGCGCATGGAAGCGCGTGGCCTCAGTGCGGCGGATTGGCTCAACACGGCCGACGACGAAACGCTCGTGCATGCTTTTCGCGCCTATGGCGACGAGCCGCGCGCGCCGCGCCTTGCCAAGCAGGTGCAGGAGCGTCGCGTATTGCGCCCATTCACTGTCAGCGACGATTTTGTGAATGCCATTCGCGCCACGCTTGGCGCGCGCTCCGGTCCCTCGGATTTCGCGCGGCTTTTCCAGGCGTTGCGCATCGCCGTCAACGATGAACTTGCCGGTCTCACGCGCGCCCTTCCCGCGCTGCGCGATCGGCTTACCCCAGGCGGACTCTTTCTGGTGATGGCTTACCACTCGGGTGAGGACCGTCTCGTGAAGCACGCATTCCGGGACTGGAGCACCGCATGCACCTGTCCACCCCGCGCGCCGTTCTGCCAGTGTGATGGCGTCGCGCTTGGCACGCTGCACACACGCAAGGCCATTGTCGCCGACGCCGGCGAGATTGCGCTCAACCCTCGCGCCCGCAGCGCGCATCTTCGCATATGGCAGCGCGCCGAGTAACCCCGCCGCGGCGCAAGGGCCGCACCACCGTCGCGTTGGTATTGCTCGGCGCGTTCGTCGTCGCCTTTTGCATCATCGCTCGTCGCGCCTACGGGCGCGCCCTGCAGCGTGACCTTGCCGGTATCGAGCGCACACGCACGCAGTTGAGTGGTGAAGTGATTCGTCTCGAAGGAGAGATTCGCACCGCATCCAGCCGCAACCGACTCGCGCCGCTGGTCGAGTCGACGCTCGGCATGCGTGTCCCGTCCGACACCCAGGTCATCGACCTCCCGCCTGAGGAGGCACCACGTGTCGCTCCGTGAACGGCTCAGTGGCCTGCGTGATCGGTTCAGCCTCGTCGAGTGGGGCGTCGCGGTGTTCGCCGTCGCCATCCTCGCCAAGGCGGCGTATGTCCAGCTGCTGCACGGATCCGAGTGGGCCGTGCTGGCAACGAAGCAGCAGACGCGGCTCGAGCGGTTGCCGGCGCCGCGCGGCCGCATGGTCGACGCCACCGGTATTCCGCTGGTGGAGAGTCGCGAATTGGTGTCATTCAGCATCGCACCGCGTGAAATCCGAAGGAACGACCGCGCGGTGCTCGATCACACGCTCCGCAGCCTGAAGGCGCCGCAAGCCTATGTGCGTCGCAGCCTCGACACGACCCGCATCTGGGTGAACCTGCCCGGCCAGTATGCGATGGGTGACGCCGCGAACATGATCGGCATGCGCGGCGTGTATGCCACATACCAGATGGTGCGCATGGGTTCGCGCTCGCGCGGTGTGCGCGCCGTCGTCGGCGGCCTTGACGGTGATCGGCCGATCAGTGGGCTCGAGCTTGCGCTCGACAGCGTCCTGCAGGGCGTGACCGGCACGCGGCAGTTGATCAAGACCGGACGTGGTGACCGGCTCGAGTCGCCGGATGCGCCGATGGTCGCACCCGTGCGCGGCAACGATCTCACGCTCACCATCAACTACGGCGTGCAGGACATCGCCGAGCAGGCGCTCGAGAGTGCCGTTGCCGCGAACGACGCCGATGGTGGTGATGTCGTGGTGCTCAATCCGCGCACCGGCGAAATCATTGCGCTCGCTAGCCGTACGCGAACGGGTGTGGCCACCAAGCTGACGGCCGTCACCGATCCGTACGAGCCGGGGTCCACGCTCAAGCCGTTCGTCGTGGCGCAACTGATCGCCGATGGCCTGACGCGACCCGACGAGATGATCAACACCTACAACGGTACGCTCAAGTACAAGGGCATTCGCACCATCACGGATGCACACATCGCGCCGCGAATGAGTGTGACGGAGGTGTTGGCACAGTCGAGCAACATCGGCATCGTGACGCTGCGTGATCGCATGAAGGATCGGGAGCACTACCAGCTGTTGCGCAACCTCGGCTTCGGGTCGCCCACAGGGTTGTCGTACCCCGGCGAGTCATCGGGACGACTGCCGGCACTCGGTCGGTGGGATCGCTACACACCGTCATCGCTCGCGATGGGGTATGAGCTCACCGTCACGCCACTGCAACTCGCGCTGGCCTATGGCGCGATTGCGAACGATGGCTTGCTCATGGAGCCGACGTTGATCCGTGAGATCCGCAACGCCGACAACACGGTGCGCTGGCGGCACCAGAAGCGAGTGGTTCGGCGGGTATTTACGCCGGAGGTCGCGCGAGCGATGCGTGAAGTGCTCAAGCACACGATCACCGAGGGTACCGGCAAGAGCGCGTCGCTCACCAAGTTTTCGCTCGCAGGAAAGTCCGGTACCACCAAGCTGTTGCGTGACGGGAGCTACAACTCCGGTGACTACACCGCCAGCTTCGTCGGCCTCTTTCCGGCTGACGACCCGCAGTTCGTGATCCTCGCCAAGCTCGATCGGCCGCGGCGCGGCGTAGTGTACGGCGGCCTGGTGGCTGCGCCGATCCTCAAGGCCATCATCGAAGGCACCTTCGCGTCGACGCAGACTGCCATCGATCGGCGTGCCCTCGCCGCACAGTCGATTCCCACGCCAGTGCCGACCGACTCCAGCGCTGATGCGGGTGACACAGTTCCTGCGGTGCCCGTTGCGCCGCGGCCGCTGCGGCGTGTTCGGCTGGAGTCGAATGAAGGCGCCGTGCCGTACCTGATGGCGATCGCACCTGCAAAGCGTGCCGCACCGGCGCCGCCGGTCAGTGCCCGCGCCATTCCCACCGTCGCGGGACTCACGCTGCGCGAGGCGCTCCTGACCCTGCATGAGAAGGGTTTCCGTGTCGTGGTCGACTCGCTCGGTGGTGGTGGAACATCGCCCGCTGCCGGAGAAACGGCGTTGCCCGGTTCGATCGTCCGACTGCATCGCGCGCCATGACGGCTCACGTTCGGACTACGGTCATCATGGAGGCACTGCAACGCGCCGGACTGTTCACCGGTGTGCGTGGTGCCTTGCCTGAGTCGCTGGCAACCATCACCGCGGACAGTCGCTCTGCGAGCCCGGGTAGCCTGTTCGTCGCCGTGCGCGGCAGCGTGCGCGATGGGCACAGCTTCCTGCCACAAGTCGAGGCGCAAGGTGCCGCGGCGGCCATCATCAGTGACGACGCATCCACGTCGCTGCCAGCGATCCTCGTGAACGATTCTCGGCGAGCGGTCGCGGTGGCTGCGTCCGCCTGGTACGGCGAGCCTGCTCGACGTTTGCGGCTCGTTGCTGTGACCGGCACCAATGGCAAGACGACATCGGCCAGTATGCTGCGGCATCTCCTCGACTCGGACGCCGAGCGTGCCGCCTCGATCGGTACTCTCGGCGTGCTGATCGGTTCGGACGGCGACGTGTTCCCGGGGGGCAGCGGCCTCACCACACCCGGGCCGATCGAGTTGCAGCGCCTCCTGCGCGGACTCGCCGACGAGGGCGTGCATTGGGTCGCGATGGAAGCGAGTTCGCATGCGCTGCACCAGCATCGGCTCGATGGGCTGCAGTTCGAGGTTGGGCTCTTCACGAACTTCACGCGCGATCATCTCGACTACCACGGCACCATGGAGGAGTACTTCGCCGCCAAGGCGATGCTGCTCACCCAGCTCACACCCGACGGGTCTGTGGTCACGAACGCCGATGACCCTGCGTGGGACAGTCTGCCGCCCACCACACACCGCCGCGTGCGGTTCTCGGCTGGTGCCCGTGTCGCCGACGTGTATGCGCGGCGCACCGAGTTCACGCCCACCGGCAGCAACTTCTCGCTCCATGCGCCGGCGACCGATCCGGTGAAGGTGCACCTGCCGTTGCTGGGCGACTTTCAGGTCGAGAATGCCGTCGGCGTCGCCGCGGTCGGTGTGGCGCTCGGATTGTCCCTCGCCGACATCGGGGCACGCCTTTCCACCATGCCACAGGTCTCCGGTCGGCTCGAGCGACTCAGCACCATGCCCGCCGTGTTGCGCGACTACGCGCACACACCGGATGCGCTCGAACGCGCACTGCAATCGGTGCGCCCCTTCGCGAAGGGACGTGTCATCGTGGTCTTTGGTGCCGGTGGTGATCGCGATCGCGGCAAGCGGCCAGAGATGGGGCGAGTGGCGGCCGCGCTGGCCGACGTCTGCATCGTCACCAGCGACAATCCGCGCACCGAAGACCCGTCGAGGATCATCGATGACATCGTCGCCGGCATGCCGATCGAGAAGGTCCTCCGCGAGGAAGATCGTCGCGAGGCAATCACCGTGGCCGTCGATTTGGCAGGTGCCGACGACCTCGTCCTGCTGGCAGGCAAGGGACATGAGACCTACCAGATTCGCGGGACGACCAGCTATCCGTTTGACGAGGCAGAGATCGTGGCAGAACTCACGGCAGGTCGATGATGGCGTCGCGCACTCCGCTCGCCAGCGATGTTCCGTATACCGCAACCGGCCACGTGTTCTGGACCATGGATCGTGCCGCGCAGGCGCTCGCTGCCTGTGCCACGATTCCGGCGCCGCACGGCGCGCGCGAATTCGTCGCAGTCAGCACTGACACGCGCACTATCGTCCCCGGAACACTGTTCGTGGCGCTGAAGGGTGACAACTTCGACGCCCATGACTTCCTCGCCAACGCCGTCGCGGCCGGTGCCGCGGCACTCGTCGTCAGCGATGTGGAACGCACGGTCGGCATCGGCGTCCCGGTGTACGGGGTGCGCGATACCCGCGAAGCACTGGGCGCGCTGGCGCGCTTCCGCCGCGAAGCGTGGGGCAAGCCGGTCATCGCCATCGGCGGCTCCAACGGCAAGACGAGCACCAAGGCCATGCTCGCGGCGATGCTCGCCGGCGCCTACGATGTCCACGCGACGGTCGGAAACCTGAACAACGAAATCGGTGTGCCGCTCACGCTTCTGGCAGTGCCCGATGATGCCGATGTCGCGGTCGTCGAAGCGGGCACCAATAGCCCCGGTGAAATCGAGCGGCTGCGCAAGATCATCATGCCCGACGTGACCGTGATCACGTCGATCGGTGAGGAACACCTCGAAGGATTCGGCGACATTCATGGTGTCCTGAAGGAAGAGCTGGCACTCACCGTCGGCGTACCGGTGGTCGTCGCGCCCGCGGCACATCCCGAAGTTGCCGCCGGCGTGCACGGTGACGGCCAGCAGGTCGTGGTGGCCGGACTGGACGACGGGCACATGCAGCCGCTCCGTTGGCGCCTCGAAACAGACGGCAGTGGTACACTCACCTTCGATGACGGCGACCTGCACGTCCCGCTTCGTGGAGCGCACAACCTGCGTAACGCAATGCTCGCCGTCACGGTCGCGCGCGGGTTCGGTGTCACGCTCGAGCAGATGCAGTTCGGACTGTCCCGCATGGTGCAGCCATCGATGCGCGCCGCGGTCGATCCGCTCGGTACTGCACTGCTGGTGAACGACGCCTACAATGCCAATCCGCCATCGATGCGCGCCGCCCTCGACCTGCTCGAGGCAGTCGGTAACGGCCGTCCACTCGTCGCCGTGCTGGGCACGATGCGGGAACTCGGGACTGGCAGCGACGCACTGCATGATGACATCGCTCGTGATGCCATTCGCCGACCGCTGCACCTGATCGTCGGTGTCGGCGACTTTGCGGCGGCATTCCGTCGCATCGCGCCGGATGACCCGCGCCTCGTGCTCGCTGACGACGCGCCGGCCGCTGTGGAGGAACTGCTTCGACGAGCACCGGGCACGGCAGCAATCTTGCTCAAGGGTTCGCGTGGGGCGCGCCTCGAACGACTGGTCGCCCCGATTACTGCCTGGGCCACTTCGGCCACCTGACCACACACACGACTCCCCGACGTGCTGTTCCATCTGCTATCGCCGCTCCAGCCCTACTGGGAACCCTTCCGGCTGATTTACTACATCAGCTTTCGTGCGGTCGGCGCTGCCGTCACCGCATTGCTGATGGCGTTCCTCGTCGGCCCGATCATCATTGCACGCCTCCGGTCCATGGCGCTGCATCAGGTCGTGCGTGAAGGCACTCCCGATTCCCACAAGGCGAAGGGCACCACGCCGACGATGGGTGGCCTGATCATCCTCGCTGCCACCATCATCCCGACGCTGCTGTGGGCGAAGCTGAACAATCGCTACGTCCTGCTGGCACTGGTCGTGATGGCCTGGATGGGCGGCATCGGCTTTCTCGACGACTACCTCAAGCTTCGCCAGAAGCGGCTCGGCGTGAAGAACGAAGGACTGGTCGAGCGATACAAGCTTGCGGGCCAGATCGTGATCGGTGTTGCGCTCGGGCTCTACCTCTGGCTCGACCCGATCAGCACACTGCCTGGCGCCTCGACGACGTTGCCATTCTTCAAGTACGTGCTGATCGTGCCGATGTCGATCGGCTTCGCATGGACGTATGTCCCGTTCGTGACGTTCATCCTCACCGGAGCCAGTAACGCGGTGAACTTCACCGATGGTCTCGATGGGCTTGCCGCGGGACTCTGTGCCATTGCTGCCGTCACGTTCGCCATCTACGCCTACGCGATGGGACGCATCGACGTCAGCGGATACCTGCAGCTGTTCTACCTGCGCGGCGCTGGAGAACTCACGATCTTCTGTTCCGCGATGTTCGGCGCGCTGATCGGCTTCCTCTGGTTCAATGCCTTCCCAGCCCAGGTCTTCATGGGCGATACGGGGTCGCTCGCGCTCGGCGGGGCGATCGGTGCCGTAGCGATCCTGCTCAAGAGCGAATTCCTGTTGGCGATCGTCGGCGCCGTCTTCGTTGCGGAAGTCATCTCGGTCATCCTGCAGCGGTCCGTCTTCAAGTACCGTCGCAAGAAATTCGGGCTCGAGTTCGCGCAGAAGAACCGTGTCTTTCTCAGGGCGCCGCTGCATCATCACTTCGAGATGAAGGGCTGGCCGGAGACGCAGGTGGTGGTACGCTTCTGGATCATCGGCATTCTCTGCGCATTCCTTGCACTCGGTACGCTCAAGCTGCGATGAGCGACTCCCTGTTCACTCGCGTCGGTCGGACGCCCGGCGAAGTCGCAGTCATCGGGCTGGGAAAGTCCGGTTACGCGGTCTCGCTGCTTCTTCGGCGTGATGGCATCGCGGTCTACGCATCGGACGGTGGCGCGTCGCCAGCGCTCGATACGAGTGCCGAGCGTCTCCGGGCGGCAGGTGTCGACGTGGAGCTTGGCTCGCACGATCTCGCGCGGATCGCCCGCAGTGCGCTGGTCGTGGCGAGTCCCGGCGTGCCACCGACCGCACCGCCATTGCTCGCCGCCGCCGACTCCGGCGTCCCTGTCGTTGGTGAGCTGGAAGTAGCGCTGCACGCGATGCCGGCCTTGCACTACGTGGCCGTCACCGGCACCAATGGCAAGACGACGACCACCGCGCTGATCGGGCATATCCTCCGCGCGCTCGGGCGAGACGCCGTCGATGCCGGCAACATCGGCACGGCACTCGCCGACTACGCACTGCAGGATCCGCAGCCCGGCTGGGCAGCGCTCGAGTGTTCGAGCTTCCAGTTGCATGACACGCCGAGCATAGAGCCGACGGTTGGTGTCGTCACCAACCTCAGTCCAGACCACCTCGACCGCTATGCGTCGCTCGACGACTACTACGCCGACAAGGCGCGTCTCTTCGGCCACGCCACCGATCGATCGCGCTGGGTACTGAACGGCGACGACGCGCAGGTGATGCAACTCTACAGCCGCCTCGGTCGCGGCGATCGGTTGCCAGGCTCGATCCACACCTTCCGCATCGGCACCGCCGCGGACGCCTGGTTCGATCCTTCGACGATGATGCTGCACCTGCGTGGTGAACCGTTGATGCATCGCGAAGACTTGTCGCTCGTCGGTGACCACAACGTGGCCAACGCCCTGACCGCCGCGCTCGCCGTCGTGGTCGCGAGCGACGACTTTGCCACACCCGCGGCGCGCACGGTCATCGTCGACGCGCTGCGGTCGTTTCATGCGTTGCCCCATCGCCTTGAACCGGTGCCAACCGACGATGGGGTGCTCTGGTTGAATGATTCCAAGGCGACCAACGTCAGCTCGACCCTCGTGGCAGTGCAGGGAATGACGCGCCCCTTCGTCCTCCTCCTGGGCGGACGGCACAAGGGCGAGGCGTACACCGCGCTCGCTGCACCATTTCTCGCGCACGGCAAGCGTATCCTGGCCTACGGCGAGGCTGCCGACGAAATCGTGGCGGACCTCGCATCGCACGTGGCCGTCGAACGCATCGACGGCTCGTTCGCCGACGTCATCGCGCGCGCGCGTGCTATCGCCGTTCCCGGTGATGCAATCCTCCTCTCTCCCGCCTGCTCGAGCTACGACATGTTCCGGAACTACGAGGAGCGCGGCGCGTCCTTCCGCCAGCTGGCGCGTGGAGTGGCATCATGACGGCTGCCGTCACGGTCGAAGTGGTGCGTGAACGATTCCGGATGGGCGTCGAGGCCCGCGCCTTGTTGCTGATCACGGCTATCCTGCTCGTGCTCGGACTCGCCACGGTCTACAGCGCGACCGTCATCGTGGCCCAGCAGAAGAACTACACCCCGTCCTACTACCTCGTACGCCAACTGGTCGGTGCCGGCATCGGGATCGTCGCCTTCGCGATTTGCGCCAAGGTCGACGCCGAACGGTACCGAGGCTGGGCCTGGCAGATCATGATTGCCGCCCTGGTGGCCATGCTGGCCGTGCTGGTGCTGTCGCCCAACGTCAACGGCTCGAAGCGGTTCCTCTTCAGTCACGCCGTGCAGCCATCTGAATTCGCCAAGCTCGCCGTCATCATCTGGACAGCGATGCTGGCGGCGAAAAAAGGCGAACAGCTCCGACGGCTCGGCAAGGGATTGCTGCCATTCTTTGCCGTGGTCGGGGCACTGGCCGTGCTCGCGATTCTCGAGCCCGATGTGTCCGTGGCCCTCTTCTACATGGCGCTCATGGGCGCGATGCTCTTCATCGCCGGTGCCCGGGTGGGGCACTTCCTCTTCATCGGCCTGCTGGTCATCCCACTCGCCTGGGGCCGGATGAATGGCTACGTGAAGTGCAGGATCGCCGACTGGCGCGGTGATACGACGCGCGTGGTGGGCTGTGCCGCAGATATCGATCTCCAGACGCGACAGTCCATGATCGCGATTGGATCGGGCAAGGTGTTCGGAGTCGGCTTCGGCGAAGGTCGTCAGCAAAGCGGCTTTCTGCCGTTCCAGTACACCGACTTCATCGGCTCCAACATCGGCGAGGAATGGGGCTTCGTCGGCCTCTTCACCGTCGTGGCGCTCTTCGGCGGATATGCCTGGCTCGGCTTCCGCATCGCTCGCGATGCCCGAAGTCAGTTCCTCCAGCTGGTGGCGGTTGGCCTCACCCTCACCACCGTCACCACGGCTTTCGTCCACCTGGCGGTGATCACGGGACTCTTCCCGAATACGGGCCTGACCCTGCCATTCATCTCCTACGGCCGCAGCAACCTGCTGATCTCGCTCGCGATGACCGGGATTCTGGTCAACATCGGAAGCACACGCGAACGCGTTTATAGCGACGCGATGCCCGACCCAATCCTTGGGCTCGGCGCTCGCTGATGGCCGGATCGGGCACCTTTTATATCGCCGGCGGCGGCACGGGTGGACACCTCTACCCCGGCCTCGCCATCGCCGACGCGCTCGTCAGCCAGCGACCTGATCTGGACATCATGTTCATCGGTGCCCAGCGTGGAATCGAACGCATCGTCCTCCCAACGACCCGCTGGCGACACGAGCTACTCGACCTCCACCCGCTCTATCGCTCGGCACCCTGGCAAAACTGGAAGACGATTCGCGGACTGGCCTCGGCCTTTAAAAGCATTGGGCGACTCGCTGCGGCATCGCGGCCGATCGGGGTCCTCGGCACGGGCGGCTACGCAGCCGGTGCACTACTCGGTTACGCCCGCATGAAATCGGTACCGTATTTCCTGCAGGAGCAGAATGCGGTCGCAGGACTGACTGTCAAATTTTTTAGCGGCTCGGCACGTACGACATTTCTCGGGTTTCCCGAATCGGTTCAGACGCTGCCCGAGTCCGCCAGGTCGCGCGCGCTGGTCACCGGGAACCCGATCGCGCCGCCACCGGTGCCGCTTCCCGATCGGGCCGCCGCCCGGGCACAATGGTCCTTCGACGCCTCGATCACGCGCGTGCTGCTCGTCTTCGGCGGCAGCCAAGGGTCGCGCGCCGTCAATGATGCCGTGGCGGCGTGGTTGCCCACCGGCCTGCCAGAAGGATGGGGTGTGATCTGGGTCACGGGCCGGACTGAGTTCGACCGGCTGAAACACCTCGACAACGCTCGGGTTCGCCTCGTCGCCTACCAACACCCGATGGCGGATGCGTACGCGGCTGCCGATCTTGCGGTCGCACGCGCGGGCGCGATGTCGACGGCGGAACTCTGCGCCTGGGGCATTCCCATGCTGTTGATTCCATTGCCGACCGCGGCCGCCGATCACCAGACGCAAAACGCCGAAGCCCTCGAAAGCGCCAACGCGGCCCGCCTCATCCTGCAGAGTTCCCTGGCGACCGGTGAACTGGGTCGGGTGCTGAACACTGTCTGCACCGATGCCTCGGTGCTCGACAGCATGGGCCGCGCCGCGCGATCACGGGCACGAATTGACGCATCGCAAGTGATTGCTTCGCATATTCTTACGTCGCTCAACCTCCAGTAGTTTCCAGCTCACGGACATGGCAGTCGATTCCCGAACCAGTGCACGCATGCGCGACGACGCGCTGCGACTCTTCCGCGAGCCGGACACGCGCCCCGTCCACTTCGTCGGGATCGCCGGCGCGGGGATGAGCGCGCTCGCCGAACTCTTCGTTCGACGCGGCGTCCTGGTCACCGGCAGCGACATGAATGCCGCCGGCAACGCCGACCTGTCCGCACTCGGTGTCATCGTCCACAAGGGACACGACGCAGCGTTCGTCCATGGTGCGCGCGCCGTCGTCGCCTCCTCCGCGATCCCGCACGACCATGTCGAACTCGTCGCTGCTACCGAACTCGGCATTCCGATCATCCGCCGCGCTGAAGCGCTCGGAGCCGCAGTCGATGGGATGCAGATCGTCGGAATCGCAGGAACCCACGGAAAGACGACCACGACCGTGATGACCACGGAAGCCCTCGCCGGAACCGCCGCCGCCCCCACCGGCATCGTCGGCGGACGGGTGCAGCGCTGGGGCGGAAACCTGCGGTGGGGCGGCGGAAATACGGTCGTGGTCGAAGCGGACGAATACGACCGATCGTTCCTCGCGCTCCACCCGACGGTCGCGGTCGTCACCAACGTCGAGGCGGACCACCTCGACATCTATACCGACCTCGCCGACATCGTCGGCGCGTTCGAGCTCTACCTCACCGGCGCGAAAGGCATCGTCATCTGTGCCGATGACGCCGGCGCGGAATCGCTCAGCTTGCCGGATTCGGCCGACGTGATCCGCTACGGCCTCGATCACCCCGACGCCCGGTTGGTCGGCATTACACACGGCCCGACCATGCGCGTGATCTTCGACGGAGCACCGCTCGGTGACCTGACTCTCCAGGTGCCTGGCGACCACAACCGCCGGAACGCCCTCGCCGCCCTCGCCGCAGGGCTCCTGCTCGGATATGAATTCGACGAGTTGCGCACCGGGCTGGAGTCGTTCAGCGGCGTCGAACGGCGCTTCGAACGGAAGGGTGAGGTGGATGGGATCCTGGTCGTGGACGACTACGCACACCACCCGACCGAAGTCCGCGCCACCCTCGAAGCCGCCCGCGCCGCCTTCCCGGACCGCCGGATCGTCGCGCTCTTCCAGCCGCACCTCTACACCCGGACACGAGACTTCGCCGAAGAGTTCGGAGCGGCGCTGGCCGAACTGGCCGACATGGTCTTCCTGACCGACATCTACAAGGCGCGGGAGCAACCGATCGACGGGGTTTCCGCGGCGCTCATCGCGGCCGCAGCCGGACGGGCGGGACATGCTCCCGACTGGTTCGGCCTCCGTATCGACGCTACCAACGCCCTCCTCGCCCACGTGCGCCCCGGTGATCTCGTGCTCACGATGGGCGCCGGCGATGTCACCCAGGTCGGGCCCGAATTGCTGGCCGCACTCGCCGCGAGGGCCACATGACCTCCGCGGCACGCCTCGCAACCGAAGTACCGACCGAGTCGGTCGACGTCGACCGGAAAAAACTGGTCGGCCGCAGCGCACTGCTGATTGCTGCCGTCACAGCCGTCTTTTTCGGCGCGCCCAAGCTCCTCAGCACCCTCGACTACTTTCACGTCCAGACGGTGCAACTCGAAGGGGCGCGCTTTCTTACGCCCACCGCTGTCATCGGTGCACTCGGCACGGACACATCGGCGAGCGTTTTCGATGATCCTGCGCGTTTTCAGGCAAAGGTCGAGAGCATTCCACTCGTCTCGCACGCGCAGGTCCGCCGCCGTCTCCCCGGCACCTTGGTCGTGACCATCGTCGAACGGATTCCGGTAGCGCTCACTGCGACCGCCAACGGATTCCGAGGGGTCGATTCCGCCGGCACTCGACTGCCGATCGATCCGTCGATCTCAGCCTTCGACGCCCCGGTCGTCCTGCCGCCGTCCGGGCCGCGCGACACTGCGGCCGATCGAAAGCTCTACAACCTGCTCGGCGCGATCCGCGCTCGAGACCCCGCACTCTTCGATGCCCTCGAAGAGGTCCGGCGTGTCTCGCCGGTGGAATGGCAGTTCCGAACAACACGCCAACTCGTGCGCGTCATGCCGGAGGTGACGCTGGAACGATTGGCTGACATCTTTCCCGTAGAGCGGGATCTGGCCAAGCGACGCATCCGCGCCGCCGAGCTCGACCTGCGGTTCCGCAACCTCGTCATCGCCCGACTGCCATGAGTTCAGACCGTCTTGTCGCCGCGCTCGACATCGGCTCCGCGTATACCACCGCCCTCATCGCGGAGGTCACCGGCGAGCTCCCGCGGCGGCCGATGCTCAAGGTCCTCGGCGTCGGAACGGCCCGAACCGCCGGATTCCGACGTGGTGTGGTGTCGGATATCGAAGAAACGACCCGGTCCATCGCGCAGGCACTCGGTGAGGCCGAACGTATGGCCGGTCAGAAGGTCGAAGCGTTGTACGTCGGCATTGCTGGCGAGCACGTCCAGACCATGACCAGCCAGGGGATCGTCGCCGTCAACGGTGACGAGATCACCCGCGCCGATGTGGATCGTGCGAACGAAGTCGCCCGGGCCCAGTCCATCCCGCGGGAACGGGAACTGCTGCACGCCATCCCGCAGGAATACACCGTCGACAAGAACCTCGGAGTCCGAGATCCCGTCGGAATGGTCGGGACACGCCTCGAGACCGAGATGTACCTCGTGACCGTCGGCGCGTCACCAGCCAACAACATCCGGAAAGCAGTCGAGAAGGCAGGCTACAAGACGAAGGACCTCGTCCTGGCCCCGCTCGCCAGCGCGCTCGCGACGCTGACGGAAGACGAGAAGGAGCTCGGTGTCGTGCTCGTCGAGATGGGGTCGGGCACCACCGACGTTGCCGTCTTCCTCGAAGGCAAGATTCGCCATGTCGCCACGATCAACCTCGGCGGTCAGAACGTCACGGCCGACATCATCCACGGGCTCGGCGTGTCACCAGTGGATGCCGATCGCCTGAAGGAAGAGTTCGGCTGCGCGTATGAGCCCATGATCCAGCCTGGCCAGTTCATCACGCTGCCCAGCACCGTCACCCAGGGTGACCGCCAGATCCCGTACGAACTGCTGGCACACATCATCCAGCAGCGCACCGACGAGATCTTCGATCATGTCCAGCGCGACCTCGAGCGGGCCGGCTTCGCAAAGCAGTTGAACGCCGGCGTCGTTGTCACCGGCGGCGCATCGGTTACCGCCGGGATCGCTGAACTGGCGTCCGATCTGTTCGGCCAGACCGTCCGCATCGGCATGCCCGCCGGGATCGACGGCCTCATCGAAGCCGTCAGCTCACCCCGATTCAGCTGCGTCGTCGGACTGGCTCAGTTCGGTGCTGGACGTGTTGCGATTGCCTCCATGCTCCAGCCGGCCACGACAGGGAAGCGCCCCACTTCCGCCACGCCAGCCGGCGTCAACCAGATCGTCGGCAAGCTGAAGGAGTGGTTCCAGGATTTCTTCTGAGCTGATCGTCAGGCCACCGAACGGACCCTGAGTCGAAGCAAAATTGAGCGTCTGACATCTGCTGCGTGACAGGCCAGCCGACCGCATTCCACAGGGAGTGCGGTCGGCTTTTTTCGTTCCGGGGAATACGCGCACATGAGCACGCGAATCCAGACAAGTGGGAAATCGCCATCCCTCGGCAGTCGTGAAAGGCAGCAACGGGCACAATTGGCCCCAGTGCTTCGGGGCAACTTGTTGCTCGAGGCGTCGACTGAGCACGTCAGGCCGATCGGAACGTCACTCCTCGTGTTGCACACGAAGCAGGCGCTTCTAAGTGCTGAAGGAGCCTGTTCTTGACCGCTGGTGAGATCGATCTGATTGTGAGCTGTGACGTCCAGAGCCAGCCTCTTGACGTCCGCAGTGCAGGACATAGCGTTGAACACTGCTGTTTGCTATACTCTCTGCTTGTCCGCGCCGCCGCGGGGGATCGTGTCTCCGGGCCAGCGTGTTTTCTCTTTGTTTGTCAGCCGGCCGCCCGGTCTCTCTCCAGCCATCCCGCGGAGCGCAGCGCCCCATGTCCGCCATGATCTTCGAGTTCGAGGAACGCAGTACATCCAACGCCGTCATCAAGGTGATTGGTGTTGGCGGCGGCGGCGGGAATGCCGTCAACCGGATGATTGAGGAGCACCTCAGCGGTGTGGAGTTCATCTCGGTCAACACTGACGCGCAGGCGCTCCACAACTCCAAGGCCAACGTCAAGATCCAGATCGGTCGAAAGCTGACCAACGGACTTGGGGCTGGTGCGCGACCGGATGTCGGTCGGCAGTCGATTGAAGAGAATCGCGAGGAAGTCAGTCGCATCGTGGCTGGCGCTGACCTCGTCTTCGTGACCTGCGGCATGGGTGGCGGCACCGGTACGGGAGCCGCGCCAGTCATTGCAGAGATCGCCAGAGAGTCCGGCGCCTTGACCGTCGGCATCGTGACCAAGCCCTTCCTCTTCGAAGGGCGGAAGCGGATGCGCCAAGCCGAACTCGGCATTAGCGAACTGCGGAAGCACGTCGACACAATGATCGTCGTCCCGAACGAACGACTGCTCGCGGTCGTCGGACGTGGGATGCCGTTCCAGGATGCCCTGAAGAAGGCCGACGAGGTCCTGCTCCAGGCGACCTCAGGCATTTCCGGCATCATCAACACGTCCAGTACGATCAACGTCGACTTCGCCGACGTCCGCACCGTCATGCAGAACGGCGGCTCGGCGCTCATGGGTTCAGGCATCGGGCGCGGTGAGAACCGCGCGATGGAAGCTGCCCAGCAGGCCATCGCCAGCCCGTTGCTCGACAGCGTCTCGATTTCCGGCGCCCAGTCCGTCCTCATCAACATCGTGGGCGGCCCGGACCTCCAACTCGGCGAAGTCCAGCAAATTGCCGAGCTCGTTCAGGAGTCCGTCGGCGACGACGCCGAAATCATCTTCGGCGGCGATTCCAGCAATCCTGCGATGGAAGGAGAAATCCGCGTCACGCTCATCGCGACCGGATTCGACCGTGCGCTCGGCCAGGCGACCCCGGACTTCCGGCCCGGGATCGTGCCTGCGGCCAGTCAGGGTCGGCAGGTACCGGCTCAGCTCGTCGTCCCGAAGCCCAGCAGCATCGTGCGCCCGGGCCAGTCCGGCCAGACGCCGCAGGCGATCCAACAGGCTCAGCCGAACGCCGGTGGTCCGCGCCCCGTCACTGGGCCGGCGCGCCCGATGCGACCCGTTTCTCAAGACGATCTCGAAATTCCGACCTTCATGCGGCGCCAGATGGATTGAGTCCTGAGGCGCATCGGGCCATCATGAGTTGATGCCCGACGCTCCGATCGAATCCGGATACCGAACGCGACGAGAGCGCGCGCTTGAACGCCATGCACGGCGTCGGGCGCGCGCCGTCGTTTTGGTGAGCGTCCTGGCCGCAGCCGGCGTCGCTCTGTGGCGACTGCCCCAGCGACAGCCGCCCTTGCCGCGAGACACCGATACCCGGGCGCCGTCGCTTCCCGTGGCGCGGCGAGACACCATCCGGAAGGGCGAGCTCGTGGTCGCCGGCCTCATGCGGGCCGGCCTCGATTCTGGTCAAGCCGCCGACGTGGTACGCGCCTCCGAAACACGGCCGACCGCGCGGCGTGACATCCCCTTCGCTCTCTTTTCCGACAGCTCGACCGCGCCCGTTCGGGAGGTCGAGTTTCAGGTCGCGGACGACCGCAGCATCCGCGTCATGCGCGTCGCCGAGACGGTGTGGGAAGCCACTGAGCGGCGCGAGCTCTGGCGCATCGACACCATCGCCGTTCGGGGCCCCGTCGTCGGGTCGCTGGTCGAATCCGTCCGCAGTGCTGGTCGAGGTGCGCTCAGTGTCCGGGCACGTCTCGATCTCGCGTATGCCGTCGCCGAGGCGTTCGAGTACAAGCTCGATGTCAGCCGGGATCTCGGCCCAGGCGATTCAGTGGTGGCCGTCGTCGAGCGTCGACGCACTGCGTTCGGCGCCGAGCAGACCGGACCCCTCATCGCGGGGGCACTACTGCATGGCGGCGAGTGGCTGAGGGCCATCCGTTTTACAACCCCGAAGGGCACCTCGGAGTATTACGATGTGGATGGTCGACCCATGCGCACAACGTTCCTCGCCGCCCCGCTCGAGTTCCGTCGGATGTCGAGCGCATTCGGCCTGCGGTTGCATCCCATCCTTGGCATTTTTCGGCGGCACCCCGGCATCGATTTCGCGGCGGCGAACGGCACGCCGGTGCGTGCGGTTGGGGACGGTGCGGTGATCAAGGCTGGGTACGGTGGTGGCTATGGCAAGGTGATCGAACTCCGTCATCGCGACGGCATGATCACGCGGTACGGTCACCTTCGTGCATTCGCGACAGGATTGCGTGAAGGGCAGGTGGTAACGCAGGGACAGGTTATTGGCTTCGTTGGGTCTACCGGACTTTCCACGGGCCCGCATCTGCACTTCGAGACCTTGGTGAACGGTGTATCCAAAGAACCAACCCGCACGTTGCGCGAAGCGAGTGGCATCGTGCTGACCGGCCCTGAACTGACCAAGTTCGCGCTCACGCGCGACGCCATCGCAGCGCGCCTCGGCATTGTGCACTCCACGGCAGTGACTACCCGTCGGGCCACCGATTCCGCGGTGCCGGCAGCGGCCGTTCCCGTCACCCCACCTGCGGCGAGCTTGGGCGCGCCGAAGTGAACGTGGCTCTCGGTTGGGGGCTCGCGCTCGGTGCAGGGTTGGTTGTGTCGTGGATTGCGTATCCCGCCAGCGCAGGGCAGCGACTTCGTCCCCTGTTGATGCTGCTCCGCCTGCTCGCGGTGGTGCTCGTCATGGCACTGGTGCTCGACCTCACCGTCGGTGCGTCGCGCCCGCCGGCGCCGATCGTGGCGCTCGATGCCTCTGCGAGCTGGATCAGGAGTGGCGACACGGCGGCATGGCGGATGGCTGGTGATTCGGCGCGCGCCGCCGCTACAGGTGGTGAACTCGTGCTCTTCGGCGATTCTGCACGAAAAGCTACTATAGCTGCAGTGCCTGGCGACTTTGCATCATTGGTCGGGCCCGTGCTGGAGCGCGCTGCCGCTGGTGGCCAGCGTGTCGTGGTCATCACGGATGGTCGGCTGGATGATCCCGACGGCCTGCAGCAGGCGGTGGCCGGTTCGCGATTGCTGGTGCTTCCGACCAGCGCCATCGCAGACCGCGCCGTGTTCGACGTCAGCGCGCCGGCGGAGGGTCGCGTCGGCGATACGGTGACGGTGCAGGCCCGCATCGTGGCCGACGGTCCTGTGGCTGCGACCTCTACGCTGCGGTGGACGCTCGACGCGGCGGTGCTTGGTGAATCGCCGGTGCCTGCGCTCGCGGCCGGCGGGGAGGCGGTGGTCGAGACGCGTGTCGTAATTCCTGCTGGTGATTCGGTCGCTGTGTTGCGCGCCGCACTTCCTGCTGGCGCCGACCAGCAGCCGCGCAACGACACCCTCTCGATCGCATTCCGGCGTGGCGCGCGTCAGCGTGTGGTCATTGTGTCGACTGCACCAGACGCTGACGTCCGCGATGTTGCGACGGCCTTGCGTGCGAATGTCACGATGCCGACGGACGTGTACTACCGCATCGCGCCAGGCCGCTGGCTTCGTGACGGAGCGTTGCTTCCTGTGGAAGAAGCCATCGTACGTGCTGCGGTGCGCGGTGCGTCGCTTGCCGTGCTGCATGGTGACACTGCCGTGATGGGTGCCCCCTCGGCGCTTGGCACGCGCGCCTTGCTGCTGCTGGCGCCTCCGCCAGAAGGTGCAGCCGAGCTGCTCGTGCGGGCCGCACCGGCCTCACCATTGCAGGCTGCGCTCGCCGGAATCGTCGTCGAGTCATTGCCGCCGTTGCTTGTGTCCGCTCCCGCACGTGGTGGCGTGGTTGCGCTCAGCGCGGCGGCTGGCGTTCCGACCGGTGGTGCCACGCCCATCGTGACCACCATCGATGGTGAGGTGCGCCGAGTGGTCGTCACGGCGGCTGGATACAACCGCTGGCGTGCGCGGGGGGGCGTCAGCGAGGTTGCATTTCAGGCGCTGGTGGGTGGCGCCACCGATTGGCTCCTCGGTGCTCGTGGACGCGCATCGGCGCCGGTGCCCGCTGTCGCGCTTGTGCGTGCAGGAAGTGTGGTGCAGTGGCGGCGCGGTGCGAAGAACGAGTCCGTCGTGGTCCTGACGCGTGATGGTGATCGGGCCGCTTTTCGTGACTCGCTGCACTTCGGGAGCGCGACGCTCGCGACATCATCCGCGCTCGCGGGCGGCGTATGGCGCGGCTCGGTGGACGGCGTCGCGATCGTGTTGCCTGTCAGCCCGTCTCGCGAATGGCTGCCGCGACCCGTGTCGCTGCGCACAGGGCTCCTCAATGGCGAGGCCGTTGCCGTGCGGCGCGGTGCGCGCTCGCTCAGCTGGCTCTACCTTGCAGGGGTGCTGCTGCTCGCGGCAGAGTGGCTCCTCCGGCGACGTGCCGGGCTTCGCTGACGCACTGTCATTCCCTGTCGTTCACCTCGAATCCATCGCATGGCGCGTCTCTTTCGTCGCGACGGCGACCTCCCGAAGAAGTCATTCTGGCAGAAGGTCAAGTCGGTCGTTACAACCAACTGGCGCGTCGCCATTCGTGGCGGCGTCGATCAGGGATCGCTCGAGCAGCTCGAACAGGTGCTGCTGGAATCGGACTTTGGGCCCGGCGGTCGCGCTGAAACTCGTCGCGGCCGTCGAGGATCGTGCGCGCCGTGGCCAGGTGCGGACGGAGGATGAGTTCTCCGCCGCGTTGCAGGAGGAGATCGCCGCAGCATTGCGCACGGGCAATGCGAATCCTGCCGTCCATTATCAGGCTGCTGGCCCGACCGTCATCCTCGTGCTTGGCGTCAACGGCGCAGGCAAGACGACCTTCATCGGCAAGCTCGCCTCTCGGCTGCAGCGCAATGGGAAACGCGTGCTGGTGGCTGCTGGCGACACCTTTCGCGCTGGCGCGATCGAGCAGCTGCGGGTGTGGGCGCAGCGCAGCGGTGCCGACTTCGTCAGCGCATCGCCTGGGTCGGATCCAGCCGCGGTTGCATTCAACGCGATTGACGCCGGTGTGACACGCGGTGTTGATGTTGTCATCGTGGACACCGCCGGACGACTACACACCAGTGATGCGCTGATGGATGAACTCCGGAAGGTCGTGCGCGTCATCGCGAAGCGGCTGCCGGGCGCACCGCATGAAGCGCTGCTCGTGCTCGATGGCACGATCGGCCAGAATGCCGTGCAGCAGGCGCGCACCTTTGCGGCGGCCGTGCCTCTCACGGGGCTCGTCGTCACGAAGCTCGACGGGACTGCGAAGGGAGGTGTCGTGGTAGCCGTGCACGAGGCCTTGGACATTCCCGTGAAGTTCATCGGCACTGGTGAATCGGCAGACGACCTGCACGACTTCGATGCCGCGGAATTTGCCGAGGCGATGTTCGAGTCGTGACCGACCCCTCGCGGCGTGACCGACGGGGCGGTGGCGTTGCGCCGCCTGTCACGTTGCTCACCCCCGTCACGTATCTGAAGGGGGTCGGGCCGCGCCGCGCGGAGTTGCTGGCGAAGCTGGGCATCACGACGGCCGGTGATCTGCTGATGCATGTGCCACGTCGCTACGAAGATGCGACGACCGTGTTGCCTGTTGCACGCGCACAGCCAGGCAACGACGTCACGGTGCTGGGCCGAGTGATTTCGAAGGGAATCATTCCCACGCGGCGTGGCCTGCGGATTTTTCAGGCCGTCATCCAGGATGCGAGCGGGCTCCTCGAAGTCGGGTGGCCGGGGCAGCCGCATCTCGATCGCACCATCAACGTCGGTGACGTGCTGCTCCTCAGTGGGCCGGTGCGAATCTTTCATGGCCGGCAGCTCGCACCGCGCGAGTTCGTCAACCTCGGCGCTGATGATTCCGGCACTGCCGGTGGGCGAGTGCTGGCGGTGTATCCCGCCACCGACGGGCTACCGACCAAGCTGCTGCGCGCACTCGTGGAAGCACAGCTCGATGCGCTGTTGCCGCAGGTCGTGGAGCCGCTTCCGCCGCAGGTGTTGGCTGCCGCCGGCGTGCCACCGCTGCCGGAAGCGTTGCGCCTCGTGCATCGGCCTGGCAGCGTGAAGGAGGCTGAGCGTGGGCGTGCGCGCCTCGCCTTCGAGGAGCTCTTCTGCGTGCAACTGTTGCATCGCCGCGCGAATCAGCTCGAGCGATCGGCGCGTGATGGCATCACCTTCGTCAACCGTCGCAAGCTGACGACGGCGCTCAAGGAGCAGCTGCCGTTCACTTTGACCAATGCACAGGTTCGCGTGCTGCGGGAGATCGTGGCCGACATGACGAGTACGCAGCGCATGCATCGGCTCTTGCAGGGCGATGTTGGCAGCGGCAAGACGATCGTGGCGTTGTTCGCGGCGCTCGTTGCGCTCGAGAATGATTGGCAGGCGGCATTGATGGCACCCACCGAACTGCTGGCTGAGCAGCACCTGCGCACGTTCACGAAGCTGCTGGCGCCGCTTGGCATCACACCGGCATTGCTGACGGGACGGATGGGCGCCGCCGAGCGCCGTGCCGTGGCCACGCGGTTGGCATCGTACGAGCCATTGATCGTTGTCGGCACACACGCGTTGGTCCAGGATGCCACCTCCTTCGGAAAGTTGGGCCTGGTGATCGTCGATGAGCAGCACCGCTTCGGTGTCGAACAGCGGAAGGCGCTGCAGGCCAAGGGGGCGACGCCAGATGTGTTGCTGATGAGCGCGACGCCGATACCGCGCTCACTGGCACTCACGATCTATGGCGACCTCGATGTCAGTCTGCTCGATGAGAAGCCGCCTGGCCGTGTGCCGATCGTGACCACCATGCGTCCCGAATCCGCGCGCGATCGTGTGATGACATTCGTGAATGCGCAGCTCGACGCTGGTCGCCAGGCCTACGTTGTGTATCCCGTCATCGAGGAGTCGGAGCGGAGCGACCTGCGCGCCGCCACGCAGATGGCGGAGGAGCTCTCGGGAACGGTCTTTGCTGGCCGACGCGTGGGGCTGCTACATGGTCGACTCAAGGGTGATGAGAAGGACGGTGTCATGCGTGCCTTCCTTGCGCGCGAGATCGACGTGCTGGTGGCCACCACGGTGATCGAGGTCGGCATCGACGTGCCGAATGCGTCCGTGATGCTGATTGAGCATCCTGAGCGATTCGGCTTGTCCCAACTGCACCAGCTGCGTGGCCGCGTCGGGCGCGGAGCGACGGACAGCTACTGCATCCTGCTTGGCGACGTGTCCCCGGACTCCGCCGAACGCCTGGACATCTTCGTCTCGACCGAGGACGGATTCGAGATCGCGCGCGCCGACATGCGATTGCGCGGCATGGGCGACCTGTTCGGTGAGCGTCAGAGCGGCTTGCCGAGTTTCCGCGTGGCCGACCCTTTGCGCGACGAAGCCCTGATTCCCGTGGCGCGTGCGGCTGCCGAGAAGGTGCTCGCCGCTGACCCGACGTTGAGCAAACCCGAGCATCTACCCCTGCGGGAATTGCTCACCGGTCGGTACCGACGTGCGCTGGAGCTGTTCCGGGTCGGCTGATCGTGTTCGCGTGCGGCGCCCTGCGCGTGACGGAACGCCCCGCTACGGGGCGCTCAGGCGACGACGCAGGCGCAGGATCTCGGCACTCAGTTTGGCCACCGAATCACGCGCCAGCTTCAGTTCATCGAGTCGGTCGGTGGCCAGCTGGGTCGCTTGTACGCGCCGCCGCACCTCGGCCCGACGCAGTGAATCCACCGCGTTGATGTTCCGTCGCATCAGCACCGCTTCGGCGCGCACTTCGAGCGCCACCGAGTCGGCGAGCAGCGAGTCGATCTGTGCGATGGCGAGTGACGGGTCGCCGCCGGCGCTGCGCTGGTCGGCCCGCATCAGGGCGCGCCACCACTTCGCACGGTCGCCTTCCGGCGTTCGTGTGTTCTCCCGGGCGAATTGCAGCAGGGTCGAATCCGCCGAGACGGTGCGGTTTTCGGCGATCATGGCCAGCACCGAGGTCTGGGTGGCCATCCACTGCGAGCGTACGCTTGGGGCCGGCAGTGGTGGGGGCGGCAACACGGCCGTGACGACCGGTGCGCTTCCACGACAGGATGCCAGCAGGGCAGTGACCGCGATTGCGAGGCCTATATGACGAACAGGAGTGGTCATGACGTAGCGCTCGGGAGTACAGTGGCTGCGGCTGACGCCGGAGCCGGTGGCAGCCGCCGAGACACCGGGGCGCGCTGCGGGAGCAGAATAGTGAACGTGGTACCCACGCCAACCTCCGAAGACACGGACACCGAGCCGCCGTGCGCCTCGACTATCCCCCTGACGATCGCAAGGCCGAGTCCGGTACCAGCGACGCTCGTCGCCTCCTGGTTCCCGGCCTGGAAGAACTTGCGGAAGACGTGGGGGAGTTCCGGGGCGGGGATGCCGACGCCGCTGTCACGCACTTCCAGCCGAACGGCGCCTGGCTCGCCGTCACCGTGAAGGGCCACCACCCCGCCGCGTGGCGTGAACTTGCAGGCATTCGTGACCAGATTGCCGATCGCCTCGATCATCCGGTCACGATCCCACCAGACTTCGGCCGGCATCCCGGCAGCGGCCGTCACCGAAAAGGTGATCCCTCGCTGATGCGCCAGCACGCCGAGTGAATTCTCGAGCTCGGCAAAGAACGCCTTGATGTTGAGCGGGCCGGGCTTCAGCGTCGCGCCGCCCGCGTCGTACTTCGAGACGTCCAGCAGCTGGCGCACGAGGCGGTTCAGCGAGTGACTCTGGCGTTCCAGCGTATGAATCACCTCGCGCTGCTTGTCGTTCAGCGGCCCGTAGACCCCGTCGTCGAGCAGGGTCAGGTAGCCCAGAATCACGTTCAGCGGCGTCTTCAGCTCGTGCGACGCCATCGACACGAATTCCGCCTTCAGCCGATCCAGTTCGCCCAGTCGCTGCGCCATGGCCGCGTAGCTCTCCGCCAATCGCCCGAACTCGTCGCGACGGCGTGACGCGATCTCGAGTTTGTGATCGAATTGGCCCGACGCGACACGCTCCATGCCGTACTGGAGGTCGGCCACTGGTCGTGCGATGCTGAAGATGATCCACGCCGCCACGATCGTGGCGAAGGCGAGGGCGAGCAGGAGCGCGTAGAGCGACACTTTCCGCGCCTGCGCCGTCTCTTCTCCTGCACCGCGGACACGCGACGCCGTTTCCAGACGCAGGCGCGTTTCGGCATCACCAATCGCGTCGGCCAGCAGCGCCAGGCCCGGGCGAACCTTCTGGGTGGAGAGTGTGTCCACCAGTTCGTAGTTACCGCTCAACATCGCGTTGATGCTGTTCGCCGTGCGATTCTGCACTTCGGTCACCGCAGAATCGACGCTCGAGAATGACGCGGCCGCCGTCAGTTGCTTGAGCGAGTCGGCCAGCAGTCGCAGGTCGGAGACGGCCCCGCGCAGGTCGGGGGCGCCCGTCGTATCGCGCAGGCCACTGATCTTGTCATCGGCACGACGCACCAGGTCGGCCGTGGTGCGCAATCGGCCCAGCAGCAACGACGCCTTGAAATCCTGGCTCTGCAGCTGCTCGATGTCCGAATACAGGCGTTTCAACGAGAAGCGCGTGACGACCAGCGGTGCCACCAGGATCGCTGCCAGCATCAACATGCCGGCCACGAGGCGCACGCGAAGGCCAACGCCGCGACTGTTCGTCACGGGTTGTGGTGATGGCTTCGGACTATGAAAGACAGGGCTCACTGAAATCGCGTAGGCGTCGGTGCTGCAATGCGTTGACTCGCATTCCAGCCATCGGTACGTTGCCCCCAATCTTGCGAGCGGAGCAGTTCAGAACAATGACAGGTCAGATGGAATACATCGCGGCACTTCCCGGTGCGGCAGGCGCCACCGTCACCGTGCGCGGCTGGGTGCAGCATGTGCGGACGCAGGGCAAGGTAGCATTTCTTGTCGTGCGCGACGGCACGGGCGTCGTGCAATGCGTCTTCGTGAAAAGTCAGGTGACCCCCGAGGTGTGGGAGCGCTTCGCGACCCTCACCATCGAGACTGCGGTTGCGGTCACCGGTGAAGTGCGCCTCGAGCCGCGCGCCCCCGGTGGCGCCGAACTCGGCGCTGTCGAGCTCACGGTGCTCGGCGCGAGCCCGGTCGACTACCCGATTCAACCGAAGGAACACGGCGTCGATTTCCTCATGGACAATCGACATCTCTGGCTCCGCGCGCCACGCCAGGTCGCGCTCATGCGCATCCGGCACGAGATCGAGCAGGCGATTCATGACTTCTTCTACGAGCGCGACTTCATTCACTGCGACACCCCGATCCTGACCGCGGCCATCGGTGAGCGTTCTGGCTTGTTCAGCACTGAGTATTTCGACGAAGGCAATGCCTACCTCGCGCAGACCGGCCAGTTGTACGGCGAGGCCCTCGCGGCCGCGCTCGGCAGGATTTACACCTTTGGCCCGACCTTTCGGGCTGAGAAGTCGAAGACGCGTCGTCACCTGACCGAGTTCTGGATGATCGAACCGGAGATGGCGTTCTACGATTTGCATGACAGCATGCAACTGCAGGAAGACATGCTCATCTACATCACGCAGCGGGTGTTGGAACGTCGGCGCGCCGAGCTGGCAGTGCTCGAGCGAGATGTGACGCATCTCGAAGCAATTGTAGGACCATTCCCGCGCATCTCGTACACCGATGCCGTCGCCACGCTGCAGCAGAAGGGCAGTGCGATCACGTGGGGTGAGGATCTTGGTGCCGAGGACGAGGCGTTGCTGGTGGCTGACTACCGTACGCCGATCTTCATCTGCAACTATCCCAAGGAAGCGAAGGCCTTCTACATGAAGGAAAATCCGGACGATCCTCGCACCGTGTTGTGCGCGGATTGCCTGGCGCCGGAAGGGTACGGCGAAATCATCGGCGGCTCGCAGCGTGAGGACGATTACGACAAGCTGCTCCACCGCATTCAGGAAGAAGGGCTCGAAGTCGATGCCTACGGCTGGTACCTCGACCTGCGGAAGTACGGCACGTTCGTGCACAGCGGATTCGGCCTCGGACTGGAGCGAACCGTCGCCTGGTTGTGTGGTACGCCGCACATCCGCGAATGCATTGCGTTCCCGCGCCTCATGAATCGCCTCCGTCCCTAGTTCCCGGTCCCTGGTTCCCGGGCGTGTGATCAGTCGAGGCGCGCGGGAAAGGCTGCCGCCTTGCGAACGACCGTCGCCTGCCACAGGTGACGGCGTTCGTGCGCCAGCAGCAGGGCCAGCACCGTCCCGAGCGCGAAGTCGAGTCCCTTGATCGTCGGCAGGCGCACCTGCACGTGCGCCAGATCGAGCCCCGCCGCACGCTCCAGCCGAAGCTCGAATGCGCCCTGCGCGCTCCGATAGCGCTGACGCGCCTGTTCGGGGTCTTCCGAGGGAGTCGGCAGCAACGCCTTGGGAGCCCGCATCCGGAGGCGAACGGGCGGTTCCATCGTCCACACCATCAGTCGACTGATCACGTTGCCCTGAAAGGGCCGGTCACTGTAGGCCGCGTCGGCATGACCGCGGCGAATGCCGTCGTCGATTGCCGGCAGGTAGAGCATGGTGATGTTCGCCAGGTGCGAACAGATCTCGGCCAACCCCCACTGCGCCTCGCTCGGCCGCCACGCCAACTGCGCGCCGGAGAGCCCATCCAGCAGCGCCAGCGCCGTTTCGCGGTTCACCGAAAGCTCGCGAAAAAACGGCTGCATCGTCGTCAGCGACCGCGGGGGCGAGACGGTGTTCGGCTGGCTCATCCGCCGGCCTTCTTCACATCGTCCCACAGGACATCCAGCTCGGCCAGCGACGCCGTGCCGACATGTACGCCACGTTCGGCGGCGAGCTTCTCGACGGCCGAGAACCGACGCACGAACTTCAGGTTGGCACGGTCCAGCGCCACCGCGGCGTGCACCTCGGCTTTTCGGCAGAGGTTCACCACCGCGAACAGCAAGTCGCCCAGCTCACCTTCAAGAGCGTCCTTCGCCAGTGCCGGATCGGCGCGTGGTGTCTCGATTTCGGCCGCGACTTCGTCGATCTCCTCGCGGACCTTCGCCAGCGGGCCTGCCACGTCGTCCCAGTCGAAGCCAACGCCGGCCGCGCGGTCCTGCAGCCGATGTGCGCGATGGAGGCCGGGCAGCTCGAGCGGCAGGCCGTCTGCGAGCGATACACGCGTTTTTGCCTTCTGGCGCTCCCATGGAATCGCCTCGCCGTCGCCGTAGAGGTGCGGGTGGCGCTTCTTCATCTTGGCGATCAGCGCACCGGCCACGTCGTACAGGTCAAACGCCTGACGCTCCTCCGCGATCACGCTGTGAAACAGCACCTGCAGCAGCAGGTCGCCGAGCTCGTCGCGCAGCATGCTGTCGCTCCCCAATCGGAGCGCATCGTCCACCTCGTGCGCTTCCTCGATGAGGTATGGCCGTAGCGACTGATGGGTCTGCGCGGCGTCCCAGCTGCACCGGGCACGCAGATCACGCATCAGCGCGAGGGTATCTTCAAGACTGGCTTTCGCTTGCATCGTTACGACTGCTCCCGGTAACTTCCTAGGCTGTGACCGCCACTCCCGCCGACGCCCGCGCCATGAGCGCCATGCTCACCGTGGACCTCGCCGCGGTGCGAGAGAATTATCGCCTCCTCGCGCGTCGCGCAGCGGTCCCGCTGCTTCCCATGGTCAAGAGCGACGCCTACGGCCTCGGTGCAGTCGAGGTCGCCAACGCGCTCGAGACGGAGTCGCCGGTTGCCTTCGGAGTGGCGAGCGTCGCCGAGGGACGGCAACTGCGGGCCGCCGGCATCACGCGAGCGGTGGTGGTCTTCACCCCCGTCCTGCCACACGAATTCCCGGCGGCACTGGAAGCGCGTCTCACCCTCTGCCTCTCCGAACCGGGCCATCTGGCCCAATGGTCGGCGCTGGGCGGTCGCTGGCAGCTGCCGATCGACACGGGGATGAACCGCGCCGGCGTCGATTGGCGGGATGCCGCTCGACTTCGGTCGGTGCTGGAAGTCGGGAGCACGCCGGATGGCGTCTTCACCCACTTCCACTCGGCCGACTCCGATCCGGACTCGATGGCGGTCCAGGAGACGCGATTCGTCGGGGTGGTGGCGAGTCTCCCGACCCGGCCAGCCTCGATCCACGTCGAGAACAGTGCCGCCCTGCTGCAGCGCGGCGCGTCGCGTTTCGACTGTGCCCGACCTGGAATCGCGCTCTACGGCGTGGCGGTCGGTCCAGCCGAGTGGACACCAAGGCCGGTCGTCAGCCTCACGGCACCGATCGTGGAATTGTTGCTGGTCGAAGCCGGCGACACGGTCAGTTATGGCGCCACCTGGCGCGCCCCGACAGACCGGCGGATCGCTACCGTCGCGCTCGGGTATGCGGACGGATATCCGCGTGGGGCGGGCAACCGGGCGACGGCGATGGTCAACGAACGGCGTGTGCCGGTCGTGGGTCTCGTCACCATGGACATGACGATGTGCGATGTGACCGACGTGCCATGTGAACTTGGAGATCGGGTCACGCTGATCGGCGGCGACGCCGCGTCAGGCGTGTCCGCGATCGCGGCAGGCGCGAATCGTTCACCGTACGAAATCCTCACCGGATTGCGCTCTCGCAGTGCGCGCGTGCACCTCGGCATCGGACCGACGGCGTCGATCGAGGTTGCCGCGTGAGCGGACGCGTGGCGGTGATCGTTCTCGATGGCGTTGGGTGCGGCGAAGCCGCCGATGCTGCGGCCTACGGCGATGTCGGCAGCAACACGCTCGGCCATGTACTCGCGCACGTGCCGTCGCTGTCGTTGCCCACCATGGAGCGGCTTGGGCTGGGGCATGTCGGATCGCTGCGTGGCGTGTCGGCCGCCGCAGCACCTACCGGCGCAGTGACGGTGCTGGAGCCGAAGAGCGCGGGCAAGGACTCGACGACTGGCCATTGGGAGCTCGCCGGCGTGGTGCTCGACGAGCCGTTCCCGACCTTTCCGGCTGGCTTTCCCGACGAGTTGCTGACGCGCTTCAGCATCGCCACCGGGCGCCAGGTGATCGGCAACTGTGTCGCCAGCGGTACCGCGATTCTCGAGACGCTGGGTGCCGAGCATGTCGCGACGGGATCGTGGATCGTGTACACCTCGGCGGACTCCGTCTTTCAGGTCGCCGCACACGAAGGTGTGGTGCCGCTTGATGAGTTGTATCGAGCGTGCGAGATCGCCCGCGCGATGCTGGTCGGGCCGAACAACGTCTCGCGCGTGATCGCGCGTCCGTTCACCGGCGAGAATGGCACATGGCATCGCACCGCCAATCGTCGCGACTATTCGGTGGAGCCGGTTGCAGAAACACTGCTCGATGCGTTGGCGTCGGCGGGGGTGAATCGAACCGGTGTGGGCAAGGTGGACGACCTGTTTGCCTCGCGCTCCATCACGTCGACGCATACGACCGACAACGCGCAAGGCCTTGCCTTGATTGACGAATGGTTGCAGCACGCAGGCGATGGTTTCCTGTTTGCGAACCTGGTCGATTTCGATCAGCAGTTCGGACATCGCAACGATGTTGTCGGTTTTGCGGGCGCGCTGGCCGAGTTCGACGCCGCGCTGCCTGCGCTCCTCGCGTCGCTGACGGGTGACGACCTGCTGTTCATCACAGCGGACCACGGCAACGACCCAACCACACCGTCCACCGATCATGCGCGCGAGCGCGTGCCGCTGCTGGTGGCTGGTCCGTCGGTGCGTCCGGCCGTGTTGCCCCCTCGCCAGACCTTTGCCGACCTCGGCGCCACGGTTGCCGATGCATTCGGCGTCCAGTGGCGTGGGCGTGGCGAGAGTTTCCTCGACCTGGTGCGCGCCTCATGAGTTCTACGTCAGAGCAGCTGCAGCAGCTCGAGTCGGCTGCCGAAGGTGCGATGCGTCGCGCGTATGCGCCGTATTCGAAGTTTCTCGTGGGTGCGGCGCTGCTGGGTGCCGATGGTTCGGTGCATGCGGGCTGCAACGTCGAAAACGCGACCTACCCGGCTGGCATTTGTGCCGAGCGCACTGCACTGTCGCGGGCTGTCGCCGACGGGGTGCGCGACTTCACTGCGATTGTGATCTGTACTGAGGCTGCTGTGCCAACACCGCCTTGCGGCATCTGCCGGCAGGTGTTGCACGAGTTTGCCCCGCTGCTCGAGGTGACCAGCGTCACCACTAGTGGCGCCCGACAGACCTGGCGCCTCGACGCACTGCTTCCCGCTGCTTTCGCGGCGGACCTGATGGCCACTTCCTGATGGCCGTTTCCTTTCGGCGCTCACTCGCTTCACTTCGTCCCGTTTCCGTGTCTCCTCGCCAGTTATCCCGCTGCCTGCCGTTCGCCGCGATTGTCATCGTGGCAGCGTGTTCGGAACGCCTCGATACCAGCAAGAATTGTCCGCTGCTCTGCACCGACAATGCGTTGGTCTTCAAGGACACGACCTTTGACATCGTGCAGTTCGACTCGGCCTACACCGGCTTCACTGGCGTCGGCGAGCGCTGGCCCGCGCCCGGGTTGGCGACGTCGAACGGGACTGGGTACCTCTACGAGACGTTCGTGCCGGTGGTGAATCGCCCCGATTCGGTCGACATCCGCCAGGTCTTCCGGTTCGACACGCTGCCCCGGACGCTGTCCGCCTCCGACACGACGCCGATCACCGCCCTCACGGACAGCAAGCTGCTGCTGGCGATCGACACCTCGCGTTCACTGATTCCGGTCGGGTCGACCACGGTGTCGCTGTATGACGTGGATGATTCGACCGTCACTGACGACACGTCGGCAGCCGCAATCGCGCCACGTTTCACACCGTCGCGCCTGATCGCTACGCGCACCTTCACGCGCGCTGATGTGATTGGTGACACGATCAATGGTTTTGGTTCGGGCTCGACGGCCCGGTCGTTCGGCATCACGATTCCGGACTCGATCATGCTGCGCCTCGTGAAGCAGCGTCACCGTGCCCGGTTCGGCCTGCGCATCACGTCAGCAGGGTCCGCAGCGCTTCGTTTCGTGGCGCCGAGTGTGCAGTCCTCCGGCCTCACGCCGCGTCTGACGTACGACCCGTCGCCCGACACTGCGGTGCTGGCATGGCTCGCGTCCACGCAGTACAACGGCACGACCACGTCGCCGGAGCGGTTTCGTGCGCAGGCGCTGGTCTTGAAGGACCTCACGCCACTTCTCAATGACGGCTCGCTCGAAGTCGGCGGCCTGGTTGCCGTGCGCAGCCTGATGCAGGTGAAGATTCCGCGCACGTTCCTCGACACTGTCACGGTCGTGCGAGCATCGCTCGACGTCGTCCAGCGACCGCAACGCACGGTGCCCGGTGCGACGGACGGTGTGCGCGTGCGTGCACGCGTGACGATTGCCGGTCCGGGCTTCGGCGGGGATCCGCGCCGACAAGTCGAGGTGCTCGACCCGACGCTCGAAGGTGTGCTCCTCAAATCTCTGCGTCTGGCACCAGCGGATTCCGGCGTCAAGTCGTTCGATGTCCTCGACGCGCTGAAACTCTGGATCACACAGGACAGCACGATCCCCACTGGATTCGTCCTCTATTCCGAGGGCGAGGCGTTTCAGGAACAGCGACTGGCGTTCTACTCCCGTCGCAACAGCGTTGCTGCGCTCCGTCCGCGGCTCCGCGTGACGTACACCACTCGTCGCGAAGGAGCGATCCCATGATCGGTGCACGATGCTCGCGACTGTTCGCGACTGCCTTCCTGTTCGCCGCCGGTGATCTCGTCGCGCAGGGTTCCGTCGCAGGGCAGGGGTTCGGCTATCCGCCGGGGCAGTTGACCGTGCGCGCCGCCACCACTGGCGGTGGCCTCGGTGAGTTCGACCAGGCTGGCCCGCTCAATCCGGCCGCCTTGATGAACTGGGGTGTGGCTGGTGCCTATATCCAGTATTCGCCAGAGCGGCGCTCGACCACCGTCGGCGGTGCGTCGAATACCTCAACCGTGGCTCGGTTTCCCGTCTTCGCCATCGGGCTTCCAGCGGGACCGAAGTACGGATTCGGCATCTCCAGTTCGACCTTGCTGGAGCGGAACTACTCGACGGTCACGACGCAACGTCAGTTGATTCGCAGCGATTCCGTCACCACCACGTCGGGCACCGATGCACGTGGTGCCATCAACGATGTGCAGTTCGGTGGGGCCATGCAGGTCACCAACTGGTTGCGCGTCGGCACCGCATTCCATGTCATCACGGGACAGAACCGACTCCGCACGACGCGATCGTTCGCGCCGGATACCGGAGTGGCTCGTGTCGACACGGTGACGTACGGCAGCATCACTGAGCAGAGCACCGCAACCTACGGCGGTACCGCGCTCTCCTTCGGCGTTGAAGTCTCGCCGACCAAGCGCCTCAGCCTTGCTGGCTCCGGCCGGATGGGCTTCGGCATGCGTGCCGACCTCAATGACTCGACGCGACTGAACGCCGATGTGCCGAACCGCGCTGGTGCTGCAGTGCGATGGGAAATTGGTGGCGGCAACCTCGCGGCCCGCTACAACTGGGAAGGGTGGTCAGCGATGCGTGATCTCGGTGCCGCCGCAAACGGTGTGTTCGACACCAAGGAGTACGGGGTCGGTGCCGAATTGCCAGGGCCGAAAATCCGTGGTGGCCAGATGCTGTTGCGGCTCGGTGCTCGGAGCCGTGACCTCCCGTTCGGTGTTGCGGGACGGCAGCCGAAGGAGACGATTCTCGGCGGTGGTCTCGGGTTCCCGCTCGCATTCGGTCGCGCGCAGATGGATTTTGGCCTCGAGCGCGCGTCGCGTACCGTGCCGGGCCTGGACACCGTCAAGGAACGTGGCCTGATCCTGTCGTTCGGCTTTCGCCTCCGCACCTGACCGCGATGGCTGTCCGCGTCTTCCTCCAGACGTTCGGCTGTCGCGCGAATCAGTATGACTCGGAGGCCGTCGCGGCGATGGTGGCAGCCAGCGGTGGAGTGATGGTGGCGACCGCAGCCGAGGCGGATGTCGCCGTGTTCAACAGCTGCGCAGTCACCAGTGAGGCAGAAGCGGATCTTCGCCAGCAGGTGCGCAGGGCCGCCCGCACGCAGCCGGATCTGCGCTCGATCGTGATGGGTTGCTCAGCGGCGCGATCCGGCGCGCAGATTTCTGCGCTGCCATCCGTCACCGATGTCGTGCCAGGCGCCGATCTCGAGGCGATCGGGCACGCGATCGGCCTGCTGCAGCCCGTGACACGCGCCTCCGGTGAGCGACAGCGCGGTACCCGTGGCCTGCTGCGAATCCAGGACGGTTGCGACGAACACTGCACCTTCTGCGCGACGACGCTCGCCCGCGGGGCGAATCGTTCACGACCCATCGATGCCATCGTCGAGGAGGCGCAGCAACTCGCGTCGCATCATCCGGAAATCGTGGTGACGGGTATTCATATCGGCACCTATGGCGCCGATTGTGGCAGCTCGCTTGGCGCGCTCCTCGAGGCGTTGGTGCTGCGGGTCCCCGAGGTGCGCTTTCGGCTCTCCAGTGTCGAGGCGACTGAGGTCGATGGCCGGCTTGCCGCGATGCTCACTGGTGCGCCGCGTCGAGTTGCGCCGTACCTGCACGCGCCGCTGCAGTCCGGGAGTGATGCGGTACTGCGCCGGATGGGACGGCACTGGTACTCGGCGCGCCAGTATGCCGATGCCGTGTGCGCGCTGGCGGCGGCGGCTCCCGTCTTCGGCCTCGGTGCCGACCTGATTGCCGGATTCCCAGGCGAGACCGACGCCGATCATGCCGCCACCTGCGCGTTGGTGGCCGAGTTGCCGTTCACCAGCCTGCATGTGTTTCCGTACTCGCCACGCCCAGGCACCGCTGCCTTGCGTTTGCCAGACAGCGTGCCGGATCAGGTTCGCCGGCAGCGGGCGGCAGAGCTTCGAGCGCTGGGTGAGTCGAAAGCGGCCGCTGCGAGAGACGCGCGGCACGGTCGAGAGGCCGACGTCATCGTCATCGGGCATGAGAATGGGCACCGGGACGGGCTCACGGAGGATTACCTTCCAGTAGACCTGACCGCGCCCGCTCCACCGCGTGCCACGCGGTTCCGTGCATCGCTCGCAGCTTCCGCGACGCGGCACGGTCTTGTCGCCACGCCGATTGCCTGATCGCATGTCCATGACGCCGCGCCCCACAGTTTTCATCGAAACGTACGGCTGCCAGATGAACGTCAGCGACACCGAGCTCATGCTCGGGAAGCTCACGGCGGCCGGCTACGATTCCGTCGATGTGCCAGATGGAGCGGATGTCATCCTGCTCAACACCTGCGCAATTCGCGATCACGCCGAGCAGCGGGTGATCGGGCGACTGGGCGAGTTGAAGCGGCACATGAAGCCGGACAGTATCGTCGGGGTCACCGGCTGCATGGCGCAACGGCTCGGTCCTCGTCTGCTCGACCAGGCGAAGCATGTGTCCCTCGTGATCGGGCCGGACGGCTATCGCTCCCTGCCATCGCTGGTCGATGGGGCCCGGCAAGGCAAGCGCGTTGCCGCCACCGCATTCGACCTCGAGGAGCACTACGAGGATTTCACGCCGCGCCGCTTCGACAAGGTGAAGGCCTGGATCCCGGTCCAGCGTGGCTGCGACTACAAGTGCACCTATTGCATCGTGCCAACCACGCGTGGCAGTGAGCGCAGTCGCCAGCTCGCCGACGTCGTACGCGAGACCGAGCAGGTGGTGGCCGAAGGCATGACGGAAGTCGTGCTGCTCGGGCAGACGGTCAACAGCTATTTCGATGGCACACATGACTTCGCGGACCTGCTCCGCGCCGTCGGCAGCGTGCCGGGGATCCGGCGCCTGCGCTACACGAGTCCCCATCCGAATGATTTCAGTGATCGGGTGATCGCGGCGATGGCCGAAACGCCAACCGTTTGCGAACACGTTCACCTGCCCATGCAGAGCGGCTCGACGAAGACGCTCAGGCGCATGCTGCGTCGCTACACGCGCGAAGGCTTCATGGAATGTGTTGCTCGCTTGCGTGCGGCGATCCCGACGATCGTGCTGACCACCGACATCATCGTCGGTTTCCCCGGCGAGACAGACGAGGATTTCGAGGAAACGCTCAGCGCCTGTCGCGAAATCGGCTTCATGGATGCGTTCACCTTCAAGTTCTCCGCCCGCGAGGGCACACCTGCGACCCGAATGCCGGAGAGCGAGACGGTGCCGGATGCGGTCGCGGGCGAGCGGTTGCAGCGATTGGTGGATACGGTGCGCTCCATGAGCCGGGACGTGAACCTCGGCCTGCTCGGGACGAAGCACGAGATCCTGATCGAGAAGGAAGCGCGTCGAGGAGACTTGCTGCAGGGCCGGACGCGTGACTTCCGAACGATTCTCGTCCCAGGTGATCCGGCGTTGATCGGCTCGTACATGTTCGTCGAGATCACTGGCACCACCGGTCACACCTTCACTGGTGCGCCAGTGGCGATGCGGTCCGCCTTGCCGATGGCGGGCTGACGGCCACCCTGCCATCGTGTGAAAACGATGTGACAGGCGCGTTTTCGGTGTGCATTACCACACGCGCCGTGCGAGTGTGGCGGCATGCCGACCGCATCCTGGATCCTCCTTGCAATCATCGTTGGCTCAGCCAGCGGCGCGGCGGGTTCGTCACTGGCCGCGGCGCTCGCCACGTTGGCAACTGCCGGTATCTGTTTCCGATTGCGCGGTCACGGTGCGCTGGCGGCCGGCGCTGCCGCACTGTTCGCGATCGGTGCGGCGGCTCGTGCAACCGCCGCTCGCTGGCACGAGAGCTTCTGCCGTGCGGAAATCGTTCGCGCAGGCGACGTCGAGCTGGTCACGGAGTTCGACGTCGGCTCAGGTGACGGTGCGCCAGCGCTCTTGCGATTGCCACGAACGGCGCTGGCTCGCCGGGAACAGTGCGAGGCCACCGGATATGTGCGTGCGCGAACACCATTGACCGGCGGTCGCTGGTATCGCACCCGCACGCAGGCGAAACCGGGGGAACGGGGACCACAACTGCTCGTACGCCAAGCCTCTCCACTCGGCGAATCGTCGCTGCGTCCTGCGCTCCGCGCGGCAGGTGTGCGACGTGTGGACTCGGTGTTTCTCGCAGACGCGCCGATGGCCCGCGCATTGCTCCTGGCTGACATGCATCAAATCGACACGGCGCTCAGACAACGGTGGGCCAGAGCCGGACTCGTACACCTGCTCTCCGTGTCGGGCGTGCACGTCGCGATCATCGCCTCCGCACTCCTGCTCGTCGGTAGCGCAGCCCGGCTGTCACAGCGGCAGGCAACACTCGGCGCCCTCCTCGTGACGGCGATCTACGTGCTGATACTCGGCCTGCCACCACCTGCCGTTCGCGCGGGCATCATGTTCGCATGCGCCCTGATTGCGCGGATGCGACAGCGACCGGCGTCCGAATGGTCCGTCCTCACGCTCGGTGCCTTGCTGCCTGTACTCGTTGATCCCGCAGCACCGCTCGACCTCGGCTGGCAACTGTCTGTACTCGGCGTCGTGGCGCTCGCGGCCAGCGGGAGACTCACTCGGCGGCTGCACTGGCAAGGCGGAGGGTGGCGCGGCGGGCTCCGACGCGAGTTGGTGGCCAGCACCGTCGCGAGCACCGCCTCGGCACCGCTCATTGCATGGTTCTTCGGCACCGTCAGCCTGATCGCGCCAGCCGCCAACCTCATCGCGGCACCACTGGTGACCGTCCTGCAGCCGACGCTGTTCCTGGCCCTCGTCTGTTCGCCGGTTCTACCGCTGGCGCGCTTCGTCGCTGGCGCGGCACATCCCGTGCTCGCACTGCTCGATCGAATCGCCGCCGAAGCTGCGCGCCCCGCGTGGGCGGCGCGCGATCTGTCACCAACGCTCGAGCAGGGCGTGTTGAGCGGCATCGTCGTGCTGGCATTGCTGGTCGCAATGGTCGTGCGTGATCCCGCGCAAGCGTTGCTCGTGGCTGCGCTCAGCGGAACGCTGCTGGTGTGGCATGGCCTGCTGCCTTCACGGGGCAGTGGCTACCTGGAGTTGCACATGCTCGATGTCGGTCAGGGCGATGCGCTCGCGCTGCGCACGCCACACGGTCGCTGGATCGTGATCGATGCTGGCGGCGGTGCGCCAGGGATCGATCACGGCCGACGCACCGTGCTGCCACACATCCGTCGGCTCGGTGGCACAGTCGAGGCGTTCATTCTTTCACATCCACATCTCGACCACGTCGGTGGCGCCCCCGCCGTCATCGGCGCGGTACGTCCCACTCAGTATTTTGACGGTGCATTCGCCGGCGCTACGCAGGCGTACCGTGCGTCGCTCGACAGTGCCGCCGTTCGCGCCGTGCGCTGGCAACGCGTGCGACCAGGTGATACAACACGAATCGATGGCGTGCTGCTGCGGTTTCTGGCGCCCGACTCCACCTGGACCGCGCATCTCGATGACGCCAATCTCGCCAGCACCGTCGTGCGAATCGAATACGGCGCCGTTCGCATGCTGTTCGTAGGTGACGCCGAGCGTCCGGAAGAGGACTGGCTGCTCCAGCATACGCCCGTTGACCGGTTACGGGCCGATGTACTGAAAGTGGGCCATCATGGCAGCCGCACGAGCTCCGGGGGCGCGTTTCTCGACGCCGTGGCGCCGCGACTCGCACTCATATCAGTCGGACGGGGTAACAGTTACGGGCATCCGTCGCCGGAAGTCCTCGATGAGTTCTCGCGACGTCGGATTCCGGTCTTGCGGACCGATGTGGTGGGTACGACTGTCGTGGTTACCGACGGTGTCACGCTTTCCGTCCGCACCGCCGCTCGCCAATGGAGTCTGCCGTCGCCACCGTCCGCACCTGGTTCACCACCCGCATCGTCGCGCCCCTGATCGGGTCACCCGCGACGCTGCCGGAGACGCTCGCGACGCAATGGCCAGAATTGGCCTCCGTCCGGTGGCGTCGCGGCGGCCTGCCGCTGCGCATCGGTGGATGGTGTCTGCGCCGGTCGACGGTCGACGGCATTACCCTCTGGCGCACGGTTTTCCTCGCGCACGGTGTGGCGTGGGAGCCAGCACTGCTCTTGCACGAGCATCGACACGTGGAGCAGTTTGCTGGGTCAATGGCGTTCCCCTTTTTGTACCTGTGGGAATCGCTCACGCGCGGGTATACGCGCAACCGCTTCGAGGCGGATGCCAATGCCTGGGCTGCGCAGCGATTCGCACGGCCGCAATGCCGCACCAATCCAACCACCATTCCTCCGGGCGCGTGAACGTGGTCAACCACACCCCCGTTTCTGTCGTTACCATCGAACGGTTCATCATCGAGCAGGAACGCCTCTACCCTGAGGCAAGCGGTGAACTCTCGGGCATCCTCTATGACATCGCGCTGGCAGCGAAGATGATCTCGAACAAGGTCCGCATGGCGGGCCTCGTCGACATCCTCGGCGCCACGGACAACGAGAATGTCCAAGGTGAGACACAGCAGAAGCTCGACGTGCTCTCGAATGACATCATGATCAAGGCGATGGATCATGGCGGCCGGCTGTGTGCGATGGCCTCCGAGGAGGAGCCTGACATCATCCCCATCCCGGATCGATTCCGGACCGGGAAGTACTGCCTGATGTTCGACCCACTCGATGGGTCGTCGAACATCGACGTCAACGTGCCCGTCGGGACGATTTTCTCCGTGGTGCGCAAGATCACCAACGGTCGCCAGGGTGAACTGGAAGACTTCCTGCAACCCGGGCGCCGGCAGGTGGCGGCAGGCTACATCATCTATGGATCGAGCACGATGATGGTGTACAGCACGGGGCAGGGCGTGCACGGCTTCACGCTCGACCCGTCGATCGGTGAGTTCCTGCTCTCGCATCCGAACATCCGGACGCCGCATCGCGGCAAGTTCCTCTCCGTCAACGATTCCTACGAACAGTTCTGGGACGAGCAGGTGAAGGCGCTCATGCGCCGCTATCGCGGGCTCGATGGCGTGCAGCAGGCACACAGCGTGCGCTACGTCGGCTCGCTGGTCGCAGACTTCCATCGCAACCTGCTGGCAGGCGGTGTGTTCGTGTATCCCGCCAACACCATGTCACCGCGTGGCAAGCTGCGGTTGCTGTACGAGGCCAATCCGCTCGCCTTCATCTGTGAACAGGCTGGCGGCGCGGGCTCTGACGGGCGCATTCGCATCCTTGACGTCCAGCCCACCGAGTTGCATCAGCGCACGCCGCTGTATCTCGGCAGCAAGGGTGATGTCGATACCGCGATCGAGATGCTGGCCCCCGTGGGAGCCACGTTGTGAGTGCTGCGTCATCGAAGGTCCGGGCGACCAGTGCCAAGACGTCGCCGTCCGGCCTCGAGATCAAGGCGGTGTATCACGCGGAGGATGCCGCCGGGGCTGAACTGGGTGAACCAGGGCAGTTTCCGTACACGCGTGGCGTGCAGCCGAACATGTATCGCGGTCGACTCTGGACGATGCGCCAGTATGCCGGTTTCGGCACCGCGGCCGAGTCGAATACGCGATACAAGATGCTGCTCGAGGCCGGCCAGACCGGGCTCTCAGTGGCGTTCGACTTGCCCACGCAGATGGGCATCGACTCCGATGCACCTCGTGCACTCGGTGAGGTCGGCCGCGTCGGGGTCGCGATCGACACGGTCGAGGACATGCACACCCTCCTCGACGGCATTCCGCTCGACAAGGTCTCGACCTCGATGACCATCAATGCCACGGCGAGCACGCTGCTGGCGATGTACATCGTCGTGGCCGAGGAGCGGGGCATCGCGCGCGATGCGTTGAGCGGCACGACGCAGAACGACATCCTCAAGGAGTACATCGCGCGAGGTACGTACGTTTATCCGCCGGTGCCGTCGTTGGCGTTGGTGGCCGAGACGTTCCGCTTCTGCGCGACGGAAGTGCCGAACTGGAATCCGATCTCGATCAGCGGGTATCACATCCGGGAAGCCGGCGCGACTGCCGTGCAGGAACTGGCGTTCACGTTCGCAAACACGGTCGAGTACGTGCAGCGCGCCATCGCTGCGGGCCTTGCGGTCGACGAGTTCGCGCCGCGACTGTCGTTCTTCTTCGCCTGCCACAACGACCTCTTCGAGGAAGTCGCCAAGTTCCGCGCGGCGCGACGCATCTATTCGCGGTTGATGCGCGACCGGTTCGGCGCCAGCGATGCCAGCAGCCGACTGCGATTCCACACCCAGACGGGTGGTGTGACACTCACGGCGCAGCAACCGTTGAACAACGTGGTACGGGTCACGGTGCAGGCCCTCGCCGCAGCACTTGGCGGCACGCAGTCGCTGCACACCAACGGCTACGATGAAGCGTTGGCCCTTCCTACCGCACAGGCGGCCACGCTCGCGTTGCGCACGCAGCAGATCGTGGCCTACGAAAGCGGTGTGGCGCAGACCGTCGATCCGCTGGCTGGGAGCTACTACGTCGAAGCGTTGACGACCGAACTCGAGACGCGTGCGCTGGCCCTCATGGAGCAGGTCGAGGCACTTGGTGGGAGCGCGGCCGCGATCGAAAAGGGATTCTTCCAGGATGAGATCGGCCGGTCGGCCTACGAGTACCAGCTCCGCGTGGAGGCAGGTGAAACCGTCATCGTCGGCGTGAACAAGTTCGGCGATGGCCAGGATCCACCAGTCATTCCTGCACCGGATTTCTCGTCACTCGAGAAGGGACAGGTTGCGCAGCTGGCCAGGGTGCGGGCTTCGCGCGATCGGGTTCGGGTGGAGCAAGCGCTCGCCGCGCTCGCCACGTCGGCGAACGCGTATGCGGATGCCGGCGCGCCGCGCATCCCCCTCATGCCGCTGATCATCGAGGCCGTCCGTGCGCGCGCCAGTGTCGGCGAGATCTCGGATACGTTCGCCAGTGTCTGGGGCGCCTACCGGCCTACCTGAAGGGGGGCCGGCGGAAGCGCAGGCGTCGGTCCGGGTCGTGAGCGATTCCGCGGCTGAACCCCCTTTTTCGCCGTTGAATGCCCGGTCCGGCCCGGCTAACTTATAAGGCTGTTGTCTCTTCCAAGTGTCGGAGCCATGCCCACTTACGAGTTCCGTCTCCCAGACGGCACGATCATCGAGCGGTCTTTCAAGATCTCCGATGTCCCTGATGAAATCCCCAATCCCAACGGTGAGGGGACAGCCGTCCGCATCATCAGCGGCGGCGCAGGCCTGCTCTTCAAGGGATCCGGGTTCTACCTGACCGACTACGGCCGGAATGCGCACCGCACGCAGGGTGACGCGCCGAAGCCTTCCACCAGCGCCGCCAGCACGTCCGACTCCGCCGGCAAAGGCAAGTCGGAGTCGTCGGGGGCCGCGTCATCGTCGTCTTCATCGGAGGCGAAGCCCGCAGCTGCTCCGAAGTCTGACACCAAGTCGTCGGGCAGCGGATCGGCCGACTCGTGAGCTCGCCCGACACACTGCGGGTCGAGATCAGCCGGGCTGCCGTGAGCCTCGGTGCGCCGGCCGACTTCACCGCCGTTGTCGAGCGTCCGCGCGATCCCAGTTTCGGCGAGTGGTCGACGAATGCGGCGATGACGCTGGCCAAGGTCCTCAAGCAATCGCCGCGCGATGTCGCTGCCGCACTCATCGCTGCGATGCAGCTCGATGCGGTGGGGATCAGTGCGGCCGAGATTGCGGGCCCGGGCTTCATCAATTTCCGGATCGATACTGGCGCACTGACGCGTGTGCTCCCCGAGATCCTGGACAAGGCCTATGCGTATGGCCGCAGCAATACCGGCGCCAACGCCCCGGTGGTCGTCGAATTCGTTTCCGCCAATCCGACCGGGCCGCTGCACGTCGGCCACGGCCGGCAGGCTGCACTCGGTGATGCGATCAGCACGCTGCTCGAGTGGACGGGCTGGAATGTCAGCCGCGAGTTCTACTACAACGACGGCGGCGGGCAGATCAACAACCTGCAGAAGAGCGTTCAGCTTCGCGCGCAGGAGCAGGCGGGCATCGAGATCACGTTTCCCGAGAATGGCTATCACGGTGAGTACATCCGTGAAATTGCAGCTGACTATCGCACGCTGCATCTCTCCGATGCGGGTGTCACCGACACCGACGCGATTCGTCGCTTCGCGGTGGCCGCGTTGCGCGCCGAGCAGGATCTCGACCTGAAGGCCTTTGGCGTCGAGTTCGACACCTACTTCCTCGAGAGCTCGCTCTACACCGACGGCAAGGTCGACAAGACTGTGACGGCGTTGATCGCGAGCGGCTACACCTACGAGAAGGACGGCGCACTCTGGCTGCGGACGACCGACTTCGGTGACGATCAGGACCGCGTCATGAAGCGCTCCGCAGAGAAGGGCGGGGAGTACACCTATTTCGTGCCGGACGTGGCGTACCACGTCACGAAGTGGGAGCGGGGATTCACGCGCGCCATCAACGTGCAGGGCTCCGACCATCACTCCACCGTCACTCGCGTGCGCGCCGGACTCCAGGCGCTCGGCATCGGGATCCCGAAGGGATATCCCGACTACGTGCTGCACCAGATGGTGCTGGTGATGCGCGGTGGTGAGGAAGTGAAGATCTCGAAGCGGGCGGGGAGCTACGTCACCGTGCGCGACCTGATCGAGGAAGTCGGTCGCGATGCGGTGCGGTATTTCTTCGTGATGCGAAAGGGCGACTCACAGCTCGTGTTCGATGTCGACCTCGCCCGGTCGCAGTCGGAGGAAAACCCGATCTACTACATCCAGATGGCGCACGCGCGACTCTGCGGCATCTTCCGCGTCGGTGAGATCGATCGTGCTGGGATCACCGGCGCCGACGTCGATCTCTCCGTGCTGGTGGAGCCGGAAGAGCGCGAGCTCATCAAGGCGCTGGCTGATTTCCCGTCGATGGTGGCCGGTGCGGCCGCCGCGCTCGAGCCGCACCGCCTCGCGAACTGGCTGGAGCGGACGGCAGGGCTCGTGCACACCTGGTACCACAAGCATCATGTGCTCAACGAGCCGCCGGCGATCATGCAGGCCCGTCTCGTGCTCGCAAACGCCACGCGGGTCGTGCTTGCCAATGCACTGGCAGTGCTCGGCCTCTCGGCGCCAGAACGCATGTAGTGCTCCGGCACACCCCCTCCATTTCCCGATACTCCCTCCGCAATGTCCGTCCTCGTCGTCGGTTCCGTCGCGCTCGATTCCGTGGAGACTCCCTTCGGCAAGGCTGAAGAGGTCCTCGGTGGCTCGGCGAACATGTTCGCGTCGGCCGCCTGTCACTTTGCGCCGGTGCGCATGGTTGGCGTCATCGGCACCGACTACCCCATGGAGAAGCTCGAGCCGCTGAAGGCGAAGGGCGTCGACATGAGCGGCGTGGAAGTCGCCGAGGGCGAGAGTTTCCGCTGGCGCGCGCGGTATCGGCACGATCTCAATTCCGCCGAGACACTCGAGACGCGACTGGGCGTGTTTTCGCATTTTCGCCCGAAGATCCCCGCTGATTTCGTCGAGTCGCCGTTCGTCTTCCTCGGCAACATCGATCCGCGTCTGCAGCTCGATGTGCTCAACCAGGTGAAGCGTCCGCGGTTGGTCGGCTGCGACACGATGAACTTCTGGATCGAGAGCCGCCGTCCCGACCTCATCGAACTGCTGAAGCATGTCGACCTGATCACGATCAACGACGCCGAGGCGCGCCAGCTCACCGAGGAGGCGAACCTCGTCAAGGCGGCGCGCTGGATCATGGCGCGCGGCCCGAAGCATGTCGTGATCAAGAAAGGTGAACACGGCGCGTTCTTGTTCTCCGGCACCACCGTGTTCTTCGCGCCCGCCTATCCGCTGGAGTCAGTCTTCGATCCGACCGGCGCAGGCGATTCGTTTGCTGGCGGCTTCATGGGCTGGCTCGCGGCCACCGGTGACCTCAGCGAAGCCAACATGCGAAAGGCCGTCGTCTATGGCTCTGCAATGGGTTCGTTCGCCGTCGAAAAGTTCTCGAACGAGCGCACGATCGAGTTGACGCGTCCGGAGATCGAGGCACGCGTCCGCGAGTTCCACCGTCTGGTCGCGTTCGAGGCGCCGATGTCCACGTGAGCACGCCACTCGACTATCGCAGCGCGGGCGTCGACCTCGAAAAGGCGGACGACGCAAAGGGTCGCATCAAGGCGCTCGTGGAATCGACGCTGACCGCAGGCGCACGCGGCAGCTTCGGTGGTTTTGGCGGCATGTTCCGCATTCCTTCCGGCTTTCGCGCCCCGGTCTTGGTCTCCAGCGCGGATGGCGTCGGCACCAAGCTGAAGGTCGCGATCGAGGCCGAGGTGCACGACACCGTCGGTCGGGACCTCGTGAACCACTGCGTCAATGACATCCTCGTGATGGGTGCGGTGCCGCTTTACTTCCTCGATTACGTCGCATTCGGCAAGCTCGATCCGATCGTCGCCGAGGGAATCGTGGCCGGCGTTGCGCACGGCTGCCGCGAAAACGCCTGCGCACTGCTTGGCGGTGAGACCGCTGAGATGCCCGGTGTCTACACCCCACCTGACTACGATCTGGCCGGCTTCATCACCGGGATCATGGAAGAGGATGCGGTGCTCGGGGCTGGTCGTGTGAAGGATGGCGACACCCTGGTCGCGCTGGCCAGCGCCGGCCTCCACACCAACGGCTATTCGCTGGCGCGGAAGATCGTGGCCGAAGCGATGGGGCTGGGTGTCCATGATCCCTTCCCGGGTGAAAATGGCCAGACCGTGGCGCAGGTGCTGCTCCGCCCGCACGTGACGTACCTGCCCGCCCTCCGACCAGTGCTCCAGATCGTGCACGGCATGGCCCACATCACCGGCGGCGGCTTGCCGGGCAATGTGAACCGCATGTTGCCCCCCGACCTCGACGCGGTGATCGACCCCCAGTCGTGGGCGGTGCCGAACGTGTACGTCCAGCTGCAGGCGGCGGCGCAGGTGGGCGTCCGGGAAATGTTTCGTACCTTCAACATGGGCGTCGGTATGGTGATCGCCTGCGCCCCTCAGGACGTTGCCACGGTGCAGGCAGCCGCGGCGGCGTCCGACACTCCGTCGTGGATCCTTGGTGCCATCCGTCCCGGTACGGGGTCGGTGCAACTCCTTACACACGACTCGTGATCATGACCGCTCGTACCCTGGCAGTTGCCGCGCTTTGCGCCGGTGCCCTCTCGTTGCCGCTCTCGGCGCAGTCCGCACAGTGCTTGTCCCAAGCGGTCGCGCTCCGCGACGCCTGCCAGAAGGGAACGGACATTTTCGAAATGTTGGCGCCGCAGGTGCAGGGTGCGCTGGCTGGCGGTGGACCGGTCCTCGGGTCTTCACGCGCAGTGCGCGGCATCTCGATCGGTTTGCGTGTCAATGCAGTCGATGGTCGCGTGCCGGACCTCGGCAATGTGACGCTGTCGTCCAGTGGCATCGTGCAGAGCACGATCGCCACCAAGAAGGTGCCGGTCCCGGCGCCGACGCTGGATGTGGCACTGGGCGTCTTCCCAGGCATCAACGTCGGCCTGCAGCGCCTCTTCGCAATCGACGCACTGGTCAACGTGGCGTACATCCCAAACCGCGACATCGAGGACTTCTCCGTCAAGACGACGGGCGGCTCGTTCAAGCTCGGCTACGGTGCACGCGTCGGCATCCTCGCCGATCGACTGTTCGTGCCTGCCGTTGCGGTGAGCTATTTCCGTCGCACGCTGCCGACCACCAGCTTCAGCACCAGCTTCTCGTCCGCCAACGCGGGCATCACGACCAGCGACAGTCTCTCGCTCACCGGGTTGAGCGTGCGCAATGATGCGCTGCGCCTCGCCATTTCGAAGAAGATGGGATTCATCGAGATCGGCGGTGGCGTTGGGCAGGACAAGTACCGCACGTTCACGTCCTTGACCGCCAGTGTGTCGCCGACGATCGGCCTGCCGCAGAAGGGATCGTTCGCACTGACGCAGGAGATCAAGCGCAACGCCGCCTACGGTTCCCTTGCGCTGAACATCTTCAAGCTGCGCATCGGTGCAGAAGCGGGTGCCACGTTCGGCGGCGACAGCCTCTCGACGTACAACACCTTCACCGATGGCAAGTTGAACGAGCGGCGCCTGTTTGGCTCGGTCGGGCTCCGGTTGAGCTTCTGATCGCATGAGGACAGCGCCGCGGTGAGCGACCGCTCCACCGACCGCCGCTACATGCGGCGCGCGCTGGCTCTGGCGCTCCGCGGCCGTGGGACGACGGCGCCGAACCCGATGGTCGGCGCCGTCGTCGTTCGTGATGGAGTCGTGGTCGGCGAAGGCTTCACGCAGCCGTTCGGCGGGCCGCACGCCGAAGTGCAGGCATTGCGTGCAGCGGGCGATCGAGCCGGTGGCGCCACGCTCTACGCGACCCTCGAGCCCTGTTCGAATTTTGGCAAGACGCCGCCGTGTGTCGACGCGATACTCGCCGCTGGGATAAGCCGAGTGGTCTACGCCGCGACCGATCCCAACCCGGCTATGCGCGGAGGGGCGGAGCGATTGCGTGCGGCGGGGCTCGAGGTGGTCGGCAGTGTCGAGGCGCAGGCGGCGTTCGACCAGAACCCCGCCTTTTTTCACCGGTTTGCGAGTGATCGCCCGTTTCTGACCCTCAAGCTGGCGCTCTCGCTGGATGGGGCGATGGCGGATGCGCGCCGCGGGCCGTCCTGGCTCACGGGTGCGCTGTCGCGCAGGGAAGTGCACCGGCAACGGGGTGACCACGATGCCGTGGCGGTTGGCGTCGGCACGGTCATCGCGGATGATCCGCAGCTCACGGTGCGCGGTGTCGCCGCTCCCCGAATCGCGCCGGTGCGGGTCGTCTTCGACCGCCATGGGCGGATTCCGCTCGACAGTCGGCTCGTCCGGACGGCGCGGGAAACGCCGGTCACCGTGGTCACCGCTGGCGGCGACGAGGCGCGCGCCGCCCTGCTGCTGACAGCGGGGGTCGCCGTGGTGCACGGAGCCTCGCTCAGCGACCAGCTGCAGGCCCTGCGTCGTGCCGGCATCGGCTCGATCTACTGTGAGGGAGGCCCGACTCTGGCGGACGCCCTCCTGGCTGATGGGCTGGTGGACCGGCTGGTTATCTTTACCGCCCCGGTCCGATTGGGCGCTGATGCCGTGCGTCCCCTCCAGGCCGGCGCCCCCGTGCTCGTCGAGCAGGCCGCGCGTCATCGCCTCGTGGCGCATCGCCGGTTCGGGGACGACCTCATGGCCATCTACGACCTGACTCACAGTGTTCACCGGACTCGTTGACGACATCGGCGTCATCGAGCAGATCAGCCACACGGATGCTGGACGGGAGTTTCGCGTCCGGTGCCGTTATCACGATCTGCTCGATGGCGAAAGCATCGCCCTCGACGGCGCATGCCTCACGGTGCGCGAGCATGGGGAACACTGGTTCACGGTGGCGGCGGTGGTCACCACACTCGACCGCACCACCATTGGTGCCTGGGCGGTCGGCCGTCGCGTCAATCTCGAGCGCGCCATGCGTCCCACCGATCGCCTCGGCGGGCACATCGTGCAGGGCCACGTCGACGGTGTTGGTACCATCGAGTCGATCACCAAGCGCGACGATGCGTGGATCGTGATCGTGCGCGTGCCCGTCGAGGTCGAGGCGGTGCTCGTGCCCCACGGATCGATCACGATCGACGGCGTAAGCCTCACCGTCAACGACTTGCCCGGCCCCGGGCTGCTGGGACTCTCGCTGATCGAGTACACCTGGCATCACACGACCTTTTCGGATCGTGCGGTCGGCGATGGCGTGCACGTCGAGGCTGACGTGATCGGCAAGTTCGTGCAGCGACTGCTGCAACCGTATCTCCCTGCACTGGCGTCGGATGCCGGTGCGGTTCCTTCACCGCAAGTACTCGGCGCAGCCCTCGGGCTGTTCCGCAGCCTTGGTTCATAGAGTTCATCATGCCGTTCGGAACAGTTGCACAAGCCATCGAGGACCTGCGTCAGGGCAAGGTGATCGTCGTTGCCGATGACGAGGATCGTGAAAACGAAGGGGACCTGATCTGCGCCGCCGAATTGATCACGCCCGAAGTGATCAACTTCATGTTGCAGGCGAAAGGCATGATCTGCCTCGCCATGACGCCGGAGAAGGTGCAGGCACTCGATCTTGGCCAGCAGGGCAAGGAGAACACTGACGCCTTCCGTACTGCCTTCACGGTCAGCATCGATGCCGATGAGCGCTTCGGCGTCACCACCGGCATCAGCGCCAAGGACCGCGCGACGACGATTCGTGTTGCCGTCGATCCTCGCACCCAGCCGTCGGACCTGCGCCGCCCCGGTCACATCCATCCGCTGCGCGCACGCGAAGGTGGCGTGCTGAAGCGAGTGGGCCACACCGAAGCCGCAGTCGATCTTGCACGCATGGCCGGGCTGACCCCTGCCGGCGTGATCTGCGAGGTGCTGAACGAGGACGGCACTACCTCCAAGCGCGATCAGCTGGACGCGTTTGCAACGAAGCATGGCCTCACCTTCATCACCGTCGCGCAGCTGGTCGCGTATCGCCTGCAGACCGAGCGCCTGGTGCACCGCGTGGCCAACGCCCGCCTGCCCACCGAGTTCGGTGAATTCCGCATCGTCGGCTTCAAGAACGACCTTGATACCGCCGAGCATGTCGCGCTGGTGTACGGCGACATTTCGAGCGGCGAGGATGTGTTGGTGCGCATGCACTCGAAGTGCCTCACCGGCGACACCTTCCACTCGTTGCGTTGCGACTGCGGCTGGCAGCTCGAGACCACGATGCAGATGATCGTGAAGGAAGGCCGCGGCGTGATCGTGTACCTCGATCAGGAGGGCAGGGGGATCGGCCTCCTCAACAAGCTGCGTGCGTACGAGTTGCAGGATGCCGGCGCCGATACCGTCGAGGCCAACGAACGTCTCGGCTTCGGCCCCGACCTGCGCAACTACGGCGTTGGCGCGCAGATCCTGCTCGACCTCGGCATCAAGTCGATTCGCGTCATCACGAACAATCCGAAGAAGATCGTCGGCCTCGAGGGCTACGGCCTGCGCGTGGCAGGCAAGGTCAGCCTCGAAGCGCCGTTGAACGACGAGAACACGAACTACCTGAAGGTGAAACGGTCGAAGCTCGGCCACCTGCCATTTACTGCCAAGCCCAATGCCTGAGTTCATCGGATCCCCGGACGGCACCGGTCGCCGCGCGGCGGTGATCGTCAGCCGCTTCAACGAAACCGTCACGCAGGCGCTTGGCGAAGGTGCAGTGTCGACGCTGGTCGAGTGTGGTGTCGTGTTCGACGACATCGACGTGATCGTCGTCCCCGGTGCATGGGAATTGCCCACGGCCACGAAGGCGTTGCTCGGCACGGGACGTTACGATCTGTGTGTCGTCGTCGGTGCAGTCGTGCGAGGTGGCACGCCGCACTTCGAGTTCGTGGCGGGCGAAGTCTCGCGTGCAATCATGCAGTTGGGTACGGACTACGAAGTGCCGATCGGATTCGGGCTCCTCACGACGGATACCATGGCGCAGGCCGAAGAGCGTGCTGGTGGTGAACACGGCAACAAGGGTCGTGACGCCGCGTTGGCTGCGCTCGAGATGGCCGACCTGCTGGCGCGCCTGGATTCCCTCGGCGAGGAGGAGCTCGATGGCGAAGCCGAGGCTTGAGACGCGCGCGCGTTCTCGCGCGCTGCAGGCGGTGTATGCGTGGGATGTCCGCGGCCGTGAAGACCCACTCTCCACGGTGGCGCGCACCGTGTGGGACGACATCGGTATTCCACGCGACGAGCGGATGTTTGCTGGACTGATCGTCGCGGCCGTGGAGAAGGATCTCGGTGCGATCGATGCCGACCTCGAAGCCATCACCACCAACTGGCGCATCGATCGCCTTGGCGCCATCGAGCGCTGCGTGCTTCGCATCGCGGCGGCGGAGCTGCGGCAGATGGAGACGCCAGCCCGCGTGGTGCTGCAGGAAGCGGTGCGTCTCGCCGAGCGCTTCGGATCCGAGCAGAGTGCCAAGTTCGTGAACGGCGTGCTCGATGCGCTGGCCCGACGTCTCGACAAGCTCTGATCCGTGCGCCTGCTCGTCATCAACTGGCTCGATCGGGAGAATCCGCAGGCAGGGGGCGCGGAGACGCACCTGCACGAGATCTACGGTCGCTTGGCGAAGCGTGGACACGACGTCACGCTGCTGTGCAGCGGGTGGCCCGGCTGCCAGACGGAGACCGTGCTGGACGGCATGCGCGTGCGGCGGGTGGGCGGCCGGTGGAATTTCGCGCTCCACGTGATGGGCGCATACCGCAAGCTCCGGCGCGAGGCGCGGTTCGACATCGTGGTCGAGGACATCAACAAGCTGCCGTTGTTCACGCCGCTGTGGGTGAAGGAGCCAGTCGACGTCGTCGTCCCCCACCTGTTCGGCTGGACCGCGTTTCGTGAAGCGGGGTGGGCCGTGGCCGGTACGGTCGTGGCGGCCGAACGGGCCATTCCGGCGGTCTATCGTCGCTGCGATTTCACCGCCATCAGCGAGAGCACGCGGAGCGATCTGCTCGCTCGCGGGGTAGCAGTGGAGCGAACGCGAGTGATCTACTGCGGGATCGACAGCCAGACGTTCACACCGGCGCCTGAGCTCCGATCTCCAACTCCCATCATCGCTTACGTGGGTCGGCTCCGGCGCTACAAGGGTGTCGAGCTCATCCTGGAGGCGGTGGCGGCGATGCAGGATCGTCGGGTCGAAGTCGAGATTGCGGGGACAGGGGACGATCGTCCCCGATTGGAAGCCCTCGCGGCGTCGCTTGACCTCGGCCGGCGCGTACGGTTTCTTGGATTCGTGAGTGAGGCGGAGAAGTCTGCCTTGCTCCGGAGAGCGTGGATCGTGAGCCTGACGTCTCCCAAGGAGGGGTGGGGCATCACGAACCTGGAGGCGGCGGCGTGCGGGACGCCAGTGGTGGCGTCCGACTCCCCGGGCCTGCGCGAATCAGTGCTGGATGGACGGACTGGATTCCTCGTGCCACATGGCGATGTCGCAGCACTCGCCGGTGCGTTCGATCGAATCATCGCCGATCCGGCATTGGTCACCCGACTCGGGACGGCCGGACGAGCTTTCGCTGAGTCTTTCACCTGGGAGTCCGCTGCCGATCACACCGAGGCGCACTTGCTGCAACGGGTGCGCGAAGGAGGGCACGCTGGTGGAGATCATTTTTCACGCGCACAACGCCACAATTCCTGAGCCCCTCAAGGGACGCGCAGAGCGCGCTGTCCTGAAGTTCGGGCGCCGTCTGCAGCGTGCCGTTGACGCTGTCGTGCGATTCGAGGACGATGGACCGACCCGCCGGGTCGAAATCGTGCTCCACGCACCCAGACAGCGAAACCTCGTTGCCGAGGGTCGTTCGCGGTCCTACGCCGCAGCGCTGAAGGACGCGCTGACACGACTGCAGGCACAGATCCCGAAGAAGAACCCGATGCGAACTCGCGTCCGGGTATCCGCCTTGGCATCGCGGAGCGCGTGACGACGACTCTTTCGGTCGGCCGCCTCTTCGAGCGGCTGAAGGACATCCTTGAACTGGAACCGATCGGTGAGGCCACTGGCCTCGACCGGCCCGTGACGAGCCCGGAGGTGTCAAGCCCCGGGCTCGTTCTGGCTGGATACACCGAACGGTTCGTGGCCGATCGCTGCCAGATCCTCGGCGAAACGGAAATCACCTACATCGGCTCTCTGGAAGAGACGCGGCGCCTGGAGGTGCTGCGTCTTTTCTTCCGGCTGCCGTTCCCCTGCTGCTTCATCACCAAGAAGCTCGACCTGAGCGATGAGTTCCTGCGAGAGGCAGCCCTCGCCGGCATGCCGATCTTTCGCTCGCCGCTGAAGACCAACGAGTTCTATCGCCGCATCAAGCCGGCGATGGAAGAGGAGTTCGCCCCACGCACCACGCTCCACGGTTCGCTGGCGGACGTCTACGGCGTCGGCTTGCTGCTCGTCGGACAGAGCGGCATCGGCAAGTCGGAGTGTGTGCTCGATCTCGTGGAACGCGGCCACCGGATGGTGGCCGACGACATGGTCATCGTGCTCAAGCGCGGCAACGATGTCCTGATCGGCAAGGGCCACGAACTGCAGCGGCATCACATGGAGATCCGCGGCGTCGGGTTGGTGGACATCCCGGCGTTGTTCGGCATCCGCGCGGTCCGACAGCAGAAGCGCATCGAAGTCGCGGTGGAGCTCGAGCTCTGGCGTGGTGATGCCCATCTTGACCGGACAGGCCTCGACATGGAGACCACCGACATTCTCGGCGTCCCCATTCCGCGCATTCGCGTGCCCCTCAATCCCGGGAAGAACATCACCGTGATTCTCGAGGTGCTGGCGATGAACCATCTTCTGCGCTACGCTGGCGTGAATCCCGCTGAGCAATTCAACGAGCGCCTCATCGCGCGCATGCGCAACGCGACCGACGCCCGCAACAGCACGCGTGACGTCGAAGTGCGACGCTACCTGCAGGAAGACAATGAGTGAGCAGGAATGAGCATGCGTGAACATGAGTGACATGCCGTCCCGGGCCCAGGCACTGGTGATTGGCCACAAGGACTTTGCCGCCGGCATGATCTCGGCCGTGACGGCCATCACTGGTCGCGAGGACCTGTTCCGCGCCGCCAGCAACTACGGCCTCGATACCCGTGCCACCGAGGCGATGCTGCGCGACGCGATCGCCGACGGCGTCACCATCATCTTCTCTGACCTGCCGGCTGGCTCCACCACGATGGCGGCGAGGCGTGCACAGCGCGATCATCCCGCTGTCACGGTTGTCACCGGGGTGAACCTGCCCGTCCTGCTGGACTACGCCTTCGCGGCACCCGATGCCGCACATGCTGCCGACACGGCCGTCGAAAAGGGACGCGCCGCGATGATGGTTGCTCGAGGATCTGCACGTGCCGATTGAATTGCACCGCATCGATGATCGCCTGATCCATGGGCAGGTCGTCGTCGGGTGGGGACAGCCACTCGAACTCCGCTTCCTCGTGCTGGTCGACGATGAGGTGGCGGCCAGCGAGTGGGAACAGGAGCTGTACCGGATGGGCGTGCCGCCCGACATGCGCGTCGAATTCGTCTCGGTGGCGCAAGCCGTCGAGCGCTATGCGAGCTTCGTCTCGGATCCCAAGCCGGGCATGCTCCTCACGGGCGACATCGACACGATGGCGCGGCTCTGTGCGTCCATCCCGGCGCTGCGCCGCGTCAATCTCGGCGGCGTCCATCATCGGGCCGGTCGCGCGCAGAAGCTGCGCTACATCTTCCTCACCAGTGCCGAAGAAGCCGAGTTGCGCGCGATGGCCGCCAGTGGCGTCGAGATTTCGGCGCAGGACGTACCGGCAGCGCGTGTGATCCCACTCGATCACATCCTCGCAGGCGAGGCGCTTGCGTGATCGTTGATGTGCTGGTGCTCGGCGTGCTGGGCGCAATTCTCGGCCTGGACGTCGTGAGTTTCCCGCAGGCCCAGGTGTCACGACCGATCGTCTCGGCCACGCTCGGTGGCGCATTCATGGGTAATGCCGGTGTCGGGTTGCTCTGTGGTGTGCTGCTCGAGCTGTTCGCGCATGAGACGCTGCCGTTTGGCGCGTCACGTTATCCCGAATGGGGATCGTCGTCGCCTATCGCAGGTGCTGCGGCGGCCGTCGGCGCGGCCGCGGGCGACGTGCATATGTCACTGCTCTTCGCCGTGCCGTTCGGCTTGCTCACCGCGAGCATCGGCGGATGGACGATGGTGCAGCTCCGGCAGTTGAATGCGCGCCTCGCACGCCGGCGATTGGATGCGCTGGCACGCGGCTCTGCGCGGACGGTGGCAGGATTGCAGGTGGCGGGGGCGACCGCCGACCTCGCGCGGTCCGGCGGGCTGGCATTGATCGCCGCCTGCTTCGCGCTGCCCACGGTGCGGTGGATCGCCGTGCAACCGGCACCGCTGTCGCCGTACGCCATGCCGATGCTCGCGGCGCTCGGTGGCGCCGTATCCGCAGGGGCCGCGTGGAAGATGTTTCACTCCACATCCGGAACGCGCTGGTTTGGACTGGTGGGTCTGGCCTGCGGCACGGCGCTCGTCTTCCTCATGTCGCGATGACCGACGCTCCGCGCCCCGCTGGCGCCCCGGTGACGCCACTCTCGACGCCGTCGCTCACGATCCCGCAATTGCCCACCGCAACGCGCCTGGCAATGATCGGGCGTCTGTTCGCGGTGCAAGCGTCCTGGAACTACGAGATCCTCATCGGCAACGGCATCGGCTTCTGTGTCGAGCCTGCGTTGCGACTGCTGCCTGGTGGCGCTGGCGGAGAAGCGTACCGAGCGGCTTTGGCGCGGCAAAGTCAGTATTTCAACGCGCACCCCTACCTGTCGAGCTTCGCGGTGGGTGCGCTCGCCCGCGCGGAACTCGAAGGCCAGCCACCCGCGCGCATCGAACGGTTTCGCACTGCGCTCTGTGGACCACTAGGTAGTGTGGGCGATCGACTGGTCTGGGTGGGGCTGCTGCCGACCTGTTCCTTTGCCTCGTTACTGCTGTTCGGGCTTGGGTTTCCAGCCCTCTGGTGCGTGCTGGTCTTCCTTCTGTTGTACAATGCGGGGCACGTGTCGCTGCGGCTGTGGGGATTGCGGATGGGGTGGGAGAAAGGACTGGCGGTTGCCACCGCTCTCGCCCACCCGGTTCTGCGCGAAGGTCCGGTGTGGCTCGCACGGGCTGGCACGCTGCTCGCTGGCGCCGCAGTGCCGTTGACCGTGATGCGATTGGTGGATGGTGGTGGCCTCGCGCGCACCGGTATCACGCTCGGTGCCGCCGCAGTCGGTGCGAGCGCGTTGGTCTTGTTTCACGGTCGCGTCGAAGGGTGGCGACTGGCTCTACTCGCCGGGTTTGCAGCGCTTGTCTTCTTCCTCCTCCGTCATGCCTGAGCGCACAGTCGAGATCCTGAACCGGAATGGGTTGCACGCGAGACCCGCGGCCGAAGTCGTGAAGACGGCTGCGCGGTATCAGGCGGCAATCACCATCGTGCGTGATGATGTCGAGGTCAACGGCAAGAGCATCATGGGCGTGATGATGCTGGCTGCGGAGTGCGGCGCCGCGATCACGATCCGCGCCGACGGCCCGGATGCGGATGCGGCGTTGGATGCCCTCGCGGCGCTCGTCGCCGGTCGGTTCGGGGAGCACTGATGGAACGCATGCTGCGTGGATTGCCGGCCTCGCCGGGAATCGTTGCAGGACCGGTGCATCTCCTGCGATGGGAGGTGCCTGACGTCCCGCCACGCATCGTGACCGAGGCAGAAGTCCCGCACGAACTCGAGCGCTTTCATGACGCCGTGGCACGGGCCCAGGATCGGCTTCGCCACGTGCGGGATCGCGCCGCCCATCAGGCGGGCACCGAAGAATCGATGATCTTCGAGGTGCAGATCTCGATGCTCGAGGATCGGACGCTGAACCAGGAAGTCGAGGCGTTCATCCGCGAGCGCCGTGCGGCCGAACATGCCTTCGACCTCGTGATGCTCGAGTGGCGTCGTCGATTTGGTCGCGCTTCAGCTCCAATGCTGCGCGAGCGCGTCGGCGACCTGATGGACCTGCACATCCGCGTGCTCGGCATCCTCCTCGCGCTGCCCGACAGTGATCCGGTGGACCTGCCCAAGGGCAGCAATGCCATCCTCGTCACGCATGACCTGACCCCGTCGCTCACGGTGCAGCTCGATCGCGAGGCGATCGCGGCGCTCGCAACGGACGAAGGCACCAGCACCAGTCACGTCGCCATCCTCGCGCGTTCACTGGGACTACCGGCGGTCGTTGGTCTGCGCGACGCCACCATGCGGCTGCGCAACACCGATCGGGTGGTGCTCGACGGCACGACCGGTGTGCTGGTCGTCAATCCGACCGACGAGGAAATCTCGCAGGCCCGATTGCGCGCCGAGCAGGCCGCGATCCTCGAGGAAAGCCTGCGCTCGCAGGCCGGCGTCGCCGCACAACTGCGTGGCGGTGAGCGCATCTTTCTTCGCGCCAACGTCGACATCCCGGAAGAATCCGAGTTGGCGGCGGAAAGTGGTGCCGACGGTGTTGGACTGATGCGTACCGAGTTCGTCGTCCTGGGTCGAACGTCGATGCCAGACGAGGACGAGCAGTACCGCGCCTATCGTCGCGTCGTGGACGCATTCGCCGGCAAGCCGGTCGTCATTCGCACCTTCGACATCGGTGGCGACAAGTTGCCGGTCGGTGGATTCCCGACCGAGCCCAATCCGTTCCTCGGCTGGCGCGCGATCCGCATGTGCCTCGACCAGCCGGAATTGTTCCTGGTGCAGCTGCGCGCCTTGCTGCGTGCGGCGGCGCATGGCGACGTGCGCATCCTGCTGCCGCTCGTGGTGAGCGTCGACGAAGTGCGTCGCACTCGTGCGCTGATCGCCGAGGCGGCCCGCACGCTGAACGAACGCGGCGCGGTGTTCCGGGACCGGGTGCAGGTCGGTGTGATGATCGAGACGCCAGCGGCCGCAGTGGCCGCGGACACCTTCGTCAATGATGCGGATTTTTTCAGCATCGGCACCAACGACCTGGTGCAGTACACGCTGGCCGTGGATCGTGGCAACGTGAACCTCGCCAATCGGTTCACCCCGCTGCATCCGGCGGTGCTGCGGCTGATCCAGCAGACCGTGGAGGCCGGGCGGAAGCGGGGCCTCGAGGTCGGTGTGTGCGGCGAGATGGGCTCGCAGCCGCTGACGGCGTTCGTGCTGGTGGGCCTCGGTATCCGAAATCTCAGCGTGGCGCCACGCGCGGTGCCGCTGATGAAGCGCATGCTCCGCAGCGTCTCGGCCGAGTCTGCACGCGAGGCGGCAGACGCAGCGCTGGCGAGCTCGACGGCCGCAGAGGCCGAGCGGATCGTGCGCCGTCTGCTGCAAGCGGCCGCGTTTGACCTGTCGCCTGCCGAGCTTGGGTTGCTCGGCTCGGAGACCGGGGATATTTTGGGATACGCAGTCTGACATATAAAGATTTCCTTATACCTTTCTCTCCACCCCCACGGCTGTGGCTGAACGCATTCTTTTCACTTCCGAATCGGTCACCGAAGGGCATCCGGACAAGGTCGCGGACGCCATTTCTGACGCAGTGCTCGACGCGATCCTCGCCAAGGACGAGAAGGCGCGCGTGGCCTGCGAAACACTGGTGACCACCGGCCTCGCCGTCGTCGCTGGAGAAATCACGACCAGCGCGTGGGTGGACATCCCCTCGCTCGTCCGTCGCACCATCAACGACATCGGCTACGACGATCCCGAGTTCGGGATCGACGGTCGCACCTGCGCCGTGATGAGCACGATCGACAAGCAGTCGCCCGACATCTCACAGGGCGTGGACACCGGCGGTGCCGGCGACCAGGGCATGATGTTCGGCTATGCCACTGACGAAACGGATGAGCTGATGCCGATGCCGATCACGCTCGCGCATCGCATCACGGCCCGTCTGGCCGAGCTGCGGAAGTCGAAGGCGATCAAGTGGCTGCGCCCGGACGCGAAGAGCCAGGTCACGATTGCGTACGACGAAGACGGTGCGCCGATCGGCGTCGACACCGTGGTCGTCTCCACGCAGCACTCGCCGGACGTGTCACAGCGCACCATCCGCGACACGGTCATCGAGCAAGTCATCATGCCCGTCCTGCCGTCAGAGCTGGTGCAGAAAAAGATCAAGTTCCACATCAACCCGACCGGCAACTTCGTGATCGGTGGACCGCAGGGTGACTGCGGCCTGACCGGCCGCAAGATCATCGTCGATACCTACGGCGGCATGGGACGGCACGGTGGTGGTGCATTCAGCGGCAAGGATCCGTCGAAGGTCGATCGCAGCGCCTGCTACGCAGCACGCTGGGTCGCCAAGAACATCGTGAAGGCTGGCTTGGCCCGTCGCTGCGAAGTGCAGGTGGCCTATGCCATCGGCGTCGTGGAGCCGGTGTCGATCCGCGTCGAGACGTTCGGGACCGGCGTCGTGGCCGACAGCGAGATCACACGCGCCGTGCGCGAGGTGTTCGACCTCACGCCGCGTGGCATCATCACCGCGCTCGACCTGCGCAAGCCGATCTACAGTGCGACCACGGCCTACGGCCACTTCGGTCGCACGCCGGGCCAGATGCGGCACGTCGACATCACGACCGGCAAGCCGACGCGCCTCTTCAACACGTTCACGTGGGAGCGCACGAACAAGGCGAAGGAACTGAAGGCTGCGCTGCGCTAGCAGTGTGGCGCCGGCGCCCGTCGCAATGCGGGTGCCGGCGCACTCCTGATCGATTGCATTTCCGGAGGATCGTCCATGATTGAGATGCGCGTTGCGCGGCTCGGTGTGGACAGCACCGCGAACACCTACGTCGTGGTGCTGCGCGAACTGCATGGCCCGCGCGTGCTGCCGATCTGGATCGGGCAGCCGGAGGCGGAGTCGATCGTGATGGAGTTGCAGTCCGTGACGCGCGAGCGACCGATGACGCACGACCTGGTGAAGCAGATCGTGCTCGGACTCGGTGCCATCGTCCGCCGCGTCGTCATCAGCCGCGTCGAGCGCGGGACGTACTACGCGGAGTTGCAGTTGCAACGCGGCGACGAGCTGGTCTCGGTCGATGCACGGCCGAGCGACTCGATCGCCATTGCATTGCGCACCGGTGCGGCCATCTTTGCCGCGGACGACCTGTTGGTCACGCTCGAAGATGAGGATGAGCCCCTTGCGCCACCGCCGATTCCCGACGGTGACCGATCATCGGGCCCTGATATGAGCCCGGATGAACTCAAGGCGTATCTCCAGCGACTGCGGCCCGAGGATCTTGGCAAGTTCATGCCCTGATCGCGTGGCGCGTCGCAGCCTGTCGCTGCCTCGCCTTTTGCAGGTGGCATTTCTGTCGCTGCTCTGTGCAACGCCCGCGCTTCGGGCGCAGGCCGCCACGAAGCCAGCTCCGGCTGATTCCGGTGTGCAACCCTCCGCGGCGCCGACGGGCAGGGCCACTGGTGCCCGCACCGTCGAAGGACGCGTCGTACGCCCTGGGGCCGAGGCCTTTGAACCCGTCAGCGGCACCTGGGTCACGTTGCACCGCGTCGGCCGCGACAAGGCCGGTCCGCTCGACTCCGTGCGCACCGCGCCCGATGGCTCGTATCGGTTTTCCTATCAGATGACTGGCTCGGAAGACGCGATCTATTTCGTCTCCGCCAGTTATGCCGGCATCGCCTACTTCTCGTCCGGGCTCGCGCAACCGGAAGTCACCGGGCAGGACGCCGAGATTCAGGTCTTCGACACCACTTCGACCGGGATCCGGCTCACGGTTCGCGGACGCCACATCATCCTGTCCGCCAGCACTGGCGGCACACGACGCGGCTTGATCGAGGTCTTCGAGATCACCAACGACTCGAGCAAGACGCTCATCGGCGCCAACGACAAGGCGCCAACCTTCCGCGTACGCATTCCGCAGGGCGCGCAGGATTTCAAGGTGGCGCAGGGCGATGTCCCGGCCGATGCTGTCAGTTTCGTCGATGGGCAGGTGTTGGTGCAGATGCCCTTCGCGCCGGGGTTGAAACGACTGTCGTTTTCCTACTCCGTCGACGCCGATGCATTCCCGCTCAAGGTGCCGGTGCAGTTCGCGACCGGTGTGCTCGAAGTGCTGGCAGAAGACCCGCAGGCGACGGTCACCGCGCCACGGATCGCCGAGACGGCCCCCGCCTCCATCGACGGTCGCAACTTCCGCCGCTTTCTTGGCAATGATGTCCCGGCGTCCGGTGTGCTCGAGATGGACCTGCCCGGCAGCGGACAGGCGCAGAAGACACGCATCGTGATTTCGCTCGTCGCAGCGATCGCGCTCGCCATGCTGGTGTCGCTGGCTCGCGCGTTTGGCCGACGCACCACGGCGCGGTCGCCGGGCCTCGCCTCGGCCGCCGCCGCCGATCGCGAAGCGGAACGGCTCGCGCGACAGATCGCTGACCTCGACGCCAAGTTCGAGCGCGCGCGCGATCCCGGCGATGCGGAACGCGCAGCCTACGACGCCGAGCGCTCGCGCCTCAAGAGTGCGCTCACGTCGGCGCTCATCAGCCGCGATTCTGCGCGCTGATGGACATGTCTCGTCGCACCTGACGATGTTCGCGCCGCGCCGTCGGCCTGCGGTGCTCTGGGGCGGCGTAGCAGTCGTGCTCGTGACGCTGATCGTCGCGAATCTCGCCATCGGTGCCGTCTCTATTGCGCCGGCTGAGGTGTTCCGCGCGCTGATGGGGCAGGGCGACGCGCTTGCGGGCACGATCGTGCGCGAACTGCGACTGCCACGTGTCGTCCTCGCCATCCTCGTGGGTGTGGCGCTCGGCAGCAGCGGTGCGGCACTGCAGGGCACGTTGCGGAACGCACTCGCTGAACCGTACCTGCTTGGTGTCTCCGGCGGCGCGGCCGTCGGTGCGGTGCTCGCGATGACGCTGGGAATCACATCGTCCGCCGCCATTCCACTGGCTGCCTTCGGTGGCGCCATCGCCGCCGTGCTGCTTGTGCTGGGACTGGCCGGCGCCGTCGGTGGTGCACGCGACTCACGAACGTTGCTGATGGCCGGCGTCATCATCGGCGCCTTCGCCAACGCCGTGATACTCGTCGTGCTCGCCGACCAGCCTCCGGATCGCGTGCGTGGCGCCTTGTGGTGGATGGCTGGCAGCCTCACCGACGCATCGTGGCCACGTGTCGGCTGGCTGTCAGCCTACGTGATCCTTGGGGTCGGACTCCTCGTCGCGCGCGCACGACTGCTCGACGTGCTGTCGCTGGGCGATGAATCGGCCGCCGCACTGGGTGCCGATGTCGGGCGTGCGACAAGGCAGGTCTTCCTCGTCAGCGCGCTCCTTGCCGCCGCGAGTGTGTCGGCCGCCGGTCTCGTGGGCTTCGTCGGCCTCGTCGTGCCGAATATTGCCCGGGCCTTTGGCGTGGCTCGGCACCGCGTACTGATCGTGACGTCGGCACTGCTCGGTGCCGCGCTGCTGCTCTTCGCAGACCTGATGGCGCGCACCGTGCGCGCGCCGATCGAGCTGCCTCTCGGTGCCATCACGGCCCTTATCGGCGTGCCGGTATTTCTGTTCCGCTTGCGTCGCGTGCGATGACCTCACCAACATCGCTTCGCTTTGATGCCGTGTCGCTGGCCTACGGCCGCGGCGACACACCAGTCGTTCGTGGCGCCACGATCACCGCGGCTCCATCGTCGATCACAGCCATCGTCGGGCCAAACGGCAGCGGCAAGAGTTCGCTGGTGCGTGGTGTGCTTGGGCTGATGCCGGAACACAGTGGGCGTATCCTGGCTGGCGATGTCGACCTCCTGCGCGCCACACCGCGAACGATGAGTCAACTGGTGGCCGTCATGCCGCAGCGTGAGGCATTGGCCTTCCCGATGCTGGTGCGCGACTATGTCGCGCTCGGTCGGTCACCGTTCCTCGGCATGTGGGATTCGCTGACGTCGCGCGACGGCACGCTAATCCATGACGCCATGCTCCGAGCGGACGTCCTGGCGTTCGAGCATCGACGCACCGATGAACTCTCAGGCGGTGAATGGCAGCGTGTGCGCCTGGCACGCACACTGGCCCAGGATGCGCCGATCCTGCTGTTGGATGAACCCACCACGTTTCTCGACATCGCGCACGAGATGCAGACCTTCGAGACGCTCTCCCGGGAGGCGCGCGCCGGTCGTACCGTGGTGCTGGTGAGTCACACGCTCACGCTGGTGGCGCGGTTCGCCGACCAGATCGTGCTGATGCACGACGGTGCCGTCGCGGCGGCGGGTTCGCCGCGTGATGTGATGCAAGCCGCCACGCTCGAGACGGTGTACGGATGGCCGCTCGTGGTGTCGCACGATCCCGCCGTCGGTGCACCGACCCTCGTACCACTGCGACGGCCGGGCTGACACGCGTCCGGCCGATCGGGGATCGGGGCGTGCCGGGCCGCTGTGGCGCGATACGGTAGATTCCGATCGTGCCTCCCGTCGTCACCACCGCCATCGTCCTGCACGCGTTCAACTACAGCGAGTCATCGCGCATCCTTCGGCTCGCCACGCGTGAGGCTGGAGTGCAGTCGGTGATGGCGCGTGGCGCGCGCGCGTCGCAGCGACGCTTTGGGTCGGCCGTGGATCTTTTCGCTGAAGGCGAGGTCCAGTACGAACTGCGCGTCGGACGCGACCTGCACACGCTGGCGCGGTTCGACGTCGTCCGATCGCGAGTGGCGCTCGGTACGTCCTTGGCGCGGTTCGAGGGCGCCTCGGCGCTGGCGGAAGTGATGCTGCGCGTGGCAGGTGAGGACGACACCCCCGCCGATGCCTTCGATGCCCTCCGCGACGGGCTCGACGCCATCGCCGGCAACCAGCATGCGACGGTCGCCAGCATTCGGGCCGTCTGGCGATTGCTGGCGACGATGGGGTTCAGCCCGGCGCTCGACAACTGCGTGCGATGTGATGTGGACCTCCCCAGCGACCTCGATGTCGCCTTCAGTGCCGAGGCGGGCGGCGTGCTTTGCGCGCGCTGCGCGGCCGGTGGTGCCCCGTCGCGACCCCTTCCGGCCTCGGCGCGCAGCCAACTCCGAGACTGGCTGGACGGGGCCGGCGAGGAGGCGGAGGAACTCGACCTGCCCACCGAGCGAGCCCATCGCCGCCTCCTGCGCATCTTCGTGCACGCCCACCTGACCGATGGGCGCCCGCTGCGCGCCTTCGATTCGTGGGCGACGGCCTGACGCTTGCACCGCCGTCTCGCCGGCGCTGGAAGCAGGAAGGCTGGGCGGGTTGCTCACCCCCACAGCCCCCGACCGGATGAGAAGGACCGGGCTGGCGGACCGTCGCTTGCTTGACTGCCGCCTGCGGCTATCCTAGGCTCATCCTGACTCGCAGGCGCATCAATCCCCGTACTCGAGGTCGATCGGAAACCTTTCCTCGTTTGTTTGGAGTGTGGCATGATCTGGCGGAGACTCGCGCGGCAACTGGCCGTGGGGCTCGCCGTCGCACTGCCTGGTGTCGTGTCCGCCCAGACGTCCGTTGCTCCGGCTCAACCTCCGGCGCGTCTTCGGCCGGACGGCTTCGACCTCGGGCAGAGTTCTCCGAATCCCACGGCTGGTGAGACGCGGTTCCCATTCTTTGTCGGGGACCCGCCCGTCTGCCGGGACGCCCGGCGGCAGTACCGGGTGACGCTGCGGATTTACAACCTCCTCGCACAGGAGGTCGCGGTAGCCCTCCTCACAGGCCCCAACGGTGAGTTGGACGGAGCGCGGCGGTTGAATGGAGTGATGCTGACCTGCCGTCAGTATCAAGCGTATTGGGACGGCCGAGTGGATGGCACGCAGCGCGATGCGCCGGACGGCATCTATCTGTATCGCCTCGAAGTCAACGGCCGTGCGGTCGTGAAAAAGCTGGTGGTACACCGGTAAGGGCGCGCTCCGACGACTCGGAACGCGCCCTTTCCTGTGCTGGTTCGACCGATCGCGATCGCACCGAACCGCGTGCCCCAGCCGTTACCGCTTGCCCTGGCCCATTTGCATCGCCTTGAGGTCGATGGCGGACCAGAGTTGTCGCGCATGGGAGGGATGCGCGGTGAGGGTCTCGCCAAGTTTTTCGATCTGCTCCGCCGTGACGCCGCGCTTCCGGAGAACCGCGTCGCGTCGCTGCGCACGGACGGGTGCCGTGACGTTGGGCGCATCGGCCACGAGCTTGAGCTCACTCATGACCTGCACGAATGCGCTGTCGGTCATACCTAGGTCGGCCTTTGAGCTGCGGCAGGCGGCGAGGGCGAGAAGACAGGAGACGAAGAACCAGCGAGGTCTGAGCATACAGCGAGCGTATCGGGACCCCCCATCCCGGGGCAAGGCCTGCCAGCTCGGCGGAACTTCTGCCATGCTGACCGCCGTACGGACGGCGAGCGGCAGCCTTCCGCGGTCCCCGGGTTGCACCCTCACGACTGCACACGTTTATGTGTCGCGTACTTCTCAATCCCAAGACGCCCGATGCTGAATCCAGATCGCCTCACCATCAAGTCCGGCGAAGCCGTCAATGACGCGGTCGCGATCGCGCGCCGTGCCGGCAATCCGCTCGTCTACGATCTGCACCTCCTCCTCGCCCTCATCGCGCAGCAGGACGGCATTGTGGTGCCGCTGCTCCAGAAGGCCGGCGTCAAGGTGCCTGAGCTGAAGCAGCGGGCCGAGACGGAAGCGGCACGATATCCCAAGCAGAGCGACGCGCAGCCGCAGGTGTCGCGCGAACTCAACCAGGTCTTCGACCGCGCCGACGCCGATGCCAAGGCACTCGGCGACGACTACGTCAGCACCGAACATTTCCTGCTCGCGCTCGCGAATGTGAAAGGCACCGACAGTCGCGCGTTGCTCACCGAGCTGGGAGCGACGGCGGAGGCGCTTGCCACGGCGTTGACTGCGGTCCGTGGTACGCACAAGGTGACCGATCAGTCTCCGGAGAATCGCTACCAGGCGCTGCAGCGCTACACGCGTGACCTGACGCAGAGTGCTCGCGACGGCAAGCTCGATCCGGTCATCGGTCGCGACGATGAAATCCGTCGTGTGATCCAGGTCCTGTCGCGCCGTACCAAGAACAATCCGGTGCTCATCGGTGAACCCGGTGTCGGCAAGACGGCCATCGTCGAAGGTCTCGCGCAGCGCATCATCAACGGTGATGTACCGGAAGGCCTGCGTGGCAAGAAGCTGCTCTCACTCGACCTCGGCGCGCTGATCGCGGGTGCCAAGTTCCGCGGCGAGTTCGAGGAGCGCCTGAAGGCCGTGCTGAAGGAGATCGTCGACAGCCAGGGCGAGATCGTCGTCTTCATCGACGAGCTGCACACGCTGGTCGGTGCTGGCAAGGCGGAAGGCTCGATGGACGCGGGCAACATGTTGAAGCCGATGCTGGCCCGTGGCGAACTGCGTGTCGTGGGCGCCACCACGCTCGACGAATACCGCTTGCATCTCGAGAAGGATGCCGCGCTCGAGCGTCGCTTCCAGCCTGTGTATGTAGGCGAGCCGACGCTCGACGACACGATCGCGATCCTGCGCGGCCTCAAGGCGCGGTACGAGTCGCATCACGGTGTGCGAATCACCGACACGGCGATCGTTGCCGCAGCGACGCTGTCCAATCGCTACATCGGCGACCGATTCCTGCCTGACAAGGCCATCGACTTGCTCGATGAAGCGGCCAGTCGTCTTCGGATCGAGATCGACTCCATGCCGCAGCCGATCGACGAAGTCGAGCGTCGGGTGATGCAGCTCGAGATCGAGCGGCAGGCGATGCAGAAGGAAACCGATGCGCCGTCGCGTGAACGCCTCGTCGCGCTCGAGCGCGAGCTGGCTGAGCTGAAGACGCAGAGCGCGACGATGAAGGCGCAGTGGCAGCAGGAGAAGCAGGCGCTCGGCGATGTCGGTCGCATCAAGCAGGCCATCGACCAGGCCACCACGGACGCTGAGCAGGCCGCGCGTACAGGTGACTTGCAGCTCGCTGCCGAGATCAGCTATGGGCGCATTCCGCAATTGCAGCGTGAGTTGGCGGAGGCGGAAGCCGTCGTGTCGGTGAAGGATGGCCGCCGCCGCTTCCTCAAGGAAGAAGTGGGCGACGATGACATCGCGGCGGTGGTGGCTAAGTGGACCGGCATCCCGGTGCAGCGCATGCTCGAGGGTGAGCGTGAGCGCCTGACGAAGCTCGAGGATGAACTCGCACATCGTGTCGTCGGCCAGCGCGACGCCGTCGCGGCGGTGGCCAACGCGGTACGTCGCTCACGCGCCGGTCTGCAGGACCCGAATCGTCCGATCGGCAGCTTCCTCTTCCTCGGGCCCACGGGTGTCGGCAAGACGGAGACCGCGCGTGCGCTGGCCGATTTCCTGTTCGACGATGAACGCGCGATGGTGCGGCTCGACATGTCGGAATACATGGAGAAGCACGCCGTGGCGCGATTGATCGGTGCACCCCCGGGCTATGTTGGCTACGACGAAGGGGGGCAGCTCACTGAAGCCGTGCGTCGCCGCCCGTACTCGGTGCTGCTGTTCGACGAAATCGAGAAGGCGCATCCCGATGTGTTCAACGTGTTGCTGCAGCTGCTCGACGACGGCCGTCTCACCGATTCGCAGGGACGCACGGTCGACTTCCGCAACACCGTCGTGATCCTCACCAGCAACATCGGCAGCCAGGTGATTCTCGAGCGGTATGCCGAGGATTGGGCACTGGTCGAGACGCAGGTGCTGGGGATGTTGCGTCAGCAGTTCCGGCCGGAGTTCCTCAATCGCATCGATGATGTGGTGGTGTTCCGCCCATTGGGTGAAGAGCAGATCGCGCAGATCGTGGATCTGCAGTTGTCGAAGCTCGACACCATGCTTGGGGCACGGAAACTGAGCCTGACGTTCACACCCGAAGCGAAGAAGATGCTGGTCGGGGAAGGGTATGACGCCGCGTTTGGGGCACGGCCACTGAAGCGCACGATTCAGCGGATGGTGCAGAACCCGTTGGCGCTGGCATTGCTGGATGGCACGCTGCACGACGGCGATGTGGTGGTGGCGTCGCCGGGCGATGGCAATCGACTGGTGTTCACTCGGCAGGTGCCGGATGCGCCGCAGGTGCTGGCGGAGGCCGAGGCGTGAGTGCGTTCGCGCGTCCCGGTGATGAGCAGTGGATGCGCGAAGCGTTGCGTCAGGCAGCCGATGCGGCCGCGGCCGGCGAGGTGCCGGTCGGGGCCTGCATCGTTTCCAATGGTGCAGTCGTGGCGACAGGCGCCAATGCCATGCGCCGCAGCGACGACAGCACGCAGCACGCCGAGTTGCGGGTGCTTCAGGCCGCTATGAAGTCTCTCGGCTCGGACCGGCTCACCGGCTGCACGCTCTACGTCACGCTGGAGCCCTGCGCGATGTGCGCGGGAGCCATCGTCCTCGCGCGGGTCGATCGAGTGGCCTTCGCGGCGTGGGACGAGAAGGCCGGGATGGCCGGCTCGGTGGGCGATGTGTTGCGGCATCCGCGGCTCAATCACCGCCCGGAAGTGGCGGGCGGGGTGCTGGCGGATGAGGCTGGACTCTTGCTGCGCGAGTTTTTTGCGCGGCGCCGGAGCGGGACGGATGCGGTCCGGTCCGTTGACCCGCTGCCAGAAAGTGTCTAGAATCAACGGCTACGCTGGTTCCTCAGCGTCGTTGTCAGGTCGAGTTGGACAGGTGTCCGAGCGGTTGAAGGAACCGGTCTCGAAAACCGGCGTGCCGGAAACGGTACCGTGGGTTCGAATCCCACCCTGTCCGTGATGAAGTTTGTACGCGTGATTTGTTGGATCCGGGCGCCGCTCCGTCTGTTTGGAGGCGCCCGGTGTGGTTTTGAGGCAGGATTTCCGAAGGTGTGGGACAGGTGGCCGAGTGGTTGAAGGCGCACGCCTGGAAAGCGTGTGGGCTCGAAAGGGTCTCGTGGGTTCGAATCCCACCCTGTCCGTGTCCGTGTAGGGGTACGCCCGCGGCGGCGCGTCTGACGGAGGGGAAAGGCACTTCCGTCGACGACAAGCGTATTTGAGTCTCATGCTATCCGCCCATCTGACCATCGCAGTGCGCCGCGCGCGCCTCCTGCTGCCACTGCTCGCGTGTGTCTCCGCCGCAGCGGTCGCGCAGTCGCAAAAGCCGGTCACGGAGGTCACCGCGACAGCCGCGCCCGCCAGCCCGCTCGAATACGCGAAGCGCGCGCAAACCGAGTTCGAACGCGCCCGGCGCGACGGACTCGGCTTCAGTTCCGGCGGGGCGACCTCGGAACCCGATGTCCAGTTCGGCAGCATCTTCTACTGGAACAACAACAACGACGTCCCGCCGCGCCCCGAACAAGCCGAAATCGGCGTCGCGCGCAAGCGACTCCTGCAGGCCCTCTCCGAGGCCGCGCTCGCCGCGCCGACGGATGACTGGGTCGCCGGCCAGCGCGTCAAGTATTCGATCGAGGCCAAGGATTTCGCTGGCGCCAATGCCGTCATCAGCGACTGCAAGGCCACCACCTGGTGGTGCGCTGCGCTCACGGGTCTGGTGCGCCATACGCAGAACGATGCGCCCGGCGCCGAGCGGGCCTTCAACAACGCGCTGTCCCAGATGCCTGAGGCACAGCGCTGCCAATGGCAGGACATTTCGCCGTGGCTCAAGAAGGCCGACAGTCTCGCCTATCTCGCCAAGAGCTGCGCTGAGCGCATCGCCTACAACACGCGGGTGTTCTGGCTCGGAAAGCCGTTCGCGCACCTCGACGGCAACGACCTGCGGAACGAACTGCTGGCGCGGCGTACGTACAACACCATCGAAACCAACACGGCGACCGTCTACGGCCCGTGGAAGCCGGAGTTCGGCGAGTCGCAGCTGCGCTATGGCTGGCCAGTGGCCTGGTCGAAGCAGAACACCATCGTCAGCCGTCGCGGCGATATGGTGTCGAACACCATCGGCCACGAGCCGACGCCAAGCCACGATTTCATGCCGAGCGCCGCCGCGTTGGCAAATCCGTTCACCGCCACCCCGGCTGACTATCCGCTCAATGCGCGCTATGCGCAGATGCGCTATGCGCCGCGCTATGCACCCGGCGGATTCCAGGACCTCGGCGGACAGTTGGTGCGCTTCCGCCGCGGTGACTCGACGATGCTGGTTGGCGCCTACGTGCTCGATGGCAAGGCGCGCTACGAGCGCGGCAAGACCCGCGCGGCGCTGGTGCTGGAGCGCGGCCCCGAGGCGCGGATTTCGCGCATCGTGAAGGATGGCCAGCCGCTCCGCGGTGCTATCGCGGTGAACGCCGGCGTGATGCGCGACACGCTCCTCGGCAGCATCGAGATTCTCAGCGAAGCGCGAAAGTTCGCGGGACGCTATCGCACCGGCGTAGCGCCGATCGAACGCGACGCGATGCTCTCCGACCTGTTGCTGCTGTCGGTGAAGGCGACAGACGCCAGTTCGGCTGGCCTCGCCGGTATCGCGACGCTGGAGTCGGTTCTGACGTCGGCGCTCGGCGGCACCGACATCGGGGATGGGCAGTCGTTCGGCGTCTTCTGGGAGTACTACGGCGGGCCAGGGGCGACCGTCACCATTTCGATCACACCGATGGACACCGCCAGCGGTTTCCGACGACTCGGATCGCTCTTCCGCCTCGGTGGCGGTCCTGGCGGCGGTGCGTCGCTCCGCATTCCTGACCCCGCGCAGCCAGATGGTGGGCCTGGCCGTCGACTGACGCTGACGATGCCGGAAGTGAAGCCTGGACGCTATCGGCTCGCGGTCGAGGTGACGTCGCCGGGAGCTGCTCCGGCGCGCCGTGAGCTCGTGATCCGTGTGCCCGAAGGACCGCCGGCGGCCATGCGTTAGCGCCGGCGCGTCGCTCTATTCGGAGACGCGCACGATGTGAAGTGGATGGCGAACTAGACCGAAATGTCGGGTTTTCGACGACATCTGCGATTTAGTGAAGCCCCTCGTGCATCTATTGACGTAACCTGTCCCGGCCGCCAGCTTCGGCCCCACTGATACCCTTCGGATACAGTGGGCTGGCCGCTTCGACGCGTTACCATCGCGTGCACGCTCGGAGTGAACCGGCTCGCCTCAACCACACCACGAGGTGCTGAGTGCTGCGTTTCTCCGTTCGCCGTCTCCTGCCGGTTGTCGCGAGCGTGTTGTTCGCCGCGACCGCCGCAGCGCAGAGCGGCTCGCTCACTGGTCGCGTCACGACCAAGGACGCTGGCCGTCCCCTCGACAATGCGCGGATTACTCTCTCTGACGGTGCGCGCACAATCGGTGCTGCGACCAGTGGGGAAACCGGCGTCTATGCAATCCCGAATGTCGCGGCCGGCACATACACAGCCACCATCAGCCGCATCGGCTACCAGCTGCAGCGATTCCCGGGCATCACCATTCGCAGCGGTCAGCCCACCACACTGAATGCGTCGCTCGACGAAATCCCGACGCAGCTCAATGCCGTGGTCACCACGGCGTCGCGCAAGCCAGAAAAGGCGCTCGACGCACCAGCCTCGCTCTCCGTCGTCACCAGCGAGACCATCGAGCGCAAGCCATCGATCAGCGTCGCCGACCTCGTCAAGGGGCAGCCGGGTATCGACGTCTCGAGCGGCGGTATCGCGCAGTCGATGATCGTGGCTCGCGGCTTCAACAACGCCTTCAGCGGTTCGCTGCTGATGCTGCAGGACTATCGCTTCGCCGGCGTGCCGTCGCTGCGCGTCAACGTGCCGTACCTCTCGCTCGGCCAGTCCGAAGACATCGAGCGCGTGGAATTGCTCCTCGGTCCAGCCTCGGCGCTCTACGGCCCGAACTCCGGTGCCGGTGTGCTGCACGTGATCACCAAGTCGCCGTTCTCTTCACAGGGCACGACCCTGTCGGTGCAGGGCGGCCAGCAGAGCATCTTCCGCGGTGCCATTCGTCACGCGGGCACCGTCGGCAAGCGCTTCGGCTACAAGCTGAGCGGCGAGTACATGAGCGGCGACGACTTCAAGTACGACGATCCGGGTGAGCCGGACTCGATCTCGCGCCCGCTGACGCCTGGTGGCACTCGTCAGCGCGTATTGAACCAGCGTGACTTCGCCTTCGAGCGCTTGAATGGCGAGGCGCGCATGGACATCCGCCCGACCGATAACTCCGAGCTCATCACCACCGTCAGCATGACCAAGGTGCCGACGGCGATCGAGCTCACTGGTGCCAACGGTGCCTCCCAAATTCGCAACTGGAGCTACCAGAACTTCCAGCAGCGCATTCGTGTCGGCCGCCTGTTCATTCAGGGCTTCGCCAACATCAGCAACGCCGGCAACGAAAACTCCAGCGACTCGCGCGGAACCTTCCTGCTCCGCAACGGACAGCCGATCGTCGACAAGTCGCGCGTGTACACTGGCCAGATCCAGCACGGCTTCGGTCTCAACAAGGGCCGCACCGACTTCATCTACGGTGTGGACTACATCAAGACCAATCCGCAGACCGGCAACACGATCAACGGCAACAACGAAGCGGTGGACAACGTCACGGAGTACGGCGGCTACATCCAGGGCAAGACGGCCCTCAGCAGCCGCTGGGACTTCCTTGCCGCACTCCGCGTCGACAAGAACAACGTGATCGATGGCCAGTTCGTGTCGCCGCGTGCCGCACTCACGTTCAAGGCCGCCGAGAACCAGTCGCTGCGCTTCACGTTCAATCGCTCGTTCAACACGCCGGCCAACTTCTCGTTCTTCCTCGACCTGCCGTCGGTGGTCGACGCCGCCGGTTTCCGCCGCAATGCATCGCTGACGCCGTTCAACTTGCCGACGTATGACGTCATCGCGACGGGTAACCGTCCGAAGGTCGGCATGGGCTTTGACCGCAGCTGCACGGGCACCAGTGGGTTCGGCAGCTTCTGCATGCGCTCACCATTCATCAACAACGGCGGCACGGTCGTTCCGGCCAGCGCTGCCACTGCACTCCCGGCATTCGTCGCCTTCCGCCAGCCGGTCTTCACCGGTGCGCTGGCACAGGGGTATGCTCCTGCGTTCTCCGGATTCGGCGCCGCTGGTGCCGTCATCGCACAGGGCCTTGCCAACGCCGTCGTGTCGCGCCTCGCCGCGTCGACGCCGACCAACGCGCAGATCCCGACGGTCGGTCGTCTTGGTAGCTCGCTCATCTCGGATGTCGCGGTCACCGACCTGCCACCGCTCAACGCCTCCTTCGACAACACCTTCGAAGTCGGCTACAAGGGCCTCGGCATGAACGGCAAGCTGTCGTTCGACTTCAGCGCCTGGGCACAGCAGCGTGGTGGTGGCGCCATCACGGCCTCGCTGGTCACGCCGTGGATCTTCGCCAGCCCGGCGCAGACCGGTGCGTTCGTCGGCGCGCAGGCCGGTGCCGCAATGCAGGCCTACGTCACCGCCGAAGTCCAGGCTGGTCGTCTCACGCCTGCACAGGGTGCCGCGATCGGCGCGCAGATTCCTGCCCTTGCCGGCGGTGCGGCCACCAGCCTCACGCCGTTGCTCGCCGGAATTCCGCTCGGAACGGTTGGATTCGACGATCCCATCAACACCAACTACAACCTGCGCGCCACCTATCGCCGCGTCGATACGAAGATCAACGTCTGGGGCTCTGACCTTGGCCTCTCGTACCAGTTCACGCAGGACTTCGCGATGGACGTGACGGCCAGCGTCGTCAACCGCGTGGTGTTCGACGAACTGCAAGTCGGTACGTCGCCACTGGCACTCAACGCACCAGGCGCCAAGACCACCCTCACGGCGCGCTACCTTGGCCAGGAAACCGGCTTCGGGCTGGAAGGTCGCTGGCGCTACACCGATGCGTTCCCCGTGAACTCCGGTGTGTACGAGAGCGGCGTGCTCAACCCGAGCAACGCTGGTCCGTTCACCTACGCCCCGGTCGCCGTCAGCAATCAGTTCGACGTGCAGGTGTCCAAGCGCTTTGCCAGCATCGGCAAGGGAGTCGTCTGGAGCCTGAACGTGCAGAATGTGTTCGATAACAAGGTGGCCACCTTCGTCGGCGTCCCGGCGCTCGGTCGGTTGGCGCTCACCAAGCTGTCGTATACGTTCTGATTGCTCCTGCGGCAGGGCGCACGGGGCGGCTCGCAGCATGCGAGCCGCCCCGTTGCGCACCACCTCTTTCGGGTCGTGCCTTCGATGTCGCTGATCCTCCACCCAGGATCACCGTTGGTGATTGGTCACCGTGGGGCTGCCGCCGTGCGGCCGGAAAACACGTTGCCCTCATTCCAGCACGCACTCGACCTCGGCGTAGATGCCGTCGAATTCGATGTGCGCGTGACGGGCGATGGCGTGGCGGTGGTGCACCACGATCCCACCACGTTGCGCACCTGTGGTGAACTGGTGCTGGTGGAACAGGCGAGCATCGGCAGGCTGCGAAAGCTCGATGCCGCTGCGACCTTCGAGGGCGACTTCCGTTCGCCCCGCCGCGTCACGATCCCACTGCTCGATGAAGTGCTCGAACTCACCAAGTCCGTGCCGGTGATCATCGAGTGCAAGACGGTTGATGCGGCACCGCTGGTCATCCAGGCGTTGCGGGCACATCGTGCGACCGATCGCGCGTTGGTGGGGAGTTTCCTGCACGGCGCGATGCGGATCACCCGCGCCGCATCGTTGCCGAGCGGCGCCTCGCGACGCGACATGATCGCGTTGCTGCTGCGCGGTGCCATTCGATGGGCCCCGCGCCGTCTCCCGTATGCGGCCATGTGCCTACCCGAGGCATCCTCCGGGATCACGCTGCCACTGGCACGCTTCGCTCGATGGGGCGCGGCCATTGGGGTGCCCGTGCACGTCTGGACGGTGAACTCGGCGGACGACGCCAACCGCCTCTGGGATGCAGGTATCACTGGCATGATTTCCGACGACCCTGCCACGATCCTTGCGGCGCGAGCCGCACGCGTCATGCGGTGAGCATGCGTCGGCAGGCACGCAGGGCGCGCCTGACTTCAGTTCCGGACCGGCATGCGGCATATTGCCAGCCGATGACATTACCACAGACGATCCTCGACGCACGGGCCTGCGAGCGCACCCTGCGCCGGATGGCGGACGAAATTGTCGAGCGAACCGCCGGCACAGAGTCGCTCGTTCTGGTTGGCATTCAGCGCCGCGGCGTTCAGCTGGCCGCCCGGTTGGCGTCACTGATCGAGGAGCGGGAAGGGAAGCCGGTCCCGCGTGGTGCGCTCGACATCACGCTCTATCGCGACGACCTGCAGACGGTCGGCCCGCGACCGCTGGTCGGCGCGACCGAGCTGCCCGTCGACATCGATGACAAGCAGGTCGTGATCGTTGACGATGTGCTCTACACCGGTCGCACGGTGCGCGCAGCGCTCGACGAGTTGGCTGACTTCGGCCGCCCAGCGCGTATCCTGTTGGCGGTCCTGATCGATCGCGGTGGGCAGGAACTCCCGATCCGCGCCGATGTCATCGGCAAGGTCGTGACGGTACCAGCCGGCTCCCAGGTCGATGTGCGGGTGGCGGAACTCGACGGTGACGACACCGTCGTCGTCAGTGACGCGAGGTCGCGCGGCGCATGACGGGACTCGGCAAGGATCTGCTGGACCTCGAGTCGCTGAGTGCCGACCAGATCACTGCCATTCTCGACACCGCTGAACCGCTCAAGGCCATCAGCCTGCGCGCGATCAAGAAGGTGCCGACGATGCGTGGTGCAACGATCGTCAACCTCTTCTTCGAAGCGTCGACGCGCACTCGCGTGAGCTTCGAGTTCGCCGAGAAGCGCATGTCGGCCGACGCGGTCAACGTGGCGATCGGGAACTCGTCGGTGAGCAAGGGCGAGACGCTGGTGGACACGGCGCGCAATCTCGAGGCGATGAAGATCGACATGGTCGTCATCCGCCATCAGGCGAGTGGCGCGGCGCGATTCCTCGCCGAGCGCATCGAGTCGAACGTCATCAACGCCGGCGATGGCACACATGAGCACCCCACGCAGGGCTTGCTCGACCTGCTCACGCTGCGCGACAAGTGGGGCTCGCTGGCAGGCAAGCGCGTCTGCCTCTGCGGCGACGTACTGCACAGCCGCGTCGCGCGATCGAACATCCATGGGCTGCGGAAGCTCGGTGCGGAAGTGGCCGTGTGTGGCCCGCGATCGTTGTTGCCGAATGGTGCCGAGGAGGCGCTCGGCGTGACGGTGTTCGATCGGATCGAGGCCGCGATCGAGTGGGCTGATGCGCTCAACATCCTGCGGCTCCAGCTGGAGCGCATGACGGCTGGGTACATCCCGTCCTTGCGCGAATACAACCGCGTGTTCGGTGTCACGCGCGACCGGCTCGAGCGCGCACCACGCGACCTGTTGATCCTGCACCCTGGTCCGATGAATCGCGGGGTCGAGATCGATTCCGATGTCGCCGACGGCCCGCACAGCCTGATCCTCGATCAGGTGACGAACGGCGTCGCGATCCGCATGGCGGTGCTCTACCTGTTGCGTGGCGGACGACCCGATCTCGCGGCGGCTGGTTCCGCCGCGGGCAACGAGTGATGCACCGCCGTCGCCGCACCCTTCTTCTACACTCTACAACCGAATGACGATGCGCCCACTGCTGCTGACTGGCGGCCACCTCCTCGATCCCTCGATCGGACTCGATGGTATCGGTGACTTGCTGCTGGTGGACGGTACCGTCGCATCAGTCGGCGGAAACATTGCGGGCCCCGAGGACGCGGAACGAATCGACTGCGCCGGGCTGCATGTAACGCCTGGGTTCATCGATGTGCACTGCCACCTGCGCGAACCCGGCCGCGAAGACGTCGAGACGATCGCCACCGGTGCTCGTGCTGCAGCTGCGGGCGGATTTACCGCCGTCTGCGCGATGCCGAATACCGATCCCGTCACCGACAACCAGGCTGCCGTCGGGTTCATCCGTGCTCAGGCCGCGAAGGCCAATGCGTCACGGGTGTATCCGATCGGGTCGATTTCGGTTGGGATGAATGGGGTGCAGCTGAGCGAGATGGGTGAGATGGTGGCGGCTGGCGCGGTGGCTGTCAGTGACGACGGCCGGCCGGTGGTCAGCGCGCAGCTCATGCGCACGGCGCTCGAATACGCGCGCACCTTCGGAATCCCGGTGGCCGATCACTGCGAAGAGCCGACGTTGGCGCATGGTGGCGTGATGAATGAAGGCGTCATCAGCGCACGACTCGGCCTCAAGGGGATTCCGTCGGAGAGTGAGGAGATCATGGTCATTCGTGACATCCTCCTCGCACGACGGACGGGCGGTCGGGTGCATCTCTGCCACATGAGCACATGGGGCAGTGTGGAGCTGATCCGGTGGGGCAAGGAGCGCGGGATTCCCGTGACCGCCGAAGTCTGTCCGCACCATCTCACGTTGACCGAAGAGCGTGTCGGGCAGTATGACACCAACGCGAAGATGAATCCGCCGTTGCGCACGCAGCGCGATGTTGATGCGCTGATCGCGGCGCTCAAGGATGGCACCATCGATTGTGTCGCGACTGATCACGCGCCGCATCACAACGACGAAAAGAATCGCGAGTTTTCCGATGCACCGAATGGCATCGTGGGCCTCGAGACGGCGCTCTCCGTGTTGATGACGTGGCTGGTGACGCCGGGAACCATTTCGTTGTCGCAGCTGGTCGAGAAGCTGTCGTGTGCCCCGGCGCGCGTGTTCGGCTTGCCGGGCGGAACGTTGCGCCGCGGTTCGATCGCGGACGTCACCGTCTTCGATCCCAGCGCGTCGTGGACCGTGAAGGGAAGCGACTTCCGCAGCAAGGGTCGCAACTCCCCGTGGCTTGGCAGCACACTCTCCGGTCGGGTGTCACGCTGCATCGTCGGCGGGCAGCAGGTGCACGTGCGCGACCTCACGGCATGATGCAACGCTGATGGCGATCTCACCGCGTCCGGCGCGCCTGCAGGCGGCCTTTGCCATCCGTGAAGAGATGGTGGAGGTCTGCCACGCGCTCGCGGCGCGGCAATTGATCGCCGGCCAGGACGGCAATGTCTCGATGCGCATTGGCGCCGATCGGTTGTTGGTGACACCCGCGGGCTTTGCAAAAGGTTCGCTCGATCCGGATGACCTCGTTGAAGTCTCGTTGCGCGGCGAACCACTGGCTGGTCGCCATCGTGTCTCGAGCGAAATCGGGTTGCACCTGGCTGCCTACGCTGCGCGAGCCGATGTCGGCGCGGTCGTGCACGCTCATCCGGTGACTGCCACGGCGTTCACGCTAGTCGGCGAAACGATCCCGGATGGCGTCCTTGCCGAGCTCATGCTTACGGTCGGCCCGGTCGCTCTCGCGAAATACGCACAGCCTGGTACTGACGAGCTTGGCATGGTGGTATCGCCGCTCTTTGCCGAGCACGATGTCGTCTTGCTCGCGCACCACGGCGCGGTGGCGCTGGGCCGGAGCCTGCGTGAGGCTCACTTCGCCATGGAGAGCCTCGAGCATGGTGCCCGCATGATCCATCTGGCGCGACAGGTCGGAAGGGTGGTTACGTTGGACTCTGCAGCGTGCGATGCGCTGCGCGCTGCCCGGCGAAGGGCGCGCACCGATGCGGCTGACGTTGCCGCTCTCAAGGAGACTACCGAATGACTGACGTGACGAACGCTCTCGAAGCCGTCGGCGCGCTGATTGGCGAGCGCTCGAAGTACGAAGGATGGATCGCGGCGCTGGCTACAAAGAGCGACGTTCCATCACACGTGCTCGAGAAGGTGCGCGCGGACTATACCGGACGTTTGCGTGGTGTGTTGCAGGCGTTCACGGCGCACACGCCGTCGCTCGAAGCGGCGCTCGCGGAACACCAGGCGCGCGATTCGACGCTCGCAGCACAGGAAAAGTCCACTCGCGACGAACACGCCGAAGGCGAGCTGCGTCACATGGTGGGCGAGTATGACAGTGAACAGTGGGACAAGGTGCGCATCAGTCATGAGGCATTGCTGTCGCGACTTTCCAGCGAACGGCAGGGCATCGCGGCGGAACTGACGAACGTGCAGCGCAGCCTCGCAGCTGCAGCCGAAGCGTCGCAGCGCCTCCGCGCGCTCGGTGGCGATACCGCCGCATCCCCAGCGCATGCGCGTGATGACTCGCCGACGCCCGCGATCCTGGCCGCAATGTCCGAGCCGATTGCGCCGCCGCCGGCCTTCATCGCACCGGAGCCAGCGCCGGCGCCAGCACTGTCGCCGAACACCTACCGCCCGACGCCGCCGTCGCCCCCGCAGGAACTGATGGATCGCCGCGCGCAGCTCGACGATCTCGGGTTTCTCCGCAGCGCGCCGCGTACTGCGCCGCGAGAGAATGGTGTCGATGTCCAAACCGCGCCGACGGCCACCGCCGCGCGCCCGGCCGACGCGCCGGTGCTCCGCATCGTGCCGGACGCGCCCGCACCGGTGCCGACGCCGTCGTCCTCCGGACAGACCGTGGACGCCGCCAAGACCCTGCGGTGTGCCGAGTGCGGCACCATGAACTACCCGACCGAGTGGTACTGCGAACGGTGCGGCGGAGAGCTCGCCGTCCTGTAGCCCGCCAGACTGTCCTGCAACGCAAACGGGCGAACCACTTGGTTCGCCCGTTTGTTTACTGCACCTTTTCAGGTCGAACTGCGACGCAGGTCAGGCCGTCGCAGCAGCATTGACACGCTTGGCCATCCGGCTCTTCTGCCGGGCAGCGGCGTTCTTGTGGATCAAGCCCTTGCGGGCTGCACGATCGAGCAACGTGGTTGCCATACCACGAACCTCGGCCGACGCGCCCTCGGCCTTGGCCTTCTTGAGGGCGGTGCGCAACGCGGAACGCTGCGCGCGATTACGTGCCTGTGCGGCACGCGACTTCCGCATGTTCTTCTTTGCGGAGGCGATATTCGGCACCGAAGACTCCAATTCAGAAAATGAACACGATTCGCCCGTGATGGGCGAACCGCGAAAGATAGGGCGTCGGATCAGGCTGTCAATCTCAGGCGCTGTCTTGGCCGTGGACCGAGCCTCTCTTAGCTTGCCTTGCTGCGCCGGTACGCGCTTCCGGCCCCCCGCCGGGCTGGCCCGTGCCGCCGCCCTCCTGCCGCCCTGATCCGCTTCGCGTGCCTGCTGCCTCCCCATCCGTCCGACGTCTGCTCCCCTCGCGCACCGGTTCTCTGGTGGTGCCGACTGCGGTGCGCGCATGACCGAGGAGACCGCAGCCGCTGACGAGGCCGCCCTCGACGCCGTGGAAACGGTCGTCGACGAGACGGTCCTCGAGGAAGCGGTCGTCGCGGAGACGGTCGTCGTGGAGCCGGTCGTCGAGGCAGAGGAAGCGGTCGCCGCACCCGATGTCGTGGCCGAGGCGCCATCGCGCCAGGCACCCTCGGCTGTGGCTGAGGCTGAACCCGAGCCCGTGGTGCCTGCCGGGTTCGTCGTCGATCTGCCAGCCTACAACGGGCCGCTCGACCTGCTCCTGTCGCTGATCCGCGACGAAAAGGTCGACATCTACGACATCCCGATCGCCCATATCGCGAAGCAGTTCCTGCTGCGGATCCGGGTGCTGCAGCTGAATGATGCGGCCGAGTATCTCGAGCTGGCCGCACGCCTGCTTCGCATCAAGGCGCAGATGCTGCTGCCGCGCCATGGCGAGACCGAGACGTGGGAAGATCCGCGCGCCGAATTGGTGCGTCGACTGCTCGAGTATCAGCAGATGCGCGAAGTCGTCGACATTCTCGAGCGTCGCGGTGATGATCGCCGCAGCCGGTTTGCACGCGCCTACCTGCCTGAGTCCGGCGAGTCCGTGGCGGCACCGTTGGCGCTCTCGCTGGGCGAATTGCTGACGGCGATCGACCGCATTCTTCGTGTCACGAAGGAGCCGACGGTGCACACCGTCGTCGCTCGCACACTGGATGTCGCGGGCGCGATCTCAGCGGTCCGGAACATCATTGCCCAACGGCGCCATGCGCGCTGGGGTGAGTTGGTACCACGCGACGCCGAGCCATGGCAGATCTTGTCCATGCTGCTCGCGTTGCTCGAGCTGGCAAAGCTCGGCGAGCTGCGGCTCGCCCAGCCACGCCCATTTGCATCTGTCGAGATTGAGCATGATTCCCCTGGTGAAGCTGCTTGAAGCGGCGCTCTTCGCGAGCCCACGACCGATCCCGGTCGAAGAGTTGAGCGCGCTGGCGCCAGAGGCGAGTCCGGCTGAAATCGCATCGGCATTGGACACACTGCGCGAGCACTACGACGTGGATGGTCACGGCGTCGAGCTGGCGGAAATCGGTGGCGGGTGGCAGATCCTGACTCGCGCTGAATACACCGAGGCGATCGAGCGTGCGCAGTTGGCCGCCCGGCCGCAGCGGCTTTCCGCCGCGGCGTTGGAGACCCTCGCGATCATTGCCTATCGACAGCCGATCGGTCGCACGGAAGTGGAAGAGATTCGCGGCGTCGCCGTGGGTTCGATTCTCAAATCATTGCAGGAGCGCGCGCTGATCGACGTCGTGGGAAGGGCCGAAGGCTTGGGACGACCGTTGCTCTATGGCACCACGCCACTGTTCCTCGAACAGTTCGCGTTGCGCCACCTCGAAGAACTTCCGCGCGCTGACGAACTGGCGATTGCGTTGCGGCCTGCGCCGCAGCCGCTGTGACCGCCCGTCCGCCGCGACGCACCGGCACGGGCGGCAAGCCGGCGCCGAAGCCGCGCGGGGTGAAGCCCCCCGAGCGACCCGCCGCCAAAGGCACGCGCACGCCGCTCGGCCCCGACGCACGAGATCCGCGCAAGCGCAGCCCCCGCAAGAAGCCGGGCCCCGGCGGCGCAGGACCGCGGCCCGAGGCGCCGCTGGCACCGACGGTGGTCAAGACGCCGAAGGACGCTCGCGAAACGATGCGCCTCCAGCGTTTCCTCGCTCGTGCCGGTGTCACATCGCGCCGACAGGCCGAGACGCTCATCACCAATGGACAGGTCACCGTCAACGGCACGGTCGCCACGCTCGGTTCGAGCGTCGATCCGATGCAGGATGTCGTGCTGGTCGACGGGCAGCGCGTGAAGATGTCCGAGACGGTCACCTGGCTGGTGCTCAACAAGCCCGCCGGTGTCGTCACGACGCGCACCGACCCCGAAGGCCGCGAGACGGTCTTTGACCTCGTGCCGAACGTCGCCGGACTCACCTACGTCGGTCGACTGGACTACATGACGGACGGCGTCCTGGTCATGACCAGTGACGGACGCGCTGCGCACCTGCTGACACATCCCAGCCGTGAAGTGTCACGAAGCTATGAGGCGGTGGTGCAGGGGCCGGCCATGGAGGCGCTCGACCAGTTGCAGGCCGGTGTGGAACTTGAGGAAGGCCTGGTGCTAGTAGATGCAGCCCACGTGGATAAGCTCGGCCGCAGCAAGTGGTTGCTCTCGCTGACTTTGCATGAGGGACGAAACAGGGAGGTCCGTCGTCTCTGTGAGGCGGTCGGGCTCTCGGTCGACAAGCTGACGCGGGTCAAGTTTGGGCCGGTCAGCCTTGGCGACCTGGCGCCGGGCAAGTGGCGCCCGTTGACGCAGACCGAGTTGCGCGGGTTGGCGATTCGGGGTGGCGGGCGAGAGTAAGCTCAGGGACGGTCAGGTCGGGACATCACTCTCAGGCTGGAGAACGTGCGAATGACGGCGGTGCCACTTCCCGCAACGGCCCCAACCGGGATCGCGGCGGTGCAGGCAATTTTGACACAGGTGGCACGGCGAGTCGTGGGGCAGGACGCGATGGTCGAGCGTCTGCTGATCGGCCTGCTCACTGGCGGCCATGTCTTGCTCGAGGGCGTGCCGGGGCTGGCCAAGACGCTCACCGTGCGCACGCTGGCCGAAACGATTCACACCACCTTCCGTCGCATTCAGTTCACGCCGGACCTGCTGCCTGCCGACGTCGTCGGTACGCAGATCTTCGATCAGGCGTCCGGTGAATTTCGCACCAAGCGTGGGCCGATCTTCGCCAACATCGTCCTCGCCGACGAAATCAACCGCGCGCCGGCCAAGGTGCAGGCTGCGCTGCTCGAGGCGATGCAGGAGCGGCAGGTGACGATCGGCGGCACGACCTATCCGCTGGCCGAACCATTCCTCGTGCTCGCCACGCAGAACCCGATCGAGCAGGAAGGGACGTACCCGCTGCCCGAAGCGCAGGTCGATCGCTTCATGCTCAAGCTGCGCGTCGAATATCCCACGCGTGCCGAGGAGAAGGAGATCATGCGCCGCATGTCGTCGGGCGACGAGATCCCGATCACGGTGGCGGCGTCGCCGCAAACGATTCTCGCCGCGCGCAAGGAAATTGCAGCGCTTCATCTCGACGAACGCATCATGGACTACATCGTCGAGCTGGTCCACGCCACACGCATTCCCGCCGAGGCGGGATTGGCCGGCTTGGCGCCGTTGATCGAATACGGCGCATCGCCGCGTGCCACGATCGCGCTGGCACAGGCCTCACGCGCGCATGCGTACCTTGCGCGGCCGAACCTTCGTGTTGCCTGACGACGTGAAGGCGATCGCGCCCGATGTGCTTCGCCACCGCGTGGTCACGACCTTCGAGGCCGAGGCGCAGAACATCACCAGCGACGAAATCGTGCGTCGGATCCTGGCGGCGGTGGCCGCGCCGTGAATCTTCGCTGGCGCCGCTCCGCCCCTGCGGTGCGACCGCCGGAACCCGTCGCGGGCGCCGCACTCGGCGCGCCGGCGCCGCTCGAGATCCTCGAGCAGGTGCGGCGCCTCGAACTGCGTATGCGCCGCCTCGTCAACTCGCGCTTCGCTGGTGAATACCGCTCCGTATACAAGGGGCAGGGCATGGAGTTCTCGGAGGTGCGAGAATACCAGCCCGGCGACGAAGTGCGCAGCATCGACTGGAACGTCACCGCGCGGCTGCAGAAGCCGTATGTGAAGCGCTACGTCGAGGAGCGCGAGCTGACGGTGTTGTTGCTCATCGACTGCTCGGCATCGTCGCATTTCGGCACGCGCGTTCGGTTCAAGGATGACGTCGCGCTCGAAGTCGCCGCCGTGCTCGGCCTGTCAGCACTGCGGAACAACGATCGGGTCGGCGTGGTGGCATTCACCGATCGCGTCGAGCATGCCGTGCCACCACGGAAGGGACGGCGACACGGGATGCGACTGTTGCGCGACCTGCTCGCCTTGCGACCTGTCGGACGGAAGACCGATGTCGCATTGGCATGTGAACAGGCGCAACGGCACCTCACACACCGGTCACTGGTGTTCGTGATCTCCGATTTTCGTGATCCGAATGCGGAAGCTGCACTGCGGCGACTGGCGGCCCGACACGAAGTGGTCGTCATCACCGTCGACGATCCCGTGGAGCGCCTGCTTCCAGCCGCGGGGATTCTCGTACTCGCTGATCCGGAAACCGGCGATCGTGTCGAGATCGACACTGGCGATGTGGCATTCCGTACGCGGTATGCCACCGCCGCGGCGTCCGCGGATGAGCAGCGCACATCGATGTTCGGACGCTGCGGCGTGACGGCAATCGCCCTGCGTACGGACGAAGGAATCGTCGAACCTTTGCTGGCATTCTTTCGACGGGCACGTCCCGGGAAGACGCGAAATGTGTAGCGCCCCGATGCGCACCATGCGCCGCGTCGTCGCGCGACACGAACGCCGCGCGCGGACCCTGAGGCGTGGCGCACTGCTCGCGTACGCGCTTGCCGTTTGCGCCTCACGTTCAGCGGCGCAGGCCGCGCCGGATACGGCGTCGGGGAAGGTCACCTACCGCGTCCTGCCTGACACCGTCACCGTCGGCCAACCATTCGTGGTTTCACTGCGCGCGATACCGCCGCGTGGCCGTCAGGCCATCGCGCCGGCCGTGCCGGATACTGGCGGCCTGGTGGAGCCTCTCGATCCGGCCAACGTCACTCGCCGTGCCGACACGCTGCTGGTGCGCTATCGCCTCATTGCGTGGCAACCTGGTGTGCTCACGGTGCCGTTCGGTCCCGTCGTGATGCGCCGCGATTCGAGCGAGCTGTCGGTGCCGGTGGATGTGCGTGTCGTGGTAGCCTCGGTATTGCCGGCCGACTCGTCAGCGCGAATCCCGAAGGACGCCCGGGCGTTGTTCCCGGTCGCCGCGCGCTGGTGGGAGAAGTGGTGGCAGTGGGCACTGGCCATTCTGCTCTTTCTCGCCGCCGTCTACCTCTTCGATCGGTGGCGCCGTCGCGAGCGCACGCCAGAAGTCGAAGTGGCATCACCACTTTCTCGGGCCGAGGAGGCCTTCGCGCGACTCGATGCGCGTCGCTTGCCCTCAGCAGGCGAGGGAGGCAGGCACGTGGCGCTGGCGGCGGAGATCGTGCGGCAGTACCTCGCTGACATCGAGCCGTCATTGGCACTGCCATTGACGAATGCCGAATTGTTGACGGCAGTGAAGCCGATCGAAGGCATGCCCGATCGCCAACTCCGTCAGCTGCTCGATCAAGTCGATGCGGTGCGCTTCAGCGGCGATCGCGTCGACCTGCAGACCGTGCAGCGCGTCAGCGGACTCGCTCGCGAGCTGGTGCGCGATGTGGATCGCGTGCGCTCTGCCATGAGCCAGCAGGCCGCCTGATGATTGCCTCCGTGCTCGAATGGTGGAGTGGGCTTGGCATCGCGATCGGTGTGCCGTGGGCGTTGGCTGCATTGCTGGTGCTGCCAATCGTCTGGTGGCTCCGTCGAAAGGCGGCCGTGGACGCCATGCCATTTTCGGCGCTCGACATCGTGGTCAAGGCGACGCCGCGCCCGAGTCGGGTGCGGCGGTGGATGATGCGCCTTCGCCTGCTTGGGCTGATGGGCTGTGCGCTGGCTCTCGCGCATCCGTATGCCCGCGGCGGTGTCAGGCGTGAGACGCGCGATGGCATCGACATCATGCTGGCCTTCGATATCTCCAGCTCGATGCTGGCCGAAGATTTCCAGCCGCAGAACCGCCTCGAAGTGGCGCGTGCAAAGGTGAAGGAGTTCGTGAAGCTGCGCGAGTCGGATCGCATCGGCGTTGTGTCGTTTTCCGGCGAAGCGCTGACACAGGTGCCGCTGACGGCCGATCACCAGGTGGTGCTGGCGGCAATCGATCAACTGCAGCCCGGCCAGCTCGAGGACGGTACGGCGATCGGGACCGCGATCGCCACCGCGTCCAATCGACTGCGCGCGGCCGCCGGCAACTCACGTGTGCTGGTGCTGCTCACCGACGGCGTCAACAATCGTGGGCAGGTCGACCCGCGTACCGCGGCACGGGCTGCGTCGGCCTTCGGCATCCGCATCTACGCCATTGGCGTGGGGACGGAAGGCATGGCGCCGGTGCCGGTTGGGCGCGGTCTGTTCGGCTTGCGATACGAAACGCAGCGGGTCGAGATCGATGACGCGTTGCTGACCGAAGTCGCGACTGCGACCGGGGGGCGCTATTTCCGCGCCAAGGACGCTGCGGGCCTCGAACGAATTACACGCGAGATCGACCGACTCGAGCGCACACCGACACTTGCCAAGCGCTCGTTGCCGCGGTCGGAATGGTACGTCGTTCCCGCGGCGATCGCGCTCGGTGCGCTGCTGCTTGAGGCCTGGGTGTTGCTGCGTCGAGGGCCCATCCCATGAACACGATGGTGATTCAGGGACTCGATCTTTTCTCGCGCGTCTGGATGCTGCCCATCGCGATCGTCTGCGCGGCGCTGGTGGCGTGGATCGGCTGGCGCATCGATGCGCGACGGCGCTCCCGACTGGCACAACTTGGTGACGTGCCGGTCCTCGAGCGGCTCGTCCCACGACGCTCGCGTGGCCTTCCGCCGCGTATTCGTGCAATCATCCTCGGCACGGCGGCGCTCTGCCTTGGTGTCGGAATTGCCGGCCCACGGTGGGGTGAACGCGCGGAACGTCGCCGCGACCTCGGTGTCGACATCGCCTTGGTACTCGACGTCTCGGCCTCGATGCTGGCGACGGATGAGGGCGCGTCGCGGCTCGACCACATGAAGGCGGATGTCCGACGCCTGCTCGTCACGATGCCCGGCGCACGCGTGGCGCTGCTGGTCGTGGCGGGGCGCAGCTACATCCTGACACCGCTCACCGCTGACCACGATGCCCTCGGACTGTTCCTCGATGGGCTCGACCCTGGCATGGTGAGCCAGGGCGGCACGGCGCTCGCCCAGGGACTCGCACAAGCAACGCAACTGCTCGGCGTGAGTCCGGAAGGTGGCGATCGCGCGGTGGTCGTGATGAGTGACGGCGAGACCTGGGACGATGAAGGCGCCATTGCGACTGCTGCGCAATCGGCGCGTGATGCACGCCTGGCGGTCGTCACGGTTGGATACGGAACGGCGGCTGGGGCGACGATCCCATTGGCCGGTGGAGACGTGAAGCGTGATGCTGATGGCAAGCCGGTCGTGACACGCGCCAGCGCGGAGACGCTGCAGGGCATCGCACGTGTTGCGGAAGGTGTATACGTGGATGGTCTCGCCGCTGACCGGCCCGGCCGCATTCGCGCGGCACTCCGCCGGCTGCGGCAGACGGAACGTGTCTACAACGCCGGCACGACACCCATCCAGCGCTATTCATACTTCCTCTGGCCTGCGTTCGTGCTGCTGTTGCTCGACGCACTGCTCGCGGAACGAGGGCGCCGGCAGCCGCTCGTACCTGTGGCCAGCGTGTTGCTGGCGGTCGCCCTCTCCGTTCCGATGCCCGCGGTGGCGCAATCATCCGGCGCCGCAGATCCGATCGCCCTCTTCAAGGATCGGCGTTTTGCCGACGCGGTTCAGACGCTGCGCCAGAGTATCGCCAGCGGCGACCGCACCCTTCGAACGCAATACAATCTGGGCACCGCCTTGCTGGAAGCAGACTCGATCGGCCCTGCCACTGAGGTGCTCGATCGCGTCGTGACGATCGCGCCGGATGCAGAGTTGCGGTTTCGGGCGTTGTTCAATCTCGGACTCGCGAACCTTCGGAAGGCGCGCACCGCCAGCGCTGCCGAGGCCGGGCCGTACTTCGCGTCGGCGGTTGCGGCATACAAGCGGGCGCTCCGCACACGCACCGATGATCCTGACGCGAAGTGGAATCTCGAACTGGCCATTCGTGAGCAGCAGAAATCCGGTGGCGGAGGTGGTGGAGGGGGCGGTGGTCAGCAACCGCCACCGCCAACGCCGCCGCAAGGGAAGGGGCAACAGCAACTCGACAAGCAGCGCGCTGAAGCGGTGCTGAACAGCGCTGCGCGCGATGAACGCGAGGTGCAAACGCGCCGCCAACGCGACGGTCAGCGTCGCGAGGCAGCGGCGGGGAAGGACTGGTGAGCATTCCACTCGCAGTCCTGTTGCAGATCTCCGTCTCGGTGCAGGTGCCCGACACCATTGCCGCCCGCACTGCGGTGCCGTTCATCGTGCGCGCCACCGCCCCGGGCAACACGGCACCACGACTCACGGTGCCGTCCGCCAGCGGCGCGGTCATCCAACTGGTCGCCGACGTGACGCGACTCGGCGGTGGCTTCGGCCAGGCAGTGGCGACGCGAGAGACGCGCTACATCCTGCGGGTCGGCGGGCCCGGGCTGATTCAACTCTCGCCCGTCAGCGCCACGCTCGGCACACAGCAAGCGGTCAGCCTGACGAAGACGATCGTCGTGTTGCCGCCACCCACCAATGCGGTGCCAGCCATCGTGAATCGCGCACCAATCTCGCGGAACACGATGGTCAACTTCCACTCGCTCATCACACCGGACACCGTCTGGGCTGGTGAACAGGTGACGCTGCAGGTCGGTGTGTTCATCGATGACGAACTGCGGTCGCGATTGCAGCGCAACCCCGAATACGTGGCACCGTCGGTCGATGGTGCCGTTGCATACGACCTCCCGGTGGCCAACGACGCGCTGCCGAGCCGAGATGTCGATGGTGTGCGCTATCGACCGTTCATCTTTGCGCGTGCGCTGTTCCCCCTGCGATCAGGGCTACTCGCCATTCCACCGGCACGCCTCGGCTACACCCTTGGCTCCGCCGGTACGATGTTCGGCAAGCAGGAGCGACAAACCGCCACCACACCGCCTCGGGCGGTCTTCGTGCGCGAGTTGCCGATCGAAGGGCGACCATCGTCGTTTGCTGGTGCGGTCGGCGTCTACTCCATGACGGCATCGGTGGAGCGCGCCGCTGGGCGCGTGGGTGATGCCGTGCAACTCACGGTGCGTATCGAGGGGGTGGGCAACGTGAAGTTGTTGCCCGCACCGCTGCTCCAGATCAAGGACGTGAGCAGCGGGCCGTCCGGTGAATCGATCGTCGTCGACAGCACCGACCTGCTGGTGCGCGGCAGCAAGACGTTTCGCTACCTGCTCACGCCGAAGCGCGATGGTGACGTGCCGCTCGGCGAGCTCCGGTACGCGTACTTCAACCCGGTGCGCGGGGCGTACGAAGAAGCGGTGGCATCCCTCGGCTCCCTGCGCGTGGCGCCAGGTACTGCGGTTGCCGACGACGAGGCAATCGCGACCGCCGCACCCGCCATCTCCTTGGAGCCATTCGGCGCACCGGCCGAGGGGGATGTCACGGAACTGTGGTGGTACCGCCTGCTCTTTGCCGGGTTGGGTGTGCCATGGTTGGCGTTGGTGTTCCGTCGCCTGTGGCGATTGCTGCCGAAGCGTGAGCCCCGCGAGCGACGCCGCAACGCGCGTGGGCTCCCCGAGGGTATCGCGATCACCTCTGCCAACCTTCGCCGATCGTTCATCGAGCGACTGTCGCCGCTCGTGCAACTGCGAAGCGACGAACCTTTCGCCGCGCCTGATGTCGTCCGTCGGCTGCGGCGCGCTGGCGTCACGAGTGATGCGGCTGAAGCCGCTGGCGCCTTGCTGAAACGACTCGACCAACTGACGTTCGGCAGCGCGACGACAGTGTCGGTCGAGCAGGTGGACCAGCTGGCCCGTGAGGCGGACGACGTGCACGCGCAGTTGGCATCGGAGTTGTCAGCCAAGGTACGGTCACGGATCAAGGCGGCGGTGCGTGTCGTGGCGCTCGTCGCTGGCGCGAGCGCAACTCTCGCAGCGCAACCCGCGGTGTACTCGCGTGGCGTCGACGCCTACCGGAAGCAGCACTTCGCTGAGGCCGCGGCACTCTTTGCCAGCGCCGCCGCCTCGACGCCTCTCACGGCATCGGTGTGGACCAATCTTGGCGCTGCGCAGCTGATGCGCGCTGATACCGCCGGGGCCATCGTCGCGTGGCAGCGGAGCGTGCGGCTGGCACCGCGGAACAACCCCGCCATTCGTCTTCTCGACCAAATTGCACCGGCGGCCGACGTACGGACCATCGTCCCACCGATCACCGCCAATGAGGCGTGGCTGTTGCTCCTTGGCGTGACCGTGCTGCTGTCGGTCTGCGGCGCCGGCTGGCGCTGGAGCAATCGTCACATCAGCAACGGCGCACTGCTCCTGGCCACGCTAGCCGTCGCCGCGTGTTCGGCGATCGCGGTCTTCGCGCAACGCGCACAGCACGCAGACGGCATGGTCGTGATCCGTCGCGACGTGGCATTGCGCACGGAGCCTGTGCTCGCCGGCGAGGCAAACGCACGCGCCCGGGCCGGGGAAATTGCCTTCGTCGTGGACTCCAGCGTGGCGTGGCGACAATTGGCCGTCGCCGGCGGGCGCACGGGATGGGTGGAGGCGGATGCGCTGCGCTCGATGGCACTTATCGACGGGCGCGATGTTGCGACGGCTGAGGCTCGGATCGCCGCTGAGCCACCAGTGCCCTGACGACGATAGCTTTCAAGAATGTCCCGCATCGCGATCCTTGCCTCCGCTGTCGCTGACCAGATCGCCGCCGGCGAAGTGGTCGAGCGTCCCGCGTCGATCGTTAAGGAACTGGTCGAGAACGCGCTGGATGCCGGTGCCACGGATATCGGCATCGAGATTGAGGACGGCGGCCGCGGGCTGATCCGCATTCGCGACGATGGGGCTGGTATGTCACCAGACGAAGCGGTCCTCGCGCTCGCGCGGCACGCCACATCGAAGATTCGATCGGCGCACGACCTGGTTGGCGTGTCGACCTTCGGCTTTCGCGGTGAGGCACTGCCCGCGATCGCCTCTGTGTCACACCTGGTGATGGACACCTCGGAGGTCGACGGGGAAGGGACCCGGGTGATCGTCTCGCAGGGCGTGCACCAGCGCACCGAACCGATCGCCCGTCGACGTGGGACGACGATCACCGTCACGGAGCTCTTTCACGCCGTTCCTGCCCGGCGGAAGTTTCTCAAGAGTGCGAGAGGCGAGTGGCGCGCGATCGCTGACCTGCTTGCAACCATCGCGCTCGTGCGCCGCGACGTTCGGTTCACGGCGTCGCATGACGGAAAGGTGGCGTTCACGGCGGTACCAGCGCGTACTTGGCGTGAGCGGTTGGCAAGCGTCTGGACGGGCACGACGCCATCGACCCTTCTCGATGTCGATGATGTGCAGGGACCGATCCATGTGCGGGGCCTGGTCGAACAGCCGTCGAACGTCGGACTCGGCGCACGTCGGGTGTTCCTCATGGTGAATGGCCGCGCGATTCGTGACACTGGGTTGGTGCGTGCCGCCGAGGCCGCGTACCACTCGACGATTCCAGCCGGCACGCGCCCATCGCTGGCGCTCGATGTGCGGCTCCCTGGTGATGCGGTGGATGTGAATGTGCACCCGGCGAAGGCTGAGGTCCGTTTCCATGATCGCTGGGGTGTGGAGCGGGTGGTTGAAGGCGCCGTGCGACGCGCACTGGGCGTGGCGGCATCCGCGCCACTCTTCACGAGTCGGTTTGGTGGCGAACGAACCTGGTCGCCGGGACCAGTCGTAGCTGATGTCGAGATCCTGCGTGCCGCACCGGAGCCAGCCCCGCTGTTTGCCGACGCGGAAACGCTGACCGACTCCCGCGCCCGAGTCGAGGCGATCCCTGCGCCGACTGCAGACCTGACGCACGTCGAAATCCCGCCGCTGCTGCAACTCCGACGCACGTACATGCTGTTCGAGCGTGATGACGGCGTCGTGCTGATCGACCAGCACTCGGCGCACGAGCGCGTGCTCTATGAACGATTGATGACGCGCCTCAATGGTGGCGACGCGGTCATCCAGACGCTGCTCTTCCCGCTCACGCTGCATCTCAGTCCAGCGGAAGCTGACGCCTTCGAGGCACATCGGGACGCCTTCGTCGCACTAGGCTTCGGCATCGAGGGTTTCGGTGGGCAGACACTCGTCGTACAGAGTGTGCCCATGCCTCACCATCGCTTCGACGCCGAACGGGCGCTGCGCGAGACGCTGGCGTCGCTGGCGGGCGATCGCATTGCCAGCACCGCCGCGCGTCACGAGCGGCTTGCGATGACAGTGGCGTGCAAGGCCGCCGTGAAGTCGGGTGACCTGCTCTCGACGTCGGAGATGCGTGCGTTGTTCGCGGACCTCGCGCGCACCACGCTTCCCGCGCACGACGTGCACGGCCGCGCCACGATCGTGCAACTGAGCTGGGATGAATTGGACAGGCGGTTCGGTCGTGCGTGAGATCCCGGTCATCTGCGGGCCGACGGCGGCCGGAAAGTCCGCTGTGGCAATGGCGCTCGCCGAGCGAACTGGCGCAATGCTGATCAGCGCCGACTCGCGCCAGGTGTATCGACGATTCGATATCGGGACGGCCAAGCCCACTCCCGCCGACATGGCACTGGTGATGCACCGTGGCATCGATGTTGTCGAACCCACCGAGCGTTACTCCGCTGCCGAATGGTCGAAAAACGCACTGCAGTGGATTGCAGAAGCGGACGCCCGGAACCAACCGGTGCTTGTCGTTGGCGGCACCGGCTTCTATCTCCGTGCGCTCGAGACACCCCTGTTCGAGTCACCAGAGCTGGAGCCGGTGGCGCGTGCTGCAGTGCTGGCTGCACTGGAGCAGGAGTCCACCGATACACTTCGCACGCGCTGCACACAGGTCGACCCGAGCCGCGCACACCTTGGCCGCACGCAGTTGTTGCGCGCACTCGAGACGTTCGAGCTCACGGGCCGCCCGCTGAGCGAGTGGCAACACGAACGGGCGCGCCCGGCGACGGTGCGGTGCCACTACCTCATGGTGGATCCAGGCCTCGTGCTCCGTGAGCGCATCGCCCAACGGGTGCTGCAGATGCTGCAGGCCGGATGGGAGGATGAAATCGAGGCGCTGGCGCAGTCCGTACCGCCTCACGCACCGGCGTGGAACGCCTGTGGCTACGCGGAGTTGCGTGCTGCACAGCTGGGCGAGACGTCGCGCGCGGCGGCGATCGAGCGTACCATCATCGCCACGCGTCAGTACGCCAAGCGTCAGCGCACCTGGTTTCGGCACCAGTTGCCCGCGTCACGTGTTACGTCCCTCGATCCACAAGACGCCGACGCCTCGCGGCGCGCCTCGTCCTGGCTGGAATCCGCCCTACTGTCGGAGCACCTGTGAAAATCGGCATCACCTGCTATCCCACGTACGGCGGCTCGGGCGCCATGGCCACCGAACTCGGTATCGCGCTCGCGGCCCGTGGGCACGAAATCCACTTCATCACGTACGCCCAGCCGTTCCGGCTGCCGGCGTTCCTGCCGCGTGTCTTCTTTCACGAAGTCGATGTCGGCCGGTATCCGTTGTTCGAATATCCGCCCTACGATCTCGCACTCGCGGTGCGCATGCACGAAGTGACGCGCAGTGCGAAGCTCGATGTGCTCCACTGCCATTACGCGATCCCGCACGCCACCAGCGCCTGGATCGCCCGAGAGATGATGCGTGAGTCGGGGGACGACGTGGCGGTCGTCACCACGTTGCACGGCACCGACATCACGATCGTGGGACAGGACCCGTCGTACTGGGCGATCACCAAGTTCTCGATCGAGAAGTCGGATCGTATCACCGCCGTCTCCGAGCATCTGCAGCGCGAGACCGTGAACGCCTTCGGCTGCACCGGGTGCTCGGTGGACGTGATCCACAACTTCATCGATCCAGCTGTGTACGATCGCAGCCGGTATCCGGGCGCGCTGGCTGGAATGGTCGCCGCACCCGGCAAGGTGCTGATGCACATCAGCAACTTTCGCGCAGTCAAGCGTACCGTCGATGTCATCCGGATCTTTGCCCGTGTGTCGGCGGCGATCGAGGCAACGCTGGTGATGGTGGGTGACGGCCCGGATCGTGGCATGGCGCAGGAAGAGGCGCGGGCGCTTGGAGTGGCGGATCGGGTGCAGTTTCTCGGACGCATCGAAAACGTCGCGCCGCTTCTCTCATCGGCCGACCTGTTCCTGCTGCCGTCGGAGAACGAGTCCTTCGGGCTCTCGGCGCTCGAGGCGCTCGCGTGCGGTGTGCCCGTGGTGGCCTCGGATGCGGGCGGCATCCCGGAAGTCATCCGCGAAGGGGTCACCGGCGCGTTGCGACCGGTCGGTGACGTCGAGGCGATGGCGGTGGCGGCCATCGGGATCCTGTCCGACGATGCACGCTGGGCCCGGATGAGCGTGGCGGCCGCGGACGATGCGCGTCAACGGTTCAGTGAGTCGCGCATCATCGGGCAGTACGAGGCGACGTACGAGGACGCGCTGGCCGTGGCGGCCTCGCGTCGGCGGGCCCGGTCAGGTGGCACACCGGTCCCGAGCAGTCTTCCCTAACTAATGCTTGCGCTCGGTGTGCGGCAGCGTATCCTCATGGGTATGTCGACTGCGGATGACCGTCGCTGGTGTCGACGCGTTGGACTGAGGCTCGCCGTCGGACTCGCGCTCGGCGCCTGTCAGAACGGCGAGTCGCCGCCGCCGGCTGAGCCGATCGGGAACGACGGTGCCAACCTGCGACTCGAGCAAGTTGTCTTCACTCAGGTTGTGCAGAATGACGCCCGCTCCATTCCACTGATCGCCGGCGCCCACGCGGCGGCCAAAGTGATGATCACGCGGAGCAAGGAGAGCGTCGACGAAGTGCCGGTTGTGCTGCGACTCTTCCGCGACGGAAAGTTGGTCCACACCGATACAGCCCGCACCGGCGGCGTGTTGAGTCGCGCTCGGTCTCTCGCGGCGTCGAGTGCGCAATTCTTGATTCCGCCGGCACTGGTCGCGTCGGACGTGACATGGCAGGTGGAGATCGATCCACGCCAAACCCTACCGGATTCGACGCGCGCTGACAATCGACTCCCTGTGACAGGGGCAGAGCCGTTACGGACCGTCGACATCCTGCCGCTGCGCATCCGCCTGATTCCGGTGGTTCTCTCGCGTCATGCCAATCTCACGGGCGACGTGAGCGTCGCCAATGCCGACGTTTACCTTCGAGTTTCTCGGCAGATTTTCCCCATCCGTGAGCTTCGCGTGGCGATCGGTGCGCCGCTCACTACATCCGCGTTTTTCGGCACAGCGCCGGACGATGGTGGTAACCTGTTTTTCTGGCAGACGATCCTCGACGATATTGAACAGGCGCGTCGCGCCAGCGGTTCGGTCGATGAGTATTGGTACGGTGTCGTTCCAATTCCATCGGGGTACGCGACGATCAAATGGGGCGGGATGGCCTATCTTGGCGTCGCGTCTGGCGACAGCTTGGCTCCGGCATACGCCGCCGTTGGCGCCGACGTCTCCAGCAATCCAGCGTTCGCATCGCTCACGCTAGCCCACGAGCTGGGGCACAACTTCGGACGCTCGCACGCACCGGGCTGTAATGCGGTGGCCCCCATAGACGTTGGGTTCCCGGATGGTAACGGCAGCATTACGTCGATCGGTCATGACGTGTGGAGCTGGGCTAACGGCGCCGCCCGCGGCGCGCAGGCGGTCGGTGCCGAAACGGCGGACATCATGAGTTACTGCGCGCCGCCGAAGTGGATCAGTGCACACAACTACAGCTCGGTCTTGCAGTGGCGAATTGGAACGGGCGTGTCGTTGCGCACGCTGAACCTGGTTCAGCCCAAGGCGGTGCCGTGACTGAGCGCCGGCGCCGAGGCTCAGCAGATCGTGAGTATCGATCGAGCCTGCGGGATGGCGGTGCGATCGTGCACCGCACGCCATTCCCGTTCTCTGCCAGCGGCTGTCCGCAGCCGGTCGCCGGCGCGTGACACACGGGACCCTGACCCCGCGGACTTCGCCGCGATGTCCATCGGCGATCCCAATGGTACCACGCCTCCCTTCTCACCTCCGGATCGGGCCTGACGTGCCGGAGGATCGAGTAGACTTCCCGAGTCGCCACACCCCGCGGCACCATTCTGCGCCCCTCACTATCCGTCATGAACGTCCTTCACGCGCTCGTCCTTGGCATCGTCCAGGGCCTCGCCGAATTTCTGCCGATCAGCTCCTCCGCACACCTCAGTCTCGTGCCGTACGTCTTCGGGTGGGAAGACCCGGGGCTCGCGTTCGATGTGGCGCTCCACCTCGGCACGCTGGCCGCGGTGCTCTGGTACTTCCGAGTCGAGTGGATCAATCTCACGAAGGCAGGCTTTGCGATCCTTCGCACACGCAAGGTGGTCGGCGATGATCAGTGGCGCGCCGTGTTCATCGTCATCGCGACCATTCCAGGGGCCATCGGCGGCCTGCTGCTCGAGAAGTACGCCGAGACGGTTTTCCGTGATCCGAAACTGACGGCGATCGCACTCATCGTGCTGGGCACGCTCCTCTGGGCTGCCGATCGTTATGCGCGGCAGACTCGTGAACTCCCTGGAATGCGATGGACCGACGCGCTCCTTGTCGGCGTGGCGCAGGTGTTCGCGTTGATTCCTGGTGTGTCGCGTTCCGGCTCGACCATGACTGCAGGTCGTGCCCTCGGTTTTGATCGCACCAGTGCCGCGACATTCAGCTTCCTCATGTCGATGCCGATCACTGCCGCGGCCGCTGTGCTGAAGGTGCCTGAAGCGCTGCGCGAAGGGATCACGCTGCCGATCGTCGTCGGCATCCTCGCCTCCGCGATCAGCGGCTGGCTCGCGATCTCCGTCCTGCTCCGGTACATCTCGACCAAGAGCTTCGGCATCTTTGCGGTCTATCGGTGGATCCTTGGTATCGCTGTGCTTCTCCTGATCTATTCGCGACAGGCATGATGCAGGATCGTACCGCCATGCTGTCGGTTTACGACGACGTGCTGTGCGAGCGCCTCTGTTCGCAGTCCGGCGCCGCCAGCCTGATCGCTGTGGATCACTGCACCAGCACGATGGATCTGGCGCACCAACAGGCGGCACTCGGTGCTGCGCATGGCACCGTGATCGTTGCCGAGCAACAGGGGGCGGGGCGTGGGCGCTCGGGCAAGTCGTGGGTGTCGGAGCGTGGCGTGGGCGTCTGGACCAGCGTGCTGCTCCGGCAGCAGGCGGGTGCTCCAGCGGGGGTGCTGTCGTTGCGCGTCGGTCTCGCCCTCGCAGCGTCGCTTGATGCATTCACCTCCGTGCCTATTCAGCTGAAGTGGCCGAATGACCTTTATCTGGGGCAGCGCAAGCTCGCGGGCGTGCTTACCGAAGCACGATGGCGTGGCGACATGCTCGAGTGGATCGTGGTTGGCGTGGGCGTGAACGTGCGTCCCTCCGCTACGATTCCGCCGAGCGCCTCACTCGGTGATGCTGCCTCGCGCGCCATGGTGCTGGTCGCGGTCGTGCGTGCAGTGCTCGCCGCAGGGCAGGGTGCGGGCGAACTCTCCGACAGCGAGCTCGCCGCGTATGCCGCGCGCGATTTCGCGGCGGGCCAACGTGCTGCGTCCCCGTTGGAAGGCACGGTGCTCGGCATCACCAGCCGCGGGGGGCTGCGGGTGAGCACAGCGGCAGGGGAAGCAGTGGCCGTCGCGGGCTCTCTGGTGTTCAGCAATCAAACTGTGGAGTGATCGATGCTGCTCGTCTGCGATGTCGGCAATACGGAAACGACGATCGGCCTCGCCGATACCGGACGAATCATCGCGCATTGGCGCGTGATGACGAATGCATCCCGCACACCACATGAACTCGCGATTCTGCTGCGATCGTTGCTCGATCTCGAGCAGGTGCGGTATGACGCCGTGCATGGCGCCGCCATCGGCTCGGTGGTGCCGGCGGTCACGGCGCCACTGAAGGACGGCATCGCGATCGGCTTTGGTGTGTCGGCGCTGGTCGTCGATGCCAACAGCGGATTACCGATCACGCTCGATGTCGACGAGCCGCAAACGGTTGGAGCGGATCGCATCATCAACACGCTCGCAGCCAGCCGCATCTACGAGCGCGATTGCATCGTCGTCGACCTCGGCACGGCCACCACCTACGATTGCATCACGCGTGAGGGCGTGTTTCTCGGCGGCGTGATCGCACCGGGCGTGCTGACGTCGCTCGAGACACTCACGCGACGGACGTCGAAGCTTCCCGCCACCGAGTTGCGCGCGCCACTGCGCGTGATCGGCCGCAGGACGGAGGAGTGCATCCGGTCTGGTGTCGTGTACGGTGCCGTGGACGCGATCACAGGCATCGTTGGTCGCATCCGGTCGGAGTGGCCGACGGGCCGAGCGCCGCTGGTGATCGGCACCGGCGGACTGGCCGCCATGCTGGCGCCATTTTGTCCGGCGCTGGAGGTCATCGACGCCGATCTGACGCTCCGGGGACTCCAGTTGGCCCACGATCTCGTCTCCGCCGAGTTGGCAGACTGAGGCCGCCTGCGGCCCTCGATGAGGTGTCGGTAGAAGCTTGTAACCTCTTTTCAGTCAACGGGTTACGCGTGTACCTTGGTCCGGCGTCTCGGTTCCGTGACTGCGCTTGACTGGCCTGCCGCAGTGACTATCTTCCCGTTGTTAGCAGTCATCCACGTCGACTGCTAACACTGCGCGCGTGTACTGGTTCGCGCGCTCACATATGTCACACGTCAGGTCTGGAGGAAGGACGATGACCACCAAGAGTGCCATCGGCGCCAAGGTCACCCCGTTGGCCGATCGCGTTGTCGTGAAGCCGCTCGAAGAAGCGGAGCAGATGCGCGGTGGGCTGTACATCCCGGATACCGCCAAGGAAAAGCCCCAGCAGGGCGAGATCGTGGCTGTTGGACCGGGCAAGTACGAAGACGGAAAGCTGGCCCCGATGACCGTGAAGGTCGGTGACCGTGTGTTGTACGGCAAGTACAGCGGCACCGAAGTCACGATCGAGGGCGAGAACGTGCTCATTCTCCGCGAGTCAGATGTACTCGCGGTCCTCGCCTAATCGCTTTCGAGGATAGATACCGATGGCTGCCAAGGAACTGCATTTCAATGTTGACGCGCGCGCTGCCCTGAAGCGCGGCGTCGATCAGCTGGCTGACGCCGTGAAGGTGACGCTCGGCCCGAAGGGTCGCAATGTCGTCATCGACAAGAAGTTCGGCGCTCCGACGGTCACCAAGGACGGCGTGACGGTCGCGAAGGAAATCGAGCTCTCCGATCCGCTCGAGAACATGGGCGCGCAGATGGTGAAGGAAGTCGCGACGAAGACCAGCGACAACGCCGGCGACGGCACCACCACTGCCACCGTGCTGGCGCAGGCGATCTATCGCGAAGGCCTGAAGAACGTGACGGCCGGCGTGAACCCGATGGCCCTCAAGCGCGGCATCGACAAGGCCGTGACGGCCGTCGTCGAAGAGCTGAAGCGCATCTCCGTGCCGACCAACGGTCGCAAGGAAATCGCCCAGGTTGCGTCGATCTCGGCCAACAACGACAAGGAAATCGGCGAGCTGATCGCCAGCGCGATGGAGAAGGTCGGCAAGGACGGCGTCATCACGGTTGAAGAGGCAAAGGGCCTCGAGACGACGCTGGAGACGGTGGACGGCATGCAGTTCGATCGCGGCTACGTCTCGCCGTACTTCGTCACCGATCCGGAGAAGATGGAAGCCGTCCTCGAAGACGCCTTCATCCTCATCCACGACAAGAAGATCGGCGCCATGAAGGAACTCCTCCCGGTGCTCGAGAAGGTGGCCCAGACGGGCAAGCCGCTCATGATCATCGCGGAAGACATCGAAGGCGAAGCCCTCGCGACGCTCGTCGTGAACAAGCTCCGTGGCACCCTGAAGATCGCCGCCGTCAAGGCGCCGGGCTTCGGTGATCGCCGCAAGGCCATGCTGCAGGACATCGCCGTGCTCACCGCCGGCAACGTCATCAGCGATGAAGTCGGCTTCAAGCTCGAGAACGCAACCCTCGCCGATCTCGGCCGCGCCAAGCGCGTCGTCGTCGACAAGGACAACACCACGATCATCGACGGCGCTGGCGACAGCGAGCAGATCAAGGGTCGTGAGAAGGAAATCCGCGCCGCGATCGAGAAGAGCACCTCCGATTACGACAAGGAAAAGCTCCAGGAGCGTCTCGCGAAGCTCTCCGGTGGCGTGGCCGTCGTGAATGTCGGCGCCGCAACCGAAGCGGAGATGAAGGAAAAGAAGGCCCGCGTCGAAGACGCACTGCACGCCACGCGCGCAGCCGTTGAAGAGGGGATCGTCCCGGGCGGCGGTGTCGCCCTCATCCGCGCCCAGAAGGCGCTGGTGAACTTCAAGCTCGACGATGCGGAAGAGAACATCGGCGTCGCGATCATCCGTCGCGCCATCGAAGAGCCGATCCGCATGATCGTGCAGAACGCTGGCGGTGAAGGTTCCATCGTCGTCGAGAAGGTGAAGGCCGCTGAGTCGAACACGTTCGGCTACAACGCCCTCACCGACACGTACGAAGACCTCGTGCAGGCTGGTGTCATCGACCCGACGAAGGTCACCCGCACGGCGCTGCAGAATGCCGCGTCGATCTCGGGCCTCCTCCTCACGACCGAAGCGTTGATCGTCGAGAAGAAGGAAAGCAGCTCCGCACCGGCCGGTGGTCACGGCGGCGGCGGTGGCGGCATGGGCGGCATGTACTAGTCGTTCCACGCGCTTGCAAGACGAACGGGGCGGTGCATCTCACGATGCGCCGCCCCGTTTCGCGTCGTACTGCCCTGCAGCACCGTCGCGCGCCGCGCGCACGTTGCACTCCTGCGACGTCAGTGCATGCGCTGCGCCAGGAGCTCGAGTTCTTCAAGGAGCCCGCGCAACGCTGGCGCACTCGACGGACTGATGCCGCGCAACGCGCCTAGCGCCGTCACGTGCACGCGCAGCGACTCGACTTCGGTTGATGTCACCCAGAAGTCCTGCCAGTCATCCTCGCTCTGGTCGTCGGCGAAGGATGCGAGGCGGTCGCAGATGCCAGCGAGGTCGAACAGTGCGCCGCGTTCTTGCTCAGCACCACCCTTGCGACCTGCGCCATCGCCTCGCAGCGCGCGTGTCACATCGCGCAGCGCAATGATGCCCAACTGCATCCGCTCGCGCCGCGTTGGTGCGGCGCCCGGCGTATCGTCGCGCCGCCTCAGCTGGCCGGCTCGCTGGTTGCATCGTACACCGCGTTGAGGCACGCGCGCATCGATGCCGTCATGGTCACCTTGCGTCGCGCCATCACGCGCACCGCCGTCTCGAAGAAGCGTGTCCGATCATAGCGCTCATTCCGGTTCCCGAACGCGAACGCGGGCACCATCCGCGGCACGACGTCGTCGCTGATCACGTTCGCGCCCGCACCGATGCTGCTGCCGGTCGTGAGTCGCGTCAGGATGCCGGTCTTCGCGTGATCGCCGATCAGCGAACCGAGGAACTGCAGCCCGGTCTCCTCACCGGCGAACGACACGGGCCCATAGGTGTTCTTCAGGTTCGACGTGACGGTGCCGGCACCGAGGTTCGTCCAGCGCCCAAGGTAGCTGTGGCCGAGAAAGCCATCGTGCCCCTTGTTCGCGTGACCACAGAGGATGCTCGTCGAGACCTCACCGCTCACCTTGCAGTTGTCGCCGATCGACACCGTATGGCCGCTGCCCGCCATCCATTGCGAATGCGGGCCGAGCACGAATGGGCCAGTTATTCGTGAAAAGCTACGAATTACGGAATATTCCTCGAGTACGATCGCGCCTTGTGTGGCATCGAGCACCACGAAGGGCTCGATCACTGCATTCTCGGCAATTCGCACCGGGTAGTCACCCAGCACACGCACGTCAGCCGGTACTGCGCGCGGCGGCATCGCGGCACGTGCGATCAGCAGCGCGTCGGCCGCCAGCATCGCCGGCAGGTGGCCGATCAGGTCCCACACACGATCGAGGCGCCACCCGTCCAGCGGCGCCGATCGTTCGCCGGGAATGATGCCCGACTGGCGGATGTCACGCACGCTGGTGCGCCGCGCCAGCGCCGCCGCGACCACCACTCCGTTGTGTGTCCAGGTGTCGTTGCCATTCACGACCACCGGCTGCAGCGCCGGCGCAAACTGGCTCGACGCGATGATGGTGCCGGGATCGAGCATGTCGTCGTCGCGCAGGACGGGCGCGGAGCCTGGCTCTTCAAAGCCGCTCAACCGCGCTGCGGCGATCACGCCGGTCACCGCCGTGCCGAGCGCCGCACTCCAGCGTTCACGAATCAGGCGGGCACCCGCACGCACTTCAGCCAGCGGGCGTGCCGTCGTCACCGGCGACAGCACATCCGCGGTCGGCGCGCCACGCGGATGGTCGAGCATGACGAACGCTGTCACCCGCGATCCTTCAGGCGGGACGGGAGGTTGTCGATCAGCGTCTTCAGGTCCGCGGCATGCTCCTGCGTCGTCACCACGGTCAAGCCATCGATCGCGACGACCACCAGGTCCGAGACGCCGTAGAGCACGACGCTCGGTCCATCGGCGTGGACCACGTTCCCCGAGGACATGACTGGGGTCACATCGCCGTGGAGTGCATTGCCCGCGGCGTCCCCCGGTCGGACGCGGCGCAATGCGGCCCAGGTCCCAACGTCGTCCCAGCCAAACGCGCCGGGTACCACGAACACGCGGTCACTCCGCTCCAGCACGCCGACGTCCACGCTGATCGACTGCACAGCGCCGAAAAAGCCCGCCAAGGTCTGTTCGCCGTTTGCCCGCGACACTTCGGGACAGTGCGCGTCAACCTCCTTTAGGAACCGCGACGCGCGCCAGACGAAGATGCCGGAGTTCCAGAGGCAGCCGGCGGCGATCAGTTCGCGTGCGCGGACACGGTCAGGCTTCTCGAGAAAACGGGAGACGCGAAAGGCGACCTGCCCCATGCGTTCGCCCGGCTCGATGTATCCGAAACCCGGATCCGGGCGCGTCGGTGTCACCCCCACCGTCACCAGCGCATCGTTGGCTTCAGCGACGTTCGCTGCGCGCAGCAGGGCGTTGCGGAATCCATCGGGATCGCCAATCGCCCAATCGGCATGCACCGAAAGCATGATCGCATCGGGGTCACGCGCGAGGATGGTGCGCGCCGCCCACGCCAGCGCGGCCGCCGTCCCTGCCGGTCGCGGCTCGCAAATCACATTCGCGGCCGGTACCTCGGGCAGCATCGCCGTGATCGCGGGCTGCAGCGTGGCGTTGGTCAGGATCAGCATCCGATCGCCCGGTACCAACGGCAGCAGGCGATCGACGGCATCGCGAAGCATCGGCTGGCCGGTGACCAGGGGCAGCAGCTGCTTTGGGAGAGCGGGAGTGCTGATGGGCCAGAAACGAGACCCGACTCCACCGGCAAGAATGACGGTCCAGAGCGACATAAGTTGAGTTAGGGAGACAGTTTCCGCAGAGACGCTCCCCGTGGTCCCGAGGTATCAACGCCCGCCAGCGTGTCGCCGCAGGGCAGCGGGCGCGGACGCATCGAGCCCGGACGCATCAGGACCGACGGTCAGCCAAGCGAGGGTCAGGCAAGCGACGCGATGTGCTGGCGCAGGCGCCGGAGTTCGCCCAGCAGCGGCGGCAGGGCCGACGTCGGCCGCGCCAGGACCACCAGCAGGGCATCCTCGCTCATCGCCGAGATGATGGCGATGGTGCCGGGAAATTCCAGCACCGCCGTCTGGAGCTGGCCAGCGCGGGCCGCCTTGCCGAGCGCGTCGGCCGCCGAAAACACGGCCGGCGAATGGGCCGCCACCTGTTCGCCATCCAGATACGAGACGGCGTCACCATCGACCAGCAGGCCGTCGCGACCAAGGACGATCGCAGCTTCGACGCCGTCGCGCCGACGCACGGCGTCGACCAGATCACGGATACTTGCCATGGGGGCGGTGTAGAGAGGGGTGAATTGGCCCAACTATCGGTGCCACAATCGCTTGAAGAGCTTCGCTCGGTCCGGTATTCTACCCTTCGCACTCTACCGTGTCACCCCGCATCCACTGCTGCATGCCCCGTGTCTTCCGCGCGACGTCATTCCTGGCGCTGACCCTCTGCGCCTTCGTCGCCGCTGCCTGCGGAGACCCGTTCGCCGTCAAGGCGCCGTACCAGACGGTCACCGACAGCTTCTCCATCAGCGCGCTCACGAGGACGCCAGTGTCGTCCCGAGCCCTCTGGCGCATGGCCAGCTTCGTCCGCTATCGCCTCGACTCGATCGGCACGCAGTTCGACCTCGGCTTCGACATCAATGCCGCCGGCAACATCGTGGTGTACCCGGCGCGAACCATTGCCGTCCCGCCGCCAGGCACGATCGTCTTCCCGCCGCTCGTCGCACTCCAGAGCAGCGCCACGGCCTACGCCAGTGCCGATCGGGCGCCCGAAACGGGCTGGATCGTCGATACGGCCATCGTCGTGACGAAGGGCCAGACGGTGTTCGTCCGCAGCAATTCCGACTTCTGCGCCACGCAGTCCACCGGCGGTACGCTGCTCTACGCGAAGTTCGTCGTCGACAGCATCAATCTCGTGAGTCGCGAACTGTTCGTGCGCACGACCCTTCAGCCCAGCTGCAACTTCCGGTCGTTTGCGACTGGAATTCCAACTTTCTGAGCAATGCATGATCTCCGGCTCGTTCGCGAGCAGATGCACCTGTTGCGTGAGGGTTTTGCCCGCCGAGGCAAGCTCGACGCGCTGGGCCCGATTCTCGATCGCCTCGAATTGTTGGAGAAGGAACGACGCGCGCTGATCGTGGCGACCGAGGAACGGAAGCAGCGCCGCAACCTGCTCACGCAGGAAGTCGCGCAGAAGAAGCGCGCAGGTGAGGATGCCGCCGAGCTGGTGGCCGACAGTCGCAACATCGGTTCGGAGATCGCACGCCTCGAGGCCGACCTGTCTGCCACGGAGCTCACGATGGACGGACTCATGCTCGAGCTGCCCAACATCACGCGCGACGAGGTGCCGGCCGGCGACGAGTCGTTCAACAAGGTGGTGCGGAGCTGGGGCACGGCGCGTGTCGATGACAGCGTCCGCCCGCACTGGGATGTCGCCGCCGATCTGGGCATCCTCGACCTCGCACGTGGTGCCAAGATCAGCGGCTCGGGCTTCATCGTGTACCGCGGGCTCGGTGCGCGGCTCGTGCGTTCGCTCATCAACCTCATGCTCGACACGCATACCGCGGAGCACGGGTACGAGGAAACATGGGTCCCACTCGTCGCCAATCGTGCGTCGATGACGGGCACAGGCCAGCTGCCGAAGTTCGAGGACGACATGTACGCGCTGCACGGCGAGGATGCGTTCCTCATTCCGACCGCCGAAGTGCCGGTCACGAATCTTTACCGTGATGAAATCCTCGACGCCGGTGACTTGCCCAAGGCCCTCACGGCATACAGTGCCTGCTTCCGCAAGGAAGCGGGTGCGGCTGGGAAGGATACGCGCGGCCTGCTGCGTGTCCACGAATTCGACAAGGTCGAACTCGTGCGCTATGCAACACCCGAGGATTCGCTGGCAGAGCTGGATCGCCTGACGGGGCACGCAGAAGCGATCCTGCAGAAGCTCGGGCTACCGTACCGTGTGCTGCTGCTTGCCGCAGGCGACACGGGCTTTGCCAGCAGCCAGACCTACGATCTCGAAGTGTGGGCGCCTGGCGTCGGCAAATGGCTCGAAGTATCGAGTTGCTCGAATTTCGGCGATTTCCAGGCCCGCCGAATGAACATCCGGTATCGCCCTGCCGCCGGCGAAAAGCCACGGTTCGTCCACACGCTCAATGGCTCCGGCCTGGCGTTGCCGCGAATCATTGCGGCACTTCTCGAACACGGTCAGCAGGCCGACGGCAGCATCGCCATCCCGGCGGCACTGCAGCCGTATCTGGGCACCGCCCGGCTGGGCTGATGGGCGCACGGCGCATCGCGCCCGTGCTCTTCCTGGCGAGCGGCGTGGTGGCGCTGCTCGTCTGGTGGCTCGTCTACACGCAGAAGGTGGTGACCGACCTGCGCCGTGAGGCGGCACGGTCAAGCCAGATGTACGCGCGCGTCTATCAGGCGCTCAGTCAGGAAGGAGACGACGGCACCGCGGCGTTGCTCGACCTGTCCCGCTACATCGGGCAGGCCGGCGTGCCGATCGTGGTTACCAACGCGTCCGGCACCCCGACCGCCACCGTCAACCTGCCATTTGAAGTCGGCTCGCAGGCAGACACACCGCGCGTGCGCGAATACGTGAAGGTGCTCGACCAGGCGAATGTGCCGATCAGCCAGCCGGGGGTCGGCAACGTGCACTACGGTGATACGCCGCTGGTGGAAGGCCTGCGCGTGGTGCCGATCATCACCGTGGTCACCCTTGGGTTGTTCCTGCTCGCCGGCACCTACGCGATCGTGACCCGCGGGCGTGCCGAGCGCGAACGGGTGTTCGCCGGCATGGCGCGTGAAGCGGCGCATCAGCTGGGCACGCCACTCACGGCGCTGGCGGGATGGGTTGAACTGCTCGCGGAACGTGAAGGCGAGGGTGATAGCACGGCGCAGACCGCGGTCGGACACATGCGGGGAGACCTCGATCGCCTCGAACGCGTGGCGCACCGCTTCGAGCGCATCGGACGGCCCTCGCAACGCGATGCGGTGGACGTTCGTGAGATCGTTTTTCGCGTCGCGGCCTACTTCCGTGCGCGGGTGCCGACGCTCGCGCACAAGGTGTCCATCACGGCCATCCTTCCCGACGAGCCGCTCAGTGTCGAGGGTGATGCGGTGCTGCTCGAGTGGGCGCTCGAGTCGCTGGTCCGCAACAGCATCGACGCGCTCGCCGGCCGTGGCGGCACCGTCGACCTGCGCGTCGATCCGCTGCCCGAAGGTGGCGCGCGCGTGATCGTCGCCGACGACGGCCCCGGTGTGCCGCGCGAGCTGCGAAACGAGATCTTCAAGGCCGGATTCACCACCAAGCCACGCGGGTGGGGCATCGGCCTCGCGCTCACGCGTCGCATCATCACCGACAATCACGGTGGCCGCCTCACCCTGCTCCCCACGGATCGGGGCGCGGCCTTCGAGATTATGTTGGAGAGATGACGGAGACTCCAGTTTCACCGCTCGCCGGGCTGAACCGCGCACAGTACGACGCAGTCATGCACACCCACGGCCCGCTGCTGGTGTTGGCGGGTGCCGGGTCGGGCAAGACGCGTGTCCTGACCACCCGAATTGCACGCCTGATCGAAGCCGAGAACGTTCCGCCGCACCGGATCCTTGCGGTCACGTTCACCAACAAGGCGGCCGGCGAGATGCGCGATCGCATCGGGCGCCTGATCGGTGGGACGCCGCAGGGCATGTGGGTCGGCACCTTTCACGCCATTGGCGCGCGCTTGCTGCGGCGCGATGCGGAGCGTGTCGGTCGCACGTCACAGTTCACGATCTACGACGAGGACGATGCTCTCGGCGTGATCAAGCGCCTGATGGAAGGCCAGCGGATCTCGCCAAAGGAGTGGGCACCGAAAGCCGTGCTGGGCCAGATCTCCGACGCCAAGAATGCCCTCGTGACGCCGGTGGAGTACGCACGGCTGGCGAAGGATCCGTTGTCGCAGGTCGTGGCCAAGATCTACCCGTTGTACGACGACACGTTGCGCGCGCAAAACGCCGTCGGCTTCGACGACCTGCTCACGCTGCCAGTGCAGCTGCTGCAGCAGAATCAGGACATCCTCGACGGATACCGTCAGCGATTCTCGTTCATTCTCGTGGACGAGTATCAGGACACGAACAAGGCGCAGTACCAGCTGGTGTCGTTGCTGGCGGGCAGTGCCGGAAACGTGATGGTCGTCGGTGACGACGACCAGTCGATCTACGGCTGGCGTGGCGCCGACATTCGAAACATCCTCGACTTCGAGCGCGAGTTTCCGTCGGCCACCGTCGTGCGGCTGGAGGAGAATTATCGCTCGACGCCGGAAATCCTTGCGCTAGCCAATGCTGCCATCTCGCCCAACAAGGAACGGCGTGGCAAGACCTTGCGTGCGACACGGGCCGCTGGCGTGTTGCCGCGTCGCGTGCGCGCGCTCGACGAGCGCGACGAAGCGGAGTATGTCGCCGATGACATCGCGGATCGCCGCAGCCGGCGCACTGTCGACCTGAAGCAGGTCGCGATCCTCTATCGCACCAACGCGCAGAGTCGCGCGTTCGAGGATGCGATGCGGAAGCGCGGCTGGCCCTATCGACTGATCGGCGCCGTCCGCTTCTACGATCGACGCGAAATTCGCGACCTGATGTCTTACCTGAAGCTGATCGCGAACCCCGCCGACGATGAGGCCTTCCGGCGCGCCATCAGCGTGCCGCGCCGCGGCCTCGGCGACACCACGATCGAATTGCTGGCAGCGGGCGCATCGGCACGACGGATCTCGCTTCTCGAGGCTGCCGGCACACCGGAGATGACCACCGAACTGCGAGCCGCCGCGCGTGCGGCGATGGCGGAGTTCGCATCGGTGATTGGCGGACTGCGCGCGATGGCCACGGAATCTGCCGTCAACGAGGTGCTCGAAGCACTGATCGCGCGGATCGGCTACATCGACTTGCTGCGCGCGGAAGGGCAGGAAGGGCTTGATCGGATCGAGAACGTGCGCGAACTCGTGAGTGGCGCGGCGGAAGCGCTGGCCGACGACGATGGTGAAGTTGGCCTCACCCCACTCGATCGCTTCCTGCAGAAGGCGATGCTGGTGGCGGGTGCTGATGCACTTGATCCGACAGCCGATGCCGTCACGATGATGACGTTGCACAACGCCAAGGGCCTCGAATATCCGGTCGTCTACCTCACGGGACTGGAGGATGGACTCTTCCCACTCGCGCGTGCCTACGACGATCCCTCGATGCTCGAGGAAGAGCGCCGCCTCTTCTATGTGGGCATCACACGCGCTGAGTCGGTCCTGATCCTGTCGCACGCCGAAACGCGTCGCCGCAATGGTGAGACGATGATGGGCAGGCCGTCGAGCTTCCTCGAGGGCCTGCCGCAGGAACTGCTCGACGTCGCCACCACGCCGCGGGCGCGCAGTCAGGGGCGGAGCAGTTATGGTGTCGGTGGCGACGACGGGAACGCCTGGGGCCGCAGTGGCTCGACGCAGGGCCGGTGGGCGCCTCGGCCATCGACGCCCGCACCGATCAGTGACTCGGCATTCGGCGGCATCACGCGTAGTTACTCAGCCAAGCCGACGGCGTTCGACGACAGCGCGGCGGAGGCAGTGCAGGTGCTTCCCGGAGCGCGCGTGCGGCATCGGAAATTTGGAGTTGGCACGGTGGCGGAAGTCACCGGTGCCGGACGTGACATGAAGGTGCGCATCGATTTCGACGATGAGGAAATCGGGCGCAAGACGTTGGTGGTCGCACAGGCGAATCTCGAACCGGAGCACGAGTAGATGGCCGTTTCAAACGCAGATGTCCTGCACGTTGCCGCGCTCGCGCGGCTGGCGATGCCCGATGAACGCGTGCCCGCGCTCGTCCGAGAACTGAACGGCATCCTCGAACACATGGCCGTGCTCGAGTCGGTCGATGTGTCCACGGTCGGCGATGACGGGCGCGCGGCGATGCCTCGTCGCGATGATCGCGTGGCACCGATCGCGCTCGAACGTCCACTCTCGGAGTTCGCACCCATGCCGCGTGATGGCTTCCTGCTCGTGCCGCGGCTCAGCACACACAGCCAGCTCGGCGCATCCGAGGGCGACGAATGACGCCTTCGGCACTGCTCGACCTGAGCGCCGCAGAAACGGCGCGTGCCGTGGCAGACGGCGCGTCGGGTGCTGATGTCGCCTCGGCAGCGCTCGCACGAGCCAATGGCAATGCCAGCCTCAATGCCTTCGTCACCCTCGCCTCGGATGCTGACGTCCGGGCGGCCGCGGCCTCTGCGCCGGCGGGTGCGTTGCAGGGAGTACCAGTCGTGGTGAAGGACAACATTGCGACGACGACGCTCAGCACGAGCTGCGGCTCGAAGATTCTCGCAGGATGGGTCAGCCCGTACGAGGCGACCGCAGTTGCGAAGCTGCGCGCCGCGGGCGCCGTGGTGATCGGCAAGGCGAACATGGACGAGTTCGCGATGGGTTCGTCCACGGAGAATTCTGCCTTCGGTCCGACGCTCAATCCGCTCGATCATTCACGTGTGCCCGGCGGATCCAGCGGTGGATCGGCGGCCGCTGTGGCAGCGGGGATTTCGCGCATCTCGTACGGCTCCGAGACGGGTGGCTCGGTGCGCCAGCCCGCAGCGTTCTGCGGCATCGTTGGCGTCAAGCCGACCTACGGGCGTGTCAGTCGCTTCGGATTGGTGGCATTTGCGTCATCACTCGACCACATCGGCGTCTTTGGCCGCTCGGTGGATGACGCGGCACTCGGTCTGCAGGTCATCGCAGGACACGATCCGCGCGATGCAACCGCGGTCGATACCCCGGTCGACGACTATCGCGCCGAGGCAGCCAAGCCGCTGGCGGGCTTGGTCGTTGGTGTGCCGACGGAATATTTCCCCGTCACGCTCGACGAACGCATTCGCGCTCGCTGCCATCGCGCGATCGGGATCTTGCGCGACCTCGGCGCCGAAATCCGCACCGTGTCACTGCCGCATACCGACCTTGCGATTCCGGTCTACTACATCCTCGCGCCGGCCGAAGCGTCGTCCAACCTGGCGCGCTTCGATGGGGTGCGATACGGCCCGCGTGCAGCATCCGATGACCTGCGCGGAATGTACGAGCGCACGCGCTCGGAGGGCTTCGGTCCCGAAGTGACACGGCGCATCATCCTCGGCACCTATGTGCTGTCGCAGGGGCATTACGATGCGTATTACCGAAAGGCGATGCTCGTTCGCGAGAAGATCACCGAGGATTTCGCGAAGGTCTTCGCGAGCGGCGTGCACGTCCTGTTCACACCCACCGCACCGTCGCCTGCCTTCACCTTCGGCTCCAAGAGCGATCCCCTCGAGATGTACCTGAGCGACATCTTCACGGCGACGGCAAACCTGGCTGGTGTGCCAGCGATGTCACAGCCGATCGGACTGGTGGACGGTATGCCGGTTGGCGGGCAACTCCTGGCTGCACATTTCCGCGAGGCAGACATGTTCCGCGCTGCTTACGCGCTCGAGAAGGCCCTTGGGTCGGAGGCGCTCGCATGAGTACCGCTATGGCAGCAGATGTGACCACTGGATTCGAGATGGTGGTTGGCCTCGAAGTCCATGTGCAGTTGAAGACCGCCAGCAAGGCGTTCTGCGGCTGTTCCACGAACTTTGGTGCGCCCCCCAACCAGAATACCTGCCCGGTGTGCCTGGCGTTGCCAGGCGCCTTGCCGGTGCTCAATGCGCGTGCCGTTGAACTCGCGTTGCGCGTGGCGCTCGGCTTCGGCTTCACGGTCAATCGCTCGTCGATCTTCGCACGCAAGAATTACTTCTATCCAGACCTGCCGAAAGGGTATCAGATCTCGCAGCACGATCGGCCGATTGCCGAACACGGCTCGCTCGACATCGGGCTCGTCGTCGATGGCAAGCCACGCGTGATCGGTATCACCCGCGCTCACATGGAAGAGGATGCGGGCAAGTCGATTCACGATCGGTATGAAAGTGCCACCGCCGTGGATCTCAATCGCAGTGGTGTGCCCCTGGTCGAGATCGTGAGCGAGCCGGACATGCGATCCCCCGAGGAGGCTGGCGCATACCTGCGAACGCTGAAGCAGATCCTGCTCTATCTCGATGTCAGCGACTGCAACATGGAGGAGGGAAGCCTTCGCGTCGACGCCAACGTCAGCGCGCGGCCATTCGGGCAGCAGAAGCTTGGCACCAAGTGCGAAGTCAAGAATATGAACTCCTTCTCCGGGGTCGAGAAGGCGCTGGCGGCAGAGTTCCGGCGCCAGTGTGGTGTGTTGGCCTCCGGCGGCACGGTGCAGCAACAGACGTTGCTCTGGGATGGGCACAAGAACGAGATCCGTCCCGCGCGCAGCAAGGAAGGGTCGAGCGACTACCGATATTTCCCCGAGCCGGATCTGCCGCCGCTGATCGTGACTGATGCGGAACTGGCGCGTGTCACCGATTCCTTGCCGGAGTTGCCGGTTGCGCGCCGCGCGCGGTATGCGGCCATGAAGCTCTCGGAGTACGACGTTCAGGAGCTGACGGCCGATCCACTGACGGGACCGTATTTCGAGGCGGTTCTGGCACGGCACAGCGATGCCAAGGCTGTGGCGAACTGGGTGAACGGCGAAGTACGCGCCACGCTCAACGAATCCGGTGGAACGTGGGATGCTGCGCCACTCGCTCCCGATCGCCTTGCCGCGCTGCTCGATCTGGTGCGCGACGGTGTGGTCAGCAGCAGTGCTGCAAAGAAGATCTTCGCACAACTGCTGACGTCGGCCGAGGCACCACGCGCCATCGCCGAACGCGAAGGACTGGTCCAGGTGCGCGACGACAATGCACTGGCGGGTTGGGTCGATGAAGTGCTCGCGGAAAACCCTGCCGAAGCCGCACGTTTTGCAGCCGGCGAGAAGAAGCTACAAGGCCTGCTCGTCGGCCTCGTGATGAAGAAATCACAGGGTCGCGCCGATCCGAAGCTCGTCAATCAGTTGCTGTCGTCGCGCGCGGCCGGGTAGAGCGGGATTTCGAGCGTCTCTGCGTGGCGGAGCGGAGAGCTCGGGAGGCCGAAGTGACGCTCGGCCTCCTCGCGCACGAATGGATCGCCGCCGCGTCGTAGTGATACCCGACGCAGGCGCTTGGCGAGGCGCAGCGCTTCGTCGCCGCTCGGATCGAACTGATACGACTCCGAGCGGTCGAGGCGCTCCAGCAGATCCATGACATAGTCGAACGAGCGCACGAGATGTGTCTCGACCTCCGGCCGTGACAGCCCCCACCGGCTGTTGTCCGCCATGATGCGGTAGATCCGCTGCCAGCTTTCACTATCCGTCACATGCACCATCCCGCGAAAGAGTCGCCGGTTGGTGCTGGTGCTGAAGATCGTCGGGCTCAGGATGTCGTCGAGGTGCGAGTCGGCGCGTGAGTGGTCGAGCAGGATCACGTCACGCGCGCGCCGTGCCGCTGCGTCACCGAGATGCGTCTCGAATCGACTTTCCCAATAGCTGTGACCGAGCGCGGACGTGCTGCTGGTGACCGTCAGTTGGCGCGGCACGAAGAAATTGTGCGCCACCACGTCGGCGGCCAGGTGCGACAGGTACCCGAGCGCGAATGCGCGCAACGATTCATCGCCGGCGCGCTCATAGATCTCGAATCCCACAGCCCACGAATGGCAGTGCCGACCAGTTGGCGCGTATTTCTTCGCCATCGAGGTGTCGGCCGCGATGCTGCCGTACAGGAAATCCTGGGGAAACGTGCGCAGCAGGGCGGAGGTCGCAGCGGGCAGCAACGTCAGCGAGCGTAACACGGCTTCGCCGATGTGGATGTGCGTGCCCGGTGTCCAGGCGAAGAGATCAGTTGGAGTGAGGGCGATCCACAGCAGCGCCAAAACCACCGGCGCAAGCCAGCGGGCCGCGGGGCGTGCGCTCACGAATGCCGTCGCTGGCGGATTCGTGGACCACCGTGACGCGGCGCCGACGGCTCGGCGGCCTCGTCATCCGCGTCCTCTTCCTCGTCGATGCGATCGTCGTCGTCTTCGTCGTCATCCTCGTCTAGTTCGTCGTCATCATCTTCATCGTCATCGAGCTCGTCGTCCTCGTCATCATCATCATCATCATCATCATCTTCGAGCTCGTCCTCCACACTGTCGTCAAGCTCGTCCTCGTCATCATCGTCGTCATCATCGTCCTCGTCATCCCAGTCGATGTCGCCCTCGTCGGCGTCCAACGCGACCGGGCCAGCCGCCGCACGACGCGGAGCCACGACGATCTCGTCGGCGTCCTCCTCCTCGACGTCATCATCCATGTCGGCCAGCGCCGCCTCGAGTACTGCGAGTCGTCGACGCACATCCGCCTCGTCCAGTGCGTCGGTGTCGTCGGCGTGCCGAGCGACATGCCTGGTGGCTCGGCGACCGTTCGTCTTGCCCTTTCTCGAGAACAAGCTCCGCACCAACGAACCCGTGCCCGTGCGTACACCGCGCACGATTCCCGTGGCCGATGCGATGGTCGCTTGCGCTTCGTCCTGCACCGCATCGAGCAGCGTACCGAATTGCGAGAGCCGCGCCTCGCCGGCGTCGATGGCGTCGCGCACTGCATCGTCCACGACTTCAATCGTGCCACGCAGCTTCTTCAGGTCTGCGCGCGCCTCGACGGTGACTTCGGACAGCTGCGTCGCGATCTGGTTGAGATTGCGGGCCAACGGAATCAACTCCTCGGCCAGCCCCTGCATCTTTCCACCCAGTCGACTCTCGACACCCTTGACCGCCCGCGCCATACCAAGCAGGGCCGCAGCAATGCCGCAGAGCAGCAGTGTCACGACGATGCTCAGGACCCCCGTCGCCACACTGTACCAGGGGGCGGGGACATCGACCGGACGCACGAGCAGTGTGTCCGCGACAAGCGCGAGAACGGGGATTGTCATCATGCTCAAAGTTACCCCCAGCATCGACGCAGAGCACCCCTGCGCTTGACCTGCCGCCATGAGTCCGGCAGCTTCACGCGCTTATCGACTGACCCAACGGGAGCGTATGCATGGCCGCACTGCGGTATGTAGTGGAAGGCGGACGAGAGCTGTCAGGCACAATCCGACCTGCTGGCAACAAGAACGCAGCTTTGCCGATCGTGGCAGCCGCGCTGCTCACTCCAGATGAAGTCACGCTGGAGAATGTGCCTCGGATTCGCGACATCGAGACGCTTGTCCTGCTGCTCCGCTCGGTGGGCGCCGAGGCGGAATGGACGGGTCCGAATACGCTGCGGATTCAGGCGAAGGACATCCATCCGGCCACCCTCGATCCCGTACTCTGTGAAAAGATCCGGGCATCGATTCTGCTTGCCGGCCCGCTGCTCGCACGCTGTGGCAGTGTCACCTTGCCGCCCCCCGGCGGTGATGTCATTGGCCGTCGTCGACTCGACACACATTTCTTCGCCTTCGAACAGCTCGGCGCCACCTTCACGGCCGGCGAACAGTTCGTCCTGACGGCGAAGGAATTGCGCGGACGCGACATCTTCCTCGATGAACCCAGCGTCACTGGGACCGAGAACGCGATGTGTGCGGCGGCGTTGGCGAAGGGCACCACGATCTTCCGCAATGCCGCGAGTGAGCCGCATGTCCAGGATCTGGCGCACTTCCTCGTCGGCATGGGTGCGCAGATCGAGGGCATCGGCACCAACACGCTCACCGTCCACGGCGTGCAGCGACTGCATGGGTGTACGCATCGGATCGGACCGGATCACATCGAGGTTGGCAGCTTCATCGGGCTCGCCGCAGTCACGCGGTCGGAGTTGCGGATCGCGGATGCCGGTGTGGAGCATCTGCGCTCGATGCTGATGGGATTCGAGCGGTTGGGCATTTCGTGCGTGATCGACGGCAAGGATCTCATCGTGCCGAAGGAGCAGTCCCGCCGCATTCGTGACGACCTCGGCGGACATGTGCCCAAGCTCGAGGATCAGCCGTGGCCCGCCTTTCCTGCCGACGTGATGTCGATTGCGATCGTCACGGCGACGCAGTGTGAGGGCTTGATCCTGATGCATGAGAAGATGTTCGAATCACGCATGTTCTTCGTCGACAAGCTGATCTCGATGGGCGCACGCATCGTCCTCTGCGATCCGCATCGGGCCCTGGTCTCGGGCCCGTCGCAGCTTCGCGCCGGCAACGTGGAAAGTCCGGACATCCGCGCCGGCATGGCGATGCTGCTGGCCGCCCTCTGCGCGACCGGTACCAGCACCATCATGAATGTGGGGCAGATCGAACGCGGCTACGAACGCATCGACGAGCGCCTCAATGCACTCGGCGCGAACATCACGCGCATCGAGGATTGACGCTCCCGGCACACCTCGGCATCCCCGATTTCGATGAGTGGGGATTCTGCGCCTTCACCACCTCGCGTGCGGCCGGAACGTTCGGGTCGCACGCGACGGAGCCGGCCGTCGAGGTGCTGGGACGCTGGAATGGCCTGGTCGCCGGTGCTGCCGCGCTCGGCGCGTCGCGTTTTGCCAGCGGTATCCAGGTGCACGGTCCCGAGTTTGCCGTCCACACCGCTGGCTGGCGTGGGTGGCTGCGAACGGCGGATGTGGATGGACACGCGTGGCTGACGTCGGGCACGGCAGCGGCCGTCACGGTCGCCGATTGTGTGCCGGTGTTCATTGCCCATCCGTCGGGTGCCGGGGCAGTGCTGCACTCCGGCTGGCGAGGCACAGTGGCGGGGATCACCGAGCGCGCCGTCCGCTGGTTTGGCCAGGCCGGCTTTGGGGCGGGGAGCCTTCGGATACATCTCGGCCCCTCCATTTGTGGCAGCTGCTACGAGGTCAGTCCAGATGTCTTCGCGGCGCTGACGGGCTCGACCGTGGAACGGCCGACCCCGGTCGATTTGCGGCGGAGCATTGCCGACCGAGCGCGCGCGCTCGGCGTGCGGGACGTGGCCATCAGCGAGTGGTGCACCCGCTGCTCGAATGACCAGCTCTTCTCCCACCGCGCCGGCGACGCTGGCAGGCAGCTGGGCGTCCTGATCTCACCTGAAAGGCGCAAGTGACTGTCCGACAGGCGCTTGAACGCACCTGCCCACCGGGTTATGATCACAGAAGCAATTCGGTACTACACTGCAAAGTGTGGGGGCCTCCCCGCACTTTTTTGTTTCTGTAAGATCGCGTTTGAGAGGTCGGGAACGTGGCGGCACCCATCGCAGCAGCTGTGCAGCAGGTGGTCGATTCGGCAGTGACGCAGGCAGGCTTCGAGCTGTTCTCGCTCACTGGCGGCGGCACCCGGAACCGGCCGTTGCTGGAAGTGCGGATCGATCGCCCGGATGGTGCAAAAGTCACGATCGACGATTGCGCTGTCGTGTCGCGCGCGATCGAGGCGGTGCTCGATGGCAGTGGGCTCGTCGCTGAAACGTACAGGTTGGAAGTGTCGTCGCCGGGCATGGATCGCCCGCTACGTCACGCTGCCGATTGGCGGCGCTTCGCGGGACGGCGGGTTGCCGTCACGAGCGGTGCGCTGGTCGGGAGCAGGGTCGAGGGCACGCTGCTCGGAATCGACGAGAACGCCGACGTCGAGACGGGTGTCGTGCAGGATGATCAGGGCACAGAACATCGGGTGGCACTCGCCGACGTGAAAACCGCGCGGCTGGTTGTCACCTGGAATCGATAGAAGGTCGAGGCGATCGCGATGGATATTCTGAACGCAATCAAGGAACTCACCAACTCCAAGCAGATGGATCGCGAGGAGTTGCGTGCGCTTTTGCAGGATGGCATTCTGGCGGCGCTCGGCCGGAAGTATGGGCCGACCGTTGATGCGGAAGTCGAAATCGACGAGACCAAGGGCGAAATCCGCATCGTGCGCCTGCGCACGGTGTCGGCTGAAGTCACCGATCCGGTGCGCGAAGTGACGCTCGAGGAAGCACGCTTCCTCGACGAAAGCTTCGAAGTCGGCGACGTGATGGAAACGCCCATTGAGTTCGCTGAGTTCGGCCGCACCGCTGTGCAGGCCGCCAAGCAGCGCATCTTGCAGCGGGTGCGGGAAGGTGAGCGCACCAAGATCAAGGACGAGTTCTCTGGTCGTGTTGGCGACCTCTTCTCGGGTGAAGTGCAGCAGATCGAGCGCGGCAAGCTGGTGCTCATGCTGAACCGCCACCGCGAAGCGGAAGCGATCATTCCGTACCGCGAACAGAACCATCGCGAGCACTACCACCAGGGCGAGACCATCCGCGCCGTGCTGAAGAAGGTCGAGGACACGCCCAAGGGGCCGCGCCTCGTCTTCAGCCGCTCCGATCCCCTGTTCGTGCAGGCGCTGTTCAAGCTCGAAGTCCCGGAAATCCAGCAGGCGGTCGTCGAGATTCGTGCCGCCGCGCGCGAAGTCGGCAGCCGCACCAAGATCGCCGTCTTCTCGCGTGATGATGCGATCGATCCGGTTGGCGCTTGCGTCGGACTGAAGGGTGCACGAGTACAGGCGGTCGTGAATGAGCTGGGCGGTGAGCGCATCGACATCGTGCCATGGTCGGCCGATCCGGAGCGTTTTGCCAAGCTCGCGCTCGCACCCGCGAAGGTCGCCCGGGTCTTCAGTGACCCGGCCACCAAGACGATCCAGGCCGTCGTGGACGAGGATCAGCTCTCGCTGGCCATCGGCCGCAATGGCCAGAACGTGCGCCTCGCGTCCGAGCTCACCGGCTGGAAGATCGACCTCTACTCGAGCCGCGAATGGGTCGAGAAGACGGAAGGTGGGGCTGGCTTCGCGCCGCTCCCCGAGGAGCCGGTGGCCGACGTCCCGCTTTCTGCCCTCGAAGGGCTGTCGATGGCGACCGTCGCGGTGCTCGAGGCGGGCGGATATCGCACGCTCAACGATATTATTGATCTCGAGCGCGGCGACTTCCTCAAGCTGCCGGGCATTGCGCCGGCCGAAGCGGATCGCATCATGGGGATCCTCGACGAGCTGACGACGGACGATGCCACTGAAGAAGGTGGCAACAGTGCAGGGGCCGGCGCCTGAGTGACCTGGCTGAGCGACGCAAGCTGGCTGCGCTGCTCGGTCTCGGGTTTCGCGGACGCTTGGTAGTGGTGGGGGTTGAGCAGGTACGCGCCGAGGCGAAGAAGGGGACCGTGAAGCTTGCGGTCATCGCCCACGACGCGTCGCGTCACAGTCGCGAGAAGGTGGTGCCTCTGTTGCGCGCGAAGGGAATCGACATCATTGAAGTGATGTCGGCGGATGAGTTGGGCGCCGCATTCGGGCGCGAGCAGACTGCGGCGGTGGGCATTACCGACGCAGGGTTGGCGCGGGGCGTTCGAGCCATCGGGCTCGACACCGGGCGCTCGGAGTGACTTTCGGAGGCTGTGCTTGAGCAAGTTGCGCGTCGTGGATATGGCCGGTGAGTTCGAGATCAACGTGGACGAAGTGATCGCCATGTTGCGCTCGATGGACGTGCCGGTGTTGAGCCCGCAGAGCGGGCTGACCGATGATCAGGTGTCACGGATCCGTGCACGGTGGGAGCGCGAAAAGCGCGCCCGCCAGGCCAAGGCCGCGGCACCTGCTCCTGCGGCTGCCCGTCGGCGTAAGGGAGCCGCTCCCGCGGCCGAACCCGCAGCGCCGACCCCCGCAGCGGCGCCCGACGTGCCCGCCGAGCCGGAAGCCGGCGCGCCGGCCGTTCGTCGCCGCAAGGCGGCTGACGTCGCCGCGCAGCAGGCCATTCATGATGCGACTGCTGCCGCCGAGGCCGAAGCACACGCTGCCGCCGAGGCGGCGCATGCTGCCGCGATCGCTGCTGCCGCTCCGCCACCGCCGCCACCGCCCGTCGAGGTTGCGCCACCTGCGCCTGTGATCGAGATGGCCGCCGCATCGGGCGACAGTGCCGCCGCGCCGGTCGCCCCGGTCGCCGTCACGCCGCCCGAAGCGCCCCCGGCACGCCCGGCGCCCGTCGCCAGCGCGTCGCCGACGACCGTGCAGCCGATGCCGACCCCGTACGCCAGCGCCTCCCCCAGCACGCAGAGTGCCGGCGGCTCGGGCGCGTCACGTCCGCCACTTCGTCCCGCGTCAGCTGGTCTTCCGGATCGGCCCCGTGCCGCCGGTGCAGGCTTGCCGCCGCGCGGCCGTCCTGGTCAGGGTGGTGGAAACTTCAGCGGCCCGCGTCCTGTCGCCTCGGCGACGCCGTCGTTCGGTGGCCCCGCCGTCCGTCCGCCTGGTGGTGGTGCGCCGCGTCCCGGTGGCGGTGCTCCAGGTGCCGGCAGTACCGCGCCTCGCGCCGGCGGTGATCCGCGTCGCGGTGGTGGCAAGAAGGGCAAGCGTGGGTCGGTCGATCAGGCCGCCGTCGACGCGAACATCTCGAAGACGATGAGCGCCTTGCGCGGCCCGGCTCGCCGTGGTCGTCGCTTCGACGACTCTGCATCACGTGAGGAGCTGGAGGCGTTCCGCGCCGCCGCTGCCGAACGTGAGCGGACGACGGTGCGCGTCAATGAATTCATCACGGTGTCGGAACTCGCCCAGATCCTGAAGGTCGCGGCCACGGAAATCGTCGGCTTCGCCTTCAAGCATCTCGGCTTGATGGTCACGATCAACCAGCGACTCGACTTCGACCAGATCGAGTTGATCGCCGGTGAGTTCGGTTTCCAGGCTGTGAAGGAAGAGGAGTACGCCGTCGAGGAAGAAGCGGACAAGATCGTCGATGCCGCCGAGGACCTCGTCTCGCGTCCGCCTGTCGTCACCATCATGGGTCACGTCGACCACGGCAAGACGTCGCTGCTCGACTACATCCGCAAGGCGAACGTCGTCGCAGGTGAAGCCGGTGGTATCACGCAGCACATCGGCGCCTACCATGTCACGCTGGCTGGTGGCAAGACGATCACCTTCCTCGACACGCCGGGTCACGAAGCCTTCACGGCCATGCGTGCGCGAGGTGCACAAGTCACCGACATCGTCGTGCTGGTCGTTGCCGCTGACGACAAGGTGATGCCGCAGACGATCGAGGCCATCTCGCATGCACGCAATGCCGGTGTGCCGCTGGTCGTTGCGATCAACAAGATCGACGCCCCGGGCGCAGATGCGGCCAAGGTGCGTCAGGACCTGCTGCAGCAGAACGTGGTGCTCGAAGACTTCGGTGGCTCGGTGCTCGCCAGCGACATCTCGGCAAAGAAGGGCACCAACATCGACCAGCTGCTCGACCAGATCCTGCTGCAGGCTGAAATCCTCGACCTCAAGGCCAACCCGGCGCGTCGTGCGCAGGGTGCCGTGGTCGAAGCGCAGCTCGATCCGGGCAAGGGCCCGGTCGCGACGGTGCTGATCCAGAATGGCACACTGCGCGTCGGTGATGACTTCATCTGCGGTGTGTTCTCCGGTCGCGTTCGCGCGCTGCTCGATGAGCGCGGCAAGATCGTGAAGTCCGCCGGCCCGGCGATCCCGGTGCAGGTGCTTGGCATGACGGGCGTTCCGATGGCCGGCGACCAGTTCGTCGTCGTCGAGGATGCCGCCGAAGCGCGTGAGATTGCGCAGCGTCGTGAGCGTCTCGAACGCGAAGCGCGCAGCCGTCGCACCACCAAGTCCTCTGTCTCGCTGGCTGACTTCATGGCCGCCGCGACATCGGGCGAGAAGCGCACGCTGAAGATGCTCATCAAGGCTGACCAGGGCGGTCCGGCGGAAGCACTCGCCGACGCACTGCAGCAGCTGTCGAACGCTGAAGTTCAGGTCGAAGTCATCTCGCGTGGTGTCGGCGCGATCTCCGAGAGCGATATCCTGCTCGCGAAGGCCGCTGGTGCGATCATCGTCGGCTTCCATGTGCGCCCGGACAACAAGGCGCGCTCGGCTGCCGAACGCGAAGGCGTCGACATCAAGCTCTACCGGATCATCTACGAAGCGGTCTCCGACGTGAAGTCTGCGCTCGAAGGCATGCTCCGCCCGGAACAGCGCGAAGTCATCTTCGGCGAGGCCGAAGTTCGCGAAGTCTTCAAGGTGCCGAAGCTTGGTGCCATCGCCGGTTGCATGGTTCGCAGCGGCATGATGAGTCGTCAGGGCAAGATGCGCGTGATCCGCGACGGTGTCGAAGTGTACGAAGGCAGCATCTCGTCGCTCCGCCGCTTCAAGGACGACGCGAAGGAAGTGAAGGAAGGCTACGAGTGCGGTATTGCGATCGAGAATTTCAACGACATCAAGGTCGGTGACGTGCTCGAATGCTTCCGCACCGAGGAAATCGCGCGCACGCTCTAAGCTCGGGGCACGCATCCTTTTTGTGGCCCCCTCGGTGCACGTGCACTGTGGGGGTCACTGCGTCAGCGGACCGTCAACCCGGCCGCCTGCCGCACTGGAGAGAACATGGCTGGAAATGAACGCCGTCCTGATCGGGTGGCCGCTGCAATACGTGAAGAAGTGGCGCGTGTGTTGTCGCGCGATGTGCAGGACCCGCGCATCGCTGGTGCTTTCGTGACCGTGACCAGCTGCGAGGTCTCGCGTGACTTGCGCACGGCGAAGGTGTTCGTGAGCATCCTCGGCGACGATGATGCGAAGGCCGCCGCGCGTGACGGCCTGGCCGACCTCGCGCCGCAATTGCGTGGACCAATCGGTCGCGCACTGCGCCTGCGTGCCGCACCTGAGATCTTCTTCCGCGTCGACGAAAGCATCGCCTACGCGGCGCGAATCGAGACCTTGCTGGCGCAGATCAAGACGCCTGCCGCCGACAGCGATGCTGCCGAGCCCCCCGGCGAGACCACTGGCGCCGGCGACGATGACGACCGCGGCAACTGACGGGCTGTTGCTGCTGGACAAACCGGCGGGCATTTCATCGCACGATGCAGTGCTTGCCGCGCGTCGCTCGCTCCACGAAAAGCGCATCGGCCACGCGGGCACACTCGACCCGTTTGCGACCGGCCTCCTCGTACTGCTCACCGGTCGCGCGACTCGACTCCTCCCGTATATCCCGGGCGAGCCGAAGGTCTACGAGGCGACGATCCTGTTCGGCAGCGAGACGGATACCGAGGACTTGCTTGGACAGGTGACGCGCGAGGCACCACTTCCCGATGAAGCCATGGTGCGCGCTGCAATCCCGTCGCTGACAGGTGTGATCGAGCAGGTGCCACCAGCGTACTCCGCGAAGCGTGTCGATGGCCAGCGCGCGTACGAAGCGGCGCGTGCAGGGGTGATACTCGACCTCAAGCCAGTCTCGATCACGGTGCATTCCTGGGAAGTGCTCAAATGGAATGGCGACACCTGCGATGTCCGGATCGTCTGCGGCGGCGGAACCTACGTGCGTTCGCTGGCTCGCGACCTCGGTCGCGCCGTGGGCAGCGCGGCGCACCTGCGTGGATTGCGTCGAGTTGCCGCCGGGGCCTTTCATATCGATCAAGCACAGCCCGTGCTTGCGCTGCGTGACGAGCCCGCGCGACTTCGGCCGCCGCTCGACGCGCTCCCGCACCTGCCGCATGTGTCTCTCACCAACGACGAAGTGCATCGCATCCGACGCGGACTCGACATCGCCATTGCGGACGCTCCGGATGCCGCGTCAACCTACGTCGCGCTGGTGGCGGCGGAACATGGTGGCTTGATCGCCCTCGGTGAACACATCGGCGATCGCTGGCAGCCGCGGGTCGTGATGCGCGATGCGTGACCTGAGCGTCGAGTGCGGACTGCCGTCGAATGTTTCCAGCGCGGCGGTGACGGTGGGCACCTTCGACGGTGTGCATCTCGGTCACTACGATGTCCTGCGTCGGTTGTCCATGCTGGCCACATCGCGAGGCACGGCGAGTGTCCTTGTGACGTTTGCACCGCACCCCACGGAGGTCGTGCGTCCGAGTGCCGTGCCGATGCTCCTGACGCCCGGCATGGAGAAATTCGAGGCGCTCGCCACGATCGGCATCGACTACTGCGCCGTCGTGCCGTTCACCCGCGATCTGGCATCGCTGACGGCAGCCGAGTTCGTGAGCCGCGTGCTGCGTCCCCGATTCCGGATGGAGGCCCTGATGATCGGGCACGATCACGGTTTTGGCCGGGACCGGGCGGGCGGGCGCGAGCAGTTGATGGCCCTTGGTGCAGCGGAAGGTTTTGCGGTGGAGCAGGTGGCACCGGTGAGCCTGGCCGATGGCACCGTCGTGTCGTCCTCCGCGATCCGGCGCGCCATCGCCGACGGGGAACTGGAGCCGGCTCGCCGCGCACTCGGTCGTCGCTACTCGATTTCCGGGGTCGTCCAGCTGGGCGACCAGCGAGGCCGGACGATTGGTTATCCGACGCTGAATCTCGGTACACCGCCGGCCAGAAAACTCCTGCCCCCGGCCGGGGTCTACGCCGCGATCGTTCAAACGCCTGGCGGCGCGTACGGCGCCATGATGAATCTGGGCGCCCGCCCGACGGTGGACGACGCCCGGCAAACGGTCGAGGCGCACCTCTTCGATTTTGCCGGCGACCTCTATGGCGCTCCCGTCCGCATCGATCTGGTCGCACCCTTGCGGCCGATCCGGCGCTTCAGCGGCCTCTCCGAACTGACCGACCAGCTTGCCGCCGATGAGATAGCAGCCCGGACTGCGTTGACCCGGTTCGGCTAAACCGGCTAGCTTACGCGGCTATCCGTACACCGTAGGTCCTTTCCTTCTTCCGCTGCAGGGCATGAACAGTCTGCGGTCCCGCCTCCTGCTGATCGCCGCCGCCATCGGGCTTTCGGTTTTCGCTCTCTTCCCGCGCTCCACACCCGTGCGCGAGAAGCAGCCTGACGGCTCATTCGTCGAAACCACCAAGCGCCTCTGGCCCCTCAAGTACGGCCTCGACCTGCAGGGCGGCATGCACCTCGCACTCGAGATCGACGAGAGCAAGGGCACAGTCGCTGACAAGAAGGACGCGCTCGGTCGTGCACTGAAGACGGTCCGCAACCGCATCGACCAATTCGGCGTGTCCGAACCCGTCGTGCAGCAGGCGGGCGACGATCGCATCATCGTCGAGTTGCCCGGTGTCGACGACCAACAGCGCGCGCAGGACGTGGTCCAGAAGTCGGCGTTCCTTCAGTTCCAGATCACGGACAAGTCGAACGCCCTCGAGCGTTCATTGCCGCGTATGGACGCCGCAGTGCGCAGTCAGCGCCTGGATGCAGAAGTCGCGTCCGCGGCTGGGGCACCGAAGGGACCATCGGCCGCCGCTCCTCTGAGCGGGTTGCTCACGGGCGATACCGCGAAGAAGGCCACCGTCGATGCCAAGTCGGCCGGTGCAGACACCGCAAAGAAGGTCGCCGCCGCAGACACCGCCGCACCGAAGGACGCCAACGGCCCGATCACCAAGCTGGTGCAGCCTGGGCAGATGCCCGGCCAGTATTACGTGAAGGAATCGGATGTTGCGCGACTGACGCGCTACCTCGCGGACACGCTGGTGCGCAGCGCCGTTGCCCCCGGCAAGGTGTTGCGTTTCGGAAGCGACACAGTGGGTGGCGCACCGGGTCAGGGCGCGTACCGCGCGCTCTACATGCTCGATGCCAAGCCGATCATCACCGGTGAGTTTCTCACCGATGCCAAGCCGAACCGGAATTCTCTCGAACCCGGCTACATCGTGGAGTTCGAGTTCAATGCCGAAGGCGGTCGCATCTTCCGTCGCGAGACGGGCAAGCACGTGCGCGACAACATGGCGGTCGTTCTCGACGATCGTGTCGTGACGGCGCCGACGATCAATAGCGCGATCGGCCGCAATGGCCAGATCACGCTCGGTGGTGCTGGCCTGCAGGAAGCACAGGACCTTGCGCTCGTGCTTCGCGCCGGCGCACTGCCCGTGCCGCTCAAGGTGGCTGAGATGCGGAACATCGGTGCCAGCCTCGGTCAGGACTCGATCGACAAGGGCGTGCTCGCATTCGGCATCGCCATCCTGATGGTGGTCGTGATCATGGTCGGCTACTACCGCTTCAGCGGGATGATCGCAGTGGTCGCCCTCGCGCTTTACATCTTCTTCACCCTCGCAGCGCTGGCTGGCTTTGGTGCCACGCTGACGTTGCCTGGCCTGGCCGGACTCGTGCTCGGCGTCGGTATCGCCGTGGATGCGAACGTGCTCATCTTCGAGCGTATCCGTGAGGAGATGGATCGCGGCAAGTCTGCACGCCTCTCGATCGACGAAGGCTTCAAGCACGCCCTGACGGCGATCGTCGACACCAGCGTCGCCACGATCCTCTCGGGCGCCGTGCTGTATCAGTACGGTACGGGACCAGTGCGCGGCTTCGCCGTGACCCTGGTGGTCGGCGTTGCCGCCTCGCTCTTCACGGCCATCTTCGTGACGCGCACCCTTCTCCTCGTCTGGCTTGACCGCACCGGCGGCACGAAGCCACTGAGCATCTGATGCTGCGAATCTTTCACAACACGACGTACGATTTCATCAAGTGGTGGAAAGTCGCCGCCATCGTCACCATCGCCTTCATGGCGATTGGCCTGGCATCGTTCGCATTCCGCGGCGGCATCAACTACTCGGTTGAGTTCACGGGTGGCACGCTCGTGCAGTTGAAGTTCAAGGAGCCCGCTGACGCCGGAAAGATTCGTGCGGCGCTCGACGGCGCCGGGATCAAGGGCGCCGAAGTGCAGCAGTACGGCGGGCCTGACGAGTTCACGATTCGCGCGCAGGACAAGGCGCTCGTGAGTCAGCAGGCTGCCGGCGCCGGCAAGATCGAGGACGAAATTCGCGCAGCGCTCTCGAAGTCGCTCGGCGCATCGACCTACACCGTGGTGCGTACGGAATCGATCGGACCGAAGGTCGGCGAGGAACTGAGCCGCAACGCCTTGATCGCGATGGTGCTCGTCTCGCTCGCCACCCTGATCTACCTCGCGTTCCGCTTCGAATGGCGGTTTGGCGTGGCGGCAGTGGTCGCGACGCTGCACGACACGATCGTCACGCTCGCGTTCATCAAGCTGTTGCACCTCGAGGTGTCGCTCACCGTGGTGGCCGGCATCCTGACGCTGCTCGGTTATTCGATGAACGACACGATCATCATCTTCGATCGTGTGCGTGAAAACCTGAAGACCGCAGGCAAGGAGTCGCTGCGCAACGTGCTCAATCGGTCGATCAACGACACGCTGCCGCGCTCCATCATGACGCACGCCACGACGTTCGCCGCGTCGCTGGCGCTGCTCCTGTTCGCGGGTGAAGTGATCCGTCCGTTCGCATGGGTGATGGTGTTCGGCATCTTCGTCGCCACGTTCAGCTCGATCTATGTGGCTGGACCGGTGCTGCTCTGGATCGAACAGAAGTTCCCGCGGAACGCAGCGTCTGGTGCCGCTGCCCGCGCGGCAGAGGGTGCCAAGCGCCCGGGCACCGTCGCCACCCGGTGACGGCCGCCGAACGACTCACTGCTTCGACGGACCGCCGCCTTGCGCGGCGGTTTTGTCGTTGCGGCCGTCGCACATGCTGATTGATAGCCACGCGCACCTGGCCGGCGAGAAATTCGATGCCGACAGGGACGCCATGCTGCAGCGCGCCTGGGACGCTGGCCTGTCACATGTCGTGGTGATCGGCGAAACCTCGTCCGCGGCGCGTGATCTCGCCCGAACGGATCCGGCGCGCCTCTCCTTCACGGCGGGGGTTCACCCGCACGAAGCCGACAAGTTCGATTCCGCACGCGACGTCCCGCTGATGCGTGCGCTGGTGCAGGATGGAGCAGTTGCGATCGGCGAGTGTGGACTCGACTACTACTACGATCACAGTCCGCGCGAGCTGCAGCTGCGAGCCTTCCAACTGCAGCTCGAACTCGCCGAAGAGACCTCGCTGCCGGTGGTCGTGCACACTCGGCAAGCCGAAGACGACACGCTCGCGCTGATGCGTGCGGCAGCGGGCCGAGGAGTGCTCGGCGTGTTGCATTGCTTCACGGGCTCACCCGAGCTCGCACGCGCGGCCATCGATGTCGGCTGGTACATCTCCATCAGCGGCATCGCGACGTTCCGGACGTGGGACCGCGATGATGTCGTGGCCATGGTGCCCGACGCACAGCTCCTCGTGGAAACTGACTCGCCATACCTGGCGCCGGTGCCGCATCGCGGGCGACGTAACGAATCCGCCTTTCTGCCAGCTACGGTCGAGCGTCTCGCGCTCGTTCGCGGCACCACTGCCGATGCGCTGGGGCGACTGACGGCGCAGAACGCCATCCGCTTCTTCAAGTTGCCCCTCTCCTTGCCGACGACCAGGACGATCCAGACCGATGCTCACTGATCTCGAAATTGCGCAGTCCGTGACGTTGCGGCCAATCCGTGATGTCGCGGCGGAGCTGGGACTGCACGAAGACGAAATCGATCTCTACGGTCGGTACAAGGCCAAGCTCCCACTCTCGATCGCAGAACGGCCAGTGCGCGGCAAGCTCGTATTGGTGACGGCCATCCACCCTACGGCAGCAGGAGAAGGGAAGACGACCACTTCGGTGGGGCTGGCGCAGGCGCTGCGGCGTCTGGGGACCAACGTCGTGCTCTGCCTCCGTGAACCCAGCCTCGGTCCCGTCTTTGGCGTCAAGGGCGGTGCCGCAGGCGGTGGTTACGCACAGGTGTTGCCGATGGAGGACATCAACCTCCACTTCACCGGCGATTTCCACGCGATCGCGAGTGCGCACGCACTGCTGTCGGCCATGCTCGACAATCACCTGCAGCAAGGCAATGCGCTCAACATCGATCCGCGCCGCATTACCTGGCCGCGCACGATCGACATGAACGATCGCGCGCTCCGGAAGTGCCTGATCGGACTTGGCGGCGCCACCAACGGCGTGCCGCGCGAGGAACGATTCGTGATCGTCCCCGCGAGCGAGGTGATGGCGATCGTCGCCCTCGCCAGCGGCCTTGAGGACCTGCAGGCCCGCCTGACGCGAATCGTCATTGGAAGTTCGTACGACGGCAGCTTCGTGACCGCGGGAGAATTGGGCGCCGCCGGTGCGATGGCGCTGCTCCTGCGCGACGCGCTGCGACCGAACCTGGTGCAAACGGCGGAAGGCGGACCGGCGCTCGTGCATTGCGGTCCCTTCGCCAACATCGCGCATGGCTGCAATTCACTGATGGCGACGCGTTCGGCGTTGGCGCTTGGTGATGTCGTCGTGACCGAGGCTGGATTTGGGTCCGATCTCGGTGCGGAGAAGTTCTTCGACATCAAGGCGCGCGTGGGCGGACTGACGCCTGCCGTGGCAGTGATCGTCGCCACGGTCCGTGCGCTCAAGCTGCACGGAGGCGCGTCGAAGGCCTCGCTCGCAACGCCGGATGTCGACGCGGTGCTCGGTGGCCTGGCGAATCTCGAGCGACACATCGCCAACGTGCGCCAGTTCGGTGTGCCGGTGGTCGTGACGCTGAATCGCTTCAGCTCCGACAGCGATGCAGAACTCGATGCCGTCCTGCGCGCCGTCGAGCGATCTGGCGCGCGCGGCACGCTCTGCGGAGTGTGGGCGAAGGGTGGTGCCGGCGGCGAGGCGTTGGCCCGGGAAGTGCTCGATGTGATCGCCAACGAGCCGTCGGGGTATGCGCCGCTGTACGACGTCTCGCGTGGCATCCGGGAGAAGATCGGGACCATCGTCTCCCGCGTGTACGGCGGCGATGGCGTCGACTTCTCGCCCCGCGCCGAGCGCGCCATTCGGGAACTCGAGCGACAGGGATTGGGTGGAACACCGGTCTGCATTGCCAAGACCCAGTCGTCATTCAGCGACAATCCGACGCTCCTCGGTGCGCCGCACGGCTTCCGTGTACAGATTTCAGAGGTCTATCCGGCAGCCGGCGCAGGGTTTGTCGTGGCTCAGGCCGGTGATATCATGACCATGCCGGGGCTGCCTGCCGTGCCCGCCGCGGCGCGAATCGGTGTCGATGGCGCAGGTCGTGCCATTGGATTGTTCTAGCGCTCCATTCTTCGAGGATTCGTCGTGTCCAAGCGTGTGATCAGCACTCCCAAGGCGCCTGCCGCCATCGGCCCGTACTCGCAGGCAATCGCGGTCGACAACCTGCTCTTCACGGCAGGACAGATTGCCCTCGACCCCGCCACCATGACGGTGGTCTCGGGCGACGTCTCGGCGCAGACGGAACAGGTGATGAAGAACCTCGCCGAAATCTGCGCCGCCGCCGGCGCGACACTGCAGGACGTGGTCAAGACGACCGTCTTCCTGCAGGAAATGAGCGACTTCCAGGCGATGAACGAAGTCTACGCGCGCCATTTCGGCGAGAATCGTCCAGCCCGCAGCACGGTGGCGGTGCGTGGGCTGCCGCGGAACGTGCGCGTCGAGATTGAAGCGATCGTTCGCCTGCCGAACGCCTGAGTGATCGTGCGCGCTGCAGTTCGCGGGCAATTCATCGCTCGATTTCTGCCGCGCGCACTGCTCGCGTCGGCCCTCCTCGTCACTTCGGCCACTGCTGCCACCGCGCAGCAGGTGACGCCGGCCGGTGCGCGACGCGACACGGTGAAGGTCGATACGACGCCGAAACGTCCGGCTCGTCGACTGCCGAACAGCATCCCTGATTCGCTGCTACGACCGCCGATCACGCCCAAGGCGGCGTTCCTGCATTCGCTGCTGCTGCCTGGCTGGGGACAGAGCGCGCTTCGTCGCAACACGGCCGCGACAGTCTTCGCCGGGGCGGAGATCGGCGCGATCTACATGGTGGCCAAGTCACGCGCCGACCTGCGTCAGGCCAAGGCATTGCGGGGGCTCGATTCGATCGCCGTCGGAGATCCAACGCTCGGACAGCCTGTCACCAAGGTGCCCGCCGTCACCGAGCAGCTGATCAATGCGCGCAAGCTGCATCTCGAGGATTGGCTCGCAGCGTGGATCTTCAATCACCTGCTGTCGGGGGCCGACGCCTATGTGGCCGCCAACCTGTGGGACCTTCCAGCGCGGGTGTCGATCCGGCATACGCCAGCCGGTACAGGTATCGGCGCGCAGATCCGCTGGTGAACGACGCCCCGATCGGAGTTTTCGACTCAGGGATTGGTGGGCTCACGGTCGTCTCTGCGATCCTGCGTGCGCTTCCGCGTGAGCGCGTGATCTACGTCGGTGACACCGCGCGCGTTCCGTACGGGCCGAAGAGCCCTGAGACAGTGGTGCGCTACAGCCGACAGATCGCATCATGGCTGCTCGAGCAGCGCGTGAAGGCGATCGTGATCGCCTGTAACACGGCCACCGCGCACGCACTCGATGTGTTGCAGCGCGAATGTCCCGTGCCAGTCATAGGCGTCGTGCAGCCGGGTGCGCGCGCTGCCGTGAAAGCGACACGCAACGGCCACATCGGGGTCATCGGTACCAGCGGAACGATCAATTCCGGTGCCTACCATCGCGCAATCGCGAGCCTCTCTGCCGACGCCATCGTCACTGGTACCGCGTGCCCGTTGTTCGTCCCGCTGGTCGAGGAAGGCTGGGTGGACCACGCAGCCACACGCCTCATTGCCGAGACGTATCTCGCCCCAATGCGACTCGCCCACGTCGATACACTCGTTCTCGGCTGCACGCACTACCCACTGCTCGCGCCGATTATCGGTGACGTGATCGGGAGGGACGTCACGCTCGTCGACTCCGCCGCCGAGACGGCTGCGGCACTGCGTGATGTGCTGCGGGAACGCGGCCTCGAGGCGTCAGAGGCCGTCGGCGAGCCGGTGCACCGATTCGTCGCCACCGACGCGCCCGATGCCTTCCGACGTGTCGGCCAGCGCTTCATCGGTCCGGTGCTCGACAAAGTCGAGACGACGGTCTTCGCCTGAGTCGAGTGGCTCGAGCAGCTCGACGCGACGCTCCGTAAATCGCAGATAGCGTGGCACGTCACCCCAGCCGCCGGGGTTCGCATACACACCACCATTCGGTGCTCGTGTCAGCCCCGCCACGTGCGAATGCCCGAAGACGACCGCATTCGGGCCGCCTGGCGCCGCGATGCGGGCCAGCGCCACATCGCGCAGCCCGATGCCATTGTCCTCGGCGCTGTGCACTCGACTTGCTTCCGACGTCCCGAGCGCCAGGCGAGTACCGAAATCCGGATGCACCAGCTTGAAGGCCCAGACCGACAGTGGATGACGTAAGATTGGACGCACGCGCAGGTAGCCCCGGTCGGCATCGCCGCGCAATCCATCGCCATGCTCCACTTCGAGATCCCACGTGCCGAACTGCAGGCGAAGCGGTGTCGTCTGGTATGTCACACCGACCTCTCGACGCAGCACGTCGCCGCCCCAGCAATCATGGTTTCCGGCGATCCAGACGATCGGCATCCCCGATGCGCGAAGCTCCGCCAGCGCGCCGAGCACGGGCAGTGCGAACGACGGAATCGAGCGACGCCACTCGAACCAGAAGTCGAGGATGTCGCCATTCAGCACCAGCGATCCAGGCTGGCCGCGCAACCGGCGCATGAACCGGAGCAGGGCATCCGTCGTCGCAGCTGGGGCTGCGCCAACATGGGCGTCGGACAGCAGGTGGAGGGGAAGTGGCAGCACGAGCGGAGATTAGTCCGTTCAGCACGCTTTGACAAAAGGGAACGCGACCGACCAACTTCGCGCGTCCTGCAAACCACTCCCGCCACTGCCACCACGTGACTTCCGTCGTCCCCAATCGAACCTGCGATCTCGAACTCCGCGTGCGATACGCCGAGACGGACCAGATGGGTGTGGTCTACCATTCCAACTATCTGATCTGGTGTGAGGTCGGACGCACGGAGCTGATCCGCCGCATGGGACGGTCATACGCCGAGATCGAAAAGCTCGGCGTCGGTCTGGCGGTGTCTGAGGCTGCGCTCCGCTACCACGCGCCGGCGCGATACGACGACCGCATCTGCGTCACCACCACGCTCAGCGACGTCCGGTCTCGCTCGATGACGTTCGAATACCTGATCACGAATGCCGACACCGGCGTTCGCCTCGTCTCGGCCAGTACGACACTGATCGGCCTCGATCGCGATGGCAGGATTGCCCGCCTGCCACAGGCACTCCGCGATGCGCTGGACTTGAACAATGCGTAACCGGTGCGGACGTCGTCTGTCGTTCGCGGTCGCGGGGACTGCGATGTGCTTCCTCGCGGCCTCGCCGTCGAGCGCGCAGTCGCGTGGTCTCGATTCACGCGCAGTCCGCACCTGGGCGGCGTTGCTGGCCGCGCACGATGCGCGCGTGCCAGACACGACATCCATCGACAGCGCGTTGACATCCCCTGTCGTACAGTTGCGCGCCGCCGGCGTTCGAGTGATCGGCCTCAATCGCGTCGCAGCGCGGTACGACGCTGCGCGTTCACTGTTGCGCACGAGCGGTGACACGGCAGTGCGACGCGATGCGGCCTTTGCGCTTGGGCTGGCAACCGATACGGTGAGCTGTGGCGCATTGGGCGAGTCGCTCGCTGATCCGATGACGGGTGTTGCGGCAGCATGGGCACTGGGAGAGATGGGCGCGCAGTGTGGATCCTTCGCCTCTCTATTCGAGCGCGCGCGCGGCCCTCGCGTTCGCGCTGCGCTGCTTCGAGTGGCCCTGAAGTGGATGCCCTTTCCAGACTCCGTCGTCGGTGCCGCGTACCGTCGTGCGACGAGCAACGACGAACGCTGGGCGGCGCTGTATGCCTTCGCGCGCACGCGGCGCGAGGCAGGGGGCGGCGTGGCACTCGGCGCGTCGCGCAGTCCTCTTGCGCCCATCCGCGAGGTTGCAGCGCGGTTGCTGGCCGTGACGACCGCTCCGCACGTGGATTCCGCCGCCGCTGTTGCGCGATTGATGGCGCTGCTTCGCGATCCCAGTGCACACGTGCGTATCGCGGCGGTGCGGTCCCTCGCCTCATATCGTGAGCTCGCCCTGTTGCCGCTGCAGCGGGCGTGGAAGCTCGAGCGCGACGCCAACGTCCGTGTGACCATGGTCGAAGCGCTCGCCACTACGGCGAGTGACACCGCGACAGTGTGGGGCGCGTGGTGGCTGTCGGACAGCACGCACATGGTGCGGCGCACCCTGATCGGCAGCGCGTGGCAAGCTGGCGCACTGCCCACCCTGGAGCGCGCGGTGGGCGAGTCGCTGTTTGCTCATGCGGATTTCCGGATTCGGATCGCGATGATCAATGGCGCTGCCGTGAAGCACCAACCGGCCTACGCGGCGCCGATCGCAGCGCTGGGCACGGACCGCGATTCACGGGTGCGAGCCAGTGTCATCACAGCGATGGCAGGATACACTGCACCTGTGCGCGATTCGTTCGGCTGGCGATCACTGCGCGAAACGGCCCGACGTGACGACGACGTCGGAGTCCGACAGGCGGTGCTGGAGACGATCATCCGCACGGCCACTGCTGCCGATGTCGACGAGGCCCTTGATGGCTACCAGCGTGCCTTGGCGGACACGGCGAGTGATGCACGCGAAGCGGCATTGTCGGTGATCGCGAGTGCCTGGCGACGCGATAGTGCCTCCTTCACCGACTCGATTGTCACACGGCTTCGATCACTCGCCCCGTCCTCTGACCCGCTGCTGCGCCAACGTGTGCGCAACGTCTCGCCGATGGGGCACTGGGCGTCCGGATCGGCGTCGCGCGCCTCAGCGGCAGACTACGAGCGGATCGTCCGCGAAATCATCGCGCCCAGTCTCCAGGGGCAGACGCTCCACCTGGCACTGGAAACCGCGCGAGGACAGGTCCGGATCGCACTCGATGGGGTACAGGCTCCGATGACTGCGGACCATTTCATCCGCCTGTCGCGGTCCGGCTACTTCCGGAACCTGCGCTTCCATCGTGTGGTGCCGGCCTTCGTCGCGCAGGGCGGGGATCCGCGTGGCGACGGGAGCGGCGGACCCGGCTACGCAATCCGCGACGAGCTGAACCGAAGCGACTACTCCCGCGGCGCGGTCGGCATGGCGCTGTCGGGGCCAGACACCGGTGGCTCACAGTTCTTCCTCACGCTGGCACCGCAGCCGCACCTGAATGGTCACTACACTGTCTTTGGACGCGTGGTGGCTGGCCTCGAGGCAATGGATGCGCTCGTTCAGGGCGACACCTTGCGAAATATCCGACCCATTCCTGAATGATCGCTCGTTCAATAATCCTCCTTGGCGCCACGACGCTAGCAGCCTGCGCGCCGAAGCTTGCTCCGCTGGTGAATGCCACGCCGGTGGCACAGCAGCGCGAGCCGCTGCCGGTCATCGAGCTCCCGCGCCATAGTCAGCGGATTGTGTTCAACTGGCGGCTCCAGGAGTCGGAACTGGAGGTGCGCGGCGAAGGTGCAGCGCGAATCTCGGCCCCCGACTCCGCTCGCGTCGACCTGTTCGTGGCAGGCGGGCTCGGAAGCGGTGCCGCCTGGGTGATCGGGGAGGAGATGCGCCTCGAGGCTCCCGAGTCGCTCCGGCGCGTCCTCCCGCCGCCCGCCTTTCTCTGGGCGGCGCTCGGCAGGTTCTCGATTCCACCTGGAAAGGACACCGTCGTCGCCCGAACCGATAGCACGGTGACCGCGGAAATCGGCCCGTCACCCCGTTGGCGGGTCTCCATCCGCAGCGGGCGCGTGACGCGGCTCGAGCGCGCGGAGGGGGACAAGGTCGTCGACCGGCTCGAGCGTCGGGACGATGGATCGCTAGTTTACTTTCACGCGCCGACCCGACGGCAGCTCACGCTCACGATCACGCGGACCGATTCTGTCGCACCGTTCGATGCCTCGATCTGGAAGCCGTAGGGCTGCGCTGCTCGCGCTGGGCTGTATCGTCGCCCTCAGCGGGTGTGTATACGGCTTTGCCGGCGGTGGGCTTCCACCCACCGTCCGCACCATTGCCATCATCCCCTTCGACAACCAGACGCCATCCGCCGAGCTCCAAGGCGAGTTCATGGCACGGCTGCGGAAGGAGCTCCGGGCTCGACTGGGCGTCCGAGAGGCCGGTGAAGCGCAGGCCAGTGCCGTCGTTCGTGGCCTCATCACACGTTACGAACCGGACATCCCAATCGCCTTCTCTGCGGACCGCACGCAATCGGTGGCCGCCCGTCGGAAACTGATGCTTACGATCGACATCGAGATCTACGACCAGGTCGCCGGACGCGTGCTCTGGTCGCGCAAGGGGATGACCGCCGAGGGCGAGTACGCCGAACGCGCCGAAGCGGATGGTCGCCGGCAGGCAATCGAAAAGCTCGTCAACGACGTCATTGAGGGAGCTCAGTCACAATGGTGATGCGCCGCGGCAGTGGAACAGGCGGATGTCTCGTGTGGATCGCACTTGTCGCCGCTGCCGTCGTCTTCGGATGGCCAGCCGCCAAGGTCTACATGCGCGCGTACGAATACGAAGACGCGCTGCGCCAGACACTGCTGCATGCCAAGGCGGACAACGACGAGGGGATGCAGGCACGGATGCGTGCGTCGGCCGATTCCATCGGCGACCTGCCGGACGCAGCGTATGACATCACCGTCGATCGACGCGAAGGTATGATTCGCCTCACGGCCAGCTACACCGACACGATCAAGTTCCCGGTCGCTCCGCGCCCCGTGACCCATCGCTTCAGCGTCGAGCGATCGGAGTGAACCCAGCCTCGCCGCTGGAGCACATTCGATCCTGGAACGACGCACGGCAGTGGCGCGACGCACAACGGGGACGCGTGGTGTTCACGAACGGTGTCTTCGACCTGCTGCATCCCGGGCATGTGGACGTGCTGCTCGGTGCACGCGCCTGCGGCGATGTGCTGATCGTCGGCATCAACAGCGACGACTCCGTGCGCCGGTTGAACAAGGGGCCGGAGCGTCCGGTGCGTACGGCTGCCGACCGCGCCTACGTCCTCGCGGCACTGGCCGTCGTCGACTGCGTCACCGTCTTCGATCAGGACACACCGCTCGAGCTGATTCAGTTACTGCGACCAGACGTCATCGTGAAGGGTGGCGACTATGATCCGTCCACCGTCGTTGGCGCAGTCGAGACCCGCGCCCGCGGCGGCGACGTCGTGATCATCCCGCTCACACCGGGACACTCCACAACCGCGACCATCGCGAAACTTCGTTCCGGAATGCCTGATGCCTGAGCTCGTCCGATCGTACAACCGCCAGCTGCACGAAATGCGACCCGTCACGATCGAGCGCAATGTCACTCCGTACGCGGAAGGATCGTGCCTCATCAACTTCGGCGAGACCAAGGTGCTCTGCACCGCCACCGTCGAGGAAGGTGTTCCCGGCTGGCGCAAAGGGAGCAAGCTGGGGTGGCTGACCGCCGAGTATGCAATGCTGCCGCGTGCGACCCGCACGCGCACGTCGCGCGAGCGTGGGCAGGTCGGTGGCCGCACGCAGGAAATTCAGCGTCTCATCGGTCGCAGCGTCCGCGCGATGCTGAGCGGTTTCGACTTCGGTGAGCGAACGATCAAGGTCGACTGCGATGTCCTGCTGGCCGATGGCGGAACGCGCACTGCAGCCATCACCGGCGCCTGTGTCGCGGTGTCGGATGCCTTCTCGTGGCTGATGGCGCAGGGCACGCTGACGGTCTCACCAGTCATCCATCGCGTGGCAGCCGTGAGTGTTGGTGTGGTCGATGGATTCCCGGTGCTCGATCTCGACTATCCCGAGGACGTCCGCGCTGGTGTGGACATGAACGTGGTGATGGTCGATAGCGGAAAATTCGTTGAGGTGCAGGGCACCGGTGAACACGCGACCTTCGATCGCGGCGAACTGGATGCGCTGCTGGGGCTCGCCTCATCGGGAATCAAGGCGCTCGACGAGGCACAGCTGCGAGCGCTCGCGACACCGCGTGTCTAGTGCGATCGATCTGCCGGTAGACCAGGCGCGCGTGTGACGAAGTGGATCATCGCCACGCGCAGTCGTGGCAAGCTCGCGGAACTGATGCCGCTGCTGTCGGCGTACGGGATCGTCGCCATCGGCCTTGATGCAGCCGGTATCGCTGAGGAGCCCGAAGAAGCCGGCATCGAGATCTTCCCGACCTTCGAGGAGAATGCGCTCGCCAAGGCGCGCTGGTTCGCCGAGCGCACCGGGCAGCCATGTCTCGCCGACGATTCCGGCTTGTGCATCGATGTGCTGGATGGACTGCCTGGTGTGCGAAGCCGTCGCTTTGCAAGTGACCGCGGCGTCATCCATGCTGGCGGCGATGCACGAAGACGCCGCCAACGCCGAGGCAATGCTCGACGCGTGCTGGGACAGCGGGCGCGCACCGCCGTGGGCAGCGTATTACGCCTGCGCAGCAGCCTTCGTCGATGCGTCGCGCGAAGTCGTCGCACTTGGGCGCACCGACGGTGCAATCGTCCCGGATCGCAGCGGAGGTGGTGGATTCGGCTACGATCCGTGGTTCATGAGCAGCGACCTTGGGCTGTCGTTTGCTGCCGCGTCACGGGAGGCGAAACAGCGTGTCAGTCACAGGGGGCGTGCCTTCGCGAACCTGTTGTCGCAACTCACTGCCGCAGTCTCGTAAGTGATTGCCCGTTGACGAGGCCGCCCGACCCCGTTACTCTCGGGGTTCGTGCGGGGCGTAGCGTAGTCCGGTAGCGCGCCTGCTTTGGGAGCAGGAGGTCGCCGGTTCGAATCCGGCCGCCCCGATCTGTGTGCCTCCGCACGAGCACCTGACGTGCGGCATCATGAAGCGCCAGTAGCTCAGTTGGATAGAGCGGCAGCCTTCTAAGCTGCGGGTCGGGGGTTCGATTCCCTCCTGGCGCGTTTGCAGTAGCAAGCTCCGATAGCTCAATGGTAGAGCAGCTGACTCTTAATCAGTAGGTTGTAGGTTCGAGTCCTACTCGGAGCATAAGGCGGCGGTCATCATCTGATGGCCGCCGCTTTTTTTGCGTCCATCTGCGGTCGACGGTATCGTCCGCCCAATGCCCATCACGCGGCGCCTGCGCCTCATCACGCTGCTGCTCTCTGCCATGGTCCCTGCCATGCTCGGTGCGCAGGAGCCGGCGCCGCACGCCGCGCACACGGCCAGCGGCCGGCGAGACTCGCTCTCCGTCATGGCCACGGTGCTCGGCACACGCACCTCGCCCGCCTTCGCCGGTCGCGCACGGACGGAACTGCTCGTCACACAACCAATGCTCGCGCTTCGTGGCGCACGTTTCGGTCGTGCGCTGCAGTATGCAGCCATGCTCAACGCCGAGCACTGGACCATGCCGAACGGCGAACCTGTGGCGGGAATCTGGGGCGAGGGTTTCATCGATCGTCGGCATCCGCATACGGTCGTGCACGAAGTCATGGTGTCGGGCGAGCGTGCATTTCGAGGCACTCGCGTGTCGATCTCCGCGGGCAAGGGAGTCATTCCTTTCGGCACCGATGACCCGATGGTGCGGCCGTTCACCAAGTATCCGGCCAACCATCACTTCACACAGATTCTCGAGCGCCTTCAGGTCACCGGCGCGATTCGATTGTCAGAAGGCGTCTCGCTCGAGGTTGCCGCCTTCAACGGCGACGAACCTGTCGGAACCACCTCGCCGCCGCGCTGGGATCGCTTCGGTGACTCACGTTCAGTGCGACTCAGTGTCTGGCCGGTTCCTCAGCTCGAGGTGCAAGGCAGTGCGGCGTTCGTGCGATCGCCGGAATTCGCGAGCGGCGCTGGGCTCGACCAGGAGAAGGCGAGTACCAGCGTGCGCTGGACGCCAGCGTCCGGTGTGCTCGAGTATCTGCTGGTGGAGTGGGCGCGCACGGCCGAGACGTATCGGTCGCGGGCGATTGTCGACTATGGCACCGTGTTGGCCGAAGCGCGCGCCACGCGGCGTCGCGTCGGTGTCGCGATTCGTCTCGAGCAGACGTCGCGCCCGGAGGAGGAGCGTCTGCTCGATCCGTTCCGCACGTCACGCCCTCCGTCGGACCTGACGATTCGAGGCGTCACACGGTGGCAGCTCGCCTCGGCGCAGCTCGCTGTCGCGTTGCCACGGGTCCGTGTCGCTCAGGGTACGGTGTTCACTGAGCTGACCCGCGCGCACTCGACGCCGATCCTGCGGCCGGTGCTGCTCGATCCTGCCGACATCAGCGGATCGAGGCGATCGTGGCTCTGGTCCGTCGGACTGCGGTTCGGCGCTGGTGCGATGCCGGCTCGTGTGGGCCGGTATGGCGCTGCGGCCGGAGGCGGCGCGACCAATGCGATGCTCACGATGACGCACCAGTGACCGACGGACGCAGTGTCAATCGACCACATCGATCGCCGTGCGCGTCGTGGACCCGTCTGTGCGTACCGATTGTATGTCGACGTGTATGTCGACTTGTATGTCGACGAACGAGTTCAGTCCGGCGAGACGAAATCGCTGACGTCCTTGTTGGCGCGCGATTGCGCATGTCTTTCAGTATTCGGAGCCTGAGAATGCAAGCGATCCTGCGTGTCGTGCTGGCGACGGTGTTCGGCGGAGTTGCCGCCTGTGGCTCGAACGGGGGCAAGGAGACTCCCCCGGAGCCGATCCCGCCCTCCGTCACGGCCCTTGCCACGCTGGGGCAGGGGACGCTCACAAATCGCTATAGCGCTGAGATCAGTGCAGGTGCGCGGTACGCGTACAGCTCGACGTGGGGCACGCGCAGCAATGTGCGCGGGAATGCGGTCTTCGTGTGGGATCTCGCCACGACGCAATCCACGCTGGTCGACAGCCTGATCGTCGCAGACGCCGGCACCACCGGCGATGTGCAGGTGGTGCCGGACGCGAACCTGCTGGTGGTTGCGGTGGAGCCGTCGACACACGGCGCGATCGTGTTGTACGACATCGTCGATGGCGCGCATCCCGTGTTCATCGGCAGGTACGAGACGCCCAATACCATCAACGGTGTGCACACGGCGCAGGTCTCACGTGTTGATGGAAAGCTGTATGCGTTCCTCTGCATCGATCCTCGCGGTTCCGAGCCGGCGAAATTGGTGATCGTCGACATCAGCGATCCCCGTGCGCCGGTGGAGAAGTCCGTGCAGGTGCTGGGAGCGCCATACATCCACGATGTCTTCGTACGTGATGGCATTCTGCTGACCGCGGAATGGAACAACGGCATGGCGGCCTACGACATCGGTGGCGGTGGACGTGGTGGTACGCCATCAGCGCCGGTGCTGCTTGGTCGCGTGCAGACGGTGGGTGGGAGTGCGCACAACGTGTATTGGCTGCGCGATGCGGTCAGTGGTGCGCGGTACGCGTTCGTCGGTGAAGAGGGGCCAGGTGCGGTAGGCTCGTCATCGGTCGGTGATGTGCATGTGATCGACGTGACGTCGTGGTCTGCGATGCGTGAAGTGGCATGGTTCAGCGTGAGTGGTGCGGGAACGCACAACTTCTGGGTCGATGAGTCGAGCGGGGTGCTGTATGCGGCGTACTACAACGCGGGCATCCGTGCGGTGGACGTGCGTGGCGATCTCTCGACCTGTGCGGTGTCGGCGCGTGATGCGGCGGGTCGCTGCAACCTCGCGATGATGGGGCGCTTGCTGGGGACGGCGCTGGTGTCGGAGGGGGTGTACGTGTGGGGTGTCGACGGGGCGTCGGGGAGTGTGTTGGCGTCGGACATGCTGCGGGGGGTGTGGCGTGTGGCGCGGGTGTCGCGGTAGGTGTGCAGCTGGTGTGCAGCTGGTGTGTGGCGGTGTGTGGCGGTGTGTGGCGGTGTGTGGCGGTGTGAGAACGCGCGTGTCGACAGGGGTTGCATTTGGCTGGGATTTCGCCTACTTTCGCATCCCCCTCAGTGAACGGGCGGCGAAGCATCGCGAAAGCGAGCAAGTCGAAAGTTGAGAGAGGGGGTTGACGGACTCGGCAACGCTGAGTATCCTTCAAGACTCCCGGCGAAACGCTGGGACCGCTGATTGAAAATTGAATCGAGAGAGATGGATGTTTGAGGCGATCTCGTTTGAGCGACGGTGTGCAGAGCGCCGCGCGAGAGATTGAACTCTGATTTTTAATGATTCCGGACCGTCTCATGATGGTCCAGTAATGGGTGTTGTGAGCGGTTCGCGAGAGCTAGTTGAATTCTTCTTGGAGAGTTTGATCCTGGCTCAGGACGAACGCTGGCGGCGTGCTTAACACATGCAAGTCGAGGGGGCGTAGCAATACGTCACCGGCGAACGGGTGCGTAACACGTGAGCAACCTGCCTTTGAGAGGGGGATAGCCGGCCCAACGGCCGGGTAATACCGCATACGCTCTTCTGGTGGCATCACCGGGAGAGGAAACGTTTACGGCTCAGAGAGGGGCTCGCGGCCTATCAGCTAGTTGGTGGGGTCACGGCTTACCAAGGCGACGACGGGTAGCTGGTCTGAGAGGATGGCCAGCCACATTGGGACTGAGAAACGGCCCAGACTCCTACGGGAGGCAGCAGTGGGGAATCTTGCGCAATGGCCGAGAGGCTGACGCAGCGACGCCGCGTGGGGGATGAAGCATTTCGGTGTGTAAACCCCTGTTGCTCGGGACGAACGATCCTTTTCGAGGGATGTGACGGTACCGAGTGAGGAAGCACCGGCTAACTCCGTGCCAGCAGCCGCGGTAATACGGAGGGTGCGAGCGTTGTCCGGAATCACTGGGCGTAAAGGGCGCGTAGGTGGTTAGATGCGCCGGTGGTGAAAGCGCAGGGCTCAACCCTGCGTCGGCCATCGGGACGGTCTGACTGGAGCACTGTAGAGGCAGGTGGAATTCCGGGTGTAGCGGTGGAATGCGTAGAGATCCGGAAGAACACCGGTGGCGAAGGCGGCCTGCTGGGCAGTTGCTGACACTGAGGCGCGACAGCGTGGGGAGCAAACAGGATTAGATACCCTGGTAGTCCACGCCGTAAACGATGGGCACTAGGTGCTTGGGGGAGCGACCCCCTGAGTGCCGACGCTAACGCATTAAGTGCCCCGCCTGGGGAGTACGACCGCAAGGTTGAAACTCAAAGGAATTGACGGGGGCCCGCACAAGCGGTGGAGCATGTGGTTTAATTCGACGCAACGCGAAGAACCTTACCTAGGCTTGACATGGCCGTGAATCGTCGGGGAAACTTGGCGAGCTCTTCGGAGCACGGTCACAGGTGCTGCATGGCTGTCGTCAGCTCGTGTCGTGAGATGTTGGGTTAAGTCCCGCAACGAGCGCAACCCTCGTCGCTAGTTACCAGCGCGTCATGGCGGGGACTCTAGCGAGACTGCCGGTGCCAAACCGGAGGAAGGTGGGGACGACGTCAAGTCATCATGGTCCTTACGTCTAGGGCTACACACGTGCTACAATGGGCAGGCTAAAGGGTCGCGAACACGCAAGTGGGAGCCAATCCCCAAAACTGCCCTCAGTTCGGATTGTCGTCTGCAACTCGACGGCATGAAGCTGGAATCGCTAGTAATCGTGGATCAGCTACGCCACGGTGAATACGTTCCCGGGCCTTGTACACACCGCCCGTCACGCCATGGAAGTGGTGAGCGCCCGAAGTCCGTGTCGGAACCCGCAAGGGACCAAGCGGCCGAAGGCGAGCATCATGACTGGGGCGAAGTCGTAACAAGGTAGCCGTAGGGGAACCTGCGGCTGGATCACCTCCTTAACGGAGTCCGCGAGTAGACCTGGATGGCAACGTCCTGGGTTGAAAGCGACTCAGTAGTCGCCGCCTCGGCATCCTATCTCTCGATTCAGTTTCAGTGGTGTGCAGCGCGCTGGCTTCGGCTGGCGTTGGGCACCGTTGTTTGACAAGTGATGAAGGCAGTAATGATCGTGGGAAATGGAATCACATCGAGATATGTGGAAATTTTGCATATCACTCGAAGCAGATTTGCGCGATTGGCTTGACCGGTTAGGGAGGTCAAGCGAGAGATGGCATGTGGGGGATGCCTGGGCACAGAGAGGCGATGAAGGCCGTGGTAAGCTGCGATAAGCTCGGGGGAGTGGCACACACGCGGTGATCCCGAGATGGCCGAATGGGGCAACCCGGCGGGGCGCGAGTCCCGTCATCCACGCAAGTGGAAGCGAACCCTGGGAACTGAAACATCTCAGTACCGGGAGGAAGAGAAATCAACCGAGATGCCCTGAGTAGTGGCGAGCGAAAGGGGCGGAGCCTAAACCGGTGTGTTTACATGCCGGGGTTATAGGACCTACGGACGCGATCGGAGAAAGCAGCTGAACTCCCTTGGAACGGGGGGCCGCAGACGGTGAGAGCCCGGTAGGCGAAGCTGATGCACTGATCGTAGTAGAGTTCCTGAGTACGGCGGGACGCGAGAAATCCCGTCGGAAGTTGGGGGGACCACCCTCCAAGGCTAAAGACTCCTCTGTGACCGATAGTGGACGAGTACCGTGAGGGACAGGTGAAAAGCACCCCAGTGCGGGGAGTGAAAGAGATCCTGAAACCACATGCCAACAAGCGGTCGGAGGTTGGGCTTGGGGCAACCTGAGTCACGACTGACGGCGTGCCTTTTGCATTATGATCCGGCGAGTTACGCCTCAGGCGCGAGGTTAAGTGGCTGAGCCACGGAACCAGAGCGAACGCGAGTCCTGCAGAGGGCGACGAGAGTGCCTGGGGGTAGACCCGAAGCCAGGGCGATCTATCCATGAGCAGGGTGAAGCGTCGGTAACACGACGTGGAGGCCCGCACCGGTATGGGTTGAAAACCGTTCGGATGACTTGTGGATAGGGGTGAAAGGCCAATCAAGCCTGGAGATAGCTGGTTCTCCCCGAAATCTATTTAGGTAGAGCCTCAGTGCATGTTCCTGGGAGGTAGAGCGACTGGATGGGCGCGGGCCGGCGACGCTGGTACCAACCCCAACCAAACTCCGAATGCCCATGGAATGGACGCTGGGAGGCAGTCTGCGAGCGATAATGTTCGTAGGCGAGAGGGAAAGAACCCAGAGCCACAGCTAAGGCCCCGAAGTGGCCGCTGAGTATAGCGAAGGATGTGTCGCTGCCGTGACAACCAGGAGGTTGGCTTAGAAGCAGCCATTCCTTTAAAGAGTGCGTAATAGCTCACTGGTCCAGCGGAGATGCGCCGAGAATGGTCGGGATTAAGCGGCCCGCCGAAGCTTGGCCTTTACACTATGTGTAAGGGGTAGGGGAGCGTTCTCATCGGCGGTGAAGCGGTCGTGGAAACGAGCCGTGGAGCGATGAGAAGTGAGGATGCCGGAATGAGTACGCGCAAATGCGGGTGAGAACCCCGCACACCGGAAACCCAAGGGTTCCAGCGCCATGGCAATCAGCGCTGGGTGAGGCGGATCCTAAGGCGAGGCCCCAGAGGCGTAGCTGATGGCAAACGGGTCAAGATTCCCGTCCGTCTCGTTGTTCGTTGAAGCCACCCGGGACCCAGGAACACCATGCCCGAGAGCTTGTGGATTGCTCTTGTAACGGCGTAGGCGCAAGCCGAGACCGGATGCTGAGGACGATAGCGATATTGTCCAAGGGGTGTCACGTCGACTGGCAAGAAAAGCGGGTGGGGGAGAGCAGCGAGGCTCCGTACCGTAAACCGACACAGGTGGGTAAGGCGAGTAGCCTCAGGTGAACGAGTGAAACGTGGTCAAGGAACTCGGCATAATGATCCCGTAACTTCGGAAGAAGGGATGCCTTATTCTGTCAGGTGTACAACCGAAGCAGGATGAGGCCGCAGAGAATCGGCTCAAGCGACTGTTTAGCAAAAACACAGGTGCGTGCCAAGCCGCATAAGGCGCCGTATACGCACTGACGCCTGCCCGGTGCCGGAAGGTTAAGGGGAGAGGTTAGCCGCAAGGCGACGCCTTGAGCCGAAGCCCCGGTAAACGGCGGCCGTAACTATAACGGTCCTAAGGTAGCGAAATTCCTTGTCGGGTAAGTTCCGACCTGCACGAATGGCGTAACGACTTGAGCACTGTCTCGACCACGTGCTCGGCGAAATTGCAGTCTCGGTGAGGATTCCGAGTCCCCGCGACAGGACAAAAAGACCCTATGCACCTTTACTGTAGCTTGTCATTGGACGGTGCACTTCACTGTGTAGCATAGGTGGGAGCCGATGAGCCAGGGGCGCTAGCCCTTGGGGAGGCACCAGTGAAATACCACCCTGGGTGGTGTGCTGTCCTCACTACGCAAGGCAAACCCTTGCTAGGACCGTGGCAGGTGGGCAGTTTGACTGGGGCGGTCGCCTCCGAAAGAGTAACGGAGGCGCGCGCATGGTTGGCTCAGCGCGGTCGGTACTCGCGCTTATAGAGTGTAACAGCAGAAGCCAGCCTGACGGTGAGACCGACGGGTCGAACCGGGACGAAAGTCGGCTGTAGTGATCCGGTAGCCCGGTGTGGATCGGCTATCGCGCAACGGATAAAAGGTACGCTAGGGATAACAGGCTTATCGCGCCCGAGAGTTCACATCGACGGCGCGGTTTGGCACCTCGATGTCGGCTTATCACATCCTGGGGCTGGAGAAGGTCCCAAGGGTCCGGCTGTTCGCCGGTTAAAGTGGTACATGAGCTGGGTTCAGAACGTCGTGAGACAGTTCGGTCTGTATCCGTCGTGGGCGCTGGATAATTGAGGGGTGCGGACTCTAGTACGAGAGGACCGAGTCGGACGATCCGCTCGTGTCCCGGCTGTCCTGCCAAGGGCACCGCCGGGTAGCGATGATCGGTGGCGATAACCGCTGAACGCATCTAAGTGGGAAACGCCCCCCAAGATGAATTATCCCTGGGACCTTGAGTCCCCTGAAGGGCCGGAGGAGACGACTCCGTCGATAGGCCGCCCGTGGACGTGGAGCAATCCATTCCGAGCGCAGCGGTCCTAATCGCCCGTGCGGCTTGACTCCCAATACTGTGACCAGCACGCAAAAGCCTGGTCACTTACGCAACTCGGTTGCGTCGCCAATCGCGAAATCTGCGACGTGGTTTCATTACCCACGATCATCTGCCTTCATCACTTGACTAATTCGCTGGCGACTAGAGCGTCGGGGCCACACTCGTTCCCATTCCGAACACGATCGTTAAGCCCGACAGCGCCGATGGTACTCCGGCCGCGAGGTCGCGGGAGAGTAGGCCGTCGCCGGCACCTTTGCGAAACCCCCGGTTGCTTCATGCAACCGGGGGTTTCGTGTGTTTACTATTTTCCGAACGCCGATCCGCGTTCCCACCTCGAGTACCATGCCCGATCCCACACCGAACGACCCGACCCCGACCAACCCAACACCCCCTACCACCCGGGCCGGACACGTCGCACTGGTCGGAAAGCCCAATGCCGGAAAATCGACGCTCCTCAATCGACTCCTCGGACTCAAGCTCGCCATCACCAGCCCCAAACCGCAGTCCACCCGCGTCTCCGCTGTCGGTATCGTCTCGACCGACGACTACCAGATGGTGCTCCTCGACACGCCTGGCCTGCTCGATCCGAGCTACACGCTCCAACGCAGCATGCTCGCCAGCGCCATCGCCGCCCTCCGTGATGCCGATGTCGCTGTTTATGTGCATGATGCGACGAATGGACCGCCGCCGCCACTCGAATCGCTGGTGCCACCCGGCACGCCACTCCCGCGCACGCAGCTGACCTGGGCCAACAAGGCCGACCTGCTCAACACGGGCAATCGTGCCAGCCTCGCCGCACTGCCCAATGTGATCGTCGGCAGCGCCAACGATGGCGACGGCATCGAGGAACTCCTGACACGCGTGGCCGAGCACCTGCCGCTGTCGCCGTTCCTCTATCCCGCCGACGAGCTGAGCACCCAACCGGTCCGGTTCTTCGCCGCCGAGGCGATCCGCGAATCAGCGTTGGCCATCCTGCACGAAGAGGTGCCCTACGGCATCTTCGTCGATATCGAGGAGTTCCGGGAAACCAAGACGCCGATCTATATCCGCGCCGTGGTGTACGTCGAGCGCGACAGCCAGAAGGGCATTGTGCTCGGCGCCAAGGGCAAGACGATTCGCGAAATTGGGACGGCCGCCCGTGTGCTCATCGAACGCCTCGTGGAAGGGGCGGTGTACCTCGATCTCTGGGTCAAGGTCATGCCCGACTGGCGCAAGGACGCGGTTGCGCTTCGCCGCTTCGGATTCACCGTCCCGCAGGAGTGATCGTGCCGTCTGGAGCCAACATGCCGACACTTCCATCCGACCTGCTTGCCATTCTGCGATGCCCGAGGTGCAAGGGGCACCTGAGGCTCGTCGAAGGCGATCGGCCATCTCTCGAATGCCCCGTCTGCCGACTCGGATATGCGATCCGGGACGGCATCCCGATCATGCTGATCGACGAGGCTTCTTCGCTCTGATCCGCTCGAGCTTGCCTCGGGTCCGCTGGATCGTCTCTCTCGGATGATGCTGTCTCCCTCTGCGCCGCCCGTCGTCCCGACTCCGATCGGTGTGCTCACGGCCGGGTCGTTGCCGTCCGGCGTCGCGGAGGCCATCGCCCGCTGGGCGCTCGAGCAGGGTCATCCCGTGATACATCTCGACGCGTCCGCGTGGGAGAGAGCGACCGTGCGAGCCGCGGCGCCGCTGCTGATCGTGCTCGGTGTCGACGGTTGCGAGGATGCGATGCGTATGGCCCTTCGCGGCCTGAAAGCGGACTCCGCGACGCACACCGTGCCGGCTCTGGTGGCGGTCGCATCGCACAGCGCATCCGCCTGGTTGAATGCGGGCGCGGACGATGTGCTCACGGAGCGGCAGGATCGATGCGAGCTGGAATCGCGCCTCACCGCCGCCATCACACGATCCCGTCGCGACGTGCAGGTGAATCCATCCACACGCCTGGCGGGGTCGGACGCAATCACCGACGCGATCGCCGCACGCATGGAGCGTGCTGAGGCCTTTGCCGCGTGTTACGCGGATCTCGATCACTTCAAGGAATTCAACGATCGCTATGGCTATGCCATGGGTGATGATGTGATACGGACCGTCGCTCGACTGATCGTCGAGGTGGTCGATACTACCGCTGGCGAACACGGCTTTGTGGGGCACATTGGAGGCGACGACTTCCTCTTCCTCGTGCCGCTGGAGCAGGCCGCGACGGCTTGCGACATGCTGGTCCGACGGGCAGATGAGACGTTGCCGCAGCGATACTCTGCAATTGATCGTCAAGCTGGCTACTTTTTCGGCAAGGATCGCCGGGGTCGACTTGATCGCGTTCCACTCATGACGCTCTCGATTGGTGTCGTCACCAACGAGCGGCGTCGCTTCACGAGTGCAGCGCAAGTGAGCGAGCTGGCGACTGAAATGAAGACGTACGCCAAGACACTGCCCGGTTCCGTCTGGGCGATGGATCGGCGATCGGACGGCGAGTCGGCCTACCCACCCGAGGAGAAGCCTCAGTGAACGTGACGTGTCAGGACTGTCGGTCTGTATTCCGTGTGGACCCTGCAAAGGTGCCACCGAACGGCGTCAGGGCGCGGTGCAGCGTCTGCGGTGCAATCCTCAGGATCACGGTCGGGGCTACGACGCCGCTGACGAATCCGGCCATGACGCCACGCGCGGTCACGCCGGTTCGCACGCCGGCGGTGGCGGCGTCGACGCCGGCCAGCATTCCAGGGATTCGGCGCACGACGCCGCTCCCGAGTGAAATGGCGGAGGTCGGCACGCCGTACCCCTCGCGGCCGACGCCCTCGGTGTCGACGGCGGGCATGGCGTCCGCGCGGCCGCTGGTGCCACCGCCACCGCCGTCGCCGGGTCAGCTCGTGAATTCGCCCCCCCCGGTGCCATCGGTGGCGCTGCCGACGCCTGCGCCAAGCGGTGACCCATCGAAGCGCGTCATCAATCCGTTCCTGCGCAGCGACCCGATGACACGCGCCAAGCGCCTCGCACGCGCGCTGGTGTCCGACATGGTGGCCTATCAGCCGCAGAAGCGTGCCGAGGGCCTGGCGAACGGGACGCTGAAGCAGCTGTTCCGCGACGAGATCCGGAAGAGCTACGACGAGTACGTGGAGCAGGTGGGGCGCGATGTCGCTGAGTCGACCGCGTTCTTCCAGGACGCGTTGAACGAAGTGCTGGCTGAGGGGAAACGCGTCTTCTGAGTCGTGCAGGCATGGAGAACCCGTGCCGGTCCGGCTAACTTTGACGCTTGCGCAGCCGCGCGCCGAGCCGTCCTCCCGACCTCGGGGGGACGGCTCCCGTTTTTCTCATGGCTCCATCGACGCTCATGGCTGATCTCGCCCAGTTGACGACCCAACTCACCACGGATGCTGAGCGGCTCGACGAGTTGCGGAGGTATCTTTGACCTCGAGAGCCAGCGGGAACGCCTGACGGCGCTGGAAGCGCAGATGGCCGAGCCAAGCTTCTGGAATGATCAGGAGCGTGCGCAGGTCGTGGTGCAGCAGGTGAAGACGTACAAGCAGTGGGTCGAGCCCTTCGATCGCCTCGTGCGCGGCGTGTCCGATGCACGCGAACTCGTGGAGCTGCTCGAGGTCGAGCCCGACGCCACCATGGAGGCTGAGCTGGTTCGCGACGCCGATGCAGTGCGCGAACAGATCGCCGCCTATGAATTGCGCTCATTGCTCCGCGGCCCGGACGACTTTCGCGCTGCGCAGCTCGAGATTTCCGCTGGCGCCGGTGGTACCGAAGCGCAGGACTGGGCGCAGATGCTCATGCGCATGTACACGCGCTGGGCCGAACGAAAGGGCTATAGCATCGAGATTCTCGATCTGAGCGAAGGCGAAGAAGCCGGGATCAAGGGCGCCGTGCTCGAGATCACCGGTGAATACGCCTACGGGTTCTTGCGTCCCGAGGCGGGCGTGCATCGCCTGGTGCGCATCTCGCCATTCGATTCACAGGCGCGCCGGCATACGAGCTTTGCCTCGGTGTTCGTGTATCCGGTGGTGAATGAGGAGATCAACATCGAGATTCGCGATGAAGATCTCCGGATCGACGTCTATCGCGCATCTGGTGCTGGTGGCCAGCACGTCAACAAGACGTCGTCGGCCGTTCGCATCACGCACCTTCCCAGCGGCGTCGTGACGGCCTCGCAGGCGGAGCGCTCGCAGTTCAAGAACAAGGCGACCGCGATGAAGCAGCTGAAGAATCGGCTCTACCAGATCGAGGCCGACAAGCAGACGGCCGCCAAGGCGGCGCTCGACGCCGGCAAGGCCGACGTGTCGTTCGGCAGCCAGATCCGCAGCTACGTGTTCCAGCCGTACACGATGGTGAACGATCATCGCACGGAATTGAAGATCGCCGATGTGGCGAAGGTGATGGATGGCGCCATCGATCCATTCATCGAGGCATACCTGAAGCAGCAGGGCGAGCCAGCGCAGAAGTAGGCTGCTGCACTGGCTGGACCATTACTGCGGTGGCACGCGAAGTCGATCTGCCAACAAATCTTTCGTGATTTCTCGGGACCCAACGACGTGAACAACGAAGAACTCAGCCAGGTGCTCCTCGATCGCCGCGCCTCGCTCGACCGACTGGTCTCGAGCGGCGTCGCGCCGTTCGCCTACGCCTACGATCGTACGCACCTGTCCGCAGACGCCCGCGAGTTGTTGCCCGACGGCAGCGACACCGGACCCGCCGTGCGCGTGGCAGGGCGCCTCGTGTCGTTGCGCTCCAAGGGCAAGACTGCGTTCGCGCACGTCAGCGACGCCAGCGGCAAGTTGCAGGCGTACTTCCGCAAGGATGACATGGCGCCGGAGCAGTGGGCCGTGTTCGAGGAACTGCACCTCGGCGACATCGTCGGTGTGGCCGGCACATTGATGCGCACGCGAACCGGTGAGGTCACGGTGCAATGCACCGAGTTGACGCTGCTGGCGAAGACGCTGCGCCCGCTGCCGTTCGCGAAGGAGCAGGTCGTCGATGGTGAGGTGAAGCGATACTCGGGCTTTGCCGATCCGGAGCAGCGGTATCGCCAGCGGTATGCCGATCTTGCGGTGCATCCGGAAGTGCGCGCGAACTTTTACGCGCGTGCGCGCATGACGTCGGCGATTCGTCGGTTCCTCGACGGGCTGGGCTACCTGGAGGTCGAGACGCCGGTGCTGCAGCCGCTCTATGGCGGGGCCGCGGCGCGTCCCTTCACGACGCACCACAACGCCCTCGACATGCCGCTGTACCTGCGCATTGCCGACGAACTGTATCTCAAGCGACTGATCGTTGGCGGCTTTGATCGCGTGTATGAAATCGGGCACGACTTCCGCAATGAAGGCATCGACCGGACGCACAACCCGGAGTTCACGATGCTCGAGTTCTACGAGTCGTACGCGGACTACAGCGTGATGATGGATCGCGTCGAGCAGCTGATCGTGGCCGCCGCGGACGCGGTGCGGAGCACGCCTGGTATCGACGCTGATTCGGTGCCGGCGTTCACGACGCCGTTCCGGCGCATCGAGTGGGTGCCGTCACTGAGTGCAGGGCTCGGCCGCGACGTGCTGGCGATGACGGATGGAGAGCTGGTCGAGGCGGCGAAGGGCCTCGGCGTCGAGAAGCCGCAGACGCTCAGCCGCCCGAAGCTGATGGACGAGCTCTTCCAGGCACTGGTCGAGCGCACGATCACCACGCCGACGTTCGTCCTCGACTATCCCGTCGAGTTGTCGCCGCTGGCGAAACCGAAGCGCGGCAACCCGGCACTCACGGAACGATTCGAGCTGTTCGCGGACGGCCGCGAGATGGCGAACGCGTTCTCCGAGCTCAACGACCCCATCGACCAACGCCAGCGGTTCGAAGCGCAGGCGCGCCTCAAGGCGGCCGGTGACGATGAAGCGACCGGCGTCGACGAGGACTACCTGCGTGCGATGGAGTACGGCATGCCGCCCACTGGCGGCGTCGGCATCGGGATCGATCGATTGCTGATGTACCTGACCGGCACACAGCATATCCGCGACGTGATCCTGTTCCCCGCGATGCGCCCCGAATGACGCGACTCGAGGTTGCCATCGCGTGGCGCTACCTGCGCAGCCGCCGCGGATCGCAGCTGCTGAGCCTCATCAGCGTGATCGCGATGGGTGGCGTGGTGGTAGGCGTGAGCGCGTTGATCCTCGTGTTGGGCGTGATGAATGGGCTGCAGAAGGACTTGCGCGACAAGATCCTCATCGGCAGCCCGGACCTGCGTGTGCTCACGGTCGGTGATGACCTGACCATGACGGATTGGGAAGCGACGCTGAAAAAGGTGCGCGCCCAGGCCGGTGTGGTGTCTGCGCAGCCGTTCGTGCTCAAGGACGCGATCATCACCAAGGGCAACGATTACGCCGAGCCAGTGAAAGTCGTCGGGCTGCCGGCTGCAGTGCCGGGGTCGCCCGATGTGACGCAGATTCGCAAGTTCGCACGCAGTGGTGACTTCACGTTCAAGGTCAGTGATGACTCCTCACGCGGTATCGTGATCGGGCAGCGCCTCGCTGAACGGCTGAATGCGTGGCCAGGTCAGACGCTGGTGTTGCTCACGATCCCCGGCAGGCTTCAGCTGTCGAATGCCATGGGTGGATTCGTACCGGTCGTGCGGAAGTACGTCGTGACCGGCGTCTTCGAGACGGGCATGTACGAGTACGACAGTGGCTATGCCTACATGGAGCTCTCGTCCGCTCAGGACCTGGCGGGCCTCGGCGCGCGGGTGACGGGCATCGATGTTCGAACGCCTGATCGGTACCAGGCGCCGGTGGTCGCGCAGCAGCTGGCGACCATGCTCGGTTTCCCATACCGCACCATCGACTGGCAGGAACAGAATCGCTCGTTGTTCCAGGCGCTCAAGCTGGAGAAGCTCGCGATGGGTGTGATCCTGCTCCTGATCGTCCTCGTCGCCGCGTTCAACATCGTGAGCACGCTGACGATGGTGGTGACGGACAAGACGCGCGAGATCGGGATCCTGAAGGCGATGGGCATGCCGTCGGCCACGATTCGCCGCATCTTTCTCTGGCAGGGTGCCGCCATCGGATTGGTTGGCACTGGGCTCGGCGTGGCACTGGGCCTGCTGGGCGCGCTCGCACTGACACGTTTCCGATTGATCGAACTGGATCCGTCGGTGTATTTCATCGATCGACTGCCGATCCAGATCGCGCCGTGGGATGTCTTCTGGATCGTGGTCGCGAGCCTCAGCATCGCGATGCTCGCAACGCTCTGGCCTGCGCGACAGGCGTCACGGCTCTTCCCGGTGGAGGCGATACGACATGAGTGACGCCTTCGATGCTGATGGGCTGGTAGTGGACACCGGGACACCCGCGGTCACGATCCCCGTGCAGGGCACGCCGGTGGCGGTGACCGGCGCTCCAGTGCTCGAGGCGATCGACGTGGTGAAGGAGTACACCAGCGGCGATGGCTCCAAGCTGCGCATTCTGGATGGTGCATCGCTCACGATCCATCGTGGCGAGATGGTGGCGATCATCGGGGAAAGTGGCGCGGGCAAGAGTACGCTGCTGCACATTCTCGGTGCGCTCGACCAGCCGTCATCTGGCGAGGTGCGCATCGCCGGCAAGGCGGTGCCACGCGCGAGCGAGGAAGGCCTGGCTGAAGTGCGGAATCGCTCGATCGGCTTCGTTTTCCAGTTTCATCACCTGCTGCGCGAATTTACGGCGCTCGAGAATGTGATGATGCCGCTCATGATCGCCGGCAGTCGGCCATCTGCGGTGCGGGGACGTGCGCTCGAGTTGCTCGGCGCCGTTGGACTGGCGGCACGTGCAGATCATCTGCCGTCGCAGCTCTCCGGTGGTGAGCAGCAGCGCGTGGCAGTCGCGCGGGCGCTGGCGCCGAATCCGGCACTGTTGCTGGCCGATGAACCGTCGGGGAATCTCGATCGTGGGAACGCGTTGCGCATGCACGAGCTTTTTTCCACACTGGCCTCGACGCATGGTGTAGGTGTGGTGGTCGTGACGCACAACCGCGCGCTTGCTGCGCGCGCGAATCGAGTGCTCCTTCTGGATGGTGGACGTGTGGTCGAGTCGTCAGCGATGGCGGAGGAGGTGGGCTGATGGTCTGCGATTCATGCCGTGAGCGAGATGCGGTCGTGCACCTGACGCAGGTGGTCGATGGTGCCGTCACGCAGGTGCACCTGTGCGAGAAGTGCGCGGCTGACAAGGGCGTCGAGACCACCGTGGCGGCACCGAAGACGCCGCTCACCTCGTTGCTGCAGACGGTTCAGCAGCAGCTCGCCACCGGACAGTCGGACCAGACCCGCTGCTCGTTCTGCCAGGCGACGTACAAGGACTTCCGCGCCTCGGGCCGGCTCGGTTGCGCGCGATGCTACAGCGCGTTCGAGCCCCAGCTGCGCGACCTGCTGCAGCGTGTCCACGGGGCCACGCGACACACCGGTCGCCAGTACGGTCCGCCGGCGCCGGACCAGTTGCAGAGAGCGTCCACCGTGCTCGAGCTGCGCGAGCAGCTGCGGCGGGCCATCGAGCTGGAGCAGTTCGAGCAGGCGGCGCGGCTCCGGGACCAGCTGAAGGAGGTGGCCGAATGATCGACTTTTCCTTGTTGCCGGATGGCGGGACGCGCTGGCTCGACGGTTCGGGCGAACATCCGGAGGTCGTCCTCTCGACCCGGGTACGCCTCGCCCGCAATGTCGAGGGCTTTGCCTTCACGACGCGAGCCAGGGACGGCGAGCGGCTCCGCGTGCTGGGGCAGCTCCGCGATGCCATGCCGAAGGTCGGCTCGCTCCGCGGCGGTGTCATCCTTCGCGTGGATGAGCTGGCCACGCCCGACCGTCAGCTGCTGCACGAGCGACACCTCGTGAGCAAGGAGCTGGCAGGTCTCGACGGCTCGCTCGCCGTTCGGACAGGTGCGGCACTGGTGCTGGCCGACGACGTTAGTGTGATGGTCAACGAGGAGGATCACCTGCGGTTGCAGGCGATGCGTTCCGGATTTGACCCGCTCGGGGCCTTTGGGGCCGCCACGGCGCTAGATGATGAGCTCGGTAAGTACGTGCCGTACGCCTGGCATGGTGAGTTCGGCTTTTTGACCGCGTGCCCGACCAACACCGGGACGGGGTTGCGGGCGTCGGTACTCATTCACCTGCCGGGGCTGGTACTGACGAAGGAGATTTCGAAGGTGCTGGCGGGGCTCCAGCAGATGGGGCTGACCTATCGGGGTTTGTACGGCGAGGGTAGTGAGGTGGTTGGGAACTACTTCCAGATCAGCAACCAGACGACACTCGGGAAGAGTGAGGTCGAGTTGCTGGATCAGCTGTCGCGCGTCGTGCGCCATGTAGTGGAGCGCGAAGAGGAAGCTCGGCATGTACTGCTGCGTGATGCCGGGTATATCATTGAAGACAAGCTGTGGCGGGCGTACGGGACGTTGCGGTATGCACGGAGTCTGACGTTCGACGAGGCCATGAACTACCTCAGTGGTGTCCGGCTCGCGCTGAGCCTGAAACTCCTGAGTTCACCGAGTGTCTATACGCTCAACAAGCTCCTGATTCATTGCCAGGCGGCACATGTGGCCCAGTACGATGGACGGGCGACATTGTCGGATGGTGATGCCAGCGTGGCGCGTGCACGGTTTGTCCGGGATGCACTCGCTGCCGACGTAGGATCGCACGGATGATCGGCCACCGACTGCCGAACCAGAGGTCAGCATGAACGGGTACAACTTCACCGAGCGCGTACGGAAGGTGCTCGCAATGGCACGCGAAGAAGCCGCGCGCCTGCACCATGAGTACGTCGGCACCGAGCACATTCTTCTCGGCTTGATTCGCGAGGGCGAAGGGGTCGCAGCCGCCGTGCTGCAGAGCCTCAACGTCGACCTCGACGAAATCCAGCAGAAGATCGAGGACACGGTGAAGAAGGGGAAGGCGGCGCAAGCCACCGGCCCGGACCTGCCGTATACCTCACGCGCCAAGAAGGTGCTGGAGCTCGCGATGAGTGAGGCGCGCGAGCTCAACCACAGCTACGTGGGCACGGAGCATCTGCTCCTCGGCCTCCTTCGCGAGGAGAAGGGAATCGCGGCGCAGGTCCTGACGGACAGCGGCGTGAATCTCGACGCCGCGCGTGCGGAGACCCTTCGCTTGCTCGGCACCGAGATGCCGCAGGGCGGAACGCCAACGGCTCAGGCCAGCTCCGGCGCGACGCCGGGCGGCACGGCGAGTGGTGGTGGCGCCAAGGCAGAGAAGAAGTCGAAGACGCCGGCGCTCGACCATTTCTGCCGCGACCTGACGGCGCTGGCCGCCGAAGGTGCCCTCGACCCGACGATCGGACGCGCGAAGGAAATCGAACGCGTGATGGAAGTCTTGTCGCGCCGCAAGAAGAACAATCCGGTGCTCATCGGCGAGCCTGGCGTGGGCAAGACTGCCATCGTCGAAGGCCTGGCGCAGCTGATCTCGGGCGGCAACTGCCCGGACAACCTGCGTGACAACCGCGTCCTGTCACTGGACATGGCGGCGGTGATCGCCGGTACCAAGTACCGCGGTCAGTTCGAAGAGCGCCTCAAGGCCGTCATGAACGAGATCGCGCAGAACAAGAACGTGATTCTGTTCATCGATGAGTTGCATACGCTCGTCGGCGCCGGTGCGGCCGAGGGCGCGATCGACGCCAGCAACATGCTCAAGCCGGCGCTCGCGCGCGGCGAGCTGCAGTGCGTCGGTGCCTCGACGCTCAACGAGTACCGCAAGTACATCGAGAAGGATGGCGCGCTCGAGCGTCGCTTCCAGACGGTGATCGTCGATCCGCCCTCAGTGGATGAGACGGTCGAGATCCTGAAGGGGCTGCGCAAGAAGTACGAGGACCATCACCGCGTCACGATTCCCGATTCGACGTTGATGGCGGCCGCGAAGTTGTCGGAGCGCTACATCACCGACCGTTTCCTGCCGGACAAGGCGATCGACGTGATCGACGAGGCGGGCGCTCGCGCTCGACTGGCCGCTCAGGTTCCGCCGGCTGACGTCGCCGATCTGCGGGCGCAGCTCGACCAGGTGAACGTGGACAAGGAAGGCGCAGTTCGGGACCAGAACTTCGAGAAGGCCGCATCATTGCGCGATCGCGAGCGTGAGTTGCAGGCCGAGATTCGCCAGCGGCAGGAAGAGTGGGAGCAGCGTCGTCAGTCGTTCCGCCCGGTGCTCGGTGAGGAGGAAATCTCCTTCATCGTGAGCCGCTGGACTGGCATTCCCGTCACGCGCCTGCAGGAAGCCGAAACGGCCCGCCTGCTGCGCATGGAAGAGGAGATGCACGCCCAGGTCGTCGGTCAGGAAGAAGCGATCAAGTCGCTCGCGCGCTCGATTCGCCGAAGCCGCGCCGGCCTCAAGGATCCGAACCGTCCGATCGGCAGCTTCATCTTCTGTGGGCCAACCGGCGTCGGCAAGACGGAAGTGGCCCGTCAGCTGGCGAAGTTCCTGTTCGCCGATGCCTCGGCTTTGATCCGCGTGGACATGAGCGAGTACATGGAGAAGTTCTCTGTGTCGCGTCTCATCGGTGCGCCTCCGGGTTATGTCGGCTACGAGGACAGCGGCACACTCACGAAGGCCATCCGTCGCAAGCCGTACAGCGTCATCCTCCTCGACGAGATCGAGAAGGCGCATCCGGATGTGTTCAACATCCTGTTGCAGGTGCTGGACGAAGGGCACCTGACCGACAACTACGGTCGCGTGATCGACTTCAAGAACACGGTCGTCATCATGACGAGCAACGTGGGCGCGAAGGAAATCACGAAGGGCAAGTCGCTCGGCTTCGGCACCAACGACAGCCGTGGCAGCTTCGAGCGGATCTCGGAGAAGGTGAAGGAAGAGTTGCAGCACACCTTCAATCCGGAATTCCTCAACCGTCTCGACGACGTGATCGTGTTCCATCAGTTGAGCAAGGAGCACATCGCCAAGATCGTGGGCGTCATGTTGCGCGAGGTGCAGAAGCGCCTGTCCGATGAGGAACTGACGCTGAAGCTGAGCGATGCCGGCAGCGACTTCCTGGCCAAGCATGGCTTCGACGAGATGTACGGGGCCCGTCCGCTGAAGCGGGCGATCCAGCGGTACATCGAGGATCCGCTTTCGGAGAAGATTCTCCTGGGCGAATTCTCGAAGGGCGACGAGATCGATGTGGACGTCGCCGAGGACGGGACGAAGCTCCAGTTCCGGGTCTCCGCAAGCGCGACACCGGCCGCCTGACAGGCGGCGGTGCCCTCCGGAACGGGCGTTCCGTGAAACAGCCGGTCGGGTCGCGGGTAGACCCGACCGGCTGACCCGTTACATTTTCCAAGCTTATGCCCGTTTTCCGTCATTCCGCGGCTGCCATCGTGGCCGCTGTTCTCTGCCTGCCCTTCTCGCGCGCCTCGGCGCAACAGGAGGGCCCGGGCCCGTGCGCCCTCCCCGACTCGATCGTGGTGGAGGGCAATCTGCGCGTGAAGAACGACCAGATCCTGTCCGATGCCGAACTCGCGACGGGAGTAGCGCTGAACTTCAAGACTGTCCAGAGGGCCATCAAGCAGCTCTACGCGACAGGCAGCTTCAGTGATGTCCAGATCGGCTGTCGGGTGCATGACGGCCCGCCGATCCTTGCCAGCATCGTGGTCCGCGTCACCGAGCGGCCGCTGCTGGGCGACGTGGATGTCGTCGGCGGTGATCGCATCCCGACGCGCACGTTGAAGGACAAGGTCGACCTGCTCATCGGTCGCCCGGTCGATGCCGCCCTGGTCGCCAAGACGAAGCAGCGCATCGACTCGATCTACGAGGCCGCTGGGTTTTACCTCGCCCGCGTGACCGTTGATACGACGATGCTGGGAGACCAGCGCGCCAAGGTGACGTTCCGGGTCGAGGAAGGCCGCCGCCTCGCCGTCAGCGGCGTTCGCGTGGCCGGACTGAAGAATCTTGCGCCGGCCGACGTGGTCGCCACGATGAAGACCAAGCCGGAAGGGTTTCTCTGGTTCCGGAAGGGTGAATTCGACGAGGACAACTTCGCCGGCGACCTCACTGAGCGCATTCCGGAGTTCCTCGGCAAGCAGGGCTTCATCGACGGCGTCGTCGAGCGCGATACGCTGATCGTGGACCGTGAGCGCGGCAAGGGATTGATCGAGCTCTCGATTCGTGAAGGTCCGCGCTACAGCCTCGGAACCTTTGAAGCGCTTGGCAATCGCCGCTTCTCGAGTGAGGAAATCCAGCGCCTGTATCCGTTCCAGCCGCAGTCGATTTCGCTCACCGAGCGCGCCAAGTTGCTGCTGCGCCGTCGTGGGCCGTCACTGCCGCCGAACACCTTCGATCAGGGGCGCTGGGACGAAGGCACGCGCAAGGTGCAGACGGCGTACAGCAACGAGGGCTACATCTACGCTCGCGTGCGTCCGATCGTCGATCGCGACTCGACCGGTGGCAAGCACGTGGCCAACCTGCGTTGGGAGATCGAGGAAGGGCAGCCGGCGATCGTGAATCGTGTCGAAATTCTCGGCAACGATCACACCGTCGAGAGCTGCATTCGTAACGCGCTGTTGATCGTGCCGGGCGACGTGTTCAACCAGGATCGCCTCGTGCGCTCCTACCAGAACATCGCCAACCTCGGCTTCTTCGAGACGCCGGTGCCGAATCCAGACACGCGGCCGGACTCGACGGGCGATGTCGACATCATCTTCCGCGTGAAGGAAAAGCAGACCGGCAACGTGAACTTCGGCGCCTCAGCGGGTCAGGGCCTCGGCGTCGGCGGGTTCATCGGTCTGCAACAGCCGAACCTGTTCGGTCGCTGCAAGTCGGGCACGGTGAATTGGAACTTTGGTCGCTACCAGAACAACTTCCAGCTCTCGTACACCGATCCACAGATCCGCCTCTCGCAGGTGTCGGGCACGCTGAGCGCGTATCGCACGCAGAACCGCTACCAGAGCATCGGCGGTTTCTCGAATTTCAACGGTGGCTACGGCCAGCCGATTCAGACTGGCGCCAGCCTGCAGTTCGGCTTCCCGATGCCGCGTTCGCCGTACACACGCCTCTTCCTCAGCTACGGCCTGGAAAGTGTGCGCTACGGTTCGTCCGGGTTGCTTGGCTCGCTCGCGTCACAGTTCACGGGCTCGAACATTCGTAGTTATGTCGGCGCCACGCTCGGGTACGACACGCGAATCGACTTGCCGTTCGCCTCGGCAGGCGCGCAGCGCACGTTCACTGCGCAGTTCAACGGGCTTGGTGGTACGTCGCGATTCCAGCGCTACTCCATTGACCTGAAGAACTACGCAACGCTGACGCAGTTTGGCGGGTCGAAGCCAGGGTCACAGCCGATCAAGGTCGTTGCCGGCCTCACCGTGCGATCTGGCGCCGTGCTCGGAAACTCCGGAGCGTTCCGCTACACCCAGCAGTTCAACATGGGTGGTGTGCAGTTCGGCGAGCCGCTGCGCGGGTATCCCGAGTTCTCGATCACTCCGGACGGCTACCTGCCGGACGCCAGTTCGAATGCAGCGGCGTACACGAATCCTGGCGCTGCCTTCTTCTCGAGCACGGCGGAAGTCGGTATCCGCTTCAACTCGATGTTCTACGTGAATGGGTTCTTTGACGCGGGCAATGTGTATCGCCGCGTGCAGCAGTTCGACCCGACCCGGCTCTTCCGAGGCACGGGCATCGGTTTGTCCACCGTGACACCGCTTGGGCCGCTTGGGCTTGACTGGGCCTACGGTATGGATCGTGTGGACAGTTTCGGCCGCCCGGCACCCGCTTGGCAGCTGCATTTCCGCCTCGGCGGTCAATCGTTCTGATCTTTTTCCTGGTGGAGTCTGCAATGCGTGTCGTGAGTCGGATGATGTTGGGTGGTGCGCTGCTGGCAGCGGTGTCGGGCGTGGCGGGCGCACAGGGCGCGCCCCCGACGACGGCGCCTGCAGCGGGCGTGTTGAAGGTGGCGTACCTGAACTCGAACCAGGTGCTGGAAGGCGCGCCGGGGCGTACCGAGGCGCTGGCGCAGTTCGAGAAGGAAACGCTCCCGATGCGCACGCAGATGCAGCGCATGCAGGATTCGCTGCAGTCGATCATCGGTGAGTACCAGAAGGCGGCACCACAGATGACGCCGGCCCAGCGGTCGCAGAAGGAAGCCTCGATCGGCGCCAAGCAGCAGGAATACCAGCAGCGCGCGCAGGAGATGCAGCAGGCCGCGCAGGCGCGCCAGGAAGAGCTGATGGCGCCGATCATGGAACAGGTGAACAAGGTGATCCAGGACGTGCGCGCCGAGGACGGGTATGCGTTCATCTTCGATGCCGGCGCGCAGGTGCCGTTCATCGTGTCGGCCGACAAGAACCTCGACATCACGTCACGCGTTCTCGATCGACTGAAGTCGCTCGGTGCGCCAAAGCTGCCTGCGCCGACCGTCGTCGCTCCGGCAACGGCGGGTGCGGTAAAGCCGCCCGCAACCGGTCCGGTCGCAGCACCGGCCGGCGTGACGCGGAAGCCGTAATTCGGTGACAGCAGCAAGACCGGGCGCGAAATCGTCGGCTGCGCTCAGCGCAGCCGCGATTGCTGCGGCCGTCGGTGGCACGTTGGAAGGAAGTGGAGTGATCGAAGTGACGCGCGTCGCCGGGCTCGATTCGGCTGACGCGTCGTCACTTTCGTTTTACAGCTCGCGCAAGTACGCCGACGAAGCGGCCGCCACCAGTGCCGGTGTGCTGTTCGTTACCGCCGACCTCGCAGCAAGCGTCGGACACGTCGCCGCGCGCATCATCGTCGAGAAGCCGCAGGAATCGATGCTGGCCGCGCTCAAGCTGCTCTACCCCGCGGCCCCCGTCGTCGGTGGCGTACATCCGACGGCCGTGCTCGGTGACGGCGTGCAGGTGTCGGCTGATGCGTCGATCGGTGCGCGAGTGGTGCTTGGGGATCGCGTCACGATCGGTCCGCGCACGCAACTGTACCCCGGAGTCACGCTCGGCGACGACGTCAGCGTCGGTGCGGATTGCATCGTGTATCCGAACGTCACGGCATACGCACAGACGCAGATCGGTGATCGCGTCATCGTCCAGTCCGGCGTCGTCCTCGGCGGCGACGGGTTTGGCTATGTCTTTGGCGGTGGAGCGCATCAGAAGGTGCCGCACGTCGGTCGTTGCGTGCTCGAATCGGATGTCGAGATTGGTGCGAATACCACGATCGACCGCGGAAGCGTTGGTGACACGGTGATCGGTGCCGGCACGAAGATCGACAACCTCGTGCAGATCGGGCATAACGTGCGCATGGGAAAGCTCTGTCTCGTGATGTCGCAGGTCGGCATTTCAGGGTCGACGCGCATCGGGAACGGCGTGATCATCGCCGGGCAGGCTGGTCTTGCTGGCCACATCACGATCGGTGACGGTGCCCGCATCGCCGGGCAGTCCGGCGTGTTCGGCGACGTGCCACCAGGTGAAACGTGGAGCGGGTATCCCGCGCGCCCGCATCGGGAGTCGCTGCGAGCCCAGGCCGCAGTGCACCGGTTGCCGGCGCTGCTCAAGAAACTGGACACGTCGAAGGACACCGCGTGAGCGCAGTACGTCGCCAGACCGTGCGTCAGGCAGCAACAGTGGCCGGCATCGGGCTCCACCTGGGCAAGCCTGTCACGCTGCGGTTCGAGCCCGCCCCGCCGCACAGCGGCATCGTCTTCGTGCGTGGTGACCGTCCTGGCGCTGCGCCGGTGCCCGCGCATGCGAGTATCGCGGTACTCGCCGACCGCCGCACACAGCTGGGTGAAGGCGACGACGCGTTTCATACTGTCGAGCATGTACTTGCAGCGGTGGCAGCGCTGCAGGTCGACGACCTGCGGATCGTGATGGATGCGGCCGAACCCCCGGTGGCGGACGGCAGCTCGCGGGCGTTCATGGCAGCGCTTCGCGAGGCGGGGATCATCGAACACGGCGGGCCAGCGCGATACCTGACCGTCACCGAGCCGATTCGTGTCACGGACGGCGAGTCGGTCTACGAGGCCACGCCCGCGTCGCGGCTCGAGTTGGATGTCTCGATCAACTTTCCGCACCCCTTGATCGGCGAGCAGGCGATCGCGCTGACGGTCACCGCCGAGGCGTTCGATCGCGACCTGGCCGGTGCCCGGACCTTCGGTTTCGTGCATGAGGTGGAAGCGCTCCGCGCCGCAGGCTTGATTCAGGGGGCGAGCACAGCCAATGCCGTGGTGCTCGATGCGGACGGGCTGGTCGAGACGACGTTGCGGTGGCCTGACGAATTTGTGCGTCACAAGGCGCTTGATTGTGTTGGTGACCTGGCGTTGGCCGGTGCCCGTGTTCGCGGGCACATCCGCGCTTTCCGACCGAGCCACAAGGGCACGGTCCTGTTCGTCCGCGAGCTGCTCCGGACAGCGAAGGAGGAGACGTCGGTGCTTGGAATCGAAGAGATCATGAAGGTCCTGCCGCATCGCTACCCGTTCCTGCTCGTGGATCGCATCCTCGAGCTCGAGGAAGGGAAGCGCGTTGTGGGACTGAAGAACGTCACGATCAACGAGCCGTTCTTTCAGGGCCACTTTCCGGGCCATCCGATCATGCCCGGCGTGCTGATCGTGGAAGCGATGGCACAGGTTGGTGGCATGCTGATGCTCGGCAGCATTCAGGAGCCGGACTCGAAGGTCGTGTATTTCACGAGTCTCGACAACGTGAAGTTCCGTCGCCCCGTGAAGCCTGGCGACCAGCTGCGATTCGAGCTCGACGTGGTGCAGGTCCGCGGGCCGCTCTGCAAGATGCACGGCGTGGCGCGGGTCGAGGGCGACGTGGTGTGCGAGGCCGACATGGCGGCCATGGTGCGCCCGCGATGACGACGCCGGTCACCAGTGGGATCCATCCGACGGCGATCATCTCGCCAACCGCCATCATTGGTGAGCGCGTCGAGATCGGTCCGTACGCCTACGTCGGCGATCAATGCGTCGTGGGTGACGGGTGTGTCATCGCCATGCGCGCGACGCTCGAGCGAAATGTCACGCTGGCCGCCGGTGTCAAGATCGGCATCGGGTCCGTGATTGGCGGCGACCCGCAGGATCTCAAGTACAAGGGCGAACATACCACCGTCGAGATTGGCGAGAACTCGGTCATTCGCGAGTACGCCACGATCAATCGAGGGACGACGCACTCGATGAAGACGACCGTGGGCAGCGGGTCGTTCCTGATGTCGTACGTGCACCTTGCACACGATTGCCAGGTGGGCAACGGCGTGATCATCGGTAACGGCACGCAGCTCGCCGGTCACGTCTCGATCGACGACCGAGCCATCGTCTCGGGGTTGGTTGCCGTGCATCAGTTCGCGCGCATCGGTCGCCACTCGTTCGTCGGCGGTTGTTCGCGCGTGGCGAAGGACGTGCCGCCATACCTGAAAGCCGTCGGGAATCCGGTCAAGCTCTACGGGCTCAATTCTGTCGGGCTGCAGCGCAGCGGCTTCGACGAGTCGATCGTCCGCGAGCTGAAGCGCGCCTATCGTCTCGTCTTCCGCTCGGAGTTGAACGTGTCGCAGGCCATGACGCGCGCGCGGGCCGAGCTGCAGCCGTTGCCCGAGGTCACGGCCTTCCTCACGTTCATCGAAGAGAGTGAGCGAGGGATCGGCTTCTGAACACACGCATCGGTGTGGCCGGCGCCGGTGGGCTCGGATTCCACCACGTGCGAATCCTGCGCGACATGCCCGGGATTTCGTTCGCGGGATTTTATGATGCGAATCCTGAGCGCGCAGCGAAGGTCGCCGAGGAACTCGGCGTGGTGGCACATTCGTCGCTTGAGTCGCTGATCGCATCCAGCGATGCGGTGAGCTGCGTTGTGCCGACGACTGCGCACCACGCTGTGGGAATGGCGATCCTTGGCGCCGGCAAGCACCTCTTCGTGGAAAAGCCGATTGCGGTGACGCTCGAGGAAGCTGATGCGCTGCTCGACGCGGCGGCTGCGGCCGGTGTCGTGCTGCAGGTGGGGCATGTGGAGCGATTCAATCGTGCGGTGCGTGCCGCATGGCCGCATCTGGCCGATCCGCTGTTCGTCCAGAGTGATCGCCTCGCACCGTACACACCACGCGGCGCCGATGTGGCCGTGGTCCTGGATCTCATGATCCATGACATCGACCTCGTCGCCACGATCGTCGGCAGCCCGATGATCGAAGTCAGCGCCGTTGGCGTGCCGATCCTCACCGACACGCTCGACATCGCCAACGCGCGACTCGAGTTTGCCAGCGGCGCCGTCGCGACGATCACCGCCAGCCGGGTGTCCCGGGAAAAGACGCGCAAGCTGCGCATCTTCCAGCGCAGCGGTTACGTGTCGCTGGACCTCGGTACGGGCGCGGGGATGTTCTTCCGCATGCGATCCGACGTCGATCCGCGGGATCTCGCTGCGCAGGCCACATCGCTCGAGCAATTCGTGGAGCCGGTTCCGTTGTTCGCTCCAGAAGGGGAGCCGTTGCGCCTCGAACTGGACAGCTTCATCGCGGCAATCCGTGGTGAGGCACCGGTGGTCGTGACTGGCGCTGCCGGTCGTGAGGCGTTGTCGACTGCGCTGCGCATCGTCACCGACATCGATCGGCACGCCGCCCGATTGCGCGGTGGGGCGCTGAGGCCGGCGTGAGTGCCGCGGAGGTCATGATCGTCGCGGGTGAACCCTCGGGCGACATGCATGCCGCCGCGATGGTGCAGTCACTCCGCGTGTTGCGACCTGACGTGCACCTCGTCGGCGTCGGTGGCGGCCGTCTCGCGGCGGAAGGCGTCGAACTACTCGAGCGTGCAGAACGCATCGCGGTCGTCGGCTTCGTCGAGGTGATCAAGCACCTGCCGATCCTCTCGCGCCTGATGAAGGCGCTCCGCCGGCGCCTGGACACCGGCCGCGTCAAGCTGGTGGTGTTGATCGACTATCCCGGCTTCAACATGCGCGTCGCGCGTGAGGCGTCCAAGCGCGGCATCCCCGTGCTCTACTACATCACGCCGCAGGTCTGGGCGTGGCACAAGAGCCGTGTTGGCGCACTGCGCGAGACCGTCACCAAGGCCGCAGTCATCCTGCCATTCGAGGAGAAGCTGCTCCGCGACGCGGGCATCGATGCCACCTTCGTTGGTTCGCCGCTGATCGACGCCACGCAACACCTGCCGACACGCACAGAGGCGTGCAAGGCCCTTGGCCTCGATGCGTCACGCCCCGTGTTGTCGCTGTTTCCTGGAAGCCGCGCTGGCGAGATCGGTCGACACCTCGCCGACTTCGTGGCCACGGCACAGGAGATCCAGCGGCTGCGCCCGCAGGTTCAGGTGATCGTGAGTGCACCGCCCAGTGTCACGATCGATCCCGGTGTCTGTCCCTTTCCTGTCGTGCGCGACGTATCGCACACGGTCTTCCGCGCTTCCACCGCCGCCATGTGCAAAAGCGGCACGACCACGCTGGAGTCGGCTGTATGCGGTTGCCCGCTGGTGGTGGCCTACCGTACCAGCGCAATGACGTACGCCATCGCCAAGCGGCTCGTCACGTTGCCGAATATCGCGCTGGTGAACATCGTGGCGGAGCAGCGTGTTGCGCCAGAGTTCATCCAGCACGAGTTGCGCGCCGACATCGTGGCGCCGGCGCTCCTGCCGCTGCTCGACGAAACGTCTCCCGAGCGCGCGCGCATGATCGAGGCGCTGGCCGCGGTGCGCGTCAAGCTGGGGCATCCCGGCGCAGCGGTGCGAGTGGCAGCGATGGTCGACGGACTGCTCCCGTGAGCGAGGTCGCCGAGCTTCAAGGTGATGCGCGGTCGGTGTCGGACGCACGTCGCGCACGATGGCTCTCGCTGTTCGGCTCGTGGATCATTCGTTTGCTCGGTGTGACCTGGCGGGTGCGCATGATCGACGCGGGGCCGATCGACCGGATTCGTCATGATGGGCAGCCCGTCGCACTGCTGCTCTGGCATGGGCAGCTGCTGCCACTGTTGTATGTGATGCGGTTCCAGTCGATCGCGTGCTTGATCAGCACGCACAAGGATGGGGAACTGATCGCCCAGGTCGCGCGACGACTCGGCTGCAAGTTGATTCGCGGCAGCTCATCACGCGGGGCTGATCGTGCACTGCTCGGTCTCGTGCGCACGTTGCGTGAAGGCTTCACCGTTGCGGTGACGCCAGATGGACCGCGCGGGCCGTACCGCACCTTCGCTCCCGGCGCGCTGGTCGCCGCGCACCGCGCTGGTGCTCCGGTGGTGGCGTTCGGCGTTCACGCGTCGCGCGCGTGGTACCTGTCGAGCTGGGATCGATTCATGATCCCGAAACCGTTTGCACGGCTGACGATCGTGTTCGACGCACCGCACATGGTGCCGGGCGAGTCGTCACGCGACGCAGCGGACGCCGTGCCGCTCTTCGAGGAGCGGATGGCGTTGGTGGCGACTCGTGCCGCTGGCTGATCTCGCGGACTCGGTCTGGTATGGCGACGCAGCCGCGTCGCGTCTTGCACGCGCAGTGTTGTCGCCGCTGAGCGCGGCCTACGGCGCGGTGATCAGCACGATCAACCAGAAATACGATGCACGGCCGGCGCTACCTGGCACGATTCCGGCAATCTCGATCGGCAACATCACCGTTGGCGGAACGGGAAAGACTCCGGTCAGTGCATGGTTCGCGCGCCGCTTTCGCGAGGCTGGCGCGACGCCAGCTATTGTCATGCGCGGCTACGGTGATGACGAAGTGCTCGTGCATCGGCTGCTCAATGCCGACGTGCCAGTGTACGCCAATCCCGATCGTCGCGCCGGTCTGGAACTGGCGGCACAGCAGGGGGCCGATCTGGCGATCCTCGATGACGCATTTCAGCATCGCCGTGCATCCCGTGTCGCCGACGTCGTGCTCGTGAGCGCGGATCGCTGGACCGGCGACGTGAGATTGCTGCCGTCCGGCCCCTTTCGCGAGCCGCTTCGAAGCCTGGAGCGTGCGACGCTGGTTCTGGTGACCGTAAAGGCCGCGGCCGAGCCGCGTGTGCGTGCCGCCGAACGCGCAATTCGGGCCGTGACGAACTCGACTATGGTGACGGTGGATCTCACCCCAGCGTCATTCGTCGCCGTCGAATCGCAGCGCACTGAATCATTGGAAGCGTGGCGGGGCCGCCGGGTGCTTGCCGTGAGCGGCATCGGTGACCCAAACGCCTTTCACTCTCAGCTGGAACGGATCGGGCTGCTGCCGACGTCATTGTCTTTCGCCGATCATCAGAGCTTCGACGCCATCAGCGTCGACCGTATCGTGAAGGCCGCCAATGGCTTGGACGCAGTCGTCTGCACCCTGAAGGACGCAGTGAAGCTCGGGCCACTATGGCCGGGCTCGTCGGTTCCCCTGTGGTATCTTTCCCAATTGGTCGTTCCGCGCGACGGCGCCGAGGCCCTGGACGAAGCCGTCCGGTCGGTGCTTGAGGCGCGACGGAGCAGCCACCCTTCTCCCGACCTTTCACGCTGACGAGCTGAGCTATGGCGACCGATCTCCGGCTGCCGACCACCAATATCGTCCTTCCCGACAAGGACCGTTTCCTCGACGAGCACAATCCGTTCGAGGCCATGATGTCGCGCTTCGATCGCGCGGCCGAGTTGCTGGATCTCGATCCCGGCATCTACAAGATCCTCCGCAACCCGGAAAAGCAGCTGATCGTCTCGATCCCGGTCCACATGGACAACGGCGATGTCGAGGTCTTCACCGGCTACCGCGTGCTCTACAACACGTCGCGTGGACCCGCCAAGGGCGGCATTCGCTTCGACATGCAGGTCAACCTCGAAGAAGTGAAGGCGCTCGCGGCCTGGATGACGTGGAAATGCGCGGTGGTCAACCTGCCATTCGGCGGTGCCAAGGGCGGCGTGATCTGCGATCCGGGGAAGCTCAGCGTGGGTGAACTCGAGCGCCTGACGCGTCGCTACACCTCGAACATCATCTCGTTGCTCGGACCGGACTCTGACGTGCCGGCGCCTGACGTGAACACGAATGAGCGCGTGATGGCATGGGTCATGGACACCTACTCCATGCACATGCGGCACACGGCGTCGGCCGTGGTGACGGGCAAGCCCCTCGAACTGGGCGGGTCGGCCGGACGCAAGGAAGCCACTGGGCGTGGCTGCATGATCGTCACGCGCGAGGCCCTCAAGGAACTGGGCATGCCGGTGCGCGGCACGACCGTCGCAGTGCAGGGCTTCGGCAATGTCGGATCCACCGCTGCCATGCTGCTCGAACGTGAAGGCTGCCGGATCACTGCCATCAGTGATCGCACTGGTGGTGTGCACAACCCGCAAGGCGTCGACATCGCCGCAGCGATCGAGTACGTGCGCCGCAATCGCGACCTCGACGGGTTTGCCGGCGGTGACCCGATCACCAACGACGAACTGCTCACGCTCGAAGTCGACGTGCTGCTGCCGGCGGCGATGGAGAATGTCATCACGTCGAAGAATGCACCGAAGCTGCAGGCGAAGATCATCTGCGAAGGTGCGAATGGTCCGACGACCGCCACCGCCGATGCAATCCTCGAGGAGAAGGGAATCTTCGTGGTGCCGGACATCCTGGCCAACGCTGGCGGTGTCACGGTGTCGTACTTCGAGTGGGTGCAGAACCGGGGTGGATACTACTGGACCGAAGAGACGGTCAACTCGCGCCTCGAAGAAATCATGACACGGAGCTTCACCGACGTGCGGGCGTTGGCGCGTCAACACAAGGTGAGCATGCGAACCGCGGCCTACATGCTGTCGATCAGCCGCGTCAGCACGGTGCACAAGCTGCGCGGCATCTACGCCTGATCGGTGGAACTCGCGCTGGCAGTCGTCGGTCGCGCGCACGACGCGGTACTGGGTGCCTCGATCGCCGAGTACGAGCGGCGTGCGGCGCGCTACTGGCCGCTGATCGTGCGCGAGGTGAAGGAGGCGGGCGGGCGCAGCATTGCGCCCGCCGTCACCCGCCGCCTCGAAGGGGAGCGATTGCTGGAAGCCTGCCTTGGACGGGGCGAGGTCGTGGCCTGCGACGAGCGAGGCTCCAGCATGACCAGCGCCGACTTTGCGACCTGGCTCGGTCGGCTGCGCGACACTGGTGGTGCGGTGACGTTCGTGGTTGGTGGCGCGTTCGGCCTCGATGAAGCGGTCCGTTCGCGCGCGACACGCCTGCTGGCCGTGGCGCCGTGGACGCTGCCACACGAGATGGCGCGCCTGGTGCTCACCGAACAGCTCTACCGAGCCGGTACGATCCTCCGCAATGAACCCTATCACAAGTGACCGGCGAGGCGAGCCGGCGCATGCCCGCGCCGCTGGTGGTGGGCGCTATCTTCGCTCAGCATCGTCTGTGGCGCGATTGTGCGTCCGGCGCGGTCTCGATGAAGTCTGGAGGTTCGACGTGAGCTTGCACGAACAGCTGATCGGCGACGGAATGAATGTGCGCACATCGATCACTCGGCGCGGCGTTCGCCCTGCCATCGCTGGTGCGGACCGCCAACGGTTTGCACTAGGCGTGCACGCCGTTTCGCAGGCCGCCGGGATCTTCCGATGTCGGTGACTCCCACCGTCGAACGGTTGCCGCTGGCGATGAGCCCACTCGCAGCGGCCGTCCGAGATGGCACGCTGCCGCAGGGTACGACCGCCGAGATTCCGCGAGATGTGCAGGGATGGCGTACCCACATCGAGATGTGCCGTGAGCCGATGATGGGGCTCGGCTGGGCCAACACGCTGCGCGAGGCGATGCGTCCAAGTGGCGCCGCCGCGGCGCGGTTGGCGCGCGTGAGCGGCGGGCAGGGTGTGGTCGTGACCACGGGGCAACAGCCAGGCCTCTATGGCGGCCCGATGTACACGATCGTGAAGGCGCTCAGCGCGCTGTCGCTTGCCAATCGGATCGAAGCGGTGACCGGCGTGCCTACCGCGCCGATCTTCTGGGCGGCGACGGACGATGCCGATTTTGCCGAGGGCGCCACCACCTGGTTGCCGTCGCAGGGCGGGTTGCAGGACGCGCGCATCAGCGCTGCGCCGCCTGACGGCACGATGATGTCGCACGCGTTCCTCACCAGCATGGTCGAGTCGAACGAGCTCCTCAAGCGCGCTGCCGCAGGATCGGCCTGGCCGGAAATGATCCGCGCGGCATGTGCCGCGTATCATGAGGGCACGACGGTCGGGAATGCCTACGTGGAATTGATGCGCGAGATCCTGATGCCGCTTGGCATCACGGTCTTGAACGCGGCACATCCCAGTGTCCGGCACCAGTCCGCACCACTGCTGCGTCGTGCACTGGCCGAGGCGGTGGTGATCGATGAAGCGGTCAAGGCGCGCACCATGTCGTTGCGCGCGTCAGGGTATGAGCCGCAGGTCGAACTGCTTGATGATCGCGCGTTGGTGTTCGTCGTACGCAACGGCGTCAAGGAACGCGCAACCGTGTCCGGCGCGGCATCGATTCTGCCGCGGGTGTCGGACGACCTGTTGTCACCGAATGTGTTGTTGCGGCCGGTCGTGGAGCGTGCGCTGCTGCCCACGGTGGCGTACATGGCCGGTCCGGGCGAACTGGCGTACTTCGCGCAAGTCAGCGCCGTGGCATCGGCGCTCAGCGTCGCCGTGCCGCTTGCCGTGCCGCGCACCAGTGTGCGCATCATCACGCCTGACGTGCAGGCCACGCTGACACGGCACGGGCAAGGTGCGAACGACATGCGAGACACCCGTGAATTGGTGCGGGAGCTGGCTGCGAAAGCGACGCCGGATGTGTCGCTGGGCGCACTGGCCGCGCTGCGGGCGCAGATCCAGGCCACCGCCCGCACTATTCGGGAGTCAGACAGCGCCATTGCGCCTGAGGCGCTGGATGGCGCAGTGGCGCAGTTCGCACATCGTGCGGATCGCCTCGAGCGGCGGCTGCTGGCGGCATCCAAGCGTGCGATCGGCGACCAACTTCGTCGCGTCGCGCAGACGCAGGCGCTCCTCTGGCCGCATGGGTCACCACAGGAACGGGTGGTGAACCCGTTGCCCTGGCTGGCCCGCTACGGCACACCGCTGCTGGAGCAACTGCAGCGGGCCTGCGACGAGAACGCTGCGTCGCTGGTGCATGGCGAGTCGTGAACCCGTGACAGCACCGCCTGTGCGAAAGCCAGGCGGCTCGGGTGCATCGCTGGTTGCAGCCGGAGTCCTCATCAGTCGCATGCTGGGCTTCGTGCGCGAAGGGGTCATGGCGCACGTGCTCGGGACCTCCGTGGAAGCAGGAGCCCTGCGCGCTGCGCTCCGCATTCCGAACCTGCTGCAAAACCTGTTCGGCGAAGGCGCGCTGTCAGCGTCCTTCATTCCGGTGTACGCGCAGGTTGCGCACCGAAGGGCGTGACGCAGAGGCGGTGAAAGTGGCGGGCGCCGTGTTCACGTTGCTGGCGTTGCTTTCATCAGTTCTGGTGCTTGATCGGCGTCACCTGGTCCGCGGAGCTGGTGGCGTTGCTGACGCCAGGGTTTACGCCTGCGGTTCGCGCGCTCACGACGACCCTCGTCCGCATCATGTTCCCGGGTGTCGGGCTGCTGGTGCTGTCGGCGTGGTGTCTTGGGGTGCTCAATAGTCACCGCCGGTTCTTCCTGTCGTACGTGTCGCCGGCGGTATGGAACCTGGCCATCATTGCCGCGGTGTTGTTCGGTCGACGCACGAGCCTCGATGATGCCGCCCGCCTCGTGGCCTGGGGCGCGATGATCGGCAGTGCGCTGCAATTCCTGGTGCAGTTGCCGGCGGTGCTGGCGCTGGTGCAGGGCATCAGGTTGCGGCCGTCACTCGATGATCCATCGGTGCGCACGGTGGCGCGTAATTTCGGGCCGGCGCTGATGAGCCGCGGGCGTGCTGCAGATCAGCAGCTTCGTGGACCTGCAGTTCGCCACCGTCATTTCTGCGCAGGCCGTGGCGGCACTCGGGCTGGCGCAGTCGATCACGCTGCTGCCGGTGACACTCTTCGGCACGGCGATCACCGCTGCCGCGCTGCCCGCGATGTCGTCGGTGTCGGGTGATCACGACGAACGCAGTGCCGCGCTGCGCCTGCGCCTCGGAGCGAATCAGCAGCGGATTGCATTCTTCATCGTCCCGTCGGCAGCGGCGTTCGTGACGCTCGGTGACGCCATCGCGGCCGCGTTGTTCCGATCGGGCCAGTTTCAGGCGATGGCGACGACGTGGCTCTGGGCGATCCTCGCCGGTGCCTCGCTGGGACTGCTGGCTTCGACGCTGGCGCGACTTTACAGCTCGGCATTCTTTGCGTTGCAGGACACCGGGACGCCGCTGCGATTCGCACTGGTGCGTGTGATCGTCGGCATGGCACTCGCGTATACGCTGGGCATTCGGCTTCCGACATGGCTCGGTATCGACACCAAGTGGGGTGCGGCTGGTCTCACGTTCGCCGCTGGTGTCGCCGGGTGGACCGAGTTCGCGTTGTTGCGTCATGCACTGCGTCGGCGCATCGGTTCGCTGCCTGATTTTGCGCCCTTGCTCTTGCGTCTTTGGGCTGCTGCCGCGGTCGCCGCGGCTGCGACATGGGCCGTGCGGCTGCCGTGGCTTGGGCGCGGTGGTGTCCCGCACCGGTTCGAGGCGTTGGCGCTGCTGGTCGTGTTTGCAGTGACCTATGGTGTCGTCACGATCTCGCTCGGGATTCCCGAGGCGACATCACTGTGGAAGCGCATCGCACGTCGGCGCGCGTGACGGCACCGCGGCATTCCGTCATGTTCCACTAGATTTCGGCATGTCCGGAATCCCCGACATCGTCGCCGGCAAGCTGGCGTCCCTCCCCGATTCGCCCGGAGTCTACCTCTGGAAGGATGCGGCGGGCCTCGTCTTGTACGTCGGCAAGGCGAAGAGCTTGCGGTCGCGTGTGCGCAGCTACTTCGCCAGCGATCACGAGTCGAGCGTGAAGACGCGCCATCTCGTCAGGCTGATCCGCGATGTCGAGACGATCGTGGTGCCGTCAGAGGCCCACGCGCTGATCCTCGAGAACAACCTGATCAAGGAGTACCGGCCTCGCTTCAACATCGCATTGCGCGATGACAAGTCGTATCCGTACATCAAGGTCACGCTCAACGAGCCCTATCCACGCGTGTTCGTCACGCGTCGGTTCCAGTCGGATGGCGCACGCTACTTCGGTCCGTACACCGATGTTGGTGCCATGCGTCGTGCGCTCAACGTCGTCAAGCGCATCTTCACCGTCCGCTCGTGTCGCTACGACATGCCGGCGGAGATGCCCGAGCGGGCCTGCCTCGACTGGCACATCGGTCGCTGCAAGGCACCCTGCATCGGCCTCCAGACGCTGCCTGACTACCGGGCGATGATCGGCGACGTGGTCACCTTCCTCGATGGCAAGCCCGAAGAGGTGACGCGACGTGTGCGTGCGATGATGGAGGCCGCCGCTGCCAACCTGGAGTTCGAGCGTGCCGGTGAGCTGCGCGACGCGTTGCTGAAGCTGGAGTCGATCGAGGAACCGACGGTCGTGATGCAGGTCGAAGGTGGCGATCGCGACGTTGTTGGTTTTGCGCGCGATGGCGATGACGCCTGTGTGTCGATCCTCCGCATTCGCGACGGCAAGCTGCTGGCACGCGATCACCGCTATCTCGCCAACGTCGAGGACGAGCCGGACGAGGCGATCCTCGTCGCCTACTTGCTGCAGCACTACCAGCACCAGTCGGAGCGCGCACGCGAGGTGTTGTTGCCGTTCGACATGGCAGAATTGCCGTTGGTGCAAGCGGCGCTGCCCGTGTCGCGCCTGCTCGTGCCGCAGCGCGGCGCGAAACGCGAGCTGATGGACCTTGCGATGCAGAATGCGCGACACTTGCTGGAGGAGATGAAGCTCACGAGCGAGGAGAGTGACGAGCGTGCGATCGATCCGGTGTATGACCTGCAGCGAGAACTCGGCCTTGCCGTGGTGCCGCGCAGCTTCGTCTGCTTCGACATCTCGCATGCGCAAGGTCGCGATACCGTCGCAAGCATGGTCTGGTTCGAGAACGGCCGGCCGAAGCGTGCCGAATACCGCAAGTTCAAGGTGGAAGGCGAGTGGGGCAATGACGACTTCGCCTCGATGAACGAGGTCGTGACCCGGTACTTCTCGAGACGGGTCGCTGAAGGCAATCCACTGCCTGATCTCTGCGTCATCGATGGCGGAAAGGGCCAGCTGCACGCAGCCCAGGACGCGCTGGCGGCGATTGGGTTGGCATCGCAGGCGCTCGCCAGCCTCGCGAAGAAGGAGGAGGAAGTCTTCCTCCCCGGACGCAGCGAGTCGTTGCGACTCTCGCGTCGCTCACCAGGCCTTCGCCTGCTGCAGATGGCGCGGGATGAGGCTCACCGGTTCGCCGTCACTTTTCAGCGTGCACGGCGCGCCAAGCGTACTGTGACATCGCAGCTGCTCGAGATCCCGGGGGTCGGGCCCAATCGTCGACGTGCGTTGCTGAAGGCGTTCGGAAGTGTGCAGGGCGTCAAGGACGCCGGCTTCGATGCCATTGCGGCGGTGCCGGGATTTTCGAAGGGGCTGGCGGCCAAGGTGTTGACGGGGTTGGGCGTTGAACTACCAGCCTCATTGCCAGTCTCGATGCCAGTCTCGATGCCCGTGCCTGACGACGCCGACGCAGTGCGTGACATCGCCGTCGATCAGAACGACCCTTCATCTTCAGACACGATCACCGAATGAGCACCAACTCGAGCGATACGCATTGGAGCTTGTACTGCAGCGGTTGTGATGCCACCGCGCCTGGTGACGCGCTCGCGTCACTCTGCCCTTCATGCGGACAGCCGTGGCTGACGTCCATCGCGTTGCCCGCCGATCGCGCGCAGGGGATCGATGCGTCTGCACGTGGATTGTGGCGATATCGGAGCGTGCTCCCGGTCACCTCCGAGGAGCCGGTGATCGCACTCGGTGAGGGGTGGACGCCGATGTTCGATGTGCCGGCACTGGCAGCCGAACTGGGGATCGGCCGGCTCTGGATCAAGGATGAAGGGCAAAATCCGACGGCGTCGTTCAAGGCGCGAGGCATGGCGCTCGCCATCACGCGGGCGAGGGCGTTTGGCGTGAAGGGGGTCACCGTGCCGACCGCAGGCAACGCCGGCGCCGCGCTCGCTGCCTACGCCGCCGCCGCGGGAATGCCGGTACGCATCTATGCGCCACGCACGACGCCCCCGCCGATTCTGGATACGGTGCTGGCCTTCGGGGCTACGCTGATTCTGGTGGACGGCCACATCGGCGACGCTGGTCGCGAGGCACGGGCGTATGCCGACGAACATGGGTGGTTCAATGTGGCCACCCTCCGCGAGCCGTACCGTGTGGAAGGGATGAAGACGATGGGCTACGAGATGGCCGAGCAGCTGGGCTGGCGCCTGCCTGATGCCTTCGTCTACCCGACCGGCGGTGGCGAAGGCACGATCGGGATCTGGAAAGCCATCGCCGAGATGCAGGGGGCAGGGTGGCTCGATCCCGCAGAACGGCGACCGAAGGTCATCATCGCACAGGCGGCGGGCTGCGCGCCGATCGTCAGGGCGTTCGAGGCCAATGAGCCGAAAGCTGACCCATGGCAGGACCCGATGACCTATGCGAGCGGTTTGCGGGTACCAACGCCACTCGGGGACCGACTCCTGCTCAAGGCGCTGCGCGAGAGCGATGGCGCAGCCGTTGCGATTGATGACACCGTGACCCGTCGCGAGACGGCACGACTCGCCCAGTCCACGGGCATCGACGCGGCTCCGGAGGGGGGCTGCGCACTCGCGGCCATTGCTGTGCTCGTTGAGCGGGGTACGCTCGGCCCCTCGAGCGAAGTGGTCCTGTTCAACACGGGCAGCGGGGCGAGTTACCGTTGGCGCAGCTGAAGGAACCGTGGCGACGCCGTCGCGGGCTATATTTCATGATTCCGTGAGACGCGTTCAGCAGTGGTGAAGTGCTTCAGCGGACTCGGCATGCCGAGCTCGACCTTACGACCTTTGGAGATTTGACGAATGGCTTCTTGGACCACTCGCAGCAGCGCACGACGATCGCTGGCCGCGCTGGTTGTATTTGCAACGTCGCTCGGTGCTCAGGCGCCAAAGTGCGATCTCCCGGTGCAGGCGCACCCCAAGCTGCTGACCGCAGGCCTGGTGTTCAACGGCGTCTTCAAGCCGGGGGCCAAGCCGGAAGACAAGGCGAAGGCGCTGTCGAGCACCGTGAAGTCGTTGACCGACGACGTGACGGGCTTCCCGGCCCCCATGCAGCCGAGTCGCAACTTCCTGCTGGCGCAAGCGCTCCTCGTGTGGCTCGATCAGCCGGGCACCGGCTATTCCGAGAATCGCGGCAAGCTTGGCTACACGGCCAATCCCACGGGCATGCAGGACATCCCGGCTGCGCTCGACTCGGCCTTCGGTGCCATTCGCTCGGCGAAGCCTGAGTGTGCGGACTCGATGAAGCTCTACACGAATGGCCTCTGGGGTCAGCTGATCAACAAGGCTGTCACCTTCACCAATTCGCAGCAGCTGGACTCGGCCGAGATCTACGCGCGCCGCTCCATGCTCTTCGACCAGAAGCAGTACTACGCGTACAACATCATGTCGAACATCGCGCTCGTGAAGGAAGACACGACGATGATGATCGAGTGGTTCGGCAAGACGATCGAAGTGACCTCTGGCTCGTCCGACACGACGGCCATCAAGGTCCGCGACAACATGCTGATGAACCTTGGTGCGCTCTATACGAACGGTGCACTGTCGGCGACGGGCACGAAGAAGGACTCGCTCAACCGCGCCGCGGTCGCGACCTACAAGAAGTATCTCGAGTACTACCCCAATGACCTCACCACCAAGCTGCGCATCATGCGCATGTCTGGAGCCGAGCTCGACAGCGCCGGCGCGGTGAAGTTCGTCGACGAGGTGTTGTCGAATGTTGGCGCTGTGACCGATGCTCAGCTGACCGATGCCGGCAACGAACTGACGAAGAACAAGCTCTATTCGTCGGGTCTCCGCCTGTTCGATGCCGCGCTGAAGAAGAACCCGAACAGTCGTGACGGGCTCTACAACTCTGCCGTCGCGTTGAACAACCTCGAGCGTTTCGACGAGATTCGCCCGTACTTCGTGAAGCTGCGCGAGATCGATCCGAACAACACCGGCATCTACTCACTGGCGCGCAACATTCAGGCGTCGCGGAAGCTTGCCGTGCAGACGACGGCCAACAAGGGTGTGCGTCCGCGTGCGGGCCAGACCATCATGCTGAACCCGGCGCAGCAGGCCCGGATCAAGGTCTTCAACGACTCGCTCGTGTACTACACGACGATCATCCAGGCCATGAATCCCACCGTCGAGGTGCGCAGCTTCAATGGCACGCCTGATGGGGCAAAGTTCGGCGCGGTGGTTCAGGTTCCGCCCGACAAGCCGGCCGGTTCGTTCAACATCGTGGTCGACTTCCTCGACGCCACTGGTGCTGTCGTGACGACCCAGACCGTCGCCACAAAGAAGATCGAGGCCGGCGGCTTCGACACGATTTCGGTGGATGGGAAAGGCGCGAACATCGTCGCCTTCCGATACCGCGTCGCGAAGTAGCTGGGCCCCGTTCCGGCGCTCGTTCGGGGCGTCGGAACGACATCGCTGGAACGGCGGAAGTCGCTGGCACTGCTTGATTTCCGCCCTCCCAGTTCGTACTTTTGTTGAGCCGCGCCCCGGGTCTCCGCGGGCGCGGTTTCGCTTTGCGTGAAACACGGTTGGCAGGCTGTTTGAGGGAGGGTTGGATGGTTCGTGTGGCGGCCGTCGAGGACGGGCAGCTTGGGGCAGCATTGGGAATCGTGCGCGGCACTGAGCTGCGGGCGGTCAACGGGCGCGCCATCGAAGACTTTCTCGATTGGGAGTTCCTGACGGCCGACGAAGCGTTCACCGTCGAGGTACGCCAGCCAGACGGCAGCGAGCACACCTGGCATGTGACACGCCCCGAGGGGGCGTCGATGGGGCTGGAACTCGAACCGCCGACCATTCGCCGCTGCGCCAATCGGTGCGAATTCTGCTTCATCGAAGGCTTGCCGAAGGGACTTCGGAAGCCCTTGTACATCCGCGACGATGACTACCGCCTCTCGTTCGCGTACGGAAATTTCGCCACGCTCTCGAACGTCAAGGAGCGCGACATTGCCCGGATCATCGAGTACCGACTGTCGCCGCTCTACGTCTCGGTGCACGCGACGCCGTGGGAAGCCCGCAAGGTGCTGCTCAACAATCCGCGCGTGCCGAACATCGTCGAGCAGCTGACGCGTCTGGCCGAGGGCGGAATCCAGTTCCACGGCCAGATGGTGATCGTGCCCGGCCTGAACGACGGCGCGGTGCTCGAGGAATCGCTGACGGATCTGTGGAACCTGCAGGACGCCGTGATCTCCGTGGCCCTCGTGCCGGTCGGGTTGACGCAGTTCTCGCATCTCTACACGGGCAAGAGCATGAACCGTGAGGCTGCGCGCGAACTGCTCGACATCGTCGAACGATGGGAGAAGCGCGCCCTCGCTGAGCGCGGTGATCGTTGGGTGTACGGCTCCGATGAGCTGTACCTCCTCGCCGAAGCGCCGCTGCCGGATGCCGAGCACTACGGCGATTTCCCCCAGATCGAAAATGGGGTTGGCGCGGTGACGTCCCTCCGCCAGCGGATTGCGGAAGGGCTGTCGCGTTTGCCACGTCTCGACGGCAAGCGCATCGCCGTCGTCACCGGCGTCAGCATGGCGCCGCTGATGCCCCCACTCCTCGAGAGCCTCACCAAGGCGACCGGGGCGGAGTTCGAGTTGCTGCCCATCGACAACTCGCTGTTCGGTCCGACCACGACCACTGCCGGTTTGCTGGTGAGCGACGATTTCCGTCGCGCACTGGCTGGTCGAACCGATTTCGACCTCGCGCTGATTCCAGCCGAGAGCATCAACGAGAACGGCGTCTTCCTCGACGACACCTCCTTCGTCGCACTGCGCGAGGAGTTCCCGTTCCCGGTCTTTCCATCATACGATTTCATCGACGTCCTGGAGGCGGAACCAGCCGTCGGTTCGTCATTCCGGAGTGCTGCTTGAGTATCCCAATTGTTGCCCTCGTTGGCCGTCCGAACGTGGGCAAGTCGGCGTTGTACAACCGAATCATCGGCGACAAGAACGCCGCCATCGTCAGTGAAGTCGCCGGCACCACACGTGACCGGCACTTTGGTCGTGCGACCTGGAACGGGCGCGATTTCTGGCTCGTGGATACCGGCGGGCTGCCGGAAGACACCCTCGATCCGATGGACGTCGAGATCAAGCGCCAGGTGAAGGAAGCGATCGCCGAGGCGGATCTGCTCCTGTTCGTGACCGATGCGAAGATGGGACTTGTGCCCTCCGACGTGAAGGTTGCCGACCTGATGCGCGAAAGTGGCAAGCCGTGGCTGCTCGTCGCTAACAAGTGCGATGAATTCGGCACCATAGCCCACTACGAGTTCTACTCACTGGGTGCTGGTGATCCGCACGCGGTGTCGGCACAGAACAGCGCTGGCATTGGCGACCTGCTCGACGACGTTGTGGCCCAGATGCCGGAAGGCATGGAAGAGGAGCCCGATGCGCTGCGCGTCGCGGTGATCGGTCGGCCGAATGTGGGCAAGTCATCGATCGTCAATCGCCTGCTCGGCGAAGAGCGCTTGGTGGTCACTGACGTCGCCGGCACCACGCGCGACGCCATCGACAGCCCGATGAGTTATCACGGGCGCCGCCTGATCTTCGTCGACACGGCCGGTCTGCGCCGACCGACGCGCATCGACGATGGCATCGAGTTCTACTCCACGTTGCGCACCCGTCGCGCGATCGAGCGCGCGGAGATTTGCGTGCTGGTGCTCGACGCCACACTCGGTCTCGAAAATCAGGACCTCAAGATTGCGTCGCTCGCCTTCGAGGACGCCGGCCGCGGCTTGATCGTGGTGGTGAACAAGTGGGATGCGAAGGAAGAGAAGGGCGACAAGTCGGCCGCGCACTTCCAGCGTGACGCGGGCGAAAAGGTGCCGTATCTCAAGTTCGTGCCTTTCGTCTTCACCTCGGCGCTCACAGGCCAGCGCGTGACGAAGATTCTCGACCTGATCTTCCAGGTCGAAGCCGAACGGCAGAAGCGCATCCCGACGTCCGAAATCAACGAGACGCTCGAGGAACTGGTGGCTCGTCGCCAGCCGCCGCAGGCCGCAGGGCGCGAGATCAAGCTCAAGTACGCGACGCAGATCGAGACCGCGCCGCCGTCGATTGGTGTATGGGGAAACCATCCGGAATTGGTGCAGGAGCACTACGTGCGCTACCTCCACAATGGCTTCCGCGCCGCGTACGGCTTCACCGGTAATCCGCTCCGCATCGTGATGAAGCGGAAGGGCGACTGATGCACCCCGCGGTGGGCATCGTCATCGCGTACCTCGTCGGCTCCATCCCGTCAGCATTCCTGGCGGGCAAGGCGAAGGGCGTGGACTTGCGCACGGTTGGCAGTGGCAACCTCGGTGCGACGAATGTGTTTCGCACGCTGGGCTGGAAGATCGGGCTGACCGTGTACATCGCAGACTGCCTGAAGGGATTTCTTCCTGTGGCCCTGCTCCCCAGCGTGGTCGGCACGACTGAGATCGGATGGCGAATCGCGTTCGGTGTCGCGGCCATCGCCGGGCATGTGAAGCCGATCTTCCTGCTCGGGAAGGGCGGTGGCAAGGGCGTGGCCACTGCGTCGGGGGTGTTCCTGGCGCTGGCGCCAATGGCCATGCTGTTCTCGATGCTGAGCTTTGCCGCGGTCGTAGCAGCGTCGGGGTATGTCTCGCTCGGTTCGCTCATCTCGGCTGTTGTACTCGTGTGCGCGGTGGCCGTGCGCGGCACTGGTGGTACGCCATTGCTCGCGACCGTCTCGCTGGTGGCTGCGTTCGTGTTCTGGACGCATCGGGCAAACATCGAACGTCTGCGCGCCGGTACCGAGCATCGGTTCGGGAAGCGTGGCAAGGCTGCGACCCAGGGGTCGCAACAAGGACCTGTGGCATGACGACTTCGGCCGTGGTTGGCGCAGGCGCGTGGGGAACGGCGCTGGCAGATCTGGTGGCCCGCAATGGCCACCGTACGGCACTCTGGGCGCGCGAGACGGATGTGGTGGCGGACATCAATGACCACCACACGAACTCGCGATTCCTGAAGGGCGTCACGTTGTCACCCGATGTGATCGCGACCGACGATCTGGTGGCGGCCGTGTCGACGGCCAGTACGATCACCTTCGTCGCGCCGTCGCACGTCTTGCGAGCGGTCATCCGCAGCGCGGCGCACGCGGTGCGCGAGGACGCGATCCTGATCGTGGCCACGAAAGGCATCGAGCGCGAGACTTTTGCGTTGATGACCGACATCGTCGCCGAGGAGTTGCCCGGTCGACCGGTGGTTGCGCTGAGCGGTCCGAGTTTCGCGGCAGAAGTTGCGCAGCGGCAGCCAACGGCCGTCGTCGCGGCCAGTCGCGAGGAAGCGGCCGCGCTTCGCACGCAGCAGCTCTTTTCGTCGCCGGAGTTCCGCGTCTACACGCAGCGCGACGTAGTGGGTGTGGAGCTCGGCGGCGCGCTGAAGAACGTGATGGCGGTCGCGACCGGCGTCCTCGACGGACTCGGCCTTGGCTTCAATCCACGCGCGGCATTGATCACGCGCGGTCTCGCCGAGATGACGCGTCTCGGCGTCGCACTCGGCGCCGAACCGTTGACCTTCGCCGGGCTGGCTGGCATCGGTGACCTCGTGCTGACCTGCACGGGATCGCTGAGCCGCAATCGCACCGTCGGCGTGGAGATCGGGCAGGGCCGACCAATCGCGGAAGTCCTGCATGCGCGCGAGACCATTGCCGAAGGTGTCGTCACGACGCAGAGTGCCCATGCCCTGGCGTTGTCACGCGATGTGGAAATGCCGATTGTCCGGACAATGCACCGCATCCTGTTCGAGGCGATGCCGCCGAGAGATGCCATTGCCGAACTGATGGCGCGCGCACTGCGCGCGGAGAGCGATTGATGGCAGTCTCGTCGCGAGAACCAGTGCAAGAGTTCTTCTCCATCGGCGAGGTCTGCTCGCTGACCGAGCTCAAGCCACATGTGTTGCGCTACTGGGAGGGACAGTTCCGGTTCCTCAGCCCGGCCAAGAACCGTTCCGGCAACCGCGTCTATCAACGCCGCGAAGTCGAGCTGATCCAGCTCGTGAAACATCTGCTGTACACCGAGAAATACACCATCGAAGGGGCCAAGCGGCGCCTCGATGACCTCCGCAAGGCCGGCGAGCTGCGGCCCACTGCGCGACAGGCGCTGGAAGTGGCCACCTGGCAGGGCATCGAGAGTGAGCTCCGCGAAATTCTGCGTGAGCTGACGGCACCGGTCACGACGGCGAGCTGATGCTCCGCGCGGTGTGCGTCATCCCGGCCTATCAGGCAGCGGATACCATTGCCGCCGTCGTGCAGGGAGTGCGCGCGGCCTGCCCAGGCCTCTCCATCGTCGTGGTGGATGATGGCTCGCGAGATGGCACCTTCGCTGCGGCGACCGCCAGTGGTGCCGACGATGTCCTTCGGCACGAGATCAATCGCGGCAAGGGGGCGGCGCTGCAGACGGCGTTCGCCCAGGTGTTCCGCGCTGATTCGCCGACCGGTGTGCGATTCGATGCCGTCGTCACCGTGGATGCCGACGGTCAGCACGATCCCGCCAGCCTGCCGGCACTGCTGCGTGCGCTGGAGCGTGCCGATCTCGTCATCGGAGCGCGACGCCGACGCGGGACGTCGATGCCGCTGCAGCGTCGGGTGGCCAACGCGATCTCGACGCGTGCCATTGCGTGGTGCGCCGGTCGACCGATCCGCGATGCGCAGTGTGGCTTCCGGGGGATCCGGCGTTCGCTGCTCGAACGCGTACCGCATGTGGGTGAGCGGTATGAGGCAGAAACGGCTTTCGTCATCCGCGCAGCGCGCACAGGCGCTATCATCGACCAGATCGAAATTCCGACCCGGTATGGTCCACCGAGCCACTTCCGCCCGTTGCGCGACGCGGCGAGGGTGATCGCGACCATCTGGTCCCACCGCCCATCCCGCACGACGCCCGCATGCGACTCCTCTGCACCAACGACGACGGCATCCTCGCCCATGGTCTCGACTGCCTGGTCCGCGCCGCCGAACCGCTTGGGGAGGTGACGGTTGTTGCCCCCGACCGTGAACAAAGCGCCACCAGCCACTCGCTGACATTGCACCATCCGCTGCGCCCCGTGCGTCGCGGTGACCGGCGCTGGCAGGTTGACGGCACACCCACTGATTGTGCCATGCTGGCGATCGAGGCGCTGATGCCGGAGCGCCCGGACTTCGTCCTCAGCGGCATCAATCATGGTCACAACATGGGCGAGGACGTGCTGTACTCCGGCACCGTCGCTGCTGCCATGGAAGGATTGTCACTGGGCGTTCCCGCTATCGCTCTCAGCTTCGCCGGCGGCGATTTGCGGTCCGACATGACCAAGCTCGATGAACTGGTGGCGCCGCTGACCGACTTGCTCGGGCACCTGATGTCTCTCGAGATGCCCCGCGGCACCCTCTTGAACATCAACCTGCCCCCGCGTCGTGGTGACGAAGTGGTCGGTGTGCGACTGACGCGACTCGGTCGCCGCGCCTACTCGAATGCGCTGGCGAAGATGCAGGATCCGTGGGGGCGGCCGATCTACTGGATCGGCGGTGGCTCGATTTCGTGGGAGGGAGACGCCGATTCGGACTTCCGAGCCGTTCAGGACGGTTACATTAGCGTCACGCCCCTCCATCTCGACCTGACACACCACGCCATGCTCGACGCGTCGCACACCTGGTGGCGAGCGCCCTGATGCTCTCGCACGAACTCCGCGGCCCACGGCGTCGACTCATCGAGACGCTGCAGGAAAACGGTATTCGTGATCTCGCGGTGCTTCGTGCCTTTGACGAAGTGCCGCGGCACTTGTTCGTGCCCACTGGTGTGCGTCACCGCGCTTACGAAGACGCGGCATTGCCGATCGGGTCGGGCCAGACGATTTCGCAGCCGAGCATTCACGCGTTGTATCTCGACGTGCTGAAGCTGACGGGGAAGGAGCGCGTGCTCGAGATCGGGACTGGCTCGGGCTTCCAGACAGCACTGCTGGCACGACTCGCGGCGCAGGTCTTCACGATCGAGCGAGTGGCGGCGTTGATGGATCGTGCCAAGGATGTGCTGCGCACACATGGCGTGAACAACGTCTCCTTTCTGGTGGGCGACGGCACCATCGGGTGGCGGGAGTATGGTCCGTACGATGCGATCCTCGTTGGTGCCGGGTCGCCGACGGTTCCGCAGCCCTTGATCGATCAGTTGGCCGTCGGCGGCCGGTTGCTGTGTCCAGTCGGCGACCGGACGAAACAGGAAGTCGTGCTCGTCACGCGCGATCTTTCAGGGATCAAGACGCGCGTGATTACGGATGCGCGATTTGTGCCGCTGGTCGGCACGCACGGCTGGGTTGACGGAGCGCCCACGTGACCGAGACCCTCGGCCGCATCACGCCCACTGGCACGATCCTGCATGTGATCGTGCATGGGCGCGTGCAAGGCGTTGGCTTCCGGTGGTTCGTGCGCACCGAGGCGCGACGCCTCGGTCTCGCTGGCTGGGTGCGCAACCTCCCTGATGGCACCGTCGAATTGCGCGCATCGGGCATCGCGCAATTCCTGGCGGCACTGGAGCAGGCGATCCAGCGCGGCCCTGAGGGGGCTGCCGTGACACAGATTTCGCAGGTCGAGACTCCGGCGCCGGACTCTCGCGCGGACACGCCGTATCCTTTCATCATTCTGCGCTGATGGCTGTTTCAGTCGAGGCACAGGCGCAACTGCGTCGCCTCATTCGGGAAGTCCCGAACTTCCCGAAGCCGGGCATCAATTTTCGTGACATCACGCCGCTGCTGGGCAACTCGCCAGAGTTTGCGCTGGCGATCGTCGGCATGATTTCACCGTGGCGCGATGCACAGGTGACGCATGTGATCGGCATCGAGAGCCGCGGCTTCATCTTCGGCGCCCCGGTGGCATTGGGGCTTGGCGCCGGTTTCGTGCCGATTCGCAAGCCCGGCAAGTTGCCGTGGACGGTACTGCGCGAGGCGTATGCGCTGGAGTACGGTACCGATGCGCTCGAGATGCATGAGGACGCACTTCCTGAGGGCGCGCGCGTGCTGATCATCGATGACGTACTGGCCACAGGCGGCACCGCCATGGCGGCGGCGCGACTGGTGCACAATGCCGGCGCCTCAGTGGTCGGGTACAATTTCCTGATCGAGATCGAGGCCATCGGTGCGCGGAAGTTGTTCCCGGGCGTTCGTGTCGAGTCGATCCTGACCTACTGACGACGGGCGGCCGTGGCGCTGCGGCGTTGCGGCCCGGCTGACGGTTCGGGAGCGGAGCGACTATTTTCAGGAAGGCCCTCGTAGCTCAGGTGGATAGAGCAGCAGTTTCCTAAACTGTTGGCCGGCGGTTCGAGTCCGCCCGAGGGCATTTGCTAAACTTCTGCAGAGCAATGACTTAGAGCAAGCGGCATTGCCGAGGTTGCTTCCGGGAGGGTTCCTGCCGGGTTACGCCAATCCCACCCGCACCGACCCACCCGCAGCCGTCACGCGGAAGTAGGGCCAATCGACCCCGACCTTTGTGCGCGTATTGGCTGAGAAACTCTGATTCGCCGCGGTGTCCGTGGAGTCCGCCACTGCGGCCGCGGAGTTCACTCGCGAGATCGTGGCCGTCGCGCCGGCGCTGGTGATGATGGTGATGGCGCCCACCCCGCGCAGATCGAGGACGATGCTCGTGCCGGCCGTGAGTGTGCGCGGTGAGTGTGCATAAGAGCGCTGTTCGATGGTGAAGTCTGCAGGGATCGTCATGTGATGGGCTCCGGGTGGATGAGGGAGAGAACAGCATCGGGCACGCCGGAGACCACAGCATCGGGCACGCCGGAGACCACGGTGATGGGCTGACCGGCGCTGGTGACATCGAGGCTTGAGTGATTGCCGTACTTGCGTGGGGCGAGCGCCGCCACGTACCACCGTCTGGCATCGAATCGCAACCGAGAACGGGCGGCAAATTCGTGATTCGGACGCTCGACACCCTGGGCGTCCGTGAATCGGTCGCCGCTCGCGTCGTCAGCGATCGCCAACGCGTCTTCGGCGATGGCGTCGACCTGCATCTCTCGCACGCGCGCGTAGCGTTTCGCGTTCTCAGGGGATTGATCCCGCCACTCGTACACAGCCCGTGGGTTGACCGCCTCGGCCTTGCAGGCACGGCGCACCAGTTCTCCCAGCGCGACCCGCTCGAGGACGCGCTTCACGCGCGCGTCCGTGGTCTTGGCCAGCATTTTCGCCGGGGCCGAGATCGGGAGGTCAGCCACCATCGCCCGGGTGCTGCGTGCTGGCGTCATTCTCGATCGCCCTCGTTCTCTCGCCGCATCCGAGCCACACGTTCGCGGCCCTTCAGCAAAATCTCCGTCAGCGTCTCTCCATTCGATGTGAGATCGATGGGTTGCGTCGGTTTGCCGTACCCGCGATCCGCGCAGAACGTGAGCGCTTTGACGAAGTGCGGATGATTGTGGTCCTTGAGGATCAGGCACAGCTCTCGGAGCGTCTCCTCGCTGCTGGCAAGTGATCGCATGTGCGCCACGAAGTCGTCGGTCGGGCGACCAGGTGAAACGCCGCGCCGCGGGTCCGGTCCCTTCGCGAACGGCTTCCCGCGCAATTTCTTCGGCGCGTTCGTGCCAGCGGTGATCGTGCTGGTGTCGAGCATGTCAGGCCTCATTCTCAAGGGAAAGGTCGGCGCGCAGCTGGGCGATCTCTGCGCGTCTGTCTTCGGCGTACTGCTCCGCAAACTCGATCTGTTGCCGCAGCTTCATCGTCCACATGACGCGCCCGAGGAAGAGGTCGCGCGTGGCGACCGGCGCCGCGCAGCGGTGGAGAGCGTTCCACCACGCGCGGAGTGCGCGGCGCTTCTGTGCCGTGTTCTCTTCGTGGACCGCGAGCTTGCGTTCGGCCCACGCGAGTTTGTCTGTGATCTCGAGGTGTGGTGTGGTCATGTCTCTCAGCGTTAGCGGTGACGTGGTGGGCCAATCAGTGGCGCCAAGGGATTCGAGGTCGTGCCGTCGATCAGTGCCGTGATGCCCCGCACGGTGCGATCGAGCTGGGTGGCGGGATAGCCGAACAGCAGGCCCGCGGTTTCGTTTGCCGCACGGAGTGTTGCCGGCGTGACATCACCGCCGCGCGCGATACGGTCGGTCTGCGCTTTCAACTTCCCGATCGAGGCGAACACGCCGGCACCGGCCGGGCCATCGTAGTCGCCATACCCCTGCATCATCCCGCTCACTTCGCGCCCCAGCGGCACGAGGCTGAGGGCATACGCGGCAATCTCGGCGAGATACGAGGTCGCGACGTTGTCCGGTGGCTCATCACCACGCAGGGCATCCCGCAGCAGCTTGGTGAGCACTGACGGCAGCACGACGGTGAGCAGCACCACGTTCGTGATGGCGGCGACTTGTTCACCCCGTGTGCCGTCGCGCAGCGCCAGGCGACCAGACGAGGCGATCAGGTTGTATTGCGTGTTCATGTACGAGTACATCGCGGTCCAGAGTCGCGCCCAGCCTCGGAGACGCATGACCTGCGCCTGATCCTTGAGCATGCCGTTGCCCTGGCTATCGATCACGGCTTGATCGGCCACCAGCACGGCCTCGGCTTCTGGCGTGCCGGCGCTAATGGCCTTCTGATACGCGCCAATCCATGACGGCAGGTCGACCACGGTTTGCATCAGCGCGATGCCACGATACGCGTACTCGGCCAAGCCGCGGTCGAAGGCTTGCTTCGGCTCGATCTCGAAGGTCGCACGCAACGCCGTCATCGCGTCGCGCGACACCGTCGCTTGCCGTTCCCGCATGAACGCCGACTTCTCGAGGACCATGGCATTCGACTGATTCAGGCGCAGCAGGCTGCCGGTCGATGCCAGGAGACCGCGCGCCGTCCAGCCGTAGCCAATGCGCGCCGACGTCGAGAGGAAGCCAGTGGGCTGCATGAGCGCCGTCATCACGTTGAAGCCCATGCGCACCAGCGAGACTTTTCGGTTCAGCGTCTCCGCGATCGCATCCGTGGGGCCGGCAGGACGACCGTTGACCGTGACGTCCGTCAGCGCGCTTTTGATCTGCTCCCACAGTTCCGGTCCGACCGTGGCAATCGCGCGATCACCCACGTCCGGCGCGCGGAAGAGCACTGCGTTCAGGTCGCGAATGATCTCCTGATGCGTCAGGTCGTGGATCACCTCCCGCACATGCTCCCCGATCACCAACAGGTCGAGGCGCACCGCGTAGCTGGCCGACTGCACCCGCTCAATCCGACTGCCGTTCCGTGTGCTGCCGCGATGCGCGACGCCGCGCGCAAAATCCCGCTGCTGCGATTCCAGATCGATCGATTGAATCTGCGCGCTCTGCGTCGGATCGTACTTGAGCCGGTAGTACCCGCCGCGATACTGCGTCCCGCGCACGACGAACGGAATGGCCTCCACTTTCTCCGGCGCGATCCCATCGATGCGCTTGGCGAGGGCCTCGGTCGCGGGCCAGAACGAATCGAGATAGTCCCAGACGCCTTGCACCCAGCGCAGTTGGCTGTCCGTGAGGGACTCGCGGAGGCGCTGTTGCTCGCCGTCGCCAATCTGATTGCCATCCCGCAAGCGCTGCTGATTCCCTTCGGTGCCCGTGTTGAGCACGACGGCCAAGCGCTGCCGGAGCGTGAGATGCACGACCACGCCAGTCGAGAGGCGCACGGGTGCCGTGGTGGCGAGCGCCTTGCGGTCCGCCGGCGTGAGCAATGCGTTCACACGCGCCAACGCAACAGCCGCTTCCCGGTTCTGTCGGGCTTCCTCGGTCCCCGCTTCATTGAGCGGGCGCAGCACATACTGCCACCAGTCGCCGGTCTCATTGCCGCCGCCAATCTGCCGGACGATAGAGGGCAGGGTGCGGAGCGTGGCGAAGCGTTCGCGGGCGGCCGTCGCGAATCGTGCACGCGACGACATGGCATCCCCACGATCGGGCGCGACCTGGCCGGTGCGATCGAGTTCGTCCATCAGCTTCGTGCGCAGTTCGTCCTGCGTGTGCTGCTTCGTCAGCGCGAGCGCCTTGCCTTCGCGCGCCGCACCGGTGCCGAGCATCAGCACCGCGTCGCGAAGATCCCGCGTCTGTTGCACCGTCAGGGACTGGAACGGGATCGCCGGCGTCTCGGTGCCGAGCCCCAACGCGGCGACGATCGGATCACCCTCGGCGGTCTTCTCCGTGATCCAGCGGGCCAGATCGGCGCGGGCCTCCCATTCGGTGCGCGTGCGCTGCTTCAGGTCGACGCGTTCGAGGAGGCCATCGATCTGCTCGAGCCACGGCTGCCCAATCTTGCCGATCTTCGCACGGACCGCCGGCTGCGTATACCGGAGCAACTCGCGGCGCGCGTCCCGCATTTCGTTCTGTGCGGCGATCGCTTCCGCATAGAAGAGATGATTCAGGAGTTGCCGGCGCTTCGCCAGGTAGGCGCCCTGCTGGTTCCCGGCGACGAGTGCGGCTTCGACTTCGCGGGCGGCCTGTCGCTCGGCGACGAAGTAGCCATGTGGGCGAATCGTGGCGGCCGTCTGCTTGGCGATCGTGTCGCGGGCGAGTCGCTTGAGACTGGCGAAGGTGACGCCGTCCGCTCGGCTCGGCACATCCAGGCCACGCACATGGCCGAGCGCGGTGAGTTCTTCCACCAACACCCGCGCCAACCCGTCGTCTGCGGCATCGTGCGCGACAGAGCGAGCGGCCTGCGCCAGCGCGTTGCCATCGTGCAGGAGATCCCCGTAGTCGCGGGCCATGCTCGCACCCACCTGCTCCCGCACGAGGGCGTCGATCGGCGGCGCCGTCAGGAGCGCGGCGATCAGCTCGTCCTCCGTGGCAAAGCCGTACTCGATGGCGAAGAGCGTGGGGTCGATGCCGGTGTCGGTGGTCGTCAGCTTCCGTTGCGTCAACGTTTTGCGCGCCTCGGCGCCGAATTGCGCCTCGACCCAGGCGCGCGACAGCTTCTCGCCATCGCGCAGCGCAGCCTGTGCTTGATAGACCGGCTGGCCGAGCAGCTCCGCCCGCAGCGCGTCGGACCGTCGATCGAACTCCATCCGCCATTCGGCACGCGACGCCCGCAGCGTTTCGTTCCGCAGCTGCGCCTGCAGCTTCGCGGCGAAGGCTTCATATGCGACGGACGCCCGCTGCTGATAGGCCGCGAAGTCGTCCGCACTGCCGCCCACCTGCGCAGCATCCGTCAACTGACCTGCGCGAACATCGGCCGCCGCAATCGCACTTTCGCCGGCCACCAAGCGATCGAACACGCCGCGGACTTCCTCACTGATCGGGATATTGAGGCCCGTCGCGCTGTGATACACGCTCACGATCCACGCACGGAAGCGACCGAACAGGGCCGCCAAGTCTGCCCGGGGCGCTGTGGCCGTCGCCCAATACGATTCGAAGGCGCGGGCGAACTGCTCGTGCTTGTCGCGCTGGTCTGGCCCAAGCGTCTCACCGGGCTGCAATCCCAGCCACTCGCGGATGGTCTGCGCGTCGGCCTTGAGTGCCTCGCTGGCGGTGTCCTTCGCCGCCGTCGTCAGCAGCATATCGACGAACAGGTGCGCCGACTCGTGGATGAACGTCGACGGGTTCTTGAGATTCAGGAGCCCGATTGTGACTTGGTAGCCATCGGGCGAAAACCGGATGTAGCCGTTCGGGTTCGCGTCGTCCTGATGGAACGTGGCGTGCTCGCCATCCACGGCCATGCCCATCTGAAAGAGCACGTTCCCGGCCGCATCAACCAGCTCGCCAGCGGCATTCAGCGAGGTCCCATCGTCCGCAACGTCCGGCAATGCGTCCGCCTCGAGGCCGGCGAGCGCGTCACCCTGATAGATGTCCTGGCTGGCGAGTCGATCGATCTCCGCTTGCACGGCCGCATCGGTGCGCACCCGGTCGGATTCGGCCGCCATGGCCTCACTGATCTGCGCTGGTGTCATCCCACGCGCTACGAGGGCCGCTTCGAGTCGGGCAATCCCTTTCTTCCGGGCCGCGACTCGCCCTTCCGCCCGCATCGAGCCTTCGGTGCCGACATACGACGAGCCACCGGCCGACAACTGCTGCTCGGAATCCACCGCACGGCCCACGATGTTCTCGGCGCCGTTCGCGCTGTACGCGGCCAGCAGCTCACGCACGAGCGCCGGTGTCTCCGTGCGAGCCAGCGAGGCATTCGAGCGGAGTGCCCCGGCCGGCGTGCGCGCGGAGGCGTACACATCACCGCGGAGCATCGCCGCTGCCTGTCGGCCGCCAACGATCTGCACCACACGCTGCGAGGCGACGTCCGCCACCGACTGCGCGGAGCGATCGGCGAGTGACCGGTACACCAAGGCGTGCAGCTGCGCCAAGGGGGCAGCCTGATCCGCCTGGACACCCGCGGCCTGCAGTTGTGCCGACACGTTCTGCCGCACCGCCTCTTCACCCTCGGCCGGCTGTGGCAGTGCCGCCTGCATCTCCTCGAGGAGCCGAGACACTACCGCCGGATCCTGCAACTCGGCAGCCTTCGCCGCCGCTTCGCGTGCGCTCCAGTCATTGAGGTTTGTCTTCAGGTCTTGCGAGACCGCATCGTGGAACGGTGACGCGGCCAGCTTGGTCGCGTACACATCCATCGGGATCGCGACGTAGCCGCCCAACTGCTGCGCCGTGAGGTATTGGCCGGCATCCCCGAGAATCGTTTGTGCCGCCTGTTCCGGTGCGACACCAGACGACTGGAAGAACGTCGCCCATGCTTCCGCAGGGACGTAGACGGTTGGTGCATCCGGCGCCGCCGCGCGCAGCAATTCCCCCACCGTGTCGGGCGCCTCGGTCAACGCTTTCGAGCGCCGCATCGTCTCGGACAGTGCGCTGAAATACTCAGCCGTTGCCGTGGCGCGTGCGGCGCGCACATGCTGGCCGGCGTAGTTCGCGAAAGCCGGTGGGAACCCGAGGACGAGCATCGCCTGGGCGGCCTGCGTGGCGGAGTCCAGCATATCCGCGCCGATGTCAGCAACGCTGTACGCCGATCCGTCAGGGTTCGCCACGTTGAGGGCGATGTTCGACAAGCCAGGCGCGATCGACTGCAGCGCTTCCGTGCTGGCCTCTTCTGCGATGGACGCCCCCATGCTCTTCGCAAAGCCGATGACGGCACCGCGTGCGGTGCGTTGTGTCACCGCACGCTCCACGGCCTGCGCTGCGGTGGTGCGGAGCATCGAGGGAATCAGCGACTGCGGCAGCAGGCTGCGCACGCCCGGCAGTGCATTCACGAGGAACACGTTGCCGACCGTCTCGAGCAACCCGTTCACGAGGCCGACGCCCCACGCCTGCGCACGCGCCGAGCGTTCGCTGATCGCATTGCCGGCCACCGTGGTGGAGCGCATCAGCCCATCCAGCGTCATCGCCCCTTCCGCCCGCATGGACGAGAGGAACCCGCCCGCCAGCGCGCCCGCCTGTGCGCCAGCTGCCGCACCGGCTGGCACGGTCACTTCTGCAAACGGGCCACCCGCCAAGCCCGCCGCCGCACCGAGTGTGCCGCCAATCGCAGCCCCGGTGCCTGCGTCCAGAATACCGCGAATCATCGACGGGGCGGTGACGGTCGCATTGCGGACCACATTCGCACCGAATCGAGCCAGCGACGGCAACCCGGCGGTCGCTGCATCCACTGCGGCCGCCGTGGCGGTCGGATCCATCTGCTGCCGAGCCAAGGCATCCGACTGTGCATTGAGCAACGCGTTCTGTTCTGAGGTGGCACCCGACACCATCTGCTCGAAGCGCGCATCCACCACGTCAGTGTTCATCTTCCACGAGGCACCGAACGCCGTCACCGATCGCTGCAACATGCTTGGCGCGCGGATCGTCATCGGCGACTGCTTCAGCAACCACGACGCGGCGGCCATCGAGGGCAGATCATCCTGTACCTGCGCCGCCTTGATGGGATTTGAAAGCCACACTGCGAGCGCGCTGTCCTGGCGGATCAACTCGGCGTGGCTGTCGGGTGCCATGAGCCGCGCCGGCGCCGATGCCGGATCGATCCCGTAGGCGCGGGCCACATTTGCGTTGGCGCGCGCGGTCGGCGCTGGCGTCTGCTTCGCGAGTTCGAGTGACGTGGTTGCGCGCTGCTGCTGCGCGGCATGCCATCCGGCGACACGCTGCAGCTCGGCTGACACTTCGTCATCGACAGACAGGAGCGGACGACGAAGCGGGTTTGGGTCAATCCGAGGGCCGGTCATCGAACCACCTGCTCAAGGAGCGCGCGTGCGCTCGCTGCGGTGAGTGTGTCAGGAATTAGCCCGCGCGCGCGCAGTGCGGCGTACCGCTCGACCATCGCGTCCGTGATGCGCGGTGCGGCAATGCCAGCAACCGCCGCCAGTGCTGGGATCGTCTGTTCGCGGAACGCGGTCGCGAGCCCCGGAGCGATGCGCGCGAGCGGCACACGAAAATCACTTCGGTCGTCCGGTGCGACATCAGCCGGGAGCGCGATCGTGTTGCTCGTGCCCCAGTCATCGCGCGTCAGCACGCGCATTTTGAGCGGCTGCATCACGAGCGTGTCGTATTCATCCGGCGTCAGGTCGCGCCCCAAGTGCTGCGCCACGGCGGCCCGGCGCGTGTCCGCTTCACGCGCGAACCGCACGTACGTGGCATTGGCCATGATCTTCTCGGCGGGGTCACTTGCCTTCGTGATGCCGAGCTCCCGGGCGGTCACCTTCGTGAGATCGTCGAAGCCAATCACCGCACCACTCTTCACGCGCTGCGCTGTGGTGGCATTCGGTTGCGCACCGCGCCACATCCCGAGCCACCGCTCGCCATCGGGCACGCTCATACGCTGGATGTATGCGAGCGCCTGATCACGTGGGATGCGCTGAAGGTCGTCTTCCCGCATCGAGAACGCCTGGCCGGCGTAACGGGGGTCAGTCGCCGGCGGACGGCCGGACGCGGCATGAATCAGGTTGTCCGCCAACCCACGCGAGATGGCGAACGCCTGGTCACTCTTCGAGAGACCATCCCATCCGACGGCGATTGCCTGCTGTACGATGGTCTCGCCGCGGTGCGCGCGCGCGCGGTCAATCTCCTGCTCGCGCTCTGCCTCTTCCCGCCCATAGATGCCCAGCGCATGCTCGCGCACCTTGCCCGACGTGTTCGCCCGGATGAAGTCGCGCGCGGCCCGACCATTCACGCCGTGCTGCGCGACCGCGGTATCTGCAACCGTTTGTGCCCTCATCAGATCCGTCTGCTGGCCCAGCGCCTGCTCAAGCTGCACCGCGTCGTCCGGCGCAATTGCGCCCCTCTTCGCGCGGAACAGCTGGTCGGCGGCCGTGACCTGATCCGATGCGAGGAGGCGCTGCACCGCGCCGGCGTAGAGCGAGGACACGGCCTTGTCTCGATTGGCGGCGACAACTTCCGGCGCATGCCCCTGCAGTGTGCCCAGCCGCTCCACGCCGACCATCACATCCGCCTCTGCCTTCCCGAGGGCCTGGACGTTGTTCGGATCCACCATGCCACGCGTGATGGCTGAGGTAATCGCGGTCTTTGCGACATCCAAGTCATAGACCGCACGTTCGCGCAACTCGTGACGCTGCAGCGAACCGTTCAGGGAATCGCGAAGCGCCGCCAAGCGCGGCTGCACCAACTGCCGTTGATACGCGGTCAAGTCTTTCGTTGACGCGCCGGCCTCGCGATCGAACACGGACAGGATGGCGTCACTCACACCGATGGCGTTCTTCCCCTGCTTGGCAAACGCGCCGCGTTCGGGATCGCTTAGCGCCTCCGTAATGAACGACGACAGGCGTGATTCAACCGCCGTAACCCGTGTCTCATCCGCCTTCCGCCGTTCCTGGACGACGAGTGCTGCGAGATCGCCACCGGCCTGCTGCAGTGCCCCGCCTAACTGCCCGAAGGGATTCGGGTTTACGCTGTCGCGTTGCGGAGCGCTCAGTGGCCGAAGACCCGTCGAGATGGTGGGGACAACTGGGACATGAGGCATCAGGCCGCCTTCTCGTGGCCGCGCATCTCACCGAGAATCCGGGCGAGTTCGGCGCTGCTCGCACGCAGTGGGGCGCCGAGGTCGAACGACGGGTTCACGATCGCTGGCCCGCCATACGTGTGGACGTGGACGCCTTCGCGCATCAACGCGACGCTCACGAGCGTGACCATGTCCAGCGTCGGGAGCGCGGCCGCGGATCCGGGGTGCAGGGCGATCAGATGGTGCCGCGCTGTGTGTTGCGCGCGATCGACCGCCTTGTACGCGACGCCAAGCGCCACGATTGCCGCTTCGAGATCTGGCACGCCATCGCTGGAACGCGCGATCGCGTCGGCAGCGGCCGCGATCTGGGTGTCACGTTCGGCGCGGAGGACGCTCGCGTGCGCATCCTCGACGGCAAAGCGCGCACGCGACTGCCCCTGCGCCGCGGCATCCAGCGATGCCCGGGCGTTGGCGAGGGCCGTCGTCTCGATCTTGCTGTCCTCGGCATCGCCGGCAATCACAAGATCTTCCGCGCGACCGGCGCGATTCTCGGCATGTGAGACTTCATCCTGCGCGAGGCGGACACGTGCGTCGGCTCGTTCGGCCTGTGCCTGCGCATCGGTCAACGCCTGGCGGGCCTTGCTGAGGGCGCGGGTGGCAGTTGCAACGCCGTCGGTCGTGGTCTTGGTCATTAGAGGCTCCAGCTGGGGTAAGAGTCGCGGGCGGAATGCCAGCGGGGTGCAGCAGTTTTTGCGGCAGATTCGTGCGAACTGGGTGGTTAGGCAGCGGTCGAGAGGACGGCGACCGTTTCGATCACGGAAGCGCAATCGAGGACATCGAACAGGGCGAGAAGCTCGGCCTGCGGACGGAGAAGGCCTCCGTCGACCTCACGGACTCCGGCGCGTTCTTCGAACCGCTCGCGCTCGTCGATCGTGAGAAGACACAGCTGCAGGTGCGCAAAGCCGGCGGCGGTCCCGGCGATGGAGTGCACGTCGGTGGATGCCTGCTGGAACCGCGTCGCCCCGCATTCCATGTGGCGCGCGATCTCCCGGCGGACCTGTGGCTGGCGCAGGTAGATGCGCAGCTCGTGCGTCAGGACGTCCGGGGGTTGGATGGCGATTCTCGGTGACCCGTCGGGCACGAGGGCCGCCACGCGCACCGTGGCGCGATGCAGGACCAGGTGCGCGAGCACACGACGGGCACACTCGAGCGTGCCGACAAGCTGGACGCTCATTCGAATGCCTCCTCGAGCTGCAGCGTGGCAGCTGCTGGGCAGGACGATAGGACAATCAGGACATGATTTAGAGCCCTCCGCATTACACGAACCAGCGAACCGCTCATGTACCGATACTTTGTGAATAATTGTCCTGATTGTCCTGTTGATTGGCTGCGCACTTGCTTTCGTGTTGTTGCATAAGCTTTTGCGGCGCAGGACAATCCGCAGGACAAAGACAGGCCGGCAAGACAATTCATGTGAAATGCTCGCTGCTGGTGCCCGACGCGTAGGGCTTCAGCTTCAATCCAGTCCGGTACTTCTGGCCGCCACGCTTTTCGCCGCCGATGCCGCGGTCCGTCAGTTTCCGGCCGAACACGTTGTTTGACACCGGCGTATCACCGCGATGCTCGCACCAGTGTTTGTAGGCCGTGTACAGGTTTCCGGCCAGCACTTGCGCTGCCGGGTCGCGGGTGCAGCGTTCGTCGATGAACTCAGCCATGACGTCGGATTCCTCGCGATAATTCTCCGTCGCGTCCTTCACGGCCTTCGGGAACGGCAACCCGGTCCGGTACCACTGGATCGCGCCAGACACCGCCCACGCGAGGACGCCGGGCAGTTCGGCCCGCAGCACTTCGTCCAGATTCTTCTCGTCTTCCTCGTCAGGGATCTGCACGTTGAACGGCACCAGCCGCATCCGGCGCCACAGGCCATCGCCCCCGCCGTGAACTACAGGCCGATGGTTCACCGCCATCCAGAGCGTGAGCTCCGGCGGAAACTCGATCTCCTTGCTGAACAAGTGCCGCGCCGTGATCGTGTCGCCGCCTGTGATCGCTTTCACGAGCGCTTCGTTCAGTCGCTTGCCTTCACCGGCTTCGGCTGTTGTCACGATGCGCGTGCGGTAGAACCGCGCGATGTCTCCGCGTGCGCCACCGACGGTGCCAGGTCGATCAAGAAAGGTTTCGAAGTCGGCGTGCACGGCATACTCGCCCCCCAGCCATCGCATCATCTTGATGAACAGGGACTTCCCGTTCCGGCCTGTACCGAGAAGCATGATCAGGCATTGCTCCAGCGTGTGACCCGTGAGGCTGTAGCCGGCCGCGATCCGCAAGAAGTCACGCACGTCATTGTCGGGTGCGACGCGGGCAAGAAAGGACATCCACCGGTCACACCGTGCCTGAGGTTCGTAAGGCACACTGACAAGCTTCGTGTAGTGATCGCCTCGGTCATGCTTCTTCAGCACGCCAGTACGCAGGTCAATCGTCCCGTTCAGAACATTGAGCACGTCGGGGTTTGAGTCCCAGTCTGCCGGGTTTCGTACGATCGCTGGATTGAAACGCGCAATCTTCAGTATCTGCTCAATCCCACCCGCCGACTCGCACTTGTCGGCCCACCTGAGCAGGGCTTGACGCTGGCCTTTGTCTTCAGCCGCCTCACCGGCGGTGCGAACTTCTCGAATCGTTGATTGAGCGCGTTGCGAGGCCACAACCCCGCCATCGTCGAGTGCGAATCGGCGGCCGTCCCACACCCGCCACCCGCCAGAGGCGGCATCGTGTCGCACATCGTGCTTGTGATCATCAACAAAGCGATCCGCGTTGCCGAAGTTCGTAAGCGGGTACTGATGCCCTTCGCTAGCCAGCTCGTGTGAAAGTTTGTGACCTTCCGTGCAGCGATCCTCCCCCGTCTCTTCGGTGACGAACCCTGGGCAGCCGAGCGTAGGGCAGCACGCCGTATCGACGCCCTGCTCGAGCCGGAGCCGTGCGGCACGGCTGTCTGGAAGGCGACGAGCAGCGGTCATCCGCGGCTCCGAACACGCAAGGCGGCGGAGGTGACAAGACGATCGATCTCGTCGATTTGCACGGGCGCGTCGTCCGCAAACGACCACTCGGTCAGGATGCGAACCACCGTCACCTTCGGGTTGCCCTTCGCCGGCTCTGCTGCCGGCTTCTCGGTGCTCATGCGGACCGCCGCGCTGGCTGTTCGTCGCGAAGAGCGGCGGCGTCCATGAACAGCTTGCCGAGTGCCCGGATTTCGTGCGCGGGCATCGGGTCAAGCCCGGACACGATTGCCACGATTTCAGGGAAGAGCCAGCGATAGAAGGCCGTGCCGTTGCCTGGCACCCTTGCACGTCGCGGGCGGATATGTACACTTTTCATCTCAAGCCTCGACTTTCGAAACGCGTCCCGCCTGGCCGGCATATGGGGCGCGTTTCGCGTTGGTGGGGTCAGGCAGCGGTGAGTGCGACGTCGCGTGCGCTGGTACTGCGGAATCGCGGACGACTCGCGAGCCAGGCGTCGAGATCGGCAACGCGATAGCCGAGGGCCTTGGTGGAAATTTGTACGAACTCGGGGCCACTCCCTTCGCCGCGCATTCGCGCCAGCGTCGGGACCGACAGGCCGCAGTACTGCGCGGCGTGATTGGGGCGCAGCACTGGTACCGAGACCGAAGCCGGCATGGCTGTCGGCGCTCGCTTCTGCCGTTTGTCGTGAGTCATCGCGTTCTCCGTGTATGCGGTGGCGGGAATGTCAGTGAGCGTCAGGTCGTGTCACTCGACTCAACACAAGCAGCAGCCCACTCCGCCGCCTATGGCAGGTGTAGTGCTAGTTCACTAGTCATCATCTGGGCTCTACTCGTATCACTGCACGTCGTGCGTTGACAGAAAGAACGCCCCGCATTGGTGCCGGATGTAGCCGAAGTGAAGCCGCGCTACACTAGTCGAACAGCTTGTACTCCGTCTGCGCCCAGTGGTGTGACGGGTATGCAGAACTCCCGAGCGAATGCAGGGCGCACTCGTCGGGAGTTCTCTCGTGCGTCATTCCGCGCCCGTATGGGCGCGGACTCACGACGTCAGCCGTCCGATCGCACTCGGCGGCGTCGGTCTCACCATGCGCCAAGTGTTGCCACGGCGCTCGAGCACGACGATCGCGCGGCCGAGGATCCACGCGATGTAGCGCGTCGGGTGAGCGTGTGGGCCGCGGGTCATTCGGCACACTCCCGCAGGAGCTTCGGCGACGCCGGCACGAGCATGACGCGGAGCCCTTCAAGCGTTGGCGACAGCACCTCGCCGTCGATCACGCCGACCGTGTTGCCATTCAGGGCCGTGCGGATGACCTCCGCCTCGTACTCCTGCAGCTCCCACGGGTGCGCGGCGCGAATCGGCACCCAGCTGCAGTAGTTCATGACGATCATGCCGCGGCTCATTGTGCTGTCTCCGGCAGGGCCGGCAACGCAGCTGCCGCAGCATTCAACGCAGCGACGAAGCGTCGAAAGCTCTCTGGCGTCAGCGACCCCAAGTAGCCGTCGTCTCCTCCGCAGATCGTGTAGTGACGCTGGGGGGTGGTGGCATTGTTGTCGCCGATCGTGAGTTTCACGTCCACCCACAGGCGCACGTCGGGTCCTGTGCCCTCGCCAGACTGTGCCGCGGTCAGCGTCCACAGCATGTACTCGTCCTTCGGCAGATCAGCGAAGGCCTCGACGGTGTGCGACGCGATCACGGTTTTCGGGGCGTCTGCGCTCGAGGGGACGAACGGCGCGCTGGCCGGCGACAGTGCCAGCGTCGGACGGGTGGCGCGCTGGGCCTTCAGGGGCGTATTCTTCACGGTAAGCCTCTCCCCTCACGGGGAAGGTTCGCCGGTCCGTGTCCCCCTCTTCCGCCAAGTTGACGAGGGATGCGGGCCGGTCTTCGTTTCGGGAGTGCCGCTCCCGATCGGCGTGGGATCAGCCCACGAGTTTGAGTGTCTCGGCGGGTCGTGCCAGGCGCTTCGCCCGATCCGCTCCCACCGTGTCTGCCGCGGCTTTCATGGGGTCGTCCACCGTGTGCACGTACAGGCTGCTGGTCGCGATGTTGGTGTGACCAAGCAGGGACTTGACCGCCGCAGCGGGATAGCGCGCACCGATGTCTGACGCCATGTCGTGCCGGAAGCCGTGCAGCGTGAAGCCGGTGAGCTTCGCCGCATCCCGGATCTCGCGCCACTGTCGATCGATGTGCCGAACAGGCACGGTCGGATCATCGAAATGGGGCAGCACATACACGTCACTGTGCTTCTCGGCGCGGATCGTCTCGAGCACGGCGAGGGCCTCCGCGCTGATGTGGCGCTGATCTTCGGCCCGGTCGCTCAGCTTCATGCCTTTGCTGTCGAGGAAGGTCAATCGCTGGCGTTCCCGGTCGACTTCCACCCAGCGAAGATTGAGGATTTCCGACTTGCGACACCCGGTCAGGAACAGCAGGCGCAGCGCCGCCGGCACTTGCCAGGGCACGCCGTTCGCCTCGGCCGCGCGCATCGCATCCCCCAAGGCGGACACCTGTGCGTCGGTGAGCGGCACCACACGACGGCGAGGCTTCGGGTAGCGCTTCACGAACTGCGCGGCCGCAGGGTTCACCGTGATGTGCAACTGTCGGATGGCGAAGGCGAAGAACGCCGACATCGCAACGATCGCGTGGTTGGCCTCGCTCGGCGTCTCGTGGAGGTCCGTGTGCAGCGCCTGCATGTCGGCCGGCGTCACCAGCGTGATCGGCTCGGTGCCAAAGTTCGGAATCAGGTGGACCGTCAGCAGGCGGTCCACCTCCCGCACGTGCTGCGGGTCGCAATCCTTTCGTAGTTCCGCCAGGTACGTCGTAACGAGCTCGCTCACCGTTGGCACCGCCGCCCGCTTCTTCTTGTCGTCCTGCGGACGCTCGCCCTTGCTGAGCCGACCACGTGCCGACGTCGCCAGGGCTGCGGCCTCTGTGATGGTGATGTCACCATACGTGCCGAGCGTGAGCCGCCGGTATTTCGCCTTTCCGCTCGCGCCACGCGCCGCTGACTTGCCACCGATCGCATCGCGGAAGCGCAGCGCGAAGACTTTCACGCCGCTCGGGTACACGCGGACATGGAACCCCTTTGGCGCCTCGAAATACGCGTCATACGCCACCCCAGAGGGCTTCAGCGCATCAACGCTGGTCTTCCGGGCAGGGATTTTCGCCGGCGGTTTGCGAGGCATGGTGCGCGGGTTCGCGTGAGGGTTCCAGCAGGGTTCCTCGGAACCCCACAACACGATAACGCCTGACAACACTTGATGTCAACAGCGAACGCGAACCCGCGAAGAATGCCTGTAGAATATGCGTGTTTTTGATATCATCAGATATCAGCACATGCCGTTGCAATGCCGTCGCCAACAGTTTCCTAAACTGTTGGCCGGCGGTTCGAGTCCGCCCGAGGGCATTTGCTCGCTTGCATCAGACGAACGCACCGATCCCTGTGATCGCACGCCCGACGACCAGCGCCGTCATCTCGTTGGTCCCTTCGTACGAGTAGATCGCCTCGGCATCGCTGAACAGCCGTGCTGCGCCGTGTTCGAGCAACACCCCGTTGCCGCCCATCATCTCGCGCGCGAGTTGCACGGTTTCGCGGCAGTGGAACGCGCAGAACTGTTTCGCCAGCGACGTGTGCGCATCCGTGGCCAGGCCGGCATCCTGAAGACGAGCCGCCCGCAGTGCCATGCCGAGCATTGCAGTGACGTTGCCGAGCATGCGAACGAGCATCATCTGCACCAGCTGAAAGCCGGCGATCGGGCGTCCGAACTGCTGGCGTTCGCCGGCATATCGGAGGGCGTGCTCGTACGCGCCCATCGCACACCCGACGGCCTGAAACGCCACGCCGATCCGCGCCGCACTCAACACACGCGCCGTGTCTGCAAAGCTCGATGCCGCGGCAAGCCGGTCGGCCTCGTCCACGCGCAGGTCCGTCATGGTGATCCAGCCAGACGCGAGCGCTCGCTGTGAAATCTTGCCGGTCATCAACCGCGCAGTATAGCCGGGCAGGGACGTCCGGACGATGAAGCCCTTCACCCGGTCGTCGGCCTCGTCACGGGCCCAGATGATGACGACGTCGGCGAACGTCGAGTTGCCGATCCACTTCTTCTCTCCGTTGAGGACCCACGTATCGCCTTCGCGTCGGCACCGCGTGGTCAGGCCGCGAGCGACGCCACTCCCCACCTCTGGTTCGGTGAGGCCGAAGCACCCGATCTTCGAGAAGGTACGGAGTTGTGGCAGCCACTCCTCGCGTTGCGCGTCCGAGCCGAGCAGCAGGATCGATCCGAGGCAGAGTCCACCATGCACTCCGAAGTAGCTCGCCATCGACGGGTCGACACGCGCCAGTTCCATCGAATACAACCCATCGATTGTGGCGCGATTGCTTGCGGCGGATTCGAAATAGTGCGCGAGCGGATCGAGAGCGTGGAATCCTGCGAGCGCGCCATGATAAAACTCACCCCGATCCCAATGGTCGTCCGCGACCGGCGCGATATCGCGTTCGAGCACATGGCGCATCGCGAGGCGCCGACGGTTTTCATCGGGGGTGAGCGTGTCGAACCAGGCGTAGAGATCGATCGGTAGCGTGGCGGGGGGCATCGGAGGTCCGGGAGGAGTCGAACTAGTGGCGGCGAGCGTGACTACGATGGGACTACGATGGGACTACGATGGGACTACGACGGGAGTTGTCGGCGATTGATTTCGCCCTTGGATGTGCGCACCCAGGTGTCGACGCCGACACACACGGTGCTTCGCAGATACGCATCGAGGCCACCCAATACGGCTCGAATCTCGTCGTGGGCGACCGGCAAGGCGTCGTGTGTCGAGTACAGCACCTGCAGCGAGACGCCGTCATCGGCAGGGGCCACGACGACCTCGGTGAGCCGCGCGACGCGTTGCCGAAGCGCCGCCTCGATACGCGGTGCGTCGACCAGTTTCCCGTTCGCGAGCTTGAACGACAGCGTGGCACGACCGAGCAGCGTGTAGGCACCGTGCTCGAACGCGACGAGATCGTCCGTCCGCTGCCACCGGGGCGCCGCAAGTGCATGGAACGCCCCGTTCTCCCAGACCCCCTCGCAGGCATTCGGCCCTCGGAAGGCGAGCACTCCGTCCTCATCGATCCGCACGTCACAGCCGATCGGTCGGCCCAGGAATGCAGCGTGAAACTCGCCCGGCTGACCGAGCATGATCCCGGGGCTCGCTTCTGTCTGCCCATAGCCGATGCGCAGCCGAGTGCCCGACAACGTGGCCGCGAGCGTGGCGTCGATTGGCGCTCCGCCAATCAGGCCTCCCTCCAGCGCGCGAAGGAGATTCAAGCCGGCATCGCTGGCAGCCACCCGACGCGCGATCAACGGTACCATGCTGATGTTGGTCACAGCCTGTTCGCGGGCCGTCGCGATCATCGCGTCGGTACTGCGCGCTGCATCACGTGCGATCACGATACGTCTGGCGCGAAGCAGCGCGGGCATCAGGCCGAGCACGAGTCCAAACGTGTGTGACCACGGCAGGACGCAGAACACGCTGCCGCCGTCGACGGCCAGATGCGGAAGATGGCTGTTGAGCACCGACAACACGCCAGCCTCCGACAGCGCGAACCAGCGCGGCGTCCCTGCCGTCCCTGAACTCCGCATCAGGAGGGCGATCGCGTCGGTGCGCTGCGAAGTGGTGCGCGGCTGCATCGGCCCGCCTGGTGGCCCGCCCGTGCGGGAGGGGACGGCGACGTTCTGGTGTGCCGAGGTCGCGGCAATGGCAATCCTGGCATCGAGCGTCTCGAGCAACGGCGCCACCTCTTCGCCTTCCGGCACAGGCACCAATGTCAGGCCGTCGGCCAGCGAGGCCACCAGCAGCTGCGCAAACGCGGCGCCGTTCGGGAGCGCGCAGATCACACGGTCCCCGCGCGTGATGCCAGCGCGCCGCAGGGCCCGCGACCAGTCATTGGCACCATGATGCAACGCGGTCGCCGACCACCGAACGCCATCCGCGATCAACTCCGCGGTGCCGCACGTATCGAAGAGCTCCTGGAGTGCGGAGTTCCCGGTCATCCTCATCCGTCACGCATCCCGACGATCATCTCGGAACGTACTGCCGCGGACGCGAGGACAGCAGGATACATCACCGCCCCGTGGACCAGAGCTGGGGCAACTGTGCGACGTCGAGCGGCGTCGGTGTGGCTTGCAACCCGCCAAGCCACGCGGCTTCGCCCAGCACGCGCTGTGCGGTCCATCCCGCCGCACGGAGCGCGGCGATCGAGGTGTCCCCTTTCGATTTGCTCAGTTTCGTGCCATCGGGGTGCCGCACCAGTGGATGATGGAGCACAAGGGGTGGAGCTGAACCGTCGAGCGCTCGGCGCAGGAGCACCTGTCGACCGGTAGATGGCAACAGATCATCACCCCTGATGATCACATCCACGCCGTGCGCCATGTCGTCGACGACGACCGCGAACTGATACGTCCACTGTGCAAGCCGGTCGCGAAGCAGGAGATCGCCGCACTGACTGGCCGGTACCTGCTGCTGCGGGCCGTGCCGAAGGTCGTCGAACTCCACCGCCACGTCAGGCAGCACGAGCCGACGCGCGGGTGTCTCCGACAGCGGGACATTCGCGTCGCGACAGGTGCCGGGATACCGAAGCTCCGAGTCGCTCGTGCCGTGCGCTGCAATCTCGCGGCGGGAACAGCGGCAGGCATAGACGAAACTCGTGCGACTCAGCGCCGCCAACGCTGATGCATAGTGTTGCGCCCGCTCCGACTGTCGCACGGGATCGGCAATGCCGTGCGCGGCATTGTCGCTCTCGAGCCCAAGCCAGTCGAGATCCTCGAGAATGCCTGCGGCAAAGGTGGCTCTCGATCGCTGGGTGTCATGGTCCTCGATGCGCAGCAGCACGCTGCCGCCGAACGCCTTCGCCACGCTCCAGACGTACACCGCGTTCACGGCGTGGCCGAGATGGAGCTGGCCGGTCGGCGCCGGCGCGAATCGTGTGCGCCACCGCGTCGGCAGCCGCGTGGCCAGTCGCGCTCGAAGCGCCGTACGATCAGCTTCAGTCATGGCAGAAGTCACTGCGCGCGAATCTGCGCCAGTGAGGCAGCCGCCACAATGGTCTCCTCAGCCCCAGGTCATGGCGTACGACAAGGCATACTTCGACAAGTGGTACCGCAGTCGTCAACATCGAGTCCGCAGCCCGGCGCAGATTCGCCGGATCGTGAATTTCACCGTCAGCGCTGCCGAGTACGTCCTCGATCGCCCCATCCGCACCGTGCTCGATGTTGGCGCCGGCGAGGGGCATTGGCAGCCGATCCTGAAGGCGATGCGGCCGCGACTGACGTACGTCGGCGTCGAACCCAGTCGGTACGCGGTCGATCGGTTCGGCAAGCGCCGCGGACTGCGACTCGGCTCCGTGGAATCACTCGATGCGTTGCACTTGCACGAGCAATATCCCGAGGGGTTCGATCTGGTGGTCTGCTGCGGCGTGCTGAACTACGTGCCGAACCCTCTCATTGGATCGGCGCTCGAAATGCTGCAGGTGCATACCAGTGGCTTGGCCTGGCTCGAGATCTTCACCCAGCACGATGAAATCGAGGGGGATGTTGCAGCGCTCAAGCCGCGGCCTGCGTCATGGTATCGTGGCCAGTTCGAGCGCGCCGGCCTCGTGCCATGTGGGTTGCATCTGTACGCACCACGCGATCGTGCGGCAGGCCTGACGGCGCTCGAGACTGGCCGCATCAGCTGACCGACGCACCGTTTGCTGTCCGTTCATTTTCTGTTGTCCGTCCCACTTTGCGCCCCGTCTCACATGCGCTCGATATTGCTCGCCCTGACCGTGTTCTCTGCGACGACCATTGGTATGGCGCCGTCGCTTTCCGCGCAGTCGGTCGATTCGACGATGTTCCAACAGCTGCGGTGGCGAAACATCGGGCCACATCGTGGCGGACGCACGGTTGGCGCGGCGGGCGTTCCCCAGCGGCCCGGTTGGTTCTACATCGGCGTGAACAATGGTGGCGTCTGGCGCACGACCGACTATGGCAGAGTCTGGACGCCGATCTTCGATGACCAGCCGACCGGCTCTATCGGTGACATAGCGGTCGCACCATCCAACCCGGATGTGCTTTGGGTTGGCAGCGGGGAAGGGCTGCAGCGCCCGGATCTATCCACCGGCGACGGAGTGTATCGGTCGGAAGATGGTGGACGCAGTTGGGTCAATACCGGACTGCGTGACGCGCAGCAGATCGCGCGTGTCGTCGTGCACCCAACTGATCCGCGTCGTGTCTTCGTGGCGGCGCTGGGCCACCCGTATGGGCCCAATACCGAGCGTGGCATCTTCCGCACGCAGGACAATGGCGCGACCTGGGAACGCGTGCTCTATCTGGATGAAAACACCGGCGGCATCGATCTCGCGCTCGAACCCGGCAATCCGTCGGTCGTCTACGCAGTGCTCTGGTCCGCGCGGCAGGCGCCGTGGGAGGTCGGTTCGTCCTGGACGAAATCGTCACAGAATGGACTGTACAAGAGCAGCGATGGCGGGACGACATGGCGCAAGATCGGCAATGGGCTGCCGTCGGCGGCCGACGGCCTTGGTCGCATCGGCATCTCGACGTCGGACAGTCGACCGAATCGCCTCTATGCAGTCGTCGGGAGTCGTGTGAAGAGCGGGATCTATCGATCCGACGATGCAGGCGAGAACTGGACGATGGTGAATGCCGATCGTCGCCTCTGGGAGCGGGATGGCGACTTCAACGAGATTCGTGCCGATCCGTCGAACGCAGACGTGGCCTACATCGCAAACGTCGTCACGTGGAAGACCACGGATGGCGGCGCCACCTTCACGGCGATGCGCGGTGCACCGGGTGGTGATGACTATCACCGCATCTGGGTGCACCCCACCGATCCGCGACAGTTGCTCATTACCAGCGACCAGGGGGCGATCATCACCGTCAATGGTGGTGAGACCTTCAGCAGTTGGTACAACCAGCCTACCGCACAGCTCTATCACGTGAGCGCTGACAATGCCTTCCCGTATCGGGTCTGCGGCGGACAGCAGGAGTCTGGCTCGGCCTGTGTTGCGAGCCGCGGCCGGTATGGGCAGCTCTCGCTGCGTGACTGGACGCCGGTCGGCGTCGAGGAATACGGCTACGCGGTGGCTGATCCGAAGGACCCGGAGATCGTGTACGGTGGCAAGGTGACCCGGTTCAATCGCCGGACGGGACAGGTGCAACAGGTCGGCCCCAAGCCGCTGCGTGAACCGGGGTATCGGGTTGTGCGTACCGCGCCAGTCGTGTTCTCCGAGTACGACTCGACGACACTCTATTTCGCGTCGAACGTGCTCTGGTCGACGCGGAACGGTGGCCGCACCTGGGCACAGCGCTCGCCAGACCTGACGCGCCCTCGCACGACGGTTCCCGGAAACCTTGGCGTGTTCACGGCAGATGATCCGGAGAAGGGCGCCCATCGCGGTGTCATCTACACCATCGCGCCATCACCACGTGATCCGCGCGTCGTGTGGGTCGGCACCGACGATGGGCTGATTCACGTCACCAGCGACAGTGGGAAGACCTGGCGTGACGTGACACCACCGCAACTCACGCCGTGGTCGAAGATCTCGATCATCGATGCCTCGCACTTCGACGCGAACGTGGCATACGCCGCAGTGAATACCTTCCGGCTCGATGACCTGCGCGCGCAGATTTTCCGCACGCGCGACAAGGGGCGGACATGGGAACGTGTAGTGACTGGAATCCCGGACGGCGGCATCGTCAACGTGGTGCGCGAAGATCCCGTGCGGCGCGGCTTGCTATTCGCAGGCACGGAGCGCGCCGTGTACATGACGCTCGACGACGGCGCGCATTGGCAGTCACTGCGTCGTAACATGCCCGCAACATCGATTCGCGATCTCGTAGTGAAGGACGAAGACCTCGTCGTCGCGACGCACGGCCGCTCGTACTGGATTCTCGACGGCATCGCGTCGTTGCGCCGAATGCCGCTCACTGGACCGACGGCCCCCGCGCTCTACCCGAGCGAGTTTGCGTGGCGGGTGCGCTGGAATCTCAACACCGACACCCCGATCCCGCAGGAAGAGCCGGCAGGGCAGAACGCCCCCGAGGGTGTTGCGCTGGACTACACGCTGCCCGCAGCGGCGCAGCGCGTTCAGATCGATATTCTCGATGCCGGCGGTGAGCTGGTCAGGCGATACACGAGTGCGGACGCGATCGCCCCGCCTCTCCCGGACCGCAACATCCCCGACTACTGGATCAGGCCTCCGACGGTCGTGAGCTCGGCCGCTGGCAGCCATCGGCTCTACTGGGACATGCGATTTGCACCCTCGTCCAACGCCGACCTCAGCTATCCGATCGCTGCAGTGCTTCACGACACGCCGGCCGATCCGCGTGGCGCAATGGCTCCGCCCGGTTCGTACCGAGTGCGGTTGACGGTCGACGGCGTCACGATCGAACGTCCGTTGCGGCTGCGGGCCGACCCAATGCTTCGCGTGAGCGAGGCCACCCTTCGCGCGCAGGGTCGCCTGGCGCGCACTCTCAGTGATGGGCTCACCCGTGCGGGATCGGCTCTTGCACAGCTGGCTGACGTCCGGAAGGCAATTGCTGCTCGTCAGGCCACGAACAAGGCCGTTGGGGTGCTCAGCCGTCTCGACTCGCTCACGCGGGCGGTGGAGGGCGGGAACAACGGCATTGCCCCAGCCGCTCGACTGCTACCGGAACTCCAGCAGCTGTTCGAGCAGGTGGATTCGGTGGATGAGTTGCCGACTACAGCGGTCTCTGCCGCAGTCAAGGAACGTTTGGCGAGGATGGCGGCGCTCGAAAGTGGCGTCGCCGCGCTTCAAAAGGTTATCAATCGTGAGATCAATCCGTCTCTCAGGGAGGCGGGGCTCGACCCGATCGGCTCGACGAACCGCTGAGGCGGCTCTAAATTAGAAAGTTCTGATACTTTGCGCCGGTGGAAGTCGTCTGGTATTGGGCGGGGCATCCGCCAAGCTTTCGGCACTGGTCGATCGATCTGAGTGCCTCACTCCTTCCGTTGTACTGCACCGTGATTGCGACGTAGCGATCACAGGGATGGATCCAGTGGGAATGGCAGCGCGATCCGATTACGACGCTCACGCCGGCTTTGTCGGTGCGGCGCGTCTCGCTTGGCAGGGGCCGCATCCCTGGCATCAGGGTGAGCGCGTGTGGAGCACGACGAACAGTCAACTCGATGTGTGGATCGAGCTGCTGCATACGCTCAACCTCGATCCGGCGCCTGTACTGCTGCCGACGCTTTGCGCCGACTTCGAGGGCGACCAGTGGACACACTCTACTGTCGCACCGGCCGATCTCTGGGCCTGCTACGGCATCGCTGTCGACGAGATGTTCGTGTGGCGTCCATTGCTGGCGCACTTCGTCGAACAGCTCGACCGCGGTAACGCCGTGCTGGTCGAGGTCGATGAGTTCCACCTTCCTGACATGGTTGGCAGCAGCTACCAGCGCGCACACTGCAAGACGGTGATCGCGGTGACCGGCTACGACCGTAACGCGCACCGGTTGCGATACCTGCACGGTGCCGGTGGTGCCGAAGTCGACGGGGACGATCTCGACGCGCTGATCACGGCGGGCATTGGCAGCGCCCAGCTGGCGCCGACCGCACGCATCGTGAAGCTGGATCGGCTTGCCCCACGGACGGATGCAGAACGGGCGGTTCTTGGAGTTGCACTCGCGCGCTTTCACGCCACTCGACTTCCAGTGCGTAATCCGGTGCGCGCCTTCGCCGACGCGCTCCGCGCGCATGGTGCCTGGTTGGCCGGTGGCGATGCGGAGCACTACCAGAAATGGGCCTTCGCGACGCTGCAGCAATGCGGTGCGGCGTTCGAGCTCAGTGCGGATGTCTGCGCCTGGCTGGCGAAGCATGGCGAGCCAGTCGAGGGTGCTGTCGCGCCGCTGCGTGCCGTGTCGCAGTCGGCGCGGGTGCTGCACCAGCGTCTCGTGCGCGTGTCACAGTCAGGGCGCATGCCCGATGTCTCGGCGACCACCGACGACATGGCGCGCGCCTGGGATGATGCGATGGCAATCCTGCGACCGCGCTACGCCGACTGATCGCGCACGTGACTGAAGGGCGTCAGTCGGCTCCAGTCGAGCTGCCGCTGTCGCACTGAAAAGCGCTGTGCACAGGCGGCAAGCGCAACATCTGCCACGGATTCGCTTCCGGCGGCGCAGTGAATCCAAAGAAGGGCGTGCCCGTCTGATGCGCTCAAAGCGACGCTGGTCGGCGACCCGAAACGAACTGTCGCGCGCGGGACACGGTCATCCGAAGCCGCATCGACGAGGGCTGTAAGCGGCGCGACCTCAGCAGGCGTGACGCCGATCAGGCGCGACAACAACGATGGCTTCGCGCTCGACGCGACCCGATCCGCCGGACCCGCGACCGATTCGATTGTGCGCAGAAGTTCGTCGCACAATGCTGTGAAATCTTCGTCCCATCGGGCATCGGTGTCGCCAAACTCATCGAAGCCCGCCTCCGACATGCACACGTCGGCATTCACCGGTGTCGGCCAGATGACGATGCAACGCGTCGCCAGCATCGCGTCCATTGGTGCGACGTCCAGCGGCACGTCATCCCAGTAGACGGCTGTGATCTCGCTCACGCTACGACCGTCGTCGCGACGGGGATCACCGTCCGAGCTGACGGGCGAGCACACGGCGCACCGCTGCCAGGCAGCCCGCGAGTCCGGTGACCGTATGATCGCCCATGTGCCCGATTCGGATCGTCTTCTCGCGAAGCGGACCGTATCCAGCGCCGATGACATAGCCTTCATCGGCCACGCCGGCCGCAACGGTGCTGCCCTTCAGTGCGGGTGGCAGCGTGATGCAGGTCACGGTTGGTGAACGGCCGGACGCTGGAGCGAGGACGCCGAAATCCGGGTCGAACTCGTCGCGCAAGGTCGATGCCCACTCCAGCGTCAACGCCTGCATCTGCCGATGGCGATCCCACCGTTGCTCGATGCCTTCCGCCGCAATCGCCTCGACCTGCGCCGCCAGCGCGTAAAAGAGCGAGATGGCCGGCGTGTTCGGCGTCTGGTTCTTCACCGCGTACTTCTCGAATTCCACGAGATCGAAGTAGGTGCCGCGATCAACGTTGTCTGCCGCTGCAGCGATGAACGATGCACTCGCAACACCGAGCGCGAGGCCAGGCGGCAGTGCCAGCGCCTTCTGCGATCCGGTGAACGCAAAGTCGAGCTGCCATGCGTCGGTCTCGAGTGGTGCGCCCGCGAGGCCAGTCACACTGTCCACCAGTATCACACCCCCGCCGGCGTGGACCGCGCGAGCAATGCTCTCGATGTCATTCATCGCGCCGGTGGAAGTTTCGGAATGCGTCAGCGTCACCACGCGTGCACCAGTCGATTCCATCAATTGCGCGACCTGCTCGGCCGTGTGATGCAAACCGAGCGGGATGTCATCGCGAACTACGTCCCGCCCACAGCTCGAGGCCACCTGTGCGAACCGTTCGGAAAAGGCGCCATTCACCAGCGACAGCACGCGACCTGCAGGTGCGCAGCGAATGGCGCCCTCCATCAGTCCCGTCGCGGACGCCGATGCGATGTAGACGGGGCGCGTTGTCCGGAAGATCGTTCGCAGCCCCGCATCGCAGCGAGCGTAAATTGACTCGAAGGCGGCGCCGCGATGCGGCAGCATGGGACGCGTCAACTCTGCCAGAATCTCCGGACGTACTTCCGTTGGTCCGGGGAGAAAAAAGGTGCCGTCTGTCAGCATCAGGATCCGAGCACGATTGGAGTGAGCGATGCAAAGTCCGCAACTTCACCGGCGGCGCGCGCCACCACGGTCTCGCGACGCACGATCCCGGTGAACGCGAGGAATCGGTCCACCGTCGACACGAGTTCTGCATCGGTTGCACCGTCGCCGACCGCAAGAACCGGCCGGGGCAGCGAGAGCGACTGGACCACGATGGGCTTCCCACCACGACGCGCCAGCGGCGAGTTTTCGCGGACCGCAGTGGCAAGATCGTCCGCGTCATACTCGACGTCCACGGCCCACACGTCACCGGGCTCGATCCCGAGCCACTCGGCGAGCGGAAGCAACGCGTCGCGCAATCCGCCACTGACCAGCACCACGCGTACGCCTGCCTGTCGCCACGAGCGCACGGCGGCCTGGACACCAGGCAGTGCCATGTCGATATACACGCGCGATAGTTCCAGGATTTCAGCGCGCGACGGTCGGATGATCTGGAGACGCCGGCCATACACTTCATCCAATGGCACGCGTGACTCCATGGCATCCGCGGTCAGCGCGGCAACGGTGCTCGCCACACGCTGATCACGTTGCTCAGCCAACCAATCGATGCCCTCGATGGCCGACACGGTCGAGTCGACATCGAGCACGACCGACTTGAACTGCGTCACAGGATGTTGCCCTGTGCCAGGAGGTTATGCGGATCGAGCTCACGCTTGATCGCACGCATCATGGCTTGCTGTGTTCCCGACATCTGCAACGGCAGCCAACGCGACTTGATCTTGCCGATGCCGTGCTCGGCTGCGACTGTGCCGCCGAGTGCAATCACGGCGCGCAGCGTCTCGCTGACGGCATCGGTGATCAGCTCCCGTTCCGCAGTGTCGCGCGCAATGAAGTTCTGATGCGGATGGCCGTTGCCCGCGTGGCCAAAGGTGACCGGCGGCTCGAGTCCGCGCGATGCGACGGCCGCGCGTGACGCCGCGAGTGCGTCACCCAGCCGATGATACGGGACGGCCCAGTCGGTCGAGATGCGCCGGCCACCATTTGCGCGATGGGGCGCGGCGCGCTCATGCATCGTGGCTGGCACGGCATGTCGCAGCCGGCGCGCGTCGCGCAGCGCTGCCTCGGTGTCGTACACGCGAATGTCGTCATCCAGCGCGTGGTGATACATGGCAAGCTCGAGCCACGCGTCCAGCGGCGGTTCGTCGGCGTCTCGTCCTGACAACTCGGTATAGATCAACGCCTGCGCGCTGGTCGCCCATCCTGCGTCCTGCGCCGCAACGCGCGCAATCGACAGCGCGCCGGCATCGAGGAACTCGAGACAGCGAGGGGAGAGCTCGGCAGATTCACGTGCCGCGATCACGAACGCCAGCGCGTCGGACTCGGTCGGGAAGGGGATCGAAAGGCCGATGACCCACGCGGGCAGCGGAAGCAACGACAACTCAGCTTCCAGTATGACGCCGAGTGTGCCTTCGCTGCCCACGAACCAGTCCACCAGGTCGTGCACTGGTGCGTATCCCACCGTGTTCTTCTCGAGGGACGGGCGACGTAACTCGAGGACATCACCGTTGATCAGTGCGACGGTCAGCCCTCGCACATGATTGCGAATTGGGCCGTAGCGCAATGAACGAGCGCCAGACGCGTTGCACGCGATCGCTCCACCAATCGTGCAATCCTCTTCGCTGGTGGGATCGGGCGCCAGCAGGAATCCGTCCGACGCAAGCGTTCGCTTCAGCGGACCTAGCAACTCACCAGCCCCGACGCGCACGGTGCGCGCTGCCCGATCGATGTCATGAATGCCAGCGACGTTACGCAGTGACAGCAACATCCCGCGATCCGTCAGCGACGCCGCTGTCGTGCTGGTCTGTCCGCCGGCTGTCGTCACGGGGGTGCGATCACGCGTGGCCTCGACGAGCAGCTCCACGACCTCGCCACGCGCTGACGGCCGCGCGACGGAGTCTGGAATCAGTTCCAACCCAGACGCGTCACGGCTGACACTCTGTCGGACATCGACATCGGTCGTGACGAGTGCGCTGGTCATGTGGTGTGTGCGCTCTCGGTCGCACCGCCGAAGCGCACGATCGTCGCCGTCCGCACGTCGGGCAACGCCATCAGGCGTTCGCGCAGCGCTGGCGCCACGACACCATCGACGGAGATGGCAGCGAGGGCTTCGCCGCCCTGCGCAAGGCGGGCCTGATGATATTCGGCGATGTTCACCTGGGCATCACCCAGCACGGTACCAACACGGCCGATGACACCAGGCACGTCGTTGTTGGTGAGCACGATCATCGTCTGTCGCGGCGTCACATCCACATGGAATGCACCGATCCGCGTCACGCGTGCAGCTCCGCCCGGTGGCGCCATCGCGACGACGCCGATCTCGCGCACGCCGCCGCCAAGCGACACATCCACCGTTGCGGTCCGCTCCTTGTCGGAGAGTTCGCCGATCGACAGCTCGATGCCGCGCGCTTCGGCCATGGCGCGGGCGTTGATCAGGTTGAGTCGCCCGTCGTCGATCACCCCTTCCAGGATTCCCGCACAGGCTGCAGAGAGCAGCGCAGCACCGGCGCCGATGAGGTCGGGGCTCACGCGCAGTCGCACGCGCTGGATGATGCTGATGCCCTGGTCGAGCAGGAGCGCTCGCGCGATCGCCGCCGCTCGCTGCGAAACCAGCAGCGCAGGCTGCAAGTCGCGCCACTCCGTACCAGACACGGAAGCCACATTCAGTGAGCGAGTGAGCTCACCATGCAGCAGCGCGTCACGCACCGCTTCGCAGACGTCGACGGCCACATTGCGTTGCGCCTCCGCGGTCGACGCGCCAAGGTGCGGCGTGAGCAACACGTTCGTCAGCGACCGCAAAGGGTGGTCGGCCGCCAGGGGTTCCTGTGCGAAGGCGTCGATGCACGCACCGCGCAACACGCCGCTTTGCAGCGCCTGCGCCAGCGCACCATCGTCAACGATGCCGCCGCGCGCGAGATTGCATACCACCGCGCCAGCCGGCATGCGCGCCAGTTCACGCCGGCCGATCATGCCTGTCGTCTCCGGTGTGAGCGGTGTGTGGATGGTCAACACATCCGCATCCGGCAGCATCGCCTCGAGTGATGGCGCACGCGTGATCTTCAGGGCCCGGAATCGCTCATCGCCGACGTAGGGATCGTAACCGATCACGTCCATGCCGAACGCATGCGCGCGCATCGCGACCTCTGACCCGATCCGGCCCACACCAACGATGCCGAGCGTGCGTCCCTTCAGCTCACTGCCAAGAAGGGCTGATCGATCCCATCGGCCTGCGTGCATGGAAGTATCCGCGCGGACGATATGGCGAAACAGTGCGATCAAGGAGCCGAACAACAGCTCCGCCACGGCGATCGTATTGCCCGCCGGCGCATTGATGACCGCGACACCCAGCTCGGTCGCGGTCGCCATGTCGACATTGTCCACGCCGACGCCGGCGCGCCCAACCACACGCAGCTTGGTGCCGGCGCGCAGCAGCTCGCCGCTGATCCGCGACGCACTTCGACCCACGATCGCATCGTACGCCGGAATTCGCGCGAGCAACTCGGCGGCGGGGAGGGTAGGGACCTCCTCGACCTGCAACCGAGGCTCAGACATCAAGAGTGCAAGACCGTCAGGATCGATCTCGTCCGTCACCAGCACGCGATATCGCATGCATCTCCAGGGCAGGGGGTATCGCGTTCAGCTCGGCGATTCCCTGAAAGATATCAAGCCCGGCAACCGTACTGAGGCCGCAGCACTGGAGGAGCAGCGGCAGGCGACATGCCTGGTCCGCAATGCAAAACGCCCACGGCGCAAGCCGCGGGCGTTGAACTCGAGCACGACACGTGGCGCTGTTCAGCTCACGGAATCAATTCTGACTTTGCGGTCGTCGTGTCGGCGTCAGCCACCAATCGGATGGCACCCTTGAAGCGCGCCGCACGAGTGTTGAGCAGGCTCTCGACGACTCCAACGCCTGGCCGGCTGGCGTGAACGTAGCGGCCGTTACCTGAATAGATCGCGATGTGCGTTATCCGGCGGCCGGTCCCGAACGTCAGGAGATCGCCCGGCTTCATGCGATCGAGATCGCGCCCGATGCGAATGCCGGTGTACGCCTGCTCGTTCGCCGTGCGGGGGAGGCTGACATTGAGCCATGACATCACATACTTGACCAACCCGCTGCAATCGAAGGCACGACCCGGCGTTTCAGCGCCCCAGACGTACGGCGTGCCGATCTGCTGGCGGGCCACCGAGACGATCGAGTCACGCAAGGCATCCGCTGAGTCGGACATGAACGACGCTTGCGCCACATCCGGAACGATCGGCCCTGAATAGACGTGGCGGCTGCGGGCGCGGCGCCCCTTGGCGGTCCGTCGCGAAGTAACGCGGGAGGCAGCGCGAGAGCGGCTGCGCGTTGCGACGGCTTTTTGCTTCTTTCGGGTCGCCGTGGCGACCGGCTTCTTGCCCCGAGGCTTCTCGGCTGCCGCGCTGTTCGGCGTGGCGATGACGACCGCCACGATGCCGAGGAGCAGCACGAGGCGGCGCAGGGCAGTGGCTAGAGAGTTCGGCATTGGCATGGAGGTAAGGGTACCTGAACGCATCACCGAGCACAGCGGGCTCTCGACGACTCCTGCGGCGGAGACTGACCAGGCACTCAGCCGGGCCGATCCAGACCGCGCTCCACAGGGGTGACGACAGCCCGCCGGCCGGGGTCACGGAAGCGAGTGTCGACAGAGGGACCCCCGGTCGGAAGCGGGGCCATCCGGGGCGTCTCCGCTTGTCGTCCGCGTCCCAACCCGTCAACTTGTTCGGCTACTGCCGCTCCGCCTCGTTTCTGGTGGAGCCGAACGCCTCGGGACGCCATCTGGCGGCCTCGTCTCCAGACCTGCAACGATGTCGGAATTCGAAGAGGGCGGGCTCGACTCGCTCGCGAGCTGGTTCAAGAGCAATCAGAAAATTGTCTCGATCGCGCTCGGCGGATTGGTTGTGGCCGCTGCGGCGATCGTCATTTGGCAGAAGTCGGCGGACACGAAGATCGACAATGCCGAGCGTGCGTTCTTCACGGCGCAGACGGCTGCGTCGCAGAATCCGGCGAATGCCGCGACCGAGCTCGAGAAGGTGGCGACACGGTATGCCGGTACATCGGCTGGCGATCGCGCCACGTTGCTGCTGGCGCAGTCGCTGATGAGCTCGGGGAAGACTGCCGACGCCCTGAAGAAGCTGGAAGCGCTCTCAGCCAGTGGCGGCGCGAGCCGCCTCGGATCGACGCTGCAGACGTTGATGGCTGCAGCCTACGAGAACCTGAACCGACCGGCGGATGCGGCCAAGGCCTACCTGGCGGCTGCCGATGCGAGCTTCGGGGACGCCAAGATCCAGCGACAGGCCGACGCCGCACGGGCGTACATGGCGGCGGGAAACAACGCTGAGTCCATGAAGCTCTGGACGGAGCTGGCGAAGGACGACAAGGGTCCGTTGGCTGCCGAAGCGCATGTCCGGTTGGGCGAGCTGGCCGTCAAGCAGTAGTCGACGTTCGATCGATTGTCGTCGGGCCCGATTGATCGGTGATCAGTCGGGCCCGACGCGTGTGTGCCCGCTGACTGCTCGAGGTGTTTGTCGGCATTGATGCGCCGCCGCGAGTCGGGACCCGTCAGACGGATCTTGCAAGCTGACGACTCTCCGCCGGAAGCTGCCCGAGAATCGGACTTGGTGCTGTCCGTTTTGGCGTGTGGTTCGGTGATCAGATAGCGACGTCTGTTGAGGCGAGGTAAGTCGCTCACCGTTGGGGATTTGCGCAGTGCTCCGGGAGCGATTTGACCGTCACGCCGCCGCCACACGACTTCTTATAAGAAGTATTATGTAAACTACACAGGGTGGAAAACTGTGGATAAGTGCCTCTTTCCGGCCTGTGGTGTGGAAAGTCGCCTCGGTTCCGCACAAATCGGCTCCGGGCACCGTCACGGCAGCGTCACAGACCTCGTCTGCCACTTTCGACGAAAATCAAGGCCTCGGCCGACAGAATTGTCAGCCATTTTCGGCGGGAAACACGCGCCGAAGTGCCCCGCAGCCGCCCCCTAACGCACGTCGCGCAGGACGCCGTCGTAGACCACGCGACCTTCGCCCGAGAGCTCGCTCCAGCCGGCGTCGACACCATCCGGCAAGCGCACCGTCAGCACGCGATCACTGGCGGTTCTGAGACGCACCGGCGACTCCGAAGCGGCGGCTCCCCAGGCGATCAAACAGGCTGCCGTTGCAACCGACCCAGTGCCGCAGGCATACGTCTCACCTTCCACGCCGCGCTCGTACGTCCGGATGCGCCATTCGCCGACGTCGGCGCCTGGGCTGACGAAGTTGACGTTCGCGCCCTCTGGCGCGCGCTGCGCCCCGTACCGCAGGATCCGACCGCGAGCTGCCACATCGATCGCACTCACGTCGTCGACCTGCACCACGAGGTGCGGAACGCCAACCACCGCGTAGCCAATGCGGAGCTCGCGTGGCGCGGTGCCTTCGGGAGCCTGCACCTCGAGCGCAGTCACTGGCGCGAGCCGGATCGCCGCCACGCCATGGGCATCGATCGATGCGGCAATCAGTCCCGCGTCAGACATGAAGTGAAACATCTGTTCACGTGTCGCAAGTCCAAGCCGCACAGCGCTTTGCGCTGCACAGAGTGAAGCGTTTCCGCACAGCGACGCGCGCGTACCATCGGCGTTGTAGTACCGGATGGCAAAATGCGCCTCATCGGACTCGGCAATGAACACGACGCCATCAGCGCCGATGCCAATGTGCGGCCGGCAGATGGCGGCGATCATTTCCGTGGTCTCCAGCGGATCGGCCGAATGCCCGCTCGAGCGCGAATCGAAAAAGACGAAGTCGTTCCCCGACCCCGACATCTTCCAGAAAGCGCGTCCGGTTCCGCTCGTCATACTCGGCCCGTGATCGACCACCAGCGGAGACGCCAGACCATCCAGATCGCCTCGCGCACGATGCGCTTGGACATCTTGCTCTCGCCTTCGGTGCGATCGGTGAAGACGATCGGAATCTCGGCGATCCGGAATCCTTTCTTCCAGGCCCGGAAGCTGACTTCGATCTGGAATGCGTAGCCGTTCGATCGCACATCATCGAGATCGATCGTTTCCAGCACGGTGCGGCGGAAGCACTTGAAGCCGCCAGTCGCATCATACAGCTGCAGGCCGGTCACAGTGCGCGCGTAGATGTTGGCCGCATAACTGAGCATGAGTCGCGTCATCGGCCAGTTCACCACCGTCACCTTGCCGTTCCGATACCTCGAGCCAAGGACGAGGTCGGTGTCCTGAATGGCGCGCAAGAACTCCGGCAGGTGTCCGGGATCGTGCGAAAAATCGGCGTCCATCTCGAAGATGAATGCGTAGTCCCGTGCGAGCGCCCACTTGAACCCGGCGAGGTATGCAGTGCCGAGTCCCATCTTCTTCGCGCGATGGAGCGCGTGGACACGGTCGTTCGTCTTGGCGATTTCATCCACGATGGCCCCTGTACCATCCGGCGAGCCATCGTCCACGATCAGCACCGACAGCCGCGCATCCTGCGACAGCACAGCTTCGATGATCCGGGCGACGTTTTCGCGCTCGTTGTACGTCGGGACGATGACCAGGGCACGTTCCTTCGTCACCGCCTCGAGCAATGCGGGTGCCGTCACGCGGTCTTCCTCCGGTCGGTCACGACGCCACCAGCCAGGAGCAGCAGCGCGAGGCCGAGCGCGATCAGCGTGATGGTCTTCCCCTTCTCGTAGCTGGCACTGGTGAATCGCAGCTCGATCGACTTCGCGCCGGCTGGCAGCGGAACGCCAATCAGCGAGTACATGGCTCGCGACGCGGTCACCGGCTTGCCGTCGACGGTCGCGTTCCAGCCGGGATAGAAATTCTCCGACACGACTAAAGCAGAGCCTGCTGGAGCTGGCGCGCCGAGTGTAATCGAAATGGCGCCGGGATCATACTTCGTCACCGAGACAGGGAGGTCAAGCGGCGCCGGCGGAGCGGCGAGCTGTGCTGCCTTCACGTCGGCGCTGTCGTTGAAAATCGCGACGGAGTGCACTGGGAATCGCGGGTCGAGCACGGTGGTCAGTGTCACGCTGTCGGCGGCCTTGATGATCGCCGGCGCGACCCACGCAGCGCGGTTGTCGCCCGGCAGTTCGTAGACGTACACGGTGGACCCATGTGCATCACGTACCGGACCGGCCACGAGTTTCGTGCCTTCGAGCGGAAACTTGGCGACATCGGTGAGGAAGAACCGCGAATTCGAGAGTGCCCAGAAGTTGGGATTCGCGAGTTGCGGGTACCCTTCCTCTTCGTGGCCGATCAGGTCGTCGTAGCGGCGGAGTTCGTTGCCGTGGTAGCCCTTCGTCTGCCGAATCCCGTGGGCCATCAACCCGCTGTAGCCAAGCTCAGGATCACGCGGCGGACCACTCCGCTCGATCGCGACGTCGATCACACGCCCGGGCTCGGTCGCCGTCGCCTTCTTGATGTATTCGATCGCGGGATCGGAGGCGAAGGAAACACTGGCTGGCTTGCTGAATGTCCAGTACGTGCGCATCACGCTGGTGAGATCGAGCGCGACCAGCACCACCAGTGCCCAGCCTGCAACGGTCGGCGTGAGCTTCTGGCTGCCACGACCAAAGGCCACGGCCAGCACCAGCGCGGCGAAGAACATCGCCCGCACGCTGCCCATCATCAGGTCGCTAGCGTTGCGCGTCACCAGTTCGGCGACTTCTGGGGCTGCGAAGGCGCCAGCAACCCCGGAGAGCATTCCCGTCACGCCAAGCAGGAGGATGGCGCCGATGCTCGCGCCGGCCGCGGTCAGGAATCGCCGCGACAGCGCCTTTTCCAACAGCCCCTGTGCCCCGTACCCGGCCAGGACGGCCATCGCGAACGTGGCCACGAAGAATACGGTACTCGGAGCCCGGAAGAACTTCGAGCCAGGGACGAGGGCGTAGATCAGCTCATAGAAGGGCGTGAAGCCACCCATCGCCCAGAGCGTGAAGAGCACCACGAATCCGCCCCAGAAATACACATCACGCGAGCGGACTTTCGAGCGAAACGCCGCCACCACGAGCAGCCAGACGGCAGCACCGATGTATTCGCTGTGGTGGTGAATCCGATTCGGGCCCCAGTACTTGTCGAGAATGCCGGTGAATTCAGGAATCAACGTATTGAACAATTCAACCGGCGGAAACGAAAACGATGTCGCGAACGCATAGTCCCGTCCGCCGGCGCGCGGAGAGAACGGCGTGTACTCCATCACGGGCAGGTACTGGATCGCGCTGATCGCAAACCCAAGGACGATTGCGCCGAGTGCGAATGCGAGCCGCCGAATCGCGATCGGGCGCGCGGGTCCCGCGAGTCCGAGCCCAAACGCGAGATACAGTGCGAACACCCCGCAGCCCATCAACATGTAGCTCATCAACTGCGGGTGCGGGCTCAGCATGCCGAGTCCGACGATGACCGCCAGTCCCCCCCATGCGGCGTTCTTGCCGTCGCGAATGCCACGGACCAGGCACAGCATCGCCAGTGGCAGCATCGCACCGACGAAGATCTTGCCATCGTGGCCGGGATTGACGTACGACGCGTTCCAGCCGCTCAACATGTAGGCGACCGCGCCAACCAGAGCACCGAAAAATCGCAGGCCCAATGCGCGGAGAAAGACGTACGTGGCAAATCCACCGAGCATGTAGTGGATGATCATGCCCCACGTCATGGCCGCATCGGTCGGCATGGCCATCCGCAGCAGCGCTGTCGGATAGAAGATGTCGCCGTGCATTGCACCGACATACGGCATGCCGCCAAACAGGTACGGATTCCAGAGCGCGAATCCACCCGTCGCACGCAGCACCTGTGCGCCGAATTCGCGGAAGGAATACCCGGCGATGTACTGGTCGCTGTAGATGTTGACGAGGAACTGACCGCTGAGCGCCGGATAGGCCAGCAACATCGTGCCGACCACGCAGGTCAGCAGCGCGAGCAGCCACGCATTCCGGGGGTCGTTCGTCTGGGTCGTGTTCGAGTCAGGCAGCAGGGCCATCGGGTGTCGTAATGGAGGAGCGGCGACGCAGTGAAGAGCCGGGGAGAAATGCGAGCCCCGGAAGTATTTCGAGCACGGTCAGCCAGATACGTGATGCCGCTGCCAGCAGTGCGGCATCAGCGGGAGTCGCCAGATGCAATGAAATCAGGAGGCTCGTCAGTGCGGTTTCACGCACCCCAAGACCACCAGGAACCACCAGCGCGAGAAAACCCAGCAGATACGACGACGTGTAAACTGCCAGCGCCGCCAGTGAGATGCCACCGCCGTGCCCGAGGAGTGCGTTCCAGAAGATCCCGAATCCGATCCCATAGGCGACCCAGGCCGCGACATTGGCGCCAAAGACAAGCAGCAGCGTCGCCCGTGTGATCACCGGCATATCAGGCATCGGCTGGCGGAACAGGCGAGTGCCCTGCCGGACTGCCCAGACCAGCAGCACCGGTCCGTACGCCAACCCGATCACTGTTGCCGCGACCGTGACCCACGCCCCCACCCGCAGTAATGGATACGCCGCGAGCAGCTCCCCTGCCCCGGCCAACGCCACCACCGCGAATCCAGCCGCCAGGTTCACGAGCTGCATGATGATCGCTGAGCCAGTCGCCGCGATCGGTGACGCGCCGGCCTCCTTCGCCAGCACGGCCATCGCCCCGATCGACCAGAACTTCCCGGGCACATACTTGCCCAGGCTGGACACGAACCAGATCCGCGACGCATCGCCAACGCCGAGGGGGCTCCGCCAGGTCCGCAGCAGCAGTCGCCATGACGCGATCAGGACCGCGTATCCAGCAGCGATGCAGCCGCTCGCCAGGACCAACCCCGCCCACGACGGCTGCAGCGCGGCTGCACTGGCTCGAATTGCGTCCCATTGGCGCGATACGAATCGGACGACGAGAACCGCGATCGCAAGCGCAACGGTGACACGCAGCGCTGTGCGAACCTCAGCGCGCACGCACGATGCCTCGGCGTGCCGCCTCGTAGACACTGCGATACCGTTCCGCGACGGCGGCTGGCGCGACGAGCTCCATCATGCTGGCCCGACCCGTTGCCCCCATCGTCGCTCGACGTCCGGCGTCTGAGACAATACGGTTGATCGCCTGGCTCCATGCGCTCGGATCGTCGAGCGCGTCGAGCAGCGCACCGGTCACACCATCCTGCACGATGTCCGGCAGGCCACCAGAATTCGCGGCCACGACCGGCGTCTCGCAGAGCAGCGATTCCGCCGCGACGAGACCGAACCCTTCGTCTCGAGACGGCACCAGTGTGCACGACGCCTGCGCGTAGAATGCGGGCATGTTGTCGCGCGATTGGTGCCCATGCCACGCGATGCGATGGGCAATGCCGAGTTGTGCGGCAAGGGCGTGCAATGCGCTGGCATCGGGGCCGTCGCCAACGACGTCGAGGTGTATCTCGTCGGGGAGATCGGCGAGGGCGCGAAGCAGGACGATTGGATTCTTCTGCGCATTCAAGCGACCGACGAACAGCAGGCGCGGCGGAGTTGCGCGGATGGCCGCATTGGCGGCGAATCGCTGCACGTCAGCAGGCATCGGGGCCACCGTCACCGGCGCGGCCGTCAACGGCCGGAGGCGATCGGCAAGCCAGCGACTGACGGTGGTCACTGCCACTGCGCGACCAAGTGCGAACGATGCCAGCGACGCCGTCATGCCGGTGGCCATGCGTGCATCACTCCCATGCGACGTCACGACCAGCGGCACCCTCGAACGCGCCGAGATGCTCCCGATGGCGAGCGCCGACGGAAACCACCAGTGGGCGTGCACGATGTCGATGTCACCACTCGCCAGTCGATGGCGTGTGGCACGGCGCAGTGATCCCATCAGGCGCAGCAGTGCGCGCTTGCCGCGCGTCGATCCCTTGACCTGCTCGGCCATCGTGCCTGTGTAGGCGAGGGTTTCGTCTGCCTCGTCGCCGTAGCGAACTCGATGCACGTGGATGCCGTCCACGATGTCACGTTCCGGCAGTCCACTGGCGTGCGGTGCGATCACTTCGACCGTGATGTCGACGGTGGCCAGCGCCTGCGCCAGGTCGAGCAGGAAGCCACCTGCCGCGTCGCCACTGGAGCGCGGAAAGTTGTGCGTGACGAACAGGACGCGACGAACGGTCACGAGGCGTCGGTGAGGCGCCTCGCGTCCAGCTCGCGGCGAATCTCGCGCAGTTCGGCGCGCTGCACGGCGATCATCTCACCGAGAAATCCGCCGACGAAGAGGACAGAACCGACGATGATGCAGGTCTCGATCAGGTTCAGCATCGGGCGGAAGCCGACACCGGCGAAGATCCGGATGCCGAGCGCAATGATGCCGGTGAGTACACCGATGAAGAACAAGCCGGCGCCGAGCAGGCCGAAGAACAACAGCGGCTTGCGGCCAAAGCGCAGCTCGAACCAAACGGAAAGCATGTCGATCACGCCGACCGGGATCCGTCCGATACCGAACTTCGACTTGCCGGCGTTGCGCGGGTAGAGCGGCACCGGAATCTCGGTGACGCTGAATCCCTCGAAGTGTGCGATCACGATCATGTAGCGATGCCAGTCGGGGCGCACCGGCAGGGCATTCATGATCTCGCGACGGTACGCCTTCACACTATTGAGGTCCTTCACCGGCACATCGAACAACGAGCGGCTGAGCCAGTTGTAGATGCCGCTGACGAACGCCTTCTCGTACTTCCCTTCCTTGAATCCGGTGACCATGTCGGCCTGGTTCGCCAGGATCGGCGCCACCAGGCGCGGGATGTCCTCTGGCTTGAACTGGAGGTCGGCGGGATAGAAGACGAGGATGTCGCCGCGCGAATTGAGCCAGCCTGTGCGCAGCCCATCGGCGATGCCGCGCTGCGTCCGGTGGCGCACCGCGCGCAGGAATGGGTACTGCTCCTGCAGTCGCTGCAGCACAGCCCAGGAGTCGTCCTTCGAGCCGTCGTCCACCACGATCACTTCGTAGCGCGTCGTCGAGCCCTTGAACGCGGCGGCCGCCTGCTCCATGAAGAGCGGCAGGTTTTCCGCCTCGTCCTTCGCGGGCACGAGTACACTGACATCCACACCGGTGTCGGGATGCGAACGCTGCGAAGTGGACATGGCGCGTGCGGTGGTGGTCATGCTGCCCTGAACGCTACCGGCGAGCGTAGACTCAGCGATGCCGGTGGTGCTTCCAGTGGTGCTTTCGGTGGTGGCCTGGCTGCTCATACGCGCTTCCGCATGCGCGCCGAGAGCACGCCGAGTTGGTCACGGTACTTGGCAACGGTGCGACGTGCGATCACGACGCCTCCCTGCTTCAGGATATCGACGATCGCCTGGTCGGTGAGCGGATCCTTTGCGTCCTCGGCATCGACAAGCTTCTTGATCTGGTCCTTGATGCCACGCGCCGACACATCGTCACCGTCGGTGGTGGACAGGCCGGACGAGAAGAAGAACTTGAGCGGAAGCACCCCACGCGGTGTCTGGACGAATTTCTCGTTCGTCACACGACTCACCGTGGATTCGTGCATGCCGATCACTTCCGCCACTTCGCGCAGCGTGAGCGGCTTGAGGAACTGCACACCCTTCTCGAAGAAGTCGCGCTGGCGCTCGACGATATAGTTCATGACCTTCAGCATGGTCGCCCGACGCTGCTCGATGGCCTGAATCATCCAGTGCGCAGAGTTCATCTTGTTGGCGATGAAATCCTTGCTTTCGGTATCGTACTTTTTCTTGTCGCGCGCGATGTCCTGATAGGTGCGGCTGAGCTTGAGCCGCGGCAGGTTGCCGTCGTTCAGGTACACGACATATCGACCATCGACCTTGTCGACGACGAGGTCGGGGATGATGTAGTGTTCGTTGTCAGGCGCGAACTTGAGGCCGGGCTTCGGGTCGAGCTTCGCGATCTGGTCGGCGACCGCCTGCACTTCCGAGACCGAGATGCCGAAGCGCTTGGCCATCTCGCTCCAGCGATGGCCAATCAGCTCCTCGAAGCCGTCGCGCACCAGCGCATACGCCACGCTGTCGTCGAGCCCCTGCTGCGACAGCTGCAGCAACAGGCACTCGCGCAGGTTGCGCGCGCCAACGCCCGGCGGGTCGAGCTGCTGGATGATCGGCAGCAACGCCTCGACTTCCTCCATCGTGTACATCGGCAGTTCACTGATGTCGATCCCGGCCGACTCGGCCACGCGCAAGACTTCCGTGTTGACGCCAGTGAGGATCTCGGACAGGTCACAACCGAGATAGCCGTCCTCGTTGATGTTGCCCACGAACTCGTCGGCGAGATATGCCTGACGCGTCGTGAGCTCGAGCATCTGGACCTGATCGCGCAGGTGATCCATCAGGTCGCGCGACATCACCGTCACCGGCTCGATGTACTCGCGCTCCTCGTACTCCTCCTTGCGGCCGCCAGTCTCGAAGCCGTCCTCGAGGATCTTCTGCCAATCCATCTCGTCGGTGTTGTCCGCCTTTTGTTCTTCAGGCGTCGCAACCTCGAGGGCCTCGATCCCGTCCTCGCTCTCGTTGTCCTCGTCCTCGGGCACCAGCTCGAGGAACGGATTGATGAGCAGCTCCTGCTGGAGGTGCTGCTGGAGGTCGAGCAGCGGCATGTAGAGGAGATCCATCGCCTGGTACAGGCGAGGATTGACCTTCATCTCCTGCCGCATGGACGTGCTCTGATTGAGCCCCGTCTTGAAGCCGCTCATCGGCGGCCTCCCGCGCTGGTGTCGCGGTGCATCACGCCACGCCCTTCGTCTCGTCGCGCGAGAATCGATCGCGCAGACGGGCGGCGAGGGTCGGTCCGAGGTACAACTCGGCCACTGTGTCGTCGAAGACCAGTTCGCGGACGGTGCCGGACACCTTCACCTGGCCGTCGAACATGATGTAGGCCCGGTCGACGATATCCAGCGTCTGCTCCACGTTATGGTCCGAGATGAGGACGCCTATCCCGCGGTGACGCAACCCAGCCACGATCTGCTGGATGTCGTGCACGGCGATCGGGTCCACGCCGGCGAACGGCTCGTCGAGCATCATGAACTTCGGCTCGGTGACGAGCGCACGCGTGATCTCCAGCCGGCGACGTTCACCGCCAGAGAGCGCGTATGCCTTGCTCTTGCGCAGGTGCTTGATGCTGAGCTCGTCGAGCAGCTTTTCCAGACGCTTGCGCCTTCTCGGCCGCCGGCAGCTTGAGCGTCTCGAGGATGGCCAGGATGTTCTCTTCCACGGTCAGCTTGCGGAAGATCGACGGCTCCTGCGAGAGGTAGCCGATGCCGTTGCGCGCGCGCTTGAACATCGGCATCGCGGTGATGTCCTTGCCGTCGAGGATGATCTTGCCGCTCTGCGGTTGGATCAGTCCGACGATCATGTAGAACGTGGTCGTCTTGCCGGCGCCATTGGGACCGAGCAATCCGACGATTTCACCTTGCCGAAGGTGGAGCGCGACGTCGTTGACGACGCTGCGCTTCTTGTACGTCTTGACGAGCCCCTTCGCCTCGAGCTGCGAGGTGAGCTTGGCCTGCGTGGTTGGCGTGAAGGCGGGTGCGCGGCCGGTCTGGATGCCGACGTTCTGGGTGGTGCGTCGCCGCACCTCGGCGGTGACCGTCTCGCGATTTTCCTTCACCACGCCCCAGACGGTGCTGAGCACCTGCACCTTCGCGCCGGGCTGGTCCACGCCGCCGGCGGGCAACGTGATCACACCTTCGGCCACGAGGCGCGGCAGCAGCGCGTCGCGGAGGTGCGCACGCACCTGATCGAGACTGAGCGTGCCTGCGGCGCGCTCGGCGTCGCGACCGGCTGCCTTTTCGACCAGCAGGTAGTCTTCGCGATAGACGCGTGCCACGTCGTCGAAACGCGCCATGCCGTCCTCGACATTCGCAGTCGCGAACAACGCGTGCAACGCCATCACCGGTCCTCGGTCATGCGGTGCAAAATGCTCGACGAGCGCGCGAATGCGTGCCGGGAGTTCGTCGTCAGACGGCGTCGGCTGATCGATCACGGGCGGCCTGGTGCAGTGCGTGAAGGAACCGCGACAGCGGGCTTCGCTGGCGGTCGGGTCGTGGCGGGCGTCGGCGATGCCGGTGTGACAGGCTTCGTCGTCGCTGGTGCAGGTGTCACAGCTGGTGCCACGAGACTCGCTGGTGTCGTTGCGCCGCCGGGTGGGACCTTGGTCGTATCGCCTGGCACGGTGAGGGAGTCGCGCACCGGCTCGAGATAGAGGCCGACCGCATGTTCGTCGATCTGGACGCGCGACACGCCGGTCGAATCCATGACGACGGTGATGCGATCACCACGCGAATAGTTGATGGCCGGTCGATCTGGCGTTCCGCCTTGGGCGGGGACCTGGTATCGCGCGCTGGCGTGGCCATTGGCCTGCAACTCGCGAAGCTGCGGCTTGGTTGCTGCGCTGTCAGCAGCGCTGGTCGCTGAATCGCGCACCGCAACGACCGGCGCTGTCACCGTATCCGCCGCTGGCTTCGGGGTCGGCGTGCGCCCGCGGCGCGTAGGCGTTGGGGTTGCAGCTGGACTTGGCGTCGCCGTCGTGCGCGCAGGTGCCGCAGTCACCCGGCGTGCGCGTGCTGTCGAGTCGAAGAAGGCGAAGATGGTGTCACCCTTCAGCCAGTCCTTTTCACCCGTACGAATCGTGGCGGTATCGGGAATCGTGGTGGCCACCGCGTCGTGGAAGGCGCGTACTTCGCGCAACTGCTGGTTCGGCATGCGCACGGCAAGCGAGTCCGCGATCAGGTCCCGATCTGGCGACACCGCACGCGCGCGCGACTTGCCCCAGATGTAGGCCGCCTGCGCCTTGTTGTTGTCGACACGCAGGTCGATCGTGTCGGCGGTGAGCAACAGGTCGTCACTGGTGGCGCGTGCATCCGCCTGCGCCAGCACACGCTGCACGATGCGATTCCTGGTGTACAGTTCGACCTGCTTCCCGCGCAGGGTGTAGCCACGTTCGCCCTTGCCGATGATGACCGGCGAGATCATGAGACGCGCCAGTTCGTTGCCGCTGTCGAGGAATGCCGAGTCGCTGCGGGCGTCGAGATCGGATCGCGTGATCTCGACTTTCCCACCGGCGTACACCAGGGAGTCGTTGTCGGTGGTGATCTGGTTGGCCGTGATCTGCACGGGCTCCGACTGCTTGCCGCTGGAGTCGCGCTGCGACAGCCACAGTCGCGGACGCTGCACTGCCTCGAGCTTGGCTGCCGGCCGGAAGCCACGCACGGCCCGGTAATACGTGGCCTGTGGTCCGCGCATGATCGATCCGCTCGGCAGCGTCGCTTCCACATTGCCGGTTGCAAGCAAGCGTTCGTCGGCCTGGAAATAGTTCATCTGGTCGCTACTGACTCGCACCCGCGGTTCGGTGTAGCGCACGTGACCAAGCAGGTAGAGCACCTGTGCCTGCTGATACCACTCGGCACTGTCAGCCAGCAGTCGCACATCCTGATTCTGGCAGCGCGCAGCTACGCGACCACCGATGAACACGTTCCGGGGGCCGTTCGGCGTCGACGTCGTGGTCGCGAGTCGGAGCGGCGAAGAATCGGGCACTGCGGCGCGAAGTTCGATGTCACACCGCCCACCAGGCGCCTGCGCGCGGACGATCGACGCCACAGCAGTGGCGAGACCGAACAGCAGCAGCAGGCGGCGTGCGATCACTGCTTGATCCTCTTCGCTGCCGCGCCAACTGGTACTTGCGGTCGCTGTGGCACTTTCACGGCGGGCACACCGGTCGACGGTGCAACGTCCGGCACGGCGTCCGTACGGAACACTGGCGCGGAGCCCTTCGCCGACGGCAGCACGATGCTGGCACCGGTTGCACGCGAGAGCTGGCGTACCTTCACGCTCAGCATCTGCGGATCACTCTCGAAGCCAATGCCTTCGAGACGACGCTCTCCTTCCACCAACACGAACGGGCTGTCGGAGACGATCAGGTTGCGGAACTGCTCGAAGCGAACCATCGGCGACGTGAGTCGCTTGCCATCGGTGCTGACGATGACGACGTTCTGCCGAGCTTCCATCACGTTGGCGCGTGTGTTGTAGGTGCCACGCTTGGCGGTCAGCACGCCATCGCGCGCCCCTTCCTTGTTGAAGAACGTCGTCGACACCACGCGCAGCTCGGCGCGGGTGTTCTCGTCGAAGAAGTACCCCGTGTCAGCGAGCAGTTCGGCGCGCTGCACGCCCCGATCGGTGATGATCGTGCGAAGCTTGAACATGACCTGGTCCGCCGAGTCGGCGGTGGTCGCCGTCCGTGCGACCTTGGTCTTGTCGTCGCGCTTGCATCCCGCAACCGCTGCGGCAAGCGTGACGGCGATCAGCAGGAAGCGGCGCATCAGACGACCCCCGCACGCAGCAGGTCGTGCAGGTGCACGATGCCGACAAGGCGATCATCACTGTTCAGCACTGGCATGGCCATGATGCCGAAGCGCTCCATACGGAAGACCACACCGCTGGCCAGTTCGTCGGCACGCGCCAGCCGCGGGGTCCGTGTCATCACGTCGGCCACAGGCACTGAGAATGGGTCACCACTGCGTTCGAGGAGCCGCGCCAGGTCGCCCGCCGACACGACACCGCTCACGGCACCGTCGCCGGTGCTCAGCACTACCAGTCCTCGCCGCTCAGCCAGCGGCACGATTGCTTCGCGCATGGTGGCTGTTACCGGCAGCACGGGCAGATGTTCGTCTTCCATGACCTCTGCGACCGTCGTGAGCAGCTTCTTGCCAAGCGCACCGCCGGGATGCAGGCGCGCAAAGTCCTCGCGTCGGAACCCTTTGTGCTCGAGCAATGCCACCGCCAGCGCATCCCCGAGGGCCAGCGCCGCGGTGGTGCTGGTGGTCGGCGCGAGATCGTGCGGACAGGCTTCCTCGGTCACTGCCGCGTCGAGTGTCGCGTCAGCGGCACGGCCGAGGGTCGACTTGACCTCGCCCGTAATTGCAATCACTCCGACACCAAGTCGCTTCAACTCCTGCAGTAGCGGGAGCAGCTCGGCGGTCTCGCCACTCTTCGACAGCAGGATTGCAATGTCATCCGGCCCGACGATACCGAGATCACCATGCACACTCTCGACAGGGTGCAGGAAGGTGGCCGGCGTGCCGGTGGATGTCAGCGTGGCGGCGATCTTTCGGCCAATCAGGCCGGACTTGCCCACGCCGGCCACGATGACGCGGCCTCGCGAGCGAGCGATCAGCAGCACGGCCCGCGCGAAATTGTCGTCGAGTCGCCCTTCCACCGCCGCAATGGCCTCGCGCTCGAGACGCAGCACCCGCACGCCACTGGTCAACAATTCTGCGTCGGTCATGAGGCGTGCGCCTCGACGCCGGCGCTGTCGCTGACATAGGCGGCCACCAAGCCATCCCATTCGCCGCGCGCCTGGAGCAGCATTTCGATGAACTCTCGCGCTGCGCCACGCCCACCCTCGCGCGTCAACTGCACGGTCGCGACAGCCTTCACTTCCGCGACCGCGTTCGACGGCGCGGCGGCGAGCGCAACCTGCTGCATGACTGCGATATCGGCGAGGTCATCGCCCATGAAGGCAATCGCGTCGAAAGGAATGCCCAGCTCATCGCTCAGTGCGCGCAGGGTCGGGACCTTCTTCAGCCCCCTGCCTTGCTTCAGGTGCGTGATGCCGAGTTCGTGTGCGCGAAGAGTCGTGGCACCGGAATGCCTCGCGGAAATGAACGCGATCGCAATCCCGGCGCGACGGAGCATCACGATGCCCAGCCCGTCCTGCACATCGAAGCGCTTCATCTCGATCCGCTCATCTACCACATCGTTGTTCGAATCACCGATGTAGACGCCATTGTCCGTCAGCGTCCCATCGACATCGAACGCCACGAGGGCGATGCGCCGGGCGAGCGTGGGATCGATCATCGATTCACCAACGCCCAGAGCTCGATGGCCCGATCGATCAGCGCCGGGAACTTGTCGAGGTAGACCATGTTCGGGCCGTCGCTCGGCGCGTGATCAGGGTCGGGGTGCGTCTCGATGAACAGTCCCTGGGCACCGGCTGAGAGCGCGGCAAACATCAGTGGCGGAATGAACTCGCGCAATCCGCCGCTGGCGCCGCCGTCCCCGCGGCCTGGCTGCTGCACACTATGGGTGGCGTCGTACACGACCGGTGCCTTGGCTGCGTCGCGCATGCGCGAAAAGTTGCGCATGTCGACGACCAGGTCGCCGTACCCGAAGAAGGTGCCACGTTCCGTGACGGCGAGTGGCGCCGACTGGCCAAAGGGTGAGCAGGCGCGAACCTTTTCGGTCGCGCCTTTCATCCCCTCGGGTTGCAGCCACTGTCCCTTCTTGATGTTGATCGGCTTGCCGGTCCGCGCAGCGGCTTCCAGCAGGTCGGTCTGTCGACAGAGAAAGGCAGGGATCTGCAGCACATCACAGACTTCGGCGGCGGCGGCGCACTGCTCGGGCAGGTGCACATCCGTCAGCACGGGCAAACCGGTCTCGCGCTTCACCGTTGCCAGTGCCTCGAGACCGCGGTCGAGACCCAGACCGCGCGTCGCGCCCGCATTCGACCGATTCGCCTTGTCGAAACTCGCCTTGTAGATCACGCCGCCCGGCACACGCTCACCGACGCGCGCCAACGCCTCGGCAACGCGCAGGTTCAGCGCGTCATCTTCCGCCTGGCAGGGGCCAGCGATGATGAAGAGGCGATCGGCCGGAAACAGCGTTGCGTCTTGCATGGTGGTCAATTGCCGGTGACAGCCGCCGACGCTTCGCCGCTATCGACACCGCGCGCACCCTGCTCCCTCAGCGATGCACCGATGAATCCGGCGAACAGCGCATGCGGGCGCGTCGGGCGCGACTGCAGCTCCGGATGGAACTGGCAGCCGACGAACCACGGATGATCGGCGAGTTCGATGATCTCGACCAGCGAACCATCGGGTGAGAGGCCGCTGAGGACCATGCCCTTCTCGACGAAGAGGTCACGATACTGGTTGCTGACCTCATAGCGGTGACGATGGCGCTCGCTGACTTCCTGCGCGCCGTAGGCCAGCGCTGCGCGTGAGCCCGGCTGGAGCACGCAGGGATAGGCGCCGAGTCGCATGGTCCCACCCATGTCGGTCACGCCCTGCTGCGACTCCATCAACGAGATCACGCGGTGTTCACATTCCGGCGCGAACTCGGATGAATGGCTGTCGGGCATACCGGCCACATGGCGCGCGAACTCGATGATTGCGACCTGCATGCCGAGGCAGATGCCGAAAAACGGAATCCGGAGTTCACGGGCCGCGCGAATCGCTTCCACCATCCCTTCGACGCCGCGCACACCGAAGCCGCCTGGCACGAGCAGACCGTCGTACTCCTGCAGCAGCGCACGCGCGGTCTCGTGATCGGTGAACCGGTCGCTCGACAGCCAGGCGATGTCCACGCCCGTGTCGTGCGCGATGCCACCGTGGATCAGGGACTCCTGCACACTCTTGTAGCTGTCGATGAAGTCGGTGTACTTGCCGACCACGGCGATGCGCACGTTGCCAGCGGGCCGCGTGATGCGACGCACGATCTCGCGCCACTGACTGAGATCGGGATCCGCCGTCTCTGGCAGGCCGAGTCGCGCCATGACGCGCGAGTCGAAGCCCTGCTCACGGAACGAGAGCGGGATCTGGTAGATCGTCGGCACGTCGCGGCTCTCGATCACGTTGCCGAAGTCGACGTTGCAGAAGAGCGCGATCTTGCGCTTGGTGTCGTCGCCCAGCGGCCGCTCGGTGCGACAGATGAGAAAGTCGGGCTGGATACCGATTTCCATCAGTTCACGCACGGAATGCTGCGTCGGCTTGGTCTTCACTTCGCCGGCGGCGGCGATGTACGGCACCAGCGTGAGGTGAACGAACATCGCGTTCGCCTTGCCGACTTCGGTGCGGAACTGACGGATCGCCTCGAGGAATGGCAGCGACTCGATGTCGCCGACAGTGCCGCCGATCTCGCAGATCACGACATCGTTCTCGGGTGCGATGCGCTTGATCGCCGCCTTGATCTCATCGGTGATGTGCGGAATGACCTGCACTGTCGACCCGAGATATTCGCCGCGCCGTTCCTTCGTGATCACGTTCGAGTAGATGCGGCCGGTCGTGATGTTATTGGCCTGGCTCAGCGAGCGATCGAGAAAACGCTCGTAGTGACCGAGATCGAGGTCGGTTTCGGCACCGTCCTTGGTCACGAACACTTCGCCATGCTGGAATGGCGACATCGTTCCCGGATCGACGTTGAGGTACGGGTCGAACTTCATCATCGTCACGCGCAGGCCGCGCGCGACGAGCAGGCGTCCAAGCGACGCCGCAGCGATGCCCTTGCCAAGTGACGACACCACGCCGCCGGTCACGAAGATGTACTTGGTAGGCTGCTGCGGTTGTGCGAGCGCGCTCATGCGGGGCTCCTGACGGCGTAAACGGAATCCCAATGCGCATTGGCGCGCACCAGGTCTGCTTCAGTATCGATCCCACCGACGGCGACCGGTGCGGCCGTTGCGACGCCGATCACGAGCCCGGCGGCGAGGGGGCGCAACTGTTCGAGTCGTTCGATCTGTTCGAGCGGATGTACGGGCAGCGCGACCCACGCCTGCAGGGCGTCGCGGGTGTAGGCATAGATGCCCAGGTGCTGCCGAATGCGTGTGTCGCGGATGGCTGTGTCGGCGGCGTCGCGAAGGAATGGGATCGGCGCGCGCGAGAAATACAGGGCACGTCCCTCGTCGGTGCAGACGACCTTGACGCAGTCTGGTGCCGTCAATGCCTCAGGCCCCGCCGGCACCGCCGCAGTCCCGATGGGCGCGTGACCGCCTCGGACGATCTCGACCGCACCGCGAACAGCAGACTCATCCATAAACGGCTCGTCGCCCTGCACGTTCAGCACGACCGTCGCGGACGCGAACTCCGTTCGGCGAGCGACTTCGGCGACGCGATCCGTACCGGATGGATGGTCTGTGCGGGTCAACACGGCGATGCCACCGGCAGCCTCGATCACACTCTGGATCTCGATGTCGTCAGTCGCCACGACCACCGAGTCTGCCAGGCCGAAGGCGGAAACCCGCTGCCAGACACGCAGAATCAAGGGTGCGCCACCGAGCAGACGGAGCGGCTTGTCGCGGAGTCGCGTCGCCCCCCTGCGGGCAGGAATGATCGCGAGTACCGTCACGCGAGATCCCTCGTCGGATCGATTGCGGCAAGAATCATTCCAGTAACGTAGACCCTTGGAGCGCAATGGCAATGGCGTACGGGTCCGCTCAGCTGTTGCGTCCGGTCCTCACGCGTCTAAGCAAGCAAACTGGGCAGGAATTGTGCCCTGCGGCAGGCCGAGTTTACCGAGTCGTGGCAGCGTGCGACCGCGCCAGTGACAGGAAGTTCTGGAGCAGCTGTTTGCCCCCCTCGGTGAGCACGGACTCGGGATGGAATTGCACGCCCCAGACGGGGTGCTCCCGGTGCCGCAAGGCGTGGATTTCCGTCGCCGAATCAGTCGCCCGAGCCGTCACTTCCAGCACCGACGGCAGCGACGCCGGCTCGACCACCAGCGAGTGGTATCGCATCACGCGCAGTGGTGACGGCAGGCCCGCGAAGAGCTCGGTGCCATCGTGCACGAGGTCGGACGTCTTGCCGTGCATCACCCGGTCGGCGCGCACCACGCACCCACCGTACGCTTCGCCAATCGCCTGGTGCCCGAGGCAGACACCAAGGATCGGAATCGTGGAGCCCCACTGCTGAATCACGGGCACCGTGATGCCGGCCTCGCCTGGCGTGCACGGGCCCGGCGACAGGACGATCGCCTCCGGGGCCATTGCCCCGACGGCGTCCACGGTCAACTCGTCGTTGCGATGCACGGCCAGTGTCTCGCCCATCTCGCCCAGGTACTGCACCAGGTTCCAGGTGAACGAGTCGTAGTTGTCGAGGATCAGGATCATGCGCCGCGGGGATGGAACTGTCGGTGAATCTGCTGCAGGTAGCTGCGATCGACGTGGGTGTACAACTGCGTGGTCGCGATGTCGGCGTGGCCGAGCATGTCCTGCACGGCACGCAGGTCCGCGCCACCTTCCAACAGATGCGTGGCGAACGAGTGGCGCAAGGTGTGCGGCGTGACGTGTGTGGTGATTCCAGCGGCATCGACATACTTCCGCAACAGCTTCCAGGCGCCCATGCGTGACAACTGTCCGCCGCGCGCATTCACGAACAACGTGGCGGTCGGTGCACCGTGCACCAGCGTCGGACGCAGTTCGCGGGTGTAAATCGCCACGGCAGCCAGCGCGCGTCGGCCAATCGGAACCAGCCGCTCCTTGTTCCCCTTCCCGACGACACGCACAATGCGCTCATCCATGTACACGTCGCCGATCCCAAGCGTGATCCACTCACTCACGCGCAGGCCTGCGCCGTACGCCACCTCGAACAAGGCGCGGTCGCGAAATGCGAGCCGCTCGTCGAGCGAGATCGCGCCGATGATGCGGTCGACTTCGTCCGGTGACAAGACGTCCGGCAGCGTCCGCCATTTCTTCGGCGTCTCGAGTTGCTCGCTGGGATCGTGCTTGATGTACGACTCACCGACCAGGAAGCGATAGAAACCACGCACCGCACTGACCATCCGGCTGACCGACGCCGGCGCAAGGCCGAGGTCCACGAGGTGGTGGATGAAGCCGCGCAGCATTCGTGCATCGATGGCGGTGGGCGACGGGCTCCCGTGCAACGCGAGGTACTCGTGCAGGCGCAGCAGGTCGCGGCCGTACGCCTCGATGGTGCGTGGTGACGATCCCTGCTCGAGCGACATCGTGTCGAGCCACGCGTCGGCGTGCTCGAGGGGATGTGACGCGCCGATCGGCGTCATTCGCCTGTGGCGCGTCGCCGACGCCACCAGATGACGGCACCCACGACGACCACGATCGCGACGGCCACCAATCCCGAGACACGCGTCGCGGAACCAATCAGGCGTTGCAACTCATCGAGGTTCTGCCCGAAGCGAAAGCCGAGCCAGGCGATCGCACCGTACCAGATGGCCGATGCGATCGCCATCGCCGGCACGACTTGTCGCAAGGGAATCCTGAGCGCGCCTGCGAATGGCGGTACGATCGCGCGAACGCCAGGCAGGAAGCGACTCACGAACAATGCCCACCCGCCATACGACGAATACATCTTCGCGACGCGCGCTTCCGCATCGGCACCGCCGAAACGCTTCATCAGTGCGGCGCTACCGTATTTTCGGCCGACGAAATACATGCCGATCGCACCGCACAGGTTGCCAGCCCAGATCGAGGTGGCCGCCACGATCAACGAGCCCTGGCCGCGTGCCGCGAGAAAACTGCCCACACCGACCACGGTGTCCGCTGGGATGGGCGGAAAGATGTTTTCGGCTGCCGCGATCAGCGCCAGCGACGAATACAGCGCCCACGTTGGGAGCGACGAAAGCCACTCCAGTACGGCATTCACTGGCTAGTTCGCAGTGCGGACCGGGATGAGCGTTGCGACGGCCATACATGCGAGTCCTTCGCCGCGGCCAACCCAGCCCATCCCCTCGTTGGTCTTGGCTTTCACGCTCACGCCATCCGTCGGCAAGCCAAGCGCATTCGCGAGCGCCCCGCGCATTGCATCGCGATATGGCAGCAGCTTCGGCCGCTCGACGATCACCGTCACGTCGACCTGCGCCACACGCCAACCGCGCTTTTCCGCTGCCTGGCACGCGAGGCGCAGCATCTCGATCGAGCTGCGGCCCTTGTTCGCTGGATCCGTGTCGGGGAACAGTTCCCCTATGTCACCAGCCCCCGCGCCACCGAGGATCGCATCGGTGAGCGCATGACAGACCGCGTCGGCATCGGAATGTCCCACGAGCTTGATGTCGCCGGGAATCTCGATGCCGCCGAGAATCATCGGACCGCCGACCCCGAAGCGATGCGAGTCGTAGCCGATGCCGGTACGGACCGGCAGCGATGGCGCAAAGGTCGGCGGGAAGGTGACATCGAGAATCTCGATGCCAGCCAGCGGGTCTGGCGCGCCCGGCTGACGCAGCACGCCGCGCGCTTCCGGGAACACGCCCCACAACAGCGGCGGCGTGACACCTGATGCGGCCAGCAACTTTCCCGCCCATGTGGTTTGGTCCTGCGCTGCGGCCATCAGGATGTCAGCATCCGAGATCTCGGATGCGCCGCACTGTTCAGAGATTCGCCCTGCCCGCTCCAGCACATGTTCCGGTGCGTCGTCGATCTCGGCCAGCAGTGCTCCAGTGCGTGCGAGATGAATGTCCCGGCGCGCATCCAGCTGCAGTGCGGCGGGGTTCACTCCCAGCAGGCGGAGCGCTGTTTGTGACCCCTCAGCGCCTGGCTCGAGAAGGCCGAGCAGCAGGTGCAGCGACGACAGCGTGGGATCGCCGATGCGCTCCATCTCGACCATTGCGAAGTCGATGGCCTTGCGAGCAGAAGCCTGAAACCGAACGGGCATGAGCGGGAGAGTCGGGGACGGGAGCGAGCAGCGAGCGCGAACAGCGAACGATCAGGCGGCGACGGCTTCGGCTTCGATCGGGAGAATTGAATAGTCCTGCCGGCGACGGGCCGCCGTGAATCCCGCGTCGTGAATCAGGCGCTCGAGTTCCTTGGTGGTGGTGCGATAGGTCGTGTTCGCCGCCGACACCACGTTCTCCTCGATCATCAGCGAGCCGAAGTCGTTGCAGCCGTAGCGCAACGCCATCTGTCCAACCTTCATGCCCATTGTGACCCAGCTGCTCTGCAGGTTCGGCACGTTGTCGAGCACGAGGCGGCTGATCGCAACCGTGCGCAGGTACTCCGTCGCGTCGGTCTTCTGGTAGTGCGAGAACTCCGGCGTATTCTCGGGCTGCAACGGCCAGGTGATGAAGGCGGTGAAGCCACCGGTGCGCGCCTGCAGTGCTCGCACGCGATCGAGATGCTCGATGCGCTCCGCCAGCGTTTCGCCGAGTCCGTACATCATCGTCACCGACGTCTTCATCCCTTCCTGGTGCGCAATCTCCATCATCTCGAGCCAGCGATCGGCGCCGGCCTTCTTCGGTGCGGCGTAGTCGCGGACACGCTGCACCAGAATCTCGCCGCCGCCGCCCGGAATGGAATCGAGGCCGGCCGACTTCAACTCGCGGATGACCTCGCGCGGGTCCATGCGGAACAGCGTCGCAAAGAAATCGACTTCGCTCGGGCTGAATCCGTGAATGTGGATCGGATGGTTGCGCTTGATGTAGCGCAGCAGGTCGAGATACCACTCGAACGGGATGTACGGATTGTGCCCGCCCTGGATCAGGATCTGCACGCCGCCAAGCGCCTTCGTTTCATCGATCTTCTGCCCGATCTGCTCGAACGAGAGCGTGTAGCCCTCGTTGTGCTTGGGCCGCCGCGCGAACGCACAGAAGCCGCAATCCGCCACACAGACGTTCGTGTAGTTGATGTTGCGATCGACGATGTAGGTCACCACGCCTTCGGGGTGCAGTCGTTCGCGCACCTTGTCGGCTTCGAACCCAAGTTCGAGGAGCGGGGCGTTGGTGTAGAAGTCGAGAATATCGCGCATGTGGCCTCAGGCCGCGGAAAGGAAGACGAGTGGACGTGCCTGCACCCGGCCCGCGGCATCGAGCCGGCGGTAGAACTCGGTCAGTCCCTGGAGGTGCGGCAACGACAGGCGGTAGTCGAGCCCACTGAAGTACAACGCACAGATGTCACGAGGCACGCCGGTGGTGGCGGCTGCCTGTTCCGCCAGGATCGGCAGGTTGGCCACGCCCCAGTCACGAGACGCGATCAGGCCGGCGTGCACACGAAGCGCCTCGGCCACAGGCGTGGAACGCTGGGCAACCCAGACGGCAAACACGAACGGCAACCCGGTCCACTCCTTCCACTCCTGCCCGAGGTCGACGTGGTGCGGATACACCTTGCTGACCGCGTTCGTGCCGGACGACAGCAGCAGCGCTGCATCGCCGATCACCAGGCGTGCATCATGTGGTTCGCTGCCAAAATGTGCGATATCGGCACTTTCGGCGTCGGCGGGCACGAGCCGAGGAGACACACCCCAGCGTTCACGGAACATCAGGGCCAGCAACTCGACGGATGTCATGCTGCTGCGTGACACGAGCACCGTGGCGCCATCGAGATCGGCCACCGGACGCTTGCTGAAAAGCATGACGCTGCGGACCGGACCATCGGAGGTTATCGCCAGATCAGGCAACAGCAAGTATCGCTCGGCATGCAGCGCGTACTCGACGGCACTGACGACGCTGACGTCGAGCGTCCCAGCGGCCATCTCTGCATTCAATGCACTCGGCACACCATCCACCATCGCAGCATCGATCGACACGATTCCACGGTCCACCGCGCCGTACACCGGGTAGGTGTTGATGTACCAGATCCGCCCGACGCGCAGCATCTCAGGCCGCCGCGCCGACGGCTTCGGCGGGGGCATCCTCGAAGGTGCGGATGACCTCGTAGAACGAGTTGCGTTCTGCGGGCTGCTTGCCGGCGCCACGAATCAGTCGAAGCAATTCGTCCAGCGTCATGCCCTGCTTGGTCTGTGCACCGACGGCGTGGTAGATCTTCTCGCGCACCACGGTGCCTTCGATGTCGTTGACGCCGAACGCCAGCGAAATCTGCGTCAATGACGGCGAGACCATGATCCAGTGCGACTTGATGTGCTCGAAGTTGTCGAGATACAGTCGGCCGACTGCGAGGTTGCGCAGGTCGTCGAAACCGGTGGTGCTGGTCCCCTCGCGTCCCAGTTCCTTCCCGAGTTCGTTGTCATCCGGGTGGTACGCGAGCGGAATGAAGGCCAGGAATCCGCCAGTGTCATCCTGCAGGTCGCGGAGCATCGTCAGGTGCTCGACGCGATCCTCGATGGTCTCGACATGCCCGTAGAGCATCGTGCAGTTGCTGCGAATTCCCAGCGCGTGCGCGGCGCGGTGCACGTTGATGTAGTCCGCACCACCGAGCTTCTTGTCGGCGATGAGGTCACGCACGGCGGCACTGAACGTCTCCGCGCCACCGCCCGGCAGCGTGTCGAGGCCGGCTTCACGCAAGGCGATCAGCACGTCGGTCCACGACATCTTCTCGATGCGCGCGATGTGCGCGATCTCGACCGCCGTCAACGCCTTGATGTGGACCTGCGGGTGCGCCGCCTTGAGGGCGCGAAACAAGGTGGTGTAGTACTCCAGCCCGGCCTGCATGTCGAGGCCACCCACGATGTGGAATTCGCGCGTCATGCTGTCGGCGGCCTGTGCTGCCTCCGCAAGTACCTGCTCGATCGAGTAGCGGTACGCGCCCTCTTCCTTCGGCAGGCGTGCGTAGCCGCAGAAGACACAGGTCTTCCGCAGCACGCAGATGTTGGTCGGGTTGATGTGCTGGTTCGACGCAAACGTCACGACGTCGCCATGCCGAGCACGATTCACGGCGTCCGCCAGGTGGCCCACGCCCAGCAAGTCCGGCGATCGGTAGAGCGTGATCGCATCGGCCGCCGTCAGCCGCTCGCCGCGGCGCACCTTCTCACCGATCGGGTGGAGCGCAGCATCGCGCAGGCGGTCGACATTGACGAGCGGTACGGCGGACATACGGCAGTTACTCCTGATATCGTCGGACGACGATGGACACGTTGTGACCACCGAATCCTGAACTGTTGCTGAGGGCCACGTTGACGGTGCGTTCCTTCGCCGTGTTTGGCGTCACATCCAGGTCGCAGGCGGGGTCAGGCGTGGTGTAGTTGATCGTCGGGGGAACGATTCCGTCGCGCATCGCCAACGTGCAGGCGATGAACTCCACGGAACCTGCGGCGCCGAGCATGTGCCCGGTGGCCGACTTGGTCGAACTCACGCTCAGCCGGTCGGCGTGCTCACCGAACACCGCACGGATGCCTCGACACTCATTCGAATCGTTGAGCGGCGTGGACGTTCCATGCGCGTTGATGTAGTCCACGTCGCTGGTGGCGAGCCCGGCGTCCTTGAGGGCCAGCTTCATCGACCGCTGCAGGCCTTCGTGGGCATCGGGTTGCCCGGTGAGGCTGTGTGCATCGCCGGTCGAACCATACCCCGCCACTTCTCCATAGATATGAGCGCCACGGCGGCGTGCATGTTCCAATTCCTCGAGGACCACGATCCCGGCGCCCTCGCCCAGCACGAAGCCATCGCGCGTGAGGTCGAACGGGCGCGACGCATGCTCGGCATCGTCATTCCGGCTCGAGAGCGCACCCATGCTGGCGAAACCACCGATCGACATCGGCGTCACGGCCGCTTCCGACCCGCCAGCGATCATGATGTCCGCATCACCGTACATGATCGAGCGCATCGACATGCCGATCGCATGCGCACTGGTGGCGCAGGCAGAGACGGTGGCGAAATTCGGTCCACGACAATTGAAGTGCATCGAAACCACGCCGGCCGCGATATCGACGATGTACATCGGCACGAAGAACGGCGAGATACGCTTCGGCCCGCCCGTCATGTAGTTCGTGTGCTGGTCTTCCATCGTCTTCAACCCGCCGATACCGCTGCCGATGATCACCCCGCAGCGATCCGGATCGAACCCGCCATCGGCGAGTCCGGCATCACGCATGGCCTGCACAGAGGCCGCCACGGCGTACTGCGTATACAGGTCGGCGCGCTTGCCTTCCTTGCGCTCCATGTACAACGACACGTCGAAGTCCTTCACTTCGCACGCAAAGCGCGTCGCGAACTTCTCCGCATCGAACTTCGTGATCGGACCTGCCCCGCTGACACCCGCGCGGAGTGCGGCCCAGGTCGTCGCCACATCGTTACCGACGGCCGTGAGGCACCCGAGCCCGGTGACGACGACCCGACGTTCCCTCATCAGCCCTGCACCTTGGAATTCAGGTAGCCGAGGGCGTCACCGACGGTGCGCAGCTTCTCCGCGTCTTCGTCCGGGATGTCGATGTCGAATTCCTTCTCGAACTCCATCACGAGTTCCACGATGTCGAGGCTGTCGGCACCGAGGTCCTCGATGAAGCTCGCTTCGTTCGTCAGCTTATCGCGCTCGACACCGAGTTCGCGCTCGATGATCGTCTTAACCTTCTCCGTATGATCTGCCATTTCCGCTCCGTGCGCTGGTTGAGGCGTGGGTGGGTCAGTCGAGGCCGGTGACCGGCCTTTGGGGCGAACGTTACATCACCATGCCGCCATCCACCACAAGGACCTGCCCTGTGATGTAGGCGGCGTGGTCGGACGCGAGGAACGCCACGGCCGACGCGATGTCGGAAGGACTTCCAAGCCGTTCGAGTGGAATCTGGCCTTCAAGCGCCTTCCGCTGCTCGTCGCCAAGGGCGGCAGTCATGTCAGTCGCGATGAAACCAGGTGCCACGGCATTGCAAAGGATGTTGCGTGAGGCGAGTTCCTTCGCCACAGATTTGGTCAGGCCAATGAGGCCTGCCTTGCTCGCCGCGTAATTGGCTTGACCGCGATTGCCGATTACGCCGACGACACTGCTGATGTTGATGATACGGCCGCTGCGACGCTTCATCATGCCGCGCGACGCCGCACGGATGCTGGCGAAGGCACCGCGCAGGTTGGCATCGATGACCGCATCCCAATCCTCGTCCTTCAAGCGCACGATCACGTTGTCTTTCGTGAGCCCGGCGTTGTTGACGAGGATGTCGAGCGTCCCGAAGGCAGCCTCGACGTCGGCCACCAGCGCGCTGACCTGTGCGGTGTCGCTGACGTCGCACGCGAAGCCCTTGGCGCCGTGCCCGATCTCGGCTGCCGCGGCCTCAGCGCGTGGCAAATCGCGGCCCACGACGGCCACCCTCGCGCCAGCGCCCGCCAGCGTTTCCGCGATCGCACGACCGATCCCCCGGGTGCTCCCGGTGACCAGCGCCACTTTCCCACTCAGATCGATCTGCATCATGCCGCCTGAAGAGCGAGAATCGCGTCGAGGTTCGCGGCGGTGCCAGCCGGCAGCACATGCGCATCGGGGACGATTTTGCGGATGAGTCCGCCAAGCACGTGACCGGGGCCCAGTTCGAGGAACGTGATACCGGGGTAATCCGCCGCGATATGGCGAATCGTCTCGGTCCAGCGCACCGGCGCCACAATCTGGTTGCCGAGCAGTTCGCGAGCCGCCTCGGCGCCCGTGACCGCCATCCCGGTGATGTTGGCATACACCGGAATGCGCGAGTCGTGCATCGTGACGTCCGCCAGCGCCGCTTCCCATCCCGTCCGGGCAGATTCCATCAGCGGCGAATGGAACGCGCCGCTCACCTGCAGCTTCATGCACTTGCGTGCGCCATGCTCCTTGGCGAGCTCGATCAACCGGTCCACGCCCGCCGGATCGCCAGAGACCACGACCTGTCCCGGCGAATTGAAATTCGCTGGCACGACCACGCCCGCTTCCTTCGTGGCTCGATCGCAAAGCTCTCGCACGCGAACGGTCAAATCGCCGAGGATGGCGGCCATTGCCCCTGGACGTGCCTGACCGGCGGCCTGCATCAACTCGCCGCGCTTGCGCACGAGTTTGACCGCGGTCTCGAAATCGAAGGTCCCGGCGGCGACGTGCGCCGTGAACTCACCGAGCGAGTGGCCTGCCGCGCAGCGGACCCGCGCGCCGAACTGCTCGCGCAGGATGCGCCAGACGGCGACACCATGCGTCAGCAATGCCGGCTGCGCGTTGTGGGTCTCCATCAGCGTTTCCGCCGGCCCTTCGAAACAGAGTTTCGAGAGCGGAAAGCCAAGTGCCGCGTCCGCCTCACGGAATGTCTCCGCCGCAATCGGATGCGCCTCGACGAGGTCATGCGCCATGCCGGGCTTCTGCGAGCCCTGGCCCGGGAAGACGAGTGCGATGTCCATCATAGCCGCACCACCATCGAGCCCCACGTGAAGCCGGCGCCGAAGGCGCAGAGGAGCACGGTGTCTCCTGACCGCACACGACCCGAGCTGATCGCTTCATCGAGCGCAATGCCGATGGAAGCCGACGAGGTATTTCCGAAGCGATTCACGTTCACGTACACCTTGTCCATGGGGACATTGGCATGCTTGGCGGTCGCCTCGATGATCCGGACGTTGGCCTGATGCGGAATGAGGAGATCGATGTCTGCTCCTGTCAGGCGCGCGCCATCGAGCGCGCGGTCGCAGGACTCAGCCATCATGCGGACGGCATGCTTGAACACCTCGCGGCCGGCCATCCTGACGTAGGTCGACCGATCCTCGAGTACCGGCAGCGAGAACGGCTGTCGCGCGCCGCCAGAGGGGCGCCAGAGGAGTTCGGCCAGCTGGCCGTCGGTGCGCATGAAGGCGGACAGGATGCCGCGCTTGCCATCGCTGCGACGTACGATCGCGGCGCCGGCGCCGTCGCCGAACAAGACTGCCGTGCTGCGATCCTGCCAGTCGACGATCGCGCTCATCTTTTCGGAGCCGATCACCAGTGCGGTTTCGATGGTGCCGGCGGCGATCAGCCCTTCAGCGATCGTCAGTCCATACAGCCAGCCGCTGCACGCGGCCGAGATGTCGAAGGCCGAGGCGCGTGACGCACCGAGTGCGGCCTGGATGTCGACGGCGGTGGCCGGCAGGAGGCGATCCTGCGTGGCGGTCGAGAGGATGATGGTGTCGATTTCCGCCGCGGTGATGCCGGCTTTTTGCATCGCCTTGCGTGAGGCGTCGGCGCCCATGCTGCAGGTCGACTCGCCGTCGCGCGAGATGTGACGCTGCACGATCCCGGACCGTTCGAAGATCCATTCGTGGGACGTGTCGATGCCGATCGCTGCGAAGTCGTGATTCGTCATCACGTGCTTCGGAACGCTGTACCCGGTGCCGGTCAGTGCCGCGATAGGACGCTTCATGGCCTCATTCCCGCAGCCGTCGACTCACCGCCCAGCCAGGTGCATCGACGCCGCATGGTGTCAGGCCGCGGAAGCCGCCGCGGCGAGTCGTCGTCCGATATGCTCGGACATGTGCGACTCAGCCGCCCGAACGGCGACATTCACGGCGTTCTTGATGGCGCGCGGCGATGAACTGCCGTGCGCAATGATGCTCACGCCCTGGACGCCCAGCAGCGGCGCGCCGCCGTAGCTGGAATGATCCAGGTGCGCGAGGCCCTTCAGCAACTCGTGCGGATCGCGGTCGATCGATTTCGCGATCATCCGAATCAGCGTAGGCGCGAGGCCCTCATAAAACTTCAGGATGACGTTGCCAGTGAAGCCATCACACACGACGACGTCGAACGGGCCGCGATCGCAGGCCCCGGCGGCAACATCGCGGCCTTCGACGTTGCCGATGAAATGGAGCTCGGTCTGCGCGAGGAGTTTGTGCGCTTCCTTGACGGCAGCGTTGCCCTTCTCCGGCTCTTCGCCGATGCTGAGCAAGCCCACCGACGGATTCGTTCGGCCAAGGATGTCCTCGGCGTAGACCAGTCCAAGCCGGGCGAAATGCACCAGCTCTTCCGGACTGCAATCGACGTTGGCGCCGCTGTCGAGCACGACCACCGTTTGCAGTGCCGTCGGGAAAATGGTGCCGATGGCTGGCCGCTTTAGCCCTGCGTGCAAGCCGAGCAGTTGCACCGAGGCGGCCATCTGCGCGCCGGTGTTGCCGGCGCTGACGAACGCATCGGCATCGCCCTCAGCGTGCCGCCGAATGCCGACGGCCATCGACGATTGCGGGCGACGCATGACGGCCGTTGGCTTGTCGGCCATCCCGATGATGTCCGGGGCATCGATGACATCGATGCGAGCACGGTGTGCTGCGTGCGCGGCGTATTCGCCCGCGACGGCGCCATCGAGCGCGGCCTCTACCTCAGCCTCGCGTCCGATCAGCTGGATGCGGTGCTCAGGCCCCAGTTCTGCGAGGGCGAGCAACGCACCACCCACCGGTGCGGTGGGGGCGAAATCGCCACCCATCGCATCCAGGGCGATCCGGGCCAAGGCTCAGCCTTCCCGGGCCGCGATCCGCTGCTCACCGCCGTAGTATCCGCACTCGTCGCAGACACGATGGGGACGCTTCATGCTCGAGCACTGGGGGCACTTCTGGATCACGATCCGCGGCGCAACCTTGTGCGTGTTGCGGAGACGCTTGCGCTGCTTGGATGTCCTGCGCTTCGGTACGGCCATGGGTCAATTCCCGGTATAAGACGAGTTACGATTCGGTCGTGCGCTCGCGGAGCGCTGCCCACCGCGCATCACCTGCCGATGCACAGTCACAGGCCGTCGTGTTGCGATCAACGCCGCACGTCGGACACAGACCTTTGCAATCTTCACGGCACAACACAAAAGGTGGGACTGCAAGGATCCACCCTTCGCGAACCGCCGGACGGACGTCGATCGTGCGTGACTTCGCGTCCAGCAGGAACACATCAGGGTCATCGTCCAAGCCGTCCTCGTCCGAACTGACGAACAGACACTGGATCGAATCGCCTGCCCTCACCGGCACCTCTTTCAGGCACCGGGTGCATTCACCAACCGCCGACCCTTCGAACTCGCCGGTGAAATAGTACCGCCCTTCACCGGCGCTCGAGAGCCGACCGTGCACCGTTACCGGCGAACTGGGTCGAACATCTCCTTCCAGCCAGACCGAGTCGTTGGGATCGATGGATCCTTCCAACTGGACGGCCGTACCGTCGAGACTCCGGAGATCAACTGACAGCATAGCCGTTGAAAATAGACGTGCCGTGGGCACCGAGCAAGTGCCCACGGCATCATCACTTAGCCCACTCACCGCACTCATCGGCCGACCCGGGAGTCGGCCAGACGGGCTCAGGCGAGCTCAGGGAAGAAAAAGGCGGCCTCGATGGCAGCGTTCTCATCCGAGTCAGAGGCGTGAATGGCGTTCCGGCCCTTGGACTCCGCATACAGCTTGCGCACGGTGCCTTCAGCGGCCTCAGCGGGGTCGGTCGAACCGATGGCGACGCGCAGCGCGGCCACGGCGTCAGCCTTCTCGAGCACCATCGGCATGCACGGGCCCGACGTCATGAATTCGACCAGTTCACCGAAGAAGCCGCGACCGCTGTGGACTTCGTAGAACTTGCCTGCCTGCTCCGTGGTGAGATGCATGACCCGGGCGGCCTTCAACACGAAGCCCTGCGCTTCGAGGTGGGCCAGGATGAGGCCGGCCTTCTGGGCGCCAAATGCGTCTGGCTTGACGATCGTGAGTGTACGGTTTCCGGCCATGGTACCAAGCTCCAGTGTGGTGCAGACGCGATCGCGTCGTAGGTGTCAGAAAATCGCGCCCGGTCACGGAGGTGGCCGGGCGCGCCCAAAGTTACCGCATTCCGCCAAAAGCTACAGGCGGGCCTTCACCAGTTCGACGAAATCCATCGGCCGCTTGGCGATTCCCATGCCGGCCTTCTCGAACGCCTCGAGCTTCTCGGCCGCCGTCCCGGCCGACCCGGAGATGATCGCACCGGCGTGCCCCATGCGACGGCCTGGCGGCGCCGTCTGACCGGCGATGAAGCCGACGACCGGCTTCGTCATCTTGGTCCGAACGAATTCAGCGGCTTCCTGTTCATCCGTGCCACCGATCTCGCCCATCATCGCCACGACCTTCGTCTGCGGATCGGCCTCGAATGCCGCCAATGCGTCGATGAAGTTCGTGCCGTTGATCGGGTCGCCACCGATGCCGACGCAGGTGCTCTGACCGATGCCTGCCTTCGTCAGCAGGTTCACGATCTCATACGTGAGCGTGCCCGAGCGACTGACGACGCCGACCGGACCGGCCATGCAGATGCGGCCCGGGATGATGCCGACCTTCGACTGGCCCGGCGTGATCAAGCCAGGGCAGTTCGGGCCGAGCAGACGTGCGCCCATCTCCTTCACGTACGGATACACCTTGGTCATGTCCAGGACGGGCACACCCTCGGTGATGCAGACGATCAGCTTGATGCCGGCCGCAGCCGCTTCCATCATCGCATCGGCCGCGAACGGCGGCGGCACATAGATGACCGAAGTGTTCGCGCCAGTCGCCTTCACGGCCTGGGCGACGGTGTTGAAGATCGGCACCGTCTCCTCGAACTTCTGGCCTCCCTTCCCCGGCGTCACGCCGCCCACGACCTTCGTGCCGTACTCCATCATCTGCTTCGCGTGGAACGAACCGTCGCGGCCCGTGATGCCCTGCACCAGCAGTGTGGTGTTGTTGTCGATGAAGATGCTCACTTGGCGGCTCCCGTCGCGAGGGCCACGGCCTTCTGCACCGCCTCGTCCATGTCGGACGATGCGCTGAAGCCATTCTCGGTGAGGATCTTCATGGCGAGTTCTTCGTTGGTGCCCGTCAGTCGAATCACGATCGGCACGGTGAGCGGGTTGGCCTTGGTCGCGGTCACGATGCCGTTGGCGACGTCGTCGGTGCGTGTGATGCCGCCGAAGATGTTGAACAGGATCGCCTTCACGTTCTTGTCCGCGGTGATGATGCGGAGCGCATTGACGACCTTCTCCGGATTCGACGAGCCGCCGATGTCGAGGAAGTTCGCCGGGTCGCCGCCGTAGTACTTGACGAGGTCCATGGTGGCCATCGCGAGACCGGCACCATTGACCACGCATCCGACGTTGCCATCGAGCTTGATGAACGTGAGGTTCGCCTTGCGGGCGTCGACTTCTGCCGGGTCCTCGCTGCTTTCGTCGCGCAATGCCTCGATCGCCGGGAGGCGCTCGAGCTCGTTGTCGTCGATCACCATCTTGCCGTCGACTGCCACGACCTTGCCGGTCGGCGTGACGACGAGCGGATTGATCTCGGCCAGTGAGCAACCGCTCTCGATGAATGCGGCGTAGAGCTGCTGCATGATCTTCGCTGCGGCGCGCGCCTGCTTCACGTCCTCATAGAGGAAGAAGCCCATCTCCATCGCCTCGAAGGTGCGCAAGCCGTAGCGCGGATCGACGGGATGATAGAGGATCTTCTCCGGCGTAGTGGCTGCGACTTCCTCGATGTCGATGCCACCAGCGGCGCTGACCATGAACACCGGCTTCTTGGTCGCACGATCGACGATGATGCCGACGTACGCCTCGCTGCCGATATCCTCGGCGACGGTCACGAGCACCTTGAGGACCGTCAGGCCCTTGATGTCCATGCCGAGAATCGCCGTTGCCTTCTCGCGCGCTGCAGCAGGCGTGGCGCAGTACTTCACGCCGCCGGCCTTGCCGCGACCACCAACGTGGACCTGTGCCTTGACCATCACCGGCACGCCGTACTTCACGGCCAGCGCTTCTGCAGCGTCCGGCGTGGTTGCAATGTCACCCTCGGGGATCGGCACGCCGTGGCGTCGCAGAATCTCCTTGGCCTGATACTCATGTAGGTTCACACACGCTCCATCTGCGATCGGTTGATTGCAGCGACTGTGACGTTGAACTGAAAGCCTCGCCGGTGCAGGACAGACCGGTCGGGGGTGGACACAGCGCTCCTACCGAGCGCCGAGGGGCCGGCGGCAAGATAACCGTCGGAGTGGGAAGTCATCGTGGCACGGAGTCCCGTGGGACGCCGAGTGCCCGGCCAAGCGCCTCGAACGAGGCGCCAAATTCGCTCCAGGCGCCACGCTGCAGCGCCTCGCGCATCTGTCGATACATCGCCGCCGCCGCGGTGGCGGGCACCGCGCCACGGCCACCGTCGCGCCAGGCCAGACTGGCTTCGGGGACCGTCGCCGCCACGCCGCGCCGAAGGCCGTCCGTCAGCAACACGGCGCTCAACTGCGTGGGGCGCCCCTCGCGCACGGCGAAATACGGGGTCAGGAACCGAGGCGCACCCGCGGCAGGCAGCACACGTGTCGAGCTGCGGCGGGCGCCCGTGAGGCTGCCCGGCTGCCGCAGCGAGTCGGATGTTTCCTGCGCGCTGCGCATCACGCCGTCGTACGGCGCTCCGTCCGTACTCGGGCGCCACCGCGTGCGTCGATCCTCACCGCCTGGTGCCAGCAGGACGCCGCGCACCACACCGCGGGAATCGATGGCGGCGGCGGACAGCGCGTAGCTCCGTCTGGCTGGGAGCCAAACGGGGACGTAATCGTCCGGCGTGAAGGTGCTGTCGGCCGGGACACCGTGGACGAGCGACAACTCCGAGAGCGCGCCACCACCACGGATCGCCGCCGACGTGTCCTCCTGCACCGCACGCGAGCCGTATCGCGCCGCAATCGCCGCCTCGAGCTCGAGCGCATCGCCACGTGGCGGCAGCGCGCGACGCAGTGCCTCCGGCAGCGCACTCAGTGGCACCAGATGCCGCGCCAGCCGTTCCAGCGGGCGGCGTGCCAACAGCGGCGGGTTCGGTTCGGACACGAGGATCACCCGACCCGTATGCGCATTCACCAACGCCGTGCCGGCAAACTGCGCCGCCGCGACCTCCGCACCGTGCAGCACGACGTGTTCACTGAGCGGATACGTGGCGCTGGCGGCATAGAGGTCGAGCGACCAGAGGAGCGAGTCGCCGAAGACCAGCGGCACGACCTGCGCGCCGGTGTAGAGCGAGGGGGCCAGTCGCTCGACGCGCTCACGCACATCGCGCACGGTCACGAGGACTGGCGCGGGTCGCGGTACGTCGCCAAAGATCAGGCGCGGGTTCTGCTGGTTCCATGCATGAGCCAGGCGTGCCGTCACGCTGGCGATGGATGGGGCCGCGATGTGGTGCGCGGGATCGCTCACGATGGCGTACCCACGCCCCGAGTCGCTGACGACTATCGGTGGCAGCGTCTGACCTGCGCGCGCACCAACATTTCGGAATGGGTTGTCAGCGGTGATATCCACTGAAATCGCGCGCCACGTCGGCAGCAGTCCCGGTGCCTTCACGGCGTCGAACACCGTTGCGCCAGGCACGCCGCCGGCTTGATCCCACGCCAGCAACGCACCGAGCCGACCGGGCGCCGTGTGCGGCACACTCGACCGATCCCAGAGTGGAGTGGATGGCAGCGACGCGGTGTCACCGGCGGTGGCGGCGAGTACGCGATCGGACTCATACGCGCGCCGAGTGAAGCTGGCGCCGGCGTCGACGTATCGTCGTTCCCGGGCGACGACGTCGCCGCCACCATCGATGCTATCGGCCAGCAGCGGCATACCCTGACGAAGCAGCAGCGCCATCAGCAGCACCGTGGTGACCGCAGCGATGCCGGCGCGCGGCTGTCGTGACCAGGCGCTCCAGATCACCACTCCCGCGGCACCGAGCGAGATGACCTGCATGACGATGCCGCCAGGGAGCCCCACGCGATGCGCCGCGAATCCAAACGCCCCTTCCGGCCCTGTGCCATGCACGAGGCGATCAAACCCGTCGATCCGGTAACTCCACGCGATCAGGGCCAGCAACATCGCGCCGAGCACCGTGATGTGACGGCGTGCATGACGCGACACACGCAGTGCACGGCTGTCCGTGCCGATTCCGCGCGTCAGCACGTACCCGACGACGGTCATCATCGACATCACTGCATGCGACAGCAGCGCCCACGTATAGGCCTGCACCTCGAACGGAAGCCAGGTCGTCCAGAAGGCAAGATCGTACTGGAAGTACGGATCCGATTCACCGAACGGACGCGCGTCGAGGACGTTCGCGAGGGGCACCCAGTCGTCGACGGGTACAGTCAGCAGGATGCCGATCGCGACCGCGAACAGCCAGAGCACCAGCGAGATCGTGCGATCCGGGACAGCCCCGTTGAACTCGAGGTTGCCTACGCTGCCTGGCACGACGACGCTCACGAAGGAGCGGCGTATCGCTTCGAGGTGAGCCCGCATCACGAGCGTCGCGAGCGTGCCGGCGCCAACCTTCAGGAACAACGAGACCGACGTCTTCCACCACCAGACGTCGCCGAATCCGAGCGCCTCGAACCAGGCATGGTCTCCGATCAGCGCGCCCCATGCCCGCCCGACGGCGAGCACGAGCGCGACAACGACGACGAGCGTCAGCAGCCCGCGACGACGGATGATCACGGGCGTTGACGGCGCAGCGTCAGACTGCGACGCCCTGCGACCGCATCCATGCGTAGAACTCGGCACGGATCGCGTCACGCCGCTCGGCGGTCAGCGCCTCGAAGCGACAGACGACGATCGGTTGGGTATTGGACGCGCGGATCAGGCCCCAGCCATCGCCGAAGAGCACACGCGCCCCATCCACCGCGATAACCTCGTGCGTCTTGCTGAAGTGTTCCGATGCCGCAGCGACCAGCGTGAACTTCTTCTCGTCGCCACACTCGATGCGCAGTTCCGGCGTGCTGAAGTACGTCGGCACGTCGGCGAGCAGGTCGGCAACGCTGCCGGTGCTGGATGACACGATGCGGAGGATGCGGGCCGCGGCGTACAGCGCGTCGTCGTGGCCGTAGAAGCCCTCGGTGAAGAACATGTGCCCCGACATCTCGCCGGCGATGGGAGCGTGCAGCTCCTTCATCTTGTCCTTGATCAGCGAATGGCCGGTCTTCCACATCACCGGCGTCCCGCCGGCCTTGGTGATCGCATCGGGCAACGCCTGCGAACACTTCACGTCGAAGATGATCGCCTGGCCGGCGCCCGTGCGGGCGAAGACATCGCGCGCGTACAGGAGCAGGAGATAATCGCCCCAGATGATCGTACCGTTCGCATCGACGATCCCGATGCGATCGGCATCGCCGTCGAAGGCGATACCGATGTCCGCCTTGTGTTCCTTCACCGCCGCGATCAGGTCGACGAGATTCTCCTCGACCGTCGGATCTGGATGGTGGTTGGGAAAGGTGCCATCGCTCTCGCAGAAGAGATACGTGGCATCGATGTTCATCCGCGAGAAGATTGTCTCGGTCAGCGGCCCACCGGCACCGTTGCCGGCGTCGAGCACCACCGTGAGACGACGTGGCAGAGGTCCGGTGCGAGCGACGATGTCGTCCGCGTACGCCGCATTCAGGTCTTCGGTGCGGATGCTGCCCACGCGCGCCGTTGCGGGTGCGTCGAGCAGCTGGTGCAAGCGCTGGATACCGCTGCCGTGCAGCGACCCGGTGCCGACGCAGAGCTTGAACCCGTTGAACTCGGGCGGATTGTGTGAGCCGGTGATCTGGATGCCGCCTGCCACTGGCAGGTGATGCAGCGACCAGTACAGGAGCGGCGTCGGACCGACACCGATGTCGATGACATCGCGGCCGCGGGTGGTCAGGCCACGCACCAGCGCCTCACGCAGCGCCGTCCCGCTCGGCCGATTGTCGCGACCCACGGCCACGGGGCCGGCGATTCCACGTTCGTCGAGAAGGGCCGCGTACGCGCGCCCGATGCCTTCGGCAGCTTCCACGGTCAGATCGTCACCGACCACGCCGCGAATGTCATACTGGCGGAAAATACCTGCAGCGATCGTCATGGCAGAGCGGGCTGGGAATCGGTCGGGACCATGGCTTGCACCGGCGTCGCGCCGGCGGCGGCCCGCGCCGGAGACATGGGGAGTGTGCTTGCCTTGGCCCAGTGCACCGCCGGAGTGGGGAACACGCCAAGGACGAGCAGGAGCACAGCGGAAACGGCCACGAGCCCGCCAGTGAGGCGCGCTGGCACGCCTCGTGACGGCAACGCTTCCTCGGCCGGGGGCTTGGTGAACATCGCCGCCACCACCGCGAGGTAATACCCGACCGACACGAGGCTCGCGAGCACCAGGATGACGGCAAGCTTCAATTGTGGTGCAGGCGAGCTCAGTGCAGCCCGCAATATGTACCATTTTGCGAAGAAGCCCATGCCACCCGCGATCGGGAACCCCATCAGCGACAGCATGAACACCGCCATCGCCGTCGCCAGTGCCGGTCGAGTGCGTGACAGGCCGGCGAGATCCGAGAGCCGCGTGTTCTTCTCGATCCCGCCGGACACGATGCACAGCACGCTGTAGGCACCCACCGTCGCCAGCGTGTACGCGAGCGCGTAGAACACGATCGCCGCCACACCATCGGCGGAGTGACTGGTGATCGCCACCAGCAGGTACCCTGCGTGAGCGATACTCGAGTAGGCCAGCATTCGCTTGACGTTCTGTTGCGCCAGCGCCAGCACATTGCCCACGATCATCGTGGCGGCGGCCAGCACCCAGGCGGCGTAGTGCCAGGAGGCGTAGGCCGGCCCGAGACCATCCAGTACGAGGCGCGCAAATGCCGCGAAGGCCGCCGTCTTCACGCCGGCTGCCATGAACGACGTGTACGGTGTGGGTGCGCCCTCGTAGACGTCGGGCGTCCACATGTGGAACGGGACCGCCGCGACCTTGAACGAGAAGCCGACGAAAAGCAGCGCCAATCCGCCGATGAGCAGCGGATCGTCGACGAGATTGCGGGTGGTGATCGCGGCCGCCATCTCGGTCAGGTTGGTCGTACCCGTCGAGCCATAGATCAGCGCCATGCCATACAGCAGGAAGCCGGTCGAGAAGGAGCCAAGGAGGAAGTACTTGAGCGCCGCCTCGGCTGATCGTGCACGACTGCGATCCAGGCCGGTGAGGATGTAGATCGACAGCGACATGACCTCGATGCCGAGGAAGATCAACATCAGGTCGCGTGCACCGACGAGCAGCAGCATGCCGGCAGCGGCGAAGAGCACCAGCGCTGGCGGCTCGGGTGCGGTCAATGCCGCACCCTCGTTGTACTCCATCGCCATCACCAGCGTGCCGAGCACACCGAGCAGGATCACGGCAACCGACGCCCACCGAAATCCGTCGAAGGCCAGCGGACCGGTCGCGGCACCGAGTGGTGGTGCCTGGTTCGCGAGCATGGCTGCCGATGCTGCGGCAAGCAGCGTCACGGCGATGGCGAGCCAGTGTGCGCGCCGCGTGCTGGCAGCGCCTTCCTCGACAAAGACGCCATACAGCAGCACGCACATGCCGCCGATGGACACGATCAATTCCGGCAACAGCAGCGTGCCGAGATCGAGACTGCCGAACGAGAACGTGCTCACGGCTTCACCTCGCCCGGGACACTGGTGATCGGTGTCAGCATCGACGTGAGCTGGACACGGTTCACGAGCGACGTCACGCTGCTCTCCATCCGATGGAGCATCGGCGACGGCGCCAGTCCAAGTCCGATGATCGCGATCACGAACACGCTCATGATCCCGACTTCCGCGCGGGTGAGGTCGCGCACGACCGGCGCGTCAGCGCGTGGTGGGCCGAAGAGCACGCGTTGCACCGCCCACAGCAGATAAGCGGCCGCGAGGATCACGCCGACGGTCGCAAGCAGGACCAGCAGCGGGAACCGTGGGAAGGAGCCAAGCAGCACCAGGAATTCGCCGACGAATCCATTCGTGCCTGGCAGGCCCGCATTGGCGAGGGCGAAGAGCACGATGACGGCGCCAAACATCGGCATCTGCTTCGCCAGCCCACCGAGCGACTCGAAGCGATCGTCACCGAGCCGCTGCCGAAGCATGCCAAGCAGCAGGAACATGCCGCCCGTCGTGATGCCGGCATTCACCATCACCATCATCGCACCCTGCAACGACTCGATGGTGAAGGCGCTGATCCCGAGCACCACGAACCCAAGATGCGCGATCGATGCGTATGAAATCACGCGACGGAAATCTGGCTGCACGAGCGCCACAAGTGAGCCATAGAGCACGGCGACGACGCCAAGGCACGCGAACAGGATGCGAACGGCCGGATACATCGCGGCCGCCGGAAAAAGCGGATAGGCCACGGCCAGCAACCCATAGGTGCCGACCTTGATGCCGAGCGCCACGGCGGCAATCGGCGGTCCTTCGCTTTGTGCGTCGGGCAACCAGGTGTGAAACGGGATCAGTGCACTCTTCACCAGGAAGGCACTCGCAAACGCACCGAAGCAGAGCAGCTGCGCGTCCAGGCGCATCGGACGGCTGGATGCGAACTCGCGCAGTGTCTCATACGTCGTGCCGCCGGCCGCGGACGCAACCGAAATGATCGCGACCAGCATCAGCAGCGAGCCGAGCATGGTATAGATGAAGAAGGTCATGCCGGCGGCAGGGCCGCGACCTGATCCCCAGACGCCGATCAGGAAATACAGCGGGACCAGCATCAACTCCCAGCAGAGATAGAAGAGGAGCAAGTCCGCCGCGAGGAAAATGCCAAGGATTCCGCCAGTCAGCAGCAGGATCAAGGCGTAATACGATGCGGCACGATGCGTAACGCTTGCGCGCGGGGTCGCCAGCACGCTGAGCAGCATCAGTAATGCGGTGAGCATCACCATCGGCATCGACAACCCGGTCGCCGCCAGGCGCAGGCGCGATCCGAAGTCATCGATCCACGGGTAGTCGACCGTGGCCGTGTTTTCCGGCACGACGAACCAGAGCGCCACGGATAGCAGTGCCGTGACGGCGAGGATCGCGACCGTCACCGTTCGTGCCACGCGCGCCTCGGTGTCGGCCTCACTTCGCGGCAGCACCCAGACGACGATGGAACCGACGACGGGCAGCAGCAGCAACGCCGGCAACACCCACGCTGCGGAAAAGCCGAGAGCCGTGAAGAGACCGGTCATTGGCCTGCCCGCATCGCGAAGATACCGATCAGCGTGATGGCGCCGAGCGCAATGGCCCACACGTAGCTGCCGGCGAAGCCGACCTGCGCACGTGATGCGATCGATGAGACGACGCGAAAGACCTGTGCGCTCCCCTGCACCAGCACGCCGTTGATCAGGCCCAGATCCAGGCCGCGCCAGAGCACCTTGCGCGACACGGCGACGGTTGGGCCCACGATGCCGCGCGCGATCGCCGTGTCGACGTAGTAGTCGTTGGCGAGCACGAGGCCGATGCCATGTTCCGCAGGCGCGGCATCCTTCGTCGTCAGGCCGTCGGGCTTCAGCAGGATGAACGCCGTGGCGATGCCAGCCACCGCCACCGCAATCGCGATGGCGATCAGGATGTACTCCGTGTTGTGCGACAGATGGCCGTTGCCGGCCAGCAGCGTCGTCGATGGGCCAGCGATCGGAGCAAGCCAGGCATCGAGCACACCGGTGCGACCGATCGGCAGCACCTCTGGCAGTTGCAGCCAGCCACCCACCAGTGTCAGTGCGCCAAGGATGAGCAGTGGCGTGCGAAGCACCCACGGCGCGTCGTGCACTTCGGCTTCGACATCGTCACCGGAACGGAATCGCCCGTGGAAGGTGTAGCGCATGAGCCGCGTCATGTAGATCGCCGTCATGAACGCCGTGATCAGGCCGAGGCCATACGCCAACCAGAGAATCGCGCGACCTGGAATCCCACCCAGTGATGATTCCGCCAGCGGCGATTCCATGGCTCGCTCAGCGATGGCGCTGAGGATGGCGTCCTTCGAGAAGAATCCGGCCAGCGGCGGAATGCCGGCGATGGCCAGTGTCGCAATCCACATCAACGTGGCGGTCGACGGCATGCGGCGCATCAGGCCACCCATGTTGCGCATGTCCTGCGCATCGTCGTGCCGATGCGTGGCATGCAGGGCGTGATGCATGCTGTGAATGACCGCGCCTGCGCCGAGAAAGAGCAGCGCCTTGAAGAACGCATGCGTCACGAGGTGAAACATGCCGGCGGTGTATGCACCAGCACCCACTGCGACGAACATGTAGCCCAGCTGGGAGACGGTCGAGTACGCGAGCACCTTCTTGATGTCCCACTGCTTGAGGCCGACGCTGGCGGCCCAGATTGCCGTCAGTGCGCCAACCAGCACGATCACGAGGCACGCGGCAGGTGCCGCCGCGAACAGGCTGGCATTCCGCACGATCAGGTAGATGCCAGCCGTGACCATGGTGGCTGCGTGGATCAGTGCGGACACCGGCGTCGGGCCGGCCATGGCATCGGGCAGCCAGACGTAGAGTGGCAACTGCGCGCTCTTGCCAGCGCAGCCAAGGAACATGAACAGGCAGATCGCGGTCATCAGCGGCGTGGCGATCATGCCCTGCCCCCGCACGATGGTGGCGAAGTCGAGCGTGCCGAGATTGGCGAAAAGCAGGAACATCGCGATCAGCAAGCCGAGATCGCCGATGCGGTTCACCACAAAGGCCTTCTTGCCTGCCACGGCATTCGCCGTATCGCCGAACCAGAATCCGATCAGGAGGTACGATGCCAGGCCCACCCCTTCCCAGCCGATGAACAACACCGGCAGGTTCGCCCCCATCACCAGCATCAGCATGAAGCCGACGAACAGGTTGAGGTACGCGAAATAGCGTGCGAAACCCGCATCGTCGGCCATGTAGCCGACACTGTAGATGTGGATCAGCGACCCCACGCCCGTGATCACCAGCATCATCAGGATGCTCAGATGATCGACGTGTAGTGTCCAGTCCACTGCAAACGAACCGGCGGCCATCCACTGGCCTAGCGACGAGGTGATCGCGGTGTCGGTGCCGTTGACTGCCGTGAAGAGGACCACCGTCAGCATCAGCGCGAGCACCATGACGCCGACACCGACGGCGCCGACCAGCGTTCGCCGTCCGGATGGTGCCACCTCGACGCGTTCCCCCCGCCAGGCTGGGACAAGCGACAGCAACCCATTGACCACGAAGCCGGTGAACGGCAGCGCGGGCACGAGCCACACGAGTTGTGATGCGGTATTGGAAATGGACATGCGTGGGAGTCGCTATCCTCTGAGCAGCCGGATTCGGCCGAGATCAACCGTGCGGTAGTGCCGGAAGACGCTGATCACGATCGCCAGCCCGACTGCAGCCTCCGCGGCCGCAACCGTCATTACGAACAGCACGAACACCTGACCCGAGATACCGTGCAGTCGGGACAGGGCAATGAATGACAGGTTCACGGCGTTCAGCATCAGCTCGACGCACATGAACAGGATCAGCGCATTGCGGCGCGTCAGCACGCCAAGGACGCCGATGCTGAAGAGGATGGCGGAAACGAAGAGGGCCTCGCGGATCATGTCCGTGCCTCCCCGGCAACCTTCCCGCGCTTCGCCAGGACGACCGCTCCCACCACAGCCACCAACAGCAACAGGGACGTCACTTCGAACGCCACCAGGTTGTCCGTGAAGAGCGAGTTCGCGATCGGCGCCAGTGCGTCCGAGTCCACCGGCTTTAGGTTGTCGAGCGACAATGGCTGCGATCGAATGACATAGAGCAGCTCACCGGCGAGAATACCACCGATGGCGGCCGCTGCCACCGCCGCGATGCGGCTGCGCCGCTCCTTGACGTCGTTCTCTCCGAGATTCAGCAGCATCACCACGAACACGAACACCACCATGATGGCGCCGGCATAGACCAGCACCTGTGCGGCCCCGATGAAGTGGGCACCCAGCATGACATACAATGCCGCCAGCGCGAACATGACGTTCACGAGCCAAAGCGCCGCCGTCACGGGACTCTTGCGCGTCACCATCGCCAACGCCGCCCCGATCGCCATCACGGAGAAAATCCAGAAGTGGACCGTGTAGAACGTTCCCATCATTCGCCTGCCGGATCGGCTGGATCCCAGAGTTCGCTCACCGGGTGCGTCTGCGACGTCAAGCGCTCGAGGTCATACACGAAACCATCACGCGAGTACTCCGCGTTCTCATAGTGTCGCCCGAGGTGGATTGCTTCTTCCGGACAGACCTCCTGGCAATACCCGCAGAAGATGCATCGGAACTCGTCAATCTCGAACACCAGTGGAAACCGGTTGCCCTGCTCGTCTTCGCCCGGCACCAGCTTGATGCAGTTCGCGGGACAGACCGTCGGGCAGAGCCCGCAGCCAACGCACTTCGCCTTGCCCTCTTCGTTCGTGAGCATGCGATGTGTGCCGCGCCAGCGCTTTGACAGCGCCTCGGTCTCTTCGGGATACTGTGTCGTGACCTTGTGTGGATCGACGAGGTGCTTGAACGTGTGCGCCAGGCCAGACAGCGTGGCGCGCACGTAGCTCACCTGCTCCACCGGTCGGTCCATGACCTTCACCTTGATCGCCATCAGTCCCCCATCTCGGGTTCCGGTCGGACTTTCGCCGAGAGCACCGAGCCGGCGCTGTCCTGCGAACGGAGCCGGCGCATCTCTGCCACCGACATCTTCGACGTTGTCGGGCTCACCAGGCGGCCGCGGTCAAAGACCACGAACACTGCCACCAGCAGCGCCACGTTGAGCACCATCAGGATCCCGGTCTGGAGCGGTCCAGCCTGGATGCCAAGCGCCTGCAGTACCAGCAGCACGACCGCAATCAGCACGATGTATCCGAGCGAAAGCGGGAGCAGGAAGCGCCAGCCGAGCGACATCAGCTGGTCGTAGCGGAACCTCGGCAGCGTCCAGCGAATCCACATGTACAGGAAGATGAAGAAGCCCGCCTTCAACGCGAACGAAAACAGCGTCAGCACCGTCTTCAGCACTGTCGGGTCGCCGCTGTTGTCCCATGATGTGAACGGGATGTCCCACCCACCGAGGAACAGCGTCGCCATCATGCCACTGGCGGTGAGCATATTCGCAAACTCGGCGATGAAGAACATCGAGAACTTCATCGAGCTGTATTCGGTGTGATAACCAGCCACCAGCTCGCTTTCGGCCTCGGGCAAGTCGAATGGCAACCGGTTCGTCTCGGCGAAGGCCGAGATGAGGAAGGTCAGGAATGCCACCGACAGGTTGACCACATTCCAGCTGAACCCTGCCACCTGCTGCTGCTCGATGATCGCGCTCATCCGCACATTGCCGGCCAGCAGCAGGATCGGGATGATCGACAGGCCCATCGAGATTTCGTACGAGATCATCTGCGCGCTCGAGCGCAGCCCGCCGAGCAACGAATACTTGTTGTTCGATGACCAGCCGGCGAGCGTGATGCCGAAGACGCCGAGCGACGAGATGGCGAGCGTGAAGATGAAGCCGACCGGCAGGTCGGCGATTGCGAGGTCGACGACGCCCCACGGTGTCGGCAGCGGTGCCGCGAACGGAATCACCGCCCAGCTTACCAGCGCCGTGCAGAACGCAATTGCCGGTGCCAGGGTGAACAGGATGCCGTTGCCAGCGCCCGGCGACAATTCTTCCTTCATGAAATTCTTCAGGCCATCGGCCACCGGTTGCAGCAGCCCACCCGGCCCCGTGCGGTTCGGACCATGACGGTCCTGAATCCACGCGCTGATCTTGCGCTCCAACAAGGTCAGCATCGCCACGGTGACGAGGTAGACGCCGAAGAACACCAGCACCTTGATCACCGACGCGATCACAAACGCTGTGTTGTTGTCCGAGATGGGAGTCAGAAGCATCGGTCCCATCAGGCGCTGACCTCGGCTGGCATCGAAGCGTCGGCACCCTGCAAGCCAATGCTCCGGTAACTCATCCCCGCAAAGGCTGGCACGGCGGTGGCGAGCGACGCGAAGATCTCGCTTGCCAGCGCTGGAAACGTTCCCGCACCCACGGCCATCGCCAGCTCACTCAGCACGCGGTAACTCGGACGCACCTGCGCGGGCGGTGCCTTGGCCTGCAGGAAACGCTGCACACGGCCGCGAAGGTTGGTGTACGTGCCGTCTTCCTCGGCAAAGTTGCAGATCGGCAGCGCGACGATAGCCGCATTGCGCAGGGCGTCGTCGAGCACCGTGCCAATCACGATCACACGGACGCCATCCGGCACCGTGGGCGCTGCGGTTGCGGCGTCAGCGACGATCAGCAGGTCGTTGGCACCCAGTCCCGCCGTCGGTGAGATCACATCGGTGAAGCCGAACATGGACGCACCGGTCGCGTTCGGCGCGCGCTCGGCGCGCAGCGACAGATCCTTCACGCCTGGCAGCGGTGCTTCATGCCCTCGAGGCACCGTCATCACTGCGGTCGCGCTGACGTGACTGGCCAGCTTGCCAAGCAGGAACAGCGCCTCGTTGGACAACGCGGGTGACGCCAGCACCGTGACGCGTGACGCACCTGAAATGGCCGTCGCCGCCGCAGTGATGGCCTCACTCCACGACACGCTGGCGAGGCCCGCCGCTGTGCGCATGTGCGGATACTCGAGGCGATCACGACGATTGATCCAGCGGTAGTTCATGCGCCCGACGTCACACGCAAAATGCTGGTTGACTGCCATGTTCGGCCGTGGCCGGATCCGCACGACGATGTTGTCACGCGTCTCGAGCATCACGTTGCAGCCCTGCGAGCAACTCGGGCAGATCGAGGCGGCGCGATCGAGCTCCCAGGCGCGCGCCTTGTTCAGGAAATCCTTCGACAGCAGCGCGCCAACCGGGCAGAGATCGACGACGTTCGAAGCCCATGCGTGCGTGAGGTCGCTGCCCTCGAACTTGCCGATGTAGGCGCGGTCGCCCCGCTCGCTGACGTTCAGCACCGGGTCCTTGGCCACGACATCCATGAACCGCACACATCGCGTGCAGAGGATGCAGCGGTTCGGCACGTAGAGCACGTCGCCGCCGAAGTCTTCCATCGGATTGAAGCGCTTCGGCTCCATGTACCGCGAATCCTTGCGGCCTTCGGCAAACGTGTAGTCCTGCAGCTCGCACTCACCGGCCTGGTCGCAGATCGGGCAATCGAGCGGATGGTTGATGAGAAGGAACTCCAGTACGCCCTTGCGCGCTTCGCGGGCCTTCTCCGAATGCACATGGACGATCTGGCCTTCACCCACCGCCGTGGCGCAGGCCGGCGTCAGCTTGGGGAACTTCTCGACTTCCACCAGGCACATGCGACACACACCCGCGACCGGTAGCGACGGGTGGTAGCAGTAGTGCGGAATGAGGATGCCAGCCGTCTTGGCGGCCTCGATCAGGTTCGTCCCGGGGGGCACGATGACTTCACGTCCTTCGATCGTGAGCGTCACCATGCCCGGATTGGCGGGCGCTGCTGGAGCCGTCATCTCAGGCCGCTGCGGGTGAGAAGCTTGGAATCATCACGGACGACCGATTCTTCGGAATCTTCGCCTCGAACTCGTGGCGGAACTTCTTCAGGCCACTCACCACTGGTGTCGCGCACGAGTCACTCAGCACACAGATCGTCTTGCCGGTCATGTTGTCGGCGATTTCGAGCAGCGTGTCGAGGTCCTTCATGGTGCCCTGCCCATCGCGAATCCGCTCGAGGATCTTCGTCGTCCAGGCCGTGCCCTCGCGGCACTGGGTGCACTGTGCGCAGCTCTCGTGCGCGTAGAATCGCGCGAGACGTGCAATCTGGCGCACCATGTCCTGCGAGTCGTCGAAGCAGATGACGCCGCCCGATCCGAGCAGCGACCCGGCTGCCTGGATCCCTTCGTAGTCCATGACTGCGCCTTCACACTCTTCCGGTGTGAGGATCGGCACCGATGAACCGCCCGGAATGATCGCCTTGAACTTTCGGCCGGCCGGCGGACCGCCGCAGAGATCCCAGAGGAACTCCTTCATCGAGAAGCCCATGCCGACTTCGTAGTTGCCGGGACGCGCCACGTTGCCGCATACCGAGAAGAGCTTGGTGCCCGTGCTCTTCGGATTTGTCGGGCTCGAGAGCGACTTGTACCAGTCGGCACCATTCTTCAGCACGTGCGTCGCCGCGCAGACCGTCTCGACGTTGTTAATCGTCGTCGGCTGCGCGAACAATCCCGCCACGGCGGGAAAGGGCGGCTTGATGCGTGGATTGCCGCGGCGACCCTCGAGCGAGTTCATGAGCGCGGTTTCTTCACCGCAGATGTAGGCGCCGGCACCCTTGTGCACGTGCACATCCACCCGCTTGCCGCTGCCCATTGCGTTCGCGCCGAGAATGCCATCGGCGTACGCTTCGCGCACGGCTTCCCGCACCCGCGCGATCGGTTCGGTGTATTCGCCGCGGATGTAGATGTAGGCCGTCTCGGCGTAGATCGCATGGGCTGCGATCGCCGCCCCTTCCACCAGCTGGTGAGGGGTCCAGCGCATGATCTCGCGATCCTTGAACGTGCCCGGTTCGGACTCGTCGCCATTGATCGTGAGATAGTGCGTCTTGCCGTCCGGCTTCATGAAGCTCCACTTCACGCCGGTCGGGAAGCCGGCGCCGCCGCGGCCACGCAGCCCTGAATCCTTGACGACGTTCTGCACCTCGACCGGATCGGTGGAGAGCGCCTGTCGCAGCGTCTCGTATCCACCGCGCTTCTTCCAGCCGTCGAGCGTGCGAGCTTCGGCATCACCGAAGTACTTCGAGATCACCGGCGTCTCGCGCGGGTGTGAAGGATGCGGATAACCCATCAGTCGAGCCCTGCGAGAAGGTCCGGCACACTATCCACCGACACGCACTCGACGAGTGCGCCATTGATCATCACCGGCGTTGCAAAGCCGCACGCGCCGAGGCACTCGACTTCGATCACCGTATAGCGTCCGTCGGCCGACGTGACACCGAGCTCGCCGCACTTCGTTTCCTTGAGGAAGGCGTTCACGACATCTTCAGCGCCGCAGACGTTGCACGGCGTGGTCGTGCAGACCTGCACGAAGTGCTTTCCGACCGGGTGCTGGTGATACATGGTGTAGAACGTGACCACACCCTTCACGTAGGCCGGCGTGAGATCGAGCACCGACGCCACTTCTGCCATGCCCTCCGGGCTCACCCAGCCACGCTCTTCCTGCAGCATCCAGAGCGCAGGCAACAGCGCGGCCATCTTCGTCGGATAACGCGTCAGCAGTTCGTCCAGCTCTGCGCGTCGCGCGCCGGTGAACACCGGGACGTATTCCGCGTGGGCATCATGGCCGTCAGGTGCCATCGAGTGGAGACTCATCGATCGATCTCTCCCATCACGATGTCGATGCTGGCGTTGATCGCAATCACGTCGGAGAGCAGGTGCCCTTCCGCCATCTTCGAGATCGCGGACAGGTTGACGAATGCCGGTGGCCGGATGCGCCACCGTACGGGCTTCGACGTACCATCACTCACGAGGTAATATCCCTTCTCGCCCTTCGGGCTTTCAGTCGCGACGTAGCACTCGCCGATCGGCGGGCGCGGGCCTTCCATGACCAGCTTGAAGTGATGGATCATCGATTCCATCTCGCTGGTGGCCTTGCTCTTCGGTGGCAGGATCACACGCGGGTCATCTACGTTGATCGGGCCGTCGGGCAGCCGCTCGATGGCCTGCTCGATGATGCGAATGCTCTGTCGCATCTCTTCCAGCCGCACCAGGTAGCGGTCGTACACGTCGCCCTTGCTGCCGACGACGATGTCCCAGTCGTACGTCTCGTAGTCGAGATACGGCGCGTCCTTGCGCACATCGTACGCCACCCCCGACGCACGCAGCATCGGGCCGGAGAGGCCGTAGTTGATCGCTTCCGACGCGCTCATTACGCCAAGCCCAACGGTACGGCCGACCCAGATGCCGTTGCGCGTCAACATGCGGTCGGTTTCGTCGAGCGTCTTCGGCAGCGATCGCAGGAATCCCTTCAGCCCGTCAACCCAGCCCGGAGGGAGATCGGCCGCCATGCCACCAATGCGTGACGCGCTGGTGGTGAGGCGCGCGCCAACCCAGCTCTCGAACAGGTTGTAGACCGTCTCGCGTTCCTGGAACGTCCAGAGGAACGGCGTGAAGGCCCCCATGTCGACGGCGGTCGTACCAAGCCACACGAGGTGCGAGATGATGCGCGACAACTCCATCGCAATCACGCGCAGCACGGTGCAGCGCGGTGTGATCTCAATGCCGAACAATCGCTCCGCGCCGAGCGCGTAGGCGATGTTGTTCCCCATCGAGTTCAGGTAGTCCTCGCGATCCGTCCACGGGATGATCTGGTTGTACTGGCGATACTCGCCGATCTTCTCGAAACCGCAATGCAGGTAGCCGATGTGCGGCACACAACGGATCACCGTCTCGCCATCGAGCTCGAGGACCAGGCGCAACACGCCGTGCGTGGCTGGGTGCTGGGGGCCGATGTTGATCAGCATCCGCTCGCTGCCCATGTCGGGCTCCGATCCGGGCTCGAGATCGATCGGCATCACCACGCCGGCCGAATTCGCGGTCAGCGGCACGCGCTGCAGCTGGCCGTTCGGCCCAAGCGTCTGCGTTGCGAGTTCGACTTCCACCGTGCGCGTCGTCGTCGACATCGATCAGCTCTCTCCCTTCGCACGGAGCAGTCGCTCGCGCATGTCCGCCGGCAGTTCGTGGAATGCATCAGCAACGCTCAACTCTTCCATCGAGTAGCGCGCCTCGGGGTTGGCGGCGAGCGCCTGCGAGAGTTGCTCGGAGCGACTGAAGCGACCGCGGAGCGGGAAGTCCTTTCGCAGCGGAAATCCTTCCGCGTACGTGTCCCACAGCAGGATGCGACGCAGGTCGGAGTGGCCGCCGAAGCGGATGCCGAACATGTCGAACACCTCGCGCTCCAGCCAATTCGCCGACTTGTACACTGGCTCGATGCTAGGCACCTCGAGCTCTGCATCTGCCGCGAGACTCGCCTTGATGCGCAAGAACCGCCGGTACGGCAGCGAGCGTACATGCCAGACCATCTCGATCGGCATGTCCGGGTCGCGATGCTCGACCGCCGTCACATCCACGAGGTAGTCGTACTGCTGCGCAGGGTCATCACGGAGCCAGAGCATGATCTCGCGAATCTTCGCGCTGTCGACCCAGACGGTCGTCTCACCCCACATCACGTCGTGCCGACCAATCACGCCGCCAAACTGCGCGCGCAGCGCCTCGACACTCGGATTGGCCTCGCCGCCGTGATGCGGGACGTTGCGCGGGGTCACTGGGTCGGGAGTGGCCGCCGGGAGCGCGGCGCCTGGGATCACGACGCTCACGGCGCCGACCGCGTCTGGTGCACCGAGTTGCCGAAGGGTTCGGACAATTCGTCGATGCGCGAGGCCGGGATGTAATGGCGCGACGTCGGATCGATCGTGATTTCGGCGTACTGTGCCTGATCCGAAATCGAGCGTTGCTGCATCACCTTCTCCTGCAGCATCATCACGCCGTACATCAGCGCCTCGGGGCGCGGTGGGCAGCCCGGCACGAAGACATCCACAGGAATGATGGTGTCGATCCCCTGCACCACGGCGTAGTTGTCGAACATGCCGCCGCTCGAGGCGCACGCACCCATTGCGATGACCCATTTCGGCTGCGGCATCTGCTCGTAGATGCGCCGAATCACCGGTGCCAGCTTGTAGGGCACGCGACCGGCGCAGATCAGCACGTCGGCCTGGCGTGGCGAGTAGCTCAATCGCTCCATGCCGAATCGTGCCAGGTCGAATCGACTGGCTGCCGTCGCCATGAATTCGATCGCGCAACACGCCGTACCGAACGGCATCGGCCAGAGTGAGTGGGCGCGCGACCAATTGACGAGGAATTCGAGACGCGTCGTGACCCAGCCTTCCTGTGACGGCGGGTCGTACGAGACACGCGACGAGGCGCTGGTGGCCGGGGTCAATCCCATTGCAACGCTCCCTTGCGCCACACGTATGTCAGGCCGACGACGAGAATCGCCATGAAGACGAGCATCTCGCCAAGTCCGAAGAAGCTGGTCGCACCGCTGCAGACACCATCGATCACCGCATTCGTGCACGACAACCGCTTGAATGCCGTGCCCCAGGGGATCAGGAACACCGTTTCGATGTCGAACACGATGAACAGCATTGCCACGAGATAAAACTTGACCGAAAAGCGCTCGCGGGCGTCGCCGATGACCGGGATACCCGACTCGTACGCTTCCGACTTGACCGTGGTCGGACGGCGACGCATCGCCCACTGTGACAAACCGATGATCACGGCTGCGTTCAGGAGAACGAAACCGATCAACATCAGGATAGGCAGGTACGCTTGAAGCCCCATTCGTGTCAGATGCTCGTGAAAAAATTCACTAACCGGTCACGGGCAAGGTAGCCGTCCGGCTGGCGTACTTCAACGCTCCAGACCTGTTGTTTGTCCTCCCGTGGAGACGGGTCCGGTGCCCTCGGCACCCGCAGCTGCAATCGACTGCCAGCAGGTAGCACCACGGCAGCGGGTCCGCTACGTTCCCGCGCCATGCCTATCATGAACGACGCGTGGATTCGCCAGATGGCGCTTGACCACGGGATGATCGAACCCTACGAAGACCGTCAGGTCCGCGATGGTGTCATCAGCTACGGGGTTTCCTCGTACGGTTATGACATGCGGGTGGCCCGGGAATTCAAGATCTTCACCAACGTCCTCAGCTCGATCGTGGACCCCAAGGACTTCGACCCGAAGAGCTTCGTCGAATTCGAGGGAGACGTCTGCATCGTGCCGCCGAACAGCTTCGCCCTCGCGCGCTCGGTGGAATATTTCCGGATTCCGCGGGACATCCTGACCATTTGTGTCGGGAAGTCGACATACGCGCGCTGCGGCATCATCACCAACGTGACGCCGTTCGAGCCGGAGTGGGAAGGTTTCGTGACCCTCGAGATCTCGAACACCACGCCCCTGCCGGCCAAGATCTACGCCAACGAAGGCATCGCCCAGGTGCTCTTCCTGCAGGGCAATGCGCCACCAGACGTCAGCTATCGGGACAAGCGCGGCAAGTACCAGGCGCAAACGGGCATCACGCTCCCCAAGATCTGAGGGGGCGGCACCGGTAAGGCAGCGCTCGCGGTCGCACCAGGTCGCGGCGGCCGCCGCCCTCCGGCTCCAGCTGCTGAAACTGACGCGGGGCCCGATGCTCAGGTTGGCATCGGGCCCCGCGTCGTCAGCGACCTGCGCATCCTACCGCAGATCGGACTTAGCCGTTGCCGCTGGCCCCGGCCATTTCCGGCTTCTTGGTGGCCATCGCCACGATGTAGTCGCGGTTCATGAGCGCAATCACATCGATCGAGATGTGCTTCGGACACGCCTCCTGGCACTCACCGTAGAGCGTGCAGTGTCCAAAATGCTCCTCGTCCATCTTGGCGACCATCGCCTCGACACGCTTGTACCGCTCGGGCTGACCCTGCGGCAGGCGCGCCAGATGCGAGATCTTGGCGCCAGTGAACAGCGAGGCTGAGCCATTCGGGCACGCGGCCACACACGCGCCGCAGCCGATACAGGCCGCCGCATCCATCGCCGAGTCGGAATCGGTCTTGGCGACCAGAATCTCATTGGCATCACGCGCGCCGCCCGTCGGTGCGCTGATGTACCCGCCTGCCTGGATGATCCGATCGAAGGCGCTGCGGTCGGTGATGAGATCCTTCAGCACCGGAAATGCCACCGAACGCCACGGCTCGATCGTGATCTCCTGCCCGTCCTGGAAGGTGCGCATGTGCACCTGGCAGGTCGCGGCGCCCTTCACCGGACCGTGCGCAACACCGTCGATCATCATGCTGCAGCTGCCGCAGATCCCCTCGCGGCAGTCATGTGCAAATGCGATCGGCTCCTTGCCTTCCTCTTCGAGATGATCGTTCACCATGTCGATCATCTCGAGGAACGACGCATCCGACGGGATGTTCTTCGCCGGGTACGTCTCGAGGCGGCCCGCACTCTTTGCGTTGGCCTGACGCCACACCTTCAACGTGAAATTCATTACTTGTAGCTCCGCTGGCTGAGCTGCACGCTTTCGAACGTGAGGGGTTCCACGAGACGTGTCGGAGTCGATGTCTCGCCGTTGTATTGCCAGGCAGCGACGTGCGCAAACTTCTCGTCATTGCGCAATGCCTCGCCATCCGGCGTCTGATATTCCGTACGGAAGTGCCCGCCGCAGCTTTCTTCGCGCTCGAGTGCGTCGCGGCACATCAGTTCACCCAGCTCCATGAAGTCAGCGATGCGATTCGCCTTCTCCAGCGCCTGATTGAGGTCGGCATCGCTGCCGGGCACGTTGACGTTCTTCCAGAACTCTTCCTTCAGCGCGCCGATATCCTGGATGGCCGATGTGAGGGAGGCGGTGTTTCGTGCCATGCCGCACTTCTCCCACATGATCTTGCCAAGGTCGCGATGGAAGCTGTCGGCGGCACGCTTGCCCTTGATGCCGATGAGCTGCTTCATGCGATCGTTGGCACTCGCCTCGGCGGCGCGCACTTCCGGGTGATCGAGCGTGACCGGCGCGAGCTTGGCCTGCGCGAGATAGTCGCCGATGGTCACTGGAATCACGAAATATCCGTCGGCCAGTCCCTGCATGAGGGCGCTCGCCCCAAGCCGGTTTGCGCCGTGATCGGAGAAGTTCGCTTCGCCGAGCACATGCAGGCCAGGGATCGTGCTCATCAGGTTGTAGTCGACCCAGGTGCCGCCCATCGTGTAGTGCACGGCCGGGTAGATGCGCATCGGCTGCTTGTACGGATTTTCGTCCGTGATGCGCTCGTACATCTCAAAGAGGTTGCCGTAGCGCTCCGCCACGGTCTTCTCACCGAGGCGCTTGATGGAATCCGCGAAGTCGAGGTAGACACCGAGGCCGGTATCGCCCACGCCGCGGCCTTCGTCGCAGACTTCCTTCGCAGCGCGACTGGCGATGTCGCGTGGCGCAAGGTTGCCGAAGCTGGGATACTTTCGCTCGAGGAAGTAATCGCGCTCCGCTTCCGGGATATCCCGCGGATTGCGCGTGTCGCCCTTCTTGATCGGCGCCCAGCACCGGCCGTCGTTGCGCAACGACTCGGACATCAGCGTCAACTTCGACTGATGGTCGCCGGCCTGTGGAATGCAGGTTGGATGGATCTGCGTGAAGCACGGATTGGCAAAGGCCGCGCCGCGCTTGTAGGCGCGCCAGGTTGCCGTCACGTTCGACTGCTTCGCGTTGGTGGAGAGGAAGAACACGTTCCCGTATCCGCCCGTCGCCAGCACCACTGCGTCGGCGACATGCGATGTGATCTTGCCGGTCTTGAGATCACGGGCCACGATCCCTCGCGCGACACCATCGACGAGGATCACGTCGACCATCTCGGTCAGCGTGTGCATCTCGATCGCACCCTTGCCGACCTGCTTCTCGAGCGCCTGATACGCGCCCAGCAGCAACTGCTGGCCCGTCTGTCCGCGGGCGTAGAACGTGCGGCTCACCTGCGCACCGCCGAACGAGCGGTTGGTCAGCAGGCCGCCGTACTCGCGCGCGAATGGGACGCCCTGTGCCACACACTGGTCGATGATGTTCACCGAGCACTGGGCGAGGCGGTACACGTTCGCCTCACGCGCCCGGAAGTCACCGCCCTTGATCGTGTCGTAGAAGAGGCGCTTGATCGAGTCGCCGTCATTCTGGTAGTTCTTGGCGGCATTGATGCCGCCCTGTGCCGCGATCGAGTGGGCGCGCCGTGGCGAGTCATGGTACACGAAGCATGACACCTTGTAGCCCAGCTCGGACATCGTGGCCGCCGCCGATGCGCCGGCGAGGCCGGCACCCACGACGATCACGTGATACTTCCGCTTATTGGCCGGGTTCACGAGCTTCATGTTGAAGCGGTGTGCATCCCACTTCTGCTCGAGTGGACCCGACGGGATCTTGGACTTCAGTTCCATATGCTGTTGCGCCCGACTACTTGAGAACGCCGAGAAGGAAGGCCAGCGGGATGACCGCGAACCCGAGAGAGATCACGATCGCCAGCACGACGGGCAGGTATCGCTTGAGCGGATGAGCACTCTGCTTGGCGAGGCCAAGGGTGCGCATCGAACTCCAGGCGCCATGGTACAGGTGCATGCCGAGGGCGACCATGGCGACGAGATAGAACACCGCGACCCACTTCACCGCAAAGCCAGTCACCAGGTTCTGGTAGATCTTGCCCTCGACGAAGTCGGGATGCACCGAGCCGATGGTGAAGTGCAGGATGTGGAAGACGATGAACACGAGCAGCAAAACGCCGCCCCATCGCAACGTCCGCGACGCCAGCGTGCTGACCTGCGGCTTCCGCGTCGCGTAATCGACGGGTCGCGCCGCGCGCGACAACATCGTGAGCTGGTAGGCGGCGGTCACGTGCAGGATGACCGCGGCGATCAGTACCACGCGTGCAAGCAGCACGATTTCGTGCAGCGGTCCGTGCAACAGTGCGCCATATGCATCGATCTTCTCAGCGCCTGAGAAGACCTGCAGGTTCCCCGCCATGTGGCCGATCACGAACCCCAGGCCGATCAGGCCCGTCACGCCCATCACCACCTTCTTGCCAATGGTGGAGCGCCAGAACGTCAACACCGTGTTCATCGAGCAGAATGCTCCGAAACTGGGTCAGAATGGTCGATCGGCGGATCAGGCTCGATGCCCGACCCGCCGGTCGAAGAATGCTCAGATCGTGAGCGCTGCCATCGGTTCGCGGACCGCCTGTGCACTCTTCTCGAGTGCCGCTCGCTCATCCGCAGAGAGCTCCACCTCGATCACCTTCTCCAGCCCGTTGCGGCCGAGCTTGCACGGCACGCCAAGGTAGAGTCCGGACATTCCATATTCACCCTCGAGCCACGCGGCACACGGCAGGATGCGCTTCTGGTCGTTGACGATCGCCTCGACCATCTGCACCGCGCCGGCCGATGGCGCGTAGTACGCGGAGCCGGTCTTGAGGTACTTCACGATTTCGGCACCGCCATCGCGCGTGCGCTGCACGATGGCATCGAGCGTCGGCTTGTCGAGCAGCTGCGTGACAGGAATGCCGCTGACCGACGTGTAGCTGACCAGCGGCACCATCGTGTCGCCGTGGCCGCCAAGAACCATCGCGCGGATGTCCTTCACCGACACATCCATCGCCATCGCCAGGAAGGCGCAATAACGCGCCGTGTCGAGGACGCCGGCCATGCCGATGACGCGCTCGCGCGGGAACCCTGTCACCTGCTTCGCGACGTAGCACATCACGTCGAGCGGGTTCGAGACAACGATCACGATCGCGTTCGGCGACGTACGCTTCACCTGTTCGCACACCGCCTTCATGATGCCGGCGTTGGTGTTGACGAGGTCGTCGCGAGACATGCCCGGCTTGCGCGGGATGCCGGCCGTGATGACGACGATGTCGCTTCCGGCCGATTCGTCGTACCCGTTGCTGCCGATGACGAGAGAGTCGAAGCCCTCGATCGGCGCACTCTGATATTGGTCGAGTCCCTTCCCCTGCGGGACTCCCTCGGCGACGTCCACCATCACTACATGGCGCGCCAGTTCCTTCTCGGCAATGCGCTGGGCGGCGGTTGCACCGACATTGCCGGCGCCAACAACCGTGATCTTGTTCACCATTTCGTCAGTCGATCTGAGAGGTATGCGTCAGTCGCATCACACAGCCGATGCGGGTAACCATCACTATCGAGTATCGACGGAAACCTAGGCGAGCGCACCATTCCCGACAACGACAACCCTTGCGACGCTAACCCCCGACCTGGCTCAGCGCTCGGAGCCCACCCACCTGCATCTGGAGCAGCGCATGCTCCTTGGGCTTGCCGGCGAGCGCCTCGCGGAAGAGCGGCTCGAGCGGGGTTCCGGCGCGCAACGCATCGCGCAGGTTCACTTCGTGGTCGCCGAACAGGCAGGTGCGGAGCCGTCCGTCGGCCGTCAAGCGGACGCGGTTGCAGGTGCCACAGTAGGTGTGTGTCATCGGGGTGATCACACCCACCGAGCCCGGCGCGCCAGGGTAGCGGTAGTAGGTGGCCGGCCCGTTGCCGCGCGTGGGGCCCTCGTCCGCGCTGAGCGCATCGACGGAGGCGATCCGGTCGAGGATTTCGGCGGTCGGCACGACGTGGTCCCAGGTCAGCGCCTGCATGTCACCGACGGGCATCAGCTCGATGAAGCGGACATGCCACGGATGGTCCAGGGTGAGGCGCGCGAAGTCCGTCACCTCGTCATCGTTCACGCCGCGCATCACGACCACGTTGATCTTGATGGGTGCGATACCTGCGGCTTCGGCCGCGAGCAACGACGTGACGGGGTCAAATGACAGGTTCTTCCGTGCGATCGCCACGATGCGATCGGCGCGCAGACTGTCGGCACTCATGTTGAGGCGATCGAGGCCCGCGTCGCGCAGCGGCTGCGCCAGTTCGGGCATACGTACGCCATTCGTTGAGAGCGCGATATCCTCCACACCAGGCACCGCGCGCAGCTGGCGCACGAGTGACGTCAGTTCCGGACGAATCGTGGGTTCGCCGCCGGTCAGGCGGATGCGACGAAGCCCGAGTGGCGCGAGCTGCTGCACGACCGCTGTGATCTCCTCATAGGAGAGGATGTCCGCCTTCGGGAGCCACGGCAGCCCTTCGAGGGGCATGCAGTACGTGCACCGGAAATTGCACCGGTCAGTCACGGAGATGCGGAGATACTCGATGCTGCGTCCGAACTGGTCGGTGAGCGTGACGTTGCTCATGACGTCGTGACCTCGACGCGCATTGCGGTCGGGTCGACCCAATGCCAGTCGCCCTCCACATAATGCTCGCGCTTCCAGATCGGGACTCGGCGCTTCAGCTCCTCGATGATGAAGCGGGATGCTTCCATCGCAGGCGCGCGACGCGCATGCGCAACTGCGATCGCCACGCTGATCTCCTCGAGCATCAACAACCCCACGCGATGTTCGATCACGAGATTGACATTCTCAAATTTTTCGGCCGCCTCGCTCGCAATCCGGCCAAGTTCCTCCAACGCCATCGCCGTGTACGCGGAATATTCGATGCCGGTCACGGCGCGCCCCTCGTTCACGTTGCGCACGGTACCGACGAAGAGCGTCGTTGCGCCGGTGGCTGGCGTGGTGACTTCAGCGAGGAGCGCGGCGGCGTCGATCGGGCCGTCGAGGATGGCAGTTCTGATCATCCGCCAGCGACCGGCGGAATGAGGGCGATCTCCTGACCAGCTTGCACGGGCACGGCGCCGCGGGTGTATCGCCGATCGACGGCAACCACCGGCGACGCCGGGAGCACGTCACCACCTGGCAGCGCGCGCAGCGCTACCACCACGTCCGCAACAGTAGCCGGCTCCGCCACCGTGACGGTCACGGTACTGGCGCCGAAGGCGTCGGCGTACGAAGCGAAGAGGAGGACGTCCAGTTGGGTCATGTGAGTTGTCGGTGAGACTCCCCAAGATAGCGGAGGCCGACGGTGAACGTTCCCGAAGCGATGGACGGAAACGACTGCGGGGCGCTGTGGCAGCGCCCCGCGAAACGCGCGACGGCGCGTATGTGCATGTACGACTTGAACTTACTCGTCGAAATCGTCGTCGTCGTCGGCAAACCCACCCTCGGGCACCTCTTCGCCGGCCACCATCGCTCGCAGCTCTTTCGACGGCTTGAACACCGGCACCGGCCGGGCAGAGACTTCGACTGGCTCACCCGTCCGCGGGTTGCGCGCCATGCGCGTCTTCCGCTGACGAATCTTGAAAGTCCCGAAGCCGCGCACCTCGATGTTCTTCTGGTCCTTCATCGCGTCCTTGATGGCGTCGAGAAACGCATCCACGACACGGGCACAATCCTTCTTGGAAATCAGCGGGCCAGCCGTGCGAGAAATCTGCTCGGTGACACGCTCAACCAGATCGGCTTTCGTCATGGACGCCCTCAAGGAGTCAACTCCCGGTTACCACCGGGCTCGGGCGCGAAGCTAGCCACGTAGAGTGTTGTCAGTCAAGAGGTTGCCCAACTTTACGCGCGCCCACGAAGGGTGGCCATGAACTCATGGAACACCGGGCGGGCATCATGCGGACCAGGCGCAGCCTCTGGATGGTACTGCACGGAGAAGACTGGCAGCGTGCGGTGGCGCAGGCCTTCGATGGTGCCGTCGTTGAGATTGACGTGCGTGACCTGCAGGTCAGTCGACCCCGCCACGCCCTCTGCGCTGCCAGCGACCGAGAACCCATGGTTCTGCGACGTGATCAGAACCTTGCCGGTCGCGAGCTCCTTCACCGGCTGGTTTCCCCCTCGGTGCCCAAACGGCATCTTCTCCGTGTGGCCGCCAAAGGTAAGCCCGATCAGCTGGTGCCCCAGGCAAATCCCGAACAGCGGCGTGCCGGACTCAGCCACACCGCGAATCATCGCAGGCGCGTAGCTCACGGCGGCCGGATCGCCGGGACCGTTCGAGAGGAAGACGCCGTCCGGCTTTTGCGCCAGAATCTCCTCCGAGGTCGTCGTGGCGGGGACGACGGTCACCTTGCAGCCTTCATCGGAGAACAGGCGGAGCATGTTCTCCTTGATGCCGAAGTCGACGGCAACGATGTGGTGCGCGGTATTCTCGGCGCCGTAGACGTAGCTCGACTGCGTCGCAGCCGTCGTGGCCAGGTCCGCGCCTTCCATACGTGGAGCCGCCTCCAGCGCGGCTCGCGCCGCCGCCGAAGGCTCCTCACCCACGCAGATCACGCCGAGCATCACGCCTGCGCTGCGCAGATGGCGCGTCAAGCGACGCGTGTCAACACCCTGGAGGGCTGGCACCCGCGCCGCGGCCAACCACGAGGGCAGGTCTCCCGTCGCGCGCCAGTTCGAATACGTCCGCGACATCTCGCGCACCACGACACCCGAAACCTGCACCTTGCCGCTTTCGGGGTCTTCGGTATTCACACCGTAGTTCCCGATCTGCGGGGTGGTCATCACCACGATCTGCCCGTTGTACGAGGGATCCGTGAAGACCTCCTGGTACCCGGTCATGTTGGTCGTGAAGACGACCTCGGCGACCGTCGGAACGGTGTCGGCGTTGACCATGCCCCTGAACGTCGAACCGTCCTCGAGGAGCAATACCCCGGGGACGGTGTCGAGCGAGAGCGGTGCGGCGTCGCTGCTCACTTCTTGGCGGGTGCGGGCGCGGCAGGGGCCTGCGCGGCTGGGGCAGCAGGCGTAAGCGGAAGGGCGGTCCCTGCCGGCTTGGTGCCGGGGGCCGGCGTTCCGGCGGCCGGTGCCGACGGCGCCGCTGGAGCGGGCGTCGAGAAGGCGTTGTCGAGCACCGACTTCGGCGCCCGCTGCCGCGTCGTCAGCAGCTGCAGCACGAGCGAGAGGAACAGAAACGCGCCACCGCCCCACCAGCTGATCTTCGTCAGCAGATTGCCTGCCTGCCGCGTGCCGATGACGGCGTCAGCAGACGATGTCGCGCCACCGAAGTTGGCGGCCATGCCACCGCCCTTGCCGGACTGCAGCAGGATGGCGGCGATCAGGACGAGGCTGATCAGGATCAGGATGACGAGCAGGAACGTGTACATCGGATCGGATGGGTCGGAGACGTCTCTTCTCTGAACTAGCCACGAAAGGAAGCGACTCCGACCCCTCGAATCAAGCGCGGACGATCGCGTTCCAGCCGTCCGCGTCCAGACTCGCCCCACCGACGAGCACGCCGTCGACGTCGGGCGCCGCGAGCAGCGTGGTCGCGTTGCCACGATTCACGCTGCCCCCATAGAGAATCGGGATCCCCAGGGCTCGTTCGCCGATCGCCGTCTTGAGCGCCGCCACGATCGCGCCGTGAACCGAGCTGGCGTCGTCCGGGGTGGCCGTGCGACCCGTCCCGATGGCCCAGACGGGCTCGTAGGCGAACATCATCGAGGCGACCTGCCCCTCCTCGACCCCAGCGATTCCTGCGCGCAACTGGCGAAGGACCGTCGCTTCGGTGTTCCCGGCATCGCGCTCCGCCAGCAGTTCGCCGATGCAGAGCACCGGAGTCAGCCCCGCGCGGAACGCCGCCTTCACTTTCGCATTGCTTTCGGCATCCGTCTCACCGAACACGTGGCGACGTTCGGAATGGCCGACGAGAACGTGTGTCGCGCCAGCGTCGCGTGCCATCGGTGCCGAGTTCTCGCCGGTGAACGCGCCCTTGTCCTCGCCATGGATGTTCTGGATGCCGACTTCGAGATCGGGACGTTCGCGCACCATTTCGCTGACGGTCGTCACCGACAGCGCGTTCGGAAAGAACAGCACCTTGCGGTCGTGCTGCCGTGGGTAATGCGCGAGGAAGCTCTTGATGAAGGCCCGGGCATCGCTCGGACCGTGGTGCATTTTCCAGTTGGCAGCAAAGATCGGCAGCTTCAAGCGGTCCCCTTGTCGTCGAGTGCGGCCACGCCAGGGAGTTCCTTGCCTTCGAGAAATTCGAGGCTGGCTCCGCCACCCGTGGACACGTGGCTCATCATGTCGCCCAGCCCTGCTTCCACGACGGCCGCTGCGGAATCACCGCCGCCGACAATCGTGATGGCTCCCTTCCCCGTGGCGGCAGCCATCGCCGTCGCCACGGCACGCGTGCCGGCGTCGAACGGTGGCTTCTCGAACACACCCATCGGACCGTTCCACAACACCGTCTTCGCCGACAGGATCGCGCGCGCATAACTCTGCGCCGAATCGGGGCCGATGTCGAGCATCGCCTCGCCCGCGGGAATCGCATCACGCTTGACCGCGTGCGCCGTCTTCGGTTGGTCCATGCCCTTGGCGACCGTCGCATCGTGCGGCAGGATCAACAGGCTGCCAGCGCGCTCGATGAGATCCTTCGCCATCTCGACGCGATCCGGTTCGACCAGCGACGTGCCGGTCTCGAACCCAAGCGCCTTGTAGAACGTGCACGCCATCGCGCCGCCGATCAACAACGCGTCCACCTTCGGCAACAGCGCTTCGACGACGTCGATCTTGCCCGAAATCTTCGAGCCGCCAAGAATTGCAACGAAGGGGCGCTTGGGATCGTCGAGCGCACCGCCGAGGTACGACAGCTCGCTCTCCATCAACAGCCCTGCCACGGCCGGTCGCAGGTACTTCGCGATGCCTGCGGTGGACGCATGCGCGCGATGTGCACTGCCAAAGGCATCATTCACGTACAGGTCGCCGAGCGTCGCCAGTCGCTGGGCGAGCGCGTCGTCATTCTTTTCCTCGCCGGGCAGGAAGCGCGTGTTCTCCATCAGGAGCACGGCACCGTCGGCCAGCGCATTGGTGGCGGCGACCGCCGCTGCGTCATCGGTCGTCGCGCAGAACGAGACGTCGACGCCCGGCAGGACGCCCTTCAGTGCAGGCACCACAGCCGCCAGCGTGTACTTCGCATCCGGTGCACCTTTCGGTCGGCCAAGATGCGAGAGCAACACGACGCGCGCGCCATGGCTGCGCAGCAACTGGATCGTCGGCACGGCCGCGCGGAGGCGTGTGTCGTCACTGACGCGCGCCGGTGTCGTCGAACGGCACGTTGAAATCGACGCGCACGACGACACGACGCCCGCGCAATTGCGCGGGCGCCAGATCCTTCACGGAACGCTTTTCCATCAGGCGAGCTTGCTGCCGACGAACTGCAGCAGGTCGACGCAGCGGCTCGAGTAGCCCCACTCGTTGTCGTACCAGCCCGACAGCTTGACCATCGTCTTGTCGATGACGTTGGTGCTCTTCGAGTCGATCGTGCAGGAGAAGGGATTGCCGATGTAGTCGACGCTCACGAGTTCGACCGTGCTGTAGTCGAGGATGCCCTTCAGCGGGCCGTCCTTGGCGGCGGCGATGAAGGCCGCGTTGACTTCCTCGATCGTGGTGGCGCGCTCGACCTCGACCGTCAGCTCGGTGAGCGAGACGTCCGGCGTCGGGACGCGAATCGAGATGCCGTCGATCAGGCCCTTGACCTCGGGAATCACCAGGGCCGTCGCCTTCGCAGCACCGGTGGTGGTCGGGATCATCGACAGCCCGGCCGCGCGGGCGCGGCGCTTGTCCTTGTGCGGCAGGTCGAGGATCTGCTGATCGTTGGTGTAGCTGTGGATCGTGACCATCGCGCCATGCTTGAAGCCGAAATTGTCGCGTACGACCTTCACCATCGGCACCAGGCAGTTGGTCGTGCAGCTGGCGTTCGAGATGATGTTGTGGGCGGCTGCATCGTACTTCTGGTGGTTGACGCCCATCACGATCGTAATGTCTTCACCGGTGGCCGGCGCCGAGATGATGACCTTCTTCGCGCCGGCGCCGATGTGCTTCCGCGCCTTCTCGGCGTCGGTGAAGATGCCGGTCGACTCGAGCACGATGTCGGCGCCGACGGCGGCCCACGGCAGGTTCGCCGGGTCGCGCTCGGCGGTGATCTTGATTTCGTCACCATCGACGATGATTGCGCCTTCCTTTGCGCTCACTTCACCCTGATAGGTGCCGTGCACGGAGTCGTACTTGAACAGGTGCGCCAGCATGGCCGTATCGGTCAGGTCGTTGATGCCGACGAAATCGATGGCGGCGCCAGACTTCTTGGCTGCGCGCAGGACGTTTCGTCCGATACGACCGAACCCATTGATGCCGACCCGAATTGCCATGACGCTACTCCAGTGGTGAACGGCGGTCGCCGATGGCAGGCGCCCGTCCGAAGGTGACACAGCTTACGATACGTGCGCCGCCGTCCACGAGGGCGGCGGCGCACGCGACAAGTGTGGCTGCGGTGGTGACGACATCGTCAACGAGCACGCAGTGTGCACCCTGCACGAGAGGGGCACCATCGGAAGCCACGGTGAAAGCGCGAGTTACGTTCACTACTCTCTCCCCGGGTGTCAACCGCGTCTGGCTCACGGGCATCCTCGTCCGCCGCAGGGCGTCGAGAATCGGCACCCCCCAATGTGCCGCGAGGGCTTGCGCGAGCGCGGCAGCCTGGTTGTAACCGCGCTCGCGTTCCCGCCACGGGGCGAGGGGCACCGGTACCAGCCACGCGCGTTCGCGCACCACGTCAGCGGGCCACCGCAGCCGCGACATCTCTAGGGCCATCCCGTCGGCCACGCGAGGCCAGCCATCGTACTTCAGCGCGTGCACGAGTCGACTGGCGACGCCCCCGTGTGACATCCACGCCACTGAGCGAACCGATCGCACGAAGGGTGGCAATGCGTCGCACCAGCGACAGGGATCACCAGCCTCCGCGTTGTATGCAGCGGGGTGCCCACAACGTGCGCACTGCGGAAAGGGCAGTCGTTCGACCTTGCTCCAGCACAGTCGGCAGGCCGGTCCGTGCTCGTGGCCCAATGACGCGCCGCAGAGTGCGCACACGCCCGGCAAGGCGAGTTCGAGCAGCGCCGCAGAGAATTCGAGACAACCCTGCCACGCCGCAGCCAGTGGAGACCGTGCCGCCATTGGGCGCAACATCGGTGTCAGCTGGCGCGGACTGCCGCCCACATCGCGTCGCGATCGGCCGTGAGACCGAACCAGCGCTCGAAGGCGCGTGCCCCTTGCCCGATGAGCATGCCAAGCCCGTCGTCGGCACGCCTCCCCTGCGCACGCGCCAACTGGACGAACGGTGTCGGCCCGGTCTTGCGGTACACGAGATCGAGACACGCGGCACCAGCGCGCAGTACTGCGGGATTGAACGGAACCTGCTCGTCGCGCATGCCGATCGGTGTCGTGTTCACGACCAGGTCGGTGCCGCGCAGCGCATCGGCCATGAATTCCTCCGGTGCGGTGTGACCGACTGGGCCAAGTGGTACGATCGATTCCGATCGAGCGAAGGTGCGTGACCAGATCGCGACGCGACTCCCGGGCCAGGCGCTGACAGCGGCGACCACTGCTCGCGCGGATCCGCCGGCGCCCAGCACGGCGACCCGTGCGTTCGCAGGAATCTCGCCGAGCAGCGCGACAACCGCGTCATCGAATCCACCCACATCGGTGTTGTCTCCGTGCAACTCGCCGTCCACCGACCACCAGGTGTTCACCGCACCGAGGCGCGACGCAAGCGGCGTCAGCACGTCGCAGAGCTGCGCTACGCGTTCCTTGTGTGGGATCGTGACGTTGCCGGCCGCCCCATCACGCACCAGCTCGCGCAGTCGTGATTCGAGCTGCTCCGGAGCGACATCCATCGCTTCGTATGTCGCCGCGATGCCGGCAGCCTGAAGCGCCGCCGTCTGGAATACCGGTGAAAGCGAATGTGCGACCGGTTGCCCAAGCAGCACCAGCCGCCTGGGTGCGGGTCTCAACGCGACGGCGACGCCTTGTCGGCCGCCAGACGGTCGAAGGCGCGGCTGATGAGTGCGTGCAACTCGTCGAAGGTGTCGCGATACACCGTGATGTCGCCGCCGATCGGATCACTCACCGGACGGGACTGCTCACCGTGCGACGCGAAGCTGCTCAGCAGGTACGACTTGCCCTGTCCGCCCAACCCTTCCACCGCCAGCAGGTGACTCGGGCTCATCGTGAGAATCACATTCGCGCCAGCGACCATCGCCGCGGTCACCTGCCGTGAGCGGTGCCGCGAGAGATCGAGGCCGTGCTCCATCGCAATCAGGAGCGATCCCTCGGATGCGCCGCTCACTGCATCGGCAGCGACACCAGCGCTGGCGACGGTAACGTCAACGAGGTGGCGGTCCGCCACGATGGCACGAGCAATTACCTCGGCCATCGGACTGCGGCACGTATTCCCAGTGCAGACGAACAGCACGCGAAGCGGAGAATCAGGCATCGCCAAGCAGGTCAGGGACAGTCTCGCGCAAGATTGCCGCGCTGATGGCGCCGGGTCGAATCACCCGCAAACGCCGTCCAGTGCAGTCTACCACCGTACTGGGCGGTGAGGGAGGCAGCGCGCCGCCATCGAGGACCATCAGCAGCCCCCGGTTGATCTCGGCGGTCCATTGCTCGACCACCTCGCCCGCCCGCATTGCCGGTGGCACGCCAGGCCGATTGGCCGATGTGGACGTGAGCGGCGACCCCAGCGCACTGATCAGCCGCTGCAAGCCGGCGTGCGGAGTCCAACGCACCGCAATACCGCCCTCGGGGCCTCGCAGACGCGCCGGAAGCTGCCCTTCGCCACCGGGCAGCACCAGCGTCAGCGGCCCGGGCCAGTGCCGCGCCGCCAGATGTGCAGCCTGCGCGGAGAGCGACAATCCCAGACGGGTGAGCATCTCGCTGTTCGACACCAGCAGCAAGAACGGCTTGGCCGGCGGTCGGCGCTTCAGTGTCACCAGCTTTTCGACCGACTCAAAGTCGACCATCGTCCCGAAGCCATACACTGTCTCGGTCGGATACGCGAGCACACCGCGATCCTGCAGGTGCATCACGATCCGCGTCAGTGATGCCTGCACTTCATCAGGCGACCAGAACGGCGTGACGACGCTGCGCCAGCTCACTCGGGCAGCACCGACAGCGTTTCGGCGATCGCGAAATCACCGGCGTCCGTGACCTTCATGCCTCGTTCGCTGCCGCGCACGACGACGACCGGGAAGCCATAGTGCTCGCAGAGCGCGGCGTCGTCAGTGGCTGCCAGCTTGTCGCGACGCGCACGCGTGTGCACTTCGTCGATCATCGCCCGCGGAAAGGCCTGCGGCGTCTGGGCGCGCCAGAGGTTCGTGCGATCGACTGTTCGCACGATCCGTCCGTCGGCGTCTACTTCCTTCAGCGTATCGACGACCGGGAGCGCGGCGATCGCGCCGTGGCCGTTACGCGCTTCACGAATGACGCGGTCGATCACGGTACCGCTCGCGAGCGGACGCGCCGCATCGTGAATGACGACCGTCTCGATGTTTTCGGGCATGTCCTCGAGCCCGTTGTACACCGACTGCATGCGATCGCGGCCGCCCTGGCTGACCAGCATGCGATCGATATCGCACTGGAAGATCCATGGCGGCGGATCGGCCGCGTAGTCGCGTGGGAGCACGACGACCACCAATGCCACGTCTGGACGCAACTGGAAGGTCTGCAGGCTGTGCAGCACCATCGGCTTCCCCGCGACCCAGCGAAATTGCTTCAGTTCCGTGCCGCCGACACGTGTACCGCTGCCGCCTGCGACGATCACGACCCCGACGTTTGGAGTCGCGGCCGCGGCGACCTCTCGCAGTTCGGCTGGACGCGCGTCCCGGTCGAGATTGGCTGCGGCTCGCGCGCCAACTTCGATGCCGTCGTGCATCTCCGTCGGGAGATCCTCGTATTTCGGTGCGTTCGGATCGGTCATGTGAAGATGGTGTCGAGCAGGTCACGCACATTGGCCACGCCAATGACTTTCAGCCCGTTCGGTGCCTTGACTCGCGCCGTCGTCTTCGAGACATAGGCCCTCGTCAGGCCGAGACGCGCCGCTTCGGCGAGGCGACGTTCGAGCTGGGAAACGGCGCGAATTTCGCCGCCGAGGCCGATCTCGCCAAGGAACAACGCATCACCGGGCAGCGAACGATCGTACACTGACGAGGCCAGCGCCGCCGCCACTGCCGCATCACCGGACGGCTCAGTCAGCCGCATCCCGCCGACGACGTTGACGAATGCATCGAGTTGCGCGAAGCCGAGGCCGGCGCGCTTCTCGAGCACGGCAAGCAGCAGCGCCAGTCGGCGCGGATCGTATCCAGTGGTCACTCGCTGCGGCGTTCCGAAGCCGGCCTTCGCGGCCAGCCCCTGGATTTCGACGAGGAGCGGACGCGTGCCTTCGAGCGGGGCAGTGAGTGCACTGCCACTGGCGGTCTGCGTACGGTCGCCCATGAAGAGCGCTGAGGGATTCGCGACCGGCTGCAGTCCTGCTGCATCCATCCGGAATACCCCAATCTCATCGACGCTGCCGAATCGATTCTTGGTCGCTCGCAGCAACCGATAGTCTGCGCCCGACTCGCCCTCGAAGTACAGCACCGTGTCGACGATGTGTTCGAGCGTCTTCGGGCCAGCGATGCCACCACCCTTCGTCACATGCCCAACGACGAAGATCGCGGTGCCAAGCTCCTTTGCGGCACGCATCAGTCGTGCGGCGCACTCACGCACCTGCCCCACGTTGCCGGGTGCACCCTCGAGTTCCTCGGTGTGCACGGTCTGGATCGAGTCGATGACCGCGATCATCGGGCGCGTGGCCTCGAGATGCGCGAGAATCGTCTCCAGGTGTGTTTCAGGCAGGAACTCGACGTCCCCTGCGCCGTCGCCGAGTCGGTCGGCGCGCAGCTTCACCTGCAACGGGCTCTCCTCGCCGCTCACGTAGAGCGCAGCATGCCCCATGCCCTGCAGCCGTGCCACGACCTGCAGCAGGAGCGTCGACTTGCCGATACCGGGCTCACCGCCGACCAGCACCATGCTGCCGGGCACGATGCCACCGCCAAGCACGAAGTCGAACTCGGCGAGGCCTGTCTTGAGCCGCGTTGACTCGGTGCCGCTGACGGCGCTCAACTTCGCAGCGCGCGTGGACACCATGCCGCGTCGTGTGGTGGTGGCCGGCCTGCCGATGATCTTCGACGGCGCCTTCTCGACGATCTCCTCGACCAGCGTCGACCACTCGCCGCACGTTTCGCACCGACCACCCCACTTCGGATGTTCGGCACCGCAATTCGTGCAGCGGTAGGCAGTCTTCGTCTTGGCGCTCACTCGCCCTGCGTGCGCTTGGAGAAGTTCTCGAACCGCGTGTACTGCTTGTGGAAGTACAGCGGTACCGTCCCGATCGGGCCGTTGCGCTGCTTGCCGATGATGATCTCCGCCTTGCCGTCGAGTTCCGCGTTTTTCAGCCGTCCCGACTCGTCCCGCTCCGCGTAGATCTCCTGGCGGAAGATGAAGAGAATCAGGTCGGCATCCTGCTCGATGGCGCCCGACTCGCGAAGGTCGCTGAGCTGCGGTCGTCCCTTCTCGTCGCCGGCACGCTGCTCCGGGGCACGGGAGAGCTGCGACAATGCCACCACGGGCACCTTCAGTTCCTTCGCCAGCGCCTTCAGGCCACGACTGATCTGGCTCACCTCCTGCTGCCGATTTTCGGCATTCGGGCCGGTCATCAGCTGCAGGTAGTCGACGATGATCAGGCCGAGCTTCGAGTCTGGATCGGCTTTCAGGCGACGCGCCTTGGCGCGCATGTCGAGCACCGTCATGCCCGGTGCGTCATCGATGTAGATCGGGGCCTGCGACAGGATCCCGACGGCACGCGCGAGGCGTGGCCAGTCATCATCACGCAGCCGTCCGGTGCGCATCGCCTGCGCGTCGAGTCGGGCTTCGCTGGTGATCATGCGCTGCACCAGCGATTCCTTGCTCATTTCGAGCGAGAAAAACGCCACACCGACGCCTTCGGTGATCGCGACATGCTGCGCGATGTTGAGCGTGAGCGCCGTCTTGCCCATCGACGGGCGCGCGGCCACGATGATCAGGTCCGACGGCTGGAATCCTGACGTCATCTGGTCGAGGTCGGAGAAGCCGCTCGCCACACCCGTGACCGACCGTCCTTCCTTGGCGATGCTTTCGATGCGTTCCATCGCCGGGTACATCAACGTCTTGATGCGGGTGAATCCTTCACCGCCCTTGTCCTGCCCGACCTGCAGGATGCGCTGCTCGGCAAAGTCGAGCAGGTCGCGCGCAGGTTGCCGGGCCTCGAAGGCTTCGCCGGCGATCTGCGTCGAGACCTCGATCAGGCGGCGCAGCAGCGCCTTCTCCTTCACGATGCGCGCGTGATGCTCGATGTTGGCCGCCGTCGGCACCGCATCGGCGAGGAAGCTCAGGTACTCACGCCCGCCGGCAGCGTCCATCTCGCCGCGCCGCTCGAGCTCATCCGCGAGCGTCACCACGTCGATGCCGCTGCCCTTCTCCATCAACGCGATGATTGCGCGATAGATGCGGCGATGTCCCTCGCGGAAGAACATCGTGTCATCGACGATTTCGGTCGCACGCGTGATCGCCTCGGCGTCGATCAGCATCGCGGCGAGGACGGACTGCTCCGCATCCTCCGATTGTGGAGGGCGGCGGTCGCGGTACGGATCAGGCCCGGATGGTCGCGTCGAGAATTCGTCGGGCAAGTTTGATGTCTTCCCACGTAGGACGCTTCCAGGCTTCGTTGCGCAGGAGAGCGGCCGGGTGATAGGTGGCGACGAGCGGGATGCCCTGGTACCAGTGCAGCTGCTGTCGCAGCTTGCCGATAGCAAGCTTAGTCCCGAGCAACGACTGCGCGGCGTACGTCCCGAGTGCAATGATGATCTTGGGCTGCACCAGGTCCACCTGGCGCTGCAGGAACGGTGCGCACGCGCGGACCTCATCCGGCATCGGGTTGCGATTCCCCGGCGGACGATGCTTCAGCACATTGCAGATATACACCGATTGACGGTCGAGTTGGATCGCACCGAGAATCTTCGTCAGCAGCTCACCGGCGGGGCCGACGAATGGCTCGCCGGTGAGATCCTCCTTTTCACCCGGCGCCTCGCCAACGACCATCACGTCGGCGATCGGGTTTCCAACGCCTGGCACCGGTCGCGTTGCCGTGGCTGCCAGTCCGCATGCCTTGCAGGCCGCGATGGCCGCCGTGACCTGACCGAGCGAGTGCCACTCAGTTCCTGCCGCCGCGCCGAGCAATGCGGGACGTTCAGCGCGCAGGCCGAGCGGAAACACCACACCTTCGACGCGCAGCGTGCCGACTTTTCGCTCGACGGCAGGTTCGGAAACTGACGATTCCTGCGGTGGTGGCGTCGGCGCCGCCGCCGGCCGCCCTGTCGACGCACCAGCAAGAGTCTTCATCATCTCGCGCCAGTCAGCACCGGGCTCCGACTCGACGATCGGCACATCCGCTTCCCGCGACCTGTCGATGCGCGCGGGCGCCGGCTGCGAGGCAGACGTATCGCTCTGTGATGAAGCGCGCGGCGACGGCGCGTCGTGCGGCGTTGGTTGCTGCTGCTGCGGCGGCGGCGACGAGACACCGGTCGCCGGAGGCGTCGACGCAGCGGCGCCGCCGCCCTGCAGGGCACCCAGCATACGCATGACGTCATCGACATCGAGCGCGTCGAGTACCATCTCCGACTCGCCCAGCTCGCGACGTTGTTCGAGGTACGCGCGGAGGCGCTCCTTCGCATTCATCGACGCTGCTCCAATGTCCGCGCGATCCGGTCGAGCAAGACATCAGCCAGGTCGGACTTCTGCATCATCGGCGGCGTCTCGCGGCTGCCATCGGCACCCAGGATCACCACCCGATTGGTATCGGTGCCAAATCCCGCGCCCGCTTCGGTGGCGTCGTTCGCCACGATGAAGTCGAGACCCTTGCGAAGGAGTTTTGCCTGGGCGTTGTCCTCGACGTTCGTCGTCTCGAGCGCGAAGCCCATCACGACCACGCCAGCCGCCCGGAACTGGCGTGTGCTGGCAAGGATGTCGTCGGTATGCTCGAGCGCGATGGTTGGTGCCGCATCTCCCTTCTTGATCTTCTGTCCAGCCACCGTCGCGGCGCGGAAGTCCGCCGGGGCCGCCGCCATGATGAGGGCGTCGGCACCTGGCAATGCTGCGGCCACCGCGTCGCGCATATCGGCCGTGGAGGTCACCGCGATGTGGTCGCCGCCAGGTGGCAGCGGCACTTCGAGCGGACCGTGCACCAGTGTGACGTGTGCGCCACGACGCCACGCCGCCGCAGCAATTGCCACACCCATGCGTCCGCTGCTGTGGTTTGTGATGTAGCGAACTGGATCGAGAGCCTCGTGCGTTGGCCCGGCCGTGACCACGATGCGCTTCCCTGCCAGCCCGTGCGCAGTTTCGAGCAATCGACCGCAGTGCGCGAGGATTGTCTCGGGCTCCGGCAGTCGCCCAGGTCCCACGCCCTCACCGAACGCGAGGGGTCCGACAGCCGGATCGAGAATGTGGTATCCAATCTCACCAAGTGTCGCGACGTTCCGGCGCACGAGCTCGTGTGACCACATCCCGTCGTTCATTGCCGGCGCGATGAGGACCGGTGCTCGCGTAGCCAGAAGCACGGCGGTCATCTGATCATCGGCACGTCCCTGCGCCGCGCGCGCCAGCAGATCGGCTGTGGCTGGTGCGATCACGACCAGGTCTGCCTGCTTCGCAAGGCGGATGTGCGCGAGCGCATGTCCCGCGTCGAGGACGTCGGGGGCGACAGGCCGGCCCGTGACCGCCTCGAAGGTGATCGGGCCGATGAACTCGCGGGCAGCGCGCGACATGATCACGTCAACGACTGCGCCCGCCTGAGAGAGCAGGCGGGCGAGCGTGACAGCCTTGTAGCAGGCGATTCCGCCCGTCACCCCGAGGATGACACGGCGGCCGTCGAAGGGGCGCATCGGGCTCGCCCCCAATCGGTCAGTCGGGGCGACGGCGCGGCATCACGCGATAGTCGAAGTCCTTGCCATGCAGGTCTTCGAGCGCGCGCGTGGTGAGCTTCTTCTCCTTGCCGGTGCTTCCCATCTTCGGGAATTCGTTCAGCACGCGCGCGTACTTGGCCGCCACGAGGACGCCCAGGTACTTGTTCTGCGACTGCTGCTGTTCGGTGATATCGCCGGGTGTGAAGACTCGCATTCGTTTCCATCTCCTCGGCGCATGTGCGCCGTTGGGTGACCAGCCTGCGGAATGACGTGGGCCATTCCGGTGCTACCGGATCGCGTCGCGCAGCTCGTTGGCGAGTGCCGTCACGCGTTCCTTCAGATCCGTCAACCGCGTGCGACGCAACGCCTCCGCATCGATGATGCTCAGCACCTGCGCGACCGCGTGTTCCAACTCGTCGTTCACGACCACGTACTCGAACTGATCTATCGTAGCCAGCTCCGTCAGCGCGCTGTCAACGCGGGTGGTCAGCGTGGCGCGATCCTCCGAACCACGTCCAGACAGACGGGACAGCAACTCCACCGCCGAGGGCGGCAACAAAAAGATCAAAACGGCCTCGGGAAAGGCCTCGACGAACTGCACAGCACCCTGCACATCGATCGTCATGATCGGATTCCGACCGGCGGTCATCAGCCGGTCGATCTCGCTGCGCAACGTGCCGTACCGCTTGCCGTGGACCAGTGCGTGCTCGGCAAAATGCCCCTGCGCCACCCTGGCCTCGAACTCATCCCCAGCCAAGAAAAAGTAATCGACACCGTCCCGCTCCGCAGGTCGTGGCGGTCGAGTGGTGCAGGTCACACTGAAACCGAGGTCCCTCCGGACCTCCAGCAGCCGCTTCGCAATGGTCGTCTTCCCCGTTCCCGATGGGGCTGCCAGAATGACCGGGAAGGCCGGTGTCGTCATTCGAGGTTCTCGACTTGCTCGCGCATCCGCTCCAGTTCTTCCTTAATGAGAACAACTTCTCGCTGCATGGCGGCATCGTTCGCCTTGCTTCCGGTCGTGTTCGCCTCGCGGACCATCTCCTGCAGGATGAAGCCGAGCCGTTTGCCCACCGCTTCCGTGCCGGGCGCCGCAATGGCAGCGCGACAAGCGGTGTTGTGCGAGGCGAACCGACTCAGTTCCTCGGCCACATCGACGCGGTCGGCCAGAATCGCGATCTCCTGCGCCAGGCGCTGCGGATCCACGGCGACGCCGGCGGCCAGCTCCTGGACGGCCGCAGCGAGCCGATCACGTTGCTCGACGAGGCGCTGTGGGGCTCGTGCCGCGAGGTTGGCGAGGGCACCTTCGATGATCACCAGCCGATCGAGCAGGTACTGCGCGAGACGGGCGCCTTCGGCCTCACGCATGCGAACGAAGGCGTCGATCGCAGCACTCGCGAGGGCGAGGATCGCCGCCTGGTCGAGGGACCCGATCGACTCGTCATCATCGATCGAGCTGGTGACGACATCGGGCAGCCGCAGCAGGGAGGCAACGTCGATGCGCGTGTCGATCCCGGCATCCTCGGGGATCGCACGCAGTTGCTGCGCATACGCGACGAGGCGCGCGACGTCGATGCGCGGCCCCTCGTTGTTCTCGCGTTCGATGCGCAAGGAAAACGTGACGTGGCCGCGGGTGACACTCTTGCGCAGCAGCTCACGGATTTCCGTTTCCATCCGGGTCAATGCCGGCGGCAACTTGACGGACGGCGTGAAGAACCGATGATTGACGCTGCGCACCTCCACGGACAGGCGGTGAGAGCCGATCATCGCGTCGGCATTTCCGTACCCTGTCATGCTTTGGAGTGTGCCGATCATGTGCGACGCCATCAGTTCCAGAACGTCCAGCGCACACCATACACCGTGAGCGCGCCGGGCATCAACAAGCCCGGCACCGTCGTGTAGGGAGCATTCATCAGGTTGCGGAGTTGCACGGAAATAGTGGCATCCTTGAGCGTGAACTCAGCGCGCAGTCCGAGTGGCGTTCCGGCGAACGTCTGCAGCAGGCCAAGCTCGCCGTCAGTCTTGAGGTAAGGCACATACGACGCCGTGCGATACTCGGACTGACCGGCCAGCATGAAGTCAAACCCGCCGCCCTTCGTCTTGCCATTCCAATGATAGCGCCACGTGAGCTCGCTGCGCACTTCCGTCTGGGGGCGATACCAGCCGGCGTTCTGCCACCGCACGCCGCTCATATTGAGCGAGAAGCCGCGAAAGAGTGGCCCGGTGATCGCGAAGGTGGCTCCGGTGGCTCGCCCCTCGACCACCACTGGCGTGGTGCGATCGAAGAGCGCTGGCGCGCGGAGGACCGCACTATCGCGGATGACGCCACCGCCCTGCAGCCATAGCTTGCCAACGCGAATCGCTACCTCACCTCGCGCCGCCTTCGCCAACGGCAGGAACACCAATTCCGTGGCATTGGTCGAATCGATCGGCAGCGTGATCGATCCCGTCGTGCCGTACGACGCGGCACCGGTGACCGCAAACCACGGCACTGGCTGCAGCTTCACGAAGCCATCACCGCGCGTGACCTTGTCGAACGGATTGCGTTCGCCCCAGGCCGAGACGGTGAGTCGCCCAAGGTCGAATCCGACGCGAGCCGACGGCTGGTGCAGCGTCTGTCCTCCGACCATGCGCAGCCGCTCGGTAACGGAGAATCGAGCGCGTGACGACGACCATCCAGCGCTCGCGACATACTGCGTGCTGTTCGAGGTCGTATCGGCGGAGTCGGCGAGAAAGCCGTTGGCGATATCTGCGGAACTCCGTGCGGTGCTCTCGACATTCTGGCGTGAGACCGCGAGCAGCTGCAGCCACGAACCACGATTCACTTCCCCGACGCCGAAGCGAAGATAGAGGTCGCGCTGCGTGCGTTCGTACGCCGGGATTGGTCGTCCCGTGCTGAGGTAGTCGGCGTCGCCGACGAGCGACAGTTCCTGCTGCGTCGTGTGCACACGCAGGAGCGTCGCATCGAGACTCCATTTCGGCTTCACGATGCCAACGCGCGTAAAGACAGACGTGGCATCGCCGTCGCCACCGAGCTGGCGGTCGTCCGTGCTTCGCTGTTGGAGCATCACCTGCAGTGCGAATCCATTCTTCGCGCGCCGCGCCAGGTAGCCACGGAAGGTGTTGCTGCGATTGTCGCCGGTATAGACGTCGGCGCGTGTCTCGGCCGTCGTCTTCTGCGGGCCGCGCCAGGAGCGCATGAGCAATCGCAATTCGTTCGCGCCGCGCTCCACCACCAACTCTTCCATGGCAGCGATGGGAAACTGCGACAGCTCGACGATCCCTCCGCTACGCGCATCGATCGCCTCCAGTTCGATGCCATCGAGGAAGAGTCGAATGCGCGAGACGTCACCGTTGTACGCTCCGACCTGCGGCGCCATGTAGAAGCGGGCGCGGAGCGTCGCGAGGCCCGGCACACGATCCAGAAAGTCTGCCAGCGTCAGGGCACCGGTGGAAAACAGGCTGTCGCGATTCCAGCGGTGTGACATGCCGACTTCCGTCAGGAATGGCAGTTCAGCCTGCGGCAGCGCGCCGGCGACCGAGTCGATACGCGCAATCGAATCGGCCCGCGCCTTGAGGATCGAATCAGGGGCCGAGCGCGCCTGCGCGCGAAGCGGTGCGGCAGCCAACAGCACTGCCAGCACCACCGCACATCGAATGGCGCAAGAACGCAGGAAACTCAGTTGATCCTCGAGCGAACGTATTCAACGAACGTGCCGACGGGGCGACCGGTCGGCCCCTTCGGCAGTGACACGAGATCGTTCTCGGAATACGCGGTGCCCGCGACGTCGAGATGCACCCACGGATAGCCCTCGGCAAACACCTTCAGGAAGAGCGCGGCCGTGATCGAACCCGCCGCGCGCCCACCCGTGTTCTTGATGTCGGCCGTGTCGGACTTGATCTGCTCTTCGTAGTCAGCGCACAGCGGCAATTCCCAGCCAGGCTCCGCGGCGCGTGCACCCGCAGCCAGGACATCGCGAACGAGCGTCGCATCGGTACCGAAGACACCCATCAGCGAATTGCCAAGCCCGATCACGACGGCGCCGGTGAGCGTGGCCGCATCGATGACCGCGACCGGGTCGTATTTCTTCGCGTAGTGCAGCACATCCGCGAGGACCAGCCGGCCTTCCGCGTCGGTGTTGACGATCTCGATGAACGTACCATTCGAGGCCTGCACCACATCGCCAGGATTGATGGCCGTACCGGAAGGCATGTTCGTCACGGCACCGACCAATCCCACCACGTTGATCGGCAGCTTGAGGCGTGCGATCGCTTCCATTGCACCGAGCACGCCGGCAGCGCCGCTCATGTCGTACTTCATCCATTCCATGCCAGGCGCCGGCTTGATCGAAATGCCGCCGGTGTCGAAGCACACACCCTTGCCGGCCAACACCACCGGACGTGTGTCACCGGCCCCGCGGTATTCGACTGCGATCAATCGCGGTTCCTGTGGCGTGCCCTGCGCGACGGCGAGCAGACTGCCCATGCGCAACGCTTCCATTTCGCGACGCCCCAGCACTGTGACGTCGAGACCATGTCGCGCCCCGATGTCGCGCGCCGAATCGGCCAGCGTATCCGGTGTGCAGAGATTGCCCGGCATCATCTGAAGGCGGCGCGCGAGAGCATAGCCGGCCGCGATCGACTCACCGCTGGCCAGGCCTGCGGCAGCGGCGGTCTCGTCGGCGACGAGAATGGTGGCGCGCTCGAGCGGCGTGCGCGGCTCGGTTGGCGGCGTCTTGAGTTCCTTGTATTCCCACGCGCCCATCGACGCGCCGACGATCACTTGTTCGAGGCCAGTGGTGTCGAGACCCGACGGCACCATCAGCGTCATCGAGTTCACGTTCAGGCCGTTGCTGCGCCGGCCAGCGAGCTGAGCGGCGCGCTTGAGCGCGCTCGAGCGATCGGTCACATCGCCCATGCCCACGAGCAGGACGCGTTCCGGCCCGGTTGGGCCACCAGCGAGGTGGAGCACTTCATCGCGCTTGCCTACGAACGCCCCGCGCGAGAACGAGCGGGAAATGGCACCAGCCAGCAGCGTGTCGAGCGCGGCAAGGTCGCTGGGAACCGCATCACCCTTTGGGCAGAGAACGGCCAGGACACCGGTGTCGACAGTACTGGCGTCGGCGCGGCGGACAGAGAACGTGAGAGGCATGTGGCGGAAGTTACGGGGTCGGGGACGACGCGATACCCGCGGCCGAGGATGGCGGAAGCGGGGGCGGCGCACCGGGAAGTTAGCGGACCTGAACGGGTGAGGCAGGATGCCGGTCCGAGCGAGCGCGGCCGTGACGGCGTTCGCGTACGAGTCGTCGGTAGCGCATGGGCCGCTCGGATCCGACGCGGCCACTGACTCTCGTCCCTGGCAGACCGTGATCTTTCGTCGACGACCGGCACAATCGCAGCTCATCGTCACGACCAACGTGATGCGTCGCCTGGCCTCGCACATGCCGGCGCCACAGGGGCCAAGCCTGCCCATGAGCGAGGTGGCGCCTCGCGCCGGTGCGGCGCCGCAGGCCGACGTGGTGGCTGCCGTGCGCGATTCGGGCGTCGTCATTGCGTTTCTCGCCGGCGGCGGCTCGCGGCATGGCCTCACGGCCCGCGTGTATGACGTCATCACGTCGCAGGCCGGCTGCGGGCTCGGACGCAGTAGCTCGCTGGGAGCATTCGCCGAACAGTTCTGCGATTCCGCCGACGGCAAGCGTCGCCTGGTGCAGTTGCTGGCGGTGCATCGTCCCTCCAGCGATCCGACCGCACTTCTGACCCGCATGGCGATCACCGCGTGGGTGCGCACGGTCGGCCTCGCGGCCAAGACACGCGAAGTGATGGAAGCGGCGGCAACTGGTCTCCCCGACTGGCACACTCCCGGCGACATGTAGGCAACGACAGGGTCGTCTGGCCTTGTTTGTTCGCCGTGCCGCTGCGAAGGTGGGGCATGCGATTCGACAGCAGAAGTCTCCGATCGTGCGGCGCCGTGCTCGCCGTGGCCGTCCTGCAGTGTGGCGCGGTGCGCGACCTTGCGGCGCAACGCGACAGCAAGACTCCTCCAGCGGTACAAGCCTTCGATCCGGCGGAATGTCGCGCTGATTGTTCAGTCGACTCGCTCGTGATCGACGTCGATCGAGGGCGGCGAGCGCAGTCAGGCGTCATGTCTGCGACGCTCATCCTCATCGACACGATCGCGATCGCCAAGCGTGGCGCGCCGCCAACGCCGCGCGACCGACCGGTGTCGATCTGGTTCACATGCGACTCGTCGCCCTGCGGAGCGGCCGTGGTGACCGGCCGAATCAGTGACAAACGCATCGACGACGCACGGGTGGCGCGACGCACCTCGGCGCTCTGGCCGCTTCCCGCGCCGCTGATGCTGAAGCTGCTCAAGTCGACCGCAGTGTCGCTGGTCGCCGAGGGCAAGACGCACCCGTTGTCCGCTGCGACCGTGACTGCAACTCGGGCGCTGGTCGAGTCGATTCGCAGTAGCACACCGACGACACCGTATTCCGCGCGCGCGCAGCTCTACATCGCCACGTTTGCGGCTTTCGGACTACCGGGCGACAGCACGATGGCGGAGGATGTCGGTACCGCCACCGAGCCACTGATGATTCCGGACGCCACGACGACCCCGCCAACCCGGGTCGCGACGCTGACACTCGCCGGTCGTGGCGCCGACGCCGTGCCGATGCTGGTGCAGGATGATGCCACCGGGGCGGCACCGATCTTTGGCATTGGTGAGTCCGTGACGATTGCGCTTCCAGGCAAGGTCGGTCGTCGCGGGGTCGCTATTGGAAAGATCACGGCTCGTCAGCGAGTCGAATCGCTGCGTGACGCCTGCCAGGGGATGAAGCTGTGGACCTATCTGGTCGCCTTACCCGCGGCTGACGTTGCAGCGGTGGCGCGTGGCAGTTTGCCGTCGCTGCGCCCGGGCGAGTCGATCGATCGATGGAACGGCACCGCCGTGCGCGAGGTCTATCCCGCCCGGATGCCAGCGGCGGAACAACGGTTGATCACCGCCAGCCGGTCCGTGGTTGCCCAATTCGTCCGCGAGCGCGCCAGCACGGGACTCCGCGAACGGGACGTTCAGGTGCTCGCCGCCCTGCCCCGTGCCGCCGGCTACGTGACCAACTTCGGCGTGATCTCGAAGGATGGCGGTGGCAACTGGCACTTCCCGAGTTTGAACCTGCGCCCCGCGGCCTGCCCTCAGTGATAGACGCCCTTCCCTCTCAAGCTGAGTCTGGTAGCAGGTAAGGGTTTTCCTGACGGCGGTGTACTGGCCCACCTGACATGGTCCCAAGAGTCTCTGGCCCGTCACCATGACCTGTGAGGGAAATGCATGAATGCGTCTGTCTCGAATTCTGAAGAAGAAGTGATCCCGTTGAGCGGCGTGTCCAATTCGCCCCGGTCGAACGGCGCCATCATCTCGGAGGGCGTGCTCGCTGGATTCGTTGCTGCGAGCGCAGTGGCCGGCGTGTTCCTGATCGTCGACCTGCTGGCTGGTGAGGCGTTCAGGACGCCGAGGCAACTCGGTGTGATGCTGCTGTCACTGTTCGGCGCCGGAGCGTCGGCATCGGCGGATGTGGCCACGCCGCTCGCGCTCTACACACTCTTTCACTTTCTCGCGTTCATCGTGGCCGGCATCCTGGCTGCGGCGATCGTGCAGATCACGATGAAGCAGCCGGTCGCAATCCTGCTGTTCGTGATCCTCTTCTTTGCATTCGAGGTGGCATTCACCGGCTTCGTCGCCTTCCTCGATGTGACATCGACGGGCGGGATGACACCGCTCCAAGTGGCGATCGGCAATGTCGTGGCCTCGGTGGCGATGGCGCTCTTCTTCCGTGCACGACACCCGAAACTGCGCACGATCGGCCGGACACTGTCAGCGGAGGAGTAGGCGCGTGCGTGGGGAATGACGGCGCTGCGACGTCGCGTAGATTCGACGCTGCCCCTGCCGCTGGCTCAAAAGCAGAACCGCCGCCTCCCGAGAACATCTCGAGAGGCGGCGGTTTTTTGTTCGTCCTTCACGCGATCATTGCAAGCAGGGGATCAGTTGAAGGAGTAACGGAGACCGAACTGCAGGCGCCACACATCCAACAGGTCGGAGGTACGCTGGTAGGTCGCCTTCTGGAGTTCGTTGCCGAAGTTGCGCAGGCGGTAGATCGGGATGCCGGCCAGCGCCCCCGTCGTTGCCGTGCTGCGGTACACGAGCGGCGAGTTCGACACCAGCCGCTGCGCACCACCCCAGTTCTTGTTCAGCATGTTGCCGAAGTTCAGGATGTCGGCGCGGAAGCTGATCTTGTTGCGCTGACCGCCGATGTTTGTGAACAGCTCCTGCTCGACGGCGAGGTCGGCGCGGAACACAGTCGGCAGGCGAACGGCGCCACGCTCCGCGTATTCGCCGCGGTGCTTGCTGAGGTACGGATCCTGGTTGATGAACGAGTTCCAAGCCGTGACCTGCTCGGCGGCGGTGAAGGTACGCGCCACACCACTGGTCGTGACGGTGTACTGCTCGAAGTTCATCTCGCTGACATTCTTGGCGATGTAGAGCAGGTCGTTGGCCGTGTTCGCGTCGCCGTTCAGGTCACCCGAGACGATGTACGACGAGTTGCCGAGCGAGCGGAGCTCGTTGAACACCGAGAGCTTGGTGTTGCCGAAGCCGAAGTACTTCTTCGAGTACGACAAGACGAGGAATGCCCGGTGGCCTGCCCAGTTGCTGGAGAACCCTGCAGCCGGATTGTTCGGATCGGTCGTGATGGCGTTGCCGCTCCATGACCCCGATGCAATGGAGCCTGGGTCGACAAGGTTGCGCGACGAGCCGTAGCTGTACGCGGCCTTGGCGAAGACGCCACCCGAGAAGCTCTTCTCGAGCGCGGCGGATGCAGTGTACGACGTGCCGACGTTCGAGTTGCCGAGCACGATGGCGTTGATGATGCTCGGGTTGATGCGGTTGACCGTGCCGCCACCGATCCAGCGCGGGCGCTGATCCGGGCCGTTGAACTTGCCGTTCGGCGTGGACAGGTTCGCGTTGATGTACGCCGTCTGGTTGATGTCCTGGTTGTACAGGTACTCAACCGTCGCGATGAAGCCGTACGGCAGGCGCTGGTCGAGCGCGATGTTGGAGCGCCAGGTCTGCGGGAACCGGTAGTCCGGGATGGTGAGCGCGAGGTCCTGCGTCGCGGCCGGCGCGCCGGTCACGGTGGTCGGCTTGTATGTATCCGGGTTCGGATTGAACGGGCGCGTGTTGGTGTTGTCGCGCTGGTCGAAGCCGGTCAGGATACCGTTGTTGCCGATCTGGTTGGACACCCAGACGTAGGCCGGGCTACCGGTGAAGACGCCGCTGCCGCCGCGGAGCTGCGTCGTACGGTCGCCACGTGCATCCCAGTTGAAGCCGAAGCGCGGCGACCACAGCACCTTCGCGGCCGGCAGACGCGCCGTGTTGTACCGCACGGTGGCACCGATTTCGTCGCGGAACGAGAGTGCCGAGACGGACGGGTTGTCGAGCGCGGTGTTCTTGAACTTCGGCACGTCGGCGCGCAGGCCGAGCGTGAGCGTGAAGTGCGGTGCGACGCGGAACTGATCCTGCAGGTATGCACCGGCATACACCACATCGAGCGGCTGGACCGGCTTGTCCTGACCGGGCACGTTGCTGTAACGCACCTGGAAACGATTCAGCGTGATCGGCGAGGTGGTGCGGTTCGGGTTCGCCAGGAAGTCGTTCGCGTCGGTGTAGAAATCGGCGAGCGAGTTGTACACGTACGCGCTCTGCTTGCCCGGGAAGAAGACGTTCTCGGAGCGGTAGCGCTGTGCGGTCACACCGAACGTGATGTCGTGCTTCTCGGTGTTGAGCGTGAGGTTGTTCTGGAACTGGAGCGTGTTGTATCGCAGCTCATTGTTCGGCGTGAACGGCTCGGAGCCGAACGTCAGGTAGTTGAAGCCGCCGTTGAGGATATCCACCATCGGGAAGAAGGCTCCCTTCGGGGCCCGGCTCTCGTCGTTCTTGGTGTAGCCCGCGATCATGTTGTTCGAGAGGTTGCTGCGGATCTGCGAGTTCCACTCCCCGACGTAGGAGCGGATGTTCTCGAGGATCGCGTAGTTCGTGTTCTCGAATGCCAGCGAGTTCGTGTTACCCGTGCGGCCGCCACCGAGCGACTGCCCGAGGGAGCCGGACGACGAGGCGATCACATCGGTGCTCGAGTTCAGCTGGGTGTAGCGGAAGCTGAACTTGTTGTTGTCGTTCAGGTTGAAATCGAGCTTGCCGGTGAAGCGGTCCGACGGGGTGCCGCGGTCGTAGCCACCGATGCCGCCGGTCTCGTAGCCGAACTTTTCCTTCAGGAACGCGGAGAGCTGCGTCACGTCCGTCTGGAGCACGCGGGTCTTGTTGCCGCTGATCGGCTCAGAACCCGAATTCGTGGTGAACAAAGTGCCCGGCTGGGTGTTCTCGTCCCGCTCGTAGTTGGCGAAGAAGAACAGCTTGTCCTTGATGATCGGCCCGGAGAGCGTCCCACCCCAGAGGCCAAACGTGAACGTGCCCGGGTTGACGGTCAGCGCGCCGGCCTTGGTGCCGACGTTGCCCTGATTGCGCTGGTTGCGGTAGACGGCACCGGTGAAGGTGTTGGTGCCGCTCTTCGTCACCGCGTTCACACCGGCGCCGACGAAGTTGCCCTGGCGCACGTCGAACGGCGCCACATTGACCTGGATCTGGTCGATGGCGTCGAGCGAGAGTGGCGACACACCGGTACGACCACCGGGAGTTGCACCGCTGCCGAGGCCGAACGAGTTGTTGAAGTAGCTACCGTCAACCGTGATGTTGTTGAGGCGGCTGTCCTGACCGGCAATCGACTGACCATTCGACTGCGGCGTGAGGCGCACGAAGTCGTTGATCGAGCGCGAAATCGTCGGGAGCGCTTCCAGTGCTTCGCGGCTCACCGTCGTGGCAGCGCCAGTGCGCGACGAGCTGAGCACACCGCCGCTCTGTGCCGTCACGGAAACCGCTGCGAGTTGCACTGCGGCCGGCGCAATCTCAAATGAGACTTCCGTCGCCACGCCGAGCTGGATGGTGACGTTTGGCTGCGACTGCGGCGCGTAGCCGATCGTGGTGGCCGTAATCGTGTATGGACCGCCGACACGCATGCCGGGTATGCTGTATCGACCGTCGCCGCGGGTCAGCGCCTGGTAGGCGGTGCCCGACGGCTGGTGCACGGCGCGCACTCGCGCACCGACCATGGCAATTCCTGTCTGCTTGGCAGTCACGCGGCCCGAAAGGGAGCCGGTGGTGACGCCTTGAGCGGTCAGGGTACTCGCCGCTGCGGCCATACTCACCGCGAGCAGCGACGCGACAAAAAATTTCTTCATTCGCAATCTCCAAAAGTGAAATCCAGCGCCAGCTGACCTTCGTTACAAAGCTAGTCGAACCTGATGTGGCACGTGCAGAGAACGCTGCGTGGCGGCAGTCCGATGTCAGGGAAAACAGCTGGCGCGCTGGGGTGGAGCGCGTCGCAGCAGGACGGGGCCGGCGAGCGAATCAGTGCCGCGATTTTTCGCGTGCACTGTGTGACCGGTAGATAGTCGCGGCCGACGTATTCGACCGCCTTCCATACGCCCCGTGACCGAGGAGTTACAGTCCTGCGCGGCCCCGCTGACGCGGAGCGTCAGGCGGCGGCCATGGCAAGGCGCAGCGTCCAGCTTCGGACGTGCGAGGTGCTCAGGCTCGAGCAATACCCGGGACGAGACTCGAACTCGTATACCCCGAAGGGTGAGGGATTTTGAGTCCCTTGCGTCTACCGATTCCGCCACCCGGGCAGGATGACTCGACAAAAGTAATCAGATCAGGGCGGTTGCGCGAAGCCCTTGATTTACAACGTCTTGCGGTATCGAGTCGCCACACGGCCGTCGGCCCGCTACCACCGCTCCACCGTCGCCAGCACCGCCGACCCGCGCGGATCCTTGAGAAGGCGCTCGAATCGAGGCCCATGCACGCCGGCCACCAGCACCGCGTCATGATCGCGCGCCGCTCGCTCGAAGAGGCCCACGGCCGAGTCCATGTCTCCCAGTGCGGCCAGGGTCGCCGCCAGCGTCGCCAGCGGGGGCAGCTTGCCCCCAGAAGCGTCGCGCATCTGCAGCATCAACTCGCGGGCCTCGTCCACCTGCCCCGCCTCGGCCCGGGCAAGCGCGAGCAACGCCCGGGTTTCATTGGTCTCACCCCGGCTGCCCGCGTTGGCGTAGCGCTCGACCTGCGAAACAGCATCCGACGCGCGATTCATCGCCATCAGCGCGTCCGCGCGCACGGCAATGGCGTCGTAGAGCGTCGAATCCTTCATCAGGACGGCGCGAGCGACGGCCTCGGCGAGGTCGGGCTTCTTCTCCGAGAGTAGCACCTGCGCCTCCCAGGTCCTGAAGAGCGGCGATGCCGCCTCAAGCGACAGCGCTCGCTTGATCCGCGACCGCGCGGTGTCGAAATCACCGACATGGTTCGCGAGTTGGCCGTACCACCCCCACGTCAGCGCCGCTGTCGAGTCGAGCGCGAGCGAGCGCTTGAACAGCGACTCGGCCTCGCGATTCGCACTCCGACCCAGGCGCACGAACGCCAGCGCTGCGTAGGCTTCGGCTGACGTCGAGTCGAGGCTGAGTGCACGCGTCGCGGCCGCCACCGATCGATCGCGCGACGCTTCCCCTGCCGCTGCGCCTTGCGATGAAGCGATCGCCAGCGTCAGCGCGAGCAGCGACTGTGCACGCGCTGACGCAGGATCGCGCGCGATCGCCTGCTCGAGCAACGGCAATGCCGCTGAGACGTCCAGCGCGCGTAGGGCAGACGATGCGCGCAGCACGAGCAGCGCTGCAGCCGGATCGGCAACGCTCGACGAGCTGACATTCGTGTCAGCGATGGATGGTGCACGTCCCCTGGCTGCTGCTGCCGCACCCGTGGCCATGTCGCGTTCGAGGCCGCCCACGTCCGCGATGGCGCGAGTGAATTTTGCACTCCAGCGCGCCTTGCCGTCATCGACATCGAGCACTGTCAGGTCAACGAGCAGCGAATCACCTTGTGCGCTCAGCGTGCCCGTGAGCACTGCCGCCGCACCGAGTTCCCGTGCCACCGCGCGCGGGTCGAGCCCGCGTGCGCGCAACTGCGCGGCGCTCATTCGACCAAGAACTGGCACACCAGCACGTGCGCTCAAGCGTGCAACCTCGTCAGCCAGCCCGATGCCAATCGCGCTGTCGACGGCCGTGCCACTCGTAGGCGCCAGCGGCAGAATGACGATCGACCCATCGATCGTGGCGGGCCGCACAACAGTCGGAACCGGAATCTCCTTTGCCTTCGGTGAGCGCGTGGCCAGGAATCCACCAATCGCCGCCAGCAACAATGCGGCACCGGCCAACGGTGCAAATCGCCGAAGGTTGGTGGATTGTGTCCTGGCCGGCTCGGGTTGCGCAGCTTGCGCGCCAGTTGGCTGCTTCGTCACGGCCGGCACGTAGGCGGGGGTGAGCGAGCGCTCGGCAATCGCGCGCTCCGACACATCCACTCCCTGCAACACTTGCAGGATGTTGGCCGCGCTGGATGGTCGCTCTTGTGGTGAGGCGGAGAGGCAGCGCATCACCAACCGCACGAATGTCGCCGGGACGTCGCGACGTGTCAGCGTGATGGGGGCGGGCTCGTCATCGAGCACTGGCGCCGTGGGGTCCTGCCGCGCGCGTCGCACGAACGCCGGCATCCCGGTCAGCATCTCATACGCCGCGCATCCCCACGCAAACAGGTCGGCGCGATGATCGACGGTCGAACCTTCCACCAACTGTTCCGGTGCGCGATAGCCGGCATCGCCGGTGGCCCGTGCAGCGGCAGGCGTCGTCGCGAGCTGTGCATCGGCGACCCCCTGCTCGATGCCGAAATCGGTCAGCCTGCCTGTCTTCTGTGAAATCAGGATCCGATCGGGCGTAATCCCAAGGTGGACCGCGCCGAGACCGTGTGCATACTCGAGCGCGTTCAGGATGTCGCGCAGGATCCCGACCGTTTCTTCGAGCGTCAGCGGCGGTTGCTCGAGCAGCCGCGCCCGCAACGTCACACCTGGCACGTAGGGCGTGATGATGTAAGGCAGCCCTTCCGCAGCGCCAAGCGCGATGGCGGGCACGATACCCGGGTGGTTGAGCCCGGCCGCGCGTTCGGCGCTGGCGAAGAATCGCTCGAAATCGAGCGCCCCGGCAAAACCCGGCGAGAGCACCGTCACCAGAACGGCACGGTTGAAAATGTTCTCGCGTGCGATGAAGGCGCGCGCAAGGCTGGTGCTGGTCGTTTCCCGTTCGAGCGCGTACTCGTCACCGAGCGCTTGCTGGAGTGGGGCGAAAAGGTCGCTCATCGAACGTAAACATGCCTCCCGATGCGGGGAAATGCACCTGGCGATGGGGGCGGATACCGCAGCGGCTCGGCTATCGTGGCGCCGCGCTGATGGCTGCACGCCGCAGCGCTTCGATCTCCGCGATCATTCCCTGCACCTGGGCACGGACGAGGATCCGTCCCTTTTCCCGCGTCGCGAGCGTGGCGTTGCCGAACGTACCAGTGCGGGACCACGTCTTTCCGTCTCGCACCGCTGCAGCGGAGTCTCGCGTGAGCCCTCCGGCGCCCGGGTGATAGTCGTTCGGGGCGCGTCGCATCTGGACGACGTGCGGATGCATGTAGAGCATCATCGATGTCTCGAGTTCGTCGGCGTGGGTGCCGCCTTCCTGCTGTCGGACACGGTCCTCGGCCTCCTTGCCGACCTTCAGGATGTCGGTGTAGACCATCACGATACCGCTGGCCGCCAGCGAATCGCGCGCCGGGGCGAGTGCGCGAAGTGTGGATACGCCGGTGTTGAGCACGTAGAATCGCCGTGGGCCATGCCGCGCAATCGATCGAATGATGTCCACGATCATGTCGCGCGCTGTTTCCATCCGCAGCGACGTCGATCCCGGATATTCTACGAACGCTGGATAAAAGCTGTAATTGACCGTCGGATAGACGACGACACGGGTGCCGGCCGCTACCGCCTTTGCGAAGTACTCAGCCAACAACCAGTCATTGTTCAACGGAAGGTGTGGCCCATGCTCCTTCGCCTGCGCCCCCAGCGGGATCATGACGACGGCTGCGGTGTCGAGGAGTGCGACCGCGTCGGTCCATGGCAGCGCTTCGATCCGGATGCTGCCTGCCGGTGCCCGCCCCGACTGCGCCTCGAGGGACGCAACGGGGGATGCTGCGCCGACGCAGAAAAGAGTGATGCACAGTCCGCGGAAGCGCGTTCCGCGCACGGGTCGGGTCTTCGAAGGCACCGCTGGCCGATCACGTGACGTCACGGCGTCGATCCTTGCAGATATCTGGCGTACCAGGTGTGATATCGATCGAGGCGATCACGCACGAACGAGGGTCGCTCGATGCCGTGAAACTGGTCTGGATAGACGACCAGCTGCGTTGGTACACCGAGCGACTTGAGCGCCTGGAACATCTGCTCGCTGCCGATGATCGGCACGTTGAAATCGCTCGCACCGCCCATGAAGAGCGTCGGCGTCGAAATTCGATCAGCGTTCCAGAAAGCGCGCGAGACCTTGTCCCACATCGGCTTGTTCTTCCATGGCACGCCGAGCTCCTGCTCGTACTGATACACATACTGGTCGGAGCCATACATCGAAGACTGCAACGCGCTGCCCGCGCCGCTGATGGCGGCCTTGAATCGCGGCGTGGTCGCGATCGTGTAGTCAGTCAGGATGCCGCCGTAACTCCAGCCACCAATGCCGAGTCTATCCGGATCAGCGAGACCGAGCGCGATGAGGTGGTCGACGCCTGCGAGCAGGTCCTGCACCTCCTTGTTGCCCCAGTCGGCGAAGATGGCCTTCTTCCATGCTTGGCCTCGACCAGAGCTGCCGCGATAGTTCACGGAGAGGACGAGATAGCCGTCAGCGGCGAACAGTTGACGCTCCATCGTCGGTAGCCAGACACCGCTATCGAACAGGTGTTCGTCCTGCCCGTTCGGGCCGCCATGGATGCGGAGAAGCAGCGGATATCGCTTCCCGGCAGTGAAGCCGGCCGGCTTCACCAGGAGCGCGTTGACCGTCTGGCCGTCCTTGTTCGGGAACGAGATGTCTTCCGTCGCACCAAGCTGCAGTTCCGCAAACAATGCGTCGTTCACGTGCGTCAGGGACCGTTGCGTTCCATTCTCGAGCACGTGCAGCTCTGCCGCGACGCTCGCCGTTCCATCTCGCGTAACGATTTTTCCATCGGGAGCCACATCGAATGAGGTGACGACGCGCCTGCCTGTCAGCAGCCGCGTCACGCTGCCGTCCGCTATCGCCACTCGAGCCAGGTGCACCGCGCGATCATCACCGAGCAGGAATGCGATCGTGGCACCATCATGGCTCCAGTGCAGGTCGCTGACATCGCGGTCGAGTGATGTGGCGAGCAGCCGTGGCGCCCCGCCGTGGCTCGGAATGACTGCGATCGTGTTCTGCGAATAGGCGTAGAGTCGCGGCTCGCTACCTTGCAGATAGGCGATCTGCGTGCCGTCGGGACTCCAGACGGGCCCTTCGTCAGCACCGGCCCACGAGGTGAGCTGGATGGGTGTCGCGCCAGAAACTGCGTCCACCACGAACAGGTCAGTGTAGTTGCTGCGATCAGGATCCGTGCCGGCTCGCTGACTGACGAATGCGATGCGCTTGCCGTCAGGCGACCATTGCAGCTGCGAATCATCGAAGTCACCGTTCGTGACCTGAACCGCCTTGCGTGACGCCACGTCCACGATCCAGATGTGGTCTCGCCGGCGATTGAGGTAGCCGTCGTAGTCTCGCTTGAATGCGTAGCGATCGATGACGATGGGCTTTGGGCGCTTGCTCTTCACGGAGTCCGGCAGTGCGTCGTCGGCAGCGCTATCGTGCGAGATGACGGCGACACGCGAGCCATCAGGCGACCATGCGTACTCTGCAACGCCACCGCTGAGCTCCGTCAGCCGCTCGGCCTCCCCACCGGATCGATCGAGCAACCAGAGCTGGCCGCCCTTGGACTCAAAGCGCCCGGAGACGAACGAGAGGTAGCGATTGCCCGGACTCCACCGCGGATTCGACTCATCCTCTGGTGAACTGGTGAGGCGAATGGTGCGATCACCAGCCCAGTTGACCATCCAGACGTCGGAGTCGCGAGCATCCTTCACCGAGTCGACAGTCGTGACCGTGTACGCCACCCATGCGCCGTCTGGTGAGATTCGAGGATCGCCCACATCCCGTAACCGATAGATGTCGTCAGCCCGAATGGGGCGCTTCGCCTGAGCAGCCATGACTGCCGGCAGAAGGGCGATGACAGCAAGGACAACGACGCGCTGCAGCACCTGGCGCACCCCTTCCCCACTTCGACAACGCCGCCCCACCCTCGTTTGATCACCCTCTGCCGCCACGGATGCGTGTGCGGATACGTTGGTCGCCTCGGCGATGCGTGAATTCCGTCGGAGCATTGACGCAGGTGCAGTTGGGGGAGAACTGTCGTCAGCCTGGGGTTGCGGCCGTCGTGGCTGTTGGATTGAGAGTACGCGATGGCGACGTCGCCCACCAGACGGTGGCTGCACCGAGGACGCCGGCAACAACGGACGCGATCACGATGCCGAGTTTTGCCTGGGACAGCTCCACAGTCCCCGGGAAGGCGAGGGCGGAGACAAAAAGGGACATAGTGAATCCAATACCGGCGAGTCCGGCGACCCCGGCAACCATCCGCCAGGTGGCACCCGTCGGCAAGGATGCACCGAGGCGTGTGGCAATCCAGGTGCTGGTGAGGATGCCGATCGGCTTGCCGAGGACCAGCCCCAATGCCACACCGATGCTGACTGAGCCGATCAATGACGGTGCCGCGTCGTCACCTCCGCCGAGCGACACACCGGCGTTCGCGAGCGCGAAGAGGGGCATGATCCAGAAGTTCACCGGGGTGTGCAAGAGATGGCGAAAGTGTGCGAGGGGCGGCTGTGCCTCCTCGACGGCCGTCTCGATTGCTGCCAATGCACGCTGCTGGCCGCCGTTCGAGAGCACCGGGCGATCATCTTCCCCGGTCGCCACCTCGAATTCGTTCAACCGCTGACGCGCTTCTTCCTCGAACACCGCGGGCTCGATTCGAGAGCGCGCCGGAATGGTGAGCGCGAGCAGGACGCCCGCGACGGTGGAATGCACGCCGGAGCGCAGCACGCAGTACCACAGTGCGATCCCCAGCAACGCATAGACACTTTTCCAGGCAACGCCAGACAGGCTGGCCGCGATCAGCACGAGCAGCACGCCGCCAGACACCAGCAACCAGGACACGGACGGCGCATGCCCGTAGAAGAGGCTGATCACCAGCACCGCGCCGAGGTCGTCAGCGATCGCCAGTGCGGCGAGAAAGACGGTCAAGGCGGGGGGGACGCGGGAGCCCAGCAGGGCCAAAACGCCGAGCGCAAACGCGATGTCGGTTGCGGTGGGAATGCCCCACCCTGGCGCGCCAGGCGTGCCGTGATTGAGCGCAAGGAAGATGAGAGCCGGCGCGACCATGCCGCCCAACGCAGCAGCCAGGGGGAGCGACGCACTCCGCAGCGTGGAGAGCTCGCCGACCAGCATCTCACTCTTGATTTCGAGACCGACCAGCAGAAAGAACACGGCCATCAGGCCGTCGCTGATCCACTCGCGGAGCGTGAGAGAGAAACTGCCCGTGCCAAAGCCGAGCGAAAGCGGCGTCTCCCAGAACGCTTCGACCGACGAATGCCAGGGACTGTTTGCGAGCGCCATCGCGATCGCCGCCGCGACGAGGAGCGCGACACCACCACCTGCCTGCCATTCCGCGAACTGCCGGAAGGGGCGAAAGATCCGGACGGCGAGGACCTGCGGCTGCGGAGAATTCATCCCGTAAAATAGCTCGAGCCGCCCCCGTGGAGGGCGGCTCGAGCCGGAAATCGAGGCGACAATTGTCGCTTACGTCAGCTATTCCGGTGGGGGATCGCCACCGCGAACGCTATCGGCACGCTGCTGAATCCTTCGACGCAGCTGCTCCATCATCCCGATGTAGCGCGCACGTTGCTCCGGGGTGAGAAACTCGCTCAGTGCCTCTTGCTCCTTCTGCTGCAGTTCGAGGCGCTGGCGTTGCGCATCGAGCAGGTCGTCGAGCAAGCGCGCCGTGTTGGGCGAGCTCGTCGAGTCGCCGGACGCAATCGACTGGCGCAAGTCGCGACGGATCCGCATCTCGTCGCGCGCGACCTTCAATCTCTGCTCACCAAAGCGACGGTTGACGTCCATCAGTCGCGTGGCCTGCTGATCGGTGAGGTTGAGGCGTTGACGAACCACGCGAGCGAGTGCTTCACGAAGGGAGTTCTCGACGCGCAGGCGCTCCGCCGCGGCCTTGTTGTTACGAAGCGGATCTTCAGCATTCAGCTCGGCGCGCGCGGCCTGTCGTGCTTCGCGTCGCGCGCGCATCGCTTCGCGGGCGGTAGTGGCATCCTGTGCGCCCGCGTTCACGGCGCTTATCGCCAGCAGGACGAAGCTCAGCATGATGCCGGGAATACGACGACTGGTCATGCGCCCTCGCCTGCGAGGAGATCTGCGCCCATGTCAGGGTCGGCCGACGGCACGCCGTCCAGCGCCTGAATGTCCGCCTCGAGGGCGCGGAGTTGCTCAACCGACAGCTCATCAGTCGACGCACCAAGCCCGAGCTGCATGGACGTCGCGGCCACGGCGACGGATTCTGCACGCACACTCGGCGTCAACGGCATTGCTGCCCTGGTGCGGCCGGAGTACACCGTCACCATCGTGCCGCCGCCTACAATCACCAGCAGCGCTGCCGCCCGGGCGAACCGCTGCGAAATCCACGGACGCTTCGCCTCGCGCCGGGCCGCCAATTCATCGATCTCGGGCGCGAGCGTTGCGGCGGGAGGCGTCGGAAGTGCCGCAACGATGCGCGACACATCGAGCGTGGGCGCCGCGGCATGCGCCGTCCGGATCGCGCGCAGCATCGCCAGCTCTGCCATCAAGTCGGGATCGGCGGCTACGGCGCGCTCGACGGCCGCTGCCTCGTCCGCCGCGAGGCGTCCGTGCAGCAGGTCCGGCAGGCAATCCAGCAGTTCATCCCTCGTCATGTCACGCATCGAGATACTCCTTCACGGCACGCATTGCATTGTGGTAGTGCACCCGCGCGGCGCCTTCAGTCGTGTCGGCGATCACCGCAATTTCCTTGTACGACAATCCTTCCACCACCCGCAGTGTGAAGACTTCACGTTGCATCGGTGACAGTCGTGCCACCGACTGGCGCACCCGCTGTTCCGATTCGTCGGCCACCACACCATCCAGCACGTCATCGGCCGATACCAACTGGTCCTGCGCATCCTCGATCGCGACGTGATTCCGCTCACGACGGGTTGACCGCCGCTGATCCAGCACCAGTCGTCGGGCAATCGTGAAAAGCCACGACCGCAACGATGATTCCCCACGAAACGAGTCGAGCGACCCGAAGGCGCGCACGAACGTGTCCTGCACCAGCTCCTCCGGTGGCGTCAGCACACCGAGACTGGACACGAACCGGGCCAGTGAGGTGGCGTGCCGCTCCACCAGTGCAGTGGCGGCACGCTGATCTCCGCTCTTCCAGCGGGCGATCAGCGCGCGGTCAACCTCTGCGTCGTCGCCGGCTCGGTTCAGGTCTGGCATGTCAGTCTGGTAGGCAGACGCGGGACGCGCGGCGATGTTAAGGGAGCTCTGCTGAGCTCCCGACACCTCGCCTCCCTCCGTCGCGTCGCTGGCCACGTCTGCCCCTCCCCGTCTGATGCCGATTCACCCCGTCCCCGCCCTCATCGCCCATCGCGGCCTGCCTCGCCAGCACCGCGAGAATACCCTGCCCGGGTTCCTCGCCGCCACAACCGCTGGATCGGACGGCTGGGAATTGGACGTGCATGCGACGCGCGACGGGGTGCTGGTGGTACATCACGATGCCGTCCTGCCGGCCGGCGCCGGTTCGCTCGCGGGTGCCGCCATTGCTGCCCACGACTGGGACGCGCTCTCGGTGGCGACGGTCGGTGCCGGTGGCGAGCGGATACCCACCCTCGATGCCGTTTTGGATGCCGCAGGCAGCAACGCGATCGTCTACGTGGAGGTGAAGGCGCGTGGCATCGAGGAACTGGTGGCGGACTGTCTCGCCCGACACCCAGCCACGCGGACCGCTGTCCACAGTTTCGACCATCGCGTGGCGCAACGCATCCAGGCGGCACATCCGACCATCGCCGTGGGCATCCTGATGGATTCCTACCTCGTCGACCCCGTTCACGCCCTGCGTGGCGCCGGCGCGCGCGACTACTGGCCCCATCGCGAGATGGTGGACGAGGCGCTGGTCGACGCGGTACACGCCGCCGGAGGCCATGTCATCGTCTGGACGGTCAATGATCCCACCGAGGCGCGGCGGCTGGCGGCGCTCGGTGTCGATGCGCTCTGCTCCGATGTCGTTGACGAGTTGCGACAGGCGCTCCGCGAATAGCCGGAGGAGTGCGTACTTGGCGAGTGCGTAGTTGGCGGTGCCTCGTGTGAGGCGGCACATTGGCCTCGCCCCCTTTTCGCAGCCCACCTTCGGAGGTCGAGCTCGTGCGTCATTTCTATGTGCTGATGTGTGTCGCCGGGACTGCGCTGCAAGCGCAGGCCCAAGGCACACCCGCGGCGCCTGCCAAGCCCACCATCGCACCGGGTACCGGTGCGGTGGCTCTGCCGAACGCAGACCCGTTTCCAAGTACGTACCGCGCCCCGGTGTCACGCGCGGTCGTGATCACGAATGCCACGATCCTGACTGCGGCAGGCCCGCAGATCGATCGCGGCTACATCGTGCTGCGCGACGGCAAGATCGTGTCGGTGGGTGCCGGTGCGGCGCCCAGCACGGCAGATGCGGAAGTGATCGACGCCAATGGCCGCTACGTCACGCCCGGCCTGATCGACACACACTCGCACCTTGGCGTGTATGCGGCGCCTGGTGGCGAGGCGCTGAGCGATGGCAACGAAGCAACCGCACCGACGACCGCCCGAGTCTGGGCCGAACACAGTGTCTGGCCGCAGGACCCGCAGTTCCCGCGTGACCTCGCCGGCGGCGTGACCACACTGCAGATCCTGCCAGGTTCAGCGAACCTGATCGGCGGACGGAGCGTGGTACTGAAGGTGGTCCCGAGTGTCAGCGCACAGGGCATGAAGTTCCCTGGTGCCAAGTACGGGCTGAAGATGGCCTGCGGTGAGAACCCGAAGCGCGTCTACGCGAGCCGTGGTCCGTCAACGCGAATGGGTAACGTCGCTGGATATCGCGCGGCCTGGATTCAGGCCGAGGCCTACCGCCGTCGCTGGGACAAGTGGCTAGCTGACAAGTCGGGTGATCCACCGCAGCGCGACCTCGAACTCGAGACGCTGGCGGAAGTGCTGCGCGGCAATATCCTCGTGCACAATCACTGCTACCGTGCCGACGAAATGCTGCAGATGATCGACATCGCGAAGGAGTTCGGTTATCGCATTCGATCATTCCACCATGGCGTGGAAGCGTACAAGCTGGCGGATGCAATGGCTCGTGACAGCATTTCCGGGTCACTCTGGAGCGACTGGGGTGGCTTCAAGATGGAAGCGCTCGATGGGATTCGCGCCAATCTCGCGCTGGTGCACAACGCCGGTGCGCGCGCCATCGTGCACTCCGATGACCCGAGTGGCTCGCAGCGATTGAATCAGGACGCGTCCAAGGCGCGCGCGGCAGGAGCGGTGGTCGGCATCAACATCGACGACGCCACGCTCATCAAGTGGATCACCATCAACGCCGCCTGGGCGCTCGACCTGCACGACCGGATCGGGTCACTCGAGGCAGGAAAGAACGCGGACGTGGTCCTCTGGTCGGGTAATCCGTTCAGCGTCTACACGCGCGCTGACCGTGTCTTCATCGATGGCGCCACACGCTACGATCGCATGGATCCGAAGCAGCAGTGGCGGACAGACTTCGAGCTCGGCTTCGTGCCTGCGCCATCCACCGTGACCGGAGGGCGCCGCTGATGCGCACCATGCGTACTGCCGCCCTCGCGGCCATGACAGTCGTGCTGGCAACGCGAGGCGTTGCACAGGAAACCGTGGCCATCACCGGTGGCACCATCTACCCGGTGAGCGGCCCACGGATGGAGAACGCCACCATCGTCTTCACCAACGGCGTGATCACGGCGATGGGTACCAACGTCGCGATTCCCGCCAATGCCCGACGCATCGACGCGGCTGGCAAGTGGATCACGCCGGGTCTGGTATCGCCCGTCACCTCGCTCGGTGTCGTCGAAGTTGGCGCCGTGCCAGAGACGCGTGACGCAAGCGCGCGCGGGACGAATCGCGTGTCGTCGTCGTTCCGCGTGTGGGATGGATTCAATCCCCGCTCGGTGAGCCTGCCGGTCGCGCGCCAGGATGGCGGCGTGACCACGATCGGCGTCATGCCGTCGGGTGGCATGGTCGCAGGCCTCGGAGCGGCATTCGACCTGCGCGAAGGCGAGTCCGCCGAGGGGATGCTGCGTAAGGCGCCGGTGGCCATGGTCGCCACGCTCGACAACGCGGCAGCGGCGGGTGCCGGCTCTCGTGGTGAGGCGCTCGCCAAGATGCGCACGCTTCTCCGCGATGCGCGGGAGTTCAACCTCGCACGGGCGCGCTACGATGCGGCCGCCATGCGTGAGCTGAGTGCGGCGCGTGCAGACCTGGATGCGATGCAACTGGTGCTGAAGGGCACGATCCCGCTGGTGATCGGTGCCGATCGCGCCAGCGAGATCCTCAACGCGATCGCGCTCGGCAAGGAGTTCGGAATCCGGATCGTGATCACAGGCGCAGCCGAGGCGTGGAGCGTCGCACCGCAGTTGGCGGCCGCGAAGGTCGCCGTCATGACGGGCGCCGAGAACAACATCCCATCGTCGTTCGCTGAGCTTGGTCAGCGCCAGGAAAATCTCGCGCTGTTGCGGGCTGCTGGCGTGACGGTGGCGATCGTGGGAAATGGCGCCGGCGGCGAGGAAGGCTTCAACGTTCGCAATCTGCGTTATGAGGCTGGCAATGCCGTCGCCTATGGCATGTCCTGGGACGAGGCGCTGCGCGCAATCACGCTCGCGCCAGCGGAAATCCTTGGTGTGAGCGACAAGGTCGGTTCACTGGCCATCGGCAAGGCCGCCAATGTCGTCATCTGGACGGGTGACCCGTTCGAATACGCCACGCAGCCGGAACGGGTGTTCGTGGGTGGCAAGGACACGCGGGTCATGACCCGACAGGACCAGCTCACGCAACGTTATCGGCAGTTGCCCGTTAAGTACTGAGAATCTGCAGTGTGAGTGTACAAGGGGTCGGCGAAGGTGCCGGCCCTTTGTCGTTCACGGCAATCAGCGGGTCAGCGCGCTACGCCAAGATCGAGGCCCACATACCAGTTGCGCAGCGGTGACGGCTCGAGCACGCGTCCGAACGCGCCGTTGACGGTGACTGCACCGACATACGCGGTGTTGCGAGCGTTGAGCAGTCCGGCGAACGGCTCGACGCGATAACCGTTCCACGAGCCGGTCCACGCGGCGCGAACATTGGTCACGCCGGTACCCCAGCCTGGTACGCGGATGGTGTTGAAGTCATCAGCGAAGAGGGCGCTAGTCCACGTCTGGTCGGCGTCAATCGTGATCCGCTTGAACGAGGCAGAACGAAAGCCGACGCGCAACTGCTGCGGTGGGACACCGGGCAACTGCTTTCCGTCCAGCGTGTCCACGCGCGTGCCATTCTTCTGCCGGTAGTCGGCAAATTTCAGGTCGGACCAGGTGTAGGCGACGTTGAGTGATGCGAGCGAGGCGACACGCACACTGCCGCCCGCCTCGATGCCGATGTTCTTCGTTCGACCGGCATTCTCGAAGTAGGCAGTGCCGTCCACCACACGTGACTGCACGATGGCATTGCGAACGTTGGCGCGATACGCCGCCACGTTCCAGCTCGCGAGCGTGGACGCCGCGCCGCGCGCACCGATCTCCATGCTCACGGTGCGCTGCGGACCGAGGTCCGGGTTGAACCCACCCACACGATCCGGTCGCGCTTGCAGTTCGGTGGTGGTCGGCGTCTCGAAGCTGGTGGAGATGTTCGCGTACGGGGCAAAGGCGCTCCAGCCTGTGACGGTGATGCCGGTGTGCCCGCTGGCCGCTGACAGCGTACGCCGACCGCTGTTGTCGCCACCGTTCACGCCACCATCACCAGTGAAGCGATCGCTCACGGAAAATCCGATGCGATCGTACCGGCCACCGGCGCTGAGTAATACCCGTTGTGTTGGTGCCCATTGTGCCTGGATGTATGGTGCCAGGCTCCGGACCGTCTCGTACTGGTTGAGGATGATCGTATCGGTCACGGCGGTTGGCCGCCCACCAGTGGCGCGCTGGTTCATCCGCAGGTCGCGCATCTGCTGCAGGTCGAGCCCTGCTGATACACTCGGTGACGATGCCGCATCGCCGAGATTGCGCCGCGCGCTGAGGCGCGTTCCAGCGAACTGGCGATCGAGTGTCGAGTAAATCCCCGTCAGCGCCGTGACCGTCCCTGGTGGCGCGGTGGACAGTGCGTTGCGGACTACGCGGGTGCTGAGCCATGTCGTGGCGACGTATTCGGTGCGCTGCGACGCTGACCCGTGATGGTACGACGCGCTCAGCTGATCTTGCTTCACGCGTCGATCGGCGCCGCGTCGCACGTTCGCTGCGCTGGCTGAATCCCGGTTGATGGCGTATTCCGCAAAGGTCAGCGCGCCGGGATTGACGGCGTTCGGCACTTCGGCCACCTGCGCACGCAACTCGAGTCGGCTATCGGCGCCGAGCGAGTAGTCGAGGGCCGCGTTGAGCTGCCGCGTCTGCGCCCCGCTGTACTGTCGAAAGCCATCGTACGACGTGCGGGTAAGGGACAACGAGCCGATCGCATTTCCCGCGCGACCAACTGTGCGCAACTGGACTTTCCGTTCGCCGAACGATCCGGCCAGCAGGCGCACGCTCTGGGCGAAGGGCGTCGGCGCGCGAAGGTCGTTGGAGAACGACAGCACGCCTGCAGAGCCATTGCCGTACAGCGACGCCGTGCTCCCGCGCAGCACCTCGATACGATCGATGTTGCCGAGCTCCACATTCGTGAGCTGCGACTGCCCATCGGGCAGCGTCTGCGGCACACCGTCGAGGAAGACCTTCACGCCGCGCAGGCCGAAGTTTGCGCGAGCCCCTGCACCGCGAACCGAGATGCGTGAGTCAGTGGCGAAGTTGTAGCGGCTCGCCACGAAGACGCCTGGTATCGATCCGAGCGCCTCATCGAGGTTCACGGTGGGCTGTGCGCGACGCAGTTCTCGCACGCCGACGACACCCACCGCCCACGGTACCTTCTCGAGCGATCGTTGGTCGGCCATCACCCGAACGGTGACGGTGGTCAGCGGCTGGATGCGTGTTGAGTCGACGCGCGCTGAGTCACGACCCGATTGCCGTTGCGCGGTGGCGCTGACCGGTACGAGCAGCAATGCGGCGATGACCTGAACGATGTGGCGAGAGCGATTCACGACAACGGGAGCGCGGGAATTGATGGCAGGTGCGGAGGTGACATCCCAGCACGCGCGCGAGGCGGAAGATTCCGAAGAATTCAACGCGGCGTGGCGGAAATTGTTGCGACCATCGCCGGGCGTACCCGATGATGGCTCGCCTGCTCGAAGGCGTACCCTGCCCTGAAGAGCTGCGGTTCACTCCAGGCGGCTCCAAAAAACGAGATGCCCACGGGTAGCCCGTTCACGCGACCGGCTGGCACGGTGAGGTGCGGATAGCCGGCGACGGCGGGCGCCGATGAGACGCCACCGCCAAAGTGGTCGCCGTTGACGAGGTCGATTGTCCACGCCGGACCACCAGTGGGGCCGATCAACACGTCACAGCGCGTGCGGCGCAGCACCGCATCGATGCCCTCGCGACGCGACAGGCGGACACACTTCTCCCGGGCGCGACGATAGGCCGGACTGCTCAACGGACCGCGCTTCTGCGCCTGCGTGAAGAGTTCCTGGCCAAACCACTGCAACTCGCGTTCGTGATTCTTCTCGTTCCAGAGGATCAGTTCCGCCAGCGAATGCACAGGGATCGAGGCCGGAAGCTGCGACAGGTACGCATTCAGCCCGGCCTTGAATTCGTAGGACAGTACTTCCCCCTCCTCGGCGCCGTATTTGTCGGCGTTGGGGACGCTGGCGTTGTCGATGATGACCGCACCGCGCTCGCGCATCAGCCGGATCGCATCTTCCATCAGCGCGTCGACACGCGAGTCGAAGCCGAAGTAGTTGCGCGCGATCCCGACACGCATCCCCTTAAGACCATCGACGTCGAGCGTACGCGTGTAGTCGGTGGTCACGCCAGCCGGCATGGCGCGCATCGCGCTGTCCGAGCTGTCGCGCCCGATCATGCCATTGAGCAGCAGCGCCGCATCGCGCACGGTGCGCGTCATTGGGCCCGCGGTGTCCTGGCTGGCAGAGATCGGAATGATGCCGGTACGACTCACCAGGCCGACCGTGGGCTTCAAGCCAACGATGCCATTGAGTGAGGAGGGACAGATCACGGAACCGTCGGTCTCCGTGCCGATCGCCGCAATGCAGAAGTCGGCGGCAACGGCAGCGCCACTTCCCGAACTGGAGCCACACGGCGAACGATCGAGTGCGTGTGGATTCTTCGTCTGTCCGCCGCGGCCACTCCATCCACTACTCGACCGATTGCCGCGGTAGTTGGCCCACTCACTGAGATTCGTCTTGCCGAGGATCACAGCGCCGGCCGTTCGCACGCGTTGTGCGACACCTGCATCACGACGCGCGCGATGGTCCGCCAAGGCAAGTGAGCCAGCACTGGTGCTCATGCGATCACCGGTGTCGATGTTGTCCTTGAGCAGGATTGGCATGCCGTGCAACGGGCCGAAGGTGCTGGCCGGTGGCACGCTCCGCATCTGCGGCATCGGCCAGCGCCAGCGCGTCAGGATTGATCTCGATCACGCTGTTCACGCGAGGCCCATCGGCGTCGAGTGTGCGGATGCGCATCAGGTAGTGCTCGGCGAGGGCGCGGTAGGTCAGTCGTCCGGCGGCGACTTCAGCTTGTGCGCTCGCAATGCCCAGGTCGTCGAGCGCGCCAGCGAGGTGCAGGTCGACGTTCGCCGACTGTGGTGCGCGCGTTACGAGTGCGTCCAGCCGTCGCAGCGGGAGGGATGCAGAGAGTGCGACTCCAGCGGCAAGGAAATCCCGGCGTTCCATGCGATGCATCCCGTGTCGAGAGTTGTGCGTCGAGGCGGCGTACGGGGTGATTCTGCGCGGTTGAGCACGGTGGCGCCAGTACCGGGTGAAATGCGCAGTGCTGGCGATCGAACGGGAAAAGCAAAACGCCCCCGCACTGCGGAGGCGTTCGACATCACAACGAGGAATTCAGTCTGCGGCGACCGCGACGGCTTCGACGTTCAGCGGCTTGACGCTGACCTTGATGCGGCGCTTGTCCTTCGGGGAGAACTCGACGACGCCATCGACCAACGAGAAGATCGTGTAGTCGCGGCCGAGGCCAACGTTCGTGCCCGGGTGCACCTTGGTGCCACACTGGCGGATGATGATGCCGCCGGCGCGCACGAATTCGCCGCCGTACTTCTTGACGCCACGGTACTGCGGATTCGAATCGCGACCGTTGCGGGATGAGCCTACGCCTTTCTTATGTGCCATTTGAGTCTCAGCCCAGCTTGATGTCGGTGATACGGACTTCAGTGAAGCCCTGACGATGGCCCTGCTTTCTGGCGTAGTTCTTCCGGCGGCGGAACTTGAAGACGACGATCTTCTCGCCGCGGCCGTGCTTCACGATCTCGGCCGACACCTTGGCGCCAGCGAGCGTGGGCACGCCCGTGCTCACCGACTTGCCGTCGGATGCGAGCAGGACTTCGTTGAATTCCACGGCACCGCCCGCATCGCCAAGGAGCGAGGGAATCCGATAGGTCTGGCCAGCACTGACGCGGAACTGCTTCCCGCCGGTGCGAATGATCGCGTAGCTCATAGGTGTACGACGTGTAAGGGTAATGAGCCCACGAAGTTAGCCGTCCCGGACTGGGGTGTCAACGGCTGCGTGGTGCCGGGGCCGGCAGAATTGCTTCCACGCGACCCCTCAATGTATCCGAAACCGGGCCGAAAGTCGCCCGAAACTCAGTCCGCGATCCCTCTGCAATCCTCGAACAAGATCTCTGACCCCTTGATCGGGCGCTACGATCAAGATCTCTGACCCCTTGATCAGGCGCTAAGTCTTTGCCCGCCAATATCTTACACCGCGAAATCCCCGAACAAGATCTCTGACCCCTTGATCGGGCGCTAAGTCTTTGCCCGCCAATATCTTACGCCGCGAAATCATCGAACAAGATCTCTGACCCCTTGATCCGCCTTGATCCGCGCTCAGGCGAGGGCGTACTGCGCCGTCACGTCCCGCTGCGCGCCCTTCACGACCAGCTTGTACTCGTCAGGCCGGAGCAGGGGGTCGTCGCGCAGTTCCAGCGGGAACGACACGATCTTCTCGAGCCGCGCGAGGATATCCGGCTCCTGCTCCAGGACGTACATCGCCACATCCGGGTGCAGCTTGACCACCATCGGGTCACGGCGCCCCTCGACGCCGATCCGCTTCACCGACCGTTCGACCCGCCGCACGATCGTCTCCGGCGTGAAGATGCGCCCGGTGCCGTTGCAGGTCGGGCATGGCTCCGTGGTCGCCTGGAGATGGCTGGCCCGGACCCGCTGCCGCGTCATCTCGATCAGGCCCAGCTCGCTCACCTGGAACGCCTTCGTCCGCGCCCGGTCGCGACCGAGGTGCGTGCGTAGTTCCTGCAGCACCCGGTCGCGGTTGGCTCGCGTCTCCATGTCGATGAAGTCGCAGACGATGATGCCGCCCACGTCACGAAGACGAAGCTGACGCGCCACTTCGCGCGCCGCTTCCATGTTCGTCTTCATGATCGTCTTCTCGGGATCCTTCTTGCCGGTATACCGGCCCGAGTTGATGTCGATCGACACGAGCGCCTCGGTCGGCTCGATGATCAGGTACCCACCTGACGGCAAGTCGCACCGGCGCTTGAAGATGTCGCGGATCTCCGCCTCGACTTCGTGCTTGTCGAAGAGCGGCTGCGTTTCCTCGTAGAGCTGCACGCGATCGACCAGCTCAGGGCCGACGCCCTTGAGGTACTCCACGATCTCGTTGTACAGCTGCCGACTGTCGACCACCAGCTTGTCGACCTTGGCACTGAACAGGTCGCGAATGATGCCGCGGGCGAGGTTGGTCTCGCGGTGCACCAGCGCCGGCGCGCGCATGAACTGCCGCTTCCGGTTGATCCGCTTCCAGTTGTTGATCAGGCCCGTCAACTCGCGCTCGAACGTCTCCGCGGTGACGTCCTCGCCGACCGTGCGCACGATGACGCCACCGGCATCCTTCGGCAGGAAGGCATTCACCTGCTCCTTGAGCCGCTGACGCTCGGCGCGCTCGCCGATCTTGCGGCTGACACCAACCCGCGATGCGAACGGCATGTACACGAGGAACCGGCCGGCCATCGAGACCTGCGCGGTCACGCGCGGGCCCTTGGTCGAGATCGGCTCCTTGCTCACCTGCACCAGGATCGTGTCACCGCGCTTCAGGACATCCTGAATCTGCGGCGCTTCCTTCTTTGGCGGGCGTCCGGAGGTCGGCGTGTCGCTGCCGCGCGAGGCCGCATCCTGCGCAGCTTCGGCCGCGTCCTCGCCGTCGTTTTCATCGTCGTCATCGTCATCGTCGTCATCCGTCTCGTACACGAGATCGGAGGCGTGCAGGAAGGCACTCTTTTCCGTGCCGATGTCGACGAACGCAGCCTGCAACCCTGGCTGGACCGCTTCCACGCGACCGAGGTAGATGTCGCCGACCATGCGGCGTGCCTCGGGACGCTCGACCAGCAGTTCAACCAGCTGGTCGTCTTCAATGATGGCCACGCGCACTTCACGTGCGGCGGCATTGATCAGGATGTCACGCTTCATGCACGCCTCGCGGCACCGCGTGAGGCGACCCTTGCACACGCAGCCCGTGGGCTGACCAACGTGAAAGTTGACCGACACGCGGACGCGCGCCGGCCACCAGCGGATGCCGCACTACGCGCCTCACCCGGTCGAATCAGCGTTGCCCGCCCGCAAGACTTTGCGGCTCCGCGTGCGCGACTGCGACCGGTGGCCATCAGCTGATGGCCGGTGAAACGAGTACGGCCTGATTCACCCAACGCCGCAATTCCAGCGCCGACTGCAAATCAGGGGCAAACACACCATTGCGGGGGTCGCTCCGCAACAGCGATCGGGCGCAGCGCACTCAGGCGCGCCGCACAGCAACGGGAAGGCTATCGCGGCGTCACGCCGGACGGCACCCCAGTCGAGAGTGAAAAGCCAGAACCGGAGATTGGCCCGCCCTCATTCGGCGCATGTCGGAACGGACTGAAGATCAGCCAGAGCAGCACCACCAGGAATCCGAGCCCGGCCTGCCACTCGTTGTGACGCATGTAGAGCTTGAAGCTGAAGGCCCCCGACCGATCGGCACCCACCGGCCCCGACCAGGCAGACAGCCGAGGAATGAACGCCGGCACGTTGGCCTCGTATTCCGCATACGCCGCACCGTAGAGCCCGCGCAGGAAGTCACGCTCGCGTTCGATCGTCGGCTTGTAGACCACCAGCCAGAAGACCAACACCAGAATCACGGCCACCCAGTGCGCCGCGATCCCGAAGCCGAGCGCCAGCAGGAAGCTCCCGAAGTAGAGAGGATTGCGCGTGTGCGCGTACGGACCGGTCGTCGTGAGGACCTGATTCTTCACGATGTGCCCCGTCGACCAGGCTCGGATCAACGCACCGAGAAAGGCCACAATCCCCCCGACCAGGATCCGGTCGGGGGTCGCATACCGCGGAGCGAACCAGAGAAAAGCCGCGCCAAAGAGGAACCCGAGCGGAACGCGGATCCGCTGCGTCAGCGATCGTTTTCCGTCGTTCACCCGGTGATTTCCTTGACCAGATGGCGGGCAATCACAAGGCGCTGGATCTCCGATGTGCCCTCACCGATCTCACAGATCTTTGCGTCGCGCATGTATCGCTCGACGGGATAGTCCTTGGTGTAGCCGTAGCCGCCGTGGATCTGGATGGCCTTCAACGTCGCGCGCATCGCCAATTCCGAGCAGAAGAGCTTGGCCATGGCGGCTTCCTTGCCGTACGGCTTGCCCTGCTGCGCCAGCATGGTGGCGTGGTACGTGAGATGCTTCCCCGCCTCGATCTCGGTGGCCATGTCGGACAGCTGGAACGACACGCCCTGGAAGTTCACGATCGATTGCCCGAACTGCTTGCGCTCGATCGAATACTTGCGCGCCTCCTCGAACGCGCCCTCGGCGATGCCCAGCGAGAGCGCGGCGATGCCGATGCGGCCTGCGTCGAGTGTGCGCATGAAATTGATGAACCCCATCCCTTCTTCACCGAGCCGATTCTCGACCGGCACCTCGACGTTCTCGAAGATCAACTCGCGCGTGTCGCTGGCGCGCCAACCGAGCTTGTCTTCCTTCTTCCCGGCGCGGAATCCCGGCATCGGCACGATGGAATCGTCATGCCCGATGCCAACGGCCCTGGCCGCCGCGAGGTCGACGGTTTCCTTGGTGAGGATGAAGGAACTGATGCCCTTCGTCCCCGCCGCTGGATCGGTGACTGCCGTCACGATGAACACTTCGCCAACACCCGCATGGGTGATGAAGCGTTTCGTGCCATTCAGGATATAATGGCCGTTCTTTCGGACCGCCGTCGTCTCCGTTCCACCGGCATCGCTACCGGCGTTCGGTTCCGTGAGGCCAAAGCCGCCCAGCACCTTGCCGGCGGCCAGCAACGGCACGTACCGCTGCTTCTGCGCGTCGTTGCCGAAGTACACGATCGGAGATGTGCCGAGCGTGGTGTGGGCCGAGATCGTGATCGAGTGGCTGGCGCAGACCTTGGCCAGTTCATGGATCGCGATGATGAACGCGGTCTGGTCGAAACCTGTACCGCCCAGGTCCTCCGACCATGGAATGCCGAAGAGACCGAGATCGGCCATCTTCGCAATGTTTTCCCACGGGAACGACGAGTCGGCGTCGTGCTTCGCAGCGACCGGTCGGATATGGTCTTCTGCAAAGCCCCGGACCATTTCCCGGACCTGCAAGTGCTGTTCGTTGAAGTAAAGCGAGTCGTCCATTAGGCAGGCGTTGGGGGCAGCCACGTGTGGGCGCCCGTAAACCGGGAAGTTAGCGGATGGTGCTGCGGTCGGTGATGCAGGATGTGATTGAAGTCTCGGGCGGTGTCGACTGTTTCAGACGCACACCCTCGCCCTGATGTTTCTCAGCGTCCGTGTGCGCGGATCACGTCCAGGAATGGCTCCGCATACCGCTCGAGCTTGACGGGCCCGACACCCGGCAGCGTGGCCATGGCGGCAGTCGTCAAGGGCCGCCGCGTGGCAAAGGCGGCGAGGGTGGCGTCTGGGAAGACCACATAGGCCGGCTTGCCGGCCGCGAGCTGCGCACGACAGGCCTTGAGCGCGTTGAACAATTCCGTGTCCGACTCCGTGACGGCTCCACCCTTCTCGGTCTGCTTGCGCTGCTTGTCCCGCCGCTCATTCGGATCGCGCGGCGCCTTGGTGCGGGCCGCGCCGCCGGTCGCCCACGCGCTGCGGATGGCGGGTGCCGCTCGGCGTTCACCGAGACAGTTGTCACACGCGCCGCACTCCGCGCGGGCCGCCGGGTCGCCGAACCATTGCAGCAACGCCTGGCGACGACAGGTGGTGGCGTAGGCGTAGCGCTGCATGGCTTCGAGCTTGTCGAATTCGCGTTGCCGGCGGCGATCGATCGAACGCCAGTCGATGGTGACGCGGTCGAGCGACATCGCTGGATCCACCAGTCGCAAGCCGCCGCCGACACGCTCCAGGGCAACGAACTGTCGTGATTCCAGGCGCTCCAGCATCGGGAACGATCCCGCGAATCCACCGAACGCGGACGGCAGCACATCGAGGTCGATGATGGCGCCACGCGTGAGTTGATCCTTGGCCATTCGCCAGCAGGCTCGGAGCAGGTCACGCTCCATTTCGAACCCCGCCCCGAGTTCCTCGCGAATGCGCTCCGGCGTCGCGAGCAGGCGGAGTCGGACCAGCCCGGCTGATTCTGGATCCCACCGCAGGACGCCAGCGTCCGCCAGCACACGGAGCGCGGATTCCACGGCCTTCGACGACACCTTGCCACCGATGCCGCCGGCCAGTTCGTCTGCTGTTGCCGACACCACGCCGCCACGGTCCGCTTCTCGCTGGCACCGACGGTGCACTTGCTCGATCAGCGCGCGATCGGGCAGTGCGGACTTGATGAAGAATTCGTGTGTGAAGCGATCGGGGAACGCGTGCAGCAGCACACAGCGGCTCTGCTGGCCGTCACGTCCCGCACGGCCTGCTTCCTGATAGTACGCCTCGAGGGTGCCTGGCATCGCGTAGTGGACGACCAGTCGCACGTTCGACTTGTCGACGCCCATGCCGAAGCTGTTCGTGGCCACGATGACCCGTGTGCGCTCGGACATGAAATAGTCCTGCACACGTCGGCGACGTTCGTCGTCGAGGCCGGCGTGATAGGCGCTGGCTGGCACGCCCTGGTCATCGAGATACTGGGCCATGCGCTCGACGGTCTTGCGCGTCGACGCGTAGACGATGCCGGTGCCGTCCTCGAGGTTCCGCAGCAGGTCGAGCACCACGGCGTCCTTCTCGCGATCACCCTTGGCGGCGATCACCTGGTACGAGAGGTTCGGCCGATCGAACCCGGTGACGATGATTTCCGGATCCTGCAGGTCGAGGATGCGTGCGATGTCTTCGCGCACCACCGGTGTTGCGGTCGCCGTGAGGGCGATTGTCGGCGGATTGCCGAGTCGCTGCCGCACCTCACCCACGCGTCGGTAGCTGGGACGGAAATCATGTCCCCATTCGCTGATGCAGTGCGCCTCGTCCACCGCCAGGAGCGCCACGCCGATGGCCTTCAAACGCTCGGCCGTGGCCCCGACATCGAAGCGCTCCGGGGCTACGTACAGCATCTGGATCTCGCCGCGCTGTGCGCGCACCAGGCGATCAGAGACTTCCGCACTGGACAACGTGCTGTTGATGAACGCGGCCGCGATCCCACGTCGCTCGAGCGCGTCCACCTGGTCCTTCATCAGCGAGATGAGTGGGGACACCACCACCGTCAGGCCGCGTGTGATCAGCGCGGGCACCTGATAGCAGAGCGACTTGCCACCGCCGGTGGGCAGCACGACGAGGGTGTCGCGCTTGTCGAGCACACTCCTGATGGCACGTTCCTGCCCGGGGCGAAACGCAGGATAGCCAAAGCGATCCTTGAGGACCGCCAGCGCATCATCGAATGTGGGAGAGTTCAGCATGCGGGAACGCGTGGAACGGCGTGACTGTCAGGGCGCACGCCGTCCAGCATCACCGGGCAAGTCAGCGCCGCGTCATCGCGGGCTGCAGGAAATTGCACCGCTGCAATCAGGTGATGAAGCCAGCCTTCGAGGCCTGCTGTGATTCCCAGCGGGCCTTCAGGCGCGCGCGGCGGCGCTCCATCTCCTCCAGCGCGTCCGGCATCGCCATCACGACCTTCTCGATGTTCGCGCAGATGCTCGGCCCCATCCGCCCGCGCAATTCGCCGAGGAAAGGATGCACCTTGGCGAAGGTGCCGATGATCTCACCGTGCGATGCCACGAACGACTCCTGGTCGATGGCACCAGTCACCACCATGGATGCGGCCATGTCCCAGTAGCCGATCACCATGCGCATCCATGAATTCTTCTCACCCATCTGCTCCTTCAGGTATTCGTCGAAGGTGGCCGGATGGAATTCGAGCAGGAACCAGTCGCGCGCCTTCCGCAGCAGCGGTTCGCGGCGAAGATCGAACAGCTGGATGTTGAGCTGCGCGGATTCAAATGGTGTCGGCATGAGTGTGGCAGTGGGTGATGATACGATGGTCAGACGGCGCGCGCGAAGTGTCCGCGCGTGAACGCCTGGCCATACAGGGCACGCACACGATCGGTGCCGGCACGCTCTCCGGCTTCCAGCTCGTCGATCATGGCGCGATAACCGGCCACGACATCGGCAACAGGGTCGCCTGGCACGTTGAACAGCAGGCGATAGTGACGGATGCCGCCACGCCACAGGCGCGGCAGGTACTCTCCCGCCTCGATCGGTCGCGAGTGCAGGAGTCGATTGCGGCAGGCACTGTCAGTGGCCACCGGGAAGGTGTACCCGGCGGGATCGGTAATCGAGACGTTGGTGTGTTTCTGCACGCAGAGATCGCGACAGGTCGTCACCACGCGGTCGAAGGCAGCCGAGAGCACACAGTGTTCGATGGTCATGCCCTCGGGGCGACCGAAGACCACGGCATCGAAGGTGGCACCCTTCCACGGCTCGCTCACGGCCAGCATCTCATCAACGGTATGCTCGACCGACAACGTCAGTCGGCGCGCGCCGAGCGAAAAGAACTCCGCCGCCGTGTGCTGGTTGAACACGTTGAGCGCGTAGTCGCCGGTCACGTCTCGCCCTTCTGCGGCAAGCTCGGCGAGCAGGCCGAGATGGCCCGTCTGGATCGGCAGCATGAGTCCGAGCCACTTGCTGACTGCACGCCGGTCTTCCGGCCGAACGATCGTGGGTGTGCGGAGGCGCAGCCCGACGCCCTTGGCGATCAATTGCTCCTGCAACGCCTTCACCTTCGAGAGCGAAGGTGCCGGGTGCCGCAGGAACGGATCGAACACGATTTCCGTCGCACCCGCCACGGCGGCCGTCAGCGCGTCCTCGATCGAGTAGACCTCTGCAATCAGCGCGGTGGTCGATTCCGCCGGGATGGTATCGGGAGACTCGATCGCGACGGCGATTGCGGACTCGCGAGCGGCGAGGCGGGACTGCTCTGCCCAGTCGCGTTGCACCAGCAGCTGGTCAACGATGTCCTGTCGCAGGCGGTTGAGGGCGCTGACTGGCAGGAAGAGATCAGCCGACAAGCCGCTCCGATCGAGCACCCCGAGCGCAAAGGGTGTCTCGCCAAGACGACCGAGCTGCTCACGGAGCATGGTGTCATCCAGCGCGCGCTTGGTTGCCGGCGCCAGCGCCGTCTCGCTGCGGGCGCTGACTTCGTCATCGCCACAGGTCGCGACGAGCTTCAATGGGCCGCCAGCGCTCCCGAAGAGTCGCATGTCGAGCCGGTGCTTCCGCTTCTGGATGTTCGTCGGCAGTGCCGCGTAGCTCTCGCGAGCGGCTGCGAGCAGCGCAGCATGCGACGAGCGTACGACCGTCCAACCGATCGGGATGCGCTGCCGGGTGGCAATCACCTGACGGAAACGCCCATCCTTCTTCGACACGGTGCGGACGGCGGTGACGGAGAATCCAACGGCCTTCGTGCCGCCTGCTTCGGGCGGTTCAAAACCAACACCGTCCCCGACTTCGATGGCATGACTGACGTCCACGGTGAGCTCGCTGGCGCTGGCGTCGATCACCGTGCCGAGCGTCATGCCGTGGTTGTCAGGCTGGTCGCGCGTGATGTAGTCGCGACCCGCCCGCCCGCCGTACATGCCGCCGGTGTTGCCGCGGCTGTAGATCTGCACGAGAGGCTCGGTCTCGACGATGCTCGGCGGCGTGCGATCACCCGTTGCCAGGCGCGTCAGGAAGCTGCGATAGCCGTGGGTGACGGTGGCCACGTACTCTGGCTTCTTCTTCCGACCTTCGATCTTCAGGCAGCCAACACCAGCATCCGCGATGTCGGCGAGATGATCATGTGCCGCAAGATCCTTGGCGCTGATGAGATAGCCGCGATCCAGCTCACTGCCATTCGACTCATCGGTGAGCACATAGTCCTTGCGACAGCTTTGCGCACACGATCCACGATTGGCGGAGCGCTCCGAGATCATGCCGGACATGTAGCACTGTCCGCTGTACGAGATGCAAAGCGCGCCGTGAATGAACGTTTCGAGGCCGAGCTCAGGCACGGCGGCGCGAATGGCGCGAATGTCGTCGAGCGTGTTCTCGCGTGCCAGCACGACGCGCTCGACGCCAAGCTTCTGCATCACCAGCGCGCCGGATTCATCATGCACGGTCATCTGCGTCGAGCCGTGGATCTCGAGACTCGGATAGACCTGGCGGATGAGCCGAACGACGCCGATGTCCTGCACGATCGCGGCGTCGATGCCACGATCGATGCACTCACCGAGGTAGCTCAGCGCGATCGCCAGTTCTGACGGCTTGACGAGCACATTGAACGTCAGGTAGATGCGTGCGCCGTGTTGATGCGCGAGTCGGCAGGCCGCCTCCAGCTCATCCAGTGTGAGCTGCGCCCCTTCGTCGCGCGCATTGAACTGCTCGGCGCCCAGGTAGACGGCGTTGGCGCCATTGGCGACGGCCGCGCGGACGGCGTCAAAGGAGCCGGCTGGCGCGAGCAATTCGGGGACGGACCCTGCGGTACGAGACATTCCTGAAAGATAGCGACCCCGGGTGCCTGCGGGGCCGTCCAGGGCCCCAGGCGAGGTCAGTCGGTCGGTCCGCGCTCCGTGCGCTTCCGGACGAACCGGAGGATCAGCGCCACCGCCAGCGTGCCGATCGCGGCCAGGCGAAAGGGGTCGCTGTCCTCGAGAACGCCGTACCCGAACATGCCCGCGCCGATCAACGTGAGCGCGATCTGGACGGTGATGATGGTCACGGCTGGCGCGTCCGATCAAGGAACTTGCGAACGCCGGCACGGAAATCCTCCGTGGCACGGGACTCCACATTGGTGGCGACACCGATGCCGATGCTCTGCGCAAAGTCGAGATCGTCCATGCGGTAGAGCAACCGCTTGGTCAGGCCAACCGCCGTGCGCGGGGACTTCACCAGGGCGTCGATGGTCTTCGTCACCTCGGCCGGAAACGCCGCGGTCGGAATGCAGCGGCTGATGAGACCAATGCGCTCTGCCTCCGCCGCACTGATGAGGCGCCCTGTGAGCACCAGCTCTGCCGCCCGCTTCTCACCCACGGCCCGGCGCAGCATCGTCATGACCATCGCCGGAACGAAGCCGATCCGCACTTCGGGATAACCGAAGACTGCCGACTCTTCCGCGAGGACGATGTCGCATGCCGTCGCCAGGCCCGCTCCGCCCGCGAGGGCGCGGCCGCGCACGATGGCGACGATCGGCTTCGACATCTCGCGCATGGTCGAGAACACACGACCGAGCGCACGTGCGTCCTCGATGTGCGCGTCGGGGCCGCTCTCGAGCGTTGCATCGAGGGCCGTCAGGTCGGCACCGGCGCAGAAGTCGTCGCCGTCACCCTCGACGATGATCACACGCACGTCGTCCGCCGCCTCGAGTTCGAGCAGCGCTGACGTCAACTCTACGGCGGTCTGCTGATCGAGTGCGTTTTTCTTGTCTGGCCGTGCGAGCGTTATGACGCCAAGCCCCTCGGCGCGCACGGTGCGAATGCGCGACCGGACCACGGACAGCGACGACGGCGTCGGTCGGCTCATCATTTACTCCTGGTTGCCCTGCACTGGGAGTTTCAGCGCCGCCGCTTCGTCGGCCGGCACGTTCAACACCATGCGCAGCATGGCGGTCGACACCACCTTGCCCTGTGCATCGGTCTTGAGTGACAAGGTACCACCGCCGTCGAGGGCGCCATGCAGCAGGAAGTTCAGCGCATTGAGATTCGGCAGTTCAAAGCGTTCGACCTTGCCGGAGATCAGTGCGCCGTAGTGATCGCGCACACGCTCGGTGGTGAGTTCGCGCGCCAATAGCGGATACCATTCCGGGCGCAGGGCAATCACGCCGCAATTGGCCATGTCGCCCTTGTCACCCGATCGGGTGTGCGCGAGATCGAGCAGGCGGACCTGCACTGTCGGCTGTGTCATGACACCACCTCAACGTGCGTCGTGACGACGCGCTTGTCGATCAGCGCCGGCCAGTAGGCGATGACCTCCTCGACTTTCGGGCGACCACCGGCAAATCCGGTGACGCTGGGCGGACCATTGAGCACCAGGGGCGCGATCTCTCGTGTGAAGCGCTCGACGCTGGCCCGATCCTCACCTCGTACACCGATGCGGTATTGCACTTCTGGCGCGTCACGCCCGTCGCCCGCGAGGTGGCCGTGCGTGGCGTTGGCGCCGACGAATTCGGAAAGCACCTGGTCGAACTTCAGGCCGAGTCGATCGAGGCGTTCCCGCAAGATCCGATTGGCGAGCTCTGCTTTTTCCATCGCATCGGGCCATGAGTACACGAGCGAACCAACCGCCTTGTACCCGGCGCGATAAGCGATGGACACCTTGAGGAACGGCGTCGCAGGCCCACCGGCGATGCCGTGGACCCGGACACGGTTCTCACCGTCGGCGGCAACCCGAATCGACGTGAAATCCGCGACGACGTCAGGCGTGATGTAGGCGTGAGGATCGCCCATCTCATACACCAACTGCTCGGTCACACTCGGCACGCTGACGCGTCCGCCGGTATTGGGATGCTTGGTGATCACGAATGACCCGTCCTCGACGACTTCGGCGATCGGGTAACCGATGTTCGCGAGGTCGGGGATCGAGCGCCATTCGTGCAGGCAATTGCCGCCGGATGACTGCGCACCGCATTCGAGTATGTGTCCGGCGACGATGCCGGCAGCGAGCTGGTTCCATGAATCCGCCGCCCAGCCGAACTCATGTCGCAGCGGAGCCATCGTGAGCGCGGTGTCTGTGGAACGACCCGTGACCACGATCTGCGCACCTTGTTGCAGCGCCTGCACGATGGGTGTGGAACCGATGTATGCGTTCGCCGAGAGCACCCTGCCTCGCACGGTGGAGAGCGGCGCGCCAGTCTCCATGTGCTTCAGCTCGTGCCCGGCCGCCAGCAACTCATCGATGCGCGGCAGGAGATCATCACCGGTGACGACACCGATCTTCACCTTGCCACCGTGACCAGCCTTGGCGATCGCAGCGACCAGTGCTTGTGCACAGGCGACGGGATTCACGCCGCCAGCGTTGGCAATGACCTTCACGCCGCGTTCGACGATCCCGGGCAGCACGCTCTCGATCGCCCCGATGAAATCGCGCGCATACCCCATCGCGGGATCACGTTCCTTCTGCTTTTGCAGAATGGACATCGTGACTTCGGCGAGATAATCGAGCATGAGGTAGTCGATCGGCCCACCGTCGACCTGCTGCCGTGGCGCGTCGAGCGAATCGCCCCAGAAGCCCTGACCGCTGGCAACGCGTACCGTCCGTGTCATCGTATCTCCAGGCGTGACTGCATCACGCCATTTCCATCGGTTGCGGCGGGAGCACGAAGGCTCCGAGATGAGGGCCCGGATTGCGGCGCGCGGCGCGAAGCGCGAGCGCCAGCAAGGGGCGAGTGTCTTCGGGGTACACGATCGCATCCGCAAAACCACGTGCGGCAGCGTAGCGAGCGTCCAGCTGTTGTTCGTAGTCCTCGCGCATGGTGGCAATCGACTGCTGCAACTCGTCCGACGGAGCGGCACCGACTTTCTTCAACGCCTCGAGCGTCGGTCCGTGCACGGCCGCGATCGCGCTTTCGCCTTCCATGACGGCCATGCGACCGGTGGGCCAGCTGAGGATCAGGTCGGGATCGAAACCCTGCGCTGCCATGGCGTAGTAGCCGGCGCCGGACGCGTGGTTCACCGTCAGCACGATCTTCGGCACGCGCGCTGTCGCCATCGCCTCGACCCAGCGTGCACCAGCGCGAATGATGCCGTCGTGTTCTGCCTCCGGCCCAACCATGAAGCCAGAGACATCCTGCACGAAGAGCAACGGAATACCCTGCCGGTCGCAGCGATCGATGAAGAAAGCGACCTTCTCTGCGCTCTCGGCGTAAATGATGCCACCGAAACGCGGCTTCTCACCCGGGCGACCCTTGATCAGTCCGCGCTGGTTCGTGATCACACCAACCGCGATGCCTTCGATGCGAGCGTCGGCGCAGATCACTTCCTTCGCGAGGTCGCCCTGGAATTCCATCAGGGAGCCGGCGTCGACGACCGCCTCCAGCACATGGTGCATGTCGTAGGACATGCGATGGTCAGCCGGCAGCACATCGTAGAGCGACTCCGGCGCACGCGCTGGCGCCGTCGGGGCGACATCGGCGTTGCGAGCGTCGTGTTGCGCACCAGGCAGCCGCTGGATCATCTCGCGCAACATGCGCAAGCAATGCGGATCATCGTCGGCGGTGTAGTGTGCCACACCGCTGATCGCCGTGTGTGTGCTGGCACCACCGAGTGTTTCACCATCGATGGTCTGGCCGGTGGCGCCCTTCACCAGGTTCGGTCCGCCGAGTCCCATGAAGGAGGTGCCCTTCACCATCACGATCACGTCGCTGAGCGCCGGCAAATAGGCGCCGCCCGCGATGCACGGACCCATGACGGCCGACAACTGCGGAATGCGCAGGTATCGCCGCATGATCGAGTTGTAGTAGAAGATGCGCGCCGCGCCGTACTGGCCCGGGAACACACCGCCCTGGTACGGCAGGTTAACGCCGGCGCTGTCGACCAGATACACGATCGGCAATCGACACCGCATCGCCAGTTCCTGCGCGCGGAGGATCTTCTTGATCGTTTCAGGCCACCAGGAACCCGCCTTCACGGTGGCGTCGTTGGCGACGATCACGACTTCACGGCCCTGCACGACGCCGAGCGCCGTGATCACGCCGGCCGCGGGGGCCTGGCCGTCATACTGGTCGTACGCGACGAGCAGTCCGAGTTCGAGAAACGGGGCACCGACATCACACAGCGCGGTGACGCGCTCTCGTGCCGTCAGCTTGCCGCGGGCATGCTCCTTTGCCGATCGCTCGGGACCGCCACCTTCACGAACTTTCGCCTCGACTTCCCGAACGGCGTCGCTGAGCTGCCGCAGGCGCGTACTCACGTCGGCAGCGACTCCTTCTCCGCAAACCAGGTGCGGATGAATTCGACCAGGTCAGCGGTACTCGTTCCGGGGCCGAAGAGCTGGCCGACGCCCTGTGCCTTGAGCGATTCCATGTCTTCCTTCGGGATGATGCCGCCACCCGTGAGGAGGATATCGTCGCGCCCCTGCTCCTTGAGCAACGTGAGCACGCGTGGAAAAAGCGTCATGTGGGCGCCGCTGAGGATCGACAGCCCAACGACATCCACGTCCTCCTGGACGGCCGCCGTAGCGATCATCTCGGGGGTCTGGTGGAGTCCTGTATAAATCACTTCCATGCCGGCGTCGCGCAGGGCGGCCGCCACAACCTTGGCACCACGGTCGTGGCCATCGAGCCCCGGCTTCGCCACCAGCACGCGAATCGGTCGGGTCATAACACTGAGGTCGTAGGGACGAATGACAGCATGGGAAAGCTAGCGGCGGGTTCGCTTGCGAGGGAGCAATGGCTTCCGGGCCACCAGCAACATCTCGGCCGAGGTGCGGCGGAGGGGCCGATCCTCCAGCCCGTCATACACCGCCTCGACCTCGAGGCCGGCGTCGGTACAGAGCTCAGCGAGGCGCGTGGCCGTGTAGAGCCGGATCCGGTGCATGCGCTGACCGGCCCCGGACGGGCCCCGCCACGTGGTCTGGATAGTGATCTCACCGCTGATCGGGTCGAACGCGCGGTCATGGCTGACGGCGGTGCCGTCCTGCGTCTTCCAGCTGTCGCGACCGACCCAGCGCGACACGACGCCGTCGCGGCTGCCGCCGTACCAGACCAAACGGCCGCCGGGCGCCAGCACCCTCGCGAACTCCTCGATCACAGTCGCGTCGTCGCGGGCGTCGTCGAAGAATCCAAAGGACGTGAACAGGTTGAGCACTGCATCGAACTTGCCCGACCAGGGTGCGGGCAGCGAGCGCATGTCGCCGCGTCGGTACCGAAGTCGCTTGCCCGTGCCACGCTCCTTGGCGATGCGAAGCAACGGCATGGAGTAGTCGACGCCCGTGACGTCGTAGCCGGCCTCGGCCAGCAGGTGGGCGTGCCGTCCCTGCCCGCATGGACAATCGAGAATTGCCGCACCGTCGGGCAACTCGAGGATTTCCATCAGACGCGTGACTTCGGCACGATTGATGGTTTCCTCGAACAGTGGCTCGAATTCGAGGAGATAACTCTCGTCGAAGTAGGTCTGCCACCATGCGGATTCTTGTCCAGGCGTCATCGGATGCGACGGAAAGCTCTTGCCGAGGAGAACTGCGCGGGGAAAACACACCGACCGCCCGCGCCATCCACGATGGCACGAGCGGTCGGATCATCAAGCGACCGACAACTGATCCGCGACGGACGCGGAACGCGGTGGTCGATCAGAAGAAGACCGGCTCCCGATAGGCTCCGAACACATCCTCGAGCGCCGCACGAATCTCGAACAGGGTGGCATAACTGCGGGCGCAATCGAGGATCAACGGCACCAGGTTTGCCGATCCCCGCGCTCCACTACGCAACGCGTCGAGATTCCGCTGGACGGCGGCGTTGTCGCGCGTCGCACGCATGGTCGCCATGCGCTCACGCTGTTCGCGTTCCGCATCCATGCCAACCTTCAGCAGCGGGATGGTGATCTCCTCGTTGTCGTTCGTGAACTCGTTGACGCCGACCACCAGGCGCCGCCGCTGCTCGATTTCCCACTGATGCCGTGATGCGGCCTCGGCAATCTTGCGCTGGAACCACCCTTCCTCGAGTCCCTTCACGACACCGCCCTGCTCCTCGATCTGTGCGAAGAGTGCTTCGGCCTCGCGCTCGAGCGAATCGGTGAGTGATTCGACGTAGTAGGACCCGCCCAGTGGATCCATGACGTTCGGGATGCCCGTTTCGTAGGCGAGAATCTGCTGCGTGCGAAGTGCCACCTGCACCGCTTCCTCGGTCGGCAGCGCGAGGGTCTCGTCCATCGAATTAGTGTGCAACGACTGCGTGCCGCCGAGCACGGCGGCGAGCGCCTGATAGGCCACGCGCGCGACGTTGTTCATCGGCTGCTGTGCCGTGAGCGTCACACCAGCCGTCTGCGAATGGAACCGCAGCATCCACGACTTCGGATCGCGCGCACCGAATTTTTCGCGCAGGACACGGGCCCAGATGCGACGTGCGGCGCGCAGCTTCGCGATTTCCTCGAAGAAATCGTTGTGGATGTCGAAGAAGAACGAGAGCCGCGGTGCGAACGAGTCCACGTCCAGCCCGCGCGCGATCCCGCGCTCGACGTAGGTGAAGCCGTCTGCGAGCGTGAACGCCAATTCCTGCGCAGCGGTCGCACCCGCCTCACGGATGTGGTACCCCGAGATGGAAATCGTGTTGAAGAGCGGCGCGTTCTGCGCGCTCCACTCGAATCCGTCGACGATCAGGCGCAGCGCGGGCTCGATCGGGAAGCACCAGGCATGCTGCGCCATGTACTCCTTCAGGATGTCGTTCTGGACCGTGCCACGAATCTTCGAGGCCGGCACACCCTGCTTCTCGGCGGCGGCGATGTAAAAGCAATAGAGGATCAGCGCCGGGCCGTTGATCGTCATCGACGTCGACACCTGGTCGAGCGGGATGCCGTCGAAGAGCGTCTCCATGTCGGCGAGGGATGAGATCGAGACGCCGGTCTTGCCGACTTCGCCTTCCGAGCGTGGATGATCGGCGTCGTAGCCCATCAAGGTCGGGAAATCGAACGCCACCGAGAGCCCGGTCTGTCCCTGCGAGAGCAGGAACTTGAACCGCTCGTTCGTGTCGCGGGCCGAGCCGAAGCCTGCGAACTGGCGCATCGTCCAGAGCTTGCCGCGATAACCGGTGGGGTGAATTCCGCGCGTGAAGGGCCATGCTCCTGGCACTTCGAGTGCGATTTCCGGATCGGGCCCGTCGAGCGGTGTGTAGAGGGGCTCGACCGGGTTGGCAGAATTCACGTAGGCGATGTCGCGCTTCTCGCCCTTCTCGTAGCGTGCACGCCAGCTCGCTACTTCGTTGCGGAGCCGTTCGAGCTCAGCCTGCTGCTCGCGGACGGTCTCGGAAAGATCAGAGATCGAAGTCATGTCGGGAGCCCCGCCATCAGGGTTGCACTACGCGCCAGGAGCGCATCAGCGATTGCAAACGGAGTGGTGTCACCACGCTCGAGAGCGGGAAGCGCGTCATCGATGAACGACTGCGTGCCGGCGTCGCTCCACAACCGACGTCGCAGACGGTCCTCGGCAACCTCCACGACCCGTTCGCGCATCCGGCTCCGGCGCCGCTCCGCCAGTCCGCCTGAATCCTGAAGGTAGTCGAAGTGCCGGGTGATGGCCGCGAGGAGCTCGGGGATACCGCGGCCATCGGCCGCCACGGTATTCACCACGGCGGGGACCCAGCCGCCTGCGGCATGTGGGTCGGCCGAGGCTTCCCGCGCCGCTTTCGCCGGGGACAGCGCCTTCTGTGCGGCGGCCTTTTCGGCGGTGCCCAGCTTCCGCAGGTCTACTCCGTGATGGGCTGGTACACCACGCATCGTGTCGCCCATCCGCATGCCCAACATCAATTCGATGTCGCCGCGCAGCCGGTCGGCACCCGGGCGATCACTCTTGTTGACGACGAACAGGTCCGCGATCTCCATCACGCCGGCTTTCAGCGTCTGGATGCTGTCGCCGCTCTCCGGGACGAGCACCACCACGCTGGTATCGGCCGTGCGCGCGACGTCCAGTTCACTCTGCCCCACACCGACCGTCTCGATGAGAATGCGGTCGAACCCGAATCCGTCCAGCACGTCGCACGTTTCGCGCGTGGCCGCAGCCAGCCCCCCGAGCGATCCACGGGTGGCCATCGACCGGATGTAAACGCCGGGATCGAGTGCGACCCGCTCCATGCGGATGCGATCACCGAGCAGCGCGCCGCCCGTGAATGGCGAGGTCGGATCGACGGCGACGACGGCGACCGTCAGGCCATCGGCACGCATCGCCTCGACGAGGGCGGTGGTGATCGTACTCTTGCCTGCGCCCGGCGGCCCCGTGATGCCAATGCGTCGCGCGCGGCCAAGGCGAGGGTGGAGCACGGCGAGCAAGGCGTCGAAACCACTGCGATGGTTCTCGACGATCGAGATCGCTCGCGCCAGCGCGGCCCGTTGTCCGGCGTCGAATGCCGTCAGCAGTGATGCGATGGCCGGTGGCACGTTCACGGAATCAGCGATTCCAGTCATGTCGTGACGGGATCTGGTTGGTGTTCATCATGTTCGTCGTCGATGTCACCCACGACTTCTTCGAGCAGGTCCTCCAGCGTCACCAACCCCAGCACCGGACCGTCGCCCTCGCGCACGAGCGCCAGGTGCTGGCGGTTCTGCAGCATGGCGAAGAGCTGGTCGCTGCACTTGCGATCGATCGACGCGATGCCGACCGGGCGCACCGGCAGCGCCGCCTCGCCCTCGCTGGTGAGGACGTCGCGCACGTGGACCATCCCGACGACGTTGTCGAGCGTGTCCTTGTACACCGGCACCCGGCTGTAACCGGACTGTGCGATCTGGCGTGCCTGGTCGGCATGCGAGAGGGTCACATCGAGTGCGAAGACCTGGTCGCGCGGCGTCAGGACGTCGCGCAATGTTTTATCACCGAATGCGACCAATCCGGTGATGATCTCACGCTCTCCCGGCAAGCTGACACCCTCGCGTTCGCCTTCGCGGAGCAGCACCTCGAGCGCCTCGCGTTCGGCGTTCGCTGGCGTCGCCGTGCTTTCCGGGCGCAACACCCGCTCGAGTGCGCGCGCCGGGAGCAGGAACACCGCCAACACCACTTCGACGACCTGCAGCACCGGCAGCAGGAAGGGGGCCAACGGCACGGCCCAGCGCTGGCCGACGGCGCGGGGCACGGCAACGCCGAGGATCAGGATGCCCAGCGCGGTCAGCAGCAACCAGACGGCAAGAGTTCTCGGCTCGTCGCGCAGTGCAAGCGACAGCATCGCCCCGCCTGACAGGACGATGGCCGCTGCGCCCGCACCAGCGGCGTGCTGCAGCCGCTGTGGCTGCTCCAGGTAGGCCTCCGCCAGGCCGGCACCCCGCAATCGCTGCTCGACCCAGTGTCGCAGCCAGATACGACTGACCGCGCGCACCGCTTGCGACGCCAGCGTCATGGCTGCGACACCGGCAATGATGAGGAGGGCAAGTGAAAAGGAGCCCATCAGCCTTCCTCGCCGTCAGGGCTTTCGACCAGTGGCTCCAGTCGCTCGAAGTACACGCGCAGCACTTGCCGACGCCGCACCTGCTCGACGACCACGCGGAACCCGGCGATCTCCAGTTGCTCACCGGCCCGTGGTACGCGGCCGAGTCGCTCCATGATCAAGCCGCCCACGGTGCCGACTTCGTCACTTTCGATGTCGACGCCAAGCGTCTCCGACAGCTCGTCGAGCGTGATCCGGCCCGTGACCCAGAATTCACGATTCGCCCGACTCTCGAACTGCCGCTCCGCTTCGGTGTCGTGCTCGTCCTCGATCTCGCCGACGATCTCCTCGAGAATGTCTTCGATGGTGACGATGCCAGCGGTGCCGCCATACTCGTCCATGACGATCGCGATGTGCTTGCGCTGCGAGCGAAACTCACGCAGCAAGGCATCGATCGGCTTGGTCGGGGGGATGTAGTAACCAGGGCGCATCCGCGACAGCCAGCCCTGCGCGGGCTCCTCGTCGTCGAGAATGTCAGCGAGCAAGTCCTTCACATACAACACGCCGATCACGTCGTCGATCTGTTCGCGATAGACAGGCAGTCGCGAGTGCGCCGATGAGCGGAAGCGATCGATCACTTCCGACCAGGGCGTCTCGCGTTCGATTGCGATCAGCTCCACGCGCGGCGTCATGATCTCCTGCACCTGCGTTTCGCCGAGCGAGAAGGCGCCCTGCAACAGCGTCCGTTCCTTGCCCGTGACGTCAGCCTCGGCGGCCACGATGTCGAGGAACTGCTCGGTCGCCACATCGTCGGCGTCGGCATCGACCTTCGCGACCGGAAATGCGGAGGCGAGCCCATGCTCGACCCGTTCCATCAGGAGCACCAGCGGTGTCGCCATCAGCGTCACGAAAGCTGCCCAACCTGACAGCCACGCACTTGGGCCATCGGCACGTGTCGCACCGATCGTGCGCGCGAGGGTCTCGGCCGCGCCAACGACCGCCAGAAGCAGCACGAGCGCGGCGATCAATTGCGGGCCTGACTCCTGCCAGAGCGGTGGTGCCACGGCACCGGCGAAGAGGAAAAACAGCAGTCGCGAACCGCTCAGCGCCCGATGCACGCGTTCACGATCGCGCACCAGCCACGCCCGACGCACATCGTCGGCCGGACCGGCGGTGAGGCTTGTGACAAGGCCATCCGCCGCAACGGAGGCACCGGCGGCGAAGAGAAGGAATGCGAACAGCAGCCAGAGCAGCATACCGGTCAGACGAGGCCGCGACGAATGGCGGCACGGAGATACTTCTCCTGTGCACGCCACATCGGCGACTGCACGCGGGCCTCACCATCCGGATGTTCGAGGCCCAGCGTGTGCAGCGTACCGTGGATCACCAGGCGCGCGATCTCCTCGCGGACCGGCACGCCCCACGCCTTCGCGTTCAGTCGCGCGACGTCGGCGCAGATATACATGTCCCCCGTCACCGGAGCGTCATTCACGGGGCGTGTCAGCTCGAAGGTGATGATGTCCGTCGCACCGGCGTGCCCGAGCTGCTCGCGATTCATCCGCGCCATGGCCCGCGACGAGAGGAACGTCACGCTGATGATGGCGTCATCGATTTCTTCCGCCTTCAGTGTCAGGCGGACGAGTGCATCAACTCGTGCGGCACTGAGTGGCGCACGCTGGCCGCCCGGCGCGGCAGACTCGACTTCGATCGGCATCAGCGTCGGCCTGCGTTGGCGACGCTGCGTCGCTGCGGAGGGTCAGTTTCCACTGTCATGCGCATAGGCCCGGATGATGTCCCGTACAAGGCGATGCCGGACGACATCGGCTTCGCTGAAGTAGTGGAACGCGATCCCTTCCACGCCGGGAAGAATGCGCTCCACCTGCATCAATCCTGACTGCTCACGCGTCGGCAGGTCGATCTGCGTCTTGTCGCCCGTGATGACGATCTTTGAGTTCACGCCGAGGCGGGTGAGGAACATCTTCATCTGGGCATTGGTGGCGTTCTGTGCCTCGTCGAGGATCACGAACGCATCACCGAGGGTCCGGCCACGCATGAAGGCCAACGGTGCAATCTCGATGACGCGGGTCTCGAGCGCCTTGATCACGCGCTCCGGCGGCATCATCTCGTCGAGCGCGTCGTACAATGGACGCAGGTACGGGTCGACCTTGGCTTGCATGTCGCCCGGCAGGAACCCGAGCGACTCGCCGGCCTCGACGGCAGGGCGCGCCAGCACGATCCGCTTCACCCGCTTCCGCATCAACGCATCGACGGCCGCCGCCACTGCAAGATACGTCTTGCCGGTACCAGCAGGGCCGATGCCGACGACGATGTCATGGTCGGCAATCTTCTGCAGGTACTCCGCCTGCCCTGGCGTCTTCGCCTGCACCACACGCTTGATGCCTGGCAATGCAATGCGCGCGGGATCGAGGGGACCCGACTCGCCAGTGGTATCCTCGGACATGCGCAGCACATCGTCTGCCGTGAACGACGCACGCTGCCGTGCGGCCTCCACCATGCGCTGCGCCGTGTGCATGGCGCGATCGACCGCCTGCGGCTCGCCAGCAAGCGTGATCGCCTCGCCACGCATGCCAACGCGCACACCGTGAATGCGACCGAGCTCGATCAGGTTGGCGTCGTTCACACCAGCGAGCGTCAGCAGATCGGCGCCCTCGGTGGAGACCTTTTGCGTCACGAGTGTCGTTCCGGTCACGACGGCTCCTTGAGCTTGATGGCGAGGCTGAGCGCGCTCAGGTCACGCTCGCTGACAGGGCTTGGCGCACCTTCGAAGAGCGCACGCGCCGCGGTGGTCTTCGGGAAGGCAATCACATCACGCAGCGACGTCGAGCCGGCGAGCAACATCGCAATCCGGTCGAAGCCGAGCGCGAAGCCGCCGTGTGGCGGTGCGCCGGCGGCCAGGCCGTCGAGCAGGAAGGCGAAGCGTCGCTGGATTTCATCCGCCGGAACCTTGAGCAACCGGAAAATTGTCTCCTGCACCACCGGATCGGTGATGCGGATCGATCCAGAGCCGAGCTCGTTGCCGTTGTAGACAGCGTCGTAATGCATGGCGCGACAGTTCCACGGCTCGGACTCGAGCATGTGCGTGTCGTCAGGATGTGGCGCGGTGAACGGGTGGTGCGCGGGCATGTGCTCGCCCGTTTCGGGATCGAGTTCGAACAGCGGGAAATCCACGATCCAGCAGAAGGCGTGTGCCGTGCTGGGCGCAATCTCGGGACGGCGCGTCAATTCGAGGCGCACCTGGCCCATGCCTGGCAGCGCCGTCTTGTCACTCCCGACACCAGCGAGCAGGAGATCGCCAACGGCGCCGCCGATCTTGTCCATCGTCTCTGCGCCGAACGCTTTCGTGCCCTGCCCTTCCCAGCCGGCCTCCGTGCGCTTCGCCCACAGCAGTCCGCCCAGTCCATTCGACTTTGCCACCGCTGCCAGCGCATCGATCTCCTTGCGCGAGAACGCGGCACCATTGGCAACGCGGATGCCGCGCAACTTGCCACCTGCCGCAATGCCGTCGTGCACGAAGGCTGCGGCGTCTGGCTGCACATGGGCCGTCCAGTTCTCCAGCTCGAAGCCATATCGCAGGTCTGGCTTGTCGATGCCGAAGCGCTCCATCGCATCGGCCCATCGGATGCGCTGGAACGGGGTCACGATGTCGTGGCCGGCCACCTTCCAGAGCGCCACCAGCACGCGCTCGATCGTCGCCTGCACGTCCTCCTGTGTGACGAAGGCACATTCGATGTCGATCTGCGCGAACTCCGGCTGGCGATCGGCGCGAAGGTCTTCGTCGCGGAAGCAGCGCGCAATCTGGAAGTAGCGATCAAAGCCCGCCACCATCAACAGCTGCTTGTAGATCTGCGGCGACTGTGGCAGCGCGTAGAACTCGCCCGGATGCACCCGGCTCGGTACGAGATAGTCGCGCGCACCTTCGGGAGTCGTCTTGGTGAGGATCGGCGTCTCGATCTCGAGAAAGCCTTGCGCGGTCATCGTCGAGCGAGCGACCTGCAGCAGACGATGACGGAGGATCAGGTTGGCCTGCAACTCGGGCCGGCGAAGATCGAGGATGCGATGCTTCAGTCGCAGTTCCTCCGCTGCGAGCTTCTCGTCCTTGCCGCGTGCGACAGGGATGGCCGGAGTGACCGCCGGGCCGACGATCCGCAGCGACGTGACCTGCAACTCGATGGTGCCGGTCTCGAGATCGCCGTTCACCATTTCAATGGGCCGTGCCGCCACCACACCTTCCACCTCGACCACCGTTTCGGCGCCAAGCTTGTCCGCGGCGGCAATGACGTCCGCCGGCGTGAATCGCGGATCACAGGTCGCCTGCAGCAATCCGGCGCGATCGCGCAAGTCGAGAAAGACGATGGCGCCCATGGACCGGCAGCGGTGCACCCAGCCACCGAGGCGAACGGTCTGGCCAACGTGTTCCGAGCGCAATTCGCCGCACAGATGGCTGCGGCGCGAAGTGGCGAACAGTGAAGCAACAGTCACGCAACTGACTCCCGGCGCCGTGCAAGCGCCGTCACGAGAGATAGACCACCGGCAGCGCCAGCGGTGTCGGCCAACCAGTCCTGCACGTCCATACTGCGATTCGGAATGAACTGCTGATGCCATTCATCGGCCGCACCAAGTGCCGAGACGACCAGAAGCCATCGCAACGCGGTGAGCATCATGCTCGTTCGCGCCGCCCACGCCACTGACGCACCAAGCAGCGCATACGCCGAAAAATGAACGACCTTGTCACTGTTGTGTGGCATGCTCGGCGGATGCGGCCATGACGTTGCCGTGAGGATGCCGAGCACAACGACGAACGGCACCAGCCAGCGTGTCCACTCGCGCGATCGCGCGGCGGGGAGCGGCGCGGTCACAGGACCTCCGCGCCGAGCAACCGCTGTACGAATTCGTCCGCAGTGGAACAATGCATCAAGTCTTCGCGGACCGCTTCATGCCGCAGAATCCGCGAGATGCGACCCAGGGCGCGCACATGGGCACCCGCCGCGCTGCCCGGCCCGAGCAAAAGGAAAAACAACGAGACCGGCTTGCCGTCGAGGGCATCGAAATCGATCGGCTCTGGGGCCACGCCTGCCGCCACGATGATGGTGTCGACCTCATTCGTACGGCCGTGCGGGATGGCGATGCCGCTCCCGATGCCCGTGCTGAGCAGCTTTTCCCGGTCGAGGACCGCTGTCACCATGGTCTCGAGTGCAGCCGGACTGGCCGAGGGCATGGCGAGCTGGACCAGCTCACGCAACACCTCGTCCTTCGTATGGCTGACAAGCGGAACCTTGACGCGCTCCGGTGTGAGAAGATCGGACAGCAATTCTCGATGGTTTCGGGGATCTGGATGAAACTAGCGGCCCCGTCACAGGCGGGGTAGCGCGGCGGCGTCCAACGCCTTGTGCGACAAGTGGTTGGAACCTCGAAGCGACGGACAGGAACCGCCGAGATGATCGGCGGGGACGGAGAACGCCGGGCAGTGGTTAGAATTCAGGGTGACCACGCCCCTGACCAATCTCCTCGACCTGACGCCAGCGGACGCTCGGCAGGCCCTTCTGGCTGCACTCGTCGAGCTCGGGCAGCCGTCGTATCGAGCCGATCAGGTTCTCCGCCGGCTCTGGATCAACCCGGCCCCCGACTTCGACGCGATGTCGGAGTTGCCGGTCGGCCTGCGCCAATCGTTGGCGGAACGATTCACCCTGCCGCGGCTCACACTCGCCGTTCGCCAGGCATCGACCGACGGGACCGAGAAGTTCCTCTTCACGATGGCCGATGGTCAGGCGATCGAGACGGTCGCGATCCCCGACGGCGATCGCATGACGTTCTGCATTTCGTCGCAGGCGGGGTGCGCACTCGCCTGCGCCTTCTGCGCCACTGGTGTGATGGGATTCCAGCGCAACCTCGCGGTGCACGAGATCGCAGGCCAGGTTCGCGAACTGGCGATGCTCTCCCCGCCCGTGAAGGCGACCAACATCGTCTTCATGGGCATGGGCGAGCCGCTCATGAACTGGAAGGCGGTCAGCCCGACCCTCACTATCCTCAATTCGCCGGAAGGCTTCGGCATTGGGGCGCGCCACATCACCGTCAGCACGGTCGGCGTGTTGCCTGGGATCATCGCGCTCGGTCAGCGTGCGGAGCAGTTCCGCCTCGCGATTTCCATTCATGCGCCGAACGACAAGCTCCGGCAGGAACTGATGCCGGTGAATACGAAATTTCCGCTTGCCGAGGTCATCGCCGCGGCCGCCGCGTTCGACCGTCGCGTCACCTTCGAATACGTGATGCTCGGCGGCGTCAACGACAAGCGGGTGCACGCGGACGAATTGGCATCGCTGGCGACGGATTGCCGCGCCTTCGTGAACCTGATTCCGCTGCATCCGGGTGGAGGGCTTGGCTTCGACCCCACCCCACGCGACAGCATTCATCAATTCGCCAACTGGATTCGCGACGATGGTGTGGAAGTCGCGATCCGCCGCAGCCGCGGGTTGGACATCAGCGCGGCGTGCGGGCAACTGCGCGTCGAAAAAATCGGACGCCGTCGCGAACTGACCGCGCCCTGAATCAGGGGTGAAATGCTTCGAGCGGCGGCTTGTAGGCGCTGCCGAGTTTCACCGTCAGATCGAGCCCACGATCGAGCGAGTCCTTTCCTCGCTCGATCTGCGCCCCGCCCAGCACACGTGCGGCGCGATCGGCGGCTTCGGGCTTGTTGGTATAGTCGATGATCAGCGTCTGCCCGCGACGTCCCTTCGGATCATTCGCGTAGCTGATCACATCGAAGCCGCGGTCCCGCAACAGGAATGTGGCGCGGCGTGCGAGCCCCGTCACGCCACTCGAGTTCAGGACTTCGACGACGATGCGCTCGCCTTGCGGCGCCCGCGTCGTGTCGCCAAGCACCGCCAGCACCCCTGTACCGGACCAGCGCCGCGCACCGTACACGCCGACCGCAATCACCACCAGCAATGCAACGCCCAGCAGAACGACACGCGATCGTTTCATCGAACGGCGTTCCACAGTGCGACGGTCTCAGGATGGAGGCCCTTCCCTTCACGAAGTGACCATTCGAGGCGACACTTCACGACCTGCCGAAACACGCCCGCGAAGTCACTCGGCACCAGCGCGGCGAGCCATGCCCGTTCCGACACCATGAACTTGCGCCCCGGCTCGAGAAAGTCCGCCATGAAGAGGGCCTGACCAGTGCGCGCCCAGGCGGGATTCCCTAGCGTATGCCAGCGGATCGCGTCGAGTACATCGCGTCTCGCTTCGCCGAGGGATTCGAGCCGTGCAGCCGCAGCCGGGCCGTGCAGGATCTCGGGCGGCGCCGCAGTGTCCAGCGAGAGTTCGCGGAGTAGCGGTTCTTCCGCATCGCGCAGTGCATCGTGAAGGAGTCCCGCGTCATGCCAGGCGACGCGCTCGGCATCGGGGATCGCCATCGCGCTGGCCCATGTATCCAGCAACCCCGTCACGCGGGCGATGTGTTCGCGGCGTTTCGGCGATGCGATCGCCCACACCGGGAGCGGAACGTCAATCGGTTTCGGAGTCATCAGGACTGCGGCGGGAAAGGGTCGCCGAGGCGATGGTTGTCGAGGAGTCGCGTGGCACCGACACGGGCTGCAACGATGAGGAAGTCATTCGCCCTCGCGATCGCCACCGGCATCATGCGCCGTGGGTCAACGATGTCGAGATAGTCCAGTATTGCACCTTGTTCTGCCAGCACGACCTGTTCGCCAACGGCGCGCAGTCGTGCAGGGTCGCGCTCTCCGTCATGGAATGCGGCGACCGTCGCGGCCAGCGCACGTGACAGGGCCAGTGCGGCAATTCGTTGCGATGCGTCGAGGTAGCGGTTCCGACTCGACATGGCGAGGCCGTCGCGTTCCCGCACGATCGGTGCGATATCCAGCACGATCGGGAAATCGAGGTCGTCCACCAGCGCTCGAATGAGCGTTGCCTGCTGCAGGTCCTTCTGGCCGAACACCGCGACATCCGGCTGCACGAGATTGAAGAGCTTGGCCACCACGGTCAGCACACCTGCGAAGTGGCCCGGCCTGATGGCCCCCTCCCAGCGATCGGCGACCGACTCCGGCACGATGCTGACGACGCGAGGTCCCGGATACATCACCTCGACGCTCGGCACGAAGGCGATCGTCGTGCCGTGCTGGGCTGCCGCCGCAAGGTCGGCTTCCTCGGTGCGGGGATACTTGGCCAGGTCTTCCGTCGGTGCGAATTGCAGCGGATTGACGAAAATGCTGAGCACCACACAATCACACACGGCGCGCGCGCGATCGAGCAGCGAGAGGTGGCCGGCATGCAGCGCACCCATCGTGGGCACGAAGCCAACGCGATCGCCGCGGCCACGCGCCGCGGACACCGCCGCGCGCAAGGCGACGGCATCCCGTACGACGAGCATTGTCAGCTGAAACTCGTGCTCTCGTCGGGATAACGACCTGCGCGGACATCGTCCGCGTATTCCGTCACCGCCGACTTCACGATACCCGCCACATCCGCGTACCGCTTGAGAAACTTGGGCTTGAATCCTTCATTCAGGCCGAGCAGGTCTGGCAGCACGAGGATCTGGCCGTCACATCCCGCGCCTGCGCCGATCCCAACGGTCGGGATGTGAAGCGCATTGGAGATGTTGCGAGAGAGTTCGGTGGGCATCAACTCCAGCACGATGCCAAAGGCCCCGGCGTCCTGCAGCGCAAGCGCGTCGGCGAGCAGCTGTTCGGCAACGTCCACCTCCCGTCCCTGCACGCGAGCGCCGCTCAGTGCGGTATCACTTTGCGGCGTGTAGCCGATGTGCCCCATCACCGGAATGCCGACGTCCACACAGGCGCGAACCGACTCGAGCGCCGTGCGCCCTGCGCCTTCGAGCTTGACGGCCGTGGCATTCGTCTCTGCAAGTGCACGACCCGCATTGCGCACTGCCTCGCTGGCACTGACCTGGTACGTCATCCAGGGCATGTCGAAGATCAGCATCGCGCGCTTCACGCCACGCCGGACCGCCGCGCAGTGCCAGATCATCTGGTCGAGGGTCACGCGCTTCGTCGAGTCGTGCCCCGCGATGACCATGCCGAGGGAATCGCCCACCAGCACCATGTCCACACCAGCCGCATCCACGAGGCGCCCGAAGAGGACGTCGTATGCAGTGGTGGCGACGATCTTCTCGCCCTTCGCCTTCTTCGCCTGCAGGTCACGGATCGTGACCGGCTTCCCATTGGTCGCCGGTGGTGGCGTCATGTGTGCGCTCATTCAGTCCTCGTCAGGCAACGGTTTCCCAGGAGCCGGACCAGCGTCGCTCATGACGAGCGTCGTCGCTGCCGGCGGTGTCCATGCCCGCGTGCACCTGCGCAGCGGCGATCGCCTCTGCCGCTCCATCAACACCAAGCAACTCCGCCAACTCCCGCTGCCAGAACTTACGGTCGGTGAGACCAGGGTGCGGCACCAGCAGTTCGCGACTGGTCACGGTCACCGCGTCAGCCCAGACGATATCCAGATCGAGTGTCCGTGGTCCCTTCGTCACCAGGCGTTCCCGCCCATGCTGCTCCTCGATGGCCTGCAGCTCGGCGAGCAAGGCAGGCAGGCTGGTCGTCGTGTCGACGAGCAACATCTGGTTCAGGTACGCTGGCTGCGGCGGCCCAAACGCCTCAGTCTCCTCGACCTGCGAGGAGGCGACGAGCGTGATGCCGTCGAGCGACGCGACGGCATCCACAGCACTGCGCAGCAGCTCAAATCGGTCCTGCATGTTGGAACCAAGCGCAATCGCGACCCGAACGCGTGGGGTGGTCATGCGCGGACACCGCCCTCGACCACCACTTCGGCATGGTCGAGGGGGCCAGGAAGTGCGACGTGCGGCTTCCGGATCGCCACGCGCGCGCCGAGGACATTCGGGCACGCCATGGCGCCATCGACGATGTGCTGCGCGATCGTCTCGAGGTACAACAGCGGCCCCTGCGAGACGACCGCGCTCGCGACCGCGTACAGGTCACGATAGTCCACGCCAATGCTGCCAGTGTCGACGCTTGCGGCCCACACCGTCAAATCAATCTCCAACGGTTGCGCAAACTCGGCTTCGTGCGGCAGGACGCCGACGCAGACGTGAAAGCGCATGTTGCGGAGCGTGATCTCTACTGGAGACGGCATGCAGTCCGAAGTGGGGTGTGCAACGATGACGTGGTGCGATGTGGCGACGTCGACAATCCTACTGACTGCAGCTGTCGAGGCCAGCGCGCAATTCGCGCACCAGTGACAGGGCCGCATCGACCGACGTCTCCGCCAACTTCACGACCGCACTTCCAACGACGACACCATCGGCCATCTCGCCAACGACTGCCGCCTGATCCGCCGTGCTGATACCGAAGCCGACACAAATGGGCAGCGCCGTCGCACCACGCAGGCGTTCGATGGTCTCCGGCAGGTCGCCCGCCAGCGAGTCCTTCGCACCGGTCACGCCGAGCCGACTGATGAGGTACACGAACCCGCTGCCATGTCGCGCGATCTCTGCCATGCGCGTGGCCGGCGTCGTGGGTGCCACCAGTCTCACATACGCCAACGGCGATGTCCCGAGCCATTCTTCACGCTCGGGATCGGCGCCGACGGGAAGGTCGGTGATCAAGATGCCAGACACGCCTGCATCGGCAGCGCGCTGCAACGCATCCGGCCCCGCATTCATGACCGGGTTAAGGTAGCTGAACAGCACGACCGGCACGGTGAGATTGGCATCGCGCACCATCTCCAACGCACCATCGAAGTTCATGCCCTGTTCAAGCGCGATCTGCGAGCTGCGCTGGATGACTGGCCCATCCGCCAGCGGATCGGAAAACGGGACGCCCAGCTCGATACAGTCGGCGCCTGCGGCTTCGAGCCCCTGGAGAAGCGCCGCCGAACGTGCTCGGTCGGGATGCCCCGCCGTGATGTACACGACGAGCGCTTTCCGCCCCGCAGCACGCATCGCGTTCATGTGCTGGGTGAGGTGTGCTGCCGCCCCGACGCTCACTCGACCTCCATGATCGGATGCTGCATCATGGTGCCGACATCCTTGTCGCCACGTCCCGACACGCAGAGCAGGATCGGTTCATCCGACGCCCATCGTCCCGCGTTGTCGGCAATCCACGCCACACCATGCGCCGTTTCGAGGGCGGGAATGATGCCCTCCAGCCGACTGAGGAGCGACACGCCACGGAGTGCGCTTTCATCAGTGACCGCCACATATTCGGCGCGACCGGTGGTCTTCATGTACGCGTGCTCCGGGCCGACACCCGGGTAGTCGAGTCCAGCGCTGATGCTGTGCGCTGGATGCACCTGTCCGTTCTCGTCCTGCAGCAGCAACGAAAGCGAGCCGTGGAGGACGCCAGGCGTGCCGGTGCTGAGCGTTGCCGAGTGCCGACCCGTCAGGACACCTTCGCCTGCGGCCTCGACGCCAACCAGCTGGACGTCGGCATCGGGCACGAAGGCGTAGAAAATTCCCATGGCGTTGGAACCGCCGCCCACACATGCGACCACCGTCTTCGGCAGACGCCCCGCGATGCGCAGCATCTGTTCACGTGCTTCGCGGCCGATGCAGGCGTGGAAGTCGCGCACCATGCGCGGATATGGCGCCGGGCCGACCACGCTGCCAATGATGTAGTGGCTGCTGTCGACGTTCGTGACCCAGTCGCGGATCGCTTCACTGGTGGCATCCTTGAGCGTCCGTGTGCCACCCGTCACCGGCACCACCGTGGCGCCCAGCAGCTGCATGCGGAAGACATTCAGGCTCTGCCGATGGGTGTCCTCCTCGCCCATGTACACCACGCACTCGAGACCGAACTTGGCGCAGACAGTCGCCGTGGCGACTCCGTGCTGTCCGGCGCCGGTTTCCGCGATGATGCGGCGCTTGCCCATGCGCATCGCAAGCAGCACCTGCGCCAACGCGTTGTTGATCTTGTGCGCGCCGGTGTGACAGAGATCCTCGCGCTTGAGCCACACGGGGGCGCCCACACGCTCCGACAGTCGTGGGGCGAACCCGAGAGGGGTCTCGCGGCCGACGAAGCTCTCGAGCAGGTGGTTGAGTTCAGCCTGGAACGCTACATCCGTCTTGATGGCCTCGTAGGCTGCCGTCAACTCATCGAGGGCCGGGATGAGTGTTTCCGGCACATATCGGCCGCCGAACGGCCCGAATCGGTCAACCGGCGTCACCAGCGGTTCCTGCATCGTGGACATCTACTGCACTCCTGCGAGAGACAATTGTTCATCGTCCCTGCTGTCGCTGCGCGCTGCGGCGACGAATCGCTGCAGGCGCGCTTGATCCTTGATTCCGGGGGCCGATTCGACTCCCGACGAGACGTCCACTACATCCGGCGACAGAAGCCGGATTCCCTGCTGCACATTTTCCGGCGTCAATCCGCCGGCCAGAATGAGCAACGCACTCGACTCCGGCGCGGTGCGGATGGCACGCAATGGCGCAACCAAGGCACGCCAATCGATCGCCACGCCCGTCCCACCAAGTGCACCGGGGACGTAGGCGTCGAGCACCACGCCATCGGCAACTTCAAAAAGCGCGCTGGCCCGCTCCGCATCGAACGATTGCGGCGGGACGCGCAACACGGCCCAGATGCCGCCAGGCCACCGCTCCCGCAGGTCGAGCACCATCCGCGGTGACGGGTCACCATGGAGTTGCACGATGTCCGCGCCCGCTTCCATTGCGGAGCGAACGATATCATCCACCGGCTCGTGCCCGACCACAACGACGCGGGTTGCGGTTCCGGCCTGATCGAAGACGGTGCGGGCGGTGGCGGGCGTGAGCAGCCGCGGACCGCCTGCGAGAATGGCGCCGACGTATCGCGCACCCGCCGCCAACGCTGCGGCGGCGTCACCCGGACGAGTCAATCCACAGATCTTCACGGCGGCCGTCATGCGTCAGGCCCGTCGGCGCACACGAGCCACGCCGGTGAGGCTGGCCACCGCGTCGGTCGGAGACGCGGCCGCTGACACCGAGGAACCGACCAGCACCGCGTCGGCGCCACAGGCCGCGGCGCGTTCGACGTCGCTCCTGTCGTGCACACCGCTTTCGTAAATCGCGAGGTGTGTGACCGGCACCAGCGGCAACAGACGTGCGCTCACCGCAGAATCGAGTTCGAGGGTCTCGAGATCGCGGTTGTTGACGCCGATCAGCAACGCGCCTGCCGAGAGCGCGTCGTCTAGTTCTTCCTCGTCACGCACTTCGACCAGCGGCTCGATGCCGAGCATTCGTGACACAAAGACCATTTCAATCAAGACATCGGTCGGCAACGCACGGGCGATCAGCAGCGCGGCCGCCGCGCCCGCACGCCGCGCTTCAACCAGCTGCACGGCATCGGTGATGAAATCCTTGCGAATGCACGGGCCAAGTCCGAGCGCCGCTGCGACGCGCAGGTCGTCCAGCATCCCGCCGAACTCGAGGGGCTCCGTGAGGATCGAAAACGCTGACGCACCGCCGTCGGCGTACGCCCGCACCTGCGTGGCCGCGTCGAGCGACACGTTGATGGCGCCCTTGGAGGGCGAGCTGCGCTTCAGCTCCGCGATCACCGCGACGTCCGGTCGCGCGGTGAGCGCGGCGAGAATGTCGACGGTCGGCGGGGTGCTGAGCGCCTCAGCGACCTGGTCGGCGTACGGCTTCGCCGCGCGCGACTGCGCCGCACGCTCGGCGCTTGCCGAGCTCAACCGGCCGAGTGGGCCAGCAGGCGGGGTCCAGAGGCGAGCCACTTGCATTTCGGGATTCCTTCGGCAATAGTCTTCGGCAGTTCTTCGGGGCGGTCGCCCAGCCTCGGCAATCTAGCGTAGTCACTTCGTCCTCTGTATCAGCCGGAGCCGGACCCATGTCGCTCACCAAGCGTCAGCGTGAAATCCTCACCTTTCTTTCGCTCTACAGCGACGAGAACGGCTACGCGCCTAGCTTCGAGGAAATTGCCGAGTATTTCGGCTTTACCAGTCTGGCCACGGTGCATGAGCACCTGAGCAACCTCGAGCGGAAGGGCTACATCCGGCGCGGCTACAACGAGAGCCGGGCGATCGAGATCCTTCCGTCGGATTCGTCACCCCGATTCGTCGAGTTGCCGCTGTTGGGTCTGGTTGCCGCCGGCATGCCGATCGAAGCCGCGGTCACGGGCGAAACGATGGCCATTCCGCCGGACATGCTGCGGAAGACCGGGAACCACTATGTGCTCAAGGTTCGCGGCAACTCGATGATCGACGAGCAGATTCGCGACGGCGACTTCGTCGTCGTGAACGAGCGGAAGAGCGCCGACAACGGAGAGATGGTGATCGCGCTGTTGGAGCGCACGTCGGCCACCGTCAAGCGCTACTACCGTGAGAAGGACGGCCGCATCCGCCTGCAGCCGGCCAACGATGCGATGGAGCCGATCTTCACCGACGAGCGGAACCTCCTGATTCAGGGTGTGGTCGTGGGTGTGCTCCGGAAGTACTCGTGAGCGCGGCAGGATCGTTCCGAGGGTTGCGGACGGCGATTTACGCCGTGGCTGACCTGCCGCGGGCGAAAGCCTGGTACACCGAGGTGCTGGAGCGCGCCCCGTACTTCGACGAAGAGTTTTACGTCGGCTTCAATGTCGGCGGCTTCGAGCTGGGCCTGATCCCTGAGCCGGAAGCGCCAGCGGAGCGCGACGCGGCGGGCGTGCCGTTCTGGGGCGTGGCTGATGCAGAAGTAGCGTATGCGCGGCTCCTCTCACTTGGTGGCCTCGATCATGAGCCGATTCAGGATGTCGGCGGGGGCGTGAAGATCGGCGCCGTCCGCGATCCGTTCGGGAACGTGCTCGGGGTCGTCGAGAATCCGCATTTCCGTTTTGAGGAGTAGCCTCAAAACGACCCCGGAATCTCAAGTTGGGACGGTAAACATCCGAAACTGACGGGTGATCCACGGCCGGTCGCGACCACGCGCCAGCCTCTCACCACCGCTCGGATTTCGGCATGCGCCTCGTTCTCCTGGACAATGAGCACCACGTTGCCGACGCCCATCGGCGCGCACTGAGGACGGTTCGGCCCGAGTGGGACGTTGTCCTGGCGACGAGCAACGCGGCGGCCATTGCGGCGCTCGAAGCGGCGCCGGCCGACATCTTCATCTCGGAACTCGGTCGGCCGCCGGCAGATGGTGTGGCGCTGTTCGAGGCGGTGAAGGAACGGTGGCCGGCAACCGTGCGAATCGCGCTCTCCGAATTTGCAGAGCGAAGTGTGGCACTCCGCCTCGAGCGTAGTGTGCATCGATTCCTGCACAAGCCTTGCGACACGTACATGCTGGCGATGCTGATCGAGCGGAGCAGCACGCTGCGCGGCGCGATCAGCGATCCAACGGTGCTGGCGGCGATCGGTGGACTGGAAGCGATTCCGCGGCCGCCGGTCACAGTGCAGGCTCTCGAGAAGGTGCTCGCTGATCCAGACGCGGGTGTCATCGCCGTGGCCGCCGTGATCAGTCGCGACGCGGCCCTCACCGCGCGATTGCTTCGCGTGGTGAACAGCTCGTTCTTCGGCGTGGGCCGTCAGGTGACTCGCGTCGACGCAGCGGTGAACTTCATGGGCGTGTCACTGGTGCGAGCGATTGCACTGGCCGACGGCGCGACGCGATCGTTCAAGGTTGCGCCGGATGTGCTCGACCTCGATGAATGGAACATGCACGCCGTGCGGGTGGCGGCTTCGGCGCGCGACATCACGCTTGCGATGTGTCCACAGGACCGGTCGCTTGCTGACGAAGCGTTTCTCGCAGGCCTCCTGCACGATGTCGGGCAGGTCGTGATGGCGGGTGTCGCACCCACCGCATGGCGAGAACTCGAAACACTGGCGCTCAGCGAAGCCACGCCGATCAACGATCTCGAGCGGCGCAGCGATCGGGTCTCACACGCATTGGTGGGTGCGTACCTGCTCAGTCTTTGGGGACTTCCGTCCAGCGTCGTGGAAGCCGTCGCGTTTCATCACACGCCGGAGCGTCTCGCCGGCACGATGTTCGACGCGTCCATCGCCGTCCACGTCGCGGATGCGTTGGCCGCCCGTAGCCCAGGTCGCGCGGCCCCGGCGCTGCACTTGCCCAGCGTGGCTGGTGCGGGGATTTCTGACGAACAGCTCGACGCGTGGCGGTCTCGCTATGGCGCACTCGAGGTCGCGGCCTGAGCGGCTTGAGTCATCGTCGGCGGAACGGAGATGACCCAATACTGTCGAACCGAGTCAGGCGCTCCGAACTCTTGACGCCGCCACCAACGCGTCGAGCACCGCCAACGCCGCACCCGTGTGCATCGCGCCCTTGACCTCCTCGACGAGGGGCGCAAAGTCGCCGCCGTCGCGATGCACGAGCAATGCGGCTGCGGCGTTGAGCGCCACTGCGGCCTGAGCGGCCTCACTACCGCCACCAGCCAGCACGGCACGTACGATCGCGGCATTCTCCGCCGGCTCGCCACCCACGAGATCGTCAGCCGAAAGGTGGCGATACCCGTAGTCCGCCGGGTCGATCGCCCACTCGCGCACATCCGCATCCGCACGTAATTCGCGGACATGCGTCACGCCCAGCGGTGAAATCTCATCCATGCCGGGCTCGCCATGCACCACCAGCGCATGCGTGGTGCCGAGTTCGCGCAGCGCACCAGCGATCAGGTCGAGCCTCGCGCGATCGGCGACGCCAATCACCTGACGTCCAGCGGTGGCTGGATTGGCGAGCGGGCCAACCATGTTCATCACCGTCTGGATCGCGAGCTCGCGACGCACCGGCCCCACATGGCGCATGGCGGGGTGCATGAGAGGCGCGAACATGAAGACGATACCGACCTCGCGAAGGATCGCCGCCATTCGCGCCGGCGTGAGGTCGATCTGGACGCCGAGTGCCTCGAGCACGTCGGCGCTGCCACTCTTGCTGGTGAAGCTGCGATTGCCATGCTTCGCGATGCGAACGCCGCAGGCGGCGGCCACCAGTGCGGCGGCGGTCGAGATGTTGAACGTCGACACCGCACCGCCGCCAGTGCCACAGGTATCGACCAGCGCATCTGCGGCGTCCGCATCGAGCGTGATCATGGCGCGGCGCAAGGCACGCGCGGCGCCTGCGACTTCCGATGGCGTCTCGCCCTTTACGCGCAATCCCATCAGGAGCGCCGCGACCTGCGCCGGGGTTGCGGCACCAGCCATCACCACGTCGAATGCAGCGCCTGATTCGTCCGCGCTCAGGCTGTGCCCACTCGCGAGCCGGCGCACTGCGTGACGCAGCAGTTCGTCAGTCATCGCGCGTTCTCCCACGACCTTGCCGCCACGTCGTCGTCCTGCCGCGCGCTCACGTTGCGGACAACACTGGCAAGAGCCGCTCGGCGAGGCGTGCCTGCGTTGCGACCAGCGCGATGATCAGCCCGAGGAGGCGCACGCGATCCACGTCGGCCTCGGTGAACACGCCCTGCTGGTTGCGATTGGCGATGTTGACGACGCCGACCAGGTCTTCGCGATACACGAGCGGGAAGCAGATGAAGCTGCCGCTGGTGAAGTATTCATCCTTGAGCAAGGGATGCTGGCTGGCTTGCGATGCGTCGGTCACGAGGATGACCTGGCGACTGGCGGCGACCTTGCCGGCCACACCGCTCCCGATGGCCACTCGATAGCCGTCGCGAACATCGCGCGCCACGCCGCGCGCAGCGGCCAGATAGAGCATCCCTGGCTCGGGAGCGCGCATCATGAGTGACACACGCTGCGCCTGCATGTCCTCGCCGACCAACGTGAGCAACTCGTCGGCCAGGCGACGTGGATCCGGCGAGCTCGCATCCATCGACAGCACACGGTCGATCAGGTATACCGTGCGCTCGCGATCGCGCAGCTCTTCGTTGCGCCGATGCAGCTCGATGTGCGCCTGCTCGGTCTGGCCCAAAGCCGCTTCGAGTTGCTTTTGCAGGCTCTCGGCGCGGCGTTGGAAGCGACGCGCATCTTCCTGGATCCGACTGGTTTCGCGTTCCAGCTGCACGACTCGCGCACGATCCGCGCCGTCGTTGAGCACCTGTGCCTGCGAGGACATCTTCGTTTCCAGCTCACCGAGGCGACGATCGTACTCGCCATGGATGCGCTGCGTCACTGACTCGAGGGTGATGACGGCCTCTCGCCGCGCATCGAGTTCCGCGAACCGGGCGAAGGCAAGATCGAACAGTGCCGCGTTCGGAAGAAACTTTTCGATCGTCCGTCCGCCGAAGAACTTCTTCGGTTCGACCACCGTGAGGACGCCCCCGAGCGCACCATCGAAACGCAGCCCGCGAATCGACAGGGTGGCATTTTCGACCGGCGGCAGGCCAAGCAGGCGCGCGAAGTCGGCCGCGCGCTCGGTGACGTCGACGAAAGTGGAGCCGGCGGCGATCCCCTGCCGGACGCCGATGGGGAGCTGATCGAAGGCGACTTCGAGCTGCGTCGGGCGCGACGAGCCGACGGTGGTCGGGCTCAGTCGGTCGGTGAGGAGCTCGCGGCGGCCGTCGTAGCGGAAGAACGCCAGATATGCGCCGCGATCCAGTTCAGCGAGCGCTTCGCCAAGCACACCGATCGCGCCGCCGAGATCAGGCGCGACGGCCAGCGAATGCGCCAGGGAAGCGAGCGTGCGAGGAGCCATCTGGTGGGTGGGGGTCAGTGCGGCGCAGCGCGTTCCGACGGCGCACTGCCGCCCCAAGGGTGACGGGCTCGTGCGGGGTTGTCAATCCGTTGTCCCATCACGACTTGGATTGCTTGAAGTCACTTCCCGGGCGGCCTAGCTTTGTCCCAATGTCGCGCCGCACCTTCCAGTTGGTCGTTCAGTACGATGGCGAGGCCTTTGCCGGGTGGCAGCGACAGCCGGCGCAGCGGACTGTGCAAGGCGTGCTCGAAGACGGCCTTTCCCGCTTGATGCAGATGCATGTTCCGGCCATCGGCGCGGGCCGAACCGATGCAGGTGTGCACGCACTGGGCCAGGCGGTGAGTATCACGGCACCTGAAAAGTGGGAGCCAGAGCGGCTGCGACGCGCGCTCAACGCAGTCCTGCCACGCGACGTGCGTTGTTCAGCGGTGCACCAGATGCTGCCCGAATTTCATGCGCGCTACAGTGCCGTCCAGCGCCAGTACCATTATCTGGTCGGCACCGATGCGGACGCGTCCAGTCCGTTTCGATACAACCGGGAGTGGGCACTCGCGCACCCCCCTGCCCTGGATCTCCTTAAAGCCGAGGCCGCTTCGGTCGTTGGCGAGCACCAGTTTCATGGGTTTGCCGTCAAAGGCACGGCGCCTGCGGACGACGATCATCGGTGCGACGTGCAGGTGTGTCGCTGGGAAGTCCGTCCCGGTGGATTGGTGCTGGTGATCGCGGCGAACCGATTCCTGCACCACATGGTGCGCTTTCTGGTCGGCACTATGGTAGAGGTCGGTACTGGTCGGCGACCGCCGGCACCGTGCGCTCGCTGCTCGACGCGGCGACGAATCGCGACGTCAGCCCTCCGGCTCCGGCCTGCGGCCTGTACCTTGAACACGTCAGATATCCGGCCCACTTGTACATTGCCGCGCCGCCAGCGGTCGCGGCCTGATCCATATGTCGAACGCCCTTTCCGTCATCACGCACCGCCGCGCGAGCCTGCGCATCCGACTCCGGGCCATGGCCCTTCGACTCACGACATTTTCCGGCGCGCTGCTTGCCCTCGCCTGTCAGGGCGTTTCGGCGGCCCCCAGTGATGCGCAGCGACCCGCAGCGGCAACGCCGTCGGTCGCCGCGCCATCGCGCGCAGAACAGGCAGCCGCATCGCTGCCCGTGTCGCGCCGAACCGCCATCACCGAGGCCGTGGCGAAGGTCGCGCCGGCAGTCGTGACGGTGCAGACCGAAACGGTGCAGCAGGTCGCGGCCGATCCGTTCGAGATGTTCTATGGCGGTCGTAGCGGCCAGCGGACGCAGGCTGGCATCGGCTCCGGCTTCATCGTGCAAATCCGATGGCGTGATCGTGACCAACGCACACGTCGTCGCCGGCGCGACGAAAATGAGCGTCGCACTGCGCGATGGGCAGACGTACGACGCCAAGTTGATCGGCATCGATGAACTGAACGACCTGGCCGTGCTGCGGATCAATGCGACCAAACTGCCCGTTGCGCCCATCGGGACGTCAGCCGACCTCGCGATTGGTGAGTGGGCCATCGCGATCGGAAATCCCTATGGCTTCCTGCTCGGCAACACGGAGCCGAGCGTGACGGCGGGCGTGATCAGCGCCACCGGCCGTAACCTGGTGCCGCAGCAGGGACAGGAAGGCGGAGGCACGTATGTGGACATGATCCAGACGGACGCCTCGATCAATCCGGGTAACTCCGGCGGCCCCTTGGTGAATGCGCTTGGCGAAGTGATCGGCGTCAACACCTCGATCTTCTCGCCCACCGGCAGCAGCATCGGTCTCGGCTTCGCAATTCCGATCAACCGTGCCATGCGCGTCGCGGATGACCTGGTAAAGCACGGCGCCGTGCGTCACCCGTGGATCGGCTTGCGGATTGCGCAACCCGCCGGGAACTCGCCACGCGATGTGCTTCGCTCAGGCGTCGTGGTTCGCAGCGTCGTGCTTGGTTCGCCGGCGGCGCAGGCCGGCATCAAGCCCGGCGACAGGATCGTGGTCAGCCGTGGTCGTACGTTGCGCAACGTGTTCGACTGGGAAAGCGAGATGCTGGAACTGCGTGTCGGCGAAGCCGCGCCGATGGTCGTCAGTCGTGACGGTGTCAGTGAGCGAATCACCGTCACCCCCGCCGACTTGCCTGAGGTTGGTGCGAAGAAAGTCGAGGTGCTGCGTGACGTGCAGTTGGTCACTTTGACACCGGCCATTCGCCAGGAACGCAGCATTCGCTCGGCCCGCGGGGCGCTCGTCGTCAACGCCAGTGACCGGGTGATGGACCAGCTCGGAATTGCGGCTGGTGACGTGATCATCGGTGTCAACCGCAGTTCCGTTTCATCGGCTGAGGAGGTGGCGCGTGCCATCGAACAGCTTGCCGGCCGCGGCGTCATCCAGCTCATCATCGAGCGGCGTGGCTCCATGTACTCCACACAGTTCTACATCCAGTGATGTCTTCGTCGCACACGAATTATTCATCGCCGTTGGCCGAACGGTATGCGTCCCCCGCCATGCTCGAGCTCTGGGGCGCGCAGAACCGCTACAGCCTGTGGCGACGGCTCTGGCTTGCGCTCGCCGAAGGTGAGCAGCGCCTTGGCGTCGAGATTCCCGACGAGGCCATTGTGCAGATGCGCGCGGCGGTGGACAACATCGACTTTGCGGCGGTTGCGGAGTACGAGCGCCGGTTTCGCCATGACGTGATGGCGCATGTGCATGCGTTCGGCGATGCCGCGCCAGCGGCGAAAGCCTTCATTCACCTCGGCGCGACATCGGCATTCGTGACCGACAACGCCGACCTGATCCTGATGCGCCGCGGGCTTGAAGTGCTGCGCTCGAAGTTGGCCGCGTCGTTGCGCGCGATGATGGTGTTCGCACGCGAGTGGCGCAACGAACCGACGCTTGGCTACACCCACCTGCAGTCGGCGCAGCTGACGACGGTCGGCAAGCGCTGCACGCTGTGGATGCAGGACTTCCTGCTCGACCTCGCTGACCTCGAGCACCGCATCGCGACTCTGCCCTTCCGCGGCGTGAAGGGCACCACCGGCACGCAGGCCAGCTTTCTCGCGCTCTTCGACGGCGATCACGGGAAGGTGCGCGAACTGGATCGCATGGTGACGCAGGCGATGGGTTTTCCACGACCGCTGCCGGTGACGGGCCAGACCTACAGCCGCAAGCTCGACGCGCAGGTGCTGGGCGTCGTGAGCGGGATTGCGTCCAGTGCCTCGAAGTTCAGCGGCGACATTCGCATGCTGCAGGCGTTCGGCGAAATCGAGGAACCGTTCGAGAAGGAGCAGATCGGCAGCTCTGCGATGGCATATAAGCGCAATCCGATGCGGGCAGAGCGCATCGCATCGCTGGCGCGGTTCGTCCTGTCGCTCGAGCCAAACGCGAACCAGACGCATGCCGTGCAGTATTTCGAGCGCACGCTGGACGATTCCGCGAATCGCCGCCTGGTGATCCCCGAGGCATTCCTCGCCTGCGACGCAATCCTGATCCTGGTCGCGAATATCGCGAAGGGGCTCGAGGTGCATCCGGAGCGCATCCGCCGTCGCGTCGATGACGAGTTGCCCTTCATGGCGACGGAAGAGCTGATCGTCAACGCGGTGCGCGCCGGTGGCGATCGCCAGCAGGTGCACGAGGTGATTCGGCGCCATGCGATCGACGCAGCACGTGCGGTGAAGGACAACGGCATTCGCAACGACCTGCTCGAACGTCTCACCGCTGATCCGGAGTATCCCGTGAACCTCGATGTGCTGCGGAGTGTGATGGCGCCGGCCAGATTCGTGGGGCGCAGTGCCGAGCAGGTGGATGAGTTCCTGGCCGAGGAAGTGGAGCCGGCGCTGGCCGGGCTGATGACCGACGAGACCGCAGCCGGGGCCGTTCGTGTTTGAGGCGCGCCCGACACCGATCGGCGTCCCGACGACGCGCTTGCCGCTCTTCCATGCCGCCCGCGGCAAGGTGCGCGATGTCTACGAGGTGGACGACGAGCGCTTGCTGCTGGTGGCCACGGATCGTGTCAGCGCGTTCGACGTCGTGATGCGCGAGGCGGTGCCGTACAAGGGCATCGTGTTGACGCAACTCACGGCCTGGTGGTTGAAGCAGCTCGAATCCGAAGTGCCGCATCACATGATTTCAGCGGATGCGCGCGAGATCGTGCGTGAGGTACCCGAGCTTGCACCACACCTCGCGACCATCGCAGGTCGGTCGATGCTGGTGAAGCGCGCGCAGATCTTTCCTGTCGAATGCGTGATCCGCGGTTACATCAGCGGCTCTGCCTGGAAGGAGTACGCCGCCCACGGCACGCTCGCAGGCGAATCACTGCCCGCTGGCATGGTGGAGAGCCAACGTTTGCAGCCGGCGATCTTTTCGCCCGCCACGAAGGCGGTGACCGGGCACGATGAAAACATCACCGTCGACCGGATGCGAGCCGTCGTCGGCGAAGCACATGCTCGCCAACTCGAGGAGATGACGCGCCTCGTGTACGAGCGCGGTGGGAAGATGGCGGCCGAGCGTGGCATCATCATCGCCGACACCAAGTTTGAATTCGGCATGTGGCATGATCGCATCATCCTCTGCGACGAAGTGCTCACGCCGGACTCGTCGCGCTTCTGGCCGGCCGACGGGTATGTGGCTGGTGGAGCGCAGCCGAGCTTCGACAAGCAGCCACTGCGCGACTGGCTCCACAACGAACGAATCGCGGGACGCTGGAATGGCGAGGCACCGCCGCCCACCCTGCCGGATGCGGTCGTCGAAGCCACCAGCCTTCGGTACCTCGATGCCTACCTTCGGCTCACCGGCACCGCGCTCGACCTCACGCAGTTCACATGAGTTTCTCTCGCGAGGGATATCCCTTCATGGCTGCGTGCGGCGCCGTCGCGTTCAGTGTGATGGCTGCAGCAAGCTGGCGTCGAAGCTGGTCGCTCTGGGTTCTGGGGTTCTTCGCGCTCGTGATCACCGCGTGGGTGGCATGGATCTTCAGGCGATCGCCAGCAGCCGCAGAGCCAGTTGCTGTCGCGGCATCATTGGTGGTGCGGTCGTCTACAACATCGATTGCCACTGCTGAAACTGGCCATGCCGGTTTGGCGGCGCGTCCTCGATCGCTGGCGGCGGGCGTGGCATCGACGGGCGGTTTCACTTGAACCGGCCGAAGGAACGCCCCACAGGGATGCGCCGCGCCGTCGTATTGTTCCCCGGTGGCCTCACCATGGGGAACCTGTTTTTCGGGATCTTCGCGATGATCAGCGCCAGCCGCGGCGAGTTCGGTCGCGCGGTGTTGTTCATCGTCTGCGGTGGCGTCTGCGATATGCTCGACGGCCGCGTGGCTCGGGCCACGAATTCCGGCAGCGAATTCGGTGAGCAACTGGATTCGCTCGTCGATGCCATCTCGTTCGGGCTCGCGCCCGCGATGATCACCTACTTCGCCGTGCTCACGCCGACCGAACCAGGGCGTGATCGATGGTCGTGGATTCTCGTCTTCTTCTTCTGCATGTGTGCGGTGCTCCGACTGGCGCGCTTCAACATCACGCAGGCCGGCGCGAAGAAGAGCTACTTCGTGGGGCTGCCGAGTCCCGCGGCGGGCGGCACACTCGCGACGTACCACTGGTTCGCACAGACGCCCCTGTATCAGCAGACGATGATCGGCGACCTGCCATGGCACGAGTTGGTGAAGTACCTGATGATTGGCCTGTCGTTGCTGATGATCAGTAACGTGCGGTATCCGGCCTTCCCACGCACGGGTTTCCGCGACTGGCGGGGCGTGGTGGGATCGGTCACGGTGCTCACCTGCCTCGCAGGCGCGATTTTCCTGCCCCGCGAGTTCTTCTTTCCTGCCGGCCTCACATACGTGCTGGTGGGACTGCTCGGCACGATCCTGCAGTCGCTGAGCGATCGGCCCGATCCACTCGGGTCCGACGATCTCACCGACGATCGTGCCATCGCCGCGTCGGATGCGCTCACCGTGGTGAGTGCGAACCGCCGACGGAAGCGCCGACGTTCGCGCGATGACAACCCGGTGATCTCGCCATCACCGTCTTCCAATCCTCCCCGCTCGCCACAAGAGCCCAAAGAATGAGCCGCTTTCGCGTCAGTGTTCATATCGTCCCCCGCAAGGGACTGCTCGATCCGCAGGGCAAGGCCGTCACCGACGCGCTGCATGCGCTGGGGTTCAGTGATGTCGACGACACGCGCATTGGTCGACACATCGTACTCGACGTCAAGGCCGACAGCGCCGCCGCAGCCGAGCTCTCGGTGAAGGCGATGTGCGACAAGCTGCTCGCGAACCCGGTGACGGAAGACTACCAGATCGCATCGACGGTGACGGCCTGACGATGAAGTTCGGAATCGTCACCTTCCCCGGCTCCAACTGCGATGTCGACGCCCTGCACGCCGTCACCGACCAGCTGGGGCAAACGGCCGTGTCGCTCTGGCATCGTGATCACGACATCCAGAACTGCGATGTGCTGATTCTCCCGGGTGGATTCAGCTACGGCGACGCGCTCCGCGCTGGCGCCATCGCGCGCTTCAGCCCGATCATGCAGGAAGTGGTGGCGCATGCCGAACGCGGCGCCCCGGTGATCGGCATTTGCAACGGGTTCCAGATCCTGTGCGAATCGCACCTGCTCCCTGGTGCCCTGATGCGCAACGCGGGACTGCAGTTCATCTGCGACTGGGTGCACCTGCGCGTCGAAGGTTCGGCGCCGATGTACCTGAGCGGCTACCAGCCAGGCCAGGTGCTCCGCATCCCGATCGCACACGGCGAGGGACGCTTCGAAGCCGACGCGGCGACGCTCGACGCGCTCGAGGAGAAGGGTCAGGTGGTGTTCCGCTACTGCGACGCGAACGGTGTCGTCACCGACGCGGCGAATCCGAACGGTGCCACGCGTGGTATCGCGGGGATCACGAATGCGGCGGGTAATGTCCTTGGCATGATGCCGCATCCAGAGCGCGCCGTAGAGGCGCTGCTTGGATCGACGGATGGCTTGCCCTTGTTTGAATCCTTGCTGGCACGGGTGGGCGCATGAGTACGACGACTTCGAAGGTGCAGGCGCGACCCGGCGATCCTGCCATCACGCCGGCGCTGGTGGCGGAGCACGGCATCACACCATTCGAGTACGAAAAACTCCTCGGTCTGCTTGGGCGTGAGCCGACGTTCACCGAACTTGGCATCGTCAGTGCGCTCTGGAGCGAGCACTGCTCGTACAAGCATTCACGGCCCGTCTTGAAGACGCTGCCGACCAAGGCGCCATACGTGTTGCAAGGTCCTGGCGAAAATGCCGGCGTGATCAGCGTCGGTGATGGCTGGGCGGTCGCGTTCAAGATCGAGAGCCACAATCACCCGTCCGCCGTGGAACCGTACCAGGGCGCGGCGACTGGTGTGGGCGGCATCCTGCGGGACGTGTTCACGATGGGCGCACGGCCGATCGCCATGCTCAACTCGCTCCGTTTCGGGAGCCTCGATTCGCCGCGCGTGCGCTGGCTGGTGTCGGGTGTCGTGAAGGGAATCGGTGACTACGGCAATTGTATCGGTGTGCCGACGGTGGCCGGCGATGTGATGTTCGATCCCGCGTACGAGGGCAACCCGCTCGTGAACGCGATGTGCGTTGGCTTGATGCGCGAGGATGAGCTCATCACTGCCAAGGCGGAAGGCATCGGCAATCCGATCCTTGCGGTTGGCGCGCGCACCGGTCGCGACGGAATTCACGGCGCCAGCTTCGCCTCGGAGGACCTGAGTGAGGAGAACGAAGCCAAGCGCCCGCGGGTGCAGGTCGGCGACCCGTTCACCGAGAAGTTGTTGCTCGAGGCATCGCTCGAGCTGATCCGGAGCGGGCACATCGTCGCCATCCAGGACATGGGCGCGGCTGGCCTGACGTCGAGCAGCGCAGAGATGGCTGAGCGCGGCGATGTGGGCGTCGTGATCGACGTCACCAAGGTTCCCGTGCGCGAAGAAGGGATGACGCCGTACGAAATCCTGCTCAGCGAAAGCCAGGAGCGCATGCTCGTCGTCGCGAAGCGTGGACACGAGGAAGAAGCGAAAGCCATCCTGCGGAAGTGGGACCTGCAGGCCGAAGTGATCGGTGAGGTGATCGCCGAGCCGGTCTACCGCGTGGTCGAGGGTGATCGTGTGGTGGCGGAGTTCCCGGGAAGCCGACTCGTGACGGAGTGCCCGCAGTATCACCCGGAAGCGCGCGAGAGCGAGGCGATCATCGCCCTGCGCGCACGCGACCCTCACGCGGTACCGGAGCGTGCCGAAGAGGCGGATGCCGCATGGACGCTGCGTGAGTTGCTCTCGTCGCCGACGATTGCCAACAAGCGCTGGATCTACCGGCAGTACGATTCGCAGGTGCGCACGAGTACCGTTGCGGGGCCTGGGGCGGCCGATGCCGCCGTGGTGCGCCTCCGTGGCACCACCAAGGCGCTCGCGCTCAAGACTGACTGCAACTCACGTTACGTGTACCTCGATCCGCGCATGGGCGGACGAATCGCTGTTGCGGAGGCGGCGCGCAACGTGGCCTGCACTGGCGGTCGCCCGATGGCGATCACGAATTGCCTGAACTTCGGTAATCCGAAGAAGCCCGAGGTGTTCTTCCAGTTCCGTGAAGCCGTTGGCGGTATGGGCGAGGCGTGCCTTGCTCTCGGTACACCCGTGACCGGTGGCAACGTCTCCCTCTACAATGAAAACCCCCAGGGCGCGGTGTTCCCGACGCCCACGGTCGGCATGGTTGGCCTGATCGAGAACATCGAGCACATCACCCGCAGCGCCTTCCACGTGGCTGGCGACAGCATCGTGCTGCTCGGTAGCGACACGAATGAACTGGGCGCGAGTGAATATCTCTCGCGGGTGCACGGGCTCACCATCGGCGCGGTGCCGGTGGTGGATCTCGATCACGAGAAGCGGCTGGTCGACGCACTGCTCGAGGCGATCGCGGCCGGCGTGATCCACTCGGCGCATGACATCAGCGAGGGTGGACTGGCTGTCGCGCTGGCGGAATGCTGCATGGGCGACGCCGACCTGTCGTACGGTGCCACGGTGGACATTGCCGATGCCGCCGTGACGTCGGACCGTGCGGCGCTCTTTGGCGAGGCACAGGGACGTGTCTTGGTCAGCACTTCCAATGCTGAGGCCGTAATGAAGCACGCGGCGTCGCATGGCATCGCCGCACGAGTGATCGGTACTGTCACGGCAGATCAACGCCTCGTGCTCCGCACGGGTGCACGAACGATCGACACACCGCTGGCGCCCTTGGCAGAGGCGTACTTCAATGCGATTCCCGCACTGATGCAACGCGCTGCCACTGCGACGGCTTGAGGACATAGACGAATGTGTGGAATCTTCGGAGTTTTCGGCACGCCCGACGCGGCGGCGCTGACGCATCTCGGCCTGTACGCGCTGCAGCATCGCGGTCAGGAGTCCGCCGGGATCGTGACGGTGGATCTCGACGGCGCGGCACACCCCATTCGCGCGATGGGGCTGGTGTCGGAGGCGATCCCGGCGTCCGCCATTGCACCGCTGATCGGTGACGTGGCGATCGGCCACACGCGGTACAGCACCGCCGGCAGCTCGACGGTCGAGAATGCGCAACCGATCATGGCACGTTTCAAGGGCGGCGTGATCGCGCTTGCGCACAACGGCAACCTGACCAATGCGTCGGAGATTCGCGCCGAACTCGAGGCACAGGGATCGATCTTCACGTCGACCATGGATTCGGAGGTGCTGCTGCACCGCCTGGCGCGGTCGAACCACGAAGATCCTATCCAGCGGCTGACGGATGCACTGGAAGGGGTTGAAGGCGCGTACTCGATCGTCGTCCTCATCAACCAGACACTGCTCGCGGCACGTGATCCGCGTGGATGGCGTCCGCTGGTGCTCGGTCGGCTCGGCGACAGCATCATCGCGACCAGTGAGACCTGTGCCCTGGACATCGTGAATGCGACGCTGCTGCGGGAAGTGATGCCGGGTGAGATCGTGGCGATCGAGGCGGGCGAGATTCGGACAGTGCAGGCGTTCGAGGTGCAGCCGCTGAAGAAGTGTGTGTTCGAGCACGTGTACTTTGCGCGTCCCGATAGCCAGATTTTCGGGCACAGCGTCGATCGGGCACGCCGTGCGCTGGGCAAGCAGCTGGCGCGCGAGTGCCCTGCACCGGGCGCAGATCTCGTCTTTGCGGTGCCAGATTCCTCGAATGCCGCGGCGCTCGGTTATGCGGAAGAGAGTGGCCTGCCACTCGAACTGGCCCTGATCCGCAATCACTACATCGGACGCACGTTCATCCAGCCAACGCAGTCGGGACGCATTGCGAAGGTGAAGGTGAAGTACAACGCCGTCCGCGAAGTCCTGCAGGGCCGCAGCGTGGTGATGATCGATGACTCGATCGTGCGCGGGACGACCACCCGCGGCCTGGTGAAGATGATCCGCGATGCCGGTGCCCGCGAAGTCCATATGCGAGTGAGCTCGGCACCGGTTACTGGGCCGTGCTGGTACGGCATCGATACGCCGCGGAAGGAGGAGTTGATCGCCTCCGCGCGAAATGTCACCGAGATCGGTGACGCGCTTGGCGTCGACTCGCTTGGTTATCTCTCGATCGACGGCATGTTGTCGTCCGTCCCGGGTGGACCGACCGGGTTTTGTGACGCATGCTTCAGTGGGAACTATCCCACCGAGCCACCGGCAGACCTGGTCAGCGGGCGTGCGTACGGCCTCTGACCGGCCTCCTCTACCCCACCGTCTCACGTGTCGACTTCTGCACCCATGACCGATCGCCGTTACGTCTACTTCTTCGGCAACGGGCAGGCCGACGGCACGCGTGAGATGAAGGCGATACTCGGCGGCAAGGGGGCCAACCTCGCTGAGATGACGAATATCGGCGTGCCAGTGCCGCCGGGATTCACGATGACCTGCGAGCTCTGTGCGCTCTACCTGCGCGACCAGGCGTACCCGCAGGAGTTGCGCGACGAGGTGGCCCTCAACCTCACGCGTCTCGAGGAAGTGTCGGGCAAGCGGTTCGGCGATCGCAGCAATCCGTTGCTGGTGTCCGTGCGTTCCGGCGGCGCCGTCTCGATGCCCGGGATGATGGAGACCATCCTCAATCTCGGCCTCAACGATGAGACCGTGGAAGGGCTGGCGACGAACAGTGGAAATGCGCGCTTCGCATACGACAGCTACCGCCGCTTCCTGCAGATGTATGGCGATGTCGTGCTCAACGTGCCGATGCAGAAGTTCGAGCATCTGCTGGAAGCGAAGCGCCTGACGCAGGGCGTCAGCAACGACTCCGACCTGAGCGAGGCGTCGCTGCGCACCCTTGTGGAGGAGTACAAGCTCCTCGTGCGTCACTCGGCGGGCCGCGACCTCCCGATGGACCCCGTCGAGCAGCTCTGGGGCGCCACCGAGGCCGTGTGGCGAAGCTGGATGTTGAAGAAGGCGGTGGACTACCGCCGCGTGAACGGCATTCCCGATACCATCGGCACGGCCGTGAATGTGGTCGCAATGGTCTTCGGCAACATGGGCGATGACTCCGGCACCGGCGTGGCGTTCACGCGAGACCCGTCGACCGGGGAGCGTGCGTTCTACGGCGAATTCCTGGTGAACGCACAGGGTGAGGATGTCGTGGCCGGCATTCGCACCCCACTGCGCATCGATCGCATGTCGGAGCTGCTGCCCGAGGCATACCAGGAGCTGATGCAGACGCAGCTCGCGCTGGAAACACATTTTCGCGACATGCAGGACCTCGAGTTCACCGTCGAGCGCGGGAAGCTGTACCTGCTGCAGACGCGCACCGGCAAGCGAACGTCGGCGGCCGCGCTCCGCATCGCGCGCGACATGGTCAACGAAGGGCTGATCACGCCCAACGAGGCGGTGATGCGCATCCCTGCCCATCAGCTGGACCAGCTACTGCACCCGGTGATCGATGCGGGCCAGCGCGCGCCCGTGATCTGCAAGGGGCTGCCGGCATCACCTGGCGCGGCCAGCGGGATTGCCGTTTTCGACGCCGACACCGCGGAGCAGCGTGCGGCGCGTGGCGACAGCGTGATCCTGGTGCGCGACGAAACCACACCAGAGGACTTCCACGGCATGGTCGTCGCACGCGCGGTGTTGACGGCGCGTGGCGGCATGACGAGCCACGCCGCCGTGGTTTGTCGCGGCATGGGAAAGTGCGCGGTGGTGGGCGTGACGAAGATGACCGTCGATGCCGAAGGTCGACACTTCAAGGTCGACGAGACCATCGTCCGCGAGGGCGACTGGATCACCGTCGATGGAGCCACCGGCAACGTCTATCTTGGCGAATTGCAGACGGTGCCGAGCGAAGTGATGCGCGTCATCAACGGGACGATCAGGCCAGATCAGGCACCGACGTACCTTGCGTTCCGACAGGTCCTCGAGTGGGCCGATGGTTCGCGCCGACTCCGTGTGCGCGCGAATGCCGATACACCGAAGGATGCGCGCATCTCGCGAGCGTTCGGTGCCGAGGGCATCGGTCTCTGTCGCACGGAACACATGTTCTTCGAGGGAGACCGGATCAACTCCGTGCGCGAGATGATTCTCGCGCACGATGAGACAGGTCGACGACGCGCGCTCGCGAAGCTGCTGCCGATGCAGCGCAGTGACTTCGAGGCGATCTTCGAGGCGATGAACGGTTTCCCGGTGAACATCCGCCTTCTCGATCCGCCGCTGCATGAGTTCCTGCCACATGGCGGCGAGGAGACGAAGATGCTGGCGCGGCAACTCGGGGTATCGCGCGAGGAGCTGTTGCGGGTGGTGGATTCGCTGCGCGAGACGAATCCGATGCTCGGCCATCGTGGTGCGCGACTGCTCGTGACGTATCCGGAGATCACGGAGATGCAGGTGCGCGCGATCTTCGAGGCGGCCGTGAAGGCCAAGCGTCGCGGCATCGATGTGCGTCCCGAGATCATGGTGCCGCTGATCATGAGTGCCAAGGAGCTGTCGCACCAGAAGGCGATCATCGATGAGGTCGCACGCCAGGTGCTGGGCGGCATGGGCGAACCTGTGGAATACCAGGTCGGCACGATGATCGAGTTGCCGCGCGCCGCGTTGACCGCGTCCGAGATCGCAAAGGTGGCCGAGTACTTCTCGTTCGGCACCAACGACCTCACACAGACGACGCTTGGGCTGAGCCGCGATGATGCCGGTCGCTTCCTGCCGCTGTACGTGGAGAACGGCATGTTGCCCGACGATCCATTCCAGGTGCTTGACCAGGAAGGGGTTGGCAAGTTGATCCGCATCGCGATGGAATCGGGCCGGAAGACTCGCCCTGGAATGAAGGCGGGAATTTGCGGTGAGCATGGGGGTGACCCGAAGAGCATCGCCTTCGTGCATCGCACAGGCTTGGACTATGTCAGCTGTTCACCGTTCCGCGTGCCGATTGCGAGACTGGCCGCGGGTCAGGCTGCGCTCGAGTCGTGAACGGGCGCCAAGAGTGGTCGGGTGGCTGAGGCGCTGAAAGCGCAGTTTGGTGTTCCCGTGGTGCGGCGCCTCGCCAAAGAGATCGCCGGCGTGTACAAGCGGTTCGACAGGAAGGCCTTCGAGCGCGACGCGCTGGATGGCTTCGAGGCGCTCGAGCTGCTCGATCGGGGGCGTCACCTCGGGACGATGCTGCACCGTCACCTGCCGGGCGATTTCGCGTCGGCCGTGGACATCCTTCTGGCGACGCTGCCGACAGCGCGCGCGGGTGAAGGTGGAATGGCGTCGTTCTTCTACCTGCCCCACACGGAATTCGTACGGGCGCACGGCGTGCCGCACTTCGAGGACTCGATGCGCGCGCTGCATGCGCTGACGCAGTGCTTCACCGGCGAGTTCGCCATTCGCCCATTTCTCGAGCATGATGAGGCGCGCACATTGGCGCGGCTCGAACAATGGGCAGTCGACCCGAATGTGCATGTGCGTCGGCTCGTCTCGGAAGGCACGCGGCCGCGCCTTCCGTGGGCACCGCGCCTGCGCTCTTTTCAGCGCGATCCCAGTGCGGTCTTGCACCTGCTCGAGCTGCTGCGTGACGACGCGGAACTCTACGTTCGGCGTTCAGTGGCCAACAACCTCAACGACATCGGGAAGGATCATCCGGAACGGCTAGTGACGGTTGCCGGCCGCTGGGTGCAGGGTGCGACAGCGGAGCGTCAGTGGATCGTGCGTCATGCCTTGCGGTCATCGGTCAAGCGCGGTGACCTCGCGGCGCTCAAGGTCCTTGGGTTCGGCACCACCTCACGCCTCGAGGTCGTACAGTCGAAGGTCGAACCGGCGCGGCCGAAGTTGGGTGGTCAAGTCGTTGTCACCTGCACCGTGAAGAATCCGTCGCGACGAACGCAGCGCGTGATCGTCGACCTTCGTGTGCACTTCACGAAATCCAATGGTGCGACGAGCCCGAAAGTCTTCAAGCTCGCGACGGTCGACTTGGCACCGGGTGCCACACGTGCGCTTCGGAAGACGGTTTCGCTGGCGGACCTCACCACCCGAAAACACTATCCAGGTCTCCATACGGTGGAGCTGCAACTGAACGGCGCAGTGCAGCCACTCGGAAAATTCACCGTGGTTCGCTGACGCAGCGCCGTCGCAATCACCGCGTTGAGTGCGGACGAAAACCCATCGCCGTATTCAGCCAGCGCACGAGTGGCACCATCGTCCGAAACACGTCCTCGAGGCGATCAGGCAACGACGCCGACGTGACCTCGGCCTGTTTCAACGGGCACCCGGCGGTGAAGCTCTGGTAGCGAAGCCAGTCGCCTGCAGGATGATCCGCGTCGAATCCGCGCGGCATCCGCTTCAGCACCGCCTCCGTGGACAAGTCACCGAGCAACTTGCGGAATGGTCGCGCCTTCACGATCGCGTTGAATTCCTCATGCCCGACGTCGAGGGCGCCGCGAATGCGCTTCAGCACTGGTGACGGCGGCATCCAGACGCCACCGCCAGCAAAACAGGCACGTGGCTCGAGATGGAAGTACAGCCCGGCGCCACCATGTACGGCGTCCTGACCCACGTTGCCCTTCGAGTCGCGGTGGAAGAACCAGCAGGCGGCATTGGTCTTGTACGGTGCCTTGTTCTTGCTGAAGCGGATGTCACGATGGATGCGGAACATGCTGCCCTTCAACGTCCCTGTGATCTCAGGCATGAACGTGGCGAGCCGAGCATCCATCTCCTCGATCAATGCCTTCATCGGTTCGCGCAGCGACTGCTCGTAGGTCTCGCGACGAACCTCGAACCACTCGCGGTTGTTGTTGTCGGCAAGACCCTTGAGGAACGTGAATGCGTCGGTTGGGAAGCCGGTGAATTCCGTGTCGACGATCGCTGTCTTGCGGGCAGTGCCCGCCTTCTTCATCGCGCCCATCCAGCTGGCCTCGGCAGGGTGAAATTTTCCGGACTGTTGGTGCGACCATACCAATCGGCGCCCATGCGAGACACGAGATCGAGCTTCTGCGGGTCGATGATGCCGTCGGCACCAACGATCGATTCGTCGGCGTGCGCCGCCACCACTTCACCAAGGATGACGGCGCAGGTCGATGCGGATTCCGGGTAGAGCTGGAACGATGCGAGCTTGCACTCGAAACTCATCGGAGCGCCGCGCACACGACGAGGCGCGACGGCGTGCGATGCGTCCGATGCAATGTCTGCGCGCTCGAATTCGCTCGTGTCTGCATCGAAGGCGAACGACGTGGCGTTCATGGCATGAACCATCGGGTACGCGACCAGGCTGACGACGAACTCGCCCGTATCGCGGATATTGCGTGCCGTGTCCTTCAGCGAGCCATCCGCGTGGTGCTGCACCGAGATCATGAGCGTCGGCGGCTTCGGCGTGAGCATCTGGAAGAAGCTGAACGGCGCAAGGTTGGCGACACCGTCCGTAGACAGGGACGACACCCAGGCAATCGGGCGCGGGGCGATGGTCGAGGCCATCCAAAAGTAGGATGTGCGGCGGTCCATCGCCGTAAAGTCGAGCAGCATGCGGTTCAGGGAAGATGGCGTTCTGCGATCAAGGGGTCAGAGATCTTGATCGGGGGAATTCGGGCGTAAGCTATTGCACGGCATTCGCTTAGCATCCGATCAAGGGGTCAGAGATCTTGATCGGGGGAATTCGGGCGTAAGCTATTGCACGACATTCACTTAGCATCCGATCAAGGGGTCAGAGATCTTGATCGGGGAGTAGAGTTCGGGCGCGATCAGAGTCAGCTATTCGCGCGGCATTCGCTTAGCATCCGATCAAGGGGTCAGAGATCTTGGTCGGGGGAATTCGAGCGTAAGCTATTGCCCCACATTCACTTGAGCTCCGATCAAGGGGTCAGAGATCTTGGTCGGGGGAGATCTTGGTCCGTGGCGCGGCGGGTGGACGAGCCCAGCATCGGTGCCAGGACACACGGAAGATCGCACGAAAACCTCCCGCGAAAAGACAGAGAGCCCAGCCGGATGGCTGAGCTCTCTGTCTTGGCATGGAGGCGCCGGGAATCGAACCCGGGTCCGAAAATGCTTCCGCTACGGCTTCTACGTGTGTGTCCCACCGATTGAGGTCTCCCGCCGCTGGCCAGTGGGCCGCCCACGTCGAGACAAGTCACCTAAAGTTTCGCACGCCGACCGGCAACACATCGGAGCACTATCCCGGATTTGCGATACGTATACAGCCGCCCCGGGCGGGCTTCCATATACGCACTGCTGGTCTAACTAAAAGTTAGGCAGCCAGGGCCAAGTTGTTGTTGGCGATTGTGTTTTCCCGAATGGATTAACGAGGAGTCCGAGAACCTCGACACGCTACCGTAACTGCTACATCCCCGTCGAAGCCAAGTCGCCCCCGACATTGTGAACAGTAATGAGGATGGTGGCGCGACGCACCTCCGCGCTACCCTTCCTCTTCCTCTCCACCCTCTCCCATACCCTCACCGTCTTCGGCCTGTTCCACGTTGAGGGGACGTGCGAACCGAACACAGTTGCGGCCTTCGCGCTTGGCTGCGTACAGCGCCTTGTCGGCGGCCGGGAAGAGCTCGTCTCCGAGCCGGGCCGTCTCGGGATACGAGGCGACACCGAACGATGCGGTCACATGCACGAGGTGTTCACCGACGCCAATCGTCCTCGCCTCGATCGCTGCGCGCATGCGCTCCGCGACCTCCCAGGCCATCGCCACATCGGCCTTGCCGAGGAGCATGACGAACTCCTCGCCACCATACCGCGCCACGAGGTCCACGCCGCGTACGCCTGCCGCGAGCGACGCGGCGATCGAGCGCAACACATGGTCGCCGACGTCGTGCCCGTAGAGGTCATTCACCTTCTTGAAGTTGTCGACGTCGCAGACGACCAAGCCAACGTTGTGCCCAAACCGATCGGCCTCGGCAACGGCGCGTGCAAGCGCATCATCAAAGGCGCGACGATTGGGCAGCCCTGTGAGCGCATCGGTGCGCGCGCGGCGTGTGGCTTCCTCGATCTGCCAGACCGTCTCGAGCGACACGGCCGCCACGGCACCGAGCAGTCGCACATTCCGCATGTCGCGCAGCAGCACACCGCCGACCGAGTCACTCTCCACCACGATTGCGCCAGACACGTTGCCACTCTGCTTCATCGGCACCACGCTCAAGCTGCCGAGCGTGGTCACCACATGCCCGGCGTTATAGACGGGCGTGATCTGCTCGAGCAGCTGTGCATCTTCCCACACTTGCGGCAGTCCAGCCGCACAAAGCTGCCCAACGAGCGACTCCGCTGACACAGGCGCACCACGTTCCAGATGATGCCCCGACGTGACGCTCTGAATCACTCCGGTCATCGTCTCGGGATACCACCGAACGAGCGCCGCACGTGTGGCCCCGGTGACCGTGAGCGCGGAATCACAAATGGACTGCCCGAGCGTGTCGATCGTGCGCTGTTGCTGGAACACCTGCGATGCCTGCAACAGTGATTGCGACTGTCGATTCTGGCGGCTGTATTCCGCCTGCGTTTCCAGCAGTTGCGACAGCAGGCCAAGGTTATCGGCAAAACGCGGCAACCAGCGCGCGAGAAGTTCGTGCGATACCGTCAACTTCGACGCGTGCAGCGAGAGGACGCCGCTTGCACTCGTCGGCCCTTGTACGGCAACCGCCGCCATGGTCCCCTCACCTGGCCGATCAAACAACGCGACGCGCGCCGCAGCCTGCACCGCAATCAGTTCGCCACCAAGCTGCTGGTACCCAGTGAGCCACTTGTCCTTTTCGTCGCTCGCCCACGCCACCGGCGCAAGCGAACTACCGTTGCGCGTCGCACGCCAGAAGACGGCATCCGTCACGCCGAGGGTGTCGCGGACTTGCCGCAGATACCGGGCAATGGCCTCGATGCGAGTCTGTGCCTCGATGGCTTCTGACTCGACGAGTGTGCGAACTTCGGTCAGTGAATTCGGAAATTCGAGCGCGGCTTCGGTTGGGCCGGCTGCGAACGCAGGGAGTTCCGACAACGTGCGAATGGTGCCGCGCTGCAATGACCGAAGGATGTACACGATGGGCAGGATCGTGACCGTCACGACGATCGCCAGCCCATACGTCAACTCGCTCAGCGGTGTTGGCGCACCGGCGATCACGGGCGACACCAGTACCACGAACAATGTGCCCGTCGCGCCGAGGAACACGCCACGCCAGCCTGTTGCCACCGTCGCGCCGAGTGCGCACACACAGGCCGCAACGAATGCGAGCGAGTGCGCGCCGCCGGTCTGCACCGCGATCAACGCCGAGAATGGCGCAACAAGGCTCGAGGCGTAGCCGAGTGCACGACGGCGACCATCAGTCGTCGTCGGCAGCATCAACAACGAGACCCCACCGGCGATCAACACCGCGAGCGCAGCGATGATGAAATCCAGTCGTGCCACCTGTGCTGCGGGCACCGGAATGCCAGCCAGCGGAACTGCGACAGCAGACGCCACCAGCCATGGAATGGCGAGCAGCGCGTACTGGAGTCGGGAGCGCACGGGTGAATGCTTCACGATGACGGTATGGAACGTCCGGGGATGTTGGTGGACATCACCGGCAAGAGGTGTCCGAATTGCAAAGGTCGGCAGCTGCGAGCAAACGCATGAACGTGCGTCACCGCGGGAACCGGCCTGAGCCAGTCCAGCAGCGAATCACCATCTGGACGACTGACCCCACCCGAGGGCACGGGCGGACGAGCAGCGTTCCGACCGTCGATCAGCCTTCGGCGTCCTGCGTTGCGACGGCCGTCACCGGCGATTCTGCGGTGTGCGACTCGAGGTACCGCTGACGATTCTGGAGGTAGTCGGCGAAGATGTCTTCCACCTGACTCAACGAATCGACCTGATGAAGCCGCTCACGCAGCTTGGCTGAGCCTGGCAAACCTTTGCAATACCAGCCCAGGTGCTTCCGGAACTCGATGGCCGCACCGCGCCGGTCCACCTCGTAGACGTCGGCCATACGGGCATGACGGATGGCGATCTCGAATCGCTCCTCGACCCCAGGGGCCGGGGGTGGTGTCCGTCCCTCGAGCAGCGCCCTGGCCTGATCGAAGATCCATGGCTGACCGAACGAGCCACGCGCAATCATCACGGCGTCGCACCCCGTCTCGACGCGCATCCGAAGGGCGTCCTCGGCGGTCTTGATGTCGCCGTTGCCGATGACCGGAATGGACAGCGCAGCCTTGACGGCCGCGATCTCGTCCCAGTGGGCGTGCCCGCTGTACATCTGCGTGCGTGTACGAGGGTGCAGCGCAAGCGCGCGCGCCCCAGCGTCCTGACAGCGGAGCGCAATCGTGACCGGATCACGCATCTCCTCGTTCCAGCCGCTGCGAATCTTTACCGTGACTGGCAGGTGCGTGCTGGCGGCAACGGCCCGGATGACCGTCTGTACCAGGTCGAGGTCGCGAAGGCAGCCGGAGCCACCATTCCGCCGAACGACCTTCTTCACCGGGCACCCGAAGTTGATGTCGACGAAATCCGGCCGGAACACGTCGGTCACTAGCGCCGCTGCCTCGCCCATCGCGACCGGATCGGCGCCGAAGATCTGGACGCCGATCGGGTGCTCCTCCGGCAAGAACCGGAGCTTGGCGATCGTCGCCTCATTCTCCCGGCGAATCCCCTCTGCCGACAGGAATTCCGTCACGACCACGTCGGCCCCGTGCGTCCGGCAGAGCCTCCGAAACGGCGATTCAGAGACGCCAGCCATCGGCGCGAGGATCAGTGGCACAGCGTGCCCGACGGGATACGGAAATTCCATCGATGGAAGATACCCGGAAAGGGCAATTCCGTGCAGTTTCGTCGTTTGACACCCCTCTGGCTGGCGGGTACCTTCGCCTGTTCCCCGGGGTGGTACCACTTCCCCCGCCACCCGTTCGACACGGCTCGGCGATGACGGCCGAATCAAGGAACCCGATGGAACTGCGCGAGTTTTTCTCACTGGATGCCGTACAGCTCGACCTGAAGGGCACGACCAAGGACGACGTTCTGAAGGAGCTGATCGGGCTCCTCAAGCTCGACGAGAAGTCCGAGGGCATGCTGTTCAAGATGCTGAAGCGCCGTGAGAACCTCGGGTCGACGGGCATCGGCCGCGGCATCGCGATCCCGCACTGTCGGTCGCTGGTGGTGAACAAGCTCCGCGTGGCTTTCGGCCGGAAGCCCGATGGTGTCGACTTCAAGGCGATGGACGACAAGCCCGTCCACTTCCTGTTCCTGATCGTCGCGCCGCCGCTCGAGGTCTCCAATCAGTACCTCCCGGTACTGGGCAAGATCGCGCAGTTCGGGAAGGAAGCGGACGTGCCTGAAAAGTTGACAGCGCTGCAGTCACCAGAAGACTTCATGCGGCTGCTCGCCGAAAAGGACCTTTAAGCCCCGGTCTCGCTTCACTGATCGAAGGGTGCCTGCCGCCACCGGCAGCATGCCGTGGCGGCGCCCGAAAAACCCTCGGCGATGACGTGACCTGCCGAGGCCGCCCGGAGTCATTGGCGGCATGCGAGAACCAGTCTCTTCGGACTACCGACACGACATCGACGGCCTGCGCGCCATCGCGGTCCTGTTGGTGATCGTGCACCATGTCGCCCCGCAGCTGTTGCCGGGGGGATTCATTGGTGTCGACGTGTTCTTCGTCATCTCCGGCTATCTGATGACAGGTATCCTCGATCGATCGATGCGAGATGGCTCGTACCGATTTGTCGAGTTCGTGTGGAAGCGCTGCCGACGCATCGTGCCGGCGCTCGTCACGGTGCTGGCTGCCACCCTGGTTGTTGGCGCCTGCATCATGACCGGGCCTGAGTACGTCAACCTTGGCCGTCATCTCGTCGCAGGCAGCCTCTCGGCTTCCAACCTGCTGCTGTGGAGTGAGGTCGGCTACTTCGACACCAGCGCTGCGGTGAAGCCGTTGCTCCACCTCTGGTCACTAGGTGTCGAGGAGCAGTTCTACCTTATCTGGCCATTGTTGCTCTCAGTGTTGCCGCTCGCTCGACGAGTGCGGCTGCTTGCGATCCTGGCGATCGTGGCGTTGTCGCTGCTCGTCAGCGAAGATCTCGCGTACGCTGAGCCTTCGCAGGCGTTCTACATGCTCCACTCGCGCGCATGGGAGCTGGGAGTGGGCGCGCTAGTCGCACTGGCGATGCCAATCTCGACGACGTCTGACACTGAGGTGTTGGATCGCCAACGCCTGCTGCGTGGAATCGCGGCGGTGCTCGGTGTTGGGCTCATCGTGCACGCAGCGTGGCGCACGACGGCTGCCGATGCGTGGCCTGGACTGACAGCAATAGCACCGGTACTTGGAACGGCTCTGGTCATTGCGGCGGGGCCGCGCACATTGGTCAGCCGTCACCTCCTTTCGGGCCAGTCGCAGACCTGGCTTGGTCAACGAAGCTATTCGTTGTACCTGTGGCATTGGCCACCGCTCGCATTTCTTCACATCCTCGCTGCAGAGCACAGCTGGTCTGGGAATGTTGTGCAGTGGGCTGCCGTCCTGCTCATGGTGCCCGTGTTCGTACTGGCGCACGCGACGCTGATCTTCGTGGAGCGCCCAGCGCGACACCGTGCCGCACGGGTTCAGTCGCGGGTGACGATATCCGCGCGTCACCTGAGACCGTACGGTTTCGCGCTGGCGGCGGTCGCTGCGACCGCCATGGCCGTGGTTCAGGGTCGCGGTCTTCCCGCACGTTATGGTGGCGCCGGCACGGATGTCGCCGCGGCGATGCGTGACGCGTCACCTGACTCCATCACCGCATACGGCGCGCATGCGTCGCGCTGTCACCTCGCTGACAAGGGAAACGCCACCTGGTGCTGGCGGACGCCGGGCATTGGCAAGGGCATCGCTGTCTTCGGCGACAGCCATGCCGAGGTCATCTTCGCCGGAATCGATGCGTGGCATTCCACGGCGCCGTTGTTCCTCACTGGGCGCAAGGGCTGTGCACCAATTCTCCAGCAGGAAGCCATCGCGGATCGCGAGGCGGAGATTTGCAGGCGAGCGGCGAACCTCGCCGCTAACGCCATACTCGCGGACACCTCGATCGGCACCGTGCTGCTCGTCTCACGAGGCCCGGCGTACATCACCGGCACGGGATTCGGTGTGGACTCGCAGCGGCGCGTGGTTCCCGTCGCATTGCAACGATCACCGGCGATTCGGCGAGCCTCCGGCGGGCCTACGAGTCCGGGCTGGAACGCAGCGTTCAGACATTCAGCCGGGCCGGCAAGCGCGTGCTGCTCGTGATCGGCGTTCCTGAGCTTGGCTTCCAGCCTGAGGAGTGCCTCATCGGGCGCCCGCTCGGCTTGCGTGAGTTGCGAGCGCCGTGCGCCATTCCACGCGTCCGCGTCGAAGAAAGAAACGCGGACTATCGCGCGCTGGTCCGGGCGATCGCGACGCGCAATCCATCGCTGGAAGTCTTCGACGCACAATCCATCTTCTGTGATGACGTGTTGTGCCATGCACAGCAAGGCTCGCGTTTACTGTATCAGGACGGCAACCACCACCTCACGTTGCTCGGCAGCCGACTCGTCACACGCCGGCTGCAAACCGTCCTCGATCGAACGCCAACGGTGACTCGACTCGCAATCGCGGAGCGGTAGCGCAGCGTCGCCAGGTGCTGTTGCAGGCGGTCCGCAGACCGCCTGCCGACGTTCAACGCTGGGTGCTTCCCCTTACTCCCACTCGATCGTCGCGGGCGGTTTCGAGGGATGTCGTAGACCACCCGGTTGACGCCGTCCACCTCGTTGATGATGCGATTCGAGATCGTCCGAGCAGCGTCCGGCGGAACCGCGACCAGTCGGCGGTCATGGCGTCGGTGCTGGCTGACTGCACCGCACGTGCGATGACGTGTCTCGTAGGTGCGTCCGTCGCCCATGACGCCGACCGTCTGCACGGGCAGGAGACGGCGAACACCTGCCAGTATCGCGGCATAGAGCCGCGCACGACGCGGGTTCCCTCGAGGTCAGGATCGCGTGGGCGACTCGCGCAGCATCGTCGAGCCGCTCCGCGTCGACCTCGCGCCGAGGATGCGGATCGGCGAGCCCGGGGCCGGGGAACGGATGCCGCCCGACCAGATCTTCCGGCAGGCCGAGTTCGCGCCCGACCTCGCGCACTTCGTCCTTGAACAGTTCGCGCAGCGGCTCGATCAGCTCGAACGCATGTCGGCTAGGAAGCCCGCCCACGTTGTGATGCGTCTTGATGGTCGCCGACGGACCGCCGCGTCGCACTGACGCACTCGATCACGTCGGGGTAGAGCGTGCCCTGCACCAGGAACTCGCCGCGTGCTCGCCCGCCGTCGGCGGTCGCCTCCTCGAACACGTCGATGAAGCGTTGCACCGATCATCCGCCGCTTGATCTGCGGGTCGGCATGTCCCTTGGTACCGTCGAGGAACTGCTTTTCCGCACGTACCACCCTCAGCTCGATGCTGAGCTCGGCGGAAGGTCGCTCGACCTGCTCCCGTTCGTGCATGCGCAGCAGGCCGGTGTCGACGAAGATGCAGCTCAGCTGGTCGCCGATCGCCCTCCCCACGAGGGCCGCCACCACGGCGCAGTCCACGCCGCCGCTCAGGCCGCAGATCACCTGCGCGTCACCGACACGCTCACGAATGCTGGTTGATCCTTTTGGTCGATGAAATGGCCGGGCGTCCAGTGAGGTGCAGTGACACACCTCGAAGAGGAAGTTCTGCAGCATCTCAGCGCCGCGGACGCTGTGCATCACCTCGGCGTGGAATTGCACGGCGTGAATCGGCTTGGTCTGGTGCCGGAATCCTGCGACCGTGGAGCCGCTGCGCGCAGTCTGCACATATCCTGGCGGCACCGTTTCGACATGATCGCCGTGACTCATCCAGACCTGCGACTTGTCACCGACATCGAAGCCAGCGAACATGCCGGCTGATTCCATCACTTCGACATCGGCGCGGCCATACTCGCGTCGTCCCCGCCGCCGATCACGCTGCCGCCCTGCAGGTGCGCGATCAACTGCATGCCGTAGCGAACGCCCAGCACCGGGGCCGCGTCCAGCAATGCGGGATCGATCGTCGGCGCGCCGACGTCACTCACCGAGCTGGGACCGCCGCTGAGGATGATGCCGGTCGGGTTCCAGTCCTTGATCCATTGCAACGAGCGCGTCGCGGGATGGATCTCGGAAAAGACGCGCGCCTCGCGCACGCGGCGCGCGATGAAAGAACTGCGTGAACTGCGATCCGCAGTCAATGATCAGGATACGACTGCTCACCGGTTGCTCCAGTTGGCATCGGTCAACTTGATGATCTCGACCTGTCGCGTGTCGAGATCGAGAATGGCAGCTGTCGGCGATCCGTGCAGCCACCCGCACGCCTCTCCGGATTGACGATCAGCGTCTTGCCGCGCGTCTTCATTTCCTCGCGATGCGTGAACCCATGCACCACGATGTCATGCGACTCGAGCGAACGGGGCCCTGCCTCGTTCGGTCGTGCACGACGAGAATGCTTTTCCATCAGGTCGAAGCTGTGGGGCGACTCGAACAGCTCCGAGCCCAGCCCGGTCATCGCCATGGCGCGCAGCGCCTCATGGTCACCGTGGTTCGACCACGAACACGCCGTTGAGCGCCAACTGCAAGTCCTGAATCGGCTTGAGACTGAACGGTGAGCAGTAGTCACCAGCGTGGATCACGTCACCCAACAGGCCTGCCGGCCGATCCCGCTTCCGCCAGCTCGGCAACGGCATCGATGCGATGAGCGTGTGTGTCTGCCATCAGTCCGAATGCGCATCAGGCAGACCTCCAGTGCGGGGTAAGGTGCTCGTTGCGCACCAGGTCATCGTACGACTCTCGCACGGTGGCGACGCCCCATCGATCGCCATCCACCAGCACCTCGGCGGGGCGTGACCGGGAGTTGTAGTTCGAACTCGTCGCATTAGCCATAGGCGCCAGCGTTGCGCACCGCGAGCAGCACGCCGGACGACACGTCCGGCATCGGTCGATCGAGCGCGAGAAAGTCGCCACTCTCGCAGACGGGCCCAACGACGTCCACCGTTTGTGACGTGGCCGTCGTCGGCAGCACGGTTTCGATCTCGTGATGCGCCTCGTAGTGCGACGGGCGCAACAGGTCGTTCATGCCAGCGTCCACGATCATGAAATGCTTCGAGCCACTCTCCTTGCGGTAGAGCACCTCGGTCAGCAGCACGCCGGCCTCGGCAACGAGGAAACGCCCGGGCTCCACGATCAGCTCGACGCCAGCGTCCCCGAACGTCTCGCGGAGCACCGGGCGAATGCAACCAAATCAGCCACCGGCTCACCATCGAAGTACTGCGACCGGGAATCCACCGCCAACGTCGATCATGCGGAGGGTCGTGATGCCTTCGCCGCGCACCGCGTCAAGCAATGCGCGCAAGCGCTGCTGCGCGTCAGCGAACGCAGCCACCTCGGCGATCTGTGAGCCGATGTGCATGTCGAGGCCGACGGTTCGATGCCTGGCAGCATCGCGGCGCGCTTGGCGGCGTCGATGCCGCGCACGATCGGAATGCCGAACTTGGTTCCTTCCTCGCCGGTCGCGATGTAGGCGTGGCCCGCCGTGACGTTGACGACGCCGGGATTGATGCGAAGCGACACCGGCGCCACGACACCGCGCGCGGTCGCCACCTCGGACAGCACCTCGAGCTCGGCCTCACTTTCGACGTTCACACACCGCACACCCACATCGAGCGCATTCTCGAGATCGAGCCGCGTCTTGCCGACGCCCGCGAAGACGATGTCGCCGCTGAAGCCGGCCAGTCGGGCGCGGTGCAGTTCGCCCGCCAGAACGACATCGACACCGGCGCCGCACTCGCGCACCACGGTCAGCAGCGCGAGGTTCGAATTCACCTCATTCGTAGTGGATGTGCACCGGCAGCCCAACCAGCGCCGCCGCCAGGCGCGCGTAGGCGCTTCGAACTGCCGCCGCCGAGTAGACGTACGTTGGCGTCCCGACGGCGGCAGCGATCGCGGTGAGCGACACGTCGTCGCACACCAGCTCATCGTCACGCCGCCAGAACCCAGTGGTCAGTACGCCTTCGCCCATATCACCTCATATTTCGCTGGCTCGCCGGTCACCATGCACTTGGTGGGGGGATTCGGTGAACGGAATTCGGGGTCAGGAATGCAGCGGATCGTCGCCTTCGTTTCTT
>CAVUDW010000003.1:0-2582084 GCA_963740355.1 uncultured Gemmatimonadaceae bacterium
ATGTGTCGTCGATCATCACCTGGGCCGCATCGGCGACGCCGGCAGACATGGCCACCCTGGCACCGGCAGTGTTGTCGGCAGCCGAAGTGGGCGACCTGCGCGCGAACACCGTGGTCACGATGGCGGTGGAAGAACTTGCACTGCACGTGCGCGCGTTGGCTCGATCGTTGTTCGTGGATGAACGCGCGGCGATCCCTGTGGCTCTCCACGGCGGGCTGCTGGGCAAGGGGCGCCCGATGCGCAAGCGACTCGAGCATCGCTTGAAGACGTTGGTGCCGGGCTCGGTCGTACGCCACCAGTCGGTGGACGCCACGCGCGGTGCGGTACAGATGGCGCTCCGCACGATCGGCCTGGCGGTCGAGGCGCCGTAACGAGCGCGGTCACGCGCTGCGATGCCATCGGGAATGCGAGCGTGCGCCGCATTCCCGACCCTGCGGTCGAGTGCGGCTGGTTTAGATTGCTCGCATGCCGACATCGCTGCCCCGCCTGCAGGCCACACGCTACGTCCAGCCGCTCCGCGAAGGAGGGTCGCTGCCCGCCGTCGTCGACACCGACAACGGCGGACTGTTCGTGGCGAAGTTTCGCGGAGCCGGACAAGGGGCGAAGGTGCTGGTGGCGGAGATCATCGCGCATGGCGTCGCGACGGCGATGGGCCTGCCGGTGCCGGAGCTGGCGATCATCGACTTGCCGGATCGGTTCGGGCAGAGTGAACCTGATCCCGAGATCCAGGAGCTGCTGAAGGCCAGTCGCGGGATCAACATCGGCATGCGGTATCTCGACGGCGCATTCAATTTCGATCCGGTCGCCGCGCACGAGATGATCGACGGTCCGTTCGCCGCGTCGCTCGTCTGGCTCGATGCATACATCACCAACCCGGATCGGACTGCGCGCAATCCGAACCTGATGATCTGGCAACGCAAGCCGTGGCTGATCGATCACGGTGCAGCGCTCTACATGCACTACGACTGGCCAAGTGTGAACGAAGCGCGCATCACCACGCCGTTCCCACTCATTCGCCAGCATGTGCTGTTGCTGCGCAGCGGCGATCTGGAGGCGGCGGATCGCGCCGCGGTGTCAGCACTCTCCGATGACGTGTTGCGGTCGATCGTGGCGTCGATCCCCGAGGAGCTGCTGATGGACCCCATCAGCGGTGACGATTCGGCCGATGCCGACATGGCGCGCGCGCGCTACGTGTCGTACCTGGTGTCGCGACGAAAGGCCTCGGCTGGCTTCGTGGCGGCGGCCGTCGAGGCACGCGACACCTTGCGAGCGTCACCATCGCAGCCGTACTCGGCGCGCCGATGACCGAACCACAGACTGCGTACGACTTCGCCGTGCTGCGTGCAGTACCGCACGTGCACCTCGGTGCGTTCATTCCCGTCGGCGTCCTGCTGCATGCGCGGCAGGCCGGATTTCTGGGCCTTCTGGCGTTGACCAACGAGAGCACGCTTCGTGACCGGGTACCGAGCGTGGATGTGGGCATGCTGGCGCGGTACCTCCGCACCATGGAGCGCGTGGCCAGTGGTGACCCACAGGCAGGCCCGATCGCGCTGGCGCCGACGTCCGAGCGGTTTCACTGGCTGACCGCTCCGCGCTCGGATGTGCTGCAGTCGTCGGCGGTGCACGAGGGGCTGTGCGAGGGGGATCCCGAGCGGACGCTGGCGCGGCTGTTCGCGCAGTACGTCTCGGGGTGATGCGGACGGACTTCCTGAAGTCGTGGCACCGCGTTCCTGAGCGCACGGGGTTCTTTCGCGCGGTCGGCGTTCTTGAAGCACCACGAGAAGGCGCTCCTGCGCATCGCGCGGAATAGCCCAGCTCGGCGCCCTTCCGACCGGTGCGAGATTTCACGGCATGACGCTTATCTCGCTCGGTGAAGTCGGAGTCAGTTTCGGGGCCACGACGCTACTCAAGGATGTCTCGTTCACGGTCGCCCGCGGTGAACGCTGGGGCATCATCGGCCGCAACGGCGCCGGCAAGTCGACACTCTTCCAGTTGATCACCGGCCGGCTGCAGCCGAGCAAAGGCTCCATCGCACGGCAGCCGGCACTGAAAGTCTCGCTGCTCGACCAGCACCGGAACTTCGGCGATGCCGTGACCGTGTGGGAAGCTGCGGCGGTGGCGTACGCCCCGCTGATTGCGATCGAGAAGGAGATGAGTGTCCTGGCCGAGAAGCTGGGCGACGGCGACGAAGCGCTGATGGACCGGTATGGGCGGCTGCAGGAGACCTTCATGCACGAAGGGGGCTACGACTTCCCCGCACGCGTGGACAAGGTGTTGCAGGGCCTCGGCTTCGATGCGGTCGAAGCCCGGACACAGGCGCTGTCAGGACTGAGCGGTGGTGAGCGCGGTCGCGTCGGACTCGCGGGACAGCTGGCAGCGCCGGCGGAGTTGCTACTCCTCGACGAACCGACGAACCATCTCGATCTCGAGACGACTCGCTGGCTGCAGACCTACCTCGGCGAGTTGGGCGAGACGGTGATCGTGATCTCCCATGACCGCGCCTTCCTCGATGAAACCGTCGATCACGTGCTGCATGTGACGGGTGGGACGACGCACGCGTACACCGGCGGCTACTCGGCGTTCGTCAGCCAGCGCGAGGAGCGCATGCTCACGTTCCAGCGGCAGCTGGATAAGCAGCAGAAGTTCATCGCGAAGGAAGAGGACTACATCCGTCGCCACCTGGCAGGCCAGAACAGCTCGCAGGCCAAGGGCCGGCGATCGAAGCTCAGTCGCCTGCCCCGCCTGTCGCCGCCGCCTGGCGAATCGGATGCGATGACGCTCCGTCTCGAGGTCGGCGATCGCGGAGGCGACCGCGTGCTGCACACGGACAAGCTGCGGGTTGCGGTCGGTGATCGCGTCCTGCTCGAGGATGTGACGCTGACCGCGATGCGCACGGATGTGATCGCCCTCGTCGGGCCGAACGGTGCCGGCAAATCGACACTGATTGCCACGATCCTTGGCGCACGCGAAGCGGCGGCGGGTGTCGCGACCGTCGGCGGCTCGGTGAATGCCGCCTGGTATCGGCAGGACCTCGGCCAGCTTCCGCTCGAGAAGTCGATCTATGATGCGATCCAGGACGTCCGCCCGCTGTGGAGTCGCGGCAACATCCAGAATCACCTTGGCGCGTTTGGGTTCAGCGGCGACAGCGTGATGCGTATCATCAGCACGTTGAGCGGTGGCGAGCGTGCACGTGTCGCGCTGGCGTTGATCATGCTGCAGAAGGCGAACCTGCTGGTCCTCGACGAGCCGACGAACCATCTCGACGTGGAGAGCATCGAGGCTCTCGAGGACGCGATCGAGTCGTACGAGGGCACCGTGATCCTGGTGAGCCACGACCGCGCCTTCCTGCGCGAGTTGTCGACGCGGGTGTGGGCGTTCGACGGCACGCGCTTGCGCGACTTCGACGGTCCGTTCGTGGAGTGGGAGGTGGCAGAAGCGGAGCGTCGCGCGAAACTGGCGTCCGACTCCGCTGCGGCTGCACAGGGTCGCCGCGCGCAGGAAAAGGCGGCAGCGCAGAAGCACAAAGGCAGCGACGATCGTGAGGCGAGTGCACGCAAGGCTGCGAAAAAGGCTGCCGATGATGCCGAGCGCGAAGTGCTGCGATTGGAGGAGCGCGTGGCGCAGGTGCAGCGAGCACTCGAGGATGGCGACCTGTATGACGGGACGCCGGAAAAGGCGCGCGAGGCCGGACGCCTGGAAAAGGAGCTCTCGGCCGCGCAGCGATTGCTGGACGACGCCATGACGTCGTGGGCCGAACGCACGGCCGCGTTGGAGAAGTAGCACAGCACGGGCGGGCCAGCGGCGACCGTCGGCTCGGGCAACGAAGGCGCGGCTTTTGGGGTCAATAGCGGTACGAAACAGCGCTCGCGCGTCGCACGTAGGTCGCGCAGGCTCTGCCGTGCCCTTTCGCTGGCGGAATTCTCCCTAATACCTGCACGATGCCGATTGTTCGTCGACCACTGCGCGCCTCCTGGATCGTCGCCGCTCTGTCGTGTGCGGCGCTCGCGTCACGCGCCGCCGCACAGGATGCCGCGCGCCCTGACACCGTGACCGGCCGGGTGACCTCCTCGGCGACCAGCGGACCAATTTCCGGCGCCCTGATTTACGTCACGCGCGGCCCCGACCGCCTCGTCCAGCAGGACACCAGCGATGCCGACGGGCGCTGGCGCGTCATCTTCTCGCCCGGTACGGGCGACTATCTGGTGTTCATCTCGTCGCCGGGGTCCGAGTCCTTTCGCAAGCGGGTGACACGAACCGCGGCGGAGCAGCGCTTCGTCGTCGATGCGGTCCTCAAGGGTGGCGCCGTGGCGCAGCTGGCAGCGGTGCGCGTGCAGGCACAGGCACCGCGTCCCGAGCGCCAGAGCCGCACTGCCGCCATCCCGACCACCGGCAGCAACGAGCGGATCGCCGAAGGGGTGTACGGTGCCGTCAGTCCCACAGCCGCCGGCAATCCGCTGGCGACCGCTGCGACGATCCCCGGCTTGAACGTCGGTCCGGGCGGTATCTCCGCTTTAGGAGCAGGTGGGGACCAATCGTTGGTGACGCTGAATGGTCTTGCCTCGGGCGCCTCGCTGCCGCGCGAGATTCGCACGCGTACGCGGGCCTCGCTCTCGAACTATGATCCTGCGGTTGGCGGCTTCAGCGGCGCGCTCGTCTCGCAGGAACTCGACCCAGGCCGCGAGGACACGCGTCGGCAGGCGTCATTCACCCTCGACGCACCAGCGCTCCGTGCCAATGATGCGCTGGCCAGCGCCTATGGCTTGCGGCCGGCAACGTTTCAGGCGTCGCTCGGCCAGACCGGCCAGATCATCGACGATCGCGTGTTCTACGCCACGGCGCTTCAGGCGTCGCGGCGTTCCGCAGGCCAGGCGTCGCTGCTGAATTCGCCGGCCTCGGTGCTGGCGCTGAATGGGCTGGATGCGGCGGATGTCACCCGGACGCGAGCGAGCCTCGACAGCCTCGGCCTCTCGTCGTTCGGTGGCACGCCACGGAGCGTGGTCGACCAGTTCAACTTCGTCGGCCAACTCGATCGCACACCGCGCGGCACTCATGCGATCAAGCTCACCGGCGTGATCGACGCGCGGCGCACGACGGGCAGCGACATCACACCGTCATCGCTGCCCGATGCCGGCGCGTCGGAGCGATCGGTGACGACTGCGGTGCAATTCGGTTCGGCGGCGATCCTTGGCAAGGTGCGACCAGTACTGAACGACTTCCGCACGTCGCTGTCGTTGCAGGCCGTCGATCGATTCGCGGCCAACCGCTCCTCGGCAGCCGGCGCCGTCCGCGTGCCAGACCTGGTCAACAGTCCGCTCGATCCATCCGTCACGGTGCCAACGTTCGCCTTCGGTGGATACAACGGCGCCACTGGCTCACGGTCGAATGTGACATGGGAAATCGCGGACGACCTGAGCTGGCTGCGCGGCGGGCGTGCGCACCTGTTCAAGGCGCACCTGTGGACACGCATCGATCGACTGCACGACGAAACCGTGACTGATGCGAACGGGACGTACACGTTCAATACACTCTCGGATGTGGCGGCGCGGAAGCCAGCCGCTTTCACGCGCACACTGGCGCAGCCAGCGCGTGATGGCGCGACCTGGAATGGCGCCGCAGCCTTTGCCCACCGATGGGCGCCGTCACGTGTGTTCCAGCTGTTGTGGGGCGCACGAGTCGAGGCCAACAAGTTCATCGGTGCGCCGGCGCGGAACGCATCGCTCGAGTCGGCACTGAACCTGCGCACGGATGACGCGCCAGGCGCGATCGCGATCAGTCCGCGTGTCGGCCTGACCTGGTACCTGGTGAAGGACGCCGCCGGTGGTACGATGACGCGATCCAGCGACCTCGCGACGCGCTCCTCGCTGCCCGTCGGGATGATTCGCGCTGGCTTTGGTGAGTTCCGTGGCCTGTATCGCGCGGACGCTCTCGCCGCAGCCGATGGCGCCACCGGGCTGCCAGACGCATTTCGCCGATTGAGCTGTATTGGTGCGAGTGCGCCGCCAACTGTGTTCGGCATCACGTCGAGTGCCACGATTCCGACCTCGTGCCAGCCAGGGTCACCGGCCCTCGCTGATGCGACACCGTCGGTGTCGGTTCTCGGCCCGGGCTACCAGCCACCGCGCAACTGGCGCGCGAGCGCTGGCTGGACCTCGCGACTGTCGAAGCTCGACTATCGCATTGACGCGACGTACGCGCTGAATTTGCACCAGTCCAGCATCATCGACCGAAACCTGCGCAGCACACCGGCCTTCGCATTGGCGAGTGAAGGGGGGCGCGCAGTGTATGTACCGGTGTCCAGCATCGATGCGGCAAGTGGCGGAGTGCAATCCGCAGCCGCGCGGATCGCAGACACCTTCGGCTCGGTGGTGGAACGAGTTGGTGACCTGCGCGGGCGTGCACGCAATGTGACGCTGTCGCTGACGCCAGACCTGTCGGACCTGAGCAACGGCGACTTCTACGCGAATGTGAACTACACGTGGGCGTCGGCGCGTTCTGCGGCGCGCGGATTCGACGGCGGCACGGCGGGCGATCCCCGCACGATCGAGTGGGCGCGTAGCCCGTACGACATCCGGCACCAGGTGATCACGCAGGTCTCTCGTTCACTGCCGGGTGGCATTGGGCTGTCGTTTTTCCTGTCGTTGCAGAGCGGTCTGCCCTTCACCCCGCTGGTGGGAGGCGACATCAATGGCGACGGGCGAGTCAACGATCGCGCCTTCGTGCCTGTCGCCTCGACACCGGAGTTGGAGGCGTTGATTGCGAACGCGCCGTCAGCCGTGGCCAAGTGCCTGACCTCGCAACGCGGCCAGATCACGGCGCGCAACAGCTGCGAGGGACCCTGGTCCCAGTCGATGTCCTTGCGCCTCGACGTTCCGGCGCGACTGCTGGGGCTGCCGGAGCGCGCGCGCATCGCGCTGCAGTTCGCGAATCCGCTGGGGGCGCTGGATCAGGCGCTCCACGGTAGCGATGGCTTGCGTGGCTGGGGCTCGGCGTCGACACCGAATCCAGTCCTGCTGGTTCCACGACGGTTCGATGCCAGCGCCAGCTCATTCGCCTACGACGTGAACCCACGATTCGGGGAGACGCGGCCGTCACGTGTGACGCGGCCGCTCGACCCGTACGGCATCACGCTCGACGTTCGCATGGACCTCAGCGTGCGCGAGGAAGTGCAGGAGCTGCAGCGGCAGTTGAAGCCCGGTCGGAAGGGTGATCGCCGCCCGAAGTTGTCGGTCGATTCGTTGATGGCGCGCTACCAGCGGAGCATGCCCAGCCTCTTCACGGCGGTGCAAGCGCTCTCCGACACCTTGCTGTTGTCGCCGGTGCAGGTCGATTCACTATCGATGCACGAGGCGCGATATCGCGCGACACTGGACACGATCTATCGTCCTCTGGTCGTGTACCTGGCGGCGCTACCGGATGCGTACGACGGCACCGAAGCGCTCAAGCGTGTGCAGGCTGCTGATTCGCTGGCGTGGGATGTGACGTACGAAACCGGTGCGAAGGCGAAGGGTGTGCTCTCGTCGTTGCAGATGACGATCGTGCCAGAATTCCTGAAGCGTATCATGGAAGAGGCGCCCAGCACGCTCCGTCGCGATCACGCCCGGTACGAGATCGAGGTGTCACCGCAGGGCTCGAGCTTCAGCATGAATCGCCGGTGACGGCACAGGTGCGCTAGCGGCCCGCGAAGATCGAGTCCAGTGTGGCCGCCAGCGCAGGACCGCGGAGGCCGTCATCGACGCGCAGCACGATGCCGTCGCGACCGATGAGGACGGTGCGTGGAAAGTTGTCGACGCGAAAGAGGCGAGTGGCTTCTGCTTCGATCGCCGACGTGGCATACACATGGAGCCACGGCATGGGGAAATGGTCGCGCCGATAGGCGTCGACCTTCCCCGGCGACACATCGAATGCCACGCTGACGATTTCAAGACCCTTGGCGTGGAACCGGGCGTATGCATCATGCAGGAAGGGCATCTCGCGACGGCAGGGGGCGCACCACGTGCCCCAGAGGTCGATGAGCACCACAGAGCCCTGAAGCGACAGCGGCGAGATGATCGCCGTGCTGTCGTGCATGGCAGTCCACGCGAACGTCGGCACCAGTCGGTTGAGCAGTGGATCCTGCGCCGGTGACGTCTGCGCCACGAGAGTGTGCGGGAGCCACCAAGTGAGCACGGCGACCGCGAGCATCCGAACTTTCACGCGAGAGCTCCAATCACCTGCTCCACCGCGGCACGCAGGCCACCGCTCAGCATCAGGGCACGCACCGCCTCGAGATCAGGGGTCAACATGCGATCACTTTCGAGCGGTGGGACCACTTCGCGCAACGCATTGCGGGCCGCACCGACGCCAGGCCCAGGCCGCAGCGGCTGGTGAAAGTCGAGCGCCTGCGCGGCGTTGAGCAATTCGATCGCGATCACCCAGGTGGCGTTCTCCAGAATCATCGCGCACTGCCGGGCGCTGGTCGTGCCCATGCTGACGTGATCTTCCTGGTTGGCACTGGTGGGAATGCTGTCGACACTGGCCGGGTGGGCCAACACCTTGTTCTCGCTCACCAGGCTGGCGGCGGTGTACTGGCTGATCATCAGCCCGGAATTCAATCCGCCCTGCCGTGACAGAAAGGCGGGCAGCCCGCTGACGGCGGGATCGAGCATGTGTTCGACACGGCGCTCACTGATGTTCGCCAGTTCAGCGATCGCGATCTTGGCGTAGTCCATCACCAAGGCCACCGGCTGCCCATGGAAATTCCCGGCCGAGATCACATCGTCCGTGTCGGCGAAGACCAGTGGGTTGTCGGTCACGGCATTGCACTCACGCGTCACGACGTCCTTCACGTGCGTCAGTGAATCACGGCTCGCGCCATGGACCTGGGGCATGCAGCGCAGGCTGTAGGCGTCCTGCAACTTTTCGCAGTTGAGATGCGATGCGTGAATCGGGCTGTCATGGGCGAGGCGGCGCAGGTTCCCTGCCACGGCACCCGCGCCGGGATGAGCGCGGACGGCGGTGACACGCGCATCGAATGCGGTGGCGGTGCCTTTGAGCGCCTCCAGAGACATCGCGCCGGCGATGTCCGCCAAGGTGGCCAGCCGTTCTGCATCGTGCACGACGAGCGCACCGATCGCAGTCATCGCCTGCGTGCCATTGATCAGCGCCAACCCTTCCTTCGCCTCGAGCACGACCGGTGAGAGTCCCGCCGCCGCCAACGCCTCACGCCCAGACATCACGACGCCGTTGAACTCCGCCTTCCCTTCGCCGATCAACGGCAGTGCCATGTGCGCGAGTGGCGCGAGGTCACCGCTGGCCCCGACCGATCCCTGACTGGGAATGACCGGATGCACACCGCGGTTGAGACACTCGACCAGCAGCTCGATGACGCTCAGCCTGATGCCGCTGAACCCGTACGAGAGTGACTGTGCGCGCAGCAACAACATCGCGCGCACGACTTCGGTCGAGAATGGCACACCGACGCCCATGGCGTGCGAGACCAACAGGTTCCGCTGCAACTGCTGCACATCGCCAGCGGCGATGCGCACGCTGGCGAGGCGCCCGAAGCCCGTGGTGATGCCGTAGACGGTGCGGTCGGCGGCCACCAGTGCATCGACATACGATCGACTGGCGATGATGCGGTCGCAGGCTTCATCGGCGACGCGCACCCGGGCTGCATGGCGCGCCACGCTGACGACGCTTTCGATCGTCAGTGGCGCACCGACGAAGACGGTATCTGGAATCGGCATCAGGCGAGTTCGGAGCCGGCGATGAAGACACGTGCGATCGCGTCGTCACCCAGCGTGTAAGGAAGGTCGCGCCAATCGGCGCTACGAAGCACGAGGAAGTCGGCACACATGCCGGGTGCGATGCGCCCGACATCCGACTTGCCCAACGCGGCCGCCGCGTTGGCTGTCGACGCGCAGAGCGCCTCGGCGGGCGTCAGCGCATTCAGCCGCACCGCAAGCGCCAGCGCGAGGCTCATCGAAAACAGCGGTGACGAGCCGGGATTGCAATCCGTGCCGACAGCAACCGCAGCGCCGGCGTCGATCAATGCGCGACCCGGTGCCGCCGGCAGCCCGAGATGCAGGGTCACGCCCGGCAGGATTACGCCGACCGTGCCGCTGGCTGCGAGCGCCGCGACCTGGGCCGGGCCGCTGGCCTCGAGGTGATCGACACTCAACGCACCATGACTGATGGCGAGCTCCGTGCCGCCGATGGCTGCGAACTGGTCGACATGTGCCTTGCAGCCGAGGCCCGCGTGTCGTGCGGCCCGCAGCAGGAGGTCCGCTTCCTCGACGGTGAAGGCTTCTCGTTCGATGAAGACGTCAACCGCCGAGGCGAGATCGTCAGCCGCAAGTGCCGGGATCCATTCACGCACAGCGGCGGCGACGAATTCCGCACGTTCGCTCGCCTCGCGCGGCGGCAAGTGGAACAGCATCGTCGGCGACAGCTGTGCTGGAACGAGCGCCGACATCGCCCGGATAGTATCGAGCTGCCGGCGTTCGTCGGGCCACGCGAGCCCGTAGCCACTCTTGATCTCGATCGTCGTCGCACCAGCGCGCATCATCCGTCGGACGCGCGCGAGTGCCGCGTCGAGCAGTTCATCGGCCGTGCTGGCGTGCGTGCAGGCGACGGTGTGTCGAATGCCGCCGCCGGACGCGAGAATCGTTTCATACGCCACGCCACTGGCACGCGCGTCGAAATCAGCGAGACGATCGCCGCCCCAGACGATATGCGTATGCGGATCGACAAGACCGGGGAGCACTGCGGAGCCACCGGCGTCGATTTCGGTGCCAGCCGTTCCGTGCCAGTCGCGCCGTGCGCCGCACCAGACCACTCGCCCCGCAGTGATCGCCACGACCGCATCCCTCACGATATCCAGCGTGCGCATCGCGTGACCACGCACCTGACCTGTCCCCGCAGGCGTGACCAGCTGCGCGATGTTGGTCAGCAGCTGGTCGGCGATCACTGCAGCACCAGGCCCAGTGTCTCGACCAGCAGCCGCGCGACGACGGCCGCACTCACACCACTGGAATCCACCGACGGAGTCAACTCCACGCAGTCCACACCGACGATCGTGTTGGCGCTGGCGACTGCCTTGATGATGCTCGCCACCTTTCGATAGCTGAGCCCATCGACTTCCGGGCTCGAGGTGCCGCTGAGCACCTCGGGATCGAACACATCGACATCGATCGAGAGGTAGACCGACTTCCCAACCGGAATCGAGTCCGGCGGCAGGTTTCCCTCACGGGTGACGCGATCGGCATGGAGCATGGTGTGCCCGCGCGCCTTGGCCGCACTGAGCGCCTCACGATCGCTGCGCACCCCACGCAGCCCGATGGTGGTGATGTGCGTCAGGTTCGGCATCGCCTCGACGGCACGACGAAACGCACTCGAATTGGACCATTTGGTGCCGTCGCGCACATCGGAATAGTCGAGATGTGCATCGAGCTGGACGACATGCAGGTCATCGACATCGTCAAAGGCGCGCAGCAGCGGATAGGAGACCGAGTGATCGCCACCGAGAAAGAGCGGAAGGCGACATCGCTTGCGCACGGCTCGTGCGGCCGCCTCGATGCGCTCGTGCGCGACCTCAGGTTCGAAGCTGGGCAACTCGACATCGCCGACATCGCGCAGCGTTCGGCCGGCCAGGATCGTCTCGTTGGTGTGCCAGTTCCAGAGCCCCTCCGCCGGCACGGCATAACGCAGCGACGCATCACGAATCGCGCGCGGGGCAGATCGCGCGCCAGGCGGCGGGCTGACGGCGATGTCGAACGGCACACCGAGCACCGCGCTGTCGACCTGCCAATCGGAATCCAGCGTTGCGAGCGGTGCACGAGCGAAGGTCGAGTTTCCAGCGAAGCTGAGCATCAGGGAGTTTGTAGCGACGGCATGTCGACGCCGCGTTCACGCACCACACGCAGTGCCGTCGGATACCCAGCATCTGCGTGACGAATCACACCCATCGCCGGGTCATTCGTGAGGCAACGACGCAGGCGCTCATCCGCCTCGGCGCTGCCGTCCGCCACGGCGACGAGACCGGAGTGCTGACTGTACCCCATGCCGACGCCACCACCGTGATGAAAACTCATCCAAGCCGCGCCACTCGCAATGCCTGTGGCAAAATTCAGCAGCGGCCAGTCACTGACTGCGTCACTGCCGTCGAGCATCGCTTCGGTCTCGCGATAGGGACTGGCCACCGATCCGGCGTCGAGATGATCGCGACCGATCACGATCGGCGCTGACACGCGGCCGTCACGCACCATCGCATTGAAGAGTCGGCCTGCCTTGTCACGTTGACGGTACCCGAGCCAGCAGATGCGCGCCGGCAACCCCTGGAACGCGATGCGCTCCCCTGCCCATCCGAGCCACTGCTGGAGTCGTGCGTCCTCCGGGAACAGTTCCTTCATCGCCGCATCGGTGGCCGCGATATCGGCGGGGTCGCCACTCAACGCGACCCAGCGAAACGGACCACGCCCTTCGCAGAAACTCTCGCGAATGAATGCCGGCACAAAGCCCGGATAGCTGAAGGCATCGGCATATCCCGCCAACTGAGCTTGCGTGCGCAGGTTGTTGCCGTAATCGAACGCCACTGCGCCACGCTTCTGCATGGTGACGATCGCCTCGACGTGCGCGACCATGGCATCGCGTACGCGCGCGAGATACGCATCAGGCGCCACACGGCGGAGCGTCTCCGCATCCTCGTCGGCGGAAAGGATCGGCAGGTAGCCGATCAGCGGATCGTGAGACGAAGTCTGGTCCGTGACGAGATCGGGCGTGAATCCCTGCGCGACCATCGCCGGCAGCATGGCTGCCGCATTGCCCAGCACACCGATCGACAAGGCGCGCCGCTCGTGCTTCGCCTTTTCCGCCATTCGAATCGCGTCGTCGAGTGACGCCGCGACCGTGTCGAGATACCGCGTCTCGAGGCGACGTTGCATGCGTGTCGCATCGATCTCGATGCAGATGCTGACACCGCCCGCGAGTGACACCGCCAAGGGCTGCGCACCACCCATGCCGCCAAGACCTGCCGTGACGGTGATGGTTCCGGCGAGCGTACCGCCGAAGTGCTGATCAGCGGCGCCTGCGAATGTCTCGTAGGTGCCCTGCAGGATGCCTTGTGTGCCGATGTAGATCCAACTGCCAGCGGTCATCTGGCCATACATCATCAGGCCGAGCTTGTCGAGGCGATCGAATTCTTCCCACGTCGCCCATCGCGGGACGAGGTTCGAGTTGGCGATGAGCACTCGCGGTGCCATTGGATGCGTCTCGAGGACGGCAACCGGCTTGCCGGATTGCACGAGCAACGTTTCGTCGTTGCCGAGCCGCTCGAGTGTGGCCACGATGGTGTCGTAACTTTTCCAGTCGCGGGCCGCCTTGCCGCGACCACCGTACACAACGAGGTCATCAGGACGCTCGGCGACCTCAGCATCAAGGTTGTTCATCAGCATCCGCTTTGCGGCTTCCTGAATCCAGCCTTTTGCGGTGCGCTGCGACCCGCGAGCTGCTCGAATGTTCCGTGTCATGTCAGAAAAGTGAGAAGGCATTTATCCTTGCGCCGCAAGGAAATCCTGCACGCTGATATATCACAGTGACAGTCGAATTGCCAGCGGTCCACGGAGGCGAAACCAATGGCTCGTCACAGCGTTTTCCCTGAGGAAACAGTAACTTCTCCGTGGAATGTCACTCGTTCGCTGTGAGGTGTGAAATTTCGTTCACATCACACACATCAATGTTTCATTTTGGGCGCCGATGCCGTTAGCTGAAGCCGCATACATCAAACTGCGGAACATGATCCTGACCGGAGAACTCCCGCCAGGAACCGCAATCACCGAGAACTCCATCGTCGATCGATTGGAGATCGGGAAGACTCCCGTTCGCGAAGCGATGCGTCGACTGGTGTTGGAAGGTCTGCTCGAGGTGACGCCCCGCCTTGGCTATACCGTGACGCCCGTCACGCGCGAAGATGTCGAGAACCTGTTCCAGATTCGCGTCGCGCTCGAAGTTGCCGCAGCCCAGCTCGCCTGCGAGCGACTCGATGAGGCATCCATCGACCGTCTCGCCGAGTTGAGCCTGGTCGGCTACACCGTGGATGACGAGGAGTCATTGAACGCGTACATCGGCGTGAACGCGGAATTTCACGACATCATTGGCCTCGCGAGCGGCAACCGCCGTTTAATGGACATGATCGCCAACCTGATGACGGAGAGCCGCCGCTTCATCCACATGGCGATCCTGAGCGATGCGCATGGTGAGCGTGTGCGGCTGCAGCATGAAGAGATCGTCGAGGCGTTCCGTCGACGCGACAAGGCTGCCGTCGGAGTCGCGATGGCAGTGCATGTCGATGATGGTCGCCAGATCGTGCTGGATAGCCTGATCCTGGAGCGCGTCTCAGCGAGCTGATCAACATCGCTCGCGGGTGAGCGGCGTGTGGGGTACCAATTGTTATCTTGGTCGCGTTGGTGACGGGACTGTTCCGTGCACCAGTGGTGCACCGCGGTGAAACCGGCCGCGGTGCGCATCTCCCTCATTTCCGCGAATACTCATGAAGTGGGACGACAACGGTCCGAGCAAGGACCTCGAAGACCGGCGCGGTGAAAGTGGCGGCGGCGGCGGTGGTGGATTCCGGCTCGGCGGCGGACGGCTTGGCATCGGTGGATTCCTCGTCCTGCTGGTGCTGAGTGTCGTCTTCAAGACCGATCTGACTGGCGCGCTCGGTGGCGGTGGCGGCGGTCCCCTACCCTCGGCCGAACCGGCCAGCGGATCCCCAGCGGCACCAGTGCAAAGCTCGGCCGCCGAAGAGGAACTGAAGAAGTTCCTCTCCTTCGTCTTGGATGACGCGCAGGCAAACTGGACCCGGGTGTTCGCCGAAGGTGGCGCGCAGTACACACGTGCGCGGCTGGTGCTTTTCCGAGACCAGGTGAATACGGGTTGCGGCGGCGCTCAATCCGCGTCGGGACCGTTCTACTGCCCAGCCGACCAAAAGGTCTACATCGACCTTGGGTTCTACGACGAGCTTCGCCGTCGCTTTGGCGCCCCCGGTGACTTCGCCCAGGCGTATGTGCTGGCCCACGAAATCGGGCACCATGTGCAGAACCTGCTGGGCACCGAGCGCAAGATGCGGCAGCTGCAGCAACAGAACCCGGGTGCGCGCAACGAATTGAGTGTCCGCCTCGAACTACAGGCGGACTGCTACGCAGGCATCTGGGGCAAACATGCCCAGGACGCTGGTCGTCTCGATGCTGGTGATGTCGAAGAGGCGCTGGGCGCAGCCTCCGCAGTCGGTGACGACCGCATCTCCGAAATGACCGGCAGCTCGATCCGCCCGGAGTCGTTCACACACGGTAGCGCGGCGCAGCGCATGACATGGTTCCGTCGCGGCTTCGATACCGGTCGAATGGAATCGTGCGACACGTTCAGCAGCCGCTGATCGGCTGCTCGAGGCGGACGGGTTACACAAACACCAAGACGGCCCGCCGGAGATCTCTCTCCAGGCGGGCCGTCTCGTTTACTCTGATGCATGTCGCTCCTGATTCATGCGGAGCGGTCAGGCTGGCCGCTCCGCGCACGGACGTCTGCGCGGAGCGGAGGATTTCATAGGTCAGCCGATGTTGTTGCGACGGCGGCGGGCGACCACGAACAGGCCAGCGAGGCCGGTCGCCATCAAGACGTAGGTCGACGGCTCAGGCACGATGCCCGGCTCTGGCGGCGGCGTCACGATGACACCATTTCGCACATTCCAGACATAGCGGCCGAGAACGCCGTTGCTGTTGAGCGAGTTGCTGATGAGGGCGTTGGAACCGCCATCGAGGAACGCGCCACAGACATTCGAGCCGGCGAGTTCAACCGTGGTGGAACCACCGTTCGCCCAGCCCACACGGGCCGGTGTCCGCGGGAGCGGCGACGCCGGGCAGAGACCGTTCTCGCCATCGCTGGCTTCGCCGGTGTCCCAGTTCATCGTCAGGTAGTTGAACTCGAAGTCGAAATTGCCGGCGCCGGTGTCCGAGCGATCGACCATGATCAGCTGGAACGTGTTGAGCAGGTCGTCGCGCGTGTCGTAGTAGCCGACGTCGAACCAGTTCACCGCGAACGCATTCCGGCCACCGATGAGGCCGGTGCCGTAATAGGTCAGCTTGCTGTTGGCGGCCCGGGTGTCGACGTCAGCCCAGAACGGTGCCAGGATCGCGAGGTTGCTCCCGGCAATGGGGTCCGGGGTGTACTGCGAAAGCGCCTGCGTGAACGTGACGTTGCCGTTGTTGTTCACGTACAGGTTGCTCTGCGTCAGGCCGAACAGGTTGAACGTGAATCCTGTGTTGACAAGGCCAGTCGATCCATCGTCGTTCGCTGGCAGGGCGGTCAGCGTGAAGCCGGCCGTATTGCGGATCGCCTGACCCGACAACGAGGTGGCGACGAGTGCGCCAAGGACGGCGGCGCGACGTGCGGTAGCGAGTATTTGCATCGGTCTGCTATTGGGGAGTGGGTCCAAGGCGACGGCATCCTGACGGACAATCCACCAGCGCTTCACCTTTGCCAGCGCATAAAGCGTGACAGCCAGTTCGGCTCGCACCATCGCTCACACCACACTTTAAGCAGCGGCTGTTATCCGTTGTAAAACAACAACTTACGATGCCTTCGATACCCTCGATACACATACATGGGCGGCAGACTCATCTATGCATCGATACCACATGCGTGTCACATCGTCGCATCAGAATATCAGCTCGGGTGTCGACGCCCGTCGCGAGACGCGATCACGAGAGCCGAGCATCTTTTGGATGCGTCGGTGCGCCTGCGTAGAGATGTCAGGCGGCCACGGGCTGCATCACCGCGGCGGCGGCGGCATCATCGAACTCGCCTTCCCATCGCGCCATGACGACAGTCGCAAGGCAATTGCCTACCAGGTTCACGCTGGTGCGCGCCATGTCCATCACCGCGTCGACGCCGAGGATCAGCGCCACACCTTCCAACGGCAGGTTGAATTGGGTCAGCGCGCCGGAAAGAATGACGAGCGAGGCGCGCGGCACCGCCGCCACGCCCTTCGACGTCAGCATCAGCGTCAGCATCATCAGCAGCTGAGTACTGATCGGCATGTCGATGTTCGCGGCCTGCGCCACGAAGATGCTCGCGACTGCGAGGTAGAGCGTGCTGCCGTCGAGGTTGAAGCTGTAGCCCGTCGGCATCACGAAGGCGACGATCCGCTTGGGGACGCCGAGCTTCTCCATCGCCTGCATGGCGGTGGGCAGCGCGGCCTCCGAGCTGGCCGTCGAGAAGGCCAGCAGCGCCGACGAACGCACCTGCTTCACGAACGCCGCGAGCGGCACCCGGGCCATCAGGGCCACCGGGATCAACACCAGCAGGATGAACACGGCTAGTGCGCCGTAGAGCGTGAGCACGAGCTTGAGCAGCGTCAGGAGGACGGGGAGCCCTGACTTTCCAACCGTGGCGGCGATCGCACCGGCGATGCCGATCGGTGCGAAGCTCATGACCATCCCGACGAACTTGAACATCACCTGACTCAACGACTCGCAGAAGTCGAGCATCACCTGACGGGGATGACCCGGCACCTTCGCCAGCGCGATACCGAAGATGACCGCGAAGAACACGATCTGCAGGACTTCGTTGTTCGCCGCGGCTTCAAAGAAGCTCTGCGGCACTGTGTGCTCGAGCACGCCAGCGAGTGTCGGTGTCTTGCTGGCCAAGTCCTTCACATCGGTGGCGCTGGCCGACGCCAGCGAGACCCCGACGCCCGGCTTGAGCGTGTTGACGGCGATCAGGCCAACGGCCAGCGCCAGCGTCGTCACGAGCTCGAAGTAGATGATCGAGCGCAGTGCCAACCGCCCGACCTTCTTCATGTCGTCCCCGTGCCCGGCGATCCCGATCACGAGCGTGCTGAAGAGCAGCGGCACGATGACCGACTTGATCATCCGCAGGAAGATCGTCGACAGCAGCTTGAGGCTCTGCCCGAATTCCGGGAAAAGCCAGCCAATGAGCGTACCGACGATCATCGCCACGATGATCCACTGCGTGATCGAAAGCTTCTTCAGGAACGACATGCGGTCTCAGTCCGGGGAAATCAGTGCGACGGGCCGTCGAGCTCCGGGCCGCCCGGCGGTGCCTTGCCGGTGCGGAGAACCGAATTCTTGTAGCCATAGAGGAAATACAACGCGAGCCCGATCACGAGCCAGATGCCGAAGGCCTTCCACGCACTCGATGGCAACCCGCGCATCACATACAAGCAGGCCAACGCGCCGCCACCAGCCACCGGCCAGACGAATGGCACCTTGAAGGGACGATGCCGATCAGGCTCGCGAATGCGCAGCGCCAGCACACCGAGGCAGACCAGCATGAACGCCGCCAGCGTGCCGATGTTCGTCAGGTCGTAGGTCGCAGCATCGTCGGCGAGCAGCCCGCCAATCGCAACGAAGACACCGGTGATGATCGTGGTGATGTGCGGCGTGCGGTACTTGGGATGAAGCTTGGCGGCGAAGGGCGGCAACAGGCCGTCGCGGGCCATCGCGTAAAAGATGCGCGGCTGGCCATACTGGAACACGAGCAGCACGGCGGCCATCGACACCACGGCACCAGCCGAGACGATCCAGCTCACGGTGTTGAGCCCGGCCAGCTGCAGCGCCTTGGCCAACGGATCTGCGCCGAGCAACTGATCGTACCGCACCATGCCGGTCGCCACCGCACCCACGATCACATAGATGACCGTGCAGATCGCGAGGCCGATGAGGATGCCACGCGGCAAGTTCCGCTGCGGATCGATGGTCTCTTCGCCGGCCGTACTGACGGCATCGAATCCGATGTAGGCGAAGAACACGATCGCCGCACCCTGATGGATGCCCCGCCAGCCGTTGGGCGCGAACGGGTGGTAGTTCGCGGTATCGATGTGCATGGCGCCGACGATCACGAACAACGCCAGCACCGCGAGCTTGATCGCCACCATGATCGCATTCGCCCTCGCGCTTTCGCGCGCGCCGCGGCAGAGCAGCCAGGTGATGGCGGCCACAATCAGAAATGCCGGAACGTTGATCAGCACCGGAATGCCGGCAATCCGCGGCGCGTCGACCACGATCTGCTGCACTGCCGGAATCGTGCTCTTCATCGCCTGGAAGTAGCCGTGTGTCAGCCAGCCAGGGATGTGGATGTTGAATCCACTGAGCAGCGAATCGAAGTAGCCACTCCACGCGATCGCGACGGCGACGTTGCCAACGGCGTACTCGAGGATCAGGTCCCAGCCGATGATCCAGGCCACCAATTCACCGAGCGTGGCATACGAATACGCATAGGCGCTGCCGGCCGCCGGAATCATCGCCGCCAACTCGGCATAACACAGCGCGGCCAACCCACAGACGACGCCGAGCAGCACGAAGCTGACGATCAGCGCCGGCCCTGCCCCGTACCGCACGACCGTTCCGTCCTTCAGGATCTCGCCCGCCGCCGCCGTACCCAGCGACGCGAAAATGCCGGCACCGATCACGGCGCCGATCGACATCAAGACGAGGTCACTCACTCCGAGCGTGCGCTTCATCCCCGAACTTTCGTTCGCGCCCGCGATCGGCTTGCGCTGCATCAGCGACATAGGCACCTGGATTGACGGAAACCGCCGGTGCGCCCTGAAGGCACACCGGCGGCCGGGAAGATCAGATGAAGAGCGGTGCCATCACGAGGGTGATCGTGCTGAGGAGCTTGATGAGCACGTGGAGCGACGGACCTGCCGTGTCCTTGAACGGGTCGCCGACGGTATCGCCGACGACAGCGGCCTTGTGCGTGTCGCTCTTCTTGCCACCGTATACACCCGTCTCGATGTACTTCTTGGCATTGTCCCACGCGCCGCCGGCATTGTTGAGGAAGCCAGCCATCAGGATGCCAACCACGGTCGAGATCATGAGGAAGCCTGCCACCGCTTCGGCACCGAGACGTTCACCTGGGGCGCCGAGGGCCTTGAAGATCACGCCAACGAGAATCGGGAAGCTCACCACCAACGCACCCGGCAAAACCATCGCGCGCAACGCACCCTTCGTCACGATGTCCACGCAGGCGGCGTAGTCCGGCTTGTCGGTGCCGAGCATGATGCCCGGCTTCTCGCGGAACTGGCGACGGACCTCGGTGATGACCGACTGCGCCGCGGTGGACACGGCCTTCATCGCGAGCGACGAGAACCAGAACACGAGCATACCGCCGAGGAGGGCTGCAACGAACACCTGCGGCTTGGACAGGTCCACCGAAAGCGGCGAGCCGGTCATGTTCTTGACTTCGTCCAGGTAGGCCGAGAACAACAGGAAGGCCGCGAGTGCTGCCGAACCGATCGCATAACCCTTCGTCAACGCCTTCGTGGTATTGCCGACGGAGTCGAGTCGATCCGTCTTGTCGCGGATCTCCGGCGGCTGCTGCGACATCTCGACGATGCCACCCGCGTTGTCGGTGATCGGGCCGAAGACGTCCATCGCGAGGATGTAGCCGGCGGTGCCGAGCATGCCCATCGTCGCCACGGCCGTGCCGAACAGGCCACCGACTGCGACGCCATTCTCCATCAGGCCGCTGCTGCGTCCGATCATGAAGCTCGCGAGCAGTGCGATGCCGATCGTGATCACCGGCAGCACGGTCGATTCCATGCCGACGGCGAGGCCCATGATGATGTTCGTGGCCGGGCCAGTCTGGCTGGCATCGGCGATCGACAGCACGGGGCGATAGCGATACTCGGTGTAGTACTGCGTGATGAACACGAATGCGATCGACGTCACGATGCCGATCAGGCCGCAGTAGAAGAAGCTGAGCCATGCATCTGGCGCTTCCGGTGTCTGGAGCAGCCACTTGGACGTGAAGAAGAACATCACGGCAACCAGCACCGCGGTGATGTAGTAACCGCGGTTCAGCGCGGCCATCGGGTCCGCGTCTTCCTTGGTGCTGACGGTCATGACACCGACGATCGAGCAGAGCAGGCCGAGCGCGCCGATCACGAGCGGGAACAGGATGCCGTTGATACCGAAGAACTTGAACAGTGCGACGCCGAGGATCATGGCGCCGATGTTCTCTGCGGCGGTGCTTTCGAACAGGTCAGCGCCACGACCGGCGCAGTCACCGACGTTGTCGCCGACAAGGTCTGCGATGACGGCTGGATTGCGCGGATCGTCTTCTGGGATTCCCGCCTCGACCTTGCCGACGAGGTCAGCGCCGACGTCAGCGGCCTTGGTGTAGATGCCACCGCCCAGCTGCGCGAACAGTGCGACGAAGCTGGCACCAAAGCCATAACCCACGATCAGGAACGGAATCTTCGGGGCCCACTGATCAGCCGTCACGCCTGCCGGTGCGAGGAGCGTGATGATGGCGAACAGGCCACCGACGCCGAGTAACGACATCGACACCGTGAAGAGGCCAGACACCGCACCGCCGCGGAGCGCGGTCTGCAGCGCGGCATTGAGCGACTGCATGGCAGCGCTGGCCACGCGAATGTTGGTGCGAATCGACACCCACATGCCCATGTAGCCGGCGATGCCGGAGCTCAGCGCGCCGAGGAAGAACGACAGCGTCACGAACAGCGCGAGCACTTTGGGATCGGAGACCGGGTCGCTGGGCGTGGTCTGTCGCAGCAATCCATAGCCGACGAAGAGCAGCGCCGCGACCACGATCGCGAGCAGCGAGATCGTCTTGTTCTGACGCGCCAGGTACGCCTCAGCGCCTTCCTGGATCGCATCGGAGATCGCCCGCATGGCGTCGGTTCCGGTGCCTCGCGCCAGCACCCAGCGCGCAAGGAACCCGGCAAACACGAGGGCGATGACACTTCCCCCAATGATGATGCCGAGCAGAGATGACTGCGAAGCGTTCATGACAGATTCTGAGTTTGGGGAAAAATCAGGCGGCGGCGGTCGACTGACCGCGACGCGTCAGCAGGTACACGGGCAGTCCGAGCAAGACGAGCACCAGACCCGACACCGCTTGCGCGCGCGTCTTGTCGGCAAGCAGCAGGATCACGGCGACGCTACTACAGGCAACGATGTAGAGCGCGGGCAACACAGGATACGCCAGCGCCTTGTACGGCCGCTCCGCATTGGGGCGGGAGCGCCGCAGCATGAAGAGGCCAGCGGTCGTCAATGCGTAGAAGGCGAGTTCGGCGAACACGACATAGTCCAGCAGCTGCCCATACGTGCCGCTGAGACAGAGCAACGATGTCCACGCACCCTGCATGAGCATCGCGCGGGCAGGCACACCATTCTTGCTCAGCGTGCCGGCACTCTTGAAGAAGATTCCATCCTTCGCCATCGCGTAGAACACGCGCGAGCCGGCGAGAATCAATCCGTTGTTGCAGCCGAACGTCGAGATGAGGATCAGGCACGCCATCACCGTGCCGGCGCTGGCACCGAAGATCATCTCGGCCGCCGCCACACCGACCCGATCCTGCGTCGCGTGTGCGATACCACGGGCGAGCACCGTGGCCCCTTCCGCGCCGCCATTCATCGGCAGCACCAGCAGGTAGGCCAGGTTGCAGGTGACGTAGAGCAGCGTGACCATGCCAGTGCCGATCAACAGGGCGCGCGGCAGGTTGCGCTTCGGATCCTTCACTTCGCTGGCGGCGAATGTCACGCCGAGCCATGCCGTGCTGGAGAACAACGACCCCACCATGGCGGTGCCGAAGGCGAGGATGAACGTCGAAGTGATCGGCACGTTCCCGAAGAAGTTTCCATTCGAGAAGTTGGCCGTGATCGCTTCGCTGTTGCGGCCGACGAGGATGCCGAGGACCACGATCATTGCGAGGCCGAGGAGCTTCGCGGCCGTCAACAACGTCTGCACCGTCTTGCCGCCTTCGACGCCGCGCAGGTTGATCCAGGTCAGCACCCAGAGGCTGAGCAGTGCGATCAAACGCTGCGGTGAAAGGCCCAGCTGAATCGCATTACCTGGCGCCTTGCACCCGAGCCACGATACGCAGAGATCCGCTTGCGGAAACCAGCTGAATCGATCGGGCGTGATGGAGGGCCAGAGCACGCCGAGGAATCGTCCGAAGGCGACTGCGACGGCGGCGATTGTGCCCGTCTGGATGACCACGAACAGGGTCCACCCAAAAAGAAAGCCCATCACTGGGCCCATCGCTTCGCGAAGGAAGACGTACTGACCGCCCGCGCGCGGAAACATCGCGGCGAGTTCGGCGAGTGATAGCGCACCAGCGAGCGTGATGATACCGGTGAGGACCCACGCCATCAGCAGCCAGAATGGCGACGACACCGATCGGGCGATGTCGGCCGAGACGATGAAGATGCCGGAGCCGATCATGGAGCCCGCCACGAGCATTGCCGCGTCGGTCAGCGTGAGGGCGGCGACGAAGCCGGGCGCGGAAGGAGTGACACCGCCGGTATCACGCCTACTCGAGACGACCGCGCTGGTCTCGCGGGGCTGCGGCATGCGGGCTGGGCAAGGGGTAACCGTCTGGACGCGCCCGCGGCGGCACGGGCGAAAGAATGCGGCAAGGTATGCACGGGATCGGCTCGGAACCAGTTGTCACTGCAGCAAATAGCCCAACTCGCCGCCCGTCGGAGACACCCACGCCGTGGCGTGAAAAGTAGCGGAAACACGAAGGGCGGACCGCTTGGCCCGCCCTAGAGAAGAATCTCGTACCGGTAGGTGAACTTCACCGGTTGTCCGTTTGCTCGCACCGCGGGTCTGAATCGTTGTTCTCGCAGGCTGGTGAGGAACTGGTCGTCATATCCGCCATCGCCGGATCGCGGCGAGAACTCAGCCGTGAGCACCTTGCCCGTCTCATCGACCTCGAGCTCGATGACGATGGTCTTGCCGCGCAGCCGGCGCGGCGTGCCGTTCGGCGGCACGAACAACGCGCGCGGCGTCGGCGGATAGATCGTGGCATTGCCGCCGCCGGTACCGGAGCCGATCGCGGAGCCCGTCCCGGTTCCGACGCCTGACCCGTTGCCTCCGCCGGTGCCCGGACCGTTGCCTGGGCCCGCGTCAGTCCCTGCACCAGCGCCGGCGCCCGTGCCTGGTGCCGGCGTTGCCGGTGTCACTGCAGGCGCAGGTGTCGGCGTCGGCGGCGCCGCAGCGGCGGGCGGCGGTGTCGGTTCGACCTTCGGCGTTTCGACCGGCTTCTTCACTTCAGGCACCGGCGCGATCGGCGGCAACACACTCGGCGTGGACTTCACCGGCGGTGCTGGCAACTGATACTGCTGAATGCGCTCCGGAATCACCGGCGCGCCGCCACGACCGCCACCGCCACCACCTGCGGCACCGGGACCGCCAGCGCCGTCGGTCAGTGCGTCGGTGATTTCACGATGGAAGAAGGCCGGCAGCAACAGCAACACGACGACCAACAGGTGCGAGAGCACCGAGATGATGGCGCCGCGTCGTCGATTTTCCTTGAGCGCACCTTCGGGTACGCCAATCAGCGGGCGCAGCTTCGGCCGCTCACCAGGATGGCGCGGCGTGACGTCGGCGGATTCCGGGAGGCTGCTATCGTGCATCGGCGGGGTGCGGGGGGAGTCGAACTCTCATTCTACGCTCGCCGGGGGCGGAAAGGTTCGTCCCCGCAACGAGAGTGGGCGACCAAGCCGAAGCCGGGTCGCCCACTGACGATGCCATGACGGACCTGATTACGGCGCCGTCTTGGGCATGTGACCGATGACCTTCACGCCAGCCCCACGGGCGACGTCCATGGCGTAGATCACGTCCTGATACACGGCCGTGGAATCGCCCTTGATGAAGATCAGCTTGTCCGGACGGGGATCGTAGATCTCCTTGAGGCGCTTGCCGAGATTTTCCCGCGGCTGTTCCTCGGCGTTGATCTTGAACTTCCCGCCTGGCATCACAGTCAACACGATGTTCTGCGGCGGCGGGCCCGGAGGGGTCGGCTGCGGCGTCGGATCGGGGAGCTGGACGTCGATCGTCTTGCGGGCCATCGGCACGATGACCATGAAGATGATGAGGAGCACGAGCAGCACGTCGATCATCGGTGTCACGTTGATGTCGTTCGTCAGCCCGCCTTCCCCACTGTCAGCGCTCATCGCCATTAGGGCTTCTTGCCTCCGCTAAGGTCGAGAGGATTACCGCCGGCCTTCGGCGAGTCGCCGGCGACCGTTGATTCCGTCCCTGGCGTCTGGTCGGTGATCAGGCCCGACACACGCACACCGCCCTTGGCGATGATGTCGAGTGCGTCCTGCACCTTGTAGTACGCCAAACCGGCATCGGCCTTCACATACATGATCTTGTCGATCGTGCGTGCATCGTAGATCTGCTTCACCAGCTGCTCAAGATCCGCGTTGTTGATCGGCTTCTTGTTCAGGTAGTACTTGCCCTCGGCGTCAATGCCCAGCACCTGGTCGGCATTTTCATCTTCGGGATGCGCCTTGATGTTCTGGCCCTTTGGCGGGGTCGCCTTGAAGCCAGCAGCAATCTGTGGCACCACGATCATGAAGATGATCAGGAGCACGAGCATGACGTCGATCATCGGGGTGACGTTCGGTTCGGCCTTGACCGAACCGCCGCCGCCTGCGGACATCCCCATGGTTGACGCTCCCCGTTATCGGTGGGTCAGGCTCAGGTGAGCGGCTTCTGGCCGCCAGCCGTCGTGTTGAACTCGCGCGTGAAGCGGGAGCGGCCGAACTCGCCCGACACACCCTTGATGAGATAGTCGATCATCTCCTTCGAGGTGTACGTCATTTCTGCGGTGAGGTTGTCGATCTTGGTCTGGAAGTAGTTGTACGCCCACACTGCCGGGATGGCCACGATGAGGCCGAAGGCGGTGGTGATGAGGGCTTCGGCGACACCGGCCGAGATCGAGGCGATACCGCCTGACCCGGAAGCGGCCATGCCCGTGAAGGCGTTCACGATACCCATCGTCGTACCGAGCAGACCGACGAACGGCGCCGTTGCACCGACCGTTGCGAGCACTGCGTTACCGCGCTTCAGGCCGACGATCGTCATCAGCATTTCACGCTCGACTGCGCGCTCTGCCGTGTTGATGTCCGACACCGTCACCGAGCCATCCTGGATCAGCGGGCGGATTTCGCCGAGGGCGCCGCCGAGCACGCGGGCGACATGCGACTTCTTGTAGGTCTCAGCCAGCTTGATCGCTTCGCCGAGGTTGTCCTCTTCGAGGAACTGCGAGAACTCAGGCGCGAACTTGAGCGTCTCGGCCTTGGCGGCGCGGAGCGACCACCACTTCGAGAACATCACCGTGAGGGACCAGATGGACATTGCGAACAGGGTGAACACGATACCCTTCGCAAACATACCCATCGAGTTGTACAGCTCGATCAACGACATGTTCATGGGAAACTCTCAGCGCAGAAGATTGAGGATGAGAAACCGGAGGGGATCCGGCGACTACTTGTTCAGCGCGAACGCGAACGGCTGCTGCACCAACATGCGGACCTTGCGGCCGCCGATTTCTGCCGGCAGGAAGCGCATACGCGGCAACGCCGCGCGCACGGCCTGTCCGAATGCGTCATGCGACGCACGCAGCACCTTGAACGAGCCGAGTTCGGCACGGCCGGTGGTGTCCACGATGAACTGCACCAGCGCTTCGCCTTCGACGCCCGAGCTCTTCAGCATTTCGGGATAGGCTGGCGATCCGCTGCCCGGAATGGCCGCTGCGGCCTTTTCCACCTGGAAGTCGAAGTACGGCTGGTCGCTGATGACAGGACCGGTGCCGCCTTCCACACCCTTCGCCACGCCGCCCTGGACGCCCTTGCCGCTGAAGTCCGCTTCATCGGTCGCCTTGCGGCTCAGGTCGACGTCCGGAATCACATCCGGCACTTCGATGGGCGGCGTCAGCACCTGGAAGCCCTTCGGCGGGGCAACCTGAGCAACCTGCTGCACCTGCTTCGGTTGCTCCTTCGGCTTCTCCGGTTCCGGCTCCTTCTTGGTCTCCGTGAGGACGACCTTCTCCTCTTTCGGCTTCTCGAGCGCGTCTGCCGTCTTCTTGGTCAGCACGACCGCTGCAGCGATCAGCACGGTGTGCAGGATGACCGAGATCACCGTGCCGCCAGTGCTGCGCTGCTTCTTCGCCTTCGTTTCCAGCAATTGGTCGAACATCCACCCTCTCCATTACACGGATGATGGTCGAACGGGACCTCGCAATAGTGCCAGCGCGGCAGCGTTAAGGCGACGGGTGGCGGATTACGATTTGCTTAAGCGTCCGTGACGCGCGGCGCATGTTCGTCGTCAGGCGGCAACTCGTGCCGCTTGCGTTCCGGACGCGTCTGTGATACGCGCCACCGTTCTTGCGACGGCGTCATCATTTCTTTCAAGATCTCTGACCCCTTGATCGCACCCCCTTCTTGCGACGGCGTCATCATTTCTTTCAAGATCTCTGACCCCTTGATCGGGGCCGCACGAACGCCGCTCAGGCCACGCGCGGCGGCGGCACCTCAGCGCGCGATTCGTCGCCGCGGCCGGCATCACGCCGCACCGCACCCGGCAGCGTGAGCGTGAAGGTGCTGCCCCGACCGAGCCGACTCTGCGCGGTGAGCGTGCCGCCGTGGGCCTGGGCGATGTACTGGCTGATGGCGAGGCCAAGCCCCGTGCCGCCTCGACCACTCTTGCGCGACCGGGCGCGATCAGCACGCCAGAACCGCTCGAAGATGAACGGCAGGTCCGCCGCCGCGATGCCCATGCCGGTGTCCTTCACCGTGATGATGGCGGAGCCCTGATCCGCAGCGAGGGACAGCTCCACGGTGCCGCCAACCGTGGTGTACTTGATCGCGTTTTCGACGAGGTTCAGCAGCAGCTGTCGGAGTCGGGGCGCATCGCCCTCAACCGTCAGCGGCTCACACTCGGTCACCTGGACTGCGATCCCGTTCGGCTCGCCAAGAATCGTGGCGGTTTCCGCGATGTCGCGCAGCATGGAATCGAGCAGCACGACGTCCCGCACGAGGTCGAAACGGCCTTCATCCGCGCGCGCCAGGCTGAGCAGGCTGTTCACCAGGTCCGCCATGCGCGTGACTTCGTTGAGCGCCTCCTCGAGGAACTCCATCTGCTCATTCGAGCCGCGCTTCGCCATCATGGCGCGCTCGATGCTGGCGCGCAGCACGGTAAGTGGCGTCTTCAGCTCGTGACTGGCGTCGGCGGTGAATCGGCGCAGTCCACCGAAGCTGTTCTCCAGTCGGCCGATCATCGCATTGAGCGTGCTGGTGAGGCGCGCCAGCTCGTCGCCCTTGGCGTCGGCGCCACCCAATCGGCGATGCAGCGATCGACCGTCGGTGATCGCTTCCAGTTCGCTGATGATGGAGGTGATCGGTCGCACCGCCACACCGCCGATGAAATATGCGGCCGTGCCGCCAATCACCAGCACGACTGGCGCCAACATCAGCATCGAGCGCAGGAGATCGAGCCAGAGCGCTTCCGTGGTGCTGGTGGAACTGCCGGCGACGATGCGCTCGATCGGCGTCGAGGGATCGTTCTCGAGGCGCGCCGAAAGGAAGATCTGATCGGAGCGCAGCGTGAGCAGGCTGGCGGTGGTGCCGGCCTCGATGTCGAGCGCACTCTCCTGCAGCGACGACAGGTCGGTGGCCGGCAGGGCTCGCGCCTTCTCCGACACGTAGACGGCGCGGCCAGCGGTGTCGAGCACGAGCAGATAGTCGGGAATGACTTCCATCGCGCTCGCCACCTCGGGCACCAGCTGCGCGCCAACCAACGAGTCGCGCGTGATGGTGACCGGTCCCTTGCTCTCGGCCTGCATGATGATGCGGATCGCCAACTCGGCCTGCGATTGCACATACCGCTGCAGTTCGCGGTAGTAGGCGGAGTCCTTGCGCCCGATCCAGATGCCGCCCGCGAAGACGCTGACTGAAATCAGCAGCGCGAACACGAACAGCAGCGTCACACGCGCCCGGATCGAACGAATCACGACATCACTCCTTGATCACGTATCCCACGCCACGCACGGTGCCAATCAGCTTCTGGTCGTGGTTGGCATCGACCTTCTTGCGCAGGTGCGTGATCACCACATCGACGATGTTGGTGCCCGGATCGAAGTGATACCCCCAGGCGTACTCGGTGATCAACGTGCGGCTCATGACGCGGCCCGGGTGGCGCATGAGGTATTCGAGCACCTTGAACTCCTTCGGCGTGAGCTCGATCCGGACGCCACTGCGGGTGACCTCGCGTGTGTCGAGGTCGACCACGAGGTCGGCGATCTCGAGGCGCGGCGACGCCAGCTGACGCGGCCGGCGTGACAGGGCCTCGATGCGCGCGAGCAGTTCCTCGAAGGCGAACGGCTTGGTGACGTAGTCGTCGGCGCCCGCGCGCAGTGTCTGCACCTTGGCATCGACGGCGTCCTGCGCGGTCAGCACGAGGACCGGGCGCTGGAAACCACGCGAGCGGAGCGTGCGCAGCACCGACAGGCCATCCTTTCCCGGCAGGCGCATGTCGAGGATGATGAGGTCGTATGCGTCGCCCTGCCCCGCGGCGCGTTCGCCCGACTCACCGTCGGCTTCGAGATCAACGGTCCACTGTTGCTCCTCGAGGCCGCGCTTCACGAACTGCCCAACGATCGGGTCGTCTTCGATGACGAGGATGCGCATCAGCGGGGGGCGGTGAACGACGGTGGAGGTGCCATGACGGAAAACTGGGTAGCGGGCCGGTGCGTGGCGAGTGGGCCGGGTTGGGACGACGCGACGCCAAGCACGGCGACCGCTGGCGGCCAGATCATCCGAAGGGGCAATCGCACTTCAATCTGGCCGCTCGCGGTTTGCGACGGGATCACGACCCGCTGGCTGCCGTGCGCCGACGCGAGCCAGCGCGCGAGCTCGCGCGCCTGCTCGGGATGTCGCGTGCGAAGGACCACCGGCGTGCGTTCGTCGACCGTGGCCCTGAGCAGCGTGGTGAGGACGGCGGTAACGACCGCCTGCCGGTGATACATGCGGACAGGATAATGCGCCACGGCCGAGGAGCGAGGCCGCGTCAGCGCATCGCTGAGCGGATCTGTGCAGCGATGTCTTCAGATCCGCTCCGCCTGACGCCCTGACCGGCGATCAGCCAGCGATCGCGGCCAGGATCTCGGCGTTGGTGCGGCTCTTTCCGGGGCTCTCCTCGACATGCGCCCACCGCACGATTCCGTCGGTGTCGATCAGGAAGTACGCGCGATTGGAGAAGAACAGGTCCTCGAGGAGCACGCCGTAAACTCGACTGGCATCGCGCTTGAAGTCACTCAGGAGATCGACGGACAGGTTGTGCTTGGCCTTGAACTCCTTCAGGGTCGGTACACTGTCGACGCTGATGGGGAGTACCGTCACACCGGCGGCGGCGAAGGTGTCGTAGTCCTCGGTGAAGGCGCACATCTCCGCGGTGCAGACGCTGGTGAAGGCCAGCGGAAAGAAGGCGAGCAGGACGCGCGCGCTGCCCTTGAACTGCGACAGCGCGACGGGCTGACCGCTCGTCGAGTTGAGCGTGAACTCCGGGGCGGCAGAGCCGACGGCCGGGACTGGCATGAAAAACTCCTCTGAGTTGCGAAGTGACAGGCGGGGCAGCGCCAAAGATGCGGTCACGAGCGCGAAACGGGAGACACGCCCCCTGCCCGGCCGGCTTGGTGCGGGGTACACTGCCCATCGCAATGACGACCCCGACCCCCGCCCCGCCCGCAGCTTCGCCGCCGCTTGCCACACCGCTGAGCACTCCCGCCGTCAGCAGCACGGAGGCGGTCGGCTTTATCCTGCGGCTGGGCCGCGCGCTGCACAACGCCGGCTTCACTGCCCACCGGCTGGAGGCGACGCTGTCGGATGTGTCGCGAAAGCTGGGGCTCGAGGCGCAGTTCTTTTCGACACCGACGTCGATCATGGCGGCGTTCGGGCCGCCGGACGCTCAGCGTACACACCTGATCCGTGCGGAGCCTGGTTCGACGAACCTGCGCCACCTATCCGGTTTGGACCGGATCGCGCGCGACGTGATGTACGGCACGCTCGGTCCGGTGGAGGGGTCGGTGCGCATCGAGCGGCTGCTGAGCGAGCCGCCGCCGTGGGGACACACACCGCAGCTGATCGCGTTCGTGCTGGTTTCGGTCTCTGTCGCAAGCTTTCTCCATGTGGGCCTGGCCGACCTGTTCGGGGCGGCGCTGCTCGGCCTGTTGTGCGGCCTGATCGTGACGCGCAGCCGAAAGCACAGCGAGTGGCTCGATATCGAAGAACCGATGAGTGCGTTTGCCGTCGCGACGGTTGCGCAGCTGTTTGCCGCGATGATCGACAGTGGTGCCGGCTACGCGATGACCGTGGCGGGGCTGGTGGTGCTGCTGCCTGGCATGACCTTCACGTCAGGGCTGATCGAGCTCTCGACGCGCCATCTCTCGAGCGGCACTGCGCGCCTGAGCGGCGCACTGGTGACGTTTCTGGGCCTAGGCTTCGGCGTCGCGCTTGGCACAAAACTCGGCTCGGCGGTTGGTGACTGGCTGGTCCTGCATCATGTGGTGCTCCACGTGGCGAATGTCGCGCTGCCGTGGTGGGTGGAAGGGCTGGGCGTGCTGCTGGCGCCACTCTGCTTCACGGTCCTGCTGCAGGCTGACGGCAAGGAAGCACCGTGGATTGTCCTCTCAGCGGCCGCAGCCTACCTCACGTCACGGTTCGCCGGTCGCGCGCTGGGAGAAGAGCTGGGAGCATTCCTTGGCGCGTTGATGGTGAGCGCGGGGAGCACGTTCATCGCGCGGCGACGCGACACGACGCCGATCGTGACGATCGTTCCAGGGCTCCTGATCCTTGTACCAGGCAGCATCGGGCTCCGCAGCGTGACCAGCTTCTCGCAGCAGAAGGTCGTGACTGGCGTCGAGACGGCGTTCAAGGTCGCGCTGATCGGCGTGTCGCTGGCGGCCGGCGTGCTGGCCGGACGTGCGGTCACAGGAGCGCTGCGCCGAACACGAAAGGGCCCGCATGCCGACGAGGTGACGCGAACCGCTGAATGGACGGTCTCTCGCGATTGGCGCTGAGCGGGGCGCGGTAGATCGCCCTGTCGTGGCGCTTTCTACCGGCGCTTCGCGCTCCTTCTTGTCTCTCGCAGTTCCTATCGGTTCGGCTCGGCGAGCGCGCCGCCGCGGTCGTTCGGGCAGGCGTCACGCAATGCGTCGAGCGATGGCCGGAAGTTGGCGGTCGGGAAGGTGTAGGTCACGCGACCGCGCTTTTCCGTCGCGATGATGATTCTGAGTGTCGGCGACCGAAGTATGTGCCGCTGAATGAGTTCACGGAGCTCTGGCGCCGGAACGAAGGCACCCGTGTTGGCCTTGGTCGCCTGCCAACGTGCATCACGTCCACGCGCTGAATCCGATTCGACCCGCACGCGGACGTCGGCGGCCATGTCGGACACGAGCCGGTCGCGTGTACTGATGAACGCCTCCAGCTGGCGCGCCGTACAGCGCATCACGAACTGCACCACTTCCTCCTCGGCCACGATGCTATCGGCGCGCTCGCGGACGACAGTCGTGACCGTCGGGGGGCGGCTACCCGCTGCGGGCTCGACCGAGACACGCCACTGAGCGGTCAGGAGCGCCGGCGTGAGCGGCATGACGAGGGCGGCGACGACGACGATGCGGAGTGACGCTGCGCGCATGGAGTGGGCCGGATACGACAACGACCCCTTGGCGGGGTCGTTGTCTGACACTGCTTGAACCTCATGGAGGTCCGGGGACTCGAACCCCGCACCTATTGCTTGCAAAGCAATTGCTCTACCAGATGAGCTAGACCCCCAGATCGTGCGTTCCTGCGAGGGGGGAGAGTACTAAAACTGGTCCGCCGCTTCAAGCCCCTTCCCCACCCTCAGCCGGAAATTTCACCGTTGCCTCATGTCTCCGGCCAGAAACCGGAGACACGTGGCAGAGGGGAACTACTCGTGCGCGGGCAACGGCTCCATCGTGCGGACATCGACCGGGATCTGCACTTCATCGCGGTACTTCGAGGTCATCCAGCTGATGCGCAGACGCGGGAAGGCTTCGAAGAACTGCGTATAGCAGGTGATCCAGATGCCGAAGTACATGGCGGCCATGCCCAGCTCCTGCCAGCCGAACGGCACACCGTCAGTCGGAACGCCATAGAGCGACGGATACACTTCGATGTAGCGCTGCAGGTATGTACCGAGCAGCGAGACGATCGCGAACAGGATGTTGGTCGGCAGGAACATCTTCGCAGCCTTCGAGATCAGGCCGGGGAACGGCGCCACGAACACCAGCATCAGCACTGTGAACGAGACCGGGAGCCATGGATCGATGAGGCGGAGGCGGAAGAAGTGCGTCTCTTCGCCGATGTTGCCGTACCAGATGATCAGGAGCTGGGCGAAGGTCGTGTAGCCCCAGAACGCCGTCCAGGCAAAGCGCAGCTTGCCAAGATCGTGGATCTGGAGGTCGCCGAGCACTTCGTACATGGTCGGGTTGCTGAAGTGCTTCCGCCACATGAAGAAGATCAGGCTGAAGCTCATCAGGAAACCGAGGATGCCGGTCATGAAGCTCCACCAGCCCCACAGCGTCGAGAAGAAGAACACATCGAGCGCCATCGACAGGTCGTAGTGCAGCAGCATCCATCCAAAGCCGAAGATGATCGCCATCGCGACCGCGATCTTTCCCTGAATCGAATGTTGGTTGTGCAGCTCGCGGCGTTCCTCGCCCCAGCCGGCGCGCATCCGTGCCCGGAGCCCAGCACCCCACTTGGCGCCCGACTCAGGAAGCTGTGCGACGTCAATGCGAAGCGAGTTGTACACGAACCAGAGCTGCAGGGCGTACAGCAGGGTCAAGATGCCTATTTCTCGCAGAGCGAAAAATGCATGACTCCCAAGCCAGAACACCTTCTCCGAATTTGGCAGGCTGGCTGGATCAGCGACCCACGGGAAGATGTGTTTCCCGCCGATGGTGACACTGAGCACCAGGAAGAGCCACGAGACCGGCAGGAACGCGGCGTATCCTTCCATCAAGCGCGCGATCGAGCGCGACCAGCGCGCCGTCACGATGCGGAAGATGGCGACGAACATCACGGCGCCAGAGCTGATCGCGCTGAAGTAGAGCCAGTGATAGTGGAACGCGCGCCAAATGCGGTCCGGTGATGTCACCAGACCGGCGGCGAACGCCCCGAAGCCGACGACCATCGAGACCAGCGCTGACGTCTTGATCCACGACGCGATCGGCTTCGATGAGGCCGCGAGGAGATCCGCGCGGGGCGGATACGTGGGATTGTGAATGCTCACTTGTGCTTCCCCTGCTCCGCTGCTGGCTTGGCGGCCGGCAATTCACCGGCTGGCTGTGGTGCAACTTCTGGCTTGGCGCTCGGATGCCACATCGGTGCCGGGCGCGTCGGCGCAGTCTTGGTGTAGGTCGGAATCGTCCAGCCGGTCTGGCCCGGGTACCCGAGTGGCCCGATAGCCACCGTGCGCCCAAGCTTGCCCTGCAATCCGCGGACGTAGTTCACGACATCCCAGCGATCCGGCTCTTCGATGCGATTGTAGCTCGGCATCGATCCACGACCGTTGCGCAGCATGCCGTAGATGTAGCCGTCGGCACGCGCCTTGGTCATGTCGGTCATGAGGTTGATGCCCGGCACGCCGTACTTGGTCGCAGGGCCATTGCCGATTCCAGCATCACCGTGACAGACGGCGCAGTTCTGCTGGTAGTAGCGATGCCCGTTATTGATCGACGAATCGAGTTCGGCCGCCGTCAACTTTGCCGGGTCCTTCGGATTCGGCACGACGGTGAACGAATCGATGACGTTCGGCAAGGCGGCGTAGCTGAACGTATAGCCGGGCGTCTGCAGGCCTGTGACCGGCACGGAGTTCACCGGCTGACCGCGCGGGGCGATCGTATCGGCAACCGAGTCCCAGGGCTGGATGGCCGGCTGATCCTTGAAGTCGGTGAACCACGAGCAGGCACTGAATGCCATGGGCATCAATGCAATCGCGGCCACGCGAAGCGACTTAACGCTCACCGCGAACCTCCACAGCCCCGTGGGCCTTCAAGATGCTCTCGAGTTCCCCGAACTTGTCGGGCGTGGTCTCGATCCAGATACCGTAATCGCCATGCGTGAAGCGCTTGTCGAATCCGAAGTTCGTCACCAAGCGCGGGATGCCCGCGTTGATGAACATGCCGGCCACCGTGCTCAGGCAGCCGACCATGACGAACATCTCGAACCCCATGATCGTGTACGGAATCCAGCTGGCGATCGCCTTGCCGCCAACCTGCAGCGACCAGTACTGCGAGCACCAGATGGAGATCCAGTAACCGAACGTGACACCACACGTCGCACCGATCAGCGTGAACACACGGACCACGCTCGTCGGCGCATCGATCGCGTCGTCGATCTCATGCTGGATGGTCGGCGAATAGACCGTGACCTTCGGCACCTTCTTGGCCTTCAGGTCCTTGATCGCCGCGCACACTGTATCCAGCTGCGGGAATACTGCCAGGACGCCCTGCATCAGTGATGCCCTCCATGATCGTTCTTCATCTTCGGCGGGACGATTTCCTTCACTTCAGCGATGGCGATGACCGGCATCTGCTTGATGAACAACAGGAACCACATGAAGAACCAGCCGAAGGAGCCGACGAGGAAACACATGTCGATCCAGCTCGGGACGTAGTTCGTCCACTGCCACGGCTCGAACTCGTGGCTGAGCGACGGCACCACGATGACGAAGCGCTCGTACCACATGCCGATGTTGATGATGATCGACAGGATCCAGAGCCAGGTCGGATTGCGGCGCAGCTTCTGGGAGAAGAGCGACAGCGGGAAGATCATGTTGCAGAGCAGGAGGATCCATCCGGCCCACCACCACTGCCCGAACACGCGATTCCAGAAGTACTCCTGTTCCGGCGCGACACCGCCATACCAGGCGATGAAAAATTCGGACAGGTAGCCCGACCCGACCATGATCGACGTGAAGAGCACGACCTTGGCCGTGGCGTCGAGGTGGTTGAGCGTGACGTAGTGCTCGAGGTTCCACCACTTCCGGATCGGGATGAGGATGGTCCAGACCATCGCAAAGCCCGAGAAGATGGCGCCACCCACGAAGTACGGCGGGAAGATCGTGGTGTGCCAGCCCGGCGTCAGGGCCATCGCGAAGTCGAACGACACGACCGAGTGCACCGAGAGCACCAGCGGCGTGCTGAACGCGGCGAGGAACATGTACATCTTGGCGAAGTGGCGCCATTCACGATCGGTGTTCTTCCAGCCCAGCGACAGCATGGCGAACACGCGCTTGCGGATCGGGTTGGTCTCCTTGTCGCGCATGACCGCGAAGTCAGGGATCAAGCCGAGATAGAGGAACGTGGTCGAGATCGTGAGGTAGGTCGAGATCGCGAACACGTCCCACAGCAGCGGGCTCTTGAACTGCGGGAACAGCAAGCGCCAGTTCGGATACGGAATCAACCAGAAGAACTTCCACGGCCGCCCGATGTGAATGATCGGGAAGAGACCTGCCGTCATGACCGCGAACACCGTCATCGCTTCCGACGCGCGATAGATGGTGGTTCGGAATCCGGCGCGGAAGAGATACAGAATGGCCGAGATCAGCGTACCGGCGTGGCCGATACCGACCCAGAACACGAACGTGATGATGTAGACGCCCCACATCACCGGCGGCACATAGCCGGCGTTGCCGAGGCCCCAATAGATCTGGAAGGTCCACGCCGAGGCCCCGACGAGCATCGCGAGGATCGCCACGCCGAGACCGAGGAACCACTTCGGGCTCGGCTTCAGCGTTGCGAGAATCTCGTTGTCGACCTGCTCGAACGTGGAGACTGCGGGAACCTGGATTCCCGCCGCCGGAATGTTCGGGCGCTTGATCTTGCCCTGCACTGGCTTCGCAGTCGTCGCCATTCGGGTCAGGCCTCGACCGTGTGATTGATCTTCTTCAGATAGACCACAGCCGTGTAGGTGTTGAGCACCTCAAAGACGTGGTACGCTCGCTCGTCCTCTACCTGCTTCGCCACCGTCCATGTCGGATCGGCCGCGTCACCAAACGTGATGGCCTTCGACGGACAGGCCTGGGCACATGCGGTGGTGAACTCGTCGGCCTGCAGCGGACGATGCTCGAGATCCGCCCGCGTCTCGGCCTCGCGAATGCGCTGCACACAGAACGTGCACTTCTCCATGACGCCCTTGCCGCGAACCGTGACGTCCGGGTTGAGCTGCATCTGCATCGGCTCGGGGAACGCATACTGGCGACGACCCGGCTCGCCGTAGCCGAACCAGTTGTAGTAGCGAACCTTGTACGGGCAGTTGTTGCTGCAGTAGCGGGTACCGACGCAACGGTTGTAGACCTGCACGTTCAAGCCGTCCGGCGAGTGATACGTCGCGTACACCGGGCACACCGGCTCGCACGGCGCGTTGCCGCAGTGCTGGCACATCATCGGCACGAAGCGCGTGTCGAAGCCGGGGTCGAACACATTCTCGGCGTCGTCGGCACCCTCGAAGTACCGCTCGAGGCGAATCCACGCCATCTCGCGACCCTTGAGGATGTTGGCACCGGGACGCGTGTCCCAGACGGTCGGCGACAAGGCGCGCCCCTGCCAGCTGGCACCGACGGTCGGGATGTTGTTTTCGCTGTAGCAGGCCGTGACGCAGGCCGAGCAACCGGTGCATCGGCTGAGGTCGACCGTCATCGCCCAGCGACGCTTGGCCATGCCACTCCAGTGCTTCTCGGAGTACATGCCCTTGGCCTTCGAATCCTGGTCGCCGAGGTCACCCTGCGCGTCGTTCGCGACGGGGCTCTTCAGGCCAGGGAGGAACTCATGCGGAGCGCCACCGACGAACTCGTGCTCCTGCTCGCCCCACTCCTTCGGGCCAAGTGCACCTTCGTGCTCGCCGGCGTCTGCATCGTGCTGCGTCGTGGAGCCTTCATGCGACGCACCACCTTCCTTCTTCGTGCGACCAGCGACGAGCGCGGCGAGCGTGGTGGCCTGACCGATGCCACGCGAATGCTGACGCGCCGAACCTTCGGTGGTGATCAGATCGGTGTTCTCACCGGTCTTGGTCACCTTCGCCTTCATGCTGGTATATGCAATCGAGCCAGCGAGTGCGTCGGTGTCGCCAGAGACGAGATCGACTGCATTGATGCCGACGCCTTCCGCATACCGACCGTAGCCGCTGTGGAACGGAATCTGGCGATCGCTGTCCGGGTTGTACTTCTTGCCGCTCTGGCTCTTGTGGCCAAGGCCGAGCGACACCGCGATGGTGTCGGGACGAATGCCGAGGTAGTTGTAGACCGGCAGCGTCACCTTGCCCGCGGCGGTCTCGATCGTGACTAGGTCTCCGCGCACGACGCCCAACTTCTTGCAGGCCATCGGGTGCATCTCGACCCACGACTGCCAGGCGATCTTCGACACTGGATCCGGCAACTCCATCAGCCACGGCTTGTTGGCACCGCTGCCGGTGCCGAGCGTCGGCGAGGAGTTGATGACGAGATGGAAGTCGCCCGTGCCCGCGAAGCCAGCGACCGGCTTGCGCGAGAAATCACCGGCGGTGCGCTCAGCGGCACGCAGCGAAGACGCCGCGGCGACACCCTTCGCGAGGGCGACGGTGTGCGCGCCCTGCCCACCGGGGAAGCGAGATACGATGAAGCTGCGGTAGTCCTTGATCGCGTACTTCGATGCCAGCGCCGTGTCCTTCTTCGCTGCATCGATCAGCACATCGGCCGTGGCACGGCTCTGGAACACCGGCTCCATCGTCGCCTGCTGCAGGTGCAGCGTGTTCGGCGTCGGCTCGGCATCGCCCCAGCTCTCGAGGCTGTGGTGATCCGGGAGGATGAGATCGGCGAGTTCCGTCGTCTCATCCGGCACGTTCGTGAACGAGACCTTGAAGCCGACCTTGGCCATTCCCTCGGCGAACTTGACCGACTTCGGGAGCGTGTGCACCGGGTTCGCGCCACGCACGAACAACACGGGCACGGCACCGGCATTCATGCGATCCGCCACGTCGTAGACGGCCGACGTGGGATCGAGGCGCTGATAGATACCGAGCGGTGCGGCCGGCTTGATCGTGACGCCGACATTGCCGAGCGCCTTGTTGTACTCGGAGACTTCGATGGCGACGGCCGTGGAATCGGCGCTGTTTCCACCTGCGAGCAACAACGAACGCTTGGCTTCCGTGATTTCCTTCTTCAGCCCTTCGAGCGTGGCGACGGATACGTCCGACGCTGCGGCCGCCTCGGCGACCGGCTTGGTACCGCGGAGGAACTGGATGATCGCGAGTTCGGAGCCAGGCTTGCAGGCGATCCACGAATCAGCGTTCAGGCCGGTGAGCGAACGGCGGGCGCCGATGTAGATCGCGCGCGGTGCACCCTCGACCTTGCCGCGGGCGTCGGCCCACGCGAGCTGCAGCGGGACGCTCGGTCCCCAGCCGTCGAGGAAATCGGCACCGAAGCTGACGATGAGCGACGCGGCATCGAAATCGAGCGTCGGCCAAGCGACACTGTACGCTGCCTTGTTGGCGGCGATCGCGGACGCCGGTGCATCAGCGTCATAGCTGATGTGCGCGGGCATCCCGTAATCCTTCAGCCAGCTGTCGAGGAAGGCCGGGAAGCTGCCGATCTCGTGCTGATTGATGAAGACGGCGTTGCCCGCCTGCCCCTTGCTGCGCACTTCGCCGAGCTTGGTGGCGAGCGTCTGCATGGCCTCATCCCACGTGATCGGCGTCAGCTGGCCGTTCTTGCGGGCCATCGGCTGGCGGAAACGATCGGGGTTGTAGAGGCCCTGAAGCGCCGACTGGCCCTTGGCGCACAGGGCGCCGCGATTCAGCTCGGTGTTCGGATTGCCTTCGACCTTGATCGCCCGACCGTCACGTGTCTCGACCAGGATGCCGCACGACGTGGCGCATTCGCGACAGGTGCTGGCGAAATAGTTCGAAACACCAGGAACGGTGTTGTCCGGGCTGTGAACGTACGGGATCAGCTTCCGCACATTCTCGGTGCTGCACCCGGTCGCGGCGGTCGCCGCGGTGGTGACGCCGAGAATCTTGAGGAAGTCGCGGCGCTTGACGCCGTTCGCTCCCGACTCAGTGCTCATGCAGTAGTCCTCAATCGTGAAACACGACATGGCGTGATGCGCGGTGCATCACGCCGTGATCAGACGGCTAGTAGTGGCAGGTGCTGCAGTCGTAGCGAGCCTTGCGCTCGATATGACAGTTCACGCACCAACCCATGTTGAGCGAGGAGTACTGGAAGACCTGTGTCATCTTCTGGATTTCGCCGTGACAGGTCTGGCAGGTGACGCCGCCGTTCGCGTGACGCGAGTGTGGGAAGTGCACATACTCCGGCACCTTGTGCATGCGCTGCCACGGTACCGGCTGGCCCTTCGCATAGTACGCGGCCAGCTTCTTGATCTCCGGCTTGCCGGCGGCAACGAGCGTATGGCAGCCCATGCAGGTCGACACCGACGGCAGGCCCGGGTCCTGCGCCTTGCCTGCGGAGTTGTGGCAGTAGGTGCAGTTCATGCCGAGCTTCTGCACATGCTGCGGGTGCGGGAACTTCACCGGCTGTTCCGGTGAATAGTTCTGTGGTGAGCTGGCCCCTGAATAGGCCCACGGGCCCTTCTTGGGGTCGAGCTTGAGGCCTGAGTCCCCGGTGATCTTGGGGAGGGCCATTGCCTCAGTGTTGTTGCGCACCCCGTCCAGATTCGTGCCGCTGAGGCCCGAAAAGGTTGGGTATGCGAGCGGGTTCGCCGCTGCAGGCGCCTGCGCGGCGTCAGCCTCGCGGGCGGTGGCACCACTGTAGGCGGACAGTCCAGCCGCGATTGCGGCTACAAGGAAGAACCCTGGAATCGCTGCCCACTTCTTCCGCTGCGTCATTCGGTGAGACCAGTTGAAGTCCGACACCCTGCAGAACGCCCGACATGTGAAACTTTTCACAAGCGTCGGGCACATACGAGACCAAAGAAAGCGCGGCCACGAAAATCACGCAAGTCGTTGTGGCATCGCATGGAACACGGCTCACGCCGGTCCTAACGCAAGTGCATTTGCGACAGAGACCTCTGGCGAGCCGGTCCGGATTCATCCGGACGGGGCCGGAAAAACCTTACCCCATAACGCTGCGTGCCGATGCCGCGATGCCGGCGCCAGAGGCCATCGTGACTGCGGGCAAGAACGACGAGAGCAGCGAAAACGTTGCCAAAGGGGCCTGAACCAATCGCAGCGGCCAGTAGCCGCCAAAGACGAACCGGTCGCCGCCGATGGTGTGGAGCAGGTGCTCGAGGTGGTCCTCGGGAGGGCCCCAGACCCACGCCCAGTCCCAGAAACAGCGCTGCTGTTCGGCCGGCGTCAGCGACCAGTGCGTCTCCTCGATCAGGTCGCGCCCCGCACCGCTGATCACGACATGGACGCGTGGGTCAGCCCGAACGACCGTGCGGATGTGGCCGGCAGTCAGGTCCCCTGCCCCATCCATGGGGTGGCGCTGCCGCAGGTCCTCGAACCGGACCGTGAGCTGGAGCACGAGCCCACGCGCCCCGCACGCACCGGCAAGCTGCACCAGCGCCGGCGACGCGGACCCGTAGCCGAGCTGCATGGGGTAGGCGCGAACGGAAGGTGCGCCTCGTGAGACTGCGTCGTCGAGCGACGCCTCCCAGCCGGGCCAGTCGGGGCGCACGGTCGGTGACGGCAGCAACACATCGGCGTGCGGCGCCAACTGTGCGTGCAGCCACGCGTTCGCGGGCGCGGGATCGCGATGCCAGGCCGACGGGAGCGCGCCAACCCATGCCTGCCCAATGCGCTCCCGGCCCAGTACGCGGACCAGTACGTCTGCGTCGGGATGCGGCAGGTCGCGAAACGGATACGATCCGATCCAGGCGCTGACATCGGTGTCAAATCGGAACGCTGTCATGCAAACGGGAAGCTGTGTGGGGGAAAGATCCGTACGGCGTTTCGCCAGCAGATATCGTCGAGCGCATCCTGTGGCATGCCGATGACCTCGAGTGCCTGCAACTTTGCGAGGCCCGTGCAGAGCGTCAGGTCAGCCGCCCACAGCAGCCGCTGCGGTCCAATGGCCTCGAGGTAGGCGTCCAGCATGCCGCGATCGACGCCACTGCCGCTCGTGTCGGGAAAGACATTCGGCACATCGCGAATGACGTTGATGGTGTGTCCCCAGTCGCCGCCACCGCCGATGTGCGCGAGGATGAAGTTCGTCTCCGGATGCCGTCGCGCGAGCCGCACCAGCTCCACCGCATCGCTGGCTTCCTGCATGCCCCACTCGCGTTGACGGTGCTGCCAGATGTGATGCAACACGGGCATGCCGCGCTTCCCGGCGGCCGCCGCAATGACATCCACCAGCGGATCATCGGCGCGACGACTGGCGCTGAGCTTCACGCCGATCGCGCCCATCAGCACCCCGCGCTCGATCTCCTGCAATGCGTGCGCGGTGTGATTCGGATTCACATGCACGAACGCGCGTACGCGCGCCCGTTCGTCACTCGCGATCTCGTACATCGCGTCATTCCCGGCGACGACATCCGCGGGGGACGCAAAATAGGTGGGCGACGTGCGCCCCCACGTGCCAAGGATGGATGCGACGTGATAGCTGATGCCGATCGCCTCGCCAGCGCGTAACCGAGACGCGTTGTAGCGCGCAAAGTCGTCGCGACTGCCAGCCCAATGAAAGTGGGCATGGGCGTCAATGAGGTGTCGAGGGGCCATGATTGCGGAATCGGCTAGTGCGTGAGCGCCCAGTGGAATGCATCGCCAACCGCCGCAATGTCGGCCGGTGACATGGCGCACATCGGGAATTGATACGGGCCGCGCTTCGCGAGCACCCCCGCCTGGCGCAGCAACGCGAGCTTGCGATCCATCGTCTCGTCGTCAGGCCATCGGATGATGAACATCGTGTCGTCACCCGTCGTGTGCAGGTGCGAGCCCGCTTGCGCCACCGCCTGTGCGATCGCCTCGCGCAGTGCGCGTCCGGTCGCGCGAAGCTCCGCGCACACGTCGCGCACGTCGTGCTGATCGAGGACGGCGTGTGACGCCGCGATCGCCGTGAGCTCGGTGGCGAGCGTACTCGAGATCCAAGTGCGGTTGGCAGCCGCCATGACCTCCGCCTTTCCAACCGCCGCAGCCAGCGGATAACCGTTGGCCATGGCCTTTCCGATCGCCGCCAGGTCTGGCGTCACGCCAAGCACGGCTTGCGCGCCACCGCGATGGAGCCGGAAGCCGGTCTTCACTTCGTCGAAGATCAGGACCGCGCCGACACGATCACAAAACGCGCGCAGCTCATGCAGCCATTCCGCCTGCGCGAGTTCCTCCACCAGCGGCTCCACCATGATTGCCGCAACCGTGTCGCCCGACTCGGCGAGCGCGGTGCGCCAGGCCTCCATGTCATTGAACGGGAGGTGGGTGTAGTCGGCGTATGCGTTCGGCGGCACACCGAGCGAGGGCGCCCACCAGTCGAGCCACCCGAAATAGCCACTGCCAAGGATCTTCGTACGCCCGGTGTGTGCGCGTGCGATCCGCGCCACGGCGGCGCAGGCTTCGGCACCGCTCTTTAGGAAGCGCGCCTGTTCGGCGCATGGGAGGAAGTCGCGCAACCGTTCGGCGAGTGTCACTTCATCGGTGTACGGCAGGCCGGCGACGGGACCACGCTGGGACGCACGCACCACAGCATCCGTGACCAGTGGATCGGCGTAGCCGAGCGACACTGCGCCAAGCGCACCGGTGAGATCGATCAGCCACGCGCCGTCGGTGGTGCGCACCCGACACCCACTCGCTTCCGTGATGTGGGTTGGACCGTTCTGCCCGACACCGAACATCGAGTCCGGGCGCTTGCTTCCCGTCGACGTGCCACCGGGAATGGCGGCGACGGCGCGTGCGCGCCAATCCGCAGTCACGCGATGTCCTCGACCGGCGCGGGACCGGGCATGCCGTCCGGGATGCCCGGCACCTCGGAGGATGGCGCCTCGTACATCTCACCGGCGAGGGCGGCCTTGAACGAGGCGCGGGTTTCGCGCTCGAGGGTACGCTCGACTTCGATCGCCATCGACTTCACGAGGTCCATTTCGCGGGTGGCGGGTTCGGCGCGCGCGATCAGCGACCGCACCGCGCGCATCACATGATCGGGATTGCGCGTCTTGAAGAAGTCGAGCAGGTCGAGCGCACGGTGGATGCGCTGGATCGTGAGCTCGCGGTTGTCGACCGTCGAGGCCGGGCCTTCCTTGCGCCGCCGCGGTGGCATCCGCGTGGCATCACCTGCGGCGAGGTGCAGCTCGTAGGCGCCGACGAGGATCGCCTGCGCGAGGTTGAGTGACATGTGCTCGGTGGTCGGAATACAGACCACCGCGGTACTCTGGTCGAGCGCCTCGTTCGGGAGGCCGTGATCCTCGCGCCCGAAGAGCATGGCCACGGGACCATCCATCGCACGTTCCAACGCTACATCGGCCATTTCTCGCGGCGTGATGACCGGCCACCGCGCCGCACGATGCTTTCCCGCGAAGGCGTACACGGCGACACAATCCTTGATCGCATCGTGCAGCTCATCGACATGCCGCACCTTGCCCGCGAGGTCGCGCGTGTTGTGCGCGATGCGCTCGATCTTTTCAGGGTCGTAGCGGAATGGGCGGACCAGCACCAGGTCATCGAGCCCCATGTTCTTCATCGCACGAACGGTCCCGCCGATGTTCACGGGGTCTTGTGGTTCGTGGAGGACGACACGGATGTTGCGAAGGAGGCTCACGGCTGTGCTGGGTCAAAGGCGAAGTGCAGGGCGCGATCCGGTGCCTGGCGCGCCCCTCGAAGATAGGCGGATTCGCCGCGCGCGCCGGAGAGGACGAGCTGTCCGCGCCGGCGTTCGCGACCGGCCGGGCGATCATTGACGATCACGTCGAGCGCGAGGTCGGGCCACGAGTCGGGCCATGGCACGGTGAAATACACGGAATAGCCATCCGGCGTCCGCTCCCAGCGTGCCGTCACGCCGTCCACCGCGCCCTCGGCCGCGGTCAGCCGGACCGCGTCACCGTCAGGCACCGCAATCAGGCTATTCCACCGAGAGGTGGTGGCGGAGCGAAAGTGCAGTTGCACACCGTCGCTGTTGACGTCGGGAAGTTCGTTGTCGAGCGGATTGCTGTCGGCGCGTGCGGCGAAGACCGGCTCACGGTCAAGCTTGACGAACGCCGCAACGGTGAAGCTCGACTCGCTGCCGACACCGGCCCACAGGCTGACGTCCGCGCTGGGGCGACCCGCGTCCTGCCACGACTCCTCGGTTGACCGGTAGTGTGATTCGCCGAGTTCCGCGGTCAGGTAGAACGCGGCCGGCAGACGCAGTGGCGCAGGAGCGGCGACCTGCTGTGGGAGGCTCGTCGGATCATCGGTCGCCTGCGGCCGAGCGCCGCTCAATTCCACGGTGCCAGCGAGCGCGGTGCTCGCGGCGTCGATTGGCGCACCGCGCACGATACGCCATGCGCCGTCGACGCGTGTGTGTACGCACGGTGCCACATCCTTCGAAAAACCGCGTACCGTGATGGAATCGCCCTCGACCTTGACCGATGCCAGCGGCACACTCCACGAGAATACGCGCACACTCCGGCCGCTGGTCCCGCGCTGGCGCAATGCGACGAGGCCATGTGACGCGCCGGCCGGAGGGCCGATGGTTTCAGCGCGCCACAGCGTAGCTGGCGACTCACTCCAAAGAAAGCAGTAGAAGGCCTGCGCGACATCTGCAGATGACGCGCTGAAAGCAGGCGACGGCAGTGAATCGAGCAACAGCCCACGCTCATGTCGCGCCGGAAAGATCGTCGATTCCGCGCGCGACAGAAACGCGTCCTGTGATGTGCCAGGCACGAACGCGTCCCACTTTCCGGCGTGGCCTTCCATCAGGCGCGCTTGCATGGGGACATCGACCGACACGTCGACATCCGACGATCCACCGCACCTCGTCGACGACGTGATCCGGCATCACAACGACGGTGCGAACGAAGCGCACCTTGCTGATCGGATCGATGAACTCGGCCGAGACCCATCCGGCATCACCACGCTCGTCGAATGCGAGCAGCGCGCCGCGAGCAGCACCTTGATCCTGGCCATTCACCATTGGCGCGTTGTGCGCCATCGAGCTGCGGTACCAGGCCAATGTCGGCGAGGTGTAGCTGCCTGTTCCTACGTCGTCGAGCAGTCGACGCTGGTCGGTGGCGATGACGAGGTTGAGACGATCAGGATGTCCGTGTCCATCGCCCGGATCGCCGTAGTCCAGGCCGACCCAGAGATTTCCGGACTCGCGCCGAAAGACGGCAAGCCCCTGCCCTTCGAGCAGCTCGGTGTGCGGCGTCGCGCCTTCCAGGGACGGAAGTTCGAGTCGCGCCAGCAGGAGTGCGCGCCAACTGCAATCGGCACGGGTCAAGCGGACGCCACGCTGATTGCGCTCGGCGTCGGCGGTCGAACTCCAGCGACCACTGTCCCCCGCGTCCGGCCACGCGGCATACAGGGACGCCAGCGCGGCTCGCAATTCCGGCGTGTCGCGGCGCGCGAATCCGCACTCGGCCCAATCCGCCGTGCGATACTGTCGCAGCGCGATCCCGTATTGACTGTCGCGGCGTGCGGGGAACGTGCCGTCGGGGAGCATGGTGCGGAACGGCGCCGCGAATCCGGCCTCGAAACGGGCCAGAAGTTCGGCTGGCAGCTCAAAGCCGGCGCGCTCAGCGAGGGTCACGGCCGAGAGCAGGCCGCGGTGAGCGAACAGGTGATAGTTCTCCCCTTCGTACCAGCTGCCGTCGGTGTGCAGGCCGTCGCGGAGGAGCATGATCAACGAACCGGTCGCCTGTCGCCGCAGTGCGTGATCGTCGAGCAGGCCGGCCGCGGCGAGCATCGCTGCAACGTGCCAGACCTGCCGATTGCTGCGGCCCTCGTCGAACCCGGCGATCAGCGCGGCACTCGGCGCAATGACGCGCTCGAGTGTCTCGGCAGCGCGTGCGTCGCAGCCTCCCTTGGCGGAAATCCGGAGATCGAGCGCAGTCGCGAGATGCAGCAGCCAGATCGACTCGAGATAGGTGCTGAAGAATGGCCGCGTGGGGCCAAGTGCGTTGTCGCGATTGGGCCAGGTGGCGTAACGCGCCGTGTAGATGTCGAGAATTTCATCGGCACGTGTGGCGGCACGCGCATCGTCGAGCAGGTACGCGAGTGCGGCGGCGCGCGTGGCTTGCTCAGCGGTCCAGAGATGGCCGTTCATGAGCCACCACTGGTGGTGCACCTCCTCCGTGTACACGACGCCGCAGCTCGGGCAGGTGTGTGCGTGTGGCTGTCTCGGATCGAACAGCAACAACACGGTGCAGGCGATGCAACGCCCACCGTGGCGAGTGAGTCGAGACTTGCCATCCGGCATTGGCACGTCGAGCGCGGCATGCAGTTCGCGCTGCAGCGACGTTGCGAGGCCGCCGAGCGCGGTTGGTGACTGCAGCTGCTGCTTTCGCGCGCGCAGGCGCTCCGCCGACAGGAAGAGGGTCATCGGGCCGCGACCGGCGCCAACGTCCAGCGAGCCGCGGAAAACAACTCACCACGCAAGTCGATCTCCACGTGCTGCAGTCGCCGCGTGAGCCCTTGCACGCCACGTGAGTGAAAGATCGGCGTGGCCGGGATGCTGTCGGAGAGAATCGTGAGCACGTCGCGCCAGGCGAGCGTCCTGGCACTGGTATCGGTGGTGGTGCGGAGGTGCGCGAAGGCCGGCGCGAGGTTGGCCGGGCGGGCCGCGCCGAGATCGAGAGCTCCGCCAGCGGCGGCCGGATCGAAGAGTGCGGCGAGTTGGCTGCGTGCGGGATCGCCGGCGACGCCGGTGTAGATCGCGCAGTGCCCGGCTGCACGAGTGCGGGCGCTATTGAGCAGTGCGCCCATGTCCCGGGTTGCGATGCGCAACGTGATGCCACGCGCACGCAGGTCGGACTGCAGCAGCTGTTCGACCGGGTTGTCGCCCGCGCCTACACTGAGCATGTCCAGCTCGAGCACCGCGCCGGCTCGGGCGCGTCGGCCGTCAGTACCACGGCGCCACCCTGCCGCATCGAGCAGTGAGTCAGCGCGACCGACCTGCGCAGCCGTGGTATCGTGCGCGAGGTCGGCGGCCAGCGCCGCACTCGGCACACCGAAGCCACCGACGCCCGCGTCGACGATACGCCGACGATCGACCGCCAACGCGATCGCCCGGCGCACGCGCACATCCTGCACCGCCGTACAGGTCGGGTTGAACACCAGCCAGTTGGTGAAGAAGCCGGGATAGTCGAGCACGCGGAGCGTGGGATCGCGGCGAACGAGGGTCGCGGTGGCGGGATTGACCCCGGCAATATCGAGAGCGCCGCTGACCAGGCCGGCCACCTTGGTCGTGGCTTCATCGACGATTGCAATCACCAGTGTCCTGGTGGCGGCAACCCCGCCCATGCGCGCGGGAAATGCGGTGACGCGTTCGAGGATCCACCTGCGACCCGCCTCGCGCGCGACGACGCGGTATGGCCCGGAGCCGATCGGCGCAAAGGTGAATGGCTGCTTTCGGAGCGCATTGGGCTGCACATGCTGCAACAGATGTTCGGGCAACAGCGGCAATTCGGCCAACACCAGCGGTACCTCTGCCTGTGCGCGCACGAAATGAAGTTCGAGTGTGTCGGAGCTGCGGGTCCAAAGGCTGTCGATGGATTCCAGGTCACCGCGGCGCGCGTAGCCAGTGGATGGGTCGCGGGCGAGCCGGAGTGTGAAGCTCGCATCGGCAGCAGTTAGCCGTGCACCGTCGTGCCAGCGAAGTGCGGTGTCGATGACGAAGGTGAGGCGCGTACGATCGCGGTTCCACGACCAGGCCCGCGCTGCCCAGGGCTCGGGCAGCAGCGACGAGGAGAGGCGGACCAGCGGTGTGAACACGAGATACCGCTGTACCTGTCGCGAGAGCGGGTGCACCGTAGTCAGTGGTTGCATGCCTTCGAGATCGGTGCCTGACGCAATCACGATGGTATCGGGCGACCGCGGGGCACCAGCGCATGCACTGAGTGAGGCAGCCAATGCAACCGCGGAGAAGCCGCGTGCAGAGAAAACCGTCGCCAGCCGGTTGGCGGCGGTGCGCGCGCGGGCGATCATTGGGGCGTGGCTCACCTGCTCCGCCGCTCCGGCACCGCGCTCGCACTGCTTTGGCTGGTCTGCACGCTGACGTTTGCGCTGGTGCACTCGGCTCCGGGTGATGCGGCGCTGTTGTTGCTGCCGCCGGAAGCGGACGCCGCAACGCTGACGCGGCTCCGCGCCGAGCTTGGCCTCGATGCCCCGCTGGCGCAGCAGTACGTTCGCTGGTTGGGAAATATCGCTCGGGGTGACCTCGGGACCAGCCTCGCGACCGGGCGACCGGTGTCGGAAAGTGTGGCGGAGGCGCTGCCAGTCTCGATCGGGCTGGGTGCGGCATCGCTGTTCTTGACAGTATTGATCGGGACGGCGGTCGGCAGCGTGCAGGCGCGCCGCGCCGGCAGCGCCGCCGACAGCTGGCTGACGGTGTTGTCGACCACCGTATACTCGGCGCCGACCTTCTGGCTTTCGCTGGCCTTCGTTGCAGCGGTGACAGTTGGCGCGGCCGCATTCGGCGTTCCGCCGGCGTGGCGATTGCCGGCCTTCGCGTTGCGAGATCCTGGGGTGTTGGATGCGGCGGCCGCGCCGATCGACATCATCCGCCACGCGGTCCTGCCGGTGCTGGTGTTGGCACTCACGGGTGCGGCGGGCGTGGCGCGGTTCGCGCGCTCCGCGATCGTCGAGGCATCTCGAGGTGACTATCGACGGACAGCGATCGCCAAGGGTGTGACGGCGACTCGCGCCTGGTACCATCACGTCGTGCGGATCGCGTTGCCGTCGGTCGCGGCGCTGGTCGCGCTCTCGGTGCCAGGCATCGTGGCGGGATCGGTATTCGTGGAAGGGGTGTTCGCGTGGCCCGGCATGGGAAAGCTGCTGCTGACGGCCGTGGCACAGCGCGATCATCCGGTGATCCTTGCCGTCACGCTGCTGTACGCGACTGTGGTGATCGTGACGAACCTGCTCACCGATTCGATCCTTCCACTGCTGGACCCGCGGCGGACACGCGCATGATGCGTCACGCACCGCGTCGTGTGCAGGTCTCGGCCGTGATGCTTCTCGGCGTGGTGCTGGCCTGCGTGATCGGGCCGGCAATCCTGCAGCGCGACCCGACAGCCATCGGTGATGTGCTGGCGCAACGATTCAGCGGACCATTGCGCGCGGACGGCTCAGGGATCTGGCACCTGTTCGGCACCGACGCATTCGGGCGCGACGTGCTGGCGCGACTACTGCTGGCAGGGCGGCTCTCGCTGCTGGTGGGTGTTGCGGGCGCGCTGCTGAGTGGCGTGTTGGGCGCGGGCCTTGGCGCCGTGGCAGGGTGGCATGCCGGGTGGCTGGATCGGGTGATCACGGCGGCATCTGACACCTTGCAGTCGATTCCGCGCCTGGTACTGCTTCTGGCGTGCGCGGCGCTCTGGCGGCCAGGCATCCCGACGCTGCTGACGGTCCTGGCGTTGACGGGATGGATGGGTGTGGCGCGGTTGGTGCGCGCCGAGGTGACGGGGCTGGTGGAACGCGACTTCGTGGCGGCCGCGCGAGTGTTGGGAGCATCGCAGGCACGGATGCTGGCGCGGCATGTGATCCCGAATGCGATCGCCCCTGCACTGGTGGCGACGACACTAGGTATCGGGAACGCGATCCTGCTGGAAAGCGGCTTGAGCTTTCTTGGACTGGGAGTACAACCGCCGGCGCCGAGTTGGGGTAACATGATTGCGGGCGGCCGCGAGCATCTGGTGACCGCGCCCTGGATCGCGCTCGCCCCGGGCCTGGCGGTGGTGCTGACGGTGACCGCCGCCACGCTGATTGGTGATTGGCTGCAGGAACGTGCGTCGGGCCACACCGGACTGACGCCACCGGTCCCCCGTGCTACCGTTCAGTCATGATCGAGAGCGCATGGACTTTCCTGGTCTCTCTGCTGCCGTGGCATTCGACCTTCGATGCCGGGGCGCTGGTGTTCGTGCTGGCCTACATGGCGGCGCAGGCGATGTTTTGCGTCTCGCTGCGCCGGCTGGCAATGGCAATCCCCTGTTCGCAGCGGATGTGCAATCCGCTGGGGTTATGGGTGCTGGTGCTCCCTGGCCTGGGTGCGCTGGCCAGTTTCGGCGTCCTGCGCCACATCTTCGACACGGCCACGGTCGCGACCGAAGCGCATCATGTCCCGCCGCCACGTGGTGCAGCGCGCACCTTCGCGATGATCTACGGCGCGAGCCGGTTCCTGATCCTTGTGCCGGGCATGCTGATTCCCGCATTGCTCGTGCAGTCGGTGGCGGCCACTGGCTTCCTGCTCCGGCTGACCAACGTCGCACGATCGCTGCGGACACCGGACGTTGCGGTCGCGTAGGGATTGCTGCGGCGACTTGGCATCGCTGAAACTGCACTAACGCAGAACTGAACAGCCGCAGAACTGAACAGCCGCAGAAGTGCAACTGCGAAGTTATTTATCGCAAAACAGCACGCGTGGGTACGACAACAGCCGCAAGAGGGCAACGTCCGAAAAACTGCGTGCGCGCGCGCCGCGCTTCGGGCGCGGGCCGCGCATGATGGTTCACACGTTCAGGCGCGTGCCGCGCAGGACGGTCCACACCTTCGGGCGCGGGCCGCGCAGGACGGTTCACACCTTTGGGCGCGTGCCGCGCAGGACGGTTCACACCTTTGGGCGCGTGCCGCGCAGGACGGTCCACACCTTTGGGCGCGTGCCGCGCAGGACGGTCCACACTTCCTCACGCGGAGACGCGGTGGACGCGGAGCCGCGGGGAACAGCACGCGACGCCTACGGCGGCGAGGGATATGGAGAGGCTTGCGCTCAGGAACCAGAGGGGAGAACAAGGGAATGACGATTCTCGCGCGCCCGAGACAAATACCTCAAGCCGTTTGCTGTTGCTCGTGGCCCTTCTGCGGCTGTTTCGTTCTGCGGCTGTTCACTTCTGCGTTGAGGCACTTGCCCTTGCCGTTTCCTCTGCGCCTTTGCGCCTCAGCGATTCGTAGTGGCTCTTGCAGTTTTACGGCGGTTGAGCTTGCGGCTTGTGCGGTATCGCCTGTTGCTGTTTTGCGTCAAGGCAGTTGAACTTCAGGCAGTTGAACGTCGATCCGCGTGCAACTGAATTGTCGCCTAGCGAACGAGCAAGGTGACGATGCCGTGCGGGGGCGCTTCGAAGTGGATGTGGTCGCCGGTGGCTTCCGGCGGGAGGCCGAGTGTTTCGTCGAGGCGGGAAAGGCGCACTTCAGTGGCGGCGCGGGGGAGTTGCCAGGTGCCGCGAGCCGGTGTGGCGCGCAGGTTGATGCATCGCAGCACGAGCCAACTGCCGTCTTCGCTCTGTTTTGCGGCGCTGAACACGAGGCCGTCGCCTTCGAGCGTGAGGCCGGGAAAGTCGGGCAGCGCCGTTGCGACACCTCGCCAGGTGTCACCACAGACCGGAGTGAGAAATTCTTCTGCACAGGCCTCGAGTTGCGACATCGCGGCGTCATGATCGTTCGGGAGCGCGACGATGGCAAACCTCGCCCCGAATTCCCCGATCGATTGTGCGAGTGGCGTGGCGAGTGGCCAGCCGGCGTGCCCCGGTCGCTCAGGGAGGTCGCGCCGTGAGAGCTCGCCGATAGCGCGGAGCAGCGTGATGGCGAGGTGACCGTCCGACGTCACTTCGTATTCGGCGAGTCCATCACTGATGATTCCGAGCCCGCACGATTCTCCAGGGAGGTAGAGCCACCGATGCAGCGGCGCCGTGTCGAGCCGTTGCTCGGCGCTCCATTCGCGCGGATCGCGCTGGCTCCGTTCACGACGCACCGTGCCGAATGCAGCATCGGCGAAATGATGGCTGCTGTCGATGCCCATCGGGAGCGGAAGCACCCAGCGAAGCCGATGATCGCCGGCGCGATTGTCGCCGCTGATCGCGACTTCGATGACGTCAGACCCAGCTGTGAGCGCGAGCATCGCCGTGGCCGCGACCGTGACCGTATCGCGTGACGGGATATCACGCTGCGCAGGATCAGCCGCAGCGGGTGCTGAAACGCGCGGGCGCTGGAGCGCGCACGCGAGTTCCCATTCGGCACGAATGGGGCCGCGTGCATTCAGTCGCGGCGCCGACCAGGCTGCGACGATCGGTGCGCCGCGCAACGATGGGGTGTAGGTGTCGCCCGCGTCGGTGATGCTCTCGAGCCAGCCGAGCGACGAGAAATGCATTCCGGTGCGAACTGATGTCGCAGTCACGCCGTCCTCGCTGCGAACGAGCTTCCAGGCGGGTCCCGTGAGTTCATCCTCTGCGGCCCGTACGCGCAGCCGAGTCGGCACCGTCTTCACGACCGACGATAGCTCAGCCAGGGTCACCGGTTGCACGGCATAGCCCGGCATCGGATCGATCCATGCCATCACGATGCTTTCGCGCACGACCGCGTTGCGCGGATAGTGCAATGGCGATTCGACGCGATCGAACACGCGGTGGCGCTGCAGCAACTGCAGCATTCCGTCGCCGGACCACTCCGGTGGTGATGGTGGCGGTGCGACCCGAGCGCCACTCCGGGCGGCGCTACCTGGTCCGACGGGATCAGCGACGACTGCGTCGACCAGCCGAAGGCGGATCGCTCCGCCGCGCGCGTACGCCGCTGGATTCCGCAGCACGAGCGTCGATCGCCAGTACGCCTCATGCTCGCGGTGCATGGCCGGATCACACTCCAACAGCGCCTGAAGGGCGGTGTCTCGAATCCCGATCGCCTGATGGCGTGCGTCAGCCCAGCGCGCGTCAGCCGCAGTCGCGACCTCGTCCACGCTGCAACCACACAACGTGTCGTGCGGATGGGTGGTGAGCAGTGTCTTCCAGGCGGTGCGCAGCGTGGAGTGCGGCCACTGGAACGTGAACCATGCCAGCGCCGCCCACGGTTCGACGTCTCTGAGCAACAATCGATCGACCTGTGCATTGGTGCGCTTCTGGTGCGCGCGCGTCGCGAAGGTGCCCTGAAGGGTCCAGGTCCATCCCGTCGAATCGCGGAGTTCGCCGCTCACCTCAGAGAGCGCGTCCGATGCAGACGCCTCTGCCGCGACCAGCCTTCCCGTAAATCCTGTCAGCGAGTCTGCCGTGACCAGGTGCGGCTCCGCGACGGCAGCCAACACCGCAATCGCATCGGCTCGCCCGACCTGACGCGCGTGATGGTCTGCACCGTTGGGCAGCAGCGAGACGCGCAGGGCATTTCGGCCGAGCACGGCATCGCGAGACCGTCGCCACCAGGCTGTCGCCGCCGCGGACGAAAGGGCGAGCGACGAGCCCGTTTCGTACCCATCGGGCGGCAGGTGGTAGAGCAGCACGCGGGCGCCGGACGGATGCGTCCAGGCGAGCACAGTGTCGCGCGGGTGCGCAGGGCCGCCGAATCCGCGCCAGACGATGGCGAGCCCCAGCCCGAACCCGTGCGCCAGCACCGGCCCGGCGGCGGAATGACCGAAGGCGTCCGGCGAATAGAGGACCGGGGGTGGGAATCCTCCGTGTTCGCGCACCGTGCGGATCCCCTCGAGCAGGTTGCGGACCAGCGATTCGCCGGAGGGAATCAGCATGTCGGCAAGGACATACCACGGGCCGGCCTCGATCTCACCGCTCCCGATCGCCGCCTGCAGCTGCGGAACCCGCTCAGGGCGCACGGCGCAGTAGTCATCCAGCACGATCGCCTGCCCGTCCAGCAGAAACGGCAGGCCATCGGGTTCCTCCAGCAGGCCGTCGATGAGGGCGGCGAGTCGCTGCCGCATGACGCCCAGCGGGTGGTACCACTCGCGGTCCCAGTGGGTGTGCGAGACCACGACGAGTGTGTGCGGGGCGTGGGAGTCCATTGGGAGCGAGTTCGGCCTGACGGGATCGTAGTGAATCAGTCGCGGTTGGTCACGACCGTCAGACTAACGCTCAGCCGTTGTGCAGACAGGCGGCACCGGCGATTTTCCGGCTTGCGGCGCCAGGCCGTCGATCGTGTCCGGCCGCCCATCTGACGCGTCATGATACGGGGTCGCTCCCCGGGTCAGGCGCGTTCGTCACATCTGAAGCATACGAAGCACATATGGATCTTCTTCACGACCTCTTCTCCCGGTTGCGCGACCTTCCCGAGCTGGTTCGGTGGGCGGGCACCGTGGGCATGATGCTGATCATCTTCTGCGAGACGGGCCTGCTGGTGGGATTGTTCCTGCCAGGTGATTCCCTGCTCGTCACCGCCGGCCTGCTTGGCGCGACGCGCCCGGAGTTCGGGATTCACGTCTGGTCGCTTGGTTTCCTGCTGGTGGCGTCAGCCATCGTCGGCGACACGGTGGGCTACCAGATCGGCCGGTTCACGGGGCCGAAGCTGTTCACGCGCCAGGATGGCCTGATCTTCAAGCGGAAGTACCTGAAGAAGGCGCATGACTTTTACGAGACACACGGCGGCAAGACGGTCATGATCGCGCGCTTCGTGCCGATCGTCCGCACCTTCGCCCCGGTGCTGGCCGGTGTCGGCGCTATGCCGTATTCACGCTTTGCAGGCTTCAGCATCTCCGGCAGCTTCCTCTGGATCTGGAGCATGCTCATGATCGGCTACGGACTCGGCCGCACGGTGCCCGGCGTCGCACAACATGTCGAGAAGGTGATCCTGGCCGTCATCCTGTTGTCGGTGTTGCCCGGTGTGATCAGCTGGTGGCGCGAGCGCCAGAAGGCCAAGGCGCGGGCATCATGACGCGCCGCTGATATATGCTGCCGACGGGGCTGCCAGCGCGCACCTCCGGTTGACGTCGACCGTTAGTTTCTACACAGCACCACATACACATCCAGTACGACCCTTTCGGAGATCACATGGCTTTCACGTTGCCTGCGCTTCCATATGCGCTCGACGCGCTCGAACCGAACATCGATGCCACCACGATGGGCATCCATCATGGCAAGCATCATCAGGCGTACGTCACGAACCTGAACGCCGCGCTTGAGAAGGCGCCGACGATCGCAACCAACTCGCTCGAGGCGATTCTCGCCGACTTGCCGAGTGCCCCGGACGGCGTTCGCAACGCCATCCGCAACAACGGCGGCGGCCACTGGAACCACTCCCTGTTCTGGGAGATCATGGCACCGAGCGCCGGCGGTGAACCGACCGGCGACCTGGGCGCGCTGATCACGAAGTCGTTCGGCAGCTACAGCGCCTTCCGCGACCAGCTGAAGGCCGCGGGCGTCGGTCGCTTCGGCAGCGGCTGGGCGTGGCTGATGCATGACGGCGGGACGCTCGCCATCACCAGCTCACCGAACCAGGACAACCCGATCATGGACGGTCGTCGTCCGTCGGACATCCTGCTTGGCGTGGACGTCTGGGAGCATGCGTACTACCTCAAGTACCAGAACCGTCGTCCGGACTACCTCGATGCATGGTTCAACACGATCAACTGGGCGAAGGTCGGCGAGCGCTACACGGCCGCGCAGAAGTAAGTCCGCTCTCGCAGTGGCATGAGAAGCAAAAGTCCCCCGCCGGAGCATCGGCGGGGGACTTTGCGTTGTCAGGCTCAGTGGCTGGTCAGCGGAACAGTGCCATGCCAACCAGTGCCACAACGATTGCGAGCACTGCGGCCTTCTCTTTTTCCATTCTACCGATGATGAAGGCGCCCATTCCCACGAGCACGATGCCCCAGATGACGAAGGGATCTGCCAGCGCACCGAGTTTCAGCAGCCAATTGTTCGAATCGCCCGGCATGAAGCGCGCGGCATTGAAGCTGAACGAGTAGCGATGCGCGGCCGTGGAGGCATCGAGGAAGAGTCCCTGCACGCCAGCGAGGATACGCCCCAGCAGTTCAGGCATGGATCCCATCACGGCGATCAGCGTGCCCTGCCCGAAGTTGAACTTGCCGCCCATCATGTTGCCGAGCAGCATGACGATCAACCCGCTGATCCACGCGCCGATCGCCACGAAGACTGGGATGAAATACACGCCGAACGCGGCGAACTTCTTCCCCATCGCCTTGGCACCGGCTGCCTGCTCGGGCGTCATGCCGTTCTGCTTGATCACTCGCGCGAACTCGGCATCCTGCAACGCCTCGTTGAGCTGTTGCGAGAGGAAGAAGGCGACCATCGACACGATGCAGAGGACGAGAATCGGCACCAGGTACTTCCCGTCGCGGCGGCGTTCAAAGACCTGACGCGGCGAGTAGAAGATGTCGAGCACATCCTCCCACGTCGCAGTCGCCGCGGTGGCCTTGCTCGTGAACGGATCCGTCGGCATCGGTTCTGTCATCGCGCCGCCTCGCCTTCGAGATAGGTGTATCCTTCGAGACCAGCCACATAGTCGGCGATGAAGGTGTTCGCCTCGCCGCGCGTGATGCCGACCGCGTTCTGCACCTTACGACGGAAGGTGGCGAGAAGTGTCGGGGCGTGGAACTGCACGTAGTTCAGCACTTCCGTCACCGTGTCGCCGTGCACGATGTCACTCACGACGTAGCGACCGTCCTCCGCCAGCTTGACGTGCACCGCGTTGGTGTCGCCGAAGAGGTTGTGCAGGTCGCCGAGGATTTCCTGGTAGGCGCCCGTGAGGAAGATGCCGAGCACGTAGTCCTCGTCATCCTTCGGCACGTGGAGCTCGAGGCTCGGGCGTCCGTTCCGGTCGCCGACGAACCGATCGATCTTGCCATCCGAATCGCAGGTCACGTCCTGCAAGGTGCCCATGCGATCGGGGCGCTCGTCGAGGCGATGCACCGGCATCACCGGGAAGAGCTGGTCGATGGCCCAGTGATCAGGCAGCGACTGGAAGAGCGAGAAGTTGCAGAAGTAGCGGTCGGTGAGTGCGGCCTCCACTTCCTCGAGGATGTCCTCGAATTCCTCCGGATCCTCGCGCACGAGGCGCTGCAGCCCGTTCATGATGCCGAGGTGGAGCTGTTCGGCAATCGCAAGCGAACGCAGGTCGAGGGCGTCGGCGCTGAAGTACTGACGTGCGCGCTCCTTGTCGAAGCTCGCGTCGTGCGCGATTTCGCGGACCTTGCGGGGCTTCAGCTCCTGGTTCGAGTGGACCGTGACCCAATCCTCGAGCATCTCGTGCAGGAGGGTGTGATCCTCGTCGGTCAGCTCGGGCAACATCGGCACGGTGTTCGTGTCGACGTCGATGACCTTGAGGAGCATCAGCGCATGATGCGCCGTGAGGGCACGCCCACTTTCGCTGATCAGGTTCGGCATCGGCAGGTCGTGTTCACGGCAGCTCTCGGCCATCGTGTAGACGACGTCGTTCGCGTACTCCTGCGGCGTGTAGTTGACGCTCGCCTCGGCCGTCGAGTTGGTGCCGTCGTAGTCCACACCGAGGCCACCACCGACATCGACGTAGGTGACGTCGACACCCATGCGACGCAGCTCGGTGTAAAAGCGCGCCACTTCCTGCAGTCCCGCCTTGATATAGCGGATGTCCGGGATCTGGCTACCGAGGTGGAAGTGGATCAGCTTCAGGATATCGAGGCGGCCGAGCGCCTTCAGCTTGTCGATCAGCTTCACCAGCTGTGCGACGTTGAGACCGAACTTGCTCTTTTCGCCGCCGCTCTGCGCCCAGCGACCGAAGCCGGCCGATGCCAGCTTGATGCGAACGCCGGCGGTGGGAACGACGCCAAGTTCATCGGCGACTTCCAACAGCACGTCGAGTTCGGAGAGCTGCTCCAGGACGATGAACACTCGATGGCCCAGCTTCTGGCTGATGAGCGCCAGACGCATGAACTCATGATCCTTGTAGCCGTTGCAGACGATCAGGTGATCGGTCTTGTCGGTGAGCGCGATGACCGCCTGCAGTTCCGGCTTGGAGCCACACTCGAGGCCCACACCGTATGGCTGGCCGAACTCGTGGATCTCTTCGACAACGTGTCGCTGCTGGTTGACCTTGATCGGGAACACCGTCGTGTACTTGCCGGTGTAGCCGTATTCCTTGATGGCCGCCTCGAACTCCTCGCTCAGTTGGTGCACGCGCGAGCGCAGGAGATCGGAGAATCGCAGCAGCACCGGCATGGCGACGCCCTGCGCCTCCAGATCCTGCGCGAGTTCGAACAGGTCGACTTCGCGATCGGGATGATCGCGGTCCGGGCGCACGACCACGTGGCCCTTGGCATTGATGTCGAAGTAACCGCTCCCCCACCCTTCCACGTTGTAGAGGGCACGAGCGTCATCGATGGTCCACGGCACGGCAGCGCTCGAGGCGGCTTCCGGCGAAAGCGGCAGGGTTGTCATGTACGGAATTCTAGGGCATTCGCGGGGGTGGGGGTATGCTCTTCGCGTCGCGGCGCGCGGTGAGGCTGGTTGCGGCGCCGCGCCTAGCGGGCAAGATCGCGATAGCGCTGCAAGTAGCTGGCGTCGATTCGGTGCTTCAACCAGGAGGCCCACTGTGACTCGAGCGTGACACCGCGCCAGCGCAGCAGTGCGCGCCCGTCGCCGGTATTCAGCAGGGCGAGGAAATCGCGCTGTGGTGCATACATCACACGCGTCGGATCACCGCTGGCTCCGGCCAGCACGTTCCGGGCCAGCACCGGTGCCATCCTCACGGCATATACACCGGCTTTCGGTGTTGCGGGGAAGTCGCGAAGCGTGACACAGTCGCCACCGCCGAAGATCGAGTCGTCGGCCGTCAACGACAGTGTCGACGACGCGAGCGGATAGCCGCGTGCGTCACAATCGAGGCCGCTCTGCGCGAGCCATGGCTGCGGTGCGGAGCCTGTCACCCAGGCCGTCGCCACGGAGGGAAGCAGCGTCTCTCGACCGTTCGCCTCAACGAGGAGCGCGTCAGCCGTGACCCGTTTCGCGTGTGCGCAACAGAGCGCAACGTCGCGGCGCGACAAGGCGGTCGCGGCAAGGCGGCGGGAAGATGGGCCGAACCCGGCAAGTGGAAGGCCGTCGGTGGCCGAGGCATCGACGATCGTGACGGCGGGAGTCCGTCCCGCCGCGAGAATGCGAGCACGCACGGCGAGGGCGATTTCCACACCCGCTGCGCCACCGCCGACGACGGCCGCCGGCACGGACTCGCCAGGTGCCCGACCACGGCAGGCGGCATCGAGTGCGTCGAGCAAGCCAACGGCCGACGCGAATGGGCGCATGGCGAAGGCGAAGTCACGCGCGCCAGGTGCATCGATCGAGGCCGCAGCGCTACCCACGTCGAGCGAGAGCAGGTCGAATGACAGCGACGCCCCATCGCTGAGCGCGAGCGTGCGATTGCCAGCGTCGAGACCGGTCACCGCGACTTCGCGCACGTCGATCCCGGCCGCCCGGGCGATCGCGGCAACCGGGATCGAGGCGGCGTCCAGGGGCTCGGCGCCCGCGATGATCGCCGGGAGCATGCCGCTGTAGTGGAAGTCGGGCTGCGACGTCACGAGCACGACCTGCCATCCCTCGAGGCGTCGGGCGGCAAGTGCGGCCAACAAGTCGAGTTGCGCGTGGCCGGCGCCAGCTAGCACCAGACGGCGATCGCTCACAGCGGTGAAGCGGCAGCCCGAAACCGCCGGATGGCATTGATCATTCCCCAGTCTAGCCGGAAACTCGTCGAGCACGACGGTGGAGCGCGGCGGGGCTCTGGCGCGGTATGTCACATTTCAGCGACGCCCGCCCGGGGGCGAAACCTGACCGGGCCCTGCGCCGTCTTGCCAGCAACCCTCACGGATGACCACTCCGCTGCCTGCTCCGCAGTCCGACGTCTTGATCCCCGAGGCCGTGCGAGCGGCATTCGACATCGTGCGCCCGCTGGGACAGGGGGGCATGGGCTCGGTGTGGCTGGCCCGCGACCGGTTGCTGGATCGCCTGGTCGCGATCAAGGTGCTCCTCACCAGCGCGGCAAGTGACGCGACGCGCGATCGCTTTCTGCGCGAGGCGCGAACCGCCGCCAAGCTGAGTCACCCGCACATCGTGCCGGTCCACCGTGCCGACGAGTCGAACGGCCAGGTGTGGTTCAGCATGGGTTTCGTGGAAGGCGAGTCGCTCGGCGACCGGATCCGCGAGCGCGGCGCACTGCCCCCCGCCGACATCGTGCGCATCATGCGCGAAACCGCGTGGGCACTGGCCTACGCGCATGCACGCGGCGTGATCCATCGCGATGTGAAGCCGGACAACATCCTGCTCGACCGCGAGACCGGCCGGACGATGGTCACCGATTTCGGTATCGCACGTGACCTGCGCTCATCCGATGTCCGACTGACGGCGGACGGCAGTGTGCTTGGCACGGTGCATTACATGAGTCCCGAACAGGCGAGTGATGATGTGCTCGATGCTCGGAGCGATGTGTACTCGCTCGGTGTGGTGGGCTTTCATGCGCTGAGCAACCAACTGCCGTTCGATGGCACACCGAACGCGATCCTGATTGCACACGTCACCAAATCCGCGCCGTCGTTGCGGAGTGTGGCACCGGGTGTGCCGGGGCCGATCGCGGCGGTGATCGACAAGTGCCTCGCGAAGGAACCGTCGGCACGATGGGAGAATGCGGAAGCGCTGGCCGACGCGCTGGGCAAGGCGCTGGATGAAGTCGTGACGTCGGAACGCAGCGCCATTTCGAAGGATGCTGGCGCCGTGTTGAGTGAGAAGGAGGCGATGGGCGTGTGGCAGCGTGCAGCCCAATTGCAGGCCGAAGCGGCGCACCGGATGGAGCGGAGCGTGATGTTGTCAGCGCCGGCCGGCAGCGATGCTTCAGCACCGACGGATGCCTATCGCATGCGCGATGTCGAGGCGGCCGCTGTCGAAGCGGGCATCTCGCGCCAGTTCGTCGCGATTGCCCTGGCGGAACGCAATGCCGCGGAAGCGGGCGGTGGCTCCGCCGTGGCGCCGCTCGACGAGCGTACGGAACGCCGGATCACGACCATGCTCGGCACCACCGATCGCAGCATCAGCGTCTCGCGCGTGATCAGGGCGTCGCCCAAGACCACGCTGGCGCTCATCGGACGCGTGTTCACTGCGCAGCCGTACCTGCTCAAGGTGTCGGAAACCGTCAACGGCCACCCGCTCGACGGTGGGATCCTGCGGTTCACCGTGCCAAGTCTCTACAAGTCCATGTCCGATGGCTCGATTGGAAGTAGCATGGTCGGTTCGTCGCACGGCTTGATCTACCACTGCACCGTGCTCGACCTGTTCTTGCTGAACGTCACGCTCAAGGCACGCGGGTCGGCGAGCGCACCGGAGTGCGAAGTGGTCGTGAGCGGCGACCTGCGGGATGGGCAGCGAAAGAACTTGAAGGCGGCCTACTGGACCATCGGCTCCGTCACGGCGGCCGCAGGCGGCGCCACCATTCCGGTGGGGCTGAAGCTGATGGGCGCGCTCGCGCTGGCATCACCGATCGTGGCCGGTGTGGCGGCCATCACCGCGATCGGCACGATGGTCGGCTATCGGGCGTCTTTTCGAAGCGCGCTTCGCAAGGCGCGCGAAGAGATGGACAAGATGCTGCTCGCGCTGCAACAGAACCTCGACAGCCAGACGCTGTTCGGCGAGATCCCGCCGCCCCCGACAATTCCGCGCAGGAGCGGCGACGACGACGCGCTGTTGGCGATCATCGCATCCACGTAGTTGACCCGCGGCGTTGTTGACCCGCGGCGCCGTTGCGGAGTATGCCGTCCGAGCGCCACCGATGGTCGGGGGCACTCGCGGCTGATTTTCGTGGAGAATCGAATGCGTGATCGAGCAACGATCCGAATTGCGGCTATCGTGGGTGGTGCGGTGCTCATCGCCGGATGTGCGGGGCTGGCGTTGCCGGTCGAGCCGGGCACGTTGCGACTGCGCGTGACCGATGTCCAGGTGTCTGGCTCGCCAGTGCAGTCGCTTCGCATCACCGGCGCGATCGACAACGGAACCGGCACACGGTTCGAAAGTGGCGGATGTTTGCGCCCAACGATCGAAATCGACAGCGCCACGACCGGCGGCTGGGCACCACTTGGCGTGAACCAGTCGGACGACCTGGTGCAGTGCATCACCGCGTTCAACGTCGGACCGAATACGTCGCAGTCATTCGAGACGAGCTTCGTGCGCAGTTCGACGGCGCTTCCCTTCCCACGAGGTGTGTCGCTCCGGCTGCGGGCGAAGCCCCTGACAGGAAGCGATGGCCCGACCTCGACGGTCGTCATCACGCCCTGAGGGCCGTCGGCGCTGGCCGGACGTCGCCCCCCCGGTGCGCTGGCTGAGGGGCCGCCCGCGACCGCCAGATTCCCGGATGCGGTAAGTTGTGGGCTGTTCCGCGCCGGGTGATGGCGCCGCTCACTCCTGTCCCTGCTGCATGCGCCGTCTGGCCGGCTATTTCCTGCGTGGTCTCGTCATCATGGCGCCCCTGGCGCTGACGGTCTACGTCTGCTTCTCGATCGTGACCGCGATCGACAGCTGGATTCCCGTCAACATTCCGGGCGTCGGATTCGCGATCACGATCGGCTTGATCACGCTGGTCGGGGCCCTTGGCTCCAACGTGCTCACCGACGGTCTGGTGGCACTGATCGACCGTCTGCTGGAGAAACTGCCGTTCGTGCGGCTGCTGTACGGCACGGCGAAGGACTTCTTCGAGGCATTCGTCGGCGAGAAGAAGCGCTTCGACACGGCTGTGCTGGTAACGCTGTATCCCGCATCAGAAGCGAAGGCACTCGGCTTCATGACGCGGAAGGATGTCGAGATGTTCGGGCTGGTCAATCACGTGGCGGTGTACCTGCCGCACAGCTACGCCTTCACCGGCCAACTGGTGCTGGTGCCCGCCGAACATGTCACGCTGGTGCAAGCGGGGAGCGCCGAGTTGATGACCTTCATCGTCTCCGGCGGCGTGACGGAAAAGTCGGGCAATGGTGGCACTCCCAGCGCAGGCCAGCCGCGCATCACTCCACCCGCATCCCCCGTCGCCGACTGAGCAGGGAGAACATCAGTGGTCCCAGGGCTGCCGCGGTGACTGCGATGAGCAGCGCGCGACCGCCGAACTCACCCTCGCTGATCTCGATGCCGGTGACACCAACCAGAACCACCATCGGACAGATGGCGAGCAGCGTGAGACCGGCACGCCCCATCGGCAATCGGAACGGGCCGCGCAACTCCGGCTCGGTCCGACGCAGTTGAATGAGCGCCGCGAACTCGAGACCGAGCGCCAGCGCGTAGAGCAGCACATCGGCGGAGATGAGTTCACCGAACGGCATCAACGCGAGAAAGGAGTAGAGCGTCGACGCGAGCAGGATCGAGCGCACGGGGACACCGCGCTCGTCGACCTTGGCGATCCATGACGGCAGGAGTCCATCCTGCGCGACGCTGAGCGGGATCCGGGAGTACGCCAGGAGCAGCGAGTTGAACATCGCGATCGCACTCAGCATGGCGAGCCCGATGAGTGCGACGGCCAGGTACGGCCCGATTGGTCCCGCGACTTCGCGCGCGATGTCCGGCCAGCCCCCTTCACGCCAGGTACGCCAATCGCTGGCGGCCAACGCTGGCAGCAGCGGCACGAAATACCCCAGTGCCACGAGCGGCACCGCCAACGCCAGGGCGCGTGGATAGGTGCGACCGGCGTCCTCGATTTCGCCGCAGACGGTGCTGGCGTTGTCCCAGCCGATCCAGTTCCAGAGGGCGAGGCTAAGTCCCGCACCAAGCGACGACCAGCGCACCGGTTCGGGCGCACCGAGCGTCGCCCACGGCGCGTGCGTCATGTTCGGCAGCGCGAAGAGCGCGAGCAGTCCGAAACAGAGCAGCACCAGCGACCCGATGATCACGGACACCTGCCCCACCGGCACGGCCCCGCGAAGGTTGAGCAGCGTCGGCAGCCAGATGACGATCAGCGTCACCAGCACGACCCATCCATGCGCGAGACCCGGCATGAAGGCACTGAGATACTGCACCACGATCGCCGGGTAGAGCGACATCTCTACCAGCGAGTAGAGCCAGGTACACCAGGCATTGACGAAGCCCCAGCGATCGCCGAAGGCGCGTTGCACCCATCGGTAGTAGCCACCTTCGACCGGCAGCATGCTGGCCAACTCGCCGATCAGCAGCGCTTCGGGCACAGCCCAGAAGAGCGGGATCGCGACCAGCGCCGCCAACGCCAGCACGGGGCCGACGTCGGCGACGAGCGCCTCCAGCGTGAACGCACCACCAGAGACGGTGAAGTAGAGCACGAACACGAGGCCGAGCAACCGAAGACGCGGCGGCGCCCCGGCTCGCAGCGTCGGTGCCGGCGTCACCACGCTAGCGCGGCGATGCAACCATCGAGTGCTGCGCCTCGATCCAGCTGGTGTGGTACGTCGGATCCTCGATCGGAGCCGCCTGCTTCGCAATCTTGAGCGGCTTGAACGAGTCCATCATCACGGCCAGCTCCTTCGTTTCCTTCTGCCCGATACTCGCCTCGGCACGTCCCGGATGTGGGCCGTGCGGAATGCCGTCCGGGTGGTGCGTGATGGCACCGAACTCGATGCCCTTGCGACTCATGAAGTCATCCGACGCGTAGAAGATCACTTCGTCGGAATCCACGTTGCTGTGGTTGTATGGCGCAGGAATCGCGTTCGGATCGAAGTCGTAGGGCCGCGGGCAGAAGGAACAGATCACGAATCCATCGCCCTGGAAGGTCTGGTGAACTGGCGGTGGCTGGTGCACGCGACCGACGATTGGCTCGAAGTCGTGGATGTTGAATGTCCACGGATAGAAGCAACCATCCCATCCGACGACATCGAAAGGGTGGTGATCGAGGATGTATTCCTGCAGCGCGTCGTACTGCTTGACGAGAATGCGGAAATCGCCCATTTCGTCGTACGTCTTCAACTCGCGCGGCACGCCGAAGTCGCGCTCCGAGTACGGGGCGCCCTCGATCATCTGCCCGAACTCGTTGCGATAGCGCTTGGGCGGACGGATGTGCCCGCGGCTTTCGTGCACCAGGAGGTTAGTGGGCCCAGCCGCGTTGTCGAGTTTCCACCGATGCATGATGCCGCGATGGATGACGACGTAGTCGCCTTCGCGATAGGGCAGGTCGCCGAACTGCGTCTCGAGCGTGCCCTGCCCCTTCGCGACGTAGACCACTTCATCGGCCTGCGCGTTGCGATAGAAGTGCGCGTCGGTCTCGTCTGGCGCGACGTAGTACATCGCGATGTCGCTGTTGAACACCAGCGGCACGCGATCGAGTGTTGGGCTGCCACCGAGCGGGAGTCGCGACGTGAACCACTTGCGGTGCTTCAGCGTCTCGTCGGTGTCGGCTTCGAGCGCCATGTCGCGCAGCCGCCGCACACTTTTCACCGTCGTGGGCGGATGGATGTGGTAGAGCAGCGCCGATGTCCCGGTGAAGCCCTCGTGTCCCATCAGCTGCTCGGAGTAGATCCCTCCGTCAGGTCGACGATGCACGGTGTGACGCTTCTGCGGGACACGGCCGAGCGAGTGATAGTAGGGCACGGGAACCTCTGGCTTCGAAACGGAATGGTGGTGCGGAACGGCTGCGCGCGAGTCGCGCTACTTCACGGCGAGGGAAAGCGTGCCAAGCCCCGGCGCACTGACTCGCACCCAGGAACCGGCGGGAAGCGGCGCGCCGCTGCCCGCTGACGGTGCGGTGGGAAAGATGGTCAGCAGATCACCGGCCCGCAGCGTGTGGCTGCGGACGGCGACCCGTGCGAGCGCGTGGAATGCTTCACGGTCCGGTGCCGCCGAGAGTTGCTTGCGTTCCGGCGTCGGGACGAGCGCGAGCGGTGGCACGAGCGTCAGGACCAGCGACTCCGGGTTGCGGCGTGGAACGGCGACGAACGGCCCCACGGCACCCGGGAGCATGGTGGCCTCACCGGTCGGCCCTGCTTGCGGCCACCCAAGCACCAGCAACGTGCCGATGAGCGCCTCGTCGAGGAGTTCATCGGTGCACTCGGCGCCCGCGTCGATCGTGGCGCCGACGACTGCGGCCAGCCCCGCTGCTGAACCGCCGGCGTCGTCGCGGCCAAGGAGGCTGCCGGGGCCGTGAAGTGTCGTGGGATCAGCAAACCGCACGGCGCCAGCGGCGTCCAGGACAACGCTGCGCGCGAGTGGAATTGGCGCCACCAGGTGCACGGTGGAGACGGCGAACGCGGTGCGCGCGGCGCCGTGGAGGATGGCGCCAGCCGCCTGTCGAAGCATGCCAAGCTGCTCGAGTGCCTCGTAGGCATCGGCAATGCCGAGTGGCGCCAGGTCGACGATCTGCTGCGCGTCCTGGGACAACAGCCCCACGTGGACGGCATCCCGCTCCGCCGGGATGAACGACACCAGGCGCAACGCGCTCAGCCGCGTGACGACTGGTTCAGTCGCCGTGCTGGTCACGCTGCGCCTCCGGTGGCCCTGCCGTGTTCAGGAGCATGTTCAGGAGCATTACGGTCGCGGAATTCACCACGAGACGTCAGAGATTCCCGCGGAGTTCCTGTTCACGCTCGATCGCCTCGAACAGCGCCTTGAAGTTGCCCTTGCCGAAGCTGCGAGCCCCCTTCCGCTGGATGATCTCGTAGAAGACCGTGGGTCGATCCTGCACCGGCTTGGAGAAGATCTGGAGCAGGTACCCTTCGTCATCACGATCGACGAGAATGCCCAACTCTCGCAGTGGCTCGAGGTCTTCGTCGATGTGACCGACGCGATCGAGCAGTGTGTCGTAATAGGTGGTCGGCACACGGAGGAACTCGACGCCGCGCTTCTTCAATTCCGTGACCGTGGCGATCACGTCGTCGGTCGCGAGCGCCAGGTGCTGCACACCAGCGCCGCGATAGAACTCGAGGTATTCGTCGATCTGGCTCTTCTTCTTGCCAGCGGCGGGCTCATTGATCGGGAACTTGATCCGGTCGTTGCCACTCGCGACCACCTTCGACATGAGCGACGTGTATTCCGTGCTGATGTCGTTGTCGTCGAACGAGATGAGGTTGCGGAAGCCCATCACGTCCTCGTAGAACTTGACCCACTCGTTCATCTTGCCCAGCTCGACGTTGCCGACGCAGTGGTCGACGTACTGCACACCGACCGGCGTGGTGACGAGGTCAGACGCGCGCTGCTCGAAGCCCGGCATGAAGACGCCGGTGTAGTCGCTGCGCTCGACGAGGGTGTGGATCGTCTCGCCATAGGTCCGAATGGCGGCCGTGATCACGCGACCGTGCGCATCCTCGGCGATCTTCGGCTCCTGCCATGACGTGGCGCCGCGTTCGAGGGCGAGGCGATACAGCTCGCGGGCGTCGTCAACCCAGAGCGCGATGTCCTTGACGCCGTCGCCATGCAGGCGCACATGCTGGTTGATCCAATGATCGGGATCGAACGCGCTCGTGAGAACGAGGCGGATCTTGTTTTGCTGAAGCACATACGAGCAGGTCTCGCGTTCACCCGTCTCAGGGCCGCGGTAGGCCACCAGCTGGTAGCCGAACGTGGTCCGGTAGAAGTGAGCCGCCTGCTTGGCGTTGCCGACGAGGAACTCGACGTAGTCGGTGCCATTGATCGGGAACGTATCGAGCGTGGCCGCTGCATCGGGCCGCGTCTGGGTAGCCATCAGTGTCCTGCCTCCATGTGGATCGTGCGGGACGGTAAGATACGGTCACGACCCCGCTTCGTGGTGCGGGGTTCCACCTGACAGGCGTGCGAGCCGCGAGCCCGGCGTCGCCTGCCCAACCCGCCTCGACGATGCGACTGACGGTCTGGACTGCCCTGCTGCTCGCGCCAGCGCTGTCGGCGCCCCTCTGGAGTCAGACTACTCCGCGCCCGTTCTCCACCGAACGACTGCGATTCGGCCCTGACACCTTCGACATCCGGGTCAGCGGCGGAGAGCCGCTACCGGGTGGGCTGGCCGATTTTTCGGTGCGCTCGCTTTCACGCGGCACCGGTGCCGACCGCGATGCGCTGATCGACGTCACCGTCTTCGAGCAGCGAAGCAGCGCCGCCAGTACCGCGACACGCACGGTCGATACGGTGGTGGTCGGTGCCGCCGACCTTCGCCTGCGGAGAATCAGCGGGGTGCTGCGAAATGCGGATGGCACCCCTGTCGTCGAGTTCAGGAGCACCCTGCGCGGCACCAGCCTCGAATGGGAGCGGCACGCCGAGCGAAACGACACCACCGCAAGCACGTCCCTCGGTACAAACGGCGCACCGTATGCGACGCCGTTCCTGCTGCTACGCGCCGCGCCACTGAGCAAGGCGTGGCGAGGCGACTTTCCGATGTATGGCGTTCGGAACGATCGCATCAGCGTCCTCGCGATCGATTCGGTGCGCGCAGCGGTGGTCTCCGCTCGACCCGTGTGGCTCGTGCACGCACATGTCGAGGGCACGACGCGACTGCTCTATACGGTGGACTCGACGACGCGCGACATGATCAGCCTCACCATAGTGACCACGGCCTCGGCACCGGCGATTTCGTATGTGAATCGTCGGTACACGACAGGCGACGCGCCTGTGGCGACGACCGATGCGGCCGTACGCACTGTCGAACGCAGCGCGGTCGTTGGGCACTACTTCCTCGAAGGGGTGAGAGAGGTCGGCTCGGAATTGCTCCTTCGCGCGGATGGCACCTTCGAATTCATGCTGGCCTATGGCGCGCTCGACGAGTCGGGGAGTGGCACGTGGCGCGTCGAGGGCACGACCGTCGTGCTGCAAAGCGCCGGTGTCGCCCATCCGCCGTCGGTCAAATTGCGTTCAGCGACGGGCGTTGCCACGGACTCGATCCGGATCGTCGTCGTCGATACCGCCGCACGTCCCCTCAGCGGCATCGGCGTGAACGCCGCGCATCCGCGCCGCGGCCGTTCCTCCGCGCAAACCCGACAGGGCCAACACGTGGTCCACTTCGAGAAGGGCGACGCGCCGACGGAGATCAGCATCGGCGTCGACATGCTCGGCTTCATGGTGCCATTCCCGATCGGGGGAAAGCCGAAAGCACTGTACCAGTTCGTTTTCGACCAGGGCGACCTGGCCACACGACGATTCGAGCAGCAACGGCTCGACATCAGCGACGAGCAACTCGTGATGACCATGAACGGCCGCCGGCTGACCTACATTCGGCACTGACCTGTCGCACGCCGACACCCGCCCACTCGCCACGCACCGGTCACCGATCATGTCCCGTCGATCCGCTGCTACCCTCCTGTTGACGCTTCTCGCCTCCATGCCGCTTTCGTCCCAACGCACCGCGCCACCCATCGCCGCGAAGATTCCCAAGGTCGATACGATCCACGGCACGGCCGTGGTGGACGACTACGCCTGGTTCCGTGACCGCAACAATCCGGCCGTCATAACGCACCTCACCGCCGAGAACGCGTACACCGAGGCGATGTCGGCCAGCACACAACCGCTGCGTGACGCGCTCTACGCCGAACTGGTTGGCCGCATCAAGGAAACCGATCTCAGCGTCCCGACCTGGAACGCGCCATACTGGTACTACACCCGCACCGAGCAGGGACAGCCCTACCCGATCTATTGTCGGAAGCTGACCACGCTCGACGCCGCCGAAGAGATCATCTTCGACCAGAACGCGGAAGCGAAGGGGCGAAAGTTTTTCAGCCTCGGTGGATTTGAAGTCAGTCCCGATCACCATCTGCTGGCGCTGCTCGTCGATACGACCGGCTACGAAGACTTCACCCTGCGCGTGAAGGACCTCCACACCGGCAAGTTCCTGCGTGACCGGAAGGAGAAACTGGGCTTCGGGCTCGCTTGGGCGAGTGACAACCGCACCTTGTTCTACATGAGCACCGACAGCGCCAAGCGGGGCGATCGCGTGTGGCGTCACACCATCGGGACGACCGTCAGCAATGATGTGAGCGTCTTCCACGAGCCGAACGTGCTGTTCAACGTCGGTGTACAGCGATTGCGCAGCGGGAAGTTCATCGCCATCAGCGCCGGGAGTTTCACCCAAGGAGACACTCGCGTCATCGATGCGGCCCACCCGACCCGTCCTCCCCGACTGATTGCGGCGAGACGAGCCGACGTGGAATACGATGTCGAACATGGCAACGGCTGGTTCTGGATCGTGACCAACGACGGGGCGCCGAACTTCAAGGTGGCCCGTGTTCGCGACGACGCAGCCGATCTGTCGACGTGGGAGGATTGGCTCGCACCGCGTCCGGCGGTCTTCGTCGAAAGCATCAATGTCTTCGCCAAACACGCCGTGGTCAGCGAGCGCCGCGAGGGGCTGCGCCACCTGCGCATCACGACCCTCGCCACCGGCGAGACGAATGATGTCAGCTTTCCCGAGGCGGCGTATGGTGTGTCGCAGGCGGCCAATCCGATGTTCGAGACGACCACCCTTCGCTACAGCTATTCCTCGCTGGTGACGCCGAGCACCGTGATCGACTACGACATGTCGACGCGCGAACGGACGGTGAAGAAGCAACAGGAAGTGCTCGGTGGTTACGACCCGACGAAATACGGGGTCGAACGGCGGATGGCGAAAGCCCGCGATGGCGTACTGGTGCCGGTGTCGATCGTCTACCGCCTTCCGCTGGTGCGCGACGGCAAGCGGCCGCTGCTCGAGTATGCGTACGGCTCCTATGGCTCCAACACCGAAGCCACGTTCAACTCGAACCGGATCTCACTGCTGGATCGCGGGGTCATCTACGCCATCGCGCACATCCGTGGCGGGCAGGAGATGGGCCGCAGCTGGTATGACGATGGCAAGATGATGAAGAAGAAGAACACCTTCAACGACTTCATCGATGTCGGCGAGTTTCTCGTCGCCGAGGGATACACCTCGTCGGATCGCATGCTGGCCAATGGCGGAAGTGCCGGCGGCCTGCTGATGGGCGTGGTGGCCAACATGCGTCCGGACCTGTACAAGGCGATCATTGCCGCCGTGCCGTTCGTGGACGTGATCAACACCATGTCCGATGCCAGCATCCCCTTGACCGCGCAAGAGTGGGAGCAGTGGGGCAACCCGGCCAAGCCCGAGGAGTACGCGTACATGCGCTCGTACTCGCCGTACGAGAACGTCGAACGAAAGGCCTATCCGGCGATGCTCGTCACCAGCGGGCTGAATGACAGTCGCGTGGCGTACTGGGAGCCGACCAAGTGGGTGGCGCGCCTGCGCGAGCTCAAGACGGACACCAATCCCCTGCTCCTGCGCATGAACATGGGCGCCGGTCACGGCGGCAGCAGCGGGCGATATGAGCGGCTGAAGGAGATTGCGTTCGACTACGGCTTCATGCTCGAACAGGTGGGCCTTGCCGGTGTCGTCGTGCCGTGACACGCGTGCCCCCCGGATTGGCGGCGGGTGCGGGAGAAAAACTCCGAGACCCGCCGCCGCGCGCGGCCTACGCGGGCGGCACGCGCAGTTCCGGTTGCGTGGCGAGAACACGGAAGAAGTCGAGTGACTCCGGATTGGCCAGTGCGTCGGTGTTGTTCACAGCCCGGCCATGAATCACGTCGCGGACCGCGAGCTCCGTGATCTTGCCACTCACGGTGCGTGGCAAGTCGGGCACCGCAACGATCACCTTCGGCACGTGATGCGGGCTGGCCTCGTTGCGAATGCGGGTTCGAATCACCTGGCGCAACGTGTCGTCGAGCACGACGCCCTCGCGCAAACGCACGAAAAGCACGATGCGAACATCGGGCGTACCATCGGCCACCACTTCCTGCCCGATCACCAGGCTTTCCAGTACCTCGGGCACCTGTTCCACCTGACGATAGATCTCGGCTGTGCCAATTCGCACGCCACCGGGATTGAGCGTGGCATCGCTGCGGCCAAGGATCATGAGACCATGGTTGGCAGTGCGTTGCGCCCAGTCACCGTGCCGCCAGACGCCGTCGAAGAACTCGAAGTACGCTGCGCGATACTTGCGGCCATCGGGATCATTCCAGAAACCAACCGGCATGCTGGGAAATGGTCGCGTGCACACCAGTTCGCCGGGCTTGCCGATGGTCGGATTGCCATCCGCGTCCCAGACCTCGACGGCCATGCCGAGGCCCAGACACTGCAACTCTCCGCGAAACACGGGGAGTGTCGGTGCGCCGAGCGCGAAGCAGGAGATCAGATCGGTGCCACCACTGATGCTGCTCAGTCGCACTCTTGGTGACACGGCCTCCGCAACCCAGTCGTACGAGTGCTCGGCCAACGGACTGCCTGTGCTGTAGATCACTTCCAGCGATTGCAGGTCGAACCGACTGGCGGGCTCGTGACCAATCTTCTCCGCCATCGCGAGATACTTGGCGCTCGTGCCGAAGTGCGTGAGTTTCTCCTCCGCCGCCAGCCGCCAGAGGATGTTGGTCTCACCCGGTGGAATCGGTGAGCCGTCGTAGAGCACCACGGTGCTGCCAACCGCCAGAGCGCTGACCAACCAGTTCCACATCATCCAACCGCAGGTCGTGTAGTAGAAGATCCTGCTGTCGCGTCGCAGGTCGCCGTGCAACACGTGTTCCTTGAAGTGTTGCAACAGCGTACCGCCGTGGCCATGGACGAGGCACTTCGGCAGCCCAGTGGTACCCGACGAATACATGATGAAGAGCGGGTGGTCGAATGCCACGCGGGTGACGGGCAATACGTCCTCCGGCTCATCGCGACCGAGGTCGCGCCATGCAATTGCATTGTCGATGCCGCGCAGTGACGGCTCGGCCTTGATGCAGGGTACGACGACCAGGTGTTGAACCGACGGCAGTTCGGCACAGAGTGCGCGGGCACGGTCCAGCGTCTCGATTGCGCGACCACCATAGCGGTAGCCATCGGTGGTAAAGAGCACCGTGGGCTCCACCTGCCCGAACCGATCGAGGACACCCTTGTGCCCGAAATCCGGTGAACAAGACGTCCACACTGCGCCAAGGACGGCCGTCGCGATCATCGCGATCACGGTCTCCGCGACGTTCGGCATGAAGGCGGCTACGCGATCGCCCTTCTTCACACCGATCGCCTTCAACCCCTGCGAGACTCGGGAGACCTCGGCGTAGAGCTCGGCATAGGTCCAGTTCCTGGTCCACCCGCGCTCGGTCCACGCCACGAGGGCGATTCGGTCGTCGCGGTGCTTGACGAGGTGTTCGCCGTAGTTGAGCCGCGCGTTCGGAAACCAGCGGGGGCCGGTCTCGGTGCCGGGCGGTTCCATGCGGTCCAGCGCCACACCAGCGGGCGACGACGGGTCGCCGCCGTCAATGGCCGAGGCCGATACGTCGCAGACGCGCCACAGTTCGCGCCAGAAGGTGGCGCGCTCGCGCACCGACCAGGTGTGCAGGTGCGTGTAGTCGTCGCCCACCGAGGCGGCGCCGTGCGCGGCGCGCATCAGGTGGTGGAATCGCGCCAGCTGACTGTGCGCGGCGTGCCGCGGCTCCGGGGTCCAGACGGCCGTCACGGTGCCACCGAATGTGCGCCGACGCCACAGTCAGGGGAGCCAGACGACCTCTTCCATACCAATCCGAGGGTTGTGACTCGGGACAGTGTGGGATTCATACCGCACTCATCCATTCAGATGAGTACGATCCAATAATCGTATGTCGCTGTGTTGCAACCATTTAACCACCCAATGGATGAGCTTGAACTTTTGTTACGCCCAATGGTCGGGCTCGTCAATACCGCGTTGAGAGGCACCCCTGCGCCACCGCGCGAAGACGCGCCCTGCGGCAAGGTTTCATGCATCAATCCCGTTCGCTGCTGCTGTCCATCATGTGCACTCTCGGTGTCAGTTTGCCGTCAGTGCTCGAGGCACAAGAAGCAGCCGCTGCGTATTCCCTGCGCGGCATCCACTTCGCCACGCCGTTCATTCCGCCGTCGCTGGCGGCATCGAACGCAACGACGGTGCGCCTGCCGCTGGGCTACGACCTCGATTTCGATGTCGGCTCACGGACGCAAAACTACCTGCCGGAACTGCTCGTCGTGCGCGACTCCGTCGTTCGCCGCTGGGCCGATCGAATCGATGACCCGATTCGTGTCTGGATTCAGAAGCCGCAGGCACTCAACGCATGGGATGACGCATTCCCGGAGATGGCGATGGAGGCGGTCGACGAGTGGTCGACCGTCGGCCTGCCACTGCGATTCAGCTTCGTGCGCGATTCCGCGGCTGCGGAGTTGGTCGTGCTGTGGACCGACCGACTGGGCCAGGACGAAAGTGGCCGGACTGTGTGGTGGAGCACTTCCAAGGGCTGGATCACACGGGCACGGGTGACGCTCAGCACGCACGCCAGCGATGGCCTGCCGCAGACGCCTCGGGCACTGCGCGCTGTCGCGCTTCACGAGCTTGGCCATGCGCTGGGGCTCAGCCACACGGCAGACGCGCGCAACATCATGGCGCCGTGGGTCGAGGTTGCCGAGTTGAGCGATGCCGATCGCAACACCGCCACCCTGCTCTATCGGATGCCTGTCGGACGCGTGTCGGCCGGCGTCGAGGAAGCGGCACGAAGCGATGCGGGCGGCATGCAACGCCAAACGAGGGTGTCGCGAAGCGCGAATCCCGAGTAATTCGCGTCTTCGTTGCAGGATCACGATGCCCGCCAGAGCGGGCATCGTGCGTTTCGGGCGGTACGCGCACGATGTCGCGGCACACGTCACGAGTCGGCCACACTCGGAGACAGCGCAATTCGGGACTCGCGCGCGACCGCGCACACTGCGAGCGTTCCCGTATGTCAATCACTCGATTTGTGGTCGTTGCGGCGGCGCTGGCCCTTTTTCCCCAGCCACGCCGCGCGCCGGTCGACGCGCCGACGCGAGGGCGCCTGCCGGTCATCATCGGCCACCGCGGCGCGAGCGGCGACCGACCGGAGCACACGCTCGCCAGCTATTCGCTCGCGATTTCTGTCGGTGCCGACTACATCGAGCCGGACCTGGTCAGCACCAAGGACGGTATCCTCGTGGCACGCCACGAGAACGAGATTGGCGGCACGACCGACGTGGCGACGAAGTTTCCGGACCGGAAACGCACGCAGGTGATCGATGGCGATACGATCACCGGTTGGTGGACGGAGGACTTCACGCTTGCGGAGCTGAAGACCCTTCGTGCCCGGGAGCGTATCGCGTCTCGTGGGCACAGCTACGACGGGCAGTTCGAGATTGCCACGTTCGATGAGATCCTCGACCTGGCCGTGCGCCTCGGTCGAGAGCGTGGACGACCGGTGGGTGTGTACCCGGAGACGAAACACGCAGCGCATTTCCGGAAGCTTGGCCTGCCGATCGAGGAGAAGATGCTAGCCTCGCTGACGCGCGTGGGGTGGAACCGGCGCACGGCGCCCGTCTTCGTGCAGAGCTTCGAGATCAAGAGCCTGATTCGCCTGCGCCCCCTGACCTCCGTCCGATTGATCCAGCTGGTGAACGTGACGAACCACCCGCCGGATTCTGCCGAGGTGACGTTTGCCTCGATGCAGACGCCGGCTGGGTTGCGTCGCCTGCGCCGCTACGCCGATGGCATCGGCGTGGCGAAGGAACTGATCCTCGACGCTGGGCCCGACGGGCAGCTGGTCGGGCCGACACCGCTGGTGCGGAACGCCCATGCCGCGGGCTTGCTGGTTCACATCTGGACCATCCGGCGCGATAGCCCGTTCCTCCCTGCGATGTGGAAGGGCGACGCGGATGCCGAACTGCGGGCCTTTGCGAAGGCAGGCGTGGACGGGTTCTTCACCGACTTTCCGGCCTACGCCGTGCGTGCCCTCCGGCCGTAAGGGCGATTGCGGCTGGAAGGCTGGCGCGGACCGCCGCACCAACTGATACAATTGCCAGCATGTGGATCCTCATTCTCCCAATGCTGGCGCAGGTCCCCGAGGCCCGAATGGTCCTCGAGGCGGAGCAGGCGCGCGCGATCGGTGTGCCCTCGCTCCTCGCCGCGGCCGGCAGCCGCACCGTCACATCGCAGCGGCTCGCAGCCCGAGCGCTCGGCCGGCTCGAAAACCCCGCGCATCGCGATGCCTTGGTGCCCCTGCTCTCGTCGCCGTCGGTACCGGTGAGAATTGCGGCGGTCGGTGCGCTGGCACAGATGCGCGTGCCATACGACTATGCCGCGCTCCTCGGCAGCGAGAAGGACCCTGCCGTCCGCGCCGTCATTCACGAAGCGATCGGGCGCGCAACGCCAGTCAACGACAGTACCGAGCTGCTCCTCGCCCGAGGCCTCACCGATCCTGATGCGGCAGTGCGCACGGGTGCGGCGCGCGGCCTCGAGTCACTGGTGCGGCTCAATGCGAGAACGCGTCAGGTCTCCGCCGGCACCGTTGCGGCGCTCCGGCGCGCATTCGCCGCCAACTCTGGCGAAGAGATCCGGGAGCTGACACTGCTGGCGCTCAATGGGGCCGGCGATCGGGACTCGACCACGCTTTCCCTCGCACTGGTGGATCCGAGTCCGCTGGTCAAGCGATTGGGCGTGATCGGCTCGAAGCGCTGGATCAACGACACCTCCGCCATCGTCCGCTACCAGTCGCTGGTTGCATCGGGTAGTTGTGAACGTGCGGTTCGCGCAGTGAGTGACGAGAGCGATCATGTGTCACTGGCGGCGATCGACATGCTCGGTGCAAGGAAGTGCGACGCCGCACCGATCGTGGCGCAGTTGCAGTCTGGCCGCAGCTGGCGACACAGGGCGCACGCAATCGTCGCGCTGACGGCGGTGGACCTGGCGCAGGCGCAGCGTGCACTCGGCGGCATGCGCAGTGACACGATCTGGCAGGTGCGTGCCTATGTCGCACAGGCAGCCAGGGTGGTGCGCGACTCCGCCGTCCTGGCCGTGCTTTCGCGCGATCCGAATCCGAATGTGGCGATCGCCGCGATGACCACGCTCGACGATGCCATGTTCGCGCTTCGGAGCGATCACGCCGGCCTGCTGCTCGCGGCCGCTGAGCGCCTGAAGGGCGCCGCCGACCTGAAGGAGCGGCTGCCGCGCCTGGTGGGGACGTTCAACCGGCTGACGGCGAATGGCAGCATGACGATGCGCGACCCTCGCGTGGCGTTGCTGACGCGCATCGGTGAAGCACCCGACACGACCACGAATGTCTTCCTCCGTGATGTGCTCTACGATCGTGATCCAGCGGTGGCGGCACTTGCGTCGTCGATCCTGACCTCGCGCACGAAGCGGAACGAGCCACCGACCACGCTGTCGCTCCCGATCCCACCGATCCCATCAGCCGACTACATCCGCGGCCTGTCAGGCGCCACGGCGCGCATCACGATGAAGGGCCTCGGCACGATGACGGTCGAATTGCTGACGGACGACGCGCCGGTGACCGTTGGCGTCTTCGCACAGCTGGCCGAAGCCGGCCAATACAATGGCCTCACCTTCCATCGGATCGTGCCCAACTTCGTGATTCAGGGCGGCAGCCCCGGCGCCGACGAATACGATGGCCGCACCCGCGAATTCATGCGCGACGAGGTCGGCATGCCGCGCAATCTTCGCGGCACGATCGGTATCTCGACCCGCGGACGCGACACCGGTGACGGACAGATCTACTTCAACCTCGTCGACAACTTCCGACTCGATCGCGACTACACGGTGATGGCCCGGATGGTCACGGGCCTCAGCGTGATGGATCGCGTCCAGGAAGGCGACGTGATCGAGCGGATCGAGATCATCAGGACGTCACGACCGCGGTAGTCATTTCACGCGCTTGCCGCCCTGAATGACCACCTTCACGTCACGCATGACGGTCATGTCGGTCAGCGGGTCGCCGCGCACGAGGATGATGTCGGCAAATCGCCCCGGCGCGAGCACACCGAAGTTGGCTTCGTTCCGGAGGAAGCGTGCAGGCCAGAGTGTGGCGCTCTGGATCGTTTCCATCGGCGAGACACCCAGCTCGACCCACTTGGCCATCTCGCGCCAGGTGGCGTCGTTGTGGAACATGCTTGGAATGCCGGCGTCGGTGCCGATCATCATGCGGACGCCCGACTGACGGAGCTGCGCAAACTTCGTCGAGAGCAGCGGAATGCGTGACGGGAACAGCGCGTAGTAACCGAGGTGTGGAATCTGGTCGAGCGATTTCCGGATTTCGCGCCACATGTCATCCGGCATGAACTCGTGCCACGCCGGATCGTCGATGCGTTCGGGGAAGATGCTGCCGGTGAAATACATCGTGTACAGCGGCGAGATCGTCGGCGTCCAGTACAGCCCTGAATTCCGCTCCCGCATCTTCTGGAGAATGTCCTCGGGATAACCCGGTGCCGTGCCCAGCCCAGTGTGCTCGAAGTTGTCGACATTGAACTTCAGCCCGACGCGGATCTCTTCCATGCGGTGCGCGTGCGCGACCACCTGCTTGCCACGCTTGTGCGCCGTCTCGACGACGGCCTGCACCTCTGCCTCGGTCATCTGGTCCTGGTCGATCAGCTTGATCATGTCGACACCGGCATCGAGCAGCTGCGTGACCCGACGACGCGCATCATCCGCACCATTCACGCCCCAGCGGAATGGCTTCTCGTACTCTTCGTAGGCTTCGTGCTGGATGAACGGCCCGGTCACGAACAGGCGCGGGCCAGGAATTTCACCCGATGCAATCCGACGCTTGACGCTGATGATGTCGTCGAGACGCGCTCCAAGGTCGCGCGCCGTGGTGACGCCAGCGCTGAGCAGCTGTCGCGCCGCAATCGGCATCACGACCGACGCGTCGCGAGTCCCGTACAACTCGTCCCAGCGCTTGTAGTCGCCGTGCCCAAGGATGTGCAGATGCACATGCATGTCGATCAGGCCTGGCATTACGGTGTGGCCGTTGGCGTCGATCACCGTCGCACCTTGCGGCACGGCGAGGATGCCTTCGCGGCCAACGGCCACGATCTTTTCGCCGGCGATGAGAATTACACCATTCTCGATCACCGGCCCGCCGTAGCCGTCAATGATGCGCCCACCGACGATGGCCATGGTGACGCGCGGTGCGGCCTGCGCCGCCATGGTGCCGTGCGCGCCGAGCAGCGAGCACAGTATCGCAACTGCTCGACGCGCGACACGCATCAGCGATTGCCTCGCGTGCCCGGGCGCGCAGCGGTGGCAGCCGTCGGCGCCTTGCCGAGGGCATTCCAGTTCGCGATCGCGTTGAACGCCAGCGCCATCGCGCCCTGGTTCTGCCAGCGGTACCACGGTCGCGTTCCCATCAGGATCACGTGGCCGGCGCCAACCGGCGCGTCGATCACGGCGGCCCGACCCGCCATTTCACCACCGGCTGCGATGAGACCGGAAAGCAGCAGCGAATCGGCATTCTGCGCCCACCGCACCACGACCTTGGCGCGCGCACGCTCGGTCTCGGCCAGCACCGCCGCATCCACCGGCTTGCCCCCGATACCCATCGCGGGACCGGCCGGCGCTGCTGGCGCGGCACCACCGCCGCCACCGCCACCACCGAATCCACCACCACCAACCTGCAACACCGGCGCCTGCGAGAAGAAGAGGGGGAAGTTCTTCTTGTCGTAGCCATACAGCATCGGGTGTGTCGCCGTCACGACTTCACCGCGGAACACGCCACCACGGGCGCGCAGGTTCGGCGTGTCGACCGCGGAGACCTGCGAATGGAAGCCCATGTCGGCGATGAACTTGGCCGTGCCGCCCTCCGTCACCAGCAGGCCACCGCGTTCGACGAATCGACGCAGCGCGAGCAGGCCATCGAAGCCCATCCCCGGACGCACATCATCCGTCTCGTCGACGCTGCCAAGCTGCGGCGTTTCCGCTGACTTCTTCCACGGCACCGCCGGGCCAGCCATCGAGCGCCCGTTGAGCAGCGTGGCGGCGTTCGCGCCGACGTGCGGATAGATCACGACATCGAACCTGTCGAGCACACCAGCGGTGTGAATTTCCTGCTCCGAGATACCGGTGTACGGCACGCCAAGGCGCTCGAAGGCATAGCGCACCCACCCTTCGTCCTGCGTCGAGGTCCAGGAGTGCATGATCGCGACACGCGGCAGCGTGAGCGCGTGTGTTGCGACAGTCGGTTCCGCAGCCGCAATCGCTCCCATGCCGAGTGACGCGACGGCAGCACGCACCGCCGGCGCATCGGTCATGATGAAGGTGCCGGCCGGGTACGACGTCCCGCCCACGGTGAAGCTGCTGTCGGCGACGCGCACGCGTGCGCCGGCAACCTTCCACGGCAGGATCGACGACCGCCAGTCACCGAGATGTGGCACGACCAGCGAGCCGCCGGCACCAGCGATCGTGCCAGTCACCACGGCATCGGTCGTCAACAGCCGCATCGGCTTCGAGAAGATCGTCGAGTCGGCGATCTTGAGCGTGCTCACATGGCGCAAGAGATCCATGGTCCAGCCGGTGTCGTCGTACGGCTGTGGATCGGAGGGCTTGAAGCTCTGCACACCGAGGACGGTGCGCGGGAACTGCGTGTACGGCTGGTCGAGGCGCACGATCCAGTCGCCAGCGGCAACCTTCACCGAGTCCTTGCCAGCCGTGAGCGTGAACGCCTCGCTCGCCTCGTGCACTTCGGTGCCCTGCGTTCGGAACAGGTTGACCATGTCAGCCGCTTCGGCCGCATGGCGCTGGCCGCGTGGCACCACGAATGCATACGGCGCCTCGCGCTTTCCGCGCGCGATGGCGCGCTCGGCCTTCGTCACTGCATTCTCGAGATAGTTCGCACGATTCTCGGCCACCGAGCGGAGGGCGATCAACACACCCGACTGCTGGTAGTTGATGTTCGATCGAATGCACCACTTGATCCCGTTGACTGGCGGGTTGGGGCGGTACCACTGCACCGACGTCGCGGTGGCCGGCAGCTGCACGTTGTTGATGCAGTCGGCACCGCTGGAGGTGTACGTCTCGTAGAAGCGGCCGATCGAGTTGTGCAGGTTCGCGATCGAGAGACCATAGTTCGGCGCCCACCCATCGTAGAACTGATAGGTGAACACGCCTGGCAATCCGCGCCGCGTCAGCTCGGTGATCTCGGTGTAGGAGAGCTGGAACCACTCATCGATCTGGATCGCGTCGTATTCGGTGTTGTAGGGGCCGGTGCCGGTGCTGGTGTAGAGGAACGGCACCGACTCGTGCAAGTCGTGCGTGACCGTCGGGCGCCACTCGAGGAAGTTCTTGAGGAACGAACGCGTCAGCTCGAGTGTCAGGGCCATGCCATCGCGGTTGTTATCGTGCGCGACGTACTTGCCCCAATACGGCAGTCCGACACCGGCCGTCGCCGGCAGGTTCAGCTTGCGGTTCTGCTGGTAGAAGTCGATGTAGTGATCACGGCCATCCACTTCCCAGACCGGAATGATCATGGTGATCACATTCTCGCGAATCTTCTTGATCTGCTCCCCTTCGTCGACCGCCAGGCGATAGAGCATCTCGATCATCGCTTCCGGGCTGCCGGTCTCGGTGGAGTGCAGCGAGCCGCTGAGCAGATAGATCGGCTTGCCCCTCTTGATCAAGTCGGCCCGGTCAGCGGCGGAAAGCCCGCGCGGATCGGTGAGCTTGCGCAGGATCGCCTTGTAGTCGTCGAGGTGCGCGATGGTGTTTTCATCGGCGATGATGGCCGCCACCATCTCGCGCCCCTCTTCCGACTTGCCGAGGCTGATGACCTGGACTCGATCACTGGCGGCATCGACGGCGCGATAATACTTCGCAGCCTCGGTGCTGTAGGCGAGCCGGCCGATCGTGCCGGGCACGTAGCCGAGAAACTGCAGTGGTGTCGGCACCTTGGACGAGGATGGCAGGTAGTCCACCATCTCGGTGCTGAACTTGTACTGCGGATGCGTCGGGGTGAGTTCGAGGATTCGCGCGGTGTAGGCGGAGTCGATCGCCTGGCTGCCGCGTTGTGCCGACAGTGGAGCGAGAGGTGCAGCCGCGATGGCCGCGATGACGAGGCCGAGCAGACGTCGCATTGGGGAGATGGGCAGGAGTTGCGGAGACTACGCCGCGTGAGGGGAAGTCGCTGAAGTTTCAGCGTGGCGCGATGCGGAGAGCAGCCAGTTGCACGGCGCTTTGCACGCCGGGTACCGTCCAGGCGAGCACGATGTCGTTGCGGCGCCGAACCATCCGCGGGAAGCCGCTTGCGCGCCCACCGTTGACGGCGACGAGTGTGACCGGGGATTCGGCGGTGCCGTCAGCGCGCACCAGACGGGCACGGATCTCCGAGCGTTTCTCGCCCACCTGCTCGATCCAGGTGACGAGCGCGTCGCCGTTGTCGAGCAGTTCGACATCCACGCGTCCGGCCGGCGCACCGCCGTCGATGCGGACGGGCTTACCGAACGTCGCGCCCGCGTCCGACGAGAAGACGAGTTGCACCTTCGCTGTATCGCGGGCGCCCGTGAACCAGACGGCGGCGACCGTATTGCCGATGGCGGAGATGGCGGGGCCATTCACCGGACAGGCGTTGATGGTCCAGCCATCCGCATGCAGCGGCGTCGCGGGTGTCCACGTGCCGTCGACGAGGCGCTGGACACTGATGTCGCGATTTTCCGCCTCGCTGCGGTCGCGATAGAGAATCACGGGCCCCTGTGCGGTCTGGGCGGCGGCCGTCTGGCAGCAGTCGCAGGTGCGCTGGTCGAGAATTGCTTCCGGCCCAGCCATCGCACCGGACTTGTCGTACCGCGCAAACGCGAGGCGCATGGCGGGTCCGTGTTCGCCATGTCCGTCACCCGCGGCCGGTGCCGGACTGCCGTTGAGGAACACGACGTCGGCCGAGGAGTCAGCGCGGGGCAGCAATGTCACGAAGCCGTGCTCGGCAGGGATGCCTTCGCCGTGCGGGGTGATGCTTTTCGACCAGGTGGCCCCGCCGTCGCTGGACTCGGCGAGGCGGATATCGTAGGAGTAGCGGCCGCTACCATTCTTCTGGAGCCAATGGGCGAGCAGCTTGCCGCTGGCGAGCGGGACCACAGACGGGAAATCTGCCCAATTGACGAAGAGGTTCGTCGCCCTGACGACCTCGGCAGGCGCGGTCCAGTGGTTCGATGAATCCATCGAGGCCACACGCATCGTAACCGAACTCGAGTCGGCGTCGCGCTGCAGCCAGCTCAAGATTAGAGTATTCTTATCCGAGTAGCTGACGAACGGTTCGGCGGCGTTTGGCCCGGTCGGAGACGGGAGAGCGACGACGGTGATCCGCTGCTCGGAGGCAGGTTCGCGTCCCGCGCAGGCGATGAGGCCAAGCGAGAGCGTAACGATTTGCAGCAGTTGAGAGGCGGGCAGTCTCATCGGCGTCGCTAGTGGTGGGGGGTGGCAGCTAAGCTGCCCCTTGCCACTGGTGGGGTCAACGCGAGGCGATTCGCCGGTCACCCGTTCGGGCTCTGGTGCCGGACCCTGCAGCATGCGTTCGTTCAGTCTGGTCAGATTTCTTTCGCCTTCGATCCTGCCCCGATGCCGTCCTCGACGCCCGACTCCTCGCTCGCTCGTCGTTCCTTCATGGCTCGGCTCGGTGCCGGGCTGGCAGCCTTCGGTGGTGCGATGGCGGGCGTGCCGAACTCAGCAGCCGCGCAGTCCAGCGCGGCTCCCTGGCAGCCGACGCGGCACCCGCAGGACGACTGGTTCGATGCCATCCCCGGTCAGCACCGGTTCTTCTTCGACGCCATCTCTGCGACGGGTGTCGGTGATGCGATCACGTTCGCGTCGAATTTCTACAGCACGAGCAAATCGGGATACGGCCTTAACGAAGGGGACAACGCGGTCGTCATCTGTCTGCGCCACTTTGCCACGCCCTTCGCGTTTTCGGACGCGATCTGGGCGAAGTACGGTGCCGTGTTCGCTGATCGCATCAAGTTCAGCGACCCGAAGACGCAGCAGGCGCCGGTCATCAACGTCTACCAGACCACTGGCTATGGCACGCAGTTGACGAACCGCGAAACGACGCTGGCGATGATGGTGCAGCGCGGGACGCACTTCGCGGTCTGCGATGCGGCCACGCGCGCGTTTGCCGGCATGGTGGCGACGAAGATGAATTCGAAGGCCGCCGACGTGTACGACGAGATGAAGGCGGCGGTGTTGCCGAACGCACATTTCGTCGCATCCGGGATCGTTGGGGTCTGCCGCGCGCAGGAGCGCGGCTACGCCATTCAGTACATCGGCTGACATGGTCGCCGCGCCACCCGTGAACGAGATCCCGTCAGCGACGGTGGCTCAACCAGAACTCAACCGGTACTGGTTGATTCTGGCGGTGGCAGCGGGCTATCTGGCGACGGCGCTGGGCGGTCTCGCGATCAGTCGACAGGCCGGCAACATCGCGACGCTCTGGCCGCCCAACGGCATGCTGGTGGCGGCACTGTTGCTCTCTGCACCGCGGCGCTGGAAGGACGTGCTGATCGCCGGCGCGATCGGCAGTCTGGCTGCCAACCTGTTCAACGGCAGCACGATGATCGCCGCCAGCTCCATCACGGTGGCCAACCTGGTCGAGGCGCTGGTGGCCGCGTCGATCATTCGCTGGCAGACGGGACGTCGAGTGCTCTTCCAGCATTCGACCGACGTGGTGGTGCTGATCGTGGCATCGATCACGGCGGCCTTGATCGCCGGCGCGCTCAGTGCCACGTCCGCCAAGCTGCTGTCGCACGCACCATTCACGACGATCTTCATCAAGTGGGTGCTTGGCGACGTCCTCGGCCTGCTGGTGGTGATGCCGATCGCGGTGATCGCGCATGATCTCGTGAAGCATGGGCCAGACCGAATGCTGTCGCTGCGCACGCAAGGTGAGGCCGCGCTACTGCTTGGCGCCGTGTGCGGGGTGAGCTTCGCGGTGTTCGCGCCGAACGTGCCGCCGATCCAGTTCCTGGTCATGCCGACAGTGCTGCTCGCATCGTTCCGGCTTGGCCCACTCGGTGCCGCGTTGTCGACATCGATCGTAGCCATCATCGGGTCGCTGGGCACCGTGCTGGCCGCGAAGGCCGGCGCCAACACACCGGATGAAGTCACGCTGCGCGTGTTCAACTTTCAGCTGAACCTTGCGGTGCTGTTCCTCACCGCGCTGCCGATCGGATCGGCAATGGCGCAGCGCGTCACGCTTGAGCACGACCTGATGGAAGAGAAGGAGCGCGCCGATCGCTTTGCGAAGGACATGGCATCGCTGGCCAACATCGACGACCTGACCGGCCTGGCGACGCGGCGCTTCTTCCTCGATCAGCTCGACATGATGGCAGCGACGGCGCGACGGCAGAAGCAGCCGCTGACGCTGGCGATGATCGACATCGACCACTTCAAGCCGATCAACGACAAGTTCGGCCATGCGGTCGGCGACGCAGTGCTGATGGCGATCGGTGCAGCGTGCCGGAGTGCGGTGCGCTCCGAGGATGTGATCGGACGCCTGGGTGGCGAGGAGTTCGCGATGCTGATGCCACTGACCGACCAGGAAGCCGCCTTCCGGATCGTCGATCGACTGCGCGAAGCCGTTGCCGCCATTGCGATCCCCACCAATGAAGGCCGCACCGTATCGGTGACGATCAGCATTGGCATGGCGATGTTCGCCGATCAGCAGATCGACCGACTGCTGCTCGACGCCGACCGTGCGCTGTACCTGGCCAAGGAGCGCGGGCGCAATCGCATCGTGCTGGCGGAACGGTCGGTGGTGACGTCGCTGTTCTGAGGGACGTCGGGCACCACGATCGGTTCACACACAGTGGAGAGTCGCGCGAATGTCGTCAGCCCTTCTGATCATTGACGTCCAGCAGGCGATCTGCGTCGGAGAGTGGGCGGCGTTCGACGTGGACGCGATGGTCGATCGCATCAATGCCGTTACAGCCACCGCGCGCGAAGCGGGTGCACCGGTGATCCTGATCCAGCATCAGGAGGCTGACGGTCCGATGCAAGCGGAGACGCCAGGCTGGCAACTCTACGATCGGCTGCAGACGCATCCCAGCGACCTGCACCTCCGCAAGACCGCCACCGATTCCTTCCACCGCACCGGGCTGCAGGAGTTGCTGCAGTCGCGAGGGGTGAATCGCCTCGTCGTGTGCGGGCTGCAGAGCGAATTCTGCGTCGACTCGACGGTGCGCGGTGCGCTGGCCCATGGATATCCGGTGACGCTGATCGCCGATGGGCACTCCACGATCGGCAATGGGGTGCTGACCGCGACACAGATTTCGGCGCATCACAACGAGACGCTGGCGAATGTGGGCAGTTACGGGCCGCGGGTGGAGACGGTTCCGGCGGCGGAGTTGTGCGACGTGTCTTCCCCTCTGTGGGCCGCTCGACACGCCTGACCCGCGCGGCGCCGTGGCCCTTTTTACGACCGCTTCGCGCACTCCGTGTAAGGCCGTGAGTGCTGGCGCCCATACCGAGCGTTGCTCCTTGGCCGGACTGAAGGCAGTCCACCACACTCAGGAGCTCATGTCGTGCAGCAGCAATCCAGCTTTCGACGATTCGCGCAACTCACACCGAGGCACAGCCTGCCCGAGTGGAGCTTCTCGCGCCACCTGATTTCCCTGAGCGCGCTGCTCGTCACCGCATGCGGCGGCGGAGGCGCGCCCCCCGCCCCACTGCCGCCGGCGCCAACTCCACCCAGCATCACGGCGCAGCCGGTGCCAGTGAGCGTCACCACCGGGCAACCAGCGGCATTCACCGTGACTGCCACCGGCTCTGCACCGCTGACGTACCAGTGGCAGCGCAACGCCGTCGACATCGCTGGCGCCTCATCGGCGACCTACACGATTGCGGCGACGGCGCTGGCGGACAATGGCGTTTCGTTTCGCGTGATCGTCAGCAATGCCGCGACCAGCGTCACCAGCACGGCAGTCGCATTGACGGTCGCCGCGCCGACGGTCGCGCCATCGATCGCATCGCCGCCGCTGGATGTGCGGGTGACGGCACCGGCTACCGCGACGTTCAACGTCGTCGTGGCGGGGATCCCTGCGCCCACGATTCAGTGGCAGGCCAGCGCCGACAACGGGGTGACGTGGACCAACATCGCGGGAGCGACGGCAGCGAGTTACACGACACCAGCGACCACGACGGCGGACTCCTTCAAGCGATATCGCGCCGTTGCCACGAACACCGTCAGCAGCGTGAACAGTCCGCTCGCGACGCTGATCGTCGATCCGCCGGTGGCCGCAGATCGGTTGGTGCTCTTCGCGGGCAACGCAGGCGTTCGTGGCAACGTGGACGCCACCGGAACCGCCGCGCGCTTCGATGGCCCTGTGGGCATGGCCATCGATGGCGCGGGCAACATCTACACCGCCGATTGGCGCAACCATACGGTTCGCAAGATCACGTCCGCTGGTGTCGTGACGACGATTGCTGGAAGCGCCGGAGTCGAGGGGTCGGTGGATGGCACAGGCAGCGCTGCGCTCTTCCGTTTCCCGCGCGGTGTTGCAGTCGATGGCACCGGGAACGTGTACGTCACCGATCAAGGCAATCACACCATTCGCAAGATCACACCAGCCGGTGTGGTGACGACGATCGCGGGCCAGGTCGGGCTGATTGGCAACTTGAAGGACAACAAGTTGAATTCTCCAACCGGCATTTCCGTCGATGCGGCTGGGAACATCTACGTCGCGAACACGAACGACTGCACGATCGGCGTGATCACCGCCGCTGGCGTCCGCTACAGCCTTGCCGGGTTCACTGGCCGGCCAGGCAGCGCCAACGGCAGCGACACGACGGCGCGATTCAACTATCCGTCCGACGTGAAGCCCGATGGAAATGGCAATCTCTATGTCGCCGACAAGGCCAACCACACGATTCGCAAGATCGTGATTGCCTCCGCCAGCGTCACGACGTACGCGGGCACGCCGCTGGTGTCCGGCTTCGCCGACGGGACGGGCTCCGGTGCAGGCTTCGCTGACCCGACGTCAATCGTTCTCGACGCAGGTGGCTCGCTCTATGTCGCAGACACCTACAACAACGTGATCCGAAAGATCACCACCGGTGGTGTGGTGACGACCGTTCTCGGTGTCTTGCGCTCCGATCCCGGCTTCGAGTTCCGCACCGGACCGAACCCGCGGCTCGGTGGACCGCTCTACATGGCGATGATCGACAACACACACATCGTACTTGGGATGGAGACGTTCAACTCCGGCTTGTACATCGCGACGGTGCCGTAGGAGCCCCCCGCGTGCGGCGCCCCCCTCCGCTGCTGTCGGCGGAGGGGCGACTGGTGGGAGTAGCGCGCGGCACCCTATCTTCGGAGTTTGGCACCTACCACCGGAGACGATTGATGCCTGCGCTCCACCCGAGGGTTCGCCGCTGGTGCACTGCGCCGGCCTGGGCGATTGCGGTCTTGGCGATCGCGGCCTGCCACAACGTCAACCTGAGTCCGGAAGCGAAAGCGGTGCGCGTGATTCGCGACGCGTCACAGGTGCGCTCGTGCCGATTTGTCAGTGACGTCGAGTCGTCGGATCGGCTCAGCGGCGGCTTGGTGAATCGGGACAAGGCGGAGGAAAACGCCTACAAGATCCTGAAGGAGAAGACGGCGAAGCTGGGCGCGAACACGGTCTTGATCAGCAGCGCAACGTCGAATTATCGCGGTGCCGGCATGCAGGGCAAGGCATACGCCTGCGCCACCTAGCAGCCCCTCTTGCCCGCGTCGCGACGCGCACCACATCGGGCGCGCGTCGCTCGGCCGAGAACGCCTGCTACTTCGACCAGAAACGATCAAGAAACAGGTACCGCGCCCGTGGTTCCGGCTCGGCCCGCGTGGTGACATCGATCACCTGACGCATCGCCTCACCTGACGAACTGACGGCGCCCTTCGGCCACGACGGCAAGCCCGATCCGTTGGGATTCCCGGTGCGAATGAAGTTCGCGAAGTAGCCCTGCAGTGATGCGGAAACGGCGTTGTCCTGGGCCGTCCAGGCAAATTCGGGATTCAGTCGCAGGTTGCCCATCGCATACTCGATTTCCGCCGAGTGCGAGGCACCGACCGCCGGCGTCGACCCATCCGGCGTTGTCGACGCTGGTCGCGGCCGCGCGTACAAGTAGCGGTAGACGTCACGTCCGCCGGTCTTGGCGTGAAGCTCCAACCACCGCCATGTCCCGTGTGCAATGAACTGGTCGCCAGCGAGGGCGTTCGCCGACGCCTGCAGTTCCTCTGGCGTCGATGAGGGGAAGATTCGTGCGGCTTCGTCAGCCTTGTCGCCGAACAGGCGCTGCAGGACGGCAGCAAACGCCGCTGGCGTCTGCTCCTTCGGCAGTAACGCGCGGCCATCCATCTCGAGCGAATTCCAGCCGGCCAGCAGCGGGACATGTGCCTGCTCGCCGGCAAGGAAGATCTCGGCTGGTGCCTTGGGCAGGAAGCGACCGTCGAGTGTCGGGCCGAAGGATGGCAGGCCAGGCCGCGACGTTCGATCCTGCAACCAACTGGCTGAAACCGCACGCAGTGCCGCCAGTGACGTCGCACCGATCTTCTCACCGAGCAACGTGCCCTGCGTTTCGAGATAGGCGTGATTGGCCGCCGTCAGGCCACGCGAGATGGCTGAACCGCTCTCGCCAATGGCACCAGCGAAGAGCGTGCGCGACATCGGCGATGCCATCAGGGCGCTGACGGACATCGACCCCGCAGACTCACCGGCAATCGTGATACGCTTCGGATCACCACCGAAGGCGGCGATGTTCGCCTGTACCCAACGCAATGCTGCGGCCTGATCCATCAGGCCATAGTTCCCGGATGCCGCCGGCGTGGATTCCTTCGTCAGCTCAGGGTGCACGAAGAATCCGAAGACACCGAGGCGGTAGTTCACGGTCACCGTGACGATGCCCTTCTCCGCCATGCTTTCACCATCGTACCGCAGTTCCGACCCGTCGCCGGCAACGAAGCCGCCGCCGTAGAAGTAGACCAGCACCGGAAGCGAACCGGCGGCTGCCGTCTTCGGCGCCCAGACATTGAGGTAGAGACAGTCTTCACTGGTGCCTTCGCTGCGAAACCGCATGTCGGAGAACGGGCGCCCTTGCATGCACTGGGGCCCGAACCGATCAGCGCGTCGGACGCCACTCCAGTTGGCGGCCGGCTGCGGTGGCTTCCATCGCAGGTCGCGCACAGGTGGCGCGCCGAACGGCAAACCGCGGAATGCGCGAACACCGCTCGCGAGCGTCACGCCGTCGACGACGCCGTTGATGGTCCGCGCGCGCGGCGCCGTTTGCGCCTCGCTGAGCGTGGGCCCGACGGCTGCGAGCAGCAGGGACGCAGAGAGCGCCGCAAAACGAGCAGGAAGCATCTGATGAGTGGGTCGAGTGTCTAGCCACGCCGGACGTGTGGCCGAGGCTGAGCAGAGCGGAATCGATCAGGCTGCACGGCGATAATCAAGCACGACGTGCGCCAGCATCCGTGGCGGCGAGTGACAGCTGCTGTGTTACATCATCCACGCGTGCGCAAGTCGATGACCCGCTTGGCTTTCCCTGCCGGCGTACGTTCCAGTGTGGCATGTGGCAGGACCGACACCGCCACGGTCACGCCGACCCGCACCTTGATGCGATCCTGCACTTCACCCGCGATGCGACGCAGCGTCTCGAGCGGCAGTTCACCCATGCCCTGATGCAGTTCGCACCGGACATCCATCTGATCCAGCAGTCCGTCGCGGGTCACGTGTATGAGATACTGTCCCGAAAGGTCGGCGTGTTCGAGCACGACTTCCTCGATCTGCGTCGGAAAGACATTCACGCCACGAATGATGAGCATGTCATCACTGCGCCCCGTGATCTTGGCCATGCGACGAAACGCGCGGGAGGTCGGCGGCAGCAGCCGCGTGAGATCACGCGTGCGGTACCGAATGACAGGCAACGCTTCCTTGGTGAGCGAGGTGAAGACGAGTTCCCCTTCGTCGCCGTCGGGCACCGGCGCACCGGTCTCAGGGTCCACGATCTCCGGGTAGAAATGATCCTCCCAGATCACCGGGCCATCCTTCGACTCGATGCACTCACTCGCCACGCCGGGCCCCATGACTTCCGACAAGCCATAGATGTCCACCGCATCGATGCCGGCCCTGCGCTCGATGTCGCTGCGCATTGCGTTCGTCCACGGTTCCGCACCGAAGATCCCGACCTTGAGCGAGCTGGCCACGGGGTCGAGGCCCATCCGTTCGAACTGTTCGATGATCACCTGCATGTAGCTGGGGGTGACCATGATGATGTCGGGCCTGAAGTCCTGGATCAGCTGCACCTGCTTTTCGGTCTGGCCGCCAGACATCGGAATCACGGTGCACCCAAGCGCCTCGGCGCCGTAGTGCGCCCCGAGGCCGCCGGTGAACAAGCCATAGCCGTACGCGATGTGCACGATGTCGCCGGCACGACCGCCGGCCGCACGTATGGAGCGGGCCACCAGGTGGGCCCAGTTGGCGATATCCGTCTTCGTATACCCGACGACGGTTGGCTTCCCGGTGGTACCGGACGAGGCATGCACACGCACCACCTGTTCACGCGGCACGGCGAACATGCCGAATGGATAGTTGTCGCGCAGGTCTGCCTTGGTCGTGAACGGGAAGCGCGAGAGATCGCTCAACTGCCGCAGATCCTCTGGATGCACACCCGCAGCACTGAACGCATTCCGATAGTGCGGCACATGGTCGTACGCGCGCTGCAGCGTGGACCGTAGTCGGTCCAGCTGCAGCGCAGTGATCTCATCGCGGCTGGCGGTCTCGATCGGCTCGAGGTCGCCCGGGGCAGGTCGTCGCACAGGCATCACTCGCTCCGATTCATCTGGTCACCGCCTTGCGCCACCCGGCTACGCTGCGGCCTCGACGTCGCGCTGCACCAACGTAAGGATGGTGTAGATCGCCACGGCCTCACCATCCTGGTTCATGACTTCCACGTCCCAGTGCACCACGCCCTGCGGGATCTGGTCCGCGCGATCTTCCTTGGCCGTCTTCTGCTTGCAGGTGAGGCGAGCATGGATCGTGTCACCGATGTACACCGGCTTCACGAAACGCAGCCCCTCGAGCCCGTAGTTGGCCAACACGGGGCCCGGCGCCGGATCGACGAACAGGCCGGCTGCAGCCGAGAGCACGAAATACCCATGCGCCACCCGCTTGCCGAACAACGACGACTGGGCCGACACCTCGTCCATGTGCGCGTAAAAGAAATCGCCGGAGACACCTGCAAAATTCACCACATCCGCCTCGGTCACCGTGCGGCGATGCGTGATGAACGTCTCGCCGATGCGCAGCTCACCGAAGTATTTCCGGAACGGGTGGATGCGATCGATCTTCTCGTCGGCTCCCTTGCTCCACTCACGTGTGACTGCCGCCACCGTTTGCGGCGAACCCTGAATCGCGGTGCGCTGCATGTAGTGCATCACGCCACGTACACCGCCCAACTCCTCGCCCCCGCCCGCGCGGCCAGGCCCGCCGTGCACCATGCCAGGCATCGGTGAGCCATGACCCGTGGATTCCTTCGCGCTGTGGCGATTGACCAGCATCAACCGGCCATGGTAGGCCGCCGTGCCAAGCACCATGCTGCGGGCCACGTCGTCCTGCGCCGTGAACACGGAACCCACCAGGCTGCCCTTGCCCAGCCGCGCCAGTGCAATCGCTTCATCCACCGTGCGATACGGCATGATCGTATTCACCGGACCGAAGGCTTCCACATCGTGCGACTGCGTGCCCTCGAACGGGGTGTTGGCGTACAGCAGCATCGGCGCGTAGAACGCCCCCTGCTCGGCATCCGCACCCGTGACTTGCAGCGTACCCGGGCCACCGAACACGAGCTCGGCCCCATCGCGAAGCTTTGAGACACTACGCTCCACTTCCTTGACCTGGCCTTTCCCTGCCAGTGGACCCATGCGCACGCCATCGACGGCAGGATCGCCGATCTTCACACCTGCGAGTCGCTTCGACAGTGCGGCAGTGACGGCATCCACGACGCTTTCGTGAACGAAGGTGCGACGGATCGCGGTGCACTTCTGGCCCGCCTTCACCGTCATCTCCTTCGCCACCTCCTTGACGAAGAGATCGAACTCCTCGGTGCCCGGAACCGCATCAGGCCCGAGCATCGAAAAGTTCAGCGAGTCAGCTTCCTGGTTGAAGCGAACGCTGTTCGCGAGGATCGCCTTGCTGCTCTTGAGCATCAATCCGGTTGACGCCGAGCCGGTGAACGCTACGGAGTCCTGGCAGGTGAGATGGTCGAGCAGGTCACCGGAGCTGCCGCAGATCAGCTGGAAACTGCCCACGGGTAGCAGTCCCGACTCGACCATCGCCCGCGCCACCGCTTCGGTGAGATAGCTCGTGACAGTCGCCGGCTTCACGATGCTCGGCACACCGGCAAGGAACGACGTCGCAAACTTCTCCAGCATTCCCCACACGGGAAAGTTGAAGGCATTGATCTGCACCGCCACACCTTCCATTGGCACACAGATGTGCCGGCCGACGAAGGTGCCGCCCTTGCTCAGTCCTTCCACTGGACCATCCACGAACACCGTTTCATCGGGGAACTCGCGACGCCCGCGGCTGCCGTAGGCGAAGAGTGTGCCGAAGCCGCCATCGATATCGATCCACGAGTCAGCCTTGGTGGCACCACTCCACGCCGATACGGCGTAGAACTCGTCCTTCCTCGCGGTGAGGTATTGCGCGAGCGCCTTCAGGATCCGGGCGCGCTGGTGAAAGGTCATGGCGCGCAGCGTCGGACCGCCCACCGTGCGACCGTAGACCAGCATGTCGTTGAAGTTCAGGCCTTCACTCGACGCGGTGCCGATCTCGGCGCCAGTCACGGCGTGATAGAGCGCGGCGCCCGTCCCGGTGCCGGTGACCCACTCACCGTACGCATAGTTCTGCAAACGCATCATGACTTCGTTTCTCCCCAGGTTTTATACGTGGACACCTGCGTCGCACGATCGGCGGGCACTTCGCGCAGCGGTTCACATGCCACCAGCGTGGCGTGCAACTGCGCAGGCAGTGCCTGATAGAGCGCGGTGCCTTCGGTCTTCCAGTTCAGCATTTCGTCACTGACATCCTTCACGATCTTGGCGGGATTTCCGACAGCGACCTTTCGCTCGGGAATCACCATGCCGGCCGGCACGAAGCAGAGCGCTCCAACGACGCAACCAGCACCGACGACAGCATTGTCCATCACCACGGCATTCATCCCAACCAGCGCGTTCGCGCCGATGCGCGCGCCGTGAATGATCGCGCCGTGACCGATGTGGGCCCCGGGCTCGAGCACCACCGTGACACCAGGAAACATGTGGACGGTGCAATTCTCCTGTACGTTGCACCCATCACCGATCACGATCCCGCCCCAGTCGCCCCGAATGGCGGCACCAGGTCCGATGTACACATCGCGACCGATGACCACATTGCCGGTGACCGTTGCGTTGGGGTGCACATACGCCGACTCGTGCACCACGGGCACGAAGCCGTCGAAGGCGAAGATATTGGCCACTACACGCGCTCCAGGATCGTGGCCATGCCTTGCCCGACACCGATGCACATCGTGGCCAACGCGTACCTGCCGCCGCTGCGCTGCAACTGGTGCGCTGCCGAGAGCAGGATCCGCGCGCCGCTCATCCCCAGCGGATGCCCAAGGGCGATCGCGCCGCCGTTCGGGTTCACGCGCGCGTCGTCATCCGGGAGCCCGAGTTCACGCAGGCAGCCGAGCGACTGCGCCGCGAAGGCTTCGTTGAGCTCGATCACATCCATGTCAGCGAGTGTCAGCCCCGCCTTCTTCAGCGCGAGGTGCGTGGCGGGCACCGGGCCAAGGCCCATGACACGTGGCTCGACGCCGGCCACGGCGCTGGTGACGAAACGTGCGAGTGGCGTCGCGCCCATGGCGGCCGCGCCGCGTGCCGAGCCGATCAACAAGGCGGCAGCCCCATCGTTGAGACCCGAGGCATTGCCTGCGGTCACCGAGCCCTTGCCATCGGTTCGGAATGCCGGCTTGAGTTTGGCGAGGATTTCGAGCGTGGTGTCCGCGCGGATGAATTCGTCGGTGTCGACGATTCGTGGGTCGCCCTTCTTCTGCGGTATCTCGACCGGCGTGATCTCCACGACGAATCTCCCCGCTGCGCGCGCGGCGGCGGCCTTCTGCTGCGATCGCAGCGCAAAGGCATCCTGGTCGGCGCGCGTGATGCCGAGCTGCTCCGCCACGTTCTCAGCCGTCTGCCCCATGGAGTCGGTGCCGTATCGTAACTTCATCGCCGGGTTGACGAACCGCCATCCGAGGCTGGTATCGAACATCTCGATGTCGCGCGCGAACGGCTTGCTCGCCTTGCCCATCACGTACGGCGCGCGCGTCATGTTCTCGACACCGCCGGCGATATAGAGCTCGCCATCGCCACACTGCACTCCACGCGCTGCGTTCGCGACCGCGCTCATCCCCGATGCGCAGAGCCGGTTCACGGTTTCGCCAGGCACGGTGACTGGCAGGCCAGCCAGCAGCGCGGCCATCCGCGCCACGTTCCGGTTGTCGTCGCCCGACTGATTGGCGCACCCAAGGATCACATCGGTGAGCGCGGACGGATCGAGTGCCGGATGTCGCGCGACGACTCGCGCAATCACCTGTGCAGCGAGGTCGTCGGCGCGCACCTCGCTCAATTGGCCGCCAAGACTTCCAATGGCAGTGCGGAGGCCGTCAATGATGAAAGCGTCTGTCATGATGCTGAGGCTGGGTCAGGTGCGACGGGATGCGCCTTGCGGGTGCGATACACCGTGCCGCGAAAGAGTGCGACGACGGTACCATGCTGATTGCACACCGTCACGCGATAGAAGCCGAGCCGGCCGCTGGAGGCGTCTTCCTCGGCAGTGGCGGTGAGATCGTCGTTCACATGAATCGGCGCCGGATACGCGATCTGGTTGTCCACTGCCACGGTCACGAACTCGCCGCTGTTGCAGGCGAAGGCCATCGCACTGTCGGCAAAGGCAAACACGATGCCGCCATGCGAGGCACCGAAGCCATTCACCATGTCGGGGCGCACGTGCATCTGCAGGACGCAGTGCCCTGGCCGCACGGATACCAGAGTGACGCCGAGCCAGCGGCTGAAGGCGTCGGTTGCAAGCATCTGCTCGGTGATTTCGCGCGCACGTGTCACAGCTGGCGCAGCCACGTCGGTGGACGCCTGCTCCTTCGCGCCACCTGTCATGCGAGCAGTCGCTCGCCAGTGATGACGCGGCGGCGCAGTAGTACACTGGCCCGATACCGATCCTCACCATATTCGCTGTGCAGCTCATCCAACCGTCGGAGCACGACGCTGGCGCCGATCTCGTCACCCCAGGCCAGCAATCCACGTGGGTAGTTGACGCCCTTGGTCATCGACAGTTCGATGTCGGCGGCAGACGCGATCCTGAGGTACAGCGCCTCGACCGCCTCGTTCACCAGCATCGCAAGCACACGATCCACGACCTGCGCGCCGAGTACCGGATCGCGCGTTGGTTCCGGCTTGGCGGCACCGTCGCGATAGTCGTAGAAGCCTCGCTGGCGCTTGCGTCCCCAGAAGCCTGCGTCAACCAATCGCTGCTGGGTAATCGACGGCCGGTACCGCGGATCCTGGAAAAAGCCTGCGTAGACGCTTTGCGTGACGGCGAAGTTGATGTCGTGGCCGATGAAGTCCATCAGCTCGAACGGCCCCATGCGGAAGCCGGCGAGTTCGCGCAGGGCCCAGTCAATGGTCGGTACGTCAGCGATGCCTTCTTCGAGAATGCGCAACGACTCACCATAAAATGGTCGGGCGATGCGATTGACGATGAAACCCGGTGTGTCGCGCGCCACGACCGTCACCTTCTTCCACGAATCGACGAGCGAGCGGGCGCGCACGAGCACATCCTCGGCGGTCGTGATCGAGGGAATGATCTCCACCAGCGGCATGGCGACAGCCGGGTTGAAGAAGTGAATCCCGATCACACGCTCCTGTCGGCGACACTTGCCAGCGATTGCCGCGACGGGCAGCGACGACGTGTTGGTGGCGAGGATGCAGTGATCGTCCACTTCGCCTTCGAGGGCCGCGAAGAGCGTCGTCTTGACCGCGAGGACTTCTGCCACCGCCTCGATCACCAATCCACACGCGGCGAACGCGGCATATCCCGCGCCGAGCTCGCCCGCATCGGAGATTCGCGCGAGGGTTGCGTCAGCGGTCGCCTGATCGATCCGACCCTTCGCGACGTCATTCGCAAGGCCGGCAGCAATACCGGCACGTGCACGCGCCACCGCGTCAGCCGCGACGTCCCCCAGAATAACGGTGTGCCCCGACGCCGCCGCGACCTGTGCAATGCCGCTCCCCATTGCACCAGCGCCGATCACACCGACGATCATGCGTTCCTCTACCATCAGCGCCCCTCGAACGTCGGCTTCCGCTTCTCGACGAAGGCGCGCACACCCTCGGCGTAGTCGGCCGTGCGTCCGGCTTCGCGCTGCAACCCCTCCTCGAGATCGAGCTGCTCGTCGAGCGAGTTGGCGAATGACGCGTTCAAGCCGCGCTTCGAGAGCGCAATACCGCGCGTCGGCATCGTGGCGAGACGTTGCGCGAGCGCAAAGGTTCGCTCGTGCAGCTCGGCGTCTGGCACCACGTCGACGACCAATCCCCATGCCTTCGCGTCGGACGCGAGCAGCTTGTCGCCCAGCATGGTGAGGAACGCCGCTCGCTGCAGGCCGACGATGCGGGGCAGGATGAACGTGCCGCCCCCGTCAGGAATGAGGCCGATCTTGGCGAAGCTCTGGATGAACGAGGCACTTTCACCTGCGATCGTGATGTCGCAGGCGAATGCGAGATTGGCACCGGCGCCGGCCGCAACACCATTCACCGCGCACACGACAGGCTTGTCGAGTGTTCGGATGGCGCGGATGATCGGGTTGTAGTAGCGACGGATGATGTCGCCGAGGTCGGGCATCACACCGTCGTCGCCCGGCAATACGGCCGCGAGGTCCTGTCCCGCACAGAACGCGCGACCAGAGGCGGCGATCAGGACGGCGCGCACCGTCGCATCTGTCGCAGCCTGTTGCAACGCGTCGATCAACGCATCGGCCATTTCGCCGTTGAAGCTGTTGAGGACTTGCGGGCGGTTGAGCGTGATGGTGAGGACGCCATCGCGTTGCTGCAGCAGAATCGGGGCAGATTCCATCGGGTGGCCGACTGGACGTGAAGCAGGGGCAGCGTGCGCCAGGATCTCGAGACAGGCAGAACGCTGCGGCAGCGTGGAATATACCGATGTGCAACGGGGGCGACCGATGCCTCCCATTCGGCTCTGCGGGGCACCACATTTGAGGCGCTTGCAGTCCGGCCGCCCCCTTCCCGCTCAGTGATGCACGACGCTAACTCGCACGACCACTTCGAACCCGTTGGGTGGCCGGTCGACACACGCTTCGACTGGCGGCGGATTGCGTATCACGCCCTGGCATCGCGTGCGCTCGACGACCTCGAGGAGACCACCAACCGCAACCGCACCTCCGTGCCGCGGGAGCATCTGGTGCTCTACCAGTTCTCGGCGCGTGGGCACGATGTCGGCCAGAGCATCCTCGGATCGCTGCTTGGGCATCCGCACGACGGTGTCGGCGCCTACTATCGATCGCGCCCGCTGTTGCTCTCCCTTGGTCTGTCGATCGACGACGCGCATGGCAGCCCACTCGGCCGCGCCGGCGGCTTCAGCGATGGCCGCGACATTGGAGTGGTCTGCAATCGACCGGGATGGAACGGCGCCACGGTGCTGCCGATGGCAGGTGATGTCGGGGCACAGTTCACGCCCGCGATCGGCTGGGCGCAGGCGATCGCGTATCGTCGCCACGAATTGGCTGACGAGTCGTACACCGGCGCACTGGCAGTCGCTCTCGGGGGTGATGCGAGTGTCGCCACGAGCGGTTTCTGGTCGGCGCTGACGATCGCAACCACGCTTCGCCTGCCGATGCTGTTCTACATCGAGGACAATGGACTCGGTATCTCGGTGCGCAGCGACATGCAGACACCGGGTGGGGACATTGCGTCCAATCTGGCGTCGTTCGGCAACCTCTTCCTGCGCAACGGCGACGGCTGCAATCCGGCCGAAGCCGCCGAGTGCATTGCCGATTGTGTGACACATGTGCGGAATGGCCTCGGTCCGGCCCTCGTCCGGCTGACGGTGCCTCGCCTGAGCAGTCATTCCGGGCCAGACAATCAGCGTGGGTATCGGACGGATGAGGAGATCGAGGCCGACACGGCGCGCGATCCGCTGCCGCGTTTGAAGGCGCATCTGGTCCCAGCGTTCATGTCCGTCGACGAATGGACCGCGCTGGAACACGAAGTGGCGACCGCCGTGGAATCCGGGGTGGCGGGTGCGCGGGCGCGCGGTGCTCCAGATGCTGCCGATGTGCGCCGGTTCGTGTACGAGGAGGCGCCACGGGCGGGTGACGCACCAACCTTCGGTGGCCTCACCCGCGAGGAACGCGGAACCCTGCCGTCGACGGAGCACGCCTCCAGCGACGGCGACGTGATGCGGCTGGCCGAGGCAATTCGCCGAACCCTGGCGACGGAGCTGGCACTCAATCCGAAGGTGGTCGTGTTCGGCGAAGACGTCGGCCGCAAAGGCGGCGTGCATCTGGTGACCGAAGGGTTGCAGAAGCGGTTCGGCGGCGAGCGAGTGTTCGACACCAGCCTGTCGGAAGAAGGAATCATTGGACGCGCAGTGGGCATGGCCGTGAATGGGCTGATGCCTGTCGCCGAAATCCAGTTCCGGAAGTATGCCGATCCGGCGCACGAGCAGTTGAACAACTGCGGCACCATGCGCTGGCGCACGGCGAATCAGTTTGCAGCGCCGATCGTGGTCCGCATGCCCGGTGGTTTCGGCAAGGATGTCGGGGACCCGTGGCACTCGCTCTCTGGCGAAGTGACGTGGGCGCATGCAGTCGGGTGGCAGGTCGCCATGCCTTCGAATGCAGCCGACGCGGTGGGGCTGCTGCGGGCGGCGATGCGCAGCGGCAATCCGACGATCTTCTTCGAGCACCGGTCGCTGCTCATGACCAGCGACGGCAGTGCGCGGTACCCGGGTGACGAATACGTCCTGCCATTCGGTCGCGCGAACCGGCTGCGCGAGGGTAGCGACCTGACCGTCGTGACATGGGGGGCGATGGTGCACCGCTGCACCGACGCCGCGGATCGTTTCGACGGGCGAATCGATCTGCTCGACCTTCGTACCATTGCGCCGTGGGACAGGACGGCGGTGCTGGAGTCTGTCTCACGCACGGGAAAGTGCCTGATCGTGCATGAAGACACGCTGACCGCAGGCTTCGGTGCGGAGATCGCCGCAGTACTGTCGCAGGAGGCGTTCTGGATGCTCGACGCTCCGGTGGAGCGGCTGGCTGTGCAGGACGTGCCGATGCCGTACCACGAGAATCTGTTGAGCGCGGTGCTGCCGGATGCCGATCGCATTGCGCATCGTATCGACGTGCTGCTGAAGACCTGATGCGCCGCTGACAGACTTCTGATCGCACGCTGCAACCGTACACTGCAACCGTACACGCGTCGATCTGCCTGTGTGTTGCAGACGCCGCAGGGCGCGATCAGATCGCCTTGAACTCCTCGAACGGCTGCCGACAGCTTCGGCACCAGCAGAGCGACTTGCAGGCGGTGCTGCCGAATTCGCTGCGGATCTCCGTTTCGAAGGAGTCGCAGAAGGGGCACTGCACCGAAGGTCGAGCGCGCATCAACTGCACCAGGCCGCCGGACTCGGCGCGGCCTGGCGGTGCGATGCCATACGCTTTCAATCGGGCGCGCGCGTCGGGGCTGATCCAGTCGGTCGTCCAGGGCGGCGAAAACGTCGTCTTCACCGACACCGGCGAAATCCCCGCCGCGTCGAGGGCGGCCGTGATGTCATTCTCGATCACGAGAATCGCAGGGCAACCAGAATACGTCGGTGTCACTGTGACCGTGACGCCACCATCAGCATCCACCTCGACCTCGCGTACGATGCCGAGGTCGCGGACGCTGAGCACCGGCACCTCGGGATCCTTCACTGTATCGAGGATCGAGAGGACCTCGTCGCGCGTCGGCACCGCCGGTCGCGGACCCGCTACCACTTCGCGCCCGGATGCGAGCGGGCCACGATCTGCATCTCGGCGAGCAGGTGGCCGAGGTGCTCGGAATGTGCACCCTGTCGTGCGGTGCGACCGGCGCGCAGCGGCACATCGGCCGGCACTGTGAGCGTGGCGCGTTCGCAGACATCGCGAACGATTGCGCTCCATTGCACGTGCAGCGCCAGCGGTTCCGGTGCAAGCCCATCGGCAATCGCGAGACGATCGATCTCGTCGGTGGCGAACAGTTCCGGCGTGAAGCGCCACAGACCATCGAGTGCGCGCTGCATCCGCTGGTGACTCTCCTCGGTGCCATCACCGAGCTTGAGCATCCAGTCACCGCTATGGCGCACATGATACTTCGCTTCCTTCAGCGACTTGGCCGCGATCGCGGCCAGCTCCGGATGTGTGCTGCGGGTGAGCGCATCGAGCGCAACCACCGCATACACATCGTAGAGGAACTGCCGGACGATGGTGACGGCGAAATCGCCGTTCGGCTGCTCGACCAGCAGGCAGTTGCGGAACTGCGTTTCATCGCGGAAATAGGCGAGCGCATCCTCATCACGCCCCTTCCCTTCGGCCTCGCCCGCCAGGCGAAGGAACATCGTGGCCTGGCCGATCAGGTCGAGTGCGACATTCGCGAGCGCGATGTCTTCCTCGAGAATCGGGCCATGGCCACACCACTCACTGACACGATGGCCGAGCACGAGGCGATCGTCGCCGAGGCGCAGGAGCACCTCGAACAGCACGTTGGGGGGCGTCGGTGGTGCCGGGACGACTGAGAACTGTGGAGCGGTCATAGGACTCGAACGCCGCGAGGCACCTTGTAGAACTGCGGGTGTCGATAGGCCTTGTCGGCCCCCGGATCGAAGAACGGTCCGTTGTCACCGGGGCTGGAGGCCGTGATGGCCGCCGCGGGCACGACCCAGAGTGAAATCACGCCACCGCGGCGCGCGTAGACGTCGCGCGCATTCTGCAGCGCCTGCTCGTGATCGACCGCGTGCAACGATCCCGCATGTTCGTGCGGCGCTCCCTGCTCCGTCTGCGTAAACACTTCCCACAAAGGCCACTGGCCGTCAGCGGGAATCGCCTGCGCCTGTGCACCCAGATCCGAGTTGCTGCTCATGCCTGCTCCCCGGCGAGGTTCACGCCGCCACCGATGATCCGCTGTCGCGCTTCTTGCTGGCGTACGCCATGGCTGCTTCACGCACCCACGCGCCGTCACGCTCGGCCGCGCGCCGCTTCTCGAGCCGTTCCAGGTTGCACTGTCCATTGCCGCGCACGACTTGATGGAACTCATCCCAGTCGATGGCGCCGAACTCCCAGTTCTCGGTCTCCTCGTTGTAGCGGAGATCGGGATCGGGCAACGTCAAGCCGACAGCGGCAGCCTGTGGCACCGTGAGGTTGATGAAGCGCTGGCGCAGCTCGTCGTTCGACTTCTTCTTCACGCCCCAGCGCATCAACTCCGCAGAGTTCGGCGAGTCCTTGTCGCTTGGGCCGAACATCATCAAGGCCGGCCACCAGAAGCGATTCACCGCATCCTGCACCATCGCCTTCTGCGCTGGCGTGCCGGCGGCGAGCACCGACACCATCTCGTAGCCCTGGCGCTTGTGGAAATTTTCTTCCTTGCAGATGCGAATCATCGCGCGCGCGTACGGGCCGTACGACGCCTTCGCGAGAATGGTCTGGTTCACGATCGCTGCGCCATCCACCAGCCACCCGATGACACCCATGTCCGCCCAGGAGAGCGTCGGATAGTTGAAGATGCTCGAGTACTTGGCGCGGCCATCGAGCAGCTGTGCCAGAATCTCCGTGCGATCGACGCCAAGCGTCTCGACACCGCAGTAGATGTAGAGGCCATGGCCCGCTTCATCCTGCACCTTGGCGAGTAGGCCGACCTTTCGGCGCAGCGACGGCGCGCGGGTGATCCAGTTGCCTTCGGGGAGCATGCCGACGATCTCGGAGTGCGCGTGCTGCGACATCATCCGGATCAATTGCTTGCGATACCGCTCCGGCATCCAGTCTTTCGGCTCGATGCTTTCACCGTTGGCGATCCGGTCTTCGAAGGCGGCGATCGCCGCCGGATCCTCGGCCGTTGTGTCGATGGCGCGTGTCTGAGTCATGCCTGAATCTACCGGAGGTGCACAGGTGGACAATGGACGCCCCGGTGGGCCGGGGTGTAGTTTCGCCGCATGGAAAATAGGACTCTGGTACGAACTGAAGCCGTGGCCGGTGGCGAAGTCTCGGTTGCGTTTGCGAACGGCGTGGCGACCATCCGTTTTTCGCATCCCAAGGGCAACTCTCTGCCGGGTGCACTGCTGCAGCACCTCGCCCGGACGATTACCGACGTCGGGCAACACCCGGACGTCACCGTGATCGTGCTGGGCAGCGGCGGCACAGGTCCCTTCTGCGCCGGCGCCTCCTTCGAGGAACTGGTGAAGATTGCAACGCCCGAGGAAGGCGAAGAGTTCTTCAGCGGCTTTTCGCAGGTCATCCTGGCCATGATCCGGACCCCGCAATTCGTCATCGTGCGCGTCCATGGGCGGACCGCAGGTGGCGGGATCGGCATCGCGGCTGCTGGGGACTACACCATGGCGAGCCGGAACGTTTCGGTGAAGTTGAGCGAATTGGCGGTCGGGATCGGGCCGTTCGTCGTTGGGCCAGTCATTGCGCGTCGTGTCGGCATGGGGCCGTTCATGGCGATGTCGGTGGACGCAGACTGGCGTGACGCATCGTGGTGCGAACACCATGGCCTCTTTGCGCGCGTGTTTGACGACGTCGCTTCGCTGGACGCGGGCATCGACGCGCTTTCGCGCACGCTCTCGACCTCGAATCCGGAAGCGATGCGGCTCATGAAGGGGGTCGCGTGGCAGGGCACGGAAGACTGGGATTCGCTGCTTGCCGAACGCGCGCGCATGAGCGGCACCCTGGTGCTGTCCGACTTCACGCGACAGGCGATCGCGAAGTTCAACGCCAAGTAGTCCGCGTCGGCCCGGTGTTTAACACGACATCGGGCCGACGGTCGCTCGCGGTCACACGTTCTGTGCGACCGACCGCAACGAATCAGCGAAGCTGGTGGCGTATCCGTGCGCTCGCAGGTGCTGCATGGCTGCGTACACCGGCGCCTCGAGCTGCTCGGCGGCCTCCACCATCGTGCCGATGTCGAAGGGCACATCAGCGACACGCGCGAGATATTCCTCGGCGGCGGTGAGATACCCCATCATCCCGCCCAGCTCCGTCGGTGCGTACGCCTTCCGAGCCTGCCGCAGGAGTTCCGTACCGGCAGCCTCGTCGGGCATGGCGAGGTTTTCCGAGCCGCAGACGATGCGGAGGCGCGGATTGGCCGCGATGACGCCGATCGACGCCATGTCCAGGGAACCACCAGCAGCGTTCACCACCAGCGCATCGATCGGGCTGGCGAGCAGGGCGGCCTTGGCCTCGGGCGCGAACACCTCGACACCCATCGCGGCCAGTTCCGCGCGCCGCTTGTCACTGGCATCGAGAGCGAGGATGTGCGTGCCCTGTGCGCGCAACCGCTCGAGGACTCGCGACCCAACGTTGCCGCAGCCAATCAGTCCAACCGTTGCATCCGGCAAGGCGATGTCACGCGCGCGAAGCATCGCCGCGAGCACGTGAAAGTTGCCCTGACCGGTGGGCTGTGACGTGTCCGAGACGACGCAACCGCGGAAGCGTGCATTGAGGTAGTCGAGCGATCGGGTCGTGCCATCCGACATCAGGCCATGGCCAAGATCCTGGCCGGTGGTGATGAAGAATCCGCCGCGATCTTCCGCGTCGTGCAGACAGTCGATTGCGAAATCGAGCAGCGCCTGATCGTGCGGCTGTCCAACACGGGCATCGGCACTGGGGTGCAGCACACACTTGCCACCGACGATGCGGTTGGTGTCGCGGCGTGCGAGGGGGCCCGCGATCCCGAGCAGGCGCGACCACCCCACCTTCTCTTCCATCCCCACGGCGAGCCCAGCGGCCTCATGATCGGTATCGAAGCCGGCGGATTCCGTGCGTTCAAGCGGCGCAATCCGAAAGCCGCCCAGCGACAGCCGTCCGGAGCCCGGCGCGGCGCAGGTCGCGATGCTCAGCCGCCACCCGTGGGTCGGGTCGACGTAGCGGTAGATCCACACGTCAGGCGGCTCGCCGGCGTGACCTGTCGGGATCAGGGCGGCGGTGTCCGGCGGACAAAGCACCGTCGGGACGGGAGCGCGTGACATACGAAGAATGGCGGACTCGGGTGTGGACGGCGGCAGGCGAGAGGCCGGAACGCTAACGGAACACGCCGTGCGGACCCAGTGAGTCCGCACGGCGCGCAAGAAAGACGGACCAGTCTGACTTCACGTCACAGTACGCCGAAGCACCACGATCTGTTGCATCGGCGCACGGACCTCCCTACACGCTCCGGCGGCGCCGACTCACGAGCGCAAGGCCGCCGAGGCCCGTCAGCATGAGCAGGTAAGTCGACGGTTCCGGTACGACACCAGGCGGCGCGTTGGGGGCGTTCAGGGTGAAGCTGTCGATGGAGACGAGGACGCCGTCGGTAATTCCGTCACCAGTCCAGCGCACTTCGATGGTGTTGAGGCCGGCGATGAAGTTCGTGAACGTCTGTGGCGTCGCGAGCTGGTAGGTGTTCGCCGGTCCGCAGGCTGCCGACGTGCCCGCCTGCACGCCGTTGATCCAGATGCCAAGCGGCGTATTGTCCGCCGTACAACGCATGGTGACCGACAGCTGGTCGGTCGCGCCGAGCTCGAACGTCGTGCGCGCGGCGTAGGTGGTGAACAACCCCGTGATCGTGCCACTCGGCGTCGCGCCAGTCCACTGGTAGTTGCCCGGCGAATTCGGCGTACCCGGGCGCGAAGGCAGGACGAAACCCTGTGAGAAGGCGCCGTCCAGGGCGGCGATGTACCAGCGTGTGTCTCGCCCATCGGCGAGTGTGACGCCAGTGCCGACCAATAGTTGCGCGTGGCCCAGCGACGGTGCCAACAACAGTGCTGCCGCAGTGATCAACTGTCTGTGGAGCTTCATGAATGACGCGCCTCGTGCCGATGGTGATCCGTGTCGGGGCGCAGTCGGCGCGACCCCTCACCAAAGCAGACGCTGCCATGCCTTCCCGATTCTCACGGACCTCCAGCTGCGAGCCCGTCACCAGCAAAGCCTGCACCTTGGAGGCAGGCCGCACGCCTGACGGCACTGATTGCCCCCAGATCGATCGCGAACCGGGGCTGCACGCGAATCACCCTCGGGCGCTGGCAACGCCCTGCCCGACGCACCAGTCACCCTCGGGATCATCGCGGCAGTCGTGCCACGGCAGAGCGTCAGCCAATCAGGGCGGGTGCGGGTACCGCGGCCGTCAGCGCTCGGTCGAGATCATTCACGAGGTCCTTCAAGTCCTCGATGCCGACGGAGAGGCGGATCAGATCGGGGGTCACGCCTGCCGCAAGACGCTCGCCCTCACTGAGTTGCTCGTGGGTGGTCGACCAGGGATGGATCACGAGGCTCTTCGCGTCACCCACGTTCGCGAGCAGTGAAAAGAGCTTCAGATCCTTGATCACGGCGCGCGCCGCTGTCTCCTGTTCGTCCACCGTGGCTTCGTCACCGGCATTCACGCCGAAGGTCAGCACACCGCCGAAGCCACCGGTGAGGTACTTCTTCGCGAGGTCGTGCGTCGCGTGCGAGGCAAGTCCCGGATACTGCACCCACGAGACGGCCGGATGCGACTCGAGGAACTGCGCCACCGCCAGCGCATTGTCGACATGCCGCTGGATGCGCAGGTGCAGTGTCTCGAGTCCCTGCAGCAACAGGAACGCGTTGAACGGAGAGAGCGCCGCGCCGATGTCGCGCAACAAGAGCACGCGCAGTCGCAGTGCGAATGCTGCGTTCACTGGCCCGTTGCCCAGATCGACCGCACCGAACGCGTCGGAGAACACGAGACCGTGATAGGCAGCCTCGGGGGCGTTGTAGAGTGAAGCGAAGCGGGGTGAGTTCTTCCAATCGAACTTGCCTCCGTCCACCACCACGCCACCGATGGCGGTGCCATGGCCTCCGATCCACTTCGTGGCAGAATGCACCACGATGTCGGCGCCATGTTCGAGCGGCCGGCTGAGAATTGGTGTGCCGAAGGTGTTGTCGACAACCAGTGGAACTCCTGCAGCGTGCGCCACGCGCGCCAACGCCTCGAAGTCTGGCACATCGAGGCGGGGATTGCCGATGGTCTCGACGTAGACCGCGCGCGTCTTGGCGTTGATCGCATTTGCGAACGCCTCGGGGCCATGCGCCAGGTCGACGAAGCGCGTCGTGATGCCGAGTCGCGGCAGCGTGTGCGCCAGCAGCGCATAGGTACCGCCGTAGAGCGACGTCGAGGCGACGATTTCATCGCCGGCCTGCGCGAGATTGAGCAGTGCCAGCGTCTGGGCGGCCTGGCCGCTGGCCGTCGCCACCGCCGCCACACCACCTTCGAGCGAGGCGATGCGCCGTTCGAAAACATCGGTGGTCGGGTTCATGATGCGCGTGTAGATGTTACCGAAGGCGCGCAGCCCGAAGAGATCAGCGGCGTGGTTCGGGTCGTCGAACACGTACGATGTCGTGGCGTAGATCGGCACCGCGCGCGCATGCGTGGTGGGATCCGCATGCTCCTGACCGGTATGCACCGCACGGGTGCCGATACCGAGTGGCGCAGGAGTCGTACCGGCAGCATTGGTCGTCATGATCGCCTCCGAGGCGAATGAGTGCTGCCGCCCGGTCAGCGTGTTGCAGGCAGAGCGGCGCGCCACGCGCGACCGATCCGCATACAACAAGGCCCGGCAAGCTGAAGGCCGCCGGGCACTCGCGTTTTAGCTCTTTATTTTGCGTGGCGGCAAGAGGCGGCAAATGACCACGGGCAATCGATTGTTCGTGCAGACTAGTGGCGACTGGCCGCGTACGTCAAGTGTTCGGCAGCCTGAACCACGCGGGCTCGTCAGATCAGGTCCTCGAGCCCGGCAACTCGCATCAGTCGTGTGTAGCGCGGATCCACCGCAAAGCCGCGAAAGTCCACCGGCATGTCGGCGAGCATGCGGCGCAAGCGTCCCGGTCGGTTCTCGAACGCCTTCAGCACCCAATCCATCGCGCTGTGCCAGTCGCCGAGTTCAGCGTATCCGGAGGCCAGGCGGTCGCCGACCGTGCGACGGAAATAGTCGTAGAACGGATCACTGCGCTCAGCGTCGAGGAGCAACCCATCAACTTCGCGACGCACGTCATTCTGGATCGCGGCTGCAGGACCGACCGTGAGGACATCGGCATCGAGCAGTTCCGCGCGATCGCGCTGATTGGCCGACCGCAGACGCGCGCTGCGCAATTCGGCCGCGAGATCGAGCTCGCCGTGCGCACGGCGCGCCCGTTCGAGTCGTTCAAGCGCCGGACCATAGTTCGGCACGAGGGCAATCGCCTTCCGTAACGCGTCGATCGCATCGGAGTTGCGACCGGCGGCAAGCAACACGTCGCCCAAGGTATTCCAGAACGGTCCGATCTCCGGCGCCATGACGCACGCATTGCGTGCGGCATCGATCGCTTCGTCGAGACGCCCCATGATCTTGCAGACGATGCTCCAGAAGCGCAGCACCTCCGGATTTGAGGGATCCAGTTCCATCGACCGGCGCGCATGCCGAAGGGCCAGGTGAATGTCGTCATCGTTGTAGAGCGCAATCTTTGCCAACGACGAGTGCACTTCGGCGCATTGATCGTCCGCAGCCAGCGCTTCATACATCAGCCGTCGGCCTTCGATCAGCGATTCCTCGCGCGGCAGCAAGCCATAGTTACCCTCGACCGACACGAGATTCCCCATCGCGCTCAACGCCCGGGGATTCTTCGGCTCCAGCGCGAGTGCGCGCATAAGGTATGTGCGCGCCTCCCGCATGTACGACACCGAGGCCGCACCGCCGCTTGGGCCGAACTGATTGAAGGCGTTGACGCCCTTGATGACGAACTGCTCGGCTTCGCTGAGGCGCGCGCTGGACTGCGGGCGATGCGGGTGTGCAGCGGTCGTGACCGAGACGGTGCGCGCAAACCATGCGGCGACCCGTTCCGTCACCGCATCCTCGAGCGCAAACAGATCGTCGAGTGCGCCGTCGGCGTTCTCGGACCAGCGCAATGCCCCATCCGCACCCACGACGCGCATCGAGACCCGCACACGCTGCCCAGATCGCCGCACATTTCCTTCGACCAGCAGTGTCGCCTGCATCCGATCGGTGAGGTGCACCCGCACACCGGGCACGCCGGCCAGTGAAGACGCAATTGCCGCAGTCACGGCGGTGGCGACCGGCGCGCACTCCGCATCGTCGCTCGCATACGTGAGCGCGCCGACAGCGACGGTCTCGATGGTCACGACGGGCAAGAGCGCCGCACTCGTCTGAGGCGGCTGCACTTGCGACGCGGCACGCAGGCGACGCGACACGTCGGCCGCGGTGGCGGGCCGCCGCGCGGGATCTTTCTCCAGCAGTTGCATCACGATCTGCTGAAGCTCGGCGGGCGCGGTGGTGCCGCGTTCGCCGAGTGGCTGCGGTGGTTCTGACAGATGTTTGCCAAGCACAGCCAGCGCGGTGGCAGCAACAAAGGGCGGCTCCCCACAGAGCAGCTCGTAGAGAAGACAGCCAAGGCTGTAGAGGTCTGACCGGCCGTCGAGGTTCGGTTCGCCAAGCCCCTGCTCCGGGCTCATGTACGCCAGCGTACCGAGCACCATGCCGCCCGTCGTGAGATCGCGACCGCTGCCGGCGCCTTGGCCGATCAGTCGCGCGATGCCGAAGTCCGCGAGCACCGCGCGTCCGGCGACAGTGAACACATTCTCCGGCTTCACGTCACGATGCACGATGCCGGTTCCGTGTGCAATGGCGAGCGCTTCAGCGACATCGGCTCCCAGCGACGCCGCCTCCTGCGGCGTCAGGCGTCGTTCGCGAGACAGACGTGCCCGCAGCGTTTCGCCGGCCACGAATGGCATCACGTAATACAGCCGACCGTCTGCCACGCCGGAATCGAAGAGCGCAACGATGCCTGGATGCACCAGCTTCGCCATGAGGGCGATCTCGCGCTGAAATCGCTCCGCGCCAACACTGCTGGAGAGGTCGCCGGACAGCACCTTGATCGCGACGTACCGGCCGAGGTGGTTGTCGTGCGCCCGATAGACGACGGCCATGCCGCCACGCCCGATCTCGCGGTCGAGCTCAAAACGAGGCGGCAAGGAAAGGCTGGCGACTTCGGTAGTCATGGGCGGGGCACGAAGCAGTTGGCGACGGAACGTGACATCGTCGGAGATATAGCAGCCGGTGCTGTGGTGTGCGGACCGATTCGCTTGACTGTTGCCCGACCAGGTGCTGCTGAGCATGCCCGAACCGGTCGCGAGGGTTAACCTCGTCTCTGTCCGGCGCGCCGAACACCGTGGGCGCACGCTTCAGGCCGGACACACTCCGGAGCGAGCCGCGCGTGACCCTGATCAGCACCGAGCGCACTCTCCTGCGCGAGATGACCGTGGAGGATGCGCCATTCATCCTCAACCTTCTCAACCAGCCGTCATTCGTCCGCTACATCGGCGATCGACAGGTGCGGACGGTTGATGACGCCGCGACCTTCATCGAAACACGCTACCGGCAGAGTTACCGCGAGCACGGCTATGGGCTCTACGTGGTGGCGCATCGGGAGTCGGCTGCCCCGATGGGGATGTGTGGCTTCGTGCGGCGGGCCGGCCTGCCCTGCGCCGACATCGGCTTTGCATTTCTTCCCCAGTACGAAGGCTGTGGCTACGCCTTCGAGGCCGCAGCGGCGGTGCTCGAGTTCGGGCGCACGACGCTCCGTCTTCCCCGTGTGCTGGCAATCGCCCAGCCGGACAACGTGCGATCTCATCAACTACTGATTCGCCTCGGCTTCGAACGGACCTCGCTCATGACGATGCCCGGTGATGTAACACCCGTGGTCGTCTTCGCCCTCGATCTGACGTCGGACGACGTACGTCTTCCCCAAAGGGATGACGCGACCGGGTACGCATGATCGTTGGCCGTGGAGCGGCGCGGGAAATGGCACCGCCGACTACATTTGTTTTCGCACATACGGCCTTTCCTGATCACCGGCTGGGCGCGCCATTCAGGGTGTCGGCGGACGCGCCGTTACTCGTGTCTGGGTCGTGTTGACGAGTGGGACGAGTGCCTGGAAATGAGCGTTCCTTGGTCACCATGGCGGTAACCAAGACGACCTCTGGGTCGTCTGTCGCTGCGGGGCAGCCGACGGTGTCGGAGGCCTCTCTCGACGCCGCGGAGCCAGGCTCTTCGGGCGTCGATCAGTGCGCGGCCCACCCAGCCACCTTTTCTCCTGCTCGGACCAGCGTGATCACAGAAGATGCGGGACGGCATGCCCCACCCGGCCTGCAATCCCAGCCCGACCTCGTCACGCCCATGCTTGCATGGGGCGCTGATCGGTGCGTGGCATGAGCAGTCTTCCTGAGGCCCCTGCGCCGGATTCACTCGTTTCCGCAGCGCCGAGCGCCGCGGAACCGGGTCCGAAAGCGAAGGCTCCGCTGCGTCCCGACACCATGACGCCGCGCTCTGGCGCAGCGCTGCGGTCCGACGTCTCCAACTCGATCGGGAACGCGCTCAAGCTCGGCGTCTCGCTGCTTGGGACCTGGGCCGTCGCCCTGTTGATCCGGATGGCGCTCCCGCGCTTCCTCGGTCCGGCGGCGTTCGGCGAGCTGCAATTTGCGGATGCGTTCTCGATAGTGGCGATGGTGGTGACTTGGCTGGGCGTCGAGACCTACATCCGAAAGGAAGTCCCAACGCGACCGGACCATGCGTCGGATTTCATCGGCGGCACCATGACGGTCGGCGTGTCGCTCGGCGTGCTGGCCATCCTGATCGCGATTCCAGCACTGCAAGCGGCCGGCAAGTCGGCGCCCGTGCTGATCCTGGTAGCGATCCTGAGTTGCGGCCAGATTCTCGCCAACCAGAACAACACACTCTCCGCGGTCCTGCACGCCACCGGCAAGATCGACGGACTGGCGGTGCTCAACATCGGTGCGAAGGTGGCATGGGGCGGCGGTATCGCGCTCAGCTTCTTCCTCGGGTTCGGCGTGCGCGGCGTCGCGTTCTCGATGCTGGCGTCGGAAGTGCTGCGGTTGGCCTGCCTGATCTACCTCACGCAGCAGCACGCCGGGCTGCGGTTCAAGTTCGATCGCAAGGCGACGACCGCCGTGCTGGTGTCGAGCGCCCCGTACTACCTGCTGGGCCTCGCGCAGTCGATCTACTCGCGCATCGACGTCAGCATCCTGTCGTTCCTCTCGAACTACACCGAGGTCGGCTGGTACGGCGCGGCATCCACGATCGCAGGCATGTCCCTCCTTCTCTCACCTCTCATTTCGTGGGTGATCCTGCCGCTGACGCAGCGAGCGGCGGCCCGATCGCATGACGAACTGATGATGGTCTCGCGGCGTGCGCTGGAACTGATCCTTGTCTCTGCGTTCCCGGTGACGCTGGCGTTCTTCGTCTCGGCGCCGATCATCGTACCGCTGGCGTTCGGGCCGGAGTTTGCCGTCGCCTCACACGCGCTGCGGATCCTCGCGCCGACATTCGTGCTCACGTACGCGGCCATCGTCTGCGGCTCGCTGCTGATCCGCATGGGCAAGGGATGGGTTGCGACTGGCATTTCAGTGGCCGGCATGTTGCTGGCGCCAGTGCTCAACCTGCTCATCGTGCCGATCTTCCAGCGGAACTTCGGTCCCGGTGGCGCCGGCATGGGCGCGGCGACCTGTCTCAGCCTGACGGAGTTGTTTGCGGCCAGCATGATGATGTATGCGCTTGGCCGCGAGATCATCGATCGGCGCACGATCACGGTCCTCTCGAAGACGGTGCTGGTAGGCCTCGGCGTGATCGCGCTGGACTATGTGTTGACGCCGCTGATCGGCGTCTGGCGCTTGCCGGTGGATGGCCTGGCCTACGTTGGCGTCGGTGTCCTCATCGGTGCGATTGACGTGAAGGGGCTGTCGTCGATCGTGAAGAACGCGCTGGCGGAACGTCGCAAGCAGAAGTCGGAGGTGGCGGCATGAGTTCGAACGATGCAATCGCGCCGTCGGCGCCGGACATCAGCGTCGTCATCGCGACCTACAATCGCACCGAGTCGTTGGTGCGACTGCTGAAGTTGCTCGCCGTGCAGACCATCGACGCGACGCGTTTCGAGGTGGTGGTGGTGGATGATGGCTCTCGTGTGCCGGCCGAGCCGGTGCTCCGCGAACTCGCGCCGTCATTGCCGTATCGTCTACATCCGATCACGCAGGTGAATGGTGGTCCGGGCGCGGCGCGCAACACAGGCATTCAGGCTGCGAACGGGACGTTGATCGTGATCGTGGACGACGACATGCGCGTCAGTCCCACCTTTCTCGAGTCGCACCTGAAGGGCCATCCGGCGGGTACGCGTCGCGTGGTGCTGGGCGTGCTGCTTCCCGACCCCGAAGCCACGCTGCCGTTGTTCGAGCGTTACCAGATGGCGATGCTCGACCGACTGTACACGAATGTGCGCACCGGCCGGGAGCAGATGCGCGGCTGGGATCTCTACACTGGCAATGTGTCGTTCCGCCGTGCCGACTATCTCGCCGTTGGCGGCTTCGACCGGTCACTGCGCCTGTCGGAGGACGCTGAACTGGGCATGCGGCTCGAGGAGGATGGCGTGTCGTTCACTCTGTCCGATGATGCCGCCTCGGTGAACGCGTCGGACCATGTGTCGGTGCGGGCCTGGATGCGGCGTTCCCTGCTCTATGGCAAGTCGGACACGCGCATTTCCGAGAAACATCCGGAACTGCCGGCGGCAAATCCGTGGCGATTCCTCTTCATGGTCAACCGAGTCTCGCGGCCGTTCATGCTGGGCTGCGTGGTGGTGCCGCGGCTGATGCGGCCCGTGGCATGGCTGGCGATGGGCACATCCCTCGCGCTCGGTCGGCTGGGCTTCGAGAAGGTGGCCATCGCCGGCACGACGTTCGCGTACGGGCTGCAATACTTTCGTGGCATCCGGGCGCACTGCGGCACGATGAGTGACGCTCTTGCGTCGCTAGACAAGTACAAGGCACAGCGGCCCACCGATCGCGTGGGGCCGGTGAGTGGCATCGGCAACCCGTCCGTCAACGCACACTGACAGGCGTCCAGCAAATCCGCGCCACGAGGCACGAGAGGCGTTGGATGCCGTTCGTCGCCTTACCGCGTCCGTGATGCCGCCGACAGTCGCGCGCGCAGTTCTGCCTTCCAGTTCAACACCACGATCGTTTCCGGTGACGCATCCTGCATGGGCGCGATCATCACGAAGTGTCGCCCATCGGGCGTGACGTCGAAGTTGCGGTGCGGCATGGGCATGTCGCCATCGAAGGTGTCGACGAACACCATGTGCCGCGACGTCACGGCGCGCGACGGGGCACGGGAGATCGTGGCGGACATCATCTTCCGGTCACCCCGGTAGAACACGCGGTTGCCATCGGCCGACCAGACGGGTTCGGTGCCGCCGGAGTCCGAGACCTGAATCGGCGCGCCGGGGCCCGGAAATGGTCGCATGTAGATCTCATAGCGCCCCGATTCGCTGGCGGCGTAGACGAGCCACCTGCCGTCCGGTGACAGGTCGGGCATGAAGGCATCGTACGGGCCGACCACCACCGGGCTCGGCGTGCCGCTCGGGGCGGCGGCAGCCTGCCAGATGCTCCAGACACCGTTGATGCGCCGCTGAAAGAGCAGGACGTCGCCACTTCGCGTCGGGCTGGCCGCAAACGCACCGGACGCTGCCAGCAGGCGAGCGCCATCACCGCCACCGACAATCGAGCCTTCCCACAACGCATCCTGCGAACCGCGAGTGGACGCGTACACGAAGTGCTGGCCAGCGCGTGTGAACGCGGGCCCGACGATCGTGCCGGACCTGGTGAGGCGCGTCGCCGTCCCCGTCGCGAGATCGTAGAGCAGCGCGTCATTGCCTTCCGCAGTCAGCGCCTGCACGATCACCTGCCTGCCGTCCGGCGAAACGCGCGGGTTCATATACCCGCCACTGCGGCCCGCGCTCACCGGCGTCACACGACCGGTGGTATCGACCAGCACCGGAGCATTGCCTGGTCGCGCACGCCGCGTGTACAGCAGGGTGCCATTGCTGGCGAGGTTCGCGCTGCCGATGCCGCCCCCCTCCTGCTCCAGCACAACGATCGGCGTCCCCGTGACGAGACCCTGCTCCAGATCGAGCGGCGCCGCCATCAGCGCGCGACCATCCTCGCTGATGTAGAGCAGCCATCCTTCCACGAAGGCAAACGCTTGCGCCCCCCGGATTCCAAGCGGGACATACCGGGAAGGCCGCGAGACGTCCTTGTCGAAGCGCGCCAGCGACAACTCGCCAAGGTGCGCGCCGGGCCCCGATCGATTCTGTGCCGCCGTGAACACAATCGTGCGACCGTCGCCCAGCGACAGCGGCACCTGATGCATCGTGTCATGCCGCAGCGTATCGAGCCACGTCAGCATCTGGGACGCACCGCCCGAGACGGGAATCCACGTCAGCCCCTGCTGCCCATAGCTGTCCACGATCAACACACTGTCACCCATCCATCCCACGTCGCTGTAGCGAAACACGCCCGCGACGTCGCGCAGCCCGCTGCCATCGATGCCAATGATGCGGATGCGATCGTCGGCGGTGGTGAATGCGATCTTCGTACCGTCCGGCGATACCCATGTGCTGAGCACACCTTTCGTTCCGGGAAGGGCGTGTGCCTCGAGCTCATTCACACGACGCACGAACAGTCGCCGACCGGTGGCCGCAGAGCCGGCGTATACGATCGCGGATCCATCGGGAGTGAGGGTCGGCGCACGTCCAATGGCGGCATCGGCGATCGGCGTCACGACGAATCGTGTTGCCGTCGTGCCGGCCGCTCGCACCTCGTCACGGTGGGTTGAAATGAGCAGCGCCGCGATCACGACCAGAGCGGCTGCGGCGAATCCGAGTACGGCCGGACGTGGCATGACCACACGCGGCGGCGCTGCCGACCCGGGGGCGCGCCCGGCGTCGTCCAGCGCCTCGACGAGGGCACGGGCGGATGGATGCCGATCGACGGCGTGCTTCGCGAGCGCACGATCGATGACCTGCGACACGGCGAGCGGGATCGTGGCGCGAAGCAGGCTCACCGACGTCGGGGGTTCGGCGCGAACCTTCGCCAGGACACCCTGTGCCGTGCTGGCGACATGCGGCGGATCACCAACCAGCATCTCATAGAGAATCGCAGCCAGCGCATACACATCGGTGCGGGCGTCGATCACCTTCGCCCCCGAGGCCTGTTCCGGCGACATGTACTGCGGAGTGCCGATCACCACGCCTTGCTCGGTGCGCCGCGTGCCGTCGATGGCCGCCGTTGCGAGGGCGATGCCGAAATCGCACACCAGCGGCTGCCCCTCGCGCATGAGGATGTTTTCCGGCTTCAGGTCGCGGTGCACGATTCCGTGGCCGTGCGCATGCTCGAGCGCCGCAGCAACGCCGCGCAGGATCTCCATCGCGTCATCGAGCGACAGCGGGCCGGTACGTCGCAGGCGTTGACGGAGCGTCTCGCCGTCCACGAACGGCATGACGTAGTAGAACAGGCCATCAGCCGCCCCCGAGTCGAACAGCGGCATCACATTCGGGTGCTGTAGTCTGGCCGTGACGCGAACTTCGTCGAGGAAGCGTTCGGCGGTCGCAGCGGATCGCGCATTGGCCTCGTCGACCAGCAGCACCTTGATCGCGACGGGTCGACCGTGTCGCACGTCGTCCGCGCGGTACACCGACGCCATCCCGCCGGTCGCGATCCGGTCTCGCACGGCGTAGCGCTCGCCGAGGATCGCCTGCAGCTGGCGCCTGACCGGGTCGGGCGCCGCCGTCAGTTCGAGAAAACCGTCGAGTCGATCATGCGCCGCCAAGAGGGAACGCACATCTGCAATCAGCGCGTCATCGCCGACGGTCGCGCCGATGATGAACGCGTCGCGCTCCGAGGCCCGCAGGTCGAGTGCCGCATCGAAGAGTGCCGAGGCGCGTTCATATCGTTCACGTGCCGCCGTCGTCTCGGCATCGCGCGCGTCACTCATCGCGTGCCCTCATCGTGCAGTTCGCGGAAGAGCCAACTGCGCGCCTTCGCCCAGTCCCGCTTGACGGTGCGCAGGCCGACACCAAGCGCCACCGCGGTCTCCTCCTCGTTCAAACCACCGAAAAAGCGACACTCGACCACTTTCGCCTGCCGCTGATCGAGGACCGCCAGCCGCGCGAGGGCTTCGTCGAGGTCGACCAGCGAGGTGGCCTGATCATCGAGGATCACGGCTCGGTTCAGGTCCGACGCTTCCAGGGACAGCGGCACCGCGGCACCACCTCGCTTGGCTGCGTTCGTCCGGCGCGCGTACTCGACGAGGATGCGTCGCATCGCAGTCGCGGCAATGGCAAGGAAATGCGATCGATCCTCGAATGCGCCGCGTGCACCATCGCTCAGGCGCAGGTAGGCCTCATGCACCAGGGCGCCCGTTTCGAGGGTGTGACCCACCGCCTCACGCCGCAACTGCGCGCGGGCAAGGCTTCGCAGTTCGTCATAGACGAGGGCGAACGCGGCATCGAAGGCGAGGGCATCCCCGTCTGCCGCGCGTCGCAGCCACTCCGTGACGGCACCAGCCTCAGTCATCGGTTCGATGGCTCGATTGCCGTGCGCTTCGCGCAGGGGAACAGGAAGGCAGCTGGGGCGGATTCGACCGGGGCTGCAAACCCGGCAGCCGAATTCCCCTCGCACCCACCGTCGCCAACGTCGTCCCGCCACTGCTGAGTCATCCCATGCATAACCGAATCGTACTCCTTGTGACCTCGCTTGTCCTGATCGCGGGCTGCAGCGACAGTCCTGCCGATCCTTCCAACGCCGCCGAGGGTCGCACGCTCTCGCCAGGGGAAGTGACGGCCACCGACCGCTGGATGCGAGTGACCCGTGCCATCACTGGCCGACGGGAGATCGGGAGCCCCCTGTTCATTTCGCGCAACTTTGCGCTCGTCGCGGTGGCAGAATACAACGCCGCCGTCACGGCTGGTGGTACATCAGCTGTTGGTGGGAAGCGGCCGTCTGAGGCTGGCGCGGTCGCCGGTGCATCGGCGGCAGTCCTCCGGGCGCTGTATGCGGCGGAGGACACGGCGGTGACGGCGCAGTTGGCGTCGGACCGGACCTATTTCGCGAGCATCGTCGGCGAATCGACCTACGACTTTGCGGCTGGTGAAGCGATCGGCCAGCAGATTGCGGCGCAGGTGCTGGCGCGCGCCAGCACCGACCGGACCAACGCGGTGTGGACCGGATCGATCCCGACAGGTCCCGGGAACTGGTTGAATGCGGCGGCACCCGCGCAGCCAGTGGCACCGCTCTGGGGCCAGTCGAAGGCATGGTTTCTTGCAGCGGGCAACCAGTTCCGGCCCGCCGCGCCGCCATCGATCACCTCACCAGAGTACGCGACTGCCCTCGCCGAGGTGAAAACGCTGGCGGCCGGGCGAACAGCCGAGCAGCTGACGCTGGCGCAGTTCTGGCAATTTGCGTCAGGTCCCGCGGGGCCGATCGGCCACTTCACCGAGGTGGCTGGTGGCCTCACCGCCGCCGCACAGTACAACGAGCGCCGGACGGCACGCGTGTACGCACTGCTGCACATGGCAATGCTCGATGCCACGATCAGCTGCTGGGATGCCAAGTACGCGTACTGGTTCATCCGTCCATTTCAGGCGGACGCCGCAATCTCGACGCCAGTGGGCCGTCCGAACTTTCCGTCGTATCCATCGGCGCACAGCTGCATTACTGGTGCTGCAGCTGGCGTACTGACCGGTTTGTTCCCGACGGCCAAGCCCGCGCTCGATGCGAAGCTCGTCGACGCGGGCGTGTCGCGAATCTACGCGGGGCTGCACTTCCGGTTCGACATCACCGCCGGCAATGACATCGGCGCCAAGGTGTCGGCGCTCGCGTTGACGCACATCCCTGCCTCGAACTCGGCGATCCCGCTGCAGTAGCTCGCACGCGGGCAGCTCATTTCGCGGTACTCGCCCACGAGGCGTCTATGAGTTGCAATGTGATACGAATGTTCGACGCTGCGCCCTGGCTGCGGTTCGGCAGGTCGTCGTCCGTCTGGTAGAAGGCGGTGAGCGCGGTCCGAGGTCCGCCCTGGTCATAGGCAAGCGCCGGTGCAACGGCGGGCCCCCAGCCAAGCGCGTACGGTGCGGTGGATTTCGCGTCGCTGGCCGGGCCGTAGCGCCGGATCATGATCGTCCGAAACGTTTCCCCATCGATGTACGGGAAGACCCGTTCGATCCGGATCTCGCGCACGACGTCGTCGACATCGAGAAAGGCTGTCACGCAGACGTTGCCCGCTTCGCCGCCGGTCCGCCGCCCCGGGACAGTGGCGCAGCCCTTCGCGTTGACCTCGAGGGCCGCAGCGTAGCCGGGATACCAATCCTGCCGTCGGCTCACCCGATCGGCCTTGCCGAAGAGCCGCATCAGGGTGGTTGCGAAGTGCCGGGCCGAGCCACCAACCCGCAAGCCGGCGACACTCAGGCGGCGCGCATCGAACGACGCCGGCGCCACCACTGTGTCCACCGGAACGACTGGCTGGGCGCCGAGGCGCGCTGCCGCTGCGAAGATCATCAGGCACGCGGTCGTCGCGCGGTTTCTCACCGAATTTTCTCGTCGCGTCGCTTGCGCAATGGCATCGTTTCGCCGGACGCGAACTTGAGCCGCATGGCGTTGCCGGACGGGGCCAACGTCGCGTCGATCCCGCCGGAGAGGGTCAGCGGCTGCCCACCATCGGGGGCCTTGCCGCCGTGCGTGACCTGCATGCCGGCGAAGGTTTCGTCTCCGTCCACGACCAGCACATGCGTGCCACTGACGAAGGCCAGCAGCGCCGCCGAGGCTGCGGACTGGCTACCGGCGCTGTCGAGGACCCAGACATCTCCAGATCGTGACGGCACTCCCGTAGCCTCGTTCGAGTCGCCGCCCGCCTCGGAACAGGCTGCGAGGGCCATCAGACCACACGCCGCCAGCGCGCCGTGCACCGGGAAGGTCGGGTACCGGCTCGCTGCGCGGAGTTGGCGCTGTGCCATGAGCCCTTGTAGCCTTGGGTGGAGGTGGCCTGGGTCTGCGTCCGCCCGATTGGGCGACCTGTCTCATTCACTTCCCCATTGCGCCGGACTGCGGAGAAAACCGTCATGGGGTCGACAGACGCTGAAGGCGCACAGCAGCCTACACATTCCGCCGGCAGTGTCGACGCGGATCGTGCGGCGCTCGATGCGGTTTTCAGTCTGGCATACGAAGAGCTGCGTCGCCTGGCATCGCTGGTGCGACGCGACGATCCCAACGCCTCGCTCAGTCCAACGACGCTCGTCAACGAAGCATGGCTCCGGCTGGCCGCCACACCCTCGATAGCGCATACATCGCCGTTGCACTTTCGGCGGATCGCGGCGCGAGCGATGCGACAGGTGCTGGTGGATGTGGCGCGTCGGCGGCACGCCGAAAAGCGCGGTGGACCGGAGGCGATGGCGATCACGCTCGAGGACGAACTCTTCGCCCCTGCAGGCAGCGCGGAGCTGCTCGCCCTCGACTCGGCCCTCGATCACCTGGCGCGACTCAATCCGCGCCAGGCGCAGATGGTGGAGTGCCGGTTCTTTGGCGGGCTGGATGTCGCGGAGACGGCGCAGCTGCTCGGCATTTCGGAGGCCACCGTGCTGCGCGACTGGCGTGCAGCACGTGCCTGGCTCGCCACGGAATTGCGCGACACCGGCTGACCGCGCGCACGTGCGCTACTCTCGACTGACGCGCGACACTCGACGCAGACGATCCGCCCCAGCCACACGACGCCCCGGGAGCACAGGTTGACGGAGCCATGATGGATAGCGAGCCGCGAGCCGAGATGGATGCCGAGCGTTGGTCGCTCGTGCAGCAGCTCTTCCATGACGCCAGCGAGCAGCCGTTGGCGGAGCGCGACGCGTTCCTGCAGACGGCCACCGCCGGCGACGCCGAGCTGGCGGCACAGGTGCTGGCGATGCTCCGGGCCGATGCAGACAGCGATTCGATGCTGGATCTCGGTCTCGCGCCAACGGCCCGGAGAATTCTCGAAACCGAACGTGGCGCGCTGCCACCGGAAACGATGTTCGGCCCCTACCGGCTGGTGCGACAGATCGGCGAAGGCGGCATGGCGGTGGTCTATCTCGCCTCGCGCGAGGACCTCGGCAGCACCGCCGCCGTGAAGCTGCTGCATCATGCGTGGCTCTCTCCCGCGCGACGCGACCGATTTGCCAGCGAGCAGCGGACACTGGCACGACTGAACCATCCGGGCATCGCGCACCTCTACGACGCCGGTGCGCTGGGCGATGGCACGCCGTGGATTGCGATGGAGTACGTGGATGGCGAGACGTTGACCGCATACTGCCAGACACGCGCGTTGTCGATCGACGACCGGCTTCGGCTCTTCCGTGATGTCTGCGACGCGGTGCAGCACGCGCATGCACACCTCGTCATCCATCGTGACCTGAAGCCGTCGAACATCCTGGTGACACCGGAAGGACGAGTGAAGCTGCTCGACTTCGGCATCGCCAAGCAGCTCGAGGCAAGTGACGCCGACGCGTCACGGACGCGCACCGGCCTGCAATTGATGACGCCAGCCTACGCCGCCCCGGAGCAGGTGCGAGGTGAGCTGACGGGCGTGTACACCGACGTGTACGCGTTGGGCGTGGTGCTGTACGAACTCCTTGCCGGCAAGCTGCCGTTCGACCTCACAGGTCGCACTCCTGGCGAAGCGGAAGCGTTGATCCTTGGCACGCCGCCTGACCGGCCGTCCATCGCCGCGCGAGCCTCGACGGGTGGCAGCGATGCCGGCACCGCCGCGTGGGCGGATCTCGATGTGCTCTGCCTGACCGCCATGCACCATGAGCCAGCGCGGCGGTATCGCAGCGTGGATGCATTGGTGCGGGACGTCGATCATTACCTGCGCAAGGAACCACTCGAGGCGCGCCCGGACTCAGCTGGATATCGGCTGGGCAAGTTCGCACGACGGCATCGCAGCACCGTTGCCGCAGGTGCGGTGGTGCTGGCCGTGGTGATCGGTCTCAGCACGCTGTACGCCATTCGCATCAGTGCAGCGCGCGACACGGCGGTCACCGAGGCGGATCGGGCGCAGCGCATCCAGCGATTCACGCTGAGCCTGTTCGAAGGCGGTGAGCAGAGCAGCGAGCCTGGTGACTCACTTCGCGCGGTGACGTTGGTGGAGCGCGGCGTCGTGGAGGCCGCGACCCTCGCAGCGGACCCAGTGGTGCAAGCAGAACTGTACCAGACGCTGGGCGGGATCTTCCAGAAGCTTGGTCGCCTCGATCGCGCCGATACGCTGCTGCAGCGCTCACTGGTGTCGCGGCGAATGCTGTCACCGAACCATCCGGATGTGGCGCGGTCGCTGGTGGCACTTGGCCTGCTGCGAGTGGAACAGGCGCGCCTGCCGGAAGGCGAACAATTGGTGCGTGAGGGACTGGCCCTCAGCAGAAGAGTACGCGAACCGGGGCACCGTGATATCGCGGTCGCGACCAGTGCGCTTGGACGTGTGTTGGAGGAACGCGCGACTTACGCCGATGCGATCACCGTGATGCGCGAGGCATTGAAGCTCCACGCGGCCATCGCGCCAGTCTCGCCCGATGTTGCCGCGGCCGCGACGCAACTCGGCAACGACTATTTCTATGCCGGTGACTACGTCGGGGCCGACTCACTCTTCCGGCGCAGCCTGGCAGTGGCACGCGACCTCTACGGCGACCGGCATCCACTGGTCGCCGACGCCCTGGTGAACCTGGGCGCTGTTCGATTCCAGCGGGGTGACTACGCCGAGGCGGAGCGATTGGACCGCGAAGGCCTCGAGATCATCCAACGGGTGTACGGGCCAGATCATCCGCGCACTGCGGCTGCCCTGACGATGCTCGGCCGCTCACTGGTGGCCGAGAGTCGGTTCAATGATGCCGTGCCGCTGGTGAAGCAGGCGCTCGCAATCCAGGAGCGGGTCTATGGCCCGGTCAGCCCGAAGGTCGCCTCGACCGTCAACGAACTCGGGATCATTGCGCTGCGCGAGAAAAAATACGACGACGCCGACGCCTACTTCGCGCGCAATGCCGACATCTATCGCTTGGTGTACAAGGAGCCACACAACCTGCTCGGCACGGCGCTCGCGAATCGTGGCAGCGTCTATTCCGCGCGCGGTGACAACGTGATGGCGGAACGCTACTTCAGGCAGGCGTACGACGTGTTCGTGAAGACGGTCGGTGCCACCCACCTCGATGCCGGCATCGTGCAGGTAAAGCTGGGACGCGTGCTGCTGCGGCAGCAGCGGTTCGCCGACGGTGCACGGGAGAGCGGTGCCGGGCTCGCCATCCTGCTCGAGCGAACCAGCCCAACGACGAGCTGGGTGAAGAATGCGCGCGGCGACCTGGCCCTCATGTACGACTCACTCGGCCAACCGGCCAAGGCCAACGCGATGCGTGCGGCGCTCGCCGACACACTGGCACGCAAGTGACGCCCGATCGACGCGTCAGGGCCGGACGATGACAGCGATCACGATCACGAACAGCAGCAACGTCGGCACTTCATTGATGTAACGGCAGGCGGTCTCGCTGAACACGTAGTCGCCCGCGGCGAATCGCTTGCGCACCCAGGCGGCGAGACCGTGGTAGCCAAGCAGGAAGGCAACGGCCCCCAGCTTTGCGTGCATCCAGGGCATTTTCAGCAACGACGGATTCTGGTAGAGCATGCCCGCACCGAGTGCCAGTGCGACCACCATCGCGGGGGTCATGATCGCCCGCATCAGCCGTCGTTCCATGACCTCGAGCGTCGCCGTGACCGTTGGGTCCTCGCGATGCTGCACATGATAGACGTACAGCCGGAAGATGTAGAACAGACCGGCGTACCACGCGATCACTGCGATCACATGCCAGGCCTTGAGCCAGAGATAACTGGAGCCCGTCACACGTTGAGCAGCTGGAACCGGCAGGTGGCCCCACCCTGCGCGATACACTCGACTTCAACCACGCGAACATTCGCCGCGACCAGCTCGGCGATCAATCGCTCGAAGGTGCCCGCGTAGAAGTCGCACATCGGTTGCTCCTCACGCAGGTCGCGACACATGGCGCAGTGGTCGAAGACGAGTTCAGGTGCGGTACGACCAGCCACGACATGGAACTGCCCACTGCCCGCAAATGTCCAGGCATTCGCGGACATGGCCTTCAGCAGAATCTTCAACCCGATCCGTCGGGGCGCCAGCCGGATCAGCAGTTGCGCGAACTGCGGAATACGATTGGCCAGCAGGTAGGTCGCCGTTCGCTGGCCTGCCTCGCGAAGCACCGGCGTGGCATGACTGGCCCCGACACGGCGCACCAGCGCATGGACCATGGCCTGCGTCTCCCGCTCATCGACCATCGCCGTTGGCATGTGGTCCAGCGTGTACGGCGTCGCGTCGCGCAGCACAGCCTCGGCAAACGCGGGACTGAGCCGATCACGCAGCACGCCGACCAGCTGAATGATCGCGTTGGGCCCGATCCGAGGAATGTCGTGATCGTCAGGAACTGCCAGGCTGCTCATACCGACCTCATACCGCGCGTGAGAAGCGGCGAGGCGCGTCCGAGCCGAAGCGGTAGGCGTCCAGCGTTGCGCAGAGATTGCGCAGGAAGAAGCGTCCCAGTGGCGTGACCTGCACTCGGTCGGTGTCGAACTCCACCAGCCCATCTGCAGCGTATGCCTCGAAACGATCCACGAGTTCGTACATGTCGCCGAGGAACAGGTCGTATGGCAGCTCGGCGTTGCACATCAGGTGCGTGATGGCAGCGGCGCGATCGTCATCGTCCGGCGAGCGAACATGTCCCTTGGCGATCGAGAGCACGCCGGTGTCCAGGTCCCGTTGCCAGCTCCCCAGCTCCGGCGTGTTCTGCACGTACCAGCCATTGACCTCGGAGATGGCGCTGGTGCCGATGCCAAGCAGGTTTTCGCCGACGCGAGTCGTGTACCCCATGAAGTTGCGGTGCAGACGACCGGCGTGTGCCGCCAGCGAGAGCGGATCGTCGGGCAACGCGAAGTGATCGATGCCGAGCCACTCGTACCCTGCATCGACGAAGGACTCCACCGCGTCACGAAAGAGTTCGAATCGCTCCGTGTTCCGGGGCAACGTGGTCTCGTCGATGCGCTTCTGGTGCGCGCGCATCCATGGGACGTGTGCATATCCGAAACAGGCCACACGATCCGGCGAGAGCGCCAGCGACTCTTCAACCGTGCGGCCAAAGCTCTCCGACGTTTGCTCCGGGAGGCCGTAGATCAGGTCGAGGTTGATGCCGCTGAAGCCGACTTCACGCGCCTGCGTCACGACCTGTCGAACCATCCACTCCGGCTGCACGCGTCCGATCGCACGCTGCACCAATGGATCGAGGTCCTGCACCCCGAAGCTGATGCGTGTGAACCCCAACTGCCGCAACTGCTCCAGCTGCGACTGGGTGACCAGCCTCGGATCCGCTTCGACAGAGCATTCGGTGCGTGCATCGATCGGGAAGGCATTGCGCAGCATGGCGGACAGCCGCCGCAGTTGCGCATCGTCGAGAAAGTTGGGCGTTCCCCCTCCCCAATGCATCTCGGCCACGCGTGGCGCGGTACCTACCGCGTCGGCCAGGATCTCGATCTCCTTCTCCAGCCGGTCCAGATAGCGGTCGACGACGGCGGTGCGAGTGGTCACTGTCGCATTGCAGCCGCAGTACAGGCAGCGCGACGCGCAGAACGGCAGGTGCACGTAGAGGGCCAGGGGCTCGGTGCTGCCATTGAGCGTGCCGAGTTGCTGCCGCCAGGCATCGCGCGTGAACGCGCCTGTCCAATCCGGTACTGCCGGGTAGCTGGTGTACCGCGGGACGGATACATCGTAGCGCGTCAGGAGCGATGGCTCGACTCGCGGTACCGTCAATCGACTCGTCGCCAACCGTGGCCTGTCGGAAGGAAGTTCAGCACGCACGGATACTCTCCTCGTGATGCTCCTGTGGACGTGGCGTCGCATGTCCCAGCACCGGGACGGAACCCGAGAAATCCACGTCTGCCGCCAGCTCCGGACGTGCCTCGGCGATGGTGTGCAGCTGTTCCTTCGTGAAGACCTTCGACTCGTCGAACCCGAAGTCCACCTCGGCGCCGGTGGCCGTGAAGTTGATGCGGCCGAGGTCGTAGAACTTCTTGTTGAACGTCGTCTTGGCGAAGGCGCGGAGGCAGCCCATCAGGTACTTCCGCTTGAACGCATCCCGCTGGAAGGGATAGGAGAAGAACGTCTTCTTCATGTAGAACCGTGCATAGTTGCGCAGTACGCCCTTCAGGACCTGATCCCGCGTCATGTTGTCCGGCTGGATGATCGGCGTGACGAAGTTGTACTTCGCGTAATCACGCACTTCGACACGGTCGCCCAGCTCCTGGAAGAGCTCTGCGAAGGGCCACGGCGTGTACATGTTCCAGTTCGCCATGTCCGGCTTCCAGTCCTGCGAGTACTTGTACGTCTCCTCGATCGTCTCAGGGGTTTCGTTCTCCAGCCCAATGATGAACTGCGCCTCGGCGACCATGCCGGCGGCCTGGATCATCTTGATCGCCTTCTTGTTCTGTTCGCAGGTGGTCTGCTTTCGGAACCGGTCGAGCTTGAGCTGGGCGGCGGCCTCCGTCCCGAGCGAGATGTGCACCAGGCCCGCCTTGCGATAGAACGGCAGCTCGGCTTCATCGCGGAGGATGTCCGTGACGCGGGTATTGATGCCCCACTTCACGCCCAGGTCACGATCGATGAGCTCCTGGCAGAGCGCCATGAACTTTTTCTTGTTGATCGTCGGCTCCTCATCGGCGAGGATGAAGAAGCCCACGTTGAATTGCTTGACGAGGATTTCGATCTCGTCAACGAACTTCTTCGGGTCACGCGTCCGGTACTTGCGCCAGAACTTCCACTGCGAGCAGAAGCGGCAGGTGAAGGGGCAGCCACGCGCAAAGTTCGGCACGGCCACACGGCAGTTGAGCGGGATGTAGATGTACTTGTCCCACTCCAGCAGCGACCAGTCGGGCGTCAGTGCATCGAGGTCGGCGATCGGTGGACGCGCCGTGGTCGCGACGACATTGCCATTCTCGAGGAAGGCGATGCCGCGGATGTTGTGCTTGTTGGTCCGGTCGGTCCCATCGCGCATGGCAGATAGGAGCTCGACGGCGATCTCCTCCCCTTCTCCGCGAACGATGTACTCGATCCAGGGTGCCTCGCTGAAGACCTGCTGATACATGAACGTCGGGTGGATCCCACCGAGGACCGTCCGCACATCGGGATTCACCTCACGGGCAATCTGCAGTGTTCGCTGCGCCTGATAGATCATCGGCGTGATTGCCGTGGCCAGCACCGCGTCCGGCTTCAACTCGATGAGTCGACGGCGAAGCGATTCGTCGTCGATGTGATTCGTCATCGCGTCGACGAACGTGATGTCCGTGAACCCGGCCGACTTGAGCGCGCCGCCGATGTACGCCACCCAGCCCGGCGGCCAGTTTCCGGCGATCTCTGCGCCGCCGGCGTGATAGTTGGGCTGGATGAAGACGAGACGCATGGAATCTCCTGGTGAGGGTGTGCTGGACTGACCAGTGCACATTGCCCTCACATGCCGCGCTCGACTATCGGGGAAAAACGCTCTCCGTTGTCAGGAATCGCAGGACTAGCGGCGCGGCGTTTCTCGGTTCTCTTCCCGGCGGTCGCGATCGTCGCGCGGCCCCTCGGTGTGCGCGCGGCCACCCGTGCGCCAGTTCGAGACTGACGGCGCGTCCGCCTCGAGGGAGCGGAGGTAGCGCACCAGTCGGTCGATTTCCTGCGGCGTGAATGGTCCGCCGAGGTCGACGTGATAGGCGCTCATCATGGTGCCGGGGATTCCACCGGCCACCAGCCAGTAGAGCTGTTGATCGCTGGTGGTGTTGAGGAATTCGCGCGAGCCGAGTGTGGGTGCGACACCACCCCCGCTCGCATTGGGACCGTGACAGGCGGCACAGTGCCGGCTGAAGGCTTCGCTGCCAAGCGCGATGGATTCCTTTTCCGCCGACTCGCGCGCCGCCTGCCGCCGCGCGGGCTCACCGATGCGATAGAGCGGGAATGCGACGATCAGGAGCGCCATGCAGCAGAGCCCGACGATGTAGTGGCGGTCGAGGCTCCGTTCCAGCGCTGGTGAGTCGAGTGGACGCGGCGTAGGCATGTCAGCCGACGACGTCGTTGCTGCAGACACCACCGCGGCCGGGCGTGTCGAAGCGGCGGGCACCGATGGCCGGCCCTTCCACTGGCTCAGCGAGGTTCACCACCACCTTCCCGTTTTCGATGGTGATCGGATACCGATCCATGCCACGCGGTGCCGGACCAGAGATATGCTCGCCCGCCATGTTGTAGATCGACCCATGGCAGGGACACTCGAACCGGCCGCTCCCTTCACAGAACGGGACGCGACATCCGAGATGTGGACACTTCTGCGAAATGGCGAAGAGCTCACCCTTGGCGCGTGTGACGTAGAGGTGGCCCTCGCGCACGAAGGTCGCGCTGCCTTCCGGATAGGCGTCTTCCGGGCGCAGCAGCAGCTTGCCCGTGCCATCGAGGCTGGCGAGCGGCGCGAGGGCCTCGTAACTCGTCCATGCTGCGGCAGTGGCCAGAAGCCCGGTCCCCATCATCCAGGCACTCTTGAGGGTCTCGCGTCGCGTTGGACTCATCTGTTATGGCTCGAAGTAGAGGTGCTGCCACGGCAGGACGAACGCCCATCCTGGACCGCGGAACAACGCACCGATGATCGTGAGGACGACAGCCGTCACGCCAACCACCATGAAGATCGAAATGGCTACACGGCGATCGCCGGGCAGGTACGCTGGATCGCGGTCGACGTAGGGCAGCGCCGCGAGCAGGAAAAGCAATGCCGCCGGCGCCAGCACACCTGCCACCAGCGGATCGAAGTGCGCCAGTAATTCCTGGATGCCGACGAAGTACCACGGCGCCTTGGCTGGCTCAGGCGTCAGGTTTGCATTCGCGTGCTCCCGCAGCGGCGCATCGAAGAACACGCCCATCGCCAGCACAAGTGCGACCGTTGCCAGCGCGACCACCTGGTGCCGGATCAGCAGGTGTGGCCACGTGAACACCTCGTACTCCGGTGCGCGCGCGTGCGCCGCCATCGACGGTGATTCCACTTCACCAAGCAGCCGCACCCGTGGCGGCTCGACGGCCGACTGCTGGTCCGGGCTGGCCTCGGGCTCCGCATCGCCGACGATCCCGGACGGGGCAAAGCCATCCTTGCGCACACGCCAGATGTGCACCGAGAGCACCACCGAAAAGACTGCCGTCAGCACGGCGATGTGCAGCACGTAGAAGCGGAGCAGCGCCGACTGTCCGATGGTGGCACCGCCGAGGAGGACGTCGCGCATCCAGCCGCCGATCACTGGGACGTAGTGCACCAGGTCCGATCCGACGGTCACTGCCCAATAGGCGAGCTGGTCCCACGGCAGGAGGTAGCCGGTGAACGAATAGACGAGTGTGATCACCAGCAGCGCGACACCGATGACCCAGTTGAACTCGCGTGGCTTCTTGTAGGCGCCGTCCCAGAAGACACGCGCCATGTGGAGCACGACCACCAGCACCATCAGGTGCGCGCTCCAGCGATGCACATTGCGAATCAGCTGTCCGAAGCCGACCATCGTCTTCAACCGCTGCATATCGCCGTAGGCCATCGTGACGGCCGGCGTATAGAAGAACATCAGGTAGGTGCCGGTCACCAACAACACGCCGAACAGCACCGTCGCGATGAACCCCAGCCGGTACGTACTGCGGAGGGCGAGGATCCGAACCGGCACACGGACCGGATAGACATGCAGGAACACGTTGCCGAAGGCGCGCTGCGCGCGGCCGCGCGGCGAGTCGATTGGCGGAGTGCGCACCACGGAGCGATACAGCGCCGTGGCCTGCGCGCGTTCACGCCACGATAGGCGCGGAGTGTCAGACACGGATGAGGTCCAGTGCGTGCGGAGGGCACCGATCGACACAGAGACCACACCGGATGCAGGCAGTCTCGTCGAGGGTCAGGGCAAAACGTCCAGCGTCCGCGGCAGCGACGTTGCCGTCGGCAACCTCGGCAAGCGAGATGCATCCATACGGGCAGACATCGACGCAGAGCGCGCAGGCAATGCAGCGCGGCGCATCGAGCACGATGTGCGTATCGCAGAGGAGGCACCGCGACGCCTCGCGCCGTGCGTCCTTGAGGGTCAGGACTTCTTCCACTTCCGAGTCCTGCGCCCGAGCGACGACGGGCAGCACCGGCAACTCGCGACGCGAAATGATGTCGTAGCCACTGTAGTAGCGTCGTTCGAGCGCGAGCGGCGTGATCGAAACCTGGCCAGTGGCCGCGGCAATCGGTTCGCCCGGCGCAGGTAACCAGGGCCCGGCGCACGACAGCTCCTGGCGAATGGTGTGCGCCGCCCGCTTGCCCGAGGCGATCGCATCGATCAAGTCACCGGGGCCGCTGCTCAAATCGCCGGCGGCGAAGATTCGCGGATGCGAGGTGCGCCCATCACGGCCCGCCACGACACCACCCCACCCGCCGCCCGAGAGACCAAGCTCGGCACTGAGGAACGACACATCCGACTGCTGCCCAACGGCGAGGATGACCGTGCCGACCTCGAAGGTTTCATCTCGACCCTCCTGCAGCGTAGGGCGAAAGCGGCCCTGCTCGTCGTGCAGCGACGCCACCGGCGCCACGACGACCCGCAACCCGTCCCGCGCCGCTTCGATCCGCCGGACGCCACTCCCAGCGCGTACGACGACGCCTTCCAGCCGCGCCTCATGCAGCTCCTCGACGGGTACCGGCAGGGATTCGAGCGCCTCCGGCGCCACCAGTTGCACAGCAGCTCTGGCGAGCGGATTCGCCGACGCGTCACCGAACAGCACGGCCAGGCGCTGCGCCGATCGCGCGGCGTCGAACGCGACGCTTCCACCGCCCACGATCAACGCCGGCAGCACGATCGACGTCACTGTGTCTGCGTTGAACTCGCGCAGGAAATCCACCGCGCGAATGACACCGGGCAACTCGCCGCCAGGCACGGGCAACTGGCGTCCCCGCGCACATCCCACCGTGAGCAACACACGCTCGTGCGCCGCGAGCAGGTCATCGAAAGATTTGTCGACGCCGATCCGGCAGTGCGTCACCAACTCGATCCCGAGCGACAGCAGCGCGGCGATCTCCTGACGCACCAACGCGCGGGGTAACCGAAAAGCGGGGATTCCCGTCAGGAGCATGCCACCGGCCTCATCTCCACTTTCGTAGAGTGTCACCGCATGACCAGCCAGCCGCAGTTCCGACGCGGCGGCGAGGCCCGCCGGCCCAGCACCGACGATCCCGATCGAAGGACGCGACACCGGGGGAATCGGTCCATGCGCCAGATGCCATCGCGAGGCAGTACCAGCCTCGACGCCACCGTGCTCGCAAATCACACGTTTCAGCGCGCGAATGGCGATCGGCGCGTCGATCACACCGCGACGGCACGCCTTTTCGCAGGGAGCCGAACACACATGTCCGCAGACGCTCGGAAATGGATTGTGCGCACGCGCCAGGTCATAGGCGTCCGTGAGGCGCCCGTCAGCCACCGCTTGCACGTATCCCGCTGCATCCGTCCCGACCGGGCACGCAACGCGACACGACACGTTGCCCGCGAACCATGCAGCATCCGGTACCTGCGCAGCCGTCGACAGGCGCATCATCGATCGGGGCGCATCGCAGAGGGCGCCGGCGTCGCAGGGGCGCGACCGAGGCGCGACGCAACCGCCAGCAGCCCGATCGACATCACCGCAATCCAGCTGGTAGCGATTCCGACGCGCACTGATCGGCTGACGGCCGGAATACGGGTCAGAATCCAGTGCGGGACAAGCAGCAGGAGCAGTGTCAGCAGCAGGCCAACCGCCAGGCCGATCGCAATCGCCGTGATCCAGCGACGCTGAGGGACAGGCAATTCGATGTGCGCCGAATTCCCACCGTTCCGGGCAGGCTCAGCCACACGTCTCGCGTCTTCTGACGTCACATGATCGCTCATGTGACACAGGATGCACGTCCGTGTATCGAGCGTCCGTCAGGGATTACACGGAAAAGACGTCAGGCCTCGCCCGACAACAGGCGCGCTCAGCGGCAACTACCGGACGGCAACTCCCTCAGAGGCCTGCTTTTCCCGACTCAGGTCGGTCCGCAACTGGTCGCGCAGGCCATTCACGGCGCGCCCGCGAATGTTGAGGATGCCTCCGCGCGGGAGATTGTCGAATCGGAATCGCCGCTCCACCACCACGTACGTCGACCCGGACGCGCCATCGCCGTCGCGATCGATCACACTCATGACCTCGAGTGCGGCCTCGAAGTAGTGGTTCGCGTAGATCTGCTTCGACGTGACCACGGTCGTGCCGCTGAGTTCAGGCGGCGTGTACACGACCGCATGTGTCACGCTGAGGATGGGCCGCAACCGGGCCACCGCGTCCTCCGACCAGTACAGCACGTCGGATACACCACCGGGTCGTCCCCGGGGGAAGGTCTTGAGATATGATGCGATCGCAGGCGCAGCCTGATTGAGAAAGCTCGACTGTGCCAGGACTGCGACGAAAGCATCGCTGGCCCGAATGCTGGGGCGATCGTCATAGATCGGCATGGATGCATTGCCGTGATCGCGGTACTCCTCGACATACGTCACCAGTCGCTGGCGGGCGATCGCGGTGATCCGCGCCTGCAGATCGTTCGCTGACCAATCGACCTCATCTTGCAGCTTCTGCATCGCCGTCGCGGGCAACTTCGTTGTGCAGTCTCCGGGCCGACACTTCCGCAGGTCGTTGGCGTCCTGCTTCGTGACCACCACCCCGTCCACATCGCGCAGCACGGCGGGATCACTGAAGATCCCGAATCGCGTGCGTGTTGGCGTCCGAAGCCAGCTGCGGAAGTCCTGCACGCGTCGCAGGAAGACGTCACGCGAGACGTTCATGCGCACGATGCCGAACACCGCCACGTCGCGCTGGTCCTGCGTCGGAACGACGCGCACCAGGACCTCTCCACGCTCGACGGTGGTGGCTTCAGCTGAATCGAGTCGGATCCCATGGCGTTGCAACGCAGCGACGGCAGACGGGACCTGCGCCCGCAGCGGAACGACCAGCGCTACGCCCACACACCAGAACAGCCCCAAGCGTCGTGCGCGTTTCATCAATGTCATGAGCGAGGTAAGCACAAACCGTTGAAGTCGTCGAAGTGACCGCTTTCAGCACGTAGCAATCTGGGCAGGTGCGCAGCCGCGCGCCAATCCTGTTACGCGGCACCCTTCGTGCAAACACGACAATTGTGCGGTGGAGTTCGGTGCACTCGTCCCCATTCGGTATATAGCGGTGTACCACTCCGTGCAGCACACGCGCCCGCGTGCTGCGCGACGCAGTCGGCCCTGTGCTCACCAGCCCTGTGCTCACGCGCTGCGTCCACGAACCTTTCAAGAATACGTCACATGCTCAATACGATTGTCATCATCCTGGTCGTCCTTTGGCTGCTCGGCATGCTGAGCGCCTACACCATGGGCGGGTTGATCCACATCCTGCTGGTGGTCGCCATCGTCGTCGTGCTCGTCCGCGTGATTCAGGGACGGAAACCGATTTGAGGCAAGGGCACGCTGTGTCAGCACGGTATCGAGGGGCCCCACGGCCTGACCGGATTCGCGTGGCACTGAACGACATGTCGCTGCGTCGCACATGAGCACGCGAGCGGAGCGCTCCCGTGCCGAGGCGGCTGACGAACTCCTCACCGGACCAATCGTCGGTGAGCTGCTGGGTGCTGATCACCTGGCGGCGCGCGCTCGCGCGGTTGCGCGCGGGCAGCGTCTCGTCACGACCCAGACGCCGTTACGGCCCGCACGCCTGCTGGCGCGCCTGGCCGATACACGACGCATCCTGACCGATGCGCAGGCAAGGCTGATCAGCGCCGCCGCCGCCGGAGTGGATGCCGGGCCAGCCGCAGAATGGCTGCTCGACAACTACTACGTGGTGCAGGAGCACCTCCAGGAAGTGCGCGCCAGCCTTCCCGGAGGCTACTACCGTGAATTGCCGGAGCTGGCCACAGGTCCGCTCACAGGCTATCCGCGCGTCTACGAAATGGCGATCTCGCTCATTTCGCACACGGAAGCACGCGTCGACCTCGAGAATGTCGACCTGTATGTCGAGTCGTTCCAGAGTGTGACACCGCTCTCGCTTGGTGAGCTCTGGGCGATGCCGGCGATGCTGCGCCTGGGCCTGATCGAAAGCGTGCGGCGGATGACGCTGCGAACGATGCAGCGGCTCGATGAAATCGGGCTCGCGACGCTCTGGTCGGACCGCATCCTGGACGCCAGTGCACGCGGGGGCACCCCGCTGCGTGAAGCGCTGCGCGAGTTCGCCGACGCCGAACATGAACTGACGCCGCACTTCGTCTCCCGCTTCCTGCAGCTGCTGCGCCAGACCGAGGGTGCATCACCGCCGCTGGCCTGGCTCGAGCACTGGATGCGGGACGCCGGTGTCAGTCCGGAGACCGCGGTCGCACAGTCGACCCATCGTGTGACGCTGACGCAGATCATGATGGCCAACAGCATCACGAGCCTGCGGGACATCGGACGCCGGGACTGGCGGATCTTCGTCGAGAAGCAGAGCGTGATGGAGACGGTGCTGCAGACCGATCCGTCGGGCCACTATCCGGTGATGACGTTCGCGACACGCGATCGCTATCGGCATGTGGTCGAGCGGATCGCGAAGAAGACCGGGCACCGTGAGACCTCCGTGGCGCAGTGGGCGATCGATCTCGCCCGCAGCCCAGTGTCTGATGCGAACGCACCGCTGGCGGATGTCCGCACACATGTCGGCTATTTCCTGATCGATGCCGGCGTCACGGAGCTCGAGCGCGTCGCCGGGTATACGCCAACGCTGGGCGAGCGCATCGAACGCGCCGTGCACACCTACCCGAACGTGGTCTTTCTGGGTGGGCTGGGCACGCTGGTGCTGCTCGCCACATCGTTCGTCCTGCTGCTGGTCGAACCGGATGCGCGGGAATCGATCTGGCTGCTGTTGCTGCTGGCCTTCCTGCCGGCACTCGACATCGCAGTCACGATCCTCAATCAGCTCGTGACGGCCTTGCTGCCGCCGGATACGCTGCCGCGCCTCGACCTGTATACCAACGGCGTGCCCGCCGCGTACCGCACCGCGGTGGTCATTCCGACGTTGTTCGGCAGTGTGGGTGACGTGCACGACGCACTCGAGACCCTCGAAGTCCAGTTCCTCGCCAATCGCGAGGCGCACCTGCACTTTGCAATCCTCAGCGATTTCACCGACGCGGTGACGGAGACGACGGCGGCAGACGATGCCATCCTCGACGCCGCCCTCACCGGGATCCAGGAGCTGAACGATCGCCATGTGCACGAGCGGCACGTCGATGATGGCATCGGCCCCTTCCATCTCCTGCATCGTCCCCGGAAGTGGAATGCCCACGAAGGGGTGTGGATGGGCTGGGAGCGGAAGCGCGGCAAGCTGTCCGACTTCAATCGACTGGTGCGCGGCGAGTCGCTGAGCGCCTTCACGGTGATCGCTGGTGACACGAACGCCCTGATGGGTGTGAAGTACGTCATCACGCTCGACTCTGACACGGTGTTGCCGCCGGATGCGGCACCGTCACTGGTCGGCGCGATGGCGCATCCACTCAACCGAGCCGTCTACGACGCAAAGCGTGGCATGGTGCGCGGGTACGGCATCCTGCAGCCACGCGTGAGTGTGTCGCTTCCCAGTGCGCACCGTTCACGTTTTGCGGCCATCGCCTCGGGCCATCCGGGTGTGGACCCGTATTCGACGGCCGTTTCGGATGTCTACCAGGACTTGTACGGCGAGGGCACGTTCACCGGCAAGGGGATCTACGACGTCGATGCGTTTCAGGTGGCAACGCACGGCCGCTTCCCCGAGAACACGCTGCTGTCGCACGACCTGATCGAGGGGAACTACGCGCGCGCCGGGCTCGCGACCGACGTGATCGTCTATGACGACTATCCGACGACCTATGTCGCGGCGACGCGGCGCAAGCACCGATGGATTCGAGGAGACTGGCAGTTGCTGCCGTGGCTCAGTCGCACGGTGCCCGGCCCGGACGGACCGGAGCGCAACCGGCTCTCGCTGGTGTCGCAGTGGAAGATCGTCGACAACCTGCGCCGCAGCACGGTCGAAATTGCACAGCTGATCTTTCTGGTGGGTGGCTGGACCCTGTTGCCCGGCTCCGCACTGCGCTGGACGCTTCTGGGCCTGGGTGCCATCGTCGCACCGTGGGTCACGGCACTGATCATCGCCGTGCTCAGGCCACCGCTCGACAAGTCATGGCGCGCGTACTACGAGGCGGTGGCGCAAGACGCCGTGGTGAGCCTCGAGCAAGCGCTGATTGCGATCCTCACCCTCCCGCATCAGGCGCTGGTGTCGGCCGATGCAATCTTTCGCACGCTGTATCGCCTGCTGGTCTCGCATCGGAAGATGCTGGAGTGGCAGTCGGCATCGTTGGTCGAGAAGTCGCTGACCGACATCAGTGCCATCACCCACCGTGCGATGCGCGCGAGTGTGCTGCTTTCCGGTTTCGGCATGCTGATGGTCGCAGCCAATGCGATTCGGCGCCAGCAGCAGCTCGGCTTGCCGCTGAGTGGGCTGGAAATGACGGCGTTCGTGGTTGGTGTGCTGACGATCTGCTGGCTGGTGGCGCCGCGTGTGATGGTGGCATTGAGTCGTCCATCGAGTGCCGCACGCCGCGTCCTGAGCAGCGGTGCCCGTGACGCAGCGATGCGCTACGCAGCACTCCACTGGCAGTACTTCGACACGTTCGTGACCGCCGAGACACACTGGCTCGCTCCCGACAACTTCCAGGCCGACCCGGACCCTGTCGTCGCGATGCGGACGTCGCCGACGAACATCGGATTGCAGTTACTGGCCACGGTGTGCGCGTACGACCTTGCCTTGATCAGCGCGTTGGAGATGACGAGTCGCCTCGAGCGCACCTTCGCCACCATGGCGTCGTTGCGGCGGTACCGCGGGCACTTTTACAACTGGTACGACCTCACGGACCTGCATGTACTGGAGCCGCCCTACATCAGTACGGTCGACAGCGGGAACATGGCCGGGCACCTGGTCGCGTTGCGGCAGGCGTGCCTTGCCATCGCTGGCGCCGAAGATGCCGTCCGCGAACGGCTGCATGCGCTGGCGAATGCCGCATACCAGTATGTCGTCGAGATGGAGTTCGGGTTCCTCTACGAGCCTGGGCGCAAGCTGTTCACGATCGGGTATCACCCGGAGTCGTTCACGCCGGACGACTCGTACTACGACCTGCTGGCGTCGGAGGCTCGCCTCGCAAGCTTCATCGCCATCGCTCGCAACGACGTGCCGCTGGAGCACTGGTTCCGCCTCTCGCGCAGCCTGAGCCGAACGGCTGGGTCGACGGCGCTGGTGTCGTGGAGCGGGAGCATGTTCGAGTACCTGATGCCGGTCCTGGTGATGCGGTCCCTGCCCTACACGCTGCTGGCGCAGACGTACGACGGCGTGGTCGAGCGTCACATGGCGTATGCGCGCACGCGCAACGTGCCGTGGGGCGTGAGCGAAAGTGCGTACAACTTCCGAGATCGTCACCAGACGTACCAGTACCGCGCCTTCGGCATTCCGGACCTCGCGCTGAAGCGTGGCCTGGGGCGTGACCTCGTGGTCGCTCCATACGCCACGGCACTCGCCGCACAGGTGGATCCGACGCGCGCGATGAACAACCTCCGCACGCTCGAGGCGATGGGTGCCCTCGGTGAATACGGATTCTGTGATGCGATCGACTACACACGTCCACCCCAGGGTGGCCGGGTGGCCTTCGTGCGAGCGTACTTCGCCCACCACGTCGGCATGTCCCTCGTCTCGCTCACGAATGTGCTGATGAAGGACACGTGGCAGGACCGATTCCACGCTGACCCGCTGGTAAAGTCCGTCGAGCTGCTGCTGCATGAGCGCGTGCCGCGGCGCCTCATCCTGCAGGAGGCGCAATCGGCCCAACCCGACGAGGCGCGCCCGTCGCCCGAGACCGATCGCCCGGTGGTGCGCGAAGTGAACACGATGGTGCCATCGGCGCCACGTATCGCACTCCTCGGTTCAGTGCCGTACACCGTGATGCTCAATCACAACGGCAGCGGATTCAGCCGTTACGAGAACATCGCCGTCACACGCTGGCGTGCCGACAGCACGCTCGACGACACCGGCCAGTTCTGCTACATCAACGACATCACCGCCGGCCGCATCTGGTCGGCCGCGCATCAGCCGATTGGTGCGCCGGCCGACTCGAGCCGTGCGTGGCTCGCCTCCGATCGCGTCACGCTTCATCGCGTTGACGGTGACATCGAGACGCGGACCGAGATCACCGTCGTTCCCGCCGACAGCGCCGAGGTGCGGCGCGTCACGCTCACGAACACCGGGAGTGAGCCGCACGAGATCGAGCTGACGAGCTACGGTGAGGTCGCGATGACGACGCAGGGTGCCGACCTCGCACATCCGGCGTTCTCCAACCTGTTCGTCGAGACGGAATGGCATGGCTGGTGCACTGCCATCACCGCCACCCGGCGTCCACGGATGCCGGACGACCTGCAGCTCTGGTGTGTGCACGTGGTGGATTCTGGCCGCGAGCGAATCGGTGCGGTGACCTGTGAGACGGATCGAGCCCGATTCATTGGGCGAGGCAATACGGTTCGCGATCCTTCCGCGATGACCACCGCCGGTGAGCTCTCTGGAACCACAGGCCCGGTGCTCGACCCGATCTTCGCCCTCCGAACACGCGTCAGCGTCGCACCGGGACAATCGGTGAGCGTGGCATTCACCACGCTCGTCGCCACCACCCGTCAGGCGGCCTTCGAGTTGGCGGGCCGCTATCACGATTCACACGCAGCGCAGCGCGCCCTCGATTTCGCCTGGACGGCGACACAGGTCGAGTTGCAGGCCCTCGGCATCACGCCATCCAACGGCGCCGTCTTCCAGGAGCTTGCCAGCCAGCTGTTGTTCCTCGGCGGATCGCTTGCGCCACCGCACGATGAACTGCGACGCAGCCGCGGGTCACAGCCCCTGCTCTGGGCGCACGGCATCTCCGGCGACAACGCGATCGTCCTCGCGACGATCGATTCCATCGATGGCTTGCCGACCTTGCGCGAACTCTTTGCCGCGCACCGCTACTGGCGGCGACGCGGGCTCACCGTCGACCTCGTCGTGGTCAACTGCCATCAGGCCGACTACCTCCAGGAATTGCGGGACGGGATCACGGAAGCGATGGTCGCAGCCAATGATGCGTCCCTCATGGATCGGCCGGGTGGCGTGTTCATCCGCCGCCGCGAGCTGTTTCTGGCGGACGACTTCCTGATGTTGTCCGCCACCTCCCGCGTCCATGTGACCTGCGACGGCCGGTCGTTGACGCGCGTTCTGGCAAGCGCCGATACCTTCGCCGCCGATGAAGCGACGGGGGCCCTGTCGACCGCTGTAGCCCGCGCCGCTGATCGCGTCACACCGGCGCAGGTCGTGGTCATCGATCGCAGCGGACCACTGGCCACACTCGTCTCCGCGCTTCGTCCGCTGGTGGCGCCGCTGATTCCACGTGCCCCACGCCAGCGGCATCGCGCCGCCACTGTCGTCAGCAATGACCCGCCGCTCCAATTCGGTAATGGCATCGGCGGACTGGATGCGAACAACGACTACCGGATCGACGTCGACGACTCACGCCTCCCACCTGCACCGTGGGCAAACGTGATTGCGAATGCAGCCGGGGGTTTCCTCGTCACGGAGCGTGGCGCTGGCTGCACATGGGCAGAGAACGCGTATTTCTATCGGCTGACGCCCTGGCACAACGATCCCGTCTCCGATCCGGTCAGCGACGCGATCTATCTGCAGGACGACGACACGGAAGATCTCTGGTCCGCGACGCCGGCCCCGGTCGACGGCGATGGCCCGTACCGCGTGACGCATGCGCCAGGTTGCTCCACATTCGAGCACGAGCATGATGGCATCCGCACCGAACTGCGACTGGGCGTCCCGACGCGCGAGGCCGTCAAGCTGTCAGCGCTGCGGATCACGAACCTGACGGCGCGTACGCGTCGCCTGACCGTCACTGCGTACGCGGAGTGGACGCTTGGTGCGCGTCGCGACGAGTCGCAGTATCACGTCCGGACGCGGTTCGCGGCCGAGCATCAGGCGGTCTTTGCGCAGAACCTGTTCGATCCGCTGTTTGCGGAGTGGACTGCGTTCCTTGCCACCAGTGAGGCGGTCAGCAGCTTCACGACCGACCGGTTGTCCTTTCTCGGCCGCAACGGCCACGTGGGCGCGCCGGCGGGGTTGCGTGAACGCGGGCTCGACGGGAGTGCCGGTGTGGGTCTCGACCCATGCGCGGCCCTCCAGATGACCATCACGCTTGCTGCTGGTGAGTCACGAGACGTCAGCATCCTGCTGGGCGCTGCCAGGACGCACGCTGAGGCGCGCACGACCCTCGAGAGGCTTCGGCCGGCCGCGCAATCGCAGGCCGCGATTTCGGATGCCGTCACGGAGTGGAAGACGCGGCTCGGCGTGATCACGGTGTCCACGCCGGATGCCGCGTTCGACGCCATGCTCAACAAATGGTCGCTGTATCAGGCCCTCTCCTGCCGGATGTGGGCCCGCATGGGCCTGTACCAGAGCAGTGGGGCGTACGGTTTCCGCGATCAGCTGCAGGACACGATGGCCTTCGTCTATGCCGAGCCAGCCATCGCGCGAGAGCATATCCTGCGTGCGGCGGCCCGACAGTTCGAGGAAGGCGATGTCCAGCACTGGTGGCACGCCCACAGCGGACGCGGCGTGCGGACGCGCTTTTCCGACGATCTGGCCTGGCTGCCATTCGTGGTCGAACGGTATGTGACCGTCACCGGTGACCTGAGCGTACTCGACGAGTACGTGCCGTTCATCACCATGCGCCAGCTGGCACCACACGAGCATGAGCTGTACGACCTTCCGACGGTGACCGACGAGCATGGCAGCATTTACGAACACTGTCGCCGTGCCCTGCGCCGTGCCTGCACGTTCGGTCCACATGGATTGCCGCTGATCGGCACCGGCGACTGGAACGACGGCATGAGCCGCGTCGGTGCCGACGGCAAGGGCGAAAGTGTCTGGCTGGCGTGGTTCCTGATCAAGACGATGCGGAGTTTCGCCTTGCTGGCCGACGCCCGCGCCGACACGGCCGAGGCGGAGTTCATGCGAACGATGAGCGACCGCTACGCTGCAGCGGTCGAGGTGAGCGGCTGGGACGGTGGCTGGTATCGTCGCGCCTATTACGACAATGGACAGCCGATCGGCTCAGCCACGAGCGACGAGTGCAAGATCGACTCGATCGCACAAAGCTGGAGCGTGATTTCCGGCGCAGCACCCGAGGCACGTCAGGCGCAGGCGATGAGCGCGATGGACGAACAACTGGTGCGGGACGACGATCGCCTGATCGTATTGCTCACGCCGCCATTCGATGGGACGACCAACGATCCAGGCTACATCCGTGGCTACCTGCCAGGGGTGCGTGAGAATGGTGGGCAGTACACACACGCGGCGCTGTGGGCCGTGCTTGCGACGGCGATGCGTGGCGATGGTGATCGCGCCTTCGAGCTGTTCCAGATGCTCAACCCTCTCACGCACTCAGCCACACCAGAGGCGGTCGCGAAGTACAAGGTCGAGCCGTATGTGATTGCGGCTGACGTGTACACATCACCATCTCATGTGGGCCGCGGCGGCTGGACTTGGTACACGGGCTCGGCGAGCTGGATGTATCGTGTTGGCCTGGAAGCCATTCTGGGCTTCGAGAAGGTTGGTGACACGCTTCGGTTCGCGCCGTCGGTGCCAGCCGATTGGCCCGCCTACAAGCTGACATATCGGTATGGCCGCACGTCGTATGAAATCGAGGTCCGATCGCCCGCACGTGTGAAGGCACACGGGGCACGGATCTCCGTAGGCGGAGTGAGGGTCGCCGGGAATGCCATCCGGCTCGTCGACGACGGGCAGTCACGTACCGTGATCGTGGAGCCTGAAACCAGCACGTCCTGACGTCGTAGTGGAGGAAGAATCCACTATCTGCATGAGGACGTGCTCGTGTTGCTTCTGACAAATACTCGCCGCGTTGCCTCGACACTGGCCGTTGCCGCCATGACGGGGATGACTGCCTGTGGTGCGGATGGCACGACGGCCCCACGCCCGGTGCCAGTCGAGGATGGTCGCCTGACGCTGTCACAGGTTGGCGCCCAGAAGATTCCTGTGATGGTTGATGAGTTCAGCGTTGATTCCGGCGACGCGGCGCTGCGATACGAGACGTGGGTCGAAGGTGGCGAGCTCACCCTCACCTCGGTCGGTACGCCGCGTTATGAACTGAATGTGCGATACGCGACGTACGGCGTCACGTTCGTGGATGGCCAGAAGGTGCTGCGGTTGATTGGCACATCCCGCGAACGCGACCACGGTCAGGTGCAGCATGACTCCCGGGGGGAGATGGTGCTGACGTCTGACTACATCGCACCGCTGGTGCACACGGCGAGTCCAGTGACGGGCGGTGTCCGCATGGCGTATCGCGTTCCCGGCGACGACGTGATCCGCGACCTCTTCTACCGTCGCGAGCCGGACTGACACGTTCTCGAAGCGCAGCCAGCATGATCCCGTTCGATGATGATGATGATGATGATGGTGATGATAATGATGGCGCCCTGAGCGACTTCTAGCTCGCGGCATGTCCAGCAACGAAGGCCGGCCAGTCTCAGGAAATCGAGACTGGCCGGCCTTCATTGCATCAGGTGTGCGCGATCGTCGCACACACCATGATCGCCTTCTCCTGCGCGGCGCTAGCCGACGGTCTTCATCTCCCCAGACAAGCGCAGATCCTTTCGCCGTTCCACCTCGGCAAGCTCCGTCAGGAACGACAACGCCTGGCCGGCCGACATGGTCCATGGCTCGAACGCCTGCATGCCCGAATGCCGCATCACCAACTCACGTCGCTGCGGCGTGTAGGCCTCATCGAAGCTGATCATCTTCATCGACCAATCGATGAAGCTCCGCATGTCGATCGGGGTGCAGCTGAGAATCTCGGTATCGTGGTGTCGAGTGTCACGCACGATCCGGTTGTACAGCTGGTTGACGTGCACCCGGCGTCCCTCGATGGCCTGCAGGAACGCGCCACCGCTGAAGCACAGAATTCCACTGATGCCGTTCGGCGTATTGAACGCCTTGGCCGACGCGCGAATCTGCCGGTAGTCATCGAGACTGAACCCGGGACGGGCGACGCTGGCGTAGATGAGTCGTATGATCTGCATGCCTCGCAGTCTCGGTAGGCATTGGCATCAGGTTGAGTCTTGGTCACGGCACGGCACGCCAGTCCTACCAGGATCCTGCATCGTTCATCGATAGCAGGGATCCTTGCAATTGGCACACGAGTCCATCGCGACGATTGCGGCGCATGTTTCTCGACGATCGGATATTCGGACCGGCTAGTCTCAAGAATGGCACCAAGATGAAGAGCAGCTCAGAAAACACGGGGATTCCCCTACAAACATGGCCGATTCTGGCCTGTTTCGCACGCAAGATTGGAACGCCGCAACTCATTAAATGCCATACACATAAAGGCGTTACAGCTTCACCTGACAACTGCCGAGCATTGCAGGAACAGCGGACGATTCCGAGGCACATCCCGCTCCTCACTTCCTCACGAAGATGGACGACCTCCTCAGGGACTTCCTGACCGAAAGCAGCGAGAACCTTGGCAAGCTCGATAACGACATCGTCGAACTCGAGCAGCATCCCGAGGACACCGCGCGCTTGAATTGCGTCTTCCGCACCATTCACACGATCAAGGGAACGTGCGGATTTCTTGGACTCGTTCGGCTGGAAGGCATTGCACATGCGACCGAGAACGTGCTCGACGCACTGCGCGCTGGCCGTCTGACGGTTCAGGAGGAATTGATCGGCGACGTGCTCGCGGCCATCGACTGCATCAAGATGGTGCTGCAGACGCTCGAGACCACGGAAGTGGAACCGGAAGGTGACGACGCGGCACTGATCACGCGGCTCGAGCGCTGGCTTCCCGCGTCGGAGCGTGTGCATGAGTTGCCTGACGCGAGCCAGATTGCCGCAATCGCAGCGGGGCCGCTGGTGCCGGTCGAGCGCGCCGCCATCAGTGCTGCGGAGGCGCCACTCGCTCCGAGCGCCGGAAGCGATGCGAGTGAGGCACAGGGGCGCGATGGTGCGTCATGGGATGGCGTCGAGCGTCGGAATGGCAAGCCCGAAGCGCACGTTGCCGAGAGCACGCTGCGCGTCGGCGTCGACGTCCTCGACAAGCTGATGAACCTCGTCGGCGAGCTGGCCCTCGGGCGCAACCAGCTGTTGCAACTCGCCGCCTCGGAGGAGGAGTCACCCTTCGCCAAGCCGGTGCAACAGCTGGATCGCGTCACGACCGACCTGCTCGAGGCGGTGATGAAGACGCGCATGCAGCCGATCGGGAATGCCTGGACGAAGTTGCCGCGGTTGGTGCGTGACCTGTCGCAGTCGAGCGGCAAGCACATCACCCTCGTGATGCATGGCGCGGAGACCGATCTCGATCGGCAGATCCTGCAGGCGATCCAGGATCCCCTCACACACATGATCCGCAATTCCGCCGACCATGGCGTGGAATCGCCATCGGTCCGTCGTGAGGCGGGCAAGTCGGAGACCGGCACCATTCGTCTCAGCGCCCGCCATGAGGGCGGCCATGTGGTGATCGAGATTGCGGATGATGGCGCCGGCATCAATGCGGCCCGCGTGCGTCGGAAGGCGGTCGAGCGCGGCCTGATCAAGGCGGACGTCGCCGATGCCATGCCCGACGCGCAGATCCTGCGCTACATCTTCGAGCCTGGCTTCTCGACCGCCGAGCAGGTGACCAACGTCTCGGGACGAGGTGTTGGGATGGACGTCGTCCGCAGCAATATCGATGCGATCGGCGGCACGGTGGAACTGTCGTCCCAGATGGGGCTGGGCACGACGGTTCGGATCAAGATTCCGCTGACCCTTGCCATCATCTCCGCGCTGCTCGTCGGCACGGCGGGTGAATCGTTCGCGGTGCCGCAAATCGGCATCGTCGAGCTGGTCCGGGTGACGGAGGATCAGCAGCATCTAGTGGAAGACGTGCACGGTGCACAGTTCTATCGCCTGCGCGAAACACTGCTGCCACTCGTGCCGCTGCGCACGCTGCTCAACCTCGGCGCCGGCTCTCCGACCGCGACATACAACATCGTGGTCTGTCAGGTGGGCGAGGCGCGATTCGGGCTCGTCGTCGAGGAGGTCTTCGATACCCAGGAGATCGTGGTCAAGCCGGTGGGCCGCTTGATCAAGCATCTGTCGGCCTACGCCGGGTGCACGATCACCGGCGACGGGCGCGTGATCATGATCCTCGACACGACCGGCATCGCCAACATCGCGAACGTCGCCAGCAGCCAGACGCGCGACGAGGCGGAGCGTGCCTCGCAGCAGGCCGAGCGCGACCGTCTTGCCGCACAGGTCGATGCGAAGGAAAGTGTGCTGCTGTTCGATGCCGGCCTCCCTGCCCTGCAGGCAGTGCCGCTCTCGCTGGTGGCTCGCCTCGAGGAGTTCCCGCTCTCCGCCATGGAAGAAGCGGACGGGCATTTCCTGGTGCAGTACCGCGGGGAGCTGATGCCGGTGATCGCATCGAGCCCGTCGGTCGACCTGCGAAGCATGGATCCGCGACCGGTGATCGTCTTCAGCGACCGGACCCGGACCATCGGACTCGCGGTGAACGAGATCCGCGACATCGTCGAGGACCACGTCACCCTGCAACGACGCGCCACACGCGTTGGAGTGCTCGGCGTGGCAGTGATCGCTGGTCGTGCGACGGAAATGATCGACACCGACTACTTCCTGCGGCATGCGCACGGTGAAAGTGCCACCGCCACCGACTCCACTTCCATGACGGTGGGCGCATGAGCACCAGAACCGCCGCACCCGGTACGAGCATACGCACCGGCCAGCTCGAGTACGTCACGTTCAGGCTCGCCGAGCAGTGGCTCGGCATCCCGGTGATGGTCGTCCAGGAGGTGCTGGTGGCGATGCGCATTGCGCGCGTGCCGATGGCGCCGGATGCGATTGCCGGCTTTCTCAACCTGCGCGGGCAGATCGTCACGGCCGTCGACCTGCGCACCACGCTGCAGCTCGACGCCCGCGCCGCGGATGCAGAGATCATGAATGTCGTCGTCCAGCATGAGGGCGAGCTGTTCGCCTTCATGGTCGACGAAGTGGGTGATGTGGTGTCGGTGGAAAGCGACACCGTCGAACCTCCGCCAGCGACCCTCGACGCGCGTTGGCGAATGGCCTGCTCCGGCATCGTCCGTCGGGACCGCGGGCTGCTGCTGGTCATGAATGTTCACGAAGTGCTTCGCCTCGAGCACGTGTCCGGCTGAGCCCCCAGTGTGGCGGGCTCCCGACTGAGTTACAGAGGCGAGCCACACAGCAGCACATCCACCCATCGACACCACCATCCGCGCATCCCACTGACCATGTCCACGAATCGAATCCCGACGCCCGGCACACGATCCACCAAGCTCGCTGGCAAGAGCCGCGCATCAGCCGGTGCGATCTCGCACGGTGACAGTGCTGCCAAAGACAGCGCAGAGAGTCTCGCCCTTGCCGCCAGGGTGGCGGATCTCGAAGCGCAGGTGGCGGCGATCAACACCTCGATGGCGGTGGTCGAGTTCGATCTCGATGGCACGGTGCTCACCGCCAATGCCAACTTCCTCAGCGTGATGGGCTACACGCTGCCAGAGATCCAGGGCCGGCACCATTCGATGTTCGTGGATGAGGCATACAAGGCGAGCGCGGAATACCGCGATTTCTGGGCGAAGCTGAACCGCGGCGAATTTGACGCGGCGGAATATCGTCGTGTCGCGCGCGGTGGTCGTGAGGTCTGGATCCAGGCGTCGTACAACCCGATCCGCGACCGGTCCGGGCGCGTCGTGAAGGTCATCAAGTACGCGTCGGACATCACCAGGCAGAGCACGGCGATGGCCGATTTCGAAGGACAGGTCTCGGCCATCGGCAAGTCGAATGCGGTGATCGAGTTCAACCTCGACGGCTCGATCCTCACGGCGAACGACAATTTCCTCGGGCTGCTCGGCTACACCCTCGATGAAGTGCGAGGCCAGCACCACTCCATGTTCGTCGACGAGGCGTACCGCAACAGCAACGCCTACAAGGAGTTCTGGGCCAAGCTCAATCGCGGCGAGTACCACTCCGACGAGTTTCGCCGTATTGGCAAGGGCGGCAAGGTGTGCCACATCCAGGCGACCTACAACCCGATCCGAGGCCGCGATGGGCGCCTGGTGAAGGTGGTCAAGTACGCCACCGACAGCACGGCGCTCGTGAAAATGCGCGCCGAGATGGCGCTCTTCAAGCCGATGGTGGAGTCCGCACGAGTCAACCTGATGCTCTGCGATCTCGATTTCAACATCAAGTACATCAACCCTGCGTCACTCGAGACGCTGACCCGCATCGAGAAGCACCTGCCGGTGAAGGCCAGCCAGGTCGTCGGCAGCAAGATCGACATCTTCCACAAGGATCCCGCGCACCAACGCGCGATGTTGTCGACCGACAAGAACCTGCCGCACAACGCCAAGATCCGCGTCGGCCCGGAGACGCTCGACCTCAACGCCGTCGCCATCTACAACGAGGCCGGTGAGTACGTCGGCCCGATGGTGAACTGGTCGGTGATCACGGATCAGGTGCGCATGGCAGACGACTTCGAGGCCACTGTGGCGGCGATTGCAAGCGTCGTCAGTTCCTCCTCGACCGAACTCGAAGCGAGCGCCCAGGGAATGGCGGCATCGTCCGAGGAGACGACGCGCCAGGCACAGGCAGTCGCCGCCGCGTCGGAACAGGCGACGCGCAACGTGCAGACCGTGGCCAGTTCCGCCGAGGAACTCACGGCGAGCATCCGCGAGATCGCCGGGCGCGTGCAGGAAGCGTCACAGATCTCACAGGTAGCGGTGAAGCAGGCGAGCGATACGACCGAGACGATGGCGAAGCTCGGCATCTCCTCGCAGGAGATCGGCCAGGTGGTGAAGGTCATCACGTCCATCGCACAGCAGACCAACCTGCTCGCCCTGAACGCCACGATCGAGGCCGCCCGTGCCGGCGAGGCAGGAAAGGGCTTCGCCGTGGTCGCCAACGAGGTCAAGGAGCTCGCACGCCAGACGGCGCGCGCGACGGAGGAGATTGGCAGCAAGATCGCGGGCGTCCAGAGCGAAACCGCGTCGGCCGTGACTGCCATCCGCGAAATCACGAGCGTGATCAACAAGATCAACGAGATCTCGACCACCATCGCGGGGGCCGTCGAAGAACAGAACGCGGCCACCAGCGAGATCTCGCGCAATGTCGGCGAAGCCGCCCGCGGCACGGCGGAGGTCAGTTCGAGCATCTCGACGGTCACGATGGTGGCCGCGGAAGGGGGCCGCACCGCCGAGAACATCCGCACGGCGGCGGGTGGCTTGTCGGTGGAGTCGGAGCGGCTGAACAGTGCGGTGACCGACTTCCTCACCAAGCTGCGGAAGATCTGACCATGAAGCGCATTCTGGTGATCGATGATTCGGGGACCATCCGGAAGGCCATTCGCCGCATTCTGGAGCAGCTGAACTATGCGGTGACGGAGGCGGAGGATGGCGAGCAGGCACTGCACGTGCTTGCCGTGGGCGACAGGTTCGACGCCGTCCTCTGCGACATCGACATGCCGAACATGGATGGCTTGCAGTTCCTGAGCGCTGTCTCGGCGCGACCGGCGCTGCTCCCGCCACCGATCATCATGTGCACGACGCACACCTCGTTCGACAAGATCCAGACCGCGCTCACGCTTGGGGCCTCCGAGTACATCATGAAGCCCTTCGACGCCACGATCATCGGCTCGAAGCTCGAGGCGTGCGGGGTTCTGTGAGCGTGCACGCCGACCCTATCCGTGTGCTGATCGTCGACGACAGCGCGGTGATTCGTGGCGCGCTTGGGCGCATCATCGACGCCGAGGCCGACATGACCGTGGCCACCACTGCACCGAACGGCAAGGTGGCGCTCGACGCGCTGCGGCACACCAAGATCGATGTCGTGCTGCTGGATGTCGAAATGCCGGAGATGGATGGGTTGACGGCGCTGCCGTTGATCCTCGCCGCCTACCCCGACACGCGCGTGATCATGGCCAGTTCGCTCACGCAACGCGGGGCGGAGGTCACGATGCATGCCCTCGCGATGGGTGCGGCGGACTACATCGCGAAGCCGGCGGCGAAGTCGGGCTCGGCGACCCTCGCCGCAATCAGCACCGAGATCGCCTCGAAGGTCCGAGCGATCGGGCGTGCTGCGCGTGGACGCCGGCCGGTGGTGGTCGGCGCGGCGAGACCGGCCTCACCTGCGCGCACCGAGCTCCTTGCCGCGCGCAGCAGTGACGCCCCGCCCCGGATCGTGGCCATCGCCTCGAGCACCGGTGGCCCCAATGCCCTGGCCGACGTGTTGTCCGCACTCCCGAAGGACTTCCCCCTGCCGATCCTGATCACACAACACATGCCTGCCGTCTTCACTGGCCTGCTCGCCTCGCGGCTCGAGCGCGACACCGGACGCACCTGCGTGGAAGCGAAGGATGGCGACCTGATTCGTGCGAACTGCACCTACGTGGCCCCGGGCGAACACCACATGGTCGTCCTCACGAACGAAGGGCAACCATTTGTCCGACTGACGAAGACGGAGCCTGAAAACTTCTGTCGTCCCTCTGCCGACCCAATGCTGCGTTCGATCGCGGCCGTCTATGGCGCATCGACGCTGGCGATCGTGCTGACCGGGATGGGGGAGGATGGTTTGCGCGGCTGCGAGGAGGTGAAGCATCGCGGCGGTCGCATCCTGGTGCAGGATGAGGCGACCAGTGTGGTCTGGGGCATGCCTGGTGCCGTGGCGAACGCGGGGCTCGCATCCGCCGTGCTTCCATTGTCGAAGGTCGCCAACGCCATCATGGCCCAGTGTGGAGCGCTGGCCGCATGATCACCCCCGACGAGTATGCCTTCCTTGGCGAGCTGCTGAAGAAGCACAGCGGCCTCGCACTTGGCCCCGGCAAGGAGTACCTGATCGAGAGTCGACTGCCGCCAGTGGCCGTCACGTATGGCCACGCGGACGTCACCGCGCTGATCGCGGCACTGCGCAAGGGGGCGCCAGCGGCCGTCGTGAAGAACGTGTGCGACGCGATGACGACGAACGAGACGCTATTCTTCCGTGACAACAAGCCATTTGTCGCGCTCGAGAAGGAGATCCTGCCGGCGGCCGCCCGCCGCGCGCGCGAGCAGGGTCGGCCGGTGCGCATCTGGTGTGCGGCCAGCTCCACCGGTCAGGAGCCGTACTCGATCGCGATGATCGTCGCTCAGACGGAGTCGCAGTTGGGTGGTGCAAAGGTCGAGATCATCGCCACCGACTACTCCGCCGCAGCGCTGGCGCGCGCGAAGTCTGGCGTGTACAACCAGTTCGAGGTGCAGCGCGGGCTGCCGGTAACGCACCTGATGAAGTACTTCACGCCAGTGCCTGAGGGTTTCGAGCTGAAGCCGGAGATTCGCAATCGGGTGCAATACCAGGAGATCAACCTCCTCGATCCGTTTCCGGCGTACTGGCAGTTCGACATCATCTTCTGTCGCAATGTGCTGATCTACTTCGATGTGCCGACGAAGAAGGACGTCATCGACCGCATGGCGCGGACGATGACGCGAGGGGCGAGCCTCTTTCTCGGCGGAACGGAGAGCACACTCGGTATCACCGATTCCGTGGTGCGCGTTCCGAACCACCCGTCAGGCGTCTTTTGCAAGCCGAACGAACTCGAGTTGCACACCTCGATCGCAGCCTGACGCGCGTTCCAGCCACCGCACCAACGACGACGCGCGACGGAAAGCATCCCGTCGCGCGTCATGTCGTTCGTCACCGCTACTCGAGAGTGGCGGGGTGTGAGTCTGGCGCTATTCGAGCCAGACCGTCACCTGCCGGTTGGGCTCGTCGAGCGTGAAGATGGAGCGAGGATAGAGGACCTCCTGTCGATTGAGGTCCTCGGTGATGGCATCGAGCGGTATTTGCTCGGCCCGAATCTTCGTGACTACATCAGCAGGGATCAGTTCGATCAGCCATTTGGCACTGCGCGACGGCAGGGCTACCCGCACCCGCTCCTCACCATCGCGCACGACGCGGACCATCAGGTTCTTTGCCGGCGTGCCGGGCTCCGCCTTGGTGCCGGCGGAGAAGAAGCTGCGAACCCAGGTGTAGGGGCAGGCTGACATGCGGAATCCAGGGCTGAATGGTACGGGTGACGTGTCCGCGATCACGAGGAGAGTATCGTCACACTCACACCGATCGGTGAGCTGAATTCCGTGACGAATGATCAGCGCCTGCTGGGCTTCGAATGCTGCCACGCGCCGACTCGACGCCGGGTGCGAGTGCCAGCGATATTACGCGTGTCACACCATGTGATCGCCACAGCCGCTCTCGTCACTTTCGTGCACCATGAATCTTTGGTTCCGCCTCATCTGGCTGTGGATCGTCGGCCGCTCGCGAACGCCGGTGCACTCACTCGGCCCGTGCCGAACACCCTTTCGTGTCAGCCTGTTCGACCTCGACCTGTTTCGTCACATGAACAACGGTCGGTACTTCACCATCATGGACCTCGCACGGGTCGACCTCATGCACCGCTCGGGAACACTGGTGAAGCTCAATCGCGCGGGGCTTTATCCGGTGGTGACAGCCGAGTCGTTGATCTTCCGCAAGTCACTGAACTGGCGTCAACGATTCGAGATCGAATCGGAAGTCGTCGCATGGGATGAGAAATCGATCGTGATGTCGCAGCGATTCTTCATTGGCTCGGACGAGGTGGCTGGTGCACTTGTGCAGGCACGCTTCCTTCGTCGCAGTGGTGGCAGTGTCCCAACCGCGGAACTGCTTGCGCTTCTTGGCGAGGAGATCCCGCATCCCCCCAAGCCCGCGTGGCTCGACGACTGGATGACGCTGTTCGGGAGTGGGATCCCTCGCGCCGTTCGCGCGGCCTCGATGATACTGGCCCTGTCGATAGCGCTGCCTGGATGCGGGCATCCGCCTGCCTTCTCCCCCGCCCCGTTACCCAACATCTCCCGAAGCGAGACGAGAATGCCGACAGACGACGCGATCTCAGCGATCGCCAGTGCGCGCGCGCGGTCGAATGCCGCCATCGCGGCGCACGACACGAGTGCGATCGCACAAGAGTGGATGCCCGACATTCATGTCACGTCATCCACCAGCTCGCAAACCGCGGGCGCGGATGCAAATGTGCGTGCCATGGCCGCGCAGTTTGCACGCCGCCCCGACACCAAGTGGGTACGCACCCCACGAACGATCCGAGTCTTTGGAGCATGGAATGTCGGCGCCGAAGAAGGGGACTGGGTCGGGACCTGGACAGATCCGGATGGCGCGATTCGCGTCACCGGGACGTACCTCGCGCAGTGGCGCTTCACGGACGGTCGGTGGCGGATTCAGGCGGAGGTGTTCGTTCCGCTGGCCTGCGAAGGGGGTGCCTACTGCCGACAACATCCGTGAGCCATGGTGGCACCCTGCCCTGATGTCCGCTGCTGGTGATGCGTGTGATGTGTCGAACTACACGATCACCGATCGCACGGACAGCAGCGGGTCGATCAGGGTCGCATCGCCGTCCACGGATATTGCGCGTGCGGCAGTGTCTCGGTCGAGCGCATTGTAGAAGAGGCGCCAGAAATCGTCGGCGCTGAGTGTTGCTGATGCGTCTGGTGCCGGCACCGTGCCGGCGAACAGCCCCCAATGGCTTTCCTCGCGAACGAGCGTCCAGTGCGCCGTCGTTTCGCCGGTCACGCCAAGCGTGATGCTTGTTCCTGCCGCGGCCGTACGATTCGCGTACGCGACGGGCAATGCACGCGCGGAAAAATCGAGCAGGGGCTCGAACCACCGAGGGGCGAGCAACTGTTCGGCGCCGACGGCGTCACGGATTTGCGCTTGATGGTGCCAGCGCTCGGTGTATTCCCGCCCGGTATCCATCCAGTTTGCCGATTGCGCCTCCCCCGCCCAGCTCACAGGCCAGCGAGACGGGGCGTACGGATCGAGCGCCGCCACCACGGACGCTGCCCAGCCGCCGCTGATCTCGAGCAGGTCGACCATCACGCGCGGACTCAACCGCCTCGAAAAGGCCACGCCTGTTGCGTTGACCTGATTGATGAATTTTGCCAGATCGCCGGCATCGGTGATCGGCGATTCGGCGGGGAGCTGATGGTCGTCGCGAAAGACGGACACCTTGCGCAGCTCACCATCGAGCAAATGGGCCACGACGTCGCGCACGAGCCACGGTCCGGCGACGGTCGGGCGATCCCAGTCGGTCGGCGACAGTGCACGCAACATCGTCAGCAGCTCCCCCTGCAGCGGCAGGAACAGCTGAGCGACGTGGCGAGGGCCGAGCTTGTGGAGGCCGTGACTCGGTGCGTTGTCTGTCACAGGAGGCCCACAAAGGGTGATTGGGCGTGCAGCGAGTAATCGCTACGGATGAGCTGTCAGGCGAAACCCGATGATAGTCGGGTGGCCCGGCTCGCAACTTCAACTCGTACCGTTTGATACCCTACGCTGGAGCCACGCATGTCGACGTCTATGCACGCTACACCGGAAACGCTGGAAGCTCTCGAGCCGACGCTTCTTCCGGACGGTCCGATTCTCGTCGGCACCGACACCGCCCCTGATTCCGATGCGGCCTTTCCGCTGGCAGCCGCCCTCGCAGCCCGAGCCAAGGTCGAGGCGATCGCCTTGACGGTGGTCGAACCGACCAACCTGCCGATCTACGGCGTGGATGGTATGGTGGTCTCGATGGAGACCGCTGCCGAGACCGAGTCGGCGCGCGAGTCAGCCACCCGTGCGCAGCTGACACGGATGGTCGCGGCCAACGCCGCGTGGCCGATCGTCGTCAAGACGGGCGAGCCAGCCCGCGAAATCGCCTCGGCCGCGGACAAGATGCACGCACGACTGGTGGTCGTCGGGCGAGGACGGCACCGTGGCATCGACCGCCTCTTCGGCGGTGAATCGGTGCTGCGAATGGTGCAGCTGGGTGATTCCCCGGTGCTCGCGGTCGAGGAGGGCCTGACCTCACCGCCGCGCCGCGTCGTGATCGCCACCGATTTCAGTCCATTCAGCCTCTACGCGGCGCAGGTCGCCATGAGTGTCGTGGCACCCGACGCAACGGTGTGGTTGCTGCATGTTGGCCCCCCGTTCGACGAAACCGTCCCCTACCTGAAGGAGCGCGCTGACGCATATCGCGAACAGTCGGCGGTGGCGTTCACGCGAATGAAGGCACTCCTGAACCGCAGTCGCGCGACGTTCCAGAGTGTGGTGCTCACCGGGAGCGCTCCCGACCAGCTGCTGAAGTACCTGGAAGACCAGAAGGCCGACCTGGTCGTGACGGCAACACACGGATACGGGTTCATCCGGCGCATGGTGCTTGGGAGCGTTGCGGCGACGCTGATCCGGAACGCGCCCTGCTCGGTGCTGGTCGTCCCCGGTTCGGCGCGCACGATTGCGGCGGCACGTGCGCGCACGGCGCCGAATGCGCGGACACGCACATTCACCGCAGACTCGTTCGATGCAGAACTGGCAGCGTTCACATCCCGAAATGCTGGTCGACGTTGCCTGGTGGAGGTCGACCAGGATGATCTCGGAGCCCAGGTGCTTGGGCACGAGTTGCAGCTCGTCGGCGCAACCTACGATCGGCACGACAGCGGCGTCGCGCTGATGTTCGGCACCTCGACGCTGAAGGGACTCCATCTCACGCATGCGATCACGGGCGTGACGGAGATCGACCTCGCGAGCAACGCCGGCGGGGAAGATCAGGTCCTGCGCATAGTCAACGCGAGCGGCCAGACCCTCGTGACGCTGTCCTGATCAGCGCATCACCGTGATGGCGGCTCCATCACGAATCGAAGCAGCGTCGGAACGGCGCAGCCAGCAACTCTCGCCGGCTGCGCCGTCATGCCCTTGAGCCGGTCGAGGAGCTGCGCCGCATAGCTCGGATCGGCAAGGGTGTACAGATCCACGGAGCCACGGCGCACCGTGCCTTGCGCCTCGATGATTGCAATGGCCTGCACCAGCGATCGCGCGTCACGGGTCGAGTCGGCCGCGGTGGCCGGCAGCGCGCCGGAGAAATTGCGATAGACCGGGAGCTGGAGCTCAGCCACATCCATCCCGGCACGCAACGAATCGCCAACACCGAAGAACAGTTCGGCGACCAGTGAGATCTCGCGTCCCATGGTCGGTGGAAATGGCGCGAACGCCCGCTGGGAGCCGGCAGCCATCACGCCAGCCGCCAGGCTCGCATCGAGCGCGTCGGAGCCAGACCGCGACAACATGCCACGAATCTTCGCGGTCCCGTCAGACCGTGCATCGAACAACAGGGTCGAGCGTGCCGTCACTGTTGCCGTGCCGGGCTCTCGGCCACCGACATAGGCAGCGAAAGCGAGATTCGGCGGCACAATGAAGCCTTGCCGAAGTCCATCCAACGCAGCCAGCGCCCACGTCGAGGGCAAGGGCGCAGACAAATCCGCGCGCCGCAGGAATACCCGCATCGTATCCAGCTGCATGCCGACGGGCGCACGCAATGCCGCGGAGTCACAGGAGACGTTCGGTGCCTGGCCACGGGCGGACGTGGCGATCACGATCGACAGTGCGACTAGAATTGAAGCTTTCATGCTCCCAAAGTACGCCACACCGTCAGCCAACCGTCAATCCGGTCGAAAGGTCAGCCGTCGATGCCAGGCACGCCTGCCGCTACGCGCCGGCCTTCACGAATCGCAGCGGCTTGTCGCTGCCGGAATAGGTGATCAGCAGCGTGCTCCCCTGCACCTCGAAGCGCTGTGCTTGCTCGAGCGCCTTGAAGTACTTGGTCTCCTGATCCATGACCGCCGGCGTGCAGGCCATCCGGGTCGCGCCGAGCGCGCCAAACGTGATCATCTGGCCGGTGATCGTCGACGAGCCGAAGAACCGATTGCAGGAGCCCTTCCCCGACACCCTTCCATCGGCTGCGAACTCGAGTGTCGCTTCGATGCGATCGACGACGCCGGCCCCTCCGAGATCCTCGAGGCGCCATGCGGTGCCGGCGAGCGGAGTGCCGGCGCCAGCCGGGGAATCCGGTACGCTGCGCGAGACGAGGATGTTCACGTTGCCCGTGTTGCCGCCGGTGATGACGGCGTATTCCTGCGTCGACGCGTAGAGCATCTCTCCACCCGACCGGATTGCAGCCTTGACGGCATACTTGTGGTCTGCCGCAATGCGCGATGGATCGTAGGTGACCTCGAACGGGATCGGCACCTGTCGACCGTTCGTCGACACCTTCGCCTCACCCACCAGCGCCATGGTCATCATCAGTCCTGGCGTCACGTCTGTGATCCAGACTTCCACCACGGACTCTGGCGGCAAGGCCGAGCGATCGCGATAGGCCACCGTGCCGCGCACCACCGCAGATCCGGGCGTTGGCGTCACCTGAGGCGAGACTGGAGGGGTCATTTGTCCGCTGGGCTGCGCGCAACCGATCAGTGCGCCGGTCGCCACGACGATCAAGCGCTGAAGGGACTGCGGAAGACGAGTGGTCATTGGATGCGAGAGTTCGGGAAGCGGAACACCGTCGAGTTTTGAGGCAACTTGCACCTCTGTCAACTGGAGATGCGCGAGCCTCGTTCCGATGCACAGACTCCGCCGACCGAGCCCTCAGCGAACTCTGCCGCACGGGCGTACTCAGAGAATGTCCACCTCAGGTGGCGAGCGAGGCTGCTCGGCCGCAGGTTCGTGGATACAGGAGCGGGGAGCCTCCCGCTCAGCCCTACCGTCCCAGCCCTCCGATGACACTGTCTCTCGTACGTGTAGCCGCGACCGCCACGCTGGTCTGCCTTGCCCTGCCAGCCAGCCTGTCCGCCCAGGCTGCAATGGCCGCCACGCCCGCGTCGGATTCCGCCGATGCGATGATCCGCACGATGGTCTCCCGCCTCGACTTCGATCGCTACAAGGCGACCGTGAAGGGGCTCACCGCGTTCGGCGATCGCCGCCAGGGCACCGACCGCAATCGTGCCGCCGTGGACTGGATCGAGGCACAGCTGAAGAGCTACGGCTGCACCAACACGGAGCGCATCACCTACGACTACCAGCCGCCTGCTCCCGTCGCCCGTCCGGCTGGCCCGGCACCGGTGCCCGGTGCGGTGCGCAGAGAACAGGGCGGCGGACGCTCACGCGGCATGCGCACCCGGACTGGCGTCAACAACGACTCGCTCCGTCAGCCTGACGCCCGCCTGCGCGCCCTCAATTCGCAGCCCAGCACCCCAGGGCAGCGTCAAGAGGTCTACTGCACCAAGATTGGCACCACCCACCCGGAGGAGATGTACATCGTTGGTGCGCACATGGATGGCATTGGGTGGGGCGAGGCCGCCAATGACGATGGCTCCGGCACGGCCCTGGTGATGGAACTGGCACGTGTCTTCAGCAGCCCCGATGTCACGACCGAGCGTTCCATTCGCTTCGTGCTCTGGAACAACGAAGAAACGGGACTCAACGGCGCCCGAGCCTACGTCGAACAGCGTGCCGCGCTGCAAGGCAAGGAAATGCCAGCTGGTTCGGGCAAGTATCCTGAGCCGAAGTGGCTCGGCATGATCCAGCATGACATGATGATGTTCGATCATGGCATGCCGAAAGCCGACAGCTCCATCGCCAAGGAGCAGCGGCCGGAGGCTGACGTGAACATCGAGTTCCAGTCAGCCTCGAAGTTCGCGGCGCAGTCGGCAGCCCTCGCCTGGATCCTGCACGGCGCGAACGAAAAGTTCGCGACCGACTACCCAGCCTCAGTGGGCCCGCACATGACCAACACCGACTCCGGGCCCTTCCAGGATCTGGTGGCGTCGATCAGCCTGCGCGAGAACGAACGCGGCACGCAGGTCGGTAGTGGTTGGGACCCGCATTGGCACCAGCCGACGGATCTGTTCTCCACGTTCACCGACAAGGATTTCCGGCTTGGCCTGAACGCGGCGCAGACGACGTTTGGCGCGCTCGCCACGCTGACGGGTGCGAAGCTGACGCGCTGACTTCTGGGGTGGGTGGCCGCCGGGGCTCAAACCCCTGCCTCGATCGCGGCATCCAATGTCGTGTCTACCGCCGCCACCCACTCCCGCCACGTGCCACTGGTCTCCGCCGCATCGATCGACGCTACGATTCTCGCGGCCCAGCGCGGCGACGAGGTGGCGTTCGCGACGCTGTACGACACGCATGCACCGCGCGTGTACGCACTCTGCCTCCGGCTATCGGGAGACGGTGTCGCGGCCGAGGAGTTGGTGCAGGATGTGTTCGTGCGTGTGTGGGAGAGCTTGGCGTCGTACCGCAGCGACTCCGCCTTCACGACCTGGTTGCATCGTGTTGCCGTCAACACGGTGCTGCAGTCGCATCGTTCTGGCCGGCGCCGTTCACTGCGGGTGGCCATCGCTGCCGACCTGCGGCTCGATCGGCCGGACTCTCGGACGGGCCTCCCTGATGCCGTGACGAGCCGCCCGCGATCATGGTCTCGCCATCGATCTCGAACAGGCCATACGACAACTGCCCCCAGGCGCGCGGGCGGTGTTCGTTCTGCACGACATCGAGGGCTACCAGCATGGCGAAATCGGCGAACGATTGTCGATCGCCGAGGGGACATCCAAGGCCCAGTTATTTCGCGCGCGCCGCTTGCTTCGGGAGATGCTCGCCTCATGACATGCCAGGACTTTGACGCCACGCTAGTCGCGTACCTTGCCGGCGAACTCAGTCGCACGGATGCCGAATTGCTGGAACAGCACGCAGCGGAATGTGCGGCGTGTGAAGTGGCGCTCGACCGCGCCACGCGACGCCCATCGATCACCAACGTGCTCATGCCGCCGGTGACGCTGCGACAGGCCACGCTTGCTGCCGTCTCAGCGCGACGCGCGCAGACCTCGTCGCGACGCCGATGGGTTGGATCCGCCGTGCTGGCCGCCGCCGCAGGGTTCGTGTTCTGGATCGTACCGATGCGACCGACTCGACCTGAGTCGGCCGCTGTCCTGTCAGGCATCGACAGCACGGCTCGCACCGACTCCACGCCCGAGCGTCTGGCGGCGACACGGGCTCGCCCCGAATTCGAGGCACTCGACTCCGCCGCGCAGGAGTTGCAGCGCGCAATCGCGGCGTCGCCGGGAGACTCGCAACTGCGCGCCTTTCTGGCGTCAGTCACCTCACAGCGGAGCGAACTGCAGCGCTGCGTACAGGCGGCGAAGTCGTGAGGAGATCGCGTCAGGTTGCCAGCCGTACGTACCTGATGCGACGAGTCGCTGTCGTCGCATTGCTGCAGGTCGCCTGGTCAGCGGGTGGGAAAGCACAGCAGCAGGTACATCGCGGAGTCCCCGCGTCAGCGTCAGTCGGCATGCGCATCTACGCGCCGGCGGGCTGCGTGAAGGTGCGCGTCTGGAGTCGCGATTCCATCGACGTGGCTGGGACGATCGCAGCTGGCGCGAGCCTCTTCGGCGGCGGGAGTCGAGACGCCGTCAAGTTTGGCGTCGAGGCACAACGGACCGGCGATACCCGGCTGCCGGCAGTCGATTGGGTGGTGACCGTACCACGCAACGCGCGAGTCTGGGTGAAAATGACGTCGGGAAGAATCGAGAGCGACGGCTCGTCGGGTGAACTGGAGTTGTATGCGGTGTCGGGAAGCATCACAGTGCGCGATGCGACCGGTGTCACCTCGATCGAGTCGATCGATGCGGACGTCGGCATTTCCTCGAGCAGCGGTGATGTCCGGATCCGAAGTGGCAAGGCGCGTGTCGAGTTGCGCGACATGCGCGGCACCGCCTCGATCACGACAGTCAATGGTCCGGTGTTCGTGCGCGGAGCCTCAGCGCCAGACGGACGGATCGAGACGATCGGCGGTCCGATAAGCATCGAGGCGTCGCAACTGCGTGGTGCCGTGCTCGATCTGCAGACACACAGCGGGCCGATCACGGCCGTTGTCCCGCGACGCGCCGTTCCGCTGCTCGATCTCGTCTCGCGCACCGGAACCGTCACCAACCCTGCGCGAGGCGGTGCGGCGACATGGGGCAAGATCACGGCGCGGTCATTTCGTGGGACGATCACCGTGCGCATCGCGCCGAACTGAACGCGACCAACGCCTCAACGGGGCGACGTCACGCTGCGACCAGTCACACTCGCATCAGTGCCGGTGAGCGGATGCACGTGCCCTCGGCACGACCATCGCGCACACCAGATTCACCGTGCTCCTGCGGTCAGCCTTTGTCCACCCAGTGCAGCCGGTGCATGATGCGGTGGATGAACGGCGCGAACAGCAGCCCTGACGCCGCAATCACGGCCAGCCCGCAATAGAGGGCATACAGACCGGCGAAGATCTTCGCGGCATCGGTCTTGAGGTCGGTCGCAACCGGTCCCATGCCACCAAGCAACATCGCGGAATTCAGGAAGGCATCGGTCATGCCCATGCCTGTCAGTGACACATATCCAATCATCCCGACAGCCAGTGACGCCAGGATCAGGGCCGTCACGAATGCAAAATGCATCAGGACGCGGCGTCGAAAGAGCGCCGGTGTCAGTGGCGGCTTCGATTTCGGTTCGAATTTGTACAGCATGCCTTCGTTCCCCGGCTGACGAAGTGGAATGTCGTTCTCTGCCCCGTGCAAGTTGTACATGACTCGTCGCGCTTGCAGCCTCCGCCTCGTCGCCGCACGCACGCAGGTCGATCAGCGACCAAGCCAGAGCCCTATCGCGCTTGCGATACCAAGAGCGGCCAAGCCGCCGCCGGCCACTCGGCGCATATCGCGCTGCCCAAGCACGAGCACCATCGTCGCCTTGAGTGCTGTGTTGGCCAGCATACCCACAGCGATGGCTCGAGCGGCAAGTTGCACGGAGTCAGGCGCTTGCCCATGGCGCGCCATCGAGAAAGTGAGCGCGTCCATGTCGGTCAGGCCGAGCAGGAATGCGGATGTCAGCACGCCAGCGCTGCCAAAGGTGTCCTTGGAGATTCTGATCGCAAAGATGGCCACCTGAAATGCGAGGGCCAGTTGCAAGGCTGTCCCGATGCGCAATGGTGAGTGCAACTGCGCCGCCGCTTCGCCTTCCGGTCCTTTCGGCTGCCGCCACAGCACGATGCCGATCACCACGGCCCCAACCGCGAACGGTGGCAACAGGAATGGCACGAGCGCACCGGCAATGGCCGGATTGAGGATCGTGGCCACGACGCTCACGCGCAGCACCAGCACGGTGCAGGCGGCGACCACGCCAAGGCCAAGGGCGCCGGCGAGCGCAGGCTCCGTCCTGCTCCGCCGCGCGAATTGCAACGCGACCGCTGTGCTCGACACCAATCCGCCGAGCAGGCCCATCGCGGCATAACCGCGAGATGCGCCCACCCATCGCTGCAGCAGGAACCCGCCGTAGTTCACGCCGCAGAAGATCAGCACGATGATCCAGAGCTCGCGCGGATTGAGGCCGCCCCACGGTCCCCAGAGGACGTTCGGCAGGAGCGGCAGGATCACCAATGCCAGCACCGCGAACTGGAGTGCACCCATCAACTCGCGTTCGCCGAGTCGGTCCAGAATCGTGTGAATCTGCTGCTTGCTGACGAGCGCAGCGACCACCAGGGTGCCAACGCCGGCCGCAATCGCGCGGTGACCCATGCCCGCCATCGCGGCGAGCGCGAGAACGAGAATCGCGGCGGTTTCGGTGGTGCCGTCAGACGTCGAGCCAGGTCGGCGCACAGCCAGCGCGTAGGCGATCACGCTCAACACCCCACCTGCCGTGAGGAGGGCTACCGCTGCACCCGCGTTGCCTTCGGCGAGGAGGTGTCCCCCAACGCCGCCCAGCAGGCCAAGCATGAAGAAGGTGCGGACGCCGGCGAAGCGGCCATCGGGGCCTTCAGTCTTGCCACTCCGTTCACGCTCGAATCCGACCGAGAGTCCCACCAGCGCGGCGACAGCCAGGTTGGAGGCGAGAACGAGTTCGGAGTTGCCTTGCATCAGGAGGCGCCGTACGCACGTCGCATACGCCCTAGCTCGCGGGCTTCCCGAGGATCGCGAAGTCCTCGCTCCCCTGTCCGGCTGCGATCTCTTCGTCCATTCGCGCGGCCAGTGCGGCCAACATGGGCGTGGGGGCCGGTGCCGCCGTCTCGAGCATCAGGCGCAGATCCTTGCGCGCGACGTCGAGCGTGAAATTCGGTTCGTAGTTACCAGACACCATCATCGTGCCGCGCAGGCCGAGGGGGCCGTTGAGATTCACCTTCGCCAGCATCTCGAGCACGCCCGCGCGGTCAACAGCTGCCGAATCCGCCAGGCGCATCACATCGGCCAGCACGCCGACCACCGACAACGAGGCCGCGTTGCCGAACAGCTTGTAGACAGCAGCGAGGTCGGCGCGCTCACCCACATGCCACAGCTCACCAGTCATCGCCGTGAGTGATTCGCGCACCGACTCGAAGCGCGCCGTTGGCCCGGCCACCAGCATCATGCCTTTCGCGGTGCGCGCGGCACCGGGACCCATCATGACGGGGGCGTGCAGGTACTTGATGCCAACGGCGTCGAGCGCCGCGGCGCGTGCGGCGGTGCGCGCAGGCAACGTCGTGGTGTGATCGACGATGACGGCGTCGGGGTGCAACGCGGCCTGGAAATCCGCGATCACGGAATCAACGGTCTCGTCGTCGAGCAACACCAGATGCACTCGTTCGGCACCACGGACCGCTTCGGCCGGCGACTCAGCAGCGGTGGCGCCCATCGCCACCAGCGATTCCGTCTTCGAGGCCGTGCGATTCCACACGACGACTTCCGTACCACCGCGGCTCAACAGTCCCTCAGCGAACCCGCTGCCCAGCAAACCCATCCCAAGGACTGCGACCCGTGACATATGTGCGTGCTCTCTGGAAGTGTGCGCGGTGACCGACGCCCAAGTATAGCGGGGGCTTGTCACAGGGATCACGACCTCAGCCGTGTTCTGCCGGTCAGCATTGCCTGCCACGAGTGCTTAGCATGCATCGACACCACCCCCCGAACCCACCGACGAGTCGACCGCATGCCTCCCACCCTGCCTCTGGTACTTCCGATCCTGCGCCGCGTCCGATTTTTCTCGGGTCAGCTGCTCACCGCAGAGGATTTCCAGCTCGAGCAGGAGTACCATCGTGAGCGTTCCCGGCTGCACAATCGGTTGCTGCATGGATGGGGCGTCGTCGATGGTTTCGACGTTCGCAGTCGGGCCGGGATGATCATCGTCAGCCCGGGACTCGCTTTCGACCCATCAGGCGACGAAATCATCCTGCCGCACGACACGCCGCTGAGCGTCGCGCCGGGCAGCAAGGGGGGTCCATCGCTCTACGTGATCGCGCGGTACGCTGAAGTCCTCACCGATCCCGTCGCGAGTCCTGGTGGCACCACCGACGGCACGGAATTCAGCCGCGTGGTGGAAGGTGCCGTGCTGGAGCTGCAGGACTCCGTGCCACGGACGCCGCACGCCGGCGTTGCCATCGCTCGGCTGCTCTGGCGCACGACGCAGTGGCGCGTGGACGCTCGCTACCGCCGGCGACGCATCAAGAAATGATCGTCGCGGGCAGTCGCCCGCCGCGAATGTGGGTCAGAAGACGATGGTGCCAGCAGGACATTGCAGCACCACGCGCATCGCGGAGGCGCCCTTCGATACACTGACGGCAATTCCTGTGGAGGCGAGGAATCGCGTCAGTGGCGCCGGATCGGGCTCCGACATCTCGACGGAGGTCAACGCACAGCCCGTTGGAGACTGCGTGCTCGGATGCGCAGTACTGGTGCCCCACTGGATGAAGAACGGCGCTGCGTTGAGGCTCGCCCCGCTCACCGACGCAGTCTGCCAACTCAATTTCACGCCATCCGGCCGCGTACGAGCGCCCGGCCGGACCGGTGACATTTCGAACCCAGCGCTTGTGACTGTGCGGACCACACGCGTGATGTCGGACGTATGTAGCGCCCAGCCCACCGGCTTCAGCGTGGCCGATGTCGTCATGGCGTCGATGGACGTTCCTGGTTCGTGCGAGGGGGCCATGATCTCGATGTAGCGCCCAGCGCCCAGCGATACGAGCGCGTTCTGCGTGCCTCGACCCGGATGCACGCCGCCCTTCACGGGTGCTACACCGGTGCGACGTGTGAACTCCGCCATCCCTTTCTCGAGATCATTGACCCCGAGGATCAGGTGGTCGATGCCAACATCCGTTTCTGCCACCCCTGGTTGCGCATGGCCGGGTGTGGCGGCAATGAGCACGGTGAAACACAGAGCCAACCAGCGCGACCTGTGCAGGGGGCTTGCGTGACTATCGAGTGGCATTCGACACCTCGGATGATGGGCGGATAGGCGCAGCGCGGTTTCGCATGCGACGAACAGCTTCGAGACATCCCGTCGCATACTATCGGTGAAGCCACGCATTCCAGCCGCCAGCCACGGTGTGGGCGAACCGACGCGGAGTTCGGCACGGCCGAACTGCAAGCGAACGCTTCAGCAGGCCCGGCCGCGACCGATACTGAAATATATCAGCGATACATCAGGCTTTGGCTCAGGCCGCCTGCCATTAACCGACTCGCCCAAGGCCGACGTCAGCATGACACAGCCACCCACCGCCGGCTCGCCGCGCGGTACCTCGCGATACGCACGAGCCGTGATGAGCTTCCGCCGCTGGCCAATCGCCAGAAAGCTGGCGCTGCTCTGCCTCGCCTTCGGCATCGTGCCGCTTGCACTCGCCTCCACCCTGCTGCTCAATCGCGCGGCATTGGCGGTGCGAGAGCGCGCCGCCGACGGCCTGCAGAAGACCGCAGGTCACGTGGCTGACAAGATCGATCGCAACCTCTTCGAGCGATATGGCGACGTGCAGGCGTTCGGGTTCAACGACGCAGTGGAAGATCGCAGTCAGTGGTACAAGGTTGGAGCCGCAAACAACCGGATCGCGGATCGCACCAACGCCTACGTCGCAGCCTACGGCATGTACGTGCTGTCGACGCTGGTGGACGCCGAGGGCAAGGTCATTTCCGTGAACGACAAGGACGCAACAGGCAAGCCGATCGCGACCAGCAGCCTGTATGAGACGAACTACCGCGATGCCGCGTGGTTCCGCGCCTGCATGGCCGGGCAGTTCTCGCAAAGAATGCAGTACAGTGATTCCGCCAACACCAGCGCAACCGGCACCGTCATCACCCCCGCCGCGGCCGACGCGGACGTGCAGCGCGTGTACGGCCCGAGTGCCGCCGACGTGGTCGGTTTTGCCGCGCCACTCCGGAACCGCAGTGGCACAGCGATCGGGTGCTGGCGCAATCTCGCGACCGTCTCACTCGTCAATGCGATGCTTGGTGATGCCGCGCACGATCTCCGGACGGCCGGGTATGCAGGCGCCACGCTGCTGGTGGTCGACAGCACGGGACGGAAGTTGGCAGAAGGTGGACAGGCGCTCGCCGATTCCGTACTGCGTGTCGAACGCAGTCCGGAAGGCTCGCTGGTGTCGCTGCGGAACGGCGCCTCCGGACACCGCGAAGCCGTGATCGCCGGCACGACGATGCAAGTCGGGTACGCGCACCTCCACGGTGCACTCGGCTATCCCGGGATGAACTGGGGGGTGCTGATCAGTGTACCGCAGGCGGAAATCGATGCCGCAGCGAACATCGGCCAACTGCGTTTGACAGCATTCGCGCTCTGTGTGGCAGTGGCCGTGCTGATCCTCGTCGTCGCATTCCGCATCGGCAGTCGGGTCGCGAAACCGATCCGCGAAATGGCCTCCATCGCGCAGGATGTCTCGGTTGGCCGACTCGATCGCACCGCCGTCTACGCCTCGTACGACGAGATCGGCCAGGTCGGTGCCTCGCTCACACGCATCGTCACAGCGCAACAGGACCTTGCCGCGACGGCGCGCCAGATCGCAGCCGGCAATACGGCCGTCGAGATCGCGGCGCGCTCCGAGCATGACGAACTGTCACGCGCATTCATGTCGATGCGTGACACGCTGCGTGCATTGGTCAGCGAGATGGAGCAGTTGTCGATCGCGGCACAGGACGGGCACCTCGATGTGCGGGGCAGCGTCACGAAGTTCGACGGTGCCTTCCGTGAGCTGGTGTCCGGCGTGAATGCGACGCTCGAAGCAGGTGCCGCACCAGTTCGTGAAGCGCGTGACGTACTCGGCAAGCTTGCGCAGCGCGATCTTACCGCTCGCATGACGGGCGTCTATCGCGGCGATCATGCGGCACTGTCAGACAGTATCAACACCGCGATCATCGATCTTGGGGCCGCCTTGACCGATGTTCGCCGCGAATCCGATGGTATCTACGCCTCGGCCCAGGAAATCGCCTCGGCATCGCAGGAGCAGGCCAACGGTGCCACGCGACAGGCCGGGCTGCTGGAATCGATGAGCGGTGACATCTCCGAACAGCGGACACTGAGCGGCGGCGTCGCCGACCGCACTCGCGAGCTCAGTGACCTGGTGAGCAAGACGCGTGATGCGGCAAAGCTTGGCTATGATCGGGTCGGTGAAGTGGCGGGTGCGTTGGCGGAGATTCGTGAACGCGCCCTGATGACACAGAAGATAGCGCGGAAGATGGAGGAGATCGCCTCACAGACGAACCTCCTTGCGCTCAACGCCGCGGTGGAGGCGGCACGAGCCGGCGAATCAGGCGCTGGATTTGCGGTCGTTGCCGAGGAAGTCCGTGCACTTGCGTTGCGCGCGACGGAATCAGCGAAGGAAACACAAACCGTGATCGACAGCGCCGTGAAGAGCGTGATCACTGGCGTGCGCCTCGGTGAATCGGCGGTGGACGTGTTGCGTGGCATCGAGACGAATGCAGCCGATGCGGCGGCGGTGGTGATCGATATTGCGTCTTCCACCGGCGTACAGGCGAAGGGTCTGGAGACCATCGATGGTGCTGCCGCCTCCGTCGCGACCTACACCAGTGCATCCGCTGCCAATGCGGAAGAAACGGCAGCGGCGTCCGAGGAGCTGTCCAGCATGGCCGGCACACTGGCGTCGCTGGTCGGACGCTTCAGGCTGGACGCGGCGACAGCAGGCGGACGGTCGGAGCCACAGTCGCGTGCACTCGTCGGGCGCGGGAAACCCACGCGGTCACCGCGCGCCAGTCGTGCGGCGCGAGACGAGGCGGTCACCGCGCTGGCCGATGATAATTGAGCGACTGGTAGCCACCGGGAATGACAGTCGAACACAAACGCGCCTGCCAGAACCCTGGCAGGCGCGCTTCACATCCAACGGTGTGTGACTACTTCGACGCGACCACGGCCTTCGGTGGCAGCGTCTTCAGGTAGAGATACAGCCCATGCAATTCCTCGTCTGACATCTTGCCCATTGCCTTCCACGGCATCAGGTCGATCAGCTGTCGACCATCGGGACGGATGCCTTCCCGGAAGACGCGCACGAACTCGGCCTCGCTCCAGCGGCCGATGTCACCGCTCGGCGTGATGTTCGCAGAGTGTTTCGCATCGGCGGGTTGACCGGGCACCGGCCCGCCGCCGTAGTCCACACCGTGACATCCAATGCAGCCCGAGCCGATGTATCGCCCCTGCTCGAGCGTACCGCCAATGGGGGCCTTTGCCAGCGTCTGGCGCGAATGATCGATGACATCATACGCCACCGGAATCTTGCCGGCGGCGATCAAGCCGCGCCCAATCGGACCGAGCGACGTCAGCGGAAGTTCGTGATCGACTGGTGGCCGGGTGCGAATGTTCGCAATCAGCGCCGCGATGTCGTCGTCAGCCAGCGTCTGATACTCGAGCGACGGCATGATCAACAGCTTCCGGCCATTCCACGACACGCCATCGCGAATCGCCGCATCGAGTGCGGCGTCGGTGTAGTGTGACAACACTCCACCCTTGCCGGCCGTCAGGTTGCTCGACACCAGACGACCGAACGCAGGATCGTCGGCCATCACCTTGCCAGCCAGGTTTTCGGTGTGACAGTCCTGACAGCCGTAGGTCTCGGTCAGCTTCCGGCCCTTGGCGAGGAGCGCCGAGTCGGCGACGACCTCGATCGCCTTTCGCGTCGGCGGGACGCCGGTCCGAGTGAGCGTCCACTGCGTCTGCGCGTACACCGCACCAATCGCCACGACTGCAATTCCAAGCACGACTGCCAGCCCACGTCCAACCCAGCGTAAGGCACGCATCGCTGCCGCTCCCATGCATGAAGGGTGAATGACTCCCTACAGTACGGAGCGGACCGGCGTTTTGTATCACTACGCCGAGCCGGCGGCCTCAGCTATTCAGTCCGTCGCCGCTGGCAGTGTCAGGAGCGCCGACGTGCCGCGGCCGATCTCGCTCTCGAGCGACAGGGTGCCACCATGCGCCCGCACGATGCCGTGCGCGATCGCCAACCCCAAGCCCGCCCCTGAACGATCGGTGCGCTTGCTCTGCCAGAAGCGATCGAAAACGAACGGCAGGTCTTCGGCCGCGATGCCATCGCCGGTGTCCTGTACGATCACCAGGATGCCAGTCGGATGCCGCAGTGCACGCATGCGCACCTGTCCGCCCTCCGGCGTGAACTTCACCGCATTGCCGACCAGGTTCGACAACACCTGCGCGATCCGATCAGGGTCGATGTCGACCATCGGCAATCCTGCCTCGAGTTCCGTCTCGAGGGTCACGCCACGAGCGGCCGCCAACGGGGCCAGCAGGTCGGCGGTCGTGGCCATCAACGCACCAATCGCCTCGGGACGCTTCGAAATGCGCAGCTGCCCGCGCTCGAGACGCGTCACATCGAGCAGGTCCTGGATCAGCGTATCCATCTGCGTGGCCGCCTGCAGCATGACGCTCGCGTGTTCCGAGGCCATCGGCGGCATGCGCGTCGCACTGGCATCACTCGGAATGCGCATCAGTGCCGACGCCAGCATCTTCACGGCGTTCACTGGGTTGCGAAGATCGTGCGACACGAGGCCAAGCAGGTCATCACGATCGCGGACTGCATTCTCCGCATCGGCCAGTGCACGCTGCACCAGCGCCTCGGTTCGGCGTTGCTCCGAGACATCGCGCATCACGACGGCGAACAAGGTGCCTTCATCCGTCACCACGCGCGCGATCGCTGCCTCGGCCGAGAATTCCTCGCCATTCTTTCGCAGCCCGAAGATCGGTGAGCGCTCCGACATCTTGCGCGCCTCGCTGTCACTGTGGCCAAAGGCGCGAATGTGCCCGCTGTGCGCGACGTGAAAACGGTTCGGCAGGAGCATCGAAAGCGATTGCCCAACCACCTCGGCCGGCGCATGCCCGAACATCCGGGTGGCCCCGTCATTGAAGAAGCAGATGACCTGACGCTCATCGACGCAAATGATCGCATCGGAGGCGATGTGGAGGATGCGCGCGAGGACGCGGTCGGGAACGGTGGTATTTGGCATTGGCGGGAATGGTACTTTCCTGCCAATGGAAAGGTGTCCGGCTTCGCCTGACACCGCACGGGCCTCGAATGCTGCACTCTTGCGCCAGACCTGGAGGTCACCATGGATAACGACGTAATCACTGTGCTCCTGGCGGACGACCACGCCGTCGTGCGCTACGGGCTGAAAGCGGTACTGCAGACGGCGCCGGACATCACGGTGATCGGTGAAGCCCGCAACGGCCGCGAGGCGGTGGATGCCGCCATGCGGTTGAAGCCGGATGTGGTGGTGATGGACCTGAGCATGGATGGCATGGACGGCGCGGCCGCGACGAAGGAGCTGCAGCGCCTTCAATCGACGTCCCGCATCCTCGTGCTCTCGATGCACGCCGAGGATGAGCATCTCGTCCGGTTGCTGGAGGCGGGGGCGAGCGGCTACCTGGTCAAGAACGCCGCCGACCGCGAGCTGGTCGACGCCGTCCGCATGGTGGCGCGCGGCGACCAGTACCTGCGCCTGGGAGCCGTGCGGGCCCTCGCCAAGGAGCTCAAGAAGCGCGAACATCGCGCGGCTGAGCAGACACAATACGAATCGCTGTCAGATCGCGAACGATCGATCCTGCGACTCATCGCCGCCGGCTACACCGGGCCGGACATTGGCGCCCAGCTGAATATCAGTGCGAAGACGGTGGACACGTACAAGCAGCGGATCCAGGAAAAGATCGGCCTTGCCCATCGCCCGGATTATGTCCGGTTTGCGGTCCGGCTCGGTCTCCTCGATGAAGAAGTGCGCATGTAGGGCATCACCTGACGGCTGTGTAAGGCGCACTTCCGATCTTTTAGGGGTTACCCCGACATTACCTGACAGGTGTAAGGCGGAACTTAGGGACAGTCATTCGCGCGCTCTGCGCGTTGGCTGTCCCTTCTGCTTCCGAGGTCTTCGCCGATGACCGCTGCCGCGGCTGCTCCCCCGAGCGCGACAACGCCCCTCGACGCGTTTTCTTACGACGACGCCATCGTCCGCAAATTCCTGGTCGCCTGCGTGGCGTGGGGCGCGATCGGCATGCTCGTCGGCGTGCTCATCGCGGCCCAGCTCGCCGACCCGATCTTCAACCTCGGCCTGCCGTTCACGAGCTTCGGACGGTTGCGACCGCTGCACACGAACGCGGTCATCTTCGCTTTCGGCGGCAACGCCTTCTTCTGTGGCTGCTACTACTCGACGCAGCGCCTGACGAAGGCCCGGATGTTCAGCGACACGTTGAGCAAGATCCATTTCTGGGGCTGGCAGGCCATCATCCTCGCGGCCGCCCTCACCCTGCCCTTCGGCTTCACGCAGGCCAAGGAATATGCCGAGCTCGAATGGCCGATCGACATTGCGATCGCCGTCATCTGGGTCGTATTTGCCGTCAACTTCATCGGTACGCTGATCAAGCGCCGCGAGCGCCACCTCTACGTGGCGCTCTGGTTCTATCTGGCCTCGATCATCACCGTCGCGATCCTGCACATCTTCAACAACCTGTCGATCCCGGCCGGTCCGATGAAGAGCTACAGCATCTACGCCGGTGTGCAGGACGCCTTCATGCAGTGGTGGTATGGCCACAACGCCGTCGCGTTCTTCCTCACGACGCCGTTCCTCGGCCTGATGTACTACTTCATGCCGAAAGCCGCCGAGGGCCCGGTGTTCAGCTACCGGCTCTCGATCCTGCATTTCTGGTCCTTGGTCTTCATGTACATCTGGGCCGGCCCGCATCACCTGCACTACACCTCGTTGCCGGAGTGGGCTGGTTCACTCGGCATGGTGTTCAGTGTGATGCTCTGGGCCCCAAGCTGGGGGGGCATGATCAACGGCCTGCTCACGTTGCGCGGCGGCTGGCACAAGGTGGTGAACGACCCCATCCTGAAGTTCTTCGTCATCGGCATCACCGCCTACGGCATGTCGACGTTCGAAGGCCCGATGCTCTCGATCAAGAGTGTCAACGCACTCGCGCACTACAGCGATTGGATCATCGCCCACGTGCACACCGGCGCGCTTGGCTGGAATGGCTTCATCACGTTCGGCATGATCTACTGGCTGCTGCCACGGTTGTTCCAGACGCCGCTGTACAGCAAGCGCCTGGCCGAACTGCATTTCTGGATCGGCACCTTCGGCATCATCCTCTACGTCGTGTCGATCTACTCCGCCGGCGTGACGCAGGGCCTGATGTGGCGTGCCTTCGATGAAACCGGACGCCTCATGTATCCGGACTTCATCGAGACGGTGGTGCGACTGCTGCCGATGTACTGGGTGCGCGTGGTGGGTGGTTCGCTCTATCTCGTGGGCGTGTTGATGATGGCCTGGAACATCTTCATGACCTGGAAGGCGCGACCCGCCGTGTACGACGTGCCGGTGATCCATGCCGCACCGCTGGCCAAGCAGTGGAAGGAGCCCGTCGTGCCGAAGCCGGCCGGCGAAGGCCTCATCGGCTGGGTGCGCGCCATGCGCTACCACCGCAAGTGGGAGGCGATGCCGGTGTTGTTCACGGTGCTCGTCACGGTGGCCGTGGCCGTCGCGTCGCTGTTCGAGATCATTCCGACGTTCCTCATCAAGTCGAATGTCCCGACCATCGCGAGTGTGCATCCGTACACGCCGCTCGAGCTCTACGGTCGCGACATCTACATCCGCGAAGGCTGCTTCAACTGTCACTCGCAGATGGTGCGACCGTTGCGCTACGAGACGGAGCGGTACGGCGAGTACTCGAAGCCGGGTGAGAGCGTGTACGATCACCCGTTCCTCTTCGGCTCGAAGCGCAATGGCCCGGACCTGGCGCGCGAGGGGAGCAAGTATCCGAACCTCTGGCACGTCACGCACTTCAACAATCCGCGTGACATCGTCACCGGGTCGCTGATGCCGGCCTATCCGCACTTCGCGAAGAATCCGATCCCGTGGGCGGACATCCAGAAGCGCGTGGGCGTGATGGCGATGCTCGGCGTGCCGTACGGCTCCGCGGTGACGAACGCCGAGGCGATGGCGAAGCAGCAGGCCTCCGAGGTGGCGGCAGACATCGAGAAGAACGGTGGACCGGCCAATCTCGGCGACAAGGACATCGTGGCGCTGATCGCCTACGTGCAGCGTCTCGGGCAGGACATCAAGCTGGCGAATGCAGCGCCAGTCGCAGCGCCGGCGGCGAAGGTCGCCATCGCAACTCCCATCGACACGGACGGCACCATGAGCCTGACCGACATCATGAGCGGTGCTGGTCTATCCGGCTACGCGGTGGTCGCCTTGATCCTCTTCTTCGGATCGTTCCTCGCACTGGTGGGCTGGGTCTGGTGGCCCAGCCATCAGGCCTGGTGGAGCGAAGCCGCACAGATCCCCCTCGATGACGCCACGACCAACACGACGGAGTCCCGGTGACCAATCCGAATGAGCGCGATCGCCTGATCGAGCACTCGTACGACGGCATCCAGGAGTACGACAATCCGATGCCAGCGTGGTGGGTGTTCACGTTCTGGGTCACCATCGTCTTCTCGATCTTCTACTACGTCAATCCCGGCAACACGGGCGTTGGCAAGGGTCGCGTCGCGGAGTACGAGGAAGACATGGCGGCGTTCCGTGCCGCGCATCCCGTGAACACGGGCGGCGGCAATCCGGCCGCCCTGCTGGCCGCTGTTGCACGTCCTGCTGAGGTGAACCAGGGAAAGCTGATCTACGCCGGCAAATGTGCGGCCTGTCATGCGGTGGATGGCGGCGGCATCATCGGACCGAACCTGACCGACGATGCCTGGCTGCATGGCGGCACCATCGACTCGATCTACAACACGGTCAACAACGGCGTGCTGGTGAAGGGCATGCCGGCGTGGGGCAAGCTGCTCAAGCCGGATGAACTGACGGAAGTGGTGGCGTACGTCTGGACGCTGCACGGGACCACGCCAGCGAAGCCGAAGGAGCCGCAAGGCGTGGTCGTGCCTCGGTGAGCGCTCCGCGGGCCGCAGGCCGTGTATTGCCAACGTTGAACGAGGACGGATCGCGCTACTGGATCCGTCCCCGACCGTCGCAGGGTGCGTGGTGGACGAGGCGAATGGTGGTTGGCTATTCGCTGATCGCGTTCTTCATCACGCTGCCACACCTGCGCTGGATGGGGAAGCCGCTCATCCTCCTGAACGTCCCGCGGCGCGAGTTCACCTTGCTGGGCAGCACCTTCCTGCCGACGGACACGCTGCTGCTGATGCTGATCCTCGGTAGTGTGGTGATTTCCATTTTCTTGTTCTCGGCGCTGTTCGGGCGAGTGTGGTGCGGGTGGGGATGCCCGCAAACGGTCTACATGGAGTTCGTCTTCCGCCCCATCGAGCGCCTGCTCGAAGGTGGGCGTAGCGGCTCGCTGGCGATGGACAAGAAGCCGGGGATGATGGCCCCGCGCCGCATCCTCAAGTACCTCATCTACCTGCCGATCTCGTTGCTGCTCGCGCACACCTTCCTCGCCTACTTCGTGGGGACGGACACGCTGGCGGAATGGGTTCGGCTGTCGCCTTACGAACATCCGACGCCATTCCTGGTGATGGCTGTGACGACGGCGCTGATCTTCATCGACTTCGGCTGGTTTCGCGAGCAGACGTGCCTCATTGCGTGCCCATACGGCCGCTGGCAGTCAGCGCTGATCGACAAGCGCTCCATGATCGTCGCCTACGACGCCAAGCGCGGCGAACCGCGCCGCGCCGGCAGTGTGCGCGGTGACGCGGCTGGTGACTGCGTGTCGTGCAACGCCTGTGTCTTTACCTGCCCTACCGGTATCGACATCCGCAATGGCCTCCAGATGGAGTGTGTGCACTGCACGCAATGCATCGATGCCTGCGATCACGTGATGGAGGCGTTGAACAAGCCGAAGGGGCTGATTCGGTATGCCTCCCAGGAGGGGCTGGCCGGCAATGCCGGTGGGTTGCTGCGACCGCGCGTCGTCATCTACTCGGTCGCGCTCGCGATCGTGCTCAGTGGGCTCGCGATTGCGCTCTCGACTCGCGCCGACGCCGAAGTGATCGTGCTGCGTTCCAGTTCAGAGCCGTACCGTGTGGAAGACGATGGGCGCGTCGCCAATCAATTGCGGGTCAAGATCGTGAACCGGTCACATGCGCGGCAGAACTACACCGTCGCAGTCACAGGACTGGACGGCGGCACCGTGATCGCCCCCGAACTACCGCTCGCGATCGAACCAGGGGGGCAGCGCACGACAAGTATCTTCGTGATTGCACCCTTCGCAGCGTTCTCGGAAGGTCGACACAAGGTGGTGCTGCGGATCAGTGACAACGCCGATTTCAACAAGGACTTTCCGTTCGTCCTGCTCGGCCCGTCGCACGAAGAGCGCCACGAGAAACCGGAGGAGAAGCATGAAACGCGGAATCGGTAGCATCCAGCGCTGGCCGGCGGCGATCGTTGCGGTGTTGGTGGCACAGATGGGCTTTGGGATCTGGATGGCGAGGCTGGCCAACAGCGATCCACATTTTGCCGTCGAGTCCAACTACTACAACAAGGCCGTGAACTGGGACGCGACGATGGCGCAGGCGCGCACCGATCGCGCACTCGGCTGGAAAGCTGCGACCACCCTGACACGAACCAGCGGTCGCGGTGCAGCGTTGCGCGTGACTCTGGTCGATTCGCTGGGCGGTGTGTTGCAGGCCGACTCCGTGCAGGTGGAGGCGCTCGCGATCGCACATGCATCACAGCCGGACTCGCTTGCGCTCCGTCCCGATGGTGTTGGCTATACCGCGCCGATCGTGGATGCCGGTGCCGGACTCTGGGAAGTGAACGTGCGGGCAGTGAAAGGACGCGATGTCTTCACCGCTAGGCTGCGGACTGAATTGCAGTGATGCTGCTGGCCGGCGTCCTCGTCGCGAGCTTGCTGGGCTCGATCCACTGCGGCGCGATGTGCAGTGCCTTCGCCTGCCTGGCGAACGGCAACGCCCGTCGCGGCGCGTGGTATCATGGCGGACGACTGGTGGCGTATGTGATGCTTGGCGTGGCGGCCGGCACGGTCGGGGCTGGGCTGGACAAGGCGGGCCTGATTGCGAACGTGCAACGGACGGCCGCGTTGGTGACGAGCATCGCGCTGGTTGCGTGGGGGCTGATGCAGCTGCGTGAGGCCCGCCGCGCACGACAGTTCGCCGGCGCCACGGCCTGGGGTGGTACGCTCGCGACGCTGGTGGGTCGCACGGCCACGTGGGACCCACGGGCTCGCGCCACGGCCATTGGGCTGACCACGGGATTACTGCCTTGCGGCTGGCTCTGGGCCTTCATCGCGACTGCCATGGGCACAGGCACACCGCTTCGCGCGGCTACAGTGATGGTCGTGTTCTGGGCCGGAACCGTGCCGATGTTGCTCGCCGTCGCGGCGGGTTTGCGGCGTTTCGGCCCGATCACACGTGTGCGGTGGCCGCTCGCCAGTGCCTCGCTGGTGGTATTGCTCGGCCTTGGCGAACTGGCATCGCACCTGCTGATGCCAACCATGAATGCAGACCCGCGCGCGACATCTGCTCATTCGAGTCACCTCCATCAGCCAACGCCCTGATGTCGATCGCGATCCGACCATCAGCCGTCTCGTCCATCCCGACGGTCGCGTGCACACACTGCGGGCTGCCAGCGCTGGGAGTCGAGCCGTCGGATGGCCCCGTCTTCTGCTGCAGCGCCTGCGCCACGGCGTACGCCATGATCACTGCGCATGGCCTCGGCGCCTATCATCGGTTCCCGGAGCGGCGCGGGGCGGCGGTTCGGCCATCCGGTCGCGCGTTCAGCGACTTCGATCATGAGGCGTTCCTCGCACGCTACGTCACCACCGATTCGTCCGGATTGGCGCATATCGAGCTGGCGCTGGAAGGGGTGCACTGCGCTTCGTGCGTCTGGCTGGTGGAACGAGTGCCGCTGCTCGTCACCGGTGTCGCCAGTGCCGTGCTCGACGTACGACAGAGCCGCGCCTCTGTATCGTGGGACCCGCGCGCGACGACGCTCTCCGAGATTGCACGTACGCTCGACGCCCTCGGCTACACGCCACATCCCTACCGAGGGGGAGAACGCGCCAAGCTGCGGCGGCGTGAGGATCGCGCGATGCTGGTACGCATCGGCGTTGCCGGCGCCATCGCGACCAACGCAATGCTCGCCGCCCTTGCGATCTACGCGGGCGAGTTCAACACGATGGATAGTGGTTCGCTGACGCTGTTCCGCTGGATCAGTCTCTTCCTCACCATCCCGACGCTCGTCTGGCCAGGCCGGATCTTCTTCACCAGTGCATGGGCTGCGCTGCGCGCACGGGCCGTGCACATGGACGTGCCGATCGCGTTCGCGCTCGCCGCCGCCACCATCCGTGGCACGATCAATACGGTCACTGGCAGCGGCCCGATCTACTTCGACGGCGTGTGCGTGCTGGTATTCCTGCTGCTGGTTGGGCGCTTCCTCCAGGCTCGTGGACAGCGTGCCGCCACCGATGCCACGGAGCAACTGTTTGCGCTGACGCCTGCCACGGCGCGGCTGGTTCGATTCGACGGCTCGACAGAGGATGTGCCGGCAGATGCAGTCGCGGTCGGCGCACTCATCGCCGTGCATGCCGGTGAGACGGTTCCAGTGGATGGCGAAGTGATTGCCGGTGAGAGTCGCATCAATCGCGCGATTCTCACCGGTGAATCGGCCGACGTTCATGTCGACGTGGGCGATACGGTGTACGCGGGCACGCTCAATCGTACCGCTGAACTGCGTGTCAGCGTGAAGGCCTCGGGCGATGACAGCCGGCTGGCGCGGATCCTGGCGCAGGTCGACGAAAACTCACGCCGTCGCGCGCCGGTAGTCCTGCTCGCCGACCGCCTCGCATCGCGCCTGGTGCTGGTGGTCTTGTCACTGGCGGTGGCCACGTTCTTCCTCTGGCTTCGCCGCGACGCTGCCGCCGCCTGGGACAACACCATCGCGTTGCTGATTGCGACCTGTCCGTGTGCGCTGGCGCTGGCAACACCACTCGCCATGAGCACTGCGGTCGGACGCGCTGCCCGTGCGGGCATCTTCGTGAAAGGCGGCGACACACTCGAGTCGCTGAGCAGGCCGGGAACGCTGGTGCTGGACAAGACCGGCACCCTCACACTCGGTGAGACGACGCTGGTGTCGTGGGAAGGCGATGTCGCACTGCGACCGCTGATCCTGGCGCTCGAAGCGACCTCCACGCATCCGATTGCGGCCGGCTTTCGTCGCGCCTGGTCGGGTATCGCAGCGCCGGCCGCAACGGACGTTCGGCACACCATCGGCGGCGGTATCATCGGGCAGGTGAACGGCCACCAGGTGTTGCTCGGTTCACCACGATTCGTGGCCGGGCAGTTGCCGCGTGCCACGGCCTCCCTGACGATGGCATCGGACGGCTATACCCCAGTCATCATTGCCGTGGATGGGCAGATCGCTGGCCGTGCATCGTTTGGTGATGCGATTCGGCCCGATGCGGCAGACTCCCTCCGCACACTCCGCGCGCGCGGGTGGAAGACGATCCTCCTGTCCGGTGACGCATCGGCGGTGTCGGCACGAGTCGGCGCCGCACTGGGCTTTGCGCCGAGCGAGATCTTCGCCGAGTCGTCACCAGAGGACAAGGCGGCGCATGTACGTGCGCTGGTCGTGGCGGCAGGCGGCGGCAGGACGCCCCCATGTGTCGCAATGGTTGGTGATGGTGTCAACGACGCGGCGGCGATTGCGGCTGCCACGGTTGGCATCGGCGTGCACGGAGGTGCGGAGGCGTCGCTGTCGACGGCCGACGTTGCGCTGACCCGTGACGGTCTTGCCGCGCTGGTGGCGCTGGACGACGGAGCGCGTCGCTCGATGGCTGTGATTCGGCGCAATATCCTCTGGGCGTTGGCCTACAACACTGTTGGTGTCGGGCTCTCGATGACGGGACATGTGACACCACTCGTCGCCGCAGTGATGATGCCCGTCAGCTCACTCACGGTCGTCCTCGCCAGCTGGTTCAGCACAACGTTCACATCGGAGAAAACATGAGCGTCCTGTATGTCGTCGTGCCGCTGGCGCTCGTGATCGTTGGTGTGGGCCTGGCTGGTTATCTCTGGGCGGTGCGTGATGGGCAGATGGACGATCTCGAGACGCCCGGGCTCCGGGTGATTCGCGACGACGAGTAGTCACACACGATTCGTGAATGTGTGGTGCTGACGCCGGTTCAGGCGGTGGCTCTGAGTATGCTGCCCTCATGACGGAGGTGTCATGAAGATCGCACTGATCGTGCTGGTCGTGGTCGCATGTGTGGGTGTATTGATCGTGGTGGTGCCGCGCCTGGCGGATCTGCGTCCGGGCAGCTATCGGTCGCAGTTCGCGCGGTCGCGTGACTCGCTCCTGGCGCGTCCCGTTGCGGCAGCGCCGATCGTCTCCGAAGCGGACATCACCGCGCTCCCGCCGTTGATGCAGACGTACCTGCGACGAGTCGGCGCGGTAGGCCGCGAGCGTCCACACAACGTGCGACTCGAATTCGACGCGCAGATGCGCAGCAGCGCCACGTCGCCCTGGATGAAGTCCACGGCGAGTCAATACGAATTCTTCGTGACACCGGCTCGCCTGTTCTACATGAACGCATCGCTGGCCGGAATTCCATTCGACGTCTTCCACCGCTATGTCGACGGCGCAGCCACATTCCGCGTGCGCATCGGGAGCCTCTTCCCGATGGTGGACAAGAGTGGGCCCGCGCTCACAAACGACGAAACCGTGACGTTGATGAACGACATTTTGGTCTTCGCGCCCGCCGCAGTGTTGTCGCTGCCCTTCACCTTCGAGGCGACGGGCCCTCACACACTGCGTTCGACGTTCAGCAATGCGGGCTTCACCGTCGCCGCCGTCCTGACGTTCGACGAGCCCGGCGATCTGGTGGGCTTCACGTCGGACGATCGTGCCCATTCGAACGAAGCCGGCCCCGCGACCTGGTCGACGCCCTTGAGCGGCTATCGTGAGCTGAATGGCATCCGTGTCAGCACCACTGGCGATGCGAACTGGATCGACCGGACCGGGGAATGGACGTATGGCAAGTTCGCGCTGCGCTCGATCGCCTACAACGTTGTGAAATAAGCACTTACGCCGCCCTAGCCATCTTCTGCCCGGCGGACATTAGTGGCATTCTGTCACGCGATCCGGGTTGCAGTCGTCGGAAGGGTATGCCTGAGACACTGCTCTCCCGACCAGAGCTCATCCTCAGCCTGCCCGTCAGCGAGTTCGATGCGGGCACGTGGCGGAAGGATGAGCTGATCGCGTTCGCAAAGGTGCTTGGCGTGCCGATGAAGGGCACCAAGGCCGCAGTCACCGCCAGAATTCGCACGCAACTGCTTCGCCGCAACCCGCCGACGGAGAGCGTGGCGACGGGGGCAGTGGCATCCAGCGCCGCACCGCCCTCGCTCACGTCGTCAGTCACGCCACAGCAGCCCACCGATTTCTTTCGCGCCGAGCCGGGGCAGTCACGGGCGCAGGCGCTGGCGGCGTGGTTTGCGAGTCGCAAGGCCGCCGTGAAAAATCACGACTAGTCAACGTCGTCGACCTCTTCGTCTTCCACTCCGGCGAATCCAACGGCGTGGCCGAAGCCAGAACCAGGGAAGTCGTGGTCGGCGAGGAGCAGCCATCCTCCGTCTGGTTGCCGACGGCAGCTCGCAGTCATCGCGTGCCACCCACGCCCACGCTCCTTCGCCAATTCCTGCTCGTCCAACGGCAACGCGGCGAGCCGCTGCTGATGCGCTTCCAAGTCACGCTGATCACGCGCCGATAGCTTCACGGGCATGGTCGCGGGCTGGAAGTCGAAGCGGTAGACGAGTGTCGCGATTGGCCCATCCATCCCCACGCATCCCAGAGCCTTCAAGGGTGTTTCTGGAAAAGCTTGTACTTCGCCGCCGACCAGCACTTCGGCGGGAAGGTGTCCGTCGGCCACCATCTGCTCCATCTGCCGACGACTGGACCGTCCATCGAGGAATGCCGAGAAGACCTCGTCAGCGTTCATCGCGCGAAGCGCATCGATCGACGGTACACCAGGGAGCTGTCGAGATAGTTGGCCATGCCGATCAAGATGTGCATTTCGCCGTTTCAGCTCGTACTCCGCCACCTCGATCGGCATGTCGGGCTCGTAACGACGAATCTCGTCCACAGTCTGCGGACGGTAATTGCTCGGACCGCTGAACTGCTCGATGAGTCCGCGCTGAAACGCTCGCAGGCTCACTGGGTCGCAGCACTTCGCGACACCCAGATAGTCGCCAGCGTTCTTGCGTTCGATCGCCACTCGAAAGAGTTCGAGCGGATCCGAGAATGCAATCACGCCCGTACCCCTCGGCGCAGTGTATTTAGAGCTAAAGTGAACTCTGAAATACTTACGACACGAAGGCAGTCGGCGCAATCCCGCTGCTACTTCACCCCCGCAATCACCCCATACAAATCCGTCGGATCCTTCAGGTCCGGGACCAGATCGATCTGCGCCGCACCACCATCCCGCTGCGTCAGGTCGTACAGATACCTGAGCATCGAGAAGTCCTCGATCGCAAAGCCGACGGAATCGAAGATCGTGACGTCGCTGGCACTGGTGCGCCCAGGGGCACGCCCGGTCAGCACCTGCCACAACTCGGTCACCGCAAACTCGGCGGGCATCTGCTGCAACTCTCCCTCGATGCGCGACTGGGGCTCGAATTCGACGAAGACACGCGCCGCCTTCACCACCGCCGCTTCGAGCTCCGTCTTGCCTGGGCAATCGCCGCCGATCGCGTTCAGGTGCACACCGGGCACGACGTGCTGCGGACCGAGCACTGCGGCCCGCTTCTTTGCGGCCGTGGCGGTGGTGATGATGTCGGCGCCCTGCACCGCGTCTTCCACCGACGAGGCCTGGATCAACTCGAGGCCTGAACCGGCAAGGTTTCGCGCAAACTTCGCGTAGGCCGCCGGATTGATGTCGAACGCGCGGATGGTGCGCACCGGCGTCGCGGCCAGAAAGGCGAGTGCCTGAAATTCCGACTGCGCCCCCAAGCCGATCAGTGCCATCACCGTCGAATCGGGACGCGCGAGGTGGCGCGCCGCCATCGCTGACGTCGCGGCGGTACGCAGCGCGGTGCTCACGGTCATCTCGCTCAACAACAGCGGATAGCCGGTCGCGACATCGGCCAGTACACCGAGTCCCGTCACGGTCAGCTTGCCGACGGGTGCGTTCGCCGGATGGCCGTTCACGTACTTGAACGAATACAAGGTCGCATCCGATGTCGGCATCAACTCGATCACGCCCTGCGCCGAATGGCTCGCCAGTCGCGCGCTCTTCTCGAACTGCTCCCAGCGACGGAAGTCACTCTCGAGATACTCCACCAGGCCGGCCAGGAACGGCACCGGGCCGATGCGCGAAACGAGGCGGGCGACGGCCGGCACGTCGAGAAATTGCACCATCAGAACGGAGCTCCAGTCGAACGGGACAGGGGACGCGGCGTGATTGGTCGCGTCCTGCAGTGTAATCGCGATATGTCAGACCAACTGCCTCGTCTCCATGACGAGCCGCCCGCTACCAGATCACAAGCACCGTGTCTGCAGTCGGGGCCGATTCGGCGCGCATCCGCGGCGCATCGGGCTCGGGCACGGTCGTGAATCGCCCCGGATCGGGAAGCGCCGCCCACGCCCATTCGGTGTGCGCCGGATTGGCCGGGTCGCGCCAACAGCTGGCGTCAGTCAGCGTGGGCCGACTGTGCGCTCGCAGCACCTCAGGCAGGGCCTTCCGCTGTGTCGCGATCAAGGCGGGACAGACCACCACCCGGGTCACACTGTCACCAACACTCACGAATCGGAACGCCATGCGCGTGTAGGCGGCCTCGAATCGCACCGCCTCGCCGAGGCAGACCAGCAGGCTATCCCGGCCACGGCCCTCGGTCTCACGACAGAACAGCTGTGCGCCAGTCATGGTCGCCCGCACCATCCGCAGGCTCGGCGTCGGACCGATCTGCTTCCGCAGCAGTCTCTCGGCGGTCGACGCCTCACGGGTTTTGGCGAACTCGACCGGAACTGTCGGCCGATTGTCGGGGATCTGCGCGATCAGTGCGATGGCCGAGGCGAGCAACGCGCTGACCCCGATCGGGATCGCGAGCCGACGACGCCGAGACACCGGGCGCAGGACCAGTGCCACCGCCGGCTCCTCCATAAACCACTGATTCGGATCCCGGGGCGGGCTGGAGAAGGCGACCATGGTCGGAATGTGCCTCGCGGCTCGAGCGGCCGATACTCCCCCCCATGCGGTCTCCTGCGCCATACGTTTGCCTCGCCTTCGCGCTCGTCGGCCCCGCCACCCTGGCGGCGCAGGACCGTGCGCCACTCGTTGCCGGCCGCCCCGAAGCGGACTGGCGAGATGACCTCCGAAATCCGCAACCAATCGTGCGGCAGGCGGCCCTCGAGGCACTGGTGCAGTTCTCGGATGTCACCACCACCACGATCCTCTACCTCACGCCGCTGATCGGCGACCCGGATGTGGCCGTGCGCCGCACCGCGATTCGCGCAATCGGCCACGGTGGCAAGGCAGCGCGGAAGGCGTCCCCTGCCCTCTGGCGCGCCTGGCGCGACGATGACCCGCTGGTCTCGGCCGACGCGGGCATCGCGCTGGTGCAGATCGGCGATGAGAACATCCGGCTCTTTCGCAATCGGCTCGGCGTCGGTGATGCACGCGATCGTGCGCGCGCGGCAGCCGCCCTGGCAAACGCCGGTGTCGCCGCACGCAATGCGATCCATGCGTTGCGCGATCACGTGGGCGACGAAGACGCGCGCGTCCGCGGTGCGACACTCACCGCGCTGGTGGCGCTGGATGAGACGCCGGGAAAGAAGACGGCCACGTTGGTGGGCAAGAGTCTCGCGCGCGAACTGAGCGACTCGCCACAGTTGGATGGAAGTGATGCGATTGCGCGTGCGCGCTCGGCGCTCACGATCCTCACGCGGGCCGGCCGAAATGCCAGTGGGGCACAGCAGCCGCTGCAACTCATCCTCTGGGACGGGCCGGCGCCATTGCGCGCGAATGCCGCGCAGGTCTTGGGCAAGATGCCTGGTGACGGCGACAAGGCGCTCGTTCGTGCACTCGCCGCCGGCGACGAGCGTGTGCGCGAAGCTGCGCTGCTCGGTCTCCTCGCCGATCGGAGTCGTCGACGTCCGCTCCCCGCAGTGGTGGACTCGCTGCAGAAGATGGACCCGTCGGCGGACACCGCCCGCGCTCGTGTGTTCGTCGAGGCGCTCGGTTACGTGGGCACCAGAAGTCGGGGCCTCGATCGTGCGCTCAATCGCGCAGTGCAGCGTGCGCCGTCGCTCGGCCCCGCAGTGACGCTGGCGCGCCGTCGCCTGACGATCGGATTCTGATCCATTTGACGTGTGCCGTTGCCGCGGGCCCCATTACGGGGTAGCATCGCGGCATGGTGATTGAGAAGCTGTCGACACACGAAAACGACGCGCGGGCTGACCCGCTCGCCCGCTTTCGCGCGCAGGACCTGGACGCGGCGATGGCCGACGCGACCCGCAAGCAGGGTGTCGTGACGCCGATGTTCGACGTCATCGCGCCACGCTACGATGCCTTCACGCGACTCTTCTCGTTCGGGATGGACGCCACGTGGAAGGCGGACCTGGTGGACGCCGTGGTCGCGCGAAGCGCCGCCGCCACCCGCGCACTCGATGTCGCATGCGGCACAGGGGACATCGGGTTTGCCCTGGCGAGTCGCTTGCCATCGCTGCAGATGACAGGGGTCGACCCGTCAGCTGAAATGCTCACGATTGCGAGCACCCGCATTCCCGCTGCTGACGCGACGCGTGTGCGGTTCCACCTCGGCGAGTTCGCGGCCCTGCCCGCCGAGTCGGCGAGCGTCGACGTGCTCACCGCGGGTTATGGCTTTCGCAATGTGCCGAACCTGGAAGCGGCGGTGCGTGAATGCGCTCGTGTCATCAAGCCAGGGGGGACGCTTGGATCACTCGACTTCTTCATCCCACACAATCGCCTCTGGCGTGCGCTGTTCCTCTGGTACCTGCGCACCGCAGGCAACGTCGTGGGCTGGTGGTGGCATCGCACGCCAGCAATTTACGGCTACATCGCACGATCGATCGCGGCCTTCGTGACCGCCGAAGAGTTCACCGCACTGCTACAACGCAACGGCTTCCGGGTGATCGAAACACCACGCATGCTGTTCGGCGGCATCGCGCTTCACCTGGCCGTTCGCGAGGGAAATCCATGAATACGCTGGTCCTTGGTGCGAACGGCCCACTCGGGCTGGCGTGCATTCGCCAGGTGCTGTCTGGTGGCGCATCCGTCGTCGCGGCAGTGCAGGCGCCGCATCGCATTCCACCTGCCTTGCACGACCTGCGTGAAGAATTTCCCGCGCAGCTCACCTCAATCGCATGGCAGGCCGGCAAGTGGCCGGCGATACCTGCAGTCGAACGCGCGATCGTGGCAGAATTGCCGATCCCGCCAGCGCAGACAGACGAAGCAGACGATCCTGTCGCGGATATCCGGGCGCTGACGATGGACGCCGCACTGGCCGAGTTGCGTGCCCTGCTCGCGCCGACGCTGGCGGCGATTCAGTTGATCTCGATCGTGCGACCGCAACGCGTGCTCATCCAGGCCAGCTGGCTCGGATCGATCGAGGAGAAGATCCGCGGCGGCGGCTACGCGCTGAGCGTTGCCTACGCCGCCCAGCTGATGCTCGTGCGCACCGCAGCGCTGGACCTGCACCGCGCCGGAATCGCGACCGTCGTCGGAAACGCGGGCCGCTACAAACTCGACATGGCTGGCCCAGGCTTCCACGCCGACGTCGACGACGTCGCCCGCGGCCTGATTGGCGTGCTCGACAATTGTCAGTCAGGGTCGGAGCCGGAGTACCGGGACTGGCGAGGCAACGTGCGGCGCTGGTAGCACTGCGCCGCTCACGGTCCAGCTCGGCAGAGTGAACATTCGGCGGTAAACAGCCGATCCTTTCCCGGATGGACCGCCCGTTTCCCACTGTGCCACGCCGATGAACATTCCGCCCCTGCAGGGGACGGGGGCCGGTATGCCGCCGTTCCGCGTGCCGGTGCTGACTGCGCCGATCAGCACCGGCGTACCACCGCTCATCGGTGACGACGAACTGGCCGGTGTGCCGCTGGGCGCACCGAGTGCCCCGCCTGGCGGGAGCGCGCGGCAGGACCCGCCGATCTCCCTGGCGGGACGTCTCGATACCGGCAACGTCCTGCCGGAAACCACCAAGCTCGCGCTCGCGCTCGAATCGGCGACGCGCGCACTGCAGCACGGGCGCGTCGATCAGGTGCTGACGGAGCTGGACGCGGTCTGGTCCAACCAGCTGGCATCCGACTCGCCATGGTACCTGCGGACCGCGGCGCTCCAGGTGCTGGGTCGACTCGGCGATGCCGAGCAGGTGATGCGCGATGCGATCGAACGACTGCCCCGCTCTGCCGCGCTGCTGTATCTGCTCGGCGTCCATACGGCGTTTCGCGGCCAGCCCGACGCGGCGCGGCTGGCGAACGATCATGCCCTCGCGCTCCATCCGGCGGAGCCGCTGCTCTGGTTGCAACGTGCGGCGCTCGCTGAGCGTGGATCGATGGCGGACGGCGCGGCCGCGATGCTGGCCCATGTGGAAGCGATGGAGCCAGCCTTTCCCGCGTCGCAGTGGCTCGCGACGCTGATGCGCCTGGGCGAGGGATCGGCGCGCACACCGACGCCGGTGATGCAGCGCGCGATCGCGCGGCTCACGCCGTCATCGATTCCGGTCGTCAGCGACCAACCGACCGCAACGCCGCCATCGGCATTGCCCATTCCCCCGTCGGTGCTCGAGCATGCCGTGCGATATGGGCTCACGCTGCTCGAGTCACCGACCCAGAGCGCACGCACCGCGACGCAGGCATCATCAGCGAGCAGTCGTTCCGGGAACTACGCGGGCATCATCACCGGCCCTGCGCCATTGCCGCCGGTGCGCGCCGAGCTCCCGTCGTGGGACACCCTGATTCTCGCGGCGGGCGTGATCGTGATCGTCGTCATACCGCCGCTGCGGATTCCGGCCATGATGATCTGTGGTGCCTGCGCCATGTTGATCATCGCGCGCAAGCTGCGCTGACATGACAGTCGGCGTCCATCGCGACGCCGTCGGTCAATCGTTCGTGTATTCGGCCAGGTGATCTTTCGCCCGATCGGGCGTCGAACCGACGCGCCGCTGCAGCTGTCAGCGCGCGTGGTGCAGGCGGTGCGCCACGACCTTCACATGTGCGCGCTGCAGATGATAGAGTCCCGCGCCGTACATCGCCGCGCCGACGGACAACACCGCCCGCACCAGCGACGCCCCTTCATAACCGAAGAAGCTGCGTGAGGTCTCGCTGGCGATCAGCGTCAGGCAGACCCAGAACAAGACACGTGAGCTCCCCGCGCGGAACGTTGTCTCGGCGCGGCCATTGAACTCGGCGATGATGTAGCCCAGTACCGTGGCCGCGATCCCGGCCTCCAGCAACGGCAATGACAGCGCATATCCGGCTTCGGACGATGGCATGCCGATGTGCACCAGTGGAAAGCTGCGGAAGCTGTGCCCAGGCCACACGCCGGCGCCGACGAAGTAGCAGACTATGAACGGGGATGCCGCGAACAGCGACGGTACCTCGAAGCGTCGCTCGACGAACATCGGTGCGGTCCAACGCCCACGCCACGATGCGTATGCCGTGACGGCGACGATCGAGCCCAGTGCAATGCGCCAGTCGATGAAGACGGACGGCAACATCCCGATCGAGATCCAGGTTGCGGCGACGGTCGGCACGATCCACCAATCACGATCTGGCGTATGGGCACGAATCGCGCGGGCGATCGAGCCGATGATCGAGGCGCCCATCAGGCCAATGCAGAGCGTGAGGCCAAGTCGCGCGGGATCGTCCTGCGCGGCGGCGCCACTGGCCCACATCAACGGGATCATCAGGTAGACGAGTCCCATCAGCGGCAACTGCAACAGCATGGCATTGAGCGTGTTGGCCGTGCCGTTGGCATCGACGTGCGCACGTTCACAAAGGTTCGCGCCGACGGTCGCGCCGGCGATCGCGCCAAGCAGGTCCCATGGCGAGGGCGAGTGTGATGCCTCGAACAGCTGCGCCGTCTCCAGGGCCAGGGCCAGCATCGCGGCCGACAAGGCGATCGAGATCAGGTGCTGGCCTCGCGCACCGGTCCGCGCGCGCCGCGTGAGAAAGCCGTATGGCACGAACATGGCCATCGTGGCGATCGTCCCCAGCGGTTTCAGGCCGAGGTCGAAGGCAAATTTCTCCGGGACCGCGAACTCGAATGGCAGCAGGAGCATGGCCGCGATCAGGACCACGAGATAGCTGAGCAGGGCGCGTGAAAGCTTCGCCCCGCTGTCGAGCGGCACGGCGTGTTCATGCCCACGTTCGGAAACGTGGACCTCCTGCCCAATCGTGGTGGCCATGGAAGCCAATGTCGGCGAATCATGCGATTACTTGAGCACGCCATATTGCGCCGGGTGGGCCAGGAATTTCTGTTTCTCACCGGCCACCCCTCATCTTTCCGTATGCCCAACGCCTCCGTGGTGCTCCGCACCGCCACCGAAACAGACGTTCCCGACATCCTCGCCCTCATCGAGGCGCTGGCCGACTACGAGCGCCTTCGTGACGCCTGTGTGGCCACGGAGGAGTTGCTGCGCGCGACACTCTTCGGCGCGGCGCCGAAGGCCGAGGTGATCATCGCGGAAAGTGATGGCGTGGTGGCTGGATTTGCCCTGTTCTGCAGCAACTACTCCACGTTCCTCGCGCAGCCTGGCATCTGGCTCGAGGACCTCTTCGTGCGTCCAGAGTTTCGCGGTCACGGCATCGGCCGATCGCTGCTGGCACACCTCGCGCGGCTGGCGGTCGAGCGCAACTGTGGTCGCGTCGAATGGGCCGTGCTCGACTGGAACACGCCGTCCATCGGCTTTTACGAATCACTCGGCGCCCGCGGCATGACGGAGTGGACGACATTCCGTCTGACCGGCGACGCCATGCACACTCTCGCCTCGAGCGACGCATGACCACACCGCTGCCCCCACACACGCCGAAACCGACCGCGCGTGAGCGCATCCCCCTGCCCAAGGCGGTCTCGGCCACCGAGCAGGACGTCAAGGCGATCGTGGCCCTCAACAATCAGTTCTCGGCCGATGGGCTGACGCTGCCGCGAACCGAGGAGTTCGTGGCCAACCATCTCAGCGACTACCGCATCGTGCGCGGCCCTGACGGCTCGCTGTGGGGCCAGGTGGCGCTGGACGAGTACTCGCCCTCCCTCTGTGAGCTTGTCTCGCTGGCGGTGGCACCAGCGGCGCAGGGCAAGGGTCTTGGCCGGCACCTGATCGCCGCCGCCGTCGATCTTGCCAACCGCCGCGGGTATCCGCAGCTCTTTGCCGTGTCGTTGGCGGACACGCTGTTTCTTGGTGCCGGCTTCCTGCAGCGTTCGATCGACGAATATCCCGAGAAGATCTGGCGCTACCGCGCGATTTCCCGGTCGGAGTTGTCGATCGGCAAGAAGTTTCTGTTCGTGCGTGACCTGCCACCGAAGCCAGCCCGCAAGCCGGCCAAGACACGCTCCCGTCGGCCGCGGGTGCGCGGCACGCGGAAATAGCGCGGTCGCAGGCGCGGCATCCTGACGAGACGCGTGGTGTGAGTGGCGGTGCGGCTGACTTTGGCCGGTTTACATCGGCGCCGCTGGTCTTGACTCCCTGCCTCGGGGTTCGTACCCTCCGTTCACAACCGTCGACGTGGTGATTTGCCGCCTGATTGCAGCCACGCTAAACAACTCGCTAAAATGGACGCGCCTGGCGGCTTTCGATCGCACAGGCGCGCTGTGTTCATGCCCGTATCAGCAGCAGAGTCGTACCTCGCGCATCAGCCGATCGGTCGCTTCGTCTTCGAAGACGGCACCGTGGTCGAGCAAGCCGCCTTCACGTATGCGCTGCGCCAGCCAGAGGGCATCAGCGAAGGCCTGGTGATCATCTGCCCGTCGCTCACCGGCACACCGCAGATCCTGCAGGACTGGTGGGCCGATGTTGGACCGGCCCTCGCCCGAGAGCGATACACCACGCTCTATCCGCATGGCTTCAGCGAGAGCGACGCTGCGCCCCCTGCACCGCAGCCGTCCGCCGAGCATTCGGGATCTGGCGCGCGGCATCGTTGCCTTGGCGCGCGCGCTTGGCTTGCCAAAGGCGACCTTCGTCACCGGCGGATCCCTCGGTGGAATGCTGGCACTGGAAGTTGGTGTGGAAAGTGGTGCGCCGACCCACGCGCTGGTGATTGCGGCGCCCGCGACCCAGACCGCCTGGGCCGCCGGCTGGAACGCGATCCAGATTCAGGCGATGGAAGTTGCCGGCGACGAGCGCGGCATGCTCATCGCTCGCGCGGTCGGCATGATGACGTATCGCACCGAGCGCGAGTTCGAATCACGCTTCGGCGTTGACGCGGAGGCGAACGATGGTCGCACCATGGCTGGGTATCTGGCGCATCATGGCCGCAAGCTGGTGGACCGGTTCGATCCGCTGGAGTACGAGCGGCGCGTGCGCGCGATGGATACACACGATGTCGGCCGCAATCGCGGCGGCTGGCGCGAGGCACTCGCCGCCCACGCCGACCGTCTGACAGCGGTCGGCATCGCCGGCGATGCGCTCTACAGCGCCGAGATCGTGGAGCGATGGGCGTTGGCCGTGGGCGCCGGTTTCGCACTCATGACTTCCATTCACGGGCATGACGCATTTCTGCTCGAACGTGAGCAGATGCGGGCAGTGATCGAGGCCGCATTCGAGCGAGCCGTGACCTCGATCAGCGCGTCGACCCAGCGCCAGCGATCACTCGCTGGTTGAGGAGTCGGACGACGTGCGAGCGGTTGGTAAGGCGGAGGAAAGTGTGGCCCACCCGTTGCGGAACGGGTGTTGTGCCACGACACCGCCGATGACCGGCTTGTCGCGGCCGCGATCGTAGCGCAGCAGCAATCCATTCGCATGCGACTGCAGCCACGCGGGCGCATCCTGCTTGGCAATCGGTTCGATGCGGACGTCGCGCAGCTGGCCTTCGAAGTGATACTCACCGTTGTAGGCCCCCACCATCGCCACCGGGTGCCCAGCGGCCAGCGCTGCCTTCACGGCGGCCGCCATCGGCGCGGTGTCGTACGGCACGGTGCCGGCACGCGCGGCGGCCAGTTGCAGGCCAACGAGCAGCACCGTGACGCTCACGGCAATCGCGTGCACCGCCGCGTTGCGCGTGATGCGTCCGCGTTGCCATGCCACCAGCATCACGGCCGCGCCGATCGGCACCAGCACCCATCCCCAGACGATCGGTCCGTGCGGCCACCAGATCGCCTTTGCCGCCAGATTGGTCGTGGCAGCCGCGATGATCACACCGCACAGCACCACGATCCCTGCGGCAACGACCCACGGCCGACCAAGCGGCGCGGCTTCACGCAGACTCAAGCCACGCGAGAGCAACAGTGCGATCGCAGGGACCAGCGGCAACAGATAGTGCAACTGCTTGCCGCTGACGAGTGAAAAGGCAACGAAGCCTGACGCCGCCCAGACGAGACAGAAACGCACGCCCGCATCACGCGGCGCGAGTCGCAACGCACCAAGGGCACGCCACGACTCCGGCCACATGAACCAGGGGAAGAGCAGCGCCGGCAACAACGGCACGTACCAGAGCAGGCCACGACGGTGCGCGAAGCTCTGTGTCATGCGACCGGTCGTCTGGCCAAGGAAGATCGCGTGCTGATAGGCTGGCCCACCGGAGATGCCGGCAGGAATCGCCCACAGCAGTGCCCCAGCCGCGCCGAGCAGCACCGCACCGAGCAGCGAGGCGTACCAGGTGCCCCATCGGCGGTCGGCGCGCGGCGTCGCCCACCATGGCGCAGCCAGTGCCACCGGCAGCACGTGGATGAAGATCACGGGCCCCTTCGACAACACACCAAGCGTGATGCCGGCCGCAAGCAGAAAGATTCCGCGGCGCTGTCCCCGCTCCACGGCGCGCACGATGCCGAGCAACGCCAACAGCGAACTGCAGGCCAGCAGCGTGTCGAACATGAACAACGAGCCGAATGATGCCCAGAGCAGTGCGCCGACCGTGATCACGGGGGCCCAGCCGCGCGTACGTGCATCGTGCGGCCACAGCAACCGTGCCAGTGACGCGGTCAACACCAGCGCCACGACACCGGCCAATGGCGCCACCAATCGCGCCCAGACTGCGCTGACACCGAACACCTTCCAGCCCAGCATCACGAGCCAGAACAGCAGTGGCGGCTTGTGGCTGTACGTCGCGCCGTTGAGGTGCGGTACCAACCAGTCGCCGCGCTGCATCATCTCGAGTGCGACCGCCGCGTAGCGTGTCTCGTCGATCGCCAGCAAGGGACGCGTGTACAGCCCGACGACGGTGATGAGTGCAATCAGGAGCGACGCCACGGTCACCCCGCCACCACGGGGCGCCTGCGACTCGTACACGGTCACGTGCGGCTCAACGTTCGGTGTTGTCCGCGGACGGAGTCGGCATCGCGTCGCCCTGTCCGTCGCGACGCGGGCGCATGATCAGCATCAGGTTGCGCACGTACACCAGCAGGCCGGCGGCCTGGCCTACCATGAAGACCTTGTCCTGTCGATGTATCGCATAGGCGAGCAGGATAACACCGCCGCCCAGCGAGAAGTACCAGAACGCAACCGGCGTCACACTCTTCCGACGTTTCTCGCTCACAAGCCACTGGATGATGAATCGCGCCGAGAACAGCGATTGCCCAAGAAAACCGATGCCGAGCCACAGGTTCGAGCTCTCCATCAGCCGCCCCCGGTGCGCTTCCGTTCCGGGTGCTCACTGACGATCGGCACCTTCGCCCGCCGTGCAAGCCACACCACGCCTGCCATATCGACGAGACCAGTCCAGAGGCGATTCATCAAGCCGTAGTGCGACTGCCCCCGTGTGCGCGGGCGATGGTTGACCGGCACCGACTCGATCGTTCCCCCTTCTCGCCGCACCAGTGCCGGCATGAACCGGTGCATGTGGTCGAAGTACGGCAGTGCGACGAAGGTCGCGCGCGAATAGACCTTCAGTCCACACCCGGTATCCGGCGTGCCATCGCGCAACAGCCGTGAGCGCACACCATTGGCAATCCGCGACTGCCAGCGCGTGAAGCCGGTATCGCGCCGCTTCGTTCGCCAGCCGGCGATCAGGACGCAGTCATCGCCCCGCTGCGCCGCCAGCGAGCAGGCGCGTGTCAGCAGCGCAGGAATGTCGGCGGGATCGTTCTGCCCGTCGCCGTCGAGGGTGGCGATCCATCGGCCTCGCGCTGCAAGCACACCAGTGCGAATCGCGGTGCTCTGCCCCGCGCTGCGGTCGTGGCGCAACACGCGCAACGCGGTGACCTGTGGCTGCATCAGTCGCAGCGCATCACCGGTGCCGTCACTGCTGCCATCATCGACATAGATGATCTCATACGACACGACACCCGAGAGCGCAGCCACGATCTCGGTGATGAGCGGCTCGATGTTCTCGCTCTCGTTGTGTACCGGCACCACGACGGAGAGTTCGAGCCACGGCTCGCGCGCGGCCTGCGCAGACGCAGACCGCTCGGCAGGTGCGACGATATCTGTTGGATTTCGCATATCGATGACTGAGCAGCGGAGGAAGTCTCCGCATCCTTGAATGGTAAGTGAATCCGAAGTGGTGGGCGACCAGCCAGTTGGCCGGGTTGGCGGGTGGCGCCAGACTCGGCAATCGCCCATCCTGCGGGACCTCTCCACGTACACTTGAGACCGAAAATCCGCTGATATGTCATCTCCCCTGTTCGAGTGCCCTCGGCGCCCCGCCTCGCTCCGGCCGCAATCGCGTTGATCCCGACCATCATCCTGCGTCAGGTGCGCCGCGGCTTCGGCCTGCCGCGGGGCTCGGTGCGCGTGCTCAGCACACGTTTCGGCAAGGTCTGCCTCGCGCACCGGGCGAGCGACGGAACGCACACGCAGTTGCGGTTAGTGCAGGAAGTCGCGGACACGGCGTCACGGCTCGAGTCGGAGACAGCGTGGCTCACATATCTCGCCTCCCGCCACGCTCTCGCAGTCCCGGTGCCGATGCGCTGGGGTGGCGGTGCGATGGTCTCACCGCGACTGTCCGATGGCACCGATCAACCATGGCGCGCGATTGCCTGCAGCTGGGTCGCGGGACGGCACCTCAACCGCGGGCTTCGCGCGAACGACTTCGTGCGCGCAGGTGCGTTGCTTGCTCACCTCCACCTGGCCAATCGCGATGCCCCCGAAGCGATTGCCGCGGCACGGCCCACGTGGGGTGTGCCGCGACTGTTCGAGCTGGCCACGACACTGCGCGACCTGATTCGCGCCGGCGCAGAGCCGCCAGCCGTGTCGACTGCGCTCGCCGAGGCATTGCGCGGCGCACACAGTGCGCTGATGCAGGCGTGGGATGCGCTCCCAGCCGGACCGACCGACGTCGGCCTGATTCACACGGATGCGCACTGGCAGAATCTGCGCTGGACCCGTGGCCGCGTCGGCCTGGTCGACTTCGAGGACTTCGCCACCGGGCGCTTCATGCTCGACATCGCCTGCCTGTGGGGCAAGGTCGAATTTCAGCCCGGCAGCCGAGCCTTTCTCGTCGCAATCCTCGAGGGCTACGACAGTGTGCGGCCGCTGCCTGGTGGGGCGCGGCGTGACCTGCACGTGATGCTGGCCTTTCGTCGCTTCGACTACGCCGGCTGGGTGCTGAGCTGGCCCCGCGTCGACCTGCACCACTGGGGACCGGACCTGCTTCGTACGGCGCCGGAGTACATGCGAGCACATCTCGCGGCCGCAGCCGCGTCAGCGAGCTGAGGCTGACTCACCGTCGGCGTGGGCCGTCGACTCACGACGGACCGCGCGGGACGACCTTGAGTGACATCGTGTCGACTGCCGCCAGCGACAAGGTGTCGACGCGAAGTGGCGTCCGCTTGTCTCCGAACTCAACTGGCGTCTCGCCATCACCGAACCCCGCGACGAGAATCTTCCCGCCCTCGATCCGGCCGAGTGCGTGCAGCGCGCGGAAGACCTGCCCGCGGGCGGGATCGACCACCGTGACGTGCAGGCTGCCCTGTCCCCCATCGCGCATGTGCACCAGCAACGCGCGGCGGCCAGCCACCTCCAGCAGCTCCACCCGAACGATCGGGAAGTAGTCCGCGACCACCCGTCGGCGCGCGCCCGTGGCAAGATCGATGACCGTCAGCGATTGCCCTTCATTCTCGAAGCCGCCGGCACCGTCCAGCCCCGAGACCGCCACCAGGCCGCCGCCGAGTTTCCAGACACGGTACGCGCTGTCGCTGACGACGATCGTATCGCCGGACGTGAGCGTCACCACGGCTGGGCCGACGCCGAAACTGGTCGTGTCGCGTCGCACGACGATGCGGCTCACACTGACGTTCGGGCGGGCGGGCAGCGCGGTCAGTTCCAGCGGCATCACGGGAACCGGGGCCGGCCGCTCGACGGTCGGGGCGGCGGCCGAATCCTTCCGCGGCGCATCGGCGCCAGGTCCGGCGCAGCCGGAAAATCCGACGATGGCGACAGCCGCCAACAACGCGACCTGTCGCCCTGACGTAGGTAGGTGGAGTGGCGTCATGCGTGCAGGATAGTCACCACGGCAGGGCGCTGATACGGCACCGACAGCGGCGCACATTGACAGATTGCCCGATCTGGCGTGCAGATTTGTGTACGAACCCCACCGGAGGCAGGAACAGTGAAGGACAACCAGCTCCAGAAGCTGCTCAAGAAGACGCAGGCGCAGGCCGCCGCGAAGGCCGCAAAGCCACGTCCATCGTTCGACGCCACGTTAGAAGCGACCAAGAAGCCGGGCGGCGAAGACGGCCCTGGGGCCGACGCGGAAGAGATCTTCAAGGAGATGAAGCGTCGGGAGTTCTGATGCGATGATGGGGGCTGCCCCCATCTGGTGACGGCGAGGGGCATCGACATTCCTTGCGTGGGTCCTTCAAACACCCCGGGAAGCGGTCGATACCCCAAGGGAGATGCTGCACTCTCCCCACGCCCCGCGACTCGACCGCGGCTCAGTCCTCACGCTCAGTCGTGTGCGGATTGCCTGCGTCGTCGTCATCCTGCTGCTGTGTGTGACCGCCACGCTGGCCGGCCTTGGCCTGTCCTGGTATGCCGCGCTCCTGACGCTGGCGTGGCTGGTGGCGTCGGGGGTCCAGGACCGCCTGCTTGCCGCACGCCATGACGCGGCACGTGTCGAGCGACTCGTCTTCGGCTCGCTCTGCCTCGACGGCACGATGGTCGCGGCCCTTGTCGCATTCACTGGCGGTATCTGGTGGTGCGGTTCGGTGATGTTCGCGATCGTGACGGTGGCGGCTGCATCGCTACTGCCTCGGAATCGGGTCCTGTTGGTCGGGCTGGTCTGCGGCGTCTCGTCACTGCTTTTCGCCGGCTTGCAGGTCGCTGGGCACCTGCCCAGCAGCGCATTCCTCAACGCTCCCACGATGCGTGGCGCCTGGTCGGCGGCGATCGCCGGCTCGATCCTGGTGTCGATCGAGATGTATGGGCTGGGGTGGACCCAGTACAACCTCACGATCCTGCTCCGCCATCGCGCGACTCGGTATCGAGCGCTGATGGATACGGCGTCCGACCTGTTCATCGTCCTGACGGCGGAGGGCCGCATCACGCACGTGAATCGTGCGACGCTCGCCCTCTCGCAGTGCGAACGCAAGGAGATGCTGCGCGACGGAATCGGCCGCCTGTTGGTGGACGAGGATGTGGCATTCTTCCGCAGTCGCGTGACCCGCGCCATCGGCGGCGAGCAGCAGACGATGATGCTGCGCGCGAAGGCCTATCATGGCATCCGGTGGCTGTCATGCACGCTGGCGCCGATGTCCCCTGGGCATCGCACGACGGACCTGCTCGCGATCTTCAGGGATGTCACCGATGACCGCCTCGCGGCTGACACAGTGCGCAGCAGTGAAGCGCGGTTGCGCGCGGTGTTCAACCAGGCCGCCATCGCCATCGCACTGCTCGATCTCGACGGCTTCTTCGTCGAGGTGAATCCGGCGGTGGAGCGGCTGCTCGGGTACGATGGCGTGAGCCTCATCGGACGTCGATGGAATGCATTCTCTCCGCCGGAGGACCTCGAAGGCACCGCCTCGATGATCTCCGAATTGAAGGGGCATCAGCGCGACAACGTGACGATCGAGCAACGGTTCGTGCGCAACGACGGCCGCGTGTTGTGGACCATGCTCACGATCTCGCGCGTCGACAACCCGACCGGATCCGCTGGCCTGATCGCGATGTTGCAGGACATCACGGAGCGCCGGGCACTCGAGGCGCAGCTGACCTGGCAGGCGTATCACGACCCACTCACCAACCTCGCCAATCGTGCGCTCTTCCGCGAGCGCGTGGATCGCGCCCTGACGCAGCGCGACGCGACGCCTGGCACGGTCGCGGTGCTGTTTCTCGATCTCGACAACTTCAAGACCATCAACGATTCGATGGGCCACGCAGCTGGCGACCTGCTGCTGTTCGAAGTCGGACGGCGCCTGCTCAACGCGACGCGTGGCTGTGACACCGTGGCGCGGCTCGGCGGCGACGAGTTTGCGATCCTGATCGACAACGTGCGGGCGGCCAGCGACTGCGTGCGCGTGGCGGAACGCATCCTGCACTCGATGCAGACCCCCGTGCAGCTCGACGGCGCGGAAGTGACCGTCAGCACCAGCATCGGCATCGTTCGCGATGCAGGCGATGAAACGGCGGACGATATCCTGCGCAATGCCGACGTGGCGATGTACAACGCCAAGCAACGCGGCAAGGGACGCCATTCGTTGTTCGAGCCCGGGATGCACGACAAGGCCGTGGAGCGACTGCGATTGCAGACCGACCTGCGGACAGCGATCGAGAACAACGAGATCACGCTCTGCTTCCAGCCCATCGTCTGGCTCGAGGACAGCAAGCCGTGCGGTTTCGAGGCCCTCGCGCGCTGGACGCACCCGGAATTCGGCTCCGTTCCGCCAAGCACCTTCGTGCCACTGGCGGAAGAAACCGGCATGATCGTCGCGCTGGGATCCAGCCTGCTCCGGCAAGCCTGTCACGAAGCCACGATCTGGAACGAGACACCAGGGCTTCGACACCCGATCGGCATCACCGTCAATCTCTCCGGGCGCCAGCTCGAGGAAACGTCGGTGGTGGCCCACGTCCGCGAGGCGTTGCAATTCAGCGGACTCGATCCGGCGCGCCTGACGCTCGAGATCACGGAGACCGCGCTCGTGCACAACTCGGAGACGATGCGCGAGCGACTCTTCCAGCTCAAGGAACTCGGCGTCTCACTGGCGATCGATGACTTCGGCACCGGCTACAGTTCGCTGAGTTACATCCAGCAGTTCCCAGTCGATGTGCTGAAGATCGATCGCAGCTTCGTGGAGGGACTCGGTCGCTCGACCGGCACGGATGCGGCGCTGGCACGGACAATCATCGCGCTGGGTGCCTCACTGCGCCTTCGCACCGTGGCCGAAGGGATCGAGGACGAGGCGCAACGCGCGATCCTGCGCGAGCTCGGGTGCGAACTTGGCCAGGGATATCTCTACGCCAAGCCAATGCTCGCGGAAGAAGTCCGGCCGTGGTTGATCGAGGCACTCGGCATCGTCCGGCCGCGCCCGATGCACAGCGACGGGACGATACGCCCGACGCCGCGCATCACCGGCGACATGGTGCGAATCAGCGCTTGACCGTCTTGGTCGCGGGCTTGGTGGCGACCTTCTTTGCCGGCGCCAGTCGAGTCCGCCCGTTGCGCGCCTTGGACGCCATGTCCGCGACCGTCTGGTGCTCGAGCAGGAATGCGACCTTCTCGCGCAAGGGCATCCACCGCTCGTGAATCGGGCAGGCCGCGTGGTCGGTGCACTTGCTGAGGCCAAGCAGGCATCCCGTGAACGGATCGTTGCCATCGGCCACCGTCACGATCTCACGCACCGGTGCATCAAGGGCGCGCTTCCGGATGCGATACCCGCCCCCACGGCCCTTGGCGCTATCGAGGTAGCCCAGCTGCGCGAATCGCTTCAGCACCTTCGCCAGATACGGCCCGGGCACCTCGAGGTGCGTGGCGACATCACGGTTGAGCCGGAACACGCTGGGGGTCAGCGCGAGGTGGATCAGCGCCTGCAGCGCGTATTCTTGCGTCTTGCTGAAGAGCACGTGGTGTCTGCGAGAGGTGGAGGTACGTGTGGCCGGGAGGCCGGCCGCCATGCAAACGATCGCACCGGGGTCTGACCCTGGTGGCCGGGCGAGACAGGTGTCGTATCGGGCGCGATGGCCGATGACGAACACAACTCCTGTATGGACGGCCGGACGCAGACATTTTCCGGACGGTGTCCATCGGCGAACACAGGACCATCGGGCCCGAAGGTCACCAGAGCAAGCGTCTCGGTTTTTCAGTCCAGTAGCATACGATGTCGAATACTCGCTAGAAAAGCGGATTCGTCAATGCGCGTCGCTTTCAGGCCGTGTGGCGACGATCGAGTGCAATTCGTGTGTGCATGCGCGCATTGCACACGGCGCCACATTCATTCGACATCGGCCTGACGTCGACAACGGTCTGGATTCGTCACTGAGGTGACGGCGGATCAATGTGTACGATCGACATGAAGCGCGGATTGGGCGCGGGAGGAGCGTGCGTGAGACGAACGCGACGCATCTCGGTCACGCGCAGCGACGTGCGCTTCCGTGCGCGTGGAAAGGCGCCCCGCCCGGGTTGATGCTGCAGTTGTGCGCACGGTCGCGGCGGTACGCTCCTCCAGCGGGCTCACGGACGCCTCACGCGCGCCGTGAACCGGGGCAAGGGGCGAATTCGCACCCGATTCACGCCAGTTTCACGGTGAATTCGGAGGATTTTCTCGGACGAGGAGCCTACAACAGCCAGGTCGCTGGCGCGCCCCCAACGACCTGTCTGCCGAGCTCGGCTAAAACTGATAGCGAACGCCCGCCTGAACCTGGCGCGGATCGCCGAGGCCACTGCGCACCGTGCCGTCGAAGTTGAACAGCAGGCCCCCGAACGACGGATCCTTGAAGTTGTTCCGGCCCAGGACGTTGAAGACTTCCAGCGTCGCCTCGATTGCCTGGCCGTCCCGAACCCGGAATGGGCGCGCCAGGCGCAGGTCCCAACTCGCGTACGCGTTGTCGCGACGGAGGGTGTTCCGATCGAGGATGGTGCCATTCGGGCAGAGTCGATCGGCCGCGCTGCTGATCCGCTGGCCCGTGCCAGCATTGTTCGCACCGCACTTCTCGGACACTGGCTGCGCCGAGGTGAATGTGAAGCGGTTGTTCAGCAGCAGCTTGCCCGGCAGCCGGTTGAGCAGGAATGCATTGAATCGGTGCCGTTGGTCACGGTCACTGTAGCCCCACTCGCGATCGAGGCGGTTCGCCTTCACGTAGCGGAAGGTGAAGGGGTCACGCTCGTTGTCATCATCCGACTTGTCGAACGCCAGCGTGTAATTGACCTCGAAGTTGTAGTTGCTGGCATTTCGGCGCGCGACGCCGAAGGTGACGCCATTGTATTGGCTGCGCGCGGTGCTTTCCACGGTCGTCAGCGTCCCGATGCCATTGCCGTTGGGGAGCGCATTCGTGAACGGCCCATCGGTGCCGTTGCCGAACACCGGGTCGTTGCGATTGACGAATCGCGTGAGGTGATCCGCCTTGGCGTACACATAGCTGACCGAGGCAGAGATCCCGGTGGCGATCTCTCGTTCGTAGGCCGCGGTGACGCTGGTGGTCCGCGGGTTCTGGAAGTCCTGATCGATGACGAAGATATCCGGCTTGAACGGCGTACCCGTTGGCGCTGGCAGCAGTTGGTCGTACGCCGGCGGTGCACCAAGCACCCCGGTCAGCGCGCTGTTACGGAAGATCGTCTGGCCGACCGAACCGTTGTTGTTCCTCACGCTGGCGAGATTGAGCGCGGCAATTCGCGCCACGTATCGCCCTGCGCTGGCGCGCAGCACGGACTTGCCATCGCCATTCACATCCCAGGCGAGCCCGAAGCGCGGCTGAAACATCTTGTAGTCGCTCGGGATCAGGCCGTTGGACGGAAAGCGCTGGCCTGCGACCGACTGACCGATCAGCGGAGCGTAGAACACCGTGGCGGGGTCGGTGATCGGGTCGGGCTGCTGCTGTGCTTCCCATCGCAGTCCGTAGTTCAACGTCAGGCGCGGCGTGGGCGTCCAGGTGTCCTGAATGAAGACACCGAGGTCGGTCTGGGCGAGTGTCTGGGTGCCGCTCTGCTCCACCGTGCGCCCGCCGACGCCCGCCTGCTGGAGGTATAGCTGCACCGGGCCGGTGATGCTCGATCCGCTCGGGCAGGCGCCGGTCACGTTGGTGGTACCGTTCGAGCATTCCACATAATTGCGCCCCTGGTTCACGTAGTTGATGAACCCAGTGACGCTGCTGAAGATGAATCGCCCATTGGCGAAGCCGATGAAGGTCTGCGACGACTTCACCGAGTTCACTTCCGCGCCGACCTTGAAGAGATGATTCCCGGTCGCGAAGGTGACGTTATTCAGCAGTTGCAGGCGCGTGTCGTAGTACTCCACCGGAATGAAGAACGGACGCCCGATGCGGAAGCCATTGGCGAAATCCATTCCCGTGTCCGGAAACCCCTGTCGCGTGCTGCCCGGGATGTTCGGACCGCCGTAGTCTCGTGGGCGATCTTCGCGGGCGACCTGGAAGCGAAACTCGTTCGCCACGCTGTTGGAGAGCTGCGACGTGAGCTGGCCACTGATCGCGTGCGAGAAGTCCTTCTCGGTCGCGTTCGAGCTCGCGCCCCACGAATCGACGTCGAAGGTCCCGTTCACCTGCCTGCTGTTGGTGAAGTTGTACTTGAGCGAGAAGTTGTTGGTCGCGTCGACGCGATAGTCGAGCTTGAGCAGGAACACCTGACCATCGTTGGTCCGGTCCACGGGGCGGAAGTCGTTGCGCAGGGCGCCGCCGAAGGCCGTGCTGAGAAAGGTGGTCAGCGAATCGAGTGCGGCGGTCTGCGGGCGTGTCTGCTGCTTCGTCTCGCGATACACCTGTTGGTCGTAGGCGGCGAAGAAGAAGAGCCGATCCTTCACCAGCGGTCCGCCGAGCGTGAACCCGAACTGGTTCTGCGAAAAATCAGGGTTGAGCGTGACGCCATTGCCTTTCAGGTTTCCCGACAGGGCACCGCTTTTCCCGAAGTAGTGCACCGTGCCCTTCAAGGTATTTGTGCCGCTCTTCGTGATCACGTTCACGAAGCCGCCCGCGGAGCGCCCGAACTCCGCATTCGCTCCGGCGTTGGTGACGACCAGTTCCTGAACCGCGTCGAGATTGAAGGTGAACGCAGGTCGCTGGCCGCCGCGTTGCTCCCCGAAAAATGGGTTGTTGAAGTCGGCACCATCGACACTGACGTTGTTGTAGGTGCCACGCTGTCCTGCAATCGAGATCACGTCGCCGTCAGGGCCTTGCGTGGTCGCCACATTCGGCGTGAGCAAGGTGAGCGCGAGGAAATTCCGCCCATTGTTCGGCAGCCCCTTCACGACCTCCTCGGAGAGCGTAGTGGTGGCATCGGACCGCGTCGTACTAACCGTCGTCGAAGCGCGATCCGACACCTTCACGGCCGCCAGCGCCACCGCCTGGCGCGTCACTCTGAACGGCAGGTCGAGCGCCTGGCCCACACGCAGGACCAAGTCTCCCCGCGACACCGCCGCAAAGCCGATCGCGCGAACGCTCACCTCATACCGCCCAAGCGGAAGCAGCGGCGCGGCGTAGATGCCCCGATCACTCGTGCGCACCACGCGTGTGACGTTCGTTTCCTGGTTGCGGAGCGTGACCTGTGCACCAGCCACCGGCACATTGGCATCATCGGTCACCAAGCCGCGAATGACACCGGTGGTGGCTTGGGACTGGGCGCGCAGCTGCGCCGGCAGGGTGGCGAAGAGCGCTGCCGCAACGAGCGTGAGCAACTGGCGCGAGTGCATGCGAATGTGGCGCATGGAGGGGAGTCCATTTTCGTGAGTGTCAACGCACCGCACCAAGGGATTGCCTGGCGCGATCAGCCTAACATGTCACGAACTCCATCTGCCGGCGACACTTCGCATGTAACAACGCGCGGAAATCGATGCGCTGCAGCAGGCTCGTCAATGCACCCCTCGGCGCACGAGCGAACCGACGCGCCTACGGTTCGAACTTTCCGCCGATGGTGCCGTCCTTCCGCCACTCGAATCGCACACCGTCGCACATGGTGGCCGCCGCAGCGAGCACCCGGGACAGGTTCTGCATCGCCTCGCTCTTCGTCATGCGCATCGCCTGTCCGTCCATCGAGACCAGCCAGGGCGAGGGCGTTTCCACGATCATCACCGACCAGAGCGCCTCTCCCTTGAGCAAGACGCTCAGCGCGACGGGCTCGCGCGACGCCGACCAGGCCAGCGCATCGGCGGGAAACGCCTGTCGCTGCACCGCATGCCGGCAGATGTCGAGAAAGGGCCCCAGCTCATTGAGGACGTGCGCGAGGCCGGCGTTGCGGCGCGCCGCGAGGGCAAGATCGAAGGAGCGAGTGGACATCGGTATCCGCTGGTAAGGGCACGCGGGAAACTAAGCGCTCCAGCCCGCTTGGCGAAATATCAGTACGCCATGCGCACCGTCAGCGTCGTGTCCCTTTGCACCACCACGCTCGCCTCGGCGAAGCGTGGCGCCCGGAAACGCGGACGCGGATCGTTGCTCACCCCGTACCCTTCTTTCGGAATGCCAAGGAAGTTGGAGTCGATCTTCCCGTTCGAATTGGCATCGTGGAACGCCGCGATCGCGTACGTCCCCGGCACCGCATCAAAAGAGAGTATCGTCTCCGGAGCCGCTGGCCTGACCTCCTGATTGGCGAACGGGGAGGGGCCAGGAAATCCCGTGCCTGGCGCTGGGTGCAGCCCCACCTGCAGCACCCCACCCTTCTGTGGTCGCACGTCGAGCAGTCGGACCGTTATGCGCACGGTGGCGGGCTGATACGACGTCAGGCCGAGCAGGGCGAGGCCGAACAGGAGACGCATGGGGATTCCCGAGCAGGGCGGAGGACACGAACGGTTCGGGCGTGGATTTCCAGCTGGAAATCGGGCCAGGCCTGAACGAGAATGCCTTCAGTTCTGGAACGCGGCCAGTCAGCGCGGTGTGCCGCCTGCGGTCGATACATTTCCGGTCCAATGTCCAACCCGACTACGCCCATCATGATCCGCCCGGCGACCCTCTCCGATGCCGCGGCGCTCGCGGATCTCGGCCGGCGCACCTTCACCGATGCCTTCGCGGCCGACAACACGGCGGAAGACCTCGCCGCGTTTCTCGATGCCGCATATTCGCCGGCAATTCAGGAGCGGGAACTGCAGGACGCCTCGCTCACCTATCTCGTGGCCGAACGTCACGGCGAGCTGGTGGCCTTCGCGCTCTTGCGGACGGGCAAGGAGAGTGAGCACGTCACCGACCCGACCGCGCTCGAGGTGCAGCGTTTCTACGTTGACCGCTCGTGTCACGGCACCGGCCTCGCACAGACGCTGATGGCGTCGTGTGTCGCCGATGCCGCAGGACGCGGCGCGAAGTCGCTCTGGCTCGGCGTCTTCGAGAAGAACGCGCGCGCGATTCGGTTCTACCAATCGCAAGGCTTTGCGGAAATCGGCAAGCAGATCTTCGTCGTGGGTAGCGACCCACAGCAAGATCTCGTGCTCTCGCGACCTATTCCGTAGGCCTGCTCACGGCTTGGTGCGCAGTGCGAGAATGATGTACTGCCCGCGGTCGAGGAACTCGGCGGCCTTCGCCTTGGCTGGATCGGGCGTCGGCACAGCGCTCACGACGATGGTACGCGCCGAGGTACTCCGTCGGCTGACACGCGCCGCAGTGCCCAATCCATAGTCGCTGTGGAACGCGCCGTTGAAGTGCACCACGATCGCATCGCTGCCTGCCTTCGCGCGCGCCATCACGATCGACTCGGCCATCGTCTCGTCCTTCACACACTGCGACTCGTAGAACAAGTCGGTCATCGAGCGAGCGCCCGACGGCGATGGCGCCGAGGCACCGCCGGCGCCACCGTGTCCACCGCCCATCACAGCCACGAAGTTTTCGTAGTACTTGTCCTTCGGGCAGATCAACTCGCGCGCCACGAACGCACGATCGCCGGCCGTCATCGAGTCGACGGCAATCAATCCGCGCTTGCTGACGGCGCTCGCCAGCCGACGCGGGACGTTGGCCGCGATCACCGGCCAGTGCCTGGCCTTGGCCAGTTCCACCAGTGGTCGGTAGTCGGCAGCATAGTTCGGCCACGGACGCGACTGGGCACGGAAGTCGTCTTCGCTCAGTGTCCCGGCGAGATAGGCGTCCACCAGTGGCTGCACGTCGCGCTCGAACATCTCCAGCGAGAGCACGACCTTGCCGCGCCGATCGCCGATCGCGGTGAGCAGCGCGAGCTCGGCACGATGTGACTCGTCATCGTCGTGCTGTTCGCCGAAGAACACGACGTCAGCCTTGGCCGCGGCATCGGCCATGGCCGCGAAGGAAATCGTCTGCCCGGTGGCGCTGGCCACGACACGCTGTGTGCCAGACGGCATGACACCCGTCGTGGGCGCGACCGGCGAGGTGCCGGCCGACGTGCGCGCGCCAACACAGCCTGTGAGCAGCGCGGCGAGAACGAGCGGTGCGGATGTAGCGTAACGGCGAAAAAACATCGACGGAAAATTGAGGGAGTCGCGAGTGAGTTGCCGCCGGAGTGACCCGGCGGCTGCACGGTCAGCTGATCGGCGGAGCGGTCTTCACGACCTTGCGCACCGATACACCGGGCACGTTGCCATCCTGCAGCAACTTGTTGAATGCCGGCACATCGACCTGCTCGATGGTGTCGATCTCTCCGCGGATGGCAGCCCACTGCCCTTCCAGCTCGGCGAGGCGCTCACGCGCGGCCTTCGTCAACACCGGATTGCCTTCCACCTGGCCCATGAGGAAGCCGAACTGGCCATTGATACCGTTGGCGAAGTTGATGATGTCCTGACCGTTGGCCGCCTTGGTGGTGAGCCGCGGATCCATGACATCGAGCTTCCCCACCAGTCCCTTGCCCGCGGCGGTGATGGCTGCAGCGTTGGTCGCATCGCGACCACGCGTCAGTGCACCGTTGACCTGCCCCTTGGTGTCGCGCAGGCGCAAGACGGCGTCGTGAATCTCGCGGATGCGATCGGCAATCAACGCCGACACGGAATCGCGCTCGGCGATCGCCACCGCTGGCACGTTCAGGCGCGGGTCCTGCAGCACCTGCAATGGCTGTGTCGTCACAGAGCTGCCCACCGTCATGCGCACACTGTACGTACCCGGCGAGACACGAGCACCACCGCTGCCAGGTGCACCGAACAGGATGACGCCGGCCAACCGCGTCGGAGCCGTGCGGCGCAAGTCCCAATTCAAGACATTCAGGCCGGCCTTCGGCCGAAGGCGCGCAGCCACGACCGAGTCCTTCGACGAGAAGCTGCGCAGCACGTTCCCACGCGCGTCGAGCATGTCGAAGGTGATTCCCACCGTGCTGTCAGCAACGCTGGCGAGCCTGTAGTAGATGTTCGCGCCCGGCACCGGATTCCGCCCCGCACCACGCGTCGGGAACGACGGGCCACCGCTCAGGTACGCCGCACGCGGCGCATAGAGGTGTGCTGCCGCCGCGAGCAGCGAATCGGCATGCTGACGGATGGCCGAGATGTCGTCCATGATCCAGAAGGCACGGCCTTCCGTGGCGGCGACAAGGTCACCGTCATGGACTTCCAGATCGGTGACCGGCACGACCGGGAAGGTGGCCGGGAATGGCATCCACTTCGCACCACCGTCGAATGACAGGTAGATGCCGGTCTCGGTGCCCGCGTAGAGGAGGTTGCGACGCGTCGGGTCCTCACGCACGACACGTACGGGCTCGCCTTCGCGCAGGCCGTTGACGATCCGCGTCCAGGTGGTGCCGTAATCGGTGGACTTGAAGATGTGCGGTGTGTTGTCTCCGATGCGGTCGGTGCGATACGCGACGTAGACAGTGGCCGGGTCATGCGGCGACACTTCGATCTCGTTGGTGAGACCGTCGGTGAGGCCCTTCGGCGTGACGTTGGTCCAGGTCGCGCCGCCATCGCGGGTCCGCTGCACCAGCCCATCATCCGTGCCGACGTAGATCGTCTTTGGGTCACTCGGTGATTCATGGATCACGACGATGGTGCCGTACACCTCACCACCGGCGCCTTCGTTCGTGATCGGGCCACCGCCCTTCCCCTGACGTGCCTTGTCGTTCTTGGTCAGGTCGCCGCCCATCGGCGTCCAGGTCTGGCCGCGATCGGTCGAACGGAACAAGACGTTGCCGCCGTGATAGATCACGTTGCCGTCGTGCTGCGAGACGCGAATCGGCGCGGTCCAGTTGAAGCGGTACCGCGTCTTGTCGGTCGGTTCGGTGAGGTTCATGGCGGGCCACGGCATGATGTCACGCGAGAGGCCCGTCTGCTGATCGAGTTCGTTGATCAGGCCCTGATAGCAGCCGCCGTACACATACCGCGAGTCCTTCGGCCCCACACCGATGTTGGCGCTTTCGCAGCCCGGGCCATCCGTCCAGTCGCGCACACTGATCACCGCGTCATCGCTGCGGCTCTTGATGATCACGCTGCTGTTGTCCTGCTGCCCGCTGTAGAGGCGGTAGGGAAAGTCGTGGTCGGTCGTGACGTGATAGAACTGCGCCGTCGGCTGGTTGTCCTGCGAGCTCCAGCTGTTGCCACCATCGAGCGAGACCGACACGCCGCCGTCGTTGGAATTGATCATCGACTTGCCGTCGATCGGATTGATCCAGATGTGGTGATTGTCACCATGCGTCGCGTCGACCACGCGGAAGGTGCGCCCCCCATCGATCGACTTCAGCACCGGTGCGTTGGTGACCCACACCACGTCGGCATTCTTCGGGTCGGCGAAGATCTTCATGTAGTACCAGCTGCGCGTCTGGATCAGGCGATCCTCGGACTGACGCGCCCAGGTCTTGCCGGCGTCGTCGGAGCGATAGAGCCCACCACGCTCCGCTTCCACGATGGCGAAGACGCGATCCGGATTGGCCGGTGACACACTGACGCCGATCTTGCCCATCAGCGAGGGCAGTCCGCCGCTCAGTCGCGTCCAGCTGTCGCCACCATCGATCGACTTCCAGATGCCGCTGCCCTCGCCACCGCTGCGAACCATCCATGGCGTGCGCTGGTGATCCCAGAACGACGCGTAGAGGATGCGCGGGTTGGTCGCATCCATCGTCAGGTCGCTGGCGCCGCTGAAGGCATTGACGCCTTTCAGCACCAGCTGCCAGGTGGCACCGCCATCCTTCGTACGGTAGATGCCACGATCGGCGCTGGCCTTCCACCGATCGCCCTGCGCCGCCACATACACGACGTTGGGGTCCGTGGGATGCACACGCACCGCAGAGATCTGCCGCGTGTTTCCAAGTCCGACGTTGGCCCAGGTGCGGCCCTGGTCGGTGCTCCGGTACACGCCGTCGCCATAGCTGGACGATTGCCCGCGAATCGCTTCTTCACCCGTGCCGACGTAGATCACATTTGCGTCGGAGGGTGCGACGGCGATCGCGCCGATCGAGCCGGTGCGAAACCAGCCGTCGGAGATATTGCGCCAGTTGATGCCTGCATCATCGGTGCGCCACAACCCACCGCCGGTGTAGCCGGCGAAATAGGTCAGCGGCTGCGTCGGGATGCCCGCAGCGGTGTTGGCGCGGCCGCCGCGATTCGGGCCGACGTTTCGCCATTGCATCGCGCGAAACGCAGCGGTGTCAATCGCGCTCGCTGCACTGGCCGGCGGGGTCGCGGTCGCAGGCTTGCGCTGTGCAGCACTCGGCGTGCTCGAGGCAACGATCGCGAGTGCGGCAAGGGTCGGGTGGAACAGACGGCGATGGAGCATCGCAGACATCGGATCGGGGGTGGGAGTCGAGGCGGCTGAATCAACCTGCATCAGCAGGAGGAAATAAAGCCTCGGATCGCCCTGCGGTGAGCCCCGGCGCCTCGCCATCCCGCCAGCGGTCGCGCGCTATCGTGTCAGGTAATCCGCGAATGAGGCCTGCAGCAGAGCACTTCCGCTGCGGAAATGGCCTCGCCCGGCGGCGCTGGACTGCGCGATGACGCGACGGGCCCGTTCATCGAAGACCAACCACCCGGTGGGGTCGATGAAGGTGAACCCCTCGTTGTACGCAAAATAGGCGAAGCCGCCGGCACCCGGCTGCAGGATGTTCTGTCCCCACCGGAAGCCCTCGGGCGAGACGCCCAGTTGGCCGAGCAGCGTTGGCGCGACATCCACCGAGGCGCTGATCCTGTGGACCACGGTGTCGCGAACGCGCAGCGCACCACCAACCCAGAGCATGGGAATGTGATGCCGATCCGGGACCGACTCCACCGTCCCCGCGACCGGCGATGGCAGCGGGCTGCCGTGATCGGCGATGATCACCACCAGCGTACTGTCCCACCACGGCTGCTTCGACGCCAGGTCGAGAAACTGCCCGATGCTGGCATCCGTGTAGTGGTGCGCGTTGAGGAACTTCGTCGACTCGTCGTCACCGGCGAACGCTGGCGCGACTGGCACCTCGAATGGCTCGTGGCTGCTGAGCGTGAAAAGCGTGGCGAAGAACGGCCGTTGCTCCGCAGACAGCTCCCCCAGTGCGCGCCCGAGCACCACGTGATCGTGCGCCCCCCACTTCGAGTTGCGATCCGATGGCGCGAATGCCTCGACGCCGGTCACACGGTCGTAGCCGCCGTTGAGCACATAGGCCTTCATGTTCGCGAAGGCCAGTTCCCCGCCGTAGTAGTACGACGTGTGATACCCGTCACGTCGCATCACCTGCCCCAGTTGCGGCAGGGCGGCGGCCTTTCTGCGAGCGCGTCATGATCGCCTCGTTCGGCACCGAGGGGAATCCGCTCAGGATCGACACCAGCCCCTGCGCGCTGCGTTCGCCGGAGGCGAACAGCGAATCGAACAACACCCCCTGATGTGTCCACCGATCGAACTGCGGCGTCACCTTCGGCCTGCCGCCGAGTCGCGCGACCACCTTGGCCGTGAAACTCTCCCAGATGATGAGAATCACGTTCGGCCGCGACACCCGCAACAGGTTCTGCGGCGCGTCATTCGCATGCTGGAACAGGCTATCGACGATCGCGGTGGCATCACTCGCGCTCAGGACACGATACGGGTTGTCCGTCGGCACCTTCTGCTGCGCCAATGTGGTCGAGAGCAGGTACCACGGCGCGTTCAGGGCGCCACTGTTCGCCATCTCCGACTGCGAAAAGAAGACGGTGCTTTCGTTGATCGGCGTCCACTGCACACCGCCGCGAATCGGAATGGCGAGCAGCAATCCCGTGAAAAAGGTCGCGAGGCCGGCCGCGACCGCCTGCACGCCACGCGGACGCTGCAAGCGCTGCTCCGGCGCTCGCATCACGCGCCGGTAGCCCCACCAGGTCGCGAGGATCACCAGGCCAAGCACACCAAGGAGGGGGCCGAGTGCGATCGACTCCGCCGACGCGTACGCTTCGCGGGGGGTCGCGAGATAGGTCCAGATGGAGGCGTCGAGGCGCCGCCGCCATGGGCCGAACGTGCCGATGTCGGTGCAGACCACTAGTGCGACGAACACGATCACGAAGGCGGCAAAGCCACGGAGCAATCGACGGGTGACGGTGGGTGCCAACGCCACGGCGAGCGTGAGGATCAGCCACTGCACCGCAGTCAGGTAGGCGGCCGCGGAGAGGTCCATCCTCGCCCCATAGCCGAAGCTCCGAAGCACGTCACCGCGTTCGGCCGCCGGTATGACCGCCCAGTGCCAGGCATAGAACAGCGCCCGGGCACCGGCAAACCACACCGTCCAGAACCCGAGCGACCGGAGGAGCAGCGCCGCACGCTCACGCCACGCGACGACCCAACCCACCGGGGTCGAGGACGTGGGGCTGGCAACAGTCACTGGACTACCGACACACACTTCACGAGCATCATCACTGCGAGCGTCACGGGGTGCTGGGCTTCTGAATCGGGAACGACACGCCGGAATATAAGTTTCGTGTCCACAGGTTCCTGTCCCCCGCCCGTTCCCATGCCGATGCCCTCCTGTCGCCCGTTCGCTCGCGCGATCTCGCGCCTCGCTCTCGTCCTGGGGGCATTCGGATCGCTGACTGGATGCGCCGCAGTACATCGGCCCGCGACCACGATTCCTGCGCTACTCACCGACGCCGACGCCTCGCGGGCTGCGGAACGCTCGCTGCGCGATACGGTCGTGGCACGGCTGGCGCGCCGCGTGATCACACGTCCCGATCACACCGTGGATGTGCTGCTACTCTCGGGCGGCGGGCAGAACGGCTCGTATGGCGTCGGGTTCATGCGTGGATGGCGGACGCGCACCGACCTGCCGATGCCCAAATTTGACCTCATCACCGCGATCAGCACGGGGGCGTTGCAGGCGCCGTTCGCGCTCCTCGGCACGACGGCGGCGGTCGATACCCTCACCTCGCTCTACCGCAACGCTGCCGACCGCATCGCCCCATCCATCGACTGGTGGTTCTGGCTGCGAAAGACCGGTGGCCTGGTGAACACGAAGCGCTACGACGCGAGCATCGCCCATGTGGTCGACGCCGCCCTGCGTGATTCATTGCGTGCGCAATTCGCGCAGGATCGGCAGGTCGTATTCGGCACGACCGACATGGACATCGGCACGGGCCGCACGTGGGACCTGCGCTCGACGCTCGACGGTGGCGACGAGGGATTGGTCCGCACGCGGACGCTGCTCAAGGCCGCCTCCGCGATTCCGGGAATCTTCCCGCAGGTGGTGTACGAGGGTCACGTGCACTCGGATGGTGGCGTCGTCTCGAACATCCTCACGCTCCTCACATACGACGACTACGCCGCCGTCGTGAAGCGTGTGCGGGCTGCCGGCGTCACGGGACCAGTGACGATCCGGATGTGGCTGATCGTGAACGGGTGGACCACCGCGGCACCGATGGTGATCGACCCGGCCAGCCGCAAGCAGATCAACCGCCGTTGGAGCAACCTCTCGTTCTACATGCACCAACCGCAGGTGATCGAGGGTCTTGACTACCTCGCCCGCGCCGCCAGCACCGGGATTCCGGGGCTGTCGATGCAGTTGAAGTGGACCGCCATCCCATCCGAGCTGGCCGTCGATCCAGCGGCCAGTTCCCTCTTCGACAAGGCGTGGATGCAGCGTCTCGAGGACCTCGGCACACAACGCGCGATTGGCGCTGCGCCGTGGGACACGCTCTATTCGCCGTACGTGCGGCCGGTGCCGATCAAGCCCTGAACAGATGGGTGGCGCAGGTCACCTTGAAGGGTGATTGCGAAGCGGGAGGACACGGTCGAGCTTGATGTCCGACAGCAGCCTCCGACCTCTGCACAGGACCCGATCGTGGACCAGGACCAGAAGACTCGACTTGGCGGATTGTTCATGATCGTCAGCGGCGCCGTACTCGGCTATCTCTCGATCTGGCGCACCTACCAGGAGGCGCTGGCCGGCAGCCAGACGCTGGTGCTGAACCAGACGGGCATCGCCCTGTCGATCCTCTTCCCGCTGATGGGCATTGTGCTGATCGTCGGCGGCGAATCGGCGATGAATCACCTCAAGGCCAACACCGCCGGCAAGAAGACCAAGCGTGGCTGGGTTTACATCGGCATCCTCGGTGCCATCGCGCTCGGTGTGTTCTACGTGGTGCAGTCGAAGTTCGAGGCGATGGGCTACCACGTGTGACGACGCGGCGTGAACAGTGTCTCCGTTCACGCCGCGTCTGGCACAGAGGTACTGCCAATCGCGAGCCTAGCCGGCGCTGGGCAGCGCGTCCGCGGGTGGCACGTCCATCACCCCTTCGGCGGTCTCGATGATCAGCTGATCCACGACGGCCTTCAGGTCATTCGTCTTCGCGAAGGTTGCCAGCTGTCGATCGGCACTCGATCCTTCGGCGAGAATCTTGTACGCGTACTCGACTTCCTTGCGCGTGCCCAGTTCGTCGACGATGTCCCCAAGGAACCAGTCGAGAAATTCGCGGATCAGCTGCGGCGCGGGAAGTTCGACCTGCTTGCCGAAGTCGATCAGCTTGCCGCCGAGCCCATATCGCACGGCGCGCCACTTGTTCTCCTCGATCAGGGCTGAGGAGTAGACGCGGAACGTCGTGTTGTCGCGCCGCATCTTGTAGAGCTTTGCGATCAGTGCCTGCAGGATGGCCGCGATGCACACCGCCTCGTCGACGCGGGTGCAGACATCGCAGACGCGGAATTCGAGCGTCGGATAAGTGCCATGCGGCCGGATGTCCCACCAGATCTTGTGCGACCCGGGAATCGATCCTGTTTCGACGAGGGTATCGATGTACGAGGTGTAGTCGTAGTACGAGTTCAGCAGCGGTGGCACACCGGAGCGCGGGAAGGCGCGGAACACGACACTGCGATATGAGCGCAGCCCCGTCTCACGCCCGTACCAGAACGGCGAACTGCTGGTGAGGCAGAGGATGTGCGGCAGGAAATAGCGCGCCACGTTGCAGGCATCGACGAGGAAGTCCTTGTCCTCGATGCCGATGTGCACATGCGTACCGAAGATCAGCAGGCGCTGGGCGAGGTCGCCCATGTCATTGCGCGTGCCGAGATAGTGATCGTACGGCGTGATCTCCTGCGTCTGCCAGTTCGCGAAGGGGTGGGTGCCTGCGGCGGCGATGCGATATCCCTTCTTCGCCGCCAGTTCCATCACGCCCTTGCGCAGCATGACGAGTTCCTTGCGCACCTCGGCCGGCGTCTGGCAGATGTTGGTGCCCACCTCGATGATCGACTGGTGCAACTCCGGCTTCACCTGCGTCAGCACGCGGTGGTCTTCGGCCAGGAGCTGCGTCACGTACGACACCAGATCTCGCGAGACCGGGTCGATGATCTGGTACTCTTCCTCGACGCCCAGGGTGAGGGATGGTGCCTTCATGGGTCGATTCCGGCTGGGGTGTGGCCTGCAAAGCGGAGGTGCGCCGGCGGCGCCTGCCGCAGAATAGTCCTAACGTGGCTGTACAAGAAAGGTGGGCACCGTGGACCCACCGCCCGCCGAGACGTTGAGCAGTGCGGCCGTCGACAAGCGGCAGAGCCAGCCGTCCGAGTAGGCGCCGTCGCAGAGGAAGGGCGCGGTGTCGTACATGCGGTCGATCACCTGTGACGCGCCGTCCACCAGCGACGGATATCCCTGCGACGGAATGCCGACCCGTTCCTGTACCACGTACGGATGCTCGACGGCGGTGCGCAGCGCGGCGCTCCACGTGTCACCATCGACCGTCCACCCGAGCACGATGCCAGCGCCACCGTAATCGTCGTTCGGCTTCAGCACGAAGCGATCGCGGTGCTGGGCCGCATACGACAGCAGGTCGATTTGCTCGCCATGAAAGGTCGTGGAGCGTTCCTCGACCACCCGTGTCCACGGGATGCACGACGTCACCGCGGCATGCTGGTCGGCCGAGAGGAAATGTGCGTTGCGCTCGTCGGTGAGTGCTGCCAGCGATGCCTTCTTGTGCAGGAACTTGCAGCGCGGTGGATTGACCATGCAGACGTTGCCATCGCGATAGGCACGGAAGACCGGATGATCGGCGCCACCCCGTTCAGCCAGCTCGTGCAACAGGACGCGCTTGTAGAGCAACGTGACCGGCGTGCCGGCGAAGGTCAGCGTCGTGCCGTCGTAGGACGCGTCACGCGGATCGACGATCGAGCACGGGATCCCCAGGTGCCGGAAATGCGTCTGGAAAATCTCGAACTCGCTGGCGGTCGGCACTTCCTTCCAGTCGATGATCCCGATCTGCGGCACTTCGCGAACACCGCGCCAGGCCGCCCATGCGTCGAGCACGGCGCGAATGACACCATGCCGCGTCGGGACGGGGATCAGCTCCCAGTCACGTGCAAACCGTCGTGTCACCGGCAGGTCGCTGAACATGTCGGCCAGCGCGTCATTGTAGCCGGCGCCAGCAGGCGTTTCCGCGTTGTACTCGGTGAGTGAGATCTCGCCCGACTCGTCATTGACGAAATAGTCGAGTCGCGAGGTCGGGCTGGCCGACGGAAATCCGGGATCGATGTCCACCAATCCCTCCTCCCAGTCGGCGAGCCGGAACTGCTGCCGAACCGTCGGGTCGCTGAGGGCGGCGGCGAGGATCGCATCGAAGGCCGGCATCAGCCGCCGCGTCAACTGCTGCACGCGATCGTACTGCCAGCGCGTGACGAGCCGCGGGCGCAACACGGTGCAGAGTGGCCGGCCGCCGAAGATCAGCCCGCGCGAGGCGAGCTGTGAGGTCATCAGCGACGAGGACTCCTGAGCCAGTGCCGAATCGGCCAGGAGGTCATGCCACGCACTGATGGCATTGGTGGCGGTACTGCCCTGCTCCATCATCAACGGGCGCGCGACGCGGTGAACATCGCGTCCCATCCCAGCGCCTTGGTGATCTTGCGCGGATCCTTGGCCAGCCTGATGACCAGGTCCGTCATGTGGTCGACTGCCCAGTTGAAATATTCGGGTGTGAGCGAGTTGATGTCGAAGTCCGGGGCCGGATTCATGAAGTCGATCGCGTACGGCACGCCATCCTTGATGGCGAACTCGATCGAATCCATGTCATAGCCGAACGCCTTCACGATCGTCTGTGCGTCCTTCACGACACGGGGCCCAAGCTTCGGCCCGAGGAAGTCCTTGTCCGAGCGGTACTTCCGTTCCTTCGGGTCATACTTGATCGGCAGCACTTCTTCCTGACCGAGGCAGATGCAGCGGACGAATTCATCCCACTTGATGAACTCCTGCACGATCATCGTCAGCAGGCCGGAATTGTCGTAGTTGTGGATCAATTCCGCCTTCGTCTCGCAGACGTACACTTCCTTCCACCCGCCACCGTGCGCGTCCTTGAGGATGCACGGCAGGCCGACCCACTGCAGGATGTCATCCCAGTCGAGCGGGTACTTCAGGTTGCGCAGCGACTCACCGGGAATGATGCCCGGGATGTACTCCTTGTTCGGCAGCACCACGGTCTTCGGGCTGACCACACCCAGCTTCGTGATCAGCGACGCCCCGAAGAACTTGTCGTCGGCCGACCACATGAACGGATTGTTGATGACCGTCGTCCCCTGGAGCACGGCGTGCTTGAGGACGGTGCGATACATCGGCACCTCGTGCGAGATCCGATCCACCAGCACGTCGTACGGCATCTCGCCGTCCATGCGCTCACCACCGAACTTGGCCAGCGACGCCACCACACCGGCATCGCGCTTGTTCACCGAGTCGATGAAGGCAGGCGGAAACGACCACTCGCGGCCCACGACCAGTCCGACATTCTTGACCTTCGCCATGTGTGCTGCCCTTGTTGGTGAGTTAGTCGTGTCCGCTGACGTACATCCGGATCATCTTTTCCCAGTACGGCCAGTCGTGTGACCAGCCATCCCAGATGCGGAGCGCGTTGCCGACGCCCTTGCTCCACAGCAGCGACGAGAACTGCTCGTTGTTGCGACAGCTCGGGTCATCCCGCCCGATGGCCATGATGATGTCGATGCGCCGCATCGCCTCGAGCCGGTTGTGATCCTGCTCGTGCGCCATGAACGCCATCGGGTTCGCCCAGTAGACATTGTGATCCATGTGTCCACTGGCCTGCCGGCTGATGTCGTACAGGCCGCTGAGGCCGATGATGCGATTGACGAGGTGCGGGAAGCGCAGCCCGAACGACATCGCGTGGTAGGCCCCGAAGGAGGCACCGGCGGCGATCACGAACGAATTCCGGTTGCGGTGATGCATGAACGGCATCACCTCATCCTTGATGTACGCGTGGTACTGCAGGTGGCGGTAGGCGCGGGCGCCCGGGTGCCGGCCCTTGTCGTACCAGCTCTCGTGGTGCACATGATCGACCGAAAAGATCTGCAGCCAGCCGTTGTCGATCTGGTCGCGCAGCACATGCTGCATCTTGCGGTCGGTCCATTCGCGATGGCTGCCGAGCGAGGTCGGAAACACCAGCATCTTGGCGCCCGCGTGCCCCCACACGTGCAACCCCATCTCCTTGCCGTCCAGTGCCGGGCTCCGCCAGGACTTGTACTCGTGGTGCATCAGTTTCTCCTGTCGGACTTGGGAACGGCGAGCAACGCGGGAAGTGCCTTGCGGAACCGGCGACCCCACGCGCTTTCATGGTGCACGCCAAGCGAATCTTCGACCCACCGCAGCCGTTCCCCGGGCAGGTATCCCTTCTCCACCAGCATGTCACGCATGCGTCGCGCGTTCGCCAGCGTCCGCTCGCCTTCACGCGCGCCGATGTCGAGGTAGATGCGCGAGTCGACGAATGGCTGCCCGCGCACCCAGTCGAAGATCGCCCCCTGCGCGAACCAGAGCGACGGGCTCATGACGGCCGCGAAACCGTACACATCGCTGCGCGCGAACATCGCATAGAGCGAGAGCAACCCACCCATCGACGAGCCGGCGACGCCGGTATGCTCGCGCGCCGGCAACGTGCGATACCGGTCGTTGATCACCGGTCGCAGCACATCCGCCATCCAGGTCAGGTAGGTGGCCGCGGCACCGCCGCCGACACGCTCGTCCATGAACGGGCTGTACTCGTCGATTCGATGCTGCGACGCATGGTGAACGCCGACGATGATGGCATCGGCGCCCAGCCGCGAGGCCGAGACCAGTTCCTCACCCAGCCCCCACGAGCCGGCGAACGAGGTCCCTTCCTCGAACAGGTTCTGCCCATCCTGCATGTAGATCACGGGATACCGACGCACTTCCTCGTCATAGGCCCCGGGCAGGTGCACCACCACGGTGCGCATCTCATCCGGATTCGGGCCGGGGATGTCCGTCACCAGCTGATGACGGCCCGCCTGCGTCCTCGTACGAAACAACCGCCGCAAGGAGCGGCGCAAACGCGTGGGCATGGATTACGACGCGTAAAGTTGGAGATCGGTGCCGACAGCATCGGCAATCAGGCAGGCCTGCTCGAAGTCCGGATGACGAACCGTGACATACCCATCGGAAATCAGCGTCAGGATCCAGTCACGCCGCGTCGCACCGACCGGCAGCAGGTCGACGTGCACGATGTGTTCGCCGAACCGCTGGATCAGCTGTTCGAGGCCAGAGATACGGCGAATGGTGCCGTGCCCCTGTGCGCGCTTGAAGATGTTGACGGTGGTGTACTTCCGCTTCACGTCGATCGAGAAGGTGCCCTTCAACTCGGCCTCGGCATAGCCCATGTAGAGGTCAATGTCCGAGACGTAGTTCATGAGGTCCACAGTGCGCGCGCCGGGCGGGCGGGCCGCGATCTCGCCGAACACCACTTCACCGTCGGACTTCCGGTACCACTCCATGTGGGTGAACGCGTTGCCCGGGTTCATCGCCTTCAGCACGTCCTCACCCATCTTGCGGCCGCCGGCCACCCAGTCGGTGTCCACGTCGCGCAGGCAGAGCGTCTGCGGGCTGATCCACTCCACCTGACGCGCAACCAGCGGGCGGGGACGGTAGAAGCCAACGTTGAAGAACTGCATCTCGCCGTTGATGCAGATCGTGTCGAAGGTGAATTCCTCGGCTTCGATGAACTCCTCGATGTTCACGTGGTCGATGTGCGGCATGCGCTTGATCGCCGCCTCGAGCTCCTTCGCATCATCGACACGGAATGTGTCCATCGAACCGGCGCCGTCGATCGGCTTGATGATCAGCGGATAGCCGATGTACTCGGCCGCCGCGCGAACCTCTGCGGCAGTGGTGGCACCGCGATGCTTCGGCGTCCGGATCCCCGCCGCTGCCACACGCGCCTTCATGATGTCCTTGTTCCGGAACGCGATGGCGTCGTCGATGCTCATGCCCGGCACGCCGAGGGCGGCGCGAAGCTTGGCCGCCAGCACCACGCCAGGTTCCCAGAGGCAGATCACGCGATCGAAGGAGAGCTGCGACCAGTGCGCCGTGACTTCCACCACTACCGCGTCTTCCTGGTTCAGCTGCGACGTCTGCAGGTAGCCGCTGAGGTGGCGTCGCGTCATCTCCGGGAGGTTGCCAACCGGGACGTCACTGATGCCGTACACGTTGGCGCCGTAGGTGGACAACCCGCGGCAGAAGAGCGGCATTTCGTCGGGATACCCCGGCGCAATCATCAACACGTTCATTCAGCACCCCTTGCAGAAGCGTTCCGTCGCAAGCACGACCGCGTGCCTATCCAAGTTCCACGTGCACCAATTCCACGACGCGCCGGATCGCACGCTCAACGACCGCCGTCTCCGGGTGACGGAGGATGATGTAGCCATCGCCCTCGTACGTCGCCGCCGGCGGCTGGCCGATCTCCGGCAGCTTCACGTCACAGACCATCGCACCGACTTCCTCGTGCACGCGGTCGATGCCGCGCACATGCCGCACCACGCCACTCCCCTGCCCCCGCAAGAACGCCGCAGCCACCGCGTACTTCCGCTCCGGCGGCGTGAATTCACCATACACCATCAGGTTCGCCCACGCACCTACGAAATCGACATCGTTGGCGCGGCTGATCAGCGTCGTGATCTGCGCACCGGGCGGTCGCGCCGCCACCTCTGAAATAGCCACGCTGCCATCGGCACGCCGGAACCATTCCATGTGCGTCAGGCCGGTGGTCTGGCCCAGCGCGGTCAGTGCTTGTACCGCCGCATCCTTGATGTCATCGAACATCGGATGGTCCACCTCGCGCGGCAGCACCACCACCCATTGAATCCACGGATTCCGCAGCACTTCCAGCGGCGTGGGGTGATAGTGCGTGAGCGAGTGCCAGACCGCCTTACCGTCGATCGAAACCGTCTCGAACGAGTGTTCGGAGCCGGTGATGAATTCCTCCAGCATCAGCGGCGACGCCACCGACGGTCGCGTCATGTCGAGCGCCTCGCTCAACGCCTGTGCATCGTCGACCCGATACGTGGACTGCGCGCCGGCACCAGCCAATGGCTTCAGCACCAGCGGAAATCCCACCCGCTCGGCGAAGGCAATCGCATCCACGTACTTCACCACCAACGCATGTTTCGCACACGGCAGGCCGCTGGCGCGCAGCACATCCTTCATCCGCGACTTGTCGCGGAAGTTGAGCGCAGCCTCCACTGGCAGGCCTGGAATGCCCATCGACTCGCGCACCTGAGCCAGCGGCACCTGCAACTGCTCGTAGGCACCGAACAGGCGCTCCACGCCACCGATCCGTGCTGCGACCTGCTCCACGGCGTGCCGCAACTGTGCCAGGTCCAGCACGTCATCGACACGCCAATGCTGCACGATCACGTCGCGCGTGGCCGGCGCGGCATGCTCGACCCAATCCGAACTGATCACGCCGAGCTGCACACCAGGCAGCGCGCCGATCGCCTCCACCATCCTCGACGCGTTGTCCGAGAGACGCGGCGCGACGAAGATCACCGGGATCACGACAGCGCCGCCCGCAGCGCCGGGAGAATCTCGGGGAAGCAGTCGTCACGCGTCTTCAACTCGGTTGCGAAGGCATGCGCATCCGTGAAATCGCCACTGGCGAAGCTGTCGTGCATCTTGGCCAGCAATTCCTCGAGATCGGAACAGTGCGAATGGAAGCGGTGATCCGCATAGTCCGCAGCTTCCGCCATCGTGATGATGAACTGCCAGTCACTCGACTGGGCGAGCAGGAGCGTGCGCGCAGCCTGCTCGAGCGACGTGTGCGCCAGCGGATCGCCGAGCGCGCGCCCCGCGATTTCCCAGAACGCATTCTCGAGCGGCCACAGTCGGCGCCAGGTGTGCGCGACCTTCGGCCCCACCCAGGTGGACCAGTCAGCGTGAGCACCCCAGGAGCCCGGCTCCACCGGAATGGCCGGCGCATGCGGATTGTCGCGCAAGTGCTGTGACGCCATCACCGGACGCAGCAACTGCGAGTGCTGCAATTCGCGATACAGCTTGTTGAGGAACTCGGGGCCTTCGTACCACCAGTGGCCGAACAGCTCGGTGTCGAACGGCGCCATGATCAGCGTGGTGCCGAACGGATGCTGTTCGCGAGCGATCGAATTCAACAGTGTGGCGAAGTGTCGCGCATGCTCCTCGACCTTGTTCTGTGCGACTTCCGGCCAGTACGGATGCTTGTGGCCGAGGTCCACGGTACGACCAGTGATGCGCCACAGCTTCAGGCCACCATTGTGATGCGTCTTGTGGAACTCGAGGTATGCCCCGTCACCCGGATAGCCGCCGTCCGCGCTCCAGATCTGGGCGGCCGTGCGCTGGTCACGTGCAAGCGCCGCGACATGCCCTTCACCATTCTCCTGCTTGATCCGATAGGCGCGATACGCGCTGCGTTCCTTGTGACGCCCCTGCACCAGCGGTGCATCGAGGGTCACGTACTGGAAACCGGCCGCGCGAACCTCGTGCTCGATGCCGTGCCGAATGCCACGATTCGGTGCCTTCGGCAAGGGCTCCCACCAGCCGCCGGGACGATACGCGCACTCCGGCAACCAGCAGCCCACCGGCGTGCGACCGAAGAGTCGCTCGTGCTCACGGCGGCCAAGCTGCAGCTGGAACTTGATGCTTTCATCGCGACCGAGGAGCGGCAGGAAGCCGTGTGTGGCGGCAGAGCCCGTGATCTCGATCCGGCCTTCGTCGGCCAGCCGCTTGAACTCGCCGAGGATGTCGGAGTTGAGCGAGCGATAGAGGTCGCGATACTTGGTCAGCGTCGCTGCATGCACGCCGCAGACATGGCTCAAGCCATCGTCGCCGTTGGCTGCGAACGCTTTCCCTTCCGTCTCGTAGCTCTCGAGCTTGCCTGCGATCCACTTCTCGAAGATTGCCGGGAATGTGGGATGCGCGAGCTGGTTGGCGAGAATCGGCGTGATGCCGAGGGTGAGCGGCGCCCAGACGTTGTCACCTTGCAGCCACCGCATCTTCTCGATCAGCGGCAGGTAGGTCTCGACGGTGGCCTCGGACAACCAGTCGCTGCCGTGCGGCCAGTCGCCGTGATTGAGCACCCACGGGAGATGCGAGTGCAGCTGTAGGACGAAGTCCATGGTGATTAGCGAGCGGAGAGGACGGTACGATACAGATCGCGATAGCGCTCTTCCGAGCGTTCCCAGCCAAAGTCCCTCGCCATGGCGTCACGCATCATCCGGAACCACTGGTCCCGGTCACGATAGGCAACGATGGCGCGTGCGATTGCCTCGGCGAACGCCGACGCCGAGAACTCATTGAAGACGAATCCGGTGACTCCATCATGCACCGTGTCCGCGAGACCGCCAACCCGCCGGACCAGCGGAACCGTACCGTAGCGCTGTGCGCGCATCTGCGTGAGGCCGCAGGGCTCGTAGCGGCAGGGCATGAGCAGGATGTCGCCGCCCGCCATCAGGCGGTGTTCGCGTTCGTCGGAGAAGTGTGTATTGATGAAGACGCGATCCGGGTACCGCGCGGCAATGGCGCGCAGGCCGTCCACATACCGATGGTCACCGTTACCGAGGAAGACCCATTGTGCCTCGGCATTGAAGATCCAGGGATTCTCGAGGATCAGGTCGAGCCCCTTCTGCTGCACGAGGCGCGCGGTCATGACGAAGATCGGAACATCCTGGCGCTCGGCGAGGCCCAGTTCGCGCTGCAGCGCCTGTCGGCAGACCGCCTTGTTGCCGATGTCCTCGCGCGAGAAGGGCGCGGCGATGTCCGGATCGCGGGACGGGTCCCAGCGCGTCTGGTCGATGCCGTTGAGGATGCCGACGAAGCGATCGCCCTTGAGCTGGAAGTTCTCGTGGAGGCCAAAGCCCCCTTCCGCTGTGCGGAGTTCCTCGGCGTGCGTCATGCTCACGGTGGTGACCGCGTCGGCGAAGGAGATGCCGCCCTTGAGCAGGTTCATGCGGCCGTACCACTCGAAGCGGTCGAACGAATAGAGCGACATCGGCAGGCCGACGTCGTGCATGGTCTCCGGCGAATAGTGCCCCTGAAAGCCCGCGTTGTGGACCGTGAGCACCGTGGCCACGTCGCGGTGGTAGGGGCTATCTGCATACCAGGTGCGGAGATAGGCGAGTGCGAGACAGGTGTGCCAGTCGTGCGCGTGGAGCAGGACGGGAGCCGCGGTGATCCGCGGGAGCACGCGCATCGCGGCGGCGCAGAGGAAGGCGTAGCGTCGGGCACTATCGGCGTAGCTCCCGGTCTCGTCGCCATAGATGCCGGAGCGATCGAAGAAGTCGCGGTTGTCGATGAAGTAGACCGACGGCGGCGGTGCGGTGCCGCGCATGGCGATGATCTCCGTGGCGGCCTCGACAGGAAGCTTGTACAGCTGGGCACCGTGTGAACGGTAGGCGACCTCGACGGTGAATGGACCGTCGACCGGCTCCAGATTCGGGAACTGATCACGAATCTGCCTGTACAGCGGCATCAGGATCGCAACGTTGAGTCCGGCAGCAGCCTGATACGCAGCGAGGCTCGCGACCACCTCACCGAGACCACCGGTTCGTGCGATCGGAGCGAGCTCGGCCGTCAAGTGCACGACGGACACCGGCCTCGCATCGTTCGACTTCAGCGGCTCCGACGGCGTCCGCTTGAGAAAGCGACCATCGGGACCACGAACCGCCTGCCCCGGCTTCGCACGCGCCGTTTTCTCAGCGGCACGTTTGGCTTTTGCGGCTGGCTTGGCGATCGCCTTGGGCGCGGGTTCTGGCGCCGTGGTGGGTTTCGCAGCCGGCTTGGGAGTCCGAGGAGGCATGAGTTCGTTTCCGCGCGAGGGCACGCGCCGCCCGGGGAGATCCTCGGGGTGTGTCGATGGAGAAATGACGAGAGAACCGCGAGAACCGCGCGAGGCTGCCTCGGTCGCGAGCGAATGTGCCGACACTGCCAGCGAGCACTGCAGACCACTTTGGCAAGGTGCGCAGCCACCCCTCACAATTCCAGTAGGGGCACGGGTGCGGGACGGAATTGCCACATGTGCGTCTGTAGGCAACTGCCCGACTCAACCAGATCGCTCTAGTTTAGGTTACGTGACCAATCCAATCCCCAGCCGGATCGCCGGCCTGCAAGAGCTCGCGAGCAATCTCTCGTGGAGCTGGAACCGTGAAGCGCGTGCGCTTTTCGCGTCCATCGATGACCGTTTGTGGCTCGCCACGCGCCACAACCCCGTCACTTTCCTCAAGCGCGTCTCGCCCGAGCGACTTCAGGCCTGTGCCGACACCCCGGCATTCCGCGCGCAGTATGACGAGGCGATGCACTGGGTTCGGACCGAGTCGCAAACCGACAACACCTGGTTTGCGAAGACGTATCCGGAGCTGACGCAGTCGAAGATCGCGTACTTCTGCGCTGAGTTCGGCCTGCACTCATCGGTCCCGATCTACTCCGGCGGCCTCGGCGTGCTGGCGGGCGATCACTGCAAGACGGCGTCGGACCTCGGCCTTCCACTGGTCGGCATCGGCTTGCTGTACCGGAACGGCTACTTCGACCAGCGCATCAATGTCGATGGCTGGCAGGAGAACATGGATGACACCTTCGACCTCGCCAGCACACCGATCACGCCAGTCCTGAACGCCGATGGCACCGACCTCACGGTCTCGGTGCAGGTGGCAGGCCATGAAGTGCTCGTGCGCGCGTGGCGCCTGATGGTGGGCCGCGTGCCACTGTTGCTGCTCGACACCGACTTGCCGGCCAACCGTCCGGAAGATCGTGAGCTGCTGAGCCGTCTCTACGCCGGCGGTGTGGACCTGCGCCTGCGCCAGGAATGGCTGCTCGGCGTTGGTGGCGTGCGCATCCTGCGCGCGCTCAAGATGGAGCCGGATGTGTGGCATGCGAACGAAGGGCACGCCAGCTTCATGTTCATCGAGCGCCTGCGCGAACTGCGCGAGAAGGGCGTCGAGATGGCGGAAGCGATCACGAAGGTGCGTCGCGCCTCGGTGTTCACGACGCACACACCAGTGCCGGCAGGTCACGATGTGTTCCAGCGCACCGCTGTCGAGGCGGTGCTCGGCCCGGTGTGGAAGGAGCTCGGTGTGGACGCCGATACCTTTGCGAACTACGGCTTCCATCCGCATTACGGGAAGGACCAGTTCCACATGACTGCATGCGCGGTGCGCTTCGCCTCGAAGGTCACGGGTGTGGCCAAGATGCACGGCGAAGTCTCGCGTGAGCTGCTGCACCCGATGTGGCCCAACCGTGCGGTGAATCAGGTGCCGGTCGGTCACGTCACCAACGGCGTGCACCTGGCCACCTGGATGGCCAACCCGATCATGAGCACGCTCGACCGGCATCTCGGTCGCGATTGGGGCTTCACGCTCGACAATCCCGATACGTGGAACCGCATCATGAAGGTGCCGGATGCCGACCTCTGGTCAGCGCATCAGGAACTGAAGGATGTGCTGGTCGACCGCATCATCGAGAAGGCCCGTCGCAGCTTTGCGCGTGGGCACAAGGAAGCGACGCAGACGGTCGGATCAGGGGTGCTGCTCGATCGCACGAGCCTGATGATCGGCTTCGCGCGTCGCTTTGCGACCTACAAGCGTGCGGATCTCCTGTTCCACGATCCGGAGCGCCTCCGCAAGATCCTCACGAACCCGAATGCACCGGTGCAGCTGGTGTTCGCGGGCAAGGCCCATCCGGCCGACGTGCCGGGCAAGACCGTCTTGCAGCGTGTGTATCAGTTCACACGGGATCCGCGCTTCGAAGGCCGCGTGGCGTTCATCGAAGACTACGACATGCATATCGCCCATCTGTTGGTACAGGGCGTGGACATGTGGATGAACCTCCCGCGTCCACCGCTCGAAGCCTCGGGCACCAGCGGCATGAAGGCGGCGCTGAACGGCGTGCCCCAGCTTTCCACCATCGATGGCTGGTGGGCGGAAGGGTACGACGGCACGAACGGTTGGGCCGTCACGGCACCGAAGAACGGTGACGAGGACGCAGCGGCAGCGAACAACGTGTATGAATTGCTGGAACGTGAAGTCGTGCCGCGCTACTACGATCGTCCGATGCGCGATGCGGTGCCCACCAAGTGGCTCGCCACGATGAAGCACAGCATCCGTCAGGCCGGCCGATTCTTCACCGGCGCCCGCATGGTGCAGCAGTACACGCGGGAGTACTACGCGCCGGCGATCATCGGCGGCGACTTCCCTGATGATCCGCCGACGGCGTGAGATCGGTCGTCATTCACGCGCACTGCTACCAACCACCGCGCGAGGACCCGTTCACGGGCCTCGTGCCGGTGGAGCGGTCGGCGGCCCCGTTCCATGACTGGAACGCGCGCATCACTGATGAGTCGTACCTCCCACTCGCCAACGCACGCGACCTGACGGCGCGTGCGCGCATCAACCTGTTCGAGTGGATCAGCTTCAACGTCGGTCCCACGCTGGCTGTGTGGCTGGAACGTGAGGCACCGGCGGTGCTGGATGCGATGCGCCTTGGCGACGCGCGCTCCGTCGAGCGACTCGGGCACGGCAACGCCATTGCGAGCGCCTACAATCATGTCATCCTCCCGCTCGCGTCGCCGCATGAACGCAAGCGGGAAATCTTCTGGGGCCTGCACGACTTCCGTGTGCGATTCGGTCGTGAGTCGCGCGGTTTCTGGTGTCCGGAAACCGCGATCGACGAAGACACGGCGCAGGCGCTGGCGGAGGCCGGTGTGCAGTTCGCCATCGTCGCACCGTACCAGATCCGCGACGGTGGGCACGACGGTCAACCACGCGTCTGGCGCGGCGCCAAGGGGCATTCCCTGCACCTCACGCCGTACCATGGTGAGCTGAGTGGCTCGATCGGCTTCGGTGACATGGCGCAGAATGGCGAAAAGCTCGCACATGCCCTCGCGCACATCGCCGAAGAACGTGGCATCGCCAGCATTGCGACCGACGGCGAAACCTTCGGCCACCACAAGCGGCACGGCGAGATGGCGCTGGCCGAGGCGATCGGTGCGCTGCGCCGCAACCAGAAGGCCACGGTCACGAACTTCGCTGCGATCATCAATGCGCAGGAGAAGTGGCACGACTGCCAGTTGCTGTCGCCCAGTTCCTGGAGCTGTGCGCATGGCATCGAGCGGTGGCGCTCCAACTGCGGCTGTGGCGCGACACACGAAACCGGTCGCGCGCAGGAGTGGCGTGGTCCGCTTCGCGCGGCGTTGCGCTGGCTGGCGGAGGCGCTCGACACCGCTGACGGTGATGATCCGGAGCTGACGCCCCAGCGGAAGGCGCGCTATGGCATGTTCACCAGTTGCGGCTGGTTCTTCGATCGTTTCGAAGGGCATGAGCCGCGCTTGTTGATGCGCATGGCCGCCTTCGCCATCGCGGGGCGGAAGGACGCTGAGGAGCTCGAGGCCGGACTGGTGGCGCGCCTGATCCATGCCCACGCCAATGATCGCTCGCTCGGCAATGGTGCCGATATCTGGTATCGCGACTTTCATCACCTGATCGCCGCGACGAAGTAGCGAGAGACAAGCGCTGTCCTGTCCGTTGGCCGGGCCGACAGCTGAGTGTGCCAGCACGATCGTGAACGCCCGCACCTGCCGAGAGAAAATGGTCAGTGCGGGCGTTCTTGTTGTTGTGCGCGCTTGATGGACGGTGGATCAGGCGGTACTCAATAGCGCACGGCTGAAAAGCGCGCGCTGTTTCTGAAGGGTGGCCCTGACGGAGCGAGTCATGCTGATCTATCCCCTGGTGCTCGACGCAGAGCAGCATGCGGGTGAAGTGCTGGACGTGCTCGCCACTCGCGACACAGAATCGTCGGCCGCCATGGTGGCCGTCCGCAAACGTGATCGACTGCGCGTAGTGTGGTATCTGCTCCCGGCACGGGAGATTCGCACCGATTGCGAGGCCGCCGCGGCAAACGCCACGCTCGACAGTGCCTGCGATTTCGCACGGAACTACTACCGCGACGTTGCTGAGGTCTGCGACGTTCGGACACTGCCGCGTCCTTCGCTTGAAGCGCATGGATGGCTAATCGCAATGTCCGGCGGTCGTCTCGTCGGTGCAGTGCCTCCAGCATTCATGGCGGCGCCACCACCCCCGGAAGCGCCACAGGCGCCCGCGCCGGCTCCCGCTCCCGCTCCTGCTCCCGCCCCAGCGGCAGGCATGCCGCCGGCGGTGATCCTGCCCTACCCCTACATCGAGCCCGAGCCGGCGGCAGTGACACCCGCGCGCCCGAAACGCAGTGCAGCACACCGCGGACAGCGTGCGAAACCACCGACAGGCGCAGAGCAGCCGCAGGCCGCGGGGGCGGCGCCGGAAGAAGGCGTTGGCCGCGGTATCGAGGAGTCCGCCGGCACTCCGCCGGATGACGTCCTGCTGGCGCTGCCGCGCGTCGAGTCGCGCGAGCGGTATCTCCCGGGTGAGTCCGGCCTCGAACTGACGATCGGGCTCAAAGCACCCGTCACGGCCACCGACCCGGGTGTCATGACCTTCGTGTCACCACACGCGGCGACCAGCATCGACATCGACGTCATGGTGGAGGCGCCGGACTTCACCTGCGCACAGGGTTGGAAACACACACTGACAGTCGACAAGTCTGCACCCTACGTGGCATCGCTGCAGTTGGTCCTCGTGAACGCAACACCCGAGGATCATGCGCCCCGCATGGCCACCGTTCGCGTGCACTTCTCGTACAAGGGCCAACCCGCCGGCATGGCGGTGCGATTGGTAGCACTCGGCGAGGCAACGCTGGAGGAAGCAGAAGCGATCGCGCAGCCGACAGCTGCACCGCTGCAACTCGAAGCCAGCAAGACGCCGCTCGACCTCGTCATCCGGATTTCACGGCGCGATCAGAGTGAGACCGCGCGCGAGTTGATCTGGACGCTGGTCGATTGTGCGCATCCGATCGCGTTGCCGGACGCCCCGCTGACGCAGAAAGTCGGCGATCGCGACACCGCTGCATCGTTCGCCGCCAAGGTCACGAGCCAGGTCGGTGGCGCCGACGGCACGGTGACGATCGACAACATCATGCGCAGCATCGGGACGCTGATCCGCCGCGCGATGCCGCCACAGGTGCTCCAGGCACTCACGGACGTGGCGAAAGCCGTCGGTCCGACGCGTCTTCCCTGGGTGTTGTTGCTGACCGATGAGTGCAACGTGCCGTGGGAGTTGGCGCTGCTCGACGCGCCACCCGACGCCACGCGGGCACCATATCTCGGCGCGCAGTTCGCCGTCTCGCGATGGATTCATGGCGAAACCGACATTCCGGTGCCACCGCCCGCCGTCCTCGAGGTCAGCAACCTCGCCGTCGTGCTGGGCAACTACGATGCGTCGAGCCTGGCGGCGCTGCCGCACGCGAAGGAGGAATCGACCGAACTCGCCGCGGAATCGGCGGCCGCCCCGTCGCGGTTTCCTCGCGTCACGAGCGTCGATGCCAGCGCAGACAGTCTGGTCGACCTGTTGAATGGTGCGCTGCCGTCCAACGGTGGGCCGATCGCGCCGGAACTGGTGCACTTCGCCTGCCATGGCGAGGTGCTGGGCAGCGGCGTCTCGAAGCGATCGGTCCTCTACCTCAGTGACGGTTCGCCGATGTCGGAGCTGCTCTTCGTGTCGTCGGCGCTGGGCAGGAAGACGAAGTCATTCCTCTTCATGAACGCCTGCCAGGTGGGTGTCGGCGGCGATGAGCTGGGCCAGTATGCCGGGTTCCCCGGCATGGCCATCGGTGCCGGATTCAGTGGCTTCGTCGGACCGCTGTGGAGCGTGAACGACCTGATCGCGAAGTCGATCGCGCTCGATTTCTACCGCAAGGCGTTCGGCAGCGATGGCGCATCACCGAGGGCGGTGGCCGAGGTCCTGGCCGACATGCGCTCGACGTATGCCAACGAGCCTGACCCGAAGAAGCGACAGGCCACATGGCTCGCGTACGTGCACTACGGACACCCGCACTTCACTCTTTCTCACGCGTGAACTCCTTCGGAGACGGCAATGCCTGACTTCGTGCTCGATGGTAGCGGTGCCAAGGTCGATATCGGTCAGGGGTATGCGATTCGCGCTCCCGGCATGACCGCCACGGGTCGGACCAGCGAAGGGCCGCGTCGACCCGGCACACGATCCCCAGAAGCGCAGGAGATGCCTGCGCTGGATGCGGCGCTGGCATCGGCGAATGTGACGGAGATCAAGCAGGTCGAGCTGAATGATGTCCGGGTGCAGCCGGCCGGCGGCGCGACCCGCGCCTCGCGCGCGCCGAATGGCGACGATGCGCTGGAACTCGACGTGCCGGTCACGAACCCGGATCAAGGGTGCATCGTGCTCAGCGTCGTCGATGGCGCCCTCACCTGGCATGTGCCACTGAACGATGACAACTCGGTGCAGACACCGACGACGCGTGGCGGCGGCACGGGGGCGAAGTATCGGTTCCGCATTCCGAACACGCCGCCACCAAAACCCGCGCCGGGGACTGGTGGCAAGCGCGGCATCATTGGCGCCATCGGCAAGAAGTTGCTGAAGGTGCTCGTCTACCCAATCACCGACCCCATCCTCGGCCCGATCGGTGAGCACTTCACGCGCAAGTGGGAGGAGAAGAGCCGCCCGTATGGCGTGCGGACCTTCACGCCGGAGAACTTCCAGACGCCAGCCGCCGGCGCATTCACCAGCGACGACTGGCAACGCATGGCCGGTGGTCGCGCGCTGATGTTCGTTCACGGCACCTTCAGCACGGCGCACGGTGGCTTCATGCAACTGCCAAAGGCCACCTTGCAGGAACTGAGCGAGCACTATGGCGGCCGTGTGTTCGCCTACAATCATTTTTCGCTCAGTGCGGACCCGCAGGCCAACGCCAGGGAGTTCATCAAGCGCATGCGCGAGGCCGGCGTGACACTCGATGTCGATATCATCTGCCACAGCCGCGGGGGCCTCGTGTCGCGTGCGCTCGCGGAGCGTGCCGCTGGCAGTGACCAGACGGACGACGAGTTTCGTGTCGGCGCAATCGTCTTCGTGGGAACACCCAACGCCGGCACCCTGCTCGCGCAGCCGGATCACATGATGAGCATGATCGACCGCTACACCACGGCGCTGAACGTGATTCCGACGGGCCCGGTGACGGAGATTCTCGAGGCGATCGTCACCACGGTGAAGATCGTGGCACACGCGACCATGAAGGCGCTCGACGGACTGATGTCGATGAATCCCGACGGTGGATACCTGAAGACCGTCAACCGGCCGAGTGCAATCGGGACTCGTTACTACGCCATCGCCGCCAACTTCGAGCCGAATACGCCAGAGACGGCGCCGCTGAAGACCGTGATCAAGCAGAAAGTCGGCGATGCAATCGTGGATCGCATCTTCAAGGAGCAGCCGAACGACCTGGTGGTGCCGACGAACGGCGTGTTCACGGCTGGCGGTCCGCATTTCCCGCTGGAGGAGACTGCGCGGCTGGTCTTCCCTTCCGAGCGCGCCATCTGGCATTCCGCGTACTTCGAGCAGCCAGAGACGGCTGCGAAGTTGAAGGAATGGCTGATGACGCCCGTGGCCTGAACGGCGCTCCGCCGGGAGTCAGTCGCTCAGCAGTGCTGGGGTGCTCGCCTTGGTGAACAACACCGTACGGCGAGCGCCCTGATTCTCGACCTGCACGACGTTCACCTGATCGGTGTGTGACTCCGTCATCATCTGGTTGCGCAGCCACGCGCCTTTCAGTCCTCGCGGCATCGTCGCACGAACACACACCCACACGAGGTCTTCAGCGCGCCGGGTGCCACACGGTTGCAACTGGATGAGCACACCACCGGCATCGCGGATGGCAAACTGCGCGCGCACATAGCGCAGCAGGTCAGCCTCCGACATCGCCGCACCAGATGGCAAGGGCTTGCCAGCGCTCTTCGCCACTGACGCCGCGAGATCATCAGCAAAGGCCCGGATCATGAGCGTGACGGTCTGGCCATCTGCGGTGACCTGCGTCATGGTGGTGTGAATCGCGTGCGCCTGCGCGACACTCGACAGCAGGACGAGCAGCGCAGCGGCACGCCGCGCGATGCGCGAGACGGTTGTCAGTCGGTGAGTCATGTCGGCGGCTTGTGCGTCAATCAGCGAGTGGAGTCTGCGGTGTGCTCACGCCGATGATGCGTGCATGGCGGGTGAGCAGCGGATCTGGTGTGCCGAGTCGAAGCGCGGCGCGCATCGCCGCCTGTGCATCGGCATGTCGGCCGGATTTTTCCAGCGCCCAGGCGACGATGTCGTAGCCGTAGACATCCTTGCGAGCCCGAAGCTCTTCCTGCGCGCGCTCGAGCACTGTATCGACTTGCAGGCCGTGGTCGAGGAGGTAGAGGCTCCAGGCACGGTGATACGCACCCGGCTGGAGACTCACCGCCACTTCGAGGGTGTGGAAATACTCGGCGGCTTTCGCGTGGTGGCCGAGAGCCTCTTCGGCATCACCAACCAGTCCCAGCGTGGCAGGGTCGAGCTGGCTCGCGATCGCCTTCTCACCCCACTCGACGACGTCGTGCCAGTCCTGTCGCGACGCCGCGAGGCGCGCCATTGCGGCGAGTAGTCGCGGATCCTCCGGTTCGATGCGCAGTCCGGCCTCGAATGCCGCTTCCGCCGCGTTGAGTCGGCCCGCGCGCAGTTCGAGGTCACCGACGCGCATCTCGAACCAGGCCTGCGTTTCGCTGGCCACATCGCGCCGCGAAAGGGCGTCGTCCCGCGCCGTCGTCAACAATGCGCGCGCTTCCGGCACATGGTTGTTCAGCTCCAGCCACCGTGCGAGACGCGCGGCGATGGTGAGCGTACTGCGAGCTTTCCAGACCGACCGGAAGAGCGTATCGGCAGCGCGATCGTCGCCCAGTTCCATCGCAACTTCGGCCAGTGTCGCACGATACTCGGGCGTCTCCGGATCGTAGCGGACCAGGTTCTCCGCCACGACGCGCGCTTCGTTGAAGCGATGTTGCGCAAGCAGGATGGAGACGAGCGTCGACGAGGCCGCGGCATTCTTGTTCGTGCGCTTGGCGATCGAGCGACGGGCGAAGTCTTCTGCGGTGACGTAGTCCTCCCAGCCCCCACCCTCTCGCGCGCGCTGCAGGTGGAGCGCGGCGAGCTGGCCGGTGACGATCGCGCTGGTGGGATCCGCATCCAGCGCCTGATGCCAGACGCGGATCTGTACATCGCGGTTCGCCCGTTCGGAAAATCCTTGCACGCGCGGCGTCGCGGCCGGGGTGGCGGCCCGCGACTCCCGCGCGCTGCGGGCGAGCACCAAACCGCCGACCGTGACGATCACCGCCGCGGCGCTGATCAGGCGCATCGCCCGCATCGTATTCATCGTGCGGCTTCGAGGTACGGGAACGTGGTCGGATACGTGCGGACGCTGGTACTGATGTTGTCGGACGTCAGCCCGGTGACGACCGTCGCGTTCGCATCGAGCAGCTTGCCGAAGATGGCAGTCAGGCCTGCATCGACGACGTCATCCTGGATCTTGCGGCCGCCGTATCCACCAGCGAGTGCCCAGCTGAGCCAGCCGGCGGTGTTGCCGGCGCGGTTCGGGTAGACCATCAACATGTCGGGCACGAGCACGGCCGCGAGGGTGTTGGCGATCGTCGGGCCGCGATTGAAGGCGTTGGTGAATGCCTTGATCTTGTCGCCGAAGCCGTTTGCGACGTCGGTGGCAGGGGCCGTGCTGTTGTGCAGGCCGTGGTCGCGCTTCATGAAGAAGACTTCGCTGACCAGCGGATTGCCGAGTCGCTCGACCTGGTTGTAGGTGCGGGTGACGTCAGGCGAGGTGGAGCCGCCACCGTTGTTGTCGTCCGAGCAGCCGGCGACGAGCAGAGGCAGGGCAAGCGCAGCACAGAGTGTGCGCGTACGGAACGTGGAACGCATCGACAGATCCCGGAAGAGTGGTGTGATCGAATGAAGGCGGCGCATCAGCGGCTGATCGTGCCCCACACGCCGAACTTCGCGTCGGCGGCGGTGCTGGACAGGAGCGCGGACTTCGGGAGCTCGATGGCGATCGCCAGCGTGTTGAACGGGCGCAGGAAGTCGACGCCAGGGGTGCGGAATGACGTTGCGGCCGCACCATTCTGTGTCGCCAGCGGGCCGGTCGATGGGCGACGATCGGGGATGATGTTGAAGAACTGCTCGAGGTCGATCACGAACGGATCCGCCTTGAGACCAGCGAATGCCTGAATGCCTGCGGCGTCACCGCTGGCGCTGCCGACAGTGCCGGTGACGACGGTGCCGGAGGTAACGAGCATGGTCTTGGTGCCGGTCATCGTCGGCGCGACGGGACCGCGCACGGTGTACTTCTGTGCGGCGCCGACACCGTTGTCGAAGGTCACCTGAAAGACGAGATCCTCGACCGCGTCGCCGGTGTTGTCGACCTTCAGCTGGTACAGAAGGTTGGGATCGAACGAGGCGCTCTGCCCGGCAATGGGGCTCGAGGTGGTGAGCACCAGGGCAATGCGCGAGTCGCTCGATCCCGGGAAGGCGTAGACATCGTTGATGTCCATGCGCGGGCTGAGCTCGACTTCAGGGGTATCCTGATGGTCTGAAGCGTAGACGCGCTGTCCGATTACGAGCGCTGCGGCACCGAGGGCAACCAGTGCCGTCGTGCGCAACGGGCGTCGCGAAAAGGAAGGAAGATTCATGTGTGGCGGCCGTGAGCGGGTGAGCGGCAGGTAGTTCACCGGTGACCTGTGAGAGGTCACACAGAGCCGGTCAGGATGGACCGGTTGCTCGAGCTACGACACGGACCGCCAATCGGATCTTTCCGCCAGAACATCGCTCTTCGCCGGGAGAGCCCCCTCCGCGGCGTGCAGTCCGTCAGGCCGGCCTGAACATCTGCCGCTGTGCGCCGAGGTGGGCCACGCGAAGGTCGACGACGTCGCCGGCGACGAGGAAGGTTGGCGGCGTCATCGCCATGCCGACACCCGGTGGTGTGCCGGTGGCGATCAGATCACCGGCCTCGAGCGTCATGAACTGCGAGAGGTAGTGTACGAGAAAGTACGGATCGAACACCATGTTGGCGGTCGTCCCGGTCTGCCGGCGAACGCCATTCACATCCAGCTCGAGTGACAGCGCGTTGACGTCCGGGATTTCGTCGGGCGTCGCCATCCACGGTCCGGTCGGGGCGAACGTGTCGCACGACTTGCCTTTCGTCCACTGCCCGCCGCGTTCCACCTGGAACTCGCGCTCGGACACATCATGCACGATGCAATAGCCGGCGATGTGCGATGCAGCATCGGCGACCGTGTCGAGGTACCGCGCATCGCGGCCAATCACGATCCCGAGTTCCACTTCCCAGTCGGTCTTTTGGGACAGGCGCGGAATGAGCACGTCGTCGTACGGGCCCACGACGGTGTTGGTGCCCTTGAGAAAGACGATCGGCTCCCTCGGCACCTTGGCGCCGACTTCAGCGGCATGATCGGTGTAGTTCAACCCGATGCACACCACCTTGCCCGGTCGGGGCACACACGCCGCCCATCGCGCATCTGCCGGGACATCCGTGAACGCCACGCCCGATGCGAGCGCCTCGCGCAATTGCGTGAGGCCGCCAGACCGGAAGAACGCGGGCGTCCAGTCACTGAAGTGTGCCGAGCAGTCCTTGCGCACGCCATTCACGAGAATGCCAGGACGTTCGGCGCCGACAGCCCCCCATCGGATCAGTTGCATCAGTGTGACCTGGCGGAATGAAGGAACCTGCGGACAGTATTGAGAACGGTCATTTCTTCTTGCGCGGCGCGGATTCGTGGGCCGCGATCATCCGCTCCACCGGCGTCGATGCGACGATGTCACCGATCACGTCCAGTGGAAGATCCTCGAGCTTCTTGAATCGGATGCAGCACTTCCCCATGTCGAGCTTCTTGCCAGCCGCCTTGAAGCCGGCGACAAGACGGTCGTGCAGCCTCTTGTCGCCGTAGACGTTCATCATGTAGATGGCGTAGTTGTTCTTCTGCGCGGCAAGCCCAATGTATGACAGCGGCTGCTTGTTATACGTGATCGGGTACCGGCTGAGCGGAACCTCGTACGAGAGCATGCCCCAGTTCATCGTTTCGACATAGCCGTCAGGCAGCCGCCGGTTCACCAGATCGCGAACCGCAGCGATCACCGCCCGACGCTCTGGTGGGAGGCTGGCGAGGTAGGCCGTCGGTGTGGTTTCCTTGCTCGAGACCATCGGTGCTCCACCGTCAGGGTGAACGAGCGTGCAAGTCAGGCCTTCTCGCGTGAGGCTTCGTAGATCTCGATGCGCTTCTCCACGGGCGTCGACGCCACCATGTCCGCCACGACATCCAGCGGCAGCTCCTCGAGGGTCTTGAAGCGCAGGCATCCCTTCCCCATGTCGAGCTTCTTTCCCGCCGCCTTGTACGCTGCGGCGAGGCGCGCCATCAGCGTCTTGTCACTCGAGACACTGGTGAGGTAGAGTGCGTAGTTGTTCTTTTGCGCCGCAAGCGCCATGTACATCAGGGGCTGCTTGTTGTACGTATCGGGGTAGCGCGCGAGGGGAATTTCATAGGCCAGCATGCCCCAGTTCATCGTCTCGACATACCCTTTCGGCAAGTGCTTCTTCACCACGGTGCGCACTGCAGACACGACCTTGCGCCGTTCCGGTGGAAGGCTGGCCAGATACGCTGCGGGCGTGACTTCCTTGCTTGTTGCCATGTGCGCTCCATTGCCTGATCAGTGCGACCCGTGCTCGGACCGAGCGGCGATCCGATCAACACAATCGGCGACGTGACAGCGCTGATCAAGTACCTCGGCAACCTTGGGTACGGATCTCGCCGTGAGGTGGAGGCGATGGTGAAGGCGCGGCGCGTGACACGCGCCGACGGCACGGTACTGCGCGACGAGGATCGCTGGACACACGACGACCTCCGCCTGGATGGCGCCGGCCTCGATCCGGCCCCGGGATCGGTCCTGCTGCTGCACAAGCCGGTCGGCTACGTCTGCTCCACCAGTGACGTGCCGCCGTTGGTGTACGAGCTCCTGCCAGAACGCTTTCTACGCCGCAGGCCGGTGATCGCCACCGTGGGCCGTCTCGACCGCGACACGAGCGGCCTGCTGCTGCTGACCGATGACGGCGCCCTGAACCATCGGCTTACGTCGCCGAAGTCACACCTGCCGAAGACGTACCGCGCCACCCTCGCCGATCCCGTGCGCGGCGATGAGGCGGTGCTTTTCGCCAGTGGCACGTTGCAGCTGAGCGGCGAGGACACCCCGCTCGCACCGGCGCAACTGGTGATCCTCGATCCGCAGACAGTGGAGCTCACACTTACCGAAGGGCGCTATCATCAGGCCCGGCGCATGTTCGCGGCCGTTGGCAATTTTGTCGTCACCTTGCACCGCACCCGATTCGGCTCGCTGTCACTCGACGACCTGTCATCCGGTGCCTGGCGCACGCTGTCGGACGCGGAGCGAATCCAGCTCGACGTGCGTCAGCGCTGACGAGTCGCGCCGAGCACCTTGAAGCGCGGTCCGTCGTGCAGCATCGTGAGGTTGCCGAAGGTATCGTGCACGATCTTTTCGTACGGCAGCGTGCGATTCGCCACCAGCGCGACTCGACCTCCCGGCTTGAGCACGCGCCACGCGTCGAGAATGAACTGCGTCGGAACATCGAGGTCCGTCATCTTGCCGACGTGGAATGGCGGATTGCACACCACCAGATCAAAGCGCTCGTCGAGCACTGCGGACGCGACATCACTGGTCAGTGCACGGCAGTTGGTATACGCCCCCAGCGCCAACGCACGCTCGACGCACCGAATGGCCTCGGAATCGACATCGACGAGGGTCACCGTGCCGGTATCGACGAGGTGTGATGCGAGCAGGCCGAGGGCTCCGCTTCCGCACCCGAGATCGAGCACATCGTCAGCGCTGCGCACCTCCATCACATCAGCGAGAATGGATGTGGCTTCATCGAGATGCTCCCAGGAGAACACGCCCGGCCGACTGTAGAGATGCAGAGGGGTCTCGCGCAGCGTGACATCCAATTCGCGGAAACTGTCGTGCGCCAGGTACGGGTTCTGGAACGGCGTAGCGTCCACCGGCGTGGCACCACGCTTGACCGCCATCACCGCGCGGTGCCCGCTGTCGTTGCCGAGGACCGTAGCATTCCCGAACAGCTCCTTGAGCAACGAGGCAGCAGATTTCACGCCTTCACCGGTGGCGCCGGCGATGCAGCACTGGCCCCCTATCCGCAGGATCCGGAAGGCGTCGGATAGCAGCTGCAAGAGCGCGATCTTCTCCGTCGGGATCCGGATCACGACCACATCCGCGACCACCGATGGCTCGAGCGGCGCCGCGCCATGGCCGGCCAGCACGAGAGCATTCGTCACGCCATTGGCAGCGATCGTCCGCCGCGCCGCCTCGACGGCTACCAGGCTGCGGTCGGTGAGGTACACCTGCTTCGCGCCACGGCCGAGTGCGGCCACGACACCGAACAACCCACTGCCGCACTGCATCTGCACCACGATCGCACCGGGCGAGACGACCACGCGCTCGGCAAGGAGTGTGGCGGCGGTATCATCCCGCCCATGCGCCAACAGGCCCGGCTTGGTCGCGACGGCGTACGCATGGCCGGCGACGGTGACGGTACGCTGACGCCAGGTGTGGTAGTCGAGCGGACGAGCTGGGACGAAGCGATCGGCCATCTTTTGTCGAAAGGAAGCAAACTCTGCCGCAAACTGTCGGGGCGGCTGGAGCCGGAAGGATAAGTCGTCCATTGATCCACCGTTGGGGACACGGGCACTGCGAGCGTTGCCCGCCGTCATCCCCACAGGCAGCTTCAGGCACGGCCCTTTCCCTTCACTCGATGCTTCCACTCCCCTCCGGAAGCCCGGCACGATACCTGAGCGGCGTGTATGCGGCGCTGCTGGTGGCGTTCACACCATCGCTCCACGCACAGGAAGTGCGCGGTTTGGCGCGATTTGACGCACGCGGCGACGCCGTCTGGGGTGCGAATGTCACGCTGATCGACTCGCTCGGTCGACAGGCTGGGACCGCGCGCACGAATCGACGCGGCGAATTCTCTGTGCGGGCGCCGCTGCCCGGGACGTATTGGCTCGAGCTGTCGGCACGCACCGTGGGCCGAACGTCATCACCGGTGTTCGTGCTCGACAGCGGTGCCACGTTGAATTACGAGCACGTCTTCCGCCAAAGCCTGTCGGCGACCGCGCGTGGCGAGAACGTGACGGCGCAGACTGTCCTGCAGGGCCCGTTCCGTGACAGTAGCTCGGGCAAGGTGTACCGCGCCGTGGGCCGCAGGAAGAGCCCACAGGTGCAGGTCACGGTCCTCGACGCTCGCAACGAGTCCCCCATCGCCAACGCGGAACTGGCCCTGGTGGCGATCGACTCGCGCCTCGAGCAGGTGGTTGGCGCGGCGACGATGGCGGACGGCACGGCTGGCTTCCGCGACCTGCAGCCTACGTGGTACCGGGTGGTCGGTCGCCGGATCGGCTTCGAGCCTGGAGGCACGATCTCGTTCCCGATTCTCGGCGAGAACGACAGCGTCTCGGTCGTGCTGCGACTCAACACCGTGACCGTGCTGGACGAGGTGAAGGTGATGGAGCAGCGCATTACGGCCTTCGGGTTCAACCTCAACCTGATGAACCGCTTCTACCTCGGCGGTGAGCAGCTCCGCGAGCGCAATCCCTCGGCGCGCAACATCGACGAGTTGATCTATTCGCTGCGCATCCCGGGCCTGAGCGTGAAGACCGGCGAAATGGAGTCCATCGTCACCTATCGCGGGCAACGTGTGCGCGTCTTCATCCTCGACGGCAGTCGCACCAACGGCGAACTGCCACTGCTCGAGCCGGGCTCGGTGGAATCGCTGATGTTCGTGCCGCCCAATGAAGCAGGCGCCGTCTTTGGGCCGGATGCGAGCGGCGGGGTGTTGATCCTGAATACCCGCCGGAGATAACGCAGGCGGCGCGTTGTGGTGTCGCAGATTTCGTTAGCGCGTCACAATAAACACATCGCGCAGCCTCGGCACGCAGGACGCATCAAAAACGACATACGCGTCTGCGATTTCCCTGCGTAGTACATCACGAATCGGGCATGTTCAGCTTCACGCGAAACCGGTCGATACAAGCAAGTACGGCTTGTCGCCCCCACCCTCCGCGACTGCAAGCCATACATCCTTACTCAAGAAACCGTTGTGACTGACACACAGCATACGATGCTGCAGCGCGGGCGCGCCGATGTGGATCGCGCCCTCGGCCTCCTGCTCCTTGCACACTTCCCCGTGGCACTGGCGCTGGCGTTCTGGCATGGCACATGGGCGGTAGCGCTATTGATTGCCGCCCCCGTGTCACTCGGTGTTTTCTGGCGGACCCGAACCAGTGCAGGTGCGCCATCGACGCGCTATGCAGTGGCGGCGGCCTTCATGACCTATTCGGCCATCTTCATTCACCAATCGAATGGGATGATCGAGCTCCACTTCCACATCTTCGTCTGCCTTGCCTTCCTGCTGACCTATCGCGACTGGCATGTGCCTGTGATCGGCGCTGCGGTCATCGCGGTGCATCACGTGTTGTTCATGTTCATCCAGAATGCCGGCGTCAAAGCCTATGCCTTCCCGATCGGGCATCACACGGAATTCGGCCTGGTGGCATTGCACGCTGGCTTCGTGGTGCTTGAAACCGCGAGTCCTGGTGTGGATGAGCCTGAAGCTGGCGCAGGAAGTGAGCGAAGCCGATGGCCTGCAGGCCGTGGCACGGCAACTGGCACGTGGCAACCTCGATGTGGAGGTCGCTGGCGGCGAGATGGCAGCTGCGTATCGCCAGGTCATCATCGCCGTACGGTCACTGGTGAGTGAAGCCACCGCCGTCTCCGATGCCACGCAGCGGAATGACTTCAGCCGCCGCGGCAACACCGCGCTCTTCGAAGGTTCGTTTCGGAGCGTGATCGAGGGGCTGAACGCCTCGATGGATGCGGTGCACGCCTCGCAGCAGACCGCGGAGACGCAGCGCGATGATGTGTTGTCCTTCCTTGCCGCGCTGCAGACAGCTGTGGGCAGCGTTGGCGACCGCGACATGACGGCGCGACTGGCCGGCACGTTCTCGGGCGACCAGGCGGAGGCGCAGAACACATTCAACGCGGCGATCGAACGTCTCGAAATCACACTGGCGGATGCCTCGACGCTTTCCACCAAGTGTCGCGACGCCAGCGCCACCATTTCCGAGGGCAGCGGGCGCCTCGCACGCGGCGCATCGGATCAGGCGGCCGCCGTGGAAGAATCGTCGGCGTCGCTGCAGGAACTGAGCGCCATGACCAAGTCCACCTCCGAGCACGCCCGCGAGGCGCGCTCGCTGGCGGACACCACCCGCACCGCAGCCTCCAACAGTGTGCAGGCGATGGAAGCGTTGAGCGTGGCGATGGAGAAGATCAAGCGCAGCGCCGATGAGACAGCCAAGATCGTGCGCACGATCGACGAGATCGCGTTCCAGACCAACCTGCTGGCCCTGAATGCTGCCGTGGAAGCAGCACGAGCGGGCGACGCTGGTCGCGGGTTTGCCGTGGTGGCAGACGAGGTGCGCAGCCTCGCGCTGCGCAGTGCTGAAGCCGCGCGGACGACCTCTGAGCTGATCGCCGACTCCGTCACACATGCCGCCACCGGTGCGCGCCTGTCTGGCGACGTCTCGGCGCGGCTGGCCGACATCGACACACACGTGCACAAGGTGCGCGACGTCATCAACGAAATCGCATCGGCGAACGAGCAGCAGGCCGAAGGCGTGGAGCAGATCACGACAGCCATCGAGCAGGTCGGACGGATCACCATCGAGACCTCGGCCAACGCCGAGCAGTCGCAGGAGATTGCGGGCTCCCTCTCGGCCGAGGCCGAGCGCATGGCGCTGTTGCTGGCGGACTTCAAGGTTCGCACGACGAGCGGCGCCTCGAAGGCTCGCCCGCCGGTGCGCAACAAGCGCGTTCTGTCACTCGCAGGCTGACGCATGATCGAATGACGCCGCACACGCCGTGAATGACGGTGTGTGCGGCGCTTTCGTTCGCCAGGGTGAGTCGCGCGGCCAACGCATGTGGATTTCCTCATACGCGCCAACACACGGGGCGGCTCAAGCGATAGGACCCGAGGTCCGAAACTCGTTCCATGTAGGGCAACGCTGGACGCGTCTGTCCGGCCGTCGCCTCCCCCTGAATCCCCGAACCGATGCTGTCCTCCATGTCGTTGCGTGCCCGCATGTTTGCGGTGGCGCTGCTCGGTGCCGTCGGCACCGTCGTCGTTGGATCGGTCGGGTATCTCGGCCTCAATCGCAGCCTGACTGCGACCCAGGACCTGTCCACCGCAGCCGTGATGCAGCGCGACCAGATGCAGGCCGACATGATGCATGACGCCATCAGGTCCGATGTCTACTCGGCGCTGCTGGCAAGCAACACGGCAGACTCGGTACGCGCGAACGCCGCAGTCGCCGACCTCTCGGAGCACACCAAGGAATTCCGCACGGCGATCGCAACGATCGACAAGACGACGCGAAGCGTGAAACTCCGGGCCAAGATCAAGGAGATGACGCCCGACATGGACGCCTATCTGGCAGGCGCCGGCAAGATCATCGGTGATGCGTCGTCAGGCTCGTTCTCTTCGCGCTCCGAGATCGCGGCGTTCGAGGCGCAGTTCAAGGCCCTCGAAGGGCAGATGGAAGCGTTCGGGAACATCATCGGCAGCGAAGCAAGCACGGCATCGGCATCCGCGACAGCGCTCTTCCGCACGGCGAAGGTCGTCATGGTGTGCGTCTCGCTGCTCATCATCGTCGTGTCGCTGTTCGCGTCGATACGAACGGAGCAACGCATCAGTCGCGGCCTGAAGGCCGTGGGTGACCGGGCCGCGCAGCTCCGCAGCGCCTGCATCACGGACCTCAACACCGCCATCCTCGCCATGGCGCGCGGCGACCTGACGGCGTCCGTGCAAGCCACGACGCAGCAACTGGCTGTGACATCGACGGACGAGCTGGGCGAGCTGACCACCAACGTGAACCAGATCATCGCGATGTCGCAGTCCACGATCGTCGCGTTCAATGCCGCACGCGACAGCGTACAGCGGCTGGTCGCCGAGACGCATGGATTGACCCTCGCGGCGCAGACGGGCGACCTCGCCAAGCGCGCCGATGCGACGGGTTTCGAGGGAAGCTTCCGCGACGTGGTGCTCGGTGTGAACCAGACCCTCGACTCGGTGATCGCCCCCGTCAACGAAGCGACCACGCAGCTCGAGCGGCTCGCCGAGCGCGACCTCACCGCGCGCGTCACCGGGACGTTCCACGGCGATCATGCCAAGATCCAGCACGCCTTCAACACCGCGCTCGAAAATCTCGCCGGCGCGATGACTGCCGTATCGGAGACGGCGGAAGGCGTGGCAACCAGCGCGGCGCAGATCGACGCTGGAAGCCAGTCGCTGGCGCAGTCGGCAAGCGACCAGGCGGCATCATTGCAGGAAATCTCGGCCAGCGCCCGCGAGCTGTCCGCCATGACCAAGCGAAATGCGGAGAGCGCCTCCGAAGGACGCACGTTGTCCGAAGGCGCACAACGGAGCACGGCGGAAGGGGTGACCGAGGCCCAGCGTCTCGCTGAAGCGATTGGTCGCATCAAGACCAGCTCGGAGGCCACCGCTCGCATCGTCAAGACCATCGATGAAATCGCATTCCAGACGAACCTGCTGGCGTTGAACGCCGCCGTCGAGGCCGCCCGTGCCGGCGACAGCGGACGCGGATTTGCCGTGGTTGCCGAGGAGGTGCGCAGTCTGGCACTGCGGTCGGCCGAGGCCGCGCGCACCACCTCGGAGTTGATCGAGGAGTCGGTGCGGAGCACCGAGCAGGGTGTGGCGATCAACGCTCGTGTGATCACGCAGCTCGGTGATATCGAGACGCGCGTCAGCCGCGTGGGCCAGGTCGTGACGGAGATTGCGGCCGCCAGCGACGAGCAGTCGAAGGGTGTGCAGCTGATCGACGGGGCGCTGGAAGACATGGCCCGCCGGACGCAGGAAGTCGCGGCGAATGCGGACCAGAGCAAGGGCGCCTCCGATGCTTTGCAAGAGCGGAGCGCGGAGATGCGTGAGCTGGTGACCGGCTTCGAGCTTGGGCAGGGCGGCTCGAACATGAAGGCGGAACCGGCGTCGCGAGCGAGCGTTGGGCGAGGCCGCCCGCGTCGTAGTGCCTCGGCACGGTCGATCGCGTACGTCGCGTCCAGCAGCGTCGATCGGCCAGCGCCGGTCGAAGCCGAAGAATGGCAGGGTGCTGACCAGTTCTGACTGGTTCAGCACCCCGCAGCGTCAGTCTTCGCCGTTGAGCAACGGGAAGAGTTCCGCGACCTGAGCCGCTAGCGACTCGGCGACGGTGTCGACATCCGCAGCGGTCAGACCGAGCTTCGTCAGCACTGCCTCGTCAATACTCTCACCTTCGACGGTTCGGGAGTAGCCGACACCGATCCGTGCGGCAAGATGGTCTGCGACGAACACGACGGCCGTCGTGGCGCAGAAGCCGGTGGGTACTTCGAGCGGACGATGATGGTATCCGGTGACACGCTGCAGCGACGCCGGAAATCGCCAGGCAACACAGAGCGCCTCGCCAAACGCCTCGTGCGTCGCACCCAGCGCCTCCTGTTCGGCGGCACGGAATGCAAGCAATGGATCAGCGGCCACCGCCGCGATCGCCTCGCTGAAGCCCTCGCGGCACGACTGCAACTCGATAATGATGCCGATGTCGTGCATCAGCCCGGCGAGGAAGACATCGCTCGGATCCACACCTGCGACTCGTGACGCGAGCTGTCGCGCAGCGGTGGCCACTGCGATCGAGTGCTTCCAGACATCGCGCGCGTCAAAACCACCCGGCAAGGCGCCAGCGCGGAACATTCGGGTCAGGCTCGCAGCGATGGCGATACTGCGCACAGCACCAAAACCCAGCAGGCCAATCGCCGTGCTGATCGATGACACCTCTCGACGGACGCCATAATACGCGGAGTTCACGATCTTCAGCACGCGAGCACTGAGCGTCGGGTCCTGCGACAGCACCCTCACCAGGTCGTCGCCCGTAGCGTTGGGATTCTCCGCGACACGAACCACTTCCAGCGCGATGTCCGGGAAGGTCGCCAACTGGCCCGCACGTGCGATTGCCGATGCAATCACGTCTGCCGAAGCGAGCGACTCAGACATGGGCTGCCTGCGCGACCTGGTCGGCAAGGAATTGCACCAGCGCCGCCGCTGGCATGGGTCGAGCCATCAGGTAGCCCTGCCCGAAGGCGCAGCCGAGTGCCTGAAGCAGCACCAGCTGTTCCTCCGTCTCGATGCCCTCCGCCACGACCTTCAACCCGAGGTTGTCGGCCAGGGTGACGACAGCATGGAGCAGCGCCGCGAAGTCACGACCGTTGCCGGCGTTCACGACGAAGCTGCGATCGACCTTCAACACGTCGAGAGGAAATTCCTGCAGGCAGGACAGCGACGAGTAGCCGGTCCCGAAGTCGTCCATGGCAAGACGAACGCCTTGCGCACGCAACTCGGCCAGCAGGCCCAGTGAGACCCCGCGATGCTGCATGATCTGCGACTCAGTCACCTCGAGCTGGAGCTGCTCCGGGCGCATGCCGACTTCCTGCAGGACAGCCATCGTCCGTTTGACGAGGCAACTGTCCACCAGCTGCAGTCGTGAGAGGTTAACGCTCACGTAGCGCGGGGCCGCGGCACCGAGCGTCTGCTGCCAGTGCATGAACGTCGCGCAGGCATCACGAAAGAGCTGGTCGCTGAGCGGCACGATGAGGCCGGTCTCTTCAGCGATCGGGATGAACGTCACCGGGGAGATGGCGCCACGAGTCGGGTGCATCCACCGCGCCAGCGCCTCGACGCCACAAACCGCCCGATCCTCGAGGGAAACGATCGGCTGGTAGACGAGGGAGAGCTGCGATGTGCCGATCGCATCGCGAAGCGCATTCTCGATCTCGATCCGTTCACGGACGGCGTCGCGCATGTCCGGCGTGAACGCCACGTGGCGTCCCTTCCCTTGCGCCTTGGCTTCGTACATCGCGATGTCCGCATCGCGAAGCATGTCCTCGGCGGTCTCGTACCCGTCGTTGCTGTAGACGATGCCGATGCTGGCGGTCGAACGCACTGTGTGCTCTCCGAGCTGGTACGGCGCACTCAGCGCGCCAAGCAGCCGGTCGGCAATCGTGAGCGCAATCGTGCTGCTGGTCACTCCGTCCAGCACCACCACGAATTCGTCGCCGCCGAGTCGCGCGACGGTGTTGCCGAGCGCCTCGCGTGCGGTGGAGTCGCTGGAGCGCAGGTTGTTGCGCAGCCGGCTGGCGATGCCCTGCAGCAGCATGTCACCGACATCGTGGCCCAAACTGTCGTTGACCAGCTTGAAGCGGTCAAAATCCAGGAACAACAGGGTAAATCCGGCCCGAGTGTCCACCTTGGCACGGGCCAGCGCGTGCGCGACGCGGTCCAGCAGCAGCGCCCGATTCGTGAGCCCAGTCAGCTTGTCGATGCGGGCCGCATTCGTGAGTTCGCCCAGCATCCGCTGTCGTTCCAGGACCGACCCAACCCGCGCGCGCAATTCAGCAGCCGTGAATGGCTTCCGGATATAGTCGATGGCCCCAGCGGCAAAGCAGGCGCTGAGTGTCTTGTTACTCTCGCTCCCCGTTTCCATGATCACGGGCAACGCGGCCAGTGCGGGATCCGCCTTGAGCCATTGCAGCACCTCCAGTCCACTCGCGCCCGGCATCTCGTTGTCGAGCAGGATCAGGTCCGGCGCCTCCGCCTTCACCAGGGCAAGGCCGGCATCACCACCGGTGGCCCACGAAATCCGCACACCGAGCGGCTTCAGCATCACACTCACCAGCGCGTGGATCGCAGGATCGTCATCGATCAGCACGACGTGCGATTCCGTCATGGGAGCAACTTCAGCCGCGTTCATGCGTGCAACCTCTCAGGCGTGACGGTTCCACTATTCAACTCACAGGTCAACGCGTTACCGCCGCGAAGTGCAGCGCGGCAGCGTGTCACCAAAGCATCGACCGCCACGTCGCATTCCTTCTGCGTGCCTCCGGCGGAGGCAAATCGCTCGACGGTCCGCGCTGCCTCGCTGATCGGCATGTACCCGTACCCACCTGCCGCGCCCTTCAACTGATGCGCCAGCGAGGCCAATGGCGCTCGCTGTGCCGGTGCTCGATGCGCCTCGAGCGCCTCGATTCGCTCGGGAAGCATCCCCAGAAACTGCTGAATCAACTCCGCCATGTCGGGATCATCGGCCATGTCACTCAGCAGCACATCAGGCGCTGCCGCTGGTGCGGGCGCCGGAGTGCCTTGCATCGCAGGGTTGCGCGGCGGAGCGCCCACTGTGTCGGCAGGGCTTGCCGGCGACACGATCCACTTCGCGCAGGTGGCGATGAGCCGCTCGCGATCGATCGGCTTGCTGGCATAGTCGTCGCAGCCCGCGTTGAGGCACTTGTCGCGATCCTCCGCCATGGCGTGTGCCGTGAGTGCCACGATGCCTAGCGATGACCCGCGCTTCCGCAGCGCCCGTGCCAACGAGTAGCCGTCCATCACGGGCATCTGCATGTCCGTCACGAGCAGGTTGTACGGCCGATTTTCGCGGTTGGCGGCGTCGATCATGTCGAGGGCGACGCGCCCGTTGACCGCGACATCGACCTCGGCGCCGGCCCGGCTCAGGTGATGGGTGATCAACCGTCGATTGTCGTCGCCGTCCTCTGCGAGGAGGATGCGGCCGGTCAGGCGAGGGGCAGGTATTCCTGCGTCGTGACCGTCAGGCGCTGTACGCACACTCGCGCAGTCTTCGAGGTCGGAGACGAGGCGAGAGCCGGGCACGGCAACCAGGGGAAGTTCGACCACGAAGCAGGAGCCCTTGCCCGGTGCCGTGCGCTCGAGCTGCACGGTGCCCGACATCAGCCCGGCGAGGCGCCGACAGATCGTGAGGCCCAGGCCGGTGCCGCCATACTTGCGCGTCACCGATGCGTCAGCCTGCGTGAACGCCTGAAACAGGGTGCGGGCCTGCGCCGGCGTCATGCCTGTGCCGGTATCCTCGACCTCGATCCGGAGCACGGGTCCGTCCCGGTGCTCAACATACGTCTCGGAGACTCGCACATCGACGCGGCCCACCTCGGTGAACTTGACGGCGTTGCCGACGAGATTCATCAGGATCTGCCGGAGGCGCGTCGGATCACACCGGATGTGCTCAGGCAGTGGCGTGGCGATGGTCGTTTGCAGACTCACGTTCTTCGCACTCGCCCGTGCCTGCATCATGGCATCGACGTCGAAGAGCAGTTGCGGAAGGTCGAGATCCGTCTCTTCGATGACCAGCCGGCCCGCCTCGATTTTCGAGAGGTCGAGGATGTCGTTGATCACGACCAACAGATGCTCACCTGCGCGCCGGATCGTGTCCACCGACCCGAGGCTGCCGGCGGCGAGGCCACTATCGGCAATTTCGTCGCGAAGGAGGTCAGCGTAACCCAGAATCGCCGTCAATGGCGTCCGGATCTCATGGCTCATGTTGGCGAGGAATTCACTCTTGGTGTGGCTCGCCATCGCGGCCTGCGCCGCCATGTCATTGGCGCGCACCGTCTCGTCCTCGAGAAAGCGATTCGTCTCGAGCAGCATCGCACTCGCCGCTTCGGCCTCGGCGCGTGCGACGCGCAAGGCTTCCTCGCGCTCGACTTCCGCGGTGACGTCGGTTGCGGTGCCGAACAGGCCCACGATCGTGCCATTGGCGTCGCGCCGTGCCCTGCCATCGCCTCGGACATATCGCACGCCATTGTGTGCATTTCGGGTACGCAGCACGATGGAATACGGTGTACCGTCACGTGCGGCCTGCTCGACGGCGGCGCTCAGGCGGGCTTCGTCCTCGTCGGTGTAGGCACTCACGGCGGTGCGGTAATCAGGTGGCCCCTCCCGCTCATCCCGCCCGAAGAGAACGTAGATCTGCTTCGACCACTCGACCGCGCCCGTCGCAAGATCCAGCGACCAACTCCCGGTGCGCGCCAGCACCTGCGCTTCCTCGAGCATCAAGGTCGTACGGAGCAGCGCGTCGTCCGAGGCGCGCTGCGCCGACACGTCGAAGCGGATCGAGACGTACTTCTCCACCGCGCCGTCGCTTCCGCGATAGGGAACGATGGTGCTGTCCACCCAGTACAGCGTGCCGTCCTTGCGCCGGTTGCAGACTTCACCGCGCCAGGGCTTACCGCTCGAGATGGTGCTCCAGACATCGCTCCAGAACGGCCTTGGATGAGTGCCCGAATTCAGCATCCGATGATCCTGACCCAGCAGTTCCTCGCGAGTGAAGCCACTGATGCGACAGAAGGCCGTGTTCGCGTCGGTGATGCGACCACTGCGGTCGGCGACGGAGATGATGGAGTGTTCATCAAGCGCGTCCCGCAACGCCGCCACTTCGCGCAGCGCGCACTCGGCCTGTTCGCGTGCCCGCACCAGCTCACATTCAGCTGCCTTGATTGCGTGAATGTCCTGGATCGACCCCGCGAGCCGCACGGCACGTCCTGCAGCATCACGCTCCGCGAGACACCGGGAACGAAACCAGCGGTAGCCACCGTCCTGGAGTCGCAGGCGAAACTCGACGTTGTACGGCGCGCCGTGCTCGACGAGCGCTGCCAGGGCTGCCTGTGTGGCGAGACGATCGTCCTCGTGCAGTCGCTCGAAGAACACTGCGCGCGTCACCGGCGGGCGAGCTTCGCCCTTGGCATAGCCAAGCAACTCCCAACCGCGTGGTGAGAGCCAGAAGTCGTCGGCCGCGATGCGCCACGTCCAGAGCCCGTCACTGGTTCCCGCAACGGCCGCCTCGAATTGGTGCTGCTGTTCGAGCAAGGCCGTGACATCACCGAAGCTTGCGACCACCGACGTCACGGCACCGGCAGCATCCACGATCGGCTCCGTCGAGACGCTGATCCATCGACGCGATCCATCGGGGAGTTGCACGCCGTGCACGAAGTCACGCAATGACTCACCGGTACGCAACGTGTACATCGCGGGGGTATCGATTCCGGCTAGTGGTGTGCCGTCACGCTGGATGTTGCCCCAGCTCGGGTCGATCGCGACGCGACCGCGGATCTGATCAGCGCTCAGTCCGAGGATCCGCTCCGCCGCGCGGTTGCATTCGAGGATCTCGCCGCCAGGCAGGATGAAGACGATCCCTTCCGAAACCGTCTCGAAGATCGTCGTCAGGCGGCCACTCGCCGTCTGCTCGACTTCAGCGTGCGCCAGCACCATGTCGTGCAGGCGCTTCACCAGACGGACCACCGGCTCGACGACCGAACCGGTGGCGATGAACAACAGGCCGAGCACTGCCCACGGCAGCTGTGGATGGACGCCATGCAGGCCGAAGGCGCCGACCGCGGCGACCGCCAGCAGCCCACACAGCAGCGCAGTCCGGACGCGCCGATGCGGGCTGCCTACGACGGAGGCTGCGGTGCTGCGGGAGTCCGTGTGCAGTTGCTGCGCCACACTGCGGTCAGAACGAGTTCAGGACGTCATCGCCCGGGCCATCATCATCATCGAATGGAATCATTGCTGATGCGGCGGATGCAGCGGTGCTGGCGCGTGCGGCCTGCGCCGACGATTCAACGGCGGCCCGAGGTGTCGGCCTGGCGGCAGCACGAGGCGGTCGGCCGGAGCCGATCGACACGCGTGAAGCCGGTTCGCGACGGCGAGGTACCTCTTCCTCGGCTTCGTAGCGCGAGCCTTCGCCGACGTTGAACTGCGCCGCGAGGTCGTGCATTTCGCGCGCTTGCGCTGACAGCTCCGCGGCGGCACTGGCTGATTCCTCGGCGTTGGCGGCCGTGCGCTGCGTGAGGCCACCAATCTGTCCCATCGACTCGGTGACTTCCGCCAGTTCCTTCTCCTGCGAGACCGCACCTTCGGCAATCTCGTTCATGATCGCGGCAGCACCCTGCACGCCGGTCCGGATCTCTTCGAGGCGGCGCTTCACGCTTTCGTTCAGCTTCACACCCGTCTCGGCCTTCGCCACCGACTCCTCGATCAGCGTTGCCGTGTTGCGCGACGCCTCCGAGGCACGGATGGCCAGGCTGCGCACTTCGTCGGCCACCACGGCGAAGCCCTTGCCAGCGTCACCAGCACGCGCTGCTTCCACTGCGGCATTCAGTGCCAGCAGGTTCGTCTGGAACGCGATCTCGTCGATGGTCTTCACGATCTTGGCCGTTGCATCGGCTGACCGCTTGATCTCGTCCACGGCCTGTGCCAGGGCCACCATGCGCTCCACGCCCTGCTCGGTCGAGGTGTTGGCGCGCTCCATGGCGCTGCGGGCCTCGCGGGCATTGGCAGCGTTGGCCTTCGTGCGCTCGTCCACCACCTTGATGCGATTCGTGACCTGGTCGATGGCGCCGGCCTGGTCGGACGCGCCACTGGCCAGCTCCTGACTGCCGTCGCCGATCTCGCTGGCGGCCGAGTTCACCTGTTCGATCGCCATCGTCAGCGATGAGAAGACCTCAGCGATGTTCTCGAGCGCCGTGTTGAGCGAATCCTTGATGGCCGCGTGTTCGCCGCGGTAGGCACCCGTCACACGTGCCGAAAGATCGCGATTGGCGACACGCTCCAGCACATCACGCGCCTCGGTGATCGGCTCCACCACCGCATCGAGCATGGCATTCGTGCCGTTGATCAACTCGAAGTACGCGCCCTGAAATTGCCCGGCGTTTCCGCGCTTTGCGAGATCGCCATGCTTCGCTGCATCGATCACCGTGTTGGCTTCACCGACGATGCCCCGCAGCGTCTCCGTCGCGCGATTGATGCTGCGTGACAGGACGTCATGCTCGGAGCGAACTTCGACGGTGCTCGAGAGGTCACCGGATGCGAGGCGGTCGGCAGCCTTGGAGATGCCGGAGATGTATTCCACCATCCCCTGGAAGGCGGTGCCGAGCGTACCGATCTCGTCGCGGCTGTTGACCACGATCTGCTGCTCGATCTGGCCGCGCGCGATCTCGGTGGCGGCATTGGAGAGCGACTGCACGGCACCGATCACACTGCGCAGGGTGGCAGTGGCGATCACGCCGAGTGCGATCAAGGACAGCAGCAGGACGCCGGCCGTGACCTGCAGGACGGTGTTCTGCAGCTTCCCGGCATTCCCATACGCGGTGGCGATGGCCGCCTGCTGCGCCTTCGTCTGCGCCGTGAGCTTCTTCGAGAGGTCGGCGTATTGCGACCGCATCCCTTGCATCGTGCCCATCAGGTCGTCCACCGACCCGCTGATCATCTTGATGCTCCCCGATCGCGCCTGCGTGAAGTAGGTCGCAAAATCGGCCTTGATGGACTTCAGCGCGGCGGCGTCGACTGCAGGATTGAGGGCCAGCGAATCAGCCAGTGTGTTGAACGCGACCGTCAGCGTATCGGCGGCGATCACCGACACCGTGTCGCTCGCGGCGACGGCATCGCGGAGAGCGCGCTGATAAGAGTCGAGGCGTGTCTCGAGTCGGCGGCTCGCATCGAGTGCGGGCGAGGCCTGTGTCTCGAGTACGACCAGCTCAGACTGCGCACGGCGCCCGAGAATGATGGTCGTGGCGAGCGTGGCAACGAAGCCGACTGTCGCAACCAGCGGCAGTGCGATGATCTTCGATCGGAGAGTCAGGGACTGGAACATGATTCGCGTCAGGGAGTGGCCGACATGAAGCACAGCCACGGACGGTGGGCCCGTGGATGCTCGGCTTGTGGTATCGGCCTCGAATGTCCCCCCCTGAAGTGGCCACCACGCCATATTTGAACGCACTCATGACCGCCCCCCTTCGATATCCCGTCCCTGACGCGCCGTGCAGGGCGGAAGTGATCATCGACCGCAGCCGATTCATTTGTACGCTCTCACGAGCGGCAACGGCTGAGGATGCGCAGGCAATGATCCGGTCGATGAACGCCGAGTTTCCGGACGCGACACACAACTGCTGGGCCTACGTGATTGGGGCGCCCGGCAGCACCGCGCGGATCGGCATGAGTGATGACGGCGAGCCCCACGGCACGGCGGGGCGCCCCATGCTGACGGTCCTCCTGCACTCGGGCATTGGAGAGATCGTCGCGGTGGTGACACGCTACTACGGCGGCACAAAACTCGGCACCGGCGGTCTCGTGCGCGCCTACTCGGCCGCCGTGCAGGCAGCACTCGAGGCACTCACCACGATTGAACGGGTCGAGTACGCGGAAGTCTCGGTGGTCTTCGGCTATGATCGCATTTCCGCCGTCCTCCATCTGCTGCCGACCTACGAAGCGGTCGTCACGACCGAAGCATTCACGGAATCGGTGACGATGTCCCTTCGTGTGCCGCGGCAACACGAGACCGCCCTCAGAGCCGCGCTTGGCAACGCAACGCAGGGTCAGGCCGTTTTCCCCGACGTCACGCATGCGGGCGATTGAATCCCCAGGCGTGATGTCGGACGCGCGAGTTCCATTCCCTCATCATTGGTCTGTCCACGTCATGGTCCGTCGCGTCCTTGTTGCCGCCATCCTCGCGTCCCTCGTCCCGGCTCGCTCGTCGGCCCAACCCGCGCGAACGCCGTTGACGATCGAACGTTTCGTTTCGTCGCCGTCGCTGACCGGGGTGACGCCAGTCAATCCGCTCTGGTCGCCGAATTCACAGCGCCTCGCGTTCCTGTGGAACGATGCCGGCGTTGGAGCGCGGACGCTGTTCCTGGTCGATCGGGCAGGCGGAGCTCCAACGCGACTGCTGCCGGCGAGCAACGTGGCGCCAGTCAGCGACTTTACGTGGAGTCCTTCCGGCGATGCGATCTATTTCCTGCAGGCCGGCGACATCTGGCGCGTGGCAAACTCCGGCGGAGCGGCGGAACGTCTCACGACCGATGGCGGTGAGAAGTCGGATTTGGCGGTATCACCGAATGCTGCGACGATCTCGTTCCTTCGAGACGGTGAGCTCTGGTTGATGCCTCTGGCATCGAGGGCCCCGGTTCGCGCGACCTCCGTGTCCGCGCCACCCATCGGGACGGTGCCGCTGGGAAACTACTTCCGCAACGATGCCGAGATCGGGAGCGCGACGTGGGGTGGTGATGCGCCTGCCTACAGCTGGTCGCCAGACTCACGCGCGATCGCGGTGCATTTCGTCGACCGTCGCGGTGTACCGACCCTGCGCATCCCGTACTACCTCGGCGACTCGACCAGCCTGAACACCGTGCGACGCAGTGCACCGGGTACGGCCAACGAGGTACGCAAGGTCGGGGTGCTGGACGTGGAAACGCGAGCGCTGCGTTTCGTCGAGCTGCCGGACTCCAGCGCCACACGGATCGTCAACTTTGCCTGGTCTCCAACGGGTGTGCTGCTCATCGACCGGGAGAGCGACGACGCAATCGATCGTGGACTGTATCTCGTCTCGCCGGGCACCGTCACGCCGCGGCGTATCTGGCACGATCACCGTGAGTCACGCATCTACAATGACGTGGCGTCTGCGTGGAGCGGTGATGGAATCCGCATCCTGCTGACCGGCGATCTCAGCGATCGGTACCGCCTCTACCTGCTGACCGCCGGCGACACCACGCCACAAGCGCTGACGCCGGCGGAATTCGACGTCGCTGGCGCGGGGATCGCGAATGCGGCGACCCGCTCGATCACCTATGTCAGTGCGGAGCCACTACCATCGGAGCGACATGTGTGGCGGATGGACGCGAACGGGGCACATTGTCGTCGACTGACGACGCGCCCGGGGACGCACACACCGTTCGTGTCGCCAGATGGGCGGACGGTTGCGCTGCTGTCGTCCGACGACGTCACGCCAACGGAGCTCTACCTGCTCGACACGCGGCCCGGTGCTGCCGAGCGGCGCGTCACGCGGAGTCAGGCCACGGATTTTGGAACGACACCGTGGATACGCGGCACCTACGTCACGTTCCGCAGCCGAACCGACACGCCGCCCCTGCACGCCAGGATCCTCTACCCGCCGAATCTCGACTCGACGAAGAAATACCCCGTCCTCTTCGGCCCGGTGTACTCCAACACCGTACGCAACCGATGGGAGGGCCGCTACGCAGTCCTGCAGCAGTACCTGGCGCTGGAGAAAGGCTACATCGTCGTGCAGGTCGACGTCCGGGGAAGCACCGGCTATGGCCGTGATTTCCGAGAGAAATTCCTGATGGACTGGGGTGGCCAGGATCTGGAAGATCTCGAGAGTGCCGTGGACTACATGAAATCCCTGCCCTTCGTCGACGGATCGCGATTCGGCATCTGGGGCAGCAGTTACGGCGGCACGCTCACGGTGTACTCGCTGCTGCGAAAGCCCGGCCTCTTCGCGGCTGGCGTGGCCGGCGCGCCAGCCACCGATCCGAAGTTCTTCGGCAGCGACGACGTCGCCATCGCGCGGCGCCCGCAAACGCACCCGCAGTCATTCACGCGCGGTGCGCTGCAGTATGCGGGCAACCTTCGCGACCACCTGCTGATCATTCACGGGATGGAGGACGACGTCGTGCCGTTCGCCACCAGCGTCGCCCTCGCGGAGGAATTCATGCGACTTGGAAAGTCCTTCGACTTCGCGTTTGCGCCCTCCGCGACGCACGGATGGACGCAGCGCCCGTATTACGCCACCTACCTCATGCACCGCCTGGTGGATCATTTCGACCGATACCTTGGTCCGGGGCCGAGGTAGGTACGCACGAGAGCAGTCGCTCGACCACGCCGTCACCGAATGCAGACGTTGAACAGGCTGGCTGGCCGGGGGCCGCGCAGTCTGCCGTACGCAGACCACCCGCAATCGCATCGAACACCGCGGCCTCGATCGCCGCTGAATCGTCTTCGAGGCCCAGCGAATGACGCAGCATGAGGGCAACGGAGAGGATCGCACCGGCAGGATTCGCGATGCCCTTCCCGGCAATGTCCGGCGCCGAGCCATGAATCGGCTCGTACAGTCCGCGGCGCAAGCCGTTCGTGCTCGCGTTGCCCAGCGAGGCGGAAGGCAAGACGCCGATGGACCCAGCCAGCACCGCCGCTTCATCGGTCAGGATGTCACCGAAGAGATTTTCCGTCACCACGACATCGAAGCGTGACGGATTGGTGATCAGGTGCATCGCGAAGGAGTCCACGAGTGCGTGTTCGAGCACGACATCGGGGAACTCGTCGCGCAGGACACGCGTGGTCACCTCGCGCCACAACCGCGACGTCGCCAGCACATTGGACTTGTCCACCGAGAGCAGCTTGCCGCGCCGCGACCGCGCGATGGCCGCCGCCATTCGCACCACCCGCTCCACCTCCTCGGCCGTGTAGACACAGAGGTCTGACGCGCGGGTCGAGGCGCCCGCAGCATTGCGCTCGTGGGTCTTCTCGCCGAAGTAGAGTCCACCGGTCAGCTCCCGCACAAAAAGGATATCTACATCCTTTAACAACTCCGGCTTCAGTGGCGCCGCCGAGGCCAGTGCGGGGTGCACCGCCACCGGCCGAAGGTTGGCATACACGCCAAGCAGGGCGCGCAGCCCCAGCAGTCCCTGCTCCGGGCGCACGGTGGCCGCTGGGTCACTCCACTTCGGGCCACCAACGGCGCCGAGCAGCACGGCATCGGACTGCGTCACGCAGTCGCGAGTCGCGGCCGGCAGTGGATCGCCCGTCTCATCGATCGCAATCCCACCAATCAGCGCCTCGCGAAACTCGAACTGATGGTCGCCGCGCTCCGCCACGCACTGCAGCACGCGTACTGCTTGCGCCGTGACTTCGGTGCCCACCCCGTCGCCGGCAAGGACGGCAATCACTGCGCGCATGCAGCCTCCCAGGCCTGAATCGCCGGCAGCTCGGCCAGCAATGCGCCCAGCTCGTCCAGCCCATCGATCAGGCATCGCTTGCTGAAGCCATCGATCGCGAACGCGACCTGCGTGCCATCCGGAAGCGTCACCGATTGGCGAGGCAGGTCGACGGTGATGGCAGCTGTGGGATCGTCGCGGAGTGCCGCATGCGTCGCCCCCAGAACCTCGTCAGTCAGCGCAATCGTCAACACACCATTCTTGTGCGCATTGGAGCGGAAGATGTCGGCGAACGAGGAGGCGATCACGGCGCGGAAGCCCCAGTCATTGAGCGCCCACGGCGCATGTTCTCGACTGGAGCCACAGCCGAAGTTGCGTCCACCGACGAGAATCTGCGCTCCAGCGGAGGTTGCCGCATTGAGCTCGAATTCCGGCCTCGGGCTCCCATCGGATTCATAGCGCCAGTCTGCGAACAGGTGGCGACCGAGCCCGCTGCGTGTGGTGGTGGTGAGGAACCGGGCCGGAATGATCTGGTCGGTATCGATATCATCACGCGCAACCAGGACAGCGTGCGACGACAGTGGTGTCCAGGGCTGGCTCACAGGAGACTCCGGGGGTCGGCGACGACGCCTGCGACTGCCGATGCCGCCGCAGTGAGGGGCGAGGCGAGCAGGGTGCGAGCCCCCTTCCCCTGTCGGCCCTCGAAGTTGCGATTGCTGGTGCTGACGGCGTACTGCCCACTGGCCACCGTGTCGCCGTTCATCGCGATACACATCGAACACCCGCTCTCGCGCCACTCGGCACCGGCGGCGCGGAAGATGTCCGCCAGGCCTTCGCGTTCCGCATCACGCTTCACCCGCTGTGATCCGGGGACCACCAGCATGCGCGTGTTGGCCGCTACGTGACGCCCTTTCATCACGCCAGCCGCGGCGCGCAGGTCCTCCATCCGTCCATTGGTGCAGCTGCCGACGAAGACCACGTCAACCGGCTGGCCGAGCAGGCTCTGGCCCGGCCGCAGGCCCATGTACGCGTACGCGCGCTCATTGGCTGAATCCGGGATCACAGACGATGACGGCACGAAACCATCAACCGGAATCGCCATGCCGGGATTTGTCCCCCAGGTGATCATCGGGGCGATCTCGGAGGCGTCGAGTACCACACTCCGGTCGAAGGTTGCCCCTTCGTCGGTTGCCAACTCGAACCAGCGCCCCATCGCGTCGCGCCACGCATCGCCGGCCGGGGCCTGAGCACGACCCGCAAGCCACGCAAAGGTCGTCATGTCGGGAGCGATCATGCCTGCCCGCGCACCGGCCTCGATGCTCATGTTGCACACCGTCATGCGCCCTTCCATGTCGAGGGCACGAATCGCCTCGCCACGATACTCGATCACATGCCCGGTACCGCCACCGACGCCGATCTTCGCGATCACCGCCAGGATCAGGTCCTTGGCCGAGACGCCCGGGCCCAACCTGCCGTCAACGCGAACCTCCATCGTCTTCGGTCGCGACTGCAGCAGGCATTGCGTCGCGAGCACATGACCGACCTCGCTGGTACCGATGCCAAACGCCAGTGCGCCGAATGCACCGTGCGTGCTGGTGTGGCTGTCACCGCAGACGATGGTCATGCCCGGCTGCGTGCGTCCCAATTCGGGGCCGATCACGTGCACGATGCCGCGCCGATCGTCGCCAAGGCCATACAGCGGGATGTCATGTTCCGCGCAATTCGCTGCCAGTGCGTCGAGTTGCTTGCTGGCCGCCGGATCGATCACGGTCAACCGCCCGCCGGTGGCGATGGTGGGCGTCGAGTGGTCCATCGTCGCGATGGTGCGATCGGGGCGACGGACCTTCAATCCCCGTTCGCGAAGCACGGTGAAAGCCTGTGGTGATGTCACCTCGTGCACCAGGTGAAGATCGATGTAGAGCACCGATGGCGCATCACCTGCCCCCTCGCGAACGACGTGCGCCTCCCAGACCTTCTCGAACAGCGTCCGCGGCTTGCTCATGCCGCCACCGCCGACATCAGCCTGGCGCGCGTGCGGAGCAGTCCATTGACGGCCGCGACATAGGCTTCAGCGGTGGCCACGATGATGTCGGTGTGCACACCGAACCCGCTGGCCGTGACCTTCGGGCCGTCGTCGGGGATCGGGCTCTCCGACTCATCGCTCGGGACCGTCCGCTCGCGCAGGCGGATCGAGACACCACCAACCGCATTGATCCCTTCCGCAGCCGCATCGACCGCGAATTCGATCAACTCACCCACATCGCCGACGCATTCGTTGATCGCGCGACAGACTGCATCGACCGGCCCATCGCCCTGTGCCGCTGCCACCAACTCACGGTCGTCCGGCCCACGCAGCTTGACGGTTGCGGTGGGAATGGCATGGGTGCCGCAGGAGACCTGCACCAGTTCGAGCCGGTATGTCGACGTGCCGCGGTGGGTCTCGCCGGCGACAATCACTTCCAGCTCTCGATCATCCACGACCTTCTTGCGATCGGCAACCTCCTTGAATCGCGCGAACACCGCATCACACTCGGCATCCTGCAGCACATGACCGAGCGTTGCGAGGTGTGCGCGCAGGGCGGCGCGTCCGGAGTGCTTGCCGAGGACCAGTCGCCCGCCCTCGAGACCGACGTGCTCGGCGTGCATGATCTCGTACGTGTCGCGGTTCTTCAGCATGCCATCCTGATGAATGCCCGCCTCGTGCGCGAAGGCGTTAGCGCCGACGATCGCCTTGTTCGGCGGAACACGCACGCCGGTACAGCGCGAGACCAGCCGTGATGCGCGGCCGATCTCCTCCGTGCGCAATGCGGTGTCGGCGCCATAACGGCCGCGACGCGTACGCAATGCCATCACCACTTCCTCGAGCGCCGCGTTGCCGGCGCGCTCTCCCAGGCCGTTGATCGTGCACTCGATCTGCCGTGCGCCAGCCTGCACACCGGCGAGCGAGTTGGCCACGGCAAGGCCGAGGTCATCGTGGCAATGCGTCGAAATCGTGATGTCACTGCGGTCGCCGACCACTTCGGTGCGAATACCACTGATGAGCGCGAAATATTCGTCCGGCGTGGAGTAGCCGACGGTATCCGGGATGTTGAGCGTGGTGGCGCCGGCGTCGATCGCGGCGCGCAGCACCTCGTGCAGGAACACGACGTCACTGCGGGATGCGTCCTCTGGAGAAAACTCGACGTCCTCGACGAAGCTGCGCGCGTAGGCCACCATCTCCGACACTCGTGTCAACACCTGCTCACGCGTCATCTGCAGCTTGAACTGCAGATGCACGTCCGAGGTGGCGAGGAAGGTGTGAATGCGTCGGCGTGGCGCGGTGGCGAGTGCCGTCGCTGCTGCCTCGATATCCTTGCGTGTGGCTCGAGCCAGCCCGCAGATGATCGGCGACTCCGGCCACTCCTTCGCATCCTCACAAATCGCGCGAACCGCATCCCAGTCGCCCGGTGAGGCGGCCGGGAAGCCCGCCTCGATCACATCCACGCCAAGCCGCGCCAGCTGCCGAGCGACCTGACGTTTTTCCTCGACCGTCATGGAGCAGCCCGGTGCCTGCTCGCCATCGCGCAGCGTGGTGTCGAAAATTCGTACGATGTCGTCGTTCATACCGCTCCCGTGGCGTCAGCCGTCGCGACCGCGGGCGTACGTTCGACGGCACCGACATCGGGCCGCACGACCTTCGCATGAAGGAACGGCATCAGTTCGCGCAGGCGCACGCCAACCTGCTCGATCGGATGCTCGGTATCGGCGCGACGAGCGGCGGTGAAGTTCGGGCGCCCGGCTTCGTTCTCCGCCACCCACGCCCGAGCGAAGGTGCCATCGCGGATTTCATCGAGAATCTTCTTCATCTCGGCCTTCGTCTGCGCCGTGACGATGCGCGGACCGGCGGTGTAGTCACCGTATTCTGCCGTGTCGGAGACGGAGTACCGCATGTAATTCAGGCCGCCCTGGTACATGAGGTCCACGATCAGCTTCAGCTCGTGCAGGCACTCGAAGTACGCCATCTCGGGCTGATATCCCGCTTCGGTGAGTGTCTCGAAGCCGGCCTTCACCAGTGCCGACACGCCACCACAGAGCACCGCCTGTTCGCCGAACAGGTCCGTCTCGGTCTCCTCGGCGAACGACGTCTCGATCACGCCGGCACGGGTGCAGCCGATGGCGCGGGCGTAGGCGAGTGCATCCTCACGCGCATGACCGGATGCGTCGATGTGCACCGCAATCAGGCCCGGCACGCCACCACCATCCTGATACAGCTCGCGCACGCGGTGCCCGGGGGACTTCGGTGCGATCAGCGCGACATCGACGCCAGCCGGTGGATGAATCAGCTGGAAGTGGATATTGAAGCCATGCGCGAACAGCAAGGTCTTGCCCGGCGTCATGGTCGGCGCGATGTCGCGTTCGTAGATCGACTTCTGTTCCGTGTCTGGCGCCAGGATCATGATCAGCTGCGCCTCGGCCGCGGCATCGGCGACCGTACGCACACGGAGACCCGCCGCCTCCGCAGCCGCCCAACTCTTCGATCCCCTGCGCAGGCCTACGCGCACGTCGCAGCCACTTTCCTTCAGGTTCAATGCATGCGCATGGCCCTGGCTGCCATAGCCGATGATGGCGATCGGTCGGCCCTGCAGGCGCGTGGCATCGGCATCATGATCGTAGTAGACGCGGGTCACGCTGCAGCCTCCTCATCGGCTGGGGCGCCGTCGGCCTGTGCGCGGTAGTGCGCAGGGGCCTCGAGCTTCTTCGGGGTGCGACCGCGCATCATCGCGAGGCGACCCGTGCGCATCAGCTCAGCCAGACCTTCGGGACGGATCATCGCGATGAATTCCTCGACGCGCTCCGGCGTGTCGGTGATCTGCACGATCAGCTCCTCCTCGCTCAGGTCGAGCACCCGAGCGCCGTACGCGCCCACGACATCCACCAGTTCGCCGAGCCGCGTCGGCGAGGACACGATCTTCGCCAGCGCCGTCTCGCGCTGCACGGCGCGCTCGTTGGTGACATCGGTGACACCGATGACCTCGACGAGGCGATCGAGCTGCGTGACCACCTGACTGGCGTCCGTGGCATCGACGACGAGCGTCATGCGGCTGATGCCCGGCACTTCACTCCGCCCGACGGCGAGCGACGCGATGTTGAAGCCGCGTCGACGCAGCAAGGTCACGGTGCGATGCAGAACGCCGGCGCGGTCCTGCAGGAGTGCGATCAGGGTATGCTGTGCCATCGGGGTCAGACCTGGGTGGTGGTGGAGGGAACGGCAGATACGGCGGCGGTTGGTGCGAGCGGCTTGGCGGTGGCCTGGGCCTTCGTGCGTGCGGATGTGGAAGCGCGAGCGGGAACAGCTGTCGCGGCGGGTGCCGCGGCGGTGACGGTTGGTGCGGACATCATCATGTCGCCGATCGCACGACCGGCCGGCACGATCGGGAAGACGTTGGCTTCACGCTCGACACGGAAGTCGATCACGACGCAGCCATTGTGCTTCCACGCTGCGGTGACCGCTGCGACGGCATCGTCAGCGTGTTCGACGCGAATGCCGGTGAGGCCATGTGCCTCCGCGAGCTTGGCGAAGTCGGGCCCCGTGAGCGGCGTGCCGCTGTAGCGCTTGCCCTCGAAGAGTTGCTGCCACTGACGAACCATGCCGAGGTAGCCGTTGTTGACGACGGCCACCTTGAGGTTCGTGAGGCCTTCCTGCGCGATGGTCGCCAATTCGCAGTTCGTCATCTGGAAACCGCCGTCGCCGACCACGACCCAGACGGTCTTCTCCGGGTCAGCGATGGCCGCACCCATGGCGGCGGGCAGCGAGAATCCCATCGTGCCGGCGCCCCCGCTGGTGATGTGGGTGCGGGGACGGCTCCAGTCGATCAATTGTGCGGCCCACATCTGGTGCTGGCCAACGTCCGTCACGACGCGCCAATCGCTGCGATCACGAAACACCGCATTGAGTGCGTCGAAGACGTCATGCGGCATCAACGGCGCCGTGCGCTCACGTCGCGTGTACCCTTGGCGCGGGAGGTGCTCGTCGCGCATCGCGATGATCTCGTGCATCCACGCCTGCCGCGCGATGGTGCGGCCGGATGACAGCGCGACGGCAATCGAGCGCAGGGCGGGCTTGCAGTCGGCCACGATGGCGACATCCGTGCGCACCAGCTTCCCGATCTCGGCTGCATCGATGTCGATGTGGATGATCCTGGCATTGGGTGCGAAGGTGCTCGCCTTCCCTGTCACGCGATCATCGAACCGACTGCCCACATTGAGCAGCACATCGCAGGCCTGGATGGCGCGGTTGACGTGCACCCAGCCATGCATTCCGGGCATGCCCAACGCGAGCGGGTGATCGTGCGGCATCGCGCCCAGTCCATGCAGCGTGGTGATGACCGGGATGCCGGTCTGCTCGGCCAGCGCACGCAGTTCACGTGTGGCACCGGATTGAATCACGCCATTGCCGGCCAGGATCACGGGGCGTTCGGCCGCTTGCAGCAGTTGCGCTGCGGCTCGGATCGCGCGCTGATCGACGTCATCGCGGGGCGCGGTAGGCCGATAGCCTGGCAGGTCCATCGGTTCGTCCCAATCAGGGACGAATCGTGCCAATTGCGCATCCTTCGTGATGTCGATCAGCACTGGGCCGGGCCGGCCGGTGCGCGCGATGTGGAACGCCTCGCGAAAGACGCGCGGCAGTTCGGTGGCATCCCGCACGAGGAAGTTGTGCTTGGTGATGGGGACGGTGATGCCGGTGATGTCGGTTTCCTGGAAGGCATCAGTACCGAGCAGCGTACTCGGGACCTGGCCCGTGATCGCGACCAGCGGAGTGCCGTCCATCCACGCATCCGCGATCGGTGTCACGAGGTTGGTGGCGCCCGGCCCGCTGGTTCCGATGCAGACGCCCACCTGTCCGGTGGCGCGGGCGTACCCCTCGGCGGCGTGACCAGCGCCCTGTTCATGGCGGCAGAGCACATGTCGCAGCTTGGCTCGGTATTCCCACATCGCGTGGTAGAACGGCATGATGCAGCCGCCGGGGATCCCGAACATGACCGAGACATTTTCGCGGATGAGCGCTTCGCACATCACCTGCGCGCCGGTGCGCGACGTCGACGGGATCTCCCGGGTCGACGAGGCGGCCAGCGTGGGCTTTCGGTTGGTGATGCTGCTCGTGCTGTTGGGCATGTAGGGGCTCGGAAAACGAGAAGGCCCCCTCCGCGAGCGGAGGGAGCCTTGTGTGATCCTGCCCAAGGTCGCCCCTCCGATGATCTCGGGAGGGGCGTCGGTTCGCGGTTACATCGCGATCCTCAAGCCCTGCTCCCGTCCGCTAAGAAGTACGCGTACGACGAGAATCGCTGCGAGCGGAAGGCTCGCAACGAGGCTAATAAGGCTGAGGAGTCGGGACTGCTTTGGCGAAGCGAGCATTACTGGGGCGAAAATGGACGGTGTCCCGGGGCCGAGCAGCATCCCGAAACCACTGCCTGCAACGAAGCGCGTCGCACGTTCTGTGCGGCCGCTCTTTTCAAGCATCGGCGTAGCAGTGCGTTTCCGCAAGCCCCCCCGGGTGCACCACCGCCCCATAGCGGGCTGGGCTGACCGTCTGCGCATACCGCCAAATGGCCCCGGACTGGAAGTCGTGCTGCCGCGGTACCCACGCTGCTTTCCGCTCCGCCAGTTCGGCATCCGTCAATCGCACTGCGAGCGTCCCAGAGTCAGCATCGATGTCGATGATGTCTCCGTCGCGCAGCAACCCGATGGGTCCGCCGATGGCCGCTTCCGGCCCGACGTGCCCGATGCACAACCCACGCGTGGCACCACTGAAGCGACCGTCGGTGATGAGCGCCACCTGATCGCCCATGCCCTGTCCGTAGATCGCTGAGGTCGTGGACAACATCTCGCGCATCCCAGGACCACCGCGTGGGCCCTCATAACGAATCACCAGCACATCACCGGCGGCGTAGCGCTTCTCCATCACCGCGGCCATCGCCTCCTCTTCCGACTCGAAGACACGCGCCGGTCCGCTGAAGACACGCGTGTGAAGGCCCAGCCACCTTCACCACCGCACCGTCGGGCGCGAGGTTGCCGCGCATGCCGACCAGACCGCCGGTGGGCGAAATGGCGTTGATCACCGGACGCACGACATCCTGATTCGCTGGCACCACCGTCGTGGCGAGATCTTCCGCAATCGTCTTGCCAGTCACCGTGATGCAGTCACCGTGAATGAAGCCACCATCCAGCAGCGCCTTCAGCACCACCGACGCGCCGCCGATGTCGTGCACATCCTTCGCCAGGTACCGGCCGCCAGGCTTGAGGTCCGCGATCAACGGCGTGCGCGCAAACACCTCGGCCACGTCGAAGAGGTCGAACGAGATTCCGGCTTCATGGGCAATGGCTGGCAGGTGCAGCGTGGCGTTGGTGGAGCCACCTGTTGCTGCGACGACGGCCGCTGCATTCTCGAGCGCCTTGCGGGTGACGATGTCGCGCGGCCGAGGCCCATGTTGCATCAGCCGCATCACCGCCGCACCACAGGCCTCGGCGTAGCTGTCGCGTGACTCCCACGCCGCTGGCGGGCTAGCTGATCCGGGCAGAGCGAGACCAATTGCTTCCGAGACGTACGCCATGCTGTTGGCGGTGTACTGCCCACCACAGGAACCGGCACCAGGGCAAGCGACCTTCTCGAGCGCGGTCAATTCTTCGAGCGACATCTTGCCGGCGGCATGCTTGCCGACGCCTTCGAAGACATCGAGCACCGTCACATCGCGATCGTGGAAGCGTCCGGGCAGGATCGAGCCGCCGTAGAGGAACACTGACGGTACATTGAGCCGCAGCATCGCCATCATCAAACCGGGCAGTGTCTTGTCGCAGCCGGCAATACCGACGAGGCCATCGTAGCAGTGTCCACGCACGGTGAGCTCGACGGAATCCGCGATGGTCTCGCGGCTGACGAGCGACGACTTCATCCCGGCATGCCCCATGGCGATGCCGTCGGTGACGGTGATGGTCGTGAACTCCCTCGGCGTCCCACCGGCGGCGGCCACACCTCGCTTCGCGGCTTCGGCCTGCCGCTTGAGCGCGATGTTGCACGGCGCAGCCTCATTCCAGCTCGACACGACGCCGACGATCGGCTGCTGAATCTCCGCCTCGCTCAGCCCCATCGCGTAGTAGAAGGCCCGATGCGGCGCCCGCTCAGGCCCGACGGTCGCGTGACGACTGGGAAGCTTCGACTTGTCCATGGCGGTATCGGTTCAGGCGAGGGAAGTGATCGGCCCCCTGATCCTCGCCCCCCCCACCCTCCAGCGCAACCCTCACCCCGCGCGCGCCATCCTTCGCGCACGCGTTTGCCGATCAAGCTCGCCGCATTCGACGCGAAGTTGCGAGATCCAACGCCAGTCGAGTGCTGCGTGTGCGTTCCGCACCCACGGTCCACACTCCCTCACGCGGAGTCGCGGAGGACGCGGAGCCGCGGGGAACTGCATTGAGGGCTTCTGCTGATGCGAGATCGTGCGACAGCGCAGAACACCGCGACAGCGATCGACAAATGCAAACCTTGAGTGAGCTCTCAGCTGCCGTTGCTCTTCTCCGCGGCTCCGCGTCCCCCGCGGCTCCGCGTGAGGCAGTGTGGACCGAAAGGCGAAAGCGTAGCGTCGCCAGGCATTTGACCACAACGCGCCGCCTACACAGCAACTGCGATCGCCATCCTGACCTAGTTCCCGCCGATGGTGACGGAGGCGGGGTCGAGGGTGCCGGTGTAGTAGGACATCAGCGACTGCTGGAAGATCAGGGTGTAGCGGGCGTTCACGAGGGCGCTGGCGGCGGAGACCTGGGCGGCGCGGGAGACGGAGACTTCCGTCAGGGTGGCCGCGCCAACGCGGTAGCGTTCCTGGACGGCGGACAGTGCGAGGTCGGCGGACCGCTGCTGCGCGCGCGCTGCGATCAGCTGGTCGACTGCCGATTGGTAGTCGAGGAAGGCGCGACGGACCTCGAGCGCGACCGTCTGACGCTGGCGATCGTTGACCAGGCGCGCATTCGACAAGCTGATCGACGCCTGTTGCGTTGCGACTTTCGACGCGCCGCGATCGAAGAGCGGGACCGACAACGACAGTCCCAGTGACCCGCCCTTGCGCTGGTTCAGCTGATCCGAAAAGCTCGCGTCGGTGAGGCTCGTGTACGCCGTGTTGTATCCCGCACTGAGCGAAATGCTCGGCCAGCGAGTGGAGCTCGACGTCTTCAGTGCTTCGTTGGCGGCGTCCACGCGCAGCTTGGCGGCCGTCAGGTCGGAGCGATCGGTGAACGCGCCCGCCATCAGGCCGTCCAGTGTCAGCGGGACCGCCGTGCGCGTCGAGTCCACCGCGGGTGCCGCGAAGTCGTACGTCTGCATCGGGTCCAGCTGCAGCGTCTGGATCAGGTCAACCTTTGCCAGTTCCACGGCGCGACGCGCACTGACGACGCCAGACTGCGCCGTGGCCACCGCCGCTTCCTGCTGGTACTGGTCCGCGATCGAGTTCCGACCGGCCTTCACGAACAGCAGCACCTGCTGCAGCTGCTGTTGCTGCGCGATCAGGTTGCCCTCCTGCACGCCCTGCTGCTCCTGCAGCGTGACCAGCGAAAGGAAGTTCGATGCCACCGTGAACACCACCGTCTGTCGCGCGCGCGCGAGGTCACTGGCACTGGCACTTTCACTGAAACGCGCCTGCTTCAGCAACGACAGATTCTGGAAGCCGTTGAAGAGCGTGACGCCAGAGGTGACTCCGGCGTTGAGCGTCTGCGACGTCTGGTTCACCAGACTGCCTGCCGTCTGGTTGAAGCTCTGTCCGATGTTGCCGGAGGTGCTCGTATTGAGCGCCAGGTTCGGCAGGAACTGGTTGCGCTGCTGCTGCACCGTGACGGCCGTCAGCGCCTTGGCGTTCTCCGCCTGCTTCAACGTGATGTTCTGCTGCAATGCGATCTTGACGGCGTCGCCGAAGGTAATTCGCTTCGGCACCGGCGCTGTCGCCTGCGCGCCGGCGACTGCAGGCAGCTGCAGCGCGGCTGCGACGGCCAGCAGCCGCAGGGTGTGCGTGATTGTTCTCGTGTTCACGGTATGGACTCCAGGTTGACCAGGACGTGCTGTCGCGCGCGGATCACTCGTAGCGCAGCGCCTGAATGGGATTCATCGAAGCCGCCTTGCGGGCCGGGTAGTAGCCAAAGAAGACACCGACTGCCGCCGAGAAACCGACCGCGATCACCACGGCCGACCAGGGCGTCGCGGTGGCCCAGCCAGTGAACTTGCCGAGGATCGCGGCGCCGCCGAGTCCCACCAGCAGGCCGATCACGCCGCCAAGCACGCTCATCACGATGCTCTCGATCAGGAACTGCGTCAGCACATCCGATCCGCGCGCGCCAATCGCCATGCGAATGCCGATCTCGCGGGTGCGCTCGGTGACCGACACCAGCATGATGTTCATGATCCCGATGCCACCGACGATCAGCGAGATCGACGCGATGGCCGCCAGCAGTCCAGTCATCACGCTGGTGGTGCTGGTTGCTGCGGCGGCGATGGCCGTCTGGTCTCGCACGGTGAAGTCGTCGGGCACGTTGCCACCGTTGAGCTGGTGTGCATCGCGCATGATCTGCTTCACCTCCTCGATCGCCGCTGGAATCACCTGTGTCGAGGTCGTGCTGCCGAGGATCTGCGCGAGGAAGCTGAAGCCGCTGAGCCGATCCTGCGCGGTGGTGTACGGCACCAGCACCACGTCGTCCTGGTCGCTTCCGGACGCAGTCTGCCCCTTCGAGGCCAGCACACCGACCACGGTGAAGGGAGAGCGCCCCAACTGCACCGAGGCGCCGACGGCATTGCCATCGGGGAAGAGATTGGTCGCCACGGTGCTGCCGAGCACCACCACCTTCTTCTTCGAGCGCACGTCGTCGTCGGAGAAGAGTTCACCGCTGGTCACGCTCCAGTTGCGGATCGTGAGGTATTCGGTGGAGACACCGTTCACACCCGTGCGCCAGTTCCCTGCCCCGCCGATCACCTGCGTGCGCGTCACGATCACGGGCGACACCGCGTTGAGCAGCGTGGAGTTGGCCTTGATCTTGTCCGCGTCGGCGATGGTCAGGCGATTGAACGTGCCGGCACCCTGACTGGCGCCGCCCTGCGCCGTGCTTCCGGCCGTGATGACGATCATGTTCGTACCAAGATTGCCGATCTGCTTCTCGATCTGCGACTGCGCGCCGTTGCCGATGGCGACCATCACGATCACGGCGCCGACACCGATCACGATGCCGAGCATCGTGAGCATGGTGCGCAGCTTGTTCTTCACGATGCTCTGCGTTGCGACCTTGAACAGGGTGGCCTTCTTCATGCGATCCCCGCCGGTTCAGTGACTGCCTGCAACGCCGCCAGGTCCGCCGCCGCATTGTGGCGATCGGTGACTGGCGTGTCCCGGATGATCCGGCCATCGCGCATTTCGACGATCCGCTTCGCGTATTGCGCCACATCCATCTCGTGAGTCACGATGATGATCGTGATGCCCTGCGCATTCAGCTCCTGGAAGAGCGCCATCACATCGACCGTGGTCTGGCTGTCGAGGTTACCCGTCGGCTCGTCGGCAAGGAGCAACGTCGGTTGCGTCACGATGGCCCGCGCAATCGCCACGCGCTGCTGTTGACCTCCTGACAGTTCACTCGGCTCATGATCGAGGCGCGAACCAAGGCCGACGCGGGTCAACGCGGCGGCGGCCAGCGCGCGGGTGTCCTTCCACCGCGACGCACGATCGTAGAGCAACGGCAGCTCGACATTGTCGAGCGCCGTCGTGCGCGCCAGCAGGTTGAACCCCTGAAAGACGAACCCCAGCTTCTGGTTGCGCAGGTCGGCCAGCTGATCGCGGCTCATGCCGTTCACCGGGACGCCGTCCAGCACATACGAACCTTCTGACGGCGTGTCGAGGCAGCCGACGATGTTCATCATCGTCGACTTGCCCGATCCCGACGCACCGATGATCGCGATCATTTCTCCCGGCTGCACGGTGAGATCGACGCCGCGCATGGCGAGCACCTCGTTGGTGCCCATCACGTAGCGCTTCACGACCTTCGACAGCTGGATGACCGGACCGCCCGGCGCGGGCCGCGGCGACGAGGAAGCCATTAGAAGCCTCCCGGTCCGCGTGGACCGCCCTGACGCTGCGTCTGCTGGAACGGGTTGGCCGCTGCCGCGCCGGCCGCACCTGCGGCACCGGTCGACGCACCGACCACCACCTTCATCCCTTCCACCAGTTCCCGCCCGCTGACCTGCGTCTTCTGACCGTCGCTGATGCCGGTCCGCACGCGAATACGTGCCAGGTGACCGAGCGAATCCATCACCCAGAGCACACCGACGGAATCCGAGGGTGGGCGACGCGGCCGCGGTGCCGCGTTACCGAACGGGGGACCGTTGCCACCCGACACCGCGGGGGCTGCACCAGGGGTTGCCCCCGGTGGGGTGCCAGCGGCGCCAGGTTCACCCGGACGTCGGGTGGGCGTCAGCAGCGTGCTGTCCTTCCCCAGCATCTCGGCCGTGGGCGTGAAGCGCAGCGCCGAATTGGCGACCGCGAGCACGTTCTCGGCCTTGCTGGTGAGGAACTTGACGGTGGCGGTCATGCCTGGCAGCAGCTTGCCGTCGGTGTTCGCCACGGCGAGCACCACTGTGTAGTTCACGACGTTGTCCGTCACTGCCGACAACAGGCGCTTCTGCTTGACTGTGGCGGGAAAGGTGCGCGTCGGGAATGCAGCCACCGTGAAGGTCGCGGTCTGTCCAACGGCGATCTTGCCGATGTCGCTTTCGTCGACGGACGCGAGGATCTGCATCTCGGTCAGGCTTTCAGCGATGCGGAAGATTTCCGGCGTCGAGAGACTGGCAGCCACCGTCTGTCCCAGCTCCACGGCGCGCGACACGATCACGCCGTCGATCGGTGAATGAATCGAGGTGTAGGCGAGATTCTGTCGCGTGCGATCGAGGCTGATCTGCGCCGACTTCACATTCGACTGCGCAAGCCGGTAGGTGACCTGGATCGTGGTGAACTCGGTCGCTGTGATGACCTGCGCGTCGTACAGCGTCTTGTTGCGATCGAACTCCGCTTTCGCTTGTGCCAGCTGGGCTTCGGCGCGATCGAGCGCGGCCTGCGATTCAGCAACCGCTTGCTGCTGCAAGGTCGGATCGATCCGAGCCAGCAGCTGGCCTTTCTTCACCTTGTCGTTGAAATCGACGTAGAGCGCAGAAACCTGCCCCGAGACCTGCGTGCCAACTTGCACCGTGCGCACGGCGCTCAGCGCACCCGTGGCCGACACGGTCGACTCGAGACTGGTGCGCTCGAGAGCAGCCGTACGGAATGACGGGGTGCTGCTCGCCTCGGACCGCTTCTGGTACCAGTAGTAGCCCGCACCAGCGACGGCGACCAGCGCTACGGCCAGGCCCACGCGCGTCTTGTTCATGGATTTGTGTGCTCGTGTTGCAGGGGCGTGTTGCAACGCCGCACGGATGCCATCGCGCGGCGTCGTCACAGCCATCAGGATGCGGTCACAGGGTGTGACGCGCGGCGGTGATGTACATGACTCTCTGTCAGTACCTACACGGCGCCCTGCGGGAGCGTTGGGTGCCTGGGGTCACGTTCGGGGTCACGCGCGCCATCGCCAGCTCGGTTGCCCGCGCACGGGCCAGCGAGCTACCGGGGGCTGTTGGCGTAGGGATAGCCCTTGGCCAACAGGGCTGTCAGGGTCCGATCGTGGCCGTAGATGTCGTCGTAGAAGAGCACCTCGCCGTCCTCGCGTGCCACCGTGGTGGCGTACACGATGTGAACCGGCACCGGGCGCGACAGGTTCACCTGATGAGGCGTCGTCTCACGCATCGCGGTCTCGATTGCCGTCGAGTCCCATGCGGGCTGGTCACGGAGCAGGAAACGCGCGAGCCGCGCCGGTTCGGCAAGCCTGATGCAGCCATGGCTCGCGTCGCGACGCACCCGCGCAAAGATCTGCTGCGCAGGTGTGTCGTGCATGTAGACATTGAAGTCATTCGGGAAGATGAACTTCACGCGACCGAGCGCGTTGTCCGCACCGGGCCGTTGTCGAATGCGCGCCTGTCCTGCAGCCGCAGCCGACACCGCGCTGGCAGAGGTGCCCAGCACCCGTCCGCTGTTGCTCACGACCTCATAATGATTTCGTGCGAGGTATCGGCTATCGCGTCGCGCCTTGGGGATGATTTCCTTCCGCATGATGCTCGGCGGAATATCCCAATACGGCGCAAAGATCAGGTAGCGCATCGCACCACTGAACACCGGGGTCCGATGGTTGTATGCCCGGCCGACCACCACATCCATGCTGATCAGGTCCGACTCGCGATCCGTCGTGGCGGTGAACGCATGCAGCCGAAAGGCGGGGATGTTGACGATGATCGGCGGTGGATCGCCGATGCTGTGCGGCAACCAGCGCCACCGCTCCAGTGTGAGCACCATACGGGCAATCCGGGACGCCGAGTCGCGTGCCGCCTTGGTCAACGTACCGCCGCCAACCTCAACGCGAACGGACGAATCACCCACCGCGGACCGATACCGCGCCAACGCGTCCTTCAGCAAGTGATAGTGCAGGAAGGGAGGCTCAGCCTGATCGAACTGCAGCGATGGATTCGCCGAACGCGCCATTGTACGAACTGCTGCAATCACATCGTACACTTCCCTTGGGAAGCCGAGGCTCGCATGCGCCGCCTTGGCCGACACACGACCGAACCGCAACGAGCGGAGCGCTCGGATTGCGGCCGTACTGAGCATCAGGTCGAACTCCGCTTGCGCCTGCGGCGTCGCAAGCGCACTCGATGCCAACTGATTCAGTCGCACCACGTCGTAATCGGACGGGCGCAGGCCTCGTGCCTCGATCATCGACAATTGCTGGATGACCAGCCTGGCTGGTGCCGTTGCGGTGCCTCCGTCGCTCCAGACGGGCTCGCCCGCGGGCACCGCGTACACGGCACGCAAGTCAGCCGCGACGTCGGTGAGGAGCGGCCATCGCTGCACCTTGTGCCGACCGGTCGCGACGGTGGAAAGAACGATCTGGTTGATTGGCCCTGGCGGAACAGTCGTCGCAGGGATTTGTGCGTCAAGCGTCGTCCGAGGGCACTGGCAACCGAATGCCAGCAGGACCACACCAAAAAATCGCCGTATCAGGGGTTCCTCACGTCACGTGGCTGAATGTCGTGCGGCCGGGGGGCATGTGGCGAAACGTCGCGTGGTTCCGGTGCAGGTTCCAGGGCGGCGTCCAGCACGACATCGACCGCTCCGCCCACGACAGGGGGCCGGAATGCACCACGCTCCCACGGCAAGCGAAATCCTGCAGCCCGCAGTTCTGGCATGGTGATGTAGCGCACACGAGTAATTGTATTGCTTGCGACCTGCAAAATGCGGAATCCCTGGAAGTTCGGACCAGGAACATCGGCATTCGTGTCCTTGTCCGCGCGTGTATTACTCCCCGGTCCGAGCGCCGCGGTCTGCACCACCACCGGCGCGTGTGCGCGCCACCATTCTGCCGGCGTTGACGCGCTGGCCAGCGGCGAGGCATAGGGTGGCACGTTGAACGTGGAGAGGTCCTTCCAGACTGCACCAGGGCGATTGTCGGTGATCTGGTGCACGGCGCCGGTCACCGGTGCCCCCGCTTCGACTGGCACGAGGTATCGACGCGCTGCGTCCTTGACCCACCACTTGTCGCCGGCCAGGCGCATCGGGTAGTAGCTGGGGGGATTCTCTAGATAGTGATCGGTGTAAAACTCCACCTTGGAGGCCTGTGCATTCCATCGCAGGCGATAGTCGAATCGGCGATGCCCGTGTCCGCTGAGGACGAGGGTCACCGGCCGGGCGCCTGACGCACCGGCAAACAGCTTGACCAGCTCCTCCTGCTGGCCAATCGCAATGCCGTAGTCGAGCAGGTCTTCCACCGTGCCGATGTGGAAATACGGGGTGCCGTTGCGCGGCCAGGAGGCGTGCGCGGTGAGCGCGGTCGGCAGCGGCAGGCCGTTGGGAGCGACGACGCCGGCCGGCGCGACGCGACGCAGAAAAGCCGTCACCTGCTTCACGTCAGCGACGCCATGCATCGTCTCGCGAAAGTGTGCCAGCATCTCGTTGTTCATCGGGTTCAGCGGCGGCGCGTGCATGCCGACGACGACGAACCCGGCCGCACCCGCCTGCCCGATCGCCCGTTGCAGCAGCGCCAGCTCACCTGTGTCGATCCCCACCGAGTCTGGACTTCCCGCCATGAAGTTCTCCGAGCTCTCCGTGCCGAAACCGAGCTTCGTGATCAAGCCATCAGTCACCGACGTCGTGATGTCCTTGTCATGCCGGGTATCGAGCATCACCACACGATTGATGCCGAATGGCACCGTGTACGAGCGACGTCGGTTCAGCCGTCGGAAGTAGTAGTGGGTGCCATCTCGCATCGCCGGATCCACCAGCACGCTCTTCGCGGCCACCTCCGGCTTGAGCACGGGGATGTAGTACGACGGGTCGTTGCGCCGACGGAGGCCGATCAGCCGCTGCGCTTCCGGGGCGGTGACGTTCAGGCCCTGATACTGACGTTGCGTGTCCTGCAGGCCAAGCGAGAGGGCGGCGATCGGATCGACCAGCGGAATGAGACCGAGCCCCGGGATGGCGTCGATGATGTTTCCCACGCCGTCGAACAGGTCCTCGAGCGCATCGCCGATGAACGGGATCTCGCCGAGGATCGAGCCGGTCGAGATCTTCACCTTGAACAGCAACGGATACGGGTTGGCGCGATAGTCGTGATTACCGAGTGAGGTGAACACCGGCACCCGCAACGCTTCACTCGGCGGAGACTCCCTGTCCGGTGAAGGCGCCTGCCCGCGCACGAGGTTCTCGAAGAGCCGGAAGTTTCCTGGCCCGTGTGGATGATCACCCACCTCGCGGACGTAGTCGACCAGATCACCGGTGGCGAGGATCGCATCCAGCAAGCCAGCCGAGTGCAAGTGATTGGCGTATCGGATGAAGTCACGAAACGCGTCGTTCCAGTTGTTGAGCAACGCGATGTTGTCCTCGGCAACACCCGCGGCGCGCAGCGTCTTCCGATACGACTCGATCCGTCGACTGATGTGCAGGTCGGTAATGTGCGCGAGGTTGAATGTCGCCCAGTCGGAGCGCGCGTACACGCAGTGGGGCGAGATCACGATCGGGGCACGCCCGGGGCTGCGCAATGCCAGTGAATAGAGCGTCCGGCGGACGAGTGGCGAACCCGCATCGGCTACGACGCCGCCAGCGACCTCGAGGCCGGTGACGACGCGCGCGAGAACACCACCACCATCCATGGGATGCGGCGCGTGTGCCGTGAAGTCGAGGAGCCGCTCCGTTCCCGATCCCAGCGCACGCGCCGATGGCGCCAGCTCGACCGTCGCCTGTGATGGCGCGCCAGCGATCGGCACGAGCACGAGTCGATCGCGCCAGAGATCGGCGGCCAGCGTCGGATGTGAATCGAGCGCCGCAATCGCACCCGAGAAGCGCACCCACTGCGTGAAGACTGGCTGCTGCGGATCGACGAGCTGTGGGCAGCCCAGCTGTGGCGCGATCAACACGCCGATGAGCACTGCGTCACTCCCATCGGCGTGCCAGAGCACACCACGCTCGAACCAGGCGGCACTGCCACCGCTCAGTCGTGTCACATCCAGCATCGGAGCGCCGAGCGCGCCGAGCACACCACCAAGGGAGCGCCATGCATTGAAGAGGGGGCCGAACAGCCGGACACCACCCGTTCCCGGCACCCACGCAATCGTTCCCCACTCGAAATTCGAGACGGGATATTCGCCGTCGTCGCTGGCGTGTTCATCACTGGTGGGATACCCAAGTTCCCGCACACCGGTCGCGGGATTCGCACCAGGCCCACCGCCGTTCAGGTACCGCGTGAGGATCCCGCCATGCACCTCGAATGCACCGGTGTTTGCATGCCAGTAGATGTTGCCGCGCGCATATCGTCGCACGAATCCGCCGGAGCCTGAAGCGGTCAGCGGGGCGAGCGCATTCCCGAGATCGAGGCCACGATTGCGCAGTGCGTGATAGTGCCCATCAACTGCCTGAGCCGGCGTTGGCATCGGATCCCCCCGGCGGTGACCGCCGTGTCTCGGAGCGTCGCGCGAAGAAATTGCAGCGTGTGCCAGTTCAACGCCGGCCACAGTGCAATTCTCTCGCGTGCGCTGCTACACGCAACAACGCCGACGCTGTCAGGGCGTCGGCGTTGTCGCACGGCAGTTCGCGAGATGCGATGCACCGCGCCTTGCGGTCACCAGACTCGACGGGCGCACACGACGCATCGGCGTCACGTCAAAACGCACGCCCGATCGAGATCCGCGCGGTCGGCAGCGTCAAACTTGCACCGCTGACTTCGGTTCCCAGTGCGATCAGCCGTCGCGCACCAGTACCCAGCGTCACGGCAAATCGCTTGCGCGGTCCGAGCAACCACTGGTAGTCGAGGGCAAAGCCGATCGACGCTGCGGTCCCGGATTCATTCGGCTCGGTGTCACGCGTCCCGATCTGCGTCAGTCCCGCAGTGACGCCGACGCCAAAACCCTCGAGCGCCTTCTCCTGCGGATAGTACCGGTACTTGACCTCACCCGAGAGGTACGAGAAGAGCTCCGGCCGGTAGAGTGCTCCGCTCACCCCCCACGAGCTACTCGGCGAAATCTTGCGTTCATACTCGGCCCCGAAGACGCCGAAGACGAGGCTGATCGGCGAGATGCTGACCACCTGCGAAACCGGCTTCACATCCTGGGCGGCGGCAAGTGATGGCAGGGCCACACCAAGCGCTGCGACAAGGAACGAGCGGCGTGCACGAGCGAGCATGATTGTGTCTCTGGAGTGTCGCTGGAAGGCAGTCTCGAGTGAACGAACCACCCGGGATGTAACTGGGGCATCCACGCTGTCAAGCGAGGCACACGCAAGTCGCGATGATTGCGCGATGGAGACTCTCCACGCATGGTTCCGGGCATGAAGACCATCCTCCCGCATCGTGCGATCGTTGCTGCGCTGGCCATCGCCAGCGCCATTCCATGCTCAGTGCTTTCAGCGCAAGCCGCTGCACCGCCCCGGGCGCGGCCGGCGGGATGGACGGTGCGTCCGGACGGCGGTGGCATGGATCACGGTGATGCCACGCGTGTCGACCTGCTCGAGATGAAGCCCGGCTTTCACGTCACGACTGGGTCCGGCAGCGATCCTGTTCGACAGCACACAGCGTGCGAGCGGTGACTGGCGCATCGAGGCCACGATCCATCTCTTCAATCCGGGCGCGCGCGCGGAAGGCTTCGGGGTGTTCTTCGGCGGCCGTGACCTCAATGGTGCCACCCCGCATTACAGCTATGCGCTGGTGCGACGTGATGGCAAGGCGATGCTCAAGGTGCGCGACGGTGCATCGACGCGCACCGTGCGCGATTGGGCCGCTAACGGTGCCATCCCGGTGTGGAAGGACGCTGCAGCCGCCGGCGCCAGCGTGCGCTATCCGCTGGTTGTGGAAGCGCGCGGTGATCGGGTCTCGATGTGGATTGGTGCCACGCAGATCCTCGACGCTGCTCGCACCGAGCTACCCACCGATGGCATCGTGGGGCTGCGCGTGAATCACTCGCTCAACCTGCACGTGGAGAGCCTTCGGGTCGCCGCGCTCCCGAAGCGATAGTCCGAGGCGCTCTCGGCCCTCAATCGCTCGAAGCGGCCAATGAGGCATTCACCGGAAAGTGCAGCGGCAGGCTGACGACGAACTGGCTTCCGGTTCCGATGCCCTCGCTTCGCGCCTCGACGGTGCCGCCATGCGCCAGCACCAACTCGTGCACCACATTCAGCCCGATACCCAGGCCGACACCGTTGAAGCCCACGGCCTGATGGTCCTGGAAGAACAGGTCGAAGACGCCATGCAGCGCGAGCGGGAGCGATTCCGATCCCAGAGTCGGTCACGGAGATGACGGCGTGCGTCGGCGTGGTAGAAAGCTCGAGGCTGAGATCGCCGCCGTCAGGCGTGTACTTCGATGCGTTGTCGAGCAGGTTGGTCACGACCTGCACCAGCCGCACGCTGTCTCCCTCGATCACGATCGGTAACGTCGGCAACGTGAGCGAGAACTTCTGCAAGCGCAGGTCCATTGCAGGGCGGCAGGCGTCGACCGCGAAGGCGATGACACTACCGAGTTGGACGGCTTCGCGCTCGAGGCGCAGCTTGCCGGTGTGCGCACGCGAAACATCCAGCAAATCGTCGATCAGCCGCGCCATGTGGACTACCTGGCGTTCGATGATGCCCTGCAGGCGCGGCAGGATGGAGTCGTTGGAACCAACGCGTTCCAGCAGCGCAGAAACATTCCGCATCGGAGCGAGCGGACTGCGGAGCTCGTGTGCCAGCATGGCCATGAATTCCGTCTGTCGACGTTGTGCGTCCTCCACGATGGCCTGCGTGTCGCGTGCCCGTAGGACGGTGAGCACCAGTTCCTGGTTCGCTTCGCGCAGTTCATCGTTGCGCCGCTGCTGTTCCGCAATCACCTCGTCGTAGCGGATGACTGGCCGCTGCAGGACGGCCACGGTGTCGGGGGCCAGCACCAGTTCGCCGGCCACCTCGTCGCCGTGAAACGCATACGTGCCCACTCCCCTGTGTCGGGCGCGGTACATGGCGGCATCCGCCTGCGCAATCAGCACGTCGATCTCGGATCCGTCATCGGGGAAGATGCTGATGCCGATGCTGGCGCCCAGGCGAACGACGTGCTCGTTGATCAGGAATGGTGCACCGAGCGTCAGGCCGATCTGCTCGCCGATGCGGGCCAGCCCGGCGCGTTCACTGACGTCGGTGATGAGGAGCACGAACTCGTCCCCTCCATACCGGCAAACGGTATCCGCAGCGCGTACCGAGGCCGTCAGGCACTCGGCTGCACGGTGCAACGCCGCATCGCCAATCGTGTGACCAAGCGTATCGTTGATCTGCTTGAAGTTGTTGAGATCGACGAACATCACTGCCAGCCGCGAATTGTGACGGCGGGCGGCTGCAGCGGCCTGCGTGAAGCGATCCCGCATCAGCGTCCGGTTCGGGAGCGACGTGAGTGCGTCGAGATCGGCCAGACGCGCGACATCCTGCAGCTTGCGTGCCGAGGCTTCACTGTCGAGCTGCGCCCGGACCGCCGCCAGCACCAACTGCTCGTTGACGTCACGCATCTTCGCGAACATCCGGGACATCCGGCTGTTCGCCTCGTCATGGCCTTCCGGCGTCGCCTTCATGACGGCACGACGGGAGTTACCTGTTCGGCACGGTCATCCACTGGCCGGGCCGGAAACGTCGCGTGCCGGAGCGGTGCCTGGCTTCCGGGTAGGACGCCCACCGAGCAGGCCTTCCTGATCCGGGAGCATCTGGCCGATCACGATGCCTGAGTCATCGATCGTGAACTCGCGCAATTCATCGGAGTGCCGGCTGCCCCGCACCTTGACCACCGCCATGACGCGTCGCAGTCGGCTATCGACCTCGATGTAGCGTTGCACGATGATCGCATCGGTCATGAAGGCCGTGCCGTACGGACTGAATCGCAGGTCCGAGTACCGATCCTCGAGCTCGGACGTCAGCAGCACCGTCACGCCCTCGGCTGCGAGGGCCGCCACGAGGCGCGAGAGCGACTCGCGGAAGTCATCGCGGAATGTCGGCGCCAACGCCAGCTCGAATCCGGAGAGCGAATCGATCACGACGCGCTTCGCACCCAGCCGTCGAATCTCCTCGATCAGCCGCAGCAGGATCTCATCGATCGACAGGTCGCGGGCGCCGGAGTCCACGACCGCCACGCGTCCGGCGGCCACCAGCTCGGCCAGCGCGTGATTGCTGCTCTGCCTCGGGTGCTGCTCGAAGATGGCGACGACGCCATTCTCGCCTCGCCGCGCCCCTTCGTTGAGGAATGCCGTCGCGAGAATGCTCTTTCCGGAGCCCGACGGCCCTGCGACCAGCAGAGAGAAACCCTGCGGCAGTCCGCCGCCGAGCATCTCATCCAGTTGTGGCACACCCATCGCAACGCGGATGTCAGCAGCATCCGCCGCGCCGGTACTCGGCCTGGCGTATCCTGCTGACGCGAAGATCGTGATGCCCGTCTCCGTGATCCGGAACGTGTGCAGCCCGGGCAGCGTGGCCTGCCCACGCATCTTCATGATCTCGAGCTTGCGGACCATCGAGTTGCGCTCGACGCTCTGGCGCATCCAGATGATGCCATCAGCGACGGTGAACACCGGGTTCGAATCCGTCTCGCTGAAGTATTCGCCGATCAGGAAGGTCGTCGCCTGCCAGCTGGTCATCTGCACGCCCAGCTGCTGCACGAAGCCCTGCAACTTGGTGAGCGGGTTCCCCTCTGCTTCGCCCGCCATGATCACGGAGCGAAACGAATCGACGAACACCAATCCCGGCCCCGCCGCCTGCACCTCGGACACGATGCGCTGCAGGACGCGATCGAGGTCGCCACCGATCGCATCTTCCGACAGGTTGATGAACCGGATCGACTTGTTGATTGCGTCGTTGTCGAAGAAGGCGAACTGCTGCTGGTAGCGCAGCATCTTCAGCGCCGGCTCGCCGAGCACCGTGAAGTAGAGCGCAGGGCGGTCCGGGGACGCGAGCGCGAACATGATCTGGTGCGCGAGCGTCGTCTTGCCGGACCCTGGTGGGCCGGCGATCAGGTTGAACGAGAACTCGGGCAATCCTCCGCCGAGCACTGTATCAAAACCCGGCACCCCGGTGACGAGACGGGTGATCGTGGCTCGGGTTGTCATGCGTTCGTGTCCTGTGCGGCAGGGCCGCGCTGTGGGATATCCCAGACGTTGCGCAGCAGTCGCGCAGTCAGGCCGGCTCCAACCATGCTGGTCAGCAGTCCGTCGAAGACCTCGAGCAGGGTGTGCCCGCCCGCGAGTGCCTCATCGGCCACCTGCGCGGCGACGGTGGCGCGCAGTGCTGACAGATTCATCGCGGTTTGCACACCGTCCGGGCCACCGCCGAGCCACGGGTGCGTCTTGCTGGCCAGAAAGAGGCTGCGACCATGGAGGGCGGCAATGCCGCGAGTCCCAATGATCGGAGTCAGCTCGCGCTCGATTTCCGTCCAGATGGCGACGACGGTATCGGCCACCTGCGTGGAGCCTGCGCCGGTATCGGCGCGGCGGACAAAGGCCATCGCTATCTGACAACCCTGATGGCTATCCATTGTCTCGCAAAGCGAAAGCGTGCCGCGGAACGATCCAGATGATCAGCCTCCGTGTCGAGCACGCATTTCCAATGTATCACGCGGCGCCACTCTGATGTGGTGCGCGGAGAAGTGTGAATTCCTGCATTGGCGGCCACTCATCTGGGCCTTGGGCCTCCCAGATGAGCTCGCCAGCCACCGCCCGCTCCTAGCCTTCTGAGCTTCGCCCACCAGACCGCTCACAGCCGAACAGGCGGCCGGCGCCAAGCATTCGCTCCAAGGGGCAGAACCCCGTGAGGCTCGACTGCAACAAGTTGAAGCCGACGAACGCCGTGAAGAGATACCAGCCGGCATTCACCCAGTAGCCAAGGGCCACTGAGACGAGGATGAACACGCCGGCAAACCGGCGGATGACGAGATCGGGACACATATGAACCTCAGCGCTTGAGTTCCCAGTACAGCAACGGAACGACCACCATCGTCAGCAGCGTCGCCACGATGGCTCCACTCATCAGGGCGACCGCCAGGCCCTGGAAAATCGGATCGAGCACCATCACCAACCCGCCGACCACGACCGCCGCCGCAGTCAGTGCGATCGGCCGGAAGCGCACCGCACCTGCTTCCAGCACCGCATCCGCGATCGACCGCCCCCGGCTCTCCTCGATCTGGATGAAATCCACCAGCAGGATCGAGTTGCGCACGATGATGCCTGCCAGCGCGATCATGCCGATCATGCTGGTCGCGGTGAAGAAGGCCCCGCTGATCGCGTGCCCAGGCAAAATGCCGATCAGCGTCAGCGGAATCGGCGCCATGATCACGAGTGGAATGGTGAAGCTCTGGAACCAGCCAACCACCAGCACATAGATCAGCAGCAGCACGATCGCGAAGGCGAGGCCGAGGTCCCGGAACACCTCGATGGTCACCTGCCACTCGCCATCCCACTTGATCGCCGTCTCCTGCAACGATTCAGGCTGCACGGCGTTGTAGCGCGCGATTGTCGCCCCACCAACTCGAATGGCATCGAGCTGGTGGTTCATGGCGAGGATCGCGTACACCGGGCTCTCGATTTCACGGGCCACGTCACCGGTGACATAGATCGTCGGCCGCAAATCCTTTCGGCTTCGCGACGCATCACGCGTTCCCTGCACTACCGTCACGAACCGCGCCAGCGGCTGTGGCCCACGCATGGTCGCGATCGGCAGCGCGAGCAAGGCCTCGACACTGGATCGCGCCTCGAGCGGAAGGCGAGGCACGATGGCGATCGCCTCACGGGCCGTCACCGAACTCGCGATTCCGGCTGGAGCGCCTGCCAGCGCCAGGTACAGCGTCTGCGTGATCTGCTCGACGCTCGCTCCAGACTCGGCCGCGCGCACACGGTCCACGCGGAACGTCCGCTTCGCCTGCGGCGCCTCGACGGTCCAGTCGACATCCACCACGCCTGGCGTGTTCTCGAACACCTTCTTCACCGCCACCGCTGCCTGCAAGCGAGTGGCGTCGTCCACGGCATAGATCTCAGCCACGAGGGTCGAGAGTACGGGCGGCCCGGGCGGGATCTCGGCCACCTTGGCCGATGCGCCATACTTGCGCGCGATCGAGTCGACCGTTGGCCTCACCGCGACGGCAATAGCATGACTCTGCCGCTTGCGATCGCCCTTCGGCAACAGGTTGACCTGCACATCCGCGACGTTCGCACCACTGCGCATGAAGTAGTGACGCACCAGCCCATTGAAGTTGAACGGCGCCGACGTACCCGCGTACACCTGCGTACTCACGACTTCAGGCACCGTGCCCAGATAGGCCGCAACCTCGGACGCCGCGAGATTGGAGGTCTCGAGTGTCGTCCCCTCCGGCAAGTCGAGCACGACCTGGAACTCGCTCTTGTTGTCGAACGGCAGCATCTTCACCTGCACCGCCTTCAGGAGCACCAGCCCGGTGCTCGCCACCAACAGCGCAACCACGCCGCCGTAGAACCCGAGGCGCAGGCCACGTCGCTTCATCAGCGGTGACATGATGCGGCGATAGATGCGATCGATCCGACCGCCATCTTCCGGCGGATGCTCGACGGTCGCATGCGCGTTCCCGACATGCCCCTTCAGCAACCGATAGGCGAGATACGGCGTCACGATGAACGCCACCGCCAGCGACGCCAGCATGGCCACCGATGCACCAATCGGGATCGGGCGCATGTATGGCCCCATCATGCCGCTGACGAAGGCCATTGGCAGGATGGCGGCGATGACGGTGAAGGTCGCCAGGATCGTTGGATTCCCGACTTCATCCACCGCCTCGACCGCCGCCACCTCCGGCGTCCGGTCGCCCATCGCCATGTGCCGATAGATGTTCTCCACCACCACGATCGCGTCATCCACCAGGATGCCAATCGAGAAGATCAGTGCGAACAGCGTGATGCGATTGAGCGTGTAGCCCAGTGCGTAGTAGGTGAACAACGTCAGTGCGAGTGTGACCGGCACCGCCACCAGCACCACGATCGCCTCGCGCCAACCAAGGAAGAGCCAGATCAGCGCCGTGACACTGAGCGTGGCAATCGCGAGATGCAGAATCAGCTCTTGCGCCTTCTCACCGGCCGTTTCGCCATAGTCGCGGGTGATGGCGATGGAGACACTGCCCGGCACCAGCCGCCCCTTGGCCTGCGCCACCCGTTCGTTCACGGCATGGGTGACGGCGGTGGCGTTGGCTCCCTTGCGCTTGGCCACCGCAATGGTCACCGCCGCCTCCGCCGCGGCTCGTCCCTCACGATGCGCGACATAGCTGGTCGTCTCGCCAAAGTCCTCGTGCACCTGGGCCACGTTTCGCAGGTATACCGGCGATCCACCGCGCGTCGAGACGACCACGCTACCGACTTCTGCGGCAGTCGTGAGGGGCGCTCCGACATCGATGCGGAGGACGCTGTTGTTCGTGGCCAGTTCGCCGGCCGCGAGACGTGCGTTCGCACCGCGCAGGGCCAGCGCCACCTCACCCGGCGACACGCCGCTCGCTGCCAGTCGAGCGGCATCGAGTTCGACGCGGATCTGCTTCGGCGCGCCACCGGTCACGAATGTCTCCGCCACCTCGGGGACCGTGCGAATTTCATCCGCGAGGTGCACTGCAATCTGTCGCAGGGTATTCGCGTCGGTGGACTTCGAGTGCAGCGTGAGGGCCAGGACGGGCACGTCGTCGATCGAATGCGACTTGATCACGGGCGGCAGGGCGCCGGCCGGCGCCTGGTCTGCGGCGCCAGCCAACTTTGCCTGCACGCGCGTCACGCTGCGCTCCTGGTCCTCACCGACCTTGAAGCGGACGGTGACCATGGCGTAGCCATCACCAGACATCGTGTAGACATGGTCCACGCCGGGCAGTTCGAGCATCCGCTGCTCGATCGGTCGCGCGAGGAGGTTCTCCGCTTCCTGTGGCGAGGCACCCGGCATCGCGGTGATCACATCGATCATCGGTACCGAGATCTGCGGCTCTTCTTCGCGTGGCGTGGCGAGGATGCCCAGGACACCAAGCGCGAGCGAGGCGACGATCACCAGCGGCGTCAGCTTCGAGTGCAGGAACGACCGCGCGACGCGGCCCGAGATCCCGAGAGGGCGTGTCATCGTCACGCGCCCGGCGCAGCCGACGCTGCGGCTGCAGGAATGACGATCGACTCACCAGCACGAACCCCACTCGTGACTTCGATCAAGGCGCCGCGCGTCGCACCGAGTCGGATCCAGCGACGCTCGTCGCGCTCTGCACCGCGCACGATCACGCCCGTGAGATCGCCATCGCGAACGATGGCTGCCATCGGCACGAGCACTGCGTGGCCTTCGCCGAGTGGCAGTGACAACGTCGCAGCGCTGCCGGCGCGAAAGAGGCGCTCGCGATTGGGGACCGTGGCGTTGATCGTGAACAAGTTGCCAGAGCCGCTGGGAACGACACCTTCGACGATCGCGGTGGTCGCCACGCCATCGATGTGCGCCTCGAGCCGCTGCCCGCGTCGGATCGAACGCACGGCGTCGCCAGCAGCACTGACGACGATTCGCAGCGTAGAGACATCCTGCACGATCAGCAGTGGAGCGCCGGGCGCGGCGAAGCTACCCGGATCGGCCATCCGCGCAGTCACGATGCCTGCAAAGGGGGCACGCACGGTCGCGTAACTGCTGATTGCCGCAACTTCTCCGGCCGCGGCGCGTGCGGCGCGTACCCCAGCATCCGCGCGCGCGAGTCCGGTTTGTGCGGCGTCGAACTGCGCACGAGTTGCGGCGCTATCGGCGTACAACGCCCGCATGCGCGAGGCTTGCGTTGCGGCCTCGGCCTGCATCGCTTCTGCATCCGTGATCGAGGCGGCGACCTGCGAGGCCTTGGCCGAGAGATCTCGTGCGTCGATCTGCAGCAGCACCTGTCCCTGCCGGACGACATCGCCCTCGTGCACTGCTACCGCCGTCACGGTGCCCATCAGCTTCGTGCTGATGGTGGCCTGCATCTGTGGCTCCGCGACCCCGGATGCTTCCAGCGTGCTCGCGATGACCGTATCGGCGAGCCGCAGCACCTGTCCAGGCGAACGCGCCGCCATGGCCGCTGGCGCGGCGTTCGTCTGCTCGGCACTGCCGCTGCACGCCGCCAGCGTCACTGCAGTGATCATCGCAACGGCGCCGCGTGTCATGGCATGGCGCATGGCTTGGGAATTCATATCGATCAGTCCTGTCGTCGAGAGACGCAAATCAGCAGAAGAAGCGGAGGCGATGAAGGGAGGCATGAGTCAGCGCTACTGGTCGAGGGTGCGCAGTTCGGACGGGTCAGCACCAATGGCCTGACGGTGCGCCACGAGCGCGTCGATCAGCGCATATCGGGCGGAGAGCTGCGCCAGCGCCTTGCCTGTGGCTGCGGATTCCGCGCCGAGCAATTCCGCGATTGTCGCAAGGCCGCCAGCATACCGCTTCTGCACCAGCCGGTAGGCTTCGCCGCTCTGCGCGGCCGCCAACGTGGCGAGATCGAGCCGTTGCAACGCCAGCGCCACTGCGCGTCGCGTCGTTGCGCCTTCGAGGACGCTCTGCGCGGCCAGCGCGTCGTGCCCTGCGCTTGCAGCACGTGTCCGGGCCGCCGCAGCATCGATGTCGGCCCGCTCACTTCCGCCGCCAAACACCGACCAGCTGGCCATCACGCCGAGGGTCCAGTTCGGGCGCCCGCCGAAGAGGGTCGTCGGGGCAAACCAGTCGTACCGGCCAAAGCTGTTGACGCGTGGCAGCATGGTGCTGACGGCACGCGACCGATCAGCGACGGAAGCAGTCAGGCCATCACGTGCGGCACGCACATCGGCCCGGATCGCCGCCGGTCCGGCACCGGCGCGCTGCGCACTCGTGTCGAGGGCAGCAATCGTTCGGAGGAGATCGTCTGGCGGCAGCGAGTCGGTCACGACCGGCACGCTGCCCTGCGAGCGACCCAGCAGCAGTGCGAGTTGCTCACGGGCCGACTGCGCCTCGTTGTTCGCGGCCAGGAGTTGGGACGCGACGTCGAGTGCTCGCACATTCGCCTGCAATGCGTCGGCCTTGGTGACCAGCCCCTGTTGCACCATCGCCTGCACCTGGCGCACCGCCGCGTCGGCGGCACGCTGCGCCTCGGTCAGCATGTGCACTTGCGCGCCGGCGAGGACGGAGCCGTACCAGGCACGGATGACGGAGGCGCGAACCCCGATGGCCGTCCACTCCCCGCTCGCGGCGCTGGAGGCAGCCGCTGCCTGTGCCGCTCGACGACCGGCCCAGGCATCGGCGTTGATGATCGGAAGTTCGACCACCACGCCACCCTGCACGTTGGTGATCGGGCGCGGATCGTTGAGGCGTGACGGGTCGAACGCGGCGGGCGTGACCAGTCGCTGCCGGAGCAGCGTCCCGAAGGCGCCGATGGGATCGGTCGTGCGCACCGCGCCGGCTTCGACGCGAACGGACGGCAGCACGCCCTTCAGCGGCAGTCCGGCGCGGGCACGCGCCTCTCCGGCCGTCGCCGCCGCCACGCGGTTGGTGAACGCATGGCGATCGGCTTCCTGTAGCGCGGCGGCCAGCGACAACGTGGGCGCGGGTGCCGGTCCCGCCGCGGCCTGTGCATGCAACGTGGTGGGGAGGGCGCCGGTGGCAGTGCCGGCTGCGAGGACGACGGTCCAGACCGCGGACCGTCGCCTCGCCCACCCACCCAGAAATGATTCTGTAGTCATATCGGTATATAACTATGCGGTAGACTAAGGTGCGTCAAGCACCTGCTGTCGATGAGGTGCTTCGAGCCTCGCTTGGGCAGTTCAGCTGGGGCGTACCGGGCAGGTCCGGAAGCCGAACAGCGAGTACACGGGACAGCTTCCGAGCGCGCCGGTCACCAGTGGGATGATGCCGAGGTAGGCCCACGGGGAGCGAAAGCCAATGAAGGCCTGTGAGAGGATGCCGAGGCCGAGCGCGATCCGCAGTGCGCGATCGATCGAGCCTTCGTTCTTCTCCAGAAGAGCGGACATGGTGACGTGAGCGAAAGGTGGAGTCGTCCTGGTGCAGAAATCCGCACCTGGCACTGAGGTTCAGCGCCACCCCGTCACAGAACGCCATCGGCGCGCGGTCCGCAGTCCTCGTTTGCCTGACAGCCCGTCAGCCCTTCGTGCCGACTGCTCCACTCTCGCCGGCGTCGGCGCCGGGTGGTACGAGCACGTCGAGGGATTGCGGGCGAATCTGGTATCGCAGCGGCAGTGCCATCGCGACCACCTCACCGTCGACCGCCACCACGACCTTCGAGGGGTTTCCCGCACCAGCGAGCTCCACGTCCGCCTCCGATGCGAGCGCCATCGCGAGGGCGCCTGATTCGTGGGCCGTCCCTGCGAGAATGCGCCAGATCAGGCGAAGCAGTTGCCACTGACCTTCCGCCCGCACCACATACAGGCCGAGCTGCCCTTCGCGCAGTGAATCGCGGGACGAGGCGTCGAAGCCGGCCATGCGGTATTCGTTGTTGCCGATGAAGATCAGCGGCGACATGCGAACGACCTTCTGCCCATCCACCGTCAGCGCCAGGCGCAGTGGTCGCGCCGTGCGGGTCACGCGCGCCGTGGCCCACGCTGCCACCAGCCACTTCTCGATCCCGCGAGCCTTGTAGCGCTCCCGCAACTGGACGATGCGGGGATAGATGCCCACGCTCGAATTATTGAGGAAGAGGCGGCCGTTGACCTCTCCCACGTCGATGCGCGTGGTGTGTCCGGCCACCAGCACCGCGGCCGCCTCCTCGATCGGCAGCGGAATGCCGAGGTCGCGGGCGAAATGATTCAGCGTGCCGAGCGGGAGTACACCGAGTCGAATGCCCCGACCGTGAATCGCATTCGCAACGCTATTGACCGTCCCGTCGCCGCCCCCCGCCACCACCGTGTCGACATCGCGCGAAATCGCATCAGCCAGCGCGCGGTCGACCTCCTCCCCGGACACCGCCAGCGTGATCTTCGCGTCGATCCCAGCGCGCTCGAACAGTGGGGCGAGGACATCGCGAGCAGACTCTGCCGCACCGCCGCCGGAACCGGCGTTGAGGATGACGGCGAAGCGTCGCGTGGTCTCTGGCATCGCCAACCATGCCCTGATCGGTGCCCAAGCGATAGTCGCAACGCGTGAAATGTCAGCTATCGTGACTTCACGTCGCCAAACATTAGTGTGGCGGACATGGTGTTGCGTCCGAGACTAGCCCAATATGCAGCATCGCCGCCTCGACTCGTGGCGGCCACCGTCACGTCATTCATTCCGCAACGTCATCTCTCAGTCATGACATCCACCGTCATGCAGGATCGGCTGGGAGCGACCATCACTGGCAACGGTGATCGGACGATCGTGTTCGGCAATGGGCTTGGCACCAGCCAGAAGACGTGGCGCTACGTGGTCGAGGCATTCGAGACCCGCGCACGCATGATTCGTTTCGACAATGTCTGCTCGCCCGCAGCACCGACGGGCGGATATCGCGCCGAGGCGTATGGCTCGATCTACGGATACGTCGACGACCTGGTGGCGCTCCTCGATGAGTTCGAGGTACGGGATGCTCTCTTCGTCGGGCACTCCATCTCCGGCATGATCGGGATGCTGGCGGCGATTGCGGCGCCGGAGCGCATCGGTCGCCTGATGATGATCAACTCGACGCCGCGGTTTCTCGAGGACATCGACTTCCAGACGGGCTTCCCACGCCACGTCATCGACGCCCTGCTCAGCTCAGCGCAGCAGGACTTCCCCGTCTGGGCCACCGGTTTCGCATCAACGGCCATCGGCGCCGGCGCGAGCGAGGCACACCGGCGCGAGTTCACCGAAGGGCTCTCCTCGATCAGGCCGGATGTGGCGCTGCGCGTTTTCCAGACGGTGTTTCTCGGCGATTTCCGAGTGATGCTGCCGCGGGTGCAGCAGCCGGTCACCGTCCTGCACGCCCCGCTCGACCTCTCCGTGCCTGCAACCTCGGGCGAGTTCCTCGTGCAGCAGTTGCCGCACGCCAACCTGGTCCCTCTCGTCACCTCGGGCCACGTTCCGCAGTTGACGGCACCGCAGGAAGTCATCGGCGCGGTCTCGCGCGTACTCGACGAGTGGACGTGACGACGGGCCGGCAACGGGGCTCGCGATGCTGACTGCGGTCCGACAACTGGCGGCAGCCGACTTCATCGCGTTGGTCACCTGGGTTGGTGATGACGTGCTCGAACTGACGGAGAGCGATCCGTGGTTGCTCCCCACGCAAGCGCTGCGAGCGCCGCTCCCATGGTTCGATGATCCAGCTGGTGCGGTGTTCGAGTCGAACACACCGCGCCGCCTGCTGCCGTCAGCCGTCCTGTTGGCGCTCCCACAGCCGCCGGCGGCGGTGTGTATCGTGCACAGCCCCGTCACGGGTGACGGCTCGCGCGGCCCCTCGCTGGTGCTGGTGTGGCTGGAGGGCGATTCCGTCCCGCTCACCATTCGTTCCGATCCGAAATTCCTGCAGCACCTGCTGGTGGGTCGGGCACCGAAGAGCCGCAGCGGCTTGCCCATCGAGGCAGTGCGCCTGGATGTGATCATGGCGCACGTTCCGCAGGGCATCGTGTTCGTGGATGAGACGCGCAGCGAAGCCGTGGTCAACACCGCTGCCGGCCAGTTGCTCAATGTTCCGGCAGGCCGCACCACCCGGCTCGAGCTGAGCGACGCGATGCAGCAACTGTTTTCCCGGCTCAAGAACCAGGAGTTCGTGCGGCAGGAGGTGACCCGCATCGCCACCGATCCCGAAGCGCGGATCGACGACTGGAGCTGGGAGCTGGAGGGGGCCAACGGCGCTGACAGCGTGACGCTGCGGGTCATGAGTGTTCCGCTCATGGGTGACGTCGGTCGCGGACGCCTGTGGACCTTCGACGATGTCTCCCGCGAGCGTGCGCTGCTCCGCCAGTTGTCGCGTGCCCGCGTGTTCGAGGAGAAGCTGCGGCAGGTCCAGAAACTGGAATTGGTGGGTCGGCTGGCCGCGAGCGTCGCCCACGATTTCAACAACCTGCTCACCATCATCGGCGGCAGTGCCGAGATGTTGCAGGATGCACCGCTGGATGCCGATCGTCGTGCCGACCTGCACAACATCGAGCACGCCACCGACCGCGCACGTCGCCTCACGCGACAGCTCTTGACGTTCACGCGCCAGCAGGTCGAGCAGAGCGTCTCCTTCGCGCTCGATGTGAGGCTGCGCGAGACGTCCTCCTTGCTCAATCGGGTGTTGGCACCCTCCGGCACTTTGGCGCTGGAACTGGGCGCCGACGGGGCGCACGTATACGCCGATCCGAGCCAGATCGAGCTGGCCCTGCTCAACTTGCTGGCGAATGCACGCGACGCGATGCCGGAAGGCGGTGCCGTACGCCTGACCACGCAGATCGAGCACCTGACCGGTGAACGGGTGAACGGCTCGCCCAATCCCCTCGCCGGCACACACGTCGCCATCACCGTGCGCGACACCGGCGCAGGTATCGACGAGACGACGCTGACGCACATGTTCGAGCCGTTTTTCACCACCAAGCCGGCCGGCCAGGGGACGGGACTCGGCTTGGCGACCGTGCTCTCGATCGCACAGCGCGCGGGCGGTGGAGTGCGCTGCGAAAGTCGGGTCGGTTTCGGCACCGCATTCACGATCCTGTTGCCGCGCGCGAACAGCCTCGAGTTAGGCGTGCCGACGACCGACGGCATCGCGGCGCCGCCAGCGCTGCCGCCACAGGAGTTCGTGCTGCTCGTCGACGACGATCCTGGGCCTCGTGACACGCTGCGTCGGCTTCTCGCGCACGATGGATTCCACGTCGAGGTCGCTGACTCCGGCGCGGCCGCGTTGCAGATTCTCGACGCCCGCGGCGACGACGCCTTGGCGCTGGTGACCGACTATATGATGCCGCACATGTCCGGCCGCGAACTGCTCGTCCGGGTGCGTGAGCGCTGGCCTGCCCTCCCCGCGATCGTGATCTCCGGATTCGCGGCCGACGACGTGACCACCGATTTTCTTGCGCGCGTGAATGCGGCCTTTCTCTCCAAGCCCTTCAGCGGTCGGGAGTTATCGGCTGCGATCCGGCTGCAGATGGCGGAGACGACCGGGAGCACCGCAGGGACGCGACCGCGCGCGAATCCGGGCTGATCCAGAAGTGACTATCGTTGGGGAGACGTGCCTTGCCGCGCCACTCCCACACACCGACGACGTGACTGCACATCCGGACGAGGCTCTCGATCAGGACATCAGGCTGCTGGGCCGACACCTCGGCGACCTGATCGCCGAACAGGCGGGGCCCGAGGTGTTCGACCTCGTCGAATCGATGCGGCGCGAGGCGGTGCAAGCTCGGCGCGCGGGCGGCGACGCAACATCGGTCATCGATGGCCTGCTGGCGGGTGTGTCACTCGACACCGCGATCATCCTGATTCGCGCGTTCAGCTGGTTTTCGCTGCTCGCGAACATTGCGGAGGACGTGCATCACGCGCGTCGGCGGCGACATCATCGTGAGTCCGGGTCGCCGGCGCGGCCCGGCACGCTCGACCACACGGTGTCTGCGTTGCAGGCGTCCGGCCTCGACGACGACCAGATCGTGGCCACGCTCGCCGGCGTGCAAGTCAGCCCCGTGCTCACCGCGCATCCCACCGAGGTGCGTCGCAAGACGATCCTCGATACACAGCGTCGCATTGCGGAACTGCTGGTAGAGCGCGATCGCATGCGGATGAATGCAGACGAGGAGCGCGACTGGGATTTTTCGCTGCGCCTGCAGGTGCTCACACTGTGGCAGACGTCACTGCTGCGACTGGCGAAACTCCGCGCGCGTGACGAGATCGCCGAGGCGCTGCGCTACTACGACCTGACACTCTTTCAGGTGTTGCCCGCATTGCAGCTGGCGGTGCAGGAACAGGTCGATGCCCTGGCGCCTGGTCACGCTCCGCGCGCCCTGCCCGTGGTGCGCATGGGTTCCTGGATCGGTGGCGATCGCGATGGCAATCCCTTCGTGACCGCCGAGGTGCTGCAGATGGCGGTCGACCGGCAAGCGACGACGGCACTGTCACATCACCTGAACGCGGTGTTCCAGTTGTCGCTGGAGCTCTCGATGTCGCTCCGCCTCATCACGCCGACGGATGAACTGCTGGCGCTTGCCGACAGGTCAGGTGACGACTCACCCTTCCGCGCGGATGAGCCGTACCGTCGCGCGTTGCGTGGGGTGCACGCGCGGCTCCACGCCACGGCGAAGGCGACGCTGGGCGTGGCGCTCGGCCGCGCGCCGCATAAGGAGTTGGCCCCGTATAACACGCCAGCCGAACTGTCGCAGGATCTCGCGATCATCGAACAGTCGTTGCACTCCCATGGAGCGGGTGCACTCGCCGACGCGCGCGTCGAGCCGATCCGGAGCGCCGTCGAGCTGTTCGGTTTTCATCTCTGCACACTCGACCTGCGCCAGAATAGCGATGTCCACGTGCGCGTCGTGGATGAATTGCTGCGATGTGCCGGCGTGGTGTCCAACTACGCCGAACTGACCGACGCTGAGCAGGTGGTGATCCTGCGTCGCGAGCTCGCGACACCGCGACCGCTGGTCAGCCCTGCAGTGTCGTACAGCGAGCTGACGAAAGGCGAACTGGCGATCCTCAACACTGCGGCACGCGCCATCGATCGCTTTGGCTCCGGCGTGATCGGGCACTACGTCATCTCGAAGTGTCAGTCTGTCAGCGACATGCTTGAAGTGGCGATCCTGTTGCGCGAGGCCGGCCTGTTCTTTCCCGGCGACTCACCGCGACTGGCAGTGGACATCGTGCCACTGTTCGAGACCATCGAGGATCTCGAGTTGGCGGCGGGAACCCTGACTGAGCTGTTCGCCATTCCCGAATACCGTCAGTGGATTCGCAGTGTGCGTGGCGACCTGCAGGAAGTCATGCTCGGCTACTCCGACAGCAACAAGGACGGCGGGTACCTGACCGCCAACTGGGCGATCTATCGGGCACAGGCAGAGATCGTGGCCGTGATGCACGCTACCGGAGTACGTCTGCGGTTTTTCCATGGTCGTGGCGGTACAGTGGGACGCGGTGGTGGGCCGAGCTACGACGCCGTGCTGGCGCAGCCACCAGGCGCGGTGGATGGCTCGCTTCGACTCACCGAACAGGGCGAAGTCATCGCGGCGCGGTATGCCGATCGCGACCAGGCGCGACGCAGTCTCGAGGCACTCGTCTCGGCGACGGCCATCGCCACTGCGCATGGCGTCATGCCCCACCCCACCGATCCGACGTTCGCCGCGGCGATGGACGAATTGTCCGCGCTTTCGTTCGCGGAGTACCGGAACCTTGTGTACGAGACACCTGGCTTCGTGCCGCTGTTTCGGGCGATCACGCCGATCCGGGAGATCAGCACACTCAACGTCGGCAGCCGTCCCGCGTCACGGACTACATCGGAGCGTATCGAGGATCTGCGCGCCATTCCCTGGGTCTTCAGCTGGAGCCAGTGTCGCATCCTGCTGCCCGGTTGGTACGGCGCCGGGGCCGCGTTCGACGCCTGGGCAACGGATGATGCGCGCGTGGCACTGTTGCAGCGCATGTACCGCGACTGGCCGTTCTTCCGTACCACGCTGTCGAACATGGGCATGGTGCTGGCCAAGAGTGACCTGGCGATCGCCGCGCGCTACCTCACGCTGGCGCCTGACGCCGAGTTCGCTGACGTCGCGTTCGCGCGGATCAGCCAGGAGCATGCGCGGGCCGTCGCGTGGGTGGAGCGCATTACCGGTGCCCCGTTGCTGGGGGACAATCCGTCACTCGCGCGCAGCATCCGGAACCGTTTCCCGTATCTCGATCCACTCCACTCGCTGCAAGTGTCGCTGCTGCGTCAGCTGCGCAGCGGTGACGAGGACGCTCGACTCGTTCGGATCATCCAGCTGACGCTCAACGGAGTGGCGGCGGGGCTGCGGAACAGCGGCTGAGTGCGCAACGACTAAGGGTGCGCCACTGTGTGTGATATGTGTGACACCAATGCAACATGAGCGGTGGCACATGTGGGCAATCTTGGGTACGCGATGGCATTTGTCCGCGTGGGGGACTCTATTGCCGTAGCACGCGCGGCGCCGTGAACGGCGCTGCGGTCCAATCTGGACGGTGCGTACTCCTCTGTGAGCGAGTTCGACGTGCGCACCGCAGTACCAGCCATCCCTGTTGTCGGGATCGGCGCTTCCGCTGGAGGGCTCGACGCCCTCGAGCGATTCTTCCGCAACGTCCCGGTGCCATCCGGGCTCGCCTTCGTCGTGGTCCAGCATCTGGATCCGACACACAAGGCGCTGCTCGCAGAGCTGCTCCAGCACGTCACAAGCATGCCAGTGACGCAAGTTCGGAGTCGCACACGCGTGAAGGCGGATTCGGTGTACGTCATCCCGCCGAACAAGGAACTGACGCTCGAAGGCGGGGCGCTGCACCTGCATGATCCAGTCGCCCAGCGCGGCCATCGGCTACCGATCGATGTCTTTTTCGCATCGCTGGCACTGAACTCAGCCGAACACGGAGTGGGTGTGGTGCTGTCGGGCATGGGGCATGACGGCACGGCGGGAATGCGCGCGATCAAGGAGCACGCCGGTGCGGCATTCGTCCAGGAGCCCACGACGGCCAAGTTCGCTGCCATGCCGTCGAGTGTGATTGCGGCCGGGCTGGCCGACATGATCGCGCCGCCAGAGGAATTGCCCGCCCTGATCGTGGCGCACCTCGCCCGCGCTCCCGGCGCCCGAACGACACGGCCAGCGCTGACCGTGGTCGGACGCCTGACAGGCCTCGACCGCATCCTCGTAGTGCTGCGAGAGCGTACCGGACACGATTTCTCGCTCTACAAGCAGAGCACGATCCACCGCCGCATCGAACGTCGGATGGCGCTCCACCACATCGACGCGCTGGACGCATACGAGCGTTTCATACAGGCGACGCCGGATGAAGTACACTCGCTCTTCAAGGAACTCCTGATCGGCGTCACGAACTTCTTTCGCGACCCGGATACGTGGAACCAGCTTTCGCAGGAGATCGTGCCAGCGCTGATCGATGCGCGCCCGGTGGGTACGGCCGTGCGCTGCTGGGTGGTCGGCACGGCGACCGGCGAAGAGGCCTATTCCCTCGCGATCACTCTTGCCGAAGTGATGGAGAAGCGGACGGCGCACCCGCACGCGGTCAAGATTTTTGCGACTGACCTCGACGGTGCCGCCATCGAGAAGGCGCGCGCCGGGATCTATCCACCGACGATCGCAGCCGATGTTTCGCCGGAGCGATTGCATCGCTGGTTTTCCGACGCGCCCCCGGGCTATCAGGTTGCCAAGCGGATCCGGGAGATGGTGATCTTCGCGCAGCACAACGTGATCATGGATCCCCCGTTCACACGCGTCGATCTCGTGTCGTGCCGAAACCTGCTCATCTATCTCACCGAACCGTTGCAGCAACAGATACTCCAGCTCTTTCACTACGCATTGAATCCAGGTGGCACGCTCGTTCTTGGCAGTTCCGAAACGATCGGCGCGGCCACACACCTCTTTGCGCCGATCGACGGACCATCGCGGATCTATCGCCGGCTCGATGTCGTCGCGCCAGCGGTGCCGCACCTTGTGGCGTTCACACCACCGGTGATCGCGTCCAAGGCATCGGCCGGCGTCTCCACACGGCAGCACTATTCACTTCAGGGTGATGTCGAGCGACTGCTGCTCGCGCAATTTGCGCCCGTCGCTGTCCTGACGAATCGCAAGGGTGACATCATCTTCGTGAGCGGTGATACCTCACCGTATCTCCGATCGGTCTCGGGGAGCAGCGCTTGGAACGTCTTCGCGATGTCGAGCGACGGGATGCGTGATGCAATCAGCGAGGGATTCCGGGAGGCGCTGCTCGCGGCCAGCCCGGTCACACGCGTGCATCGCGATTCGGCTGAGGCACACGCTGTCAACATTCGCGTCCAGGCCGTGCGGGAACCGCTGTCGTTGAAGGGCACCCTCCTGGTCGCCTTCACCGACGACTCTGTGTCGCCAGGCCCGCAGCGCGCCACACGAGTCACGGCGGCAGCGAAGACGCGCATCGCGGACCTCGAAGCGCAGTTGAATGCGGGGCGACTGGAGATCCAGACGCATCGTGAGCACACACAAAGCACCAATGAGGAAGCCAGTGCGGCGAACGAGGAATTGCAGTCGACGAACGAGGAACTGCAATCGACCAATGAGGAGCTGACGACGTCGAAGGAAGAAATGCAGTCGATGAACGAGGAACTGCAGACACTCAACCGTGAGCTCGAGACGCGCGTCGACGACCTGTCACGACTCACGAACGACATGAAGAACCTCATTGACAGCACCGAAATCGCGATCGTCTTTCTCGACCTCCACCTGCACATCCGGCTCTTCACCGCTGGCTCGACAAAGATGTTCCGGCTCATCCCTGGTGACATTGGCCGCCCGCTCACCGACCTGGCCTCATTGGTGATCTACGCGGACCTGGCCTCGGATGCGCGCGAGGTCCTGCGCACCCTGGTCGCGACGCAGCGTGAATCGGAGACCCTGGACAGGCGCTGGTGTCTCGTGCGCATCATGCCGTACCGCACACTGGACAACCGGATCGATGGCGTGACGATCACCTTCTCGGATATCACCGCGTCAAAGGCGCTGGAAGAGGCACTGCGTACGACGCAGGCCGGCCTGGAGCAACGGATCGTCGTGCAGGATCAGCAGCTCCAGGATACGAGCGGCACCGCTGGGCGCCCGGTGGAGCGCGCGACGTGAAGCCGCGTCGCCCGACGGGCAGCGGTGACGCGCAACTTCGACAGCTGGCGGAGCGGCAACTGGCGCCGGTGGCGGGCACAGGCGAAACGGAAGGGAGAGAGATGGAGCGCCTGGTGCACGAACTCCAGGTGCACCAAATCGAGCTCGAGCTGCAGAACGAGGAGCTCCGATCAGCGCGCGATGAAGCCGATGCGCTGCTAACGCAATTCACCGAATTGTATGACTTCGCACCGGTCGGATACCTGTCCGTGAACGAAGCTGGCGTGGTGACGCAGGCGAACCGCGCCATCGGCCAACTGCTCCAGATCGAGCGATCGCCCTTGATTGGTCGGCGATTCGGGCTCCTGCTGCAGGAAGCGGATCGCGTTGCCTTCAGTGACTTTCTCCGCGGCATCTTCACCGGCACGCCACAGAAGCCGATGGAGCTTTCGCTCGAGGGCGACACGGGCACCTCACACTGGTGTCGGCTCGAGGCGACCCTTCCCCCTGGCGCCGCCGAGTGCCACATAACGGCCACGGACCTGACGGAGCGGCGCGCCGCTGAAACCGGTTTGCTCCAGGCAGAACAGTTCGCACGGGATGCCCTCGACGCCCTTTCGGCCAACATCGCGATCATCGATGGCAGCGGCACGATCATTCGCGTCAACCAGGGATGGACTGACTTTGCGATCGCCAACGGCGCCACGCCGCAGAATGTCGGCATCGGCCGCAACTATTTCGACGTGTCGATGGCGAAAACAGATGTCTCGCGGCTCTCGGCGGAGGGCTTGGTGGCTGGCATCAACGCGGTCTTGTCCGATGACCTGCCGGAATATCAGTTCGAGTACCCCTGTCACTCACCGGATGAAGAGCGGTGGTTCTCGGTGCGCGCGACACGATTCACCGACCATGGTGCGCCATGCGCGATCGTGGCGCATCAGGACATCACGGCCCGCATCCAGCTGCAGACGCAGCTGCTGCACGCGCAGAAGATGGAGATCGTGGGCCAACTCGCCGGCGGCATCGCCCATGACTTCAACAACCTGCTGACGGTGATCAACGGTGTCGCCGAGCTCGCGCTTACGGCAACCGAGCCTGGCACGCCCCTCGAACGCGACCTGGTCGACATCGCCAGCGCCGGGCAGCGCGCAGCGCGGTTAACGCGGCAGCTTCTCGCCTTCAGCCGGAAGCAGGTGATGTCCTTCGAAACCGTTGCGGTCGACGAGGTGGTGTTGAACTTGCGCAGCCTGTTGCAGCGCCTGGTCGGCGACGACATCACACTCGAGATCGAGTGCGACGCGGAGACTGGAAGCGCACTCGTGGACGCGAACCAGCTGGAGCAGGTGGTGATGAACCTCGTCATCAACGCACACGACGCCATGCCGGATGGTGGCATCCTCAGCATTCGCACCGGCAAGCTCGTCCTCGATGATTCGAGGGAGTCGGCACGGTGGCAGCTGCCTCCGGGACCCTATCTATCGATCAGGATCAGCGACACCGGAACTGGAATGACCGCTGCGGTTCGCGAGCGAATTTTCGAGCCGTTCTTCACCACCAAGGAGATCGGGCGAGGGACGGGCCTCGGCCTGTCGACCGTGCAGGGAATCGTGGCGCAGAGTCAGGGGAGCATTTCGGTCGAAAGCACCCTAGGCGTCGGCACTGATTTCTGCATCCTCCTTCCGCGGGTGGAGCCGATGGCACCGACGAAGACGATGCCACCAGTCGGCCTCGAGTCTGGCGGCCGCGGAACGATCCTGATCGTCGAGGACGAGTCCGCCGTGCGACGCATTGCCGAGCGCGTGCTTCTCCGCGATGGCTACGCTGTCCTGTCCGCAGCCAGCGGCGAAAGCGCACTCGAGATGCTGGCGCTGCACAGCGGCGCAGTGGACCTCATGCTCACGGACATGCGGATGCCAGGGATGAGCGGCGCGGAGCTGGCGGCGGAAGCGCGCGCACGCTTTCCAGCATTGCGGGTGGTCTTTGCGTCCGGCAATAGCGCCAACTCTCTCGATACGGAATTCAGCTCTCCGGCGCCGGAGTTCTTCCTCGGAAAGCCATACCTCTCCGCGCAGCTGCTGCACGTCGTCCGTGCCGCCCTGCTCTCCCCGCCCCGATAGACCGTCCCGGCGCGGCGTCGAATCGCGCTGACATGTCAGTGCACATGGGTCAGCGTACCCATGTGCGCCGATCATGCAACATATATTCTCGCAGTGATGCACCGCCCGTTCTGGCTCCGCGCCCTGGTTGCTGTCTGGGGACTCTGGTTCACGACTGCTGTCGTCGAGCCGGCGGGGTTGTTCGCGTGCGTCAAACACAACGGTCTGGCAGCGGTCGGGCAGCAGGTCGCCAGCAGCGCACCGTCGGCGAGTGGTAGTGGCCACGAGCACCACGGTGTCACTGCCGACCGTCACACCGCGCACAGCACGGACGCCGCGGTGCCTGACGGCGAGTCGGCGCCGGAGAGCCATGACTGCTGCACCTGCATCGGGCACTGCTGCGCCACCGTACCAGTCACGGCACCGCGGCCGACCGTCATCGTCGACGCTGAAATTGCCAGCGAGACGTCGCCACAACCACGTGCCCCGGAGCCGTTCAGCCCGGGGCGCGTCGCCTACGTCTTGCCATATGCCAACGGTCCGCCGGCCATCGCGCTGAGCTGATCCGCCGTTGCACCGACGCTGGCCGCACACAGTGGCTTCGCGTCTGCGCCAGCCCAGCCTGGCGCCTCCCACATCTCGTTCTCTGCAATGCCGCGACACCCGTTGGTGCTTCGGGCTGCGCCGCGCTTGCCGTGCGTTCAAGTCGCACGTCGGTCGCGCGCCCGTCGAGTACCGTCGGTGCGCCGGTGTTGGATTTTCACGCCTCCAATCGACGCCACACCATGAAGCATCCTGCAGTTTTCATCGCGCTCATCGCGATCGCATCCTCTCTCCACGGTCAGTCGCGCCCTGCGCAGGCCGAGCCTGATACGCTCGCCAAGCGGCCCACGACACTGGGCGGCGTGACGGTCACCGCAGACCGCGACCGCCGGCCCTCGATCACCAAGCTCACCATGCCCGTCTCGGCCAGCATCACCGCCACCAAGGTGCGTGAGACGGTGAACCTCATCGACACCGAGGACGCCGTGAAGTACCTGCCGAGTGTCTTCCTGCGGAAGCGCAACAACGGCGACACGCAGGCCGTGATGGCGACGCGATCCTGGGGGGTCAGCTCCAGCGCGCGCAGCCTGGTGTTCGCCGATGGTGTGCCGCTGACGGCATTGATCGGCAACAACAACACCATCGGCGCGCCGAGATGGGGGCTGGTGGCACCAGAAGAGATCGAGCGCATCGACATGATGTACGGCCCATTCTCGGCCGCGTACGCCGGCAACTCGATGGGCGCGGTGATGGAGATCACCACGCGGGTACCGGAGCGACGTGAAGGATCGATCACCCAGACGGGCGCGCTGCAGTCGTTCGACCTGTACGGGACGAGCCGCACCTACGGCACGTCGCAGACCAGTGCACGCCTGAGCGATCGTATCGGCAAGTTCAGCTTCGTGGCCAGCGGGAACTACCTCGACAGCCGCAGCCAGCCGCTCAGCTTCGTCACGGCGTCGACCTTTCCGACCGGGACGACCGGTGGCTTCCCCGCCACGACCAAGCTGAACACACCGGCGAACATCCTTGGGGCGAGCGGCGTGTTGCACACCCGCATGGTCAATGGGACGTTCAAGCTGGGATACGACATCACGCCCACGGTGCGCGCGGCGTACACCTTGGGCTCTGGCAGAACGATGCCGACGCGACCGTCGATCCGTACCTGCAGCGCACCGGGGCACCGACGTTTGCAGGACAGGCTGGCTTCGCCAGTGGCTTCTACGCACTGCTCCAGCGGCACACATCGCAGAGTCTCTCGGTCCGCACCAATCGTCGCAAGGACTGGGACGCGGAAATCATCGGCACCACCTATCGGATGGATGTCGATCGTCAGCGGTTCGCGACATCGGCATCCGCCACAGACACCACCCTTGGCAACAGCGGCCGCGTCGCGTCGCTGACGGGCACGGGCTGGTCATCGCTCGACGTGAAGGGCGCGTGGCATGCTGGCGGCAGTAGCGTGGCGGCACACACGGTGACGTTCGGGGCGCACGCCGACTATTACCGCTTGCTCAATCCGACCTACAACACGCTGTTCTGGCGATCGCAGGCGCCGGTGTACACCAGCGTCGCGACGGAAGGTGATGGCAAGACGGCGACGCAGGCTCTCTGGGTGCAGGACAACTGGCGACTTGCACCGACGCTGCGTCTCACCGTAGGTGGCCGGTACGAATGGTGGAAGGGATTCGATGGATACAATGTGAATGGCGCGTCGCGTGTGACGCAGCCCACGGTGTCCGCGAACCGCTTCTCGCCCAAGGCATCGCTGGACTGGAAGCCAAACGTGGACTGGAACTTCACCGGCTCGATCGGGAAGGCGTATCGGTTCGCCACGGCGTCGGAGCTCTATCAGCTGGTCTCGACCGGCACGACGTTCACGTCGCCGGACCCGAACCTGAAGCCGGACAACGTGTTGGCCATGGAGCTGCGCGCGGCACGCGAGTTCGCACGCGGACGAGTGCAGTTGTCGCTGTTCAACAACGACGTGCACGATGCCATCATCTCGCAGTTCAAGCCGCTGGTGGCTGGCTCGCCAACCTTCTACTCGTTCGCCTCGAACGTGGACCACATCCGACTGCGCGGCATCGAGTTCGTAGTGCAGGAGCGCGATCTGCTGGTGCCGGGCCTCGAGCTGCAGGGCAGCCTGACGGCGCTCGATGCCACGATTCTCGCCACCTCGGGTCGGGCGAGCGCCACGGCGGCCCCTGACGCCGCCATCGGCAAGCAGGTGCCCAACGTGCCGAAGTTGCGCGGCACGGTGCTCGCGACCTACCGGCCGATCGACCGCCTCGCCCTCTCACTGGGTGGCCGCTACAGCGACAAGCTGTATACCACCCTCGATAACGCAGACCTCAATACCAACACGTATCAGGCGTTCAGCGCCTGGTTCGTCGCCGATGCACATGTGAACTACCGCGTGAACAATCGATTGAACGCCTCGGTCGGCGTCGACAACCTGCTCAATCGCAAGTACTTCCTCTTCCATCCGTTCCCGCAGCGCAGCTTCGTCACGAGCGTGAAGTACGGGTTCTGAGCATGGCGTGTGAGGAGGCTGTCACGGCGGGCGACACCAGACGAGTACGCCAGCAACGACCAGAAACGTGGCTACGGTGTAGATGTTGAAAGGTCCCGCGGCGTCACTCTGGCGAGTGGCGCCGCGGATTTTTTAGCCGCTTCCCTGCACCCTATCGTGTGCCTCAACAGACCCATGTGAATCGCCGTCAGTTGGTTGCATCGATCGCGCTGCTCTGCTCGGCTTGCGGGCACTCAGCCACGTTGCCGATCGAGTCAGGTTTCGGCCCGAGCGCCAGTGCTGCCGGAACCGCGCAGCTCGCTCATTCCAATGACGAAGGTCGCACGGGCAGTCGGATGGGCGTCGGGGCGGGCGCCGATCGCGGCCCAGGGCCTGCACGTGGCTCCGTTCGCAACGGGGCTGACGCATCCGCGCTTCGTCTATGCGTTGCCCAACGGCGATGTGTTGGTGGCGGAAACGAACGCGCCGAAGAGGCCCGACGATGGCAAGGGAATCAAGGGATTCTTCTTTCGCTATTTCCAGCGCAAGGGCGGTGGTGCAGTTCCCAGTCCCGATCGCATCTCGCTCCTACGCGATGCCGACGGCGATGGCGTTGCGGAGACTCGATCAGTGTTCCTCAGCGACTTGCATTCGCCGTTCGGCATGACCCTGGTCGGGCACACCTTGTATGTCGCGAACACCGATGCGTTGGTCCGGTTTCCATATGTGGATGGTGCAACCAGCATCACCGATACGGCAGTCACGGTGCTTGTCGCTCCCCGCAGGGACACTCAACCATCATTGGACGAAAACCGTGGTGGCATCGGCTGACGGAAAGACGCTGTACGTCAGCATCGGCTCGAACAGCAACGCGGGCGAGAATGGGCTGGACAAGGAGGTGGGACGCGCAGAGATCTGGGAAGTGAATCCTGGCACTGGTGCACACCGTGTGTTCGCCAGCGGATTGCGCAACGCCGCCGGCCTCGCAATCGAACCCCAGACTGGCGCGCTCTGGGCTGCCGTGAATGAACGCGATGAAATCGGAAGTGACCTCGTTCCCGATTACATGACCGCGGTTAAGGACGGTGGATTTTATGGCTGGCCGTGGAGCTATTTCGGGAATCGTGTCGATCCACGGGTGCAGCCTGCCCAGCCGGCGCGCGTCGCCACCGCCCTCGTCCCTGATTACGCGCTCGGTGCCCACACGGCGTCGATTGGCTTGATTGCAGCGGAGGGGGCGCGCCTGCCTGCGGCATTCTGCCACGGGATGTTCGTGGGACAGCACGGCTCCTGGAATCGCAATCCACGCAGCGGCTACAAGGTGATTTTCGTGCCTTTTGTGGCTGGACGGCCCCGAGGGGCGCCAGTCGATGTCTTGAGTGGTTTTCTCAACGCCGAGAACGAGGCAATGGGCCGGCCCGTCGGTGTGGCCATCGACCGCCGTGGCGGCCTGCTGGTGGCAGATGATGTCGGCAACGTGGTCTGGCGCGTGCGCGGGGATTCGGTCCCGAACCCGGAGTGCGTCAGCACACGCTGACAGGTGACGCAAACAGCGCACAATGCAGAAAAAGCCGCGTGCCGCGCCTCGACGTCTTGCTGGCCGTCACCCGCCTGCGGAAGCCATCACCTGTGCAACCGCGCGCGTGATGGCTTCCACGCGACTGGCGTCATCTCGCGGAAGATCGCGCAGCGATGCCGTGCTGACATCCCAGGCATCGGCCTGCTGAGGCCTTTCGGTCAGGAGGTGTGCCAATTGTGCGGAGGCACCTCCGTCGACCGTGAAGAACTCCCGATGCCCGCTGTGAATCGCGATCTGGGCGGCGCCAGTCCACACCCCAAGGTCGAACCACGCGGGCTGTTGAAGGATCCCCTTCAGTGCCAGACCAATCTCGCCTCGCGACGCGTCGCTGCCGAAGGAGGATTCCCGACCCATCGAGTCGAGTCGCGAAGCGACAGGCGCGGCACCCGCGACGTCAGACAGCAGTTCCCGGATCTGCGACGTCGCCGCCATGACGGCCACCGAATCACTCGCGCGCGCTGCGATTTCGAGTTGCGCGAGGCGCACACCGATGCGGAACGCACGCCTCGTGGCGATCTGCGTCGATTCCGAGCCACGAGAGACCGACCAGCCTGGCACGTCCCAGCCCGCACCGAGTGTGCGCGCGAGCGAACCGGCACCCGTGGCGCCTTCGAGGCGCGGCACGACGGCCAGGCTGACGGTCGCATCCGGACGACCAGTGCCACGCAAAAACACCACGATCGCAATCGTGGCAGCGACGAGCGCGATCGGCGCGACGTATCGCCAGCGACCTTTTCGTCGTGACACCAGCACTACCGAATCGCGCGCCTCGTTCGCGCCAGATGCCGCTGCCCCAGTCTCGGCCGCCAGTTCACGATGAATGGCAACCGCGTCGACGAAGATGGCGTGTGCCTCGCGTGAACTCGCCAGTATCCGCATCGCCGCCGCGCGTTCGTCCGGCGTGGCCGTGCCATCGATGACGCTGGCAAGCAGTTCTGGATCGATCAGCGGAGCGTTCATGAAGTCCGTCCGTGACGGAGCCGCAGGAAACAGGCGTGGGGAAGTCGAGCTACCATGACGCACCACTGGACAGCAAGTCGCGGACCCGCTCGATGTCGAAGCCGCGCGACGTCAGCAGCCGCCGCAACTCCTGCTCGATCGAGTCGATGCGACGGTACAAGGGCTTCGGCTCGAGATTGAGGGCCCGGGCAATGTCAGCGACCGAGATGTTATCCCAGTACCGCATGTGCAGGATGACCTGATCCTCCACCGGCAGCTCCGTCATTGCGCTCAGGAGCTCGGCAAAATCACTTTCGTGCCCATCGGGGTTCGAGGCGCTGACATCCACCTCCTGCGGCAGGCCAGTCAGCGCCTCGAGCGGCACCTCGCTGGACGGCTGCCGTACCGGAAGGCTTCGTGCCATCCGTCCCAGTTCGACATCGCTCTCGGGAAATCCGGCGGAGCGCAGAATCTCGATGGCTTCCCGCAGTGTGTAGTTGTCGCGGTGCAGCAACTCTTCCAGCCGCATGCCGACCGGCCCCATTCGAGTGGCAGCCATCGACGGCCGCCACCGGCCCCACACACTGTTGCGATAGTCGTGAAATAGGTTGCTGAGGACGACGGATAGATAGGTGGCGATTGACGAGCGACCCGCGTACTTCCGGAAGATGCCGTAATCGGTATCCACGATGCGGGCGCGCACCCAAGAGCCGAACTCGTCCGCATCAGACGGCGAGAGTGCATTTTTTATCGCAATGATCCCAATCACCTTGTCGATGGTCGGCAGGTGTTCGAGAAACGCGCGTTCGGGATCGGTAATCGGCACGCCAGCGGCGGTCATCAAACTCAGACGTGTCGGATAGAAGAGCACACCGCGCCGAAACCTTCCCGCAAGCCGCGGTGCGCCACTGCTCCACAAAAGCTCAGCCCGGTCAGGCCGGTCAGGCCAGAGCCAATGTAGTCGAATTCCCGACGGTGCTGCCACCCGGACGCCCCCTCCCCCACCTGCCGCCCGCAGGAGTGAATTGGCCGTATGCTGTAACGAACTCACGCGGAATAAGTGCGTATTCTGAACAAGTCACCCCTCATGACCGAGACTACGGTCTCATCTGCGACAGCGGCACAGGCGCAAGAGTGACGAGGCCTGACCTTTCGAGGCGCGGGCATATGCCCGGCATTTGTCTCTTGGACTGTCGTTCCAATCGGAATTCCCCACACGAACGCAGGCCCGGTGCGTCTCGCGATCCGTGTCGCCCGCCAGACTGGGGCGTCTTCCTACTGACTGCCGATGGGCACGGATGGGGGTACCCCCAACGTTTCCCTGTCTCATGTTTAGTCCGACGCTGCGCACTTAGCGCCGACCGGTTCTTCGGTCTCTGGCAGCGCGCCAACCCCTCCCGAGCCGAGATGACGGACGCGCTGTCGAATCCCGATCGCACCTCGTTCACTGGTGGTGCCCGCCTCGGGCTCCGCCGTCCCGTCAGGCTCCTGCTCGCGCTCTGTTCCGCTGCCCTCGCGGCATGCGGCGGTGGCGACGGCGGCGACACCAAGCCCGTGGTCCGGCCAGCGACGGTCGCATCGGTGCTGATCTCTCCCGCTGCAAGCACCGTCGACACCGGAAAGACCGTGCAATTGGCGGCCTTCGTCCGCGACGGCAGTGGCGCAGCGGTCACCGGCAAGACGATCACCTGGGTGTCATCGGTCCCGACGGTGGCGACGGTCAGCCCTGCCGGGCTGGTGACGGCGATCACGGCAGGCACCGTCACGATCAGCGCCAGCACCGACGGTGTCACAGGCACTGGCACGGTGGTCTCGACGGTGCCCGTCTCGGCCCGCTGCGACGCGAGCACCGTCATCACGCTCGGCCAAACCGTGACCGGCACACTGCTCGACACTGATTGTCGCCTCAACGACAACAGCTATGTCGACAAGTACGTGCTCACGCTGACGGAGGACACACCGGTGCGCATCTCGATGACGAGTGCGCTGGTCGATTCCTACCTCATCCTGCAGGACTTCACGACTGGCGCCATCGTGGCCGAGAACGACGACGGCAATGGCGATACCGGGTCACGCATCGAGCAACTCGTTCCTGCTGGAAAGTACGTCATCGGCGCCAACAGCTTCGACGCCAACCAGTTCGGCGACTACAAGCTGACCGTGGAACGTGCCGCATCGGCCTGCCTCGCCTCCACGCCGATCAGCACACCGAGTACAGTCAACGGGAATCTCGCGGCAACGGCCTGCCTCCTGCCGGACAGCAGCTACACCGATCGCTATCGCCTCACGGTGGCCAGTTCCACGATCGTCACGGCCACGATGCGCAGTTCCGCGATCGACTCCTACCTGTTCATCGAGAACACGAACGGCACGTCGATCGGTCGCAATGACAATTCTTCGATTGGCACGCGCGACGCGCTGGTGTCGGCGACACTCGACCCGGGCACGTACATCATCAATGCCAACAGCGCGCTGCCGCGTGAGGTCGGGGCATACACCCTCACGCTCTCGTCGCGCATCGATCCGTGCGGCGTGAGCCGCGTGGTGACCGTCGGATCGACCACCAGTGACACACTGTCCTCCAGTGCCTGCAAGCTCTCTGACGGCAGTTACGTCCGGCGATACGGATTTTCGCTCGCAACATCCACGGCGCTGCGCATCGACCTCACCAGCACCCAGTTCGATCCGTACCTGTTCGTGCAACAGGCCGGGTCAGCGCCGAAGCTGGCCGAAGATGATGACAGCGGACCGGGGCTGAACGCGCAGGTGCTGCAGGTGTTCGCACCAGGCGAATACGTCGTCACCGTCACCAGCGCGACCGTCGGCGAATCCGGCGCCTTCGAGCTCGCGATCGCCGGCCCGGCCTCCGCGGGCGTTGGCCTCACGGTCACTCCGCCAACGGCAACACTGCTGCCAGGGCAGACACAGCAGCTGACGGCGGCCGTGACAGGCGCCACCAACACGAATGTGGCGTGGAAGAGTTCTGCGCCAGGCATCGCATCCGTCGGCGCCACCGGCATCGTCCGCGCCATCACCGCCGGTGCGGCGACCATCACCGTCACCGCGGCCGCCGATCCGGCGCGCACCGCCACCAGCGAGATCACCGTCAACGCCGGCACGGACGTCAATCTCGACGTGCCGCTGGTCTACCTGACGCAATCGGCGCAAACGCCAGACGGTCGCATTCCCCTTGTAGCTGACCGCCCGACGGTTGCGCGCGTCTTCGTGCGCGGCAGCCGTTCCGGGCTCGGCAACGCCGCCGTGCGGCTACGAGTCTTCAATGGCGCCACGGTCACCGGTACGCTGACTGGAACGGCGACCATTGCCGTGGCGACCGACGAGGGCTGCTGCTCGGCCGATATCCCCGTTCCCGCGTCGTTGATCCGCGATGGCATGACGATCGTGGCCGATGTCGACCCGAACAACGCCATCGCCGAGTCGAACGAGACCGACAACGCGTGGCCGCTGACGGGTGTGTCGAAGCCGATTCGCGTCGTCACCGTGCCGCCGATCAACATCCAGCTGGTTCCGATCCGGCATCGCGTCGCCAGCACCGTCTCGGCACCAACGACGAGGTTGACCGAACTGCTGCAGCGCATGTACCCGCTGTCGGCCGTGAATGTCACCATTCATGCCGAATATGCCACCGACACACCTGCGCCATCCAGCTCGGACACATGGGTGGACATGCTGCGCCAGATGGACGTGCTTCGCGCCGCCGAGAGCAGCAACAACTACTACTACGGGGTGCTGGCGCAGCAAGCGGCTCCAGGCATCATTGGTATCGCAGGTGTGACGGGCTTCACCGGCGTCGGAATCAGCGGTCCCGATTCGCTGGCGGCGGAGACACTGACGCACGAATTTGGGCACAGCTTTGGGCGGCAACACTCACCGACACCGTCCACCTGCGGAACGCCAGCGAACGTCGACGCAAACTTCCCGCGCAGTGATGGCACGATCGGGATTGTGGGCTTCGACGTGGCCGCGAATGCCATCTATCGGGCTGACCGCTTCGATGTGATGGGATACTGCAACAAGAGCTGGGCGAGTGAATACACCTATCAGGGCATCCTCGCCTACCTCCGGAGTGGGGTGATTCCGCTGGCGGTCGCGACGCAGGCTGAGGTGCCGGCGCTGATGATCAGCGGCTCGCTCGTGGGCGGCGCCGTGACGCTCGATCCTGTGTTCACGATCACGACGAAGGCCACCGCCCAGCGTGCGTCCGGCCGCTTCGTCGCCGAAGGGACGTCGGCCGATGGTCGAGTCCTGTTCCGCCATCGCTTTGACGGCTACGCGATGAGTGATGTGGACGCAGCGACGCGCACCTTCGTGGCCCTGGTGCCGTACGACGCCAGTGTGAGCGGCGCCGTGGCGAACATCACGGTGCGTGACGAAAGCGGCGGTGGACGATCCGGCGTGCTACTCCGCGCTGGGAGCTATGCGGCCTCGCCGTCAGGCGTGAGCCTGCGCGTGGATGCTGACCCGCAGCTGGTCGTGCGCGCCGCGGGCACCAACCGGTATGACGTCACCTGGAACACGTCGCGATACCCATCGATCATCGTGCGCGACAAATCCACACGGCGCGTGGTCGGCATCGGCCGCCGCGGCGCACTCACGATCAACGCCGCGTCACTGAATGCGCTCGAGGTGCTCTTGTCGGATGGTGTCGGAAGCAGCACGCGCGCCCTGTCGGTCGGTGGTGCGCCATGAGGCGATTCACGGTCGGCCTCGTGATGGCACTGCCCATGGCCCTCGTGTCCGCCTGTGTCAGTTCGCGTGCACAATCCGCTGACACGGACAGCGCCGTAATGCCCAGCGATTCGATCGCAGTGGTGTCGTTGTCGCGCGGTGCCTGTCACGGCACTTGCCCGATCTACGGTCTCACGCTGCACGCGAGTGGGCGTGTGCTGTTCACTGGCGAACGATTCGTGCAGCCGGTCGGCCAGGATTCGGCACGGATTACCTCGGCGGCAGTCGTCGCCGTGCGCATGGCGTTCGACGCGCGAAAGTTCGAGCAGGTCCCGGCATCGATCGAGTACAACACGCCATCGTGTGGCACCTACGTTGCCGACCTTCCGACCGTGGTGCTGGCCGTTGCCACGGCAACCGGTGAGCATCGAGTGCGGTACGACCAGGGCTGTCGCAATTATCCGCGCATGCTGGACACGCTGGCGCAGATGATCGATTCCGTCAGTGGCGCATCCCGTTGGACCTCCGCGTCACACCGGCCATAACATGGCTTTCTACAGCTTTCTCGCCTTGCTCCCGAGCACACCGATGCAAATCCGACGTGCACGACTCCTTCGCGTCCTTGCGGCGGCGGGAGTCATTGCCCTCACCCCGGCACTGATTCAGGCACAGTCCGCGCAGCGCACAGTGGCCGATGCGCCTTCGTCGAGCCGTGAGACGCGGCTTCAGCACGACTCGCTCACGGTCCACTTCATTCGCACACCGAAGGGCAAGCCCGCCTCTATGTCGATCGCGGGCAAGCCGTCGTCGACGGAGCTGAAGTTCCGGGGCAAGGCCATACCGCAGGGCACCGCAGCACCCGTGGAGACCCCCCTGCCGACACGCGCCAAGGTCACCAAGCCGTAAGCGCCGTCCGCATCGTTTCAGCGGACGCTGGTGCCGATCAGCCGACGGCGGAAGTACCGCCGTCGCTCATCGGCACCGTGCTGTTGACGGGTGCCGGGGTCCCCAGCAGGCTGCCTTCAGGAACCGGGCTCCGGAACGCCGACGTGCCGATGCCGCGACAGACTTCCGCCCGATTCCACACGGCGATGCTCTGATTCGCATATCCAACATGGATTTCGTCACCACGCACGGCCAGTCGCGACACCTCGGCGATCACCACTGGCTCCGTCCACCGTCCGCTGATGACATCGAGCACTCGAAGCCTCGTGCACGGCTCGTCACTGCTCACGATGGCATCGAGCACGAGGAGCCAGCCCGGACCGATCCATTTCGCCAGACTCGCCTGATCACAGGCGTACTGTGACCTGATGACGCCTGTGTCGACATCCACGATGGCCAGACCGTCATCACCCAGCACTGCGGCAACGGGACGCTGTGCCCACGAATCAACATCCAGCTCCGCGACCAATTCGAAAGTCATGGATGAGGTGAGCTCGGTGGTCCACTGCCCGCTGACGCGCAACTGGCCGTCAGCATCAGGCGCAACCCGCGCGCCGATCAGCGTCGTGCCGACCAGTGCAACGACACGCTCGCCGATCGTGATCAAGCGTGAGAAGCGACCATTCACCTTCGCCAGCCGACGCCGCTCACCCACCACCTGGGCGCCATCGAGGCACACGATCTTGCCATCGTGCAAGCCGAGCAGGAACCCGCCAGCGCCCCACGACGCGACGGCCGTGACAGGATCGGTGTCGATCGCACGCCACTGTCCGTTGCCTGTCGCGACGAACCCCTGCAGCAGCAGCGAACGCGCGAAACAGGTGGTGCCGTCACGCGAGAGCCAGACGTCGGTGAACCGTGTGCAGTCCCACTCGCTGCGATGCCCGGGCATCGCGGCCATCGGCTCCAGTGCGGCCGCATCACGTCGCACCGCGTAGAGCACGTTGTCGCTTTCACAGAGCCCACCGTTCGGCTGCAGGCTGCAGAACACACCGCGCGGGCTCTCGAACGCAGACCATTCCGGTGACAGGTGTTCGCGCAGCGGAATCCGCGGCGTCGATCGCGAGATCGACAAGGCAGCGCGCCGCACCCACTCCTCGGTCGTGAGCAGTTCGTCGTTCAACTCATAGGCGTGGAGCGCCGCCACGTCCCACGAAAAGGCACTCACGAACTCACGCAGTGCATCGCGCGAGTTGGTGTCGGTGAGGTGCATTTCCGCCTCGAAACCAGGATCGCCATCGCCGAACCGGACCACGCGCAGGTCCTTGGTGAGGCTGCCAGCCGCCCAGTGCTGGAGGTCGGCGGCATCGATGGCGCCCACACGCGACGTGCTACCGTCACCCCGGTGCCAGTACACCTGCGCGCTCACCCGGTCGGGCCAGATTTCGACTACGAAGGGCGGACACGAGGGCGCGGCATCGGCATCGCCGAGGGTCAGGCCGGCAACGCGGTAGGCCATGGTGAGCCCACGATAGCCCACTGCGTCACGCATCGACGCGGCGCCGTCGTGCATCCACGAGAAGTCGACGCGGGTCCAGGTGTCGACTGCTGCGAGTTCACCGCCGAGCATCTGGAAGATGCTCGCATCGCGATCGTGCAGGTCTCTGGAACGGCCGTCAGGAGTCAACATCTGCAACGCGGTGTCCGTGGGTCGTGCACTGTGAAGGCAACGAGCGTTCCGGTCAGACGAGCACGCCTGAGAGATACTCAACCGCACGTGAAGGTAAACCGGCCCAGCAACTGGTCGGTGCCATCCCTGAAGGGCGGGCTCGACTGCACACCCTGAATACACGGCCGCGGAAGGTTAAAAGCAACTCACCGGTAGAAGTCGTCATCTGTTTGTCACCTTCGCGGTCTGACCGGCACGGCCGGATCACGCGTCGGACGCCCCGGTGTCGCAGGTCCGGCCCCTTGTTCCTCTCCCCTCGACCGGATATCTCTTAAAGGCCTAGTTGACACACTCACGACACGGGTGCAGACTCTTCCCAGCAACTAAACGTTTGGGAGATGGGATGCCGACTTTCACCGCCCGCGAGCTCGACATCATGACCGCCCTCTGGCAACGGGGGGCCGCCACCGCGGCCGAGGTGCGCGACGCACTCGCCGACGACGGCATCGAATTGGCCTACAACACTGTGCTGACGATCCTGCGCATCCTGCAGGACAAGGGCTTCGTCGCCCATAACGTGGAGGGCCGCGCGCACCGCTTCCGGCCCTTGGTGGCGCGTGAGGCGGCGAGCAAGAGCGCGGTAAAGCGCCTGCTGGACGGTCTGTTCGATCGGTCGCCGGAAGCCTTGATGACGCACCTCGTCCGCGATGAGGGACTCGATCGCGCCGCACTCGAGCGCCTGAAGGCGCTGGTGGAATCGGAACTGCGCCAGGACGACGAATGATCGCGGCCACCATGCTGTACCTGACGCTGTTCGGCGCACTGGTCGCTGGCGCCGCCTGGTCGGCCGAACGAGTGTGCATCCGGCTCGACATCGCCCGTCGCTGGACCTGGCTCGGGGCCATGACGCTCATGTGCGCGATGCCGTTGGTGCCCGCCGAGATCACATCGCGCCTGCAACCGTCCATCGGCGTCGTGGACGTCCGCTCGGCAGCGTCGCCGACATCGCAACTCGACCGCGACCTCTCCAGCTTCGTTGCGCCAAGCACGTCGAGTGACCAACTCGGCCTGCTGCCGGTCGGGGTGGTGCATGCGGTCGCCAACCTGATTGCCAGCTCGGCTGGCCTCATGCGGCCGCTCGATCTGCCGCTGGCGATCGCGTGGGCACTCGCGAGCGTCACATTGCTCGGTCTCGCATTCACGAGCGCACTCCGCATAGCACGCATTCGCGCATCGTGGCGCATTTGGAATCGCGAGACCTTTCTCGCGCCAGCAACCTGGCTCTCCGAAGACGTGGGGCCGGCAGCCTTCGGCGCTACGCGAGGTGAAATAGTCGTCCCTCGCTGGGCGATGGCACTGCCGACGCTCGATCGCCGCCTGCTGCTGATGCACGAGCGTTCGCACGTGGAGGCACGCGATCCGATGCTCCTGTCGCTCGGCATGCTGCTCGTCATCATCATGCCGTGGAATGCCCCGCTCCGCTGGGCGCATCGTCGGCTGCAGCGTGCCATCGAGCATGATTGCGACCGACGTGTGCTGTGCAGTCCAACAATGGCCAGACGGTACGCCGATCTGCTACTGCATGTGGCCGAGCGCGGGATCGCGATGCCGACGTGGCCACAGCGCGCGATGTGCGCGGGGAATCTTGGAGGGTCCGCCACATCGCTGATGAGCGGCGAGCCGGATCTCGAGTCGCGTCTTCGAGCGCTGATCCGACCGGCGGTCTCCTGGCGAACGAATGTCCGCGCGATTGGCGCGGCGGGCGTGGCGCTCCTGCTGACGCTGATGGCCTGCACCGTGCCGATGCCGCGCCGGGCGGCACTGGCGCAACCCTCGCAGACGCCGCGGAATCTGGCGCTCGGCCGCGCGACGCGTGATCCCGACTGGGTGATGCGAACGAAGGACCCTACCGCGAGGGAACCTGCCCGCAATCTGGGTGACTCGCTGTATACGGCACGCGCCGATTCCCTCGTCATCGATGCCATCGAGCGCTCGCGTCCGACGCTGCTCAACCTCGCGACAACGGAGACGCCGTATGTCGCCATTGCGCTGACGCCATCGAATGAGGTGATCTCGCATTCGATCCGGGCCGGAGCACCCATCCGCCGCGACACCTCGGCGGAATCGGCAATGGTCGCACGGCTCGAACGCGCGGCAGCGCAAGCCGGCCTGGGGAGCAGCGCCTACAGCGATGCCGACTTCCGGGGTCGCATGCAATTGCTCGCGAACAGTCCCTTCTCCTATCTCGATTCCCTCGGCATCAGCCACCTGCAAGTCGGCGACCACCCGCTGACCGTGCTCTGGGTGCGCTTCCGCGACCGGACCGGAGTGTAAGCATGCGCAAGCTGTACGCCGTGATCGTATTGTGGCTGGTGCCTTTGGTAGCACTTTGCTCTCAATCACGTCCGGATACCCTGCAAGGCCGGCTGACCACCGATTCCGCGGTGGCCCTCTCCGATGCCGAGGTGATCGTGACGCGCGGACCCGACCGCACGGTGTTTCGCACACGCACTGATGCTGCGGGCCGGTGGCGCGTCGTCGCCGATCCGGGCACCGGTGACTACCTCGTCTTCGCCAGCGCGGTGGGCCGGGTATCCCAGCGCAAACGGGTGACGCGCACCGCGACCGAGACCAGCTTCACAGTGGACCTCTCGCTGGCGTCGAGCACGGTGCAGCAGCTCGCACGGGTGGAAGTGCGTGCGACGAAACGCGAGGCACCGGATCGACAATACGCGGGCGAGCCGGCACGAGGCAGCGCTGAATCGGAATGGGACGGCGTGTACGCCGCCGTGTCGCCTTCACTCACAGGCAGCGCATCAGCTCTTGCCGCGACCATCGTGGGGCTGCAGACGGGCCCCGGTGGTATTTCAGCTCTCGGCCTGCCGGGCTCGCAGACGCAGTTCACGATCAACGGCATGGCTGGCGGCGCGGAACTGCCGCGCGGCATGGTGGGACAGGTGCGGGCCAGCACGACGGCCTGGGATGTTGCGCGCGGCGGCTTCAGCGGCGCACAGATCGATGCCAATATCAGTACGGGCTACCCATACAAGTACCGCACCGCCAGCATCGTGGTCGACAATCCCCTGCTCCAGTCCACCGATGCGGTAGGTCGGGCACTGGGACAAAGATCGAGCCTCATCGATGCAAACCTGACGGCGATCGGACCGATCGATCGTCAGGATCGCTTCGCGTACTCGGTGGGTGCGCGCGTCCGTCGGCGGGAGGCCGATCAGCCGTCTCTTGCAAGCGCGAGCAGCGTTGCCCTCGAGGCAGCTGGTGTCGGGCGTGATACCGTGGCACGCCTGCTGTCGGAACTGACACGTCGTGGTATCCCGATCGGTGGCGCTAACGGCACGCAGCGCACGGACATCCAGTTGGCGGCCCGCATCGATCGACTGGGGTATGATCAGGAGGCGAACACGCCGATACCGCGGACCTATGGCGTGGTGGGGATTCTCAACGCCGGTATCGATCGCGGCACTGGGATTGGTCCGACGGTGACCCCCGCCACCAGTGGCAGCGGCCACGACGTCCTGGGCACGGTGCAGCTGGTGCACAACCTTCGTACGGCGCGTTGGCTGCATGACACGAAGACTTCGCTCTCGATACGTGACGCAGTCGCAACGCCGGCACTTCTTCTGCCATCGGGCGGTGTGCGCACGGTTGGCAGCAACGCCGAGACGGGCGGCGTGGCGTCACTCGGCTTCGGAGGGGGCGGCGCGCTGGCACGGGATCAGACGCGGCTGACATGGGAAACGACCCAGGAGTCGCAGACCTACGTGACGGCTGGCACACGACATCGCGTGAAGCTGTTTGCTCAGGCGCGCCTGGAATCGGCCGCAGAGCGATCGAATCCCAATGCACTCGGCGCATTCAGCTACAACTCCCTCGACGATCTCGCAGGCGGCCGACCGTCGAGTTACTCCCGCACGTTGGCGCTGCCCACACGTCGCGGGACCGCATTCAACACGGCACTCGGCGTGGGGAGCATCTATCGCACGTCGGCAAACTTTGCGCTGCAGTACGGTGCCCGAGCCGAGGGCAATGCGTTTCTCACCCGTCCTGATGCGAACGCGGTGCTGCTGCAGTCATTGGGTGTGCGCACGAACGTCACACCCGCGGCCTGGGGCATCAGCCCGCGCCTGGGGTTCCGGTGGGTGTACCGGAAGCGGCCGCGAAACGAAGTGATCTACTATTCGGCGTTGGGCAGGTTCAATCGCGAAGTAATCGGTGTACTGCGCGGCGGCATCGGCGAGTTCCGCAGCTTCTATACGCCCGATCAGGTCTCAGGCGCCGTCGCGGCGACCGGCCTTGCCGCGAGTACCCTGCGGCTGTTGTGCGTTGGCGCCGCAATTCCGGTGGATGACTGGGAATCCTTTGGTTCGACGGCGGCGTCCATTCCCAGTGCATGCGCGAATGGCGCACCTGCGCTGGCGGATCGAACGCCCTCGGTTCGCGTCCTCGATCCAGCGTGGCGCGCTCCGAGGAGCTGGCGCTCGAACCTGAACTGGTCCACTCGCGCACTAGGCAGTGACCTGTCGTTCGAAGGAATTGCGAGCCTCAATCTCGATCAGGCAGGCAGCATCGATGCCAACTTTGCCGGCGCGCCACGTTTCGCGCTGGCGAGTGAAGGCGGTCGCCCAGTCTTCGTGAACGCGTCGAGCATCGTGGCCGAGAACGGTGCTGTGTCGCCTGCCGATGCCCGTCGCGATCCGGCGTTCGGGAGTGTGCTGGTGAGCCAATCAGTGGCCCGCTCGGTGAGCACCCAGTTTCGCGTGACGGTTTCCCCGACCATGCCGCAGGGCACGAGCTTGCGCGTCGCCTATGTGGCGAGCCGAATTCGCGCTCGGGAGAATGGCTTCGATCGCAATACCGCGGGCGATCCGCGGCTGAGGGAGTGGACCGCAGGTGAGCTCGATTCCCGCCACCAGCTTCAGGTCCAGGGCTCCGTACAGGTGAAGCGCGTCGGCATGAGTGTCTTCTTCAACGCCGTCTCGGGCACGCCCTTCACGCCTGTCGTGTCGGGCGACGTGAATGGCGACGGGTTCAGCTTCAATGATCGGGCCTTCGTCACGCGTGGAGGCCTCGGTGCGACGCCGCAGTTTCAATCAGCGATGGCGACACTGCTGTCATCGTCCTCGAACGACGTGCGCCGCTGCCTGACGGTGGCGCTGGAGCAGATCGCGGCGCGCAATTCCTGCCGCAACCCATGGTCCGCGACCATGAATGCGCAACTGAGCAGCGACGGACGCATCCTGCACCTGCGCCGTCGCGCAACGGTGACGCTCTCATTGATCAACGTCCTGGCGGGTATCGATCGCGCCGTGAATGGCAACCAGCTTCGCGGCTGGGGGTCGCGTGGATATGCCGACCCGGTGTTGTACGCCGTGCGAGGCTGGGACGCCAGCGCTCGCCGCTTCATCTACGACGTCAATCCACGGTTCGGTAACACGAGCCCACGTTTCAGCACGCTTCGGATGCCGTTCGCGGTGACACTCGACGTGAACACACCATTCGGTCCGACGTTCGGCCGCCAGCAGCTGAATCGTGCGCTGCGCAATGGTCGCAACGGCTTTCCCGGAAAGCGCCTTGACTCCGCCGGCGTGGCGGCGCGGTATGCGAGGGAGAGCCAGGACATCTACGAAGGAATTCTGGAACAGCGCGACTCGCTCTTCATCACCGCCGAGCAACTCACGCAGCTCGAAGCAGCACGCAGGAGCCTTGTCGCACGGAGCGACTCGGTCTGGGGCGCTCTCGCAGGCTACCTGCTCAGCCTTGGTGACGATTATCAAACGAAGGAAGCCGTGCGGCGACAGACGCTGGCGTCGATCGCCGTCTGGGAACTGAGTCGCCTCGACGCCCACGCCCTCGACCGCATCCTCACTCCCGGCCAGATCAAGTTGCTCCCGTTCCTGCCGACCTATCTCCGCCAGCAAAAGAAGCCGATCAACGCCAAGGACGTTTTCATCGACTGAGACGTGCGAAAGCGCTGAAGCGGGATGGAGCCATCCTTCCTCATGCTGTTCCCCGCGACTCCGCGTCCCCCGCGGCTCCGCGTGAGGAAGTGTGGACAATGCTCGCCGGAACGGCGCGCGAGGCCGTCAGCCACCGACGTGTCTCACGTTCGCGCGGTTCGCGACCTAGCGGTATCCCGCCGCCTGCAACTCGAACAGCTCGGCGTACCGACCGCGCTGTGCCAGCAACTCGGCATGCGTTCCGGCGGCCTCCACGCGACCGTCGGCCAGGACGAGGATGCGGTCGGCCATGCGCACACTGGAGAAGCGGTGCGAGATCAGCACTCCCGTCTTCCCTTCGCTCAGTTCCTTGAATCGCTCGAACACCTCGAATTCGGCGCGCGCATCGAGCGCCGCCGTCGGTTCGTCGAGGATCAGCAACTGGGCGTCGCGCATGTAGGCACGAGCGATCGCCACCTTCTGCCATTCACCGCCCGACAGGTCAACACCCTTCCTGAATCGGCGACCCACTTGCTGGTCGTAGTGTTTCGGCAGCTTCGCAATCACCTCGCTGGCCAGGCTCCGGTCGGCGGCGGCTTCGATACGCGCCTGATCGTCACGGGCCTCGATGCGGCCGACGGCGATGTTCTCGCCTGCAGTCATGTTGTAGCGCACGAAGTCCTGGAAGATCACGCCGATGTTCGATCGCAGATCTTCGAGGTCGTATTCCCGCATGTCATGTCCGTCGACGAGGATCCGGCCCTCGTCAGGATCGTAGAGCCGCGCCAGCAGCTTCACGATGGTGGTCTTGCCGGCACCATTTTCGCCCACCAGTGCCAGCACCTCGCCCGCGCGCAGCGTGAAGCTCAGGTGCCGAACGGCCCAGCGCTCGGCACCCGGATACTGGAAGCCGACATCCTCGAAGACGATCCCCTCGCGCAATGTCGTGGGAAACGGTCGTGGATTCGGCGGTGAGAGAATCTCCGGTTGCACGTCGAAAAAGGAGAACAGGTCGTCGAGATACAGTGCCTGGCTGGCCGTCTGCGTGAAACCGATCAGCAGTCCTTCCAGCAGGTTGCGGAGTCGGCGGAACGACCCTGCGAGGAACGTCAGGTCGCCGATCGAGAACTGTCCGGTGAGTGTGCGGAAGACGATCAGCGCGTAGGCCACGTAGTAGCCAAGTGTGCCAAGGGCGGTGAGCAGACCACCCCACCCCGCGCGGCGAATGGCGAGACCGCGATTGGCGACGTAGAAATCGCCAGCCAACTTGCGATAGCGATCGATCAGGAAGTCGTTCAGCCCGAAGATCTTCACTTCCTTCGCCGTCTCGACGCTCGCACCCGTCTGGCGGATGTAGTCCAGTTCTCGTCGATCCGCGGTTCGCGAATAGGCCAGCGAATAACTGCGCTCGTTGAAGTAGGCTTCGCCAAGGAACGCAGGGATCAGCGCCACGAACAGCAGCACGATCAGCCATGGCGCATAGGCCACGAGGCCGATACCGAAGCTGAGGATCGTGACCAGATCCTGTGCCTGCCCGAAGAGCTGATTCATCAGCGTCATGCGACCCGAGGCCTGGCGGCGAGCGCGTTCGAGCTTGTCCTGCTGCTCGCTGTCCTCAAAATCCTCGAGGTCCAGCGTTGCCGCGTGCTCCATCAGCCGGATGCTGGTGATGTTGGAGAATTGCTCCGAGAGCAGCGAGTCGAAGAGTGCCACGAGTCGCCCCAGCACGTCGGAACTCACCGCCAGCGCGAACTCGGCACCCAGCAGCCAGAGCAAGCGCGCCGAGCCGACGTTGTGCAACCATCCGCTGACGGATGTTGGGGCGCCGCCCGCGGCAGTGCGCGCCATCACCTCGTCGATGATCAGCTTGCCGACGTAGAGCGTGATGACCGGCAACACTGCTCGGACGAGTCGCAGCAAGACCGTCCAGACGGTGAGCGGCTTGCTGGTCGCCCAGATGAGGGCGAGGAACGGCGGGATGTTGCGAATCGCGCCGAGTCGGTCGCGGAGCGAGCGGGTCGGTGGCGTCGAACCGCGCGGGACGGGTTCAGAAACGACGATCGGGCGGCGTGGGGGCATCGCGCAGCCTAGTGCGACTGGGCGCAGCTGGAAACTGGCCGGATGTCCCGGACTGCCAGCCCAGCACGCGGGCGGGCCTTATGCCGCAGGCACCTTTTGCATGAACGCGGCCATCGAGCGGGCGGCCACAGCGACCTCACGCCAGGCCACAAGATCCAGTGGGGCCACCGGCACCCACAACCCCAGTGTGCGCGCCTGATGCGTGAACAGCGACAGCCACACCGTGATGCGTTCCTTCTGGCGCGTCACCGCATCGCAGCGCTCCGTGGCACCGACCCACGCCACGAGCGCCTGCAACAGGCAGGAGAGGGTGGACCGACCGGTGTCGTCGAGCGGATCGATCAGCTGCCACACCGCGCCTGGTAGCGACGGGCGGAGCGACAGCTCGCAACGCTCGAGCCGACGCCGAATGCGCCGGAGACGCACCATGTCACGCGGCGACAGGATCCGCACCGGAAGCGCGACCATCTCGCCGAAGGTCGCGAGCCACTCGTGCACCAACGAGATGTCAAAACCGGCGACCGGCTGCTCTTTCGGCCAGCCGCGATCGCAGAGCACCAGCCAGGCGAGTTGCTGATCGTGGCGTGCAGCGACAGACGCCTGCAGTTCTGCTTCAGCTTCGACGCAGACCGTTTCGAGTTGTTGGGCGAGCCGCTCTGCACGCGCCGCAAGCTTGCGCTCATCCCGGATTCGATCGACACGGGAGGCTTGCGAGTGCGGTTCAGAAATCGTACCGGTAGGCAAAATCGTGCTCGCAAGTGCTGCGCGCGAAACGACCCCTCATGCACCAGATCCCGACGCCGGAATCGTACCGCGCATGGCATTCGACCGTGCAAGACTTTGCCCGAACGCCGGAGCCGCTCTTCTCTGCCAGCTGATCGTCACCAACCGCCTGATGATCAACGACGACATCATAGCAGACAAATGAGCGATCTCCTACCCCCACGCTTCAGGGAATTCGCATCTATTCGTGTCGGATCGCGTCTATCGGACTCATCCGTGATGCCCGCAGTGCTGGGTACGTCCCGAACGCGAGCCCGACCAGCACGGCGCTGAGCACGGCCACCGCGACTGTCGTCCAGGTGAATCCGGCGTGGAAGAAGGGTGCGTTCGCGGTCCGGCGAATGATCGCCGTCACCACCAGGGCACCCGAGAGACCGAGCACCACACCAATCGCACTACCGGCACCTGAAATCGCCACGGACTCAGCGAGGAACTGCATCAGGACATCACGGCGGCGTGCCCCGAGCGCCTTTCGGACGCCAATCTCCCGCGTCCGCTCGGTCACGGAGGCCAGAAGGACGTTCATGATCCCGACGCCTCCGACCAGCAGCGAGATGCCGGCGATCGACGCCATGAAGATCTTGAAGATCAGGATACCCTGCTCCGTTTGGGCGAGCCGCATTTTTTGCGTCAGGATGTCCAGTTTCTTCAGCCTCGCCGAGAAGCGCCGAGCCGCCCAGTCTTCGGCGGCGTTCCGGAGCGACTCGACCGACTCGATAGACGGGGCGCGGAGCATCATCACCGTCGGCCGCGGACTGGCGGTGGCCGGAAAGACCTTGCGAGCGGTCTCGAACGGGACGTACGCGCTGGTGGCGGTCTCCCCCTTGAACGTGGCGAGCACGCCGACAACATCGAGCGTGGAACCGTCCATGCGCACTTGCTCACCGACCAGCGTTTCAGGATCGCCGTCGCGCGACAACTCCCGGGCCAGCTTGTGGCTGAGCACAATCACCGGTGTGCCGCGAGCGGCCTCGGCGTCCGTGAAAAATCTGCCGTGTGCGAGTATGAGGGCGTGGAACTGGTCCGCGCGTGAGAGGACCCCGGAGACACCGGTCGCGCGACGGCGATTGGAGGTGACGCTTTCCACCGTCATGGACGACGTCATCATCAGCGACATCCCGGTCGCGCCGGTCGCACGCTCAGCATTCGCCGCATCCTCCGGCGTGAAAACCGGGTAGTTCCGAACCGGCATCCACACGCCGTCCACCTGCTCGGTGGTCTTCGGCGTCAGCACCACCGTTTGGACTCCGGTGATTCGCTCCACCTGACTCCTGGCGGCGTCCTGCATGCCATCACCAAGCGAAAGCACCGCAACCAGTGAGGCTACGCCGATGATCACACCAAGCGTCGAGAGGAGCGTGCGGAGCGGGTTCGAGAACAAAGCCTCGCCGCCGATGCGCAGCGCCGTACTCGTAGAGGAAGGGTGCATGCGTTCGGGGAGCCGTTGGCGGGAGGGGAGCGAACGATCGCGTCGCTACGCGACGTCGGGCAGACCGGCGCAGGTACGTGCGGAGGGGCACGCGAGTTTCCCGGTCGCAAAGTAAAGCTCGCGGGCGACCGGCATTCGCGGTCGCGCAACCCTTGGCTCGATCGCCCGACGACGCGCCTGGCTCGCGCCTACCGGCGTGATGCGACTCGCGGCAGTACGTCCGGTGCTGTCTTCGCCAACTCGGCCAGCGCCTGCCAGCCGGCAAGATCGAGGGAATCGCTGGGCGGTGTCAGGTCGAGGGCTCGCGCCTCACCCACCAGACGCTCGACGCGTTCACGCAGGTGGGTCGTCCGTTGTGCGGCCAGCAGGGCGCGCGAATGGGCATCGACCCACGCCGCCAACGCCTGCAGCACACATGCGAGGGTCGCGCGGCCAAGGGCGTCGAGCGGGTCAACCAGTTCCCAGACTGCCCGGGGTAGCGACGGCCGAAGCTCGGCTTCACAGCGACCCAGCAGGCCGCGCATCTCATGTTCGTGCGCCGTGTCGAGCGAGGACGTGATGTGCACCGGCAGGGTGACGTACTCACTCCACGCCGCCATCCATGGGCGGGCGGCAGTCAGCGTCTCCGCATCGGCTCGCACCTCACGCGGCCACCCCCGTGCGCACAGGATCAGCCAGGCCATCGCCTCATCGTCCAACGCCTTGTCGGCCGTCAGCAACTCCTGCGACGCATCGGCGCAAAAGGTCTCGATGGATGTCGCCAGCCGTCGCGCCAACTCGGTCCGATCGCCATCCAGACGGAGTCGATCGAGTCGCGAACCCTGCGATTCAGAATGCCGGCGGGCGGACGATGCCAAGGGCGAGCCTCGTTGCCCTCGCGGGCGGGTCGGACGGGTGCACAGAACGGGTCGAACCGTCGAACAGTCGGTCGGGAAGGCGGAGCACTACTCGGGATGCACGGGGACCGGCACGCCCTCTCACTGACGACGAATGGTGAGCCCGCAGGTCACCCTGCGTCGGGCAGCGCCGCCGTCCCATCCAGCGTCCCTGACCGGTCGCTATGTTCCCCGGCGGACCCTACCAGAGGAGAGCATTACGTGGTTCAGGCCAGTCCCAAGTCGCAGACGAATTACGATGTGATCGTCGTCGGATCAGGCGCCGGCGGTGGCATGGCGGCGTACCAGTTGGCCGTCGCCGGCCTCAAGGTGTGCGTGCTGGAAGCGGGGCGTAGCTATGACCCGGTGCGCGAGACACCGATGTTCAAGCTGCCGCGTCAGGCACCGCTGCTTGGTGCCGGCACCAAGCACAAGCCGTTCGGCTTCTACGACGCCACGGTTGACGGCGGCTGGGAAGTGCCGGGCGAGCCGTACACGAACGCACCTGGCACCGACTTCAAGTGGTGGCGCGCGCGCATGCTTGGTGGGCGCACGAACCACTGGGGCCGCATCTCGCTGCGCATGGGCGAATACGATTTCAAGCCGAAGACGCGCGACGGACTCGGCGCGGACTGGCCGCTCACGTACAACGACCTCGCGCCCTACTACGATCGCACCGAGATGCTGATCGGCGTATACGGCGGCGATGACAACCTGGAGAACACACCAGCGTCATCCCCCGGCGTGCTGATGCCCGCCCCTGCGCCACGCGCGACGGAGCTGCTGACGAAGAAGCATGCGGCTCCGATGGGCATTCCCGTGATCCCGGCCCACCTCGCGATCATGACGCAGCGTCAGGACGCCGACACGCTGCCGAAGAAGATCCATCCCAACAATCCCCTGGCGCAGAAGGTGCTGGCGCAGTCGATGCGGCAGCGCGCCGCCTGCCTCTGGGCGACGCCATGTGGGTGGGGCTGCTCGGTGAAGGCGAACTTCCAGTCGACCACCGTGCTGCTGCCGCCGGCGATGATGACGGGGAACGTCGACATCGTTCCCGATGCGATGGTGCGCGAATTGATCGTCGATGCGAGCGGCAAGGCGACTGGCGTGCACTACATCGACAAGACCACGCGCACCGACCGGCAGGTGAAGGCCCGCGTCGTGGTGCTGGCGGCAAGCGCCTGCGAAAGCGCGCGCATCATGCTGAACTCGAAGAGTTCCCTGTTCCCGAACGGTGTCGCGAACAGCAGTGGGCTGGTGGGCAAGTACCTGATGGACACTGTCGGCGCCGGGATCGGCGGGCAGATCCCGATGCTCGAGAACCTGCCGCCGCACAACACCGACGGTGCCAGCGGCATGCACATGTATGTGCCGTGGTGGGAATACAAGAACCAGCTCGCCGGAAAGCTCGGCTTCGCACGCGGGTACCACATCGAGTTCGGTGGCGGGCGTGGCATGCCGGGCGCTGGTGAGTTCGGCGGCCTCGAGAACTACACCCAGGGCGCGTACGGCAAGCGGTTCAAGGAGGAGGCGCGCCGCTACTACGGCAGCTTCATGTACTTCGATGGTCGCGGCGAGATGATTCCCAACGAGGACTCGTACTGCGAGATCGATCCGAACGTGGTGGATCAGTGGGGCATCCCCGTGCTCCGCTTCCACTGGAAGTGGTCGGAGCACGAAACGAAGCAGGCCGCGCACATGGTCAAGACCTTCGCCGACATCATCACGTCGATGGGCGGCAAGGTGAATGGCACGGTGCAGACCGATGGCAGCAAGGTGATTGCAGCGGGTGGCCAGATCATTCATGAAGTCGGCACCTGCCGCATGGGCACCGATCCGAAGACGTCGGTGCTCAACGAGTACTGCCAGTCATGGGACGTGAAGAACCTGTTCGTCACGGACGGCTCGGTGTTCGTGTCGAATGCAGACAAGAATCCGACGCTGTCGATCCTCGCACTGGCCTGGCGCACGTGCGATCACATCCTGGCTGAGATGCAGCGGGGGAATATCTGATGAGCGAGGAACAGACTCCCCCGATGGATCGCCGCGAGGCGCTGAAGGTGATTGCGGCCGCCGCTGCGAGCGCCTCGCTGGCCGAGGGGCTGAGCCCGTCGGCGGCAGAGGCGCAGCAGGTGGCGGGCGGTCCGAAGCCGAAGCCGCGCGCCGGAGCTGCCGCACCGGTCCCGCCGAAGTCGGGTCCGCGAGGCACACTCACCGATCCCGACCTGCAGAATCCGACGGCGAACTGGCCGCGATTGTTGTCGGCGTCGGAGATGCTGACGCTGGCCGCGCTCTGCGACATGATCATCCCGGCGGACGACAAGAGCCCAGCCGCCTCGACCGTCGGCGCGCACAAGTACATCAACGAATACGTCAGCGCCCCGTACGATTGGGCCGAGCGGGCGTTGGTGCGGGTGCGCGGCGGTCTGGCCTGGCTCGACGTGGAAAGTGATCGACGGTTCTCACGACGGTTCACGGCGCTGACGAATGCCGAGCGCACCAAGATCTGCGACGACATCTGTTTTCTGCCCAATGCGAAGCCGGAATTTCAGGCCGCTGCGCGCTTCTTCGACCAGATTCGCGATCTTACGGCCAGCGGCTTCTACACGACCGATGCGGGCATGAAGGACCTGCAGTACATCGGCAATGTGCCACTCGCGAAGTTCGATGGGCCACCGCCAGAAGTCCTGCGCAAACTCGGACTCGCCTGACTGTCAGCGTCCGCTGGGCTCCACTGACGGCACTACAGTTGTCATAGCAGGCCAAGCCTGAAACTGTCGGCGCGCTCACCGCGTCGAATGAACGTCGGATGCGAACGCGCGTCCGACGTTCGTCGTTTTCTGCTGCACGTAGGGGCACTGCCGTGCTCAAGTGTCGTTGCAGGGGTGCCGAGTGTTGATGAGTGTCAGCGTGCTGATGTGTCAACTCTGTGACGGAAACCAGCGCCACACCGTCACTGTGTGTACACCTCTTTCGAGGACATTTGCATCCCGTGGTATCGTGCATCAGTCGAATTGCGCGATTTCTGTGTGTTCGGCACAGAGCCTCGGCTTGCAGGCCGACTCGGTTCCGGATAACATTAGAACGCTTTAAGAAAAGGTTATGACGACGCCGACCCAGATGAACTCCCCGATGCCTCTCGAAGAATTGGTTGCCGCCGTGCTCGACCTCGAACTTTCCGAGGTTTCGCTCGACAGCTCCCGCGAGAACACCGAGAAGTGGGACAGCCTCGCCCAGCTGTCGATTCTCTCGGCCGTGGAAGACACCTACGGCGTGACGCTCTCCACCGACCAGATGATGCAGGTGGATTCCGTTCGGGCGATTCGAGCGTTGCTCAAAACGAAGGGAATTTCTGGGTGACGCTGAAGCGAAAGCTGTCGTGGCGTTCCCTTCAATCGACTCACGACGACACGGCGCTTCGCATCGCCGTTCTCGCCACCTTCACGGCTGAACCGATCGTGCCGTTTCTCGGAACGGCGATGCACGCGGAAGGATTCCCGGCGCGGTTGCAGGTCGCGCCGTACGACCAGATCGTCGCACAGTGCGTCGATCCAACCAGCGAGACGGCCACATTCCGGCCGGACATCCTGGTGGTCTGGCCGCGACTGACAGATGTGTGGCGAGGCCGCGACCTGCCGCTGGTGGATCCGGTCGAGAGTTACGTCGAGCCGCTGCTCAGCATCGTTGACGCAGCCATCAACGCCGGCAGTTCGCTTCAGGCGACGCTGGTGTTCGTGCTACCCGTCCTGCCGGAAGTCCGGCCGCTCGGTGTTGGTGATGCCGGCAACCCGCGCGGTGTCCTCGCCACCGCAACTGCGGCACGCGAGGCCGCGCGTCAGATGCTGGCTGCCGCACCAGGCACCCTGATCGTGGATGCCGAGGAAGTGGTGCGCGCCATCGGGAGCCGCAAGGCGTTGGATGCTCGCACGCTCACCATCGCGCGCATTCCCTACACCGATGCCTGTTTCGCCGAAGTCTCCGACAACATCGCCCGGCTGTTGCGCATCGCACGTCGAGGTGCCGCCAAGGTGGCGGTGGTCGATGCCGACAACACGCTCTGGGGTGGCGTGGTCGGCGAAGATGGTGCCGCTGGCATCGACCTGCTCGACAACGGTCCCGGTGAGTCGTTTCGCGAGTTCCAGCGCTGGCTGCTCGAACTGCGCCGCGCCGGCCTGCTGATCGCACTGGCGTCGAAGAACAACGAGTCCGATGTGTGGGAGGGATTCGCGCGTCCGGAGATGGCGCTGAAGCAGGAGCACCTCGCGGCATGGCGCGTGAACTGGAGCGCCAAGTCGGGCAACATCAGCGAAATCGCCGATGAGTTGAACCTCGGCACGCAGAGCTTCGTATTCATCGACGACAGCCCGATCGAGATCGGTGAAGTGGCGGCTGCCGCACCGGAGGTCCGTGCGCTGCAGATGCCGGCGGATCCGACGCAATGGAAGCAGTTGATCGCGGCCTCCGGGGCGCTCGATCGACTGGCTCCGACGGATTCTGACCTTGGTCGCGCTGCGTCGTACGCCGTCGAGTCGACACGGCGGGTGATGGCGCAGAAGATGACGCACGAGGAGTATCTCGCATCGCTGGGCATCGCGGTGCGCATCGCCGAGCCGTCACAGACGGACATCGCGCGCTTGTCACAGCTCGTCGCGAAGACGAACCAGTTCACTCTTGGCGGACCTCGGCACGCGGAAGCCTCGCTTGCCGGGTTCCTGACCGATCCGCGCTACGCCGTGCGGGTGGTGCATGCCGTGGATCGCTTCGGCGACTACGGCGTGATCGGCGCGCTGATCGTGGCGCATGATGATGGGCACGCGCGGCTCGATACGTTCGTGCTCTCGTGCCGTGCCATGGGCCGCGGCGTGGAAGAGGCAATGTTATGCAGCGCGTTCGAGGCGGCGGCACCGCAACAGTTGACGTGCACGCTGGTGGCGACGGAGAAGAACAAGCCTGGTCGGACGTTCTTCGCGCGCCATGGCGTCGCCGAGCCAGGCGTCGCGACCGTGATGGCACCGGTCGCGTGGCCAACCCACGTCGAGCGACGCTGAGCATGGAAAGTGTTGGTGCGGTGGTTGGCATGGCATGGGCGTCGATCTCCCCGTCGGGCGTAGCACTGGTCTTTGCACAGCTCTTCCTGCGTGTATTGCCCGGCTTCGCCAGTGGCCGGCTACGCAGTCGGCTCTATCGCCTGCTGGGCATGGACATCGAACGCGACGCCTTCCTGATGGGGAACCTGACCTTTCGCGGTGGCCGCGGTGGGCACCAGCGTCGCCTGCACATCGGTCCGCGCGCGCGAATCAGCACCGATGTCACGGTGAACTGCGACGACCACATCACGATCGGCGAAAAAGTCACCATCGGGCCCTTTGTCAAGATCTACACCTCGACACACAGCCTTGGCCCCGGGTCGGAGCGCTGCCTGCCGGATGTCGTCTGCAAGCCGGTGGTGATCCAGCAGGGCGCATGGGTGGCGATCGGCGCGACCATCCTCCCGGGCGTGACGGTTGGGCATGGCGCCGTGATCGGCGCGGGGGCCGTCGTGACACACGACATCCCGCCCAACGCCTACGCCGAGGGCGTGCCGGCCAAGGTGATTCGCATGCTGCCCATGGGCAATCGCTGATTCGCGGCGACCTGGCCGGGCTCGTGTCAGCACTTCCCTGACCCTCACCAGGGCCGTTCGGGAAAAGATTCGGTCGCAGCGCGTCTAAAGGTCAGTCGCTTCGACGATGAGTGTCGACTGGCGCCGAATGGCCCGGTTCGTGCAGCCCCGCGGCGGCAGGAAACGGTACTTCTTCCACCAACGGTTCGTTATGGGCGACGCTGCTCATCGGTTCTGCTCCCCGCGCCTCTCCCGCGCGGTCGTGCTGGCGGCACTCGCTGCGAGCACATCATGCGGTGATTCTGGGTCCACCGACCCGGCGCCGATCGTCAAGACTCCGGCGCCCGCGACTGCCATCGCACTCGTCACGCCATTCGATGCCGCGTCGCCCTTCACCCGGCGCGCCAACGACAGTCTGCCAAGCGCACTCGCAGTGCAGCTCCGTGACGCCACGGGTCAGGCCGTGAGGCAGGCCGGCAGAACTGTGACGCTGACCGTGTCCGAACCAGGCGGGGCGCCGACCAGCCGGATCCAGATCCGCCGCGGCGGCAGTGCCGTCACCGATACGGCAGGCATCGCCCGGCTGACGGAGCTGGTTCTGTCGGGACGTGTCGGGGATGCCGAGCTCTCGGCCAAGGTCGACTCGCTGCCAGCCCTGAGCATCCCGATGCGGCTCGGCGTCGGAGCGCTCTCCACCACAGCCTCGGCCGTCACCGTGGCACCGGATACCGTCCCGGTGGGTGGCGTGGCGCAGGTGGTGGTGATGCCGATGGATGCGTCGGGCAACAAGCGGGGCGCCAATGAACAGGTGACGGCTGCCCTCGACGGCGATCAGACGCTGGCAACGGTAAGCGCGTTCACCTGGACGCCTGCGGACTCCTCGTATCGCGGTTCGATCACGGTGGTCACCCCATCCCCGGCGCGGCCATTGCGCGTCACCGTCAACGGCTCGGCACTTGGCCTGACGCCGTCATTCACCGGTATCGCGGCACCTCCGCCACCGGCCAATCCGGCCACCGCACTGCGCTTCGCCACGCTCCCGGGCGACACGACGCCGTCGTTCAATGCCGTGAGCGCGTCGATCTGGCCTGCGACCAGCGTGCAGTTGGTCGATGCAAGTGGAGCCAGCGTTCGGCAGTCGGGTGTCGCCATCACGGCTCGCGTCACGAATCCGGCCGGACAGGCGCTGCCGGGCGCCACCTTGAGCGGCGCGGGCCCCGTCAGCACCGATGCATCGGGGGTGGCCGCGTTCCCGGCCCTCTCGCTGTCATCGCCAGCTGGGCTGGCACGGGTGCGGTTCGAAGCCGGCAACCTCACCGCAGTCAGCCTGCCGGTGCTGGTGTCGCCAGCGGTCGTGACCGCGAGCAGCCCGGTTAGCCTGACCCCCGACACGATCGCGGTGGCCGGTGTCGCGCAACTGGTCGCGACGCCGCGCGACGCCGGTGGGCGCAAGCTCGGTGCGGGTCAGACGGTCGTCGTCTCGGTTGCCGGCGGTACCAGCGTCGTGACCGTCGGCGCCGTCGCGTTCAGCGCGGGCGATTCATCGTATCGCGCCAGCCTCACCGGCGTGACGGCTGGTACAGCCACCACGGTCACCACGACCGTGAATGGCGTCACGCTGAGCACCACGCGCCCGCTTACGGTCCGCAGTGCCGGCGGCGTACCGGGTGCTGCGGACATCAGCGGCACGGTGAACGGCAGCAACACCTTCGAGATCTCGCGCTTCATCTACGGCGGCAACTTCCTCGACGACTTCAGCAGTTGGGGCAACTCGACACCGCCGGCGGAGATGACCCTGAATCGCATGGGTGGCAATCGCCTCTCGGCGTACAACTGGGAGAACAACTACAGCAACGCCGGCAACGACTACTTCTACAACAACGATCAATTTCTGAGCGGGAGCGCCACTGCCGGCCAGGCCGTGAAGACGCGGGCCACCGCGGCCTTTGGGCGCGGTCAGGCATTCATGGCAACGGTGCCGATGATCGGCTACGTGGCGGGTGATGCGTGTGGGTGCAACGTCGGCATCACCGATGCAGACCGCGCGAATCGGCTCGCGACGCGCTTCCGCGTCAGCAAGGCCGTGAAGGGGAGCGCGTTCTCGCTCACGCCCAGCACCGGCGACGGCTTCGTCTACCAGGACGAATTCGTGAACTGGTTCGAGTCGAACTTCCCGGGCCGCACCACCAACAGCACGGCACCGGTGTTCTTCTCGCTCGACAACGAGCCTGACATCTGGCACACCACGCATCAGGAGATCAACAGCAACATCGGCGACAACTCGTCAACACCACGCATCCAGACATACACGGGCTTCACGGATACCAGCGTGGTGTATGCAAAGGCGGTGAAGAACGTGTTGCCGAATGCGATGATTTTCGGCCCTGCCACCGCCACCTATGCGGGCCTGGCCACGCTGGGCCGCTACCCGACGCCCGATCCGGTATACGGTTCGCAGAATTTCTTCGATGTGTACCTCGACCGGATGCGCGCAGCCAGCACCGCCGAAGGGCGTCGCCTGCTGGATGTGCTGGACCTGCACTTCTATTCCGAGGCCACGCCAGGCAGTGGCACGGTGAGCGACGACTATTCCACACAGTCGGCGGCGATGATCGAGGCTCGATTGCAGGCGCCGCGCTCACTCTGGGATCCGACCTACACCGAGAACAGCTGGGTGTCTGGCGTGACAGGTGGGCCGATCCGACTGATTCCGCGACTCCGCGAACAGATCGCAGCGCACTATCCGGGGACGAAGCTCGCCATCACCGAGTACTACTATGGCCGCGGTGGCGACATCTCCGGTGGCATCGCGCAGGCGGACGTGCTGGGCATCTTCGGGCGCGAAGGGTTGTTCGCCGCCACGATCTGGCCGCTCGGGCGCACCGATGCCTCTGGCTACAACGGCAGCGGCACGCTGACCTACCAGTACATGTACGGTGCCTTCAAGATGTATCGCAACTACGACGGCGCTGGTGGCGCGTTCGGTGTTACCGGGCTGCAGGCCACGACATCGGATGTTGCAGCGAGCTCGATCTATGCCAGTCGCACCACATCAGGCAAGACGGTGCTGGTGGTGATCAACAAGACCAGCGCTGCGAAGGTGACGCGCATCACCCTCAGCAACGTCGGGTCGCCGACCGGTGCGCAGGTCTACCTGATGCAGAACGGAACACCAAATCCTGCGCGACAGGCTGATGTCGTGGTCAGTGCGGGCGTGCTCACCTACACCATGCCGGCGCTGAGTGTCTCGACGCTGGTATTGACGCCATGACGTGAGGGTTGTGGAGGCAGCGTCGCGCTGCCTCCACCGCTGAGCGCGATTCAGCGCGCGCGCAGCTTCGTCAGTTCGACCTTGCGAATCTCCACGGCAGCGCCTTCCGACTGGATGGCCACCTGGCCACGGTCAGCGGTGGCGTTGGTGCCGCGATTGACGAGTGTGCCGTTCACGAACACGGTGATCGTCCGTCCGACGGCTTCGACGACGATGCGATTCCATTCGCCGAGCGGCCGTTCGCGACCATCGACGAGATGTACGATGCGACGCCCCTTCCCTTCCGTGATGCCCCATTCCGCACGCGGGCCACGACGGCGAACCATGTCGGGCACCCGAATGTCCTCGACGATGCACCAGAAGTCGCCGGCATTGCCGGACTCCATCTGCACCTCGATCGATTTCGGGAACATGGCGTAGAGCGCGCGCGGCGTGGATGCGTGGATCAACACGCCCGCGTTGCCTGGCTTTCCCGGAAAGCGGTACTCCACCTCGAGCCGATAATTCCGGAACGTGGAGTCGGAGATCAGGTGACCGCCCGGCACACCGGAGATCAGCAACAGGCCGTCCTTGACGGTGAACGGTGAGGCGAGTCCTGGGGTGGTGTCGGCCGCCGGCACGTCGGTGTGCCATCCGGTGAGATCGGTGCCATTGAAGAGCCGCCGCGTCTGCGCCGGAGTCTCGACGGCGAGCAACGCGGAAGCGGTGACGATCGATAGGAGGGCGACGGATCGCATCTCGAGGCGGGTCAGGGACGACGTGAGGGCCACCGAAGGCGGTCCGGTGCGGAGTGCTGCGCAACTTCGCCGCCGGGGCGAACTCTCGGGAGGGGCACGGCGCCGTCGGAGCCACGGTCCGAGCGCCGTCGCTAAATTCCGGGATGACTTCTTCACTCTTTTCCGCTCGTCGGGCGCTGCTGTCATCTGCAACCGCGCTCATCTTCGCGCTGTTGCCGTCGCAGGTTGCTGCGCAGGCGCCCGCGACGTTTCTCGGCTACACCACCACCGTGCCAGCCGGGTGGGTCGCGGCACCATCGTCATCCTCGATGCGACTGGCCCAGTACACCGTGCCTGACCGGGATGGTGCGGTGGGCGCCGAAGTGGTCGTGTATTTCTTCGGGCAAGGTCAGGGCGGCGACGTTGCGGCAAACCTCGCGCGGTGGAAGGCGCAGTTCTCAACGCCCGATGGTTCGCCCGTCTACGACCAGGTGACCCATCCATCGCCGGTGAATTTCCGCACCACGGTGGCGGAGTATCGCGGTACCTACGCGCGCGGCACCGGCGCCGGAGATACCGCGAACGCGAAGCCGGGTCAATCGTTGATTGCTGCAATCGTCGAGACGCCGAAGGGGACACTCTTCGTGCAACTCTTCGGCGCGACGGCCAAGGTCACCGCGCAGCGCGAGAAATTGCTCGCGTTCGTGATTGGGCTGCATTGATGCCAGCGGGGAAACACTGCGCTCTCGATGTCACCGTCAGTATTGTCGGCGGTCGAGTTGAAGGCAGTCGTCAGCCCGGCGTCTCGCCGTAGCGGCCGAACACGGCCACCGACTGCGGGTGCAGCACGATGCTCTGCTCCCCATTCTGATCGACGATCAGCGGTTGCCAGGTCGCGGGCCAGAGGGCGTCATAGCTGGCGCCGGCCACCAGCCCTTTCATCTGCACGGTTGCCGCGTCGGTGCCGACGTTGATGGCGATCACCGTCTGGTCGTCGTCGAGCCGGCGCACGAAGCCGAAGGCAGTGCCGTTCACCGTCACGCTCTCGTAGCTGCCGAAGGCGATGGAACGCCGAGTGTTCCGCAGCCCGATCATCGCCTTGTAGAAGTGCAGGATCGAGTCCGGGTCGGCACTCAGTGAGGAGACGTTGTTCGACCGCACATTCGGAGAAAAGTTGCGGAAGGGCGTTCCCGTGCTGAAGTCGGGCCGCCCCTCGTCATGCGTCCAGCTCATCGGCGTCCGCAAGCTTTCGTCGGCACTCATGCCCTGGCCGCTGGCCATACCCACTTCCTCGCCGTAGTAGATGAACGGCACGCCCGGCTGCAGCAGGTAGAGCGCGGCCGCGAGCTTCATCTGCGCGAGGTTGCCGCCCAGTTGGTCAAAGACCCGCGTTCCGGCGAAGGCGTCGTGATTGCTGAGGATGGTGGCGATCGTCGGCGGCGCGACGGGTGGAAAACCAGCCACTCGCTCGAGCGCCCATCGGTCGCCGCGCGCCGCATCGATCAGGTCACGGTGATGACCGAAGGCAAAGGCGCTCCCACCTGGGTGGGTGGTGGCGAATCCAATCGGGTCGGTGGGCGCCTCGCAGACCATGAAGCGATTCTGGTAGCTGTCGATCAGGGCTTCCAGTCCGGCCACGATCGCGTAGCTCTCGCGCTGGTTCTGGTATTCACCGGGGCTGTTCTCGACCAGGTTGCCGACGGCGTCTAAGCGAAAGCCGTCGATGCCGCGATTGAGCCAGAAGCGGAGGTTGTCGTGGTGCCAGGCGATCACATCCGGGTTGCGCAGGTTCCAGTCCGGCATTTGGTCCCAGAACGCACCGAAATAGAAACCCGTCGGATCGGCGTGCCACGGATCCGAGCCGTAGATGCTCCACCCGTCCGGCTTCGGGTCGGCCCAGAGGTACCAGTTCCGGAACTCCGACTCGACGTTGAGGCGCGCGTTCACGAAGGCGGGATGCTGTGCCGCGCTGTGGTTCATCACATAGTCGAGGATCACGCCGATGCCGCGCGCGTGCGCTGCCGCAATCAGTGCATCGAGGTCGGCGAGGCTGCCGTATTGCTCCTCGATGTTGCGATAGTCGATCGTCGCATAACCGTGATCGTGATCCTGGCTTCGCATCACTGGCATCAGCCACAGGCCCGTGACACCCAGATCCTCGAGGTAGTCGAGTCGTGCGATGAGGCCCTGCAGGTCACCGATGCCATCGCCATCGGAATCCTGGAAGGCACGCACGAACACCTCGTACATGGCGCCGAAGTACCAGTTGGGCGGCAGTGTCGAGCCGGGGTCGGCGTTGGGGACGGGCGCGAAAGTCGGGATGGGCGTCACGGGTGCTGACGAGAGGTACAGGCGGAGGATCGGAATGGACGACGCTCGTGCCGTTGAGTCTACTCAGGCAGGCCGGGCACTGCGATGATCGGAGGATCGCTCGCGTGCCGTGATGCACATGCCCATCATTCGGCATGCACCGACGCGACCTGATTGCCTCGCTCGGCGGGCTTGCCGCCGCCCGCGCCTTCGGCTTCGCCGGCGACGTTGATCTCTCGTCAGGCGAGACGACCAGCGCACCGGCGATGCCGACCGCTGGCGCGACCTTTCCGCGAAGGCAGGACTTCAGCATCGAGGACGGCTACTCGTACCTCAATGCCGCCTACACCCACCCGATTCCCCGCGTCTCGGTCGAGGCAGCGCGCCGATCCCTGGAGGGCCGTGGCCTGCTGCGCGCCCCCGGACCGCCGGGAATTCCCATCGGCTCGCCGACGCCACGCGACCTGTTCGCATCCCTGATCAACGCCAAGCCGACCGAGATCGCCTACGTCTCGAGCACCAGCGACGGCGAGAACCTGGTGGTGCGCGCACTCGGCCTCGACCACGACTTCCGCGGCAACGTGGTCACTGACGGCCTGCATTTCGAAGGCTCCATCATGCACCTGCTGGAGCTGAAGAAGCGCGGCCTCGATGTGCGTGTGGTGCCACCCACAGCCGATTCGCGGATCGAGATGTCGGCCCTCGAACGCGTCGTCGATCGCAAGACGAAATTGATCGAGGTCTCGGCGGCCGCGATGTACAACGGCTTCCAGCACGACCTGAAGGCGATCGCGGATCTGGCACACGCGGTTGGCGCCTACGTCTACGTGGACATGGTGCACGCAGCGGGTGCCCAGCCGTTCGATGTGAAGGCGACCGGAATCGACTTCGCATCGTGCTCCAGCTTCAAGTGGCTGATGGGCGACTTCGGCCTCGGTTTCCTCTACGTGCGCGAGGAACTGCTGGATCGAATCCAGCGGCCGGTGGTGGGCTACTACCAGAGCGACGATATCGATGCGAACTATCCACCCAACCTTCCCGCCGGCCCGTATGCGCCGGTGACGTACACGTTCAAGCGCAGTGCGGCAGGGATGTTCGAAACCGGGGCGATGGTCGGCAGTGCGGAAGTCGGCGTGGCCCTGCTGGCGAGTTCACTCACCTACGTCCAGGCGCTGGGGGTCGAGAACATCCAGGCCCATCGACAGCCGCTGATCCGCCGGCTGCAACAGGAGTTGCCGCGGCTTGGCTTTACGTCGGTGACACCTGCGGATGCCACGGGCGGCAACGTGACATTCGCCAAGGCGAACGTATCGGAGAGTGATGTTCCGAAGCGCTTACAGTCGGCCAGGGTGAATGTTCGCCTGGCCCGCAACTGGATGCGCATCTCACCGTCGGTCTACAACGACATGGCGGACGTCGAGCGCCTCCTCGAGGCGCTGTCGTAGTCAGGACATCACCGCATCAGCGCTACGGCCCTTGCCTGCTCTGCCTCGAGTGCGGCGCGATCCACCTTGTACTGTGCGCTGCGCAACACCTGCTCCGAGACGGTTTCGCCATACGCGACCTGGAATGACGCGATCATCTGCGAGTACTTCGCGATCTGGTCTTCGTATTTCCGCGCATCGCTCTTGAGGCCATCGGTGCCCGGCGCCAGGGCATTGAAGCCGGCGAAGAACACGGAGGTCAGAGTGTTGATGCCGCCGGCCAGACGTCGAGTGTCGTCGGCCTTCGCCAGCTGGAACGAGCCGGCGATGAGCGCCGTGGCCAGTGCAATGATGCTGCGACGACGGCGCGACCGATCACTGGAATTGATCTGGTCGCGGATTTCTTCCAGCCGTGTATCGAGTTCCTGCGCGGTGATCTGGGCGCTGGCGAAAAAACGCGCGTGCGCCGCCTGCTCGACGCGGAGGCGCTCCGGCTCCATGCGGGCGCGGACATTGACGCGCGTGGTGCAGAGATCTGACTGCGCGTTCTGCGTGTCGATGGCGCGCCATTGGAAGTCGAGGGCGCGCTCCGCGGCACCATTCTCGACCGTGCCCCACGGAATCTGCCAGCGATACCCGGACGAATCGACGCGGCCATTCGTCAACTCGCGTTCCGGCCGGTAGCGCAACGCATCACCATTGGGATCGGTGGCGCCGAGTGGCAGCACGACGTCTGACCCTTCACTGGAGGTGATGCTGGCGATGGTGAGCGGGCATTCCGGTCGCGCGTTCTGGCCACTGACCAACACCGCGAAGATCGCCGCGGCGATATTCGTGCCATCGGAGACTTCGACCTTGAACTGGTACGGCGTGCCGGCGGCGTTGCTCGACGACGGCGCATGCCAGCGGAAATGGCCTGTCGAGTCGATTGTCGCTGGCTGCGCGCCGGATGACATGTCGGTGACCAGATAGGTCAGGGAATCGCCGTCAGGGTCCGCGGCGCCGACCATGAAATCGAGCGTACCACCTGCCTGCACCTGCTTCGATGCGATCCGGACGATCGGTGCGCGCTGCGCGCGATCGACAGTCAGCTTGAGCTGTCGACAGGCAAGGGCCGCTGTGCCTTGCCGTGCGACGACCGTGAGGTAGTTCGACACCTTCCATCCCACGCATCGGGCGCCAGCGAAAGACGTTGTTCGCGTCCACCACGCCGCGATCGATCCCGGCCGGGACGAACGTGATTCGACCGGCTGGCGCGTTGTTGAGCGAGAGCCCGATGCGAACGCTGTCGCCCACGAGGTACTTCGCCGCGGGATCTGTATCGAACACGATGGCGGGAGCATTGGCTCGCGCCGAGTCGGCCACGACTGGGCAGTCGGCGCTGGGCGACTGCGCCGCGATGGCTGCGGGCGTCACGAGCGCGACAAGGGCTACGAGCGCCACCGGGAACCGGCCGACGGGCAGACGGAGCATCAGAGCGAGGCTGTCAGGAAAAGGGCGTCACGACACAGCTCGACCACCGAGCTGTGCCAGAATGTAAAACCGATCCGCCATTGTACAGCTCGGCAGATCTGGTGATCCGAGTGGAGCTCCTCACACCCACCGAGCGAGGTATCCGGCGGTCCTGCTCCCCGCCGTGGACACGATCACCTCAGGTGGCCCCGCAGCGACGATCCGACCGCCTTCGTCGCCGGCACCGGGACCCATATCGATCACCCAGTCACTCGACGCCACGATGCGCATGTCATGCTCCACCACCACGACGGTGCTGCCAGCGTCCACGAGGCCATGCAGCTGCGTCATCAGCCGGTCGACGTCTGACGGATGCAAGCCGGTGCTCGGCTCGTCGAGCACGTAGAGCGTGTCACGACGCTGTGCGCGCTGCAGCTCGGTCGCGAGCTTGATGCGCTGGGCTTCGCCCCCGGAGAGTTCAGTCGCGGGCTGCCCGAGTCGCAGATACCCAAGACCGATCTCCTGCAGCAGCGCCAGCGGTCGTGCAACGCTGGTTTCGGCGGCGAAAAACTCCAGCGCCTGATCGACCGTCATCTGCAACACCTGTGCGATGTTGCGACCGTTCCACTCGACCTTGAGTGTCGCCGGATTGAAACGCGAGCCATGGCAGGTGGGACATGGCGCGTAGACCGTCGCCATGAACAGCAGCTCGACGCTGACGAAGCCCTCGCCCTCGCAGGTTGGGCACCGACCGGGGACGAGGTTGAACGAGAATCGTCCGGCATCGTAGCGCTTCGCTTTCGCCGCGCGTGTGGCCGCGAAGAGTCGTCGCACGTGATCGAACAATCCCGTGTAGGTCGCAAGGTTCGATCGAGGCGTGCGACCGATCGGTTTCTGGTCGACGCGCACGAGTCGCCGGATGAATTCTCCGCCCGAGACGATTCGCCCCCTCGTCTTCGCGGTCAGCCCGGGCTCGGGATCGTCCCCGCCAGTGTCGCTGCTCGCAGCGATCGCCGCGGCATCCTGACCGAGCTGCTCGCCCACCAGGTCCACCAGCACCTGGCTGACGAGGGTCGATTTGCCCGAGCCCGACACACCGGTCACCATCGTCAATGCACCGATCGGGATTCGTGCGTCGATGTGGTGCAGGTTGTTTCGCGAAAGCTCCGCCAGCTCGAGCCAGCGCGTCGGCGAACGACGCGGCCGTGCGATGCGCGACACACGATCGAAGAGATATGGTGCCGTGCGAGACGCAGTGACGCTGCGCAGGCCGTCGGGCGGACCACTGTGCAACACGTACCCTCCCCCTGTGCCGCCGTCAGGGCCGACGTCCACCAACCAATCCGCGCGATGCATGATCTCGAGATCGTGCTCCACCACGAAGACGGAGTTCCCTGCGCGCTTGAGCAAGTCGAGCGCCGCGAAGAGGGCTTCGTTATCGGCCGGATGCAACCCTGCCGATGGTTCGTCGAGCACGTAGACGACACCGAAGAGATTCGAGCGGATCTGCGTTGCGAGCCGCAGCCGCTGCAACTCGCCGGCAGACAAGGTGGTGGTGGTGCGCTCGAGCGAGAGGTAGCCGAGTCCAAGGGACTCGAGCGTGCGCACACGCGACAACACGTCCTGCGCAATACGCTGCGACGCAATGCGCTTTTCCTCGGTCATGGTCCCAGCGGCGATGCGATCGCTGGCAGCAGGTTCCAGCCGGCTGGCGAGATCACGCAGCGTCAACTGCGAGAGGCTACCGATGTCCAGTCCGCCGAATGTGACGGCCAGCGCCTCACGCTTGAGCCGTCGTCCGTCGCAGGTTGGGCAGACGGCTCCGGACATGTAGCGCGACACGCGCTTCTTCATCATCGCGCTTTGTGTCGTCGCAAAGGTGTCGAGCACGTACTTCCGAGCGCCGACGAACGTTCCCATATAACTCGGCTCGAGCTTGCGCCGCAGTGCCTCGCGCGTTTCAGCGGGCGTGAAGCCGGCGTAGACCGGCACAGTGGGCTGCTCCTCCGTGAACAGGATCCAGTTGCGCACCTTCTTCGGCAACTTCTTCCAGGGTAGATCCACGTCGTAGCCAAGCGTGACCAGAATGTCGCGCTGATTCTGTCCTTGCCACGCCAGGGGCCATGAGGCAACGGCGCGTTCGCGGATCGTGAGCGAATCGTCGGGCACCATCAACGCTTCGGTCACATCGTACACGCTGCCCAGGCCATGACACTGCGGGCAGGCGCCCTGCGGTGTATTGGGTGAAAAGTCCTCCGCATACAGCATCGGCTGGCCGTCCGGGTAGGTACCAGCGCGAGAGTACAGCATGCGGAGCAGGTTGGAGATCGTCGTGACGCTGCCGACGGACGATCGCACACTCGGTGCACCGCGTTGTTGCTGCAACGCAACGGCCGGTGGCAATCCGTCGATCGAGTCCACGTCGGGCACGCCCACCTGATCGAACAGCCGTCGCGCGTAGGGTGCCACCGAATCGAGGTAGCGACGTTGCGCCTCGGCAAAGATGGTTCCGAATGCCAGCGACGATTTCCCGGAGCCCGAGACACCGGAGAACACCACCAGCGCATTGCGCGGCACATCGACGTCGATGTTGCGCAAGTTGTGCTCGCGTGCGCCGCGAACACGAATGAAGGCATCGCGGCTGTGTTCGTCCGTCGGCATGCCGTGTGACGCGTCCGTCCGTGCGGCGGATGCACGAGGGGCGGCAGCACGGGTGCCGGATGACTGGCCTGATTTCGAGCGAGGCGACATGCAACAGGACTGGTTGGCGTGAGGCGCGAAAGATGGTCGCGCCCTCGCCGGCTGCGTACCACCCACGGGTTACGTGCCTTCCAACTCCCGCAATCGACGATCGAGATGCGAACGATCAGCGACCGCCTTCGCCAGCGGCCCGCGGGGACCGAACTCCACCACGCTGACCGACCCGGTTGGGCAGCCGAACCGGTAGCGGAAGCGACCGACGTCAACACCGAGCAGAGTGCACAGCAGGGCTCGGATGGAGGCCTTGTGCGTCACGAAGAGCACATCGCCATCGGAAACGGTTTGTGTGACCTCCTCCACCACACCAAGCATACGGCGCGCCAGTGCAATTGCCGTCTCGCCGTCTGTTGGTGCATTCCAGGCGGGGTCTGCGGTCCAGCGCACGTAGTCGTCGTGGAATTCATGATCCACGACCTCGGCACTCAGTCCGTCCCAGCGGCCATAGTCGATCTCCGTGATTGCATCGCGCGTCTGCACCGGCAGTCCCGCCTTCGCGGCGATGATGCCGGCTGTCACCTGCGTGCGCAACAGCGGCCCCGCATAGATCGCCTTCCATGCCGTCGCGGTGTACGCAGCCGCAAATGCCTCGGCCATCGCGACGCCGTCGGGCGTCAATTCCGGATCGAGGTGTGCGCCGCAGAAGACGTTGTCGCGACTGGTCGGAGTCTGACCATGTCGAAGCAGGTGAAGGCGAAGCGGCACAGTGTCGGTGGATGCAGGGAGCGGAGTGACGGGCACGAAGAAGGCACATCCACGACAGCGACGTTCAGCATCGTCGGGAAATCAGTGCTTCCCGTCGAGCGAGAACGCAAGCAGTTCGGCGTTCTCACCACCACCGGTGGCGATCACGACGTACTGTACCCCGTTGGCGCCGCGATATGACACCGGGTTCGCATATCCACGACCGGCTGGCAATTCAAACTGCCACAGCACTCGTCCGTCGCGTGTGTCGAGTGCATACAGCACGTTGCCACCGCCGGTCGCGAAGATCAGGCCACCTTTCGTCACCGTACCGCCGGGTGCTCCGGCCACACCGAGCGGCGGCAGCGCCACGCCCTTGAGCAACGGATGCTCGCGAATGGACGGCGTGTCACCGAACGTCACCTGCCAGCGTTGCTTGCCTGTATCGAGGTCGATCGCCGTCATCGTACCGTATGGAGGCTTGATGAGCGGCAGCTGTTCTGGCGGTGCGTGATCGGCCCGGCCCGAATCGGGATCAGCAGTGACGCCGATTCCACTCTGCCCGAGGTTGGCGGTGTACTCGAAACCGATGGTGTCGTTCGGCACTCCCTTCTCGATGCGGAACAACGCCGGGCTGTTGGTGGCCTTCACGAAGAGCGTGTGCGTTTCCGGATCGTACGAGGTGCTGCCCCACCCTGCACCGCCGATGGCACCAGGCATGGTGATCGTGCCCTGTGTGGATGGTGGGGTGAAGATCGGCCCGCTGCGATACCGACCGAACACTTCGAGGGCTCGGCGTTTCAGCTCCGGCGTGAAGTCGATCAGGTCGGATTCAGTGACGGTTTGGCGAGAGAACGGTGCCGGGAGCGTCGGCATTGGCTGTGTCGGCGACGCACGCTCGCCGACCACATCGCTGGCGGGCACCGGTCGCTCGGGGATAGGCCAGATCGGCCGACCTGTCACACGATCGAAGACGTAGATCCACCCCGTCTTCGATGGTACAGCGACCACGTCGCGCGGGCGCCCCTTCCAGTTGATCGTGGCCAGCACCGGCGGCGCAGGGAGATCGTAATCCCACAATCCATGATGCACGACCTGGAAGTGCCACACACGTCGCCCAGTCCGCGCGTCGAGTGCCACCACCGATTCCGCAAACAGGTTGTCGCCCTTGCGATCACCACCGTACCAGTCGTTGGTGGGTGTCGACACTGGCAGGAACAGCAGCCCCCGCCTTGCATCGAGGCTCATCGGTGCCCACACGTTGGTGTGGCCCATGTACGCGTACGAGCCATTCTCCCAGGTCTTCCAGCCGAACTCCCCGGAGTCAGGAATGGTGTGGAAGCTCCAAACACGACGTCCGGTATTGACGTCGAAGGCCTGCACGTCGCCCGGTGGATCGTTGGGATAGCGCAGGCGATCACCAACACCATTGCCGACGATCACGAGATCGCCGAACACCACCGGTGGCGACGTATTGGTGTAATGCTCGCGCCGGATGCGGCGGCGCAGTTGCGCGGTGAGGTCGACCTCGCCGTTGCGGCCGAATGTCGGAATCGGCTTGCCGGTGCTGGCATCGATGGCGATCAGCTTCCAGCGGGCGTTGATGAAGACGCGCCGCGCGGTAGAGGACGCCCAGGTCGCAATGCCGCGATGCACGAAACCCGTGCCATTCGACGGCTGGCCCATGCGCCAGACTTCGGGATCGAACTTCCACAGTTCACGGCCGGTCTGCGCATCGAGTGCGGCGACAGCGGCATACGGCGTGGAGACATAGAGCGTATCGCCGATGACCGTCGGAGACGATTGAAAGAGCCCCGGGCGCGCCGGCAGCTGACCGGGGCTCGCGGCGATGGCACGTTCGCCTGTGCTCCAGCGCCACGCTGGCTTCAGCCGCGAGACAGTCGATCGATCGATGTCGCCGATGGGCGCGTACCGCATGGCGCCCGGATCACCGCTCGGGCTTGCCCAATCGACGCGCTGCGCACCAGCTGAGATCGCTGTCGAGATTACTGCAAAGACCGCGGTGAAGGAGTGTGCAAGCACACGCTGTTGGCGGTGATGGCGCGCCGCTGAGACCGCACAGGACATAGTCATGGCTGGAACATTGCACCCAAAACAAGCGAGCGCGACCTGCGATCATCTGAGAATTTCTGACAATGGCGTGCTGATTGCATTGCTTCAGGGTTACAGTGACTCGCGGAGTGCGGCCGACGACAGGTCGCCTCGCATCAGTGCCGGACGTACGGCACACAATTCAGATCTCACAGTCTTTTCAGGATATATCACCATGAACATCATCATCTGGCTCTGTGTCGGCGGCGTGCTTGGGTGGCTGGCCAGCATCGTCATGAAGACCAATGCCCAGCAGGGCGTGTTGCTCAACATCATCGTCGGAATCGTGGGTGCCATGCTTGCCGGCTGGTTCCTGTCACCGCTGGTGGGCGTTGGAACGATCAACCAGAACAACTTCAGCCTGCCGTCGCTGTTGGTGTCGTTCGTCGGTGCTGCAGCCCTGCTCGCGGTCGTGAACCTGATCCAGCGCGGTTCCGCGCGCTGATATGTCTTGAGTGCACGGCATCGGGTGCAGCGGCGGTAGTGACCGTCGTTGCATCCTGTGCTGCGCTTGGCGTTGCGGCTGGCTGGCGCGCTGGGCTGTAGGTCAGCATTCTACGGAGGGACGAACGCGCAACCGGCGCGGACGATTCGTCGCCACTCACCTCCGCCAGCCGATGATGACGCCCCGCCCTCTGCCGCGCGACTCACGATTCCTGTCGCTCGTCGCGCTGTGTGCCGCAGGCCTTGCAACGTCCGTTCACGCCCAACAGGCGTCCACGGCACCGCGACCCATGAACTGGGTCGATGTCCAGAATGTGCGTCAGGCCGGTGCTCCCGTGCCGAGCCCCGATGGACGGTTCGCACTCTACACGCTTTCCGTGCCGGACTGGAAGGAGGCGCGTCGCCAATCCGACATCTATCTGGTGTCGATGACGCAGGGTGTGTCGAGCACCAAGCGCATGACCGCCACTTCTGACAAGAGCGAATCAGCTCCCGCCTGGACACGCGATGGGCAGGCATTCGTGTTCCTGTCGGATCGTGATGCCACCGCCAATGCCGCGGCGCCTGCGACGCGCGGCAGCACACTGCCGACCTCCGGTCCCGGCATGCAATACCTGCCGGCAGCGGCAGGCGGCGGCATGGGCAGCCCCACGTCGCAGCTGTTCCTCATGCGGCCCGATGGTGGTGAAGCACGAAAGATCACCGAGGCACGCGACGGTGTCACGACGTTCGCGTTCTCGAAGGATGGCCGTTGGCTTGTGTACCGCTCAGGTCAGGCGACGCAAGAACAGTTGTACGCGTTGCCGGTGGCCGCGCTGATGGCAGGCGACACCACGAAGCCAGTCCAGTTGACGCGGCATGCGACGGGCGTCGGCTTGTGGCGTTTCTCGCCGGATGCGAAGCGGATCTACTTCACCGCCGCCGATACCGTCGATGCCGATGAAAAGGCTCGACTGGAGAAGCGATTCGACGTGCGGGTGCGCAACGCCGAGTCGCCACTCTACAGCCTCTGGGCGCTGGACGTCGATACGAAGAACACGACTCGGCTGACGCGCGACACGACGTTCAGTGTCGGCGACATGTCGATCTCGCCGGATGGCAAGTGGATTGGGTTCCATGGGTTGAGCGCCAATCGCTTTGAACGAAATGTGCTCGAGCAGGAGATCTTCGCCGACCTCTACCTGCTGGAGGTCGCGAGTGGTTCGGTCGAGCGGCTGACACGGAACAAGGAGATCGGTGAAAGCAGCGTCAGCTTCTCGCCCGACAGCCGGACGGTGGCGTTCTCCGCGCCGGACGACTTCATCATGCGTCACAACCTGCGCGTGTACACGCGCGACGTGAGCGCACGCGGCTCCGCATTCAAGAAGCTTGGCGCGGGTTTCGATGGGCCAGTGACCATCGATTTCTGGTCGAAGGATGGCGGCACGATCTACTTCGATGTCGGCATCAAGGCGACGGACCAGCTGGCAGCACTCGATGTCGCGTCCAATCGTGTGCGACAGGTCACGACCGACAAGGCCAGCGTGCGCGTGCGCCAGGACGACGACTCCGAGCGCATCTTCATCACCCGCAGCGATCCGCAGACGCCGTCCACCATCTACACCGTCGCCTCGCCGGCTGACGTTGCCACGCGCAGCAGCTGGACGCAGCTCACCGATGCCAATGCGTGGACGCGATCACTGGCACTTGGCGAAGCGGATGAGATCACCTGGAAGGGGCGTGATGGCACGCCTGTCGGCGGCGTTTTGGTCAAGCCGGTCGGCTACCAGCCAGGCAAGCGGTATCCGCTCATCGTGCAGATCCACGGCGGCCCACAGTCGGCCGACGTTCTGACCTTCAATGGCGGGTATGGCTCGCAGGTCTACGCCGGCGCGGGCTACGTGGTGTTGCTGCCGAACTACCGCAACTCCACGAACTACGGCCAGAAGTTCGAGATCGAAAGCCAGGGCGACTACTTCACCAAGGGGTATCAGGACATCATGGCCGGTGTGGATCACCTGATCGCATCCGGCATGGTGGACAGCACGCAGATGGGCGTCCTCGGCTGGAGCGCAGGGGGCCATTGGTCGAACTGGATCCTGACGCACACGAATCGCTTCAAGGCCATTTCGACCGGCGCGGGCGTCTACAACTGGATTTCGATGTGGGGCGTGAGCGATACGCAGCGTGGTCGCCAGTGGTATCTCGGCGACAAGATGTACTGGGACGACATGGAGCATTGGTGGCGTCAGTCACCCGCGGCGTACATCAAGAACGCCCGCACGCCGACGATGATTCACGTCGTCGACGGTGATCCACGAGTGCCGCGTCCTGAAAGTGAAGGGCTGCACATGGCGCTGAAGCGACTGGGCGTTCCGACGGAGTTTTATGTCTATCCCGGCGGAACCCACGGCATTCCCGATGCGCGCAACCAGTTGGTGAAGGCCACGGCTGAAATGGCCTGGATGGACTACTGGGTGCGCAATTCGGGGCACAAGTTCGCGTGGCGCGATGTGTTGCGAACGGTGGAAGAGCCGAAGGCGACGACCCTCACGCCATGAGCTGGCGGCGACCAGAATACTGATCAGCCCCGGGGGGCCCGACACTCCGGGGAGCCCCCCGGGCAACTGCCGACGCGGAGGCCGCTGCGTAACTTCAGGCGGATTGGCAAACCCATGCCGCCCTGGCCGCACGCAGCGGCGCCGCTCGCACCATCAAGTACAGTCCGTTCCTTTTCACATGCCCTATCGTACCGACGACACTCCTGCTTCACGACCGGCCGCCAAGGCACCCGCGCAAGCGGCCAACAGGTCAGCGTCGACGCAACAGCCAAGACAGCAATCGAAAGCGGCGCCGAAGTCTGCTGCCAAGCCAGTCGCGAAGCCGGTCACGATGGCCGCAGCGAAAGCCGCCACGCCAAAGCCCGCCGCGGGTGGCTCCGGTCGGTCTCGCTCGCGCGGTGGGCGCGGGGCGCGCGGCCCGAAGGGCGTGCAGGAGTCGGCACTGACATCGATGCCGACCGGGCGTCTGGCCTACGCGGACACCCGCACCTGGCTGGTGAAGCAGCATGGGCTCATCTGCGCGTATTGTGCGAAGAAGGTCCCTGCCAAGGATCTGACGCTCGACCACGTCGCACCGCGGCGCGGCATGACGGCGTACGATCGACGCGACAACCTCGTGCTCTGCTGCCTCGCCTGCAACATCGCCAAGGCCGACAAGACGACGATGGCGTGGCTACTGGGCCGGCGGAGTCGCGCGGTCAACCTGATCCGATTCGGCAGTCATCTGAGTCAGCTGCTGGTTGAGATGGCACACGACCTGGCGGGACCGGAAGGCATTGCCCTGGCGGAGCGATTGTCTGATCCGGACTATCCCTACGCGGACTGAGCGGTCTGCGTGGACGCTGGGTTCATGGAAAGAGAGCCAATGACTTCACATGCAACGGCCGCACAACTCCGAAGTGTTTGCGATCAGTGGTGAGAATCCCTCGACTGCCAAGGCGCTCTGCGACTGCGATCACGGATGCGTCCACGAAGCCCATCGGAAGATCTGCGTATTCACGCATCAGGACCGCCGATCGCGCAACGTCCTCGGGCTCGATCGCTTCCGTGATCAATTCGCCGGTCGCGATCGCTGCGACGAATGCCGTTTCGGCTGCGGGGCCGATCCGCGTCTGGAGCAAGTAGCAGACTTCCGGCAGGACCGACATCGGAATCACGATGTCGCGCGCCGCTTCGCTCCACCACCGCGTCACGCGCGCATGCCATGCATCCCGCTTGTCGACCAGCGCGTACAACGGGCCGGTGTCGGCAACGATGATCACCGGTGCGGGTCGCGCCAGAGCAGCTCGTCAACTCGCTCCGACGTATCGGAGTCATCGCTCTCGAACTGTCCCGCGATCGATGGTATCCCAGCGGGAGCGCGGGGCGCCGCGAGGTACGCAGAAATCGCCTCGCGAATCAGCGAGGCTGAACTCACACCCGTGCGCTCGGCAACTTTCTGAAGCCGCAGCAGGGTCTGTTCGTCGAGAAAAACGGAGGTTCGGCGCATAGGCATATATATGCCTGCGACAGGCATACATGTCAACGGGGTGGAAGATAGGTTGCGACCTGACCCGCCTGCATTCGGCATCGGGTCAAGGCACAATCCGACGCCCTACCGCCGCAGCCCTTCCTCGAACACCGCGCGGATGAAGCGCTCGTGCCCGCCCGGCCACTCCTTTTCGTACTCGGCGCTCAGTTTCATCGCCAGCACCTGCTCGATCGTCTTCTTCGCGCGGAGCTGCTGTTGCACGCGACCGCGCACCGTGTAGATCGCGTCGCGCCAGGCCTTGAGGCGATTGCGATCGGTGACCTGACCGTGGCCGGGGACGATCTGCGTCTGCGCATTGGTCATTGCATAGACACGATCTGCCGCGGTGATGAAGCCGTCCACGACGCCACCGCTTGCACGATCGATGAACGGCAGGCCGGTGTTGTTGAACACGTCGCCCATGTGCACGACGTTGGCCTTCATGAAGAACACGACCGCATCGCCATCGGTGTGCGCCGGCAGCACGTGCACGACGGCGACGGAATCGCCGTTGAGGTGCAGCGTCACCGCATCCGAGAACGTCACGACCGGCAGCGCCGCATGTGGTGAGGCGGGTGCGGTGGTGTTGGTGGCCGCAATGAAGCGTTCCACGGACATGCGCTTCCGCACGTTGTCATGCGCGACGATGACGGCACCGGCATTGCCGAAATTTTCATTGCCGCCGGTGTGGTCACCATGCCAATGGGTGTTGATGACGAACTTCACCGGCTTGTCGGTGAGCGTCTTGATGGCCGCGACGATCTTCGGCGTCAGTGGCGCAAATTGATCGTCGATGATGAAGGTGCCATCGACACCTGTCGAGACGCCGATGTTGCCGCCAGCACCGAAGAGCACGTGCAGCCCGGGCGCGAGTTGCGCCGCGCGCACTTGCACCGTGTCGTAGTTGGTCTGCGCGGAGAGCGAGGTGGCGACGCCGAACAGCGCCAGTGCAGCGACGGGGCGGATGATGGAGCGCATGGGCGGAACTCGAAGGAGAGGGAGACCCGGAGTTCGCCGGGATCGTGCAGGGAATCTCACCCTGGGGCGGCGAACCGACAGAGTGCAGCACACGGCAGGCGACGTCGCACTAGTTCGGCGTGCGTGACAGCGACTTGAAGTACTCGTTCACCATCTCGCGATATTGAGCCGGCACCCCCTCGGATCCACCGAGCACCGGTCCGCCGGTTTCCGACGCGCCGATCGTTCGCCGCAGTGCGAATTCGAACGCCTTGAGTGCGTCCACGACACCGGCGCGGAACTCCTTCATCGCCTGCTCGCTGCCCAGCACCTTCTCGCCATCGACTGCGCTGAGGCGTGCGATGGCTCGGTCCAGCTCGCGGGTGTCCACCCCCGTGCCGGCAACCGAACGACGCAGTTGTTGCGCGGCCTCACGCCGAGCGCGCAATTCGCGGGACAGTTGGCGCGCTTCCTCGACTGTGAACGACTCGCCAGCGCCAGCGCGCCCAGGACCACCCTGTCCGGCGCCGCCAGACTGCTGGCCGTCACGGTTTCCGCCGCTGCCACCCGTCGCGCCGGATTGACCCTGACCCTGACCTAGGCCCTGACCTTGGCCCTGACCCTGTCCTTGGCCTTGGCCCTGACCATTTGCGCGCTGACCCTGCCCCTGCCCTTGGGCCTGGCCCTGCTGCCCTTGGCCCGGTCGCCCGCTTTGTGACTCGCCCTGCCCTTGCCCCGTCTGGCCAGCGCGACCAGCGCCCACAGGCGCGCGCGACTGCCGCTCCTGCAGCCGATCGTCGAGTGAGCTGAGACCGCGCACGAGATCGCGCGCCTGCGCCAAGGCCCGCGACGACTTCTGCGCCGAATCACGCCCCGCGAGTGCAGCGCCCGCGGCTCCCGCGACACGCTGCTCCAGACTGTCGAGATCCTGCTGGATCGAACGCTCGAGACTCTTCCCGTACGCCGCCGATCCCCCGGAACGAAGTACATCGCGCGAGTATCGGATCTTGTCGCCGAGTCGTGATTCACGCACCGACGATGCGGCCTCCTGCGCCGCGCGGGCGGCGCGAGGATTCGTGCCGCGATTCTCGCGCGCCAGGCGATCGAGATCACTCGACAGCGCCTTCACCCGTTCCTCCATGCCGGCCTTTCGTTCGTCGAGTCGTCGCTGACGTTCCGCGCGATCGGCACCGGCGTTGCCGAGTTGCTCGACATCCCGCTGCACATCGCGCTGCTCTTCCGCGAGCGCACGCGCACGCGCGGTCGCATCACTCAGGCCACTTCCGGCTGCCTGGTCGCGCGCAGACTCGAGCGCACGACGCGCCGATTCGAGGCGGTCCGACGCCGCCTGCGCCGCACCGGCGCCGCCGGACGCTGCCGAGCGACGCATGGATTCCGCCGCCTTCCGCATTTCCTGCGCAGTCGCTTCCATCTCGCGCGACTGCTGTTCGCGCGCCAGCCGCTCAAGTTGTCGCGCCGCCTGCTCCGTCTCTTCAGCGAGCTGACGCTGCGCTCCACCGCCGCCACCCGCCGAGGCACCGGATTGCTGCGCGCGCTGACGGGCCAGTTCCTGCTGCTGCCGCGCCGCCAGCTGCTTCAGCCGCTCGAGCGTTTCGTCAGTCTTTCGCGCACCGCTCTCCTCGCGACTCCGCTGCACCTGGTCATACTGGTTCCGCATCTTGTCGGTCTCGAGCTCCAGCAGATCCGCCAGATCGGAAGCACTGGCGGCGCCGCCGCCACCACCGCCGCCACCTTGCTGCTGCATGCTGACCTGTACCTCGCGGAACGCCGCCTCCGCCTTTTCCAGCCACTGCAATGCGCGCTGCTCAGGCGCGAGCGCATCGGCGGTCTTGCCCTGCACCAGCAGTTCCTCGGCCGACTGCATTTCGGTCGCCGCCTTCGGCAGCACATCCGCGAGGATCCTGAAGCTGGTGTCCGCCGCCTGTGCCGCAGGGCGCGCCACACGCTTGAGCAAGGCGGTCAACTCCTCTCGCAACCGTCCCTGCGAAAGATGCAACGTGCTGATGTCGCCACGCAGCGTGGCCGCATTCGTTCGCGCACGGTCGCGCTCAGTCTTGAAGGTGCCAGCGACGATGTCGCGCTGTCGCTGGACGAGTGACCCCGGATTCATCTCCTGCGGTCCACCGCCCTCACCACCGCCACCTTGCTGGTTCTGCTTGTACTCGCGACTGAAGGGACGAATCGTGAGGAACTGGATGTCACTTGCACCCGGCTTTGGCCGGGGACGTTGATCGTTATCCAGAGCCCGAGCGTAGTAGCTGATCACATCGCCCTGCTTCAGCCCCATCTCCTCGAGGAAGAGTGTGTGCGACGCGATCACTTCACGCGGACGCACTCCACTGCCCTCGGCGAGCGTGATTGCCTTCTCGTCACCACCGTTGACGCGATAGACCAGCTCCAGCTTCCCGACGCCGTAGTCGTCCGTCGCCTCGGCCTCGATCATCACTTCGTCGACGTTGGTTGGCCGGAGATCGCGGCCCGGCTGCTTGATGCGCACTGATGGCGCGGCGTCATCCAGCGCGTCGACGGCATACTCGACCGAACCACGCACGACGGTACCATCGGTCGACGTCAGCTCGACGCGATAGAAGCCATCGCGACGAATCGTCACGCGGGCAGCGACCGTGGAGTCATCGAGGCGCTGGAGTGGAACCGTCGTTCCATCATCGAACACCAGTGTGCCCGATGCGACAGGCCGAGTCGCGTGCACGCGCAGCAATGCGGCCGTGCCACCGGGTGCCGCGATGTCGCCACCGTCCTCGGTGACGTCTGGTGGCATGTTCATGTATGACGGGTACCGCAGCTCGACACCGATGCGATCGACACCTGGCAGATCCTTCACTGTCAGGCGCCCGGTGATGGAGCGCACGCCGCCCGCTTCCGCGTAGTACTCGGCATCCTCGGCAACGTCGAGCAGTCGAACGACGAACGCGCCGCGCGCCGCACCGATGCCCATCGGGATTCGCTCCCACTCTGCACTCGTGCCACGCCGCACCATCATGTCGACCGCCTCACTCTCGAACCCACCGAGTGCGGCGGAGAGCTGCACATCACTGCCACGCGGGACGACCAGCGACTTTGGTTCGAGCGCAATCGAGTACACTGGCGATGCAGTGGCATCCTTCCACGGCGACAGCAGATGGCGCGCACCGGTGCGCAGGAATGCCGGCCCGAACTGAAACGCGAGAGCGGCCAGCGCGACGGCTCCGAACGCAATCGACAACGCGCGAATCGTCGTCGGGCGCTCGAGCAGCGGGACGGTGGGCGAACTGCCGAGGCGACGGGTGGCATCGGCCACGAGTCCGCGCTCGAGCATCACCGAATGACCAGTCTCCGCGTGCGGCCGCAACGTGACGGCGGAGTGCACCGCGCCACCCAGTTGCGGCACACGTTCCTCGAGATAGAGCGCAAGGCGATCATCGGGCAGGCGGCGCATCAACGGCCAGGCGATCCAGCGTCCAACCACAACCGCTGTCACGATCGCAAGGACGGCACGTGTGACGGTGATCGCATCCGGTGCGAAGCGCGTCGCTTCGAGCGCAAGCGAGCCAGCGGCAAGCACGAGGACGACGGCGCAGGTCGTGATGGCCGCGCCTACGGCGAGATGACGGAGACGCCAGCGGCGACGAGCCCGTTGCAGCAGTGATGACAGCGATGCGGCGGCGTGCAATCTCGGTGCGGTCATGGTAGTCGCATCCGGTTGGCGTCCATGCGGGGATGATGCATATGCTACTCGAGGGCAGGCGTCTGCGTTGCCGCCCGGCGCGCCACGATGCTTTCCGCAATCAGCAGCAGGCCTGCGGCGATCAGCAGGTACCACCAGGTCGACTGCCGCGATTCGCGATCCGCCAGGGTCTCCGACTCCGGCGTCGCGCCGTTGGTTGGTGATGTGCTGGTGGTGCTCGTCAGCGCCGTCGTGAGTCGCACGACGTCGAAGGATGCGAAATCGAGCTCGGCCGGCGCGACGTTGGCCGCCACGAGCAGCGGGCGCGCACCAGGCGAGCCACCTGGCCGGAGTTCGAACACACCAGCCTCCGTGAGCTCGAGAGCCGCGGGCGCGTCGGCACCACCGACGGTCGTGCGTGCACCCGACGGTGCGGTCGCGATCCACCGACCGTCCGATGGCAACACCACCGTCGACAGGTCGACCGGCCGCACACTCGCGCCAATCTCGAGCGCACGCGGCGCATCGCGCCAGCTTGCGGCGTATCGGGCCAGCTGCTGAACCAAGGGAAGAAAGGCGGCCTGACGTGGCAGGTCATTCCACGTACCATCGAGGCTCGATCCGAAGGTCAGCACACGGCCGCGACCCACGGCATGCTCGGTGAGCGCAGGCGTCCCATCGTCGAAGCGCGCCAACACGCCGGATGTCGTATCCACCGCGCGGTACTTGTAGAAACGCGCCGCGGCGAGATCGCCCGCACGCGGGCCGGACAGCAACGCCAACGCGGGGTGCCGGCCATCGACGACGCCAAGCACGGCGCCGCTCCCCCCAAGCCGATCCGTCGCCGGCCGGATCGCGCCGGGAATTAGTGCGCGGGCCGCGCCAGTCCACACGCGAGCATTCGCCTGCTCGCCGAGTGCCACGATCAATCCGCCACCGTTTTCCACGAATTGCGCCAGCGGCGCTGCACCGATGCCTGATGGAAAGGCCCCATCGGCCAGAATCACGAGTCGCCGGCCAGGGAGGTCGGCGGCCGTGGCGCGACCCGGCGCGCGGCTCGTGATCTCGAAGCTCGGTGCATCTCCGATCGCCAGCGCACGCGTCAGGAACGGCGTCGAACGCCCCTCGATCACCAGCACAGGCAGCACCGGCGCCTGCGCCATCAGGAAATGAAATGCGTCGTCTCCGGGGATCGAATCCGCGGCCAGCACCACTCGCGCGGGCACGGCCGCCGGCTGCATCGGCACCGGCGCAAAGCTGACTGACGCGCCACCGTCGCGCGGCAGGTCGACGGCACGCTGCTCGATCACGCGCCCACCGACTTCCAGCTGGACTGAAACCCCGCGCGCCGCAGGACCAAGGTTGGCGATCCGCGCGCTCACGATCACTTGTGCGGGCCCGCCCACCGTGCGTCGGTCGCGTCGCACATCCACCGACCTCACCGCGCGATCCGAAACCGGCGTGCCACCACTGACATCGAGGGGCGTGAGTTCGGTGCCAGGCGGCAGGCGCGATTCCTCAGTGATATCCCATGCGGTGCGCTGAAAATCGGAGACCACCACCAACGCCCTGCGAGGTGCATCACTGGCGGCGAGGCGCTGCTGCGCCACGGCAATCGCTGGCGCGAGCCGCGTGGACTCGTCGCTCGGCTTCAGTGAATCGAGGCCGGTGCGAAGCTGCGCCACATCGCCGGTGGCGGCAGTGACAGCACTTGCACGCCGATCGAACGGCACGAGCGTCATCCGATCGCCGGGCGCCAGCGTGCGTATGACGCTGTCCACTGCAGCGCGCGCCTTCGTCCAGCGTTGACCGACGCGCATCGAGAACGAACGATCGAGCAGGACGACCACTTCCCGTCGACGCTGATCGACGCCACCCACCACGGGTCGCGGGCCCAGCACCGGTCGCGCAAACGCCAGCACGAGTGCAACGATCGCCAGGGCGCGCAACAGAAGCAGCCACGGGTCGCGAAGGTGCCGGCGCGAGGTGAACGGCGACGGTGTACGCTCGAGAAACATGAGCGATGGGAACGCCACCGGGTCGCGTTTCTCCTTCTGGACGAGGTGCACCAGTAGCGGGATCGCGATCGCGGCCAGGCCAAGCAGGAAAAGCGGTGCAAGCAGCGGCATCAGACGGCCGTGCGCAGGAACTCGCGCCGAAGCAGGACATCGAACAACACGCGGTCCAGCGGTTGCGAGGTGTCGACGAGGCTGTAGTCCACGCGCCCACCACCCAGCTTCGATCGCATCAGCTTGAGATGGGATTCCATCGCAGCCACGTAGCGTTCCCGCATCCGGCCGGGACTCACCGGCAGCCGTTCGCCGCTTTCGAGATCGCGAAAGGTGGTCGCGTCACTGAACGGGAAGGTGCGTTCCGCAGCGTCGAGCAACTGAAAAACGATCACGTCGTGCCCAGCCCCGGTCAGCGGTCCGAGCGCTCGCAGCACGTCGGCGGCAGGTTCATAGAGATCGGAGATCAGCACGAAGATTCCACGACGGCGCTGTGATTGCGCCACCTTCGACAGCGGCCGCGCCAGCGATCCGGTACCCGCCGCTGTCGCGCGCTCCAATGCGTGCAACACGTTGGGCAGGTGTCGCGCCGACGGCGGCACGATCTCGCGAACGTCGTCAGCAAAGGTCACCAGCCCGACCCGATCACGCTGCCGGCGCGAGAACCACGACAGCGTCGCAGCCACCAACTTGGCGTAAGCCAGCTTGGTGATACCGCCGTGCGCGTATCCCATTGATGCCGACACATCGAGCAACACCGTGAAATTGGTGTTCGTATCCGCTTCGTATGTCTTGAGATAGGTGCGCTCGGTCCGCGCGTAGACCCGCCAGTCGACATGTCGGATGTCGTCGCCGGGCACGTAGGGCCGATGCTCGGCGAAGTCGGTCGAGAATCCGAGATGCGGCGATCGGTGCAGTCCGGAGATGAACCCTTCCACCACCCAGCGCGCCACCAGCTCGAGGTTGCCGATGCGCGCGAGGGCTGCAGGGTCCATGACGAGGCGCTCAGCCACGCCCGCTCCGACGCTGACCGACATGCATCACGCCAATCCAGCCGTTGGGCGAGGCACGGCCTTCAACAGGATCTCCACCAACTGATCGGTGGTGACCTTCTCGGCCTGCGCGTGGAAGTTGAGCAATACGCGATGACGCAGTACCGGTGCCGCGAGTGCAGCGATGTCCTCGAAGCTGACGTGGTAGCGGCCGTGCAGCAGTGCACGCGCCTTGCCGCCGAGCACCAGGTACTGTGCGGCGCGCACCGAGGCGCCATAGCTCACCCACTCCTTCACCTGCGGTGGGGCCATCGGCGAGTCCGGCCGCGAGGCCCGCACCAGATGCACGGCATACCGCGCCACCGCGTCAGACACGGGAACACGCCGCACCAGCTGTTGGTAGGCCACGATCTCGGCCGCTGTCATGACGCGCCGGAACTCGTGGCGCTGAATCGCCGTCGTCTGCTGCACCACCTGCAGTTCCTCATCTTCGGTGAGGTATCCCACCACCACCTGGAACATGAATCGATCGAGCTGCGCCTCGGGGAGCGGATACGTGCCTTCGAGCTCGATCGGATTCTGCGTGGCGAACACGAAGAACGGCGCCTCCAGCGGGTAGGTCCGCCCCTGCACCGTCACGCGCCGCTCCTGCATCGCTTCCAGCAGCGCGGCCTGTGTCTTGGGCGGCGTGCGATTCACTTCATCGGCGAGCAGGATGTTCGTGAACAACGGACCGGGCACGAACGCCATCCGCCGCCGCCCCGTCTCGGCGTCCTCCTGGATGATGTCCGTCCCTGTGATGTCACTCGGCATCAGGTCCGGCGTGAACTGTACGCGCGCAAACTTCAGGTCGAGCACCTGCGCCATCGCGTGAACGAGCAGTGTCTTCGCGAGCCCCGGCACCCCGACGATGAGGCAGTTGCCGCCGGCGAACAGCGCAATCAGCGCCTGCTCGACCACCGCTTCCTGGCCCACGATCAACTTGCGCAGCTCGGCGAGAATCGCGGTGCGGCCGTCCCGAAGGCGATCGGCCAGCGCAACGTCATCCACGGCAGCGAGGGGACTGGGAGTGTTGTCAGCAGGCATTTTCAGTGAGTGAGTGCGTAGACGACGTAGTTCACCGCAAGCTTGTACGCTTCGTTCGTGAGCGCGATCGGGAGCAGGCCCTGATCGGAGAATTCCATGTAGTCGCCGATGTCGTTGTTGAAGTTGGCGATCATGACCAGGCGTTTCGACGAGTCGTTGTCCTCGTAAGCGCCCCAGAACTCCGATTTCACACCGAAGTTCGGATGTGACATCTCGAGGTTCTCGATGCGGAAGAACGAATCGAAGATCGGATTCGACGCATCCAGCTTCACCGGCACCAGCGTCGGGAATGCCGTCCGCCACTTCTCCTCGAAATTCAACCAGTGCCGACCGGCGAAATCATCGAAGATGATGAAGCCACCCTTGTTCACGTATGCCTGCACGCCCGCGAGCTCCTCTGGGCTCATGGTCCAGAAACCCGGCTCGGACACGTAAGCCACCGGGTAGCGATAGATGTCCTTGTCGGCGAACGAGAGGATGTTCGAGCCGTCGAGTCGCGGCTTCATGGTCGACACTTCATCGAGGATCTTCATGAAGTGTGTTTCCGACGTCGGGTAGTCGTGATCCCACTTCAGGTCACGTCCCCCACCCAGCGGCTCGAATTTCACGCGCACGAAGGTGAAGCGACCGTCGTAGCGCACATTCGGATTCGGTGTCTCGCCGGGCGACGCGCGGCGGAAGCGCTGCGCCGGCAATGCAAGTAGCGGCAGCGTGAAGAGCGCAACGAGCCACCAGCGATTGCGTCGGGTCATGGGGTCTTCCCGGATGAGCGGATGGTGAGCAACAAATCCTGGGCGGCCTCGAAACCGGGAGCCAGGTCCAGCGCGCGCAACACTTCCCTTCGAGCCGCAACCTTGTCACCCGCTCCGTTCAGCGCGAGGGCCAGGCGGTAGAACGCATCGGCACGATCAGATGGTCCCAGCGCAACTACCGCACGACGCGCGCGGATCGCACTGCTCCAGTCTCCACGCGCGAAAGCCAGGTCGCCCAGTCGCACCTGCACCTTGGCATCGAACGGATCGACCAGCGCGGCGCGGTTAAGTGCGGCGATGGCGGCGGTCGAATCGTGCCCGGACTCCAGCAGGCCGGCCAGCGTAATGTTCTCGTCAACTGCATCGCCGTTCTGGGCCGCGATCGCCGCCAGCGCCGTCCGGACTTTCGCCGTATCGGCGAGCGCCGTGTACGCAGCCACGAGGAAGTGGTAGCCGCTGCCTGGCTCCACGTACGACGGGAACAGCAGCACCGCCCGCTGCGCCGCCTGCACGACTTGCGGCCACGACTTCCTGTCAGCCGCATCGGCCGCCGCCGTGAGCGCGTCGCGCAGTGGCCCGGCCAGTTCAGTCAGTGGTTCCCCATCCGGTCCGGGCCGCACCACACCACGCACCGCCGCAAACTCGCGCGCGAACTTCGCGCGGAACCACGTATCGAAGGCGGCATCCAGCGCTGTTGAATCGACACCGAAAACCTGCTGCATCAGCGCGGGCGTTTTCGCACCGGTGCGATAGCCAGCAAGCAGGGTCCGGATTCCCGCCATCCCCTTCCGCTCCTCGAGCATCTCGAACACGTAGGCGGCCAACGCGTACGACAGGAAAACTTCCTGCTCATACCGCGGATGCACGAAGCCATCGTTGAGCCGGCTCACCGGCTGCAGGCGCCCGGCACTGTAGGCGGCAATCAGCATTGGCGTGACACCGCCGCCCCACTCGGCTCGGGCCCGTCGCTCCTCATGCACCGACAGCCCTTCCGACACCCACCGGGGCACACGATTGTCCGTCATGCCGAGGGTGATGGTGTGCGCGAACTCGTGCCAAAGCACCGAGCCCCAGTTGAATTCACCGCGCCCCCGGGCCGGCGGCTCATCCACCACCAGCACGTTGCCGAAGGCGACACCCAATGCACCAAGCCCTGCCAGGCCAACCGCGCGGACACTGAAATCGGCGTGGCTGCGGAAAAATTCGACGCGGACTCTCCCGTTCGGCTTGAAGCCGTACCGTGTCGTCAATGCGGTGTAGGCCTCTTCTGCCAACGGTGCGGCGTAGAGGGAGATGATGTCGGCGTCGTTGGGTTCGATCACGAGATCGAAATGCGGAGTCGCGACCGTGCGTGCCTTGCCGTACGAATCGAGCAGGTCGAGCGTGTTCTTCACCCAGACGTCGAAGGGGTCCAGCTCGAACGCGCGCTGCAGCGTGGCGCGACCGGCGTCCACCTGCCCGATGCGCAGCAGGTTGATGCCGAGCAATGCCTGCGCACGCGAGTCTCGTGGGTCGCGCGCCACACCGGCGCGCGCGAAGGTGACGGCGTCCGCGTACAAGCGATTGCGCGCCGACACATCCGCCAGTTCCACTTCCGCGAACGCCGATCCGGGCAGGCGTCGATGCGCGCGGCCCAGTGCAGCGCGATGTCCCACGGTATCACTGGCCAGCCATCGGGCGGCCGCGATGGCGACCCAAGGTCCCGGTGCGGTGCTATCGACCACCAGCCCGCGCCGAGCCTCAGCTTCGGCCGCCTCATACGACTCGGCATCGATCAGCCGTTTCGCTGCGAGGGCGTGGCCTTCGGCACCCAGTGGATCGACCGCCAGCAGCTGTGGCAGTGGATCCTTCGCGGTGCCGCGACCATCCAGCGCGTAGAGTCGCACCAACGCAGCAAGTGCCCGCGGGTGGCGCGGATTGACCGCGAGCACTTGCTGCAGGGTCGAGCGTGCGTCAGCGAAGTTGAACTTCTCCAGGAACATCTCACCCAGTTCGACTCGCGCAGCCAGCCGCGCTGGTTCGAGAGCGAGGGCGCGGTCGTAGAAGCGAAGGGCGTCCTTGAAGCGCTGCGGCTCAGCGCGACCGAGCAGTCGCGATGCGATCGCCATCGCATGGTACTCACTCGCAGTGCGCGCCCCGCCGCGTGATTCGACCGTCGCCACCAGACGATTCAATCGACTGGCGACGCTGTCGGCCCCCGAACGCTCCCGAGCCAATCGCAGCCGTTCGACGCGGGCGCGCAGCGAGTCAGGACCGCGCAGCACGAGCGTCCATGCGGAATCCGCCTCGTCCAGCCTGCCCAGCTGCTCCATCGCCGCGGCGATCGCTGGCGCCACCAACGGATTGGTGCGCCAGACACCGGCCCGCTGAATGCCCTCGGCAGGGCGACCAACGTCAGCCAGCGCGCGCACCAGCACACTCGCACTCGCTGGCGCAGTGGCGGCACTCGTCATTCCCCGCTCTGCCGCGGCAATCGCCTGCTCGTACTGGCCACGCTGATACAGCGCACTCGGTGAGACAGGAGCAACCGTGCGCACCGCTTGCGCCTGCAGGAGCGCGGTCGGGCTGGCGCTGATCGCAATCAGCGCGGCGAAAATCAGTCGGGAGTTCGCGCGGACCTTCATGGCCTGGCCGCCGGTGCTGCGGTGCGCAACGCCCGTGTCCGTTCCGCCAACTCGACGATCAACGGCTCGAGCGCTTGCAGGTACGCATCCTCGGTCATGGTGCTCCGACGCGCGCGCAGCGCATCGATGCGCGCCTGCACTTCAGCGCGAGCCGTGAGCGCCGCGGTCGTGGCAGGGTCGGATGCGGAGGTGCCGCCACCGCGGGTCGCGGTGAAGTAGAACGTGCGGGCACGGCCACCGTCGGCCCCATCGTCCAGCACCGCGTGTTCCGTCGCCAGCAGTCCACCTTTCGTGAAGACCTGCTCGACCTCATGCTGCGCATACGTGAATGCTTCGAGCAGTGAAACGCGTCCATCCTTGTCGGTATCGCCGACATCGGTCGTCAGCGCCCGAACGAATGGTCCGGGAAAAATCGTTTCGTTCTGCTCTCGCGCGCTCTTCGTGGCCGTGATCACGATGCGACGCGGCCCGGCCAAAGCGTCCGCGAATTCGCCGCTGGCGCTGCCGGTGTGGATGAATGCGATCGCCGGCAGTGTCGCCGGCGTCAGAACCCGCGCAAAATCGGCCGGCGTCATGTCCGGGCCAGGCAGGTTCACGCGCGTCTCACCCACCAGCGACGAGCCATGCGCCATCACGATCACCACCAGTCGATCGGTGGCGCCGAGCGACCGAGCCAAGCCGCCCAGCACGCGCTCGATCGTGACCTTGCTCGACCGACCGTTCACGCGACCGCTCCCACGGGTGGAATCCTCTGCCAGTACGATCACGTTCGCCGCAGGAATTCCGAATCGCTGCGTCGCCGCGGAGGACAGCGCCATCGCCATGCCATGCCACTCAGTGCCGATGCGCGGCTCGCCACTCACGCCGGAGATCACCACCAGGTGTGTCGACGCAGCGTCCTGCGCGCGGAGGACCGATGCCCCAACGAGCGGCAGCAGCAGCAGCAGCGCAGACGCCGCAGTCCGAAGGACAGCTCTCACGTCAGCCCCCGACGACGACGAAGCACCCATTCGCCAGCCAGCAGCAGCAACAACAGGATCAGCACCAGCGGCGCATCCCACAGGTCGAGTCGACGTACCGACGTCGCGCCACTGGGGCTGTAGGTCAGGTCGCGTGCAACATCGGTCGCGCGCTCCGGCGTGTACATCTTGCCACCCGTCTCGCGGGCAAGCTGATCGAGTAGTCCATCACGGCGTTCGGCACCGAAGTATTCCTCCGTCGGCTCCGCCACACGCAGGTATGTCAACGGCGCAAGTGTCGTGTCCGCGCCAGCGATGGCCCGCACGCGCACTGCATGAACGCCGTCGGCAGCGGGCACGAAAGAGCCGGAGTATTCGCCATCGCGATCGATGGCCCAGTCGAACGGAATCTCCTGCACTGCGCCGCCAGGGCCAGTGACGGTCGCCGTCACCGACGCTCCGTTGCGGCGGAGGTAGCCACTGTCGCGCACGATCGCGCGCAACGGCACTGCGTCGCCCGATCCGGTTTCCTCATCGGCCACTGCCTCCACCCGATCGGGAACATCGTTCACCAGCCAGCGAAGCATCTGCCGCCAGAGTCGCTCGTGTGTGGAGTCATCCACGGCAATGTCGGCGTGCATCTGCCAGAGCCAATCATCCTGCGCACCAAATGCCAATACCCGGCCACGCCCATATCGCTGCGCGGCGAGCAATGGACGAGTCAGGCCGCGGTCGCCAGAGCGGCCCTGCAGGAGTACCGTCGCACCCGGCTTGGCGCGCGTCAACAGATTCACCGACGTCAGTGCCGGCAAAGTCTTCCATCGCAACGCCACCAGGGAATCGGTGGCGGCCACCTGCAGCGCCGGATGTCGCATCCCGTCCACCGTCGGCACCGCCGTCACCTCCACCAGCCGTTCCTCCTCACTGCGCGTACTGACTTCCATGTCGACGGGCATCAGGTCCGACAGCGGGGTGCCGACATAGCCCCCTTCGGCGAAAGACTCGCGACCACCGAGCAAAAGCAAGCCACCACCCCGCTCGGATACGAAGTCGCTCATCATCCGCAGCTGGTCGCCCGTGAAGAACGACGCCTCGATCGATCCGAGCACGATCGCGCGATATCCAAACAATTGCGCGCGCGAGGTCGGGAAGCCGTTGACGAGTTCGAGCGAGTCATCGACGCCGAGGCGGAGATACTTGTCCTTCGCCGAGCGCAGTAGTGTCACCAGTTGCAACTGCTCGTCGCCGGCAACGGCACGCCGCGCGAACTTCACCTCGGGACGGGGCTCACCTTCCACATAGAGCACCTTCTCGCGCCGGTCACGCACGGTGAGCAGTGCACGTCGCACGTTGTTTTCAGCAATCAATTCACCGTTCTGCACTGGCACGCGCACCGTGAGCAATCGTGCGCCTGGCTCAGGCGTCGGAATGCGGAGCCTGACCGGAGTGGACTCCGCGTCGCGTGACAACGTGACGGTAGCCGTGGCGACAATTCGGCCGGAGTCTTCGACGACGAGTGGCAGTGAGGCGCCATCGAAGCCTCGGTGGGTCACGACCACGTCGAGCAGTACCGTGGCGTTGCGCAGCGCCGTTCGCGGGCCACCAAGCGAGGCGATCTCGATGTCCTTCGAGAATCTCGTGCTGCCGATTCCAACGGGATACACCGGCACGCCACGCGCGCGCAGTGTGGCCACCTGATCGGCGATGGAGGCGGCGTTCTCGCCAGCGCTGCCATTCTCTGCGCCATCGGTGAGTACCACCACACCACTCAGCGGAGTGCTGGCGAGTTCGTCTTCGACCCGCGTGATGGCGCCGAGCAATCGTGTCCGTGCGCCATCGAAGTTCAGTGCGGCGACACCTGGCACACGCCCCGACGCGCTGGTGCGATACACACGAACCTGGTAGCGCTCGGCCAGCGCGCGGAGCAGCGCACTGTCGGGCCCACCGGCCAGCGCTCTGGCCGTCTGCGCGCGCGGCTGGCCGTCGACGTCAGCGACTCGCATGGATCGGGAGTCATCCACGAGCACGGCCACCACGTTGCGCTGGGCGAGTGACTCGGCGACCACGAGCACGGGTCGACAGAGACACCACGCGAGCAGGGCGACGCTGCCGAGCCGCAGGGTACCGAGGGCGAAGCGGGCAGCTCCGGAAAGCGGTCGTCCCGGTCGCATCAGGCCCCAGATCGCCAAGGCGAACGCCAACGACGCCACCAGCAGCACAGCCCAGACCGGGACGACCGGGTCGTAGGCGAGTGCACCCTTGGCAAAAGCGGCTGGCCGATACTTGAGGAGAAATTCGACGACCGAGTCCACGTGTGTTGGATTTCCTCGGGCTGGACTTGTGCGGGACTCTGCCGTTCAACGCGGCAGGGCTCGATGTCGTTCGTGGGCGCGGAGGCAAGCCTGAGTCAACTTGAAACACGCGGTGCCCGGAATGATGGGCCGACGAGGTTCCCAGCAGGACCCGTGGAACACGGATGTGGTACAGCGCTTGCGTTCGTTAGAGCACGGTCGTAGCATCCAGATGTTGACCACATGCGCGAACGCAGCGCTTGCCTGATCGATTGAGCGAAGTTGGCTCAGAAGATGATGGCGCGAGCAGCCCCCTCCGGGCCGCCCGCGCCATTTTGCGTTTCAATCACTTAGAAAGGGGAGTTCTCGTGTCAAAGCATTTGTCAGTAGCCCTGCTCGCCGCCATCGCGACCATCAGCATCGCGGCACCGCTCTCAGCCCAGAAGCGCAGCACCGTTGACGCCAGCGCCCTCGAAGTCGCCGTGGCCTCGCGCCCGGAGACCAGCCGCAAGGTCGTCACCTCGGCCCTCACGTCGAGCAACGCCCTGTCCGTCGCCGCTGGCATGGGCCTGAGCCCGGAAGCTGTCGCGACGCGCATCGCTGCGCTGGATGACGCCTCCGCCCAGAAGGTTGCGGACCAGATCCTGGCCGGTGGCGATTCGACCGTGGTCATCAGCACCACGGCAATCATCATTGGCTTGTTGATCCTGATTCTGCTCACCCGCTAATAGCGCGGTTTGCTCGTGACGATGCGCACTGGCCGCTGGCTGGTGCTCCTGCTGGCGATGTTCACTGCGTCGTGTGCCACGTTGAGGATGCCGGCTGCCCCCGCGGCAGGCGTGCGTCCTGATGAACCGCTCGTCCTGCAGGTCCCGTACGTGTCACAGTCAGAATTACTCTGTGGCGGCGCCGCCATCGCGATGATCGAGCGATGGTGGGGCCGTCGCGGCGTGTATGCCGAAGAATTCCAGCACCTGGTGCGGCCAGCAGATGGCGGCATTCTCACCACCGACATGATCGCGGTGATGCGCAGCCGCGGCTGGGACGCGCAGGCGCAGCGATCCACCGCGGCCGCAGTGCAGCAGTCGATCACTGACAGCATGCCAGTCATCGCGCTCATCAAGGTGTCCGCGAACCGCTATCACTACGTGGTGATCATCGGCTGGTCCGCCGCGGAGGTCACGTACCACGACCCTGCTGTCGCACCGGCAGTCACGGTGCGCTTGGCTGAGTTTCTGCGCCGCTGGGCTGGCGCAAACGAGTGGGCGATGATCGTGCGCCCCGCTGCGGTTGCGGCGGCAGATCTCACTGCACCGGCTCCTTCCGCCCCGTCGACACAGGCGGTCACGGCCTCGATCGATTCTCTGCCCTGCCGTCCCTGGCTCGATCAGGCAGCCGATGCCGCAGCCGCCAATCGCCTCGACCAGGCCGAGCAGTTGCTCGCTGGTGCGGCACTCGCGTGTCCATCGGAGCCGCTGGTGTTGCGCGAGCTGGCGGGCGTGCGATTCCGTCAGGGGCGTCGCCCGGAAGCCGTTGTGTTGGCCAGACGAATACTCCCGTCGTGCACCAGCCGACACGCTGGGCTGGCAACTGCTCGCCAGCAGTCGGTATCTGGTTGGCGACGCGGCGGGCGCATTGCTGGCATGGAATACCATCGGCCGGCCCACCGTCGACCTGCTGCGTATCGACGGTAGCCACCACATACGATTCCGCGCCTTGGCCGATGGCATCGACGTGCAGCCGGGTGAAGTCCTGACGCCATCGCGCCTGAAGTTGGCGCAACGTCGGCTGTCGGATATCCCGGCACTCACAACGACGAAGGTGACATACGCCGCTGTGACAGGCGGTGTCGTCGAAGTCCGTGGCGTGGTGACGGAGCGACCGCTGACCGAGCCGCTCGGTCCCGTGCTGGTGATCAGTGCGATCCGTGCCGCCGTGCGTCAGAGCGTGACGCTGTCGGCAAGCACACCACTCGGGCGGGGAGAGGTGTGGGCAGTGCAATGGCGGTGGCAGCCTGCAGAGCCACGCGTTGCGCTTCGCGTCGCGATCCCGACGCGGATAGGCATCCCGGCGATTGTGCGTTTCGAACGGAGTTGGGACATGTATCGCTTCTCCGGTAGCACGGCCCAGGAGCAGCGCAGTTCGTCGTCAGCGTCGCTCGCCGGCTGGTTGCGTCCGAATTACGAGCAGCTCCTCGGCGCGCGCTTCGAGCGTTGGACCGACGTGGGCAATTTCGCGGCGATTTCGACCAGTGGCGCGTGGCATACGGCCAACGATCAGGTCCTGCTACTCGGCGAGGTGGAGCATGCGTTCCCGATCAGTGCTGCGAAGGCGTACGATCGACTGACCTCGCGGCTCGTCTGGACGATGCCACCTGACCGTTGGTCGAACGATTGGTCGATGCGACTCGGCGCCGATGTGACGAGCGCGAACACTCCACTCGGCGTGTCACCGATCGCGGGCGGCAATTTTTCGCGTGACATTCCTCTCCGCGCCCATCCCATCATCGTCGACAACCGCTTGCCGTCGGCGCGTATCGGTCGCGCGATCGTGCACGGAGGCATCGCGGCCGATCGACAGCTGGCGACCCTCGGTCGGATCGCACTGGGCGCGGGGGTGTTCGTGGATGGCGCCCAGGTGCGGACGGCGGTCAGCGGCGCGGAACGCAACCCGCTTTACGTCGATGCGGGCGCTGGGTTGCTCGTCGGTCTCGCTGGCGCCAAGTGGACGACGCTACGCTTCGACGTCGCGAGAGGGTTGGTGGCCGATCAGCGCTGGGGCGTGAGCGTTGGCATTGCACAGGCACGCGGGCTGCGGCTCGGCAGGGCGAGACCCTGAGTGCCGCGAGCGAAAAACGGCAACCTGTCCATTGCCGTTCTGCGCCCGCTACAAGTGCTCTTCCACTCGCAGGTAGGCACCGGACGTGATGAGCCGAATGAGGACGTCGCGGTTCCCGCGATTTCTCCAGAACCAGCCGTGATTTCCCTTGAATCCGGCAACCAGTTCACCTGAATCCGCCGCTGCGGCCTGCCCCTTCTTGTAGCTCACGAACCAGTCCTTCGGGGCGTTGGTGGAATCGCCGTGCATGTCGAAGTTCACTGCGCCTCCAGTCACGGTCCACTGATAGTTCACGCGCGTTCCGGCATCCATCACGAGCTTGACTTCGCCGCCTTTCGTGGGTCGCAGCGTGACCAGCGTGGTGTCGGTTCGCACCGCTGCAGTCGCCGTCGAAGTCGCCGCCGCGTCGCTCGCGGGCGCACTCGCTTCCGACGCCGCAATCACCGAGTCAGCCGAGGCCTCGGCCGCCGCATTGCTCGCCGCCTCCTCGGCCAGGGCGAGCTTCACCTCACCCATCTGTGTCAGGCCAAGAAGCCGACCGATGCCGGTCAGGTCCTTCCCGTATTCAGCGGGCAAGACACAGGTCACCAGCAGCACGATCGCCACCAGCAGCGCGATCAGTGTCGAGCGAAGCAGCGAGCGGCCCGAGGGCGTCTCGTTCGGTGAGATCGGAGCGCTCATGTAGCCGGTTGCATGATGAAGTATCCCGCCAGCTGGAATCCGACCAGCACGAATCCAGCGGTCATGATGGCGACGTTCGCGCCGTAGGCGAGGGGGCGAAAGCTGGAGGTGCGCCGCCAGTGATTCATCGCGATCAGGATCGCGCTCAACGCCAGCACTTGTCCGATCTCCACGCCGACGTTGAAGGCGACGAGGTTCGGGACGAGTCCATCCTTGGCCATGTTGAAGTCGAGGATCTTGGTGGCCAGGCCGAAGCCATGGAAGAAGCCGAAGATCAGCGTTGCCGCTCGCGCGTCAGGGCTGACGCCGAACCAGGTCTTGAACGCGCCGAGATTCTCGAGCGCCTTGTAGACCACCGACAGCCCGATGACGGCATCGACCAGGTACGCGTTCACCGTGACGTGCAGCAATACGCCAAGCAGCAGCGTCGTGGAATGACCGATGGCGAAGAGCGTCACGTAGAGCGCGACGTCCTTCAATCGGTACAGGTAGAAGATCACGCCAAGCAGGAACAGCAGGTGGTCGTAGCCCGTGACCATGTGCTTGGCGCCGAGATAGGCGAACGGGATCAGCAGCACACCGCTGCTCTGCTGAATGAAGCCCTTGTCGCCGGCGGCGACCCCATGCGCCATCAAGCGTGGCGCAAGCCCCGCCAGCATGACCAGCGCGAGCACCAGCCGTTGGACAAGGCGCACGTCACTTCACCGCGAACGTGAGCGAGCCCCACTTCGACGCGTGATTCGCTTCTGGATCGTTCGCGATCCGCGTCATCGAGATGAACTTGATGAAGTACGTCCCTGTGCGATCGAGCGGAATGCGAATCAGGCCCGCGGCGTCGGAGCGGATGTTGCGCTGCGCCACGCGGCCGTTCGACGACGACAAGCCGCCATACTGCACGAACTGATTCGCAACCGGCTTGCCATCCACCAGCACACGCACCGACAGCGTCGCGCCGACCTTCAGGGCGTAGGGATTTTCCACCGGCACCAACTCGGCCGGATAGCCCAGGACGGTGTTGAAGGCAGCGCTTGGCGTTGCACCGACCTGCACCAGCGCCTTCACGTGCTTCTGGTAGCGTTCCTTCGACCGTTCCTCGAGGCGATTCTGCGCGCGCCGTGCGGCGAGTTCGTCCGGAATGCCATCCGAGCGCAGGTAGGCATTGAAATCCTTGCCGCTCATCTCGAGCACGCGCGGCTTGGTCGACACCCCGACGACATACGTGCCAGCCGCGCCAGTGCGCAGCGGGAACACGCTCGTGTCGCCCGCTGCATTCCACTGTGCCACATCGACCTTGGCACGGCCCGCTGGTGACACCACTGCAATGTCAGCGAGGCGATCAGGCGTGATCGAGTTCTCGGAGAGAATGAAGGTGCCGTTGAACAGCTTCACGTTCACTGTCGTGTTCGGGGCCACGAAGAACTGTTCGAGGCGCAGGAACATGTCGTGCGCGAAGAGCGGCGTGGCCACGAAGGTGAGGGCCACGAGGATCGACGCGCGTCGGGAGGAGGGTCGCATGTGACAAGTCGGGTGGGGAGAATCGGCGACAGAGGCATCACGAACTGGCACGACGTCGACGGCGCGAGCCATCGGGTCGCCTACAACAGACTCTTCCGTATCGGGTGCGCCGATCCGCGCCACTCGGTCGCGGTCGTCGCCCTCACGGCCTGCAATCAATTGTACCTTTCGCGCCGACGATACCACCTGAGGCTGCCAATGAACCGGAAGTTGCACTGGGAGACGGTGTACGAAACCAAGGCATCGTCAGACGTCAGCTGGTTTCAGGCAGTCCCGACGCGCTCCCTCGAGCTGATTGCCGCAACCGGGACCACACCGAGCACTGCGATCATCGACATCGGTGGCGGCGACTCTTCCCTGGTCGACGCCTTGCTGCAGCTTGGCCACCAACGGGTGACGGTCCTCGATCTCTCCCTTGCGGCGCTCGAGCGTGCACAGCTGCGACTCGGTGCTCGGGCGGCAGACGTGACCTGGATCGAGGCCGACATCACTCAGGCCGAGCTCCCCGCCGCATTCTACGACGTCTGGCATGACCGCGCGGTGTTTCACTTTCTGACGGCAGCGGAGGACCGGCAGCGCTACGTCCAGACGGCCGCCGAGGCGATTCGCCCGGGCGGCACGATGATCATCGGGACCTTCGCGCTGGATGGACCGCTGCGCTGCAGTGGCCTCGAGGTGGCCCGGTACGACCCTGAGACGCTCGCGGCCGAGTTTGCGCCCGCCTTCGATCTCGCCCGTGGGTTTGCCGATGTGCACACGACACCGTGGGGCGCGGAGCAGCGGTTCACGTTTGTGGTGCTGGTGCGCCGATAGCGCCGCCGCCGCCCATGTCGTCGGCGCGACATCCGGAAATCCGGTGACAGTGCACGATTTCGAAATCCGGTGACAGTGCACGGTTTAACCGGACAAAAACCGGTGACAGTGCACAGTTTCGAAATCCGGTGACAGTGCACGGTTTCGAAATCCGGTGACAGTGCACGGTTTCCCCGTTTTCGAATTGTGTGCACTGTCACCGGTTTGGGCGTCACCGGTTTGGGCACCGGCGCCCATGCAGCTCCTTGCGGCTACACACGAAGCACTGCCGCCGCCCACTCCGTCGGTTCGACATCGGCCGCCAGCACCCGGTCGACGGCAACGATCACGCGGTCCTGCTGCAGGCGAAGTGCAAAACGATCGAGGTCGGGGGTGCGCCGACCGCTCGCGCGACGCCCATCCGTCATGAAGCGCACCTTGTGCTTGGGACAGTAGAAGCGATTCTCGGCTGGCGTCCACTCCAGCAGCCGCCCCTTGTGGGGGCACTCGAGCGAAAAGGCGAACAGCTGGCGGCTGGTCCGAACCAGGCAGACGCGGTTCTCGACGTCCACCCAGACGCCGTCGACTGCCGGCAAGGCGTACGACCGCTCGATCTTGTCGACGGCAAGGGCAGTCACCTCTCCAACGCCCGACGCGAATGCGCGCGTCGAGATCAGGCCGCCGGCAAGCAGCGCGGCCCCGATCGCTGTCGCTGCATCCCGCACGAAGCGGCGACGGTCAACAACGGCCGGGCAGCCGGCATGGCTGGTATCGCTGGCATCGCTGGGCAATGCCGTCAGCGATCGCATGGTGTGCAGAGACTCCGACATGACGAATGCTCCTGATGAATGTTGGGAGGTGCTGGCCGTACTCAGGCTCACATTCGGCTCCCCACACCCACGCCACCATCCGACATTCGTCGCGACTCAGTCGATCAGAACACTTGTGAGTCCTGACCGGCGGGCCGATCTCCCCTATTCGTCGACGCTTTGAGCGGGAGGCAGCATCAAACCTCCAAGAAAAAAGGCGGCCAGCTCGGCCCTCCCCTGCTGTCCGGACTTGCCGTAGACCGTCACCGCGTGCTGTCGGACGGTGCTCTCGCTTCGATTCGTCTGCGCGGCGATCTGCTTGTGACCGTGGCCCTTGAGCAGCAGAAGCGCGACTTCTCGCTCGCTGGGCGTCAGCCCCCAGTCGTCGAACTGTTCGTCGATCGCGCTGGCGAGGCCCGCGAGCGCCCGTTCGGCCCGACGTTGCCATGCCATCTGATCGGCCTGGGCCGCGGATAGCGAGCGTTTCGTTGCCTGAAGCGCCTCGGCTGTCGTTCGCCAGGCGCGCCAGAGCAGGAAGCCGACGCTGGCGCTGACCAGCATGATCCCCACCTCGACCAGCACATGGGCCGAGAGCCATTGGTCCGGCGCATCCAGATAGAGGTCGAACGCACCGGCCGCGACGACAGCCGCCAGGACGGCGAGCACCGCACGCCGCAACCACAGGTCGTCCTCGAACTCTTCACGCGGGAGTGTCATGAGGGTGAAACGTGCACGCTTCCGACCGCTGCGGTACCCCAGCACCAGGCGCTGGGGCTTCACATACGTGCAGAAAGCGGCAACCACGACAGATGTCGGATAGGCGGTAAGCCCCGCGGATGCGAAGGTGTGGGTGTGCTTCGGGAGCGTCCCGAGAGCACTTCACCCCTGGAGGCATTCATGAACGGCTCATTTGCGGCACTACTGCCCACGCCGCTGCACCCTGCCATCGTGCATCTCCCGATGGCCCTCGCAGTCCTCGTCCCGATCTTCGCCGTGGCCGCACTGGTGGCGGTTCGGAGGGGGGCGCGACCGATTCGTGCGTGGAGCATTACCGTGGCGATGTTTGCGGCGCTCACGCTGAGCAGTTGGGTCTCCGTGGAAACCGGCGAAGATCAGGAAGACCGGGTCGAGTCGACGGTTCCGCGCGCCGCATTCCATGCGCATGAGGACGCTGCCTCACTCTTCCTCTGGATGTCGGCTGGCGTGCTAGGCATCGCCGGCATCGGGTTGTTGGCATCACGGGCTGGATCGACGGCGAGGTGGGTGGCGACTGCTGGATCAGCCGCACTGCTCGTGGCAGGGTACCGCGTTGGGCATACGGGCGGCGCGATGGTTTACACCTACGGTGCGGCGAGCGCCTACACTGACAGCGCGGCGGTGGCGGCTGGCAACGCCGCCACGACGTCTTCTGGACGTGCGCGTGCGAGTGGCGACGCCGACGACGACGACAATCGGTAGCGAGCGGCTCGAGCGGCTCGAGCGAGGTACCGTCACGCGCTCATGAAATATCGTGGATGTTTCAACTGTCGAGGTGCCGCGAGCACGCAACATGCACTGACGATTCATCGCTGCCCTGTCGCTGCGTCACCGTGTCGCGCGCTGACGGGCAGCCTGGATCACGATCAACGGAGGTTTCATGCACATGACTTCATGGCGCACACTGCAGGCATCGGCACTCATCTTGGCTGTCGGCTCGCTCGCTGCCTGCGCTGGCAAGACTGCGGAGAAGGCCAGCGACTCTGCCGCGACTGCGGCGCCGGTCACGGCTGAGCCATCGGCGGCCGCATCGAAGATGGAGTGGACGACGACGCTGGAGCCGCGAGGCGGTACGAATGTGCGCGGCACTGCGTCAGTCGCGGCAGGGGCGACCTCCGGCACTACGACGGCGGCGGTGTCCATCACTGGCGCGCCGAAGGGTGGGACGCACCCGTGGCACGTGCATGTCGGGACATGCGCCGCCAGCGGGGCAATCGTCGGAGCGGCTGACGCCTACACACCGCTGAAGGCTGACGACAATGGCGCGGCCAATTCCAGTGCTACGCTCAATGTCGCGACGCCGACCACCGGCGAGTATCACGTGAACGTGCACCTGTCACCGACCGAGATGGGTACCATCGTGTCGTGCGGCGACCTGAAGATGGCTGGGATGTAAGCACCGGCTACGAGGCTGAACGTGCGGGGTCGGTGCCTTATGTTTGGGGCACCGGCCCCTTTGTTTGACCCGCGCCAACGAGGGGTGGCTCTTCCAGGAACGCTCGCCCGCACCGTCGGGCGGTTGTCCCTGGCCCACATCGCATCCCTGCGCGCCGACATGGCACCTCAGGTCACGCCTTTCATCACAACGACGGCTGTGCGTGACGACGGCATGTCGCTGCGCACCAGCTACGATGAATTTCGCGCGCGCGAGATCGATTTTTACAAGGAAATCATTCCGCATCAGCAACTGATGCGCCTCGCCGACAGCGCGCTCCAGAGCATGGAGGCGCGGGGCGAGCTCATGCTCGGCGATGTGATGCTGAAATACGAAGTCGACGACATCGTCGCCGCTCGCCTTCGCCTGCCCTCCTTCCGCGCCTGGACACGCCGTCAGTCAGGCGGGGGCGGTGTGCTCCGCCCCTGGTCAGACCGCGCCGACCAACTGGCTCTCGAACTACCCACTGTTGCATCGAGTGCGGTCGTCCTGCTGCTGCAGCCACGCTCCGCAGATCTCTGGCAGGCCCTGAGCGGACATCGGCATCATACGCTGGTCGTGGAACCAGACGACGAGCGTCGAGCGCGGCTGCTGGATGACGCCCACCGCGTCGACGGCGGTGAATACGTGACGGCCCTCCCCGCCTACGACGCGATCGATCCCGAGACGCTGTTTTCCTCGGTCTGCTATTCGCCGGCCGCCTGCGCCGATCTTGCAGACTGGGAAGCCGAGGAGCTGATCGAGTCGCTCAAGCAGCGGACGGTGCGGGGTGGCTGGCATGTGGTGGATGGCCTTTTGCGCGACCGCGCCTCGGTCCCACGCTCGATGCTCAAGCGGAGTTATGCCACCTGGGTGAAGCAAAAGCGGCGCGGCGCCGGCGACAGCACCTTCGTCGCAGCGCACTCAGGCTGATCGGAACACACCGCCATGCGCTACCACCGGCGGGACGCCATCAATCCGGTGACAGTGCACTCATTTCCGAAATCCGGTGACAGTGCACTCAATGCAAAGCTGCTGCGCCGAGACGTCTATGTGCTGGCTGGTTCAGCGCGGATCAGCGTCCCGCGCAGCTCCGTACCCGGCGAGACAGTGTTGAAGACCGTGCCGTACTTCTGAACGTTTGCGTGCAGCAGGGCCAGCCGCTGCTCTGATTCGTCGGTGTCGACACGCAGCTCATAAGTGATCGACTCGAGGCGAGGCGGAACGTCCTGACGTACCGCAGTGATTGTGACCGAGACGCCTCGCAGCGCAAAGTGCAGCATCGGCGCGATGCGCTCGATACCCTTTAGCATGCACGCCGCCAGCGCAGCGAGCAGCAACTCGGCGGGATTGAACGCATCCATCCGGCCAGCGAGGTCGGTGTCGAGTGTCAGCGTCGCATTCTTGCAGGATGCCGTGCTGCCGTGAGCATCGTCACGATGCGCGGAGACGCGGTACTCCAGTGGCGGCTTTGCATCTGTCATGCGCGAGTTCCTCCCGAGGCGGTGGACGTGATCGAAAGATAGCCTCTGAGCACCGTCCCCGACCCAATCCGGTGACAGTGCACACAATGGCTATCCACCGCGCCGCGGAGTGGATTCAGGCGTACCCGGCCGGCTGGCCGCTCCCCGCCACTCTGCACCCGAATTCACGCGCGCTCCGTCAGCCGAATCAGTCGACAGCCACCCCGTGGATGCCGACATGGGCAACGACACCCTTGAGCGTCGCGAGCAGCTGCGCTCGAGCCTCCGCATCGAGGTGCCCGAATGCCTGGTCATCGTTGTCGTCGGCGAGCGCGGCGAGTATCGGTACGAGACGTCTGCCCGAGGCCCGCAGCACGATCAGCTGCGCGCGACCGTCCTCCGGATCACTGCGGACCGACACCAGTTCCTTGGCGAACAGGCGATCGATGAGCTTCGATATCGCGCCGCGCGTCAGCCCAAGCCTTGCCGCCAGCTCACTCGGCTTGATGCCATCGCCGTCGAACAAGGCGCGCAACACGACCCACTCCGCGACCGTCACGCCCTGCTGCTCGACCTTCGTCTTGAAGGCGTGCGAGGCATGGTTCGAGACGACCCTCAGCCAGTAGCCGAGATGTGATTCGAGCGCGCTGACCCCATTTCGGTCCGGCGTCCGCTGGATGGGGCCGGCCTCGCGAACCGCCGCGAGCACCGAGCTATTGCGGGAAATGTTCGACATGTGTTTCCGCAGTCCGACCAAAGTAGACGACGCGTTTCCCAAGGAACGAGACCATGTACCCCGCACACCCTGCCGCCCGCACCTTCGTGTTGAATCCCGCATAGGAGTAGCCGGGTGCGTTGGTTTGCGCCTCACGCACCGCCTCCTGGATCGCAGTGACGTCGAAGGTGGCGGCGATCGGTCTCGCCGGTGTCGGCATCGCCAGTTGGACGCTGTCGCCGCTCGCACTGAAGTACGTGGCGGTCCCGCGACGATAGTCCACGTCATACCCCTCGAAGCCGGCGCTGATTAGCGTGCCGACGATCGCAGGAAAGGTCATCGGGCCGCCGTAGGCCGCATCGAGGCACCTCTGCGCGACCGCGGTCAGATCCTCGGGCATCTCAGCTCGTCCTCCCCAGTGTGTGACTATTCGCGTTTCGAACCGACAACCCAAATATAGTTGCCTAGTCACTCATGTGAAGGCCTTGTCGTTGAAATCCGGTGACAGTGCACTCATTGCGTAATTCGGTGACACAACCCGGTGACAGTGCACTCATTCGCCGACCGGCGCGCGAAGCGGCCTGCGCCCCGGCCTCCCGGGCCGCAAGCGACGCCTCGTCTGCGACTCCAACTGCGCCACGAACTCGGCCGACCCCGCCGGCCGACCGATCGTTTCACCGGCGCGGATCCGTCGCAGGCGATCCTCATCGCCTGCCTCGCCCAGGTACGCCCGCATGTCGTCAATTCGCGCACGCATCAGATCGGGCTCCGTAAGGCCGTCGCCTGTGTGCGCCAGATAGGCGCGGGCGCTCGACCATCGCCACGCCAATGCCGTCCGTACGAGATTCGCGCGCACGGGATTGAGCAGGACGTACCGCAGCGCCTCGTAGAGATGCGGATCATCCATCGGTACCGACCCGTAACGCCCCTGCCAGAAGTGTCCCGTGACACCTCGGCTGCTGTTGAGGCAGCCGGCGTACGTGCGATGCACGGCGGACAGTGTGCGCCGCAACCCATCCTCGCACGCAGGCACGAGGATCAGGTGCGCGTGATTGGGCATGAGGCAATACGCGAGGCAGCGCACACGCGCCTCGGAACACGCCTCGCAGAGGAGGCGCAGGTACAGCGCGTAGTCTCCCGCTGAGAAGAACACCTGCTGCCGCCCATTGCCACGTTGCGTGACGTGATGGGCGACACCGGGGATGACGAGGCGGGCAAGGCGAGCCATATGACGTATGGTGTGGGCACGAAACGCCGCCTTGCGGCAGCACGTGGCACCATCCTAAGACGACTCGCCGCCCGCGACCTACCCAATTCTGTGCACTGTCACCGGTTTACACGCAATGAGTGCACTGTCACCGGAATTAGGGCTTCCGTGGCGCGGGGGCCGGTGCCGGCGCGCTGCCCGACGTGCGACCAGTGTTCGGCGAGGTGCCGGCGTTAGGCTTCGGCAACGGCTTGCCCGTGATCGGACGTTCGACACCCTGCACCGTCCGTCGCTCGACTTCGAGATCGTCGAGATCATCGTCACCACCTGCGCGCGCCGTGCCGCCGCCGGTATTCGGCGAGACGCCGGCACCTGATTTCACCGGCGGCCTGCCGGAGGTCGTCGGTGTGTTGACGCCCTGTACCGTGCGCTTCGTGCCAACATAGATGTCGTCCTCCGTCTGCGTGCCCGGGCCAGTCGTGGCGCGCGTGTTCACCGGCGGTTTGGTGGTCGGCGCATTCGGGGTGATGGTCTTGGGCGCCGTCTTGGGAGTCGGTGCCGGTGGCGCCGACTGCGCGAAGACCGAGGCACTCGTCAGCATGACGGCGCAGACGACGGCGGACAGGCGACTGAAGCGTTGCATTTGTCACTCCTCGAAGAATTTGGGACAGCGTTGAGACTGACAGATCGTGACGCGAGAGACTCGCGTCTTATCGCACACGAACCATGTGCAGCGTGATCCCCGCACCCGGTTCGTCCAGCACCAGGTTGAGCACCCGCCCGCCGCGGATGCCTTCGAACGACGCGTGAAACCGACGCGTCCGCCCCTGAAAATTGTTGCCGAACGCGATCGTCCAGTTGTCGACCACGGAGAAATTCCCCCGGTACGACACGTTCTGGCTGCGGATGCTGCCGACCATTCCAGTCGCACTGGCCACATCCATCTGATACGATGCGCCGGTGAACGACACGGTGGTGTTGCCACCGGCGTACATCATCCCTGCCGCACGGCCCGTCGCCGCATACACCATGCTCGTGCCCGAAGCGAAATTGTCGCTCCACGTACCGACGAAATCCCTCGGCGACACCGCGAACCTGTTGCGTCCGGCCATCGCGACCCATCGATCCCATGCCGTCTCGTTCTGCCGGTACGGCCCGAACTCTCGCTCGAACGTCGCCTTGTCTGGCGTCGCGAACTCCATCCAGTGTGTGTTCCTGTTCGGGTGACTGAACAGCACGACGTACATCCTGCGACCGGTCTCGATGTCGGTGGCCGTTCCCGCCGCGTAGTTGATCGGTTCGTAGCCGCCAGGGTTATTCCGCTCGACAACGAAGTCCGTCAGGTCACGGTACCGCGGCGCCACCAGCAGATTCCAGAACAGCGTCGTCTGCTCGGCAAGCACGGACATGTACGCCTTCTCTTCTTCGCGCGCGTAGTGCAGCACCACCCGCAGGTCTCCCTTCGTGACCTTCGTGTAGCTCTCCCCGATGACACTCGTCCACCCGTCGTCGAAATTCGTCGTGCTGAAGGCAAAGGCGCCCGGCGCAGTTTCCGCCGAGGCAGCGTTCTCCGTGACAGGCGCAGGCGTACTCGCCACCGCTGGCGGGGTTGCAGGAACGTTCGCGCCCGCTGCCGCTGGCTCGACCGCGGCAACGGCCGTCACCGGCCCCGATGGAGTCGCTGCTGCTGCGACCGTGACCGAGCGCTGCGAGATCTCGGCAGTGTAGAGCCAGCGATCCTTCTTGCCCGTCACGAACGACAGCAGCACGGACGATGCTCCGTCCTTGTCGGCGATGCCTGTCGTCGAGTCACGCGCACTCATCGTGACGGTCCAGCCGGAGCGCTGCACCGACGCGATGATCTCCGTCGTGGGTGGCGCGCTGAGTGAGAGCCGAAACACCTCGAGACGAGGACCGAGCTTCACTCCCTCACGCACCGCATCGAGCTTCAGAGACTCGCGGGCTGTTGCACGGTAGAGAAAGTTCGCGCTCACCGACGTGCCGTCGGGCAATCCCGTCCCGAGTAATGCCGACGTCACCGATGCGGCAGCCTGCGCGAAGCAGACGGCTGGGACCAGCAGCATTGCGAGGCCTGCACTGAACTTCACGCCTTGACTCCTGCAAATGGTGATCGACCCGCATCCTCGGGCGTGCCACAAGATCTTCCAACATCTGGCGTATTTCTGCGGGTTGCACGCACCCGCAACCGCGAGGTGCACTGGTAGCGTGCCCCGTTCAGTCATCGCTTCAGTAGGGCATCCACATGAATGCGTTCGCAAGTCCGGTGAAGGCCACGAACATTCCCGAAGCACGAGCGCCTGGGTCGTATTGATTGTTCGAACCGAACGCCACGTACGCACCGGTCCGCGAGATCGACACGCCGCTTGGTGAGTTGTTGGTCATCGTCGTCACGGGACGCGTTTCCCCGGTGATGTTGTTGTGCATGAAGATGTTGCCTTCAGGTGCGCCGAGGTTCTTCGCGGCGGACGCGAAGGCCACCCACTCGCCGCTCGAAGAAAGTGCGAGTCGGCCACCCTGCTCGACCGGCGAATCACCATTCGCCTCGGCGCCAGACGAGGTGACACTGGCCCGCTGCACACGCCCGCTGCGCAGGTCCACGACGAACACATCCTGCAGTCCATTTGCATCGCCCGGCACGAGATTCGTCGCCGTGGTGGCAAACGCGACGACGTTGCCATCGCCTGAGATCGCCGGCGCGACTTCGCGGCTCGCACTTTCGTTGCCCTGGTTACGCTCTCCACCCGCAGAGGTCCGACTGACGCGTGAGAGGCCGCCCGTACTCTGATCGAAGACGAAGATGTCCCAGAGGCCATTCCTGTCACCGGTGACGAGGTCGGCGGAGAAACTCTGGAATGCGATCCGCGCGCCGTCCTCGGAGATGGACGGCTTCGAGCCACCCACTGCGCTGCCTTTGACACCGCGTGTCACGAGTGTCGTCTGCTTGGCTTGCAGGTCGCGCCGATAGACGTTCGGCGTGCTGACGCCAACCACGCCAGGCGTGAGATTGCTCGCGCTGCTGGTGAACGCGACCACGCGACCATCGCCCGATACCGTGGGTTCGTACGAGTCCGCGTTCCCCTCGACGCCGCCACTGCCGATGCTGATTCGGGTGACTGAAGTGGGGAGCAAGCCATTGGCGGCGGACCACACGAACACATCACGCACCTTGTTGCCGTCACCCGGCACGAGGTTGGTGGCATGCGACTCGAAGGCCACTGTCAGGCCGTCAGCTGAAATCGACGGAGCGAAGCTGTCAGCGTCACCCGGTGTGCCATCGGCGGCGGCGCTGAGCAACTGCGTGTTGCCGGTGAGGCGGTCGCGCCAGTAGACCTGCCGCGCCTTCACCGGCCGATCGACCAGCCCACTCGCACCCGACATGAACGCCACGAATCGCCCCTCGCCGAAGCCGGCGAACGTGCTCCCTACCGGATCAGCAGCCCCGCCGACGACCGCATCCTTGCTCTCGTAGAACGTCGCACGCACGGTGCCGGCTGAATTCGTGCTGATGTGTTCGAACCGCGTCTCACAGCCCACGCGCAGACCGGGCTGTCCCTGCGGCATGATGCCGATCGCACCTTGGTATGCCACACAGGTCACGTTGCTCCCGACTGGTGTCGCGGTGACGGTGTACGGCGTGCCATTTGCTCGCGGAGGCGCAAAGGTGAAGCTCTGCTCGTTGTAGCGATCAGTTCCACCGATGAAGACTGGCACCGTGACGGTCAGCGGCACGCCGCTGCCATTCACCGTCAAGGCCGCGCGTGCACCGACTGGTCCACGCAGGATGCCGCCGAGCGGGGAGGTGCCGCCCGCTCGCGGCCCGATGGTGACCGGGAGTCGCGTACGCGGCGGGATCAGCGTGCCTGAGCCACGGCCGCCAGTCGGCGCTGTTCCAGGCCCGGGTTCGGCGCCCGCTCCGACCACAGGCGGTGGCGCGGCGGCGGTGCAATTCGCTGTGACATAGATGTCTGAGTAGGCGCGGATGACGAGCGTGTCACCGACCGACTTCACCGCCCACGGCTCGGCAGCGGTGATGGGACAGGTTCGCCCCGCCGGGCTGCCGGCGCGCCAGACTCGCACCGTGCTGGCCGCGTCGATCATGCGAGTGAACCCGCCCTGGCGAGTTGGCGCGGTCACGTCGATCGGATCGGCGCCATCCATGCCGAAGCGGACAGTTTCGCCGTCGGCCGTGCCAAACGCGCGCACGATCACGCTAAACGTCGAGGGCACGTCCTTGCAGTCGGCGAATACGACCAGCGAGCTGCCAGTGGCGGTCCCGGTCTGGTTGGACAATCGGCAGGTGCGTGGGCCGGCGGTCTGCGTCACGGAATACGCCATCCCGCGCGGGACGGGCTGCGCGAACGACTTCGGGTTTTCGTAAGTCAGCCCCGTCCACGACCCCGCGGCGTACACCACCTGCTGGCTGCCAAGTGTGAACGTGAACGCATCGTCCATCGAGCGGCCAGCGACGAGCACGGAGATCGTGGTGCCGGCGAGGGTCTGGGTTGCACCGTTCCGGGGCGGGAGGGTCTGCTGTGCCCTCAGGAGGAGGGGCATGGCGGCGACGAGCGTCGCCCCCGAACAGGCCAGCGCACGGAAGGATCGAGTCATGACGTGGTAGCGGAGATGGGAGACATCCACCAACGTCAGACGTCAGGGTCCGGCAAACATTCTCAGCCGTCGGGCGGGCGGCGTTCCGAGGCGTGCCGCGTCCCGGCGACGCGCAGGGCGATCGCACGTCGCCGGGCGGTTGCGAATGGCGAGATCCCGGACGTTGAATCAGTGCACTGTCACCGAATTCCCGGACTTCCGGCAGTGAGATAGCGTCAGTTGCCGCGCGTGGGATTGACCGATCGCGTGGCGCACGGAACGACACTGTAGAAGAGACGATAGGTGCTCATCGACGCCGTCTCACGGTCGGCGTATGGCTCCGGCGGCCAGGGCACGACGTAGTTCGAAGCGGCGGCGAGATCCACGACAGAGCTCACCTGAAATGTGCTCTTGGCCGTGGTCGCGCAGGCGCTTTCGAGCGGCGCGGCGCTCGAGGCGCGATCGACGGTCAGCGCGGCGAACGTCATCGTGCCCCCGTTGGCCACGCTGCCGCCAGCGGTGGGTGTGCCGTTGTCGATCGCAATGTTCGACTCGATCAGGACGCCGGATGACGCGCCGTTCAATCGCAACGGCGCCATCTGCGCGATCGCCATACGATTCGCATTCCCGTTGCCACCGCCCACCACCAGCTTGTAGCCCGTCTGCATCGTGACCGTGAAGCGGATGTTGCAACGCACCCGACCGCGATTGATCGGGATCGGGAACTGTCCCGCCGCCGCCCAATCCGCAGCGAGAAACCTGCCCGACGCATCCGCCGCCTGGCTGAACGAGGTGCCGGTACAGTCGCCGGACGCGCTGCCGGCGGTGATCGAGAGCGACTGCGCCGCAGCGACCGAGGGCACCGACGCGAACAACAGGGCGAACATGACACCTGGACGGAACACGACGGCCTCCGATGGATTTCCGAGGGGGCACAGGCCGCGTTGGGGAAGCCAGGTCGCGCGCAGGTGCCGCTCTCGGGGACACAGGGAGGACTGGTGCACGGCAACTGGGCAACATGCCTTGCCAGGGCGATACTTCCCGACTCAACGGATGCCAGACAGCCCAATTCCGATGACAAATCCGGTGACAGTGCACTCATTGCAGGCCAATGCCCGTGCGCCTTCGCCGCGCCGTGATCGTCCTGAGGGGATATCTGTGCACTGTCACCGGATTTACTGATGCCTGCCACATCCTCCCCTCTCCTCCGCTCGCTCGCCGCCGCACTGCTTCTCTCCGCGTGTGGGGGAGATCCCGCGCCGGCGCCGCTACGACTCGCAGTGGACCCGGCATTCTGCGCACAGGTCCAGGCCCCTGCCCCGGCGCTGTCCACCGTCCTCGCACCGCTCGATTCGCTGATGCGCGTGCACACCGGCGTGCACTCGCTCGAGGAAGGTGACCAGTCGATGGTCGCGCGTGCCTGGCTGACCGCCGCGGCCGAGCGCAGCATCGACGTGCAGTACTTCATCTTCACGGGCGACAACGTCGGCTTGATCGCGGTGGACTACCTGCTCCGTGCAGCCGACCGCGGAGTGCACGTTCGGTTGCTGGTGGACGACTTCATGCTCGAGGCGGATGCTCGGTCATTGCTGGCACTGGATGCCCACCCGAACCTCGAGATCCGTCTCTACAATCCGACGACGAACATCGGGAAGACGCTGCCGACGAAGCTCTTTTCGCTGGCCACCGATTTCCGCGGCTTCAACCAGCGGATGCACAACAAGACGTTCATCGTGGATGGACGAGTCGTGATCACCGGCGGACGCAATATCGCCGACGAATACTTCGACTACGACCACGAATACAACTTTCGTGACCGGGATGTCCTGCTGCTGGGTGGTGCCGCAGGCGATGTGCAGCGCTCGTTCGAGACGTTCTGGTCGAGCGCACTGAGTGTCCCGGTGGCCTCGCTGGTGCGCGCTGATACTGCGCCGATGGACACGGCCGTCGCGTACCGCTACCTGCATGACTACGCCTGCGATCCACATAACTTCTGGCCACAGGTGCGCGAACGCATTGCGGCGGCGCCGGCCACCTTCGACCGCCTGCGTGATTCGGGGGCGGTCGTATGGTCGGACAGCGTCAGCTTCGTGACGGACCTGCCCGGCAAGAACGCCGGGACCGATGGAATCGGCGGCGGAGGGCGAAGCACCGAGGCACTGATCCAGTTGGTGAAGGAGGCGCGTTCATCGGTGACCATCCAGTCGCCGTATCTGGTCACGACTGCGGTGAGCCAGCAGCTGTTCCGCGATGCCATTGCGCGCGGCGTGCGCGTGCGAATCCTCACCAACAGCCTCGCCTCGACCGACAATCTCGACGCCTTCAGCGGCTATCAGCGCGAGCGCGCAACGTTGCTTGCACTCGGCGTCGAGATCTACGAGTTCAGGCCCGATGCGGCGGTGCGTCGCCGAATCATGACGGGCGCGCTGCAGACGACCCTCGACTACGCACCGATCTTCGGCCTGCATGCGAAGTCGATGGTGATCGACGACAGGATCGCGGTGATCGGCACCTTCAACCTCGATCCCCGGAGCGCGAACCTGAACACCGAGTGCCTGGCGGTGGTGCGCGATGCGCAGGTGGCGAAGGATCTCGCGCGTGCGATGGCGGTGGACATGCAGCCGGAGAATGCCTGGCACACGACGGCCGCGTTCAATCCGGATGGGGAGGTCGCGCTGGGGAAGCGGCTGAAGGTCTGGCTGCGGGGGGCGGTGCCGAAGGCGGTGTTGTAGAGCGCGTCACGGCGGCGTCATCTCGTAGTTCGACGGTGGCTCAGCGCCGAGCAGGTTGCGGACGAAGTAGTCACAGCGTGGCGGATCGCGTATCGAACGCTGATGACCCGCATCCGTCACGATCAGCAGGTCGAAGTCCCGGTTCGCCTTCTGCATGGCGTCGGCCGAGACGCAGCGTCTCAGCAAACCGCGCCTGACGGCTACTCTGGCTTCACAACGTCCTCCGTCGACAATCGATGGACATTCGTGTCACCTCGACGGATCAGCAGGCCTGCCATTGAATCCCGAAGCCCCAGCGCTGGCGCGGCTGGTGACGCGCCGAGGAAGATCGATCGTCGATTGGTGGCTCGAACCGACAGGCCCGCCTGCCCGTCGTCGTGCACCGAGAGCACCACCGCCTCGTCGCCATCCTTGCCATCGAGGCCCAAGACGACACGATCCTTTCCTGCCACGGTCAACAGGCCGTACCCTGTGCGCTCGAAGCCTTCCGCATCATTGATCGTAATGCCTGGCCCAGCGCCGATGCGCGTGCCGATATTCGGATCGGGCGTGGAGTCGCCGATGGCCAGCCGATCGTGTCCGTTCTCGTCGAGCACCAGCATACCGTGCATGCTCTGCCGATAGCCCTCGTAAAACTTCATGTACTGTTTCGGGTCGGGAAAGCGGGCTGCCCATGCGCGCTCGACGCGCGTGGCATTCGTCCGCAGTCGATTGATCGCACTGGGGATGGGCGCACCAATCAGGATGCGCTCACGACCACGTGCGTCGACGATAACGATCCCACGGGTGCGGATCACGTCGCGTGTCGCAGGCGCGAAGCCAGCCAAAAGCGCAATCGCACAGAGCGCTGCGACCGCGCCAAGGAAACGTCGTTGCGTACGAAGCTGACACTCGAGGGCCGTGATCCGCTCCGCTTCCAGTTGCTCATTCACGATGCATTCCTCTCCGAAGTAGTTGAGACTCACATCAAACGACACGCCACCCTCACCGGGAGGCGGCTGTACCACCAGTAGCGATTGGTACCATCGCACTGACCACGCGCTCACCCGCCGCCTGCCACGCAGGCGCAATGACCAGCAGCGCCGCACTGTCTCGCCAACTCTGGAGATCGCGGGGACGCGCAGCGCCGCTGCGGAAGCGCTCGAGTCGAACGATACCAGACATGTGGCGCAGCCCCGGCAAAACAGTCATGCTCGCCACGTCCTTGCTCTCGTATTCATGCAAGGCGAGTAGACGCTTTTGACCGCGGTGCAACAGGGCGAAATCGAGATTCGCGATATCGTTCCGCCGCCCTGCCATGGCGCTGCCGAGCATGGCCACGCGCACATCGATGGCCACTCCCGTGTCGCTGACCTGCGCCGACTCGATCGTGACGCGGTATCCGGGTGCTGGCACCGTCTCTACCGACCCGAGATCGACACGCATCAGCTCCGCGCCGAATGACGTGCGCACCTGAATCCGCAGCATGGCGCTGGCCACACGTCCGCAGACACGCGTTGCCGCGCTGCGCGAGAGGTCGAACGCGATGTCCGTTCGGCGCACTCTGGTCGTCATGCTATCGGGATCACTGGCACCATCCGCGCGCGGTGCCGTTCCAGGAATCATCGGCCCCCAGATCCCAGCCGACGCCATCCATCGCTCCGAGGACAACGTCTGGAGCGACCCGTCGATGAGGGTGAGCACGACGCTCGGCCGCATCAGCTCGACTCGCCACGTCGGCGGCGAGGCTACCTCTACCGGCAGTGTCACCCGACCCGCCGCACACTCAGGCTGGCTGACGAGTGGCATGCGCAGTGCCACGGACTGCACGGCACTGTCGGAAACTTCAGGCGTCGGCACCTGTGTTTGTTCGCCCAGCGTGAGCGCAGGCACGACCACGACACTGACGCCACTGAACAGCAACATCCCCCGACGCGCCACAGACCACTTGGGCTGCAAGTACGCGCGCGCGAACAGCACTCCGCTGCCCGCGGCCATCAGACAGGTCACAGTCGCCCACATCGGAAGCGTGAGTGCGCGATGTGCGCCGCCCATTGCAAGTGTGCCGCCCAATGTCAACGCGAACGTCACACCGAGCAGTAGTCCGACTGCCGTCAGACTCGAACAGGCGGTGGCAAGAACCGCAGTACCAAGAAGTAGAATCGCGAAGTACGTGAACGACGCCCCCGCGACCGCATCTGCCGACACCACACGCAATTGCCATCCGGTCAGCGCGACCAGGATTGCCATGGCGCACATGGTCAACAGCAACAGGAGGAATAGCAGCTTCGATGCGATCACGGCGGAGGCCCTGATCGGCTGTGTCGCCCAGAACGCGTCAACGCGCTGCGTCGAGTCGGCGAGGACGGTCGTCGCCACCAGCAGAGACGCGAGCAGCATCACGAGCTGCCCAACGGCGAATAGCAGACTTGGGATCGGCCGGAGTACCTCGGTTGCCGTCCCGACCGCCAATAGTAGTGTCGCGATGTACGCCACCAACGGCCAGGTCGTGCGACGAAGTTCGCGCCGCAAGAGATGCAGGACTTCAGCGGTCCAGCTCATGCCACCTCCGCCTCTTCCGTCGGTCGACGACGGCCCTGCACAACCGTCGAAAACAGGTCTCGAAGTGCCATGTCTTCCACCAGCACCGAGTCCGCACTCGCGTAGCGGCGGAGGAGCATCGCAGCGTCCAGCGGCGTTCTTTCGGTATCGGCAACGATGCGCAACATGCGCCCCGACCGAGCGATTTCCATCCAAGACTGCTCACCCGAGACTGCGCGGAGCACCTCGTCGTTGCCCAACACGGTGATCCGGCGATACCGAGCCCGCAGTTCCTCCACGGAGCCCGCAACATGCACCCTTCCAGCACTCAGGATCGCCGCGTGACTGAGGACCGACTCGATCTCGGCGATATCATGCGTTGCGATGAGGATGGTCGTCCCGGTCGCTGCAGCACTGGCGAGAAGACCGCGCGCGATTTCGTCGCGCGATACCGCGTCGATGCCGGTGAGTGGCTCGTCCATGAACAGCACCTGTGGCTGCGCGGCGAGCGCGCACAATAGTGCTGCCTTCATGCATTCACCACGCGACAGGCTGGTGAGGGCTCGCGTTGCATCGAGGCCAAAGCGTTCACGCAATGACGTCGCCAGCTCCGCGTCCCATCGCCTGTGCAGCGGCGCCACCCAGCGTTCGAGCCCCTGAAGCGTCAACTCTCGCGGCAGCTCCATGCCGGCCGATACGTATCCGATCACGCCACGCACGATCAGCGACCGTCGGACGCTGTCCTCGCCGCCGATAAGGACGCGACCCGCATCCGGTGTGCGAAGACCGGCGCAGCACTGTAGCAGCGTGGTCTTTCCCGCGCCGTTTGCGCCCAAGAGACCAAGGATGGCGCCGGACGGAACGTCCATCGTCACGTTGCACAGCGCCTCGGTATTTCGGTCGTAGCGGTACGAGAGTCCCGCAATGGCCACGTCGCTCATCGACGAGTTCCGCGTGTAGTTGGTACTGGCCGCGGCACGGCGACATCATGCGTCCCAGTGCGTCTTTCGTCGCCGAACACGGATCGCCATGTCGAGTCGACCTCGGCCAGCAACGCCTCATTGCCCAAGCCGAGCCGGCGCGCCTCGACGACGAGTTGCTCGACGCTGGCGGAGAGCTGCAATCGCCGTTCTGGATCGGGCGACCGCGGCCCTGCTGTGACCACGGTTCCCACCCCGGTACGGACGGCCAGGAAACCGTCGCGGACCAATTCGGCGATCACCTTCTGAACCGTGTTGGGGTGCAGCTTGAGCTCTTCGCTCAATTCGCGCACTGACGGGAATGGGTCGCCCGCCCGCATGCCGCCGGCGAGAATGGCCTTGGAGGCAGCGAATACGACCTGTTTGACAGGTGATTCACCGGGCTGGATCAGAACGGGGAACGGAAGCATAGGTGTACCATGGCACCTGTTACACCTGTTGTCAACTGCGCGCCAAGGGGACTCCGTCAAGCAGGTCGAGGCCGCAATTGCCGCGCTGAGACATCTGGCAGAGGATGCTTCATTGCTCGCACCTTCGTCCCGCCGCGCGCCACGACGCATCCCCGCCGCGCATGACGAACGATTGACGCGACTTGGCCCAAAGTGCGACTTTCGCTCCAGACGGCGGCTCCGCGACCGGCGCCGCACGACATTACTCACGACTGCGCTCGGGAGCGCCCGCGATGACCGTAGCGGCACGTTCGGCATGGAGCATAGGACTCGCAGCCAGCGCACTCACCGTGCCGCTGTCGGCGCAGATTTCGCACCGCGACAGCGCTGGGATTCGCATCACGACGAGCAATTCGCCCAGTAGCCCGGCGAACGCAGTGGTGCTTGCGCCGTCGCCGAGAGTTGTCTTTGGATCACCGACCGACGGCAACCTCCGGCTTCAAGCCATTCGGTTTGTCACGGTGCTCAGCAACGGCCGGGTTGCCATCGCCGACGAGGCGACGGGCCAGCTCCATTACTTCAACCCCGACGGTGCGCTGCTGTACACTCGCGCCGGACTCGGCACTGCTCCTGATCAGATTCCGAGCATGCGCAGAGTTCGTCGCACAATCGGCGATACCATAGCCATCGCCACCGGAAGGACGGCGGTGGTCCGCTTCGACTGCGCCGGCGTCAAAGTCGACACCGGCATCACCCCATCTCCGTCTGGCCCACCTCGCGAGATGGTCGCGGATCTACTCGCAACGGGCCACCACGTGTTGGCCACGCTCAGCCCGATGGAAGAGCGACCACGTGGCGAAATCTGGGTCGCTTCTCTGCCCCTTTCCCTCCGCGCACCGTCATCCGCGGCCAGCGTCGATCTTGGTGCACTGCCCATGAACGAAATGGAGCAGACGACGTCTGGCCCTGCCCCGAGATGGTTGTCACCAGTCGGCGTCCTGACGAGCAATTCGTCACGCATATATTTCGGCTTCGGGTCGCGATACGAGGTCCACGCGTACTCGCTTGACGGGAAACTCCGATCGATCATTCGCCGCGCCTGGACACCAGTCCCGATCAGCAACGAGGACTGGGAAACGTGGGTGGTTGAATGGTCCAAGCGGTGGATCAGGACGACGGGCGAGGAACGCGTGCGCGATCTACAGGCCATGCGAGACGCGCCGTGGGCCGACAAGCTGCCCGCGTTTTCGCAGCTACTTGCAGATCGTGTCGGCCGGTTGTGGGTGCGACGCGCTCACTGGCAGGACGCCATCGCCGCCGGCTCACTGACTGACATTCCGGTCGTACCCAGTGAGTGGTCGGTGTTCGACGACCGTGGGATCTGGCTTTACGACGTAACGATGCCCGCGTACTTCGAGCCGTTCGAAATCGGACGTGATTACGTCGCGGGACGCATCGTGAATGACAAGCAGCAGGTGGGGGCAATCTTTGATCTCGCTCCCGCACGATGACGCCGGAATTCAAGCGGCACTGTTGATTGGCAAGTCAGGTCACCTGATCACGCGGGACTATTTGGCGATCCAGAACGGATCCTTCGCCCCCACAAACCCCACCGGCACTTCCTTCACGAACGACTGCAACCACCGCGTCGCATCCTCCATGCCCGGCTGCTCGGAAGGGATGTGCCCGATGATGATCAGCGCACGACGCTGCCCGGCCGCGATCGCGTCATCGATGTACTCCACCGTTTCCCATTCCCGCGCCTCTCCGATCACCAGCAGTTGCACCGTCGAATCGCGCATCGCGAGGCGGTGCGCCGGGAACCCCGCCGCGCCTGGCACCAGCATGACGTCCGTCACCGACAACGTTGGATCCCCGACAACGCGCATCGCATGTGCACCAAGTTTGCGCCGGATACTGTCGGCGAGCACCGCCAGCGTCGTCGCGGGCATGCGAAAGCGCCACGATACCGCGTGATCCTGAAACGATTGCCAGCCGAGCGCGCGAACGACACCGGTCATGATGATGTCCGGGCGCATACGGTGCGCGTAGTCGTGGAATCGCCACACCACCATGTGGTGCTCGGTGATGAACTTGAGCTTCGCGGCAGTCACGGCGTCACTCTCGCGCACCAGCGTGCCGGTCGAATCGAGATGGTCGTAGAAGGTCGGCTCGTGCGTGATCACGAGATTCTTGCCTTCACGCGCAGCCCGCTGCAGCACGTCGAGGGTCGCCATCATCGTCACGGCGATACCGGTGACCGGCGTGTTCGCGTCGCCGGCCTTGATGGTATCGACCGTAGGGAGCGTCCACGCCACGCCGACGTTTGCCTTGATGCGGTCGATGACCTGCTGGGCGGTGATCGCCTGTGCGCGCAGCGGAATGGATGCCGCGAGGCAGAGCATCGACGCGAGTCCGATGCAGCGCGCAAAACCGGTGGCGCGGACGACCATGGGTGACCTCATCGCATTCGGGAGAGTGGGAACGGTGAAACTACCGCACTGCCACCCCGTACCTCACGATCTCCGCTGGATCTCCGCCGACATCTTCGCCACTCCGGCACTCAATCCCGTGTCTCGATGCACTCTCGCCCGCTCACGTTGTCTCGCTCGCTGTCCTTGCTCGCGACTGCGGCGGCCCTGCTCGCGTCGTGTGCCGGTCCGGTCGGCGGAAGATCGGGTGCTGTGACCGCGCTCGCTCCCCTGCGCAGCGTCGAGCCAGGCGGCGACCGTCGCGATCTCGAACCGCTTGGCACACTCGTCGGCAATGCGCGCGTCGTCGCCCTCGGCGAACCAGCTCATGGCGTCCACGAGCCGCTCGCGCTTCGCAACCGCGTCTTCGAGTATCTGGTCACTGACCTTGGGTTTACCGCAATTGCACTCGAAGCGCCGTTTCCGGAAATGCGGCGCGTCAGCGAGTATGTCGCCGGCGGTCCGGGCACAGCCGAGTCGGTGCTGGCGGAGAGTCGCGGGTGGGGCGCGCAGCCGCTGGAGGAGAACCTGCAGCTGCTGCGTTGGATGCGAGCCTGGAACACGACACCGGGCCGCAAGCGCGCGATCAGGTTGTATGCAATCGACTTGAGTTACACCGGCCCGTTCGGGACGCACCCGACGCCGGCCGCGCTCGAAATGGCGCTCGCCTACGTGCGCCACGTCGACACCGCGTCCGCGCGCGTGCTCGATCCCACGTTCGAACCGTGGCTTCGCCGATTGTCGAACCCGATGTTGCCGGTCAGTCGGTCGGAGCACGACGTGATGACGGCCGCCGTGGACGATCTTGTAGCGCTGCTCGAGCGTCAACGCGTGACGTACGTTGCCGCGGGATCAGCCGCTGAGTACGAGTGGGCGCACCGGGCGGCGATCGTCGCGCAACAGGCAGACCGCATGTTTCGCGTGGCGCCCGATGCACCGCCAGAAGGGCCGATTCCCCGCGATGCGTGGCGAGCGATCAATGCGCGGGATGCCGCGATGGCGGAGAATGTGATGTGGGCATTGCGGCAGGAAGAGCCGGATGGGCGCGTGCTCGTCATCGCGCACAACGTGCACGTGCAAGGTGCACCGAACACCGCGGGACCATGGTCCGCCCTCGAACGTCTGCCGACGTCGATGGGGGAGCAGCTGCGTCTCTCGCTCGGCCCCCGTCTGGTCAGCATCGCGAGCAGCGATGCGGCGTCTTCGGAAGCGCTTGGTGTCACCGCAGTCCAGCGCACGCGGCCGCGACCGTTCCTGGTGGACCTTCGATCGAAGTGGGCTGGCTTTGATGGGGTGGTGGTGATGGACTCGCTCACCGCGGCAAAGCCTGTGCGCAAGGGAAACTGAGCGGCATGGCGGTGCGCATGCCGCCGGAGCGCGCATCGTCCTGCTCGACGGCACCCCCTCAGTCGCGCACCTGGACAATGAGATCCATCTCGATGCACGCACCAAATGGTGCCTGCGCCACGCCAATCGCACTGCGGGAGTGTGCGCCCCGCGCACCGAACACGTCGACGAAGAGCTCCGACGCGCCGTTCGCGACCACCTGCGGGTCGGTGAAGTCCAGCGTGCAGTTGACCATGGCGAACAGCCGCACGATCCGCTCCACCTTGTCGAGATCTCCCACGGCCTCCTTCACGACGGCCAGCAGCTCGATCGCGATCCCGCGGGCCGCCTCCTTCCCCTCAGTCATGCTGATGCCGTCACCAAGCTTCCCCACCAACACCGCGCCGTCGCGCTTGGCGAGCCGACCTGACAGGTAGAGCAAGCCATCAGCGCGCACCCACGGCACGAATGACGGTGTGTAGCCCGCGACCACAGGAGGCGCGATATCAGGCAACTCGATCTGTAGTGCACTGAGTCGGTCAGCAATGGTCGTCACGGTATGCTCCAGTTGATGTTGCGTCGCGGACAGCAGCGCGGGGCGCCAGCGGAGTCACGAAAAGCTCCGCACGACGTCGACAAGCTGCTCGATGTGATCTTCGGTGTTGAACAGATGCGGCGACACGCGAATTCGGCCCGAGCGGAGGCTTACGACCACCCCCTGCTCGCGGAGAATACGATGGAGCGACGCCGTGCGCTCCGTCGTCTCCGCCACGAAGCATCCATAGGGCCCGCGCTGCTGCGCATCCAGCGGGCTGGCTGGCGTGCATGACTTCGGAAGTTCCGCGAAGAGGGTGTCAATCAGTACCCGGTTGTGCACGAACACACTCTCCGCACCCACCTGGCACACGAAGCTCGCCGACGCGTCGAAGGCCGTAAGATTCAGGTTGAAATAGCTCGCAGTCTCGGCTGCGTCGAACCGCCTCGCGGCGTGGGTCGGCGTCGGGTTCACCATGTTCAACGCCCCAAAACTCCCGATATCCTGGCCAGTCCAATAGAACGGCCCTGGGCGGAGTCGATCGAGTTGCTCGCGCCGCGCCCACATGAATCCAGTTCCGTACGGACTCAGCAGCCACTTGTAGCCAGCACAGACCACGACGTCGGCGCCAAGCGCCTGGACGTCCAACGGGATCGCACCACACGACTGTGTGATATCGAGTACGAAGACGATGCCATGCGCTCGGCACGCCTCAGCGACTCGAGCGGCATCAAGGCGCGACGCATCGTCGAATCGCACATGACTGATAGAGATCACCCGCGTCCTCGGCGTGATTGCCGAGACGATGTCATCAGCCGTGATGATCGGCCCCGCCGGCGAGACAATCGTCAGCTTGATGCCCTCTCGCTGCTCCAGCGGCTTCCATGTGGCGTACTGCAACGGGAACTCACCCGCAGCCGTGATCACCTCATCACCACGCCGCCACTCCAGGCCATGCACCACATTCAGCAAGCCGGCGCTGGCCCCGGTGTTGAGCGATATCTCGTCCGCCGGTGCACCGATCAACTGGCCGAGGGACTGCCGCAACCGATTCGAGGGCGTGAAGTATTCGGCGTCGGGCGATAGGTGCGGACTCCGCTTCACCGTGAGCGCTTTCTGCACCGCGTCGTACGACGTCGTCGGTAGCGCTCCCTGCGCGGCCGTGTTCAGGTAGACGGCATCGTCGATCGGCGCCCAGTGATCGCGCCACGCAGTGTGGACGGACAGGTTGGCGCTCATAGCGTCGCCCCACGGCGCGCGCTCGCATCGTCACCTACAGGCGGTACCACATCAGTCAGGCGCGCGGCCAGAAACGCCAGCACCTCGTCGCGTGCCGCGATCGTTGGTGAGCCAGCGGTATCAGTCAGGTGCACCGTGAGGACACTGTGCGGGAAATTGACGTGCTCAGCGAAGAACGGAGGTGCGTCATCAAGGTTCGCGGCCTCGTCCGGGAGGACGCGAGCGACGAAGCAATCGCCAAGCGCCGCCGCGTAGGCATCGAACCGCGCGGCGGTGCAGACGCGATCACCACTGAAGCGAAGTCCCAGCACGGAAAGCTGCTCGCGCTCGCAGCGCGCCTTCACCGCGGCCAGATCACTCGGCGAAATCTCGAGGCCAGATGGGATGTCGAACGGCAGGCTCGGCTGTGACAGCACGGGAGCCAGCATCGCAGGCTCGAGCATCATGCTGAGGGCGAAGTTGCCCGTGAAACACATCCCCACCGCGCCGACTCCTCGTCCGCCACATTGCGCATGCGCCTGCCGCGCTAGCGCTCGCAGCCAGCTGCAGATGGGGCTTGTTGCGCCCGCGCCAAGGGCGCGGAACTCCGCACTGACGCACGCGCGCTTGAAGACGTTGCGTCCCTCTTCCGCGCTCACGTCGGCGCCATCGACGCCGAAGAGCGACGGCACGTACACCGTGAACCCGGCGTCCCGGACCCAGCGCGCAAAGCGCAGCAGCTGTGGGCTGATGCCGGGCATTTCGTGCAGCACGATGACGGCGGGACCGACACCGGCGACGAACACGGTGCGCGTCACTCCATCGAGGAGCACGCGACGATTCACAAAATCAGCGAAACTGGCGACTGGCGCGGAGTCGAAGGATGTCATGGAACGCAACGTCGCGCTCAGCGCCGAACAGTACAAGCGTCATAATTACCACCTATCGGGGCTTTTCCGCCATATGCCATTCAGGCAATCGCCAACCCACCGTCGCGCGTAAAAGTCGCTCTGTGACGCGAGGTACGCTCTACCGCTGCAACACGCGCAAGTACGCGCACCACGGACCGACGGCGTCCCGATACTGCGACGCCATGACGCGCGCGATCTGCGCGAGATGCGACAGGTCGTGCGTCGCCCACGTCGCGAGCAACTGACGCAGCAGAACAGTCCCGAACGCCGGGTGCACCGCGGTGCGGTCCAGCTCCGCGTCGGACAGCGCCCATCCTGACAGCTCAGCGAGACACGCGGCTCGCGTCTCCTCGAACTCCGTCAGCAGTTCGAGGAGACCGCGTCCTGCCGTGACATCGAGCCCCGCGCCAGGATCGAACACTGGCAGCGCCCGTGCGCCGTCCGCGAGGAAGATTCGTGCGCGGGGGACCCAGTTAGTCCGATCGGTGACGATGAGATGTGCGACGACCTGCGTCGGGCTCCACGTGCCGGGGCCCTCAGATGCTTCCGTCCAGGTGGTTGGAAGGTCTGCGAGCAGCGAGCGCAGCACATGTGGCGTGCGCGACAACACTGCGACTGCATCGGGAAGTGCGAAAGTCATGGCGATTGGCGCGAATGCGTCAGGAATGAAGGTCTGCATCGGCACGCGACTGAAGTGTGCGTTGTGCGCCCGAACCTATGCGTCATCTCTCGCGCGCGCACCTGCCGCACCGTGGCGAGAAATCCCCGAAAGGTGTCGCTTTTGCACCTCGACTTCTGCGCCTCCGGTACTCATCATCAGGTTGGTCTCAAGTCACGCGGTCTCGCTCCCGCATCCTTCTTCAAGAGGCGGCGAAGTGTGGTCGGCTCGGCATAACCAACCCGATGTGCGATCGCTTCCACCGAGAGCGCCGTGGTCTCCAGCAATTCGATGGCACGCTCGACGCGCAGGCGTCGCAGAAACTGCACCGGTGACAGGCCCGTTGCCCGCTCGACACGGCGCGCAAAGGTCCGAGGGGCAAGGTTTGCCGCTGCGGCAAGCGCTTCCACCGTGACGCCCCGCTCCAACTCGGTCCGCGCCCAGCGTTCCGCGCGAGCGATGTCCGGGTCCTGCCCTGCCAACTGCCCCATCGCCATGTACCGCGCCTGGCTTCGACGTCCGTCCAGCAGCAGGAACCGTGCGCACCGCGATGCCATGTCGGCTCCGCAATACCGGTCAACGATCGACAGCATCAGATCGAGGTGCGCCAATGCGGCCCCCGCCGTGCTGAAGCGCCCGTCGGTCACCACCATCTCATCCGGTGCGAGGTCAATGCTGGGGAACATGCGGCGGAAGGCAGGGGCAAGCCACCACGTGGTTGTTGCGCGTCGCCCGTCCAGGAGCCCAGCGCGCGCAACGTGGAAGACCGCAGAGCACGAGGCGGCGATGTGTACGCCCTTCTCTGCCGCCGTCTGCAATTCACGGCGCATACGCACGGCATCGCTGCGCATCAGGCGCGCGGAAACGGCTTCCTCCGTCACCGTGAGTAAGCTCGGGATGATCAGCATGTCGGCGCGCTCGTCCGTGGGCGCAGGTAGCACCGGAAACACCGCGTGCAGGAACGCGCGCGTCGTGCGCGCGGCGGGGCCACGTACACGCAGGGTGAAGGCTGGAGGCCGGCCTCGCGCGAGTCGCAGCCGATTGGCAGTCGCGAGAACGTCGGCGGTGATGGCGATGCTCGAAGGCATGGCGCCGGCGAGGGCGTACAAGTCGATCGTCCGCATCGCGATCATTTCCGGAAGTGGCAGGAGTATAGTGAACGCTGAACTGTGTCACGCGAGCGACTTTCGCGCCATTGCCACCACTTCTTCGCCCTCATCATGTTCCACGATCCCGTCGAGTTGTTGAAATACATCGATCGCATGCACGAGCGGACTCGCCGCCTGATTGCGCTCATTCATCCCGACGACGTCGAGTGGGCACCGGTAGACCACTGGTTCACGATAGGCGCGCTCGCCCGGCACCTCGCTGGCATGCAGCGATGGATGTGGGCGGAGACTGTCGTGGGACGTCAAAGCCGCTATCCGGGACATGGCATCGAGCTCGCGAACGGCCTCGAGGCAGTGACGAACTATCTGGATCGGTTGCATGGGGAGTCCCGGGCAATCTTTGCTCGCCTCACGGCCGCAGATCTGGATGCGCCTGTGGCGACGCCGAGCGGTGCGACGCTTCCGTGTTGGAAGTGGCTGCGATCCATGACCGAACATGAAGCGCATCATCGCGGCCAGTTGTACTTGATGCTGGCCATGCGCGGTGTTTCGACGCCGCCGATCTTTGGCCTGACCGCCGAAGAGGTCCAGGCGCGCTCACTCCCACCTGTAGACGTATGAGCACCCTCGCCGCATTGACGCTACCCGAGTTGCTTGCCTACACCACCGTCGAGACGCGCGCCTGGCGCGAGTGGTTGGCGGGTCAGCCTCCCGAGATTCTCGACCTGACCGCAGGAATCAGACGCACTGCGACAGTCCGACAGCTGATTCACCATATCGTGGTGGTGGAACGTCGCTATGCGGATCGCCTGCGCGGCATGCCAGTCACGGACTACGACGCCGTCCGCGCGGATACGCTCGACGAACTGTTCGATGCCTTCGAGGAGGCACGCCGGTCGCTTGCAAACTGGGTGGATCGTGCGACCGAGGAGGACTTCAGCCGGACCCTGCGCTTCACGACCCTGACTGCGGGCGCACTCGAAGCGAGTGCCCGGAAGATCGTGATTCACACCGTGTTGCATGGCGTGCGGCACTGGGCGCAGCTGGCGACGCTCGTTCGCCAGCACGGGTATCCGACGGAGTGGCAGCACGACATCCTGATGAGCGACGTACTGCGTTGACGCCGAGCACTGAGACACAGGTCCTTCACCAACACTGCAGATGAGCATCAACAACAGTCGCATCGAGCAACTTCCGGTCGAGTTCTTCAACCGTGTCTGGGCACCACCGCATGATCTCGACGCCATCGACGAGCTGATGACGGAGGACTACACCATCACGACTGGCGGACAGGTCATTCGTGGGCGAGTTGCATTCAAGGCCTGGGTCGCTGAATTCCAGGGCAGGATTCTCGACGCGACGAACGAGACGCTGGAGGTGTTCGCGTCAGCGTCGGGCGATCGTGTCGTCTCGCGCTGGGTCTGTCGCGGTACGAATGGTGGCCTCTTTGGCCTTCCGGCCGACGGCCGTCCAGTGGAATTCACTGGCATCGCCATCTGGCGGGTGGAGCACGAACGGCTTGCTGAATGCTGGGTGGAGCGCGCCGCGTTCGAGGCGTATCGACAGCTCTCGGCGTAGCGGGACGACCAAGCTGGATCAGATTCGCTAGCGCGGTTGCCGGTTTCGGCATGTTGCTGCGCGACAGCCCGACTCGCGGTGCGATCACGTGGAGCGATGTGCGAGGGCTGGCTCGGCAGGGAATCGGGAGAGATCGCGATGGTGATCGGGCCGGCCTGCTGACGATGATCGATCTCGCGAAGCGTGCGGTACCGGCGACGGCGAGGGCTCGAGGGGAGCGGTGAGATAGCCGGCGACGGTGCCTACGACACACGGGCCTCCCTGGCCAGCGCACCGCGTTGCGCCAACGCGCCCGCTCTGGCGCAAACCTGCTCCGTCCGCACACTTTCGTCCGATGCCCCACATCCCGCCCATCCGTCCGGTGGTGCAGCAGACCACCGCGCAGGCGTTGCCGAGCCGGTGACGGTGCGTCGCGGCGCTGCTGCCGAGATGCCGGTGTCCCCGCGGGGCGCGATGTTGCCCTTCGTCGGACGTCGTGTCGATCTCGAGGCGCTGCGTCGCCATCTGCGCGACGCCATCGACGGCCGCGGACAGTGCGTCCTGCTGACCGGCGACGCCGGCATCGGCAAGTCGCGCCTGCTCGCGACGCTGGCGCAGGAGGCGGAATCGCAGGGAGTGCTGGTCGCGTCGGGCAGTGCATTCGCTATGGAATCCGGAGCGGCGTACGGTGCGATCGCCGACGCACTTGCCAGGCCGTTGCGTGCCCTCGATGCCTCCGCGATAACCGTGCTCGCGCGCGGAGCTGAGGACGACCTGCGCGCCGTGGTGCCCGGGTTGCCGGGATCGTCCGGCACGCCGCGACACATCGATGCCGACGGCGCCAGCCGCACGCGATTGCTCTGGAATGTGACGCAGTTCCTGACCCGACTCGCGGCGCGCCAGCCACTCCTGCTGATCGTCGACAATGCGCACGACGCCGATGTCTCATCGCTCGAACTGCTGCACTTCCTGATACGGCAGGCTGCCGGCGCGCGGATCATGGTGGTGCTGGCCTTCGTCGACGATGGGCGCGACGCGAACCCGGCGCTGCGGGGCGTGGTGCGCTCGCTGCTCGCCGCACGCGAGGCGACGCTGCAGCGCGTGGACACCCTGACCGCGACCGACCTCGCTGAATTGCTCGGCCGCAGCTTCGCGCTGGCGGATGGCGAGGCGGCGATGCATGCCGCCACACTCTGGTCGCATACACGCGGAAATCCATTCTTCGTCGAGGAATCGCTGAAGGCGTTGATGGCCGACGGTCGTATCCGGCGAGTCGGCGAACGCTGGCTGGTCGAGGACACACGACCAGCCACATTGCCCCCCACCGTGCGCGACGCGGTGCAGGCGCGACTGGAGGCACTCGATGCCGGCGCGCGGCGGGTGGCCGAGATCGCGTCGGTGGTCGAGCAGCGCGCCTCACTCGTGCTGCTGGAGCACTCCGCCGGTCTCGATCCCGCCGCGTTCGCGGACGCGATCGATGCGCTCTGCAGCCGTCGCATCCTCGTCGAGCATCGCGATACGGATAGTGCGCACTATGAGTTTGCTCATCCGATCATCCAGTCCACGGTCCGCAGTTCGCTCACCGCCGCACGCGAGCGTGCACTGCACGCCGCGGTCGCGTCGTCACTGGAGCAGATCCACGGTCCGGAATCCACCCAGCACGCGCTCGCCATGGCGCGCCACCTCGTGCAAGGTCAGGGACTCGGCGACGACGCGCGCACACTCCGCTACCTCGCGGCTGCGGGTCGTGATGCACTGGCTCGACGCGCCGACCAGGAAGCGGCGCGCTGGTTGGGCGATGCCCTGCAGATCGCTGAACGGCTCGGTGATGTGGCGAGCATTGCCCAGTTGCTGGAGGAACTGGCAACGGCGCACATCCGCACGGGTCGGAGCGCCGAAGCGTTGCTCGAGTGGGAGCGCGCGCTGGACGCGGCCACGCACCACGGCAACCGGCTGGCACAGGTGCGGTTGCTGCTGCAAATCGGGCAGGAGCAGGCGCGATTCGGTGATGCGCCACGCGGACTGCTGCTACTCGAGCAAGCCGTGCAGGTGGCCACCGCCGACCGTCGCCCCGAACTGGTGGTGCGCGCGCATCTGGCGCGTGCTGACATCCAGCAGACACGGGGGCTCCACTCGGATGCGACCGCCGCGGTGAATGACGCACTCGCGCTCGCGGAGCAGCTGGCTGACACCGGACTCCTGGCGCAGGCGCACCGTACCGCGCTCCAGCTCTACGCCTGGACCGGACCCGCCAGCGTGGCGCGCGCGCACGGTGAGCGCGCACTCGCACTTTCGGCGCGCAGCGGTGAACGCGAGGTGGCGTGGGCTTCGCACTGGGCGATGGCGATGCTGGAAGGATTCAGTGGTGATGGCAACGGCGTCGCCCGTCACGTGCACGAGGCGACGACACTGGCCGATGCGCTGGCGTCGCCATTCCTGCAGGCGATGACTGCAGAGATCGCGATCGAGCATGCGTCGGGTGTCGGACGCTGGGACGACGCGCTCGCCATCGCGGAGCGCATGATTCCGCTGGCCCGTGCCATCATGCGCCGCACGCTGCTGCCTCGCCTGCTGGTGTGGACCGGCTTGATCGTGCTCGAGCGCGACCAGCCGGAACAAGCGCACATGCTGTTCGACGAGGCGTGGCAGCTCTGTGGCGCCGGTGCGCTGGAGACCATCGACCTCCATGCGTTGCAGGACTTCAGCAACGTGCACAACGTGATCCTCGCGCACACTGGCATGGGCATGTATCACCTGTCGCGTGGCGACTGGTCGCGGGCGCTGGAGTATGGTGAGCGCGGGTTGGCCCTCGCCGATCGCTTCGGCTATGTGGCGTGGGCCATCCATCGGCTGATCCCGATGCTCGTCGAGGCGGCGCTGCGTGTGGAAGACTACGAGCGGGTGGTGGCGCTCACCCACCGGCTCCGGCGGCAGTCCACCGACTTGAACCACAAGCTTGGCCTGGCCTGGGCGGCAGCGGGTGATGCGCTCGTCGCACGCGTGAAGGACAAGGCCCCGGATGCGGCCGCACGACTGCTCGCGGCTGCCGATGAGCTGGACGCGGTACCGTTCGTGTTCCATGCGGCGCGACTACGACGCAACGCCGCGCAGGTGCTGCAGGCCGACGGTGACATCGACGGTGCGACGCGCGAACTCAAGCGGGCGCACGACGTTTTCGTACGACTCGGCGCCGAATTCGAGTTGCGCGGCCTGCGCAGCCAGATGCGCGAACTCGGTGTCCGGCCGCCGCCGCGCACCGCCACGCAGGGAGCGGGCACACTCACCGGGCGCGAGCTCGAGATCGCGCGCGCCGTGGCCCGGCGTCTCTCGAACAAGGAGATCGGCACCGCCCTCGACATTTCCGCCCGCACGGTGAGCACGCACCTGTCGAACATCTTCGAGAAGCTTGGCGTCGACTCGCGCGGCGCGCTGGCGGACATGGTGCGCGGTCATCCGCTCCTCGACGAACACTGACACAGACGCAGTCACAGGCGCAGGCACAGGCACAGACAACGTTCGGCGCGAGAGCATGCATGCGGGTTGCCACGGGTTCGACGCCTATCTCGATGCGTCTGCAGCGTTCGGCGGAAACGTGTTCGCGCAGTCGCTGGACGAACGAGGCAGCCAGCGCAGAGCGCACTGGCTGCCTCGTTCGCATCCCGTGATATGGTCAGCGCAGCGCGAGCTGGGCTGCCGACTCGGGGATCGCCGTGCCGTACCGGGCATTGATGGCCCGCGCTGCGGCGGCGGCGAGGATCGCATGCCCGGCGGCATTCGGATGGATTCCGTCCAGACTGACGGCATAGCCGTACGGGGTAGCCGTCGTCATCAGCGCGACCGTGCTGTAGGTCGGCTTGAGGTCAACGCGGCCAAAGAGCTCGTTCAGCGCCATGTACGCGAAGCCGTGCTTCTCGGCGGTCGCACTGATGTGTGCGTTCATGGCGGCCAGCTGTGTATTCACGATCGCGGCTTCGTCCGGCGTCAACACGAAATCCTGTGTCGTGGCGTTGCCACCGGCGCAGGAGAACTTGAACGTGCCAAGGCCGTTCCGGCGGTAGAACAACCCAGTGCCCACCGCCGTCGGAATCCGCACCGGCACGAAGATCAGGTTGGTGCTGGCATCGCAGTTCGGCAGGACCTCGATGTTGAACGCGGCCAGCATCGCGACGCGGTCCGCCCAGATCTCCTGTCCGCGACGAAAGCTCGGGAAGTCACCGACGTTGTTCACCAGCCCGACCAGGATCCCACGCTTCACCTCCGCCGCGACGGTATCGGTGAGCGCGGTGTACTGCGGCATCCACGTCGCGAGCGGTACGATCGTGGCGCCCGGGATCGCGATACCTGAACGGGAGTTGAGCACTTCATTGCCGCCGAACTCCACCGAGATGAATTTCGGCTTCTGGCGCAGTGCCGCCTGCAGCTGTGTGGTCTGCGACGGCAGGATATTCGGGTAGAGCAACCGGTAGGAAGCGTCAGTCTGCTTCGATTCCGGCGTTGCGGTGAGCGCGTCGTGCGTGCTCGCAGCAGCTATGGCCACATTCTGCGCGGGCAGTACCACACCCTCCTCCTGACCGGCACAGGAGGCATCGCCCGGGTTGATTGCCGCCGACTCGCCCGACAGGCGCACGCCATTGGCAAGCGGTGCGGCGAATGGCGAGCGGCAGCCAGGAAAGGCGATCAGCGGCAACGTCTGACTGCGACCGGCCAGCTCGGCCAGCTGCGCGGTCCAACTCTGTCGCTGGCCGGCGCCGGTTACGCCCTCGCTTTGCCAGCCCATCGAAATGCTGGTGCCCATCGAGACGAAGCGTTGGAACATGCCCAGTTCGTCGGGCGCTTCGCCGGTGAGGTTGGCGTGAACCTTCGGCGATGTCGGATTGGTGACGTCCGAGCAGGCCGTGGCCACCAGAGCGAGCGCAGGGATGATGATACGGAAGCGGGTGCGGAACGACATTGGCGAACCCTCCTGAGGGTGGTGAAACGGTGCGCGATTGGCCGCGCGCACCATCATCGGACTTCGCCAGAGGCCTTCCTATGAGACAGATGACGTAGGAGTGCACCGGTCCTGACGTAGGTCTTCCGCTCGCCTGCGCCACACCTGCGGGCGTCATGCAGAAGCAACGAACCCCTCACATCGACGCGGGCATACCTACGTCACCACCGCCCGGTGACTACGTCAGGCGGCAGCGCAGGTGGAAGGCCGTCAACGGCGCGCGACAGAATGGGTGCACTGTCACCGGTTATCGGCGTCGACATGGCGACGGTGTCCCGCGTGGCGTCCTGCAGGGGTAGCGAGCGAGCCAGCGGGTACCTCACGGGGCGAAGGGCGATCACCGGCCGGACGACCACAGGTGGGCGCCGCCGGAATTGACATCTCATATTCGCTCAAGCAAGTTTCATCTGCCTAAACGCATATGACAGTCCTCCCTTCCCTGACGCCCCGGCCCCATGACGACCTGCGCGCTGCCTGAAGCCGGAGCGGCTCCTGACACGAAGGCCGGTATCGACGAACTCGACGCGCTCTTCAAGGGCTTCGCCGACCCCACCCGCCTGCGCGTGCTGAACCTGCTCGTCGCCGGCGAGCTCTGTGTCTGCGACATCGTCGAGATCCTCGCGCTGCCGCAGCCCGCGGTGTCACGACATCTGGCATACCTGCGCCGCGCCGGCCTCGTCGAGGCGACCCGGGAATGGAAGTTCGCGCACTACCGCCTGGCCGAACCACGGCATGCGGTGCATCGGAACATGATGAACTGCGTGCGCTCGTGTTTCACCGGCGTCACGAGCCTCGACACCGAGCGTGCGCGTGCCGTCGCACGCGTGGCCGAGCGCGCGGCGACGCCCTGCTGAGTCGCCGACGTCGCGCGAGTGCGCGTCAGTCCGTCGACACCTCGCATCACTCCCCACGCACATCATGAGCGTCTCCACCACCGCCCGCGCGCCACTGCCTCCGCGCGGCGCCCCGTCCGATCTCGACGCGCCCATCCTGCGTCGCCTCTCGACGCTCGACCGCTTCCTGCCGCTCTGGATCTTCGCCGCGATGGCGCTCGGCCTGCTGCTCGGACGAGTCAATCCCGACGCTTGGCGCGACACTCGACCGCGTGCAGGTCAACGGCGTGTCGGTCCCGATTGCCGTCGGCCTGCTCTGGATGATGTATCCCGTGCTGGCGAAGGTGAAATACGAGACCATCGGCGCGCACGTGCGCGACACGAAGCTGCTCGGCACCTCACTGGTGCTGAACTGGGTCATCGGCCCCAGTGCTGATGCTCGGTCTGGCGTGGCTGTTCCTGCCGGACCTGCCCGCGTATCGCAATGGGCTGGTGCTGATCGGCCTCGCGCGGTGCATCGCGATGGTGCTGATCTGGAACTCGCTCGCCTGCGGGTCGGGCGAACTTGCCGCGGTGCTCGTCGCACTGAACTCGGTCTTCCAGATCCTCACGTACTCCGTGCTCGGGTATCTCTTCCTGACGGTGGTGCCTGGCTGGTTCGGCGCCGACACCGCGGCGCTCAACATTTCGATGGGGCAGATCGCGACCAGCGTCGGCATCTTCCTCGGTGTGCCGCTGGTCGCCGGCTATCTGACGCGCAAGCTGCTGCTGCAGGCGAAGGGTGCCGCGTGGTACGACGGCGTGTTCATGCCGAAGTTCGGGCCGACCGCACTGCTTGGCCTGCTCTACACCATCGTGCTGATGTTCGCGATGCAGGGCAATCGCATCGTGACGCAGCCGATGGACGTGGTGCGCATCGCGATCCCGATGCTGGTCTACTTCGGCGTGATGTTCGGCCTCGCGTTCTGGCTGTCGCTGCGACTCGGCTTCAACTACGAGACCACGGCATCGCTGTCGTTCACGGCTGCTGGCAACAACTTCGAACTGGCCATCGCGGTCGCCGTCGCGACGTTCGGCATCACGTCGGGCGAGGCGTTGGCTGCCGTGATCGGCCCGCTGATCGAGGTGCCGGCGCTTGTCGGCCTCGTGTACGCGTCGCTGTGGGCTCGTCGTCGCTACTTCCCCGGCGATGCGTTGAGCGACTCGCGCACCGCATTGCTCACTCCGCGTAAACAGTGACTGTCATGCGCTACGCCCTCATCTCCGACATCCACGCCAACCTGCATGCACTCGATGCGGTGCTGGCCGACATCGACCGTCGCGGTGACACCGACGCCATCTACCATCTCGGGGATCTCGTCGGCTACTCGTCCAATCCGAACGAGGTCGTGCACCGGCTCACTGCGCGCGGCATCAGCGGCATTGCCGGCAACTACGACTCGACCGTCGCGACCGACTACAAGCACTGCGGCTGCAAGAGCGAGACGCCGCGGCAGGAGGAGCTGGCGCACATCAGCTACGAGTACACGCGCGGCGCGGTGACCGCCGAGACGAAGCGCATGCTGGGCGCACTGCCCTTCTCGCTGGACATCCGCCCGAAGGGTGGGCATGCCTCGGGGCCGCGGCTGGTGCTCGTGCACGGAACACCGACGCTGAACACGCTGTACTGGACCGAGGATCGTCCCGACGACTTCTGCCTGAAGATGGCGGCGAGCGTAAACCTGAAGAGCGGTGACGTGATCGCGTTCGGACACACGCACAAGCCGTGGCATCGCGAGGTGGAGGGAATCCACTTCGTGAACACCGGCAGCGTGGGGCGGCCGAAGGACGCGGACTGGCGCGCGGGCTACGTGCGGCTGGAGCTCGGGACCGGAGCCGCGACGGTGGAGTTCGTGCGCGTGGAGTACGACGTCGAGGCGGCGGCTCGTGGGGTGATCGAAGCCGGATTGCCGATGGAGTTCGCGGCGTTCCTTCGGAACGGTGGCACGACGTTGGTCGGCTGATCTCGACGGGGCGACGAAAACACTGAGAGCACGCCACACCGCGCCCGCGTTGCACGCAAGGCCCCGGCCACTCGATGCATCGGATTTCGAGGGCGCGACTCGCCTGCGAACGTGTAAATTGAGGATGCCACGCCCATCCGCTCACGGCCCGAGAGTCGCCACGAGCGCGCAAGGCTCGAACACACCGAGCCGACCGTCTCCCCGCAATTCGGCAACGCCATCGTGCTTGAAATCGTCTCCATTCTGCTGGCCGTCACCGCCGTTCTCGCGTTCGTCAACACGCGCTTCCTGCGACAGCCTCCCGCGATAGGGCTGCTGATCACCGCGCTCGGCAGCGCCCTCGTCGTCAAGGCGCTGGGCGTGTTCGGACTCGTGAATCTGGATCCGATTCTGGCGCTGCTGCGCGAGCTCGACTTCCGCGCAGCCCTCCTTGACGGCATGCTCGGCCTGTTGCTGTTCGCGGGGGCATTGCACGTGGACCCGGCCCAGCTGCGGGCGCAGGTCAGGCCCATCGCGGCCCTGGCGACACTGGGCACGCTGATCAGCGCCGTGCTCATTGCGACAGCGGTCGTATGGATCGGCAAGGCAATCGGGACACCCGTCCCAGTCATCTGGGCCGTCGCGTTCGGCGTCCTGATCGCGCCCACGGACCCCATCGCGGTCGCGGCCCTGCTGCGCAGCGCAGGTGTTCCCAACGCGCTCCAGAAGACCATCACCGGCGAGTCCCTCTTCAACGACGGCATCGGTGTGGTCTTGTTCCTCGCCGTCCTGACGACGATTGAACAGGGCGTCGTCCCTGGTGCCGGCGAGATCGCGCGCTTGCTCGGCGTCGAGATCGTCGGTGGTCTGGTGTTCGGGCTGGGACTTGGCTGGGTTGCCGTGCGCATGCTACGCCAGATCGATGAATACCAGACGGAGATCCTGCTCACGCTCGCCTTCGCATTCGCTGGCTTCACGCTGGCGCGGTATCTCCACGTCTCTGGCGTGCTCGGCATGGTGGTGCTGGGGCTCGTGATCGGGCGGCAGGGTGGCGACGATGTCATTTCGACCAAGACCAAGCAGCGGCTCGACGACTTCTGGGAGTTGATCGACGAATTTCTCAATGCCGGACTGTTCGTCCTCATCGGTGTCGAAATCCTCGTCATTGACGTACGCCCCGCTGCGCTGCTCCTCGGGCTCCTGCTGATCCCGGTGATCGTGGCCGTGCGATGGATCTCGGTGGCCGGCGTCGTCTGGCCGATGCGGAATGTCCTCCGGTGGCCGGCAGGCAGCATCGGTCTCGTCACCTGGGCGGGCGTCCGTGGCGGCATCTCGATTGCCTTGGCGCTCGCCCTACCGGCGAATCCATTGCGGACGACGCTACTGGCGGCGACGTACGTCGTCGTCTGCTTCTCCATCGTCGTTCAGGGCCTGTCGGTCGGCTGGGTCGCACGCCGACTCCTTGGGGCGGCAGCGATGCGAGTCGCTGACGCGTCGGACCACTGATACATCGCACGCGCTGGCTCGATCGCGGGCACCCGGGCGGGATGGTGGAGTACCCTGCTGTGTCCCATATGACTTCGCACTCATAACCGGATCGCAATGCTGCAAGAGATCGCCAGCTGGTTCCGCGGATGGCGCGCCGCGGTGATCGAAGGACCGGCGCCGCGCCTCGCCGACGAAAATCAGTGGTACACAGAGCACACGGCACTGCTCATCAGCACGCTCAAGTGGTCGCTGCTGGGTGCCGGAGCAGGTGTCTGTGTTGGCCTTGGCACACGCGTGTTCCTCTGGGCGGTCGCCGCCAGCTCGGCGCAGGCGACGTCTGCCACGCAGGGCCGCTTCGCTTCCTACTGGTTCCTGCCGCTCGCGATGCCGCTCTGCGTCTGGCTGATCCGCACGTTCGCGCCTGACGCACGGGGGCACGGGACCGAGGCCGTCATCGCCGCCATTCACACCAGAGCTGGCCGGATCGATTGGCTGATTGCGCCAGTCAAGCTCGCCGGCACGGTGCTCACGCTCGCCTGCGGTGGATCAGTCGGAAAGGAAGGACCGGCGGCACAGATCGGCGCTGCGATCACGAGCCTGTTTGCCGACATCATCCGGCTCACCGACGAGGATCGCCGCCGTCTCGTGATCTGCGGCATAAGCGCTGGTTTTGCAGCAGTCTTCGGCACGCCCGTGTCGGGAGCTCTGTTCGGTATCGAGGTGCTGTACCTGGGCCGCCTCGACTACACCGTGATATTCCCTGCTCTCGTCGCTGGCATCGTCGGCCACCTCGTCTGCGGCATCGCCCCGCCATTCCCGCAGCTGCACGAATCCTTCAGCGATATCGGCCAGGTTCGCATCGTCCTCACGACCATCGCATCCGGCGCCCTGTTCGGCCTTGTGGCGCTGCTCCTGATCGAGACACTGCGCGGCGTCGAACGTGGGATCGAGCGCCTCCACATGAACGCCTACGCGCTCGCAGCCCTCGGTGGCGTGGCCCTCGTCTCGCTCTACACTTTTGCAGGGCCCGCGTATGCCGGACTTGGGACGGCCACGATTGATGGGGTACTGGCTGGGACGCTGGTCGTGTCAGGTGTCGCATTCCTGCTCAAGATCGTCGCCACCGCGATCACGCTGGAGACCGGAGGAAGCGGCGGCATCCTCACCCCGATCTTCTTCATCGGGGCGACCAGCGGCGCGGCACTCGCGCGCCTGTTTCACGTGCCACCGACGCTGCTTGCGGCCTTCGGCTTCGTGTCGGTCCTCGCGGCCGCGGCGAACACTCCAATCGCTGCGGCCGTCATGGCCATCGAGCTGCTGCCGCCTGACATCAGCGTGTATGCCGCGCTTTCCGCAGCGACCGCCTACTTGATGGTGGGTCACCGCAGTGTGTACGCCAGCCAGAAGCTCGGCTTTTCCAAGTCCGGCGGGCTCGAACTCCCGCTCGGAGGGACCATCGGAGATGTGGACCGCGCGTCGTTGCGCATCCGCAAAGGCAGTCTCACGGAGCGCGTGCACGGCCTTGGGCGACGCACCGAGAGCGGACGTGATGACGTGGAATGACCGCGAACATCACGCCCCGATCAGAACGCGCGGTCCCAAGGAATCGACAGGCGCAGCGCTGAGCTGATCAACCCAACCATGCTGTACGTCTGCACGAAGTTGCCCCACTGCTCGAGCGACACGGGATCTATGTGCTCCGCCAGCAGGCCGTGCGGGTTGCGGCATGCAAGCACATGTTCGAACAGCGCCCGGGCTTCCGTGTCGCGTCCGATGGCTGCCAGCGCATTGATGTACCAGAAGGTGCACGCAAGGAACGCGTTCTCCGGCTTGCCGAAGTCATCTTCGCCGACATACCGGTAGATGAACTGCCCGCGCAACAGATCGCGCTCGATGGCGTGCACGGTGGCGACGAAACGGACGTCGTCCGCCGCCACAAAGCCGACGTCATGCATGCGCAGCAGCGAGGCGTCGAGTGTGCTGCCGTCCATCGTGGAGACGAACGTGTGCAGGTCCGCATTCCAGCAGCGTCGGCAGATCTCGATGTGCATGCGATCCGCGGTTTCTCGCCAGTACGCATACCGATCCCGCAGGCCGAGCTGCGCGGCGATGCGTGCGAGCCTGTCGCAGCCCGCCCAGCACATCACGCTCGAGAACGTGTGCACATGCGCGCTGCCACGCAGCTCCCAGATTCCGGCGTCGGGCTGGTCGTAGCAGGCGGCAGCACGGTGTCCGATGTGCTCGAGGCGCTCGAAGAGGGCCACATCACCTCGCTGCTCGAGACGACGGTCGAAGAAAATGTGCGTCGCGGCCAGGATCGCGGCGCCGTACACGTCATGCTGCACCTGCCGATACGCGTCGTTGCCAACCCGCACGGGCCCCATGCCGCGGTACCCTGGCAGCGATTCCACCGTGCGTTCCTCGATATCCGCCCGCCCACTGATGGTGTACATCGGCTGCAGTTCCCCGTGCTCTGCGCTGGCGATCACATTCAGGATGTACGCAAGAAATCGCTCCATCGTGCGCGTCGCGCCGAGCCGGTTCAGTGCGTCGACCACGAAGTAGGCGTCGCGGATCCAGCAGTAGCGATAGTCCCAGTTGCGCGTGCTGCCTGACGCCTCAGGGATCGACGTCGTCATCGCGGCAATCACGGCGCCCGTGTCCTCGTGCGCGTTGAGCTTGAGCGCAATGGCCGAGCGGATCACGACGTCCTGCCACTCGAACGGAATCGCGAGGGCGCGCACCCAGTCTCGCCAGTGCGCCACAGTCTCTTCGAGGAATCGGCGGCCGACGATCCCGGCCGATTCCGTCACCGTCTCGTCGGCGCCAAGGATCATGGTCACCGTCCCGTCGAGAAAGAACGGCAGCTCCTCGACGATGGGGGTGAGCGGCGCGTCCGTCGTCAGTCGCAGCACGACATCCCCGCCGATGTAGCGGATGTGATTGCTGCCCATCGTTCGCTCGGCTGGGAAGCGCCCGTACTGGCACATCGGGCGAAGCCGGATCCTGATGCGTGGGTGCCCGGCAACCGCCGTTACGCGGCGCACCAGCGACATGGGGCAGAAGAATCGTCCGTACTGCTCGAACCGCGGCGCGAAGTCGACAATCTCGACCACGCCGCCTGACGCGTCATGAAGCCGTGTGACGAGGACAGGGGTGTTCTCGAGCACGGACTGCTCGGTGCGCACACACTCGAGGACCTCGATGCCGAAGTGGCCGCCCGCCTCCGGCGCGTCCGTCCCGGTCAGCAGCGAACAGAACGAAGGATCCCCATCGAAGCGCGGAAAGCACGCCCAGGTGATGTCCCCTTCGGGCGTGATCAATGCGCTGATGGTGCCGTTGCCGATCAGTGCCAGGTTCAGAGAACTCATGACCGGACCGCTCCACCAGCACTCGGGGCGACCGCCAGATCGAGCCAGCGCCGCACAGCGCGTACGTCCCGCATGCGCCAGCTCGCCAAGGTGCGCCCAGGGCCGACCTTGACCGAGATCCCATCGAACTCGTTGATCACCGCAAAGCCATACTCGTCGGTCATGTCGTCACCGATGAAGACTGGACATCGGCCTCGGAATGGAGGCTCAGTCAGGAATGTGCGAATGGCCGTACCCTTGTCGCGTCCCGCCAGCTTCAGTTCGACGACGCGCTTGCCGCGCTGCACGCAAAACTCCGTACCAGCCTCGCGACCGACCTGCCGCATCACACGGTGCGCGTAGCTGGCGAGGGCGGGTGCCCGACGGTAGTGAAGCGCGAGCGACAGTCCCTTGTCCTCGAGCAGAAGGCTGGGATGACGCTGCACAACTTCGCGAAGTCGGGTGCGAGCGACACCAAACGCCGGAAGCGGTAGTGAGAACCGGGAGACCTCGCCACTCGGCGCACGCCGTTCGAGTCCGTGCTGGCCGGCGACGGGCAGGTGCAATGCCGGGAAGAGATGATCTACCTCGGCCACCGTTCGTCCCGTGATGATCGCGACCGCGCCGCCCGTGAGGGTCGTGAGCGCTGTGATCGTGGCCCGGAGCTCCGCGTCCACCTGCACGTCACCGGGCCTCGAGACAATCTCGAGCAACGTGCCATCGAGGTCGATGAAATACGCCAACTCCCGCGTCGGCGATGGCACACCAGCAGTGCGACGTCGTCGCGGCGCAGACAATGTCACGGTCATGCGCTCGCCTCGCGACGCTCAGGCGTGGGGACGAGACGGGGGCGCAGGCCGACTGGGAACTCGAATCGGCGGATCAGGCGCGTCCGACGACGGACGCTGGCGGCATCGAGCATCATGCGCCCGGCCCATCGGTAGACGTTGAATTCTCCCACCAGGCTCCGCATCAGTCGCATGCGCGCACGCTGCTCATGCTGTGGCATTGTGACTGCTTGAAACAAGGCCTCCGCACACTCTTCGGCATCATATGGGTTGACGATGATGGCCTCCGGCAACTCCCGGGCAGCACCGGTGAACTGGCTCAGTACCAGCACCCCACGTTCATCGTCGCGCGCGGCGACGAACTCCTTCGCCACGAGGTTCATGCCATCGTGCAAGCTGCTGACGAAGCAGACATCAGCGCCGCGATAATATTCGTAGACCTCGCGAGGCTCGTGGTGCTCCGCGTGCAGGATGATCGGGGGGTGTGCGGCAGCCGAGAACTGCGTATTGATGCGCATGGCGAGCGCACGCACGCGCGCTTCATACGCCTGATAGTGTTCGATGCTCGATCGCGTCGGGGCGGCGATCTGGATGAATGAGAACCGGCCCACCCACTCAGGGTGCAGCTCGAGGAACCGCTGCACGGCACGAAAGCGCTCCTCGATGCCCTTGGTGTAGTCGAGGCGATCCACACCGACACCGACGACGTGCCCCTCTGGCAGGAGGTGATGGTGTCGCACGTCGGCACGGCACTGCTCCACCGACTTCGCGAGCATCGACGCGGCCGGCGGCCAGTCGACCGAAATCGGGTATCGCTTCACCGCGGTCGGCTCGCCGTGATAGGACACATTGAATGACTCGCGATCGACACGCGCCTCGAGCAACCGGTCCACGGTGTCGACGAAGTTGTTGCAGTGGAACTGCGTGTGGAAGCCGAGGATGCTGCTGCCCAGCAGGCCATCGAGCAGTTCCTCGCGCCAGGGGCAGATGCTGAATGCCTCCGGATTGGGCCAAGGGATGTGCCAGAACGTGATGATCGTGGCGTTCGGCAGGAGCTCGCGCACATATCGTGGCAGGAGCGCGAAGTGGTAGTCCTGCACGAGCACGATGGGGTCGCTGGATGTCGCCTCGCGCACCACGGCCTCGGCGAACTTCCGATTCACGGCGACGTACTGCGCCCAGTCTGTTGCACGAAACGTCGGCCGCACGTGCGCATTGTGGCAGAGCGGCCAGAGCCCCTCGTTCGAGAAGCCGTAGTAGTACCCAGACTCCTCCTGCGCCGACAGCCAGACGCGGCGGATCTGGTACGCCGGGTTCTCGACCGGTACACCGACTCGATCGTGGCGGTCGACGACTTCCCGGTCCGCGGTGCCGGAGCCGTGTGCGATCCAGGTGCCCGAACAGGCGCGCATGATCGGCTCAAGCGCCGTCACCAGCCCGCTCGCCGGCTGCTTCACGACGATCTCGTCGCCCTGAAACATGTGCATGTACGGCTCGCGGTTCGAGACCACGATCACCTCCTGCCCACGCAGGTCGCCATCGAGAATCGCCTTCAATGCGGCCGCATCCCATGGCGCCTGATGCTCTTCCCGGCCGCGATGCTCCGACTGGATGTCCTGGATCAGCGCGCGAAGATCGGCCGCAATGGGCCGCAGCTCCGGCCGGTCATGCTCGTCGGTCGGGCGCAGGATACCCTCGCCTCGCATGAGCGCGCGGAGGCCCTGTTCCCAGCCACGCCAGCTGAGCTGCGCCACCGCCACCGTGATCATCGACACGGTCAGGCCGAGTGCAGCAAAGACGTAGAACAGGTACTTCCGCGTCTCCTCGCTCCGGCGTCCGACGAAGCTCATGTCATGCACGAGGACCAGCTCACCAGAGGGAGCACTGTCGCTCGCCAGCGAGCGCACGGACACGAGCAGCGGACCGCGTTCACTGCTCAGGACGTGCGTGGCGGGATCTTCACCGGTGAAGCGAGCAAGACTGTCACACGCCAGCTCCACCGGCAATGACGGCGTCGCAATCGGCTTCGAGGTGGGCGCGGCGCAGTACCCCATCGCGAACAGGCGCTCATCCTGCGTGATCTTCGCGAACAGCTGGCGTACCCTCGCCTTGTTATCGACCTGCACCAAATCCTGCACGGCATCCTCGACCGTCGTCGCCACCAGCTTCGCGCGGATGTCGAGGTCGCGCGTGAACCACCGCACCGTCAGGCTGTCGACGAGTGGGACGACGGCATAGGCGACTGCGGCGAGCACGAGCAGGAGCGGTATGATGAATCGAAGGGAGAGTCGCATGGGCCTCATCAGGTCGTGCGTGAAACGAGTTGACGGAACAGCGCGTGCAGTGGCAATGGCGTCGGCTCACGACGCGTTGGCGTATTCCCGCGACCGCACATCGCGAGGCGCTGCACGCTGCAGCAGCAATGTCTGGGTTGGATAGGCGAACTCGATCCCCGCGTCCTCGAACTGCGCGTGCACAGACAGGTTGACCTGTTGCTGGATGTCCATGTACAGGTTGTAGTCAGCGGAGTTCACGAAGTACACGACCTCATAGTCGACAGCGAAATCAGCGAACGAAGCCAGATGCGCGCGGTCGAACCGCACTGGCGACTGGCGCTCCACCGCGTCGCGCAGCATTCCTGGAATCTGCTCGAGCAGCTCCCTGCCGGTCTGGTACGTCACGCCAACGTGGAATACCACGCGCCTTTCCTGCATCCGGCCGTAGTTGCGCACCCGGCTGTCGAGCAGGTCACTATTCGAAAAAATGAGTTGCTCGCCGGACAATGCACGCAGCCGCGTTGTCTTCAGCCCGACGCGATCCACCGTGCCCATCAGCTCGCCCACCGCGATGAAGTCACCAATCACGAACGGCTTGTCGAGCACGATGGCGAGCGACGCGAAGAGGTCTCCGAGGATCTTCTGTGTCGCGAGCGCAATGGCGACGCCGCCCACGCCGAGACTCGCCACGAACGCAGTGATGTTGACGCCAAGATTGTCGAGTGCCAACAGCAATACCACGGTCCAGATCACTACCTGCACGGCCACCTGCATCGCGGCTAGCATCGTGGACGTGCTGCGGTCCTCTGCGGGCCGCCGCCCCCGGTGGACGGCAATCACTCCGCGCGCGGCCGCCGTGCACCAGAATCCCACCTGCGCCAGCAACGCGAGCGCCGCCACCCCGCTCGCCCACCGTTCGACGTCGGACGAGAGCGGCAGGGAGCGCAATCCGACGAAAAGACCGCCGACGACCACGAGCAGCGTTCGCGTGCTGCGGACCACGTTCACGACGACGTCGTCCCACGGGTTCGCGGTGCGCTTCGACAGAATTGCAAGGCGCTTTGCGACGACGGAACGCAAGACAAGAGCACACGCCACGACCGCCGCCGACAGTGCTGCCGCACGCAACAACGCCACGGTGGAGAGGTCTGTGAGAACGACCGATTCGGGGAGCACGAGTCTCCTCCCGCCAACCTGCGACCGCAGGCCAGCCCAGTAAATCACAAGTGGGAGCCGGCTCGGCATGCCGTCCGGACCATCGAGCTGTGCCGCTGCGTGCGACGAGCAATGCGGCAGGAACTACCGACGCCGGTCCTGATCGAACACTCAGGAATCCACGGGGCGCGGACTGTCAATTACATAGATACAAATATAGTATTCGGGGACGCTCGCGGTGGCAACCCACGCGCCGCACTTCCCGATCATGCTGGAGGCTCACATGCTGAATCGACTGCTCGTCGTGCTCGACGAATTCGATCCATCCGAGATCGCGATCATGGACGCCCTGCATCTCGCCGGCGAGCACGGCAGTGCCGTGCTCTTCGTCGGCATCGTACCGTCGCTGACGGTGCCACAGTTCGACGTGCCGAGCCTCTCGCTTCTCTTCACCTCTCGGCGGCAGGCAACCGCCGAGGCGACCGTGAGAAGCCGAATCGACCGCGGCGTCCGCGAGGCGTCGCGTCTCGGGCTGCATAGCGCATTCCGCCTGCTCAACCCGCCACGCAGTGCCAGGATGGTGGTCGCTGTCGCAGAGGAGGAGAGGTGCGACACGATCATCATCGCATCCGACGGTCGGTCGGCGCTGCGTCGCCTCATCGCGGGGAGCCTGATCCCCGGCCTCATCACACACGCACCGATGCCCGTCATCGTGTGCAAGGCGCACCGCGATGTCGTGCCGGCGCTGGTGACAAGGAAGCCACCGACGCGAGATCCGGCCCCCGCGCGGCCTGTCGTCCCGCGACGTCGTCCGACGCGCGGCGGGCTCGCAGGGGTGCCGGCGTGATCGACGTGCCTCCGCGACGCCGTCGCGTTGACGAGCCGGACTCGCTTGCCGCACCCGCCACGCCCGACACGGTGCTTCAGCAGTTCCGGGTCGTCTTCACGGCCATCAAGACGCACTTTCAACAGTTGGAACGACAGGCCGGCATCGGTGGCGCACAGGTCTGGGCCCTTGCCACGATTCGGGACCACCCGCGCATGAGCATCGGTGAGCTCGCCATCGCGCTCAGCGTGCGTCAGCCGACGGCGAGCAACCTCGCACGCAGTCTCGCCGAGCAGGGCTGCATCACCCACGAGCGCCGCACAGACGACCGGCGTGGTGTCACCCTGCGCATCACGGGCGCTGGCCGGGCATTGCTCGGGCGTGTGTCACCACCGTACGAGGGGGTCTTGCCGGCGGCCTTGGGAAAGCTCGATCCAGACACCCTCCACAGGCTCGACGTGGACCTGCGCGAACTCATCAGCCACCTGAACGCGGACGACAGTGCGCGCCTGCGACCGCTCGCCTCACTGTAGCACCGACACCGGCGAGCGACGGCGCACTACCGCCGCTCGACGTTCGTCAGTTCGACGGAGTCCACCTTCAGGCGCGTCGCGAGAAATGCTCGCAATCGGGTCGACGCGGTGCGATCCGGCGAACGGCGCCACGTTGCCACGACGGCGACACGCGGGGTGATCGCCGGCTTCGCAGCGGTGTCGGCGTCGGAGACAATGCGACCGACAGCCAGCGACACCAGTCCGGGATTGAGCGCGCGCACCTCCGAAAAGAGGCTCCTGGTCGGCAGTTCCGCCGCCCGCAGGCGGACGACCTCCGCCTGCAGCTCCGTCGCACGTTGCGCATCGACCGACGGCGTCTTCGCATCGCGCGTCGTCATGCCTTTCAGCGCCTCCTGCCGCAGCACATCGGCGAGCTCCTCCAGCGACGGCTGATGCCCGAGCGGCTGTCGCAGCACCAGACGCGTCTTCGCGAGTCCATACGCCGGAAGGCGCCGGCGCACGGAGTCGACCTGCGCGACGGGCACCGGTTCACCGATCAGCGTCGCCTCGATGGTGGAGGAATCGCGCGCATATCGGAACACTGTGTTGAGGATGCTTCGGTCGGCGAACACCAGGTTCTCCGCAACGAAGCGGCGCGCCGCGCCCTTGAAACGTGTCTCCTGCACGACGTTCCAGCCGGTGTAGATGCTCGGCAGGACGAGCACGAGCGTCAGGAACACGATGACCGTGCGCACGCGACCACGTGTCGTCGACTCCGGTACGGCGACCTGCGGAAAATGCATCAGTCGCACGAAGCCGAGCGTCGCGAGGCAGATGAAGAGCGCGTTGATCAGGAACAGGTGCATCGCGCCGAGGAAGAACCAGAGATCGCCGTGTGCGAGACCGAAGCCCGCCGTGCAGAGTGGCGGCATGAGCGCGGTCGCAATCGCCACCCCGGGAAGCACCTGACTCTTGTTCGCCTTGCGTGTGACGGCGACGATGCCAGCCGCGCCACCGAACAGCGCGATCAGCACGTCATACAGCGTCGGTCGTGTCCGTGCGAGGAGTTCGGACTGTGCCTCGGCCAGCGGCGAGATGAAGAAGAAGAGCGTTGACGCCGCGAGTGAGATGCCCGTCGCGAACATCAGGCTGCGCACACTGCGGCGCAGCAGCAGGACGTCACTCGTGCCGAGCGCGACCCCCATGCCGACAATCGGTCCCATGAGCGGCGAGATGAGCATCGCGCCGATGATGACCGCGGTCGAGTTGACGTTCAGGCCGACGGATGCGATGAGGATCGCGAAGACCAGCGCCCAGGCACCGCCGCTCCGCAGTTCGACGTCGCCGCGGACCTGCTCGACACTGCCGGCGTAGTCCGTCTCGGCCCGAAGGGACAGGACCGCACGGGCAGTCCCAAGAAGGGTCTGAGAGTTCACGCAGGTGCCTCGCGGTGGAGAGTGGTGGCGCGTCTTCTACCGCCCCCCCGGACACGAGGGATCAGGGCGACGGAATCTTGTGGGGACGAAAACGAAACGCGGCCCCACACCGGAGGCCGCGTCTGCTACTCGAACCAGCGACCCGGCGGATAGCACCGACGGGCAGTAAACCTATCAGCCCTCCAAAATCGTTGGATACGCTGACCTGCTTAACTCACTTCATTCCAATGTGTGATCGCCGTCAATGCAGGGCTGCGTGGAGCGGCACTGGATGCGACGCTGGCGCGGCTGCTCCCGTGACGTCGGCGTCGCCGTGCGTGGGTGAGACCGAGCGCATGCTACCGGTGAAGAGCAGCGGCTCACACATCCGAATCGGGAGTGGAAATCCGGTGACGCTGCACTCATTCGCAGGCACGTGCACTGTCGCCGGCTATTCGTCTTCACCCGACACATGAGAACGCCGCCACCGCTCCTGCGTCTCTCCCAGAGGCGGACAACTCGCGCATTCGCCTCCACAGGATCGTTAGAGGCGGCCGTACCATTGCCTGCGTGGTCTAACCCGTACGGCGCGGTTGGCGGCACCTCGGCCGATAGCGAGGACGATGCACCACCCCGGAGACACAGATGCGCCGATCCTTCCGCACCCTGCTGTTCACGACCCTGCCGCTGGGATTCCCGTGCGTAGCGCACAGCCAACGGCCTGTCGTCGAGAAACCGGTGCGCGAAGCACAGGAGCCGACGGCCGCGCCGACACCGCCGGTGCGCGCCACCGCTCCTGCGACTGTGCGCGCCGCGCTGACGACGGCGCCTGCCCCACCGCCGGTTGCCTTGCCGCCGCTCGTGACCCGCATCACTGGCATGGAGCTCGTGACGGGTTTCGTCACTGCGGTGCCTGCCAAGATCGTGCACAACGTGACGCGTTGCCCGTTGGGCAAGGTCGTGAGCGGCGGGTACGCGTACGTCGAGTCATCCGGGCCGAGCGCCGGCGTGCGAATCCTTGGCCGGTATCCTTCGGCTGGCGGCTCCACCTACGAGGCCGACGTGCTTGCCGATTTGCTGCAAGCCACGTCCACGCTCCACGTGCAGGCCATCTGCATTCCGCGGCCGGACGGCTATACGGTCACGCAGGTGTCACGCACGATCGCCCCCAGGGAACGGGCGACTATCGACGCGGCCTGTCCAGCGTCGCTGGTGCTGATTGGCGGCGGTGCGTCGACGGAAGAAGGCGTGTACCTCGCCGGTTCATTCCCGCGCAGTGATGGGCAGGCGTGGTCTGCGTTCGTACGGAGCGATGCAGTAATCGGCGCGAAAACCGTCACCAGCCATGCCATCTGTGCATCGCCGCGTGCAATACCGGGACGACGTCTCATCTCAACGGCGGGCACCGCGCTCGCAAGCGGCACGGGCCGGTGGCAGGGCCCATTTGCCTGCAGCATGGGGGAGCAGCCGCTCTCGATCGGCATTGCCAGCAACACAACGCTCATCAACCAGCCGAACCTCAAGCGGGATCCGACGCCGGCACCGACCACGGGCATCCTGTACTGGAATTCATACATCGAGAACACGGCGCCACGGGGTGACGCGGTCGTGGTCGATGCCCGTCTCGTCGCCATCTGCACGTTGGTCGGGCCGTAACGTCCGAGCACCCGGTGACGCGCACCGCCACGTCGAGCAACTCGACCGACGAGCCGCCGACGGGCGCAGCGTTCACTGATGGTGCGTACCCGCCAGTGTTCCGTCAGACCAACTCGCCACGCCGACGAGGAAGACCATCAGCGGCGGCAGGCCTTTCATCTGGGCTGCCGAGTTCGAACCGAAGAACCAATACGGCGCGCCCATCACCGGCGAGCCTTCCGCGCCGGCACCCCAGTCCTTTGCCTCCATCGCGGCCGTGAAGAACATGACATGCGGCGTGTTGTGCTCACCTTCGTCGGTGAGGTAGGCCGACTTCGACATCATGTAATCCATCGCGCCAGCCTCGAGCGCCGGTACCTCACCGCGGGCGTACGCCGCCTTGACTGCCGAGAGCATCTCCGCCTTGGAACTGCCCGCCATCGCCAACCGGCCACGGATGCGGATGATCGGTAGGATGGAGCGCGCGGCTTGAGGGTTCATGCACTCGGCGGCTCTCACCTGTGGATTCCAGAACTCGGGCCAGTCGAACGCCGCCATCCAGCTCCTTCCCACCCAGCAAACAAAGCCGTTCGTGCCCTGCACGGCGGTCGCGTAGCCATTCCTTCCCAACACCAGGATGCTCGCGTCGCGAGAGATTGCGGCGGGTGCCGCACTTCGCGCGAGCACGATCTCGGCCGTCGAGTCCATCTCGTACCGGTCGATCGGCGCCATCTTCGGATACGGGTCCGTTTGTGCCGCGCCTCTCGTCGCGGCACAAGCCATGGCGATCACCAGCGTGAGCGCGCAGCGTCGTGTGTGGTTGCTCATGCGCTCGGGTGCTCCGATCCAGCCGGCTGCGGGAAGCACGTATGCATCCACGTTTCCCACTGCGGTATTTCCCGGGCGATGGTCGCTTCCGCGTCATCGCCGTATTCGTAGAAGGTGAAGCCCGCCATCACCATGTCGCCGAACGAAATGGTGCCGAGCGCGGCGATCCCGGCGCCAGGTGCGTCGAGCCGCAGGAGCGCGCCGAAGGGCTGGTCGCTCATGTATTCCACGACGCCGCTGAGCATCGGCACACCAGCCGGCGCAGTCCACCGCTCCCCTTCTCGCACGCGGTCGAGTCCGAGCGCGGTGGTGAGCGTGCTCCACGCCTCCGCAGCCGTTCCGGGCACGGGCGTCATCACCTTGCCGATCGCGGAACGCTGCCCACGAAAGTGCGCGAGATAGAGGCGCAGGATGCGGATGATTCCGGGCCAGCCTTCTTCGGCGCCGGTCAGCTGTCCGTCCCAGTCGTCCGTGGTTGAAAAGAGGCTCTGCACCACCCGCACAACGCACACGCCGCCCGCGCGCGCTTCGATGTGGAACTCTGCGGCAATCGGCGGCGAGCCCGGCACCCAGCCTGGCCCCTCTCTGGTGAACAGGTGCGGCGGATTCCACGCCGTCACCGAGTGGCGGAATACCATCCCGCCGCCGAAGTCGAGGTTGACTGCGACGGGCTTTCCCCCCGCCTCCTCGAACCTGGCTGGCACGAACCAGGCCGACATACCGGGCCCGGTGGCGAGGGCCTGCCAGACGTCATCCGGCGTGCCGGGGAGCTCAATTTCGAAATCGATGAAATGGCGTCCGGACGAATCCTTCTTTACGCTCATTGTAGCTCCATTGGCTTGGCCTGTTGTGGGAGGGGGTGTGCGACGACGACCAGGCGATGTGCGCGGCCTCCGATGGCGGATGGATCGTGGTACTTCGCGACGAGCGTGGCGATGGCGTCGGTGAGTTCATGGCTGAACGCCGCGCGCTCCGCTGGCGAGCGAAAGCGGACTTCCGTATCCACCGCGAGGGTGGCGAGGCGCTTGCCGGAGTCGTCGGCGCGACGCACGAGGTTGCCGAGTTCGCGCACGAGTCGCGCGCCGAGCGCGATGAGGTAGCTCGCCGACAGTCGATCCACCTCGCGATCCGGATCGACGGCTGCGCGTCCCATGGCGCTCGGCGACACGACATAAGACGCGGCCGACGCGACGAGCAGTCGCTCCGTGAGCCCGCCCCACTTCCGTTCCTCGGCGAGTCGTACGAGGCCGTGCGCCTCGAGCGCGTTCAGGTGGTAGTTGACCTTCTGCCGTGTCAGGCCGACTCGCGTGGCGAGCGTCGCCGCGGAGGCGGGGACAGCCAGCTCGGCGAGGAGTCGGCTTCGCATAGGGTCGAGGGCGACCGTGGCGGCCGAGGGATCGTCGATGACCTGGATATCGCGCATGGCCAGATGCTAGCCTTGACAACTTTTCTTGTCAAGGGCAGTTACGGGCGGTTTCGACAGCACCAACGCTGTCCATACGGTCGAGCGATGGTGTGACCAACCCTGTGCAGCTGCCACCAGGTGCGAAGCGCGGATCGGCTTCGTGAAGAACACGGTGTGGTCGAGCATCTCGCCACTCCAGTCACGGGCGATCGCAGGATCCACGCTCAGCGCAACGACGGGCAATCGGCCGTCAATGGCGCGAATCGCCTATGCGAGACACTTGCCGTCGAAGTCCAGGAGATCGAGATCAGTCACCAACACGGAAATCCGTCGACCCGCGCCTCTTTCCGTCCGGAAGCTCGCAAGGGCCTCGGCCGACGTCCCCGCCGTCAGCGCGCGCCATCCGTCTCGTTCAAACGCGCGAGCGGCCCACGCGAGAATCGTTGGAGACAGTGTCGGCAGCGCGCCGACGCTGTGCACCTCCCCGTCGCACTTACTAACGACCCTACGCCGCCGGCTGAATCGCCGCGACGAGCTGGTGGACACGCAGGACCAGTTCACTTGTCGCGAACGGCTTTGCCACAAACAGGCGAGGCGTCGTCGTCGGCCAGTCGTCGGGCAAGGCCACATCCAGCTGGCCTGACATGAACAGCACCGGCACGTCGATCCGCTCCTGCTGGAGGGCATCAACGAGTTCGATCCCGCTCATACCGGGCATCCGTACGTCGGTCACGACCGCCTGCACACCGTGTCCGGCGGCGCGCAACAGCGCGAGCGCCGCAGGGCCTCCATCCGCAACCAGCACGGTGAAGCCGGCGCGCGTGAGCACTTGCGCCACGATCTTGCGGACGATGTCTTCGTCGTCCACCACCAACACACGGATGTGTCTTGCGGCGTCCTCGGGTTGGGCACCCTTCGGGATCTCCGCCGAGCTCAGAACATCCGGTGACTGGGGAACCGCAACCTGTGTCAACGGCGTCAACGAGACGGTGCGCGCGGTCTCGACCGCGGCCAGTAGATCGTGAAGATGGACCCCACGCCGACCGTGCTGGAAACACGCACCGAACCGCGCGCCTGCTGCACGATCCCGAGCAGGGTGGCCAGACCGAGCCCAGTGCCTTTTCCCTGCGCCTTGGTCGTGAAGAACGGATCGAACAGTTTTGTCAGGACCTCGTCGGTCATTCCTGTGCCCGCGTCGCGCACAGACAGTGTGACGTACGATCCCGCCTCCAACACGCCGTGCGGATGGTGGACCGCTTCGTCGAGCGTCGCGACGTCGCACTCGACGCGCACGGTGCCGCCATGCGGCATCGCATCACGCGCATTGACGATGAGGTTGTACACGACCTGCTCGATCTGCGCCGCTTCCGCCTCGACCAGCGCGACGTTCGCGGCCTCTGCGCATGTCAGTTCGACCGTCACGTCGGTCCCGGCGAGGCGACTGAGCAGGGGATAGGTGCGACGAAGCAACGCCGGGATGTGGAGTCGTTCCGGTACGCTGTGCTGACGGCGCGCGAACGTCAGCAGTTGCGCGGTCAGGTTCGCGGCGCGCTCCGTGGCCAGACCGATGTCGTCGAGCATGCCAGCACGGTCTCGATCCCCCGCCACCCGCTCGCGCAGGATCTCGCTCGAACTTTGAATGACCGTCAGCAGACTTGTTGAAGTCGTGCGCGACGCCGCTCGCCATCCGGCCGAGCGCATCCATTTTCTGGGCATGACGCAGCTGCTCCTCGAGGGCGCGGCGCTCCGTCACGTCACGGGCAGCGACCTGATAGCCAATCACGGTACCATCGTCGTCCAGCACCTGCGTCGATTTCGCCTCCAGCCAGACGTAGTGCCCAGCCTTGTGACGCACGCGTGCCAGGGTATGCGCCGCGCCAGTACCTGCGAGCAACGTCGGCAGGTGGTCGACGCTTTCCGGGTGCCTAAACTCGCTGGCCAACCTGCCCTCCATCTCCGCTGGGGTCCAGCCAAGGACCGCTTCGTGCGACGGGCTGACGTATTCCAGCACGTGAGTCGTCGACCTCCGCGTGATCAGGTCGGCGCTGTGCTCTGCCAGCATGCGATACCGTCGCTCGCTCTCCGCCAGTCGGTCAGCCGACAGCCGTGACGCGGTGATGTCAGCGAAGGTGGTCTCAACCGCATAGGGAGTGGTCTCATCCGCATGGATGAGCGGCATGGAGGTCGCGAGCACCCAAACGCGATCAGCGGTCGGGCGCTCGATGCCCATGACACGCGTCGCGGCTGCGCCGCTGCGGAGTGCCTGCACCGAGGGGTGATCATCGGCGGTCAGCGACGTGCCGGCTTCGTCAATGATTCGCCACATCGGGTCGTATGAGGTGCGGCCGGCGAGCTGGTCACCCGTCAGGCCCAGAATCCGCTCGGCTGCGGGATCCACACCAGGATCTGCTGATCGCGATCCTGCAGCACCACGCCTTCGGCCATCGCATCCAGCAGCGCCCGGAAGCGCCCTTCACTGGCCGCGTACGCGTGCTCCACGGCCAAACGCGCCGTCAGATCGCGCACGACAATCTCGCTGGCCGGTTGTGCGTCGTACGTCACGTGCGCCGCGCGCACCTCGACGTGAACGATGGCGTCGTCGTGGCGGACCAGGCGGCGCCGCGTGGGACTGAGAGTCAGCCCCGCTACATCCCGCGACCGGAAGCGCGCGCCGGCCTCTGGCTGTTCCTCAGGATGCAGGAACGTGAGCAGGGATCGCCCGATGATGTCAGTACCCTGCGCGAATCCCAGGAGGGCCGCGGCTGCCGTGTTGGCGTACACGATCTGTTCGCCAACGCGCACGACCACGCCGTCCGGGTTGTCCTCCGCGAGTGCGTGCCGCTGCGCGCTGAGCGTGGTGATGGTGCGCATTTCATGTCGCGTCGAACCGACGGCCCAGAAGCCGATCACCACGGCGATCAGCAGCGCGGCGAGCAGGGCGAGAATGCGCACGGTGCTTGACCGGTCCTGTGTGGCCGTCCGTTGCGCGAGGAGGGTGCGTTCCGTGTATTCAAGCGAGTCGAGCAAGGCCATCACGGCGCGGCGATGCGCGACCACGCCGGTGGTCGCGAAGGCTGCGCTCGCAGCATCCGGCGCCACGCGACGTGCCTGCAGGATTTCCGCGCGAGCGCTATCGAGTCCGCGCAATCGCACCGCGGCACCACGGAGACGTGCCGCTTGCTGTTCGTTGTCACCGGTGAGCTGCGTGAGCTGAGTCAACCCGTTGTGCGCGTCTGCTTCGTTGCGCCGGAAGAGCGCGAGCGCCTCGGTATCCAGCGTGACGAGATACGCGTTCAGATTGCCTTGGGACGATGCGACAGCCGTCCGCACCGCCAAAACATGCTCGAGGACTTCGTGCGTATGTTCGACGAGGCGCGTGGCAGCCCGCTCGCTGCGCGTCCCCCACCACCCGACGGCCGCCGAGACCGCCAGCAACGTACCCATGCCGGCGAGGGCAAGCGACGTGCGACGCAACAGGCGTGACGGGGCCATCAGTGGCACGAGACCATCTCAGCGAATGGGTAAACACCGGTGGGCGAGGCACCGGTTGCGGTTCTCCTCACGCCCACTCGCGAATTCGTCCGACCGAACAGGCCCGTCTGGTAGTCTTGGCGGCGCTACCAAGCAACATATCCTCGGAATCCGGTGACAGTGCACACATTGCGGAGATATGCTGTTTCGGTGACACTTGCCCACCGAGAGCCGCGGACCAATTCCAAAAAATCCGGTGACAGTGCACTCATTGCGGAGATATGCTGTTTCGGTGACACGTGCCTACCGAGAGCCGCGGACCAATTTCGCTCGGGCAGCCGACGACGAGCCTGTGTGTCGCGAGCGGCCCGAGTGTCACCGCATGGCGCCGTGCCCATCAACAAATGGCAATGAGTGCACTGTCACCGGATTCCCCGGGACCTGGCTGATGCCGGCGGCCAGCCACGCCTTCACGATGGAGAGGCTCTCCGCGCTCATGCCATGCCCCATCGCCAACTCGTGGTAGGTGAGTGCAACCGGGAATCGGCTCACCTCATCGCGCGCCCACCGTGCCAGGTGCACGCCCAGCTTGTCATCCGCCGACCCGTGGACGATGAGTAGTGGCTTCCCCCGCAATGCATCCGAGGCGGCCGCATGCGGCAAGACCTCTGGCAGCAGTCGCCCGCTCATCACTACCGCGCCAGCAACCTTCTCAGGCGCCGTGAGCAGCGTGGCCAACGCCATGATGCCGCCCTGGCTGAAGCCCGCGAGGAAGACGCGCGCCGGATCCGCATCGTACGTCGCCACGGCCTCGTCGATGAACTGCGCCAGATACCGCCACCCCGCTTCCGCTTCGGCCGCCACGATCACCGGTCCCTGCGCCGTGAAGCTGACGTGAAACCACCCGTAAGCATTGGGCCCGAGTACGAGTGGTGACCGCACGCTGACGACGATGAATCGGCCGTCGAACTCGGGCGCGAGTTGCGCCATTTGCGCTTCGTTCGCACCAACACCGTGCAGAAGGATCAGCAACGGCGGACGCTCGCCCTGTGCCAGTGCACCAGGCTCCGGCGCACGCGTGGTGTGGATCAATGTCGTCATATCGATGTCACGCTGAGGATGATGCGCGTTTTGCGATGCGGCGTGCGCATCGCGACGCGCGCGCACACCGGCGGGACAGATGCCGCGTCGGTGTGCACCGGAATCCGTTCAATTCACTTCGCGAGGCCGAGCTGCTTCATGAACTCACCGCTGTCCCAGAACAGCCGCTCGTGATCCATCGTCCCGTTGGTCCAGTGTGCGATGGTCGCCATCGGCAGGGCAAATCGATTGCCGGTCGGCTGAATGAACTTGCCCTCACCGATGGGCATGGGCCGTGAGAAGGTGCCGGTCATCACACCCGTCACTGACGTCCACTCACCCGATCCGAAGCGGATCGGATGCACCTTGATCTCGATGTCCGGTGCGTACACGAACATCGCCTTGAGATCGTCGATGTGCCGATCGATCCCTCGCGTCTCATGTCCATCGGGCCATGTGACGATGATGTCCTTGCCGTGACTTCCATGCAGGCGATCCCAGCGTGTCGTGTCGTGTCGTGCGTGTCGTGTCGTGCGGTGTTGTTCGTGCTCAGGCGGCTTGCCGCACGGCGTGCGCAGCCGCGTCGTGCGCGGCCGGATTTGCACGACGCGCAGCGACCAGCGCATCCAGCGAGAAGCGCCCGGCGCCCGTGACAGCGAGTGCCGCCGTCGATGCCAGCAGGACCAGCGGGAACTCGATGCCGGTCGGCGCGAAGAAGCCGCCAGCGAGGTGCACGAAGCCGATGGCGCCCAGAATCGTGACCGCGAGGCCGACGCCCGCGATGCGAGTGAGCAGGCCGGCGATGAGTGCCAGGCCGCCGAGCAGTTCCACCGCGCCGGTGAGCGGTCCCGCGATGTGTGGGAGCGGCACACCCATCTGTCCGAAGGCGCCGGTCACGCCGGGGATGCCGTAGATGAACAGCTTCTGGAAACCGTGCGCGGCGAAGACGGCACCCGCGCCAGCGCGGACGATGGCGAGGCCGATGTCAGCGCGCAGTGTCTGGGATGTGGAATTGGTGTGCATGTGATGCTCCGGAGAATGAAGAGGGCGGACGAACGGAAGGAAGTTTTAACGCTCGGTGTTGTAACACCTACCAACGCAAATGAATCAGGGTCGATCCCGTGCCTGACTGAGCAGCTCGACCAGCGTGCGGAGCTGTGACGCGCTCAGGTGGGCGAACTGTCGCGCATGCACCTGCGCGACCTCCGCGTCGAGCGCGGAGACCAGCCGCATGCCAGCCTCGGTGAGCGTCGTGTTCACCAGGCGTCGGTCCGTCGTGCTGCGCACCCGACGGATCAGGCCCAACGCTTCCATGCGGTCCAGCAGGCGGGAGGCATCAGGCATGCGCGTGATGAGTCGGTCACGGATCTCGTTTCGGCAGAGCCCGTTGTCCCCCGCCCCACGCAGCACCCGCAGGACGTTGTACTGGTTCAGCGAGAGCTCGTGCGGAGCCAGCACGGGGTCGAGCTCGCCCTGTAACACGGCGGCCGTTCGCGCCACGCTCAGAAACGCCTCCTGCTGGAGACTGTCGAAGGGTTTCCCCTGCCGCAGATCGGTGCTGAGCGATGGCATGACCCAATTATAGGAGTTGAAACACTGAATGTCAAGACTCCCACAACTGGGGCGCGCGCGTACGGGCGCGCGTTGTCCCACGGCGATTGGTTGGGCGAATCCCGCACCAGGTTCATACAGCACCACGGCGCCGCGGAACGCCGAGTCCATGGCGTAACGGCCCACGATGGCACCGCCATATGAGTGCCCGAAGAGATCCAGCGGCACACCGACCTGCCGTGCGCGGTTCAGGCGACGCGATCAGGGACTGACTCGCACGTTGCGGAAATACGCGACCGTGCCGGCGTCGATCCACAACGCGATCGCGCCACGTCCGCGTGGGCCGGACTTCACGTCGCTCACGACGAGCGTGGGTTGCGCCTGCCCATGCACGAACAGGCGAGCGGTGTCACCACGTACCTCGATGCGGATGCGGGTCCACGCGTCAGGCACCAGATCGACGTACGCTTCATAGCGTCCCGGCGTCTCGGTGCGCATACGATTCCAAGTCCAGTCCGGGTGCGAGATGTACTGCACGGCATGGTTGCGCCGCTCCTGATCCGACGCACGACCATTGGTCGGGCGAAGGTAGAATGCGTCGTACGTGCGCAGGTCGGGCTGCACGCGGAACGCGATGCCGACGAAGCCGCGCGCACCCGGAGGCGCGTCGGGCGCTGGAGCTCCCGCGATCTCCGCCTCGATGATCCCGTCCGCAAATTCGGACCCCTCGATCACCGCCAGCCGGTCGAACTGCGACTGCTGCTCAATCGGGAGTGACGCGATGTTGCGCTGTGTCTCGTCGGACGTGCGGAGACGCACACCGCGCTTCCCGGCATGCATCACCGACGCCGCTGTGAGGCGGTGCAACGTGAGACCGGCGGTTGACTCCACGGCGTACTGCCGCGTCGGCGCCCCCTGCGCCTCAGCGCTTTGTACGCCCGCCAGGGCAGCAGTGGCCGCGAGCATCGCGACGATGGTTTGTGTGCGTGTCATAGCGTGGGCAGGCTCCATTGCGGCACGATGCCGTTCACCGTGCGAAGGTGATGGAATGTCCGAGGTGCTCGTGCTGGTCGCCACATGGTCATGAAAGATGTAGGTGTGCACGGTGGTCCAGCGGGACGTGGTGCGGCGCGCCGCCACGACGCGCGAATGCAGGCGACGCGGCACGGTCGCGATGCCGAGACCGTCACGGCGCGCTCAGGTGCCGCGCGTGATGAACAGGCCCGCACCCGTCGCGACGGCGCCCGCCCCCGCCAGCGGATGCAGATACGTGCGCTTCTTCCTGGTCGCGCTCGGACGCGTACCCATGCGCCGCGCTGTCCGTGCTGACCAGCTCCAGGAATGACGGGTCGATGTCGTGATACTCGAGCTTCGCACCGGTGCCGTTGCCGGTGAAGTGGCTGTTGTCGGCGAAGTACGAATCGACGACGCGATAGTGGCTGCGCGCTGGCGGCGCCTTTGTGCTGGAGACGGCCACACCTGCGTCGGCGCCGGCCGATTTCGCGTCCTGATGTGTCCAGACGTAGTTGCAGCGCGCCACGACGTTGTTGTGATACGCGAAGTCATCGGCGATGCCGGAGGTCCAGACGGCGCTGCCATAGAGGTCCTCATTCACGCAGTGGTGCATCGCGTGACCAGTCGTGCCGCCGCCCCAGTACACGACCGAGATCTTGAGGCCGCGGAAGATGCAATGGTGCACGACGAGACCAGTGCCGAGCGCGATGATGCCGACATGGTTTGAGCGCCAGGATTTCGCTGCCTTCGAAAACGCACTGCGCGATCTCGAGGTCGTCCAACTCGGGACGCAGGCGCGTGACGGCGTACAGGCGCTTGATCACACCGGGGCGTGGACTTTCCACAATCGGCATGCCGAGAATCCGAAGTCCCTGGATCGTGACATGACTGCTCTCGACGAGAATCCCATCGGCGGCGCCACCGAGCGTGTCGGGTTTGCCGTTCCACGTGTCCTTCATTGGCATCGTCGGGATCACTGTCGGCATGCGGCCATGGTCCCACGCGACATCGTCCGGCAGCACCTCCGCACGAATCACGAGGCGCTCATCCTTGGTGAATCGACCGGGTCGGGGCGAGAAGAGCGCCGTTTCGCCGAGGACGTGGATACCTTCGGCCATCATGACCGTGAGCGGCCCGCGACCGCGGTCACGGCTCACCCGTCGCGCGGCCTCGGCCAGTGTGCGCAGCGGCGCGCCTCGACTACCGGTCTTTCCATCATCGCCGGAAGCGGGGTTCACGTACAGCGTCGTGCCGTCGGCCACGCCGCGCACCGCGCGCTCCGCGAAGGCGATGCGCGGAATCATCAATGCCGCAGCACCGAGTGCGGCGGTGCCGACGAACGTCCTGCGTTCCATATGCTGCTCCTGAGTGGGTCGGTGCGAAGGTTGCAGCCTGTCAGCTGGCAGTGACGACGGCGGGCGAGATCGCCGTGCCACGACCGGCGACGTAGCCGAGGTAGATGTTGAGCAGGCCGAGTGGCTCGAGCAGGCGCGCGTTCGCCAGTGGGCCGGCGTCGACGGTGTCGAATCCGGCGCTCTCCACGAGGCCTGCGACCGCGGCCTTCGCGTCCGTGTCGTCGCCGGCGAGGAACACCTGCGCGCGATGCGCGCCGCCGAGCACCTGGGCGAACACCGTGTTGAACGCCTTCACGACTTTGGCGTGCGGCGCGAGCTTCTGGATTTCCTCACCGGCGGAAGTCGTGAAGCCGACGGAGAGGCCGGACATGTCGGCGGTGAGCGGATTGGTGATGTCGATGACGATCTTGCCCGCCAGGTCGCCGCTTTCGCCGAGCGCTGCGGCGGCGGCCCCGTACGGCACGGCGAGGATCACGATGTCGGCCGCGGCGATCTCGCTGGCCTGCACGGCACGCGTGGCGTGGCCGGCCGCAGTGGCGGCGTCCGTTGCATGCGCGGCGTTGGTTGCCGTGATGGTGACGTCGTGCCCTGCGGCGGCGAATCGCGTCGCGAAGGCGCGACCCATGTTGCCAGCGCCGATGATGCCGATCTTGGAGTGTGCCATGATGCGATTCCTCAGTGGTGTGATGTGATGTCGATGTCGTCGTGCGAACGCAGCCAGCCTGTTCTCAGACTGTATCCAGTACAGATACAGTTGTCGTACATTCGTGCTCTCTTCACGGTTCAATTACGCGCGTGCCTTGCGTCGTGCCCGTTCGTTCACGTCGGTGAGTACATCCGCAATCGTCGTCCGTTCAAGTCGTGCGTCAACCGCGTCTTCGACCTGCTGAACCGTGTCACCCAGGGCGCTCGTGATGTTGCCGCCGACCTTGCAGAGCGGATGCGGCGAGGGGTGCAGCGGCACCAACACCCTGGTCTCGTCCACGGCGTGATAGACGTCGCGGAGCGTGATCGACGCTGCGTCGCGCGCCAGCACGGTGCCGCCACCACTGCCCTCCGTCCCCTTCGTCAGTCCGGCGCGACCCAACTGGGCCACCACGCGCCGCACGAACGACGGATTGGTGCCCACGCTGCCGGCCACGGTCTGCGACGTGACTGGTTCCCCGCCCTGTTCGGCGATGAAGACCAAGATGTGGACGGCGACGGCGAAGTGAGTATTCACACGCGGGGAATGAGTTTCTGTATCTATGTTAGATACCGTATCGACCCCTGTCAAGGTCGGGGATCTCACGAGGGGGGCAGGACGGGATGGAGCATGAGAGGCTGCTGGGACGTGGCCGGTCCACATCCGGCCCACACGCGGCGCGAAAGGCGTGTCGACGTGCTCTGACGCTGATCGACTTTCAACACCACGCAGCGCGTCTGCTCGCGTCGGCCGGCGAGGTGATGATGCATATACGCACCGTGTATGTGGCCGGCGGCACACCATTTCGGTCGCGCGGATTACCACCAGCTCACTGAGTCATGCGTGCCAATCGGGAGTCTGTCGCTTGACCCGGTGGGCACAGGATTTGGGACACGACGTGGCGCAAAACGACGCAGACCCGCTGATCACGACGATCAGCGGGCCTGCAACTCTTTCAGAATCAAGACCTTCGAAATCGGGACGACAGGATTCGAACCTGCGACCCCCTGAACCCCATGCTCCGGGTCGGTAGCACAAGTCGTTGCTATACAGGGGGTTATGGTATCCAAACATGGATACGTTGCCCAGATTCAGGGGGTCATTGGCTCGCGGGGGACGTGTTCGGGGACAAAACGTCGCCAGCAACGTCGCCGGGAAAACCGGGCCCGTTCGTGTCACAAATGCGGTCTACCTGCGGCGTGTCGCCGAGACGAGGCCTGCGCCAGCGTCGGACGCCGCCCTGCCCCTCTGCGCCGGCAGGGAGAAGGCGTCCGCCAGCCGTTGGATCGATGGAGATCAATCGCTGCGCTCAGCGACGCAGCGCCAGCACGACGACGCCGGCCGTGACCATGGCAATCCCGATCCAATCGCGTGGGCTCGGCCGCTCGCCGAGGAAGACCACCGCGAAGACGGCGACCAGCACCACACTGAGCTTGTCCACCGGGGCGACGCGTGCGGCGTCACCGATCTTCAGCGCGCGGTAGTAGCACACCCACGACGCCCCGGTCGTGAGCGCCGACAGCGCGAGAAATCCGAGGGACCGTCGCGGCAGCGCGAAGGGGTCACGCCATTTGCCGAGCGCTGCGACGAACACGCCGAGGACCATTGCGATCATGGCGGTGCGGACGAGCGTCGCGAAATCCGAGTCGATCCCCTCCAACCCGGATTTGGCCGACACCGCGGTCAGCGCTGCGAAGACCGCGGACGCAACGGCCCACGGCAACCATCCGTCAGGTGCGCCCATACCGGCCTCCATCCAGAAGAAATTGCGCCCGCACAATGCGCACCGAGATGCAAGAGCCTGTGCGCGTCAGCGGGTCTGAGGACAGGCGCCTCGGCTCACGCGTGGCCATTCGGAGTATAGTCCCGAAGTCGCCGCACATCTCTCTCCCCGTGTGGCGTCCACACGGCACATATAAAGCGCCTCGGTGCCGACGTTGCCTCCCGCAGACAGTGGGGGTGCCCCTTTGCCTGTGTCCCGCACACCCACCATGCCCACCGCCTCTGAGGACGACCACACGGACGCAGACCAGGTGACCGTCGCCGAGCTCGCTCAGCGCGACACCATCGCGATCCATGTGCTCTCAGTCTCCGCCACGATGGTCGGCGTCTGCCTGACCGTCATCGGGATCCTCCGCGTTGCCGCGCGGAACAACCTCGCCGGAACGCTCGCCGACGATCTGGTCGCCGTGGACGCGATTCTCTTCCTCTCCGCGGCACTGACGGCCTACGGTGCGCTCCGCTCACGACGTATCGCAACACGGCGGCGCATCGAGGGCTGGGCTGATGTCCTCTTCGTGCTCGCGCTCGGCGTGATGACACTGGTCTGTGTCCTTGTCACGTGGACGGTGCTGTGATTCGCGCAGTCACGGATTGAAATCCTACCGGACGCATCACGCGGCGTTGGGCACCGACACCGTCGCCTTGCGCTCGAGCTTTCCCCACCCGACGATGCGCCCACGCAATGCGGCCACAAATGAGCGCACGACGATCCAGTACATGACCTGCCGGTACGCAACGCGCTGCAGGAAGATCAGCCATGTCAGACGGCGATCTTCGCCCGGCTCCATCATGAAGGCGATCACCGCCGCCACCCAGTCCACGACAAGGAAGACCAGCAGCTGCTCGAGATTCGTCACCGCGTAAGTCTCACCGTGCTCACGCCACGTCAACCAAACAGACACGAGGCTCCACAGGAAGACGAGATCGACGAGCGGCGACACCGCGGCGAACAGCAACTGGAAGACCCAGACGTTCGGCATCGCGACCAGCCCGAGCGTGCCATAGCGTCGCCGGCGCAGCACCTCGCGATGCTTCCACATGCACTGGAGCGTGCCGACACTCCACCGGAATCGCTGTTTTGCGAGGCCGGCAAACGTATCTGGCGCTTCAGTGTACGCCTCGGCCATGTTGGCGTAAGCGATACGGAATCCAAGCCGGCTGATGGCCAGCGTGAGGTCCTGGCGCTCCCGCAACGCGCGACCGATAGGAAGCACGGGTGAGCACCCCGACGACTGGGCGGTTTTGAACCGATCCATGCGACGTCGCCGCCGGGTGTCCAGGAGGGGACGCGCTACGTCAGCACGTGGACGCGAGCGCACCGCTTGTCGCTCGGGCTGACCATACAGCACCAACTCTAGCCGGACCGCCGCGCCGACGCCAAGCCCACTGACTTCAGCGCTGCAGTCACTTGTGCACGATCCCCGCCACCCCGCCAGAGATCAGCGTGGTGACATTCGTGAGGACTCGCGGCAATGCAAATCCGCCCGGTGACGCGAGGTATCGCGGCTCCCAGACCGGTCCGAATTTTTCCTTGAACGCGCGTAACCCCTGAAAATTGTAGAACTGCTCGCCGCGTCCAAAAACGAACGCACCGGCTCGTGACCAGAGCGGCGCCAGTTCCGGTCGTGCGAGCAGTGGCGAGGCCAGCCCCGCCAGCGGCGCCATCCCGAGACTTGCCTTCGCGTACCCCTCCGCCTTGCCCCAGAGCAGCAACTGGATGAACAGGAAATCCATCACGCCTCGTGGGGCATGTGCCGACCGCCGCATGAGATCCGGCGAAAACTCACCACCCGGGGCGCCGCACCAGAGATTGGCAAATGCAACGATCTCTGTGCCACCGTTTCGCGGCGCGCGCACCACTGCGATCGGAAAGTGTTGTAGGTACGCGTCGTCGAAGCATCCGAGCGAGAACCCCTTCTCGCGCGTCGATTTTCCACCCAGCCACTCATCGGAGATCGCGCGCAACGTCGGTAACAGTGCCGGCACGGCCGCCGGTGGCACAACATCGAACGTCAGCCCAGCCTTCTCGGCCTCCGTGAGACTGCGTCGCATCCAGCGACGTTCCGCACCGGCGAGCGAGAACGACTCGAGCGCCACGAATGCCTCCTCGCCGAGCTTCAGCATCGTCAGGCCGAGATCGATGTAGAGCGGCAGGCGTTCCGCGGTCACCTGATAGAAGACGGGCCACGCTCCATGCGCGTCCGCTTCGAGCTTGAATCGCCACGCCGCATCGATCGCCGCATCGGTCGGCCCGATCGGGTCACCCATCGCGATCCAGCTTCGGCCCGACACACCGTACATGACGAAAGCCGCCTCGGACGGATCGTACACCAGAGACTTGTCACCAAGCAGCACCAGTGAGGCGACACTTTCGGGTGTCGCAGCGACGATCGCCGCCGCGTGCCGCAGTTCGTCCGGTGTTGGCAAGTCCCGCGCATACGTGGCATGGCGCAGGAGGCGCGAGGCGCCGACAAGTACGACTGCCGCCACCGCACCCGCCGTGGCGCGAAGGAATCGCGGCGCGTTCCCGCGAGCTGCAAAGTCCCAGAACATGTCGGAGCTGTAGTCGACATGGCGGTATGTGAAGAGTCCGAGCCACACCGACGCCCCGATAACGGCCGTGACCGCCGCCAGCCATTGGGGTGACAACGGTTCAGTCGTCAGCGCGGACTTGCGGTAGAACGCGCCGCGTGCCGGGAGCAGCACCACGAGCGCGGCGGTGAGGGCGATCGCCTCCTCGTAGTCCAGTCCCTTCAACAGCGAGACCACAATACCAAGACTGAGGAGGAGCACCGTCAGCCCCCACGCCGCGTCGAGCCGACGGCGCAGCGCCCAGCCGAGAATGAGTAAGCCCACGCCGACGAGACTACCGAGGAAGTGCGACAGTTCCACCAGGCCAAGGGGCAGTACCGTCGTCAGTGCACGCAGTCGACCAGAGGCCGCTGGCGTGACACCGGAGAACAGCAGAATAACGCCGGACACGAAGGTCGTGACGCCGATCGCCGTCGGAATCAGGGGCTGCACCACGCGTGCCCACTGTGCACCTTGCGCGACGGTCGCACGCGTTCGTGCGAGTACGATCGGCACCCGCGACCGGTGACGCAGCATTTCAAGCACCACCAGCGTGGATACCGCCGACACGAAAGGCATCAGATAGTAGATGGCTCGATATGCGACCAACGCGACCAGCGCTTCCTGCGCGGAAAGCACCGGCTGAAGGGCGAGAATCATGATCGTGTCGAAGACGCCGAGCCCGCCCGGGATATGACTGAGCACACCGACCGACTGCGCCAGTACGAACAATCCGACAAACGGCACGAACGCGATCGCGTGCCCGGACGGCAGAAGCACAAACAACACCAGACTCGCGACAACCCAATCGACGCTCGCGAGCGCCAGCTGAGCGACCACCAGCCCGTGCGACGGAACCGAGAACAACCAGCCATAGACACGGACGGAGCGACCGCGGCGGAGCAGCGACCAGAGCACATAGAGACCCGTGGCAAGGAGCAAGGCCGCGCCCACTGTCCGCGCCAGCGCGGGAACCACGTGCAGGAGTGCCAGCGAGCTCTCGGGTTCAATCAGCAGCGCAGCACCGCTGACAGCCATCATCCCGATGGTGAATGTCGTGCTGACGAAGGCGGCCGCACGTGCCATCTCCTCGGTGGACAGCCCCCACGCTGTCCAGAATCGCACGCGGACAGCGTTGCCAGTCAGCAGCGGAAAGCCCAGCATCTGACTGATGCCGTAGGAGAGCGATGACGCGAGAAGCACGCGTGGTGTGGTAATCCGCCGCTTGATGTACCGGAGTGCGAGTGCGTCGTAGCCGGCCAGCATGACGTACGCGAGCAGTGTCAGCGCCAGTGCGCCCATCACCTGCGGACGCGGCACCGTCGCCAACGCACTCATGACGGCGTCATATCCCGTGCCCGCCAATTCGGCCCGCAGCACCAGCAGCGCCGCGGCGAGGAGTCCCACGATGAGCACGGCGCCGATGGCCGGACGGTACGTGAGCCAACGCGACGCGGTGCCGAGGGATGCGGTCGAGAGCGCCGCACGGACGCGGTGCTGGTTTGCGCCGTCCGCTCTGGGAGGCGCGCTGATGACGTTCATCAATGATCTCGTGCGGAAGTGTGGCGTGTCACCCGACCCCCGTGTATCTCGTGCGCTGTCGCACAGGCGTGTATCAAACGGCTCGCGCGTACGGAATGGCCTTGCGCCGGCGGGTGCCGCTGCCGGTCGCGATACGACAGTGCCCTTCGTCGTCGCGCCGTTCGCCCTTCATGAACCAATCCAGAATGGCACGGACGACCGTGTGCGGTGCGCTGCGCCCTCGGAGCGATGTGACTGAGCGTGACGGCCGCTGGCCGGGCCTCCTGCCGCCCCGATGCGGTCGCCGACATTCCGAGCACCGACCTCCCCTCGGCCGCCGGTGATATGCGGGCGGCGGTGTCGAGCGGCGATGGCGAATGGGCGGCATTGATCAGTGCTGTGTGGAAGGGTGACGCGACGGCAGTGAGGCTGCAGTGAGCATCGTGTCAGTACGATAGGCCGCGGTACATCACTCCAGCCTCACTCCCCGGGACCCGATGCCAGCACGACAGGTGCGCGATACCACGTCGCCGATCATCCCGCCCGAGCAGACGGCGGTGCGTGTTTCATCACCCGGCGCGCTGCACACGTCGCTGCGTCTGGTGAGTGGCGGGGCGCGCGGCCTTGTCCTCGCGTTGGCAGCCGTGGCTCTCCTCCCCTACGTGTTCATCCCACGCTATGACCTGGTGGTGACACGCCCGTTTAATGGTGCCACACTCCACAGCCCTTACGAGCGCACGCCAGGTCAGTGGCGCTTGGCGAACTTTCATGCTCACAGCCGCGCCTGGTCCGGCCTCACATCGGGACGGGATTCCGCGCGCGCGGTCTACAGCGCGTACCGCACGCTTGGCTATGACGTGATCGGGTTGTCGAACTATCATACGATCACGACCCTGCCAGACACGCCAAATGCCATCCCCGTGTACGAACACGGATTCGGTATCCAGAAGACGCATCAGCTGGTCATCGGTGCGCGACGCGTGCTTGGATGGGACATACCGATCTGGCAAACACAGGACGCGAAACAGTTCCTGCTCTCCCGGTTGCGCGACTCCGCGGCGCTGACGACCATCGCCCATCCGTACATGCGCTGGGGCTATACTCGCGAGCAGGTGCGCACCCTCGGCGCCTTCGATCTGCTCGAGGTGCGCAGCCACTGGGGTGATGCATCGGCGTGGTGGGACGCCGCGCTGACCGCGGGCAATCCGATCTGGGCCGTCGGCGACGACGACAGTCACGACGTGACCCGCAAGACGAGTCTCGGTCTCGTCTGGACCGTGGTTGACGCACCCACCACGCGTCCTGCCGACATCATCGCGGCGCTGCGTGCCGGGCGAATGTACGTGATCGCGGGCCAGGGCGCGCGCAGCGATATCCACCTGATATCGCAATCGGTGCGCGGCGACACGATCACGACAACGTTCGATTCGCCCGCGCGGAAGATCCGCGTGATCGGCGACAGCGGCCGAGTGGTGCAAACAGCGGCGAATACTGCAACGCTCCGCACCGTCATGCCGCTGTCGGCACACTACGTTCGTGTCGTCGCCTCGACAGACAGCAATACGCTGTATCTCAACCCCGTCCTTCGTGCGTCCCTCCCGGTGACAGTGCGCGACGCTCCGCCGATTCGCCCGCTCGCATCATTCATCAGCCGCACTGTCGCCGGCGCGCTGTTTGCTCTCGCTGTCGTGCTGCTGGTGCCGGGGCGCTGGTCCGCTGGCCTGCGACAGATGGCGCGGCGCCGGCTGCACATCGCAGATGCAGGGAAGGCGGCAAGCATCGCGATCCTCGCAGGTGCGCTCATGGCGCCGCCGCTTCCGGCACAATCGACGTCGCGCCCCTTCGCTCCCGGTGAACGAAACGAGTACGAGCTCAAATTCGGAATACTGACCGTCGGGACGGGTGTGCTATCAGTCGCGGGGCCGGACACCGTCCGCGGGCACGAGGTGCTGCGGCTGCGATACCGGATCGACGGTGGGATACCATTCTTTCGGGTGCATGACGAGATGGAAAGCTGGTTCGATCCGGTGACGATGGTGAGCTATCGCTTCACACAGGAACTGCGTGAAGGATCGAAGCGATACAGCAGACACTTCGACTTCTTCCCAGATGAGCGCGTGGTGCTGGAGCGTGGCAAGCCGAGCGCCGCGTCGGTTGCGTCGCCGCTTGACGATGCGTCATTCATCTTCTTCATGCGGATGCAGCCGTTGGTCCCCGGGGTGATCCTGACGTCAGACCGTTACTTCAGACCCGACGCGAATCCGATCATCATCCGCGTGCTGCGGCGCGAAACAATCACCGTGCCGGCAGGCACGTTCGCGACGATTGTCGTTCAGCCGCAAATCAAAACCGCGGGAATCTTTTCGGATGGTGGCGAAGCATTGCTCTGGTTCTCGGACGATGCGTCGCGAACGCTCATCCAGATGCGGGCGAAGTTGTCGTTTGGATCGATAGGCCTCTATCTCAAACCCCGGCCGGCGCCGTGATTCAATCGCCGCGCCAACACTCGGTCGTCCGTGATGGATCCGTTGCGCCCGCCGGTTCGTGACGAATGCTGGCTGGAAAGCATGGTGAGCGCTCGCTGCGTGCCGGTGAATGCGGATGAGCTTGTGCTGAAGGGCTGGAATCTCGAAGCCTGCCGCGCCGGCGTCGTCACATCCACATCCGTACTCGTCATGACGCCCTGTGTCAGCCAGGTTGTCCGCGGGCTGGGAAGCCGGAGGGCTGTGCCTTGCGCACTTCGGCGACGTCGCGGGCGGGAGAAGCGGACGCGGATCTACTTGCGCCAGACGTCGTTGATCGTGGGGTTATCTGGCCTGTGCCATCTTCACTCCGCAAGTACGACCCAGCCAGATGCGTTTCCGCAATCCACGCTGGCTTCACCCGTCCTGAACTGGAGCCGTTCCGATGATTACCCGAGGCTTGTCCCTGGCGACTCGTACCGCCGCGCTGGCATTCGCACTCGCAACCGGCACGCTGGTCGCCGCAACCAGCGCGCAAGCGCAATCGACGCCGGGCAGCGGCCCGATGAAAGAAGACAAGCCGGGCCAATTGGCCCGCGCACGCATTTCGCCTGACTCCGCCCGCCACTTGGCGCGGACCCGCGTCGCCAACGCCACCATTGCCGAAGAAGGCATCGAGGTGGAGAAGGGCAAGCTTCTCTACTCGTTCGACATGAAGACTGCGGGTCGCCCCGGCATCGATGAAGTGCTGATCGACGCCACCACCGGCGCAATCATCTCAGTGGATCACGAGGGACCGGCGCAAGAGGCTGCTGAGCGTGCGCAGGACGCGCGCGAACGGCGCGTGAAGGCCGGCAGTGCACGGCGTCCCTGAGCGCGCAGGACAATGAGCCGCTGCAGCGTGCATGGAAAGTGTCGGGGCGGCGTGCAACACGTCGCCCCGACACCCGTGTGCGCGATGCTGGCACTGCTCGCCTTTGTTCTGTACGCTGCGAATCTGCGTGCGCAATCCCAACCGGCATGTGCGGGCACCGATACGGTGCCTGTCGCGCGCTACTCCGGTCGACGCATCAGTGCGGTCGACATCCAGAGCCTTGCACCATATCGCCTCTTGGGGCCGATATCGCCAATGATCCATGTGACAACGCGCGAGCTCTACATCAGAGAACGTTTGCTGTTCGCCGTTGGTGATACCGTCGACACGCTGCGGACGGCGCAGTCTCTCCGACAACTTCGCTCGTCGCGTGGATTGCTCGGTGCGTCGCTCGAGGCGCGATGCGTGCCGGATGGTGGAGTTGCCCTGCGTGTGTCCACGCGTGACGCGTGGAGCCTTCGGCCACGGGTGGATATGCGGGGCAGCGGCCGGGTGACCGCCTTGGTGGAGGAGGCAAACTTACTCGGAACGGGACGATCAATACGCGTGTACGGGCGCGCGGAACGCGGCGTGATCGGAGTCGGTGCCGCGCTGTCCGATCCCACGCTGTTCCACGGAAAGGCGACCGCGACGATTGCGCACGACATCCTGCAACGCGGCACGATCAGCGCGCTGTCGATGCAGTCACGGGACGCCGGAGCCCTCTCCGAGCACGACTTCGCCGTCGCGCTGACTGCAATGACACTGACCGATGTCGGACGTGACGCGGCACCAGTCTCGCGCGAATCGATACAGCGCCAAACTGCGACAGCACTGATTCAGAAGCGGGTCGTGTGGCGCCCGGAGGCCTCCCTCTATCTGCAGGTCGGCGCGGAAGCCGAGCGCACGACGCTGCAGGCACGGCTGCCGTTCGCGGGTGCCGGACCGGCGGCGGTGCGACGCGATTTCGTAGGCCTCGATGTGGGTGCGGCACGCCGTTCGGCGCGCTATCTCGCTGTACCGTGGTTGGTTCCCGGCACTGCAGCGCCAAGTGGAGCGGATGCAAATGCCGCGGAGGTGCCGACCGGGACCGAACTCGATGCGGTGCTGGCACTTGGCCGGGATCTGCGGAGCAGGCGGCCGGCAATACACGTTGATTCATGGTTTGGCCGGATCTGGGCGATGGGTGACGGCGGCGCACGCGGCGACACGCATGCGCCCCGCGCGCTGCTGGCAACAGATCTGTGGCTGAGCGGATATCGCACGGGCGGCTCGGGTGCGTGGTCGGCCGGAGATGCACGATTCTCCCTCGCGGCCAGTGCGCCGGCGCGGCGAGGTCGATGGACCGCGCGCGCCGCCGTCGAGCACATGGCTGACCCCGACCCCGATGTCCGCACGCTGAGCTTCGCGGAGCCGCTCGGCGCCGTCGCCTGGCGCGATGCGAGAGCGGCCGAGAGCGCCGTAACGATCTCAATGGATCGCAGCGTGCAACTGCTCCCACCAATCCGCGGCTACGCGTTGGACGGTGTGGCATTTGGCGCCATGACGACACGATGGGAAGTGACGCCGCGCACCGGACTCGCGGCCGCCACCACTGCGCGTATTCAGCAAGCCGTTCTCGGTATCGGCCTGCGCCTGAGCCCAACACACTTCGTCGCGCCGACAATGACAATTGGCATCGGTGTTCCGCTGCTGCGCATGCCGGGTAGTGCGATGTCACCCGTGCTCAGCGTCTCCGTGTCTCCGCCGCTTGGCCGCGGACGACAACGCGCACGCCGCGCACCATACATTCCCCGATGAAGCACCGGAGCTGATAATGCTGGGACCGAAACGCATCGCCACTGGCGGTCGAGCCACCGTTTTCCGCCCAGCGTATGGCCGCCGCCCGCGATTGGGGCACATTGGCATGCGACTCGCCGCTGTGCTGTCGCTCTGCGCCAGCGTCGCCGTTCCCGCGCAGACTGTTCCGGCAGCGAGCGCCGCGCACGCAATACCGTCAACGGTTTGCGTCGCGCATGCGCCGGGAATCGTCAACACAGTCGAGGACAGCACCGTCTACCGTTCGCCGTCGCTCTGCCAGTTGGTCGCAGAGCTCGCGGCCGAGGCACGACACGTACCGGCCGCGCTGACGGACTACCGTGTCAGCGTCGAAAGTGAAGTGGCCTTCATTCTTCGGACTGCTGCGGCCGCACAAGGCACCGGTTCAACCGTCTCGTCTGCCGACGCCGGTCGCGAGCGCTTGCTGCAAGTGGAACAGATCGAGAGTGCGCTGAGGTGGGAACGCAACGGCACCGTCGATCAGCACATCATCGGGTATCGTTCGCGCGCGGTGACCGCGTCGCCGTCGGCACTCAGCGTGCTCCGTCAGCCGTGGGTGGTACCGGTGCTCTACGGAAATCGCCTGCAGCTCCTGCTGGGTCGACGCGCATCACGCACCGACTCTTCTGGCACGACGCACGGATCGGCAGCCGCCGCCAGCGCACTGCTCGCAATCCACCCGTTCGCAGACGACCGTGCGCAGGTGTATCGCTTCGGGGGCGGCGATACGGTGGCTGTCCTCCGGCTCGGACCACGTGCCGTCACCGTCGTACGCATCACGGTCGATCCAGCAACGGCACCGCGGGGCCGGACACTCCTCTTCCGCGGTACGATTGACGTCGATGCCGAGCGCCACCAGATCATCCGGATGCGCGGGCAATTCGTGATCGAAGCACGGCAGCGCAGTGTCATCCGCCGAGCCCTGAATGCCGCCTGGGAAACAGTCGTGTTTGCCGAGCTCGAGAACGCGGAGTTCGATGGGATATACTGGCTGCCATCGCGACAGCGGATCGAGGGACAGGCACGATCGGCATTTGCTGGCGAGTTGCGCCCATTGATGCGGGTGGTGAGCCGCTTCACGAATTACCGCATCAATCAGTCCGGACGTGGCGAAGCATCGCTGGCGGGTGGCGCAAGTGATACCGCCCGGGCGCCAGCGGCGCGGATCACGTTCGCGCCGCGTGATAGCATGAGCGCCTTCGATGCATGGCAGTCGGCGCTCGGTACCGCGACGAACTCCACTGCGCGCGCGACCGACTTCGACGACATCGCACCAGATCACTGGCGTCCCGCCGGCGCACCCTTCCTGGATTGGCGCGCGGACCGAATCAACGATGTGTTCCGCTATAACCGTGTCGAGGGAGTGTTCACGGGGCTCTCCGCGACCCTCCGATTTCGGGACGCTGCGCCCGGGCTGAGTGTGGGTACGAACGTCGGCTGGGCTTGGGCAGAACATACGCCTCGCGGCTCCGTTTGGTCCCGCTGGGCGCGCGGACCGTGGCTGTTCTCAGGACGCGCCGAACGCAGCCTCGTCAACACGAACGATTTCCGACCGTTGCTCGACTACGAACAATCGCTGATGGCGTTGCTCGTCACGGCGGATGACTACGACTACGTGGATCGTCGAAGCGTCGTGGTTGGCATGACACGAACGCTCCCGATTCGCGGCGCGCCAGCGTTCCATATCGAAGCTGGCCCGGCGTTCGATCGCGGCGAAGTTGCACGCGTCAGGTACGGGCTGATCCATCTGGATTCTGCGTTCCGCGGAAATCGCGCCGCCGCGACGGGCGGGTATGTGCATACAGCCGCTGGCATTGACCTTCATCCGAATGTAACGGGTGACTTTCTTGCGCCAGGCGTTGGCGGTGGACTCTGGTACGAGCGCGGTGATGGGCCCCTGAGCTGGCAGCGACTGGAGGCACGACTCACAGCGAGGCGGAGTATCGCTGCACTGATCGTTGCGGGTCGGCTCGACGCGATCGCGTTGTTCGCGAAACAGCCCATCCCGCAACAGGTGATCGAGTTCGGCGAATCCGAAGGATTACCTGGATACGCGTACAAGGAGTTTGGTGGCGACCGCGCGGTGCTGGCACGCGGCGCGGTGGAGTATCAGCTCCCATTCCTTCGTACACCCATTCGGCTCGGCGGTGGCACAGGACGCATCGGCCGCCTCGTGCTGCCGGGCCTGTCGCCGTCCATCGCCGTCGGGGGACAGGCAGGTTGGGCCGCAGCGCGCGATCCGTCGACCCGGGCTGCACTCGCGTTGTTCGGGACGCGGCGCGACAGCGTGTCCGGCGCGCTCGTCCTTGCTACGCGACCAACCGACGGGATCCGCTCGACTCTGAGTCTCACACTGAGATTGTTCGGCGGCACGATCGGACTCGGCGTTGCACGCCCACTCGACAGCCGTGGCTCGACGCGGGGCTGGAACTTTGTCTTTGGCGCCGGGCAGGCATTCTGAGCACTCCCCATCTCGCTGTCGGCGGGCGCAAGCCGTTCGCATGGCTGCCACGCTGGACACGCTGGACGCTCTTCGTCATCGTGATCGCCGCTGAGGTGGCGACGATGATCAGCTGGCAACTCAGCGGCTCAGACGGTGCACCGAATGCACGTGTGCAAGACGCAGTGCTGCGACAACCCGGCGTGGAACTCTACCCGGCACGAGGTGGCGCGCTCCGCGCTCGCGCGCTGATCGTCTTCTTCGGCGATAGCGGCTGTTGGCGGCCGTATCGCCGACTGGCCTCAGCACTGGCCAACGACGGCTACGCCGTCATCGCGGTACATGCTCGGCTTGCGCAGCCGGTGCTAGATTCTGTATCGGCGCGGGCAACAGAAGATGCGCTGGCAGCGCTGATCCGTCGCGGGATCGCCGAAATATCGCCCACCCTGGAAAGCAGAGCGGGTGCCGCTGCACAGCCGCTGCCAATGCCCGTCGTGCTGATGGGGCATGCAGAAGGGGCTTCGCTGGCGCTGTGGGCGTCGCAGCACGTCGCGATCAACGCGCTGCGTGGCATCGTGACGCTGTCCGCTCAATCGGCGGGAAGTCACCCCGCCGACACGCAGCGCACAGTGCACTTCACGCTGACGTCGACCGATCAGGCAGCGCGAGCGCGCGATACGTCACAGGTCATGCTGTCGACCGTGCGTGTGGCATCGATCACTGGTTCCCTCGGGCCAGCCGGACTTGTCTCGCGCGTGCAACGGCGTAGTCCGACTGAAGCGGCGTTCGCCGTCCCCTTTTCAACCGTCCGACTCACCTCACCTTTGCTCACCGGCATCGCAGTACGGCGTTCACTCAACTGGATTCTCGCGCCGCAATGACGGCTGCGGTTGCGGGAGCCAGACAACAAATCGTGTGCCGGCGTCCGACGTCTTGTCGAGCACCACGCGCCCACCATGCGCACCCGCGATCCACTGTGCGATCGACAGTCCGAGACCAGCGCCCCCAAGGCCGCCGCCGTGCTGACGCCCACGTGCCGTGTCGTCACGCACAAAGCGATCAAACAGGGTTGCGCGAATCGAGGCCGCAACGCCCGTGCCTGAATCCTCGACCGCGATACAATACCAGGAGCCGCTGCTGTCACCACCGTGGCCGCTCGCGATGTCGGCCTGTTCAGTCAACCCGACGCGGACGGTCGATCCCGCCGGGCTATGCTTGATTGCGTTGTCGACAAGATTGAGCAGAAGGCGGCCAAGGAGCGATGGATCACCGGAGAATGGCGATTCGTCGCTGACCGCCGCCAGGACGCTGACGTTTCGTTCGCGGCCGAGTGCGCGCCCAGCCTTCGCGACATCGACGACAATCTCCTCGAGAAATACCAGTTCACGCTGCAAGGGCTGCTCATCGCTGTCCGCACGCGCCAGCAGAAAGAGGTCTTCGACGATGCGGGTCAGCCGCTTGCCTTCAGTGCTCACGAGCGCCAACGCCGCACGCTGGCTGTCCACGCTCGGAACCGTCTGCTGCAGTTCCATGTCCGCTGCACTGCGAACAACAGCAATTGGCGTACGAAGTTCATGCGACGCATCTGACATGAACTGCCGCTGCTGCACAAACGATGCATGCAGCCGTTCCAGCATCCGGTTGAGGATTGCTGCCAGTTTCCCCAGCTCATCGTGAGGATTCGCCAGGGCCAGGCGCGCGTCAAAGCGCGACGAACTGATGTGCTCCGCCTGTCGCCCCATTGCGAGTGCTGGGGCAAGGCTGTTCCTCGCGATCAGGTAGCCGCCAGCACCGGACAGCAGAATCGCCACCGGAATCGCGGCGAAGATCCAGCCGACGAACGCCTCATTCACGTCTTCTGCCGCCGACAGGCTCCGGACGATGACGACCAGCAGTGTATCGCCCCGATAGGATGTCCGGCGCGCGAAAACTCGCGACTCTGCGTCGTCGGCTCCGACGGAGGTAAGCACAGCGCCAGACGCCATTGTCGCGTTGAGGACATCCTGCAAGGCGACCTGTTCGGTACGTGGTGTGACGCCGGTCGGCAGCGGCATGGCAATGGGATCCGTGTCCGACACCGCCAGAAGTTGGTGGCGCGCATCGTAGATGCGGATCTGTCGATCACGATATCGCACTTCACGCACCACGTCCTGAGTCGCCACATCGAGCGCGGAGCCTTCCTCGGTATCCTCATCATCGAGCGCTTGCACGGTCAGCTGCGCTGTCTCGCGGAGCGAGCCGTCGACGCGAGCGAGTGTGCCGAGTGTGAGGTAGCGGTCCGTGATCAGTGCGAACAGGACAAGGATCACGCCCGTCACCGCACCGTGCCACAGCGCCATCCTCATCCGCACCGGCAGGCGTTGATACCACCGCTCGAAGGGACGTGGCAACAAGGTACAGCGCATCATTCCCTTGGGGGTGTGGTCGAGAGCATATACCCAGCTCCGCGACGCGTATGGATCAGTGACACCTGGCCAGCCTGGTCAACCTTTCGGCGCAAGCGATTGATGTACGACTCGATCAGATTGGAACAGGGATCGTAGTTGTCGTCCCAGACGTGGTCGGAGATTTCGGCTCGCCCGACGACCCGATTCGTGTTGCGGACAAGAAACTCCAGTAGCGCGTACTCTTTCGTCGTCAGCGGTACCAGCGCGTCGGCTCGTGTCGCGCGCTGACTGCGCGTGTCGAGTATGAGGTCGCCGACCGATAGCAGTTCTGGGAGCACATCAGCGCCACGACGCAGCAAGGCACGCAACCGAGCGAACAGCTCACCGATGTCGAACGGCTTGGTGAGATAGTCGTCCGCACCGGCATCCAAGCCGTCGATCCGATCGCGCACACCATCCCGTGCGGTCAGCATGAGGATCCGCGCTGATGCTCCGCGACGCCGGACTTCAGCGCAGACCGAAAAACCGTCGCGCTTGGGAAGCAACACATCGAGAATGATCGCGTCGTACGGCGTAATTGCTGACTGATACACCGCATCATCGCCATCCGCAGCAACATCGACGGCATAGGATTCGGCGCGCAGGCCAGTGGCGAGCACCTTTGCCAGCACGGCATCATCTTCCACGAGCAGAACGCGCATCGCAGTATCTCAGCGCTGAGGGGAACGGTTTCGCCCGTCGCGGTACCGACGACCCGCCCCGGTGGTGAGTGACACGGCCGCGCGCGGATGCTCGAGGATCCAATCGAGCGCACCTGAGACAACCGGGTATGACAATGTCAGCGAGTAGAGTGAGTGTCCGCTGAATGGTACACTGAAGAGACGGGCTCGCGCGCCGCCCGCCGCGAGCAGTGTCGAATCGACGACGGCGAACTTGTCGCGCTGGCCGCGAAGAATGGCGACGGCTTCATCGGCAGGGAGATCACGTACGGCATCGGCGACGCTGAAACTGCCCGGACCCTGCGGCTCGTCTGACATCGTCAGATCGCTCAGCGCAACACGGAGATGGCTGCGCGAGCCTGGCGATAGCGGCAGCACGCCGATCACGCCCGCCGGTCGCGCATACGACGCTGTCCAGAGTGCGAGTTCAGCCCCGAGCGAATGCCCGGCAATGATCACCGGCGTATCCGTTCCGCCCAGTTCGCGGCGACTCCGCTCGATCAACGGCAGGATCGCCTTCGTCCAAGCTGCCCCTCGCTGCGCATCGGAATCCGGCAGTGCGGCGAGAATCGTGGTAATGTCAACACCCGCCACCGCCAGATGCCGATACCGTAACGCCGCCGCGAGCTCGCGGTGCGGTCCCCAGAAGCCGACGTCGTTGCCAAGAAAGAAAACGATCGCGTCCGGTGGGCGCGACCGGTCGCGCGCCGGGTACATCGCAATCGACGCCTGCCGCAGCACCGGATCACGTGCCTGCTCGGCTGCCGTCAACCCCTCACACCCGGACAGCACCGCGATCAGCGCCGTAGCGAGCATGCGGGCGCGCCCTCCGAGTTGCGCGGCCAACCGGCCACGCCACCACGCGGCTGTCTGCTGGTGCATGTGCTTCTCCGGCGTGTAAGGGACGAGTGGCTGGCCACGTCGGGACAGACCGGGTGACCCTCCGAGTACGAAACAGCGGAGTATCGCATCGCGCGCATGACGCCACGATCACTGGAAACGCGTGACATCTGGCACGTGCGCACGGGCACCGATGGGATGAATGCGACGACAGCGGTTGGCATACGGCGAGTGATGCTGCGGTGAACATCGGTGATGCACCTTACCGCCGCAGGTTCTTGCACCTCTCTCTCGCAGGGGGTTTCATGGCTCGGTCGTTCCTTGGCGTAAACATCGCAGTCCTTGGCGTACTTGGTGTCGCAGTCGCCGGTTGCGAGCAGTCCACCGCAGCTGATCCCACGGCGCCCGTACGGTTTCAACTTGCGGCCGCCGCGAGCACGCGCGGTGTGAGCGCTGGCGTGATCACGTCGCAGGGACCGCTCGTCGTCACCGCAGTCCAATTGGTTGTGGGTCGTGCTGCGCTCGGAGACGGCACGGAGTTTGGCTGTCTCGACTGCGATGGGAATTTCGTCGATGGGCAGCGGACGCCGACGCTCGTCAACCTCCCGGCAGGTGGCGGTGTGACCGACGTCGTCACCGAACAGGTCACCGCGGGACGGTATGGTCGGGCCGAATTGTCGCTGGAACCGACGGAAGCGGGCATGCCGCTGTTGCGCGGTGCCGCGACTGGCACAACGGTCCGCGTGTCTGGCACCTACAATGGCGCGGCGTTTTCAATCGACCTCGCGATTGCTGGTGCGTTTCGCGGTGCGCTCGTGCCACCACTGAGCGTCGTCGCAGGTGCGACACCCGCTGCTGTGGCACTCACGCTGCGCCTTCCCGTCGATACCTGGTTCGTGGCGAACTCGCGTGTGCTCGATCCCGCGACCGCTGCCGATCGAACGTTGATCGAAGCGAATATCCGGGCGTCATTCGACGCGGCGGAGATCGAGTCCGGGTCGCGGGAGTCGTGATGTGCACCGGGGCGGCCGAGGCGGGTCGTGTACGATTGGGCCGGCGTGCGCGACTGGGACTGGTCTTCGTCGCGTTGCTCAGCACCGTGACGGCGTGCGGAGGAAGCGTAGATCAGGCCGATGTGGACACAACGGATAGTGCGACAGACCTCATGGCCGGATTTGCCGTGCCGCGGCAGCCGCTCGCGCCTGCGGATTCAGCGCTCGTCACAACACTGGAACAACTGGCAAAGACGACGCACGACAAGGTGACGAGTGGCGACTGGTCATGGGCCGCCCAGTCGGTCGACTCGATTGCCGCCACGCTGGCACCGCAAGATGCTACGCGGTCGGCATACCAGATTCCGCTCTTCGCCTTCGACACCGCGCTGAGCGCACTCCAGCGATCGATCGCTGCGCGCGCGCGTCTCGACGCCCTGACCGCCGCGAATCGACTCTCCCTTGCAATCATCCCATTCTTGGCCAATACCAAGCGCGCGCTACCGTGGCAGCTCAGTCTGCTCGATGTCTACGGTTCGGACATGGAGGTCGCGGCTGAGCGGAACGATATCGTAGGCCTCAAAGCGATCACGACGCTATTGCGCGATGCCTGGGCTTCACTCCGGCCGCGAATGGCGATTCACGATGGAGTCGAGGAGCGGACGGCATTCGACATGCTCGTGTCGCAACTAGCCCACGCGTCCACGGCGCAGGAGTTCACCGGCCTAGCGCGCGAAGTGCGCCGCAGCGTGAACGAAATCGAAGGGTTGTGGGCACCGTAGTCCAAACCAGATCGACCGCTCGAGTAGCCATCACCTTCAGCGAGTAGCGTACACTGCCGCCACCTGGTCGCCACGGCGCTGTTCGCGGGCGTGCTGGCGATGCTCATCTGGCGACAAATCACCGCCGAGACGTTCCAGCCAGTGCGCAACTCGGCGACAATCATCGCGTCGACGATCGCCGGCACGACGCTGGCAGATCCGGCGACGCGATCTCTCGGACTCGGCTACTGAGGCGGGTCGCTGCTGCTCTTTCGGTGCGTCGTCGCGTCGCTGACGATATGGTGCGCGGAGCTGTTCTACTGGGTCACGATCACATTTTCGCAGACGCTCGGAACCGCGCTGGGTGACTGGACTACCGACACCGGCGGACTGGGGTATGCCGGTGCGGCCCTCGTGTTCGAGGCCGTGCTGGTGGTGATTGCAGGGCTGTACTTCTCGACATCACTGCGCCGAGTCATGCTTTTCTGGGCCGCGTTCACCCTGACACGCCCGCTGGGAGCAGGCGTGGGCGACCTGATCGACAACCCCGGCGCGCAGGGCGGTCTGGCCTTCAATCGCCTGGTCGCCTCCGCTGTTATTGCGGCCGCAATCCTGATCCTGATCATGGCGCTTCCGCAGCGCGCGACTGTGCAGAAGCGATGAGCGCCACATCTACCGGGTCGATGGAACGAACCGCCGCGCGATGACCGCTGCCACGCTGTCACCGAGCGTGTACAGCACTGCCTCCGGTGCGGCCGACGAAATTCGCATCGGCCCCGCGACGCCGATCACGCGGCCCAAGCTCGTATCGGTCACGTCCGACACGTTCTCGAAGGCAGTCCCGGCCGGGAGTATGGCACCTGTGACGGCTAGGCCGGCACCGGTCTGCGACAATGAGCCCGCGGCGCTAAACGTGGTATGCGCCGCGACAACAACGCGATCCGATTCAGAAACTCTGCCCAAGGCCAAAGAACACCAACTGATCCTCCCGCGAGCGGCCGACATCCAACGAGATCATCGTGCTCTGATTCCACGCGATACGCGCGCCTGCGCCATAGGACCACCGGACACGGTCCAGATTCAACGACTGCCATCGATCTCGCACCGTCCCGGCATCCACGAATGGTGCGACGCCTAGCGCGAACCGCTGCCGGCCAACGGTGAACTCCGTGAGCCGGGCACGCACCTCGGCATTCGCAAACCACAGCGCACGTCCGAGGAACCGGTTCGCGCGGTAGCCGCGCAGTGAGCGCGAGCCACCGAGCGCGTTCACGCTGCCGTCCGGGCTCCACTGATCCTGGAACTCGAAGAACGGCGCATTCTCGCCGAAGATGTTGCCGACGCCGACACGACCAGCCAACACCGTGCGCGGCCCGACGGCGACGCGGCGAAACGCCTTGATCTGCGTAAACAGCTTGTTGAAGGTGAAGTCCGACCCGATGGCAGGATTCGACCACTCGTTCGCGAGCTCGAAGTACACGCCACGTGTCGGGTCCGGCTCGAAATCGCGCGTGTCATACAGCAAGGCCTGCTGCAGGAGCGACACGCGCCCGCCGTCCAGCCCGACCGCCAGCCCCTGGCTCGCATCGCGCGCCAGCAGCGAGATCCCGTTGGGCGCCTTCGACTCGGCCCCCGTCATGGGGTCGACCGCCACCGCGGAGCGACCCGCAAAAGTTCGATAGCGCAACCGCTGGATCTCGTAGCCGCCGAGCACACGCCAGCGACCCGCCCCCAGCGCGCGGTCGGCCTTGAGGTTGAGCATCAGCTCCTCCTCACCGAACCGGTTGCTCAGGGCGTCCGTCACGCGCGCGGCTTCGCCGGCGCCACCTGCGCGCAGGGTCTTCCGGGCCTTGTCGTAGTCGGCATAGGTCGCGAAGGTCTTCGCACCGCCGGACGGAAGACGGAGATCAGCCAGCGTGGCCTCTGTCAGCCCGAAGTAGAGCTTCGCCGGTGTCGTTCCCGCCACGGCGTCGGCCTTGATGCGCCAACGCGTGCCGCGAACGAACGGCACGTCGAGACCCACGAGCAACTCCCGCTGCTCCGCCGTCGTGTTGTAGGCGCCGATTCGCAGCTTCGCCCGATATGGGGTGTACGCAAACAGCGGCGACGTGCGCGCGCCATTCCAGATCACATTGACGCGCGCGCCGTAGCCGAAGCCTGCGACGGGGTCCGACGAGAGGTCGGGCAGGCCAGTGAGAAACCGGCCTTCGCGCTTCTTCGCGAGATCGGCGTCGGACAAACGGCGGGCGCGGGCGAAGGGCGGCGCGGTATCGGTAGCCGCGGTTTTCGCCGCGGGTGCCTGCTGCCCCTCTGCACGGGAGGTCGTGATGGTCGCGTCGAGCGAGGCGAGGAACGCGATGGCGGCGGTCGTGGTCGACGCGGTAATCTGGCGCGGTGTGCGGAACGGCATGCGGTGGTCGTCTCCGGGGTGTGAGCGGATGGCCGGGCATGGCCCGGTCACGACATCAGAGCCCGAGGTCCCATCCGTTCGGCACCTCGCAAGCTACCCAGACAAGTCTGGCCGGGGCTTGCTCACTCCAGCATCACTGCCCGCGTTGTGCGCGTCGCCGATCAGCGTTTGCCGTCCGGTGACACATCACGCGATCGGCGCGATGACTCGTACAGCAACGCACAGCCCCCGGCGGCGACCACGCCGCCGCTCCACCCTGCGACGACGTCCGTCGCCCAGTGCACATCGAGGTACACGCGACTCATTCCGACCAGGACACTGAAAAGAATCGCCGCGTGCACCGCCCATCTCGCAACGAGGCCTTCGCGATACGATACGTACGCGACCGTCACGCAAATGGCCATCGTCTGCAGCGAGTGGCCACTCGGAAAGCTGAAGCCTAGTCGGGGAAACAGCATGGCGCCGGGTGGACGCGTGCGGTGAAACCACACCTTGAGCGCCCACGTGACGACCACCGACGACATCGACAGCACACCGGCGCGTGCCGCGCTGCTGTTCGTCCCTCGTCGCCACAGCCCGAACACCGCGAGGCATGCCACCGGACCGAGCACCAGCAACGAGCCCGCCCATGACAGCGCGGTGAAGACGGCATGCAGCCATGGTGACGGTGCCTCGCGCAGGCCGGCCTCACGGATTGCGACGTCCAGCGCCGTGGTCTGGTGCCCAGCGACGGCCATCGCGAGCGCGGCGAACGTCGCGCACCCCGCTGCGCTCACGCCACGCAGCACCGACCGGCGTGCCTGCCAGCTTTGCCGCGAGGCCGGAGCGCTCAATGCGTGCCCGTGAGTGGTATCGGCAACACGACGACAAAGACGGCGCCGCACTGCGCCGTGTTGTCGAGGAACAGCGCGCCCCCATGCGCGTCGGCGATCCAGCGCGCAATGGCGAGCCCCAGCCCGGCGCCTGCAGAGCCAGTCGAATCACCGGATCCGCGAGACCGGTCGCCACGCACGAAGCGCTCGAAGAGTGTCGCCTGCAGTCCAACCACGACCCCCGGTCCGTCGTCCGCGACGACGATGCGGTAGACCTGGCGCGCGGGAACGTCACCTGCCGCCGACGGCTCGACACTCAGATGCAATCGCACGGTGCTATCCGCGGGGCTGAACTTGATCGCGTTGTCGACGACGTTCATCAGCATGCGCGTCAGGAGTGTCGCATCGCCGTCGAACGGTGCTTCATCGGCAGTATTCGCGGCGACGGTGATACGCCTGGCACGGCCCAACAACCGTCCGGCCTTCGCCGCTTCAGCGACCAGTTCCTCGAGGTACAGCCGCTCGCGGTGCACTGGCTGTTGCGCACTGTCGGCACGCGCGAGCAGGAAGAGATCGTCCACGATCCGTGTCATGCGCCGCCCTTCACCCTGCACCGTCGCGAGGGCCTCGCGGAGCGCGTCCGGCGGAGAATCCTCAGTCTGCAACGCGACGTCCGCCGCGCTGCGGACCACCGCGATGGGCGTCCGAAGCTCATGCGACGCATCCGCCATGAAACGCCGCTGCTGCCCGAAGGACTCCTGCAGCCTGCCAAGCAGCTGGTTCAGCACGGTCCCCAATTCACCGAGTTCGTCATGGGCATTTGCGACGACGAGCCGTGCCTCGAGTCCTGCGGTACCGATCCGCTCGGCCTGTCGTGCCATCGCCAACGCCGGCGCGAGACTCTGACGCACCAGCAGGTACCCGAGGGCACCGGCCACGATGAGCGCGAAAGGAATGATCATGTACAGCCAACGCACGAACGCCGTGCTGCCCTCGGCGTCGTCCGCCAGCTGCCGCGCCACGACGAGCGTGAGTGGTGTGCCGAGGTATGCGGTGCGGAAGGCGAGGACGCGCGTCGCCGTTGGATCGGTACCGACGCTCGCGAATGCGCGTCCGCTGTCCCGCGCGGTACGACGCAGTTGTGCGACGACGGGAATGCCATCGAGCGAGCGCCCGCCGAGCGTGAACAGGCCAAGCGGGAGCGAGTCAGACCGGGACAGCACTCGTCCCGAGTCATCGAGGATGATCACGCGCCGATCCCGGTAGCGCACCTCACGCACACCATCCTCCACCGCCACTTTCAACTCGGTCTGCTCCTCGGTGGCTTCGTGCTCCAACACTTGCACGACCAGATCAGCCGTCTCGAGCAGCGATGCATCGATCCGTTGCGCGTGAGAGTGCTCGAGAAACCGCGACGTGACCACCACGAACAACAGCAACACGACGGCGACGGCGGTCACGTGCCAGAGGGCGAGGCGCGCACGGACCGGAAGCCGACCAAGCGCGCCCGATTGCGACGCCGTCTGCGGAGCTGTCGTCACGCGATTTCCGCGCTCGCGGTGAGGACATATCCGGCGCCACGTCGCGTGTGTATCAGCGGCGACTGGCCCGCGCGATCCACCTTGCGGCGCAGGCGATTGATGTACGACTCGATCAGGTTCGAGAACGGATCGTAGTGGTCGTCCCACACATGGTCCGAAATGTCGGCCCGCCCCACCACCCGCCCGGCATTGCGCGCCAGGTACTCGAGCAGGCTGTACTCCTTGGTGGTCAGCGAGAGTGGCATGCCCGCGCGCGTCGCGGTCTGCCCCCGCGTGTCGAGCACGAGGTCGCCTATGACGAGTTCCATCGGCAGCACGTCGCCCCGCCGGCGAAGCAGGGCGCGCAGTCGGGCGAGGAGTTCCTCGAAGTCGAACGGCTTGGTCAGGTAGTCATCCGCGCCGGCATCGAGCCCGGCAACCCGGTCGGTGACGGTGTCGCGGGCGGTGAGCATGAGCACGCGCGCGTGCGATCCACGCCGACGCAGCTCGGCACAGACGGACAGACCGTCGCGGCGTGGAAGGCCGACGTCGAGGACGATGGCATCGTACGGAGTGACGCTCGCCTCGGTGACCGCGGCGGCGCCGTCGTGGACGTGGTCCACGGCGTAGGCCTGCGCACGAAGGCCCCGGGCGATCAGGCCGGCCAGGGTGTCATCGTCCTCAACCAGCAGGATGCGCATGCGAGCGGGTGGCAGGGAAGCTCGTGTTACGACTCAGTGCGCCACGGTCACGAACCACGTCCCCGTCACTGGCCCGCGCGCCGGCCGCGCCCCGGGGGTGCCAGCAGCGGGCGTGGGAGCAGGGCCGTACTCCACCGCGAACACATACGCCCGGTGACGCGCCGGATCAACCGCAATCGTCTTCGCACCGGCGACCGTCGGCACGGAGGCCCGCACCGTGTACCGGTCCGGCGCATCTTGATGCACCACGGTAACGTTCCCTGTCCGGCCGGCGGGGATGTAGATCAACCGCTCGGCCGGATCCCACCCGAGTGCGTCAACACCCTCGCCATTCGTGATCTGCGCCACGACACGGCCCGTCGTGGCATCGACCACGACCGATGTGCCACTGCACCCCGCGAACACTCGATTCGTTCGCGTGTCGTACGCGATGCCCGTCGGCTCATCGCAGGGCGCAATCTGCCAGGTGGTGACCACAGTCATCGTCTTCAGGTCCACAACGTCGATGGCATTCTTGTCCTCGATGTTGATGAAGACTCTGCCGTGGCCGTCCCCTGCACCACCCTCCGGCGCCACGCCACTCAGCGGGATCGTCCCGACCACGTCACCCGTCTTCGCGTTCACCGCGACCGCCGTCCCGACGGGATGACTGTGGTTGATCGAGATGATCAGGTTCGACGGCTCGTCGTACATGATGCCGTCTGCGCCATCCGTGCCGATGTGGACTTTCTTCACGACGCTCAGGTCCGACAGGTTGAACACCGTGAGCGTGCTGTCACCGGCATTCGTCGTGAACCCGTGTCCTTCCTTCGCTGCGAAGGCGATGCCGTGCACGCGCGGTGTGTCAGGAATGTCGCCCACCACCTGCCCCGTCATGCCATCCACGACCATCACGTGCGTGCCACGCGACACGAATACGCGCCCCGTCGCCGGGTCGGCCGCGAGGTAGTCCGTGCCACCGCTGCCGCCGATGCTGTACTTCTGGGTGACGAACTGCTGCGCCACCGCTCCGTTCGCGTGCGCGAGTAACGCGAATGCAACGACCATTCCCGCAGTACAGCGACGACCTGTCATGGAAACTCCAGATGGTTGGTGGAACGTGTGACACGCACAGGCGACATCAGCTGACGGTGCGGACGTAGTCCCTGCCGCGAACGAGCACGAGCAGCGATGGGACGAGGAAGAGCGTGATCGGTGTGGAGAGGGCCAGTCCACCGAGGACGGCCAGCGCCAATGGCTTCTGAAGCTCACTTCCTGCGCCGAGGCCGAGCGCCAGCGGCAGCAGGCCGAAGAGCGTGCAGAGTGTCGTCATCAGGATCGGTCGCAGGCGCACGCGCGCCGCCTCCCGCAGCGCCGGTTCGAGTGCCAGCCCGCGCTCCCGCATCACGTGGTCGGTGAAGTCGAGCAGGATGATGCCGTTCTTCACGATCAGGCCTACCAGAAGGATCGCGCCCATGAAGCTGCTCACGTTCAGCGGCGTGCCGGTCACCAGCAGCGCGAGGATCGCACCGACGAAGCTGAGCGGGGCTGCAAGGAGCACCACGCACGGCTCTACGAAGCTGCGGAACTGGATCACCATCACGGCAACGACACTCACCGCCGCCAGTGCCAAGACGAGCAACAGGCTGGCGAACGCGGTCTGCTGCGTCGCATACTGGCCACCCAGCTCGATCCTGACGCTCTTGGGCGCCGGATGTGCAGCGAGCACCACGCGCACGTCCTTCATCACATCGCCGAGCGACCGCGTCGACACGTCGGCGGTGAGGCGCACGAGTTGCTGCTGATTCTCGCGTAGCAGTTCGGCGCGGACCGTCTGCGGTGTGAAGCTGGCCACCGCGCCCAGCGGCGTGGCACTGCGACCGGCCGTCGTGATCACCGGCAGCGACGCCAGTGCGCTCGCGTCGAAGCGCACGGCATCCGGTGACCGCACGCGCACTGCGATGGCGCGGTCATCGAGTCGCAGCTCCCCTGCCGACACGCCGAGCAGCGCGCCGCTGACGCTGGTCGCGACCTGCTCCGGCGTCACGCCGAGCCGCGTCGCCTCCACGCGGTCGATGGCCATCGACAGCTCGGCACTGGGCTCGGCGTTGCCGTCGTACACGTCCTCGAGCCCCTCGACCTTCCCCAGGTCGGCCGCCAGTACCTTGCCGTAGCGCTCGAGCGCCAGCAGATCGGGGCCGAAGAGCTTGATCTCCACCGGCTTCGCCGCACCGGCCAGGTCGTTGATGACGTCAGACAGGATCTGCACGAACTCGACGCGCAGGCGCGGCATCGTGGTCGTGATCGAGTCGCGCACACGTCCGATCACACTCCTGCGTCGACGCACTCCGGTTCGCGCGCATCCGCACCACCATGTCGCCCCGGTTCTGTTCCGTGGCGAACAGGCCGAGTTCGGCGCCGGTCCGTCGCGAGGTCGCCTCGATCTCCGGGGTCCGCGCGAGCAGCGTCTCGACCTGATGGATCATCCGGTCGGTTTCGTCGAGCGCGGTGCCGCCGGGCGTCCAGTAGTCGAGGACGAAGGCGCCTTCATCCATCTCCGGCAGGAACCCGGTCCCGGTGAAGCGATACGCCACGATGCCGCCGCATGCGAGGACGACGACCGTCACTCCGACGAGCATCGCGGTGGTGCAGCACGCCGTCGAGTGCCCGGTCATACCATCGCTCGACGCGACCCGGCCCATGATCGACAGTCTCCGTGCCGGTCAGGTACGCTGCGCACAGCAGCGGGATGATCGTGAAGGCCAGGACGAGCGACACCAGCACGGCGATGGTCAGCGTGAGCGAGAGCGCAGCGAAGAACTGGCCGACCACTCCCTCCAACAGCCGGAGCGGTGCGAAGACGACCACGGTCGTGAGCGTGGACGTCGTGACGGGCCACAGGAGCTCCTGCACCGCATCGCGGATCGCCACGGAGCGCGTCGGCGTCATGCCGAGGTGCCGCACGATGTTCTCGGTCACCACCACGGCATCGTCGATCACCAAGCCAATCGCAATCGCCAGCGCGCCAAGCGTCATCAGGTTGAACGTCTGCCCGAGCAGCGACATGATCCAGACGGTGATCGCGAGGGTGAGCGGGATCACCGAGGCGCTGATGGCCGTCACACGCCAGTTGCGCAGGAACACCAGCAGCACGACGACGGCCAGTGCGGCACCGATCAGCATCGCATCACGCACCGAGGCCACCGCCGCGCGCACGAGCACCGCCTGGTCGTACACCGGCTTGAGCGCCACCCCCGACGGCAGCGTCGTCGAGAACTGCGCCGCCAACGCCGCAATGCTGTCGGCCATGCGCAGCGTATTGCCACCGGGCTGCCGCGTCACGTTCAGGAGCGCGGCCGGCCGACCGTCGCCCGCGACGAGCCGCACACGATCCTCACGCCCGAGCGTGACGGTGGCGACGTCACGCACCCGTAGGCCGCCGCCGATTGGCACACTCGCGACATCGTCCGGTGAGCGCGCCTCGCTCTGCGTCACGATCAGATACTGCTTGTAGTCTCGTGCCACGCGACCCACGGCATTCACGCTCGTGGCCTGACGGATGGCGCTGGCGAGGTCCTCGTACCCGAGGCCGACCTGCGCGAGGCGGGCCGGATCGGCCACGACCTCGAGTTCCCGGACGCTGCTGCCTTGCACATCAACGCGCCCGACGCCGGGCACGCGCGCGAACACAGGCCCGATCTGGAAGCGTGCAATGTCGTAGAGACGTCGCCGCGTCACCGCCTTCGAGGTTGTAACTCACGATGGGGAACACGGACGGCGTCAGCCGCTCCACCTGCAGCACGATGGCCGCTGGCAGCTGCGACCGCACGGCGTTCACGCGGGCCTGCACCAGCTGCAGGGCGACCTGCATGTCCGTGGTCGGCTGGAACGTGACGTTGATCTCGCTCCCGCCACGAATGGAGCGCGACTGCACACGTGTGACGCCGGGCACCACACTCACCGCTTCCTCGAGAGGACGCGTGACGCTGAAGACCTGCTGCCGCGCGCCGAGTGTACTGCCCTCGGCCACGACGGCGACGCGCGAGAATTCCAGCTCGGGATAAATCGAGCTCGGGAGTCGGAGCGCGGCCCACACGCCGGCGGCGGCGCCGAGCGTCACGGCGAGGAGCACGAATCGCCGCTGCGACGCGAGCAACGAGAACAGTCCGCCGCGTGGTGTCTCCTTGGGCTCAGTCATCAACGCCGGACCGAAACGTGCACGCCGTCGTCGACCTGATACGCCCCGTCAGTGACGATGCGCTCACCGACCGCCACCCCTGTGTTGATCTCGACGCGGTCATTGCGGCGTGCACCGACCGTGATCGCTCGTGCATGCGCGACGTTTGCGCTGTCGACCACATAGAGGCGGAAGGCGTCGCCATCGGGGACGACGGCCGCCGCCGGCACCACGACGGCGTTGGCACGTGCCGCGAGCGCAATGCGACCGCTGACCGACTCGCCGATGCGCAGCTGCCGGACCGTCTGCAACACACGCACGCGCACCGCGATGGTCCGCGTGGCACTGTCGATGGCCGCCGCGACGCTTGAGACGACACCAGTCCCAAGCGAGTCGTCTGCGTGCACGGCCCCCGACCCGAGCACCACCATCGCGCCTGGCGTGACGTGCGCTGCCTCCGTGGCACTCACGGCCAGCACGATGTCGGTGAACCGCGGATCGGCCACCTCCACCAGCGACGCCGTGCCGTCCACGCTGGCGCCGAGCGTGGCGCTGAGACGTGTGACGACGCCGTCGATTGGCGAACGCACCGTCGCCAGCGTGCGAAGCCGTCGCGCGGACGCGGCGGCCGCCGAGGCTTGCGCAAGCTCACTCATCGCGACATCGAGATCCTTGCGCGGCGCGATCCCTGCCGTCACCAGCCGCTGGGCGCGCTCCTGTGCGTGCGTGGCCGTCAGGAGCACCGCGGTGGCCCCCTGCACCGCCGCATTGAATGGCGCCGGGTCCAGCTCGACCAGCACCGCGCCCGCCGTCACACGATCACCGACCGCCACGCGCACCGCACTCACCCGCGCCGCGCCCGGCGCGCCGAGCGAGGCGATGTGTCCTGGCCGCACCGCCACGACGCCGATGGCATCGATGGCGTCGGCAAACGTCTCGGACGTGACGGTGACCACGCTCACCGCCACGGTAGGCGACTCCGGCGCTCCGCTCGCCGAACCGCCTCCACAGGCCACGAGCGTCAAACCGCACGCCACCACTCCCAACCGTCGGGCCATCACGGGCGCTCCGTCTGTGTCACGAGCCGTTGGGCGGCAATCGCCGTCCAGAGGGTCGCGAGATCATCGATGTACTGCGTCATCACGTCACGGGCGTTGCGTCGCGCCTCCAGCACACTCGGGAGCGGCGCCGCCCCTTCGCGATACGCCTGCACCGCGAGCGCGGCGACGCGCTCGGCGGTCGTCAGCAGGCGTGCATCCCGTTCAACGCGCGCCTCGGCGGCCGTCCGATCCCGGGTCGCGCGGGCGATCTGGCGCTGCGATTCGAGCGTGACGACCGCCAGGGCGGCCTGTGCACGCGCGCGCTCCGCCTCCGCTGCCTGCACGACGCCAGCGTTGCGTCCCGGGAATGGGATGGGGAACGCAACCCCAACCGTCGGCAGGCGCTGGGTCTGCGCACCGGTCGGATCACCCTGCTCGAAACCCGCCGTGAGACTTGGCGTGCCGAATCGCGACCGCTTCTCCAGCGCCACCTGGGCCTCGGCCGCTGATACGGACGCGGCGGCTGATGTGACGCGGAGGGGCGCGCCGTTGCTCGGCCTCGGTGCAGCGATGACCGGCACGCCGAGCGTGTCGGCCAGGCTGATGCGAAGCGTGTCGGCCGGTTCGCCGATCAGCGTCTGCACGTCGAGGAGCGCACTGATTGCTGCGATGGAATCGCCCGCCGCCACGTTGGCCTGCTGTCCCGCGACGATGGTGGCGAGCTGCACGTCGAGTTCACTGGCGTCGCCGGCGTCGCGGCGTGCTTCTGCGATACGTCGCAGGCTGTCCGCGTCAGCCGCGTTGCGTCGGGAGAGCGTGGCGCGCGAGGCCGCCGCGAGCGCCCGCGTGTACGCGGTGTCCGCATCAAACGCGATGCTCGCACGATTGTAGGCAAACTGACCGCGCGCGGCGCGTTGCATGGCGCGCGCCACCGCGAGCCGGCGACTGCGCAGCAGCGCACCATCCATCGGCAGTTCGCCGATGATGTGATACTGCGGAGAGGATTGGGTGTAGCTCGCCTGCAGGTTCGGCTGAAATCGCACACCTGCCGTGCGGTAGTCGGCGGCGGCGCGGGCGGTATCCGCGGCGATGAACGCGACCAATGGTCCACGCGTCACCGCGGCGGCGACCGCGTCGAAGCGGGACACTGGTCGCTGGGCCTGCGCCGAGGCGGTCACGAGACACACCAGGAGCGCACTCGCGAATCTCGCTCGAGGAATACGGTGGCCTGCGGCGCGATTCGCACGGTCGCCGACCATGTGCCCGTCTGAAGCCAACGGCCGCGTGTGCCGACGCATCAGCAGACGCCACGTCATCTGAACGAGTCGGCGCCGCGACGCGAGCTGCCGCATCAGAACCGCACGGAGAGTGCGAGGCCGGTTTGTCCTGCGGGTGCGGCGGAGACCGAGGCCGACATCGTTGGTCCGTGACCGGACGGCAGGAACACGCGGTCGATCCAGTTGTCGGGTGAGGCGTGCTGACGACGCACCACCGCCATCCCGCTGAGCGTACCAACGCCGGCACCGAGCATCACGTCGCTCAGCCAGTGCTTGTCGTTGTAGACGCGTGACGCACCAACGAGCGCCGCGGCGGCGTAGGCGATGGGCGCGATGTAGCGGGCGTGCCGCGGCCAGCGGTGGCGCGATTCACCGGCGAGCACCGCGGCCACGGCGAATGCGGCGGTGGTGTGCCCTGATGGAAACGATTGGTATGCTCCACCACCTCGGAAGCCACGCCCTAAGCCGAAAGAACCCGGCATCGAGTCGCCGACGGCGTACGGGCGTGCGCGACCGAACGCCCCCTTGAGCACGGATGTGAGCACCGCGCTCGTGACAATCGCGCCCGTCGCGTGCAATCCCACATCCGCCACCGTCCGGTTGTGCAACAGCACGCCGGTGCCGTATGCCCCGAGACTGAGCACGACGGTCCCTGGATCACCGAGCTCTCGGAAGAACGCTGCGGTCCGTCGCACCGCCGGAGGACGCTGCCACTCCGTCTCCTGCGCCTCGCGCGCTAGCGACCCGTCGAACGGGCTCGCAACAGCAGCGGCGAGGATGAACGCACCGGTCGTCAGGAGTTCGCGTCGTGTCACGAGCGCGTGTGACGAGTCCCACACCACGGCGACGTGGGGCTGAGGGCCCGTTGGGCCGCGACCGGGCTGGCGACAACCAGCGTAACGCAACACAGGGTGAGCGAAATTGGGAGGCGCACGACGCGGACGACAGGGGTGATGGCGCCAGCCGCGCGCAGTGCCGCAGCGACGGGTAACCGGGCTCCGACCAGAGCTCTGCCGCTGGATCGTAGTCCGCGAAGATGACTGCCGGATCACCGCGCCTGCGCGTCTGCCAAGGCTGAGGCGCTGCCCTGATGCTCGACCGCCGTGATCCTGCCGTCATCTCGGCTCACGTATGCTTGCCCCACACAGGCGCAGCGCATCGCCGCAGATCGCTCTGTGGGCGTGCGGCGCAACTCACTCATGCTCTGGGGACTCAGACGATGCACACCCTCCGCCTCGATGGCACACTGCACGCGCTCCGGCATGTGATCGCACGCTCGGCGCTCACCATGGCATTGACTGCCGCACTCACGTCCGCAGCGCATGCCCAGCGCACACCGGGCACGGGTCCGATGAAAGAGGACCGCAAGGGTCAGCTGGCGATGGCGAGAGTCTCACCGGATTCCGCACGTCGTCTGGCGCGTGCCCGCGTCGCCGGCGCTAGCATCGCCGAGGAGGGGATCGAACAGGAGAACGGCAAGCTGGTCTACTCATTCGACATGCGGACGCCGGGCCGCTCCGGCATCGACGAGGTGCTGGTCGACGCGATGTCGGGCGCGATCATCTCGGTGGCGCACGAAGGTCCGAGGGAGGAGGCTGCGGAGCGTGCGCAGGATGCGCGGGAACGCCGCGCGCGCCGGGATTCGGTACGAAAGCCCTGAGATCCACACGCTGATGCGACCCTCGCTGCGGCGCAACGAGGTGACGCAGGTCGGCGAGCGGCGATGAAACGCACATCGTGCGGTACGCCTACGGCCTGGCCGCAGCGCCGGGAGCCGGGCCCGGCTCTCGGACCACGCGCGGCATGCCGTCCTCCCACGGGCTGTCCGTGAGCGGCCGCTTCCCTGACCCATCGGCATTCATGACGAAGATCCCACCGTAGGGTTGGAACGTGTTGTCGTAGAGCGACGCCTCGTCCTTGAACCCGTACATTCCGCTGTTCCACAGCAGCTGCTTCCCATCGGCGCTCCAGACACCGTGCGCGTCGTTGGATGGGCTCGTCGTCAGGCGGCGCAGCCCAGTGCCGTCCGGGCGGATGGTGAAGATGTCGAAGTTGTTCTGCTCATGGCGCCGGGTGAACGTGATCAGCGACCCGTCGGGTGACCAGAATGGGAGGTTGTCGTACTCGGTGGTGAGCGTGCGTGTCGACGAATCGCGCAGATTCAGGACGCGCAGCCCCCACGTCGTGCCACCCCAGACGCGGTACACCAGCTGCGTGCCGTCAGGGGACCAGCTCGGGAAGCCCGCGTTGAGTGTGTCGCCGGTGAGACGCGCGCAACTCGCTCCCGTCGCGCCGCATCAGCATCAGCTTCGCCGATTGCGTCTTGCGGGCCTGCAGGTAGCCACCGACGCCGAAGGCAATCCACTGCCCATCGGGCGACCACGTCGGGGCGAAGGCCGCCCCCTGCGCCACCGTGAACACTCGGCGCTTGTTCGACCCGTCGGCCGCCATGACGGAGATGGTGCCATCCGACGCGGCCTTCTCCGTCAGCACCAGCGTGCCGTCACTCGCCTGCACGGGAAAGACGTCGGTGTAGCGGTACTCGAAGTCTGCATCCCAGCTGTAGAGCGGCGTGTTCTGGGCGCGCGGACTGAAGTCCACCGTTTCGTACACGACACGCGCACCGTCTGGCGACCACGCGGGCGACCGGAGCGCACGCTGGAATCCGCCGCGTGTTACGCGTCTGCGCGACCCCCACGGTCGGCCCGGACTTAACCAGGTAGGCGATGTTCGTTGCGTCGAGAAACTGCGGCGCGACCTTCAGTCCCGGTCCCGTGGTCTCCACTTGCCGCACGTTCGTCGCGAGCGTGACGGAGACGATCTGTGACGTCGCGCCGGACCCAATGCCCGGGCGCAGTCGTGCGAACCACGTCTCTTCGACGGGGAGTTCATAGAAGACCAGACGCGTACCGTCAGCCGACCACTTCGGCGAGCCGGCCGCCACGCCCGACGCCGTGATCTGTCGTAGCCCTGTGCCGTCAGGGTGCACGATGTAGATCGACGACTCCTGCACATGCTCCCACCCTGACCCGTTGCCGTGTCCGCGCCACTCGGTGTTGCGGTCGGAGGAGAACGCAATCCACCGACCGTCCGGGGACCACGACGGGCGCAGGAACGCGTGGGGCTTCGTCGTGTCACCCTGGATCGCGCGACTCGTCGTCACACCACGCACCGCACGGGTGCGCAGGTTCATGATCCAGATGTTCGCCGTGCGTGCGCCACGCGTGGACACGAACGCCAGCTGTGTCCCGTCAGGTGACAAGGCCGCCTGGTCATCGAGTGCCGGGCTGTCCGTCAGCCGCTCGAGTCCCGTGCCGTCGGAACGGACTCGATAGATGTCCGCTTGGCCGCTGCGAGGACGCTCGGAGGTGAACACGATCCAGCGCCCGTCGTGTGACCACGAGGCGTGGTAGTCGAAGCTCGAGTCCGCGAACAGCCGACGCTCACCGGACCCGTCGGCGTTCGCGATGTGCAGCGTGGACGCCGATGGACCGATACGGTTCATCAGCATCACACCGGGCTGTGCATGCGCGTGTGTCGACGCGACGACGGACAGCAGCACGACGAAGAGCGGGACGAAGCGGAAGCGTAGCAGCGTCATGGCGATGGCTCGGCAGCGAGTCTGTCGGTGATGGATCAGCAGGCGTTCCTCTGCATGGTGAGCGTATTACCTCATTCAGCCGCCGGCAGCCCGTCATGGTGTGAGCGGCACCTGGATGTGACGAATGGCATCCCGGCCATGCCGAGCACAGGCCATCGGTGCCGCGCGGACGCCACCCCACCCCCGGGCGCCGCACCCACCGACACCATCGAGGTGCCGTTCACGCTGCCCAGGTGCGATTGGCACGGCACCGCTGGCGCGCAGCCCCGGCTCCACGATTGCTTTCAATCTAAGGCCAGTCTGCTCACGGCCACATCGACCACCTGCGCCCCCGCCACATCGTGCGTGCCCCACCTTCGGCGACCATCGCTGCGACGATGAATGCGTCGACTGAGCCTTCGGTCGACTCGCGTGGTTCGGAGCGCGAACCGCTCCGCCTCGTCGAAGTTGCGGTGGTCTGCGCCGTGTGGGCGTTCTTCGCCGTCCTCAACCTGCTGTTCGTCGCCTTCACGACGCGCGATGGCGACGCGGGCAGGGGCGGCATCTCGCTCGTCACCGAAGGACGCCACGTCATCCTGCCCACGGTGTGGGCCCTGCTCACGATTGTCGTACTCTGGTCGAGTCGGTATGTCCGCCTCGACCGTGCCTTCTGGCGGCAACGTGCACTCGTCGTCATCGGCGTCTCCGTGATCATCGCCTTCGGCACCGACCTGATCACCGACGCGCTGTGGGATGCCATCGTGCCAGCGTCCATTGAAGATGGGCGTAACACCATCTCCCGACGCTTTCGCCCTGGCATTGCCAATTTCAGCTGGCTCGATGACCTCGGAGTCTTCTGGGCCGCGGTCGCCATCGCGTCAGCGCGCGGCTACGTCCTCCGAGAGCGGGAGCGGCGCCACGCCGAACGCCGTCACACCGAGGCTCTGCGCGCGGAAGCGGCGCAATTGCAGATGCAGCTGGTGGCGGCGCGACTGGATGCACTCCAGCGGCAGATGGACCCGCACTTCCTGTTCAACACCCTCAATGCCGTCTCGGCGCTCGTCGAGCGGGACCCGCACGGCGTGCGCCAGATGGTCGCGGAGCTGAGCGACTTGCTGCGGCACAGCATGAGCGCCACCACGGTTCCCGAAGTGCCGCTGCGCGAGGAGCTCGCCCTGCTCGAGCGCTACACCAGCATCATGCAGATTCGCTTCGCCGAGCAGCTGCGCCTGGTGATGCGCGTCGACGACGATACGCTCGATGCCATCGTACCCAACCTGATTCTGCAGCCGCTGGTGGAGAATGCGATTCGCCATGGCGTCGAACACCGTGCCGACGGCGGCCAGATCATCGTCGAGGCACTACGGGATGGCGGGCAACTCGTCCTGCGCGTCCATGATGAGGGCCCGGATTTGTCGGGAGCACAAGCGGTGACGTCGCCGCGGTCCGATGGTGGCGTCGGACTCCGGAACACCGCATCGCGCCTGACGGCGCTGTATGGTGATGCACAGGCTTTGACGCTCACCGCGATTCCAGTTGGCGGGACGGTCGCGGAGATTCGCCTGCCGTTCCGGACGCACGCGCGCCCCAGCGAATTCGCCTCCCGTTCGGAGACAGGGCATGCCTGACCGGGCGAACATCCCCCATCCGCCCGTGCGCGTCCTGGTGGTCGACGACGAACGGCTGGCGCGCGTTCGCCTCGAAGATTTGCTGCGCCGAGAACGGGACGTAGACATCGTGGGTCTGGTCAATCACGGCGGTGCAGCGGTGGAGGCCATTCGGCGCCTGCGGCCGGACATCGTATTTCTCGACGTCCAGATGCCGGTGATGTCAGGTATTGATGTGCTTCATGCCCTGAGCCCCGCGGAGGTGCCCATCGTCGTCTTCGTCACTGCGTTCGACCAGTACGCGGTGCAGGCCTTCGATCAAGCGGCGGTCGACTACCTGCTCAAGCCGTTCAGCGACGCGCGGTTCGATGAAGCGCTGCGCCGCGCCCGGCGTCAGGTGGCGCTTGCCGAACTCGACGCCCATCGCGCGGCCCTGGTTGCCGCCCTGACGCGGTTCCGGCCGCCCGAGGGGGCGGAGGCCGGTGCTGGTGACTCGGAGCCCGCCACAGCCGTGCCAGCACCCGCCGTCACCTACGTCGAGCGCATCCCGGTCGAGATGCGGGGGAAGGTCATGTCGGTGCCGGTCAGCCGGCTCGACTACGTCACCGCCAGTGGTTCGTACGCGGAGCTCCATGTCGGTGACCGCACCTACCTGATCCGCGAGTCGATGCAGGCGCTCGAGGCACGACTCGATCCGGCGCTGTTCCTTCGGGTGCACCGCTCCGTGATTGTCCGCCTCGCACTCGTCGAGGTGCTGCACCGGTCGGGGGGCGGCGACTACGAGGTGCAGCTGAAGACCGGTCTCAGGCTGCCGGTGAGCCGGTCCCGGCACACCGCGCTGGAGCGGTGGCTCGGGCTGTCGCGCTGATATCCGCGCGCCACGATGCCGGCCCCTCCAATGTGCGATTTCAACCGGCGCTTTTTTACACTCTCAAATCAGCACTGACTGCGCTCCGCAATTCAGAACAAAACGAACGTGCGATTGCTGCCACGTCGCAGACCGTGCCGACCGCCCGCGGCGCCGTCAGCGCGCTCCGAGCTCCTGCTGCGCGTGACGCAGGACCTGCGCGGCGCCAGAAAGCGAGAGCACTCCCATGATCATCGCCACCGCGATGTCGGGCCAGCCCTGTCGCGTCGTGAAGACACCGGCGGCGGCCGCAACGACGGCGATGTTGCTGATGGCGTCGTTGCGCGAGCAGATCCACACCGACCGCATGTTCGAGTCACCGGTCCGGTAGCGATACAAGAGCAGCGCGACACACACATTGGTGGCGAGCGCGATCAGTCCGATCACGGTCATGACCATCGGTTCCGGCACACGTCCGCTGGCGGCGACGTAGACGGCGTGTGCAATGACCCAGATGCCGAACGCCCCCATCGTTGCCGCTTTGACGACGGACGCACGCGCCCGGATCGACACGGCGGATGCCAGGACGAACAGACTCAGGCCGTAGTTCGCCGCATCGCCGAGAAAATCGAGCGAATCGGCCTGCAGCGCGGACGAACCCGCCTCGAGTCCGCCGACCAGCTCAACGACGAACATGATCGCGTTCACGACGAGGGCGATCCAGAGCGCGCGGCGATACAGCGGGGTCGCCGCGGTCGCCGTGCCACACTCTGGTCCCTGACAGCATGCGCTCACTGAGCCTCCGTCGCCTCGACGCCATGTGTGCCGCAACCACAACCTGGTCACGCGGGCATCAGGAAAGAAAAACGCGGCTCCGGTTCATGGAGCCGCGCAGTTCACATTCGTTCCGGCTGCGTCCCTGCACGCGTGCGGGGACAAAACGTATCCAAAAACATATCCGCCCTGCAAAATCGTTGGATACGTCGACCGCCTTAACTCACTTCATTCCAACGGGTTATCCCCATCGGGACGACAGGATTCGAACCTGCGACCCCCTGAACCCCATGCTCCGGGTCGGTAGCGCAACCCGTTGCAGTACAGGGGGTTAAGGCCGGAAAATGCGGGTACGTTCCGCCGATTCAGGGGGTTGCTGGCTCGTGGGGGACAGGTTCGGGGACAAAACGTCGCCGGAAACGTCGCCACCGAAAATGAAGATACTCGCCTCCGTCAGCCCGCTGCCATCACGGCGACGCATCGCGACCGGCACCGTACTCCGCGTCACTCACCTGCTCCAGCCAAACGACGGCGACGCCATCCAGCGACTCCTGCACCGCGATTTGCTGCATCGCCGTCGTGGCCGCGGCGCCATGCCAGTGCTTCTCACCTGGCTCGAACCACACCACGTCGCCTGCACGCACCTCCTCCACCGGCCCGCCCTCGCGCTGCACCAGCCCGCGACCGAACGTGACGAGCAACGTCTGCCCCAGCGGGTGCGTGTGCCACGCCGTGCGTGCGCCAGGCTCGAATGTGACGGCGTTACCTGCGGCGCGTGCCTCGCCACTCGGCAAGAAGAGCGGATCGATGCGTACGGTGCCCGTGAACCAGTCGCTGGGGCCCTTGGCCGATGGGTGCGCGCCGCTGCGCGTGATCTTCATCGCCCCACCCGTGCCTGCATCGCTGCGGGATAGCGCTCGCCGTGCACCGGTATCAGGTCGGCCGCCGTCGTCAGTTCGCGCAGCACCTCCGCCGCGAGCTGCAGATCGGCGGCGGCGAGGTTCTCTTCGAGTCGGTGCAACTTCGTGGTGCCGGGGATCGGCACGATCCATGGCTTGCGCGAGAGCAGCCACGCCAGCGCAACCTGCGCCGGTGTCGCGTGCGTGTCGTCCGCAACGCGCGTCAGCAGGTCGACAAACGATTGGTTCGCCTTCCGGTTCTCCTCCGTGAAGCGCGGGAACGTCGTGCCGCGCATGTCGCCGGGCGCGAACTGCGTCCGCTCGTCGATCTTGCCCGTCAGGAACCCTTTGCCCAGCGGGCTGAAGGCGACGAAGCCGATGCCGAGCTCCTCGCAGGCCGCCAGGACACCACTGTGCTCCGGCTCGCGCCACCAGAGCGAATACTCGCTCTGCAGCGCGGCGACGGGCTGCACGGCGTGCGCGGCACGGATGGATTGCTCGCCAGCTTCCGACAGCCCGAAGTGTCTCACCTTCCCCGCAGCGATCAGGTCACGCACGGTGCCGGCGACGTCCGCCATCGGCACGTCAGGATCGACCCGATGCTGGTACAGCAGGTCGATGCACTCGACGCGCAGCCGGCGCAGCGAACCCTCTACCGCGGCGCGGATGTGATCGGGGCGGCTGTTGACACCACCGCGATTGACACCGCTCACTGGATCGATGTCGAAACCGAACTTGGTGGCGATGGTCACGCGGTTGCGTATCGGCGCCAATGCTTCGCCGACGACTTCCTCATTCACGAACGGCCCGTACACCTCGGCCGTGTCGATGAAGGTGACGCCACGGTCGACGGCGGCGCGGAGGAGCGCGACAGCCTCCGACCGGTCAGTGGCTGGACCGTAGCCGTAGCTCAGCCCCATCGCACCGTACCCAAGTGCCGCGACTTCGAGGCCAGACCTGCCCAGCGTGCGCTGCTCCATGCTCTGCTCTCAGGGCTGAATGATTACGGTGGTCCTGCGAAGATGTCCGCTCACCGCTTCGGCGGCGCCTCGACGCCCGAGAATACCAGCACCTGATCCGGCAGCCGCGCACCCTGCACCTGGACGGCCGCGACCTCGGCATTCAGCGTCGCGATCTCGCTGGCATTGAACCGCACCGCGTCGGCGCCGATGTTCTGCAGCATGTGCGCCATCTGCGTGGTGCCAGGAATCGGCACAATCCACGGCTTTTGCGCCAGTAGCCAAGCGAGCGCGATCTGCGCCGGTGCCGCACGCTTCTGCTCCGCCCAGCGCCGGAGCAGCGTCACGAGTGCGAGGTTGTGCGGCAGGTTCTCCGGCGAGAAGCGCGACTCGATGCCGCGGATATCTCCGGGAGCGAAGCGCGTCCGCTCGTCGATGGCGCCAGTCAGGAACTGCACGCCAAGCGGACTCCATGGCACGAACCCGATGCCAAGTTCTTCACAAAGCGGCAGCACCTCGCGCTCCGGTTCACGCCAGAGCATCGAGTATTCGTTCTGCACCGCTGTCACGGGCAGAGTGGCATGCGCACGGCGGAGCGTCCCCAGTCCCATCTCGCACAGGCCCCAGTGCAGCACCTTTCCCTGCTGCATCAGGTCCTTCACCGCGCCCGCGACATCTTCGATGGGCACCTCCGGATCGACACGGTGCTGGTACAGCAGGTCGATCCGATCCGTGCGCAACCGACGCAGCATGCCTTCGACGACGAGCTTGATGTGATCGGGCTTGCTGTTGAGGCCCGGGCGACGCTCGCCCGTCTCGAGATCGATGTTCCAGCCGAACTTGGAGGTGATCGCCACCTTGTTGCGGAACGGCGCAATCCCTTCGCCGAGAATGCGCTCGACCTCATGCGGGCCATACGCCTCCGCCGCATCGAAGAACGTCACGCCACGGTCGTACGCCGTCCGGATGATGCTGTGCATCTCGGGACGATATGGCACGCTCGTGTCGTATTTGCGGCTCATGTTCTGGACGCCGATGCCGACGCTCGACACCTCCAGCGAACCAAGCCGCCGACGGCTGATCGAAGCCGCGGATATCGGAACGTCGCCAGTGAGAGGCGCTTGGCGGATGCCGCCGAGCATCGGGGCGGCGGCCATGGCACCGGCCGTCACCATGAACGTGCGTCGGTCGAGTGGTGTGCTCATACCAGCTCCTGCATATCGGTGAAATGGACGCGTATCGAATTCTGTATACCGGCGGTCACGACGGGCGACTCGCGCACGCGCCGCCACCCTCGAGTCGAACATGGCGCCCGCGCGGCATCGCGAAAATGCCTCACCGGGCGAACCGCTCATCGACGGCGCGAACGACCCGTGCATGGTGATGAACGGCCGTCGCGCAGCGCGTGCGAACGCCGCGTCACGTGCGACCCAGACGCCGCTCCAACGCCTCGCGTCGTGATCGGCCGACGGGCAAGCGCACCCCACCCTTGAGCTGCACTTCGTAGTCGCTTCCCTCGTTACGCAACAGCGAGTCCACGAGCGACAGCCGCACGATGGCCGAGCGATGTACCCGAACGAACTCCGCCGGATCGAGCCGCTCCTCGAGGTGCTGCATCGACTCACGGAGCAGATAGCGCTGTCCGGCGGCATGCAACTCCACGTACTGGCCGCTGGCCAGCACGTATTCCACCTGCGCCACCGGCACCACGCGCAACTTGCCGCGCATGTGCACGGCGATCCGCTCAAGGTACCGCACCGGTTCTGATGAGGTGGACGACGGTTGTGGCGCGCCGGCCTCCGCAGCGGACGGCTGCGCCTGCAGCAACGCCATCAACTGCTCATGCAACCGCTCGCGCCCGTCGCTCGCCACGCGTCGCCGGGCGCGTCGCATCGCTTCCTCGAAGCGCTCATCGCGAAACGGCTTCACGAGGTAATCCAGCGCAGCGCTGTCAAAGGCGTCCAGCGCATACTGGTCGTACGCCGTGACGAACACGGTCGCCGGCATCTGCGCCGCGCCGATGGTCTGCACCACGTCGAGCCCCGTCATGCGCGGCATCTGCACATCGAGGAACACGAGATCGGGATACAGTGCCCGGATCGCCTCCACCGCCGCCGCACCGTCCACGGCCGTGCCCACCACGTCCACGTCGGGTTCCGCCTCCAGCAGGTCGAGCACGCGCTGCCGGCCCAGTGGCTCATCATCCACCACGAGCACGCGAAGCCGCGGCGTCTCCGGCCCACCCCGCCCCGTCACGACGTGGCGCCCGCCTCGACGGCGCGGAGATCAGCGCTGGTGTGGTAGGGCATCGCGATCACCGCACGCATCCCGCCCGAGGCGAGCGGCTCGAGCTGCAGCTGCTGTGCATCCCCATACAATTCCAGCAACCGCTCACGGGTCAGCGAAAGGCCGACGCCACTCGCATCGGATGGGGGCCCAGGGTGCTCGCCCGGTCCCGTATCCTCCACGATCAGCTCCAGCGCATCACCGGTTCGACAGGCACGCACTGCGATGGTCCCGTTGCCGCCGGCCCGGTCGATGCCATGCTTCATCGCGTTCTCGACGAGTGGCTGCAGGATCAGGTTTGGCACCAGCGCGTCGTACACATCAGGATCAACCGCGATCTCAGTCCGCAACTGCCCCTGATACCGGATCTCGAGGATCTCCAGGTACAACCGCATCAGGCGGAGCTCATCGCGCAGCGGAATCTCCTGCTCGGACGACTCCGCCAGTGCGTGACGCAGCAGCTCGCTCAGCAGCGCGATCATGTCGCGTACGCCACGCGGGTTCTTCGCCACCAGAGCGGAGACCGCATTGAGCGTGTTGAACAGGAAGTGCGGGTTCAGTCGCGCCCGCAGCACGCTCAGCCGCGCTTCAGCCAGCTGCGCCTGCAGTTCCGCACTCTGTGCCTGCAGCTGTGCGGCGTGCGCGTCGAGTTCCGCGCGCTCCGCCTGCAGCTGACTGGCCCGTGCCTGCAGATCGGTCGCTTCACGCTCGCGCGCGTGAAACGCACGCCGCATCTCGACGGCGACGGCGACGACGATGATCGCCGCGAACTCAGCCAGCTGCTGCCCATACCAGCGGCCAAGGTTCCAGAGGACCATCCATCCGCTGACGTCGGGCCGCTCGGTGGTGACGACGGGCAACAGCACGCGATGCGCAGTGAACGCGATCACGGCGACGACCGAGCTGACGACGAGCATGGTGCCCACGACCGCAGGCAGGCGTCGCCAGCGCGCGTCCGGCTCGCGATAGAGCCACGCGCCCTGCCGCAGGATCAGCGGCGTCAGGAGCGCCCACACGTACGCGTTGCACAGGGCGATGGCGAACAGTCGAGCGGGCTGGTCGGCGCCGGGCATCCCCGGCGCCAGCGCCCAGTTGGACCCCTGAAACAGGCCGACGAGCGTCCAGAAGGTGAAGGTGAGCAGCCAGCCGCGAGTCCCCATGCGGTGCAATGTCGTGTGTCTGCTGTCCTGATGCACGGAAGGACGGGTCGGCGGCGGAACGCTCGGGCGCGTGACGTCAGCCTCGGCCTCGCCAGCGCCAGGTCGAGACATGGGTACGTCTAAGACGTCTAAGACTGCCGAGCGCATCAGCTCTCAGTCATGCGCAGGACGGCCTCAGGCAGCCGAGCGCCCTGCACGGTCACGGTGGCGAGACGGGCTGTGATCGACGCGAGTTCGCTGTCGGTGAGGCTCACGGCGGCGGCACCCAGATTTTCCTCCAGCCGGTGCAGCTTCGTCGTGCCGGGGATCGGGACGATCCATGGCTTCCGGGCCAGGAGCCACGCGAGCGCGATCTGCGCCGGCGTGACGTCCTTCGACGCGGCCACCGACTTCACGACATCGACCAGCGCCATGTTGGCGGCACGCGCGTCGGCGTCGAAGCGGGGTGAGATGTTGCGGAAGTCGGTCGAGTCGAACGCGGTCGTCGTGTCGATGGTCCCCGTCAGGAAGCCTGCACCGAGTGGACTGAACGGCACGAAACCGATGCCGAGTTCCTCGCACGCCGCGAGCACACCATTCGTCTCGGGATCGCGTGTCCACAGCGAGTATTCACTCTGCACCGCCGTCACCGGCTGCACCGCGTGCGCGCGACGGATCGTGGCGGCACCCGCCTCGGACAATCCGAAGTGCCGCACCTTGCCGGCGTGGATGAGGTCCTGCACGGTGCCCGCGACATCCTCGATGGGCACGTTCGGATCCACGCGATGCTGGTATAGCAAGTCGATGGTATCGATGCCGAGTCGCGCGAGTGACGCGTCGGTGACCGCGCGAATGTGATCCGGGCGTGAGTCGAGCCCGTAGCGCGTGCCATCAGGATTGATGCCGAAGCCGAACTTCGTTGCAATGACGACCTGCGACCGCACCGGCGCCAGCGCCTCACCGACGAGTTCCTCGTTCGTGAACGGACCGTACGCCTCGGCGGTGTCGAAGAAGGTGACGCCGCGGTCCACCGCGGCGCGCATCAGCGCGATGGCCTCCGTGCGGTCAGCCGCCGGGCCGTAGGCGGAGGTCAATCCCATCGTGCCATAACCGATGGCAGAAACGGTGAGATGCTCGGGTCCAAGTGTGCGAGTCTGCATCAGATCAACGAGTGAATGAAGTGGTTGTGATGATGTGCCTTAGTCAGCGCTGAGCGCGGAACACATCGCGCGCCACACCAACTGCCGTGATGGCGTTCGGCCAGCCGGCGTAGAACGCCATCTGCGTGATGGTCTCGACCAGCTCCTCCTGCGTCACGCCGTTCTGCAAGGCGAGTGCGAGGTGCGACCGGAGCTGGTCGGGACGGTTCATGGCGATCAGCGCGCTGACGGTAGCGAGACTGCGGTCACGACGCGACAGGCCGGGCCGCGCCCAAACGTCGCCGAGCAACACGCTATCGGTGAGAGTAGCGAGCTTCGGTGCGACGTCGCCCATGAGCTGTTGGGCACGCGAGGGTGCGGCGCTCGGCGATGTACCCTGAGCCTCCGCACGCATTCGTGCGTTGAATTCCGCGTCGCTCACCGGCTCCATCCACTGCGTCGAGGCGGCGTCGCCCTGCTCGACGATGGCGATGTGCGTCATCGCTGATGCAGGCGCGGCGCCATGCCAGTGCTTCACGCCTGGCGCAATGCGCACGACATCGCCCGTCCGGATCTCCTGCGCAGTCTCGTCCCACCGCTGCACGCGCCCCACGCCTGAGGTCACGATCAGCACCTGACCGAGTGCATGCGAGTGCCACGCCGTGCGCGCACCAGCGTCGAACGACACCGAGGCGGCGTACGCACGCGTCGCCGTCGTCGGACCGAAGAGTGATTCGACACGCGCCGCACCGGTGAAGTTCGGCGCCGGCGCGACGGACGTCTCCCGTGTGCCGGCACGACTGATCGTCACGCCACGCGTCTCCTGCGCCACGACGGGGCTGACGCCAGCCAGGCTTGCCAGGAGGGCGACCGTGATGGTGACTCTGTTCAATGTAAATCTCCCGTGATCACTCGACCACGAATGCCGCGTGCGTCAGTCATCCTCACGACACCACCATCCTCACCGCTTGGACACGGGCGGCGCCGCGCGCTGCGTGACGTCCAGTCGGGCCTTCAATGGGTCCGGTGCTGCATCGGGCACGCCCGTGATCGCGAAGTCGAGGATCACGCCGGTCTTCGGATCGTGCCGCGGCCACGTCGGCAGCCCAGCACCATTCGGATCGCCGGTCTTCGCAAAGTTGGCCCAGTACCGATTCATCATGCTGGACACCGCGAGATCCGCCGCGGTCGGTGTCATCCGCGGATCGCCAGCAAGACGGTCGAAGGCGTACGGCACCTCAGCGCCATGCGGCGCACCGTTGCTCAACTGCTTTCGCATGGCCTCCGGTACGTACGAGAAGCGATACACGTACGCCGGCGCGCCCTTGTTCACAAACGTCGTCGCGATGAAGCGCGCGGGTTCCGCCTGCACGCGATCAGTACCGGCCATCACGAGGAGCGGCTGCAGTTCGGTGTTGCCTGATGGATCGTACGCGCGCATCGCATCCGCCTTGCCTGCGCCGAACTGCGAGAACAGCCCATCTTTCGTTTCCGCCGAGATGAACCCGACAAAGTCCGCGCTGTTCGATCCGATGATCAGCGGAATGCGCGGCTGCCGTCCCGCTTCGTACACACTCTGCGCCGTCTCAACGGTGATGCGACCGTCGAGGATCGGACCGGGATACGTCGGCGGCCCATTCGGCCCTGCGGTTTCCTGGCCACGGTCCACGATGTCGCCGACACTCAGTGCACGCAGTTGCGCCAGTGCTGCGGCATCCGTACCCGTGATGTTGTGCCGACGTGCGAAGTTCACACCAATGGACTCCGCCGAGATCTCACCCGGACGCCCTACGCGCATGGCGCGACCGGTGAGCACGCCATCACGCCCGCCACCCGACTGACTGATCGCCTTGTGCACGAGACCCTGTGCCATCGGCGACGTGATGAGTGAGTGCACCGACACGCCGCCCGCCGACTCACCGAAGATGGTGACGTTGTTCGGATCACCACCGAAGGCCGCCGCATTCTGCTTCAGCCAGCGGAGCGCCGCGATCTGGTCCATGTACGCATAGCTTCCCTTCAACTCATCCGGACGTTCCTGACTCAGCGCCGGGAAGGCGAAGAAGCCAAGGCGACCCAGGCGATAGTTGATTGTGACGAGCATCACGTCCTGCTTGGCGAACTGCGTGCCCGCCGTGCTCGGCCACGCTCCACTGCCGAACATGAAACCACCGCCATGAATCCAGACCATCACCGGCAGGCGTGCACCGGCCGTGGTGTTGGCTGGCCGCCAGATGTTGAGGAACAGACAGTCTTCCGCAGATGACGCCGAGATCGGCGGGGCGTTGGGCCCGAACGCCGCCTGTGGACAGTCGGCGCCGTACTTGGTCGCATCACGCTCGCCTTCCCACTTCGGTGCCGCGCGCGTCGGACGCCAGCGGTATTCGCCCGTTGGCGGCGCGGCGTACGGAATGCCTTTGTAGCTGACGACGCCGTCGTCGGTCGTACCGCGCACGATACCCGACGCGGTCCGCACCGTCTGTGCGTGCCCGGCGCTGACGAGGACAAGTGCCGCAACTGCAGTTGCCGTGAATCGGCAGGACATGGAGACCGTCAGTGGTGAGAGGGAGTGCGTGCGCATCACGATCTGGTCATGCCCATCGGTAGCCGCTCTTCGCGAGTGGCAGCGAGCGCACGCGCTCTCCCGTCACAGCGAAGATGGCGTTGCAGAGCGCCGGTGCGACCGGCGGGAACGCCGGCTCACCCATGCCCGTGGTCATGTTGTCGGTGCGCAGGAAATGCACCTCGACCGGCGGCGCATGGTTCATCCGCAGCAGCGGGTACTCGTGGAAGTTGCCCTGCACCACCTTGCCACCGTCGAAGGTGATCTCCTGCCCCATCACACCACCGAGTCCGTCGAGCACGGAGCCCTGCACCTGCTGCTCGGCGCCGCTCAGGTTCACGATGGTGCTGCCGACGTCACCCGCCACCCACACCTTGTTGACCTTCACCGCCTTGCTCGCGCTCACAGTCGCCTCGACCACTTCGGCGAAGTAGCCGCGGTGGCTGTAGTGGAACGCAATGCCGAGCGCGGTCCGAGGCGGCAGCTTGCGTGCGCCCCAGCCGGCCTTCTCCGCGACCAGCGAGAGCACGGCGCTCACGCGCTTCGGCTCGAAATCCTGTCCGCCACCGCCGGGACCGCCGCCGCCGGCGGGACTGGCAATCGGCGTGTTCGCAAGCAGCGCGAGGCGGAACTGCAGCGGATCCTTGCCGGCGGCATGCGCCAGTTCGTCGAGGAACGACTGCATCACGAACGCCAACGCGTTGCTGCCTGGCGCGCGCAGCGGACCGGTGGGCGCACCGAGCGGCATGGTCGTCATGCCGGTGGCGAAGTTCGGCACGAAGCGCGCGGGAAACTCACCCCCGCCAAGGTTCGCGTTGCGGACGGTGCGATTGCCTTCGCCGAAGGTGACGAAATGGTTCTTCCATGCGACCAATGCACCGCTCGCGTCCACACCGCCACGCAGGAAGTGAAATCCACCTGGCCGATACGCGCCGTGATGGGTGTCGTCTTCGCGCGTCCACACGAGCTTTACCGGAGTTCCCGGCACCTTCTGCGCAATCGCGACCGCATCCAGCACGTAGTCGTGCGTATAGCGGCGGCCGAAGGCACCACCCATGCGCACCATGTTCACTGTCACGGCCGACTCGGGAATCGAGAGCAGCTTTGCCACCACCTGCTTGCAGCCGTTCGGATCCTGCGTCGGCACCCAGAGCTCACACGTCCCGTTCGACACGCGCGCCGTGCAATTCATCGGCTCCATCGTGGCGTGATGCAGGAACGGATACGAGTAGCGCGCCTCGACGGTCTTCGCGGCAGAGGCGAGGGCGCGATCCACATCGCCATCCGCACGGATCGGCGTCGCCCACGGCTGCGGGCCGAGCTCCGCGGCACGGCGTGCAAAACCAGCGCTGCTCTGCGTCGCGGTGGGGCCATCGTTCCATTCCACGACGAGCTGCTTGCGCGCCTGCTGTGCAGCCCACCAGCTGTCGGCCACGATGGCCACGCCACTCGCGAGGCCGAACAGTTCCGTCGTGCCTTCGATGGCGAAGGCCTGCTTCACACCGGGCAACGTGCGGAGTTGCTCCACGTTGGCGCTGGCAACCTTACCGCCGAACACCCGACACTTCGCATACGTCGCGTACACCATGCCGGGCAGCTTTACGTCGATGCCGAACAGCGGCTTGCCCGTGGCAATGGCATGGTTGTCCACGTTCGCCACGCGGGTGCCGAGGATCTTGAACTCCGACGCGGCCTTCAGCTTCACAGTCTTCAGGTCCGGCGCCGTGAGCGTGCTGGCGCGTTCGATCAGCTGGCCGTACCCGAGTGACCGTTGCGTGGCCGTGTGAAACACGCGACCACCGCGCGTGGTGCACTCCGCCTCAGGCACGCCCCACGTCAGCGCGGCGGCCGCCACCAGCATCTGCCGGCCGGCCGCGCCCACGCGACGCATCTCTTCCATGTTCACCGGCGTCGCGATGCTGCCGCCGAGGAACTGGAAGCCGTACTTCGCGGCGTCACCGTTCGCCTGCTCCACCGTGACGTCCTTCCAGTCCACATCCAGCTCCTCGGCAATCATCATCGGGAGCGCGGTCTTCATACCCTGTCCCGCTTCGGGATTCTTCGCGATGATGGTGACCGCGCCATTCGGCATGATGCGGATGAACGCATTCGGCGCGAACACGTCGGGCGCCGCGGTGCCGGCGAGTGCCTGCATGGCGTCCGCGCTCGACGCCAGTGAATGCAGGCCGAGCAGGATCCCGCCACCGGTGAGCGACGTGACCTGCAGGAACGAGCGACGGCTGATGGTCGTGGGGTTCATGCGCGGTTACCGGTTCGGGGTGCTGGCGCGATTCGACGCGGACGGCGACGCCGCCTGCTTTACCGCAGCGCGAATGCGGAGGTACGTCGCGCAGCGACAGAGGTTGCCTGACATCGCGGCATCGATCTGCGCATCGGTCGGCGACGGCGTCTGCTTCAGGAACGCCGCAGCCTGCATGATCTGCCCCGCCTGGCAGTAACCGCACTGCGCCACGTCCTGCTCCTGCCACGCGCGCTGCAGCGGGTGCGATCCATCGCTCGACAGCCCTTCAATGGTGGTGACCTCCGCCCCGGCGGCTGCCGCGACCGGGATCGAGCACGAACGAACAGCGGCGCCGTTGAGGTGCACCGTGCAGGCACCGCATTGCGCGATGCCGCAGCCGTACTTGGTGCCGACCAGATCCAGCGAGTCCCGCAGGACCCAGAGCAAGGGGGTGTCGGTGGGGACATCGACGGTGATGCTCCTGCCGTTCACCTTCAGCGTCGTGGACATGGGGCGCGGGCTCCGGATTGCGGTGGGCGTGTCGGCACGGCGAGCGGGCATGAGGCTCTCGCGCACTTCAAGCTGGATCCGGTGCGGCGCAGCTCAAGAGCGATGTGCGTGAACGGCTCACCGGTGGTGCGAACGGCTCAGCGGCACCGTATCTGGGGGTGCGCCCGCTCGAGGCCCAAGCCGAACGACTGGCAGTGACCGACCTCGGCAAGCACCAGCTGGCATCGCCGCGTTGCGTTCGCGGACAGCCGCAGATACGCGCATTGAGCCATTCACTCCGCCGGTGAGTCGTTCACGCCACGGGCGCTGGACCAGCACCCCGCACGAGCCACGTTTCCCCGCACCAGCACCCGTCCCGCTTCACTGAGGAACACTGACAACATGACCCGCGCCCTTCTCCGGCTCAGCGCCCTGATCACGTTTATCGCCGCGCCACTCGCAGCACAGCAGGCGGCAACGCCGACCGCCGCGCCCGCCACCAAAGCTGAACAGGAAATTCTCGACCTCTCGCGCGCCAAGTGGCGCTGGATGGCCGACAAGCAGATCGACTCACTCGCGCCGCTGTTTCATGAAAAGGCCAGCTTCGTGCACATGAGCCGCACCATGACGCGGGATCAGGAGCTCGAGGTCATCCGCAGCGGCAACATCCACTACAAGCACGCCGAGATCTTCGAGTCGTCGGCGCGCTTCATCGACAACACCGCCATCGTGCTGCAGCGCATCCGCCTCGATGCGGTCGTCGGCGGCAATGAGGTGACCACGATGTTCAGCGTCACCGAAGTGTACGTGAAGCAGCGTGGCGCCTGGAAGCTCGGGGTGCTCGCCTTCAGCCGATTGGCGCAGCAGTAGACGTGTTCCCGCGCGCGTTCACTCCCGCGTCATCACTCCTCGCGACTCACCCATGCCAATGTCGAAATATCTCGTACTTGCCGCGCTCGCCGGCAGCGCACTCGTGCCCATCGTCACTGCCTCGGCGCAGGCCGCAGCCGCTGCTCCGATTAAGTGGGAGGTGCCGGCGGGCTTCGTGGTGTCGGTGTACGCCGATAGCGTCGAGAACGGACGCGCCATGGCCATCGGTCCGCGCGGCACCGTGTTCGTCGGCTCGCTGCGCGCTGGCAAGGTGCATGCGCTGATCGACACCAACGGTGACCAAAAGGCGGATCGCGTGGTGCTGATCGCGAAGGGGCTGGCCATGCCGTCCGGCATCGCGATGCGGCGCGGTGCGCTGTATGTCGCGACGACCAGCCGCATCCTGCGATATGACGACATCGAGCAGCACCTTGACGCGCCGCCCGCGCCGGTCGTCGTGCGTGACAGTCTCCCAAACCCCAGCGCCGGTCACATGTGGAAGTTCATCGCTTTCGGGCCTGATGACCTGCTCTACATGTCCGTGGGTTCGACGTGCAACATTTGCCTGCCGGCCGCAAACACCGCGACCATCATGCGGATGAAGCCGGCCGGCACGAACCTCGAGATCTTCGCCTCCGGTGCGCGCAACTCGGTGGGCTTCGACTGGCATCCGGTCACGCACGAACTCTGGTTCACCGACAACGGGCGTGACATGCTGGGAGACGATGTGCCCAACGACGAACTGAACGTCGCGCCGCGCGCCGGCATGCACTTCGGCTTCCCGTATTGCCATCAGGGTGATGTGTCGGACCCTGAATTCGGCGCGCAGCGCGCCTGTTCCACCACCGAGCCGCCAGCACAGAAGCTCGGTGCACACGTGGCCGCCATCGGCATGACTTTTTACACCGGCACCATGTTTCCCGCGCAGTATCGCAACGCGGCGTTCATCGCGCAGCATGGCTCGTGGAATCGCTCCAAGCCAAGCGGGTATCGCGTGATGGTCGCCCGCACCGACGGACGTCGTGTGACCGCGTATGACACGTTCCTCGACGGCTTCCTCGGCGGCCCGCGCGACAGCATGCCTGGGGGCTGGGAGGCAGGTCGCGCGGCGCGTGGTCGCCCGGCCGACGTGCTGCAGATGCCTGACGGCGCGCTGCTGGTCAGCGACGATTCCGGCAATCGCCTCCTGCGCATCAGCTATCGGCGTTGAGGCATGCGGCGCCGCGCACACGTGAACGCGTCCAGCATCCTGATCATGCCGTCCATCTCCACCACGCGAGCCATGTCTACGATCCTTCGCGCACTCGGTGTCGCCGGTCTCATGTCGGCGACCAGCCTGCACGCGCAGGCCCGCACCACCATCACGCTCAGCGACACGGCCGTCTCGCCGGAGAACGTCACGTCGAGCCGAGACGGCACCGTGTACTTCGGCAGCATGACGAAGGGCACAATCTATCGAGCGCTGCCCGGTGCGGCGCAGGCCGAGCCGTGGATCCTCGCCTCCGCCACCGGGCTCACGCGGGTGCTCGGTGTGCTGGCCGACGACCGCAGCAACACGCTGTTCGTCTGCCAGAACGCCACCGACGCGCGCGGCGGTGCGCCCGCGTCGGGGCAGACAGCGCTGCGCACGTTCGACCTCAATACCGGTGCCGCGAAGGGTACGTATCCGTTCCCGGCGAACAGCCGCATCTGCAACGACATCGCGGTCGCGGACGACGGCACGGCGTACGTATCCGAGTCGTACGGGGGCAAGGTGCATCGGCTCAAGCCCGGGGCGACGGCGCTCGAGGTGTGGGCCAGCGACGAGCAGATGAACGTGATCGACGGGCTCGCGCTGCTGTCGGATGGGCTCTACGTGAACGACTTCGCGAAGGGGGCGCTGTTTCGGATCCCGATCAAGACTGATGGCAGCGCGGGTGTGCTGGTTCCGATCCAGGTCTCGTTGCCGCTGGGCCGGCCTGATGGGCTGCGCAGTGTGGGACCGCGCACGCTGGTGCAGACCGAGCAGGCAGGTCGCGTGGCGGAGCTGACGGTCACGGGGGATCGTGCGGAGGTGCGGGTGTTGCGGGAGGGGCTGACGCGCGCGTCGGGGGTGACCCGGATCGGTGATGGCCTGCTGGTGCTGGTGGAGTTCGCGCGTGCCGTGGTGGTGCCGTACACACGGCGCTGACGGACTGACGACTCGGAAGCTCGGTCAGGGTGCAGTCTAGCCTTCATCGCGTGACCATCCGATGCCACGGTCGTTGCGCGCCCACGCTTGTCGCTCACTCGCGGGGCACAGGTGCGAAGGGACAAGAACACGCCAGACAATCGGGCCTGCTTGTGCCATGGATGCAGCCAACCTGCGGGGTGTCGCCTATACCCGACCTGAAGCAGCGCCTCACGCCGTTGTACTGTCTTGCCCTGCGCCGTCTGCGCGACTGCATCATCTCTGCCGCAGCCAATCGCCGGCCTGCAGCCCGACGCATATCGCCCGCAGAACTCAGCGTCGCAGCGCGCGGATGACGACGCCCGCCGTCACCATGCCAATCCCGACCCAATCGCGTGCGCTCGGCCGCTCGCGACTACGAGGTCCAGCTGAAGACCGGTATCAGGCTGCCCGTGAGCCGGTCCCGGCACACCGCGCTGGAGCGGTGGCTCGGGCTGTCGCGTTGACATCCGTTGGCTACGGTGCGAGCGCGCGAATCCACGGGTGACTGATCGCATCGGCAGCGCTGCCGCAGACCTCGCTGGGTGCGGCCGAGCGCTCGGATGCGCCGGCTGCCGCGGTCCCCGTGAGGGCAGGTGCGAAAACGCGCGACCGACCAGGTTGTAGCCTTCACCGGCGAGTTCGCCGGTCGTGCTGAGGAGGCGCTTCGGGCACCTACGGTCCGCTGACCGCGGTCCGTGTCGTGTGATAGCGCCCCCACGGTTGTTGTCAGCGGGCCAAGCTACCATTCGTGCATGAACCACGTCCCGCAGCAGCCACCCGCCCCTGCCCGACCGCGGCGGCAGTTCGATTCCTCCCGGACCCGCGTCGGGCCGGTGTTCGGGGCTCTCGCCACGCAGTGTGGCGAAGATGCGTGGGTTTGTCGACTGCTCGATCTCGCCGCCGGTCCAGGCGAGCACTCGTGGCACGACCAGGATCTGCGGATCATCGAGCGCCACCATCAAGCGCCGCCCGGCGCTGATTCACCGACGGAGAAAGGGCTCGCACCGCCTGTCTCGCTGCTGTCGTGGCTCCTCGATCACTTCACCCCGCCCAAGAACGGCAAGTACGGGTCGGGCATCGTTGGCGACAAGCGACGCGCGCTCGCCGACCGCGACCCGCAGGTGATCGCGGAGGCCCGCGAAGCGCTGGCGCGGTCGCGCGCCGGGAAGGCGTGGTACGTCCTAGAAGGCCACACCTCGCCGGACGTGTATTTGGTGACGCCGGACGCCTTGATCGTCGTCGAGGGCAAGCGCACCGAGGCGGGACCCACCACGTCCACGACATGGATGGCGGGACGCCATCAGATACTCCGGCACATCGACGCCGCGTGGGAGATCCGTGGCAACCGGGCCGTCTACGGCATGTTCATCGTCGAGGCCATGCCGGGGACCGAGGACGTCCCGGAACTCTGGAAGCAGGCGGCGAAGGACACGCGCAGCGATGCGGCAATCGAGTCGAGCCTGCCACACCGCTCTGCGGAGGACCGGGAGGGCATCCGCAACGCGATGGTCGGCGTCACGACGTGGCAGCGGATTGTGTCGGCATTTCAGCTGCCGCCAACTGAGCTGCCATGACGGTGTCGGTCAGACCGTCCTTTCCTACCAACCCTAACTCCCCATGGAGCCATGTCACCACAGCGCTATGCGATTCTGCCCTGCCGCTCACGATCACAGGCGGCGATCATGACGGCCTTGATCACGCAGCTCACGTCCGAAGGATCGGAAGACTTGCGCCGACTCGCGCAGATGCGGGAGTCGGTGCAAGGAGTCCGAGGCACGTGGCACGTCGACGGCACTAAGCTCGGCCTGCGGTTCTGGACCATCAACATCTCCGCCGCGATGGCAGACGATGGCGGCATGATGCGTGACTTCGCTCACGCGATGGTATTACCAGAGATCGGCACATCTCGCGTGTACAAGATGTTCGACGTGCTCCTCACTGGCCCTGGGGTGATCGTCGAGGGCGCAATGCGGGGATACCTCGGTGGATGGGGAGCGAAGCCGTTGACTGATCCTGCGAGTGTGTTGCTGTCGCTGAACTCGAAGGGCGCAAAGTTCCTGATCAGTGACATGGCGACGACGAGATGGCCGACGGACGCGCTGCTCGGACCTCCGACCGAAGCGACGCATTCGTTGTAGAGGGCTCAGGCTGCCGCAACCTAAGGCGGTGGTTCCGCGCATGAGCTCTGACGGCGGCAACACGGTGTGCCACGCATGCACGGACTCGCTGGTCGCACCTAGCGCTCGCAATCAGACGTCCGACCCCTGCCTGCGATTACGGGACCGCTAGGTCCGCAGATTGCATTCGCCCTCGACCGTGATCACGTCTGGGTCGCGGTTCGTGTACACTCTGCCGCGCTCGCCCTCGAATCGGATGGACAGTGTGTCTGGGCCAGCGAACTGGATCTCCAGCCTCCGCACGAACTGCACGGTGCGCGTCAGCACGAGCCACATGCTCGCGACCAGCTTTGCAACGGCGAGGAAATCATTTCTGCCGTTCGCGGCAGTCTTCCATCCGCGATACAGCGCGGTGAACGGCGACCCCTCTACCGCGCCAAGGGACGGCTTGCTCCCGACAAAGGAGGTTGATCCGCTGATGAGCGACTCGGTAAGGCTATCGGTCGCTGACGGCGATGGGGCTCCATCCCCACGCGCAGACCGCGACGCGCCGGGCACTCTCCGCTCGTCGAGGAGAATGCGACGCGCCCGCAATTCCGCGATCTGCGCCGCCGAGAAGCTGTTCACCGTCATGTCGTCGTACAGGTTCGGCTCCGCGCGCTGCGCGCTCCCAACAAGCCGCCACCTCGTCAGCCCCCCGCCGATGCGGTGCGACAGCTCACGCACGTCGAGCCAGATGGCCGTGGCGGTAGGCACTGAGCCGAAGGCGACCGCGATGTGCTGTGCGCCACGGAACGATCCCGGTTGGACGAGATGGTGCAGGCGCTGCAACTGCTCGCTTCCGCCGTCAGCCACCGCAACCAACTCGAGTGTGACCTGATCAGCGACTTCGATGCGCTCTGCGCCGAACGCGTGAAGACTGCCATCGCCGAATCGGATCACTACGACATCCCTGCCGGCGAACGTCACGCCGGGAGGCGCCGCCTGGCGATGTGGCGGAGTGAGGCTGCCGCTCGACCCAACCTGGTCCAGCATCGGCGTTCCGAGCGGAGGCATCGGAGTCGCGTGCACACCCAGCAGACAGTCGCGTAGTTCCGTGTAACCGGATTCGTGGTCCAGCTGATAGCGCGTTGCATCTCGCATGAACACAGGGATGTGCGCCGCATCACGCCTGTCGAACACGACGGGGAGGCAACGCCGTCCGCGCCCCTGCTCCTCGTAGAGCAACTGAGTGATGATGCCAGCCTCCCACGTGGCGCCGAGTCCCACCCCCGGCGACTCGCGACGCAGCTGTCGACGCTCATACGTCTCCGTGCACACGACGAGCACGAAGTCAGCCATGTCGATCTCGTCGTGCATCCAGATAGGCCACCCACGGTCCGGCGTGCCCGACTGATACTGGTCGATGCGCGCGTCGATGCCATCACCTCGCAACCTGTTGGACAACGCGAGCACGCGCTCCTTGTGCTCGAGCGAATCGTGGCTGTAGCTGATGAAGACGCGCGGCGGTGAGGGTTCGGTCATGAGCGCCACCAAGAGGCACCAGTTCGTTCACAGAACACGGGCTGCAGGCGTGAGCTTGGCCGCAACGCTTCGGCCGAGGTGGCCCGTATCAGATCGTCCATGGCGTCAACACTTGGTGCTTGCCGTCGAACTGGAACGCGCTCCGGTTCTGAGTGAGCACGGCGCTCGGCAGCGTGCAGGCCACCTCAGCGAGGCTCCGCTTGAATTCCCCCTGTGGCGGATCGAGTTGCACCGCGTCGAGCGCCAGTAGCAGGTACGATAGGACATCGGCCACCTGCACCATTATCGAGTCCTTACTGTCTGCAAACGCCGCCTCTCCCAGCAGCTTCACGTACGGGTCGGCTCGCCCGAGGGAACGCCCGGGGCGCGGGTACACTGCACGGACGAACTGCTGCATCTGAACGAAGCGTGGAATCGTCCGCTTGATTTCGTTGTTTCCATCGTCAAACACCACCGCAACGTGCGCGTGCTCGAGGACGGGCGAGAGCAGGTCCACGAGGTTCATCCAGCAGAAGAGGTATCGGTCTCCCTCCGTACGCAGCGCAACCTGTTGCGCGTGATCCATGCTGAGGCACACGCGGAAGACCGTGAGCCCTGAATTGACCACAACATCCACCACTTTCTGACACGCGATCACTTTCTCCTCATCGTCGCGGTCCGGAAGGAGGCTGACCCCGTGGAGTTCAGGTGGCGGCTCATTGATCTGCATGCCGTCCGCAATGCGAAAGCGCCGCCCCTCTCGTGTCGTGACCTCAAGCCCGCCAACGTCGACACGTTCATGCAGCAGGGCGTAGAACCGCTTACGAGCGTCGTCATGTCGGTCAGCTGGTACAAGGACGCCTGTGAGTGAGTACAGGTGCTGCCCACTCTCAAATTGCCGGTGAGACTCGTCGACGTAGAGGATGTTCATGTCCGCTTTGTCAGGTGTTTGGGGGGTTGTATGGCTACGACCGCATGCCCTGTCCGTTCCCGTCCGCACGTGCGCACCCTAGCCACCGGTGCGAGCTCCGAGGCGTGCAGCGCTGCGGCCGAGAAGGCGCGATTCCGCCGAGCACACAACGAGCCGATGTGCGCCTCGAGTCATCGCCACATAGAGATGCGCCGCATCCATGCGCGATGCGTCAAGGACAACCGCGATGTCCGCCTCCAGCCCCTTCATCAACAGCGTGCTGCCAACGGCACGCCGCGCCACGCGGCGATGACCCGCGCGAATGTCGTCACGGATTGTGCGGGCGGCACTGCCGAATCGCAGCGACTGCGTCTGACTGCATGCGCGCAGCATTGCGAAGCACGCGCGCAGCACCGCCGGCCGGAACACATGCACACCATCCTGCCGATTGAGTGCCTCCAGCAGATCAGCAACGTGCTTTGCTGACGGGCTCACCTGCAGTTGCAGAGCCGCCCGCTCGGCGTCACTCGCGGCGATCCGAGCAGTCCCGCGCTCGAGAGAAGCCACCCGCGGCATGAGCTCCGCGGGCCTGACCGTTGTCATGATATCCGCCGCGAACTGAACAACACGGGTCAGGACAGCAAGACCGTCGGCATCAGCATCGAGACCGTCGGCGAACGCAATGAAGTCCTTCAGGTCCACGCTCTCGACCGTGGCCGCGCCACTGAGCTGGCTGGCAAACTGACGCTGCTGGACCGGCTTCGTACTGTCTGCAAGGATCAGCGCAGTTGCTTTCCTCCCCGGCAGCTGCGTGCGGGCAGCCCGGAGCTGAAGCTGCCTGTCGCGCGTAGCATCGCCGGTCAACTGTACCCACTCGACACTCGGTGGCGCCGAGGCAAGGTCCACCGCGTCACCAGCGCGGAGCGGACCGCGGGTGTGGAGGAGCCACTCGCCAAGTTCTTGAGAGTCCGCGTTGATCCAGCGCCACGGCGTGTTCAGCGTCATCGCCACTGGGAACTGGCCGCAGACGACCGAGTCCCAATCAGGAAGCGTATTGCCGCCGAAGCCGAAGATGCCCTGAAGCGGATCGCCTAGCACCACCGTCGGCACCGCGTCCGCAGCGTGACAAACCAGACCATGCTGCACGACATTGCAGTCCTGGTACTCGTCTACGAGCACACGGTCGTAGGTCGACCGCAGGAGGTCCGCGATGTGCCCCTCGCACAGCAGCTGTTCTGCAGCGGCACGAATGTTTGGATAGTCCCGTGCCGGATTCCGGAGTTCGAGCGTACCGGAGCGAAGCCCGCTGCGCAGGGGGAACGTGGACGCGAGGCGCATCGCCCAGCCGTCTAGTGTGTGCACCCGGTACGCTCGCGGACGGACACCCGCGCGCTCGAGGCGGCCGCGGAGCGCCGCGACACCAGCATTCGTGTGTGTCAGCACGAGGATCGGCCGCCTACCAGTGTGCGCAGCGACCGCATTGGTCAGGAGCTGCGTCTTGCCGCATCCCGCAGGTGCGACGACGGCGCCGCGCGTGACGTCCAGCAACGCCTCAGGCGACGACATCGCGTGCCCAGACGCGGAGCGCATCCAGCGGTACACGAAGGTCGTCGCCTGCCTCCGAAAGTGCGGGGCCGACAACCGTCCGCGCAGCGACCTCCATATCGGAGACCGTCTTGAACCACGTCCCCTGCTTCGACTTGGCCGCCGCGCCGAGCACCCTACGCGCATCCTCCGTCATCGCGGCGCGGCACGCTGCGATCCCCAGAATGTTAGAGCTGCGCGTGCGTACCTGGGCGTCGACGGTCGCCTCTGTGAGATTTTCGACGGCGAGATCGAGCAGTTCACCGACTGCCGATTCTGGCAATGCGGCGAACAGCGCATCCTCGAGCGCCTGCCCCGTGGCCCATGTGAACACGCGTCCACCGCCCTCGATGAAGGCGCCCTCGCCTGCAGGTGCGGTGCGCAGATCACTGTCCCGCAGGATGGCTGTTGCGAAACCGAGTGACTGAAGGGCGGAGGCTTTCGGCACGACCTTGCTGTCGCCGCCACCGTCGATGTAGACGACGCCAGACGCCGAGAGTGTGTCGCGACCGCGGTCATCCTCGTGCTGGTCGAGCCCACGCAACAGCCCGACCTCGGTCGCACCCTCGCACACAACGATGGCGCGTGCGAGGAGCGCCTCGGGATATACGCGAACCGTTCCCTGAACAGCGTCCGACGAACCGACGTGACGGCAGATATGCTCACCGCTCACCTCACGGCGGAGTACGAAGAGTGCATCTCCGGACATTTCACGGATCGCGACCGGTGAGTGGGTCGTCAGGAAAACCTGCGCAGACGGCTCCCGATCTTTCGCACCGAGGGCATCAAGTAGCCTACAAAGGCGAAACGGCTCCAGACCATGCTCGACCTCGTCGACGAGCACAATGGACGCGCCGCCGTCCAGCTCACGTTGTAGACCCGCAGCAAGGAGCCGCAGCGATCCCGTACCGAGTGCCTGCAGCGGGACGCCGTCGCTGGTGTGCAAAGCGATGGTACCGCGACCGAACGCTACGGACTCAGCGTCTAGCATGGCTCTGAGCCCGCTCCCCACCCTGATGCCAAGGCGCGTCGCCTGAGCCAGAATTGCAACGAGCGCACTCTGGAGCTCCGGCGCATTTTGGTCGCCAAAAGCGTTGCGAGCTTCGCGAGCCGCGGTGGCAAGCGCCGCGGCCGCGTTCGGGAGGTCGGTCGTCATGCGGCTGAGGAGGGAGCCGTGTCGCCAGGCAAAGTGGTATCCAGCCCCAGCCCCGATACGCATCGGCGCGAGTTGCGCGCGCTGAGCCCAAGGTAGCCCGCGCTGCTGGTCCAACGCGGCCGCACGATCCGAGTAGAGCGCCCACGTCGGTTCGAGAGACTGATCGACCGTCAGGACGAGAGTGACGACGGTCTCGTGTCCGACACCAGGCTCGTCAACGACGCGGCTCTCGGCCACGTCGAAGCCACGCAGATAAATGCCGAATGCATCGATGTCGAGGAGCGCCTCGGGCAGATCACCAACCGTGGCAGCGATCCGGATCGGCTGCGACGCATCAAGCCCGTGGAAGTCGGCGTCTGTAAACGTCAACGAGCGTCGCGCACCAAGACAGTAGTCAAGGGCGTCGAGCACCGTCGACTTCCCCATGTCGCCCGGTCCGACCAAGCCATTGAGACCAGGGCGCGGCACCCACGAAAGACGGCGAATGCAGCGAAAGTTCTCGATTTCCAGCAGCCGAATGCGAGGCATGAGTGAGTCTTAGGGGTTCTACTGCACGCAGGCGATCATCGGACGAGGAAGGCACGCGGCGCTGAATCAGAGCTTGACGCTCATCACGCCGCCCACCGCTCCGTCAACAACTCCGCCTGCTCGATAACCGTCTTCACCGCCATCTCCTGCTTGTCCGGCGGGTACCCGTACTTCTTCAAGATCCGCTTGACCATCAACCGCAACTTCGCCCGCACCGACTCGCGCACCGACCAGTCCACCGTCACGTTGGCCCGGATCGTCTTCGTCAGCTCCTGCGCGATCATCCTGAGCTGCGCGTCCCCCAACACCGCGACCGCGCTGTCGTTCACCTCCAGCGCCTCGTAGAACGCCACCTCGTCATCCGTCAGGCCCAGCGCATCACCGCGCGCCTGCGCCTCCCGCATCTGCTTCGCCAGCGCGATCAACTCCTCGATGACCTGCGCTGTCTCGATGGCCCGGTTCCGGTAGGCGCCGACCGACCGTTCGAGCATCTCGGCGAACGACCGTGACTGCACGAGGTTGCGCCGCGACCGCGTTTTGAGCTCATCCTGCAGCAGCTTGCGCAACAGTTCGACGGCGAGGCTCCGCTGCGGCATGTCGCGCACGTCGGCCAGAAACTCGTCCGACAGGATGGACAGGTCGGGCTTCTGCAGCCCGGCGGCCGCGAACACGTCCACGACCCCCTCGATGGCCACGGCGCGGCTCACGAGCTGGCGGATGGCATGCTCCATCTCGGCCTCGCTCCGGCCCGGCCCGACCGTGCTCTTGGCCAGTGCTGCCTTGACGGCCTGGAAAAAGCCGACGTCGTCCCGCACACGCAGTGCGTCGGGGTGCGGCACGCTCAGCGCGAACGCCTTCGACAGTTCCGCGACCACCTGGTAGAACCGCTGCTGCCCGTCCTGCTGCGCCAGCACGTGCTCCTGTGCGGTCGGGAGAAGCGCCAGCCGCTGCGACGCGGTGCCGGCGGCCCAGGCGCCCCAGTCGAAGCCGTGGAACAGCGAGCAGCAGACCTCGTGCTTCTCCAGCAGCACTGCGACGGCTTCGTTCTGGTCGATTGTCGCCCGCCCCTTCCCGCCCCCCTGCGTGTAGTCGGCGAGGGCGCGCTTGAGCTGGTCGGCGAGGCCGAGGTAGTCGACCACCAGCCCACCCGGCTTGTCCTTGAAGACGCGGTTCACGCGCGCGATGGCCTGCATCAGCCCATGCCCGTGCATCGGCTTGTCCAGGTACATCGTGTGCAGGCAAGGCGCGTCGAACCCGGTCAGCCACATGTCGCGCACGATCACGATCCGCAACGGGTCTGCAGGATCCTTGAGACGCTCGGCCAGCTTCTCGCGCCGCGCCTTGTTGCGGATGTGCGGCTGCCAGTCGAGCGGATCGCTGGCCGAGCCGGTCATGACGACCTTCACGACGCCGTGCTCGTCGCCGTCGGCATGCCAGTCAGGCCGCAGGGCGATGATCTCGCGAGAGAGCGCGAGGCAGATCCGGCGGCTCATGCAGACGACCATCGCCTTACCGTCCATGGCTTCCAGCCGCCGCTCGTAGTGGGCCACCAGGTCCGCCGCGATCTGTTTCAGCCGTGGCTCTGCGCCGACCAGCGCCTCGAGCGCCGCCCACTTGGTCTTCAGGCGTTCCTTGCGCTCGACTTCCTCGCCTTCGGTGGCCTCGTCGAAGGCCTCGTCGAGCGTGGGCTTCGCCTCATCACGCAACACCAGCTGGGCCAGCCGGCTCTCGTAGTAGATCGGGACCGTGGCGCCGTCCGCCACTGCCTGCTGGATGTCGTAGACCGAGATGTAGTCGCCGAAGACGGCCGTGGTGCTCCGGTCATCTGCTTCGATGGGCGTTCCGGTGAAGCCGATGAAGCTGGCGTTTGGGAGCGCATCGCGGAGGTGGCGCGCGAAGCCGTCGATGAAGTCGTACTGACTTCGGTGTGCCTCGTCGGCGATCACCACCACGTTCCGGCGGTTGGTCAGCACCGGGTACGTCTCGCCCTGCGCAGCGGGGGCGAACTTCTGCACGGTGGTGAAGATCACGCCACCGGACGCCCGCTGCAGCAGCGTGCGCAGTTCATCGCGCGAGCCGGCCTGCTCCGGCTCCTGGCGCAGCAGCTCCCGACACCCGGCGAAGGTGCCGAACAACTGATCGTCCAGATCGTTCCGGTCCGTCAGAATGACGAGGGTTGGGTTCTCCATCGCCGGTTCGGTCACGAGGCGCCCGGAGTAAAAGGCCATCGTGAGCGATTTCCCCGATCCCTGCGTGTGCCACACCACGCCGACACGCCGATCACCCGTTGGCCGCGCCGCGGCGACGGTGGCGCCCACCGCCGTCTCAACGGCGTGGAACTGGTGGTAGGCGGCCAGCTTCTTGGCGGGCTCGCCGTGGGCCCCCTCCTCGAACACGATGAAATGCCGTAGGAACGTCAGCAGCCGCCTGCGGTCGAAGAGCCCGCGGAGCAGCACCTCGAGCTCCGGCAGGGTGCTCGGCGCCAACGTCGCGCCGTCCACGGTGCGCCATGGCATGAAGCGCTCGAAGTCCGCCGTGAGCGACCCGACACGTGCCTTCAGACCGTCTGACGCGACCAGCAACGCGTTGTGGTGGAAGAGCGACGGCAGCTGGGACTTGTAGGTCTGCAGCTGCTGGTAGGCGCCGACCACGGTCGCCTTCTCGTCGGCCGGGTTCTTCAGCTCGACGATGGCGATGGGGAGACCGTTGAGGTACACAATCACGTCGGGTCGACGCTTGTGACCGCTCTCGACGACCGTGACCTGGTTCACCGCAAGCCAGTCATTCGCCTCTGGGTTCGTGAAGTCCGCGACGCGCACGAGTGCCCCGCGGATGGAGCCATCGGGACGCACGGTCTCCACCGGCACGCCGTGCACCAGGAGATGGTGCAGCGCGTGATTCGCGTCAACGAGAACGATGGCGTCGGAGCGCGTGAGCCGGCGATGCGCTTCGGTGAGCGCTGCCGCAGGCAGACCGGGGTTGAGCCGGGCGAGTGCTGCTCGGAGGCGGTCGATGAGCACCACGTCACCGTACGATGCGCGCTCGGGTGCCGAGCCGTCCGGGGCGAGGTCGGGGCCATGCGCGATGGCGTAGCCGAGGTCCGCGAGCAGGTCGAGAGCGACGACCTCGACTTCCGACTCGGTGAAGAACGACGGGGAGGCGGGGGTCATGGAGTTTGCGCGAGCTCGCGTTCTTCGTAGCGGACGCGAAGGTCGCCTGAGAGGAGGCACGGCAGCAAAGTGTCGCGCAGCTCGGCAAGGGTCCGGTTCTCGTCCCGTGCCTGCTGGATGCGCTCAAGAAGTGGTGCTCCAACGGCGTCGAACTGGGCCAGCGCCAGTCGTGAAGGAAGACTGACGTGAATGGCGAGTACATCATCCGGGCGCACTCGCTGATGGCTGTTGGAGGTACCCGTGACCGTCGAGCACAGAGCAGTCCGAAACGGAGTGCTTGTGAGTAGTCCGTACAGATAGGCACGCGTCGCGCAGCTCTGCGGGACGAACACCAAGAACTCGGTGGAGCAAACTGCCGCGTCAGCATCGTTGACGTTCGGCACCCACACGCGCTCCGTGCTCGGATTCAGCTTGGAGAGGAGCACACTTCCGGCAGGAACCACGAACTTGTTGCTGAGAATGGCTGCACCGGTCTCGCGCACGGGCTGCAGTTCAGCATCGAAAGCCGGGATGCTGAAGTGCGAAAACATGCGATCAGGTTCGCGACCAGGAGAGACTCCGTCACGAACTAGTTGCGCGATGTCACCAAGACAACGTGGAGGTCTTGGGCTGTCGTGCTCCAATTCCATTCGCGCGAACAGCATGCGAAGCATACAGTCGAGCGTGTCTATCGTGCGCCAGTTCAGTTCGATCTTGTCGTCGAGCGCACCAAGGACCTCCGCTATTCGGCGCTGTTCAGCGAGCGCCGGCAGCACTAGTGGCAGTCGACTGATCACGTCCGTGTTCAAATTCGGCATCACAGCGCCAACTGCATGTGCCTTGAGCCAGTCGATGGCACTTCGATCCGCAAGCGCGAACGAAACGAAAGACGGATCCACTCGCTGACGATCAACACGAAGAAGGATCGCACCTGTGCCACACAGCCATCCCGCGTGACGGCTTTGCACCAACGCTGACAGCCCTGTGGCCTGCACGCCTCGTCGCGCGAACAAAATGTCTCCGTCGCGGACAACGTGGCGAGCGAGCCGCTCCACTGTTGCCGGCGAGACTTGCGGCAGGCCTTGCTCCATCAGCGTGCGCCTGCCTATGGCCTCGGTCGGTATGACTGGGGTGCCGGAGGCGACATAGTCGTGCGCATGCAGCTGTGAGCCGAACGGCCCCGTCTGCAACGACGCTGCGCCCGATGCGATCATGTCGCCGATGGTAGTTTCGCGCCAATCGCTCATGCGCTCTCGTCCATCGACGTCGCACGCGCCGATGACGGTCGTATGGGCAGCGAAAAACCGACCGACGCCAGCCCATGGCGCAACCGGTCATTCAATGCCGCCGCCAGCTCAAGCTGTGTGGCGAGCCGGTAGGTGAGTTCGGCCATGCGGGTCTCGGTTGACTCAGGGTCTTCGTCCATCACCGACGTACCGACGAACCGGCCTGGCGAGAGGGCATACCCATGCTTCCGCACTTCTTCGAGCGTAACCGCCCGACAGAAGCCCGCCGTGTCCGAGTACATCGCCGCGCCCGTGTCACCGCGCCATGCATGGTACGCCCCGGCCACCAACGCTACGTCTTCCGCGGTCAACTCTCGGTGGACCCGTGACGCCATGCGCCCGAGCTGCCGAGCGTCGATGAAGAGCGTCTCAGTGCGCCGATCCCGAAATCGTGGGTCACGCTTGTCGCGCGCCAGGAACCAGAGACAGACTGGGATCGGCGTCGAGTAGAAGAGCTGACCCGGCAGCGCCACGATGCAGTCCACTAGGTCTCCCTCGACGAGCGCCTTTCGGATCTCTCCCTCCCCGCCCTGCTGCGTGCTCATGCTACCGTTGGCGAGCACGAATCCAGCGACGCCGCGCGGCGCGAGGTGATGCACGAAATGCTGCACCCAAGCAAAGTTCGCGTTCCCGGCTGGCGGCACGCCGTACTCCCACCGCACGTCCTTTTGGAGGAGCGGCTGCCCCCAGTCCGAGATGTTGAACGGTGGGTTCGCGATGACGTAGTCCGCGCGCAGGTCACGGTGCAGGTCCTCGTGCAGCGTGTCCGCGGGCTTCAGCCCAAGGTTGGAGTCGATCCCGCGAATGGCGAGGTTCATCTGCGCCAGCCGCCACGTCGTCGAGTTCAGTTCCTGCCCATAGACGCTGATCGCGCCCACACGCCCACCGTGCGCCTGCACGAACTTCTCGCTCTGCACGAACATTCCGCCCGACCCGCAACACGGGTCGTAGATGCGCCCCTCGTACGGGGCAAGCATCTCCACCAGCAGCTGCACCACGGAACGCGGCGTGTAGAACTCGCCGCCGTTCTTGCCCTCGGCACTGGCGAACTGCCCCAGGAAATACTCGTACACGCGCCCCAGCAGGTCCTTGGCGCGGCTCTCGGCGTCGCCCACCCCCACACCCGAGATCAGGTCCACCAGCTCGCCCAGACGGCGCTTGTCGAGCGACGGGCGGGCGTACTCCTTCGGCAGCACGCCCTTGAGCCGCGGGTTGACCAGCTCAACGGCGTGCATGGCGTCGTCAAGCAGCGTCCCGATCTCCGCCGTCTTGGCCTTCGCCTGAAGCGCCGACCACCGCGCCGCGACCGGCACCCAGAACACGTTGTCTGCGGCGTACTCGTCGCGGTCCTCGGGGTCCGCGCCGTTCGCCGCGTCGGCCAGCAGCGCGTCGTACTTCTCCGCGAAGGCATCGGAGATGTACTTCAGGAAGATCAGGCCGAGGACGACGTGCTTGTACTCGGCAGCGTCGAGGTTGCCGCGGAGCTTGTCGGCGGCGGCCCAGAGGGTGGCCTCGAGGCCGAGGGGGGCGGCGGCGCTCCCATTCTTGCGACTGCTGGTACGTGGCGGCACAGGCGTGGCTGATGGGGACGGTTGCGGCGAGGACGACCGTGTGAAGGTATCCGGCGGCGGCGCGCCCCACAGCCTCGTCGCGGGCGCTTTCGGATGTAAATGCGCCCTGTCGGAAATCGTACATTGGCGGTCGCCGGCCATGTCGATAGGAGGGATCCCGCCGGGCAATCGCGTTCGGCGATCCTCCCAGACGGAATCCTCGCAGCGGAGCGATACCGGTACAGCCGACCGCCGCAGAGGGGTATGACGCCGCGTTCGTCTCCGAACCGGTACGGACTGCAATTGAGCCGTGAAAGAACGCGTACCGGTATGACGGACGTCCCGAATTCCGGTACGCGGGTGGCTGTACCGGTACATCGTGACGTCGGCTGCAAGCGTACCGGAACGACGCGGCAGCGGGAGCGGCTGTGCTCGCTATCGGGGAGCCTGTATTGTCGCGCTCGGTTGAAGGACGGCTGCACGTCGCCCGGACACTCGGCCGCCCACCTCCATGCGCAGTGAGCCAAGCATAAGAGGGGCGCACCGACCCATGGGACCAGCCCGCCGGAAGGACCGCGCCAGCCTGCCCCCCACCACCGACTCCTAGGCTCTCCGCACGAGGTGCCCCCTACCGGAGAGTCGCACGATGAGTCGTCCCCCCAATATCCCGACCACAGTCTTGCTCGCCACGGCGCGCTGGCTCAAGTGCGTCGCCAAGCTCTCGGTCCGTGCCCTGCGCCTCTGCCACAATCGCACCGCGACTGACCGGATCGCCGCCGTCTGCCGCTTCGTGAAGGACGAGGCCCGGCAACGCGTGCAGGATGCCGTCGCACACGGCGTCATCGCTGAACGACCCGCGCGCTCTGCGGCGCGTCGGCCCGCACGCCCTCGGCCCACAGCGCAGGCACCCGCGCAGCGCGCGCGATCCCCGAGACACACGATGCGCGCGCAGCGCCCAGCACCCGCCCCCCGCAACGCCGGCGCTCCGCATCGCGCGGTGCCGTCACCCTCCGGACCACGCGACGCGGTGATTGCCGCGCTCAGCGCCCAGGCGAAGGTCGCACATGAAGAGCGGCTCAAGCAGATCGCGGAAGAGCAACGCCGGCTGCGCGAACGGATCGATGGCATGCAGCGTCAGATCGCTGCGTCGACGCCCTCGCCGATCATGCAACCTGTACCCACGGCGCCGATGGTGACGACGAGGGCCGTACTGCCTGCGCTAGTTCGGCGGGGCATCGCCCATGCGCGGTCAGTCCTGCGATTCATCTGGGGGACACGCCCCTGACAGCAGTGGACGCCACCGCACGGGACGCGCGACGACGCAGTACACCGGGTACGAACGGACCCGTGCGCATCAATGCAACCGTCGCCGGCGTCGGCACTAGCGACGGATTTTTCCGGCTTCGGCGGAACGGGTGGCACCGTGCCGCCGGTAGGATTCTGATCCCGTGCGGCTTGGTGGCGGCGCTCTCCGGGCTGTGGATGGCACGGTCCAGTCCATGGCCTGCTGGCGACGGCCAGATCCTGTATGTCGAACGTCTTGTCTTCGGCTCGGCGATGGTGCTGTCGATTGCGCTGAGCGTGGTAGCGGTCAGGCGCATCAACTTTCGGGCGCACGGCCGATGGATGTTGCGCGCGTACGCCATCGGACTTGGGTCAGGCACGCAGGTCCTCACGCATCTGCCGTGGTTCCTGATCATGGGCGACACGCCAAGCGAAACCCCGCGCGCCGTGTTGATGGGCGCCGGCTGGGTGATCAATGTTGTCGTCGCAGAGTGGATCATTCGCCGCGAAGTCGCACGTCCAGTGGCCGTAGCAGGACCCGAGCGCTGGGATGGTGAGCACTGCCCAAAGGTCGTGCGAGGTGCGGTTCACTGACGCGTGTCGCGTGATCTGAGTCGCACGCACTGCGCACGCCATGTGCACACTCGGATCGCCCGAACGTCCTGCCAGCCGAGAGTCAGCGCAACCGGAAGGTCGGCGAAAACGGGTGCAAGCCAGCAGCTTATTTCACCTTCGGAAACTGGTCGTCCTCGGTCGCGCGCGTGTTGCGCCATAGCAATTCGCTTGACTGCACGTCCTTGCGGCCCGCCAGGAACAGATTCCAGCCATTGATGATCATCGCCGCGACCGACGGCCCGCGCAGCTGCGTCTTGGCGCCCTTGCCGCGCATGCTGAGGAGCCGCTTCCGCAACTCGAACGCTGGATTGCCCTTCCCGATGTTCTCGCCTTCCTGGATCAATTCGATCCATTCCTCGGCCCTCCTCGCGTGTTTCTCGTGCGCGAGACAATACACCATCGCCAGCTGCGCATGCGGCTGGATCACGCTGCTCTGCACCACCTGCTCCACGGCATCGGGCAGGAACGGGTGCGCCTTGATCGTGCGCTGCAGGGCGGCATACGACACCGCCGGTCCACTACTCGCCAGTTTATCCAGGTCGTAGTAGTAGAGCGATTTGGCGGCGGCTGCCAGCTTCCTCGCATTGGCGACGCCGTTGATCTGCATCGCATCCGCCACCGACCGCGGTTTGTTGGTATCGATGACGGCCATGGCGCGCGGATCAAGATTTCGGGCCACGTAGACGCTGATCGACCGACCGCTCTGCACGACCGCCGTCAGCCGGTGCTGGCCGTCGATCAGCTCGCCCTTTCGGTTGAATCGCACCGGGTCAAAAGTCTGCCGCCAGTCGCCGCGGCGAATGTCGTCGGCGAGCCGGTCCACATGCGTGGCGTTCAGACGACGATTCGCGCCCATGGTCGACAACCACTCGGTCGCGAGTTCCGGCGTGACCTCGACGAGTTCGAGGCTTGCATCGGTGCTTGCAGGGGGCACGGTGATCACCTGAGCGTGGGGTGGTTGGCCGCAGCGAGACCGGCTGCGTATGACCGCGCCGACACTGGGGACGCTGTCATGCTCGCAACGTACGGCGACGCACGTCTGCCGGTCAATTCGCGGCGCGAAACGAAGCCCGCAACCACCACGACGGCTCGCAGGCGACAAAGCCGCTGTCTCAGCGATGATTGCGGCCTGGCGCTCAGGAGACATCGCCGTCTACAGACCTGGTATGCGTCGAATCACGTGCGCGGGAAGGTCACCACAGAGCCAGGTCGCGACGGCATGGAGGCCCATCGTCTCGGTGGCGACGCGCGTCGAATGCGCGCGGCTGGCGCTCGCGCCCGCCAGCGATCACTGCATCATCGGGGCAACGCGACGAATCCGCCGTGTGTGCACGCCGCGCGGCGAGCCTCGAATTCCACGCACAATTGCAACGTGTTGCGTGCCTTTGACTTACCCTACGAGTCCCAACGTGTCCTCGCGAATGTGTGCGGGATTCAGTCGCTGAATACGACCACGATCAACGACTCGACTCCGCACACGGCGACGCTGTAAGTCCCCGTATGTCCCCGTGTGTCGCGTCCACGTGACGCCGATTGCACATACGATGGCCGCCCTCGTGCAGGGCACCGCGGCCCCCAGCGGCCTGCACACAGCCTCCGGTACGCTCGCCGTACAACCCGATCCGAGGCTGATCATGCAGACCACGCACGCACCGCTCGACCCGTCGCACCCCATCACGCTCCCGATGCTGCGCGTCGCGGCGTCCGTGCTCGACGAAACCGTCATTGCCGCCGCAACGCGGCGCTCCGCACTCTCCGATCTCGAACATACGCTGGCCACGCAGCTCAACGCCCATCTCCAACTCGGCTCTGAACCCGAAGCGCGCATTCAGTTGGACCCACCTGCGCATCTGGGTCGCGCACCGATGGACATCCGTGCCTTTCTGCCTGGCAGCGCGATGGCCGCACACGCCCGGGCGAAGCGGCTGAAGCACGAGCGGCCCGACAACGCGCGTCGTCGGATCGAACGACTGCTGACGGCGCTCGCGCCGTGGGCGCTGTCCGCACGCGCGTCGGCAACGCCCTGCCCCGTGCTGACGGAGTTCCACACCCTCGCCAACCGCGTGGGAGACGTGAGCGCGGTCACCGGGAAAGAGCAGCGCAGGATCGGACATCTGCAGCTCGGCATGCGCCGTTTCGCGCGCATCGCGGCTTCACACGGCGTCATCACCGTTGCGGAGCTCCCGACGACCACCGATGCGATGATCACGATGCTCGCCACGTGGGGCCTGGCACCCTCGCTGCGCAACCACATGATGTGGACGCTCCGCGCCGTACGGCGGCTGCTCGCTGACGACATCGTCGCGCCACGCCTCCCCTCGTGGTCGCCGGTGTCCATCGGCGACAATCAGCAGCAGCGCATCGATGAGCGACTCCCTGAACTGGCGCGCGACGTGGAGACCTGGGAGTCGCTGTCGTCGATGAAGGTCGGCGACCGCGCCGCCGGGAATCGCTCGCGCACGGCGCATGAGGCGCTCACCGCCAAGACGCAGTACGTATACCGCGCCGCCATGCGGCAGTGGGCGTCCGCGCTGCTGACGCTCGTCGACCGTGGACTGCTCACGATTCCGGACCTGCCTGCGCTGAACGTCGAATCGTTGTGGTCGACCAGCGCTGAAGGGAGCGCACCACGACCGCTGCCAGGCAACGCGGAGGCGCTGTTGGCGGAACGTCGTGCGCGCCGTGGGCGGCCCACAAATCGAGCGGACGTTCGCGTCGTCCGCCCCCTCGCCCTCGCGGTGATCGATCTGGCACTCGACCATGGCCTGTTTGAGCGCGCCGCGCGCGATGCTGACGGACACTGGCCGAAGTCTGCGGCGCAGATGGCATTCCGACTGTGGAGCATCACGGAACGGGTCGCGCTCGGCACTGATGGCGACGAGGCATCGGAATTGCTCGCGCTCCGAGCCATCTGGACGGCACACCTGCCATCGATGAAGGACATCCTTACGAAGGAGTCGTTTGTGAAGGATCACGTTCGCATGCTGCAGATGGTCACGCTGCCGCAGGTCGTCTGTTTGATCCTCCCGTGGTGGACGCTGCACGAACTCCCTCGTCTCGAGCGCGAGGCAATCCAGCTGCGCATCCGTGCCTCACGGCCGGGTGCATCCCAGGCGTCAGCGGCCCGTGCACGTGAGGCGCATGAGGCATTCATCGCTGGGCTCGATGCGTACATCGCCCTCGCGACGTTCGTGGCCGAGCCGAGCCGGATCACCAACGTCACAAATGCACGCACGGGGAAGGAGGTGATGATCGACGCGGAGTGGTCTCACAGCGGTGACCTGCTCGCATTGCACGGCATCGGGACGAGCTTTCCCGGTCGTGATGAAGGCGAGATCGCCGAGGTGACGACCAAGACTGGTGAGGCCCGGCCGACGTGGCGCTGGTCGCCGACGATCATCGACCGGCGCTGGTTCGCGCGGTACCTCAAAGAGTCGTGGCTCCCCGCGTTGCGCGCCACAGGACACGTGAAGCACGACGAGACGCTGCAGTCCGCGGTTGCCAGTGGACGATTCGCGTGGTTTGCCAATGCCGACCCGCGCAGTGATCGCGCACAGGCCGTCGCGGGTGCGTTCCGCGCCACGAGCAGCGTGGCGGAGCGATTCGGTTACGCCCTGCTGCTGGGGCTGCGCGCGATGGGTCGCACCGATCTCCCGACCAGCGTCGACACGGCAGCAGTCGAAGGATACGCGTACATGTTCCGCCCCCATGCCGCTCGGCTGTGGTGGGGCACGTACTGGTTCATGCGAGGCGAGCACGGTCCGAAACGCGCACGTCCTGATGGTGGCGTCGATGCGGTGTCGGGCTGGCAGGTCGCGATGCGGGCGACGTGCGACAAAATGGTGACGCTGGAGAAGCACTATGTGAAGCTGAGCGCCACGATGCAGGAACTGATGCGAAGCCCGCTCACGTCGGTTGAGCATCCCAACGCGTATGATCATCTGCTCGACCGGACGTGGTGGCACGATGCGCCAACCGATTGGAAGCGCGTCTGGCGCGACCCGAAGACGGTGTTGCCCGGCAACCTTCGCGCACTGGTTGAACGCGACGGAGCGACACCACCACCGTCTCGGCCGTCGTGCCGCAGCGGCACCCGACGCCGAGCTATGGCGGCGTAAGCCGGCACCGTGCCCGCAGTGCATTCTGCGGGCACGGTGCCGGTCTCACTGGTGCTCCGCGCACGGCTTGTTGCACGTGCCGCGAACGTCAGAGGCTGTCGTCGACTCCGCGGATCGTCGACAGATGCTGTCGGATGAGGCTCGCATCACCATGTACCAGACCATGGACGCCCGTCTTTCGTTTCTTGAGGTCGAGCGCCTGCACCCAGTAGTGACGCAGCGCCGCATCATCGGAGGGAAGGAGCCGACGGCGGAGCGTCTTCACGCACACGCCAACGAGGACTGCGATTTCAGACAGCGTGAGTCGGCCTGGGCCGGCGGAGCGCCTGCGGCGCGGATTCTGTGAGGGCATGGTGAGGGTGTACGGGGGCTGACGGGCTCACCGCAACAGTCACCCGGTCCACGCGCTCGAGGGGGCGCAGAGGCGCGTCAGCTACGGGCGCGACGGAGCACCATGTTCCATGTCGTCGCGCCCAACAGCGCTGCGGCACCGGCGTAAATCATATGCATCGCCGGAAAACCGTGGACGAGGATCACCCCGCTTGCCATCGAGACTCCACCCGCCGTGCCAAGCAGCAGCGGGCCGACCTTTCCATGACAGCGTTGCCCGTGCCAGAATCCCCATGTCGCAACGACCAGCGAGGCGAGCATCAGCGGCCAGAGCACCGCATCGTTCCGCAGAAAGTCGAGCCCCAGCGCCGTGACTAATCGTCAGTGCGTATCGCGAACCCTGCAACGAAAGGGCAACGGAGTTCGAGTGCGCCGGTTGGACGCTGAGGCGCATCGCTGCAGGAGCGTATCGGCCGCATGGACCGATGCGCCCCTGAACTCGATTACGCCGCCGCCATCGTGCGGCAGGCCTCCGCGCACTTACGGCATGCTTCGGCACAGATGCGGCAATGGTCGTGCTGCGCCGAGTGCTTCTCGCACTCAGCCGCGCAGGCATCGCACGCGTCGGCGCACGCGGCACACATGATTGACGAGAGTGGGCCGCCGCGTGCCATCACACGTACAGCGGCCGAACACACCTCGGCACAGTCGCGGTCGAGACGGATGCACGCGAGCAGCATGGCGTTATCCGACTCCGCCAGACAGGCGTCGGAGCACATTTCGCACGCGACGAGACACGCTACGCACGCCTCGATGCACTCATGGTTCTTCGCTCCAGCGCCGTGCAGATACGTCTTGAGTTCGATTGCCGTCATGAAATGCTCCGCAGTGAATCGTGATGTGATGTCGCTCTATGTGGTACGAGCACCGCCGTGATCAGACTGTACTACTTCCTGTGCTTCATGGCCTCCTCATGGATCGCGGCGAGATGCGTGATGCGCATCTCGTGCGCCGGCATCATTGCAGCCAGCCCCGTCGCACTCATGCCTGACATCTGCTTCAGATCGGTACGGAGAGAGTCGCTGAGCGCACTCCACGCTGGCGTGCGGGTCATCTTCATGCTGCGCATCTGCTCGGTCATCTGCGACAACATGCCGTCGACCATCTTCTTGTGGTCCGGCAGCATGGACTTCATCATCGCATTATCGGCACCCTTCATGGCGGCCATGTGCGCGGTCATCGCGGCGGACATCCCAGGCATCGACGACCTGGACGACATTGCAGACATGCTGTCGGTTCCGCGTGGCGGCATCATGCCATTCATGCCACCCATGACACCCGAATCGCCGCGCATGCTATTCGCGGACATCGCTGCTCCGCTGTCCGTTCGCGCGCCATCGTTCTTGCCGCACGCGGCCATCAGCGGCAGCACCGCGACAATCGTCCAGCTGAGAAGGCTTGATCGTGCCATCATGTTATTCTCCGGTCAAAAGACTGCGAGACCGCATTGCCCGAAGGCGTCAGTATGACGCCGTGCGTCGACGGCAGGTGCGATGCCTGGCAGGGAGATCCACGCTCGCCTCGACATGCTTCTTTTACGACGCATAAACGCGGCCATCGCTTCACATCCGTACATGTGCACCGGCCCCATGTGTCCGTCACGGCATCGGTCCGCATCATGTACGCACGCCGAGATAGGTGCGCTCCGGCATGCGTCTGGTGTGCTGGGACCTGAGACGTGCAGCACGTGCACACCGGAAGGCCGAACGGCGAGCCGGCATCGGTGACGCCAACGCTGCGCGCGACGCACAGCGAACCTCGTATCGCAAGTGCATATGGACATGTGCGCTGGGGAGATCGCGACCACGAGCGCGGATGGCTTTGGCGTTGACCACCGGCGTCAGCAGCACACCAATGGTGCAGGCGCAGACGCAGCAAGCGGAAGCGCAGCATGAGTGAATGGTGCGTCGCGCACGAGCGCATGACTCATCATCTCGTTGACGAGTACGGTGACCGACGTCAGTGGTGGTACGATTCGAGTATGCCTGCCCTATTGCCTCATGGGACGATTCGCCCACCGACTACCGTGTGACGACGACGGTAGCTCAACCCGACATCGACGACGCGCTGCTCGACACGATTGAATGCCGCGCTCTCTGCTACTTCCTCGACATGGCACATCCGCTGACCGGCTTGGTCGCGGACAGCACGATGCCCGACACCGTCTGCAGCATTGCGGCGGTCGGCATGGCCCTCGGGGCGTACCCCGTCATGGTGGAGCGTGGACTGCTGTCGCGGGACGAGGCGGTCGAGCGTACCCTGCGCGTCCTTCGCTTCTTCCGCGACAGCCCGCAGGGCGAGGCTGCGGACGCGACCGGGCATCGGGGCTTCTACTACCACTTCCTCGACATGGAGACGGGCCGACGGGCGTGGCGCTGCGAACTCTCGACCATCGACACGGCCCTGCTCCTCGCTGGTGCCCTTGCCGCTGCGTGCTACTTCGATGGGGACGCCGGGGGCGAGCCGGAGATTCGCACCGTCGCCGACGCGCTCTACCAACGAGTGGATTGGCACTGGGCACTGAATGGCGAACGAACGCTCACACACGGATGGCGACCGGAGTCGGGTTTCCTGCCCTACCGCTGGCGTGGATACGACGAGGCGCTGATTCTGTACGTCCTTGCACTCGGCTCGCCGACGCACCCGATTACCGCCGACTGCTACACGGCGTGGTGCGCGACGTATGCGTGGAAATGCATCGACGGCCACTGGCTGCTCTACGCCGGCCCGCTCTTCATTCACCACTTCTCCCACCTCTGGATCGATTTCCGTGGGATCCACGACGCGTTCATGCGTGACAAGTGTGCCGAGCTCGGCACGCCGTTCGACTATTTCGAGAATTCCCGCCGCGCCACACTCGTCCAAGGAGGCGTACGCCGTCCGCAACCCGCTCGGCTTTGCCGGCTATTGCGACTGCTGCTGGGGATTCACTGCCTGTCATGGCCCCGGCCCGGTCACGGAGGTCGTAGACGGCGTGGAGCGCCGGTTCCTCGGGTACAGCGCGCGCGGTGCGCCGTACGGGCCGGACGACGGTACGATTGCGCCGTGGGCGGCGGCCACCTCGCTCCCATTCGCCCCGGAGGTCGTGCTCCCCACGCTCCGCCGATTTCATGCGCTCCATGTTGGGGAGCGCAGCCGCTACGGGTTCGAGTCCGCATTCAACCCCACGTTTCCGGGGCAGGATGACGACGGAGGCGGCTGGACATGCCCCTGGGTCTACGGCATCGACCAGGGCGCGCTCGCGCTGATGTTCGAGAACCACCGCACGGGGCTCGTCTGGGATCGGCTACGGCGCTCGCCCCACCTGCGGGCCGGACTCCGTCGCGCCGGGTTCGACGGCGGGTGGTTGGACGCGCTGGCCGACTCCCGCCAGCGCCGTCAGTCCAGCTGCACAACCATCGCACTCGACCTTGTCCTCGTCATCCTCACCACTCCTTCAGGCTCCATCGCCATGACTGATCCTCGAACCATCCGCGTCGCCGTCAACGGCTACGGCGTCATCGGCAAGCGCGTCGCCGACGCAGTCGCTCTTCAGAACGATATGACGCTGGCCGGCGTCGCCGACGTGGCGACGGACTGGCGCGTCGCCGTGGCCCGCGCCAAGGACTATGCACTATACGGTGCAACGCCCGAGCACACCCTAGCGATGACGGAGGCCAAGCTCGACCCGCCGGTCCCCTCGATGACCTGCTGAACGCTGCTACATCGTCGTGGACTGCACGCCGAAAAAAGTGGCCGCCCAGAACATCGCGCGCTATCGCGAGCGCAAGATTCGATTCATCCTGCAAGGTGGCGAACAGCACGCGGTCACGGGGCACTCGTTCACGGCCAGAACGAACTACCACTCCGCACTCGGGCGCCACAGCACGCGTCGTGGTCGTGCAACACTACCTCGACGGTACGGACGCTCGCCGCGCTCAAGCGGCAGGTCTGCTCAAACGAGCGCGCGGCACGTTGCTGCGCCGTGCCACCGACCCGTGGGAGGCCACGCTCGGCGGCATCGTGAACACCCTCGTCCCCGAGCCGGAAATTCCCAGCCATCAGGGTCCCGACGCGCAAACCGTCGACCCCGATCTCGATGTGGTGACGATGGACGGTCGAGGTGCACGGAGACCGTTGCGCATCTGCACTACTCTGGGCCGTGCAACTCACGCGAACGGCCTCGAAGGATGAGGTGCTCGCTGCCTTCCGCACCTCGACCCGCATTGCGTTCATGCACACGTCCGACGGTCTCGTCGCACTGAATTCAGTCAAGGAGCTGATGTCTGATCTCGGTCGACCCAACGCCAACCTCTACGAGGTCGCACTCTGGGCGGACATGCTGACTGTGCAGGGGGACGAGGCGTTCTACGCGTACATGGTCGATAATCAGGCCATCGTCATCCCCGAGACCATCGACGCCATCCGAGCGCTCACGGAACAGGAGGCGGACGGCGCGGAGTCGATCCGGAAGACCAATGCCGCCCTCGGTATCACGGGGCGATTGGTGCCCGAGTCAGGGCGTCACGTGGGCCCAGCGACGGTGATCTAGCCACGACTACCCCGCGTTCGATGCCAGCATAGTCGTCGTGTCAGCGGCTCTGCCACGGCGTCCACCGCCAGTCGCGCACCTCTTTCATATCCTCGCCATGCTCGATCACGTACTCCCTGTGGCGGGCGATGGTGGCATCGTATCGCGCCGTGGCCCCGGCAACGAGATGCTGCAGTCGTGGAATGCGGCGGATCGCGTCCAACGCCAGGCGGTAGCGATCGACCTCGTTCAGCACGACCTGATCGAACGGTGTCGTCGTCGTGCCTTCGTCGATGTAGCCGCGAACGTGAATGTTCGCGTGGTTGGTCCGGCGATGCGTCAGCTTGTGGATCATCGCCGGGAAGCCGTGAAACGCGAAGATCAGGCGTGTCGGTCGTGAACAGCGCGTCGAACTGGCGATCGTCCAGGCCGTGGGTGTGCTCGCTGCCCGGCTGGAGCACCATCAGGTCGACGACATTGACGACGCGGACGCGCAGGTCGGGGACATAGTCGTGCAGCAACATGACGGCCGCCAGCGCCTCAAGCGTCGGCACGTCACCGGCGCAGGCCATCACGACCTCGGGCTCGCCCGCATCGCTGGCCCAGTCCCAGATACCCGCGCCCGCGGTGCAGTGGCGGACCGCTTCGTCCATCGTCAGCCACTGCCATTCGGGCTGCTTGCCGGCGATGATCAGTTGACATAGCCTCGGCTGCGTAGCGCGTGATCGGCGACCGACAGCAGGCAGTTCGCATCCGGCGGCAGATAGATACGCGCGACGTCGGACGTTCGGTTGGCGATATGATCGATGAAGCCGGGGTCCTGGTGCGACTGGCCATTATGGTCCTGTCGCCAGACGTGAGAGGTCAGCAGATAGTTGAGCGACGCGACGGGCCTGCGCCACGCGATCCCGTTGCTGACCTTCAGCCACTTCGCATGCTGGTTGACCATCGAATCGACGATGTGGACGAACGCTTCGTAGCACGAGAACAGCCCGTGCCGCCCGGTCAGCAGATACCCCTCCAGCCAGCCCTGGCACAGATGCTCGCTTAGTACCTCCATCACGCGGCCATCCTGCGCGAGGTTGATATCAAGCGGCTGGGTTTCGGCCATCCACGTCTTGCCCGACACGGCATAGGTTGCGTCAAGCCGGTTCGACGCGGTCTCGTCAGGGCCGAACAGGCGAAAGTTTGCCGCGTCGAGGTTGAGCTTCATGACTTCGCGCAGGTACGAGCCGAGCACTCGGGTCGCCTCAGCCGACGTCGCGCCGGGCGCAGGGAAGCGCAACCGCATAGTTTCGAAAATCGGGCAGCGAGAGTGGCTTCAGCAGCGTCCCGCCATTGGCATGCGGGTTCGATCCCATCCGCCGTCGTCCGGTTGGCGCGAGCGAGGCATAATCCTCGCGCGCCTGTCGTCGTCGAACAGCTCGCCGTGCCTGTAGCTTTGCATCCAGTCTTCGAGCAACTCCAGGTGGCCGGGCTTGCTGAAATCCGAGATGGGTACCTGGTGCGATCGCCACGTGCCCTCGACCGGCTTGCCGTCGACAAACTTCGGGCCGGTCCAGCCCTTCGGCGTTCCAAAGACGATCATCGGCCAGCGCGGGCGTCAGCGCAACTTGTACCGATCCCGGCCCAAGCGCCCGGCTGACTCGCGCTTATCTGCGCCAGTACGATGTCGAGTGTTCCGGCCAGCTGTTGGTGGAAGGCGTCGGATCGTCCCTTCAACAAAATGCGGCTCATAACCGTAGCCGCCAAACAGGGCGATCAGTTCGAGGCGGGGGATACGCTCAAGCATCGTCGGATTGGCGATCTTGAAGCCGTTGAGTGCAGGATCGGCAACACTGCACCATCGCGGGCTGGGTTCAGGAATTTGTTGGAGTGCCAGCTGCCGGCCAACGCAGCCGTCTCAGCCTCGCCGTCACCAATAACGCAAGCGACGATCAGGTCCGGATTGTCAAACGCAGCGCCATAGGCATGCGCAAGCGAATAGCCGAGTTCGCCACCTTCATGGATAGATCCGGGAATTTCGGGCGACACATGGCTCGATACGCCACACGGCCACGAAATTGGCGAACAGGCGATGCATACCGTCGCGGTGGCGCTTGATCGCCGGATAGGTCTCGGTATAGGTGCCCTCGAGATAGGTATTGGCGACGAGCCCCGGGCCGCCGTGACCGGGTCCGATGACGTAGATCATGTCCAGATCGTGCTCGACGATCAGCCGGTTGAGATGGACGTAAAGCAAGTTGAGACCCGGCGTCGTACCCCAGTGGCCGAGCAGACGCGGCTTGATGTCGGCCAGCGTCAGCGGCCGTTCGAGCAGCGGATTGTCGCGGAGGTATCGCGACGACGATGGTGCTCACGGACATCAGAATGGCGCCGACCGCCGGCGTCAGCACGATGCCCCACGGCGCCAGCACACCCGCTGCGAGCGGAATCGCGACAATGTTGTAGCCCGCCGCCCACCACAGATTCTGGCGCATCTTGGCATACGTGGCGCGCGAGAGGTTGATGATGCGCGGCACATCGCGGGGATCGCTGCGCACCAGCACGATGTCGCCTGCCTCCACCGCGACGTCGGTCCCCGCGCCAATCGCGATACCCACATCAGCCGTCACCAGCGCCGGTGCATCGTTCACCCCGTCGCCGACCATCGCCACGCGCTTGCCCTGCGCCTGCAGCTTCTGAATCTCCGCCGCTTTGCCTTCCGGCAACACCTGAGCAAGGACCGTGGTGATGCCAACCTCGTGTGCCACGGCGTCGGCGACGGCCTTTGCATCACCCGTCATCATCACGACCTCGACACCCGCGTCCTGCAGCTGCTTCACGGCATCTGCGGCCTCTGGACGAATCGCGTCGGCCACGGCAAAGCTGGCGAGGACGACCGTGCCTTCGACGAGCGATATCACGGCTTGCCCGAGTGCCGCCGCCTCGGTCGCGAACTCTCCGAACTCCGGTGCCGGCGAGACCTTGAGATCCGCCAGGAGGTTGGGGCCACCGGCCGACAGCGACCCGCCGGACACAGTGGCACTCACGCCACGGCCCGGAATCGTCGTGAAGTTCGTCGCAGCAGGCACCTCGAGCTTCCGATCCGCCGCGCTCTGCACGATGGCCTTCGCGACGGGATGCTCGGCATCGCGTTCCATGGAGGCTGCCAGACGCAGCGCCTCGTCCTCGCTGAGTCCTGACGTCGTGCGCACGCCCACGACACGGTGCTGGCCAAGTGTCAGGGTTCCCGTCTTGTCAAACACCACCGCCGTCAGGTTGCGCGCCTCTTCGAGGCCACGCCGGTCGCGAATCAACAAGCCGTTCCTGGCGCCCATCGTCGTGGAAATCGCGAGCACGAGTGGCACCGCGAGGCCGAGCGCATGCGGGCACGCAATCACAAGCACCGTCACCAATCGCTCGACGGCGGTGGCGAGCGTCGCACCGGACAGCAGCCACGCGGCGAAGGTGATGGCTCCGGCACCGAGCGCGACCCAGGTCAGCCAGAACGCCGCACGATCCGCCAGCACCTGCGCGCCCGACTTCGACTTCTGTGCCTCAGCGACGAGGCGCATGATACCCGCCAGCGCGGTACGATCACCGGTACCCGTCACCGTGACCCGCAGAGAGCCGGCGCCGTTCACCGTACCGGCAATCACCTTCGCCTGTGCGGTCTTCTCGACCGGTGCCGATTCACCAGTGATCAGCGACTCATCGACCTTACTCGTGCCGGACACCACCACACCATCGGCCGGCACATTCGCGCCCGGTCGCACGAGTACGGTATCGCCATCGTGCAGCTCGCTAATCGGCACGTCCTCGGTGGTCTCGGCACTGCCTTCACCGGTCACACGGACGGCCGTTGTCGGCAGCAACTTCGCGAGTTCGCCGAGGGCGCCTTCTGCCTGCGCCACCGAGCGCATCTCGAGCCAATGCCCGAGCAACATGATCGTGATCAGTGTTGCCAGCTCCTCCCACAACGGCATGGCGGGAAAGCCGAGGGCGACTGCTGCGCTGAATACAAAAGCCACGCTGATGGCGAGCGCAATCAGCGTCATCATGGCGGGCTGGCGATCCTTGATCTCGCCGACAGCACCGCGCAGAAACGGCGCGCCGCCGTAGACGAACAGCGCCGTGCCGAAGAGCGCCGGGATCCAGTGCGACCCAGTGAACGACGGCGGTGTGAAGCCCAGCGCGTCCGGGAGCATGTGCCCCCAGATCAGCGGCGGAATGGTCAGTGCAAGCGAAATCCAGAACTTGTCGCGGAACATCGCGACCGAGTGGCCAGCATGCTTGTCGTGGCCAGCGTGTTCGTCGTGCCCACCGTGCCCGGCGTGCGGATCAGGCGTCGTGTGCGTCGCCCCCCGTTTCATGCCGTGATCGGTGGCCATCTCGTGGCCCGCGTGCGTCTCTTGTGCGGTGTCGGTGTTCGGACTCGCCGTCGCGACCGTCTTCGGGGCCTCGGTGTGCCCGTCATGATCCGCATTCGGCGACACGCCGGACGCATCGACCGTCGACGGAACGTCAAGCACGTGCGGTAGTCCATCTGGCTCACTCATGCGCTCGCCACCGGCAGAAGAACATGATGCGCGTCGTGCGGCCAGAATGCTCGGCGCGCGACGGCAGCAAGACTACCAGTCTACACGATGACGAGACGCATCCTTGGCTGTGCTTGCCACACTCACGCGCGAAGATGCGTCGCGGAGACTTATCGGTGTAGGTGCGCGAGTGCGTCCACGTCATCGCGCGCGACGACGACCGGATCGACGGGACGAGCACATTGATTCATCGCCCCTCGATATCCCGTTCCCCTGGGACGACACGCGTACGCCGGCCTTCGCCCGGGTGACTGATCGCCTCGTACAGGCGTTCACCTTTGAGCAGCAACTCCTGCATCAAGCCGGTGAACTCGACGGGCGTGAGCTCGCTGGCCGTTTGGGGGACCAGGCCTTTGAGCAGCGCGATTCGGTCCGCGAGCGGGAGTTGATTCGCATGGTCGATCAGCGCACGCAAGGCGGTGTAGTTGAGATTCGCGGTCTCTGCACTCGTCGTCATCGTCGCTTACCCCGCCGCGACGGCAAATCCCGCCTGCACAATCGCGTCACGCAGCGCGGCAGGATTCGTGGATTCGGGGTCATACGTCACTGCGGCGGCACCAACTGTCACGTTCGTGTCGGTCACACCGGGCACGTTCGTGAGCGCGCGACGAACACTGTTCACGCACCCGCCACAACTCATTCCTGTGATCGATATTGTTGTCTGCTCCATTGCTGTCTCCGGTCGTGACGCTGGATGAGCGTACAGGCACTAACACGGCTCTCGCCTCAACAAGGTACCGTCTGCAGCATTACCCGCTCGTCACGAGCTTCGGTCCACGACGCATCATCCGCGGTCATGAACAATGCATGTGCACGCTGATCTGGCGACGCGTCGACGGCGAACGAGCCCTACCGCTGGAATCGCGTATCGGTACGGCTGCCACGTGGAATACCCGCAGCGGTGGCCGGCAGCATCGTCGCGCACAAGACGACGCGAGGCTCTCCAGCCCTCAGCGGTCGAGATCGCGGATCAGTTCCTTCATCTCGGCGATCTCGCGCACCTGTGCCTCGATGATCCCGTCGGCCAGTTTCCGGACGCGGGGATCGGAAATGTGCGCGCGCTCGCTCGTCAGGATGGCAATCGAGTGATGTGGGATCATCGCCTTCATCCACGACACATCTGTCACCGTGGCCTGGCTCCGCACGAGCCAGAGCGCGACGGTAAACACCAATGCGCTCCCGCCAAGGATCCAGGCGTTCAGTCGAGTATAGCTGTACATGCCGCGCATGGACACGAGCATGATCACTGCCATGGTGGCGCCCATCACGACTGCCATCCAGGCGCGTGTCTGGCTGAAGAACACATGGTCCAGCGCATACGTATTCAGATACATCAAGCAGAACATGACCACGGTTGAGACCGTGATCATGCCAGCGAAGCGCCGGTACGGATTCGTTGAATTCATCCGCTAACTCCTTTGTATCGTCGAGGGATGATTGCGTGCCGCTGGCGCACCGAGCCAGCAGTGCGGTCGAGTGGCCGCTGGTGGGACGCTATAGCTCAGTGCGCCGCAGCAGTTGCACGTTCGCAGCCACGATGATCGTGGACGGTGACATCAGGCCGGCAGGTATCTGCAGGCGCTGTTGCGTGAGACATCGCGTGTCGCGCGTGCGTGTCGCATGTCATGGTGCTCTCGTACATCGCATGATCCTCCATCAACGTTTCAGTGTGCGGGGGTGCCGAGCGGCGCGGTGATACCGGCGGCGAGTACCGACGCGATCTGGGCGCGCACCCATCCCTGATGGGTGAGTGGTAAATGATGCGTCGCACCATGCTGCACCCGAATGACACAATTCGGGTGCACGGCCTGCAACTCGACCATGCGCTGCAGCGGCGCGCTGTCATCCGCATCGCCATGCAGGCAGAGGAACGGCGTCGTCGCCGGGATCCGGCGGACGGCGGCCGCGCGAGATCATATCCGTAGATCACTTCCCAAATCGTGGACGTCGAGGACCGCCATGTCATTTGTGTGAGATCCTCGGCGACCTCGCGCGGCACACTGCTGATCAGGTAGGGGAATGCCCAGCCGAGCAATCGCCGACTGAACAGGCACATCAACGCCATCGGCACGAGATGCGTCCAGATCCAGCCATTCGCGCCCTTGTCGCGGAAGAAGCGCTTCGCCTGCTCCGCGTCGCCGAAGAACGGAAGGCTGACCAGCACCAAACGCTCGATCTGCTCCGGATAGCGGGCGGCGTAGGCAATCGCGAGCCGCGCGCCGAGCGAATGTCCGACGAGGATGATGCGCCCGACGGGCGCGAGAACGCGGTGGAGTTCGCTGATGTGTCGCTCGACGTCATACGTCGTCCACGGCTTCGGTGACCGACCGAATCCGAGCAGGTCGATCAGCAGATGACGTCCGGGGAGCGATGGACCGGCGCCGGTCGTCAGGACGTACGTCCAGAAGCGCGTCGTCGCGCCGATGCCGGGCAGGAAGACGATGGTCGGCGTGCCGTCGCCGTCCACGGTCGTGAAGAGCGGACGACCGCCGTCCGTACCGCGATCCGCGTCCACGACCGCGAGCGCCGCCGACGCCGTCAGGAGTACCCCTATCCCGCCACCGACCCGACGAAGCATCGTCCGCCGCGACAGTCGCCCTTCTTCCGCCACGGCCGCCAGCGGCTCGGGCCCGGTCATTTCATGCGGGCCATCATGCCAGCGTGCAACGTGCCTAGCTGACGAACACGCGCCGTATGCGCAGGCATCATGCTGCGGAGCGACTCCCCGCTCTGGTCGGGCATCATCACCAGATCCTGCCGAACAGAGTCCACGAGCGCTGTCCAACCGGCATCCGCAGGCATGTGCATCTGGCGCATCTCGCCGTTCATCTGGGACAGCATGGTGGCGACCATCTGCCGATGACCCGGGATGAGTGTACGCATCGTCGCGGCGTCCGCGGAACCCATGCTGCGCAGTTGGCTGTCCATCTCCGGCGAGAGTCCGTTCATCATGCCGAGCATGCCCGGCGCCGAGTCCGGCTCACTCGTCGTCATGCCGCGCATGCCGTTCATCGGCCGTGCGTCCGCCGCTACCATCGGCGACTTATCCCCTGCGGCACGATCCGGCGATGTCTTCGAGCACGCCATCACAAGCAGCACAGATGACGCGACACGGCAGATCCTGACAGCCCATCGATTCGGCATTCGATCTCCAGTGGAGTGTGGTGTCACTTCGCTCGCTCAGTGGCAGACGTCACGGCCGTCACGTGCGCCCGCCCAACCGCGCGTTCTCGCCAGATCGAGTAAATCGCGGGAATGACCAGCAGCGTCAGTACCGTACTCGTCACCATGCCGCCGACCATCGGCGCGGCAATCCGTTTCATCACGTCGGCGCCCGTTCCGCTGCTCCACAAAATCGGCACCAGCCCGGCGGTGATCGCAGTGACCGTCATCATCTTGGGCCGGACCCGCTCCACGGCTCCGTGCGTTACGGCCGCGTCGACGTCTGCCCTGCTCTGCATGGCACCGGCGGCGACACGGTCACGATATGCATGGTCAAGGTATACCAGCATGATGACGCCGGTCTCCGCAGCGACCCCGGCCAGTGCGATAAATCCGACCGCGACTGCCGTGCTCAGGTTGTAGTGCAGCAGCCACATCAGCCACACGCCACCGACCAGCGCAAACGGCAGCGACAGCATCACGATGCCCACCTCGACCGCATTCCGGAAATTCAGATACAGCAGGCCAAACACGATGAGCAGCGTGACGGGCACGATCAGCGCCAGCCGCCGCGACGCCCGTTCCAGTGACTCGAACTGACCGGACCACTCAAGCCGGTAGCCCGCTGGAATCGCGAGTCCCGACGCGACGCGCAGCTTCGCTGCATCGACGTAACTGCCAATGTCCCGTCCGCGCACATCGACGTAGACGATGCCCGTGAGTGCTGCGTTCTCGGACTTGATCAGCGTGGGCCCGGGCACGATGCGGATCGACGCCAGTTCGCCGAGCGCCACCTGCGCACCCGTCGGCGCCATGACGAGCACGTCGCGCAACCGCTGCGGATCATTCCGGAAGGCACTCGCGTACCGCACGCGAACCGCATAGCGATCACGCCCGCGAAGGACCTCGCCGGCATCGCTCCCACCGACCGCAGTCGCCATTGCGTCCTGCACCGCATCGACGGTCAGGCCGTATCGCGCGGCGGCGTCACGGTTCACTGTGACGTCGAGATACCGCCCGCCCACGGCGCGCTCCGCGAACACGCTCCCGGTTCCTTCGATGTTGGTGAGCAATCCCTCCAGATCACGGCCGATGCGATCCAGCGTGTCGAGGCTCGGCCCGAAAATCTTGATGCCGACGGCGGTCTTGATGCCGGTCGCGAGCATGTCGAGGCGATTCCGGATCGGCATCGACCACATGTTCGCGACGCCAGGCGTCACGACGCGCGCATTTGCCTCACGCACGATGGAGTCGTACGTGACACCGGGCCGCCAGTCGCGTTCGTCCTTTAGCACCGCAATGGTCTCGATCATCGACATCGGCGCCATGTCCGTCGCCGTCTCGGCCCGGCCGATCTTGCCGAGCACCGTCGACACTTCGGGGATCGAGGCCAGCGCCTGGTCACGCTGGCGCAACACGGCTTTGGCCTGTTCGCTTCCGATGCCCGGAAACAACGATGGCATATCCATCATGGCCCCCTCATGCAGCGCCGGCATGAACTCCCGGCCGAGCTGCATCCACGGCAGCAACGAAATGGCGAGCACGGCGGCAGCGAGTGCCACGGTCGTCCAGCGAAATCGCAACACGAGCGCGATCACCGGTCGATACGCCCGTACGAGAATGCGATTCACCGGATTCGCGGCTTCCGGCCGCACACCCTTGCGGATGAAGGTGCCCATCATCACCGGCACCAGCGTGACCGACAGGAGCGCCGCCGCGGCCATGGCCAGCGTCTTCGTCCACGCCAGCGGCTTGAATAGCCGCCCTTCCTGATCCTCTAGTGCGAACACGGGCAGAAATGACGCCGTAATGATCAGCAGCGAGACGAACAACGCCGGCCCAACCTCCTGTGCCGCCTGTACCACGAGCGACCAATGCGGCTGCCCCGCACTGCCCCCCGCTCGCTCGGCGACGTCACGTTCGATGTGCTTGTGCAGGTTCTCCACCATCACGATGGCGGCGTCGATCATCGCACCAATGGCAATCGCGATTCCACCGAGCGACATGATGTTGGCGGACAGGCCAAGACCGCGCATCGCGAGGAAGGCGATGCAGAGGCCGACCGGCAGCGTGATGATCGCGACCAGCGCACTCGATACATGGAGCAGGAAGACGAGCGCAACGACTGCGACGATGATCGATTCTTCGAGCAGCTTTGACCGCAGCGTGGCAATCGCGCGCTCGATGAGCGACGACCGGTCGTACCCGGTGGCAAACGTTACGCCCACCGGCAGTGCGCTTCGTAGCGCCGACATCCGCGCGGTGACGCCACGGATCACGTCGCGCGGATTGGCGCCGTAGCGCATCACCACCCAACCCGTCACGACCTCGCCCTTGCCGTTCAAATCCGTGATACCGCGACGCAGTGCGGGACCATCGTTCACCGTCGCCACGTCGCCCAACTCGACCGGCACGCCGCTGGATTGCATGAGCGCGACGTGGCGCAGCTGCTCGAGCGACTGGAAACGGCCACGACCTCGCACGGTGTACTCCGTGCCGCCCATCTCGAGCACGCGACCGCCGACATCCTGATTCGACGCGCGGACGGCGTCGGCCACGGACGACATCGAGAGCCCGTATGCCAGCAGCTTGTCGGGATCGACCTGCACGTGATACTCGCGCTCGAATCCACCGAGCGAGGCGATCTCCGCGACACCCGGCACCGACGTCAGTGCCGGCTTGACGACGAAGTCTTGCAGCGCGCGCAATTCACCCGCGTTTCGCGCGCCAGTCGTATCCGTCACGATGTATTGCATGACCCAACCGACGCCGGTGGCGTCAGGTCCCAGCGTCGGTCGCGCGGCATCCGGGAGCCGATTGCGGACGCCGTTCAGGTATTCGAGCACGCGGCTCCGTGCCCAGTACAGATCCGTACCGTCCTCGAAGACGACATAGACCGCCGAGAGTCCGAACTGACTCATTCCACGTACGACCTTCGTGTGCGGCACCTTCAGCAGTTCTGTTTCGAGCGGGTATGTGATCTGATCTTCGACGAGCTGCGGTGCCTGTCCCGGCCACTCGGTCATGACGATGACCTGCACATCCGACAGGTCGGGAATCGCATCGACTGGCGTGCGGAGCACCGCGACGGCCCCGGCGACGGTCAGGACGAGCGTGATGAGGACCACGGTGAATCGATGCGTCACCGACCACGCGATGAGACGTGCGAGCATGGTCAGCGCCTCGCCGGCGCAGGTGTCGTCACCCGTGCCGCAGAGGCGCCGCCCATGTCCATGCCCTTCATGTCAGTATCGACGGTCATCGCCGCGCTGCCCATACCGAGCATGCTGCGCATGACGTCGGCCAGATTCGATTCGGACTCCAGCAGATATTGCGCCGATGTCACGACACGCTGGCCGCCATTGAGCCCGGCCAGCACTTCGACGAAATCCGACGTCGTCGCGCCCAGCTCGACCTCGTGCGGCATCAGCCGACCGCCGCCCATGTCCACGAACACCACCGACCGTTCGCCGGTCTCGATCACCGCGGCGCGCGGCACGGTGAGCACGCGGCGACCAGGCGACGCCATGGCCACCGTGGCGAACATGCCTGGCTTGAGGACCCCATCATCGTTGCGCACCAGGACGCGCGCGCTGAGTGTCCGTGACTGATCACCGACGGTCGGATAGATGTACGACACACGACCGGTGAAGGTGCGACCCGGCACGCCGCTGACGGTGTACGTCGCGAGCATGCCGTCGCGCACACCTCCGCTGCTGCCAGCAGGGATGCGCACGTCGATCCACAGCTTCGACAGGTCCGAAATCATGAACAGCAGCATGCCAGCCTGCACGGCCTGCCCCTGGCTCACCAGCCGTTGCGTGAGGACGCCCGAGATCGGCGCGACGAGTGTGGTCGTCCGCTGCACGCTCTGGGTTCGCAGCACCTCGTCGATCTGCACGTCGCTCACATCGAGGAGACGCAATCGTCGGCGTGCAGCGCTCAGCAGCGTGACAGATCGCGTCGTGTCACGGTCGCTGGCGCGCTCCGCCGAGGTCGAGAGTCTGGACGCGACCAGCAGTTCTTCTTCAGCGACGAGGATTTCCGGTGCGTAGATCGCCGCCAACGGTGCGCCGCGCGTGATGCGCTGCCCGGTCACTCTGGCGTCAAGGCGCTCGATGAAACCGCCGACCTTCGTCGTGACCGCGACGACACCGGATTCGTCGGCGGCGACTGTCCCGACGGTGCGCAGCGTGCCTTGCAGCTCGCGCACTGCCGCCGTGTCGAACGTGACGCCGAATTGCTTGATCGCTGACGCCGAGATCAGCGCCGACCCATCACTGCTCATCTGCATGCCCGGCATCCCGGGCATCGCTGTGCTGGCACCGTATCCACCAGCGGTGTCCGCCGTGCGGCCAGACGCAGCAAGCCCCGTATCCTTCCCTGAGCACCCTGCGAGCACCACCGCAAGCGCGAGTGTTGCGCGGAACTTCACGTGCGGAATGGACGCGTTCATGGCAGTACCTCCGATCCCACGATGAGTTCGAGCGCCGAAACACTCTTCGCGAAGTCCGACAACGTCCGGGCGAGTGTCACGCGGTCGCCACGCTCCGCCGCCTCAGCGCTGAGCACCTGCGTGAGCGAACCCGCATTGCCTCGGTAGCTTGCTAGTGCGGCGTCGACGGCTGCGCGACGCGCGGGAAGCACCGACCTTGAATACAAGGCGATCTGCGCCCGTGCGCGCTCGGCGGTCGCATGCAAGCGTGCAATCGATGCGTAGACGTCGTTGCGCTGCGCATCGTGCTCGGCCTCTGACGCGAGAACGTCCGCGTGTGCCGCCGCGATCACCGCACCCTGCTTCGTTCGTTGCTGCAGCCGCAGTGGAATCGCCAGCTGCAGCGTGACCATGTCGGGCAGGTTGTTTCGTTGACCGTACTGCAGCACCACGTCGACGTCCGGTCGCGCTTCGATGCGCGCGAGTGTCACGCGCTCCTGCTGCGCATCGATCTCACGCTGGTGACTGATCAGCATCGGACCGGACTGCATGGCGCGCATCTGCAGCTCATCAAGGGGCAGGAGCGGCGACGACGACGAATCAGTGTTCTCACGCTCCGCGGCACGGCGGATGCGCGCAGAAACAGTGACTGGCAGTACCGGCGTGTCACTGGCACGATCCAGCAGCGCGTTCAGTGCGGCCACGGTTGCGCTGCGTTCGCTGAGCACGCCGGCCTCATCGTCACGCAACTTCATCGCATCCACACGCGCGGTCAGCACATCAGCCTGCGAGCCGACCCCCGCGTCGTACCGGGCCAATGCGACGGCCGCCACCTCGTCCAACGTCGCGCGTTGCTGCCGTGTCAGCGCCAGCGCCGCGTCGAGGTAGGCCAGGTCATACCACGTCGCCTTGATCGCCGACACGAGCTCCGCGCGCACGGTGCGATCCTGCGCGATCACGGCGTCCGCCTCTCGAACGGCGACATCGCGCCGTACGCGCAGCTTGCCAGGAAAGAGCACGGTCTGCGACACACCGATCATCTTCATCGTCATCCCGTCCGTGAATCCCGGAGCGAGGAGCGGGAAGTTCTGCAGGCCCGCCATCAGCATCGGATCGGGCCGAGCCCCGGCAGGGCCGATCCTCGCGCGCGCGGCGGTGGTGCGTGCCGTCGCGGCGCGCACACGAGGACTCGCCGCCATCGCACGCGCGACGAGTGCCAGAAGCGCGGGATCGTCGTCGCGGCGCGCGGCGGCAGACTGCGCCGGGAGGTATACCGGTACCAACAGCAGCAGTGCAGCTGTGCAAACATGCGAGCGCCGGGCACCCCAACGCAGCAAAAGGAATCGTTCGATTGTCACGTGACACGCCGAATCTTGGCGTACGGCAATCGCACCCACGGAAGCGGGGTGGTTGACGTACGACACCAGCGGCGCGACCGTCATGATCGCGCGCGTCAGGTCAGCAGGCGTCTCGGTGCGCTACACGGCGACGAGACGCTGCGGCGCTCAGGCTCTCGGTGGCGGGAGTTCGGGGGCCACGACGTACGACATCGGCGTCCGCTCGCTGATGCCTTGGACGTCGGACACTGCGCGAGCTGCGCCGACCGCCAAGGTCATCGACGTCGGCGCGTCGAGCGCAAACGCGCAGATGATCATCGACGCGCAATGCTGATCAGCTGGCGCGGGCGTGCGCGAGCCCTGCTTCGCTGGCGGGCAGTGGTCGTCGGCACCGGCAGTTGCCGGCATGCCGGGCATTGCGCCCACCTCGGCCGAACCAACAGCCCGTGCCGCTGCGGCCACGCACGCCGCTCCCCCGCTGACCAGCGAGAGCTGGAGCGCGAAAAAGCTGAAGAGGATCGTCAGGGCGCGGCTGGCGCTTCGCATGAAAGGAAAGGTACATGTGCCGTGACGGCCTCCGGCACCCGAGGACACGACGCCGAACACTCCGACCCGGCCCGCTGTCCGGCTCTGTCGACCCCCATGAATGGAGGGAACCCGGGGTCCTGCCGATGAATCGCGCTCGGGCCGTCCGGTGATTCGCACGGGCGCCCGCGGCGAATGCGCGGACAAACCGGGATTCCGCGGCCGTCACCCGGGACGCAAGGCAGCACCGCGTGCGCCGTCCTCGGCAGCCGCTTCAGTGTCAGCGGCGTCCGTCACCGAAGCATCGCGGCCGCCGAGCCCCCCAGGAACACAGCGGACACTCGCGCATCGCTGCCACGCAGCGTTGCGGACGCCACCATCGGCGCCGCTCCTGTTGAAATGGAGCCGCATGTCCACCCCCCCGCCTTCCCTCGGTGCGCTGCTCGCGGCCGTCACCGCCGCGTGCACTCCCGCCGACCGCGACGCCGCCGTTAGCGCCCTCTTCGTCGCGGCGCGGCCGGTCCTGATCCCGGTCTGCGACGCCGTGCTGCAGCGCGCTCCCGGCGCGCATTGGCACTCGGCCGAGGATCTTGCCCAGGATGTCTTGGTCGACACCCTCCCCGCCCTGCAGCGCGGGGCGTGCCCGACGACGACCAACAATGGCCTCGTGCGCTTTCTGCGCACGGTGGCCACGCGTCGCCTCATCTCGGCCGCACGGCCGCAGACGGGTGTGACGCCATTCGACCTCGCGGAGGTCGTGCTGGCGCTGCACGCCGCCAATGCGGTGGGGGATGATGCCGATGATCCCGACGCGCAGCGGCGCGCCGAAATCCGCCAGCTCTACAACGTCGTACTCGGCGAAGTACCAGAGGCGTTCGCGACCACGTGGCGCGTCGTCGTCGAACAGGAACTGCCGAAGACCGCTGCCGCCGCCGCACTCGGGATCGACCGCGGCACGGTGCACCGCCACGTCACGGCGGTCCGTACGCATCTCGCGTCTCGGCTCAGCGCCTTCGCGCCGTGATGGAGCACGTCAGGCGGGCACGCGGACCACCGCGACCGCAACACCGGTGCGATAGGAAGGTGAAGCCACTCCGGCTCACGCCACCACTCGCACCCCACGGACATGCCCCACGCCGAACCCTCGGACGACGCCGACGCAGGCGACGAACCGTCGCCACCGTCCGCACTTCCCGCGCACGCGACACCGCTGGTGGACCCAGATGACGATCCGCGCGCCACGCTGGCGCGCATCCTTCAGCACTTGGTCGTCGCCTTCGGCGCCGACGCAGGTCCACAGGTAGATGGCATGCTCGCGCAGCTGGCGCTGTCGCTGACACGCTATGTCCACGCGCCCTATCCGATGCGCGCCACGATCATCGGACCGACCGGCGCCGGTAAGACCCGCCTGTTGAATCTTCTCGCGTCCATCGTGCGCGTTCCCGCAGTCGTCATCCCGATCACCGACATCAGCGAAACCGGATGGAGGGGAGCCCAGATTGGCGAGGTGTGCCGAGTGCTGCACCCGTCACTCTTCGTGCACGACCCCTTCACGCACCGAGTGCAGGTGCCACTTCGTACAGTGGCACTCCCGTCCATCGTGATGCTCGACGAGATCGATAAGGTCGCACTCGTTCACGATGCCGTACGCCTCGAGGGATCAGCTGCCGCTGCACGCATCGGCAAGATGCATTCGCTCATGCCCTTGCTCGATCCCGAGAGTGAGATGGTCGTGCAGTACGACGACGCGCGGGCACCGTTTCGGTTCACCCTGAGGAACAGCATCGTCCTGTGCGCGGGTGCCTTCAGCATGGCACCAGCACATCGTCCGCTCACGCCGACAGATCTGGTCGACGTTGGGCTGACCAGGGAGCTGGTCGACAGGATGGGACCTGTGTGGATGCTTCCGACGCCGGGGCACACGCTGCGAGCCACCATCGCGCGCGAGGCGCTCCGCGACGTCGAAGCGTTCGCGCTGCGCCTCGGCGTCACGGTTACGGGCATCGAAACGTTCGTCGCGGCGCAGCCAGCCCCCGACAACAGTCGCGACTACATCGGACTGCGCGGACTACTGCACTTCGTCACGCAGCGTGTGCTGGCGGCCGTCGCCGACGCGCTCACGCAGCAGCGCACGCACATCGATCTGATGGCACTGCGAGGTGACGACTGATGCCCACCACAGCGCTCGAGCGTCTCGTGGATCGTCCGTATGAACGTGCACCGTGGTTGCCGCGCGCGCCGTGGTGCGCCGCCGTCGTGAAACGGACGGGCGCACCGCACCCCCGCCGCAGCCGCGACACGCTGCGGCATCCGTCGACAACTCGACGGTCGTGAAGACACCGCACCGGCGCATGCCGAAGGAGCACACGCATGACCCTCATCCCGATCACATCGTCGAAGCCGCTCACATCACTGCTCGCCATGCAGCACGACGCACTGTCGCTGGATGCTTACGTCGGAATCCCGGCAATGACGTCGTTCCTCCAGTGCTGGCGCACGCACGTTGCGCGCACCGTCTCCTTTCTCCATCGAGGGTTGCGCTGTCCGCGACTCACGTGTGAGGAATTCACGGAGGAGGCGCTTGTCATGGTCGCCGCACAGCTCCATGACTGCACGGCGCGTTCTGACTCCGCGCTGCACGCATGGGTGTCGGTTCGCACAACGCAAGCGGTGCTGGAGTTGCAGTTCGATGCTCGGAGACACGCACCTGCCGAAAAGCGCGCACACTGTGATGGCGGCACAGGCTGGGCCGCGTGATGCAGACCACGGTGTGCGTGAGGCATCGATGACGCACCGACGGGGAACACATCCGGCCATGCCTGCGGCCGCGTCCGTGCGGCCTGTACCACGGACGTCGGCGCGCAAGCGCGAAGCGTCGGAGCTCGAAGCGAAGCTGCTCGACGCCTTCAAGGTGCCGCCACCGCACTTCGTGGAGCAGACACCGGTGGTCCCGCTGGGTCATGTGCCGGACGAGGCGCCACGAGTGACGGCGCTGCCGACGCGGCGTGCATGCCTGACCGTGACGCATCAGGACGCGGCGCTGCTCGTCGTGGCCCTGGGTGCAACGCTGCGGAACGGTGCTGGTGCCAATACCACGCTGAGCGCAGAGGAGGTGACCCGCGTACGACGCGTCGCTGCACTGCTCCACCGAATCCTGCCTTCGGCGGCACGCGATGCCATCCGGCAGCGTGCGGCGCGTATGTCGCCCGACTCGCACGCGCGAGCGCCGAGTGTCGCGGGTAGTGGCGCCCGCTGACGACGACGGCACCAGCGAGGACAAAGATCGCAATGACGAGACAATGCCACACCGCCGCGATAACACAGTGGAAGGACAGCGATGCGCACCTGCATCGCGTCGAGCGCCTGCGTACCCGCGCGATGGCCACGAGGGCTGTCTGTCCGGGAACGAGCGAGATGCCGGAACATCGGCATGATCTGAGAGACAACGCACGAATCGCCGACGCGAGCGTCGGGACAGTCGTCACCACACCACGCATGGAGTTCATCACATGACCGCTCGAATCCCGTCCGGCCCCGCACTCTCACGCGTGGATGACACGCAGCAGGCCGTCAATCGCGGCGTCGCCGCACTGATCGAGGAAACGCAAAGCGCATTGCGTACCGTCGCCGGCAGCCTGCTCGCGAGTCTGCTCGAGTATCCCTACTTTGGGCTGGCGCACGGGCACGCCACCCTGCGCGAGACGATCAGTCACGAGTGGCGCGGAGGACCGGCCGTCACTGGCATCCACCTGTGGCTCCGCCGCGTGGTCGCACACACGCTCGCGGTGGCGGATGCCGTCACGGCGGCCGACCGGGATACTGCAGTCCTCGCGGCAATCTGTCGCGAATTCGGCGCGTGTGCCGTGACACCGCCCGATGGCATCACGGTCTTCTCGCTCGCCGATCATGGGCCGCTGCCTGGCGCTGCGGCCTTCATGACGCGCCTGCAGGAGGCGATGAATCGGCACGATCACATCGCCGCGGCCGAGGATGACGAGCTCACCAGGGTCATCGCGACGGTGCGCGAGCTCGAGCTGCATCCGTGGGTTCCTGTCACGTCGGTGGCCGCTGCCGTCGCAGTGGCTGGCCGCGCGAGTGCTGCGGCGCTGATCGGCGTGGCGGAGTCCACGGGGCCGCTCCGGCTGTCACGTCGTCACTCGCTCGCGAAGATCTCGTTCGGCCCACTCGGTGCAGTCGACACGCCTGCGCTGCAGACGGCTGGCGCGTCAGAGGCGCTGCCGTTCTGAGGGTCGCGCGCACCGTCCGGTCGCCACGACGGACGGTCCGTACCCCCACGGAGCGCGGCTCATCCTGCGATGTCGGCGTGATGTACACGCCGAAGATCTCTCACACAGGAGCGCGCTTGGCAGACGAAATGAGTTCCGCAGGATCGCGTGCAGGTCGCGTGGTGCCGCAGGTACGGTACGCTCGGCTCTGGAAGTCGCTGGTGTCGGGAAGCGTCCCGCCCCGCTCGGCGGACGTGGCGCAATGGTATCGTGCCGCGCAGCACGTGCTTGGTCCGGTGCTGCACGAAGCGCAGGTCGAGCGCATCGTCGAAAATGGCGACGGTCGGCCCATGTGGGACGAAACGCAAACCGCCGCCTAGTACGACGGCGTTGAAAGTGCGCAGCTCCCCGATGTCAGGGCCACGAGGGCTCTCGTCGTCGGCCGGCTGCGCGCTTTGCGTTGCGCCGGATTCGCAGCGCGCGCTGACATGCTCTCGCGCTTCGGCTGGGTGGGCCCTTTCCCACGCGCGACCGAAGGGTACACCTCGTAGTCACTCCGAGCTCAAGGAGCGGATCATCGCGGTGGCTCCCTCAACGACGGCAAGCGACCTCACAATCGGCGTGCTGGCGGCCCGGACCGGCTGCACGGTGGACGCGATCACCTCGACTCGCTGGTTTGCACGGGGCGTCACGCGGAATACGTGCGGCATTCGCTGGAATCATCGTCGCGCAAAGGTGCGGGTCAGGTAAACAGCTTTATCGGTCGAGATCACGGATCAGCGCCTTCATCTCGCCGATCTCGCGCACCTGTGCCTCGATGATTCCATCGGCCAGCTTCCGCACGCGAGGATCGGAAATGTGCGCGCGCTCGCTCGTCAGGATAGCAATCGAGTGATGTGGGATCATCGCCCTCATCCACGACACGTCGCCCACGGTCGCCTGGCTGCGCACAAGCCAGAGCGCGACGGCGAACACCACGGCGCTGCCGCCGAAGATCCAGGCGTTCAGTCGGCTATCGTTGTACATGCCGCGCATGAACACCAGCATGATCACCGCCATCGTCGCGCCCATCACCAGGGCCATCCAGGCGCGCGTCTGGCTGAAGAACACATGATCCAGCGCATAGGTATTCAGGTACATCAAACCGAACATGACCACGGTTGAGACTGCGATCATGCCAGCGAAGCGCCGGTACGGACTAGTGGAATTCACTCTTTACGTCCTGTGCATTGTTGAGTGACGATTGCGCGACGCTGTTACCCGGTGGCCGCTGTTCGAGTGTGTCTGGTGGCAAGCCTTGCGCCAGTCGCAGACGCATCCGCCCGGACGGCTTCCGGGTGCCGCGCAGCTACCACACCAGGCGAGCGCCACTGTCGAGAAACCTGCGGTGCCACGCTACAACTTCGCGCGCCGCAGGAGTTGCGCGTTCGCGGCCACGATGATCGTGGAGAGTGACATCAGACCCAGCCGCCATCGCCGGCGTCAGCGTGAGTCCCCACCGCGCGAATACCCCAGCCGCAAGCGGAATCGCGACGACGTTGTATCCTGCGGCCCACCACAGATTCTGTACCATCTTCCGATAGCTGGCGCGTGAGAGCGTGATGATACGCGCCACATCGCGTGGATCACTGCGCACCAGCACCACGTCGCCCGCCTCGACCGCGACGTCGGTGCCGGCACCAATCGCGACACCGACGTCAGCCGTTACCAGCGCTGGCGCATCGTTCACGCCGTCGCCCACCATCGCGACGCGCGTTCCGGCCTTCTGCAGCGCTTCGATCTTCGACGCCTTGTCCTGTGGCAGCACCTGCGACAACACGGTCGTGATGCCGAGTGTCTTCGCGACGGCGTCGGCCACCGCCTTCGAGTCGCCAGTCATCATCACCACGTCGATGCCCGCCTTCTGCAGCGCCATCACCGCGGCAGCCGACTCAGGCCGGACCGCGTCCGCGACCGCGAAGGCCGCGCGCGCCTGACCACCTTCGACCAGGTAGATCACGCCCTGGCCCTTCGCGGCTGCATCACGCTCGAACGCCGAGAGGGCCTGAGACGGCTGGACCTTCAGCTGTGCCAGCAGGTTCGGCCCGCCGACCGAGAGTGCACGACCTTCCACAGTCGCGCTGACACCGTGCCCAGGGATGGCCATGAAGGTCGTCGCCACCGGCACGTCGAGCTTTGCATCAACCGCACTCTGGACGATGGCACGTGCGACGGGGTGCTCGGCGTCGCGCTCGACGCTTGCGGCGAGGCGCAGCGCATCTGCCTCAGTCATGCCATCGAGCACCTGCGTCGCGACCACGCGGTGCGCGCCGAGCGTGAGCGTGCCGGTCTTGTCGAAGACTACGGTCGTGAGATTCCTCGCGTCCTCGAATCCGACGCGATCACGCACCAACAGCCCATTCCGCGCGCCGAGCGTGGTCGAGATCGCAAGCACCAGCGGCACGGCGAGGCCGAGGGCGTGCGGGCACGCGATCACGAGCACCGAGACCAATCGCTCCACCGCCATGGCCGGCCCGGCACCGAGGCTGATCCAGACCACGAACGTCATTAGGCCGCATCCCAGCGCGACCCAGGTCAACCAGAATGCGGCGCGATCCGCCAGTGCCTGTGCGCGCGACTTCGAGTTCTGCGCCTGCTCCACCAGCCGCATGATCCCCGCGAGCGCGGTGCGGGTCCCGGTCCCAGTGACCTCGATTCGCAGCGACCCGGAGCCGTTGACCGTGCCCGCCAGCACCTTCGCCCCGACCGTCTTCCCGACCGGGGCCGATTCGCCCGTCACGAGTGCCTCGTTCACGGCGCTTTCGCCGGCGCGCACCACGCCATCGGCAGGAATCGCTGCCCCAGGGCGGACCAGCAGCATGTCCGCATCGAGCAGCACCGTGACCGGCACATCCTCGAGCGTCTCGGAGGGGCCCTGCCCCGTCACGCGCGTCGCCATGTCGGGCAGCAATTTCGCGAGCTCGCCCAACGCGCCCTGCGCCTGATTGATCGAGCGCATTTCGAGCCAGTGGCCCAACAGCATGATCGTCACGAGGGATGCCAACTCTTCCCATAGCGGCATACCGGGAAATCCGAACAGCACTGCCGCGCTGAATGCGAAGGCCACACTGATCGCGAGGGCGATCAAGACCATCATCCCAGGCAGGCGGTCGCGGACTTCCTGTAGCGCGCCTCGGAGAAACGGAAGGCCCCCATAGGCGAACACCGCCGAGCCGAACAGCGCCGGGACGTACGTGACGCCGGGGAACGCCGGCGCCGTGTAGTGCAGCGCGCTCTGCAGCATGTGGCCCCACACCAGCGTCGGAATCGTCAGCACGAGCGAGATCCAGAACTTGTCCCGGAACATCGCCACGGAGTGACCGGCATGCCGACTGTGCCCGCTCGCCATGGCGTCGTGGCCACCGTGCGGCTCGGGCGTTCCGCTGGGTGGCGAGTGAGACATGCCATGCCCCATCGGCGTGTCGGCGGGCATTGAATGCCCGTGCATCGCATGTTCGTCCATCGATCTCCTCCGCGGCGGGCGCGCCGGTCTGTGGACGCGCCGGTTCAGCGCTTCCTCGGCACGCTCTTGAGAAGTGCCGGGCATTTATGCATCATAAAGGATCGCGTTCCTTCCCGCGCCGAACTCTCGAGGTCCCTCCGTGGTGAAACGCAAGTCCCCCAGCGCCGGAACCGGCGGCTCGGCAGGATCACCCGCAGCTCGTGTACCCGTGACTCCACAGTTGCAGGACACGGTCCGTCTCTCCGCGGCAGGGCTTGCGAAGGTGCTTGGCGATCTCGAGGCGCGCGTGATGCGCGCCGTGTGGGCGCTCGCGCGTCCGGTCAGCGCTCGGATCGTGCATGAGGAGGTTGCACGCACGCACGCCGTCGCGCTGCTGACGGTGGTCACCGTACTCAACAAGCTCGTGACCAAGCGCATGCTCATTCGCAAGTCACAGGATGGGCTGTTGCACTTCGAGGCGTTGATGAGCGAGCAGGCGTTCATGGCGCATGCCAGCCGACGCGTCGTGGAAGGGATCCTGTCATTCGATCCTGATGCCGTGGCTGCGTCGTTCGTCGACGTCCTCGCGTCGCGCGATCCCGCGCAACTCGAAGAGCTCGCGCGCCTCATACAGCAGCGCTTGGCGCCCTGACGGCCACGCCGAGCCGAATACTGTGACGCCCCCCGTCATGCGCCGCGAGTTCCTCCGCCGGACCGTGGAAGGTCATGAGGCGCGACATCGGCGTCGCGTGCTGGTCGTGACCGGCATCCTCACACTCGTCGCGATCAGTCCGGTGCTAGGGCACCACCTGACCACACGACTGACCTCCGCGTTCGCGGGCTACGAGCACATTTGGATCGTGTGCCTCGTTGCGCTGCACGAGTTGCTGGCGCCGGTGCATACGGCATTTCACATCTTGCTGCTGGCTGGGATTACTTACGCCGTGGCCGACCGCACGCGAGCATGGTACCGCGTTCGGCGAACGCTGCGGGTGCTCGAGTCGCGACCGGCGACGCCTGACGACACCGTCTGGTCGGCCAGTGAAGCGAGCGGCATCCCGGTTGACGTGCTCCGACTGGCGAGCGGGCTGCCGAATCCTGCATTCACGACTGGCTGGCTAAGCCCCGTCATCTACGTCGATACGCAACTTCAATCGGCGCTGACGGAGCGGCAACTCGCCGCGGTCCTGCTGCACGAGTATGCGCACGTGCTTCGTCGTGACCCTGCGCGACTGACACTGTTGCGCGCGCTCGGCTGCCTGTTGTTCTGGCTCCCCGCGTTACGCCGCCTCGCACGGGACGTCGCCGACGATGCCGAGATTGCGGCCGATAATTTTGCAGCGCGAGGCGACCCGGTCGTGCTGGCGTCAGCGATCCTGCGGCTCGCACAGTGGCCTTCACTCGACGGGCGACAGGCACAGTCCGACCTCCCCGACAACGGGCGCAGCGTCGTCGGATTTCAGCGCGACGTGATGCTGGACCGCCGCATTCACCGACTGCTCGGCAACGACGCGCCGATTGTGACGCATGTGACGTGGCGATCCATCTTTGCGGCCAGTGTCGGGTTGATGCTTGCCTGGTCGTCGGGGATGGCAGTCGCCCATCCCATGACCGACGCGAGCAAGCACTGCACCCATCAACATGAGTGGGCGTACGAGCACCTGTTCTGCCTTGCGGAGCGCCCGGATGGGCAGGATACGATTTGCCCGCACGAGCGCCGCCTCGCGCCCTGAACACCGTCGGAGCGGTCAACGTGACATCAGGCTCGCGACACAAAGCTGCTACATCCGGATCACCCCCTGCCGTTCAACCATCTCGCACGAGTTTTCAATGCTCGCCCTCCTCGGCATTCTCGCGGCGCTCAGCGCTTCGTCCGCCCATCCCACTGCTGAGGGCATGCCCCGCGCGTCAGCAACGGCGCCGCGCCTCGGTATGATCGCCACGGTTGTCGCGAGCTCAACCGCCCTGGCCGTCAGTGATTCCGCAGACGTGGCTCAGGTGGTCGCGGCCTTCCATGCCGCCCTTGCCGCCGGCGACGGCGCGGCAGCGCTCCGGTTGCTGGCTCCCGACGCCATCATCCAGGAGAGTGGTGGCGTCGAGTCTCGAGCCGACTACGAGAGCCATCACCTGTCCGGCGACATCGAGTTCGCGCGGGCCGTGCCGTCGACGCGGAGCGCACTCCGTGTCGTCACCGACGGCAATGTTGCATGGATCTCGAGCACCAGCGTGACGAAGGGCACGTTTCGCACTCGCGCCATCAATTCGGTCGGCGCCGAGCTCATGATCCTGTCACGCACGAGCGGCACGTGGCGCATCCGAGCGATTCACTGGTCGTCTCGAGCAGCCAAGGGGGCGTGACGACCGGTCGCGTGTAGGAGCAATCCTCCGCACGCTTGACGCGGCGTAAAGGGCTCAATAGTTTAGGCACCGTAAAGCCGGATGGGTTCGCTTGCCTCGACGTTCGTGAATCGATGTGCAGGAATCCAGGCACGCGGTATCGGTCATCGCAGCGTGGTGACCAGCGTCTGACGGCTTCACGTTCGCGCGGAGAGCGTTATGAGCTTCTCGTCTGCTGCTGCAAGGTTGGATGCGATTGCGCCGTTGAATTCCCTGCTGCGTCTGCGATATCAGCGGCGGTTCCGTACAGCACATGGGGCAGGTTGCTGGTCCGGCGTATACCCGAGCTTTTCCACGGCGCTCCAGGCTGCGCCGCGATCCGCACCTGTGGGATACGATCACTCGAGCGCCGCCACGCTCTACGATGACATGCTGGATCGCGTGCAGCCGAAGGACTATCCAGTGCTCTACTGGCTTCGTCGCTGTCTGCGCCCGGGCGCGTCGCTCTTCGATTTCGGTGGGAGCGCTGGCGTCTCGTTTTACGCGTATCGTCGCTATGTCGCCGATCTGGCACCTGATCCATGGATCGTGTGCGACACGCCCTCTGTCGTAGAGGTGGGCCGCGCGCGCGCCGCCCGTGGCGATGCGAATCAACTGCGATTCACGAGTGAGTTCGCTGACGCAAGTGGATGCGACGTGCTGTTTACTGCGGGCACACTTCAGTATGTGGAGCCGTCATTCCACGACATGGTGACAGGGCTTCCGCGAAAGCCGGATCACATCATCGTGAACATGCTGCCAACGCTTCCCGACAGAACGATCATCACGCTGCAGAACATCGGTGTGAGTTTCTGCCCTTACCGAATCATCGAGCGAGGCGCGCTTGCTCAATCGCTTGAATCCGTGGGCTACGCGCTCGAAGATTCGTGGGTGAACCCCGAGGGGCGTACAAAGCTTCCGTATGCGGAAGGGGTGCCGGAGATCACGTGGATCGGCCAGTATTTCAGACGCACAAGCTGATCTCCTCGCGCGCGCGGTCTGTGATTGCCTTCGCGCCGTTTCGCTATCTCGGCGCGGCAGTCTGCGGCCTCGGACAGGGATGCGAGTAGTGGATGTGTCGCACCACCCACGTCGAGTCGCGACGCACCCACACCATAGTCTCATTGCCGGCGGCCGTGATCGATTTACCCTTGACTGTCGCGCGGATGTCGTACTCGCGCGTGACGAGCGCCATGTCCGGTCCCGCGGTGACGCGCACGTTGCTGAAAGTCGCGGTGGCGTTGTCGAACTCCTCGACTTCGGGACGGAGGTGATTGTCCCAGACATCCTGCAGGCCGACGTTGCGGACGCTGTGCTCGTACAACACGACGTCGTCGGCCAGCATCGCCTTCAGAGCGACGAGATTCTTCGATGTCATCGCGACGTTCTAGCGCTCGACGGCCGCCCGCACCGCCGCCTCTGGGGCTTGCGCACCGAGCCTATCGCCGGTCGTACCAAGCACGGCGGCTCCGAGGGCAAGGACCAGTGCGCGATGGCGAAGGAATTGGCGACTCGACACGGGGACGCTCCAGGGCGACGGGGGAACTTCGGCACGACACCAGGTGTTTTATGCGCCATAAACTCGCTGGCGGTTCTGCGCATGTCAAGCGACGCGGGCGCATTGACGGCGGCAGCGTCAAGATACTATTTTATGACGCGTAAAGCTGTGCGCCTGATCGTGATTGCGCCGGTCGGCCGAAATTGCTGCTCCCTTTCTGCCCCTCGTTGATCTGATGGTCGTTTCGATATCTGTGCGACGGAGCCGTACGGCCGCACCGTTGATATTGCCGGGCCTGCTCGCGCTGTTCGTGGTCGGGTGTGCCTCGGTTCCGGCGCAGAATGGGCTGGAGAGCGTTCAGCGCGATACTCGGCAACGCAGCGGCTTGCGGGTCGACTGGATCCATGAAGCGCGCGCCGACTCCGCGCTGACGGCGTGGGCCGCCCGAACCCTGAAGGGTGAAGTCAGCGTCGATTCGGCCGTGCAGGTTGGCCTGCTGCGCAGCAAGCGCCTGCAAGCCTCCTTCGAGGATCTGGGCCTTGCCCGGTCGGATCTGGTGCAGGCCGGCCTCCTGGCGAATCCGGTCGCCACGGCTGGCGCGGCGTTCGCGCGCGGTGGCGGTACGGGCATCACGTCATTCGGCGTCGCGCTGCCGTTCATTGACTTCCTGCAGCGTCCACTGCGGCGACGCGTCGCCGAGCAGCAATTCAATGCGGCACGGGCGCGCATGAGCGCAGCGGTGGTCCAGCTTGCCGCAGAGATCCGGACCGCGTACGTCGACGCGCAGGCGGCGCAGCAGATGCTGGAACTGTGGCAGGGCGTGAGCGCGACCCTCGACGCGAGCGCCACGGCCGGCGAGGCGCTGCACGCGGCGGGGAACTTGTCCGACTTCGACCTGGCGCAGCAACGTGCCCTGGCGGGAGATGCGCGGCTGGACGTGTTCACGGCGGAGGCGGAGGTGCGGACGACACGCGCGGAACTCGAGCGCGTGATGGGCGTGAGCGGCGATCAGGCCTGGACTCTGACGCCGCGACTCCTCGCTCCGACGGATTCAAGCCGTGACATTACCAGCCTGATCGAGACGGCGATGGGCCGGCGACTCGACCTGCGCGCCACCCGAAGCGACGCGAACGCCGCAGCGCAGCGGCTCGGCCTCGCACGGGCCTTCGCCCTGTTGCCCGACGGCTCACTTGGCGCGACGTACGAGCGCGATCCGGATGGCACGTTCGTGGGCGGCTCGATCTCGGTGCCCGTGCCGCTGTTTGATCATGGGCAGGGCCGGATCTCACGCAATCGGGCGCTGCTGCGGCAGGCGCTCGCGCAACACGATGCACTTGTGCAGGACATCGTCGGTGAAGTACGTCACCTGACGGCGAGGCTCGTGTCCGCTCAGGCCCGCGAAGAACACCTCCGTCGCGTCGTACTGCCCCTCCGGCATCAGGCCGTGGTCGAATCGCAGAAGTTCGCCAACGCGATGGAGCACAGCGTCTTCACGGTGCTGATGGTCAGGCAGGCGGAAATCGATGCCGGCAGCGCCTACATCGCGTCGCTGCGCGACTACTGGAACGCGCGCGCGTCGCTCGAGCGTGCGGTGGGCGGCTCGCTGGCCCCACTGAGCACCGAGGAACGTGCCGACCTGACCGCGCGGCCCGACAGTACCGGGCGAGCGGCCCCACCACGCTGAGCCGAGGACTTCATGACCGATTCACCCATCTCCCGACGCGCACTGCTCGGGCAGGGCCTCACTGCGCTGACGGCAGGTGCCGCCGCGGCATCGCTCGTCCAGGCACAGCACGTTGGCATGGTGATGCCCCCGGCCGCCGCGCCTGCCCCGGCGCCGACTGCGGGACGGGCGCTACGACGGCGCCGCGCGTTCACGCCAGGGCAGCCACATCGCGACTACGCGCCGGTCATCACGCCGAACGGGGTCACGCTTCCGTTTCGCATCGTCGACAACGTCAAGGTGTTTCACCTGATCGCCGGCCCGGTCGACCACGAGTTTGCGCCAGGCCTGGCCGCCTCATGCTGGGGCTACAACGGGCGCACCATCGGTCCCACGATTGAGGCGGTGGAGGGCGACCGCGTGCGCATCTACGTCACGAATCGCCTGCCCGAGCCGACGAGCGTGCATTGGCACGGCATCATCCTGCCCTCCGGCATGGATGGCGTGTCCGGCGTCAGCCAAGCACCCATCCCGACTGGCGAAACCTTCCGCTACGAGTTCGATCTCGTCCAGCACGGCACGTTCATGTATCACCCGCATTACGACGAGATGACCCAGCAGGCACTCGGCATGATGGGAATGTTCGTGATCCACGAACGCGGCGCGCGTCGACGGCCAGACAAGGACTTCGTCCTGCTCAGCAGCGAATGGCGCGTGAAGCTCGGCACGTCGCGTCCGGACCCGAACGAAATGACCGACTTCAACGTGCTCACGTTCAACAGCAAGGCGTTTCCCGGCACGGCACCGCTCGTCGCGCAGCTGGGTGACGAGGTGCGGATCCGGCTGGGGAATCTCAGTGCGATGAGTCACCATCCCATCCACGTGCATGGACTGCAGTGGCGCGTGACGGCGATGGGCGGCGAACCTCTGCCTGTTGCCGCGCAGAGCTCGGAAGTCACCACGCTCGTGCCGGTCGGTACGACACGCACGGTGGAGTTCACCGCTACGAATCCCGGCGATTGGGCGGTGCATTGCCACATGACGCATCACACGATGACGCAGATGGGGCACAGTGGCGTGAACCTGATCGGCGTCGATGAGACGAAGATCGATGCGGCCACGGCCTCCGTCCTGCCCCAGTACATGACCATGGGTCAGACTGGCATGGGAGACATGGGCGCGATGGGTATGTCCGTGCCGAAGAACTCAATCCCGATGCTTGGCGCACGCGGACCCAAGGGTCACATCGACATGGGCGGCATGTTCACCATGATCAAGGTGCGCGAGCGAGTCACCGGCCAGACCGATCCGGGCTGGTACGCCGACCCACCTGGTACTGTCGCGCAAGCGGCGACGCCGGACGAATTGCGACGGGATGGCATCGTCGCGTAGCGCGCACGCGACGAGCGTGCAGCCCATTTTTAGTGCAAAGCCCAGGCACGGTCGGCGTTCCGTCGTCGCACCATCGCATTTCACTCCAGCCCCTTTCCGATGACACGCTCTTCCCTGCTCACGCGCGCTGTGCTCCTGTCTGTCGCCATCGCGGCTCCGCTGTTCGCCCTCGCGCACCCGCGACTGCTCGCGTCACTGCCTGCCGCGAACAGCCGCATCAAGGCCGCGCCTGCCGTGGTGCGCCTCACCTTTCAGGAGCGGCTCGAACCCGCGATGAGCCGCATTTCCGTGGTGCACGCGGGCACGCACACCGTCACGATGGGTGCCGTCACTTCCGACAGTGCGGACAACAAGACGCTCGTTGCGGCACTCAAGACGCCGATGGGCGACGGTACATACGTGGTGACGTGGCAGGCGGCGGGGGCGGACGGGCATCCGATGCGCGGCACCCTTACGTTCACAGTCGATGCCGCGGCACCGAAGTAACGTGCGCGTCCGACCCGTGCTGCGGGGGCGCTCAGTGCGACCTGCGCCGCGCTCGAGGTGACCGAACCCTTCGGCGTCGAGGCGCCGGGCTACGTCACGATCCGATTCCTGCAGTACGCCGCGCTGCTCGTCGTGATCGGCGCTACGGTCTTCGGGACGGCGGTTCTGAGCCGGATCCGGACTGAGCTTCCACAAGAAGTGGTGGATGCTGCGCGCGGAAAGTCCGCACGTATTGGCTTCGTCGCCGCGCTGGCGCTTGGCGTGACCGTGATGCTGCGATTGGTCGCGCAGTCGTACGCCATGGGCATGGAGAGCGTGACGGCGGATCGTGCGATGCTGGTCACGATGATCACGGCGACCGAGTGGGGACGCGCGTGGCTCCTCGAAGCGGGGGCGATCATGGTCGCCATGGTCGCATTCATCGGAGCGCGCCGCGGCCGACGCCTCGATTGGCGAGTTGCCGTCGCCGCATGCTGCGCCCTCGCAGTCGCGATGGCGATGTCCGGCCACGCTGCCGCCATGCCGAACCGGCGTTGGCTCGCGATTCTCGCGGACGCGCTGCACGTGCTCGGTGCGGCCGGCTGGCTCGGCAGCCTGCTCATCCTGGTGATCGTCGGCCTGCCGACAGCGGGAAGCGGAGATACAACGGGCCGCAGTCGCCACGTCGCAACGCTCGTGACGGCATTCTCGCCGGTGGCGCTCACTCTGCCGCTCTGACCGCCCTCACAGGCAGCTTCGCGGCATGGATTCACGTGGCCGCGCTTCCTGCCCTCTGGCAGACGCGGTACGGCCAGGTCCTGCTACTCAAGCTGGCATTGCTTGCCATCACGGCGGGCATTGGCCTGTACAACTGGAAGCGGGGCACGCCGTCGCTCAGCGCTACCGCGCAGGGCCCGCAGCACCTCCGGCGAGCTGCCACTGTTGAGCTTGTCGTCGGCGTCGGCGTGCTGCTGGTGACGGCGATCCTCGTGGCGACCCCGACACCAATGGATCTCTGACGTGCCTGCCCCCGGAACGATGGCTCGAACCGCGAGCGCGTCCCGCGATATCCGCCATGGATGCGGTTCGACAGAGGGTGACACACACCCGTTCTAGCTTTCAAGCTGCGCACAAATCAGGTCGCACATTCCAGCCCGTGCGCTCCGCCTATTGTCACCCGCACTCCGGCACCGTGGTACTGCCACGCCAATTCGGGGGGGGGCGCTGGCCCGCAGGGACGCGTTCGGGGACACAACGGTGCCAGCAACGTCGCCACGGGACGTGTCAAACATCCGGCCTCACAGGCGATCTTTCGGCCTCGACCCAGAACCGTTTCTGGCGCCCAACGGCGTCGCGCGCCAGCCTCACCCGCCCTCCTGCCATGCACCGCACGACACACTGGGACACCGTCTACCAGACCAAACCGTCTGACACCGTGAGCTGGTTCGAGCCGGCCCCCACGCGCTCCATGGCCCTTCTCGCAGAGGCGGGATTGACAGCGACGAGCGACGTCGTGGATGTCGGTGGCGGCGATTCCTTGCTGGTGGACTCCCTGCTCGCGCATGGTGTCGGGCACGTGACGGTCCTCGACATTTCGAGCGCGGCGCTCGCGCGCGCGCAGGCCCGTCTCGCGGAGCAATCGTGCAACGTCACGTGGATCCCGGCCGACATCACGACCGTCGAGCTGCCGCTCGCCGCGTACGACTTCTGGCATGACCGCGCCGTCTTCCACTTTCTGACCGATGCCGAAGATCGCGCACGCTACGTGACCGCCGCCGCACGCGCCGTGCGGCCTGGTGGTGCGCTGATCATCGCCACCTTTGCGGCGGACGGTCCGCAGCGGTGCAGTGGACTTGAGGTCGCCCGCTACACCCCCGAAGAACTCGCAGCGACCTTCGCAGACGGCTTCACCCTGGAACGGGGGTTTGTCGACTCGCATCACACGCCGAGCGGCGCGGAGCAACGATTCGCGTTCGTGATCCTGCGCCGGCGCTGACCGACCTCCATCGCAGGTGGCCGATGTTACACCTGGCCGTTGAGCCGCCGCTTGAAGCGCACTTCTGTCAACGGCACTGGAGCAGTTGCTCTCTTGAATGCCGGGCGTTGCGCTATGTCGCGCGTCCCGCGTACGCGAGTTCATTCCGCGGCGGGAGTGGGCGGGCCTGGCGGCGGTGCTGCGTCGACGGCAGGAAGCACCACAGCGCGGAGCAGCGTCGCACTTCGCGCTCAATCGTCGGCCAGCTCATCGCCAGTCCGACGAAGAGCGTCGCGACCATCATGGAACGCCATGTCGCCCGCGAGGGCCGCTTTCCCGTGCGGACGCTCTGCACCGCGACGTAGAGCCAGCCGGCGAGCGTGAGCGCGACCGCGGCGTACGTCATCCAGCGATACGCGCCAGCAAATAGCGCGACAGCTCCGCCGACACTGGTCAACGCAATCGCCGGGATGGCCAACGGCACGACACAGCACACGCCGCACGCCAGCGCGACCGCCGCCGCGCTGCCGGCCGCGGTGCTTGGCAATCGACCCGCCCAGCCCCGCCGGTCGGCTCCCGAAACATCAGGGCTATCAGCCCCATGTCGACTCTCGTGCGGCTCAGCGGCGCAGCGCGTGTCGCGCGTCGCCGTGCTGCAGTCACAGTCGACCGCGCAGGACGCAGCACCGGTCGCATCGACCGGCTCACCCGGCGCACCAACGAGGAACGGCGCGAACAGCGCGTCCATCGCCGCCGGCGGCACGTCTGGCGCGAGAATCGCCAGTCGCGTCGCGTCGACACGCGCCTCGACCGTGAAGTGCAGGAACGCGCAGCATTCCCGCTCCAGCAACACCAGCGTATCGACGCGCTCGCGCATCGCCGGCGCGAATGTCAGCGTGAGCGTTCGTCCCGCGCGCTCGACGTCGCGCAGCCCCTCGGCGTTCATCGCCGCGATGGTGAGCGCGCGAATCCTCGCCGCGGTGTCATCGAGCGTACAGGCTATCGGTGCTGTCATCTGGCGCTCTCCCGTCGGACGCGAGCCACACGGTGGTGCGGGGTGCACCCCATGTATTGCGTCGTACGACGGGAAGCGTACATCTTCAAGTTACTTGAAGTTCAAGCCCCCCACCACGCCCGTCGGCAGCAGCCATCACGGCGGAGAGAGACCAGATGGCATCGTCCGCGGAGCGCGACGCGCTGCGAATCGGCGAGCTGGCCGAGCGCACCGGCACCAACACGCCCACCATCCGCTACTACGAGGAGGTCGGCCTGCTGCCGCATGCCGCGCGTCAGGCCGGCGGCCAGCGCCGGTATGGCACGCCGGACGTCGAACGGCTGCAGTTCATCCGGCGCTGTCGCGAGTTCGGCTTCCCGCTCGAACAGGTGCGCGAGCTCGTGAGCCTCTTCGGTGATTCGCGGCGCAACTGCACCGATGCACGCGACATCGCGCAGGCGCATCTCACGCAGGTGCGCGCGAAGATGACGGAGCTGCGCGCGCTCGAACGCGACATCGCGGCGTTCGTGCACCGGTGTGACGCCGAATGTGTCGGCGGGCCGGGGCCTGACTGTGTGCCCCTCGTGCAGTTGGCCGCGCAGGGCAGGACGCACCGCACGCGACCGACCCGGCGCGTGCACGCATGACCCGCACGCTGCTGGTGTACGTCGTCGCAGCACTGGCGGAGATCGGCGGCTGCTTTTGCTTCTGGATCTGGCTGCGTCAGGGCCGCAGCGCCTGGAGCGCCGTCGCGGGTGTCTTGTTGCTGACACTCTTCGCATGGGCGCTCACGCGCGTGGGCAGCGCGTTCGCCGGCCGCGCGTACGCCGCGTATGGCGGCGTCTACATCATCACGTCGCTCGCGTGGCTGTGGAGCGTGGAGGGCGTGCGGCCGGATCGTACCGACGTCCTCGGCGCCGTGCTCTGTCTCGTCGGCTCCGGAATGATCCTGCTCGGCCGCGGCGCGTCGAGCGGGCCCTGATGCGCTGACGCGCGCGTCGGTCCGGCGACATCACGGCTCGGTTGTCCGCCGGAGCCGCTTCAAGCCGAAAGAACGCGCGCGCCCTGTGAAACGTACCCAGCACTCCGCTGCCGTCCTGCCGCCGCTCCGACGCCGGTCAGGCCGCGTGCGAGCCAACGCGTACCAGTCGGGGCCGACGAGCGGCAAGGTGACCGAGCGTGCGGACGGCACGGATGAGCCTCGCGATCAGCGCAACGGCGGCGCCGGCGGCGATACTCGTCGTGGTACGTCGTGACCCGTCGCCGTCGCGCGTCGACTGCAGCACGCGATCAGGCGGTGACCATCGCCCAGCAGCACCGCCGCAGCGCCGCAGCGCTACAGATGCTCGTCGATGCGCGCGTAGGTGCCAGTGGTGATGAGCGTGATCAGCACATCACTCGTGCCGCGATTGCGCCAGTACCACCCATGGTTTCCGTTGAACCGAGCGGCCAGATCGCCGGAATCAGCGGCTGCAGCCTGCCCCTTCTTGTAGCTCACGAACCAGTTCTTCGGCGCATTTGTGGAATCACCGTGCATGTCGAAATTCACCACGCCCCCGGTGACGGTCCATCGGTAGCCGGTCTTCGTCCCGGCCGGCATCACGAGCTTGATCTCGCCACCCTTGTTCGGCGGCAGCGTCACGCGTGTGGTGTCGGTGCGGACGGCCAACGTCCCGGCCGCCGCAGGCACGGACGCCGCATCAGCCGGTGATCCGCGACCCGCTTCCGCCGCCGCAATCACCGAATCGGCGGACGCCTCTGCCGCGGCGTTGCTCGCGGCCTCCTCCGCCAGCGCGAGCTTGACCTCGCCCATCTGCGTCAGGCCGAGCATCCGACCAATGCCTGTTGGGTCCTTGCCGTACTCCGCCGGCAACACGCAGGTGATAAGCAGCACCGCCGCCACCGCCACGGCGAGGAGGGTCGAGCGGAGCAGCGACGCACTGGACGGCGCCACCGGAGTCGAGGGCGATGCGGTCATGTTGTGGGTCGCATGATGAAGAAGCCGGCGAGTTGAAAGCCGACAAGGATGAACCCTGCCGTCATGATGGCCACGTTCGCACCGTACGCCAGGGTGCGAAAGCTCTGCGTACGCCGCCAGTGGTTCATGAGGATGAGGATCGCACTCAATGCCAGCACCTGGCCGATCTCGACGCCGACGTTGAACGCCACCAGGTTCGGCACCAGGCCGTCCGACGACATGTGGAAGTCGAGGATCTTCGTGGCAAGACCAAAGCCGTGAAAGAACCCGAAGATCAGCGTCGCCGCCCGCGCATCGGGTGTGATGCCGAACCACGCGGGGAACGCACCGAGGTTGTCGAGTGCCTTGTAGACCACCGAGAGCCCGATGATCGCGTCAATCAGGTACGCATTGACGCTCACGTGCATCAGCACGCCCAGCAGCAGCGTCGTCGAATGCCCGAGGGCGAACAGCGTCACATACAACGCCACGTCCTTCAGGTGATAGAGGAAGAAAACGACGCCCAGCAGGAACAGCAGATGGTCATATCCCGTCACCATGTGCTTTGCGCCAAGGTAGACGAAGGGGATCAGCAGCCGGCCACTGGTCTGCTGGATGAATCCCTTATCCCCCGCCGCGACGCCGTGCGCCAGCAGCTCGGATGACATGCATCCAAGCGCCAGCACGATGACGCCCAAGCGGGACCGGATGCGCCAGCTCACTTCACCGCGAACGTCAGCGAACCCCACTTCGATGCATGATTCGCCTCGGCGTCGCCGGTCAGGCGCACCATCGAGATGAACTTCACGTAGTACGGGCCAGTGCGGTCGAGCGGGATGCGCACCAGCCCAGCCGCGTCGCTGCGGATGTTCCGCTGCGCTACGCGCCCGCCGGACGTGGTCAGCCCGCCGTACTGCACGAACTGGTTCGCCACCGGCTTGCCGTCCACCAGCACGCGCACTGACAGCACCGACCCGATCTTCATCTCGTACGGGTTCGTCATCGGCACCAGCTCGGCGGGATATCCAAGGACGCTGTTGAAGGCACTGCTGGGCGTGGTCCCGACCTGCACGAGTGCCTTGACGTGCTTCTGGTAGCGCTCCTTCGCGCGCTCATCAAGTCGCTTCTGCGCGCGACGCGCGGCCAGTTCGTCCGGGATGCCGTCCGAGCGCAGGTAGGCGTTGAACTCCGTGCCCGACATCTCGAGCACGCGCGGCTTCGTCGAGACCCCCAGCACATATGTTCCCGCCGCACCCGTGCGCAGCGACAGCACGCTCGTGTCACCCGCCACACTCCACTGCGCGACATCGACCTTGGTGCGACCCGACGGTGACACCATCGCGATGTCGGCCAAGCGATCCGGCGTGATCGAGTTCGACGACAGCACGAACGTTCCATTGAAAAGCCGTGCCGTGACGGCGGCATTCGGCGCGACGAAATAGTCGTCCAGACGCAGGAACATGTCGTGCGCCAGCAGCGGAAGCGCGACGAGCAGGGCACAGCCGAGGAACAGGACATGCCTGAGGCGGGTTCGCATGCGGGGCTCGGGAGGAGTGTGCGACGAGTGATGTATCAGGGCGACTGATGATAACGCACGCGCAGCTGACTCTGTTGGCGATTAAGCGACCACTTCCGACCACCTCACGTCCAGGCTCAAGTCAGTAGTATGAAGGGCAGATACTCTGATCCGAGCCGACTCGCGCGCTCACAGCCCGTGCCCAGCACCTCCGGCCCCTCGATGCTCCGACGCCTCTCTCGCCAACTGCTCAGCCTGCTCGCGCTGGTATCGGCGTTTGGCGGACCAGTCGTAAGCGTCATGCATGGGATAGCTCACGCGGCTGAGTTCGCTCAGTTGGCGCGGCCCGTTCGGACGGCGAACGACGTGACGGCCGAGTCCAAGTCAGGCGAGCACGGCGCTCCCATGCTCGAGGCGCGCGACCACGATGCCCTGCACGCTGCGCTCAGCAGTGCCAGGCGCGCCATCGCGAGCGGCGTGCCGTCGCTTGCTACGCCGGTAGCTCCCACCACGATTGACCGCGTCGACCTGGTGAGCAGTCGCACCATCGAGGCTCGACGGAGCGACTGGCCGCCACCGCGATTCTGGCCGACATCGCCAGACGACGCGCGGGCACCACCGCGCGCCTGACCCTTCGGGCTCCGCGCAGCCTGCGCCGCGGCCCGAAGAGATTCGCCTGACATCCGTTGGCGCAGCCGAGCCCTGCTCGCGCACGCCTCCCTCACCGGTGACATGGGTGCATTGCTCCTGCGTCCCGTGGTGTTTCATCCATAACATCGCCCGAATGACCCTGCACGCCTTCTTCACGGGGCGGCCCGCCGCGCGTCGCGCGCTCCCGCGCCATAGCGTCACTTACGGCGTCCTCGCGACGCTGCTCGTCACAGGCGTCGCCGCGCCGCAATCGCCACCGGCGCTGACGCTCGACGCGGTGCTGTCGTCGGCCGCTCGGCAGCACCCCTTGCTCGATGTTGCGCTCGCGCAAGTCGCGGCCGCACGCGGAAGCCGCCGCACCGCCGGCACTCTGCCCAACCCGGTCCTCACGTACTGGACGGAGAGCGCGCCGTTCCCATTTCAGGCCGCGCGCCCTGAACTCGAACGCGAGACACAGGCGTACGCCACGATGCCGCTCGAATTCCTGTACCAGCGCCGACCCGCCGTGCGAGGCGCGGATGCGCGGATCAACGCGGCCACCGCTGACCTCTCGCGTGCGCGGCAGACGATTGCGCTCGACGCGGCGCGCGCGTTCTACCGTGTGGCCGCGGCGCAGGTGACGGTCGATGGCCTGCTCGACGTGCGCGCGCGCGTAACCGACCTGATCGCCTACAACACCGCGCGCGTCCGCGAAGGCAAGACTGCCGAGGCGGATCTCATTCGCACACAGGTCGAGGAGGATCGTGTTGATGCGACGCTTGCACTCGCGGGGACGGAACTCACGACCGCGCGCGCCATGCTGATCCCGTTCCTCGGCGATCCGACCGCAGTCACCGACTCGGTGCGTGTGCGCATCGATGACGACTCAACGATGCGGGTCGGCACGATGCCATCGCCCGCGACGTCACTGGCATCCCTCATGGCCACGGCGCGGGCCGCGAGACCCGACATTCTCGCCGCACGGGAGCGCGTTGCAGCCGCCGACGCCGACGCGGCATATCAGCGTACGCTCTCGCTTCGCCAGGTGGGGGCGACCTTTGGCAGCAAGCGGACGGCCGGCATCACCTCGATGATTGCTGGATTCACGCTGCCGTTTCCCCTCCTCGACCGCAATCGCGGCGCCGTGGAGCAGGCCACGGCCATGCAGCGCGCCGCGACGGCGGAGCTGGCGTGGACGGAACGCCGCGCGGCATCTGACGTGCAGGCGGCGTACGCCACCGCGCAGGCGCTGTCCGCACAAGCGACGCGCCTGCGCGGTTCCATGCTCTCGCGCGCCGAAGAGTCGCAACGCATCGCTCTCGCGGCCTATCAGGAAGGAGCGATCAACCTCCTCCAGGTGCTCGACGCATCGCGAACGCTGGCCGACGCGCAGCAAACATGGTACAGGCTGCTCTTCGCCGAGCGCGAGAGTCACCTCGCGTTGCGCGCAGCCATCGGCGATGCGACACTCGGCGCGCCGCCCGACGATCCCGCTCGCTCGAAGCGCGCAGATCAATCCGGCGCGACACCAGCCACTGCGCCATCACACACCCGCCCCACCGGAGAACGCCCATGAGGCGAAACGTGACTTTCCGAGCGCCCGGCACTGCCGCGCATCACAAGCACCACCTCCTGTTCGCCGCCCTGATTACGGCATCGGGCATCGGATGCGCGAAGTCCGACGACGGTGCCGCGAAGGAAGCGCCGACGGACACCGCGCAGGCCGCATCGGCCCGGGCGACGGTCAGCATGACGAGCGCGCAGGTGCAACACGGCGGGGTGGAGTGGTCAGCCGCGGTGGCAGCGTCAGCACGCACTGTGTTGGAACTTCCCGGTCAGCTCGTGCCGAACGAGGACCACACGGCGTACCTCGGCGCGCCGGCGGAAGGGCGTGTGGTGTCGGTGCAGGTCCGGCCAGGTGACCGCGTCGCCGCTGGCCAAAGCCTCGTCACGTTGCAGAGCGGCGCCGCCACGGACGCCCGCGCTGATTTCAGCAAGGCAACTGCGGGGCTCAACGCGGCGCGCGCCTCCGCAGCGTTCGCACGCGCAGCGCGCGAGCGCGCCGAGCGACTGCTCGTCGTCAAGGCGGCGTCACGCGAGGAGGTCGAGCACGCACAGACGAATGACGAAGTCGCGCAGGGTGCCCTGCAGCAGGCCGAGGCAGAACTGTCGCGCGCCCGCACTGCGCGCGAGCAACTCGGTGCTACGTCGGCGGAAGGGACGATGATCCTTCGCTCGCCACTGCGCGGCGTCGTGCTCAGTCGCGATGCGACACCCGGCTCCGTTGCCGCCGCCGGAGCGCCGCTCGTCGCCGTCACCGATCCCGCCACGCTTTGGCTCGAGATCGCGGTGTCGGACCGGCAGATCGGCGCCCTTCGTCAAGGGGCACGCGTGCGCTTCAGCGTGCCGGCCTTCCCGGCCGACTCGTTCGAGGCGCGTGTGCAGAGCGTCGGTGGTGCGCTCGACACGACGAGCCGCACGGTGCCCGTGCGCGCACTGGTCGTGAACAAGGACGGACGACTTCGCCCCGCGATGTTCGCCACGACCTTCATCGAAGGTGGTGAGACACGACAGGTGGTGAGTCTGCCGAGCGATGCCGTGCAGCTGCTGGACAACCGCGCCGTGGTGTTCGTGGCCCGGGCTGACGGCAAGGGCGGTGCGACGTTCGAGCGGCGTGACGTCGATGTCGGCACGAGCGCCGGCGGCCGCGTCGAGGTGGTGCGGGGGCTCAGTGCTGGAGAGATGGTCGTCACGAGCGGCGCATTTGCGATCAAGTCGGAGTTCGCGCGCTCGAAGATGGCGGGAGGCTGAGCCGATGATCGAAACAATCATCGCCGCCGCGCTGCGCTTCCGAATCGCGGTCGTCGCGTTGGTGCTGCTGCTGATCGCCGCGGGCAGCTGGTCGCTGTCCGGGCTGAACTACGACGCCTTCCCTGACCTGACGCCGAATCAGGTGCAGGTCATCACGCTCGCCCCTGGCCTGTCGCCGAACGAAGTCGAGAACCTCGTCAGCTACCCCATGGAAACGGCGATGATGGGGCTGCCTCGGACCGCCGGGGTGCGCTCCATCTCGAAGGCCGGCATCTCCGTCGTCACGATCTCGTACGACGATGACGTCGACACGTATTTCGCGCGTGCGCAGGTGCAGCAGCGGATGCAGGACGCCGTCGCCAGCCTGCCAGTCGGCACACAGCCCACACTCGGTCCACCGGCCACGCCGATGGGCGAGGTGTTTCAGTATCTCGTCGAGGCAACGGATCCGACGCAGCCGCAGTCGTTGATGGCGCTCAAGACGCTACAGGAATACACGATCAAGCCGATGCTGCGCACGGTGGCGGGCGTGGCCGACGTGAACTCGTGGGGCGGCATGGTCCAACAGTTTCACGTGCTTGCCGACCCGAGCAAGCTGGCTGGATACGACCTGACGCTGAAAGATCTCGAGTCCGCGCTGTCGGCCAACAACGGCAACTTCGGCGCGGGCTACATCGAATCGCAGGGTGAGCGCTTCACCGTGCGCGGGCTTGGCCGGCTGGGCGACACGACGGACATCGGCAACGTCGTCGTCGCGACGAGGAAAGGCGGTGTGCCGGTCCACATTGCTGATGTGGCGCACGTCGAGATCGGGCCGATGCCGCGGGAAGGCGCCGTGTCACGTGACGGTACCGGCGAAACACTCTCGGGCATGATCGTGATGCTCAAGGGTGCGAACGGCCGCGAGGTCGTGACGGCCGTGGAAAAGCGCCTGCTCGACATCGCGCCACTGCTGCCGCCGGGCGTCGTGATCCGCCCGTTCTACAACCAGGGTGAGGTGGTCGACCGCACCACCAGCACGGTGTTTCGGAACCTGCTCGAAGGGGGACTGCTCGTCACGCTGATCCTCTTCGTGTTCCTCCGCAACCTGCGCGCGTCGCTCATCACGGCGTCCGTCATCCCGCTCGCGCTGCTGTTCGCGTTCGTGTTCATGAAGCACTACGGCTACTCCGCGAATCTGATGAGCCTTGGTGCGCTCGACTTCGGCCTGATCGTCGATGCGTCGGTGGTGATGGTCGAGAACTTCGTGCGACAACTCGGCCACGCGGGGCGAACGACGACGGACGAGCGACGGACGATCATCCGCCGTGCTGCCTTCGAGGTGGGCCGCCCCATCGTGTTTGGCGTCTGCATCATCATCGCCGTCTATATTCCGATCTACACGTTGCAGGGCCTCGAAGGGCGGATGTTCATCCCCATGGCGTTCACCGTCTGCGTCGCCGTGCTCGGGTCGCTGCTGATCGCGCTGACGTACGTGCCGATGGTGGCGTCGTTCGTGCTCACGCGTGTCGAGGAAACGCCGGCGCGCTGGTTCGAGGCATTGCGAGGCCGGTACGAGCGCGCGCTCGCCTGGGCGCTGACCCATCGCGCCGCGGTCGTCGGCAGCAGTGCCATCGTGCTCGCCATTGCGCTCGGATCGGTGCCGTTCCTCGGGACCGAGTTCATGCCGAAGCTGGACGAAGGCTCGATGCTGATCGAGACGCGACGCCTGCCGAGCACCTCGCTCCCGCAGGGCATGAGCATCGCGAAAGAGGTCGAGAAGACGCTGATGACCTTCCCGGAGGTCAAGAGCATCGTGACCAAGATGGGCCGGCCGGAACTGGCGACGGAGACGATGGGTCTGTACGCCGGCGACGTGTACGTCATGTTCAAGCCGCGCAGTGAGTGGAAGACCACGTCGGCGAGTGCGCTGATCGTGAAGATGGACTCTGCCCTGCACCAGATTCCCGGCATCGACTACAACTTCACCGCGCCGATGGCGATGCGGCTCGACGAGGCGATCTCCGGCGTGCGCACGGAACTCGGCATCAAGGTCTTCGGCGACAGCCTGCCGATCCTGCAGGAAAAGGCTGCAGAAATCCGCGACATCGTCGCGAAGATTCCTGGTGCGGCCGACGTCTCGGTCGATGTCAGCGCTGGGGCCATGCAGGTGGAGCTTGCGTTGCGCCGTGATGCGCTTGCACGCTACGGATTGAACATCGCCGACGTGCGCGAGGCCGTGCAGGCCGGCATCGGGGGCGTCACCGCCACCGAGGTCATCGACGGGCGCAAGCGCTTCCCGGTCGTCGTGCGGCTGGCCGAGGCCTATCGCGGCACGCCGGCCGCCATCGGTCGGCTGCTGCTCACCGCGCCGGGGGGTGAAAAGGTGGTGCTGTCACAGGTGGCGGACGTGCGCGTGGTGGAGGGGCCGGAGCTGATCAATCACGAGGATGGCGAGCGCATGGTCGTCGTGCAGTCGAACGTGCGCGGTCGCGACCTCGGCGGATTCGCCGCGGAAGTGCAGCGTGAAGTCGGTCGGCGCGTGACGATGCCGCAGGGCTACCTGGTGACGTACGGTGGACAGTTCGAGAATCAGCAACGCGCAATGAAGCGCCTCACGCTGATCGTCCCGCTCGTGCTGCTGCTGATCGTCGCGTTGCTGTATGGCAGTTTTGGCAATGCGCGACAGGCCCTGCTGGTGATGCTCAACGTGCCGTTCGCCCTTGTCGGCGGCATTGCCGCGCTGTGGCTGCGGAGCCTGAACCTCAATCTCTCGGCGAGCGTCGGCTTCATCGCGCTCTTCGGTGTGGCGGTGCTCAACGGCGTGGTGCTCGTGGCCTACATCAATCAGCTGCGCGAGCAGAATGTGCCGCTGTCCGACGCGGTGCACGACGGCGCGGTGACGCGCCTACGGCCCGTGCTCATGACGGCCCTGGTTGCGGGTGTCGGATTCATCCCGATGGCCGTCTCCACCAGCGCCGGCTCCGAGGTGCAGCGGCCGCTCGCGACCGTCGTCATCGGCGGACTGATGACGTCGACCCTTCTTACGCTCATCGTGTTGCCCGTGGTGTACGCGTGGCTCGAGGAGCGCTGGCCGTCGTGGGCAGCGGCGTATCACGCGAGACGGGCGCGGCGGCGCGCCGCGACGGTGACACCGGCGGCGGAGCCGATGACGTGAGCGACGAGCGGAACGCCGAGCCCGGGCTGTGGGCGAATCGTGATTTCGGTCGCCTCTTTGCTGCCCAAGTGACCTCGCTCGTCGGGAGCGGCGTCACCAGCATTGCACTCGCGGCCCTCGCCTTCCAACTCGTGGGCTCCGACGCGACGGCCGTGGTGGGATTCGCGCTCACGCTCCGCATTCTCGCGTTCGTGGTCCTATCGCCAGTCGCCGGCGTGCTCGCGGACCGCGTGAACCACAAGCACATGCTGGTCGCTGCGGACCTGCTGCGCGTTGCCATCATAGGCGCGTTCCCGTTCATCACCGCGATCTGGCAGATCTATGTGCTGATCTTCCTGGTGAACGCAGTGACGGCGTTCTTCACGCCGACGTTCGAGGCGTCGATTCCGGAGCTGGTCGGCGAGCGGTGGTACACGCGGGCGATCTCGCTATCACGCGTCGCGACGGATCTCGAGACCGTCGGAGGCCCGCTGCTGGCGGGCATTCTGATCGCGGCGGTCGGCGTGCGGTGGACGTTCTGGTTCGACGCGCTGACCTATGTCGTGTCCGCGGCGCTGGTCTGGCGGTCACGCGTCCCGAGCGCACCAACGCCGACGACGCCGTTTCCATGGCATGGCTTCGTCTCGCAGATCACGCACGGCACGCGCGTCTTCCTGCGCGAGCCGTCGCTGCGGGCTGCACTCTTCCTGCACTTCGCCGAGGCCGCAGCGGGCGCAGCGGCCATCGTGTCGACCATCGTGTACGTGCGCGCGACGCTCGGGCGCTCGGAGACGGCGTTTGCGGTGGCGATGGCAGCTGTCGGCGTCGGCTCCTCGGTTGCCGCGTTGCTCGTGTCGCGACGCGCGGATAGCGCGCAGGGGCATACCGCATCGCACCGGTGGGCGCGACACACCCTGCTTGCCGGCGGCGTACTGCTTGGCGTCGCGCTGTTGCCGGGCGTGCTGCGGCCGCCGTACGTCGTCTTCCTTGGCTTGTGGGCGCTGAACGGCGCCGGGCAGGCGATGATCGCGGTGGCGTCGGCACGGCAGCTGGCGGAGCACACGGTGCCAGAGGAGCGCGGACGTGTCTATGCCGCGCACTTCGCGCTGACGCATCTCTGCTGGCTGGCGACATACCCTGCGGTTGGATTCCTGTCGCGCGCGGTGGGCGTACCGCGGACGTTCGGACTCGCTGGGGTCGTCGCGCTGCTCATGACCGCGGTCGCCGCGTCAATTCGACCCGCCGTGCCGACCCGCTTGACGGATGTTAGTGGCGGAGAGATTGCCGCGTGATGCGACATCATATGCCCGACTCTGCGGCGCCGACGACGGAGCGTTCGCGCGCCATGCGCGTGCCGCCACAAGGATTCGTGCGAACACGAGACCGGCGCAAATACAGCGCGACCCCCTGAATGAAGGTCGCGCTTTTCATTCGATCCGCTCACCCGCCGAGTACACGAGCGGGGACATCGCGCAGGCGCATCTGACGAAGATCCGCGCGAAGATGGCTGAACTGCGTGCGCTCGAACGCGATATCGTGGCGTTGGTGGACAGGTGTGACGCGGCATGCCTCGGCGGGCCGGGCCCGGACTGCGTGCCCTCGGTGCAGCATGTCGCGCAGGGCTGGGCGCAACGCGACCGAGCGCCGTGGCGTGGCGTGGCGTGGCGTGCACGCATGCACCCACACGCTGCTGGGGTACGTCGTGGCCGCCGTGGCGGAGATCGGCGGCCGCTTCTGCTTCTGCTTCTGCTTCTGGATCTGGCTAGGCTTGCGCCGTAGTGCATGGATCGCGGTCGCCGGCGTGCTATTGCTGGCGCTCTTCGCATGGGCGCTCACCCGCGTCGACAGCGCCTTCGCCGGTCGCGCCTACGCCGCGTACGGCGGGGTCTACATCATCACGTCGCTGGCGTGGCTGTGGACCGTGGAGGGCGTTCGGCCGGATCGCGCCGACGTGATTGGCGCCCTGCTCCGTCTGGTCGGCTCCGGCGTGATCCCGCTCGGACGTGCCGCACTGAGCGCTCCGTAGGATACGGCACAACGTGCGACGGCTGCCGCGTAGCAGATTCTTCCGAACGCGCGCAGCGCCGTCAGCGCGCGCCAGCAGTGCGCATTGCGCTGAGCTCTTGCTGCGCGTGACGCAGGACCTGCGCGGCCCCAGACAATGAAAGCACGCCCATGATCATCGCCACCGCGATGTCGGGCCAGCCCTGTCGCGTCGTGAAGACGCCGGCCGCGGCCGCGACGACGGCGATGTTGCTGATAGCGTCGTTGCGCGAACAGATCCACACCGACCGCATGTTCGAGTCACCGGTCCGGTAGCGATACAACAGCAGCGCGACACACACATTGGTAGCGAGCGCGATCAGCCCGATCACGGTCATGACCATCGGTTCCGGCACACGTCCGCTGGCGGCGACGTAGATCGGCGTGTGCAATGACCCAGATGCCGAACGCCCCCATCGTTGCCGCCTTGAGGACGGACGCACGTGCCCGGATCGACATGGCGGATGCCAGAACGAACAGGCTCAGACCGTAGTTCGCCGCGTCACCGAGAAAGTCCAGCGAGTCGGCCTGCAACGCGGACGAGCCAGACGCAATGCCGCCGACGACCTCGACGACGAACATGATCGCGTTCAGCGTCAGGGCGATCCACAGGACTCCGCGGTAGCGCTGCCCCGGCGCAACCGTCCCACAATCAGGTCCCGTGCAGCACGCGCTCAGACGTCCTCCGCTTTGCAAAGGTGAGCCCTTCCCAGCGATGAGTGAACGCTACACCTTGTAGTCACTACAAGGTCAAGGAGCAGATCATGGCGACGGCACCCACGACGACGGCCGGCGACCTCACCATCGGCGTGCTGGCGGCCCGGACGGGCTGCACGGCGGAAGCGATCCGGTACTACGAGCGGGAGGGCGTGTTGCCGCGCCCCGTTCGTGCCGGCTCAGGACGGTATCGTCGCTACACCGATGCTGACGTGCAGCGCCTGTCGTTCCTGCGCCGCGCGCGCGAGCTGGGCTTCAGCCTCGACGAGGTGCGCGCACTGCTCGCCTTCAGCGACGGCGACCCGCGCCGCTCGTGTGCCGATGTGGATTCGCTCGCCCGCGCCCATCTGGCGCAGGTTGATGGCAAGCTCTCGCAGCTGACCGCCCTGCGCGGTGCACTCGCCGGCATCATCGACCGGTGCAGCGGCGGGCTGGCGGTGGCGGACTGCCGCATCCTGGATGCACTCGCCGGGGGCGTGCACGACTAGCGCACTGGCGACGCCCCACTCATCCGCCCGCCATCCCCAGCAGCAGGAACACGAGGAAGCCCGCGAAGAACATCGCCGTCGCCGTCTGCGTCTCCGGCACCTCGTGCGCCTCGACCAGCAGTTCTTCCGTCACGAGATAGAGCAACGCAGCACACCCGAACGCCAACACGCCGGCGAGGGTGTGTTCTGACGCCCCGCGCAGCACAGTCTCACCCAGCCATGCGCCAACGGGCAGGAGCAGCGAGACGGCAAGCGGCACGCAGATCGTGCGCGTGCGACTGGCCCCGGCATCCGTGAGCTGGGCCGCCATGGCAAGGCCAAGGGAGAGCAATTCGAGGCTCAGCGCCGCGGTGAGCAGCATGCCCTCTTTCGCACCCGCCGCGGCGGCGATGCCGACCAGCAAACCATCGATCAGAATGTCGATGCCGATGGCGACGAGCTGACCGGTATCGACGCGCCCCGCCTTCGATTGCTGTGCCGGTGACACACCGTCGCCCGGCTCGGCAGCACCCGACTTCGAGCTTCGTTGCGAGACGCGCGAGCAGCATCATCACGAGCACACCACCGGCAAAACTGAGCCCGATCTCCCACGGATCGTGTACGCGCGTCACGTCGGGAAGCAGCTCGACTGCCACGACGGAAAACACGACGCCGGCCGCGAAGTGCTGAATGGCACTCCGGACCCGCGCTGACGGCGGTCGGAATGCCGCGATGGATGCGCCCATGACCATCATCAGCACTGGCACCAGTGCCAGCGCGAACACGGGGATCGTCGTCGACATCACGCCGCACCGCCTGCTTCGCGATACCGCAGCAGCCGGAGCGCATTGACGATCACGACCAGCGTGCTCCCCTCGTGCACTACCACGGTGGGCCCGATCCGCAGCAATCCGCTGATCGTCGCGACGACGAGCACCGCGATCACGCCAAGTGACAGCACGAGATTCTGCGTGATCACGCGCTTCGTCTGACGGCTCAACCCGATGGCGAACGGCAGTCGTCCGAGGTCGTCGCCCATCAAGGCCACGTCCGCCGTCTCGAGCGCCGCGGCCGTCCCCGCACCGCCCATCGCGATTCCGACACTGGCCCGGGCCAGAGCCGGCGCGTCATTCACGCCATCGCCCACCATCGCCACGCGCCCGTTCGCGGAGAGCTCGGTGATGGCCGTCACCTTGTCCTCCGGCATCAAGCCGGCGCGCACGTCGTCGATGCCAACGGCGCGGCCGACCGCCTGGCCGACACCGGCGTTGTCACCGGTGAGCATCACGATCCGCGTGATCCCCACGGCGCGCAGGCGCGCCAGCGTGTCACGTACATCCGCGCGCGGTTCATCGGCGATGCCGATCACGCCGAGCCACTCCGTTCCGCGACGCACCACCATCGTGGTCTGACCACTCAATTCCAGACGCTCCACACCATCACGCACGGACGCCGGCACGGCGGCCGCCGCCGTCGGCTGATCCTCGAACATCAGGAGGCGTCCCACGTCGACCTGCAGGCCCTCGACGACGGACCGCAGCCCGCGACCGGTCACGGACGTCACATCCGCAGCCGGCGGCACATCAATGGAACGCGCGCGCACTGCATCCATGATCGCCTTCGCCAGCGGATGCTGCGAACGCTGCTCGACGGCGGCCGCCACGCGAAGCAATTCCGTCTCCGCCACACCGTCAGAGGGCAGCAGCGTCGTGACTGCGGGCGTCCCACGTGTGATCGTGCCGGTCTTGTCGAGGGCGAGCGTGTCGATGCTGCCCAGCGACTCCAGATGCGCGCCGCCCTTGATCAGCACGCCGTGGCGCGCCGCCTGCGCGATGCCCGCCAGCACGGCCGCGGGTGTGCCGAGTGCGAGTGCACACGGCGACGCGGCCACCAGCAGCGCCATGCCCCGATAGAACGACTCGGTCCACGTCCACCATCCCATCAGCGACGGCACGACGATGATCGCGACGTCTGCCACGAGGACGAGCGGGACGAAGACCTGCTCGAAGCGATCCGTGAACCGTTGCGTGGGCGCCTTCTGCGTTTCCGCCTCCGCCACCAACTTCACGACGCGATCCAGGGTCCGGTCACCCACGACGGCCGTCACCACGACCACCAGCGCACCTTCGCCATTCACCGATCCGGCATACACCGGCGCACCCGCACTTTTCTCGACCGGAACGCTCTCGCCGGTCACGGGCGCCTGGTTGACCGCTGACGTGCCCGATTCGACGGTGCCATCCACCGGAAAACGCGCGGCAGGCTTGATGACCACACGCTCGCCCAATCGCACCGTTTCGACCGGCACGTCTTCCTCAGTGCGCCCCGCCGCGCTCTCACGAATCACCGTCGCACGCGTTGGCGTCAACGCGCTCAGCGCCGCAATCGCATTCCGCGCGCGTCCCAGTGCGTAATGCTCCAGCGCATGCCCCAGACTGAACAGGAACAGCAGCAGCGCACCGTCCACCCACTCGCCAATGATTGCCGCGCCAAGTGCAGCGACGACCATCAGCAGGTCGATGTCGAAGTGCACGTGCCCCTTGCGGAGGTCCTTCAGCAAATGCCCGACGTTGTCGAGTGCACCCAACATGTACGCCGCGACGAAACACGCGATGACGAGGCCTCGCGGTACGTCACCAACGCGCATGAGGCTCCAGCCGATCAGCAGAAACACGCCGGCGCCAAGACTCCATGCCAGCTCGGTGTTTCGCGCGTACCAGCTCACCGATGCGTCTGCCGGTTGCGTGGCATCGGGTGCAGCGCCCAGTTCGCGCAGCCGACGCCTCACGTCCTGTTCACTGACGCGCGTACGGTCGTACTCGACGCGCATCACCTGCGCGGGCACGTTCGCGACCGCCGCCGTGACGCCCTCGACCGCGCGCAGTTCAGCCTCCAGTCGACGCCCGCTGTCCTCGCTGCCGATGACATCCAGCGGCAGCACCGCGTGCGCGAAGCGCGCCGTCACCTCCGCCCCGGCGGTCCGTGCTATTTGCTGTAATGTCTGCAGCGTGACCTGCTCGGGATCGTAGTGCAGGCAGAGCAGCGCCTCCGCGGCGGGCACTCGACCTGGCGGTTCGTTCGTGTCGTGTGTGACCGCGCGATCGCGCGCGTCACGTGCACACGCGTCACGCCGGTCCGCACACTCAGCAGCGTGATCAGTCGGTCGATACACGCGTCCTGGGCATCCTCGACATCCGGCAGCAACATCGGCAGGTCGAGTCGCATGGTCTCAGGCATTCGTCACCTCCAACGGCGCGGCGTTCGCCTTCGCCGTTCGTCGAGCAGTCAGTGCCCGTTCGATCCAGGCGTACAACGTGGGCAGGACGAAGAGTGTCAGCAGCGTCGAGGTGAACAGTCCGCCGATCACCACCGTGGCAAGCGGGCGTTGCACTTCTGCGCCGGTGCCGTGCGAGAGCGCCACTGGAATGAATCCGAGGCTCGCGACCAGCGCCGTCATCAGCACGGGACGCAGGCGACTACGTGCGCCGTTCACGGCGGCGTCAATCGGCGACGCGCCATGCCGCCGCGCACGCTGCACCGTCGTCAGGAGCACGAGACCATTCAGCACTGCGACACCGAAGAGGGCGATGAAGCCGATGCTCGCCGATACCGAGAGATGCAGCCCGCGAGCCCACAGTGCGAACACGCCGCCAACCGCCGCGAACGGCAGGTTCACCAACACGAGGCCTGCCAGCCACAGCGACTCCAGCGACGTCCAGAGCAATAGCGCGATGAGGACGATGGAGAGTGGAACGACGACCTCGAGACGCGCCATCGCGCGGCGTTGATTCTCGAACGCCCCGCCGTAGGTGATGAACACTCCCGGCGGCGGCGTGATGCGGGCACCGACCGCACGTTGCACCTCGGTCGCGAAGCCACCCAGGTCACGCCCGGAGACGTTCGTCTGGACGAGCGTGTAGCGCTGCGCTCGCTCACGGCTCACCTGCACCGGACCGTTCTCCAACCGGATGTCGGCAATCTGCGCCAACGTGATGCGGGCGCCGTTGGACGACGGCAGTGCGATGGACCCGATGGCCTCCGCCGACGTGCGCAGACCCTCCGGGTAGTACACCGCCACGTCGATGGCCCACGCGCCCTCGACGAGCTGGGACACCGGCCGTCCTCCGACCGCCGTCTCCAGCGCCTCCTGCACTTCGGTCATCGGTATGCCGAATCGTGCCATGGCGGCGCGGTTCATTCGCACGTTCAGATAGCCCTGCCCTGCAGTCTGCTCGACCCGGGTCTCCTCGGCGCCTTGCACGCCGTTGACCACGCGGGCCACCTGATCCGCAATGGATCGCGTGAGCTCGGGATCGTCGCCGAAGATCTTGATCGCGAGGTCGGCGCGGACGCCGGAGATCAGCTCATCGAGCCGCATCTGCATCGGTTGCGTCATGCCTATCGCCACGCCCGGCACGCGCGCCGCGAGACGCGCGCTGATTTCACGCTCGAGCGAATCCTTGTCCACCAGTGGCCGCCACGCGTCGCGTGGCTTCAGCATCACGAACACGTCGGCCTGGTTCACGCCCATCGGGTCACTGCCGATTTCGGCGCGACCGACGCGGCTCACCACGGTCGTCACTTCCGGTGACATCCGCACCGTGCGCTCGAGTTCTGATTGCATCTGCACCGACCGGGTCAGTGAGATCGTGGGATCCTTCGTGGCGGAGATGAGGATCGCCCCCTCGTCGAGCTGTGGCAGGAACTCCGTGCCAAGGCGCGGTACCACCACGAGCGTTGCGGCGAGCAGCATGGCCGACACGGCAACGGTGACTTTCGGGTGCGCACTCACCGTGCCGAGGACGCGCGCGTACCGCTGTTCCAGCCACAGCGTGACGCGTTGCGCGAGCTGCGACTCCGTCGCGCCACGCTGGAAGAGCCACGAACTCATCGCCGGCACGAAGCACAGTGCCAGGAACAGGCTGCCGAGCAGTGCACAGGCGACGGTGATCGCCATCGGCCGGAACAGGCGGGCCTCGAGGCCAGTCAGTGCCATGATCGGCACGTAGACGAGCATGATGATCAGCACACCGAAGGCCACGGGTCGCGCGACCTCGCGGCCTGCGGCAACCAGGCGCGCCTTCTGTTCCTCGCGCGTTGGCGCCGGTGCACCGCGCTCACCCACAGGATGCAGTGAGCGAACGAAGTGTTCAGCCATCACGACGCCGCCATCGACGATCATCCCGAAGTCGATGGCGCCCAGGCTCATGAGGTTGGCCGACAGTCCCAGCCACCGCATGCCGAGGAATGCGCACAGCAGGGCCAGCGGGATCGTGGCGGCGACGAGCAGCGCGGCGCGCACGTTGCCAAGGAAGAACAGCAGGATCACGATGACGAGCACGCCGCCTTCGACGAGGTTGGTCCGCACCGTCCGGATCGTGCCGGCGACGAGGTCCGTCTGATCGTAGTACGGCGTCACACGGACACCCTTCGGCAACGCGGCATTGATCTCGTCGACTTTGGCCTTCACGCGCGTCACCACGTCGCGGCTGTTCTCGCCGCGCAGCATCAGGACGATGCCGCTGACCACTTCGCCGGTCGCGTCACGGGAGACGGCGCCCTGTCGGAGCTCGGCCCCGTATCGGACATCGGCCACGTCGCCGACGAGCACCGGGACGCCGGAGGCGCTGGCGCGAATCACCGTGGTGCGCAGATCCTCGAGCGTCGCCGCTGTGCCGAGCCCGCGCAGGATGTATTGCTCGTCGCCGTGCTCGAGGTACCCACCGGCGGCCACCGCGTTGTTCGATTTCACGGCCTCGACCACGTCGTGCAGCGTCAGCCCGAAACTGGTGAGTCGGTCTGGACGCACCACGACTTGCGCCTGGCGCACGTAGCCACCGAAGCTGTTCACCTCCGTCACGCCGGCCACGGTGCGCAGCTGTGGACGCACGACGCGGTCATGGATGGTGCGCAATGCCGCCAGATCCTGTCCACCGCCTTCCACGGTGTACATGTAGATCTCGCTGTTCGCGGCCGACAGCGGACCCAGTGTGGCTTCGGCCGTCGCGGGCAGCTGCGCACGCACGCCCTGCAGCCGTTCGCTGATCAGGGTGCGCGCGCGCTGGATGTCCATGCCGTCACTGAAGACGACGGTGACGGCGGCGAAACCGTACTTGCTGACGGAGCGCACCTGGGTCACATCGGGCAGGCCGTTCATCGCCACTTCGGTCGGGAACGTCGCGAGGCGCTCCACCTCGACCGGTGACAAGCCCGGGGCTTCGATCAGGACCTGCACCTGCGCATCGGTGAGGTCGGGAAAGGCGTCCACGCGCAGTGTGCTCATGGCCCAGAGCCCAGCGACGACCAGCGCGACACTGAGGACCGCCACCACGCCGCGTCTTGCGACGGACCATGCGACCAGGCGCTCTACGACACCATCGGGCGCATCGCCCGGCACCTCGGGATGTGTCATCGGCGGCTCACTTGTCATCGTCAGCCAGCGACGCCTTCGCGAGCTCGCTCTTGAGCGTGAAGGCCCCGCGCACGACGACTCGCTCTCCGGCACGAAGTCCATCCGTCACCACGACGGACGACGCGCGCTGGGTCGACGACCCTGGTGGCGCGAGCGGCATCGTGCGGACTTCACGACGGACGTAGCTCCGCTCACCCGTTTCCACGAAGACGAAGCGACGCTCCCCATCTGTGACGATGGCCACTTCCGGCACCGTCAGCACGGTCGCCAATGCGTCCGTCGCCGCACCCGCGGCGAGTGCCGTGCGTGTGCTGACCGACAGGCGCACGCTGGCGAACATCCCCGGCCGGAGACGCCGGCTGGCGTTCGCCACGTGGATCACGGCCTGCACCGTGCGCGTCTCGGGGTTGAGCGCGTCCTTCAGTCGCTCCACTTCACCGGTCGCGCGCATCTCGGGGAACGCGGCAATGCCCACCGTCGCTCGCTGTCCCACCTGCACCAGCGGGAGCGCGCGCTCCGGCACCTCGGCCACCACGTCGATCACGCTCAGGTCGGCGATGGTGAAGATCGGCGCACCCGGCTCCACCGCGGCGCCGGGGAGCAGATGGCGGGTCATCACGCTGCCGGCGAGTGGTGCGCGCAGCGCCAGCGTCGCGGCGGGTTCGCCGCCGCCCACGAGCCGCGCAATGTCGCCGTCGCTGACACCAATGAGGCGCAGGCGACGCCGCGCGGCTTCGACCAGCGCCTGCGCACCCAACGAGTCGGACGTGACCGCGAGCACCTTCGCGCGCTGCACCGCCTGCTGCAGGTCGGACTGCGCCAGCAGGAATTCCTGACTGTACACGTACGCCACGATGGCACCGGCGGCCACATGGTCACCCTCGACCGCCGCCATCCGCTCGATGCGGCCGGCGAGGCGCGAGGACACGAGCGCGATGCGTCGAGGGTCCGCCTCGACCTGACCGGGCACCTCGAGTGCCTCACCTTCTGACGCGCTTGCTTGCGGCGCAACCGTCTGCACTGCAATCTGCGCCGTGCGTGCTGCGTCGGCGGAAAGGTTGACGTGGTCCGCGTTGGTGCTCTGCTCTGCGTCACTCGTGGTCGCCGAAACCTTCGTTGTGTCGAGTCGTGCACGAGTCGCCAGCGCGACGCTGTCGCCGCCGACTGGCTGTGCGTTCGGGCCGCAGGCGGAGAGCAGCGCGAGCAGCATCATGAGGGCCAGCATGACGCGCATGGACCGCGTCGAGAGTTGGAGAGTCATTGGTCGGAGTCGGTTAGGGCTGGCTCGGCACCATCGGTGCCTGCGCTGGGCTCGACGGTCCACTGCCGTTGCCGGATAGGAGGTCCGCCAGTGCATCGGCGGCGTCGAGCAGCGCGTGCACGCGGTCGATCTCCGCGCGGGCGAGCGTGCGCTCGAAATCGATGAAGTCCAGCAGCGTGATGCCGCCGCTGCGGAACGAGGCGAGTGCGCTCTCGCGCTCCTCGCGTGCGCCCTGCAGCAGTGCGGCGTCGAACACTGAGAGGCGTTCGCGCGCCGCGTCGAGACGCTCGCGCGCCACCAGCAGTCGCGTGCGTGCGGCGCTGGTGACGGCCCGTCGGGACTCTTCCGCGGACGCCACACTTTGCGCGTCAGCCTGCGCGACGAGGGCGTTCGGCCGGGACGACGTGAACGGCAGCGTCGTCGTGAATCCGAGGCTGGGTCCGAACGCCGGCCCGTTGTTCGCCTGACCGATGCGTTGCACGCCGGCGTAGGCGGTGACTTGGGCCCGGCGCTGTGCGATGCCGAGCGCCTGCTCGGCGCGTGCCTGCCGGACCGCAGCATCCGCCGCTTCGACGTCCCGCGACGCCACGAGGATCGAATCGAGACTCACGCGCATCATGATCAGGTCGTGCCACATGGCAATCGGCCCGCCTGCACCTGCGGTGGTAGACGGCTGCGCGAGCGAATCGAGCAGCGCACCGGCCTGCACGCCAGCGGCCCCCAGCAGCCCCACGAGTGCGGCGCGTCCGGCCCGAATTTCCGATAGCGCGGCGGCACGCTCCGTCTGCACGCGGAGCCGCTCCGTGCGCACGCGGAGCACGTCCACGTAGCGCGCGGCGCCGACGGCAAAGCGACTGCGGACATTCTCGTCCGCACCACTCAACAGCTGCTCTTCTGCCGCCAACCGGTCTGCGATGGCGCGCCACGCACCCGCGCGGACCGTTTCGCGCAGCACGAGGGCATCCACTTCGCGCTCAGCCGCGCGCACCTCCGTCTCGGCCATCGCGACGCTCGCCGCGGCGACGTCGCGTGTCGCACCGTTGCGCCGTGCCGCGAAGAGTTCGCGACCGAATTCGAGGCGCAAGTTGCCCTGGGTCGGGTCGCCGTTCGGGGCTTCCGATAGGCCGGCGGTGAGCGTGACAGGGCCCACGAACCCCGCGGCGGCGGCGCGCGACCGCGCGGCATCGCGTCGCGCACGCGCGGCGAGCACCGCCGGGCTGTTGGCCCGCGCGAGACGTTGCACGGCGGCAAGCTGCCGAATCGCATTCGTACTGTCGCCCATCGCCGCTGCGGAGACAGAACGGTCGACGGCGATGGCGCCGGTCAGGGTGGCCGCAACGAATCGCTGCCCTATGGCAAGGCGAGGCGCGCTACACAACAACAGCAGGAATAGGGACGCGTGCCGCACATAGATGGCGGCCGCCCCGAGACGCGCTCTGGCGCGCGGCGTGACAGTCTGGCACGGAGTATCTCAGCGGCGCGCAGCGCCGGCCGACGGTGTGTCAGCGGAAGCGCGTGCGCGGGATTGTCTGGTGGACCATCCCGCGGTCGTGATCGACGAGCGGGTGGCCGTGGGTGCCTGCGATCAGCGCGAGACGTCAGCGCGTGCGCGCCGCGGGCGTGGCCGCGGTGGCGCTGCGCGTCAGGCGCTGCGCGAGAAGACTGGCGGCCGCAATGGCAACGCGCGATCCGCGCTGGCGGGGGCCTGCACATCCGACCACGACAGTCCGCGCGGTGCGCTGACGAGTGCCACCGTCAGCGTCGGCACCGTACTGAGCGTCACCACGTGCGCGTGCGTGCAATGGCACACGTGGAGGTCGTGCGACGACGTCGGGTGCGTACCGCAATCGACGATGGGGCGTGCTGCGACGGCTGATGGCGCGTCGACGGCCAAGGGGCGCGACACACTGCGCGATCTCCGACGACGTGGCGACCACCCCACCCGGCGCCGGCGCATCGCCGTCGTGTGTGTCAGCGATCAGCGACTCGAACGACGAGATGCTGAAGACCACCATCAGCATGGCGGCGAGGCACCGCTGCAGGAGGATCCGCGACGCGCGAGGCCTGCGACGCAGCGCCATGGCCCGTGCGCACGCCGCTTGGCGTGACGGGGCGACAGGCTGGCGGGGTGATCGCGTGGGCGGCGGGCATGGTAACCAGTATAAACCCTGAAGTGACTGCAAGGTCAACGGCTCGTATGTGGCGCACTCGTCGGCATCGACGCATTTGCCACGCGCTCGGCCTGCATTTGACCGGCGTCGACGCGTTCGCGCGAAGGCTGCCCCCGCCTGACAACGCCGCGCCGTACGTCGGGACACGCGGGCTGGTGCACTACGTGACGCAGCGGATGACCGCAGCCGTTGCCGTGGCGATGGTCGAGCACCGCGCCACGAATGATCTCGCGGAACTGTCGGAGCACGCGTGACCGCGCGCGCCGGGTGGCTTCACCGCGCACCGTGGCTGCTCACCGTGGTCGATGACTCGCCGGCCCCCGCACCGTGCCTCGCAGCCTCCGTCACGCCGTCGAATGACGGCACTGCTGCACTCTCGCACACCCGGCACTGGCCGGAGGAGCTACAGATGGCTTTCACGCGCTGTTACCCCATGACGACCGACGAGCGGTATGTCAGGCTCGCCAAGAACGCGCTGTCGAACGAACCGGAACTGGGGCTGCCGTCGATGACGCGCTTCATGGAGTCGTTCCGACCGCGCGTCGCGCGCGTCGTTGCACCGCTGCACGCTGGCATGCGCCGGCCGATCCTCACGCAGGAGGCGTATGCCGAGCACGCCCTCGCATCTCTGGCGTCGCAGCTCGACGCCTGTCCGGCGTGCACGGACGATGCCCTGCACGTGTGGGTGTCGTCGGAGACCACGCGCGCGGTGCTCGACCTGCATCACGCGCTGCGCCGTGCGCTGCGTACGCGTCGGCGTCAGCGCATCACCGCGCCGTCTGCGCGAGCGGCATAGCCTCGCACCTGCGCGGCAATGCTGCACACGATGCGGCACGCCACGCATAGCAAGGAGAAGGCTCGCAGGGACCGCCAGCCGGTGCCTGCGCAGCCGATCCGATTTGTGCGCCGGGATGGTCGCGGTCACCATCTGCGCCGAGCCCGCGTGAATCGACGTGCCGCGCGCGGCGCGCGTCAGCTGCCCCCGCAGTGAAGTCCTCACCCTCAGTCGTCGGGCATCACGCCGATGTCATGACGCTCCACATCACATTCGAGGTTCTCCATGGATCACACGCAGACGCCAGCACTCGAGCAGCCGACGACCCGCTTCCCGTTCAACACCGCACCGACGGAGGGTGGCCACGAGTCGGGCGCCGCCGTGCTCGTCGAGCGCGACGACAAGGTCACGCGTGCTGGGAAGCCGTATGCGCGGCTCGGGTTTCGCAACAACACGGGATCGGCGACGGTCAATGTCTGGGACAAGCAGTTGCCCGAGATCGGCGGGATCGGCGTCGGATCGCCGGTGCGCATCGCGCTGACCGGTGGCGCTGGCCAGGACGGGAGCATCGAGTGGAAGTTCACGGCGATCCAGTCCCTGCCCCCGAACCACGCCGTCAGCCGTGAAGCGATGCCGCAATGCCCCGTCTCGCGGACGGACCTGATCGCGCGGACGACGCGGCTGCTCGACGCCGTGTCCGATGAGGGGCGGGACCTGTTCAGTCGCGTGATGCGGACACCGGTGCGAGGCGCCGACGGTGTTCTCGCACCATTGAAGCCCGCGTTCGCGCAGGCCCCCGCGGCACTGGGGCATCATCACGCGCACCTCGGCGGTTTGTGGTGGCACAGCCTCCAAGTCGCAGAAGGCGCCGAAGCCGTGGCGCTGGCGTACCGCGCGAGCGGTGATGCGCCCGACCTCGACATGGATGCCGTGCGACTCGGTGGGCTGCTGCACGACCTCGGGAAGGTCCTGGAGTACGGGTGGGCCGGCGTGATCGCGATGGCGCCGCTGTCCGGTTCGATGTCCCACATGGGCCATGGTCTGCGGCTGATGACCGAGGCACTCACGCGGGCAGAGGTGGTCGAGAATTGGCTCCCGACATCGCGTCAGCGGCAGCTCGCGGAACACGTGCAGCACATCATCGCGAGCCACCATATGCAGCAGCGTTGGGGTGCGATTTCCGAGCCGGCCAGCCGCGAGGCCTGGTGCGTGCAGTCGGCCGACATGCTCTCCAGTCGCATTCAGCCATTAACTGACGCCTTCGCGTCGATCACCGACCGCGGTGATCGCCTGGTGCAGGTGCAGGACGGCTGGAAGAAGAAGTACGTGTTCGCCGCACCCATGCCGACGGCCGTTGGCGAGACAACGATCCCTCAAGCGACACACCACGACGACGCCGCACTCGTCACGCTCACACTCGATCCTCAGACCGAGGAGTCCTGACATGGTGGAGCGCGTTCATCCAGCGACACCGTCTCGCACCGCGGCGCGCCAGATCGCGATCACCACGCACGCACATGCGAGCTACTTACACAGCGCGCTCATCGCGACGGAGCGCATGTTCGGCCGAGACCGTGACCCCGATTTCGACCGCTGGGTGCGCATGGCGCGGGTGACGCTCTTGGAACTGATCCCCGAAGAAAAGGCGCGCACGCTGCTGCGGGTGACCGAGAACCTGCTGTCGCGACTGAACGCGTCGCGAGAGGCCACGCCCGTCCACGACAATTGCGGTCGATGAAGACCATCGACGCGGCGCAACGCAGTGATGATCCACGAGACGGCGCCACTCACTGAAGTGTCGCTCCCGTGGAACCGAACTCGCAGTACGTCGAACCGCGTGGGCCTCACAGGGAACCCGACCCATCCCGCTCCCCCGGATCCACGGCCATGAGGGCTGTCGGAGATGGCCCACGTGGATGGGCGCGCGGTTTCCACACTGCCACCACAGTCGGCGGCGTGGTACGCAGCGCACCGACATCACGGCCACGAGGGCTGCGACTTCGGCGCGCAGCGACCACCGCGTCTCGACGTGGCGAGGACCGACACGACTACCGTCTACTGCCTCGGCGGCACGCTCCACACCCCAGCCGCATCGACGCACCACTTCCACTTCGTCAGCACCAAGGTAAGGGCCTCGTAAAAGTCGACGCTCGACGTGTGCCCGACCTCGCACCACTCCGTGCAATATTCCGGAAGATGCTCCGCGATGGCAGCGACGGTCCACGTCGTGTGCTTGCCGAGCGTGATCACATCCGCCTCGTCGGCCACGCGCCTCGCGAGATGCGCTCGAACGGCGTCGGTGTCGAGGCGCCCAGTGTCGCGCTGGAAATTGTCCCAGCGGTCGAAGTCGTCGTCCGGCATGTTGGTGTCGTACTTGATGTCCGACACGCAGATCCGCTGCGCTATAGGGGCAGCCGCCAGCGTCACAGTCCGTGCGCGCTGCGTCCGCTTCCGGTCGCGCTCTCGCTCCCGCTTCGCCAGCTGGGTCGCGCTCGGTGCGCCCGTCGGGGCGAGCGAGGCGAGATACTCCTCTAGCGTACCGGCGGCACGCTGCCGGTCGGCTATGTCCTTCGCGACCGTGTTCCGTGATATCTTGAGTGTTCGCGCGATGCTGGCCTTTTCTTCGTCACGTTCATGGGCCTCACAGACCGCGCGAATCCGCGCGATCCGGTCCTCGTCGCACTGAATCGGTCGTGCCATGCGTGTCGTCCTTGTGCGGGATGAGGCGCGGTGAGCCCGGAACTCCATCTGCTCAATTGTCCCATTGGGCGTCGGAAGCGAGGGCCGCGGTAGGCTGACGGACATGCCACCGTCGACATGCGAACCGACAGCTACTGAACAGGCGCCTTCGGAATTTATTCGGTTCCGCCGCGCCGTCAACGAGGTCTTTGAGGATTATCCTCCAGAGACCGTCGGACCAGGCGTTGCCCGACTCCTCCTCGGCGTGCAGCGACGCGTGCTCGACGCCGCGTTGGCGCACCTGTCGCCGTCTGGCGAGTTCTCAAACCAAGTGCCGGTCGCTCAGCGGGGTGACCCGGCAGCGTCGTCCGCGGAGACAACCGAGCGGCATGGCGATGCTGTCGCTGCATCATCAGCGCCTCCCGTCGTCGACGTACGCGCGCCGGACACGCGCGTCCGCCCTGAGGTAGTTGCCATCGTCCCATACGGCGGCGCACCGGACGAGCCGCTGATGGAGCCGACGCCGAATCCGGGGGGCTTGGACCACGTCCCCGAGCAGGTGGTCGCAGACGAAGAGCCCGTCTGGGCGTTCCCGGCGCCCCCGACCCCGACGGCCGACGCTGTCGATCCCGTCAGGTCAGCGCTCGGCGATGCGGCGACCGCCGCACTCCAGCGCCAGCGCGCTGCGGCCCTCGTTGCCTCGGCAACAGGGCCGATGATGCCTGCGGTCTCGCCAGGAGCCGCACCATGCCCCGCCAACGCCCCGTTCGCATCGACCACGTCACGCCCCGTGGCATCGCCGTCGTCATCGAAGATCGACCCGGCCGACCGTCGGCCCAACTCCGGTGGTGGGACCCCGCCACGCAGACCACCCAACGGCTGGCCATGGGCATCGCAACGCGCGATGCCCATGGACGCCGCTCCCCGCAACACCTCACCCTCCTCCGCGAGCTCGCAGACCGCATGATTGAAGAACACACTACCACAACCGCCGCGCACACCGCAGCGCCAGCAGCAACCGAACCGGCGACGATTCGCCACGCGTTCGACACTGCGCTGGACCCGCGTACAGGGAAGGCGCGTGCCGCAGGCTCCGAGCAGAACGCGGACTGGAAGCGCGCGTCCCGTGAGGCGTTGGCCGCCCTTGGCGCCGAACGGCGGATCCGCGATCTCAGCGGATACGATGCGAAGTTGCTTGTGCAGTCGTGCCTCCTGCGGCAGGCCGCCGGGCAGTCGCTAGAGGTCTGGACCGAGCACCTCGATGCGGTGCGTGCGAGACGCCCGACCGGTACCCTTCTGACGCTGGACGACCTCTTGGCGGTGCACGCCGCCCTGTGTCCAGTCGCAGCCACGAATGCGGCGCTTGGCGGCTTGCGCACCTGCGAACTGACGATGCACAACGTCCGGGCGATGCTGCGATACGTCCGCGCGTACGCACCCGGCACCTTCGCCGGCGTGGAGCAATTCCAACTCGTCGAGCAGTTGGATCTCCTCCTCGCGTCCGTCGCCACAGAAATCAACGCGACCGTCAACACGAAGGTCAATCGGCAGCGTCCTGCGCTTGAACACGCACGCCGACTAATGCTCCGCGTCATGGACCCGAGGCATCGCACGCTCACGATCCTGACGGTGGCCTGTGGACGTCCCGGTGCATACCGGGTGCGCCGCTGTCATATCGAACGCGAGGTCGGCAAGGCGCGGTACCGCATCCGCGAAACGAAGAGCGACGGATCGCTGGCACTCGGCTACAAGTATGTCGCCGGTCACGCGGCGGCATTCCTCGAGGCGGAGCTGGCGACCACCTTCCGCGACTTCGAGGCACGCTGGCTCGAATCGCGCGAGGACTATGCGCTCCTGCACGGGCATGACTGGGATGGCACGGCGTTGGTCCCTGACGCGAGCGCCGGCTTGCTCTACATCGACCCGCGGTTCCGCCTCCTGCTGATCCTCGGCGTGGAAGGCCGCCTCGAGCAGCAGGGCCGCTTGAGCTATCGCATGCTGCAGCGTGTCGAGGGTGGGATGCTGGCGCTGCGGAGCCCGGGTCGGGACAAAAAGCGCGCGTCGGACCTCGTGCTGTGTGACGCGCAGGTCGAGGCCATCGCCTTCGAGTGCACCGTGGGCTTTCTCGCGCCGCTGATGAAGGCGTACGACGCGACGCAGGCGCGGGTGGCACGGGGGCTGACGGCGCCACCTAGCGAGATCGATGTGCACGACTTCCCTCTCGCGCCCGCAGGCCAACTGGCAATGGGGCAGGCGCGCGCCGTCGCCGTCTCGCTCCAGCCGTCCGATGACCGCACGCTGTGGGACTGGAACAAGCCGCTGCTCGACGCGCTCGGCATCAAGGGCGAGGGCACGTCGCTGCGCGCGTGGCGGCGCCTGTGCGTCGACCTGTACAAGCAGTGGCGCCTCGATCCGGATGTGCATCGCCTCGTGACCGGCCACGGCGCGGTGTCCGTCGCTGGCGACCTGCAGCGCGATGACCAGGAGGACACCTTGCAGACCATCTACTTCAATCAGGCCGCACTGCACCTGGCCCAGGAGGCGCAGGCCGTGATGCAGCACATGCGGACCACGTTTCCGGCATCGGGAGCGCCATACCGCCGAATCGTGACCGACACACTGCAGTAGTTCGCCTCGAACTCGCGACCCGATGAGGACAGAATCGGGGACAAAACGACACCAGAAACGGCACCGACCCCCTGAATCGCAAAGATTCAGGGGGTCGTAACTCATTATGCTACAATGCTTTTCACTATCGGGACGACAGGATTCGAACCTGCGACCCCCTGAACCCCATTCAGGTGCGCTACCGGGCTGCGCTACGTCCCGTCAGAACTCCAGCCCAGACCGGCACCGGCGTCCAACAGTCCCCAAAGCTAACCCCGCCACGCCCGCCGTTCAATCAGCCAGCGGCAATCCCTCTGGGTGCCCATGCGCGCCGGCAAGGAACTCCGCCACCTGCCCGGCGGCACGGACCGGCGCCAGCGCCGTCTTCGCGATCCCCGAAAACACCCGCGTGATGTCGTGATCGACACGACCCGGCTCCGACCACACCGCGCCACTCGCCACCGTGACGTACGCCGAAAACGTGTGGTGCCCGGTGCCAGGCCGCTCGCCGATGATGTGCACGATCGCACACCGGTCCCGCCGACCCTCGAACAACGTCTCGCCCACGCGATAGCCGGCCCGCACTCGGCCTGAATGGATCACCAGCTGCTGCGGCGCGACCTGCCAGCCGGAATCGGCCAACTCATCGCGCAGCGTGTCGACGAATGGCGCGAGCTGATCCGGCTCGATGATCGCAAGCGCGTTCAACCCGTCCGACACCAATATCTGCAGATCATACTTGCCCTCGTGCAACGCGCGCATGGTCGCGACCGTCTGCACCGAGCGCGCCGACAGGTGCTCCCCGGTCACGGGATGCAGGATGTAATCCTCCCGCGACGTGGATTGCGTCTCGAGCACGACCGCGCGCGACTGTCGCTCGACGAACTCCGACGGCAGTGTCGCCCAGAACGCGAGCTTGGCATCGTCGTAGACCGCGCGAATCTGCTGATCGAGCGCGGGCGACAGGTCGCCATTCCGCTCGCCGCACCCTTCAGCGATGAAGATGCCACGTGCCCGCACCTCCGCCATCTGCCGCGCCGCCTCGGCACGCAGGTCGGCATCGGGACGAGTGTCACCTCTCCGCCGCTGATACGCGATGAACACGGCACCTGAATCACCAAAGTTCGGTCCCGCGCGACCCGCAGCATCCAGCACACCGAGCGATTCGAAAAATACCTGCATCGGAGGATTGACCGCCTTTCCAAACTGCTCGCGTAGCCGAACGTGATCCTGAAAGCCCGTCGTGAGATACCCGAGCATGGGATCGACCTTCGTCGGCAACGCCATCAGGTACGCCGGACACGCGGGAAGCACCTGTTCGAGACACCAATCGAGGTCATCGAGCGAGATGTCCATGTGCAGCGTGGCACAGACGTCGAGGCCGATGGTGAGGCCATGCAGCTTGCCCATCACCAGGTCCTCGAGACAGCAGCGCACGAGCTGCTCCCGCGTGCGAAATACTTCCGGCCCGATGAATCCGGCGACGTCGTTGACGATCACCCACGGCTGCGCCTCGCGACCGGCACGTTGCCTCGCCTCGGACGCCCATTCACCGAGCAGCCTCGCAAAGCCGTACTTCCGCGACTCGTGAATCACCATGTCCACACCATTCGCGTGGCCGTTCGTGCAGTCCGCCCCCTGCCCCGTCTCGAAATACAGGCTGAATGGGCCGTCACGCGTCGCAGCGTGCGCAATCATGCCGTCAACCGTGACATCGAACGTCTGGTTCGCGACATCACTCCCCGCGATACTCTGGAACCAGAGCGCCGTGCTACCGGGGTGAGTACGCTCGACTTCCGCCTGCACATCGATGTGCGCCAGCACACAGTGCGGAATGGCGTCCTCCAGATCGAACGTGCGGATCACATCCTGCAGCGTGCGCTCGACAACCGCCACCGACCGCGGGTCACTCGAGACGGGATTGGTGCCGAGTAGGACGTCACCCACACCGTACGACCAGCCATCGAACACCTGCCACCGGATATCGTCCGGATGGTCGGTCGGCGAATTCGGCTGCAGGCGCGCGCCGAGGAAACCCGCAGCCCCGATGGAACTTCCGGGCAACGCATGCGAAAACTTTGCACTGACGCGAATCAACTCGTCGTTCGTGAGCAGCTTGACGACGCAACCAATCACTTCGCTCGAGAGGTGTCGCGCAATGCCGTTCAGCGACTCGGCGCTTCCACGGAGCATCATCGTTGCGAGCTCACCAAGTGTCGTGTCAGCAGACATCTCCCGCGCCACGGGATCGATGCGCGCGCTAAGCACGTGCGACAGCTGGTCGTCGAACAACGGATGCTCGTCGATGGCACCGAGTGTGGTGGCGCGCAACAAGGCCCTCGCCACTCCTCGACTTGTGTCATCACTTGCCCCCACACCAACGGCGACGTCGCCCTCCTTGTGTTCGTTTGCCGCGCCGAGCAACTGACCGAACCGGCGCCTGTCATACGCACCGTGAGTCCGGATCAGATAGGCGAAGATGTCCTCGCCAGGCAGCGCCTCGGCCAACGCCGTCGTGGGCGGCGGGGCAGACGTCGCAGACAGAATCTCGTCCATTGGCACTCCTACGAAACGTCGACCGCAGGCAAAATGGCGGGATCGTTGGCAGCCGCGGTACGTCGAGTCGCGGTCGTCAGGAAATAGAGATAGCCCACCACGCCCAATCCGACAAACAACGTCGCCATCAGCGGATTGAAGTACACCATGGTCAGCAGGCAGATCACGGCCGCCATCAGCGCAAAGCCCGGGAAAATCGGGAACGCCGGTGCGCGGAACGGTCGAGCCATCCCGGGCGCCGCACGTCGCAACCGGAACAGGCTCGCCATGCTCATGATGTACATCACGATCGCGCCGAACACCGACAGCGTGACGATGCTGGCCGTCAACGGCTGGCCGGCAACCGTCACGAATCGGTCACCGAAAACTGCCGCGATCCCGACCGCCCCGCCGGCGGCAATCGCCGCAACCGGTGTACCGCGCCGCGGATGGATGGTCCCGAGCACCTTCGGCAGGTAGCCGGCGCGCGACAGTGCAAAAATCTGCCGCGAATAACCGATGATGATGCCATGGAACGACGCCAGCAGACCGAACAGGCCAAGCCACACCAACATGTGCAGCCATCCGCTCTGTGAGCCAACAATCATCTTCATCGCCTGCGGCAAGGGATCGTTGATGTTCGCCAGCTGCCGCCAGTCGCCACTGCCGCCGGCAAATACCATGACGCCGATTGCGAGCAGCGCGAGAGTCGCGATGCCACCGATGTAGGCGATCGGGATCGAGCGGTGCGGCGTCTTCGCTTCCTCGGCTGCCATCGCCACGCCTTCGATCGCGAGAAAGAACCAGATGGCGAATGGAATCGCCGCCACGATGCCGCTCACTGAGCCAAGCGAGAACCGATCGGCGCCGCTCCAACCGCCGCGCGTGAAGTTCGCGAGCGTGAAGCCTGGGGCCACGACGCCCATGAACACCAGCAGCTCGACGATCGCGACGATGGTCACGATCAGCTCGAAGCTGGCGGCGATCGTCATCCCGATAATGTTGAGCGCCATGAACACGACGTACGCACCGACGGCAATCCACGTGGCACTGACGGACGGGAACTGCACGTTCATGTAGGCGCCGATGGCCAATGCAATTGCGGGTGGTGCAAACACGAACTCGACCAGTGTGGCAAAGCCGGCGATGTACCCGCCCGTGGGGCCGAATGCGCGTCGGCTGTACTCGAAAGGCCCACCGGCATGCGGGATCGCTGTCGTGAGCTCCGTGAAGCTGAAGATGAACGTGGTGTACATCAGCGTGATGAACGCCACGGTCACCAGAAACCCAAGCGTCCCAGCCGATGCCCAGCCGTAGCTCCATCCGAAGTACTCGCCGGAGATGACGAGTCCGACCGCGATGCCCCAGAGCTGGAACGTGCCAAGCGTCTTTCCGAGAACACCGGGTGCGGACGCGTTCACGTGGGCTGGTCAGAGGGGAATCGATGCGATGCGCCGGACGTCGTGATGTAACCACATCAGGACCGTGTCGATTGTCCAGTCGCAATACGAAGGGGCGACACAAGGATAGCAGATGAGCGTGAGTTCTCATCCCAATGTTCGTGCATGGCCGTCTCGAACGCGGCACACGGCGTCGGTGTCCCACAGACAGCGGCTCACCGTTGCAGATTCAATGCAGATACCGATGCCGTCATCCCGTTGATCGGTGGCACTTCCTCACATTCGGACCATCCAATGCGCCTCGCCTTCGCGGTCCCGATCGCCGCTCTGCTATCACTCGCGTCGAGTGCACCGACGTATACCGTGTCGCACCGTACGGCGCTTGGAGGTGACGGCGGATGGGACTACCTGACGGTGGACACCAGCGCACATCGACTGTTCATCTCGCGCGGCACACACGTGCAGGTCGTGAATACGGACACGGATTCGCTCGTCGGTGACATCCCGAACACTCCTGGCGTCCACGGCATCGCCATCAACTCCTCCGCACACCGAGGCTTCACCAGCAACGGCCGCGATTCGACGGTGACGGTCTTCGACACGAAATCGTTGATGTCTCTCGCCTCGATCCACGTGCCGGCACGCAACCCCGACGCGATCTTCTTCGACGCGGCATCGCAGCGAGTGTTCACCTTCAACGGCGGCTCTGCGAATGCCACGGCCATCGACGCGAAGAAGTTCGCGGTCGTGGGCACGATCGCACTCGGCGGGAAGCCCGAATACCCCACCTCCGACGGCGCGGGCACGATTTTCGTCAACATTGAAGACACCCACGAGATCGTGGCCTTCGACGCGAGGGCATTGACCATCAAGCATCGGTGGCTGCTCGCGGGCTGTGAAGACCCAACTGGGCAGGCAATCGACCGGGCACACCAACGAATCTTTGCCGTGTGTGGAAACAAGGTGATGGTGGTGATCAACTCGATCACGGGCGCAGCGGTTGCATCGGTCCCGATCGGCGATGGCAGCGACGGCGTGATGTTCGATGACGCTCGCCAGCTCGCCGTAAGCTCCAACGGCGATGGCTCGATGACGTTCGTGCATGAGGATACGCCGGACAAGTACAGCGTGACGCAGACGCTCCCCACGATGTCGCGGGCTCGCACTCTGACGCTCGATCAGCGCACGCACACGCTGTACACCGTGAGCGCCGAGTTCGGGGCGGCCCCTGCTCCGACGGCAGAGACGCCGCGTCCGCGCGCACCGATGGTGCCGGGCACGTTCACACTCTTGACCGTCACCTCGCACTGACACGCAGGTGTATTCGGTAGTCAGTTCGGAGCGAGCACGTAGCCACGGCCGCGAATGGCCATCAGCAGTGACGGGACGAGAAAGAGCGTGATCGGCGTGGAGAGCGCCAGTCCGCCGAGCACCGCGAGAGCCAGCGGCTTCTGGAGTTCGCTGCCGGTGCCAAGTCCGAGGGCAAGAGGCAGCAGGCCGAACAGTGTGCACAGCGTCGTCATCAGGATCGGGCGCAGGCGCACGCGCGCTGCGTCTCGCAAGGCCGGCTCGAGCGCGAGGCCACGATCTCGCATCAGGTGATCGGTGAAGTCCAGGAGGATGATGCCGTTCTTCACGATCAGGCCAACGAGCAGGATTCCACCCATAAAACTGCTCACGTTCAACGGCGTGCCAGTCACCAGCAGCGCCAGGATCGCTCCCACGAAACTCAGCGGCGCAGCCAGCAGCACGACGAACGGTTCGACGAAGCTGCGGAACTGGATCACCATCACCGCCACCACGCTGACCGCAGCGAGGCCAAGCACCAGCAGCAGGCTCGCAAACGCGGTCCGCTGACTGGCGTACTGTCCGCCGAGTTCGAGCCGCATGCCAGCAGGGACAGGGTGGCTGGCGAGGACGGCCCGGACATCCGTCATCACGTCACCAAGGGCCCGATCGGCAACGTCAGCGGTCAACGTCACCACCTGTTGCTGATTCTCGCGCAGCAGCTCCGCTCGCGCGTTCTGCGGCGTGAAGGTGGCCACGGCGCCCAGTGGTGTCGTGGCCCGGCCTGCAGCCGTGATCACCGGCAGTGACGAGAGTGCGCTGGCGTCGAAACGTACGGCGTCCGGCGCGCGCACCCGAACCGCGATCGCACGGTCATCGAGTCGGAGTTCACCAGCATTCACACCAAGGAGCGCGCCACTCACGCTGCTGGCGACCTGCTCCGGCGACACGCCGAGCCGCGCAGACTCCACGCGGTCGATGGCCATTGACAGTTCCGCGCTCGGCTCGGCATTCCCATCGTAGAAATCCTCGAGGCCATCCACCTTGCCCATGTCGGTCGCCAACAGCTTTCCGTACGCCTCGAGCGCGGTGAGGTCCGGGCCGAACAGCTTGATCTCGACCGGCTTCGATGCACCGGCAAGGTCGTTGATCACATCCGACAGGATCTGCACGAACTCGACGCGCAACCGCGGCATGGTGGCGGCTGCCGAGTCGCGAATACGACCGATGACATCCGAGGTCGGCACGTCGCGGGCGGCCTTCAAACGCACCACCATGTCGCCGCGATTCTGCTCGGTCGCGAACAGGCCCAGTTCCGAGCCAGTCCGACGCGCTGTCGCGGCGATCTCCGGTGTGCGATTGAGCATCACCTCCATCTGGTGGATCATGCGATCCGTCTCGTCCAACGCCGTGCCGCCGGGCGACCAGTAGTCGAGCACGAAGGCCCCTTCATCCATCTCGGGCAGGAAGCCGGTGCCCGTGAACCGATAGGCCACCACACCACCGACGACCAGCACGACGACCGCGCCGCCCACCAGCAGCCTGTGATGCAGCACGCTGTCGAGCGAGCGATCGTACCAGCGCTCGACAGCGCCTGCACCATGGTCGGCTGATTCGCGCCGTGTGAGATATGCGGCGCAGAGCAGCGGAATTACGGTGAACGCCAGCACCAGGGAGACCAGCACAGCAATCGTCAACGTCAACGACAGCGCTGCAAAGAATTGGCCTACAACACCTTCCAAGAGCCGAAGCGGCGCAAACACGACCACCGTCGTCAGCGTTGACGTCGTCACAGGCCACAGGAGTTCCTGGACGGCGTTTCGAATCGCCTCACCCCGATTGGCAGTGAATCCGAGGTGCCGGACGATGTTCTCCGTCACGACGACTGCGTCATCGATGACCAGGCCGATGGCGATCGCGAGAGCGCCGAGGGTCATCAGGTTGAAGGTCTGGCCCAGCAGCGACATCAACCAGATGGTGATTGCGAGCGTCAAGGGAATGACCGACGCGCTGATCGCCGTCACGCGCCAGTTGCGCAGGAAGACCAGCAACACGATCACCGCCAGGGCGGCGCCGATCAGCATGGCATCGCGCACCGATGCGACCGCATCACGCACCAGCACGGCCTGATCGTAGACCGGCTTGAGGATCACCCCGGAGGGCAGCGTCCTCGCGAACTGCGAGGCCAGCGCGTCGATACTGTCGGCCATGCGCAAGGTGTTCCCGCCAGGCTGCCGCGTGATGCTGAGCAGCGCGGCGGGCCGTCCGTCGCCGGCGACCAGCCTCACGCGATCCTCGCGACCGAGCGTGACGGTCGCCACATCGCGTACGCGAAGTCCGCCGCCGATCGGGATGCTGGCGATGTCGTCTGGCGCCCGTGCCTCGCTTTGCGTCACGACCAGGTACTGCTTGTAGTCTCGCGCCACTCGTCCCACAGCGTTCACGCTCGTGGCCTGACGAATGGACGTGGCCAGATCGTCATAGCTCACGCCCACCTGAGCCAGGCGCGTCGGATCGGCAACGACCTCCAGTTCCCGCACGCTGCTTCCCTGCACATCCACGCGACCCACACCTGGCACACGTGCGAAGACTGGCCCGATCTGGAAGCGTGCGATGTCGTAAAGCGTGGCGGCGTCGCCTCCTTCGAGGTTGTAGCTGACGATGGGAAAGACGGACGGCGTGAGTCGTTCCACCTGCAGGTCTACCGTCGCGGGCAGGTCACCACGCACCGCATTCACCCGTGCCTGTACGAGTTGCAACGCGACCTGCATGTTGACCGATGGCAAGAAGGTGACGTTGATCTCACTGCCACCGCGGATGGAGCGCGATTGCACCCGCGTCACGCCAGGGACGACGCTGACGGCCTCCTCGATCGGTCGCGTGACGGAGAACACTTGTTGCCGCGCACCGAGTGTGCTGCCTTGGGCCAGGATCGCAATTCGGGAGAATTCGAGCTCGGGATAGATCGAGCTGGGGAGACGAATCGCAGCCCAGATGCCTGCTGCCGCGCAGAGGCTCACCGCCAGCAGGACAAATCGGCGCTGCGCTGCGAGGAGCGCGAAGAGGCCGCCGCCCGCCTTGCCGGTGTCGTCGCTCACTTCTGCTTCACGACGATGTGCACACCATCATCGACCTGATAGGCGCCATCGGTGACCAGCCGCTCCCCGGCTTTCAGGCCCGCCGTGATCTCGATGCGACCATCTCGACGCGCGCCAACTTCCACGGTCCGTGCATGTGCGACGTTCGCGCTGTCCAGCACGAAGACGCGGTACTCATCACCATCAGGCACGACTGCGGCGGATGGCACGAGGACTGCCTCGGCGTGCTGCTCGAGCGCGATGCGGCCATTCACCGACTCGCCGATGCGCAACGCACGCGCCGTCTTGAGCGACGAGACGCGAACCGCCACCGTCCGCGTGACAGTGTCGATGGCGGCCGCGATCGTGCTCACGACGCCGGTGCCGAGTGAATCGCCGCCATCCGCGGCACCGGCCGTCAGCGCCACCTGCGCGCCCGTGGTGAGCAGCGACGCCTCGGCAGCGCTGACACTGAGCAGAATGTCGACGAAGCGTGGGTCAGCCACGTCGACCAGCGATGCGGTGCCGTCCACACTCGCGCCGAGTGTGGCGCTCAGCCGCGTGACGACGCCACTGATTGGCGAGCGCAGCGTGGCGAGCCCGCGCAATCGCCGGGCGCTCGCGGCTGCCGAAGTCGCCTGTGCAAGATCACTTGTCGCAAGTTCGAGGTCCTTTCGCGGAGCGATGCCCGCATCCACCAGTCGCTGTGCACGCTCGTGCGCACGAGTCGCGGTCACGAGTGCAGCGCTCGCTCCCTGCACTGCCGCGTCGAACGGCGCGGGATCGAGCTCCACCAGGACTCGCCCCGCAGTCACACGATCGCCAACGGCCACGTGCACAGCGCTGACGCTTGCGGCGCCCGGCGAGCCAAGCGATGCGATGTGACCAGGCCGAACGGTCACGACACCGATGGCGTCGATCGCGCCGGAAAAGCTCTCGCTTCGAACCGTCTCGACGCGCGCGGCCACCGTCACCGCTGGGGCTTCTTCATTGGAAGCGCCCTTCGTGCACGCCATCAGTGCGAGCGCACTGCCGAGTCGGAAGACTGTTCGCGGGTTCACGGGCGCTCTACCAGGGTCACGAGTTTCTGCGTCGCCATCGCCGTCCAGAGTGCGGCAACGTCATCGATGTACTGCGCCATCACATCGCGCGCATTCCGCCGCGCCTCGAGCACATTCGGCAAGGGCGACGCGCCTTCCCGGTACGCGGTGAGCGCGAGGGCTGCGACACGTTCCGCGGTCGCCAAGAGGCGACGATCACGCTCGACACGCAACTCGGCGGCAGCACGATCTCGGGTAGCGCGCGCGATCTGTCGCTGCGACTCGAGTTTCGCGACGGTGAGCGCCGCCACGGCGCGCGCGCGTTCCGCCTCGGCCGCCTGCACGACGCCCTTGTTGCGACCGGGGAATGGGATCGGCAACGCCACGCCGACCGTCGGCAACGACTGTGGCTGTGCGCCGGTCGGATCACCCTTTTCGACACCAGCGGTGAGGCTTGGCACACCGAAGCGTGATCGTTTTTCGAGCGCGAGCTGTGCTTCTGCTGCTGTCACGTTCGAGCTGGCGGCGGCGACCCGGAGCGGCGTACCGATGGCAAGCGAAGGCGTCGTGTTTTCTGGGAGCGCGAGCGAATCCGCGAGCGTGATGCGCACCGTGTCAGCCGCTTCACCGATCAAGGTCTGCACATCGAGGAGCGCGCTGATTGCCGACACGGAGTCGCCTGCAGCGATGTTGGCCTGCTGTCCGGCAGAAATGGTCGCCAGCTGCACATCGAGCTCACTCGCATCGCCGGCATCGCGTCGGGCTTCTGCGATGCGGCGCAGGCTATCGGCGTCGATCGCGTTGCGTCGCGACAATGCCGATCGCGCCGCAGCGGCCAACGCTCTTGTGTACGCAGTATCAGTATCGAAGGTGATGCTGGCGCGATTGAACGCATACTGATTGCGCACGGATCGTTGTACCGCCCGGGCGACACTCAACCGCCGTCCACGCAGGAGCGCTCCGTCCAGTGGCAACTCGCCGACGATGTGATACTGCGGCGACGACTCTGTGTAGCTGGCCTGCAGATTCGGCTGAAAACGCATACCAGCATTGAGCAAATCAGCCGAGGCACGCGCGGTGTCGGCCGCGATCAACGCCATCAGGGGGCCGCGGGTCAGCGCTCCATCGATCGCGTCGCGACGCGAAACCGGCCGCTGTGCGCGAAGCGCACACGCGGCCAGCGTCATCACAGCAATCGCGCCAATCCGGAAACCAATGCACATGTGTTCCAAGGTACACATGCCAAAGCAACAACGTTGGTAACGCATTCCCAGTGTCTGCGGCGCATGATGTCCGCACAGACGTGCCGCGTTACGGACGCTTCGAAATCACCGCTCCCGTCATCGCATCCACGATCACCTCGATCTTCTGCGGCTTTCCCGTCTCCACGATCAGCGCGTTGTACACCAGCTTCCCGCCGATACCGCGACGCAGCTCGATGGAGCTCATGCGACCGCCGGGGACTTTGCTCAGCGCCGTGATGCGGGCAGCGTCCTTCGACACGCGAGCTTCACTTGCCATGGCCTGGAGCGGCGTGGCGCGATTCTGAGCTTGGGCAGGGCTGACCAGCATGGCCAACACGGCGGCAGCTGCGACTGCGCGAGCGGCATGCGCGACGACGGAGCGGCGGGGAGAAGTTTTTTGACACGTCGGACTGGGCTGCTAGTGGTGGTATTTCACGTGTGCATGAAACTGCGCTAATGTTTGCCACGGGCAAGGCGTCCGAGGTCTTACGGCGCCAGAACCAAGATCTTTGCCCCCATGGTCGCCGGCTAAATCAGAATCAAGATCTCTGACCCCTTGATCGATCAAGATCTCTGACCCCTTGATCGGCGCCTAACACAATGCGGCACAACAGGTTAGCCCGGTATGTCCGCGATCAAGATCTCTGACCCCTTGATCGATCAAGATCTCTGACCCCTTGATCGGTGCCTAACCCAATGCGGCGCAACAGCTTAGGCCAGGAATCCCCGGATCAAGATCTCTGACCCCTTGATCGGCGCCTAACCCAATGCGGCACAACAGGTTAGGCCCGAAATGTCCGCGATCAAGATCTCTGACCCCTTGGTCGATCAAGATCTCCGACCCCTTGATCGGCGCCTAAGCCAAGCCGCCACAACAGCTTAGGCGCGGATTTCCCTGTACGCCCTGCCCCCGCCACGTCACCCCCGCGCCGCCCGCAGCGCGTTCAGGATCACCGCCACATCGATCACTTCCTGCCCCAACGCGCCCATCGTCGGCGACAGGTACCCCAGCGCCGCGAAGACCATCCCGACCGCGCTCAGGCCAAGGCCCACGCCGATCGACTGCTTGGCAATGCGCATCGTGTCCTTGCTCGCGCGCAATGCGTCGACCACGCGACTGATCTCGTCGACCAGCAACACGATGTCCGCCGCTTCGGCCGTGATGCCGCCGCCATGGCCGGCCAGCGCGATGCCGACTTCGGCCGTCGACAGCGCCGGCGCATCGTTGGTGCCGTCGCCGATCATGGCCACCCTCTCTCCCTTGGCCTGAAACTCCTGCACGATCGTCACCTTGTTCTCGGGCAACAGGTCGCCGCGCGCGTCAGTGATACCGAGTTCCTTCGCCACCACCGCCACGTTGCTCGTGTGATCACCGCTCAGCACGACCGTGCGCGTGATACCGAGCGTGCCGAGTTGGCGGAAGAACTCCGGGAGGCCGTCGCGCAACGAGTCGGCGAACTCGATGGTGCCCGCTGGCACGTCGCCGATCGACACATAGGCGCGAAGGCCATCGCCACTGGCATCGAGCGAGTTCAATTCGGTCGTCGTCGACGCGGGCAGCACTTCGCGCAACCAGGCCAAGGAGCCGACGCGCACCAGTGCGCCATCGACCGTGCCCGTGATCCCACGCCCCGGCACCTCGCGCACTTCACTCGCCAACGGCAACGCGCCCAGCAGGCGTTCGGCGTGCTTCACCAGCGGCCGAGCGAGTTGATGCCCGCTGCCGAAATCCACCGCACCCGCGACACGAAGCACCGTGGCTTCATCGAAGCCGTCGAGTGGTCGTACGCGTTCGACTGCGGGCTGTCCGCGTGTCAGCGTGCCGGTCTTGTCGAAGACCGCCGTCGTCACCGTGGACAGTGCTTCCAGCGCCCCGCCAGTGCGGATGATCACCTGTCGTCGTGCGCACCGATTGATGCCGCCGATGATCGCGATCGGCGTCGCGAGGATCAGCGGGCACGGGGTGGCCACCATCAGTACCGAGAGCACGCGGTCCGTGTCGCGCGTGATGGCGTAGGTGATGGCGCAGATCACCAGTGTGATCGGTGTGAACCAGACGGCGGCCTTGTCGGCAAGTCGCTGCAGCGGCGCCTTGCTCCCCTGTGCGAGTCGGACCAGCTCAACGATTCGCAGGTACTGACTTTCTCCTGCACTCGCGGTGGCCTTCATCGTGAGCGGACCATCGACATTCGCGCTGCCCGACACCACGGCCGACCCCACTGTCACCGGTACCGCGAGCGGCTCACCGGTAATGGCACTGGCGTCGACATGACTGCGACCATCCACGACGATGCCGTCGCACGGTAACAGTTCACCGGGACGCACAAGCAAGAGGTCACCCACCTTCACCGATTCCGCTGGCACGTCACGCACCGAGCCATCAGCGTCGCGAATGTGGGCCTGGCGTGGCGCAGCCTGCTCCAGCGCAGCCACGGCGGCACCGGCGCGCCCTTCAGCGTATCGCTCGAGTGCCGCGCCACCGGTGAGCATGATCACCACCACCAGCCCCGCGAAGGGCTGGTAGAGCGCAGCCGCCGACACGATGGCAAGAATCGCCACGACGTCAGCGGCGAACTCGCCCTTGAGCATGTTGCGCACCGTCTCCCACACCGGGAGGGCCGCAGTCAACACGAGGCCAGCGAACCAGATGCGCTGCGCGAGCACGTCGCTGGTGGCGGAATGCTGGAACCAGACCACCGCGCCGGCGACCAGAAAGAGCAACGCCGCGATCGGAATCCGAAGCGCGGCGGACCACTTCTCCTCAGTTTTCAACGCAGCACCTGTGCACCACGTCCGCCCTGCTCCTGCAACACCTGCAATGTGAGACTCACCTGTTCTTCTCCACGTGCCCGTACTACGACAAGAATTTCGTCGTTCGCCGGCGGCGGGATGCGCAGTCGCCAGTCGGACGGACGTCGTTTGGTTGCGAATGACACAAGGGCACCAATGGCCGCGCCAACCACCACCGTGATCATCGGCGTGAACAGCAGGGCATACGCGAACGGTCCGGCCGCCGCGAACCCGGGCCAGGCAATCAGGACGAATGCAACGAACGCACCACCGCCCAGTCCGAACAGGCCACCGAGCGATGCGAAACGCCACAGCGGTCGCATTGCACGTCGCTTCCCGGAATACATCTGCTCTGCGGCCTTCTGCGTGACCACGACATCGATCAGGTCGCGCGGCACACCGAGACGCGCCAATGAAGGTAGTACCGCCGTGACCGATGCTGGTGTCGGGAAGAACCCGTACACCGGTGTGACCGGTGCGCGGCGCGCCGTTGGGTGCGTGATGACGGAATGTTCAGCGGTGGTCACTTCTTCGCCTCCGCCGCTGGGGCAGTTGCTGGGGCAGTTGCTGGGGCAGTTGCCGCCGCCGGTGCGACGCTGGTCGCTGGCGCCTCGGATTCGAGCGCCTTCAGTTCGGCCTCCGTCCACGGGCCAGTGCGAGCTTCGTGCGCCTTCCGCAACGTGGACACCACCGAAGCGGCAACCGGCGACGCCGCGTTCGGACTCCACTGTCGGATGTATGTCGCCACGTTCGCAATGTCATCGTCGCTCAGCGCCTCCTTCCAGGCCGGCATGGCGCCGTTGTACACCGCGCCCTTCACACGCACCGGCCCGCCCAGGCCATTCAGCAGGATGCGCACGACGGTCTGGTCGGAACCGGTCACCCATTCGCTTCCGACGAGTGGCGGGAAGGCACCGGACACACCCAGTCCGGTGGACTGATGACAGGCCGCGCAGTTCGCGCCGAAGATGCGCTTCCCCTCGGCAATCGGATCGACGGGTCCTTTGGCCGACGTATCACCTGCGGCGCTGGCCGTCAGTCCGACTTCTGCGTACTCCACGTGTGTCTGCGTGTCGAACGTGCCGCCGCGACGACCGATGTACCAACCGGCCCAGAACACCATCGTCGCCACCGTCACCCAGAGAAACCAGGGCACACGTTCGTACCCCTCGGCCGGATCGGCGAGTTCACGCACGATCTGGCGATGAATGACCTCGACGTCTGACTCGGCGTCGCCGAACGCGGCGCGTTCGGCAGTCGTACGATCCGTTGCCTTGGGATCGGTCATGGCATCGTGTGTTCGCTGCGCCCGCCAATCGAACGAGCCGCAGGTTCATCACCCGTCGGCACCGGATAGGTGCGCTTGAGCGACTTCAGGTACGCGATCAGCGCCTCCGCATCCGGTGTTGGCACAATGACCTTGCCCGCTGGCAGCTTGCCACCAGCCACGCTGTAGAACACCTCGCCGGGCTTGATCGACGATGAATCACGCACCGTGTAGAGATACGGGAACGCCGGCATGATCGACCACGGCATCAGCGACCGCGGATTGAAGAGGTGCGTGTGGTGCCACTGCTCACTCGGCTGGCGCACACCGATGTTGATCAGGTCCGGACCGGTGCGCATCGTGCCCAGCTGGTGCGGCTTGTCATACACATAGTCCGACGGCACCGTGGCGCGCGGCCCCCATCCACGATCCTTGTCAGACGTGTAGACGGGATCGCGCACCTGCTGCGAATGACAGTACACACAGCCTTCCGACACATAGACCTCCCGGCCACGCGCTTCCTGGTCGGTGTACGGTGCCAGTTGTTTCGGCACACGCACCTGGCCGATCATCGTGTTGGGAATGATCACCAGCAGCGAGGTCGCGAAGACGATGATCGCGAGGACGCCCATCAACAACAATCCGATACGTGTCACGCGACACCTCCGGGTACGAACTTGGCCTTGTCGCGACGCGTGATGATCGGCGCCACTTCATGGAACGGAGGCAGGCCCTGTCGCGCTTTCGCGCCACGGAACATGAGGAAGACGTGATAGGCGAAGACGCAATGACCGATCGTGAGCAGCGTGCCGCCCACCGAGCGCCCGATCAGGCCGGGCAGCATCGCCTTCACGACCTGCTCCCAGGTGCTGGTCGGATCGGCCATCTCGACGCCCTGGAACATGCCAGCGACGGTGAGCGGCACGAGATAGACGATCTGCCCGATGGCCACCGTCCAGAAGTGCCACGAAATCAGCTTCTCGCTCACCCACTCTCGTCCCAGCAGGCGCGGGAGGATGTAGTAGATGCTGCCGAACATGATCATCGTCACGAAGCTGTAGAGCCCCAGATGCGCATGCGCGACCGTGACGTGCGTGAAGTGCGTCAGGCGATTGACCTCGCGGAACGCCATGAACACACCCTGCAGCGACACCAGCGTGTAGGCCACCGAGCCGAACACGATGAAGCGCAGCGTGGGACTGTAACGCAGCGCCCCGAATCGCCGGTTCAGCGTCATGTGCTGGTTCACGCCGACTGCCATCACGGGAATGATCATCAACCCGCTGGCCACGATCGATGTCGTGATCATCCACGTCGGCAACGGACCACCGATCAGGTGATGCATGCCGTTCAGCGAATAGAAGAAGCCAAGCGTCCAGAAACCGAGCAACGAGAGTTGGTAGCTGTAGATCGGTCGGCCGAGAATCTTCGGAATGAAGTAGTACGCCGCGCCGAGACAGACCGGCGTCAGCCACAGGCCCAGTGCATTGTGCGCGTAGAACCAGTTCACCGCAGCGCTTTCCACGCCGCTGAACGTCGGCCAGTTACCGACCACGAAGATGATCGGAAACCAGATGAACGCCGCCATGATGTACCACACGCTGACATACAGGTGCTCCACTTCGCGCACCGCAATCGTCGAGAGCAGGCTCAGGCCAACCAGGCCGCCGCCGATCACGAAGAAGGGATCCGCCCAATAGCGCGGCATCTCCAGCCATTCGAGGCCATCGCTGTAGCCGGCCAGAATCCCGAAGATGCCAAGCACCATGCCGATGTTCCAGAAATACAGGCCGGCCTCGGCGGCCTTCGGCACACGCAGTTCCGTGTGCACCAGCCGCGGAATGATCCAGACACTCACGCCGAGCATCGCACTGCTGGCCCAGCCGTAGGCCATCGCGTTGAGGTGGGCACTGCGCATCCGCCCGAACGTCAGCGGCGCGCTGCCCACCAGCCAATCGGGCATGTGCAACTTGAAGCTCGCGACGAGCCCGAAGACCGAGCCGACGATCAACCAGATGACCGAGAACGCAATCGCGCGAATCGCCACCTGGCGACTGGAGGCATCGGCACGCAGGCGGATGTCCAGGTTCTCCATGTCGGTGATCGGCGACGCGAGCTCGACAACCTGTGGCGGGAGCGTCGCGCTCACTGTGCGCCTCCCCAGATCCCCGGTGTCACGACGGGTCGCGGCGGGCCGAAGTCTTCGACACGTTCAGCGCGCTGGGCGGCAGTCTCCCACGGCCGCGCCACGTTGAAGTCGTCATCATCCAGCGGTAGTAGCGCCTGCTGGTTGATGCGATCGAACTGCCCTTTTCGCCACGCCCAGACGAAGGCGGCGACGGTCAGCAGGCCGAGGATCGTGATCGCGAGCGTCACGGTGAGCGACGACGGAAGCATGTCCATCCTCAATCGCGCCGCCCGCTACCGTGCCGATCGGTGCACGCGGCGCGGTGCACGGATCACCTTGCCGCGGATCGCGACCAGGCGAATGGCCCTGAAGTCTGTACAGTGCTCCGTACTGTCAGGAATCTACCGACAACAGGGCCGATCCTGCATCACTCAGCGCGATTTCTTGCGACGCTCGAGAAAGGGCGGAATCTCGGACCCGGGTTCCGATTCGATCGCGACTGCAGCCGGCAGTGCGGGACCGTCGTCAGCAGCGGTGACGGACAGGTTCATGAACGCCGCCAGCGGCTCGTCCTTCGTCAGCGTGAGGCCCGCGTTCGTCCAGGCCTCGATGCCGCCGCTGAGGTTTTCCACGCCTTCGGCGCCGGCCAGCATCAGGAGGCTGGCAGCGATCGCCGACCTGGCACCGCTGGCGCATTGCGTGACGATGGTGCCGTCGGCCGGAAGTTCCGCCAAACGCCGCGGCAACTCAGCGAGCGGGATATGCACCGCGCCCGGAATGTGACCGGTGACCCACTCACTCCGATTGCGCACATCGAGCACGATCAGCCCCTCGCGGCCAAGTGCACCGGCGAGTGCGATCGGTGATCGCTGCGTGACAGCGTCGGTATCGACGCCCACCAGCGAGTCGGCTGCAACGCTGACGCCGACGATCCGGTCGAAGCCAATGCTCATCAGTTCGCGCACGAGGCGCTCCCCGTGCTGCTCGTCGTCAGCCAGCAACCAGACGTCGGTCCCGTAGTCCACCAGCGAGCCGAACCAGCTCGCGAAGCTGCGCGAACCAGGGATGTTGAGCGAATTCGGGATGTGTGCTGCGGCGAAGTCCGCGGCGGAGCGAGCATCCACCAGCAGCCCGAGTTTTTCCACCCACTGCTGCGCCTCGAACCCGCTCCGGTGCGGCACTTCCGGCAGGCCGCCCAGCAGCGCCGGCCCGTCGCGGTTCACCTGCTTCATGACCGCGAAGTACGCCGGCGCCTCAGGCTGGTCACGCAGCACTTCGGCGACGAATTCATCCTCGGTCTGCGGCTTGAGCGCCCAGTTGACGAGGCGTTCATAGCCAAGCGTGGATTGTGCGACTGCGCCGAGCGCGCGACCGCAGGCACTCCCTGCGCCATGGCCCGGCCAGATCTGCAGGTAGTCCGGCAGGTCGCGAAGTCGCTCAAGCGAACGGTGAAGAATTCGCGCACTCTTCTCCATGCTGCCAGCCTGATTCGCCACCCGCTCCAGCAGGTCCGGTCGGCCGACATCGCCAACGAAGAGGAAGTCACCGGTGAGCAAACCCATCGGCTGCTCACTGTTGGCCCCATCGGTGACGAAGAAGCTGATGTGTTCCGGCGTATGCCCCGGCGTGTGCAGCACGGTGAGGCGCACGTTCCCGATGCCGATCACGTCACCTTCCACCACTTCCACTGCGCGATCGTTGAGCGCGAACCGATACCGCCAATCAGGATCGCCGCATCCGCTGAGAAAAAGCTGTGCGCTGGTGCGGAAGGCGAGCTCACGGGCACCGCTGCAATAATCGGCGTGGATGTGCGTTTCCGTCACGGCCGCAATGTGCATTCCTTCCTTCTCGGCCAGCTCGATGTAGCGGTCCACGTCGCGCACCGGGTCGACGACAACCGCCTCGCCCGTTGCCTGGCAGCCGATGAAGTAACTGGACTGCGAGAGCGAGGTGTCGTAGAGGTGCTTGAAGAGCATGGACGAGGGCTATTCGGCGAGTCTCGCGCGGGCGCGGGCCACGATCGGTTGGAGGAAAGGATCGGCGTCCTTCCACTCAGTGGCAAGCGCCTGACACCACTGCTGTCGTTGCGCTGGAGTGTCGGCCAGCTGGCAGAGGAGTTGGAGCGCGCGGCCTCGGAACGAGGCCTCCGTCCAGGCACGACGCGGGTCCGGCGAATCCGTCACCCGGGAGAGCCAGGTTCGGGCGGAATCACGTTGCCCGAGATCGAGGTAGGCCATGCCGATGTGAAACGTCTCCGGCTGCGGGAACCGGAGTGCCTCAGGGGCGAGCGGGAGCAGCTTGCCGAGCGCCTCGCGGGGCCGATGCTCGGCCAGCAGCACCTGCCCTTCCAGACTGGCCAGAATCGGGGAGCTGACGGGAGGCAGCTTGCCGCGCCCCTTGAGTCGAGCGGCTTCGGCACGGTAGGCATTGAGGCGCGCACGTGCTCCCTTCCCGTCGCCAGCCAGCACGAAGTCGAACAGCAGGTTGAACATCGGCCGGTCCTCCATCTTCCACCGGTCGACGCCGGATTCCGCGATGTAGGTCTGGATGGCGCGGCCGATCCCGGCAGTGTCGCCGCCATACCAGCCCCGATCGAAGTAGCGCTGCCGCGCGGCATCCCCGCGCCAGACACGCCGTTCCGATGAATCAGGGCTGAGCAACCGCTGTGCACCAAGCGAATCGTTCACCTGCCACGACTCCTCGAGCAAGCCGCGCATGGCAAGGGAGGTCATCAGGCTGCGGGTGAGCATGTCCACGCGATGCGGCTCACGCGCCGACGTCAGCAGTCGGCGTGCGAGCTTCTCGACACCCGGCCAATCGCGCTCGACGTTCAGCCACTGCAGGTCCATCTCGTCCAGCTTGATCACCTCGTCAGGTGACTTGAACCGAGCGCGCATCGCGGCACGAGCAGCGCGCGCTTCGTCGACACGACCCGTGCCGTACGCCCCCCAGATCGTCCACGGCCAGGCGTCGAAGTTGCTCGAATCCAGCGCCACGTAGCGATTTCCGTACTCGCGCACGCGCTCGAACATGCCATCCTGCAACGACATGTTGGCGAGGTTGTTGAGCGCGATCCGGTTGCCCGGCTGCTCGTTGAGGATCGCGAGATAGGCTGCGGCGGCGCGTCGCTGGTCATTCTCGACGGCGGAGAAATAGGTCGCCTCGGTGAGGCCACGCTCCACCGGCGACAGTCGATCGCGCAACGCATACGCACGCCGGAGCGCGGCCTTGCCCCGCTCCATGCGTTCATTCGAGAAGTCGCCGTCGCCGCGCGCCAGCTTCACACCGAGGCGACGCCACGCCATGGCAAACGTCGAGTCGAGCGTCACCGCCTCTTCGAGCAGCTGGATTTCGCGCTTTTCGTCCTCCTCGGCGTGCATGCCGTCACCGAGCCGGATCGCCTCGCTGTACTTGCGCAGCGCGTCGAGCGACGTGGTCGTGACACGCTCCATCGGCGCCAAGCGCCGTCAGCGTGGTGCTCGACTCACCCAACTTCTCGCGGGTGCGACGGGCCAGGCGACCGATCGCCGCGATCAACGCGTCCTCGGTGGCCGCCGTCTCCTGCAAAGCCTGCTCGGAGAGATCCGTCGGCGAGACCAGTGCAGCGCGCACGAGGAAGGTGTTGCCGACCTTCTGGATGCGACCCTCGACCACCACTGGCACGCCCTCGCGGACGGCTATCTCACGGGCCAGCGCAGCCGAGACTCGCGAGGCTTTCGGCCGTTGCATCCGCTCCAGCGCCGACGCCGTCGCCGCGGGCGTCATGACGGTCACGATCTTCGATTCCTGCAATTCGGAGCGCAGCGCTTCCGACAGCAGGTCGCCAAGGGTCGAGTCCGCGGTGCGATTCTCGACTTCGGCGACGATCACGGATTGCGGCGCGGCGAAGGCGACCGCTGGCTGCGGTCCACGCTTGCCGCTGGACAGCGCCACACCCAGCGACACCGCAAGCGCGACGGCCACACCGCCACCGAGAATCCGATTGCGGAACGACGCCGACGGTTTGGCGGGTGTCGGCACTACCGGGAATTGCTGCGTCGGCGTCCGCTTCGCCGCGATGGGCTCCGGCGGCAGCGGAGTGGACTCGGCGGTATACCGCTGTTGCTCGAACGCATCCGCGAGCGCATCGGCGGTCTGCCAGCGCATGTCCGGATCCTTCTCCAGACAGAGCATGATGACCGACGACATTCCGGACTTCACCGGCGCCACCTGATCGAGCGGCACGGGCCGCTGTGACACCTGCGCCACCAGCATCCGGGCGGCGCTGGGGTCGGTGAACGGCGGCTTGCCGCTCAACAGCTCGTACGCGACGCAGCCAAGGGCGTAGATGTCAGCACGACCATCCACCGTCGCATCACCGGCTGCCTGTTCCGGCGACATGTAGGCCGGCGTGCCAACCGCCAGCCCCGATGTCGTCAGGCCAGTCGACTCCGAGACGGCGGCCGTGAGCGCCTTGGCGACGCCGAAATCGGCCACGACGGCATGCTGCTCATGGAGCAGGATGTTGCCGGGCTTGATGTCGCGATGAACGATGCCCTTCCGGTGTGCGGCGCCGAGCGCTCGCGCGACGTCCACGAGAATCGGCAGGGCTTCCCGACCAGACATCACGCCGCGCTGAATCCGCTCGCGTAACGATTCGCCTTCGACGAACGGCATCGTGTACCAGAGCAACCCTTCCGCCTCGCCGGCGGTGAGCAGCGGCACGATCATCGGGTGCTGGAGGCCGGCGGCCAGCTGTACTTCGCGCCGGAAGCGCTCGCGGTTCACGCCCGCCGCGAGTTCCGGCGTCAACACCTTGATCACGACCTTCCGGCCGAGCGCGACGTCGGTGGCGAGAAAGACGCGGCTCATCCCGCCGCCGCCGAGCTCGCGCACGACACGATACTCGTCGCCGAGGGCGAGTTCGAGATGTTCCTGGAAGGATGCGGACACGGATAGGATTGGAGTACTCCGGAAGAATCTACTCTTCCGACACTCCCCAGACTACAGAGGTTGTCTGGGTCAGGTTCCGAGTGGTGCCCAAGTGGGCCCGGTGCCCGCTGCCGGCGTGTTCGGCCGACAGCCACATCCGCGCGCGCTAGCCCTGCTGCGCCGCGACCGTCCCCTTCCGCTCAAGCTTGCCCCACCCGACCAGCCCACCACGCGCGGCGGCGACGAACGACTTCACCACCACCCAATACATGATCTGTCGGTACGCAAAGCGCTGAATCAGGATCAGCCATGTCAGACGCCGTTCCTCACCCGGTTCGAGCAGGAACGCGATCACCGCTGCCAGCCAGTCCATCAGCAGGAAGATCATGTACATCGCCGCCAGCTGAATGCCGGTGTGCCAGGCGAACGTGGCGCCGTGCTCGAGGTACGTGAACCCGACGCTGAGCACACTGAACACGAAGATCAGGTCAGCCAACGGTGAGATCGCGGTGAACAGCAGCTGGAACAGCCAGGTGTTCGGCATCGCCACCAACCCGAGCGACCCGAATTTCCGGCGCAGGAACGTGTCGCGATGTTTCCACGCACACTGCAGCGTGCCGAAGCTCCAGCGGAATCGCTGCTTGACCAGCGACTTGAACGAGTCCGGTGCCTCGGTCCAGGCAATCGCCCGATCGGCATAGGCAATGCGCCACCCGCGCTTCCGCATTTCGATCGTGGCGTCCTGGTCCTCTGCCAGCGTGTCATGCGTGAAGCCGCCCATCTCCAGCACCGCAGCACGGCGCCACGCTCCCACCGCCCCCGGAATCACCGTGATGCAATTCAGCAGGTCGAAGGCCCGGCGATCGACGTTCTGGCTGGTGACGTACTCGAGCGCCTGCCAGCGTGTCACGAGATTGAGGCGATTGCCGACTTTCGCATTTCCGGCCACGGCACCCACCTTCGGGTCGCGCAGCGGCGCCACCAGTTCGGCGATCGTCTGCACCTCGAACACGGTATCGGCATCGAGGCAGATCACGATCTCGCCCTTGGCGCGCTGGATCCCGAAATTGAGCGCGCTCGCCTTGCCGCCATTCGCCTTCACGAAAACCGTCACGCGCGGCTCATCGCCAAAGGCCGCACGCGCAACCGCGCCGGTGCCGTCCGGCGATCCGTCATCCACCACCACCACATCGAGCTGACCGTCATAGCGCTGGCCGAGCAGGCTGAGGATCGTCTTCTCGATCACCTTCGCCTCGTTGTACGCCGGCACGATGACTGAGACGTGCGGCGTGTAGTCCAACGGCGTCGGTCCGCGGCGAGCCGAACGCACGCGATGAGTGATTGCGAGCGAAAGCACGATCACGAGGCGAATCGCGCCCAGCACAACCGCGATCATGAACACCCACTGCAGCAGCGCCTGCGCCGCACCAACGGTGGAGAAGGCCGCTAGCGTGATGTCCCGCGACGTGGCACTCGACGGCGGCAGTGGCGGCATCGCCTCGTCGCGCGACAGGCCGAGCAGTTCGGACAGCAGCACCACCGTGTCACCATTGGCGCGCAGCGAATCGACGAGAGGGCCGATTGCGGCCACTGTCTGGCTCCGATCGCCGCCGCTGTCGTGCAGCAGCACGACGTTGCCCTTGTCCCGGGCGTCGAGCACGTTCGAGATGATCTTGTCCTTGCCGGGTTCCAGCCAATCGTCGGAATCGACGTGCAGGCCGACCGTCACGTAGCCCAGATCGTTGGCAATCGACACCGGGATCAGTTCATCGGCCGTCGTCGGCTCGGCATCCCCGAAATACGGCGGGCGGAAGAGCGCCGTGCGCCGATCGGTGATGGCCTCGATCAATCGTTCGGTCGCGTCCAGCTCGAGACGCGTCACGAACGCCGGCGTGACGGCCAGGTTCGGATGGGTGAAGGTGTGGTTGCCGAGTTCGTGCCCCTCGCTCATCAGCCGTCGAATGAGCGGGATGTTGCGCAACGCGTTGCTGCCGATGACGAAGAACGTGCCGTGAACGCCGCGTGACTTGAGCGTATCGAGGATGTCCGGCGTCCAGCGACTGTCGGGCCCATCGTCGAAGGTGAGCGCGACGCGATGTTTCGCCGACGATCCGGTGCGCTCGATGACGTAGGGCGAGGGCAGCTGCGTCCACTGCACTCGGGTGATCAACTCGGTGTTCTTGTTGACGCCGATCGTTCGCTGGCCAAAGGTGGGCTTCGACGTGACGCGCAGGATCTCGCCCGATCCGTTGAACTCGACGTCATACCCAGGAGAAATCTCGGCCAGGTCGCGCACGGGATCGGGGACGGTCTTTGCCCCCACCACATTCCACAGCGACGGATCTTCCGCGCCAAGCCGCCAGAGCGCCACGCCCCGTGCGCCGAGTCCGACCGCTGTCGACACCTCGTTCCACGCGGTGGTGGCATCGAGGAACCAGACCTGATGATCGACGGAATCCGGATCGGTCCAGGTGGCGACAGGGTTGAGTGACGGCGACGTGAACGAGACGGTTCCCTTGTGGTCGCGCACCGCGCGCATCACCTCGGCGAATGTCGCGGCCTCGGCTGGGCGCTTGTCACCGGTGTCATTCCAATGGTAGCCGTATGTGCCGATCGCGAAGATCGCCTTGTGCCGCGGGATCAGCGTGAGCGCCCGCACGGCGCTTTCGTCATACCAGCTCTGACTTGCCACCGGCCCGGGATCACCCGTGGGGTAATGCTCATCGTAGAGCATGTCGACCACGTAGTCGGCGTTCACGCCGGCGGAACGCATCTCTTCATCGCTGGCATCCGACGCGACGGTCTGCAGCGTCGATGCCTGCACGGCATGCAGTGCCGTCGTCAGGTCCTTGACGAACAGGCCAAGGCTGGCGCGCGTCTGCTCGTCCACCCCTTCGATATCGACGGTGATGCCGGCGAGCCCGTACTTCTTCACGCCCTGCACCAGGCTCGCGATCACGGCCTGCCGATTGGCTGCGCTCCCGAGCAGGCGACGCGCGCGAAGATTGTCGAACGAGTGTGACACCGGATCGACATTGGTCAACATCGCGAACAGGCGCGGACGCTGATCCGGCGGCAGCGTCTTCAGCAGACCGAGGACATCCTTGCGTTTCGTGTCGCCGAGATTGAAGGTGACGCTGCTGCCGCTGTCGTTGAGAAACGCCCACTCGCCGACCACCCAGTCCATCTCCTTCGCGTGTGCCTGCAACGCGAAGAATGAGTTGTCGTCCCAGTTGACGTAGAACCCGAGCACGATCGGATTGCTGTCCGTGGCAGACCGCGTCGACATCGGTACGATCGATTCCGGGCGTGGCCCACGAATCACCGGTGCCACATGGTGTTCCGCCAGTGCGGAGAGCAGTCGCTTGCGTGCCTCGAGGCGCGCGGGATCCTTGCGGCGTGCGGTCACCCGCGGCATTTGCGGTCGGGCCGCGACTTCGGGCTGCCAGGTTTTTGGCAGCAGCGGCGGCACCAGCACGGCCAGCACGAGCACGAAGGCCAGCAGTGTGCTGGCAACGCCGACGCCGAGGGCCGTCCCTCTGAGAGCTCGCCACCGCCGACCGCTCGGATCGGAGAAGACGGGGTTCAGCGGTGCCTGGCTTTCGGTTTCGTGGTCTGCGTTCGGCATGCGTCCAAAGAATACACGTCAGGTGGAGCGAAAGGTCGTCGACGGAACGCAGTCGCTGACGTATGCTTCGCATCCAACCCTGTTTCGACAGTCCGTGCCCGCCGCTTGAGGTTTTCTGCATGCCGCGTTCGTTCGCTGCCGCACTTGCCGTCGCCATCTGCCCGATCGTCGCGGGCGCCCAGACCCCTGCTCCCGCCGCCACGCCGGCCGCCGGTCCGGCCGTCGCCACCCTTCAGATCCTGCCGCGCGAGCGGACGATGCGAGCCCGCGACACGCTTCGGCTCCGCGTACGGGCACTGGACGCACAAGGCAACGAGGTACCGAACGCGACCATTCGGTTTTCGCGCGCCGGTGGCTTCTTCGAAGGCGACGTCACGCCTGACGGACTGATCCATTCGGGCTCCACTGGCACCTTGCCGATCGTCGTCTCGGCCACGCAGGTGGGACAGCGGCCCGTGGTCGAGCGCGTGGAGATGAAGATGCTCCCGGGCGCGGCGCACCATATCAATGTCACCACGCCGGTGTCGACGCTCGCCATCGGCCAGCGGATGCGGTACCTCGCCACCGCCTTCGACGACGGCAACGACCGCCGCGACGACCGGGTGCTCTGGACGAGCAGCAACCCACGTGTGGTGCAGATCTCGCGCGACGGCCTGGCAGCGGCGGTGGCCCCAGGCAGCGCCAAGCTGATCGCAACCGCCGGCGCCGTCAGCAAGGAAGTGCCTGTCACGGTCGCCGCCCGCCGGATTGCGGCGCTCGAAGTGACGCCGTCATCGGCCGACGCTCGCACGGGCGACGTGATCCACTTTGCGGCCAAGCCGAAGGATGCGGCCGGCCGCGCCATCGACGGCCTGACGCCGATCTGGAGCTTCAGCCCCGGCCAGGGGATGATCGGACCCGATGGTGGCTTCGTGGGCTACGAGCAGGGCACCTACACGATCACGGCCAGCTTCGGCACGCAGACCGCCGAAGCCACGGTGACGCTGAATGCGCGCGACGTGCGCCGGCCACTGGAAGTGGTGGGCCGCTCGCCGAAGAAGGGGCACACGACCGAAGAAGTCTGGATTCACCCGAACGGCAAGGTGGCCTACCTCGGCTCGGGCGGTGGCGGCGATGTGTTCTACACGCTCGACATCTCGAACCCGGCCAACCCGATCGTCAGCGACAGCATGGTGCTGAACACGCGCCGCGTGAACGACCTGATGACCACGCCCGACGGCATGTTCCTCGTCAACACGCGCGAAGGCGCCTCTGATCGCAAGAACGGCATCGTGATCAGCAGCCTCGCCGATCCGCTGCACCCGGTGAAGATCGCCGAGTACACCGAAGGGATGACGGGTGGTGTGCACTCCGCCTTCATCTACAAGCAGGAGAAGTACGGCACCCACGTGTACGCAACGAACGATGGGACGGGTGGCTTTCACATCATCGACATCAATGATCCGTACCACCCGAAGCAGGCCGCGATCTGGACGACATCGCGACCGGACGCGGGCCGATCGCTGCACGACGTGGATGTGCAGGATGGCCTCGCGTACCTGAGCTACTGGAACGACGGTCTGGTGATCCTCGATGTCGGCAACGGCATCAAGGGTGGCTCGCCGACGAACCCGGTGCTGGTGATGCAGTACAAGTACGACTTGAACGACCTCTATCGTCAGGTGGAACTGGCTGGTGGGCCGGGCTTCATTCGCGGCACGCACACGGCCTGGCGCCACAAGAACTACGTCTTCATCGCCGACGAGGTCTTCCCGTCGAGTGGTGTGCAGGGCGCCAAGGATGCCTCGGCGGGTCGCGCGTACGGTCGCTTGCAGGTGATCGATGTCAGCGACTATGCGAACCCGAAGCCGGTCGCGTTCTACGAGCCTGAATTCGGTGGCGTGCACAACATCTGGATCGCCGGCGATACGCTCTACATGGGCGCCTACAACGCGGGCTTCCGCACCTTCGACATCAGCGGCGAGCTGCGTGGCGACCTGCGCGCGCAGCAGCGAGAGATGGCACACCTCAACACCGCCGACATGGAAGGCTTCGTGAAGAACGCCGCCATGACGTGGGGTGTGGTGGTCCGCGACGGGCTGGCGTACGTGAATGACATGTACAACGGCCTCTGGATCGTCCGCATGAAGCCAAAGCGCGGCATCACACCGTGATGACTCGACGTGCGCTGCTGGTGTCGGCGGGACTGCTCGCCGGCACGGTCCAGCTGAATGCACAGGCGCTGGCACCGAAATCGGTGCCAGCGGCGCCGGAGCGCACGTACACGATCGCGGTGGCATCGGAAGCCACGGACGAGATCTCGATCATCTCGTTCGGGCCTTCCGGCGCTTCGGTGCAGACGAAGATCCCGATCGGGCTTAGCGCCACCGATCCTGATGGTCCACACGGGCTGGCCTCGTCACCGGACAAGCAGTTCTACTACGTCTCGACTGCGCACGGCACACCGTTCGGCAATTTCTGGAAGTTGCGCACCAGCGACAACGCCGTGGTGGGACGCGTCATGCTCGGCAACTTCCCCGCCACCGCGCAGGTCACCCCTGAAGGGCATCTCGCATTCGTGGTGAACTTCAACCTTCACGGCGACATGGTCCCGAGCGATGTCAGTGTCGTCGGGGTTGACGACATGGTGGAGTTGACGCGCATCAAGACCTGCACGATGCCACACGGCAGCCGGCTCAACCCGCAGGGCACCAAGCACTACTCGGCCTGCATGATGGACGACATGCTGGTGGAGATCGACGTCGCGACGTTCGAGGTGAGCCGCCACTTCATGCTCACCAAGGGCAAGGAGATGGGCATGGCGGGCCCGCCGGCGGTGATGAACAACGCCGGTGCCCATGACATGTCGGGGCACGGCATGGCCACGCCTGCCGCCGGCGACCCGACCTGTTCACCGACCTGGGCGCAGCCCTCGGCCGATGGCAGCAAGATCTACGTGGCGTGCAACAAGACGAGTGACATCGTCGAGATCGACGTTGCCACCTGGCAGATGCTGCGACGCATCCCGACGGGGAACGGCGTCTACAACCTCGCGGCCACACATGACGGCACGAAGTTGATCGCGACCAACAAGCGTGGGCAGTCGGTGAGCATCATCGAGCTGCCGAGTGGTCGCGAACTCGCGCGTCTCGCGACGAAGCGCAAGGTGGTGCACGGCGCCGCCGTCTCCGCCGACGATCGCTACGTCTTCATCAGCGTCGAAGGCATCGGCGCCGAACCAGGCACGGTCGAGATCATCGACCTGCGCACGCTCCAGACCGTCGCCACCATCGACGTCGGCCAGATGGCCGGCGGCATCGACGTCATTCGCTGACGAATCGCGCGTCGCTCGTCCTCACGACCGCGAAACGCCTTTCCGCCGCCGTGCCGGCGAGCTCTTTCAACACTTCCTCACGCGGAGCCGCGGGGGACGCGGAGCCGCGGGGAACAGCATGAGAAGGACGGCGGGCTTGCCCATGGTTCGCGTGACACACTTTGAGTCGCCACTGCCACTGGTTTGTCCCCTTTGCAGTTGCAGTTCTCCGCGGCTCCGCGTCCCCCGCGGCTCCGCGTGTTTAACTGTGTGGACCGCCCTCGCCGGAACGGCGCTAGCGGAGAGCGATGCAGAAAGTGGCTAACGACGGTGAGGAGAGCTTGAGGCCGACGATGCCGGCGATGATCAGGGCGACACTGATCATCCGTGCCGCATTCACGGGTTCGTCGAGCAGGACGATGCCAAGGATCACGGTGCCGACGGCGCCGACACCAACCCACACGGCGTAGGCCGTGCCAACTGGCAGGGTTTTCATGGCGACACCGAGAAGGCCGAGGCTCACGAGCATCGACGCTGCCGTCCCGATCGTGGGCCAGAGACGCGTGAAGCCGTCGGTGTACTTCAATCCGATGGCCCAGCCGATCTCGAACAGACCAGCGATGATCACGATCAGCCATGCCATGACAGTTCCTCCAATGGGTGCGCCGAGCGGAGAGAAACAGACGGCGCGCGTCGCAACAAGTTAGCGCTTCGGCAGTGCGTCACTGGTGACGGAGGAACACCGCTCGCCAGTCACAGCTTCTGGCTATACGTTATTCGCGACTTGTATGGCGGAGTCTGTCGTGCGTTCGCAATACAGGAGGCCCACCCTCGTCCGATACCTGATACATGCGTGCTCCGGTTCTGCCGAGCGCTCGGCTGCTGAGCGCGGTCGTGATCTGTCTCGTTTCGGCGATCCTCTGCACCTGGATCGTCCGCCAGCCGCCCTGGCTCGGGCTGTCCTTCGAGCAGACGGCGTCGGGAGCGACCCTTCGCATCGCGAATGTCGATGCCAGTGATCCTGCCAAGGGCCCCCAGTCGGGCGATTCATTGATCGCGTTGGCCGCAGCTGGTCTGGCGACCGTCAACATCGAGCCGCGCGACTTGCTCGAGGAACCTGATTTCCTCGACACCTGGGCCGAAGAGGACGCGTTCTACGCACGACAGAGCAGCATCACCGCGCTGCTGCACGCGCCGGCGGTCGCCATGACGCTGCGCGACAAGAGCAACACCGTTCGCACCGTGACCGTCACTCCGCGCGCACGACCGTTCGGCAGCCTGCCGCTGATCTTCTGGCTGCAACTCGTCTTCGGCGCGGCTGGCCTGATTATCGGCACCTGGGTCTGGGCGCTTCGTCCCGATGACTGGGGGCCGCGCGTCTATGCCATCACCGGCGCCTGCTTCCTGATCTTTGCCCACGCGGCAGCGATCTACAGCGCCCGTGAAATCGCCCTCCCCGGTGGACTGTTCCGCGTCCTGAGCGGCATCAATCACTTCGGCGCGATTCACTTTGGCGCCGCGCTGAGCGCGTTGTTCCTCGTCTACCCGATTCGCCTCGTGAGCAGTCGCGTGGTGCTCGGTCTTGGCATCGCGGCCTTCATCTGGTGGCTGGCGTGTGTCGCCCGTCTCGCGCCGGATCAGGACTGGGGCTCGCGGTTTCCCGTCATGCTCGAGATGCTCGGCGCGATCGTGATCTCGATCGTTCAATGGAGACGTACCAAGGGCGATCCTGCCGCGCGTGCGGTGTTGCGCTGGTTCGCGATCAGCGTGCTGACTGGCTGCGGCGCATTCATCGGGCTCACCGCGCTGGTGAGTTCCATTGGCGGCCTGCCACCGATCCCGCAGGGTTATGCCTTCGGCTTCTTCCTCCTGATGTACGCCGGCCTCGCGGTCGGCCTGCGGCAGTATCGTGTCTTCGACCTCGATCAGTGGGCGTATCGGATTCTTTTCTGGGGCCTTCTGGTCGCCGCATTCGTCGCGCTCGACCTCGCCCTGCTCGGCACCGCGAGCTCGGGTGCCGCGCGAACACTGACGATCGCGACCTTCCTTGCACTCGGCACCTTCCCGGTCCGACGCTGGGTCTGGTCGCGGCTGTTCGACAAGGGAAGGCTGCCTCCCGAACAGTTGTTCGAGAAGGCATTACACGTCACCTATGCCACCTCCGACGCGGAACGAGACGCGCGCTGGCGCGCACTGTTGACGGAATTGTTCGACCCGCTTCACTCGGCCGCCGACGGTACCCGCAGTGGTGATTCCGAGCAGAATGACGTGGAACTGAAGGCGCAGGGGCAGGAACTCGCGGTGCCTGCCGTCGCCTCGTCCCCCGCCCTGCGTCTCACCTATGCCAGTGGCGGCAAGCGGCTCTTCACGCCAAGCGATGCGCAGCTCGTTCGAACGCTGGTGTCACTGATGAATTCGGCCAATGAAAGCCGGAAGGCCTACGATGTTGGTGTGAGCCGGGAACGCACCCGCATTGCGCGCGACCTCCATGACACCGTCAGTTCGCCACTGCTCGCCGGACTCGCGCCGCTGCACGACGGCGATTCGACCGGCGAACAGATGGCCGCGGTGCAGAACGAGATCCGGCGCGCCGTGCGAGGCATGCGCAGTGTGGTGAGCGGCGAGGCGGTCACGGCCGCCCCACTCGCGGACTGCTTCGCCGACGCACGATACGCCGCCGTCGAGCGACTGGCGGCGGCGGGCATCACCGTCAACTGGCCCGTCAGCGACGTTGGAGATGCCATGCTCGCGCCCGCCGCGCGACACGCATTCACGGCCTTCGTGCAGGAATCGATCACAAACGTGATTCGGCATGCTGGAGCATCTCACGTCGACGCGAGTATCATCGTGCAGCTGGGCGAACTGCAGTGCCGCATCACCGACAACGGACGCGGCTTCGCTCCTGACCTGACCCGCACCGGTGATGGATTGCCCAACCTTCGAGCACGCGCCGAGACGCTGTCCGGCACAGCATTCATTGGCCCGCGGCCCGATGGCCTCCCGGGCACCGAAGTACGGCTCGCGGCACCACTCGGCACGCCGGCGGTGGTGCGATGACGGATACGATCCTTCCGCGCAGCGTGTCGAACGTGCTGATCGTCGAGGACGACCCGGCGATGGAAGCCGAGGCGATAGCGGCCGTCGCAATTTTCGCTGGAGCCAGCGTGCGCACCGCGCGGACGGTGGCCGAGGCAGAGCGCTGGATGAAGCGCGTGTCCTTCGACCTTGCGATCATCGACCTCGGCTTGCCCGACGGATCGGGCATCACGCTCATTCGTGCGTTGATGGGTGACACACCGCACTCGGCGGACGTGCACCAGATGCCGACCGTGTGTGTGGCGCGCACGGTGTTCGATGACGACGCGCATCTCTTCGCGGCGCTTTCAGCAGGCGCGCAGGGGTACCTGCTGAAGGGCGAGACGATCGACGTCGTTCGGCTGCGTTTGCAGGCGGCGATGGCGGGCGAGCCCGTCGTGTCACCGTCCATCGCGCGACGCGTATTGGCCTACTTCCGCGGCGATACCATACCGGTGCGACAGCCACAACCGACTCGACCGACCGTGCCGCCGGCAGCGCTCACCAATCGTGAGACGGAAGTGCTGCGCCGTCTTGCGCAGGGGCATACGCTGGCGGAGGTGGGCAAGGAGTTGACCCTTTCCGTGAACACCGTCAAGACGCACGTGAAGAGTGTCTACGCGCGTCTCGACGTCAGTTCACGGATTGCTGCCGTCGATGCCGCGCGTCGCATGGGGATCCTCGATGACGACACGCGGCGCTGAGTGACTCACCCGTTCGACGCGGAGTGCGCTTCGAATGCGGGCAGCAATGCAGTACGCACGAACTCCCGAAACGAAATCCTGCCTGATGTCGCGGGGGTCTGTGGCTCGTCGGAGAAGTCGCCCGCCTCGAGATGCTTGGCCATGTTGCCCATCATTTCCTCGTAGCCACTCGCGACCAGCGGGGGCAAGCCGGCAGCGAGCAGCGCATCCTTGAGCGCCGGCGCGGGAATCTGGATGTACGTCACCGGTCGGCCGAAGACCTCGGAGATGATCGCAGCCTGTTCATTCGGTGACAGCGCCACCGGGCCATGCGATCCCGCGATCTGGTGACCGGTCCAGGTCATGTCGGTCAACCAGCGGACAGCCACCTCCGCGATGTCAGGCGTCGCCACGATCTGTTGTGGCAAGTCGCCGCGGAGCACGCCATAGATCGCGCCTTGCGAGGCAATCGTTGGCAACGACGCGAAGCTGTTCTCCATGAAATACCCAGCGCGCACGGCGACCACGTTCGGGATCGCGGCCGTCAGCAGGCGCTCGACAGTCCCCAGGCCACTGATGGCGCTCACATCGTCGTGCTGTGCTCCGACGCTCGAGAGGAAGACGACCCGTTCGACTCCGGCACGCTTTGCGGCGGCGACGAAGCGCTCGCCGATCGACGCCTGCCAGTTGCGCCAGTGTGTGACGCTCGGCCCTGGGGGCGGCACGAGGAAGAAGGCGGCATCAACGCCGTTGAGGGCGGTCGTGAGAGCCGAATCGTCTTCCAGCGAGCCCTGCACCACGTTGCTCGCACTCCGAACCACATCCGACAGCTTTGCCGGGTCGCGGGCGAGGACGGTGAGGCTGTGGGAGGTGCCGAGGAGGCTCTGGATGATCCGGCTGCCAATGTGGCCGGTCGGGGTGGTAACGAGGATACGCATCTGATCTCCGGAAGGGCTGCTGGGTGGTCCGGCAGGCGCCGGCTCAATTCTGCCCTCAAAAGTCGCGTGTTGAATGCGGACGATCTATAATTGGAAGTCCTTGTTTCTTTCGTACTCGTCCGAATCAGTCCAGTGGATCTTTTGAGCGAACTCTTCAACGACGTCGAAGTGGCCAGCACGTTGTACGGTCGCGTCGAGGCGCGTGCGCCTTGGTCGGTTGGTTACCCGCCGAGCGATCTGGCCGGATTCCACGTCGTACTGGAAGGCGAGTGCTGGCTGCACTTCGCGGACGGCAAGCAGCCGGTGCATCTGGTTGCGGGTGACTTCGCGGTGCTGCCGCATGGCAGCCATCGTGAGCTGCGTGACAGCCTGGCAGCGGCGCCGTTTCGTGCACCGACCATCATGGCGGTGCTTGGCTCCGTCGCTGGCGCACCACGAACCGTGACCAGTTTCGCCGAGTCGGTGTCGGCGACGCCGATCGCGGTGCAACATGTGGCCAGCATCGGCGGTCGCGGTGCGCGCATGGCCTATCTGTGCGGCGCCTTCAACTTCAGCGGCGACGGCGCGAGACCGTTGCTGTCCGCGTTGCCCGACGTGATTCATGTCCGTGGCGAAAAGGGCCGCATGATGCCGTGGCTCGAGTCGCACCTGCAGGCGGTCGCCTGCGAACTCACCTCCGGACGACCGGGCGCGGCGATGGTGATTGCTCGACTGTCGGAGGTGCTGTTCGTGCAGGCAGTGCGTGCACATCTCGCCGATTTGCCGGCCGACGCGGTTGGATGGACGGCGGCCGCGCATGACATCCACGTCTCACGCGCACTCGCGTTGCTGCACCGCGAGCCGGAGCGAGACTGGACGATCGCGTCACTGGGTGCTGCGGTCGGCCTTTCACGATCGAGTTTTGCGGCGCGATTTCTGTCCGTGATGGGTCAGCCACCGCTTACCTACCTCACCAGCTGGCGGATGCATCGCGCGAGGGGATTGTTGCGCGACCCGGCGAACTCGATTGCGCAGATCGCGGCGCGTGTCGGCTACGCGTCGGCCGCCGCCTTTACGTCCGCGTTCAAGCGCGAGACGGGCGATGCGCCAGGTGCGTGGCGTCGCCGTGCGGCGGCGTGACAGGCCGCAGCGGAGCAGAACCAGCAGAGCACTTCGAGCGGAGCACTACGAGCAGACATCGTGCGCGGCACCACTATCGCCGCTGAATACCTTGCGTCATCCCACACCCGGAGCTCCGGCATGGCCACACCGTTTCCAACGCGCCTACTCGTCACCTCCGGCCTGCTGCTGCTGACCGCGTGCGCCGGCGACAAAGGCGCGTTGGTGAAGCCGGCCGTGGATTCGGTGGCGTACGCCGCGGACACGAAAGTCTGGCGTACGAAGCGACTCGATGCGATCGCCGGGCCGGACGGTTGGAGCACCCTCGCCGGTCTCTTCTGGCTCGACAGCGCGCGATACACGATCGGGAGCGATCCCCGGAGCACGATCCTGCTGCCTTCCGACAACTCGCCGAAGCAGGTCGGGACGCTGACACTGGTCGACTCGACCTATCTCTTCCGTGCGGCGAAGGGCGTGCCGGTGCTCGTCGACAGCGCTCGCGTGGACAGCGTGATGCTCTCGAACGACAAGATGGCGCATGCACCGGTGCTCCACATCGGCAGCCTCACCTACCGGGTGATCTCACGCGGCGGCAAGCAGGCGCTGCGGGTGAAGGATTCGTCGTACGTGTTGCGGCGCGACTTCAAGGGATTGTTCTACTTCCCTCTCGACACCTCGATGCGTGTGCTGGCACGACTGGTGCCGCATCCGACGCCACGGACGCTGCGGATCCTCAACGTGATCGGGCAGACGGACGAGTATCGCTCACCCGGCACGCTCGAATTCACGATCGCTGGCAAGCCGTACAAGCTCACCGCCTCGTTCGAGGGCAAGGACACGACCCAGTACTTCGTAATCTTCCGCGACGAAACGAGCAAGGAGTCGACCTACCCCGCCGGCCGCTTCATGTACGCCACACCGGCGGACAGCGCGGGCTACACGATCCTCGACTTCAACCGCGCCTACAACCCGCCCTGCGCCTTCACCGCCTTCGCCACCTGCCCGCTGCCCCCCGCCGAGAACGTGCTGCGCGTTGCGCTCACCGCCGGTGAAAAGCGCTACGCCGGTCCGCACGGCTCCACGCTCGAAGAAGTCCGTCCGCGATAGACTTGCCGCTTGGAGGAACAGCAAAGCGCGGAGGCGCAAAGGCGCAGAGAACTGCAACTGCAAACGGCTTTAACGCAGAACTGAAAACTGCGATACAGCAACAGCCGCAGAACTGAACAGCCGCAGAACGGCAACGGCAAAGGCAACAGCAAAAGGCTTGGTAAAGTGTCACGTCCTGATTAGCGTCTACACGTCCCCCGCCGTTGGAGACGTAGACCCATGGCCCGATCGTTTCACCAGTACAGTCCGGACTTGAAGCAGCGGCTCGTCGAGGAGATTGAGGGCGGGCATCTGTCGATGCGCGAAGCCGCGCGGGATGCGCAGACCACCGTGGCCATGGTGCAGACCTGGCTGCGGGAGTACGGCCGGTTCCAGCCGAAACGCGACATCGTGGAGGTGGTCATGAAGAGCGAGCAGGATCGGATTGCGGCGTTGGAGAAGGCCCTGGCCGAGGCGCATCTCAAGCTGCAGGTGTTCGACGAGCTGATCACCCAGGCGAACAAACACTACAAGATCGACATCAAAAAAAACTTTGGTACGCCGCCGCTGCCGTCCTCTGCGCCCCGGCCGACACCGCGCACACCGTCGCCGGCGTCTGCCGCACGCTCGGCTGCACCCGCGACGCCTACTACAAGCGACAGCGCCGCGGGAGCGACGCAGACACCGACCCGGACGCCGCGGTGATCGCGCAGGTCGATGCCCTCCGCCGCGTCCAGCCGCGCGTCGGGACGCGGAAGCTGCACGACGCCCTCACGACCGCAGGGGTGACCGTGGGGCGGGACCGCCTGTTCACGGTGCTCCGCACCACGGGGCGCCTCGTGGCCCGGAAGCGCCGCGCCACGCAGACGACGTATGCGCACCATCCCTACGTCGTGGCGCCCAATCGCCTCAAGACGCTCACCGTCACCGGCGCGCGCCAGGTCGTCGTGAGCGACATCACGTACCTGCGGCTCGAGCACGGCGCGTTTGCGTACCTGTTTCTCGTCACCGACCTGTACGCGCGCCACATCGTCGGCTGGCATCTTCGCACCGATCTCTCGCCGCAGGGCGCGCTGCAGGCGCTCGCGGCCGCGCAGCAGACGCTGGGTGACTGTCAGGGCATCGTGCACCACTCGGATCGCGGCAGTCAATATTGTTGCCACGCGTACGTCCAGCAGCTGCACGCCCATCGCATGCTCCCGAGCACGACGGACGGCGCCCACTGCTATCAGAATGCGGTCGCCGAACGCGTGAACGGCATCCTGAAAGATGAATTCGACCTCGATGCCGTCTTCCCCTCGCTGGCCGACGCGCGCGCGGCGGTCACCCACGCGGTCACGATCTACAACACCGTCCGCACGCACTGGAGTCTCGCGCTCCAAACCCCGCACGCCGTGTTTCACCAGGCGGCCTAACCCAGACCGCCTGCACCCTGTGTAGACATTATTTAGGACTAGACAGATTCGGAACGTCGGTGGGCGAGTTGTTCTACCAAAAACTTCAGCGCTGCTTCCGCACTTACGCCCCGGTCCATGCACGTAGTTCTGCGGCTGTTCCCTTCTGCGGCTGTTGCAGTTCCGTGGTTTGCAGTTCTGCGTTAAGGCAGTTGCTCTTGTCGTTGCAGTTGCTTGTGCCGTTCTCTGCGCCTCTGCGCCCCAGCGCCTCTGCGTTTCGCAGTTCAGGTTTCCGGTTCGAGTTCCACTCTGGCCGAGAGTGCAGGAGAAAGATCTGGCGCGAGCGCTTCGAGGACGACGGAAGAGTCGGTGCGGACGGCGGTGAGGTGGAAGGGGGCGAGGTCGAAGAGTGGCGCGAGGCCGCGGAAGCTGAAGGATGTGATGCGGCGTGGCGTGTGGCGGCGCACCAGGTCGGCGAGCAGCATCGCCGTCAGCGGGCCGTGCACCACCAGCCCCGGATATCCCTCGTCGTCGTGCGCGTAGGGACGGTCGTAGTGGATCCGGTGCGCATTGAACGTCAGCGCGGAAAAGCGGAACAGCAGGCGCGCGTCGGGGGTGATCGTGCGCATCCACTGACCATCGGCGGCCGCCGGCACCGGTGCGACGGCAGGCGCCGACACTTGGCCGCCAGGTTCGCGATAGACGATGTCCTGCTCTTCCTCGATGCAGACCTCGCCGTGCTGCAGGAATCGGTAGCCAACGGTGACGAATGCCAGCGAGCCGCTGCGCCCCGATTTCAGCACCACGTTCCTGATCTCGCCTTCCCGGGTCGCCGGTGCGCCAAGAACGAGATCGCGGTGAAAGGTCATCCGCGATCCCGCGAACATGCGACGTGGAAACGGGATCGGCGGCAGGAACCCGCCCCGTTGCGGATGGCCGTCGACATCGAGCGCCGACTGCAGCGCGTTGGGCAGGAAATAGAACCACTGCCAGAGCGGCGGCAGCGGGCTACCGGCCGCTACGTCGGTTACGGCGTCGTCGAACGTCGCAGCAGCGCGACGTGCCTGCTCCGGGCTCAGCCCGTCGTGCACCGTCTCGGTGCGGCCTATCCATTCACGAAAATCGGGGACGGTCTCGTTCATCGGGCGGCGTGGGTGGCAGACGTCTCGAGCATGCTGCACGCGCACGACGCGATGCGGCGATCTCGGTTACAAGCCCTAGCGGCAGGGTTAAGATATCCATGGACGTGATGCAGCACTGAAGGACGTAACTCCGAACGGCGAGGACGCGAGTGTCAGGTGACCGTGCAGCCAGTGCCGTCGATCCACAAGGTGATGCCAGTGCCGCCGAGGCACCGCGGCCACTGACCGGCATCCGCGCGATCGATGTCGGCAACTTCCTTGCGGGGCCGTATGCGGCGGCCATGATGGGCGAATTCGGGGCCGAAGTCCTCAAGGTCGAGCATCCCATCGGCGGTGACCCGATGCGGCGCTTCGGCACGCCCACCAGCCGACCCGATGCCACCCTCAAGTGGCTCAGCGAAAGCCGGAACAAGAAGTCGGTCACCATCGACCTGCGGCAGGCGGAAGGGGTCGAGCTGTTCCTCAAGCTGGTGGCGAAGTCCGATGTCCTGATCGAGAACTTCCGCCCCGGCACCATGGAAGAGTGGGGCCTGACCTGGGAAGCGCTCAGCGCCGCCAACCCGCGCCTCGTGATGCTGCGCGTCTCCGGCTACGGCCAGACCGGCCCCTATCGGCGCCGCTCGGGATTCGCACACATCGCACAGGCGTTCGGTGGGCTCAACTACCTCGCCGGCTTTCCCGGCGAAACGCCAGTCCTGCCAGGCACAGTACCACTTGGCGACTATATCGCGAGCCTCTACGGTGCCATCGGCATCATGGTCGCGCTTCGCCACCGCGAGAAGACCGGCCGTGGCCAGATCATCGACGTCGGCATCTACGAGGCCATCTTCCGCATGATGGAGGAGATCGCCTCCGTCTACGGCGTCTCCGGCAAGATCCGCGAACGCGAAGGCTCCGGCAGCTTCGTCGCCGTGCCGCATGGCCACTTCCGCACCAAGGACGACAAGTGGATCGCCATCGCCTGCACCACCGACAAGATGTTCGAGCGGCTGTCGGTCGCGATGGGGCAACCGCAGCTCTCATCCTCGGGCCTCTACGGCGACCAGCGCAAGCGCCTCGCGGCCCGTGACACGGTCAACGCCATCGTCATCGAGTGGATCGCCTCGCTCGACCGTGATGAAGTCATGCGCCTCTGCATCGAGGAAGAGGTGCCAGCGGGCAAGGTCAACAACATCGCCGACATCTTCGAGGACGAACATTTCATCGCGCGCCACAACCTCGAGCATGTGCTTGACGGGGAGCTGGGCGACATCGTGATCCCGGGCGTCGTGCCGACGCTATCGGCGACCCCGGGACGGATCACGAACCTCGGCCCGACGCTCGGCAACGCGACCGACGCCGTGATGCGCGAACTGCTTGGCCTCACTGCCGCCGAACTGCAGCGGCTGCACTCGCAGAAGATCATATGACCACCATCCCTGACCGACGCACTGCCGAATTGCCGCTGGCCGGCATCCGCGTCGTCGACATCGCCACCGTCATCGCGGCACCGTACTGCGCCACCGTGCTGGGCGAGTTCGGCGCCGATGTGCTGAAGGTCGAACATCCCGTCGGCGGCGATGCGCTGCGACGGTTCGGCACGCCATCACTGCGCGGTGACACGCTGGTGTGGATGAGCGAGTCGCGCAACAAACGCTCCGTCACGCTCGACCTGCGCAAGCCGGAAGGGGTGCAGCTGTTCAAGGAGCTGATGGCCAAGACCGACGTCCTGTGTGAGAACTTCCGCACCGGTACACTCGAAAAGTGGGGCCTTGGCTGGGAGGTGCTGCACGAGATCAATCCGCGCTTGATCATGCTGCGCGTCACGGGATACGGGCAGACGGGCCCCTACAGCGATCGACCGGGCTTCGCGCGCGTCGCACATGCCGTTGGTGGCATCGCGTACCTCGCGGGCATGCCGAAGGGCACACCGGTGACGCCTGGATCCACCACGCTGGCCGACTACATGACGGGCCTCTACGGCTGCCTTGGCGTGCTGATGGCGTTGCGGCATCGTGACCTCACGGGTGAGGGCCAATACGTGGACGCCGCACTCTACGAGTCAGTATTCCGCTGCACCGAGGAGTTGGCACCCGCGTATGCGATGTACGGCACGGTGCGCGAAAGGCAGGGGTCATCACACAACGACTTCGCCTGCCCGCACGGCCACTTCGCGACCAAGGATGGAAAGTGGGTGGCGATCTCCACCGCGACCGACAAGCTCTTTCGCCGGCTCGCGATGGCGATGGGTCGGCCGGAGCTGGCGGCATCGAGCACCTACGGTGAGCAGAAGACACGCCTCGAGCATCGGCACGACGTGAACGAGATCGTGCGTGACTGGTGTGGCTCGCTCACCCGCGAGCAGGTGCTGGAGAAGTGTTATGCGACCGACACACCGGCTGGCCCGCTGAACAACATTGCCGACATCTTCGGCGATCGGCAGTTCCATGCCCGACGGAACCTGGTCGCCATCGATGACCCGGACACGGGCGAGTCGATCATCGTGCCATCGCCGGTACCTGCGCTGTCGGAAACGCCGGGGAGCATCCGCAGCCTTGGCCCGAAGCTCGGCGAACACACCGACGAAGTGTTGTCGGAAGTCCTCGGCATGACGCCGGCGCAGATTGCGGACCTGCGCGGGAAGCGTGTCATCTGAGTACGCCGACACACCACGCGACCACCGACGCCGCGGGAGCGAGCACGTGACTGGTATCCTGCATGGCTTGCGCATCGTGGAGGGCTCTGCCTTCGTCGCGGCTCCGCTCGGCGGCATGACACTCGCGCAACTTGGCGCGGATGTGATTCGCTTCGACCCCATCGGCGGTGGCCTCGACTATGGGCGCTGGCCACTCACCAATGACGGCGCACACAGCCTGTTCTGGACAGGGCTGAACAAGGGCAAGCGCTCGATCGCCGTCGATTTCAAGTCAGTGCGCGGCCAGGAGATCCTGACCCGGCTGATCTGCGCGCCGGGAGCCGACGCCGGCATCTTCAGCACCAACTTTCCCGCCAAGGGCTGGTTGAGCTACGACACACTGGTGAATCATCGCGCCGACCTGATCATGGTCAACCTGCTCGGTCGACGCGATGGTGGATCCGAGGTCGATTACACGGTCAATCCGGCGATTGGATTCCCTGCCCTCACCGGCCCCGCTGATTCGACCGAGCCGGTCAATCACGTCTTTCCAGCCTGGGATGCGATTGCGGGCAACATGCTCGCGGTGGCCATTCTCGCGGCAGAGCGGCATCGCACGAAACATGGTGCCGGTCAGTTCGTGTCACTCGCGCTGAAGGACGTTGGCCTGGCGATGCTTGGCCACCTTGGCATGATCGCCGAAGTGATGGTCAACGACAGTGATCGCGCACGGTACGGCAACTACCTGTTCGGAGCCTTCGGTCGCGACTTCGTGACAGCCGATGGCGAACGCGCAATGGTCGTGGGCCTGACCGAAATGCAGTGGGCCACGCTGGTGAAGGCGACCGGACTCGCCGATGCGTTCACCGCACTTGGGGCGCGGCTCGATCTCGACATGCGCGTCGAAGGGAATCGATTCCGGGCGCGCGAAGAGATCGCAGCGCTGCTCGAGCCATGGTTCGCCGCGCGCACGCTGGCCGAGGTGCGCACCAGTCTGGATGCGGCACGGGTGACCTGGTCGCCGTATCGCACGGTGCGACAAGCGCTGGAGCAGGATGCCGACCTCTCGGTCGACAATCCCATGTTCGAGCTGCTGCAGCAACCCGGCGTCGGCACCACGCTGGCGGCGGCATCACCGCTGCATTTCAGCCGCGTTGAACGCGTGCCGGTGCGTCCTGCGCCACGACTCGGCGAGCACACCGATGAGATCCTGCTCGACGTGCTCAAGTTGTCCGAGGCCGATGTCGGTGTGTTGCACGATGATGGTATCGTGGCAGGTCCGAAGTAGCTCGCGCTGGTCGTTGCCCTACCTCGTGGTCAAACCCCTGGAGACTGTGTCGTGAAGCTGCCTGCAAACTTCTACAAGCCGCTCGCCATTGGCGCCCCGCGTCCCCTGCGTGAGCTGCCGGTGCGACCGGAGCGCGTGATTCATTTCTTCCCGCCGCATCTGGAGAAGATCCGGGCCAAGCTGCCCGAGACGACGAAGCAGGTCGATGTGTTGTGCGGCAATCTCGAGGACGCGATTCCAGTCGACTCGAAGGAGGCCGCGCGCGCCGGGTTCATCGAGGCGGCCAACGCCATCGACTTCGGCGATACCGCGCTGTGGGTGCGCGTCAACTGTCTCAACAGCCCCTGGCTGCTGGATGACCTCGATCAGATCGTGAAGCAGGCTGGCAACAAGCTGGATGTGTTCATGATCCCGAAGGTCGAAGGGCCATGGGACATACACTTCGTGGACCAGTACCTGGCACTGCTGGAGGCGCGGTATGGCGTGACCAAGCCGATCCTCATCCACGCATTGCTGGAGACGGCCGAAGGCGTGAAGAACGTGGAGGAGATCGCCTGTGCCAGCCCGCGTATGCATGGCATGAGCCTCGGTCCGGCCGACCTCGCCGCGTCGCGTGGAATGAAGACCACGCGTGTCGGGGGTGGCCATCCCTTCTATGGCGTGCTCGCCGATCCGAGTGAGGGTCAGGAGCAGCGCACCTTTGCCCAGCAGGACCTCTGGCACTACACGGTGGCGAAGATGGTGGATGCCTGCGCATCGAACGGCATTCGCGCCTTCTACGGCCCGTTCGGCGATCTGAAGGACGAGGCGGGGTGCGAAGCGCAGTTCCGCAACGCCTTCCTCATGGGGTGCAGCGGCGCCTGGTCGCTGGCGCCGAACCAGATCGCGATCGCGAAGCGAGTATTCAGCCCGGACGTGAAGGAAGTATTGTTCGCCAAGCGGATTCTCGACTCGATGCCCGATGGCAGCGGTGTGGCGATGATCGACGGCAAGATGCAGGACGACGCGACGTGGAAGCAGGCGAAGGTGATCGTCGACCTGGCGCGACTGGTCGCACGCAAGGACCCTGAACTGGCGAAGGCCTACGAGTTCCAGACATGAGTGCTGAGTCGAAGACGAAGGCGGGCAATTTCTTCGAGGACTTTTTTGTCGGGCAGGAGATCGTCCACGCGACGCCACGCACGGTGACCGAGGGCGAGGTGGCGGTCTATACGGCGCTCTTCGGTAGTCGCTTCGCTGCCAACTCCTCGGACCCGTTCGCGTCGGAGCTCGGTCTCGACGGCGCACCGGTCGACAGCATGCTCGCCTTCCATGTCGTCTTCGGCAAGACGGTGCCCGACATCTCGCTCAATGCGATCGCGAATCTCGGCTACGCGAACGGCCGCTTCGGCGTGCCGGTGTATCCGGGCGATACCCTCTCCACGACGTCGACCGTGATCGGCGTGAAGGAGAACAAGGACGGCAAGACCGGCGTCGTCTTCGTGCGTTCGATCGGCGTGAATCAGGTGGGTGAGATGGTGCTCGACTACGTGCGGTGGGTCATGGTGCGGAAGTCGAAACTCGATGCCCCCGCACCGACGCCGGTGATTCCGGCCCTCAGCGACATGGTGGATGTCGCCGACCTGTACGTGCCATATGCCATCGAGCCCGGGGCGTACAACACCGAATTGGCAGGCAGTCCATTCCTCTGGGACGATTACGAGGTCGGCGAAAGAATCGATCATGTCGATGGCATGACGATCGAGGAAACCGAGCACATGATGGCCGCGCGCCTGTTCCAGAACACGGCCAAGGTGCACTTCAACCAACACGTCGAGAGTGCGGGACGATTCGGTCGGCGCATCATTTACGGTGGCTACATCATCAGCCTCGCGCGGTCACTTTCGTTCAATGGTCTAGCCAACGCACTGTCGATCGCCGCCATCAACGGCGGGAGGCACACCAGCCCCACGTTCGCCGGCGACACGATCTATGCCTGGTCGGAGATCCTCGGCCGCATGGAGATTCCCGACCGCGACGACATCGGCGCGCTGCGTGTGCGCACCGTGGCCACCAAGGACCGGGCCTGTGCCGACTTTCCCTATCAGGATGCAGCGGGTGCGTACGACCCGGCCGTCGTACTCGACTTCGACTATACGGTGCTGATGCCGCGGCGGAGCTGAGTCGATGCGTGAGTACCGGTTCCTGGCCACTGACGTCACGCAGGAAGCCCTGCGCCTCGCGCGTGGTGTCTGGCATGGCATGACGATCGAGGAGCGCGCCATGACGATTCACCTCGTCACGGGCGAAGCTGTGCGCATCGAGACCGAGGCGGCCGACGTCGAGGATGCCTTCGAGACCTTTCGCCTCAATGCAGCCGTGGTCCCCGATGCGCCCCCGCCGAGTGACGCTGCCGGCGAATTCGGACTCGGCCGCAACGACGTCGTGCTCTTCACCGGTGCCACCTGGACCGTGACCAACACCGACGCGCTCGGCGTCGAGTTGCGCGAGGGAGCCGCGATGCATTTCAGCGGGCACCCCGGCCAGCTGTCGGAGGATGCGGAGATCGTGTGCCTGACGACGGACGCCATCGTCATTGCCACCATCACCGGTACCGGGCTGCTGGTGCGCGTCGGCCTCAAGCCAGGCTCGGTGGATGTCGTCACCGACCAGACCGCGATCGCCGCCTTTCTCCTCGAACGCGGCTATTCCACCGCTTGAGGCGGCGCTGGCGCCCGCGCGGTCAGCACGACCAGCGCGACGCCACCGAGGATCGCGGCACCAGCGATCGTCAGCCGAAGCGTGAGCGGTTCATGCAACACGATCACACCGCCGAGTGCTGCCAACACCGGAACGCTGAGCTGTACCGTCGCCGCGTTGGTTGCGCGAAGGTCACGCAACGCCGTGTACCAGATGGCATAACCAACCCCCGACGCGAGGGCGCCAGACGCCACGGCGAACGCCGCGCCCGTGGCATCGAGCGACAGGTGCGACGCGGTGAGCAGGCTCATGACGAATGCCAGCGGCACCGCACGCAGGAAGTTGCCAGCGGTGACCGCGGTTGGATCTCCTGCCCCTTTGCCGCGCAATGAGTAGACGCCCCACGCCGCGCCCGCCGACAGCATCAGTGCGGCTGAGACAAGCGGCGGAGCGGCGAGCCCTGGCAGCAGCAGTCCGATCAATCCCGCGTAGGCAAGCAGCAGCCCGACGCCCTGAACGGCCGACAGGCGCTCTCCGCGCAACACCCCGACACTGATCATCGTTGCCTGCACGGCGCCGAACAGCAACAGCGCCCCCGTGCCTGCCGTCAGGCGTACGTACGCGAGCGAAAAACCAGCCGCGTACACGAACAGCGCCGCGGCCGAAGGCCACGAGCCCAGCGGGCGATGTCCTCCGGCGCGCAGTCGCACCAGCAGCACGAGCACCAGTGCACCGGAGAGCAACCGGATCGACGTGAAACTGGCCGCGTCGATGGCGGTGCGGGTCAGCGCCAGCCGGCAGAGCAACGAATTACCCGCGAATGCCATCAGCGCCAGAACGGTCAGGACGCCAACGCGCGACGACGGAATCTTCGGTGAGTTCAGATCAGACGCCGAACTGGCGCAGGTGGTGATCGATGTGTCGATGGCCAAGCGCGCCCCAGTCTGCGCGTGACATCTTGCCGAAGACTGGATGCTCCACGTCTGGCAGGCTGTCGATTTCTGCCGCATTGCGTTCGATCAACGCCTTCGCGGCGGTGACTTCGGCCGCGAAATCGTCGGGGGTCCGACTGATGATCTCCGGTGCCGTCGGCGCGTTCTTCGGGAACGGCATGACGTAGATCACCAGCATCTTGATCGGATACCATCGCAGCAGCGGCATGTTCTTCGACTTCACCCGCAAGTCGCCGCGTGCCATGCGCATCGCGTCGTTGAGGTGCGCCACCATCTGCGGCGCAGTCATCCTGCCCCAGAGCGGTTTCGCCGTGGGGGTGAGGCGATCGAATCGCGCAATGATCGCGGCGCGTGCCACTGGGTCGGCGAGTGTCGGCATAGGCTACGGAATGTCGCGCTCCATCCGAACGATGCCAAGTGTGAGCCCGAACCGCATCGGGAAATCGGCGCGCTCGAGGGCGTGGAAGCCCAGCGCCTCGTAGAGCGGAACCCCGGGCAAGGTCGCGCCGAGCTGGAAACGGTGGAAACCTGCCTCGACCGCTGCCGTTTCGCAGGCCGTGTAGAGCATCCGCGCAAACCCGCGTCGGGCAAACTTCGGCGAGACGTAGAACGCCCTGATTCGCGCCGCGTCCACTGCCGGATCGAGCAGTGGATCGACAGCCTTTTTCACCTGATCGCCACCATAGAGGGTCGAACGCCTGCTCCACCCGCCGCTGGCGGCGATCTCGCCTTCACATTCGATCACGAAGTACGTGCCGTCTGCCAGCAGCTGCGAATCGACACCGAACACGCTGACGAGCGACTCGTCGATCTCGGCGTCGGTGTAGATGCCTTTGCTGAGCCCGCGCACGGACGCATCGATCAGCGCCCGGATCGCGGGAATGTCGCCGGCGGTGGCCAGACGAAGCACCGGGGTGCCGGGCATCTACGGCTGAACCGCCGCGACCCCCGCCTGTGCCACCTGGCCGTCCTGCGCCGACGTCGCACCGCTGACGCCGACCGCGCCGATCACCTCGCCATTGACGATGATCGGCACGCCCCCTTCCACCGGCACGATGCCCGGCAGCCCAAGGATCGGCGTACGACCCGCGGTCAGCGTACTGTCGAGGGTGCGCGTGGGGCGACGCATGCGCGCTGCAGTACGAGCCTTCGCCTGCGAGATGTCGACGCTCGACGGTGCCGCACCGTCCATGCGCAGAAAGCCGATCAGGTCACCGGCGTTGTCGACGACGGAAATCGACACGTTCCATCCCTGCTTCTTCGCTTCGGCGAGTGCCGCGGCCAGTGCACGCTGCGCCCCCTCCACCGCAACGATGTGCGATGTGCGTGTCTGGGCACCGACGGTGGCAACAGTGCCGAACGTGAGGCAGGCGAGTGTGCTGCCGGTCAGGATCGAGCGAAGCAGGCGTGACGTCATTTCAGGCACTCAGCGGATGGAGAGGATGAGGAAGTGTCGCGATCAGTGCGCGATGCACTCGATTTCGACGCGTGCACCGAGCGCCAGGCCATTCACGCCCATCGCACTGCGCGCGGGTCGCTTGTCCGCGGGGAAGTACGTCACGTAGACCTCGTTCATGGCACCCCACTCGCTCATGTCGGCGAGGAACGCGGTGCACTTCACGACGCGCTCCATCGACGAGCCACTGCGGACCAGCACCGCCTTGAGGTTCTCCATCACCTGCTGCGTCTCGGCCTTGATACCACCCGACACCACCTTGCCCGAGCTGTCGGTACCGACCTGCCCCGAGAGGTAGATCATGCCATTGACGCGCACTGCAGGTGAAAACGGACGTGGCGGACCGACGGTCGTCGTGAGATACTCGGCGGGCTTGGCGGTTGCGCAGGCACTGAGCAGTGCGGCGAGCACGAACACTGCGAGACGACGGGGGGTGGCGAGTTTGGTCATGTGAGCCTCAGACGCGATGGTAGTCGGGACGCCAAACCTTGATGCGTTGCTTGATCTGCTTCGTATCGGTCACCTTCTCGGTCAGCACCCAGCGGACCAGCTCTGGCACCTCGGCGTCGCTCGCAAATCGCATCGCGATCAGCTGCTTCGCGCTCAACTCGATGGTGCGGCCGCGCAGGTCATCGGGCAGCAGCTTTTCCATCCGCAGCTGTTCCTCGAGCCGGATCACACGATCCTGTGCCTTGAGCGGGAAGGCCCGGGTGTACCAGTAGGTGCCGAGCAGCGCGAACGCGCCGAGCATCTGGAAGTGCGCATCGGCCGAACGCGTGGACACGGCGTGCCAGATCGACCAGACCACGAACACGATGGTGCAGCCGCCCGTGACGTAGTGAAATCCGGGGACCATTCGGCCGTGGTTGGCGAACGATTGGGTGGGCTCGGTGCTCATGAGTGTGCTGGCAGGGGTGAGGTGACCTGCAATATCACTCGCTGTTCCACCGTCCAGCAGTGGCTGCTTGCGCTATTCGATCCGGCATCGGGTATATGAAGGGTCGCCCGCGGGGCGTCATCTCGACGCCAGCCCCTGCGAAGATCTCATTCTCAAGAGCACGAGGAATACACACCCATGCGCAAGCACATCGAACGGCCGGACGACCAGGATGAGGACGAGGACTTCCCGACCGCAGATGGCACGGCTGACGGCGAGGCGTTGATCACCTGCCCGCATTGTGGGGAGTCGATCGAGATTGCGCTCGATGCGGGCAGCGGCAGTCGTCAGGAATACGTCGAGGACTGCGAAGTGTGCTGCCGTCCATGGCGTGTGATGGTGCACTACGGCGCCGACGGTCACGCCGACGTCCAGGTGGCGCCGCTCAACGAGTGAGTGGTCGCCGGACGACGCTTAGGCGCGCGCGTCCGACTCAGCCTGTGTGCTTCAGCGCGTCCACTGCTCCGAACTGGACCGCTGCCAGCCGAGCCACGCAGTGCCTTCCTCGATGGTCCTGTAGACCATGAAGCCACTGTCGCTGTCGGCCGCGAGCGTCGCGTACATGCGCGCCATGCCGAAGCTCACATCAGAATCGGCGATGAACGCGGTGCGGGCCTGGCCATGTTCTTCGCGCAGGCGTGCGATCAGTGGCACGATGCGACGCGTTTCCTCGGCACTCAGGAGCACGACCGCACCGCGCGCATCGAACAGCTGCGAGTATGCAAAGCAATGCGAGTCGGCCAACTCGGTGACCAGTGCCGCCATGTCCTCGATCCGAATGTCTCCGGTGCCGACGACGTGGACGCGCTGGTTCTTGTGATCGACTTCAAACGTGATCGGCATCGTACGCTGCTCCGATGACAGGCATCAGTCCAGCACCGGGACTTTTGTGTCCTTCGCTGAATAGAGATCATGAACGCCGTCGCGCAAGGGGCGACATATCATGAGCCAAAAGAATTAGGACGTTCTTATCGTGCGTGTGTTGCGGTGTCTGAAATGGCCAGGCGCTGCATGCGGGATAAGGGATACCCGTTGCAGCCATTCTTCGGTGTCGCACGATCAGGGGCAGGTGTCGATTCCGCGTCCTTCCGCGTCGGCGCCTGATACGCTGTCAGGCAGAACGCCCACGTGTACGGGGGCATGCCATCCAGCGCCATCCAGTCGATGCGGGTCCAGCGGTTGGGCGCGGTGGGGCTGTCGGCCGAATTTTGCGCAATCAGATACTTTTGAGCTCCGTACCACACCACCACGCGAAAGCGGTTGCGTGGCTGCTGCACCCAGACGGAGTTTGAAATCGTGAAGCGCCCATCGTAGTCGTCGCGGAATTCACCGAGGACGAGGGACGGGGCGCCACCGCGCACACCCGCAGGACGCGACGCCGCTGCGCAGCCAGCCAGCAGCAGGGGGACGCTCCGTCGCAGCCACCGCCCCACCCGCGCAACGGCAGTGGTTCGACGCGCGGGGCGAAGCCATTCGGTGGGGCGAAGCAATGCGAGTCGTGCGGGAGCCATGAGCCGTCAACAGGTCGTCGAATGATTTCGCATGACGAATCATAACATTACGACACTATCAAGCGGAACCTCGAACTAAGGACGAACTCATCCATAGGTCCGGCGTCCCCGACCGCAGGGATCATTCCGGGACGATACCCATCCGCGCCAGCGCCCCGTCGATGCTCGTGCCGCCGATCGACACGAATAGGTGCCCATCAGTCACGGAAAGCGATAAAGTCATGCGCCGGTCGAGTTTTTCCACCAGCGCGGCGATCAACTCCCGATCGAGGGACACGATCACGATACCTTCGGACTTATAGATCTTTTCACCGGCCAGCTGCCGGAGGTATATCACCGGCGCCTTCTCGATGTAGACGACGACGCGCGGCGCAGCCTTGCTGGCCTTGTGCAGGCGCGCAGCGTCTGGCGCACCGACCTCGATCCACGCGTTGATCGTACCGGTCAGGTCACGAATGGTGATCGCTGGTTCATCGGGATCGCTGATCCCCCGCGAAAATGCGATGCCATCCGCGTACTCGAGGCAATACGCGAGCACGCGCGTCACCAGGCGCTCCTCGGTCTCGGAGGGGTGCTGGGCAACCTTCAGCGAGAGGGATTCGTAGACGCCGCGGTCGACGTCGGCGAGTTCAATCGCGAAGTTGTAGATGGTCGCGGTCAGGGCCACGGGATGTCGGCAAAGGGAATGCAGGTGATCCGTGGCGCGATGGGCTGGCACACATCACCACACGGTCTGCGGCGCAGAAATGTCAGCGCAGCGAAAAGGCGAAGGTGGAATATGCATGGGCCCGCGGCTGCAGCTTGTACTCGCGGCCGCGGCTGTGCACGCGCCATTCGACCATGCCGATCGGTGCCCGCAGCCCGACGCCCAACTCGGTCTCGCCAACCAGCACGTTGCGCTCGACCTTCGGGCTCTGGCCGAAGGTGCTGCCATCGAGGAACAGGTTGCGCGCCACCGCCGCCTGTGTGGCGCCGGCCCGCACGAAGATGCCCCACCGATCGCCGCGGAAATTCGGCGCGGTCTGCCACGGCGACGGGGCCCGGAGACCAGCCGTCACCTGCAGGCCAAGGGTGGCATCGGTCGCCATCGTACCAGCCCGCGCTGACCAGGTTGGCGCCGCGATCAGCCGCCAGCCCGTCGACTCACTGCGAAGTCGGAGGACGTCGTAGGCCCCGCGGTATCCGACTACGCCGGCCAGTTCGGTCGGCAGCTGCCCGTCCCATCCAACCGGAGGACGGAAGCCAAAGGTGCGATGCACCCACTTCTGCGCTGGCTCGGCCAGCGACGACTTCCCGGTCACGCCGAGCATCAAGCTGAACGCGGTGAGGCTCCGGTCGCGATCCCGCTGGACGCCCACGTTCACGCCAAGCCAGCCAGCGAACGGTCGCTCGGCGTCGGTGCGTCGGCGCAGGTCGAGATTCGGCGTGTAGATGGACTGGTCCAGCCCGACCGATGCCATCAGGCAATCACGCTCCGCCGGCACGGTGCCGCATTGCTGCGTAGCACCGAGCAGGCGCCGGGCAATCGGGTTCGACGTCGGCCAGAGCAGCACGACCCGCGTCCCCTGTGTGTACTCTCGATCATCCCGCCGTTTCGGTGGCTGCCAGAAGTTGAACGAGTCGTTGTCGAGATCGACCCGCGTCACGACCTGCGCCTCTGCCGGGGCACAAGCGGCAGCACAGAGAACCACAGCCACAGGAAGCGATCGAGCCAGCCGCATGTCGTTCAGTCCCGTCCTGTCGAGGCGTGGTCGCGAGTAGAGGAAATCGGAGGTCGCTTCACGACCCACGACGGCGCAGATGGCCCAAAGCACAAAGTGTCGTCAGCAAACGGCTGACGACACTTCGAGGACAGTCGGCCGGAGCGGCCGGTCACAACCGCTCCGGGAGCAAAACTAGCGGAGATTCGTGCGGAAGAAGGCGAGCGACTTCTCCCACGCATCCGTCGCCGCGGCGGCGTTGTACGCCTGGCCCGAGGGATTCGCGAAAGCGTGGTTCGCATCGGCATAGACGTTGATCGCGACCGAGCGACCATTCGCCTTCATCGCGCTCTCCATCGCGCGAACGCTGTCGACAGGGATGCCCTTGTCGAGCCCACCGAACAGGCCGAGCACCGGCGCGCGGAGGTTCGAGAGCGCGGTGCGATCGGTGATCGGTGCGCCGTAGTACATCACGACTGCCTTGATGTCGGTGCCACCGACGAGACCCGTGCGCAGCGACCAGTGTCCACCGAAGCAGTATCCGACCGACCCGATCTTGGTGGCGCCCTGCCCCTTCAGGTAGGCGATGGCCGCAGCAAGGTTCTTCTCGCCAGCCGGCACGTTCTTCATCGCGGTCTGGTAGAGGACCATCGCCGTGTCAGGCGTGGTGGCAACACGACCGAACAGATCCACCGCCAACACGATGTAGCCCTCACCCGCGTACCGATCAGCGACGGCCTTGATGTTGTCGTTCAGGCCCCACCACTCGTGCACGACGATGATCGCGGGAGCGTTCTTCGGATTCGACGCAGGACGAGCGAGATAACCGTGCAGCATCTTGCCGTCGACAGTGCCGTACATCACTTCGGAGCCGGTCACCGCAGCACGCGGCGCGATACGGGCGATTGGCGTGGCGGTCGGAGTTTCCTTGCCGTGTGCATGTTGCATGGCAACGGCATAGTCAGGCTGCGCGGCGCGCGGCGCCTGGGCGGCCAGCGGTGCGGCGACTGCCGCAAGCAACGCAATGGAACGGAAGATTTTCATGACTCGGATGATTGGAATAGGAACAAACAAATAGCGGGAGCACACACTGCCGGCGATGCCGGGGTCGACGCCCATCCACCGGACAAAATAATGGATGGACAGGCGCACCCGTTCCAGCGAACGGCGCCACAGAAGTACCCATCCCTGTGCGCAAGGCTCCACGCACCACCTCCCGCCGAGGCTGGTGGTGCCGACCGCTCCTCAGCCTGAGGCGATGGTTTCGAGCGATTCCCAGCGGTCGGCCAGCACGCCCAGCTCGGCGTCGAGCGCCGCCAGGCGCGCCGTCGCGGCAGCCACCGCCGCACCGTCCCGCAGGAAGGTCGGATCAGCCAGCTGCTCGTAGAGCGCGGCACGATCACGCTCCTTCGCGTCGATGAGCTCGGGCAGCGCCGCCAACTCCTGCAGCTCCTTGTACGACAGCTTTCGCTTCTTCTCGGCGCGAGGCGCGGCCGGCGATGGCGCTGGCCTCGATGCGGTCGCGGCTGCAACGGCAGGCGCCGGACGCTGCCGCACCCAATCGGCGTAGCCCCCCGCATACTCCCCGATCTTCCCCTTCCCCTCGAAGGCGAGGGTGCTGGTGACGACGTTGTCGAGAAATGCACGGTCGTGGCTCACGACCAGCAGCGTGCCACTGAACTCGAGCAACAGCGCCTCGAGCAGGTCGAGGGTCTCGATATCGAGGTCGTTCGTCGGCTCGTCGAGTACCAGCACGTTGAACGTGCGGGTAAAGAGCCGCGCCAGCAGCAACCGATTGCGCTCACCACCTGACAGCGCCCGGACGGGTGTCCGCGCGCGCTCGGGCGGGAAAAGAAACTCCTGCAGGTACCCATGCACATGTTTCCGCGCGCCACCGACCTCGATGAATTCCGAGCCGTCGGCGATGGTATCGAAGACACTCTTCTCTTCATCCAGCTGTTCGCGGAGCTGATCGAAGTACGCCAGCTCGATGTTCGTGCCGAGCGTGATGGTTCCGGCATCGGGCGTCAGTTCACCGAGCAGCAGTCGAATCAGCGTCGTCTTCCCGGAGCCATTGGGCCCGATCAGTCCGACGCGATCACCACGCGTGATGATGGTCGAAAAATCACTGACGATCGGGCGCTCACCGCGAAAGAAGTCGACATGTTTCGCCTCGACGACGAGTCGTCCCGAGCGCTCGGCTTCCTGCGCCTGCAGCTTGACGGTGCCGACGCGATCCCGTCGCTGCCCGCGCTCGACGCGCAACGCCTCGAGGTTCCGCACGCGCCCTTCGTTTCGTGTCCGGCGGGCCTGGATGCCGGTCCGGATCCACACCTCTTCCTGCGCCAGCTTGCGATCGAACTCGGCCCATTCCCGCGCCTCGACATCCAGCGCGGCTTCCTTGCGCACGAGATAGGTGTCGTAGTCACCGCCCCAGTCGACCAACTTGCCTCGATCGAGCTCCACGATCCGCGTTGCGACACGCCGCAGGAACGCGCGATCGTGCGTCACGAAAATGAGCGTGGTCCCGCGATCGATGAGGTATTCCTCCATCCATTCGACGGCTTCGACATCGAGGTGGTTGGTGGGCTCATCGAGCAACAGCACATCGGGTTGCCGCACGAGCGCCCGCGCCAGCAGCGTTTGACGCTTCCGTCCACCGGACGCAGCCGAGAAGGGCATCTCGGGATCGAGTGCGAGATGCTGCAACACGGTGGACACGCGGGTGTGCACCTGCCAGGCATCGGCAGAATCAAGCGCGTGATGCAAGCGATCGAGCTCGCGCAGTGCCTTGTCACTGTGGTCGTGTGCGACCTGCACACTGGCGTGGTGATACTGCGCCAGCAACGCCCCTGCCGGCCCGAGCCCGGCAGCGACGACGTCGAACATGGTCCCGTCGACATCATCGGGGATCTCCTGCTCGAGTCGCGCCACGCTCATCCCGGTCAGCCGCACGACGGTGCCGGTATCGGGCACGATGGTGCCATCGAGCACCTTCAGGAGGGAGCTCTTGCCGGTGCCATTGCGTCCCAGCAGGCACACGCGTTCCCCGCGCTCGATCGCAAAATCGGCGTGCGACAACAACAGCGGCCCGCCGAAGGCGAGACTGACATCCTGCAGGCCCAACAGGGACATTGACTTTGCTTCAGCGACGGGGAGGCTGATCTGACTCCAGCAATCTATCGCCACGCCGAAATCGATCGCCGACTGAAATTCTGGGCGCGGGTCGGCGTGGCTCGGCGCCAAACAACGAGGCGCGCTGCGGCTGGTCGGTGTGGTTCGGCGCTAAACAACGAGGCGCGTTGCGGCCGGTCGGTGTGGTTCGGCGCTACACAACACTGGCGCGCTGCGCGGCCGGTCGGTGTGGCTGGGAGCTAAACGACGAGGCGCGCTGCGCGCGCAAGGCGCGGAGGGAGCGGAGGCGCGGGGGACGCGGAGAACAGCGAAAGAACAACTGCCTTTTTTGGGAACAGCAACAGCAGACCTTCGACCGTCGACTGTCAACCGCCAAACGTCAGTCAGATCTGCACGATTCGGCAGTGGAAGTTCCCCCTAGTCATTGCAGTTACCTGCGCTGTATGCCTCCGGGCGAAAGCGCAGCGTCGCCGGGGGTGCTGTGGCAGTCCTCCGCGGCTCCGCGTCCCCCGCGGCTCCGCGTGAGGGAGTGTGGACCGACAGGCGTAAGCGCAGCGTCGCCGGGAACGCAGGCGTGTGGACCGCCAGGCGTAAGCGCAGCGTCGCCGGGGAAGCAGGAGTGTGGACCGTCAGGCGTAAGCGCAGCGTCGCCGGGGAATCGGGACTGTAGGCCGTCGTGTCACGTGTTTCGGAGTCGCGCGGCGACGCGCCAGCCAGAGAGAACCATGACGGATGCGATGGCGGCGGCGATGAGGCAGGCGACGAGCAGGACTCGGGTTGTGCCGCCGGCGACAAGGCCGCGGGCGGAGAACAGGATCCCCATGCCCGCGGCCGCGCCGAGTGCGTAACCAAGGCGCTCGATACCTGGGAATGACGGCGTCGGTGCGACCTCGTACGCGGCAGCCGGGCCCCAGAGGATCGGCGCGAAGCGGTGGTAGTCCCAACACAGCAGGAATATCGAGGCGAGCAGCATCAGCCCAGTGATCACTGGCGTGCCGGTGAAGTGCAGCGACACCGTGATCACGAAGATGTTGAGGATGATCGGGAAGAACAGCACCGCACCGAGTGTCGACGTGGCCGGGATCAGCAACAGCAGTCCCGCCAGCAGCTGTGACGCGCCAAGGAAGCGCCAGTAGAAGCCGCTCTGGTACATCGCCTCGAAGAAGTACCCGATCGGCGTTGACGCACTGATCGTGGTGAATCGATTTCCCGTCACCTTGACCACTGCCGTCGGCACGAACGCCAGCGCGAGCAGGATGCGCGAGATCAGCGCCAACCGATACATCGCCCCCATGCCCCGCGCCCGCTCATGCCACTGCCGAAACCGTGCGTTCATTGCCTCATCTCGTGTCGGGATACCGCTCGTACGCAGACCGCTCTGCTTCGGGTTCAGTTGGCTCCTTGCCGTTCAGAAGCAAACACCGCAGCGCTGGTCGGTGTGGCTCTGAGCTAAACAACTAGGCGCGCTGTACGGCTGGCCGGTGAGGCACGGAGCCAAACTGCGAGGCGTGCTGCGCGGCCGGTCAGTGCCGCTCGGGGCTAAACAACGAGGCGCGCTGCGGCCGGTCGGTGTGGCTCGGAGCCAAACAACGAGGCGCGCTGCGGCCGGTCGGTGTGGCTCGGAGCCAAACAACGAGGCGCGCTGCGGCCGGTCGGTGTGGCTCGGAGCCAAACAACGAGGCGCGCTGCGGCCGGTCGGTGTGGCTCGGAGCTAAACAACGAGGCGCGCTGCGGCCGGTCGGTGTGGCTCGGAGCTAAACAACGAGGTGCGCTGCGGCCGGTCGGTGTGGCTCGGAGCTAAACAACGAGGCGCGCTGCGGCCGGTCGGTGTGGCTCGGAGCTAAACGACGAGGCGCGCTGCGCGCGCAAGGCGCGGAGGGAGCGGAGGCGCGGGGGACGCGGAGAACAGCGAAAGTGCAACTGCTTTTTTGGGAACAGCAACAGCAGACCGACGAACGTCAACCGACGAACGTCAGTCAGAGATGCACGATTCAGCGTTGCAGTTCCCTCAGCCCTTGCAGTTGCCGACGCTGTATACCTCCGGGCGTAAGCGCAGCGTCGCCGAATGGGCAGTGGCAGTCCTCCGCGGCTCCGCGTCCCCCGCGGCTCCGCGTGAGGGAGTGTGGACACCCAGGCGTAAGCGCAGCGTCGCCGCGCACGACCGCGCGGAGGACGCGGAGGACGCGGGGGACACGGAGGACGCGGAGGAGTGCTATCGCCGAACCGGGAACGGCCGCGACGCCGGAAGTTCGTCGGCGAATTTCCACGGAGCAGCGCCGTCCCGGGTGAGCGGGATGTTGGCGAGTCGCGCGCGCACCATCGACATCGGCATCGCACCGCCCTGCAGCACACCGTCGTGAAACTCGCGCTCGGTCATCTTGCCCGACGTCACCAATGCCTTGTACATCGCACGCATCTGCAGGCCGCCCAGCATGTAGGCCGCCTGATACGTCGGCGAGTACTGGCCGGCGAAGCTGCGTCGGACCTCGCCTTCGGCGTTCGCACGCTCGAAGTTCACCGTGTCCACCAGGAACTGGATCGCCTGGTCCGGAGTCATCTTGCCGAGGTGGAAGTTGAGGGAGAAGATGATCCGCGCACTGCGGTGCATACGCCAGAACAGGGCGCCGATGCGATCCTCCGGCGTCACGTGAAAGTCGTGATCGTAGAGGAACATCTCCCAATAGAGCGCGTTGCCCTCGTTCCAGAATGGCGTCGAGAACAGGCGTCGATGCGGGTTGTACCGCGACGCCATGAAGCCCTGCAGATGGTGGCCCGGGTTGAGTTCGTGGAAGACCGTGGCGTGCGAGAAATGCGGGTTGTTGCCGCGCATGCTCATCAACTTGTCTTCGTCGGACATCTCGTCCGTCGGGTAGCTCACCAGGATCAGCTCACCACCAAGAAAGAACGGCGAGACGCGCTGACGTTCCGGCGACATCATCTCCATGCGCCAGTCTTCCTTGGCCAGCGCCGGGATCGTCACCCAGTCATGCTGCGCGAAGAAATCCTCCGCCTGACGGGCGAGGCCTCGGATCATTTCCGGCTGCTTGCCTGGCTCGACGTAACTGTCCTTCACCTTCTCCATCGCCGCCTTCCAGTCGTCGCCAAAACCCATCTCGCGCGCGGCCTTCTTCACCTCGCTAAGGCTGAACGCATACTCCCGTTCGGCGATCGCGATCAACTCCTCTGGCGTGTACGGGATCATCTCGTGACGCAGGTCCACCGCGAGGCCCGTTGCCCCGATCGGATCACCGATGATCGGGCCCGTATTGGACGGCCCACCTTCCGAGGGGGCGCCAGCAGGCCGACCCGCGACCACTGGTGAACGGGGAATGCCGATGATCCGCTCACGAATCGTGGCGGCGTACTTCGTCATCGACTCGTTCAGCTTCTGGTACGGGTCCTTCATCCACCAGCTGAAGAGCGGATCGTAGCCGTTGTGGAAGCGATACCAGCTGCCCAGGGTGCTACGAAGCTGGTCCAACTGATCAGCAGAACGATTGGCCACCGTGCGACTCACCTTCGGCGCCACGCCTCGCACACGCGCACTGCCGCTGTCAGCGCGCGCCACCGGCTCGAACAGCAGCCGCAGACTGTCGATCTGCTTCGTGATCGCGGTGACGTTCTTTGCCGTCGCCTGCGGGTTGATCGATTCGAGGTCGCGACGTGCGTCATGCAGCGTCAACAGCGCATCACTGAATGGCAGCAACGGCAGCACCTCGGCCCGCTGCACATCCTGACGGTCGGCGAGGTCGAGCTGGTACCGCAGGTGATTGTCGAGCAACACGTAGTCGATTCGGCCTTCCTGCGACAGCCGATCGAAGTTCAACTCGCGCAGCCGGGTGCGCCACGCGGAATAGAACCCCCGCATGCGCTTGCGCTGGTCGGGCGAATCGTACGCGTCATAGCGACGACCCAGCGCCGCGTAGTCGAGCGTGAATCGCTGCACGACGTCGGCCAGTTCACTGCTCTTCGCCGTCGTCATCGGGGCCAGCGCCGGCACCGACGCGAGCGGCTCGTCCGGGAAGGGCGGCTTCGTCGGTTGCTGCGCGAACGCCTGCGACGGCGATGTGCAGGCAAACACGGCGAAAGCACCAGCCAGCAAGAGCGCCGGCTGATGACGACGATCAGCATTCGAACCGTTCACGATGTACTCGGAGAGTGGAGACGGGCCCTGCGCTGGAACTACATCCCGGGCGTAAGCATCAAATGCGCCTTCGGGGTGCCAGGGTACATGATCCACGGCAGCGAGCCCACCGGAGCAGCGCTCAATCCGGTCGATGCTGAGGTGGCGTTCGGCATGTAGAGCACGAAGAGAGGCCTCGACTTCGGTGCCGTGCCAGTCGCGGCGCTGAAGTCATCTTTCGGGCCAGTCAGCGAATACAGTGCGGCCGGCAGCGTCGGCATCTTCAGTGTCCCACGCCGAACCTCGGCAAATCGCACCGTGTCGACCTGCGTGCCCTTCGTGCCGGCGGCCCGCAGCGATCGGCCACGTGCCATGAACGGCTCGAGGGTGGTGGCGTAACACGCGACGTGGAACTGGTCGTCGGACGGATCGTCGGCCAGACACTGCATACCGTTCCGCGCCGGCCGCAAGACTTCAAGCTTGCCAGCCGTGCGATACCCCATCACACCGGCGCCGTCACGCATCGAGGCAGGCAGTGCGAGGACAGCAGCGGCGATTTGCTGCGCATCGGCAGGAATGGCCTGAGCCGTCAGCGACCCGGCGCCGATCATCATCGCGCACACCGTGGCAATGGCGCGTGTGACACTCACAACTGGCACGCTGCACGTCGGTTCTATCGTCATCGTCATTGCAACCGGAAGAGGTAGCTGAACTTCATGAAGAACACGTCGCGGTTCGGCTGCAAGCCGCTGGTCCCGCCCGGCCGGTCCGCCCGCGAGGTGTTGCCATACCCGAGGTAGATCACCGTGCCCGGCGTCGGGAGGTAGGAGAAGAGGAAGTCGAGACGGCCGCGGAGTCGATCGAAGGCCGCCGCGCGCGTCAGCGAGCCGTCGGCATTGCGGAAGTAGACTGGCAGCCCGGTGCGCGAGTCGTCGCGCAGGGAATCCTGCTGCAACTTGGCGACCTCGCCGATCACGCGCACGAACACCTGCCGCGACACCTGGTACTCCACACGCACCCGCGGCACGTTCCGCGTCAGCACACGAGTGCCGTCGGTGCGGCGATCGTAGTGCTCGACATTCCAGGTGCCGGCGATTCGGAGCTGGTCGGTGGGGCGCACGTTGAGGCCGAGATTCAGGATCGCAATGCGAGCACTGCTCCACTCGGGAAAGTTCTCGTCGACGCCATAGAGCGCAAACGACGTCAGCGAGAAGCGCTTGAACTCCGGCGTGTTGACGGACGCCACCCAGTCCACGTTCACCAGGTTCGGCGTGCCGCGGTACCCAACGGTGTCGACACCGCTGGTGGTCGGTGCGATGTAGACGTAGTTCGAATACAGGTCAGGATCGTACGAGAAACGCTCGAGTAGCAGCTGCGCGCCGACAGACCACCCGCGCTTGAGGCGCGAGTTCAGGCGGAAATGGAGCTTCTCGTCCTGCACCGGGCCGCCCTTCACGAAATCTGCATACCGGAAGCTGTTCAGCCACGCGATTTCCGGTGTTAGCGCTTCGATCAGGGAGCCGGGCTTGTTGAGGAAAGTGAACCGGTTCGTGAAGTTGACGTTCGCGATCCCGGACCGCGCGATGAAGCCGCTCTGCGCATCGAAGTCGGTGCCGATGCCGTTCACCGAGTATTGCCCGCCGAATCGGCGCCCGGTGACGTTCGCCGCAAGGCTGAAGAGCGGTGCGGTGGTCGTCACGCCATCGGTGCGCGTGAAGCTGTTGGCGTATTGCCCCTGGATGCTGAGGATTCCGCGCACCAGTCGACCGTCGATTCCAGCCACGCGATTGAACTCACCACCGTCCATCTTGTCGGTGTAGACCAGCCCGATGCGACTCTGCGAGCCGATGTCCCGTTGCACACGGAGGACATTGAAGATCGGGTTCTGGTTCCCGTTGAAGCTGGCGTCACGGTTATCGACGGCCGAGAGAAAGCCGATGTCGAAGCCGTTGACCTTGCCGGTGAGCTTCGTGGCCGCCACTGGCTGCGTGATGCGCCGCGTGTAGATCAAGCGACTCGGCGCTGAGAACTGCTCCTGGCTCTCGAGGAAGAACGGCCGCCGTTCGGCGAAGAAATTCTGCACTCGTGGGTCGTACGTGAACTGGGTTGCGTCCGCCTCGACCTGTGAGAAATCGGGGTTCGCGGTGCCCGAGAGCGTGAGGTTGCTGGTGATGCCCCATCGGACGCTCCCGCCGAGCTCCGGACGATTGCGATCGTACGCCCACCCGGCGGACGAGGGCAGCCCAACGGCTGACGACGTGACGGTCGGGATCACGTCGACCGTCAGCCCGCGGGAGAGGTTCCGCAGCCCGACGAGGCGTCCCGACTGCGCGAGGAAGCTCGACCCGGAGCGGGTCGTGGGCGCCCAGGTCTCCTCATGGCCCGTGGCCTGCACTGTCCGCACGACGTTCAACTGCCACTGTTGTTCTTCCCCCGCCCGGTAGCGCAGGCTCTTGAAGGGGATCTGGATTTCGACTTCGTAGCCATATGCCGTCAAATGGCCCTTCGACTTCCAGACATAGTCCGGCGCGAGGTCTGCGGCCTCGCGCGACCGCACGATGCCGCCGGAGAAGCCACCACCCTGCACCGTGCCGGTCTCGATCAGCACACCATCGCTCTGGATGCCGATGGGATTGACAGCGAACAGCATCGCCTGTCGGCTGTCGTTGTAGGTGCCGAGAAAGAGCTGGATGTTGTCGTCGGCCGAGATCTTGTCGCGATCGGCGAGATTCTGGCGCACCGTGCCGGCGGGCGCGTAGGCCCGGATCCCAACATGCAATGCCGTGGAGGAGTAGAACACGAAGACTTCCGTGCTGTCGTGTGCCGCCACGCCGTCGGTCGGGAAGTACTGGGAGAAGCCCGTCAGCAGCGCCGCATTCCGCCACGCCGGCTCATCGAGCACGCCATCGACGGTGATGCTGCCGGCCTCGCGCGGCGTGACGATGGACAGCGCCCCCCCGCGGCCGTTGTAGACCTTCCCGGCGTGGGGTTCGCCGGGGGGCAGCGTGATCGCGAGCGCGGAGAGGAGCAGGAGAGGTGAGAACACCGGCGGGGCTGCTGAAAGGAATGGGGGCCCGATACCTGCCGGGCCGCGCGGGAACGATATGACACCGTCATCCGTCCCGCACGTTGCCGACACGACGTGCGTCCGGCAACTTTTGTGTCTCAGTAACGGCGGACTGCCGCCACACGCTGCACCCCTCATTCGCCTTTCCCGCATGCGCCGCTTCTCCGGACCCCAGCTGCGCGTCGCGCTGCTGGCCCTCCCCCTCTCGCTGGCTGCCGCCACCGAGGCCGCAGCCCAGACCCGCCGCACCTTCACCGCCGAGGATTACGACCGGGCGGTTCGGATGCTTGGCCAGACCGTCGGCCCGCTGGCGGTTGGCGGCACGACGCCGAACCTGAGCTGGCTCCCCGACGGGAAGTTCTACTATCGGAGCGTCCGCCCCGCCGGGACGGAGTTCGTGCTGGTGGACCCGCGCGCCAAGTCACGCGCGCCGCTGTTCGATCACGTGAAGGTCGCCGCCGCGCTCTCAGCCGCAGCCGGCGGCAGCTACACGGCGACGGCCCTGCCCTTCCAGTCGGTCGAGCTCTCCGACGACCGGAAGAGCATCCTCGTCAGCGCACCCGGCGGACGACGCTTCCGCTGCGATGTCTCCGGTGCGGCCTGTGCGGCGGCTGGTCAGGCTCCGGCGCCGGCCGTCGGTCGCGGGCTGTCGGTCATTTCGCCGGACGGCAAGCGCGCCGCCTATGTGAAGGACTGGAATCTCTGGGTGCGCGACGTCGCAACCGGCGCGGAAACCCAGCTGACCACCGACGGCACGAAGAACTTCGGCTACGCCACCGACAACGCCGGCTGGGCGACCAGCGATCGGGCGATCCTGCTCTGGTCGCCCGACTCGAAGAAGATTGCGACGCAGCAGCAGGACGAACGCAATGTCGGCGACATGTACCTGGTGCAGACCAAGGTCGGTCATCCGACGCTGCGCGCCTGGAAGTACCCCCTGCCCGGCGACAGCGTGGTGGCGATGGTGCACCGCGTCGTGATCGACGTCGACACCCGCAGCATGGTTCGCCTCAAGATGGCGCCGGACTTTCATCGCGCGACACTCGGCGATGACATCTCGATGAGCGACTACGTCTTCAGCCCGGACGGTTCGCAGCTGGCGCTGGCGTCGACGTCACGCGATCACAAGCAGACGATCGTGCGCCTTGCAGATACGAAGACCGGCGACGTGCGCACCGTGTTCGAGGAGACGGTGCCAACGCACTTCGAGTCGATCACGGGGTGGCGCGTGCTGTGGGGCAGCAAGGAGATCGTCTGGAACTCGCAGCGCGACGACTGGAGCCAGCTCTATCTGTATGACCTGACCACGGGCCAGCTGAAGAACAAGATCACGACGGGTGAAGGACCGGTGAGCTCGATCGTGCGCATCGACGAGAAGACGCGGACGATCTGGTACGGCGCACAGGGACGCGAGAAGGGCCAGGACCCGTACCTGCAGCACTTCTATCGCGCGGGCCTCGACGGTCGCAACGTGCGTCGTCGCTGACGCCGGACGATGGCGACCATCGCCTCCAGCTCTCGACGGATGGCAAGTGGCTGGTCGACACCTGGTCGCGCGCGGACATGGCGCCGCAGACGGCGCTGCGTGATGATGCAGGCCGACTGGTGATGTCGCTCGAAACGGCCGACATCTCCAAGCTCGCTGGCGAGTGGCTGGAAGCCGCCGATGCTGTTTCACGTGAAGGCGGCCGACGGCACCACGGACATCTACGGTCAGCTCTATCGTCCCACGAACTTCGATTCGACGAAGAAATATCCGATCATCAACAACGCCTACCCGGGCCCGCAGACGGGCAGCGTGGGCTCGCGCGCCTTCTCGGCCGCGCATGGCGACAAGCAGGCGCTGGCCGAACTTGGCTTCGTGGTGGTGAGCATCGATGGTCGCGGCAGCGGGCCGGGGCGCTCGAAGAGCTTTCATGACGCGTATTACGGCGCGATGGGACGCGACAACACGCTCCCCGATCAGGTGGCGGGGATGCAGGAACTTGCGAAGCGCTACTCGTGGATCGACATCGACAAGGCGGCGATGTGGGGCCACTCGGGCGGCGGCTTCATCACGGCCGACGCGATGTTCCGCTATCCCGACTTCTTCAAGGTCGGCATCTCGGAATCGGGCAACCACGACCAGCGTAACTACGAAGACGATTGGGGCGAGCGGTATCAGGGCCTGCTCGCACGGGGCCCGAACGGCGGCGCCGACAGCTACGCGATCGAGGCGAATCAATCATTGGCCAAGAACCTCCGCGGCCACCTGCTGCTCGCGCACGGCACGATGGACAACAACGTGCCGCCGGACAACACGCTCCTCGTCGTCGATGCGCTCATCCGCGCCAACAAGGACTTCGATCTCCTGCTCATCCCCAACGCCGCACATGGTTATGGCAGTGCATCGAGCTACATGATGCGCCGTCGCTGGGACTACTTCGTCCGCTGGCTCCTCGACGCTGAGCCACCGCGCGACTATCAGATCAAGTAACGGCAAAACGCAGAGACGCAGAGACGCAGAGAACAGCAACAGCAACTGTGACTGCCTTGTCGCAAAAGGGCAGGCAGATAATGCAACAGCCGCAAAACTGCAAACGGCCGCAAAACTCCTCGCGTGGAGTTTGCGGCCGTTTGCAGTTGAAGCTGATGAACTTTTTGGGAACGACTCGCCCACCGACGCCTCGTTTCCAAGGCCCTTCCCCCTAGCCGTTGCAGTTGCCGTTGCCCTGGCTGTTCCTCTGCGTCTCTGCGTCTCTGCGATTTGCTGTGGCCGTTCTGCGGCTGTTCTGTTCTGCGGCTGTTCAGTTCTGCGTTAACTCAAGGCACCACAGACGCCCGTGTGATGCGATTCAGGAGCACAGCGGTGCGCGCGATCTGGATGGCGACGGTTCGTGTCTGCAGTGTTTCGTTGACGGTGTGGCCGCCGGTGCCGCCGGGGCCGAGGCCGTCGATGACCTGGGGAACGGTACTGGCGATGAAGGAGACATCGGCGGCGCCGGCGCGGGCGGGGTTGTCCATGCCCACTGGCCCCAGCCCAAGGTTCTGGCTGGCACGACTGAAGGCCGCGAGCAGGTCGGTGTTGCCCGCTTTCGGTGCCATCGGCGGGTAGCCGTCGGTGAACGTCAGCGTGGCGGTGGTGTGTGGTGACGCGGACGCGACGATCGCCTGCATCTTCGCCTTCGCTGCCGTCACGGCTTCCGGAGAGATCACGCGCAGGTCCCCCGTCACCGTGAAAACTTCGGGCACGATGTTGCTCTTCCCGAACGCCGTGCCGCGCGTGCCAGTGCTGTCGAGCGTGATCGTCGTGCCACCCAGTGCCACACCAGCATTGAAGGTCCGCAGCGGGTCGCCACCGAGTTGCAGGCGGAATTCGTTGAGCAGTCGCGCTGCTTCGTAAATAGCACCGGGCCCGATGTCGTCCCGAAAGATCTGCGACGAATGCGCCGGCGTGCCCTTCACTTTCAGCGTCCAGCCCGTGAAGCCGCGACGCGCGGCAACGGCCGTGCGCGGATCGCCGTCACCATCTTCGAAGCCGATCGCGATCTGCGATCGCGCACCAGCGTCGACGAGCACCTTGCGCGCGGCAGCAATCGGCGAGCCAGGATCTTCCTCGTCACCATTGAGCACGACGGTGATGCTCATCCGGTCCAGCTGACCCGCCGCCTTCAGTGCCTTGATCGCGAAGAGCATGATTACGTCCCCGCCCTTCATGTCGGTCGAGCCCGGGCCACGCGCGGTGCTGTCGGAAAGCCGCTCCCAGCGCTGGAACGGGCTGTCCGGCTCGAACACGGTATCGAGGTGGCCGATCAGCAGCACGCGGGGCCCGGTTCCGGTGCGCTCCGCCACCAGATGTCCGGCTCGACCGAATGCGGCCCCATCCTCCCACCGTGTCGTGAATCCAAGCGCATCGTATTCGGCGCGCAGGATGCGCCCCACCTCGCGCACGCCGGCCTGGTTCTGGGTCCCGCTGTTGACGTTCACCAACCGCTCCAGCAGCGCCAGCGCCTCGGTATCGTGGGCGGTCGCGTGCCGCGCCAGGAGACGCTCGGTCTTGGAGAGTGAGTCAGCGAGAAGAGGCGCCATCGGGATGCCTGCTGCTGGGTGCCGCACCGGCGTCGCCATCGCGCCGGAGGTCGTCGCGAGCAGCAGTGCCGCAGCAGCGGTCGGGAATCGCACGTCAAAACGCATTGCAGACGGATGGAGGGAGAAGGCCGATCGATCAGGTCCGTCTGGAAGGATATCCGCCGGTGGCAATCGCGACACCGCGTCGCGGGCCGAGGCGTCGAACTCCCTCACACCGCCGCGCCAGGGCAGAGGCTCTTGCTGACTCTCTGTCCCGAGGCTTCGATTGTCCGCGTCAGCCCTGCACCAGTCGAACGCCCCGGAGGCCGGAATGCTCGAATCCACGATGATGGACTACCAGCTCACCATCCCGTCGATTCTCGAGCGGGCGATACGCATGTCGCCCAACCAGGAGATCGTCTCGGTCATCGCGGCCGGTGTCGACCCGGAGACCAAGGCCCCGATCCCGGCGGTCCATCGCACCACCTACGGCAAGACCTACCCTCGCGTGATGCAGCTCTGCAACGCGCTCGTGGCGGCCGGCGTGAAGTCCGGCGATCGCGTGGCGACGATGGCGCTCAACACCTACCGGCACTACGAGCTGTACTTCGCCGCACCATCGGTCGGCGCTGTCTGCCACATGGTCAACATCCGCCTGCCGCTGGAGCAGATCGCCTACATCCTCAATCACGCCGAAGACCGGATTCTCTTCATCGAGAATGTCTTCGCTGGCATGATCCCGCTGATCCGACAGCACGCGCCACACGTCGAGACGATCATCGTGCTCGGCCCGATTCCTGGCGGCCTGCCACCGGGTGTGATCGACTACGAGACGTTCATCAGCGGCCAGCCGACGACCTTCACCTATCCGGAGATCGACGAGCGTCAGGCAAGCGGCATGTGTTACACGAGCGGTACGACGGGCGAGCCGAAGGGCGTGCTCTACAGTCACCGCGCGATCGTTCTGCACAGCCTCGCCAGCCTCTCGACGCAACTGCTCGGTGTGAACTCGCACGAAGTGATCATGCCGATCGTGCCGATGTTCCACGTCAATGGATGGGGATATCCGTATACCTGCACCATGGCCGGCGCCAAGCAGGTGTATATGAGCGTCTTCACCGACCCGAAGACGATCGTGCGCATCGCGGCCGAAGAACACGTGACGGTGTGCGCTGGCGTGCCGACGATCTTCCTCGGCCTGATCGACGAGATGGATCGCGCAGCTGCCGCTGGCACCCCATACGCTATTCCCACGCTGAAGACGCTGGTGGTGGGCGGCAGCTCGACGCCCCGCGCATTGATTGCCGGCTTCGGCGATCGCCATGGCATACACGTCAAGCCCGCCTGGGGCATGACGGAGACCACTCCGCTGGGCACGGTGAACACGGTCCGCGCCGAAGACTTCCCCAACGACAAGCAGCTGAAGTACGACCGCATGATGTACAGCGGCCAGATGTCACCGCTGGTCGAGCTGAAGATCGAGGAGGAGGATGGCACCGAGATCCCGTGGGGCACGGGCGAGTCCGGCCGTCTGCTGATCCGCGGCCCATGGATCACGGGCAGCTATTTCCGCAATCCTGACGCGACCGCCGCGACACAGCAGAACGGCTGGTTCGACACCGGCGACATCGCGACGATCGAGGCCGACGGCACGATGATGATCCAGGACCGCGCCAAGGACCTGATCAAGTCCGGCGGCGAATGGATCAGCAGTGTCGACCTCGAAAATCAGCTCATGGGTCACCCGCTGCTGCGCGAAGCGGCGGTCATCGCCGTGGCGCACCCGAAGTGGGACGAGCGTCCACTCGGTGTGATCGTGCTCCGCGATCCGGCCGTGCCGGTCTCGAAGGCCGACCTCGACAAGTACCTCCTCGAGCGCGCCGTCGCCAAGTGGCAACTCCCCGACGCCTACGAAGTCGTCGACGAAATCCCCAAGACCACCGTCGGCAAGTTCCTCAAGCGCGCCCTCCGCGAACGCTTCAAGAACTACAAACTCCCCGACATCACCTGAACCTCGTGGAGCCGGAGCCGCGTTCGGTCGGTGTCCTTTTGTGCTAAACACCGAGGCGGGCGTCGGTGTTGCTCGGAGTAAACACCGAAGGCGCGCTGCGCGCGCCTCGCGGAGAGCGCGGTGAGCCGCGGAGGAACGCGGGGAACGGCAACAGCGACTGCAACTGCAACTGCTTTTTGGGAACTGCTAACGCGCGAGCGACTTCGCCTCGCGAGTGCAGTTCCCCCAAGCTTTTGCAGTTGATCTTCTCCGCGTTCCTCCGCGGCTCTCCGCGATCCCCGCGGGCGCGCGCAGCGCGCCTCGGTGTTTACTCAGCCCATACACCGACCGCCCGCCTCGGTGTTTAGCCCATAAGGACACCGACCAAAGTCGGACTACATCATCGGTCGCGATGCTGACCAGCCGCCGCGGGTGAAGTCGGGGAACTGGATCGGCATGCTGCCCTTGGCGACGGAGAGTTCGCTCAGTGGGCCGGGGGCGCTCCAGGAGGCGGCGTCGTAGACGTCCATGTCGGGCGTGAGGCCTTCGCGCATCACCTGGATCAGGCGGTAGGCCATCACGTAGTCCATGCCACCGTGGCCGCCGGCGCGAGCCTTCTCGCCCAGCTCACGCCAGAGCGGGTGTTCGTACTTTGCCTTGTAGGCATCGATCGTCGTCCAGCGATCCTCGGCGCCATCACCCTCGATGTAAATGCGCGCCGGGTAATCCTCGAAGATGCCCTTCGTGCCCTGGATCGAGTTGATGCGCGAGTAGGGACGCGGGCTCGAGACATCATGCTCGACGCGGATCGTCCGGCCCTTGGCCGTTTTCACCAGCGAGATGCTCAGGTCGCCCGTGACGTACTTCTCGGCCCACTTCGGCGAATCCTTCGGCTCGTGGTCCGCGCGCCACTTCGTCAGGCCCATCTCCGGTGTGCTCATCGACACCAGATAGTCGAACTTGTCACCGCGATTGATGTTCATCATCGCCGCGATCGGGCCCAGGCCGTGCGTCGGATAGAGGTTCGCATTGCGCAGCGTGTGGTGCGCACGACGCCAAAGCCCTTCGTCACGATTCTCGAACAGGATCTCGCGAAGGTCGTGATTGTAGGCCGCGCCGCCGTGCTTGATCTCGCCGAACATGCCAGCGCGCACCATGTTGAGGATCATCAGCTCGTTGTAGCCGTAGCTGCAATTTTCCATCATGATGCAATGCTTGCGCGCGCGCTCCGACGCGTCGACCAGCTTCCAGCAATCCTCGATCGTGTACGCCGCCGGCACCTCGGTGGCCGCATGTTTACCTGCCTTCAGCGCGGCGAGACAGACCGGCACGTGCCACTGCCAGGGCGTCGCCGTGTAGACAATGTCGATGTCGTCACGCTGCACCAGCCGCTCGTAGGCATGTTCGTCACCAGTGAACCGGGCCGGTTCGTACGTGTGACCTGCGTCGCGCATCTGCTTCACGGCAAGGTCGAGCTTTGCAGGGACCGTATCGCAGATCGCCGTGATTCGCACATTCTCGACGCCCAGCAGTTCATGCAGTACCGAGCGGCCGCGCAGTCCCGTACCCACGATCGCAACCCGCACCACCGCATGTTTCTCGAACGGCACGCCGAGCATGGTGGCGGCGGCCTGCGTTGGCTGCGGCAGCGCGATCGGGGTCAGCTGCGCCGGACCAGACTCGGCATGCACAACCGATGGCAGCCCGAGCGCCATGCCTGCGCCGGCCAGTGCGGCCCCCTTCAGAAGGTCGCGGCGCGAAGGATCGTTGGGCGTGTCGGACATGGCAGTCGAAGAAAGGGGGACGGGATTCAGGACCGATCGTCGGCCCACTGCGCGGCGCCAGGGCCGGCAGCGGTGGTGAAAAACATCGCGCGCGTGCCAGCTTCGGGGAACCGGCTTCGGTAAGACTCTTCCCACGCGGCGCTGAAGGCCTCCGCGCCCTCCCGCTCCACCAGCGCCCACACGCTGCCGCCAAACCCCGCCCCGAAGGCCGACGACGCGATTGCACCACCGGCCTTCGCCAACTCCACCAGCGCCATCGTCTCAGGCACCTGGTTGCCCAGCCACGATTCGGCGGCGTGCTGCGAGCGAGCCGTCACATCGCCAAGCGTCGCCCAGTCGCAGGAGTCGAACGCCTGCGCGGCCGCCGGAATCAACGTGTACGTCTCGAGCAGGAACTGGTCCAGCCGGACGCGGAGCGCCGATACATCGAACGTCGGCGTTGCGATCCGTGGCAACATCGCGCGCAGGGTGTCCGCGGCCGCGGCATCGCTCCGCATCGCAGCGGCGAGCGACAGGTCCTGCCGTTCCATCGTCTCATTCCACGACGCCAGCAGATGCCGGACCATCAGCGACGCGCGATTGTATTTTTCTCGCGCGCCGGCCGACTTCTCCGCCACCACACCCGACGACGCCACCACGAAACAGTGCGACGCTGGCAACCGGTACGCGCCGAGACGCTGGACCGGCATCCATCCGAAGTCGACGATGTGTTCCTGTTCCGCGCAGACGATCGCCGTCTGGTCCTGGCTGCCGCCGAGTGTGCCGACGCCGCTGTCTCCGGAAAGACTGCTGAATGACCCGCCGTGCTCCATCGCACCCAGGTATCCTGCCAGCTGTATCGGCGAGCCGAGCACAGCCCGCCATTCCTCGCTGGCCTCCAGCCCGTTCACGACGGCCAACGCCTTGAAGACGCCGATCATCAGCGCGCTCGACGAACTCAGTCCTGCAGCGACCGGCAAGTCGCTGGTGAATGCGAGATCGATACCGGTGCGTGCACCTGGGAAGTTGCGCGCCACGCGCCGCGCGACCGACGCCACGTAGTTCGACCAATGCCCAGCCGGAGCCGACGCCTCGAGATCGAGGCTCGTCTCGCATTCGTGACCCGTGACCGGATCGATCACCCGGATCAACCCATCCGCGCGCGGTGCCGCTCGTACGGTGAAGCCACGCTCTACCGCCGTAAGCAGCGAGCGTCCGCCGGCATAATCGGTGTGCTTGCCGAACACCTCGATCCGACCAGGCGTCCAGACTGTCACGCGCCCCGCTGTGTCCGCACCACGTGCGTCGAGCGCCGCGTCACACGCGACCAGCGTACGAGCCTTCGTGAGGGCGTTGTCGTCGCTGAACCCAACGGACACCAGCATCGCCGCAAACGCGTCGACCGATGTTGCCATCACAGTGTCACCGGACGCTCGCGCAGCACGCGCGCCACACTGTCGATGTCGCCGCGACTGGACAGGTCCAGGACACCATCGTGACTGAGGATCACACGCACACGCTCGCCAAGTTCTGTGATCGCGATACGCACAGCATCCTGCAGTTCCAGTTCGCCGCGCACACTTGGCTCCGTGCGGCGACAGGCTTCATAGATCACCGGGGAGAATGACCAGAGGTTCATGCTCACCAGTGAGTGGCCGATCAGTGTGGCATACGTGGCTTCGTCTGGCTTCTCGACGATTCCGCTCAAGCAACCGTCGCCGTCACGCTGCAGCAGCGCGAACATCCGCACACGCTCCTCCGGAATATTCCCGTTTGCCACCAGCCCGGCGAGGTCGAACCCTACCACACCCGATCCGCCGAGCGCACATAGTGCTCGGCATGCCGAGGTGGGATAGTAGTTGTCGCCGTTCATCACCAGCACGACATCGCCGTTCGCGAACGACTCGGCCGCGGCCACCGCGCCGGCAGTGCCATTCGGCGTCTCCTGCACCGCGAAGTGCACACGAATGCGTGACAGCGGCAGCGCGTCGTAATACTCGCGAATCGATTGATGTTCAGGCCCGATCACAAGGCAGACATCAGTGATTCCGGCGTCCGCCAGGCCACTCATGACGTGATCGAGAAATGGGCGGCCGATCGGGATCATCGCCTTCATGCCCGCATCGGCTGCGCGCGACTGCGCTTCGTCAAGCGTCGCCGCGGCGTCACCGCGGCGCATGCGGGTGCCGAGTCCGCGCGCGAGGATCACCGCTTTCGTCGTAGCCTTCATCGAGAGACAGGGCTGGCGACCCATCCACTCGCATCGCAGGACGCGGCGCGGGGAGGCTGATGAACGAAGTCGGAGTGTGTCACGAACGGTCGGGTTCGAGGACAAGGTGACGATTCCCGGTCCTGGCGAAGTCAGTGCAGCGAATGCTGTGCAGGCAAAGAAACGAGCGGGCTGGTCCGTCGCTACAGGGGGAGGTGACGCGTGCTTCCGGGCCAGTCGATTCGGCGGTCCAGATGTTTACGTGCCGACCGACTCAGCTGTTTGTCGCGAGCGCGGCTCAGGCCGTGTTGACACAGGGTACCCAGACCGCGATGATGGAACGTCAGCCAGCCCGTCCGTGGCATCCGGTGCAGCGTTTTGTCTTCCTGGGTTCAGGTTCGTGACCAGCATCCTCAGCCCACAGCACGCTCACATCACGTCGGACGTCAGCGTGCCGCCGGGACCGCGTGACGCCCCCGGACGGCCACAGGCGTGGTTGTTCTTCGCCGTCTACGCCGCCGGGTTCGTCCTCTGGACATTGCTCACGGGCGCCTCGACATCGCCACACGGCAAGGTGTCGGCACTGCTGGCGTCACTCGGATTTCTGCCGCTCAATCTCGGCGCCGTGTATTGGTTGCTTCGTGCGGCCGACGGCTCATCGGTCGGTGCCTCGGAGCGCAAGGCGCTGCAACTGCTGGCCGGCATGTATTTCTGCACGGCGATCGGCAATACGATGTGGTCCGTCGATGAGGTGATTCGCGGCGTCGACCCGCGATACTCCTGGGCCAATCTCTTTTACATTGGCTCGTACGCGCTGGGGATCGCGGGGCTCTCCCAGATCCCGGTGGCGCCGCGAGTGCCAATGGAGCGCCGCCGCTTCCTTCTCGATGCGGCGTGTGTAGTGCTGTCGATGGCGGCACTGATCTGGACGTTCGTCGTCTCGTCGATCAACTGGCAGGCCCTCAATTCGCTGCACCTGCTGATCGAACTGGTGTACCCCATCGGTTCGATCATCACACTGGCGCTCCTCTGCCGCCTCATCATGCGTCAGGGACCGAATGCCCTGCGCACCGACATTCTCTGGCTCGCACTCGGTTTGTTCATCCAGTGCACGATGGACCTGGTGTTCGAGCTCGACTACCGCCAGGAGCTGACGCGCCTCACGACGTGGGCCGCGTTGATCTGCGCCGCCATGTATGTGGTGATCATCTACGGCGCCCAGTTGCTCCTGTCGCGCAAGACCAGTGCTGACGAGCCGCGCACGTTCGCCGTGCTGCATCCGATGAACCTGCTGCCGACGATCGCCGCGATCAGCGTCTACGTCGTTCTGCTCTGGGTCATTCAGTCGAACCAGCGCGAGGCGTTGGGGATCCTGATCGCCACCTGCATCGCACTGAACGTCTTGTTCTTCCTCAAGCAGACGCTGGCTGCGGAAGAGAATGCCGTGCTGCAGGCCGCACGGGCCGATGCCGAGAGTCGCGCGCGGTACGAGACGCTGGCCCGCGAGGGGCAGCGACTCGAATCCGTGGGCCGACTGGCGGGCGGCATCGCGCACGACTTCAACAACCTGCTCACGACGGTGCTGGCGAACAGCGATTTCGCGCTCACGCGGCTGCGGCCAGGCGACGCGGCGCACGATGAAGTGACGGACATCCGGAGCGCGGCGATGCGTGGCGCAGAGTTGATTCGCCAGCTGCTCGCGTTCAGCCGGAAGTCGGTCATCGCGCCAGTCCGCCTCCAGCCCGACCTGGTGCTGCGTGAAATGGAGCGGCTCCTGCAACGCCTGGCCGGCGATCGATGCGCGCTGCTGCTCGAACTTCCGGCTGACCTCGGCCAGGTCCAGGCAGATCGAGGTCAGCTCGAGCAGGTGCTGGCCAACCTCGTGTCGAATGCGCGCGATTCGATGGCCGATGGTGGTGGCATCGTGATCAGCGGCCGCAACGTGACGCTCTCTGGTGCACTGGCCGCTGAACTGGCGCTGCCCGCCGGCGAGTACGTGTCGCTGTCGGTGCAGGACAGCGGAGTGGGAATTTCCAGCGAGGTTCGCACCCATATCTTCGAACCGTTTTTCTCGACCAAGGCACGCGGCAAGGGCACCGGGCTTGGTCTCGCCAGCACCTATGGCATCATGCGGCAGAGCAACGGCGGAATCGGTGTGGAGAGTGTGGTGGGACGCGGCTCGGTCTTCACCCTGTACCTTCCGCGCGTGTACGCCGCGCCAACGGCTGCAGTGAGCACAGTGGTAGCGGCGCCGGAGGATGTGCAGAGCGGCCGCGGCGAGACGGTGTTGCTGGTCGAGGACGACGCCGCGGTGCGACAGGTGACGCGCCGGATGCTGGCCTCCGAGGGGTATCACGTGCTGACTGCGGCCGACGCCGTGGCTGCGCACGCGATCTTCAACCAGCATGGCGAGGACATCGCGCTGATGATCACGGACGTGATGATGCCTGGCGACAGCGGCTTCACGCTCGCGACTTCGGTGCGCGAGCGGTGGCCGTCACTGGCCGTGATCTACATCTCCGGATACTCGGACACCGAGTTGCCGAATGACGAGCGCGTGAAGATCGGCGATGACTTCCTGCACAAACCGTTCACGGGTGCGCAGTTGATGGCGCGGATCGAGGCGCATCTGTCGACGCGGCGTCCGTCGTCTCCCCGCGCCGTCCGTAGCCGGTAGTCACAGCCAGCAGCACGGCACCGACCAGTGCCCACGCGTAGGTGTTGTGAAGGCCGATCGCGAATGGTGTCTGCGGCGGCATGCCGAACTGCCCTGCCCCGACGCTGGCGCTGGCGGCTAGAATCGTCGGCAGGAACCACGGGAGCAGGAACGGCCAGGTGCACACCGTGAGGTCGAGCAGGTTTGCGCGACGATACCGCGAGAGTGCAAATCGTTCGCCGGTCTGCTTCGCAAATGGCCCAACGGCGAGAATCGCGACCACGCTGTGCGTGGTGATCAGTACCGCGCCACTGACCACGCCCACGATCCACCACTCCGCCATCCGCGCGCTGCGTGCCCGTCCCTCGGCCGATTCCACCAGGCGTTCCAGTGCATCGGTGGCCTGCAACGTGCCCACCAATGCCACCAGCAGCAGGGTAAAGACACTGACGCCGATGGCGCGCTGCATGCCATCGACGACCAGCCCGGTGGCGCCAAAGGTGCCAGGAACGACGTGCAGCAAGGCGCCTGGCGCGATCAGCCCAGTGCCGACGGCGAGCACCGCTGCCACGCCCGATCCGATCAGCAGCGCCTCGATCAGGTGACGGCCACGCAACAGCATCCCGATCACCAGCGCCGGTGCCACCAGCATGACGATTGCCACCGGCTTCACTTCGCCAGTACTCGCGATCGTGGCCACCAGTGCGTCACTTCTTCCGCCCATGACCGCCGACGCAACCACGGCGATCAGTCCTGCGGGTAACGCGTAACGCAGCCGACTCCGCACGGTGCCACCGATATCCGCATCCTGCGTCCCACTCGACGCGATGGTGGTATCGGAGACGGGTGAAATCGAGTCGCCGAACGTTGCACCAGCGAGGATCGCGCCCATGAGTACTGCGGGCGCCGCGCCGGCTGGCCCACCCGCCGGATACAGGAGCGGGCCAGCAAGCAGGATTGTGCCAAAGCTGGTGCCGGTCGCGGTGGACACGAGTGCACAGACGAGGAACGCCGCAGCCACGAAGGCGCCGCCGGTGAGATGGGCCGAACGTGCCAACCATGCCAGCGCGCCGATGAATCCAGAGGCCGACAGAATCGCGCCCAGCACACCGGCAAAGAGCCAGGCGCAGAGCATCACCATCACGACGCGCTGGCTCATGCCGTCCAGCATCGCCTCCGAGTATCGCGTCCGGTCCTTCGACAGCAGCAGGCCGACGATGAGCGCCAGCAACAGGATCGGCCAGAACCCCTTCTCGTCCGGCGCGCCGCGCACCGCCAGGATCGCCACGCCGCCCAGAAAGACCGCGAAGGGCGTGAGGGCACCAGCGAGGCCTCCATGGAACTGCAGCGTCTGTGCGGGGGCGACGGACGGCGTGAGGGCCACTGTCGGTGCGGTCTGCGAGCGCTCTGGTGTGGTCGGCATGTGGACGGAGAAACTCGCCGTCGGCTATCGTTCGCGCCATGCCAGACTCTCCTGACCTTCCCCGCGGCTCGACACCCGCCGACGATTCCTTCACGCTCTACGACCTCCGCGTGGATGTGATCGCGACCGATCGGCCGATGGTCTGCAATCATCCGGCAGGCAGTTGGTTCGAGCTGGTGGGTGAGAACCTGCGCTTTCCCGACGGGCAGACCTTCCCGCTCTATCCACTGGCCGCCCTGCTGCCGCTGCTGCCAGCCAAGCAGCGGCCCACGCATCGCAATGACTGGATGACCACCGACGCCGAGATCGCCTGCCCTGATCCGTATTGCGGCGGGCGGTTCCGCATCACGCGCACCGGGACGACCACGTTCCGGCATGCCGACGTCACGCTTGTGCCTCTTCCCGCCGCCGATCCCCGGACCTGATGTCGACACGCAACGCATTGCCGCAAGTTTCGCTCGCCGCGGGCTACACGATCCCGCGCCTGATCAAGGGCGGGTGGCAGCTCGCGGGAGGGCACGGCACCGTTGACGACGCCGCCGCGATCGCCGACATGGTGGCATTCGCCGACGCCGGAATCACCGCCTTCGATTGCGCCGACATCTATACCGGCGTCGAGGAGTTGATTGGCCGCTTCCTGATCGAGTGGCGGAAGATTCGCGGCAGTGACGCGCCGCGCATTCGCGTGCATACGAAGTGTGTGCCCGATCTGTCCGCGTTGCCGACGCTCAATCGCCGCGACGTCGCGAAACTCATCGATCGATCGTTGCAGCGATTGGGTGTCGAGCGACTGGACCTGGTGCAGTTCCACTGGTGGGACTACGCCATCCCCGGTGTGGTGGACGCCGCGCTGCACCTGCGTGACCTGCAGCAGGATGGCAAGATCGACCTCATCGGCGTCACCAATTTCGACACGACGCACCTGCTCTCGATGCTCGACGCTGGTGTGCCTGTCGCCAGCCACCAGGTGCAGGTGTCGCTGCTCGATGGCCGCGCCTTGCGCGACATGGCCGCGCTCTGCGCCTCGCGTGGCGTGAAGCTGCTGGCCTACGGCGCACTGGCGGGTGGCTTCATGCACGAACGCTGGCTCGGCGCACCGGAACCGGTCGAGCCACTCGAGAATCGGTCGCTGGTGAAGTACAAGCTGATCATCGACGACTTCGGTGGCTGGCCGCTCTTTCAGCGCCTGCTGGCACTGCTGCAGCGCATCGCGACCACCCACAACACCACCATCGGCGCCGTCGCGCTGCACTACGTCCTCGACCAACACGCCGTCGCGGCGGCAATCGTCGGAGCGCGTCACGCCGGCCACCTCGCCAACACCATCGCCGCCACCACCATCAGCCTCACCGCCGACGATGACGCCGAGCTGCAGGAGCTCCTCGCGACCGCCACGGGCCCACTCGGCGACGTCTACGCACTCGAGCGCGACAAGTCCGGCCGGCACGGCTCCATCATGCGCTACAACCTCAACACGACCTGACTGCACGTGTACGGCACAGCAACTGCAACTGCATAACGCAGAAGTGAACAGCCGCAGAACTGCACCTGCTGCTGAACTGCCTTGACGCAAAACGGCTTGGGGGTACGGCAACAGCCGCAACACTGCAACGGCCGCAAAACTGCCACAGCAGTGCAATAAGGAACGCTAAGGAACCAATGCCCGCGGTGCCTGAGAGGGGATGAGGTAGAACGACTCCTGACGCGGACGGAAGAAGCGGAAGCCTTCTGGGGTGAGGTACGCATCGTCTTCCATCATCACGAACACCTTCTTGCCGCCCCACTCGGCGACGGGCGTGCCGGTGTTCAGCTCGATCGAGATGTACGAACCGAGGCGCAGGCGGCTGTTGAGGGCCGTCGTGTCGCTGCGGTTGGCGGCGCGGAAGTCGATGCCGGCGCCGAGGCCGTGGCCCTGCGTGCCGATCGGGTGCGAGTAGACCATCGCCTCGATGCCCTTCTCCTTCATCTCGGCCATCGTCGCGCGGAACACACCGCCGCCGGTGAGGCCGGGGCGCGAGTGACGGAGCATCAGTGCATCCTGCAGCGTGTTCGTGTTCTGCAACGCCTGCTTCAAGCCCGGCGGGGCGTCGGTCTCGCCCGGGCGGAGGATGTAGGCCATCTTCTGCCAATCGGTATCGAAGCCCATGTAGCTTATGCCGAAGTCGATGTGAACCAGGTCGCCTGGCTCGATCACCGTCGCTTCCGGTGCTACCGCCAGAAATCCGCGTGAGGTGGCGATTTCACCGCCCGCGCGCTGCACGCGCAGGTCGGGCTGAAACCAGGTGCGCACACCGGCTGACCAGAGCGAGTTGTACAGCTCACGACGGACATCACCCACCGTCGTCCGGCCTGGCGTGATCACGGCCGGCGACAAGGCGCGCTTGACGATGCCCTCGGTGACGGCGACCGCCGTGCGGTAGTGCTCCATCTCATCCGGCAATCGAGTGTCGAGATACTCCTCCACCAGGTCGGACGCGCTGACGAACTTTGCCGTGCCTTCCGCGCCCACCGCGTCGGCGATGAACTGATACGCATCGTAGCCCAGCGAACGAGTCTGCCCGCGACGGCCGTTGATGCCGAGTCCGATCGTCTTCGGCTTCCACTGCTCGTAGAGCGCCCGCAGGGTCGGTCCCGCCGGTCGCGGCTCGGTGGTCGGTGCATCGAAGAACCGCGCCAGGTTCTCCTCGGTGTAGCCGGTGATCGCGTACTTCTTCAACCCCTGCTCACCGCCGTCGATGAAGACGAAGATGTCGCGATTGCCTGTGTATGGTCGTGGTGGGGCGACGTACTGCGAGAGCGGGTCGTCGTGGAATTCCTCGTTCACAACCAGCCACATCCCGATGTTGTGGCGGCGCATCATCGGCAGCAGCATCGCGTGACGCTGCACCAGCCACTTCTCGCGGATCGTGATCTGGTCCGCCCATGGCAATAGCGGCGACGGCGTCCCCATGATCACGCTGCCCGTGCCAGGAACAGCCGGCGTCGGAGTGGGGGCGGTCGAGGGCGCCGCCGTGCCACCAGCGCAGGCGCCGAGGGCAAGGAGCACGGCGAAGGTGCCGACGCGGCGAGGGGTGGCGTACGAATTCATTCGGATGGGGCTTGGGGGTCGCAGGACTACGGAAACTACCCAACGGCCGTTGGCGGCCGCGCCTCGGCACCGCATGGCACCGCATGGCATGGCATGGCATGGCGCTGTCACGTCGACGCGCGCCCTGTCCAATTGACCGAACCGCGCTGCCACGATGACCGAGGCCCACTGGTATGCCGGTTGCTCCCTGTCATGGCACGCGACCGGCGGTGCCGGACGCCCCCGACGGCCACGGTATTTCGTGGCGATGGGCCGCAGGATTTCCAGTCAATTCCCACACTCAAATCACGGAGAGTCCCAAGATGTTTTCCTCGAATCTCAACTCGGTTCTCGACCGCCTGATGACGGTGAGCCAGGCCATGGACGAGGCGGCGCTGCGTGCGCCGAACGGCACCATTGAAGGCCGCCCCCGCGCGCAGCTCTGGCTGCCGCCGGTGGACATCTACGAGACGGAATCCGCGTTCGTGGTCGAGGCCGACCTGCCCGGGGTGCACCAGGAGAACGTGGACATCCAGTTCGACCGCAACACGCTGACCATCAGCGGGACCCGCGCCGCCACCCTGCCGAGCAAGGAGAAGGCGGCCCAGCTGCGCGTCTTCAGCGCGGAGCGCCTCAGCGGCGGCTTCTCGCGCTCCATCCGCCTGCCGGAGCACGTCGATAGCGAAAAAATCGCGGCGACCTTCACCGATGGGGTGCTGCAGGTGACGGTGCCGAAGCTGAGCCAGGCCGTGCCGCGGAAAATCGCGATCAGCACGCACGTCGAGGGGAAGGCGCTGAATCGCTGATCAGGCCTTCGCGTGACTGAAGAAAACGTGCGCCGTTCCTTTGGGGGCGGCGCACGTCGTTTTTGCGATTCGGCTGCAGGCCCGACCGGCGGGCCGAGCGTCACTCGGTACAGGCCTTTCCGAGCGTGACATTGATCGCGCGCGCGTCACGGACCAAGACTGGCCACCAGTATTCCTTGCAGGTCCAGGGCGCGACGGAAATCGCCGCAGTGCCGATACGCGACATGGCGACGTTCGCACGTGCAAGCAGGATTGCGTCGAGGTAGTTCATAGGCTTGGCGCTCGGTCCGCCGACGGACCGCAAGCGAGTGCCGGCGTGATTGGCATCGCCGTAGCGCGAATCGAGGTAGGCCGCGGCGCGCTCGCCCCACTCGGGATGCCCGAGGCGCGTCGCAATTTCCGCATCGATCCACGACGCTCGGCGATCGCCCAAGGCCCCGCGGATCATGGCCCGGAGCGCGTACGCTGGGGCCAACGCATCATCGGACGCGATCGCCGCGTTCAGGGCGTAGCAGACGACGTCGCGATTGCCGCGACTCAAAGCGACAACCGCGAGATCGACCAGCAGCCGCCCGTCGCGCGGGGCGAGCAACAAGGCGTTGGAGAGCAGTTCTTCTGCGCGGGCATCGTCACCGCGAATGCGGCTGAGCACCGAACGGCGCTGCATGACGCCAGGGGTCTCACCATCTTCGCGTGCGACGGAAATGACGAGTGTCTCGGCACGCGGCAGGTCTCCGTGCACCAGGTGCGCGTCGGCCAGCACCAGTTGTGAGTCGGGGCTGCGCGGTGCGAGCTGCGCTGCGCGTGTGGCAGCGGCGAGGAAGCTGGCCTTCAGGTCCTGTCGTTCATTCGCATCGGATTCGCGGCTCCATTCGAGCAACGATCGTTCGACCCGCGCACGCCAGCGCCATACATCGGAGAGTGATGGCGCGAGCGCGGAGGCCCGAATCATCGACTCACGCGCACGTGCCAGGGACACAGGCGTCGATGCGAGGGCCTCGGCAAGGCCGTAGATGTACGCGTCCCCGGCCTCGATGCTGCCGAGCGGTGGCGGTGAGGCACCTAGCGATTCGCCGAACTTCGCACCTTCGCGAGCTGCGACCCGCGCCAGCGCGAGGGCGATGCGCATGATGTCGTCGGCGCGGGCCGTGATCCTGGTGCTGGGCGGCGCGGGCCTCGCGGCACGCCCTGCGGCCCGCAGTGTCCAGGTGACGACGATGCTGTCTCCCGATCGCTGCACGACGGCCGTCAGCAGCTCGGTGCCAGGCGACATGCCCTTGGTATCGGTGGCAGCCGCCATCGAGGACGAGATGCGCGTCAGGACTTCGACGGTGGAAAGCACGGCGACGGGGGCGCGTTCGCTGAGCACGTCCTGAACCAGCACGATCAGCGCACGGGCGGCGGCGTTATCAGCTTCCGGGAAGAGGCCTTCGGCCATCATTCGCACGGAGACCACAGCCGGCTTGATACTGAGGAACGGGAGCGGCACCGGCCGGGCACAGCGGACCGGCTGCACCATCAGCGGAATCTGGGCTGCGAGTACAGACGGCGTGAGCAGGCAGAGGGCGGCAGTGGCAAGGCCGTGCCGCCCGAACAGGGACTTTCGTGCGGTCAATCGAAGCCTGTCATCTGACGAGGATCAGTTTCTGCGCGGTGCCGAGTGTACTCCACCGTCCGGTTTTCGCTACCGCCGCGATCGGATTTCCCACCAAGCTACCTTGCGCCTAGTTGTTCGCCATGAGCCCTGCCGCCCGCCACCAATCACACGCCTCTGCAGTGCTCGTGCTTCTCGGTTGATTCAATCCGCGGAAGCCACACATGAGCCTGAATCCCATCAGCACGTTGATCATTAGCAAACTTCACTGCCATCTGCGCCGCGGCTGCGAGTCTGTCTGCTACGTGTGTCGACGGCACGGTAAAGTAATCGCGACAACCAATGGCAATGCCGATCAAGATCGGGCCGCCGAACGCGGAGTGCAATTCTATGGCTAATCACTGCTCACGGCATCCGTGTAAACGCTATGAAGCGCTACTGCACCAGGACCAATTTCTGTGCGGTACCAATTGTGTTTCCGAGCGTATTGCCAGGGCCGACTATGGCCTGGGTCACAATCGGATAGCCTACAAGAGTCCCAGCGACGTAGTTGCTCGCTGGCCGGCCCGCGAGAGCAAGCCAAGGGCAGCTCTCTTGGGGCCTCGCTCGTCCGGGCTGCTGCCCGCCCCGGAAGACGCACATGAGCTGAAATCCTAGCAACACCTGAATCGAAGCAGAATTGACGCCCGTTTGTCTGGTGGCAGCGATTGTAATCGTTACACCATCTGTGGATAGCGACCCAGGGGCATAGCAGGTTGCATCATTAGCATTTGTCTGTTCGGCGCAGAGAGGCTGCAGTCCAGCAGGAGGCCGAGGATTCTGTGTGAGCTGCACGTAGTCAGCTGTTCTCGGTACCGCACCCTGCCCTCGCCCAGGTTGGATTCCGGTTTCTTCCTCAGTCCCACCAGCGGAGTAGTCCGACACACCGTCGCAATTCAGTCCCATTACGGCGTCTTCGTACCTTTTCAATGAACCGGTATTCGAATTGGTAAGCGCGAGGTAAACGGTATCAGGCGTGCTCGGGTTGCCAAATGGATTGCTGATATTTGGCCCAGCGATTATCGCCATGGTACGCGCGAGCTCGGGAGTACTGGTACGGCGTGCGAGCTCGTTGACGCCGGCCTGAGTGGTCAGGTAATCTGTCGCGCCACCCAGCAGTCTGCTGATGAAGCTAGTTGGAAATCCCCAAGGCTTAATGCAGTCTCGCGAAGCTTGATTGGCTATCCATGCCGTCCCCTTCCTCCGGGGCGCGATAGCGCTAACACCGAGGAGGCGACCGAAGCTCAGTGTTGTTGGACGCGTAACCGTCACTCTAACGGAGTTGAGCGCAAGGTTCGACCAATCTGGATTCGGCGTGAACTCGCTTCTGATTGGATTCCAAAATCCAGCGACGACGTCGCTACTTGTTATGCTGACCGGGGAGCCAAAGGCCCTATTATTGGCGGCAAAGCTCACAGTCCCCGGAGCCGCGGTGACCCCGGGCGCCAGCTGAAGACGACGAGCTCCCGCGAGGGCCGCCGCGTCCGCACCAGTCTGGATTTCATTCACACCACCGTACACCCGCGAGAGATCCAGCGCGAAAGCCGCCATCCCTCCAAGCACAAACAGCAGCACGGCAACCAGCACCAAGGTGGCACCGCGACGCGTACGGAAATTCGACTTGCGCTTATACATGGTCGGCCTCCGCCGGCGCGCATCCGTCGGCAATAAACTGTGTTTCACTCAGTCACCACAACTGCATACTTCGACACAGCGTCACGCCTACTCGAACGCACCCATGAAGGCGATCGCCGCCGGCCCGAGCACCACGATCATGAGCGCTGGCAGAATCAGGAACGCTAACGGAATAACCATCTTCAGCGCAGCCTGCGCCGCACGCTTCTCAGCACGCTGCCGACGCTTCTGGCGCAACGTGTCCGCGTTCACCCGTAATACGCGTCCAATAGATGTGCCCAGCCGCTCGCACTGCACCATGCTCGAGACGAGTGTTCGAAGTTCTTCCACACCAGTGCGACGATACAGGCTCTGCAGTGCCTGTTCCCGGATCATGCCAGCATTCACGCGCCGGACGACCTGCGCCATCTCCATCGCCATCTCGGGATGGGCTGAATACAGGTCGCGCGACGTCCGAACCATTGCCGCATCGAGACTGACTCCGGCTTCCACGCACACAACCAGGAGGTCGAGCGCGTCGGGCACCGCCTTCCGAATCTTGTCGCAGCGACTCTGCGCCAGCCGGTCGAGCGCGGCCTTCGGGCCGAACAACCCTCCCACGATGGAGATCATCACCAGCGAGACATAGTAGACGATGTCATCCTTCGGACCGAACGTCACCGCAAGGATCGGCAGGATCACCAAGGAGGCGACGCGAATCGCGCCAAAGAGGATCGGTGCCGCCGCGCCGTCGAGACCGGCATGCACGAGCTTCTCAGCAGAGGCCTCACCGGAGAGCAGGTCTGCAGGCATGCGCTCACCCAACCAGCCAGCCACTCGCGACACGCGATCTTCCTCGGGATTCAGCAGCAGCCGAGCGACCATTCGCTCGGCATCTCCAGTCGTGTCCCCACCCAGGCGCTCAACAACCTTCTTGCGGCCACGCTCGGCCATCAGTACGTACACCGCCGTGACGACCCCGACGATGGCAGTAATCGCGAAAAAGATAAGGGAGAGAGGAATTTCACCCCATGGAAGCGTGAGTGTCTTGTCCATCACATTTCCGTGTCGGCGATCTTCATCATGATGAAAAATCCCACTGCCATCGAGATGATCGCGTACGCAATCATCGCATGTCCGGTATCGGTGGTCGTGAGCGGACGCATGTAGTCGGGACTCATGATCGTGATCGCACCATACACAAGGAACGGCAGTGCGGTCAGGATATACGCCGAAAGCTTCGGCTCGGCGGTCAATGTCTCGACCTGTCCGCGGAACGCCAGTCGCTGCCGCACCATATGCGCAATATTGCCAAGGAGCTCGGTCAGGTTGCCACCAGTCTCCCGCTGCAGCAGCAGCGACGTCACGAACATCCGCGCATCTTCAGTACCAATGCGTTCCTGTAACGCGATAAGCGCCGTACGAACGTCTACGCCAAGGCGAGCCTCGTCATGGAAGCGGACCAGCTCCGGCCCCAACGGTGCAGAGGTTTCCCGGCCGGCAAACTCGATCGCCGCCTGCAGTGAATAACCCGCCTTGAGAGCGTTGATCAGCAGTTCCAGCGCATCCGGCAGCTGGTCCGTGAAGGCCTTCTTCCGCCTCGCCTTCCGCTGCCGCAGCACCAGTAGTGGGATCGGCAGCCCAATCACCAGCCCTGCCAAGCCAAGGACGCCGCCGCCGGCCCACTGTCCTGCCGTGAGGCCGATCAATCCGCTGAGTATCACGAACAGGATCACTTCTCCCGGCCGCTGGCGTGACCCCGCCTGCGCAATCTCGCGTTCGAGCCAGAACGCGATGCCGCGCCCGGACAGCAACTGCTCCAGGACCGGGATGTCGGACACGCGCGAATCGCGCAGGATCGAGATTGGCACTTCGCTGCGGATCACGCCGCCGCCCATGTCACCACCGAGGCGCGCACGCACGGAATCTGCGGCCGCGAGGCGTCGACGGTTCACGAAGACGAATCCGCCCACGACCAGCAGCAGCGCGCCGACAAAGACGGAGACGAGGAGAAGCGCGTTCATCGCTCGACCTTCCTCACCGGACTCGGAAGAGGTCTGGCGACAACTCGATGCCGCGCGTCAGGATCATGTCCGCAAACAATGGACGGATGCCGGTCGCCTCGAACTCGCCCTGGACACGACCGTTGCCATCCACGCCGCGCCGACGGAACCTGAAAATCTCCTGCGCCGTCACGATCTGGTCTTCCATGCTTGTGATTTCCGTGATGCTGGTCACGCGTCGCGACCCATCCGACTGACGCGACACCTGCACCACCAAGTGCAGCGCGGATGCGATCTGTTCACGGATGGCGCGGGTCGGCAATGCCGTACCGGCGAAGAGCACCATCGTCTCGATACGGGCGAGGGCATCACGCGGGGTGTTGGCGTGAATGGTCGTGAGAGAGCCTTCGTGACCGGTGTTCATGGCCTGCAGCATGTCCAGCGCCTCACCTGCGCGCACTTCGCCGATGATGATCCGGTCGGGCCGCATGCGGAGCGCGTTTTTCACCAGGTCGCGCGCCAGCACTTCGCCGCGCCCTTCAGTGTTCGGCGGACGGGTCTCGAGACGGACGACGTGCGACTGCTGCAATCGAAGTTCGGCCGCATCCTCGATGGTCACGATGCGTTCGTGACTGGGGATGAATGCCGACAACGCGTTCAGCATCGTAGTCTTACCGGATCCAGTCCCGCCCGAGATTATGATGTTGAGCCGCGAGACGACACAGGCCGCGAGGAATCGGAGCATGTCCTGCGTCATTGCGCCGAATTCCACCAGGCGGTCGGGGCCGATCGTGGCGCCGAACCGACGGATCGACAGCACCGGACCGTCCAGTGCCAGCGGCGGAATGATGGCATTTACACGGGAGCCATCTGCCAATCGCGCATCCACCATCGGCGAGGATTCGTCGACGCGACGACCGACGTTGCTTACGATGCGATCGATCACGCCAAGCAGGTGCGCGTTGTCGCGGAAGATGATTGGCGTGCGCTCCAGCTTGCCGGCTCGCTCCACGTACACGGACTTCGGGCCATTGACGAGGATGTCGCTCACGCTCATGTCGCGCATCAGCGGCTCGAGCGGACCGAGGCCCGTCACTTCCCAGACGATTTCCTCGACGATGCTGTCCCGCTCCGCACCGCTCATCGGGGCCTGTTCGGAACGCAGGAACTCAAGCACCGCAGCGCGGATCTGCTGCACGAGCATCCCTTCGTCGCGAATCTTCTCCAGCGCCGAAAGGTCGAGGCGTTCCACGAGACGCGTGTGCAGCTCGCGCTTCAGCTTGTCCACCGTGCTGTGGTCGGCGACGACTGTTACCGCTTCCGGTACCGAGCGCAACCCAGCCAGCGGATCCGGCTCATCCGGCTTCCTGCCGTTGCTCGATCCATTCCTCGACGAATCACCCGGTCCCTCGGGAGGAATCGGGACGCCGGTCGGCGGCGTGCGCCCCAGTAGTCGATCGCGAAGTGACAATGCCACTCTTCCTACCTCCTCAACAGGCCGAATAGCCTTGAACGACGGCCGGCGCCATTCGTGCCAGCGGTATCACGGGCCTGTGTCTCCGCAGCCGTCTCGAGCCCGCCGATGAATCGCGTTGCGAGCGCATCGTACGCCTTCGCAAGCGCCGAGCCTGCAGCATGTCGAAGGAATGGGACACCTTGCGCCTGCGCCTCGCTGGCAACGGCGAAATCATTGGGGAGCCTGCCGTCGATCGTGTGTCCCAGCACCTTCTGCGCCTCAGCGGGCGTCACGAGATTCGTCGAACCCTCGCGATTGATAACCACGCGGATCTTGTCGTCGCCATATCCCAGCTCGCGGAAGATGCCGAGCGAGCGTTTCGCAACCACGAGCGACGACACCTGCAGCTGTGCCACGAGAATGATCTGGTCAGCCGAGTCGAGCGTTGCGACCGTGCGCGCCTCGAAGGCGTGCTCACAGTCCACGATCGTGTGTTCATAGGACTGCCGGCACTGACCAAGCAGGGCAGACACAACATCCCCCGTCAGGATCGGGGCAATATCGAGTCGCTCAGTTGCAGCGAGGACGGACAGACCATCCGGTCCCTCTGCGGCAACCGACTCGAGCAGGGCGCGATCGAGTCGATCGACCTTGACCGCCAGTTCGCCAACATCGTAGTCCGGCTTCATGTTGAGTTGCAGCGCGACATCACCGAGCCCCACGACCAGATCGACGATCGCCACACGACGACCGCGCTTCCGGGCGATGCCATGCGCGAGGTTCACGGCGATCGTCGTCGCGCCTTGGCCACCCTTGGGGCAAAAGACCGCGGTAACGCTTCCGCGCACCGGAGCCAGAGCCCAGCGCCGTTCGAGCCGCGCGACAGACGCAGTGAACTCCTCCGTCGTTGCCCGTGACGTCAGAAACTCGGCAATGCCGGCACGCATCGTGTTCAATACGATTTCGGCGCTCGCCTCCGGCGCCGTACCGATGGCCGCCAGCGCCTGAGCATCGCGCAGCAGCCGCTCCAAAATCACCTTCTCGCCACCCGACACCAACGCCACCGGCACGATCAGCAGTTCGTACGCGTGCGACTGCACCGCCTCGAGCGCGGCCCCCAGGGTTGCGCACCGCATCGGCGGTGCAAAGCCCACGCGCACCAACGCCGCAACGAGCGGATCAGGCGTCTCGAACGCGCCATCGACCAGCACACACTGTCTCATCGCGCGACCCGATTCGTCAACGTGTCTCTGGAGCGCCGGGTCGGCGCACCGGATCCGGCCCGGGCGGTGCTGGCAAACGCTTCTGGATCGCGTCAGTGGCCGGTGGCACGATCGGGTCGGGTTTGAGCTGAATCACGTCTCGTGCCCTTGGCGCGTTCGGATCGAATAGCTCGGGCGTGACGATGATGAGCAACTCCGATTCGTTCTTCTGCCAACGCGTGCTGGAGAACAGTGCGCCGAGAATCGGCAGGCGCATCAAGCCTGGTATTCCGTCTTTGACGGCTTCGCGTTCTTCGTTGAAGAGGCCGGACAGGATCAGGCTCTGCCCCGGGCGCACATCGACCGTCGTTCCAAGCCGACGGGTGCGCAGCGCAGGAATGCGGAAGCCACTAAGTAAAAGCGCGTTGCCGAAGTCGAGTGTCGATACTTCCGGCTCAACATGAAGCTTGATTAGTGAGTCAGATAGCACCTCGCCGATGAAGTTCAGCTTGATGCCGAATGGCCGGTACTGGATGGTGATCGTGATCTGGCCATTCGCGCCGGGTTGCGCAATCGGAATCGGAATTTCTCCGCCCGCCAGAAAGCTCGCGGTGTCTCGATTGCCAGCCAAGAGCGTTGGCTCCGCAAGAGAGCGCGCGTTGCCTTGGCGTTCCTGCGCTGTGATATAGGCTGAGATATCTCCAGTCGACCAACTTGCAACACCGCTTAGGAAACGCGATGTGAGCGAGCTTCCGATTGGCGGCGCATTGGAGTTGTCCGGTGCCAGTACACCGGTACCACCGGTCTGTGAACCGTCACCCGTGCGATTGGTTCCGCGCGCCGACACGCCATATTCGAGCAATGATTCTCGCCGCACCTCTGCGAACTTGACCCCAAGCGCGATCTGGCGCCTCTCGACCGCGCTGTAGACAGTCACGCGCAAGTGTCGTCGGCCGAGCGTCGGGCCAGAGAGAAGCACGTCAGTCTCGCCCGCCTGCTTCGCATTCACGACCACGCTGCGATCGGTGAGCACGACGACGTCGGCGATCTCCGGGTTCGCAATCGTGACCTGCGTCACGGACGATGCGAGATCGATCGGCAACGATCGGCCGACGCCCAGCGCGATTGCCTCGACAGGCGTTGAGCTCGGCACTGGCGGAGCTGCGACGGGTTGGGCCGCGACAGTTGCCCCCACGACCGATGCAGCAATGAGAGCGAGCGCGATCGTCCTCACCTGCGAAAATGATGCGCGCAACGAACGGAGTAGCGGCACAGAAGTGGAAGGTCAGGGGAGTGGAACGAAGGACTGGTGGGGTCGGCAACTCGAATCAACTACTGCACCGAAGCATGGGAGATCGATCAGGGCTTTCTGGTCTTGGCGGTGTCCGAAGCAGGCAACTGCTGCTGCGACATCTGCGAGCCGCGATAGACACGAACGGTGGTGGACTCCGGCTTGGCCGGCTTTGGTGCCTCTATGACCACTGCCGGCGCCGCAACGGGCTTCGGCGGGACGGCCACAGCAGCGCGGCGTGGTGCCGCCTTAGGCTCCGGGCGCAGATTCTCCTCCATGCCACGAACAGCATCGCGCCCACCACGCAGCTGTGCCAGCACGTCCTTGGCATCGGCGCCGTCGGTCGAAATCGAGTCGGGATCGCCGTACCCGCGCATCACGAGTTGGATTGTGCCCTCGCGCATGGCGACCGCGAGCCGCTCAGCTTCATCTGGCGTCACTTCCAGCGCCGCGGTCGCTGCATTCATCGCCTTGCCGTCAGCGCCAGGCTGCACTTCCGCGCCAATCGACAATACCCGCATGTTGCTCATGAAGAGCTTCGAGACCTGCTCGTTCTTACCATCCTTAGTGTCGCGCAGAGTCACCAGCACATCGACTCGACTGTTTGGCTGGATCAGGCCATTGAGCCCCGCCACATCGTTGATTCGGACCGCCATCGCGCGCTTACCTGTCGCGATCTTCACCGCGAGACCCGCCGTCGTTCCGTTTGGAGCGAGACGACCCGGCACCATGGGTTCACCCTTAAAGATTGCCACGCGCGCCACGCGCCCAATGAGCGAGTCCGGTCCTTCGAAAACACCCGCGGGAACAGTCGCTTCCGGCCACTGCGCGACCGTAAGCGCTGCGGGCGTTAGCGGAGCACCCTCCGGGATGTCGAACGCTGCAACCACCACTGCGCGCGTCGCAACGCGCGAATTCGCGCGCATTGTCGTCATCACGCGATAGACGCCAAACGTCGCAGCGCCGGCAATCACGAGCGCAAGATAAAGAACAAACCGATAGCGACGTTCACCAATCATGATGGATGGCCTGAGAAGCAGGGTACTACCAATGCATTAGGGTACCGGCGACAGCTCCCATCGGTACAACGCCGAGACGCTGAGTGTCAGCAACGAAGTGTTGTAGTTGATCAGTCGGAATACTGGCGTGATTGGCGTGAACCGGACTCCGCTGACTCGTACCGCAACGTTCGTGGCGACTCCAGCTGCACATGATCCAGGCGTTGAAACGGTGATATTCGAGTTTGTCACCGCAATCCCTAGAGGTGTAAGGTACTGCCTCACGCGACTTTTCATCGAATCTGCCATAGCGCTAGTGCACGGCGTTGTCATAACAGCGCCAGATCGAGCGCCCTCTCGCGCAGCCGCAAAAAGATTGTTGCGCAGGAAAAACGCACGCCCAAAATCAATGACACCGAAAAGCAGCACGATCAATACCGGGAAGATGATCGCAAACTCCACGACGGCAGCTCCACGTTCATCTTCGACGGCGCCGAGCTTCATGCTCTGAAGTGAATTCGCGCGAAGCATCAAATGATTCCCATGCGGGGTTGGAACTGCGACCACCACGCCCAAACACAGCCGACTGAGATCGCGATACCGTACGGAACGCGGTCGTCATCCGGCTCGTCATCAAGTTGAAACTGCGAGAACTTGGAGCGGGCGGCGACCGCATTTCGCACCTCCGCCGTCCGGAGAAAATACACCGCGACGACGCCACCCGCGATGGCAGTCGCTAGGGCTGCTGTGATACTCAGCGCAGGGCCGAGCCAAAGCGACGCGGCTGCAAAAAGCTTGACATCGCCTCCACCCATTACGCGCAGCGCTAGAAGCGTCATTCCGAGCACGAAGGAACCGCCAGCTGCGAGCAACCCCGCCTGGAGGCTGGCTGGGCCGCGGCCAAACCAGCAGACAAACACGCCAAGTATCGCCATCGACGCGGTCAGCGCGTTCGGAATCCGGCGCGTAAGCACATCACATACCGAGGCCGCAAAGAGAAGCAGCAGAAAGACACTGAGTACAACGCCGTTCAGCAATGCGTCAGAATTCAATTCCATAGTTGCTCGGACGACCACGTACACCAGAAATTTTCACGACCACTCTTTCAGCGCTTTACCAGAACTTCGGTCAATGCAACACGGCGAAGCCAGGCTCAGGGCATGGGTCTAGGGGCTGCTGATGCGCGTTGCAGTCGAATCGAGCCGAGAACTGACAGACCCGCCCAGCGCTTTTGCGGCCACAATTACGATGACGGCAATCGCTGCCACCAACATGGCATACTCAGCCATGGTCGCTCCGCGCGTCCCCTGCAGCGCACGCTTCAACTCATTAATAGGTTTAGACATGGACGCGGTGCCAATGATTCAAGGGATCGGAAAGACGCGACAGGGACCACGACCCGATCACGGTGGCCTAATTTTGCAGGCCACCGTGATCAAGGATCAACTCACGGGCTAGCGATGGTGGTGGCAGCTGCATCGAGCTTCGTGCTCACCGATGTACCAAGCGCCTTGGCAGCAACGATCACGACGACTGCGATCACAGCCACCAGAATGGCGTATTCTGCCATCGTGGCACCACGGGAGTTGCGCACCGCCTTCACAGCACGGGTCATGAGGGACTTCATCGACTGCTCCTCGCAAGGGGGGTGAGTACGGAATGAACGCCGACTCGGGTAACGTGCCTTCACGTTGGCACAATGGAAGTCCCGGAGCAACTTGCATTCCGATGGCGACCGCGAGCACGTAAACATTCAGACAAGCTCAGCAGAAGTCTTGTGATCCCCCCGTGATTCGGGCCTGTCGGCGACAGACTGCTGGCCAGTAACTGGTGGTTCAGTCTGACGTTACGTTCATGAACGTGTTTCGCATCTGAGACAGTGTGGTAGTTTGTGGGAGCCTTGGATTGACCGCATCTTCCCTCGCGAGCCCGGCTTTCGACCGGCATTTACTTCCCCTACGGTAATCGCCCTGTTGTAACTGTGATGGCTACACGCAACACCGCTGTAGGGGGACTGCCACATGAGAAATGATCAATCATTCAATGCCACAGCCGGCGAGCTAGGGCCGTGGGACTCTTAAGCTACGGCGTCCCCTTCAGGCTGCGTCCCCTGAATCCAAGACGGTAGTCGACGGACGAGGGACCGTTCCAGCCACTTCGGGGCAGAGCCGGTATTGGGGCGTCGCAAAACAAGAAACAGCGCGGGCAGGTAGGTGCACACGATTGCGAACGGACGGATCGTATCTACGAAATCGCCGTGGCCCGGCGCGTAGATCGACCACGCCGTAAAGCCAAGAAGAGTCACGAGCAGAGTGCCGATGACTTCCCGCCGCCCCTGCGGAACTAGCATCAGGGGTAGCTGATCAGCCCAGTAGGGGAGTTGTGGTACGCACGCCATCCCCACCAGCAAACGGGCCTCCGGTCGGCGCCAGCGCAAGAGCGCGAACAGAAAGACGATCCCGCCGCCAGAAAAAAGGGTGATCGGCATCGGATGCGGAGTCACGCGCCCCATGTTGCTCATTACGCCGTGAAGCCAGCCCCACACCCACCAAGGTGCGAAAAGTGTCGGTATCACGAATGTACCCGCGCATACGAAAGCCGACCGCCAGCGCACACGGGCCACGAACATCGGCAAGCCAAGATTCGGCTTCGTTACCAGCAGACCAGCTAGTGAGGGGTAGAACCACGCCGCGCACAGCACAGGCGACCATTGGCCAAAGCGCATTGCGAACATGAACGGTACACTGCCGCTCATCCACGCATGGTGAAGTCCCCCGCGCGTGATTGCGAAGACGAAGCAAAACGCTCCGAGTGCGTTAAAAGCCGTCGACGCCACGAGGAAGGGCAGAAACGCGAGCGGCAACCAGAGCAATACAGCAGGCAACGGGTAGTACAGCGGCTCCGTAAAGGGTATTCGCCATGAAGCTTCAGCGTGCGCTCCGATGATGGCGGCTGGATTGCGCCACACCGCGTCACTCCAGGGATCGGCCCCCGCAGCAAGGATCCTCGCAGCACGCCACAGGACGAGTGAATCGGGGGCGGCGCCATGGTCGAGAAGGTAACCATGTTGAAGCCAGGTATATGCCGCGCAGATGCTCGCGATTAACGCTGCGAGCATGAGTCGCAGCCGCCGGTCTGGCAGCTCAGGGCCGGCAGCGCGCGTCACCGGTATCACTTAGGATGATGCGAGGAGGCTTCGACCGATACCGCTTCAGGCACGACCGCAGTCGTCCCTTGCAACCACGCCGGCAGGTGAGCCGCCAAACTCTCAACCACTTTCGGAACATTGCCGGCGTTTGGACGCAGGAGCACGATCAGCAGCGCTGGCAGGTAGGTTCCCGCCTGTGCGTAAGGCTGCATAACCGGGACATAGAACGCGACCTTTGGCGCAATCGCGTACCAGAGAAGAAATGCAACATGCCCGGTCAGGACTGTCCAGATGACCTCTCGTTGCGAAACCGCGACGGTGTTGAGCGGCAGTTGGTCTGCCCAGAACGGTAGCTGCGGGACACACGAAAAGAACGCGACGAGCCGTGCTTCGGGCCGTCGCCACCGCAGCAGGGCAGCGAGCGTGATGATCCCGGCACCACCGAATGCCCGGATTGGCGCGGGGTGTGGAGCGCCTGAGCTACCAAGGGACCCCGATACGTTTCTCCACCAGGCGAGCGGCCAGCCCGGCGCAATCGCGATGGAGAGCACGAGGATCGCCGTGCATCCGAGAATCATCGCCCGCGTCGGCCTGGCGAGAAGCAATGGCAGGCCGAGATTCGGCTTTGCCACCAAGATAAACGAGAGGAAGGGAATGGCGGCGGCCGCCACCAGCCACGTCGACCACTGCCCGAATCGCAGCACCACGATGAAGGGAACGCCGCCGCAGAGCCAGAGGCGGTGCAATCCCCCCCTAGACACCGCGAATGCGAAGAGGGCCGCGCCGAAAGCGCCGAACGCGACACTGCCAACGATGAAGGAGCCGAGGGCAAATGGTGCCCAGATCAGGAGGGCCGGCAGTGGATAGTAGAGGGGCTCGAGACGCTCCACCCATGCTGACGGATCGGCAGTCGCGATCGGGATCTGCGTCCAGACCGCAGCGTCATATGGGTTGCCGCCACCAAGCAGAATTTTGGCTCCCCGCCACAGCACTAGTGAGTCGGGCGTATCGCCCGACGCCATCATGCTCGACTGTGTCAGATACATGAAGACCGCAGCCGCTACGCCAACAAGGAGGGCAGCGACGAGGCGACTTCGCATGGATGGTCCACGGGCATCCCTCGTCTCAGGCCCGTCAGTGATTCCGATGCGATTCATCTTGGCAAGTTGCTTGCGGTGCGAGGCCAGACGCAAATGGCCGCTCGCGTCGGCACACGCGATCACGAGCGAGCCACGTCGACGTCGAGCGCCTCACCAGTCCGTCGGCACGTAGTTCTTGAGAAACTGGCCCCACACATGCTTGCCTGTGTTCACGCCATCGATGATCGGATCCACGATACGCGCCGCACCGTCGACGATGTCGAGCGGTGGGTGAAAACGATGCTCGGCCGTTTTCCGCGCCGCGATCGCCGCCGGATCCTCGTCGGTCACCCAGCCGGTGTCCACACTGTTCATGTGGATCCCATCGGTGAAATAGTCGGCCGCCGACGTACGCGTCATCATGTTGAGCGCGGCCTTGGCCATGTTGGTGTGCGGATGCCGGGTGGTCTTGAAGCGCCGGTAGAACTGGCCTTCCACTGCGGAGACGTTCACGATGTGCTTGTCGCGCCCCGGCGACTTCTGCAGCAGCGGCTTGAGGCGCGCATTGATGAGGAAGGGGGCCACCGCGTTCACTAATTGGACCTCGAGCAATTCTACGGCTGGCACTTCGTCCATCTGCAGGCGCCAGCTGTTGCGATCACGCAGGTCGACCTGCTGCATGTCCTGATCGAGTCGGCCCACAGGGAACAGGGCCTGCTGTGCCTCGTGCTCCTCGTCGAGCAGCTTCACCTGCGAGAGCTGCGCGGCGTGCGTCACGCCAACCGCGCCCGAGAGCTCAGGTGCCAACACGGCATCGCTTCCCTTCCCTTCTGGCAGCATGTTGTAGCCACGCACCCCTTCGTACGCACCGAGGAGGCGGCGAACCGACTCAGGCATGGCCCCGATGGACGCATTCTCGATGTCCATCATGTGCTGATAGAAATCGGGCGGACGCCGCACTGTCTGACAGGCGTTGTTTACGATGAAGTCGAGCCGATCACGTGTCGCCACCAGGTGAGCACAAAACGCCTCCACGCTCGGTGTGTGCCGCAGGTCGAGGCCGAAGATCTCGAGCCGGTCGCCCCAGTCGGCGAAGTCGGGCTCGGCCGCGTAGCGCGCGGCAGAATCGCGCGGAAATCGCGTGGTGACGATCAGCTGTGCGCCAGCGCGAAGCAACTTGATGCCCGCCTGATATCCGATCTTGACGCGCCCACCGGTCAGCAGCGCCACCCGGCCACGGAGATCAGCCGTTTCCGTTCGCTTCGCGTAGTTGAACGCTGCGCAGGACGGGCACATTTGATCATAGAAGTGGTGCAGCTCGGTGTAGTCCCGCTTGCAGACGTAGCAGTTGAGCGTCTCCGACGCGTGCAGCGCATCGAGCTCCTCGCTGACCGTTTCCTGCACGAAGTCGGCAGGCGCGAACAAGCGGGGAGTGATGAAGACCTCTTCGCGGCGAAGCTTCCGGATTCCGGTGTCCTGCAGCACCGATTCGGCCCGCTGGGTCCGTTCGGCCTTCCGCTGGTTGCGCGTCGCCTTCACAAGGCGCCGGCGGGCGAGTGCGTCCGGACGCGAGACCTCGCCGGCGGCTTGGAGGAGCCGCGTGCGATCCTCCGGAGTCATCCGCGCCAGCAGGGCGCGGTCAGCGGCGATGTCTTCGAGCAATCGCGCTGCCTCTCGCGCCAGGCGCCCCAAGTCCTGGCGCGCAGCGATTCCACCGATCGGTGCTTGAGCGGGATGTGCCGGCAACTCATCCCCAGATGACCCTCTAAAATCAGACATTCTGGAAATCTAGTGCACTTGGGCGAGCTCGGTCACGCTCGCCGCACCGAACCTTGCAACCTGGCACTCAACGGGAAGCTATGCCGGAGCAGGTGCGGCCAATGGGCGCGCCACGCTCCAAAATGCGATGAGCGCCAGGACCACTCCGACCGGAAGCAGAGGCGTGACCATCATCCCCCAGTAGACGTTCGCCGGGCGGCCGAACAGCAGGAAAGTACCAAGCATGCCGACCAGATAGAGACTGGCGCGATTCGATATCGGGTGCGCCCAGGAAAGCCAACCGACGAGCGCCACGGGAACCAACACCGCGACTACCCAGTGTGGCGCGTTCACGAGAAAAGAATTCCCCTGCACGAGCCGCAATACGAACGGCCATCCTCCGGCAGCCAGCCAAGCAGGCCCCCGCGTGTCAGTTGCGAGTTGCACAGCCGCAACGTTCCGGGCGTGGAGGTAAAGGAGCATGAGAAACACCCCGATGCTAATGGCCCACCCGACACCCTCGCGCCACCTGCGCTCTAGCAGCGCCATCGCGAGCATGACGAGCAGGCAGGGAGCGGCCAGCTCGCGGAGAGCGGCCGCCGTCAGGGCAGAGCCCAGACTCACCCACCATGTCCGCGGTGACCACGCGGCGATCGCCAGCACCACCAGGATCCCCGCCCACGACTCGTGAAAAAGCACACTCGTCGAGGTCGCGGCAATCGACACGGCGGCGAGCAATGCGCCTAGGAGCGCCAACACTCGGTTGCTCATGATGTTGCGCAGCCTGACCGTGACCGTAATTGCGGTCACGGCGGCGAGAGCCTGAAGAAGCAGGAGACCTCGTTCGAGTCCGAACGCCGCCAACATTCGAGCAAGCAGCGGCGGTCGAACGGTGAGGAACGGAATGAGGGCACCACCGCGCCTGCGAAGCTCTTCTGCGCTGCCGACGTAGAAGTCGTCGCCCTTTTGCAGGCGGGCGATCACATCACGATAGAAGGCGGCGTCACCCGTATATGCCTTCTCCGCACTGAGCGGCTTGGGCGCCGCTGCTGGATCAGCGAGCACGCCGTAGGCAATCATCGCGAACATGAAACACAACGCAATGGCTTTGGTACGCCGCGATGCAGCTGCGAACCGGTTCAGGGGCCGATCATGATCGCGCATCACACTTGGCAACTCGAAGAGTAAGCTGAGAACGTTCGGAGTGAGGGCGCGACTCCGCAGCCGCGACGTCTATTGCGCGGTGCCGCGCGCTCTGTTGAAGGCCGTGCGCAGCGCGTTTGGAGCAAGTGGCAGACCAACGAGAAGGAGTGACGTCAGCAGCATGCCCCAGTACGCTGTGTTCGGCCGCCCAACCACCAGAAACGCGACGATGAATCCACCAAGGTACAAGGTCACGCGGTGCGCCAGAGGATGGTTCCAACTGAACCAGCCAAGCAACGCCAGCGGCACGACGATCGCCACCAACCAGGGAGGCGCAATGATAAGCGCAGAGTTTTCGTGCACGATTCGGAGAATGAATGGCCAGCCGCCACTGCCAAGCCACCCTGGAGAGGCCTTGTCAGCCATCGTGATGACCTCTTTCACTCGCGCGGCGTGTATCCAGAGGCTGGCTGAAAAGACCGCCAGCGCACCAAGCCAGGCGAGCGCCTCGGCTCGCCGCCGCTCGTACAACGCCAGAACCAGCATCACCACCAGGTAGGGCGCGACCAGCTCACGAAGTAGCGCGGCGGCAAGACCCAGCAGACAGGCGATCGGCCACGTTCGGCGCGACCAACACGCAAGCGAGAGCAGGATGAGCGCGCTCACCCAGACCTCGAACCAGAAAACCGGAACGTGGCGGACAGTGAGGAAGCTCAGCGCCGCGAGGGGTGTGGTGAGCTGCAGGGTACGGCCGTTCATCGTAAGCAACAGCCGTATGGCCATGACGACGGCGGAGAGTGTCACGAGCGCATCGAGCAGCTGTGCCATCGTGCGCCGGCCGCCAACGGCGACACCCAGCCAGGTGAGGTACGGCGGACGCACGGTGACGAACGGTCGCAACGGGAACCCGCGATTTCGTTGCTCGGTGGATGTGGCCGCATAAAAATCCTCACCACTGGCCACCCGATCGAACACCGCGCCATAGAGCGCCAGATCCCGCTTCGTACTGTCTATTCCGGCGGAGCGAGGTGGAGGAGAGGATGGCCCGACGGCCCCAAGAACGGTCAGGGCGAGCGTCGCCAGCAGCGCCAGAACTGCCGCCCAGCGAGGCCACGCGTCGAAATGACTCAGCATGAGGATGCGCCGGGCGCTTGCAGTGGCAAATGGTCAGTACCACGCTGACCCATCTCGTCTTGAAACGTCACCGTGTCTCTGTCGGTCCAGCCAGAGGCCACAATATCACCAGCCCGTTCGGCGCCTTCTCGAAAACGTCCCGATTGACCTTCTGGGAGCGGGACGTCCCGCATTATATCCATCGTATCGGAGCCGGCGACGGGTGAGCACAGCGGGGCATGCGCGCTTGCCGGCCCTATGCAGCAGCAGCGTACACTTCTCTGTCGTTGTCCGGCCCAAAAGATCGCCGCGGGTACTGCAGTCGCTTCGCTGATCCAGTCCGGCACTGCCGCTAGGGTCAGGTCGCCGACGGGCAACATGGTCGGCCAATGGTGCCCATCGACCGCCGTCTGATGGGTTCGGTGATCGGACATGCTGCAAAAACTAACCCGTCGTAACCGACCTCTGCCATTTGCTCGCTACCGCCGAACCGCACCAGGCGGTACCATCGAAGATCGCCCGCACCGCGTAACGACCCTTTAGCTGGCCCCGACCGCCACACTCCAGCCGCCGTACCTCGATAGTCTGCAGCTCTCTCTCCCCAGCCGAGCCCGCTGATGACCAGCCGTCGCGACTTCCTCAGTTCCGCCGCCTCACTTGCCGTCGTCCCGGCGTTCAATTCGCGCGCCTTCCGCCAGCTGGCCCGTGCCAGGGATGTGGCCGGCGGCCGGACCGCTGCCAACCTCGCCGACGACGAGGCCTTCTGGTTCGAGATCCAGCGCGCCTTCGAGGTCGATCGCACCTGGGTGAACCTGAACAACGGCGGCGTCAGCCCGGCTCCGGCCATGGTCATCGACCAGTTGATCCGCGACATCAACTACAGCAACGAGATCCCGGTCGATCACATGTGGCGGCACCTGCAGCCGCGCATGGAGAGCGTCCGACGCGAGCTGGCGACGGAATTCGGCTGCGATCCGGAAGAGATGGCGATCACACGCAATGCGTCCGAAGGCCTCGAGACGATGATCTTCGGTCTCGACCTCAAGCGCGGCGATGAAGTGATCATCAGCACTCAGAACTACGGCCGAATGATCAACGCTTGGGAACAACGTGTAAGACGCGAAGGGATCGTGCTGAAGCGGGTCCAGTTTGCCGTGCCGGTGGTGCGTGACGAGGATGTCGTGGCTGCATTCGCTGCCGCCATCACACCGCGCACGAAGGTGATCGAGATCACGCACATCACTAACCTCACCGGCCAGATCCTGCCGGTGCGCAAGATCGTCGACATGGCGAAGGCGAAGGGCATCGAGGTGTTCGTGGACGGCGCACATGCCTTCGCCCACTTCCCCTTCAAGCGCGACGAGCTCGGGGTGGACTACTACGCCACCAGCTTGCACAAATGGCTCTACGCACCGATCGGCACGGGCTTCCTCTACGTGCGCAAGGACAAGCAGAAAGCACTCTGGCCGCTGATGGCTGCGAACGTCAGTCAGGACAATGACATCCGGAAGTACGAGGAGATCGGCACGCATCCGCAGGCGAACTTCAACGCGATTGCGGCGGCCATCGTCTTCCACCGCGGCATCGGATCCGATCGCAAGATTGCGCGCATGCGCTGGCTGCGTGACCGCTGGGCGAAGCGGCTGCTGGCCGAGGGCGGTGGACGGGTGAAAGTGCTCACCCCGCTCGATTCGCCGAACGGTGGCGGCATCGGCTTCTTCAATGTCGATGGCCTCGACCCGGTGAAGCTGGGTGGCTGGCTCTATTCAAAGCACAACATCGTGACCACGCCGATCGTGCACGAAAAGGAATTCATGGGCATTCGTGTCACGCCCAACGTCTACACCACGCCGCAGGAGATCGACGTCTTCGCCGAGAAAGTGCTGGTGGCCATGAAGCAAGGCATCGCTTGAACCACGAATCGCGGTAAACAGCGACGGGGCACCATCAGGCGGCGATGCGCACGAATCATCGCCGCCTGAGTGCCTTTCGGCTGCGCCTGCGCCGACCGCCTACTGCGGCAAGCCGTCCCGCAAGATGCGCAGCACATTCCCGCCCATCACCTTCTCGATCTCGTCCGGCGTGAAGTGCAAGTTCAGCATCGCCTGTGTGATCTCGGCCAGCCCGTCGGTCGCGAAGGGCGTGCTGGTGGCGCCGTCGAAGTCGGAGCCAAGTCCGACATGATCGATGCCGGCGACGTCCACGGCGTGCCGAATGGCCTTCGCGATGGAGGCGGCGCCGAGCGTGCAGACGGCGGCGTCCCAGTAGCCGATGCCGACCACGCCACCGTTGGCGCTGATCGCCTTCAGCTGCTCGTCGGTCAGGTTGCGCGGGCCCGGACAGGTGGCAGCGACGCCGGTATGCGACACCACGATCGGCCGCTTCGCCATCGCCAGCACCTCGCTCACGGTCTGTGGCGATGCATGGGCGACATCCACGAGGATGTGCAACGCCTCCATCCGCTCGATCACCTGCCTCCCAAGCGGCGTCAGGCCCGCGTGGGTGACACCATGGGCGGACGCGGCAACTTCATTGTCGAAGAAATGCGTCAGGCCCATCATGCGGTAGCCATGCGCGAAGAGCGTGTCGACGCTTTCCAGCTTGCCATCGAGCGCATGCAACCCCTCGATGGCGAGCACCGCTCCATGAAAATCTGGTGACGACTTCCGGTTCTCGATGAATGAGTCCATCGAGGCCCGATCCGTGACCAGCATCAGGTGACCACCCGAGCGCGCCACCGCGTCATGCAATCGATCGGCCTGATGGATGGCGCGGGCGCGCAGGCTGGTCAGCGCGCCTATTGGCCAGCGCTGCACGATCGCGAGCAAGGTGATGTTGTCCGTGTCGCCGGTGTTGTGATCGTAGTTCATGTTCCGCGGTGTCTTCGTCACCACCGAGAACACTTGCAGCGCCACGTTGCCATCGGTGAGTCGCGGCACATCCACGTGCCCATGATCGGCACGTGCCAGAAGGTCCCTGCCCCACAGCAATTCGTCGGCGTGCATGTCGGCCACCGCCAGGGTGCGATGCAACGCCGCGGCCGAGTCGCTGACGGTCACGTGCGGCGCGTCGACGACCTTGTTCATTCGTTTGTCGACGATTCCAGGCAGCACGGCGAACGCCGCGAACAGCGCCACGACCAGCAGTGCCAGAAAGCCTTTGATGATTCGACGCAGCATTCGGGGCAGGTTCGGGACTACGAAAGCAATCCTGCGGTGCCGCCGCCGGCAACGGACCGGCATTTCGACGGGAATCGTCGTGCCCTGCTTGCCGGACGGTGCGACGGCACTGAAGTTCGCACCACCGTGCAGATCTTTCTCCGTGACCTCGTGCTGCTGGCTGTCGCCGTGTTGCTGGTGGGCGTCCTCTTCCGACGCCCGCTGCGACGCCTGGCGAACCGCATGGCCGCACGCGCGCGAATGAAGTACCGCGGACGCCTCGATCGCTTCAAGCTGCTGGGCCGCGCCCATGTGCGTGGGCTGCTGCTGGACGATGCCGTGATCGCAGCCGCGGTGCAGGACCATGTCGCCGCCACCGGCACCGATAGCGGCACGGCGTGGAAGATGGTGGATGTCTACATCCGCGAGATCGTTCCGTTCTTCAACATCATCGCGTATTACGAAGTCGGATTTCGGCTGTCGCGGATGCTGTTGCGATTGTTCTATCACGTCACGGTCGAATACGAGGATCGCGCCGCCACGAAGCGCCTGCCGCGTGACGCGGTGGTCGTGTACCTGATGAATCACCGCTCGAATGCTGACTACCTGCTGGTCGGGTATGCGCTCTCCGGGCAGGTCGCGATCTCGTACGCAGTGGGCGAGTGGGCCCGCGCCTTCCCGCTGGAGCAGATCTTCAAGTCGTTCGGCGGCTACTTCGTGCGGCGCAAACATCGCGAACGGCTCTATCACACGGTGCTCGAACGTTATGTGCAGCTGATCACCCGCGAGGGCGTGACGCAGGGCATCTTCCTCGAGGGCGGCCTGACTCGTGATGGCAAGTTGCGTCCGCCCAAGATCGGCCTGCTCGACTACGTACTCGGTATCGGGCACGACCCGGCCTACCACTCGCGCATCTACGTGATTCCAGTGGCCGTCAATTACGATCGCGTGCTGGAAGACCGGTCGTTGCTGCGCGAGCTGGACACGACCTCTGGTGGTCGAGCACCAGGCAAGCTGGCGCAGCTTGGTGAAGTAGTGCCATACCTGTTCTGGAACCTGACGCGCATGGTGACGCGTCGATGGAAGCGATACGGGCGCGCCGCCGTCATGATCGGCGCACCGGTGCCATTGGCCCCATGGTACGCCAATCAGCCCGAACTCTTCACCATCCCGCGTCCGGAACGGCTGGCGCTGGTGGCGGAGCTCACCGACCGCATCATGGATCGCATCGGCGCGCTGATTCCGGTCACGCCCGTGCCGCTGGTCTGCGCCGCAATTCAGAGCCTTGGCGGTGAGTTGATCCCGCGCAGCAAACTGATTCGGCGAATCGACGAGATCCGGGATGAGCTGGTCGAGATCAACGCACGGGTGGTGCGCTCGGACCGCGACGCCACCGAAACGCTCGACCTGGCGCTCAAGATGCTCGAGATGCGCCGCGTGGTGCTGGTGCAGGGCGACGACTTCCTCGTGTTGCCGCGCGGCCGGGAACTGGTGAGCTACTACGCCAACAGCATCGCACACCTGCTCGGCCCGTATGCGGCGTCGGTGCGGGCGCGAGATGCCCTGCCGATGGAGTCGCTCGCACTCTGAGATCGCGGCGCGGCGCCTATCGCCCAATGCTGCGTCGGTCTGTAGTGTTGAGGCAGCCGAACCGGCCCAGCTCGACAGGAACCCTGACTTGCCGCCATGACCTACGCCGCGATCACCGGATGGGGGAAGTGCATGCCCCCCGCCGTTCTCACCAACGACGACCTCTCGACCTTTCTCGAGACGTCGGATGACTGGATCGTCTCGCGGACCGGGATGAAGGAGCGCCGAGTCTCCCATGTGAGCGCGATCGACATGTCGGTGGTGGCAGCCTCACAGGCGCTGGCCTGCGCGGGGCTGGAGGGAAAGGACGTCGACCTGATCATCTACGGCAGTTGCAGCAACGATGAGGGCGTGCCGAACAGCGCATCGGGCGTCCAGATCGCACTCGGTGCGACGCGCGCGGCTGCGATGGACGTGAACACGGCGTGCACCAGCTTCTGCTACGGCCTTGCCACGGCGACGGCAATGATTCGCAGTGGCATGGCGCGCAACGCGGTAGTGATCGGCGTGGAGTTGATCAGCCGCTTCATGGACTGGAGCAATCGCAATGTCGCGGTGCTGTTCGGTGACGGGGCGGCCGCCGTGGTGCTGCAGGCCTCGGACGTCGAGCAGGGGCTGATCGGCAGCGTGCTGGGATGCGATGCCGAGGCCCGCGAAACGTTGCGGGTGCGCGGGCTCGGGCTCAGCTACGCGAACAACAACGTGCAATTCGGCGACACGATCTGGGATTTCGATGGCCCGCAGATCTTCAAGCGTGCCGTGACCGCAATGGCCGACGCGTCGGGTCGCGTGATGGCGGAGTGCAAGCTGACGCCAGACCAGATCGACTTGGTAGTGCCGCACCAGGCAAATCTGCGCATCATCGAGTCGCTGGCGAAGTACAGCGGCATCCCGATGGAGCGCGTGATGGTGACCGTGCACAAGTACGGGAACATGAGCTCTGCGACGGTGCCGGTGGCGCTGGTCGAGGCGCTCGAGGAAGGTCGCGTGACGCCTGGAGCGACGATCCTGATGCCGGCGTTCGGCGGCGGGCTGACCTACTGTTCGCTGGTCGTGAAATGGGGGCAGCGTGTCACGCCGCTTGGCGTGTCAGACAAGGTGTTGCCGCCCTGTACGCAGACGGCGCTGGAGCTGGTGAACGATGCGCGAGCGAAGCATGATGCGCACGGGCGTTCGCTGGTGGGGTTGATGGCACCGGAGTTTGTGGAAACCACCCACGTGTAGCTCGCCGGCTGCACGTGGTAACGCAGGATTTCACAACAACACGTGCGCCAGCTCCCGCCCCCGCGGCGGCCCATCATCGCCGTGCATCGGCTCGATCGTCAACGCCGCCCCCATCACATTGCACGGCTGCACCGGCATCCCGGTGGTGAAGATCATCGGCGCGGCGGGATTCACGTTCACCGACGCCCCACGCACCATCCCGTCCGAACAGACGAACCAGAACTGATACCGACCGTCGGCCGGTGCGGCGGGAAGCCCATGGAGCACGACATTCCAGCGATGGGTCTTGGCATCGGCAAAGATCACCATCCCGCCTTCCTTGCCGTGCATCATGATCTTCGCCTGCATCACGCGCGCGGCCTGACGCATGATGGAGACGGTGTCCTGCAGCGCAGCGAGCTGCGCATCGAGCGATGATCCGGCAGCGATCACCGCGGGCGCCGCACTCGCAGGCACGGACGCCACCTCAGGTCCGACCGAGGCGCCAGAGAGCCGCCCCAGCTGCCAGCCAACCAGTCCGGTGAACAGCGACGCGGCGATTGCCGCTGGCACCGCCCAACGACGCAGCCCGCCCCGCGCACGACCGGTCGCATGCTCCAATATCTGCTGCTGGAAGCCCGGACGCGGCGTCACCGGCGACACACCCATCGGCAACCAGCGCAACTCCGATTCGATGCGCTCAACGGCCTCACGGCACGCCTCGCACCGTTGCACGTGCTCGGCGAACACCACCATCTCGGCCGGCTCGAGTGCGCCAGCCGCATACTCCGTACGGTGTTCAATGAACCAGTCATGAGCGGTCATGGGACCCAATCCTTCAGTGGAGCGAGTGCGGTGCGGAGCTTTCCGAATGCAAGTCGGAGCCGCGTCTTCACGGTACCCAGCGGCACTCCCAGTGTCGCAGCAATCTCCGAATGCGCCAGCCCTTCGAAGTACGCCAGACGGACGGCAGCGCGCTGATCATCCGGCAGCGCACCAAGCGCCGAGTGCACCTGGGAATGGATGTGCCACCCCGGCTGCGCCGCTTCGTTGGGCTCGACCGGGGAGATGGACTCCCGCTCGATTTCTGAGGGCGTGAGCGCGGTCACGAGACGCAGCTTTCGTCGCCGAGCACGCAGCCGATCGATGGCGCGCTGCCGGGTGATACGCAGCAGGAGCGGCATCAGCCCCTGCCCCGGCTCGGCCGAAGGCGTGACCGATGTCCAGACCATCCGGAACGCGTCCATCACCACATCCTCGGCATCGTCGGCATCCTGCAACATCGCGTGCGCCACACCAAGCAGCCATGGCGTGGCGACCGCAATCAATTCCGCCAAAGCCTGCTCGTCGCGCGCCGCGATCCGTTCGCGAAGTGAACTCTCGCGTCCGAGCGCCATGATCCCGCGTGCCGGAGGCGCCGACGTCCCGTCCAATCCCTGTCGACGCCCCGGCGTGACCATCAGCGGACCGCGATCCCGTTGGCGCCCGTCGGCAGGCCAGTCACCGTCGCGATGTTCGTGATGGCACCATCGTTACCGGTCGCGAAGACCGAGATCGAATTGGTGGCCCCGCTGCGGACGTAGAGGAATCGATCGTCGCTGCTCAGACCGAGATCACCTGGTGTGCTGCCAGCACCCGTGGCACCGGCCGTGGCATTGACCAGCGTCAGCGCACCCGAGCGACCAATCGAGAACGTGCTGAGCGTGCCGCTGCCAGTGTTCGCCGCGTAGGCGGTGCGCCCGTCGGACGAGACCACGACCCAACAGACCGCTGACTGCCCATTCGCGACCGAGCCGGACACCAGCCGAAGGTTGGCATTGCGATCGATGTCATACGACGACACGCTGCTCGCGCCGGCCGCGCCGCCCGCAGCTTCCGACACCACCAGCGTGCCATTCTTCGCGAAGTCGAAGCCGAACGGTGTGGCACCGCTCGATTGCCGAAGCTTCGGCTCACCCGTGCGTCCATTGAGCAGGACGGGATACGTCACCACCAGGTTGGCCGCCTTCTCGGTGACTACCAACGAACGACCATCAGGCGAAAACTTGATCTCGGCGCCGTCGATCGAGCCGGCTGGCGCACTCCGGGCTCGCGTCGAGCCAGGGATCGGGATCAGCTTGCCCCGCGCACCGAGAAAGAAGCCTGTGATGTTCGAGGTGGCGCCATCGTTGAGCACATACACCAGGCGGCCACGGACCGCGATACTGATGGGCTGCACGCCGCCCGACGAGACACGATCGGTTTGCGTGAGGGTCTGGCCATCGACGCGGAACGCCGATAGTTCATTGCTGCCGGCGTTCACGCCGAACAGCATGTCACCGTCGTCATCGAGCACGAGGCCATACTGATTGCCGAGTCCCCCGCCGGTGCCGCGCCCGCCGGTGGGAATACTGGCTGGCGCGCCGAGCTGGCCATCGCGACTGCGCGGATAGATGAGCACTGCGTTGGCGTTGACGTCATTCGAGAGCACGTAGACGGCGCCACCGCGATCGTTCCCCCGCCTGGCGTTCTCGGAGGCAATCGTGAGTTGCGCCGTCTGTGATGCGTCGGGCGCGGTGGTACCGGAATCCGTCGCGCAGGCGCTGAGGCCGACGGTGAGCGTGGTGAGAAGCGCAGAGGACAGAAAAGCTGTGGTACGCACTGGATACTCCGGTCTGGGGTTGGGTCATCACGGGTGACTTGCGTGTTGCGCCCCATAACGCCCCCATCCTGCCGCCGGATCTCTGCACCTGATTCCAGCGGGAACGCCCCCTGCCAGCGGCACGTATTCCCTCAGTGGTCCGGCCGCAGTGGGCCCGGATCGATTGCCATCCCCCGGCCCGTCCGCGAAATTGGGACGATCCGTCTCACCTCTGGAGCCTGCGCATGCCTGTCACGTTCACGGTCAACGGCACACCCCGAACCGTTGATGTCCCCGCCGACATGCCGCTCCTCTGGGTGCTGCGTGACGTGCTCGACCTCAAAGGCACGAAGTTCGGCTGTGGCATCGCGCAATGCGGCGCCTGCACCGTGCACTTCAACGGCGAGCCGGCCCGATCCTGTCAGCTGCCAGTGACTGCCGTGCAGGGCGCGAAGATCACGACCATCGAAGGCCTGTCGCCCGACGGCTCGCACCCGCTGCAGAAGGCGTGGAAGGAGCTGGACGTGCCGCAGTGCGGCTACTGCCAGGCCGGCCAGCTGATGTCGGCGGCGGCCTTGCTCGCGAAGACGCCGAAACCGACCGACGCGCAGATCGACACCGCCATGAATGGCAATCTCTGTCGCTGTGCGACGTACACCCGCATTCGCGAAGGCATTCACAAGGCAGCCGGTACCACACGCAGTGGTTCACAGGTGGGAGGCCGCTGATGTCTATCTCATCCCCGATCGATCGCCGTCAATTCCTGCGCGTCACCTCCCTCGCGGGCGGCGGACTGCTGCTCGGCGCATGGCTCGACTTCGGCAGCAACGGCGTGCTCGAAGCGCAGGCAGCCGAAGTGCACGACGGAATGGCGGACTTCTCGCCGAATGCCTTCATTCGCATCGCACCGAATGGTGTGGTGACGATCATGGCCAAGAACCCGGAGATCGGCCAGGGCATCAAGACGATGCTGCCGATGCTGATCGCCGAGGAACTGGATGTGGACTTCAGCGCGATCACGATCGAGCAGGCGATGCTCGACCCCACCAAGTACGGCTCGCAGGTCGCCGGTGGCAGCACCGCCACGCCCACGAATTGGGAACCGCTGCGCAAGGCCGGTGCTGCGGGACGTCAGCTGTTGGTTGCCGCGGCATCACAGGCGTGGAGTGTGCCAGCGAGCGAGTGCACGACGGCATCCGGCACGGTCTTCCACAAGGCTTCGAACCGCCAGATGTCGTACGGCGCACTAGCGACAGCCGCCGCAGCACTGCCGGCCCCGGACGTGGCCAGCGTGACGCTGAAGAATCCGAAAGACTTCAAGATCATCGGCAAGGCGATCAGCGGCGTTGACAACGACAAGGTGGTGACCGGCAAGCCACTGTTCGGCATCGATGTCACGGTGCCCGGAATGCTTTACGGTACCTTCGAGAAGTGTCCGGTGTTCGCAGGCAAGGCGGTCAGCGCGAACCTCGATGAGATCAAGGCGCTGCCTGGCGTGAAGAACGCATTCATCGTCGAAGGTGGCACGGTGTTGAACGGGCTGCTGAGTGGCGTGGCAATTCTTGCCGACACCTGGTGGGCCGCGAAGTCTGCGCGCACAAAGCTCAAGGTCACATGGGACGAAGGCGCCACGGCGCAGCAGAGCACCGCGTCGATCAAGGCCAAGGCCACCGAACTGTTCGCGCAGGCACCGGCGCGTTCTCTTCGCGCGCAAGGTGACGTGAATGCCGCCTTTGCCAGCGCCGCCAGGACGGTCGAGGCGACGTACGAATATCCGTTCATCGCCCACGCCACGCTCGAACCGCAGAACTGCACCGCGAGCTTCAAGGACAACGCGATCGAGATCTGGGCACCCACCCAGAATCCGCAGGCGGGCCGCGTCCTGGTCGCGAAGACGCTCGGTCTCGAGGAGAAGAACGTCGCCGTGCACATCACCCGCAGCGGCGGCGGCTTCGGGCGGCGGCTGAACAACGACTACATGGTCGAAGCGGCAATGATCTCCAAGATCGCCGGCGTGCCGGTGAAGGTGCTCTGGACGCGCGAGGATGACATTCGCCATGACTTCTATCGCCCCGCGGGCTTCCACAAGCTGAAGGGCGCGGTCGACGCCAGCGGCAAGCTCACGGCGTGGCAGAATCACTTCGTCAGCTTCTCGAACAACGGCACCGACTTCGTGCCGAGTGCAGGCATGGAGGGGACGGAGTTCCCTGCCCTTGCCGTGGCCAACAGCAATGTCGGTGTGTCGACCATGCCGCTGGGCGTGCCGACGGGGTACCTGCGCGCGCCGGGGAGCAATGCCCTGTCGTTCGTGATGCAGTCGTTCATCGACGAACTGGCGATCGCGGCACGGAAGGACCAGGTGCAGTTCCGCCTCGATCTGCTTGCCGCGCTGCCGGCCGAGACGCCGCGTGGAACGATGGTCGCCTCACGCATGAAGGCCGTGCTGGAAGCCGTGGCGCAGAAGTCAGGTTGGGGCACGCGCAAGCTGCCGAAGGGCAGCGGCATGGGTGTGGCCTTCTACTTCTCGCATCGTGGCTACTTCGCTGAAGTGGTCGAGGTGAGCGTGACGAAGGCCGGTGCGCTGACGGTGAAGAAGGTGTGGGTGGCCGGCGATGTCGGCAGCCAGATCATCAATCCGTCGGGCGCGATCAACCAGGTGCAAGGCTCCGTGATCGATGGCATCGGCGAAGCGCTGACGCAGGAAATCACGATCGAGAACGGCCGCACGAAGCAGGGCAACTTCAACGATTTCCCGCTCATCCGCCTCACGCAGACGCCGCAGATCGACGTCACCTTCGTGACCAGTGACAACTCGCCGACCGGCATGGGTGAACCGGCCCTGCCGCCAGTGGTACCGGCACTCTGCAATGCGATCTTCGCCGCGACGGGGAAGCGCATTCGCTCCCTTCCGCTGTCGAAGCACGATCTGAGTTGGAGCTGAGGACGATCGCGTGAAGCAGTGGCTCGAGACACGGCAGGTGTTCGACCAACTCGCAGCGTGGCACGCGGCAGGATCGCGTGCCGCGCTGGCCACTGTGGTACGCGTGAACGGCTCCGCGTATCGGCATGAAGGGGCAAAGCTGGTCGTGATCGAGGATGGCAGCAGCGTAGGAAACGTCAGCGGCGGCTGTCTCGAAGCCGACGTACGCGAGGTGGCGCAGCGTGTGCTGCGCACCGGTGTGGCTGAACTGCGCACCTACTGCGGCGGTGCCGAAGAGATCGCGGCCTGGGATCTCGGCGTGGGATGTGACGGTGAAGTCGAAATCCTGGTCGAACCGGTGTCGTCACCGCGGTTGCATGAGCGCAACGCGTTGGCGGCTGAGACGAGCTACGTGGCCGTCACGCGACTGCGTGAATCGAAGGAGTGCGGTGAGGCGCCCCGACTGCTGATTTCGGAAGCAGGTGCGTTTGGCTCACTTGGTGACGCAGCGATGGACGCGTATGCGCGCGAGCATGCGGCGGAGTGGCGCTCGCTGGGCGAGTCACGGATCGAGACTGTGGGCGAGGTGCGATTCCTGCTCGACGTCCTGACACCGCCGCCACGGCTGGTGGTGGTGAGCGCCGGAGATGACGCGCGGATCCTGGCGCGCCTGTCGTCCGAGGTCGGCTTCCGGGTGGTGGTGGTCGACCGTCGTCCGGGGCTCCTCTCGCGCGATCGGTTTCCAGCCGCCATCACGCTGCTGGAGAGCGACGCGGCGCGCCTGAACGAATTGCTGGTGCTGGACGAGTCGAGCTTCTGCGTCGTGATGACACACGACTTCGCCGACGACGCGCATTACCTGCGTGCGCTGCTGCGTACCCCCGCGCGCTACATCGGCATGCTCGGCCCGCGCCAGCGTACCGAGCGGATCCTGACCCGCCTGCGGAGCGCGGGAGACGTCGACACCACACGCATCTATGGACCTGTAGGTCTGGATATTGGGACCGACGGCGCCGAGCAGGTGGCGCTGGCGGTGCTGGCCGAGATCCTGGCCGTTCGATCGGGGCGCCAGCCGCAATCGCTTCGCGAGCGCAGGGCGCCGATCCACGCCAGCGGTGAGTAGCCGGTGAGCCAGCTGCGCGTCGCGTCGGTGATCCTCGCGGCGGGGGCGTCCACGCGCATGGGTCGCAACAAGCTGCTTCTGGACATCGATGGCGAGCCGATGGTGCGCCGCGCCGCGTTGCTGGCGACGGAAGCGGGCCTGTCGCCGGTGGTCGTGGTGGTCGGCAACGATGAAGCCCACGTGCGCGCCGCACTCGAGGGGATCGCGTGCACCTTCGCCACCAACGCCGACTTCACCGGACCCACCAGTACGTCGCTCCACGCCGGCCTCAATGCGCTCAGCGATGAGGTGGATGCGACCGTGGTGCTCCTCGCCGACATGGTGCGCGTGAGTGCGCCGATGCTGCGCGCGCTGATCGACTCCGCCAACGCGAGCGACGCACCACTGTGCGTCTCCCGCTACGGTGACGTCCTCGCGCCACCCCTGCTCTTTCGCCGCATCCTCTGGCCCGAGCTACTTGCTTGGCACGGTGAAGGTTGCGGCAAGGCGGTCGTCCGCGCGCATCAGTCGGAAGCCAACATCCTCGACTGGCCGTTGTCAGCGCTGCAAGACATCGACACCCCGGACGACTACTTCAGTCTCGCCGCACGCACCAAGCTCGTTTGACTGTCAGTCGCCGAGGAACAGTTCTCAGCTGATGTTGAAACGCAAAGACAGCTCGTAAGCGTGAAGCATGCTGATCCGCGCCTTCGCCTCGAAGCAGGAACTGCGCCACGACGACCAACCGCACAACTATCCGACATGACAGCGATCGAGCCTTCATCCGAGGCGGGCAAGGCGCAAGTGCAGGGATGTGTTGGCAGGCCAAGTCGCCGAGAGCGCGTTGCAGTGGCACTGCTCGTCGCTGCGGTGAGTGCGGCATTCGTGGTCTGGAACCATCATCTTCTCGGCGACGGTAGCGATTTCGATCACCTCTGGTTCGCGGGCCGAGTCCTTCTCACCGGTCAGGAGCCGTACGACGCCATCGGCCCCGGACGCGCGTTCGATTTCCAGTGGCCGCTGCTCTACCCCATGCCCGCGGTCTTACTGGCCACGCCGTTCTCCGTCCTCTCGGTCTTTGCAGCCAGCACGCTGTTCTCGACTGTGTCGATGGGACTGCTCACCTATCATCTCACTCGCACGGGATACTCACGACTTCCCATACTGCTGAGTGCATCTGTCCTCGACGCGCTGCGCGCGGCACAGATGTCGCCACTGCTGGCCGCGACATGGCTCTCACCTGCGCTGTTCTGGATGGTCGCGGTCAAACCCAATATCGGGCTCGCTTTCTGTGCGGCGACAGATTCCCGACGTGCGCTCACCATTGCCGCGATGGGCGGCGGCGCGCTAGTGGCAATTTCGTTCATCGTGAACCCGGATTGGGTGCGCCACTGGCTTTTCGCAATCAAGGCGACGGGCCACATGATACTCCCGATTCGCGCCGCAGGCGGATTTCTGCTGCTTCTCGCGTTATTTCGCTGGCGTCGACTCGATGCGCGTCTGCTACTGGCCTATGCCATGGTGCCGCATACACCGGTCGTGTACGATGTGTTACCGCTTGGCCTGATCGCACGAACGTTTCGGGAGAGCCTTGGCTTCACGGTGCTGACCTGCACCGCAATGCTCGCACAGGTCAAGTATGTCGGCACGAGTGCTCCACTCGCGGCAGGGATCCTGAACGGCTTGATCTACCTGCCATGCCTCGTCGCGATTCTGCAGCGACCAAATGAGGGTGAGGTTCCGGCGTGGCTTGGCATCATCGGCAGTCTGCGTCAACGGATCCTGGCGAAATCGTCGTTGCGCATCCGGGCAGATAGGTAGCGGATCGCACCTTGGTCATGGGTGACTGCAAACCGGATACTGGCGAGACGACATACGCTTGTCGTAGACTCCGCCATCATGCGCAGCTACAGGACGACTGCAGCCGGCCCAAGCAGGTTCACGCCACCGCTCCCGCTTTAGCCCACCTCGCCTTGGCCGAATCATCCTCCGCCAGTACCGCCCTCAAGCACCAAGACAGCAGCGAGTCGTCCTCCGACGCTACAGGCGCCTGGCTGGCATGCCTGGCCGTGGCTGCGGTAGCCGGGGCTGCGCTCATGTTTGCGTTCTTCCTGCGTGAAGTGCCCGAAGCGCGGATGATCAACGTGTTCCTCTGGTTCCAGCGTACGTTCGAGCCAGTACCCCTGATGGTAACCCTGGCCTTCGTCGTCGCACTGGCGGTGGCGCTGGTGCGCGGCCGCTCGGCGCCGCCGCACCTCCGCGCGACGGCGCTCGTGGATGCCGGCGGTGACGTCTCGCCACAGATCGCCTGGCTGCTTGGCGCCGTGGTCACGCTCGTGACCTTTGCCATCACGCACCGCGTGATGCACGCCTACGCACTCTCCGGAGACGAGTGGAGCGCGTCATTTCAGGCTCGCATCTTTGCACGTGGCATGATCGCCGCTCCGGTGCCGGTCGAATGGCGCCCATGGGCACCGGTGATGGTACCAGCGTACATCAGGTACGACGCGTCCTCCGGGACGTGGGAATCCCTGTACTTACCGGTGCACGCGCTCATCCGCTCGCTGTTCGTGCGAGCCGGCGCGGAGACGCTGGCCAACCCGTTGCTCGCGGGGCTGACGGTGGTGGGCCTGGCAGGGATTGCGCGTCGACTTTGGCCACGCGAAGGCCGGATGCAGTGGTTGGCACTGGGTGCGCTGGTGACCTCTGCACAGTTCCTGCTGATGTCGGGGACGGCGTATGCGATGCCGGCGCACCTGTGCCTCAACACTTGGTGGCTTTGGTGCTGGCTGAGACGAGAAGAGTCAAGGTGGAACGTCGGGGCCCTTCCCGTAATCGGGGTCGCGGCCCTGGGACTGCATCAGGTCGTTCCGCACGCTTTGTTCGTTGCGCCCTTTCTCGTCCGCCTGCTGCTCGAGAAGAGGTGGGAACGGACGATAGGGGTCGGGGCGGCATACGCTTTGGGTTGCGTGGGCTGGCTTGGGTGGATGGCACGCGTTGGCGCGACTCAAGGCTACGGGTTCACAACGTTCTTCGCCTTCCCAGACGCGAAGATTCTCCACCTCGATATTCAGAACCTCGCATTGGTGGCCACCTGGCAGGCGCCACTTGTGGCAGCCACCGCCGTATGCGGTCTGCTGCGGCTGCGATACGCTCCCCCAGTGCTCCGAGACTTGGCGGCTGGGCTCATACTCACCATGGCCGTATACGCCATGTTTCGCTTCGATCAGCAGCATGGATGGGGCTACCGGTACGCATACGCGACGCTCGGCAACGTGGTACTGGTGAGCGCCTATGGCGCGCGGTGGCTCGCGCGGTACTTGCGCGCGTCCGACGGGTGCCGCCTCTGCACTGGCAGCTTTGTCGTCGCGGTGGTGATACTGTTTCCGTTGCGCGCATGGCAGGCCGAAGGCTTCGTGCGACCGTTCGCACGCGCGGCAGCGGCGATCGAGACCAGCCGGGAGGAGGTGGTGCTAGTGAACGCGTCGTTGGTCTGGTACGGCACGGATTTCATCAGAAACGCGCCGTTCCAAGAGGCTAAGTCGCACGTAGTGAACGTCGCTGGACCTCTCGTATCAATTGGCATTACTCCGCCGTCCGCGGGAAGAAGCGTGCGCGTCATGACTCCAGACGACTTTCGCCGATTGGGCGTCCCGTACCGCGACATGCGCTTCGCGCGACCGCAGCTACCGTGAATACTCGTCGGAGCACCTTCTGCAGAGGTGCCAACCTCGTGCCCGTTGAACGCATCGAACTCGCCGACCGCCGACGGCGGAGACGGGTTCGCGCACAGTACCTGCAGCGTTACGCGTGGGCGTGCACTCTCTCGGCGGGCAGTTGGGTACTCGACCTCGCGTGGGGATCTGGCTACGGCGCAGCGATGCCGGCTCATTCCGGGGCCACCGAGGTAGTCCGGGCTGACTTGGATATCGACGCCGTCACCGCTGCTGACGCTCCGCACTTCGAGCATGGTCTTCGGTACGTCGTGCAGGATGCGACTCACGCGGAGCCGGCCGGCGCATCCTTCGACATCATGATGAGCTTCGAGAGCATCGAGCACATTTCCGACGACGGCGGTTACACCTCAGTGCCGCATCGGCTCCTGGGTCCAGGCGGCCTTGCTGCCTCGTCTTCAACTGGTCAGTCGAGCCGCGACGACTTTCTCCGCACTCAAGCCGAGGCCGTGCCGAATCAGGTAGCGTGTGACCTCGACGAAGGTTGTCCATCCAATAGTTCGGCGCCCCATTCATAAGATTCGGGATCTCGTGCCACTCCTCCAATTGAAGGACTACCTGTCGCCCGTTGAGCGCGTTGACTTTGCGTCGGGGTGGCTGCCACGCTGGATTCGACTCCAGCATCATCTGCGCTACGAGTGGGCCGCTCGATTCGTGTGCGGCAAAGATGTCCTGGATATTGCGTGCGGCAGCGGTTACGGCACGCGAATCCTCGCTGCTGCTGGTGCACGAACGGTACTCGGAGCTGATGTAGACGCGCCGTCAGTAGAGGCAGCATCTCGCCAATCAAATGCGGAAACGGTCAGCTTCCGCGTCGCGGACGCAACCGCTACGGGTCTGCCATCCGCGTCGTTAGACGTCATCACCAGCTTTGAGACAATTGAGCATGTGCGAGATGACATCGCTTACGTGAGAGAGATGCACCGGCTACTTCGGCCCGCTGGTGTGTTCCTCTGCTCAACGCCGAATCGCGTAGTGATGAATCCTACGCGGAGCATCCACGACGGCTCCTTCAATCCTCACCACGTGCGGGAGTACGGGGCAGAGGAATTGCGACGCCTGCTGCGAGTGCAATTTGGGGAGGTCGAGATATTGGGCCAGGCGCCCTTTTCTCAGCGCTACGTGTATGGTCTGACTTTACTAGGTCGCGTTCATATGATGGCCGCGGTCCGCGCGCATCAGATTCGTAAGCTGATCACAAGTCCCTTGGTTGACACACGGGATCGGCACGCAGTGTCGGCGAGTTCATCGAGCGAGATGCTCCCGGAGATACTGGTGGCGCTATGCCGGCCGTGACGCAGTCGTATGGGCGCCCGAGACCGCTGCGCGTTGCGATCGTTCATCATTGGATCGTCGAGCGCGCGGGTGGGGAGAAAGTGATTGAGTCACTGCTCCGCCTCTACCCGAATGCCGACGTCTACACAAACATGTATCGCCCCCGCGAGCTGGACGGACCTCTCAGCGAGCGCGCGATCCGAACGACGCTTGTGAATCTTCTACCGTACACGCCATCGCTGCTCCCCCTCTACGTGCCGCTCATGCCTGCGGCGTTGGCGCGCCTCGACCTCCGTGACTACGACCTAGTAATCAGCAACGAGTCTGGGCCATCGAAAGGAGTGCGTGTGGGTCCGCAGACCGTGCACGTATGCTACTGCCAGTCTCCCATGCGATACGTCTGGGATATGGAGGCTGAGTACCTTGCGGCAGCGTCGCCGCTGATTCGGCCAGCCATGCGTATTGCTGCATGGTACCTCCGAAAGTGGGATCGATCGAGCGCAAAGCGACTGGATCTGGTCATTGCGAACTCGCGACATACTCAGGAACGAGTGCGCATCGCCTGGCAGCGGGACTCGATCATCGTCCACCCACCTGTTGAGGTGGATCGCTTCGCACCGGTCGACCCAAGGCGCGACCATTTTGTCTTCCTCGGACGCTTGGTCCCGTACAAGCGGGCGGATTTGGCGGTGAAGGCCGCGAACCATCTCGGCCGGCGCCTCGTGGTCATCGGGGACGGCCCGGAGATGCCGCGCCTGAAGCGGCTTGCGGGAGGAACTATCGAGTTCCTCGGTCGCGCATCGCACGAGATTGTGAGCGAAGTGATGGGGAGCGCACGCGCGCTCCTTTTCCCGGGGGAAGAAGACTTCGGCATCGTACCAGTCGAGGCCATGGCGGCTGGAGTACCTGTAATCGCATTCGGTCGAGGCGGCGCGCTTGACACCGTCGTCGACGGTGTGACCGGCATACTGCACGATGAGCAGACGGTGGAGTCAATTGCGCAAGCCATCCGGCGCCTGGATGCGTCTCCCCATTCCTTCCCGGCCGAGGGGCTCCGTTTACATGCAAAGTCGTTTTCATTCGAGAACTGGGCCATCAACTTCCGAAAAGCAGTGGATGCCGCGTTGGAGAAGCGTGGTCTCGGCCCGAATTGCGCCTAAACATCTGAGGTTGACTGTGGCAGCGAAAATTGGCGCACTTTGTCGCATCCGAAATTTTTAAGAATGCATAGTCAGGTTAGGACGTCCTTCTCCCATGATTTGAAGCTGACCGCTGCGAAATTTCAAGACGCCGCCTTGTATTGAGGCTTGTCGCCTCTGCCGACTTTCGGCCAATCGCCTTTGGCCTCGTGACGACTCTTGCATCAACCGGGGCGGTCTGGCCGTCGCGGTGCCGCACGCTAGGCTGCATTCATTCTATTGTCCCGCTTTCCACCCGACCTCACGCAACTCAGCTACGATGACGCCTGCCCACGACGCCCTCCCCCTCCCCACCCGCACCGACTGGTCGGGCGTGGCGGTCGTGGTCCCGTGCCTGAACGAAAGCGCGACCATCGAGCACGTGGTCCGCGAGTTCGCGTCCGCCCTTCCCGGCGCAACCATCGTCGTCTTCGACAACGCCAGCACCGACGACACCGCCGCGGTCGCGCGTCGCGCGGGCGCTGTCGTGGTACTCGAGAAACGCCGCGGCAAGGGCAACGTCGTCGCCGCCATCCTCGATCGAGTGGACGCCGATTTCTACATCATGGTGGACGGTGACGGCACCTACCCCGCGGCCGCCGCCCCCGCGCTGCTGGCTCCCCTTCTTGCGGAGGGCGCGGACATGGTGGTCGCACAGCGCCTGGCCGGCTACGAAGCGGGATCCTTCCGACCGCTGCATGTCGGCGGCAACCGTCTGGTGGTCTGGCTGATCAACCGGATCTTCCGAGCATCCCTCACCGACGTCATGTCCGGCTACCGCGCCTTCACGCGCGAGGTCGCCCTCGCCCTGCCGATCGTGGCATGGGGCTTCGACGTCGAGACGGAGATGACGCTTCAGCTCCTGTACCGACGATTCATGATCGCCGAGATCCCCGTCCCGTACGGCGCGCGGCCGGAAGGCAGCCACTCCAAGCTGCGCACCATCCCCGACGGTATCCGCGTGCTGGGCAAGATCCTCGGCGTGCTGAAAGCATACAAGCCGCTCACCTTCTTCGGTGGCATCGCCATTGCACTCTTCCTGGCCGGTGCCATCGTTGGCTACTTCCCGATCCGCGAGTACGTCGAGACGCGATTCGTCGGCAGCGTCCCCAAGGCCATTCTGGCAGCCGGGCTGATGGTGCTGAGCGTGCTCGTGGCCTCGGTCGGAGTGCTGTTGCACACGCTGAACTTCCGTCTGCGCGAGGCGGAGTCACTGGCGATGCGCCGCCGCTCCGATTCGCGTGTGATCCGGGTTCGGGCTGAGCCATAGCGAGCTGCCCTGCTTGGAACGGCGCAGAACGCTAACGGCATTCACGCAGAACTGAACAGCCGCGGAACTGTAACTGCGAAACGCAGAGTAGCTGTGTTGAAAGTCAAGCCGTGGCGGGCGTGGGGGTCCGCCACGGTGTTTGCGTTTTGACCATCGCGTTGAGGATGGTGAGGAGGCGGCGGAGGCACGCGATCTTGGCGACTTTGGTGGGCTTCCCGGCGGCGCGCAGCGCCGCGTAGACGGGCTTGAGGACCGGATTCCATTGTGTGGCCACATGGGTGGCCATGTAGAGGATCGAGCGAATCGTTGCCCGCCCGCCCCAGCACACGCGGGCACCGCGGAATTGCCCGGATTCCTGCGCGAGCGGCGCGACGCCCACGAGCGCGGCAATGGCGCGCCGATTCAGCGTCCCCAATTCGGGCAACAGGGCGACCAAGTACCGTGCGCTCTGCTGGCCGATGCCCGGCACGCTCGTCAGGAGCGTCACCTGCGCTTGCCAGGCCGCATTCCGTTCGATCAGTTCGCCGATCTCATTGTCGATGTCACGCAGCGCCTCGGCGAGCGCCTCCAACGTCCCGCGCACATTCGTCGCCACGCGCGCGGTCGCGACGTGCAGGCGATTCTTCTCCATCGTCTGCATCGTGACCAACTGCCGGCGCCGTTCCACCAAGGCCGCCAGCGCCTGCTGCTCCGCGTCGGCGAGCGGCCGGACGGGTGGGGCGAGCACGGCGCCAAACCGCGCCAGGATGCGCGCATCCACGCGATCCGTCTTCGCCAACTGGCCGGTGCTGCGCGCGAACTCGCGCACCTGCCGCGGATTGACGACCGCGACGGGGATCCCGGCGCCGGTGAGCGCGCCGGCGACGGCGCGATGATACGTGCCCGTCGCTTCCAGCACGACCAAGGTCGGCGGCTGCGCGGTGAGCGCGGTGACGAAGGCGTCGATGTCCGCCGCCGTATTGCGGAGCTGCGTCACCGCACCGTCGTGGACCGCCACATCCAAGTGGGCCTTGCTGACATCAATGCCGAGATACGTCATACTGCCTCCAGGTGACGACCGCGCGCGCCCTGCCTTGCGAGATGCGGGATCGCGTCGGCGTCCCTGGTAGCTGTCCGGGCTTGTAGCGATCGGGACGACGGCGCTCTGACTCTGCGACGGGCTCACGGCGCCCGGGGCGCTCCGAACGAGCTGCCGCCGTCCCGGAGATTTAGCTTCTGTGCGAGGAGACATACAAGGCGCAGAGCCGCATCGATGGTTCCAACGCGGCAGCGAGCTTTCGCCCGCATCGAACGGCGAGACTACTTTGGGAACTGCCCTTGCAGTGCTGTTCCCAAAACATTTCAATCCGCATTCGTGCGCACCGACCGCGAAAATCACGCAGAACCCTTTACGTCTCTGCGTCTCTGCGATCTACAGTTCCCGCCACGGATGCCAATTTCCACCTGATCCTTCCCTTCTGCGGCTGTTCAGTTCTGCGGCTGTGCAGTTCTGCGTTGAAGCAGTTGCTCTTCTCCGTGCTCCTGCGTCCCGCCGCAGCGATCAGTGATTGACCAGCACCAGCTTGCCGCGCACGTCACGGGCAGCCATGCGCGCAAAGGCGGCCTTGAGGTCCGACATCGGCAGCGTTGCATCGATGATCGGCTTGATCTTGCCCTGACCATACCATGTCATGAGCTCGAGCATCATGCCAGCCGCCGCACGCGGCTCGCGGCGAGCGTAGTCGCCCCAGAACACGCCGACGATCGACGCGCCCTTGAGCAGGGCGAGGTTGAGCGGCAGCGCGGGGATCGGCCCGGCGGCGAACCCGACGACCAGGTGCCGACCACGCCAGGCGATCGAACGGAACGCCGCCTCGGTCTGGTCGCCACCAACCGGATCGTAGATCACGTCAGGTCCCTTGCCGTCCGTGTGCGTCTTGATCGCGTCGCGCAGATTTTCCGTCGAGGTATCGATCGTCGCGTCGGCACCGATCCCCCGCGTCAGCGCACACTTTGCCGCACTGGAGGCGGCGGCGATCACGCGCGCACCAGCCGCCTTCGCGATCTGGATCGCCGCTGTGCCGACCCCACCGGCGGCGCCGAGCACCAGTACCGTCTCGCCTGACTTCAGCTGCGCACGATCGATCAACGCATGATGTGACGTGGCGTACGTCATGATGAAGGCGGCCGCGTCAGCCATCGGGAATCCGACCGGCAGCGGCACACACAACATCGCGTTCACGGACGCGTGCGTCGCGAAGGCCCCGATGTTCGAGAGGCAGGCCACATTCTGCCCGACCTTCAAGTGCTTCACACCCGCTCCGACCCCGATCACCGTGCCGGCGAACTCGGCGCCCGGGATGAACGGCAGCGGTGGCTTGAACTGGTACTTGCCCTGCACGATCAGCAGGTCGGGGAAGTTCAGGCTGGCCGCGCGGATCTCGACCAGCACCTCCATCTCGCCCGGCACCGGTGTGGGCACGTCGACCCACTGCAGGTCGTCAACTCCGGTCGCAGTCTCGCAAAGCCAGGCGCGCATTTCGTGCTCCACACGTAAGGACGAACAGTGAGACGCTCATTCAGTGCTGGCCTGAACCCGCAGTAAATCGTGCCAGCGAAAAGAGGGACGTGTCGAATCCTACTCGGCCGTCGGTCGCCATGTCGGCCAGGACTTCGCCGAGGGCGCTGGAGAACTTGAACCCGTGCCCCGAGCAGGGCGACGCGATGATCACCGCCGGACAGTCGGGGTGCACATCGATAAGGAAATGATCGTCAGGCAGGTTCGTGTACATGCAGACGCCAGTTTCGCGCAGCGCTCCCGCGGCATCCGGCATGTGTTCGCGCACCACGCCCGTGATGAACGCGATTTCGTCCGTGCCAACGGTGCGCCGCACCGTGTCCGGATCACTGACCTCACCGTAATGGTGCAGCGCCAGCTTCACACCATCGCCCGTGTCGGCGAACCCATAGAGGCAGAGCGTCGGCGTCAGCTCGTGAATGAACACCGGAAATCGTTCGGGCGCGAAGTGTGATGGATTCTCAAGCGGTGCGAACCAGTACAGCACATTGCGCTGGACCGTGAACGGCAGCGCCAGCTCGCGACACACCTTCCCGACCCACGCCCCCACTGTGAGGATCAACCGCGCGGCACGGTACGTCCCTTTTGTGGTCGTCACCTCGACCCCGTCGCCCGCGGCACGCCACGACAGCATCGCTTCGTTGCTGTGAACCGTTGCCCCATGCTTGACGGCGAGATCTACGTAGGTCGCAATCGCCAACTCCGGCGCCAGCATGCCGGCACGCGGCTCCACCACCGCCACGTCCCCCTCACGAGGGCGGAAGGCTGGATAGCGGCGCCGAATCTCGTCGGCCGCGATGATCTCATGCGGCAGGCCATGCAGCTCGGCACTCAGGCGCGCACCTGACACCACCGCACTGTCGGGCGCGCCCAGCATCAAGCCGCCGGTCTGCCGGAACACTGTGACGCCACTCTCCGTCTCGAGATCGCGCCACAACTCGTACGCGCGCTGCACCAGCGGCACATACCGCGGATCTTCGAAGTACGCCTCACGGATGATGCGCGACTTGCCGTGGGACGAGCCGAGTGAGTGCGCAGGCGTGAACTGCTCGATGCCGAGGACATTCAGTCCGCGATGCGCCAGCTGATGGAGCGACGCGCTGCCCATCGCACCCAGTCCAACGACGATGACATCAAAAGTGGTGGCCATGGTCCGCCAACGATGCCGTCATACATCGGCCCCGTCAACGACCGCGGCGCAATCCGTTGGCGAACCTTCTTGGCGATGCTCGGGAGCAGCGTGTACGCACGCCTCGCGTGCATGCCACTGCAGGTTACGGCGTCGCGGTGGCGGTGATGGTGACAGGATCGATCGTCGACGCGCGCACCAGGGCGGTGTTGGTGCCGGCGATTGGTCCCATCGTCCACTTCACTGTCGCTTCACCGGAGGCGTTGGTGAGGATGCTCTGTGGCGCGATGGCGCCACCACCCGAGGTGACCTGGAAGCTGACATTGATGCTGTCCATCGGCGTGTTGTTCGCGCCGAGCACGCGCACCACGACATTGTTGAGCAGCGCCACCGACACCCGTGCGCTCTGGTTGTTGCCCTGTGCAATCACGATGTCGCTGGGCAGCACGCCGGTGGCCGTCGCACGCACCGGCTCGAGGCCCGGAATGGTCGCCAGCAGTGCTTGTGCGGCTTCCGGCCCGAGGGTCCACTTCACACGTGCTTCGCCATTGTCATCCGTCTTGACGGATGCCGAGTCGACTGCGCCGCCACCCTGCACGATCACGAACGTGATGGCTGCACCGCCCACCCCCGTGCCGGCTGCGTCGGTGGCGCGAAAGACGAGGGGCGCTCGCAGCAGGCGGCTCGCCTGTCGCGTCTGCAGGTCGCCCGACACGATCGTCAGCTTATCGACCGCTTCCGGCGCGACGACCTTCTTGCAGGCGGTGAGGCTGAGCAGAACAAGGATGCCGATGGCCGGCGCAACGTGGGCTCGGAGCATCACTCGAAACGGAGCGCGCAGTGATGAACGAATCGAGGCTCGAGCCGCGGCAATGGTTGAGGCAGTCACGTCAGATACGGTCGCTTCGGGAAACAGGAGGTTCCTCCCCTATTCTCGGAAGCGGCGACCGAAAACTGTGGCTGTTTCGCGCCCCTGCCTCAACCAAGGCTCACGACCATCCGGTGGCTGGGTTCGCCAGCGATTGGCTCAGGCGCTCGCCAGTTTCCAGAGTAGCGCCGCCAATGACGCGCCGGCGATCGGCCCGAGGACCGGCACCCAGCTGTAGCTCCAGTCGCTGTGACCCTTGTTCGCGATCGGGAGAAGAGCGTGGGCGATACGCGGCCCGAGGTCGCGAGCGGGATTGATGGCATAGCCGGTGGGACCACCAAGGCTGAGCCCGATGCCCCAGACGAGCGCGGCCACGAGGGCCGGACCGAGGTTCGTGGCCGGCGAGCCCCCCGCCACGCCCTTGCTGCCGATCGCATTCGCCACCAGCACCAACACGGCCGTACCGATGACTTCGCTTGCCACGTTGGCGGCTGGTTTGCGGATCGCTGGTGCCGTGCAGAAACAGGCGCGAATCGCGTCAGCGTCGCGGGTGGCAGCCCAGTGCGACGAGTAGTGCACCCACACCAGCGTCGCCCCCACCATTGCGCCCGCCAACTGGGCACCGATGTGGAAGATCGCATCACTCATGGTGCGCGAGCCGAGCAGGACATTCGCAATCGTCCCGGCCGGATTCAGCTCGCCAGGTGCCCCCAATCCCACCGCGACCAGCACGCCAGCCAACACCGCGAAGGCCCAGCCGGCCGTGATCACCACCCACCCCGCATCCTTCGCCTTCGACTCGTTCAGCAGCACACCAGCGACGACTCCATTACCGAGCAGAATCAGGACGGCGGTACCGAGGAACTCACCAAGAGCGGTCGATGGCATGGGACACGCGGAAGAAGGTGACGGAACGGTTGGAGCGCACGACGATACCAGGAGATTCCAATCCCAACGGTCGCGGCGCGCGCGAAACCTATGTCCATGCGCACTGAACCGTCGCGGGCCACTCTGTTGCCCCGCGCGTCTGGCAGCGGCATCTTCCACGCTCCATAGGGTACCGGAACAGGCGACGCCGCACGTCCCGCGGGCATGAGCTGAGGCTCATTGCCGCGTCGCAACGGAAGTGAGACTTCCGGTTCGGTCGCATTCCACACCAATCCGTTGCGTCTCTTCGCCGCACTTCGCCGTGTCAGCCCCGCCGTCCTCCTCGCCATCGTCATTGGCGCAGGTGCCGTAGCGCTCAACGTCCTCCTCGCTCGCCAACTGGTCGAGATCGAGCAGGACGCGCACTCGATCGCGGAAAGCTGGATCGAACGCTCGGCGACCCTGGCGAACTTCGAGGATGGGGTGCGCGAGTTCCGGCGGCACGAAGCGCTCTTCGCGCTCAGCCCGGACGGCCCCGAGCATCGCTCGCACACGGTGATGCTCGATTCGTTGCGCGCCAGCAACGATCGGACGTTGGCTGCGTTGATCCGGCTCGATGGCGGTGCCGCCGATTCCACCGGCACGGAGTCACTCCGCCGCGAATGGTCGCGGTATCGCACGTTGCACTTCGCCGATCGCGCGCTGCCGAGTGGCAATGACAGCCCGTCGCTGAAGCGGTTTCGCGACCGTGAGCCACTGTTCCAGCAGATGATTGCACAGGCACGCGGCGCGCAAGTGGCGATGCGTGCAGGCGCGCGCGGTGTGGCCATGCGCAGCGAGCGCACCACGCAGGCGTCGCAGGGCCTGTTGATCGCGCGAACGCTGATGGTGCTGGCCGTGATCGTCCTCGTCGAACTGCTGCGCCGCAGCTGGAAGGAGCGATCCGAGGCAGAACAGCGCTGGCGTGACGTCGCCGATCAATCGGTGGGCGTGGTGTGGGAAGTCGGGCCGAACGGCCGCATCCGATTCTGCTCACGCTCGGGCTTCGAGGTGCTTGGCCGCGAGGCGAACGTCGTCGATGGTCGGCACGCGCTTCGGTTCATTCACGCCAACGATCGCCGTTGCATCCTCAGCAAGCTGAAAGCTGCCGCGCCGACCAACGCACCGATCCGCGACCTCGAAGTCCGGGTGGTTCGTTCCGATGGCACTCTTCGATGGCTTGCCGTCAGTGCGCAGCCACTGCGCACGCGGGATGGTCGGCACGATGGGTTCCGTGGGCTGGCCGTCGACATCACGCGTCGCACGCAAGCCGAGCAGGCGCTCGCGCAAAGCCGCCGCATCGAGGCCGTCGGCACCCTGGCTGGTGGTGTCGCACACGACCTGAACAACGTGCTGGCTGCCGTCACCGGCTATGCACAATTGGCGCAGGCCGAGTTGCCGGCGACACATCCCGCGCAACAGGACATGGCTGCGATCACTGCGGCCGCCGAACGCGGAGCCGGGCTGGTGCGACGCGTGCTGCAGTTCGCGCGGCAGCGCCCAACCCAGCGGCAGCCCGTCGAGATCGCGGAACTGGTGCACGAAGTGACGCAGCTGCTGCGCCCGCAACTGCCGCCAACGGTGCGCATTCGTCTCGACCTGCCGGATGCGGAGAGCCTCGTCCTCGCCGACCCGACGGAGCTGCATCAGGTGGTGGTGAACATCGCAGCCAATGCGATCAACGCCATGCGGGACAGCGGCACGACGCTGGGATTCACGGTCGCGGCCACCGAACATGACGTGGTATTGACGATCGTGGACGACGGCGCTGGCATGTCGGCCGACGTGCTCGATCGCGCCATCGAGCCGTTCTATACCACGCGTGACGTTGGCGAAGGCACAGGGATGGGCCTGGCGGTAGCCCACGGCGTCGTCACCTCACTCGGCGGCACCTTGCACATCGCCTCGACCCTCGGCAAGGGCACGACGGTGACGGTGACACTGCCGCGCGCGGTGAGTCGGACGCAGCCGGCGACGGAGCCCGCGCAGTCGGCACCGAACGAGCGGGTGTCGCTGCGAGTGATCGTCGTCGATGACGATCCACAGGTCCGCAATGCGATCGTGCGGGTGCTCGAGCGCGCAGGCCACGCGGTGGATGCCTTTGCCGCGGCGCCGGCGGCGCTGGACGCGGTGCGCGTGGCGCCATCGCGGGCCGACGTGGTGCTCACCGACCTGACCATGCCGGGAATGAATGGCCTCGAGTTCACCGCCCTGCTGCAGGCCATCCATGGCGCACCACCGGTGGTGATGAGCAGTGGCTACCTCGACCTGGTGACCAGCGAGCAGGCCCGCGCACTCGGGATCGTGACGCTCCTCGACAAGCCGGTGGATTCGGGCACCTTGCTGAAGGCGCTTCATGACGCGGCGAGAGTGGTACGGGTGGCCTGATGGCTACGTGCCAAACGGGGTGCGCGCGTCTACTTGATCGCGCTGACGCGGCGTCGATGATCTGCGCTTGATGCAATTCAACACCCGGCCATAACGGAAGTCGAACAAGCCGATCGCTGACGTCTTGTGACACTGGCAGCGTGTCGTGCGCACGCCCGTAGCGCATTCCCGCTGGCGAACTGTGCAGCGGCACGTAGTGAAAGACCGCAGCCACACCAGACAGCCGCAAGCTTTCGATGAACCGCGTCCGCTGTGCCAAGTCAGGAAGGAGCAGGTAGTACATGTGAGCGTTGTGCCCGCACCACGCTGGCACGAACGGGCGCACAGCTCGCTCGGCTTCCTCCAGCCCAGCAAAGGCCTCGTGGTATCGCTGCCACGCATCGCGGCGTTGCTGATTAATAGTGTCAACTGCCTCAAGCTGCGCGCAGAGGAAGGCAGCGAGCATTTCACTGGGAAGAAACGACGACCCGATGTCCACCCACGTGTACTTGTCCACCTGTCCGCGAAAAAAGGCGCCGCGATTCGTCCCTTTTTCCCACAGAATTTCTGCCCTGTCAGCGAAGGTCCCGTCGTTCACGAGAAGTGCACCGCCCTCCCCAGAGATGATGTTCTTTGTCTCATGGAAGCTTAGCGCAGCGAGGTGGCCGAGTGATCCAAGCGCTCGACCTCGATATGTCGATCCAATTGCCTGGGCCGCGTCCTCAATGACCGTCAAGTCGTGTTCGGCGGCCACGGCAGAAATGACATCCATGTCGCACGCCACGCCAGCGTAGTGCACAGGCACGATGGCGCGGGTACGCGGCGTAATTGCGTCTGCAATCTGTCTTTCATCGAGATTGAACGTATCCGCTCGGACGTCGACGAACACCGGAGTCGCGCCACGAAGCACGAAGGCATTTGCCGTCGAGACAAACGTGAACGACGGCATGATGACTTCATCCCCTGCGCCGATGTTCGCCAGCATTGCGCTCATTTCGAGCGCTGCAGTGCAGGAATGCGTCAGCAGGGCTTTACCTGAGCCTGTCAGGTCTTCCAATAATTGATGGCACCGCTTCGTGAACTCGCCATTGCCGGAAAGATGACCGGCTTCCAGCGCACGGCGGATATACGCAAATTCAGGACCCACCAGCGCAGGCTTGTTGAACGGAATCACGCTTTCGGTGACCAGTAGTGAAAGGTGAAGCGAGATGCGACTGGAACAAACCCGGCCTTCCCGACTGCGCGTAGCGCAGCGCTGTTTGCCAGCTGCGTCTCGTAGACGAGCGAGCCGCCGCCGCCGGATGCGATGTGGGCGACCGCAGAGTGCAGCATCGAGCCGAGGACGCCGGCGCCGCGGTTCTCTGGTGCCACCGCGGTCAGCGAAACGCTCCAGCAGCTAGCGCAACGCTCGAGCGCGAGGAATCCCACGATTTCACCGGCGCTTGATGTCGCAGACCAGGATCGGATGATCACGATCCATCTTCGCGACGAGATCTCCGGCCCACTTCGCATAGAGCAATTCGGATTCGCGAGGAGGCAGGTTCCCATCCATGTGCCAGTGTCCAACGAAATTGCGAAAGGCATCTTCGGCGATTTCCGCCACAGCCGATGCATCATCAGGTTCGCATTGCCGAACAGGCACACCGGGCACCATGTGCGCCGGCACTTGATCCTGCACGACGTCACGTTGGAGGGTCAGCAGGACATCGCACAGCACGCCGCCGGCGCGCTCCATCGCCTGCGCAACTCCGATCTCTGCTGCGGCAACCCGCGCGATGAGCAGCGCTCCCGGATAAGCCGCAACGTCCTGAATGGAACGCGCCACGTCATCGGCAGCACGCAACGAGACGGCAAACACCGCGTGACCGAAATGCGTACTCTCCTGCGGACGCGGAATCAGCTGGGCGTCACTCACGATACGTCCGCTCGCGGACCACATACAGCGGTCGCCCCTTCACCTCTTCAAACACCCTGCCGAGGTACAATCCGAGAATTCCCATGAAGGCGAGGATAACGCCGCTGAGGAAGTAGATCGAGACCATCAGGCTGGCCCAACCGGTGACCTGAATGCCTCCAAGCAAGGCGCGAACAAAGACCACTGCCCCACCGACCAGTGCACCTGACGCCAGCAGGAATCCAAGTCGAATGGCCAGCCGCAGGGGCTTGTCCGAGTACGCAACGATGGTCTGGACTGCCAGCTCGAACAGCTTCCGCCACGTGTACGACGTTTCGCCTGCGAAGCGAGCATCGTGCTGCACCTCGATGGAGCTGACGCGAAAGCCGAGCCAGTTGACGATGCCACCGAAGAACCGCATCTGTTCCGTGAAGTCGCGGAATGAATCAGCAACCTGGCGCGAAATGATGCGGAAATTGCCGACTGAGCCGTCGTACGGCAGTTCCGTGAAGTAACGAAACGTGGCGTAGAAAGCCGCCGACGTGGTGCGCTTCCACCACCCGTCGCGGCGGCGCTGGCGGCGCGCAAGAACGATGTCGTACCCCTCCAGCGCGGCGGCGTAGAGCCGTGCGATCTCCTCGGGCCGGTCCTGCAGATCACAGTCCATGACCACGACCCAATCGCCCCGCGCCGCGTCAATACCAGCGGTTATTCCGCGACGTTGCCCAAAATTGCGGGAGAACTGGAGTCCACGCACCCGCGGATCTCTTCCGGCCAGAGCCTTGATGTGCAGCCACGACTGATCCGGACCACAATCCTCCACCAACACGATTTCAAAGTCGTGCACCAACGGTTCGAGTACGGCCACGAGCCGGCCATGAAGTTCTCCCAGGCACTCCTCGCCGCGATAAACCGGGATCACGACAGAAATCACCGGATCGCCGTGCGCGGCTGCCGTCATGCGATACCCTGTGAGGGAGGTGAGGGGTCGGCCGAGATGGAACCGGCTGCAGGGCACCGGTACTGCTGACTCGGGGCGGCCGAGGGCGGTGCCGCAACCAAGCACATATGGTAAGATATGGTCCAGAGCGGTGACAAGCGGGCAAACTGCGTCCTGCCGAAGAACCGTCGTCCGGCCACGTCACTCGCGATTCGTTCCGCCACCGCTGCACCATCCGATAGACGTGATAGACGCGCCGACGCAACTCGCCGCTACGACAAGGCCTTCCGGCCGACGGGCCGACTTCGAGCGCACCGCCTTCTGGCTGACCGCGGTACTCGCGGCCTTCGTGCACTGGATTCCGCACTTTCCACCGCAGATCGATCTCGCGCAACACGCAGCGCAAATGCGCTTCCTGCGTGACTGGAACCAGGCGGAGTTCCCGTATCGCGACATCCTACAGTTGAATTTCTTCACGCCCTACCTTCCGGCATACTTCGTTGGAGCCGCTCTCACATTTGTGATGCCCGTTGTCGCCGCCGTGAAGACGGTCTGGACCCTCGGCGCACTCGGCACCGTGTTCGCCTCCGTAAGGCTCCGGCGGCTGGTTGGCGGAGAAGAATGCTGGGACTGGATCCTGATCCCTGGCCTCTTCGGCATCACATTCGTGTGGGGATTTCTCACCTTCCAGTTCACAATTCCGCTCGGCTTGCTCGGTCTCGAGTGCTGGATCCGCTATCTGCATCACCCAACGCCCGCACGCGGATTCCTTTTCGGAACCGGGTTGGCGGCGCTGTTCTTTTGCCACTCGCTGGTGACCGCGTGGCTAATGGCCGTCTGCGGACTGATGCTGCTCTCCGACGCCGCGCTGTGGACGGGAAATCGGCGCCGCGCCGTCGCGGTAGGCCTGCCGCTATTGATGCCGCTCCCGGTAGCCGCGGCCTGGCTTGCCATGGCGAGCAAGGTGCCGCAGGCGCAGGCCGCGACGGTGTGGGGATCGATCGAATATCGAGTACTCGGCTTCTTCGCGCAGTCGCTTGGCGTGCCAACCGGCTACATGGCCGCATCAATCATTGGAATACTGCTCTATGCGACGCCTTTCTTGGCGGGTGCCCGAATTCGGCAGGATCCTGTATTTCGAGCACCGCTCGTCGTGACGCTCGGAATTCTGCTACTGGCCCCCGGGAATCTCATGGGGAATGCCTTTACGTACCATCGCTTCCACTCACTCCTAGCGCCCACCCTCATCATCGCGCTGTCTGCTCGCGCTCCGAACTCATTCCGACTTGCGCGCGCGCGACTTGCCGCACCAGCAATCGCAGTGTTCGCCACATTGCTACTGGCGTGGCGAATGCTCGCGTTCGACAGGGAACAACAGGACTTTCGCGATGTCACCGCGGCGATGCTCGATCGACGACATACCCTGTCAGTTATCCTGGATCCGTCGAGCGGGGTACTGCAGCATCCTCAGACGTATCTGCATTTTGGCGCATGGTATCAGGCCGAACGGGGCGGGCTGGTTGAGTTCAGCTTCGCCTCTTTCCTGCCGATGATCGTGCACTTCCGCACCAGCTACGCTCAAACGATTCCAGAAGCGTTCGCGCTGCGCCCGACGCTGGGTGTAGTACGGAATCACGGCGAGCAATTCGAATACGTTTTGGTTCGGACGCCGAGCAGCGACCTCTCTCCTCTTGCCGGCATGCCCTTCACTGTCCGCACGCATCGAGGGCAGTGGTGGCTTTTCTCGAGCGAAAAGGGATTCCGTGAGTTGCCGCGCGATTGAGAGCAGCGCCTGAACTCGCCTGTTGTCAACGAATGGCGCAGCATCCGCGTTGCCTGCTTCGGCACACCGGACTGTGCCGGTTGCGGCCCGCCCTCCCCGTTCGCACCTTGCGTCACATGCGATCCCGACTCGTTTTCCTGGCAGTGCTGCCGCTGTGGCTTGCACCACGGGCCTCCGCGCAACCCGCCGCGCCCCCCACCTTCGCGCAGTTCGTCGATCGCTACCTCGACGACTTCGCCCGCCGCCACCCCTCCATCGCCGGCGGCAACGGCCTCCACCAGCACGACGACCTGCTGGACGACTACACCGCGGCCGGCATCAAGCGCGAAATCGTGGCGCTCAAGCGCGACCGACGCCAGTTGGCCTCGTTCACGGCAGCGCAGCTCACGCCCGACGAACGCGTCGACCAGAAGATCCTCGATGGCATCATCGACGGCTGGCTGCTGGAGCAGGAGACGCTGCAGAACTGGCGCCGCAATCCGATGCTCTACGCCTCGGCGCTCTCCGACGGCGTGAGCAACCTGATGACGATGGAGAACGCGCCGGCGCCAGTGCGGATGCGCCGCATCATCAGCAAGCTCGCGGGTGTACCGCAGCTGCTGGCGGCCGCACGGGCCAACATCACCAATCCGCCAACACTGTTTGCGGAACGTGGGGTGGGATTCCTCCGCGGCGCCGTGCAGATGCTGGATCACGATGTACCGCTGGCCTTCGCATCGCAGAAAGGCACGCCGCTGATGGACTCGCTGATGCGCGCTGCCGCTGCCGCCAAGCCGCAGATCAGCGCCTACGCCGACTACCTGCAGAACGAAGTGCTGCCGAAGGCCACCGGCGACTATCGCATCGGCGCGGTGAACGTCGCCCGGCGCTACAAGGCCGAAGAGCTGATCGACCAGCCGCTGCAGTCACTGATCGACATCGGTGAACGCGAGCTGACCATCTACCAGACGCAGTTCCGCGCGGCCGCCGCCAGGCTGGCACCGGGACGCGATCCGCTCGACGTCTGGCGCGAGGTGCGACATGATCACCCGAAGCGCGGTGATGTGGTGTCGGCGACGCAGAAGCTGGTGGACTCGCTCACGGCTTTCATCATCCAGCGCGGCCTGGCCGACGTGCCGGCCGGCGAACGGGTGGTCGTTGCACCAGCCAAGCCGTTCGACCTCGGCTTCGCCTCGATGCATGCCTCGCCGCCGCTCGAAAACCCACCGGTGAAGAGCTTCTACTACATCACCGATGCCAGCGCCGACATGCCCGTGGCCGAACAGGAGGCATGGCTGGAGCGGTACAACTACGCCTCGTTGATCAACACCTCGGCGCATGAAGCGATGCCGGGACACTGGCTGCACTCGACCTACATGCGCAAGACGCCGGGCAAGGTGCGCCGCATCTGGATCGGCCTCAATCCCTTCCCGCAGCCATCGTCGGGACAGGATGGGTGGGCGCACTACAGCGAACAGCTGATGGTCGAGGAGAAGTTCGGCGGCGGTGATCCACGCATCGAGCTGGCGCAGTTGAGCGATGCCCTGACGCGTGTCTGCCGCCTCCTCTCGGGGATTCGCGTGCACTCCGGCGAATGGACACTCGCGCAGGCACAGGCGTGCTTCGAGCAGCGGGCGTACGTTCCCACGTCGGCCGCCAAGCGCGAAGCCGAACGGAGCACCTACGATCCGACGTATGGCGGCTACTTTCTGGGCAAGCGCGGCATCCTCACCCTTCGTCGCGATGTCGCGGCAAAACTCGGCACGCAGTTCAACCTGCGGGCCTTCCACGAGCGTCTCATGACCAACGGTATCGCGCCCATCTGGGCCCATCGCCAGATCTTCCTGCCCGGCGACACCGCCCCGGTGATCCAGTAATGCCGCGCACGGAGAAGGTGCGCGTCGGCGTCCTCGGTGCCGGCGCCTGGGCGAAGTTCGCCCACATCCCGGGCTACAAGCGCGATCCACGCTGCGAGCTGGTCGCGATTGCGGACCCGGTGATCGAGCGGGCGCAGGAGTTCGCCGCCGAATTCGGCATCCCGAACGTCTACGGGTCGCACGCGGAGCTGATCGCGCGGGAGGACATCGACCTGGTGGACGTGTGCACGCCGAGCGCGACACACTTCGAGTTGAGCTGGGCGGCGCTGGAGGCGGGCAAGCATGTGCTCTGCGAGAAGCCGGTTGCCTACGACTACACCGAAACGCTCCGCGCCGCCGCGTTCGCGAAGTCAAAGGGGTTGAAGACGAAGCTCGGCTTCACCTTCCGTTACGCGCCGTCGATGCGCTACATGAAGGAGCTGATCGACCAGGGATTCATCGGCACGCCGTTCATCTTCAACGGCTTCGAGCAGAACTCGCAGTGGCTCGATCCGCAGAATCCCCTCCGTCAGGTCGACGTCGACGCGGACCAGTCGGTGATCCAGGTGTCGTCGCTGGAAGGGTATGGCGCACCGATCATGGACATCGGCCACCTGTTCATGGGCAGCCGCTTCGAGCAGGTCGTCGGCACGATGAAGAACTTCATCCCCGAGCGCATGGTGCGTCAGACCGGGACGATGATGCGCATGAACATCGATGATGGCGACATCTTCATCGGCGAATTCGCAAACGGTGCCATCGGCTCGATCCAGACCAGCTTCGTGACCGTCGGCAACTACCCCGGCATCGAGGCGCGCGTCTACGGCAGCAAGGGTGCGCTGATCTGCCGGCTGGTGGAAGAGAATGGCATCTGCGAAACGCTCAAGGCGGCGACGGGTGACCAGGTGGAGTTTCGCGAGCTCGACATTCCGGAGCGCTTCTACCCGCCGGGTGGCAATCGCGAGGAGTCGTGGCGGTCGCTGTTCTATGCGAACCTCGTCAGCTCGTTCATTTCCGAGATCATCAGTGATGGTCCGGAAAACGAAGGCAGCTTCGTCGACGGTGCGCACGTGCAGGAACTGATCAACGCGGTCGAGCTCTCCTTCCGCCAGCGGAAGTGGATCTCCATTCCGCTGGCCCCTGGAGCGATCTCCTGAGCAAGGCATTCGAGCAGTTCCTGGCCCAGTACTACTCGCGGAACCCAGTGAACAGCACGTTCACCGGGTTGCACTCGCTCGACGATCGGCTGCCCGATTGGTCGGTGACGGGCCGTGCGATCGAGGCGGCCGAGATGCGCCGGATTCGCAAGGCGCTCGATGACACGGCCAACCCATCGCTGTCCTCGCTGCGATCGAGCACGGTCGCGCTCGACGATGAGTTGGCGCGCGCGAACCTCGACGTGCGACTGGCCGAACACGACAGTCGCTTCTTTCACGCCCGCAATCCGGCGCTCTGGACTGGCGAAGCGATCTTCAGCGTGGTCGGCCTGATGATTCGCAATTTTGCACCGGTCGAGGAACGCCTGCGCTCCATCACGGCGCGACTGAACGCGATTCCGAAGTTCCTCGCCGCGATGCCCGCCGCGATCGCCGGACCGGTACCGACCCAGTGGGTCGCAAAGGCCGCGCGCGAGTGTGCCGCAGCGGAAGCACTGTTCGACACGGGCATGCAGGCCTGGCTGGACGAAAACGCCGTCGATGCGGAGCGTGCGGACGTTGTTCACGAGGCCGCCGAGCGTGCCCGTGCGGCCTTCGTGGTTGCTGCAGCGTCGCTCGCCGCGCTGCCGTCGTCCGACACCGGCTACTCGGTGGGCGAAGAGGTCTACACCACGCTGCTGCAGCGCGGGCACTTCTGCCTCGAGACACCGCAGGCGCTGCTGACCCGGGCGCTGACCGAGATGCCGCTGGAGCAGCAGCGGCTCGACGCCATGGCGACCGAGCTTGCAGGATCGTGGGAGGGTGTGCAATCCGCCTTGGCCGCCGATCACCCGCCCGTGACCGAGTACTACGCCAGCTTCAAGCGCCGTTGGGACGACTGTCGCCGCATCGTCCGCGAACACGATGCGGTGACGTGGGGTGACTGGCCGATCCGCTACGTGCCGATTCCGGCCTGGGCACAGCCGTTCGCGCCGCAGCTCTACTGGCTCTTCTATCGCTCACCGGCACCGTTCGATCCGTACGACGAGTACGAGTACGTCGTGACGCCGATCGATGCATCGATGCCGGAAGAGGAGCAGGAGAAGAAGCTTCGCGCGTGGAACAACAGCACCATCACGCTCAACCATGTCGTGCATCATGGCGCCGTCGGGCACCATGTGCAGAACTGGCACGCGCGATACCGGGCGAAGTCGCGGATCGGCCGTATTGCGGCTGCCGACTGCGCCAGCCGCATCGCGATGTTCCTTGGCGGATCGATGGCGGAAGGCTGGGCCTGTTATGCAACGCAGCTGATGGAAGAGCTGGGGATGCTGACGCCGCTGGAGGTCGTCTCGGAGCAGCACACGCGTGTGCGCATGCTGGCCCGCGCGATCGTCGACATCCGGCTGCACCTCGGTCTCTGTTCGTTCAGCGAGGCGGTGCAGTACTATCAGGAGAAGGTCGGCATGTCGGTGGAGGTCGCGACGGCCGAGACGACGAAGAATTCGATGTTCCCGTGCACGGCGATCATGTACTGGCTCGGGACCAGCCGGATTCTCGCGTTGCGCGATGAGATCAAGGCTGCACGCGGCGAGGGGTTCGTGCTGCGCGAGTTCCACGACGAGTTGCTCAGCCGCGGCGCGATTCCAGTGCCGCTGGTCGCCCGATTGATGGCCACAGCCCAGACGACGGAGTCCGACGCGTGAAGCGGTTGCTGATCGTTGGTACCCTGCCCTGCCTGCTCGTGTTGGCAGCCTGCGGGAAGGACACGAAGGCGAAGAAGGCCGCCGCGCCGACCGATCTGCTCACGATCGGCTACGACCGCGAGCCCGATACCATGAACCGGTACGCGACGCACATTCTCGAGGACATCGAATCGTGCGTGGTGGAGGGCCTGGTCACCAACGATGAAAAGATGAACATCGTGCCGGTGCTGGCGCTCGAGGTGCCGACGATCGAGAATGGCGGCGTGAAGCTCCTGCCGAGTGGCGGCATGGATGTGACCTGGAAGCTGCGGCCGGGCGTGAAGTGGCACGACGGCCGTTCCCACACGTCGGCCGACGTGAAGTTCACCGTCGATGCGATCAACAAGGGCGACTGGAAGCCGGAGAGCGTCGATGGATTCGATCGCATCTCGTCGGTGGATACGCCGGATTCGCTGACGGCAGTGGTGCACTACCGCGAAGTCTACGCGCCATACCGGATGCAGTTCGCACGCGGCACGCTGCCGAAGCACGTGCTGGACGGCAAGAGCATCGACGCCGCCACCAGCTACAACCGCAATCCGCTCGGCACGGGCCCGTATCACATCGTGGAGTGGAAGACCGGCGAGTACGTGCTGCTCGAAGCGGTGCCGAACTACTGGCGCGGCGCGGAGTTTCCGAAGATCAAGCGGCTGCTGTTCAAGTTCCTGCCCAACACCACCACACGCATCAACCAGCTGAAGTCGGGTGAAGTGCAGATGGTAGCGCTGGTGCCGTGGGACAAGGTGCGCGAACTGCGGGGCATGGCCCAGATCCACCTCAACACGGTGGTGGGCAACGGCTACGAGCACGTGTCGCTGAACGAGAAGCACTTCGCGCCATTCGCCGACGTGACCGTGCGCCGCGCGATGGCGCATGCGATCAACCGTGAGCTGATCGTGACCACGCTGCTGGACGGACTGGTGCAGGTGGTGAACGGGCCGATCCAGCCGTTGTCGAGTGCGTATGAGCCGAACGTGGCGAAGTATCCGTACGATCCGGCCCGTGCCCGCACCATGCTGGACTCGATCGGCTGGAAGGTCGGCGCGGACGGCATCCGCGTGAAGGATGGCAAGCGCCTCTCCTTCACCATGATCACGCAGTCGGGCTTTGCCATCCGTGAGAACGTCTCGCAGGCGCTGCAGAAGCAATTCCGTGATGTGGGCATCGAGGCGAGTGTGCGACTGATCGATGGCACGTCGATCAGCAGCGTCTGGTTCAAGGGTGACTTCGACGCCATGCTGCACTGGTGGCAGTCGGGCGTCGATCCGGAGATCACGCTTTTCTTCGCCTCGGATCGCATGCCGCCGGCGGGGCGGAACGTGAACTACTTCAAGGACGATTCGCTCGACGTCATGCTCTACGCGTCCGATCGCGAAGCCGATGAAGCGAAGCGGACCGCGCTGCTGAAGGCGGCCCAACGTCGCGTGGCCTCACTGGTGCCGGAGCTGGTGCTCTACAACACCTCGAAGGTGGATGCGATTCCGGCCAACATGACGGGCTTCACCGGCAACCCGACCAATGCTGGACCGTTCTGGAACGTGTACCAGTGGCAGCTGACGGCGCCGTGATCTCGGTCGCTTCGTGACGCTCGTACCATGGCGACGCCCTGTGCTCCGTCGAGGGCCACGTTGACGGCACGCCGTAAGTGATCCGCTTCATCGTGCGTCGGTTCGCGCAGAGCGTGCCGCTGCTGTTGGTGATCTCGCTGCTCGTCTTTGCGCTGATCCACGCCGCGCCGGGTGGGCCGCTGTCGACGTACCTCGAGAACCCGAACGTCCGGCCTGAGGACATCGAACGCCTGCGCAAGGCGATGGGCCTCGATCGTCCACTGGGCGTGCAGTACCTCTCCTGGCTGTGGGCGTTCGTGCGCGGTGACTGGGGCTTCAGCTACGCCGATGGTCGCCCGGTGCTGGATCGATTGCTGGAGCGCATCCCGGCCACGCTCGAGCTGGTGGGTGTGGCGTGTGTGATGGCGCTGATTGCGGCCGTGCCCGCGGGCATCTTCGCCGCGATCAATCGTCGCTTCGACCGCTTCACGAATCTCTTCGCCGTCGCCGGTATTTCCCTGCCGGTGTTCTGGTTTGGCCTGCTGCTGCAGTTGGTGTTCGCCGGCGCGCTGGGGTGGCTGCCGTCGTCGGGGCGCCAGTCGTTCGACGGCGGAGATTTCGCCGACCGCGTGGTGCACCTGATCCTGCCGGCCACTGTGCTGGCAGCGGCGATGTCGGCCGCCTGGTCGCGATACCTGCGTCGTGCGATGCGCGACACCGTGGCGCGGCCCTTCATGCGCGCCGCACGCTCACGCGGGCTGAGTGAGCGCACGCTCCTGCTGCATCACGCGCTGCCGAATGCACTACCGACGTTCGTCACGGTTGTGCTGCTCGACATCTCGATGATGGCCTCAGGGGCCGTGGTGACGGAGAGCATCTTCGCCTGGCCGGGCATCGGCAGTCTCTTCACGGAAGCACTGGGCAAGCGCGACTACGCGGTGTTGATGGCATTCCTGATGTGCGGCTCGGTGGCGGTGATGGTGCTCAACCTGGTGGCCGACCTCGCCGTGCATGCGCTCGATCCTCGCACGCGGGACGCGGCATGAGCAGCGCACCGTCGCAGACGACCGGCGGTTCGGGCAATGCTGCGTCCAACCGCGCGCCACTGGTGGCGGCAGCATTGCTGACGGTGCTGCTGATCGGTAGCGCGCTGGCTCCAGTGCTGGCGCCATACACGGTCGATGCGCTCGACCTCGCGAACCGGCGTGCGGCGCCCTCAGCACTGCATTGGTTCGGCACCGATGAACTGGGTCGCGACCTGCTGACTCGCGTGTTGTACGGCGCGCGCGTGTCGCTCGTGATCGGCCTCATCTCCGCGCTGGTCAGCGCTGCGATCGGCGCCGCAGTGGGTGCGATTGCAGGCTACGCGGGTCGCGTGGTCGACGACATCCTGATGCGCCTGACCGACGCGATGTTGGCGATTCCGCGGTTGCCGCTGCTGATGATCACAGCCGCCGTCCTGCAACCGAGTGTGCCGGTGCTGGTGATCCTGGTCGGCCTGGCCGGCTGGATGGAAACGGCACGCGTAGTCCGCGCCGAGGTGATGTCACTGGCCGCGCGTGACTTCGTGAGTGCCGCGCGCGCAATGGGCGCCTCGCCATTCCGCGTCGTCGTCCGTCACGTGCTCCCCGGCGTGCTCCCCGCCGCCGCCGTTGCCACGACATTGGCAGTTGGACGTGGCATTCTGCTCGAGAGCGCCCTCAGCTTCTTTGGCGTCGGCGTGCAACCGCCCACCGCCAGCTGGGGCAACATGCTCTACCAGGCCCAGACGACGATGACCAGCGAACCCTGGCTCGCCATCTTCCCCGGCGCGATGATCTTCCTCACCGTCCTCGCCTGCAACGCCGTCGGCGATTCCATCGGCGCGCAGAAGTCGTAACGCTTATCAGCGCTTACCGGCGCCTCCCAGCACTTCCCGCCGCGACGCTTCACTTTCGCCTGGGCGTCCACACTTCCTCACGCGGAGGCGCGGAGGACGCGGAGCCGCGGGGGTTCGCTCGCAGCAGCGGTCTGCCGTGCGGCTCGGAGGCGAACTGCAGGGGAACTGCGCTCGCGTGCTCAACGGGCGTTGCAAAAGTCGCCATCACCGAACAGCATTGCGCTGCCACGCGAAGGATCAAGGACTCTGCCCGCCCCCGCAGGCAGCCTCCGCCGCCCCAAGGCGTCCAATGCTGTTCCCCGCGGCTCCGCGTCCCCCGCGGCTCCGCGTGATTCGTGTGGACCGTCAGGCGAAAGCGCAGCGTCGCCATTAAGTGCGTTTTGTGTAGATCTTCAGGCGTAAGCGCAGCGTCGCCCATCGCCAGGAACCCTCGCGAACCGACTAGTAGCCGCGTTCGCGATCGACGATCCAGCGCGGGGTTTCGCCGCTTTCGAAGGTGGCGAGGTTTTCGAGGAAGCCGTTCACGGCACCTTCGATGGTGGTGAGGCCGGAGACGTGCGGCGAGATCATCACGCGCGGGTCGTCCCAGAGCGGCGATGTCTCGGGCAGCGGCTCGACCTCGAACACGTCGAGCGCTGCGCCCTTGATCCAGCCTTCGGACAGCGCCTTCGGCAGGATCGACTCATCGATCACTGCGCCGCGGCCGGCGTTCATCAGCACGGCGCCATTGCAGGCCTTGAGCACCGACTCGTTCACCAGGCCGCGGGTCTGCGGTGTGAGCGGGAGCGTGAGGATCACCCAGTCTGCGTCGGCGACCGTGGCCGCCAGCGCATCGGTGGCGCGAACCATCGAGAACACCGACATGTCGCCCTGCCCCGTGCGCGAGACACCCGTCACCCGGCAGCCCAGCGCGGAGAACAGCTTCGCCACGTGGCTCCCCACGTCGCCTGTGCCCACCACCACCGCGTGGCTTCCACGCAGCATCCCGATATCGCTCGGCGCCCAGCGATGTTCGCGCTGCGCCACCGCCAGCTCGGGGATCTTCGTCACGAACGCCAGGGCCCGCGACAGCGCCCACTCGGCGATCATCGGGCCAAATGACTCAGGCGTCCGCGTGAGCACGATGTCGCGCGATAGCTCCACCGGCTCCAGCCACGAATCCACGCCGGCGCCGGTGGACTGCACCCAGCGCACGTTGCCCATCGTCGGCAGCGGCGGACGCTTGAAGCCGATGTAGGCGTCGGCCCAGGCGAGGTCATCCGCCGTGATCTGGGCGAAGGTGTTGCCCCGGATTTCCAGATCCGGCCGCGCCGCCGAGATCAGTGCCGACATCTGCGCGTGTGCGTTCTGGCCGATGACGACGTGACGGACAGGCAGAACGGAGTGGACGGAGGACATGGTCAGATGAAGGCGAAAGCTGATTTACAGAAGAGCTTGGCAATCCCGGAGCTCAGGCACCGGTCATTCGTGCGGAATTGCCGCTGGGGCTGATGGCAAGCTAATCCTCAGCCCAGCCTGAGCTTACACCAGACTCAACCTTACGAGAGGCGGCCTCGAAACGCTCCAGTGCGGTATCGGAAGTGTCGATACATCAGCACATGAGAAGGTCGCAACCCGGGGGCAGAGACTCCGAACGACGCGTCACGAAGGCTGGGCACCCGATGCGGTCACGCGGGTGCCTGCAATGACCGCGGCCATCGCCCCCGTCCAGAGCCGAAGCAGCGCTAACACCGATCCCCTCGTGCAGCAGCTGCTGATGCGTTTCATCGGCGCGCTCAATCGTCGTCGATCCTACGCCGCTGCCCATCCGATGGTGCTGGCCGCGGAACAACAACTGCACGAAGCCGCAGTCGCCATCCTCCTGACGCGGCCCGTCATCACCATCGGTGTCGCGAAAACCGACCTGCTCATCGACGGCGAACCCTACGTCACCAAGAGCTCGTTCGCACGCGAGCTCGCGACGCGCCTGCATCGACGCGGCGTTGGTGCCGTGACGCTGCAAGCCGGTGTGCCGATGCTGCAGTTGCGGGAAATCCTTGCATGGTTGGCCACGGAACCTGCGGCCGATCAGCCGGCGAGCAACGACTTGCCTCCAGTGTTGAGTGGCGTCAGCGTCACCGCCGTCGCCTACGACCAGCTCAGCCTCGGCGATTCGGAGCGTGCCGCGGATGCGACCGGTGCGCAGCTCTGGCGCGCGCTGGCGCAACTCGCTGGCGAAGGTCCCGGTGACGCCGCCGCGAACAGCGGCAGCACGGAGGACCAGCACACGATCATGCAGCGCCTGCGGCAGAACGTCTCCGATCCTGACGTCGCGCGGCGTACCGCCATCGCGTTCATGGATCTCGCCGCACAAGGCACGGTCGCGCCGGTCGAGGGACGTATGCGCATCGGCGAGCAGCTGAATACCGCACTCGATACACTGGGCGAGTCGTCCATCGGCCCGATTCTGCACGCGCTTGGCGAACGATCGATGCAGCAGCGCTTCATCTCGCAAGTCGTCGACGTGTTGCCCGTGGCCGCCGTCGCCAGCTGGCTGCAGGTCGCGGCCAAGGCCCAGGAACAGCAGATGTCGCATCACATGCTGCGCCTGATGTCGAAACTCTCGACCTTCGCCGAAGTGAGCCACACCGCCGCCGTCGAGACTGAATTTCGCGGCGCAGCACAGGAGTTGGTGCGCGGCTGGTCGCTCGAAGATCCGAACCCCGAAGAACACGCCGCGCTGCTCGATCGCATCGCCCTGCACGAACCGACCACCCCTGGGACGCACCCCACGCGCACCCACGCCGCCGACATCGAGTCCAGTCGGCTCGTCCAGATGGCGCTCGAGATCGATGTCGCGGGCGCAGATGCCGTGGCTGCGGCTGAGACGCTGGTGGATCATGGCGCAGGTGCGGCACTGATCGAATGGCTCGACACCGTCGGCAAGACAGACGCCGCGCAAATCCTCGAGAAGGCGGTCACCAGTGAAAAGGCCATCCGCGCACTGTTGCTCACCGAGCCCGTCGACCGGCTACTCGCACGCGCGCTCCTAGAGCGACTCGATGCGTCGTATGCCGAAACGCTGCTCGACGTGCTGGAGGCGGCCGAGGCGCGCGGCACACGGATGATCGTGCGCCAGCGGCTCTCGGAATTCGGCGCAGCGATTGCGCCGCAACTGACGGCGCGGCTCGACCGAGCACCATGGTATCTCGTGCGCAACATCCTCACGCTGCTGCACGACATCTCGGAGCAGCAGGGCGGAACAGCGGCAGGCATCGATGCGATGGCGCCGCTGCTCGATCATGCGCAGGTGCAGGTGCGCACTGAGGCATTTCGCCTGCTGCTGCTCGACATCGAGGCGCGTGATTCGGCGATCCAGCATGCATTGCACGACGACAACGAACGCATGGTCGTGCTGGCATTGCAGGCGTTGACCGAGGGTCAGGACGGCCCGGCGACGATCTCCGACGCCATCGCGACGCAGCTGATGTCGATGGTCGAGGCCGAGACACACAGCGATACCGTGCGAGCCCGCATGGTGCGTTCGCTCGCCGCTCGGCCGAATACGCACACCGCGCGACTGGCTGATCAGCCTCGTGATCAAGCGGTCACGCATCCTCCGTCGGATGACGCTCGCCGACCCGACACACACCGCCGTCGCTGCGGTGCACGTGCTGCGCCGCGTGTTTGCGAACGATGCCATCGTCGTTCCGGTGCTCGCCCTCGTCAGCAAGGAAGGCACCGATCGTCGTTGGCAGGCGCGCGATCCGGGCAGCAGCGTGGAGCACGCGACATGACGCCAATCATCGACTTCCTGACCGCACTCGGTCAGGCGTTCGCCGCACTGACACTGTACGGCACCGAGCATCCGATGCGCCGAGCCGCGATTGCGCGGCTGCTGGCGACGATGGAGCGGGCGCTCGAGAGGCGGCGCCACACTGCGTATCTCGTTCATCGACCGCGAGGTGATCGTCGGCTCGCGGCCACTGACGGAGCTGCGCGGGTGGGATTGGGGCGCTCGACTCTCCGCGGCCGGCGTGCAGCGACTCGAGATCGACAGTCGTCCGATACCATCGGCCGATGACGTCGATGCCATGCTGGTCGCAATGCGTGCGCGCCTCGCTGCGCCGACAGAGACGGCAAAGCCTTGGACCACCGGTCCGATCAGGTTCGGTCCGCTCACCGTGACCGTCCCGCAGTCAGCCAGCGCCTCGGTGGTCGTGAACTCCGTCGTCGATGCGCTGGAGGTCTCCGGCCTCGGCGAAGAGGTCGATGCCGTCGGCTACGTGCATCAGGAAGTCGCGCTGGGGCACGAGCTGCCCATGGCGGAGGTGGAAGCCATCGTGCACGGCCTCGCGCTGACGGTGCGGCGGGAACAGGATGTCGTGCTGCCGCTGCTCGACCTGCGTAGCTACGACGAGTACACCACGACGCATTCGTGCAACGTCGCCATGCTCTCGATCGGGCTGAGTGAGGCACTCGGCCTGTCGGACGTCGATGTCCGCGCCATCGGCACCGCCGCGTTGCTCCATGACATCGGCAAGGTCCGCCTGCCACAGGAACTCCTCACCAAGCCGGGCAGACTGACCGACGACGAACGCCGGCTGATCGAGACGCACCCGGTGGAGGGGGCCAGGATCCTCAGTGCGCGAGGGCTCGGGAACGGCCTCGCCGCCACCGTCGCCTACGAGCATCACATCTGGTTCAATGGCCTTGGCGGTTACCCCCGGCTCGGGTTCGCGAGGACGACACATTTTGCCTCCCGGATCGTCCATGTATGCGACATCTACGATGCGCTCTGCTCGAAGCGACCCTATCGCGACGCCTGGGCGCGGGAGAAGGCCATCACGCTGATGGAGTCGATCGCGGGTGTCGAACTCGATCCCGCCATCACCGCAACCTTCGTTGGAATGCTGCGACAAGCCACCGAACTCAGGCATGAGCTCGAGGCGGTTCCCGCTGCAGGAACGACCTCGTAAACGTTTGATTTCGTCACCGAACCTCTTCCTTCGCCGAATCAGAGCCCTGCAAGACAACGAATGCTGATCCCGCCCACGTCGCCCTCCTCGCTTGCCGCTGCCTGACTGATGGACGTCGAAACGCAGCAGCTGCTGACCCGATTCGCAGGCACACTCAATCGCCGCCGAGCGTACTCCCCCACACACCCGATCGTGTGTGCGGCCGAGGAGCAGCTCATGGCAGCGATTTCCGATGTGCTGCGCGAGCGATCGACGCTGTCGCTCGGCATCGCGCGCAACGAGCTGATCGTGGACGGCACCGTGTGGGAAGTGAAGAACGGCGTCGCGCGCGAGTTGGCCAATCGCCTGCACCGCCGCGGTGTCGGCGCGATCGCCCTGGACGCCGGCGTGTCGCTCGACGACCTGCGCGAGTGCGCTGACCTGGCTGGCGCAGGAGCCCGGGGCCACGAATGACGCCCCGCCCAGCACTGGCGGCTTCCACATCACGCGCACCGCCTACGACCTGCTGGTTCTCGACGACGCCATCCGGGATGCGCAGTCGGCCATCGCCGGGCTCTGGCGCACGCTGGCAGAAGTGACCGGGAATCTTCGCCGAGCGCCACGAGCAGTCGTCGCGCGAAGCGGCGATGGCCGAGGAGTACGCCGGCCTGCCGCTGATGTTCGACGAAACGCCTTCCGGCGATCACGGCTTCGACACCGACGCGATCCTCGAGACACTGCGCAAGACCATCGACGATCCGACCGTGGCACGCCGCACGGCCGTGGCGCTGCTCGAACTGACGAACCATGGCGTCGCCACCACCCGCGACGGGCGCGATCTGATCGGCGAGCAGATGCTGACCCTGCTCGAGCGGCTCGGCGAGTCGTCGTTGAGCCAGATCATCAAGGGACTTTCCGAGGGGGCGAAGCAACGGCAGTTCGTCTCGGAGGTCGTGCAGGTGTTGCCCGTGACGGAAGCCGTCACCTGGCTGGAAGCAGCCGCACAGGCCAGCGAACAGCAGATCTCGCATCAGCTGGTGCGCCTGATGTCGAAGCTCGCCACTGTCGCCGACGACAGGGGCGATGACGGCACCGACGCCGCGTTCCGGGATGCGGCCCGGGAGCTCGTCAGCAATTGGTCGCTTCATGATCCGAATCCGACGGAACATGCGGAGCTGCTCGACCGGATTGCGACCTTCGAACGGAATGCGCGGGGCACGATCCCCCGCCGCACCGATCACGACGCATCGACCATCGAGTCGTCCCGGCTCGTGCAGATGGCGCTGGAGCTCGACACGGTGGGCGAGGACACGATCGCTGCCGTCGAGGCCCTCGTCACCAGCAGTGCGAGTAAGGAGATGATGGGGTGGATCGCCGCCGCCGGCGAACTCCCAGCGGCTCTCGAGCTGCGCGCAACCCTGCTCAGCGATCGCGTCGTGCGCCAGTTGCTGCTCACCGAACCGGTGGACCGCCTTCAGGCACGTGCACTGCTCGATGAACTCGACGTCACTGCCGCCGATACCCTCCTCGACATCCTCGGCGCCGCCGCCAGCAAGGGCACGCGCCTGCTCGTGCGTCAGCGGCTCGCGGAATTCGGTGATGCCATCACACCTCGACTCGTCGCGCGACTCACCGACGGGCCGTGGTACCTGATCCGGAACGTGCTCTCGCTGCTGGTCGACATGTCCGCCGCTGCCGGCGAAGGCAGCGACAGCATGGGTGCACTGATCTCGCTGCAATCGCACAGCCAGGTGCAGGTTCGCATCGAGGCACTGCGCGTGCTGGCCCGCATGCAAGACGACACGCGGACCGCGGCCTTCGCACGGGCACTCAGCGACGACAACGAACGCGTGGTGGTGATGGCGCTGCAGGAGTTGTCCGATTCCAGCGCCGAGCGCGGTGGTGTGCCGGAACCGCTGGTGCGCCAGCTCATGACCCTCGTCGACAGCGGGGCCCAGAGTGAGCCGGTCCGCGCGAGGGCCATTCGCACACTGCAGCACACCCGCAGCGATGCGGTGCGCGACTGGTTGATCGGCATCGTGAGTCGCAAGAGCCCGATCCTTCGACAGCTGCGCCTGGCCGAGCCCACACAGCCCGCCGTGAGCGCGTTGCACGTCCTGACGAAGGTGTACGCCGACGATCCTGCCGCTGGCGGCGTGCGCGCCGTGGCCAGCAAGGTGTCGAACGACCCACGGTGGCAGGTGCGAGATACCGGCAGCAGTGCGGAGCGCGCGACATGAAGAATGAGATGACGTTCCTCACCGCGCTTGGCCAGGCGTTCTCGGCCCAGGCGCTCTACAGCGACGATCATCCGTCGCAGAAGACGGCGCTGACACGACTGCACTCGACCCTGCGGACGGTGCTCGCGGCAGGGCCGCTCCGCATCTCGTTCCTCGAGAACGAAGTCATCGCCGGCACTCGACCCATTACCGAGATGCGCGGCTGGGAGTGGAGCCCAAAGCTCTGGGCGGTGGGTGTCCAGCGACTGGAGGTCGCGGTCGAACCCGCCCCATCACTCGATGATGTATCAACGCTCCTGACCGCCATCCGGCAGCGACTCGCTCAACCGGCCGGCACCGGCACGGCCTGGTCGCACCGTGGCATGCGCGTCGGTCCACTCTCGGTGCAGGTCGCCGAGAAGACCGACCGCGACGCCTCCGGTGGGGGCGACAGCGGTCTGCGGCTGATCGGGCTTGGCGCCGAGGTGGAAGCGGTGCGCTACCTGCACGCCGAGGTCGAGGCGGGGCGGAAGGTGCCGATGGCTGAAGTCGATGGGGTGGTGCGCGCACTCGCAGTCACGATCCGTCGCGAGCAGGGGTGCCTGCTGCCGCTGCTCGACATCAAGGACTACGACGAGTACACCACCTCGCATTGCTGCAACGTGGCGATGCTGTCCATGGGCCTGAGCGATCAACTCGGACTTTCGGACGCCGACACCCGTGCCATCGGCACCGCTGCCCTGCTCCACGACATCGGCAAGACCAGGCTGCCCCACGAGGTCCTGACCAAGCCCGGCAAGCTGACGCCAGAGGAGCGACTGATAATTCAGGCGCATCCGGTGGAGGGTGCCCGCATCCTCACGCAGCGTGGACTGGGGAACGGCCTCGCGGCCACGGTCGCCTACGAGCACCACATCTGGTTCAATGGCAAGGGCGGCTACCCGGTGCTGAACTATCCGCGCGAGACGCACTTCGCGAGCCGGATCGTGCATGTGTCCGACATCTACGACGCCATCAGTTCCAAGCGGCCGTACCACGAGCCGTGGCCGCGTGACAAGGCCCTCGACCTGATCCGCAAGCTGGCGGGCGTCGAACTCGACCCGCACATCGCCGAGGCGTTCCTGGCCATGGCCAGCGAGGCGACCGAGGTCCGGCGCCAGGTCAGCGAACAGGCAGCCTGAGACGTTTCGGGGTTGGCACGGGACGGGTCCCCTTGCCTGTGCACGGCGACATATTCCTGTCAGGCTGACCCGGACGGTACCGTGCCGGGCTTCATGTCGTGCAGTCCCACATGCCATCGACCAGGGAGGTCGTAGTGCAAGAGCCGCAGTATGATGCGATTGTCGTCGGGTCAGGTATCTCGGGCGGTTGGGCCGCCAAGGAACTGACGGAAAAGGGCCTCAAGGTCCTGATGCTCGAGCGCGGCAAGAACATCGAGCACATCAAGGACTACACCAACACGCAGAAAGCACCGTGGGAGTATCCGCATCGAGGTGGCCGCACCAAGGCCATGGAAGCGGAATACCCAGTGCTGAAGCGCGACTATCCCCTCAACGAGAAGAATCTCGACTGGTGGGCTAGCGACAAGGATTCGCCGTACGTCGAAACCAAGCGCTTCGACTGGTACCGCGGTTATCACGTTGGTGGTCGATCGCTGATGTGGGGCCGCCAGAGCTATCGTCACGGCGATCTGGACTTCGAGGCGAATGCGAAGGATGGCATCGCCGTCGATTGGCCGATTCGCTACAAGGACATCGAGCCGTGGTACACGTATGCCGAAACGTTCGCTGGCATTTCCGGCACACGAAACGGCATCGAGTCGCTGCCTGACGGCAACTACATGCCGCCGATCGCACTCAACTGCGCCGAGGAAATGCTCTCCGGCCAGCTGAAGAAGGCGTTCGGTGGCAAGCGTCACCTGATTCCGGGTCGCGCTGCAAACATCACGCAGCCGCATCACGGCCGCGGCGCCTGCCAGTCGCGCAACGCCTGCTCACTCGGCTGTATCTACGGCGCATACTTCTCGACGCAGTCGTCCACGCTGCCGGCCGCCATGGCGACGGGCAACCTGACGCTGATGCCGTACCAGATCGTGTCGGAGATCATCTTCGACAAGGACAAGAAGCGCGCCTCGGGTGTTCGCGTGATGGACGCGATGACCATGAAGACCCGCGACTTCAACGCGAAGATCATCTTCGTCTGCGCCTCGACGCTGAACTCGACCTGGTTGCTGATGCGTTCGGCCACCGACATCTGGCCGGGTGGTCTTGGCAGCAGCTCGGGAGAGCTGGGCCACAACCTGATGGACCATCACTTCCGCCTCGGCGCCGCCGGCGACATCGAAGGGATGGAAGACAAGTACTACTACGGCCGCAAGCCGAACGGCTTCTACATCCCGCGCTTCCAGAACATCGGCAACGACAAGCGTGGCTACCTGCGTGGCTTCGGCTACCAGGGTGGCGCGAGCCGCGGTGAGTGGGGCCGTGCAGTCGCCGAGCTGGGTATCGGTGGTGACTACAAGGACAATGCGGCGACCGTCGGTCCGTGGAGCGTTGGCAGCACCGCCTTCGGTGAGATGCTTCCGAACCACGACAACAAGATCTCGCTCGACCCCACGAAGAAGGACAAGTGGGGCATGCCGGTGCTCAACATCGACTGCGAGATCAAGGAAAACGAGACGATGATGCGCAAGGACATGATGGCCGACATGGCGGAAATGCTGACCGCCTGTGGCGTCAAGAATGTCCGCACGTACGACGGCGGCTACTCGCCTGGCATGGGCATCCACGAAATGGGCACGGCACGCATGGGCCGCGATCCGAAGACGTCGGTGCTGAACGGCAACAACCAGGTGTGGGACGCCCCGAACGTGTTCGTCACCGATGGCTCGTGCATGACGTCGGCCGCCTGCGTCAATCCGTCGCTCACGTACATGGCGCTGACGGCCCGTGCTGCCGATTTCGCCGTCAACGAGTTGAAGAAGAACAACCTGTGATGCGGTCCCGTCCACTGATTTCGTCCCTGGTGTCACGGACACCGCTTCAACACGAGGATTGAGCATGCCGTCGAACAAGGAAGAGCAGGAACAGTCAACGATGGATCGCCGCGAGGCGGTGAAGCGTGTCAGCTTCATGCTCGGCGGCCTGGCATTGGTTGGCAGCAGCACTGGGCTGATCGCCGCCTGCAGCAAGCAGGATCGCGCCGTTGCGGCCGAGAAGGGCGCGGGTGCATTCACGCCCGACGACATCGCAACGCTGGATGAAGTCGCCGACACGATCCTGCCGGATACGCAGAAGTCGAAGGGTGCCAAGGCGGCCAAGACGGGAGCCTTCATCGCCCTCATGGTCACCGACACCTACACGCCGGAAGACCAGAAGGTGTTCCGCGATGGGTTGGTGGCGCTGGACGAAGCGAGCAAGAAGGCGAATGGCGGCGCGACGTTCGCGAAGGCGACGCCGGAGCAGCGCACTGCCCTGCTGAACGCGCTCGACAAGGAGCAGTTCGATTACCAGAAGGAGCGCAAGGACAAGCCGCAGCACTACTTCCGCATGATGAAGGAGCTGTCGATGCTCGGCTACTTCACGTCGGAAATCGGCATGACGACTGCGCTGCGGTACAAGGAGTCGCCGGGCCCGTTCCAGCCCTGCGTGCCGTACACGAAGGGTGATCCGGCGTGGGCACAGCACGCCTGAACTGAACGCAGTCCTGCTCGAAAAAAGTCAGGGGCCTTCACGAACGTCGTGAGGGCCCCTGATTCTTGTGCGCGATCTCGAGCCGCATCACCACGCGTCACCCCATCGAGTGCAGCCCAACCCGGTTGCCTTCCGTGTCGCGAAACATGCCGATGAATCCCATGCCGTCACCGATCGAGGTCTTGCCGGTCAGCACCTCGCCGCCAGCGCCAGCGACACGATCGAGCACGGTGGCGAGATTGCTGCCGCCCGAGAGGTAGACCAGTGTACCGGTCATGGATGGGACGCAGCCGTCGCTCCAGACGATGGCACCGCCGACACCTTTTTCCCGGTCGTGCAGTAGGATCCCCATCTTGCCTGGCCCCATCTGCATCTCCGGCATCTCGAAGTCGAAAATGGCGTTGTAGAAGATCCTGGCGCGATTGAAATCCGTGACCGGGATCTCGAACCAGTTGAGCGCGTTGGTGGTCATTTCCATGGCAGTGCCCGGCGAAGGACGAGATGGGATGCGGCGACGTGCGCCGATTGTAGTGCGCGGGATGAATTGAGACCAGAGCCTGGAGCAGGCCACACACAAGGAGGCGTCATGCACACGCCGTTGAGGCTGGATCATTGGTGCCGCGGCCGACTCCTGACGGGATGGGCCATCGCCGGTTGCATGGCAGGGGCGCCTCTCCGAGCGCAGACGCTCGGCAATGCGTCCGACTCTGCGTCTCGCGCGCGACAGTTGGCGCGCGAAGGCACCGCGGCGTTGCGGGCCGGCGACACCAGCACGGCCCACGCACGGCTGATTTCGGCCACCACCGTCTGGCCGACGCAGCCAGCCTATCTCTGGACGCGGGCCCAACTGGCGGCGGCACGTCGCGATACCAATGACGTCGTAGCCGCGCTGACACAGTTTGCCGCGCTGGGCATGACACGGCTGCTGGAGCACGATCGATTTCTTGCATCCTGGGCGAGCACTCCACGCATCGCGACCGTGGCTGCGGCACTGGTGGCCAACGCTTCGCCGATCGACAACAGCACGGTCCGTCGCACGCTGCGCGATTCGACGACCTGGCCGGAAGGTGTAGCGTACAACGCGCGGACCGATCGCTTCTTCGTCGGCAGTGTGCGAAATCGGAATGTGTACGTCAGCGACGAACGCGGGTCACATCCGCTCTGGACGACGGCGCAACCGAATGTCGGCGCAGTCCTCGCGGTGGCCGTCGATCCGGATCAGGTACATCTCTGGGCGACCACGGCCGGCATTCCGCAGATGTCGGGATACACACCGGCTGATTCGGCGATTGCGGCGCTGCTGAAGATCCGCATCGGTGACGGTGCAATCGTGGCACGCTGGGATCTCCCGCCCAGCGCCGCCGGGCACACGCTGGGCGATGTTGTGGTAAGTGCAGCGGGCGACGCCTTCACCAGCGACTCACGCGAGCCAGTGCTCTACCGCCTGCGAAAGGGCAAGCAGGTGCTGGAAGCCTTTCGTGATCCGCTGTTTCGATCACTGCAAGGTGTTACGCCAGATCCTGATGGGCGACACGTGTATGTCGCCGACTATTCCCACGGCTTGTTGCGGCTCGACGTGACGACAGGTGCAGTCACCCGGCTGGCCGACGCGCCGTCCTCGACATCGCTCGGCGTCGATGGCCTGGTCTGGTTCGAGGGATCGCTGATCGGGATACAGAATGGTGTGTCGCCGGCGCGTGTGGTGCGGTTTCGGCTGGATGCAAGCCACACGCGCGTCGTGCGACAGGAGGTCATCGACCGGAATTTTCTGGTCGCGGACGAGCCGACGATCGGTGTCATCGTCGGACGGAGCTATGTCTACGTGGCGAACAGCCAGTGGGAGAAGTTTGATGATCGCGGCGTGCGGGTCGCAGGGACAGTGCTGACGGCACCGGTGCTGCTATCGATTCCGCTGACACCGTGATTACCGCTCAGGGTACCGCGCGCGGATAGCTCAGCATGTTCACCAGCAACTTCGCCGCACCGGCCTGCGCGCCTTCCAGTTGCTGCGCGAGGCAGAGCGAGGTCACCATGATCGTGCCCTTCCCGACCGGTGCGATCAGCACCGAGGGCTGGACACTCCGACGCGAGTCGTCAGCTGCGACGAGCGGGATCTTCCAACCCTGGTAGATCATGCTCGACAGGCTGCAGTTTCGATCGCCACCCCACGACTCGAGATCGGTGGCGGTGACGATATTGGGACGTGTGAACAGTGGTGAGCCGGGATCGGCCAACTGGAACTCGGCACCACGAGCTTCCTCTCCGCCAGCTGCCTCGCGCATCGCGACTCCGAACGGGAACAACGGGATTCGCGAAAGCTCCGCGCCGCCTGGCAACACGACCACCACACCGCCGCGCTGCATGAACGCCCGCAGTGCGGGCACTGCCAGCAGCGACGACTCGCTGCGCAGGGCGCCGGCGCCGATCAGGACCGCCGTGACATTCGTGAGATCCGCCACTGGCACCAGGGCAAGGTCCAACGACTGCACGCTAAGGCGAAGCTGTTGAAATGCCGGTCGCAGGTCTTCCGTGCCGCGGATGTACGCCACGCGAAAACGCGCCGGGAACCGCAGGTTCACACTCTCGACGCGGTCGCGCGCGAACCGCACGAAGTGTTGCGACGGGATGTGTGGGTACTCGTTCACCACGGCGCCGAGCGTGAATTCCCGTTGCGCTGCCGCCAGTGCGCCAGCCGGCAGCACTGGAAGTGCGGCCACACTCCTCGCGCTGGCGGCAATGGCATGGGTGCCCATCGGCACAGCGCCACGCAGGCGAAAGAAGACGTTGCGCGCGCTGAACGGCGGCAGCGGGACTGTCTTCGACACCGAATCTGCGACAAGGCCGACAGGTAGTTGCAGCGAGACCGCGACGGTGTCGGCCGTCGATCGCGCATTCGAGACGTAGACGCGGAAGAGTCGGTCCACGGTCATCCCTGCTCGCTCGTACTCAGCACCGCGCTCGAAGAGCAACGATGTCTCGGGCACGCCGAATACGGGACGCCTCGCATCACCACGCAGCATTGTCGCAGTTCGCGTGACGATCGGCTGCACGATGACGGGTACTTCCACCCCTGCGAGCGACATGGTCGCCTCGAGACGACTGGCCGCGATGCGGTCTTCCCCCATCACCAGCTGACTCGCGACCGAATTGCCGCGCGTGATCGGGTGCTTCTGCAGCAGCGTGCCTTCCACCAGTCCGTTGATCTGCCACCAGTGATACGATGGCGAAAGAAACCGCAGCTGCGTCGTGAAGCGAGTCGTGCTGCCTGGCTGCAGCATCACCATGCTGTCGGCGAACACGATTGACAGCCGACCCTGTACCGACGAGGCCAGCCGGCGCAGCCCAATCGGAAGGCCACCGCCGTTGAACACCGTCAGCGCGACACTGACGGAATCACCGGCGGCCACCATCTCTCGTTCGGCATTGGCATCGATCACGATACCTGCGGCGTCCATCATCAGCGCCGTGGCGCGTTCGCGCAGTGTGTTCAAGGCCACCGCGAGGTCGCCCGCACCACCATCACAACTCGGCACCCCGGACAGGTCGGGACAGTCGAGCTCCAGTCGATTGGCGATGCTGAGGCGCGCGACCGCGGCCAACCGTGCGGCAAGCGTGTCGGCAGGCAGTCTCGCAGATTCTTTGGTGAGTCCGGCAATGGCTGCACGCAACGAATCGAACCCCGCAAGGAACTCCGGCTTCACGATCGCGCGGTGTCGGGCGAAGGTGGTGTCGAGCGTGCCGAGCAGTGATCCATCGCCACCGACCCGCGCGCTATCGAGTCGCAGCACGCGCTGCATTTCGCCGAGCGCCGGGACTGGGCCCACGCCCTGTGTGCGCTGGAGACGTCGGAGCTCTGCGCCCAGTTCAGCGTATGTCTGCTTCGCGCTGCGATCGTACTCGCCGATGTTGATTCGCACCAGGCGCGCTCGTGAGCCATTCGCCGTGTCACCGGCGCTGGTGACGAGTGTGAACAGGCGCGACACTGGCCACGCTGGCAGTCGGCCCGTCGTGCGCGGCTGCAGGATACTGGTATCTGCAGCGACCTTGTACGCGATTGCCAGGAGCCGCGCGGTGTAGCGACGCGCCGCGTCCGTCTCACTGTCGGCCGACACCAACGCGATCACCACCTGTGGCCGGAATGCGCGGATGATCGAGACCATGTCGATCAGCAGCGAGTCGCGCGGCCACGCGCGCGCAGCCAACGAATCGCTGTTGCTGTTGCCGAGGTCGAATGCACGCGTGAAGAACTGATGCGCGCCGTCGCGCTGGCGTTCTGCCAGGAGTTCTGCCGTACGCACCACGGCCAGGGGCGCGTTGCGTTCAGCGCCGGCGACATTTCGGCCAGCCTCACCGCGAGTGAGCGAAAGAAAGGCGGTCTCGACATGGCGTCCGCCCCTGAGCCACGCGATCAGCGCATTGTCTTCATCCTCCGGGCGTGTCCCGACCAGCAGCACACGCGTCGTCGTGCCGAGGTGGGCGGCATCGTCGCGCCACTGCTGCGCTTGCAGGCATGACGGCGCACCGATGGGCACCAGACCAACCAGCACCGTGATCGCAGCCACGACAAGGCGACGCAGCGAGCGTGACGCGACTCGTTCCAAGCGGCAGAACGGCATCAGTGTCGCGCCAACCACTCCGCGAGATCGACATGCCCCCGCTCGCGGGCGATGTCGGCAGGTGTCTTCCCGTCCGGTGTGCGTACATCCGTCCTCGCGCCGCAGGCCAACAACAACTCCGACGCGGCCTGGTCACCGCGCGATGCCGAGAGGTGCATCGGCGTGTAGCCTTGCGCATCGGCCGACGACGGATCGCTCCCTGCCGCCAGCAGCGCGGTGATCACGGACATTTCGCCGCGACCGGCCAGTGAGGCATGGAGCGGAGTGTTGCCTTGCGCGTTGTGTGATCGCGCGGAGTGGCTGGCTCCGGAGCGCAGCAGTCGCACGACGACACTAGCGTATCCGAAGTAGCCCGCCAGATGCAATGCCGTCCAGCCATCGGGGCTGTAGACCTGTATGTCTTCTGATTGGCGCGACAGGCGCTCGGTGATGTGCCCGAGGTCCCCGAACGCCGCCAGCTCTGGCAGTGTGAGCGGTGCGCCGGCGGCGAGTGATTTGGCCTTGTCGCGGTCACCCATGTACAGCGCCATCAGGATGTCGGATGGCGCACCGGGAGTGAGCGCGGCGGACTCCGTTGACTCAGCCATCATTCCCCCGAGCGGAAGTCGTGGCTGCCGCGCGGGAGTCGGTCAGTCGTGGTGTGTCAGTCGACTGGCCAGCTCACCGCCGAGTCGTCGTCCGACGTCTCCGGCACAGCATCATTCTTGCCCGCGGACTTTTCCTCGGCAACCACTTCGCGCCACCATGGCGTGAGATAATCAACACGTAATGGTTCGACCGGCTGGCCGAGTTTTGGCGTCAGCAACTGGATCCCTTTCGTGGGAGCGAGCTGCGCCAACGTCTCGATCGGTTGGTCCCACGCGTGCATGGCGAGGTTGAACGTGCCCCAGTGAATCGGATGCAGGATGCCGCTGCCGAGCATGGTGCGGGCTTCGAGGGCGTGTTCCGGTCCGAGGTGAATGTCGCCCCAGGCAGGGTGATAGGCACCGATCTCCAGCAGCACGAGGTCGAACTTCGGGAAGCGTTTCGCGATCTCGAGGTATTCCGGCGTGAGTCCCGTGTCGGCGCCGTGGAAGACCGAGTGACGCGAGCCTTGCAGGTGGAATGAGGACCACGCGGTCGCATTGCGATCGAGCAGGGTGCGTCCCGAGAAGTGTTGCGAGGGTGTTGCCGTGATCACGACACCGCTCGGCTCGAGCCACACCGTTTCCCACCAATCCAGCTCCGTGATGCTATCCGCCGGCACGCCCCAGGCTTCGAGGTGTGTGCCGACGCCGAGCGAGGTGATGAAGCGCACGCCGCGCTTGTTGAGCGTGCGGATGGCCGCGCGATCGAGGTGATCGTAGTGGTCGTGCGAGATCAGGACCGCGTCGATGTCAGGGAGTGCAGAGAGCGGGACTGGTGGCGCGTGGAAGCGCTTCGGTCCGGCGAACGGCACTGGTGATGCGCGGTTGGTCCAGACCGGATCGGTGAGGATGCGCGCGCCGTCGATCTCGAACAGCATCGTCGAGTGTCCCAGCCAGGTCGTGCGCAGGCCCGTCTCTGGCGCCGTGCGCCAGGTCGCGCGCGGGTCCTCGAGCGGGATGGGAGCACCGGGCACGCGGCGTTCGCCGCCGCAGATGTACTCCTTCATCGTCGGCAGTGCGGTGCCAGGCTTGAGGCCTGCGGAGGCGTTGTTCGTGTTGCGGAAGACGCGTCCATCGAAGCGCGGTGATGCGATCATCCGTTCGCGTCGGGCGATCTGGCTGGCGGTAGCGGCGTGCGGCATCGTCGGCGGTGTGGCGAAGGAAGCGGGGGCGGCAAGCGTAGGGGTTAAACTCGCCGCTCTGGTGCCGTGGGTCCAACCGGCCGATTGACCGGTGCGCCTTGGTCGCGAGGTTGGCGCATACGACGAACGGCCCGGAGAATGGGGGCTCCGGACCGTTCAGGTACCGCGCGCACCTCAGAGTGACGCGTGGTATTTCAGACTCATCGTCGAGCCTGTCGTATGTGCGTGGAGCCGTGACCGCCGACCGCGGCGCCTTTGGTCTCGACTCCGATGGATAGACGACAGGGAGGCGCTGCTTTTCTCAAACCTCTATCTCAAACCTCTACGTCGACACGCGCCATCTGGATTCGGCGTGGTGCCGAAAGGCCCAGCCTCACGGTGCTGGGAGCGTGGCGGCGAGTGTGAAGGTCTTGGTGCCGACGTAGCGGTTGCTGGTATTGGTGAACCCGTCACCGGTGCCACGTGGATCGGCGCGGGTGATCTCGACCGTGTAGGGCTGGCCAGGCGTGAGCGGCTTGGCTGCCACGTCGGTGACGCCGCCGACGGGAATGGTGGTGCCGTATTCGACGCCTGACTGGAGGCTGTTCTTGCCACTGGCGGCAATCGACCAGACGAGCGCGTCGCCGTAGCCCGATCCCGCCTGGGTCCCCTTGTAGACGCGCACCAGCGCCGCGCCCTCGGGCGTCCACGCGATGCGCACCAGCGGCAGTGCGATCACGGGGGTGACGGTGATCGAGGGGACCTGCGACTTGTCGAACGAGTTACCGCAGGCGGCAACGAGCGCGAGGCTGGCCGTCAGGAGAATGGTGCGGTTGCGGAGAACTCTGCCGAGTGGTGGGGGCATGGGTGGAAGGTACGACGGGGGGCGCGTCGGTGGGACTCTGCACGGGTACGGGCTGGCGCGGATCCGTGCGCGCGCGCAGGGGCGACCAAGCCTGCTGGGAATGCTCGGCCGGAAATTGGCGTTATGCAGCATTCTCGGACGGCCTGGTGCGGCCAGGCAATCCGACGCGAAATCGCAAGTTGTTGGTTTGTCTGGAGATACGCCGGCGTTTCGCCCGGGGAGAGTTTGATACGCCCGGATTTCGGTGACGTATAACGCTGGCGGCGCAGTGATACGAAGCTGTAGAATCAGGCAATAGGTTCTATTCTGTGCAATTAAGGGCTAGACGCCCCGGAGGCATAGGTGCGAAAGTTGGCGCTGTACCTGGTGGGCTTTGCGATCGCGCATGTGCTGATCAACGTCGGCTTGACGATCGTGACCTTCGGTGCAGTGATGCAGGGATTCGATGGCGGGCCAGTCGCGCCGCCACGACTGGTGTCATTCCTCATGACCGCCGTGGACGTCTTGAACTGGCCCTTGCGGTACCTGGCCCGTCCGACGATGTCAGGTCCGATGCAGTATGCGGTGCTGTTTGCCAACGGTCTGCTTTGGGCCATTGCGACCGTGTGCGTGTATGGCGCGATTCGCCACGGCCTGTCGCGCGACTTGCCTCCCGCAACTACCGCGGCGTAGCTGGATGGCAAACGTGGTGTTCACTCTGGCACGGTCAACTGGCGATGCACCATCGCAAGGCACGCTGACGGTGGCCCTGCCCCCAGACGTGGGCAGTCCGCGTCTTACCCGGGTTGCTGCTGCCAATGCGGCCGGCCATTGTTGAGCAGGATTAGGATCAGAAAGCCGCATTGCAGCAGAACCCCGTTACGTTGGCCCGAACCTAGAGGTGCGTCACATGCCATCGTATTCCAAGGCGAGCACCGTCGCGATCGTTGCGGCTCTCGCTGTTGACGTTCGGCGCCGTCGCGATCGTCCGGCCTGCGATGATTGGCTGGACTATGCTTATCGGGTTCGGGGGTGCAGGGCTTGTCTTTTTGCTCGGTGCGGGAGGCGTTGCGCGCCGACGTACTTCCGTGGCGTTTGGCGTGTACATGATCGTCTGCGCGGCGAAGTTTGGTACGGCATTCGGTGGACCGGTCGCACCGCGATGGTTCGGGCGCTCGCTCACGCCACTGCTGCTCCTCGCAGTCGCGTGGTTCATTTACGAGTCGCGTCAAGACCGTGCTGGTAGCGTGCAGAGAGTTTGAGCACGCCCCTTTTGGTGGCAAGGCACGCCAGCAGGTGCACCGTGGGTTGGCCGACGGTCTACCCCGATTGTCGGTTCAGGCTAACGCAGTTTCGTTAGGCCGATCCCAACCATTCATGTGAGGTGAGTCATGTTGCAACCGACCGTTCGGGTTTTTGCGCTCGTGCTGTCCGTGATCATCGTGGCTCCCGCTCGCGCGCAGCGCAGCGAGGTGCTGTCACGGGCGCCGGCGCTGCACTGGACATTTGAGCAGCCGGAACCCGCAGCGCGAAATGAGCGGTCGAAGCCGCAGAGCCCGGCTGCGGTGGATCTTCTCCCCGTGTGCGCCATGCCAACGGCAGGCGCCGCATCAGTCGAAAGCGCGCCGATGCCAATAGCACGCAGCGACTCGGCAAGGATGGACCGCATGCCGATCGTGCCGTCGCACTGCCGGATAGCGCGGACCGAGTCTTTTGCCCCGCTGGTGTGGACAGCCTCCGCCGTCGATCCTCGGCCTGCCTGCACCATGCCCGTGGCGCAGGCCGGCGATGCCGACAATATGCCGATGCCGATCTCGCGCACCGACACGACGAGACTCGTGCCGATGCCGGTTGCGCCATCGCAGTGTCGCAACGTACCGTAGGCGCGCACATCTACCGCGGACGTAGCGCCCAGTAAGCAAGAGTTCGGTCGGTACCCTGCATCGGCTTACGCCCTGTCTCGTTAGACCGCTCCGCTCGTCGCGCCCCGAGCACCAGAGACTGGTGAAACCCAGCCGCTGGGTTTCGTGTATCCAGACGATGACTACCGTGCTGGTGGTCGCGGGGTTCCGTGTCCGCATCCTGCTCCCACCGCGGGAGCATCCGCCACCGCACGTCCACGTGACGCGCGGTGGCGCTGAGGTCGTACTCTTGCTGCCGGACGGGCGGGCCGGCGTCGTGGTGCGCACCGTCTACCGCATGCGCGATGCGGATGTCATCGCGGCCGTTCGACTGGTAGAGTCGAACGCGGACCTGCTCCTACACGCCTGGAGGACCTATCATGGCGATTCGACGACTGAGTGATGCAGAAATCCTGCAGCAAATTCCGCCCGCCCGTGTGGCGGAGCAGGCAGCTCGCAAGCGCGGCCACCGGGCGCGTGCCGTCCGGTTTGATCGGGCGAAGGGACGAGTCGTGCTGGAGCTCTCGAGCGGTGTGCTGTTTGCTTTCCCGATTGCCGGCATACCAGCATTGCGCCGTGCAACGCCGGCGCAACTCGCGCAAGTAGAAACGAATGCGTCGGGCAGCACGCTGCGGTGGAATGCCATAGACGTGGACATGAGCGTCGCCGGGTTGTTGCTGGCGGCGGTTGATCCGGCGGAGCGGCGGCGATATCTCGCATCGCTCGCCGGGCACGCCACCTCGCCCGCCAAGGCGGCGGCCGCACGGGTCAATGGTGCAAAAGGCGGCCGGCCGCGGAAGGCGGCGAGTGGCGCGTTGCCGACGCTACGGCGCAAACCGATCGCGGGCTAACCCAGTTTCGTTCGCGGTTTCCGCCCCAGTTCCGCTTGACGCCAGCAGGTGGTCGGGTGCGTCTTACTCGTAAGATTCACTCCCCGAGCCCGTATGGCCGACGCTGCCACCACGACCCTGTCGTCCAAAGGACAGGTCGTCATCCCTGAAGAGATTCGCGCCCGGCTTGGGCTCAAGACCGGCGCTCAGTTCGTCGTGGTCGGCGACCGGGACGTGGTCATCCTCAAGGTGCTCGAGCCCCCAGCGCTGTCGGAGTTTGCCGCCCTGACGGCCACGGCGCGTCGGGCCGCCAGGAAGGCCGGGCTCACACGACGGGATGTGACGAAGGCGGTGACGAAGGTGCGGCGCGGCAAATGAGAGTGGTCGTGGACACCAACGTGCTGGTGTCCGGCCTGCTCTTCGGCGGGGTGCCTGAGTAGATCCTGGTGGCGTGGACATCCGGCGCGTTCGTGCTTGTTGTGGCAAGTAGCTGTGCGCTTGCGCTCGTGCTGCTTGTCGGCGAACGCCTACTAGCCTCCGACGACGAAGTGTTTGCTATCAGCCGGAATACTTTTGCTTTCTGGATTGCGACTGGCGCCGTCGCAGTTGTCTGCGGAGTTCGCGGCGGACAGCGCCTGCTGCACACGCGGGACTCCCACGGCGATGTGAGACAGTATGCGCGTGACCGGAGACGCACCTACCGCGTTCGCGTGCGAAATGTGCCGCCGGGAGGGGGCAGTTCGAACACATTTGACCTTATTCTCCTCGACCCGCCGATTCCATGATTCAGCGCGACAGGCGATGGCTAGCGGTCAGGCCGGGGCGCACGCACGCGGGTTACGGGCAATGCGCTGTGCTCAGCGTCGCGCTGCAGCAGCCACCTGACTCGGCAGGCCACTTCGCTCGGTATCTGATGCCTGCCTCAAACTGCCTCCGACGTCGAGCAAGTGTGCTCGCTAGCGCAGCGCTCCTTGTTTGCATGAACCTGCGCGCACAGCCCGTTGAGCGATCAGTGGGGCTCGGCCTCACGTTGCCCGCCGGAGACTACGCGAAGTTCCGGACGATCGGTCCAGCCGTGCGCGCTGGTGTCGCGTTCGGTGATCCAGACACACGGCACGTCCGACTGCGCCTCGAGTTCGAAGCGGCGTGGCTACTGTCCCGCGGATCGAAACCGGGATTTGCGAACTCGGACCCAGGTTCACTCACGGCGACGAGTTTCCTGGCATCCGCCGTTTTCGGTCGTCGTCCCCGCGAGGGATTTGCGCCCTACTTCATCACTGGCGTCGCGCTGCAGAGCCTGACAATACCGGGAAGGCGCAATCCGTATGGATCGACTATTGGGTTGCGCGTTGGTGCGGGCATGGAGCGCCGCGTGGCCGCTCGACACTACTTCGTCGAGATCGCGCCACACCTGGCTCTGACTGACTTTGGCACGGGAGGCGATTTCGGCACGGCTGCGTACGTGCCGCTCGTGGTCGGCCTGCGCTTCTAGTTTGCAACCTGCTCGCCGTGTGGTCGCAGCTCCGCTCCGGTACGTGACAAGGCAATCAAGCTGGAAACCTTAGCGCCACTCAGCGCCCCAGGAACGTGCGCGCCGCAGCCGTCACTGGGTGCGTCGGGCCGTAGCCATTGGTCAACGCCGTCACCGCCCGCTCCGCAGTACGCATCGCGTCAGCCTGCGCGCCCTGAGCGCGTTGTACGCGCGCATGCAAGAAGTCCGCGTGGCCCACGATGGCGCTGCGCGTCGATGCCAGCGAGTCCACTATCGCCAGCGTCCGCACGCGTGATGCCGCGGCGTCGGCACCTTGCAGGTCACCGTCGATGAATCGCCACTCGCCGAGCGTTAGCATCGGGAAGATGAAGAACGCCCGCGGAATGGACGCATCGGGCCAGAGCGAGTCGATAGCGACGGCGAGGCGCTTCACTGGTTGCAGGGAATCGCCGGTTTGTCGGGCGATGCGCAGGCGCACCCATTCGCGTGTGAGCCAGTGCCACGGATACAGCACTTCGGCGCGTGATGCGAGGAGGCTGGCATCCTGGACGCGACCACTTTCGAGCGCGGCCCATGCGGCGTTTACGTCGTTGGTGACCTTCGCATTCTCCCCGAGAGGACCTTGGGCGGCGAGCGCGATCCACTGGCTCGCCGAGTCCGTCAGGCCTGCTCGCAGCAGAACCTGTCCATACACGTGGGCGAGATACGGCGCCACCGGTGCAGCGCCGTTCTTGCGTTCCGCGCGCAGTACGATCGCACGATAGCTGGCAACGGCCTCCCGCATCTCCCCGAGGTCGAAGTACATCCGGGACATTGCTGCGGCGACGTTCGGTACAATCGGCGTGCCCAGATACCCCATCGATTCGGCCTCGGCGACAACACTGCGCTGCACCGCCAGTGCCTCCCTCGGGCGACCAGCCTTCTGAACGATGAGACCGAGACTGTTGAGGATGGCGAGTCGATTGAGCGATCGCTTCGACGCGCCCTCGCTGCGCTCCCCGTCGTCAAATACGACTACGGCCTCTTTCAAGAGTGCGATGGCGCGTTCGTAGTCATTGTCCACCGCCGCCAGATCGCCTTCTGCCTGCAAGCAGAGGTGCGCATTCGCCTTCGGCCCGATCCGCGCCAGCGCTGCGCGACCTTCTGCAATGGCGGCCCGCGCCGAGTCGATCGCTCGCGTACGCATGAAATTTTCAGCGCGCGTGCACGAAATCGACGCCGCGATGTCGAGTTCGCCCGCCGTGTAAGCGATGGCACGGGACCGGGCGAGCAGTGCAAGAGAGCCACCAACGTCGCCGTTTTCGAATAGTTGTCCCGCAAGGTCCGTCATTACGAGCGCAGCAGTGCGGGGTTCGGAGCCGAACTGTTGCTCGATCACGTCCACTGCGTGCATCAGGCGTCCGCGCGCATCGAGCGGCTTGCCGTCCACTCCAGGCGTGTCACTGGCAAGCACCTGCGCCGCCGCGAGGAAACCCTCCTGCGCGCGAAAATTTCGCTCGGCCACGCGCCGTTGCCGCTCCGCCTCCGACCGCTGGCGATAGGACACGACCGTCGCGGTGACCAGTGCAGCGCCCACCACGGCGGCGACCGCAAGTCCCACCCGATAACGCCTCGCGAACTTCGCGGCGCGGTATCCCAAGGCATCTGGGCGGGCGGACACCGGCTCATGATTGAGCCAACGGCGCAAGTCGTCTGCCATCGCCGCAGCGGTCTCGTAGCGTTCCCCAGGCACCTTGCGCAGCGCCTTTCGCAGGATGGCATCAAGGTCGCCGAGTTCCGTGAGCGCGGGTTCCTGTTGCAACGCGCCCTGTGCGTACTCCGCTCTGGTGGATGCGCCGCGAGCGGTTGGATGACGATTCGTGAGCAGCAGATACAGCATGACACCGGCGCTGTAGATGTCGGATGCCGGGCCAATCGCCTCGCCACGGAACTGTTCGGGCGATGCAAACGCCGGTGTCAACGCTTGATGCCCCTGCTCCGTCACGTCAGCGATGTTCCCTTCGCTGGCGATGAGGCGCGCGATCCCGAAGTCGAGCAACTTCACCGTACCATCTCGCGTGACCAACACGTTCGACGGTTTCAGGTCGCGATGCACGATCAGGTTCGCATGCGCATGTCCGACTGCGGAGAGGACCTGCAGCATAAGCTGTACGCGCTGCGCGATAGTAACGGTTGTGCGCGTGGCGTACGCATCGATCGGTTCGCCGTCGATGTATTCGAGCACGAGGAATGGCTGACGCTGATCGCTCACTCCCGCATCGAGCAGACGCGCAACATTCACGTGTGCAAGTCGAGCGAGGGCCGTCCCTTCGCGACGGAAGCGCTCGATCCCCGAGCGCCCGATCAGCGACAGGTTGAGGAGCTTGACCGCGGCCGATCCTTCAAAGCTGCCATCTGCCCGTGTTGCGAGCCACACACTCCCCATGCCGCCGTGCCCGATGGGCCGATCGAGCATCCAGGCGCCAATCCGCATCCCGGCCAGCGACGGTTCGCGTTCGAGCATCGCTGCCAGTGAAGGCATCGCGGCGAGGGGCGCGGAACCAGCGCCCTTCCAGGTATCGCCAGACCGGAGAATCTCGCCGAGGGCCTGCACGACCGTCGCGCTTTCACGCTGCAAGTCATTCAGCCATCGGGTTCGGTCCTCCGGCGGAAGATCCAGCGCCTGATCGAGCAGTGGACTGAGTCGCGCGTACAACGATTCCGACAGCGATGACATGAAAGCGGTGTTGGAGACCTGGATCGCCCAGCGGCAGAGACCAGCGTAGACATCACGGCTCACCAAGAATCACCTCGGGACCACCGTTGCCAAGTGCCCCGCGTCAGATGGCCGGGCCATCGAACCGAAGCACACACGTCTCAGGAATCGAAAGATCTGGGCCGAAGGCGACAAGACCTGCCAGTGATCGGCAGCCGCGGAGGCTCGGCGACGAATGCACTGTCACCGCATTCGGTGGCACTCTGCGCGGATTACAGGGCGTTACCCTGCGCGCGTAGGGGCGACCAAGCCTGCTGGGAGTGCTCGGCCGAAAATCGGCGTTGTGCAGCAATCTCGGAGGGCGTGGTGCGGACTGGGACGGCGACGTGGAATCGCAAGTCGTTGGTTTGACTGGAGATACCTCGGCCGCTTCGTCTGGGAGGGGAGGACGATACGCCCGGATTGCGGTGACGTATGGCGCTGGCGGCGCAGTGGTGCGCAGCTATAGAATCAGGCGACTGGTTCTATTCTGTATAATTATGGATTCGGCGGCGACCAACACAGCCTCCCGTTGAATGTTCCCGAGCGATACCCTCCCTCGAACTCGTAACCCTCGACGTACACGAGACCGTGGCTTCGTCGCGGCGGTTGGAACGTTGATGCCCAAGCGATCGTCACGCACACCGAGCGGCCGCACAACGCGCCCGGCCATGGAACGGCTGGCACGTGGCTTAGCCATCGCGTCCTGCTGTGCATTCGCTGCCTGTAACGACGGCCCAACCGCAACGCCCACACCCGTCACACGCGGTGCGCCCGGCATCACCATCTGCGCCGGTCGACTGGCCGGCGTCGCGACGCGGCAGCTTGCAAGCGGCTGGTGGGTTCACGAGGCTAGAGCTCAGCACGGTGTGGCTCCCGGCCGATGTGCGTCCATCAGCGACACTCCAGCAGGTCGCCGCAGCGTGTCGGGCGTCCATCGACGTCGACACAGCGAAAGGCCACGGGCTTGACGTCACACTGACGCGACATGGAGCGCAAGCGGCACTGCAGCTTCGCTTGCCGGAATGCGAGGTCCTGCAGTGAACGTGGGTCGCGCTAGTCTGCGTCGGTTTGCCAGCTACTTAAGCGATACGCTGAACACGAACCTCAAATACATGATTCGCCAGCGTTCGATTGTCTCTCTTCTGCTCATCCTCGCAGCTGCTGCGCCCGCTGCAACGGCTCAGGTATCGCGTGAGGTGCGCCTACCTACGCGCACGGACACACTCGTGGCACGCTACGGCACCACGATCATCGGTCGTGGGATCACGGCGCGCGCCTATCGCGGAGGCGAGTTGCAGCAGGCCTACGTGTGGCAGAGCGCCGCCGATGGATCGAGCACCACGGATTCGCTTTGGCTCGACACCATGTCGGTGCAACCGTGGCGCGAAGTGCGGGTTATTTCTGACACCGCAGTGCGCATCACCTTTGGGAAGGGTCGTGTAGACGTTCGTACGATAGTCGCCGGACGCGAGACCAGTCGGCGTGGCATCAGTGCCCCGACGCCGTACCACTCGTCTGCCTCACTCGAGGTGATCGCCGCCAGTATGCAGATGCAAGTGGGAGCGACGGCCGACGTGAATGCATACTATGCGCCGCCATCCAACTTGGGGTTTCAGGTGATCCGCCTGCGCGTCGTCGCCCGCGACACGGTGCGCGGCACGGATGCCTGGCGTGTCGTTGCGAGCACGCCGACCGGTAGTACCACATTCTGGATCAGCGCAACAAGTCGTGAGGTGTTGCAGTATGACGTCCGTGAAGGAGCGGCGCTGATCACATTTCGTCGCTAGTTCATCCTACCAATCGTCGCGGCGGCCAATGCGACCCGTTGTACGTGAGTAGGAGAAGGTTTCGTGTGGTCGCGTTGCAGTCGGCGCGGTTCCGTTAGATGCTAGTTCCACCCGAGAAGCGAGTTGTCTGGTGACGCGTATCCTGCGCGGGGCGATGTGTGGTCTGGCGCTCTACGCCGCAGCGTGTGCCCGCACCGCGCCGCCGTTTATCGCCGATGCTGGATCAACCACCATCAACATCAGTGAACAGGCCGCGGCCGCTGGATTCCATCCCGACGCTTGGGTCGCATCCATGGGCGCCGTTGCGGCGGTGGAAATCCAGAATCAACCGGTCCGCGTGGTCCATGTAGTGCCGAGCCGGCTGCGGGTGCGTCTCGGAGACACGATTGCGCCACTCCACGTGATTCGCGTGAGCGGTCTGGATTCAGCCGGGACAAACATCCCAGGCGTGACACCGCTGTTCGGCCCGTTCCGCCCAAGGGGCGTCGTACGTCCGCTTCCAAATGGGCTGTGGCTCGCGGAGCGCGTCGGTCAATCGGACGTTGAGGTTCGCGTCCTACGGATTGCCCACGTTGTGAGCAACGACACCGCGATGGTTCGGTCGGTGACGGTAGAAGTTGTGCCGTAGGGCGGGCGAATTCAACCCCGGGTTGCTGCTGGCGCTGCGGCCGACGTATTCTGAGCAGGAGAGCCATTTGTCTGCCGAAGCTGCAACAAAACCCAGTGTGGTCAGACCTCACGCCAATCGCATCGGCACAAGATCCCATACCCATGATGAGTCGACCGTTTCGATGGGTGCGGCAGTACGGTGTGCTCGTTGCGGTCACTGCGCTGAGCCTGTACTACCTCTACCGAGCGGTCCACTACCGGTTTGTAGTCCCGGATCGACTTGGGCCTGCCCTGTTCAACAAGCAGGTGTGGTACGTCTCGCACCTGCTATTCGCCCTACCCGTCGTCCTCGGCGCGCCATTGCAGTTCATCGCACCCCTGCGACGACGAGCACCGCAGTGGCATCGGGCGATCGGCAAGTGCTACGTCATTGGTGCGTCCGGTGCAGCCGTCTTGGCGATATACCTCGGGGCGATTGTCGGCGAGTATGAAGGCTCGAGGCTTTCCATCGCACTCACGGGACTGCTGTGGCTGTTCTTCACGCTGGCGGCGTGGCGGTTGGCCGTGGCGAAGAACTTCGCTGCCCATCGCGAATTCATGATTCGCAGCTACACGATGGCGCTCGTGCTCGTATGGTTGCGGCTGATGTACGACTGGCAGGACCTCCTGTTCTTTTACGTTACAAATCCAGACTTACGCGACGCGACGCGCGAATGGGCATCGTGGGTTGTGCCGCTCCTCGCGGTCGAGATGTGGCTGGCCTGGTACCCGGCCATCCGCAAGGGCCGAACGGCAGGTCCAAGTCCGGGGCCGCGCCAAGTGTAACCCGGGTTGCTGCAGCCATGGCGACCGAGGTATTGTGAACATTACGGCCATTAGTCGGTCGCCGTGCAGCCGCCCCCCTTTCCAGTCAGACGGAAGCCATCCGCCACGCTCGCTCGCGGAGAACATGTACAGATTGAAGAATTGGCCGCACATGTGGCTTCTGGTCGTAGCGTTTGCGGCAGCACCGCCCGTCGTCGCGCAGCAGTCCGAGTCCATTCCGATAGGCGCGCGCGTGCTCGTCACGCTCCGCGATTCGCTACGCCCGTGGCTGTTTTCCGCGCGAACGACATCGCTCATTGGCACCACGATTGCCACAAGTTCGGACCAACTCACACTACGTCTCGCGAGCTCGGATACGGTTCGAATCTCGCGCGCGTCCGTTCGCGCGGTGGCCATCAGCCGTGGTGCATCTCGCGGACGGAGCTCCCTGCAGCAGGCAGCGTTCGGCGCGCTGGTGGGGAGCGTGGCCTCCATAGGCAAGCAGAAGCAGTGGGTCGGTGTCATCGCTGGGGCTGGAGTCGGCGCCGTCACCGGGTTTGTCGCGCCGTACGAGCACTGGCGGCGTGTCCGCTGGTGAAGGCGACTGTCGTCGCGCGCGACTGCCGTCTACCCCTGCTTTTTTGGATAACTTGTGTCGGTCTGGGCGAGCCAAATCTGGATGACCATTTACATGGGGTGCATGGGACACCGTGGCAAAGTCTGAGGCATACGCGCGGATCAAGGCCTATGGCGGAGCGATGAGTTACGTACGATGCCTCTTGGATGGTCTCGAGCGAGGCCGCCTCATTCTGCTTGTAATCTTCCTTTTCGGCCACACCGCCGCCGCGGGCGCGCAGGGAGCGGTGGACCGCCCGCGCGACATCACGCCGATCTCGGTGGTCCGAAAGTACGTGGCGGCGTTCAATGCCAAGGATCTGGACGCCATGATGAGCGTGGTCGCGAGCGACGTGGTCTGGATGAGCGTGGCTGGCGACTCACTGACCGATGTTGGGCGCGGGATCGACGCGTTTCGGCAGATGATCGCGGGATACTTTCGTGCCGTGCCGTCCGCGCGCTCGGAGCTGCGCAAGATCGACGCGACCGGGCCATGGGTGACGACGCACGAACGAACGCGCTGGGCAGCGCCGCCATCCGGCGTCGGTGGACAGACCAGCCTCGTAGTCTACGAGGTCCGCGACCGACTCATCCGGCATGCATGGTTCTATCCGTCGCTTCCGGTTCCGGGCTCCCCATAACGACGATTGGTGATCGATGACTGGGCCAATCAACGGACTCCAGTCGCTGCAGACACTCACCCGTCGAGTCACGACGACTCACGTGAACAGGAATGCGCGTGCGACACTCTGTGCGTGAACAGCCGGGAACACGATTGACACAGTGGTCTGAGAACATGGTCGACCGAAGCGTGTTCGCTGTTTGATGCCATCCCTTCGTCGAAGGTGACCACCTCCACCGAACGGAAGTAGATCGTACGCACGCATTTCTCCCATCCATGGCATGTCCCATCTCGATCTCGTCGCACTGATTGTGCCGGATTACGATTCCGCAATCGCGTTCTTTGTGAACGTCTTGCAGTTCGACCTCGTGGAGGACATCCCCTCGCTAACGAACGACGGTCGGCCGAAACGCTGGGTGGTGGTGCGCCCAGCGGGCGGCGTCACCGGAATCCTGCTGGCCCGCGCGGACGGCGAAGCACAGGCCGCGATCGTCGGTCAACAGTTCGCGGGGCGTGTGGGCTGCTTCTTGCGCGTCGACGATTTTGACGCGACCTACACTCGCATGGTCGCGGCGGGCGTAGTGTTCGTGACGCCCCCGCGCGCGGAGCCGTACGGGCGAGTCGCAGTCTTCCTTGACGTGGCCGGCAATCAATGGGACTTGCTCAGTCGCGTCGCGCAACAACCAATCGAATGAGTGGCACTGCGGCCCAGGACCCTGCTTCTTGTGTCCGTGAACTCCCAAGTCGCGGTCCGCGCGCAGTCGTCCTTGCTGAGACTGGAAACGCTCGCTGCTGCATGGAGTGGGTCTCGGGCGGCCTCGCCCATTCGGCTGACAACATGGCAAGCCGCGCTGACGCGAAGCGGCTAGAAGTCGCATGTTGCTCCCTACCCCGCTTGCGCGCGACACGACGGCGGCGCTAACCTCAGGAGGCGTGGAGGCGACCCATCGCATCGTAGCACCACGCCATAGCCAGCCATCCCTCGCGCCTCGGGAGTGACCATGCTGCGTCGATGCATCCTCGCGCTCTGCCTCGCCGCATCGCCGGCAGTTGCGCAAACGGCCGAACGTGACCTGCCAAACGGAAAGGAATTGGTCGTCGTCTACATCGGCGCGACCAGCTGCGGGCCATGTCTCCTCCCCGCGACGAAGGCGGCAGTGGCGCGCATGAAGACACTGCTCGCCAGCTTCGCGACGAAGAACGGCTATGCATTCTCTGCAGTCGGTGTTTCCACGGATTGGGTGACCGCAGATGGGATCAAATTCCTCAATGACAATGCGCCGTTTGACCAGCTCGTGATCGGCGGCAACTGGACCAACCTCGCGGTCGAGCACTACATCTGGCGCGATTCGTCAGCGAATCCGGCAATGCCGCAAGTCGTGGTGCTCGAGCGCTCGGTCACGCTCGGCGATCGCATAGCGATTTCCCCTGCGCGTGTGCTACGTCGTGTGTTCGGAAGCGATGAAATTCCAAAGTGGGTCGAGGCGGGCGCGCCGGTGGCACTCGCTGCCGCTCCGGCACCAGCGCGGCGCTAGCAATCATGTCAGTACTTCGACGCCTGCGAGGCCTGGTCGGCACCGCGCTCACGTGGGGAGGTATCGGCGTCATCGCTGGTGTGGTCGCCTTTGTGGCGGTCTACCGCCCGTGGCCGCTGCCGGCGGAATACTTGCCGCGCGCGCTGCAGCTATTCGCGAAGTGGGAACTCGCTTCCTTCGTTTGGGGGGTCGCCAGCGGCCTGTCATTCGGACTGGTCGTCCTGGCTCTCGAACGCACAAGCCGGTGGCCGCAGCTGAGCAGGGCGCGCATCACCGCGTGGGGCGCGCTCGCCGGCGGACTGTTTCCAGCGCTGCTCAGTATCCGCCCACTGCTCGTCGGCGCGAGCACGACCTACTTCGGCCTCATCATCGGCGCCAGCGCCCTGGCCGGAGCAGCGTGGGCGCGCGCGTCGTTCGCACTGGCACGCCGCGTCCCCGACGAAACGCCGCAGTTGGTACTGCCGCGAGAATCAGCGGAACCGCTGTCGAGCCGAGCCTCGGCAACCCACAATCGAGCTTCGTAGCAACGCGCAGCAGTGTGGCGCAGTCTGTGACCACATCGCAACCGGGCAGGTATTTCGTTCGACTCGATATGGTGAGAGATTTTCGAATGCGACCATCCGTCCGATTGTTACCGTTGTGCCCCCTTTTCAGCTGCATCGTCGGCGCTGGCTGCACGCGTAGCACGGAACCCGCCGACTCGGTTCCGAGCGTTCTGGTCGGCACATGGATCGGTGACACGATCCGGTTGACGCCGAGAGGTACAACCGCACTCACGCTGCGGATTGAGGCGTCGGGTCGGTTTGCCTGGAGCGTGCGAACGGCTGGTCTGTTCGCCAATCAAGCACCGGACGAGCTAACCGGAGGCACACGTGAAGTGGGGCAGCTCACCATCGTTGGTCAACGCGCCCGCTTCCGTTCAGACTCGCTCTACATTGCAAATTCTGTCGACAAGGTCGAGTCGGCGCGCCGCATCACGTCGGCGAACGATGGCTTCGGGAGTGCAACACTATTCGACCAAGCCGAGTATGTCGTTGCCGGCGACAGTCTCCACTTGAGCTATTTCTCATATCCGGCGGACGCGCCAGTACGCACATCGCTTCGGCTCATCAGAAGTCGGTAGGCCCATGTCTTCGGCGTGGGCAGTGGTCTTCGTGGCTGCGATCGCGGGAGCGTGTGTCACGCCGACGGAGGCGTGCGGCTGTGTCGCTCTGCCGAGCGTGTTACGTGTTCTCGGCACGGTGAGGGACGTACAGGGCGCTCCTGTCGCCGCGGCGCGTGTTTCGATACTCAATCGGCCAGTTGGCTTCCCTTCGGCACCTTTCTCTACGGTCGGGCGCTTGGCATTTGAGACGGATTCGCGTGGCAGCGTCGCCGGTGAGACTACGAGCCCGACACCCGGTAAATATGAGATCCGAGTGACGGTCGTGCGTCGCGGTGCAGCGGACACCGTCGTGCGCGTTCCTGGCGTTGCCGAATTACGGCCGCCGGCTGGTCGAGTCGACACGCTCCGCATCGCGATTACCTTGCCGTAGGCGACATCGCAGGTGAACGTTCACGGCGCGAGGCGCTACAGCGTGGGAACGAAGACTCAGTCGCGGGCCATAACCATATCCCAGTACGTCTTGCTCGGCACTGTCGTCGGTGCCTCCTTCGTGCTGCCGTTCGACTCGGCGCTGCGAAGTTGGATCACTCTTGTTGGCTTCACGCTGCTTGGCTTCATGTTCGTCAGCGGAACCGTCAGCATGCAACGTCGCTCAGCGCTCGCTTTCGGTGCGTACATGTTGACGTGCGCGGCACAGTTCTCCGTTCCGCACCTGTGGCGCACGCGGCCGGATTGGTGGGATGCCAGAATGCTGCATGTCACGTTCGCGGTCGTTTGCTGGCTCATCGTCGCAGTATTGCTCGACCGACGGTCGTCTTCGGAAGCGTAAGACACTTGTGATGCGCTTGTCGCACCGGTCGGCCGCATCGCTTCGGCCCTTCTCGTCGCGGGCCGTCACACTTTCGATAGGTGCGACCACGCATTCCTTCGGAGCCGCTCCCCGAAGGTCCCCGGCAACGAATCGCGCTCGCCCTTGCCGTGATCGACCGACGACGCAGACACGCTACCCAACGCGCAGAATCTTTTCCATTTTCCGCCCCTTCGCCAACTCGTCGACCAACTTGTCCAGATAGCGCACCTGCTGCGTCAATGGGTTCGTCAGCTCCTCAACCCGATAGCCGCAGATGAGCCCCGTGATCAGATGCGCGTTGGGATGGAGAGTCGCTCCCTGAAAGAATTTTTCGAAGGTCACTCGCTCGCCGAGGAAGGACTGCAGCGTCGTCTCGTCGTATCCAGTCAGCCAGCGGATGACCTGATGCAACTCGTCACGAGTCCGTCCTTTCTTCTCGACCTTGGCCAGATAGTGCGGATAGACCGACGAGAACGTCATGCTCGCAATCCGCGAGTCGTGGGTGGCTGCGTTGCTCATGGTAGCGATGGAGGTGCCGATCTCGGCGTGGGTAAGGACGCTACGGCTTTGGGCGAGCCGGTTCCGGAGCACTCGAATTCGTAGTTCGTGAAACGGATGCACGCAACTGAGCAGCCTCGTTCGTGCGTTGCCGAAGTACGGGCGGCCTTGGTATCGTATCGAATGGAGTAGACATTGCAATTCGACGCGTCAGCGCCTAATCCGCCAAGGCGCATATCGCCACACGCACCCGGCACCACGCACGAGTCATGCGCCCATTCGCGATCGTTTCCGCCACCGTGATGCTTCTCTGCGCCTGCCAAGCGGCTGAACCGCTTCGGCAGCAAAGCGCGCGCGAGGAGCGCCTGATGGCACTCGATTCGCTCGCCCGAACGCACACCTGCGCGAAAGTGCGTGCAGCGCTGCTCTTTGACCAAGGGGTCTGGACCAGAAAGCAGGCCTGCGCACTCGCGGGTCGCGCACTTGAGATTCTCGGCAGTGCGCGAGCGCGCGAGCCGTACATGGCGCCCGGCGACACGGCGCGCGTGAGTACGATGCGGGTGACTCGCCAGCACTGGTGTCAGCTCTTGGAAATGCCGGGCGGCCCCCCTGCAGGTCGCATGGACTCACTGCTGTACGTCGTCGATTTTGAGATTCCTGATCGGCCACGCTACCTCGGCGTTTTCATGCGGGCGCGAGGATTCACCGGCAGCGCGACGTTCGATGCACATCCGCGTGGTGTCTGGGGAAGTCCGACGCACTTGACGCAGCCGACCGAGGGACCGGACACAATTGAGGCGGGTGAGCCCTGCGGGATGTAGTGCGGCGGTTTCTTTTCCGCGACAGCGCGACCTGCGTCCGAGGTTGGAATTGCGCGAGGCGAACTAGCCATCTAGCCGGTACGGATATCTCCGGCGTGCAGACGTATTTAGTGGCGCCCCGTAGCCGTTCGACCGTCGACTCGCTCGCTTCCGTCGTGCTTGCCTTCACAGCTTCCGTGTGGGCAGCTGCTGTGCCGTTGCTCGCCTCTTCAAAGGATCCCTATGTCAGGTCGAGATATCCCTAGCCTGTTCGGTTGGGCCGGTGGCATGCCGGCGCTCGAGGCACTCACGGCGCGATTCTACGAGCGCGTCAAGTCGCACGACGTCCTCGCCGAGGTCTTTCTGCACATGGATGCGCATCACCCGCACTTCGTCGCCCAGTTTCTGGCGGAAGTGCTCGGTGGCCCGGCCGAATATTCCGCGCATCGTGGCGGCCATCCGCACATGATTCGCCAGCATCTCGATCGCCACCTGACGGACGTGCAGCGCAAGGCGTGGATGCAGCTACTGCTCGATACCGCCGACGATGTCGGCCTGCCGTCCGACCCGGAATTCCGCTCCGCACTCGTCGGCTATGTCGAATGGGGATCGCGCCTGGCAGTCATCAATTCTCAACCCGGTGTGGCCGCCGAAGCTGATCTCCCCATGCCTCGCTGGGGTTGGGGCGTGCCCGGCGGACCATACCAGCCGTGACTCGGGTGGCACTGCCTCGCGAACGGGATTCGCGGCGTTGATTGCTTTTCCGCATGGATCGATAGACGGCCGCCTGATCGAGCCCTTGAAAAGCGACCGTGCGCGCCGCCAGTGCAGCGGCGCGCACGGTCGCTTCCTCATCCACCGCAATCGTAATAGCAACCGCGTCACCATCGCCGTTCGCGATCTCTGACCTACCCTGCGTAGCAGTAGGCGCAGCCCTTCTCATGCGCGTGTGCGACTGCGAACACCCCTGAGGGCACAGGCTTCACGCCCGGCAGCAGATTCGCAAGAAACTCGGCCTTGGCTTGTTCTGCAGGCACATTGACCTGCGCGCCCGCCATGCCCGCGATGACGCCAAGCGCAACGCCACACGCGACGACGTACACGCCGCGTGCCTGCAACTTGTCGATGGCTGCGTCGGCGAACATCAGGTCGCCGGGCTGGTTCTTGTAGAAGATGTTTCGCTTTGCAGGCGCCTTCGATTGCGGATCGATGACATTCACCATCGATCCGATTGGGTACTTTGCCCAGATGCTGTCGTTGAGCGCCATCACGGCACTGAAGTGTCGCGCGCCGATCACAGCCGAGAAGTCCGACTCTTTTTCGCCGTAAGCAGCCGGCGCGCTGGCGAGCCAGTTCATCGCATACACGAGTGCCCATCCACCAGCGGCGCTGGTGGCGTCGAAGTACATCTTGTGCTTGCCGGACAACGGCCCAAGCCAGGGATCTGGCGATGTCGCGTCGATGGTTGACGTGCGTCTCGTCGCGCCGCCGGTGGCAAATGCGAGCGCGCCCGCGCCAGCCATCGTCAGGAATTCGCGTCGAGGTTCCAGCAATGAATCGGATGACATACGACCTCCGCGTCACACGCAGTCAATACGTGCTCGACAGCAACCGGCGGCGCAATCGCGCCTGTCCGGGGGAAAACCGCGCCACCACGATACAGGTCGGTCTCGCGGATGGCCATACCGTCCGTCGCTGTCGTTCGCCGGTCTCGCCAGATAACAGATTGGTATACCTGACCATCCCTGACTTGCTCGCGCTGGGCGCACCCTTCTTCATTCGGCATGACCAACTTCTCACGTTTCGCCGTCATCGGCCTGACGGTCGCTGCCTCGATCGGACCGAGTCCTCTGGCGTCGCAGCAGCGCCCGCTCAAGACGAAACACGTCGTGCTCATCGTGAGCGACGGCGTTCGCTGGCAGGAACTCACCACCGGTGCAGAACGGGCGCTCATTTCCCGCGCACCCGGAGGGGTGTCGGACACGGCGTCGGTGCGAAAGGAATTCTGGCGCGAGTCGCCGGCGGAGCGACGCGCCGCGCTGTTCCCGTTCATCTGGGGCACGGTCGCTACGCAGGGACAGATCTACGGCAACCCGGCGTCCGGCAGTGCGGCGCACACGGTCAATCCGCTCAAGTTCTCGTATCCTGGCTACAGCGAGATGCTGACCGGGGTGTACGACCCGAGGATCACCAGCAATGAGCATCCGCCGAACGAAAACGTCACCGTATTCGAGTGGCTCGGACGCCGCGCGCCAGTGAACGGTCGTGTCGCCGCGATTGGTACGTGGGGTGCGTTTCGACGGATATTCAATCGCGAGCGTGCGGGTTTTCCCGTGTACGATGGCTGGGATGCGCCGTTCGCATCCGCCAAGGCACGCACGCCGCGACAGATCGCGATCGACGATTTCTATCGGACGTCGATTCGCTACTGGGAGGACAACGCCTTTGACGCGCCGATGTTCATGGCCGCGACAGAAATCCTGAAGCGCGATCGCCCGAAGCTCCTCTTCGTCGGCTTTGGAGAAACCGACGAATGGCAGCACGGCGGTCGCTACGATCTGCTGCTCGAGAGCGCGCACAACGTCGACAAATACGTCGCGGAGCTTTGGCGTATCGTGCAGGCGGATCCTGTCATGCGCGGCACCACGACCTTCATCATCACCACCGACCACGGGCGTGGCGATGGCGCGACTCGGTGGAAGGATCACGGGGAAGACGTGGACGGTGCCGAGAAGATCTGGATGGCAGTGATCGGTCCCGACACGCCGGCGCACGGCGATCGCGTGCGCACCACGGAGGTGACCCAGGCGCAGATCGCATCCACGATTGCGGCCTTGCTGGGCCAGAATTGGCTCTCGGCCAACCCCAAGGCAGCGCCGCCGATCGGCGAAATTCTCGGGCGCTGACGACCACCGGGAGATCTGACCACTACGATCAAGATCTCTGACCCCTTGATCGACCAAGATCTCCGACCCCTTGATCGGGAGCTAAGTCGTTGCCTTCCAAGCGGTTAGACTCGCAATTCGCCGATCAAGATCTCCGACCCCTTGATCGGGAGTTAAGTCGTTGCCTTCCAAACGGTTAGCCCCGTAATTCGCCGATCAAGATCTCTGACCCCTTGATCGACCAAGATCTCTGACCCCTTGATCGACCAAGATCTCCGACCCCTTGATCGGGAGCTAAGTCGTTGCTTTCCAAACGGTTAGCCCCGAAATTCGCCGATCAAGATCTCCTGATCGACCCCTTGATCGGCACCAAAGCCGTTACAGCACAACGGCTTACGCTACATTTTCAGCCCCTGCCTTCCCGACGCCAGATCGGCCAGAACGCCGACGTGAACATCCAGCGCATCGATCACCGCATACCCCGGGTTGTGCCCCTCGAACGCCAGGTTGAGATCCGTCCCGGCCAGCACGATCGCATCCGCCCCCTGCTCCTCCACCATCCGCCGGCCCGCGGCGAACATGACCTCGCGCTGCTCAGGCGTGCAGACCCCACTCACGGCGATGTCCTGATAGAGCTGGCCGAGCCGCTCGATGTCATCGTCGATGGCCACGGCTGACGTCTTCACGAGTTGACCGTAAAGCCGCGTACGCATCACGACCCGCGTGCCAAGCAGGCCGACGCGAGCGATACCCGCGTTGGCGAAGAAGTCGTCCAATGGCTGCACGGCAGAGACGAGCGGCAAGGCGGCGATGCGCGCGGTTTCGTCGAAGCAGAAGTGCCCGCCGAGCGAGGTGATGGCCGCACACTCGGCGCCGGCAGCCTTGAGGCGATCGATCAACGCCGCATAGATCACGGCCTGCTCCTCGCGCTGGTCCGCGAGGTTGTGCTTGATGAGGGTGTGGATATCCGCCTGGACGATCGTCAACTCCAGTGGCGAATCGAGCTCGCGCATGCGCGCACAGAGCCGCTGGTAGTAGACCACCGTGGCAGCGGGACCGATTCCGCCGATCAAGCCGATGTGCATCGTGTTGCTCCACCGCGCTGGGTGTGGGCACGGTTTTGACGTGGTGACTGGGCGGGAGACTCGAGAAAGAATTGCCCACCTGTGATACATCGCGGAGGTGCGGCAGACAACGGCGCCGGCTGTTGACACCAGCTTCTCAGCGCAGCACACTGCTCGGGTCCGGTGGCGGCCGGGCCACCTTTTCAACGGAATGTGCAGGTCTTCAGCGGTTCTCTCCGGGCCTCGACATGAGCGAGCAGGACGACTTTCACGCTGGTCTCCGCGCCGGACAGACCGGCAGTGTCTTCGGCCCACAGAGTGAGGCAGGCCGCGCGGGCTTCAACGCCGGTGTCGGCCTCGCACGGCAACAGCCGGGCGCCGGAAGTCCCGAATGGTTGATCGCGCCGGTCGTCCTCTCCCCTTTCGTCGCGATCTTCTACCCCGTCGCCACCGCAGCCGCACTGGCCGTCGGCCTCACGGTCGAGCGCGTGGTGAATGCGATTGGACTCGGCGGTAACTCACTCGTCAGATGGGCGTTCGTGATCGGAGCGATCGTGGCGGTGTTCTGGCCGCTCTGTCGACGCGATCAGGTCTGGGGCCTCAATCGCACCTACTACCTGATCCGACATGGCGTGCGGCTGCTGATCATCGCGCTGCTGCTCAACGGTGCGGCGCAGAACGGCGCGGCGAGCGCCAACAACCTGCCTATCATGCCGGCCATGACGGCGATGTTCAAGACGCCGATCCAGTGGTTGCCGGTACTGCTGGGCGTTGGCGCGATGCAGCTCTTCTTCATGCGCGCATATCAGTGGCGCATCTACTGGAATATTCGCCTGAAGATGTGGCATCTCCGGCCGAAGGGATTCGAGCCCTTTTACTTCACGTGGCGAAAGGCGAAACCCGACGCGGTGACCACGCAAGCACCGATCGAGTTGCCGCGCCAGCGCTTCACGGAGTAGTTCGTACGCCGCATCGGCGCCCGCCTGCGCCGCACGCGGTCACGAGCGTGCGCGTGATTCCCACACTTCGGCATCTCATGTCCTCCGGCCTACGACGCACCATGCGGAACTCTGCGTTCGCCATCGTTGTCGCGACGCTCATCGTCACCTCGAACGGCGTCGCGCAGACGTTCTCACTCGAGCAGTACGCCAATGTCGGTCGTGTGACCGACGTCCGCGTCGCGCCACAGGGTGATCGCTCGGTGATGGTGGTGGCGTGGCCGAACTACGAGAGCAATGCGTGGGAGTCCGAGCTGGTCGAGGTGAACCTGCAGTCGAAGGCGATGCGCACGCTCACGCAACGCAAGACAGCCGCATCCCCGCGCTGGTCACCGTCCGGTGATCGACTGTCGTTCCTGACGACGGTGGATGGCAAGCGTCAACTCTTCGTGATGTCGGTCGGTGGCGGCGACGCAAGACAGGTGACGAAGTCCTCCACTGGTGTCGGCAACTACGCGTGGAAGCCCGACGGGTCGGCGTTCGCGTACACTGCGCTGGAAGTGCCACCCACCAAGGGAAAGTTCGACGACGCGTTCGAGGTCAATGGCAATGACTACCTGACCCTGGCCGCACCACGATCGGTGCAACTCTGGCAGGTTGGCGCCGATGGCAGTGCGGAACGGACCATCGCACGCGGTACATGGTCGATTCCTTCGCTTGCCTCGACGGTAGCCTGGACGGCGGATGGCAAGTCGATCGTTTTCACCAGGCAGGATTCGCCGGGTTCACGCGAGTGGGAGCGACGTGCACTGGCCGTGGTGGATGTCGCGACCGGCGCCCTCAGTGGCATCCGCGGCATCGAGTCGAGGAAGTGCGGTTCGGCGTATCTCTCGCCTGACGGCGCGCAGATGTTGCTCTCCTGCCCCGTTGATTCACATGTCAAGAATCAGTCGGAGCTGGTGCTGCTGCCGGCCGCCGGTGGCACAGCCGTCAACCTGACGTCCGCGATCGATCGCAACTTCGGGCGCGGCATCTGGCGTGCCGACTCGAAGAGCATCGTCGCCTTCACGGCCGATGGCACAGGCAGTGCGATCTGGGAAATTCCCACGACCGGCGCACCGCGCCGTCGCGAGTTCGGGAAGGTCGCCGTCTCGGATCTCGATGTCGCCCCTGACGGCACGATCATCTTCATTGGCAGCACCCCGTCACGTCCGGCCGAGCTGTACGCGTTGCGTCCGAACTCGACGACGCCCGAGCGCCTCACCGATCTGCACGCCAACATCGCGAAGCTGACGCTCGGCGCGGTCGAGGCGATCAGCTGGAAGAACGACAACCTGCCGCTCGACGGTGTGATCACCTTCCCGCCCGGCTTCGATGCGACGAAGAAGTATCCGCTGCTGCTGAACATCCACGGCGGTCCATGGGGTTCGTCGCGCGAGACCTTCACACCGCTCTCGCAGCTACTAGCCTCGAAGGGGTTCATCGTCTTCGAGCCGAACTATCGCGGCAGCGACAACCACGGCAATGCGCTCTACTCGGCCGTCTACCGCGACCATGGCGCCGGTCCCGGGCGCGACATCATGGCGGGCCTCGCGATCCTCAAGGCGCGGCCCTATGTGGACGCGACACGTATCGGCGTCTCGGGTTGGTCGTACGGCGGGTACATGACGACCTGGCTGATCGGCCACTTCAATGGCTGGAAGGCCGCCATGGCTGGCGCACCCGTGATCGACCTGGTGGATGACTACAACCTGAACGACCTGTCGCTTTTCATCCGCGCCTATGGCGAAACGCTCAGCTTCCCGAAGGACCTGGCGTTGATGAAGGAGCAGTCGCCGATGACGTATGTCGACAACATGAACACGCCGCTGTTGCTGCTGTCGAATACCGGCGACGTTCGCGTGCCGGTGACGCAGTCGTACAAGCTGCTGAATGCGCTGCGTGAACGCGGCAAGGATGTCCGCATGAAGCTCTGGCCCGTTGCCGGTCACTTCCCTGCTGACCCGTGGCGCGCGCGGGACATCGATCGCGAGTGGGCGGCGTATTTCGAGGAACGGCTGCGCTGACCGATCATGGGCTCACCCTACGCACCATGACGATGCAGTACGACCTCCAGCCCACGCTTCGCGGCGCACTGGTCGAACTGCGCCCGTTGGCTGCCGAAGACTGGCACACGCTCTACGCGGTTGCCTCCGACCCGTTGATCTGGGCGCAACACCCGTCGAGCGATCGGTACCAGGAAGCAGTCTTTCGTGAGTTCTTCCGAGTCGCGCTCGAGACGCAGTCCGCTTTCACGGTGCGAGACGTTGCCACAGGCGCCGTCATCGGCTCGACACGCTATGCCGGCTACAACCCTGCTGAGCGCGAGATCGAGATTGGCTGGACTTTCCTGGCTCGATCGCACTGGGGCGGTCGCTACAACAGTGAAATGAAGCAGTTGATGCTCCACCACGCCTTCCGGTTCGTCGATCGCGCGCTCTTCGTCATCGGTGCCGCGAACACACGTTCCCGAACCGCGATCGCGCGCATTGGTGCCACCTTGCTGGAGTCGCACCCCGCTGGTGGCCAGGACCACGTCGTGTACGCCGTGCACAGGGACGCGAGCAGGGCGAGCTGACTCGGCAAGTGAACCGATGTTGCGCGACGCACCCTCACCAACCTGCAGCGCGACTCTGCGCCGTTCGGCACGGTGATCGAGCTCGAAGGGTCAGTGGGAGTGATTCACATTCCCTAGTGTGTCCTGACCAGCGTGACTGCATCACCGAGGCGAATGCTCCCGGGTTGCACCACCTCCGCATTGAGCGCCAGTCGTCCAGCGAACCGGCGGCCGATATCGCGGAGCACCTCAGGATCACGCACCAGAGTGTCTGGATCCACGGTCGTCATCGGGCAGCGTGGGCGGAGTGAGTCGAGCCGAATGATCGCGTCACCCACGTGGAGGTACGCACCCTCCCACGTCACTTCCTCCATGCCTTCCACGCCGCCGATGAGGATGTTGGGGCGAAGGCGCCGGATGTCGCGACCGAATGCGGTGACCGCACCGTCGGTCGCGACGAGGAGCGGCAGAATGTCGAAGCGGCCAGCCTGGCCAGACGATTGCATCCACGCGTCCTGACCGGCTGCCGCGCGCACCAGTGACTGTGCGGCAGCACTCTCCCACGGCAGGCCATCGACAAGGGCTTCGCCGTCGGGCCCGAGCGTACCATGCAGACCGAGCAGGCGGTGATGTCGGCGCGACGTACGCACGCCTTCGGGTCCGTACACCTGCACGATCCGGTCACCGGGAATGCCGCCCTGCGTGAGTTGGGCGCGCTCGATCGGCTCGCCGGCGAGTGACTTCACTGGATAGCGCCACAAACCGTCGATGCGCAGCATCAGTCACCTGCACCGGCGTCGGAGGCGAGTATGGCGGACGGCAGGATACGGCGCTCGTCGAAGCGAATCGGCGCGTCGTTGATACTGGCAAAGCGACGCGCCATGAGTCCGAACTCGTCGAACTCCCACAGCTCATTGCCGTACGACCGATACCACTGGCCGGACCCGTCGCGCCACTCGTACTCGAATCGCACCGCAATCCGGTTCTCCCGGAAGCCCCATAGCTCCTTCTTCAGGCGATACTCCTGTTCCTTCTGCCACTTCTGCGTCAGGAAGGCGCGAATTTCATCGCGACCATTCAGGAAATCCGTGCGGTTCCTCCACTCGGAATTCTCGGTGTACGCCATGGCGACTCGCTCAGGGTCGCGGCTGTTCCACGCGTCCTCGGCGGCCTGCACCTTGGCGAGCGCAGTATCCATGGTGAATGGCGGACGAATCGGGCTGTTCACGTGTGCTCCTGTTGAAACCGAATGGGCGCGCGGATGTGCGCGAAGGGACTGGTGATCGCCGGCGACCGGTGCAGGTCGCCGGCCGCACCGTCATGCCGCGACGTCGAGCACGACCTCAGGGAAGTCGATGGTGGTCTCACTCACGTTGTTCAGGTAGTTGGTGAACACGTTGAGCGCGACATGTCCGACGACCTCGACGATCTCCGCATCCGTGACGCCTGCGGCACGAGCGTCGGCGAGTGCCGCGTCGGTGACCATACCACGCGTGTTATTGATCGCCACTGCGAGCTTGAGTAGCGCTGCGGTCCGCGGCTGTGCTGACACGGCGCGCTTGGCGGCGGCCAATTCCGCCTGATCCAGCCCATGCATTGCTCCGATGGCCGTGTGCGCCGACAGGCAGTAGCCGCAGCCATTCGACTGTGCGACCGCAATGGCGATCTGCTCACCGACCTTGCCGCCCAGCGTACCCTTGCCCACGCTGGCAAACATGCCGAGCATGGCACCGAGCGTGGATGGCGCATTGGCGGCGGTGGTGACCAGGTTCGGCGTTCCACCGAACATCTTCTTCGCGGTGGCAAGGTGCGTTGCGACGTCGCCGGTGGCGGTCGCTGGATCGATCGGGTGAATACGGGGCATGACTGGCTCCAAAACGTGTATGTAGGTGACGTTCGATGGGGGAATTGCGCATTCCCCGAGTGTTATCGTGTTAGTGGCAGGGTTGGCCGAGATCTTACCTGAGCGGGAGTGAGCGACCGATGGAACCGCAATCCGGGCCGGGTACCGAGCGCAAGGCGGTACTGCGTGCCGCATCAGAGGCGTTCTTCGCCGCGCTCAACCAGAAGGATTTCGAGGCAATTCCCTACGACGAAAATGTGATCTTCCGTGCGCCGATTGCGCCGGGCGGCCGGCACTTCCCTTTGTTCGGCCGCGCGGCCCTGCGCACGATCTGGTGGCCACCGCTGGCACCGATGCTCTGGGAGGCACGAATCGTCTCGCACTACTTCAACGATGACCTGACGGCGATCGTGACCGAGGCGGATATCCATACCCGCAATCCGAAGGCAACGCTTCGCGTGGCCGATCGATTCGTCGTCAACGATGCCGGCAGGATCATTGAGCAGGAGAACCACTTCGACCCGCGGGATGTGACGACACCGGGCTGGCGGTGACGCCGACGTCGCGTCGGCACCACCGCATTGCCCAGCGTCCGCCGTGGCCTACTTCGGTACCTTCGCCTGATAGAACCGCTTCATGAGTGCACCCACTTCGACGGCGTGATCCTCGAGCACGAAGTGACCACCATCAAGGAAGTGCAGCTCGGCAGCCGGGACGTCGTGCAGGTAGGCGCTGGCACCAGCCTGGGTGAAGAAGACGTCGCCCTTGCCCCAGACGATCAGTGTCGGTGGATGGTTGTCGCGCAGGAACTTCTGCCATGCCGGATAGAGTGGCACATTCTTTCGATAGTCGTAGAGCAGATCGAGGTTGGCACGATGTGCACCAGGTCGCGACAGGAAGAAGAGATCTGAATTCCATGCATCCGGGCTGATCTTTGCTGGATCGGGCGAGCCGGTGAGGTAGATCTGCTTCACGCCGGCGAGCTCGAGAAAGCCTTCCAACGGGCGCTCGGTGTCTGCGTTTCGGTTCTTCCAGAGCGCGCCACGCAGGGCATCCCACACACCAGTGAATCCCTCCTCGTACGTGTTGCCATTCTGGATGATGAGCCACTGCAGCCAATCGGGATGCCGCGCAAAGATCCGGTTGCCGATTGGCCCACCATAGTCCTGCAGGTAGAAGCCCGCACGCGTGACATGCAGTTGCACCAGAAGCTGCTCCGTGATCGAGGCGAGGTGATCGAACGAATACTCGAAGGTCGCGGGATCAGGTAACGTCGTGTTGCCGAAGCCGGGGTAGTCCGGCGCAATCACGTGAAATTTCGCCGAAAGCTCCGGAATCAGGTCGCGAAACATGTGCGACGACGATGGAAAACCTCCCAGCAATACGACAGTCGGCTTCCGCGGATCTCCGGCCTCGCGATAGAAGACGTTGAGCCCCTCGATCGTGATCGAGCGATAGTGGATGGCGGCGGCAGCAGTGGCCGTCGAGTCAGGCCCGGCGTGGCGGGCGGCGGCGGGCGGCGTGGCGAGCAATGCCGCCACGGCGAGTAAATGGTGCAACATGGGTCCCCTCAGGATTGGTAAGGAGGGGTGCCATGGATTCGCCCGGAAACTCCGTTGCGGAGCGTATCAGTCGCGGTCACCCCTCGAGATCGTGTTCATCCCGTTAGTGGCCATGCGAGCGAAGATCTTACCTCGCTACCGTGACGGCGGCGGTTGATCCAGTTGATCCAGCGCCGCGAGCAGCCCCGCGGTGTCTTCGCGACAGGCCGCGCAGTTGCGGATGTGCGTCATGAATTCCGCGTATCGCGCTTCGACGTCGACGCCGCGGCGCAGTGCCTCGACATATTCGTCGAGGACCTCGAACGCGCCATCGCACCCTGGGTCGCGGCCGGTGGTGCCGAGCAGGTGATCGAGCGGGTCGTGGCTCATGCCAGATGCTCCATGAAGCCGGCGTCAGTGAGCGCGCTGCGCAACTTGCGCCGCGCGTCGTGCAGTGTCTTGTAGATCGCGCCTCGTGAGCTGCAGTATTGCTCTGCGATCACATCGATCGGAACGTCATCCACGGCAGCCGACTGGAAAATCTGCCGTTGACGATCGGTGAGCCGCTCGCGAACCGCGCGCGCCAGGGCCGCCGCCAGCTCCTCATTCTCGATGGTCCGGAGCGCCGACGGCGAACCATCGACGAGCCGCTCCAGGACAGCGTCATCCGCGTCGATATCGCGATGCCGCCACGCATGGCGCCGGAGGCGCGTCGACACCTCGAAAATCACGAACTTGCACGCCCACGTCGTGAATCGCGCCTGTCCGCGGAACTCATGCAACTTCCGGAGAATCGACATCACGGCATCGTTTGCGGCCTGGATACACAGGTCGTCAACCTCGTCGAGCGCTCGATCGGGCAGCATTCCCCGTCGACGAGACGCTTCCGACCGCGCCACACGCACGAGCAGTGCGTGAAGTCGACTGATCGCTTCATCGCGTACCATCCCCGGCGCATGGAGATCCTGCACCAGCGTGGCGGACTCCGCGTCGGCGTGAGAGGTCATCCCCGAACATAACACGCCATGCGCGAACACTGGTCGTGGCATTCCCGGCCTGCCACTACGTACCGACCGACCTCGAGCTACGACTCCCGCTGCGAGTCCAGGTAGAGTTCAATTCCATCCAGCACCCGCTCCAGCCCGAAATCGAAACTCTCGTCCATCGTGCGCGGGCGTCCTCGCTTCACCGGCAGCGGTGAGGCGTCGGTGATGCCGCCTGTGCTGGATGTGAGAATTGCCGACAACATCGGATACCGCGGATCGTTGATCGCGCGGCACAAGTCGGCACCAACGGCCTCAGCCCACTGCTCCGGTGTGATCCCTCGAGCAGTCGCGCGCGCCAGCGAAATGATCGTATCGGAGCTGCCGTGCACGTACCCATGCACCACGCTCAGCATGTCCATCATGTCCTCCGGACTCAGCCCCGCGTCCGCGATACTGGCGAGGAACGCTTCGTGCCAGCTCAACCAGTTCGGCCCATGCGGCGCCGCCACGAACGGCAATTCCGCGAGCCATGGTCGAGCGCACAGCATCGCGCGCTTCGCGTACGACCAGTGCTTCACTTCCGCACGCCAGCCTTCACGCGGACCGCTACGCGGCGGCGGTACACCCATCGCTGCGTCGACTGCCGCGTCGACCAGCGCTTCCTTGTTGGGGAAGTAGCGGTAGAGCGCCATCGGTGTGAACCCAAGCCGCGCCGCGACCGCGTGCATCGTCAACGCCGACAGGCCATCCCCGTCGGCAAGACTGATCGCGGCCTGCACCACATCTTCGCGGCTCGTCGCTGGCTTCGGCCCTCGGCTCGGCCGGAGCTGCGCGTCCCACAACAACTCGCTGCGCTTCCGCAGCTCGTCGCCCTCGCCGGCTGCTTTGACTGAGGCTGGTTGAGCCTTTCCGCGCGCCGGTTGTGCCGGCGCCCGCCCCGCTTTCGCCCGCCCTGCCTTCGCCTGCCCCGCCTTCGGGCGATCCGGCCCACTCCGTCCCGCCATTTGGCTCCCTGTTGAGCGGAAGCGTGCCCGGGTTGAAACTGTTTACGCCGTACACCGTACCGTGTATGACGTAAACATAATCCCCCATCCGGAGCGCCTCAATGTCAGACATTACGAACCACACCAGCGCGCACACCAATTCTCCAGCCATCAGCACCAACAGCACCTCCACAAGTACGGCCAGCGCGTTCGGACGCGTCAGCCGGTTCGCAATCGCCGCCGCCGCGCTGGTTGGGAGTGCAACTGGCGCCGCAGCCCAGTCAGCGACAGAGCGCGGATCTGGTTTTGAGTTCCTCGTCTCGTCTGGCAGCCTGGTGCCGACAGGATCGCAGCGCGACGCGCTCAAGCGCGCGGACCAGACCGTGGCGCAACTGAGCTACGCCGTGACTTCGAACATCGTGTTCACATCCAGCGTCGGCTGGGCGCGGAGCCGCGACATCGCGTCAGCTGGCAGTCCGAAACTCGATGTGTACTCGTACGACGTTGGCGCCGAGCTCCGCGCCGATCGCTGGCTCGCCGGCAAGTCGCTGTCTTTCACACCGTTCGCTGGGGCTGGGGTGGGTGGCCGAAGCTATGACTACCGCAAGCTGGAAGTGGATGCCACGCACAACCTCGCGTCGTACGGCGGCGTCGGCGGCGAGCTTGGGTACCGCCGCGTGCGGATGCGCATCGAGGCCCGCGACTACGTGTCTGGCTTCAAGCGCCTGATGGCCGATGGTTCGACCGGCCGACGGAATGACGTGAGCGTCATGGCCGGCTTCCGGATCGCAGCGCACTGACCGTGCGTGCCACGACAGCGGGCTCGTGACCGCGCTGTTATCCTGATGCGGAGCGACTTCAACCGGGCGGCAGGGGACGCGGACGATCGCGTTCCCAGCCCCTGAAGCGCGACGCCTGACTCCCCCAGGAGAATTCACGTGAGTGCTGTTCATGTTCGTTTCGCCGCCGCCACGCTGCTGTGGGCGGTCGGTGCCGCTTCCGTTGCGACCGCTCAGGATCGTACGAAGCCGAAGCCCGCTGCCGCTGCCGCTGCCGCCGCCGCCGCCGCCGCCGCCGCCGCACCCAAGCCTGACAGCACGCCGCCCGCGCCAGGCGGTCCCTTCGATCGGCTGCACTTTCGGTCGATCGGGCCCGCATCGATGTCAGGGCGTATCGACGATATCGCGGTCTCGGAGCGCGACCCGAGAATCTTCTACATCGCCACGGCGACCGGTGGTCTCTGGAAGACGACCAACAATGGCGTCTCCCTCACGCCCGTCTTCGATTCGGCCGGCAGCGCGTCGATCGGCGCGGTGACGATCCCTGCCGATGACCCGAATCTCGTCTGGGTTGGTACAGGCGAGAACAACAATCGGCAGAGTTCGAGTTGGGGCGATGGTGTGTACAAGTCGACCGACGGCGGCAAGAGCTGGAAGAACATGGGGTTGCGGGAGTCGAAGCAGGTCGCGCGCATCGTGATCGATCCTGTCGATAACGACGTGGTATACGTCGCGGCGCTCGGTGACCTGTGGAAGGCCGGTGGCGATCGTGGCATCTACAAGAGCACCGATGGTGGCCTGACCTGGACGAAGGTGCTCGACGCTGGGCCGGATGCCGGTGGCACCGCGCTCGTGATGGACCCGACCAACAACAAGACACTCTACGCGGCCACCTATCAGCGTCGCCGCTCGAGCTGGGGCATGAACGGCGGTGGCACCGGCAGTGGCATCTGGAAGTCGACGGACGCCGGCCGCAGCTGGACGCGACTGACCAAGGGTCTGCCGGAAGGCGCGCTCGGTCGCATCGGCCTCGACATCTTCCGCCGCAACACGAGCATCATCTACGCACGCGTCGAACACCCGAAGCAGGGCGGCGTGTACCGCAGTGACGACGCCGGGCAGTCATGGACCAAGATGGGGAGCACCAACTCACGCCCGATGTACTTCGGCATCATCCGCGTCGATCCCGAGAATGACCTGCGCGTGTACTCGCCCGCGACGCCACTGCAGGTGAGCGATGATGGTGGCAAGACCTTCCGCTCCGACGGTGCCCGCACGATCCACGTGGATTTTCACGCGATGTGGATCAACCCGAAGGACGGCAATCACATGATGATCGGTGGCGACGGCGGTGTCGCCACCACGTATGACAAGGGCCGCACCTGGATGTGGTTGTCACATCTGCCGGTGGGCCAGTTCTACCACGTTGGCTACGACATGATGCAGCCGTACAACGTCTGCGGTGGCCTGCAGGACAACGATGCCTGGTGCGGACCGAGTGCGACGCGCTCACAATACGGCATCGGCAACGACAGCTGGCAGACCGTGCAGGGCGGCGACGGATTCGTGAGCCTGATCGACCCGACGAACCATCGTATCGTATTCTCGGAGTCGCAGGACGGGTATGTGAACCGCATCGACCGCGTGACCTTGGAGGCGAAGAGCATTCGTCCCGAGGCTCCGTCGACCGAGAAGCCGTATCGGTGGAACTGGGACACCCCGATGATGATGTCGCACACCGAGCCTGGCACGATCTACGTCGGCGCGAACAAGCTGTTCAAGTCGACCGATCGCGGACACTCATGGACTGCCGTCAGTGGTGACCTCACGATGGCGCTCGATCGCGACACGGTCGAGTTGATGGGCGTGAAGGGCAAGGCGATCACCATCGCGAAGAATGATGGTGTCGAGACCTACTCGGCCCTCTTCACCATTGCGGAGTCGTGGAAGAAGCCGGGGCTGATCTGGACCGGGTCCGATGATGGGCTGGTGCACGTGACGAAGGACGGCGGCGCGACGTGGAGCAACGTGACGCCGAAGATTCCCGGGTGCTCCACGCTTCGCCTATGTGTCGAAGGTGGAGCCGTCACGCGTGGACGAGGGCACGGCCTATATCGCGTTCGATGCGCATCGCACTGGCGACTACGGCACCTACCTGTACGTCACCACCGATTACGGCGCGACCTTTCGCTCGATCGCCGGCGCGCTGCCGAAGGGCGAGGTGGTTCGCACCGTGAGCGAAGACCAGAAGAATCCCGATGTGATCTACATCGGCACCGAGACAGGGCTCTGGGTGAGCCAGGATCGTGGCCGCGGCTGGACACGGATTCGCGCCAACCTGCCGACGGTGCCCGTGTACGAGATCACGCAGCACAGCCGCGACAACGCCATGATCCTCGCGACACATGGCCGTGCGCTCTGGATCCTCGACGACATGTCACCGATCCAGACCTGGAATGCCGCGAACACCGGCGCGACGGCGACCCAGGGCGGCTGGGTGTTCGGCAACCCGGGCGCCACGCTGCGCGTGCCTGTGTCGGAGCAGGAGCGGGGCTTCCAGGGCGACATGTTGTTCCTCGGCGAAAATCCTGCGATGGCGGCGACGATCGCGTACCTGACGAAAGTGAAGCCTGACAGCGTGCGTATCGAGATCACCGATGCATCCGGTGCCGTGATCCGTCAGGTGAAGGGCGATACGGTGAAGGCCAATCGTCCACAGCTCGGCCTCAACCTGATGCGTTGGGACCTGCGCATCGAGCCGCTGCCGGAACCGAAGCGCACCGGCGGCCCCGGTGGTGGTGGCGGCATGGACAGTCCGTTCGGCGGCAGTGGCCGCGATGGTCCGCTGGTGCTGCCCGGCACCTACGTCGCGAGTGTCTTCGTGAACGGCAAGAAGATCGGCTCGACCGATGTTGCCGTGCGCTCGGATCCGGAATCGCAGATCTCGGCCACCGACCGCAAGGCGAACTTCGACCTGCTGAAGGAACTGCAGGGTCTCAACGGCCGACTCACCGACGCAGTGACTTCGGCGCGACAGGTGAACACGCAGCTCGGTGCGATCAAGCGCGAGCTGGCAGATTCCACCAAGACGCCAGCGGCGTTCCGCGCCACGCTCGACAGCATCACGAAGGAGATGGCGCCACTGAAGAAGAAGTTCCTGATTCTCGATGAAGGTGAGGAACTCGAGTTCACGTCGGAGATGGTGCGCGAAGTGCTGACCTTCAAGGCGAGCGGGTTGTCTGGTGACCTGGGCGGCTTCCTGGCCGGTCCCAGCGCGCAGAACCTTCGCACGATGGACGAGGTCCGACGCGATGTTCCGAAGGCCATCGACGAGACGAACGTGCTGGTGGCGCGCTTCACTGCGTTCGTGAAGCAGCTGAGCGAGGCAGGGATCTATCCGGTCATGCCGAAGGTGGTGAAGTAGGTCGATTCCAGCCAATCGATCACCATCGGCCACAGCTTCTGCGCATTGGCGCGAAAGAAGCCCATGTGGCCGATGGGTCCCACCTTCATCTGCGTAGGATCGAGATCGACTCGCGTGATCTGGGCTCGTCGAAAGCCGGAGAGTATGGCATCGCGCGAGCGCGGCGGCGACCACGCATCGTCAAGCGCCGCGACTGCAAGGAGCGGCGTTTGTACACGCTGGAATTGCGAACGCATCTCCTCGCCGATCTCCGGGTCGTCGAGGAAGAAGCGCGGGTGGCGGCACCACCGCCGCCACTGCTGGTAGACGTCGAGGGGGAGATCTTCACCCATCCCTAGCACACTCCATGGCAGGAATCCCTTGCCGTGCGAGAGTGCGGGCCCGACGACGTTCCACAAGGCGAGCACCTTCAGCTTTTCGCGCAACGGCATCCAGCCGTGCCACCCCGCGCCGGTGCCGAACATGACGCAGGCACGGACGCGAGCGTGGTTCGGTGCCAGGCCCAGTGCGTGACCGCCGAACGAGTGTGCGACCACATAGACCGGCACGCACAGCGCGTCCGCGCGGTTCGCAGCCGCATCGATCACTGCCGCCAGGTCCTGGCGTCCCCAGTCGAGGAAGTCCATTCGAAATCCCGCCAGTGTCCGTGGTGCGCTGAGCGCGATCCCCCGGTAGTCGAAGGTGATCACCTCGTAGCCGCAGCGACGCGTGTACTGGGCAAACTTCCGGTAGAATCGCTGGGGCACACCGATCGCGCCCGCGATCACGACGACGCCGCGGGGTTCATTCCCCGCCTGGAATCGAGTGACGGCTAGCGAATAGCCATCTGCGGTCGTCAGCCTCGAGAGACCAGCGACTGGATACGTCGGCTGAGGCGGCAGTGGATTGCACAGAGGTGCCTGCGAACTGCGAGTTGACCGATCGGCTACCGATCGGTCTGTTGCTGCAGATGACATGGTTTCGTGGCGAAAGGAGCGCGCTCAACTGTTCATCAGGAGCATGCGCACAGTGCGCGAGTACGCAGCGCAGGTGAGCGAGGTCGCATGTCCAGGCGCCGAAACCGTCGGCGCTCAATTGTCAGTGCGCAGCTTTGCGTGCCGACCCGACATGTGCGCGTGAGTTCCTTGCAACGTCGCTCGTGCCTGTCGGCCAACGAGACCCGCGACGTGACTGGCGCCGGAGTCGCATCTGACGATAAACTCCGGGCAGGCCTGTCTTACGCCATTTAGACTCTTTTCCTTGTCTGTCCATGCCGACACCCGGCGAGCTGAAGGGAACGCAGACCCTGGTCAAGTGGCTCAGCCTTGTCGCCCTGCTGGGGGCCGGTTCAACGCTCCTGCTGGACAGCGTGGATGCGCCGACTTTCAGGACCGTGCTCCGCGACGCGGCACTGGTGCTGATGGCTGGCGCTTTTTGCGCGCAACACTGGCGAAAGCGATCCGGTCCCGACGGTGCGACGGGCGGGATCAGCTAGGCAGGTGTGGGGCCGGCAACATCGACTCGGGCGCGGGATCGAGGCGCATGAAATTCAGCATCTGGCCATCTGCTGACCGCACCTAGGAAAACAACGCGAAGATGGCCGCGTTCATGCCGAGGTTGAAGGCGGAGTGCGCCACGATCGCCAGCCAGATCGTCCCGCCTGCGCTGCGAAGCGATGAGAACAGGATCGAGGTGAGGAACATCATCACGAACCACATCGTGCCGGACACGACTCGGAATCCAACACTGCCGTCGGTGAGCGTCACACCATGATGGAGCAGGTGTATGGACGCGAAGACTGTCGCACTTGCGAGTGTGCCCGCCAGCGCACGCGACGCCCGGTTCTTGCCAGACGCATTGACTCGTCCGAAAATCACGCCACGGCAGAAGACCTCTTCACCAAATGGGCTGAAGATCAGCGCCGGACCCGTGAAGATCAGGAATAGCCCTAGCGGCCCCACCGCCGGTACTGCGCCGCTGAGATAGCTGTCATGCACGCTGATGAACGGATTTTCCGCCGACGCGCCGAATCGGAGCCATGCGATTGCAAAACAGAGCAGCGCCGCACTGCCGCCGGCGATCGCGGCGATCGGTCACCACTCGAGTGACCGAGCGCGACCGAATCCGATCGCACGTCGCTCATCCGCGCTGAGCAACAGCCATGGCGTCGGCCAGAGCAGGAGAAAGCTGGCAAGGATCAGGGGGCGCCATGCAGCCGGGCCGAAGAGCCCACAGATGCGCATGGCAATGTGAATGGCGAGCACCAGCAACAGGCCCAGCGTCGCTCCAACGGGCCAGCGGGACCTCTCTACGGACTGCATGGTGAGCCGGCGTGGATATCGGGTCGGCCTGCGGAAGGGCGGTTGCCACTGGCAATCACCGATACGCAACCCGGCCGATCTTGTGTCAGAGGTGCGGCGACCTCCGCTGCCAGTCGATTCGTCAGCCGTCGCGCGCCGCCTTCCCGACCAGAAACGCAAACCAGGCGTAGCTGTCGGCGTTGCGTAGCGCGTCGTCGCTCGTGGCCGGCAATTGCTGACCGGGCTGCGGCTGCAGGTCCGCTGCTGCCGCCGGCTTCTTTCCTGCCGGTGTGGGCTCGAAAATGCAGACGTCCGCCGTTCCGGCATACTTGTGGCTCGACTCATGGATCAGTGTCGCCACGATGTCCTTGTCGAACAGGTAGCGCGACTCGAGCCTGATGGCGCGGTTGACGACAAGTTGCTTGTACGCCTCACCGCCTTGCCACACCACGCAGTTGTAATACGCGCGCTTGAAGTCCACACCGAGCGGATCAGTCTTGAACAAGTCTGACTCGTCCTGCCTGGCCGTATTCCAGTCCTCCGCAACTCCCAGGAACTCCCGGTCGCTGTGCGACGTCACGGCACCTCGCACGTCGAGACCACCCTTCTTGACGTCGTGCCCGATCTTCAGGCACACGTCACTGTTCAGGCCAGTCATCATCTTCGCCAGAGTCGCGCGAATCTTGTCCAGTGCCGCCGCAAGCTTCACGTTCCCGCGATCCTGCACATCCAGCAGGAAAAAGGCCTTCAGCACTGCGGCCGTCTCCGGGTCGCAGGGCTGCGCCGGCAACATCTGAATCTTGCCCAGGGAAGCGCTCAGGCACTCCGTCGCCATGCGCACGATATCCTTCGCACGATCGGCGTACTGGGGACCTGAATCTGCCTCCGCCGGCCGCGTCTTGACGGTCAGCTGCTTCGATTCGACTACCGTGACACCGAAACGAGTCGCCATCGCGGATCGCTCCCGAGGAAAGGTTTACCGGGGCCTGCACATACCGTCGTCAGTCCGTCGTCGAGGAGGATCACAACACAGCATCGTGCACGGCGCGCCAGGCTGCGCGCGCCCGTGCGCTTACTTCGCCGGCATCGTCGCGTTGCACTCGATCTCGATCTTTGCCCACGGGGCCACCAGCGCCTTCACCACCACCGTCGTGCGTGCCGGCGGTGCCTTCGGCCAGAAGGTCTTGTAGACGTCGTTCATGCCCTGGAAATCACTCGCTTCGACGAGGAACACCGTGCACTTCACGACGTTGTCCATCGTGGTGCCGGCCATTTCCATCACGCGCTTCACGTTGTCCAGCGTACTCCGCGTCTGCCCCTGGATGCTGCTGTCGGCGTCCGCACCCCGCGTCGCCAATTGACCAGCGCCGTACACCATGTTCCCAACGCGGATGGCCGGCGTGAGCGTCGGTGACGACTGACCAATCGCCTCGCGGGCCTGCGCAAAGGCCGGAACGGCGCCGAGGGTCAGGAACGCGAGAACGGCGACGGTTCGAACGGTGGTGGAGAGCGCGGTGCAACGCATGGAGCCTCGAGAGTCAGGGGTTGGTTGCAGCAGGTGCCGGAAAGGTCAAACGAATCGAGGCCAATGCGCTGCTGTCGGACGACACACGACGCGTCCCGACCGGCAAGCCATTCGCTTTCATCAGGTAGGCGACGATCGACGCGTAGGTGCCCTGCGTCAAGGTACCCGGTTTGTTCTGCGGCATCGTCGCCCGGATGCGCTCGAACAGTTCGTACGCCGTCTTGCCACGCCACGCCAGCCGAAAATCAGAATTCATCAGGTTGCCGGTGGCATGGCACTGCAGGCAGACGGACCGGAACCACTGTTCGCCGACGTCCAGCTGTCGCGCAGCGGCGGCAGCAACCGAGTCGTCCGCCGTCGCTCCCTGGGCGAGCAGCCGCGCCGGGGGTATCATCGCAGCGCAGACGGCGATGCCGGCGGCCGCGATGCAGCGGCGGAGCGAGGGGGAAATGCCTGACATGGCGCGGAAGCTGGAGTGGGCAGCTACGTCGGGCAAGGCCTTCGCATCGAGCGCCACGAGCGCATCGAGCCGAGTCACTCGGCAACCTGCTCGGGCCGCCGATTGCCAAGCCCGGCAGCGCAGGCGAGCTTGCCGCTCGATGGTCGTTCCGCCAGAACGCACTTCCTGCCCTCAAGCCCCTGCCGCGATGTCTGACGCCTCTTCGCCGCTCGACGCAAACGTCCCCCGTCGGGACTTTCTCCGAATCGCGGGAGTTGGCGCCGGGGCCCTGCTGGCTGGTGGCGTGCCGACATCGGCGGCAGCCGAAGCGGTCGCGGATCTCGCGTCACCTCGCTCGATCGTCGGCGCGACGGCATCGAGCCATGTGATCGTCGTCGGTGCGGGGGCCTGGGGCGCCTTCACGGCGCTCAACCTGCGCAAGGCGGGGCACAAGGTCACCCTGATCGACCAATACGGTGCGGCGAACTCACGCGCCACCAGCGGTGACGAAACACGCGGGATTCGATCGTCCTATGGCGACCGCACACTGACGCCGGAATTGTGGACGTCGTGGGCCCGCCTCAGCATCCAGAAGTGGCGCGAGTTCGACGCCGAGCATGCGAAGCGCTTCGCGACGCGCTTCTACTACACCACGGGTGATGTGATCCTGCGCGAGAAGGCGGAGAGCTTTACGACCCGCACCCAGGAATTGTGGACGGCGCAGGGTGTGAAGTTCGAGGTGCTGACTGCCGACGATGCGACGCGTCGTTGGCCGCAGATCGCGTCGGCCGGCCATGAGGTCGTGTTGTACGAGCCCGACGCCGGCGTGGCGCGGGCTCGGGATTCGGTGCAGGCCGCAGTCGCGATCGGTCGCGATGCCGGCGTGACGTTTCGGATTGGCCGCGTCACTCCCGGGGCGATTCGCAATGGCCGCATGGACGGTGTGACCCTCGACGACGGCACGAAGCTGTCAGCAGACTCCTATGTCTTCTGTTGCGGGCCGTGGATGGAGAAGGTGTTTCCCGAGGCGATGAAGAATCGCGTGCGTGTGCCGATCGGCCATGTCTGCTACTTCGGTGCGCCAGTGGGTGACCAGCGCTTCAGCGCGCCGAACATTCCAAGCTGGAACGTGCCAGGTGTGACGGGGTGGGCCTCGCTGCCGGCCGACAACTTCGGCTTCAGGGTGCGCGGTGGCATCGCACCACCGCCGCCGCCGAAGTCCGCCACTGATGACGACACCCCGCCTCCGCCCCCGCCGCAGCAGGCACCGGCGGATCCACGGCAGGAGAATCCGGACACCAGTTCACGCTGGACGAATGAGGAACGGATCGACGGGTCACGGCGCGTGCTGCAGAAGTACTTCCCTGCCCTCTCCGACGCGCCGATCCTGGCGACGCGCGCCTGTCACTATGAAATCAGCGCCAATCGCAACTTCATCGTCGATCACGTGCCGGGCGCCGACAATGCCTGGATCGCCGGACTGGGCCAGGCCGAAGGGTTCAAGTTCTCGATCGTGCTCGGCGACTACATCGCGAAGCGCGTGACCGGAACGCTCGGCGATCCCACCATCGCGGAGGCGTTCAAGTATCCGGCGAAGGAGTACGAGCCCACGCCACCGGGGACGCCGCGGCGGGACTGATCACCGGCGCCTGCATGGCCAGCGCAAGAACATCGCAAGATCTAGATGACTGCGCATCGTAGATCGGTGCATCGAGGTCAGCCGAAGTGTATGCACCAGAATTCATCGTGATTCTGGAAGCCAAGTTGCTGGAAGTACATATACAGGAACTTGCCCAGGTTCACCGCATTCTCGAACACGACTTGTCCATAGTTCGGGTCGAAGAACTTGTACTTCGAACCTGCACCCTTCTGGATGGCTACGATCGCCATCGCGTGCGCGCCGCTGCTCACGTAGACGAAGTCGGGGTTGGCCAGCGTCAGCTTGTTGAGTAGCGAGATCCGGGTGTGTGACTCGAAGGCGCCCTCCTTCATCGTCCCGGCCGAGAGCGTCGCAACAGTCTTCGCGATGGCATCCATCTTCGCGCGTTGATCGCCGCCGGCGAAGGCGCCGAACGTTTGCGCGGAAGAGATGACGGAGGCAAAATCTCGCTTGCCGGCGAGCTTTGCGAAGAAGTGCTCGTCAACGTCGTCCATCTTGCGATCCGTCGCCACCGCTTCGCGAACATCCGCTCGTCTGCGTGCAAAATTGTGCACGAGGTATTCGATCGACAGTGCGCGACAGACACCACCGTTCTGTGAATGCGCCACCATGCCCGCGGTGAGCTTGTTGGTGACCATGAAGTCACCTTGGCTGAAGGCCTTCATGCGCTTTTCCGGGATCGCCGGCTCGGCTCCCTTTGCCAACGCCTTCATCAGTGCGAAATCCATCGTGACGTCTCCGATTTAGTCACCATCCGTGGCGCAGAGCCGCAGATCGAGCCACGTGATCTGGACGACTGATTGCGCGCGAGCCATACTGCATCGGGGGGCGCGACGAAGATCGGCCTCCACCCGGATACTATGACGCGTACCGCCTTGCCGACACACCGGAGTATCAGTGACCCTGAAGCTGGCGCTCTGGATCTCCGGAATACTCGGCGGCATCGCCCTCGCCGCACCGCAGCTGGTGGTGGTGGGCCTGTTCCTGATCGTGCCCGGCTTCGTACTGATGCTGGCGCCGACCGTGTTCATCTACCTGGCGACATTCGCAGTGACCCGGCTGCTGCTTCCGATGGCGCCAGGACCCGGAGTGAACATGGCAGCTGCTGCGCTCACTGCCATTCTCGGGTGGGCGGTCGTTCAACCCGCTGCGCTCGCCGGGAAGGCGGCCTTCGCTCGTGCCGACCTGCCTGACGTGATTCCAGACGCGCCGGTTCCATTGCGTGGCAACATTCATCTCGAGACCGGCGACGTCACGGTCACGCGCACGAAACCGGCGACGATCGAGTGTACGGCTCTCTGCGCGGCGCTGCTTGACACGCCCGGCGTCGAAAGCGTCACGATATCCAGCAGCAAGCGTGACGTTCAGGTTGCGCCGATCACATTTCGATTGGTGCAAAAGGCTTCGACGACGCAAGCCACGCTGTCACCCGTCAAGCCGGAAGCGATTCTCGCGCTACTGCCCAAAGTTTCCGCACCGGCGCCGCCAAGGAACTTCAAGGCCGAACATGCTCTGCGTGAGGAACGCTCTGCCGCGGTTGCGGCGGCTTGGGCAGTCCGCCTTGCAACACGCGAATCGTTGATCGCCGACGCAGCCGCACCTCCTGCTGACATGACCATTCGTGTCACGAAGGATCGCAGCACGAGATCCGCGCCGACGATCTCGCGTGTCGAGATCCTCGACCAGGGGCTGAAGCCGTTGTTCCGCCGATCGGTCGTCGCCATGCGTGTGCTCGCGGCGCCCCTGCACTTCAGCGGCCAAGGCGGCCTCGAGACCTTCCGGATGACGCTTGGCCATCGCACGTTGCGGCGCGGCGCGGACTACCCGGAGATGGTGGCTGGCACGGAACTCTTCAGCCACAGCTCGCTCGCCAGGCCTACGACGGATTCGTCGTTGCGCTCCGACATGCTGCGCCTCCTTGACATGGCGCTCGCTGATCCGCGGCGCGATGCCACAGATCCTGCATTCGGCCTGGCGAGCATCTGGTTTTCATCCACTTCATGGCGAGACTCATTACCCGCGCAGGAGGTCGCGTTGCTGGCTCGTGCCATCGCAGACCCGCGCGTGCCGATTACACGGAGCCTCTATGATGGCTACGCAAAAAAGGTCGCGCCCGCACTGCGCGCCGCCCTCGGCGCTCGCATCGTGCATCCGGAGTCGCCGGAGCAGGCGCGCACACAGCTCGCGACGCTGCTGAGCAACATGCCGGCCGGAACCTTCGCCACGCTGAGCGCCGACGAGCGGACGATGATCGGCAATGGCGCACTGCGCCGGCAGTCGTACCCGATGGTGACGCGACTGGCTGACCGCGGCGCCGCAGCCGTTCCGGACCTGCTTGCCATCCTCGAAAGCGACGCGGAGATTCAGCCCTGGAGCAACAAGATGTCAATCCTTCGCGCGCTGCAAAAGGCATTCTTGATACTCGGGCCGAAGGCAGGCAGCGCACTACCGGTCGTGCAGCGGCTGGTGCTGCAGCAGCGCTCCCCGATTCTCAATAGTTCAGGCGATCGCGACGATTGGTATCTGGCGCTTGTGCGTATGGGCGCGTCGATTGACGACCTCGACTTCTCAAAAACCTCACCTGAGATGGCGGCGCGCGACCGTGAGCAGCTCCTGAAGCGGGTGGCGAAGTACAATGCGGAGAACGACCAGCTCTAGACGCGGGTGAATGCCGAACCGACGCCGCACGCATTGACTCGAATGATCCAGCGTCGCGCCGTTCCCACAATCACCGCGGCGGCGAGAACGCAACCTCGTAACGGCGACCGGCTTCGACGGCGAATTCGATCGTGTCTGCCCCACGTTGTGCGACCCGCACGCGCCGCCCATTGGTGCTGACCGTCGCACTCCCGTTCACCGCAATACGGCAGACACGTGTGAGGTGCGCGTGCACCGTCGCTCGCGTGACCCGCGCATTCGCCCACGCCACGTCAACATCGAAGCCTCCCCGTGCGCGCAGTCCGCTGACACTGCCGTCCTTCCATTCCGCGGGAAGTGCCGGAAGCAGGCGTATGACATCCTGATGCGACTGCAGCAGCATTTCCGCGATCGCCGCGGTGGCACCGAGGCTGCCGTCCACCTGCAGCGCCCGCCCGCAGAGCGAGAACAGGTTCGGCAACGATGACCTGGTGAGCATCGCACGCAACTGCTCGAGCGACTTCTCGCCGTCGTAGAGCCGCGCGCGCAAACCCATCTTCCACGCATACGACCATCCACAGCCGCCGGTGCCGCGCCGATCGAGCGTTACGGCGGCCGCCGCTGCCAGCGCAGGCGTGCGCTCCGGCGTGATTTCGCTTCCGGGATACAGTCCCCACAACGGTGACAGGTGCCGATGCTGCGGCTCGAGATCGTCCCAGTCCTCCAGCCACTCCTGCAACTGGCCATGCTTGCCAACCTGATTCGGCGCCAACCGTGCGCGCGCCGCGGTCACTTCTCCGGCCAGCGCGCTATCGGCGTGCAACAACGCTGACGCCTCCGCGAATGCACCGAAGACATCACGAATGATGTGAGTGTCCATGGTCGGTCCCGCCGCCATCGTGTAGGCACTGAGCGAGATGCCGCTCACTTCGTCGAAAAACTCGCCGTTGCCTGGCCACGCCGGATAGTTCTCGGGTGAGTTGGACGGTGCCGTCACCAGCCAGCCCTTGCCCGGATATGGAACCAGCACATCGATCAGGAAACGCGACTGGTCGCGCAACATGGGGTAGATGCGCCTCAGATAGGCCGTGTCACCGCCGAATCGAAAGTGTTCGTACAGATTCGTCATCAGCCATGCACCGCCCACCGGCCACGCTCCCCAGGATGGGCCGTCCATCGGCGCAGTGGCGCGCCACAGATCGGTGTTCTGGTGCACGACCCAGCCCCTCGCCCCCCAATGCTCCCGCGCGGCCTCAACGCCGGTCGTGGCCACATCGCGCACCAGAGCCTCCAACGGCGCGACCATCTCGCCGAGATTCGACGTCTCGGCGGGCCAATAGTTCATGGGGAGGTTGATGTTGATCGTGTACTTCGCGTCCCACCATGGATTCGAGTTGTCGTTCCAGATGCCCTGCAGGTTGGCGGCCTCGGTGCCCGGCCGCGAGCTGGCAATCAGCAGGTAGCGGCCAAACTGATAGGTCAGTGCGGCAAGATCCGGATCAGGTGACGTGGCGTAGCGCTTGATCCGCTCATCGGTCGGCATGGACAGGACATCGGCACTGCTCCCAGCGAGCGCCAGCTGTACTCGCCCGAACCAGCGCTGATGTTCAGCGACGTGATCGCGCAGCATGGTGCTGTAAGACTTCGCCGCAAGGCGATCGAGCACAGACCGGACGCGTTCCGCCGGGTTGCCACTGACATCCTTGTAGTTGACGAAACTCGTCGCTGCCGCCAGCACGATCGTGACGGCGTCGGCATTCCTGACCGACAAGGTGCGGTAGTCCACCGAGACGTCGCCGTTCGAGCCCTCTGTGCGCGCCTGCAATCGAGCTTCATAGGTGAGACGGCCTGGAATCCCGAGATAGTCCGAGTTCTTGCCGGTGAGGCGCAATCCGTTCGGCGCCACGCCATCCATCTGGAAATAATCCGTGCCATAGTTGGAGTGCGCCGGATTGCGCACGCCGTGCAATGCGGCCGTGAACGTCAGCGCCCCAGGCTTGCTGGCCGAGAGGTGTATCACGATCGCCTGGTCTGGCGCGCTCACGATCACTTCGCGGGTGAACGTCACGCCGCCGACCACATAGCTGACGCGCGAGAGCGCGGAGTCGAGCACCAGTTCACGCCGATAATTTGTGACGCTGTCGTGCCCGGGGAACGACATCAGCAAGTCACCCAGCGGCTGGTACTTCATCTGTTCGTATGGCACGCCCATCATCGTGCGCCCGAACAGGTCATGCGCCTTCGGGACGTCGCCCGCGAACAGCAGTCTACGAATGTCCGGCAGCGCCTTGCTCGCACCCTTCACGACCGGATCGTACGGCCCGCCAGTCCACAACGTCTCTTCGTTGAGCTGGATGTGCTCCTCGCGTGTGCCACCGAAGACCATCGCGCCGAGCCGACCGTTACCGAGCGGCAATGCGCGATTCCATTCGGCGGCTGGCTGGCGGAACCAGACGGTGGGTGAGCCAGACTGCGCGTGCGCGGACCGCGGAGTCGCGAGCATGAGGAGCACCAGTACCACGAGAAGTTCGTTCAGTCGCTTCATACGATTGGTGTGGTGCCTCAACTGATTGGTCTCAGGGAATCGCAACGCACAGCACAGGCGTCTCCGGCCGATGCACCTCACCCGCGGCGCCGCTGACCGCACGAGACGAACGTAAGACGTGCAGCACAGCTCGCCATCGCGAGCACAGGCTGTGCGCCTGATCAGATAGTGGATCGGTTGAGGCTGACAAGCCGACGAACACACCAAGTGTTGCCGGAGTCAATCGCAGGCTGCCAGCTTGCTGTCGCTGCCGGGTTCCCATGTCGCCTGCTTCAGGAGCACGAGATGTCACTTCGCGTCAGCGTGTCGCTTGCCTGCACGCTCGCCTTCGCCCTGCCACTCTCCGCACAGGTTCGTCAGGTCGCCGACCTCAACACGCGGCAGATCCGCGAGCTCGATCGTGCGCGTACGGTGGTAGTCCTGCAGGGCGGCATGCTCGAGGAGCATGGGCCGTACCTGCCGGCCTTCACTGACGGCATCCTCAGCGCACGGCTGACCGACGAACTGGCCGCCGGGATAGCTCGCAGTCGGCCGGGATGGACAGTGCTCGTCTTTCCACCCGTCTCAGTGGGCGCCAGCGGCTCGAACGAGATTGGACGGCAGTACTCCTTTCCTGGCACCTACGCCGTGAGGCCGTCGACGCTCCGCGCGGCCTTCGTCGATCTGGCGAGCGAAGTCGGCGAACAGGGATTCCGATGGGTGTTCCTGGTGCATGTGCACGGATCACCACTGCACATCGGCGCACTGGATGACGCGGCAGACTTTTTTCACGACACGTACGGCGGCACGATGGTCAACCTCTGGGGACTGCTTCCAGTGCTCGGTGGATGGGGCGGCGCCATGGCGGGCATGTCGCCCGCAGAAAAGGCCGCCGACGGTTTGTCACTGCACGCCGGCATGGACGAACACAGCTTGATGCTGTACTTGCGCCCGGAACTCGTCGCGCGTGACTATCGCAGCGCAACGTCGGTTGCGGGTGTCAACTACGACTCCGCGTTTGCGGTCGCGCGCCGGCCAGGCTGGCCCGGCTACCTCGGCGCACCGCAGCTTTCCACAGCCGCACTCGGCAAGACAATCTGGACCGCGTTTTCCGCCGCCACCGTGAAGACCGCGCTCGAAGTGCTCGACGGGAAGGATCCGCAGACCTACCCGCGATATCTCACCTACCTCAAGAAGTTGCCACTGTATCGCGAATGGATCGACTCGAGTACGACACGTGACTCGATTGCCGGCGCCAAACTTGGCAGCTGGCTCTCACGCCGACCGCGGTAGGCGCATTACGCGACGCAACCGTCGCCGACCGATCGTTGACGGACCACTACTCGCAACTCAGCTTGAACCGACAGCCGCTGCCGCCATTCCGCCCGCCAACTGCCCCTGAGAGAGCATCCATGCCCGCCGAAACCGACTTCATCAACAACCCGGTCGCCTTCATGCAGGAGAACATCCTGCGACCGGTGATCCACGGCTTCAAGGACTCGATCCAGAACTTCAAGTTCGAGAAGGACGAAGACATGATCGTCCGGAAGGGGAAGTTCCATTGGTACAACAAGAAGCTGAGCTTCTACAAAGTCGTGCGCGACGACGCTGGACCGATCCGCGCGTACGTTCTCGGCTTCAAGGAAAACGAGGCGGTGGGCTCGATCCTTGGCGTCGCGGCCGGCGATCCCCGTTTCATGTTCACCTACCGGATGGATGGCTGCAGCCTCGGATTTGCGCAGGCTTCACCGGCGGCGGCGGCGTATGTCTCGCATCACAATGACAAGACCGGCGGGAATGTCCCAGCCACCATTGCCGGTCAGGCCGTGAACTTTGCCGATGGCGCGGCGCCAGCACTCAACTTCGCGCACAAAGCCTCATACCAGACGGACTCGAAGGGAGATCTCAACGCCTTCTACAAGTCCACGACCGTCGGTGTCCGCGACGCGACCAACGTGTGGCGCTTCTACCTCCAGCAACGGAAATACCACGGGATGAACACGCCGGACAAGAACCTGAGCTTGAAGGATGTGATCCTGATCAATCCCTAGGGCGCCTGCGGTGATGAATCGTGATGCAACGAAGGGGCGTTTCGGAATTTCCCGAAACGCCCCTTCGCCCAAACACCAACGATGCTGCGACGATCAGGCCAGGTCGAACCGATCCAGCATCATCAACTTGTCCCACGCCTTCACGAAGGCGTGCACGAATGACTCCTGCGCATCATCGCACCCGTAAACCTCGGCAATTGCCCGAAGCTGCGAGTTCGATCCGAAGATCAGGTCGACGCGCGTGCCAGTCCACTTCAGGTCGCCCGTCTCACGATCGTGCCCTTCGAACACGTTCGTGGAACCAGTCGCCGGCTTCCAGGTCGTGCCCATGTCGAGCAGGTTGACGAAGAAGTCGTTCGTCAGCACCTCGGGGCGCTTCGTGAACACGCCGTGTTGCGCCTGGCCGACATTCGCGTTCAGCACTCGCAATCCACCAACCAGCACCGTCATTTCCGGCGCCGTGAGTGTCAGCAACTGCGCACGATCGACCAACAGCTCCTCGGCTGACACCGTGAAATCGGTCTTCAGGTAGTTGCGGAATCCATCCGCGCTCGGCTCGAGCACGGCGTACGAATGTGCATCGGTCTGCTCCTGCGACGCATCCATGCGCCCGGGCGTGAACGGCACCGTGATGTCATGGCCGGCATTGCGTGCCGCCTGCTCGACTGCCGCACAACCACCGAGCACGATCAGGTCGGCCATCGAGACCTTCTTGCCCGACGACTGGGCGGCATTGAACTCCGCCTGGATGCTCTCGAGCGTGCCGAGGACCTTGGACAGGCGCGCCGGCTGATTGGCCTCCCAATCCTTCGCCGGCGAGAGGCGAATGCGCGCGCCATTGGCGCCGCCACGCTTGTCCGATCCACGGAATGTCGCTGCCGATGCCCAAGCCGTCGACACGAGATGTGCGATCGAGAGCCCCGAGGCGAGGATCCGGCTCTTGAGGGCGGCGATGTCCTGCGCGTCGATCAGCGGGTGATCGACTTCCGGAATCGGGTCCTGCCAGATCAGTTCCTCGGTCGGCGCCAACTTGCCGAGATAACGCGTGCGCGGGCCCATGTCACGATGCGTGAGCTTGAACCACGCGCGCGCAAAGGCATCGGCCAGCTGATCAGGGTTCTCGTGGAAACGCTTCGAGATCGGCGCGTAGGTCGGATCCATGCGCATCGCGAGATCGGACGTCAGCATCATCGGTGCGTGGCGAACCGAGGGATCGTGTGCATCCGGTACCGCCGTCGCTGCTGACTTGTCGGTCGGCGTCCACTGCCATGCACCGGCAGGACTCTTCGTCAGCTCCCACTCGTAGCCGAACAGCGTGTCGAAATAACCGTTGTCCCACTGGGTCGGATTCGGCGTCCACGCCCCTTCCAGCCCGCTGGTGGTCGCATGCGATCCCTTGCCGCTCTCGAACTTGTTGAACCAGCCGAGTCCCTGAGCCTCGATGCTTGCACCTTCTGGCTCGACGCCGACCAGCGCCTCATCACCAGCGCCATGACACTTGCCGAAGGTGTGGCCACCGGCGATCAGCGCGACGGTCTCCTCGTCGTTCATCGCCATGCGCGCGAAGGTCTCTCGAATGTCGCGCGCCGACGCGAGTGGATCGGGCTCGCCGTTGGGGCCCTGCGGATTGACGTAGATGAGCCCCATCTGCACGGCAGCCAATGGCGTCTCGAGTTCGCGCTCGCCGGCATACCGCTTGTCGCCCAGCCACTCGGCTTCGGGCCCCCAGTAGATGTCCTGCTCCGGTTCGAAGACGTCCTCGCGACCACCGGCAAAGCCGAAGGTCTTGAAGCCCATCGACTCCATTGCGACGTCGCCGGTGAAGATGAAGAGGTCGGCCCATGACAACTTGCGACCGTACTTCTGCTTGATCGGCCACAGCAGGCGTCGGGCCTTGTCCAGATTGCCGTTGTCCGGCCAGCTGTTCAGTGGCGCAAAACGCTGTGTGCCGGACGAGGATCCACCGCGTCCATCGGCCGTGCGATAGGTGCCGGCGCTGTGCCACGCCATGCGCACGAACAGGGGACCGTAGTGTCCGTAGTCAGCGGGCCACCAGTCCTGCGAGGCAGTCATCAGTGCGGTGAGATCTGCCTTCAGCGCATCGAGATCGAGCGTCTTGAACTCTTCGGAGTACTTGAACTCCGCGCCCATCGGATCGGCGAGCGGGGAGTTCTGGTGCAGCATGCCGAGGTTGAGCGAATTCGGCCACCAGTCGCGGTTCGACCGACCACCGCTGGTGGTCGCCTTGCGCGCCGGTGCGACCGCGCCGTGCATGACGGGGCATTTGCCGCCCGTCGCGCCATCCATTCCTTCCATCTGTCTCTCCGATCGTGTGAACAGGCCAGCGCGCTGCGTGCACGCAGCTTGCCATATGGTCGAGCTCGGTAACGCGTGGGCTGCAGCCGCCGAGGGGTGGCGCAGTGTGGGTACGATACGACCGCTGCCCATAGCCCGCAATCAGGTGAATGCTATACAATCCATAGTTATCACCTATTGCTGAAATGGACACGACTCTTCTCCGCACGTTCGTCGAAACGGCAGATGCCGGCAGCCTCAGTCGCGCGGCACGACAACTGGCGCTCTCGCAGCCGTCGCTGACGGCGCAGATCCAGCGGCTCGAGCGGCACATGGGCGCGCCGCTGTTCGATCGGCATGGGCGGGGGGTGACCATGACGGACGCCGGCCGAGCGCTGTACCCGCGGGCGCGTCGCATTCTGGAGGATGTTCGAAGCACGGAGGACGCCGTGCGTCGCGAGGGAGCGGATGGCGCTGGCACGCTGAGCGTCGGGGCGATTCCGACGGTCGCGCCCTATGTGCTTCCAGCGGCCGTCCAGCGACTGCGCAGTCGGCATACCGCCATGCGCGTCGAAATCCGCGAGGACTACAGTGCCGTGCTTGCGAGGCTCTTGCTGGATGGTGCGCTCGACGTCGTGATCGCTGCACTGCCCTACGTGTTCGATCATCTCGACACGGAGCCGCTGGGCGAGGACAAGCTGATCGTCGCCGTCCCCGCGCAGCATACTGCGGCTCGTGCCGGGCGCATCACACTGGCGCAGCTGCATGACGCACCAGCGGTCACGCTCGATCCAGCGCACTGTCTCGGCGAACAGGTGGCGGGATTCTGCTCGAGTCGCGAGATCTCGCCGTCGGTCGTGTGCCGCAGCGCACAGCTGGCGACCGTCTTCGAACTGGTTGGCGCCGGCGTCGGCATCTCCATCGTGCCGGCGATGGCCGCGGCCCGGCACAACACACCGCAGTGTGCATACGTGCCACTGGTGGATCACACACTGCATCGGCAGATCGTTGCCGTGTGGCGCCAGGGCGCCGCGAAGTCACCGCAGGCGCGAGCGTTCGTGGATTGCGTGCGTGAGGTCGTGCGCGGTCACTGAATCGCGCGATGACGCCTCAGGGAACCGACTTCTGCACCTGCAACTGCTGGAACACACCAAGCCGATCCACGACTTGCCAGTGTCCGCTCAGTCGATCGTCCGTCACACTGTACACCGTTGCGCCAGACATCGTCACGCGCTGGCCTGTTGCAGGAAAACCCGGCAGATCCCCGCGATGTGTTGCGGCCCAATTCCAGGTCGTCACGATGGCATCGCCATCTTCGACGAGGCGCAGGATCTGGAATTGCTGGTCAGGGAACGGCGCACGCGAAATTCGCAGGCGATCCTGGAATGCCGCGACGTCGAGCGTCTGCCCCTCCCACGGATCGCCCGGATCGTGAAAGATGGTATACGCCGACGCCAGATACCGCTGACAGGCAGCGGCGTCGCCCGCATTCCACACGTCGCGGAAGAAGTCGACGAGCAGTTGTTTCCGGGGCGAATCGATCGTCAACGCGGTCATGGATTGCTCGGGCTGGGATTCGCGTCGGGAAACGCGAGGCGCGCGGCAAAGACGCGGATGTCGTCTGGCCAGGTGCTGATGCTGGCGGAAAAGTGCGCTTCGTCACGACGATAAAGGGCGCGCGTCGCTTCCTCGAAATCGGGCAGGTCGCCCGCGATCGCATGCATGAAGTGATACGCGGCATCGCGCGAGGCCTGCGCGCGATCCTCGGCCGCGTGCGTCTTGCGCGCCTCTTCCACGAGGCGACGCAACGCGACCGAGGCACCACCAGGTTGCGTCGCCAGCCATGCCCAGTGTCGCGGCAGCAGCGTGACTTCGCGCGCGACGACACCGAGCCTCGGCCGCCCACGCGCCCGCGGTGCGCCGTCGACCTTCTGCGGCGCGTCGGCCTGCGCTGCGTCAGCCGCATGCCGGCGAACGATCGCGTCGACATGAGCCAACATGTCGCTCTCGTCGCCCCGCATCTCGAGATCGATGACGCGTCCAGTTTCGTTGTCGAAGATCAGCACTGTCTCGTGTTGGGGTGCCGAGGTCTTGATCACACGCCAGACGCGCTGCGCAACATCACGGAGCGCGCCCGTCGCCAGTTGCCGTTGCCCGAGGAATGCGGTGCACCGCATGTGGTGTGGTTCGCCGGTCATGCTCGCTCCAGCGTGGGCGCAGCGTAGTTGCCTGCCCCATTCGGTTGCATCCGCTCCCGCCACATCGATTCCAGCGCCTTGAGGTCGGCCGTCGGATCGAACGACGGCGAGTCTTCCGGCCATTCCAGTGTGTCGAGCACTTCGAACGCAAACGCCTCAGGGCCCAGCGTCGTCCAGTCCTGCTGCAGCCGACGGTTTGCGTGCCCGCCGAAACGGAGCGACGACTGTTCGCGGTTGAGAATTGCGTTCACATCGAGTGAACGGCCGATGAGCGTCTCGCCCGACTGGAGGTTCCGCACGCAGTACACGCCCATGGGGCGGCGCGAATCCTTGTAGGCGCGTGCAACAGCTTTGCGGTCCATGCGTCGTCCAGGCTGGGTGGTGAAGCCTGTATTTTATCCGGATATTAATGCCGTGTCAATATACCCGGGTAAATACCTGCGCCAATCGGCGTGGCGGTCCAACGACGAAACCACGACTGACGACCTCGGCGCTCGCCAAACGCTCGGGCGTGACGCAGCTTGCCTCTCTTCGCCATCGGCAACGCGCGCCGGTGACCACCATGACACGCTCGCCCGCCAGGTGATCAGGTAATGCGCTCCACACGACTGCTCCCCTCACTCATCGCGCTTGGCGCGGTGATGACGCCCGCCGCGCTCACGGCGCAGGCCAGACCGACGGCCGCGTCACGCGACATTCCTGCCGCGATGTCGACCATTCGCGAGGCCGACCTGAAGCGCGACCTCTTCGCGTTTGCATCGGACGGCATGCGTGGCCGCGAGGCCGGCACGGTCGATGAGATGCGCGCATCGGTCTGGGTGGCCGAGCAGCTGCGCGCTATGGGTGTGAAGCCAGCCGGCCAGGACGGAAGCTTCTTCCAGTGGTGGAACATGCTCGTGACGCGTGTCTCCACCGTCTCCAGCAGCGCGACGATTGCCGGCAACACGCTGACCATGTGGAAGGACATCGTTCCGCTCGGGCAGAACATCGCTGACGCCAGCGGACCGACGGTCTGGGTGGGTGACGGCAGCGACAGCACGATCGATGTGCGCGGCAAGATTGCCGTGATCCAGATGAATGCCCCGGCGGAAGGCACGGTACGCACCACCACCAACACCTACGAAGTGCGGTACGCGCAGGCGGCGCTCACCGCCACCACGCGACGCCTGCAGAATCGCGGTGCATCGGCGATCATCATCGTCGCCGACTCGATCAGCGACATCGCACTCGAGCCCCTCGGCATCATCCGGCAGCGGGGCTCGATGGATGTGATCGGCGGCGCGAATCGTTTTGCCGGGCAGGCACAACCTGCCGCCGCCACGGCGCCGCGGCCACGCACGATTCCGACGCCGGCGTATCTCGTGCACCGCAGCATGGCGGCGACGCTGCGCAACGCGTCGGTGCCCGCAGAGTTGCACGTGAGCCTCGAGCGATTCGAGACGCCATCGTGCAACATCGTCGGCATCATCCGTGGCACCGATCCTAAGTTGCGCGACGAGTACGTGCTGTACAGCTCCCATCAGGACCACGACGGTGTGCGTTACATCGTCGGCAAGGACTCGGTGTGGGCCGGCGCCGATGACAACGGCAGCGTGAGCGTGGCAGTGCTGGCGGCGGCGCGCGCTTTCGTGCGGCAGCCGGCCAAGCGTTCGATCCTGATCGTGTTTCATGGCGCCGAGGAGCGTGGGTTGCTCGGCTCGCGCTATCACGCCGCGCATCCGGTGGTGCCACTGTCGCAGATCGTGGCGGTCCTGAATGGCGACATGATCGGACGGAACAGCCCAGACTCAGCGAGCTTGCTCGGCATCCAGCCGCCGCATCGCAACTCGAGTGACCTGGTGGCGATGGCGCTGAAGGCCAACGATCTCACCGGCCGATTCATCCTCGATAGCCTGTGGGACCGGCCGACGCATCCGGAAGGCTGGTATTTCCGCAGCGATCACGTTCCGTACGCGCGCCTTGGCGTCCCGTCGGTGGAGTACTCGACGAACCTGCATCCGGACTACCACACGCCGCGCGACACACCGGAGAACATCAACTATCCGAAGCTCACGCGGATGACGCAGTGGATGTACCTGACCGGCTGGCTGGTGGCCAATGCTCCGACGCGACCGGCGATCGATCAAGGGTTCAAGCTGGAGCGCTGACGACGTCGACGCCTGAGGATCGCTTTCGGTCCTCAGGCGCTCAATCGCGCTTCTGTACACTCTTGAAGAAGTCCCACATCACCTCGGTCGCGTTCATCGCCGTACTCGGAACGTCGCCCACTCGACTTCCTCGCGCCCCTCCCGGCCAGGCGTGTCCGTTGTCGCGCAGCTGCTGCAGTTCCACCCGGCGGCCAGCGGGACACTCGAATCGGGTGACGATCACGCCGTCGCGCGTTTCTTGACGGGGCGTCGTAGCACATCCATTCGCGCTCGCCCAATAGGTAGCCTGGTCGATCTGTGGTCGCATCGGTGTGCCGTCCCACTGACTGGCACCACGCCCCTGTGAGAGGCCGCCGTCTGGCGGTATCGACTTGTCGAGCAACCCATTGATCATCAGCGCCGACACCGCAGACGACGGCGTGCGCTCCGTTCCAAAAATGGCACCAACAACCGGCGCGATCGCCGCGATTCGTGGTGCGAGTTCGCGTCCGATGCGATGCGCCATCATGGCGCCGTTCGACATGCCGGTGACATAGATCCGCGAGGCGTCAACGGGGAATGTGCGAGACAGTTCGTCGAGCAGCGAGGAGATGAATCCCACGTCATCCACACGACGCTGCATCGCCGGCCCACAGCAGTGCTCCGCGTTCCAGGTCAGCAGTGGCACCCCATCGCGCGCGGCGGTGCCATCAGGATAGACGACAATGATCCGCTCGCGCTCGACGAGTCTCGTGAATCCAGTCATCTGTTCCGCGTTGGTGGCGTTCCCACCGCCTCCGTGGAGGACGAGCACCAGCGGCAGCGGAGCGCTGCCCTTGCTCACGCCGGCGGGCGCCCGCACCACGTAGCGTCGTGTCAGGCCATCGTGCACCAGCGTGCGGCGCGTGGCCGTATCGGCACTCGCCACGCGCCGCTGTACGAAGCGCTCTCGCCGCGCCTCGCGGCCGCTTGCGCAGGCGAAGATCAGCGCCAAAACCACTGCGGCGAGGAGCAACCTTTTCGTGGACGCCAAGGACATGACAAGTCTGACGTAGCGACTGGAAAGGTGTTAACCAACGCTCCCACGAAAGACACCGCCTGACGGCGCAATCTCCAACCGCGCAGGGAACAAGGAGGCCGCGACGTGGATTGCTGGAGTCCGTGGGCCGCGTTCGCACCCAATCCTCGATCAACACATGCGCCGTATCGCACCCGCCCTCGGCCTTCTCGCGACGACCGCCAGCATCGCGATGGCTCAACCATCGATCGACCTGCTACGACTCAATCAGTCCGAACCGGGAGGTGCCCTCCCAATCGAGTGGCAGGTCCGTGCCGTACGTGGCCAGCGGTCCCCGACGTCGTTGATCATCGACTCGGCCGGCATTCGCTATCTCCGGCTCAGTGGCACGTCGCGCGCGGCCTTCTTCGTGCGCCGGCTTGACACGCCACTGCGCCCGGGCGGGCTATTGGCGTGGCGCTGGCGCGTACCGCTGGCGCCGGTCGGAGCCCGAATGGACGCTGAAGAGACCGACGATGCTGCCTTGCGAGTCTTCGTGGTGTTCGCACGCCGCGGGATGTTCGAAACCACACCTCGCTCCCTGTTCTACACCGTGTCGGATGGTGAGCCGCGCTCGGTAGCACCGCAGGCGAGACGCCCGCCCATCGCCACGATTTCGTCCGGTAGGCCGGCGCTGACGAAAGACTGGCTGGTCATCGAAGCAGATCCATTCGCCGACTACCGGCGTTTGTGGAATGAGGAGGCGGGGCGAATCATCGCAATCGGTGTGATGCAGGATACCGACCAGACGAGAGCCGAAGCCATTGGCGACCTGATGGACCTTCAATGGAGAATGAAGAATGCCGCGCGCGACTGAGGTTCTTTTCGCCTGTGTGGTGCTGAGCGCGTGCAACGGCGCGGCCCCTCCGACCGCGCCCAATGCAGAACCTGTCGCGCCAGGCCTTCCTGCGCCAAGCGGGAGCGGTGCGTCAGGTCGATTCGTGAAGACTCGCTACGACGTGAGCGGTACAGCCACGCTCCGCATCACCAACGGTGTCGGCCAACTCGATCTATCCAGTGATTTTTCGGTGGCACAAACACCGGGACCATTTCTCTACATCAACTCGACCAACAATCCGAACACGGGCCAGCCACTGCGAATCGCCAGCCTGAAGGGGATTTCGGGCGCTCGATCGTACACTTTTGCCGTGCCGGCTGGTGTTCAATATTCGTGGGTGATCATCTGGTGCGACCCCTTCAACGTTCCCATGGCGGAGGCGTCCATTGCGCCCGTCCCCTGATCGGAGCGTGCTCAGTACCGCCAGCTGAGCGTATCCGCACCCGCCGGCACCCGCTTCCGGATCTGGTCCATCAGCCGCGGAATGAACATCTGGTGGTAGCGCAGTCGTGATTCTGCGTTCGGACGTGTCTGATCCCCATTCCAGCAATGCTCCGCACGACTGCCGTAGTCGAACTCGAAGGCGGGCGCTGGATCGCGCAGGGTGCTGAAGGTCTCCTGCGCGGAGTACACGGCATTCATGAGGTAGTAGTTGTCGCCGGTGCCAACGTAGAAGTGCAGCTTGCCAGTCAGCTTCGGGCCAAGCGTGGCCCAGTCGCGCCTGACGATGTTGGTGAGGTCGAAGTGCTCGCGCCAATACTCGGCCACGCTGCGGTCGATGTGACCGGTGGTGCGATCCCATATCGGCTTGGGATACCCATCGCTGCCGAGCGGTGAAAAGGTCGCCTGCCAGATGTCCCACTGCCCGCCAGAGCGTCCACGACTGGCGATGGTCATCTCGCCCTGCGCCAGCTCCTGCATCGTGGCAGTAGGGCGGCTGAGCCAATCCTGCATGCCGCTGCGTGGCACGCGACGGAAGCGGCTGTCCACGAAGTAGGCGTTCGTGTCCGAATAGATGTTGACGACCGTGTAGTGCTTGAAATCGATCGGATCGGGACAGGCCGCCCAGGCGCCGTTGAACTCGTCGGGATAAAACACCTGGCTGGCCATCGCTTCCCAGCCCCCGGTGCTTCCGCCGTAGGTGATGCGCGCATACCCCTGCCCGATGCCGCGATACTTCTTCTCGATGTAGGGAATGAGCTCGCGCATGATGGCGTCGCCCCAGGGCCCCTGCGCCGCGCTGTTGACGGCGTAGCTGTCGTCGTAATATGGGGTGGGATGCTGGATCTCGATCATCAGCACGCGCGGAAAGTTCGGGCCGGTCCAGTCCTTGTAGAACTGGTACGCGTACTCCTGCTGCATGCGGTTGTAGCCCGACATGCGGAATCGGTCGCTGTAGTCAGGCTTCAGATTCGGATCGGGCGGCTCGGTGCGCCAGCCACCGATATCAGCGGGAAAATGACCGTGGTAGAGCGCCAGCGGGTATCGCGCGTCAGGATGTGTGTCGAACCCTTCAGGCAGCAGCACGTGAGCGCCGATGTACATGTCGGTGCCCCAGAACTTCGAGAGCAGTTCGCTCCGAATGCGCTCGTGACGCGCGTACTTGGTGTCGGTCGGCTGCGGAATCTCCGGAATCACCTGGTCGAGCGAGAGCGCGGCGACCGACTGCCCATTCCAGGTCACCCAGCGCGGCGTGCTGAACCGATTGCCTGGCTTGGTGGCCCAGTTCTGCCCTTCCCCCCGGTCCGGTGGCAATGAGACGGTGTGGCCGGTCGAGAGATGAAAGGTCTGGTACACATTCAGCACGGCCTGCATCCAGTACCGGCCCGGCGGTAGCGCACGCAGCGTCGTGAAAGGATTGCCGATCGCCTTGCCATCGACCACTCGCGGAGTGCCGCGCGCCCATGCCGTGACATCGGTGCCGAACATCGCCACCCCGCGCGCTCCGGCTTCCGTCTGGAACCGAGGTTCGCCGGTGGAGTCGGTGCTCACGATCAGCAGCAATCGGCCATCCACCGGTTTCGCTTCGCCATTGGCGAGCGTGACGCGGACCTGCGCGCCAGTGGCAGTCGTGCAGGCGAGGGCGGCCGCAGCCGTCAGGAGAAGCGAGCGAACCGTCGGCATCGTGGATCCATGGGAGTGGGTGAGCCGGTGTGTGCGACTGAACTTGCCGTGCGGCGAGCGCATCGCGCCAGAACGTGCCGGTGATCGGATCGAAGGCAATCTCAGCCAAATTGACATCTGATGCGTGATGCACTAGCATCACCACTATGCGCACCACTCTCGACATCGACGATGACGTGCTGGCGGCAGCCAAGGAGCGAGCGCGTCGGGAGCAGAAGACGGCAGGCCAGGTCGTGTCGGAACTGCTTCGCTTGGCGCTCACCGCTCCCATGCCGCCGACGACGGCTCACGAGACGGCGCCGGTTTACGGATTCCGCCCGTTCGCGCGGCGTGGATCAATCGTGACCAACGAGCTGATTGACGAGCTGCGCAACGACGACGTCTACTAGACATCCTGGATGCGCGCCCTGCTCGATGTGAACGTCCTGATCGCGCTGCTCGATGCCGATCACATTTCGCACCAAACCGCGGTGCAGTGGTTCGCTGTCAACGCACCGCAGGGGTGGGCGTCGTGCGCGATCACGCAGAACGGCTGCGTCCGAATCATGTCATCGCCGAACTACCCGAATGCACGCAGCGTGCACGAAGTCACGTCCAGACTTCGCGAGGCCACGTCGGAGCGCGTTCACGAGTTCTGGCCCAGCGATATCACGCTGCTGGACGAGCGCCTGGTCGACTCTCGGCGCGTGCACAGTGCGCGGCAGCTCACGGATGTGTACCTGCTCGCGCTCGCCGTCGCGCATGCAGGGCGACTCGTCACCTTCCACCAGTCGATCGCGATTCAGGCGGTGACCGGTGCGTCGCCGGCGCACCTGCTCGTGCTGTAGGCGCGGCCCCGATGACGCCCCGCTGACGCGCCCTCGCATCCTCTGCTGCAGGAGCTGACGGACCCTCGGAACAGCTCCCGTCCCGCACCGGAGATTCTCATGGGCCTGCACCTGAACTACGAACTGCGACTCGACGCCTCTACGCCCGAGGAGGTCGTGGTGGAGAAGCTGCGCCAACTGCAGGCATACGCGAGCAGCCTGCCGCTCGCCTCCGTCTCACCCTTCGTGTCTGAGGCGACGGCCGAGTCGGATGAAGAGCAGCGCTGGCTGGCGCGGCTGCAATGGTGGGCCGGTATTGTGGCGACGCCGACCGAGGATGACGAATTCCCGCTGCAGGGCGAGGAATTCAGTGTGCAGGGATTCTGGGTGAATCCTGGCGAGGGCAGCGAACCCGCCTCATTCGCCTTGCAGCGCCGCTATGACGTCTCGGGTGTGCTCGCCGACTGGTACTGGTGCTGCTACTGCAAGACGCAGTACGCCTCCACTGTCAGCGACGAACATTTCGTCACCGTGCACACGGCACTGGTTCGGGTGCTGGACGAAGCCGTGCGGCTCGGGATCCAGGCCGACGTGGTCGACGAAGCGTCCTACTGGGAGACGCGCGACGAAGCGCGTCTCCTCAGCGAAGTGCAGACCATGAACCGCCTCGTCGCGCGCATCGCCGGCAAGTTGAGCGATGCGATTGGAAATGGGCACGACGTGCGGGCGTCGATCTTCGAGCATCCGCAGTTCGAACACCTCGAGATGGATCAGGACGACGAGGTGTGACGGCGAGAGAGCTTACGGCCTCGCCGCCGGACGCGGCAGCGCGGTCGGTGGCAGGATGTTGTTCAGACGCATGTAGTTCGAGATCTGGCTGTAGTGATCGGCCATGTCCAGCGCATGCCCAAGCACCATGCTCGCGCGCGCCTGTGTGCGGGTGTTGCCGTTGAACGTCATCGTGACCTGGTCGCCGAGCTTCGCATCATCCAGCTGGGCAAAGGCGGCTTCGCAGAATGCCAGCGACGCCTTCAACTTCGACAGGAGGCGCTCACGCGGCCAGGTGGCCTTCACCGAATCGGCGGTCGTGCCATCCTCTGGTGGGACGGTCGCCTTCATGTCACCGAAATTGTTGCAGAAGAAATAGTTGTCACTCGCCAGATGCTGGGCGATGTACCCGACTGTCAGCTGTGCCGGCGTCGGACGATAGGTGAACTTCGATTCCGGAATCGAGTCGAAGGCCTGCGCCAGATTCCGCTGCAGCGTCATCGTGCGGGTGCGGAAGACTGCGGTGATCGGGTTGGTGGCGGCACCTGCCGGAGCGGGTTGCGCAGCGAGGCCGATCGGAAGCGCGAGGGCGAGAATTGCGGCATACACGGGCTTCATCTGTCGATCCCCTGATTGAAATGGTTCAGTCGCGAACTGGAAAGGTCATGACATGCAGGGCGCGGCGCCATCGGTTGCCGATCCGCCGTCGGACGGCCGAACGACTTCGCCTCTGCTGCAGCTCCACTGCCCCGCTACTGCACCACGATCGGAACGGTCCACCGGAACGTCCCCCACTCCATCACCAGCCCGCCACGCTTCGGACCGCCTGGCACGACGGAGATGGTGAACTTGTCCACCGTATCGCTGACTGTTTCTGATGACATCTTCGTCGTACCGATATCCTTTGCACTCGAGTACTCCGTGCCCCACTGGCCCGATTGACCATTGATGATCAGGTCGACGCCGGTCGTGTGCGGAACGGTCCAGAGTGTGTAGGTCCCGGGCTGCAGCGCGATGCCGCCCACGGTGACGGCGGCGGACGTCGTGAACTGGGTGGCTGCGTTGGCACCGGTTCGCCACACCCGATCGTAATTGATGACATTGCCGAGCAGTGTGCGTCCGCGAAGACGCGGCCGTCCATAGTCGATGGCGAAGGATGTGGTGCCGATCGTTGCGCGGACGGTGTCGCGAACGCTGAGCTGTGCAGCCCCCGCGCGTTGTTCTGCCGCTGCCAGTTGCGTGCCGATTGCCGCCACATCGGGTGGTTCGGTGGTCCGTCGAACCGAGACCTTGTAGGTCGAGCGCATGCCTGAATAGGTGAGCAGTCGGGCGGCGCTGTCGACCGTGACGTCGCCGCTGCCTGAGAGCCAGTCGTGACGAAGTACCACGGAGTCGCCACCGGCTGGAATCACCCAGCCGGAATGCAGCACGAAGTTCGGGCCGATGTCGCGATCGGGGTAGAACTGGCGGAACGGCATGCTGTCGCGCGCGGACTTGCCCGCCGCACGTGAACGTTTGAGTGACGAGGCAATTTCCAGCTCGATCACGCTGTATTGCATCGAGATGTGCGGCACCGTCAGCGCGCCGCCCGTCTTGAAGTCACGATGTGTGACGCCGCTGCTGTCCGTGATCGAGACTTTCACCGAGTCATTCGTGAAATCGGCCACCACCCGGCGATTGCGTTCTGCCGGCGTCTTTCCACTCGGTGTGCGCACATCCATCACCATCTTCGTCAGTCGGCCGTCGTCACCGAGCGTGATTTCGGTGTGCCGCGCACGAACGAGCGGAAATCGGTCGACCTCGTCGCTGATCAGCGAGTGAGGCGTACGCGTGACGCTTTCGACTGACACCGTGTCGTTGCCAAGCAGCGCCACGAAACCGTACTTCTCTTCCGGGCCGTCGGACTTGCAGGCAGAGAGGGCAACTGCCGTCGCGCTGAACAGCAGGAATGAGTGCTTCATTGGCCGGCCTGTGGACGAGGAAGACTGCGGAGCGTGCACCTACACTGGAACCAGGCACCGGTTCAATGGTTGCCAGACGCGACGGAGCGACGCGACGCCGTCCCTTGCCACGAATATCTGCCGCTACGGCAGGACGAACACGTCGAGCCGTGTCTTTCGGATACGGTCGCGATAGACTCGAATTTCAGCGGACCGAAAGTCTGCTGGCTTGGCCTCGAAGATGTTCGGCACCCACGTTTGCGGGTTACGATCGACCAGCGGGAACCACGAGCTCTGGATCAGCACCATGATGCGGTGCCCGCACTTGAACCGGTGGTTCACATCCGGCATCTCGAAACGGATCGAATCCACCACTCCGGGGCGAAACGGGATCGGGCGCGCAAAGGACCTTCGGAATCGCGCGCGAAACGTCTCGCCGCGAATCAGGATCTCCGCCCCGGGCGCCGCCCCTGTGATCGTGGAGGCAGAATCGGCGTCTGGCTGCACATCGATCAGCTTCACCATGAAGTCTGCGTCGGTGCCGCTGGTGGACACGTACAGGACGGGTGACACCGGTCCGGCCAGCACGACGTCGGTCGTCAGGACGTCACTGACGTACGTCAACACATCTGGGCGGCGCGACGCGTAGCGCTGGTCGCTCACCACCCAATCACCTGGCGCGCCTTCCGCGTCGACACGATCCACGGTCGGCACCGGGTGCGCGGGGTCGCTGATGTAGCTGTCGTAGCCGCGCACACCCAAGGCCAGAGGCGCCGTGAAGCTCAGTCCACCGTTGGGCTGCATGAAGAGCGATCGCCGCTCCGCCTCGCGCGGTGGGAAGCTGTCGTAGCGTCGCCACTCGTTGCTGCCGGTCTCGAATGCAGTGACGTTCGGCAGACCAGTCTCCGGACCGCCCTTCAGGTGCTGCCGGAAAAAGGGAAACTCGACCGAGTCGCGGTAGTACGGTCCCGATGGTGCACCGAACTGCAACTTCCCAACGGTGTTCGCGTCGCCCCTCGACCAGCCGCCATGATCCCACGGTCCCACGACCAATCGCGTGTCGGTTGCCGGGGCACGCTTGCGCAGCGCTCGCCAGACTTTGAACGGGCCTTGCAGATCTTCCGCGTCGAACCAGCCGCCTACGACGAGCGTCGGCACTCGAATCCCGCCGACGTGCTGTGAGATGTCGCGCACACGGTTGTACTCATCGTACGTCGGATGTGCAGCCGACGCATAGAACAGCCAGCCTGAGTCGGCATTGATCAGTCGACGAGCGGCAGCACCGATCGGCCCCGCCTTCAGCATCGCAGCATACGCGTCGGGCCCGAGGTCCAGAGCGCGAAAGGTCTCGGGGCCCGGCCTCGCCCCGAGCGGACGCGCCAAACCGGACAGTCCGGCGAAGTTCGCCCAGAGCATGAACGCGCCATTGTGATAGGCATCGTCGCCGAGCCAGATGTCGGTGATCGGGGCCTGCGGCGAGCAGGCGACGACCGCTGGAGGCGCATCGATGCAACTGGCCGTCGTGTAGAACCCCGGCCAGGAGATGCCGTAAATGCCGACGCGGCCGTTGTTCGGTGTCACATTCGCGAGCAGCCAGGCCACCGTGTCCGATGCATCGCTGCTTTCATCGACCTCTTGCCCGCGTTTCGTCGCGCGATGGGGCGTCATCATCGTCAGCTGCCCCTCCGACATCCACGAGCCGCGGACATCCTGGATCACGAAGATGAAGCCGTCACGCGCGAATCGCGGATTCCCGCTTGGACCAAGCGCTCGTCGGTAGGTCGAGTCGCCGTAGGGCGCAGCGCTGAACGGCGTCCGCGTGAGCAGGAATGGATAGCGTCGGCCGGCGGTGTCGCGCGGGATGTAGATGCTCGTGAACAGTCGCACGCCGTCGCGCATCGGAATCCGCGCTTCCACCTTCCGATAGTTCGTGCGCAGCCAGTCCGCATCGACCGGCTGGGCATGCATGGCCGCCGTCGCGATGCACCAGGATGCGCACATCGTGACGAGCCGGTTCACCCATCGCCACCCGCTGGCCGCTGTCACGCAGGCGTGATCACTCACCATTGGCACGCAAGACTCCTCGCAGGGTTAGCGCCGGTCGAAGGCATTCGGGCACGGTCGGGGCCACGTCCGGGCCCCCACGTCGCGCACAGTATTGTCCGATGCGCGGCCTCACGCCAACGGGCTGAGTCCGACGGGTGCGCGAATGGGGATATTCGCGCCAGCGGATCGGTGAGCCGTTTGCCGGAGACGGCCGGCCGAAGGCACCGACTGCTAGAATTCAGCGCATGCCTGATGAGTCTTCAGTCTTGCGCCGCGTCCATCCTTCGGAGCATCCCGTGCGAACTCTCGTTTCCGCCGCAGTCCTCTGTGCTGCCGCGGGTTGCAGCAAGGCGACACCCGCAACGACGACCGGCGCCACAGCCGCGTCGTCATACCTCTACGTCTGGTCCGGAGACTCCGCCGGTACGTCGAGCGACTTCCTCGGCGTGATCGATGCCGACACCGCCTCGCCGCAGTACGGCCGTGTCGTCGCGTCAGTTCCGACTGGAGTGGCTGGCACACACCCGCACCATACGGAAGCGGTCCTGTCGGCGTCTGGTCACCTGTTGGCGAACGGATTCGGTGCCGGTCGCAGCTGGCTGTTCGACCTGACCGCGCCACGCGCACCGAAGATCCTCACGACCTTCGGGGACCGCGATGGTTTCAGCCATCCGCATACGTATCTCCGCCTGAGCAACGGGCATGTGCTGGCGACATTTCAGTACACCGCTGACTCCACCGCGCAGGCACCAGAGCATGCGGCGATGGCTGTCGGGATGAAGCGAGCGAGGGTGGTGCGGAAGACGGGCGGGTTGGTCGAGATGGATGAACGCGGCACGGTGATTCGCAGCGCGAGCGCGACTGACCCTGCGATCGCGGACAAGGAGATCTTCCCATACAGCGTGCTCGAACTGAAGCCGATCGATCGCGCGGTGTCGACGACGACCGACATGGATGAATCGAACACCAGGTCAACGGCCGAGTGGGTGCAGTTCTGGCGCCTGTCCGACCTCAAGCTCCTGCGCAGCATCGCGCTTCCGGCCGGTCCGCGCGGCGACGAGCACAAGCTCACCGGAGAGCCGTTCCTGCTTCCCGACGGCAAGAGTGTCTACATCCAGACCTTCAGTTGCGGCCTGTACCTCGTGAAGAACATCGAGGGCGACAAACCGACCGCCACCTTCGTCAAGGGATTCCCGGGGATGGATTGTGGCGTGCCTGTGCTGACGAGTCACTACTACCTGCAGACGGTGCCGTCCACACATTCACTGATCGCGCTCGATATCGCCGATCCGGAACATCCGCGTGAAGTGTCGTCGGTGTCGTTCGGCGATGGCGAGGAGCCGCACTGGTTGTCGATCGATCACACGGGGCGCAGGCTGGTGCTGAATTCGGGCGGCGCCGGTTCGAGCAATCGGCTCTGGGTGATCAACTTCGACCCGACGACCGGCGCGCTCGCGATCGATACGCGCTTCCGCGACGCAGGCAGTGCGCAAGCCGGAGTCAGCATGTCGAAGCAAGCCTGGCCGCATGGGTTCAAGGGAGTGGCAGTGCCGCACGGCACGGTGTTCTCGCGCTGATGTCGGCCGAGCCGTCCGGTACCACGAAGTCATCACCGATGATTCCATTCTCGCCTGCTCCCGGCAAAGGCGAGCTACCGGCGCGGTTTCCCAGCCCGTTCGATCGGTCGGCAGTGCATCCACTCGCGCAACGCGCCGCGCTCGACATCATGGCCTTGCTGCGAAGCGATGCGGCGCGTGAGTGGTCTCTCGAGGCTGAAGGCGGCGGCAAGATGTTCGGCGCGCTGGTGGTCGAATCACGCGATGGCGTGGTCGGCTACCTGCGGGGCTTTTCCGGCATGGTGAACGGTCAGTGGGAGATCGATGGCTGGGTGCCGCCGAGCTTCGACAGCGGCGAGCGCGACGCCATCTGGATACCAGGCGAAGCAGAGATGCTGGCGTTGAGTGCGCGGCGCGTGGCATTGCTCACGGCACCGGCGAGCGACATCGCGTCGGATGAACTCCTGATGCTGGATCTGGAACGCGCAGTACGGTCGCGCGAACTGTTGCCGCAGATTCAGGAGACCTACCGCTTCACGAATGCGCTGGGCGAGGTGCGCGGGGTGCGGGAACTCTTTGCACCGGCGCTCCCGCCGGGCGGTGCCGGTGACTGCGCGGCGCCAAAGCTGCTGGCGGAGGCGTATCGCCAGGGGCTGCGTCCCCTTGCGTTGGCCGAGTTCTGGTGGGGGGCGCCGCCGCGCACCGGCGATCGTCGCGCGGGCTCTTTCTATCCGGCGTGCCGAGGCAAGTGTGCACCGATTCTCGCCCACATGCTGCAAGGGCTTCCGGCCGATGAAACGCCGCTGTTCGGAGCCGACTTCATTGATGCGTCCGAGCCGGCGGTGGTGTTCGAGGACGAGTGGATCGTGATCGTCAACAAGCCGTGCGGTCTGCTCTCGGTGCCCGGGCGCAGTGGGTTGCTGCGCGACTCGGTGGCGACGAGGCTGCGCGCGCGATATCCCGACGCGACAGGCCCTCTGGTGGTGCATCGGCTGGACCTCGACACGTCAGGGCTGATGCTGATCGCGAAGGACACCACGACCTACGCCGCGTTGCAGCGACAGTTCGCACTGCGCGAGATCACCAAGCGCTACATCGCCTGGCTTGACGGCGATGTCCGTGGCGAGCGTGGCGTGATCGAATTGCCGTTGCGCGTCGACGTCGACGATCGACCACGGCAGATCCACGATCCTGAACATGGCAAGTCCGCGGTGACGAGATGGGAAGTGCTCTCGCGCGTTGACGGCCGCACCCAGGTCGCCTTGCACCCGCACACGGGCCGCACCCATCAGCTGCGTGTCCACGCGTCGCATCCACTCGGCCTTGATGCGCCGATCGTCGGTGATCGGCTGTACGGCCGCGCGGCGCCAGCGGAGGGCGAGAGGTTGATGTTGCACGCAGAGTCGCTGGAGTTCGTGCACCCGGTGACGGCGGAGCGAATCCAGGTCACGCAGCCGTCTGGACTCTTCTCCGCGAGTTGACGGATGCATCAGCAACCGGCAGCGCAATTGCGAGAGTTTTAAGCTCGCATTGCGTGAATTCGATGTTGCGGAGCCTCGTAGCGTGAGGCAAGCGGCAGTACGATTTCGCCATGAAAGTCCGCGAGATGATGCGCCTTCTGCGGGAGGATGGCTGGATACTTGTCAGGACTCGTGGCAGCCACCGGCAGTTCCGGCATCCGGTCAAGCCGGGGCTGGTCACACTCGCGGGCTCTGGCCGCATGGACCTAGCGGTAGGTACCTTACGGAGCATCCTGAAACAAGCTGACCTCAGGCCACAGGTCGAGGATTGAATTATGCACCGATATCTCGTCGTGATTGAACCGACCGCCGTCGGCTACTCCGCCTACTCGCCGGACCTGCCAGGCTGCGCCGCGACTGGCACAACACAGGTTGAGATCGAGCAGGCGATGCGCGACGCCATCAAGTTTCATCTCGACGGTCTTCGCGTCGAGGGGCTACCGATTCCCCCCGGCGGCACCTCTGCGCGCTACATCGAAGTAGCGGCCTGAGACGTCGCCCGCGCGCCCCTACCCCGCGCGACGCAGCTGTTCGCGCTTGACCGCCGCATGCACATCGGCGGTCACCCAGGCGCTGCCGAACAGTGCCAGCTTGTCCAGCTCTTCCTTCGTGATACCACCGATCTCGCCGCGGTAGGCCGCCTTGATTGCGTTCATGCGATTTTGCGATGCGACGAGCTGGGGATGCGTCGCGATCGCCAGTGCGTGCACGCCCTCACGTTCTGCGAGGTGAGCCGCAACGCGCGCAGTGTGCAACGTGTGCACCTCGTGCACATTGGCCGTCGCCGGCAGGTATTCCGCAGAAATCAAGGCCGGGAGTGCGATGGCGGCAGCGCTGGCAGCGTTGCTGGTCACGACGAACGACCCGTCGCTGAACTCCGTCTCCATGTCCACCACCTTGCCCGGCAACTTGCGGAACAACCAGAGAAACAGGCGCAGGCCGAGCTTCTTGATGCGCGGATGGTAGAGCGCGGCCATCACGGTCCCGTCTTTCGAGAGCAGGCAACGAATCATCACCGGCATCAACACACCGTTCGGCGTGTTGGTGATCGTCCTGTCCTCGACCGTCGCGACAGTGCGGAACCCGTTGCTCTCGAGTTGCCGGGCGGTGCGGGTGTAGAACCCCTGGTCGAGATGACCGAAACGCTTCGGATCGGCCGGCACGTACTCGTGTGCCGGTTGATACGTGGCCTCGATCATGGCCAGGATGTTGTGCGCAGCCTGCTCGGTTGGTTCCATGGCTCTGACGGGGCAGCGAGGGGAGGACATCGCCTGGACGGGCGCTGATCACCCGTTTACCGACGCGCGATGCTCGAGGCTGGTAACACCGCACCGGAGCATGTCGCGAATCAGCGCCCCCGGCGTCACCGCATCCGCGGCAACCACATCCCCATGGCGGCGGCGAATATGCCCGCCGCGGTGCCGCAGGTGAGGATCGCTAGCCCGGCTGCCACCATCAGCCGTCCCCGCACCTCCCCGCGCTCCTGCGCCCAGAGGTACGCCTCGAGCACCGCCAGCGGGATCAGCGACTCTGCGAACGCGAGCGCCGTAAGAAGTGGCCCCTGAAAGGTCTGCGGGTCGAAGCCGACGGGACGCCGGTGAATCAGCAACCACAACATCAGTCCCACCCGAAAGAACCACACCCCGCTGGCGACGAGGAAGAGTCGCAGCGCCCAGCGGCGATGCGCCGCGAACCGCCGCTGCCTGGCGGCGCGCCAGGCCAGCACCGCGAAGGTCATCATCAAGCTGGCGTTCAAGGTCGACGCGAGGTGCTGCCCAGTGTTGCCGACCGTGCCACGAAACCAGACGAGATACAGACCGCCAAGGCTGATCAGCAGCGCAGCCACGATATACGCGCGACCTGTGACACGGTGCAGCGCAGGCCATCGCTGCCGTACCATGGGCAGCAGTTGCATGGCGCCTGCAAGGATGATCACGAGCGCCAGCATCAGGTGCGTGATGACCGTGGCGTTGCCGATCGTGTCGCCCCGGATATAGCCCTTCGGCATCACGGTGCTGAGCACCGTCGGGTCACCACGCAGGGCGCCGCCGCCATACAGCCAGGTGATATACGCCGCGAAGAAGAGCTGCCCTGCTACTGCGACCACGAACCAGCCCGTCGCCGCCCAGCGCAGTGGGACGCGCCCACGTCCCGACGCCGCTGGCCCGCGGTCTGCCGCGCTGCCTTTCGCCATCGACGCTTCTCGACGCACTGGATCAGCAGGGCTGACCTGCAACTGCGCATTCGTGGATGGTATCACCGCCATGTGCTCGCTCGCTGAAACCGCGGTGACCCACCGCCGTAGATGATGCAGATGTCGGCTGCGATCCCTGACCGACTGCGATGCTTCGATCCTACGATTCCCGGGTGGTGCCAACCATGACTGCACAGATCAGAATCATGATCCCACGTGACATGGCGAGCTCTTGGCATGAGTGAACCGACCATCGGCGCAGGGTACGCCGTTGGCCTGCTGGCCTATGCCGCCGACGCTGGCGCGGATCGAACCCTGTTGCTCGAGCAGGCCGACATTCATGAGCGGGCGCTCGAGGATCATTTCAATCGCGTCCCACTCTCGCGATACATCGCGCTCGTGCGATCAGCAGCGGCGATGTGCGAAGATGCCGAGTTTGCGCTGCACTTCGGGCTGTCGTCGAACTGCGCCGACCTGTCGATCATCGCAATGATCGGGAGCGCGTGCGAGACAGTGCTGGAGGCACTCGCACAGCTGAACCGATACGGCAGGCTGGCCGTCGACATCGGTGGCATACGCGGCGACGAACACTACCGGCTGGAGCACGATCGCCAGGGTGTCTGGCTGGTCGATGACCGACAACACCACGGCCTCTGTCCGGAGTTGAACATTGCGACGCTGGTCCGCATGGCGTCGAACATCCAGAAGGGGTTCGGCGCGAGCTATGTGCGCGAAGTGCGGTTCAGTTGTGCGGCACTTGGCAACGCCTCCGAGTACGAGGCACGGCTCGGGGTTCGCGTGCAGTTCGGTCGCGAGCAGAATGCAATCCTGCTCGATCCGGCGTGGATGTCACAGCGGATCGGACGCGCCCCTCGCTACACCTTCGGCGTACTGACCGCGCACGCGGACGCGCTGATGCGTGACCTCGAACAGTCTCGCACCACACGCGGTCGAGTCGATGCCGCATTGCTGCCGATGCTCCACACCGGTGAGGTGAGCATGGACCGGGTCGCGCAACAGCTGGCGATGAGTCGCGCCACGCTCTATCGCTCGCTGAAGGCGGAGGGTGCGACATTCGAGCAGGTGCTCGATGGCGTGCGGCATCGCATGGCGCTGCACCACCTGGCGCAGCCGCGGGCGACCGTCAATCAGGCATCGCACCTGCTTGGATTCTCGGACCCAGCGGCGTTCTCGCGAGCCTTCAAGCGATGGACCGGCCACAGTCCACGCGCCTCCGTGCAGGCTGCCGCAGGCTGAACAGACAGCATGCGGCCAGCTCGGCCGCTCAGGGCATCCGCTGATACACGACGCGACCGCCAACGACGGTCGTCTGCACCTTCATCGCGGCCAGTTGCGCCTGCGTGGCCTGAAACGGATCGCGGTCGAGCAGGATGAAGTCAGCCAGCTTCCCAGGCGTGATAGACCCTTCGCGAGTCTGACGTCCGCCTGCCACTGCCGCGCCCATCGTGTATGCCGCGATGGCCGTCGCCACATCGAGGCGTTCACTCGGCACGAAGCCCTGCACCGGCAATCCCTTTTCTGTCTGCCGATTGACGGCCACCTGCACGCCGGGCCAGGGATTCAGGGTCACCACCGGCCAGTCGCTACCGAATGCGATCCCGCCGCCACCACTCGCGATCTGTTTCCACACCCACGCGCGGCCCGAGCGCGCCGGCCCGATGGCCATGGTCCACGCGCCCTCGCCCTCGGTGCCCTCCGGATAGGCGTGCAACGGCTGCATGCTCGCAATCACACCGTCACGCCCGAACCGCGCCACATCGGCCGTATCGATGGTCTCGATATGCTCGATGCGCTGGATCCGCTCGCGTGGTCCATTCGCCAGGCGTGCCGCTGCATAGGCATCGAGCACCGTGCGAACGCCGCGATCGCCGATGGCGTGGGTCATGACACGAACGCCCTTCGCGTCGAGCTCCGTGACTGCCTGCGTGAAGGCGTCCACTGGCCAGAACAGAGTGCCTGTGGTGGTCGAATCGGTCGTATAGGGCGCCAGCATGGCAGCGGTGTGCGACTCGATCACACCATCGATCATCAGCTTCGCGAGATTTGCCGAGACCCAATCTCCGTGATAGCGCTGCCGCGCACTGTCGATCTTCGCCATCAACGCAGGCGGCATCACCGGCGGGTCGACAAAGACTCCAACATCGAATCGCACCGGCAGTGCTCCAGCCACACGGAGTGAGTCCAGCAGCGGCAGCAGCTCGAAGTCGCCGTGCGCACTGTGCACCCGCGTCACGCCAAGGCTGCTCGCGTATTTCAGGCCGATCAACAGTGCATTGCGGTTCTCGGCCGCAGTCGGCGCTGCAATGAGCTTGCCGACCAGCTGCGACGCGCGCTCCTTCAGCGCGCCAGTGGCCTCACCATCGGCGCCGCGGACGATGATGCCGTTGGGTGGATTCGGCGTCTCACGTGTGATTCCAGCCAGCGCCAGCGCCTTGCTGTTCACCCAGCTGGTGTGACCATCGTAGGCGCTCAGCTGCACTGGTCGATCTGGAAAGAGATCGTCCAGGTCACGCTTGCTCGGCATGCCGTCACCACCGATCATGCCGTACGTCCAGCCGCGGCCGAGGACCCAGCCCGTGCCAGGGTTCTTCGCCTTCCACGCTGCCAGTTGCGCACGCAGGTCAGCCATGTTCTTTGCATCGCCCAGCGCCACGCGAGCAAGCGCCAGGGAACCCATGATGAAGTGCACGTGGGTATCGGTGAAGCCCGGCAGCAACGTCCGGCCGCGGGCATCGATCACACGGGTGCGTCGACCGATGCGGGTGCGGATCTCCGCATCAGTCCCCACCGCCACGATCGTGTCGCCGGCAATGGCTAGCGCCTCGGCACGCGGGTGCGCCGGATCGACCGTCCAGATGGCCGCGTGCAGGACGACCAGGTCAGCGGGAGCAACACTCGTCGCAACGCGCTGCGCCTGCGCGCGAGCGGTGACGAGGAGGGCGACGCTGGCGAGCGTGACGAGGAGGCGTGATTGCATCACAGGTACATACAACGAGCGCGCCGTCCGGTCGAGTGGGCGGCGCGCTCGGACCACGCCGACGGTCAGACCGACTGCACGCGCTTGCCCAACGGTGCGAACGACACCGCCGCGAGGCGGAAGTGCGCAAAACCGAAAGGAATACCGAAGATCGTGACGCAGTACGCGATGCCGGCCAGCACGTGCGAAATCCAGAGCCAGATGCCGGCGAAAATCACCCACAACACGTTGGCCAGCTCGGTGCCCGCAATCTGGCTTCCGCCGAGGTCGCGCACATCCACCAGTGTCCGACCGAAGGGCCAGGCGGCAAAACCGGCAATGCGGAACGCCGCAACCGCGAATGGCAGGCCGACGACGGTGATCGCCAGCAGGCACCCCAGAAACATCCAGGCGAGACCGGCGAAGAACCCACCGCCGATGACGAACCAGAGGAGATTGAGGATCAGGGTCATGTCGAGGTCGAGGTGTTGCGAGAAGTCAGCGTGCGAGGTCCAGCTGTCTTCATCGTACGCACGTACGCCCCGTTTGATTCACCCGGCCCGCTAGGCGCACGCCTGCGGCGTTCGCCACTGGAACCAGTTCGCGAAGACTGGCGCGCCTACTTCGTCCAGATCCCGATCGTGCCGCAGGGGTTCGAAACCCCCATCGTAAGATCGGCCGGCACGCCGGCAATGCCGTTGTAGACCTCGATGCCCGCCAGATCGAGCGTGTTCACCATGTCGTCCAGCGCCATGCCACTGAGCTGCGGCGCAGGAAATCCGTTGATGAAGAGTCCCATCACGCAGCCGCCGCGACCGATGATCATGCTCGATCCGTTCGCGTCCCGACGCACCTGGACGCCGGCAATGCTGCGGAACAGGTCCGTCGGCTGCGCGGGATGCCGCTCGTAGATGGCCTTGTCGGTGAGGATGGTGCCCCAGCCCGACGGTCGCTCGGCGCGGCGGAGGAACGCGCGCATGCGCACCGGATACCGTGTGGCGCGCACAACGACGAGGCCAAGATTCTGGCCTGCAAACTGTCGCATCACGATCCGGGTACGGGTGGACGTGGTGTCACTGAGGTTGATGGTGAGAAACGTCGGTGAATAACCGACCTTTCGTGCCCGCACGAGATGCATGCGGGGCGGCAGGTTGCGGATGGTGAACCGACCAAGGGTGTCCGACTGGCTCTCGAGCAGCGCGGTCATGACCTCGATACTCGCTGCGCGTACAGGCCGGCCAGCGGAGTCGACGACCGTGCCATGCAGCGTCCGCGGATCGGTCTTGTCGAGCAACAGCTGTACCTCGACGTCTGGCGCGGTGTCAGCAGCCGACGTGACGTTCGCCTCGATTTCGCCGAGCAACAGGCCATCGCGTTCGAAACGAACGCGGATTCGACCGGCTGGCATCGGGGCAAGGCGAAAGTTGCCCGCCGAGTCTGACAACGTCTTCACGCGTCCGCTCGACACCTCGACGCGTGGAAGCGCGCGTCCGGTGGAGTCGCGAACGGTGCCACGCAGCTCGGGCATCGCCTGACCGGACAGCGCAGCGGCAAAGAGGGAGAGCAGGCCAAGGGCAACAAGGGCATTCCGCATCGATCCACTCCGAAACCGGCTGGTGACGCGGTAAAGCTAGCGGCCTGCGCGTCGGGCGGATCAGTCGCCTCGCGGCGTGGCGTCGATGGCGCGATCCGTGCGCGTCTGGTTCGCCATCGGACGATGCGCAGCCCACCAGACGGCGATGCCGATCACCAGTGTGCTGAGTCCGGCCACCGATTCCAGCGGCCGCTCGGTCAGCAACGTGCCGAGCGCCCAGAGGCTGAGCGCGGTGTAGACGAGCGGCGTGAGCGGATACCCCCACGCCCGGTATGGTCGGTGTGTGCCGCGCATCGTCCACCGCAGCCGCACCATGCCCAGCACGGTGAGTAGCGACATCAGGTTGAGCGTGAAGCCGGTATACAGCATCACCTGCTCGAAGGAGTTGGTGAGCATCAGCGCCACGATCAACACCAGTTGGACGATGATGGCATTTCGCGGCACGCCGTTCTCGGCACGTGTGCCAAGGAATTTCCAGCGCGGCAGGTCCGCCGCAACTGCCTGTGTCACGCGCGAGCCGCCAAGCACCATCGCACTGATGGTCGCAACCAATACGGTCGCAATCGTGGCACTCATCACCACCGATCCGGTGCGACCGAACATCGCCGCCGCTGACAATGCGCCAACTTCGACATGCCCTGATAACGTCGCGAGGGGCACGGTGCGGAGGAAACTCCAGTTGAGTCCAACGAACAAGGCCGTCACGAGGCCAGTGCCGAGCACCAGCGCTCGTGGGATGGTCCGTTGCGGCTCCGCGATCTCGCCGGCGATGTACCCTGCCGCATTCCAGCCGGTGAACGCGTACGACACGTACACCAGCGACACCGCGAATGGCGCCGACACGATCTCGCGCCAGGCAGCCACGTCGAGCGACATCGATGTCGAGACTGGATTCCGGAACCGAAGTGCGGCCGCGATGAAGGCAAGGATCAACACCAGTTGTGTTGTCGTGATTGCGACCTGAAATCGCTTCGCCGCGTGCAAGCCAGCGAGGTGAACGACCGCCACCAGTCCCACCACCAACAGCGAAGCCGCCAACGATGGCAGGGGGACGATGGCCGAGACGTAGCGGCCAAAGGCTATGCCGGCGAGCGCTATCGGCGCTGCGAACCCGGCAGTCATGGAGACCCATCCACCGAGAAACCCTGCCATCGGATGCCACGACCGTGCTAGATACACGTACTCGCCGCCGCAGTGCGGAAACATCGTTCCCAATTCGGCATAGGCGAGCGCACCACACAATGCGATGATGCCGCCGACCGCCCACAACGACAGCAGCGCGCCCCCCGTGTGCAGCACCGTGGCCTGGAATCCCAGTGCCGTGAAGACCCCGGTACCGATCATGTTGGCCACCAGCACCGACGTCGACGCCGCGGTGCCGTAATGGCGCAACCGGTCATCCGACACAGCCATCGGGACCTCGGACTGCGGAGCGACCATGGTGGCTGGAGAGGGTCAGTGAAGACGCAAACCACGAGGTGGGTCAGACGCGTCGCAATAGCACTCCGTGCGACTCGTCACACTGCGGCCAGATACGACACGGGGCCCGGCGCGATGTCCGGACCCCGAGTGGTACTTACGGCAGCCAGCTAGCGATTGAGCTGGATTTCCGAGCGCACGTAGAAGAAGCGCCCGTTGTAGCCGAACGGCGACGCACCAGGCCAGATGAAGGTGCCGTTGTTCGTGTTGGCAGACACCCGCGTCTGGTCGGGATAGACGTTGAAGAGGTTGCGTGCGCCAAGGGAGAGGTTGATGGCCTCGAAGCGGTATCCGATTTCGGTATCGAAGATGAACTTCTGGCCGAATGGCTCCAGCCCATCGAGACTGCCATCGATGAAGCGACCGTAGTCGGACACGCGACCAAGGGCATGCCAGCGACCGACGGAATAGTTGGTCGTGAACGAGGACCGGCGATCCGGGCGATTCTTCTCGATCGCATTGATCGTCACGATATCGAGCGCACTGGTGTAGCTCGACCCCTTGCCCACGAGAATGGCCGGCAACCCGTCGATGCGCGTGATCTTGTTCTTGGTGTAATTCAGCGACAGGGTGAAATCGAGGTTGCCCCGCAGCGCCTGCATGCGATAGTTGCCGACGACGTCGATACCATCGGTCTTGGTGTCGAGGGCGTTGGTTGGGAACTGCACACCGGCGATGGTGGTGAGCCCAGAATCAGCGAGGATCTGCGCGATGACCGGGTCCGACGACCCATCGAACGTCGCGCCGAGCAGGATGCGATCGTTGATCTTGATGTGGTACACGTCGACGTTGAAGTTCAGGTTGTTCGTCGGCGAATACGCAAAGCCACCGCTGAGGTTGACCGAAGTCTCTTCCTTCAGCGGCTTGGCACCGAAGATCTTCGAGGCGCGATTGGTGACGGGGAAGTTGCCGATTTCAACCAGCACACCATTCTGGATCGCCGTGGTGGTGTGACTGTACCAGCTCTGCTGCAGGCCTGGCGCCCGGAAACCGGTGCTCGCCGCACCACGCAGGATGAACTTCTTGCTCGGCTCGTAGCGGATGGCGGCCTTACCGGTGACCGCACTGCCGAAGTCGCTGTAGTTCTCGAAGCGCGCGGCGCCGTTGATCAGCACCCGGTCGGTCAGGTTCGTCTCCAGATCGACGTAGCCACCGAAGTTCGTGCGATCATTCTTGCTGGCGTCTGTCGGCGCAAAGCCCTGGAACACCGACGACCCGCCCTGCGCCACACTGGAACTGTCGCGCGTGAGGTGGTAGCCGTTGATCCACGAGGCGCGTTCACCGGCGACCACTTCGTACTGCTCGCGACGGAATGCCGCACCGAATGCCACGTTCACGGGCTTCGGCATGCCAAGGTTGACCTGGTTCGAGAAGTTCAGGCCGACGTTGAACTCACCGCGCTTGAGTGCGCCGGCATCGAACTGCGTCTGGTTCGGAATCCCTGGGTCGTCACTGGTGCCGAGGCGCCCATCAGGTCCCGGCGCAGTCGGCGTCGAGAGGCTCGGGCCGAGTGACGAGTTGAGCGTATTGCGCAGGTTGAACTGGAAGCTGTTGTAGCCGTAGTTGCTGGTGAGATCGGTGGCCCAGCCGCCGAGCATGGTGCGGATGCCGCCGGCCGCCGAGTAATCGATCACGCTCGGCCGGAATTCCGGGAGGAAGCCGAGTGGATAGATCTGTGGCCAGTTGCGCGAGTTCTGCGGCTTGCGGAAGAAGCCATTGCCGGTGCCATCACGATCGGAGTAGCCGCCGAACGCAAAGAACTCGGTGCTGCCCGATGCGTTGAGCGGGATGCGCAGATTGGCAAAGGTGTGAATGTCGCGTTCGATGCCGTCGCCCCAGTGCACGTTCGGCTGCGGCACACCGGTGCGCTTCTGGACCACGCGGCAATCCTGCACCACGTCGGAGACGCCATTGAGGTCGGGGAAGCTGCCGTCAGGGCAGGCGCGGTTGGTCGCATCGCGGTTCAGGTACTGCCCGAAGAGGCTGAGCGAGCCGCGACCGCCGAGCTTGAAGCCGACACCGCCGTTGACGTCCGTGGTGAGGCCATCGTTCTCATAGCCCTTGCCCGGGCGGTACTGTCCGACGCTGGTGTTCACGAACGGGTTGAACTGTCCTTCCTTGAGCACGAGGTTCACCACGCCGGCGATGGCATCGGACCCGTACTGCGTGGATGCGCCATCGCGCAGCACTTCGATGCGCTCGACTGCGCTCGAGGGGAAGGCGTTCAGGTCGACGCCGCTCGATCCCGGCGCCGAACCGTTGGAGAAGACATTCAGCAGCGCTGTCGTGTGCCGCCGTTGCCCATTGATCAAGACCAGCGAGTGGTCCGGTGACAATCCGCGCAAGGTGAACGGGCGCACGATTTCCGTGGCGTCCGTGACAGCCTGCTTGGGGAAGTTCACCGACGGCGAGAGGTTGGCGAGAATCTGCGTCGTCTCCGTCGATCCGGACCGCCGCAGTTCTTCCACGGTGTACACGTCAACCGGTACCGCCAGCTCTTCTGCGGCGGCGTGTCGGGCACGTGATCCGACCAGCGTGCGCACCGGTGCCAGCGTATACGCCGAGCGCTTCAACCGGACATCGAGCTCGGTGACTCCTGTCGACGACACGTTCACCGAGAGAGACTCCGGTGCAAAGCCGAGTGCACGGACGCGAATCGTGCGGCGCCCAACCGGCAGTCCGGGCAATGCGTATCGCCCACGCGATGTCGACGTCGTTCGAACGCCACTGCCATCAACCGTGAACTGCGCACCGACGATGACCGCACCGGTGCTGTCCGACACGCGCCCCTGCACTGTGCCCGTCTGCGCGGCGAGCGGTCTCGCCGTTGCCGCGAGGATGAGCACAACCGCTGCTCCCGCACCCAACATTCGACTGAAAGACGCTCGCATCCCTGCCCCCATGCTGTCCAGGTGAACGTGCCCTACATACGCGACTGCCAGCGTCGTACAGTCGCGACCTGCAAAAACCGACAGCACCTGAGTGACGCGACCGACACACGTTGTGCCGCGCTGAGCAACTCGGTGGATGACATATCAACTGGAGGGTGACGTCATCATGGAGCGTTCTGGGCCATCGCGCAACCGTTACACGCGAGGTGACAGATGACTGATGAGTTTGCTAGCAATCGGCGCCGATTACTTCTCGCACCGTGCTCGCTATGTTGCGAAGCTGCGGGTACCCGGGCGACTTATTCGCTCCGCGAGACCATTTGATTTTGCGGTCCCAACATCGATTTCTACGCGCTTTGACGTTGCTCCGTCGAGCGCTCGCTGGCACTTGCACTGCCGCCCGTTGGATCCTCGGGCTCCTCTCCGCCACTACCCACGCACTGACCGCGACCAGTACGCTTCGCCAGCAACAAGCGTTGATCGGCCAGCGTCACCAGTGACTTCGGTGCGGGGGCCATGGCGTCGTCAGGGATGCCCGACACACCGGCGCTGAAGTTGAGCCGCACGATCTCGCCACGCCCGATCACGATCGAGGTCGCCGCCACTTCCTGCCGCAGCACCTCGATGCGAGCGAGCGCGATGGCGCAGGTGGTGCCGGGCATGAGCACGACGAACTCCTCGCCGCCGTACCGCGCCACGATGTCGGTGCGACGCATGGCTCCCGCCAGCAACTCCGCCACCTGTCGCAGCGCACGATCACCAACCTCGTGCCCATGCTCATCGTTGATGCGCTTGAAGTGATCGATGTCGATCAGGGCCAACGCCAGCGGGCGATTCTCGCGCGCCGCGACATCCAGCGCCGTCACCAACACCCGATCGAAATGCCCCCGGTTGAACAGGCCGGTGAGACGATCACGCGAGGCCAGATAAAGCAACTGCTGCGCACGCCGCACGATCGCGACCGATAGGATCGTGGCCACGCCGAGGAGGAGCATGCGCGTGGCGAGATCGACGATCGAGTACGGCCCAGCGGCGTTGATGTACGACGGATCGTGGAGATTGAACTTCGTCGCGGCGTACAACCAGAGGCTGCCGAATTCCGCGAGGGTCAGGGCGCCGATGACGATGCAGATCCTGGCGTCATAGCGCAGGCTGGTGGCCACGATCGCGAGGAAATACATCTCGAACGTGACCGTCGAGTTGAGCGCGATCATCGGCGACGCGACAATCAGGAAGCTGAGCAGCGCGAGGCTGACCATCGACACGTCGAAGGCACTCGAGGCGAAGCTCACCCAGGGGCGCCAGCGACCGCCACGCAGCATCCACCAGATCCCAACCGAGACACACGCGGCGACGACCGTGACCGTGAAGCCGGTGCGATGCATCGCCATCCACGGGTAGTGCAGCACGTTCCAGGTCGGTGCGATGAGCAGCAATGCCATCGCCACCATGCGAACGCGAGCCACGACGTATTCGCCCTCGACACCTGCCGCAGCGAGGGCAGCGTCTGGCTGCGCCCACAGCGAGGGTGCCTCAGCGTCTTCCGTCACGCTGTTGAGCGAATTCAAGATGGCCATGGACTGAGGGCGAGCGGAGGCGACCTGCGAGGGCTGGGCCGGGCGTGGCGTCAGGCCCCGGTTAAAACCTGACGCGCAACCCTCGCAATAAACTACGCCGCCCACGGATCCCTGCGCTCGCGTGACCGACGCGTGACACGCGTTGCCGTACCGTGCGTGACATGCGGGCACGTCGAGCGCGTCGTCATCGTGCGGCCCCCGACGGGCAGAGCGGTGCGCCGGACGCCACCCATTCAGCCATCCGCACCTGCGGCAGGTCGCGACTGCGCCAGTCACCGAACCCTGCGCCTTCGTCGCTGGCGCGCTGGCGCCAATGCCAGTGCATGCCGGCGAAGAGCGTGCTGCACTCGGATTGGCTGATCCGCGCCGCGGATTCACGCAGTGCGGGCAGCGCGTCGGCCGAGAGCCGGCTGTGATACATCGCATCGAAGGCATGGCCGGCCTCGGCGCGAGCGACGTTGACTCGCACCACGATCGCCTCAGGGTTGGCGAGGTTGAGCAGCGCGACCCACACCACTGTATTCAGCACCGTCACCGGCGCGAAGAACGATGCACGGCCACGCAGTGTGGTGGCCGCGAAGGTACAGATGGTCGCCAGGACCCACACGATGGCCGCGCTCGCAAGACTGCGATCGATCGTGAGGCCGAATTCGCTCACGTAGAGCCAGATCCGGGTCGCCGACGAGGCCAGGAGTGTAGCAACGAGTCCGAGCAACGCGCCCGCCACCAGTCGGTAGTGGCGACGCTCGCGCGCATCGTCATCACTCATCAGCCACTCAGCCAGCACCAGCGTGCCGATCACCACGCCTGCGGCCAGGATCAACTGGAAGAATCCGTCTCGTGCATACGTCGCCACCGACAATCCTTCCGTCTCCCGCAGGAACGCCGCGCCACCGAACACGACGCGTGCCTGTGTGACCACGAAGAGCACCAGAAGCGCCAGGAGCGAGTAGAGCGCCACCGCCACGCTGAGAAACGAGAGGCCCGGTGTGCGAAGCTCGGGAAGCGACGCACCCATCGCGCTGCCGACACCGGCGCGCAACCATCCCGCCGCCAGCCACGCCAGCAGCAGCGCGATGACGACATGCGACAACCCATCGGCGAAGACCGTCGTCATGATCTGGCTCATGACCCCTTCGAACACCTTGTCCGACGCCGCCAGCAGCGCAGTCACGATCAGCAGGGGAGGTGCGGCGAGCACCGCGCCGATGGTCAGCGCGCGTGCACTGCCTTTTCGTTGCGCGAGGGCCTCGCGTTCGCCGATCCCTTCCTCGAACACACGCGCCGCCCCGCCGATGGTGTTGAAGACGGCGAGAATGCCGACACGCGCCGACTCCACCATCGTAAGATCGGAAAGGCTTCTGCCTGTGCCATGCCAGATCGTGAGTGCGCCCATACAGATCACCGAGAGCATATCGATGGCGTAGAGCATCGGCGAATCACGCCAGGCCAGCCCCATCGCGGCCAACGCCACACCACCGAGCATCAAGGTGCGCTCGGTATCGGGTCGAACACCGAGCACGAACACCGAGGTCACGAGCCCGAACATCCAGAGCGCGAAGCCGAATCGCCACATGCCACCGCGCAACAACAGGTCACCGGACACGCCCACCAGCGTCGCGGCCGTCAGGATCCTCCACGCGCGAGTGTGCATCAGGCGCTCGCCCGGTGTGAGAGGCTGCCGAACCGACGATCGCGGCGGGCAAAGTCAGCGAACACCTCGTCGAGGGTGGCGGGGGTGATGTCGGGCCAGAGCACGTCGATGAACGACAGTTCGGCGTACGCACATTCCCAGAGCAGGAAGTCAGAGAGCCGGCGTTCACCGCCGGTTCGCAGGAGCAGATCGACCGGCGGCAGCAACTCGGCGGCGTCGGCGGTGGCGGGTGCGGCGCCCGGCGTCGTGCCGGCGCGTGCGATGGCATCACGACTCGAATAGTCGATGGCGACGCGGAGGTGCATCGCGCGACCATTGGCCGTGGCGGTTTCGGCATCGCGAATGGCGCTGCGCAGCGCGATCGGCAGTCGCGTGCGGCGACCGATCACGGTGACACGAACGCCGGCGCGTGCGAGCGCAGCGGACTGCGACCGGAAGTGCGAGGTGAAGAGCGTGAGCAGCGTGTTCACCTCCGCTGTCGGTCGGCGCCAGTTGTCGCTGCTGAACGCATACAGCGTGAGTTGCTCGATGCCGGTGCGGGCGCAGTGTTCGACGACGTCGCGCATGGCGCGCGCGCCGGCGAGGTGTCCGATGGAGCGCCGGTGTCCGCGTTGTTCGGCCCAGCGTCCGTTGCCGTCCATGATGACGGCGAAGTGTTGTGGCAGAGCACTTTGTTTCATAAAGTCTGTCTCCCAAAAAAGGACGCCGGCGGGCGTCGCGTGAAAACCTGCAAAATTTCTGCCCTGACTTCCGCACCATCTCGTTCCCTGCACCGTCGATCGCACCTCGCCATCATCCGAGCGCGTATCGGCTGCGCTCAGCCCTTTTCTCCGACGCGGCGAATCAGCGCTTCCATGTGCGACAGGTATCGCTCCAGCGCGTCCCGCCCCGTGGCCGTCAATCGATATTCCGTGCGCGGGATGCGCCCGTCGTAGCCCTTCGTGCAGGTGACGTAGTGCGCTTCTTCCAGCTTGCGCGCGTGCACCGAGAGGTTGCCGTCGGAGGTCTCGAGCAGCGCCTTCAACTCGTTGAACGTCAGCACCGCATGCACCGCGAGGGCACTGACGATGGCGAGTCGGATGCGCTCATGAATGAGGCGATCGAGCGCCAGCGGCGAACTGACATCGCCGGCCACAGACGCGAGTGCCGTGGGAAGTTCAGCCGGTGGCGTCACGGCACCCTTCTTCGCGGCAGCCGAGGCGCGCTTAGCCACCGTGCCTCCGTGCAATCCAGATCCCGAATGCGATTTGCCATGCGCCAAACCCCAGGGCGAGCAGGACATTGCCTGAGATGCGTGTCGTGAGCAGCGCCAGCGTGCCCATCGCCATCAACCCCGCACCCATCATTGGCACGGCGCGCACCGAGAAGGCACCGGCGGTGGTGACGGCTACGCCGTAGAGCAGCAACCAGAGGCCCGGCAGCACGCGCGGCACCGGTGCGGCGTCGAGCCACAGGCTGGCCGGGTCGACCAGCGCATAGGTCATCACCGCACCGGCCAGCATCGCGGGCCAGAAGCCGAAGAGGAATTTCCGCGCCGGCACACTCATCACGGGGGCGCCAGTGACGCGCACCCGACGGCGCATCTTCTGCCACATGGCCAGGCCACCGATGATGACGGCGAGGCAAGCTTCGGCCATCCAGACACCGAACCAGCGGCCGGCGCTGGGTTGCAGCGACGCGTAGCGAGCGGCCGCGATGGCAGTCAGGCCGATGCCCACCAGTCCCCAGCCTGGCACATCCGTAAAGGACGACGCTCCTTCCATCGTGCGACGGATGAAGGACAGGTCCTGAATCGCACGGTCGTGCAGCGCCGGCGGATCGGACGGGGGTTGGCGTACCGGGGAGGCCATGGGTGAATGGATACGCGATGGTTTCCGGGCTGTCAAGTACTTTGTGCTGCAAAGCACTGGGATCCCCGCCTGCAGCCTCGACGGTTGCATCCGAGGCCCGGGCTGATATACCATCATGCGTCCGTCGCCTGCGAGAGCATGTCGTCGGAACAGCTGTCCGGTCACGGGACAGCTTCGCGCACCTTGGCCTGCACGAGTCGCCGACAGACTCGCGCACTGTCCCATCCAGATCCCCCGCCACTCCCACCGACTCGTCGCGGACACCGGGATCACAGGACGCGTTCATACTCCACCCAGGGAGAATTGGTCATGCCTCAACACTGGCGCCACACGGTGGCGCTCGCGGTGCTGTTCGCGACCGCCGCTCCGCAATTGCGCGCCCAGCAAAGTGCTGGCGGTACCGTCGTCGTACGCGTCACCGGCGCCGCCGACCAGCGGCCGATCGAGTCTGCCCGGGTCTTTCTCGTCGGTACCAACTTCGCGAGCCAGACGTCACCCGACGGGCGCGTGACCTTCCGCGCCGTGCCGGCCAACAGCTACACGGTGCGAGTCCTGCGCGTCGGCTACGCCGAGCAGACGAAGCGCGTTGCCGTCGCCGTCGGAAGCACCAGCAACGTTGACGTGGCGATGAGCGCAGCCGCCGTGAACCTCGCCACCGTCGTCACCACGGCGACCGGTGAGCAGCGTCGCGTCGAAATTGGCAATGCGACGGCGAACATCGACGTCGCGAGCGTGGTCGAGTCATCGCCAGTGGGGAACCTGAACGACCTGCTCAACTCGCGGGCCCCTGGTGTCACCGTGACCAGTGGCACGCAGACCGGGACGGGCGCCCGCATTCGTATTCGCGGCAGCAATTCAGTCAGCCTCTCGAATGAACCGATCTGGATCATCGATGGCATCCGCATGACAAGCACCAACGCCAACTTTTCCACCGCCACTGGCAATGGTGCGGGCGCGAACACGGGCGGCAACAACGCCAGCCGTATCGGCGACCTCAATCCCGACGAGATCGAGAGCATCGAGATCGTGAAGGGCCCGTCGGCCGCGACACTCTACGGCACCGACGCAGCCAACGGCGTCATCCTCGTGAAGACGAAGCGCGGTCGCGCCGGTGCAGCGCGCTGGTCGATCTATGGAGAAGCGGGATCCGTGCGGGATCGCAACAACTACCCCACCGCGTACAGTCTCTGGGGAAAGCGACCGGGCGAAACCGTCTCGTCGCGCGCGTTCTGCAACCTGCAGCGCGTTGGCACCGGTGAGTGCATCGCCGACTCGACCAGTGCCCTCAACATCTTCAACGAAAAGGACCTCACGCCGCTGGCCACGGGCAACCGTCGGCAGACGGGCCTGCAGGTCTCCGGTGGCAGCGAGGCGGTCCGGTACTTCGTCGCCGCGGAAGATGAGAATGAAATCGGCGTCTTGTCGCTCCCACAATTCGAGCGCCAGCGCTTCGACTCGGCGGGAATCCCGCTGCGGAGTTGGGTGGACCGGCCGAACCAGATGAACCGCCGCTCCTTGCGGGCGAACGTGAATGCGACCGTGAGCCCGAAGCTGGAGCTCGCGTTCTCGAGCAACTTCATCAATATCGCGCAGCGCTATTCACTCGAGTCCAACTCGACCGCCGGCCTTGGTTCGCAGGTCTTCGGTGGACCCGGCACGCGCGCGAACGGCACCGTCGCCGGGCTGGGCACGCCACTGAACGGCTACCGCGCGTGGACACCAGGCTACTCGTGGCAGGAGCAGACGGCGCAAGACGTCAATCGATTCATCTGGTCCACGCAGGCGAACTGGCGTCCGTTCACATGGCTGACCAACAATGCCACGGTCGGCAACGACTACTCCTCGATCAGTGACGACAACCTCCTGTATCGCGGTGAAGGGCCACCACTGACGGCCACGACGCGTCTTGGCTCGCGCGGCATCAACCGGAACAGCACCTACAACCTCACCTTCGACTTTGGATCGACGGCGCAGTACAAGCTGTTCGGGCTGAGCATGAAGTCGACCGCTGGCGCCCAGTACATTGGCTTCCGCGCCTCAATCGCGAGCACCGGATCCACCCAGTTGGCGCCGGCATCACAGAACGTCTCGTCGGGCACGTCGCCCGTCGTGAACGAATTCACCACGATCACGAAGACGTTCGGCGCCTTCTATGAACAGTCGATCTCGATCAACGATCGCCTCTTCCTGACCGCGGCCGTGCGTAGTGATCAGAACTCGGCGTTCGGCACGAACTTCCAGAGCATCGTGTATCCGAAGGCGTCGGTGTCGTACCTGATCTCCGACGAAGAGTGGTTCAAGTCACCGGCGTGGCTGAATTCCCTCCGGCTCCGGTACGCGTACGGGCAGTCGGGCGTGCAGCCGGGACCGAACGACGCGCTGCTCTACTTCGGCGCCGGGACGACGAACATTCAAGCGGCCGACCAGCCCACGCTGGTGCAGGCCGCCCTCGGCAATGCCAACCTGAAGCCCGAGCGTTCCGCCGAGAACGAGGCGGGCTTCGAGGCACAGATGTTCGGCAGTCGGCTGAGCCTCGATGCCACGTACTACAGCAAGGTCACGAAGGACGCGTTGATCAGCGCGATCCTGCCTCCCTCGTACGGCTCCGTCGTCTCGCAGTTCCGCAACCTGGGTTCGGTGAAGAACTCCGGCTGGGAACTCGGCATCACGGCGCAACTGGTGAACAAGTCGTACTTCGGGTGGGACATGAATGTGTCCGCATCCGGCAATGCCAATGTCGTGGCCTCACTTGGCGACACGCCTCCGCAGATCGGCACCACCAACCGGACTGTCGCCGGATACCCGATCGCGGGCTATTGGGCGGCACCGATCACAGGCTGGAAGGACAAGAACGGCGACGGCTTCCTCACGTACTTCGCCGACACGGCACGCAATGAAGTCTTCGTTGCCGACTCGGTGGTCTTTCGCGGGTATGCGACGCCGCGATACAACACCACGATCACCAACGGATTCGAGTTCCTCAATCACAAGCTGCGGCTGACCTCCTTGTGGGACATCCGCAAGGGCAACTTGTGGTACAACAACACGGACCGGATTCGATGCACCCGTCCGAACTGCAGTGGGCGCAACAACCTGGACGCGGAGTTGGTCGACCAGGCGACCAACATCGCCGCCAACGAAGCGCCGCAACGCACGCTCGATGGCTTTCTGCAGGACGGTGGATTTGTGAGGCTTCGCGAGGCCTCACTGGAATACACCTTCTCGCCGGCGCTGGCCGCACGGCTGCTGAAGGCCCGCTCCCTCTCGGTGGTCCTTTCTGGCCGGAACCTGCGTCTCTGGACAAAATATCGCGGCGTTGATCCGGAGTCGGGCTTCAACACCACCAGCGGCACGGACGCTCCGTCAGAGTTCCAGACGATCGCACCGCCCAGCTACTTCATCTTCCGTTTCAACCTCGGCTACTAGGAGCCACGACCCATGTCATCACTTCGCTTGACGGGGCGGCATCCTTCGCGCCTGCCGATTGCAGCCGCCTTCGCGATCGCCCTGTCGTTGTCCGGCTGCCAGGGGGTGAACGACCGTTTGCTTGGCGTCACCGACCCCGACATCATCATTCCCAGCAACGTCAATTCTGCAGAAGCAGCCACGGCGCTGTCATACGGCACGATCAGTACGTTCCGCAACATCACGGGCGCCGCAGAAAGCAGCTGGTTGTTTGGCGGCCTGCTGACCGACGAGTGGTCCACCAGCTCGACATTCATCGAGAATGACGAGACTGACCAGCGCCGGGTGCGGGAGTTCAACGGGTCCGTGACCACGATGCTGCGCAACCTGTATCGCGTTCGCACGCGTGCCAATGCAGCACTGGCCGCGATGCAACAGTACAACCCGACCGCGCGGGCATTGATTGCCGAGTTGTACCTCGCCCGTGGCTACGCAGAGTTGCAACTGGCGTCGGACTTCTGCAATGGAATTCCGATCGGCAACACCACGACGCTGCCACCCGAGAATGGCGCGCCGCTGAGCAACCAGGCCGTCTTCCTGCTGGCAGCCGCGTCCCTCGACTCGGCACTGACGTTTGCGAGCGGCACCGATGCGCAAAGCGTCTTGATCAACCGGGCGTCGCGCGTGGCACGCGCACGCGTCGCGCTCGGGTTGGCGGACTTCTCCGGTGCTGCAACCTTCGTTGCCGGTGTCCCGACGGCCTTCGCGTATCAGCACACCTTTTCGCTAACGACCGGTACGAACACGCTTTGGGGACAGGGACTCAGCGCGCGGCGGTACAGTGTCGGAGACAGCATCGAAGGCAACGCGAGAAACATCCGCGTCACCAATGCGATTCCGTTCGCCTCGTCGCGCGACACGCGCCTGCCAGTGACGATTCCATTGACAGGTGCGATCAATGGCCAGGATGGACAGACGTATGCGCGTACGACTGCCATGTGGGGACAACTCACGTCGGTCGATGTCGCGAACGGCGTGGATGCGCGACTGATCGAAGCCGAAGTGGCACTGAAGGGTGGCAACACCTCGCTGTGGCTTTCGACACTCAATGCCTTGCGCGCCGCACCACCGAAACTCGGCGACATCCAGTCTGCCGCGTTGCCTGCCCTGGTCGATCCGGGAACCGCGGAGGCACGATTGACGCTGCTGTTCCGCGAGAAAGCCTTCTGGACGTTCAGCCGCGGCCAGCGGCTCGGTGACATGCGACGGTTACTCCGCCAGTACGGCCGCACGGAGGCCAACACCTTTCCGCAAGGCGTACACTACAAGGGAGGCAACTACGGCACCGACGTCAACCTCCCGGTGGTGACGGACGAACGAAACAATCCAAACTTCAAGGGCTGCACTGATCGCCTGCCGTGAGAGGATCGCTCAGCCATCTTGCAGACACGTGAAGGGTGAGATTCTCGAAGCCCCGGCGCCGATTGGCGCCGGGGCTTCATGGCATTCGCCAGTCTGAGCACACCGCGACGGGAACGCACAGCCACTTCGGTCCTACGCCGCCACCGACGCTTCCTCGAGATCGTCGATATCCAGCGCCCGCCACGACGACAGGAAGCCCACCACCTCGTCCGCAGGCAGCGGCCGGCTGACGAGGAACCCCTGAAAGGCGGAACACCCGCGCTCCGACAACATCGCGGCCTCGATCTCGTGCTCCACGCCCTCCGCAATCGTGCGCATGCGCAACGCACGCGCCATCGCGAGGATGGTCTCGACCAGCACCTGCGCCTCGCCATCGCGCGACAGGTCGCGCACGAAGCTGCGATCGATCTTGAGGGTGTCGAAGGGGAACCGCCGCAAGTAGCCAAGGGCGGAATAGCCCGTGCCGAAATCATCGAGCGCGGTGCGGAAACCAAGCGACCGCAGCTCGCGCAACGCACCGACTGCCGCATCCGCATCGTCGATCAGCGCCGACTCCGTGACTTCCAGTTCGACTCGCCCCGGGCGCAACAGGTGCGCCGCCGACGCGACTCGCGCCACGAACCCATCCGCCGTCAACTGCGTGGCAGACACGTTGATCGACACCGTCACGCGGCCTGGCCAGTTCGCAGCCTCGTCGCAGGCGGTCTGCAGCACCCAATCACCGATGTCATGCATCAGGCCGGCCGCTTCGGCGATCGGCACGAATTCCGTCGGCGACACGTCCCCATGCTCGGCGTTATTCCATCGGAGCAACGCCTCGAAACCGCAGACGCTCTGGTCAACCGCGGCGATCTGCGGCTGGTATTCGAGACGGAATTCGCCGCGATCCAGTGCGCCGTGCAGCGCCTGCGCCAACGCCAGTCGGCGCCGACTGGTATCGGCCAGCGACGAGTGGAAGAAGCAGTAGCGATTGCCCCCCGCCTGCTTCGCAGAGTAGAGAGCGAGGTCGGCGTGATTGAGCAGTGTGTCGACGTCACTGCCATCGGCCGGAGCCAGCGCCACACCAATGCTCGCTCGCAGGAACTCCGTCTGCCCCAGCACATCGCACGGTTCGTCGAGCGCCTGCAGCACGCGGTCGAGGAGCGCGCTGACTTCTTCCTCATTGGCGCTGCCACGCAGGACCATCGCGAACTCGTCGCCACCGAGGCGAGCCACCGTGTCGGTGCGGCGCGCGACGGAGAGCAGCCGCTGCCCAAAGGTCGCCAGCAAGCGGTCGCCCGCCGCGTGACCTCGACTGTCGTTGATGCGCTTGAAGTCGTCGAGGTCGAAACAGATCACGGCCATCGGCTGCACGACCGTTCCCTGCACCAGCGACTGCAGCAGCTCACGGAACTGGTGTCGGTTGACGAGGCCCGTCAGGCTGTCGTTGTTGGCCAGCCAACTGAGGCGACGATACGCCATCTGCCGGTCAGTGATGTCGGTCGCGACACCGCGCCAGCCTGTGACCACTCCACCTTCACCCAGCAGCGGGCGCGCACTGAGCGCCCACCAGGTACGAACATTCCCCGCGGCCAGCGAGACGTGGATGTCGCGGAACGCACGCTGTTCGTCGAGGCTCGACTGCAGCGCGGCCCACTGCATCATGCTCGCATCGTCATCTGGCAGGCAGCGCTGCAGCACCGTCCACGCGTGCACACGTGCGAGCTTCGATGCCGGAACACCAAGCACCTGCGTCAGGCGGGGCGACACATGCACGAACCGCCCGCGCGCATCGAGCTCCCACAGCAGGTCGCTGGCGTGATCCTCGAAATCCTTCAGCAACAGCCCGATCACTTCGTTCTGCCGCTCCGCACACGCCTCGGCCACCAGGCGTGCACCGATCGTCTTCGCCATCGTCCACACACTGTAGATGACGATGCCGCAGTAGGCCAGCAGCACGAATGCAAACGCGTGCGCGAATTCGAGACTCGAATTCCAGAGCGCCAGCACAGAGCCGAGTCCGATGGCGAGCACCCATGACGACGCGGCGACCGGTACACTGGAGAGGGCGAACCCACCAGCGCAGATCATCCCGGTCACGACCAGGCCGAGGTAGAACTGGGACGCCAGATCAAGCTCCGGGTAGAGCACGGCCGGCAACGTCCCCCACGCAGCCCCGAGCACACCCGCTTGCACGGCCGCGTGCCGCAGTGCTCGTCGCGAGGCGGCGCTTCGCTCCCGGCGCCGACGACTCTGGAACCAGCCGCGCAGCCCGACGCCGGCCATCAGCGCAATGCTTACCGACCAGATGAGCAGTACCGTGTGACTGGCGTGCGCCCAGAGCGAGATGTCGATGATGATCGCGTTGAGCACATTGATCACCATCGCCAGCGGTGTGAGCCGCAGCAGCGCCTCCAGCTGGCGGGCCCGGAAGCGTCTCGCGTCCGATTCTTCGGCATCGTAGGCGCTGAAAAAGTGCCGCAGCCGCCCCAATGTCCGGGCAGCCGCGGTATGCAGCGGTGAGCGATGTCGAGGCTGGGGCATTCCGGGCGGCGAACGGTGGGAGTGGGTGGGACGATGCTGGTTCGAGAGCCGGGACCTGGGTGGCAGCTCCGAACTGGCATCCTCCTCCCCGCGAGACGACGGCATGGGCATGCTGGCAACCCCAGCCGTACCACTTGCAGCCACAGGAATGATCAGACGAGCTCGTGCAATGAGGATCGGCTCATCTCCGCCGATCTTGAGACCTCCACATCCTTGAAAACATTGCCTCGGGCGGCGAACGGGTGCATGGTGCCACAACCTTCGGCCGTCCCTCGCGGGCGACCGCTCCGACCCACTGCGCACCCCAGATGCCGCCACGCCTCGCCAGCCTCGCCGTCGCCCTGATCCTGACCAGCGCCAGCGCCTTCGCCCAGCCTGCCCGCTCTGGCAACCCGATCCTGCCGGGGTGGTATGCGGACCCAGAGGTGCACGTCTTCGAGGGGCAGTACTGGATCTTCCCGACCTACTCGGCGCCGTACGCGGAGCAGACGTTCATGGACGCGTTCTCGTCCCGCGACCTGGTGACCTGGACGAAACACGCACACGTGCTCGACACGGCCAACGTGTCGTGGGCCCGTCGCGCGATGTGGGCACCGTCAATCGTGAAGAAGGGCGAGTGGTACTACCTGTTCTTTGGCGCGAACGACATCCAGAGCGACGCGGAGAAGGGCGGCATCGGTGTGGCGCGCTCGAAATCACCCGCCGGCCCGTTCGTCGACGTGTTGGGCAAGCCGCTGATCGATGCCTTCCACAATGGCGCACAGCCCATCGACCAGATGGTCTTCCAGGATGTCGACGGGTCGTACTACATCGTCTACGGCGGCTGGCGGCACTGCAACATCGCCAGATTGAACGATGACTTCACTGCCATCGTGCCATTCCCTGACGGCACCAAGTACAAGGAGATCACGCCTGCCGGATATGTGGAGGGGGCGTACATGCTGGTGAAGGATGGCAAGTACTACTTCATGTGGTCGGAAGGCGGTTGGACAGGGCCTGACTACGCGGTGGCATACGCCGTCGGCACCTCGCCGTTCGGACCCTTCGAGCGCGTCGGGAAGATTCTCCAGCAGGATCCGGCGGTGGCCACTGGTGCTGGCCATCATTCGGTGCTGCATGTTCCAGGCTCAGCGAACTGGTACATGGTCTACCATCGTCGGCCGCTCAACGAAACGGACCGCAATCACCGTGTCGTGAGCATCGACGAGATGCGCTTCGATGCGCAGGGACACATCCAGCCGGTGGTGATCACGACGACGGGTGTGACACGCGACCCGATTCGCACTCGCCCGACACAGACACGCAACGTTCCATGACTCCCCCTGCGACACTCCGCTCCATGACATCCTGCCGCATCCTGCTGGCGTCACTCGCCCTCCCGCTGACACTCGGTGCGCAAGCGGCGCTCACACGTCCCGAAGCCGCGATGCGCGCCGAGATCGAGAAACGACGGGAAGATCAGGTCGCATACCTGGAGCGGCTGGTGAACATCCCCAGCGGCACGCTGAACGTGGCGGGTGTGCGCGAGGTTGGCCGCGTGATCGGTGCAACGCTCGATTCACTCGGCTTCCGCTCGACCTGGGTCGAGGTGCCGGCCGAGATGAAGCGCGCCGGGCATCTCGTCGCCACCCACACCGGCAAGCCGGGCTCTCCGCGAGTGCTGGTGATCGGGCATCTCGACACCGTCTTCGAAGGCGCCAACCAGCGGTTCGAGCGCGTCGACACGATTGCGAAGGGCGCAGGCTCGAACGACATGAAAGGCGGCGATGTGATCATCATCTACGCCTTGAAGGCGATGCAGGCCGCAGGCACCCTGAAGGACCTCAACGTCACGGTGGTGATGACCGGTGACGAGGAGTATCCGGGTGACCCGCTCTCGGCGGCGCGTGCCGCGCTGGTCGATGCGGCGAAGCAGTCCGACATCGCGCTGGCATTCGAAGGGGGCTCGCGGACACAGGCCACCATCGGCCGACGCTCGGCGAGCGGCTGGACCCTGAAGGTGACTGGGCAGCAGGGCCATTCCTCTGGCGTGTTCCGCAGCGGCTACGGCGCGATCTACGAGGCCGCGCGCATCCTCGATGAATTTCGCCGCGAGTTGGCGAGCGAGGAGAACCTGACCTTCAACCCTGGCACGATCGCCGGCGGCTCGAACGTCGCCTACGACACGCTCACGCAGAGCGGCACCACCGCCAGCAAGACGAACATCATCGCACCGATCACCTGGGTACAGGGCGACCTTCGCGCGATGAATCCGGAGCAGATCGTGCGCGCGCAAACGAAGATGCGCGAAATCGTCGCCCGCAACCTGAAAGGCACCACCGCCGAGATCACGTTCAGCGACGGATATCCGCCGATGGCCGTGACTGCGGGCGGCGAGAAGTTGCTCGGTATCTACAGCGGTGTCAGCGAGGCGTTGGGCTACGGGGCACTGACTGCCAGCGACCCCGCGCGCCGCGGCGCTGGTGACCTCAGTTTCGTGGCACCATACATCGATGGCGTGGAAGGGCTGGGTGCTCTCGGACTTGGATCCCATTCGCCGAACGAATCCGTCAGTCTTCCCGCCCTCACGATGCAGACGGAGCGCGCGGCACTGATGCTGTACCGGCTGTCGAGGGAAAAGGCGGACGCAGTGCGGCGTCGGCCACGGATGTAACGCGAGCGTCCGGCTGTGTCGCCACGGCGCCGCCACCGATAGACTACACGCACGACTTCCCACCAGCCGACTTCGATGCACAAACGCGACTTCCTCCGCTCCCTTGGCGCCACCACGATCGCCGCTCTCGTCGGGCCGCGCCTCTGGGCGCAGTACGAGCCGCTGGCGCCGACCGAGCTGGCTGGGGCGGAGGACTTCTGGCTGGCGCTGCGTGCCAAGTACCGGCTCAAGCCTGACTACATCAATCTCGAGCACGGCTACTACTCGATGCAGTCGACCGAGGTGCTGGAGGCGTTCATTCGCAACGTGCGCGAGGTGAACTACCAGGCGTCGTACTACATGCGCACCGTGCAGGGCACGAACAAGGACGCGGCGCGCAGCAAGTTGGCCGCGATTGCCGGCTGCTCCGTTGAGGAGCTGATCATCACGCGCAACACCACCGAGTCACTCGACACGGTGATCAGCGGCTACGACTGGCGGCCGGGCGATGAAGCGGTGATGGCGAGCCAGGACTACGGCGCGATGCTCGACCAGTTCGCGCTGCAGGCCAAGCGCTACGGCATGATGAATCGCATCGTCTCGATTCCGAATGAGCCGAAGTCGGATGACGAGATCGTGCAGTTGTATGCGAACGCCATCACGCCGAAGACACGACTGCTGCTGATCAGCCACCTCGTGAACATCACGGGACAGGTGCTGCCGGTGCGGAAGGTGGTCGACATGGCGCACGCGAAGGGCGTGGCGGTGGCGGTGGATGGCGCACACGCATTTGCGCACCTCGATTTCAGGATCCCGGATCTTGGCGCGGACTATTACGCGGCCAGCCTGCACAAGTGGCTGGGTGTGCCACTGGGCGCCGGCATCCTCTACGTGAAGCAGGATCGCATCGCCGGGCTGTGGCCGATGTTCGGCGACATGGGTTTTGCCGACACCGACATCCGGAAGCTGAATCACACCGGGACGCACCCGGTGCACACCGATCTCTCGATCCAGAATGCGATCACCTTCCACGAGAGCATCGGCGTCGCGCGCAAGGAAGCCCGCATGCGCTACCTGCAGCAGTACTGGACGACGAAGGTGCGTGGGACGAAGAACGTGGTCGTGAACACGCCCGCGGAGCCGCAGCGGGCTGCAGGCATTGCCAATGTCGGCATCACGAACATGGCACCGGGTGCCATGACGAAGATCCTGCTCGACAAGTACAAGATCTGGACCGTCGCCATCGACCGTGAAAACGTGCGCGGGGCACGTATCACGCCGCACCTCTACACCACGACGGCGGAGCTCGACGTGCTGGTGCGCGCGCTGAAAGAACTCGCGAGCACCTGAGCCGGTGGAGGAGACGCCGGTAGCGGTCTGGGTTCCAACGCGGCTGCAGCGCAGCTATCGCTTCCTCAACCGCCTCGTGGGCGACCGCCGCTCGCAGACTGCGAATCGCCGGCTGGGTGGCATCCTTGCCTTCATCGCCGGCGCCATCAACGCTGGTGGCTTCCTGGCGGTGGGTCGCTACACATCACATGTCAGCGGGGTGGTCTCGGCCATCGCGGATGATGTCGCAGTTGGCAGCGTCGCACTCGCACTGGCGGGCGTGGTGAGCGTGGTGACGTTCATCAGCGGCGCGGCATGCACGGCGATCCTCATCAACTGGGCACGCCGCCGAAACCTGCACAGCGTCTACGCCTTGCCATTGCTCGTCGAAGCGGCGCTCCTGCTGCTCTTCGGGCTGGCGGGCGCCGGGCTCAAGTCATTCGCACACCTGCTCGTGCCGTCGACGGTCCTCCTGCTGTTCTTCATGATGGGATTGCAGAATGCGATCATCACGAAGATGTCCGGTGCCGAGATCCGCACGACGCACATGACCGGCATTGCCACCGATCTTGGCATCGAGCTGGGGAAGTATTTCTACTGGAATGGCAACGACTCCCCGCTCGACAAACGCTACGTGCGTGCGAATCGCGACCGCCTGGCGGTGCACGCGATGATCCTGACGCTGTTCCTCGTTGGCGGTATCGCAGGCGCGCTGGCGTTCAAGTCGGTGGGATACGCCGCCACCATTCCAATTGCGCTGCTGTTGATCGTCCTCGCGCTGCCATCGACACTGGCGGATTTCGACTGGCACTGAGGCGCCGCCCGACGCTCAGCGCGGGAGTGCCAGCAGCCCCATTGGCACGCGGCGCCAACCGGGCCAGCGCTGAAGCTTGCCCGTAGCGTCACGCAGCTGCATCTGCGCGCTGATCCCGCCATCGAGCATCACGGCGCGATTACAACCGAGGGCTCCCATCAGCGCCGCCATCTCTGGCGTGGTCAGGCCAAATGGGACGGCGCCCAGCGTTGGCCCGAAGACATCGAAGCGTGTCATCACCAGCAGCACCGTGCCATCGCGGAGTGTGCCGATGGCGAGGCGGGCATCTCGATGCGTCAGGTCCACACCGCCATTGGCGGTCCGTAGCTGCACCGGCACCGCACCATCGGCCTCGAGCAGTGTCGGAAAACTCTGGAAGGCACTGTGTACCCCGCGCGTGCGATCGGCGGCGGCGAGCGTGGATGGCGGCTGAAGTCGCACTGCACCACTGGTGTCGAAGACCACCGCCGTGGAGAGCGGCCCAACGCCAGGTGGTCGAAATTCGCGACCCTGCATCACCACCCATCCCCACGGCAGTGTGCCGAGCAGCGTCACGTCGAACTGGCCGGCGTTGACGGCGAGGATCGCCCGCGCACCGACGTCCTCGGTGCGCCAACGCGCAGTGCGAGTGACGTAGCCGTTGACGTCACGCGATTGCCGGAAGGCGGTGTCGAGTGCGAACCGCACCCTCGCGGGATCGATGCGCACGATGATACCTCGTGTGCGCCACGCCTCACCATCGCCTCGCAACGGGATCTCGGCAAAGGTGATCCCCGCCTGCGCGCGTTTCCACTGCAATGCCGCCAGCAGTGCGGCGTCGGGCCCCATCCACCGCACAGGCGCGGCCGAGTCGGGGCGCCAGAGGCCGCGCCAGCCATCGCGCCCTGCAACAGCAAGCGGCGCCTTCTGGGCGCCGCTTGCTGTACTCGCCAACACGCTCGCGGCGCAGAGCACTGCCCGCAGGCGCATGACGATCACTCGCTGCCGTTGAACGCCTTCCGCAGCGTACCGCGCTGGGCGACGAGCAGGTTGTACTCGGACCGCGAGAAGGTGACCGTGATGGGTGCATCCTTTCGCATGCCAGTGAGCCATGACGCAATACGCTCCCAGAACATCCGGGCTTGCACATCCGTCATGCCGACCGCGGCACCACTCACGCCACCAGAACTTCCGAGCAAGCCGTTCGCGGCGCGGCTCACACTGTCGGCGCGTGCACGGAGCAACTCCGTCCGCACCATGCTGGCTGGCTTGCGCGGACGAGCGCCGCACTTGCTGACCGCTGCGCGATCGATCGATGCGCTGTCGGTCACCGCCCCGCCCATCGCACGCGCCATCTTCTCCTGCGCTCGCAGGATGGCTGCCTGATCGTTGGCGCGCTGTGCGGCCGCCATCTCCTGCATGATCGCCATCATCGCCTTCACCTTCGGGTCATTCTGCGCCGCCATCGGATTGGCCTGCATCTTGGCCGACATTTCGCTGGCCGCGCGCTCATTCTGCTGGTCAAGGGCATTGCTGACGTCGGACCGACAGCGATCATAGGTCTGATCGGCTTGCTCGTACGCGGAGCGCTCACGTTCGTTCTCCGACTTGGTCGCCGAATCGCTGATGGCATTGGCTTGCGCCTGCATGGCCTCGTACCGCTGCCGGTTGGAGGCGCGCTGCGACTTCAGCTGCTCCATGGCGGCGGTGTACCGGTCCAGACGCTCGGCGGTGATCTCCAGCGTCGTTTGGTCGAAGGTGGGATCGATCAGCATGGCGACCTGCGCCTTGTCGTCCACCTTCTGTTCGACACGACGTTCGGCGGCGCGCCGAAGTGCGCCAAGCTGTGCCTGCGCCGGAACGGCTGCCAGGGTCAGCAGGCCGAGGACGAGGGGTGCGATGCTCCGACGGGAAAGCGGCAACGCCGACATGTGTGGCTCCAGGGCGAAAGGTCGACACCGGCGAGGCCGGAAGTTCATGCGGTAGCAGGGGGCGCCGCCCGAGAGCGACAGCAGCCCGAGGAAGTAACGCCGGGACTGGGATGATCATCTCACCCCGGCCGATGCCGCACATGGGGAAAATGACCCCTGAACGCCGGTGTGTGAACAAGCTGTGCCGCTACGCCGCCCGGGCGGGCGTCAGGCCACCGGGCGCAGCATCGTGCTCGCCAGCTCCTTCACGATCTTGGCCGCCACCATCGCGGTCATGCCCGTGGGATCGCGACGCGGATTGAACTCGACCACATCCGCGCCGACGATCGGCGAGCGAATACCCTGAATCATGCCGAGGACCTCGCGGACCGTGAGCCCGCCTGGCTCCCAATGACTCACCCCCGGCGCAAAGGCTGGGTCGAGTCCGTCGATGTCGACCGAGATGTAGACCGGCCCTTCGATCACGGGCCGCAGGCCGGCTGCCCAGGCACGCATGTCGATGATCTCGACGCCAAACCGATCCGCCTGCTCACGCTGATGTCCTGAAAGTGTGCGGATCCCGACCTGCACCAGACGACAGGCAAGCCCTTCTTCCATGATCCGCGCAAATGGGCAGGCATGCGAATACCGATCGCCTTCGAACTCATCGTAGAGGTCTGCGTGGGCGTCGATATGCAGGATGGTCGGCTGCCGATAGGTGCGGTTCACGGCGCGCAGAATGGGATAGGTCACGGAGTGATCACCGCCGAGTGCGATGATGCGCACGTCGGTGGTCATCAGTGCCGCGACCCCCTGCTCGATCGCCATCCGAGCGCTGGAATCCGCCGCCAGCACAAGGTCACCGGCATCGCGCAGGGCACCAGGCTCGGCGAGGTTCCGCAGCTCCTCGGACCAGTGATTCGCCGAGTCGGAATGCAGTGCGTCTCGGATCAAGGCGGGCGCCTCGGCTGGACCGCGCAGGAACGAGGAACTGGCGTCGTAGGGCAGGCCAAGCAGGCACGGTGGCAGGACGGTCATCGAGAGGCTCGCGGGCTACTGGGACCAAAGAACGGCATTCAAACACAAGGTATCGCCCTTCACGAAATGATCGCGCGCGCCGTCTACCGAGGGTAGACTCCAAGCATCCCACAGCAGGTGTGTTCATCGATGACAGTTGCCGCACCAGGTGTGCCCCCGGGCCCGAAAAACCGCTTTCCGGGCGACATGATTCTTCGCATGTCGCGCCAACGGATCGAGCTCCTGCGCACGATGGCCGCGCAATACGGTGACGTGTCGGAGTTGCAGCTGGGCAAGCAACGCATCGTGCTGCTCACCAATCCAGACGACATTCGCGACGTGCTGGTGACCAACCAGCGCAATTTCCGGAAGGGGCAGGCGCTGGAGCGGGCCAAGGTGCTGGTCGGCGAAGGGCTGCTGACATCGGAGGGCGAACACCACCTGCGGCAGCGCCGCCTGGTGCAACCCGCCTTCCATCGTGCACGCATCGCCGCCTACGCTGGTGCGATGACGGGTGCCGCCATGTCGCGCCAGGTATCCTGGCATGATGGGGCAACATTCGATGCCAATCGCGAGATGATGCACGTGACGCTCGCGATCGTGGCATCGACGCTCTTCGGTGCCGATGTCGGTGCCGAGAGCAGTGAGATCGGCAATGCACTGGACGATGTCTTCGAGGCATTCACGATCGGCTACGGTCCGCTCACGCCACTGCTCGACATCCTGCCAACGCCGCGTCGTCGCCGATTTGCGGCGGGCAAGAAACGCGTCGATGCCACCATCGATCGCATCATCGCCGAGCGCCGAAAGAGTGGTCAGGACACGGGTGACCTCCTGTCCATGCTGCTGCACGCCACCGACACCGAGGGCGATGGCACCGGCATGTCGGACCAGCAACTTCGCGACGAGGCCATCACCCTGTTCATCGCCGGGCATGAGACCACCGCCAACGCACTGACCTGGACCTGGCTCCTGCTGGCCAGGAATCCCGCGGCGGAGCGCACCTTGCACGAGGAGATCGATCGTGTCGTCGGCGACCGGATGCCGACGATGGACGACCTCGCGCAGCTGCCATTCACGCGCGGCGTGATCGCGGAATCGATGCGGCTCTATCCGCCAGCGTACATCGTGGGACGGCGGTCGCTCGACACCTACAGCGTCGGGGGATACGACTTCCCTGCCGGCACGCTCTTTCTCTCGCCGCAGTTCCTCGTCCACCGCGATCCGCGGTGGTGGCCCGACGCGGAGGCGTTCAAGCCCGAACGCTGGCTCGACGCCGAGGCGACGGCCGCGCGCCCGAAGATGGCCTACTTCCCGTTCGGTGCCGGCACACGCATCTGCGTTGGCGAGCAGTTCGCGTGGATGGAAGCGATGCTCGTCCTCGTCACGCTCGCACGACGCTGGCGGCTGCGTGTCGACGGCCCTGATCCTGAGCTGGAACCGATCATCACGTTGCGCCCGAAAGGTGGTTGCCAGCGCGACTGGAGACGCGGCCCTAGGCCGTCGTCGACGCCGGGAGCGCGCGTCTGGCAGCCATCGCGCCTACTGAATCCAGACGTTCGCCTGCCCCAGCAAACGTGCACGCACGACGAACGCACTTTCGCTGGTGCTGACACTTTCCACCTGAAAGCTGGTGATGCTGCCGCCGAGGATCACGCCGGGTGACACGGTGCGATTCAGCAATTGCAGCATCTGGGTGCGCACCGAGTCGAGCTGTGCACCAAGCGGCACCCGACCGCCCATCGTCGCCTTGCGAATCGCGCGGCCGATCAATGGCGCGGCAAGCGTGGCCTTCATCCGTGACATCGCGCCACGACTTTCGAGGTTCCAGTCGAGGTCATCGAGTCGCAGCTCGCGAGAGGTGGGATCCCAGCGCAACCGCGACATCAATGTCAGCCGGCCACGGAGCGAGCCGCTGACATCGAGCACGATGCGGACGCTGTCGCCGCTCGCCTGCACGTGCACGCTGTCCACGCGTTCACTGGTATTCGCCGTTTCGGCCACGAGCAGTTCCGTGGCGCGGCGATTCACCTCTGCAAACGGCAGTTCGACGGAGACAGGTACCACGAATCCGCCGGGACTCGTGCCGAGGCTCAGCACCGGCAGCGGCCTGTCGATCGTGGGCGGCTTGGCTCCGGCGATCACCCGTGGACGCGCGTACACCACGATCGCCGTCCTGAAGCTTGGCCCCACGCCGCTCAGCGGTACCACCCGAATCGCTTCCGGGTCGAGCACCAGCCAGAGGGTGTTGAGCGTGTCGAGTGGTGTGGGCTCGAGAAAGCTTCGCCAGATGGAATCCGCCAGCGGCCGAAGATCCGCGGCTGCCGGAAGCGCGGTATCGACCTGCGCCGAAAAGTCCTTCAGCTGGCCGTCGATCATCGATTGCAGCGCTGGTGTGGCATCGACCAGCAGCGCCGTCACTCGGCAGGGATCGAGTAGCGTGGCGGCGAGGGCCGTCTCGCGTGAACCGATCTTCCAGTCGCGACGCCAATAGAGATTGGTGGCGAGGGAGAGCGTGGCGCGACGGGGCGTCTCCGCACCATAACCGCAGCTGGCGATCCCGGCCCCCGGCACGCCGACTCTCGCACGATATCGCAGCGTGGTGTTGATGCTGAAGCGCTCACCGGTCGCGGACAGCGCCAGCGGATCGCGGGTGTAGACGTACTGGTGGCAGACCAGGCGCGCGACGCTCTTGCAGGCGGCGTCGGCGAGCGAATCACGCACCGGGAACAGCGAGTCGAGCGCCGGCGCCAGGGCACGCAGCACATACGTGACCTGCACCGGGATCACAGCGAGCTCAGCTTGCGGCTGGCTTGCCTTGACGACACCGGAGACGGCGGCTGGGAGCTGCGGCACTGTCGTGGCCACTGGTGTCGGCGCCGGCGCCACCGTGGCCGGCGTGCTGCCGGCACATCCGCCCAGCAAGACGGCAGCCGAGGCGAGGCCAATCCATCGCGGGGCGCTCATGCCTTCCGCAAAAACTCGGTCTTGAGGACGAGGCCCTTCACCTTCTCGTGGTTTGCCTCGATCTCCCCGTCACTGCCGTTGAGGCGGATGTTCTTGATCGTGGTGCCGCGCTTGAGGGTCACGGACGAGCCCTTGACCTTCAAGTCCTTGATCACGAGCACCGTGTCACCATCGGCGAGCGGGTTGCCATTGCTGTCACGGACAACGATGTCCATTCTCGAATTCCTGGTCTGTGCGGAAGTATTCAGCGGCGCTCAGAGGCCGTGAGGCACGGCGCCGACACCCGGAGAATACCCGGGTCGGCTAGCTTCCGGTATGAGCGATTACCTGCAGGACCGCCGATGAGGATCGTGGGCGGCAAGTACAAGGGCCGCGACCTCACGTCGCCGAATGACTTCCGCGTGCGGCCCACAGCGGAGCGGGTGCGATCGTTGCTGCTCGATCAGCTGAAGCCCGATCTCGACGGCGCACGCATCCTCGACCTCTTTGCCGGCACCGGCGCACTGGGCCTCGAGGCGATTTCGCGTGGCGCCAAGTACGCCGACTTCGTCGAGACACGTCCGAGCAGCCTGCACGCGCTGAAGGCCAACATCGGCCTGCTGCGGGTGTCGCAGAAGTGTCGCGTCTACAAGAAGGATGCGGTGCAGTTCGCCGAGGCCCAGACCGAGCAGCGCTGGGACATCGCCTTCGCCGACCCGCCGTACGACTCGAAGATGCTCGACCGAGTCGTCGCGGCCTGGCAGGCGACGAAGTTCTCCCGTGTGCTGGCCTGCGAGCACACCCGCGATCACGCCATCCCACTCGGCGACTACCGCACTGCAATCGAAGACACCGCGATCACGATCTACCGCGCCTGAGGGCGTTTACTTGATTCTCCTGCCGACGCGTAAGCGGGGCGCTTTCACTGCAAAACGCAGAGACGCGGAGACGCAGAGGGTTCTACGCGCGCCGGCAGCCTCCGCGAATTGCGCAATGCGAGAAAGCCTTGGGTACTGCATTTACGGTTGCAGTTCCCAAGGCTTTCTAGATTGCAGGTTGGCACCGTCGGCACGTCTCGCAGTAAAACTCTCTGCGTCTCCGCGTCTCTGCGTTTAGCAGTGGCAGTTCAGCAGTTTACGCCATCTTGGCCTGCAGGCGACGATCGATGGCGTCGAGGAAGTCCTCGGTGGAGAGGTACGGCGAATTCTTGCTGATGAGGATCGCAAGGTCCTTCGTCATCTCGCCGGATTCGACCGCTTCGATGCAGACGGCCTCCAGCGCGTTCGCGAAGTCGACCAGCGCCGGTGTGCCATCGAGCTTGCCGCGATGGGCGAGGCCGCGCGTCCAGGCGAAGATCGATGCGATCGGGTTGGTTGACGTCTTGTTGCCCTTCTGGTGTTCGCGGAAGTGGCGCGTGACGGTGCCGTGGGCCGCTTCGGCTTCCATCGTCTTGCCATCGGGCGTCATCAGCACGCTGGTCATCAGGCCCAGTGACCCGAAGCCCTGCGCCACGATGTCCGACTGCACGTCGCCGTCGTAGTTCTTGCAGGCCCAGACGTAGCCACCTTCCCACTTCAGTGCAGCCGCCACCATGTCGTCGATCAGGCGATGCTCATAGGTGATGCCCTTGGCGTCGAAGTCGGCCTTGAACTCTTCCTCGAACACCTTCTCGAAGATGTCCTTGAATGCCCCGTCGTACGCCTTGAGGATCGTGTTCTTGGTGCTGAGGTACACCGGGTAGCTGCGCTGCAGGCCGTAGGTGAGGCTGGCGCGGGCGAAGTCACGGATCGAATCGTTGTAGTTGTACATGCCCATCGCCACGCCGCCGTCGGCACCGTACTTGGCGACTTCGAACTGTGTCGGGCCGCTGCCGTCTGCCGGCGTCCAGGTCATCGTGACCGTGCCAGCGCCCGGTACCTTGAAGTCGGTCGCCTTGTACTGGTCGCCATGGGCGTGACGGCCGACCACGATCGGCTTGGTCCATCCCGGCACGAGGCGCGGGATGTTCTGCATGATGATCGGTTCGCGGAAGATCACACCACCGAGGATGTTGCGGATCGTCCCGTTGGGGCTCTTCCACATCTTCTTCAGGTTGAACTCCTTCACCCGCGCCTCGTCCGGCGTGATCGTCGCGCACTTCACCGCCACCCCGTACTTCTTGGTGGCTTCCGCCGAGTCGATCGTGACCTGATCGTTGGTGGCATCGCGATGCTCGATGCCGAGGTCGTAGTAGTCGAGCTGAATGTCCAGGTAGGGGAGAATCAGCTTGTCCTTGATGAACTGCCAGATGATGCGGGTCATCTCGTCGCCGTCCATCTCGACGACCGGGTTTACCACCTTGATCTTGGCCATGACGCTTTCCTGAGCGTGAGTCGGGCACACCACGCGGCGCGCGGCGGCAGAAGTTCTGGGGGCGGATTCTAGTGGGATGTAACGGTGATGCCAATTGTCGGGCCCGCTAGAACGCGACGCGCGCAAGTCAGATCTCTCGACATGAGCAGACGTTGCGCTTCACCAACGCCTCGCCTGTGACGCACTCCGTGAGCTCCGTGGCCTCCCGCTCACATGCTGTTGACGATCGCCGACGATCCCGGACGTCTGTCACTGCGGTAGATCGTAAACAGCGGTGGGGAGGGAGCGCATGGAGCTCACGGAGTGCGTCGAGGGCAACGACTCGTGCTGCGCGCGGATTGTCACGTGACAAGTGCCTGCGCCCGCTCAGTCGTGTTGCGCGCCGCTTCGCTCGAGACGCAGCACGCAATCTTCAGAGAAGTGTCCTAATTGCGTCACGACGTTTGACGGTGCGGTAACGAGCCTGCGACAACACGCGCCGAAGGTGAAACATCGCGACGAGTGGGGCGTCGGCGCGCACATGTTGGGTACACGCAGCGCAGGCCCGTCGGGACGGGTGTGCGCGAGATGCGATGAAGGTCAGCTGCGTTGCACTGGATCGGCAGCAACGCGCCTTCCCGTCCCCACCGTTTCGCTCGAGACTCCCCGATGAAGCAGATCGCAGCAGTGTTCACCGCTGGCGTCGTCGCACTGGCATCAGCCCAGGCGCAGACTGTCAGCAACGCGACGTTCACCAATGGCATCACCGTCGCCGCCAACACCCTCGACCAGTCAACCGGTTCGGCGTTCGATCGCCGCGTCGGCATGTTTTCTGGTCTGTTCTACGATCCGCTGCGTGGCGAATGGTGGGGCGTGTCGGATCGTGGCCCGGGCGGCGGCACTCTGCCGTACGAAACCCGCGTGCAACGCTTCACGATCGATGTCGACAAGTCCACCGGACGAATCAGCAATTTCCAGATTCAGGCCACCATCAAGTTCACCAGCGGTGGTGTTGCGCTCAATGGACTGGCACCGAACCCCGTCTCGACGCTTGGCAAGTCGTTCGATCCGGAAGGCGTCGCCATCAACCCGCTGAATGGCAACATCCTGATCTCCGACGAATACGGTCCGTCACTGATCGAGTTCAATCGGAGTGGCGTGGAAGTCCGTCGCTTCACTCCGCCGGCGAACATCATCCCGCGCAATGCCGTCAGCGGCACACCGAACTTCGCCGATGACGTGGGCAACACTGCCGGTCGCGTGACGAACCGTGGGTTCGAAGGCCTCGCGATCAGCCCCGACGGCAAGTACGCCTACGCCACGCTGCAGAGCGCGATGTATGACGAGGGTGGCAGTAGCGGCCAGTTCACCCGGATCGTGAAGTTCGACATGGCCACCGGCGAAGCGGTGGGCCAGTTCGCCTACAAGTTCGAGACGACGGGTGCAGGACGCGGCGTGTCGGAACTGGTGGCACTCGGCAGTGACAAGTTCCTCATCCTCGAGCGCAACAACCGAGGCGTGGGCATCGGCGCGACCCTCGCGACGGCCGACAAGAGCATCTTCCAGATCGACCTCGCTGGTGCGACCGACATCTCGAACATCTCGATCACCAACGGCGTCCTGCCGGCCGGAGTGGTGGCCGTGGGCAAGAGCGCCAAGATCATCGACCTCGACGCGAACACGTTGACGGCACTGGGCAACCGCTCCCCCGAGAAGTGGGAAGGCATCGCCATCGGTCCTCGTCTCGACAACGGGCAGTACCTGATCCTGGCTGGCTCGGACAACGACTACAGCGTGACGCAGAACGCGCAGGGTGCGCAACTCGATGTCTGGCTCAATTTCCTCGATGCCGATCCGTACGCGACATCGATTCAGTGCCCGCTCGGCCTCACCACGGGCTGTATCCGGACCAACGGTGGTGCAGCGGTCGAACTGACGAGCGCCTACGCCCAGCTTCCCGGCGTGCTGCACGCCTACTCGGCCGACATCAATGGCTACGTCAGTGTCGTCCCCGAGCCGACCACCATCTCGTTGATGGTCCTCGGACTCGGCATCCTCGGCCTGTCCGCACGTCGTCGCAAGCACTCGTAAGCACTCGGTCAACAGCAAACAGCAACAGCCCTGACGCAAAACTGCATCGGGGTAAGGCAACAGCCGCAAAACTGAACAGCCGCAAAACCGATCTGGCAAGTCAGTTTGTCAGTGGCAGTTTTGCGGCTGTCGCAGTTCCCTGCGGCTTCTGCAGTTTCGCTTCTTTCAGTTTTGCGTCAAGGCAGTTGCGTGAAGAACTCAGAGCTCTACCAGGTTGGTCGAGTACTGATGCCGCCGTCGACGAGGATGTCGGCGCCGGTGATCCAGCGTGCAGCGGACGACGCGAGGAAGAGCACGGCATCGGCGACGTCCTCGGGCTGGCCGAGACGCTCCAGTGGCGCGGCGCTCGTCCATCGGGCGACGCCAGGGGGCCAGTCCTCGGCGAGGCCGGGGCGATCGATGAGGCCCGGCGAGACCGAGTTCACGCGAATGCCGTGTTGGCCGTACTCCAGTGCGGCGGCGCGCGTGAACATCAACTGGCCCGCCTTCGATGTCGCGTAGTGCCCGTGGCCTGACGCCGGCGAGTGCCCTTCGATCGAGACGATGTTGACGATCGCGCCCGTCACGCCGCGCGCAATCATTGCGGCCGCGGCGATCCGCGTGGTGAGGAAGATGCCCGTGATGTTGGTGGCCAGCATCGCCTGAAACGCTGACAGTGGCATGTCGGCCAGGCTCTGCACGCCTTGATCGGCAGCGTTGTTGACGACGATGTCCACCGGGCCGAGCGTGTTCGCTATGGAGGCGAACATCGCTTCGCAGTCCGCCTCGCTGGCGATGTCGGCCCCGATGCTCATCGCGAGGCCGCCGGTGGCAGCAATCCGTTCCACCGTGGCCGCGGCTGAATCGGCATTGCTGTTGTAGTGCACTGCCACCTTCGCGCCGGCCTCGCTCATGCGCTGCGCGATGACACGACCAATCCCGCCGGACGCCCCCGTCACCAAAACCACCTTGCCCGTGAGGTCGAGCAGGTCTTTCACCTTCGGAATGTGCAGTCATCGCGATCGTCGATATCGGCGGTGGGCTACTTGCCCGGATGGTACGTCCGCTCGGTATGTCCCTCGAGCTGCGAACGATAGAAGTACACATCGCGCAGGTCACCCGCGGCGTAGCGCGCGGCCTGATCGTTGAAGTGCTTCGAACCAGGATTGCCATTCACGCCACCGGCGGTGACCGCCTTGGCACGCACGCTGTCGCCAAACTCCACCACCGCCACGAAGCTGTTGCCGTTCGTACCGTACCACTTCTTGGTGCCCGTGATACGGCCGCGCGCCGAACGAGGCGAGCGAGCCCCAGCGGGACGATGTGAATGGCACCGCGATGCTTGGCGCCACGTCGCTGAACGGCTGCACGATGTCACCCGTGCGACGCTGGAAGCGATTGATGTCGCCCCAGAACGTCTTCCAGCTGCCGAAGTTGGCGACGAGTGTATCTGATGCGGCAGCCAGCGCCTGCAGCTTGGCGGCCGGTGTGGTCTTCTTCGCCATGTAGTCGTACACCGACATGTCTTCGCTTTCTGCATCGGCGCGGGACAGGCGCCACATCTCCTCGCCCCAGAACACGGCCAGCGTGGTTGCCACCGAGTTTTCGGCCCATCGATAGTCCCAGGTGCGCAACTGCGAGACCTGCTCGCCCAACTTGGCACGGAGAGGGTCGGTCATTGCGATGTTGTCGTACGCCTTGACCAGCGTCGGGATCAGGTCGGCAAAGGCCGGCAGGTAGCTGTCGTAGGCCGCATCACGGAGCGTCTCGAGCGTGAAGTCCTTGCGGGCGCTGAGCACGCGCATGGCGTGGATGCCGCGCGGATTCTCCGGATAGGTCTCCATGTACTTCGGATAGTGCGGACTGCTTCGGGCTGGCCGCGCCTGCAACCGAGAACGGCCAGTTGTTCGTGTTCTGGATCCAGCCCGTCGACGGATTCAGCACGTTCGGGCTGGCGTCGAGCGAGGTGATGCCGCGATACGTGGTTGCCGTGTCGCTGCCATCAACCGGCTTGTTCCAGTCGAACTTCGGGTTGCGAATCGGGACATGGTTGGCGTGGAAGTACGCGATGTTCCCTTCCGCGTCGGCAAAGATCGTGTTGTTCGACGAGTTCGTGTGCAACTCCATCGTGGCGCGGAACTCCTTGTAGTTCTTCGCCTTGGTGCGCGTCCAGGACTGCGTGAGGGCCTTCACCGGTTCCTGCATCAGCGCGACGCTGATCCACTTGCCGTCGGCCTGTCGCACCACCGGCCCATGTTCGGTGCGGTAGACGATGAAGTCACGCGTCGTCATGCCTGACTGGCCCTTGTACGCCACCGTGATCTTCGTGGCCTTGACCGGGACTTCCTTGCCAGCCACGACATAGGCGTAGCCATTGCCACTCTTCCGCACTTCCTCGGCATACTCGTCGATCACGTCGGCGCCGCTGGAGGTGTGCATCCAGCCCGCCTTGTCGTTGAAGCCCTGGTAGATGAAGAACTGTCCCCAGGTCGCGGCACCGTACGCGTTCAATCCCTCTTCGCTCACCATCTGCGCTTCTTCGCGGAAGAAGAACGAGGTGTGCGGATTGATCAGCAGCAGGGCGTGCTTGTTGGCGGTGTTCTGCGGTGCGACGGCGAATCCGTTCGAACCCGTCGGCTCCTTGGCTGGCGAGAAGCGTTCGGCGCGGAGCGGACTCTCGCCCACGGGAATCTGGCCGCCGATCGCCGGCGGCAGGTCGTAGAACGCCTGCAGCTCCTTCAACGAGACATCCTCGATGTCGCCGCCGATGCTCCCTTCGCTGAAGGTCAGTGCCATCCACGGCTCGAACTTCGTGAGCACCTTCGCCTTCGTTTCCGGGTGCATGTGCAGGTAGTAGTTCAGGCCATCGGCCCACGCCGTCGCCAGTGTCTGGAGCCACGGCGGGCTGGCAGCGAACTGCTTCTGCATCTCCACCGGATCGATGAAGAGCTTCATGCGCAGGTCGCGCCAGATGGCGGCCTCGCCCTCGGCCTCGGCCAGTCGGCCCATCGCATTGAGGTAGTTGACCTCGATGCGATTGAAGTCATCCTCGGCCTGCGCGTAGATCATGCCGAAGACCGCATCGGCGTCGGTCTTGCCGTAGATGTGCGGAATGCCCCAGTCGTCGCGGATGATCGTGACACGCGCAGCCTGCTGCTCCCACCGGGCGACATCCGCACCGGCTGTCGTGGTATCGCTGCCGGCATTGCCGCCTGAGGCGGCCGGTTTGCCGGAGCAGCCGGCAGCCAGCAACAGGACGAGCGTGGGGAGCACCAGGGACGTTCGCATACAGGCCTCGGAAAGATCAGGCAAAAAGATCGGGGGAATACCAGCGATGATGCTCGCCCAACGGCCGCCGTTCTGCAACCGGTGGCGCCAGAGGGCACGGCACGGCACGTTTCGACCAGCGAGACTCACCATCAGCCCCCGCAATCGATGCAGCGTTCCACGTTCGCGTTCCGCCGCCACCGTCGTTCCGGCCTTGCCGCCGCGATTCTAGCGCTTGGTCTTGCCAGCGCCGCGCCAGCTGGCGCGCAAATTCCGCAGGCGGAGTACGGCGCGCGGCGCGACTCGCTGGCGGCCAAGCTTGGCGACGGTGTCCTGGTCGCATTCGGCGGCCGTACGCCGGTCTCCGACTTCGGGCCGTTCTTCCAGCTCGCCGACTTCCGGTACCTGACGAACTACAACGAGCCGGATGCAGCGCTGGTGATGGTGATCAAGGGCGGCAAGGCCCGATCGACGCTCTTCATCACGCCCGCTGGCGCCCGACAGGCGTTCTACTACGGCAAGCGACCTGACTCGCTCACCGTGGAGCAGACGCTGGGTATGCATGCGCGCTCGGCCGGCGTGATCGAGGACGTGGTCGACTCGCTGGTGAAGGGGGTGAAGACGGTCTACACCTTGGCCGACTTTGCGGCGGCAGATTTTGCGATCCAGGACTCGCTGACGCGTGGCCTGCAGTGGGAGCGCCGGTTTGCCGCCTCGCATCCGAACATCACGATCCGCGATGCCCACCCATACGTCTACCAGATCCGCGCGAAGAAGACGGAAGCCGAGCTGGCGCTGATCAGGAAGGCAGCCGAGATCAGCTCGGAAGGGCATCGCGCGGCGATGCGCCTCGCCGAGCCGACGAAGGAGTACGAACTGCAGGCGGCGATCGAGTACGAGTTCATGCGACGCGGTGGCGCCCGTCCGTCGTATGGATCGATCGTGGGCGGAGGGATTCGCGGCACGCAGCTGCACTACATGCGGAATCGTGGCGATATCAAGCCGGGCGACATGGTCGTGATCGATGCAGCGACAGAGTACGAAGGCTACGCGGCCGACGTCACGCGCTCGATCCCTGTGAGCGGCACGTATTCGCCCGATCAGCGGCTCATGTACCAGCTGGTGCTTGACGCGCAGCTGGCAGCAGAGCGGAATTCGAAGGTCGGCATGTCATCGATCGCCGCCCAGGATTCGTCGGAAGATGTGCGCGCCCGCGGCCTGGCCAAGCTGGGCCTGATCGAGGATGTGAATGCGACACTCGACATGCCCTGGCGCACCGACTGTACCAACTCGCCGCGCACCTGCCGTCAGTCGATGTTCTGGATGATCCACGGCATCAGTCACGGTATCGGCCTCGCGGTGCACGACCCGGCGCAGTTCTACACCGGCAATCGCACGTTTCAGGTGGGTGATGCGTTCACGATCGAACCGGGCATCTACATCAGCACCGCGATGCTCGATGCCCTCCCGGACACACCGAAGAACCGCCAGTTCATCGCGAAAGTCCGCGCCGCCGTCCTCCGTTTCCAGAACACCGGCGTGCGCATCGAGGACGACTACGTCGTGACCAAGGACGGCACCGTTCGCATCAGCAACGCACCGCGTGAAATCGAGGAAATCGAGTCCCTGATGCGCAATCGTTCGCGGCCAGTTCCCTGACCGGCTCACGATCAACTGCTTCAACGCAAAACAGAAAACAGCGGTACGGCAACAGCCGCGGGGAACTGCAAAGGCCGCAAAACAGCGACTGATGGATGGCTATCAGAAGCGGTACAAAATCTGTCGTCGTAGTTTTTGCGGCTGTCCCGTTTTGCGGCCTTTTTGCGGCAGTTGTCGTTCCCTGCGGCTCGTGCTGTATCCCTCTAGCTGTTTTGCGTCAAGCAGTTGCAGTTCGCCGCACCATGTGATTCATGACGTACGCCGAGCGAGAATGATTGCGTTGAAGCCGCCGGAGGTGGCGTGGGAGCGGGCCTTGTGCACGCTGACGCTGAGGCCTTCGCGCTTGAGGGCTTTCACGAACGCGGGCTCGGAGTCGACTGACCAGTACGCAAGGCAGCCGCCCGGGCGCAGGGCGGCGATGGCGGCCCGGATGCCCTTCTCGCCGTACAGCTTCTTGTTGCTGCCGGTGGTGAACGACTCGGCGCCGTTGTCGACGTCGAGCAGGATCGCATCGAAGCCACCGACATTGGTACGAAGCAGGTTCGCGACGTCATCATGCTTGACCGTCACGCGCGGGTCGCGCATCGCCTCACCGGCCAGCGGCCATTCCGGATTGAGATTCCAGTCGATCACCTCGCGCAGGATCTCGGCCACCACAACGCGGGCGTCGGATGCAAGGTGAGAGAGCGCGGCCCTGAGCGTGAAGCCAAATCCAAGACCACCGATCAGGACCGATGCGTCGGCGCGCGCCTTCAGTGGCGCACACGCCAGCTGCGCCAGCAGTTCTTCCGAGTGCACGCGTCGCGTCGACATCAGCTCGACGCCGTCCACCACCATCAGGTAGGCGCCGTCGTGGCGGTAAAGCGTCAGCACCGATCCATCGGGCGCTGACGCCGTCCCGAGCCGCTCCGTGGGCTTCAAACCGCCACCCGAATCTCTGTCACTTCAACTGATCGAGATGCTGCAGCAACTGCTCGAAGAAGGTGACAGCTGTCGCATACCCCTTCACGGACATCCGCTCGTTCACACCGTGGATCCGGGTCACATCTCCTTCCTGGAGCGGGACCGCGAGGAACCGGAACACGTTCGACGAATGTGGGCCCCAATACTTCGCATCTGTGCCACCGCCCACGAGATACGGCAACACAGGCACCGACTGTCCAGGAACCATGCCACGCACCGTCGACGCAATCAGCTTGAAGGCTGACGAGTTCGGGTCGGAGACCTGCGACGGATCAGTGCGGGCACTGTCGGTCGGTTCGACGGTGATCATCGTGTCCGCGATCACACTCTTCACGCGGGCGATCACCGTTTCCTGCGTCTCTCCCGGCCGGATGCGGAAGTTCACGACCGCGGTCGCTTCCGGCGGCAGCACGTTGTCCTTGACGCCGGCCGTGAGCATCGTCGGCGACGTGGTCGTGTGCAGCATCGCAGCGCTCGTAGGCACTTTCGCCATCGCGCTGGTCACCAGCGGCGCAGTGAGCCAGAGATTCGCCAGCACCATCTTCCGCGTGAACGGCGAATACGGCGCCATCGCCTCCAGCATGCCACGCGTGGGTCCGTCGAGCGAAGACGGAAACGGATTCGCCTCCAGCGCTGCGATCGCGCGACTCAGTGCACCAACCGCCGTGCGCGCTGTGGGCATGGAGGAGTGGCCACCCTGCGCGTGCGCCTTCAGCCGCAGCGAGAGATAGCCCTTCTCGGCGATGCCGACCACCGCCGCCAGTCCCTTCACGCCGGGGATCGCGCCGGTCGCCATCACGCCACCCTCGTCGATAACCAATGCCGGCTTCACACCGCGCGCCACCAACGTGTCGACCATCGCACGCGCGCCGAACCGACCGCCAACTTCTTCGTCATGCCCGAAGGTGAGATACACGGTCCGCGACGGTTTTTCACCGCGGGACAACATGTCCTCGACCGCTTCCAGCACTGCCAGCACCGTGACCTTGTCGTCCATCGTGCCGCGGCCCCAGACGTAGCCATCGGCTACATCGCCAGAGAACGGGCCGTGTGTCCATTCCTTGAGGTTCGATTCGGGCACAGGGACCACGTCCATGTGGCCCATCAACACCACAGGCGCCAACGTCGAATCGCTTCCGGTCCACGTGTACAACAGGCTCAGGCCCGCCACCTTTTCCAGTTTGAGCGTGGCGTGAACCTTCGGGAACGACGTCGCGAGGAAATCATGAAAACCGCGGAATGCTGCGCTATCGATCGGGCCGCCGGACGCCGTCGATACGGTGGCGAACTTCACCGCACCGGAAAGTCGCTGCGCCGCCGTCGCCTCGTTAATCACCACCATCTTCGTGGCGACTGCCGGTGACGCCGGCGCAGGGAGCATCGCCGCGCGGGCCGCCATCACACCCAGCAGACCGAGCACCAGCACCACCACTCCCAGGAACAGGCGCTTCATGACAGTCTCCCGACCACGTCGTGAATTGCAGCCGCAAGATCCTCCACCAGCGCGTCGATCTGCGGGGCGTGCGTTCGGAAGCTAAGCACGCAGACTCGACCGATGTATCGACCACCTGCGACCGCACCACTCACCATCACCCGGCCGCGCTTCGATGTTTCGTCCATCACGGCACGCGTCGCCTCGTTCTCCTGCTCCAGCGTGGCGCCGGGCCAGGTGACATGAAACGGGAAGAGCGACAACTCAGGCGGTGCATCCATCACCACGTGCGGCAGTTGCGCTACGCGCGCAGCGGCATCGACGGCCAGCGAGCGCTTTTCGGCGATTGCAGCGCGAAAGGCGTCAGCGCCGAAGAGCTTGATCGTGAGCCACATCCGCAGCCCCGGGAAGCCGCGCGACAGGTCTGGCGAATGCTGGCTCGGATCGTAGAACTCGGCCGGGCTGGGCATCTCCGGCAGGTAGTCCGCCGTCGCCTCGTGCGCCGCACGCAAGCGCGCACCATCGCGCACCAGCAGCGCGCCGGTGCCGTATGGCAGGAACATGCCCTTGTGCGGATCGAGCGTCAGCGAATCGGCTCGCTCGATGCCACGCAAGACAGGGCGCGTCTCCTCGCACAGCTGGAAGAACGCGCCATACGCGCCGTCCACGTGAAACCAGAGCTTCTCCGTGGCGCAGATGTCTGCCATCGCGTCCAGCGCATCAACGGCACCGGTGTTCGTGGTTCCGGCATTTCCGACCACCATGAATGGCGTCAGGCCATCATGTCGATCCTGCTCGATCGACGACTGCAACAGGTCCAGCCGGATGTGGTATCGCTCGTCGCATGGGATCGAGCGCACGCGATCAGGCATGATGCCAGCAAGCTTGGCCGCCTTGATCACGCAATGGTGCGCCTGATCGGACGTGTACAGCACGCCACGACGAATCTCGGCGCCAAGGTATTGCTCGCGCGCGCACAGTACGGCGTTGAACGTCGCCATCGAACCGCCGGTGGTGAACACCCCCGTCGTCCCGACGGGCAGGCGCATCCACTCGCGCAGCCACTCCAGTGCATTGGCTTCGAGCTGCACCAGTGCCGGGGCGGCCTGCCAGATCCCTGTGTAGCGATTCGTGGTGTCGGCGATGAAATCAGCGAGGGCCGCCGTATAGAGCCCGCCGCCGGGGATGTATGCGAGGTAGCCGGGTGACGGGGTGTTGAACGACTGCGGGATGTACTGCGTGAACAGGTCGTCCAGCAGCGACGAGAGTGGCGTGGGCGCCGTCGGCGACGGTTCGCGCATGCGCAGGCAGAGTTCTTCTGCGTCATGGACGCCGTACAACGGCTGCTGCGGCAGGGAGATGATGTGGTCCACGCAGCGCGCCACGACCTGATCGGCCATGGCGCGCATGTCGTGCGCCGAGAATTCGAGATCGATGATAACGGCTCCGGGCAGGGGGCAGCGATCGCGGGCCGCGGCGACGCTGCTGCAATATCGCGCACGTGCCGCTGAATATCCGATCCAGCGTCTCTCCCGCCTCAGACCACGGCTCGCCGCAGCCACGCCAAGCGAGGAGGTAGGTTGCCCTCCGCGCGCCGTGGCGCCTTCTTCCCGCGATGCGCGAACTCACACTGCGATCGGTCATCCTCGGCGGGCTTCTGACGCTGCTCTTCACCGCCGCCAACGTCTATCTCGGCCTGAAGGTCGGGCTGACCTTCGCCACCTCGATCCCGGCCGCGGTCATCTCGATGGCCATCCTGCGACTGCTGCCGGGCGGCACGATCCTCGAGAACAACATCGTGCAGACTATCGCCTCGGCGGCGGGCACCTTGTCGGCGATCATCTTCGTCCTCCCGGGCCTCGTGATCCTTGGCTACTGGCAGGGCTTCCCCTTCGTGACGACGGCCGCCGTCTGCGCGACGGGCGGGATCCTGGGCGTGATGTTCTCCGTGCCGTTGCGGCGGGCGCTGGTGACCGGGTCGGACCTGCCCTATCCGGAGGGAATGGCTGCGGCCGAAGTGCTGCGCGTCGGGTCGGCGGACGCCAGCGGTGCGGAGGAGAACCGAAAAGGGTTGCGCATCATCATTCTCTCATCGCTTGCGTCGGCCGGCGTGTCGCTGCTGATCGCGATGAAGCTGATGGTGGGCGAGATCAGCAAGTATCTTCGTGTGGGTACCGGTGCGACAGGCGCCGCCACCTCGCTCAGCTTCGCACTGCTGGGCGTCGGCCATCTGGTCGGATTGTCGGTGGGCCTCGCGATGCTGACCGGCATCGTGATCACGTGGGTCGGCCTGGTGCCGTACTTCAGCGCCGGCGCGCCGGGGGCGGACGCTGTCGCGATTGCGAGTGGCGTGTTCCGGGCCAAGGCCCGGTTCATCGGCGCCGGCACCATCGGTGTGGCCGCCATCTGGACCTTGCTCAAGATCATCGGCCCGATCATCGCCGGCATTCGTTCAGCGCTGGTGGCCTCGGCCGCGCGCGGCAGTGGCGAGCGCTTGCCGTTGTCGGAGCGTGACCTCCCCATCAAGCAAGTGGCTGCCGTCATCGTCGCGACGATGGTTCCGATCGCATTTCTTCTCTGGCAATTCATTGCCGACGGCCCGCTGGCCGCGCACGCCGGTGTGCTCATCAGCATCACTGTCGTCTACATCCTGCTCGCGGGCATCGTGATCGCATCCGTATGCGGCTACATGGCTGGATTGATTGGTGCATCGAACAGTCCCATCTCCGGGGTCGGCATCCTGGCGGTCGTGGGCGTGTCGTTGATGATGATCGCGTTCCTCGGTCGCAGCGAGGTGCCGTCGGTGACGGAGGCGATGGTGGCGTATGCGTTGTTCGCGACGGCGATCGTCTTCGGGATTGCGACGATCTCGAATGACAACCTGCAGGACTTGAAGACAGGGCAGATCGTCGGTGCGACGCCGTGGCGCCAGCAGGTGGCGCTGGTGATCGGGGTGGTCTTCGGCAGCCTGGCGATTCCCGGCGTGCTGGACCTGCTCAACAACGCCTTCGGGTTTGCCGGGGCGGTTGGTGCACGCGAGCAGGCACTGGCGGCCCCGCAGGCGCTGCTGATTTCGGCGCTGGCGAAGGGTGTGCTCGGTGGTGATCTCGAGTGGCCGCTGCTCGGACTCGGCGCCGTGATCGGCGTGGTTGTCGTGCTGGTGGACGAGTTGCTCGGTCGCGCGGGCAAGCTGCGGTTACCGCCCCTCGGCGTTGGCATGGGCGTGTATCTCCCCATGTCGCTGACGGCGCTGATCGTGGTCGGCGCGGTGCTGGGGACGCGGTATGAGGCGTGGGCCGACCGGCAGCGCGATCCCGAGACGGCGCGGCGCTTCGGCGTCCTGGCTGCCACCGGCTTGATCGTCGGGGAGAGCCTCTTTGGCGTCGCCTTCGCCGGCATCGTGGCCGCGACCGGGAGCGATTCCCCGCTGGCGGTGGTCGGCGCCGGCTTCGCGCCCGTCGCCTTGTGGGGCGGCATGGCGGCGTTCATCGGCCTGATCTGGTGGGTGTACCGGCAGACGCGGCGGGCAGCGACGAGCTGACCAGCGGTGTGCGGTGCGACGTGTGAGCGAATGAGACGCGATCGCGATCGCGGTTGCGGTTACGGGAGGGGACGGGCGTCGATGCGGAGGCTACGGCGCGCGGCGGGCAGGCCGGATCGCGGTCTGGCGACTGGACAGGTGCTTCGGTGGGCCAATCCGCGCGGAGGTGGTGGCCTTCTCCGCGAGCCTCGGATGAAAAGCGGCGCTCTGCCGACTTCTCGCGGGGCCGTTTTGAAGCGATCTAACACAAGAAATGACGTAAGTGCTTGTGGTGGCGCGGGATGCAGCCTTTGCTAGCAGAGGGATTCGGCGCTGATCGGTGCGGTCGCGAGATGTATAGCGCTGGCGTTGCAGGGGTCGTCGCGGGCTATACCCTCGCCGCAACTACCCACGGTTGCTGCTGACCCGACGACCGGCAGATTGTAATCGAAAGCAACTTTTTCGATGCGGTCGCCGCGCACTAGAACCCTGTCTCGTTTGCCGCCGATCCATGCCTCCTCGTGACCGTCCGCGATACACACTCGCTCCGTACGCAACCGCGGACTACGGCGCCGTACTGGAGATCTTCCAGAGCAACACGCCCGATTTCTTTGCCCCTTCGGAACTCGACGAGTTCATCGCCTTCCTGGAGGCACCGCAGAGCGAACTGGTGGTCGCGCGGTCCGCGAAGGGAGAGGTCGTCGGATTCGGCGCCGCGTATTGCCGGTCGGCCAGCGAGGGAGGCCTCGCGTGGGGCATGGTACATCGGCGCTGGCACCGGAAGGGGGTCGGCCGGCTGCTGCTCGAGGCCCGGATCGCACGACTCTGGGCGCAGGAAGTGACGCAGATCCGCGTGCACACTTCTCAACACAGTGCCGGTTTCTTTCGGCAGGCTGGCTTTGCAGCGATCACAGTGACACCGGATGGCTTTGGACCCGGCATTGATCGGGTGACGATGCTGCTCCAACGGACGGCGTCCGCGCAGCAGCACGGCACGCATGCAGGACGAGAATGATCGGCACATGGGCAACCCGCGTCTCCGCGACCATACTTTCACGGCGCGGCAACGCCGGGTCACGTAGCGCCGCCAACTGCCAGCGTATTCGAGTCACGTTCGCCACCTCCCCCCGAAGGCAGGAGCCGCGCCCATGTCCAAGGTCACACCGTTCCTGATGTTCAACGACCAGCTCGAAGCCGCCATCGCCTTCTACACTGCGACGTTCCCCGACTCCGAGATCCGCAATATCGCACGCACCGGAAGTGACGGCCCGGTCACATCGGCGCAATTCGTCATCGGTGGCCAGTCCTTCATGGGCTACAACGGCGGCCCCTACTTCAGCTTCTCGGAGGGGATCTCCCTCTACGTCGACTGCGTCGACCAGCACGAGGTCGACGAGTACTGGAACAAGCTCGTTGACGGCGCGACCAAGATGCAGTGCGGATGGATCACGGACCGGTTCGGCCTCACGTGGCAGATCGTGCCGCGACGCTTCATGGAGCTCATCAGCGACAGTAACCCGGCAAAGGTGCAAGCGGTGATGAACGCGATGATGGCCATGGAAAAACTCGACGTCGCCGCGCTCGAACAGGCCCACGCCGCGGCCTGACGACAGCGGATCCACGAACTGCCGGATTGACTCCCCCCGACGCCACAATCGCCGCCACGATCTCGGCATCGGCCACCCGTCCGTCGAACAGGTGCACCTGTCGGTTGGCATGCTTCGCGTACCGCTCGTCGTGTGTCACCATGCAGATTGTCGCACCCTTGGCGTTCAGCTGCTGCAACAGCGACATCACCGCCTCGCCATTTTTCGAGTCCAGATTTCCTGTTGGCTCGTCCGCCAGCAGGATGGCCGGATCACCAGCCACCGCCCGCGCCACCGCCACACGCTGCTGCTGGCCGCCAGACAGCTGCGGTGGACAATTTCGGTGACAGTGCACTCATTGCGCCGATTTGGTTCGCCCGGTGACAGTCTGGACGGATGCGGGACGGGCTCACATTCGGGCAGGGCCACCAGCTCTTTGTCATATTCTCGCCATTGGTCATCGGCGTACGGACCGTCGACGTTTCCTACCCATCCCGGCGAAGGACCGCCCGCAAGGTGCCAGTCGCTCGAGCGGCAAAGAGCGCCGACTGTCACCGTTATGATCAGTAGGCTGCAATGAGTGCACTGTCACCGAAATACGGTGTAGCCGGTGCCACTCAATCACGAACTGGAGTCTCGAATTGTTGACCCGACGCATCCTCATTCTGGCCACGATCCTCGGCACACTCTGTGGGCTGCCACTGTCCGCGCAGCGTCCGGTGAAGGTGTTCATCTCGGTCGACATGGAGGGCATCGGTGGCGTGGTCACGTCCGAGCAACTCAGCCCGACGGGATTCGAGTACGCGAAGTTCCGCGAGTACATGACTGCTGAGGCACTCGCGGCGATCGAGGGTGCGCGACAGGGCGGCGCAACCGAGTTCGTGGTCGCCGACGCGCATGGCAACATGCAGAACCTGCTCATCGACAGGTTCCCGGTTGGGGTGAGTATCGTCCGCGGATCACCGCGGCCGCTGATGATGATGCAGGGCATTGACTCGACATTCAGCGCCGCAATGTTCATCGGGTACCACGCTGCCACCACCAACGCGCAAGGCGTGCGCGCACACACCATTTCCAGCGCGACGTTTTCCGCCGTGAAGTTGAATGGTCGACCGATGGCAGAATCAGCCATCAACGCGACGGTCGCCGGGTCCTTCGGCGTGCCCGTGGTGATGGTGTCCGGCGACGAACAGGCCGTGGCCGAGGTGCAGTCGCTTTTGGGCAACGTGGAAGGGGCTGTCGTCAAACGCTCGATCAGCTTTCACGCAGCCGTGGTCATGACGCCCGAGGCATCCCAGGCCATCATCCGCAGCAAGGCGAAGGCGGCAATGCTCCGACTGAGCGAGTTCAAGCCGATGCCGGCGCGCGGGCCATTCATGCTGGAGCTCTCCTTCAAGAGCTATACGCCGGCTGAAATGATGGCCTACATGCCCGGCGTGGACCGGGTGGACTCACACACGATCCGCTTCCGTGCGGCGTCCATTGTAGACATCTCGCGATTCCTTGAGTTTGTCACCAGCTATCGCGCGGATCTCACGCCGTAGCGCGCGGATCACTTCGGGAACAGGAGACCTTCGCATCATCGTGTCGATGAGTACGCCCGCGAGCATTGCTGCGAGCGTGAGCGAGGTGGTACGCTACCACTGGAACGGAAGCGGCGCGCCAACGGCCACACAACGTCAGAACATCAAGTGGGCGAGCGACGCGTTCACACCGGTTCGCGCGACACTTGAACAGTTGGTGGAACGGGACCTGCGCGCGCTCGAAGCCGCCGCCGAAGCCGCCGCCGAAGCCGCCGGGGCTCCCTGGACGGCGGGGCGGGTACCGAAGTGGCCGTGAGTCGCCGCTGGTCTTCAACGTCATGGCGTTCAGCCCGCTGGTGTCAGCGGAGTTGCTGCGACGTCGCATCGACGTCCGTCCTCTTATCCGAGTAGCTGTGTCAGCGTCGTGGGTTCCAGTCTCGTTCGAGACCTGTGCGTACGTGCAGGGCCCCTTCTATCATGGAACGCGCGCCACGCTGTCCGTGGGCGACCTGTTGACGACGGGGCACGAAACGCATTTCGAAAGTGGTCGGGTACTCAAGCACCTGTATTTCGCTGCACTGATGGAGCCAGCGATCTGGGGGGCCGAGCTCTCGATTGCTTTGTCCGGGTCGTCCGGGCGCGGCCACATCTATGTGGTGGAGCCAACTGGGCCGTTCGAGGATGACCCCAATTTGACCAACAAGCGCTTTCCGGGGAATCCCACGCGGTCCTATCGTTCGCGCGACCCACTGAGAATCGTCGGTGTGGTGTCTGACTGGCAGGGACACTCTGCTGAAATCATTCGGGGAATGCTGGACTCCCTGGACAACCTGAAGCGCCAGGGTCTGTCCGTGATCGAGGAGTAGGGCCGGCTCGACCTGGCATCGGTTACTGCAGACGAGCGTCTTCAGAAGCGCGCTGCGCGCGAGTCTATGTCGATGTTGCACGCAAATTGCAGGCTGGGCGAGTACCGCTACGAGCCCGCCCCAGTCCCGCACGTTGTCTCGTGCGACACGTCTTGTTCAACTTCTTCGGAGTACCTGTGAACACATCCAAGGTCGTCGGTTTGATTCTTCTCGTTGGTGGAGCACTTGCTCTAGCCTTCGGAGGCTTCTCGTACACAAAAAACACCAGCGCGGTGAAAGTCGGGCCTGTTGAACTCGCGGTGAAGGAGAAGGAGTCCGTCAACGTCCCGCTTTGGGCCGGGGTCGCAGCCGTCGTTGCTGGTGGCTTGCTTCTCGCAGTCGGCAAAAAGTAGCTGGCAGCTGCCTTCCATCCGTTCTGATAACACCGGCAACTGACGCAAAACGGCCCCCGCACCGGTATCTCCGATGCGGGGGCCGTGCGCCATGTGCTGATTACTTCTTCGATTCCTTCAGGTATGGATCGGCGATGAGCAGTTGGAACTGCCCGCGACGGTCGGCGGCGTTTGCGACCTCACCCGGTCCTTTGACGACCAGGTTGTTCTCGCCACGAGTCGTGATGTCGATTCGATCCTGATCTACGGGCCGAGCGCGGACGAAAATCCGTCGGCGTAGTTGAAGATGACGGTGATGGTGAGTCGACGAATTGACCTCGCACCAGCGCGCACTATTGCGCGCTGTTGCGGCTGAATCACCCGCGGCGCGCCACCAACTCGATCTCCACCTGCGCATTCAGTGGCAGCCCCGCCACCGCCACCGTGGTGCGCGCCGGATGCGGCGCGTCGAAGCGCACGGCGTACGCCCCATTCATCGCTGCAAAGTTGGCCATGTCGGTCAGATAGACGTTGCACTTGATGACGTCGCCCATCGTCAGCCCGGCGTCCTTGAGCGCTCCCTCGAGGTTGTCGAACACCCGATGCGTCTGCGAGGCGACATCGCCGTCGATCAGCTTGCCGGTGGCGGGGTCGATCGGCGTCTGGCCGGAGAGATAGAGCAGGTCGCCGGCCCAGATTCCATGTGAGTAGGGGCCGATGGCGGCGGGAGCGGAGGGCGCGTGGAGGTGGGTGCGGGGCATGGGGCGTTCCGGTGAGTGAGAATGACGGACGACACGGACACGATACTCACGGCGCACCGTGCCGCGTTGCTGCGGGCGAGGCAGGTGCGGAGTCAACGATACCAGCGTGCCGCCTGTTGCAACGATGGCCGCCCGCCGAGATTGCGTGTCGACGCCGGTGCGCCACCGACGCGACTGATCCGGCTCAGGTCCGGAACCATCCATATACAGCATTCCGGAGCACCCTGTGACGGATTCCACCGCACGACGTGATTTCCTGAAAGCCGGTGCGGCACTCGCATCGCTGAGCGTGATCCCGGATCGCTTCAGCACCGCGATGGCCGCGCCGCCGGCTGACACCTCAGTGAACATGTCGCATGACGGTCTGGTCCTGACGCCGCGCGACTACTCCGCGCTCTTGCAGCGGATCACGGCCGACGGCAGGACCGAGGAGGACTACTACTCGCAAGGTGGCCCGGTCACGCAACTCGAGGCTGCCTGCGCGCGGCTCCTCGGTAAGGAGGCTGCCGTCTTCATGCCGACGGGTACGCTGGCCAACCACCTCGCCATCCGCGCGTTGGCCGGTGTCGATCGGCGCGTCATCGTGCAGCACGAAAGTCACCTGTTCAACGACACCGGTGACTGCGCGCAGACCCTGAGTCAGTTGACGCTGATGCCACTGGCACGCGGTCAGGCGACCTTCACCAAGTCCGATGTCGAAGAGGTCGTGGGCCGCACTGCGTCCGGCCGCGTCGCAACACGCGTCGGGGCGATCTCGATCGAGACGCCGGTGCGTCGCAAGGCCGGCGAGCAGTTCGCCATCAATGACCTGCGAGAGGTGACGGCGTTCGCGCGACAGCAGGGGATCCGGCTTCATCTCGACGGCGCACGAATGCTGCTCGCGTCAGCATACTCTGGCATGGCACCCTCGGAGTACGGCGCGATGTTCGACACCGTGTACATCTCGCTGTGGAAGGGCCTCAATGCCGCATCGGGCGCCATTCTCGCGGGTCCAAAATCGCTGCTCGACGGCATGTATCACACGCGCCGGATGTTCGGCGGCGGGTTGCCGCAAGCGTGGCCCTATGCGGCCGTTGCGCTGCACTACCTCGACGGCTTCGTCGACCGCTTTCGAGCAGGTGTGCGGGTCTCAGAGGCGTTCATCTCCGAACTCGGTTCACGCGGCGGCGTGACGGCGGTTCGCATTCCGAACGGATCGAACATCTTCCGTATTCCGTCAAATGGGATCGACGTACCTCGCGTCAGGACGGCACTGGCAGCACGCGGGATCGAGATCGCGGCTCCACCGGCGGGAGCGACCGCGATCACACTGCAGGTGAATGAATCGTGGTCCCGTCGCAGCGGACCGGAGCTGGCATCGGAATTCCTGCGCGCGATGGGTCGTGCCTGACAGCACGGCGAGGCAACGTCGGGCACATGACCGACGCTGCCTGTCAACGACTTACGCGACGGCTGCCGCCACCGTCTCCGCGTCGGCCACGCGCCCGTCAAACAGATGTACCTGTCGTTTTGCGTGCTTCGCGTACCGCTCATCGTGCGTCACCATGCAGATCGTCGCGCCATTGGCGTTCAGCTCCTGCAGGAGAGACATGACCGCCTCGCCGTTTTTCGAGTCCAGGTTCCCAGTAGGCTCGTCGGCCAGCAGGATCGCCGGATCACCCGCCACTGCCCGTGCCACGGCCACACGCTGCTGCTGGCCGCCGGAGAGCTGCGGTGGGTAGTGCTTCGAACGGTGCGACATCTCGACACGGGCCAACGCCCGTTCCACGCGTGCCTTCCGGTCAGCCGCAGTGAGGTCGTTGCGGTAGGTGAGTGGCAGCTCGACATTCTCGGCAACCGTGAGGTCGCCAATCAGGTTGAATGCCTGGAAGATGAAGCCGATCTGCCGGTTGCGGACGCGCGCCCGCTCTGCCGGCGACAGCGTGGCGACAGCCTGCCCCGCGAGCGTGTAGCTGCCACCACTCGGCGCATCGAGGAGTCCGAGGATCGAGAGTAGCGTCGTCTTGCCGCAGCCGGACGGGCCCGCGATCGCAACGTATTCGCCCTCGGAAATCGAGAAGTCGATCGATTGCAACGCGTGCGTCTCCATCTCATCGGTGACGAACACCTTGCGGATGCCCTGCATCTCGATCAACGGCCGGTCAGTCGCGCTCATGTTGGTAGCCAGCGTTCGGGGTGAAATCACTTGAGCCTCACTCGTGCCGCAGTGGTATAGGCGGACATGTCGGACAGGATGACGCGATCACCAACGGCCAGGCCACCGATGATCTCGACGCTGTTGGCGGAATTGCGACCCAGTGTGACGGCCACGCGCACGGCTTCGCGACCATCGGGTGTGAGCCGGAAGAGGCTCGTCTGGCCACCGGGAACGGCGATGGCCGGCCGACCGGTGTAGCGCACATTCGTGAGCTTCTCGATCTGAATCGTACCGTCCACGCTCAGATCCGGCACAGCCCCCTGCGGCAACGTGCCTTCGAGGGCGACATCGATCGTGACACTCCCCTGCTGCGCCGCAGGGTCCTTTCGGATCACATGTCCACGCACGATCCCGTTGCGGGTATCGACGCTCGTCACCTGTCCGATCACCACATCCTTGGCCTGCGACTCCGGAATGCGAAGGACCGCCTTCAGTCGGCCAGGCTGCACCACCTTCGCCAGCGTCGTGCCTTCTGGCACCCACTGTCCCAACTGCAGGGTGAGGTCCTGGAGCACTCCGGCTTCCGGCGCCCGGACTTCGAGCGCCCGCAGGCGCGCCTGCTGATTCGCGGCAATCGCGCGCAGCTGCGTCACCTGCCCTGCTTGCGTCGCGACCTGCGCATCGATCGACTCGCGCATCAGTTGCAGCCGATCCTGCTCCACGCGCAGTCGCGTCGTCATCTCCTCGGCTGCCGCGCGCCGATTCGCGACCTCGAAGTTCGCCGCCAATCGAAGGCGCGCCAGCGAATCGACGCCGGCAGCCTCCTGCACCGCGCTGAGATGCTGCGTCCGCGCGGTTGCGACGACCCCTTCCTGCGTGAGCAAGCCACTCCGCAAGTTTGTCCGCAGCGACAGCAATGCACTCTCTGCCTGTCGCACCTGCTGATCTGCCTGCATCGACTGCAATTGCAGATCAGGATTGGAGAGCTCGAGCAGCAACTCGCCGGCCTTCACGATCTGCCCCGCTTGCACGTGCACACGCTCGACCCGCGCCGAGGCTTGCGCCGTGATCCACCGGATCTGCTCAGGGGCCAGCGCACCAGGCGCGCGCACCTCGCGCACGATGTCACCCTGACGCACGGTATCGACGAGGATCGCCGCCCGTTCGATGGTGGGGAGCGCGGCATCGAGCCTCGAGATGGCGACGACGCCGACCACCGCCAGCACTGCGCCACCCGCGATCAACAGCTTGCGGCCGTTTCGCTTCGGTGGGGTTCGAACGATGTCCATGGTCACGGTCGTTCCTTACGAAAGGTTCGCGTGCGAGGCGCCTCAATCATGGCGAAGCGCCTGCATCGGATCAACGAGCGCCGCGCGGCGCGCTGGCACGAAGCCAGCGGCAAGGGCGACGAGGGCCAGCATGATCACGGAGAGCGAGAAGACCGACGCGTCGAAGCCCTCGAGGCCGAACAACAGCGCGCGCGCCGCCTTGCCGATCCCGATGGCCGCCGAGACGCCGATCACGCCGCCAAGCAGCGTCATCAGGCCCACCTGCTTCATCACCATGCCACGTACCCGGGCGGCATTGGCACCAAGGGCCATGCGAACTCCGATCTCGCGGGTCCGCTGCGCCACACTGAACGCCAGCATGCCATAGAGCCCGATCCCCGCCAGCAACGTCGCAATCACGGCGAACGCTGCCGAAAGGATGCTGATCATCCGGTCGAGGAAGACATTCTCCCGGATCTGCTGCGGCATCGACTTCAGTTCCTCCACCGGCACGGTCGGGTCCAGCTTCTTCATCACGGCCGGAATGGCCGACATCAGCTGCGCGATCGGGAGCGACGAGCGCACGTAGAAATGCAGCGCGCCGATGCTGTGATCCTGCCGCACCGCGTAGTAGAACACCGGTGGAATGGTGTCCTTCACGTCGCTGTACTTCATGTCGGGAACGAGTCCCACGATCTGCACACTCAGCGAATCCTTCGGTTCGCCGTCCACCATGAACTTGCCGACGGCGTCGCGACCGAGATTGAACTTTTTCGCAAAGGCCTCGTTCACGACCGCCACCTTTGCCCCGCCATAACCATCCGACTCGGCGATGTCGCGACCGGCGAGCATTCGGACGCCGAGCATCGTGAAGTAGCCCGGACCGACCTGGTTGAAGCGCGAACCATTGTCGACATCGGGACCGCTGGCGAAGCCCTGCACCTGCACACCCGATCCCCAACTCTCTCCGGACAGCAGCGGCACTCGGCTCGACGTGACACCGGTCACCCCAGGAATCGTCTTCAACTCTTCCTCGACGCGGGCGAGGTAGATCGCGGCACGCGTGGTATCCATGCCGGCGCGCACCGGCGACACAGCGAACGTTGCCAGATCGTTGACGGACATGCCAAGGTCGACACGACTGACGTTGCGCAGGCTCTTGAGGAATAGGCCGGCAGACACCAGCAATGCCATCGACAGTGCAATCTGCACGGTGACGAGCGTCGCGCGGAACCGAGCCGCAGCCTTGCCGCCCGTGATCTGGCCTGCGCCCGCACGAATGATACCGATCAAGTCAGAACGCGTGCTGTGCAGCGCTGGGAAGAGGCCGAAGATCACCCCGGTGACGAGCGCCAGGCCAGCAGTGAAGACGATCACCTGCGGTTGCAGGTGGAACTGGATCGAGTTCGCGGAATCAGCCGGCATCAGCGACGCGATGAAACTCAACGTCACCTTCGCCACCACCAGGCTTGCTGCGCCACCAATCAGCGCCAGCAACACCGACTCCGTCAGCAGCAACGACAGCAGCTGCCTGCGACTCGCGCCCAGTGCCAGCCGCACACCCATCTCCGCCGAGCGCCCTGCACCGCGCGCGAGCAGCAGATTCGCAATGTTGGCACAGGCGATGAGTAGCACCACCATCGTCACGCCCATCAGGAGATAGAGCGGCGACTTCGCCTCCTGATGCACACTACTCTGACCACGCCGACCATCTTCCACGGTCAGCGTCCGGGCACGGAAGCGTGTCTGCGTCTGGTCGCTCATGCCCTCCTGCAGCGGAAGCTCGACGTCGTTGATGATCGGGCGATAGAGCGCGTTGAGCGCCACCTTCGCCTGCTCGAGCGTGACGTCGGGCTTCCGCCGACCGAACACATACACCCAGTACGACCGGCGATTCTCGAAGTTCTTGAAGCCGACTTCGAGCTCTGCGCGCATGGAGATCGGCACGTACACCACCGGCTCGAATCCGAGCGTCGTGCCGTGAAAATCCTTCGGGGCCACACCGATCACCGTAAACGTCTTGCCGTTGATGCGAATCGACTTGCCGATGGCAGATGGCGACTCGCCAAAGCGGTCGCGCCAGAACTCGTAGCTCAACACGGTGACGAAGTTCGCGCCGATGACGGCATCATCCGACGGCGCCAAGAGTCGACCGGCCGCGGCCTGCAGTTGCAGGGTCGGGAAATACGATCCCGACACCATCACGCCCCGGCCTGTCAGCGGCTCGCCATCGATGGCCAGGCTCGGGCCGAACCCGCGATGCGCAGCGAGACCCGTCAGTGACTTTTGCGTCCGCTCGAGGTCGCGGTACATCGGGTAACTCAGCACGACTTCGCAACTGCCGGATTGCGAACACTGGGTCTGCCCGGGTTTCGGCCCTGGTGCGCCGAGATTGACCAGCTCACCCGGATTCGGCACCGGGAGCGGCCGCAGCAACATCTGGTCGAACAACGAGAAGATCGCGGAATTTGCACCGATGCCGAGGGCCAGCGAGAGCACGGCGATCGCCGTCACGAACGGCGTCTTGAGCAACATGCGCGCTGCGAGCCGCAGGTTACGGAGCATAGATGTGATCCTTGGCGGATGAGAAGGACGCAGCGCACCCGGATCGGGGGCTCGGCGGTTCTGACGTAGCGGGACGCGGAAAGGTTTCTTTTGCCCGCTGTGCCCCCCGCCGCGCGGATCAGTTCACAGCAGATCGGGCAGATGCGGCAGCGCGGGTGGCACTGCCCACCCGTGACCAGGTCACGGGAACGGGCGTGGGCGCGGCTGCGGCCAGGGCCACGGATCGGTCGCACGACGGCCGGCGAGCGAACGCACCGCAGCCTCCCGAACCGAGGCGTCGCTCGACTCGAGCAGCTCGGTCAGCAGCCCTTCCGACCGCTCACCCGTCTCGATCAACGCGCGAAGCTGCGCGCGACGCACTTTCGAGTCCTTCTCACGCTTGATCGCGGCATTCAGCGCCGGCACGGCGGCCCGGTCGCGAATTTCGCCAAGGGCCCACGACGCCTTCAGTCGGATCTCGTCATCGGCATCGCTCAGCGCAGCGATCAATCCCGGCGGTGCGGTGCGCGTCTCGATGTTGCCCAGTGCCCATGCCGCCGTGCCACGCACCTCACGGTCGGAATCGCGGGCCAGCACTTCGCCCAACACGCCCGCCGCGTCGGACGCCTCGCGTTCACCGAGTGCCCACACCGCCGTCTCGCGCACCTTGGCATCACTGTCCTTCTGCGCCGAGATCTTGAGGCCGGTCACGCCAGCCTGCGAGTCGATGTTGCCGAGCGCCCAGGCGCACATCTCGCGGACACGCGGATCAGCATCACGCGACAGCACTTCGGCGATGTCCCGTGCGGCGGCTTCGGCCTCGAGATTCCCGAGCGCCCAGGCGGCTGTGCGGCGCACCGACGCAACGCGATCCTCGCGCAGCACCCGCAGCAACGCAGGCACGGCGCTGCTGGAGTCCATCTGCCCAATCGCACCGACACTCGCTTCGCGCACCGTGGAATCGGCATCGGCCAGCGTCGCGATGAGCGGACGAAGCGCGCTGCCGTCTTCGAACCGCCCGAGTGCCCACGCGGCATTTGCACGAACACCAGCCGATGGATCACGCAGCGCCTTCGTGATCGCGGAGGTCGCGGCCTTCGGCTCCAGCAATCCGAGGCCGAGCACCGCCGTTTCGCGCACGGATGAATCGGAATCCGACAGGCGTGTCAGCAGCCCCGCAATCGCTTCGTTGCCACCAACTCGACCAAGGATGCGGACGGAGATCGCCCGCACGCAGCGGTCCATCGAGGAAACGTTCTCCAGCAGCAACTGCACATCGGGACCTGACGCCATCTCACTCCGTTCTTCGTCATCGTGCGAGAGTCGCACCGGCGGCAGTGGCGTGTGTGGCGCCGTGAGGTGCCCGCCGCCGTACCAGCCGCGCTGACCGATCGCATCAGCAGCCAACGAGCAGACGGTTTCTGGCGCACCGCGTGCAGCAGTCAACAGCGCTCGCAGATCGTTCGCGATCGCGGCTGGCGCATGCGCCTCGGCGACGGACCCACGTGAACAGGCGATGATCGCTCCAGCGATCACAAGGGCAAAGCTTCGAACCATGAGAACTCCCGAGTGGATTGTGTTGATTTTTCAGCACTTCAGGGCAAAGGAACAGCGCGATATACGCGCGTTCCCGTCATGCAGTGTTCGACTATTCCGAGCGATCCGAACGAAACGAGCGGTACGAGTAATCGAGCGAATATCTGGCGACGCGACGTCGCTTACGGGAACGGACGCGGTCGGGGGCGCGGCTGCGGCCAGGGTTCGGAACCCTGTCCCGCCAAGGATCGAATCGCGAGCGCCCGCAATGGCGCATTGCCCGACTCGATCAATCGCTGGAGTGGTGCGACGGCCTTTTCGCCCATCACACCGATGGCGCGCACCATCGCCCACTTCACATCGGCGTCCATCTCCTTGTTGAGCGCTGATTCGATCGCAGCCGCAGTCTCGCCGTCTTCGATCTCATACAGGGCCCAGGCTGCGGTGGAGCGCACACGCGCGTTCCGGTCGGACAGCAGCGACACCAACGCCGCCGGTGCACGCTTTGGGCTTGCGTTGCCGATGCCCCAAGCGGCGAGTTCGCGCACCTCTGCATCCTCATCGTCAAGCACCGACACCAGTGCATCGATCGATTCAGTGGACCGGCCACTGGCGCCATCACCCAGCGACCAGACCGCAGTCTGCTTCACCGACCGCTCGCGCTCCTGGCGAATGGCATCCGCCAGCGCAGCGGCGACGATCGGCTTGTCAGCAGCGTCAGACAACGCCCATGCGGCCATCTCGCGTACCGAAGCACTCGGATCGCGCCTCACGGCATACACGAGCGCCTCGAGCGCGGCACTGTTGTCAGTGAAATCATTCAGGCCCCACGCTGCCGTTCGACGGAGTGACGCCGATGTGTCCGTGCGCAGGATGCGAGCGAGGACACTGGCTCGCGCACTGCTGTCCGACCGGGTTCGCACCGCGCGCATTTCGCGCAGCAACTCGTCTCGACGTTCCGTGCTCGATGATTCCGACGGGCTCTCGACGGCCACTGCCAATGGAGCGGCCGCGGCGCGCGGTGCTGCTGATGCCTGCGGCGCCATCACGGCGTTGGCCGGACCCGAGACGGAGTTCGCCGCGCGTAGCGTCATCGTGTCGGCTCGCACCACTTCCCTTGTCGCCGTCCGTACGCGCCCGGAATCCTGCGCAACCATCGGCGCCTCATTCGAGCCCGCGTTTTGCGGCGGCGCTGGCTGCGGCGCGGTGGCGATGCGCGGCACCGCCGATCCCGTCACGATGGCAAACATCATCACACCACCGGCCAGCGTGCTGGCCTGCATCCGAGTCGGCGCTGAGCGCATCAGCGACGGATCGAGAATCGCAAGCATTCTGCCCTCGAACTCCGAGCGGGTCGCCATCGCCATCGCCACCGACGGTGTCGCGTGGTTGCGGACCGAAGTCACGATGTCGAGCAGGTGTTCCGCGTAGTCACTGGCACGCGTGCCGCAGCCGAGCGCGAGATCGTCGCACGCGCGCTCACCTTCGGCGCGCAGGCGTCGGGCCGCCGTCCAGGCGAGCGGGTGAAACCAATACAGCGCGCAAACGACACGACCAAGTGTGTGGCCCACCATGTCGCGACGACGGATGTGCGCGAGTTCGTGCAGCAATACCGCTGCTCGGCGATCACTGGTCCAGTTCTCACAGTCGGCAGGCAGCACGATCGTCGGGTGACGCAAGCCGCAGGCGAATGGCATCGTGACGTTGTCGGCGCGCAACAACTCTGGAATCGCACCAAGCTCGAGCCGGTCCGCGATGTCGATCATCGTGCCCTGCCACTCGTGTGCCGTCAGTGGCGTGGCCGTGCGCACGATGCGACGTACGCTGTATGCGCCATACGCCAGCCAGCCAAGCACCGAGGCCGCGACGACGGCCCAGGCGAGAACCACCATCGATACGAGCGAAAGTGGCGTTGAACTTTCACTCGAGCCGAGGGCACTGGCGGGCGCGGAGGTCGGCGCGGCTCCGTCGGCCGCTGTTGGCTCATTGCGCGTGACACCGGCAGGAACGCGAGTCGAGAGTGCGGCATCCGGGTTGCTGCTCCCGGTGGCAGCGACCGGCTCCGAGACCGTCGAGACCACTGGAGCGAAGCCCCATGACGCGGGCAACACGGCGAATCGGACGGGGCTCCACACGGCGAGCATCGGCAGCGCCAACAGTGCGAGCAACGACGCAACCCAGACCAGGTGTCGCGACGTCGCCGAGGCACGCTGCATGAGCGTCGTCAGCGCGAGCGCGACCAGCAGGACGGCGGTCGCCTTCAGCACCACCAGTCCGGCCGGCACCAGTGCCACGGCTCGCGGATCGAGGAATTCGCTTTGCATGGCTACCTCCCGCTCTGGCGAGCGCCGGCGATCCGGGCACGCAGCGTCTGGAGTTCCGCGTCCGTGAGGCCGGTGTCCGACATTCGGAGCAGCGCGGTCACGGCATGCTCTGTGGAGCCCGCGAAATAGGTCCGGACGACATGGTCGAGCACATCGGCCTGCGCCTGCTCGGTGGGCGCCGCCGGGAAGTAGACATACCTCGGTCCGTCTTCCTTGAACGCGATGAGGGCCTTTTCGCCCAGGATGCGCAAAATCGAGCGGACGGCCGAGTAGGTGGGCGGATCGGGGAGCTCCGCCATGATCTCCGCCACGGTCGATTCTCCTCGACGGTGGAGGATGTCCATCACCTGCCGTTCGCGTCGGGTGAGGTCTTCGGTTGGCTTTGGCGTGGGCGTCATGACGGCAGGGGCTCGGGGCTATGCTGAATTTTCAGTCTGTTGAATTTTCAACTGTGCTGATTATTCAGCAGAGCCGCCGCCCTGTCAAGCCCCCGCCGTTCTCTCCGGTCTCTGGGCGACCACTGTCCCGTCCCCGACGCGCCGCGTGATCCACCCCTCCTCCTGCAGCCGACTGAGCGCCCCTTCGACGGTATTCCGCGACACGGCGAGGTCCGCCACCAGCGCCCGGGACGACGGCAGCCGAGCTCCGGGCAGCAGTCGCCCGGACTCGATCCGCTCGCGCAACTGCAGGTAGATCTGCCGATAGAGCGCGGTCCCCGCCTCTGCATCGGCCCGCGACAGCTTGAGCGGCGGACCGGTTCCGATCGGCACTCTCTTCTTCGGTGCTGTCATCCTCCACCTCATCGCTTCAAAACTTCGAACTGCTCGAACGCAGCACGGCAACAGCGAACTGCATTAACGCGGAACAGCTGAACGGCGATACTGCAACAGCCGCAGAACAGAACAGCCGCAGAACTGCAACTGCAGACGGCGAGGTAAAGGGCCTTGGAAACGGGAGGTCGGCGAGCGAGAAGTTCTCACGAAGAATCAGAAACTCCCGCCGTGCGAGACTGAAATTTCCAAGGGCAGTTTTGCGGAAGTTCGCAGTCTTGCGGCTGTCGCTTCATCCGTGTGCTGTTTTGCGATCAAGCAGTAGCAGTTGCAATTGCCCTTCGTCTATCATCTCGCGCCCGGAACGAGCGCCTGGTACACGAGGGTCATGAAGCGCGACGAGATGTCGCTGGAGTTGGGGAGCTGCTGGATCATGAACACTATCACCAGCCGTTCCTTGGGATCCACACTGTAGTTCGAGCCGTAGGCGCCGCCCCAGCCGTAGGAACCGACGGAGCGGAAGCCGTCGGCGCCGAGGCGGTCGACGGTCGAGAAGCCGAGCCCAAAACCCATGCCATCATTGGAGAAAAGCGTGCCCACCTGGTTGGTGGACATCAGCTCCACCGTGCGCGGTGCGAGAATCCGTGCGCCATCGAGCACGCCGCCATTCAACATCATCTGCAGCAGGCGTGAGTAGTCACGCGCCGTCGACAGCAGGCCGGCGCCACCCGAAAAGCTTTTACGCGGGCCTTCCACGTAATCGCCCTGTCCGCGCGGACCGTCGGGGGCGCGCACGCTGTGCCGGGTGGAGTCGCTCATGTACACGGTCGTGATGCGCGAACGCTTCGACTCGGGCAGGTAGAAGTGCGTGTCGGTCATCCGCAGCGGCGTCGTGATGCGCGTGCGGAAGAACTCATCCAGCGGCATCCCTGACACGCGCTCCACGACGCAGCCGAGGATGTCGGTGTTGTATCCGTAGACGAACGCTGCGCCAGGCTGCGCCACGAACGGCAACGTGCCAAGACGATCCATCGAGGAGCAGGTCGGCTCGCTCTTGTCGGCCGTGTACCACCCCCACCCCGCCGCCGGTCCGAGTGACTGTGCGCGGTAGGCCTCTGCCACACGCTGATCCGTGCCGTACGAAATGCCTGCGGTGTGCGTCAGCAGGTCCTTGATCGTGATCGGGCGCCGCGCTGGCACCGCGCTGGTCGCCCCCTCTGCCATCACCGTGGTGTTGGCGAAGGTCGGCATGTAGGTGCTCACCCGATCGCCCAACGTCAGCTTTCCTTGCTCGACCAGCGAAAGGATCGCGATGCTGGTGAGGGCCTTGGTCTGCGAGGCGATGCGGAAGATTGCGTCCGGTGTCATGCGACGCGATGACGCCTTGTCTGCATATCCCACTGCGCGCTCGTAGATCAATTTGCCGTCTCGCATCACCAGGCCGACGGCACCGGTGATGCTGTTGTCGGCGACGGCACCTTCCAGGAGCGAGTCGAGCCGCGCAAGTCGTGCACGCGACACGCCGGCGACCGTGGCGGCGCGCGCCTCCGGTGCTGCGAATCCAGCCTGGGCCCGCGCTGTGGAAACCAGTGGCGCCGCAACCAGCGCGAACGCGAAGCCGACGTTGCGCAGGCTGGCCGCAACGACACGAGTGACGCGATAGAATGAAGGAGTCATGCCGGCCACAATGCCCCCCTGCACCGCCTTCAGCAAGGCACGACCCATGCGCTGGCTTCCCGCGTCCCTGCTCGCCCTCAGCGCGTGTGCCGCACGCGGCCACTCGACGCCCTACAGCAATCCACACGTATCGGAACCCATCGGCACCGTGCGCGAGATGTACGACGGACGGCTGACGCCAGAGCTGGCCGCACAGACGTTTCGCAACATCGATCGCCTCTTCCCCTCGCGCATCGTCGCCAACGGCGCCACGGTCTCGCCCCTGCCGCCGGCCGCCGCACCGCTGGTGTCAGTCGACTTCACCGCGGCCGGAAAGACCTACTCGATCGATGACTACATGCGCATCAATCGAGTGAGCGGCCTGCTGGTACTGAAGGACGGACGTGTGGCACTGGAGCGATACGCCCTCGGCGCCACGCCGCAGACGCACTGGATGTCCATGTCGATGGCGAAGTCCGTGACCTCGACACTGATCGGGATCGCGCTCGAGGAGGGTCGCATCACGACGCTCGATGATCCGGTCACGAAGTACGTTCCGTCGCTGGCTGGCAGTGCGTACGACGGCGTCAGTGTGCGGAACGTGCTGATGATGGCCTCGGGCGTCCGATGGAACGAGACCTACACCGATCCAAATTCTGATCGGCGTCACCTGCTCGAAGCACAGATTGCTCAGCGACCCGGCGCCGCGCTGGCCCTCATGGCGTCCCTCCCACGCGCCGCGGCCCCCGGCTCGAAATGGAATTACAGCACCGGTGAGACGCTCGTCGCCGGCGAACTGCTCCGCGGTGCGATCAATACATCGTTATCAGGATACCTGAGCGAAAAGATCTGGAAGCCGGCGGGAATGGAGAGTGCCGCGACCTGGTGGCTCGATTCGCCCAACGGCCACGAAATCGCTGGCAGCGGCATGACCGCCACGCTGCGCGACTGGGGACGCTTCGGGCTGTTCGTCCTCAACGACGGTGTCATCAACGGGCGCAAGCTGTTGCCCGACAACTGGTTCGCCGAGGCCGGCACCCCGCGCACGCTGGTCAACGGGCAGTCTCAGCAGTACGGCTACATGTGGTGGCCAACGCCCGCCGCGCCAGGCTCCATCAATGACGGTGCCTTCAGCGCGGAGGGGATTTTCGGGCAGTGGACATACATCAATCCCAGCCAGCATCTCGTGATCGTACAATTGGCCGCACAAACGGTCCCATCTGGCGGCGATCTGCTGAATCCTGAGGATTTCTTCGGCGCAATCGCGACCGCACTCGCAGCACGGTGATGGCGCATCGGTGTCGACGGTAGTTTTCATGCCGACGGCCAACGCCACACGCCTCGGCCGCGTACAAAACTCATGCGACCTGCAGCCACGACGCCACGACCCATGCGCCCGATCATCGCCCTTGCGAGCGCCTTCTGCGCCGCCACTTGCCTCGCGACATCACAGCTCTCCGCGCAGGCCGCACCACCGCAATACGTCACCGCCAAGGTTCGTGCCGACAGCGCACGGTATCCGTATACCGAAGCCGACGTGTCGTTCATGTCGGGAATGATCGGCCACCATGCACAGGCCATCGTGATGGCGAAGTGGGCGCCAAGCCACGGCGCCGATCCAGCCGTGCAGCGTCTCGCCGAACGCATCATCAACGCGCAGGAAGACGAGATCGCGACCATGTCACGCTGGCTCGCGGATCGACAGAAGCCGGTGCCCGAAGCCAAGCCGATGTCGCACGACATGCCCGGCATGGCTGGCATGGACCACTCGGCAATGATGATGCCCGGCATGCTGACCGATGCGCAGATGAAGGAACTCGACGCAGCGCGCGGCCCGGAATACGACCGGCTTTTCCTCACCTACATGATCCAGCACCACAAGGGTGCCACGGCGATGGTCACGAAGCTGTTCGGCACCACCGGTGCAGGCCAGGACGAGACGGTGTTCAAGTTCGCGTCCGACGTGAACGTCGACCAGACCACCGAGATCGCGCGCATGCAGCGCATGCTGTTCGAGTTCGAGTTGAAGCGCGCTGGCGCACCTGACTGATCGCGTGCACCACAGAATGTCCGAGTTGTCGATGTCGCAGCTCTGCAGTTCCCCCACGGCTTTTCCAAGGAAATCAGACATGGCCGCACGTTTGTCCGTACGCTTGACCGCGGTGCCACTGGCGACCGCATTCCTCGCTGCGGTGGCGGTTGCGCCGTCAGCAGCGGCGCAGATGCCGCGGGGTGCACAGGTCACGGCGGCATCCGCCCCGACGCCCGACCCCCGCGTGGGGCTCCGCGCCGGTCTGTACGATGCCGCAGAAGCGACATGGAACATGAACGTCATCTCGAGGACGCGCCCGCCGGAGAAGTTCGCGCCGTCGACGAACTCCGACCTCGCCTTCACGGGCAAGTACGCGATCCAGGGCAGCTACAACGGCTACCAGATCTGGGACATCTCGAATCCCGCATCGCCGGTGCTGACGACAGCCTACTACTGCCCGGCCTCGCAGAGCGACGTGTCGGTGTACAAGAACCTGCTCTTCGTGTCGGGCGAAGGCCTCACCGGCCGTATCGACTGCGGCGAGCAGGGAGTGCGCGACACGGTCAGCAAGGATCGCCTGCGTGGCGTGCGCATCTTCGACATCTCCGACATCAAGAACCCGCGGAACGTCGGCAATGTGCAGACCTGCCGCGGCTCGCACACGCACACCGTGCTGGTGGATCCGAAGGACACCGAGAACGTCTACATCTACATCTCGGGCTCATCCAGCGTTCGCTCACCGAACGAACTTCCTGGCTGCGTCAGCGCGACGCCCGACCAGAATCCGAACTCGGCGCTGTTCCGCATCGAAGTGATCAAGGTGCCGGTCGCGCACCCGGAGCGCTCGGCGATTGTGAGCTCCCCGCGCATCTTCAACGACCTGACCGCGCCTGCGCGTCATGGTGAAGCAGCGGAAGACATCGCCGCCGCCGCCAAGGCACTGGCCGACGCAAAGGCCAAGGGCATGTTCACCGGCATGGTGTTCGGCAGCGAGCGCGTGTTGCCCAACAACATGGTGCGACCGATGCTCGATAGCGTCGTCAAGGCGCGCGGTGGTGCCGGAACGGCAACCAGTGCCGATAGCGCCGCCCTGCGTGCCGCACTGCCGACGATTCTCGCCGCACGGAGCGGCGAACGTCCCGGCGGCAACCGCAATGCAGGACCGACACAGTGCCATGACATCACCGTCTATCCGGCGATCGGCCTCGCTGGTGGTGCCTGCGGGGGCTACGGACTGCTGCTCGACATTCGCAATCCTGCCGCGCCTGTGCGTATCGGCGCGGTCGCCGACTCGAACTTCTCGTTCTGGCACTCGGCCACGTTCAACAATGATGGCACCAAGGTGCTCTTCACCGACGAATGGGGCGGTGGTGGCCAGCCGAAGTGCCGCAGCACGGACAAGCATGAGTGGGGCGCGGATGCACTCTTCACGCTGAAGGACGGCGTGATGACATTCCAGAGCTACTACAAGATGCCGGCCGCGCAGACTGTGAATGAGAACTGCGTCGCGCACAACGGTTCCCTGATTCCGATTCCGGGTCGCGATGTGTTCGTGCAATCGTGGTATCAGGGTGGCATCTCGATCTTCGACTGGACCGACATCACCAAGCCGACGGAAATCGCCTACTTCGATCGTGGCCCGGTCGACTCGACGCGCATGGGCAACGGCGGCACTTGGTCGGTGTACTGGTACAACGGCTTGATCGTGAGCTCGGAGATCTCGCGCGGTCTCGACATCATGGAGCTGACGCCGAGTGCGTTGGTCACGCAGAACGAGATCGATGCCGCCAAGACAGTGCACTTCGACTACCTCAATGCACAGGGCCAGCCGAAGCTGATCTGGCCGCCGAGCTTTGCGAAGGCGCGCGCCTTTGCCGACCAGCTCGAGCGTTCCAATGGTCTCTCGACGGCTCGGCTCGCCTCGGTGCGTGCAGCGTTGACGGCAGCCGAGAAGCTCTCAGGCAGCGCTCGCAACACGGCGCTATCGCGACTCTCGTCGCAGTTGCACACTGAGGCGACGTCATCCAGCGACGCACCGAAGGCGCACATGCTTGCCACCGCAGTCGGAGAGTTGGCCGCGAAGTAGCTCGACATTCCAGAAACTCGCCGGCGCGTCGACCGTACGTCGCAACGCCGGGCCCTCTGGACGACTGGTTGAACGAAGCCGTCCCCGTGCCAAGATTGTCCCGGCACGAGGACGGCTTCGTCTTTGTGGCACACACACCTTCACTGCAAATCGATATGGCATCACGAGCAGAAAGTCGTCGCGCGGCCCCCGCCCTGCGGACGGCGCTGCCGCTCGGCATGGCGCTCCCCGTGCTCCTGGCGCTCGGCGCCTGCACTCCGTCCACGGCCGCACGCGGTGGCCTGTCTCCATCCGCGATGTCTGGTGCGGCACCCTCGCCTGATCCGCGCGTTGGCCTGAGGGCTGGCCTGCACGACGCCGCCGAGGCCACCTGGAACGTGCGCGTGGTCTCCCGCACGCAGCCGCAGGGCAAGTTCATCGGCTCGACGAATTCGGATCTCGCGTTCAATGGCAACTACGCGATTCAGGGCAGCTACAACGGCTACCAGGTCTGGGATATCTCCAACCCCGCGAAGCCGACGCTCGCCATCGGGTACTACTGCCCGGCCTCGCAGAGCGACGTCTCGACGTACCGGAACCTGTTGTTCGTGTCGGGTGAGGGTAACACCGGCCGACTGGACTGCAGTGATGTCGGCGTCCGCGATACGGTGAGCAAGGATCGCCTGCGCGGCATTCGCATCTTCGACATCACCGACATGAAGGCCCCGAAGTATGTGGGCAACGTGCAGACCTGCCGCGGTTCGCACACGCACACGGTGCTCGAGGATCCGAAGGACAAGGAAAACATCTACATCTACGTCTCGGGCTCGGCCGGCGTGCGCTCGCCGAACGAGTTACCTGGTTGCGTGCATGAGGCGCCTGGCGCCAACCCGAACTCGGCACTCTTCCGCATCGAAGTGATCAAGGTGCCTCTCGCGCACCCTGAGCAGGCTGCGATCGTGAGTTCGCCGCGCATCTTCAACGACCTCACGGCGCCGATCGTGCACGCCGAAGCGCGTGAAGACATCGAGGCAGCGAAGAAGGAAGCGGCTGACGCGCGTGCGAAGGGCATGTTCACCGTGTACCTGTTCGGGCAGGAGCGTGTGCTCCCGCCGCAGTTCTCGAAGCCGATGCTCGACAGTGTGACGGCCTCGCACGGCCGCACCGTGGCCACCAAGGCTGACAGCGCTGAATTGCAGGCTGCGTTGCCAGCCATGATGGCGAAGCGTTTCGGCGAGGGGGATTCTGGTCCGGGCCCGAAGCCAGGCCCAACGCAGTGCCACGACATCACGGTCTATCCAGCCATCGGCCTCGCTGGTGGTGCGTGTGAGGGCTACGGCCTGTTGCTCGACATCAGCAACCCCACCGGACCGTCACGCATCGGCGCCGTGGCCGACTCGAACTTCTCGTACTGGCACTCGGCCACCTTCAACAACGACGGCACCAAGGTGCTGTTCAGCGATGAGTGGGGCGGTGGTGGCCAGGCCAAGTGCCGCGCGTCGGATCGCAAGGAATGGGGTGCCGACGCCATCTTCACGCTCGTGAACGGCAAGATGCAGTTCCAGAGCTATTACAAGATGATGGCGCCACAGACGGTCAACGAAAATTGCGTGGCACACAATGGCTCGCTGATCCCGATCCCGGGTCGTGACGTCATGGTGCAGTCGTGGTATCAGGGCGGCATCTCGATCTTCGACTGGACCGATCCCAGGAACGCACACGAGATTGCCTACTTCGATCGGGGCCCGGTTGACTCGACGCGCATGGGCAACGGCGGCACCTGGTCGGTGTACTGGTACAACGGTGTGATGGTGAGCTCGGAAATCGCACGCGGGCTCGACATCCTCGAGCTGACACCGAGCGCACACATCTCGCAGAACGAGATCGACGCAGCGAAGACGGTGAAGTTCACCCACCTCAACGCGCAGGGTCAGCCGAAGCTGGTCTGGCCGCCGAGTTTCGCGCTGGCACGGGCGTACGTCGACCAGCTGGAACGCTCGAAGGGCCTCACGGACGCGCGGATCTCCGCCGTCCGCAAGGCGCTCGAGAGCGCCGAGAAGGCAGACGGTGCCGCCCGCACCAACGCCCTCGGCCTCCTCGCCGCCCAACTCGGCAGCGACGCCACCAGCTCGTCTGACGCCAACAAGGTCCGCATGCTGGCGACGGCGGTGACCGACCTGGCGAAGTAGTTCTTCTTCGCGGTAGGCAAACAGCGCGGCTGACAGATCATTGTCAGCCGCGCTGTTTTGCTTCTTCTAAGGACTAATCGAACGCCAACCCCAATCGCAACAGCAACTGCGAAACGCAGAGACTCAAAGGCGCAGAGGGCACTCTCGAAGCGCCAGCGAATACAGCGCGCAATCACCGCAGACTATTGAGAACCAACAGAGCGGGCGCCTTTCCCAAATAAGGTGTGGTTGGATGGTCTACCGATGCTGGTCCGCGGTGTAGAACACTCTGCGTCTCCGCGCCTTTGCGTTTCGCCGTGGCCCTTCAGACGTTGCCGACCTTCCCTCCGACCGACGCCCACAGCGCGCGTTCGACCATCACCGGTGTCCACGAGGCGCCGAGTGCTGAGGCGCGGGTGCGGAGCTGATCGGCGTACTTGGCGTAGTAGCCGAGTGTCCACTTGACCGGGCCGAGATCGGGAACCTGCGCGGCCACGAGCTCGTCAAAGAATGGATAGACGGTCGGCATCAGCGCTGCGACGACCGCGGAGGCCGTGGCAGGCCCGACACCATCGAGCTTGGCGATCTCGCCGATCGGTTGCGTCGGATGCGGACAGCGCGAGAGGCCGCGCACGGTCGTCTCGATCACGTCATCGGGCGGATTGTTCTTGACGCGCACCAGGTTCGGAGCGCGCCACACGCCGCGATACATCTTCCACTCCGTGACCCGGATCAGGTCAGGCAGCGTGATGTGCACGAGGCGCTGCGTCGTGAACGTGGCGGGAAACTCTTCACGGTACCAGGTGTCCAGCGCGGGCAGCTTCGGCACGCCCTGCCGCGCGATGACGTCGGGATACGCGTCGAGCGCCTCCTGCCAGGTCGCAGTTGCACTCGCGCCCCAGAGATCGCGTGTCGTCACGCGGTCTCCAGGGCGGTGAGTGCGGCGGAGGGTGCCATCACGGAACTGCGGTGCACCCCTCGGCCTTCGCGCAGTTCGGATCCAGCGGCGGCAGGTGCAGGCGCGCCAGTTCCTTGTTCACCGCCACCAGGTCGGTGGCCCAGATCTGCGACAGGCGCGTGGTATAGCGACCCAATTCCGTCGACAGGATACCGAAGATCTCCGGCATGTTGGTCGTCGGGCGACCATCACCACGCTCGGCCATCGAGAGCAGCGTGGCAAGGCGGTTGTTGACGCGGATCGGGAAGTTGAGCGGATCCTGACCGCTCTGGTTCCGCACCTGGTACGTGCTGTCCTCCACCACACTGGCGTTCGCGACCAGCGTACTGCCGGTGGCCTTGAGCGCCGCATCGTCGGCCGCCTTCTTCTGGCGATCGGCGAGCTGCGCCTTCACGCGACGGATCGCGATCACGGCGTTGTTGGCTTCGGTCGCCTTGTCACGCACACGCTTGCCGAATGCGTACTGTGCCTGCATGTCGGCGATGGTGACATCCGGGATCCACGGATTCGCCTTCACGACCAGTGGCGTCGAGACGACACGATTGTCGGCCGTCAGCCGCGCCGTGTAGCGACCCGGTGGCACCGCGGGTCCGGCAGTGCCAGCACCCCACAGAATCATACCGGGGAACGAGGCAATGCCTTGCGTGCGCAAATCCCAGACGAAGGCATTCAGGCCAGCCTTCACCGGAATTGACGCCTCGCCGCCGCGACGACGACCACCGCGCGGTGCGGCACCACCCGCCGTGTCCGGCTCGATCGTACGTACGACCGCGCCAGCCGAGTCGAGGATTTCGAGCGTCGCACGCGACGGGGCGTTCTTCAGGAGGTAGCTGATGTTGATGCCAGCGCCTGAGCGGAAGCCCGGCGGTGGCGTGAACATGTGCGCGTCGGATGCGAGGATCTGCGGTGTGGCCTGGCGCAGCGGCGCCACGTTGTCCAGCACCCAGAACCCGCGGCCGTGTGTGGCGATCACCAGCTCGTTCGCTTCCACGATCAGGTCAGAGACCGGAACGTCTGGCATGTTGAGCGAGAGGTTCGACCACGACGCACCATCGTCGTACGAGATGTAGACGCCGTGCTGCGTGGCCGCGTAGAGGAGGCCCTTGCGGGTCGGATCCTCACGCACCGCGTGCACGTAGGCGTCAGCGCGAATGCCGGTGACGATCTTCGTCCAGGTACGGCCGTAGTCGGTCGTCTTGAAGATGTACGGCGAGAAGTCGTTCAGCAGCGGCTTGCGCACCGAGATGTACGCCGTGCCCGGGTTGAACTTCGACGCGTCGATCTGGCTCACACGTCCGAAGTCCGGCATGTCCTTTGGCGTGACGTTGGTCCAGGTCTTTCCACCGTCGCGCGTGACGTGCACCAGCCCATCATCGGACCCAGTCCAGATGATGTTGATGTCCGTCTTGCCCGGTGCCACGGAGAAGATCACACCGTAGACCTCGGGACCATTCATGTCACCGGTGATCGGGCCACCGGACTTCTCCTGCGTGCTCGGATCGTGGCGCGTGAGATCGCCGCTCAGAACCGCCCATGTCTTGCCACCGTCCGCCGTCTTCCAGAGGCGCTGCGACGACACGTAGAGAGTGCGCCGGTCGACGGGTGAGAAGATGATCGGGTACGTCCACTGCCACCGCTCACGAATCGCCTTCGACGGTTCGCCGGAGTAGAACCACGGGTACGGGTTCACTTCGCGCGCCTGCCCGGTGCGGCGATTGAACTTGTCGAGATAGGCACCGTTGTTGGTGCCCGAGTAGAACAGGTCGGGATCGCGCGGATCGGGTGCGATGTAGCCGGGCTCACCGCCGCCGGCGACGTAGCTGACGGCCATGCCTCCCGCAGTGATCTCACGCCACGGGCGCGGCGGGCCGGTATCCGGGCGCGGCGCGTTGGCCGCGTTGAATGCCTGCAGGTTCCAGTTGTACGGCGTGCAGAGCGTGCTGTTGTCCTGCTGCGATCCGCAGACGTGAAACGGGATGTGCGTGGTCGTGATCGCGTGGTAGAACTGCTCGGTCGGGTAGTCCTCTTCCGTGTACTTGCCGCCGGTGTTCATCGACACCGCACCACCACCGTCGTTCGCGACCACCAGGTGCGCCGGGTTGTCGGGATCGATCCAGAGATCGTGCCAGTCACCGTGCGAATTGCCATCGATCGCGGTCAGCGTCTTGCCGGCGTCGGTCGAGCGAAAGATCGACGTGTTCTGCGCATACACGACATCCGCGTTCTTGTGATCGGCGAAGAGGTGTGTGTAGTAGAACGCACGCTGCCGGATGCTGCGGGCCGCGTTCATCAGCGTCCAGGTGGCGCCCGCGTCATCGCTCTTGAACAGGCCACCGCTGTCGTTCTCGACCAGCGCGTAGACGCGATTCGAGTTCGCGGCCGTGGTGGCGACGCCAATCTTGCCGATCAGGCCCTTCGGCATGCCGGGATTGCGCGTGATCTCGGTCCACGTCTCACCGCCATCGGTGCTCTTGAACAGGCCACTGCCCGGACCGCCGCTCGACATCTGGAATTCGCGACGATACGCCTGCCAGAGTGATGCGTACATCACGTTCGGATTCGCGCGATCGAACGCGATGTCGATGCCGCCGGTGCTGTCGTCACGGAAGAGCACCTTCTTCCATGTGTTGCCACCGTCGGTGCTCTTGAAAATGCCGCGCTCCGGACTCGGCACGCTGTACTTGCCGAACGAGGCGACGAAGACGATGTCCGGATTGGTCGGATGGATGCGGATCTTCGAGATCGCATGCGACTCGGAGAACCCAACATGCGTCCAGGTCTTGCCCGCGTCCTTGCTGCGGTAGACGCCATCACCGGGCATGATGTTGCCGCGAATGGCCGACTCACCCATGCCGATGAACACCAGGTCGGGGTTCGTCTCGCTCACCACCACCGCGCCGACCGACGCACTCTTGATCTGGCCGTCGGTGACGGGCATCCAGGTATCGCCACCGTCGGTCGTCTTCCACAGGCCGCCGCCGACTGCGCCGAAGTACGCCTCATTCGGCCGGCCGCGGACGCCGCTGGCAGCGATCGATCGGCCGCCGCGATCGGGACCGATGTTCCGCCACTTGTAGCCGGACATCAGGGTCGTGTCGAGCGCGGCCGACGACGTAGTGACAGGGTCGGGCTGCCAGAGGCTCCGGGTGCCCGCCGAGATGGCGGCGAGAGCAGGAAGCGCGAGAAGGAACAGCGGGCGCGGCGAGAACATACGCGAGCTCGGTGGAGGGCGGCCGTGGAAGGGAGCACGGGCAATACGAAGGCAACGTTGAACGACAAGGCAACGTTGAAGCGCGTCGCGCCCGACGCAAGGCGTCCGGCCAACCTGCAGAGAACGCGGCAGCGCGCGGGCAGCAGTGATGCCGCCCGCTGGGTTCAGTTCCCGCGCGACACCGCACCGCGCGCCGCATCGAGTGCGAGCGGGTCACCGGTGCGCACATCGCGCAGGATCCCACGGACGTTGGTCACCGACGGCACCCCAAGCTCGCGCAGGATGATCGACGCGTGCGAGAGTTCACCGCCCATCTCCACCACCACGCCGGCCACGCGGCGGAAGAGCAAGGCCCACTCGGCATCGACGGCCGGCGCGACCAGAATCGTTTCGTCGGGCACCCACCCGGCTGGAGGCGAGGCGGTGGGGCCTTCGGCGCACCACGCGCGTCCACTCACCCGCCCAGGCGCCAACCCGATGCCTTGCCACCCTTCACGCAACGGCGTGGGCGACTTGCGCGGGTCACGCTTCAGGCGATCGAAGCGCCGGAAGACACCTGGAATGGTCACCGCCGCCTCACCTCGGCGATCATGTTCCCGCTTCTCGAAGAAGGCGGTGTCGTACATGGCGCCGCCATCGAGCGCGGTGGCCTCGTCGGCTGAGAGCAGCCAGATGTCATCACGCTTGCGCAGGGCGCCGCGCTGCACCGCGGCATCGGCCGCCTGGTGCATCAACTCGCGAATCATCGCGAACGCAACCATGGCATCATCACGCAGTCCTTCGCGTGCACGCAGTGGTCGCTGTGCCATCCACCACAGCGGCAGCGTGACCCACTCGCTCAATGTGCGGAATGGGATGGTGCGCGGTTCGATCGGATAGGCGAGCTCGTGCCGCAGCAGCGCCAGCACGGCCGCTGGCTGTTCGCGCCAGCGGGCCTGCGCCAGGTCACTCTCGTATGGCCCGCGATGCCCATGCCGCTCGAGCCACTGTTTCCACTCGTATGCACCAGACTCACTCGCAGGTGGTTCGCCGACGGCGATCCGCGCGATGTCGTCTGGATGATCACGCACGGCGGGCACCACGTCGCGCCGCAGCGCCTCGATCACGTCGCTGCCAGGGGTACGCTGACGCGCCATGTGGGCCGCGAGAGTTCCGGTGCGACGCAACAGGGCCAGTGGCGTCGCCATCGCGGCCGTCAGTGCGAACATCGATTGCACCAGCAGGACGTACCGTCGCTGTGCGGCCTGCACCAACGGCGCGACTTCGCCCTCGGCTTCGAGCAGGTCGCGCGACAGGATCGTCAGGCGCGCGCGACGTGTGCTGCTGACAGCCGTGAATTGCGCCCACAACATGCGCGCCAGCGCCGGCATGGCGGTCCGTACCCGATTGAAGCGCCAGCCGACTGGTCGCACATCGCGACCGCCGATGGCATCGGTCACGAAGTGCGTCGGCAATCCCCAGGTGCGAAGCATGTCCGTCAACAACGAGAGGTTGATGACGGGTCGCCCCTCGAACACCTCGATGAAGGGGCGGGTCGCCGGCAATGCGGCGTCGGCGCGACGGTACCACGAGAACAGTCCGCCGGCGCACGACGCGATCAGCGTGGCCATGAATCGGCTCGGCAGCGGCGGCAGGATCTCGCGATGATTCGCCAGCGTGAACCACTCGTTGCGCACCGTCGCACGCGTCACTGGACGCAGCTGCACCACCCAGCAGACCGTGCCATCGTCCGCCCATTCCACATCCCAGTCGCCGCTGCCCCAACGGTTCACGTTGGCCAGTTCACGCACCAGCTGCAGCACGCGCTGCAGTCGCTGCGCCCACGGTGGCAGCAACACGTCACTCGGTTCACCGCGACGGCAGCGCGGGATTTCGAGCGTCTGCCCACTCACCGTCCCAGCGAGCAACTCCTCTGCGGTCCCTGCCACGACGTTGACGAGATCATCCTCGTGCTCGCGTTCCGTGAATGCGACACCGGCGTTCTTCGCATCGACGAGCTTCATCACGATCAGGTCGCGGCGCGGCGCGGCTCCCTCCCCCGACGCGCGCACACGCGCCACCGCGGCGGCAATCGCCTCCCGATCGTCGGATGACACGCGCAGCACACTGGTGAAGGCACCGCTCTGGCTCTCACGCTTGCGGTCTTCGGTCGAGAATGCGGAGCGAATCACCAGCATCGTCGAACGCAGGTCCGGGGGCAGCGGGTAGCCTGCGCTGCACCATTCCTCGAACGAGGCGTCCGGCACGACGATCCCGGGCGGGATTGCCACACCGGCCAAGGCCGCCCGGTGCAACATGGCCGCTTTCGGCGACGCGTCAGCGGCCCGGTTGTCGCTCCCGCCCAGCTCGACGAAGTGCCTGCTCACGACCCACGCGCGGGTGCGTCCGTCGCAGGCGGCAGCTGATACATGGGGTTGGCGGTCTGGGGCATGGGAACGGGAAGCTATTGCGACTGGGGCGTGAGCGGTGTCAGCGGCATCGGCAGGATTCGAACCAGCCTCAGCGCATGGACCGCGCCACCTTGTCGTAATTGCTGAGATCGCTAGACGAACCGGGGCGGCCGCTTCTCCAGAAATGCCATCATCGCTTCCCGGAACTCGGGGCCCCGCAGCTGCGGCAAGAACGCCGAGGCTTCCTCCTGCATGCGGCTCGCGATCCCCGTTCCCTCACTCTTGATCAACGCCTTGGTCAGCCGGAGCGCCGTCGGTGCCTTGGCAGCCAGCGTGTTGGCCCAGGCCAGTGCGTCGGTTTCCGCCTCACCCGGCGGGCTGACCTTGTTGATGATGCCGAAACGTTCAGCGGTGGCGGCGTCGAACATCTCGCCAAGCAGCAGCAACTCGCTGGCGCGGACGTGGCCGAGCATCCGCGGCAGGAGCAGGCTCGAGGCGGCCTCCGGCACCAATCCGAGATTGATGAATGGCACCGAGAAGCGCGCCGCCGGATCGGCGACCACCAGGTCACAGTGCAGCAGCATCGTGGTGCCGATGCCGACGGCGACACCGGTGACCGCTGCCACGACAGGCTTCGGGCAGGTGGAAATTTCGCGGAGGAACTGAAAGACCGGACTCTCGGCGTCAACTGGAGGCGTCGCCGCGAAGTCCTTCAGGTCGTTGCCGCTGGTGAACGCACCACCAGCGCCGGTGATCAGCACCACCCGCACGCCGTCATCGGCAGTGGCCTCGCGGAGCGCCGCCGTCATGCCGCGGTACATGTCCGTGGTGAGGGCGTTCTTCTTCTCGGCACGCGCCATGCGGATCGTGAGTACCGCTCCGTTGCGCTCGGTCAGGACGTGATCGCTCATGGGTGAACGATCACGCGCGACACAGCCGCTCGCAATGGCCGCCATGTCGCGCGCGCAAACTCGATCTGTACTCTCGTCGCGTGGTGACGACGAGGTGATGCCGGCTCAGAAAATGATGTTGTTCTGCACGTTCCGATTGCGCAGCATCTGCCGGAACGCGTTCAGCTCATCCTTCATCACCGTATCGTACTGCCCCTTTACCTTCTGCAGCGCATCGTGCAACACCGCCTGCACCTGCTTGTGGGCATCGGTTGGCGCGTAATCGGACGATGCGATGCTCCCGCCCAGGTACACCAGCTTCTCGCCGATGCGGAATGGCTGGCGCAAGGCGTCCTGACCACGCCCGGTGGTGTGCAGCTGCAGCAGTTGTTCCTCAACGCCGAGCAGTCGCTTCTCCATCGAGTCGGCCTGGCTTCGCACATCAGCGAGGGCCACTTCAGTGCCAAGCGTCGCGCGCACGGTCGCCAACTGTGCGCGAACCTGTTCGAGGTTGTTCACCATGTCGACCGTGGTGTTGAGGTCAGCCGCGATGTCCGCCGCCATCGTGGCTTGCGCCACCAGCTCGGCGTCGGCAGCGCCCGACGATGGATCACGCCGGACCACCAGCGGCTGCGACTGCTTCTCGTTGCCAACGGTGAGTGTCACGGTGTACGTGCCGGGCACCACCAGCGCGCTGATGCGCCCCAGCCCTGGTGCCGCCTTCCCCTCGGCCGGATATCGGACGTCGGGCGAGTACGGATTGACCGTGCGCAGCATCGGTTCGCGCGTCTCGTCGTTCATCAGGTTCCAGTACACCCGATTCATGCCGGCCTTCGCCGCGGCACGCAGCGTGCGCACCACCTTGCCGGTCGCATCGGCGAAGGTCAGCGTGACACTGTCCTTGGTGTCGGCCTTGAGCCAGAAGTGCAACGAGGCGCCGTAGGTGGGATTGGTGCCGTTTACCGGATCGTCGAGGTCTGCGAACGGCGCCTCGGCAAACCGGAACCGGTATGCATCACGCGGGGCGAAGAGGTGCACCGGCTTGGCCACCACCTCCGGCCCCATCGTGCGCAGTGGGGTGATGTCGTCGAGAATCCAGAAGCCGCGGCCATAGGTCGCGATCACCAGATCGTTGAAGTGCTCCTGCACCGTGATCCAGTACACCGGCGCATGCGCAAGATTGTTCTGCAGCGGCTGCCAGCGCTCGCCATCGGTGAACGAGACATACACGCCATTCTCGGTGCCCGCATACAACAGGCCGCGGCGCACTGGGTCCTCGCGCACGACATGGACGTACGACAGCGGCGACCTGGGAATGCCGGTGACCAGCAATCGCCACGTCTTTCCGAAATCGGTCGTCTTGTAGATGAAGGGATCACGATTGTTCACCTGATGGCCATCGACGGAGATGTAGGCCGTTCCCTCGTCGAAGCGGCTCGCCTCGATGTTCGAGATCGTGCCCCAGGTCAGCAGGCCCGGCACGTTCGCCGTTACGTCTGACCAGCTGGTACCACCATCGCGCGTGATGTGGACCTTGCCGTCGTTGGTGCCCGCCCAGATCAGCTTCCCATTCTTCGGCGACTCCGTGATGGCGAACAGTACGCCTGAATACTCGACGCCGATGTTGTCCGGAGTGAGGCCGCCGGAGCGGACCATGCGCGTACGATCGTTCCGCGTCAGATCGGGCGAGATCACGTTCCAGGTGCGACCACCATTGGTCGTGACGTGCACCACCTGTGATCCGGTATACACGCGATTGTGGTCGTTCGGCGACAGGTGCACCGGTGCCGTCCAGACGAAGCGGTACTTCACCTCTTCCGCGGAGTGTCCGATGGTCGCTTCGGGCCAGACCTCGACAGCGGTTGAAAGATTGGTGCGCATGTCGTAGCGCGACATGATGCCACCACCGGCTCCCGAACCGGAGGCGCTCGACCAGACGAGGTTCGTGTCGACAAGATCCGGCTGGGCCCAGCCGGATTCACCACCTCCCACTGACGACCACGCACCGCGCGGTATGCCGTAGGCATCGAGCTTGTTGTTCGACGGCCCCATCGTGGAGGGACCATCCTGGCGATTGCCGTACAACCGATAGGGGATCCGATTGTCGGTGGCGACATGGTACATCTGCGCGATGGGCAGCTGGATGCGACGCCAGGTCTGTCCGCGATTTTCGGAGATCGAAATGCCGCCATCGTGACTCACGGCCAATCGATTGCCATTGCCCGGATCGATCCAGATGTCGTGGTGGTCGCCGCCGGGAACACTCCGATTGGGTGGATCGAGAATGGTGCGCCCGCCATCCAGTGTCTGTGCCCAGCTCGCGGTGAGGAAGTATGCCTCGTCCGGATTGTCGGGCATCGCGGCCATGCGGTTGTAGTAGTGTGTGCGACCCGCCACCTGCTGGTCGTAACTGACGACCTGCCAGTTGGTGCCGCCATCGTCGGAACGCCAGAGTCGGCCGCGGGTCGTCTCCTTGATGTGGAGCGCCGGTACACCGTCGCCAGCCTCGATCAGCGCATAGATGCGATTCGAATTCGCCTTCGACATCGCGAGACCGATCTTGCCCACTTGTGTCGTTGGCAGCCCGTTGCCGGTCAGGCGCTTCCAGGTCGTGCCACCATCGCGCGACATCCAGATGCCGCTGCCCGCGCCACCGGAGACGCGGCCCCAGGTGTTGATCTGTACCTGCCACATGCCCGCGAATAGGATGCGCGGATTGCTCGGATCCATGATCAATTCCGACGCACCGGTACTGTCGTTCACGAACAGCACGCGCTCCCAGTTCTTGCCGCCGTCGAGCGATCGGTAAATGCCGCGCTCTTGCTGCGGTCCGTAGGCGTGTCCCAACGACGCGACGTAGACGATATCCGGATTCGTCGGATGCACCACGATGCGCGCAATGCGCCCGGTGTTGTCGAGTCCCATCTTCGTCCAGTTCTTGCCCGCATCCGTGGACCGGAAGACGCCCCAGCCAACCGAGATGTTGGATCGGATGAAGGGCTCGCCCGTGCCGGCCCAGACCACGTTCGGATCCGAAGGTGCCACGGCCAGCGCACCGATCGACGACACCGGCTGATCCTCGAAGATCGCATTCCACGTGACACCACCATCACTCGTCTTCCACAGGCCACCGGACGCGGCACCGGCGTAGTAGGTCGTCCGATCGCCAGCCACACCAGCCACCGAGGTGACCCGATTGCCCTCGGGTCCGACATGGCGCCACTTGAGATTGTTGAGTGCGGCGGAATCGATCGTTGCTGCCGGTGAACCCGTCGTGCGCGAGGCCTGGGCGGCGGCGAACTGTGGCAGGAGTGGTGCGACCAGCATGCTGAGCAACGGCGAGAACAACGACGCCAGGCGTGCGAGGCGACGGGATCGCATGGGGAGGTCTCCAGGGGTGGGACGCCTGGACCGCAGCAGGGAGACCGCGGGCCAGACGGTGGGTGACACAAGGCTCGCGCACTGTGCCTGACAGCGCCAGCGTCAGCAGCCAGCGAGGCTTCGGGAGCGGGTATCCTTCGGTGCCAGCACACACACGCCCCGCCAGTCCTGTCCTCCATTGCCCCACATGCGCGCCCTATCCCTCAGAGCCGGTCCCGACGCACTGCGTCTGTTGCGCGAGCGCGGACTCCGTGCCGAGGACGTCGACATTCTCCCCGCGGCATCGGGTGGCCCGAAGTGGCTCGCGATTGCGGGCCTCGATCGTTTCCTGTTCGGCTCCTTTCTCGCCGCACCGCGTACGCGACCGATGTCACTCATCGGGTCGTCGATCGGCAGTTGGCGCATGGCCTGCCTCGCGCAACGCGATCCACTGGCCGCGCTGGCACGTGGGCATCACGCCTACATCCACGACCAGCACTACACCGCCAGGCAGTCGACGTCCGAGGTGTCACAGGTGTTGAACGACGTGCTCGACGCCTTGCTGGGATCGAGTGGTGTCGAGGAAATCCTGGCGCATCCGTGGGCGCGACTGCACATCATCACCTCCCAGGGACGCGGCCTCGCGCGCAGCGGCACGCGGGCGATGATCGGCGCCGCCCTCGGTACCGCGGCGACCCTCAACCTCGCCAGCCGTCGCACACTCGCACTGCAGTTTCGTCGCGTGATCTTCAGCAATGCCGGCAGCGCGTCGCCGTTGCTCGCACTCAATGACATTCCCACGTCATTCGTGACGCTCACCGCGGAGAACCTGCGCGATGCCCTGCGCGCGTCCGGCTCGATACCGATGGTGATCGACGGTGTGTCCATCCCGAGCGCGCCGGGAGGCAGGCACTGGGACGGCGGCGTGACCGACTACCATCTCGATCTCGACTTCGGTTCCGGCGATGGCCTGGTGCTCTATCCGCATTTCTACTCGCATGTGGTGCCGGGCTGGTTCGATAAGTCGCTGCCGTGGCGGCGCGCCGACGGCGCGAACTTCCGGCGTGCATTGCTGCTCAGCCCGAGCGAGGAATTCGTGGCCACGTTGCCCGGCGGTCGGATTCCCGACCGCCGTGACTTCGCCGCCATGTCCGAGTCCGAGCGCATCCGGCGCTGGGAGCAGGTCAACGCCATGAGCACGGCACTGGGCGATGAACTGGGCGACCTGCTCACCAACGGCAACATTGCCGATCGCGTCGCTCTGTGGACATAGCGACGCGATCGGCAATGCTGTGAATCACGTGGGCCAACTGCGTTCGAACGAACTACCAGCGCAGGTCGAAGTCATAGCCGTCGACACCGGCGCGTGAGTCATCGATCTTGATGACGGCCGTCCAGTTGTTCCAGACACGCGGGTACTGCGCGATGTAGATGTTGCCGCGCCCCGCGAAGCGGCGCAGGTCGAGCGGCACGGATGCGGTGGGCAGGCTGGCACCGCGCACATCGTAGCGCACATCCGCCAGACGGCGACCGCTGCGTGACACGACGTCCACCCGACGGCCCTGGATCCGGATCTCCGCCACATCATCAACCAGCGCGCTGAAGTGCAGCGCCCCCGCACCGACGCGACCACCGATGTCATCTCGGCGATCACGGCCATAGTCACCACGATCCCGGTCGCCGTAACGGCCACCATCCCGATCACGATCGCGGTTCCCATCCCGATCGCGGTCACGATCATCATCGCGGTCGCGGCGGTCGTAGTCGTCGTTCCCGCGGTTGCCACGCGCCTCCTGCCACGTCACGACGAGGCGATACTGATCGGCGCCCGACTGGCGATCACGCACGCGAACGCGTGCCGTGTAGCCGTTGAATGCGCTCGGCTGCTCGATCACTTCGACATCGCCGCGGCCGTCGGCACGTGCGATACTCACCAGGCCAGAGGCGCGCGGCAGCGCTTCCTCGACACGGAACCGTGCGGCACGGAATGACTCGAATCCGTCGCCCTGCGTCTCGAGCATGGCGCCACGCATCACGATCACCGCCTCGCGATCCACCGTGCCGCTCCAGGTGAACAACGGTCGACCAGCCGCGTGTGCCGCGGTGGCAGTGGCCGCCAGCAGCGTGCTGCCGGCGATGGTCGCGGATAGCATCGAACGAAGGCTGCGCATGATCGGGTCCTCACAACGACGCCTGTGATTTGGAGCGCGACACCGTGGCGTCGACGGTGTCGCAGCGACGCCGCTGAGTGGTGCGATGCGGCGTCGCCCAGTCAGAGTGCATCGGCAATGCCATCGCACGGGTGCGCCGCGCCAGCAGCCGGTACGCACACTTAAGTTGTTATGTGACATGGCGATACGGCCGGCGAACGCGAGCCCCGCAACCGCCCGCCGGCGTCGCCATGTCCGCGGAATCGGACACTCGACTGTGCAGCGGCGACGGCACGCACGGCTGGATCGTTTCACTCGCGGATCGATTTCACGGTCAATTTCGCGCGCGTTGGTCCCGAAACTTTCACCCAGCGCAGACCGATGTTGTTGCTCGCACCCTGCTTGCTCCCTAGCTTGGCGCTGTGATGCCTTCCCCGACTACGCCATCAACTGCACGACGTCGGGTCCGCTCACGGCTCCTCATGCCTGCGGTGGTCGTTGCCGCGTGTTTCATCGCGCTGGCCGGCATCCGCGCCTGGCAACTGCGCGCCGCACAGGCCGAGTTGCAAACCTCCCGCGCATTGCAACTCGCTAATCTGAGTGCGCGAACACTCGACGCGACCATCGCCGAGACGCACACGCTGCTCGTCAGCCTCGGCGAGCTCCTGGACCCGAAGGCATCGCCAGACAAGAACGACGCCGTGCTGGCCCGCATCTTCCGGGCTGCCCCGGTGCCCTACTCCAACATGTGGATCGCCGACACCAGCGGACGAGCCCTTGGCGCGGCGCGGATGCCAGCCGGTGGCCGCGCCGCATTTGCGATCGGTGACCGGCACTACTTCCGGAGCGCAGTGGCTCGTCGGCGCTTCACCGTCGGCGAGGTCGTGACATCACGTGTCCTGCCCGGCGGGCAGCGCGTGCTGACCTTCGCCATGCCGGTGATCGACAGTGTCTCGGGTCGCATCGTCTCGGTGGTGGGCGCCTCGATCGAGGCCGACTCGCTCGAGGCCGTGCGCACCGCGCGTTCGCTGCCCGAGGGATCGGTGTTCACGATCATCGACAGCAGCGGCAACATCGTCTACCGCACCCTCGACGCCGACCGCTGGATCGGGCGGCACTTCTCGATCGACTCGGGCACGGTCAACGACTTCGTCGTGGGCGAGGGCGTCGGAGCCGGACGCTCCGCCGATGGCACCGATCGCCTCACTGGATTCCGTCGCACGAAGCTGGCGCCGTGGGTCGTCTACGTCGGCATTCCTTCGCGCTACACACTGGATGTGGTACGGAACCAGTTCATCCGCGATGTCGCGATCGGATCGTTCATCACGTTGATCATCCTGATCTTCGGCTATCGGTCCACGATTCGCGTCGTCACGCCGATCGAGTCCCTGACGGACGACGCCCTGGCCATCGCGAATGGCGACATGGCACGCCGCTCGACAGTCAACTCGAACGACGAAATCGGCGACCTCGCTCGCGCGTTCAACCAGATGGCCGACACGGCCGTCGAACGGAATGCCGCGCTGCGTGCCTCGCAGGAGCAGCTGCTCCACGTCCAGAAGATGGACGCGCTCGGATCCTTCGCTGGTGGGATCGCGCACGACTTCAACAACTACCTCGCGTCGATCGTGGCGCACGCCGAGTTGGCCGATCTCTCGCTGCCCGATGACGAGCCGGCGCGCGACGACATTCGCGAGGTTTTGGCATCCGCCGCACGCGCTGCCGATCTCACGCGTCAGATCCTCGTCTTCAGCCGGAAGCAGGTCGTTGAGCCGCACCTGCTCGACCTCAACGGTGTCGTGCGCGGCATCGAACGAATGCTCGTGCGCCTGGCCGGTGAAAATCGCGTTCTCGCCATCAGCTATCACGACGAACCGGTGCTGGTGCATGCCGACCACGGGCAGCTCGAACAGGTCGTCGTCAACCTGGTGGCCAACGCGCGTGATGCGATGCCGGACGGAGGCACGATCTCGCTGCGCATCAAGACCGCTGTGGTCACGAGCCCGGATACGCGTCGCCCGGGCGGGAAGGCCGGCAACTTCGCCGAGTTGACCGTGGGTGACGAAGGCACGGGAATCAGCGGGGAAGTCCTCGATCGGATCTTCGATCCCTTCTTCAGTACCAAGGAGCGCGGCCGCGGTACCGGGATGGGTCTCGCCATTGCCTACAGCATCATTCAGCAGAGCGGCGGCACCCTCTCGGTCGAGAGCACGATAGGCATCGGTACGGCCTTCACGGTCTTGCTGCCGCTGCGGGCGGGCGACCTGGGGGATGTCACGGACGAGAATGAGCGTCCGCGCACGTCGCGGCTTGGGGCTGGCCGCATCCTGCTCGCGGAAGACAACGCGTCGGTGCGCGCGAGCTGTGAGCGCATGCTCAAGCAGGCCGGCTACCATGTTGTGGCTGCGGCTGATGGCCCCTCGGCGCTGCATCAACTGCGCGCCAGCGGCGAACCCTTCGACCTGCTGCTTTCTGACGTGGTCATGCCCGGCATGTCCGGCTCCGAACTCGCCCGCAAGGTGAAGGAGTTGCAGCCGGATATCGCGGTGCTTTACATGAGCGGCTACGCCGATGATGAACTGGTGCACGATAGCGTGGCTCGCAGCGGTGCCGCCTGCATCGCGAAGCCGTTCACGATGCAGACGCTGCTCGATGCCACCCGCGGCGCCATTGCCCACCGGACAACCACGCTCAACGCCTGAAACCGCGTCGCGCGACCGCCGCGACCATGGTTCACGCAGGTCGCGGGTACGCTGCCTCGAGCGGCGAAAAGTGGCGCACCAACATGTCCACCAACGCCGAGCGAATCGCTGATCGCAACGGCTCCTGCACCGACATCGCGTGATCGAGCACGGCGTGCACGACCACGACGCTGAGCGCAGCGTGTCGCGCCGCCTCGTCTTCCGGGATGCCAGGCATACGCGCCACCAGCAACGTGCGCACCAGTGCCTGCATGTGCTCCTCCGTCTGCAGCGACACCGGACTCTTGCCCCCGCTCGCTGAATCCGTCGCGCGACACACCGCGAGGTAGCCCGGGTGCGCCTCGTCCATCGCAGCGAATGAGACGATCAACTGCGTGAAGAGCTCCGGCAGCGGCACCCACGGCTCGTCGATGCGCAGCTCCCGCTGCAGCAGGCTGGTCATCGACTGGGCGTAGCGCTCCGCCAGCGCCTCGAGAATCGCGTCCTTGTTCGGGAAGAAGTGATACAGCGATCCGACGCTCGCCCCCGCTCGCTCGGCGATGGCATTGGTACTCGCCGCATCAACGCCCATCTCGCTGAACACGGCTTCCGCCGCATCGAGAATCGCCTCGACTCGCTGCTGACCCCGCTTCTGCACGGGGGCGCGCGGCGTCCGCGACTCCACGGGCTTAAGTCCTTCCTCTGTAATGACTTCGGCCATCCAATCCTCCTCCGGTCCTGCAAGTTAACGCTCAGCCACAAGCGTTACACTTCAAGAATAATAGAGCATTTGCTCGGGTATTGACAAGTAGAGCGACTCCTCTAGTTTCGGTCGAGGAACTAGAGAGAAAGCTCGGCTTTGCCAACCCGTCGCACCCCTGCTCATGCGATACCCCATTGCCGCACTGGTACTGCTGGTCGCCGCCCGACCAGCGCTGGCGCAGTCAGAAGCACGTCCAGGCGCGCCGTCACCGCTGCAGGCCCTTGTCGCGGAGGGCCTTGCCACCAACCCGGCCCTCCGTGCTCGCAGCATCGGCGTCACACGCGAGGACGCCGCGATCGCCGAATCACGCGGTCGGTTCCTCCCATCGCTCACCGCAAACGCCCGCGCATCATCGCTCTACGGCGCCACGCCGAACCTCGGCGCCTTGATCAACCCGGCCTATGCGGCGCTCAACCAGCTGCTGGGTCAGCAGGCCTTTCCGACGAACATCAACCTCACGCTGCCGCAGAAGCAGGAGGCGACGCTGCGGCTGGCACAGCCGCTATTCGAGCCACGCGTCATCGAGGGGTATCGCATCGCGCGATCACTGCGCGATGCCAGCGCGGCGGAACGTGATGCACAACGCCGCCAGCTCGCCGCCGACATCCAGACGACGTATCTCCAGTACGCGCGCGCCAGTCGTGCCGCCGACCTCTTCGACCGCACCGTGCCACTGCTCGACGAGGCGCTGCGTGTGAGCGAGCGGTTGTTGTCCGCCGGCAAGGTCACCCCCGACAACGTGCTGCGGGCACGCGCCGAGCAGAGCGCCGTCGTGCAGCAACGCGACGCAGCCCATCAACTGACGGACGCCGCCCGACAGCAGTTGAACTACCTCACCGGTCGCCCGCTGGATGCGCCGCTGGCCCTGTTCGCCGATTCCACTCTTGGCCTCGATGCGCGATTCACCGCGGGTGCGAACCTCGATGCCGCGCAGCAGCGGGCACAGGATCGACGCGAGGAACTGGCGCAGCTCGATCGCTCGTATGACGCGGTGCAAGGGCAGCGGCGCATCGCGCGGGCGGGATTTCTCCCAAGCGTGAACCTCGCCGTCGACTACGGCTTTCAAGGGAACACGATTCGTATTGGTCGCAACACCGACTATGCCGTCGCCAGCCTCGTCATGAGCTGGAACCTGTTCAATGGCGGCCAGGACAAGGCGCGACTGCAGCAGGCCACACTCGATGGTGCGCAGCTCAAGGCCCGCCGCGAGGATGCATCGCGCAGCATCGCCCTGCAGGTGCGTGTGGCGCATGACGCGGCACTGGTGGCTCAACGCGCCATCGTGACGGCCAGCGATCGGCTCGGCGCCGCCTCTCGCTCCTTCGAGCTGGTGCAGCGCCGATTCAGCGAAGGCCTGGCGTCGCAGCTCGAGCTCCTCGACGCCCGCACGGCGCTGACCACGGCGGAGCTGAACCGGTTGATCACGACCTACGACTTCTATCAGCGCGTGATCGACTTCGAACGCGCCGCCGCACTCTCACCCCTGGACTAGAGCCATGCCACGATCACGCTCCCTGCCGCTGCCAGCCGCACGCCAGCTCGCGCAATTCCTGCCGTTCAGCCTCACGATCCTGACACTCGGCGCGACGATGCTGCTGGCCAGCTGCGGCACCGACGCCGGCGCCAGCAATGCACCGGTCGCCGACACGACCGTGCCGGTGCGCGTCGTCGCCCTCACGAACGATGCGGTGCCTCGGGCGTCGAGCATCAGCGTCACCGGCACACTCGCCGGCAAGGAAGAGGTCGCGCTGGCATTCAAGATCGGCGGTGTGGTCGCGAAGATCGCGGTCGATCCTGGGCAGGCTGTCCGAGCCGGGCAGGTTCTCGCTGAGCTGCGGCCAACCGAGATCGCCGCGCAAGTGGCAACCGCACTGGAAGCGCGGAAGAAGGCGGAACGCGACCTGCTTCGCGTGACGCGACTGTACGCAGACAGCGTCGCCACGCTCGAACAGCTGCAGGATGCGCGCACCGCACTGCAGGTCGCGACCAACAGCACGCAGATCGCGCAATTCAATGCCGACTATGCCGTGATTCGCGCGCCGGGCGACGGGGTCGTACTCTCGCGCCAGGTTGAACCCGGGCAGGTGGTCGAACCGGGGCGCCAGGTGCTGGTGGTGCGTCGCAACGGCCGCGGCATGGTGGTGCGGGTTGGTCTTCCCGATCGCGATGCGGTTCGTGTGCGCATCGGCGACACCGCCACCGTGACATTCGATGCCATGCCGGACCGGTCCTTCATGGCGCGGGTGACACAGCGCGCCGCCGCCGCGACTGCCGGTAGCGGCGACTATGCGATCGAATTCACACTCGCCGAATCCGCCAGCACCCTGCCGAGCGGGCTGGTGGCACATGTGACGATCCATCCGCACGCTGAAACCGCACCGTCACGAACTGCGCGAGTGATGGTGCCGCTGGATGCGCTGGTGGACGCTGACGCTGATTCGGCGGCCGTCTTCGTGCTCCGGGACAACGGCTCGTCCGTCTCGCGGCGCACCGTGAAGCTTGCCGATGTCGCCGAAGCGCTGCGCACGGCACAGGTGCAGGTGCTGACAGGGCTCGACGGCAGCGAACAGGTCGTGATCGCCGGGATGACTCGACTCGTCGATGGCAGTGCGGTGCGCGTCATCACCACACCCGCAGCGCGACTGGCCGCCGACGCCGCACCACAGTGGAGGGTCGGCCAGTGAAGCTCATCGACTACTTCGTTCGCAACGCACAACTCACCATCGTGCTTCTGATCGCGTTGCTGGCCGCCGGCGTCCAGGCGTTCATCACGATCCCACGCGCTGAAGATCCACTGATCGACTTCCCCGGCTTTACCGTGGTGGCGGTCTATCCCGGTGCCGCGCCTGGCGATGTCGAACAGCTGGTGATCAACCCGATCGAGAAGCGACTGAAGGAGCTGTCCGACATCAAGAAGATCGCGACCCAGATCACCGATGGCCTCGGCGTCGTGTTCATCGAGTTCAACACCGGTTCCGTACCGAGCCGGAAGAAGGACGATGTCCTGCGAGAAGTGAACCAGTTGCGCGCCACGCTGCCGCCGGAGCTGGCGTTGCTCGACGTGATCAGCAACAACACCGGCGATGTGAACATCCTGCAGTATGCGCTCGTCTCGCCGACGGCACCCTACGCCGCGCTCGATGCACGCAGCCGGGCGCTCAAGGATCGCCTCGCTGCCGTGCCCGGCATCCGGAAGGTGACGCGGGTCGGCGCACCAGTACGCGAAGTGCAGGTGTCACTCGACCTCGGCCGCCTGAGCGCGCTGCACCTGCCATTGAACGCCGTCCTCGGCGCGCTGGGCAGCGAGAGCGCGAACGTCCCTGGTGGCACGGTGAACGTCAGCCGAAAGCAGTTCGTCGTGAACACGAGTGGCTCGTTCACGTCGCTCGACCAGGTGCGGAACACGGTGGTCGGCGCATCGGGCAGCGCGGTCGTGCGCCTGCGTGATGTCGCCACCGTGCAGTGGGGCTACGCCGATGCGACACACATCACACGACACGATGGGCAGCGCGCCGTCTTCATCGCCGCCAGCATGCGCGATGGCGCCAACATCACCGATGTGCAGCCGAAGGTCGCGGAGGCGGTACGGCAGTTCGAGTCGGAATTGCCTGCCGGCATCACACTCGAAACCGCGTTCGACCAGAGCCAGAATGTGAAGAGTCGCTTGGGTCGGCTGGTGGAAGACTTCGGGATCGCAATTTCGCTGGTGCTGATCACCCTGCTGCCGCTCGGCCTCCGTGCCGCCGGCGTCGTGATGGTGTCGATACCGCTCTCCCTGGCCGTCGGTACTGTGTTGCTGCAAAACTTCGGCTTCACGCTCAACCAGCTCACCATCGTCGGTTTCGTGATCGCGCTCGGGCTCCTCGTGGACGACTCGATCGTGGTGGTGGAGAACATCTCACGGTTCCTGCGCGGTGGCATGTCGCGACAGGACGCTGCAATCGCCGGCACACGCCAGATCACGCCGGCGATTCTCGGTGCCACCGGCACGCTGATCTTCGCCTTCGTGCCGCTGATGCTGCTCCCCGGCGGTCCGGGCGATTACATCCGGTCGCTGCCTGCGGCGGTGATTGCAACGATCCTGGCCTCACTGGTCGTCTCGCTGGCGATCATTCCCTTCCTCGCCAGCGCAGTGATGCCACGCACCAGCGACGAGCATGGGAACCGGGTGTTGCAGTGGCTCCAGCGGGTGATCGAGAAGAGCTATACGCCGCTCCTCCACCGTGCACTGCTGCATCCCCGCCGCACCCTGGCGCTGGCGGCGGCATTGTTCGTCGGTGCCATCGGCCTCGTGCCCTTGATCGGCTTCTCGCTCTTCCCCAAGGCCGGTATCCCGCAGTTCCGAATCACCGTGCAGATGCCTGACGACGCCACGCTCGCGCAGACCGACAGTGCCGTACGCTTCGTCGAGCGCACGCTGATGGCGCGGCCCGCCGTGGAGCATGTCCTGAGCAACGTGGGCCATGGCAATCCGTTCGTCTACTACAACGTGCAGCCGGCCAACGACCAGACGAACTTCGCCGAGATCGTGGCGCGAGTGAAGGCGTTCGATCCCAAGCACACGCCGCAGCTGCTCGATACGCTGCGCACGATCTTCGATGCCTATCCCGATGGTCGGATTGCAGTGCGTGAGTATGAAAACGGACCGCCGCTCGAGGCCCCGATTGCGATTCGCTTCATCGGGCCGAATCTCGATTCGCTCCGCAGCCTGGCCGGCCGATTCGAGCGCGTGCTGGCCTCGATTCCAGGCACGCGCGATGTCGACAACCCGCTGGGCACGCGCCGCACCAACGTCCGCGTCGGCATCGATCGTGCGCGCGCGGGCCTGCTCGGCGTTCAGGTGGTGGATATCGATCGCGTCGTCCGCCTTGGCTTGGCAGGTGTGCCGGCAGGCCGCATCCAGGATGTCGACGGCGAGGCATACGACGTCACCGCACGACTGGCGCGCAGCGGACGTGCGACGCCGGCGGCGCTGAGCCAGCTCTATGTCCCGTCGCAGAACGGCGCACAGGTGCCGCTTGGCCAGGTGTCCACGCTGACGCTCGAGAGTGCGCTGCCGCGCATCCAGCACTTCGACACCGAGCGCAGTGTGACGGTGACGGGCCAGGTGCGCACCGGCTTCAATACCGATCGACTGACCACGACGGCGATGGACTCGCTGAAGTCGTGGCAGTTGCCCGACGGCTACCGCTGGGCCGCCGCGGGCGAGATCGAAAGTCGCCAGGAGAGCTTCGGCGGATTCGGCGGGGCGATCCTGCTCGCCACGTTCGGCATCCTGATGGTGCTGATCCTCGAGTTCAAGACCTTCAAGAGCATGCTGATCGTCGCCTCGGTGATTCCGCTCGGCGTCATCGGCGGCATGGTCGGGCTGTTCATCAGCGGCTACACGCTCAGCTTCACGGCAATGATCGGCTTCGTGGCGCTGATCGGCATCGAGATCAAGAATTCGTTGCTGCTGGTGGACTACACCAACCAGCTTCGAGAGGGCGGCGCCGATCTCGATCACGCCATCGAGGAAGCCGGTCGCGTGCGCTTCCTGCCGATCGTGCTCACCACAGCGACGGCTATCGGCGGCTTGCTGCCGTTGGCGTTGCAGGGGTCGAGTCTCTATTCACCGCTCGCGATCGTGATCATCGGCGGGCTCATCTCGTCACTGCTGCTGAGCCGACTCGTCACCCCCGTGCTCTACAAACTCGTGCCGCCTGGCATCCGACGCGATGCGCCTGCCGAATCCGGTGTGGCGCATCCCGTCTCCTTCGTGCCCACTCAACCAGCGCCGGTGTAGCCCTCGGCCTTCAACGATGCCACGATCCTGGCGCGCAATGCGTGGGCTTCGCCGGACAGCGGCAACGCCGCCGGGATCTGCTCGAGGACTCGCCGGGCGAACGTGAAATGGGACGCGCAGTTCCGGCAGGTGTCGACATGATGCTGCACCGCCTCCATGGTCTCCTCCGGCAGGCGACCATCAAGGAAGTCATAAAGCGCACGCGCAGCGGTCTCGCATTCGATCAGTGCGGGCCCCTCGCGCTCACTGTTTTGCATCACTCGACTCCCAGGACTGGTGGCGCGGTGTCGCGGACGATGCCCGCGTCGACGGCGTACGTGTACAACGACTTCTGCAGCAGACGACGCGCGCGAAAGAGCCGCGAACGCACCGTCCCTACGGGCACACCCAGCACCTCGGCGGCCGTCTCGTACGACTCGCCTTCCACGTCGACGAGAATGACGGCCGTACGATAGACCTCTGGCACGGCATCGAGCGCCTTGCGAATGGCGGGCCCCACCTCGATGCGGTCGACGATTTCCGCCAATCCGCTCCGATCCGCCTCGCCATGCTCCATGCTCGCGGCCAACGACTCGAGGTCGGCATCCTCTCCCGAGGTATCGACGACCCGTGCTTCGCGTTCCCGCTGCCGCAGGAACACGTTGCGACAGATCGTGAACAGCCAGCGACGCGCATCGTGCCCGACCTTGAACGTGTCCCACGCACGGTACGCGCGGAGGTACGTCTCCTGCACCAGGTCGTCGGCCAGTGCCTCGTCATGCGCCAGCGATCGCGCGAACCGCACCACGTGTGGCAGCGCGGCGAGGACCATCGCATCAAATTCCGAGTCGCGCGGTGAGTCGTTCATCTGGCCTGAAAATGCGGGAGAATCCGAACGTCAGAATCTACGGTCGGCACGGGTGCCGGAGGGAACGACGCCACGCCGGTCCCGTCACCCACGCTCGAGAAACGTCCGCCGCGAGCGATTGGATCTCCGAGTGAGTGGCTCCGCCCCGGCGCATACCGTCGCTCAGACGGCCAGTGGGAGAAGCCGTTTAGAGCCGTCAAAAATCCCTCTAGAATCCCACGCCGCTGCCTGGCTTCTCGCGTCGGTAGGCGCGCAGGTCGTGCCACCACTGCACGCAGGCCGCTTCGATGGCGGCTGTGGCATTGGCGAGGCGCGCCGGCCCTGCCCCGCTGATACGGACCCACGGCTTGCCCAGGCGCTCGAGGTGGAACATGAGGCGAGCGTGGAACCAGTCACGATCGCTGGACATCACCCGCACGCCGTCGGCGACCCACGCAATATCGGGATCGCACAGCAGGTAGAGATCGATCGGCTGCCGCGCCGCGACTTCCCACACATGCGCGGGCACCGGCTGTCGAAGCCATTCGGTCCAGATCGCGGTCACGATCGCTTCGGTGTCCGTGACACAGAGGCCGCGCGCGCGGCGCTGGGCGTCACGGATCAGCACCTGTTGGCCATCGGTCACCAGCACCGCATCTAGCTCGGTCCAATGATGATGCGGGACGCCGGTCGTGTACGTGCGACCGTATTCGTCGACCCAGGCGGTGTCGTAGGCGTGCGCGATCTGCTCCGAGAGCGTGGACTTGCCGACGCTTTCGCCACCCACCAGCGCCACCGTGCGCACGAACCACGGTCGCGCAGCCGGTGCCAGCAAATCCCAATGCTGCCACGGATTCTCGCGAATCTTGCTGCCGTGGACATCGTCGTGGTTGCGATCGACGTGCACGAACTCCGCCCCCAGGCCAGCCGCGATCCCGTACTGATCCGGATCGCCTGCGAAGACATGTGTCACCTCCGGCGCGAGCGTATCGAGCGCCGCGATCCACTCCGCCGCTGAGCCCTGATCCTCGCCTGGCCGCGGCGGCATCGCCGCTTCCGGCACCACCACCCGCGCCCACGGGCAGCTCTCCACCAGCCAGCGCCAGCGGACATCCCAGGGAATCGGGTCGTCCCAGCGTCGCTCCAGCACGATGGTGGTGCGGGTGCAACGCGCACGGGCGGCGTCGAACAGCGCCAGGTGACCGCGGTGCACCGGCAGGAACCGGCCGACCAGCAGGGCGTGAGACATCAGGACGGGGCGAGAGTCGCGTGCCCGCCGACGGCGTGCCGGGGAGCGGAGGCGACCGTGGGAGCAGGCGCCGGGGGAAGAATGCACCCCGGAAGAGGTGTGCGGAATCGCAGGGCTCGGTCGTCCTTGGCTTAGCCGCAAACGCGCCGACACTCGAAGCCGAGGGCCGCCGCGCCCATGCGACCACCAGACGTCCACCAGATGACCATCCAAGTCCGGACAACAGCTCCAACCGCACGCCCCACCACGCCGGTTTTTCAGCCCATTCAACAGGCTGACGCGTCGGCGATTCCGATTGCCGAGTTGCTGGCCGCGCTCTCGCACGCGCTCGACCTCACCGAAGGTGCTCCTGCCGGTCATACGTTGCGCAGTTGCATGATCGCCATGCGCATCGCCGACAGCATCGGGCTGGGCGCCGCAGATCGCACGGCGCTCTACTACGCGATGCTGCTGAAGGACGCCGGGTGTTCCAGCAACGCGGCACGTATCACCGCCCTCTTCGGATCTGATGACCACGCGGTGAAGCCGCGGATGAAGATCATCGATGCCAACAAGCGCATCCGGCTCGCCATCGAGACGTTTCGCAACGCGGGTGGTGGCAATGGTCTGCGGAGCCGCATCTCGCACTTCATGGGTATCGCGCGCGGCGGTGGCGTCACTCGCGAGTTGATCGCCATTCGCTGTGAACGCGGCGCGAACATCGCACGGCAGATGGGCTTCCCGGAAGCGACCTGTGACGCGATTCGTTCGCTGGACGAACACTGGAATGGCCTCGGTCACCCGCAAGGCCTGCGCGAGAAGGCCATTCCCCTGCTGTCGCGCATCGCAAACCTCGCGCAGACGATGGACATTTTCGTTGGTGCGCAAGGCATTCAGGGCACCATGCGAATGGTCAAGGATCGCCGCAAGACCTGGTTCGATCCCCAACTCGCCGATCTCGTCCTCAAGTGGCAGAAGGACAAGGACTGGTGGGACTGGCTTCGTGAGTCGGCGCCGGAAATCGAGGTCACGGCGCTTGAACCCGCCGACCCGCAGCGGGTCGTGAACAACAGTGGCCTCGATCTCGTGGCGCAGTCATTCGCGGACATCGTCGACGCCAAGTCACCCTTCACCTATCGCCACAGCACCAACGTGTCGCGGTGGGCACGCGCCGTGGGTTCGAAGTTCTACACCGATGAAAAGGACCTCACGCGACTCTCGCGCGCCGGACTGCTGCACGACGTCGGCAAGCTCGGTGTGTCGAACACCATTCTCGACAAGAACGGACCACTCTTCGACGAAGAACGGACGCTGATGCAGGCGCACCCGATCCACACGTGGGAGATTCTGCGACGAGTCCGTGTCTTCTCGGACTTTGCGAAGATGGCGTCACTGCATCACGAAAAGCTCGATGGCTCAGGGTATCCCTGGAAGGTGCCGGCCGAGGGGCTCGACCTCCAGGCACGCATCCTCGTGGTGGCCGACATCTTCGAGGCGCTGACCGCCGATCGCCCTTATCGCGCGGGCATGCCGATCGAGGCGGCACTCGCGATCCTCGAGCGGGATCGCGACCACAAGCTCGATGGTCGTGTGCTCGACGCCCTCGAACAGGCAACGAAGGAAATCCCGCTGCAGGAGTGACGATCCCGCTATGACAGGTCGGTGCGGGATGCCAAGCTGACATGTCATGGGTCGATCTTCGGGTCCGGATCAGTCATCTTGCGGGAGCCCTGCCCCGTCTCCTGACCTGTTTGCCACATGCCGCAACCCACGATCACCGTCCACAAGTTCGGCGGTGCTGCTCTTGCTGACCTCGCCGCCTTCCGACACGCGGCTGAAATCGTCGCGTCGCACGGCGGCGATCGCCCAGTCATCGTCGTCTCCGCCATGCGCGGTGTCACGGATGCGCTCGGTGTAGCCGCGACGGCAGCGGCTCCGAAGGCACGCGCCACCCTGGCCACCCTCGAAAGTCGGCATCGCGCCGTCGCCAACGGGCTCACCAGCGATCCGGTGGCCCGCGCCACCCTCTCGGCGTCGATCGCCACGGTGTTCGCGGAATTGACCAAGGTCTGCACCCGCCGGCGAAGCGGCTCGCTCGACGCGGTGCAGCTCGACTTCGTGATGTCGCGCGGCGAGGTGCTGGCGGCCACCCTTTTCGTCTCGGCCCTCGAACAGCAGCACCTGCACGCCACCAGCATCGACGCCGCCAAGCTGGTCTTCACCGACGGCATCGCCGGCAGCGCCGCACCTGACATCGCGAAGACGACGGCGGCCGCCGCCAAGTTGATCGTGCCCCGGCTCAGGAAGGGCATCATTCCCGTCATCCCTGGCTTCTACGGTCGCGGGAAGAAGGGGGCGGTCGTCACGCTTGGCCGCGGCGGCACGGACGTCACCGCCACGCTGATGGCGCGCGTGCTGCACGCCAGCACCGTGATGCTCTGGAAGGACGTCCCCGGCCTGTTGACGGCCGATCCACGCGTCGTGCCCGACGCACGACTGATTCCATCGCTGCATGTGCGCGAAGCGTCGGAGCTGGCGTATCACGGCGCAAAGATCCTCCATCCTCGGGCGCTGATCGGTCTCCCCGTTTCCACGCGGCTCTATTTGCGGCCCTTGGCAGACCCCAAGGCGATGGGCACGGAGATCTCATCATTCGTCACCGCCGGGGTGAAGAAGCGAGGGATGCCGGCACTGCCTGTGAAGGCGCTGGCCGTGATCTCGGATCAGGCACTGGTCACGATCGTCGGCAACGGGATGGCCGGACTCCCGGGCGTCGCGGCGCGCGCACTGGGAGCACTCGAGCAGATGAGCATCTCGGTGTCGCTGATCTCGATGGCCTCGTCCGAACACTCCTTGTGCATCGCAGTGCCTGGCCCGCTCGCCACGGCGGTGATGGCGCGCTGGAAGGAGGTCTTCGCAGCCGAGATCGCACGACGCGACATCGATGGTATCGATGTGAGACGAAAAGTCGCGACACTGGCAATCGTCGGCCTCGGCATGGCCGGCACCCCCGGCGTCTCAGCGCGCCTCTTCGATGCCCTCGCCCAGAGCCGCATCAACGTGGTGGCGATTGCGCAGGGTGCATCCGAGATGAACATTTCGGTCGTGATCGACGAGAGTGCCGCGGCCGTCGCACAGCGCGCCGTGCATGCGGCCTTCCGGCTCGACAAGATCGGCGGCGGTGACGCCGGTGCGCGCCAGCATGCCGACGTGATCGTGCTCGGCTTCGGCCTCATCGGTCGTGAACTGGCGCTGCAACTGGCACAACGGCGCACGCCAGAGGGAGGACGCCTCACGGCTCCGGTGCGGGTGGTCGCCGTGATCGATCGCAGCGGGTACGTCTTCGATCCTCGCGGCCTGACACCGAAGAAGCTCACCGCACTGGCCGAGGCGAAGGCGGCAGGCAAGACGCTGGCTGGGCAGGCCGAGGGAATCCGCGCCAGTGACGAAGCCGCACTGCGTGCCATTGCGACGCACGCACTCGAGCGACCGATCCTCGTCGACGTCACCGCATCCGAGACATCACCGACGCTCGAAGTCGCGATCAACGCCGGCATGGACCTGGTACTCGCCAACAAGCGCCCGCTCGTCACCAGTGGCCGCAACGGCAAGGGATTGGCGAAGCTGGCGGCGTCGCGCGGCCGGAAGATGCTGCACGAGGCCACCGTCGGCGCCGGTCTCCCGGTGATCGACACCATCAACAAGCTGGCGGCATCGGGCGACAAGATCCTGCAGATCGAGGGCTGCCCATCCGGCACATTGGGCTTCCTCTTCAGCGAGATGTCACGCGGCACCAGGTTCTCCGTCGCGCTGCAATCGGCGATGGCGAAGGGCTACACCGAACCTGATCCGCGCGACGACTTGTCGGGCATGGACGTGGCTCGCAAGGCGCTCATCCTCGGTCGGCTGCTGGGCTACACCAGCGAGCTTCAGGACATCAAGGTCGAATCGCTGGTGCCGGTGCCGCTGCGCAAGCTGCCGCTGGCGGAGTTCCTCGCTCGCGCCAGTGAAGTGGATGCCGACTGGGCCCGACGCGTGGGTGATGCACAGGCGCGTGGTGAAGTCCTGCGCTATCGCATCATCGTCACCAGCAAGATGGTGCGCGTGGGTGTGGTGGCCGTCGACGCCAGCAGCCCGCTTGGCGCCCTCGGTGGCACCGACAATCTCTTTGCATTCACGACCACCCGGTACAAGACGAATCCACTTGTCATCACCGGACCAGGTGCTGGGGCTGGCGTCACCGCCGCCGGTGTCTTCACCGATGTGCTGACGCTCGCTGAACAGCGATGAGTGCCAGCGAACAGGTTTGTGATGGCTGCGGCACGCGGTACACCGCGCGAGATGCTCGCGTGGAATGCGCTGCGTGTTGTGGGCTGCTGCACCTCGAGCATCCGCAGCCGCCCACCTGCGCCAGCGCGCTGCGAGAATTTTTCGACGCACGACTGACGCCGGCGCGCTCACCGCAGGGCACTGGGCCGGGCAACTCCGGTGTCTGGCGCTTTCGAGAGTTGATCATGCCCGGCGTCACCGATGCCGAACTGGTGACACAGGGTGAAGGCAACACGCCCCTGTTCGCGCGTCCGCGTGTTGCCGCCTGGGCTGGGGTGGACGACCTGCTGTTGAAGCACGAAGGCCACAACCCGACCGGTTCGTTCAAGGATCGTGGCATGACGGTCGCAATCACGCAGGCCAAGCGCATCAGCGCCTCCGCCGTGGCGTGCGCATCCACCGGCAATACCTCCTCCGCCCTGGCGTCGTATGCCGCACTGGCCGGCTTGCGCGGACTCGTGCTGGTGCCGCAGGGCAAGGTCGCACTGGGCAAGTTGTCACAGACGATCGCGTATGGTGCCCAGACACTGCTGGTGCGCGGTGACTTCGATGACTGCCTGCGCCTGGCGCGCGAATCGTCCGAGCAGCTGGGGGTCTATCTCGCGAACTCGATCAACCCGTGGCGGCTGGAAGGGCAGAAGACCATCATCTACGACCTGCTGCAGCAGTTGCAGTGGCACTCACCCGACTGGCTGGTGTTACCGGCGGGGAATCTCGGCAATACCTCGGCATTCGGCGCCGCATTGCGTGATGCCATGCGACTCGGGCTGATCACTCGCGTTCCGCGTCTCGCCTGTGTCCAGGCTGCGGGCAGCGCACCGTTCGCCGCCAGCTTTCGGGAAGGCTTCGCCACGCGTCACGTCGTGCGCGCGGAAACCATCGCGACCGCAATTCGCATCGGTGATCCCGCCAGTTATGATCGCGCGGTGCGGGCCATCCAGGAGACGGACGGCGTCGTGTTGTCAGTGTCGGATGCCGAAATTCTCGAGGCGAAGGCGATCGTCGACGCCAGCGGTGTGGGCTGCGAACCTGCCAGCGCCGCCTCGGTGGCGGGCACACGCGCTCTCGTGCGCGATGGCATCATCAAGCCAAGTGATCGCGTGGTGGCGCTGCTCACCGGTCACATGCTCAAGGATCCCGAAGTGATGCTCGCCTATCATCGTGAAATGGAACCGCCACCACCGTTCGCCAACCGCAGCATCGAGATCGAGGCGACGCTCGCCGACATGGAGCGGGTGCTGCGCGGCACACCGGAGTCGATGTGATCGTTCGTCGTGCGTCGGTGCGCGTTCCGGCCAGCACATCGAATCTCGGTGGTGGATTCGACTGCGTTGGCATGGCGGTCGATCGCTGGTTGCAGGCGACTGTCGTGCTCGACCCTTCGCGGCCGGGGGTCACCATGGCGCGCGGCGGCTTGCTCGCATCGCTCCAGTGCGATCCGCTGCAGGACCTGGTGTACGAAGGTTTCGTGGCCGCCTGTGAACGTGCCGGCATCGCCATCCCGCCGGGCGTGGCCTTCGATGTCACCAGTACGATCCCGGTGGCACGTGGGCTCGGCTCATCCGCCGCAGCGCTGGTGGCTGGCGCCGCGCTGGCGGATGCAGCGCTGCAGTTGGCACTCGGCCGTGACGGCGTCGCGACGCTGGTGTCACAGATCGAGGGGCATCCGGACAACGCCGCACCAGCTGCCTTTGGCGGCGCGATGCTGGGGGTCGCACGTGACGACGCGACCCCGACTTCGCCCGCGACCTACGCATTCTCGTCGCTGACGGTGCACGAGTCGCTGGCGTTCGTTTTCGCGGTGCCACCATTCGAGGTGACGACGGCCGCCGCGCGTGCCGTCCTGCCGTCACATGTGTCATTCGGCGACGCCGTCAGCGCCGTGCAGCGTAGTGCGGCCCTGGTACATGGCCTGGCCACGGGCGACGCAGACTTGCTGGCGCGCGCACTGGATGACGTCCTGCACGTGCCCTACAGACGACACCTGATTCCGGGCTACGACGAAGTCGTGAGCGCGGCCCGTGCCGCTGGGGCATTCGGCGCCACGCTCAGCGGAAGCGGATCGGCCATGGTAGCCATCGGCCGACCGATGGAAGCGAACAGAATCGCAGTTGGCATGTCCGACGCGTTCGCCACGCTGGGCCACACCGTGGACACCCTCGTCACGGCGGGCGTGGTGCCTGGGCTGCAGACGGCCGGATAGCCGCGACGGGGCGCTGGCCAAAAGGCGGATGGTGGCAGAAACTCCTGCAGCCGACATTCCGTAGAGCGATCAACCCCTCACATCGGTGTCGTCATGCTGACTGCCCTGCTCCGCCTCTTCGCACTCCGCCCGATCCTTGCCGGCTCGCTGCTTGGCATCCCGATCCTGACGTTGATTCTGCTCGGTCTGGCCGTGTCACTGCTGCTCAAGGTGGTGCTTTTCATCGTGTTGCCGATCACGCTGGGCTACCTGCTGTTGCGTGCCCTTCGCGGCGTGCGCTCGGTTCGCGCTGACGACGCACCGCAGACGTTGTAGAGGCGCAGAGGTCGCTGCGGTCGTGCGCGTCCCACTGACGCGCGCGGCCACGAACCATACGCACGACCCAAACGCACGGACGCACGAACACCGCCCGCACTCCGATCACGTCGGAGCGCGGGCGTTTTGTTCACTGGAAGATGTGGAAGTGGCCGAGCACCCACCACAGCACGAGGAAAATGAGCACCGTGCTGAAACAGCCGCCGCCCAACTTCTTCGCGCCATATCCGGCCGCGACTCCACGCAACAGCTTGCTCATCGTCTGACTCCACTCGAGAAGAAAGGCCCCGCTGGCGTATACGCACCGTTGCCGGCATCGGCACGGTCCGCACGTTGCATACGTTGTTCGTTGATCCAGCAAGAACACGCGTCCAGCAGGGAGTTGCATCATGCACTACGTCCGTCACCAACAGCGGGATTCGATTCCGCTTGCCGCACCACTCCTGCTCGCCCTCGGATCGCTTGGGTTGTTCGCGATCGTCTGGCGTCGTACTACTGCACCTCGCCTTGCGCAGCCGCGCGCCCGGCGCGTTCCGGCGGCGTCACCGTCCGCACCTGGCAGGCCGCAGTTCGTACCACGCGCACCCGCATCGCCCGAGGCGGTCGCCGCCGGTTCGCACCAGACCGCAGAGAGCGGCACGGGAGCGCTGGTGCATCGGCAATACGAGATCACACTCGAACTCCATCAGCTACTCCCGGCCGACATGCTGCGCCTGATGCAGCGACACATCACCGAGCTCGCGCCATCGGCGCTCGCGAACTTCGAGAAGACCGCCGGCTCCGAGACCATCTTTCGCGTCGGCGATGAATACGACATCACGATGCTGGGCCCGTGGAACGGCCGGGTTCGCGTCGCCGAACTGACACCGGACTCATTCACCCTCGTCACACTCGACGGGCATCCTGAATCTGGGCACATCACCTTCAGCAGCAGGCACTCCGACGCACTCGACGGTTCCGTCACGGTGATGATCGAATCGTGGGCGCGTTCGCGGGATGCTGTCGTGCACGCCGCGTACTCCACGCTCCGGATCGGCAAGCAGGTGCAGGCTGAAGTCTGGATCACCTTCCTCCAGCGCCTCAGCGCACTGGCCGGCGCGACCGAGACACCGCAGGTTCGCATCACGACCGAGGAGATTCCATCCGCAGCGCCAACCACCGAGCCCGCCGCACGTGACGCCTGAGCGTGTGACTCTCAATGACAAGGTGACGCTCGACGATCGTGTGCTGGCGAGGCTGGTGGCGATCGCTGCGATGGAGCCGACCGTCGACCTGGCGAAGCGGGACAGCTACGTCGCAGCGGCGGGTTGGAACGTCGACTCACGCGAAGCCGCGTTGCTCTCCGAACTGCCTGGACCACCAGCGGCGGCAGGGCCATTCGTTGCCGCGCGCAGCATCCTCGAACGATACGCCTTCCCGCCACGACGCCTGATTCGTGGCACATTCGATCCGGACGCACCACTGGACGGTCGCGCGATGCTGCTGACGGCGACCTTCCTCTGGATGACGTTCGAATTGCCCGTGAGGGTCAGTCGCGTGATCGACATGGTGCGCGATGGTGCTGCCGGTCCCGAGCAGGTGTGGGGCTACAGCTACCAGACGCTCGCCGGTCATATCGAGCGAGGAGAAATCACGTTCGAAATCGTCAAACAGCTCGCAACGGGTGCGATCGCCTTTCGCATTCACTCGTTCTCGCAGACCGGCCACATCGCCAATCCGATTCATCGTATCGGCTTCCGTCTCGTCGGTCGGCGGCTGCAGCGCCGGTTCGCCGAAGAGTCATTGCACAACATGCAGTTGATGGTCGCAAGCAGCGTCGCTGACGCCTCGACGTAACACAGCGACACCACCGTGGAAGCTGCACGATCCATCCACGTCGAGCCACGAACACGTCGAGCAACGCGCAGACAACTCCGCGGGCCCCAGACGCCACAGAGCACACACCGCACGCGATCTCGGTAATCGCGACGGTGTGTGACTCGGTGTTTCACCAACGGTTCTGGGCCGACGGTTTTCTCGAGCGGTGTTCACCAGCAGGTGCAACCGTGGCGCACGACAATCCAGTCCACGCGCCGCCGGACGATCTATGTGGAAATCTTGCGCCCGGTCACCAGCCCGACCAGCAGCGCGATGACGGCAAAGACGACGAAGACCATGAACAGCGTCTTCGCAATGCCTGCCGAGGCAGACGCGATACCGCCAAAGCCGAAAACGCCGGCGATGAGGGCCAGTACCAGGAATGAAAAAGCCCAGCGAAGCATTTGTGTCTCTCCGTTCAGTGTTGATGCGTGTCGTTCTGGTACTTATCGAGATCGGCCTGGCGTGACTCGTACTCGGTCAATTCCTGCTCGACCTCATCCTTTGCCTTGCCATACCGCTTCTGGATCGCACCGATGAGCTGGTCACGCTTGCCCGCGATGACATCCATGTCGTCGTCGGTCAGCTTGCCCCACTGCTCGCGCAGCTTGCCCTTGGCGTCCTTCCAATTCCCTTCGATGGTATCCCAGTTCAAGGAGACTCCTTGCAAGGGGTAAAAATCAAAAAAGCGCGACAGAGCACCCCAGCACGGGGACTCGATCACGCCTTCGACTGACTGGGCCTCAGCCCGATCCGTCAAGGATCCCTGAACGATCTCAGGGTATGTCGTGCAACAGCTTCTATACGTGCAAGATGCGTGCTCGCGCCTCGCGTAGGAGTCGCGCGCAAAGAACCGAACTCAGTTGTATTGCAACAGCAACTCCAGACGCTGACGCAGCTCCGCCAGTTGCTTCGACTTGAAGGCGTGCTTCGTCTCCTCGAGCACCTCGACCGTGTGCTGAATCGCGGCAGTCAGCTGCGAACCACGCGGGCAGTTCATGATCTGGCAGGCGTGCGCATCCACTGGTGTACCAGCCAGCGCACGTCCCAACTGCTCGAGATCAGTAAGCGATCCCATCACATTGCGGAGCGCGAGCGACAGGAAGGTGTCAGCACTTGGTGCACCGGGGCCACGCTGTGTGGCAAGCTGGTCGTACCGCTGCCGCATGTCGTTCAGCCGCAACTCCGCATCCTGCATCGAACGGAACGACCGGAAGCGCGTGACGGCTGCGTTGACACGCTCCGCCAGCTCGGAGTACTGCACCGGCTTGGTCAGGTACGCCGCCACCGGCAGCTCGATGCTCGCCACCGCCGACCGAACACTGGGGAAACCGGTGAGGATGATTACCGGCAAGCCGCCACGCACCTGGGCCACCCGTCGCACCAGCGCGAGGTCGCTGTTTCCCGGCATCTCGAGATCGGTGATCAACAGGTCGAACTGTTCATCCACGATCAACTCGAGTGCGCGAGAACCGTCGAGCGCCGTCTCGCACTCGTACCCATCGCGACGCAACAGGTCAGCGGTGGATTCGAGGAACGTCGGCTCGTCATCGGCAATCAGGATCCGGCCCCGCGTCATGCTGTCACTCCAGGAACTGATGTCTCTGCAAGGGGAATCCTTGCGATGAACTCCGCGCCACCACCGGCGGCATCGGCCACGTTAATGCTTCCACCGGCTGCATCAAGTGCGCGGCGGACCAGCGACAGCCCCAATCCCATGCCGCCGGTCGAGAGTTGCGACGGCTTGGTGGAGACGAATGGGTCGAAAATTTCCTCGCGCAACTCACTTGGCACGCCCGGACCCATGTCGCTCACGCGAAGCACGAAGTCGGGACCGTCGATCCAGCCCTGCACCGACACCGTCGACCCGCGCGGCGACGCCTCGATGGCGTTCTGCACCAGGTTGTACACACATTGCCGAAGAATCGTGTTCGGCAGGCGCACGACCGCAGCGATGCCACCCATCTCCACCTCAATGCTAACACCGGTGTTGCGATTCACCTGCTCCAGGAAGGCAACCGCATCGCCCACCACCGTCTGCACCGGCGCGTTGGAGCTCGACTCGGTCTCCGGACGGTAGGTCTCATACAGCTGGCGCGTGACCTGGCTGATCCGCTCCACCTCACGCTCGATCGCTCCCACATACTTCACGTGCGGGTGGGTCGCCGGAATCGCATCCTTGATCAACAGGAATGCGCTCTGGATGCCGGCCAGCGGATTGTTGATTTCGTGTGCGATCCGCGCGGCCAACCGCCCCATGGTGCTCATGGTCTCCGCTTGCCGGAGGGATTCCTCGGCGTGGCGACGATCGGTCACGTCAGCGAACATGCCAAGCAGGCGCATCGGCGTGCCCTCCGGCGAATAGAGCACCACCCGTCCGCGATCGAGGAAATCGTGCCATCGGCCCGCTGCGCTTTTCACGCGGTACTGCGCGTCGAAGGCATCCACGCGTCCAGCCAGATGATCCGCGATGCGTGCCTCGACCCCCGGTCGATCCTGCGGATGAATCAGTGCCAGCCAGTCGGACATCCGCCGCAAGGCGGCACCACTGCCATACCCCAATCGCACCCAGAGCTGCGGTGATCGCGTCACGACACCACTCAACAGGTCCCACTCCCACAATCCGTCCGTCGTCGACTGCAGCGCGCGATCGAGTGCCGCGCGCTCCTCGCGACGTGCCGTTTCCGACACTGATTGCGCCAGCCGCAGTGCGATCGCCAGCAGCACCGACACCGCGATCCCAAGCAGGAGCACGAAATCACTCAAGCTGGAGGGCGTCACGGCTGCGGTGCGCGCCGACGGCCACACGCCGAGTTCCCATTCCGGCCCGCCGCGGATGACCGCCTCGCGCACCAGGTGATGCAGACCACCGGCTGCTGCTGCCGGCGCCGACGCGCGAAACCACGCGCCCTGCTTTCCGATCGCCATCTCGAAGCCGAGCACTGTGTCGGCCAGCACGGTGCCGAGCAGCGTCCTCGAATCGACGAGGGCCACGAATATAGCGCTGCAGTCGGTGGCAACGCATCGCGGAATCACCATCAGCGCACGGGAAGGATCACCGTGCAATGGGATGAATCGTGCCTTGCCCGTGATGTCCGCCCGAATCTGCGGCGCGAGCGGTCGGACAGTGACGTCGATCGTGTCGAGCATTCCTCCGCGCGCGCCGTTGTTGGCCGCCAACCGCTGGCCTTCACGATCCGTCCACACCATCGCCTCGAGCCCGCCGATGTCATCCACGATCTGCGCCGACACAGCGCTCCATCGCGCGTCGGGCGCCTGGCTGTAGCGCGCCTGTCGTTGCAGGCTACGCTGCGCGACCATCAGCTGGCGGATCACCGCCGAGCGTGTGGCTCGTGCGGCGACTCGCGTCTGCTGGCTGAGGAGTCGGTCCTCGCTCAGCAAAAGGGCGCGCCAAAGCAGGAGGACTGTGACGAGTGACCCCGCCCCAACCGAGAGTGGAAGCCATGCAGGCGGCGGCGAGAAGCCCGCTTCCTTGGTCCAGACGAGCGCATTGAAATGTGTCGCGAAGACGATCGCGCAGACCGTCGACTGCAGCGACGACCCAAGCAACGGCCCGTACTCCAAGCCATCCAGGAAACCCATCAGCTGACCGACGATCACTGTCGTGGCGAGGAGCATGACGATCCCCCCAGAGGCCGACAGAATGATCGACGACCAGAGTCCCCGGCGACGCGACACGATCGCGAGCAGACCAACACCCCCAAGGGTCACGAAGACCGCGCTCGATAACGCTACCTGCCCAGGCATTTCGCCGTGCCAGTTCGCGTGCGCGGGCGACGGAATCTGCGCCAGGGCCGTCCACAACCAGTCGATCCCCTGCGCGTGCTGGAGGGCAATCGTCCCCAGCACGATCGCGATCACTCCGCAGACCTGTGCGATCCGCTGCCGCGAAGGGAACGGTGACGCATACAGGCCGGCTCCAACGAACAGCAGCCCGAGTGCCGGCATCACGCGCAACGGCGGGAAGGCGTCGAAGGGCTGCATCAACCACGCGACGTCCAGCACCCAGCCAAGCAGCGCCACGGCGGCCGTCGCGATCAGTAGCAACGCCACCGACCGCGACGCACTCGCCGTCACGAAGGCTCGCATCACTACGAGCACCTTCGGACGATACGAGGTGGCGCGTGCCACGATCTCCCGGACGGTTGGACGGTTCAGCGATGCTCCCGGTATCTACGACAAGGACAGCGCGCGGGCCCTGCGGGCTACGCCACTGCATCAGACCACTCGGCAAGAGGAGCGGACGACACTGCGCCGAACTGCAATGCCCGTGACCCGATCCGCGCCAGCGACTCCTCCAGCACATGCACCGATCGCTCGACATGTGCCTGACGTGCGAAGCGGAGCGCAAAGCTGCACGATCCCATCAGGAACACCTGCGCCTGCTGCAGCACGCGGATGATCTCCTGATCACGCGCCACCGACGCGGCACGGTCGCGCAAGGCCGTCAGGGACCGGAACAGCGTGCGAGTGAGATCGCCATCGGTCCGATCACGCCGAACGAGCACGTCACCAAGAATACCATCCAGGTGCGCCAGATGTTCGGCGATTGCGGCCTCGAACCCAGCCACGATCTCAGCGCGCTGCTTGGACACCAGCAAACTCCGGAACACCGGCAGCGTCACGAACAGCGAAATGCTGCCATCATGCAGCTCCGCGAGCTCCTCGGCGAACTGCCCATTTACTGTTGCATCAGCCATGGCTGCTCCACGTCGGCCCAGGCACGCAGAACGCCCTTGGCCGTGAAAATGAAAAGCGCGCGCGACTCCATTGCGATGGAATCGCCCGCGCCTTCAACTGACGAGCCCAAGTCTCGTCCGCCAAGTGTACCCGCTCAGAATTCTTCCGGCAGGTCAGAAAACAAGTAATAGGGCGCGATTCCGCGGCGCAAGCAGCCAAGTCCTTCCGGACTCGCCTCTCGCGCCCTGCGCAACAATCCCGGCGAAATATCAGGTCACCGCGTCACCGGCGTCGCCGTCCGCGACTCGGCATCGCGACCGCGGTTCGAGCATGCGTATGCCAGCATCGCGACCAGGACCAGGCCAGCCGCAGGGAGCATCATGCGTGTCTTCATGGGAAATCAGCCTCCAGATTCGCGCACAAAAAAGGCGACGACTGACCTGACGGTCAGGAATCGCCTCCAACTCGCGGATCGCCTTCTCCGCGCGAAAAGGTCATGCCAACGCCCGCGTGCACCACGCAGACACATCAGGATTTTGCATCAACCATGCCAACGGTCACCACCTGTCCGGCGCGCTTCGTGCACCGGCATCATACGTCGCGCGATGTGTCACGACGCGCGCATATCGTCGCAGTGTCGAAGTCAGCGCAGAAGAATCTTTCGAGTGAGGTAGATATGTCAGACAACAACGCCACCGCCGTTAACGCACAGCATGATCCGCAGGATGATGCACAGCTTCGCCTGCGCGAACTGATCAGCGGAATGCGAATCGCGATGGCAACCACCATTGCCGCCGACGGCGAGTTGCACAGCCGACCGATGTATGCGCAGGACGCCACCGCCGATGGCGACCTCTGGTTCGCCACATCGCGCTCGTCCTCGATGGTGAAGGAGTTGCGCAACCGCTCGACGATCCATGTCACCTTTTCCGACACCGACAAGCAGCGATACGTCGTGCTTCGCGGCGAGGGATTCGTCCGTCACGATGCAGCCAAGATCGAGGAGCTGTGGAATCCGGCCATGAAGGCGTGGTTCCCCGGCGGCCCATCGGACCCGGACCTCACCCTTGTGCGTGTCGAGGCGATGAGTGCCGAGTACTGGGATTCACCCAGCGCGCCGGTACGCTGGCTTCAGTTCGTGAAGGCCCTGGCGACCGGTAGCCGGCCACAAGGTGGCGGCCATGTCACGCTCGACACGATCGACTCTGGGCTCGCCGGCAAGTGATCGAGCATTCCGACGTCCGCGTCGCAATCGAGCGCGCGGCCGCGCACCAATTCCAGCAAGGCACAACATCGTGAAAGCTCCAATGAACCTGCATTCGGGAACGCCGTTCTGGCTGGTCAAGAATGGCGTGTGCCCAAGCCGCACCGCGCTCAACGCGTCCGAGACATGCGATGTGGCGATCATCGGTGCCGGTATCACCGGAGCGCTCCTCGCCGACTCGCTGACGCGGGCGGGCCTCGACGTCGTCGTGCTCGACCGACGTGAATCGGGGGGCGGCAGCACCAGTGCCAGCACCGCACTGCTGCAGTATGAAATCGACATCGAGTTGCTGGCCCTCGGTGAGCACATCGGCAAGGATCAGGCATCGCGCGCCTATGTCGCGTCCGCCAAGGCGGTCGAGACCCTCGGCACGCTGGCCATCGAGCTTGGAGGATGTGACTTCCAGGCGCGATCGAGCCTCTACCTCGCCTCGACGCGAAAGGATGCCGACCGGCTGGAGCAGGAAGCGGTGGCCCGTGCCGCCATCGGAATTCCAGTGCAGTGGTGGTCGAAGAAGGAGGTGAAGTCGCGCTACGGTTTCGCATCCTTCGGAGCCATCCGCAGCGCACAGGCTGCCGAGATCGATGCCCTGCAAATGTGCCGGGCGCTGCTGGAGCGCGCCCAGGGACGCGGCGCGCGGTGGTACGAGCAAACCGGTGTGACGGCGTATGAGGAACGGGGTGCCGGTGTACGCCTGTTCACCGCCAACGGTGAAACGATCAACGCCAAGCTCATCGTCTGCGCCACTGGATACGATGTGCCAGCGTTCCTCAAGCAGGATCGCTGCACACTCCACAGCACCTACGCCCTGGCGACGCATCGCCTGCCGAGCTTCGGACCGTGGGACGATCGCTGTCTGGTGTGGGAGTCCGCGCGGCCTTACTGCTACCTCCGCACGACCAGTGACCGCCGCATCATCATCGGCGGCGAGGATGTGCCATTCCGCGACGCCGCATGGCGTGATCGCCTGCTACCGGGCAAGACGCAGAAGCTGGAGCAACGGCTGCAGCGCCTGCTCCCCGACCTCGAGACCGAGACGGCATTCGAATGGGCAGGCACCTTTGCGGAGACGAAAGATGGCCTGCCGTACATCGGTCGCGATGAACGGTACCCCGGCGTGCTCTTCGCACTCGGCTACGGCGGCAATGGAATCACGTTCAGTGCGATCGCGGCCGACCTGCTCACCGCAGAATGTCGCGGTGAGACATCAGCAGACGCCGATCTCTACAGAATGACACGCTAGATCGCGCAAACGTCTGGCGCAGTATTTGCACTCTCCTCGATACCAACAGTGACAGACACGACGCCGACCTGATATACCGCGCGTCGTTGAAACACGAGACCGAAGCAGGTCTCACCATTGACGACAGATCCGGTTCCGCCGCGTCTGTTTCCTTGTCGCTCGAGTCGAAGGCTCGAGAGATGAAGGCGCGAACGGTGCCCCGGTGCCGACTCGCGCCTTCTTGTTTCCGGGCATCGAGCCCGGCAATTCGGACGCGGATGCACATGGTATCCCGTCCGTACACCACGCACCTCGTCGGTACCTCGGTACGCGACGCGATGCGCAGAGTCTGCGCCTGCGAAGGCGGCGCAGCATGGAGGATCGACACGATGGCGCTCGCAACGATGCACGACCTGATGATTGCTGAATTGAAGGATCTCTACAGCGCCGAAACGCAGTTGGTGAAGGCGCTGCCGAAGATGGCCAAGGGCGCCAACACGCCCAGCCTCCGCAAGGCCTTCGAGGATCATCTCGAGCAAACGCAGCAGCACGTGGCACGACTCGACGAAATCTTCGGCATTCTCGGCTCCAGCCCGCGTGGAACCAAGTGCAAGGGCATGGAGGGGTTGCTCGAGGAAGGCAGCGAGATGCTCGAGGAAGAGGGCGACGACACGGTGCGTGATGCCGGGATCATCGCAGCCGCACAACGCGTCGAGCACTACGAGATCGCGGCCTACGGGAGCACCCTCGCCTTCGCGACTCTGATGGGCCATTCCGAAATCGCCGAACTGCTCGAGCAGACGCTCGAGGAGGAGAAGGCGGCCGATGTACTCCTCAGCTCGATCGCCGAGGAGGAGGTGAACATCGCCGCACCTGGCATGGAGGCCGTCGATGATGACGCCGACGTTGACGAGTCTGACGTGAAGACGAAGGCTCGCGCGACGACGCGCAAGACGCGCTGATCACACTGCCCTCCAACCACGCGTGGCGCCGGCTCAGATTGGCCGGCGCCACGCGATGCGCCCGCGCGCCGTCGCGACACTCACATCGCAGCTGACAGGTTGCCGCTGACGTCGATTCCGCAATCGCTGAGGCGGAAACGCTACGTGGGGCAGTACCGGGTAATCCCGATGCTGCCCCACCATTGCGTGTCCGCGCAAGGATATATGAACATCAGCTTTCACGAGGAACTCGTTCGCTCCCCGGAGCGCGCCGGCGCTGCCACCTCGACATCACGTGCTACGACATTTCGTCAGGGCTCGGATTTCCGGACCCAAAACGAAAAAAGACATGAACCGTGGCCAGGAGCCGTGGTTCATGCCTTCGACTGACGAGGTCTGATCCTCGTCCGACAAGGCGCCTCATACAGCGAGGCACATGTCCGTGCGGGACTGCAACTTCAGGTGCTTGTCGTCGTCCCGCGCTCTCGGTGAACGCCTGACGACCTACAACCCCTTCGCAAACCCCTCACGAAAAGAAGCATAGCGGGGGGACCAGCCTGACGCCAGTAGAGCTCGGTTAGAAACCCGCTGGTTGTTCCGGCTTCGCTGCTGGTCATTGGCAAAAACCAGCTGGTCCGGATTCCCACCAGCGGATGCCACCAACCAGCGTGACACGTCCGCGGCGAGCGCAGGGGAACCATCACTCACATTCAGCACCCGTGGCACGCCATCGGCCTTCAGCATATGCAACAGCGATGCCACGATGTCGGCCTGATGGGCGAGGTTGGTCCAATACTGACCGCGCTCAGGGAGCGTGGCGGCATCGCGCATGCGCCCGCGAGGATCACGCCCAGGGCCATAGATCCCTGCCACGCGCAGCACGGTCACCCCGCTCTGCCCTGACGAGAGGAGGATGTCTTCCGCAGCGATCAATGCCGCGTTGCCGCTCCCCTCACCGAGGCGCGGGCTCTCCTCAGTCACCCACGCACCGTCGCGCCCGCCGTATACTCCCGTACTCGACGTATAGAGGAGCGACTGCGCGCCAGTCGCTCGCGCCAATGCCAGCGCTCCCATCGCGGCCGGCGGGTACACATCGTCGTATGCGTCCGCACCGCGTGATGGCGCCACCGTGAGCACCACCGCGTCCAGCGTCGACGGCAGGCCATCGACCTGCCCCGCCGCGATATCCCCGCGCAACCAGGTCACACCGCCAGTGTCCGTCGTTACGCCACTGCGGCGCACGGCCCAGACGGCGTGGCCGACGTCACGCGCAGCCGTGGCGAAGGCACGGCCCACATAGCCGGCGCCAAGCACCGCGATTCGAAGTTGCTGCACAGGTTCAGTCATGGCACAAGGATACGCCGATTTACCTTCCTCGTGCATGCTCACCCAACCGCCCTCGGGCCACCAACGTGATCACGGAACGCGAGACGCATCCACCGAGCGGGATGTTCCGCGAGCGCGTGCACTGGCATTGAAGTACGGCTGGAATGCGATGGCGTATCAGGTCGTGAACGACGGCATGCAACACTGGTTTGCAGCCGACGGCGACGCGGTCATCGGCTACGTGCGCACACACGGCGTCTGCCTCGTGGCCGGCGCACCGATCTGCGATGCTGAGCGCCTGGCCGATGTTCTGGATGAATGGGAGCGATTTCTTTCCAGCATCGGCTGCAAGGCCTGCTACTTCGGCGCGGCGGGCCGCGTCTTCGATGCCCTGCACGATCGCGAGGGTTACTCGACCGTCGTGCTTGGCGCGCAGCCGGTCTGGCACCCCGCACGGTGGCCGCAGATTCTCGAGCGCAGCGCGTCCCTGCGCGGCCAGACACACCGTGCGCGCAACAAGGGAGTGACGGTCAGCGAATGGACACCCGAGCGTGCCTCGGCCGACGACCGCCTGCGTCTCTGCCTCGACCAGTGGCTCAGATCCCGCGGACTGCCCACACTCCATTTCCTCGTCGAACCGCACACGCTGCACGATCTCACCGGGCGACGGATCTTCGTCGCCGAGCGTGGGCGCGACGTCGTTGGATTCATCAACGCGTCACCCGTGCCCGCACGGCGTGGCTGGCTCGTGGAACAGTTCGTCCGCAGTGCGCGTGCACCCAACGGCACCATCGAGGCGCTGCTGGACACCATGATGCGCGCGGTGGCGGCTGATGGCGCCGAGTATGTGACGATGGGGCTCGTGCCGCTCCGGGAAGGCGGTGCCACGCCAATCAATGTGAATCCCGCCTGGCTGGTCGCGGTGCTCAAGCTCGTTCGCGTCCATGGACGCCGCTTCTACAACTTCGGAGGCCTTGAACGATTCAAGACAAAATTCCAGCCGGATGCATGGGAACCGATCTACGCCATCAGCGCTGAACCGGCATTTTCGATCCGGACGCTGTACGCGATAGCCGCCGCGTTCACCGTGCAATCGCCACTGCTCGCAGCGGGTGGTGGCCTCGTTCGCGCCGTCGCCGTCGAGCTCGACCGACTACAACGCTCTCTCGGTCTCAAGCGCCGCAGAGCCTGCAGCGACGCGCCCATCGCGGCGTGGTCGTGTCCGGCCGATCAGCAGTTCCGTCAGCAATGCATCGACATCCAGCTGCGTGGGGATGTGGTGGGTTGCGGCAGATTCCTTCCATCGACCGACGCGCACACCAAGGCTGGCGCTGCCGTCGAGTACTCGAAACGCCGCTTCATCCGTGAGCTCGTCGCCGACGAAGAGCGCCCCGGGCAACTGGTGCTGCTCGATCAGGTGCTTGAGCGCATCACCTTTGTCAGGCGCACCCGATGGAATCAGGTTCACGAGCCCGATGCCTTGTACCAGCGTCACCTTGTGTGGCAGCGTGGGCGCCAGCACTTCCATCGCAGCAATGGCCACGCCGGGGTCGGGAGCGTGCCAGTAGTGCACCGACACCGACTGCACCTTGTTCTCGATTTCGACACCATCGAGGCCGGCGACGACTTCCGTCAGGCGCGGCATCCAAGCCGCCACTTCACGCGCGGCACGCTTGGCGAATGGCGAAGGCTCGGCGCCGTGGTTGCCGATGACGGCCAGCAGGGGAATGCCCTCGAGCCGCGGCGAGACATCGTGCACCGAGCGACCGGTGATCACCGCCACCGGCGCCGCGTGCGCAAGGCTCCGCAAGAGCTCTGCGGTTTCGACGCGCATCCGGGTCGCCGCCGGATCGGTTCCCATCGGCGCCAGGGTGCCGTCGAAATCGAACCCCAGCAATGCACCGCTGGCGCCGAGGGCGCGAAGTCGTTCGATGTTGCGAGCAGCGAGAATGTTTCGGCTTGGCACTCAGGAGTGATTGCAGGATTGATCTGACTCAGGCGCCAGTACTGACCGGCAGCGCAAGTCCGGAAAGATTCAGCGTTCGACGAGCGCGAACCCGCAACTGTGCAGCATCGAGCAACATGCGCCCCGCCCATCGGTACACGTTGTGCTCGGCCACCACCGCCCGCATCGCCCGCATGCGTTCCGCCTGCTCCGCCGGCGGCATCAGTGCAGCGCGTTCCATCGCGCAGCTCGCCTCTTCTACATCGTACGGATTCACGATCAGGGCATCCGCCAACTCGTTCGCGGCGCCGGCAAACTTGCTCAGGACCAATACCCCGCGTTCGTCGTCACGGGCCGCCACGAATTCCTTTGCCACCAGGTTCATGCCATCGTGCAGGCTACTGACATAACACATATCGGCAGCACGGTAGAATCGGAAGACGCGCTCCGGCTCGTGATGGGCTCGCAGGAAGACCACCGGCTTGTACGTCGCCGTCCCGAAGCGGGCATTGATTCGTTCCACGCTCGATTCCACCGCGAAGCGCAGCTGCTGGTACTGCGGAATCTCCGAACGGCTCGGCGCGGCCAACTGCGCGAACACGAATCGCCCCACCAGCGATGGGCGACGTTCCAGCAGGCGCTCCACCGCGTCGATCCGCTCCTCGATGCCCTTGGTGTAGTCGAGCCGATCGACACCGACCGCCAGTACGGTGTCCTCAGGCAGCCCAAGCTCCTCGAACACCAAACGGCGGCACTCGACCGCATCGGGAATCGATTCCGTCCAGCGCACCGGCCACTCCACGGAGATGGGATATGGGCGCACCAGTGTGCGAGCGCCCTGTCGAATGACGGCATTGTCGGCACGATCGATCCGCGCCTCGAGCGAGGTGTCGACCGTCTCGAGGAAATGGTTGCAGTGCGATTGGGTGTGAAAGCCCACGATGCTCGACCCTAGCAGCCCGTCAACCAGCTCTTCCCGCCAGGGACAGATGCTGAATCGCTCCGCGTTGGGCCACGGGATGTGCCAGAAGGTGATGATCGTGGCGCGCGGCAGTCGCTCACGAATCATCCGTGGCGCGAGGGCGAAGTGATAGTCCTGCACCAGCACGATCGGATCGTCTTCGGTCGTCTCCTGAACGACGGCATCCGCAAACCGTGAGTTGATGGTCTTGTAGTGCTCCCAGTCGCCGCTGCGGAAGATGGGACGCGCATACGTCTGGTGACAGACCGGCCAGAGCCCTTCGTTGGCGAAGCCGTAGTAGTAGCCCTGTTCTTCCTGCTCCGACATCCAGACGCGGCGCAGGCGGTACGACTCTTCACCAGGCGGCACCATCAAGCGCCCCTTCGCGTCCGCAGAGGCGCGGTCGGCCGATCCGCTGCCGTGCGCGATCCAGACACCCGAACAGGCACGCATCACCGGCTCCAGCGCGGTTACCAGACCGGACGCGGGGTGCCGAACGACCACACCATCCGGTGTGCTGTCGTGAATGTAGGGTTCGCGATTGGCGACGATCACGAGGCTTTCCTCACGCACGTGCTCCTGCAACACCTTGCGCAACCGCGCCCGCGTCCAGCGACCGTCGCGGTCTTCCTCGACGGCGGCAGCGGCACGCCGCTGCGCCATCGCGCGGATATCGTCCAGCACCGGCGATTCACCGTCTCGCCACCACTGCCCCTCGCCCCGCAATGCACCCGTCAGGCGTCGCATCAGGCCGCCCCGAGTGAGGCGCGATGAGAGCAAGGTCAGGAGTGACGACGCGACCGCCAGCATGCCAAAGACCAGCATCGCCCAGCGCTGTACCAGCGTCTCGCGCGCCAGCGCCGGCTCCAGCGTCTGCAACAGGACCAGGCGCACCGGGAGCGTCAGGCCCGAGGCGAACGTCGTGATGCTCACGTGCGACGGTGCCGCCTCGGCCGCAGACTTCACGACACCGCTCAGCGTCCCGGTCTTCTCGCCGCGCCACTTCACCACCTGCACACGTGCGCGATCACACCACTCACCATCGACGGGAAAGGTCGGCGTGCGGGTGATGATCACGCCATCGGTTCGGCAGAGCGCCGCCGACATCACCTCATCGTTATGGACGATGTCACCGAGCAGCATCGTCAGCCGGCGCTCATCGCCAGCCGCGTAGGCGGAGAGCACACCTTGCCGCACACTACTCGCGGCCAGTACCGCACGAGAGTGCAGTTCAGATTCGAACCAGGCACGCGTGGTGCGTGTCGTGACCACGCCCACCGCAACGACCACCAACGCGATCGCCGCCAGCAACGGCAACAACAGTCGCAATGACTCGCGAAATGGGCCGTGCGTCGTTCGTCGATCAGGAACTGGCATTCGGGCTTCTCCGGTACGAGCGAAGTGCTGCTGCGTCTCGCGGCTCGGCGTCGTGACATGTCAGGTCGACAGGAACATGACCTCGCAACACGTGGCGCAGCTCGTCGTTGAGCACGCAAGCAACCCCAACGCCATCCCTCATGGGTCCGTACGGACCCTGCCATCATGGCCGCTGATCAGCCGATCAGTCAGGCAACATCTCACGCCGCTGATGTGTTAGCATCCGGGCAGCGATTCACGGCCCGACATCACTCTTTCAGGCGCGACATCAGAGCACTCGACATGGAACTTCTCGGCATTCATCACCTCACCGCGGTGTCGTCGCAGATCCGCGAGAATCACCTGTTCTACACCAGGACACTTGGCATGCGCCTTGTGAAACGCTCGGTGAACCAGGATGATGTGAGCGCCTACCACTTGTTCTATGCCGATGCCAAGGGCTCACCCGGCAGCGACATCACCTTCTTCGACTGGAGTGTGCCGCGGGAGCGGCGCGGTACTCGTTCCATCACACGCACTGCCCTCCGCGTCGCCGGTGCCAGCACGCTCGAGTGGTGGTCGACGTATTTCGCCGAACAGGGTGTGAAAGCGGCCCCGATCGTGGAACGCGACGGTCGCCTGCTGCTCGATTTCGAGGATCCTGAAGGCCAGCGATTGACCTTGATCGACGATGGTGGCGTCGGTCCGGCATTCCCGTGGGACCGAAGCACAGTGCCCGCTGCACAGCAGGTGCGAGGCCTTGGGCCCATCACCATCAGCGTCCCAGTACTCGGCCCCACCGATGCGCTCTTGCAGCGCGCGTTGCTGATGCGCCAGGTGCGCGAATACCCGCACCCTGACAACGAACGCCACACCGTGCATGTGTACGCCATGGGCGACGGCGGTCCATCGGCCGAACTGCACGTCGCGGTGCAACCCGACATCGCCCCCGCTGCACCAGGTGCCGGCGGCGTGCATCACGTCGCCTTCCGCATCGCCGATGACAGCTACGAATCCTGGTCCGAGCGGCTCAACACGATCGGCATCCCGAACAGTGGCCAGGTTGATCGCTACTGGTTCAAGTCGCTCTACCTGCGCGAACCCAACGGCGTGCTCTTCGAGCTCGCCACCGACGGCCCCGGCTTCGGCGTCGACGAAGACGAGGCCACACTCGGCGAAAAAGTCGTCCTCGCCCCCTTCCTCGAACCACGCCGCGCCTCGATCCTCGCCAACCTCAAACCCATCGACTGAAATCCGGTGACAGTGCACTCATTCCCTGAAATCCGGTGACAGTGCACTGATTCCGCGATTCCCGGGCTATCTCCGGTGACAGTGCACTGTTTGCTGGGAGCCGGAAATCCGGTGACAGTGCACTGATTGGAAATCCGGTGACAGTGCACGGATTGCAGGAATCCGATGACACTGCACTGATCGGTCGCCTCGATCCCCTTCTCGTCAGTGCGCCGCTACCGCGACGTTGCACTCACATCCGCACTCGACTGCCACGCACTCCACCACAGGTCGCGCAGCATCGTGGCGCCGGCCGCCAGTCGTGCCACTGCGAACTCCTTGTTCGCCGGCGTACTGTTCGACGCATCGAATGGGGCGGCCTTGTCGAGCTGGTACATGCGTTCGACCTGCGCGTGCGTCTGCAGGAAGTATTCGACGATCGCCGGTCGCAATGACGAGAAGAACTGCGGCTCCGCCGTGATGCGCACTGAGATGTCGGAGAGCTTCACGTTCGCCTGGACGAAAGCCGACTCGAAGCGTCCATGAAAGCGATTGTCGCTCGCATAGCCATTCGGATTGGCGCCCGCCCAGCCGTTGAAGTGAATCGAGGTATGCGCCGGATTCGAACCGTCGGCGACGTAGTGTCCGAGGATCCCGGCGTCATTGATGATGCGCGACTCGATCCAGCCACGGACCTGCGCATTCGGCGCCGCACGCCATTGGCGGAAATCGATGCGCAGCCGCTGCGTCAGCTCGAGGATGCGAAACGGCAAGGCACCTGCGCTTGACGGATCGACGTTGTGTGCGCGGAGTGTATCGGCGAACGCAAAACGATCCCTCGCCGCCATGGCGCCCGCTCGGCTCGTGACCGGGATGCGCTCATAGTTGAGATAGTGGTCAGGCGCCGTCGCACCGTCGAGCGCACTGTCGAGCGCACGCTCGGCGCCCGTACGCCAGCGATCAGGCTCGGGATTGAGATACGCGAGCTGCGGTGCCGCATCGCGAAAAAACTGCGGCATCTCGAGCGGGAGGGCGGCGGCGGCAGCCTGTGCGGTGAGGCGATGCCCTGCCTCTCCCCACATGCGTCCATCATGCCGAAAATACGAGCCGCTCGCAGCGATCGCGATCACGGCCACCAGGGAAGTCTGTCGATCGAAGTTCATGATCCGGCGAATCGCAGGTCGCGTCGTGCGCGGTATCTGCAGAAATTGGTAGCATTGGGATATATCTGTCGAGGCCCACTACCCCGAATGCTACGGATCAATACCGCCGAGCGCGTCCGTAGAAATTCGTAATCAGTTCGCCCACCCCAGCGAGATCCGTAACTGCCGCGGCTCGACCGGGTGGAAATGCACATCACCAGCGCCACTGCCGGGCTCGCCTTGCAGCCGCGACTGGTAGAAGTACTGGATATCCGACGCCCGCGAGTTGAGCACGTTGAGCAGCGTGGCCTGCAGGCGAATCCCTCGAGTCAGCCGCAGGCCGGCATCCGCATTCAGCAGCGTGGTGGCCGCCGCACGCGCTGAGTTGTCCTCGATCAATGAGTAAGCGCCGAAGTGCCGCAGGCGCAGGGCGCCAAAGAATCCGCCGCGTGGCGGGCTCCATGTCACCCCGCCTGCAATGACACTCTCCAGCGCACCGGGAATCCGCGATTCGGCAGTGGGCACACCCGCCAGACGTGCCTTGGCGACCGACACATCAGCGTCGATCGAGAGTGACGAGGTGGGACGGTAGAAGTTCGCGAGCGTGACGCCCGTTCGCCGACTCTCGTTGGTTGGCTCGGTTGCCCCTGCGTCACCCACAAAGAGCAATTCGCTGTCGAGCGTCAGAGTCCATGCTGAGAACGTGCTTCGCAATCCAGTCACCGGCGCCACACGCAGCCCGATTTCGGCACCACGCGATCGCACCAGCGGATCAACCCGCGACGCCGCATCGCCCGACGCCGGATCGACCGTGATCGTGGTCCCGCGCGCATCGTTGCTGTGGAAGCCGAATCCTCCGCTCAGATAGAACTCGGCACTCGTGCTGGGAGTGAAGATGAACGATGCTTTCGGGCTCACGATCGCTGCCGTCCTCCGACCTGCGTTCACAGCGCGATCACCATCGACGTCAAACAGGTAGCCATCCGCACGCGCCCCGAGCACACTCCGAAACCACGGCTGCCACTTCGACGCGCTCTCGATGAACAGGCCCGTGCCGATTTCCCGGACATCGTCCACCCGCACCGTCGCAAAACGCGCCTGCCGCTCCGTCCGATGCAGGCCCACGTCCACGAAATCCGCGCGTGTCTGCACTCCCGCCTTTACCAGGTGCGACACGCCGCGAACCACGAACTCCTGCAGGTGTGTCGCCGAGCCGCCTAACACCGTGCGACGGTCCACCTGCTCGAACTGATCGCCGCGCTGCGGATCGTCGAGGAAATAGGTGAAGTTGGAGAAGAGATCGAGCGTCGATCGGATGCCGAACGCCTGATACTCCTGCACCGAACGGCTTCCCACACGCCGGTAGGTCGCGGAGAGGCTGTACCGCTCCGTGTTACCGCCAAGGGTGCTGTCCACCTGTCCGAGACGGCTGATCGCACCATCACTGACAGCGCGCAACGGAATCTGGTCGCTCGAGTTCCATCGATTGTTGTAGCCAAGTGCGAGGATCGAGAGTTGCGATGCGCCCCGATCCACCGTGTATCGCGCCATGCCGCTGAACTTCCGGAGCGCTTCTGGGCGAAGCCACGGGCCGTCGTACGCTTTCGCTTCGCCACCGAACAGCAGGTCGCCAGTGCCAACTTTGGTGGAGGCACCGAGCACCGCTCGACCGAGGCCATTCGCACCGAATTCGGTGGACGCAATCGGCTGGTCGAACCGTTTCGCAAGAAAGAACTCCGCGCCGCCAGCGCTGCCGAAGTCGCCCAGTTCGGCGTGCGACACGCCCAGCTTGTAGTCGAGCGCGCGCACGAACTCCGGAATGAGGAAATTCAGGTCGGTGTAGCCCTGGCCATGCGCGTGTGTGGGCTGGTTGACCGGCATGCCGTCAACCTTGGTCTGGAAGTCCGTGCCGTGATCGAGGTTGAAACCGCGCACGAAATACTGGTTCGCCTTGCCTTCACCGGAATGCTGCGTGACGATCACGCCCGGCACCGTCTCCAGCAGCTCACCTTCGCGGGAGAGGGGTCGCGCCTTCAGCTCGATCGAACCGACATGTCCTTCGGAGGCGCTGCGAGCCGTGCCGATCAGGTTCGCGATCCGGCCGGAGACGCGCACCGTGTCGAGCCGCGAGCCCCCGCTGTCGGGTTGCGTGCGCCGGGCTGGCGTCTGCGCCAGCAGGAACGGTGGGAGCAACGCCAGTGCCGCAAGCGCGGAGAGCGCTGGGAATCGGGCGGAATGGAGAGCGTTCGACATGCAACGGCACCGGCGCAGGGAGGCAGTAGCGGACCGCCAGCTACGCTCGTGGGGTGCCAAATGGATTGATAACCGCGACTTTTCACCGGCAGGCGGAACGGTTTCCGGCCTATCTGGCTAACTGTCCCGCCACGCCCCGATTTCCTCCCTGCGCCGCGCCATGCTCGTCGTCCGCACGAATTCCGTATCTCAACTCCGAATCCGCCTCCGTCGTTTCGTCGGGTTTGCCAGCGCGATGTGTCTCGGGCTCGCGGGCCGTGCAGCGATGGCCGACGCGCAGCAGCCACCGCGGGACCTGAGTCCGCACAGCGACGCGATCCTGGTGTCAGACGTCGCGTCGGTGCAGCCTGGTGCGAAGGTCAGCATCGCGGTGCGATTGACGCTCGATCCAGGGTGGCATACCTACTGGATCAACCCGGGCGACGCCGGCCTGCCGTTGAAGGTGAAGTGGACGCTACCCGCCGGCGTCACCGCGGGGCCACTCGAGTTTCCGACGCCGCGTCTGACGCCACAGGCGCCGCTGATGAGTTACGGCTACGAAAATGAAGTGTTCGTGCTCACCGAGTTGCAGGTGCCTGCATCTGCGGCCATCGGCAGCACGCTGACGATCAGCGGCAAGGGCGACTGGCTTGCCTGCGCCGATATCTGCCTTCCGGCCACGGGCACCTTCACGCTCGACGTTCCGATCGCAGCGGCCGCTGGACCTGCGACCAAGTGGACCGACGCGATCGCCACCACGCGCCGTTCCATTCCTGCCGTTGCCAGCAACTGGCAGGCAAAGAGCTGGACGACACCGACCGGCTACGTCCTTGCCGTCATCGGCAACGCGGACCTGCCGTCAATCGTCGAGCCCTACTTCTTCGTCGACTCAGCCAACGTCATCGAGCACGCCAACGCACAAACCTTTGCGCGTGCCGGCGATACGCTCGTCTTCGGCCTCCCGCGTGGCGCGCAGTCGGTTGGCTCGGCAGCGTGGCTACGCGGCATCGTGACGGGTGATGTGCAGGCGAGGACAACACGTGGTTGGGTGATTTCGGCACCGGTAAGCACTGACGTACCGAAGGCGTTGCGCACACGTGCCATGGCGCTTCTGGCCGATACATCCGCGCGACAGGTTGGCGGCGTCACGAGTTCGCCTGCCATCACGGACGCATCAGCGATTCCCGACCCCAGCGCCGACATGACCTTCGTCGCCGCCATCGCGTTCGCGTTCATCGGTGGCTTGCTGCTCAACCTCATGCCCTGCGTCTTCCCTGTCTTGTCGGTGAAGGTGCTGGCGTTGCTCGAACATGGAGGAACCCGCGACGCCGCCCGCGGCCGCAAGCATGGTCTTGCGTTCGGCGCTGGTGTGCTGCTCTCGTTCTGGCTGCTCGCCGGTCTGCTGATGGCATTGCGCGCCGGCGGCGAAAGTCTCGGCTGGGGGTTTCAGTTGCAGTCACCACCGGTTGTGGCCACCCTCGCTCTCCTGATGTTCGCCCTTGGCCTGAATCTCAGCGGCGTGTTCGAGATTGGACTCACGCTGACACGACTGGGCGGTGCCGGCGCCGGTGGTGGCTATAGCGACTCGCTGCTGACCGGTGTGCTCGCTGTGCTCGTGGCCGCCCCCTGCACCGCGCCGTTCATGGGCGCAGCCCTCGGCTTTGCACTGGTGCAGCCTGCCGTGGTCGGCCTCCTGGTCTTCACGGCGCTCGGACTCGGCCTCGCCCTGCCATTCGTCGTGCTCGCGTCAATGCCGCAGCTGCTGCGCTTTCTCCCACGCCCCGGCCCGTGGCTCGAGACGCTGAAACAGTTCTTCGCCTTCCCGCTATACGCGACGGTCGTCTGGTTGCTCTGGGTCTTTGGGCAGCAGACCGGTATTGATGCGCTCGCGATCGTCCTGCTGGCGATGATACTGCTGGCGCTCGGCGCCTGGCTCTGGGGTCGCGGTGTGCGATCGGATCGGCGCGGCACACGCGTCGTCGCAGCGGCTGTGATGCTCGGCGCTGTTGCGATCAGCATCGTCAGCAGCAGTCGGGCAGAAGCAGTGAGCAGTGACGCATCCACACGGACGATTGCGGCTGGCGTTGGCGGATGGGAACCCTATTCGCCACAGCGTGTCAGCGAACTTCGCGCGGAAGGGCGACCGATCTTCGTTGATTTCACAGCGGCGTGGTGTCTCTCGTGCCAGGTGAATGAACGCGTCGCGCTCCGCACCGACGCCGTCGGCGATGCGTTCACCCGCGCCAACGTGGCACTGCTGCGCGCCGACTGGACCTCGCGCGATTCCGTGATCACCAACGTACTGGCCAGCTTCGGCCGCAGTGGCGTCCCGCTCTATGTGCTCTATCCCGCTGGCACAGGCGGAAAGGCGACGATCCTGCCCGCCGTGCTGACACCGGGCATGGTCGTGGACGCCGTGCGAAAGGCGGCGCCCACGACCGTCGTTTCAGGCGTCCGCTGAGGGGCCGTAGGAACCAGGCAACTTGATCTCCAACAGGCGCAGGTACACGCCCAACTGCGCGCGATGATGCACGAGATGGTTGATCGCCATCTTGCGAAGCAGGACACGTCGCAAGCCGGAGAGCGCCACCTGGCCACCCATCGTCATCTGCCAGGTGGCATTGAGCTTGTCCCAGTCGAGCGTGTCGAGTGCGGCGTGCAGCTTGGCGCACTCACCGTCGAACAGCGCGAGCACTGCGTCGGTGTCTACCAGTCGCTGCGGCACCCACGCGGCCCGGTCGAACTCGAGCGAATCGACACTGATGATTACGGTGCCCAGCGCCGGGAGTCCCGCGATGTGCGACGTCAACGTGCCTAGTGTCATCGACTTCGGATGCGGCGCCCAGTCGAACTGGTCGCCGGGCGCCAGCGAGAGGAGCGCGCGAGTAATCGCCAGTTCGTCCGCCAGCTCCGGAAACAGCAACGCGACGGGACTTTCGCTGGCGACGGCATCAACGGACATCAGCATCTCCTGATTGCAGCGCGGGGTGGGGTGGTCTGTGATGCGGCAAACGTGGCCGCTGATCATCGCCCCCGCAAGCACGGCGCGCCGTTGTATCAGCGATGTGTCCAGACGTGCAGCGTGGAGTTGTGCAGGTCGTCCACCGTGATCGTCTGTCCGGGCGGTTCTGCCTTCACCGCGAAGGTGTTGCTGATGAAGACCGTGCCCGGTCGCATCTCGCGCTGGACCTTCTCCCAGAGCGCCGCCATCGGCACCGGTGAGAGGTAGGCGAACACCACGTCGTACGACGCGAGGTCGCAGTTCCAGAGACTGCCGAAGTGCGCGTGACAATTCCGATGTCCCCCGAGCGTCACCCGCACCCAGCTCACCAGCCACGGGAAGGGCGCGGACTCGATGCCGTGGTATTGCCCCTCGGGCCGCGCGGCCGCGAGGTCGAGCAGCACGCCGCCCACGCCGGACCCGACGTCCATGAACGTGAACTGCCCAGTCGGAAGGAGCGGTACCAGCGCCGCGCGGACTCTTCGGCTCGACAGGTAGAGCGGGACCTGCGTTCGGAAGGTTGACCAGTAGACCGCCACCAACAACAGGAAGAGGCCAAACCAGACCCATGAGGGGAGCTGGGCCGACGCCGCGAAGACCACTGCGGGCGTGAAAAGCAGCTGCATGACCTGCCACCACGACTCGAGGCCGGCCAATCGGCTCAGGCCGGCGGCGAACAGCCCGGTCACGAGGGCGGCCACCATCGGCTTGAGCACGAGGCCGCTCGGTGCCAGCACGTAGGCCGTGCCCACAGCGAGTGCCGCTCCGGCCGTCTGCAGGACGAGCGCGATGGCTATCGGGGGCCACCGGCGTTGGCGAGCGGGAGCGAGCAGGGGGTCTGGCATGGGGCAAATCAGACCTGCTCAGCCTCGAACCGCCAGCGCCGACACTTCTGCAGGTTCCGCGGACGCTTTTGCTCCCGTCCCCTATCGATCGCCTGCAACGTGGGCCCGCCCCGCCGCGTAGGAGCTGAATCGTCGATGCACGCTCCCCTCGTGTCCCAGTCCTGTGTCGCTGTTTCGCACCTGCCTGACCCTCGCCGCCTTCGCGCTGCCTGTGGCCGCGCGCGCCTCCGACCCGCGCGACGCCGTCAGCACCGCGCAAGCCGTGCGTATCGAACGTGCTCCCGTGCTCGACGGTCGTGATGACGAGCCGGTCTGGCAGACCGCGCCACTGATCGAGGGATTCCGGCAGTTCGCGCCGGCGGAGGACGCACCAACCGCGTTCAGGACGACGACACGTGTGGTCTACGACGAAAAGAACATCTACGTCTTCGTCCGGGCCTACGATCCCCATCCCGACTCGATCGTGAGCCTGTTGTCACGACGCGATGTGCGAACGAATTCCGACCAGATCAAGATCCTCTTCGACAGCTATCACGATCGCCGCACCGGCATCGAGCTGATGATCAATCCGGCCGGCGTGCAGCGCGACGCGATGATCCACTCGGACGTCGTCGAGGACATGTCGTGGGATGGTATCTGGGCCGTCGAGACGCGCATCGATTCGCTCGGCTGGACGGCGGAGTTCCGCGTGCCATTCAGCCAGCTGCGCTTCAACAAGGCGGACGAGCACACCTTCGGGTTCGGCGTCTGGCGCGACATCGCGCGACGGAGTCAGCGTGACTCGTGGCCCGTGTATCGCGGTTCGCGGCCAACGCTGGTTTCGCAACTCGGTTCCTTGTCAGGGTTCCGGGGGATCGGCGGTGGCGCCCGCATGGAGCTGCTGCCGTACACCGTTACCAAGAACGTCACGCGACAGACGGCCAGCGGATGGAATCATCCACAACAGATCACGGCCGGCGCGGACCTGAAAGTCGGACTGGGGTCCGCCCTCACGGTGAGTGCGACCGTGAATCCCGATTTCGGCCAGGTCGAGGCGGATCCGGCGCTGCTCAACCTCAGTGCGTTTGAAGTCCGCTTCGAGGAACGTCGTCCCTTCTTCCTCGAGGGCAACAATCTCTTTCGCTGCAGCGGGCCCTGCGAAGGGCTGTTCTACACGCGCCGGATTGGGCGCAGCCCTCAGTTGCGGAGTTCGGCCGCTGATCCGGCATTCACCACCATCCTCGGGGCGGCCAAGGTCACCGGCCGGATCGGGCGCGGTGTCTCACTCGGCATCTCCGAGGCACTCACCCGCCGCGAGGTCGGCGTGAGTGGCAACACCATCGAGCCGCAGACGAACTACCTCGTGGTGCGGCTGGTGAAGGAGATGCGCGAGGGGCGATCGCAGTTCGGCATCATGCTCACTGACATGCGCCGCAACCTCGACTCCGTCACCACGCCGCTGCTCCGCCGCGATGCGTCGGTGTTCCTCGCGCAGGGGTTCCATCGTTTCAATCGCGATCGATACGAGATCTCCGGCTACACCGGTCGCATCGGCGTCAACGGCAGCGCGCAGGCGATCGCGCTCACACAGCGCAGCAGCGTGCATCTCTGGCAACGCCCGGGCGGCGAACGCACCTACGACTCGACGCGCACCTCCATGGATGGCGGGGTCGTCGCATTCGGCATGCAGAAGATGGCCGGTCGCGTGCGCTGGTCGAGCAACTGGCGCTACGCCGGCACCGGCATGGAAGCGAACGACCTCGGATTCGTGATCTCGATCAACGACATGAGCATCCGGAACCAGGTGTCGCTGCAGTCGCTGCGTCCGTCGCGCTACTACCGCCGCTTCTTCGGCTATGTCTCCGACGAGACGCACTGGACCACCGGCGGCACCCAGAACGGTGCCAGCGCCACGCTCCATGCCAGCGGCGAGCTGCGCAACTTCTGGAGCACGGCGCTCACGCTGACCACGTATGACCTGGGTGGTGCGCGGTGCATCGCCTGCGCTCGCGGCGGCCCCGCGCTCCGGCAGTCAGCCGAGCGTCTGGCCTCGATCTACCTCGGCGGCGATGCCCGCAAGATCATCGTTCCCAACATCACGCTGAGCGGCGGCAAGGGCGACGCTGGCAACTCGAGTAGTCGTGCTATTTCGATCGGCAGCGACCTGCGACTCGCCAGTCGCTACTCGATGTCGATCGCGACTTCCTTCGAGGATCGCACCGACGACCAGCAGTGGATCGGCAACTACGGCGCGTTCCGCAGCGACACGACGCACTACACCTTCGCGCGCCTCAACCAGAGCACGATCGCCGTGACGGCCCGCGCCAACTGGACGGCCACGCCCCATCTCTCGCTGCAGCTGTACGCGCAGCCGTTCGTGACCAGCGGCGACTTCGCGAACTGGCGCCAGCTGACGGCACCGTCGGCGAAGGAGTACGGCGCGCGGTATTCGGCCTACGGCGACGGCACGAACCCCACCGGCTTCAACTTCCGCCAGTTCAACTCGAACGCCGTCCTGCGCTGGGAATACCGCCCCGGCAGCACGCTCTTCTTCGTCTGGCAGCAGGGTCGCTCGAGCAACGACACCAACGGTGAGTTTCGCGTTGCGCGCGACTACCGCGATCTCTTCCGCGCCCATCCCGACAACACGCTGCTGATCAAGGCATCCTACTGGTTCAACCTCTAAGCACAGCGAAACGCAGAGCCGCAGGGACACCTCTGCGATTCGCTGTTCGCGATGCTGGACTTAAGTCAAGAACTCGTGCAGCAGCGAGTGAAAATGGTGCACGCCGTTTTCGCGCTTGGCGGAGTATCGGCCGCGGTCGTAGACGCGGGAGCGGAGGTTGCGCTGGACGGCTTCAACGATGGTGATGTCCTCGTCCTGGATCTCGTCGCTGAACGCCTGCAGCTTCGTGAATTCCGCCGTCGAGGCCTCGTCTGCCGGCGGCGTGGTGGCGTACCAGTCGAAGGTCACGCGCGTGCGATCGTGTGAAAGCGGGATCACCACGTTCGTCTGCATCTGCCCCATGTAGACATTGAGCATCACGTTGGGAAACATCCAGACATAGACCGCTTCATTCACATCGGTCTTGGAAGGATCGTAGACCCGATCGGTGTTTCCGCCATGCACCGGACGGAGCGGCGCATGCTGGATGCTGAAGTAGCGATGTGGCTCGACGCGATACTGATCGTAGTCCAGCTCCTTGTGCAGGCCCGGATGCACCACCGGCAGGTGATACCCCTCGAGATAGTTGTCGACGTACACCTTCCAGTTGCAGTCGATGTCCCAGCTCTTTGACGTGACGTAGTGCATCTCTTCGCACTTGAACGCCGCCACGCGCGACGGAATGTCCTCGAGGATCTCGAGCAGCGGCGGCGCCTTCCCATTCACGTTCACGAACACCAGCGGCCCCCACTGTGACACTTTCACCGGTACCAGGTGCATGTCGGCCGGGGTGAAGTTGCAGGTCTCTTCCATCTCCGGCGCACGCAGCAGCGAGCCATCGAGGCGGTAGGTCCAGCCGTGATACCGGCACTGCAGCGTGTTGCGCTTGCCGCAGCCGTGTGCCACCGGCCCGGCGCGATGCAGGCAGACGTTGTGGAAGCCGCGAAGCGTGTCACCATCACGCAGCACCACGATCGAGTCGTTGCCGACTTCGGCCGTGATGAACGCGCCATGCTCGGCGACCTGATCGATCCGACCCACCAGCTGCCAGGTGTTGGCAAAGATCCGCTCCCGTTCCAGCTCGAGATAGACCGGATCGTTGTACAGCCGCGCCGGGATGGTGGCGGCGTTGGCGATGTCGGGGTTGAACGGGAAGATCAGGGACATGGTCGGTTCGGATGAGGGCGGAGTCCGGTCGCGGTCAGGCCTTTCGGGTCGCGCACCGGTATCGCTGTCCCCAAGCTGCCCTCCCCCTCGACCTCCCGCCATCGACGGTGGTTGACCTGACGACCCTCCCTGGCTATCTATCTATCCGGATAACCGGATATGACTGCACCAAAGCTCTCCATTCACGGTCGACTGACCGAGCTCGCCGACGCCACGCGCTGTCGGCTGCTGCTGGCATTGGAGGCCCACGAGTTGACGGTGGGCGAGCTCTGCACCGCCCTCGCGCTGCCACAAAGCACCGTCAGCCGGCACCTGCGTATCCTGTCGGACGAAGCCTGGGTTGAGTCGCGCGCTGAAGGGTCGACGCGGTGGTATCGCATGGCGCCGTCGCTCGATCACGAGGCGCGAGCACTCTGGTCGCTGGTGCGCGAACCGGTGCAGACCACGCTCGCCGCGCAGCAGGACCTGGCGCGCGTCGAATCGGTGCTCACCGCCCGGCGCTCTCGCAGCGAGGCCTTCATCACCTCGGCCGCCGCTGAATGGGACGCACGTGTCGCCAGCATGTTTGGGGCACGCGCCGACCTCGGCGCCGCGCTTGCGCTGCTCGATCCGACGGTGGTCGCCGGTGATCTCGGCTGTGGCACGGGCTCGCTGTCACTCTCGTTGTCGCGACACGTCGCGCACGTCCATGCCATCGACGGCTCACCCGCGATGCTCGACGCGGCGCGTCAGCGGTTGCAGGGACAGGACAACGTCAGCATCTCGGAAGGTTCGCTGGAAGCGCTACCACTCGACGATGCCTCACTCGATGTCGCGGTCCTGATGTTGGTGCTGCACCACGTGGCGGAACCGTCACGAGTGCTGAAGGAAGCGCGGCGCGTGCTGCGTGCTGGTGGTCGATTGTTGATCGCGGACATGTGTGCCCATGAGCGCGAGGAGTATCGCGCGCAGATGGGGCATGTCTGGCTGGGCTTCGATGAACGCTCGCTTCGCGGGTGGCTGTCGAAGGCGGGGTTCCACACGATGCGCTACGTCGCGCTGCCGGTTGATCCGGCCGCCGTCGGTCCAGCGCTCTTCACGCTTGTTGCGTCCTGATTCCACTCTGAGGATTTCCACGATGGCCACTGCAGTACAGACCGAACTCGAGACGATGATGTCGATGGCTCGCCCGCCGTATGCGGTGCGCGATCTGTCGCTGGCAGAATGGGGCCGCAAGGAACTGCGCCTCGCCGAAGTGGAAATGCCGGGCCTGATGGCGCTGCGCGAGGAGTACAAGGGCGCACACCCACTGAAGGGTGCGCGCATCATGGGCTCGTTGCACATGACCGTGCAGACCGCAGTCCTGATCGAGACGCTGGTTGAACTCGGCGCTGATGTGCGCTGGGTCTCGTGCAACATCTTCTCGACCCAGGATCACGCTGCCGCCGCCGTCGTCGTTGGCCCGAAGGGTACCGTAGCCGAGCCGAAGGGCGTGCCGGTGTATGCGTGGAAGGGTGAGACGCTCGAGGAATACTGGTGGTGCACCGAGCAGGCGCTGATGTGGCCCGATGGCGGCGGCCCGAACCTGCTGCTGGATGACGGCGGCGACGCGACGCTGCTGGTGCACCGCGGCATGGAGTTCGAGAAGGTCGGCGCCGTGCCCGGCTTCGACAGCGACAACGAGCCGGAAGAGTGGGGCGTCATCCTCGACTTGCTCCGCGCGCAGCAGGATGCCAATCCGGGTCGCTGGACGAAGGTGCTGGCGGCGATCCGCGGCGTCTCTGAAGAGACGACCACGGGCGTGCATCGCTTGTACGAGATGGAGAAGGCCGGCACACTCGCCTTCCCTGCCATCAACGTCAACGACGCGGTCACGAAGTCGAAGTTCGACAACCTGTACGGCTGCCGTCACTCGATCATCGACGGCCTCAATCGCGCCACCGACGTGATGCTCGCCGGCAAGGTTGCGGTGGTCATGGGCTACGGCGACGTGGGCAAGGGCTGCGCCCAGGCGCTGAAGGGCCAGGGCTCGCGCGTCGTGGTGACGGAAATCGACCCGATCTGCGCACTGCAGGCCGCGCTCGAGGGATACCAGGTGACCACGCTCGAGGACGTCGTCGACTACGCCGACATCTTCATCTCGGCGACTGGCAACAAGAACGTGATCACGGTCGAGCACATGAGCCGCATGAAGGACAAGGCGATCATCGCCAACATCGGCCACTTCGACAACGAGATCGACATGGCCGGCCTGAAGAAGGTCGAAGGCATGCGTCGCATCAACATCAAGCCGCAGTACGACGAGTTCGTGCTGCCGAACGGCCGCTCGATCCTGATCCTCGCCGAAGGCCGCCTCATGAACCTCGGCTGCGCCACGGGCCACCCGAGCTTCGTGATGTCCGCCAGCTTCACGAACCAGGTGCTGGCCCAGATCGAGTTGCACCAGAACGCCGACAAGTACGGCAAGGTCGTCTTCACACTCCCGAAGCACCTCGACGAGAAGGTGGCGCGCCTGCACCTGCCGAAGCTCGGCGTGAAGCTGACCCAGCTCACCGGCGAGCAAGCGAACTACCTCGGCGTGAACAACGCTGGCCCGTTCAAGCCGGATCACTACCGCTACTAGCCGTCGCTGTTCATCTGACCACATCGGGCCGGGCTCTCACACGAGAGTCCGGCCCGATGTGCAATAGTCCGCGCCAATTCCAATCGCCGCGACGTGGCAGCAACGCATGGCTGTCCTCACGCCGACGCTCGCGGCGACGCTACGCTTACGCCTGTCTGTCCACACTTCCTCACGCGGAGCCGCGGGGGACGCGGAGCCGCGGGGAACAGCACCGGACGCCAGAGGCGGCGGAGGGGTCGACGCCGGGTGAAAAGCAAAAACTCTTTTGGTGTGCGCTAGACCGCGCTCTACACACCCCCAAAAAGCAGTTCTCCGCGTTCCTCCGCGGCTCACCGCGCTCTCCGCGAGGCGCGCGCAGCGCGCCTTCGGTGTTTAGTCCGCATGACACCGACGCCGGAGCAGCGCGCCTTCGGCGATTAGTCTGCATGACACCGACGCCAGAGCAGCCGCCGTCGGTTTTTCCTCCGAATGAACCGAGACTATCGCTTCGCCGGGGCCGAAGGCGTCGCAGCAACAGCGGCCGGTGCAGCCGCAGCTGCTGCGCGGGCCTGGCGCTTCAGGATCACGTGACTCAGCAGGCCGTTGGTTGGCGTCCATGTCGGCGCGACCCAGCCGTTCTGTTCGATCGGCGACTTGCCGCCGGAGGCTGGACGCAACGCGCCTTCGAATTCCGCATACCGCGAACCCGGATTCCAGAGCGCCCAGCTCTTCAGCCCTGCATCGTAGGTCGCCTGGATCTGCTGGCGCACTTCGCGCGAGCCGTATGACAGGCCGCGAATGCTCATCGCCTCGAGCCACGGACGAACTTCAGCGACCGGCTTCTTCGTCGAGTCAGCCGTGAACTTCGTGCGCAGCACCGCATCGGTCAGCGCGACACGAATCAGGTTGTACGGCACCAGACCCGGCTTCGCAAAGCCATAGTGGCCAGCCGAGTAATGCGAAGGATAGACCATCGGCAGGATGGCGTCGGCCGTGGTGATCACCGTCTCCCAGTGCTGGCCGATCTGGACGTCGCCTTCGTCATGCGTCACCAGGCCGAACACATCGGCCGTGATCGGCACACCGTACGACGCCAGCTGCGCCTTCGAGTACGTCAGGAACTCGCCGATGTTGTCGCCGCGCGTCTTGCCGTTCGCACCGGGGTAGCGTCATCGTCGCGCGCATCGCGTCGGTCACGTCCGGGAAGCGCACGTAGTCCCACTGCACCTCCGAGAAGCCCTTGTCGAGCGCTTCCTTGGCGATCGCGATGTTGTAGTCCCAGACGCGATGGTCGTACGGATTCACCCATGCGCCGCCCTTCTTGTCGCGCCACAGACCACCGTTCACGTGGCGGATCGCCATGTCCGGCTTCTTCTCGGCCAGCATCCGGTCCTTGAACACCACGATGCGCGCCACGCTGTAGATGCCGTGTGCGTTCAGCGTATCGATCAGCGTCTTCAGCCACTTCGTCGCCGGACGCTGGTCGGCGCCGATCTCCTTCGCCATCGCGATCGCGGTCGAGTCGTACGACAGGAAGGTGTCGGATTCCTTCACGTCGATGATGAACGCATTGATCTCGGTCGCGTCGGCCACGCGGATCAACTCCGCCATGCGCGAATGCGAACCGGAGGCCCAGGCATTCACGTACAGGGCACGCATCGAGTCGGGTCGCGCCACCCGCTTCACGACCGCCGCCACAGGCTTGGCGCTGTCGGTGCTGGCAGTGCCCGGCGTGGCGCCGGCAGCTGGCTTGCCGTCGTCCTTGCCGCAGGCGGAGAGCAGCAACGCCGAAGCGCAGAGCGCGCGCAGCAACGGGATTCGGCTCGGGATGGACTTGGCTCGCAACACGGATGGCTCCTGCAGGACGATGGCGTCCGGGCGACCACGATGCGCCCGGTAACTGGTTGAGACGCGCAAGATAGCTGATCTTCTGCCCGCACTGTCTGGACGGCCCCGCCGTGCGGCGTGCACATTGACGAAGCTGTCACTCAGTCACCGAACGCTTCCGGAGCCGCACATGTCGTCAGTGACCACCCGCGCGCTGGCCATCGCGCTGCTTGCCGCCACCCCGCTGCTGGCCCAGGCGCCGCCGAAAACAACGCAGGTGATCCGGACCAGCCGCATCCTCGATGGCACCGGTCGAACGCTGACCAACATGGACATCGTCGTGGTCAACGGCAGCATCTCCGCCATCCGTCCGGCCAGCGGGCCACTGCCACCCAACGGCGTCGACCTCCGCCAGCGCACCGTCCTCCCTGGCCTGATCGACACGCACGTGCACATGGGCTGGTATGTGAACGACGAGAATCGGTTGCACACCGACAGCGACGGCGACACGCAGGGCGAACAGGCGTTGCACCAGGCGGGCAATGCCTGGGCGACGCTGCGGGCCGGCTTCACCACCGTGCAGAGCATCGGCGAAGCGGATAACGATGTGCTTCGCAACGCGATCGCCTTGGGGCTGATCCCGGGTCCGCGGCTGCTCACATCACTCGGGTCGCTCAACGAACGCACCGGTGGCGGCAGCCCCGATTCTCTCCGCGCTGCCGTCCGTCGCTTCAAGGCAGCCGGCGCCGATGTGATCAAGATCTTTGCCTCGAAGTCCATCCGCGATGGCGGCGAGGCGACGATGACTGACGAACAGCTGACCGCCGCCTGCGGCGAATCCACAACGCTTGGTCTTCGCTCTGTCGTGCACGCGCATTCCGCTGAAGCCGTGCAGCGCGCCGCACGCAACGGCTGCACCCAGGTCGAGCATGGTGTGTTCGCCGACGATGCCACACGGACACTGATGGTCAAGAACGGCACGTTCTTCGATCCACAGTGCGGGCTGGTCTTCCACAACTATCTCGACAACAAGGTGCGCTTCGAGGGCATCGGCAACTACAACGCGGTCGGCTTCGCGTCGATGGAGAAGGCGCTGCCGCTGGCCGAAGCCGGCATTGGGGCCGCCAGCCGTACCGCCGGGCTGAAACTCGTGTTCGGCACCGACGCGGTGGCCGGTGCGCATGGTCGCAATGCCGAGGAACTCGTATGTCGAGTGCGCCGCGGTGGGCAGCCCGCGATGGACGCGATCGTATCGGCGACGTCGCGCGCGGCCGAATCGCTTCGACTCGAGAAGCAGATCGGTCGCATCGCCGTGGGCTTCAACGCGGACATCATCGCCACTGATGGCAACCCGCTCACTGAAATCGAGGCCACGCAGCGCGTCGTCTTCGTGATGCGGAACGGCACGATTTACCGCAACGACGCCGCACCGCGCTGACTGAACGCCGGACGAACGAACGCGGCCGCCGAGATACTCTCGGCGGCCGCGTTCGTTTACCAGCACTGATATTTCACATCACGGCGAATCTTTCTGCCGGGTCTTGGCGACACCGCTGAGGATGCCAATGCCGAGCATGATCACACAGGCGATGATGATGTAGAGCGATGGCACACCAGCCACCGAGAGGCCCCATGCCACGCCGCCGATCACCAGCGCGAAGCCAAAGAGATATATCCCGAACGACATTGTGAGTATTCCGAGTCAGGGGGGAGCGGTACGACACGCCGGTAAGGAGGTGCGTCAAGGCGCCAGCGATCGTGCACGTGGCGTCAGCTCGTGCACGCCACTCCAGCCTCGAACCTGCAAGGTACGTGCGCGCCGCTTGTGCAGATGCGACTCCCGTATCACAATGCCCAGTGACGCGGACTCATCCGATCCGCAGGTCGTCACTTCCGGGAGGCGCTCGTGTCGCTCCGCTCCATCGCTCTTGCCACTCTGGCGCTCTCCACTGCGCTTGGCGCGCAACAACCAGCCACTGCACGCGGCGGTCGTCCGGCCGAGCGGCCACTGCCGCTCGACGCGGCACGCAGCTTCACGCTCGACACGCGTGAAGGCACCTGGTTGTCGCTCGATCTCAGCCCAGATGGATCGACGCTCGTCTTCGACATGCTCGGTGATCTCTACTCGCTGCCAATTGCCGGCGGCGAGGCGACACGATTGACGAGCGGCCTCGCCTACGATGCGCAACCTCGCTTCAGCCCTGACGGCAAGAAGCTGGTGTTCATCTCCGATCGCGATGGCGCCGACAATGTGCACGTGATGGACATGGCCACGAAGGTCGTCACTGCGATCACGAAGGGACGTGCCTCGGTGTATCAGTCGCCGGACTGGTCGCCCGATGGCCAGTACATCGTCGCCAGCAAGGGTGGGTTCCGCGGCGGATTGCCGAAGTTGTGGATGTATCATGCCGATGGCGGCAGTGGCGTGGCGCTTTATGCCGATCCCGCCAACGCAGCCCCCGGCACCGCAGTCCAACAGGCCGGTGCCGCTTTCAGTGCTGATGGCAAGACCATCTGGTACACACAGCGTGCTGGCGCGTGGCACTACAACGCACAGTTCCCGCAGTACCAGATCTGGATCTACAACCGCGACACCGGCGAGCGCGAAGCACAATCCTCGCGCTACGGTTCTGCCGTGCGCCCGACGCTCAGCCCTGACGGCAAGTGGCTGGTGTACGGTTCGCGATACGAAGACAAGACCGGCCTTCGCATCCGCGAACTTGCCACCGGGAATGAACGCTGGCTCGCGTATCCGACGCAGCGCGACGAGATGGAATCGCGTGCGCCGATGGATGCATTGCCCGGCATGACCTTCACACCCGATTCGAAGGAATTGATCGCCAGCTATGCGAACAAGATCTGGCGTGTCGCCGTCGATGGCAGTGGCCAGACGGAGATCCCGTTCCACGTCGCCACGACCGTCGAAGCCGGCCCGGAGCTCGCCTTCCGCTATCCGATCTCCGATAGCGCACAGTTCACGGTGCGACAGATTCGCGATGCGGTGCCCTCACCGGATGGCAAGCAGCTCGCCTTCATTTCGCTCGATCGCTTGTATGTGATGGATTGGCCGACCGGTACGCCGCGTCGCGTGTCAACGCTGAATGCGATCGAAGCCGAACCAGCCTGGTCTCCCGACGGCCGTTCACTGGCGTGGGTCACCTGGACCGACAACGGCGGGCGCCTCTACAAGTCCTCGATCGCCGCTGGACGTGCCACTGCCACGGTCGCCCTCAGCCGCGGCGCTGGCATGCTGCGCCAGCCGGCGTGGTCGCCGAATGGTGCGCGCATTGTGCTGGCGAAGACCGCGTGGCAGGGCCGTCGCGATCAGACCGGCGTCACGTCACCGACAGAACTCGTCTGGTACCCATCGACGCCTGCCGGTACCGACGGCAGCGATGCCACCGTCATCGCTCGGGCGGCCGGACGCACCAAGCCGCACTTCTCGCGCGACACCACGCGCATCTACTTGTCGTCGACGCAGAATGGCCTCGTGTCGATTCGCTGGGATGGGTCCGATGAGCAGCGACACCTGCGTGTCACTGGACCAGCCGCGCCGCAGGGTGGCGACGATCATGACCTGTCCGAGCTGGAGGCGCCGCGCCTCTCCGAGGAGCCCGGTTCACCTGGCCCACCGGCGGCATTGACGTTGATGTCACCACGCGGCGATGTCGCGCTGGCGCAGATCAACCAGGACTTCTATACCGTCGTCGTGCCTCCGCGCGGCGTCACGGCGGCAGTCAGCGTCGCTGATGTGAATACGGCCATCGTCCCGATCAAGAAGCTGACGGACATCGGTGGTCAATTCCCGACCTGGTCGGCCGATGGGCGCAAGATTCACTGGTCGATCGGCAATGCCCACGTCGTCTACGATCTCGACTCGGCGATGGCGCGTGAAGGCGTCGCGGCACGGCCCGATTCCACGATCCCCGATTCACTGCGACCGAAGCGGTATGCCCCCTTCGAGCGTCGCATCCTACTGCAGGCGAATCGGGATATCCCGCGTGGAACTGTCGTGCTGCGGAATGCACGCATCGTGACCATGAAGGGCGACGAAATCATCCCTAGCGGCGACATCGTCGTGCGCGACAATCGTATCGCAGCCGTCGGCGCGGCCGGCACTGTGGCGATTCCTGCGGGTGCCACATCGCTCGACATGGCCGGCAAGACGATCATGCCGGGCTTCGTCGACACACATGCCCACCTGCGCGCCGAACGTGGGACGATTCACGAGTCGCAGCCCTGGGCGTACCTGGCCAACCTCGCCTACGGTGTCACCACGACGCGTGATCCACAGACCGCCACGACCGACGTCCTCACCTACCAGGACCAAGTCGAAGCAGGACAGATCATCGGTCCGCGCATCTATTCCACCGGCCCGGGCATTTTCGACCAGGACCAGATCCGCGACCAGGAGCATGCGCGCAACATGCTCAAGCGCTACAGCCTCTACTACGACACCAAGACGATCAAGATGTACGTCGCAGGTGTGCGACAGACGCGCCAGTGGATCATCAAGGCGGCGCGCGAGCAGCAGCTGATGCCGACCACCGAAGGGTCGCTCGATGTTCGCCTGAACCTGACGGAAACGCTCGACGGCTATCCAGGCCTCGAGCACTCGATGGGCATCACGCCGCTGGGCAAGGACGTGACGGACTTCATGGCGTGGTCGAACCGCACCTACACACCGACGTTGTTGGTGAACTATGGTGGGCCATGGGGTGAGAATTGGTTCTACACCAAGGAAAATCCCTACGCCGACAAGAAGCTGCAGCAGTTCACGGCGTACGAGGAACTGGCGCAGAAGACCCGTCGTCGCATGGCCACCTTGCCGGGTGGCAGCACCGCTGGCGGCTGGTTCCGGGATGAGGAATACGTCTTCCCGCAGCTGGCAACCGATGCCACGAAGATCCTGCACAGCGGTGGCCGACTCGGCATCGGTAGCCATGGCCAGCTGCAGGGCCTTGGGTATCACTGGGAGATGTGGGCGATGTCCACCGGCGGCATGACCAAGCACGAACTGCTGAAGATCGCCACCATCATGGGTGCACAGGCGATTGGCTTGCAGGGCGACGTCGGCTCACTCGAAGTCGGCAAGCTCGCCGACCTGTTGGTGCTCGATCGCGATCCGCTGGCCGACCTGCGCAACACCAACTCCATCCAGTACGTGATGAAGAATGGCCGCCTGTATGACGGCAACACGCTCGCCGAGGTCTATCCGACCAAGCGGAGCGGGCCGGATGTGCCGAACCGCGCGGCGGCGCCGGTGACGAAGGCGGGCACGCGGCAGTAGTGGTGCGAGTGTAGCAGCTGGCCGAACAACTGATGGCGCAGCATTTCGGGGAGTGGCGATGCGATCGTGCGTCGTCACTCCCCGCTTCCGTTCCGGTTGATCGGGTAAGGCCGTCTTCCTGCAGCGCCGTTCAGGGTGTAAATCGCGATACAGGCCAGGTCGTCACGTTCCGCCACCGCGAGTTCACGCCCATGGAAGACTCCACCCCCAGGAACGACCGTCGCGCGTTCCTCAAGATTGCTGGCGTCCTTGCCGCCGGTACCGCGGCCGGCTGCCAGTTTGAGACGCATGTACCCGAGACGCCGGGACTTACCGGCGCTGAACGTGCGATCGGCTTCGATCGCATCCTGCTCGACGCGGTGGCAGAAGTGGTGCTGCCGTCGGAACTTGGTGCCAAGGGACGCGATGTGGCGACGGGGCAATTCGTGGCCTGGGTGGACGGCTATGACCCGGTAGCCGAGGAGATGCACGGCTACGGGTACGCTGACATTCGCTATCTCCCGCCGGATCCCGCGCCGTCGTGGCGCGCGCAGCTGACCGCACTCGACCTGTTGGCGCGCAAGTCACGGCAGCAGCCGTTCGCCCGATTGTCGCCCGCGGCGCGAAAGGAGCTCCTCGATATCGCGCTCAAGGGACACGGTGGTGAGCGTCTGCCGTCGCCCCTCGAGGCCAGCCATATCGCCATCGCGCTGCTCGCGCACTGGGCCGCGAGCCCTGATGCCTGGGATCTCGCGCTCGGCGCGAAGGTCATGCCCAACACCTGCCGAGTCCTTGGCGACGCCAACGCAAAGCCGCTGCCGATCATGGGGCTGCGCGCATGAAGACCATCGACACCGACATCCTGATCGTTGGCAGTGGCATCACGGCAGCATTGATGGCGGCCAGGCTGGCCGAGACGACGTCGCGAAAAGTTACGGTCGTCGAGGCAGGCAAGCCTACCACGCCGTTCAAGGATCGCACCAAGGCGCGCGCACGGTACCTGTCGTACGGTGAAAGTCCGTGGAAGCAGGATCATCTGGATGACCAGAACGCGTACGGGACCACATGGGGTTTTTCACCGAGCATGAACGTCGGCGGGCTGGCGATGCACTGGGGCGGCGTGTCGCCCCGCTACTCGCCGGAAGACTTCAACACCAAGTCGATGTATGGTGTTGGCACCGACTGGCCATTCTCGTACGACGAGCTCGATCCGTTCTATCAGGAAGCGGAAGAACGGATGGGTGTATCAGGCGAACAAGGCCCCGTCGCGCTCGATCCACGCGGTAAGCCGTATCCACTGCCACCGTTACCGGTCAACTACAACTTGAAGCAGCTGCAGGAGTGGGCGAGCAAGTCGGACATCGCCACCTGGAGCACCCCGTCGGCCAAGCTCTCGCAAGCGCGGGACGGTCGTTCGCAGTGCCAGCGCTGTGACACCTGTTATCCCGTCTGCCCCAGTGGCGCGAAGTATTCGCCGGATTTCACGTGGGATGCACTCGTTGCCGCGAACAAGATCACGTTGATCCCGCAGACGCTGGTGCGTCGGTTGGTCGCCGATCCGAAGACCGGCACGATCCTTCGCGCGACTGGCAATCGCACCGATGGAACCGGCGAAGAAGTCACGATCACGGCCAAGACTTTCGTGCTTGCCGCCGGCTTCACCTGGTCACCGCACCTGTTGCTCCTATCGCGAGACTCGGCGCACCCCGATGGCCTCGCGAATCGCAGTGGCCTGGTCGGCAAGTACCTCGCCGGCCACCGCAACGTCAATGCGTACCTGAAGTTGCCGATGGAGCTGTTCCCCGGCATCAACGCGCAGCATTCCCTGGTGTCGAAGCAGTTCATGCGCGTGCCGAAATCCGGGCGCTACCTGCGACATGACCTGCGCATCTGGGAATCGGATGTCGGTCGTGATCCCCGCCTGCGCGACGACAAGGGCGCACCGCTCTATGGCGACGCGATGTTGTCCGATTGGCGCGCACGGGCCAAGGGCGCGACAGCGCGAGTGCGCGGGTACTACGACGTGCTCCCCGATCGAGAGAGCAAGATCACACTCGATCCCTCCAGGACCAATCGGTTCGGCGACCCGATGCCGTCACTCTCGTTCCGCGATTCGCCGGAGAGTGCGGCACTCAAGCCATGGCAGGAGGAGCAGCTGGTCGCACTCTTCCGCCGGATGGCGAAAGCCGGTGGTGGCGAGATGTTGAAGTTGGAGAACAGCGCCAACGATCTCGGACAGGAACATCCCGCCGGCGGCTGCCGCATGGGCAACGATCCGATGTCGAGTGTGGTCGACAAGTTCGGGCGTGCGCACGACCACGACAACCTCTGGGTCGCGGGCGCACCGGCGCAAGTCAGTGCCGGCTGCTGCAACGGGACGCTGACATTCGTGGCCGTCGGCCTTCACACCGCCGCAGCGATCGCAAAGGCCTGACGACCAGCGCACACCCACGCCGCAGCTCGCAGCAGGCAGGGAACTGCCTGTGAGCGACCTGCGGCAGCGGCGTGCGGTGTCAGGCGTCCTGCAGCAGCGCGGCAGCCACACCCGCCAGCGCCGCATCCATCTCGTCCATCGTCGAACCATCGCGGAAGGCGTGATCCCACGCGCGCAATCCGTCCCGATCATCGGTTGGCCGGAACTTGCGCCCAATGGTCCGCATCCCTTCCGTGATGGCGTACGCCGTCAGCTTGCGACGCGCCACACTGTCGGCCCATTCGACGAACGTCGCAATGAACGTGAAGTGCTGCAGCCAGTACTGCCACGGCGACACCTCCGTGTGCAAGCCAAGCAGCGCGGCCCACGGCGCGGGATCGCACCGGTAGCGGGTGGTGCCATCATCCACCGAGAGCACGATCTCCGCCTCCGCCATGCGATCGAGAGCGCGGCGAATGGCGGACGGTGTGTAGCCCGTCGCCTGCGAAATCTCCGTCACGGTCGACCACGCACTGCCACGCGCCAGCAGGAATGCCAGTGCATCAGCCCGCGCACCGACACCAAAGGCCATCCGGAATCGCAGCACGAGCAAGGCGGCGCGCGCAACGGGCAGTCGCGTGACACTCGAATCGCGAGACACACCTTCGCCGCTCGCGACAACACTGTCGTCGTCCGTCGCGGCCACCCGCGCCGACGATACGCCTCCCTTGATCACCGGCGACCAGCGAAAATCCTTCCCGCGCTCGTGTGCGGTCACGGCCACCGCTCGCAGCTGCTCCTGGACCTCATCCGAATACGACTTCGCGATGTTCCGTGTGCGCTGCACACTCAACAAGTCGGACCAGCTGGCCACCCAATCGTGCACGATCGGCCGCAGCGCAGGCTCGCAAGGGATCAGCCAGAGCGACATGAGCAGCAGCGCCTCCGGATCGACGATCGACTGGGACGACTCCTCAGCAGCCGTACTGGCGCCAAGGATCTCCCATTGGGCCTGCGCTGACTCGAGCGCCGCGCTGGTGAGCATCGCGGCGGTGGTCGCCACGCCCCGTTGCGCATCGAGGTAGGCAGCGGATCGGTCGAGGGCGGGCGTGTCGGCGTCCATGGTCCGGGGGCGTTCGCAGTGGGAATCCATCTGTTTGCAACCTTATATAGCAACCGACCGGCCGTGAAAGCAATGAATCGTCGCGATTAAAGCATCTTTGGTGTAGAGCTTGCCCGTCGCGATTGGTCGGCGCGATACGTTTGCCAGTCGTCACCCCAGTCCCCTTTCGGAACACCGATGATTCGTTCGTCTGCCCTGGTCGCCGGCATCGCCGCCCTCGTCGTCGCCACGTCAACGGCGCCCCAGCTCGAGGCACAAGCGCCGCGCGCCCGCGAAGGATTTGTCACCACCGCCGACTCGACGCGCCTCTTCTACCGTGTGATCGGATCGGCGAAGGACACGATCATTGCGATCCATGGCGGACCCGGCGTCGACCTCGAGAGCATCTACGGCGACTTCCTCCCGCTGGCGCGAAAGCACACCGTCATCTTCTACGATCAGCGGGGTGCCGGCCGATCGACGCTCCCGCGCGACAGCGTCACGCTGAATGCGACACAGCAGGTGAACGACCTCGATGCCGTGCGACGGCACTTTCGACTCGCACACGTCACCCTGGTCGCGCACTCATACGGGCCATTGCTGGCCGCTACATACGCCATCGCACATCCGGATGTCGTGAGTCGGATGGTGTTCTTCGGCCCCGTGCCGCCGCGTCGCGGTGACTTCTGGCAGCGCTTCGGTCGCAGCATGCAGACCAAGCTCGACTCGACGCAACGTCGCGCACTCGCCGACGCGAACCGTCGCTTGGCCGACACCAGCGCCAGCGACGCCGCCGTACGCCAGGCCTGCACCGACTACTGGGGCATCGCCATGCGGCCGCGCCTCGCCGAACCGGATCACACCCCGTCGCTGATTCACGCCGATCTCTGCGCATCAGATGTGCGAGGCATCCGGTACGGCCTCACGAAGACCAATGGCGCCGTCATGGGATCGTACGGGTCATGGGACCTGCGTACTGCGTTGGCGGGTGTCCCAGCACCAACGCTGGTCGTGCACGGCGAAGACGAAATGATCCCGATGGACCTGGTCGAGGAGTGGACCACTGCACTCCCCCACGCCACGCTGATGCGGGTGTCGCGCGCCGCGCACTTCACCTACGCCGAACGACCAGAACTCGTCTGGCCGGCGGTCGAGAAATTTCTGGCAACGCCGGTCGCGAAGCACTGAGGTCGACCGGCGTCGTCGTGCACTCGCTTACGGCTTTTTCTTGATCGCCATCAGCAACGACTTCGGCAGCCGCGCCGAGACGCCGACCTGCGTGCCGACCAGATCAGGCACGTCATAGATCACACCGAAACCCATCACCAGCGCGGCCTCGTTCGACGTCAGCTTGTATTCCGACTCCAGCCAGCGGGCCAGGTCGGACGTCGCGCTTCGCAACGCCTGATCCACCGAGCCGCCCACACCGATGCTCATGATGTGATCGGCGGTTTCGGCACGCGGAATGTTCGCGAACTTCCAGCGCGCGACATCGACGCTGAAGGTCACGTCCATGCTCGTTTCCATTGCGTCGCCAGTGAGTTCACCGTCGCCCTGCGCCGCATGTCCGTCGCCGAGGTAGAGGTAAGCGCCGAGCGTGGTGACGGGGAGATAGAGCGTCGTGCCTTCGCGGAGTTGCGAGTACTCCATGTTGCCACCGAAGGCACCCGACTCACGCGACGTCGGCGCCACGCCATCTCCGGGGGCGACCGCGATCACACCAAGGAATGGCCGCAACGGGATCGTGAGACCCGCCAGTGCGGGCGACGGCTTCTGCAGCCGGGCCACACCAGCCACCGTATCGAGCACCCACTTGTTGTCCGTGTCCACTGACTTGCGCTCGGCTGCGTACGATGGCTCGATCGCGCCATCGACGATCTGCGTTCCGCTGAACGCCCAGCCGCGATTCAATCGCACGCGATGCAGCTTCACGATCAGCAGATCGCCCGGCACTGCCCCTTCCACATAGAACGGCCCGGTAAGCGGATTGCCGCCGCGCGAGACATGATTGGCGCGGTCCTCCAGTGCACCACGCGCATTGCCGCCGGCGTCGATGGTCGTGGTGCGCACCGTGTCGCCAGGGTAAAGCCGAAGCGCCGGTGCGATGTCGGCGCGGAACTCCCGCTGGTACGACGTCGGCGCGAAGGCGAACGACCGCACCGTTGCCGGAGGCTGGAATCGCTTCGCTGACCACCGGCTCGAGTCGGGATCGATGCCCAGCCATCCGCCGAGTGAGTCGCCCTTGATGGTTGCACGCCAGCGGAAATCGCCGACGCGAAAGGTCAGCCGTTGCCCGCTGAGCGTGGCAGCGAAGTTCTGGCCATAGACGTTGCCCCGAAGCGAGTCACCGTCCGCCTTCAGCGTCACGCGCTGCGGCTGCTGATCGCCCTCCATGACGAAGGTCCAGTCTCCCGCCGCGCGTGCCACCGGCGAGCCCTGCGCACGAAGCGCCAGGGGCATGGCGGGCAGCAGCAGGGCAATAGCGAGCAGGCGGCAGGCGGTGCTGTGCTTGGGCAGGGTCATGACGTCGGGACGGGTTGAAATGGGGCGGCGACGGACAACATGCTTCGGAAGGCAGTTCGTCGCGATGCGGCGGTCTGGATGCGCTGCCGCTGCCGATGTACCAGCGCCATCTTGGGCTCCTATGCAGACGACCGTATTGCGCTCGCTCCTGACCACCCTCCTCGTCGCCTCGCCGCTCCTGGCACAGCCCACGGCCGTCCCTGAGCCGTCGGCCGAGACGAGGCGCCATGTGACGGCACGCCGGGCGATCGGCAAGATCACGATCGATGGTCGGCTGGACGAAGCCGACTGGGCCCGGGCGCCGATCGGAACGGACTTCGTGCAGACGAAGCCGAACTACATCCCGAGCACCAAGTATCCGACCGAATTTCGCGTCCTCTTCGACGACGAGTACCTCTACATCGGTGGCTTCAATCGAGACAGCGCCGGCCTGTCCCAGATGCGGCTCCCGGATCTGCGCCGCGATTTCGAGCCACCGGAGTCCGATGATTTCGCCATCACCCTCGGTCCCCTTGGCGATCATCGCACGGCCTATCAGTTCCACGTCACGCCACTCGGCTCGCAAGGCGAAGTGCAGGCCTTCGACGGTGGCGACGCGTACAACTTCAACTGGGATGCCGTCTGGCGCACGCGCACCACACGCGCCGATTCCGGCTGGGTGGCCGAGGTGGCGATTCCGTGGCGTTCACTGCGATACGCGCGCGGGTTGACGACGTGGGACCTGAACGTGATTCGCAGTACCAGACGCGCCGGTCAGTTCAGCGCCTGGATGCCCTACCCTCGTCAATTTTCGTCGTGGCGTCTGACGTACGCCGGCGCGCTCGACTCGATCCAGCCGCCGACACCGCGCACCAACATTCGCATCCGTCCCTACGCGCTTGGCTCGGCCCAGAAGGATCGCACGCCGGGTGCCAACAACGCGACGACCGGCGACATCGGCGGTGAGATCATCTGGGCGCCGTCGGCCAACACGTTGCTCGAAGCCACCGTGAACACCGACTTCGCACAGGCGGATGTCGATCGACAGGTCGTGAACCTGACGCGCTTCAGCGTGTTCTTCCCGGAGCGTCGCCAGTTCTTCCTCGAGAACGCCGACCTGCTCACCGCGGGTGGGTTGGGCGCAACGTCACGCTACATCGTGCAGCCGTTCTTCACGCGACGCATTGGCTTGGGCGACGATGGCACGTTGTTGCCGATCGACGGTGGCGCACGTTTCGCGTACCGCACGGGCCGCACGACGGCGGGTGTGCTGGCGATGCGGCAGCGCGGTGTGGGTTCCGCCGAGGATGCGACGTTCGCCGTGGCACGCGGCAGCCAGTTCTTCGGCAAGGCGACGCGTGTTGGCGCAACTGTGGCCATTCGCGATGCCGCGTCATCGTCAGGCGACAATGTCGTCACGGCAGTCGACGCGTTGGCACGACTGGGTGAGCTTGTGCAGTTCACCGGCACCGTATCGACGTCGACGCGTGACAACCGCACCGATCTCGCGAGCACCTGGCAGTTCACGCGCACCACGCAGCGCAGCGCGACCGGATTGATCGGCGCGTGGGTCACCGAGCGATACGACCCGCTCACCGGATTCGTGTCGCGCCCGAACGTGATCCTCACCAATCCCAGCTACAACTACACTTTCCAGCCCAAGTGGCTGCCAGCGTCGATGATCTGGCTCAAGCCAGGGATCGCGACCTACCTGTACCACTCGCCCGAGAACTACGCGCTGCAGGAGGGATTGACGCAGGTGCGTGGCGAGGTGCTCTATCGCAATGGTGCCACGCTGGTGCCATTCGTCGAGTCGAACCTGCAACGACCTTCGACGACCGTCGATCTGTTGCCCGGTGTCCAGATCGCCCCCGGTTCGCACGACTACATGCGCTACGGTCTCGAAGGCAAAAGCGACCAGAGTGCGAAAGTCTCGACGACGGCGAACCTGTCGACCGGCACCTTCTTCGACGGCCGTCTCGATCGCGCCGCAGTGGGGCTGCGGTATGCGCCATCGCCGTATGTGGCGATGCGTGCCGACTACGAGGTGAACCGGCTGCGCAGCATTGGTACGCGTGACAGCAACTTCGTCACGCATCTGGTGGCGCCGGAACTGCGGGTGTTCCTCAATCCGCGGGTGCAGTGGAGCGCGTTCTACCAGTACAACACGATTCAGCAGCGTGGGGCGCTGAATGCCCGGTTCAGCTGGGAGTTTGCGCCGTTGTCGTTTTTGTATGTGGTGTACAATGACCGGCAGGCGATCCTCGATGGGACGTCGCCGTCGGCGAGGTCGGTGATTGTGAAGTTGAGTTGGTTGCGGCAGATCTAGGTTCAACGGGCGCCCCGCACACGATCGACGGCGATCCACTCGACGTCCGCCGCTGGCTTCGTCACAGGTGGGCGTTAGTGTGGGAAGATGGACAGCTCTCCCAACGACCGGCGTGCGCTAGTTCGACATGCGGTTCTGCGCTTTGCGCGCGGCGCCTGTGCGAGCGCGGCAATTGCCGCTTGCAGCGCATCGGCCGCGGCGCCACATGTCGGCGTGCAATCACCCGCCATGCAGGCGATTGCCGAGGCATGGCGGGGCTACCCTGCACTTTCGTTACAATCCGCGCCCGCGTGTAGTGCAGCGACGACAGCGATTCCACAGGTCTCGTGCGGCACTCGACCGCCGATTGACGGGCCCAAACTCGCCGCGCTGACGGCGCTCGCCGGTACCACCGCCACCGCCGGCTCGGCCCAGACCACGGGTGTTCGCTCGACACGGGACATGCATCAGCTGGCACTGATCGACCTCGGGATCACTCCAGAGGACCGAGCGTCGATGGATCGCGCGGTCAATGCACTAGATGAAGCTGCCGCGCGAACCGATGCCTCCGGCGACGTGTTGATCGATCACGCGGCCGCCCATCTCCAGCGGTACGCGACAGCACACGCCATCGCCGACGTGTTGACGGCACTCGAGTCGTCCCGGAAGTCCGTTGGATTGCTACCGGACCGTTGGCAGGCGTGCTGGAATCACGCGCTCGCCATGACATGGGCCGGCATGCAGCTCTCGAGCGCGCGCGAGTGGAAGCGATGCGGCACACTCGCGGGACTACGGCCGGAAGTAGTCCGGATCGCGACGACTGCGAATCCAGCGCCAGCGACCACCCCAGAAGCGACGCGTGATTACACGTGGACCGAGGCACTGCCTCAATGGGCGCGGGCCGCAGTGGCTCTCGACAGTGGACCAGTCGATACAGTCCGGTTGCGCCGGCAGCAACTCACCTTGGACTCGCTGACTGTCCAGATCGAGCGAGTGGGCTCGGACTTCAGCGTGGCAGCAGTGACGCAGGATATTCAGCGTGCCACGAGCCGCCGCGATACGGCGCGCGCTCGACAGATCGCACGGGCAGTTCTGCACTACGTCCGTTCCCGATCTGCCACTGGCGTCCAGAATCCGATCGCCGCACTGGCTTGGCTCGATTCCGCCGCACGAATCGTCGGACCGAATAGCGCCCTGCGTCCGTGGATTGAGCTGGAGCGCGGCAATCGCATGCTGGTGACGGGTCCGACTCGTCAAGCGCTGGCGACATTCCAACGCCTCGCTGCGGTCAAAGGGCGCCGATCTGAACTCTTTTACCTGCGGGCGCGCTACGGTGCGGCGCTGTCGCTCGGCTCACTGGGTCAGACGGCCGAGGCGGTGCAGTCGCTCGCGCGGATCGAGGCTGGTTGTCAACACGAGGGCTACGCGCAGTGTGCGCTCGGTGCCAGCGCCATGGCGGCGCAGTATTCGACGCTGCTCGGCGATATCGACGAGACAGAACGCATCGCGGTGCGCACCCTCGCGCACCTGACCAATGCGCCACGAAATCAATCTCACTGGAGCTCCGCATTTTTGCTTCGCAAGGTCGCAGAGCTTCGTCGCCTTCCATTGGCGGCGGAAGGCCTCGATGCCGAGGCGATCGAGATTTCCGATAGCCTGCATCGACCGGATCTCGCGAACCAGCTGGCGTTCGAGCGGGCGCGAAGTGCGATCGAACGCGACGATCCGCGCCGCTCAGCACGGCTCGTCACCGAACTCCGGACTCGATGGTATCCGCGACAAAGCGCAGAAGATCAGGCGTGGGCCTTGGTCGACCTGATGCATCTGGAGGGCGATGCCCTTCGAACCAGCAATCCGGCAGCGAGTATCCGTATCCTCAACTCTGCCCTTGGGCTCGCGTCGCACGACGAGAACGAGACACGCAGCACGCCGATCCGCTTCGCTCGCGCGAGGTCGCGACTGGCGGGCGGTGATACCGCCGCGGCCCTGGCAGAACTGGATCAGATCGTTCGGCGCATCCGCTTGCGCGGCGGGCCGCGGCTGACGGTCTTTGAATCGGCGCGGCTGACACGAGTGTTGGAGGGCGTCGCGAACGCCAGCGCACGCGTGCTGCGAGCGCGTGGTGATGCGCTGGGGGCGCTTCATGCGCTGAGCGGACGCCCGTTCCTCGACGGCACTGCGTCGGCGTGCTGCGGCGCGCAGCAGGGTGCTCCACTTGCCGTCCGTATCCTCGGCGACTCGGCGTGGATCTGGACTCGCCGTGATGACAAGTGGCGGCTCGACGTGCGATACCTGCCAGGTCATGTGCTGAACGGCGCTGCGTCGCTGGACGATCAGAGTCTGGCGCAGCTACGCCAGACTCTGATCGCGCCACTGGTCGCGGGTGGGAATGTGGCCGCGTTGTGCATCGACGCGCGCGGCACGGCGGCGGAGATCCCGTGGGCTGCGCTGCGGGATGCGAGGACCCGGCGGTACCTGGTTGAGGATATCGAGCTGCACTTGCTCGACGATGTGTCGGCAGGCTGTCCGGTGGCAGCGCCGGTCGCGCAATTCGCGAACGTGGTGTTGGTCGATGCCGCGCGACTCACGGGAGCGCACGCGCTTCCTGCTGCGAAGCGTGAAATCGCGGAGCTCGGTCGTCTGTGGGCGGGAGCGGCTCGCGTGGTTGATGCGACACGCGGAAGTGCGGTCACGCTGCGCGCCATGTCACGCGCTGGGCTGGTTCACTTCGCAGGCCACGCGGTGCTCGATCGCGGCCGCTCGGACTACTCGTATCTGGCGTTGCCTACCGCGTCCGACTCAATGATTCGTGGCGACGCCATCGCGCGCAGCCGGTTCCAGTCGGCTCCGGTGGTGGTGTTGGGTGCCTGTGAGACCAGCCGGCGTGAGAGCGGCGCGCTGGACGGCTTCAACTCAGTGGCTGGCGCGTTCCTCGATGCGGGCGCGCGGGCCGTGATCGGTGCGGCATGGCCGGTGGATGATGCCCCGACGGCGCAGTTGATGTTGGCGTTGCATCAGGCGCTGCGGCGGAAATTGCCTCCCGCTGCCGCGCTGCGGCTGGCGCAGTTGATGGCGATTCAGTCGTCCGATCCAACGCTTAATTCACCCAGGGTGTGGGCGGCATTCTCGGTCATGGGGAGTGGAGGGCGAGGGCGATGACGATTGGGCGCTGCGGCATCAAGTGAGATCCCCCATCATTTGATTGAGTAGCGCATCCGACTTCGCAACATTCGTCTCGCTGCAGATGCGAAGCGTATTCACGTGCAGAAATAAGCAAGCCATGTTGCGGCGATTCGCCAGTCGCGGGCTGGTCAGAGGCTGGGGGTTCGTGTCGTTGGTATGGCGCCAGATGATTTTGCGCCTCGCCGTTTGACGAAGACGACGAGCAGGCCAATCGCACAACAGACGAGCGACAGCCCCTCGGGCTCCGGCACCACGTCCTGCACCACCACCCAGTCGAAGTCGTAGCGCGCCGTGCTGTAGTTCCACGGACCGATCGGAAGATCGTAATGATTGGTCGCGCGAGCCGTGCCACTGCCAGCGATGCGGAATTCGAAGAACTCAGTTGGCCGCCTGATGTCACTCCACCGGAGAATGCCGGTCATCGTGATGGGGACCGGCCCCCACGTCGTCGTCCACGAGCGACCGGCGCAGGCGTCGGCACTGCAATCCGCAACGGCGGACGTGGCAGGTCCGAAAAAACTGAATTGTGCGCGATACGCGGTGAATCCGCGGAACGCAAACGGTAGATTTTCTGGTGTCGCGGAGAAATCAAACGTACAGCTCCCCGTGCAGTTGCCCGGGCCGACGCGCGAATTGCCTAGGTCGGTAGTGCCGACATCGCCGAGCCCCCAACTCACCTGTCCGTTCTCGGCAACCAGACTCTCGAAGAATCCAGCCTGCGCAGGAATGTCGGCGCCGCCAAGGGACAGCGCGAGGAGAAGGTTCGCGAAGATGTTCAGGTCCATGTCGTCGACCGATGAGAGAATCTGCTGTGGAGCGACGCGATGCTACACGGACCTTACACGACGGTGCGCCGTTGCGAAGTCGGGAAAGCGACTACGTACAATGCGCATCATTGATGGAACGGGGCGAGGTGCGCTTGGCGCGAGCAGCTTCAGCCATGGGATGTCATGGTCACCGTATGGCGGCCTACATCATCTCGTCGTATCGAAGTCGGCATCCTGCAGTTGAGGCGCGTGAGTGACGGCACTTCGCGCCCGCTGTTCGCGGGGACCTATACGCACGGATCGTTGGATGGCCTCGTCAGCCAGAGTGTCGCTACCACGTTCGGCCGGAAATGAAAAACGCCACCCCGGTATGCAGGGCGGCGTAGATCTGATGCGATCGCATTTCATTCGAACAAGCGGGAGACGGGACTCGAACCCGCGACCTTCAGCTTGGGAAGCTGACACTCTACCAACTGAGTTACTCCCGCAGAACCACATCACCACCACGAACCCGTACACTCGACTGCAATCCTACCGCGCACCCTGCCGCCTCGCAACCAAGCGGACGACAGCCTCCGCACTGCAATCTAGCGTCGGCGGCTGCCCTGCACACGTACCGCCGCCGTCCCGCCATACCCCGTAAGCCCTCGTTCCCGCACCAGAGCCACGACTGGGGTCCGATTCAGTGCCGACGCCACGCGATCGAATGTCTCGAGCGTCGGATTCGCCCCGCTCCGCTCCAACTTCGCCACGGATTTCGGCGACATCCCCAGCCGCTGAGCCAGATCGGCCTGCGTCAGCCCCTCCTCGGTCCGGGCTCGGCGAAGCATGATGCGCAACGCGGTCGCCGTCGGAATCACTGGGACCCGAATCGCGCGAGACCCGCGCGGCGCTCGCCTGGCCGGGCCAGGCTCCATTACCACTCCCCCGGCATCAAGCGTCGCCTCGAGCCAACCAGCCAGCGCTTCGGTCGCCATGGGCAGGAGCCGCTCGATACTCTCGACCTGCGTCACGCATCCCGGCGCGTCCGGGAACGTCACCACGAATGCACCATCGTCTGGTGTCACGATTGCGGGATAGAACACCGGAGGGCCCTCCATCTCAGAATCGAATGCCGGACTGTCGTTCGATCGATTTCAGCGTTCCCTTGCGCAGATCCTTGACCGGATGCGGCACGGTCACGGTTCCAGGTTTTGTCGCATGCTGAAAATGGTGGTGCGATCCTTTGACGCGAACCTCGCGCCAACCGTCAGCGCGAAGCGCATTGATCACGTCGCGCGAGTGCATGATACAACACTTTCTTGCACGTGACATCGGGCAATGTCGCGCGCAAGCGCCATCATGCGCGACGTAGCAAAACCACGCACACACAAACGACAAACGCCCCGGCATGGCCGAGGCGCGCTTGTCATTCCGTCATCCAACACGTCCAGAGCCACAGAAGGGGATTGAACCCTTGACCGCTCGATTACGAATCGAGTGCTCTACCACTGAGCTACTGTGGCAGGTCCCTCATAAAGACCGAGGAAACCACAATGCCCTGACGCGGACTCGAACCGCGACGCCTTGCGGCACCACCCCCTCAAGATGGCGTGTCTACCAATTTCACCACCAGGGCGTCCCAACCCACGAATCCCTTTCCTGCGACGTATCTCCCAAACTTCCAACGGGGCCGACGGGGCTCGAACCCGCGACCTCCGCAGTGACAGTGCGGCACTCTAACCGACTGAGCTACGGCCCCAATTGTTGTCCTCCACCCGCACCTGCTCCTGCACCACCCAGGACAGCGGACTTTTAATCCGACAGTCGCCATCCCGCCCCACACCTTCACCCGCAACGTAGCGCGTACGGGAATCGAACCCGTCTCTGGACCTTGAAAGGGTCCCGTCCTAACCGATAGACGAACGCGCCTCAGGCCAGAATCCCTACTCCACCGGCCACACTCCCAACACCCACACCGCCTCTCCCGCCGCGGCTACTCCACTCCATAGCGCTAACGGGATTCGAACCCGTGTTCCAGCCTTGAGAGGGCCGTGTCCTAGTCCCCTAGACGATAGCGCCGTCGTCGAACAGTTGTCCTACTCCAGCACCACCACTGCACTTCTCACAGGCCCGGCAGGAATCGAACCTGCAACCCCCGGTTTTGGAGACCGGTGCTCTACCAATTGAGCTACGGACCTACACCGTGATTCCCGCTTCGTCCTCGCAGTGTCGACCCCAAAACCTCCGAGGCCCACACCGCAGGGTGCCTGACGGGGATTGAACCCGCAACCCCCGGAACCACAATCCGGTGCTCTAACCAATTGAGCTACAGGCACCATGCCACCCTGCATACGGCAGACACCCAAAATAGACCAACCGGACCGCAGCTTCAAGGGCTTTTCAAAAACGAACACGACAGCGAACCCGGTCAGGGAGCGATTGTCAGGCTGATCGCCCAACAATCACTCCTGAATTTCAATCCTTGGCTCTCTCGAGATAATCACCGGTTCGCGGATCCACGCGCACCCGCTCGCCGACGCTCAAGTACTCGGGCACGTTCACCGTCACACCATTATCCAGCTTCGCCGGCTTCTGGCTCGCCGACTTCGTCGCCGTCTTCATCACCGGCGCCGTATCGACGATCTCGAACACCATCGAATTCGGCAGCTCGATGCCGATCGGCTTTCCGTTGTAATACTCCGCCATGATCTTCATGCCAGGCTGCATCCACTGCGCATTGTCGCCCAGCATCTCCTCATCCATCTCGAGCTGGTCGTAGTCGCTGGACTTCATGAAGTAGTACGTGCCAGTCGACTCATACAGGAACTCGAGATCGTGCGTCTCCATCATCGCCTTCTCGATGGCATCCGCCGCACGGAAACGATGCTCGAAGTTCGAACCGGTGCGAAGGTTCTTCATCTTCGTCTGCACCATCGCGCGCAGGTTGCCAGGCGTGTGATGACGGAACTCGATCACGCGGCAGGGGTCGCCCTCCATCACGATCACCATCCCGCGACGAAGCTGCGTAGCCGGAACTGCCATATCAGTACATCCTCAACTCTGGGGGTCTGTGTATTGAACAGCCTAGAAATATAGCCAGCCCAGCCCGCCGCCACGAGCCCCAACGGGCGCCGCGGGGCCCAATGAGCCGCTGAGACGGGGGACCCTGGGCCGCGCAGTCCGGTGACAGCGTAATCCGGTCCCTGATCCCGCAACGGCTTTCACTGTCACCGGATTACGCCCGCGCTCCCGTCACCGCCGCCCCGGGGATTGTGTGCACTGTCACCGGATTACGGGAATGTGTGCACTGTCACCGGATTACGGGAATGAGTGCACTGTCACCGGATTGCCGGGTCACACGGCCGGCGGCGACGCCCGCACCTTGTCCAACACCCCACGGATGGTCGGCCAGACATTCCGGGCCGCCTTGGCCGCCCCCTCCTTCGTCGGGTGGATGCCGTCCGTCTGGTTCAGCGGCGCCACCCCCGCCACCCCATCCAGCAGGAAGGGCGTCAGGGTCACCCCGGTCGCCTTCGCGACGGACGGATACAGCGCGTGGAAGCCGCCGGCATACTCGCCGCCCATGTTCGGCGGGGCCTCCATCTGGACCAGTACCACCTGCGCCCGGGGCAAGCGAGCCTGCACCTTCTTCACGATCGCGGTGAGGTTCTCGGTCAGGTCCTTCACCGAGATCCCGCGCAACCCGTCGTTCGCCCCGGTCTCGATGATCACGACATCCGCCGTGTCCTTCAGCAGCCAATCGGTCCGCCGCAGCGCTCCCGCCGACGTCTCACCGCTGAGCCCGGCATTCTGGATCCGGATCTTGTAACCCACGGAATCAGCGATCCGCGCGATCTGGCCCGGCCAGGCTTCGATCGGGTCCGGCAACCCAAGCCCGGCAGTCAGGCTGGTCCCGATGAACAACACCCGGACCGGCGCCGCAATCGACTTCGGCCCGGGATCGACCGAACTTCCAGCTGCCAACGGCGTTGCACTATCAGTAGTACTGCTAGCAGCAGCCCCGCTACCAGTACCGGCTACCGTTGAATCAGTCCCGGCGGCTCCCCCCCGATTGGCAGATTGTGCCGAACCGCCGCCGCCGCAACCATGCAGCACCCCGATCGTGCCCAGCACGGCGCACCACTGCGTCGCGCGCCGGATCCCGCTGTGCTTCCCACTTCCCTGCTGCTTCCGCATGTCTGACACCGGTTTGTCGTCACCCAGCCGCGCGACCCCAATGCTTTCGGTCCGCAATCTGACGAAAGAATATCGCAGCGGTGGCGGCGCGTTGGCGGTCCTGCGCAATGTCTCGTTCGACGTCGCAGCCGGCGAGACCCTCGCGATCGTCGGCCCCTCAGGCAGCGGCAAGACCACGCTCCTCGGCCTGCTCGCCGGGCTCGATACCCCGACCACCGGCTCCGTGCTCCTTGCGGGCACCGACCTCGCGCAGCTCGATGAGGATGCACGCGCCCGCCTGCGCGGTGATCGCGTCGGCTTCGTCTTCCAGAGTTTCCAGCTCGTCCCCACGCTCACCGCGCTCGAAAATGTCCAGGTGCCACTCGAGCTGCGCGGCATCCGCGACAGCGACGCGCGCGCCAAGGACCTGCTCGAGCGCGTCGGACTCGGGAACCGCACGCATCACTTTCCGACACAGCTCTCCGGCGGTGAACAGCAGCGTGTCGCCATCGCGCGCGCCTTCGTCAATCGCCCGCGCGTGCTCTTCGCCGATGAACCGACCGGCAACCTCGATGGCGCCACCGGGGCACGCATCGTCGAGCTGCTCGAACAGCTGAACCGCGAAGACGGCACCACCATCGTCCTCGTCACGCACGATCCGGTGCTCGCCAAGCGCCTCGGCCGCAGCATCCGACTCGCCGATGGTCTGATCATCGAGGACACCGGCGCATCCACCTCCGGCATCGCCCCCGCTGCAGCCGAGGCGGTCGCGTGAGCGGTCCACACACCGGCGCCCGTTTTCCGTGGCGTCGATTGCCGTCACTGGCATGGAAGGAAAGCCGCACCGCCCGCAAACGACTGCTGCTCTACATGTCGTCGATTGCGCTCGGCGTGGCAGCACTGGTGGCCATCGATTCCTTCGCTGATAACCTGACCAAGTCGGTCCGCGAGCAGAGTCGCTCACTGCTGGGCGGAGACGCGTCACTCACCACGCGCACCGAGATGTCACCAGCCGCGGACTCGCTGGTCGACTCGCTGGGCCGCAGCGGGATGACGATCGCGAAAATCGTCGAGTTTCCGTCGATGGCCGCGATCACTGCCAGCGGCAATACGCGCCTCGTGCAGGTGCGCGGGGTGTCGAACACCTACCCGCTGTACGGCGCAGTGATCACCGAGCCAGCCGCCTCATTCGCCAGAATTCGCACTGAACATGCGGTGATCGTCGATCCTGGCCTGCTGATCTCCCTCAATGCACGCGTCGGGGATTCACTCTCCCTCGGTTATGCGACCTTCGTGATCGCCGGCACGCTGCAGCAGGTGCCGGGAGACGCGGGCTTTGTGTCGGTGGTCGGCCCCCGCGTCTTCGTGTCGTCGCAATGGCTCGACGAAACGCGGCTACTCGCGTTCGGGTCGCGCGCATCATACGAGACGCTGCTCAAGATGCCGCCCAGCATCACGGCCACCACCTGGGCCGCGAAAAGCAAGCCAACGCTGGAGAAGCTCAAGCTCCGTGTCCGCACCGCCGCGCAGTCGGAAGCCAACGTCACCGAGGCGATCGACACGCTGAGCAACTTCCTCGGTCTCGTCGGCCTGGTGGCTTTGCTGCTGGGTGGCATCGGCGTCGCGTCCGGCGTGAATGCCTTCATCCGACGGAAGCAGGAAACGATCGCCGTGTTGCGCTGCCTCGGCGCCACCAGTGGTCAGGTGCTGGTGATCTACGGCATCCAGACGGCGCTGATGGGCCTTGCCGGTGCATCGGCCGGCGCAGCACTCGGCGTCGGTATTCAACTCGCCTTGCCCGGCCTCGTGCGCGACATGTTGCCAGTGGATGTGTCGGTGTCACTCTCGCCGATTGCGATTCTCTCCGGGCTCGCCGTCGGCGTCTGGGTCGCGCTGGCGTTTGCACTTCGGCCGTTGGTCGGTGTGCGCAACATCTCGCCGCTGCAGGTCTTGCGCACCGAGGTGGACGAGAGCCAGAAGGTGAAGTGGTACAAGGATTGGCGCGGCCTGCTGGTGACTGCCGGTATCGTCGCCAGCGTGATTGGCCTCGCCATCCAGCGCGCCGGCGGCCTGCGTGAAGGACTTGCCATCAGCGGCGCCATTTCACTGGTGCTGCTGCTGTTGCTGGGGAGCGCGTCGCTGCTGATGTGGGTGGCCCGCAAGCTGTTGCGCGCCGGTTGGCCCTATGTGATGCGGCAGGGCGTGGCAAACCTCTATCGTCCGTCGAACCAGACGCGTTCAGTCGTGCTGTCGCTGGGCTTCGGCGCCTTCCTCGTCAGCACGCTCTACCTGCTGCAGACGACCCTGCTCACGCGCTTCAACGTCGATGCGCAGGCCAGTGGCGGCAACGTGTTGTTCTACGATGTGCAGGATGACCAGGGCCCGTGGATGGACACGGTCATCAAGCAGTCCGGCCACAAGCTGATTCAGCGCGTCCCGATCGTGACGATGCGGCTGGCCGAAGTGAAGGGGGTGCCGGTGAAAGTCGCACAGGCGGCCGCAGAGAAGCTGAAGAAGGCGCCGTGGCCCTACTCACGCGAGTATCGCAGCACCTATCGTGACACGCTGGTGAAGAGCGAGGAGCTGACGTCGGGGAAGTGGTTCGACAAGGCCCCTGCCGCGCCTGCCGGAATGAGTCGCGTCAGCATCGACGAAAGCATCGCCGACGACCTGCTGATCAAGGTCGGCGACGAACTGACCTGGAATGTGCAGGGTGCGATGGTGAAGACCATCGTCTCCAGCACACGCAAGGTGAACTTCGCCCGCTTCGAGCCGAACTTCTTCGTCGTCTTCGAATCGAGCGCGATCAAGGATGCGCCCAAGCAATTCGCCGTGATCGCGAATGTCACGGGGGACAGCGCGGTGGCCGCGTTGCAGCGCGATGTGGTAAAGAAATACCCGAACGTCAGCTCACTCGACATCTCGCTGATCACGCGCACGATCACGAACATCCTCGACAAGGTCAGCACCGCCATCCGATTCATGGCCGTCTTCGCGCTGATCATGGGCGTGCCGGTGCTGATCAGCGCCGTCGCCGCGACCCGTCGCGAGCGGCTGCGTGAAGGGGTGCTGCTGAAGGTGCTCGGCGCGACGCGCTCCCAGATCGGCCGCATCATGGTCAGCGAGTACGCGGTCCTGGGAATGCTGGGCGCGCTGGCCGGCATGTTGCTCGGCATCGGCGGCGCGTGGGGCCTGGCGAAGTTCAGCTTCAAGGTCCCGTTCGTGATGGCATGGACGCCCGCGCTTGCGATCGCGGGGCTGCTCCTGTTCATCACGATTCTCGTCGGTGTGCTGACGGGTCGCGAAGTCTTCCGCGAAACACCGATGGCAGCCCTGCGCGACAGCTAACGACGCGCAGGGCTCGACCATCGACAGCGGTCAGGGCACAACCAGCCTGACAGTCGTCGTCTGGCCCGAGACGATCGTGGCGCGCGTCTCGACGAGCGTGCCACCGAACGGAATCGCCAGGACGCGCACTTCGCCAAGCGGAACGTTCGTGAATCGTGCGGTGCCGGTGCTGTCAGTGTTCTTGTTGCCGAGCAGGGTGTTGAAGTTGAGGCCAGGCGCTTGCACGACCACACCGATGTTCGGCGCCACTGCCCCGCCCTGTGTGCCCCGCGTCACGATCGCCTGCAGCGTGCCGAGCGCCGCGCGCTTTGCCTTCAGCGCGTCGGGGATGTTCGCACGGTGCACGGTCATCACGCTGTAGATCGAGAGCGCAGTGGCCACACTCGGCGCCGCGTTCTTCGGTTCCAGGATCAGGTCGACGCGCGAGTAGTTCTCGACCGCGCCGATCGCATCGGTCGATGCCTGGAATGCCCGCAGCACAGGGATGATGCTGTCAGTGCCGACGTCTGCGTCACGCAGCAGGTTGCCCTTGTCGTCGAACACATTGCCGAACGCATACGCAATGCCGGACAGGCTGTCGATGATGTACGGCTGGTAGTAGTAGCCACGCGGCGGCTTGCGCAGCCCACTGAAGTCGACACGAATGGCGGGCTTGCCGTTCTTCAGCGCATCCCAGAAACCAAGCGTGCCGCTGCCGCCGGCAGTGAATGCGGTCTGCCGCGCCGGACTGAGGAAGTCCCCAAAGGTGCCACGCAGCGTGTCAGGCGGGATGGCGTCATCGTCGCGCGTCGGTGTGCCCTTCTGATCGCGGAACTTCACGAACAGCGGTCGCGCCGTCGAGTCGGTGAAGCCGGTGCGCGTGGAGTCGGACTGGATCGTGAGCACCAGCCACGACGAACGCTGCTGCGCCGAATCGGTCGCGCTGAGGGTGACGCGGAACCGCAGCTTCTGTCCGAAGAAACCACCGCGCCAGAAGTCGCGCACGCCCGCGGTCCGGTTCGTATCCACCGGCGAGGTGAGCCCACCATTCGCGTCCAGCAACGAATCGGTGCGCACCACCCACTGCAGGTGTGAGACCGGCGTGGCCGATGAATCGAGGCCGTTGACGATGTAGAACTGATAGCGTGCCTTGCCGTCCAATTGCTTCAGCAGCGCCACTTCGCCGACGATCGAATCGACGACGGCAGCATTGTTGACGGTCCGGCCGAAGGCCTTGGCGACCATCGTTGGCGTGCGGACGGACGACACGGCGGTGAAGCTCGCGTCATAGCCACCACCACCCTGCGGGGTGACGGCGTCGTCGCTGCTGCAGGCGGCCAAAACGGCGGCACCAGTGAGCGCGGCAAACAGGAGTCGCATGTTCACTTCTTCCCTCCGCTCGTCTTCTTCACGCCAAGCCGGTAGGTGAGGCTGATGATGACTCGCGCGCCACCAAAGCTTTTCTTCGCCGGCGGCGGTGCGGTGAACGGTGTGGTGAAGACAGGATCCTGGAGTGCCGGATCACTGGGCCGCAGCTTTTCGCGATCGAAGTTCATGAATTGCGCGAAGCCGAGACTGGCACCGATGCCGAACCGCGGCGTGATGTCTGCTTCACCGACGAACGACGCGCCGAAGGTCGGGGCGATGAATGTGCCCGCGTCGGCGCCGGCGGCCGGTGACGGAAACATCGCGTACACGCCAGCATTGGCTCCGAAGCCGGCGCGGAACTTCTCGGCTTCGTCCAACGGGAACAGCACATCGGCGGTGGCACGCGTCGCCAGCATCAGGGCATGACCATCGACCGACAGATACTGGATCGAGTCACCGACCGTCCGCTTCTCGTATGGGAAGTAGTTGCCGTCGATCGTGGTCCGGCCGAGGTCGATCGATGCACCGAGGAACAACCACTCGGGCGAGACCTGGCGCCGGAAGCCTGTCGAACCCACGAACATCTTCGCCTTGGTGGCGTTATCGGCGCTGAGGGTGATGAGACCACCGCCCTTGAGGATTTCGGTGCGCCGCTTGGGCGCCTTCACCGAGGAACGCGTACCGGTCGGCACTGGATCGGGCCGACGAACCTGCGCGATCAGGGAGAGTGGCAGCGCGCCGAGGAGCAGGGCCGTACTGGCGCTCCGGCGCAGCCAACCACTCCGATTCGAAGAATGCATGAAGAGATGTTGAGTCAAAGACAGCGGCGTCACCTGCTCAGCGCCGCGTCTGCGGGCCTCTGATGTGGACGATAGAGGATAATCGCCGTCACCAGAGGCGCGGCCCGAGGGGCACCAATTCGGGCCCTCACATCGCGCCACCTGCACCGCTGCGAGCGGTGCAGGCACCCTCCCCGATGCGCACTACTTGAAGCGGATGCCGTTCGGCGCGATGTAGCCTTTGACGGGCTGGACAGGAGCCTTGGCCGCTGGCGGCGGCGTTTGCGGTCGCGGTCCGCGCGCTTTTGGTGCTGCCGATGCGGCGGGACGTTCACCGGTCTTCATGGTGAGCGCGATGCGATTGCGCTGCAGGTCCACCGCCTGCACGGTCACCATCACCTTCTGCCCGACCTGCACCACGTCGTTGGGATCCTTCACAAACTTGTCCGACAGCTGGCTCACATGCACCAGTCCATCCTGGTGCACGCCGATGTCGACAAAGGCACCAAATGCAACGATATTCGTCACGACCCCTTCCAGCACCATGCCGGCGCTGAGGTGCTTGGGCTCCGTCACATCATCCCGGAAGGCGGGCGGCACGAAGCTCTCACGTGGGTCGCGGCCCGGCTTCCGCAATTCGGTCACGATGTCGTGCAGCGTCGGCAGGCCGACATCGGCCGAGACGTACGGTGTGAGGTCGAGCTGCGACAAGACGGCTTCGTTCCCCACCAGCTCCTGCAGCGACACGCCGACATCCTTCGCCATTCGCGCCACCAGCGTGTACCGCTCAGGGTGCACCGCGCTGGCGTCGAGGGGATGTGTGCCTCCACGCACGCGAAGGAAACCGCCGGCCTGTTCGAAGGCCTTGGCGCCGAGGCGCGGGACGTCCTGCAGTTCCTTGCGAGCCGTGAAGCCACCCTTCGCGTCGCGCGTGGCCACGATCGACTGCGCCAGCGCTGGGCCGACACCGGAGACGTAGGCCAGCAACTGCGCCGAGGCGGTGTTCACTTCCACGCCGACGCGGTTCACGCAGCTCTCGACGATGTCGTCGAGGCGCTGACGGAGCTTCGGCTGGTTGACGTCATGCTGGTACTGCCCCACACCGATCGACTTCGGATCGATCTTCACCAACTCGGCCAGCGGGTCCTGCAAGCGGCGCGCGATCGACACCGCGCCGCGAATCGAGACATCGAGATCGGGGAACTCCTCACGCGCCACGTCGCTGGCCGAATAGACCGACGCGCCGGCCTCACTCACGACCACCACCGTGGGCGCGGGGGGCTCGAGTTCGCGCAACGTGGCGCGCACCAGTGTCTCCGTCTCACGCGACGCGGTGCCGTTGCCAATCGCAATCAGCTCCGGCTTGAAACGCGCCACGACCGCGCGGATGGTGGCCGCGAACCGGTCCTCCTGGTGCAGGTAGAGCGTGTCGGTGTGCTGCAGCGCGCCGGTCTTGCTGACGAACGCGATCTTGACGCCAGTGCGGAAGCCTGGGTCGAGCCCGAGCACACTCTTCTCACCAGCAGGCGCCGACAGCAGCAACTGCTCGAGGTTCCGGCCGAAGATGATGATCGCTTCCTCGTCGGCGCGCGTCTTCAGCTCGAGACGCAGCTCGACTTCGATGCTCGGTGCCAGCAGGCGGTTGTATGCATCATCCGCCACCAGCCCAAGCAGCGTGGCCGCCTTCCGATTGCCGATCACGTCGCGCTGCAGCCGCGGCGCGATGTCGACGAGTGGTGCTTCGACGCTCCAGACCAGCTCACCCTCGGTCTCGCCGCGACGGATAGCGAGCACGCGATGTGACGGGATGGTGCCAAGTGACTCGCGGAAATCGAAGTAGTCTGAAAACTTCGAGTGTTCCTCGGTGCGGCCATACGAGCGCGCGCTCTTCACCGCTCCCTTGGTGCGCGTGACGTCACGGATCCACCCGCGGACGCCGGCATCTTCCGCCACCTGCTCGGCGAGAATGTCGCGTGCCCCCTGCAGCGCCGCGTCGACGTCGGCGACTTCCTTCTCGACGTCGACGAATGCCAGGGCGGCCTCGCGTGCCGTGGTGTCGTCGAGCGTTCCCGCCCACAACTGTTCGGCCAGCGGCCCGAGGCCACGTTCGCGTGCGATGATCGCTCGCGTGCGGCGCTTCGGCTTGTACGGCAGGTAGAGGTCTTCCAGCGCCTGCTTGGTGGTGGCACCGAGGATCGAGGCCTTCAGCTTGTCGTCCAGCTTGCCCTGCTCATCGATGCTCTTGAGGACGGCAGCACGGCGTTCCTCGAGCTCGCCGAGGTACTGCGCCCGATCACGCACGTCACGCAACTGAACCTCGTCCAGCCCACCAGTCACTTCCTTGCGATAGCGGGCAATGAACGGCAGCGTGTTCCCCTCGCCGAACAGTTCGAGGGTGCGCTCGACCGATGCCACCGGGAGCGCGAGTTCACGTGCAACAGTCAGTACGAGGGACGAAGCCATCAGTCAGCAGCTCGGGAGTCGGGGCAAATGCAGAGTCGGCAAACTGGTGCCACTCCCCCTCTCCAGCAACGCCTTGACACGCGAGCTCGGAATCGTTTGCAGCCCGAGCTGTTCGCTTCGCGCGCACCTTCGCTTAACGCGCATGGGAGCGGGAGACCACGGAGCTCACGGAGTAGCGCCATTCGCGAGCTTTCGCTTTCCGCCACCTCACTTAACCGCAATGTGAGCGGGAGGCCACGGAGCTCACGGAGTAGCGCCATACTCGGAGGGTCGCGTTGCGCAACGGAAGAGACGGAAGGGAACTGCAGTTACCTCCATGTCACCATCGGCGCGCGAAACACGGTTGGCTGCCTGCCGAGCTACTCCGTGAGCTCTGTGGCCTCCCCCCCATTGCTGTTAAAGGAGGGGGCGCAAAATGAAGGCTCGCCGATGGAGCTACTCCGTGAGCTCCGTGGCCTCCCCCCCATTGCTGTTCTCAAAGGCTGCGAAGAGCGGAAGCTGGCCGATGGAGCTACTCCGTGAGCTCCGTGGCCTCCGCTCCATTTGCAGTTTACGATCGCACGAACGGCACCAGCGCCAACGGGCTAGTGCATGTCTGCCGGCGACATGGCCGTGCGATTGCGACCAGTGTGCCAGAGCAGGAGCAGCGGCAGGCCAAGCACCATCACGCTGGCGCTGATGAGGTAGATCTTGGAGAAGGAGATCACACTCGCCTGCGCCAGCACTTGCCGCTCCAGCACGCGGTAGGCCTGGGCCGCAGCGGTCGTCGCGTCGGAACCGCGCGATACGAAGGCACGCGACAGCAGCGCGATCCGCGAGACGACTTCTGGATCACCCGTGTTCATGTGCGTGATCAGGCTCGTGCGCGCGCTCGACGTGAACCGCGACAAGAGTGTGGCCATGATCGCAATACCGAGCGATCCCCCGAGCTGGCGCGTGAGGTTGAAGAGCGCCGTGCCCTGCGGCACACTCGCCGGCGAGAGCTCGGCCATGCTGGCATTGGTCAGGGGCACGAAGATCAGGCCCATGCCGACACCGCGCAGCATCAGCGGCCAGAACACGTCGTCCGCGCCCGCATCCAGCGAGAGACGCGACAGCCACCACATGCACAGCCCGAACATCGCCACGCCGGCCACGATGGTATACCGCGCGTCGAGCTTGTTCGCGTTGCGCCCGATGATCGCCATCGTGAACGCGCTCGCGATCGCACCGGGGAAGATCACCTTGCCCGTCTGCCAGGCCGTGAAGCCATGCAGCTGCTGCAGGAAGACCGGCAGGACGAAGATCGAGCCGTACATCGCGAGGCCCAATGCGGCCGCGAAAATCACGCCGACCGACAACTGTCGGCTCTTCAACACCCGCAGGTTGACGATCGGCTGCTCGAAGGTCAGCTCGCGCCAGATGAACCCGATCATCGACAATGCACTGACCACGGCCAGCGTCGTCACCAGCCCGCTCTCGAACCAGTCGTTGCGTTCTCCCCGTTCGAGCATGAACTGCAGCGTCCCGATGCTCGTCGCCAGCAACACGATCCCGAGGATGTCGATCTTGGTGGCGCGCACCGCGTTCTTCGAGTCGCGCACGTAGTTCCACACCATCAGCGCGGCCATCAGGCCAAGCGGCACGTTGATGTAGAAGATCCACGGCCAGTCGTAATTGTCGACGATGTAGCCGCCGAGTGTCGGGCCAAGGGTGGGCCCCACCATCACGCCCATGCCGAAGATCGCCTGCCCCTTGCCGACTTCCTTCGGCGGGAAGGCCTCGAACAGCGTCGCCTGCGCGGTACTCAGCAGCGCGCCGCCACCCAGCCCCTGAATCACGCGCCAGAACACGAGGGACCAGAGACCAGTGGCCGCGCCGCAGAAGAAACTCGCGGCCACGAACAGCAGGATGCTCCCCGTCAGGTAGCGACGGCGGCCGAACCAGTTCGAGAGCCAGCTCGACATCGGGATCACGATCACGTTCGCGATGATGTAGCCCGTGCTCACCCACGCGATCTCGTCCAGCGTCGCGCCAAGGTTGCCCATCATGTGCGGCACGGCGACGTTCACGATCGACGTGTCCACCAGCTCGAGGACCGCCGCCAGCGTCACCGCGGCGGCAATCCAGTATCGATTTGCGTACGGATCCTCGACGGTCGCGCCAGCGGCGGCCGTGCGGGGCATTACTGCGGTTGCCATGCGGATTCAGCCTCTGTTCGGTGCAAGCCAGCGTATCACTGCGACGTCTGCTACTTGGTGCTGACGTGTGCGACCACACTCAGGCCGATGCGCAACGGACGGGCGGCGTCGAGGCCCTTGGTGATGCGAATGCGCACGGGAACGCGCTGCACGACCTTGGTGAAGTTGCCACTCGCGTTGTCGGGCGGCAGCAGCGTGAAGCGCGAACCGGTGGCCGCGCTGATGCTCTCCACCACCCCTTCGATCTTGGCTCCGTCATAGGCGTCGACTTCGAGCTCCACCGGCTGACCCACGCGCAACTTCTCGAGCTGCGTTTCCTTGAAGTTGGCCGTGATGAAAAGGCCGGTGTCGGACGCGATGTTCATCAGCGTCTGGCCCGGCTGCACCAGCTGGCCCACTTCCACCAGCTTCTTGCTGATCGTGCCGGCCGTCGGTGCCGTGATGCTCGTGAACGACAGCTGCAACGCGGCGTTGTCGCGCGCTGCGGCCGCGGCGCCAAGCCGTGCCTCAGCGAGACGAACACCGGCCTGCATGCCGGCGACGTTGGCGCCAGCTGCAGATTCCTGGCGCTGCACCGCAACCAGCTGTGCACGTGTCGCCGCCACCTGCGCCTTCGCGCCATCCAGCTGCTGCTGGCTGACGATGTTCTTCGCGGCGAGATCGGTGTAGCGTGCAAGGTCGGCCTCAGCCTTCACCAGTTGTGCACGGGCCGCATCGATGTTGGCGGCCTGCACGGCAGTCTGCGCCGACGCGGTGGCAACCATCGCCTGCGCCTGCCCCTGCCCCGTGCCACGACCGCCCGATGCGGCGCGAGCGGCAGCGAGATCCGCCTCGGCCTGTGCCAGGCGCACCTTGTACTCGCGATCATCGATCGTGACCAACTGCGCATTGAGCGCAATCCGATCGTTCTCACTCACCTTCACCGCCGTCACGAACCCGCCGACCTTCGCCAGCACCGGCAGCACGTGGCCATCGATGAGGGCGTTGTCGGTGCTTTCGTGTGCGGCGGAGTATGTGAGCGTCTTGAAGGTCCAGAAGCCGCCGGCGATCACCAGCGCGCCAAGCACGAATGGCAATGGACTGCGCTTGGCCGGCTTGACAGCCGTGAATGGTGCTGCGGGTGCGGCCATCGGGGTCTCCTTCACTTCGCTGGGGGCTGTTTCGGGACGCGCTTGGGTAGTCATGACGAAATCCTTCCGCTCAGCGGAGCGACGAGATGGCGCCCTGCGAGCGGGCGATCGATATCCGGGCCAACTGGCGGTTTGCCAGGGCATCAACCAGTTGTGTCCGCGCGCCACTGAGGGCGAGCAGCGCAGACGTCACATCGAGATTGCCGGCCACGCCGGCGGTGAAACGATCGCGCGACTGCGCGACTTCCTGCTCGGCCAGCTTGAGGCGCTCCTGCGCTGCGGCCACCGCCTCGCGAGTCGACGCAGCATCCAGCAGCGCGCTTCGCACATCCACACTCACCTGAGCCATCAAGTCGTTGCGCCGCGCCTCGAGTTCCTGCTCGACATAGGTCTGCTCATTCTGCTTGGCCTGGCGCCGCCATCCTTCGAACACCGGCACCTGCACTCGAAGTGCCCACGTGTAGGTGTTGAGCATGCGACTCAGATCCTTTCCGATGAAGCCATTGTCCGCCACCGCTGCCACCGTTGGCAGTCGCTCGGCACGGATCGCGCTCTGGGCAAGGTGGGCCGACTCGAGCTGCGAGTTGATCACCACGATCTCCGGACGGAGGCGTGCAGCCGTCGCAAGGGCGTCCGTCTCGGCGGGCACTTCGAGGTCGCCGCTGTCCAGCGCGTCGGTCAGCTGCAGCGGCTGATCGAGCGGGATGTTGATCGCGCGACGCAGGTCGAGTCGCGCCTTGTCGCGCTCGACGCGCGCACCGATCAGCTGCGAGCGGATCGACACCAACTGCGACTCGGCACGCGTCACATCGAGCGCAACGCCGGTGCCGGCGCGCAATGTCTCGCGGGCAATCCGCAGCAGGTCCGCGGCGAGCGTCGAATCAGCTGAACGCGCCTCGAAGACAGCCTCCGCACGCAAGACGCGAACGTACGCAATGGCAGCCTGTGTGGCCGCCGCCGCGCCGACCTGCTGCGTCTCGGTGCGGCTCGACACGCCCTGTTTCCGCGCCAGGCGCAATCGCGCGATGGCAGCCGGATCGTAGATGCTCTGCTGCACCCGCGCGCGGAAATCCGTGGTCGGCACCGGTCCGAGCACTTCACCGCGTGGATCGAAGAACGGCTCCTGACCCGCCGGCGTCGGGAAATCGATGCCCAGCGTCTTGGTGTTGAAGGTGCGGCTGTTCGTCTCGGCGATCCCCGATACCGTCGGCATCAAGTCGGCGCGGCGCTGGTTCACGCGCGCCTCGACCTGTGCGGCGCGCACGGTGCTGGCGATGACCGGAAGGCTGAGTTCACGAGCGCGCTGTGCCGCCTGCGCCATGCTCAGTGGCATGGGAGCCTGCGTGGCCTGCGCCGGCAGTGTGGCTGCGGCGGTGGCGACCAGCAACGCGGTGCGCAGCAGGGTGATGTTAGTTCGCGTGTGCATTGGTCTGCGCGGAGGAATTCGTCGCTGGACGCATCGCAGCGAGAAAGAAATCGAGAACACGGTCGATGATCGCGTCGGCATCCTGCAGCCGGTTCGCGTTGCAGATCGTTGGGTTGGCGCGCATCAGGGCGTGCTGCACCATCAAGGCATGAAGCATTCGTGCCGAGTCGGGCGCTTGCTCGGTGCCGAAGACACCATCGCGCACGCAGGCGTCGATACAGCCCTGCAACAGGCGCTGCCAGCGCAACGAGACACGCTCGGCGAAGAACTGGTTCAGTTCCGGCAGGCGTGGCAGCACGCTCGTGACGAGGCGATGCATGACCGGGAACTTCTCCTCGGTCACGTAGGACCAGTACGTGCGCACGACGCGATTGAAGTCGGCCAGCGCATCCGGGTCACGTGGCGCGCTCTCGAGTCGATCGAGGCGCACGACGACCGTTCGCCGGATCATCTCGCGAAAGAGCGCTTCCTTGTTCGGGAAGTAGAGATAGATCGTGCCTTTGGCGACGCCGGCGAGACGGGCAATGTCTTCGAGCCGCGTTTCGTCGAGGCCATCGGCCGCGAAGGCCGTAAAGGCGGCATCGATGATCTGCGCTTCGCGCTCTTCGGCCGGCCGCCGAGTGCGGAGCTCCGGCTTGCCGGCTGTCGGCTCGACGGTCGGTTCTACTGGATCAGTTTGTGTGACTGACGCGTCAGTCATGAAAGTCTCCAAGAAAATCCGGCGCGTGCCGGGAGCCTTACAATACTGACCAGTCAGTCATTAAGCAAGACGGCGTCGGGTACCCGCGGACTGGCGAGGGGCCTGACACGCAGAACCGCCCGCCACCCCTGACTCGGGATGGCGGGCGGCGGGCAAGCAAGCCGGACCTGCGATGGCCCTACTTGTTGCACCCCGTCGTGCGACGGGTATCGGTGAGGGCGATGATCTTCCAGGCCTCGCCGACCTTCGCCACGTGGAAGACATCCACCCCACAGTGACTGAGGGTCGTGCCGAGGAAGAAGGAGTAGTCCGTCCAGACCGAGGCGAGCGTCCCGTCGATCAGGACACGCGGATTGTAGATGCGCTCGTCATACACGGCCGCGTGCGGAGTGCCCATCGCCTTCACGAAGGCATCCACCGGCGTGAACTGGACCCGAGCCACGCCGTCGCGGCCGGTGTCCGAGCTCATCAGCGCGGCCATCTGCGGGTGGAAGACCGCCCGCACCCGGGCGCTGTCGCCTGCCCGCATGGCGTCGAACAGCTCCCGGACGACCGCCAGCTGCTGCACCGTCTCCGAGGCCGGTGCCTGGGCCGCGACCTGCGGCGCGGACAGCACGACGCAGACGCTGAGCGCAGAGAGTGCCGTCAGAAATCGGCGCATCACTTGTCACCGCCCGAGGCCTTGATCCCTGCCGCAGGTGACATCGGTTCGAGATTCTGCCACGGCTGTGCCGGCAGCGTCCGCGCCATCGGCCAGACCTCGTTCAGGGAGCTCGCCTCGTACAGGCGGCCGCCCTTCATCACGTAGCGCAGCGAGTTGGTATTGCGAATGTTGGTCAGCGGATCGGCGTCCATCACCAGCATGTCAGCCAGCTTGCCGACTTCGAGTGACCCGACGTCCTGTGCCAGGCCGATCGCTTCCGCACCATAGATCGTGGCCACTCGCAGCATGTCGTACGGCTTGATGCCGCCGCTCGCCATTGCCCACATCTCCCAATGGAAGCCAAGGCCCTGCAACTGACCGTGTGAGCCGACGCCGATGCGTGCTCCACCATCGATCATGCGCCGCACGAAGTCAGCGTGACGCGGGAAGACGTATTCGTCCTCGCGGAACCAGCCGCCGGGGCCAGGACCCGATCCAAGCCCAACGCGACGCGACTTCGAATCGATCACCGCCATCGGCATGAAGTGGGTCAGCTTCTTGTCGGTCTGGATGTCCTCGTGCGTGTAGTAGAAGTTCTCGCCCCACGGGCCACCGTAGCTCACCAGAAGCGTCGGTGAGTTGGTGGTGCCGCCCGCCTTGAACAGCTCGACCACGTCGCCGAACATCGGTGCGATCGGCAGTGCGTGCTCCACGCCGGGATAACCATCCAGCACGTGCGTGATGTCGAGCTTGTAGTCCAATCCACCTTCGGTGGTCGGCATGATGCCAAGCTCGCGCGCTGCCATGATCACCCACTGGCGCTGCTGACGATTGCCGGTCATGTACATCTTCAAGGTCTTCGTGTCGTAGTACTGCGCATAACGCTTGAGGATCGATCGCGCCTGATCGAGGTCCTTGATCTGTTCGGCGTTGAACACCCCGGGCCCAGTGGAATAGATGCGCGGCCCGATCATTCCACCGCTTTCCACGCGATCGGTGTACGTCAGCACATCGGTCGTGCTGGTCTGCGGGTCGCGCGTGGTGGTGACACCGTAGGCCAGCGTGGTGAGATACTGCCACACCTGCGACGTGTGAATGTCCTCCTGCAACCACTGTGCGTGATAGTGTGTATCGACGAAGCCGGGGGTGATGGTCTTCCCCGCCACATCGATGATCTTCGCACCATCCGGCACCGTCACCGAGCCACGACGCCCGATTGCCACGATGCGACGATCCGTCACCACGATGTCGGCGTCCTCGATGATCTCCTGCCCCTTCATCGTCAGGGCGCGCCCACCGCGCAGCACGATCGTTCCAGTGGCGCGATCGCGAGGCACCGTCACCGCAATGCGTGTCTCGACCGGCTTGTACCCGGGCTTGGCGGAATCCCCAGCGGCCTTCTTCACTGAATCGGCAACCGCCAGCGCCTTCTTCGCGCTATCGCTGAGCGACGCCCGCGTGCGTGCCACGGCCTTCAGCGAGTCATCCACCGTCTTCGCGCGATCGAGATCGTACACGAAGTAGGAGTTGGCGAGGGAATAGTGCACCCGGCGCCCGTCGCTGCTCCACGTCGCGAACTCACCGGCGACATCCGTCAGGCGACGCGCGGGGAAGCTGGCATTTGCCGGCATCGCGATGTTGATCGTCGGCACCTGACCCGAGACCGGCGGCACCGTCACGACGTAGAGATCGTGCCCAACTTCCGCCACCGCCTGGTCACCTGTGGGTGCCATGCGAATGGAGTTGGCTGGCAACGGCATCGGCTGCCCCTCGAGCGCCAGCGACTGGTCGAGATCTGTGTGCATCACGTTCTCGCGGCTGAAGATCCGCGGGCCACGCTGCGTCTCGGGAATGTTCGCCGATGACAATGTCGGACCGACGACCTTCACGATCGCCTTCTCGTCGGTGTTGTCCCACCGGAAGCTCACCAGCCCCTTCGCCTGCGAGAATGCGAACAGCCGCGACGAGTCGCGTGTGAAATGCAGGCCGCTGCGCCCATTCGCGGCGCCGATGGTCACCATGGCTCCACCGTCCGCCGGCACCCACACGAGCTGCTCGTCGAAGACACCGCCGCCGCCCGTGCCAAGAATCACCAGGTCGCGCGCATTCAGCATCACCGACGCGATGCGCTTCCCCGTTGGATCGAATGCGAGGTCACGGTAGATCGCCGGCAACGTCGTCAACTTCTTCGGTGCGGCCTTCGTATCCACGCGCACCGTGTAAATGTGTCCGCCTTCGCCATCCTTGAACGTCGAGAAGGCGATGGTGCGACTGTCGGGGCTCCACGTCGGCATCTGTTCACCGACATCCATCGTCGTCAGGCGACGCGGCGCGCCACGTGGCAGGTCCATCACGTACAAACGATCGACGGCCGTGAAGGCGAGCTTCGTGCCGTCGGGCGATGGCGTTGCGTTACGAATCTGCCGCGCCGTGAACGTCGCGCTGTCATTCACTCGCCACGCGAACTTCACCTCAGGGCCGATCGCCACCTCGGCATCGACCGAGAACGGGATCTTCGCCGGCGCGCTGCCATCCACTGGCACACGCCAGATCTCGCCACCATAACTCACCACGATCGACTTGCTGTCGGGCATGAAGCTGTAGCCGGGCAGGACGTCGAGCGGCGCGCGTGACTCCTGATCATCGCGCTGCACCGGATACGCCAGCCAGCGCTCATCCCCGCTCTGCAAGTCGCGAATCCGCAGCCCCGTCTCGACACCGCTGCGCGTACCGTACACGAGATACTTGCCATCGGGCGACAGTGCCGGCCGGAACGCCGAGCCATAACGCGCCGACACCACGCGACGCTCGCCAGTTTCGCGATCGTACACGTTCAGCTGGTACTGCGGCAGCAACGCATTGTAGGTCCAGTCGCCGGTGCGCGAGGCGAACCAGATCTGCTTGCCATCCGCCGAGAATGCCGCACCGAGCGTCTTGATGGTGGTGGGCTGCGAGATCAGCTGGATGCCGCTGCCACCATCGACATGCCACATCCACAACTTCGCGGCGCCACCGAGCGGGCCACCGCTGCGCGATGCCACGATGTACCTGCCGTCGGGCGTCCACTCGGGCGACAGCATCAAGGCGTCATTGCCCTTCGTAACCTGCGTTGAATCCTTGCCGTCGATGGTCTGGATCCAGACGTTGTCGCCGCCACTGCGATCGGAGATGAAGACGATGCGCTTCCCGTCGGGGCTGTAGCGTGGCTGTGCATCGAATGCGTTGCCGCTCGTGAATCGCGTCGCGGTGCCACCGGTGATTGGCACGGTGTAGAGATCACCAAGCAGGTCGAACACGATCGTCTGCCCGTCGGGACTGACGTCGAGCGACATCCAGGTCGCCTTCGAGGTCGTGAACCGCGCCGACCGGGTGGCAACCAGCGGCAGGTCCCGCTTTGGCGCGGCACCGGGCTTGGCGGCCGAATCAGGCTTCGGCGTCGGCTGGGCCACGGCGGTCGCCGGCAGCGCGACCGACAACAGCATCGAGAGCGGCACGACGACCGCGGTGAGCGCGAGGTGCACCGGGTGGCGGAGCAGGTATCGCATCGAACGAGCAATCATCGAGCAACTCTCCCTGAAAAAGAAAGCATCGGTGCGCGCCAATGGCGCACCGATGCGTGAGACAACCGAAACAAGCGAAGGGTTACCGCGGTGTGTACTTGCCGGCGACCTTCGCGGTTTCCGTCCCGACGCTCATCGTACCGGCCACCGCCGTGCCGGTCACCGTCAGCGTGAGCTTGTAGGCGCCGAGCGGCGTGTCACCAGAAATCACGATCACGTTGCCCGCGACGCTGCCAGTGCCGATCTCCACGTCACCGCGCTCCGGGTTGGAACAGGTGCCGCCAATGGCGCCAGCAGCATTCTTCGTCACGAGGCAGTTCACGACGAAGTTCGCGTCGCCAAGCAGCGGCTCGGACGATTTCAGCTCGTAGACGCCGACACCACTGATGGCGCCCATCGACGCCGGTGCCGACGCGCCAGCGCCTGCGGGCGCGAAGGTGCCGTCGAGCGTCATTTCCGCGCCCTGATAGACCACGGTGCCCGACACCTTGTCGCCCGACCCGAACTTCATCGCCACGGCCACGCCGCCATCCGGCGTGTCGACCTGGATGTTGACGCCAGCATCCGACGGCGTGACCGTCGTCACTGCCATGGTCGGGAATCCATCGGCCGAGAGCGTGCCGGCGAATGCGCTTCCCTCCTTCTTCAGGACGATCACAGCCTTCACGGGCCCCTGTGGGCTGGTGATGGTCGTGTTGTAGGTGCCGGTCACGTTTCGGGCCTGTGCTGCGGCAGCACGTGGGGCACTCGCGAACGCAGCAAGCGCAACAGCGCTGAGGACGGCACGACGAAGGAGAACCTGCATGGCAAAATCCCTGGCTGGATGAAACGGCGCTGGACGAGGGGAACCGGCTCTCGGCTCCCGCAGCACCAAATCCTCACTGGCGACCGCGACGGACACAAGCAGCCCAGACCGGGATCGTTGCACCACGCTGGCCGCTCCGTGACCGAAGCGGCACACGCCGGTCACCCACCCTCTACCTGGGTGCGGGTTATTGCGCCTGTAGCAAACCTCCACCCAGGGGACGGCGATGCAGCAACGCACTCAACAGCCAGCGACCACACCGGCAGCCCGCCGCGTGGTGGTGCTCGTACTCGACGGACTCCGAGCGGATCTGGTCGGAGATCCCCGTTTCCCGAACCTCAGCGCGCTTCGCGACGCGAGCGCGCACACGCTCGACGCCACCACGGTGCTGCCCAGCGTGACCGCTGCGGCGATGACATCGCTGCTGTCCGGCGTGGGGCCGGCCGAGCATGGCGTGGACAATGATCGCTTTCGAGTGCCAACACCGACGCGCGCGCTGACCACCGTGCCACATGTCGTCACCGAAGCAGGGCTGCCTAGCGTCGGCGTCGTCAGGCACGTCCCGTGGTTCATCCGGCCATTGGCCAAGCGGATCGTCAGCGCACTGGGTTTGACGGAGACGCTCTTCGCCAGCGCGAATGCCCATTCGCTGCTCGCGGCCGCGCTACCCGCGCTCCGACGCCAGCGCGAGGGATTCATCATCCTCCACTGGCCGGACTGTGACGCGATCGGCCATCGCACAGGCTGGATGTCACCGGCGTACCTCGCTGCCGTCGCGCGCATGGACCACGCACTCGGCAGCCTCCGCGCGGAGTTGAGCGCGACGCGCCATGACACACTGCTCATCGCCCTCGCTGATCATGGCGGCGGCGGCCGCGTGGCCACGCATCACGACAGCGCGCATCCGCTCGACTGCACGATCCCGATCTTCCTCGAAGGTGCCGGGGTGCACGTGCAGGAGTTGGGGACCGATCTGTCGATCCTCGACGTGCCAGCCACGGTGTTGTGGGCGCTCGGCTTGCCGATCCCATCGCGCTACGCGGGCACCCCGATTTTCGACGCCTTCGTTGCGCCGGCACGTCTCAACAGCACCGCGACGGCCGCATGACGTCAGTGCTGATTGCATTCTCCGATACCGGAGGGGGACATCGCGCCGCGTCACGAGCGCTGCGTGAAGCGCTGGCTGAACTTGCGCCGGACGTTGCGGTGCACCTCGTCGATCCATTCTCACTCTGCCCGCGGTGGCCGTTTCGCAGCCTTGGCGACAACTACCCCCGCGTGATCGAGCATGCGCCGTGGCTCTGGCGCGCTGGATTCGGGCTCACCAACACTCCGCGTCGAACCGCGTTCGTCCAGGATGTAGCGTGGCCTGCGATGCGCCCGACGTTCCGCGCCATTGCGACGAACCACGCGCCTGATGTGATCGTCTCTACACACCCGTTGCTCACGGCACCGCTGCGTCGCGTCTTTCCGGACACGCCGATCGTCGTCGTGGTGACGGATCTCGTCTCGGGGCATGTGTCGTGGTACAACGCCGACGCCGACGTCACGATCGTCCCGACCGCACATGCCCGTGATCGCGCAGTGGAGTGTGGTGTGCGGCGCGAAACGACTCGCGTCCTCGGCGTTCCTGTCTCGCAGCCGTTCGTGGCGGTTCCCGGGGAACGCACCGCGCTGCAGTCAGCGCTTGGCTGGGCCACCAACAAGCCCACCATCTTGCTGGCGGGTGGCGCGGAAGGCATTGGACCGCTCGAGCAGCTGAGCGTCGCGATCGACCGTGCTCACCTGCCCTGTGACGTCGCCGTCGTCGCGGGTCGCAACATGCGTCTCGCCGAGCAACTGCGCGCGAGGCGCTGGCAGGGCACGGTGCACATCTACGACTTCGTCTCGAACTTTGCGGAGTTGATGCGCGCCGCATCAGTGCTGGTGACGAAGGCGGGGCCAGGCACGATCAGCGAAGCCTGCGCCAGCGGGTGCCCGCTCATCCTGTCCGGTGCGATCCCCGGTCAGGAAACCGGTAACATCGACTTCGTGACGCATGGTCGCGCCGGCGTCTGGGCGCCCTCACCACTGGCAGTGACCGCAGCGCTGCACGCCTGGCTGGTAGGTCGCGATGCCCCCGCCGCCCTCCGTCGCGCCTCCGCCGCTGCCCTGCGCCTCGCTCGACCGAACGCGGCGAGGGAGATTGCGTCGCTGGTGCTCTGTGCTTCTCGTCCCTCGCTCGCCTCAGCGGACGTACGAACCGTCGCAGCCTGACGCCTCTCTTCGCGTTCTCGAGCCGTCGTACTGCATTGACGTTTCGCAACTGCAATGGGGGGGGAGGCCACGGAGCTCACGGAGTGCGTCGGTAGCAGCCAATGATGCAGCGCGACTATCGGAGACTTGAAGGTGCGCGAACGCCGGAACTCTCCGTGTGCGCGGCACACCAAAATCAACACGTTGCGCTGCGGCGACCGATGCGATCAGAGCACTCCGTGAGCTCCGTGGCCTCCCCCTCACATAGCAGTTAACGATCGCCGCGTAACAAGGAAGCTCCGCTCAACCCGAGAGCGTGCACTCGATCTCACTTCATCGACGCGCAGGTCGCGTCGGCGGGATCGGCGGCGCCGTAGGTCCTTCTCGTCAACTGCACGATGCCGTTGGTGCCGCGCAGCATGTAGAACTGGCTGTACTGCGAATCACACAACGCTGGTGTGGCGCCGCCACCGAGCGCCTCGACGATCGACGTCACGGTGTTGCTGTGCCCGACGACCAGCACACCGGTGTGGCCGGCAGTCTGCGAGATCGCACGCACCGTATCGGCGACGTCCTTCACGTGCGCTGCCACGCCTGCTGAACCGATCGGCACGACGTGCACGGCGGCGCCGGTCCGAGTGATGAACACCGACGCCGTCAATCGGGTGCGCTGCAATTGGCTCACCACCACATCGGTGATCGGCAATCCACGCAACGACGCGTCGAGAGCAGCCGCGCGCGCCATGCCAGCGTCACTGAGCACCGGATCATTCGCCGGTGCGGGCGCTTTTTCACCATGCCGCACCAGCACGACCAGCAGCGGCGCGCCACCACCCGGGCGCACCGCGGCACTCGACGTCGCGGTGGATGATCGGGCGCAGGCACCCAGCACCAACAAAAGTCCAAGCGTTCGCAGCACACTCATGGCAGAATCCTCGCGCGCCAGTCGGGGGGCCAGAGCTGACACGCATCCACTCGGCCGAAGAGTTGGAACCGCCGCTTGGCAAACGCCTTGTAGGCGGCGTCCCGAATCCACCGCGGCACGATCAGACCGGCCATGCCCAGCACGGCCCACACCCCGCCGAGTAGCCGCAACACACTCAGCGCGGCATCGGAGAGGATCTGCACCGAAGCCGGCCGCTCTGCCGTGGCGGGGAGGTAGAGCACGGTCGAGTCGACGTTCACCAGCATCGACGCAAACGGCGCGAGCGCCCGTTGCGCGGTGGCGCCGGTGAGCGTGGCCGCGTACAACCGGCCATGCACATCGCGCGACATCGCGAACCGGATGGCGCGATCGCAGAATCCACATTCCCCGTCGAAGAAAAGAATCGGCGCGGTGCCTTCGACGGACTGCGTCGCGGCGGTCATCGGTGATGCGGCCGAACTCACCAACCCATCCGGGTCCGAAGCGACGTGATGTGCGCCACATGGTGGCGACCATGCCAGGCATACCGCAGCAGCGACATGTCCACACGCTGCGGGCCGAGCTCAGGGTGTACGAACGGCCGTGCAAACTGGTCGTCGTCCAAGCCGCGCAGGCAGGCCACCCACCGCGCGTGGATTCCATCCAGCAGTGACAGGCTGACATCGATCGGCACGGCAGCCACGTCGGGAAGCAGCGACCACGCCGCCTCGTCGTACGGGCGGATGGTGGGGCTCTCCTCGGTCAGCGCGAACTTCACGCGCACATACGCGTGCATGTGGCTGTCGGGCACGTGGTGCACCACCTGCCGCACCGTCCAACCACCGTCGCGATACGGCGTCTCGAGCTGCGCCGCCGACAGTCCCTCGACCGCGTGTCGCATCGCCGTCGGCAAGACCGCGATCTCATCGATCGCGTGGTTGCGCAGCGCTGCGGTGACGATCGCGGGCTCCGTGAATCGGCCCACCGGATATTGCAACGACGTCTCGGTCATCATGTCACTGGTCATTGGCCGCGAGTTGTTCGGCGACTTCTCGAATCTGCGCTGCATGCCGCAGCTCGTGACCGGCTGTGGCGTGCAACCACTCATACACGTTCAGCGGGCCGAGCACCGGATGGAGGTGTTGCACCGTGGAAAAGGCCAAACCGTCCACTTCCCCGAGCTGGGCCAGCAATCGCAGGCGAGATTCAGTCATGGCCGTCAGGACCGCGGTCGCTGACAATTCACCGCCCGGCACGACCCTCTCGGGGGCGGGAATGAACTGCGTCCGGTCGGCCAGCACCACGAACCGGGACTCATCGATCGGGACCATCTCCGGCGCTTCCATCACAGCCTCGCCCGACGCCCGCAACTCCGCGGCCTTGAGCGAGACCAGCTTGTTCACGCCCTTCTCGATGATCATGAGATGCTCGAGGATTTCGGCCACCGACCAGGCTTCCTCCGTTGGCCGTGCCTCGCGCAGCGGTTCCGGCACGCTCGCGACAGTTGCCAGCAACTCGGCGCGCGACGACACCAGGTAGTTGATCACAGTCGCAAGTCGAGGATGCACCTGAGCTCCTGCCGGCAATGCCGGGCCGTTCGGTGAAAATGCATCGACCGCGACGCTCGCAGGTCCACGCCCCGATAAAGTTAGCGTCGTGACCGCGACCAACGATCCCACCCTCCCCGCCGGAATCGGCGCGCTCCCCGTACTCGCGGTCCTGCCAGAGGTCAGAGCCGCCCTCGCCAGCGGCACTGCCGCCGTGCTGGTCGCACCGCCCGGTGCCGGCAAGACGACCGGCATCCCACTCGCGCTACTCGACGCCCCGTGGATGCGCGGGCAACGCATGCTGCTATTGGAACCCCGCAGACTGGCCGCACGTGCCGCCGCCAGTCGCATGGCGTCGGTGCTCGGCTCGCGAGTCGGCGAGAGTCGTGGGGTGGCGTATGCGTGGCGATACGAGGGTCAGTGGTGCCACGCGCATCGAGGTGGTGACCGAGGGCGTCCTGACGCGCATGCTGCTCGATGATCCGACGCTCGACGGCATCGCCGGAGTCTGCTTCGACGAGTTCCATGAGCGCTCGATCCACGGCGACACCGGGCTCGCGCTTGCGCTTCACACGCAGGCGCTGCTGCGCCCTGAACTGCGGCTGCTGGTCATGTCGGCCACCATCGACGGTGCACGCGTCGCCACCCTCCTCGGTGATGTACCAGTGATCACCAGCAGCGGCCGCGCATTCCCGGTCAACACCACCTTTCGGCCACCCCGCGACGGCCAGCGAATGGAAGAGGCCACGGTCAGTGCTGTGCGCGAGGCTCTCGCCGAGCACGACGGCGACGTCCTGGTCTTTCTTCCCGGTGCACGCGAGATCCGGCGGGCTGCCTCGCTGCTCGAAGGCACGGTCGCGGCCAACGTCGATGTCTGGCCGCTGTTCGGCATGCTCGACGCACGATCGCAGGACGCGGCGATTGCGCCATCGCCGACGGGGAGGCGCAAGGTCGTGATTGCCAGTGCCATAGCCGAAACCTCGCTCACCATCGAAGGTGTGCGTGTGGTGGTGGACAGCGGATGGTCGCGCATTCCCCGCTACTCGGCGCGTACCGGCATGACGCGCCTCGAAACCGTGCGGGTGTCGCGGGCCAGCGCTGACCAGCGACGCGGACGTGCCGGGCGAGTCGCCGCGGGACACTGCATTCGATGCTGGCACGAGTTCGACGATGCAGCGCTGCGCGCACACGGCTCGGCCGAGATTCTGGACGCGGATCTGGCGCCGCTGGCGCTCGACCTGGCTGGTGCCGGCGTCACGCGCGCGGACGAACTGGCATGGCTCGACACCCCACCAGCGGCCGCCTTCGCGACAGCTCGCCTCTTGCTGGCGACGCTCGGCGCACTGGACGCAGAGGGTCGCTTGACACCACATGGCGAACGCATGTCCCGGCTCGGCGTGCATCCACGCATGGCGCACCTGCTGCTGCTGGCGAAGTCGCGAGGCACGTTGGCACTCGCGTGCGATGTCGTCGCCGTGCTCGAGGAACGCGATCCGATTCGCGCCACCGATGCGCGACTGATCGACCCGGATCTCGGCCTGCGGATCGATGCGCTGCGCCGCGGACGTCGTGCACTGCCGGCCGGCCTCACGATCGACGACGCCGCCCTCGCCAGGTGTCGCGAGACCGCGCGCGCGCTCCGCGACCGCATGGATGTGCGACACTCCGACGAACACTCTGATGACGATGCGCGTGAGCTCGGCGCACTGGTCTCGCTTGCCTATCCCGATCGCATCGCCCGCCGACGCGATGGTGCGGGCGCCAGGTACCTGCTGCGTAGCGGCAGCGGTGCGTTCATGCGCGATCAGGGATCGGCGCTGGCACGCGAAGAGTGGATCGCCTGCGCCGCGCTCGACGATGCGGGCCGCGACGCCACCGTGCAACTCGCGGCGCCTATCGACCTCGCCACCGTGCGATCGATGTACGGGGAGCAGATCGTTCGCGTTCGCGAGGTCATCGCCGACCCAACCACAGGCCGTGTGCGTGGGACGGTCACCGAGTCGCTCGGCGCGATCACGCTGGTGGAACGAACGGCAGAGGATCTGACTGACGCTGAACGCGCCGCCGCGCTGCAGTCGCTGGTTCGGGAACAGTGGCCCGACGTGATGCCATGGAGCGACAGTGCGACCAGGCTGCGCCAGCGTCTCGCCTTCCTGCATCATCAGGATCCACGGTGGCCGGACGTGAGCGACGACGCCCTGCTCGAATCGCTCGACGACTGGTTGGCGCCGTCGCTCGGCGGGTGTCGCTCGCTGGACGAATTACGACGCGTCGATCTCGGGTCGCTGCTGCTCGATCGCGTCGACTGGGCATTACGTGCGACGGTCGACCGCATCGCACCCACGCATGTCACGGTGCCAAGCGGCTCGCGCATCCCGGTCGACTATTCCGATCCCGCTGCACCCATCCTCGCGGTTCGGCTGCAGGAGTTGTTTGGCGCGCGAGAAACACCGAGCGTGTTCGATGGCAAGGTGCCGCTCGTGATCCACCTGCTATCGCCGGCCCATCGGCCGGTGCAGGTGACGCGCGACCTGCCCGGATTCTGGCGCAGCAGTTATGCCGACGTTCGGAAGGATTTGCGCGGTCGGTATCCGCGTCACTCGTGGCCCGAGGACCCCACCACGGCGACACCGACGCATCGCGCAAAACCGCGCGGCACGTAGCCCTTACATAGCCCTTACGTAGTCGGCGGCGTGTCGGTCCAGCCCGCGGCTCGATGGCTGTTGTCGCAGAACGGCTTGTTCTTCGACTGGCCACAGCGGCAGAGTGCAACGCGCGTGTCGTGCAGCAGTGGCGCGTCGTTGCCATCGACGATCACCACGTCGCCATGCAGGATGATCGGACCATTGCGCATCAGGCGCAGGCTCAACGCGGCATCGGGCGAAACCGTCTCGGCCATCACCCCATCGCGATGCGTGGCGTGCAACGCTCCGGACGGGCATCCCGCCACGATCTCCAAGACCCTGGCCGCGTCACCGTTGTCGGGTTGCACCCACGGGCGCGCCGCAGTGTTGAACACATCCGGCAGGTGGCGCACACAATGCCCGCTGTGAAAGCACCGGGTCGCATCGTACGTGACGGACACCGTGGCACCGTCATAGACGTGCAGCTTGCGACTCACTTTCCCGTCAGCAGGAGCTGCGTGCGCACGTAGCGCAGAATCCGCCGCTCGAGCTCTCCCTTCGTGCTGCAGCTGATGTCGTTGTTGCCGAAGTTCGGTGACCGTCCAAGCGCGGAGACCGTGGTGGTGACGTCCGATGAATTCGGGCTCGCCCCCGCTTCCACGACAGTCTCGATCGTCAGCTTGATCTCGTACGATTCGGCCTTCTCGCCATTCAGGTCGCTGCCGCAGTCGACGATGCTCCGCATCTGCAGGCCATTGATCTGTCGCCGCGCCTTGATCTGGTCGTTGCCGAGCCGAAAGTGCGCGTCATCCTTGACGCTGAGCGGCAGTCCGAGGGATTCGTAGGCGCCCGGCAGCTGCGACCAGACGGCCTCGCGTGATGCAGCCAGCGTCGTCTTCTGGCCAGTGCTGCCGACCATCATCGTCATGCTCGACATGCCGGGGGTACCCGCCGTCCCCTGGCCCGAGACCGTGACCGGCAGCGGCGCAGTCCCAGTGCCGCCGCCAGTGGAACCGCACGCCGCCAGCAGGCAGACACTCGCGACGCCGATTGCCGACGACATTGCCCTGTGCACACCGAGACCAGCAGACGACGACAGGTTCGAGCGCGCGTGCAAGGCCATGTGCAAGTCCGGAATGAGGAACGGGACAGTGTCGAGCTGAATCAGGCGGAGGTGGCAACGCGGCGCGATCGCGCGTCGTGTTTACGGCGCAGCGAGCGTTCCCAGGCCAACGCGCCGACGTAGGCCGCTGCCGGCAACAGGCACCACGACGCGACGTAGTACCACGACGGTGCCGCGGCCCAGCGAACTGCGCCGACGAACACCGCGATCGCCAGCGCGATGGTCGCCATCAGGAGCGCCTGGCCGGGCCGATGATCGGTCACCAGGCGGGCCGTGATCCAGCCAGCGAACATCGCGAACACCGCAGTGATCACCAGCATCAGGATCAGCGCCATCGTGTTCGTCGTGTAGCCAAGCCCATCGAACGCTCCTGGGTAGGCAAGCGGCGGAACGGCGGCAGCACCGTAGAGTCCGAGGCCCATGAACAGCAGACCAAGTGCGTGAGCGCTCAAGTTGCGCATCTGTTTCTCCCGATGAAGCTCATGCGCGAAGCATACCTACCCGGCCCAGCCCGGCAAGATGGCGCGCGGAGGGTGACGTCACGCGCTCGCCGCGCGCTTACCTCGCGCGAACGAACCAAGCGCGAGGGCCACCGAATGTGACCGTGAGCACATCCGCGTCGCCAAGGGAAATGCCGGCCTGCACCGGGTTCGTTCCATCCTCGTGCGACGTAAACAGGACACCGTCTTCCACGCGCCACCGAAGGGTGACCTGGAGTACTCCCTCACCCGTCGGGATGGCGTAATCGAGGGAATGGTCGGCCCTGAACGTCATGCGGGTGCCCGGCTCGAATTCGAGCGGGGCTTCGTTTCGAAGGAGCTGCCACGTACCAACAATCCAGTCGGTCGAATGCGCCGGGGTGGTGCGTTCCGTCATTGCCCGCGCAACGGGGCCACGGCCGCCATCCAACGACCACCTTCCACGACATCGGCAGCCACCTGCGCCACCTGAGCCGGGTCGAGCGAACTGCGCGCCAGACGCGTTGCCACGCCCACCAGATCGAGCGGCTGCTCGGTCACGAGCAACACCACGTGGGTGGAGGTGACCGGCCCCCCACCCGAGCTCACACTGCGCGACGACAGCCGGAACTCAGCGCGCGTCGAATCGCCGCCCAGTGAACCTTTGTCGATCGGACGCGGATCGAATACTGAAAGCTGCAGCGGCGGTGCCGTACGCACGCGACCGGACGCCGGCGGCCCATCCGAACGACGAACCGGAATCAGCTGCGCCAGCATCATGGGGCTCGCCAGCCGATCGAGTGGATACCGATGCAATCCCTTCTCGGCGAAGCGACTCTGCAGCTCCCCGCGCCGGAATCGGACGGTGGCACCGCGATCTGGATCGACGAGGATGACGGTGACGTATCCAGGCGCTTCGAGCATCACACGCAGATCGCGACCGGCCGGTGTGTATTCCACCGCCTCGATGATCGGGATGCCGACTTCCTCGTAGCCCGTCGCATCATTCTCCTTGATGCGCAGCGGCAAGCGGTAACACGCGGCGAGACCCGCGAGCATCAGGACGGCCATGGCAACGTGCGACAGGCGACGCATGCCTTCACGTTATGGCAGGGACCAAAAAAGCAACACATGTGTCGTTGTGTGTCGGTGTCGATCGGCGCGTGCATGTGGCGGCTACGGCCGTTCAGTCCGCTCGCCCCGGGCACCCATCGGCATCGCAATCGGCGCCGAGACCTCGCCGTTCGGATCCATCGGCTCATCGTAGGCGCTGTACGCCAGCTTGCCCAACGCCGAGCGACGCGAGCGCTGCCGACGCCTGTTCCGCGCCACCAGCCCGGCCACCACAGCCACGATGCCACCGATGATGGCCGCCATCATCACCGACGTCCCCAGCAGGAGTGGCTCGGCCTCATCCGGCATGCGGAACTCCCCGTCCATGACGTAGGACCCGATCATCCACGACACGCAGTTTGCCGAGCCCGCCAGCAGCGCTCCCACCACAGCGCCCCAGACCAGCGGCAGCCGCTTCACCGTGTCGTACCCGGCGAACGCGACGAGCGCAAAACTCACCGGCACCCAGAACAGTCGATTGATGCCGTAGTCCCGCGCCAGCCAGAACGCGATCAGTTCGACCAGCAGCATGACCAGCAGGACGCCGGTGATGCGGGCGGCGAATCGCACGAACCATGGCATCATGACCGACGCGACCTGCTGGCCGCGCGGTGCCGCGGCACGCGCAGTGTGGCCGAACGGAGGACGCGCACGATCGATCGCATGGGTCTGGCCGTCGGGTGGGTCGGTGGCGCGGGACGGGCGGGTGCGCGCCGGAATGCAAAGTATACGCGGTCAGGAGCACGTTCATGCGATCCGTTGAGCCGATCCGCTCGCGCGATCCGTTCCTGGCGCCAGGGTCGTCGCGTGCATGGGGTCCGTTCAAGGCGTCAGAGTCCTTGAACGTTCATGGGGTCAGAGTCCTTGAACGTTCATGGGGTCAGAGTCCTTGAACGTTCATGGGGGCAGAGTCCTCGAACGTTCATGGGGACAGCGTCGCTACCGAGGCAGCGTCGACGGGAACGAGATCGACACCGGCGCACCGTCGCAGACGAAGGCAGACCTTGGCGGCGCCGTGAGTGCGTCCGACCATTCGGCACCGTAGACGCGGGCGACATCACACCGAAAGTCCGCCCGCTCGGCATTCCAGAAATTCCACCGGTCATGTGCCACGCGGTACTCGACCGTACTCCCGTTTCGCTGCGGCGTGTAGCCGAGATAGTGCTCGGTGATGAATCCGACCTCGCTGTCCGGATCGATCGGGTGCGGTGCCCCGGTGCACGTTGCCGCCACATGGTGCCACGCGCCGCCCTGCCGCCATTCGTATCGGAGCGAGCCACCCGCTGCCGGATCGACGTCGAGCGCATGCCGCATCCGCACCGCGCGGTATGGTTCGTTGTAAGCGAGTCGAGCCGTCCATGCGATCGCCGGCCGTGGCACGAGTTCGCGCATGAACATCACACCGCGCTGCCACACGCCATCGACCTTCCGTCGAACGTAGCCCCTGAGGTTGACCTCGTCGAAATCACGATGGAACGGCACCGGGACACCCAGCAGGCGCGTGTCGAGAAAACGAAATCCGACCATGCTCACCACTGCGCGCCCGTCGAGCAGATCGAGCTCCGTCCCCGCCGGCACGTACGGTGCCACCACGCGCCGATCCACCTCGTAGTTCAGGAACACGAGATGCTGCCAGTACGCGGTCAGAAAGGGTCGTTCCATGGATCTCCGGATGAAAACACGACCAGCACGAACACACACGAACGCCACATCCCATCGTCGGTACGCCGCCGAGGAACGGTAAGCACAGCCGATCATGCCGGAGCGCTGCTACGCCTACGCGACGCTGTCGTGCGCGGTTCCCGGTCCGAACTTCCATGCAACAAAAAGCCCCGCAACATGCTGCGGGGCTTCTCATGTCGAGCCGAACGATCGTCAGTTCGCCGGGTTCATGCTCGGTTCGCGCTGCAGGCGACGTTCGCGGATCCGTGCTGGATCAGGTCCGGTCGGCATCGACGCGGCGTGGGCAATGATGGCGCTGCGCACCTCGTCCATCTGCAGCACTTCACCGGTGCCCGGATGCAGGCGCTGTACGCCGAGCCGGTTGAGCAACGCAAGGCTGCGAACCACGCGCTGCGGCACCTCGGCGAAGTAGTGATTCGCGGGTCGAGTCGGCCAGAGCCGACCACCGAAGAAGCCGCCCATCAGCAGATCACCGATGATCGCGTCGCCGGTTGGCAGCACGACGCTGGCGGACCCAATGGTGTGACCGGGCGTGTGCACCACCGTACCGGGGCACCCGAAGGACTCGAGCGACATCGTGTGCCCGAACACGACATCCGGCGTCGGTGCTTCGAAGCGCGTATCACCGAAGAAGCGCATCAATGCGCTGATCGGCTTCATGAAGCTGACATGCCGATCCACGCCACTGGCGAGCACCGGCGCGTCGGCGCCGTGCACCGCGACAGGCACATGGAAGACGCGCTGCAGATAGGCCGCATTGCCGACGGCAGTCGCATGCGCATGCGTGACGAGAACGAGCGAGAGATCCTCGCCGCCAAGTCCGATGCTCGCCAGCCCGTCGAGCAATGCAGTCCGCGATCGTTCTGGTCCCGTGTCAACCAGAACGTGGTGATCACCACTGATCACGTACGCGTTCGTTCCATCCAACGGCAGTCGGTGTACACGCATTCGCGCCTCCGCGTCGAGCCATCATCGGCCTGTTCGACTTCCCTGCTTGCCCCTACAGTACCCACCGTACACCCGCAACACCAGTTTTTCTCTTATTAGCGTCAATTCATCTTTCCCGGCGACCGAGGCATGCTGAAGAGACCGCCATGTCTCCTGACGCTGCACCGGGTCGTACCTGCCGACTCCAGAGCGGTTCCACGCCCTGGTCAGCCTGACGATCACGTGCCAGCTACCCGATAAACGCAGCAGCCGCTGGATGGTGCCGATCCGCGACATTTCGATCAAAAACGTGCAGCCGAGTCCGAACTGGTGCCGTCGGGCTATTCCGGACGTTCGAACGCGTGCGGTCGTCGTGCGGTCGTCATGCCGTAATCGTGCTGACGTTCGGATCGGAGGGCGCGAACGCCTCCCGAGCGCCGCTCAGGATCGACCGGCGATGGAACCCGGGCCTGGAGCAGTTGGAAGAGCCGTACGGAAGAGCAGATGGAACCTCGCTGCTGTGCCGGCCTATCTTTCTCCGGCGCTGCCCAGCTCGCAGCGTGCAAACCATAGACGATACTCCGCCATGATTCTGCTCACACTCGGCCGCCGTACTGCCCAGCTCGCTGTTCTTCTGCCGTTGTCGGCAGGACTCATGCGCGCGCAGCAGACAACTCCTCCTGTCGCAACTGCCGTGCCGACGCCATCTGTAATCCCGGCATCGGCCGCCGACACAAGCGAGGTCATCCTTACGGCGCGCGGCATCGATACCGTGCGCGTTGAAAAGGACCGCTTGCTCGGCGAGCGACGCGACGCGGAATCGCAGTGGGCCGTCTACCGCGAACAGGGCGAGCGGCTGAAGGCGCAAGTCGCCGAGCTGAAGGACGCCATCTCGGCCGTCAACGCCAAGGAGAAGCAGGCGAAGAAGGACAAGCGCGACAACGACCGCGTGGTCGCCATCGCTGAACGCCGCCAGCTCGAACGCTCGCTGGACCTGATCGAGGCGCGTTACTCGCTGCGCATGGCGCAGATCGAACAGGCACGAATGCTCCGTGACTTCCTCGACGCCTCCGTCCGCGCCGACGATGCCGAGCTGGCGATCGCCGAGCGACAGTCACAGGTCGTGCCCGGCGACCCGTCACAGCGGACCGTGTTTCAGGAGCTCACCAGCCGCTGGCTCCAGGCGCTCCGCACCCGCACCGCCCGCGCCTACGACCTCGAAGATCGGAAGTTCAAGGTGGTGGAAGCCCAGATGGACCTGCTCAAGCTGCAGCGCGCCTGACGACAGGACCGGTTCGACAAAATCGCCGCCTGCTCTCGAAGGGCAGGCGGCGATTGTCTTTGTGCCGAACCGATCTCAGCGTGTCCGTTGTGCGCTGAGCACCCGCGCCCGCAGGGCGCGCGCCCTCGCGGCGATGCGGGTCACATCGCTCAGCGTATCGAGGGGCACGGCCGCATCGTTGACGTTCTTCGAGGTCGCGGACAGTGCACCGGTGCTGTCATACCCAAACGCCAGTCGCGTGCGAATCGGCACCGGGGTGCCTGAGGTCTGCACCCGATCGAGCGCCACGTAGTGCAGCAGCGTGTCACGGAAGAGATACCGACCGTTCTCCTCGATCCCTGCTGGCCCGCGTCGCGTTTCGTCGAGAACCACCAGCGTGTCACCGGCAAAGAAGCCGAACCAGATGACGCTCGTGTCGCCGCTGATGAAGCCCGCGCTTTCTCGCCGCAGCGATGGGAGCCGCAGCTTCACCGCCTCCGCATCCTTCACCAGGTATTGGAGCACCATCCGGTCCTGCGCCGCCGCAGCGATCGCCTTCTTGTGCGCGATGCGCTCGGCGGGGGTCGGCGCGGGCTTCGCGTCGTCGCGTGCGCACCCCTGCATCGCGGCGCCGCAGAGCAGCAGCGCGAACCAGAGTCGTTCAGGATGTCGCATCGATGGTCGTTTCCCGTCGAATGAGCGCACGCTGGGCACCGGACCCAACGCTGATGATGACATTGATCTCGGCGCCGACCGGCCACTCCGGACCGCCGCGCAGGATGCACTCGATGGCGCCAGGCCCGTCGCCCGCTCGCTGCTCGGCAGGCCGCGCGCGGAACACCGAATCCGCGTACTGGAGATAGATGCCGTCGCACACGAGCACTTTCGGCAGGACCACCCCGCCGCGCACCTGGACCGATACCATCAGGTCATGCACCGGTGATGCCGTTCCTGCCGTCGTCGCCGACGCCGTAGTGGGCATGAAGTCCCGCCACGCGTACACCGAGGCTTGCAGTGGGAGGTCGAGGGATGCGCTCACTGGCACCACACGCAACTCAGCCGCCGACAGCGCCTTCAGTGGTGCGAGCGGTGCATCACCGCTCGCCGACCGATTGCATCCCAGCAGTGCCACCAGGCCGAGCAACACCGACAGGCGAGTAACGCCCGCACCCACAGCGATCACGTCGGCTCGGTCGTGACAGCGCCACCAGCGTCATTCCAGCCGCGCCAGCCACCCGCCATCGACAACACGTTGGTGTAGCCCATCTGCTGCAGTGCATCAGCGGCCAGCGCCGATCGGAAGCCACCACCGCAATAGAGCACGATCGGTGCATCGACGTCGGGTACGGTTCGCTCGATGTCGCGCTCGATGATGCCCTTGCCCAGATGCTCCGCGCCCGTCACGTGCCCCGCAGCCCACTCGTTGTCCTCACGCACGTCGAACACGCGCGCGGCCTGTGTGCGCAGCAGCTCCTGCACATCGGCAGGCGAAATTTCACGGACGCGCGCCTGGACGGCGGCGACGTGAGCGAGAAATCGTGGGGTGTGATCCATGCAGCGGTACTGGTGAGGGACCGTGCAGTGTAGTGCTTTCGGGACGGTGCAGCCAGTGGAGCGCAGACGCCGTCCCGCTGGGTGCCACCAGTCTTTGCACGGCCGCGGAAAATCTCACGGCCCGCCGATCACGCGGTACCGCAGGCGCGGTACCGTAAGCTCACTACCGCGTTCGCACTGCGGCACGCGCACTACCGTACACGTACGGCAGAGCAGTTACCGCCGACGCGCGTGATTGTAGCGCACGCGGGCAGGGGGCAGATGCGTTTTCGAGTCGAGGGCCTCGAACAGCCCCCACACTGTGGCCACCAGCATCACCAGGAAGCCAAAGCCGCGTGCGAGCTGTGCGTACTGCACCGCGTGGGTCAGCACCCCCCACTGATCGAAGAGCAGATTCCAGTCATGCTCGCCGCCGCCGACGAGTGGGAGCTCCATCGGCTGCGCGTCGGCCATGTAGGAGCTGATGCTGACGAAATTCTGGCCGACCCACCAGATGCCGATGCTGGCGGCGTGTTCGTCTCGCTGCACCGTGAAATAGGCCGCGAAAGCCAGCGGCAGCAGTAACTGGAGGAAGGTGCCGCCCAGCAGCTGGAGCGTGTCGCCGAAGGGCGCGAAGACGATATGCCCCGTCTCGTGCACCGGCAGGTTGATGTTGTCGATGAAGGACCACGACGCCGGCGATGCCAGAATGGCGACGCCGTACACAGCCAACGCGATCGTCAGGCCGACCCGGAATTGACGCATATACCCCTCGGTGTCCGCTCTTCCCCGCGGAAAGACGGATCGGGCTTCCAGATGTCACTCTGGCGCCCGACGCTTCCCCTCCAACCCCACCTTAGAATGCTGCAAACGGCGGGCCAGCAGCCTCTGCCTTGGGAGGTCGTCTGGTGCGGTCGCAGGTGGGAACCGGGGGCCTGCATTAGTGGTTAATCATGGTCTATTGACGGATCGCCGACTCGACTATACGGTTATGGCGCTGTGCTCCGCGTCGAGTTGACGCGGGCTGGGTTCGGTCCACGGGTCCGCCAGCGCGGACCCGTCGTCGTACACCAGCGCTCTTTCGTGGGGGCAGTGTCTGTCCACGAGTCCCGTTGTCGGTCAGTGCCGGGTTGCCGGACTCCGACGCGATCAATCCACAGGAGTCTGTAGCAATGCGTACGACCGGCACCGTGAAGTGGTTCAATGACGCCAAGGGTTTTGGTTTCATCACCCCGGCCTCTGGCGGAAAGGACTGCTTCGTCCACCACTCTGCCATCCAGATGAAGGGTTTCAAGACCCTGGCGGAAGGCGAGCAGGTTGAGTTCGACATCGTCGAGGGCGCGAAGGGCCCCGCGGCAGAGAACGTCACGAAGGCATCGCGCTAAGCGACGTTGTCGGCCTCCTCGGGAGGTCGTCACACGAAGGGCTGGTTCGCTTTGCGAACCAGCCCTTCGCGCTTTCCCTGACCCGGCACTGAACAGCCGGACAGGTTAGGTTTCATGTCTGTCGAGCGGCTCCCCTCCCCGGGAGGCCGTGTTTCGTATTCCGTCTGATAAGGGTGTATGGCCAAGGAAGAAGCACTGCAACTCGAAGGAACCGTGAGCGAAGTCCTGCCAAGCGCCATGTTTCGCGTTTCGCTCGACAATGGACACACGGTGCTCGCCACCATCGGTGGCAACCTGCGCCGCTTTCGCATTCGCGTGCTCGCCGGCGACCGCGTCACGCTCGAAGTGTCGCCGTACGACCTGACGCGCGGACGGATCGTCTACCGCCACAAGAACTGACCTGCCCGGCGCGTGGCGGCGTCCTTCCCTCTGTCCACGCGCACGACCGGATCACTTCGCCTCCGACTCGCCCTGCTCCTCTTCGGCGAGTTCGCGATCTGGGGGCTCTGGTTCGTTTCGATCGGTAGCTGGCTCGGCGCGACACTGAAGTTCAGCGGCCCACAGATCGGCATGATCTACGGCACGCTCGCGATCGCCGGCCTCATCACTCCGATGCTCGGCGGTGCCATCGCCGATCGCCTCGCACATTCCGAACGACTGCTCGCGCTGCTGCACGGCGTCGGCGGCGTGTTGTTGATCGTGGCTTCGCGACAAACCACGTTCGGCGCGATCTACATCGCGATTCTGCTCTACTCGCTCTGCTACCTGCCGACGCTGGCGCTGGCACCATCGCTCGTCCTGCGCCACCTGCTCTCTCCCGCCGCGGAGTTCCCCATGCTGCGGGCACTCGGCACCGTCGGATGGATCGTCGCCGGTCTCATCGTCGGGGTGCTTGGCCTCGAGCTCTCGCCCGTTCCGATGCAGCTCGCCGGAATCACGTCACTGATCTTCGCGGCCTACTGTCTCACACTCCCCGCCACGCCACCACTGCGACGTGATGCGCCGCGCAGCCTGGGCACGCTCCTCGGCTTCGATGCGCTTGCCCTCATGCGCGACCCGATCTTCGCCCTGTTCGTGTTCGCGACGATCGTGCTCAGCGTGCCGAACCAGTTCTACAATGCGTTCGCGGCCCTCTACCTGACGGAGCTGCATGTCCCGCATCCCGCGATGCTGCTCACACTCGGGCAGGTCACGGAAGTATTCGTGCTCTTCCTTCTGCCGCGTATTCATCGGCGACTGGGTTCGCGGCGTGTGCTCCTGATCGGCGCTGCGACATGGGCCCTGCGCACGCTCCTCTTTTCGATTGGAGCCAGCGGCAACGTGTTCGTCATCTACCTTGGCATCGTCGTGCACGGCATCGCCTACGGTTGCATCTACATCAACGGCCAGCTGATGGTGCACGAGCGCGCACCACCGGAGATGCGTGCCGCGGCGCAGGGATTCATGGCTGTCGCGACGATGGGATTCGGCAACCTCGTCGGCGCCTGGATCGCTGGACGTTCGGTCGAGCACTACGCCATCGCGAGCGGCGCCCACAGCTGGAGTGACATCTGGATCGTTCCCGCTGCCGTGTCCGCCGCCGCCGTGGTCGGCGTCATGCTCAGCGCACGAATCAAGGACACCCCTGCCCCGTCCGGTCGCACCTGAGCCGACGCCCCCAGAGCACTGCGACCGCGTGCGCTACGGCGCAGTGGATGCCGACACTCGCGTGAAATCAGGCAGCGGGTCACCGAAGATGTAGTGATTGAACCATCCAAGGTTGTGCTGCATCACCGCACGCTGCGACTTGGGCTTGGTGATGCCATGTCCGTAGCCCTTGTACACGATCATCTCCACCGGCACGTTGCGATCTTCCAGTGCCTGCCGGAGCTGATAGGCATTGGCGATCGGCACACGGCGATCCAGTTCGCCATGCTGAATCAGCGTCGGCGTCTTCGCGTTCTTGACGTAGTCGATCGGCGACGTCTTGGCGTAGATCGCGGGGTCTGCGACCGGATCGGCGCCGAGATAGTTCACCGTGAACGGCGTGATGTCGGTGTTGTAGTAATAGGTGCGCCAGTCGGAGATGCCTGCGCCGACGGACGTCGCCACGAAGCGTGTGCTGCTGGTGGTGAGGAAGGCCGAGATGTAACCACCCTGGCTCCACCCCATCGACGCCACTCGCGCGGGATCGACGAACCCCTTCGCGACCAGCGCATCGACACCGCTGATCACGTCCCACGCATCACCGACGCCAAGGTTGCGGTAGTTGAGCGCACGGAAGCGTTCACCATATCCTGCACTGCCGCGATAGTTGACCTTGAGCACCACGGCGCCCCGGTTCACCCACTCGTCCACCGGGTAATAGCGCGCATCCGGAAGTACTGGGCGATCGACGCCGGTCGGCCCACCATGAATCACGCAGAGCAACGGATACTTCTTCGTTGGATCGAAGTCGCGTGGCTTGATGAGGATGCCCTCGATCTCGGCGCCGTCGCGACTCTTCCAGCGCACCACTTCGCGCGTGCCCAGTTTCCAGTCACGGATCTGCGCGCTCATGGCTGTCACTACACGTGGTGCGAATGACGCCAGCGGTGAGACCGCAATTTCTGGCAGCGCCGTCGACGTGGCCACCGCGAACGCCACCGTCGCCTGGTCTCGACTCAGCGAGAAACCCGAGTAGATGCCACCATCCGGACCTGATACGCGGGTGATCGCACCGCTCGCCGGGTCGACGACGAACAGTTGCGCCGCCGTCTTCTGCAGGCCGCTGAAATACACGCCACGCGTCCCCCAGTCCACGAAACTCGGCTGCTCGTCGAATTGCGCGGTGATGGCGCGGACCGCACCACCTTCTGCGCTCACCACGGCCAGTCGCGAGTTGCGGAAGAAGTTCTCCTTCACTTCACCCATCGCGGAGCTGAACACCAACTGCCTGCCATCCGGTGACCAGTGCGGATCGTTGTCCGCGCCGACCTGCGTGACCAGCGGCTTGATGCTGTTGTCCGCGAGCGTGAGCAGGTGGATGTCCGATGTGTTTCCCGCAATCAGGTCAGGCACCGTGGTGGCGCTGAAGGCGATGCGTGATCCATCGGGCGACCATTCGAATCCAGCGACGCTGAACTTGGCGACGGCAGGTGTTCGCAGCGTGCCCGTCTGCGGTGCGGCGAGTGCGCTCGCCACGTCGATCGTGTAGAGGCCTTGCATGGTGTAGTCGCGCCGCACGACCTCGAATCCACCGAGGGTAGTATCGCGCGACTTCCGCGTGGCGGCGGCAGGGCTGGACGAAAACGCGATCATCGCGCCGTCCGGGCGCCACGCATATCCCGAAACGCCACCAGCAGCATTTGTGAGCCGCACGGGCTCACCGCCGTCGACGGCCATCGCGAAGAGCTGTGGCCGCGACTCGACTCTGGTGCTGAGAAAGGTCAGCCACTTTCCGTCCGGCGACCATTGCACCTGCGACACGCCCGCCTCATGCCGCGTAAGCTGCGCCGACACGTTGGTACGCAGGTCGTGGACCCACAGCTGCGACACGAACGCATCCTGTGCCCAGTCCGTGTTGGTCACGAGAAACGCGACGCGTTGGCCGTCCGGTGCGAGGCGTGGGCTGCCGACCGACTTGAGCGACAACAGGCTGTCGATCGTCGGCACACGGGCGCCCGCCTGGGCGTACAGCGGGGCAGCGAGCAGGCAGAGCGAAAGAATCCGGCGCAGCATCGTGAGCTCCTGTCGTGGAATTCGTGTCATCATCATTTCCTTCAAGATTTCCCGTCAAGATCTCTGACCCCTTGATCACAGCCTAACTGCATACCGGATCGTCGCTTAGGCCCGGAAAAGTCGGACCAAGATCTCCGACCCCTTCAGACCAAGATCTCTGACCCCTTGATCGCGGCCTAACTGCATGCCGGAACGTCGCTTAGGCCCGAAAAAGGCCGACCAAGATCTCTGACCCCTTCAGACCAAGATCTCTGACCCCTTGATCGCAGCCTAACTGTATGCCGGAACGTCGCTTAGGCCCGAGAAAAGCCACACCAAGATCTCTGACCCCTTGATCGTAGGCTAACTGCATGCCGCACAGTCACTTAGGCCCGAAAATGGCCGACCAAGATCTCTGACCCCTTCCTTGATCGTCGCCCTGCTACGCGGCGCCTGACGCGATCGCTGCCGCCTGCGACTTCTCCGCCCGCAGCCACTCGCGCCAGCCCTGCGCCGCGAACCCGAGCAGGATGAGGTAAATCAGCGCCGAGACCCAGAGCGATTGCCGCGGCAACAGCCAGAAGGCATACAGCGCATTCACCAGCGCCCAGCAGAACCAGTGTTCGATCTTCTTGTGCGTCTGCAGGTACTGCCCGGTCACGCTCACGGCCGTGACCAGCGCGTCGATCATCGACTGCTGCGCCCCGGTGAACGACATCCCCCAGCCCAGCAACGCCGCCATCGGCAAGGTGGCCGCAATCCAGAGCAGTCGTGCACGGGTCGACAGCCGCGTGATGGGCAGGTCATCATGGTGCGTCGGCCCGGCCTTCATCCACACCCACCAGCCGTAGGCCTGCATCGGCAGGTAGTACAACACCTGCAACCCCGTGCTCGACCAAAGCTTCGACTGATAGAAGACGATGCCGTAAAGCACCACCGACGCGATGCCCCACGCCCACGTCCAGATGTTGTTGCGCACCAGCAGCCAGACATTCACCAGCGTCGCAATGGCCGCCGCAACTTCGAGGGGCGACAATTCGTGCAGCGCACGCTGCCAGTCGATCACGCCGCCTCGCAGTGCAACAGCAACGACAATGGTGATCCCGTAGACGGGTGCAACGGTTCGTCAAGCCGCACGATGCGAAGCCCGGCCAGTGCAAGCTGCTCCTGCCACGCTCCCATGGTGCGATAGAACCACGGCATCGGCGTCGGGAACGACACGGCGAACGCGTCGAAGGCCTCGGTGCGCCATTCGCTGCGATATGGAGCGTCGCCCCGCGCGCTCCACGGGTGCACGCTCTGGATCACCAGCGTACCGGCAGGCGCCAGTCGGGTCCGCAAGGCTGAGAGCAGCGGGTGCACCGGCTCTGCGAGAAGCGCGAAATTGCAGACGATGCCGCGCCAAGGCCCGGCCGCAACGGCGGGATCGCGTTCGATCTGATCGTACGTCGCAACCGCGAATGTGCCACCGCCAAGGGCGCTCGCCTGCTCGATCAGCGGCGCGCTGACATCTACCCCCGTGGCATGTATTCCACGGGCACCGAGTGCGCGCACCAACCAGCCTTCACCACAACCGACATCCAGCACCGGCCCGGGTGCAAGGCGCATGCAGGCGTCAACGATGGCGGCGTCGGTGCCCGCCTGGCGACTCGGGATCAATCCGTCGCGTACCACCTGCGTCCATGCCGAGGCATTGTCGGTCCAACTGCGCACGATCTGGTCATGCGGGGTGTGCTCGCCCGGTGTCGACATCTCGTGGTTCATGCGCCGTGATCCGGCAGCTTGATCACGCGATCCTGCGGAGGATCGATGCGCACCGTGGCGGTTGCCACGAAGATCTCCTGCAGGAACGACACCAGGCCACCCAGCAGCGACACCATCGCGAGGATGAAGAGCCCTGCGATCCAGCGCGAGCCGTTCACGTCGAGCAATGCCGAGACGAACAACGTCAGGATCAAGAGGCAGATCAACATTGCGCAGACAGTGCAGAGTGTGATCGCACGATTCGAGAGTCGCGAGCGGTGTGACAGGACGGCGAGGCGATCGCGCATCGCGTGCCGCTCCTCGCCGGCGGGAAGGTCGTGATAGTCCTTCTCGAACTGGCGGGCCCGATCGATCACGCGTGCCAGGCGGCTGGTCAGCACGTTCAGCATCGCGGCGACACCGGACAACAGAAAAACCGGCGCCACCGCCTGTTGAATGACGTGCGCGATATCGGTCGGCTGGGGAGTCGTCTGCAGCATGCCTGCCCGCTACTCGCTTCTGGATCGTGGCGTTCGACGCGGCGCCGGCGCCACCTCCACCGCATCCTTCCGCACATCGAGTGCGGCCACCTCGTCATCGGTCAGGCGACGCCAGGCGCCCTTCGCCAGCTCGCCAAGCGCCAGTCCACCGATCGCCACGCGTACCAGGCGCAGAACTTCGATCCCGTGCGCCTCCAGCATCCGGCGGATCTGCCGGTTGCGCCCCTCGTCGAGATCGATCACCAGCCATCCGTGCCGTTCGCCGGAACGCAGCACCTCGACGCGGACAGCCGACAGCCTCTCACCATCTTCATCCGGGACGCCACCGCGCAGCGACTGCACCAGCGCCTCATCCGGAACGCGATCGATCTGGACATGGTACGTCTTGCGCACATGCGAGTCCGGCGCGATGACGGCGTTGCCCCACTGCGTGTCGTTGGTGAACAGCAGCAGTCCCTCGCTCGCCTGGTCGAGTCGGCCAACTGGCCCGAGGAACGGCAGCGTCGGATCGCTGATGCTTTCGTACACCGTGGCGCGCCCACGTGGATCGCTTCGCGTGGTGAGTTGCCCGCGCGGCTTGTTGAGCATCACGTAGGTCAGGTCAGCGGCCTGCACTTCCACCTTGTCGAGCGTGATGACGTCGGTCTCCGGCACGACACGCCAGGCGATGTCGGTCACGCGACGGCCATTCACTTTCACACGGCCCTCGCGCACCGCCTGTTCCGCCTGCGACCGCGAACAGATGCCGAGCTTCGACATCGCGCGCGCCACGGTGACAGTGTTCTTCGGGTTCGCGCCCTTGGCACCCGGCCCCGCGGGCCCAGCGGCTTTCCGCCCGGCACCCTTCGGCGCCCCGGTGCCACTCCTTGGACGCGAGAAGTGCGCTTCTGCGGCTGCCTCCAACGAGCCGTCATCCGCGCTGACGTCCCGAACCCAGCCTCGCGCCGGACCAGCAGCCTTCGAGCCGCTGCGCGCGGTGCCACCACGCTTCGCTCCGCCGCTCGTCGGGGCACCTTTCTTCGCGGCACCCTTCTTCGGGCCACCCTGCTTCGGGCCACCACTCTTGAACCCACCGCTCTTCGGCCCACCAGCCTTGGCGCCGCCGCTCGTCGCCCCGCCCTTCTTGGGACCACGGCGACCGGCGGCGGGTCGCGCCTGACCGATGTGACCAGAGGCCGCGGGACGACGCGCGGAGGAGCCGGGGCGAGATGAGCGTGAAGGCATAGGCGTCAAAGATGATCGATACAGGCCTCGCGTGCGTCATTCCTTGCACCGCCCCTGAAAAACGGGACGCGTCGGTGTCGCGGCCGTGCGGCGCGTGAGTCGGAGTACATCGCCGTCTGCGCACGGCTCGTGAGGTGTGCAGCTCGTCAGCGAATGGGGGCGAGCGGGCGTAACATGTCTCGTGTCCCACTCCATGTTCGGCTCGCTGCTTCGTCGTCTCTCCGCTCTTGCTGCGAGTGCCCTGGTGGCCGCCGTCGCGGTGGCGCAGCCTGCCCCTCCAAGCCGAACGCCCGCCGTGCCGGGACCGACGCCGCCCGAGTCACCCATCGTCTCGACGTTCACGGACGTCGAAATGGCAGCGCGTCCAAGCACCCAGGCGTTTCGCACGCGCCGCGCGCCGGTGATCGACGGCAAGCTCACCGAGGCCGAGTGGGCGCTGGCACCGGCGATCACCGACTTCATTCAGCAACTGCCGCGCACCGGCTACCCGGCAAAATTCCAGACCACGGTGCGCGTGCTATTCGACGCCGATCACATCTACATCGGCGCGACACTGTTCGATCCCGAGCCGAAGAAGGCGATCGTCTCGGGCAAGGAGCGCGATTTCGCGTCCGGTGCGAACGATCTCTTCGGACTCGTGCTCGACACCTTCAAGGATCGTCGCAACAGCTTCCTCTTTCTCGTCAATCCCGCCGGTGCGGTGCGGGACGAGCAGACGTACAACGATTCACGGACGATCGTCGAGGCGTGGGAGGGAGTGACGAAGGCGCGCACATCGCTCGGTGACTCCGCGTGGTTCGTGGAGATGGAAATCCCACTGCGCACGTTGCGCTTCGATGCGACGCGGTCACCGCAGGACTGGGGCGTCAACTTCATCCGGCGCGTGCGTCGGACCAGCGAGACGTCGTACTGGGCACCGCTCGAGCGACAGTATCGTGTGCATCGGATGTCGAAGGCTGGCACACTGACGGGCCTCGACAGCTTGCGCCCTGGCCGCAACCTGCAGATCAAGCCCTACCTCGTTGGCAGCAATTCCAGCGGACTGCAGGTGCCCGCATCGGCGCTGGGCACGAATGGCGATGTCGGCATGGATCTCAAGTACGGCGTGACGCCATCGCTGACTCTCGATGCGACCTACAACACCGACTTCTCGCAGGTAGAGGTGGATCAGGAGCAGGTCAACCTGACGCGCTTCTCGCTGCTCTTTCCAGAGCGCCGTGAGTTCTTCATCGAAAACTCCGGGTCCTTCCAGTTCGGCGACGTGGTGGAGCGCAGCTATCGCATGGGAGCGAGTCCAAGCGACTTCACATTCTTCAACTCGCGACAGATCGGCCTCACCGCTGATGGTCGCCCAATCCCGATCGTGGGTGGCGCGCGCCTGACTGGTCGTGTGGGCCAGTGGGAGGTCGGGGCGCTCGACATGCAGACGCAGCGCGCGTCCGCTTCGCCGGCGGAGAACTTCGCTGTGCTGCGCGCACGTCGCAACCTGTTCGGCAAGTCTGACATCGGCGTCTTGCTGCAGAACCGGGCCGCCACCGACAGCAACAGCTGGAATCGCAGCGTTGGTGTCGACGCGAACCTGCGGATCGGCGGTAACACCATCGTGAATGGCTACGTCGCGCGCAGTGACGCGCCCGGTGCCGCACAGGATGGGACAGCCGCACGCGCGCAGGCCGCGTATCGTGGCAAGCTCTGGGACAACTCGATGATGTGGAAACGCGTGTCCGAGTCGTTCGCGCCGGGCATGGGATTCGTGCGGCGTCGCAACATCCAGCAGTTCTACACAACGATCGGCGCACACCCGCGTCCCATGATTCCGCGGGTCGCGGAAATGAATCCGTATGTGCTGTTCGACTACATCACCGACCTCAAGTCGCAGCTCGACACACGCACGATCGCGGGTGGACTGGATGTGACGCTGAAGTCGGAAGCGGTGCTCTCGATGCTGGTGAGTGATCAATTCGACCGGATCGAGCAGACCTTTACGCTCGTCCCTGGGCGGACCGTGGCGCCGGGTGCCTACACCTGGCGCGATGCGACGGTGAAATACAGCATGGCGCCGGGCAGTCGCGTGCTGGGAACGGTCAATGCGACCGTCGGCGACTTCTACACCGGGAGCCGACGCAGTGTCGGTGGCGGCGTCACGTGGCGACTGGCACCGGCACTCGGTCTCGAGACAACCTGGCAGCGCAATGCCATTTCGCTCGCCACCGGTGATTTCGTGGCCAACCTGGCCGGCCTCCGCGTGCGATATGCGTGGTCGACCACCCTGCTCGGCAGCGCATTCGTGCAGTACAACACCCAGACTCGCTCATTCAGCACCAATGCGCGGGTGAACTGGCGCTGGGCACCGCTGAGCGACGTGTTCCTCGTGTACACGGATCGCCGCGATAGCGAATCGTGGGACCGGAATGAGCGTTCGGTGGCCCTCAAGGTCACGCGGATGCTGGCCTTCTGACGACCGGCCTGCTGACGGCGCGCTAGTAAAGCTGAGCCCGCTGTTGACTGGCTCGACGGGCGCAACCGATGCATGATCCTGAGGGTACCTTTCCTGTTGCCCTGCAACAGATTCGCGACGGCGCACCCTCCTCTCGACCCACGCACCGATGCGCTCAACTCCCCGTCGATCCCGCCTGATCCGCGCTGTGCGACTGTCCGTCCTCGGTGTTGCGGTACTTGCGTGTGCGGCCGGCAGTGCGAGCGCCCAGAAGAAGCGGTCAGCACCTCGACGCGTGGCCGCTGGACCAGACACCGCCGCGCTGCAGACCAGGTGCACCGCAGGCAAGAGCGCGTCATGCCTGACCATGGCGTACCTGTTGCTCGAAGGAAAGCCGATCGCTGCCGACACCGCACGCGCGGTCACTTTCATGGAACGGGCTTGCCGCGCTGGGAGCGCCCGCAGCTGCGGGCAGACCGCGTGGATGCTGCGTCAGGGCAAGGGTGTCGCCGCCGATACGAGCAAGGCGTTCACGCTCTACGGCGTCGGCTGCACCGCCGGCGATGCGAAGTCGTGTACGTCACTCGGCTACATGTATGAGACCGGTGCCGGTATCACGCGCGACGCGGCGCAAGCAGCGCGCTACTACGATCGCGCCTGCACGGCCGGCGACGCACGTGGTTGCGCGAACCTTGGCACGCTGACCGACTCTGGCCTCTCGATCGGCACCGACGCCGCGCGTTCGAATGTGCTGCTGACGCGTGCTTGCAAGAAAAAGAATTCCGCCGCCTGCAACAACCTCGGGACCAACTTCGAGGCCGGCCGCGGTAGTGCCGCGAATCCGGTGCGGGCAGCGGCGTTGTATGGCAGCGCCTGTCGCGACAATCAGCTCGAGGCCTGCGTCAATCTCGGCTCGCTGACCGCGACGGGCCGCGGGGTGCGCCGCGATCCGGTGCGGGCCGCCAAGTTCTTCACGCAGGCCTGTGATGGCGACTTCGCGCCAGGGTGCGTGAATCTGGCGATCGCCCACCGACAGGGCGCCGGTGTGCCGCGCGATTCGGCACGGGCGCTGGAGTTGTTTGCGAAGGCATGCCGACTCGACCCGACGTCCTGCCGTCGCCCGAATCGGCCCTGAGCCGGTCGGGTTCCAGGTCCTGATCAGGACGTGGTGGGCTCTTTCCCGTCCCACCACTCGCCGGGCACATACGTCCCGAAGTACCAGACGTTGTTTTCGGTATCACGCGCCTCGTAGCCACGGCCGCCGTAGCTGACATCCTCGGGAGCACGAGTGATCTTTGCCCCGGCAGCCGCCGCGCGAGCGTGGTGCGCATCAGCGTCTTCGACGACCACGCTGAGCGTCTGATTGACGCCGGTCAGATCGAGTGGACTGACCCAGCCCATCTCCGGCCGGGCGCTGCCGACCATCACGACCGAGTTCCGGAAGGTGAGTTCGGAATGTCGCACACCGCCGGTATCGTCCTCGACGACCAGTCGGCGCTGAAAACCGAACGCTCGTTCCAGGAAATCGATCGCCGCGTGTGCGTCGCGGTAGAACAGCGCTGGGCTGATGAAGCCGATGGCCGACATGAAACGCTCCGGTAGAGGGGAGTCGGCCGCCTGCGCAGCGCCGCGGCGACTGCAGGGAACGAAGCGCAGGAGGCGCGACTATGTCATGCAGGAAGAGCCGGGAAACTGCGAGGGCAGGCTGTTGCCACGCGGCGAGGGGTGCCGTTGACCGGCGCCCACCACCGGAATCTTCGCCGCCAGACCGTTCGTCGCACAGGGGCAGGTGCCCTCGACGCCGCTGGCCAACGCTCAGGAGTGACCTGCATGCCGCAGTCCCGATTCACGCTGTTGATTCTGTCCGCTATCGTTTTCCCGTCCGTCGCGAGTGCGCAGGCGCGCACCGCCCAGACTGCCACGAGGCCCGCCATGACGACTACGACCACGCCCCGCCCTTTCGTGAAGCCCACCGACGCCGAACTCCGCGCTAAACTGACGCCTGAGCAGTATCAGGTCACGCAGCACGAAGGCACCGAGCGCGCGTTCCGCAATGCGTATTGGGACAATCACGAGGCCGGCATCTACGTCGATGTCGTCTCGGGTGAGGCGCTGTTCAGCTCACTCGACAAGTATGAGTCCGGCACTGGTTGGCCGAGTTTCACCAAGCCGCTCGAGCCGGCGAACATCAAGACCAAGTCTGACCGACAGTTCTTCATGACGCGCACCGAAGTCCGCAGCAAGAACGCCGACTCACACCTGGGCCACTTGTTTGACGACGGTCCCAAGCCAACCGGCCAGCGCTACTGCATGAATTCTGCGTCGATGCGCTTCATCCCGGTCGACAAGCTGGAAGCGGAAGGCTACGGACAGTATGTCGCCCTCTTCCGCGGGCAGTCATCGCCGCACAAGTAGTCCAGCGCTGGTTGTCGATCGACGCGATACAGCGAAAGGCAGAAAGGCAGAAAGGCAGAAAGGCAGCGCGGAGAGTCTCCGCGCTGCCTTTCTGCTTCCTGCCTGCTTCGTACGGCGTTCGTACCTCGACTACATCGCGATCTTCGGACGATTCGGCTTGATCTCTTCGTTGCTCGGTGTGAGTTCCGGGAGACCAGCAGCCTTGAGGATCGCATTCAATCGCGGCAGGTGACCATCGAGGCTCTTCTTGATGGCGCCCAGCTGCACCTCCAGCTTCCCGCTGAGCATCGTGAAGGCCTGCTGCGCCTGCACTGTCGGGCGGTATTCGCCTGAACCCACGGTGCCCGACAACGCCGCGATCTGGTTGTTCAACTTGATCGGGTAGTTGAGCGGGTCCTGCGAGCTCTGGTTCTTGGTCTGGTACACTTCGCCTTCCGCCGTGCCCAGTTCGGCCATCATTTCGTTGGCCAGTGACTGGAACTCGATCGACGGCTGGCCCGTGAGCTTCGGGGCACGATCAGCAACCTGCCAGCGCATGTTGCGCACGGTGCGGACGGCCATGTTGGCATCGGTCGTCCGGTCGCGGATCGCCAGCAACATCTTGAACTGCGCCTGAAGATCGGCGTCCGTCGCATCGCTGCGCGGATCCTTCTTGATGCGGAACGGATAGGTCTGCACCGTGTTGCCAGCCGTCATGCGCACCGTGTACGTGCCCGGAGGTGCCATCGGGCCAGTCACTGAACCCGCCCACATGATCATGCCGTCGAAACGTGCGGCATCGGGATAGCGCATGTTCCAGCCGAAGGTGTTCATGCCGGCCTTGTTCGGCACACGTGCCGGACGCGGTGCGCGCGAGAACAGTTCTTCGAAGTCCACCGCACCACCAGCGCCAGGCGCTGCAAAGCGTGCCGTCGCGACCTTGGTGGCGGAGTCACGCGACAGGCCGGCTTTCGTCATCGAATCGATTGCCGTTGCCTTCAGGCCATCGAGACGAAGCGAGTCGGCCTGCGAGTCCGGATCCTGGTCGCTGGTGAAGCCGGAAATCACCTTCCCTGCCGCGTCCATGAACTCGAACTTCACCGTCTGGTTCGGATCCTTGAGCCAGTACTGGAAGCGTGCGCCACCAGGCGGGTTAGCGCCAAGCCCGTCGCCGCCGCCTGCCATCTGTGCGAAGAATCCTCCGCCCCAATCCGTACGCCAGGCGTCACTCGGCTTGAAGAGATGCGCCGAGGAGGCCACGATGCTCGGCGTCACCTGACGCAGCGCATCGATGTTGTCGAGCACCCAGAAGCCGCGCCCATGTGTGGCGGCGATCAGGTCGTTGTCCTTGATCTTGATGTCGTGCACCGGCACCATCGGCAAGTTGCGCCGCATGGAGGTCCAGTTCATGCCATCGTCGAAGGAGACGTATGCGCCACGTTCCGTGCCTGCGAACAGGAGGCCGCGACGAACCGGATCCTCGCGCACGACGCGCAGGAAGTGCTCGTTGTCGATACCGCTGACGATCGACGTCCAGGTCTTGCCGAAGTCGGTGGTCTTGTAGATCAGCGGGCGCTTGTCACCGAGCTGGTAGCGATTCGCGGCGACATAGGCCGTACCGGCCGAGTAGTGCGAGGGCTCGATGATCGAGATGCGGGTGAAGTCGCCGATGCCGGGCGGCGTCACGTTTTCCCAGGTGCGACCGTCATTCTTCGAGACGTGCACCAGACCGTCGTCGGTGCCGACCCACAGCACACCCTGCTGCACCGGCGATTCGTCGAACGCGAAGATCAACGCGTACGTCTCGACGCCTGTCTGGTCCTTCGTGATCGGGCCGCCCGAGGCTTCCATCGTCTTCGGATCGCGACGCGCCAGTTCCGGCGACACCTCGGTCCAGCTTTCACCTTCGTTGGTGGAACGGAAGAGCTTCGAACCCGCGGCGTAGATCACATTCGGGTTATGCCGTGAGAACACGATCGGGAACGTCCACTGGAATCGGACAGCGATGTCCTTCGACGAGTATCCCATCGGGTTCACGGGATACACGGTGACGTTGCGCTCGAAGCCGGTGCGCATGTCCTTGCGCGTCAGCAGGCCGCCGTAGCTACCGGCGAAGATGATCCACGGCTTGGTCGGATGCGGCGTGACGTAGCCCGACTCACCACCACCAGCGTCCTTCCAGTCGGAGAGCGCCACGCGACCGTCGGCGCGGCTCGGGCCGCAGAGCGTGGAGTTGTCCTGCTGCGCACCACAGATCTGGTACGGGTAGTCGTTCGACGCATCGACGTGATACCACTGCGCGGTCGGGAAGTCTTCGTCGGTCCAGGTCTTGGCACCGTCGGTGCTCACGGTTGCGCCGCCGTCGTTCGCCTCGATCATGCGATTCGGGTCGTTCGGCGCGATCCACAGGTCGTGGTTGTCGCCGTGCGGTACACGGATGCTGCCGGGGAAGGTCTTGCCGCCGTCGCGCGAGCGATGGAAGCCAACGTTCAACGCGTAGATGACGTTCGTGTCCTTCGGGTCGGCGACGATGTTCGAGTAGTACCAGGCGCGCTGACGAAGCTTGCGATCGCGGTTGATGTAGCTCCACGTCGCGCCCGCATCATCGGAGCGATAGACGCCGCCGGAATCGTGCTCGATCACGGCCCAGATACGGCTCGGCTTCACGGGCGAGATGGCGAGGCCGATCTTGCCCATCACACCCTTCGGCAGGCCGGGGGCGGTGCGCGAGATGTTGGTCCACGTCACGCCGCCGTCAGTCGACTTGTAGATGCCGCTGCCAGGGCCGCCTGACGACAGCGACCACGAGGTGCGGTATGCCTGCCAGGTGGCGGCGTAGAGGATGTCGGGATTCGACGGATCGACCTGGATGTCGATCGCACCAGTCGAGTCATCGACGAACAGCACCTTGGTGAAGCTCTTGCCACCGTCGGTGGTCTTGAAGACGCCGCGGGTGTTTCCGGCCTTGAACGGATTGCCGAACACGGCCAGCCAGGCGATGTCCTTGTTCGTCGGATGGATGCGGATGGCGGCGATGTGTTCTTCGAGGAAGCCGAGTCGCGTCCAGACCTTGCCGCCGTCGGTGGTCTTCCAGAGACCGTCGCCACCGGCCGTGTTGCCACGAATGTCGGTCTCGCCACCACCGACCCAGACCACGTCCGCATTCTGCGGATCAACGGCGATCGAGCCGATCGTGCCGCCGAAGTACTTGTCGCTGGCGGCGGCCCAGTTCAGGCCACCATCGGTGGACTTGAAGACACCGCCACCCGTCGTGCCCATCCAGTATTCGTTGGGGCGCTGGACCGAGCCGGCGGCCGCGACGGAACGACCACCGCGGGCCGGTCCGACTTCGCGCCAGCGAAGCATGCTGAAGACCGTGGTATCGAAGGTCAGCGGCCCCGACGGGGCCGGCGGTACCACTCGACGGACGGCAGTCGCGGCGGCGGGTTTGGTCGTCTGGGCGTGTGAGGCCGCGGGGAGCAGGCCGAACAGGACCAGTGCGCCGGCCCATCGGGCGCCGGATCGCGGAAGCGTGAACGTCACGCGGAAGTCTCCTTGGGTGGGACAGGACTCGGGGGGCGACAGCAGCGCCGCCAATCAGCAGAAGAACGATGCAAACGCTACGCTCCGCAAGCCGTCAGCGCTGAGGGTTCGCGACGAGGCGTGCGCCCATACCGCGCGCGCGTGGGTGAGTTGGCGTGTGCCGCGTGAATCTTCATGAATCTTTCACGACTACGTGAGGCGCGCAGGCCAACGGTCCCTTGTGACGCGCGCACGCGGCGACTCAGGGAATGCTGGGTGGCATCATCCCGGCATCCATTTCTGCCGTTTCGATCGGTGCGACCTTGCCGAGCTTGGCATTGAAGAAGCCAAGCAGCAGCAGTACGACGCCCCATTGCAGCACAATCGTGCCGATGTTCTCGACGCCAAACGGATTCAGCGCCTCTGGACCACGGACTTGCCAGAGCCACCACCCCATCAGCGCAATTGCTTCGAGCGGCACGAGGATCCGGATCACCCAGTCCCACCAGGCTCCGATCCGGATGTTCGAGTACTGATGGTTGATCTGTTCGGTGCGGAATCTTGTCGGCCCCATGCGGATGACGGCCACCGCAAAGAAGAGGCCCGACAGCATCAGGGCGACGCCCCACACCCAGTCCTGGTTGTGCAGCACGTCGATCGAAAATGCCGACGGAAGGCCAAGCACCAGGCCGAAGGCTCCCACCACCCAGACGGCGCGCCGCCGCGTCCATCCCATGTCGAGCAGCACGCGGGTGCCAAGTTCGACCATCGAGATCAGGGAGGTGAACGCGGCAAGTGACAGCGCGAGGAAGAACAGCGTCATGAACAGGCCACCCGCTGGAAGCGTGGCAAACAGCTTCGGGATCCAGATGAATGTGACGCCCTCGTTGCCTGCACCGAAAATCGTGCGCTGCACCAACCCGGCATCCAGCGTTGCACCGCCACGGATGGCCTGCTGGAGGTCAGGAAAGTCCACCAGCGCCGCGGGGTTGGTGGCGATGGATGACACCAGCTGCGGTATGACCGTGAACACCGTGCAGAAGACCATCATGCCGGCGCAGAGCGACACCAGGTTGTTGGCGGCCGGAAGCAGGAACGCATTGAGCGCAGTGTCCTCGTTGTGCCGCATGTACGCGGCGTACGTAAGGATCAGCCCCCAGCCCGCGCCCGTATCCCACGCATTCTGCGTCAGTGCCTGCAGCCAGAGCGAGGCGTCAGCCAGCCGATGCCACTCCACACCATAGAAATACGAAAGGCCGGCACCGGCACCTGGCAACATCAGCGCACGCCCGGTCAGCACCAGGATGATCGCAATCAGGATCGGCATCAGGAGCGAGGTAGTGCGCTCGATCCCCTTCACGCCCTTGGCGACGATCAGCGTGGCACCGAGAATCGCAATGACATGCGGCAGCACGGGTGCCGTGCTGCCGGAGAAACTGCGCCAGAACGCCACCGAGTTCTCCGCTGTGACCTGCCCCAGCGCGGAAGCCGCGAAGTAGCGAAAGGTCCACCCGGTCACCACGGAGTAGTACGCCATGATCGCCACTGCGACGAAGGCGATGAACGCGCCCATCCACGCGGACCGCTTGCCCAGCGTGCGCACGAATGCACCGACCGGCCCGAGCCTGGTCATGCGACCCATCCCGAACTCGATCAGGATGAGCGGGATTGACCAGCTGAAGAGGCAGATCACCCAGGCCACCAGAAACGCGCCGCCGCCGTTGGTGGCAACGATGCGCGGGAATCGCCAGATGTTACCAGTACCGACCGCCATGCTCAGCATGGCGAGCATCATGGCCCATCGGGAGGAAAATGCCTTCGAATCGCTCACGTCGGTCACGGGTCGGGGGAGTGGCAGCCCCAAGTGTCGCTGGTCTCACCGATGGAATCAAGAACCGGTCTCGCGCACGCCGTCCCTCACGGTGTATTGGCGTTCCGTCGCGTTTGCGCGCGCTTGCGCCGTGTCCGCGGGGCGGCGGGGACCACCAGCCCGCGCGCGAGCTTGGCCCTGGGTATTTCCGCGACCTCCTCGCGAATGGCCGCCCTCACCTTTTCAAACACTCGCTTGAACATCCGGTCATACTGCGACTCGGTGATGCATCCCTCCTTCACGAGCGCGAGCAAGAGGCCGCGAGCGATGCCAACATCGAACAGCGATGCTGCGGCGCGCGCGCGGCGCTCCGCGTCCTTCAGGTACGCCGCGGCCTTGGGGGGCAGGGTCTTGCGTTCATCATCAGTCATGCTGCCGGCATATCGGGCCATGTGAATGCTCCTCGTTGAGTTGTGGTGCGCCTTGCCCGCGCGGGCGGACGTCAGACGGGTGTATACTGCGCGCGTGCTGCCAGCGTCGGTGCCGGATTGCATGCCGATGCACGCGCATGTGTATCGGTGGATCGCTGAACGACGAGTTGCTGCAACCACGGATGGTGCGTGTCTGCCATCAGCAGGATCCGCGTGCTGTGCAGATACCCTGCGAGCGCCCTGATACCTTTGGCAACCAGCGCCGCGTGCTCGAAATCTTCTCCGCCTTGCTCGCGGAGACCGCCCTGACGTCATCCGCACGTGCCAAAAGACCTGACCTATATCCTGCTGTTGTTCGCACTGTTCATCGTGCCACGCGCCCTGCAACGCTTTCGGTTGCCGAGCGCGATCAGCAGCTTCCTGTTGGGCGCCGGCGCCTCCGCGAGCGGGCTCATGACCCAGGACCCAACCCTGAGCCTGCTCGCGACGTTCGGGATCGTGGCGATGTTCCTCACCGCGGGCCTCGAGGTCAACGGCACGGAGCTGCGGCAAGGTGCGCGGGTCGTGATCGAACATGCCGGACTGCGGTTGTTGATCGTGCTCGGCGCCGCAACGGTCCTTACGCTCACGACGGAATTCAGCTTCCGCGTCGGCGCCCTGATCGCCCTCGCCTTGTTCACGCCATCCACCGGGTTCATTCTCGACTCGCTCGACAGCCTGGAATTGAGTCAGCGAGATAGATTCTGGATCAAGTCGAAGGCGATCGCCACCGAGTTACTGGCCCTCGGGGTGCTCTTCGTCGCGCTGCAATCGACGTCGCTCGAACGCATGGGCATCGCGACTGCGGCACTGCTGGCGCTCGTACTCGTTCTGCCGCTGCTGTTTCGCTTTTTCGCGGCCCGCATCGCGCCATTTGCGCCGAAGTCCGAGTTTGCCTTCCTCCTCATGCTGGCAGTGGTGAGCGCGTACATCACACGTGCGCTCGGTGTGTACTACCTGGTCGGTGCATTCATGGTCGGGATCGCGGCGCAAACGTACCGCACGCGACTACCCGCCATGTCGTCGGAGCGTACGCTGCACGCCGTCGAGGCCTTCGCATCGGTCTTCGCGCCGTTCTATTTCTTCAATGCCGGGCTCCACCTGCACGCCGAGGATTTTTCGGGAACGGCGATCGCCCTCGGCGTCGGGCTCGTCATCGTCTGTGTGCCCATGCGCGTGCTGCTGGTGCTGTTGCACCGCCGACGGTCGCTCGGCGAGAGCGCACGCGGTGGACTGCCAATCGCGATCGCCCTTGCGCCGACGCTCGTCTTTTCACTCGTCATCGCAGAGATACTGCGCGATCGATTCGGCATTCCAGACTACCTGTTCGGCTCGCTGATCGTCTATACGGTGATCAACACTGTCCTCCCAGGCTTCCTGCTCGGGCGCGCGGCACCGGAACTCGACGTCCTGGCGGAGGTCGGGACGCCGTTGGAGTCGCACTCCTTCCGCGGCGAGGACGCTCCAGCGGCGCAAGACGCCAACTCCACTCACTGACGCATCCCTAGAGGATCAGGCGCACCCCGCCCATCGTTTCGACCCGATGCGGGAACGTGTCGCCGGGCGTGCCCAGAAACATGAGGTTCTTCGGCACCTGCAACTGACCAGAAAGCTTTTCGACCAGCGCTGGCCCGAAGACGCCGCGAACGAACAGCACGTCGATGCGAAGGCGCGGAAACTCCCGGTCGATGCGCGCGAGATGTTCCGCCAGCTCCGCAGGAATCTCCGATTCCTCGCGGTACACATGCACGACTGTCATGCGATCGGTCTGTTCATTGCGCAGTACATACGCGGCGGCTCGGCGTAATACGTCGAGGTTGTCGCCACGCGTGAAGTACACCACGCCGATCTTGTTGATGCGGACCAGCCATCGCACGACGCCGCGTCGAATCCATCGATTGGCGGCGATCGCGCGATCTGCAACTGCGCGCGAGAGGCTCAACGCCATGCGCAGCACGCTTGTGCGAAAGAGCATGGCGCCGACGACGCCGAGCGAGCCGAGGGCGTACTCGACGAAGACCGCGGCGTTGGCAGGCGACAGCAACACATTCCCAACCAGCGCCGCCAGCACGGCGCCGAGCGCGAGAAGGATCGCGGGAATGCCCGCGGTGACCGCCCGAGGCAAGCGCGCACGATCGCGCTTCAGCAACATGTTGCCTACGGCAAAGAGCGCCATCACGCTGAGGAATGACAGTGCGTACACACCCGCGAGCGTGGAGAGGTCACCCGCTGTGGCAAGCAGGATCGAGACACAGAGCGTGAAGAATGCAAGCGCGATCCAGTGGTTTGTGCCGCGGCGAGTCTCGCGCAGCAGGAACTGGGGCAGGCAGCGGTCGAGCGCCATGCGACGTACGAGGCCAGTCACACCGACGAAGCTGGTCAGCACCGCACCGCAGAGCACCAGCACCGCGTCGACACTCACCAGTGCTCCGAGCCACGGGCCCACCGCACGGTCCCCCATCTGCGCCAGCAGATCGGGCGGCACATCCCGGATCCGGGCCAGCGGCAGCAAGCCAAGCGACAGCAAGCTGATGACGGGATTGAAGACTGCCACCGCGATCCACATGTTGCGCAGCGTCTTCGGAAAGACGCCCGCGCGCTGCTCCTCGATGAAGTTGGCCGAGCTTTCGAATCCACTCACGCCAAGCATCGCCGCAGCGAAGCCGAAGAACAGCGATGCGACCAAGCCTCGCGGGGACGGCAGGGACCAGTTCGCGAACAGCAACGAGGGGTCTTCGATCACGCGTGTCGCGCCAGTGATCACGAGCAGCGTGAGGGTTCCGATATGCAGGAAGAAGATCACCATCGCGATCACCGCTGACTCACCCACGCCGACAATCGTGAGGATGGCAAACATCGCGAGGACCATGATCGTGGCGGCCGTGACCGGGAGCGCCGCGATGAGGTTGTGTGCGTAGTGCATCGCCTCGCTGGCGCTGATCACTGCGGTCGCCAGGTACGACAGCAATGTCAGGCACGCCGCGCCGGCCGCAACGCGCTTGCTCGTGGTGTTGAGCAACACCGTGTAGGTACCGCCATTGAGCGGCAGCGCGCTGCCAACTTCCGCGTAAATCCTCCGGAACAGGTAGAGCGTCCCGGCCACCATCAGCAGGACGACGGGTGCCAGTGCGCCGGCCTGTGCCGCACAGAGCGCCGAGACGTACAGCACGCTTGACGTGATGTCATTCCCGCAGATCGCCGTCGCGCTCCACTGTCCGAGCAAATGACGTTTCGGCTGATCGAGATGCGTGATTGCGACGTCGGGATCGACGGCGGCGACCGACAGGTCGAGGCGATCCACCCGTCCCCACCCGGGAAACTCCCAGGAGGGCAATCCCACCGGTGCGTCGGCGATGCGGTTCCGGAACGGAGACGCATCGCCGTGATGATGTGCCTCCTCGCGATGGCCTGTGTCAGGATGCATCAGCTTCCAGTGAAGAGAGCGACGACCAACCAGCGGCTGTCTCGCGAACAGTCATTCGTGCTATGCGATCGTTGTGAACCGTCGCCGCCCTCGTACCTTGTCGCTGGCCTGTACGGCCACCTTCACCGGTGCTGCTCCCATGCTGGTGAAGCGACGGGCGCGGACGTCCGGGCCACGGGATACACAATGTGCCTAGCGTAGCAGCCAGCGGCATCGCGCAATCCGCGATTGCGCTCAACGCGACCCTGCTTGGGACGATGACACGGAAGGGCGAGCCGCCTCGCCGCTCAATAACGAAGGATCGCCGCGACGCCCGAGTCGCCGGGCAGTACTGCGCCAGGCATCACCAGCAGTCGACCACCGCGTGCCCGCGCCATCGAACCAAGGTCTGTCAACACATCGTTGACATCGGGCTCGCTGCGATCCGCCGCCGTAACGCGTCCCGTCTCCCGGTCAACGCGCCCGGGAATGGCGCGGTCGCCGTCGATCATCAGTGTTGCGACCCGTCCAGCGGCGATGGCGCGCGCCACCGATTCAAGCTCGAGATCCGCCAGGCCGTGCGCACTTGCCTGCTGCAGCGACTCGATGTGCGCGACCGTCGTGGCGTCCTGATAGGGAGCGAACAATCCCCACGCTTGAGCGCGAAGTTCGTCGAGCGCAATCGCATCCGGATTCGCGTTGATGCCATACGGCAGCAGCCTCGGATTTCGACTGATCCGCTCAAACATGTCCCTGTGCTCCTTCAGCGTGAGGAGGATCAACGGGACGCGTGTCTCGTCCGCGTGAAAGGCCATGATGTCATGATCGACGCGGCGGAAAAACCGCTCGACATCCTTGTCGATCTCATCAGCGCGCGAGCCGCTGCCGTGATGCATCGGCCCCTTTCCGACGCCCACGCCGCCATATGATGCGACCGTCGAACCCGGCGAGGACAAGACCGGGCCAAGGGCATCGACCATTGTCCGGGCAACACCCGGCGCCAATTCGACTTCGTGAAGCGACTCACGGTCTCCCGCGAAGAGACGGATGTGCGTCCGCGTCAGTCCGAGAATTTGATAGCGCTGCGCCGACTGCTGAAGGCGAACGAGGGGCTTGGTGTGGAAAGTGTCGCCAACGACCGCGAGCTCTTCGACGGCGTGGTCAACGAGATAGACTCGAAAGAGGTCGGCCGCGCTCAGCACCACCAACCCGTCACGCGTGTTGCGCCAGAATTCGTCATCTGCGGCGAGGCGGTGAAAAGGCTCCATCAAAGTCTCAACCGCCGCCGTCCGATACCGTGATCGCAGTGACTCAGAAAGTGTCCGGATGAGATTCCTGAACCGGATCGGGTCCTGCGCGTTCTCCGGAAACCGTCGGTGCGTTGGCTGATACAGCGACAGGCACGGCGGCACTGCCGAATCAAGCACTCCGGTTCCACTGTCCTGCTCAAAGCTGTGAAGCATGTCACTCCTCCTGAGGCACGAATTCGGTTTCTGCGCCTCGGCCAGCGAGAAAAATGCCCGGCACACCACGGCGACAGCGGTCGCGCGCCGTTCGATCTTGCAACTTTATATAGATAGCAATATAATGTGAAGGCTAGACCGACGCAACCTTACGTCCCCATCACCAAAGAGGAGAGCCCAATGCGAAACCGACTCCTTGTCGTCGTTGACGCGCGTCCCGCGTCCGACAGCGCCATTGCTGGCGCGATCGAACTGGCCGAACTTCAGCAGAGTTCGCTCGTGTTCGTAGGTGTTGTGCCCAGCGCGCCGGCGACGCGCTTGAATATTCCGTCGCCTGTGATGTTCGCCGCCGCGTCCGCCGAGGACGCGATGCTCAGTGAGGTTCAGACGCGAATCAACGCGGGCATGGCGGAGGCGGCGCGGCGCGGTCTGCGCTGCCGCGACGTCATCGATCTGCCCGGGGATGCACTCCAGGTGGTTTCCGTGGCAATCGAGGCCCAGTGCAGGATGATCGTCATCGCCTCCGAGGGCCGGAGCCCACTCGCACGGCTTCTCTCCGGAAGCATGATTCCGAGCTTGATCACCAACGCGCCAATGCCGGTACTCGTCTGCAAGGCGGCCGACAATGCGCCAGCACTCGTCCCCGCCGTGCTACCACGTACGCCAGTGCCACGTCTCGCCCGACGCCGTCTGCGAACTGCTCCCGCCACTGATCGCGAAGTGGTGCGCCCGCGCTTTGTCAGAATCGCACCTTGTGCCTCGTAACGGAGTCGCGATGACGCATTCGCTCCACGCATCACCCTCATCTGGAGACGAGGAGACGTCCCCGCCCCACCCGGTGAGCGTCGACGGCGGCTGTGACTCGGAGCGCAGCGCGACGGACATGCAGGCTGAGGTTCTGCAACAATTTCGTGTGGTCTTCAACGCGGTGAAGACACACTTTCAGCGCGTTGAGCGTCAGGCCGGAGTCGGTGGTGCACAGATCTGGGCTCTGTCAGTGATCCGCGACCGGCCGGACATTGGCGTGGGCGACCTGGCGGAGGCGCTGAACGTGCGACAGCCCACAGCGAGCATTCTGGTTCGCGGCCTCACGGATCACGCCCTCATTACACACACGCGGCGCGCCAGTGACCGCCGTGCCGTGCTGCTTCGCGTCACGCCGAAGGGTGATGAGTTGCTTCGAACAATTCCAGCGCCGCACGCCGGGATTCTTCCGGATGCGCTCGCATCGCTCGATGACGAAACGCTCACGCGACTTGCACACGACCTCGCGGTGCTGATCCAACGGCTGCAGGTCGACCCCGAGGCGCGGAAGCGGCCGCTGGCGTCCCTCTGAGTTCGCCGCGCGCTCTTCGCCCGGCCCGCCTACGGAGACTGTGCGCGCTACGCGCGCTGATCGTGATTCCACACGCCAGCCCGGCCGTTCGCATTGGCTCAGGAGCGCGTCATTCTGCCAGCAGCGGGTCGGCCGGCGCGGCACGCGTCTCGTGGGATACGTCGTGGTACGAGCGCAGCCGACTCCATTGATGGCAATGGGCCGGCAGGAACAAACACGGGGGCCCCGCCACCCGGAGCCCCCGCATTCACGTGCCCTGCCGTACCACTCAGATCATTAGATGATCTCGCACGCCCCACCGGCACACGCGACCGTTTCCTTCAGCGACGTATAGTCCGCCGCTTCGCTCATCAACGAATAATCAACCGGCTCGTAGGTGAGGCTGTTCCACTTGGCGATGTCGGCCGGCGTGGTGACTTCCTCGTTCGGGGCCTGCTGGTAGTCCTTGTCGCCAGTGGCGGCGAGGAGGCTGACGCCCGTGAAGTAAGCACGGTTGTCCCAGATGAAATCGGCCACCGACTCCCACTCCCCTTCCTTCACCGTCACCGTGTTGCTGACGTTGTGACGCAGGCCCGGGTTGTACTTCTCGTGCGCCGTGCCAGGCACGACCCAGTTCTCCTGCACCAGCTTCACCATGTCGAGGAACTGCAGCGCGCCGATGTCCTTCTTCAGGATCGCGCCCTCGGGGGCCTCGATCGGGAAGGTGATCACGTCCGTGGTGTCGGCCTTCATGCCGTACACCTCGGTCATCTGCGGATTCCACGACTTGAAGAAGTTGTAGACCGGCTCCGTGCGCGCGGCCTGCACGCGACGGAAGTAGCGCTTGGCGTGATGCGGATGGATGCCGCTGGCCGTGCCGAGCAACAGGCTGGCCGTGCCTTCCGGCTTCACACAGGTCACACGAGCCGCCGGCTGGATGCCGAGGGTTTCCGCGACCGCGCGATTCGTCATCACGCAGGTCTCCGCTCCCTTGCGCAACACTTCCGGATTCAGGAGCACATCGGGGCGCTCGAGAATGCCGCAGATGCTGACGCCGAGCAGTGACTCGCGCTCGTTGATCACGCGGGTGACCGGTCCGAGGTAGCTCATCTCGGTGTAGGCCGCCTGCATGGTGCCGATCGTCGCCGCCACGGTGCAGAGCTCGTAGAACTTTTCCGGCGTCTCGCACATGCGACCGTTGATCGTGGTCAGGTTGCAGTGCTGCCAGCCGCTGATCGTGTCGCCGATGCCAACCGACTCGTTGTAGCCGTACTTCATCAGCTTGCCCATCACCTCGTGGTCCACGACCAGTGACGGCGCGAGCCCGATCTCGACACAGGGATTGGCGCCATACTCGGCGCTTTCCGTGAAGTAGAAGCCCGGCTCACCGAACTGACGGATGGCGTTGAAGAGCCCCATGAACTCTTCCTTCGTCGCCTCGCCACGCACCAGCATCGCGCTGTTGTTGCTGTGCTGGCGCTGCGGATTGTGCTTCCACCACTCGCCGGTCTTGGCGTTGATCATCTCCTCGTCATCGGCGCTGAAGAGCGCGATGGTGGCGGAGCGACGGATGCCACCGCTGATGACGGCACTGGCCGCATACATCAGGATGTCATAGGCCTCGATCGGGCGCATCTTGCGGCCCGGGATGCCATCCAGCACGGCGCGGATCTTCTCCAGCGCCTTCTTCAGCGGCTGGTGCCCCGGTGCGCGACCACCGCTGGTGCGAAGCACGGCACCCTTGGCGCGGATCTCGGAGAAATCGAACTCGACGTACGTGCCTTCGTAGTAGCTCATCACCAGTTCCTGCATCGAATCGGACCAGCCTTCGATGGTGTCAGGAATCGTGAAGTGCTTCACCGGCAGGTCTTCGGCCGAGGCGCGGAGCGGGAACGGCGCCAGCTTCGACACGTGCTGCTTCTGCACGCTGAAGCCCACACCCGTTCCACTGAGGAGCAGCCACAACGCCTGGCTGAACTTCCGCATGTGATCGATGTGCCCGAACGTGCAGTTGTACATGCGCGCATTGTTCACTTCGATCGCATCGCCGCCGAACTGCATCGAGCGCATGCTCGGCAGCGCCTTGCGATCGCGCACGGCCGCTTCGGCGCTGTCGATCAGCTGGCCAAGGGTGCGATCGAGCCCGAACGCCTCGTTGTCGAGGAGTGCGGCGAAACGGTTGCGATGCATGTCGAACACACGCTTGGCTGCTTCCGGCCACAACTCACGACGGCCCAGATCCTCGCGGTAGCGGGCGTACTTCGACATCGCGATGTAATCGCTGATGCCGCTGACGCCATGCTTGGCGATGCGGGCGTCGGACTTCTTGGCGCGATAGAGCACATAGCTCTTGGCGACATCGAAGTGGCCGGCGCCAGCGATCATCATCTCGACGATGTCCTGGATCTCTTCCACCGACGGCTTCACGCCGCGAGCGGCACGCAGCTCGACGGTGTTGATCACCATGCCGGCGATCCGCAGCACATCGGCATGATCCATCAGGCTCAAGCCATAGTGCTTGGCCTGGTTGTCACGGTTCGGGTTGTCGGCGCCCTTGTGGCGCTGGGCATAGAAGGCGAGAGCGATGGCTCGCACGATCCGCTCGGGATCCCACTCTGCCGTCCGCCCGTCCCGCTTCCTCACGGCCTTGTCTGCGGCTGACGTCATCGCCGACGCCAAAGATTCCGGATAAAGCACCGTCGTCATGTCTCTCCCCACGGGTGGTTGGTCCTGCGATGTCGCGTCCGTCATGTGAATCCGCCCTGCGAATGCGTCCTGCTGCCTGTCGACGTCCGGTCACCCAACCCCACCCTTGCTTCTACCCTGCCGCATCGTGCATGCCCCACTGATGGGGACACGAAACGGCCCGCAGCGATCCTCCGCCTACCTTGCTGCGGGCGCGAGCACGACTTTGGAACTACCCTGGGTGACGCAACGACGGGGCGCGGTGTGACCAGACCGAAACAGACCGGCTTCCAGCGCGGAGCAGGACAATAGGACCCTTCGTGAGTCCGCGCCAGCGCTGCCCAAACACTCAACGGAGCAACAGTTTAGCGGTTCCATGATCACATTTGTACTGTTTCGGAATCCACAACCGCGACTGGCGACTGCCCCGCCGTTCAACGGACTCGGCTATCCTGTGAATACGCTAATGTGCCGTAAATCGTTGCCCTGAATGGACTTGCGACAACAAGCCGAGGGTCGAACCGGATTTCGGATGAGGGAATCCACACCATCCACATCCATCAACACACGTGGAGATTGCTCGGTTGCACGTCTCCCCGGAAACGGATGACGCCCCGAACACCAGTTTTGCACCGCGTGTGACCAGGCAAGCGCGCCGAGAGTCCCGCGCAATGGGCCGGAACGGCCCCGCCAGGCCACGATTCGGCTACGAACCCGTGTGGTACCGCACCACGCCGTCGCGGTGCGCCACGGCCAGCCCACGGTACCGCGCCGCCGTGCGGGCCAGCTTGGCCCGCTCCTCCTCCGTGGTCGCCCGAACGACCTTCCCCGGCACGCCGAGCACGAGCGAGTTGGGCGGGACGACCATGCCCTCCGGCACCAGCGCGCCCGCGCCGATGATGCTCCCCGACCCGATCTGACACCGGTTGAGCAGGATCGCGCCCATCCCGATCAGGGCGTCGTCGTCGATCAGGCAGCCATGCAGGATGGCCCGGTGCCCCACCGTCACCCCCGCCCCGACCGTGGTCGGTATGCCGGGATCGGCATGGACCATCGTCAGGTCCTGAATGTTGGTGCCGGCACCGATGGTGATCTGCTCGGTGTCCCCGCGGATCACCGCGCCGGCCCAGACACTCACCTCGTCACCCAGCACCACGGTGCCACACACCGACGCCCGCGGATGCACGAACGCGCTCGACGCGACCTGCGGCGGGCCCCGGAATTCCGCTGGCGCGCTCACGGACGTGTGCCGCCGGCGGTCAGGGTGCGGAACCAGGCCTCGAGCCCTTCCACGATCGCCAGCGCGTAGGCCTCCTGAAACTCTGGCGTACGCAACGCCGCCTCCTGCTCCGGCACGATCACGTACGCCCCTTCCACCAGCACACTCGGCATCCACGCACCGCGCACCACTGCAAGGTTGTCGAACCAGGTGCCTTCGTCACTCAGGCCCAGTCGCGGCACGAGTCGCGACTGAATCGCGCGTGCCAGGCCAGCACTCTGCGGCTGGAAGTAGTACGTGCCGCTGCCGTTGTTCAGGTACGGATTCACGCCATCCGGCTTGGCGTTGAGATGGATCGAGACGAATGCCTGCGCATCGGCGCGACGCGCCATCGCCGGTCGATCACCAAGTGGCACCGGCGCGGCAGTGGTGCGTGTCATGATGGGAATCGCGCCACGCGCCGTGAGCAGTCGCTGCACCCGTTCACCGATCGCCAGCGTGGCCACCGCCTCGTACAGCCCCGTAGGACCGGTGCTGCCGATCGGCGGATGGCCTGGATCGACGGCGATCCGCAGTCCCCGCAAGGGATTGGTGGCGTCGATCACCGGCGGGCGGCGCATCCGCAGCACGAACGCATCACCACGCCAGAACGCGAGCCAGCCGTACACGTCGCGCTGCAGTTGCACGGTGTAGACGGCGCGATCGTTGGCGTCGTTCGTCCACTGCACATCGCGCACGAGCGAATCGCCACGCTGGAACCAGATGATGTCTGTGTTGCCCGTCACGCCATGCAGCGTGAGGCGCAGCGTGTGGCCTTCCACCTCAACGCGATACGCCGGGCGTGCACTCATCGGCAACACGAGGTCGACGAACCCCTCAGACGGCACCAGTCGCGCGTTACTCACCACGCGACGCGGTGCCACGGTGCCCGCAGGCAGTGCGGTGGCCACATCGGCATCGATCCAGACATCGAGCCCGGCATCCAGTTGCACGCGCATCGCGTCACCCTGCCGACCGGTGGCCTGCATCACGGTGCCCGGCACGATGAACCACTTGTAGGTACCGCCCGGAATCGGCCGGGCGATGACCACCGCATCGGTGTCGACGGTCGCGGTGCCGACGCGAACCAGGCCGAGCGAGTCTCCGTCGGCGACCGGCGGCAGACTGCGCACCGTCGGCACCGAGTCGCCGCGGCCGAACACGTTCAGCGTTCCGCCGCAGCGGAGCGCGCGCGCCACAATGTCACGCGCGGCAGTCTCGCTGCCCTCGCTGGCCAACAGCGGCTGGGCAACCGGCTGCGGGCCCAACGCGCCCGGACAGGGCGTCGCCACGAAATCGGCACGAGCCCCCTCTGCCAATCGCGCCGACACACGAATCGGCTCATCACCGCGGAAGGCCAGACCGGCGCGCGGCGTGACGCTGCTGGTGTCGAGGTAGGGCCGACCACTGGCCACCGCGGATCGCGGCTGCGGAAACCGGATCGGCAACGTCAGCTGCTGTGTCGCCCCGCCGGCCACGGTCGCCACGAGGTCGAACTGCGGCCGGCTGCGCGGTGGCATGGCGACCCACGCGAGGAATGCACCATTGGGCTTCACCGCGACCGGCGCGCCGTTGATGGTCAGCGTCGCGCCGCCGTGGTTCACGGTGCCGAGCAGGAAGGTCGAGTCCCGGGCGGCGATCACCGCGTTCGGCGACGGATACTGCACGCGGATGGCGACCGGCCCCTCGGCGCGCGGAATCGCCGGCCAGACTGGTGCCCCCACTGGCGTTGGCGCCGTAGTCGCCGACACCTTGGGAATGCACGCTGACAGGCCGAAGACGGCGGTCAGCGACAGGAGCGACGCGAGGCGGCCAGCTGGCGTGCGTGTCGGGCGAAACCCAGACGCGCCAACCGGGCGCACCGCGAAACCGGACCGAAGCAGGACTCGTAGCATGATCAAAGGTAGCTCGGCTCGAGCTCCCTCCGATTTGACCGCCTCATGCGCGCCGTCCTAGCTTCTGTGTACGCGCGTGACGCCCGGAGGGGGCGAACTCGCGGCAAGTCAGCAGATCTCACCCTCTTCACGCGCCGACAGTGTCAGTCATGAGCCACCCCACGCCGTCCGAGACGCCAATACCACGCCCTGGCGTGCGGCTGCGACTCGCCGGTATGACGGATGTCGGGATCACTCGCGATCACAATGAGGATGCGTTCGCTTTCCTCGATCTCGACACCGGGCAGACTCATGCGGAAGTTCACAACGGCGTGATCGATGTCGGGATGCGGGGCGTGGTACTGGTGGTGGCGGACGGAATGGGTGGTGCTGCCGCAGGCGAGATCGCGAGTGAAATGGCGGTCGAGGCGGTGCTGGACACGTTTCGTGCGCAGTGGATGACCAACGTGGGTCGCGACACCGACACCTTCGTCGAGACTATTCGCGACGCCGCCGATACGGCGAACCATCGCATCTTCGCCTTCGCCGGCGCACATCCGGAACACGCCGGCATGGGCACCACGGCAACGATTGCGGGCCTGCTGGGCAATTCGCTCTACCTGGCGCAGGTGGGCGACAGCCGCGCCTACATCGTGCGTGATGGCGTCGCGCAGCAGATCACGAAAGACCAGTCGTTGATGCAGCAGTTGATCGAGGCGGGCGAAATGACGCCCGATCAGGCCGAGGTGAGTGAGCGTCGCAATATCATCCTGCAAGCGCTCGGCCCCGACAGTACGGTGCGTCCCGACTTCACGCAGCAGCCGCTGGCCCGTGGCGATACGCTGGTGATGTGCAGCGACGGCTTGACGACACACCTCCGCGCCACCGACATCGCGCGGATCGTGTCGGCCAGCACCGATCCCGATGATGCCTGCGAGCAGCTGATCGCGGCCGCGAATGCCGAAGGTGGCCACGACAACATCACGGTGGTGGTGGCGCAGTTCACCGGGGAAGGGTTGCCGGAGCATGACGAGCTGCAGCGCGAGATCGGCCACCAGAGCTACCCACTGCCCGACAGCGGCGTGCCGACCCTCGATCGCATGCGTGGTCGGATGCGAAGCGGTGCAGTCCCCGCGGTGACGCGCCCACCGACGCCGGCCCTCGGCGTGCAGAGTGTGTCGCAGCCTGGTGGCGCGGGGGCCGGTGCCACAGGCCCGACGATCCCTCCCCGTGACCCAGCGAAGGCGTACCTCTACGTCGCAATTTTCGCGATCGTGGTGGTGGTGGCCTGGGCCATCTGGAAATTCGGGAACTTCGGTTCGCCCTGATCGTACGGCTTAGCTGCCGACACTTACGTCGGCCGATGCCTGAACCGACTCGATGAAACGCAGGACCTTTCTCCTTTCCGCAGGCGCCAGCCTGGCGGGGCTCGTCAGCTATGCCCACTGGCTGGAGCCCTTCTGGCTCGACGTCGCGCGGCGGGACATGCTGGTGAAAGGACTGCCCTCGTCACTCGATGGCCGGACGCTGCTGCAGCTAAGCGACCTGCACATCGGGCCCAACGTGGATCCGGGATATCTGCAGCGTGTGTGGGCCGCCGGCGCGGCGCTGGAGCCGGACGTCGTGATGTACACCGGCGATTGGGTGACGTGGCGGGGACCGCAGCAGCTGACACAATTGGAGCAGCACCTGCCGCATGTGCCGCGCGGACGATTGCTCACACTCTCGGTGCTCGGCAATCACGACTACGGTGAACGATGGCGCGACGAGCGGGTCAGCCGCGCCATTTCCGATCGCGTGACGCAGGCAGGGATTCGCGTGTTGCACAACGAATCGCTGGACGTGGACGGATTGTTCGTGGCCGGCGTGGATGACTACTGGTCACCGTTTGCGCGCCCCGAGAAAGCTCTCGCGCGCTGGAAGCCCGGCACGCCGGGTCTCGTGCTGAATCACAACCCGGATTGCATGGACGAACGTGCACGCTGGCACGGCTTCGACGGCTGGGTGTTGTCAGGTCACACGCACGGTGGTCAGTGTCGCTCACCGTTTCTGACGCCGCCAATCCTGCCGGTGAAGAACAAGCGCTACACGTCGGGCGAGATCGCCGTCGGTGACGGCCGTCGTGTGTACATCAGCCGCGGTGTCGGTTTCAACATCCAGATGCGCCTCGACGCGCGCCCGGAAATCACGCTCTTCACCATGCGTCGCGCCTGATTCTCGAGCGTGTCGACCGTGCGTGTCGGCGCGTGATTCAGCCGCGTTGCTTGGCGAGCCAGCGTGCGGCGGCCGACTGCATGCAGGGATCACCACTCCACGCCACCAGCAATGGCGCTTCCTCGCCGAAGGCGGAGGCGAGCCGCGGATGCCCGAACCAGATGATCAGTGCATCACGCCCCGCCGCGCGGGCGTCGGCATAGAGCTGCAACACACCATCGCGCACGGGAGCCGGGACCTCGAGCGAGCCCTTGCCCTGCACCGGCTCACCGAAGGCCGTGATCACGACCGTGCCGCGGCTCGGGCCATCGGATCGTTCCGTGACACGGGCATCGATGCTCAGTTGCCGCAGTGTGTTCATCAGCGTGATGCGCGGCGTGCGATAGTCGCCGTGTGTGTCGCTGTCGAATGAGCAGAGCTCGATCGGCGCACGAATACCACGCGTGAGCGGTCGCACCACCTGCAGCACACGATCCGCGAGGCCGGCGCACCAGAGCACATCGGTCCCTGAGGGCCGGCGATAGTCGTTCGGTGGCGACACCCACTGCGCCCACTTCAATCGGCGACGCAACGACAGGCGCAACCGATCGCGTTCGATGCGACCACCGGCGACTGCCTCTTCCAGCGCGTGTACCGTCTTCTGCAAGTCGCCCGGCGCGAGCACCAGATCGCAACCGGCGAGGATTGCACGCACGGCCGCTTCCCCTTCATCGATCCCCTGCAACACGGCCTGCATGTTGATCGAGTCGCCGACGATGAGGTTTTCGTATTCACACCGCTGGCGCAGCACCCAGGTCAGGATCTCGCGCGAGAGCGTGGCCGGCATGCCGCTCGGATCGAGCGCCGGATACGCCACATGGGCCGTCATGATCGAGCCGACGCCCGCATCGATCGCCGACTTGAATGGCAGCAGGTCGTCCTGCATCAACACCGAGTGCGGGGTGCTGACGACGGGCAGTGTGAGATGCGAGTCTTCCACGGTGCGGCCATGCCCGGGGAAGTGCTTGGCACAGGCCAGCACCCCTTCACTCTGGCAGGCGTCGATCCACTCGGCGACGTAGTCACCGACTTCGCTTGGCTGCGAGCCGAACGAGCGGGTGTTGAGCACGGGATTGACTGGCTCGACGTCGAGGTCGGCCACGGGCGCGTAGTTCCAGTTCACGCCCATCGTCCGCGCTTCGCGCGCCGTGTGGCGCGCCGCGCGTCGCACTGCATCGCGATCACGGAGAGAGGCGATCGCGGCAGCGGGCGGCAGCCCCGTGGACCCTTCGAATTGCTGGCCGGCGCCACGTTCCATGTCGGCGCCGATGAGCAGTGGCGTCTTTGACCGCTGCTGCAGGTCACGCGTCAGTGCGCGCACCGCCTCCGCCGTGCCACCGTAGAGCGTGAAGCCCCCCACGCCGAGGCGCAGCGCCGCATCGATGTGCGGGCGCGCATCGCCGTAGCCTCGGGCTGCGTCCCAGCGGATCGCCGCAATGCACAACGAGGCAGCGTCGCTCATGCGGCGCCCGCCACCAGACGGTGGTGGCTCATCATGCGTGCGCCGATCGGGAGTCGGCGGGATACTCGGCGACATTGGAGCGCTCTTGGCCGGTCATGGCAGCGTGCGAGTTCCGAGGATCCGCGGTCCAGCGGCACCCGTCGCCGCCGGGACATTCCCGGGAAGTCCTCGCAAGTGTTGAAGTGCGATATACGCGAACGCCACTGCTTCCTTGGCTTCGCCGTCAAAAAAGAGTTCATCGAAGGTACGCACTGTGCGCAATGGCAGGGCCTCACGGATCATGCGGACCAACGTGGGATTGCGCGCGCCGCCACCTGAGAGGACCACGTCGTGCAGGTCCGCGCGCACGAACCGGTCGTAGCCCGCGGCCATCGTCCGGGCCGTGAGAGCTGTTGCCGTGGCGACGATGTCCTGATCCGAAACGTCACCGCCAGCGAGGCGGCAGGCGGCAATGAGGGCGTCGACGAAGGCGGCATCGTACTTCTCACGCCCCGTGCTCTTGGGGGGCGGGCGCAGGTACCACTCGTCGGCGAGGAGGGGCGCGAGCACCGCCTCGACCGGCGAGCCGGCGGCCGCCAGCCGTCCATCGGCATCGTAATGGCGGGTGGGATCGAGGCTGGCCACGACACGGTCGATCACGCCGCACCCCGGGCCCGTGTCGAACGCCAGCGTCGGCTGGTCGAGCCCGCGCGGCGGCACCACGGTCACGTTGCCGATGCCACCGAGGTTCTGCAGGGCGCGCCAGCCCTCGGGGGCCGCGAAGAGGTGCAGGTCGGCGAGCGGCACCAACGGCGCGCCTTGGCCGTGCGCAGCCACGTCGCGGCTCCGGAAGTCGTTGATGACGCGCGTGTTGAGCCGCTCCGCGATGACCGCCGCGTCGCCGATCTGCCAGGTGGAGTGTCCCGGCTCATGCCAGAGGGTTTGCCCGTGCGAAGCCACCGCGGCGACATCGGCCGCCGTCAGGCCAGCGCGCTGCATGACGAGGGCGGCTGCGTCGGCCAGCCAGTGTCCGAGGTCGACGTGCAGTCGACAGAAGTCACGGGCGGAGCCCTGCACCATGCCAGCCGCGAGGCGCGCACGCTGCTCCGCGCTGTACCCAACTGATTCGAATGCCAGCAATTCCGGACGATCGCCATCATCGGTTGGATGAAAACGAACGGCTGCCGCGGCGATGCCATCGAGCGAGGTGCCAGACATGAGGCCGATCAGGATCGGCGCCGCGGACAGTGGCGCGTCGGTAGGCATCAGCGCGCCTCCATCTCGGGTGGTGCCGATGCAACCGGCGGCGGTGCGATGTCGACCGCACGACGAATCACACCGTGTGACGCGTCGAGTGCGGCATCGGCAGCCGCGATGTCGACATGCCGCAGGTGCATGACGATGGCGCGCTTCACCACGCCACCAGCGCGCTGCAGCAATTCACGCGCGGCAGCGCGATCGAGGCCGCAGATCTCCGCTACGATCCGCTCGCTGCGATCCACCAGTTTTGCATTGCTGGCGCGCAGATCGACCATCAGGTTGCCGTACGTCTTGCCGATGCGGATCATGGCGCCGGTGCTGATGATGTTGAGCGCCAGCTTGGTTGCGGTACCGGATTTCATGCGCGTCGACCCCGTGACCACTTCCGGCCCGACCACGATCACGATCGGGATGTCGATGGCATCGACAATCGACGATGGCAGCGGCGTGCAGGCGATCATGGCGGTGGTCGCACCGACGACCTTGGCGCGGCGCAGCGCACCATGCACGTACGGTGTGCTGCCACTGGCCGCGATCCCAACGAAGAAGTCATTCGACGCGATGTCGATCGCATCGAGGTCACGTGCGCCCCCGTCCGGACTGTCCTCCGCACCTTCCTGCGCACGCAGGAGCGCCGCGGGCCCGCCAGCGATGAGACCGACCACCAAGCCAAAATCGGCGCCGAACGTCGGCGGAATTTCGCTCGCGTCGAGCACACCGAGCCGGCCTGATGTGCCCGCTCCAGCGTAGATGATCCGGCCCCCTGCGCGCAGTGCACGCTCTGCGGCGGCGATCGCCGCGGCGAGGGCTTCACGCTGCAGGCCGACGGCCGGCACCACGCCTGCGTCCTCTGCTGTGATGATGTCGACGATGTCGAGCGGCGAGGCGAGATCGATGGCGACCGAACGCGGATTGCGCTGTTCGGTGACCCGCGAATCGCGGAACGCGGGAGTGTCGGCGGTCACAGGCGGCGGAAGGGGACAAGGCGGCGAAAACCCGGGATCGACGCGCGCTGTCGGCCTCTCGAGTGCCCGGGTAAGCTTCGGGTCGGGCAAAGATACTCTGCTATCTGTCCCGACGATGTCGGGATTGTGCTGTGTACCCGCACTATCCGTTCCTCACGCCATCGTCCTTCAACCCTGGTTTCGCTGATGGCTGCCTCCCGCCTGCTCCGCTCTTCGCCATGGTCGCTCGCGGCCGTGGTGCTTGCCACCGCCTGCCGGTCGCCCCAGCCCGCCGTGCCGACCCCGACGCCAGCCGCCGTGCCGGTGGCTGCGGCACCCGCCGCCGGGGCACGCGAGGACTCGGTTCGCCGCGATCCCGTGGTCTTTGCCGATGGCTGGCGGTTCGCGAAGAACCAGCCCGCGACCTTCGCGGAGCACGGCATGGTGAGCAGCAACGCCCCGCTGGCGAGCTCTGCAGGAGCGGAGATCATGAAGCAGGGCGGCAACGCGGTCGACGCGGCCGTGGCGACGGGTTTTGCGTTGGCCGTCGTCTGGCCCGAGGCCGGCAACATCGGTGGCGGCGGCTACATGGTGATCCAGATGGCCGACGGGCGTCGCGAAGTGGTGGACTATCGCGAGGTCGCGCCGCTGGCTGGGTCACGCGACATGTACCTCAAGCCGGACGGAACCACCGATGGCAGCATCATCGGCTGGCGGTCGAGTGGCGTGCCCGGCGCGGTTGCTGGATTGATTGCAGCGCAGGCGAAGTACGGCAAGCTGACGCGCGCACAGGTCATGGCACCAGCGATTCGACTGGCGCGTGAAGGATTCGCGGTCGACAGCGGACTGTACACCAGCATTTCCCGGAGCCGCGCGCTGATTGCGCGTTTCGCTGGGAAGGCCGTGTTCCTCGCGGGTGACAGCGTGCCTGGCATCGGTTCGACGTTCCGTCAGCCGGTGCTCGCGCGCACCCTCGATGCCATCGCACGCGATGGTGCCGATGCCTACTATCGCGGCTGGATTGCCGACAGCATTGCGGCAGAAGAAAAGCGCGGTGGCGGCATCATCACCAAGGCCGACCTGGCGAAGTACACGCCGCGGTGGCGCGAGCCGCTGGTCTGGACCTATCGCAACTACACGCTGGTCGGCATGCCGCCGTCATCGTCCGGTGGAGTGACGATGGCCGAGACGATGAACATCGTCGAGCACGAAACGAAGATGCCCGCCTTTGGCAGTGTGGCCTATGTGCACCTGATGGGCGAGGCATATCAACGCGCGTTCATCGATCGCAACAGCAAGATCGCTGACCCCGATTTCTATCCGGTGCCGATCGCACAACTGACGAGCAAGGAGTACGCGGGACGACTCTTCAGCCAGATCGATCGCGCGCGTGCCACGCCAACGCCAGCGGCCACGCAGCAGATGGCGGAAAACATGCACACCACGCACTACTCGGTGGTGGACGGGGATGGCAGCGCGGTTGCCACCACCACCACGCTCAACAACTCGTGGGGCAGCGGCGTCTACCTGACGAGCGTAGGGTTCATGATGAACGACCAGATGGACGATTTCGCGGTGCAGCCGGGCAAGCCGAACATGTTCGGCCTCGTGCAGGGTGAAGCGAACAAGATCGAGCCGGGCAAGCGGATGCTCTCCGCGATGTCGCCCACCGTGGTGCTGGACGCGAATGGCAAGGTGCAGATGGTGGCCGGCGCCGCTGGCGGCCCGCGCATCATTTCCGCCACCAGTCAGGTGATCCTGAACGTGATCGAATACGGGATGTCGCTGGCCGACGCAATGCGCGCGCCGCGTATCCACAACCAGGCGCTGCCTGACGAACTCCGACTCGAAACGAACGGATTCCCGGCGACGACGGTCGACTCACTGAAAGCGATGGGCCACGCGGTCGGCTTCCTTGGCGGCATCGCCAACGTCAACGCCATTCGTCGCGTCCCGGGCGGCTGGCATGGTGTGTCCGAGCCGCGTGCGTTTGGTGCGGCGGTCGGGTACTGACAAAAGCGAAACGCAGAGTAGCTGTGTTGAAAGTCAAGCCGTGGCGGGCGTGGGTGCCCGCCACGGGGTTTGTGTTTTGACCATCGCGTTGAGGATGGTGAGGAGGCGGCGGAGGCACGCGATCTTGGCGACTTTGGTGGGCTTCCCGGCGGCGCGCAGCGCCGCGTAGACGGGCTGAAGGACCGGGTTCCACCGGGTGGCGACATGGGTGGCCATGTAGAGGATTGAGCGAATGGTCGCGCGTCCGCCCCAGCACACGCGGGCGCCGCGGAACTGCCCGGATTCCTGCGCGAGCGGCGCGACGCCCACGAGCGCGGCAATGGCGCGCCGATTCAGCGTCCCCAATTCGGGCAACAAGGCGACCAAGTACCGTGCGCTCTGCTGGCCGATGCCCGGCACGGTGGTCAACAGCGTCACCTGCGCCTGCCAGGCCGCATTCTGTTCGATCAGGCCACCGATCTCGTCATCGATGTCGCGCAGCGCCTCCGCCAGCGCCTCCAACGTCCGGCGCACATTCGTCGCCACGCGCGCGGTCGCGACGTGCAGGCGATTCTTCTCCATCGTCTGCATGGTGACCAATTGCCGTCGCCGTTCCACCAAGGCCGCCAGCGCCTGCCGCTCCGCGTCGGCGAGCGGCCGGACGGGTGGGGCGAGCACGGCGCCAAACCGCGCCAGAATGCGCGCATCGACGCGATCCGTCTTCGCCAACTGGCCGGTGCTGCGCGCGAACTCGCGCACCTGCCGCGGATTGACGACCGCGACGGGGATCCCGGCGCCGGTGAGCGCGCCGGCGACGGCGCGATGATACGTGCCCGTCGCTTCCAGCACGACCAAGGTCGGGGGCTGCGCGGTGAGCGCGGTGACGAAGGCGTCGATGTCCGCCGCCGTATTGCGGAGCTGCGTCACCGCGCCGTCGTGGACCGCCACATCCAAGTGGGCCTTGCTGACATCAATGCCGAGATACGTCATACTGCCTCCAGGTGACGACCGCGCGCGCCCTGCCTTGCGAGATGCGGGATCGCGTGGGCGTCCCTGGTAGCTGTCCGGGCTTGTAGCGATCGGGACGACGGCGCTCTGACTCTGCGACGGGCTCACGGCGCCCGGGGCGCTCCGAACGAGCTGCCGCCGTCCCGGAGATTTAGCTTCTGTGCGAGGAGACATACAAGGCGCAGAGGCTTCTACAACTAGGTCGAAAACATTTGCGGTAGGAAATTCAGACGGCTTGTGAAACTGCACTTGCGTGAGCAGTTCCCCAAGCCGTCTGCAGTTTCTACTTCGCCACTAGTCGCCCAGCAGATCGACAACCTCTGCGCCTTTGCGTCTCTGCGTTTTGCCCTTCCCGCCGCGGTAACGCGTACTAGCGAATGCGGGCGACTTCGAGGCGAGCGCCCTTGTCGTCACGCACACCCATGTACACGACGCCAGGGCCGAATCCGGCGATCACACGACCAAATGGGAATGCAACACGATCGATGAGCGCGCCGCTGCGATTCACGACGTCGTACACCGGGCCACCGTTGGCGACCTTGCTGGTGCGAATCCAGAGGTTGCCATCGAGGTCGGCGCGTGTGGCACCGGTGCCGAACGCAGGACGATAGTCGGGAAGCTCACTGGCCGGGATCATGTTGATCGACGGCATCTGCATCTGCGTCGGCGGACCACCGCTCGGCGCGGGGCCACTGCCTGCTGGGCCGGCCGCTTCGAAGCGCATCACCATGCCACCGCCCATCGCACCGCCCCCGCCACCGGCTGCAGGCGCTGGGCCGCCAGCGACGACGACGTTGCCACCACCGCCACCAGCCATCATTCGGGCGCGGTTCGCTTCCATCGCCGTCTTCGCCGAGTCGAGGAAGGTCGCCTTCGCGTCGTCGGACATGCGCTCCCACTCGAACGGAATCTTCGCCGTGCTGGTGCGCGAACCGTCCGGCGCCAGCCAGTCGATGTGATAGTCGGCACCGCGCACGACAGCGAGTGTGCCATCAGGCAGCAACGTCCAGTCATCCACGATCGGCATCGGATTCATCACCATCTGCACCGACACCTGGCCGCGATCATTCTGCGAGACATTCGCCCGCGTCTTCGGAATCTTGAAGAACGAGGCCGTGTCGAGTGCGCGCGTGGCCAGGGCAACACGAAGGATCGGCGCGGAATCCGGCTGTTCGGGAACACGGAAACCCGTGGTGCGCTCGGCGCCCGGCGGCGGCAGGTTGGGGCGCGTGAAGCCGCGATACACGATTCGGCCCTTGCTGTCGAAGCCCGGCGTGCCGAACGGACCGCCGATCATGAACTGCGCATCATCGGGACGCGGGATCGCCATCACCTTCACCACCTTGCCTGCACCATCCAGGACCAGCATCGAGAGCGAGCCCGGATCGACGAAGAGCGACGAATCACCACGGTACGGGATCAAGCCACCCGGCCGCGCCCCATACGCGTTCGCCGTGGCAGCCGTCGTATCGGCAACGACCGCTTCGCGCGCAAAGGTCGAATCGAGCAGCACCAGTTGTCGGCGCACGAGATCATTCACGAGCACCCGACCGCCAGGCAGTGGGCGCACCGAAGAGACGCTTCCCAGCTGATCCGTCGGCGACACACGTGTCACGGGCCCCAACGCACGCACCGGCGGCAGGGCCTGGGCAGATGCGACGGCCGACACCAGCACCGTCGTCGCCAGCGTGGCGGAAAAGAGATTGGTCAAGCGAATGAATCGAACGGTCATGACGGCACCGAGTTGGGGATGTGTCTCGCGCGAAAACATGCTATCGATTGCCATGGGTCATCGGATGATGATGGTCTGACCACCACCGCCCTGCGGGATGTTCATGCCGCCCGAGAGGAAACCACCGAAGTCACCACCACCCATGGTACCCGAGCGAATCGACGACAGGTACCGCGGATCGAGATGGCTGGCGACGATCGCCGGCAATTTCCGGCGCTGATCCGGGGTGAGCAGGTTCCGGATCGACGGCGCGATCGACTTCAGCAAGTCGATCGAGGCTTCACGCGCCTTCTTGTAGCGGCCATAAGCGATGTCCTGATCGTAGCGATCATCGAGTTTCGCGAACTCCTTCACCACCGGGCCCCAGATCTGGCTTTGGCGAATGGTGAAAAGTCGATTGAGCGTTGCAATGCTGTCGGCCTGCGGTCCGGTGAGCTGGAGCGAGTCGGACTGCCGAAGAATCTGCGCCATCGGATTGATGGTGACACTGCCTGTGCCATACATCGCATTCAGTTGCGGCTCCGGCACCTTCTGTCCCGGTGTGCGGCGGCCGCGATCGAGCTGCTGCGTCAGGACCTGTCGCTCACGTGACGCACCGAGGTCGAAGCGCAGCAAGGCGGTCACCGTCACCGGCGCACGGAACGACGTGAACGCCGGTCGCGTGGCGCCGAAGCGCTGGTTCACTTCATACCGATATCGCTGTGTGGCCGGATCGAAGCCACGCGCATAGAGCAGCGTTGCGTCAGGCTGCGCCGGCTGCCCCCAACCGCGAAGGTTGTTCGAGCCATGCAGCAGCAGGTCGGCGGCGCCGAGCGGGTTGTTGACCTGGAACGACAGCGTGGCGCGCTGCGGCAGGCGCAACTTGAGCGGATTGAACGAGACGCTGAGGAACGCATTCTGCGTCCACGCACCCTTACAGCTGTTGCGACCGGCCAAAGTACCCAGTTGGCGCTCGAGGCACTCGCGCGCATCGCTGCCAGCGCTCGCCAGCAGACTGCTGATTCCTGCGGCCGTGGCCGCATCCGCAGAGGTTGCCGGGTTCACGATGAACGCACGATCGTTACTCAGGCCATCACCATTCACGTCTCCACCGATCAGCGGGGTGTACGGATTGCCCGATCGGATGCTGCCGAACCAGCTGAGGCGAATGGCGTCGAAGAAGTTGTAGCCAAGTGTGTACTGGAACTGGTGGCGTGAGTCGAACGAGGAGCGTGACCATTCGATGTCACGCGGATCGCCGACGGTGCTCTGGAAGCCGCGGTACTGCTCGCGCACGTTGCCGTACACGTAGTTCAGGCTCCACTGCACCTTCGAGCTGAAGTTCGCCGGCGAGATGCGAACGCTGACCTGCCGCGACTCGCTGAGCAGGTCGGATTGATTGGCGTTGACGACGTTGAAGAGCGGCGAGAAACGCGAGTCACGTGGCGCCGCGGCCCCAGTGACCGGGTCGATGCTGGCAACCGGGACGAACACGGGACGGCCACCCTCATCGGCCAGCGTGAAGCGCGGTGTCCCGGCGAAGTTCAGGTCCACGGTGCCCGGCTGGTTCATGTTGCGTGAGTAGGTCACATCCACACTCGCGCTGAACCGATTGCGGAGGATCGGTCCGTTCCACTGCAGGTTCGACCGCAGGCTGCGTGTGGCAGCCCAGTCGTTCGGGAAGAGGGTCACGTTCGGCGCGCCATTGGCGAAGGGCGACGTGACGCTGCCATCGGCACACACCACTGGAATCGTGGCGGAATTGGTGAGCCAGTTGCTCCACTGTGGCACCGGGGCGGCGGTTCCGAAGCAGCCGAGTTGTTGGACGGCGCCGGCAAGCCCGGTGTTGTTCAGCGCGCCGCCAAGCAACGTGGACTGCGGCGTGTTCTGGAAGACACCAACACCGCCGCGAATGACGGCGCGCGGCCCACGCACCGCACCTTCGAATCCACCGACCTGCGGCGCAGTGCCGACGGTCCAGGAAAAGCCGACTCGCGGACTGACATAGATCCGATTCGGCACATTCGAGTTGCGCACACCGAAGATCCGCTCCACCTCTGGATTCTCCTCGGGGCCACCACCAAAGCGGTTGGCGTCCACTCGCACGCCGTACTGAATCTGCAGGTCGCGGCTCTTCCGCCAGGCATCGCCGAGCGACACAGCCGCGATGTACTGGCTGCCCTTGAGCTCGCGCGGCAGGAGCTGCCTCGTGTACGACACCGCGCGACCAGCTTCGAGATCGGCCAGTGAGTTGAACGTGAACGAGCCGAGTCGGTTGGTGGTCTGATCGATCGTGAACCCATCACGACGCAATTCGCTGGTGAGCTTGATGCGATGTTTGCTGTCGCGCGAAAACAGCGAGAGGGTATTGAGGAAGCCGGCGCTGAAATTGTCCTGCGACGTGCCAAGGAATGGGTTGCCGCCAACCTGCAGCACGCGCAGCCCATTGGTGCCATCTTCCAGCGGCGAGTTCACACGGACCGAGGCGCTCGGCAGGTCGAAGAATGCGGAGCCGGAATTTTGCGAGAGGCTGAGATTGAGGTTCGTCTCGGTCAGGATACCGCTGCTGAAGTACGCCGAGTGCCGCCCCGAGACGCCGAGATTCAGGTTGGTGCGTTCGCCACTGTGTGCTGGCAGTTCGCTGACAGAGCCGGACGCAGGCGAGGTGCGGTTCCAGAATCCATTGGCAGCGAGAGTGAACGCCTGCCCGGTGCGCGATCCCGGCGGAGCGATGTTGATGGTGCCGAAGACACTTCCCTGGTCACCGTATCGATTCTGCGGATTGGACGCCGTCGTGGCAGGGATCCCGAGCGACTGCAGAATGCCGATCAGTCGCGCGGCCGAGTCAGGCGCGATCCCGCTGGTCAGCAATCCGGTGTTGTCGGTGTTGAGCAGCGTGCGGAGGTCGTTGCTGCGCCGGCCGAGCTGATAGGAGAAATTGTAGAAGGCCTTGTCGGGAATGATCGGACCAGCGACCAGTCCACCAAGTGACGTGTTGCTGAACTCCTGCCCAAGCGAACGCGCGGCGGCGTCGCTGAACTGCAGCAGTGGCGAGTCGAGATTCAGGCTCATCGTGCGCGATCGGAAGTTCGAGCCGCTAGGCGTGCGCAGCTGGAACTGGGCGCCACTGAATCCACCGCGCGAGACGTCGTAGGGCGAGGTCACCAGGGAACTCGACACGCCAGCATCCCGCGGCAGGTTGGAGCCGCCGAAATTTTGCCCGTTGAGCGTCGTGTTGTTCTGGTCGGGTGTGAGGCCCAGCACCGAGAATCCCGACGGATCACCATTCGCGCCCGGCACCGTCTGTACGCCTGGTAGTGACGCCGCCATCGCGGCAAGGTCGCCTGCCTGCCCTGCGGCCACGTTGCCGGCGTTGACGGCGCGCTCGCTGCCACCGATGTCCGGCGTGCGATCATCGCGTGTGGTGCGAGGCCGATCACCAACCACCCGGACCTCGTCGAGCTGCGTCACCGCACGCGACAGACGCGAGTCGGCCAGCAGCACTTCCTGATCGGCGGTGCGCTTCACCTCGAAGCGCCGCGGCGAGAAGCCGATCGCCGTCACCGTGACGAAGTAGTCACCGTCTCCACCAGGGAAGGTGATCGTGAAGCGGCCCTTGGTGTCGGTGCGGGCATTGCGATTGACGTTGCCCGAAAGCGAGGTCGCGGTGACGCGCGCACCGGCGATCGGCAGCGAGTCGGGCCCGGTGATGACACCCCGGATGACATCGAGTTGCTGCGCCTGAAGTGGCGCAGCGACCAGCAGCGCAGCCAGGGTCAGGAGATACCCTGCGAGACGTCGAAGACTCACGATGATCGGGCGACGGGATGGATGCCAGAACGGACTGGGGGAGCCGCAAACAGACTTCAGACGCCGGCGCGCATCGAACGGTTGCCACGAGCGGCGGGAGGCGGTGACGCGGGAAACCAAGCGCCTGCGCCAACGCCGAAGCAACGCTGCGGCGGCGCGGGACGACCGGCCTCACGAGTTCCTCATCCTGACGTCATGCAACGCAAACGCGCCCGTACCTGCAGAAGCAGACACGGGCGCGCGGGAAATCAGTCCATCACCGCCAAAAGGTCAGGCGGTCCGGTCCGCGCGCAGGGTGGTACGCGCGAACCGTCGTTCAGGATCCAACCGTTTCCAATTCAGCTCAGTTCTTGACCGTCAGGGCGCTGCCCAGGGTCACAGTCAGCGGCGAACCTTCCGGGAGGCAGGCGAGACGATCACCCGTCACCGCGGCGGCCACGGCACCGGCGGCGCCACCCGCGGCGGCACCGACCACCGTACGCTGGGCACGGCTGCCACCACCGATGATGTTACCGATCACGGCGCCAGCGGCGGCACCAATCGCCACCTTCTTGCCGTCGCCTCCCTTCCGCTCCGTCACGACCGCATCGGTCGAGACGCTGCCCGACATCGTGTACGTCTCACCACCGAACGTCACGCTGCGGACGTCGAACGTCAGCTTGGCGTCGTCGCCCTGGCGGCTGGACGTCTTGGATTCGGTCACGACCAGGCCCACACGAGCGCCGGCCGGGATCGACACGCCATTCGAACCGCTGACCAGGGAATTGGTGGTCGCAGTCACGCGGTCACCGACGGCGAGCGAATTGGAACAGACCTTTTCGCCGCTCGAGACGCGGATCGTGGTGCCAGAAGCGACCGTGCCGCTGCTGACCGATGGGCCGGCTGGAGCTGGTGCGGGCGAATTCGACGCGGAATTGCCCGACGACGACGGACGCGGCGTGGACGGCTTCGGGCGGGGCGTGGTGGCCTTGGCGGGCACGGCCGGCACGGGCTGACGACCTGCGACCGGCGGTTCCTGCGCGGCTGGGGCGGTGCTCGGCACGACTTCGATGCTCGTCGCCGAATCGGCAATCGCGGCACGCGAGGCCGAATCGGTGGTCACCACGACGGGCGAGACTTCTTCTGACTTGTTCTTGTCACCGCATGCGCTCATGAGCAGCATCGCGACAGCAGCCAGCGGGAGGATCGAGCGGGGCATAAGTTCAGTGGATCGCATGTGTATTCTCCTAGTGCAGATGGTCACGCCACGACGTCTGTGTACCCGTCGTTGAAGCGCTTACCAACCTGATGAGCAAGCCTCGTACCAGCAGTCTGCACGCCTTGCGCGCACTTGTGCCATTCGTGCAGAAATATCAGGGCCGAGTGGCGCTCGGTCTTGGCGCCGTGATCGGGTCGAGTGCCATCGCCAGTGCCATTCCCTGGCTGTTACGCCGCGCCGTGGACGACCTCAAGGCGGCCGCCCCACCTCGCGACCTGTGGCTGCTGGCAGCCGCCATGGTCGGAATCACGCTCGTGACCGGCGTGCTCCGCTTCCAGATGCGGAACATCCTCAACGCCGTCAGTCGCTACGTGGAATACGACCTGCGGAACGCAATGTTCCGCCATCTGCTCACGCTCGACGCTGGTTTCTTCGGCCGGAACCGCACGGGCGACCTGATGGCGCGCCTGACCAACGACCTCTCCGCGGTCAGAATGGTCGCCGGGCCGGCCATCATGTACCTGGTCAACACGATCGCGGGGGGCATCTTCGCCCTCATCTTCATGCTCCGCATCAGCCCGCAACTGACGGGGATCGCGGTGTTGCCGATGGTGCTGCTCCCGATCGTGATGGCGGTGCTGGGCTCACTGATCCACAAACGTTTCGAGGCGGTGCAGGAACACTTCGGCGTGATGACGACCCACGCACAGGAGAACATCAGCGGTGCGCGCATCGTCCGCGCCTTCCGGCAGGAGGCGGCCGAGGAGAAGTATTTTGCGGCGCTGAACGACGAATACCTGCGTCGCAACATGGGCCTCGCGAAGCTCTATGGGCTGATGTCTCCCGGACTGCAGTTGCTGGCCGGACTGGGTGCGGTGGCCGTCCTCGGGCTCGGTGGGGCGGCGACGCTCCGCAACGAGATCTCGGTCGGCGACTTCGTGGCGTTCGGCCTCTACCTCGCGATGCTGACCTGGCCGCTGATTGCACTCGGCTGGGTGATCAACCTGTTCCAGCGCGGCGCGGCAAGCATGAACCGCATCAACGATGTGCTGCACGCGACTGCGTCGGTGGTGTCACCATTGCACCCGGCGACCTTGCCGGCGCACACGAACCGCGGGCGCACGATCGAGTTTCGTGACATCGGCTACCACTATCCGGTCGCCGACGGCAATGCACCACGCTGGGTGCTCCGTCACATCTCGTTCACCGTGCCCGCTGGCGCGACTGTCGGCATCGTCGGGGCGACAGGAAGTGGCAAGAGCGCGCTGATGGATCTGGTGCCGCGCTTCTGGAATGCGCAGGAAGGGCAGATCCTGATCGACGGCGTGCCGATCGAGACGCTGTCCCTCGAAGCGCTTCGCTCGTGCATCGGCTACGTCCCACAGGAAACAGTGTTGTTCAGCGACACGATCCTGTCGAACCTGACGTACGGCGGCAATGATGAGGTGGCAGCGCGTGAGGCGGCGGCAGTGGCGCAACTCGACAAGGCAATCGTCGACCTGCCCGATGGCTATGACACGATCCTCGGCGAACGAGGCATCAATCTCAGTGGCGGCCAGAAGCAACGCGCAGCGATCGCGCGTGCCCTCGCGCGCGACCCACAGATCGTGCTGCTCGACGATGCCTTGAGCGCGGTCGACACCGGCACCGAAGCCGCCATTTTGCAGGGGTTGCGTGAGGAGTTGACGGGTCGCACGGCGTTGATCACGTCACACCGCGTGAGCGCAGTACGCGACGCCTCGTGGATCGTGGTGCTGGATGATGGACGCATCGTGGAACAGGGCACGCATGACACGCTGGTGGAGTCGCGCGGCCGCTACTGGCAGTTGCTGCGGCGCCAGCAGGTGAGCGATGAACTGGACGCCGTGACGGTCTGAGGCGGCACCCGCCCCTGTCCATGTCCGAGTGGAGAGAACGGCGGTCGGTTCACAGCCGGTGACGCGCTGGTTGCGGGAGTGCCGGCACCGCAATGTCACGAGCGCAGAGCCTTTCGATCAGATCCTGCTACGCAAGAACTCCGGCGTCCACTCGGTCAACCAGCCGGCCATGGTCGTGAATGCGCCGGTCAACATCAGGACGCCGACGAGGACCAGCAAGGCGCCCGCGATGTGGTTGATGCGTCCCATGTGACGGCGGAATGACTGGAACCAGTCGAGGAACCGGTCGACCATCAGTGCTGACACAAGGAACGGCACCCCGAGCCCGAGCGAATAGCAGGTGAGCAGGATCAGCCCGCGCTGCAAGTCAGCCACCGACGACGTGTAGGCGAGGATTCCACCAAGCACCGGTCCGAGACAGGGCGTCCATCCCGCGCCGAATGCAACGCCGACGAGCAACGTGCCGAGGTAGCCAAGCGGCTTGTCGGCGAAGTGCACGCGCCGTTCGCGATCGAGCGCGCCGATCCGCAGCAAGCCCGCGAGGTACAAGCCGAACACGATCAACATCACGCCGCCGACTCGCGTGATCCAGACGCGCTGCGAAAACAGCAACCGTCCCACCACCGTCGCGGTCGCGCCGAGCGCGAGAAAGATCAGCGTGAAACCGAGCACGAACAGCAAGCCGTGGATCAGCGCCGTGCGCCGTGAGCGACCGACATCGTCGAGCCCGAGGCCCGTGATGAAGGTGATGTAGCTCGGGATCAGCGGCAGCACACACGGCGACAGAAAACTCAGCAACCCGGCCGAGAATGCGAGCGCGAATGAGATCGTGGTGCCGGGTTCCATTGCTGTAAGCTAGCGCGCGTCACGGCAGCCTTCGTTCGCAGCGCAGTTATCCGGCGTCGTGCCGGCGCGTCGGTCGACACGATCGAACTGCGGGCGTCGTGCCGGCGCGTCGGTCGACACGATCGAACTGCGGGCGCCGTACCGGCGCAACGGTCCACACTGTTAAACACGCGGAGCCGCGGGGGACGCGGAGCCGCGGAGAACTGCAACTGCGAAGGGAATTGCAACGTCCCGCAACTTCGGCGCGGTGTTACGGCAGCCACCTAGAGCCGCGCACAAAAGATCTGCGATGCGCACTGGATCCCTCGCTGTTTCTCCGCGGCTCCGCGTCCCCCGCGGCTCCGCGTGAGGGAGTGTAGACCAAGCGGCGCGGCACGCGCGTGAACGAACTGCTGAAGGAGCTCGCGATTTGGCGGCGCGACGAAACGCAGCCTAGCGCCGCGGACCGCCGCTGCGTTGGCAATCGGCGCAGACGCCGTAGATCACGAGCCGGTGCCGCTGCCGGCTGTAGCCGTGGGACTCGGCGATCAGCGTGGTCATGCGCTCGAGGCGCTCGTCGCGGAATTCGTCGACGCGACCACAGATCGTGCACAACATGTGCTCGTGGTGCGGGATGCCGCGGGACGGTTCGAAACGGCGGAAGCCTTCGCCAAAATCGCGCTCGACCACCAGCCCACTCTTCACGAGGAGGTCGAGTGTGCGATAGATCGTCGCGGTGCCCGCGTTCTCGCCCTGGGACGAGATGTCGGCGGCAACATCCTCAACCGACAGGTGTCGGTCGGAGGCGAAGACCACGCCTGCGATGGCAAGACGCTGCTGCGTGACCGGCAGGTTGTGCTGCCGCAGGTACGTGCGAAACTGTTCCAGGTCGTTGCGCACTTCCGTCATGCCATCACTCGTGACTCAGGCAGCCGGTGCGACGACGGCCGGGGCAATCAGCGCCAGCAGCGCGTCGTGGCTGACGAGCTCAGGATCCGCGGGCTCCGTGCTGCGATGCCGCACGCCGCGCAGGACGAGTTCAACCGCATCGAGCGGCGCGTCGGCTTCTTCCTGCACATCGAACGCCCACTTCCCGCGCTCGACACCCTTGATCGTGTGGCGGTAGCTGGCGGTGAGAATCCGCATGCGTGGTGACACAGCCGGCGGTGTCGCGACGACGTCGACCGGTGCTTCATCGACCGGCGCTTCATCGACCAGTGCATCGTCGACCGTGCCATCATCGACAGCTGCGTCACCGACTTCGTCAAAGACTTCGTCAGCGATCGTTGCGCCTGACATGCCGTACACATCGTCCGCGACCGCTTCGGCAATGACGTCGTCGACATCGGACATCAGTTCGGCAACGACACTCGCTTCCACGGTCTGCTCGGTCTCGTCGAGCAACGGCTCCTCTTCGGCGACCACGTTCTCCGCCACCACCTCATCAGCGACAACCTCCTCCGCCAGCGCCTCCGCTGCCACCACATCCTCGTCCACCACGTCCTCGGCGGCAGGTGCTTCGTCAGCCGACACCGCATCCACCACCAGCTTCGGGGTCGGCGGCAGCACCGTCGCGATCACCGCCACGCCCGTCTCGAGCGTGCCGCGCCGAATGGGCGGAAAGAGGTGCAGTTCCACCACCGAGTCGACCGGCACGCGGGTGAGGACGCTGCGAAGGAATCGTTCCTGGGTTTCGGTCATCAACAGATCCAGAAGTGGCGGCGACGGCGCCGCGACGTGCATCGAACTCTCGCTCGACGAGGAGACACCGGATGCCGACCTTCACACCCCGCGCCACGGTGACCATCCGAGATACCCCGGCGGCCTGTGCGTGGCTCCCGCTCCCCAATCCGGGACGGCCACACACCAATTTGCCTGGAAGGACGTGTGCATTCAATGCTCCGGCTGAGGCCGATCGCCTCGTGGAGGCGTCTTTCGGCAGGCCGGCCGAACGGTGGCCGCTTGCGTCCGACATCAGATCATCAGATGTTTGACCCATGGCCACCATCGCCCGACTCTCGCTCGCCGACGCCGCCGCCGCCCAACTCGAAGCCCGAATCGCCGCCGGCGAGTGGGACGTGGGCAGCCGCCTCCCGACGGAGCCCGAGCTCATGGCGCAGCTCGGCGTTGGGCGATCGACCGTCAGGGAGGCGATCCGGACCCTCGCCCGGGTCGGCCTGGTGCAAGTCCGACAGGGCGACGGCACCTACGTCACCGGGAAGCCCAGCGACAACGAGTCGCTGCAGACCCGCTGTAACCGCGCCCACTTGAACGAAATTCGCGACGTCCGGGAAGCGCTCGAGTTTCAGGCCGCACGCCTCGCCGCTGAGCGCCGCACCGACGACGACTTGCTCGCCCTTCGGCAGTTGCTGGACGCGCGCGCCGAGGCAGCAGCCAGGCACGATGCACGCGGCTATGCCGACGCCGACGTCGCCTTCCACCAGCGCATCGTGATCGCGACGCAGAACGACATGCTGATCGATCTCTACCGCGTGCTCTGCGACACGCTCGTGCACTCACTCACAGCACGGAAGAAGGCGACCGAATTCGACGATGTCGACACCACCGCCGAGCACGAGGCGCTGCTGAACGCGATCGCAGCAGCAGATCCCGTCGCGGCAACAGTCGCGGTGACGACACTCTTTCGGCGAGGCCGAACCCCCGCGCCACCAGAGCACGTGATGCAAGATCAATCGGAGCCGACATCGTGACCGCCATCGCTGCGCCAATCGCACAAAGCACCTCGCGGCCACGCTTCGATCGCCCCTCGGTGCTGCGCCTGATGCTTGGCCATGGCGCGACGGATTTCTATCAGGCCGCCGTGCCGGCACTGGTGCCGTACTTCATCGCCACCTTTCACCTCACACTCGCACGCGGCGCCACCGCGGTGTTTGCAGCCACGATCCTGTCGGCGGTCCTGCAACCGTATTTCGGGTGGCTGGCCGATCGCCGCGCCACACCGTGGCTGACCACGGGAGGATTGATCCTCGCCGCAGGAGGCGTCGCACTCGCCGTGCTGGCACCGACGTATCCGATCGCGCTGGCGGCGGTGGCTGCCGCGGGCATCGGCGTGGCAGCGTTTCATCCGGAAGCGACACGCGCGGTGAACATGTTCTCCGGCGACCGGAAGGGCGCTGGCATGAGCTTCTTCACGATCGGCGGCAACATCGGCTTCGCGCTGGCACCGATCATCGTCGTGCCACTCGCGAATCCCACCAGTCGCCCGGTGCTGGCGGCCCTCTGCCTGATCTCGATTCCCTGCGCCTGGATCCTGAATCGCGCGATGGGCGCACTCCCGCGCGAGCGCGGACATGCATCACGCTCTGCCGCGCATGATGCGACGCTGCCGACCGATGCCTGGGGCGCATTTGCGCTGCTCGGCATTGCCATCGGCATGCGCAGCATGATGGTGGTGGCCATGAACACCTTCCTGCCGACCTACTGGTCGCGCTCACTCCACGTCACGCTGCAAAGCGGAGCGTTCGCCCTCTCGATGTTGCTGACGATCGGCCTCGCCGGCGTCTTCGTCGGTGGCAAGCTCGCGGATCGCGTTGGAGCGAAGCGTGTGATCCTCTGGAGTTTCGCGGCCATCGGCCCGGCGTTCTTCCTGCTCGCGCGCGCGCACACCCTCATCGAGGCATGGTTGGCGCTCCCGATCCTCGCATTCGCCCTCTTCGCCCCTGGTGGCGTGATGGTGGTGCTGGGTCAGGCCTACCTGCCGCGACACCTCGGCACCGCCTCAGGCGTGACCGTTGGACTCGCCGTCACGTTCGGCGGCCTCGCCGCACCGTTGCTTGGCCGCATGGCCGACATCAACGGCCTTCACGCGATGATCCTGCTGCTCGCGGCCTGCGCACCGATCATGGCGATGCTGGCGTGGATGCTGCCTGATCGTCGTCACGTTTGACGGGGGCCGTGACTTCGCCCTCGAGGATGACGGTCGCGCCCACCTCGCGGTAGCCGCCGAGCATGACTGGCGAGGTGGGATCGGCGTGGTGCAGCAACGGCATGCGGATGGCGAAGTTCGACACGATCCACTGACCGTTCGCCAGACGGCGTAGCACGACTTCGCCGCCAGCATGTTTCGCCTGCACGGGAATCAATCGGCGGGACATGACGTAGCGGAACTCGATGCGCCGCAGTTCGCCGCTGAGTGTGTCGACGAACGCCGTGCCTTCGACATCGGCCACCGAGCGGCCACGTACGGGTTGAAAGCTCAACTCGGCCAGTGCCGGATCCCGGTCGCGCTTTGGCGTGGCGAAGCAATGCGTGGTGAGAAATGCGTCGCTCAACAACGATTGCTCGTCAGGGGCGAAGAACGAGAAATCGCCGCCCTCCTCGCGCCGCACATAGCCGACCGACGCGAGTGAGTCGGCGTTGAACGCCGAGTATGGGCGACCGTAGCCGGCGCCACTGCGGGTGATGATCGAGCTCAACTCCATCAGCGCCGGCGTGAGTTCACGTTGACGCTCGACGATGCGCAGCCGCGGCATGTTGAGCGAGTCGGCACGCGACAGCGTGGACGCGCGAAGTGCGAGCGTGATCTGTTCCCACAGTGTCGCGGCGCGATCTTCGCCTTCCGGCGCGCGTCCGCAGATGCCGGCGTTGGCGAGCACGCGCACGGGCGGCAACGCCTGGCGGATGGCTTGCACGCGAAGTGGCAACGTGACGACAGCCCCAGCTGCCACACGAATCGGCGGCATTCGGCGCGGCGTGAGACCGATGCGACGCACGGTGATGGTCCACAATCCGGCAGATGGCAGCTTCAGCGAAGCGAGCCCACCGACATTGCTCAGCGCATCGACCGTGACGGTTCCAAGCGAATCCCGAGCGCTGACCAAGGCACCCGGAACGGGCCCGCCGGTCGTCGAATCTCGCAGCTCGACACGCACGACCTGCGCGTGAAGAGCGACCGCGGCCATAAGCGGGAGCAGCGCGCGACCGAAACACGACATCGCGCCGCGCATGGATCCTTTCATCTGGCCGAGGCGCTTAATTTTGGAGAATTCACAGCGTGACATAACCCGCGCGCTCCACCAACGTCAACTGGACCTCAGAGACATATGGCTGCACATACGATCAAGCCGCTCGTCACCGCCACCGCGACCAGCACCGGTGGCCGCAATGGTCATTCCGAAACGACGGACGGCTCCGTCAGCGTCAACCTCTCGGTTCGCAAGGAAATGGGCGGACCCGGCCTGCCGAATACCACCACACCGGAACATCTGTTCGCAGCAGGATACGCAGCCTGCTTCGGCGGCGCGCTGGAATTCGTGGCGAGCCAGCACAAGAAGGACGTGAAGGGCGCCAGCACGACCTGCGAAACCACGATCGGACCGCGTGAAGGCGGCGGGTTCGGCATCGCAGTGAAGATGCTCGTGAAGGTGCCGACGCTCAGCACCGCTGATGCCACGGTGCTGGCGAACGAAACGCATGAAAATATCTGTCCCTACAGCCACGCCACGCGCGGCAACATCGACTTTGCGTTGACCGTCGAAGGCAACGACTGATCACGGGCGATGCGTGCTCCGGCCACGCTGCGATGCACTAAAGCAGCGTGACCGGATCACGATCCCATGCCAGCCGCAGGCCAGCGGTGGATGGCACCGGGCCGTGCTCGACGACGTAGCGGCCGATGCGACCCAGCATCTCGGTGTCGCGACTCTTCACCAGGAAGTGCCACCGCCAGCGCTGCTTTATGCGCTCTACCGGGCAGGGTGCCGCACCGACGATCTCGACGGCGCCCGGCATGCGCGTCTCCACCAATCGACGCGTCCACTCCGCAAGCGCGCGTGCCGCATCGGCGGTGGCCAGTTCTTCGGTGCCGCTCACGACGGCATTCGCGAGGAACAACGTCGGTGGATAGGGCGGACTGGTGCGACCGGCCAGTTCCTCGGCGGCGAAACGCAGGTAGTCATGCGTCACCGCGCAGGTGACCGCGTGATGCGTCGGCTCGCGCGTCTGGATGAACACTTCCCCGCCCTTCGCGCCGCGTCCTGCACGACCAGCCACCTGGCTGAGGAGCTGGAAGCAGCGCTCACTGGCACGAAAGTCTGGAAGATTGATGCCGACATCGGCGTCGATCACGCCAACCAGCGTGACATTCGGAAAGTCGAGTCCCTTCGCAATCATCTGCGTGCCGAGCAGGATGTCGACTTCACCGGAGGACACACGATCGAGGATCGTGGCGTGTGCCCACTTGGCGCCGGTGGTGTCCATGTCCATGCGCGCGATCCGCGCCTCCGGCCATCGCTCCGCGAGCAAGCGCTCGAGCTGCTGCGTGCCAAGGCCGCGTTCGCGGAGTGGCGGACCGCTGCAGTTCGGGCAGTGCGCAGGAGGCGCCTCGCGATGACCACAGTAGTGGCAGGCAAGACGTTCCGGCGTGCGATGATAGGTGAGGGCGATCGCGCAGTTCGGGCACTGCGCGACCCATCCGCAATCGCCGCACTGCATGAAGTGTGCGTACCCGCGTCGATTGAGGAGCAGGATCGACTGTTCCTTCTTCGCGATGCGTTCGGTGATCGCCTTCTCGAGCGCTGGCGTGATGGCGTGCGCGAGCGAGGTGCCTTGCGGCGTGACTGACGCACCCGAGCCGCCCTGTTGTTGCGTGCGCCGCACGGCTGCTTCCTTTCGACGATCGATCACGTGCACGGCTGGCAGCTGCGCACCACCCGCTCTTTCCGGCAGTTCGAGCAACACCAACTCGCCGCGTTGCGCCTGCGTCCAGCTTTCGAGGCTGGGGCTGGCGCTGCCGAGCACGAAGGTCGCACCTTCTGCAACAGCGCGCACGCGTGCGAGGTCACGTGCGTGGTAGCGTGGTGACTCCCCCTGCTTGTACGTCGCCTCGTGCTCCTCGTCGACGACGATCGCGCCCAGCTGGTGCACCGGCGCAAAGATGGCGGAGCGCGCACCGACGACGATCCGCTTTTCTCCACGCCGGATCTGCGCCCAGGCGTCGTATCGTTCGCCATCGGACAGCGCCGAGTGCAGGACGGCCACCTGGTCACCGAACGCCGTGCGAAACCGATCAACTGTTTGTGGCGTGAGCGCGATTTCCGGCACCAGCACGATCGCGCCCTGCCCGCGTCGCTCGATCACGTCGCGCAGATACTCGATGTAGACGAGCGTCTTGCCGCTGCCAGTGACGCCGCGCAGCAACGCACCGGCACCGGGCGGCAGTGCTGACAGCGCCGCGATTGCGCGCGTCTGTGCATCGGTAGGGACGAGCTTTTGTGCCGCTGCGATCGCACGGGTCGAGAACGGGTCGCGCGTGACCGGCGCCGAATCGATGGCCACCAGGCCGCGATTCACCAGCTGCTTGAGCACCGCATCCGTCACGTCGGCCTGCTCGAGCAATGCGCGCACCGGATGCGTGTTGCCCAGCGACTCGAGCAACTCGAACAACATGCGCTGCTTCGGTGCCCGCTTGAACAGCGCATCCCGCTCCATCAGGCTTTCGAGCGGTGATGCAATACGTGCCACACGCTGGCGCTTGATTGGCGCCACCGGCACCGCGACCCCGGTCAGTGCGACCGGCAGCATGGCGCGCAGCACGATGCCGGGTGGTGCGGCGTAGTACCGGGCCATCCAGCGCGCGAGCACCAGTAGCTCCGGCGAGAGCGCGGGATCGATGTCGGGCGCGTTGATGATGTCACGCAGCTTGCCCTTCGCGGGCGCTGGCACATCGATCGCGGTGACGATGCCGATCAACGTGCGCCCGCCGAGGGGCACCACGACCCGGGCGCCGGGCACGACTCGGTCACGCCATTGCTCCGGCACGGCGTACACGTACGCGCGCGGAACCGCGACAGGAAGCGCGACGGCAGCCAGCAGAGTGGTCACCCGATCAACCTAACTTACCGACGGGTGACGCCGAGCCCCGGGGCGGTGGGAAGCGACACGATTCCGTTCGTGATCGTGGCGCCAACGAATGGATCGTGTCGAAGCAGCGCCGCACCATCGAGGTCGACGCAGTCGAGGAGCGGCGCCAGGTGTGCCGCCGCGGTGATGCCGAGGGATGTCTCGATCATGCAGCCAGCCATTACCAGCATGCCGTGCGAACGCGCGGTGTGGATGATGCGGATCGCCTCACGCAGCGAGCCACACTTGGCGAGCTTCAGGTTCACGCCATCGACGACGCCCACCAGCTTCGCGACGTCGCTGGCTACGAGGCAACTCTCGTCAGCGACGATCGGCAGGTCACAGTGGTCGCGCACGAATCGCAACCCCGCGAGGTCCGTCGGCGGCAGCGGCTGCTCGATGAACTCCACCGCGAGTTCCGTCAGGAGCGGCGCCATCGCGAGCGTCTGCTTGGGTGTCCAGGCCGCATTGGCGTCGACGCGCAGCACGGCGTCCGGCGCTTCTTCACGCACCAGCGTGATGATGCGACGATCGCGGTCACTGCCCAGCTTCACCTTCAGGATCGGATAACCCGCCGCGACAGCCTCTTGCACACGTGAACGGAGCGTGTCGTCGTCGGCTGCGATGGCGATGGTGAAGCTGGTTCGCGGGCTCGCAGACGGCGTCAGGCCCCAGAGCTTCCAGAGCGGCACACCAAGTCGCTTGCCCTGCAAGTCGTGCAACGCTGCACTGACCGCACAGCGCGCGGCCGCATTGAATCGCAGCGCAGTCACCATCGCCACTTCGATTTTCTCGATCTCCGAGGCGTTGGACTCCTCGATGATCGGGCGCAACCGCTCGAGGGCTGCGAGCACCGTGTCGGCCGTTTCGCCGTAGAACCGGCTCGGCGCCGCTTCGCCCCACCCTTCCAGGCCATCCTCGTCGATCAGCCGCACCCAGACCACGCGCCACTCGCTCGACCCGCCTCGTGCGATGACGAAGGGATGCGTCGTGTGGACGGTGAGGACTTCGGTTTCGAGTCGGATCATGGGGCGATGGCGGGCGTCAGGCGGGCGAGGCGCGCCGCACGAACGGCGGGTACGTCGAGCGACGCGGAATCGATCACGCGAATCAACGCATCGGCGAGGTCGACGCCACGCTGGTACCGCTCGCTCGCCGCCTTGGTGAGGCAGCGCATCGTGATCTGTGACAACATCGGCGACACCGCCGGTGCGGTGACATCCAGCGGCGTGGGCATTTCATGCACATGCTTGTAGCCGACCGCGTACGAGTCTTCGCCGTCGAATGGCGGGACACCGGCCAACATTTCGTAGAGCATCACGCCGCACGCATACACATCGCTGCGACCGTCGACGGGCTTCCCCATCGCCTGCTCCGGCGACATGTAGTGCGGAGTGCCCATGGCGCGGCCGGTGCCGGTCAGTCCCTTGTGAAAGCCCGCCGTGGCAATGCCGAAGTCGGTGATCAGCGCCGTGCCATCGGCATCGAACAGCACGTTGTCCGGCTTCACGTCGCGGTGCACGATGCCGTGGCGATGCGCATGATCGAGACCGGTGGCAATCTGCGCGACGATCGCTGCACTCTCGGTCGGCGGCACTGTGCGATGGCGCGCCAGCCGATCGGCCAACGATCCACCGGGCAGGAACGGCATCACCACGAACGTGCTGTCGCGAGTCACGCCGGCGTCGAGGATCGTGCAGACGTTCGGATGGCTGAGCCGACTCGCCGCCTCTGCCTCGCGCCGGAATCGCTCGCGCATCTCGGGATCGCGGGAGAGGTGCGAATACAACACCTTGATCACCACGCGACGCCCGAGCACGGAATGCGACGCCTCGTACACATGCGCCATGCCGCCGCTGGCAATGCGGCGCACGATGGCGAACCGGCCACCCGTCGCGCGACGCAACGCCGTGATCTCCGCGTCGGGCACATCGATGGGAGGCGCGGAGACATTGGGCAACGCATGGCCGCACCGCACACAATTCGGCGCAGCGGAGCGATTCCAGGTGCCACAATCAGGGCAGAACATGCAGAGCGGGGTTCAGGCTAGAACTGGAGCCGGACAAAATCGTACACGGGCCACGGTCCGGTGAGACGCAGCGTGAGACCTGGCGACCGGACGTCCTCCGCAGCGACCTCAGCCGCAAAGCGATCCCACGATACGCGCTCCACGAGGAACGCCTCCGTCGCGATCGTTGTCCCGTCACCCACAGTATCGGAGGAGACAGGCACAGTGGCCGCCGCGTAACGTCGAAGCGAGCGGAACGATTCGACCGCCGCAGCTGACGGCGGCAAGACCGAGGGGTCGGACGTGGCGCCGGCGGCGTCGCGATCCGCCGTCACGCGGGCTGCGATCCGACCATCGATGTAGGCGAGCCCATCCGCCAGTGCTACGGCGTGCAGCTCGAGCCACTGAAGGGCGCTGGCGGCCGTGCGGAACGTCGTCAACGGCGGCGCTGGAATGATCGTGGCTGTCCGCGACAGCGCTGCAATCGCCGCGTGGTGCTCGAGCAGCACGGCCTCGCTGACGGTGTCGTGATGCTTCGCGCACGGGCGCACGATGGCCGCCACATCACGGAACGAGATGCCATGCGCACCGGCGCCCGAGAGTCGGACCGCGTCAGTGATCGCGTTGGCATGCACCACGCCGATCAGGCGGAAAGCGCCAGCGCGCGCGGGCGGCACCACACCCGTACCCATGCTCGGCGTCGGCACTAGAGCAATTCCCACTTGCGCAGCAACCACACCAGGAAGACCCCAAGCCCCAGCTGCACCGCAAGCATGATCCAGAATCCGTGCGAATGATGCGAGAGCGGGATGTCCTCGAAGTTCATCCCCCACATGCCGCTCACGACGACGAACGGCACGCTCAACGTGGCAATCACGCTGAGGCCCTTCGTCACCTGGCCGAGTCGATTCGAGACCTGCGAGAGATAGCTGTCCATGACGTTGGCCAGCAGTTCACGGTAGGTATCCACCGAATCGTTGATGCGCAGCACGTGGTCGTAGATGTCGCGAAACCAGACCTGTGATTCCGGCGGCAGGAATGGCGTCGGTCGATTGGTCATGATGTTGAAGACTTCGCGCTGTGGCATCAGGTGTCGCCGCATCGACAGGACGAGCCGCTTCACGGCAAACACGTCGCGCATGACTTCCTGGTCGAAACGCTGATACACCCGCTCCTCGAGGCCATCCACGAACTCGTCGATCTTGTCGAGCACGGGGAAGTACTCATCGACGGTGATGTCCATCAGTGCGTGCGCCACCCGCTCGACACCGCGCTGCAGCTGGTCGGGATTGGCGATCATCCGGTCGTAGACGACATCCACCGGCACACTGGGGCCGGCGTGCACCGTCACCAGCAGGTTCTTCGCAAGGAAGAAACAGAGGTTGTACGTCTCGACATCGTACGGATCATCGGTGGTGTCGCAGAACCGAAGGCCGCGCACGATCACGAAGAGCGAATTCTTGTACTCGTCGATCTTGACGCGACTCTGCGGATTGAGCGCATCCTCGACCGCCAGCGGATGGAAGTCGAAGACCTTCTCGAGCAACGCGACCTGATGCCGACTTTCGTTGTCGATGTCGACCCAGAGCGTGCCGTTGATCGTGCCGCACCGCACCAGGTCGCGCAGCTCCACCGGATGCAGATCGGTGCGCACCGTGCCATCGCCCATCATGTAAGCGATCCGTGGCACACTGCTGGCTGCCACGACCGGCCGAACCGGCTCACCCCGCGCGGCGGCCTCGTTCGCGTCCACCTCCGCCAGGCTCATCGACCGCGTGTCGTCACCACGGCGAAGCCGCGGCGGCATCGGTGTCTTCCGGCGGCGACTCTTGCTCATGCGGCCGCCGGCGGAGGAGAAGGAAGGAATCGCATCCCCGGCAAGATACCGACTATCGCAACGCGCGGAGATGGGTGACGCAGGCCTCACCGAGTCGCTCCGGCACGTACCCCCCTTCAAGCGCGCTGACGACGCGTCCGCCACACCACCCCTCGGCGCGAGTCACGACCAGTCGAGTGAGCTGCTCGATGTGCTCCATCTCGAGCGTGAACCCGCCCAACGGATCGCCGGCCAGGCAGTCGAATCCGGCGGAGATCAGCACCAGATCGGGGGTCCAAACATCCGTCGCCGCATCGATGGCTTGCGTCAGGGCATCCACATAGACCGATGGTGGCAGCGCGGGCGTCATCGGCACGTTCCAGACGCTGCCATGCGGACCGCGGTCCGATGCCGCACCACTGCCCGGATACCAGGGGGACTGATGCATGCTGACGAAACGAATCGCGGGATCGTCCTGCACCAGATCCTGCGTGCCATTGCCATGATGCACATCCCAGTCGACGATCAACACGCGATCGGCACCATGCCGGCGGCGGGCATAGTGGGCGCCGACGCCGATGTTGCCGAAGAGGCAGAAGCCCATCGCAGCGCCACGCAACGCGTGATGCCCCGGCGGCCGCACGGCACAGAAACTCCGCGTCACGGAGCCGTCGAAGGCCCAGTCGATGCCATCCAGCACGCAGCCGACGCCGGCCGTCGCCGCATCCCAGCTTCCCGGACTGACGGGCGTGTCGGGATCCAGCTGCCCACCGCCAGTATCCGCCATCACGCGCACCCGCTCGACATAGCCTGCGTCGTGAGCCAACGCGATTTCAGCAGCCGTCGCATGCCGACCTTCACGATGCTCGATCGTGTCGAAGAGATCGAAGTCGTATCGCAGCGCGCGCGGAATGGCACGCAGCCGCCCGACGTGCTCGGGGTGATTCCAGCCGGTGTCGTGGCGACCACAATCCGAATGCGAGATGTATGCAACGGTCACGTCAGACCTCTCCAGCGGCGTAGCGTCCACGACGCCACCAGCGACAGCAGCGCGAGCGCCAGCAACCATCGGGGATCGAGCGAGGCACGCCAACTCTCCTGCACCGGCGCGAGGCTCGCGGCGCGAACGGAGGGCAGGCCAAGATCGCGTGCCAGTGCCGCCACAGGCGCGGCGTCGACGGTATCGTGCTCGGCTGGCGTGGTGTGTGTCAGTGGCATGGTGAGTGGCACAATGCTCGATAGCAGCGCAGTCCACCAGCGGCGATGTGCTGCAGGAGCGTCGTCATTGCCTGCCATGCGCCACAACCAGGAGTTGTCGTAGCCTACCTGCAGCACGCGTCCGGCGCCGACACGTCGAGCGGCGACTGCCACACGACCGTCGCGGCTTTCGAGCGCAATGCTTCCCGCAGCCAGCGACGCCACTGGCACGAGATCGAGGCCGTGGCGCGGCTCGACGGACGCTTCCGCGCCGAGTTCACCGACGATGGTGGCGCCAGGTGCCCCCGCGCGCAGTGAAGCCAGACCCGCAAGTCGCGCCGCTTCGCCAACGATCACCAGTCCGCCACCGTCGCGCACGAACTGCGGTAACGCCGCGATCGCTGATGCAGGTGCGCCAGGAAGCAGCAGCACGATGGCGTGACGGCTGCGCGCAGGAGTTCGCGTCGCACCCTGCGAAATCGTGACGCGAGGCGAGAGGGTGACCGCCATGTCGACGGGCCACCCCGCTTCCTCCAGCGTCGACACGAGGAAGCGCGACTCCCAGGTTGCATCACCAAGCACCAGAACGCGCGCCGCGTCGGGCGATCCTGCCGCGAGCGACGTCGCCGAGGCCCGCACGGTCGGCGCATCGACACGCAGCAGTCCCTGCACCGGCCCCGATTGAGAACGACTTCCACCCGTCGCGAGAGTCAGCGAATCAAGTGCGCCCGCGCCATCACTGACCGATGCGGCCAACGAATCGGTGCCCGCCACCAGGATCCGTGTGCCGCCCAGTGCGCGCCATTCATTCTCTGCAACAACCGCCAGCGCCGGGAGCGGCGATGCGGTGCTCAGTCGAACCGTGTGACCACTGCCCTTCAGCGCGCGCAGGGCGGCGCGTGCGTGCGACGACGGAACGCCGCTGAGCGACACATCGAGCGTGTCCGTCGGCGTGCGCAAGAGGCTCGCGAGGCCGGCATCGAGTGTTCCCGCCCTCGTGACAGTCGACGCAACGCCAGTCGGGCTCACTGGCGCCAGCAACCGCCACAGCAGCAACGCCATGCACGTGAATGCCACACCGTGCAACACCGCGCCAATGCGCTGCAGCGTCCGATCGGTGGACACGCCACCCATCGGCAGCGAGGCAGCGGCCGCGTCAGCGCGTGAGGGCATACACCACCAGGTTCACGCCGAAGCGCGTGTTGTCCACCGAGAGGAATCGCTTGTTCTCGGGATGGAACGACCACTCGCTGCTGTAGTCCTTGTTGCTGTACACGACCGCCAGCCGACCATTGCGTTCGATCCCCTGCAGGTGATCGTGCACCAGGTTGTCGCCCCATCCATTCAGCTCGTGCGAGGTGGTGGGTGGGCCATCGCGGAAGGTGAAGAACGCCTTGTACAGCGGATGTGTATTCGGGATCGGCTTCAGCGGTCCCAAGGCCTGCGTCAGCTCTTCGGTGCAGGTCTTGTGAAAGACGCCGTCCACATCGTGGTTGTGATCATCCACGAAAAGCAGCCCGCCGCGATCGCAGTACTTCCGCAGCATCGCGCGCTCCGCGATGGTGAAGCGCACCGGCAAATGGCCGGTGAGGTATGCCAGCGGGTACCGCAGCAACGCTTCCGACGACAGCGGCACGATCGCCCCTGACGGCGCCACGTCGACATTGGTGTAGCGCGCCACGGCGTCGATCACGTTGGCGGCCAGCAGCGGTGCGGAATCCCAGTCGCCCGATTCGTACTGCACGGTGGCGAAGGTGAACTTCATGGCGTCCCGCCGAGCCACAGTGCCGTTCCGTCACCGCGACGCCATGGCGCAAGCGCCAGTCGTCGCACGCGCAACATTGCCGCGGTCGCATCGCGTCGCGCTTCCACGGCGTCGATCGTTTCGCCGATCGCGGCCGCAAGGCTCGGTGCGGTTGCCAGTGCATCCAGTCGCACCAAGCGCAGCGCATCGAGCGCCGTCGCGTCCTTCTCGACCAACAGGCTCAACCCCTGCAGTGCGCGCTCTGCCAACCGCCGCTCCGGCGCCGGCAGAGCGTCCAGCGCACGACGCTGCTCGAACTTCGCCGAGTCAGTGCCGGTGAGGCGAATCTTCACCAGGTCCACCACAGCCGCTGGCGGCGTGCCGCGCAGGTACACGCGTTCAGCAGAACGGGCCCGCTGGATCGCGGCCAGCGCGCGGCGCATCGGGTCGAGCGCGTCGCGCGGGACGCCACCCTGCAAGGCGCGCGTCGCGTCCCACATCGCGTTGTACGCTTCCAGCAGCGGACGATTCACCGCCACCACCGGCGTTTCGTCACCGTGCGAGTCGAGCATGCCACTCATGCCGCCGGTTGCCGCATCCGCCGCCTTCAGTACCGACTCCGGCGTATTGGTTGCAGCAAGGTCGCTGGCGGTGTGTTCATGACCGTCCCCAGCGAAGTGTGCATGTTCGCCGCTCGGGCTGTCGCCGAGGCGCGCGAAGACGATGTCCGCGACCTGCTTCCGGAGCCGCGCCTGGTCACTGCCGATGCGCTGTGATTCCGTCAGCATCGTGGCACGGTCGATCCTGGGCATCCGTGCCACCAATCGCTCAGCCATCAGCAGCAACATCCGCTGGCTGAGCACACTCTTGTCCACCGGCGTGGGAGGCAGCTGCTCGACGGCCACCGAGTCGCGCTCATCGGGTCGCGGAATGCGAATCGTGCGCGTCTCGCTGGTGCCGAGCGAGGGACCGCTGAGTGTGTTGCCATCATGTGCGGTGAGTCGCACGTGCATCAGGTCACCCGGCTTCAGGTGCAGCGCGCCGAGGTCGAGCGTGGTCGCCATCGTGAGGTCACGCCCAAGTGAACCGCGACGTTCGTCGATCGCGCCAGACTTGAACGTGAACTGCTCGCCACCGCCGCTGGAGATGATGTACTCGATGCGTGCGTCGCGCAGACCAAGGTCGTCGTGAATTGTGCCGGATACCCTGATCCTGGCCGTCGTATCGAAGACCAGCGTATCGCTCGCTGGCAGGACCAGGGTGGCGACTGGCGCGGAGTCGGCGACGGGTGTCACCAGCAGCCAGCGCTCGCCAGCCGCGTCTCGCAGGCGAACAGCAATCGGTGCCGTGCCGATGCGCACGTCACCGCGCCACCCGCCGTCGCGCGGTGCGGTGGTCACTGCTCGCGGCGTACCGGCACCACTGTCCGATGACTCCTGCACGAGCATCGTGGCGTTGCCCTGCGCACCAATGGCGTCGATGCGAATGAGGCTGCCGACAAGCGCTGACACGGTTTGTCCGAACGCCAGCCCGCGTTCAGGGCGACCTGTGTACGCCGGCGGCACGAGTACGGCTTCTGCCATCACGCGGCCTGGAGGCGGCGCCGTCGTATCGCGCTCCACACGCAGCGCTGGCGCCACGTTTGCCGCGATCGGCCGCGCACGCCACGGGTAGATGCCGGCGGCCACGAGCAGCACTGCGGCCGCCAAGCGGCGAAGCACCGCTGCGCGTCGCCCACCCATCGCACGTCCAACGTTCTGCTGCCAAGGGGTACTGGCAGTGAAATCAGCCAGCCGACGCTGAACGGGATCGGCATCATTCACCGGCTGCTGCTCAGCCAGCGTCACCAATGCGTAGCGCAGCTCCGGCGCTTGTGATTCAGCCCACAGCGCGGCGTCGAGCAGTGCCAGACGCGCTGGCTGCAGCACGCGCCACCGCCACCCACCAACCGCTACGGCACCACTGATCGCCACAGCCCAAACAATTCCTATCGCCGGCACACCGAGCAGCACGCGCGCCAGTGCGCCGATTGCAAGCAGACTGCCAAGTGCCGCCAGCGTCCAGACGGCGACGTCTCCGATGGCCAGCGTGCGGAGCGAGGCTCGCAGCTGGTCGAGTCGTGATGCGAGTTGGTGTGGTGTCATGCGCGCTTCCGCAGCAGCAGCTCGAGCGCGGCCAGTGCCAGTGCGAGGCCGACGAACCAGACGGCCAGCGGCGACGAAAGTGTAGCCTGCGACGCCGTCACACTCCGCGTACGCGTCGGTGCCCGCAGCCAGTCAGGCGCCGCGCCAACCGTCCCCTGCTCCCGGTCACAACTCGTGACGAGCGCCGCCAGCCACGCCTGCGCGGCCAGCGACAGGGTCTGATCGCCGGCCGCCGGCACAGCAACCGCCACCCGAAGCAGACATCCGCGTCCAATCGACACGCGCCACACGGCCGGCGAACCGTCAGCCCACCACCCAATCGCCTGAGCCCCACGCAACGCGACATTCGAGCTGTCCACTCCAAGCGGCGCAATCCATGTCGCGGAACCGACGGCGAGTCCCCGCAGCGCCGGCGCACCAGCCAGCGCACGTGACGGCCACCAGACGATCGTCGCTCCGGCGCGTGCGGCGCTGGAATCATCAGCCGTCAACGGTGCGCCCCGAACGATTCGCGTCGTCACGCGCGCGACGCTGTCGCCGAGCAGGTGTGCCGTCGCGGCGATCGGATCATCGCCGTCAGCGCGCACAGCGATTGGTCCGCGCGCCACGGCGCTGTCCTTCGCGATCGCCACCGGAACGACGACGATCGAGTCAGGCACCAGCGCACGAATCGACGCTGTGACCGGATCGAGGCTGCGTGGTGAGAAGCGCGACGCGATGGCCACCCGCAGCGTCGTCGATCGTTCGGCCAATGAATCGCGAACACGCACCAACCGCCCAAGCCCCGCGCCCAACGATGCCACATCGGCTACTGACGGTGTGACCGCACTCGGCAAACCGATCGCGGTGGCCGAATCGTACGCGATGACGACATCTGTCGCTGCGAGCGTCGAGAGCACGGTGCGCTGCGCGTCGAGTGGCAAGCTGCGATCGAGCAACAGCAGCGTGCGCGTCGGCACACGACTGCCAGTCAACACCGGTTGCGCGACACCCAGTGCCAACAATGCAATCACCAGCAGGCGCAACAACATCCACCAGCGATCCATCGGGATCTTCTGCAGCGTCGTCGCTTCGAGCATGCCGCCCGGCAGGAAGCGCGTGGTGGCCAGTGTCAGCGCACGCGGCCTCTGTCGCGACAACAGATGCGCGGCGACCACGCCGAGCATGCCAAGCGCGCCCGCCGCCAGTGCCCACGGCGCGAGCCATGTCACGCCACCGCTCCAGTGCCCGAGGCGGCGCGCACCAGCGTACGCACTGCGTCGGCTGGTGGCTGATCATCCACGATTTCCACGTAGCGCGCGCCGGTTGCCAACCAGCGGTTCCGCATCGACGCACGAAACGCCGCAAAACTCGCCTCGTACGCGCGGTGCGCACTCTTCGAGAGCGGGCGTCGCAGCGCCTCGTCTTCCGGATCGACGGCCACCGCCCGTTCAACGCCCAGCGAGAGCTCGGCACGTGACACAAGGTGCACAACGATCACCTCCACACCGCGCGCGATCAGCGAGGCACCGCGCTGCAGCAGCGCGTCAGCATCACCCAGCAGGTCGGAGATGATCACGACACGCTCGATACCGCGCATGCCGTCCAGCATCGGCGCGACGGCGGCCACGCCATCCACCTCGACGGCGTCGACCACACGGATCATTTCACGCACGACATCGCCCCGCGCGCGTGGCGCCAGCCGACGCGCACCCGAGGCGCGCGCGATCACCAATCCGACAGGGTCACCGGCACCGCGTCCCACCGCAGCCAGCCCGACGCACAGCATGCGCGCCTGTCGCCACTTCGTCTCCCCGCCCACCGCAGCGCCCATCGAGGCCGAGCCGTCGAGCACGATCAACGTCGGCGACGTTGCGATATCGGGTGCCAGGCGGACGTAAGCGCGGTCAGTGCGCGCCAGCAGCTTCCAGTCCAGTCGCCGCGGATCGTCACCTTGCCGATAGGGGCGATACTCGGTGACTTCGACATTCGGGCCGATGCGTTTCGCGGTGTGCGCACCCACGTTGGTGGTACGCGGGCGCAGGCGTGCCATCCATCGCACGCCGCGCAACGCATCGAGCAATGCGCCGTATTCGTGAAAGCCGGGCGCCGCCATGACCTGCGACGGCGTCAGCGAGGAAAGGCGCCGCGTGGTGGCTCGATACGTGCCACCAATTCCTTCACGATGACGTCCGACGCAATGCCATCCGCCTCGGCCGCGTAGTTCGGAAGCACGCGATGGCGAAGCACTGGAATCGCGACGCGCTGCACATCGGCCGGCGACACTGCCACGCGTCCGGCCAGCAACGCGTGGGCCTTCGCGCCAAGGATGAGCGCCTGGCCCGCGCGTGGGCCGGCACCCCAGCGCACGTACTTCGTCACCAGATCCGGCGCACGGGAGTCACCAGGACGAGTCGCGCGCACCAGCTGTGCTGCATATCGCAGCACGGTGTCTGAGGCGGGCACGTCGCGCGCCATCTTCTGCAGCGCACGGACCTGCAACGCATCGAGCACGGGCGTCAGCGGTTCGGAGGCAGCGCCGGTGGTGCTGCGCAGGATGCCGACTTCATCATCCTCGCCAGGGTAATCCACACGAATGTCGAACAGGAACCGATCCAGCTGTGCTTCAGGCAGCGGATATGTCCCTTCCTGCTCGATCGGATTCTGCGTGGCGAGCACGAAGAACGGTGCCGGCAGCGGCATGGTCTGGCCTGCCGCCGTCACGCGGTACTCCTGCATCGCTTCGAGCAGCGCCGCCTGCGTGCGTGGTGGCGCGCGGTTGATTTCGTCGGCGAGCACGATGTTGGCGAAGATCGGCCCACGCACGAAGCGGAAGGCGCGATGCCCGCGTGGCCGAGTCTTCCTCGAGCAACTCGGTGCCCGTGATGTCGCTTGGCACGAGGTCCGGGGTGAACTGGATGCGGCGAAAATCCAGCTGCATCGCCTCGGAGACGGCACGCACCATCATCGTCTTCGCCAGCCCCGGCACACCCACCAGCAACGCATGGCCACCGGCCACGATCGCGAGCAGAATTTCGTCCAGTGCCTCGGTCTGGCCCACGATGCGGCGCGCGACTTCCGCGCGCATTGCCTGCGCCGCGCCGATCAGTGCTGCTGCCTCGTTTTCGCTCGTGCCACGTGACACACCCATCGGTTCCGCCATCACTTGAGCGGCTGCCGGCGACGCATGTGCAGCAGCAGCGTCGAACCGTCCTTCACACCAGCGTCCGCCAACGATTTCGCTTCATCGCGGATTTCGAACCCACCGAGCTTCGTCACCATGTCGCCTGGCACCGGCAGATCGGGTGCCAAAACGGCCAGGGCACGCGCCTTGACGGTGGCGACCGATGTCTCAGGTGCGGCAACGACTTTCACCGCATCCCACGCCTCCAGCAGCTGGACGCGGATCGTGATGTCGGCGGCGCTGCCGGTACCAAGCGTGATCGCCTCCGCAGGGGTGCGGAGCTGGGTGACGAAGGGCGGCATGTGCGGTTGGACGGAGCGAGGGAACAACGGGTTGCCAGCGGCGACGGTGCTCGTGTCGGCCGAGCCGCGGACAGATGATCTACGCGGCGGGGGTGCCTTCAGTTGCGTCAGCGACCGGGGCTTCGAGCGCTGGGGCCGGTGGCGGCGCCACGTACCTCGGCAGCGTCGACAGAAAGCGGGCGATCTGCTGGTCGAACATGTAGCTCGATCCGGTGACCCGCGTGCCATCAGGAATCGCCGCCACCCCGAACAGCACATCTTCCCCGCCCTGTCCGCGCAGCGCGACGAACGTCGGCCCCGACTTCTCGGGGAAGGCGGCGTAAACGCCGCTCCGCAGGGAGAAGAAATCCGTCGCGGCCGCCAGCACCGCGGCGCCGTCGAGGGAGGTGTTGGCTTCCTGCTGGGTGCGGATGGTCGGTGGCATGGCCGGAATCTAGCCGCACCCGGATGGCTGGCGAATGGACGCCCCTAGAAGATCCGGAACGACAGCATCACGGGCACCAGGTAGAGCGGCCCGACGGACGACTGGGCCCGCATCACATCGGCCGAGAGGACGAACCGGGAGTCGGGCTTGCCAAGCGGTGCCGAGGCCCCGACGCGCCATCCCCAACCCGACGCAGTGGTTCGGATGTAGGCGATGGACGCAGGAGCGGAGGGCGAGCCGGTGGCACCGTCCACGTGTGAGCTGCGAAGCCACACCGGACCGGCGCGAAGGTGGAGTGGGACACTCGCGAACGGTTCGAATTCGATCGCTGGTGCGAAGCCGAGCATCGACGATTGGGGCCCACGCTCGCGGATTGGCTGCTGGCCGCGCGTTCCGAGCACCGTATCGGAGGCGAATGGCCACCCGAGCAGGTCAACGAAGTCTCCGCCGCTCGGCGCGGCGGCGAGCGCCTCGACGCGAAGTTGCGCGAAGGTCGAGAGTCGGAGGCTCACCGCCGCGCTGGCAGATATACCACTGCGGCGGGAGGGGTTGCCGAAGGGCACATCGGTGACCGCGCTTCCACCGATTCCGACCGCAAACGACGTGGTTCCTGGTTCGGACCGCTCCGTCTGTCCGCGGAGGGATGGCGCGGCGGCAACGATCACAGCAAAGCCCAGCGAAAGCAGTCGGAGCGACACGAACACCTCGGAGGAGACCGGGATCCTGGCGACGGCTGATTGGTACCATGATAAACCTATCGGGTTCCACCGCGTTCCCGCTCACCCCCTGATCGGCGCAGGCACGGTGCAGCTTCGCCCGCTCACCCCATTGCTCCGTCTGCTCGTTCACGCCCCTCGCCCGTCACATTCAGCCCCGAAAGAGCGTCACCCGGTGCGACCCGTCGCAAAAGGGCGCCTCGCGCGAGGCGCCACACCGACAGAGTGCCATCGAGTCCGCTTCGCGGATCAGTGTGCCATCGGCCGACTCGAGCCGAACCGGTCCCTGCAATACCAGCGGGCCGTTGTGTCGCAACCGGATCAGCAGTCGTGGCGTATTGTCATTGTCGGCTCCATTCATGCAAGCAATTTACGTTGCTACCGACACCACTATCACGGAGAGACGATGACCGAAGTCGCGCCACGCAAGATCCTGATCGCCAGTTTCGCCACTCCGGGCGGCGCCGACGCCTCCCTGCACCTTCTGAAGGCCGCACCAGTCAGCCTCGGCAATGTCGCCGTCGTGAAGCGCGACGCGAACGGCAAGGTCGAGTTCACCGAGTCGCAGGACTGGGGCATCGGCAAGAGCGCGCTGGTTGGCGCGATTGCGGGTTTGCTCCTGCCGGGTGTGGGCACGATCACCATGGCCGCCGGCGGCGCACTGGCCGCGTATTTCATCGACCTTGGCTTTCCTGACCCGCTCCTCAAGCAGATGGGCGAAGGGCTCGACCAGAACAGCTCGATGCTGGTCGCACTCGTCGACGAGGCAGGCCTGGCGCGTGCCAGCGAAGTGATCTCGCAGGCGGGCGGCACCGTGTCCGGCACGAGCACCGAGACGGACCTCGCGGCCGCCATGGCGACGATGAAGCGGTAGTCGATCACGCAGTTGTTGAACGCAGAACGGCGCTCCCGAGACGGAGCGCCGTTCTGTTTTTTGCCGTGTGTCCCTACTGCGGTCGTACGCGAATCAGACCGTGATCCGCTGCTGTACCCAATTGCGGACCTGGTCCATCGCCACGCGAACCTGCGCCAGCGAATCACGTTCACGGATGGTCACGCTCTGGTCATTCGCCGATTCGCTGTCGATGGTCACGCAGAACGGCGTGCCAACTTCATCCTGACGGCGATAGCGCTTGCCGATGCTGCCCGTCTCGTCGTAGTCGGTGTGGAAGGCACGCCGCAATTCGTCGGCGAGCTTCGTCGCCATCTCGGGCTGGCCATCCTTCTTCGTCAGCGGGAAGACCGCAGCCTTGATCGGTGCCAGCGCCGGATGCAAGCCAAGCACCACGCGCCCTTCGTCCTCACCGGCCACTGACTCCTCGCGGTAGCCGTTCACCAGCGCGGCCAGCGTGGTACGATCCGCACCCACCGACGTCTCGATCACGTACGGCAGATACCGCTTGTTTGCCTGCTGGTCGAAATATTCGAGCTTCTTGCCGCTGAACTGCTGGTGCTGCGACAGGTCGAAGTCGCCGCGATTGTGGATCCCTTCGATCTCCTGGAAGCCCAGCGTACCACCGAAGTCGAAGGTGATGTCGAACGCCGCGCGGGCATAGTGCGCCAGTTCACCCGCTTCATGCTGGTGGTACTGGAGCCGATCCGGCGACAAGCCGATCGAGTGGTGCCAGGCCAGGCGATCGGCCTTCCACTTCTCGAAGTGCTCCATGTCCGTGCCCGGCTCGACGAAGAACTGCATCTCCATCTGCTCGAACTCACGGGTGCGGAAGATGAAATTGCCCGGCGTGATTTCGTTGCGGAACGCCTTGCCGATCTGCGCGATGCCGAACGGCACCTTCTGGCGACAGCTCTGCTGCACGTTGAGGAAGTTCACGAAGATGCCCTGTGCCGTTTCCGGTCGCAGGTAGATCGTGCTCGCACTTTCCTCGACCGGCCCCATGAACGTCTTGAACATGAGGTTGAACATCCGCGGCTCGGTCAACTGACAGGCGTCGTGCTGGCCCGGCATCTTGCTCGGCTTCTGCGGGCAACGCGCATCTTCCAGCTTGTCGGCGCGGAAGCGGCCCTTGCAGGTCTTGCAATCGACGAGTGGATCGGTGAAACCTGCGACGTGACCGCTGGCTTCCCAGGTCTTCGGGTGCATCAGGATCGCGGCATCGAGTCCTTCGACGTCATCGCGCAGGCGGACCATGCTAGTCCACCAGAGATCCTTGAGGTTCTTCTTCAGCTCCACACCAAGTGGGCCGTAGTCCCAGACGCTGCCGGTGCCGCCGTAAATTTCGGAGCTCTGGAAGATGAAGCCGCGGCGTTTGCACAACGACACGAGCTTGTCCATCACATCGGGATGGGCGCTGGCTGACATCGGCTGACCTCTGAGTTTGGCGCCCCTGGATGCCGCGAACAGGCGTCGCGACTGGGTGGGGTGCACTGGTCTGGACAAGTTACTGGGCACACGAAGTGCCTGACGGCGGCCAGAGCGGCGACCTCACCCGCTTGCCAGAGGGCGGCGCACCGTCGATTCTGCTGCCAGCGATGTCGCGGGGACCTGAAGCATGGTCGGCGCGTACAACGCCCAACCGCCTCTTCCCAACCTTTCCAGAATCCTGAGAGTCGAACGTGCTGCGGTGGCGTGATGCGAAGCGAGTGATGTATGCCCTTGTGGCCGCGCAACCAGCCCTGCTGGCAGCCCAGACCAACATCAGCGGGATCGTCCGCGACAGTCTGGCCAACAAGCCGTTCATGGGTGCGACGGTACAACTGGTGCCGAGCGCAACTCCGTGGGCGACTGGTCGCACCATGAAGACCGACTCCATCGGTCGGTACGCGTTTGCCGGCGTCCTCCCCGGCCGCTACGTGCTCGGCTTTCAGCATCCTCGACTCGACTCGCTTGGCATGGACGCCGTCAGTCGCACGGTGGATGTCTCGAAGGCTGTACCGATCCTGCGAGCCGACCTGGCACTGCCGAGTGGACGGACGTTCGTGACGACGCTCTGCGGGGCACGCACGGACAGCACGACTGGTGCGCTGATCGGTCGTGTCTTCAATGCAGACGACGGCGCGTCGCTGACCGGCGGGAGCGTGGTGGTACGCTGGGCTGAACTTCGGATCGACAACGGCGGTGTGCGCAGCGTGCCGCAGCAGGTGGTGGTGTCGTTCGGCAGCGATGGCCGCTACGTCGCATGCGGTGTTCCGACCGATGCGCCCCTGCAGGTGCAGGCGCGCACCGGAAGTGCCACGGCCACCGATCCTGCGGCCAAGCTGGTGACGAGTGGTGAAATCGAGGTCGCGTTCACACCGCAGATTCCGCTGCTGCACCGCGACCTCTTGATCGCCACGCCGGTCGCTGACTCGACGCTGGCTGCAGCCAACGCCGCGCGATTGAGCGGACGGGTGATCGCTGCCGACGGCACGCCCGTCTCAGGTGCGCGCATCGCAGTGCACGGCACGACGATCGCGACGACCGCGGATACGAATGGTGTCTTTCGTGCGAGCGGAATTCCGCCCGGCACGCGCGCCCTGGATGTCACCGCGATCGGCTACGCGCCGGCACGGGCCTCGGCCGATTTCCGACCGAATCGCGAGTCCGCGATCACGGTACGGATCGGGGGCAAGGTTGCCACCCTTGGCGCGGTCAAGGTGACCGGCACCAGTGGCGCCGATCGCAGCGGGTTCATCGCGCGACGTGCACGCGGCGTGGGCTACTTCCTCGACGCCAATACGATGGAGCAGCGCGGCGCACAAAGTGTGTCGCAGGCACTCCAGACGGCCCCATCACTGCGCAGCAACGGTTTCGACACCGCCAATCCGACGCGGCCGCGGATCTCCGGTCGCGGGAATTGCACACCGACCGTCTATCTCGACGGATTGCCGATGCGCGATGGGCTCGGGGGTGTCGACGACATCGTCACCATCCGCCGTGTGGGTGCTGTCGAGGTGTATGCGAACCCGACCGAGGCGCCACCACAGTACGCCAGCAGGAGTTCGTGCGCGACGGTGCTGGTGTGGACGCGGGCGTACGTGCCTTGATGCAGGCGCGACCGCAGGTGCCTTGCGGTGTCGTAGGCACGGAGTGAAGCTGTAGCAGTCACGTCACCGCCGAGAGTAGCATCATGCGACCTGCCGCCTACCGAAAGCGCTTGCTACCGTTGCTGACGGTGTGCGCAGTCACTGCGTCGCGAGGGCTGGCGCAGACGACGGTTCACGGCATCGTCACGGACAGCCTCAGCGGTCGCCCCTTCGCCGGTGCGACCGTGGAGTTGGTCCCCACGCGCACGCCATGGTTAGCCGGGTTCACAGCCCGCAGCGATTCGGCCGGCCGTTACAGCATCGCAGCTGTTCCCGCAGGCAGCTACTACTTCGGCTTCCAGCACCCGCGGCTGGACTCGCTTGGGTTGGATCCGGTGACCAGTACGCTCGAGGTGCGATCGGCCTCGCCACGACTGACAGCCAACCTCGCGCTGCCGAGTGCGTACACCTTCGCCGCTATCCTCTGTGGTGCGCGACGCGGGAGTACGACCAGCGCACTGGTCGGCCGCGTGTTCGATGCCAACGACGGACGCGCGATCAGTCGCGGGACGGTGCTTGTTCGCTGGGGTGAGTTGAGCGTTGGCGACAGTGGCTTGCGCAACGACAATGCACAACGCACAGTCGCCGTCCGCAGTGATGGTCGATACATCGCGTGTAACGTGCCGACCGATGCTCCGCTGCTGATCCAGGCGATCAGCGGCAACCTCACCGATCCCAGTTGGACGACATCACGACTGGTGAGTGGTGGGATCGAAGTCACGTTTGCGTATGACAAGCCGCTGCTTCATCGCGACCTCTATGTCGGCATGAGCGAGACCGATAGTGCCGCGCCGAGCACATCACAGATCGGAAGCGTGGGTCCAGTTCGCAAAGGGTCGTCGCGCCTGGTGGGGCGCGTAGTCAACGAAGATGGCGCCCCAGTCGTCGGCGCTCGTGTGCTGGTGCGAATTGCAGCAGCGCAGGCGGTCAGCGATTCCAGTGGCGTCTTCCGAATCAGCGGCTTGCCAATCGGGACCCAGTCGGTGGAAGTCACTGCCCTTGGCTTTGCGCCGACGAACACCGGGGTCGATCTGCTTCCCGATGTCGAGACGCCGCTCACGTTGCAGGTCGCGCGACGCGTGCAGACGCTGGAGGAAGTAAATGTCGTGGCGCGACGGGCGGACCCGTCTGGTTTCTATGCGCGGCGCGCGAAGGGACTCGGCTACTTCGTCGACTCGGAGCAGATCCGGAAGTGGGGCCCGCCGGACCTCGGCAGCGCGCTTTCCATGGCGCCTATGCTGCGAAAGAACCTGACAGGAAGAGGCGGTTGCACGCCAGTCTTATTTCTCGACGGGGTTCGCATCGACTATATGCTTAACGAAGTCCTGAATGGGTTGGAGCTGGGGGGAATCGAGGTGTATGCAAACCCCGCAGATATCCCGCCACAATTTGCCTCACCCGGCAGTCGCCCCGGCGCGAGGACGCTGTCTGGCGGCTGCGCCGTCATCGTGATCTGGACACTCGCCTTCGTCCGCTGATCACAGCCTATTTCGCGGCGCCCAGCTCCCGATTCCACGCCACGAACGCGCGCTCGTAGAACGTCGGCCCGAACAACGCCCACTCACCAAGCGCCGACGGCAGCTTGAACGCACCACCAGCCGCTGCAGCGCTCGTTCCAGCGGAATGCGCCGCACGTGCTGTCATCTCGATCTCGCCCAGCACCGCCAGATACCGATCGATCGCCGCTGCATCCGCCACGGCGCCATGCCCCGGCACATACACCGTGCTGCGATCACGCTTCAATGCGCGAACCTGCTTCGCCAACACCGTTGGCAGCGCATCGACGAAATTCGGGATCATCGCGTTCCAGACCAGGTCACCGGTGAACACGAGGCTCGGATCATCCAGCTCGATGCTCACATCACTCGACGTGTGCCCCGAGCGCGGCACGATGCGCACGCGTCGCCCCCCGAGGTCGACGATCGTCTCCGATGTGGGCGACAACTCGACGACATCCTTCAAGGCTGCGGTCCGCGAATCGACCAGTGGCGTGTTCTTCGCCAGCACCTGGTCACGCGTTGCGGCGGTCGTCAGCACGCGTGTCGGGAATCCCTCGGCGATGTATCCGTCGACACCATTGGCATGATCGGCATGGTAGTGCGTCAGCACGACGTGCGTCGGCCAGCGGCCCGTCAGCTGGCGTGCCTGCGATGCCATCCACCGCGCTCCCTGCGAGGTGAACAGGCCCTCGATCGCCATCACACCGTTGCGGCCGGCGATGATGCCGCCGTTCGAGAGCGTCGTACGATCGCCGCTGAGGGGCGCAGAGATCAGTGCCCACACGCCGTCGGCAACTCGTTCCAGCTTGCCCCACGGTTCACGCGCCACCACGGTGCCGAACGACGGCGCAGTCCACGCTGCACGCAGCGCGGCGGGTGCAAATGTCGCAGCCAGTGCGAGATGGGCGGCGCAACTTCCCGCCGTACCAAGGAACGCACGGCGCGAGGTCGTGTCTCGCGGAAGCGGCTCAGACACCTGCAGTCTGCGTCATGCGCTCCACGATCCGCGCGGCGATCAGGTCGCCGTGGAAGCGGCCATTCTCGATGAACGTCTTGTTGGCATCGAAGCCCGACGCCAGTACCCCCGCCAGGAACAGCCCCGGTAGCGTCGTTTCCATCGTGGCCGGGTTGTGCGTCGGAATGCCGGTCTCGGGATCGATCGGCGCGCCGACCTGTCGCAGCAAGGCCGTCTCCGGCATGTAACCGAGCATCGTGAACACATGCTGCGCCGCGACGCGAGTGCGCACACCCTCCGACTCGACATCAACCCAGTCGCCGCCAATCTCGACCACGCGCGAATTGAACATTGCGGTGATCGCACCATCCTTGATTCGCCCTTCGATATCCGGCCGCACCCACGGTTTCACCTTCGGGTCCAACTCGGCATCGAAGTGCACCAGCGTCACTCGCGCACCGGCGCGAAAGAGCTCCAGCGCCGCATCAACCGCTGAATTGGCACCACCCACCACGACCACGTCCTGGTCGTAGCCCATGTGCCCTTCCATGAATCGGTAGTGCACATGCGGCTGGATCTCACCCGGCACGCCGAGCCGGTTGGGCAAACCGAAATAGCCCGTGGCCATCACGACAGCGGTAGCCTCGGTGTTTCGGAAATCACCGGCGCGGGTGCGCGAACGCACCCGCCACCGATCGGCGCAAAGCATCTCGAGCTCGTCCACCGTTTCGTACTGGTGGATCTTGACGCCGTGATACTGCGCCACCGTGCGGTAGTAGGCCAGCGCATCCCGACGCGTTGGCTTGGCGGTCGGGATGCTGAATGGCACGCCACCGATCGAGATCTTCTCGGCCGTCGAGAAGAACGACATCTCGGTCGGGTACGAAGCGATGCCGCTCACTAGGCAATCACGCTCGATGATGATGTTGGTGATTCCAGCACGCTGCAGCGCGATGGACGCTGCCAGCCCACACGGGCCACCGCCGATCACCACCGCTCCGACTGCCTCCTCCATTACGCCACCCCGGCTTCCATTCCAATCATCTGATCACGCCGCGTCCCCACACTGACATACGTGATTCGGGTCTCGCAGAGTTCCTCGATCCGGTCGAGATAGATGCGCGCAGCCGGCGGCAGCGCATCCAGCGAGCGGCAATCGGCAGTCGACTGCTTCCAGCCGTCATACCACTCGTACACCGGCTCGGCATTCTCGAGAAGCGCGAGGTCCGCGGGGAACTCGGTCTGCACTTCACCGTCGATCTTGTAGCCGGTGCAGATCGCGACCTTGTCGAGGGTGTCGAGCACATCGAGCTTCGTGACCGCGAGGTCCGTCAAGCCGTTGATGCGCGCGGCGAACCGCACCACCACCGCATCGAACCAGCCACAGCGGCGCGGGCGACCGGTCGTGGCGCCGAACTCGTTGCCGAGGGTGCGCATCTGGGTCTGCATCGGCTCGACGAATTCCGTCGGCAGCGGGCCGGCGCCGACGCGGGTCGTGTACGCCTTCACCACGCCAAGAATCGCATGCAGTGCCGTGGGCGCCATGCCTGCGCCGATCGCGGCCCCGCCCGACGTCGTGTTGCTGCTGGTGACGTACGGGTAGGTGCCATGATCGATGTCGAGCATCGAACCCTGTGCGCCTTCCAGCAACACCGCAGCACCGGTCTTCAACGCGCGATGAATCTGCAGGCTGATGTCGTCAGACAGCGCAAGCAAACGCGGCGCGATCTGCTCCAGCGTCTTCATCGTGTCATCGACGTCGGCGCGCGTGTCGCAGTTCATCATCGCCAGGCGACCATTCGCATTCGCGACCCCGGCCTCGACCAACGTGCGCAGGCGCGCTGGATTGCGCAGGTCGAGCACCCGTACCCCACGGCGCGCGACCTTGTCTTCGTACGTTGGGCCAATGCCGCGACCGGTGGTGCCGATCGCCTTGCTGGCCGTGCTGGCACCGTCCATCAGCTTGTGATACGGCATCACCAGGTGCGCACGCTCGCTGACGTAGAGGCGACCGGTGACGTCGATGCCATCGGCGACGAGCCCGTCGATCTCACCGAAGAGCTTCTCCGGGTCCAGCACCACACCATTGCCGATCGCGCAGCGCACGCCCGGATGCATGATGCCGCTCGGGATCTGGTGCAGCACGACCTTCTTGTCGCCGATGTGCACCGTATGGCCGGCATTGGCGCCGCCCTGATAACGCACCACCCAGTCGGCTCGCTCCGCGAGCACGTCGACCAGCTTGCCCTTCCCTTCGTCGCCCCATTGGGCGCCGACTACCACCAGCGTGCGTCGCGACGCGTCGAACATCGGATATCTCTTCCTTGGCGCGCCGCACGAGGGGCGCGCAACAGACTCGATTCAGAGGCGCCGGACAGAAATTCACCCAACGCAAAACGCCACGCGCGATAGGCGCGTGGCGTTGGCGAAAACTACGCCTCGACTGCCAGCGGGGGTAGGCTATCCCCCGTCCGCAGTTCAGGCGTCCGGCTTGTCCCGCAGCGCGATGAACGGAAAGGCGCAGCACAGCGCCATGCCAATCGCAGGAGCGACTACCGGTCCCAACGCATAGATCCCGTCCATAACCAGCGACGGCACCACGAGATAGACCTTCACGAAGGCATACATCGCCGACAGGATCGCTTCCATTCCGGGCTCCAGAGTGTCAGGTGCGGGTCAGGGCGGAGTGTGCCGCCCTCGGCGGTGAAAGTAATCGAGTCTCGACCGGTTCCCGAGCCCCCGGGGGCCGCTTCGCCAAGCCGCGCCGACCCGCACCCACGGCCCACTGTCTCCGGCGGGACGTCAACTCCAGGCCGCTACCAGCAGCCAGATACCGATCAGGCACCCAATCAGGCTCTTCATGGCCGTCGCCACCGCCCGGCCGATCAGGGCACCGGTCGCGGCTCTAGTCGCCTTCTGGTGGTTCTTCTCGAACGAGTACTCGCCGAGCAACGCGCCGATGAAGGCGCCGGCGAAGGCTCCGATCACCGACCCGATGACCGGGACAGGAATGCCCACGAAGGCGCCCACCAGGCCGCCGGCGATCGCCCCCCATGAGGCGCGGCGCGAACCGCCGTACTTCTGCGTGTAGCGACCCGCGACAGAGAACTCGAGCCACTCAGCACCGAGCGCAATCACCACCAGCAGGCCGAGGGTCAGCCAGCCGATCGTCGGCGGTGCCACCAGCAGGTGATGCCCAACGCCCGCCAGAATCATGAGCCAGATGCCGGGCAGGCCGAGGGGGATCATGACAAGGCCGCCAATCACGGCGGCCAGCAGCAACAGCAGGTCGGGAGTCATGGCGAATAGTACGCATCTCCGCCGTGGCAGTTTCCCAGCAGAGCGGGATCGCAGACACGCAACGGCACTCGCGTCGCTCACTCCCGCGAGTGCTCACCCGCCGGCGTCTGCGCCAATAGCGTGCGCACGAACGCCTCCATGGCGGGCGTATCCCATCGCATCGCACCGCGCCGTCGCAACGCGATGTACCCGTCACGATCGATGATCCAGGTCGTTGGCACGGCCTCGAATCGATAGACCGCAGGGGCAGGCGTGCGCTCGAGAAATACCGGCAGCGTCAGCCGACGTCGACGGACGAACGCTTGCACCGGTTCCTTGCGTTGCGGCGCAACCATCACGAACACCAGGCCCGTGTCGGACACCGCGTTGCGCAGCTGCGCGAAGGAGCCCAGTTCCGCAACACACGGCTCACACCAGGTGGCCCAGCTGTTCACGATGACCACGCGCCCACGAAACGCATCCAGCGAGACCGGTACACCTGACAGCGAAAACATCGACCACGAGAAGTCAGCTCGTTCGCGCTCATTCATCGGTTGCGCAATCACTCGATGCGGTACTGCGGCGAGCAGAAACGCGACGGCGACCCTGATCACGCCGCGCATGTCACCGTCCCGCCGTGTGACGAACTCCCAGCAACAGTCGCCGCCCCTGCAACGGCCCGTACACCCGCTCGGTGGCGAATGAATCACCGAACGGGTTCCCCGGATCGATGATCGGATCTCGCTGCACATAGTTGAAGAGATTCTTCACCGCCACGTAAAGGTCCGGCCCGCGACCAAGGCGCTTCGACACCTGCACATGCTGCTCGGTGAACCAGCCTGATTGCGATGGAAGCCCGTCGAACTTCGGCAGTGGCGTTGGTCCCTGCACGCGTCCTGTCCAGTCGATCGTCAGCGCCAACGCATCAACACGGTAGCCAAGCGTGAACACACCCTGCACATTCGGCGCGAAAGGCAGGTCACGCCGCACCCCCCGCTCGCGAATGAACACATCCTGCACTGTCATGCCGACGTTGGCGAACAGTGGCTTGCGCAGCGTGGCATAGCCGGCCGCCACCGAAGCCCCACGCGTCACGGCAAATCCGTCCAGGTTCGCGTAGATGATCAGCGCTGGATCGGTGTCGTAGTCGCCAACGATCCGATTCGTGAACCGCGTGAAGAATGCGTCGATGTCGAGTGTCAGCGCGTCCTCGATGCCCTGCACGTCAAAGACGCGATTGGCGCCGACCGTGAATGAGGTCGAGCGCTCGGGCTCGAGCCGCTCCGCGATTCGCACCGCGCGCGAACCAGTCAGTGCCGCATGATCTTCGGTGAAGAGGCTCACCACGCGGAACCCGGTCGCAGCATTCACACGGACCGTCGTGTGCGGATCGGGTGACCACTTCACCGCCACGCGCGGCGACGGGATGACTCCGTGCAGCGCATGATGGTCGAGCCGCAACCCGGCCAGCAACGTGGTGCGTGTGCCAAGTGGCAACTCGTCCTGCACGAACAGACCGGGGATGAAGCGAGACTCGCGTGTCTGTTGTGCGGCGGTGCTATCGCGATAGCGCTGATGACGCACGGTCGCACCCAGTTGCAGCGAGTGTGCACCAGCGGTCGGTGACCAGATGCCCTGCGCAAACGCGACCGTCTGCGTCGCCATGTACGGCTGCCGGCCGTAGTAGCTGTCCTGGTCGTGCCAATTCGCCGACAGGTCAAACCGCAGCGGTGCCACCCCGGGATCCACACGATACGTCCCCAGCAACTCGGCCCGATTGGTCCGGATCGACTCGCCGTACACGCGCGATGAGCCGCGGTCCGCGCGCGTCCAGTCACGCACGCCGCCGAAGCGGTCCTCGACATAGTATCGCGCCGCGATCGTCAGCGGCTGCTGGGCGGCGGTGCCGATCGACCACTTGTTGAACACCGACAGCCGCTTCACCAGCGGCAGATCGGAGAACCCGTCGCCGTTCTGGTCCACGAATCGCGAGTTCCAGGCGCCGTTCACGCTCAGGAGCGATCGCGCTACACCGAGCTTCGATGCGGCTCCGATCGCGAGGCTGCTTTCGCCATTGCTGGTGCCGAACGCGTTCACGCTCAGGCGCGGCGCCAAGCGCGGATCCTTCGTCACGATGTTGATCACGCCACCCATCGCCTCCGAACCGTACAGCGTCGAGCCGGGGCCCTTGATGATCTCGATCTGCTCGATCAGGCTGGGATCGATGCTGTTGAGGCCATACACGGTGGCCAGCGCGCTCACGAGCGGCGTGCCGTCGATCAGCACGGCGGTGTATGGGCCTTCCATGCCGTTGATGCGGATGTTGTTGGTGAAACACACCCCGCAATCGACCTGCTGATTCAATCCCGGCAGGAACGACACGTTGTCCATCAGGTTGTTGCCAGCATTGCGCTGCAGAAAGGCCGGCGTCACCACATCCACCTTCACGGGGGAGTCGGAGACGTAGCGTTCCTGCGTGGTGGCGGTGGTGACGACCGTATTGAGCATCGAGGCGCTCGCCACGAGCGTCACGCTGAGCGAGTCGAGGCGGCCTGACGCCAGCAGCACGCGGTGCGTGACGGCAGTGTGGCCGATGGCCCGGATGCGGACCTGATGTGGCCCGGCTGGGATCATCAGCCGGAAGCGTCCAGCCGAGTCGGTGCGGGCGCCGCGGCGTCCAGCGCCCTCGACGTCGACCGAGGCGTCGGCCACTGGCCGTCCTCCGCTCTGCACGCGCCCGGTCAGCGTGGCCAACGCCCCGCCGGCCTGAGCACCGACGCGGTGCACAGAGACTGCCAGCAGGCAGAGCAGCAGAATGCAGGCGCGGCCAACAAACATGATCGTCCCTCAGAATCCTGAATTTCGGTTCTACGAAATTGAGGATACTGAGAGGCTGGATCCACGTCAACGTGCCTACATCTCGTTCGCCAGCACCTCTGCCACGACCTTTCGGATCACGACACGTGCCTCGTCACTGACGGGCAGCAGCGGCGACCGCGGCGCCCCCCCAACCATTCCAGCCGCGTCCACGGCGGCCTTCAGCCCCGGCACACTGTACACGCCGGCCACTTCCGTCGCGATGCGCGTCAGGCCCTGTTGTGCGTCCGCGGCGTCTTCCGGATGCCCGACACCAACGCCACGCGCCACGGCGAGGGCCAGCTTCGGCGCAATGCAGGCGGCCGACAGCACGGCGCCGGCGCATCCCTCGCTCAACGCCTGCGACAGCGACGGGGCATGGCCCGTCAGGACCGAGAACGTCGCACTGTTGGCCCGTAGATAGCCAGTGCGCCATTCGGCGTTCCCACTCGAATCCTTGATGCCGATGATGTTGTCGTGCTGCGACAGCTCGCAGACCACATCGGGATCGAGGTGGTAGTGCATGAAGGCAGGCACGGAATACAGCACCACCGGGGCCGGCGATGCATCGGCAACGGCCAGGTAGTGCGCGCGCTGTGCGGCGGGCGTCATCAGCGCCGTGAAGTAGTGCGGCGCCACGACCAGCACGGCGTCGGCGCCGAGTGTCGCGGCATGTTTGGCGCGCGCGATCGTGTGGCGCGTGCTTTCCGTGCCCACACCCATCAGCAGGAATCGGGAGGACGGTACTTCGTCACGCACGGCCTGCAGCAGGCCATCTCGCTCGGTCTGGTCCAGCAGCGCAGCTTCGCCAGTCGAGCCGGCGAGGAGCACACCGTGCAGCCCCGCGTCGAGCAGCGCACGCACATTGCGGCGCGCGGCGTCGCGATCGAGCGTGCCATTGAGGTCGAAGGGCGTGACGGCGGCGGCGAGCATGCCGCCAAGCACAGGACGTGGTAGTGGCATCAGTCAGTCAGCCCCATGCGCTCGTACACCTGACGCATCGTTTCCTGTGCCGTCGTCCGGGCGCGCGTTGCGCCATCCTCGAGCACTTCTGTCACATACGACGGCTGAGCACCGATTTCCGCTGCACGCCGACGAATTGGCACCAGCACGTGCTCCATGCTTTCCGCCAGCACCTTCTTGCACTCGATGCAGCCCCACGACGCGGCACGGCAGTTCGCCGCGACGGTGGCCTGCGTGGCGTCGTCGCTGAACGCCTTGTGCAACGAGTAGATGTTGCAGACGTCTGGATTGCCTGGGTCGGTCTTCCGCACGCGTGCCGGATCGGTCATCGCCGGCCGGAGCTTCTCCCAGATCTGCTCGCGCGTCTCGAGCAGCCCGATGGTGTTGCCGATCGACTTCGACATCTTGGCCTGCCCGTCCAGTCCCATCAGGCGGCGCACCGGCGTGAGGAGCGGCTGCGGCTCGGGGAAGTACGGCGCATCGGCCGCGAAGCGCCCGTTCCAGCGCCGCGCGATCTCGCGGCTGAGCTCCAGGTGCTGTACCTGGTCTTCGCCGACGGGCACCCGGGTGGCGTGGTACAACAGGATGTCGGCGGCCTGCAACACGGGATACGTGAGCACACCGGTGATCACGCTCTCCTGTCGGCTGCTCTTGTCCTTGTACTGCGTCTGCCGCTCCAGCTCACCCAGCGGCGTCACGGTGTTGAAGATCCACGCCAGCTCGGCATGCTGTGGCACCGCGCTCTGGAAGAAAAGCGTGCACCGCTCCGGATCGAGCCCGGCGGCCAGCAAGGAGACCGCCATTTCGTGGCGACGTCGCCGAAGATCGGCAGGCTCGTAGTTTCCTGTCAGTGCGTGAAGGTCCACGACGCAGTAGAAGGTTGCGTCGCGGCCTTCCTGCAGCCGGACCCAGTTCTGCACGGCCCCGAGGTAGTTGCCGATGTGCAGCTCGCCCGAAGGCTGGATTCCGCTGAAGATTCGAGACATTCCGCCAAGCTAATGACAGACCGCCCTGAGCAGCGACACACCGCCCCGCAGCCCACCGCCGCCGACCGCGAAATCCTCCGCGAGATCGAGAGAGTCGCACAGGCCGCTGCCTCCTTCATCCGCAGTCAGGACGAAGGCCGCGACGCCCTGAGCTGGGATATCAAGGGCGAAAGTGACTTCGTCAGCGCGGTGGATCGCGGCACGGAGGAGCTGATCCGGGCCGCGCTTGCACCACCAGGCCGCGACGTGACCTTCATCGGCGAAGAAAGCGCGCCCGGGACGCTGGTCGCCGCCGGCCTCACCTTCATCGTGGACCCGCTCGACGGCACCACCAACTATCTGCACGGTTTCCCGGCCTACGCGGTCTCGATCGGCGCATTGATCGACGGAGAGCTGGTGGCGGCCTGCGTCGTGGATGTGCCGCGCAACGAGTGCTACACCGCGGTGCGCAACGGCGGCGCATTCCGCGATGGGCACCCGATCCGGGTCAGCGGCATCACCGATCCAGCGCTGTCGTTGATTGCGACCGGCGTGCCATTCCGCAAACCCGAGCAGATCGCACGCTACCTCTATCAATTGCCACGCGTGCTGGCCGAGACGAGCGGGATACGCCGCGCCGGCGCGGCGGCGATCGACCTGGCGCACGTAGCCTGCGGTCGCGTGGATGGGTTCTGGGAGCTTCGCCTCGCACCGTGGGACGTGGCGGCTGGCATCCTACTGGTGCGCGAAGCCGGCGGGATGGTCACCGACTTCGATGGCACGCCGTCGGTGCCCGCGTTTTCAGGCTACGTCGCCGGCAACCCGGCCATGCACACGTGGCTTCTGTCGACCCTGGCCTGAGGCGCACACGATGGCACTGATCGAGTGTGTTCCGAACTTCAGCGAGGGACGTGATCCCGCGGTGATCGATGCGATCGCAGCGGCAATCACGGCAGCGCGCGGGCGAGTGCTGGATCGCTCCCTCGATGCGTGGCACAACCGTGCCGTGATCACCTTCGTCGCCGAGCCACATGACATCGTCGCGGCGGCGTTCGCCGCCATTCGGACGGCGCGCGACCGCATCGACTTGTCGCAGCACAGCGGTGTGCACCCGCGGATCGGCGCAGCCGACGTGGTGCCGTTCGTGCCGCTCGACGGTACGACGATGGACGACTGCATCCGCGCGGCCCGTGAACTGGCGGACCGCGTGGGCGCCGAGCTGCAGATTCCCGTCTACCTCTACGATCAGGCCGCGCAGCGCCCGCAGTATCGCAACCTGGCCGACGTGCGGCACGGCGGCACCACTGCCTTGGAACAGACAATCGGGTCCACACGTCCTCCGGACGCAGGCCCGGCACACCTGCACCCAACCGCCGGCGCCGTCGCCATTGGCGCCCGCCACTTCCTTGGTGCGTTCAACGTCTTCGTTGGCCATGCGGCGCACCTGTCACAGGCGAAAGCGATCGCGGCGGAGCTGCGCGCCGCAAATGGCGGCCTGCCGGGACTGAAGGCGCTCGGCCTCGTCGTCGATGGACAGGCGCAAGTCTCGATGAACGTCACCGATCTCGATGCTGTCGCGCTGCACGAGGCGTTCGATGCCGTCGCGGCAGCGGCGGCGACACGCGGCATCGAGGTCACGCACAGCGAGATCATCGGGCTGGTACCCCAACACACCATCGAGCAGGCATTCGCCAGCCGCATCATGCTTCGCGATGCGCGCGACTCCGTCTCGCTCGAATACCGCATCGCCGAAACGCGTCCGGCCGATGATCTCTCGCACACCGCGCAGGCCATCGCGGCGCTCGACCTTCCCGAAGCCAGCGGCACCGCGTCGGCACTGGCGGCCATCCTCGCGTCCGCCACGGTGCGGCTGGCGGCTGGCGTGCATGTTGCGCGCAGCAAGAGCCCGTCTGTCGAGTCGATGCAGCGCGTGGTCGCGACAGCCAGCATGCTCGAGCGCCATCTGCACACCGCTGCCCGTGATGACGCGGCCGCGTGGCAACAGGTGATTGCGGCGCGTCGTACGCTCGCGCGCACCAGCGGTGGCATGCCCGACGGATTCCGCGCGGTTGATGCCGCGCTGATGGGTGCCAGCGAAGTACCGTTGCGAATCGCCCGCCTCGCCGCCGACGTGCTCGCATTGGCGGTCGAGGCGGCGCAGGCTGGAGACAACGTGACGGCCCCCGACGCCTGGGCCGGCGCCACCATCGCCCACGCCGCCATCACCGCCGCACTCGGCCTCCTGCGCGGCAACCTCGCGATGCTTGCGGATCAGACGCTGTCACACGCCGCACACAACGAAGCCAAGTCGCTCACGCACCGCGCCGAGGGCTTGCTCGCTCAAGCGCGCACCGCGGTGAAACACGTCGCGGGATAGTAAAAAAGGAAACAAATGCGGGCGAAGCACGATCGATTGCACATGGAGCACTCCGTGAGCTCCGTGGCCTCCCCCCCAATGCAGTTTGCGATCTTTCGCGAAGCACCTTTCTGCCCAGCGCGAGCGAAGAAACAGCAATGAGGGGGAGGCCACGGAGCTCACGGAGTGCTCGAGTAGCCGGCGTCCGCTTTCCGCGAACGTCGTCGAGTCTTGTGGGAATGGCCTCTGGCTTCGGTTCGGCTCAGCGCTTGGACGCGGTCTGCTCGGGGAAACGGACGCCCTCGATCACGCCACGGATCTGCTTCAAGTGCTCCGGGAAGCGCGTCTGCAGCTGCATGTACAGATGCTGCCCCTCGAAGGTCGGTGACCAGCTCACATCCACGCGATAGCGGCGGATGCCATCGACCAGCATCGTGGTGCTGATCGTGATGGTGGTGTCGCCGCGCGAGATCTCGCACTGCGATGAGTTGAGCGGCAGCACGGGCTTGAAGACGAACGCCCCGCCCTTCCAGACATTCAGTTCGGCGCCGGTGCGACGGAGGTCGAAGTCGAGATCGTTCAGCGAGTTGAACTGCGGGATCCACTTCTCGGGCACCGGGAATTCCGCAGGGCCGAACGGTGTCATGCGCACCGGCACGTCGAAGGTCGCGTTGCTCGGATCACAGGGGATGTCGATGTCACGCGCACCAACGCCGACGATAGCAGGCGGGATGTTCGGTCGAGCACAGGCCGCAGCTACCAGGGCCACCACTGCCAGCGACATCGAAAGATTCCGTGTCATCGCGCCTCCGAGAATTCCCGCGTTATGTGATCCTGCATGCCCGCCCGTCCCCACCCATCCAGACTGCCACGCCTACTTCTTTGCGCTCAGTGAATCCACCGAGAACCGCACTCCCTCGATGATGCCGCGCATCTGCTTCAGGTGCTCCACATAGCGCGTTTGCAGCTGCATGTAGAAGAATTGCCCCTGGATGAGCGGCGCCCACGACACGTCGACGCGATACGAAAAGCCGTTCAGGCGCTCAGCCTGAATGCTGATCGTGGTGTCGCCACGTGTGATGCGGCAGCGGATCGCGTTCTGCGGCGCCGTGCTGGGGAACACGAAGCGAGCGCCGCGCCAGACATTCAGGTCGGCGTCGATACGCTTCAGCTCGAGGTCCTGCGGCGTGGTGTAGTTCGTCGACCAGCCGCGGAGCACCGGTACGGTGGCGGGGCCGAGTGTGAAGGTCTCCGTGGCACCGTTGAGCGTGCCGTTGCGCGGATCGCAAACTTCATCGAGCGGTGTGCCAAACGGCGCAGGCGCGAACTGGCGAAGGCAACCGCTCAGGCCGGCAACCGTCAGTGCGATGAGTATGGCTGGCTGAATTCGCGGCATGCTGATCCTCCTGCACGCAGTCTGTCGGCGGGGCCCCGGATTGTCGAGTACCCCGCCCAGCGAAATGGGTGCACTGTCACCGGATTACCAGCGAAATGAGTGCACTGTCACCGGAATTGTCACCGGAACGCGGGCGGCCCTACGAATCGATGTTCGTGAGGATGCGGGGGCCGTTGGCGGTGATGGCGACGGTGTGCTCGAAGTGGGCTGACCACTTGGCGTCGGCGGTCACCATCGTCCACTTGTCGCTCAGGGTGCGGATCGCTGCCGTGCCAATGTTCACCATCGGTTCGATGGCCAGCGTCATGCCCGCCATGAGCTTTGTCCCGCGCTTGGGCTTGCCGTAGTTCGGGACCTGCAACTCCTCGTGCGGCACGAAGCCGACGCCGTGGCCGACCAGCTCACGGACGACCGAGAATCCAGCCGCCTCGACGACGGTCTGCACCGCGTGCCCGATGTCGCCGATGTGATTGCCGAGCACCGAGACGTCGATCGCAGCCTGCAGCGACACCTTGGTGACGTCCAGCAAACGCTGATGGAGTTCGCTGATCTGTCCCACGGGATGCGTCTGCGCCGCATCGGTGAACATCCCTTCGAATTTCACGCCGATGTCGACGGAAAGGATGTCACCTTCCTTCAGGATGCGCTTCGGCGACGGAATTCCATGCACGATCTCCTCGTTGATGCTGAGGCAGACCGATCCAGGAAACCCGTACAAGCCCTTGAACGCTGGCGTCGCGCCGGCGTGGCTGCGGATGAACTCCTCCGCCAGCGCGTCCAGCTGCTGCGTACTGACGCCGGGACGAATTGCGGCACGCACATGATCATGGGTCGCGGCGAGAATTCTCCCACCGCGCGCCATCGTGTCGATCTCACGTGCCGACTTGAGCTGGATCACAGGCCCAGCGCGAGTCGCGCGCGTCCCGTGATCTCATCGATCGCGCCGACGGCATCGATCGTGGCGATACGGTCACCATTCTGCTCATACCAGGCGAGCACCGGCTCAGTGGACTTCCGGTAGGCGTCGAGACGCGTCTTGACTGCTTCCGGATCATCATCCTTGCGGCGGACAAGAACGCCACCGCCCTGGCCGCTGACGCATCCGGCCACATCACACGATTCGCCGGGCTCACGCCCGGTGAACGGTGCGCTGCACTTGTCGCAGGTGAGGCGGCTGCTGATCCGGCTGATGATTTCATCGTCCGGGATGTCGAAGACCAGCACGGCATCGAGCGAACGCCCGAGGTCGGCCAGCACCTTCTCCAACCCGGCTGCCTGCGGCACCGTGCGCACGACGCCATCGAGCACCGCGCCCTTGGTATAGGCCGGCTGCGACAACGTTTCCTTGATGATGCCAAGGATGACATCGTCTGCGACGAGATCACCACGGTCCATGAAGGCCTTGGCGGCCAGACCCATGGGAGTGCCAGCGCGAAGCGCGGCACGCAAGGCTTCGCCGGTAGCAAGGATCGGAACGTCAAGCGCCGCGGCGAGCCGCGGCGCCTGAGTGCCTTTTCCCGCCCCGGGTTTGCCGAAGAGGACGATAACCATGTGCGAGCGGGGTGTCCGGAGTAGTGCCGAAGAACCGCGAGTCAGGCGACCCGGCGGGACTTCCGGCGGTCAGAGACCGCCGGTTGCCTGCCGTCCGCGATAGCGAACCTTGCCCTTCTTCATGAAGCCATCGTACTGGCGCAGCAAGAGATGCTGCTGCATCTGCGCCATCGTGTCCAATGCCACACCAACGACGATCAGCAGGCTGGTACCACCGAAGCTGAACGGGACGTTGATCCACTTGGCAATCAACTGCGGGAGCAGCGCGATGATAGTCAGGAAAAGTGCACCTGGCAGCGTAATGCGGCTCACGACCTGATCGATGTATTCAGCGGTCTTGGCGCCAGGCTTGATGCCCGGGACGAAACCGCCCTGCTTCTTCAGGTTCTCGGACAGGTCGATCGGATTGAAGATGATCGACGTGTAGAAGTAGGTGAAGAACAGGATCAACACGGCGCTGAGCACGAAGTACAGCCACGTACCCGGCGAGAAGAACTCGGCGAAGGTCTTCAGGTTCTCGTTGCCGCTGAACTGTGCGATGGCACTTGGCACCACGATCACCGACTGCGCGAAGATGATCGGCATCACGCCGGCCGAATTCAGGCGCAGCGGGATGAAGTTTCGCGCTTCCTGCCGCATCCGACCTCGACTCACCGTCCGCTGCGGGATCTGGATCAGGATGCGGCGTGCCGCCATCGTGATTGCGACCACACCAGCCACCACCGCCAGCATCACCACGCCGAGCACCAGGATCTGGAGCGGACCGATGGCGCCACTGCTGAGGAAGCTGAACGTCTGGAAGATGCCCGGCCAGAAGCGTTCGACGATCGAGAAGAAGATGATCAACGACGCGCCATTGCCGAGTCCACGCTCCGTGATCTGCTCACCAAGCCACATCACGAACATTGCACCCGTCGTCAGGAACAGCGTCATCTGGAGCTTGAACGCAAACCCAGGATTGGCCACGGCACCGCCAAGCGATTCCGTGAACAGGCCGAAGCCCCAGCCCTGAATGACGGCGAGGAACACCGTCGCGTAGCGCGTCCACTGCGTCAGCTTCTTCCGGCCTTCTTCGTCCTTCTGCAGCTTGTCCACCTGCGGCAGCACTGCACCAGCGATCTGCACGAAGATGGAGGCCGAGATGTACGGCATGATGCCCAGCGCGAACACGGTCGCCCGGCTCAGGCCACCACCGGAAAACAGGTCATACAGGCCCAGAATTCCGCCGCCGTTACCCTGGTTCTGGAAATACGCCGTGATGGCCAGCACATCCACGCCTGGGGCGGTGATGTGCGCGCCAACACGGTAGAGCACGAGGCAGATGAACGTGAACGTGATCTTCTGCCACAGCTCGGGCGTGCGATAAATATTCGCGACGGTATCCGTCGCGGAGGCCTGTGCCATCCCTTACTCCTCGACGCGACCGCCGGCCGCCTCGATCTTCGCCTTGGCGCTGGCGCTCACCTTCACGCCACGCACCGTGAACGCGCCGGTGACTTCGCCGTTACCGAGCAGCTTGGCCGGACCCTTGTTCACGTTCACCAGCCCTGCTGCCAACAACGTCTCCGTCGTCACTTCGGTCCCCGTCACCTTTGTCAGTTCATCCAGACGAACGATCTGGTTGACGATGCTGAACGGGTTGGTGAAGCCACGCTTCGGAATACGACGGGTCAACGGCATCTGACCGCCTTCGAAGTGCGGCTTGCCGCCGCCCGGGCCGTGATGGCCCGCGCGTGCCTTCTGACCCTTGTGTCCCTTACCTGCCGTCTTGCCCGTGCCGGAGCCCGGGCCGCGACCGATACGCTTCCGGTTGCGGTGCGAACCTGGTGCTGGCACCAGGTTGTGCAGGCCCAGCTTTTCGATGGTCTCGCTCATGGCTCCGTTACTCCGCGACCGGGGTCACTTCAAGCAAGTGACGCACCCGCTTGATCTGCCCACGCAAGGACGGACTGTCCTGCTGGATTACTTCATCCTGATGATGCTTGAGGCCCAAGGCCTCGAGCGTCGCCTTCTGGACCTGCGGGTGACCGATCCCGCTGCGCACCTGCTTGATGCGCAGCTTGCCGGTGGTCATCGGCAGGGTCTTCGGCGTCTTCTTCGGGCCCTTGGTCGGACTCCAGAAAAACTCGCGCGGCATTATGCAACCTCCTTCGACTTGGCCCGGCTCAGGTACTGAATCGAGCTGACTTCAATACCGCGCTCACGCGCGATCTGGTCAACCGTCACCAGCTCCGCCAGGCCGGCCATCACCGCGCGCACGAGATTGTGCGGGTTGGTGCTGCCAAGGCTCTTGGTAAGGATATCCTGGATACCGACGCACTCGAACACTGCGCGGACGGCACCACCTGCGATCACACCGGCACCCGGAGCAGCAGGCTTCATCAACACCTTGCCTGCGCCGTGCTTGCCGAGGACTTCGTGCGGGATCGTGGCGCCGGTCAGCGGCACGCTCACCATGTTGCGCTTGGCGCCTTCGACGGCCTTACGGACCGCCTCTGACACTTCATTCGCCTTTCCGGTCGCATACCCGACCTTGCCCTTCCCGTCGCCAACGGCCACGAGGGCGTTGAACGAGAAGCGACGACCACCCTTCACGACCTTGGCGACGCGGTTGATCGCAACCACGTTCTCGACCAGATCGGACTGCTCGCGCTCGCCACCGCGGTTATCACCGCCGCGACCACGGCCTTCACGATTGCCACCGGGGCCACCATCGCGACCGCCACGGTTGCCGCCGGGACCACCAGGGCCTCCGCCGCCAGGACCGCCGCGACCTGCTCCGCCCCCACGACCACCACCACCGCCCCCACGACCACCACGGGCTCCACCACCACCACCCGGGCCACGGCCTGCGGGGCGCGACGTCTCACTCGACGGCGCAGTTACGTTCGGCTGATCTGCCATATCAGAACTCCAGGCCGCCTTCGCGGGCGCCGTCGGCGACCGCCTTCACGCGGCCATGGTACTTGTAGCCTGCACGGTCGAAGACGACCTTCGACACGCCCGCTGCCTTCGCCTTTTCGGCGATCATCTTGCCGACCTGCACCGACTTCTCGCTCTTCTTGCCTTCGAGCTTGACGCTGGTGACGGTCATCATCGTCCGGCCGGTCGTGTCGTCCACGATCTGCGCCGTGATGTGCTTCAGCGACCGGAACACAACCAACCGGGGCCGTTCCGGCGTGCCTGCCACGTTCTTGCGAACGCGCAGGTGACGACGGGCGCGCAAATCCTGGCGCGTCTTCGGAATCCGCATCTTCGGCATTACTTACCCCCGGCCTTACCCGCCTTACGGCGAATGACTTCACCCTGATACTTGACGCCCTTGCCCTTGTACGGCTCGGGCGGACGCAGGCTGCGGATTTCCGCGGCGACCTGGCCAACGACTTCCTTGTTCGCGCCATCCACCACGATCGACGTCGGCGTCGGGGCATTCAACTTGATGCCCTCCGGTGCCTTCACCTCGATCTGATGGCTGTAGCCAAGCGACATCAACAAGCCGTAGGGCTTGTTCTCTGCCTTGTAGCCGACACCGACGATATCGAGGTTCTTCTGGAACCCCTTCGTCACGCCGTCGACCATGTTGGCCACCAGCGTCCGGGTCAGGCCGTGCATCGCCTTCGAGGCCGTTTCGTCATTCGGACGAACGACATTGATCACGCTGCCTTCCACCTTCACCGTGACGATCGGCGGCAGGGAGCGCGAGAGCGTCCCACGCGGGCCCTTCACCGTCACGTTGCGTCCCTCGAGCGTCACCGTCACGCCAGCCGGCACGTCGATCGGCTTCTTTCCAATTCGCGACATCGCAATCTCTCCTTAGTACACGATGGCGAGGAGCTCGCCACCAGTGTTGGCGCGACGCGCTTCGCGGTCGGACATCAGGCCCTTGCTGGTGCTGACAATGGCCATGCCCAACCCGTTGCGCACGCGCGGAATCTCCGTCACGCCCACGTACTTCCGCAGGCCTGGCGTCGAGATGCGCTTCAATTCGCGAATGACCGGCTGACCGCCGGGAGCGTACTTGAGGATCACGCGCAGCAGCTTGCGGCCTTCCTCGGTGTCGATCACACGGTAGTCCGTGATGTAGCTCGACTCCTTGAGGATGCGGGCAACCTGCACCTTCAACTTCGACGACGGCATGTCGACTCGACGGTGGCGCGCGCCAATGGCGTTGCGCAACCGCGTCAGCATGTCGGCGATCGGATCTGTCATGCTCATGAATGGGTCCTGTGCGCCCTTCGTGTCCCGTCAGACGGGACGTGAGGACTGGAAAAAGAAAAGACTGCGACGAACTGGACTTACCAGCTCGCCTTTGTCACGCCGGGAAGGAAGCCGTTGAGGGCCAGCTCCCGGAACTTGTTACGGCCGAGCCCGAACTGGCGCACGAACCCACGCGGCCGACCGGTCAACTCGCACCGGTTGCGGTACCGCGTCGCCGACGAATCGCGGGGCAGGTTACGCAGCTTTTCGTAGGCGGCGTCCCGTGCATCCGGATCAGTCTTCGGATCAAGAATAACCTTCTTCAGCTCAGCACGCTTGGCAGCGTACTTCACGATCAGCGCCTTGCGCTGGGCGTTGCGAACGACCTTGCTGGTCTTTGCCATGTCTCAGAACTCAGGTCAGCGGGGGAATGTTCGGAGACTCGCCCTTGAACGGCATCCCCAGTTCACGCAGCAGCGCCAGTGCCTGATCGTCCTTGGTCGACGACGTCACGAACGTGATGTCCATGCCGTGCACGTGCTCCACCATGTCGTAGTTGATCTCCGGGAAGATCATCTGTTCCTTGACGCCCAGCGAGTAGTTGCCACGGCCGTCGAAGGCGCGGGTGCCGAGTCCACGGAAGTCACGGATACGGGGGATCGAGATCGTCACGAACCGATCGAGGAATTCCCACATCCGGGCGCCGCGCATCGTCACCTGGGCACCGATCTCCTGGCCTTCGCGCAAGCCGTAGTTGGCGATCGACTTCTTCGCCTTCCGACGGATCGGCTTCTGGCCGGTGATCAGTTCCAATTCCTCGCAGACCGAATCGAGCACCTTCGGCGTCTTGATCGCTTCGCCCACGCCGCAGTTGATCACGATCTTCTCGAGCGTCGGGATCTCGTGCACGTTTTCGAGGCTGAACTGCTTGGCCAGGCGATCACGCACCGTGGCCACATAGAACCGCTTGAGGCGTGGCTCGATGGGGGCCAGCGCCGCGCCGGTGTGCGGTCCGCGCGCGGCCTTCTCGGCGTTGCGACGGCTGTTTTCCGCACCCTTCGAGCTCTTGCTGGCACCACCCTGCTTGCCACCCTTCCCGCCGGCGGGCGCTCCGCCCTTGCCGCCCTTGGCCGCCGGGGCAGCGTTCTTGCCGCCCTTCGCGCCCTTCTCCTTCGTCGCCATTCTCTATCTCCTCGCGGTCAGCGTGTACGCGGGATGACATCCCCGCTCTTCACGCTCACCCGCTCCTTCGTGCCGTCAGTGTCGATCCGCGCACGGATGCGCGTCGCCTTGCCCGTCTTCGGATCGATCAGCATCACGTTCGACAGCGCGACTGGCGCCGGCTTCTCGATGATGCCGCCCGTTTCTTCAGGGCGCGTCGCGCGCGTGTGGCGCTTGACGATGTTGATGCCCTCGACGAGCACGCGGCCCGTCTTCAGGAACACGCGCATGACCTTGCCCGTCTTCCCCTTGTCGCTGCCCCGCATCACCTGGACCGTGTCGCCCTTCGTGATCTTGGTGACCACGCGGACGGTGTTACCAGCGTGCCGCTTGCGCAGCTTCTGTCCTTCGGTCTTCCGATACTTGAGAATGCGCATGGCTTAGAGCACCTCAGGCGCCAGCGAAACGATCTTCGTGTACTTCTTTTCACGAAGTTCGCGCGCCACTGGGCCGAAGATGCGCGTGCCGCGCGGCTCTCCGGCATCGTTGATGATCACGACGGCGTTTTCGTCGAAGCGGATGTACGTGCCGTCCTTGCGTCGGGTCTCCTTGACCGTGCGCACGACGACCGCCTTGGCCACATCGGACTTCTTCACCGTGCCATTCGGGAGCGCGTCCTTGACCGCCACGATGACCTTGTCGCCAAGGCCGGCGTAACGGCGGGCCGAGCCGCCCAGCACGCGGATGACGAGGGCTTTCTTGGCCCCCGAGTTATCCGCGACCTTTACCACTGATTCCTGTTGGATCATTGTCGTCGCCCCCGGTCAGCGCGCGCGCTCGACGATCTCGACGACCCGCCAACGCTTGGTCTTCGAGAGCGGTCGCGTCTCCATGACGCGTACCGTATCACCCTGCTTCGCCGAATTCTCCTCGTCGTGCGCCTTCACGGTCTTCGTGAGCGTCATCATCTTGCCGTACTGCGGATGCGGCACACGACGCTCGATCGTGACGACCACCGTCTTGTCCATCTTGTCGCTCGTCACCACGCCGGTCCGGATCTTCCGGGCCAGGCGCGTGTTCGCGGCTGAGGACTGCTGAGTCTCTGCCATATATCTCCTTACTTACCCTGCCGCTGACGCAGCACAGTCATGAGTCGGGCCACATCGCGACGAATCGCGCGCTTGCGCAGCGGATTCTCCAGCTGTTCGGTCGCACCACGGAAGCGCAAACGGAACCGCTCTTCCTGCAGTTCGGCGATCCGCTGCTGGATCGCGTCAACGGTCAATTCCTGAATTTCACTCGCCAGCATCGGTATGCGCCTCCTCACGCACGACGAACTTCGTCTTCACGGAGAGCTTGGCCGATGCCAACGCGAGCGCCCGTTCGGCGGTCTCACGCGTCACTCCCTCGAGCTCGAACAGCATGCGGCCAGGCTTGACCACAGCCACCCATCCTTCCGGCGATCCCTTGCCCTTACCCATGCGCGTTTCCGCCGGCTTCTTGGTGATCGGCTTGTCCGGGAAGATACGAATCCAGACCTTGCCGCCACGCTTGATGAAGCGCGTCATCGCGATACGCGCTGCCTCGATCTGCCGGTTGGAAATCCAGCCCGGCTCGAGCGACTGCAGCCCGAAGTGGCCGAAGGCCACCGTATTGCCACGGCGAGCGACACCTGTCGTCCGCCCCTTGAACATCTTGCGGAACTTGATCCGCTTAGGACTCAGCATTGGTCAGTACCCCTCACGCGCCGGTCGAGTAGGTCTTGCCACGCCGATCTTCCACCACTTCGCCCTTGTAGATCCAGACCTTGATACCGATGGTGCCAAAGGTGGTCTTCGCGGTTGACTGCGCGTAGTCGATGTCGGCGCGCAGCGTGTGGAGCGGAGTGCGCCCCTCGTTGTAGCCTTCGACGCGCGCGATTTCCGCACCGCCCAGACGACCGCTGCACTTGATCTTGATGCCCTGCGCGCCCATCCGCATCGCGCTCTGCACCGCACGCTTCATGGCGCGACGGAACGAGATGCGCTGCGCGAGCTGGTTCGCGACGTTGTCGCCGACCAACTGCGCGTCGAGCTCGGGACGCTTGATTTCCTCGACGTTGATGCCGATTTCCTTGCCCGTGAGCTGAGCCAGCTCATCGCGCAGCTTGTCGACTTCCGCGCCCTTCTTGCCGATCACGACGCCTGGACGGCCCGTGTGCAGCGTCACCGTCGCCTTGCCCGGCTTCCGCTCGATGCGGATGTCGGACAGCGCCGCATGCTCGAGGCGCTTGTGCAGGTACTTCCGCAGCAACGCGTCTTCCTTCAGCAGCTGCGGGTAGTCCCGGTTCGCATACCACGTCGACCGCCACGTCTTGGACACGCCAAGACGAAAGCCGATCGGATTGGTCTTCTGACCCATTAGCGCGTCCCCCGCTCAGTCACCGTGATCTCGATGTGGCTCGTCCGCTTGATCATCGGCGTGGCCCGCCCCATCGCCGCTGGCGTGAAGCGCTTCAACTTCGGTCCTTCATTCACCACCGCGCGGGTGATCACGAGCTGGTCGACATCGACCGGCGTCCGGCTCTCACGGCTCGCATACTCCGCATTCGCCACCGCCGAGTCGAGGACCTTCTTGATCTCCTTCGACGCGTGCTTCTTCGAGAACTGCAGCAGCGCGAGCGCTTCGTTCACGCTCTTGCCACGGATCTGGTCGACAACCAGGCGCACCTTGTAGGGCGACTGGCGCGTGCCACGCTGGATGGCCTTCGCCTCATGCAGGATGACTGTCTCCGCCATGATTTACTTGCCTCCCTTCGGCGCGCCGCCGGTCTTCTTGTCGGCTGCCTTCTGGCCCACGTGACCGCGGAACAGACGCGTCGGCGAGAATTCGCCGAACTTGTGGCCGACCATGTTTTCCGTCACGTACACGGGCACGAACTTGTTGCCGTTGTGCACCGCGAAGGTGTGACCGACGAAGTCCGGCAGCACCGTGCTGGCGCGGCTCCACGTCTTGATCACCTTCTTCTCGTTCTTGGCGTTCATCGCAGCCACCCGTTCCACCAGGCGCGTCTGCACGAACGGCCCCTTCTTCAGACTCCGAGCCATTAGTCGTCGCTCCGGTTACTGGGTTGCCTTGCCACGCTTCCGACCGCGCACGATCAGGCGCTGCGAGGCCTTCTTCTTGTTGCGCGTCTTCACGCCTTCCTTGTTGCCCCACTTGTCCACGACGTTCCGGCCGCCGCGCGTACGACCACCATGCGGGTGATCGACCGGGTTCATCACTTCACCACGCACCTTCGGACGCTTGCCCAACCAGCGGCTCTTGCCCGCCTTGCCATGGCTCAGCAGCTCGTGCTCGGCGTTACCCACCTCGCCGATCGTCGCCATGCAGGTGCCATGAATCATGCGCATCTCCGAGCTCGGCAGACGCAGCGTGACGTAATCGCCTTCCTTCGCCATCACCGTCAGGCTCGAGCCGGCTGACCGCGCCAGCTGACCGCCCTTACCCGGCTTCAGCTCGACGTTGTGCACCGACGTGCCGAGCGGCATTTCCTTCAGCGGCAGGCAGTTGGCGAGGCGCACATCCGACCCCGGGCCGCTGACGATCGTGTCGCCGACGTTCAGGCCCTTCGGGTGGATGATGTAGCGCTTCTCGCCATCCGCGTACTCGACCAGCGCGATACGCGCCGAACGGTTCGGGTCGTACTCGATCTCGCGCACCGTGGCGACCATGCCGAACTTGTTGCGCTTGAAGTCGATGATGCGGTACTTCCGCTTGTGACCACCACCGATGCGACGCATCGAGATGTGACCGTGGTTGTCGCGACCACCGCTCTTCTTGAGCGGCTCGGTGAGCGACTTCTCCGGCGTCGTGCGGGTGATCACGGCGAAGTCCGACACGCTGCGGAAGCGCGACGACTTCGTCACTGGCTTGAATTGACGAATGCCCATCGCTTAACCCTCGAAGACCGGGATCGTGTCTCCGGCCTTCAGCCGCACGATCGCCTTCTTGTAGTTGGGACGCTTCCCCTTGGACTGCCCCACCGTGCGCTGCTTGCCGCGGCAGTTGAGCGTCCACACGTCGGTCACCGTCACGCCGAACAGGATCTGGATGGCGTTCGCGATGCCGTGCTTCGTTGACTTCGGGTGAACCTGGAAGGTGTACTCACCGAGGTTCTGGTACGCCGTGCTGCTCCGCTCACTGATGATCGGGCGCACGATGGTCTCGTGGATCGTCGGCATGTTACTTCGCCTCCGCAGCGGCTGCCGTCTGCGCGGTCAGCGCCGAGGCTTCGATGATGACCACGTCCGACCACATCACATGGTACGTACCGACATCCTGGTACGGCATGACGTGGGTCGACGGGATGTTGCGTGCGCTGAGGAACGTCATCGGCTTCACACCATCCGTGAGGAACAACACCTTCCGATCCGCCACGCCCAGCTTGCCGAGCAGCGACAGCATCGCCTTCGTGCTCGGTGCCTTCATCTCGAAGGAATCGATCACGAGGAGGTCGTTCTCACGGGCGCGGACGTTCAATGCGCTCTTCTTGCCCAGCGTCCGGACCTTCTTCTGCACGCGCTGCGTGTAGTCACGCGGCGTCGGGCCGAAGACGGTACCACCACCCGGCCAGTGCGGGGCGCGGGTCGAGCCCTGACGGGCGCGGCCAGTTCCCTTCTGCTTCCACGGCTTCTGGTTACCACCCACCACCTTGCCGCGCGTCTTGGTCGACGCGGTGCCCTGGCGCTGGTTGGCCAGCGTGGCCTTCACCACCTGATGGATCACCGGCACGTTCACCGTTCCGTCGAACAGCGCCTCGGGCAGCGTGATCGCTGCCTTCGCCTTGCCGTCCGCGCTGAACGCGCGTGCCTGCAGTGTCATTGTCTCTGTCGTCATCGGCTCAACCCTGCTTCTTGACGAGGACGATTCCGTTGGTCGGACCCGCCACTGCGCCACGGATGTAGATCAGATTGCGCTCCACGTCCACCTTCTCGACCCGCAGGCCGATCTGGGTGTGACGGTGATCGCCGTAGTGACCGGGCATCTTCTTGCCCTTGATCACGCGCGACGGATCCGTGCCCGGTCCGATGGAGCCAGGACGACGGTGCTTCGTGTTGCCGTGCGTGTTGGGACCGCCACCGAAGCCGTAGCGCTTGACGACACCCTGGAAGCCACGGCCCTTGCTGGTGCCGGTGACCTTCACGATCTCGCCCGGCGCAAACAGCTCGACGGTGAGCTTCTGGCCCAACTCGTACGTCGGGATCTCGGGGTTCTTGCCCGGCGCGTCATCGATGCGGAAGCTGCGGATCACTTCCGGCGGATTGGTCAGGCCTGCCTTGGCGGCATGCCCGACTTCGGCCTTCGGTGCGCGGTTACCACGCGGGGTACGCTCACCCGGCTTCGACTCACGACGCACGCGCTGTGCGCCATACCCAAGCTCGACCGACGCGAAGCCGGCCGTTGCCTTCTCCATCACCTTCGTGACCGTGTTGGGAGTTGCCTCCACAACAGTCACCGGGATCTGCTGCCCGATCTCGTTAAAGATCTGGGTCATCCCGACCTTTCGTCCAATGATGCCGATCATTTCTCTCTCAGCTCAGTCACTGCCCGGCGCGGCGTGCGGCCCGCGACGACAACGGCAGTTGGACTCTGGCTCCCACCGGCGAATTCCGGCGGCGAACCCGCACCCGCGACCTCACCCAGCGTCGCAGACCCACACCTGCACCTGCACCCGCAACTACTCGACCTTGATTTCGACGTCCACACCTGCCGGCAGGTCCAGCTTCGTCAGCGCGTCGACCGTCTGCGCCTTGGAGTCCAGGATGTCGATCACACGCTTGTGCGTCTTCAGCTGGAACTGTTCCCGCGACTTCTTGTCGACGTGCGGCGAGCGGAGCACCGTCCACCGCTGCGTCTTGGTCGGCAGTGGAATCGGGCCGGACACCTGTGCGCCGGTCTTTTCAGCCGTGCGCACGATGTCTGCCGCTGCCTGATCGATCACCGCGTGATCGAACGCCTTCAGTCGAATCCGAATCTTGCCAGCCATTGCAGCTCCAGAGTGTTATGCGAGGATCTTGGCGACGACACCGGCGCCGACCGTGCGACCGCCTTCGCGGATCGCGAAGCGCAGCCCTTCGTCCATCGCGATCGGCGTGATCAGCTCGATCGTCATCTGCACGTTGTCGCCCGGCATCACCATCTCCATCCCGTCCGGCAATTCCACGTTCCCCGTCACGTCCGTCGTGCGGAAGTAGAACTGCGGGCGATAGCCCTTGAAGAACGGCGTGTGCCGCCCGCCCTCTTCCTTCGTCAACACGTACACTTCCGCATAGAACTTCGTGTGCGGCGTGATGCTGCCCTTCTTCGCCAGCACCATCCCGCGCTCCACGTCGTCCTTCGCAATGCCGCGCAGCAGCAGGCCGACGTTGTCGCCCGCCTCACCGCTGTCGAGCAGCTTGCGGAACATCTCGACGCCCGTGACGACCGTGGTCTTGTCGGCGTTGAAGCCGATCAGCGCCACTTCCTCACCCACCTTGATCACGCCGCGCTCGATCCGCCCCGTCGCCACCGTGCCACGGCCCGTGATCGAGAACACATCTTCCACCGGCATCAGGAACGGGCGGTCCGTCGCACGCACCGGCTGCGGGATGTAGGTGTCCAGCGCATCCATCAACTCCTGGATCTTCTGGCCCCACTCGCTGTTCGGATCGCCCGACTCCAGCGCCTTCAGCGCCGAGCCCTTGATGATCGGCGTGTCGTCGCCCGGGAAGTTGTAGGCCGAGAGCAGCTCACGGACTTCGAGCTCCACCAGGTCCAGCAACTCCGCGTCATCGACCATGTCCACCTTGTTCATGAACACGACGATGTACGGCACGTTCACCTGACGGGCGAGCAGGATGTGCTCGCGCGTCTGCGGCATCGGGCCGTCGGCCGCCGAGACCACCAGGATCGCGCCGTCCATCTGCGCCGCACCCGTGATCATGTTCTTCACGTAGTCGGCATGCCCCGGGCAGTCGACGTGCGCGTAGTGGCGATTCGCCGACTCGTACTCGACGTGCGCCGTCGCGATCGTGATGCCACGCTCGCGCTCTTCCGGCGCCTTGTCGATCTGGTCGAACGCCATCGACTGCGCCAACCCCTTCTTCGCCTGGATGGCCGTGATGGCCGCCGTCAACGTCGTCTTGCCGTGGTCGACGTGCCCAATCGTGCCCACGTTGAGATGCGGCTTGTTCCGCTCGAACTTTGCCTTGCCCATGCTGCGTTCCTCTCGTCCGTTTAGTGAATCAGTGCAGGCTTACGCCTTGTTCTTGTTGATGATTTCTTCGGACTTCGACTTCGGGACTTCTTCGTAGTGCGAGAACTCCATCGAATAGACTGCGCGGCCCTGTGACATGCTGCGCAGGCGCGTCGAGTACCCGAACATTTCCGACAGCGGCACGGTGGCGTCGATCACCTGCGCCTCACCGCGCTGCGTCATGCCGCCGATCTTGCCACGGCGCGAGCTGAGGTCACCCAGCACGTCGCCCATGTAGTTCTCGGGGCTCACGACTTCGACCTTCATCATCGGCTCGAGGATGATGGCGCCAGCCGCGCGCGCTCCATCCTTGATGGCCATCGAGCCGGCGATCTTGAACGCCATTTCGCTCGAGTCGACTTCGTGGTACGAGCCGTACACCAGCTCGACCTTGACGTCCACCATCGGATAGCCGGCGAGAATGCCGCCTTCCAGTGCTTCGCGGATACCGGCTTCGATCGGCTTGATGTATTCACGCGGAATCACACCACCGACGATCTTGTCCTCGAACACGAAGCCCTGACCCTGCTCGGCCGGCATCACGTTGATGACGACGTGGCCGAACTGACCCTTACCGCCCGACTGGCGAACGAACTTGCCTTCGACCTTGTCGACGCGCTTGCGGATCGTCTCGCGGTATGCCACCTGCGGCGCACCGACATTGGCCTCGACCTTGAACTCGCGACGCATGCGGTCGACGAGGATTTCAAGGTGGAGCTCACCCATGCCCGAGATGATCGTCTGGCTGGTTTCCGGGTTCGTCGCGACGCGGAACGTCGGGTCTTCCTCGGCCAGCTTCTGCAGAGCGATCGCGAGCTTGTCCTGGTCCGCCTTCGTCTTCGGCTCGATGGCGACGTCGATGACGGGGTTGGGGAACTTCATCGCTTCGAGAATGATCGGATTCTCTTCGAAGCAGAGCGTGTCACCCGTGCGCGTGTCCTTGAGGCCGATGGCGGCGGCGATGTCGCCGGCGCGCACTTCCTCGATTTCCTCACGCTTGTTGGCGTGCATCTGCAACAGACGGCCGACACGCTCGCGCTTGTCCTTGGTGCTGTTGTAGACGTACGAGCCAGCGTTCAACACGCCGGAGTACACGCGGAAGAAGGTCAGCTTTCCGACGAACGGGTCGGTGGCAATCTTGAATGCGAGGGCAGCGAACGGGGCTTCGTCGGTCACGAAACGCTCTTCCTGCGTTTCGTCATGACCCGGAAGGTGACCCTTGATCGCAGCAACTTCGGTCGGTGCCGGCAGGTAGTCGATGACGGCATCGAGCAGCGCCTGCACACCCTTGTTCTTGAAGCTGGCACCGCAGAGGATCGGGACGATCGTGTTGGCGATCGTGGCCTTGCGGATGCAGCTGCGGATCTCGTCCACGGTCAGCTCTTCGCCGCCGAGGTAACGCTCCATCAACGCTTCATCCTGATCGACCACTGCGTCGAGCACGTCGGCGCGAGCCTTCTCCATTGCCGCGCGATACTCCTCGGCCGGCTCCACCACTGCGAACGTCTTGCCCATCGTCGAGTCGTCGAACACGTACTGCTTGCGCTCGATGACGTCGATGTGGCCCGTGAACAATTCGCCCGAACCAACCGGCAACTGCAGCGGATACGCAGCCTTCGTGAGGCGGTCGCGGATCATCTCGACGCAACGCTCGAAGTTCGCACCCACGCGGTCCATCTTGTTCGAGAAGATGAGGCGCGGCACGCCATAACGGTCCGCCTGACGCCACACCGTTTCCGTCTGCGGCTCAACGCCAGCAACGGAATCGAGCAGCGTCACGGCGCCGTCGAGCACGCGCAACGAGCGCTCGACTTCCACAGTGAAGTCCACGTGACCCGGCGTGTCGATGATGTTGATGCGGTACTCCGGTCCTTCGCCCTTTTCATGGCTCTGGCCGTGACGCATCCAGAAGCAGGTCGTGGCAGCCGATGTGATCGTGATGCCGCGCTCCTGCTCCTGCTCCATCCAGTCCATCGTGGCAGCGCCATCGTGGACTTCGCCGATCTTGTAGCTCTTGCCCGTGTAGTAAAGGACGCGCTCGGTCGTCGTGGTCTTACCGGCATCGATGTGCGCCATGATGCCGATGTTGCGATAGAACTGCAGCGGTGTTGTACGAGCCATGCGCGGAAACTCTCAGATGAGGCTGGAAGGCCAGTTGAGTCCAACAAAAAACCGAATGGATCCAGGCACCCCGTTGGGGCCGATATCCATTCGCTGCCGCCGGGTACACGCGGACTGCGTGGGGACCCAAGGCGCGCCGCCGAAGCGACGTCTCATTTGTCGATACCGCGGCAGCCATACGAAAAGGCGCCGACAACACCGTTCTTGCGAGACAGATCGCGGAAATTAGTGGCGACTGCCCCCAAGTCAATGCCCGACAGTCACATGGACCGCGTGCATGGGCCCCTACCCGCCGAGGACGCGTCCCAAGTGGCGACGCCACCGGCGGAAGCTCCGGCTGGCCCCCTCCGACCCGACAGATCCGGAGGCCGACGCGGCTCCCGCTCCTCCGGCGTCTCCAGCATCTCCCGCATCAACGGCACCGGCTCGGCCCAGTGCCCAAGGCCAGCCGGACACCGCGTCGCCGAGTCCGTGCATCGCCTGCCGCCACCAATACCGAGACCACGCAACGGACGGGCTCGCTGCTGGAGAATGGAAGGCACGAAGCACCCATTCGCGCTCGGTCATGCCGGTCAACCAGCCGTTTCGACCGCGGAGTGCCACGATGGCAGACTCGTCTACAGCCAGGCCGGCCAGGCGGCTCGCCGTCCATAGCCCCCAGCCGACGGGGAGCCCAGCCCCAATCGACTGCGCGGCCGCCACGACCTCGCGCCATTCTTTTCCGGCACCAAGCGCTGCCGAGCTCAGCCGATGGGTGTCGTGCAGGTACTGCCAACTGCCGACCTCGCCTTCGTGATTCCATGCCCAATGCACTGAGGCGTGCACCAGGTGCCAGGCGGGGGGCAGCACCCTGACCCGGCGCTCGCCCCATGCGACATCCACACCCCGCGCCACCCAGGTCGCGGCCGGCTCGTCGGCAAATGGATGCCGCGGCGGAAAGAGGCTGCGATGCAGCTCGAGTCGGATACCGCCGCGCCACAGCAGCGGGGCGTCATGGTGATGGTCAGCGTACGAGCTCTCACTGCCGCTTTCCCGCCACCCCGCCCGCCGGAGCGCCTCACGTGCCGCGACGTGCTGCTCAGGTTTCACCAGCAGATCGAGGTCGCCCATGCTCCGGAGCATGAAGTCATCCCGGCTCTGCATCGCCAGCGCCGCCCCCTTGAGCCAGAGCGCCGACACCCCGGCCCCGAGCAGGGCATCGACCGCGGCACCCGCCGCTTCAGACAACTCCGCGCTGCGGAACGCGGCCACCCGGAAGATGCCCTGCATGGCATGGTGCACGTCATCCGGCACCGAGCCCACCGGCGCCGCACGCAACAGTCGGAACACCTGCGCCTCGGCCCGTTCGAACGACGTCAGCGACACCAACGTCGGCCAGTGCACATCACTCCACGGGAGCTGTGCAGCCACTGACGCACCTCCATCGGGCATCGCGGCTGCCACCAGCACGCGCGCAGAGGGCGATAGCAGCGCGGGGGCCGTGCGTGGAGTCAGTGGCGCGAGCATCAGGCGTCAGTACTGCGTGAGTGTGCCGGCACGGCGCGCGTGCTGCAGCGCCAGATGGAAGCAGGCGCCGCCAAGCACGAGGCCCGCCAGCGAAAACAGCGACAGCTGCAGCAGGTCAGGCAACACCGCCGACAGCGACACATCCTTCAACAGCAACTGCCGCGCGGCGCGCAAGGCGGGCGTCATCGGCACGAAGCTCGCGAATGGCGCAAACGCGGGCGGCAGGACGGTGACCGGGAAATACACGGTGCCGAGCAATGTCGATGCGGTGAGTACCGCCTGCGGAATGAAGAGCGATGATCGCACCGCCAGCACGACGGCGCCGGCGATCAGCCCAATGCCCAGATACGCCGCGCCGAGCAGGCACATGATCACCACGAATTCCATCATGCGCGGCCATGCGATGGTGGATGTCGCCCAGATCCATGCGGTCACCAGCAACACCAGTGATCGTAACGCGACCCACCCGAAACCGTACGCAGACAAGCCACCGATCATCGACGGCCACCGAATCGGGGTGGTGAGCAGCTGCTCGAGCGTGCCGGAAGTGATGTAGCTGTTGATCAACGACGGAATCGCCGACACCGCTTCGGCAATCACGAACGACGCCACCGACCCGACGATCAGGTACGTGAAGTATTCCGACGACTCGGCCGCGATCGCCTTGGCGGCCAGCGGCTGCAGGGCACCCGCGATGAAATACACCGGGATGACGGCGATCAGCACCGACAACAAGCTCACGAGGGTGCGCGTGCGGTACGTGACCATGCTCAGCGTGTACGCGCGCGCCACCGCAAGCAGTCTACGCATGGCGGACTCCCCCCGCGGGCATCGCGCTCACACCGACGGATTCCAGCAGATCCGCCAGCGTCAGCGCGAGCGGCGCAAACTCCGCCACGCGAACGCCAGCGCGCACCAGTGCCTCGACCACGACAGGCGCGTGCGCGGCATCCGGGAGCGTTGCCTCGAGCAGGACGAAGCCATCCAGCGGCGGCGTGATCACGTCGACGGGAAGGTGGAGTAACACGCGTGCGCGCGCTTCATGAGCGGCTTCGACACGCACACGGACCCGCGCGCCACCGACCCTGGAGGCCAGTTGCTGCAACGAGTCGGTAGCCACCACTCGCCCTCGCACCATCAACGCAGCGCGATCACACAACTGCATTGCTTCTTCCGTGTTGTGTGTGGCCAGCACGATGGTGGCGCCGAGTTGCGTGCAGAGCACGTCCCGGATGAACCGGCGAAGCTCACGCGCCGTGATCGGATCGAGGCTGCGCGTCGGTTCATCGAGGATGAGAATCGGCGGACGTGTGACCAGCGCGCGCGCAATCAACGTCCGCTGGCGCATCCCGGATGAAAAGCTGCCCACCTGCTGACGACCCACGTGCGACAGCCCGACGAGTTCCAGCGCACTGGCGACGGCAGTGTCGCGCGCCTCGCCGCGGAGCCCGTAAAGCGAGGCGAAGAGCCGAACATTCTCGGCGGCACTGATGCGCCAGAACAACGCCCGTTCATCCGCCGGCACAACCGCGAGGCGCGTGCGAACCGCCGCGGGATCGGCGAGTGCATCGACACCATCCACCATCACGCTGCCGCGCTCTGGAAGCAGCACCGTCGAGAGGATCTTCAGCAGCGTCGTCTTCCCCGCGCCGTTGGCGCCGACGAGCCCGAAGATTTCGCCACGCTGCACGGTGAGACTGACGGCATCGAGCACCGCGCGTTGCTGTGTGCCAGGTGCGTGCCGAAGGCGACGGAGCAGTCCGCGGTCGGCACGGAAGAACTTCGACACATCGCGAAGCGCGATCGCCGGATCGGCACCCTCGGTCATGCTGGCACGCTGTCGTTCGCCGGTGCGTGACCATGCCACTGCAGCAACATGTCGATCACTGCACCGAGCCGAGACAGGTCGCGTGGCACAGCAAGATCGAACACCGCGGTGGCCTGTGCGATGTCGATGCAGCGCGTGAGCGCATCACCGGCAGCATCGGCGCCAAGGAGTTCCGTGATCTTTCCATTCGAGAGTAACGCAAGCGCTGCGGCGCGCGTTGTACGAGGCGCACGCGCGACGTCCGCATCGGGCGACACTGGCGAGAGCACGTAGACGGCAGCCAGCGGAAGTGCGTCCGTGGCCACGTCGGCAACCACGCGCACTTTCCCCCAGTCATCGACAGTGCTCGACGCAACACCGACGGCTCGTGCGGTTTCGGCGCGCAATCGAAGCGGCAGTCCAGTCGGCGTCACTGTGACGCCGTGCGCACTCTGTCGCAGCACGACGACATCGTCGGCGACGAGGGCGCATCCGGCCTGCAGGCACGCAGTGGCGAGCGTGGACTTGCCCGTGCCACGTGGAGCGACGAATGCCACAACACCATCACCCATCACAACCGCGCTGGCGTGCATGCACCAGTCGCCGTCGCGGTGCAGTGCGTACGGCAACACCACACCGATCAGGTCAAGCGCGACCGCACTGCGGTCCACTCCCGAGGGTGCGAGGTGCGCAATCCGCCGACCGTCGTTCGAAAGCGTGAAGCGCCCGGTGTCAGTGACGAGGATCTCCGCACCGCCGACGCCTGTCGCAAGCGTCACATCGATGCCGTTCGAATAGGTGTGTCGCCCGATGATGGTTGCGGCCGGGTCGTGCTCGATGGCTCCCACATCCGACGGCGTCGTACACAGCTCCCAGAACGGGAACTGCCCATCACCGGGAGCGGCGACAGGCAGGCCAGGAAGTGGGCGATCGGTGGCGAGCACTCTGCCAAACACACGAACCCGCCCCGGCGCGAGATGCGCAGCTGGAGCGGGCTGCATCACATCAGGAACGCGTTCCGCCGCCTGGTGGCGTCGTCTCACCCGGAATGCAGTCACAGGAGGCGACGGAGCCATTGATGACATTCGAATTCAGCGCAAATGCCCCGAGGTTCAGCGACACCTGGGTCAGCTCGCGAAACGTGCCATAGCGCTCGAGGCGCGGCCGCTCGTACATGGAATGCCTCTCAGTCATCTGGCAAAAAGTGTCGGATGCGCGCCACAGAGACAAGGGCTCTGTGGCATATCTCCACCGCTGCGACGCCCTAAGTCAGCGCAGCGTCACACCTTGGAGCGAGGAAAACCCTCCCCGCAGTGCTTCAGGCTCGGCAATTGGTGTGCCGTCCTGCTCCACCCAGGCGTGGGCCTCGAAGCCCGACGGACCTCGCCGGACCCCGATGCGCACCACGGCCCTTGGCAAGCCGTGCTGGGTCACCAGTTCGCGGAGCGCGCTGGCCCGCACGAGGCAGGCCGAGTCACCGGGAAGCCAGCGGAGGGCCCGATCGACCGCCGCGCCCCAGCGCTCTGCGTGGCGGCGGTCCGCCGGCGACAGTGCCGACTCTCGTCTGGACTCAACAGACTCGGAGACATCATCGGCGGTGCGTTCAACGAGGGTTCCGACCGGGCGACCCGCCACGAGGCGGCGGGCCCGAACCACGGCCACTGCCGCCAGGCCGACATCGAATGCGGCTCGGGCCTTCCGCACCAGCACGCTGGTCAGCCCAGCGTTGCAGCGGTGTCCACGAGCAGCCCTTCGATCGACAGGTCCGCCAGCAACTCGCGGACGTGGCAGACTACGTCGGTCGCGCCTGCGTCAGGCCAGCGCTCGCGAACGGCGGCGGCCAGCGCCTCCTCGGACGACGCGCCGCTGGCCAAGGCCTGCCAGATCACGGTGCCGGTTTCATTCAGACCGAAATACACCTCGGTCAGCGGATGAAAGAGCACGCTGCCGTCGGGCAGTGTGCGCGTGACCACATCGGGGTGCGGAACGGGAAGCGACATCGAGACGGAAAAGGGAATCGGCATCCGGAAGTGAGACGCGCGGGATGCATTCGGGAAACGCACAAAGCGCTCCATCGCGGCAGGGGGTCGCGCACTGCGACCACCGACCGCGCGCCCTGATACAGACCCCTTCACCTCACGTTCCGTTAAGCAACGAACTCAGCCGAAACAACGTGCCCGCTCTCGTTCAGCGTCCAGGTGCAGGAGCCGATGCAACGCCGCTGACCAGTTTCCCTTCCTTCATCACCATCCGCACACGCTCGATCGCCGCGATCTCACGCGTCGGATCGCCATCGACGGCCACGAGGTCGGCCAACATGCCCGGTGCCACGGTGCCGATCCGGTCGCCCATGTCGAGCACCTTGGCGGCAGCAGAGGTGGCGGAGACCAGCGCCTGTGTCGGTGTGAGGCCGTACTCCACCATCAGGATGGGTTCCCGCGCATTGGTGCCGTGCGTGAACACACCGACGTCACTGCCGTTCGCAATCGTGACGCCGGCGTCGATCGCCATCTTCACGCTCGCCCGCTTGGCGGTGATGCGCGCGGGTTCCGCACCGGTGCCCTTCTTCCAGCCACCGTACTGCGAGACGGCATCTCCAGCGGCGACCGTCGGCACCAGCACGACACCACGTTCCTTCATCAGGCGAAAGACTTCCGGCGTGCCATCGTCGCCATGGTCGATGGTTTTCACGCCCGCGAGAATCGCGCGCCGCATGCCTTCCGGTGTCGTCGAGTGGGCGACGACGTGCCGCCCGCTCGACTCAGCGATTTCAACCACCAGGTTCAATTCGGCCTGCGTGAAGGCCGGGCGCGCACTGCCATTCGCGCCCCAGCGATAGTCCGCGTAGATCTTGATCCAGTCCGCACCACGGCGGATCTGGTCGCGCACCACACGCGACAGTTCTTCCGGCCCGGCAGCCTCCTCGGCGCCTTGCGGCACATCGACTTCCGGTGCGAAGCCACCCGGTCCGTAACTGCCGCGCATCACGATGGCGCGCGTGACGACGACGAGGCGTGGCCCTTCGATGATGCCCTGCTCGACCGCCTTCTTGAGCCCCACGTCCGCGTCAGCCGCGCCTTCAGTACCGAGGTCGCGCAAGGTGGTGAATCCTGCGCGCAGTGTGCGCTGCATGCTGACGGTCGCGCGGGCGACGCGAAGTCCGAGTGGCTCCTTGAGCACCTGATCATTCCACGTCGCTTCGTTGTACGGGTGCAGCAGCACATGCGAGTGGAGGTCGATCATGCCCGGCATCAACGTCATGCCAGGCAGGTCGATGACCGTCGCATCGCTTGGTGCCTTCACGCTTGCCGGTGAACCCACCGCCGTGATGCGGCCATTCTGCACCAACACCACCACGCCGGACTGCGGAGCCTGGCCCGTGCCATCGAAGACACGCGCCGGCTTGAGCAGGTAGCTGACCGATACGGCGGCGACGGGGGCTGCCTGTGCTGCGACCAGTGACGGCACGAGTGCTGCGACTGCGGACACACATCGGAGAACACGTGCGAAGGGCATGAGCATCATCGTGAGCAGAGTGAGGGGCGTGCGGCGCTCGACGCGGGCGAAGTGGCAGCGGGTGATGCCGGTGCCGCAATCGATGATGCATCGCGCGGCCAGACGTTGTCGGATGGGTCTCGATCGGGAAAACGACAGCCCGGATCAAAGAGCACCTGCGTGATGCGACGATTGCCGAAGTTGAGCACTGCGTCGAAGGTGCGCTTGCCACCGAACCAGACATCGACCGGCCAGGTGACGATGGCCGTCACGCTGTCCTGCATGACGGCGTTCGGCATCGGCTTGATCGCTGGGCCGGTGGCATCGAATCGCACGCGCAGCACGACCGGTGATGGCATCTGTCCATCCTGTCGCACAGTGACGGTGGTGCGCGATCCTTTCACTGCCAGGTTCGCGATCGAACCGTCGACACGTTCGGTGGTGAAGAGCCAGGAATACCAGAACCACCCGAGATCACGATTGAGGGCCTTGTTCATGAAGAACATGTAGTCCCACGGCGACGGATGCTTGAACATCCAGGCGGTCGCCCATTCACGCTGCGCGCGCCGTACTGCCGAATCGCCGACCACACCACCGAGCATCGACAGCATCAACGGCGTCTTGCCATAGGTGGTGAAGCTGTACGAGGGGCCGGCGTAGTTCGCGTTCCACATCATTGGCGGCTCGCTCTCACTGCCGCTGGTGAGGCCGTACGACTGTCCCAGGCGATCGAGATTCGGCGACTGCTTCGTGTTGTCGGCCGCCGAGAGGATGTTCATGTACTGGTTGAATCCTTCATCCATCCAGCCGTACCAGGTCTCGTTGTTGCTCACCACCATCGGCCACCACTGATGCCCGGTTTCGTGATCGGCGGCGCCCTGATTGGAATTGATCACCATCGGGTATTCCATGCCGGCACTGGGCCCGTCCTGCAGCGTCAGTTGCGGGAACTGGTACGGGAACCAGAGTGCAGAGTAGAACTCGAGCGCATGGCGCGTGATGCGACCCGCATTGGCGAACAGGGCTTCCCGTCCCGGCAGGTAGACCATGTGCACCGGCACCGGACCCTTGCCAGGTATGGTGGCGCGTGTTGCCTGCCAGACGAACTTCTTCGCCGTGGCCCATGCAAAGTCATTGACGTTGTCGGCCACGAGGTGCCACACCAGTCGATCACCAATCGCCGTGGCCTGCCCCGGGCCAATTTCAGTCGGACCGACGATGGTGACGATGCTGTCGCTCTCCAGCACGCGCGCGAGACTGGCACGTGCAGCGGCCGTAAGCACCTGATCCGGATTCTGCAGCACGCCGGTGCCGCTGACGATCCAGCCTCCGGGCACATCGATCTTCACATCGAAGCGGCCGAAGTTGTTGTAGAACTCTGACGGGCCCAGATACAGCTCCGGATCCCAGCCACGCAGGTCGTCATAGACGGCGATGCGCGGGAACCACTGTGTGGGCTGAAAGAGTGAATCAGCCCAGCGTTGTGTCATGCGATGGCCAGACCCTGGCCCGCCCGGCAGCGCGTGGTTCCACTCGATGTCGATGGTGGCACTGCCGTTCGGTGCAATGGCGGATGCGAGGAAGAGTCGCGCGAGCGTGGACTTCAGGTTCACCACGGCGGCTTCGGTGGCGACGGCGCCGCGTGAGGGCGGCGGCGCGTCGAACCGCACCGGCTTGCCATTGACGCGAATGGCCGTGACCACCATGCCGTCGGTCAGCTGCGCCGGCACCCACGGCAATGCGCGTGGATTGGTCCCGATGAAATGGTTGGCATCCAGCCGCAGTGCGATCTGCGAGAGCGAGTCGGGGCTGGCGTTGTGAAGCGTGATCGTCTCGCGCCCACTCAGACGCTGGGCGGGCACATCGAGTCGCGCCTGGATGACATAGTCGGTGCGCAGTTGCCAGTATTTCGCGCCGGGCTTGCCGGTGGAGTCGCGGGTCCCGGCACGAAACGCGGCGCGGATCGCGTCGGTCATCGGGATGTCGCGACGGATGGCGCGGTCGGGCCAGGCTGACGGAGCGGACTGGGCAAGCGCTGTGGACGCTGCCAATACGAGGATGGCGGGGAGTCGAAGCACGGGCGAACAGGCCCGGATGTGGCGTACGATTTGGCAAGGCATGCGGAATCGTCGACCACAACGACCGCAGGCGCAAGAGCGGCGGGTACTATTCGCCGAGCGCGAGCACCGACGCCACGGCGGCGAGCGTGCGCCGCACATCCTCCGCATTCGTGCGCCAGTTCACGACGCTGACACGCATGGCCCGCTGTCCCTGCCACGTGGTGCCGCTGAAAAAGGCCTCGCCGGTGGCATTCACGCCCTCGATCACGGCATCGGTACGCCGGTCGTGATCGGCGCTCGTTGCCCCCAGGCGCGGGTCGAGGAACCGCACCAGACCCTGATTCAGGTTCGGTTCCCAGAGCACCTCGGCGCCTGGCAACGCGCCGATGCCGGTGACGATGGAGTGGCAGTGTGCACAGTCGCGATCGATCAGGTCGGCGAGGCCGTTGCGGCCCATTTCCCGAAGGGCCGCAAAGACGGCGAACCCACGCGCACGACGTGACCACTCCGGATTCCAGTCGATCTGGCTCCGTACATCGGTGTTCTCGGAGATGTACGAGGCCGAGAGTGTCATGGAAGCGCGATGCGCCTCGCGGTCACGCACGACGGCAAAGCCGCAGTCGTACGGTACGTTGAGCCACTTGTGTGCATCGGTGGCCCAGCTGTCCGCGAGCTCGACGCCGCGCAGCAGTTCTCGCTTGGTCGCGCTGGCACGCGCCATCAGGCCGAACGCACCGTCGATGTGCACCCAGGCGCCAGCAGCATGCGCGATCGGGATGAGCGTCGCAAAATCATCGATGGCACCGATGTTGAGGTCCGCGGCATCGAGCACCACGATCGTCGGTCCAGCGTGTGCGGCCAGCGCTGCGGCGAGCGTCCTGGCTTCGACGACGCCTATGTGGTTGGTGGGCAGCGCCACCAACGCATTGCTGCCGATACCGAGGAAGCGAATCGCGCGATCGATCGAGCCGTGGCGATGTTCACTGGTCAGGACACGAATCGCTGGCGCACCAAACAATCCATCGCCGTGCACATCCCAGCCCGCGCGTGAAAGGACTGCATGACGGGCGGCGGCAAGCGCGGTGAAATGCGCCAGTTGGCAGCCAGTGGTGAACGCGAATGATGCATCGCGCGGCAGGTCGAGCACGTCGAGCAACCATGCGCCCGCTACTTCCTCGACGACGGCCGCCGCCGGCGCCGTGGAATAGATGGCGGCATTCTGATCCCACGCGCACGTCAACCAATCCGCCGCCAGCGCCGATGGCAGCGCCCCGCCGATGACCCAGGCGAAAAATCGTCCGCTGACCGCGGCATGCAATCCGCCATCGGTCATCGCGACGAGGTCGTCGATCACCTGCTCCGCGCTGACGCCATCCGCTTCGAGTGCGATGTGCATCCTGCGCCGCAACTCGGCGGCGGAAGCGGTGGCGCCGACCGAGCGGGTATCGATGCCGTCGAGCCACGCGAGCGCAGCAGCGTGCGCGCGCTCGAGGGCCGCGTGTGCGGTGGGGTGGGGCGTGGTCATGGTGCGGGCGTGAACGGAGGCACGGGAGGCAAATCGGCCGAGAGGGTGCGCGGCATTTTCGCAGGGTAACGTATTGGTGCGTCTGGAGTTAGCACGCGATCAAGGGGTCGGAGATCTTGGTCGATCAAGGGGTCAGAGATCTTGGTCGGCCGATTGCAGGCGTAAGCGGTTGCTGCATATGGAGTTAGCATCTGATCAAGATCTCCGACCCCTTGGTCTTCCGACGCGTTGATCAGGTCCGACCCGTGGATCTTCCTGCCGCCGTCTGTCGCCGGCCATGGTTCACGTCCCTGCGCTTGTCCAGCAAAACCAAAACGCCCCCCGGATAACCGGGAGGCGTTCTGTACTGCGACGGAATCGACGACTACCAGCGGTAGTGCGCGAAGGCCTTGTTGGCCTCGGCCATGCGGTGCGTGTCTTCCTTCTTCTTGATCGCGTTGCCTTCGCCCTTGCTGGCGGCGATGACTTCCGCAGCCAGGCGCTCCGGCATCGACTTCTCGTTGCGATCGCGCGAATAGCTGATCAACCAACGCATCGCGAGCGCCGTGCGGCGATCGGGACGGACTTCGACCGGCACCTGATACGTGGCACCGCCGACGCGGCGGCTCTTCACTTCCACGACCGGCTTCAGGTTCGTCAGGGCCTGCTTGAAGATGTTCACGCCCGGCTGGCTGGTGCGTGCTTCCACCAGGTCCATCGCGGCGTAGAAGATCTTCTCTGACGTGGCCTTGCGACCCTGCAGCATCAGGTTGTTGATGAACTTGCTGACAGTCTGGCTGTCGTAGCGGGCATCAGGCAGGATGATGCGCTTTACGGACTTTTTGCGGCGGCTCACTTCTTCTTGCCTCCCTTGGCCGCGGCGGCAGCGGCTGCGCCGGCCTTCGGCTTCTTGGTGCCGTACTTGGAACGGCTCTGGTTACGGCCGTTCACGCCCGAGGCGTCGAGCGAACCGCGAACGATATGGTAGCGCACACCCGGAAGGTCCTTCACACGACCACCGCGCACGAGCACGATCGAGTGCTCCTGCAGGTTATGGCCTTCACCCGGGATGTAGGCGATGACTTCGATCTGGTTGGTCAAGCGAACCTTGGCGACCTTGCGGAGCGCGGAGTTCGGCTTCTTCGGCGTCGTCGTGTACACGCGCGTGCAGACGCCACGCTTGAACGGGTTCGACTTGAGCGCCGGCGACTTGCTGTTCTCCACCACGTCCCTGCGGGACCGGCGGACGAGCTGATTGATTGTAGGCATTGCCTCTGAGTGTTCGGACCCCGACATCTACGTGGATCGCTCCCCGGGGCGGGGGCGGCACGGAACAGACCTGCAAACCTAGGTGGTCAGGGGGGTGAGCGTCAACCGCAGACTTTCGCGCGTACCCAATCAGGGGGATCAATTCGGGTCCCCGACGAGTCAACCGCGCACCCCTACGAACGATGTTTCGCACACTCACCACCGCCCTGATGCTGCTCGCCTGCACGGCCAGGACCGCTGCGGCCCAAGCCGATGACCAGACGACCGAAGCGCTGCTGGGCGGCTTTCGCACGCCTTCCGGCAACATCTATTGTCAGGCCTTCTCGATCGGCAAAGCCCGTCGGACCGAGCTGCGGTGTGACGTCCTCAAGAACGACGCGCCGATGGTGCGGCGGCCGGCCGACTGCGAGCAGGACTACGGGAATGCGTTCAACCTGACGGATGGTGGCCGCGCGACCCGACTCTGTGTCGGCGACACGGTGGCAGATCCGGAGCTACCGGTGCTCGCATACGGCCAGACTTGGAGCGCCAAACAGATCCGGTGTGAATTGACGACACTCCGTCTGCGTTGCAGCAACCCTGCCGGGCGATACTTCGCGCTTTCGCGGCGCGCGCAGCGCCTGGGCTGACAAGGCCGACTCGACGCGCCTACGTCGTACTGTGGGTACCGGAGATCAGGCGCTCGACGGCCCAGCGCGCACTCAGCATCGCTTCCCGACCGCTGCCACAGGGCGCTTGCGATACGGCACCCTCGTACAGCGACACGACCGCCCGCGCCAACTGCGGCGGGGCGTCGGGGACTGCACCGGCAACCAGTGAGTCGATCAGCGCGGCAAACCAGGCGCGCTGATCCCGAAACACTGGGCTCGCAGGGTGCGATGCATCCGGAAGTTCGGCTGCTGCAATCTGAAAGTGACAGCCCCTGAATCCCGGCCCTTCCGCCGAAGCCGCCGCCATGTCGAAGAGGGCCAGCAGCCGAGCACGCGGATCCGGCCCGGCACGTTCGATCGTCTGGCTGACCAGTGTTCTGGTCTGCGTCGCCCGTGCGTCGAGGTAGGCCGCGACCAACTCGTCCTTCCCCGAGAAGTGCGCGTACAGCGACGCCTTCGCAGCCCCGGACTCGGCCAGAATGCGATCGATGCCGACAGCGCGAATGCCCTCGGCGTAGAAGAGGCGATCGGCGGTTTCGAGGAGGCGAGAACGGACGTCCGGAGCGTCCTTCAGCCCAGGCGGTCGTCCACGGCGCGGTTTGGTCATTTCTGCCATGCTTGACAATACAGACAGACCGGTCTATTGTCTAGCCCAGAAGCAGACAGACCTGTCTGTCTAAAAAGCCATCCCCTGCAGCCCAACTCATGTCACAGAAGATCGAAGGATCCGTCGCACTCGTCACCGGTGCAAATCGCGGAATCGGCCGAGCCATCGTGGATGCGCTCGTCGCCGCCGGCGCCGCAAAAGTTTACGCGGGCGCTCGCACACTCGCATCACTTGAGCCCCTGAAGCGCCAGCATGGAGACATCATCGTTCCCGTCGAGCTCGATGTGGTGAAGGCTGATCAGATTGCCGCGTCCGCAGCGCTTGCGACGGATGTGACCATCGTCGTGAACAACGCCGGTATTGCGCTCGAGTACGGCACGCAGTTCGTGGACATCAATCTCGATCTGGCACGCGAGCAGCTCGAAGTGAATGCCTTCGGCACCCTCAGTGTGACACAGGCCTTCGCGCCGCATCTGAAGCGGAATGGTGGTGGCTCGCTGGTCAACATTATCTCAGCCGTCGCCTTCGCGAACTTCCCCGGCGTCGTTTCCTACAGCGTGTCGAAGGCTGCAATGCACTCGATCACGCAGGCGTCGCGCTCCGCGTTGGCGGGGCAAGGCACGGTTGTGATTGGCGTGTACCCAGGGCCCGTCGACACCGACATGGCGAGTGAAGTCCAGATGGACAAGGTGCCGGCGAAGGGTGTCGCCGAGCGGATCCTGCGTGGAATCGAGCTGGGCGAGGAGGAAGTCTTTCCCGATCCAGTGTCCGCGCAGCTCGGCGGCGTCTATGCGTCCGATCCGAAGGGTGTGGAGCGCGCGGTGGCGGCAATGGTGGTGTAACGCCGCGATCAAGGGGTCAGAGATCTTGAACGGCGAATTTTCGGCCTAAGTCACTGGGGCTCAGAGGGTTGCGTGCCGATCAAGGGGTCAGAGATCTTGATCGGGAGAGCTTGATCGATCACGATCAAGATCTCTGACCCCTTGATCGGAGGCCAACTGCATGCGCTCCAACACATTACCCCGCTAAAACGCCGATCAAGATCTCTGACCCCTTGAAAACGTGGCCCCCTCGCTCGGCCGCCGAGTCAGACCTGCGGCAACAGCATGTCGGCCGCGGCCACCGAATCGATCGGCTCCGACACCGGCTTCAGCATCCCCGTTGCGACGTCATACACGACGCCCTGCAACAGGACCTTCTGCCCCTTCTTCCACGCGTCCAGCACGATCGGCGTGCGCGCAAGAATGCCCATCTGCTGCAGCACATTCAGCTCCGACAGGCGGCTGAGGCGCGCCGTCTCATCCACGATGCGATCCAGCTCCTGGCGATGCCAGCGAATCACGGTCCGGATGTCGCTGAGCCAATGGTCGATCACACCGTGCGCGCCGTCGTTCATGGCGGCCTTCAGCGCGCCACAATTGGTGTGACCACAGATCATCACGTGCTCCACCTTCAAGACATCGATCGCGTACTGCAGCACCGAGATCAGGTTCATGTCCGTCTCCCACACCTGATTCCCGATGTTCCGGTGCACGAACATCTCGCCCGGCAACACGCCCGTCAGCGTCTCCGCTGGAACACGACTGTCGGAACAGCCGATCCAGAGGAAGTGCGGCTCCTGAGAGGAGTCTCGCTCCGAGAAGAAGTCCGGGTCCTCCGTGACGATACGGGCGGCCCAGCTCCGGTTGTTCTCGAGTATTCGTGCGAAATTCAGCATGACGGTGAGCGAAAAGAGTCGAGAGGTGGGCGCGCTGAAATCGGGCAGCCGGCGAACAGGGCGAGATTCCAGCGAATTCGCTCGATTCCCCTACACAGAATCTTAAAAAGGCTCAAGGAATCCAGCACGTGAGCCGAATCTCACAATCAAGCGATTGCTGAGCACGCCGGCAGGTCAGGCACCACTGGGAGCACGACCAGAAGTGAACGATACCGAGAGCACCCTGCCGCGACCATCGAATACCAGAAGCCTGAGCCGCAGTTATTCGCTCGGACTTGGACTGATCGCGGCCCTTGCCCTCGGAACTTCGGCGCTGATTCTCGCGGTCGCCAACCGGAGTGCGCCGACCGAGCTGCGCGAGCGAATCGTCGCTCGACAGCTGGCGGAAGCCGACCAGCTGATCGCGGCCGGACGTACCATCGCGGCCACGTCGCCGTCCGACCCACTGGCCACGGCCGAGTCGCGCGCGCAAGCGGGTGCGGCGCTGACGGCCCATGGCGTCGCATTGGTGAAGGCAATCGACGACGCCAACGTCAGCATCGCGGCAGATCACGCCCAGACCGTCACGCAACTGAAGCGGATCGCCATCGGATTCTGCGTCACCCTCCTCGGCGTCCTGATCTTCGAGGTGATGGTCGTCTTCCGCCCGGCGACGAAGGCGATCGGCGCACTGTTGCTGGATCAGGAAGCCGTCAAGAACGAGCTGTACGCCAAGGCCGAAGAGATGTACCAGAGCAACGTGCAGCAGGAGATCCAGAACGATACGCTCCATGCGCAGCAGCAGACGTTGCTCGAACAACAGGAAGAACTTCTCGCGCAGCAGTCGACGCTGATCGAGCAGCGTGACCATCTTGAGCAGCGCACCAACGAGTTGTCGCGATTGACGGCGATTCTCGACGCGACACCCGACGCCGTCGCCGTCTTCTCGCTCACGGGCGAGGTGCTCTATACGAATGCCGCGGCCGAACGGCACCTCGAGGATGTGCGTCGCCGCGATTGGACGCACGCAGCGCACCTGCTGACGACAGAGTCGGTGCGCCAACTCCGTGACGTCGCCTTCCCGCGCGCCATTCGTCGTGGCCTCTGGCAGGGCGAGGCGACACTCCGCACCCGCGGCGGGCCGCAGCGAACCGTGATCCAGACTCTCATTGCCCATCGCGGCCCGGATGGGCGCGTGTCCACCGTGTCGGTGATGCTGCAGGATGTGACGGAATCGCGCCTTGTGGCACGAGAACTCGAGACACTCTCGCTGGTTGCACGCCAGAGTGACCACGCGATCGTGACGACTGATGCCCGCGGTGCGATCACGTGGGTGAACCCCGCCTGGGAGCGACTCACTGGCTACACGCTGACCGAGGTCTTCAGCCGTCGCCCCGGCGAATTGCTGCAAGGCACACACACGAACAGCGAGACGGTGACGCAGATGCGGCACGCGCTGCGCGCCGGCAATGGGTGGAGCGGTGAAATCCTGAACTATCGGCGTGACGGGGCACCGTACTGGATCGAGACGAGCATCACACCATCCCTGAACGCCGAGGGTACGATTTCAGGATTCGTCGGCCTCTCGCGAGACATCACCGCGCGCCGCAATGCCGATCGCGAGCGACAGCAACTGGCGGCCGCTGTCGCGGTGACGGCGGACGGTATCGCAATCACCGGCGTGAGCGGCGCGCTGGAGTTCGTGAATCACGCCTTCGCACGAATGCATGGCGTGAAGCCGGCCGACCTGCTGCAGACACCATGGGCCTCGCTGTATGGCGACGACGAATCACGTCGACTGGTACGCGACGCGATTCCGGAAGTGACGCAAGTCGGTTTCTGGCACGGCGAGGCGACCGGACGGGCGAAGGATGGTACGCAGTATCCGCAGGAACTGTCGTTGACGTTGTTGCCCCACGGCGGCCTGGTTGCGGTCGCACGCGACATCTCCGAGCGGAAGGCGGCCGAGGAGCGATTGCTGCACCTCTCGGTGCGTGATGAGCTGACGTCGCTCTACAATCGACGCGGGTTCCTCGAGCAAGCGGATTCGGTGTTGAAGCTGTCAGCCCGACAGGGGGTGCCGTGTGCCCTGCTCTACGGCGATCTCGATTCGTTCAAGTCAGTCAATGACGGCTATGGGCACGACGCCGGCGACGCCGCCTTGAAAACAGTCTCACGCATCCTGTCGTCGACGTTTCGTGAGACCGACCTCGTCGCCAGGCTTGGCGGGGATGAGTTCACGATCCTCGCCATTGACGTCCGCCCAGAGGATGTGTCGATCATCCTCGCGCGGATCGATGACGCCGCGGCCGAGAGCAATTGCGCACGCGCGAACGACCCATCGCAGGCGTGGCGGCTTGGTATCAGCATTGGCGCGGCATACTTCAATCCTGACGCACCGGTCGACGTCGAGACGTTGCTGCGTACCGCAGACGAGGCGCAATACCTGGAGAAGCGGCTGCGCAAATCGCGGGCGGCGCAGGCCGCGTAGCACGATGCCTCGGCGCCTTACCCGGTCCTGATCGCGCGAGTGACCGCGGTGTACAACTCTTCGGCGCGGAAGGGTTTCTGCACAAACCCAGCAGGCTCCATGCCGACGAACTGCGCCGTCACCTCGCGTTCGCGATAGCCGCTGGTCAGCAGCACACGCACGCTGGCGTCGATTCGGCAAAGTTCCGCCATGGTTGCGGCGCCTCCCATTCGAGGCATGGTGAGGTCGAGCAGCACCAATGCAAATGTGGAAGGCGCGGCCCGGAACTTCGCAACACCATCCTCGCCATCGTTGGCGACGACGACGGTGAATCCGCGGCGCTCCAGCAGTCGCTTCGCCACGACGCGCACCGTGTCATCATCATCGATGACCAGCACGGAGCCAAGGCCGGCACCCGTGACCGGCATGGCGCTGGCTGCGGCAGCGGGCCGCGCCACATCCGCCACGGGTAACAGGATCCGGAACGTCGAACCTGTCCCTCGCGCACTCTGAATGCGGATGCCACCACGATGACCGCGGACGATACCGAGTGTCGCGGCGAGGCCGAGCCCGCGACCGGTGAACTTTGTGGTGAAGAATGGCTCGAAGATTCGCGTCAGCGTCTCGTCAGTCATGCCTTCGCCGGTATCCTGCACTTCGACGAACACATAATCGCCCGCGGGCAGCGCATCACCCGCATATCCCGGCTCCGCGCTGTCGACTCCAAGCAGCTGGCGTCCGGTGCTGAGGCGGATCGTTCCCCCGCTCTCGTCCAAGGCATCCGACGCATTGGTGATCAGGTTCATGATCACCTGTCGCACCTGCGTCGCATCCGCCTCGATCAGCGGGAGTGACGGATCGAGGTTGAACTCGAGTCTCGCCTGCCGCGAGAGGACGGTACGCAGCAACGCGCTCATCTCGGCGACGAGGTCCGAGAGATCGACCGGTTCGACCACGAATTGGCCGCGGCCCGAATAGGCCAGCATCTGTCGTGTCAGATCGGCTGCACGCTGTGCCGCGCGCTCGATGTCGACCACTGGACCGTAGGCCTGGGATGCAGCGTCGAGGTCGAGCAAGGCCAGGCTCGCATTTCCAAGCACACCAACCAGCAGGTTGTTGAAATCGTGTGCGATGCCACCCGCCAGCACCTCGAGCGACTCGAGCTTCTGGGCGCGGAGCATCTTCTGTTCGAGCTGTCGGCGCGCCTCTTCGGCACGGCGGGCATCGCTGATGTCGTCGACCGTGCCGACACGACCGACGATGGCACCAGTTTCGTCGCGGATCGCGGCGCTGTGAGCCAGCACCCACCGCTCGAGGCCATCGCTCATGACCAGACGGAATTCACCGCGGAAGTCGTGACTGCCGACCGACTTGCCAAGCCACGAATTCGCGATCTCGTGATCCTCCGGGTGGACCCGTGACGAGAATCCGGTGGTGATGAGCGACGCCTCACGCAGTTCCCAGATTCGCTGCAAGCGAGGGTTGGCGTAGGTGCATTGGCCGGCGGCATCGGCAAGGAAGATCCCGATCGGCGCCGCTTCGCCAAGCGCGCGAAAGCGAGCCTCGCTCTCGCGTAGCGCGGTGAGGGCCACTTCGCGATCCGTGACGTCCTTGGCGACCATCACGGCGCCCGCCGGATTGCCATGCGTATCGCGGAGTGCGCCAAAGCTGATTTCGTACGCTTGCATCGTTTCCGGCGTCTTGCCGAAGACGGCGAACTGGTTGGCGGCCTTTCCTGCAACTGCGGCTTCCCACATGGCGATGGCGGCATCCCGCTGCGCCTTCGGCTGCACGGCAAGCGCATCGTAGAGTGAGTCGCCAACCTCGAGCGTGGTACCCCACAACGTGCTGAAATCCGCCCGCGCGTGCTCGTTCATCGCCACGACGCGCAGCGACTGGTCCACGCCAACGACGCGATCCGGGCTGTATCGAATCACGGCGTCGAGGCGCTCGGTCAACGCCGCCAGCGCCGAGCGATCGCGCACCGTGTCGGTGACGTCATTCATGATCGAGACCGCACCGATCAAGGTGCCCGCGCTATCTCGGAGGTTGCCGAAGCGCGCGTCGAACAGCCGGGGTTCGCCGCCATCGGCGCTGATCTCGCGACGGACGGTGAATTCCTCGCCGCCGAGGGTGGCGCGCTCCCAACGTTGGACGGCTTCCGCCAGCGCATCCGGAAAGTCCGCCAAGGCATCGCGGAAGTTGTCACCGACCTGAATGGTGCGTCCGAACACCGCCGTGAAGACACGGGCGTAGGCCTTGTTGAACGCGAGGAAATCGAGGTTCATGTTCATCGCGACGACCATGTCCGGCGTGCTGTCGAGAATCGCCGCCAATCGTTCGTTCGCAACAGCGACGTCCGCCTGGTGCCGAAATTTTGCCGAGACTTCGGTGGCGAAGATCACCACGCCGTCCGGCAGCGGCCGCACGACGATCGATGCCCATCGCTCGCTGGGCGGATGCGGAAGTTCGAACGCGACCTCATCCCCGGCCATCGCCCGAGAGATCTGCGCCTGCAGCGCTGACCCATTCATCTCTGGCGCGACATCGACGGCGTGGCGACCGAGCAGCGTCGTCGCGTCGCCATCTCCGAGCACGGCCGCGGCGGCGGGGTTCAGGTACCGGATTCGCCACTCGCGATCGAGTACGACGACCGGATCGGGGGCTCGATCAAGCACAGTCAGCGCCAACCGCGCATCCGCCTCGGCGGGAATAGTGTCCATTACGCCCGAGGTGGAAGACTGAGTGCCATCCTACACAACGTCGAAGGAACCTGCCCACCTGTAAAGCGTGCTCTGGTGCAGCGCAGTTCCGGATCGTGACCAGCCAGTCGGTCGGAAAGCGATCCGAACGCCCGAAAAGGCACACGGCCGAGGCCGGGTTCGGTATCTTTCCCAGCGACCGATTCCCGGTCCGACACCCGATTTCCGATTCGATGACCAGTTCCACGACCTCCGCCGCCATCGCCAGTACCATCGAGCGCCGACGGACGTTTGCCATTATCAGCCATCCCGACGCCGGCAAGACCACGCTCACCGAGAAGCTGCTGCTCTACGGCGGCGCGATCCATCTCGCCGGCTCGGTGAAGGCGCGCCGCGCACAGCGCCATGCGACGTCCGACTGGATGGCGCTGGAACAGGAGCGCGGCATCTCGGTCACGTCCAGCGTGATGCAGTTCAACTGGGAAGGCTATCACATCAACCTGCTCGATACGCCTGGCCACGAGGACTTTTCGGAGGACACGTATCGCACGCTGGTTGCGGCCGACAGCGCCATGATGCTGCTCGACAACCGCAAGGGCGTCGAGGATCGCACGCGGCAGCTGTTCTTGGTGTGCAAGCGTCGGCGCATGCCGATCTTTGCGCTTGTCAACAAGTGTGACCGCGTCGGTGAAGATCCGCTGAAGCTGATCAGTGATGTGGAGACGGACCTCGGCATCAACTGTCATCCAGTGACGTGGCCGATCCATCGCGACGGCTCCTTCGTCGGCGTCTACGATCGTCGGAAGGAACAGATCTACCTCTTCGATCGCGGCGACGATCACGGTGCGAAGCGTGCGACGGGTCACGAAGGGCGCCTCGACAGTCCGGAGATCATCGAACTGCTTGGCCCAGAGGCGCATCAGCAGCTGCTGCACGATCTCGAGCTGCTGGAAGCGGCTGGGCATCCCTTCGATCACGAGGAGATTCTCGACGGCAGCCTGGTGCCGGTGTTCTTCGGCAGCGCGCTGACGAACTTCGGCGTCGAACCGTTCTTCCGGGAATTCCTCGAGCTGGCCCCTGCCCCGACGTCGCGCGAGTCGACGCTCGGAGCGGTGGAGCCCACACAAGAGGAGTTCACCGGTTTCGTGTTCAAGATCCAGGCGAACATGGACCCGAAGCACCGCGACCGCATTGCGTTCGTGCGCGTCTGTTCGGGCAAGTTCGAGGCGGGCATGCCGTCGATGCACGTGCGCACCGGCAAGACGGTGCGCCTCAATGCGCCACAGCAGTTCATGGCGCGCGAACGCACGATCATCGAGGAAGCGTGGCCGGGCGACGTGATCGGCATCATGGATCGCGGCAACCTGCGCATCGGGGATTCACTCACCGAGGGTGCGAAGCTCGAGTTCAGCGACATCCCGCGCTTCCCACCTGAGCACTTCGCCCGTGTGGTGCTGAAGGACCCGATCAAGCGAAAGCAACTCGATGCGGGCCTGCGTCAGCTGACGGAAGAAGGCGCCGCGCAGGTGTTCTACACGTCGCAGTCCGATGTCTCGCAGCCGACGCCGGTGGTTGGCGCAGTCGGTGTGCTGCAGTTCGACGTGATGCTGCATCGCCTGGAGCACGAATACGGGGTGCGTTGCAAGCTGGAGCCGATCAGCGCGCGGTATCCACGCTGGGTGACGGGCAAGGAAGCCGACATCGATCGACTCGCGGCCGAACCTGGCCGCCTGCGCATCTTCGATTCTCTGGGCAACCCGGTGATCCTGTTCGAGAGCGAATGGGCACAGCGCTGGACGGTGGACCGTGTCTCAGCGCTGCAGTTCCACGAAGTGGCTCCCTGACGGCGTTCTCGCGCTGACTATCGTCCGCGCACTGCTTCGGCTGCGGACATGCGAGTTGGGCCGGGATAGGGGACGGCCTGCCCCTTGATCGTGTACCAGAGAATGCGGTTGAAGAGGTCTTCCTCGGCCACGTCTTCATAGCGCAGGTCGAGCTTGCGTGACTCGATGGCGCCGGTGCCGCGCGGTGGGTTCTTCTGCGTCAGGCTCTGGGCTGGCGTGATCGCGGCATAGGGGCGCACGTCGGGTGCCGTGCGCCAGATCTCGCGCAACGGCCGACCGTAGTGATCGTACGGCGACAGCGCATCAAGGCCGAGCAGTGTCTCCATCGTCGCCATCACATCGGTGGTGTTGACGAAGCGATGCTGCGCGTCGGAACGGACCCACGGGGACACGACAAGCAACAGCGAGCGATGTGAATCCACGTGATCGGGGCCGGCCTGCGCATCATCCTCGAGGATGAAGACCGCGGTGCTCTCCCAGAACTTCGTCTTCGACAACGCCTCGATGATGCGGCCGAGTGCGAGATCGTTGTCGGCGAAGTGTGCTTGCGGTGTTGGCTTGCCTGCGGAGGCGCCCGACGTGTGATCGTTGGGAAGTCGAAGGATCTGGAGCTGCGGCATCTCGCCCTTGCTCACGAATCCGCCAAGCTCCTTGATCCACACGTCGGCGCGGCGCTGATCCTGGATGTCGAGGTTGTAGCCAGGGAAATCCTTGCTGGTGTTGGCGACCAGGAACGGCTTCACGCCGCGATAGCCGGCCGGAGCATTTTCGTTCTCGCCTTCCGGCGCCACGAATTCACCGAAGTTGCGGAAGGTGATGCCCTTCTTCTTCGCGAGGTCCCAGAGATAGCCATTGGCCGGCTCCGCGGCATCGTCATCGCCGTCGTCGGAGGGCACGCGACCACGATTTGTGCCCTCGTAGTCGTAGGATCGACCACGGCCCGAGTAGTTCGACGGCACGGTCTTCTGCGTGTAATCGGTGGTGTACGCGGCAGTGCTCCAGTTGTGGCCGTCCGCACTCACTTCCGCGTTGACGAAGAACCGATCGTAGAGGCCGAATCGCTCGGCGAGCGCGTGATGGTTCGGTGACGACGTCGTCGGAAAGAACATCAGCGTCGTGTCGCCATCGCCCTGCTTCATGTCGGAGAACACCTGGTCGTAGGTGCGATTCTCCTTGATGATGTAGATCACATGCTTGATCGGCGGCATGTTGTTGGCGACCGTCGGCGAATCCCAGTTGTTGGCGCGCGCGACACGGCCGGACAAGGCGGCCAGTGTGGGTTCGGCCAACGTAGACACCGCAAGTCTGGTGATGGTGCCGTTGATCTGCCCCGACGTGTAGTTGGTGGCGCGATTCTCGAGGCCAGTTGTTGCACCGGGTTGCGGCAGCTTCGGATTGGGCGCCGTTCCGCGGCCCTTGGCGTCGATCACGTGAAGGGTGTCGCCGACCAGCAGGATCGACGCCGGATACCAGCCCACCGGTGCGCGGCCGAGCAGCGAGTCGCGCGGGGCTGTGGCCTCAGAGACTGCCGGCAGTCTTCGCGCCGAGCGCGAACACGGCCACCGCATTATTGTCGCCTTCTGTTACGAATAGCCGCGAACCATCGCGCGAGAGCACCAGTCCGATCGGTGCGCTACCCTGGCCGAGGTTCGCGGGTGTCGGATCCTTGAGTGTGGCGATCACGGTGCGCGTCTTCGTGTCCACCACGCTGATCGCGTCGGTCGATGCCGATGCGACGAAGAGCCGGGCACCGTCGGCGCTGAGCAGCAGCGTCGAGGGATGCCGGGCGACGGCGATCGGCGGCAACGGCGCGAGCACGCCGGCCGTCGCTACGAAGGGATGCACACTGGTGGTGCCCCAGCTCGAGACGAACACTTTGTCGTCAGCACCGACGGCCACGCCGTATGGGTATCGGCCTGCGGCCAGACGCTGCACCACCTTGCCCGACGCGAGGTCGACCACGGCCAACGAGTCCGCCAGATTCTCCGCGACATACAGCATCTTGCCGTCGCGACTTGGCGCGAGACCCGCCGGATAGCTGCTGCCGTTGCTGCGTGGGCTGGGGCGACTGCGAATGATCAGCGAATCACGCAGTGTGAGCTTGTCGACGTTCCAGTCGTAGCGATACACGACATCGGTGTTGCCACCTGACGCATAGACGGTTTTGCCATCGGGCGAATACGCGAGTCCGATGAACGCGGCCGGTTGATCGAGCGTCTGTGTGACCTTGCCCGTCCGCCGGCTCACCACCTGCACACCTTGTTGCCGCCATCCGTTGAGCAGCAGCAGGATGTGCGAAGAGTCAGGCGAGAGCACTGCGGCAAGGGGAAGCGAGCCGACGTCGGTGCGCGGGCCGGCAGGATCCAGCCGCACACCGGTCGGCAGCCGCTGCGGCACCTTGGGTTCCGCTATTTCGGCGGAGGGCGTGTTTTTGCAGCCGGAGATGGCGGCCGCGACAAGAGCGGCCTGAAGCAGGCGGGAGACGGTGTGCGAGGGCATGCTGAAATGTGTATCAGGCGCGTTTTCACTGCATGGCCGCATCATCATTTCCGCTCACTTCAGCGCTCCTCTCGCCACGGTATTACTCCTTCGCCGTGACGCTCCTGTGACGGGGTCCGGTAGGCTCGTCGCATGGCACATCTCTCATCCGCCTCGCCGAGCAGCTCTCCAGTGTCGTACACGGCAGCGCTATTGTCCGCCGAAGACCTTCAGGCGAATCCAGTGCCGAACAAGAGTGTCGAGCTCGTGGCTGGCCGCCTCGTCGTGCGCGAGCCACCAGGTTTTCAGCATGGCGTTGTAGTTGCGCGCATGCTCGTCGCGATCGCCAATCATGCAAGCGATCATTCGCTTGGTGCGGTGCTGTCAGCTGAGACAGGATTCACCTTGTTCCGGAACCCGGACACAGTCCGTGCGCCTGACGTCGCATTCATTTCTGCAGCTCGGCTGCCTGTTGAACGGATCATCGGGTATCCGGAGTTTGCGCCCGATCTCGTGGTGGAAGTCTTGTCGCCTTCCGATCGCGCCGGGCGGGTGCTCGCGAAGGTTGGCGACTGGATCGACGCCGGTACGCAACTGGTCTGGGTGGTGGATCCCGAGCGTCGTGTCGCCCGCGTGTATCGCATCGACGGGAGCGAATCCGTTCTGACGGCGAATGACGCCTTCGACGGCGAGGATGTCCTGCCGGGGTTGGTCATTTCGATCGCGGCCATGCTCGACTGAGATGTGCGGCGATCAAGATCTCTGACCACGCCGATCAAGATCTCCGACCCCTTGATCAGAGGCTAACCCTTGCGCGGACATGACCTTAGCCCGGGAAAACGCCGATCAAGGGGTCTGACCCCTTGATCAGAGGCTAACCCTCGCGCGGACATGACCTTAGCCATGGAAAACGCCGAGCAAGGGGTCTGACCCCTTGATCGGAGCTTAACGCCATACGGGGCAACGCTTTACGCTGCGTTTTTGCTGTACGCCCAGCGCCACAAACAAAACGGCCCGGAGCATTTCGCCCCGGGCCGTTTGTCCATCAGACTGCAACCTGCCGCGTCTTACTCCTCGTCGGCCACCGCTGCTGCCGCAACCGGCATCGACAGCGGGGTGACAGCGGGCGGCTCGAGGTACGACGCACTGGCGTCGTACGGGTTCTCGGGCGCCGGCGGCGGCTCCATACCATCGATCTCGACATCGTTGTATCGGTACATACCCGTGCCTGCCGGGATGAGGTGACCGATGATGATGTTCTCCTTGAGGCCGAGCAGGTCGTCCTGCGAACCGCGGATCGCGGCATCGGTGAGGACTCGTGTCGTCTCCTGGAAGCTGGCGGCCGAGATGAACGACTGCGTCGTCAACGACGCCTTCGTGATACCCAGCAGCAGCGGCTCGGCCTGCGACGGCGTCTTGCCATTGCCTTCGACGACCAGGTTTTCCGCCAGCCAGATCGCGCGCTCCACGTGCTCCCCTTCCAGGAATTCCGTGTCGCCGCTCTCCGAGATCCGAACCTTCTGCAACATCTGACGCACGATCACGCCGATGTGCTTGTCATTGATCTTCACGCCCTGCAGACGGTAGACCTCCTGCACTTCATTCAGGAGGTACTCCTGCACCGCGCGCGGACCCTTAATCGCGAGGATGTCGTGCGGATTGACCGGGCCTTCCGACAGTCGGTCGCCAGCGCGCACGCGGTCACCCTCGTGCACTCGGAGATGCTTGCCGGACGGCACTTCGTACTGCTTCGGCTCCGCTGACTCGACTTCCGTCCACCCAGTCTTCGGATCGGCCGGGTACACGCGAATCTCACGCTTGCCGCGCTTGATGTCGCCGAACCGCACCACACCGTCGATCTCGGTGATCGTTGCCGGATCCTTTGGACGACGTGCCTCGAACAACTCGGCCACGCGCGGCAGACCACCCGTGATGTCGCGCGTCTTGTAGGCCTCGCGGTTCACCTTGGCGATGATCGTACCGGCACTGATCGTCTGCTCGTCCTTCACTTCCAGCTTCGCGCCCACCGGCACCACGAAGTCGCGGATACGCTGGCCCTTGGCATCGATGATCTCGATGTGCGGATGCAGCTTCTTGTCGCGATCCTCGATGACGCGGCGTTCGCGCATGCCGGTCAACTCGTCCAGCTCGTCCGACATCGACTCGTCCTCGACGAGGTCCACGAAGCGGACCACACCGCTGACGTCCACGATGATCGGGTTCGAGTACGGATCCCAGCTGAAGATGGTGTCGTCCTTCTTCACCACCTGACCATCAGCCACCATCAGCTCGGCGCCGAGCGGCACCAGCAGACGAGCGCCGACGCCATAGCTGGCATCTGCAGAACCCTTGATCGTGAGCTCGCCTTCGTACGAGGTGACGATCGTCTTGCCGTCCTTGTCCGTCACGAACGTGAGGCGATCGCCGAACTCGACGACACCCGGCACCTTCGTCTTCTTCACCGTGTTTTCGGCGATACGAGCAGCAGCACCACCGATGTGGAAGGTGCGCAGCGTGAGCTGCGTACCCGGCTCACCGATCGACTGTGCGGCGATGATGCCCACCGCTTCGCCAAGGTCCACCACCGCCATCGTGGCCAGGTTGCGACCGTAGCACATGCGGCAGAGACCGCGCTTGCTCTCACAGGTGAGAACGGAGCGGATCTTCACCTTCTCGATGCTCGACTCCTCGATGACCTTGGCCATGTCTTCGTCGATCATCATGCCGGCTTCGACCAGCAGCTTCGGACGGCCGCTGTCGTCGCGCTCGAACGGATCGTACACATCCTCACCAGCGAAGCTGCCAACGATGCGCTCGCTGAGCGACTCGATCACGTCTTCGCCTTCCTTCAGCGCTTCGGCGTCGATACCCAGCAGCGTACCGCAATCTTCCTCGGCAATCGTCACGTCCTGTGCGACGTCGCAGAGACGACGCGTCAGGTAGCCGGCGTCTGCCGTCTTCAGTGCGGTGTCGGCGAGACCCTTACGGGCACCGTGCGTCGAGATGAAGTACTCGTGCACCGACAGGCCTTCACGGAAGTTCGACTTGATCGGGCTTTCGATGATTTCGCCGAGACCACCGGTGAGCTTCTTCTGCGGCTTCGCCATCAGGCCGCGCATACCGGCGAGCTGACGGATCTGGTCGCGTGAACCACGCGCGCCGGAGTCGAACATCATGAACACGGGGTTGAACCCGCCCTGTGAGGCGCGCATGGCATCGACCATCGAGTTGGCGATGTCGGTGTTCGCGTGCGTCCAGGTGTCGATGACTTTGTTGTAGCGCTCGCCGTTCGTGATGTTGCCCGTCTGGTAGGCGCGCTGGAAGCGATCCACTCGCTCACCCGCTTCCTTCAGCAACTCTTCCTTCTCCTTAGGGATGTGCAGGTCTTCGATGCCGATGGACACGCCGGAACGCGTCGCATTGGTGAAGCCGAACTCCTTCAGGCGGTCGAGGAACATCACGGTCTCGGCCAAACCGGCGCGACGGTAGCTCTCGAACACGAGCTCACCGAGCACCTTCTTCTTCATGTCCTTGTTCTGGAAGCCAAGCGCCTTCGGCACGATCGCGTTGAACAACACGCGGCCGGCGGTCGTGGTCACCCACGCGCCTTCGTACATATAGCGAATGACATCCTTGCGAATCAGCTTGCCGAGGGTCAGCGCCGTCTCGACGTCAGCATGTGCGCTGAAGTGCTTGAGGGCGTTGAACTTCTTCGGATCCTTGGCGGTCTGGTCGAAGTCGGCCGGAGCCTTGGTTGCGACGTAGCAGCCGAGCACGATGTCCTGTGACGGCTCCGCCACCGGACGACCGTCGGCCGGCTTGAGGATGTTGTTGGACGACAGCATGAGCACACGCGCCTCGATCTGTGCCTCGAACGAGAGCGGCACGTGCACGGCCATCTGGTCACCGTCGAAGTCGGCGTTGAACGCCGCGCAGACGAGCGGGTGAATACGAATGGCCTTGCCTTCCACGAGCACCGGCTCGAACGCCTGGATGCCCAGACGGTGCAGCGTCGGTGCGCGGTTCAGCAGCACCGGGTGGTCGCGGATGATCTCCTCGAGGATTTCGTACACCTCGGGGCTTTCGCGCTCCACGATCTTCTTGGCGCGCTTGACCGTCTCGGCAATGCCCTTGTCGACCAGCTTGTGGATGATGAACGGCTTGAAGAGTTCCAGCGCCATCGCCTTCGGCAGACCGCACTGGTGCAGCTTCAGTTCCGGACCGACCACGATGACCGAGCGGCCGGAATAGTCCACGCGCTTGCCGAGCAGGTTCTGACGGAACCGGCCCTGCTTGCCCTTCAGCATGTCCGACAGCGACTTCAGCGGACGCTTGCCACGACCACGGATCGCCTTCGAGCGACGACCGTTGTCGAACAATGCGTCGACGGCTTCCTGCAGCATGCGCTTTTCGTTCCGGAGAATGACTTCCGGGGCGCGATGCAGGATCAGCTTCTGCAGACGGTTGTTGCGGTTGATGACGCGACGATACAGGTCGTTCAGGTCGGACGTCGCGAAGCGGCCGCCATCAAGCGGGACGAGTGGACGCAGGTCCGGCGGGAGCACCGGAATCACGTCCATGATCATCCACTCAGGACGGTTGCGCTGCTCGCCGTTTTCACCCGAGTTACGGAATGCATCGACGATCTTGAGGCGCTTCAGCATCTGCTTCTTGCGATGCTGGCTCGTCTCGGTGGTCAGCGACAGGCGCAGCGAGTCCGCCAGCGTATCGACATCGAGACGCTTGAGGAGTTCACGCACGGCCGGCGCGCCGATGTCGGCCAGGAACGCGGTGTCACCCTGTTCCTTGGCCCGCATCCGCAGGTCGAGATATTCGTCTTCATTGAGCAGCTGGTTCGCACGCACTTCCTGCGAACCCGGGTCAATGCAGATGTAGTTGCTGTAGTAGATCACCTTCTCGAGGTCACGCAGGGTGACGTCGATCAGGTTGCCCATCGGGGACGGCAGGGTCTTGAAGAACCAGATGTGCGCAACCGGCACGGCCAGTTCGATGTGACCCATGCGCTCGCGCCGGACCTTTGCGAGCGTGACTTCCACGCCGCAACGGTCACAGATCACGCCGCGATAACGAATCCGCTTGTACTTGCCGCAATGGCATTCCCAGTCCTTGACGGGACCAAAGATGCGCTCGCAGAAGAGACCGTCCTTTTCCGGCTTGAAGCTGCGGTAGTTGATGGTCTCGGGCTTGGTGACCTCACCCCATGACCACCACGTGCGCAGACCCGTGAGCTCGAGACGCTCGCGTTCCTTCGGATCCTTCGGACCGCGGATCTCCTCCGGAGAGGCGATCCGGATCCGGATATAGTCAAAGCTGGACGCGCGGGCTTCGCGCGCATTTCGGAAGTCAATCATCGGCTCACTCCTCGCTGGCGTTGTCGGCGCCAGTGCCGTCCAGCAGGGCATTGGGCGAGAAACCATCGCCCTTGGCTCCCATCTTCACATAGATGCCGAGAGCCTGCAGTTCCTTCACGAGCACGTTGAACGATTCCGGCGTGCCAGGTTCCGGGAGGTTCTGGCCCTTCACGATCGCCTCGTACACGCGGCTGCGACCGTTCACGTCGTCGGACTTGACCGTGAGGATCTCCTGCAGCACGTGCGCGGCGCCGTACGCCTCGAGCGCCCACACTTCCATTTCGCCGAAGCGCTGGCCGCCGAACTGCGCCTTGCCCGCCAGCGGCTGCTGCGTAACGAGGGAGTACGGTCCAATGCTGCGGGCGTGGATCTTGTCGTCGACCAAGTGGCTGAGCTTCAGCATGTAGACCTCACCGACGGTGACCGGCGACGAGAACGTCTCGCCACTCCGGCCATCGCGCAGCCAGATCTTGCCCGCCGGCGTGGTGCCGGCCAGACGAAGCAGCTCATCGCAGGCGGCATCGAGATCGAGGTCGCCCTTCTTGCCTGACGTTGCCGTGGCCAGCGCGCGCAGTTCATGACGGGCCAGCAGATCGCTGTCGCCACTTGCCTGTGCTGCTTCCACCGCCTGAACACCGGACTCCAGCATCGCACGTGACCCTTCGCTGGCTTCCGCCAGCAGCGAGGCGTGCGTGTTGATCTGGCTTCCAAGTTCCGTGCGCTCGCGCTCTGCCAGCTCACGTGCGGCTGACATCAGGTATGCGCTCACGCGGGCGTACACATCCTTCGTCTGCGGCGACATGCCCTTCCCGCCGAGATCGGCGATCCGTGCGTCGGCCAGCAACGTGACCTTGTCTGCGTCTTCCGTGGACGGCTTCACATCAGCCACGATCGACGCCAGGTCGCTGTCGGTGATGACCAGCGGCGGTGTCGAGCTGAGCTCGAGTCCCTTGCGCGTCCAGCTCAACGCTGCGAGACGCAGCATGAGGCCGATTTCGCGCTCGTTCGCACCCTGGAACACCGGCGTCTTGGCGTAGAAGCCAAGGAGCTTTGCAGCCCAGCCGAGGTGCGTCTCGAGGATCTGACCAACGTTCATGCGGGACGGCACGCCGAGCGGGTTCAGCACGATGTCCACAGGGCGGCCATCGGGCAGGAACGGCATGTCTTCCTCAGGCACGATACGCGCAACGATACCCTTGTTGCCGTGGCGGCCGGCCATCTTGTCGCCCACCGAGATCTTGCGCTTCTCGGCGAGATAGACCTTCACCAGCTGGATCACGCCAGGCGGCAGTTCATCGGGCTGCAGGATGCTGTCGATGCGCTGCTCCGCCCACTCTTCGATGCGCGACTTCTCAGCCGCTGCTGCATCGAGGATCACGCGGATCTGGTCGTTCACCTTCTTGTTCTCGACCCGGAACGTCTTCAGGTCGAGCGATGCCATCTTGAACGTGCGGAGGAATTCCTTCGTCAGCGTCGTGCCCTGCGGAATGGCTTCTTCCACCGTGCCCGACTTCAGAGCCAGCGCGACGACCTGACCATCGAGGATGTCGGACAGCTCACTGTCGCGGATCTCGTTGACGCGGATCTTCTCCTCGCCCTCGACCCGACGCACTTCACCGATGCGCTCACCACGATCCTTTTCGACCACCGAGTCTTCGATGCGCGAGAAGATCTTGACGTCGATGACGACGCCTTCCATGCCCGGCGAGACCTTGAGGGACGAATCCTTCACGTCCTTCGCCTTCTCACCGAAGATGGCGGTCAGCAGCTTCTCTTCCGGTGACAGCTCCGTCTCGCCCTTCGGCGTGATCTTGCCGACGAGGATGTCGCCCGGCTTCACATGTGCGCCGATGCGGACGATGCCGCGCTCGTCGAGGTCCACCAGAGTCTCATCGGAGACGTTGGGGATTTCACGCGTGATTTCTTCCTGACCGCGCTTGGTGTCGCGGACGTGCAACTCGAGTTCCTGGATATGGATGGACGAGTACACGTCCTCCTTCACCAGGCGCTCGCTCAAGACGATGGCGTCTTCGAAGTTGTAGCCGAACCACGGCATGAAGGCGACCGTGACGTTCGCACCGAGTGCGAGCTGACCGAACTCCGTTGCCGCACCATCGGCGAGCGCCTGACCGGCCTTGACCTTCTGGCCGAGTCGGACGATCGGACGCTGGTTGATGCAGGTGTCCTGGTTCGTGCGCCAGTACTTCTTGACCTTGTACCGATCGATCTGGCCGAGGCGCGCCAGCGGGCGTGACAGGTCCGTGGTGTGCTCGGCTGGGCCGGCATCCACGATGATTTCATCGGCCGTGACGCGCGTCACCACACCACCGCGACGTGCGATGATGCAGGCACCCGAGTCCTGCGCGACCTTCTCTTCCAGGCCAGTGCCCACAACCGGCGTACGCGGGTTGAGGAGCGGCACGGCCTGACGCTGCATGTTCGAGCCCATCAACGCGCGGTTGGCGTCGTCGTGCTCGAGGAACGGGATCAGGGCAGCGGCGATGGAGACCAGCTGTTCCGGCGCCACGTCCATGTAGTCGATGCGCTTGCCCGGAACCAGCGGCAAGTCACCTTCGCGACGGGCGAGCACGAACTCTTCGACGAAGGTGCCGTCGGGATTGAGCTTCGCGTTGGCCTGCGCGATCGTCTTGTTCGCCTCACGGGTTGCATCGAGCCATTCGATCTCGTCGGTGACGCGACCTTCGCGCACGATGAGGTACGGCGTCTCGACGAAGCCGAGGTCATTGACGCGCGCAAAGCACGCCAACGACGTGATGAGGCCGATGTTCGGACCTTCCGGCGTTTCAATCGGGCACATGCGGCCGTACTGCGAGAAGTGCACGTCGCGCACTTCGAAGCCGGCACGTTCGCGGGTGAGACCGCCCGGGCCAAGCGCCGACAGACGACGCTTGTGCGTCAGTTCCGCCAACGGGTTGGTCTGGTCCATGAACTGCGACAGCTGCGACGATCCGAAGAAGGCCTGGATCACCGCGCTGACGGTACGTGCATTCACCAGATCGTCGAGGCTGATGCGCTCGGGATCGGTGTTGATGCTCATGCGCTCCTTGACCAGGCGCGCCATGCGGCTGAGACCAACCGAGAACTGGTTGGCGATCAGTTCGCCGACTGAGCGGATACGACGGTTGCCCAAGTGATCGATGTCATCCGTGTCGCCGCGTCCTTCGTGCAGTTCGATCAGGGTGCGGACGATTTCGACGAAGTCTTCGGTCGTGAGCACAGTCGTCGCCGGATCTGTTTCCAGTCCGAGACGCTGGTTGATCTTGTAGCGACCCACGCGACCGAGGTCGTAGCGCTTCGGGTTGAAGAACAGGCGCATGAGCGCGTCCTTCGCCGTGGTCGCGTTCGGGGCATCGCCCGGACGGAGCAGCGCATAGATCTGGTTGAGCGCCGTCATCTCACCGGCGGCAGCCGGCGAGCCGGCCTTCGCGATGTCCTTCGGTTCGAGACGGATCGGGTCGGTCGGATCCTTCGCGATCGTGTTCTTGATCAGCGACGACTCCATGCGGCCCGTGGCAGCAAACACCTTCACGCGCACGATGCCGGCGGTGCGCAGCTTCTTGATCATGACGGGCTTGAGGAGCTGGTGTGCTTCGGCCAGCACTTCGCCGTCCTTGGAGACGACATCCATCGCCAGCGCACGCGGTTCTTCGCGCTCGCCGTTGTCGAATGCGTCCTGTTCGTCGCGCAGCTCCACGCTGTGGTAGCTGGCGAAGACCTTGACCTTCTTGTAACCCGCTTCGCGGAGGCGGTTGACCAGCTGGTCGTCCAGCTCGTCACCGACCTTCACGGTGCGATCGGCTTCCGCCGATTCGCGCTCGAGGCGGGCCTTCTTGGTTTCCTTCTTGGGCTTCATCTCCTCGGCGAGCTTTTCGCGGCCGACGAGCGTGAGCTCCTCGGCGACGATGGCACCGGCCATCTCACGGAGATCCTGACGGTTCTCGCGGATGCGCTCGATGTCGAGCTCACGGATGCCGAAGAAGAGACGATAGATGTCCTCGTTCCCACCGTAACCGAGCGCACGAAGCAGCGCGGTGGCCGGGAACTTCTTCTTCTTGTCGATGTGGACGAAGATCACGTCGTGGATGTCCACGGTGAACTCGACCCATGATCCGCGGAACGGGATGATGCGCGACGAGATGAGGCGCTGGCCGTTAGGATGCGTGTTCTCCTCGAACACGACGCCCGGCGACCGGTGCAACTGGGAGACGATGACGCGCTCGGCGCCATTGATCACGAACGTTCCGAGGTTGGTGATCAGCGGCAGTTCGCCGAGATAGACCTCCTTCTCGATTTCGTTCTTGAGCTGCTTCTCGCCACCGACTTCCTCGAAGATGCGGAGCGCGAGACGCGCCTTGAGCGGCGCTGAATAGGTCATGTCGCGCTCGATACACTCCTCAACCGAATACTTCGGTTCGCCGAGAGTATATGACTTGAACTCCAGGCTGAAGTTCTCGTGCGCGTCTGTGATCGGGAACAGGTCCTTGAAGACCCGTTCGAGACCAATGTCTTCGCGGTCATGGGCCGCGGCGTCCAGTTGCAACAGCGCTTCGAACGCGCGTGTCTGGATATCGAGCAGGTGCGGCATGTTCATCCGCACGTCGAGCTTACCGAAGGAAATCTGCTTCATCGAGTCAGGCATCTCTCACCCGCACGCAGGCGAAAAGCGCCACGCCCCCGCAGCGACCGAAAAGTTTCGGCGACGCGGGGTTGTGGCGGGAAACTGCAGGGAAGGACCAGCGGAATTGGCAGTCAGCACGATCGTCCGGAGAGTCAAGTGACACCGTCGGTTGGGACCGGGATAGCCCGGAGGACCGAACGGCGGCGGGACGACCCCTTCATCGGGCATCGATTCCAGTCCAGCAAGAGCAAACGCGTGAAACTGGAATCGAGTGCCTTCAGTCGAGGTCGTTACCCCGCCAGCGTCACTTGACTTCGACGACTGCGCCTTCTGCTTCGAGCTTTGCCTTGATGGCGGCTGCGTCGTCCTTGGTGGCTCCACCCTTGACTTCCTTCGGGGCGGCTTCGACCAGATCCTTCGCTTCCTTCAGGCCCAGGCCGGTGATTTCGCGAACCACCTTGATGACCTGGATCTTCTTCGCGCCAGCTTCCTTCAGCACGACCGAGAATTCGGTCTGCTCTTCGACAGCGGCGGCGGGGCCGGCACCGGCAGCGGCCGGAGCGGCAGCAGCGATGGTGACGTTGAACTTTTCCTTGAATGCTTCGACCAGCTCGGACAGCTCGATGACCGACATGCCGCCGATCGCGTCGAGGATCTCGTCCTTGCTCAGGGTGCTATTCGCCATTTCTCAAATCTCCGTCGTGGTTCCCAGGCGACGCTGACTGCGCGCCGGGTGCGTGAAAATCGGTACGCCTGGGATCAGGCAGTTGCGGTGGCGCCTTCGCGCTCCGCCTTCAGGGCTTCGAGGGCACCCAACATGGCTCCGAGCGGAGCCTGCAGAGCACCGGCCAACATCGAGAGGAGCACATCGCGTGGCGGAATGGCTGCCAGCTTCGCGACCATCTTCGCATCGACTTCCTTGCCCTCGTACACCCCGCCCTTCACTTCGGGCTTCTGGTCGTTCGCCTTCGCGAAGTCGGTGAGCACCTTGGCCGCCATCAAGGCGTCCTTGCCCACCACGATCCCGGTCGGACCCTTCAACTTGGTCGACACGAGGCCTGACTCCGACACGGCCCGCAATGCGAGCGTGTTCTTGATGACCACGTACTCCACGCCGGCTGCACGCAGCTTGCGACGGAGGTCGGTCATCCGCTTCACGTTCAGTCCCGTGAAGTCGGTGTAGTACAGCGCCGCAGCGCCGCTGATCTTTTCCCGCAGCTCGACGACGAGCTGTTCCTTTTCGGATCGCTTCATGTCGTGTTACCGGTAGGGATTGGGATCGACAAGCACGCCCGGGCCCATCGTGCTCGAGACCGAGATGGTGCGGACGTACACACCCTTGGCCGCGCTGGGCTTGGAACGCACTACCTGATCGATGAAGGCCGAGAAATTCTGTTCCAGCGCTTCAATCGCAAACGAGACCTTGCCGATCGGGACGTGCACATTGCCGCCCTTGTCGACGCGGAACTCGATACGGCCGGCCTTCGTCTCCTTCACCGCGCGAGCGACATCGAACGTGACGGTGCCGGTCTTCGGATTCGGCATCAGGCCACGGGGCCCGAGCACGCGTCCAAGCTGACCGACCTGACCCATCTGGTCCGGCGTTGCAATCATCACGTCGAAGTCGAGGAAGCCGTCCTTGATCTTCTGGATGTACTCGATACCGACGAGGTCAGCGCCAGCCGCTTCGGCTTCCGCTGCCTTCGGACCGGCCGCAATCACGAGGACGCGAACGGTCTTGCCGGTGCCGGCAGGCAGCACGACTGTGCCGCGCACCAGCTGATCCGCATGCCGCGGATCGACACCAAGGCGCACGACGACTTCGACGGTCTCGTCGAACTTCGCGAATGCGCCGGCCTTCACTGCTTCCAACGCGGCGCGCGAGGCGTATGCCTGCGTGGCGTTGATCTTGGCCGCAGCGGCCTTGAACTTCTTGCCATGAGCGCGCATCAGCCCTTGACCTCCACACCCATCGAGCGTGCTGCACCAGCCATCATCTTGATGGCCGACTCAATGGTGTCGCAGTTCAGGTCCGGCATCTTGATCTCCGCAATCTTGCGCAGCTGAGCCGTGCTGATGGAACCCACCTTGGTCTTGTTCGGCGCGCCTGACCCGCTCGCCAAACCCAACTCCTTCTTGATCAGGATCGCCGCAGGCGGCGTCTTGAGGATGAAGGTGAAGGACTTGTCGCCGTAGATCGTCACTTCGACCGGGAGAATCGTATCCTGGCCCTGCGTCCGAGCGTTGAACTCTTTGCAGAACCCCATGATGTTGATTCCCTGGGGGCCGAGCGCCGTACCTACTGGAGGGGCCGGCGTCGCCTTGCCTGCAGGGATCTGCAGTTTGACGAATCCGGTGACCTTCTTGGCCATCTGTACCTCGCTGACGTTGCGGTGCTGATCCACGCGTGTGCGACATGCGCACGGTGTAGCACCGGAAACTCCCATGGGGTTTTGCGTCGTCGTGGTCGCCGACGTCCTGCACCTGCCCTGCTCTGTCCTGCTCTACGTCACCGCCGTCTCGACTGCTGACGGCGAGGAGCCGTTCTAGTAGCCCTTCAACTGCAGGTAGTCGAGTTCGACACTCGTCGGGCGACCGAACAGGCTCACCGAGACGCGCACCTTGCCCTTGTCCGGCATGACTTCTTCCACGGTGCCGTTGAAATCGGTGAACGGGCCTTCGGTGATCTGAACGGCCTGACCCACCAGGAAGGGAATCTCCTCGACCGGGGCGGACGCGGCCTTCTCGTCCACGATCCCCAGGAGTCGCTTCACTTCCTCATCCCGCAGCGGCGCCGGCTCCTTGTCCTTGCCGACGAACTTGATCACGCCCTGAATGCCATTGACGGTGTGCTGGGTGTCCTGATTGACCACCATTTCCACCAGCACATATCCAGGAAACGTCTTCTTCTCGACTTCCACCTTCTTGCCGTTCTTGACCTCGACCACGGTCTGCGTCGGCACCATCACCTGACGGATCTGACGCTCTTCCGGCGCCGTCGGATCGGTATCGATCCGGCGCTGCAGCAGCGTGCGCACCTTGTTCTCGTGGCCGGCGGTGGTCTGCACGGCGTACCAGCGATGACTGGTGGCGGAGAGCATGGGCACTAGCGGGCGAAGAGACGGGGGAGCCCAGAAACGAGCACCGCCTGACAGACCAAATCGATGATGCCAATCACGGCGCCGATGAACAGCACCACGACGATGATTCCGAGCGTGGCCTGACGCACCTGCGGCCAATCAGGCCAGGTGACCTTGCGCATCTCGACCATGACGTCGTTGTAGAACGTCACGAGGCGAGTTGGCAGGCTTGCACGGGGTGTTTCGACGGCGGTACTCACGCGGACTGCTCCTTCAGGTCTGAACAGTGGAACCAGCTTGTCCGGGCACGAAAGCCGGACTCCGGGAAACGGAGTCCGGCTCGTACCTCAGTCGTGCGACTCAGGCGAGGATCTTGGCGACGACACCGGCGCCGACCGTGCGACCGCCTTCGCGGATCGCGAAGCGCAGCCCTTCGTCCATCGCGATCGGCGTGATCAGCTCGATCGTCATCTGCACGTTGTCGCCCGGCATCACCATCTCCATCCCGTCCGGCAATTCCACGTTCCCCGTCACGTCCGTCGTGCGGAAGTAGAACTGCGGGCGATAGCCCTTGAAGAACGGCGTGTGCCGCCCGCCCTCTTCCTTCGTCAACACGTACACTTCCGCATAGAACTTCGTGTGCGGCGTGATGCTGCCCTTCTTCGCCAGCACCATCCCGCGCTCCACGTCATCCTTCGCAATGCCGCGCAGCAGCAGGCCGACGTTGTCGCCCGCCTCACCGCTGTCGAGCAGCTTGCGGAACATCTCGACGCCCGTGACGACCGTGGTCTTGTCAGCGTTGAAGCCGATCAGCGCCACTTCCTCGCCCACCTTGATCACGCCGCGCTCGATCCGCCCCGTCGCCACCGTGCCACGGCCCGTGATCGAGAACACATCTTCCACCGGCATCAGGAACGGGCGGTCCGTCGCACGCACCGGCTGCGGGATGTAGGTGTCCAGCGCATCCATCAACTCCTGGATCTTCTGGCCCCACTCGCTGTTCGGATCGCCCGACTCCAGCGCCTTCAGCGCCGAGCCCTTGATGATCGGCGTGTCGTCGCCCGGGAAGTTGTAGGCCGAGAGCAGCTCACGGACTTCGAGCTCCACCAGGTCCAGCAACTCCGCGTCATCGACCATGTCCACCTTGTTCATGAACACGACGATGTACGGCACGTTCACCTGCCGGGCGAGCAGGATGTGCTCGCGCGTCTGCGGCATCGGGCCGTCGGCCGCCGAGACCACCAGGATCGCGCCGTCCATCTGCGCGGCGCCGGTGATCATGTTCTTCACGTAGTCGGCATGCCCCGGGCAGTCGACGTGCGCGTAGTGGCGATTCGCCGACTCGTACTCGACATGGGCCGTCGCGATCGTGATGCCACGCTCGCGCTCTTCCGGCGCCTTGTCGATCTGGTCGAACGCCATCGACTGCGCCAACCCCTTCTTCGCCTGGATGGCCGTGATGGCCGCCGTCAACGTCGTCTTGCCGTGGTCGACGTGCCCAATCGTGCCCACGTTGAGATGCGGCTTGTTCCGCTCGAACTTTGCCTTGCCCATGACAGCGCAATCCTGGAATAGAGGTGGTGAAGAAAACGGTCCAGACGGTCGACGCGCGCCAAGGCATGATCCGAGGCTAGCGCAAGCGGCGGGTCCGCTCGTGCGCCGCATGGCACAAGTCGAATCCGCCGAGGTGGTACAGCCCTACAGAGCTCGCAATCGGGATCGAACCGATGACCTCATCCTTACCAAGGATGTGCTCTACCGACTGAGCTATGCGAGCATGCCCGACGCAGAAGCGGCGCGGGGCAAGTCTGTGAAGGTAAGGGGGATGGGTGTGGGACTCAAGGGCAGGGGGACTGCCCGAATGGCTGGGGGTGGTCGGCAACGGATGAGTTCGACCGCTGAAGCGCCACTGAGCCCCCCGAGGTGCTCGGCCGAGGGTGCCGAGGGCGATCTCCCCCCCAACCTCTACCTCGCCTCGATTCACGAGATCAGCCCCCGGCGCCTGCCGCTCGGCGCGCCTTGCCTTGAGCGTGGGGAGCTTGAGCGAGGGTGCTATCCCCCCAGCTCTCACACCTGACGCTACGCTCGGGGCCGCTGGCTTGGAATCGCAGACGACGACCACGCGCTGCAACAACGTGAGCTCAAGGAGGGCCGGGGAGAGATGACCGTCAATTGTGTGAGCGAACTCGGTCGATGAATGTGACCAGGGTGTCGATCAATGCCGCAGGGAGGGGTACGGATGGGTCAGTGTAGTACCGCTGCTGCTCCCCCGCGGATGCAGGCGTGATCTTCAGCACATGGTTCATGCCGGGGATGAGCGCGAGTCGCGCTTTCGGGAGCGCTGCAGCCAGCATATCGACCTCCGACGGCGCCACCTGAAGGTCGTGGGTGCCCTGCACGAGGAGCACCGGTACGGTGAGCTTCGCAATTTCCGTCGCTCCGGAATAGCGCAACCACGAGATCAGGTACGGCTGCACACTCGGGCGATAAAGCGCGAGCAATGCCGCCGGAGGATTCACTACGGTGTCGCCGCGAACAAGACGGGCCAGAACGGAATCGGACTGCACCTGCATTGCCGTTGGTAACCGCGTTGCCAACTGTTCGTGAATCACCTCGTCAGCGCGGCGCGCGGGCCCCGCAATGGAAACGAAGGCGTCGGGATGGGAAATGCTTGAGGCGAGCATTCCAAGTAGCGATCCTTCGCTGTGCCCGATGATAACGACGCGGGAGAATCGCTTGTCGGCGCGCGCCTGCGTGACCCACGCGCTGGCATCTGCGGCTGCCAACTCGAAGCGGAGGTCATGCTCCGCTGGCATCGCGGCGCGGCTTTCGCCGATGCCACGTTTGTCATAGCGCAGAGTAGCGATGCCGTGCGCTACGAGGCTGTCCGCAAGCATGCGGTATGCATCGGATCCGCTGGGCATGCCGATGGTGTTGCCGTTGCGGTCCGTTGGGCCAGAGCCTGGGATCACGACTGCAAGCGGATGGGCGCCAACTCCTGCTGGCAGCTGCAGCGTTCCCGCCAGGGTGCCAGTGGGCGTGCGAAGGGCGACGGCCTCCGACGTTTGCGCCCAGCCACTAGTGACCGTGGCGGCGAAGCAGACTGCGACGGCGGCGAACGTGCGAGTTGCGAAGGGCATGGTGTCAGGGCTGCGCGATCGAGGGAAGTTCAACCTGCGGCACGCGTGCGCGTATCAACGCAAGAAATTCGGCCTCCCGCGCCGGCGAAATCACAGCGAGCCCCGATGAACCGTAGTCGATCTCGAGTCGCCGCAGCGACAGCGCCGGCGCCGAGATCAACGTGTTGCTTCGGCGCACCCGTCGGATGCTCGCCAAGGGAAGCGTGACCCGCATCGGACCGCCGCGGATGCGCAGTTCGGTGTCGGTCACCGTGTAAGACGTGTCGAGCAGCAGCCACAGGATCAGACCAGTCGTCACAGCGCAGACCAGCGCCGGAACCATCAGCGACTCGCCGCCACGTCGCGCCACACCGATCAGCGTCCAGGCGACGACGGCCACCGGCGTCACAAGCACCACCGCGACCACCGCATCGATTCGCGACCGGAACCGTTCGCTCACCTTGGAGCCGCCGCAGCCGATGCGTGCGATGTGAGTTCTACAAAAAGCCGGCGCGTCGCGGCGGAATCGCGGTCGTTCACGAAAACGACTCCGGATTTCGCGTAGACAACGACATACGGCGGTTTAGTCGCGTTGACGAAGAGTCTTGCGCTGCCGAACGGCCGCATGGCGAAGCGACCGGCGTATGAACTCCCCCACTGGAAGCCATTCTGTTTCGACCCGAGGCCGGACAATTGCGTCACCAACGCGACGCTGTCGATGTCGGCACGCTGCACGTTGGCCGAGAAGCCGGCAGCGCTCACCCGCAATTTCGTCGAGGAAAGAGAGATCGCGGCAGGGCGTGAACTCACGAACACAGCTGCAGCGATGAAGACGACGGTGCCGGCGAAAATCCCGAGCACCAAGTTACCCTGCCGAGTGGCCGCCGCGTCGGCGTTCAGCATGGCGGCATGCCGTGTTTCAGCCGCTTGCGAGTTCTCGCCAACCATCCCGTCGATCGACATCGGCGTCCTTCCGAGTGAGACGCGAGCCCCAATTCTGCAGAACAACGTGCGGATTGGTATTTACTCAAATCGGGATAATCTGACAACAAGTTCGAGGGCGACGGGCGCCGGACAAGCGTACCGTGCGGTTCAGGAGCAGCGACTTCAGAGTCCTGGAGAGCAGGCAGTCGACAGGCCAGAACACACGTTCGTCCGCATGCCGCCGCCGGACCGCGCCGTCGAAGCGGGGTTTGCCGAGGAGGACTCCGAACGAAGCTTCCTCCCAGCCACCCTACCGCCTCGCCTTCGCCCCGCTCCACTTGTACACCACCCCGCCCCGCATCACGAACACCACCCGCCGTACGGCCGTCGGGTCCGCGACCGGGTCGCCATCCACCGCGATCAGATCAGCCTCGTAGCCTGGAGCCAAGGCGCCGATCCGATCACCAAGGCCAATGGCCGAGGCCGCCAGCGACTGCGCCGACACCAGCGCGGCCATCGGTGTCTGCCCGCAGTGTTCGATCCGCCCCAGAAACTCCTCGGCGTTGCGGCCATGCGCGCCGGCCGTCGCGTCGGTGCTGAACACCACCTTCGCGCCCGGCGTGTGCACCGCAATCCGGCAGATGTCGAAATCCAGCGGCAGGTCCTTCTCCATCGTGGCCATGCCCGCCACGCTGTAGTTGCCGACCCCGAGGTACCGCGGCGTGTTGGCGATGTAGTTCTGCACCACCAGGCCGACCTGCGGACTGATGAACGCGCCCATCTTCACCGCCGTCGCGATGTCCTCGGCAGTGGCATACGTGGCATGCTCGATCTGATTGCAGCCGGCCAGTGCAGCCGCACTGACCTGCGAACGATATGCATGCACCATCGATCGCATCCCCAGCGCCTTCGCTTCGCCACAGAGAATCGTGAGCTGTTCCTGCGAAAGCGTTGGCTTCGCTCCGATGCGCTGACTGGTCGACGCGAAGATCTTGACCAGGTCCGCGCCTTCTGCCTTTCGCTGCCGGACCATCGCGCGCAGCTGCTCCGGCGTGCCGGTGCTGTCACCCTTGCCTTCGATCCAGGCCAACGACGTGAGCACGCGCGGACCGGGAAACCCATGATCGCGAATGATGTCGCGCAATGGTTTCTCGGTTGGATCGCCAACGGTCTGCACCGTGGTGAACCCGCCCATCAATGTTTCCCAACCCGCGAGCGCGATGCCCATTGCGGCTTCCATCGGCGGCTCGGAATCAGTTGCGATGCGGCCCGCGCTGTTCCAGTGCGAATCGAGATGCACGTGGGTGTCGATCCACCCAGGCATCACCGTGTAGCCGCGAAGGTCGATCTCGGTGCCGCCGGCGCCGGCCGTCAGCGAGGATGATGCGACCATTCGCGATGCCGATACGACGTGCGGGGCTCACGTTGCCGCGTCCATCGAGGGCGTGATCGGTGAGGATCACGACGGGCCCGGGCGGTCGTGGCAGGCGGCGGAATCGGCGCCACGGTGCCTGGCGCCTGCGCATGCGCCTGCAGCGTTTGCGTCATGCCGACGGCAAGCGTGAGCGCGATCCAGATTGCCCGGCGGCGACACCGAGTGAGCGTCATGTCGTTCATGTTCACGGGTGGATCGGCAGTCGCGCGCTGAAGCAGGTACCGTCTGCGTCAGTGGAGGTCACGGTCAATCGGCCACCGTGCCCCTCGACGATCTGCTCGGCAATGAACAGGCCAATGCCCAGGTGCCTTGGATCTTCGACCACTGCAGTGCCCGGGAGCAGGCGCTTGAAGGGGTCGAAAATGCGCTGCAGATCCTGGCGGGCGATCGCAGGCCCCTGGTTCAGCACCTTCAGCACACCGGCACCATCCTGCTTGAGCACGTCGATGTGGATGGGTTGACCGGGCTCACCGTGTTCCACGGCGTTGTCGAGCAGGTTGATCAGCAACTGCTTGATCCGATCGGCGTCGGCACGACAGGGAATGGCTTCGTCGCCGCTGAACACGAGCTTTTGCTCGGGGAACGCCAGCGCGAACTCCTCGACGCCCTCATGCACGACGCGCGCGAGGTCGATGTCGCGCAGAACGATGCCGATGCCCGCCCCGAGCCGGCTTCGCGTGAAGTCGAGCAGATCGTCGATCATGCGGTACATGCGCTTGGTGCTGCGCTTCGCCCGCTGCAGCGCTTCCTGCTGCGGTGCGCCCAGCGACGACGCCTCGAGCAGCTGGGCGGTCAGCAGCACTGTCTGCAACGGCATGCGAAGGTCGTGGGAGAGGATCGCCACGAACATGTCGCGCGCATGATCGATGTCGGCGGTGAATCGCGCCAGCGATTCGGCCACGGCCTGATCGATCGCCTCGTTGAAGCGCATCAGGTCCTCGAGGTCGGCTGCGTCATGCATGCCGTACCGATGGATCCAGAGGCGCAGCACCGTGGCGCGCAGGGCGCGGAATTCCGCCACCATGTCACCGACCGTGAATCCGCTTTTCGCACGCTCGGCGCCGTGTGTCTCGGCCGCCGTCACCTCGTCACCCGCGCCTGGATTTCCGGGGACCGCAGCTTGCGGCTGCGAATCGCTCGTGCCCTGCGACTTGTCGAACTGCTCGCGTCGCGATTGCGGTGTGCCGAGATCCCTGGCGATCTGGTGCAGCATGCCGCCTGCGTGATCGCGCAGCGCACTCAGGTTCATGCCCTCGGCGGCATCTCGTGTCCGAGCGAACGCAACCCACTCCGCGAGAATTTCCTCGAGGTTCGTTTCAATGAATTCCTGCAAACGCACGGACGCTCCGAATCGGTGGAGTGACAAACTCGACACCGGCAATATATCGTGCGGCCACGCATGAGGTCTCGCGACTTCGTGCATGAAACAGACGACGCCCCTGCGCACTGCACAGGGGCGTCGTGTTCATGACCTGCCGAACTCGTCATTCAGCTCACGGGCACACGGGCCGACCGCGCGGCAGTGCCAGTGTGCAAACCTTGGTTGCACCATCCTTCGTGATGCTGATCTTCGCGGTAGCGGTGCCATCGTAGGTGACGACTTCGCGGCGCGACGAGGCGACCGGTGTGCCGCTGGCGTACGTCACCGACACCGACATGGCGCGGATCACGGTGCCAGCCGTTGGATACGGATAGCCGCTGGCGACGACCGGGATGACGAGACCGGTGGTGGTGTCGCCCATCACACGCACCGAGGTGAATGCGCCAGCCGTGCTGGTGCCTTCGGTGGTTTCACGTCCGGCAGACACGCCGTTCACAGTGCGCTGCGTGCTGCCGGCGGCGAGACCCGTCACGACACGGGAGCTGGAGCTGCTGACCGTGGTGCGTGCGGTGGTGATGTCGACGCGTGTGCTGTCCTGGCCCGGAGGGCCGAAGCCGTGACCGAAGCCTTCGCGACGACCGGGAGTGAACGTCGTGGTACCGGTGACGCTACGAGTCGTCTCGATCTTGTCGGTGGTGAGTGTGTCACGCGACGCCTGTGCGACACCTGCCGCCGTGCTGAACTTGAAGGTGCGATTGATGGTGAGGCTGTCACGCACGACTGGCGTACAGGTGACGACACCAGTCGTCGCATCGAAGGTGGTGCAGGTCGACAGCGAGAACCGTTCGCCGAAGGGTCCGCGACCGATGCCGGGGCCCATGCCGATGCCACCGCTGAATTCATCGCGGAATCCACCGCCCATCATCTCGCCGCGGCCAAGGCTGTCGCCCGGCATGCCGCGATCGCCATGATGACGCGGGCCGAACACACCGGTGTTGCCGCTCGCGCTGTAGGTGCTCGACAGCGAGTCATACCCTGGTGATGCAGTGCGGAACGCGGCTGCGACGAGTTGCGTCTCGGCGCTGGAGGACTGCGTCGACGTGTTGTCGGCACACGCCACTGCGACCAGCAGGAGTGCACCAACGGCGGTGCAGGATTTGAGTGAAGACATGCGCGTGTTTCTCCGGCATGAAGGCCTTGCGAACGATCAGCAGGAGGCGATGTCCTCCGCGATCAGGTCGTCGTAGCAGGAGACACGTGTGTCACGCGACACCCCCACGCTGCCTCGCGGGGCAATCACATGCGGCGCGATTCCGCTGGAGAAATGCACACGATGCGCATGCCGAGCGAAGGCGAATCGCACGCCTTCCGTCGAGAAGCGATCAGTCGTTCTCGTTGCCGGGCAACCAGGAGGCGAGCGCCACGCGCAGCATGCGGAGTGCCTTGCCCATCTGGTTCTCCACGGTTTTCGGCGCAATCTCGAGCGCCTCGGCGATCTGTGCGTAGCTCATGTTGTGGCGACGCGAGAGTTCGAACACGGCGCGACAGCGATCGGGCAGCGTGGCGACAGCCTGGGCGATCGCGACCTCGAGCTCCTTCGCCTGCACCATCGCCGGTGCGGTGGCCGCGTGGGCTTCCTCGGAGACATCGCGCGCCGCGGCACGGGCTGCGACCTGCTCGTGCCGCACGTGATTGAGGGCACGGTTGCGTGTGGCGCGCATCAGGTATCGCCGCGGCTCCTGCTCGAATGCCAGCGTTTCGCGACGCCGCCAGACTTCGAGCAGCACGTCCTGCACCACTTCCTCGGCGATTCCCTGATCGTGCAGCAGGTAGGTGCCCACCCGCACGAGCGGAGCGTACCAGGTGCGGAAGATGGTGTCGAAGGCGGCTTCGTCCCCGGCCGCGAGTCGGGCGAAGAGGGCACGCTGCACATCCTCAGGCGGGAATCCCGCATCGAGGCTGGAGGGAGCGTTGAGCGACACGTCGGCGGACGTCCTTGACCCGGGGAAGCGAGGACGGGCAAGTTGCGTCGTCCAGAAGGAGCTATAGGGGTAGTGGACCCCAGCTGTGTCTACAAGGTATATGAGCGATCAATCCGCCGGCCTCGCGCCGGAAGACGGCACTCCGGTGCAGGATGCAGCGCTCGACGCCGTGATGGCGCAGTGGATCAGTGCCACTGCAGAGCCGATCGATGTCGACGGTGCGCTGGCGCGCGTGAACGCGCGACGGTTGGCCGATGCGGCGATGTCTCGTGCTGCCGCGCCGATCGACGATCTCGCGCTGCGCCGTGATGCGAAGCGAGTGAGCGACGTGCAACCGGTGCCGCTCTGGCGTCGCGCCGGTTTCCGCGCCGCTGCTGCGGTCGTTGCCGTCTTCGGCGCAACGGTGCTCTGGCGCGCGACGTCGACGCCGTCGCGGACCACGTCGTATGTGACGACCACTGGTGCGTCGCAGGAGATTCGATTGGTTGATGGTACCGAGGTTCGCCTCGGCCCTGGCAGCTCGCTCACGCTCGATCCAGCCTTCGGTCGCGGGAATCGCAAGCTGACGCTGCACGGTGAGGCCTGGTTCAAGGTGACCCACAACGCGGCAATGCCATTCTCCATCCGCGCCGGCTCGACGACGGTGGAGGATGTGGGAACGGCATTCCTGGTCCGCGAGTCGCTGGAGAAGGAAGTGAGCGTGCGCGTCGCCGAAGGGGCGGTGAAAGTGACGACCGCGCGCGACTCGAGCGTGACGTTGCAGGCTGGCGACGGCGCGGTAGCGACATCGACCGGGATCACGGTTGCGGCCGGCGGCGTGACGGCGGGCGAGAGTGCCGCGCTGGCGTCAGGGCGACTGACGTTCACGGATGCCTCGCTGCTCGAGGTGCAGGATGCGCTTCACCGCTGGTATGGCGTGTCGCTGCTGATTTCTGACAGCACGCTGGCAGCGCGCCACGTGACGGCGGATTTCACCGGCGAACCCATCGCACGCGTGGCCGCGGTGCTTGGATTGACGTTGGGCGTGACAGCTGATGCGCACGGTGACACGATCGAACTGCATTCAGCCGCAGGGGTGCCTACACGGCCATGACCGGCGGGAGACGACACGCGACGCGCGGCCTCTGGGTTGTTGTGGCCAGCGCGATCGCCTGTGGTACTGCCGCAGCGCAGGCGAGCCCCTGTCCGGTGCCCGCCCGCGATAGCGTGCGCGTCTGGCAGCCACCGCTCGACCGCTTGGTGACGCTGAACTCGAGCGGTGCCTCGCTTCGTACCGCGCTCGACCTGGTGGCCGCGCGGGCTGGCATTCGACTCTCGTATTCCAGTGACGCGCTCCCGCTCGATCGCGAGGCGTGTGTGCCACAAGGCCAGATGCCGTTGGGTGCGGCGCTGAGCGCACTGCTGCACGATGTGGCGGTGATTCCAACCTCCAGCGGCGGCACGCAGGTGGTGCTGGCCCCGGTGCGCGCAACCGAGGTGGTGCCGGTCGCCGCCCACACCGCCACGCTCGACCGTGTGGTGGTCACGGGCAGTGCCGCGGGTGCCGCGCAGCGCAGCCTACCCTACGCGGTGGATGTCATACAGGGGCGCGACCTGCGTGGCGCTGCGGCACCATCGCTCGGCGCGGCGCTGAATGGCTCGATTCCTGGACTGTGGATCTGGGCCGATGCCCCGACGACGCTGCTGACGCGTTTTGGTAGCCTGCGCGGCGCGAGTTCGTTCGGGGTCAGCTCGCCCAAGGTCTTCGTCGATGGCATCGAGCTCGCCAATCCGCTGCTGCTCACACGCATTTCGGCGGATGCCGTCGATCGCATCGAAGTCATTCGCGGTCCACAAGGCGCCGCGTTGTACGGCGCGGACGCAATCAGTGGCGTGGTGAACGTGCAACTACGACACGATGGCGCCGCCAATGGTCGTGGCGATGCGAGCATTCGCTCGAGCGCCGGTGCGGCGCAGTCGCGGTACGCGTCTGGTGATGCGTTCACGCAGGAGCACACCGTATCGCTGCGCGCTGGGAGCGCGGAGAAGTCGGCCGGTGCGGTCCTCGCGCTGAATACCACCGGCGCCGTCGTTCCGGGCGGCGGCACGCAGCAGTTCAGTGCCGACCTCGGTGCGCGTCGTGTGTCAGCACGCACGATCCTGTCATCCACGGCGCGGCTCTGGGTGGCACGCGCCGACTCGCCCGTGAATCCGATCTTTTCTGCGCTGGGCACGAGCGTACCGGGCATGTCTCCACTCGAACCAGACGCCGAACAACGTGTCACGCAATACACGCTCGGCGGTACGATGACGCACGCGCCGGACGCGGCCTGGACCAACACGATCACGGCTGGCGTGGATGGATATCGCCTGTCGGGATTGTCGGTGGACTTCGTCCCGGTGCCATCATCGCTCGATTCGGCGATGCGGTCGACACGCGGCGGTGCGGACAAGGGCACGCTGCGGGCGACCAGTGTGCGGCGGATCGGCATCGGCGACGCGAGCACTGCGACACTGACGTTCGCTGGCGATGCGGCGCTGCTGCGTGACGGCACCACGTCGACCGATCCGTGGCGCGACGACATCCGGCAGCCAGCCACGCCCGATCGCCCTCACGGAGGGCACGCGGTGGCTGAGTACCGCGGGCCTCGGGCTTCAGGCCGGCTTCGACTATCACGAGAAGCTGTTTCTCACGGCAGGATTGCGCGGTGAGCGCAACGATGGCTTCACAGCAGCCAGCCGATTTGCACTGCTGCCGGCGCTCGGGGCCAGTGTCGTGCACCAGACCGGCGATGTGACGTGGAAGGCACGCATGGCATACGGCGGCGGCATGCGGCCGGCGCGAAACCCAATGCGTGAGACGGTGTGGCGTGGAACGGGCGCCGGCGCCATCGGGTCGGATCTGTTGCCGGAAAAGCAGGTCGGTGTCGAGGCCGGGCTGGACCTCTACTGGCGTCGCAACCTGTCGTTCCAGGTGACACGCTTCGACCAACGGGCGTCGTCGCTGATTCAGCAGGTGCCGGTGCTCGAGCAGGAGATGGAAGGGCCTGCCGAAGACTCCATCGAACATGGCGGATATTCTCGTCCCGCGCGGTACGGCTACGTGCTCGAGAATCTGGGCGCCATCACGAATCGCGGGTGGGAGTTCGCGCTCCGCCAGACGGTTGGGACACTGAGCATTGCCGGGACGATGTCGCTGGTGGACAGTCGTGTGGATCAGGTAGCGCCGGGATACGCTGGCGACCTGCAGGTCGGCGACCGCCTGTTGGCGGTACCGGCGCGCACCACAGGCCTGATGGTGACGTGGACGCCTAAACGCTGGCAGTTCCAGGTTGGCGGTACGCAGGTGGCCGACTGGGTGAACTACGATCGCTTGTCGCTGGCCGGGACGTATCTGCGCGGCGGCAAGCCGTCGCGCGGGCTGACGGGATCGACGTTGCGCTCGTACTGGATTAACTACGGGGAGGTCACCCGCCTGCGCGCCTCGGTCTCGCACGACCTCACGCGCGCCCTCTCACTGCGCTTCATCGGCGACAACCTGCTCGACCGCCAGCGCGGTGAGCCGGACAACGTGACCATCGTGCCCGGGCGCACGCTGTCGTTCGGGATTTCCGCGCGCTTCTGACGGGGCGTCCTGCGGATTGGGACATCCTCAGCATTCTCCGGCACAGGTCGATACTCCTGTGGGCAGCCCGGCATAGGCCGAGGCGCGTGGCGCACCTGTCCAGGCCCCTGCACTGCCCTGAATGCCTCATTCGCTCCTGTTCGCGAAGTCGCTCTCGCTCCTGCTCGAGGAAGTGCAAACCGCTGCTGACCTCACCATGGTCCGCAGTGGGCTGTTGCGTGTGCGGCGTTTCTCGCGCTCGCACGGCTTGACGCTCGAACTGTCCGAGGGGCGGCTGAGCGTCGACACGGTGCGCCTGACGCGGCCCTTGCCCGGCCTGCAGCGACTGATGTCGGCGATGGCCTCGCACGGCGTGGCACAGATCAACCTCAGTGCCGGCGCCGTGCCGCGTGAGCTGTTGAAGCTGGCGATGCTGCTGGCACGCAAGCGGCCCGCGGACAGCGATACGACGAGCATCTTCGAGGAGATTCGCGAAGCGTCGCTCTGGTATGTGCAGTGTTATCCAGTGCCGCGCGCGGGCTCACCGGAACAGGCCGATGCCTACGCCACCGAGGTGGCACTCGATTCGGCCGGCGCGATCATGGCGCGCGGACAGGAGATTGCCCGACTCGCATCCGAGGCACTGCTTTCGGGCGAGACGCAGAAGCTCGCTGCGCTGATTGCCTCGGTGGTAGCGATCGAGAGTGTGGTCACACACAAGGAACTTCGACCGGCATGGTCGGCCGTCTTCGATTCGATGGCGACCCCGGAGGCGTTGCGTGCACTGGTGGTCTCGCTCCCGACGTGCGGAGACGCGATCGGCTCGGCGATGGCGACGCTCAAGCGATCGGGCGAAGCGGGTGCCGAGGCACTGATCGCCGAACTGCTCGCCAGCGACTCGATGGATGTGCGCCGTGCATGCTTCGACGCTTTGGTGGAAGTGCGGCGCGGCACCGGCGAACTGGTCAAGCTGCTCAATCACGAGCAATGGTTCGTGGTCCGGAATGCGGCGTGCCTGCTGGGCGCCTTCAAGTCCCGATCATCCGAGCCAGAACTGACGGAGTCGCTCACGCACACCGACGAGCGTGTGCGCGCGGCGGTCGTGACGGCGCTGCTCCAGATCGACACGCAATCATCACGCGCTGCGGTGCGTGGCATGATTCGCGATGACTCGGCGGAGGTACGGCGGCGATCGGTGCGCGGATTCCTGGCGGAACAGGGGATGTTTTCCAACGTCGAGAAGCTGCTGCAGGCCCTTGAGCGAGAGACCGAACTCGATGTGCAACTCGAGTTCCTTTACGCGCTTGGCACGTTGGCCACACCTGATGCCGTGCAGAAGCTGATTCGTCTCTGCTCGGTTGATGGGCACAACCGTCCCCCCGATTTCCGGATTGCGGCGGCTGAGGCACTGGCATCGGCGCGACTCGGTGCCGCCGTGCCGATGCTGCGCGCGATGCTGAAAGATCCCGACCAACATGCGCGCGCTGCAGCGCGGCACCTGATTCGCGCGGTCAGCTGACAGCAGGGGCGCCCTGGCATCGGCATGGCACGTCAGAAGATCAAGCCGAAGGTGACAGGAAAGGACTGAATCGACTTTGTATCGATAAGGCCTTGCTGCTTCGTGTACACGTTCTGAATTCGGGACTCGATGAACCCGTTGATTCGGCCCATGCGGAATGACAGTCCCGCGCCGCCGTCGAAGCCGATCTTCGTCGTCGAAAGCGTTTCTGCGCTCAGGTTGCCGTCAGCATTGAGCGCGTCTCGAATGTTGAACGCGCCGACACCGGCGAGGATGTAGGGGCGCACGGGTCCGGGGAGCAGGTCGAAGCGCAGCGATGCGATACCGCCAAGCTGGGTGCGTGTGGACCCGATGGGGCTTTCGCTGGAGGCTGCGCCGGCGCTGGCCTCTCCGAACTTCATGCGCGCGAAATCGGCGCCAATCCGCAATGCTGGGAGCCCCGGCGCCAGTCGGAGGAGCAAGTACGCCTGTCCGACGGCACCGGCCATCACGTCCTGATACCGCGCATTCGTTCGCGGAATGATTGCGCCGCCGCCAATTCCGAACTGCAGCGGCCGCGTGTTGTTGAAATCGCCGCCGCCTATTCCCTGACCGCCGGCGGTTGAAAGCGCGAGCAAGGCGGCGAGGCCAGCACAAGCAAGACGACGGGGCATACACGCGCTCCTTGTTGGGTTGTCACCGCAACAAGACGCCCCCATCCCGATTCATTCTCACCCGTCTACAGCAGCGGCAGAATTCCCGATCAACAGGTGGTCGGAACGCCCGGTGGGCTCAGAAGAAGTACCGCCGCCAACCGGTGACGTCCTTGCGGCGCATGCGCCAGAAGATCGCGATGCCGGAGATCGTCAGCGCAACCAGGGAGAGCGCCCAGAACATGGCCACGACGAGGCCGCCGTCGCCGAAGAATTCGCCGCTGTGCAGCCGGTTGAGGAAGGGCTTGTCGGCATACGCCTCGACACTCACCAGCGCACCAGTGGTGGCGTTGACCACGAACTTCTGGTCTTCGCCGCCCGTCGGCTTCCCAGTGAAGATGGCGACGGTCGGTTCCGCGCCCTTCAACTGCAACACGACCTTGTCGATCGGTGCACCGGGCGCCTTTGCTGCGACCGTGGCGAATGCCTTCTCCAGCGGCGTGACGGCGCCGGCGGGCGTGGCAACCGTCACCGTGCTGACGAGATCGCGCGTCGCCTCGCGAAGCGCCTCGTCTTCACCGAAGAACTCAGTACCGGCGAGAATGATTCCGGTGACTGAGGCAAACAGCAGGAAGAGTGCAGCGGGGAAACCGATCCAGCGGTGCCAACGGCGCCAGAATGCAGGGGTCATGACGAGAACGGGGAAGAATGAAGGGTGCCGCTGAGGCGGCGTGAGAGCGTACGAACTGTCATTGCGGCGCCGACGCCCATCCGGTGAGAAGCCGTCGTGCCGCCGCGAAATGAGCGAGCAACCGGGGATGATCGGCCCCTGCATATCCGATTTCCAGCGCCTGGTCCGCCACATCCATCGCGCGCAGGAGGTCGCGGGCAGCAGCGACCTTGGCGGAAGGCTCGGTGCTGCCCACGCGATCGATCCATACCGGAGCGGTGTGTGCGTAGGCGTACGAATCCATCGCAGGCCAGGCTTTCGTTGCAGGCCCAGATACGCGAGCAGCGATCCAGCCACCCGAGGGCAGTGTTGTCGAACCGCTGTAGTGCTTCGAGCCGGTGAACGCGGCGCCGGCACGACGATCGACGACGACGCCATTGACGAGAATCTCGACGGTGTCGACCGGCACGGCCGAGTGCACATCGAGTTGCCATGCTTGTGGTGCGGCATTGCGTGCCACGACCTGGCCAGGCCCCGACCTACCGACGTGGAAGTCGAGCATCGGTCCGTTCGAGACGAAGCTGCGTCCGGCCTTCAGTGCTGCGAAGTAGCTGCCAAGCTCCGACGGCCGATCGGGATGGACGTAGACACGTGTGGTGCCGATGGCCATGGTGCGATAGAGGTTGTTCATGGCGTCGGTGCCAGCCGTGATCACCATCGGCATGCCAACGTTCAGCATCCGATACCAGAGATCGGCGGAGCCGCGTTCATCGCTCCACAAGCACGCAAGCTCGATGGCGTTGACGCGTCCTTGCACCGCATCGGCCACGAAGCCGAGTGGCAGACCACGCAGCGATGCGGCGGAAGTGAAGGGATCAGCCGCCGGCACGGGGTGCACGTAGGTGCTGATTCCCCCATGCTCACGCGACCAGTCCAGCGCCTCGGCGTTGGGTCGATCGTCGCGCGCGTGCACGTCGTACCCTGGCCCCCAGATCCATGGCCAGAAGAGCGCCGAGGTGTTGAGCAATCCCACGTGCCCGAAGAAATGCGCACGAACCTCCTGCGCCCACACGATCCACGGCTTGCTGCCGGTATGTCGCCAGGTGAAGAGCGGCTGATCCTCGAACCGTTGCGCAAGGTTCGCCAACATCGGTGTCAACACGTCGAGGTCTTCGGCCTCGCCCATGCGCAACAGCGCCGTTGGATCGAGGTGATACGGACCACCGTAGTTGAGGTGGAAGTGGTGTTCGCCGCTCAGCCAGCCGTTGGCTCGCGCGTCCCACACCTGCGTCATCGTGATGGTGACGGTACGCGTCTCACCGGCGCCGACGCGCACACGCTGCGTGGCGGTCGGCGTCGCGATCCCCTGCACCGCTGCGATCTCGACTTCGCCGGCGGGGACGGTGACTTCCGTCGTGCCACCACTATAAAAGAACGCGATGCCGTTCTGCCCGTCGAATCGCATCTGACCGCTGTCCGGCACCACGGGATGCTGGCTGGCGCGAATCGAGAGCCGGGCGCTGACGGGCGCGCTGCGCGACACCATACGCGTCACGACCCGCAGGCGGCCGGTGGCGGCGCCCCAGTGCCACTCCTTCACGGCCACATCCTGCGGCACACCACCAACGCTTGGCACCCGAGCCAGCACCATGCGCTGCTGCGCGTCGGCGTGTGTGTACCAGATGGTGGCGCCGTCGCGACTGAACGCCGGCGTCAGCGGCACGAGACGCACATCGCGCATGACCTGCACGGTGGCGCCGGCCTGCTGCGAGTTCGTGAGGCGGAGCTCGTAGCCGTCCTGCGACGGCCAGGTGAGCGCCAATGAGCGCCCATCCGGGCTGACACTGCCGCGCGTCATGGAGAGAATGTTCCCCGATGCCAGCACAGTCTCCACGCCGGTTGCCAGGGTACGCCGCCGAACGAGGTCGCCACCAGCACGTGTCTTGGCGAGATAGATCAATGCGAGGCCATCAGGCGTGGGCATCGGCTCGATCTCGAGGCTGCCGACATGATCGGTGATGCGTGTCGTCGCCTTGGTGGCGAGGTCGATGCGCCAGATATCGATGTCGCCGGCGATGCCCGAGCTGTAAAACAGTGACTTGCCGTCCGGTGCGTAGGCGGGGTCGAGCACGATGGCCTTGTCCGCGACGAGCGTCGTTTCCGTGCCTGTCGCAACATCGACCGTCACGATCGAGAGCATGCTGCCATCATCACGCAGGCAGGCGATGGCGCGACCGTCAGGGCTCCATACTGGTCGCGCGTCGACTGCCGCGCCCTTCGTGAGCCGCGTCGCAACGCCACTGGCAATGTCGAAAACCCAGATCCAACCTCGCGACGCAAAGGCGAGGCGCTTGCCGTCCGGTGCTGGCGCGGGATCGATGGGGCCGTTCGTGAGCAGCGGCAGCTCGTACCCTTCCAGGTACACATGGTGGTTGAATCCGGCGACCTTCGGGTAGTGATTCGACCACTGCGCCTGCAGCGGTGTTCCCAGCCCAAGTGCGGCGGCCGCGGCACACAACCACCACCGGCGAACCATCACGGCACCCTCACGACCAGCGCCTTGCCGGCGAACTGCGCCGGGTTGACGTTGCGAGTGCGCACAACCTTCCGCTTGCCACGTGATGGCCAGGTGACTTCGACATCGACACGCTGCATCGACGTGAGTCCGAAGTGCACGGGCATGTCGCTTTGCGCGTTGTAGCCTGACCCGGTGTCGACGAGCTGGGTGCCGAGGATGCGCCGCGAGTTGGGTGCATAGATCCGGACTTCGGCACCGGCACGGGTGGCATGTCCCTTCCCGTCCAGCACGCGCACCATCAACGAGCGATGCGCCGCGGCGGAATCAAGGTCGTTGCGCAGCACGAAGTGCATGCCGCTGGCCTGGGCGCCGGTGAGTGCGAGATCGAGGTCACCATCCCCGTCGACATCGAACCAGAGCACACCGTGATCGGCCTCCAGCGCGCGCAGGCTGTCAGGGGTCACGTCGGCGTACTTGCCGCCAGCGTTGTGGAAGAGGACATCGGGATAACTCTTGCCGCCGGTGACAGTACCGTTGACGTAGAGGTCGAGCGCACCATCGTGATCGAAGTCAGCGAAGGCGCATGCATCGTAGCGGCCGTCGGCATTGATGCCCCACGCGGCCGAGACGTCGCTGAACATACCATCGCGCTTGAGGAACAGGCCGTTGGGTCCGTAGTTCGCGAAGAAGAGGTCGAGGTGCCCGTCGCCATCGGCATCCGCCGCACACGGTCGCACGCTGCCATTGCTGGCGAGTTTCGGCGCACGCCCGCCCCAATCGACACCCATGGAGTCAGCCTTGTCGGTGAAGCGAGCGCCATCATTGCGGAAGAGCGCATTGGCGTCGCCATCCTGGTTGGCGACGAGGTAGTCGAGGTCACCATCCTCATCGGCGTCGACCCAGAGCGCGCCGACACTCTTGCGCGGATCGGCCAGGCCGACACTGTCGGCCATCTCGTGGAACACGGCCTTGGTGTTGCGGAACAGGAGGTTCGCCTTGTCGCGAAAGGCGACGGACAGATCGAGGTCACCGTCACCGTCGAAATCGATGAAGCTGAACTGCCGCACACCACCGGTGGCGACGGTCACGCCGGCCGCGGCAGTGACGTCGACGAACCGACCGCCATCATTCCGGAACAGCTGCAGCACGGACGTCGTCCCGGGCGCGTAGCCAACGAGCAGGTCGGGATCCCCGTCGTTGTCGTAGTCGGCCCACGCGGCCGATCGCACGCCCCGTGCGACGTTGACGCCGGCTGCGGCGCCGACATCCACCAACGTTCCGCCGTCGTTGCGATAGAGGCGATTGGGCGTGCCACCAAAGCCGACAAAAAGATCCAGATCTCCATCGCCGTCATAATCGGCGGCGACGTTGGTGAAGCTCAGGCCAAGGCCGAGCACCTCGCGCTGGAGCACGGTGAAGTGCGGTGGTGCCGTGTCGAGCGCGATCGGCAGCAGGAACAACGGGGCGAGCAGTGCAGTGCGCATCGACATCTTTCGAGTGGTTCGAGGAACAAAACAGCGAATCGCAGAGAACTGCTCGCGCGTGCGCACCGCACCGACGGTCAACACATTCTTGCTCGTGCGTGCCGAACCAACGGTCCACACTCCCTCACGCGGAGCCGCGGGGGACGCGGAGCCGCGGAGAACTGCTTAACAGCAAGGGAACTGCAAACTGCGGGGAACGGCAAACTGCAAGGATTTGAATTCCTGCTTTGGCTGTTGCTGTCCTCCGCGGCTCCGCGTTCCCCGCGGCTCCGCGTGATTCGTGTGGACAGTCCGTGCGTTGCCCCGGTCGCCACTGACGGCGGGAGCGCTGCACCGGGTCGACATCACTTCATTGTGGCTGAAGAAGACGCGGCGACTTTTTCGACGGCTTCCATGACGCGGAGGAGGTTGCCGCCCCAGATCTTGCCGATCTGCTCCTCGGTGTAGCCGCGGCGCACGAGTTCGAGCGTGACGTTGAACGTTTCGCCGGCGTTGCGCCAGCCGTCTACACCGCCGCCGCCATCGAAGTCGGACGAGATGCCGACATGGTCGATGCCGATCATCTTCACCACGTAATCGATATGGTTGACGTAGTCGGCGACGTTGGCCGGCGTGTCGCCGAGGGTGCGGCGGGAGATGATCTCTTCCTGCTTGGCCAGGTAGGCGTTCTTGCGTTCCGTTGGCAGGGCGTCGATCTGGGCGCGGGCTTCGGCCTGCGCGGTGGCCGTGATACCGAACTCCTTCCGCAGGGCCGCGATCGCGTCGGCGCGGATCTGGTTGCGTTCGGCATCCTTGACCGGATCACACTTCACATAGCTGTTGAATGCGACCAGCTGGATAACGCCACCGTTCTTGCCCATCGCGCGGATCTGCTCGTCATCGAGGTTGCGGCTATGATTGCAGATCGCGCGTACACCAGAGTGCGAGGCGATGATCGGCGCCTTCGACAGCTCGATCGTCTGCATCATCGAGGCCTTCGACGGGTGCGAAATGTCGATCATGATGCCGAGTCGATTCAATTCGCCCACCACCTGCTTGCCGAGCGGCGACAGTCCGTTCCATCGCCAGACACCATCCCGCTCACCGGTGTTCGAGTCGGAGAGCTGGCTATGTCCGTTGTGCGCAAGCGACATGTAACGTCCGCCCATTTCGTAGAACTTTCGCACGTTGGTGACGTCGGCACCGATCGGGAAACCATTCTCGATGCCGATGAAGATCACCTTGCGGCCGCTGGCGTAGATCGCCCGCGCTTCGGCCGCGGTGGTGGCGAGGCCGACACGCTGCGGAGCGATCTGCTCGGCGAGGCGATGAATGGCGGCGAACTTCTCGACCGCCTGTGCGTTGGCGCGCGCGAAGGCGGCGCTATCGAGTTCCGGCGTCTGACCGACGTAGACGACGAGGAAGGCGCCGTCGAGGCCCCCTTCTTCCATCTTCGTGATGTCGACCTGCGTGCGCGGCAGCTTGGTGGCGTAGTTGACCGTATCGCTGCGGAAGTTGGCCGGGTTGATGTCGACGTGGGTGTCGATCGTGAGCACCCGCTCGTGGATCCCGCGGGCCCGGGCGATCATCGCCTCGTCCGGCTGTTTCATGGTGGCTGCGGCGTGGGCGCAGCCAGTGAGCAGGAGCAGCAGGGAGAGCGACACGCGCGAGGTCATGGCAGGCCCGATCCGGGGTTCGAGAGGGAGGATGCAGCGGTGAATCTGCACCATCTGCGCGCCGGGGGCAGGAAGTGTTGACCTTACGCGCACTCCGTCAGGCCGGCCGCAGCAGCACCCGGCAGGGAACGCCGTCCGCGTCGGCCAGCCGCACGGGGAGACAGACCATCTCGTACTGGCCAGCCGGGATCTCGGCCAGGTAGAGGCCCTCGATGATCCAGATACCGGCGCCCAGCAGGTGGTGATGCACCGCGACACCGTTGTCGAGGTTGCCCACCGACAGGTAATCGATGCCAACCGCGCGGATGCCGCGGGCGGCGAGGAGGGCCGCCGCATCGGGAGTGAAGCACGCAAAGCCGGCGTCGAACGGACGGCTGAACCAGGGCACACTGGAGTTGCGAGTGCGGAACAGCACCCGCTCGCCCGACAGCAGGTCGAGCGGTTCGAGGGCGCTGGCCTCGATCATCGCGTCCTGCCTCAGATCGACGACACGTGCGAGGCCGACCGTGTCGCCCGGAGTCCAGTCGCTCATGGTGCGACCGTCGCGAATGAAATGGCGCATCGAATCCATGTGTGTGCCGGTGTGCGCCGACAGCGACAGTTTCGACGCCTGCACCTCGTCGCCCGCCTCATAGCTCAAGAAGTGCGCGACCTCCAACGTGGGATCGTCGGGCCAGGTCGGGAGCGCCGCACCGAGCGGCACCGAGACATCGCGCCAGTGAAGACTGAGAGGATCGAGAGACATGCGTGGTATAGGAATCTCCATGCTGCCTCAACGCAAGCGGGCGAACGCGCACCACTCACGACCCGCGCCGAGCGGCTCTCACACCTTGGTGTCGTTCCCGTCGCTCAATGCCCGCCTCAGGAAGGCGCGGGCAACCGCCCAGTCGCGTTTCACCGTGGCTACCGACACATCCAGCGTCTCGGCCGTCTCCTCCACCGAGAGACCTCCGAAATACCGTAGCTCCACCACGCGCGCCTGGCGCGGGTCGAGCTGTGCGAGCCGATCGAGCGCGTCATTGAGATCGAGAATGTCGACGGCGCTTGCACTGTCGCCACCAATGTTCGCCGTCAACGCAACCCGCTCACCACCGTCCCGCTTCAGCTGGTGACGTGCCCGCGCATGATCCACCAGCAAGCGACGCATGGCCTGCGACGCGATCCCGAAGAAGTGATGGCGATTCTGCCAGGCGACACGCTGCTGTCCCACGAGTCGCGAAAAGGCTTCGTGCACCAGCTCCGTTGGCTGCCAGGTGTGCCCCTCGTCCTCGCGACGCATCGCGGCGACGGCGATCACGTGCAGTTCTTCATAAACGAGCGTCGCCAGTCGGTTGGCGGCATCGGTGCCACCGGACGACAGCTCACCCAGCAGGCGCGTCACCTCATTCGCTTCATCCGGCATTGCGTCGCCGGTCGCGACGGGATCACTGCGCATGCGCCTCTCGGTGACTGTGTGAATGCGGTCCGGCAGAGTCTGGCAGCGTGGTGCCGGAAGCGCAATATTCCAGCCCAGTTGCGGCCATCCCGACTGCCATCGACCACCCACTGCCTTCCTGACGACCATGGACCTCAGTCCGGAACAGTGGGAGCGGATCACGCTCGCGTTCGACGCGGTGCGAAGCGCGGCACCGGAGGAGCGCTCGGCGCACCTCGATCGGTTGCTGGGCGACGCACCGCTGCTGCGAGCGGAAGTCGAGAGCCTGCTCGCGGCCGACGACGACACAGAATTTCTCGAGCCCTCGGGAGGCGGTGCCTTTGGACGTCTGGTGCCTCCGGCATCGCGCCTGCTCGGGCGAACGGTCGGCGCGTATCGGGTCGAGCGCGAGATCGGGCGAGGGGGCATGGGCGTCGTGTACGAGGGACATCACCTCGATGCCCAGCTGAACAAGCGCGTGGCCATCAAGACCCTCCCGATCGGCGTCGATCGTCCTGAAATGCTCTGGCGCTTCAGGCGCGAGCGGCAGATCCTCGCGCGGCTGGACCATCCGAACATCGCCGCGCTCTACGATGGCGGCACGACCGAGGATGGTATCCCGTATCTCGTGATGGAGTACGTGGCGGGCCAGCGGATCGACAGTTGGTGCGAGCAGAAGCAGCTCACGATCGCTCAGCGTCTCGACCTCTTTCGGCAAGCCTGCGCTGCGGTGCAATTCGCGCACACGAAACTCATCGTGCATCGCGACCTGAAGCCGGGCAACATCCTGGTGACGGACGACGGCGTGGTGAAGCTGCTGGATTTTGGCGTGGCGAAGCTGCTCGAGAGCGAGCCATCCGACAGCGATCTCACCATTGGTGGTGCGGCACCGCTGACGACGGCGTACGCCAGTCCGGAGCAGTTGCATGGTGACGAGGCCACGACCAGTTCGGACATCTACTCGCTCGGCCTGGTTCTCTATCGGTTGCTGACTGGCGTGCTCCCATTCGACGTGGAGGGCCGCTCGCCTTCGCAGCGCCGCGACATCGCGACGAGCAGTGCGGTGCCAGCGCCCAGCGTGCGGATGCAGGAGGCGGGGGCCAGCGCACCACTCGGCAGTCGGGGCCACGTGAATTCGGAGCTGGATGCGATCGTGCTGATGGCGCTGCGTGTCGATCCCGCGCGTCGCTACGCCACCGTCGAGGCCTTCAGCGATGACATTCATCGGTTTCTGCGCGGGCAGACCGTCCGCGCTCGACCGGACACTCTCGGCTATCGTGTCCGCAGCTTCGTGCGTCGGCAGCGCGCCCTCGTGACGGCCATATCCGTTGCCGTGGTGGCGCTGGCCGGTGTCACCGTGGTCGCCGTTCTGGCGGCCCGCACCGCCCGCGAGGAAGCGGCGCGGACGATGCGGGTAGCGCTCGTCTTGCAGGAACTCATCGGGGCTGGGGCATCGGATCGTTACCGCTCCGTGCCAACACTGCTGACCGTGCTCGATTCTGCCAGAGCTGCGGTGGCGGTGCAATTCGCCAATGATCCGCGAGCACGCGCGGATCTCTACGATGTGTTCGGCGCGAGCTACTTCAACTTCGAGCGGCCCGATCTTGCGTTGCTGATGCTGGATTCCGCTCGAGCCTTGCACGCACAGACACGTGGCGAAGCGTCACTCGAAGTGGCACGCGACCTAGCCGCGTCGGCAAATTCGATCATCGCGCTCGGCCAGACGGACAGTGCGTTCGCCCGTCAGCGACGTGCGATCACCCTCATGCAACAGTTTCGCCCACTGCCAGAGCACGACCTCAATGAAGCGGAGATCGAGCTGAGCTTCAACGAGATCGGCCTGCTGCAATCGGTTGAGGCACTGCCGCGGATGGCGAAGGCGCTGGATCGTGAGCGTGCGGCCCCCGCGCCTCGGTGGGGGCTGATCGCCATGGGCGAGGCAGTCACGATCCTTCCGTATCTGTACCAGAAGCATCCGGAGCTGGCTGACGCGGCGTTCGCACGCTCCGAGTCGGCACTCCGACGCGACACGACGCAATCGCAGCAGTATCGCACCGCGCTCGCGTTCCAGGGGCAATCGCTCCTCGTGCGCGGGCGCCCCGCCGAGGCGGAGCCGCGAGTGCGCGAGTTGCTCACGATCACCGCGAACCGCCTCGGTGAAAGTCACTACCTCACCGCGCAGGCACAGAACCTGCTCGCCCGGGTGATGATGGAGCTGGGACGTTATCGCGAAGGGCGCGCCCTGATCGACTCGGCGATCGCGAACAACGAAGCCGCGCAGGCCCGCGACCCGCTCTACCTCGGCGAGATGTACATCACCCGAACCGGCTTCGAAGTGAAGCTGCATGATTGGGCCGCCGCAGAGCGAAGCCTGGCGCGCGCAGCACTCCAACGCGACCGCCTGGGTGTACAACGCCCGATTCTCGATGTCAGCATTCTCTACACAACCGCAGCGCTGTACGAAGAGCAGGGACGGGTTGCACAGGCGCGTGCGTCATTTGCTGGCGCTGTCTCGCTCGCCCGCGAAAAGCTGCAGGCGGGCGCCAAGAACAGCGGGATCGCCGAGGCGAAGCTGGTGGCATTCGAGGCGCGGCACCCGACGCTGGCGAGCCACTAACTTCCAGCGGAGAGCTCGCGGGACGGGCGTCGTACCGCCGCGGTATCTCCAGGGCGATACCGTCCTCGACACTTTCATTCGCAGACTGGCCAATGCCCCGCACCCTTGAAGTTCCGCTCGACTCGATCGACTCCGCCAGGATGGCAGCGCAGTACGCCGACCGTCTTGAACTTTGCGACGACCTGTCGAGCGAGGGCTGGACCCCGACCACGGCGCTGATTCGGGCCGCCAAGGAGTTGGTCGACCCGTCGCGGACGAAGATCGTGAGCATGATCCGCCCACGCAGCGCGAACAAGAGCACGAAATTGGACGTCGCCGCGTTCACTACGACGCAGCAGATCCTGGAAGATTCCTTGTTCGAGATCGAAGCGAGCGCCAAGGCGGGTGCCGATTCGGTGGCGATCGGGCTACTGACGGCTGACGGCTTCGTGGATGTCGAGGCGTGCGAGCGGATGCGCGATGTGGCGCTCGAGCACGGGATGATCGTGGCGTTCCTGCGGAACTTCGACTTGCTCACCGACCGAAAGCGCGGCATGGAGGACATTGCGTCGCTGGGGATGGTGCGCGTGATCAGCGCCGGTGTGCTGGGATGGGATGCGTCGGTGCTGCCGCTCGAGAAGCGCCTCGCCGTGCTGGCTGAGGATGTGCGCAACGCCGAGGCGGCCGCGCTGAAGTTCGGCGGGACCCCGGTCGAAGTGGTGCCATGTGGTGGTGTACGCTCGGCGAATGCCCGCGAGTTTCTCACCGTGTCGCCGCACCTGCATGCGTCCTGCCGGCGGGATGGCGCGATGTCAGTCGAGGAGCTGCAGACGTTGCACGACATCCTGGTCGCGGAGGACTGACCTGTCCGTAGTTTTTCGGAATGCGGTCGGCGGAAGCGTGGTGAAGTTTGTTTTCGAAAAGTGTCGCCCCACGTACATCGACGTTCATGATCGCGAGCGAGGGCTGCTCGCTGCGTGTCCCACCTTATCTGGAGTTGCCCCATGAAGAAGCTGTTCCTTGCTGCCGTGTTGAGCCTGTTTGCGATGACGACTGCCGCCGCGCAATCGGTGAGTGGCGAGTGGGATGCGTCGATGAACACGCCGGGCGGGCCACGGGTGTTCAAGATCGTGTTCGTGCAGGAGGGTGAGAAGCTGACCGGTACCGTCAAGCGTTCGACTGGCGACGTCCCGCTGGAAGGGACGGTGAAGGGCGCGGAAGTGAAGTTCCGCTATATGATCAACTACAACGGCAACCAGATCGCGATGGCGATGACTGCGACGCTGTCGGGCGCCAACGACATGAAGGGCCAGGTGGATATCGCAGGCCAGATGCAGGATGAGTTCTCGGCCAAGCGTGTGGCGGGGTCGACACCGCCGTTCACGACGCCGCCGGCTGGCGCGGGACGCTAGCGCAGCAGTCGCAGCGAAGTACGAACCCCGCCGCAGCGGGAAACCTGTGGCGGGATCGGATCGTAGACGGCGTTGGTGCCCTGACCTGATCCACTCCGACAATCGATCCGATGGCCAATCACGCCTGCCGCTCGTTCCTGCCCCTTCTTTTTCTCGGCGCGAGCGTGGCGCTGGGCGCGCAGGTACCGGATAGTCTCGACCGCGCCATTCGTCGCGAGATGGCGCGGCGCGAAATCCCAGGGCTCTCGATCGCGGTGATCGACAGCGGACGCATCGTCCTTGCGCGCGGGTATGGCGTGACGAAAGTTGGCGGAAGTCCGGTCACCGAACAGACGCTCTTTCAAGCCGGATCGATCAGCAAGGCGGTAACTGCCGTGGCGACGATGCGCCTGGTCGCGCGCGGCACGTTGAAGCTGGATCGCGATGTGAACGAGCAGCTGGTGAGCTGGAAGCTGCGCGACACGGCGGTTGCGGAAGGCGAAAAGGTCACGGTGCGTCAGCTGCTGAGTCACAGCGCCGGCCTGAACGTCCATGGCTTTCCGGGATATGCGCTCACGGAACCGATGCCGACCGCAGTCCAGGTTTTGAATGGCGAGAAGCCGACAAATACACAGGCCATCCGTATCGAGCAGAAGCCTGGCTCGCAGTGGCGATACTCGGGCGGCGGATACACGATCCTGCAGGTGCTGATGAGCGATGTCGCGCACCAGCCGTTTGCGGAACTGATGCAGGCGGAGGTGCTGACACCGGCCGGCATGACGGCGAGCACGTACACGCAGCCACTCCCACCGACACACTCACCGAAGGCTGCAACTGGACACTACCCGGATGGCTCAGCGGTGGTCGGCGGTTGGCATTCGTATCCGGAGATGGCAGCGGCGGGGCTGTGGACGACACCAAGTGACCTGGCGCGATTTGCGATCGCGTTCCAGAATGCATACCGCCGAGAGCCGAATGGCATCGTGCCAGCGGAGATTGCCAATCAGATGCTGTCGTATCAGCGCAATGACTTTCAGGGCCTCGGTTTTGCCTTGAAGGGAAACAATCGCCGGCTCGAGTTCAGCCACAATGGCCGTGACGAAGGGTTCGACGCGTCGCTGTCGGCGACCGCATCGTCGGGTCAGGGCGTCGCGATCATGATCAACGCCAACGAAAATTCCGGCGCCGTGGAGCGGATCCGCCAGGTGGTGGCGAAGCTGTATGGCTGGCCGAGCGAGCAACGATCGCCGGCGCCATCACGCGCCATTACTGTATCGAGCCAACAGCTGGCGAGTGTTGCCGGTCGCTATGAGATGCGCAACAACCAGATGGCGACGTTCGAGGTATCGAGTGGTGCATTGGCGCTGATGATCGACGGTCGGCCCGCCGATGAGTTCGTGGCCGTCGGCACCGACGACTACGCTCGGACTGACGGAGTCGTCGCGCTGCACTTTCTGCGTGACGGCGGTGGTCGCGTGACCGGCTTCGAGGTGCGTGACGAAGGTGGTACGCGGCGGGTGCCACGCATCGGTCCAATCACGACCAGCATCGCCGCCGTGCCAGATCCTGATCGCCAGCGGACGTCGCGCTTCGACGCCTTCGTGCGGTCGTTGGCGGCGGGCAAGGCGGCTGACCAGGCGGCGTTGCTGGCACCCGGAGCGCTGCGACAGTTCTCGGGGAATGCGGCGCCGGAGCTGGCTGGCGTCACTGCCGTCCGGTACCTCGGCGAGGAAGATGTGAGCGGACGGGGCATCGCGCGGCATGGCGCGCCGGTCGCACGCATCGTCTACCTGAACGCGACGGTCGGGAAGAACCCTCGCTGCATCCTGATTCATCTCACCAGCGAAGGGTTGATCACTGACTATGACGTCGTGGTTCGGTGACGTCGCGATCGCGGTCTCTGCTGGATACCACTTTTGAACCGCCGATCCGCCTCCATACGCTCCACGAGGTTCGTTTTGCCAACGACTGGTGCGCGCTTCAGACTCGGCCTCGCACAGCCGTGTCGCTGCCTCTAGCAAAATGCCTAGAACGACGAAGCCCGGCCATTTTCGGCCGGGCTTCGTCGTGCATAGTCGTGGTCCTGCAACACAGAGCGGGAGACGGGACTCGAACCCGCGACATCAAGCTTGGAAGGCTAGCGCTCTACCAACTGAGCTACTCCCGCGTCCCTGAAGCCTACCCGGCCCTGCCCCCCCGGACAAGCGGGGACGAGGGTCGGGCGGCGTTCTCAGGATCCGACCGGGCGTGCCGCGGATCTGTCGAGGGCCAGCCTTACTTCTTGGGCGGCATCAGCACCGTGTCGATGACGTGAATCACGCCATTCGAGGCGGTGATGTCAGCCGAGGTCACCGTCGTGGTGCCGTTCAGCATGACCTTGCCCTCGACCACCTTGATTCCGACCTTGCCGCCTTCCAGCGTCTCGGCTTCCGTCATGGTGGACACCTGTGACGACGGCACATTGCCAGCGATCACGTGATACTTGAGCACACGGGCCAGCTCGTCCTTGTTGGCGAGCAAGGCGTCGAGATCCTTCTTCGGGATCTTGGCGAATGCGGCATCGCTGGGGGCGAGGACCGTGTACGGACCAGGGCCCTTCAGCGTCTCGGTCAGGCCTGCAATCTCCAGCGCCCGCTCGAGGGTCGTGAAGGTACCGGAGACGGACGCGGTCTCGATGATGTCCTTGGCGCCCGTCGTGGCCATCGCGGGCGCGGCGACCGATGCCGTGTCCATGGCTGCGGCATCGTCCTTCTTCGCATTCGAGCAAGCGGCGAGGATGGCGAGCGTTGCGGCTCCAATTGTGCGATTCATCATGAAGTTCTCCGGAATTGATGTGAACAGAATGCGCGAGGGTGCCGCCGAGTCAGCGAGAGCCCCGCTTGCCAGGCGCTGAACCGGGGTCGTGATCGATTGCACGGCATACGTTCGCGGCAATCGAGGCGATGGATGCACCATCAGCACACGCGCATCAGTCGATGCGCCGGGCGCGTTGCACGATCTCGTCGGCTCCGCCCTTCACACAGCAAGCTTGCAAGCACCGGGCCAGTCACGGCGTGCTGAGCAGGAGATATCAGTGAAATATCCCTCGCTCAGCGTAACGTTTATATGCTATTCTTCATCTGTTGACCTCAGTGCTCCATCATCACGTATACGAGCACACAGATGGAACAAATGGATCGGCGGTCGCTTTATACCAGTGGCATCCCATGACAGCGGCGCGTTCGTACCAGCCGCGAACAGCGCGGTTCTCCGGAGGCTCGATGCGCACCTCGGATCTGCTTTTCCATGCGACGCAAACATGGCTGCGCCGCGCCACAATTCGCGCCGGTTCCCTTGCGATCGCGGCCGGCGTTTTCACCAGCGTCGGTCCCACGGTCGCCCTCGCCCAGTCGCGGCAGCTCACCGGGTCGGTTCACGACGATCGCGGGCAGCCAGTCTCCGGCGTGCGCATCATGGTCCGTGGCCACCCGAAGGCCGCCGTCACTGACGTGCAGGGCAACTTCCGCGTGCCAGACGTTCCAACCGGTCTCACGTTCGTCGCCGCGCGAGGCGACGGGGTGTTGCCGGCCGTCGAGTTGATCCGCCTCTCAGCGCAGGACTCGCTCGACTTCGTGCTGGAGCGAGTCATCGGAGATCGAGATTCGTCGGAGACTCAGCGAGCCGAGCGAGAGTGGACGCGCACGGTCGAGCGCTACACCGCCATCGCCAATGCGGCGCGCACGGCCGCCGTGATCACGGACCGGGACATCGCCGAGCGTTCACCGTCGTCCACGGCCGACCTGTTTCGGCAGCTCGTCGGCTTTCGAGTCGTTGGTGCCGGCGCCGGCGCGTTCATCACGACGCGCAGCGGTGATTGCGCACCGAACGTCTTCATCGACGGGCAGGAGCAGGTCCGCTTCAACATCAACGAGATTCGCCCCACCTCGATCAAGGTGATGCTGGCGTACAACGGCTACGCCATCGTGCCGGCGGCGCTTCGCTCGCTGCGCGTCGATGGGCGATGTGGCGTGGTCTCGATCGTCACACGCTAGAAGCTCTTCATCTTACGCCAAAGGGGAGTGCCGCGATGAATCGCCGCACTCCCCTTTCTCGTTGCACGGCCAGGCGGGCTATCGCTTCGTCGCCCTGCTGCTGGTACGGCCCTTTCCTGCGACGCTGACCAGTGTCCGGTAGATCATGTCGGTGCCCTGCTTCAGGGACTCGACACTCACGCGCTCGTCGTTTCCATGCATGCGACGCAACTCGTCGTTCGTGATCGGATAGGGATAGATGCCGTAGACTGGCACGCCACGCGAACGCCAGGCGGCGGCATCGGTTCCCGCCTGAAAGAGGTATGGCGTCACTTCGGCAGTCGGCCACTGCACCTTCGACTCACGCGCCAGCGCCCGGTACAAGTCGGTGTCGACTGACGATGCGGCCGAACCGGCATTCGGTGACCCACCGGTGAACTTTACCGTGACGCGAGGATCGTTCACCAGCCGCTCGATCAGCTTCACCATCTCCTGCGGATCAGTACCAGGAATGAGGCGCAGATTGAGGGTCGCCTCGGCCGAACCGGGAATCACGTTGGAGCGGAAGCCGCCGGCGATGATCACGGGCGCGATGGTGTTGCGCATGATCGCGTGCAACAACGGATCACGCGAGATCAGGCTGTCGGCACTGCGCTCTTCGGCTGGCGTGCCATCCACCAGCTGGCGGAACCATCGACTGGTGTCGCCAGTGCTGGTGGTGCCGAGCGTGCGGAAGAACTGGCGTGACTCCGGTGTGAGCTGCACCGGCGTTTCGTAGGCTGCGATGCGTGCGATGGCACCACCGAGTGACGCGATGGCGTTGTCGGCGAGCGGCATCGACGAGTGTGTCGAGGTGCCCGCCGCCGTGAGCACGATCTGCGCGACCGACTTGTCGGCGGTGGAGATGCTGACGTAGCGCACCTTGCCATCGTCGTTCTTGATGATCCACCCACCTTCGTTGAGCGCGAACTCGGCGTCCATCGACGGCCAATGATCCTTCGCCAGCCACATCGTGTTCATCGGCGCACCCTCTTCATCGGCTTCCGCCATGAAGATCACGTCGCGCGCGAGTGGCACATGCTGCTCGGCGAGGCGCAGCGCGGCCATCACGAAGACGGCCATGCCGCCCTTGAAGTCGATCGCGCCGCGTCCGTACACGTGGCCATCGCGAATGGTGCCCGCAAACGGGTCGAGCGTCCACTTCTCGCGCTCCACCCCGACCACATCCGAATGCGCTGCAAGCAGCACCGGCCGCTTGCTGCCATCGCCCTTCAGGCGGGCGATGAAGTGTACCTTCGCCGAGTCGGGCGTGGGAAAGATCTCGACCGTGAAACCGGCCGCCTTGAAACGTGTCGACAGCAGCTCCGCCAGCGCCTGCGTGCGCCCTGGCGGATTGCTGGTGTTGATGCGGATGATCTCGGACAGGAGCGCCGCGGTCGGGTCGACCGGCGCGGCCTGCGCCGGCAATTCACGAACGGAGAGAGCGACGAGGCTCGCGACTGCGAGGGAGCGCAGTGCGGATGTCACTCAGCCACCACCCGTTTCACCAGCGTGCCAGCGGGAATCGTGGCGCCCGGTTCCATGGCGTTGATCAGCGCGAGCTCCGCAATCGGGATCACGGACGGGTATTGCTGGTTGAACTGCGTCAACGTCATGGCGCTGCGCAGCTGCACGATGCGCAGGTGCTGCACCTTGACGTTGAGCAGTCGCGCGTCGGTGACACGCTGAAACGAGCCGATCACATTGCGGAAGACGGCGTCGTAGGCCTGAATGCTGGCCGACGGAGTGATCGCCACCAGCTGGTAGGTCAGGCCATCCTGCTGGATGAACGCGACGTATCCAGCGAGGGTCGAGCCGTCCTGGTTCTGCGCGATGAACTGCCCGATGGCAGCTGTGTTGCCATTGATCGGGCTGGTGCTGGTCTGACCGGCCTTCACTCCCTGCTGCTGCAGAAAGGCTGACAGCGCCTGCTGCGGCGCGGTGTTCCCGGCAGTGGAGAGTGCGATCTGCGCGTCGCCCTGTGCACTCTGCCCAATCACCTGCTCGGCGCTGTTCTGCGTCTTCCAGCCGGTCGGGAAGTCGAAGCGGAACTTCAGTGTCGGATGGATGAACGAGGTCTGCTGCACGAAGTATCCCTGACGTGGATCTTCGCCGTACACCATGCCATCGATGCGACGCAGGAAGCTGTCGTGTTCCACCTTCGCGCCGGCGAAGGAGCGATTCGCCGCCGTGATGCGAGCGGTCGTCTTTGCGACACGATTGCCGGGATCCGGATGTGTCGACATCCACTCCGGTGTGCTGCGCGAGCTTGGGCCGCCCGAAATGCGCTCGAGGGTCTTGAACATCTCGGCCATTTCGCTCGGCGCGTAGCCGCCTGCCGTCATGTAGCGGAAGCCGAGGTCGTCGGCCTGCGTCTCGTCGTCGCGGCTGAACTTGAGGAACAGGACGCCCAGACCCTGCGATGCCGCTTGTCCGAACTGCTGCAGTTCCGGCTTCAGCACCATGGCACCGATCAGGCCGATCTGCAGGATCTGCTGCTTGGACATCTGACTGACCGAGTGCTTGGCGGTGACATGTCCCGTTTCGTGACCGAGCACCGAGACCAGCTGGGCCTCGGAGTTCATGTAGGTGAGGATGCCTCGCGACACGAAGACCGGGCCACCCGGCAGCGCGAATGCGTTCACGATAGGATCATCGACGACCGTGTAGCTCCATGGCAGGTCAGGGCGCTCCGATTTCCGCGCGATGGCCATGCCGAGACCAGACACGTACCGCTGAATGGCCGAGTCCGGGTAAATGCCCATCTGCGAGGCAGCGGCTTTGGCTCCCTCCTGGCCCATGGCGATCTCCTGATCCTTGGAGACGAGGGAGAGTTCGCGGCGGCCGGTGGCCGGATTTGTGGCACAGGCGCTGACGAGCGCGCAGATCCCTGCTGTATAGGCGGCCCGCAGGGCGAACCGGCGAACGCAATGAGCGTTGGTGTGTCGTATGGGCATGGTCAGGCGTGCGGAGGTAGCGTATCGCACCGGCGATGAAACCGGAGCGGGCGACGGGGCAGTTGAAGCTGCCCGTACCGGAATCTGCGCCGGGGGGTGCGGCTTCGCGCCACTTTGGGCGAGCGGAACAGCAAAGTCGTCCGAAGGTCGAGCCCGTCTCAATCAGGCTATCGGTCGTCGCGGCGACGGCGCCACCTACGCAACGACCCGGCAATGGCCATGGCCTTCACCGGGTCGTGCTACGACGGAATTCGAGGCGACGGGAGCTACTTGGTCCAGATCCCGACCGTGCCGCAGGCGTTGCTTCCGGACCCCATGAGTTCCGGCGGGACACCGCCGATGCCGTTGTAGACCTCGACGCCGGCCAGGTCCTGCGGTGCCACGAGGTCATCGACACTCGCACCCATCCGCGGGTTCACCTGAAATCCGTTCACGAACACGGCCATCCGACAGCCGCCTCGACCAGTCAGCACGCCGGAGCCGAAGGCGCTCCGGTTCACGCGCACGCCAGCCATCGCATAGAAGAGGTCCGATGTGCGGATCGGATTGCGCTGCCGGATTTCGTCCTCGGTCATGATCCTTCCCCATCCACTCTTCTTCTCGCTACGCTGCACGAAGCCCTGCAACCGGGACGATGCGCGCGTGGCGCGCACGACCACGAGCCCAAGGTTCTGTCCGGCGAACTGCCGCACGACGATTCGCACGCGGCGTGACGCGCTATCCGTCAGGTCAGCTGTGAGGTAGGTGGGCGCATACCCAACTCGGCGGACGCGCACGATATGCCGACGCGCCGGGAGATCGCGAATCACGAACTGGCCGAGCGAATCGGTGCGTCCTTCCATCATCGCGGTCACGACGTCGATGTTCGCGTCGCGCACCGGCGTGCCGGCCGAGTCGACGACACTGCCGCGCAGTGTTCGTGGTTCACTGCGATCGCCGATCACCTCGACGCGCACGTCCGGCATGGTGTCTGCGGTCACGTTGGCCTGCATCTCGCCGAGCGTGACGCCGTCGCGGGCGAACTTGACGGTGACGCGTCCAAGCGGCACTGGCGTGAGACGGAAGCGGCCGCCGGTATCGGAGAGGGTACGGACATCGCGATAGGAGACCTCGACGCGCGCCAGCGGCAGGCCGGTCGAGTCGCGAATGGTTCCGCGCACGGTGGCGGCCTGTTGCTGTGCGGCAACCGGAAGCGCGGACAAGGCGCTCAACGCGACCAGCGCAAGCGTTGCAATAGGTGCAGAACGACGAAACATGGCGGAACTCGCGTGTTGAAAGTTACGCCTTCTTATACCAGCACTCTGTCACCAAGGTCCGCATCGGCCGGCCTACTGCCAGCGGAAGATCCGGAGCGCGATGCTGAGGCAGACCACGAGATATCCAGCCAGCACGGCCAGCTGCGGCCACACCGTGCCAAAGCCGGCCCCCTGCAACATGATCGCGCGAAGGCCATTGACCAGCGCCGTAAGCGGCAGCGCCTGCACCACCGGCTGAATCACCGCCGGGAAGTTGCTCGACGAGAAAAACACGCCGGAGAAGATCCACATCGGCAGCATGATGAAGTTCGTCAGACCGGACACGCCTTCGATCGTGCGCGATCGCGACGAGACCAGCAAGCCGATCGCGCCGAATGCCGCCGCGCCGACGAACGCGACTGCAATCAGCGTCGGCAGCGCGCCACGAATCGGGACATCGAGCACCAGGACACCGAAGCCGAGCAGCACAGCAATCTCGAGGCCAAGAAAGACCAACCGCGAGAGCACGAACGAGAGGAGGTATTCCAGACGGGACATCGGTGTCGCGACGAGCCGCTTGAGCAGCTTCTTGTTGCGCGCACCGACGATCGCGAACGCAAGGCTCCAGATGCTGCTGCCCATGATGTTCATGGCGAGCAGGCCTGGCAGGAAGAAGTCGATGTACCGCGAGCCGCGTTCGCGGATGGTGACTTCCTTCACCGGCACCACATCGGTGCGACCACGCGCGCGCTGCAGCACATCGTCGGCCACCTGCCGCGCCGCTCGGCCTTCGGGACGCGCGGGATCGAAGCGGTACTCGACCCCACCACCGGGTTGCGGGACGACCACCAGCGCGGCAGTTCCCGTGCGCAGCACGTCGTCGATGCTGTCGGCCGGGATGAGACGCGAGCGAAATGCCGCATCCTTGGCAGCGGCGGCCGTGGCGAAGGCCGCAAGGTTCTGCGTCGACGCAGAATCACTCGCCGTCGGCTTCACGACCGCGATGATCGCCTGCTCCGGCGCCTTGTCGCGGAATGCGATCGCGAGCCCGCCGGCCAGCAACAGCGGAAAGACGAAAGTCCAGAACACCGCTTCCGGCTCGCGGGTGAACTCGCGGAACCGGGCCATCGTCAACTGCTTCAGGGATGCGATGCGCATGATCAGCCGTCCCGCAAGTCGCGGCCGGTGAGCGAGACGAACACGTCTTCGAGCGTCGCGCTGTGCGTACTCAGTTCCGTCCACTTCACAGCGCGCCGTTCGGCGACTTCGAGCAGCGCTGGGAGCGCGGCCTGCACGGAACCGACGCGCAGCTCATACCCAGTCGCTGTCTCGCGACCGCCAGTCACATCGGGCATGTCGAGCAATTCCTGCAGTGGAATGGGGTGCACGGTCGAGAGGGTGTCGCCCACGCCGAGTCGGATCACATGCTCCGCACCCAGTGATGCGATCAGCTGCTGCGGCGTGCCGAGCGCGATCACCTTGCCATGATCGACGATCGCGATGTTGTCGCAGAGTCGCTCCGCTTCGTCCATGTAGTGCGTGGTGAGCACGATGGTGCGGCCTTCCTTCTTCAGTCCCTCGACGAGCGTCCAGAGCTGGCGGCGTGATTGCGGATCGAGGCCAGTGGTCGGCTCATCGAGAAACAGCAGCGTCGGGTCGCCGACCAGCGCGCAGGCCAGTGCCAGACGCTGCTTCTGTCCACCGGACAACCCACCGACGCGTGCCGCGCGCTTCTCGCCCAGCTGCACCAGCTCGATCACGTCGTCCACCGAGCGGCCACGGTCGTAGAAGCTGCGGAACAGCGTCAGCGTCTCCACCACCGAGAGTTTTTCGGCAAGCTGCGTCTCCTGCAGCTGAATGCCGAGTTGTTCGCGCAACCAATTCGCATCCGTCTCCCAACTCCGACCGAGCACGCGAACAGTGCCGCCGTCCTGTGTGTTCAGGCCCTCGCAGATCTCGATGGTGGTCGTCTTGCCGGCGCCATTGGGGCCAAGCAGGCCGAAGCACTGCCCTGAGGCGACGCGCAGATCGAGCCCATTGACGGCGGTGACGTCACCGTAGGACTTCCGCAACCCGCTGACTTCGAGGGCGAGGGTCGGGGCTTCTGGCATGCTCATCCGGGAAAGAGACTGTGTAAGCTATCGCCCTACAACAGAGGCGACTACACAGACGCAGCCTTTCTGCTGCATCGCGCGTCGGCAGCAGGGCCGAGCGATAGTTGTGCCTGGCAGTCGAGACTTCGTCGAATCGGGAAGCCGTCCGCGTTTTACCTGACAGTAGCTGCGTGGCAAAGTGGCATTCTTGCGGAGACACCTACCCCAAGGAGCTTCAGTGCCCGACGTTCGCCTGGCCATTCCGCTTTCCAGCATCCGCCGCGCTGACATCGCCCTGGTTGGCGGGAAGAATGCCTCACTGGGTGAGATGATCTCGGCGCTCGCGGATGCCGGCATTCGTGTGCCAGGTGGTTTCGCCATGACGGCCACCGCCTACCGGCACTTCGTGGAACACAACGGGCTGGCACCGGTGATTGTGCGTGCAATCGACGCGCTGCACCGTGACGCCACAACGCTCCCCGCGATCGGCCAGCAGATTCGCGATGCCTTCATGGCGGCAAAGATGCCCGCCGAACTTGACGCGTGTATCCGGGAGTCATACCGCACTCTGTGCGCAGAAGCCGGAATTGTCGACCTCGCGGTCGCCGTCCGCTCGAGCGCCACCGCAGAGGATCTACCGAACGCCAGCTTCGCCGGCCAGCACGAAAGCTTCCTCAACGTGAGTGGCGCAGACGCGGTGGTTGCAGCCTACCAGAAGTGTGTCGCCTCGATGTTCCTCGATCGCGCCATCAGCTACCGCGAGGGCAATGGATTCGACCACAGTTCGGTAGCACTGTCAGTCGGCATCCAGCGCATGGTGCGTTCCGACCTTGGCAGCGCTGGCGTGATGTTTACGATCGACACCGAGACGGGCTTTCGCGACCTGGTGGTGATCGACGGCTCATGGGGCCTTGGTGAGGCCGTCGTGAAGGGCGAGGTAGACCCGGATCGGTACCGCGTGTTCAAGCCATTGCTCGCTACGCCGACGCTGACGCCGATCACCTCGGTCGATCGCGGTAGCAAGGCGATGAAGATCGTCTACGCCGCGGACGGAGCCGCCGGCACGATCACCGTCGACACCACCGACGAAGAACGGCGCGCGCGTGTGTTGTCGGACACCGAGATCTGCCAGCTCGCACAATGGGCGGTCGCGATCGAGGCACACTACGAATGCCCCATGGACATCGAGTGGGCGAAGGATGGCATAACGGGTGAACAATTCATCGTGCAGGCGCGGCCCGAGACCGTGCAGTCACGCCGCGCGGCTGGCATGGTGCACTATCACGTCACCAAAAAGGGACCGGTGCTGTTGCGCGGCCTGTCGGTTGGCGACGGTGCAGCAGTCGGCACGGTCTGCAAACTCGCCACCGTTGCGGACATCGCCGCCTTCCCTGACGGCGGCGTCCTCGTCGCCACGATCACGGACCCGGACTGGGTACCGGCCATGCGGCGCGCATCCGCGATCGTGACCGAACGCGGTGGCCGCACCTCGCACGCCGCGATCGTGAGCCGTGAACTCGGCGTGCCAGCGGTAATCGGAACGGGCAGTGCGATGACCACGCTCTCTGACGGCCAGACTGTCACGGTGTCGTGCGCCGAGGGGAGCGTTGGTTTCGTGTACGACGGTAGCGCCGACGTGCAGCGCGAGGAGATCGCGGTCGCCGCGCTACCACGCACACGAACGCAGGTGATGCTCAATCTCGCAAATCCGACGGCCGCAATGACGTGGTGGCAGCTTCCCGTCGATGGGATCGGGCTGGCACGTATGGAATTCATCGTCAGTGAGCACATTCGCGTTCACCCGATGGCATTGGCGCACCCGGAGCGCGTGACCGACCGCGAGGTCGTTGAGGCCATAAAGGAAATGACGCGCGGCTACGAGTCGCCGAGCGCGTACTTCGTGGATCAGCTGGCATCGGGCATTGCCGCGCTCGCCGCGCCGTTCTGGCCTCGACCGATCATCCTGCGCCTCTCCGACTTCAAGACCAACGAGTACGCCCAACTGTTGGGCGGGGCTCCGTTCGAGCCGCACGAGGAGAATCCGATGCTGGGTTGGCGCGGCGCGAGTCGGTACTACCACCCAGGCTACCGCGATGGCTTCGCACTCGAGTGCCGAGCCATCAAGGCAGTGCGCGACCTCCGTGGGTTCGCGAACGTCGTCGTCATGATTCCATTCTGCCGCACGCCTGAAGAAGCAGACCGCGTGCTGGAGGTGATGAAGGAGGAGGGACTCGTCCGCGGCCAGAATGGGCTCGAGATCTACGTGATGGCTGAGATACCATCCAACATTTTGCTGGCCGATGAATTCGCCACGCGGTTCGATGGCTTCTCCATCGGAAGCAACGACCTCACCCAACTCACGCTCGGCATCGACCGCGACTCGGAGATGCTGGCCAGCATCGGCGACGCTTCGAACCCCGCTGTGCTGCAGCTCATCAGTCGGTTGATCGAAGTCGCGCACCGCTTTCACCGAAAGGTGGGGTTCTGCGGGCAGGCGCCGAGCAACGATCCGACGTACGCCAGGTTCCTGGTCGAAGCCGGCATCGACTCGGTCTCGGTCACGCCTGACAGCTTCGTCGCGGTGAAGCAGCAGATCGCTGCGGCGGAAGCGCTCCGGTGACTGAAGCAGCGGTCCCCGATGCCGCCGCGGCGGTCATCATCGACATCGCGGGACTGGGCGCGCTGGTTGATGCGCTTTGGCGCACGGGCTATCGCGTCATGGGCCCGACGGTTCGGGACGGTGCAATCCGCCTCGGTGAACTCCGCACCGCTGGCGATCTCCCAACGGGATGGGGGGATGAGCAGGCGCCGGGCCACTATCGTCTGCGACGGCGCAACGACGAGGCCCGCTTCGGCTACGCGGTGGGGCCTGACAGCCCACGGCGTGAACTATCACCACCACGTGTCGACCTCGTCACGATCCGTCGTCGCAACACGTCCTTTGACGCCAGCACGCCAGATCACACCCCGCAGCAACCGCTGGCATTGATCGGCATGCGTGGCTGCGAGCTGGCGGCCATGCGCGTGCATGGGCACGTCATGACCGACGGCCCATATCCAGACCCGGTGCAGCTGGCGCGAAGCACGAACTGCTTCATCGTTGCCGTCGACTGTGGTTCGCCAGCGGACACGTGCTTCTGTACGTCAATGCAGACTGGCCCATCGGCGGAAGGCACGGCCGACGTGCGCCTTTGCGAACTGCTCGACGGTGAGCACCGCTTCCTCTGCTGGCCGATGAGTGCCGCCGGTGCGCAGCTGCTGGCGGGCATTCCGCACCGCTCTGCAACTGCGCAGGACGTGTCCGACGCGCTGGCCGTGCGGCGCACCGCGGAGTCGCGAATCACCAAACGGCTCAACACCACTGCGATCCGTGAGCGCCTCGCTGCTGCGCTCGACCATCCGCAGTGGGATGACGTCGCCTCGCGCTGCTTGTCATGCACCAATTGCACGATGGTATGCCCGACCTGCTTCTGCTCGACGATCACGGACGTGGACGACCTCTCGGGGACGACCACCACCCGCGTGCGCACGTGGGACTCGTGCTTCACGCTCGAGCATTCGTACACGAACGGCGGCGCAGTGCACGCGACCACGAAGTCGCGATACCGGCAGTGGCTCACCCACAAGCTTGGCACCTGGTGGGACCAGTTCGGCGAGTCGGGTTGTGTGGGCTGTGGTCGGTGCACGACCTGGTGTCCGGCGGCCATCGACTTCGTCGTCGAAGCGAACCTCATTTCCGCGCTCGATACCGTTGGGCAGGCGACGTGATACGATCTGCGCCCCACACATCGAACGATGTGCACCATGAGCCGATGCTTCCGGAGCGCTGGTGCGTGGTTCAGGTTCGCAAGGAGACGCATGACGTCACCACCCTCACGATCGCACCTGAGGCCGACGGCCGAACCCGGGCCGCGTATCCGCCCAGGCCAATTCCTGATGCTCTCGGCGTTCGGCACTGGCGAAGTCCCGATCTCCGTGAGCGGCATCCGCGAGGATCAGCACATTGAGCACACTGTCCGTGCCCACGGCGATGCGACGCGTCGGCTGTGCAGCCTTCGCGTCGGCGACTCGATCGGCGTGCGAGGCCCATTTGGCAGCGCGTGGAATCTCGAACGCGCGCTGCAGCACGACGTGCTGATCATGGCCGGCGGCATCGGTCTCGCTCCGCTCAAGCCTGTGATCGAACATGTGATCGCTCACCGGGCAGGGTACGGCAGCCTTCGCGTACTCGTCGGTGCCCGTAGCACCCACGACATGAGTCTCAGGGCAGAAATCGAGGTCTGGCGAAATGTCGCCCGGATCGTTCGTCTCGGTGAGCGTCGACAGGCCGACACCCGATTGGCCCGGACCGGTTGGGCTAGTGACGAGTCTGCTGGACGGGCTCGCCATCGTCCCCACACGCACTGCTGCGTTCATCTGTGGCCCCGAGGTGATGATGGAGCGCTCGGCCGAGCGACTGATGGCGATCGGGATTGATGCGTCGATGATCCAGCTGTCGATGGAGCGCAACATGAAGTGCGCCATTGGGCACTGTGGGCATTGCCAGTTTGGTGGACTGCTGTTGTGCAGGGATGGGCCAGTATTCGACTATTCGTCGCTTCGGGTATTGCTTGCGGTACCGATGGCATGAGTCGCCCACGCGTGGCGGTCTGGAAGTTCGCGTCCTGCGACGGCTGCCAGCTGACGCTGCTCGACTGCGAGGAGCGGCTGTTCGACGTGATCGAACGGGTCGAGATCGTCCACTTCCTCGAGGCCGGTGCGGTTGGCGATGACGGCACCTGTCACTACGACTTGTCGCTGGTGGAGGGGTCGGTCACCACCGAGGCCGACATTGCGCGGATCAGGGATATCCGCGCGCGGTCGACCTGGCTGGTGACGATCGGCGCCTGTGCCAGTGCGGGCGGGATTCAAGCGCTGCGCAACTTTGCACGCGTTGAGGAGTGGTGCCGTGTGGTGTATGCCGCACCTCAGTACATCTCGACGCTGGCCACCTCGACGCCGATTGCGGACCACGTTCAAGTCGACTTCGAGCTGCGCGGCTGCCCGATCGACAAGCAGCAATTGCTGGCGGTGATTGCGGCGTTTGCGAATGGCCATGCGCCTGCACTGTCGTCGGCGAGCGTCTGCGCGGAGTGCAAGATGCACGGCCACCTCTGCGTGATGGTGGCGCGCGGTGTGCCCTGCCTCGGTCCGATGACCCACGCAGGCTGTGGCGCGTTGTGCCCAGGCTACGACCGTGGATGTTACGGATGTTTCGGGCCATCCGAGTCAGCGAACACGCCTGCCACCGCTGCGACGCTGCGCCGATGTGGCATGTCGGAGGACGAGATCGTTCTGCTGACGCGCACGTTCAGCGCCTGGTCACCGGAGACTCGTGACTACGGCCAAGCCGACACGCATCCTGCGTCTGGCCGCACGTGACCAGTCGACCGCCAGCCTCGCGCACGATCAGTGTCAACGCGCTCGCACGTGTCGAGGGTGAGGGTGCGATGCACGTCGATATCAGGAATGGACGCGTGCACGACGTACAGCTTCGGATCTACGAGCCGCCGCGCTTCTTCGAGGCGTTCCTGCGTGGCAGGCGCTTTAGCGAACCGGTCGACATCACTGCGCGTATCTGCGGTATCTGTCCGGTGGCCTACCAGATGAGTGCCTGCACGGCGATCGAAGATGCGTGCGGTGTGTCAGTGGACGGACCGCTGCGCGAGCTCCGGCGCCTGCTGTACTGCGGCGAGTGGATCGAGAGTCATGTGCTGCACATCTACATGCTGCACGCCCCCGACTTCCTTGGGTACGAGAGCGCGCTGACGATGGCGTCGGATCATCGCGCACGAGTGGAGGCAGGACTGGACCTGAAGCGTGCCGGCAATGACATCGTCGATCTCATCGGGGGGCGCGCCATTCATCCGATCAACGTGAAGTTGGGTGGATTCTATCGCGCGCCGACACGTGCCCAACTCGCGCCACTGGCCGAACGACTGCGTCACGCGTTGGATGTGGCCCGCGACACCGTACGATGGGTCGCTGGGTTCACGTTTCCCGATAGCCGCCACGAGCTCGAGATGGCATCGCTCTGCCATGAGACCGAGTATCCGATGATGGGTGGCCGCCTGCGCTCAACGCATGGGCTGGACATCGAAGCCAAGGCTTTTCTCGAGCATGTCACCGAGACGCAGGTGCCGCACTCCACGGCCCTGCACGCACGCATCGATGAACGCGGCACCTACGTCGTAGGACCGATGGCGCGATACGTGCTCAATCACCACCTGCTGGCGCCGGAAGCGCGAGAGGCAGCGGACGCGGCGGGACTCGATCCATCGGAACGCAATCCATTTCGGTCGATCATCATCCGCGCGATTGAAGTCGTGCACGCCGTGGCCGAAGCTCTTCGCATCATCGAGCAGTACCGGGCGCCAGAGGTGCCGGCTGTCTCCGTCATTCCTCGCCGCGGCGTAGGCTTTGGGTGGACTGAGGCTCCACGCGGCATGTTGTGGCACACGTATGCATTGGCCGACGACGGTACCATCACGGCGGCTGACATCGTGCCGCCAACGTCACAGAACCAACGGGCCATCGAGTGGGACCTCCGCCAGTACGTGGAGCGGCACCTGCACCTCGACGACCGTGAGCTTGGCCTTCGCTGTGAACGGGTCATCCGGAACTACGACCCCTGCATCTCGTGCGCGACACACTTTCTCGACTTCACGGTGACGCGGTCGTGAGCGAACGCCCATGATGCAGCCGCCGACTCTGGTGATTGGTATCGGGAACGTCTTTCGCTCTGACGATGGCGTGGGAGCGGCGGTGCTGCGGTTACTGCGCATGACGTGCAAGGACGCGTCCTGCGAGTTGGTCGAAGCGACCGGTGACGCCACACAGCTGATGGAGCTCTGGCGCGAGCGCAGACAGGTTATCGTCGTCGACGCAATCCGCAGCGGTGCAAGGCCAGGGACAGTGTCGGTGATCGACCTCCTGATGAATGAGCTGCCCGGTGCGGACATACCGAGCACACATGCAGCCAGTGTGGCAAGCGCCGTCGCCTGGAGCCGGCAACTGCAGCGGCTACCCAACGCACTCCAGCTCGTTGGTGTCGAAGGTGCCGAGTTCGCACTTGGCAACGAGCTCTCTCCGCGCGTCGCCGCCGCACTGCCGGAAGCCGCGCGAATGGTGGAAGCGCTTCTGGCGAGCATACGAGCACGCGGGTCAGGGACGCCCGCGGCTGCCCTTGCCGTCGCCGAGCGCTCGAGCCACCAGTAGAATCCGGGAATCCCAAGCCGGAGCCTGAGACGCATGTGCCGAAACATCAAGACACTGTTCAACTTCGAACCTGCCGCCAGCGATCAGGAGATTCGGGACGCGTCGCTGCAGTTCGTGCGCAAGCTGAGCGGCTTCAGCGAGCCATCGAAGGCCAACGAAGCCGCATTCGCTCGCGCGGTGGATGAGGTAACGCGAGCAGCGACGGAACTCGTCTCGTCGCTCGTCACGACGGCCGAGCCTCGCAATCGCGATGTCGAAGCCGCGAAGGCGAAGGCGAAATCGGTACAGCGCTTCGGGGCGCGCGGCTGAACGTCAGCGCTGGCGCGTGGCGCGCTGGTGACGCTCAGCGCAGCAGCGGCGGTCGAATCGCGTCGTAGCCACCCGGCACCTTGCTCACCGTGAAGGTGAGTTGTGTCTCGCCGCGCGGGTTGCCTGGATCGGCGGCGGCGATCGCCTCGCGCGGAATGGTGATCACGATGTCGTAGTCGCCGGCCGAGAGTGAGGTCGGAAGCGGGAAGAACTGCGTTCGGGGGCCGGCCGATCCCCGCGAGGAGGACGAGTTGTCCATCGGCACCAGCGTGTGCCGCAGCTGGCCGCGTTCGCTGGGTGCCCCGCCGGCATTGCTCTTCACCACGATGCCGATGCTCGGGATCGGGTTGCTTCGTGCAGCGACGGCGCCCACCGCAATCCCGGCAATGGCACCGACCGCGATTCCCTGCCCGCGTCCAGCCGAGCCAGAGACATCGACCGGGGCCGGCGTCAGCGTGCCGGCAGCCGGGTCGTAATACCAGGCCTGCTGTGCGGCACCATCGATCTCGATGATGAAGCGACCACCGGTATAGGTACGCTTCGGCACTGTTCGCGATGCCGTCACGACCGGGGCGCCGACCGCCCGGGCCTGCGCGGCCAGCGGAAACGGGGCAAGAGCCAGTGCCAGCAGCGTCAGTTTCAGGCCTGTCATGGTGGAACCTCGAGAGGGTGGAGGCGGGAGATGCTCCTTCCTCTCGGACGATGCCGTCCGGGATGACGCAACTGACCCGGCGGTCCTTTGGGGAGCTGCGTCTGGCCGCCGGTCGACGCGGCGGTACTCTTCTCCCGATTGCTCGAGCCGGCGCCCCCACGCCGCACGAATCATCATCCTCCGGACGGCCCCCTGACTCTCCGTCGATTCGCGACCCTGCTCGGCAGTGTCGCAGCCCTCGCCAGCTCACTCTCGGCCCAGCATCCGCGCGTGCCAACATCACCGTTCGATGTACCGCTCTATCAGGGCGCCGCACCCGGTGCGCCGAAGTCCGCGCTCCCCGAGGTGTTCGAGGAGAAGCCCGGTGATCCGATTTCGCTGGTGACACATGTGCAGACACCGGAGATGCGTGTCTTCCTCCCTCCGAAATCGAAAGCCAGCGGTGCCGCAATCGTGATCTTTCCCGGCGGCGGGTACGGTGTGCTGGCCATCAACCACGAAGGGTGGCAGGAAGCCAGGTGGCTGAATGACATCGGTGTGGCCGCGATCGTGGTGAAGTACCGCGTCTCGACCAGGGAAGGAGATGCGTATCGCTTTCCCGTGCCACTGCTCGATGCCCGCCAGGCGCTGCGTCTGGTGCGGGAAAATGCCGCGGCGTGGGGCATCGACGCGACTCGCGTTGGCGTGATGGGTTTCTCCGCCGGCGGTCATCTCGCCAGCATGGCGTTGACCACGGCCAACGACACGCTGGCGGGCGAGTCACCGAGTGAGCAACGCGGCGTGAGTATCACGCCTAGCTTCGGCGTGCTCGTGTATCCCGTGATCAGTCTGCACGAGCGGTGGGGGCATCGCGGATCGAGCGACAACCTGATGGGCAAGGATGCGTCCGACGAACGCCGCCGACGATACTCGAGCGAACTCCGCGTCACTGCTGCAACGCCTCCGACTTTCCTCGTTGCGACGCAGGACGACGACGTGGTGCCGGTGCAGAATTCAATCGCGTTCTATGAGGCGATGACCGCGCACAAGGTGCCGGGTGAGTTGCACATCTGGGAGAAGGGCGGGCACGGCTTCGGCATGTTGCCAGATCGCCCACCGGTGGCGCAGGAGTGGCTGCCCGCGCTGGCAGCGTGGATGCGTGGGCGCGGTCTGTTGACTCGCCGCTGACCGTGGTTGCACGCAGCGGTCGCCACGCCCGTCACGTCAAGGAATGGCGGCGGGCGTGAGTTCCGACGGCTTGAAGCGACGGTACTTCACATCCATCGCATCGAGGCGCAGGAGATGTGGCTGGAGCCGCCGCATGAAGTCCGGAAAGTCCTTGCGATCCTTCGGCGTCCAGACGACTTCGGCCAGCGCACTCAGTCGCGGGAATGCCATGTACTCCAGCTCCTTGGGATCTCGGATGTACTCCGACCAGAGCTGCGACTGCGCACCGAGAATGTGCGACGCCTCAGCCGGCGTCAGCGATGCTGGGATCGGCTCGTAGGAGTACACGGTGTCGATGGGCAGGAATCCGCCAATCGACAGCGGCTCGGCCTTCTTCTCGAGCGACTGGTAGTGATCGAAGTAGGTGTAGTAGTTCGGCGCCATGACTACATCGTGATTGGCCTTGGCGGCGGCAATGCCACCTTCCACGCCGCGCCATGACATCACGGTCGCACCCTCGGCGAGCCCGCCTTCGAGAATTTCATCCCAGCCGATCATGCGGCGGCCATTCTTCGTGAGGAATGTGTCCATCTGCCGGATGAACCAGCTCTGCAACTCGTGTTCATCCTTCAGGCCAAGCTGCTTGATGCGCGCCTGGATCTGCGGACTCGCCTGCCACTGCGACTTTCCCGCCTCGTCGCCGCCGATGTGGATGTACTGGCTGGGGAACAGGGTCAGCACCTCGCGCAGGACATCCTGCATGAACGCCACGGTGGCGTCGTCAGCGTTGAGGATGAAGTCACTGGTTCCCCAGACCTGCATCACATCGACAGTCGTATCGCGACGCACGCCGAGTTGCGGATAGGCCGCAATGGCTGCTTGCACGTGGCCCGGCATCTCGATCTCCGGCACCACCGTGATGTATCGCTCCGCGGCATACGCGACGATCTCGCGCACATCGTCCTGCGTGTAGAATCCGCAGTGCGGCGTGTTGTCGAAGATGCGCTTGGCAGGGTCGGAGATGTACGGACCGACCGCCGTCTGTGCGCGACAGGATCCCACGTCGGTGAGGCGCGGATACTTGAGAATCTGGATCCGCCAGCCCTGATCCTCGGTGAGGTGCCAATGCAGGCGATTCATCTTGTGACGCGCCAGCAGGTCGATGTACTTGCGCACGAACTCCTTCGGCATGAAGTGCCGGCCGGCATCGAGATGTGAGCCGCGCCAGGCGAATCGCGGGCGATCCTCGATGTGAACTGCGGCTGCACGCCAGGTGGTACCCGCCAGCGGTGCACTGCGAAAGATCTCCGCTGGCAAGAGCTGCTTGAAACTTTCGAGTGCGTAGAACGCTCCAGCGGGGTGCGCGGCACGCACGACCACGCCTGTCGGCGACACATCGAGGCGATACCCTTCCTCGCCAAGTCCCGCGGTGTCGCGGCCGGTGACACGGAGAAGGCGAATGGCACCTGCTGCCGGCGCTGTCGTGCGCGCGATGCTGAGATCAAAACCTGTCGCGCCAACGATGTCACGGGCGAAACGTCGCGCAACCGCCACAAAGGCCGGATCCGCGTGCAGCGCGCTCCGCGCGGTGAGTGTGAAGTGTCCGCTCTCCGGGGTGAGAAGCGCCGGCCGTGGAATGATGGCGTACGCCGAAGTCTCGGGCGTCGCTTGCGCGTGCAGCGACGGGGGCGTGGCGGCAAACAGGGCCGCCGCGCCGAGCAGGAACCAGCGAGTCATGTGAAACGAGAAAGTGGGGAGGACGCGGCGGTCACTTCGCGAGCACGATCGCGACCACCTGGTCGGGCGATGCGGCGGCGCGCTGCGGGAGTGTGAGAGTGACGGCGTTCTGTGTGGTGGTGACACTGACTGGTGCACCGCCATCGAGCAGCATCGCCTTGACCACACGTCGTGGCAACGGCGGCAGCGCAATTACCTGATCGACGCCATGCAGGATGTGCAGGTACAGTGTGTCGCCTTTCTGTGTGGTGACGCCCCACGGCCGCGGAGTGAGTGGGCCGCCGCGTGTGCCATAGATGGAGCTGCCATTGATGCGCATCCACGCACCCAACGCGGCGAGGCGTGCTTGCGCCGAGTCGGGAAACGTGCCATCGGGCCGCGGTCCCACGTTGAGCAGGAAGTTCGTGTTGCGTCCGGCTGCTTCGACCATGCTGCGAATGAGCGTGGTAGCTGGCTTCCAGTTGCGATCGGTGAGGCGAAACCCCCACGAGTCATTCATGGTTTCGGACATCTCGAGCGGCAGTGCGCCGATGACCGTGGTGTTGAACCCCTGCCCATTCGCACCCGGCAGGTCACGCTCGAACGTCTGCACATCCTCGCCCGGACGCGGCGCTTCGTGGTTGTTGGGGATGATCAGGGTCGCTGGCTGCAGCTTGTGAATCAACGTGTACGTCTGCTGCAGGCGCCAGTCGGTCTTCGGCTGGTCCCACAGGCCATCGAACCAGATCCCGCCAATCGGCCCGTAGTTGGTGAGCAACTCGGTGAGCTGCGCATCCATGTAGTCGAGATAGCGTGGGAAGTTGCCGGACTCCGGACGGCCCGCAGTCCGGCCTGTCTCGCCGCGCGGAAAGAAGTCGGGGTGATGCCAGTCGAGCTGCGAGTAGTAGAGGAAGAACTTCAGGCCTTCCTTGGCACACGCGTCGGCCAGTTCACGCACTACGTCACGCTTGAATGGGGACCGCGCTACGATGTTGTAGTCCGAGACCTTCGAGTCCCAGAGCGCAATGCCGTCGTGATGCTTGGTGATGAGCGTGATGTACTTCATGCCTGCACCCTTCGCCATTCGTACCCAGGCGGTGGCGTCGAACTGCGTCGGGTTGAAGAGCGGCACGAGGCTCTCGTATTCCGCGGCACGGATTCCGCGGTTGTTCATCACCCATTCGCCGTCCTGCAGCACCGACGACGGTCCCCAGTGAATGAACATCCCCAGCTTCGCATCCTGGTACCAGGTGCGGGCCGCGGCGTTTTCGGGAGATGGCGTATAGGCGGGCTGCGCCTGCGACGGTGTCCCGATCAGCAGAACGGCGGCGGCGAATGAGGCAAGACGCGCTGGAAGTGACACGGATCGCGGGGCGCTGGGGGTGCAGAACGGGGCCGGATGCGCCGAATAATCGATGCGCGTACCGGGCCCCGCCATGCCCTGCACCCTATCGCTTCACGCTCCGGCTGGCGCCGTCTACTTCGAACCGCCAGTCTGCTTGCCGCCGCCTGACACACTCGGGTTCCTGACCACCGGCACGATCGCCAGGCCGCGCTGTCCGCTGCGATCGGTGGCAGTGACCACAACCGCCAGCGGTCCATAGGGCAGCAAGGACACATCAGCCGTCACCGTCCACAGCGTCTGCTCGAGGCCCGACGGGGAAACGATCACGACGCCCTGCATTGGATACGAGCGGCCGGAGATCGTGACCACCACCGAGTCGAGCGGCGACACCGACCGTACGGTCGCTCGCACGACCACAGAGTCGCCAAGCACGGTGGCCTCGATCGGTGCGGCAATCGTGACCACGATGTTGGTGTTGAGCGGTGTACGCACCGTGATGGCAGCCGCGCCGCGCTGACCTTCACCGACGGCCTCGATGATCGCCGATCCAACACCACGCGCCGTCACGATGCCATCAGAGGAGACGATCGCTATCGAATCGTTGCTGCTCGTCCACTGAATGTCGCGGCCCTCGAGGGCTCGACCAGCGAAATCGCGAGGCATTGCGGTGAACTGCAGCGACGCGCCGATGTCCATGTCGCTGACGCGCGGCGTGACATCGACGGACGCGATCGGCAGTGGTCCGGGCGGCGGCGGCGTGACGGTGATAACCCGCTGACCGACCACATCTCCGACCTGCGCGCGGATCGTCGCCGTGCCGGGTGCACGCGCGAGGATGACACCGTCGGAGGAAACGGTGGCCACTTCCGGATTCAACGACGTCCAGCCGATGCTGCCGACTGTAATCGGCCGCGCTCGCTCATCGAACGCATCGACCCGGGCGGCGACGGATTGGCTGGCGGCGACGGTGTCCTGCGGCAGGATCACCGTCATGACGGTCAGCACCGGGAGCGACGGCTTGGGCGTGGTTGGCTCCGGTGGTGCCGTGGCACCGCTACCGCCACACGCGACTGCAACGACGCCCAGCACCGCGCACAGCACGGCCCTGACGGCAGCGGTGCGCACGGTGGCGGCGAACGGCGCGAGGCGGAAGTGTAGGTCGCGGAGACTGAGCATCAGGGAGCGGCAATCGGGCAGTCGGCGGACGCGCCGTCGAGGTGAATATGCGTTGCCCCGCCAGCCTTCGTCGACCGAGCACGGCCGTCACCGCTTAGAATGTCCGGCTTCAACCACCTGCTTGCCGGAGCGCCTTGTATGCGTACGCCCTTGAATCCGAGCGCCAGCAGCGCGCCGTACCTGCGCCACCTTCGTTCGGCGGTCCTGTTGCTCGCCACCGGGGTTTGGGCGTCCGCCGCCCCGGCGCAGGCCAGCGATGCGTCGGTGGCGGCCACGATTGCCGCCTGGACGCATCTGGACGCACCGCCGGGCGGTGAATCTCGCGCCGCCGCGGCGCTCAAGGCGACGCTCCCCGGCTGGAGCGTCGATGGCTTCGGCAACCTGACGAAGCGTGTCGGCAGCGGGTCGCCGCGCCGCGTCGTCGCCTGCGCCATGGACGTCCCGGGCTTCGTCGTCAGTGCCATCACCGACGATGGATTCGTTCGGCTGCATCACACCGGCACGCCGCTGCATCCGTTGTGGGACCAGTTCCACGAGGCGCAACAGATCCGGATCCTTGCGCGTCGCGGCGATGTGCCGGGCGTGGTGGCGATCGCGAACGGGCACTTCGCGCGGCAGCATCGTGGTGACACGGCGGTCGTGAACGTCGACCAACTCTGGGTCGACCTCGGCGTGTCGTCACGAGCCGCCGTGGCAGCGCTCGGTGTGCAACTGCTCGATGCGGTGGTGGCAGAGCGACCGGTCTGGACGTACGAGGGATACGCGGCCGGGCCAGGCGCCGGTGCACGTGCCGGTTGCGCTGCGGTGGCCAGTGCAGCAGCCGCACCGGTGACCAGTGGCGAGACGATCTACGTGTTGTCGACGCAGCGCAGCTTCGGCTGGGTCGGCCTCGCCGGCATCGTCGCGCGCGTTGGCCCGGTGAATCGCATCACACTGTTCGATGACGGACGCACGGTCGCGAGCGATCAGATGGTCGCCGCAGGGCGTCTCGGCGCGCAGCGCAAGGGCGGACTGGCGCGCATCGTCCGCAGCGACAGCGTACGCGTGATCAACCCGCGCGTGCGATTCGCCGGTTCACTGGTGGAGTCGATTCACGCCGATGACGCGCGCGCATTACTGACCGCAGCGCTGCAATCCGGTGGGGCACGCAGCGATGCGATCGCATGGACGACGCCACCAGCCGACACGATCCGAGTGCGCGTGCCTCGCACCGATGGATATGAGCAGGCCGAGAGAATCTTTCGCTCGATCGCGGATCTGCCAGCCGTGCCAGGTCACGAGTTTCGTGTGCGCGATGCGATCACAGCGTTGCTGCCAGCCTGGGCGAGGGCTGTGGCTGTGACGGACACAGCCGGCAACCTGATCGTCGGCGCCGGACCGGAGCGCGATTCGGTCGCGTTCATCGCACACATGGATGAAGTGTCGTTCGAGGTGGAAGGCATCAACGCTGATGGCAGCGTGAAGCTGCTGCGCAAGGGCGGAGCGGTGATCAGTGCGTGGGAAGGCCAGCCGGCGATGTTGCACTTCGACCGTGATGCGAATGGCACCGTCGCGCCGTCGCTGCGAGGTGCGTTCGTTCCGCGCGACTCGGCGCGCACGAAGAACGTTGCGTCGCTGACGGCCTGGTTCGGCGTGGACTCGGCAGGGCTGGTGGCGCGAGGGGTGCGGATCGGGCAAGGCGTCACGGCCTACAAGCGCGCGATCCGACTCGCGGGCACGCGGCTCACCGGTCGCGGCAGCGATGATCGCACCGGCAGCACGGCGCTGCTTGCTGGCACTGCAGCGCATCGATCCGAAGGCGCTGTCGACACCGCGTGATCTTCGTCTGGTCGACGCGTGAGGAAGGCGGCCTCTTTGGCGCCAGCGCATTCGGGGCCGATCATGGTCGTGGCCTGAAGCGCGTCTACAGCATCGACACCTTCGTCTCGTCCGACACGCCACTCGAGCAGCCGATGTTCGCCTACCTGCCACTCGGCGCAGGGGCGGTGATGCGTGGGCTGGACGACGCGGCAATCACACCGCCGGCGGAGCGTGATCGGGTGCTGCGCATCGCGGCCGCGAATCGCATCCCGATTCAGATCGGCACAACCCACGGCGGCACTGATGGTTCGGCCGTGGCCGCCTACGGTGCGCCGAACATCGGCTTGAGCTGGCCGGGGCGGTATTCGCATGCGCCCGGCGAGGTGCTCGACCTGCGCGACGTGGATGCGCTGATCAGGCTGATCGCGGCCGTTGCGGTGGCGCCGTAAGCCGCGGCAGGAAATACGGTGACAGTGCACTCAATTCCGCCGGGGAAATACGAGGAAATACGGTGACAGTGCACCGAGCACCTGCACTGAGTGCACTGTCACCGATGGTCGCGGAGTCGCTGCCACCGGTGACACTTTCCGTCTCATCGAGGTAAGGCAGGGTGACAGGTTCGATCGCTGCTGTGAACTGACCTCCGCCCCAGTGGACGCCATGAAACACGCATGGAGAATGCTCGGATCCGCGGCCTTGTTGCCTGCACTCGGTTGCGGGGGAGGATCACTTGGCGAGCCGACGGATGGTCTGCTCGCGCTCGGAACGTGGGGCGGAAATGAGGCCGGTGTCCTCGTGACGGATACGCTGGCGCATGTGCACATCGGCTGCACGTATGGTGACCTGCGCGGGCGGGTGGCGCTGGATGCCGACGGGCGCTTTTCCCAATCCGGGAGCTACCTGCTGCGCGCATATCCGATCGCGATCGGCCCGACGCTGCCAGCGGTCTTCACGGGCCGCGTCGTCGGCCAGACACTGACGATCAGCGTGACCGTTCGCGATACGATCGCGAACACGGAAGTGGTGCGAGGACCCGTCGCAGTCCAGCTGGGTACGGAACCGACGATGGCGAACTGCCCCATCTGTCGGACACCGGGCGATCGCTCGACCGCGCGATTGGTGCCGCGGGCGGCGGCGCAGCACCCCTGGTACACGCGGCTTTTCGGCGGTCATTGACCGGCTGCCGAGGTCAGCCCGCACGCTGCTCAGCTCAGGCGCTCAGCTATTGCGGCGCTGCGCAACCCGCATATTTCAGGGTCTTGACCTGCCGCAATCAATTCCTCAGGAGCCCATCATGCGACGTTTCGCGTCTGCCCTCGTCCTGCCTTTGGCGCTCGCCGTGGTTGGCGGGATCGCAGTCTTCCCCGCCCGGGCTTCGGCCCAAGGCCTGATGGCCGAGATGCACACCGATGTTGGCGGCGTGCAGAAAAAGTTGATCGACCTTGCGAATGCGATCCCGGAGAGTGCGTATGCCTGGCGGCCGGCGGCCGGCGTTCGCTCCATCGGCGAGGTGTTCAAGCATGTCGCCAGTGACAACTACCTCATCCCGATCATGATGGGCGCCCCGGCGCCGGCGTCGAGCGGCATCTCGGCAACCGACATGAAGACCGTCGAGGCGTACGAGAAGCGGCCGATGACGAAGGCGCAGATCATCGCGGAACTGGAAGCGTCGTTCAATCACCTGCACGGCGCGATGCGACTGACCACCGATGCGAACCTGAGCGAGATGATCAAGTTCTTCGGGTCGGACTGGAGCCGTCAGAAGGCGATGTTGATGACGGTGACACACCTGCACGAGCACCTCGGGCAGTCGATTGCATACGCGCGCAGCAACAACGTCGTGCCGCCCTGGAGCAAGTAAGGCGCTTCAGCGTTTATCCACCACGACCGCGCCACCCTTCATCACCCATCGAACGTTGTTGATCACGACGCCGATATCGTCGAGCGGATCTCCGGACACCGCGACGATATCGGCGAAGAATCCGGGGGCGACGTTGCCAATCCGGTCCGACATGCCGAGGAGTGCCGCGCCTCCGCTTGTCGCAGATGCCAGCGCCTGGGCGGGCGTCATGCCGGCCTTCACGAACCATCCGAGTTCGCGTGTGTTTTCGCCGAACATCCACCACACGGCATCGGATCCCATCGCGAACTTCACGCCGGCCTTGTGCGCTCGGCGCGCGGTCTCGAGGTTGAGCAGGCGGAACGAATCCAGCCCGGCAACCTGCTCGGCGCTATATCCGAGCAGCTTCGCGTTTTCGGCATAGAAGCGATTGTGATCGATCGTCGGCACATAGTAGGTCGCGCTCCGCGCCCACTCGGCAAGCGTCGCGTCCTCGAGCCCAGCGGGATGTTCAACCGCATCGGCGCCGGCGTGCATCGCGGCGCGGCCGCCTGACTCTCCGTAGGAGTGAATCGCGATCCTGCGACCGAGTCGGTGCGCCACCTCGACGGCAATGCGCATTTCCGCATCGGTGAACGTCTGTCGACCGGTGACGTTGGCGTAGGTGCCAGTCGAGCCGTACATCTTGATCCAGTCGGCGCCCGCATCTACCTGCGCCTTGATGGCGACGGGGATGTCCGTGCTATCGACGATGCGACCGTTGGCCGGGTTGCGCGTGGGCGGCGCGCCGTCGCGTCCTGGTCCGGCCTTCGACAAGCCATACCCCGCAACGAACATGCGCGGGCCGATCATGGCGCCCTTGTTGATCGAGTCGCGCATCGCGATGTCGGCGTAGTTCGACGCGCCAAGATCGCGCACCGTGGTGACGCCAGTTTCGAGCGTCTTGCGCGCATTTTCCGCCGACGCCAGAACGACTGAGTCCTTCGAGCGCGGCGCACCAACGCCAGTTGGATTCGCCTTGTCGCGCCAGTAGGTCATGTGAGTGTGCACGTCGATCATGCCAGGAATCGCCGTGTACGCGCGCAGGTCCGTGACGACCACGCCGAGCGGCACGGCGCGGTCGCCGGTGCCGACGCTGAGAATCCGGTCGCCCTGGATGACGATCACCGCATCGCGGGTCCGGTGGCCGAATCCGTCAACCAGCGCTCCAAAACGGAGGGCACGGATCGGTGCGCCTTGTGCGGGTGCTGGCGCCCGTGCGCGTGGTGCACAGGCAATCGCCAGCGCGAGAACGATCGCGCCAACACTCAGTCGTCGGAACATGACAATCTCACGGCTCGGAAGTTTTGCAGCGCTGAAAATCTCGCCGCGGTTTGTTGAAGACATTTGCGTTACGCGCATGTGCATGCACGCGAGCACGCTCGTCAGCGCCGAAACGGATCGATGAACCGCGGGTCGGTGTGGATCGCGTCGTCGGTGAGTGTGCGCAGGAATGCGACCACGGCCGCCTTGTCTTCCGCGCTCAGGTGCAGGCGTTGCGGCACATTCGGGGCGCCATCGGTGAGACGCGGATCGAGTGCGGGGCCTGGCTGGATGCCGCTGTTGTAGAACTCGACCACCTCTTCCAGTGTCGAGAATCGGCCGTCGTGCATGAAGTGCCGCGAGGTGCCGACGCTCTTCAACGATGGCGACTTGAAGACACGTGTCTCACCGGCATCCAGCCCGTTGCTCTTTGAGCCGCCTGAGAGCGTGAATTGCGGGAAGCGGTGGCAGACTTCGCAGTTCGCGCCACCGACGCTATTCGAGGTGGCGAACAGCAGCTTGCCACGATTCTCCTGCGCGGTGAGCTGGTGCAGCGGTGCCAGTCGATCGACGATCGCCCCACCATCAGCAGCCAGCGCAAAGTCGAAGCGGGACGAGTTGGACACGATCGAGCGCAGGTACTGCGCCAGCGCCTGCTTGAGCCGTGGTTCCGTGATCTGTTCGTCACCGAATGCGATCGAGAACAGTTCCGGGTAATACGGCAAGGCTCGCATCCGCTTCAGCAACGAATCGATGCCTCCGACCGCCGCAGTGAATCCGAGCTCGATCGGGTCACGAATCGGTTGCGTGACCTGGTCTTCGAGCGAGGCTGCGCGTTGATCCCAGAACTCGGTGCCCGGGCCGAAGAAGCGCAGGTTGATCAGGCGCATCGCGGTGGCGCGCGTGTTGGGCCGGCCGTCGAAGCCGACGCTGAATCGCAGGGTATCGGCGAGCCCTGCCTCCACCTGGTGACAGCTGGCGCAGGATGCGCGACCGTTGATGCTGAGTGCCTTGTCGTAGAACAACACGCGGCCGAGTGTGGCGCCGCCATTGGTCGTCGGGTTGTTCGACGCCATCATGTTGTCCTGCAGCCGCATCTGTTCTGCGGTGAAGTTGATCGGCGTGGAACCACGCGAGTACGCCAGCAGTCGTTCTGGGTCGAGGGTGAGCGCGGCCCGGATGGCAGGGTAGGTGACGGTAGGCGAGACTGGCGTGGCGGTGTCGGCACCACTGCTGCAGCTGACCAGCGCTAGCAGCAGGAAGACGCGCGTCCCGCCCACGTGCGACCGTGTCATGTGTCGCCCCGAGTGCTACGAGCGAGCGACAAGCGCCACTGCCTGCGACCCGCCGCGCGAGACACTTCGACAGAACGAGCAATCAAAGAGCACGATTTCAGGTGCCGCCGTCTTCACCATCGCGATGACCTTGCTGAGCGTCAGGTCCGTGTGCAGGATGCGATTGCGGATCGTGACGACCGCTGGGGTCTTGTTCCGCGCCACTGCGGTCCCGAGGATCTTCTTGATCCGGTCCGAGGCATTCGCCTTGACGGCCTTCTCCAATTGCGACGAGGCAATCTCGCGCGAATTGAAGGCGCGAGAGATGGTTTGCGCGATGAGCGAATACGACTCGTTGACGTTGGCCGAGTTGTGGCGTCCCTGATATTTCGTCAGGCAATAGTCGAAGCATTCGTCGCCTTCGCTGAGGATCTCGCGCGGCACGGCTTCGTTCTGGTAGAACTCGGCGAACCCAGGATCGAGGACGCTGAAAGTGTCCTCCGAGTAGAATCGCACGATCGTGTCTGCGGGCAGACGGAAGGTGCCGGCATTCTTGGTGGCGCGTCCGCCGTGGGCGGAGATGATGCAGGTCGTCGAATCGCCGTGTGGCTTGAACAGATAGAGCCGGTCGTTGACGTTGAAGACCGTCAAGCCGGCGTGATCCGCGAGCTTGTTGATATCCGACTTGCCGAAGAATGCCATGGGGATTCCGGGTCGATCGCGAGCCGAGAAGCTGGAGCACCGGCGTCGCCGGCGGGATCTCACACGAGTCCTCGCCGGGCCCGCGGCAGCTTGGACGGTCGGGGTGCCGTCGCCGCGGGAGTATGCGACGCGGGACTGAGGCGCGCCAGCGTGCAGATGCGATATATCGGAGTGCGCCGCGGTCAGTTGCGTGGTGGCAGCCACCGCTCCGGCGCGCCGGCTGTGCCGATGGAGACGCCGAGGAGCGTGGAAACGATGGCGATGGTGCGACCGTAGCCCTGCGTCGGCGTGGTTGCGTTGCCACCGAGCGATTTCAGGAGCGCCCAGGCCACCAGTCCGAAGCCACCGCCAATCGCCGTGCCCTGCAATGCACCGCGTACGCGGTCCTTGCCGGCTCCGATCGCGTAGGACCGGATATTCGTCGATGCCAGTGCAACGGGCGGTTGATTGCCGAGGGTCTTGATGCGCACTGTGTCGGCGCCGGCATTGAGGAGTGGGCCGCTGAATCGGTCCTGGGCAACCGTCTCGATGCGGACCATGGTGCCCGCTGGGAGATCGATGAGACGCTGGGCGTGTGCCACGGGCGTGGTGAGGGCGAACAGTATCGCGGTGCAAAGTGCGGGGATCCGCATGCACGACTCCAGTGGGTGCATGGTGGTGTCGGCGGCCGTGAATCGGCGCAGGATGCGCCGAAGTGTCACAATGTGCGGTGCAGCGTGTGGAATTGCAGGCTCATGGGGGCGGTGTTGCTGAGGTCATGGGGACTGAGTTCATGGGGACGGAGTTCCTCCGCTTTCCAGGACCGGCCGACCGTGTGAAAGACAAAACCCCGCAGCGACCGAAGTCACTGCGGGGCCTGCACTTATGGTGGAGGAAGGATTCGAACCTTCGAAGACCGGAGTCGACAGATTTACAGTCTGTTGCCGTTGACCGCTTGGCTACTCCACCGACAAGAACACACAACACCACAACATCCTCTCGGTCGCTGACGTGCCGGCGACCGGCGAGAGCTGACGGCGAGAATCGAACTCGCAACCGCCTGATTACAAATCAGGTGCTCTGCCAATTGAGCTACGTCAGCCTGACGTACCAAACCCTGCCGAGAGCCTCACAACCTAGCCCCGACGCGCCGGCACTTCAACCGGGAGCGGCAGACGGCAGTCGTGCCCAGACGTCGCCACACCGCCTCGGAGGGCCTCAACTCCGTCCCCGTGAGCTCAGGAACTCCGTCCCCCAACACCGGCGCTCCTACTCAGCCCTGAATCCGCTTCCAGGTCGTCCCCGCCGGACCATCCTCCAGTACGACCCCCTCCGCCGTCAGCTCGGCACGAATCCGATCCGATTCGGCGAAATTCCGGCTGGCCCGTGCCGCGGCCCGCTGCGCGATCAGATCCTCCACCCGCGCCGCCAGCGCCTCGTCCGCCGCGACCGGCGATGGAATGAGGTCCAGCACGCCGTTCATCACCGCAAACGCGCTCCGTGCCCGCTCCAGCGCCGCCACGTCCGTCCCACCCTGATCGAGCAGTGCGTTGGCCCGATTCACGAAGGTGTGCAGCGTGCCAAGCGCCTGTGGTGCATTGAGATCCTTCGACAACGCCGCACGGAAGTCGGCTTCGGCTTCCACCGCCGCTGACGTCAACTCGACCGGCGCACCGCTGGCGGACGCGAGACGCGCGGCCAGATCGCCAATCCGACGCACCGCACGACGTGCACCTTCCAGCGCATCGGTGCTCAGGTTGAGCTGCTGGCGATAGTGCGTGCTGAACATGAAGTGACGCGCCGCCGCGCCATCGAGCCCTTCTTCCTTCAGCTCCGCCACACCCCACACATTGCCGACGCGCTTCGCCATCTTCGCGCTGTCGACGAGCAGGAATTCGCCATGGCACCAGCACCGCGCGAACACCTTGCCCGTCGCGGCCTCGCTCTGCGCGATTTCGTCTTCGTGGTGCGGGAAGATCAGGTCGACACCACCGGCGTGCAGGTCGATCGTCTCGCCCAGGATGTCCATCGCCATCGCGGAGCATTCGAGATGCCACCCCGGACGACCCCGACCCCACGGCGATTCCCACGCGGCCTCGACACGCTCGTCCTCTTCCTTGGCCGCCTTCCAGAGCGCAAAATCCTGCGCGTTGTCCTTCGTGTATTCGTCCTGGCTCACGCGCGCGCCCGACTTGATCTCGCGAGTGTCGAGGCGTGAGAGCCGCCCGTACTCAGGGAACTTGTCGATCGCGAAATACACCGACTGGTCATCGGCCTGATAGGCGACGCCCTTCGCGATCAACTGCTCGACCAGCGTGATCATCTGCGGGATGTAATCCGTGGCCCGCGGATAGTGCTCCGCAGGCTGGATGCGCAGGTACTCCCGATGCTCGTGGAAGATCTCCACCACCGGATCGGTGACCTGACGAATCGTGAGCCCGCGCTCGTTGGCCCGCTTGATGATCTTGTCGTCGACATCGGTAAGGTTCATCACCTGCTCGACCGACCATCCCTTGAGCGCCAGCGACCGCCGCAGCAGATCCTCGAAGAGGAACGTGCGGAAGTTGCCCAGATGCGCCGGGTTGTAGACCGTCGGGCCGCAGGTATACATGCGCACGCGCTGACCGTCGGCCGGAGCAAACGGCTCGACGACCCGCGTCAACGTGTTGTAAAGAAGAAACTCGCTCATCGATTCCAGGCAGGGACGGCGTGTGACGTCTACCAGCAGACGTCCTTGCGTCGACTGGGCCGATCACTGCACCCGTCGTAACACACCTCGAGAAGCTACTGATCCGGGCCACCCGGTGCCACACGATCACCAGCACCTTCGGCCACCATCCGGGCGGGCGCGCTCCACGCGGGCACCGGCGCCCCGCTGGCACTCGGCAATGGCCGCAACTGACCGCCTGCCAACTCGAGGATCGCCCAGGGCCACTCCGCCGGTGTGACCGGCGCCGCCACCAGTGCCGCACCACCCGCCGACAGCCAGGGCGACAGCAGTTGCACCATCGCTCGCACATCAGGTTCGGGCGCGCGTTCGATCAAGGCGGCATCGAGAATCACGAGGCCCGGCGGTACGCCGTCGCGCCGCTGCACCGCGCGTGGGGCATCACCCGCAGGCGCATACCGCACACCCGTCAAGCCGCGCGGGCTCCAACGCACACTCCCGGAATCACAGCGCGCCACGCCAGCCGCGATGGCACAGAGCATCGAGCGAGCCAGTGGCAACGCACCGGTGACCGCCAACGCCTCACCCGGCAAAAGCTGCAACGAGACGCCACCCAAAACCGTGACCCGCACTCGACAGGCGCCAGCGCCTGCGGTGATCACCTTGCGAACATTCTTCAGGACGAGCTGCGGTCCTGTGACGAACTGAAAACCAGCGTGCGACATGTGGCACTCCGATGGCTGATGACGCCACCACTATTGCACACGTCGCAGCCTGCACCGTCACCGAAACTCGCCAGCACTCATCATTCTTGCGCGTGTGGCCGAAACGAGAACGGGGCCCCACCGCAGGGCCCCGTCCCACCATCGTTACTCAGACTTTCGACTTTCACTCAGCTCGATTCACGCCAGATCACGGAACTGGAACGAACACCTGCGCCCAGCTGAAGACCGCAGGCGACTTCGGGTCGATCGTGAGCTTCACCCAGTCGATGTCCGCCTCGATGCTGCGGTCCACGACGAGCTGCGTGACGTTCGGCACCGGCGCAACGCCATAAAGGCTGAACCAGGGCACACCTGCGTCGACGCGAAACTCGTGGCTGTCGCCGCTGATCATCAGGACCGGCTTGCGGAACCGCGTCGCGAGGGTGGCGATGCGCTGTACGAATGCCGTGTGGGCGCTGAAGTCTGCACCAGCGGCTCGATCGTCAGGTGCCCACAGGTCGGCCTGCAGGATCAGGACGACGCCTTTCGCATGCTCTTCACGCGCTTCCTCGAAGGTGCGCTCCAGCCAGCGGAGATTGGCCGCATCACGTGCGGCCCACTCGGCTTCACGCGCGGCGCCTTCCGCCGCTGTTTCCGGCCGAGCCACCGTGACGAGCGGCGTCAACGAGGTTGTGTCCTTGCGGTCGCCAAACCAACTCGCACGACCATTGTTCGACCCAATCACATGGAATGTCGAAAACGCCACACCCGCGGCCATCCACGAGGCATTTTCGGGATAGTTTCGCTGCGCATCGATACGCTTCGGCGCCGCGCCAAGCGTGAACCCTGGGCGAGAAAAGAACAGCTCGCGGATCTTCGCCAGGCGATTGATCGGGTTGTACCCGCCATTGTTGGCGCGGTGGCAATCCGTCCACTCATTGTCACCGATGCTGTACACGAGCGGATCGCGGAACGTCCGGAACTGGTCGGCAATCTGCTGGAACCATTCGTCAGAGCACTTTGTGCTGCCCGACTTGATGTCGCCAACGTGAATGGCACGGCTGACATTCGCATCGGCATTGATCGAGCCGATCAGGGTCGGCATCAGCGACAAAGCCGTCTGCGGCGTGCGCGGCTCGTACGGAACGTCGCCAATCACGGCGTACGTCACCGCGCGATTCTCGTCGTCGTCATCGCGATCATCGCCGCGATCGTGCTTGTAGCTGCCGTCAACGCCGCCGGACTGGGCTCGGAGGTCGACCTGGTTCGCCGCCGTGAGAGGCGTGCCGTCCTGCGCGCAGCCGGAGGCGAGGACGCCCATGGCGAGGGCGAGCCATAGGCCCGTGGTGGTACGCTGCATCGTGCTTCCCGGGAATGGAATGGAGTGGAGTATCGTGCCAGTCCATTCAGCCGGTCGTCCAACACGGGCGACTTCACAGAAATGTCCCCGAAGTGTCACGATCCGTCGGGCACCCTCAGCGTAAGGCGACCCTCGCCTCGTGCACGGCAAGGATGGCGTCAGCAATCGGCGACGGATCGAATCGCACGGGGTCAGTGGCCGGCAACCGTGTCTCGGCCATGGCCCGCTCGATGGCGTCACGCGCCGCCTCATCGCTGAGATCGTAGGTATTCATCGCGACCGCAATCGTCGGCGCAAAACGCAATGGCGTGGTCACCGCATCGTGCAATGCGATCAACGACTTCAGCGACGGGATCTTCACCCACTCGTTGTTGCGGATCGCAACCCGTGACGGCTGCGTGCACAACACCAGCGCATGCGGCAGCGAGCCATGGATCAGGCCATACGTCACGCCGGAGAAGCCCGGATGAATCAGGCTGCCCTGCCCTTCCACCAACACGATGTCAGCATCCTTCGCGGATTCCAGTACCAGCCGTTCCGCCGCGCCACCGATGAAGTCTGCAACCACGGCGTCGACCGAAATGCCCTTGCCGTCGATGAAGATGCCCGTCTGCCCTGTGCCGGCGAACGCCACACGGACGCCGCGATCCTTGAGCGCTTCGCGCACCGCGAGCTGCGTCGTCATCTTGCCGATGTTGCAGTCGCTGCCGACCGTCAGGATCACCGTCGCGTCGCACTCGCGCACACGTCCCGATGACACCGGAAGATCCGTGGGCGGCTTGCGCACATCGAGAATGTCGACGCCGCGCTCCTGCGCCATCGCCTTGAATTCCGGATCGTCGCCGATGAAGACGTGCAACCCGCTCCAGATGTGCAGTCCCGCATCGATCGCCGCACGCAACACCGGACGCCAGGCATCCGGCAGCTGGCCACCCGCAGGCGCGATGCCGATCAGCAGGATGTTCGGGTCGAGCGGCAATCCCGCAGCCACCGATGCCACCACTGGAATGGCGCCGCCAAAGCCGAGCACATCCTGCACCGTCTTGCCGGCATTCACCGTGTCCAGCACACCGACCACCTGCTCCGGTGTGAAGCGAATGCAGCCAACGGCGGTCTTCGACGAGTGTACGCCGAACGCGCCGTCAGCGAGGATCAGGTAGCGGGGGGTGAGCGTCATGCTCCCAACCTAAAGCCCCGGGGAAATCCGGGAATCCGGTGACAGAAATCCGGTGACAGTGCACACTTTTCCGGCCTGTGGCCGAAAAGTGTGCACTGTCACCGGATTTCCACCAATTGTGTGCACTGTCACCGGATTCCGCGACCGCGACCGCACCAGAAACTGCAACAGCAATGGGGGGGAGGCCACGGAGCTCACGGAGTGCGTTGAGGGCCGCCGTCAGCGCAGCGCGACCTTCCGAGCTGTTGAAAACAAGAGAGTGGGGGCGCTGAAGAATTGGTTGCCACTGGAGCACTCCGTGAGCTCCGTGGCCTCCCCCCCAATGCAGTTGCTTTTAGCAGTTGCTCTGAAGGCGTGCTGTGGCAGTCGCCTTCCGCGGCACCGCGCGCGAAACGCACTTAAGCGACTGCGGCCCGCTCCGCCATCGCGATCAGGTCCGGCAAGGTGCCAGCGGGCAGGATCACGCCACCTTCAGGCGCGGGCACGCGCAGGACCATCGTGCGATCGACCGGCAAGGGCCGCTCGGCGGCGCCCTGGTAGATGCGGTTCACCAGCACGCGGCGCACGATGACGGTCAGGACCACCAGCAGCGGCACAGCGACCACCAGACCGACGGGGCCGAGCAACTGGCCGAAGATCAGCACCGACATGATGCTCAGCACCGGCGGCAGCTTGACCTGGTTCTGCGTGATCAACGGCAGCACCAGGTTGCTCTCGATCAGGTGAATCACCGTGCCGAGGATGATCACGCCGAGCACACGCCACGGATCGCCGTCGCTGGCGAGGACGAACAGTGCGGGGATCGTCGTGCTGATCAACGTGCCGAAGAACGGCACGATGGCGACGGCGCCGGTGAAGATGCCGAAGGTGAGCCAGTACGGGACCTGCAACGCCGCCAGGCCGATGGCCGTGAGCACAGCAAGAATCACCATGCCGAGCAATTGACCCGTGATCCATGACCGCAGGTCACGCGCGATCTCGAGCAACACGTCGCGCACCAATTCGCGCTGCGTCGGCGGGAAGAGCGCGATCAACCATTCGCGATAGTCGGCAGGCCGGCGCGCGAGGTACAACGACATCACCATCAGCGCGAACCCATCGATCGCAAGATGGAGCAACCCGAAGACCTTCGGCAGCAAGCCCTCGAGCTGCGAGCTGGCCTGCTCGTAGAGGACCGACAGGGCCTTGTGGTCTTCCGTCGCCAGATACGCCTTCAGCGGCGGAATGCGCTCGCCGAGCTTGACGATCTGATTCTCGAGGCCGGAGATGTATTTCGGCAACTCGAGCGCGAGCGCACGTGTCTGCTCGGCAAAGGGCGGCACGAGAATCGTGATCAGCCCCACCAGCGCACCAAGCGACAGGACCACGGCGCCGAGCAACGCCAGCGACGACGGCATGCGCAGGCGCACCGTCAGCACATCGGCCACGGCACGCAGGAAGAGCGACAGCAGGACGGCGATGAAGAGCAGCAGGAAGACGTTCGATGCCTTCACCACCAGCCAGAGCAGTGCCACGGTGACGATCGTGCCGAACAGCACGGGCGCGAACCGCAAACGTGGCACTGCCTTGCCAGCATTCACTGCGACACGCTCACGACATCGCAGTGATTGTTCGACAGACTGTTCATGACGCCGGTGAGGTGTCGTCGAGGTGTTCGTAATCGGCTTCGGTGATGTCCGATGTCCCGGCAGCGCCCTTCGGCAGCTGCTTCGCCTGCGGAGACGAACCCGCCGGCAACATCCCCATCTTCTGCTTCAGCTCGAGCAGGCGTGCCTCGGCGCTGAGGCCACCGGCGGCCTTCTCCAGCTTCTTGAAATCCGACTGCAGGCGATCGCCGCTGAACTCTTCCTCGATCTCGGCGCTGGCCGTGAGGCGGCGTTCGTTCTGCTCGATCTTTTCTTCCATGCGGGCGAAGGCTTCGAAGGCACTCTTCTCGCTCAGCCCCGACATCGTGTTCTGGATGCGGGCCTGGGCCTCGGCGCGACGGGCGCGCGCGAGCAGCAGGTTCTTCTTGCGCTTCGCTTCCTCGATCTTGTCATTCAGGTCGCGGAGCAGCGACTTCAGCTTCTCCGTCTCGGCCTGATGCGTTTCCCACGTGCGCTGCAGCGTCGTCGCATGTTCGGCGTGTTCACTCTGCCGCATGAGGGCCTGACGGGCGAGGTCGTCGCGGTTCTGCTGGATGGCCAGCATGGCGCGCTGTTCCCACTCGCCTGCCTGCTTGAACTCCTGATCGGCCTGGTCGCGAAGACGCTTCTCGTCGGCGATCGCGGCTGCGACCTGCTGCTTGGCCTTGGCCAGCTGCGAGCGCATGTCGAGGATCGACTGCTCGAGCAGCTTTTCCGGTTCCTCAGCCTTCGAGATCAGGTCGTTCAGGTTCGCTTTGATCAGCGATGAAAGGCGGTCGAAGAGTCCCATTGAATCAGTGGACCTCGCGGAACGGGGCGAGCTCGCGCATGGAGTGCGACGCGAGGGCGAGCGTCATGCTCTCGTAGGAAGCGAGGAACTCGGAGTAGTCGAGGTTCGCCAGGTCGAGCGTATCGGTGAGGATGATGTCGTTGCCCGAGATGCCGTACGCCGCGTGCGAGAGATCGGTGGCGTTCAGCTCCAGCAGGCGACGAAACAATCCGCTGGCGCTCGACGCGTCATCCGGGACTGGCATGACGTTCATGCGCATCAGGAGCACGGGCGGGGTCAGGTTGACGACCACCTGTGCGTCCGGCGTACCGCCCGGGCGGACGACGTACATGCCGGGCTCGACTTCAGAATAGCTGGCGCCTTCTGCGCCCAGACGGACGAGAAAGCTTTCCAGATCTTCGCGACTGACCATGTGGTGCCTCGGGTTGGGTGCCGTCTCACCGTACGCAGGCGAGGTCGACATGTTTCGGTACGACACGCGAAGCTACGGCTTCGCGGGAAGGGACGGCAACCACGAGCCGCCCTTCCCGCCGACTTCGCGCCTCGGATGTCTACCCCAGCCCCTACTGGTCCGACCGCGCCGTGATCGACGTGATGGTGGTTCCGTCAGTCACCACCCGCACCAGATGTCCCGTCACCACATACACATAGGTGTCGCCATCGCGGTCCACAGCTCGGCCGAGGCGCGACAGGGCGCTGATGGGCTGCCCAGGGGTGACACCGGCCAGTGACCACGGGCCGGATGACATGATGCCGACGATGCGCTGACCGCCAGCCGGGTCCGGCTCGACGAGGAAGGCCACACCGGCCTCGTCGCTCTGGATGGTCTGGCCGGCGCCCACGGCACCAGGCAGCACGGTGCGGGCGTCACGCGGACGCATGCCCGTGCCAACCTTCTTCAATCCATCAGGCGACACGAGCTGGATAGAGCGGAAGCCCAGGTTGCCGATCTTGCTGTTGGCGCCGGGTGACGGGGCCACCGGGCGCGGCGCCGTGGTCGGCGTCGTCGGGGATGCGGAACCGGCGGGCAGCGTGGTCGGCGTACCGGCGCGGGCGGCCATCACGACCCGCCCCGCTTCCTGTCCCCACGGCTGCTGGCCGTAGATGTCGCGGTAGGCGGTGAGCAACGTGAGGCCGGTGGTCTTGTCCTTCTCGAACACCGAGCGTGCGTAGTTGAAGCAGACGCGCGTGCTCATCGGCTTGGTCTTGTCGCTGAGACAGTTGGTGCGCCAGGCCGTCTCCGAGGGCTGCGTGTTGCCGCCGGTGAGGATACGACCGAACACCGCGCGTGCGGAGTCGAGCTGGCCAGCCTGGTAGTACGCGATGCCAAGTGTGTTGAGCACCGACGCATCGCCGCTCGCGAGTTGCACGGCACGCTTGGCACGGGTCAACGCACGCGCCGAGTTGCCGGTGTACGCATCGAGCAATGCGAGGTTCGACAGGCTTGCGGGTCGATTGTCCACATCGGGAATCGCTTCCAGTGCCGTTCGCGCACGCGCCAGCAGCGAAACGTCACCGGTGCTGTTGTCACCGCGCAGTCCTTCCACGAAGCGCGTGCGCACGACACCGACCGTCGGCCGCACACCGAGCGCCCCGACCGGCACCGTCGACAGCCACTGCGTGAGCAACGCTGCACCCATCGCTTCATCGATGAACGGAGCGCCCGGCAGCGCACGACGCACGGAGTCGAGCATCGCGATGCCGCGATCGACTTCGACGTTGGCGCTGATCAAGCCGATGGCGCTGTCGTAGCGATCCTGTTCCTCCAGCATGCTGGCCCAGAGCCGCATGTAGAGCGCCGCGCGACGCACGGCGGACGGATGCGTGCTCATCACACGCTCGCCCCAGAAGGCGTTCTCGCCTGATGCACGCTCCTCGGCCGCATCCATTTCCCACAGGCGCACCAGTTCACCGGCGTCGCTGAAGACATTCGTCTTGCGGGTGGCGAACATGATGTAGGCGCCGAGTGAGTCGGCGGCGAGTTCCTTGCCCTGCGAATACGAACGGCAGGCCACCACACCTGGTGCGGCGATGCGCGTGCCCTCGGCCCTGCTGGCGGTGACGTCACCACCGGCTGCGAGGTTGTTCGAGCCGCGGCAGTTCGTGTCCTGGGCATGTCGCAGGATGAGATGCGACATCTCGTGCGCGATCACCGTCGAGAGGAAGACATCGCTCAACTCGGCCGCATTGCGACCGGTGCGCGGTGCCGCCTGGGCTGCGCGGCGATCGAGTGCCTCGATCATGCCCGTGTAGACGACGATCAGGTGATAGCCGTTGGACGGCCAGCCGGTCGCGAAGGCGTTCTGCTCGTTCTTGTTGAGCACGAGGAACCGCGTGGACCCGCCGATGTCGCGTGCGGCAGCGGCGATCGGGCGAATGAGGCGGGCGACGCGCTGGAAGCGGGCCGTCGTCAGTTCGCAGTTTGGCTTCTGGAAATCTTCGTTTTCGCGCAGCATGGTTTTCACCTGCGCTTCGAAGGCACTCTTGACCGCCGTTTCCGGGATGGCGGGCGACGGGTCGCAGGGTGCCTGCGCGCCGGCGGTACGAGCAACACTGCTGCCGATCACGAGCGTCAGGGCGACGGCGGCGCGGCGGAGTCCTGGGGAGAGGATCGTATGCATGGGCGGAGATATAGTCGTGGAGCGAGGTCGGCAGGCAGGAAACGGATGAACGCCTGTCGCTCCGGGCTTCGGTGGCGAGACGTCTGCCCTGATGGACACGTCACGACCGATTCCGTGTCCATTCCAGCAGGGTCACCCGAACGGGTCAATTGCCCCGGGGCGACCCCGACCGTATTGCTTCCCCAGCGCGCCCACCGGTCATGTTCTGACTTGCGGGTCGGCACCTCCCTTATCGAGCGCCAGACGCACATGTCCTCCACACGTTCTTCCTCCCCGCTCGCCCTCGCGGCGTTGGCTCGGGTTTCCGGATTCCGCCGCCTCGGTTCTGGGCTGTCGGCGTTGCTGCTCTGCGCGCTGCCGATGATGACGGCGACGCCGCTCGCGGCGCAGGTTCGGCGCGCCTTGATCGTGGGGGTGAACGACTACGAGGCCTTCATTCCCGCGACGGCCGTGCGAACCGCGGTGGCCAGCGCGGCACGCCGCACACCGGCGCCGACGACCGGCGCACGTGGGGTGAGCGCGCGCGGCACGATCAGCAATCTCGAAGGCTCGGCCAACGATGCGCAGGCGGTGGCGCAGGTGATCACGGCCCGCTTCGGCTTTCAGCGGCCGAACGTGCGCGTGCTGATCGACAAGGCTGCCACCCGACAGGCGATCATCGATTCACTGACCGCGATGCTCGGCCGATCCAAGCCCGGTGACATCGCGTTCTTCAGCTTTGCCGGCCACGGGGCGCTCCGTCGCAACACGCTCACCCCAGGCAAGCAGGTCGACCAGACGCTGGTGCCGGTGGATGCCAATGCCGGTGCTGAAGACATTCGCGACAAGGAACTGGCCGCCATCATCGCACCGGCGGCGGCGCGTGGTGTGGTGATCACGGTGGTCATCGATGCCTGCAATTCCGGCTCCATCACGCGCGGTGGCGTGCCGCAGTTGTTGAAGGAACGCTGGGCGTCGATCGATGAGCGCGACAAGGCAGAGCGCTACACTGGGCAGTTCCCGGCCGACGTTGGTGCGCTGGTGATTTCCGCGGCTGAGGACACGCGTCCGGCCAAGGAAGGCATCGACGAGAACAACGTGCGGCATGGCTTGTTCACTTCGGCGTTTCTGCATGCGCTGATGTCGAATTCGACCAACGCCTCCGCACGCCAGATCTTCCAGAGCACGAAGGCGATCATGCAGGGGCGTGCGCCGGATCAGGTGCCGTCGATCGACGCGCAGCAGGCGCGGTTGCGTCAGCCGCTGTTCGGTGGCGCGAGCGGCGATGCCGCAGTGCGCACCACGGTCGCGCTGACCGGTTTGCGCGGCGAGCAGGCCGAACTCGATGGCGGCCTCGCGCTTGGCCTGCGACCGGGCACTGAGCTGGCGCGCCTGGTGAATGGCAAGCTGGATACGACGATGGTGGTGAAGGTCGAGCGCAACACGAGCATCGCGCGCAGCCTGGCGTCGATTGTGCGCGGTAGTGAAGACTCGCTCAAGATCGGTGACCTGTATGCGATCACACGGTGGGTGGCGGCGGATGAACCACTGCTTCGCGTCTGGGTGCCGGCACCGTTGGCGACGGAAGCGGATCGCGATGCGGCCGTGGCTGAAGCCCGGATCCTGAAGGCCAGCACCGCGATCACATGGATCGATGATCCGACGAAGATGCCCGCCGGCAATGCACCGCTGGTGACCGTCGCGTTCGAGGGCGGTTGGTGGACGCTGCGCACCGGTCGCGAACAGCCGGTGCAGATTGGCGCGACGCTCAAGGCAGCGCGCGTGCTTGTCTGCGATCAATCAGCTCGGCGTGGCAAAACCCGCAGTCTGGCTCTCGATTCCGCCGACACGGGCGCTGGACAATGCGCTGGCGATCGGCGGCACATCGCAGGCCGCCGGCATCACGCGGGAAGGGGCGCCGGAAGGCGGGTTCTACGTGCTCGCAGGCCGCGTGACCGACACCGATGTCTCGTATGCCTGGGTGCGAGCGAACGCCTCGGCCGCCGACAGCGCGACGAGCGCCTTCCCGGCACGGAGCAACTGGTTCCCGATCAGTTCGGCCCCATCAGCCGCCGCGGCTGGTGACTCGCTGCGCATGCGTGCCGAGGCGCTGGGGCGGGTGCGGACCTGGCTGACGATCGCCACGCCCCCGGATGAGGGGCAGTTCCCGTATCGCCTTGTGGTCGTGGATAGCGTGAGCGGCAAGCCGATCACCACCGATTCGATCACCGCCGGCACCGTGATCCAACTCCGCCTCGATGCGGACACGGCGCGGATGGCTGCGGCGGCTACCCGGCAACCACGGTTCGTCTACGTCTTCGACATCGACAGCAAAGGCAAGGCGACGCTGCTCTTCCCGTCGGACGGCACCAATGCCACGAACCGGGTGCCCTACTTCATGGGCAACAAGGAAGTCTGGCCGGACGCGATCCCCGTCACCGATGGCGGCGGGCGCGTGGCGTCGTTCGGAGCCACCGATGTCGGCGTGGAGTCGTTGCTGCTGGTGACGTCGGAGCAGGAACTGCCGCGGGATGTCTTCGAGTGGGACGCCGTGATCACGACCGAGATCACCCGAGGCGGCAACGAATCGCAGATCGGCGGGCTGTTGCGGAGCCGAATGGGGGCGTCCCGCGGCCTTGGCGCCCGGCCGGGGTCGGCACCGGCCACCTGGTCGCTGCAGCGTGTGCAGGTCCGGATCGTCCCCAGCCGGTAAACCTCGCGGCATCTTGACCGAGGTCGTGTTCAGTCGTCTTGCCGAAGGACAGATTGTGGACGGTATTGTGTCAGATCGAGGTGTTCGAGTCTGTGATCGAGTGTTCGTGCGTGTCACGTTGCCGGCGTTCAGTCACGCCACCGAGGACAGTTCCATGAGCCGTACATCGCTGCGTCACCGGATGCGTCAGGCCGCTCAGCTCGCGCTGACGACCGCGCTGGCAGGGCTGCTGGTGTCACCACTGACCGCGCAGGGCACGCGACGAGGGTTGGAGCCACGATCCGCATCGGGCTCCGCTGGCGCGGGATTCGGCACCTATCACGCGATCATCTTCGCCGTCGGTGAACAGCAGCCAAGCAGTGGGCTGCCGTCGCTGCGCTTCCCGATCAAGGAAGCCGACAGCCTGCGCGCCGTGATCACGCGTGAGTACACGTTCGATCCGAAGAATGTGCAGGTCGTGAAGAACCCGACGCGCGAAGCGATCCTCGACTCACTCGAGGCCGTGGCGCGCCGTCTCGGGCCGGAAGACAACCTGCTGGTGGTGTACAGTGGGCATGGTGGTTTTGACGAAGCCGGTCGCGAGGGCTACTGGCTGGCGGCCGACGCGGCGAACGCACGCAAGAGCACCTGGATTCCCAACGAGTCGATCCGCACCTGGCTGCGCACGCTGAAGGCGCGCTCGGTGCTGCTGATCACCGATGCCTGCTTCAGCGGTTCACTCAATCGCAGCAATGATGATCGCGTGGTGCTGCCCGCCGATAACCAGCGGGCGATTGCCGGAGCGCTGATGTATGCGCGCCGCAGCAGTCGCCAGGCGATGACGGCCGGGACCGCGAAGGAGACGGTGCCGCAGGTGAGCATCTTCTCGATGGAGATCATCGCCGCACTGAAGGCCCGGCGCGCACCGGTGTTCATGGCGCAACAGCTTGCCGGTGAGATCAATCCGCGAGTCGCCGCCGTCGCACACACCACACCGACGTTCAGCGCAGTCCCCGGCATCGAGAGTGACCAGGGCGACTTCGTATTCGTGCGTCGCACCACGCCGACCGATGGTGGCGTGGTGGGCATGGATGATGTGTCGCGCAACAACACGGTCGGTGCGGCCACGGTGGCGCAGGGTGCAGGCGGCGTGCAGCGCGGCGCGACCGGCGCGGGCAACAGCACACCGCAACGCAATGTGGGCGCAACAGCGCCGGTGACGCAGCCTGTCACGACGCCACGGGCTTCCTCCGGCAGCGGCAGCGGCAGCGGCAGCAGCGACCCGGGATCGAAGATGGGCAACATCGGCACCGGTACGCCGAGTACGACAACCGCGCGACCGGACGCGGCGCGCGCCGCCGCGGGTATCGAGGCGGCGCCAGTGATCGCTGCACCAACCCGACCGGCATCGAAGGCCGCACCAGGCTGCGATGGTGGCGTTGCATCCGGCTGCATCACGCTGGCGCTGAACCTCGAGTATGGTCGCAACAGTGTCGCGAAGAACGTGCCGCGCGCGGTTGGGCTCTACCGACTGGCGTGTGATGCGAAGGATGCCGACGGCTGCATGAATCTTGGCCGCATGTACGACTCGCCGCACGAAGGGGTGTCGATGGATCGCGGCAAGGCGCGTGCATTGTATGCGCAGGCCTGCGATGCCGGCTCCGGCGACGCGTGCACATTCCTCGGCCTTGCCGCGTCGAAGGGTGAGGGTGGCCCGGTCGACGATGCGAAGGCCGCAGTGCTCTGGGCGAAGGGCTGCGATGCGGGACACATGCAAGGCTGCGCGCTGCTGGGTGTCGCGTACGCCAACGGCAAGGGTGCACCGAAGAATGAAACTCGTGCAGCCCTGCTGCTCCAGCGTGCATGCGCTGCCAATGAAGCGGTGGGTTGCGCCGCACTCGGCACCATGACCGCTGGTGGCAAGGGCGGACTGACGCGTGACTCGGTGAAGGCGATCGGCTACTGGCGCCAGGCCTGCACCGCACCCGTGAGCGTGGCGGAAGGCTGTGCCTACCTCGGCGCTGGTTATCTGCGCGGGTCAGGCGTGATGCGTGATGACGTGCGCGCCGGCCAGTACCTGAGCCAGGGATGCGAAGGCGGATTCGCCTTCGGCTGCTCCTCGTTGGCCAGCATGTACGAAGCCGGCACGTCAGTCACCGCCAAAAGCATCACGCGAGCGGCGGAGTTCTACAAGCGCGGCTGCGATGGTGGCGACCAGAAAGCCTGTGCGTGGGTTACCGCGAACCCGCAGCCGGCACCGAAGAAGTAGGCATGGCCGTGGCAACGGATGACGCTCGCCGCACATTGCGCGCTGCGACGTCGTCCTGCCAGGGCTGCGCCAATTCGCGCAACACCGACTTCGCCACCACCGGATGCATGGCACCGGTGCGCGACAACATGCGCGCGAGCAATGCGCTCATCACCGGCGCGGCATAGCTGCTGCCGGTGACGGTCTTGGTGCCGCCACCGATCCACGGTGCCTGCACCCCCTGCCCTCCCGTCGCGAACTCGACGAGGTGGCCCGGCAGGTGATGAAAGACGCCCGCAACCGTGCGAGCCATGTTCACGGCGACGACCGTCGGAAAGTGCGACGGCCATTCGCGTCGATCGATGTCGACGTTCGAGCAGGCGGAGACGACGTGCACGTGACGCAGGTAGGCCTCGTCGACCCAGTCCTTGAACGGCAGCACGAACGCCGCATCGCCGCGACAGCCGAAGCTGCAGTTCAGGATGTGATAGCCGCGTTCCATCGCCAGTCGAGCACCGGCGGCGATGATCACGCTGCGACTCGCGAGATCCGCACCCAGGACACGAAAACTCCCGATCTGCGCGGCAGGTGCAATGTCGTGAATGATCCCCGCGATCGCGGTACCGTGCCCGTACGCATCTTCGCCCGCTCCATCGCTGACGCTGACCCTCGGCCCCTCGCCGACGAGGATCACATCGTCCGCGAGCGTCAAGCCATGCAGTGCGGGATGCGACGATTCGATGCCGGTATCGAGGACTGCGACGCGTATTCCGGCGCCGTCGCCGTCACGCAACGCGGCACGTGGGCCGTCGAGGCGCAGGACGGCATCCTCAGCGCGCTCAGGCACCCTGCAACCCCAGCACCGAGTCGAGCAGCGTGAGGTCGATCAGGCGACCAGCCACGTTGACATCCCGTTCGAAGTTCTCGAGATCCGCGGGTGAAAATCCTGGCGCCGCCGCCCCACCGGCCAATTGCACGCAGGAAACGACACCGCGCACGCCGCCGGCAAACACCAGCGGTACCGCCATCATCGCGACCGTCTGCAGCCCCAGCATGGTGTCCAGCGTCGAGTCACGCATGGCATTGCTGGCGACGTCGTTTTCGCAGAACGCCTGCTCGGTGACCGCCACCATCCCGATGATGCCACGATCCAGTGGCTGCTCGAAACGGTCCACCAGTGTCTGTGCATGCGGGCCGCTGTTAATTGCCGGCACGAGCGAGTTTCCGCGAACCAGCCAGAGCGTGCCTTCATGCGCGCCAGAACGGACGAAGGACGTGAGGATCACGTCGCGCGCGGTCGCGGCCTGAGCGCTGCGCAGCCAGGGGCCATCAATCAGTGCACCGTACTCCTGCAGGCGGCGCTGCAACAGCGGTGCGCTGGCCGACAGTTCGGGGTCTGGGCGAAATCGATTCGGCATCGTGGTCTCTATCAGGGAGCGGAAATCTGGGCGCTGCGCAGGCGGAATGCCTGTACCGGTTGCGAGCGTCCACTGAGCGACAACTCGCCGAGGTCGTCCACGGCCGGTGGCTTGCCTCCCAACAACAGCATCGTCGCGCCGGAGACGATGATGCGACAACGCATTGGTGCGCCGGAATCGTCCGGCAAGTCCACCGATTGCAGGCGTGCGGCCACGTTCACGACGTCACCCACCACGGTGTACTTGAGTCGTGTCGCGCCACCGATGGTACCCGCGACGGCGACGCCGCTGTGGATTCCGATGCGCGCCTGTGTGCCCGCCTTGCCGATTGACGCAGGCAGCAGGCGTTCGATGGTGGCAGCCAGAACCACCGCACAGTTCACGGCGTTCTCGGCGTCACGTTCGATGTCGCGCGTATCGCGACGTGGCACCGGCACGCCGAAATCCGCCTTGATGCCATCACCGGCGAAGTCGTCGACCAGCCCACCGAATGTGGCAATGTCGGCCGTGCAGGCAGCCGTGACGTCGGTGAGGAGTTGCATCACCTCACTAGCAACGTGGCTTTCACTGAAACGCGTGAAGCCGCGCAGGTCGACGAACAACACCGTGACAGGCAGCTGCAGAGGTGCCGGACGTCCCCCCTCCAGGTACAGATGTCGTTCGCTCCACGCCGCAGTCGCAAGTTCCGGGGTCACGAAGCGAGAGAAGAGGAGTGTGGTGAGCCGCTGGCGTCGGCGCACTTGCCAGAACGACACCGCCTCCACGCCAAGCAGTGCCGCCACCCAGACGAGGAGCGTCGAGCCAAGCGGGAGCCACATGCCAGAGCCATCGACCAGCCAGAGCACCAGCGCCGCTTGCAGGAGAATTCCACCGACAGCAAGAACTGGCGTCACTCGAATGGACGTCAGCGCGGCGCCAACCGCGCCGATCAGGACCCAGCTCGCGAGCCAGAGCACGACCAATGGCCATGATGCGTCGCGCACTGCCTGCCGTTCACCACGGGCGATCTGTATTCGATCGTTGATGTCGTGCGCAAGGATCGCCAGTGCCGGCATGGCGCCGACGCTGGTGGGAACGGTGCTGCCATCGTCGATGCCGAGCAGCGCCACGGTGCCTGTCACGCGCTGACGCAGCGTCGCGAGATCGAGCGCCAGCACACTGTCGATCGACATGGCACGAATGCCGTACCAGTCGCTTCCGGCGTCAGCGAAGCGTAGTCGGAGCGGTCGGCTGTCAGCCGGCTCCTTCGTCACCGGTGCTCGAGCGAGTCGGGCTGCGACTTCGTCGTCGAGCCAGCGCTCGCCAGTCGCGGCACGAGGCATCGTCCGTACGACACCATCGGGGTCACGCAACAGCGCCGTGAGCCCGATGCGTGGGCCAGTGTTCCGTCGTACTCGCAGTGCCTCGGGCACGAACCACGGCCACGCCACCGAGTCACCCGCGAGCGTGACGCCGACGACGACTCGCGGCGATGTCGCCAGCAAGTCTGGCAGCGAGCCAGCCGGTGCCACCGGCACCGACATATCGATGGCGATCGCGGCCGACTGTGCGCCGGCGGAGTCGAGGCGAAGCACGGCATCGGACACCATCCAATCGCCGGTGCGCGATGCGGCACGCACAACGAGCAGTTGGGGCGTGACTGGGGTATCAGCCAGTGCAGTGGCCACACGATCCCAGGCGGCGCGATCGAGGGAATCGCGAAGGCGAAGTCCCGACACCACCCCAATCGCCACCAGTGCCGCGAGAATCCCACCAGCGATCGCGAGGCCCTGCGCGTCAAGGAAACGTTCCCGTGTCGACGGGGTGTCGATCACTGGCGGCACGGATGCATCATACGGAAGTCACGATTCACGACGCGTTGCGTACAGACAAGGGGTGGTGTTGCGCTTCATGAGACTCTCGTTCGGTTTTCCGCCGGCAGTGCTGCTGGCCGCTCCAGTGTTGCTGGCGTTGCTGGGTACGCGCCTGCAGGGGCAGGATACCACCCGATCCGCACCGCCGCCGCCCGCCGCGTCGCGCATCGCGGCGCGTTTGCTGGTGGTGTTCCGGCCACCCGTGCGCGGGGTGCGCCGCGAACGAGCGCTCACGCGCGGTGGTGACGGCGCTCGCGCCCTGATTCCCGACGCACGCGTGGACACACTGGTACCGCAGACGCTCCGCGACACGCCGCATGTCGCGGTCTGCGCCGCCGGCGAGCCCGACTCGGCCCGGCTCACGGTGCGCATCACCGACAGCACGACCTCCACATCCGCCGATGGCATCACCTACGGGGCGACCAGCGGAACCAGTCGGAGCGTGATGATCGGCCTTCGCGCCGGACTCAATCGCATCCCGCTCGCCTCCACCGGCCTCACGCTCGCCGACGGCGCCCTTGCCGAGTGGTCGCTCAGCACACGCTCCGGCGAGGTGTTCCTGCAGGAGTTCATTCAGCGGCACGTCGTACGCAGCACGCCAACGATCAATGCGCTGGCCACCAACGGCATCTGGTACGATGCCCTCGACCTGTTCGTGGTTGACGCGCTGCGCGGCATTCCACTGGCGAGCGAACGCCTCGATGCGTTCCTGACCAGCGTGGGTGCGATGCCATGCGCCGAGCCACCCGCCAGGCCATAGGGATCATAGGAATGCACATGGCACGCGGCTGAAGCACACGGGGGATGCGCCATGTCGGTGCATCCCCCGTGTGTCTTGTGCGTTGGTTCCTTCACTCGTGCGCCGCCCGACGCCAGACTGCGCGCCGAGCGAGTGGCTCAGTTACGAACCGTCCAGCGGAAGCCAGACGTCGCGTCGCCAGTGACCGGGCCCCATGACGAGTAGCTGCCATCGGTGAACACGGCGCGCGCATACAAGCGATGATCGCCAGCGCCGTAGTAGCCGCAGGCATCGCCCCACGGCGACACGGTGCCGACGAAGTTGCCGTCGACGTAGATCTTCACATACAGGTCAACGCGGCTGTCGATGCAGATCTGGCCCGGCTCGACGGCTGATGCGCCGCGCGTGCTCTTGCCAGCGGGTTCCGGCGTGGCCGGCTTGTTGAGCGCGTTCGGCGCGTCGTCCTTGCGGACGTTGGCATCGGCGCTGCCGCCGCGGCTCTTGGTGCTGTTGGAGGTGGCGCCAGCCTGGCGCTTGGCGGCCTGTGCCTGCACGTCAGTGGCAACGAACATCGTTGCTGCGACGAGGCCAAGTCCGAGGAGAGCGGCACGAATCGTGGGAGTACGCATGGTTCGGTTCACCGTCAAAGTGAGGAGGAGTCTGGCAGCCCTGGGTAGGAGCTGCGCAATGATCTGACGCGGGGCACGACATTGTCAAGCAAACAAACGACATCCAGCTCCAGCGACCGCAGGCACTGCAACCAACACGTCACGAGCACACTTCAGGAACAGGCTGCAACAAGGACGTTCAACACCGGCTTCCATCACGTCAGACACGCCGAGACGCTCAGCTTGTCCATGCCGCCTGGGTCCGCCCAACCAGCACCGAGAACCGATGGTCGGAGCGCAATCCATCCCACCGCGGGTCCACCAGCAGTTCGACGGTCCACGGCGCACGCTGCTCGATCGCGGCGGCAATCGCCCGCAGCGCGCGGCTCTGCGCTGCGGGTGAAAGCGATTTCGCTGTCCCATGCGCTACCGCCACCTGACCCGCCGCGAGGATCACCGGATCCACCACTCCTTTCGCACGCTCCGCCACACTGACCAGCGATGCGAGGTCGAAAGCGCGGGTGAGCAAAAGTGCCATCGTCAGTGAGCGGAGCGCCGAGAGGTCCATAGCGACGTCATCGAACCAGGCGCGCACCGCCAGACTGCGTGCCTCGGCGGCGCGACCGAGTGCTGCCAGTGCCCGGGCCCGATACGGCAGCACCGCAGCCGCATACGGCGCGTGGTGCGTCACGCCGAGGGCGCCGATCGGATCGCGATCTGCCAGCAGGCGCCAGCGACACTGCAGGGCAACCAGACGCGCATCGTCATGCGCCACCTGCTGCTCGGCGCGTTCCCAGCACCGTTGCACCAGCGGATCGTCTGGCTCGGGCGCATGATCCGCCACCTCGGCCCGATCCAGCAGCGCGTGCAGCACCCGCAGTGAGCGATCGGCACCTTCGCTGAGCGGAAGTTCTTCGAGCAGCTCCAGATCGAAGGCGTCGCGCGCCGTGACTTCATCCTCAGCCACCAGCGCGTTGTCGCGCACACCGCAGACCGCCTGGGCAAATGCGATCGCGGAGCTGAAGCGAGCCTCCTGATTGCCGCCCAGCGCCCGGTGCAGCAGCAGTGTCAGTTCGTCGGGAATCTCCCCAGGCATCGGCGAGCCAACGCGCCACGGCGTGCCTGTCAGCGACTCGAAAAGTGTGCAGGCCAATGCGAAGACATCCGCCGACACTGCGCGTCGTCCCGCTGCATCGTCGAGCACTCGGCCGGTGCGCTGAAAGCCACCAAGCACCGGCTGCTGATCGATGAACGCGATAGACGCCGCCGAAATCGACCCATGGACGATGCCGATGCTATGCGCGAAATGCAGCAGGTCTGCTATCGCGATTGCGTTCGCAACCGCAGACTCCACCGGCATCTTGCCATCGCGTTGAATTGCGTCGGCAAGCGACACCTCGATCCACGGCGTGACCATGTAGAGCCAACCGGCCGCGCGTCCCGAGTCGAGCAGCGGAAGCACTGCGGACTGGTGCGCGAGGCTCTCCAGCGCACCGATCTCGCGCGCCAGGCTGGCCGTGGCCATGCCGTCGGCGGCGCACTCGACCGCCGCAATGCAGACCGACGCACCGGAGGACACATCCAGTGCCTGGACGACCTGCCGCGGGCCCACGCTGGTCCAGGGACCTGCGGGCTGCCAAGCGGCTGTCAGCGCGGATTCGAGCGAGGAAAGGATCTCAGACACGGCGTCGTCAGTTGAGGCGGCGGGGAGGCACAGATGCGGTCGCTCTCCCGATAGACACGCTATTCGCTGTTGTTGTCCGTGCCATCACCCAAAGGGGTGAGCACCTCCGGTCGCAGCGCGTGGCCAGACTCACCGACAGGTGTCATTCTTGTGCTGTCACACACTCCTCGCACACTTCCCGACCCATGCCAGACTCCTCCGCCGCCATCACGCTCCTCACCAGTCGCGCGCTGGATGGTGAGCTGACAGCCGCGGAATCCGCTCAACTGTCCGAGGCCCGCGCCGCGTCCGCCCGCGTCGATGCAGTGGCGCGCAAGGTGGAGGCAGCGCACGGTCAGATGGCACACCTTCGCGACGTTGCATCGCGTGCGGCTACCGTACCTGCCGAGTGGGCGGAAAACCTGTTCGTCACGCTGCGTGCGCAGTTCACCGCGCCACGAAAGATTCGCTACGTCGGCGGAGAAGTCACTGCGCGCGAGGCCACGCATGCCGAGGATCTGGATCTGGCGCAGGCCGCTCTCGCCGGCGAGGAGCACGCACAGCGAGAGATCTACTTCGGCCATATCGCGCTGGTGCAATACCTGTTGCAGTCACGTCGACTGGCTGCGTATCGCGATGACATTGCGCAGGACATCTTCTTCCGTGTCTTCAGCCGCCTGCACACCTATCGGGGCGACTCATCGCTCAAGACGTGGATTCATCGCGTCGCGATCAATCACATCAACAACGTGCTCACCCGTGAGATGCCGAAGCGGGCGAAGGAGTTGAGTGAGTCACAGCTCGAGACGCCCGAGGGGAGCGTGAGCGTGATCGACGCGGCGGTGGACCCCGACGCGTTGCAGGACTCGCGGCTCGAAGGTGCCGAGCGGCGTGCGATCGTGAATGCGGCGCTGTCGCGGCTTCCGAGCGCGGCGCGGGCCGTGGTCGAAATGAAGGAGATCGACGGCTTGACCTGCGAGGAGATCGCCGAAGTGCTGGCGGTGCCGATGGGCACCGTGCAGTCTCGCCTGGCCCGGGGGCGGGCGAAGCTGGCGGAATTCCTGGTGGCGGACTCACGCACGATCAGCGCACGATGATGGATCCGGTCTGCCGTTGTATGAGACTTGCGAGGGTTGATCAGCGCCTCATTGCCATAGCAAGCTCTACCATAGAAGTGGGCAACCTTTTCGGCTCGAGGAACGACACAACCAGGGGCCTGCTCGCGTAGGTCCTCGCGAGGCGGCGATTCCGCGCCTCCCAGAGCCCGCGATTCGGTTCCCCGAGTCGTCCGGTCCCGAGGCGTCCCGCACTCCGCACTGCCATGCGCATCACGATCACGAAGCGACGTGCCCTGGTGCTGCTCGGCCTGACCACCGTCCTGCCGATGATCCTCTTCTACCCGTTCTACGGCCATGCGCCGTGTCGGGTCGGGGCGCGAGTGGTGAAGCTCAAGAACGGCACCGAACTGCTGGATGCAAATGGGCAGCGGCTTGGCTACATGGACCCCACGCGCGACCGCTACATCACGCTCGCCGCGCTGCCGAAACATGTCCCGATTGCGTTCACCGCCGTCGAGGATCGCCGACTGAATTCGTGGTACCATCGCGGTGTCGATCCGGTGGGCACCGTCGCCGCGGCATTCAACAACCTGAAGCCGGGCGACGGGCAGCGTCGTGGCGCAAGCACGATCCCGATGCAGCTCGCGCGCGCCTTGTGCGCTGATCGCATGCCGCTCGATCACAGCTGGACCGGCAAACTCGCTGAAGCTGGGCTGGGGATGTACCTGACCACGCGATTCGGCAAGCGCCAGGTGCTGGAGCTGTACCTGAACAGCGTATATCTCGGTCGCAATCGCAACGGCATCGACGCGGCGGCGCGCTCGTACTACGGCAAGTCGGCAACGGCGCTGACGCCGGCCGACGCGGCGGAACTGGCGCACCTCGTTGCCAATCCGCGCGATCGCGATCCTGCGCAGAACGATGTCGACACCCGTCGCGCGGCGATCAATGGCGTGTTCGAGCGGATGAAGAAACTCGATGCCACGTTCACGATCACGAAGAAGCGGCTGGTGCCGTCCCGCACGCGCATCGCCGCCGCAACGCCGGTCATGTATCGCGGCTACATCTCGCGTGTGCACGACGGCTTCGCGACCTGCCAGCCGTCGGTGACCTGTCCGACCAGTGTGCGCACCTTTCTCGATGCCGGCCTGCAGAAATCCGCCGAGCGCGAGCTGACGGCGCTGGTGAAGCGACTGCAGGGGCCAGATCGCAAGCGGGCCAGGAGCGACACGTCACCACGCGACGTGAAGTGGCCGGCATCTTCGTCGCGATGCGTGTGTCGACCGGGGAAGTGGTGAGCTACACCGGCCGGCATGGTCGCACGCTGGCGGGTGCCGACCTGCTGCGTATCGGGCGGATCCAACCCGCCAGCACGTTGAAGCCGATCCTGCTCGCGACTGCGATCGATGATGGCAATGTCTACACCGACGAGACACTCGGCGAGTTGATGGACAGTCACTGTCGCGATCCGAAGGTGCACGAATACCTGGCCACGCTGAGCGGCGCGGATGCACCGGAACGCACGCTGGCCGAAGCGCTCTACCGAAGTGACAACGTGCTGGGCGCCTGCCTGATGGCGGGGCTGAGCCCACAGGCACGACAGCGGCTGGTGTCGGCCGGCCTGCTGCGCACCGTGAACGCCACGCCGGCGGATGGGTTGGGGCTGCAGACCGTGGCGCCACTCGACTTGTTGACGGCATACGCCGCGCTGCGCACACGTGATCGGGCGTTGCTGCCACGCTTCAGCGGATACGACCCCGCTGGAATTGCGGCGCCGCTGATGTCGCCGATGTCGGCCGAGATGACGTATTCGCTGCTGCAGGGTGTGGTGCAGCAAGGCACCGCGTGGCGTGCGGCGAGCGTGTTGAACGACGACTACGCGCTGGCGGGCAAGACGGGCACGGCGGGGCGCGGTCGCGAGCTGGTGTTCGTTGGTTTTGCGCGCGACCTGGTGGCGTTGCTGTGGGTCGGCGTCGTCTCGGGCAATGGTGCGGTGTCACCGCAGCATGCGTCGGACGTGGTGGTGGAGCCGTGGGCGCGGATTCTGCGGGCGTATGCGCCGCGCGAGGACGAGATGGAGATGGGGCCGCAGGAGGATGAGGCGCCGAGCAACATCGAGATCAACGCGGAAGAGATGCGGCGGTGGATCGCGAAGCTGGCGCGGCGGGTGGAGCGGCAGACGTTGTGATGCGCGATCGAGGGGTCAGAGATCTTGGTCGGTGGATTCTGGCCGTAAGCTCTTGGTGGGCAAGGGTTTACGCTCGGATCAAGGGGTCAGAGATCTTGGTCGGTGGATTCTGGCCGTAAGCTCTTAGCGGGCAAGGGTTTAGTCTCGGATCAAGGGGTCAGAGATCTTGATCGGAAGATTTTGGCCTTAAGTTCTTGATGGGCAAGGGTTTAGTCTCGGATCAAGGGGTCAGAGATCTTGGTCGAGACCTCGGCAGGGTACGGCTACCCGTCCGCCCGCTTGATCTGCACCAGCCGCTCTTTCGCCAGCCGTCGACCGGTTGGCGTCGCCGCCAATCCACCGCCGGCGGTTTCGCGATAGCGCACATCCATCGCCTTCCCGATCTCGCCCATGGTGTCGATCACTTCGTCGACCGGAATCGCGAAGGTGATGCCGGCCATGGCCATCTCGATCGCCGCCAGTGCAATGGCGGCGCCGGTGGCGTTGCGGAAGACGCACGGCAGTTCGACGAGGCCGCCGAGCGGATCACAGACCAGTCCCAGTGTGCCTTGCTGCGCAAGCGCGGCAGCGTGACCGCACTGGGCCGGCGTGCCACCAAGCATTTCGACCGCGGCACCGGCCGCCATACCGGCGGCAGCACCTGTCTCCGCCTGGCACCCGCCTTCAGCACCACTCAGCGACGCACGTTCCGCGACGACGGCGCCGATCAACCCAGCGGTGGCCAGCGCGTCGATCACTTTGTCGTCGGGGATGTTTTTCGCCAGTGCAAGACCGGTGAGCACCGCCGGCAACACACCCGCGCCGCCTGCAGTCGGTGCCGCGACGATCACTCCCATGGCGGCATTCACTTCCTGCACCGCCAGCGCACGCATCAGCACATCGCGGAACAGCGTGCCAGCCAACGGACCTGCAGGTCCGTTGATCAACTTTGCCGCATCACCGCCGACGAGGCCCGACGCTGATCGGAGGTCGGGATCCTGCCCCTGCGTGATGGCGCCGCGCATGATGGTGAGCGCGCGCGACAATGCATTGCGGATATCGGCGATCGAGCGGCCGCCGTCCGCCGACTCGGCTTCGAGGGCGACGGTCGACAGCGACACACCGCGTGTTTCTGCGTCCTTGATGGCTTCGGCCAGGGAGCGATACATGTCAGGCCGCCCCCACCTTGTCGAGTCGGAACGCCCAGCGAACCCATGGCAATGCACGAATCGTGTCGCGCACTTCCTCGCCCGGTTGTTCGTCGATCTCGATCACCATGAACGCGTCACCACCCCGCTGTTTCCGCGTCAGGCGGAGCGTCGCGATATTCAACTCAGCCTCGGCCAGCATGGTCGCGATGGCGGCGACACTGCCCTTCACATCTTCGGCCACCAGCACGATGGTGTGCAGGTTGCCGGTGACTTCGACAGGGTAGCCGTCGATTTCCGTGACCAACACGCGACCGGCGCCGAGTGACGATCCCTGCATCACCGCGGTGCGGTTGTTACGCGTGACTGTGATGCGCACGGTGTTCGGGTGCACCGTGCTGTCTTCGCCGAGGGTCGTCTTCTCGAAGGTGTAGTCGAGGCCTTCACGCTCCATGATGTCGAGCGCGGTGCGGAGGCGTTCGTCGTCGGGCTTGAAGCCCATCAGGCCCCCGACGATGGCCTTGTCGGTGCCGTGGCCTTCACCGGTGCGGGCGAAGGAGCCATGGAGTTCGATACGCGCCGACTGCGGCGTCCCACCCACGAGGCAGCGGGCGAGGAGCCCGAGGCGGCAGGCGCCGGCCGTGTGCGAGGACGAGGGGCCGACCATGACGGGCCCGATGATGTCGAGGAGAGAGACCATGGGGAAAAGCTATGCCGGTGCGCACCACGCGGTCACGGTGTAACGTCGCCTGATGACGCTGGTGTGACAGGGGAGCGCAGGTTGTTGGTGGGGTCTGGCGGCGCAGCCTGACCAGGAGGGTGCGGGAGGCTTCGGAGCCGAGCCGGTGGCCGGCACCATCCCGGGGGACGGCAAATGTCCGATCGTTCGAGGAGTATCGCGCGGGTGCAGTTCCTCGGGGCTCAGCGGATCGAGATCGGGAGCGACGAGGTGACCCCGGAAGCCGAGCGGCTGTTCGGCATGATCGTGCGCCTTAGCGTGCCGCTGGGGCGGATCACGTCACGGCAGACGATGATGGACACATTGTGGCCTGGCGCGGGCGATGCGAACGCGCGGCACAACCTTCGGCAGACGGTCTACAAGGCACGCGAGATTGGGCTGGTGGTGGAGTCAGGCGAGGACGGCCTGCGGCTCGATCCCCGTCACTGGTCGTGCGACTGGGACGATCCAGTCGGCGACGTGGGTGGCGAGTGGCTGCCTAACTACGTGCCGGAGTTTTCCGAGGAGCTGGCGGCCTGGATCACGGCGCAGCGGGTGGGCGTGCACGCCCTGATCCGACCGCGGATCATCCGGTCGTTGCAGACGGCGCGTTCGGCCGGCGATCTGGCGATTGCGGATCGATATGCGGCGCAGCTGCTGCGGATCGACGAGTTGAACGAGGAGGCGACGCTCACGCGGGCGGAGTTGCTGGCGATGCAGGGCGCGAAGATCGACGCGCTTCGGCTACTGGATGCGTATCTGGCCGAGATCGGGCGTCTGGGGTCGGGCAAGGATGCGGCGTTGCCGGCGCAGTTGCTGCGGCGCCGGATCGCCGAGAAGCTGCCGACGGTGGCGTACCAGAGTGGCGCCAAGCATCACGGGCCGTTGGTCGGCCGGCAGCGCGAGTCGAAGAAGCTGTTGGCGGGGCTCTTCGATGCGCGGGCGGGGAGGGGCCAGGCTTTCCTGCTTCAGGGTGGTGATGGCAGCGGCAAGACGCGGCTGTTGTACGAGACGCGGAAGTCGGCGGCGTTGCAGGGGATGCAGGTGTTCGAGATGGCGTGTGACAGCACGCCGAGTGCGATGCCGTTTGCGGCGATGCGTTCGTTGGTGGCGCGGATGCTGACCTATCCGGGTGCGCTGGGTATCGCGCCGGAAGCGATGGGCGTGTTGCGGGCGTGGCTGTCGAGCAACGAGTTCGCACCGGACGATTGTCCGCTGGCCGAGATCGAGGACTTGCTGGCGTCGGTGTCGGAGGAGACGCCGTTGTTGTTGCTGGTGGAGCATGCGGAGCGCATCGATGCCGAGTCGTTGGGGCGGTTGGACCGGGTGTATCGGAAGGGGGTGCTACGGCATCACATGATGGTGCTGACGACGTCGACGCAGGCGACGCCGACGGAGAGTCCGGTGGAGGTGCAGTGGGTGGAGCGGGTGGCGTTGCGGCCAATGTCGACAGTTGACGTTCGCGCGATTGTGTCCGCCTATGCCGCAGCCGAGCAACGTCGTGCGACTCAAGACGAAATCGCGTGCGCCGCCGTGTTCGCAGAGGGTGTTCCGATGTTTGGAATTGAAATGCTCGGGCTAATACTCGATTCTGGATCACCAGACCTTATTCCATGGCGCGTTCAAATCGCGGTCGATCGGTCGCTTCGAGAGCTGAATGAACTTCAGTGGCGCATACTCTCGCTCTGTAGCGCTCTCAGAAAGAGCGCTCGCCAAGCACTGGTAGCAGCGGCACTCCATCTGCAGGAGAACGAATTCGCTGCGGCTGCTTGATGGCCTCGAGGATCCCGGCTACCTGCAGTACGAAGACGGGATTTTGAAATCTTACTTGGCTCATGGCAGACAAAGCCAGCGAACGAGTTCGCGCCAATGTACTACGGAGCGACGCTTTGTCAGCCGCGAATGAGATGTTGCGCGATGCGGCTGGATTCACGAATCCCGCAGATTTCTACACGTGCATTCGCCTTACTGTAGTGGCCGGTGAGGAGGGGCGGGCAAAGTTTCTCCTAGACTCGGAGGTTGGCGCGCTCGTGCGAAGGGACACCGCGCTGGAATCGTGTTTGAGCTGGGCCAGCTGCGAAAGCTAGCACAATCGCGCGCCTTTAGCGTTCTCGTTGATGAAGTAATTGCGCAGATCCGCGGAGGAGCCGAGAGCAAACGCCCTAGTCGGCGGGCGGCAAGCTACCGCTCCAAGCCTTCATCGCTACCATCGATATCTGATGCGTCCGTTGAGGTAGAGTATACGCTGTCATCAACGCAGTCCCTGGTCGCCACACTCAGTGAGTCTCGAAATCCCAATTCTGCACCCGAGAGACGCCTTGCAGAGGCGGTGATGGCTCTCTTTGTGGCGTCGAATCTGGCGACAAAGCGGGCTGACGGCGTCCTTTCAGCCGTAAACGCGGTCAGGTATTCGAAGGATGTGAATCCATTTGACATACACCGGGCGGATCTGATTTTCTTCGCCTCAGTGGGGCTTCGAGAGAAAGCGCTAGAGGCCGCGCATCAACTATCCGCTAAGTCTCGTACCGTGCACGACGTTCAGCTGGCGTGCAAGGGACTGAGAAATGCGGCGGAGGTGCACTCGACTTTCGGCGATGAAAGGCAGCTCATTCGCTACTTCTTGAGTCGCGTAGCCTAGCGGCAACATTGAAGTATCACGCACAAATCGTGTGGGCCGACATCCGCCTTGCGGATCTCCGATTGGAAGCAATGGATCTTGAGGGGGCGAATGCTTATCTGACGAGTGCGATGATATCGTCGATAGCATACCGCCTATAGCACCGCTGCTCTCGCGGACCTCAATGTCGCAGACAGTGCTGGGAAGGTGCTAATGCGCGGCGCATCGGCCAGGCGACAGAAGGCCGCGCGAATTGTAGCAAGAACTCGGTGCACGCCTCTAGAACCGGCACTGCACTCTGGACTCGTTCTCGGTGTCAGACTCGCGACACACGCAGGACCTTTCGCCAGAGACACAGCTCGGGACTATTCGTTGCTTAAGGAGAGTATTGCCAGCAGACCATTCTATCCGAACGAACAGTTGAGCCTCGCTGCGTTGGTGCTCTACAGAGCACTTCCGCGGGCACCAAGAAGTCTCAAAATTCGTGCGTGCGCAGCTTCCGCGCATTGAAAGCACCGGGAGGATCGCATTCTTGAGTTCTCCTTTCGCGGACGTAGAGAAAATGTCGCGAAAGACTCGCACCATAAAGCACCCCTATTTTGACTCTATCCGTTTGCGAGCAGTGAAAGAGTTGGTTCTGCTGCAAAATCGTCCTCATGCGAAGCGCAGGCAAGCCTCAATACTGTGTCGATTGTTCCTGCAGCGAATAGCGTTGCCAACATCTCGGGATCAAACTGAATGCCACTCATCCGCAACATCTCTGCGCGAATCTTATCCGCTGCAAGGCCTCGACGGTACGGTCGGTCACTCGCCATGGCGTCGATCGTGTCTGCAATCGCAATGATCCGAGCAAACACTGGGGATTGCTTCACCCGCCAACGCATCTGGATAGCCAGAACCGTCCCATGCTTCGTGGTGATGCCGAATCGGATCTACCGTATCACGCAGGTGCGAAGAAATTCGAACGAGTTCGGCGCCCTTGATCGGATGCGACTCCATGATCGCGCGTTCTTCGGCTGTGAGCTTTCCCGGCTTCGCCAGAATCGGAGCGAACACTTCGTGAATCTTCCCTACATCGTGCAGAAGACCAGCCACTGCAAGCGTTCAACCTGCTTCGCCGAAAGCGAGAGTGCCTGACCCATCATCGTTGAATACTGCGAGACACGCCTAGAGTGACCCGAAGTATAGGGATCACGAGCTTCAAGCGTCGTAACGGTGAGCTCGAGAAGCTCTTTGTTCGAAACGTGCAGCTCTTCATTCGTGCTGTTCAGCTGACGAACGATTAGCACCAACGCCGCCGCAGCAGACGTCGCAAGCACGCCGAACTTCACGTACACCGTTACGAAGACGAAGACGAACGGCAAGGCAACGAGATCGAAGAAAAATCCACGCTGCCCTTCCTTCCAAATCGAAATGTATTTCGTCTGCGTCTCTGCGCTCACCACTGCTGCAACCGCAGCTGAATTGGTGAGGACGAAGGCTAGGAATGCAGCGAGTACCGAAAGTGGACGTATATCACCACCGTAAACAGCTCCCGCCGCACCCGTCAGCCGATAGGCTACGACGGAGAAGGAAAGTGTGACGGCATGCTGGGCAACGTTGAAAACAAGCTTTGCTGTCTCCTTCCGCATCAGCAGCTGTGCCAACAGAATGACACCTACGGCGCTGAGTACAGAGACCCAAGAAGGGACGAGAACGACACTGGCTAGGAACGTGACGAATGTTGCCTGGCCATTCACGCGATCGGACAGCGCGTACGGCATAAGAGCGCCAAAGACAGAAAACACCGCAAAGGCGATTGCGGCGTTGAGCTCGACTGGATCTACGCGTGGTTCGAAAGCGTAGAGAGCAACAAGACTCCCCGCTCCGACCAGCGCGGTCAGCGTTACTATCGTCTTCGTGGCCTTTCGCAAGCAGATCCCCCCGCCTCGGACTTCAAACTAGTTCTTCAGTTCCACGTCTGCGTACCGCCAAAAGCTGCGGCGATAAGACCTGCGAATGCGGCCCAGAAACCCATCTTGCGTCACCTCCCTTCCGTCGTCAGTCCTCCGCTCTCGCGTCAGACTGCCTCCATCGGTGGGCTCCGCTCGTACTACTGGCCGTACCCGCTCAACTCCGCTCTGCCGAGGACGGGGGGATTACTAATTCTGCTTTCCACTAACACACGCGTCTTTCGTGCCAGTGACCGACAGTTTGTCTTTCCCGCCGCCCGCGGTGACTTCGTCACCACCACACGCAACGCCCGCCGGTCACCTGCAAGGCCTGACCACCCTCCCCTACCGGTCAGCCTCCAACCACCGATTCGTTGCGTCCAACACTGCCAGTGCGCCCGCCACCTCGGCACTGTCGCGGATCACACAACTCCCGCTCAATAGCACCGATTGACGCCCCTGCCGCACCGTCACACCAACCAACACGAACTCCGTCCCGAAGGCGTCCACCCGCTGCGCACCCGCCAGCGCCAGGCTCCCCGCCTTCCCTTCCGCAAATGCAATCGCGAGGACCGTCGCCCGAGCCGCCAGCTCCAACCGCGCGGCCTCAGTCTCCAGCCCTTCCGCTTCTCCCTCAAAGGACTCCTCACCCCGCCGCAGCGTCACGCGACATCCCAGGCCGCTGCGACTCCGCTTCACCTCGACGTCGTCGAAGATGTACCGGCGCACCCCGCTCACCTCGGGCGCGCTGACCGGCGTCACAGCCGGCGCGGCGATACCAGGGGCAGGCGCAGGGGCAGCCATCGGAATCGGCGCCGGACCAGCGATCGCGTCGACCGCCGATGGCGTCAGACGAATCCGCGGAGCATCCACCGTCGTCGCGACACTGATCTTCCGGTGGTCGACACGCATGCCGAGATGCGCCAGCAACGCACTCTCGATGTTGCGCACGGTCTGCTTCGGACCGATTTCGACCGACGTGAGTACATGAATGGCATCGACCTCGCCGCTGGGCGACGCCTCGATGCGCACGCTCACCACACCAGGCAACGTGCCGAGCAACTCCTCAGCGCGCGCGATGTGAATCGCGGAGGGACGGCTCGAACCGCCGCCAGCGCCGGCTGCTGTTGTGAAGACAGACACGGTCACGTTCTTTCGCGGGTGGAAGTGCAAAAGAGCGAACACAAGCTCCGGCAGAGGCTGCGAATCAGCCCCGACCGTTAATCGAAGTGCAAGCTGGACCGCAGGTTAGCATAAATCAAGAGTCAGCGTCCTCAACCGTTTCGCCACCCTCGATTTCCCTGATCTTCCGGTACAGCGTCCGCTCCCCGATTCCCAACAATTCTGCTGCCCGCCGACGATTGCCGCGCGTCTCCCGCAACGTCGCCTCGATCACGGCCCGCTCGATCTGTGCCATCGTCATCCCCGGCACCACTTCGACCGAATTGGGCAACCGCGCACTCATCGGCTCAACCGCACCGCCCGCCACCAACGCCTCAGGCACTGCCGCCGCCGGAGACTGGTCCAGACGACGACGCAAGTCTTCGACCTGAACCTTCAACTCGACCAGATTCCGCAAGATGAACTCGAGCTCAGCCGCACCGAGCACCTGATTCGTATCAGGAGTGTTCCGATTGCCCGGCACCGGCGGCAACCGCACCGGCAACATCCGTGTCAGCCCGTCCCGGATCTGCGGTGGAATGTCCGCCACGCCGATCTCATGGCCGGGCGATAACACCACCATGCTCTCGATCAGGTTACGCAGCTCTCGAACATTGCCCGGCCACGAGTATCGCGCCAGCATCTCCATGGCCTCGGCCGAGATGCCATGGAACGCCTTGTCATGCCGGCGCGAAAATTCGGCGATGAAACGCCGCACCAGCACCGGGATGTCCGACTTCCGCTCGCGGAGCGGCGGCAGGTACATGCTGAGGACGTTGAGCCGGTAATAGAGATCCGACCGGAACGCCCCCTCCTCCACCAGCTCGCGCAACGGCCGGTTGGTGGCCGCGATGACACGCACGTTCACTGGAATGCTGGTCACGCCACCAACACGCGTGACTTCACGCTCCTCCAGCACCCGCAGCAACTTCACCTGCGTCGAGGGCGGGATGTCACCGATCTCGTCCAGAAAAAGAGTGCCGCCGTCCGCCAGCTCGAAGCGCCCCAGTCGACGCTCGGCGGCGCCTGTGAACGCGCCCTTCTCATGGCCGAAGAGCTCGCTCTCGAGGAGCGTCTCGGCCAGCGCGCCGACGTTCACGCCGATGAACGGCTTGTTCCGGCGAGGGCCGAGGCGATGGATGCCGCGCGCCACCAGCTCCTTGCCCGTGCCGCTCTCGCCCTCGATCAACACCGTGCTCGATACCGGCGCGATCTGCTCGATCTTCACCAGGACTTCGCGCAACGCCTCGGTGTCGCCGCTGAGCCCCGTCTCCTGACTCAGGCGGCGGCGCTCGAGAAGGCGGCGAACGACGGGCGCCACATCTTCCGGAACGACCGGCTTCACCAGAACATCAGCGTAGCCAATGGTGCGCAGCCGTTCGCGCATCCCTGGCTCGTCGACGTCGGCCAAGCCGACGACCGGTACCCCGGCCCACAGTTCCTCGCGCACCACCTGCACGTTGCCGGTATCGAGCAGCGCCCCCGTGATCACCACCACGTCCGGCTCGAAGCGCTCGAGCGAACCGCGGATGTCATCCAGCGGCGACACCATTTCCGTGGTGATGCCCGAATGCTCGAGCAGCGCGTTGAGACGCACGGCCGGCTCGACGTCGGTGAGCGTGATGAGAACCTTCACGTCGCGCGCCTACTTCTTCGCTGAGCCGTTCGGCCAGAACGGGAGCGCAGCCACCGTGGCCGCGACGCGACTTCCGCGAATCTCGACTTCAAAGCAGGTGCCGGGCTTCGCCAGTTCGGTCGGCAGATAGCAGGTGCCGATCGGGATCCCGACGCTCGGCCCAACTGTTCCGCTGCACACGACGCCACTCGCCTCGCCATCGATGAACACCGGCATGCCGTGGCGCGGGACATTGCGCACCGGCAACGTGAAGCCAACCAACTTGCGCGGAATGCCCGCCATCTTCTGCGACACCAGCGCCTCACGTCCGACAAAGCGCTCCTTGGCGGTGAGCTTCACCAACCACGCCAGGTTCGCCTCGTATGGCGTGACGGTATCATCGATGTCGTTGCCGTAGAGCGCCATGCCCATCTCGAGACGCAGTGTGTCGCGCGCACCGAGACCAGCCGGCGTCACGTCACCCGCCGACATCAGCGCGGCCCACATCGCCGGTGCATCGGTGTCGTTGAAATAGAGTTCGAAGCCATCTTCGCCGGTGTAGCCGGTGCGACTGATGATGACGTTCTCGATGCCAGCGACGGTGCCAACTGTGAAGTGGTAGTACTTGATCGACGCCAGGTCGACATCCGTGTGGCGCGCGAGGATGGCGGGGGCAAGTGGTCCCTGCAACGCCAGCAACGCGGTCTTGCCGCTCACATCCTCGAGCTGCGCGTCGAAGGTCAGCAATCGCGGTTCGATGTGCGCCCAATCCTTCGCGATGTTGGACGCATTGACCACCAGCATCAGGTGATCCTCGAACCGATAGACGAGGCAATCATCCTCGATCGTTCCGCGTTCATTGCAGAAGGTCGAATAGTGCGCCTGCCCAACCGCCAGCTTGGAGACGTCGTTGGTGGTGACGTAGTTGACGAAATCGACGGCGCCCGGCCCGGTGACGAGAAACTCGCCCATGTGGCTGACGTCGAAGAGGCCACAGGCCTTGCGCACCGCATGGTGCTCCGCGGTGATGCCGCCTGGGTATTGCACCGGCATCTCGAACCCAGCGAACGGCACGATCTTGGCGCCAAGGGCAACGTGGGTGTCGTAGAGCGCGGTGCGCTGGAGCGTGGAGTCTGGGGCGGACATGGCGGGAAGGCAGAAGTAGGTGCCGAACTGGCAGAATCGAAAACTACCACAGGATCTGCCCGCCGTCAGGACGTCGTCAGCGCCACATATTCAGGTCCCGTCCGGCAGTCGCTGCCGAGCCGCGCCATCGTCCTGCCGAGCCATGTGCGCCGCGCGCCTGAGGCCGGCAATGGTGGTCAGGATCTGTCGATCGTCGACAGGCTTCACGAGGTGGGCGTCGAAGCCGGCGGCAAATGACTGTGTCCGGTCGTCTTCCCGCCCCCAGCCCGTCAGCGCGATCATGATGGCGCGACTCGCAGCACGACTCTGCGAGCGAATCCGGCGACAGGCCTCGTACCCGTCCAGCACCGGCAATCCGATGTCGAGGAGTATGACGTCCGGATCGAGCTGCAACGCACTGTCGACTGCGTGCTGACCATCGAACGCTGTGTGGGTGTCGTGGCCCGACAGGCTCAGCATCATCGCCAGCGAGAGGGCGGCGTCCCGATTGTCATCAACGATCAGGATGCGGAGCGGCGGCAACGTGCCGGCGTCCTCCGCCGACGGCGCCCCTCCGACCGCGGGGATCGGCTGCTGCAGCGGAAGCGTCACGACGAATTCACTGCCGGTGCCGTTCTCGGCTGCTCGCGCCTCCACCGTGCCATGGTGCAACTCGATCAGGCTCTTCACGACCGTCAGTCCAATGCCAAGCCCACCTTGCGAGCGATGCTTCGATCGATCGAGCTGCGTGAACATTTCGAAGATGCTGCCACGCATTTCCGAGGGGATGCCAACCCCTTCATCACGCAGGGTGACCACCACCTGACCATCGAGGACCTCGGCCGAGAGCCAGATGGTGCTGTCGTGCGGGCTGAATTTCGAGGCGTTGCCAATCAGGTTGCTGAATACCTGCGAGAGGCGCACCACGTCGCCATCGATCGTGACTGACGGCGGCACGAGGGACGAGTGAAATTTCTGGTTCGCCGCCTCGAGCATCGGTCGACAAGCATCCAGTGCCTGCTCGACGATGGCGTGCAGTTGGACTTGCTCCCACCGCAGCGCAATCGTGCCGCGATTGATGCGACTGACATCGAGCAGGTCGTCGACCAGGCGCACCATGTGCGTGACCTGCCGCTGCAGCATGGCCACCGCCGTCTGTCGCGCGACCGGATGCATGTCGGACATCTCGACGATGCGGAGGCCGCTCATGATCGGCGCCAAGGGATTGCGCAGCTCGTGCGCCAGCATCGCGAGAAACTCCGTCTTGCGTCGATCGGAATCCGACAACTCCGATGCCACTCGACGCACCCCTTCCTCGATCTGCTTGCGGGCCGTCACGTCGCGCGACGAACCGGCCACCGCGATCACCGCACCATTCGCGTCGAAGACAGGGACGAAGATGAAGTCGTAGACATGGAAACCGCTGGCGCCGGCGAGAGACATCTCCCCGCGAGTCGCGGCCCGAGACGACACGACGACGTCGATCTCATGTTCATGCAGGGCAGCGGTGTCCGCCGCATATCCGAGCTCACGACAGGTCTGGCCGAGTGCGTTCGCTGGCGTGCGGCTGAGGGATTCAAGCAGCACGTTGTTCGCGTACAGCAATCGGTAGGACAAATCGAAGACGTATACCAGGTCCGGCGTATTCGAGAGGATGGCCTCGTACAGGCGCTGCTGCTCCATGTTCGCCTGGACGGTGCTCGCACGTACCGACGCCGCTTCGCGCTCCTGAGCGGCGCTGGCGTGTCGATGCATCGCTTCGCCGACCTCTGGTGTCTGCGCGGCGGCGACGAAAAGGCCTTCGACCGTGACGCCGTCGAGGTCGAGTATCGGACTCAGGCTCCATGCCATGCGGCGCGCCTGGGCTGCGCCGTTGACGGAGTCTTTCGGCGCCGACACGATCGCGAGATCGCCGACGCTCTCACGACTATCACAAACGTGATCCACGACGGGGCCCACTGATTCCCACACCTCAGGCCAGAGCAGGTGTGCGGGCGTTCCAGGCGTCGAGTCGCGCGCGCCGGGACTGAGCAACGGCAGGCATGCGTCGTTGTGGAAGACCTGATGCTGCGGTCCCCACCAGATCTGCAGCGGCGCAGGCGAAAGCAGGAGGAGACGGATCGCAACGCGAAGCGTCGTCGGCCACTCTGCTGCTGCGAGGTCGCCCTGTCCAGCCCACGTTGTAGCACGCATCCGGCGCGCCATGATGCTGTCACCGGGAAAATACTGCGAATCCATCGAGTCTTTGGCAGGTCAGTGCACGGACCGCGCGCCATCACTACCGCTCTTCGAGGCTTGCTCGAGAATTGCTGGAGCGGTAAGGTGCAGCGTGCAGTCTTCCGTGTGGCGCGGCAACGACCCGCTGAAGCACGGCACTGGTTCGGTCGAAGACCGCTGCCTGTGCCCGCACTTCCAGCCCACGCGCAGAGTCTCGATCAACGCATGGCACTGCAACGATCATAACGCCGTGTCGCATCTGCCGCTGGCGCCGCCGGAATTTCCGGTGGCGCCAGCGGTGACCAACGCAACGGGCAGCGATGACAGGCGATTACCGACCAGCCGCGTTCGTGCCGTACTGGTCGGGGCGATCCGGCTCAGGACCAGGAGGCACGCACATTCTTCGCCACATCGGCGAGGACGCTGCTCTGCGCCGGCAGACCTTCACTCTGCAGGAAGGTGACGGTCGCAGCTGGAATGGCCTTCTGCAGTGACATCACAGACTCGGCGTGCTGCGCGAGGTGGGTGTGCGCAAGGTCAGCCACGCTGTCGTCGCCCAGGGAGAGCGCGGTGGTGTGCAGCATGACATAGCCGATGTACGCGAGCGAGACGGCGGTGTAGTCGTCGCGGAGATCCTTGGGCAGCTTCTCTGAGCGCACGAAGTCGACCGCGGCCGCGCCGGCGCCGAGCACGGACGAGACGGCCTTCTTCAGGACCTTCGACACACCGCCGGCGTTCTGCTCGCGCCGGTTCGACAGCGCCTCGAGCGCCTGCAGGTGGGCCTCAGTCGTCGCATGAATGCGTAGCAGGACGCCCTTGAACTCGCTGTGCTCGTCCAGATCCTCGATCTGCCCGGCCAACGCGGTCTGAATGTGCGATTCCAGCGCAATCATGTCCGTGACATAACTGTCGATCGTTTCAGTGACGTCGTCACTGGTTGCGTGCTTCACTGCATCGGTCATATCGACGCTCATGGCTGAGGTGTGACTGCTGATTTCGACCACTTACCTGTTTCCCAACGCGACCGCAGGACACGCGTGTCGAGGCACCGGTGTTGCGCCAGCGCGCGCGACGTGCGTGGTACCGAAGACGAAAAAGCGGCACGCAAGCACACCGAGCCGGTGTCTCACGCGCCGCAAACGAGGATCCTGACGATATCCACGCTTCAGCTTCCTTCTGCTGTTGTCCTTTGTACCCTTGCTGCAACACTTTCGTATGCTGCGCCAGGGTGCTCTCTGTTGCAGCTGATGTTGGACACTTCATTTGCAAGTCGTGTTCCACACGTTGCCAGCGTTCGGCGTGGAATATCTGCAGTTATGCAGGCAAGTCCCGCATGTGACGGAGACGACTCTACGTCGCAGGCCAGCGCCAGCTCATCGTCAGGACGACAAGTGACGATACCGAGGTTGTGGGCGCCGCACCTTGCGCCGCCCCGTTTCAGCGCATAGTGTCTTGAGAAGAACAAAAGAATGCGCGAACGCAGCGCATGCCTGATCGAACGAGCACTTGGCTCGTCAGATGATGGCGCGAGTGGCCCTTGAGGCCGCCCGCGCTTTTTTTGTGCCCTTCATTTTGCTCGCGACTCGACCCGAGACGCAGGGAGCTCGATCCATGTTTTCGGAACTTCGCGGGCACACCGATCCTGACGCGCTCCCGCACCTCACGCTGAGCGCAGCCACGAGCAGTGGGCCTTTGCAGATCCAGACGGAAGAGCCGACGCTCGAAGTGTGAGTGTTGGAGACGCAGCGTCAGCTGTACCGGCTCGAAGAAATTGTGCATCGACTCACGTCCGTCGCCGGCAAGGGTGGCGAACCGGCGGCGGGCGTGATGTCGCTCATTCAGGAGAGCAACCGGCGGCTACGCCGCGAAGTCGATGAGTTCACGCTCGATTCGCACGCCGTGCTGAGACTGGTGCGGCCGACCGGCCGAACTGTCCGGCCTACGGCGTCAGTGCCGCCAGCAAACTGACCATGTTCGGCGGCTTCGTCAGGTGCGCGTCGAAGCCGGCATCGAACGCGCGCTGACGATCTTCATCCTGGCCCCAGCCGGTGAGCGCAATCAGCCGCAGATGCTCACCGCCGGCTCGAGCCCTCATCGCACGCGCGACATCGTACCCGTTCAAACGCGGCATCCCGATGTCGAGCAGCACGACATCGGGGTGAAATGTCGTGACCGCACCGAGCGCCTGCTCACCGTCCGTCGCCACGAACACATCGTGGCCATGAATGGAGAGCAATAGCGCCAGGCTCTCCGCGGCATCCTGATTGTCATCGGCGATCAGGATGCGCATTGAGACTGCCTCACCGTCGCCACGCGGAATCGCGCTGCTCGCGCTCACCCGATCAGGTGCCTCAGCGTCCGCTGCAACGCTTCATGATCCACTGGCTTGACGAGGTGCGCGTCGAAACCCGCTTCCACCGACTTGCGACGATCATCCTCCTGCCCCCAACCGGTCAGCGCCACGACGACGAGTCGGTTCGTCCGCGGAGTCAACCGAAGCTCACGGCACACTTCATAGCCGTTGAGCTTGGGCATCCCGATGTCGAGCAGGACCACGTCGGGGTGAAATTCAGCCGCCACAGCGAGCGCTTCTTCGCCGTCAAAGGCGGTGGCCGTCTCGTGCCCGGTGAGGCTCAACAGCACAGAAAGCGAATTCGCGGAGTCGCGATTGTCGTCCACCACCAGGATGCGCAGCGCAGGCGACATGGCGACGGCCGCCACCAACGTCACCGATTTCGGGCTCCGCTACCGGCACACGCGGCAGGCTGACGAGGAACGCGCTTCCGGTTCCTGGACCGTCGCTCCGTGCCACCACCGTGCCGTCATGTTGCTCGATCACACTCCGAACGAGCGTGAGACCGATACCGAGCCCCCCATGCTCTCGCTCGCGCGTGAGTTCGACCTGGGTGAACATCTCGAAGATGCTGGTGAGCATGTCCTGAGGGATGCCAACGCCGTAATCCCGAACGGTTACGTCGACCCTATCAGCCGTTGCCGCGACGAGAACATCGATGTCGGCCGAAGCAGAGCTGAACTTGCTGGCGTTGACGACGAGGTTGGTAAAGGCCTGCACCAGCCGGACCGCATCCCCGTCTACGACGATTGACGGATCCATGCCTCGCACGTTCAGCCGCTGATTCAGCGCCGTGATCGTTGGCTCGACGGCCTCGGTCACGAGATCGAGCACCTCACCCAGTGCAACCGGCTCGCGTCGCAGCTCGATCGTGCCTCGACTGATGCGACTCACGTCGAGCAGGTCGTTCACCAGGCGAACCATGTGCATGACCTGGCGCTCCATCATCCCCGCCGCTGACAGGCGCGAGACCCGATCACCATCTGCGCGCTGGATGATCTGAATGCCATTCAGGATCGGCGAGAGCGGATTGCGCAGCTCGTGCGCCAGCATCGCCAGGAACTCATTCTTGCGGCGATCCGACTCGGACAGTCGAGCCGCCAACAGCCGCAGCTCCTCTTCACGCTCCTTGATCTCAGTGACATCTCGCGTGGTGCCGGCAACGGCGACCACGTCGCCTTGCGCATTGAACACCGGCACGAGGATGTAGTCGTACATCCTGCGGCCGAAGGCACCGGAAAAGGGCACTTCGCCGCGCACGGTCTGCCCGGTCGCGACGATGTGGTCGATTTCACGGTCGTGCATGGCGGCGTGCCATGGCTCGTAGCCGAGTTCGAGGCAATTGCGGCCAATGGCCTCGTCGTACGTCCTGCCCCACATGCGCAACAACACTTCGTTGGCGTAGGTGAACCGATGATCGAGATCCCAGACGTACGCGAGATCGGGGGTGTTCGTGAGGATGGCTTCGTAGGTGCGCCGCTGCGCCTCACGATCACTGGCCGTCGTGCGCAAGGCGGCATCGGTAGCCTTCTCGGCCGAGACGTCGCGGAAGTAGAGCATCAGGCCAGAGGTCGCCGGGATGCACCAGACTTCATACCAGCGCGCGTGGTCGGGATAATACGAGGTCACCGACCCTCCCACCCGCTCCGACATCGACGACCGCATCAGGGTCTCGAACTCGCTCCCGATCACGCCCGGAAAGACCTCGAAAGCGGTGCGTCCGAGTAACTCTCCTTCTGCGACAGCCAGCAGCTCGTAGGCCTTGGGATTGAGGAAGGTGAAGCAGAACTTTGCGTCCAGCGTGAGGAACGCATCGGGCAGCGATTCAAGGAATCGCGTCAGATCACCAACGGCTTCAAAAAACGCGTGGGTCGGCTGATCTGCGAGGCGTTCCCTCGCATCCTCGATTTCCGGCTCAGCGACGATGGTGCTCAGCACCCCTTCAACTCGGCGCATCTCGGCGTCGAAGATCGGTTGCAGCAGCAGCGTCGCGGTCTTGCTCAGCCGCTGTCTGGTCGAGACGAGCGGCAGGGGGATGTCATGCAGCACCGCGCTCACACCATCACGCATGAGGGCGCTGATCGTGGGCTCCATGGCAGGCCATGTGGGCCCGTACAACGTCTTCGCAGGCGCTGGGGGCGCCGGTCTCCGGTGATCGCCGCCCCGAGCGCGATGGCTCGCGGCATTCTCGAACACGAGGAGCGGGCCACCCCCACTCCACCAGACCTGCATTGGCGCGGGCGATTGCCATGCGTTGCGAAGGTTCGCGCTCAACACCGTCGGCAATTCCGATTCGGCACCGATCCCAAGCGCAGTCTTGACATCCGCGTCACGAAACTCGCCCCTCACGAGGCTGGCATCACGCATGCATCCCTCCGGCGATGCTGACGCACGCGGCGCACGTCGTCAGGCTGCTGCCTGCGCCCGTGTGTCCGCGAGAAACTTGGCATCGAAGTGATATATCGAACTCGCGTTCGGAATGGCTCATCGTGATCAACCGGTTGTTGTCAGCACCGAGGAGCGTTGAATGCACAAAGGCGGCCAGATCACATCGGGTGTGACCGTCGCCGCCTTCGGGCTACAACAGCATTCGTTGCAGGACAAGGAACGCGCCTTCGCCATGTCAGGGCACACAGCGAGCTGGGAGTGCATCCGCAGCTCTCTCGACCCCGCAACACGCTCGAGCGTCTGGCTTCAGCCTACCCAGGGCATCCGCTGTGTGCAAGCGAACAACGCGACCATTTCGTATCGATGCTGGCGGCCTCTGGCTTGCGCACACACATCCCTGCGCGTACCCCTGCGAGCAATTTCAGACTGATCACATTTGAGGCTGCCGGTTCAACGCACGCACGCACGACGACAGCATTCATGCGACACACTCTCACCGAGGACGGACGACTATGGCTCGTGCAATCTGGAAGGGCACACTCGGCTTCGGCCTGGTCAGTATCAGCGTGGAACTCCTCTCCGCTGAGTCGGCGGATGAACTCGACCTCGACCTGTTGGATCGCCGCGACAATGCGCGGATCGGCTACCTGAAGATCAATAAGTCTACGCAGGAGCCAGTCCCTGCCGAGGAGATCGTGCGCGGCTTTGCGGTATCCGACGATCGGTATGTGATCCTGACGGCGGACGATCTCAAGTCGGCGAATCCCAAGGCGACGCAATCGATCGACATCTTCGGTTTCGTTCGCGACGCGGAGGTGCCGCGCGTGTTCTTCGCCAAGCCGTACTTCGTTTCGCCGTTGAAGGGCAGTGATCGGGCCTATGCGCTGCTCCGTGATGTACTCCGGAAATCTGAGCAGCTGGCGCTCGCGACCGTGGTCATCCACACGCGCCAGCACGTCGCGGCCGTGTACCCACATGATGGCGCGCTGGTGGTGCAACTGCTTCGGTACGCGGCAGATCTCAAGTCGCCGGACGACGCCGGCGTAAAATCAGTGCCATCACTCTCTGGTGGCGCGTCGGCGAAGGAGATCGCGATGGCCCAGCAGCTGTTGACCAGCATGCAGGAAACGTGGCAGCCGGAGAGCTACCGCGACACGTACCGCGACGATGTGATGAAGTTGATCGCGCAACGGTCGAAAAAGGGCTCGAAAGCCTCACCCGGCGCAGCCAGCGCGCCCGAGCCCGCCACGAAGGTGCTCGATCTCGTTGCGGCGCTTCAGCGGAGCCTGGCATCCGGCTCAGGGCGGACGCCTGTTCGGGCATCCCGGAAGCGCGAGCCCACGCGGCGGTCGGACACACCGACGCAGGTGAAGAATACGGCGTCTACGCGCAAGTCGGCAAAACGCGGGACCGTCAAGAAAAGCCGCGGACGCGTCGCCTGACGCCATCAGTACCAGCCTCAGGCGAGAGCAGTGGCACACCTACCAGATCATCACACTGCCTTCGTAAAAGGCGCGTTCCACACCGCTGCAGGACGGTTCTGGATGCGACTCGGTGATGGCTGGCAACGCAAGGGGGAATGGAAGTGATCGATCGACCTTCGGGGCCGACGTTCGCTTGCCACCTGACCGCCGCAGAAGTCGCGCAAGTGCTGTCCGCATAAGTCCTCCAGAAAGACAAAATGGCGACGCACGCACACCACTCGGTGTGTTTGCGCCGCCGACCAGGGAATCAGAACATTCCGTCGCCACGACTTCACTCATGTGTCGCAAAGAGGCGACTCGGCAATCTTAGAGCATTGCAACAACCACGCCAAGTCCTCAATTCTGGCGCTCACATCAGTTGTCGTCGACGCAACTACTGAATCGCGAAGAAATATCCACTCCGCCGCAGCGCGTGGCAGCGTACTCGAGTACAGCGTGATGCGCTGCGTCAGGTGCGGCGAGCGGTTTCTCCTTCAACGATGCGACAGCCAAGCCCAGCCACACTGAACGATCACGCACGGATCTTCACGTCGCGTGATGGGTTTGACGACGTTCGCTCCTTGCCGTGTGTCAACTGAATCACAAGGCGAAGGCGTGTGCGGCCACCTTTGGCCTCGCGCGCCTTTTTTGCATGCGAGCAGTTGGTGATCTTCGCCATTTCCACGATCGGCGCAACTCGACGAGACCTTGACCGTGCAACGATCGCCTCGCCAACCACGATCGGCTCAACTGCTGCCGCCCGCGCTCGCCACTCGCGTGACGGCGGTCCCGACCGGAGTTGACTGGCTGCACGAATCCAAGCTCGACGGCTATCGCATCCAGTGTCACCTCAGGGAAGGCCGCGTCGTGCTGCTGACCCGCAATGGTCTCGACTGGACCGAGAAGTTTCCCACGATCGCGAAGGAAGCGAGCGCATTCCTCGATGGCCGCGACTTGATTCTCGACGGCGAGGTCGTCATGCCAGCGCGGCACGGTGAATCAGCGTTCCAGTCGCTCCAGCAGGCGATCAACACCCGGGCGACGCAACGCGTCACGTTCTGGGTGTTCGACCTGCTGCGGTACGACGGCATGGATCTTCGCGGACTACCGCTCGACGAGCGGCGCGAGGCGCTGCGCGCGGTGCTTCGCAAGTCGAAGGCGCATCCACGTATCCGGCTCACTCGTGAGCAGAAGGGCGCGCCGGATCAATTGCTCGCGGCAGCGTGCGCGAAGGGTGAGGAAGGCATCATCAGCAAGCGGCGCAGTTCGACGTATCGCGGTGGTCGCACGATGGATTGGCTGAAGATCAAGTGTGATCGTCAGGACGAATTCGTGGTCATTGGCTACACCGAGCCCCGCGGTTCGCGCGAGCACCTTGGCGCGCTGCTCGTGGCGACGAGGACCGGGCACGCCGGACCTCTGCAGTATGCAGGGCGCGTCGGCTCCGGCATGGATGTCGCAACACTGGCAACGATTCGCCGGCGATTGCGCGCGCGAGATGAACAGCCCGCCGGCCTCAGCACGAAGGCCGCACTGCCGCGCGGAGTGCGGTGGGTCGAACCGACGCTCGTGATCAACGCCACATTCGCCGAATGGACGTCAGACGGTCTGCTGCGACAGGCCACCTTCGGCGGTATTCGAGAGGACAAGACCATGCCGGACGTGCAGCGCGAGCGGATTGCGCCGACACCCGTTGTTGCGATCTCGCATGCGGACCGAATCGTGTACCCCGACAGTGGCATACGAAAACGAGACATCGCAGCCTACTTCGAGGCCGTCGCGCCGTTGATGCTGCCACACATCAAGGGCAGGCCGCTGTCCCTGCTCCGCTGTCCAGGTGGTGCCACGAGCGCCTGCTTCTTCCAGAAGCACTGGACGGCAGCACAGGGACATGCGGTCGCCACGCGCGATGTGCAGGAGAGTGATGGCTCCACGGACCCCTACGCCGTTGCGGCAAACACTCGCGACCTGCAGGCACTCGTGCAGTCCAATGCACTCGAGATCCACTGCTGGGGATCGAAGTTTCCGTCGATCGAGAAGCCCGATCGCTTGATCTTCGACCTGGACCCGGGACCGGGCGTCACATGGCCGGATGTTCGTGATGCGGCTCGCACCATACGCGCCCTCCTGGAGACTGCGAGCCTGTCGAGCTGGGTGAAGCTGAGTGGTGGCAAGGGCCTCCACGTCACGGTTCCGCTCACGGGCCCAGTCTCGTGGGACCAGGCGACACTGTTCAGCAAGCTGGTGGCCACGCGCCTCGCAGCCATGCACCCAAAGCGTTTCACGAGTACGGTCGCGAAGCGCGCTCGTGACGGGAAGATCTTCATCGACTGGATGCGCAACACACGCGGTGCGACCGCCGTCGCGCCATGGTCGCTGCGTGCACGAGCTGGGGCGCCAATCGCAATTCCGGTCGGCTGGGAGGAACTGGACGGCATTCCACGTGGCGACCTGATGTCGATTGCCGACGTGCTCCCGTATCTCCGTTCAATTCCGGAAGATCCGTGGCGCGACTTGCTCATGTGCAAGCAGCGGCTGACGGCAGCCATGGTACACACCGTTGGCCACGGCATCGGATAACGCAGCGACCACCATCGATCCCCACCCTGTTCCCCACCCTACTCCCCACCCTGGCCCCGGCGCGGCCTTTCACTCTTTGACTTCAGGCATCCCATGGATTCGATCAACAACAATCAGGCAGAAGAGAATCGAGCTGACCTCAACAATGCCGCAGCGGTCGAGCGGATCCGCGAACTCGTGGACTCTGCCAAATCCTGCTTCTTCCGCACTCGCGCTGGCGGGAGCTCATCGACCGGCATCCGCCCGATGAGTGTCCAGCGGGTCGATGACGACGGCAGCATCTGGTTTCTCAGCGCGAAGGACAGCCACAAGAATGCGGAGCTGGCCGTAGACCCCGCAGTCGAGCTGTTCTTTCAGGCATCAGCCCATTCCGGCTTTCTGCACCTGCGCGGCCAAGCCAGCGTCACCACGGATCGTCACGTCACCGACGAGTTGTGGGAACCGCTGGCCAAGGTGTGGTTCACCGAGGGCAAGGATGACCCGCGCATCACGGCCATCAAGGTGACACCGACCGATGGCTACTACTGGGACACGAAGCACGGTGCGGCCATCGCTGGCATCAAGATGCTGATTGGTGTCGCGACCGGGCAGACGTTGGACGATTCGATCGAGGGAACGCTGCGCGTCTGAGCGTTATCGCGCCTGCGGCAGCATGATCTGCAGGCGCGATGCCTCACCCTTCCCGGCACGCGACACGGTCAACTGTCCGCCGTGCGACTTGAGCAGCTCCACTACGACCATGACCGCCACCGTGAGGATGTCACTGCCTCCACCAGGCGCATGCGCGTCATCGAGATCGAGCGCTTGCGCGGTTGGGTCGTGCGATGCCGAGCCGCCATGGCCTTCGGCGATCGCGAGCACGAGATTGCCTTCGTGGTCATAGAGTGACGCCGTGACGGTAGCACCATGCTTGAGGCTCGCCGAGAGACGTTCCAGCAGGGTTGCCACGACCTGCGTCAACCGGACCTTGTCCCCTCGAATCACCGGCGTGTCGGTCTCGACCTTCACGACTACATGATGGTCGCGCTTCGAAAAGGCTGTCGTCAGCTGCAAGGCAGCTGTCTCGACGATCTCGCCAAGATCGACAGGTTCGAGGTCGATGGTCAGTCGGCCCATGTTCAAGCGCGAGACATCGAGCAAGTCCGTGAGAAGCGTGAAGATATGCCCGATCTGCCGCTTCAGGACGAGCTCGAGGCGCTGCATGAGCGTCGGATCCATGCGCACCAGCGACAAGACATCAGCCGCAGACTGTAGTGGTGTGAGCGAGTTCCTCAGCTCGTGGGCGACCACGTTGAGCAGGTGTGACTGGTACTGCTTCGCCTCGTTCGCCTTCACCTGCTCTCGCTCGGCGTTGAGAATGTCGAGCTCGAGCCGTGCATTCGTTGCCTTGAGGTCGGCGAGGCTGGTCTGCGCCTCAGCCAGCGCGATCTCGAGCAATCCAATGGGGTCGCTCGGTTCAGCCGCGACACCGGTGTCATGCGTCGAGCTCAGAGGCTGGTGTTGCGCCGAGGCGAAGGCAACGCCATTGCCATTCCGCTTGGCCACGTACATCGCGGCATCCGCGCGCTGGATCAGCACTTCCTGATCCTCGCCATCATCGGGGTAGAGACTGATGCCGATGCTGGCCGAGATGGCAAAGGTGGAGTCACCGATCCGCACGGGCTCGCGCAGCACCGTCGTGACCTTGTGGGCAAAACGGGCGGCGCTCTTCGCGTCACCGACTTCGCTCAGCAGGATGAGGAATTCGTCACCACCGTGGCGGCACACCGTGTCCACGTCGCGGCCGGCATCCTTGAGGCAGTTTGCGACGTAGCGGATGATCATGTCGCCCACTGCATGGCCGTGGGTGTCGTTGATCTCCTTGAAATGGTCGAGATCCACGAACATCACCGCGACCCGCGACTTGCGACGACGAGCGTGCGCCAGCGCTTGCGAGAAGCGGTCGCGGAAGAGCACGCGATTCGGCAGGCCCGTCAGCGCATCGACGTCAAAAGGCCGCGCTGCGCGCTCGAGGTGTTCGCGCGATTCCTCGGCGACGGCCGAGGCATGCAGCGCAGTGACGGCGAGCAGCTCCGATGCTTCGAGGATCTCCTCGGTGACGATGACCGGCAGTTCCTGTGTGACCACACGAATGCGACCGAGCAGTCCCTGCACCAAAGCCGGTACGTCGGCCGACGGTTGTGGGTCAGGCCTGCCGCCACTCGCGGCCGATTCATCGCGTTGCGGTGACGAATCCAAGGGTGTCGGCGGTTCGATGACGTCCAAAACGTCCGGGAGAGGGCTCACACGCATGTCATGCTCCTGACATTCCTGCCGAATACGAAAACCACATCACGGAGTGATTCAGGGAACTTCTGGTAGTGTTTCAGCAACAGGCCTCGGACAGGGGCAAAAAAACGCGATGAGCCTGGCGCTTGAGGCGCCACACCCATCGCGAACGGAGGACCAGATCTTCCTCCACTCCGACCCTTTCGCTTGTCGCGGTAAGCAAGGGCAACTCCCGCGCCACCGCAATGAGGAAACGCAGTCAATCGGACCCTGACCGCTCAGGATTCATCAGCTCGGCACACGAGTGCCGCTGCGAATCACCTGCGGCGCTTGAAGCCGAGTCCGATGAGCACGCCCACCGCCGCCACGGCCAGCAGCGCCTTGCCCGGATGTTCGCGCACGAGATCCTCGACATCACGCATCACGCCGCGCGGGCCGTTGGTACGGAAGTATTCGCCGGAATCGGACACGGCGCGTGCGGCGCGGCGGGTGGCGCCGTCGACACGCTTCCGCGCACGTGAGAGGCCTTCCTCAACTGCCTCGCGGCCATCGTCGAGCTTCTCCGACGCGCGCGCGATGCCATCGTTCAGGTGCCGCGCGGCAGTATCGGCCTGCTCGCGCAAGTCGCGGCCGAGGGTGGCGGCGCCATCCTCGAAGGCATCCAGAATCGAATCACTCATGTGGCAGTTCTCCAGCGGGGAAGGTGAAGCCTCACGCTCAGTCGCAGCCTCGTGCGCTGCAAAGCGCACTCGAGGTTCCGCGGCACCGAACGACAATCGCAAAAAACGGTACGATGAACAGATGACTGTGTTCATCGTACCGTCAACAGGGGACCCAATGTTCCCCCTATTTCACTTCACAACCTGATTTCGAGAAACATCACCGCTCGCGAGCCGCACTCATCCACGGTGGGAGCAGTGTCTCTCAGAGCGCGGCGAGCGCGGCTGCAACTTCCTCCGCATGTCCCGCCGGCTTCACCTTCTCGAACACCTGACGCAGCACACCCTTGGCGTCGATCAGGAAGGTCGTGCGCTCCACGCCCATGTACTTGCGCCCGTACATGCTCTTCTCCTTCCAGACGCCGTACTTCTCGGCAATGGCATGTTCGGTGTCTGCCAGCAGTGTGAACGGCAGGTCGTACTTCGCCTTGAACTTCTGGTGGCTCTTCACGCCATCGGGACTGATGCCGAGGATCACGGCTCCGCCCTTCTTGAATCGCGGCATCGAATCGCGGAATTCACAGGCTTCGGTGGTGCAGCCCGAGGTGTCGTCCTTCGGATAGAAATAGAGAACGACGTTCTGACCCTTGAGGTCCTTCAGCGCGAGCTTCTCACCGGTGTCGGTTTCGAGGGAGAAGGCGGGCGCAGCTTTTCCGATGGTAGGCATTGGAGCGGGTGTGGGCGTGTGAGGTCGAGTCTTCCAGTCAGGCAAACAGCAATCGCCAGCTCGGTGTTTCTGGTGCGCCTACGCCCGCACCTGCCCCGTGTGCAACGTCTCGCCACCCAGCAACACCGCCATCACCGCTTTCTGCACGTGCAGCCGGTTCTCGGCTTCGTCCCAGACGCGGCTTTGCGGGCCGTCGATCACGCCAGCGCTCACCTCCTCGCCACGATGCGCCGGGAGGCAGTGGAGGAAGATCGCACCGCTGGTCGCACGCTTCATCACCGCCTCGTCGACGATGAATCCCTTGAATGCCTTCACGCGCTCGGCGTGCTGTGCTTCCTGGCCCATGGAGGCCCAGACATCGGTTGTGACGACGGTCGCACCATCGGCGGCTTCGGCGGGATCGCGCATCAGGCGCACATCGGTCTGCTTCTGCGCGCGCGCCAGCAGGACAGGATCGGGGTCGTACCCTTCCGGGCAGGCCAGTCGCAACGCAAAGCCGAATGACGCCGCCGCATCGATCCAGGAGTTGGCCATGTTGTTGCCATCACCGATCCAGGCCACCGTCTGCTTGCGTTCGTCATTCAGGTGCTGACGCACGGTGAGGACATCGGCCAGTACCTGGCAGGGATGCTGCAGGTCGGTGAGGCCATTGATGACCGGGACCTGCGCGTGCTTTGCGAGATTGAGCACGTCATCATGGGCGAAGGTCCGGATCATGATGCCGTCCACGTACCGGGTCAGCACCTGCGCGGTGTCCGATAGCGGCTCTCCACGACCGAGCTGCACATCGCGATCGGAGAGGAACAAGGCATGGCCACCGAGCTGGAAGGTGCCCACCTCGAACGAGACTCGCGTACGGGTGGACGACTTCATGAACAACATCGCGAGCGTCTTGCCGCGGAGTGGCCGTCGATCGTAGTCACTGCGGCGCATCCGGTCCGCGAGGCGCAACAGGGCATCGAGCTCGAAACGGTCGAAATCCGTGATGGCAATGAAGTCGCGATGATGGCGCTCAGCGGACATGGCAGCCTGGCAGGAAGACAGATGTCGGGGCCGGTAGGACCGGGAAAGAGGTGAACCTAGCGCACCTGTCCAGACAGCGGCTCGACAGGAAGCGGCGACACCCCATCGGACTCGGAGTCCAAAATCTGCCTGAGATATTATCTTCTCATTTCACTCGCACCCTGCCTGGCCGTTGGCGTGTGGGGGTGAGTCCCGACGCTCGAGTGGACGCGCGTCGGCGGCACGGGCGCCTGGCGTCACGGCCGTCGAGCTAGCGGACTCAGGCATGGAGTGCTACGGGTCCCTGTTGCCTCGGTTGTACAGCTGACGTGCGCCAATGGCGGTGCCGCGTCGAGGCCGATCACTCCCTACAAGAGCCGGATGCCTATTTCGCCAGCGGGCGATCGCTTGTCGCATGAGACACTCAGAAAGATTTTCGGTTTTGCCGCCACGTCGCTGGTCTTTCTGCTGTGCGTCTGGGTGGTCGATCGCAACACGCAGCGGTTGCATGCGTCCAGCCAGACAGTGGCGCACTCGTACCAGGTCGGCAACGCGCTCGAGTCGATGCTCTCGACGCTCAAGGATGCGGAATCGGCGCAGCGCGGGTACACCATCACGGGTGATGAAGCGTTTCTGCAGCCGTATGCGGCGGCGACGATTCGTGTGTGGCGCAATTTCGAGTCGCTGCAGACGCTCACCGCCGACAACTCGGTTCAGCAGGCACGCCTGGTGGACGTGCGCACGCGACTGGTCACGAAGCTGGCGGAGATGGACAGCGTCGTTCGCGTGCGGCGCGTGAATCCGGATGAGGCCAGCGCGCTGGTGCGAAGCGGCCGCGGGAAGCGTTTCATGGATTCGCTGACCGCCACCGTGGCGACGATGCAGAAGGAAGAACAGCGACTGATGGCGCTGCGCACCGAGCAGAACGACGGTGTCGTGCGACAATCCGCCATGGTCGCGATCCTCGCGGGGCTGTTGAGCGTCGGCATCGTCGTGCTGCTCTACCGCTTCGTGCGCCGAAGTGAGCGGCTGCAAGAACAATCAGCGGAGACGATTGCCGCGCAGCGCGAACAGCTGCAGATCACATTGACGAGTATCGGCGACGGCGTCATCGCCACGGATGCCCAAGGGAATGTCACGTACCTGAACGCCGTGGCGCAGGAACTGACCGGCTGGACGACCGAGACCGCGGCCGGCAAGCCGTTGACGGAAATCTTCTCGATCGTCAACGAATCGACGAGGCTTCCGGTAGAGAATCCCGCGCTGCGTGCGCTCCGCGAGGGGCGCATCGTGGGGTTGGCCAACCATACGATCCTCCTCTCGCGCGACGGCGCAGAACGCCCGATCGATGATTCGGCCGCGCCGATCCGTGCGAAGGACGGCAGCATCACTGGCTGTGTGCTGGTCTTCCGCGACATCAGCGATCGTTACGCTGCCGAACGCCGGGAACGGGAAGCGCAACAGGAGATGGCCGCGACACTGGAAAGCATCACCGATGCCTTCCTGCGGATCGACGGCGATTGGCGTGTCCGGTACCTGAACGCCGAGGCTGAACGTCTCACGCGCCTGCCGGCGAGCGATACGCTGGGCGAACCGTTCTGGGAGCTGTTCCCCGACCTCAAGCACACACCGCTGGAAAAGAACCTGCGAGAGTGTGCCGCCAGCGGAGCGGCTCGAGACTTCGAGCACCACAGCGAACGCTGGGATCGCTGGTATGCGGTGCGGTGCTACCCGGGGCGCAACGGCGGCGTCAGCATGCACTTGCGCGACACCACTGCGGCGCGACGCGCAACCCAGGCGCTACGGGCGAGTGAAGATGACCTGGACTTTGCGCTGGCGTCTGCCGATCTCGGGCACTGGTCGTTCAATCTTCGCGATGGATCGTCACGTCGGACGCCACGGCACGACGAGATCTTCGGTTTCGATGCGCAGCGCGACTGGACGTACGAGGTCTTCCTCGAGCATGTCCATCCGACCGAACGTGACGCCGTCGACCGCGCGTTTCAGCAGGCGGTCGCCACTGACGGCATCTGGGACATCCAGTGCACGATCCGCCGCGGCGATGGCGTGGAACGACAGATCTGGAAGACGGCGCGGATCAAGCGCGGGAGCGATGGCAGGATCGAGAAGATGCTCGGCATCGTTGGTGACGTAACAGAGCAGCGTCAGGTCGAGACGGAGCGAACACGTGCCGAACTCGCGCTACGCGACGCCGACCGCCGGAAGGACGAGTTTCTCGCCACGCTGGCTCATGAGCTGCGCAATCCGCTGGCCCCGATTCGCAATGGTCTCGAAATCATCCGGATCGCTGGGGAAAATCCGACCATCGTGGAGCGGACACGCGTCATGATGGATCGCCAGATGAATCAGATGGTTCGGCTGGTGGACGACCTGCTGGATGTGAGTCGTGTCACCAGCGGCAAGCTCGAGCTGCAGCGCGAGCGATTCGAGATGCACCTGATGGTCGACATCGCCATCGAGACATCGCGCCCGTTGATCGATGCGGCCGGGCTGACGCTCTCCGTGCTGATGTCGAACGAGCCGATCATCATGCAGGGCGATGTGACACGCCTCGCACAGGTCATCTCCAACCTGCTCTCGAACTCGTCCCGCTACACGCCACGCGGCGGCAGGATCGTCTTGCGCGTCGAGCGCGAGCCGGGCGTGGTCGTCGTCTCGGTGACGGACGACGGCATCGGCATTCCGCAGCCGATGCTGGAAAGCATCTTCGGCATGTTCACGCAGGTCGACCGACGCCTCGAGAAGGTGTCCGGCGGCCTGGGACTCGGCCTGTCATTGGTGAAGGCAATCGTCGAAGGGCATGGAGGCACCGCCGAGGCACGCAGCGATGGCGAAGGCCACGGCAGCGAATTCGTGATCCGACTTCCATTGGAGTCGGGGGAATGACGGTAACGCAGTGATGCCGTACCGTCACTCATCACCCATCGACGGCGTTCGCTACAGCATGTAGCGTCGCAGATCCTCATCCTGGCTCACCGACTCCAGGCGCGACCGGACCATCGCAGCGTCGACGACGATGCCCTCCTTGCCTGACTCGGGCAGGCCGAACAACAGTTCCTCGAGCAGCGTCGTCATCACAGTGTGCAGGCGGCGCGCCCCGATGTTCTCCATCCGCGCGTTGCAGATGGTGGCGACACGCGCGAGTTCCGCGATGCCGTCAGGTGCAAAGGTGAGCGTGGCGCCTTCCGACGAGACGAGTGCAGCGTACTGACGCGTCAGCGCATGTTCCGGCTCCGTCATGATCCGAACGAAGTCCGACTCCGTCAACGGCAACAGTTCGACGCGGATCGGAAAGCGGCCCTGCAACTCGGGGATCAGATCACTTGGCTTCGACACATGGAACGCGCCGGCTGCGATGAAGAGCACGTGATCGGTCTTCACCATGCCGTACTTGGTCTGCACTGTCGATCCCTCGACGATCGGCAGCAGGTCGCGCTGCACACCCTCACGCGAGACATCGGGTCCGCCAGAACCGCCACGCTGCCCCGCGATCTTGTCGATCTCGTCGAGGAAGACGATGCCCGTCTCCTCGGTGCGCTCGATCGCCTCGGCGATGACCTCGTCGCGATCCAACATGCGATCGAATTCCTGCTGCAGCAACACACGGCGCGCCTCGGCCACCGACATGCTCCGCTTGCGCGTGCGCTTCGGCATCAGGTCGGACATCATCTGCGTGAACTGCTCCATCCCTTCCTGCTGGCCCGGCTGGTTAACCATGCCGAACATCGGCGCCGCTGACACAGGCACGTCGAGATCGACGTTGCGCGTCTCGAGCTGCCCATCCCGGAGCAACGTGCGGAGCTTTTCGCGGGTGCGCTGATGGCGATCCTTCTCGGCATCGCTGATCGGTGCCGTCGTGGCTGCCCCCGACGCACCCACGAGAAAGATGTTCGGGGCCGGCTCGTCAGATCCGGGAGCATTGGGGGTCGACGTCGCGGAAGCATTGGCTGCTACGGGTGCCGGCAGCAACGCATCGAGCAACCGCTCCTCCACTCGCTCCCCTGCCTCGACCGTGATTTCCTGCTCACGTTCGCTGCGCACGAGGTCCATGGCGGCTTCGACGAGGTCGCGCACCATCGATTCGACATCGCGACCGACGTAGCCCACTTCGGTGAACTTCGATGCCTCGACCTTTACGAACGGCGCGGCGGCCAGTTTCGAGACACGGCGCGCGATTTCCGTCTTGCCGCAGCCGGTCGGACCGATGAGGATGATGTTGTTCGGCGAAATCTCGGTGCGGATCGCCTCGGCGGTGTGCTGCCGGCGCCAGCGATTGCGCAGTGCAATCGCCACCGCCTTCTTGGCGGCCGATTGCCCGATGATATAGCGATCCAGCTCGGCGACGATACGCGTCGGCGTCAGGTCGGCGAGGCGCGCGAGCGCCCGGGTTGTACGCGGCGACGACATCGCTTAGGCGGTGGGTTCGAGGACGGTGATGTTCGTATTCGTGTAGACGCAGATCTCGCCGGCGATCTGCATGCCGTGCTGCACGATCTCACGCGCACTCATCTCGGTGTGGCGCACCAGTGCGCGTGCGGCCGAGAGTGCGTAGATGCCGCCGGAGCCGATGGCCATGATGCCGTCGTCGGACTCGATCACGTCACCATTGCCACTGATGGTGAAGAGTGTGTCCCTGTCACCGACGATGAGTAGCGCCTCGAGGCGACGGAGGACGCGATCACTGCGCCAATCCTTGGCCAGCTCGACCACTGCCTTGGGCAGGTTCTCGCCGTAGCGCTCGAGTTTCTCCTCGAACTTCTCGAACAGTGTGAACGCATCGGCCGCGGCGCCCGCAAAGCCGGCCACGAGTTTGCCGTTGCCGAGTCGCCGCACCTTCTTGGCGGTCGCCTTGGCCACGGTCTGTCCCATCGACACCTGGCCATCGCCGCCAATGGCGATTTCGCCATTGCGCCGGACGGCGAGGATGGTCGTAGCGTGAAACACGGTTGAATCAGTCATACCGGAATTTCAGGTGAAGTCGAACAGCGGTCAGGCGGAGCGTGCGAACCCATGCGTGCCGAGGCGTCAGGCACGCGGGTGCGCCTTCGCGTAGGCCGCCTTCAGCCGCTCGACGCTGGTGTGCGTGTAGATCTGCGTGGTACTGACACTGGCGTGGCCCAGCAGTTCCTGCACCGCCCGCAACTCGGCACCGGCATCGAGCAGGTGGGTGGCGAAGGTATGGCGCAGGGCATGCACACTGGCACCGTCCGGCGCGTCGACCAGCGACAGCAGCCCCGTCATCGCGAGCTGGATGCCGCGGCGCGACAGCCGCCGCCCGCGCGGATTGAGGAACCAGGCGCTGCGATCAGCCTTCGGCCCCACCATGCGGACGAGTTCCTCGCGGCGCGACTCGTAGTTGATGTTCGCGAGGCGCGCCGGTCCGCCGAATGGAATGATCCGCTCCTTCCGACCCTTGCCGCGCACCTTGGCCCGCAGCGACACGAGGTCGATGTCCTCCCGGTTCAGCCCGTGTAGTTCCGAGAGACGCATACCGGTGGCGTAGAACAGCTCGAGCATCGCAAGGTTGCGCACGTCGGCATAGGCGCCACCCTGCGCTCGCGTCGAAGCCGCATCCATCAACGTCTGCATCGTGCCGCTGTCGAGATGCGCCGGCAGGTGGCGCCCGATCTTCGGCGTGCGCACACTGCGCGCGGGGTTGGCCGAGACGTGCTCGTCGCGATGCAGGTACCGATAGAATCCGCGCACGGCCGAGAGGGTGCGGGCAATCGACCGTCGCTCGAGCCCCTGGCGCGAGAGGTAGCCGAGGAAGCTGCGGATCGTGTTGCGATCGACGGTACCCCAGTCCCACTTCGCGCCCTGCGCCTTCGCGCCAAGAAAAGTAACGAAGCGCGACAAATCAGAGGTGTACGCCGTGATGGTGTGCGACGACATCTGCTTCTCCTTCTCCAGATACCGCAGCCACTCGGCGACCAGCGCCGGTGTCACGACCGCCTCCGGTTCAGCCTTGGTCTCGTCGGCAACGTCCGCCTGCACCGCCGCCTTTCGCGCCATCAGACCGTCAGGCCCGCGAGCGAGACACTGCTGGTCCAAGCCGCGAAATCGACCAGCGCACGATCGGCCATCGCCTGCTTGCGCTCCATCTTGTCACGCGGCGGGTTGGGCAGGTCATCCACCAGGCCGTAGTTCGCGTTCATCGGCTGGAAGTGCTTCGGGTCGGCCTCGCGCAGATAGCGGTACAGCGCACCAATCATCGTGGTGGGCGGCGGAATGACGGGCGCTTCGCCGCGCAGCATCCGCGAGAGATTGATGCCCGCCATCAGGCCAGTGGCACTGCTCTCGGTGTACCCCTCGACGCCGGTGAGCTGGCCGGCAAACATCGTCATCGGCGCGTCGCGCAGCGACAGGTGCGGCGAGAGCGTGGCCGGCGCGTTGAGATACGAGTTGCGATGGATGCTGCCGTAGCGCAGGAACTCGGCGTCGGCCAGCCCCGGGATCATGCGGAAGACACGCTGCTGCTCGCCGATCCGCAGCCGCGTTTGGAAGCCGACCAGGTTCCACATCCGCCCCGCGCGATCTTCCTGCCGCAACTGCAGCACGGCCCACGGTCGCTTGCCGGTGCGCGGGTCGCGCAGTCCGATCGGCTTCATCGGCCCGAAGCGCAGCGTCTCACGCCCACGCTTCACCATCTCTTCGGCAGGCATGCAGCCCTCGAAGTACGGCACGGCGTCGAACTCGTGCGCTGTGAACTGGTCGCCAGCCGCGAGTGCGTCGATGAAGGCTTCGTATTCGTCCTTGTTGAACGGCGCGTTGAGGTACGCCCCTTCTTCCGCCGCGCCTTCCATCGTCTCCTTGTTCCAGCGACTGGCGCGGAACAGGAGCGAATGATCGAGCGACTCGTAACTCACCACCGGCGCGATCGAGTCGTAGAACGCCAGCGACTCGATCCCGAGCCGAGTGCGAATCGACTCGGCGAGGACATCGGAGGTGAGTGGGCCGGTGGCGACGATCCCGACCTCCGGCAACTCACTCACTTCTTCGCGCACGACCGTGATGTTGGCGTGCTCGCGGACGCGCGCATCGAGGGCCGCGGCAAAGATCTCGCGATCGACGGCCAGCGCCGAACCACCCGGCACACGTGCCTGATCCGCAGCCCAGAGCACCACGCTGCCAAGCTGCCGCATCTCGGCCTTCAGCAGCCCGTGCGCGTTCGCGACTTCGGTGCTCTTGAAGGTGTTGGAGCACACCAGCTCACCAAGACGATCGGTCTTGTGCGCGGCCGTTCCTCGCACGGGACGCATCTCGTGCAACACCACCGTGTGCCCACGCTCGGCGAGCTGGAACGCGGCTTCACTGCCGGCCAGCCCACCACCCACGATATGAATTTCCTTCACGGTCAGCCCTTGGCGCGAGCCGTCTTCTTGCGAGCGGGCTTCTTCTTCACGATCGGCTTGCCAGCCTTTGCCTCCAGCAGTTGCACTGCCTGCGCCATCGTCACCGACTCCGGCTTCACATCGTTTGGCAACGTCGCGCGAATCGGTTTCGCCTTGCGATCGCTGGTGTTCGGGCCAAGCTGGACATACGGTCCGTACCGACCGTCGAACACCAGCACGGCGCGACCATCTTCCGGATGCGCGCCAAGCTCACGCAATGGCGTGACCACGCTGCTCGATGCACCGCGTCGTCCCTTCGGTTGTGCGAAGAGTTCGAGCGCGCGCGGCAGTGCGATCGTCAGGACGTCGTCAGTGGCCGGGATGCTGCGGTACTCATCCTTGCCACCCTCGCCGCCCTTCACATGCACCACGAATGGCCCAAAACGCCCGAGACTAGCGCGGATCGCATGGCCAGTTTCAGGATGTGTGCCGAGTTGGCGCGGCAGCGAGATCAGGCCCTTTGCAATCTCGAGCGTGATGTTCTCTGGCGTGACACCCTTCGGCAGCGAGGTGCGCTTGGGCTTCACCTTGCTGCCTTCCACCACATCACCGAGCTGCACGTACGGGCCGTATTCACCACGCATCATGTAGATCGGCACGCCATCATCGTCGGTGCCGATGACTGGAGGCCCTTCCTGACGCGTGCGCAGCAGTTCCTGCACGAGATCGTCGGTGAGATCGCCCGGCGCCATGTCGCTCGGCAATGATGCCCGCAACGGTGTGCCGTCTTCCATCACTTCGACGTACGGGCCATACCGACCGATGCGGATCTCGGCGTTCACCCCTTCGAGCACAACACGACGCGCACCACCGGCTTCCTTCTTCAGGTCCGACGCACTCTGTTCGACCATCGGCTTCAAGCCAGGATGCTGCTTGTCGCCGAAGAAGAACTGCTTCAGGTACGACAGCTGGTCCTGCTCGCCGCGAGCAATCTCGTCGAGCTGGTCTTCCATCTTGGCCGTGAACTGCGTGTCGACGAGTGAAGTGATCCGCTCCTCGAGCAACGCCGTGACCGCGAAGGCGGTAAAGGTCGGCACCAACGCCTTGCCATCCTGCCGCACGTAGCCGCGCGCCTGGATGGTGTCCATGATGGAGGCGTAGGTGCTTGGGCGACCGATGCCCAGTTCCTCGAGTGCCTTCACCAACGACGCTTCGGTATAACGCGCCGGCGGCTGCGTTTCGTGCTTCACCGCATCCAGTGCGCGACAATCCGGCGTGTCACCGACCACCAACGCCGGCAACACGACTTCCTTGTCGTCCAGCGCCGCCTCGGGATCGTCCGACCCCTCGACATAGGCGCGAATGAAGCCCGCGAAATCAATGCGCTTGCCGCTGGCGCGGAATTCCGCGTTGTCGGCCGCGATGGTGACCACCATGCGCGTCTGCTTCGAGTCCGGCATCTGGCTGGCGACGGTACGCTTCCAGATCAGGTCATACAGGCGCAGCTCGCGACCGCTCAAGCCAGTTTCGTCAGGCGACTTGAACCGCTCGCCCGACGGACGAATCGCCTCGTGCGCTTCCTGCGCGTTGGCCGACTTGTTGGCGTAGTAACGCGGCTTCTCCGGCACGTACTCGGCGCCGAACTCGCGTGCACAGGCGCGTGCGGCATCGATCGCCTGTGCGGAGAGCGACACGGAGTCGGTACGCATGTAGGTGATGAAGCCGCGCTCGTACAGGTCCTGCGCCACGCGCATCGCTTCTCGCGCGCCAAGTCCCAGCTTGCGGTTCGCTTCCTGTTGCAGCGTCGAGGTCGTGAACGGCGGCGACGGGCGGGTGGTGAACGGCTCTTCGGTGCGGTCGGTGACCTTCCACGTCGCGCCCTTCAGTCGAGCGACCAGCGCCGTGCCCGCCGCTTCGTCCAGCAGCACCAGGTCGCGCGGCGATGCGCCTTCGGCACCGGTCAAGCGACCGGTGGTCTTGTCGAAGTCACGGCCGGTCGCGATGCGCTTGCCACCGACGGCGACGAGCTTGGCTTCGAACTGCGCGTCGAGATGCGCCAACTGCGCCACCAGATCCCACCAGGTGCCACTGCGGAAGGCGCGGCGTTCGCGCTCACGCACCACCACCAGCTTCACCGCAACGCTCTGCACGCGGCCCGCTGAGAGACGCGGCGCGACGGTCGTCCAGAGCAACGGCGACACGGTGTAGCCGGTGAGGCGATCGATGATGCGACGGGCTTCCTGCGCCTTGACGAGGTTCTCGTCCACATCGCGCGTTTCATCGAGGGCACGCAGAATCGCGCGCTCGGTGATTTCGTGGAACACCATGCGCCGGACCGGCACCTTCGGCTTCAATTCCTGCAGCAGGTGCCAGGAGATGCTTTCACCTTCGCGGTCTTCGTCGGTCGCGAGGTAGAGGCGGTCGACGTCCTTGAGGGCAGTGCGGATCTCGGTCAGCACCTTTCGTGAGCCACCGGGCACGACGTAGAGCGGCGCGAAGTCGTTGTCGACGTCGACGCCGATGCGGGCCCAGGCGTCCTTCTTGTACTTCTCCGGGATTTCGCTCGCGTTCTGCGGCAGGTCGCGCACATGCCCAACCGAGGCCAGCACCTTGTAGCCCGCCGGCAGGAATCGACTGATCGTGCGCGCCTTGGTCGGCGATTCCACGATCACGAGGGTGCGCCCGCTGCCACTGTCGCCACCAGCGCTGCGGCCCGTGGGCGCGCGCTTGGTGGCGGTCTTGGTCGCGGTCTTGGTCGCCGTCTTTTTCGCCGCGGTCTTCCGGGCGGGAGTCTTCCGAGTCGAACCAGCCATCAGGGTCGGTGCAATAGCAGGAGAGTGGCAAGCGCCTGCACGACGCTCGCACGAACAGTCAGTGGATGGTCATCGGCTCCGGACCGGAACCATGATCCTCCAGTCCAGCGCCTTCCAGCAGGGTGCGAACGTCATCCAGCGCAATGCGCCCATCGATATGCGCCAGCGCCCGATCGATCACCTGCTCCAACTCGGCCGGACTGAGAAAGCCGGCACCGGTGAGCGAGAGCAGATGCCCCCACGCCTCGGTCGAAAACCGGCCCCGCTCGTGCGGACCCAATACGCGAAAACCCATGCTACGCTCCCCGCGGTGTGACGAGGCGAGTGTCGGCGTGCCCGGATGGGACCAGCCACTCCGGCATACTATAACGTCTTGTGGCGGGCAGGCCGCCGATGGCGGTGCGGCCCTCCCGGCCTCGTCCGTGTACCCCGAAGGGACAGGGAGGGCGAACCTATCCCCGGGTCGGCAGGGGGGCAAGCGCGGCGATCGCGTCCACAACCTCTTGCCAGTCAAGGACTTCCGTGTCGATGACGGCGTCAGCCGTGGCATAACGCTGAGCCCGTCGCTCCAGCAGACGCTGCAGATTTTCGATCGGATTCCCCTTCGCCAGCAACGGACGGAGCCGGATCCGCGCCCCCATTCGCTGCACCGCCACCCGGGGCGAGACCTGCAGCCAGACGATCATGGCGGCGGGTTTGACGAGCTCGACATTGGCAGGGTCCATCATCCATCCACCACCCGGCGCGACGACGCTGGCGGGCTCGATGGCGAGCGAGGCAGTCGCCTTCCGCTCCAGTTCGCGGAACGCAGGCTCACCCGACTGCCGAAAGATCTGGGCGATGGAGCGACCCTCGAGCATCGCGATCCGCCGGTCGAGGTCGATGAAGGGTCGCTTGAGCTGCTTCGCCGCTCGCCGGCCATGCGTCGACTTGCCAGCGCCTGGCAGGCCGATCAGGACGAGATGTGCGGGCAGGGTGTAGCCGTCGTCGCGCGCCGCGCCGCTCACCCCAGGCGCTGCGCCACGTGCGCGAGATAGGCGTCGTAGTTGCGCCGCATCTCCCCCAACGAGTCACCACCGAACTTCTCGAGCATCGCGTCGGCCAATACCAGCGCCAGCATCGCCTCGGCAATCACACCCATCGCCGGCACCGCCGTCACATCGCTCCGCTCCACCACGGCCTCGGCGGGTGCCGAGGTGGTGGTGTCGATGGTCTGCAGCGGCTTCATGAGCGTCGCGATCGGCTTCATGGCCACCCGCACGACGACCGGCTCGCCACTGGTCATGCCGCCGTCCAGGCCACCGGCTCGGTTGGTAGTGCGCCGAACATTCGCCGCGATGGTGCGCCCGGGCTCGATCGCGATTTCGTCATGCACTTCGGCGCCGGTCTTCCGCGACGACTCGAAGCCCATCCCGATCTCGACGCCCTTCACGGCGGGAATGGACAACATCGCCTGACCGATGCGGCCGTCGAGCTTCCGATCCCAGCTGACATGCGATCCGAGGCCAACCGGCAGCCCGCGCGCGACGACTTCGCAGATGCCGCCGAGGGTATTGCCATCGGCCTTCGCTTCATCGATGCGGGCGATGATCCTCGCTTCCGAGGCGCGGTCGAGTGTGCGTACCGGGCTCAGGTCGGACGCCGCGTTGAGGTCGTCCGGAAGCTCGACGTCCGCAGCGTCGATGCCGCCCAGATGCACTAGGTGGCTGCCGATCGAGACGTTGAAGGCCTTGAGCAGCGCACGGGCGATGGCTGCGCCTGCCACGCGAGCCGTGGTCTCGCGAGCCGACGCGCGCTCGAGGATGTCACGCGCGTCTTCGCGATCGTACTTGAGAATGCCAGTCAGGTCGGCATGGCCAGGGCGAGGCCGTGTGACCGACCGCTTCCGCAATCCATCGACATCTTCGTCGCGCGGGGCCGCATCCATGATCTCGACCCAGTTCTTCCAGTCGCGATTGCGAATGAGCATGGCGATCGGTGAGCCGAGCGTCTCGCCAGCGCGCACACCGCTGAGGAATTCGATCTCGTCTCGCTCGATCTGCATCCGTCGGCCGCGGCCGTAGCCTTGCTGGCGACGGAACAGGTCGGCGTTGATGTCTTCGGCACGCAACGGGATACCCGCTGGCATGCCCTCGATCGTGCAGACGAGCGCGGGGCCGTGGGATTCACCGGCCGTGGTGAGGCGGAGGAGACGGAGCATGATGAGAGCAATCTATCCCAGCTCGCCAACACCGAGATATGGAGCTATCTCAGCGGGGAGGGTGTTGAGATACAGGTAGGTTTTTCATGTGATCAGCGTACGGACGACAGCTCAGTTGGCAAATCATGCCGGGGCCGGGAAATGCGACCTTGACGTGATGGGAGCTGGGCATGCAGGAGCAACACGATCGGCCGTCGGGGCACGATGCGCTCGCCTTCCTTTCCGGCGGCGGCGAGATGGGGACACTCATCCGTGCATTCGACTGGTCGCACACGCCCCTCGGGCCGATCGAGTCGTGGCCCGGCAGCCTGCGAACGACCGTGAGCATCTGCCTGGCCTCGGACCTGCCCATCTGCATCATCTGGGGCGTCGGGCTGGTCCAGATCTACAACGATGGATATCGGGCGATTTGCGGCGGCAAGCATCCGCGATCACTGGGCCAGAACTTTCCGGAATGCTGGCGCGAGGCGTGGCCGGTGATCGGAGACGCGCATGATTCCGCTCTCGCCGGCGACACGGCCTTTTTAGAGACACAACGCATCTTTCTCGATCGGTACGGCTACACGGAGGAGTGTTTCTTCACCTTCTCGTTCAGCCCGATCCGTGATGAGGCGGGTCGCGTGGGCGGCCTCTTCCACCCCGTCATCGAGATGACGGCCAAGATGCAGGGAGAACGGCGCACACACGCACTGCGCGATGTCGCATCCCGCACGGCCAACTCCACCACGGTCGACGAGGCCTGCGCGCTCGCCGCGCACGCCATGGCAAGCCACGACCGGGATGTTCCCTTCGCCTTGATCTACCTCTTCGACGCCCACGACAAGTCGGCCCGACTGGCCGCATCGATTGGATTGTCTGACACGGATCTCGCGAACATCGCCTCCGTCACGAGCGACGGGTCATCACAAGCATCGTGGACGCTGTCCGAAGTCCAGCGAACTGGTGAGACCCAGACGATCGATGACCTCGAGACGCGGTTCGGCATTCTCGCGTGCGGTCCGTATCCGGAAGGCCCACGCACCGCGCTGGCACTGGCGCTCAAGGCGCCAGGTTCCGAGCGCCCAGTGGGCGTGCTCGTCGCTGGGGTGAGCAGTCGACTCCGCCTGTCGCAAGGCTACCGCGACTTCCACGAACTGCTGGCGGCGACCGTGTCGACCGCGGTGACGAATGGGCGCGCCTTCGAGGACGAGCGTCGGAAGGCGGAAGCGTTGGCGGAGCTCGATCGGACGAAGACTGCCTTCTTCTCGAACGTCAGTCACGAGTTCCGCACCCCGTTGACGCTGATGCTTGGCCCGGTCGAGGACATGCTCGCGCACAGCCAGACCGACTTGTCGCCCGCAGCGAAGAGTCAGTTGGAGGTCGTCAACCGGAATGGAATGCGGTTGCTGCGCCTGGTAAACACACTGCTGGATTTCTCGCGCATCGAGGCGGGACGAGTGCGGGCGGCGTTCCAGCCGACCAACCTCACCACATTCACGACGGAACTGGCCAGTGTCTTCCGGTCAGCCTGCGAGCGTGCGGGGCTGGTCCTCACCGTTGAATGTGAGCCACTCGGCGAGCCGGTGTTCGTCGACCGAGACATGTGGGAGAAGGTCGTGCTGAACCTCCTCTCGAACGCGTTCAAGTTCACGTTCGCGGGAGAGATCGCCGTCACACTGCGGAAAGTCGGCAACGCTGCCGAGCTCCGGATTCGGGATAGCGGCACCGGCATTCCCTCGAGCGAAATGCCGCGCCTCTTCGAGCGCTTTCACCGCGTCGAGAATGCCCAGGGTCGGACCCACGAAGGGAGCGGCATTGGGCTCTCGCTGGTGCAGGAACTGATCAAGCTGCATGGCGGCTCGATCACGGCCGAGAGTGTGGTAGACGAAGGAACGACCTTCATTGCGTCGCTGCCGCTCGGATCGGCGCACCTGCCGAGTGACCAGATCGCCGAGGGACGCAGAACCGAATCCGCCGGCATCGGTGCGATGCCATATGTGGAAGAGGCACTGCGATGGCTCCCAGACGCTATCGCCGTCGACATCGACCCGCCGATGTACAGCGAGCCATTGCCTGTGCCCTACCTCGGCAATGAACGTGATGGCGACGAGCGGCCGCGTGTGCTGGTGGCGGACGACAATGCTGACATGCGGCAGTACCTCGTTCGGTTATTGGCCGAGCATTTTCGCACTGAAGCCGTACCAGATGGGGAGGCCGCGTTGGCGGCGGCCCGCGTCAGCGTTCCGGACCTCATCCTGTCCGACGTGATGATGCCACGTCTCGATGGTTTCGGTTTGTTGCGAGCGTTGCGTGCCGACCCGCGCACCGGTGGCGTGCCGGTCATCATGCTCTCGGCCCGCGCTGGTGAGGAAAGCCGGGTGGAGGGCATGGAGGCTGGGGCTGACGACTACCTGGTGAAGCCATTCGGTGCCAGGGAGCTGCTGGCCCGCGTGCGAGCGCACCTGCAGATGGCGCGAATGCGGCAGGAAGCAAATGCGTCGCTGCGAGAGGGTGAGGAGCGGCTGCGCATGGCATTGACGGCGGCTCGCATGGTGGCATGGGAACTGGACTTCGCCACCAGCGCCATCGTTCTCTCGGACAATGCCGCCGACGTCTTCGGTCTTTCTCCGGCCACGCAGCTCGCGCGCTGTGAGCAAGTCTTCGCGCTCGTACATCCGGATGACGTGGACCACCACCGTGCCACCGTGATGAAGGCGGCGGCTGAGTGCAGCAGCTACATCAGTCAGTTCCGACTCGCGCGCGATGCCGACGAGCCGACGATTTGGCTGGAGGACCGAGGCCACTGCATCGGAGACGCTGCCGGGAAGACCGTGCGCATCGTCGGCGTCGTGATGGACATCTCGGCGCGCAAGCGGTCGGAGGCCGAGATCCAGATGCGTGAGCGACAAACGCGCACGATTCTGGAGTCGATCACGGATGGGTTCTTCGCTCTCGACCAGGAGTGGCGATTCACGTACATGAATGCGGCGGGCGAACGCTTCCTCAATCGTGCGCCAGGCGATTGGCTTGGCAAATGCGTGTGGGACGAATTTCCAAGCGTGGCTGGAACCGATTTCGAGCGCGTGTATCGGAGCGTTGCGAGTTCCGGCGTGGCCGAGTCCTTCACGGCACACTACTCGGACTTCGATCGATGGTACGAGGTCAGCGCGTATCCTGCACCGGATGGCTTGTCGGTGTATTTCCGAGATGTGACGGACAAGACGCGGTCCGACGAGCGTCTCCAGGCGAGCGAGGATCGGCGACGGCTGGCGCTCGATGATGCTGAACTGGGCGCGTGGAACATTGATCTGGCGTCCCGATCGACCGTGACGGACTCACGATTCCGCGCAATCTTCGGCACGACGGAGGAGTGGTCTGACGGCCAGCAGATCTTCGGCTCCGCCCATCCCGAGGACCTCCCGGCGCTGCGAACGGCGGTCGACGCCGCAACACGCCTCGACAACCCGCTACCGCTCGCCCTCGAGTACCGGATCCTTCACCCCGACGGTTCGCTCCACTGGGTCTTCGCCAAGGGACGATCGACCATTGCCGGGGATGGATTCTCGCGGCGCGCCATGAGCTTCGACGGGACGGTTGCCGATATCACCGATCGGAAGCTCGCCGAGGAAGAGCGGGAGTATCTCGTGGGCCAACTGCAATTGCAGGACAGACGCAAGGACGAGTTCCTCGCAACTCTCGCCCACGAGCTTCGCAACCCATTGGCGCCAATCAGCAATGGGCTGCAGATCATCCGCCTTGCGGGATCTACCGGAATCGTCGAACAGGCCCGCAGCATGATGGACCGTCAGATGACGCAGATGGTGCGACTGGTGGATGACCTGCTCGACATCAGTCGCATCACGCGCGGCAAGCTCGAACTGCGCAGGCAGGCAGTCGCGTTGCGTTCCGTCGTCGAAATCGCGGTGGAGATTGCGAGCCCGCTGATCCAGCAGGCGAAGCACGAACTCACGATCACCGTCCCAGAAGTACCGATCATCGTGAATGGCGACATGACACGGCTGGCCCAGGTGCTCTCCAACCTGCTCACGAATTCGGCCAAGTACACGCACGACGGGGGGCATATCCACCTGACCGTCGAGCGCACAGGGGACACGGTCCTCGTCGCGGTGAGGGACAACGGGATCGGGATCCCAGCCGCCATGCTCGGGCACGTGTTCGAGATGTTCACGCAGGTCGACCGGACGCTCGAGAAGACGACGGGTGGCCTGGGTATCGGCCTGTCGCTCGCCAAGGGTCTGGTGGAAATGCACGGAGGGAGTCTCGAAGCCCGCAGCGATGGCGAAGGCCTCGGCAGCGAGTTCAGGCTGCTGTTGCCCGTTGCTGTGCGTGATGACGGCGACCTCGCGCTCCTCGGCGGCAAGCACGTGCCTGTCGCAGCGGCCGTCAGCCGGCGGATCCTGGTCGTCGACGACAACAAGGACGCGGCAGATTCATTGGCTCAGCTGCTGGAAATGCTCGGCAACGAGGTTCGCACGGCGAACGACGGCGAGGCTGGTATCACGGCGGCCGAGACGTTTCGGCCTGACGTCGTACTGCTCGACATTGGCATGCCGAAGATGAACGGCTACGACGCCTGCCGTCGCATCCGCGCCGAGGAATGGGGACGCGACATGCTGCTGGTCGCCATGACCGGTTGGGGGCAGGCTGAGGACAAGCGGCTTGCACAGGATGCCGGCTTCGAGGCGCATCTCGTCAAGCCTGTCGACCTCGAGAGCTTGCAGCGGCTGCTGGCGACGCCGACGCGGGACGCCGTGCAGTGATCCACACACGGCAGACGGCCCGTTCGCAATAAGCGAACGGGCCGTCGGTACCGCAGAAGCTGGAATCAGTTACAGGTGGCTGCGTAATCGGCTGGATTGAGGTCCAGCACCACCACACCGCGTGCCGTGGCACCCACCGCCACGATCCGACTGCCGCGCACCGCCGTCTTGAGCGGACCGATGATCGGGTCCTTGATGGCGATCACGCCGACCCGCTGGAAGCAGCGGGTATCGAACACTTCGAGCACCGGCTCGCGTGAGGCAGCGAACGACAGGCGTGTGGCCAGCGTGCCGCCCGACAGGTTCGGCCCAGGCGCATTCAGCGGATGGAAGTCGAAGCCGGCATTTCCGCCCTGCGTCTGCAGGAGGCCGTAGAGGCGGAGGGTGTTGTTGAAGAGGTAGGTGGAGTCGGCACGGATGGCGAACAGTTCACCATCGGCACTGACGGCCACGCCACGCACCGGGGAGAAGGCGTTGGCGATGAGGTCGGACACGTCGCTTGGTGGCGACACACCGGCATCCACCACGCTGAGCTGCGAGGTGTAGGTCGAGATCGCGCCAGTGGTGGTGTCCGTCACCACCTGCTGCGTCACGCGACGGAGGCCAGCGTCGATGTCGTAGGTCAGCGTACGGCTGCCCTTGGCGACACCACCTTCACCGAAGATTGCGCGCTTGAAGTTCGCCGAGTTGCGGACGAAGGTCGTGTCGCGGAATCCGATGTCGGCCATCGTCACGAGGAAGCCGGCATCACGCGTCGGCTGGCCTGGTGCATCCATCCGGATCGGGAACGGCAGCAGCGTGGAGTCGGAGCCGTAGGTACCGGAGCGGAAGCGCACCACTTCGAGCGTGTCACCCTTGTTGTCCCGCAGGAAGGTGGCGTGTTCGAAGAAGAGGTGCGACGACTTGCGGGTGATGTTTTCCCAGCGGATGGTGCCCTTGTCGGCGAAGCCACCCGTCTGGCCACCGGTCGGCGTGGTGGAGAAGACGACGGTGGTTTCGGTGCAGCCACTGTTGCAGACGGCGCCGACGTACTGCGGACGATCGGAGAAGTCGACAACCGAGCGGGTGATGTTGCCACCCGCGACCGAGACCTTGTAGGCCACGATGTTCGGCAGCAGGTAGCGCTCGTTCTCGAAGCCACTGCCATCAGGATTCAGCTGCACGAAGCTGAGGTTCGTACCGCCGGAGTTGGCGACGATCAGGCGGTTCTGCACCGGCCCGATCGGGCTGCCACGACCCGCAGGGAACACCGTGATGCCCCAGGGGCGCGAACCGACGGCGATCGGCGTGCGCTGGAAGTTCAGCGAGTCGAAGTTGAACACCTCGAGCTGGTTGCGCTCGATGTTCGTGAGATAGAGGCGACCCGTCGGCTCATGGAAGTAGCCGTCGGCCACGGCACCGCCGTTGGGCAGCGTGCGGGTGGTGCCGGCGACCAGCGTGATGGTGTCACGTGCGGTCGTCAGCGAGTCGTTCAATCGGCCTTCGGTGTTGCGAGCGAAGACGCGGAGGACGAGACGCGTTGCCGCGCCGCCAACCGGTGCCGGCAGGCTCATGCGGAGTGTGACCGGCACCGAGGTCGGGCCGCTCGCCACTGCCACCGAGTCGCGCTTGATGGCGCCGCCAGCCAGGCTGCGCATGTCGTATCCGACGTAGCCGATGCCGACGGGGTCCTGCGCCTCGACGAAGACGGTATCCGTCGATTCGACGCGATCGGTGGTGCCGAAGCGTGCGATCTTCGGGATCGTCTGGCCGGTGCCCGAGGCGAGGACTTCGACCGGAACCGGCACTCCGGCGGTGCGCTGGCCGATGGAGTCGACGACGTAGGGCACGACACCGTAGAAGCCGGCGACCGCTGTGGCCGGAATCGCGAAGGTGAGCGTGGTCGAGAGGCTGTCCTGCAGCGGGCTGCTGTAGGTGACCGAGTCGCCAGCGATGGCCGTGCCACCGGCAGGCGGCGTGATGCTGAAGCCGACGATGCGGACCTTGCGCGTGGTGCGCGCCGCGAAGCCGATCACGACACTGCGACCACGCACCGCCTGCGTATTGCTCTGCGGGCTGGTAATCGCAATGAAGCCTGGCTGGCGACTGCCAACCGCCATCACCGTGGTGTCAGGCTTCGACTTGTTGCCGTTGCCGTCTTCAGCCCGCGTGATCACGGTGACCTGCGAACCCGGCGTGACGTTGCCCGGGACGGCGATCGAGAATTCCTTCGTGTAGGCCGTGACGGCCGCACGCACGGTGTCGGCGACGACGCGCGAGATGGCGCCGCCGATCTCGACGTTCACGAACTTCACGCCAAGGTTGTCGTTGGCGTTGACCGTGACGGCGAAGATCGAGTCGGGGCTCGTCGCCCGCAGCACGGTCACACTGGGTGCCGTGCGGTCGAGCGTCGTTTCGTCAGTCGTGGGGTCTCCGCTGCCGCAAGCGGCAAGGGAGGTTGCGAGCACCAGCGGGAGCAGGTGCAGCGCGCGCGAAACCAGCGTCGGTTCTGTGCGCATGAGTTAGCGACCGGGGTTGGGGGCCGGCGTACGAGCCTCGCCGTCGTCCAGGATGTGCGGGGACACAAGGATCACGAGATCGCGCTTCTGCTCATTCTTGCGAACGGTCGAGAAGAGGCGACCGAGGTACGGCAGGTCCATCAGGAACGGCACACCGCGGCGCGACTTCGTGACCTGCGTGATCGTGAGACCACCGATCACCGCCGTCTCACCATCCGGCACCATCAGGGTGTTGTCGGCGCGCTGCTTGTCGAAGATGAAACCGACATCGGAGCTGGCCAGCGACGCTGAGCTGTTCTCGGCATGGATCGTCATCATGATCTGCCGGTTGTTCGTGATGCGCGGCGTCACGGAGAGCGAGATACCGACTTCCTTGAGCTGGACCGTGGCGCGCGGGATGTTGATCTGGCCCGTGCTCGATCCACCACCCGCACCGGCACCGGCGTCGAGGACGCGGATCGGGATTTCCTGGCCGACGAGGATCTCAGCCTTGCGGTTGTCGAGCGTGACGACGGTCGGCTCAGCCTGCACGTCGGCGAGCGACGATTCCTGCAGGGCCTGGATGAACGGCGTCAGCGAGTACTTACCGATCGCGGCGCTGAAGATCAGGTTGAGCGCCGGGCTCGAGATGCTCGAGTTGGCGTTGGCGATGGCCGAGACGACGTTGCCACCGAGGTCGACGCGGTCACCGATGACCGGCTGCTGCACCTGTCGGAACGCATCCGGCACACCGTCACCGTTGCGATCGATCGGGATCTGCGAGACGACTTCCTGGCGCGGGATGACCGTGTTGAAGAACTGACGGGCGGTTCCGATGTCGTACGTGATGCCCATTTCCTGCAGGTTGCTGCGGTTGACGAAGATGATCTTCGCCTTGATCGCGACCTGCGGCGTGCGACGGTCGATGGAGCGGACGTAGCTGATGACGTCGTCCATGCGGCTCTGCACTTCGCGGATGAGCAGCGAGTTGGTGGCACTGTCGGCCTGCACACTGCCGCGCACGACGCACCCGTTCGGCACGGCGCCTGGAGCCGTTGCACCGCTGGCGCCGGAGGACGGACCACCCGCACCTGGCACACAGTCCCGCGTCAGCAGTCCGCGCACCGTGGTGGCGAGCGAGCTGGCGTTGGCGTAGTTGACGCTCACGACCTGCGTGATGAGCGGCTCGAGCGACTGCTTGTCGAGCATGTTCTTGTAGGAGTCGACGATGATGATGCCGTTCGGCTCCTCGCTGGCGGCGAGACCCTGCGCGCTGAGGATGGCGGCGAGCGCCTCATCCCACGGCTTGTCCTTCACATCGGCGGTGATGCTGCCGGTGACATCCTTGCCGACGATGATGGTGCGGTTCGCGAAGCTGGCGAAGGCAGCGATCACGTCGCGGATGTCGGCTTCCTGGTAGCTGACGGTGATCCGCGGCTTGGGCGGCTTGCCACGCGATGCGGCGGGCGTGCCGACGAGCGCGGGCTCAGGCGTCTGGTACTGCACCTGTGACTGCGACTCACCGGCGGAAGCGCGAGCGCTGGAGACGGTGGAGTCCATGACGGCGGTGGCGACTTCGCGCGTAGCGACCTGCTCGACGCGCTGTGCGGGCATCGACTGGCCCGTGCTCCAGGTGGCGACGTCCTGACCGCCGGCGAGCGCGATCCGCACTTCATTGCTGCCGGAGATCGTGTATCGCGCGGCACCATCGACGTCGATCACGACGCGGACGATGTCGGGGCGGTACTGCGCCATGCGAATGTTCTGCACCGGACCACGCGCCTGCCCATCGTAGGCACGCCCACCGAGCGCGCCGAGCTGCGAGCCTGGCAGGTCGAGCACGATGCGGTTCGGGCCCGCCAGCGTGAAGGCTGAGCGAGCGACGGAGTCGGTGAGCGTCACGGCGACGACAGTGCCGGACGAATTCGATTCGACGCGCACACCCTGGACGAGGGCCTGCGCGGAGCTGGTGGTCGGCGTGGCCGTCATCGCGGCGAACACCGCGACCCCGGCTGCCGCAACGCGATACCAGCTGCGCAGCAGCGAAGAAACGTGCATCCGGTTCATCATGGTGCCCTCGTCGGCGTGATGGTCCTGGTCGAATCACCCATTGCAATGCTTTCCTGACGGCTGATACCGAATTCGTCGATCGAGAAGACGACGCGACGTGGTTCGATACTGGCCACGCGCATGCGACCGAGCGGCTGCCCGACGCGTACGCGGTACTGCTCCTTCGTCTGTCGGTCGCGGAAAATTGCGATCGACTGCGAACCCGCCTGGCTGTGTGCAGCGTAGGCGATGCCGACCAGGGAGAGGTCGGCGATGGTGGGGCGAAGCACCCCGGTGGTTGCCAGCGACACGAATGGGTCGCGGCGTCCAGCGGCTTCGTAGGCGAACGTTTCGCGGCGATAGGAGAGCTGCTCCTGTCGAGCGACGGAGTCACGCTTCGCGGCCGTCATCGGTGCCGCGCCATCGCGACCCTTCGGTGCAGGCTCAGCGCGAGCGATGGTCTGCTGTGCTGCGAGCGGCGTCACGAGAGGAGCCGCGGCGACGAGCAGGCCGACGAGTGCGAGAACGCGGGTGGGCGCGTGCTTCACGGGGTGGTACCTCCACGACGTGACGTCGAGACGGGCTCACCGCCGCGCGCGACATACGTCTCGATATCGAATTCCGTCTGGATCGGCGCTTCGGACGCCGGCATGCGACGACGGGTGCCGGTGCCATACTGCGGCGCGCCCGGGCCATCGGCGATCTTCATCTTCAGCACCATCGGCGTCACGATGCGTGGCAGGCTGCCAACGTTCGTGAGGAACTCGGTCATGCTGTTGTAGCCGCCCTTGACGATCAGGCGATACCGATGTGCGTCGTAGTTCTCGCCGCCGCTCGACACGGGCTGCGGCTGTACGCTGGCGATGTCGAGCCCAACGCGGCGCGCCGAGTTCGAGACCTGCTCGAGCAACCCTGGCACCTCGTTGACCGTCGGCACGAGCTGACGCATCACGGCGAGGTTTTCGGAGTAGCGCGCGGCATCTTCCTTCAGCTGTCGGAGGTTGCCGGCCTTCAGCTCGTTGGCGGCCTTCGCGTTGGCCGATGCCAGTGCGTCCACGTGAGCGGCCTGCTCCGTGATCGTCTCGGACTTCGGCGTGAAGACGTACATGTAGAACAGGACGCTGAGGCCGACGGCGAAGAGGATGACGGCCAGTAGGGACTGTTCGCGCTTGGTGAATGAGTTCAGCATGTCAGCGCACCGACAAGGTGATCGGGACCGTCGTGACGGCCGCCGGGTCCGGCTTCTGGTATTGCACGTCGAGCGTGAATTCGGTGACTTCGCGAGCGTCGATCAGCATGACGTTCGACTTGTTGATCGTGACGTTCTGCACGAAGGGCGAGCTTTCGAGCACGCGCATGAAGCGCGTCAGGGCCTGGATGTCGACGGTGTTGCCGACGATCTGGAACGTGACCGCCGGTTCGGCGACAGGCTTGGCCTTGGCCGCGGAGTCTGCCTTGTGCGTGGTGTCGCGCTGCGGCAGCACGGGCTTGGCCGACAGCTGCGTGATCGTCGTGATCCAGGTGTACGGCGGCAAGGCTCGGCTGATTTCGTCGAGGATGTGCGGCCAGACGTACCGGCTGTCGTCGATCTGCTGGATGATGCCGAGCTGTGTGATCAGCGAATCACGACGTGCGATGACGGCCTTGCGCTCACCGATGACGGCCGAGAAGCGCGCGGAATCGGCGAGCTCCTGCTGGAGGTTCTCGTCGAGCTTGGCCAGCTGGCGATCCTGGTACCAGAAGCCACCGCCAACGCCGAGCACTGCCAGTGCGACGGCGATGCCGGCGACGGCGGTGATCATCGGGCGTGCCGGCGCTGGCGCGCTGTCGTCCATGGCGGCCTGCGAATCCTTGTTGCTCGAGAAGCGCGACAGGAACGCGAGGCCCCCGGACTTCTTCTTACCGGAGCCTTCGCCCGGGCTGAGCAGGTTGATTTCAATCATGTGTCTGCTCCTCAGGCCACTTGGCGGAGTGCGAGACCGACCGGCAGCACCAGGAGCGACGCCACTTCATCGGCATTCACGTCGGCGAGTGCGCCATCGGCGACCGCCAGGTTGAGCAATGGGTTCACGGGCCGCACCGGGATGCGGAGCAGGCCAGCGAGGCGTTCCGCGAGACCCGTCACGCGTGCGCCGCCGCCGGCGATGTAGACCTCGCGGATCGGGCGCACGGTGCGCGACAGCGACTGGGCGACGGTGCCGGTCCGCTCGATTTCCTTCGCCAGTTCTTCACCGCGGCGATGCACGACGTTGTCGAGTGCCGGCGTGGTGGTGGCGGCGACGAGTGCCGAGTCGGCGTCGTCGGCGGTCATGCGTGCATCGCGCTGCAGGTCTTCGCGCAGGCGGCGAACGCCGACCGTGTTGTCACGGGTCAGGATCGGGATGCCGTCATCGAGCACGCTGACGTTGCAGACATCGTTGCCGATGTTGACCAGCGCCACCGTGCCGCGCATGGCATCGGGATGATTGAATTCGAAGGCGTTGTGCAGGGCGAACGCCTCGACATCGACCACCTTCGGGTCGACGCCGGCATCCCGCAGCAGCTGCACACGCGCATCAATGAGGTCGCGCTTGGCGACAGCCAGCAGCACCGACATCTCGGCTCCTTCCCCGTCGGGATCGAGCACCTGATAGTCGAGTGCGATGGAGCTGGTATCGAAGGGAACGATCTGCTCGGCCTCCCACTGCATGGCCTCGCGCAGTTCGCTCATCTTGTTGCGGTCGATCACGACCTTGCGGACGATGACATTGCCACCGCCGACGGCGGCCACAATGTGTGCGCCTTTCGTCTCAGCCGATGCCGCCGCAAGTGCATTCTGCACTGCGAGGATCACGAGCGCGTGATCCATGACTTCGCCTTCGACGATTGCGTCGGCGGGGACTGGTTCGACGACGACTCGTTGCAGTTCCGGAAGGCCTTTGCCGTGATCAATCACGGCAATCTTGACCAGTCCTGAACCGATATCGAGCCCGATCGTGACCTTACGTCGCTTGAAGAACGCCATCGGATTTGGGGCCAGGTGTGACGAGACCCGAACAGGGTCACCGGGGTGGGCGGTGAGCACGGCACCGGAGCACGAGACGTCGCTCTGAAATGCCTTCGACAGGTGGGTCGAATTGCACACAGGGAACGAATGGCGGGCGAATAGGTAACGTCGGCGGCACTGTGCACCGGAGTCAGAAGGGACTCAGATGTTTCCAGGTCGCGGTTGGACCAGGACTTGTCACACGTTCCACCGCACGTCGTATTGCGCACGCGTCGTACTGAACTCGGTCGCCCGGACCGAGCCCTGATTGCCCTCCACCCGCATCGCCAGTGAGCACCGCGCCGGTCACGTCGAGTCGACCGCCGGCGGGCTGCACGGACCCCCGTGCGATGAGCACTCCCGAGAGTCGAAGGTCGGCCTCGATCCGGGCATCTGAACCGAACACGACCATTCCGACGATCCGTAACGGCTGCCTGATTCGATCTCGGGTCAGCCGGTAGGCGCCGACGAGCGAATCGCGCACGGTGTCGGGATCCACGGCCGGGAAGGCCGAGGAGTCGAGCCGAGTCGGGAAAGGCGTGGTTCGGGTCGGAGCGACGGTGCCCGGTGGTCGGCAGGTCCGTTCCGGGCCTGTGGGCAGCGGAACCTCGACCGTGGCTGCCGGATCGAGGAGCCAGCTGGAGACTCCTGTGAGTGCCGCCACAGGGATGTCGATCGGGCTGACGAGGGGAATGACGGTCCGCCGGTCGGACCGCCCCGACACGGCCGGCACGCCGCTCCGCTGATCTCCGAGGCCGCGGGCGACAAGCGTTTCCCAGCTGCTCCGTCCGAGCTGCGCCGACCACCGGCCACGTCCTGCGCCTCCGCCCCCGATTCGAAGCGACGTACCGGGAGCATCGAGCGTGTGCCAGGCACCCTCGCCGACCTGTTCCAATGCCAGGAATCGCGCCGAGTCGGCGAGGGCATCGGCGGTGGCGTGTGCTCGCTCGAGCGCCACGGATCGTGGGCCGGCGGCCGCCACACGCCAGAGCGTGATCGTGCAGATCCCCACGACGGCCGAGATGACGACGGCGAGCAGGAGTGCGCTTCCGGCGCGCCGGTGAGGGTCAGCGACTTCCGACATTGATCCGGACCGAGTCGACGAAACTGCCGAAGCGTGCATGTCGTGGCGCGCGGAGCTGCGCGACCACGGTTCGTGCCTGGGCGAGTGTGCTGTCGGCGAGTCGAGTGCCTCTGGCATCGAACGCGCTGACCACGAACCCACCGCCGTCGCTCGAGGTGGGGGCCGAGAGGGGCGCGTAGAGCGGTTGCGAGGCAGCGAAGGCGTTGGTGGACGTATCCCAGGTCGATTGCGAGAGCGACCATTGCCCATCACTGCTTCGCACGAGCGACCATCGTTCGCGTTGCAGCACACGAATCACGGTGCCGACCATCGTCGGTGGCAGCGTGTCACTGATGATCACGCGCTGACCGGCGGTCCCCGGCATCGGCGCCAACGAATCGCCACAGCTACCGCTCGCACTGCCGACGGCGCGCACGGACAAGCTGCGCCAGGTCGCGGACTGCGGGTGCCAGTAACGGAGTTCATCATCGATGCTGACGGCGCGAGGCAGGACGGCGGCCCAGGGGAGCGTGTCGTCGCTTGCTGCGGACGCCGGCGCGAGCAGCACGACGGTGTCGGCGCGGACCCGGCATGCGCTGGTGACGCCGATGGTGGACATCAGGTCGAGCACCGAGTCATGCACTGACCGCAGGTCACCAGCCTGCGGATCTGCGTTCGCCACATGTCGCGAAAGGGTTTGCAGTGCGTCGCTGATCCCGGCTGCCCGGGTGTCGATCGTGCTGAGCTTCGTGAGCCCACCGACGGTGCGTCGTGCGCTGAGTGCGCCAATGCTCACGACGACCAGTGTGAGTATCAACGACACCAGCAATTCCGCGAGCGAGAATCCGCCGCGTGTGCGCTCGATCTCGTGCCGGCGGCGCATCAGTCGCACCAGCGGGTACGGCTGAGCTGCACCGAGTCGGCTCGTGCGCTACTCGAGAGCGAAACGCTCGCGCGGGAGCCATGGCCAGTTCGAAGCGTGTTCAGTGCAATCAGCCAGCGCGGCTCCCTGACGCTGCGAGCGATTGCGCTGGTGTCACATGGCAGCGCGTCGAGATCGGCGAGCGCCCGCTCTGCGCGGTGCTGTGCGGCCCGCTCGAAGGCGGCATTGCCCAGCGCGCGTTCGGCGGCCGCAGTGGCACCGATGCCCCATGCCGCGGTGGCGCTGAGCAGGACGAGCGCGAGGAGAACCTCGCAAAGCGAATTGCCCGCGCGGGCGGTGTTGGCAGGTGACATCGAGCGCTCCGGATGAGGATGCGCCGATGGTACCGCCGTCATTCAGTGATGCGTGAGGCAAAAACGTGCGCACATCATCAACACCACGCGAGACCTTCCCACCAAGCAGCCGGCGGCTGGGGCCCTACCCTGCCGCGATCGGCAGCAGGAGATGCACGGCCGTGCCGCCTTCACGCGAGCCATCGATCCAGATCGTGCCTCTCGCATCGAAGACGGTGCGTCGGATGGTGGCGAGTGTCACGCCGAGCGGATCGCCGGGACGAGAGATCGCGAACGCATCGAAGGCACGCTGCTGATCGGCGGCAGCGGGTGTAGCGCCAGCATCAGTGATCACCAGCGACAGCAGTTCTGCCCCTGGTTGTGCGCGTTGCACCCAGGTGCGCAACGAATCATCCGAGGCGCGTGGCACGATGGTGAGCCGGGAGTCACCCGTGCGGCGCACTGGTGTTTCCTCGACACTGGAGCGGAAGATCCGCGAGACATGCAGCGTCACTTCGCGATCAGCGGGTGATGCCATGCGTGCCAGCAACAACAGCTCGCGAAGGTGATCGCGCAGACGCGCCCGATCGACCAGCACCAGCCCTCGTTCGGTCTCGAAGATCGCGTTGATGCCCTCGGCGTCCGCCGCAGGGAGTGCGGCGAGGACGCCGCGAATCTCTGCTACGATATCAACCGGCTCGAATGCGGCGGGAATCGGGGCCGTGACTCGGCGCAGGGCGCGCGTCGTATCGTCGAGCGAAGCCAGTGCATCGGTGGCCGCGGCGGAAACATGCTCGCCGCCCAGCGCGGCGCGCAGCGTCACCACGGCGCGATCGGCGGCGGCGGCGGCATCGTTCCCCAGCTGGGCGAGCAGGTCATTCGTCTCACGCTCGGCCGTGCGAAGCGCGGCGCGCGCGCCGGCGTCGGCGAATGCGGATGCCAGCGGAATGAGTGCACTGTCACCGGTTGCGGTGGGGAGTCCGGCCACACCCACCGTTTGCACTTGGCGCTCGGCGTCCTGTGCGAGGGTGGCTGCATGTCGGCGCAACCATCGCTCGACAACGAAGGAGAGGATGCCGACCAGCGCCACAGTGACCAGCGCGAAGACGCCGCCGACCGCGAGTGCGACGAAGGCCGGTGGCACGTAACGCGGCAGGAAGAAGACGATTCCGGCGCCGACCAGCAATGTGGCGGCGATTGGCCATGCGAGCGCGTCCTGCAAGGCTCGGCGTTCCGGCGGGGTTCGAACGGTGCGATCGGGTCGCGGCGTCATTGGAGGAGTCACGCGCGGAAACGTGAGCGACAAGAGGCCGTGCGCAAGGCGCGGACAGAAAGCCGGGCGCTCACGCCGGGCAGGTGGCGCGTGATGGCTGGGGACGGCGGATGTCGAGGATCGAACATTGGCGGGCCACGCGGAGCGATGGCGCGCGCGGCGTCACCAGCAGGACGGCGTGCCGTCCGGAACACCTGCAGGCATGCCGGTCGGGCGCGGCGCGGCACCTACGAAGACGCCACAGGTCTGGCTGCCGGGGATCACCAGCGTCGCATTCCAACCCGTCGTTCCCGCCGGTGCACCCGCCAGCGTGATGAGGAGCGACGTGTTGCCCGGACTCGGCGTGAAGTGCAGCGCGGCCGTGTCGGCAAGATTCCCGTATCGACCATTGTTCGAATAGAAGGACTCTTGCTGCGTGGCCAGGTTATGGATGTCGGCCAGGCCGGCGGTGCGCGACGCGCGCTGCTTGGTGTTCGCGTACTTCGGGATCGCGAGCGTTGCGAGGATCCCGATGACGACGACGACAATCAGCAGCTCGATGATCGTGAAGCCGTGCCGCTTTGCGACTGCCATAACACTCCTGGACCAACTTCCGGGGGAACACGCGCAGCGGGTGAACGACCGCCGAGGAGTGTCGGGAGGGCACGTCGCGTGCTGAAGCGCCGTGTCCGCCTTCGACGTCTCAACCCTGAAAAGCGTCACGGCCCGGCGAATGGGGGCGCCGGGCCGTGCGGTCCATCAGGAATGCCGTCTGGCTGTTACCAGCAGACCGGCACACCCGACGGAGTCGTAGCAGGCATACCAGTCGGCGCCGAGGCGCTGCCGTGGTAGATGCCGCACTTCTGTGCGCCTGGGATCGTGATCAGTGCGCTCCAGCCGGTGGTCGAGGCGACGAGCGTGAGGCCCGTGTTTCCGGTCGACGGCGTGAAGTTCATCTTGCCGGCGGCGCTGCCCGTGTCGGCGATCGCCGCGTAGCGGTTGCTGTCGGCGTAGAAGCCTTCCTGCGAGGTGGCGAGGTTGCGCATGTCGGCGATGCCGGCGGCGCGGCTCGCACGCTGCTTCGTATTGGAGAACTTCGGGATGGCGACCGCCGCCAGAATGCCGATGATGACGACGACGATCAGGAGTTCGATCAGAGTGAAGCCCTTCTTGTTCGTGCGTTCCATGGGAGTAGGCGGTTCGGGTCAACATGCTGATGGCCATCGCGACATGCGCGGTCATCGTGCTTGCGTCGCCATGAGATAAGGCAAACTGGCAGCCACAACCATTGAATGCACGTAACGTGTTGATTCACATGGTGTTAGGCAGACCCGAGGAACGCGTGACTGGTATGTCAGGCATTGCATCTTACGACAGGTCCGGCATTTCGCATTGCTGGTGAGCGCCGATTCATGCGAGGGGCGCCGAGGTTGGCGCACGGTGGCCGACGTCGTAAGAACAGCGGCTGACATATCGCACGGGAGCAGGTGGCGCAGGCCGCGGCGCTACATGGTACCAGTGTATCACAAAAACGTATCACAAAAACACGATGGCCCCGTGCGCAGGAACGCACGGGGCCATCGAGATGGTCGAACGGAATCACATCACGAGCACGCGATTTACCAGCAAACCGGGACACCGCTCGGATTCGTCGCCGGCATGCCGGTTGGACGCGCGGCGGTGCCGCTGAAGATGCCGCACTTCTGCGCGCCCGGAATCGTCACCAGTCCGCTCCAGCCTGTGGTCGTCGCAACCAGCGTCAGCGCCGTGTTTCCCGTCGACGGCGTGAAGTTCATCTTGCCGGCAGCTGTACCCGTATCGGCGATCGCGGCGTAGCGGCTCGAGTCGGCGAAGAAGCCTTCCTGTGCCGTGGCCAGGTTTCGCATGTCGGCGATGCCGGCCGAGCGTGAGGCTCGCTGCTTCGTGTTGGAGAACTTCGGGATCGCGACGGCGGCAAGAATGCCGATGATGACGACCACGATCAACAGTTCGATGAGCGTGAAGCCGAGCTTGGGTGAGCGCTTCATGGGGGTCCGGTGGGGTCGGTGTCTTACGCAGTGCAGCGACGCGAAGCGCATCGCCGCATGGCGCAGTTGATTCCGAACTATCGCAATGCGCCGGCCAGCCGGATTAGAATCGACAACACGTTGTCACACAATGACTTAGGGATTGCGTAACGACACCCGGTGGCCGCGCCACCGTTGCACCTTACGACGGATCCGGCATTTCGCGGCACGGATGTTTCCGGCCGCAGCGAGCAGCACCACCACACGACGACGACCCGGCAGGCATCAGCCCACCGGGTCGTCGTGCGAGCGACCGAAATCGCCCGGATCAGGTGTCGCGTCGGATTACCAGCAGACTGGCACGCCGTCCGGGTTCGTCGCCGGCATACCCGTCGGGCGCGCAGCCGTACCAGAGAAGATGCCGCACTTCTGGTTGCCAGGAATCGTCACCTCACCGCTCCAACCCGTCGCCGTGGCGACCAGCGTCAGGTTCGTGTTTCCGTTCGACGGCGTGAAATTCATCTTGCCAGCACCAGTACCGGTGTCCGCGATGGCGGCATACCGGCTGGAGTCGGCGAAGAAGCCTTCCTGGGCGGTGGCGAGGTTGCGCATGTCGGCGATACCAGCCGAACGCGAAGCACGCTGCTTGGTGTTCGAGAACTTCGGAATCGCTACCGCGGCGAGGATGCCGATGATCACAACCACGATCAAGAGTTCGATCAGGGTGAAGCCCTTCTTCATGCTGCGTCGCATGGATGTCCTCCGTCAGAGTTGGTTGACTGTTGCCGCCCAGGCTGCAGAGGGCAGCCGGACTCGTCGGGGGAGTTGAGCAAGAGATTTGCCGAGCTTTCCTGATGCGACAACCGTCTGGAACACAATCACTTGCGCGTTTAGCGACCTCGAGTACACGACCGTTTGCTCTCGCATCCTGCATGATCACTTGCAAATCGCCGCACTAGCCAGAACGACACTGGCCCGGCGTGCCGAAGCACGCCGGGCCAGTGGTCAGCCGACCGAAGTCAGCTGGTCAAGCGATTACCAGCAAACCGGGACGCCGTCCGGGTTCGTTGCCGGCATGCCCGTCGGGCGTGCGGCGGTGCCGCTGAAGATACCGCACTTCTGAGCGCCCGGGATCGTCACCATGCCGCTCCAGCCCGTCGCCGTGGCGACCAGCGTCAGGGCGGTGTTTCCGTTCGACGGCGTGAAGTTCATCTTGCCAGTGCCCGTGCCGGTGTCCGCGATGGCGGCATAACGGCTGGAGTCGGCGAAGAAGCCTTCCTGCGCGGTGGCGAGGTTACGCATGTCGGCGATACCGGCCGAACGCGAAGCGCGCTGCTTGGTGTTCGAGAACTTCGGGATCGCGACGGCAGCCAGGATGCCGATGATGACCACGACGATCAAGAGTTCGATCAGGGTGAAGCCCTTCTTCATGCTGCGTCGCATGCACAACTCCATAGTGGGAGACCGGTCACCGGTGTGGCACACTGCCAGCCGGCTCGGCCACCATTAAGGCAAGGGCTTTGCCGCGACCGTTGCAATCCGCAAAGTGTTGTCAAATAACGACTTGTGATTCGAGACACACGCCGGACTCGACCATGGCCCACTGCTTTTCGCCACGCTCATGGCGTTCTGCGAATTCCAGCACCCCAGCCAAGCGTTTGCCGTCAGGCCCTCATGGCCAGCAGACCGGCACCCCATCCGGCGTCCCGCCAGGCATCCCGGTCGGCGCCGGAGCCGCACCGACGAAAATCCCGCAGGAACTGCTTCCGGGCACCGCCAGCACGGCATTCCACCCGCTCGACCCCACGGGCGCGCCCGCCAGCGTGATCGCCAGCCCGGTATTGCCGCGACTGAGCGAGAACCGCATCACCGCAGTATCGGTCAGGGCGCCATACCGATCGCTGTCGGCGTAGAAGCCTTCCTGGGCGGTCGCGAGGTTGCGGAGGTCGGCAATACCGGCCGACCGGTTCGCTCGACGCTTGGTGTTGTTGAACTTCGGGATCGCAATGGCGGCCAGGATCCCGATGATGACGACGACGATCAGCAGTTCGATGAGCGTGAATCCCGACACGCGCTGCCGTTGACGCGATGCGCACATGGCGCCCTCCTCTCCAGGGTGAACGGCGCCATCGCCTGATACGTGGCGCACGCCCCCAGAGTCACACCCGCGTCATTCCGCGACCTACCCAATCCAGCGCGGATATCATCCATCGATTGCCACGCGCACTGGAAGAGATCAGGCGTCCGTCTCGTAGCGCGCCAGCTTCCGGTACAGCGTGCTGGCATCGATCCCCAGCGTGGACGCCGCGCGAGACTTGTTGCCCCCTTCGCTCTGCAACACCCACATGATGTACGCCCGCTCGATCGCGTCGAGTGTCGGGTTCACGATCGCACGCTCCGCCACCAGCGGCTCCACTCGACGGGCCGTCACACGCTCCGGAAGCGCCTCGACATCGATCGCGTCTCCCGTCGTGAGGATCACCGCGCGCTCCATCGCGTTCTCCAACTCGCGCACATTGCCCGGCCAGTCGTAGGCCTGCATCGCATCCAGCGCGTCGCTGGTCAACGTGAGGGGATTCTCGTGGCGCGTGCCGCCCACCCGTGCAAGGAACTTCGTCGCCAACACCGAGATGTCGTCGCGACGATCACGCAGCGGTGGCAGGTGAATCGCGATCACGTTGAGGCGATAGAACAGGTCACCGCGAAAGCTGCCGCGCTTGATCTCGTCCTCGAGGTCACGATTGGTCGCAGCGATCATGCGCACATCGATCGGCTGTGACTCCGTGCCACCAACCGGAATCACTTCCCGCTGCTGCAGCACACGCAACAACTTCACCTGCGTGGCAGGAGTCGTCTCACCGATTTCGTCGAGGAAGAACGTGCCCTTGTTGGCCGCGGTGAAGAGCCCAGCGCGGTCCTTCACGGCGCCGGTGAACGACCCCTTCACATGCCCGAACAGTTCACTCTCGAGCAGTGATTCCGGCAGCGCACCACAGTTGATCGACATGAAGCTGTTGTCGCTGCGCGGCGAGAGGTCGTGCAGGTAGCGTGCAATCACTTCCTTGCCCGTCCCCGACTCGCCGGTGATCAGCACCGTCGAATCCGTCGGCGCCACCGTCTCCACCATCTCGAGCACCTTGAGCCAACTGCGACTGTTGCCCGTCGGCCGCGCTCCGGCCGTGCTGCGATCACGCCGCTGGATCTCCTGCTTCAGCGTCACGTTCTCGATCTTCAGCTGCCGGTGCTCCGCCGCGCGACGCAGGATCGCCACCAGTTCGTCGTTGCGAAACGGCTTCTGGATGTAGTAGAACGCCCCTTCATTCACCGCCTGGATCGCACTCTGCATCGAGGCCTGCGCGGTCATCAGCACCACCGGCAGCTGTGGATCGCGGGCCTTCACTGCGGCCAGCACCTCGATGCCGGAAATTGTCGGCATGCGGATGTCGGACAGCACGATGTCGGGCGTCGATGTCTCGAGCGCATCGAGTCCCGCCTTGCCGCCAAGCGCCGTGATCGGTGTGAATCCCTCGTTCTTGAGGAGGATTCGCAACGTCTCGAGGATGCCGGCTTCGTCATCGATGACGAGGACGGTCGGCGAGGATCGATTACTCACGCAGGAGCTCCGTTCTCTGACTGGGTGCGGGGAAGGATGATCGTGAAGCGGGTGCCGCTGCCCGGTGACGAGTCAACCAGCACGACGCCACGGTGCGCGTCGATGGCGCGATGGACCACCGGAAGGCCGAGTCCGCTTCCGCGCGGCTTGGTAGTGAAGAATGGGGTGAAGATCCGATCTCGAACATCGGCCGGCATCCCGGGACCATTGTCCTCGATCACCAGCCGCACGGCGCCGGACTCTGGCAACACGCCGCCTGGCACCGTATCCGGGGTCGCCGGCCGCAGCGACACACGCACGACGCCGCCCTCGCCCAGCGCCTGCGCCGCATTCAACACCAGGTTGAACACCGCCCGGTGCAGCAGGTCCGAGTCGCCGTCCACCATCTGGACCTCCGGCTCCGCATCGAAAACCAGTTCGGTGGTCGGGAGACGATCCGGGTGCGCCGCGACGAGGTTCATCGTATCGCGCACCAGACCAGCCAGGTCGAGTGGGGTGACCCGCGTCACACGCACACGCGCGAAGTCGAGGAATTCGGTCAGGAGTCGCGCCAGTCGATCACTCTCCCGCACCACCAGTCGCGTCAGTGATCCGGTGTCCTCGTCGGCCGAAGGCATGCGGCCCAGCTGCTCCACCGCACTGCGGATCGACGCCAGCGGATTCTTGATCTCGTGTGCGAGGCTGGCCGCCAGCTCCGACACCGCCTCCAGCTGGCCGGCGCGAACGTGCAGGTCCTCGAGCCGCTTCTGGTCCGATATGTCCGAGAAGATCGCCGTCGCGCTGCCGGCGTCGTTCTCTGCCTCGCCCCTGAGGTAGGTCACCGTGATGCCGAGCTGCAGCTCGCGCCCGTCCACCGTCACCAGCGCCTCGGCACGTGAGGTGCGCGTCCGAGTCCGGATCGAACGTTCCAGTGCCAGCACCAGCCCAGGCGCCTCCCGCTCGAGCTCGGTACGCACCTGCCGCCCGATATACGGTGTCAGTTCGAGTCCCAGCAACGCGCTGGCCGCCTGATTGGCGTACTGCAGCGTGCCGCGGGCGTCGAGCGTCAGGACCCCGCTTCGAATGTTGTCGAGCACGTCCGACGCCTGCAGGCGTTCTCGCCGCAACGTTTCCGCGAGCAGTTCCGACCCCGACCCCACCTCGCGCAGCCTCGCGCTGACATACCCCGTCCCGACGGCCACAGTGGCGAAGTTGCCCATCTGCAGCCAGGCGGTCGAGTCGAGCACGAAATCGCGCGTGACGACGATGTCCGTGAAGTAGAACGCGCACACCAGCAGTGCCGCGATCAGGCCGCCGCTGCGCGGAATGAGCAGCGCCGAGTAGGCGATGACGAGGATGTAGAGGGCCGCGAATTGCGATTCGCTGCCGTTGGTGACGTGCACCAGCGCCGTGATGAGGGCGATATCCGTGACGGCTTGCCAGAGCAGGAACCCGCGACTCGCCGGCGCGCGGTACATTTCCACCGCAATGAGCGAAATTCCCGTGACGGCGAATGCCATGATGGCGGCAGCCTGTACCAGCCTGACGGCGGTGGCAGTCTGCCCGACCGCCAACTGCGGCAACACCACGATCAACGCCACCGCGAGTACGGTGCGGATCGCGTACACCCACAACAGCGCGCGCCGCGGATCGAGAATGGCCCGTAGGCGCGCGATCGGTGTCAGCGCCTGCGCCGTATTGCGTGGTGAATTCTGCATGGATGCCGACAATGTGACACCGTCGTCACCGGCACAGGGAGTGGCGGCGTGAACCTTCCCGAAGCGGGCGTGGGGCTGCGGCTCCTCGGTGTGCTGTTTCTGGTGCTGATGAATGCCTTCTTCGTGGCGGCAGAGTTCGCGCTGGTCGGCTCGCGGCGCAGCCGGATCGACCAGCTCGCGCAGGAAGGTGTCAGCGGCGCGAAGGCGGTGCAGGACGCGCTCACGAACCTCGATCGCTACATCTCGGGCACGCAGCTCGGCATCACGCTGGCATCGCTGGCGCTGGGATGGATCGGCGAACCCGCGTTGGCGACCCTCGTCGATCGCGGACTGGCCCTGATCGGCGTACATGCACAGCCGGGTATCGCGCACACCACGGCAGGGGTGGCGACCGCATTCCTCGTGATCACGTTCCTGCACATCGTGCTTGGCGAGCTGGCCCCGAAGTCGATCGCGCTGGTCGCTCCCGAGCGCGTGAGCATGTACCTCGCGCGTCCGCTGATGCTCTTCTCACGCGTGATGAGCCCGTTCATCACGATGCTCAACTCGGTGGCGAACGCACTGCTGAAGGTCGTGGGTGTGGATCCAGCGGGCGCTGGCCACTCGAGCGTGCATAGCGCCGACGAACTGCGCCTGCTGGTGATGCAGGCCCGCGCGCAGGGCACGCTGAATGAAACCGACAGCATGATGCTGGCCGGTGTCTTCGACTTTCATGAAAAGAAGGCGCGCGACGTGATGCGCCCTCGCACCGAAGTCGCCGCCATTCCGCTCGATGCCACCGAGGCCGAGGTCTGGGCGATCCTCCGATCGGAGCGGTATTCGCGTTATCCGGTGATCGGCGACTCGCTGGATGACATCGTCGGTGTGTTCTTGGCCAAGGACCTCTGGTTGCACCAGGGTCCGTTCACGATCAAGCAGTTCATACGCGCCCCGCTCTTCATTCCCGATTCGCGGCCGGCCGAGCGGGTGCTGGACGACTTGCGCAAGACGCGGGCGCACATGGCAGTGGTACTGGACGAATACGGCGGCACCGCCGGCATCATCACGATGGAAGACCTGGTCGAGGAAGTGGTGGGTGACATCGCCGATGAATACGATGCCGCAGCCCGCGAAGCCCTCGAGACCGACGGCGTGCTGGAGCTCGCGGGATCGTTGTCGTTGATCGACGTGCGCTCGGACTACAAGGTGCTCGTCCCCGAGGGGGACTGGACCACTCTTGGCGGCTATGTGTTCAATGCGCTGGGGCGCCTGCCGCGAGTGGGTGACCGAGTGACAATTCCCGGCTGCGAATTGGAAGTGGTGGCCATGGATGGCCGCCGCGTCGCAGCCGTTCGCGTGAACCGGGTGCCCGTGGCCGGTCGTTAGTCAGCGAGGCGCAACCGCGCACCGCCGTTGCCTCGCGACCATGCCGCCCACTGCGATTTCTGCGTTATCTCTGCGTTATTTCTCCATGCGCCTGCTGACAGCCCTTTCCTTGCTTTCCCTCGCCATGGGGTGCGGTCGCGACGATCGCATTCCCGGCGCGAGCGCTGCCGGTGTGACCACGGACACCTCCGCGCGCACCGCGACGGCGGCACGCTGGCCACGTGATACCGGCACGGTCATCCCGCTCGCACCACCAGGGCTGCCGGCCTCCGACTTCCCGGCACCGCGCCGTCCGATCTCGAGCATCGTCTCGCCGCAGTGGAGCGACGAAGCAACCCGTGACGCGGCCCACGAAGCCGATACCGTGATGGCGCTGCTCGGACTGCGGCCCGGCATGTCGGTGGCCGACATCGGCGCCGGCAGCGGCTACTACGTGGCACGCATGGCGCGGCGAGTGGGCGACACGGGCCTCGTGTACGGTGAAGACATCATGCCGCGGTACCTGCGTTACCTGCGCGAGCGCGTCGACCGTGACGAATTGACGAACGTGCGACTGGCGCTCGGCGACCCACACGATCCACGCTTGCCGAAGAACTCGCTCGACGTGGCGACGATGATCCACATGTACCACGAAATCGAGCAGCCGTTCGGCTTGCTGGCGAACCTCGTGCCGGCGCTGCGACCCGGGGCGCGGATCGCGATCCTCGACATGAATCGCCGCACCGACCAGCATGGCACGCCGCCCGCACTGCTGAAGTGCGAAATGGAGGCTGTCGGATACCGACAGCAGAGCTTCCACGATCTTGGTGTGGATGGCTACGTGGCGATCTTCACTCCGCCCTCTGCGGTGGATGTCGCGCGCATCACGAACGCCGTCCGTGCCTGCGATGCAGTGGCTGAACGTGGCTCGTGACATCGACGAAGGGCCACGCGATGTGTTGATCGTCAACGGTCACGTGCGCATTCCGCGCACGGAGCTGGATGTGAAGGCAATGCGCAGCGGTGGGCCCGGCGGCCAGAACGTCAACACCAGCTCCACCAAGATCGAGCTGCGCTGGCAACCTGGCACGTCAGTCGCCCTGAGTGAGGTGCAGCGCGAGCGGGTGCTCACGGCACTCGCGACCAAGCTCGATGGCGACGGCTGGATTCGCCTCACGGCGAGCGAACATCGCAGTCAGCTGCAAAATCGCGTGGCGGCGGAAGCCCGACTGGTCGCGATGGTGAAGAGTGCGCTGGTGGTGCCGAAGGTGCGCCGCGCGACCAAGCCGACCAAGGCGTCGAAGACGAAGCGGCTGGAGACGAAGTCTCTGCGCAGTGAAGTGAAGCAGCAACGAAAGCGGGTCACCCGCGACGAGTGACCCGATGCACGCCCCGGCGCTCCGGATGCGCAGGCGCCGAGTGCGCTTCGCCTGTCAGTGCCCGAACGAGACGCCGATGGAGTAGGTCCACATGTTGACCTGACTTTCGCGCACCAGGGGCGTGGTCAACGTGCCGTCGCCGAAGCTGTCACGGGTGAGGTAGCGGGCCCGCCCGTTGAAATTACGGCGCGCGTTGAAATCGAGACTGACCTTGTCACCCATCGGAATGCGCACGCCGCCGCCGATCGCCGACGTGAACAGGTTGTCCTTCAGGTTCGTCGTCGGGAAGACATCCTCGCCGCCGTCCTGTCCATCGGCGGATGACTGCGTCCAGAACACCGTCCACCCGGCCATCGCGTTCACGTAGGGCCGAATCGGTCCGCTGGGCACCTGCAGTTCAGGGCCGACGAGGCCGGAAAAGATGTTGTTCGATGTCGTGATGTCGACCTGAATGCGGCAGCTGGATCCAAAGCACTCGCGCGTTGTCTGGCGGCCGTAGATGAGGAAGCCAGCGTCTGCACGCAGCGATACGACGTGCTGGTCAGCCGGGAACCAGCGGAAATCACCAGCAATGCCGAAGCCGCTGTTGACGTAGTTCTTGAATTCGCCGATCGGTTGCGCGACTGTCAGACGAATGCCGCCACCAATCGGTGGGATGACCGGCGCTTGTGCCTGCGCGGGAAGCGTGGCAGTGACCAGCGCGAGTGCAGCGATCGAGGCGCGGATGAGGGCAAGCGGTGACATGGGGGAGTCTCTCTGGTGATTGGCGCGACTCTCTCAAGTACGCGACTGCCCCCACCATGTTTCAGTGCTCGTGAGACGGCCAGCGATCAGCGCAATTCCGGCAGCCGTCCCGGGGCTCCCGCCGCCACGGCAAGGGCCGCACGCGCCGCGAGGTACTTGGCCTGCAGTGCGACGTACTTCAGTTCTTCATCCAGCACCTGGCGTTCGCGTGTGTTGACGAGAAAGAGGTTGCTCTCCCCCGCCTCGAATCGCGCACGCTCACCGGCACTGAGAATCCGGAACAGACGCACGGCATCGCGCTGCAGCGCGAGTTGCACCTCGTACTGCGACAGGTCGTTGATGGCGGTGCGCACGAGCAGCACTACGTCGCGGCGGGCTTCGGTGGCCTCGAGTTGTGCCCGATCGAACTTGGCGTCGGTGCTCTGGAACTTGCCGCGCTCCTTGAAGAACAAGAGCGGTGACGAAAAGTTGAGTGCGCCCTTGTAGTTGCCCTCACGCGCGATCGCATCACCGACATCGAAGCTGCCGCCCTGCGCGCGCAATGCATACAGGTCAGCACTGGCGAGCGGAATGATGGCCTGACGCGCCAACGATCGCTCGGCAGCCGCCTGCGCCACCTTGCCCTCGGCTTTTCGCACGTCCGGGTGCAGGGCCATCACGCGCGCGAGGAGCGAGGGCACGGAGGCCGAATCGAGCACCACGCGACCAAGGCCGGAGTCACTCGGCACCGAATTCGGCTGCAGGTCCTGCGGCGCACCGCGACTGTCCCAGAGATACGACGTGAGGTCGAGGGAGGCTGCGAAGTAGTTCTGGTCCGCGCCCGCCAACTGCGCGCGGCGGCGATTGAGCTCGGCCGCCGCCTCGATGCTGTCGATGCCTGCGGCGTCGCCCGCGCGTACGCGGCGCGTGATGGCCGTATAGCGCTCATCGGCCAGCCGCACGCCTTCGCGGATCACCTGCAGCTGGAGCGCCGTCGAATACCACTCCGCGTACGACTTGGCGGCCGAGAAGAGGAGCTTGTTCGTGACACCCGCGCGCTCCGCCTGTGCCACGTCGCGCAGCGCACGGGCAACACGCAGCGCGGTGCGACGCTCATCGGTCAGGATGCGCTGCCCCAGCGGGATCGAGAACCCCGCCGTGTACAGCCCGTTGCTCGGCGTGGTGTACTGCGGGTTGATGTAGCGTCCTGACGCACGTTCGTAGCCGACCTTGAAGTCGGCACCGAACGGCGTCGGGATCTTGAGCGCGATGTCTGCGTAGTTCCAGTAAAGCGTCTGCGTCCCGGGCGTCGAACTCTGAAAGCGCTTCGTCTCCCACGAGGCTTCGACCTTCGGCTCGAAGTTGCCGTACGCCGCCGTCACGTCGCCATCGGCACCGCTGGCGATCAGTCGTGCCTGCCGCGCGACAGGGTGATTGCGGCTCACGAGCTCGAAGAAGCTGTCGAAGGTGAGCGGTGTGCCTGGCAGCATCCGCACACTGTCGGTGACCGCCGGCAGGCCCCGTCGTGGCGTTGCCTGCGCATTGATTGCCGGCGCGCCACAGACGATGACCAGTACGGCCGAGATCACGCGGCCGACGGCAACACGACTCCCCTGCCCCAACGGATTCACTTCTTCGCGCCCTTGTCGTCGGCGCCAAAGCCTTCACCGCTCGCGTTGCGCAGCGACGGCGGGAAGCCGTTGATGCGACGCCAGATTTCGAAGCCGACGCGCACGTTGTCGAGCATCGCCCAGCCCAGCACGCCGGAGCCCAGTCGCAGCTGACGCGGCCACTTCTCCTGCGTGGTATCGGGGGTCACGAGCACGCGGAAGTTCCCCGTCGCCCCGGGCACGCGGTCGATCACCGCCACTGTCCCGCCAAAGGTGCCGACGCTGACGCTCGGCCAGCCGGAGAACTGCAGCGCCGGCCAGCCGTCGAACTGCAGTCGCACCTTGCGTCCCACGCTGAGCAGCGGCACATCCATCGGCTTGACCATCAGCGCCACCGCCTGCTGCGCATCGGCCGGCATGATCGTGACGACCGTTTCGCCTTCCTTTAGCTGTTCGCCGATACCGGCGCGCGCAGCGCGAACCACGGTGCCATTCTGCGGCGCCCGGATGATGTAGAAGCCGTTGCGAATCTCGAGGTTCTGCACGTTCTGCCGCAGCTTGGCGACATCGGCGGAGCCTTCGCCGACTTCTGCCATCGTCGCCGCCTGGTCAGAACGCGCCTTCGCGATCTTCTCGCCGTAATCGATGGCCACGGCACTGAGCTCGATCTGCGCGGCTTGCAGTGTCTGGCGCTTCTCCTGCAACTTCGCGATCGCGTTCTGGTACTTGACCCGCGCATTCTCCAGGTCGGTGAGCCGCGTCAGCTCCTGGTCGAAGAGCGTCTGCTGCCGCTGCAGCTGCACCAGCGCCGTGGAGGAATCGATCAGGGCGGCCCGCACTTCAGCGTCATACTGCGCCACCTTGGTGCGCGCCTTCTGTTCGCTGAGCGTACGATTCTGCTCCATCAGCGAGATCTGGGTCGCCAGCTGTCGCACCTTGTCACGCTTGGACGACACGGCGGCTGACTTGCCCGACAGCTGCTCGTTGTAGCGATCGATCGTGCGCGGATCGAGGTAGTCATCCTTCACTTCTGCGATGCGCAGCAACGGCTGGCCCGCGGTCACCACCTGTCCTTCCTGGACGTACCACTCCACGATCCGTCCGCCGATGGTGGACGGCACCACCTGCGGCCGATCACTAGGCGAGAACGCGGTCACCTCTCCCTTCCCCTCGACGAACTGCTGCCAGGGCAGGAACATCGCGAGAATGGCCACCGCGATCGTGCCGAGCACGATGCGGAAGAAGAGCCGATGCGACTGTGGAGTGACCAGCAGGCGCGCCGATTCGAGGTACTCGTGCTCCGAGAGCACGTCGGTCTCTGACTGCTTGGGAGTGGCCATGATCACTTCACCGGAACAGAGAGACCGTGCACCGCGGCGCGGCCGAGTTTCGGCGCGAGTTCCGCATACGTCCCCTGCTCCTTGATGCGGCCGCCCTCCATCACGATGATCAGGTCACAGGCCGCGAGGAACTCCGGGTCGTGCGAGACGGCGATCACTGTGTGTGGCGTGGCACGATCGAGCAGCAGGCGAATCAGCCGCGTGCGATAATCGTCGTCCAGATTCTGGAAGAAGTCGTCCAGCAACAGCAAGCGAGGGCGACCGACGATACCCTGCGCCACCAGCAGCTTGCTCGCGACCGCCGCCGAGAGGTTGGAGCCGCCGTTGGTGATGGTGGTCTGGATGCCGTTCGGCATCGACTGCACCACATCGTCCACATCCACGTCACGCAGCGCCTTCAGCACCGCCGCGCGATCCACGAATCGGCGACCGACGCTGATGTTGTCCTCGATGGTGCCATCGAACAGGTCGGTGGTCGACAGCACCTGGCCGATCTGCTCACGCAACGCCGCGCGGTTCATGCTGCGCAGGGTCACGCCGTCGTATGAGAGCGTCCCTTCGAAGCCATCGTGAATCGCGCCCAGCACCCGCAGCAGTGTCGTCTGGCCGCTGCCGTCCACGCCGGTGATTGCGATGCGCTCGCCGGGCCGGATGTCGAGGTCGATGTTGGCCAGCGTCGGCGACGATTGGTCTGGGTAGGTAAACGTCAGCCCGCGTGCGAGGATGGCGAGACCGGTCTGTGATTCGGGGAGCTGCAGGCCGTGAATTTCCTCCACCGGCAGGTCCATCACATGCCCAACCTTGTCCACCGAGGTCAGCACGTCGTAGATGGTGGCCAGTGACCGGATCAGCTTCTCGACGCCGGCTAGCACCGTCACGATCACCAGCTCGGCCGCCACGAACTGGCCCAGCGTCAATGACCGGTCCACCACCAGCGTGGTGCCAAGAATGAGCAACGCGCCAGTGAGCAACGTCTTGAAGACGATCATGCTCATCGACTGCGTGACGAGCACCTTGAAGTGCTTGCGGCGGTACTTGAGATAGTTCGCCACGTGCCCGTCCATGATCTCGAGCGGCAGCGTGGAGCGGGTCGAGAACTTGAAGGCCGCGATCGAGCGAGCCATGGCTTGCAGCCACTCGAGCACGTTGTACTTGAACTTCGACTCCATGATGCTCGTCTCGAGACCGCGCGGAAACGTGAGCGCGAAGATCGCGTACACGCCGCCGATGAGCACGAGGGCGAAGACGATGAAGCTTGGGTTGTAGAAAGAGAGCAGCGCGACGCCGAAGAGCACCTGCAACGTGGCCGTCGGCACGTCGAGCAGCAGCTTCGCCATCGCCTTCTGGATCAACACCGCCTCGAAGAAGCGGTTCATCTGCAGCGGCAGGTTAGACGACTGCGCCGCCTCGAAGCGAACGCGCGGCACGAGGTACGCAAACTCGAATGCGAGGCGCGCAAAGATGCGCTGCTGAATCGTTTCCACCACCGATTCCTGCAGCAGCTGGATGATGCCGGTGGCGAGCGTCCCGACGATGGCGAAGATGATCAGCAGCACGACGGGCTGCAGCACGAGGCCACCCTGCACCAGCTGCGTAATGCCCTGCACGGCCAGCGGCACGGTGAGGCCAAACAGGCCTACCAGCACCGCGTAAAGATAGATCAACTCGATGTCGCGCCGTTCCGAGTGCAACAGCTGGCGCAGCCGTGCCCAGGGGGTCAGGTGTTCGTGCGGCTCGACGTGAATCAGCCCATCACCGCGATCGCTGAGCACTGGCGTCAGTCGCACCGGCACCAACGCGTAAACCACGCGCGAGGCGAGGCGCGTCCAGACCGCCTCGATCGAGTCGGTGTACTCCGGTGCCAGCCCACGCTGCGAGACTGGTGCAATCGTGAGCGTCTTGCCGCCCTTGGCCTTCACCACCACCAACGCCTCGAGCTCTGTGCCGCTGCGTTCTGGCAGGAGGACGATCGGTACCGCACCGTCGCACAGCAGCCGCTCGAACTCTTCGCGGCCAAGGGTGCGACGGAGGTAGCTCAGTTCCCCTTGTTTCCCAACCGCTTCGATGTCGTTCGCGAGCGCGGCCACATCACCGATGCTGGGTGCGGCGCCGATGAAGCCGGGGTCCCAGCGCCGCGGTTCGATCTCCAGACCGAAGGTGCGGGCGACGAGTTCGTTGACTGTTCTGCTAAGGACGAACGCCATGGGCGATTGGATCGTGAGCGAATGGCTGAATCCCCAACAATTTCAGCAGTTCTGGTGCAGAGTTCAATGATATCAGGGAATCAATCGCATGATGTTACCGATGCTGCCTATTCACGGTTCCCTCAGCATCGCGCCTCGCACCGCATCGCGCCAATCGCGGCTCAGCGACGATCGCGCACCTTGTCGATCGCGCGCCGTTCCTTCTTGCTCGGCTTCCCTTCCTGAAAGGCAAAGGTCATGGCGGCACTTTTGTACTGGGCCGCGACCAGCGCACGCGCGGCGATGCTGCCCGGCGTCTCCTCGAACAGGGCGGCTGCAACAGCGGCGGAGCCGCGCCGACCACTGACATCGCGCACGATCAGGATGTGCTGATACGGCCCGATACGCACGGTGACCTCGTCGCCGGCCTGCACCAGCTTCGCACGCTTCGGTCGCTCGTCATTGACCGAGACCTTGCCGCCATCGATGGCCTCGACCGCCAACGCCCGCGTCTTGAAGAACCGGGCAGCCCATAGCCACTTGTCGAGGCGCACCTTGCCTGGCGGCGTGGATTCGTCGTCACCGGCGTCCGATGCTGCACCACCGCGCGCCATCAGCGACTCCGGCTGAAAATCGCTGGCATCGAAACCGGCGCAGTAGCGAACGAGTCGACGGCGAGAAGTTGAAGGCGCATCTGGATCAGCGGGCAGGCAGTGGTGGAACGCGACGGCGAAGCAATGGGCGGGCGGGCGGCATCGGGCGGCCGAGTGCCCGGGCTGCGTCGGTGGCGTAGGCAACGTCGCCAGGCGGGTCGCCCTTTGGCCAGTCACGCGCTTTGCCTGGATGATCCTGGCGCGGCTGCCGCAACACGAACGCTGCAATGTCGGCCGCCGCCTGTGGAGCCAGCGTTCCTGGTTGATCGTACGGCATGTTCCATCGCAGGAACGTCGCCAGCACGTTCTGCCGCGCGAGGCCCGCCCCGATCGAATAGCTGCGCACACCGTACACGGCCGGCGCGATACTGCCAGCGCCGCTCGCACCGTGGCAGCGCGCGCAGGTCGCGGTGTAGGCGCGAGCACCTCGCACCGTGTCACCCGCCAGTCGCACCGTATCCGGACGAACGGGCAACGCATCGACCCGCAAGGAATCGAGATACGCGACGATATCGCGCATGTCCTTGCCGGACTCGCGAAGCATACGACCCGCAAGACTCCGGGCCACACACTCGTTCACGCGCTGCTCGATAGTCTCGATGCTGCCTTTGCGGGCGCGGTATTTCGGGAACCGCGCAGTCACACCGATCCACGGCATCGCACTGCCACGACGACCATCGTCGAGATGGCAGCTGGTACAGCGCAATGCATTGCCGCCAGACCGCGGCAGGCTGTCGTTGAAATGCTGTAGCAACGCCAGCCCTCGCTGCGCGCTTGGCGGCGCGACGACTGCCGACGGCTTCTGCACCACGGGGCGCAGGAGCGCGGCAACGATTGCCAGCGGAACGAACGGAAGCCAGGGCTGCACACCCCAAGATAAACCCGCGTCTCCGCCCTCTCCATTCGTGCGACGCTATCGCGTCGTCGCCATCCACCCGCGGACGATCTCGACATCAGCGGCAGTCAGGCCATGGCCAGTCGGCTGCCAGTCAACCGTGACCGACGCACCGGCACTCGTGAACATGCCGGCCAGCTGATCGGCGTTCGACCGCGGGATGAGCGGATCGAACTCCCCCTCCACCATCAGCACCTGCTTGCCCGCCAGTGCCGGCAGCGTCGCCGGGACCAGCGGAACCATGGCGCGAATCAACGCTCCACCGGCAAGCACATCCGGATGCAGGAGCAACAGCGCCGCACCGATGTTGGCGCCGTTCGAAAAGCCCAGCGCCACCACCTTGCTTGCGTCGAACCCGTACGCGGCCGCGGCCTCCGCTACGAACGCCGCGAGATCCCCAGCACGCCGCACAAGATCGGCCTCATCGAACACCCCCTCGGCCAGCCGACGGAAGAACCGCGGCATGCCCGACTCCAGCACCTGTCCACGCACACCGAGCAAGCGCGCGCCCGGCGCCACACGCGCGCCGACATCGAGCAGGTCGCGCTCGTTGCCGCCAGTGCCATGCAGCAGCAGGATGGTGCGCTGGTCGGTCGAATCCGCGGCCGGCGGCACGTGCACATGCGTGAAGCTGAGTGAAGACGACGTGCTCATGACGCGACCGCGGTTCGAGGAAGGTGCAAGGGGACGAGTCGTGCTGTGAGCACATCTCGCAGGTGTTCATGCTGCGACGGCAACATCAGGTGCGTGCCCAGTTCGGTCTCGCTTTCATCCACACCGAAGCCCGGTGCATCCGTCGCCAGCTCGAACAAGACATGCCCCGGCTCGCGAAAATACATCGAGCGGAAATACGTGCGGTCGATCTGTTCGGTGATCGGCAGGCCCGACGCGGTCACCTGCGTGCGCAAACCGAACTCCGTCTCGTCATCAGCGGCGCGGAAGGCGATGTGGTGTACGGTGCCAGCGCCGAGCATTCCACCAGGGCCGGTCGGCAATTCACGCACATCAACCAGCGTCCCCGGCGCGCCATCCTCGACGGCAAAACGGGTCACCTCGTTGCCTCGACCGACTTCACGGAAGCCGAGTGAGCCGGTCAGCACAGCCGCCGTTTCCGTCAGGCGATGTACCCAGAGCGTGACTGCATGCATGCCGCGAATACTCATCGCTTCAGGCACACCATCGGCACCACCCCACCCTGGCTGCGCTGCGGCCGCATCGGTCGCGACCAGTGCCAACGGCAAGCCGTCGTGGTCGGTGAAGGTTAGCGCCGTCTCGCCGTCGAAGCGACGGGTCGGCCCCTGAAACGCGATCTGGTGTTCGGTGAGGCGCTGAATCCAGAATGCCAGCGCTGACGTCGGAATCGCCAGCTGCGTTTCCGCGACCTGACCAGCACCAATGCGACCCCGGCGTGCGTTCGGCCACGGGAAGAACGTGAGGATGCTGCCGGGGCGCCCAGTGGCATCGCCGTAATACAGGTGGTACGTGCCGGGATCGTCGAAATTCACGGTCTGCTTGACGAAACGCAGCCCCAGCGTGCCGGCGTAGAAATCGAGATTGCGCTGCGGATCACTCGCGATTGCGGTGAGGTGGTGCAGTCCAGTCGTGCGGTACATACGAACTTCCTCCTGGTGGAGTGTCGAGGTCGACAGTCCACGCGGCGCGATGAACACGCGCCATGTTGCCGCAACCGGGTGGCGAACACCTGCCGCCACCCGTTGCAGCGACGTTCACATCACACGAAGCGAGCGATGCGCTCGACGGCGTGACGGTGATGCGGGAAACCTTCCTCGGCGCCGGTGCCGATGGCGACGATCGCCGGCAAGCGCGAGTCAGCCGGCAGGCCAAGCAATTCCTTCACCTTGTCCGGCACGAAGCCGAGCATCGGGCTGGTGCTGTATCCATGCGCCTGTGCGGTGAGCAACAGGTAGCCAAGTGCGATGTTGCTTTCTGCAAAGCCCCAAGCGGCGCGATCGGCATCGCTGAATCCGGCGAACGTGGCGCGAATGTCAGCCGCGGCCTTGTCGCCGGCGGGGCCCTTCATGCCTGGATGCACCGTCTCCTCGATCGTATTGAGCGCGTCGGTCATGTCGGAGTACATCACGATCACAGCCGGTGCGCTGCCAACCTGCGTCTGGCCGTAGGCGGCTTCCTGCAGCTTGAGCTTCGTCGCGGCATCTTCGACGATCACGAAGCGCCACGGCTGCACGTTCCACGGCGACGGGGCGAGGCCAGTGACGCGAATGATCTCTTCGAGGTGCGCGCGCGGAATCGGCGTCGGCTCGTACTTGCGGATCGAGCGGCGTGCTTCCGCGGCTGCCGTGACTGTCAGGACCTGCTCTGCAGTGTTGCTCATGATATTGTCTCTGCGTGTGTAGAAAGAGTGTGCGATTGATCGTGAAGCTGTGATTCCGGTGAAACGCTCAGGCCTTGCCAGCACGTGCCAATTCACTGGCGGCGGCAACACCGAGTTTCTTGCACAAGCGAGCCAGTTCCGCCTGTTCGGTCTCGTCGAGGCCGGACATGGCGTCCACCAACCGCTGCACATGCTGCGGGAAGAACGAGGCGAGATGTGCCTCGCCTTCGGGGGTGAGTGAGGCAATCGAGACTCGACGGTCCTGCGGATCTCGGTCGCGCCGCACGTAGCCATCGCGTTCGAGGTTGTCGAGCACCGTGGTCAGGTTCGAGGCGCTCACCAGCAGCTTTCCCGCCAACGCGCACTGGGCCATGGGGCCGAGGTGTGCGAGCGCCTCGAGCACCCCGAGCTGGGTCGGCGTCACACCGAACTCCGCTTGCAGGACCGGGAAGAGCCGCCCGTTGATGGCCACGCTGGAACGCATGAGCTTGATGTAGACGTCAAGCGCTCGTCGTTCCTCGTCGGTGCCGTTGTAGTGTGTCGCCATTTGTTCGACGTCCATTGATTCGATGTCGATTCTTTCGATACCGAATGATATGCCGTCCGGGCCTGCACGCAAGCCCCCGCCCGACCGGCCGCCGGCGACAGGGGCACCCGGCCCACGCGCAGGCATATTCCCCCCATGGCCGACCACGACCACCCGCCCCTGCCCGACCCAGACCAGCTCCTCGCCGGCGCCGCCGCGCGAAGCGCTCGGCTCGTCTGCCGCGACATTGCCCGTCACGCGGCCCACGCCGTGGCTCGGTTTGGCGCAGGCGACGAGGATCTGGTGGAGGCGCGCCATACCCTGCGCGTGTCCCTCCGCCAACTCCGCGTCACCCTCGATGCCTATGCGCCGGCGCTCGATGACACCGTCTCGCGAAAGCTCTCTCGCCGCGCACAATCCCTCGCACGCCGGCTCAGCGCCGCCCGGGACACCGATGTGCGACAGGTGCTCTTCCACTCGGTGACGGAGGCGCGCACCGCGGCCCAACGCACCGCCCTGCGCCGGCTCGAGTGGCCTGACGAGTCGCGCTCCGGTGGTGCCAGCGACGGACCCAGCATCGTGCGGCGGTGGAAACGCATCGAGCACGCACTCCACGATGCACTCGCAAACTGGCAGGAACCACAGTCGCTCGACGCGCCGCACGCCCCGACGCCATTCGCCGTCGTCGCCGCCGACGCACTCGAGCAGGCGGCCGATCGTCTGGCACGTCGTTTCGCGAAGGTCATCGTCCCCGATGACGTCGAGGAGATGCACGCTGCGCGCCTCGCGATCAAGACCGCACGCTACATCCTCAAGCCGCTCGCCGGTGACGATGCGCATGCCACCGCAATGATGCAGTCACTGCGCCAGGCACAGGATCTGTTGGGCGGCATCCATGACGCACACATGCTGCGATCGGCGCTTCGCCGCGAACGTGTGGCGCTCGGCGACTCAGCGGACGCATCGTCCCGCGCCGCCCTGACCGCGCTGCGTGCCAGTGATCGCGACCTCACCCACCGGATTGCGGTTGCATTCGACGAACTCTCGTCATGGCATACCGCCGCGGCGCTGGCGACTCACGTCGCGCGCCTGCATTCCATCGCCGAGTCGTGGCGGGAGCGCGGCAGTCCTCCCATGGAATTCGAGCGCAAATGGCTGCTCTCGGCACTGCCCCCACGAGTGCGTGGGCTCAAGCCGTCGATGCTTCGCCAGGGATACCTGCCCGGCGAGTCGCTGGTCGAGCGGATTCGCAGCATCACGCTGGCTGGCAAGACGACCTGGATCCGCACCGTGAAACTTGGTCGCGGACTCGCGCGCATCGAGGTGGAGGAAGCCGCAACGCCAGCACTCGGCAAGGCCCTCTTCGCGCTGACCAAGGGCAAACGCGTGGAGAAGAAGCGTTATGCCGTGGCCGACGGTGAACTGACCTGGGAAATCGACGACTTCACAGACCGCACGCTGGTGCTGGCTGAAGTGGAATTTCCCAATGCGGAGACGACCGCCGAGTTCCCAGCCTGGCTTGCGCCGTATGTGGTGCGCGACGTCACCGACGAAACAGCGTTCACGAACTGGAAACTCGCCCGCTGATCACGTCCTGATATCCTCGAAACAGTCCATTCCACACCAGCGGCCAGGTCCGCTCTCGCGCCCACGCCTGTGCCGCATCCCGGATCGCGGCGTGTTTCACCCGATCCGACTCTAGCGCCTTGAGAGCGCCAGCAACCACGCCGCGCTGGCCAACCGGCACGATCACGCCGCGTTCGCTACCGACGAGCTCTCGCGTATTGCCGGCATCAGCCGAGACGACCACCAATCCCGACGCCATCGCTTCGAGCAACACGTTGCCGAAGGTGTCGGTGACCGATGGGAACAGGAACACATCGCTCGAGGCGTAGGCGGTGCTCAGCGGCACCCCACTCAAGCGACCGGTGAAGATCGCCGTACTCGGTGCAGCCGCGCGCAACTCGGCTTCGTACGGGCCGTCGCCAACGAAGACGAAGCGAATCGCCGGCGCATCCACCGCCAGTTCCTGCATCGCGTGCAACGCATGTTCGAGGCCCTTCTCCTTCGCGATGCGACCGACGTACAGCACCACCATCGCGTCATCCGCGATCCCCAGGCCACGTCGCCAATCGAGGGAGCGGAACGCGGGATCAAAGCGCTCACCATCCACACCGCGCCCCCACACGCCGACGTTACGGAAGCCGTGCGCCTCGACTTCAGCCTTGATCGCCTCGGTTGGTGTGAAGGTGCGCGCAGCCGCCGAATGGAACCAGCGGAAATACTTCCACCCCATCGAGGCGAGGGCGCCCAGCTTGTAGAACTCGGCGTAGGCGCTGAAGCTGGTGTGATAGCTGGTTACGAGTGGCACGCGCAGTGCGGTGGCGGCAGCGCGGCCAGCGAGGCCGACGCCAAACTCGGTGGCGACGTGCACCAGCGTCGGCTTCCAGGCCTCGAGCGCCGCGCGCGCCGTCAACACCTTGGGCGCCGACAACCGCACCTGCGGGTATGCCCAGAACGGCACGCTGTTCCAGCGCACGACATCGCCGTCATCCTGCTTCAACTCTGGATCGGTGGTCGTGAACACCCGCACCGCCGCACCCCGCTCACGCGCGGCGGCGACGAGGCGTTCCAGCGTGCGCGACACCCCGTTCATCTGCGGCGGATACGTGTCGCTGAAGAGTGCCAGCCGCACGCCGTCGAGTCGGACGATCGGTTCGGTCACGCCGTCGCCTCGGCGCTGAGCAGCGTCGCGTAGGGTCTTGCCGGTCGCGCTTCGAGCCATCGATCGAGTTCATCGATCACCGACTGGCGCGTGATGGCATGCTCGAGGTCCATGGGGTGCAGCGCAATGCGAAAGTGTGGCTCGTTCTGCTGTGCGCGCCAGCGCCACGCAGCCTGCACCGCCGAACCCCGGGCGCGAAAATCAGTGCGGCCACTCCAACGCAGCACTGGACTTGGCAAGCGGACCTGCGTCTTCGTCAGGTAGATGGCTGCGTCATCCTCGAGAATCGGCAGGTCGAGCGCAGCACAGGCAGTGTGCGTGCCCTGTCGACACAGCCAGGCTGGAGGCACAAACCCGATCGGCGACAGGCCAAGCTCTGCAAACAGCGTCAGGCCACGACTGATTCGCTCGAACGCTGCATCGTGATCGAGCGTGAGAAACTCACCTTCGCGGTTCGTCTTGCCGAACGCACGCTGCGAGTCGCGCCAACTGCGCTTGGAACCAACTTCATCGTGACGCTCGCCGTGCAGGAAGATCTCCGCGCCGTCGGCGACTCGATCGCGAATCCACTGCGCATACTCGGGGGATGCGCGCAGGGGCCACTGTCCGTGCCAATCGGGTACCACCAGCAGCGCCGGCGTGGCGTGACGTTCACGACAGAGCTTCCACAGCTCCTCGACCTGTGAAGCCCACGCCGGCGTGACGTCGTGGATGGAGAGCAGGACCGTCATCGCTGCACGCGCTCGTAGAGTGCGAAGACCCGATCGAACACCGACTCCCACGAGTGTTCACGGGCGGCGAAAGCTCGTGCCCGCGCACCGTGTCCCACCAGGTCGTCCTCGAGCAGCGAAATCGCCTGCACCGCGAGGTCCTTTGCATCACCTGGCACGAAGATGCGGCCGGCGCCGGACGACAAGACGTGCTCGCGCACACCACCACCGTCGGCGGCCAGCACTGGTGTGCCGCAGGCCATCGCTTCGAGTGGCGACAGCCCGAAGGTCTCGTGCGGGCTGGTGGCCATGTAGACGCTCGACGCCGCCTGCAGATCCGCCAGCCGCGCGCGATCGGCGATGAACGGCAGCCAGAAGACCTGCTTCCCCTTGTTGCGCTGCTGCAGCGCCAGCTTCTCCGGACCATCGCCTGCCATCACCAGCGAGGCACCGGTGCGCTGCTGGATCGTTGGCCACGCGTCCATCAGCACGTCCAGTTCCTTCTCGTGCGCGAAGCGTCCGATGAAGGTCACCAGCGGGCCATCTGCCGGCAGCTTCCAGGCAGCGCGCGTTTCCGCCGCGAAGAGGCGTCGTTCAGGGGAGAAATGTTCGAGATCGACGCCCAGTGGAATACGAACGACGTTCGGGATGCCGGCCTTCTCGAGATCGTCGGCCACGAAGCGTGATGCCGCAATCGTTGCCGTCACATGGCGATCCATGCGTCGCGCATACCACCATGCAGCCTCCATCAGCTGTTCACGGATCGGCGGCACCGGTCGACGACTGCCGCTCATCAGCGCCGGGAAGTGGCTGTGAAAGAAATTCACGATCGGCACGTCGCGTTTGCCCAGTGCGCGAAAGAGCACCCACGGCACGAGGGCAGGACTGCCGATCTCGATCACGTTGGGGCGCTCGACGTCCAGCACTCGACGCATGCGCGCCACGGAAGTCAGCAATCGATACGGATCGTTGCGCGGGACACGTGGTCCCTTGAACTCGTACCAGCGGGACCCTTCCCGTTCCACGATGCCGTCGTCGGCCCACGGCACTACCAGCGCATGACGGAGTGTTGGGCGACTCGCGACATACAGTTCCTTCTGCAGCAGGTAGGTCCGGATACCGCCGCTGGTGGGCGCGAACCATTCCGTCGTGTCGAGCACCGCCAACTGCGCGTCCGGCCGCGTGACGGCGGGCAATGGCGCGCGCAACAGATCCAACGGTCGTCGATCGGAGGCGGCCGGCGCGAGCGGGAATGTGGCCGTCACGGCGTGGTCGATGACGCCGCCTTGGCAGGAGACTTCGTCGTGGCAGGTGCCGGTGACGCTGCTTCCGTGTGCTCATCCGCGCTCACTGCGCGTGGGAAAAGCAGCGAGAACACCACCGCCCCGCCGAGGATCGCCACGATCACCAGGAGCGAGATGCCGGTCGGGACGTGATAGATCGTGCTGAGGAGCATTTTCGAGCCCACGAACAGCAACACCAGCGACAGCGCCGGCTTGAGCAGCCAGAACTTGTGCACCACGGCCGAGAGCAGGAAATACAGCGACCGCAGGCCGAGGATGGCAAAGACGTTCGAGGTATAGACGACGAACGGATCGCGCGTGACACCGAACACCGCAGGAATCGAGTCGACGGCGAACAGCAGGTCGGTGGTCTCCACCAGCACCAGCACCACGAAGAGCGGCGTCGCCACCAATCTCGAGATGCGATCCGGGCCCCACGCGGCGCGCGTGAAGAAGCGGTCACCCTCGAAGTGATCGGTGACCGGCACCAGGCGACGCACCAGCTTCAGCACCGGATTGCGCTCCGGCTCCATCTCGTCCTCGCCTGCGACCAGCATCTTGATGCCGGTGAAGACGAGGAAGGCGCCGAAGAGGTAGATGATCCAGTGAAACCGCTCCAGCAGCACGGCGCCCGCGCCGATCATCATCGCGCGCATCACCAGCGCCCCGATGATGCCCCAGAAGAGCACGCGATGCTGCAGCGACTCCGGCACCTTGAAGTAGCTGAAGAGCAGCAGGAAGACGAACAGGTTGTCGACACTGAGCGCCTGCTCGACGACATAGCCTGCCGTGAACTCGATCGCGGTCTGGTGGCCGTCGAGCTTCCAGAGTGCGCCGGCGAAACAGGCGGCCAGCGACACCCACACGATGCTCCAGATCAACGCTTCGCGCGGCTTGACCGCGTGCGCCTTCCGGTGAAAAACTCCGAGGTCCAGCGCCAGCATCACCGCCACGACGACGGCGAAGGCGGACCACATCCACGTATGCTGCATCAGCTCCTGAATCGTCGCAGGGCGACAGGTCCTGCGGGGGAGACTGACAAGATAACGGCCCTCGGCCGTTCTGGCGGGCTCAACTGCCCTGTTTGACCAACAGACGTTGGCCAATCTTGATCGTCGTCGACGAGAGGTGATTCAGCTCGGCCAGGCGCGACTCGGTCGTCCCGTAGCGCGTCGCGATCGAGCCCAGCGCATCACCGGCGGCCACCACATGCCAGACCGCCTTCTCCGCCACTCCTCGTTCATACTCGCGTGTGCGGGTGGAGAGTTCCACCGTCGCGGCCTCGGAACGGAGCCCACGTGTCACGTCAGCGAGGACGCTGTCGACGCCGGCGCGATCGTTCGAGGCGAACGCCATCCGATCACGCTCATTCGCGATCTCGACGCCAGCGGCCGTACCGAGGTCCACACGCAGGCGCTGCGCGTGCAGGGTGGCGTCACGCGCCAGCTGCTGGATCACGAACTGCTGCGGGCCGCGTTCCGGCGTGATCAGCTCTCGTGGCGGAATTCCGACGAACAGCACGCGCCGGTCGGTGAGCGCGAGAATGCCGTAGGTCTCCCGGAAGCCATCCCACCATTCGCGACGCCGCGCCCATGCGGCGGCCTGCACACGCTCCGTCGGCTCGAGCAAGACCAGCAATTCACTGCGGGCCAGCGTGCGTGCGCCAGTGACGTCGGGCCGCAGCGTGATCAGGTACGCAATCACGCCCGCAATCACCAGCAGCAGTCCGAGTCCGCCACCGGTGATCTTGACCAGCGTGCGCAGCCACCAGCGGCGCGCACTGACCGGCCCCGTGACGAGGCCGAGCAGCGTGGTCGCAGTGGTGACGGGCGCGCGTTGTGCCATGACAAGCGAGTGTCGGGGGGAAATCCGTTGTAACGCATTACAGTTTAGCGACCATGTCCCCGCAAATCTCCCCACCAACGCCCGCTCACGCGTCATCCACGCGCGCGCCGGTGCTGGTCAGACCATCCATCACTGACCTGCGTGCGCTGATTCAGCTGGCGCTGCCGGTGATGGCGGTCGAGATGGGCATGATGGCCATGCACGTGGTGGACACACTGTTCGTGGGACACCTCTCGGCGACGGCCCTGGCCGCGGTGTCATTGGCGCTCAGCTACTACTTCACGATCATCGTGATCGGCATGGGCACACTGGTGGGCTTCGACGCACTGGTGAGCCAGGCGGTCGGTGCCGGTGATCAGGCGGGTGTCCGGCGCGCGCTGCAGCGCGGCCTGGTGGTCGCGGCGGCGCTCTGCGTGCCACTGGCGCTGATTCTCTGGCCGACCGAGCCGGTGCTCCGTGCACTGCACCAGCGGCCCGAGATCATCCCCATCGCGACGCGAATCGTGCATCTCTCGATTCTCGGATTGCCAGGGGCGCTCACCTTCGTGGTATTGCGACAGACGTTGCAGGCGATGGAGCGATTGCGCCCGATCTTGGTGACGGTCGTGGTGGCAAACCTGATCAACGTCGCCTGCAACTGGTTGCTGATCGGTGGTCACCTCGGTGCCCCTGCCCTCGGCGTGAACGGTTCGGCGATTGCAAGTGTGATTGGCCGCACGTCGTTGCCGCTGATCCTGCTCTGGTCGGCGCGCGATGTGCTGTGGCCATTGCTGCGCGAGCGCGATGCGTTGCTGTTTCAGTTGCAGCCGTTGCTGCGCATGTTGCGCATTGGACTGCCGGTTGGAGTGCAGTATCTGCTCGAAGTCGGAGTGTTCAGCGCCGTCGCCCTGTTGATGGGCGCGCAGGCCACGAACACACTGGCCGCCCATCAGGTGGCCATCAACCTCGCGAGCTTCACCTTCATGATGCCGCTCGGCATTGGCGCGGCGGCATCGGTGCTGGTCGGCCAGGCCATCGGGCGTGGCGATGCGACCGGTGCGCGCCGCGCCGCCATCGCGGCGCTCAGTGTCGGGATGGTCGCATCGACCCTCACGACGATCATCTTCCTCGCCGTGCCGCATCTGTTGGCGAGCTTGTATGTGGTCGAGGCCGGCGTGGTGGCATTGGCCGCGTCTCTCATTCCGTTGGCCGGTGTCTTTCAACTGTTCGATGGGTTGCAGGCGGTGGCCGGCGGCGCGTTGCGCGGCGCGGCCGACACGCGGGCGGCGATGATTGCGAACATCCTTGGTTTCTGGGCCTTCGGATTGCCGCTCGGCCTGTATCTCGCGTTCCGCGCCGGGATGGGTCCGGTGGGATTGTGGTGGGGACTGGTGGCGGGGCTCGCGGCAGTTGCTGCGGTCTTGCTGTTCCGGTTGTCGTGGCGGTTCGGCGGCCCGCTGGTTCGCGTACAGGTCGACACCAATCCTGCAGCCGTCAGCTCCTGACTCATGGCCCAGCTGAACTTTCATCACCTGCATCTCTTTCGCACCGTGGCACGGGCCGGTACGCTGGCGCGCGCGGCGATCGAACTGCAACTCACCGAGCCCACACTCAGCACACAGATCAAGGCGCTCGAGCAACACTTTGGGCAGCCGCTCTTCACGCGCACATCGCGCCGCTTGCAACTCACCGATGCTGGCCAGACGGCGCTGCGCTACGCCGATGACATCTTTTCACTCAGCGATGAGTTGTCGCAGGCGATGGCCGGCGAACCTGGTGACCGCCCGCGCCGGTTTCTCGTCGGCATCGCCGACGTCGTGCCGAAGATGATCGCGTATCGACTGATCGAGCCGGCGCTGCGCATCCCTGAAGGCATCATGCTGCAGTGCACGGATGACATTCCCGAACGCCTGGTGGCGGCGCTCAGCGTCCATGCGCTGGACCTGCTGATCACCGATGCGCCGGTCACGCCTGCAGCCAACGTGCGCGCCTTCAACCACCTGCTTGGCGAAAGCGGCACCACGATCTTCGGCACACCGGAACTCGCCGCACGCTACCGTCCCGACTTCCCCGCGTCATTGCACGGCGCGCCATTCCTGCTGCCGCTGCACGCCTCCACCATTCGCCGCGCCCTCGACACCTGGTTTCAGCAGCAGGATGTGCGGCCGCTGGTGACGGGTGAATACGCGGACAGCGCGCTGATGAAAGTATTCGGGCAGAATGGGCACGGCCTCTTCGCGGCACCGACCGTGCTGGAGGACGAAGTGCAGGCGCAACACTTCGTCGAGATCGTCGGTCGACTGGATGGCGTGCGGCAGCAGTTCTACGCCATCTCAGCCGAGCGGAGGATGGAGCATCCGGCCGTCACCGCCATCACGCGCGCAGCACGTACGCGGTTGTTCGGATAACCGATCGAGCGCCGACCACTGCCTGTTACGACGCGATGGCCGTGACGGTGCGGTGACGCGCGCGATCTGACGATGCGCCCGGCGCCCACGGTTCGACGGCAACACAGCGCAGCGAGGGACCGAGGGCACGGACCAAGGCGTGTGCCGCAGCGTCGCCTAGTTCAGGCTCCCCAAGGCGACTGCGCACGCGCACTTCAAAGCTCGACTGTCCGCGACTGACAGTGCCTTCGACACTGCGCACCGAGGCCACTTCGAGGCCGGCGGGCATCAGCGCCAGCGCCACGGCATCACGCACCGTCGCGGCGGGCAGCGAGGTCTCGATGCGGAGCCGCAACCCGGCAACCACCGGCAGATCACGCTCCACGCGACGACGCTCCGGCAACTGTGCGGGCATCGGCATGCGACCCCAGTTGTTGCGCAGCCCATCGAGGAATGCATCGAGCGGAACGTCGAAAAACGAGCCGAGTTCGTCGCGCATGCGCGCGAGCGCTGCTGTCGTGGTGACCAGCGACTGCATCATCTCGCGCGACAACTCCGTGCGACCGCTGCGATGCAACATGCTGGCACACACCAGCAGCACGGCCACCGGATCCACCGTGCCATCCTTTGGCGCGGGCATGTCATAAAACGACGCATCTCGACCGAGGCTCAGCACCGGCCACGGTCCCGTGTCACCGATCGCCTCCAACACCGTCGCGGCGAGCTCCTCGATCGGCATCGCCGATGCCACCAGCCAGCGCTCGGAGCCCCCTTCGCCGGTGAGCAGCGCCGACAACAACCCTGCCTTCACCACCCGCGGCGGCGCGACACGCTGCTGCCTCGCCTCGCGGTCGAGCGCATCACAAAACAGTCGCTGCGCTTCGCTCCCACGACCCACGGGCAGCACCAGCATCACCTTGCGTCGCTCGGAAACGGCGAACCGATACACGAGTTCTGCCGCCTCTCGGGCCCGCGCCCAGAGATCGGCGGCATCGACGTGCGGCTCGACGTTGCGGCGCGTGATCGTGCGCTCCACGACACGCTGCGAAAAGAGCAGCACATCACGCTCGGTGCCCGCCAGTGCCGCCGCGCTGCCAGGTAGCGTCAGGCACTGCTGCACATCGGCGAGAACATCGGCGCGACGCTGCAACCCGCGCCAGAGTCGCGACACGGGCGCCAGCGGATCGGTGCCGCGCGTTGCCGCCACGACCACTCGCTGCTGGGCCATCAACGAGACCGCTTCACGAGGCACACCGATTCGGCCAACCGTGCCGCCACGAGCCAGCGAGAGGGGCATCGATTGGCAGGCGATCGGTGCACCGATGCTGAGGCTGAACTGCTCCACGCCATGGATCACGGCGGCCAGAGCTGGATCGTCGATGAGGGTGGCGACGGTAAGGCCAGCCGGCGATATATCACGGATGGACGCCGAGTCAGCCGACGGACGCTGTTCCTGCGCCAGCCCACGACCGGTCATGGGGCGCTCACCGAACGTGGTGGCGGTGCTGGAGAGACGGAGTGAGGTCATGGCTCGCGGGATCGCACGGGACTGAACGCCGAATCGCGGCGATCGGCAGCCATTCAGCAGCCGACTCAGTGAGCCTATCCCATCCCGCAGGCATGCACAATTTCAATGCTTCGAGAACTTTCTTTGATTTTCTCGAATGATTTGTGACAGATCTGGTCCGATCAGCGGCCCGATGCTGGCGCCGGTGCGCTCAGAAGTGGTACCCGGTTCCGCCTGAGTCTGGTGCAAGCACCTTTTCGACGAGCGGCGCCACCGCTTCGAAACTGGCCTGCAGGCGCCCCTCCTCGAACCAGCGCACGAGATTCACCGGTTCCTGACGAATGACCGCCAGGTCCAGCCGTTCGGCCACGTACACGCATTCCGCGTGCAGATTTGGCTCCAAGGGATCACTGCGCCGATGGTGTGCTGACACTACGCCGACAGCGGCCTTTCCAAGTCCCCAGCGCAGTGCCGCAGCGCCGCCCAGGACTTCGTGCAGCTCGCTCAAGAGGCGGGGCATCACCTGCGCGTTCAGCTTCACCTCGCGTCGCAGTTCGGCGCGCAGTGTACCGAGTCGATCGAACAGGACCAGCTTCCCGACGTCGTGCAGCAGCGCCAGCGTGAACGCCTCGTCGGGCACGATGCCAAAGGCCGGCGCGAGGGAGCGCGCGATCGGCGCCGTGCGAACCATGTGCTCCCACACCTGACGCACCATGCCGTCGTAGGCCGTGCCCGTCCGGCACAGCGTGCCCTCGACCATGCTGCTCAGGATCACGCTCCGGAGCCCCTGCGTGCCGACCCTGCGAATGCTTTCGGCCAGCGAGGTGCTGCGGGCGCCGGTGCTGTTGGCGGCCGAGTTGGCAAACCGAAGCAGCGACTGCGCCAGAACCGGGTCCTGCTCGACGAGGCGAACGAGGTCGGAGATCGCGACGTCGCGCCGCAGCAGGTCGAGGGCGCGCTGGGCGGCGGCCGGCGGCTGCCGTACCGTCTTCTCGCCGCTCTTCGAAATCCGCTCGAAGAACGCCGGCGCATCGCCACGACGCTCCATGGGGTCGAGGCTGGCTTCGAGGCGCTCCAGCGAGGTCCGCAGCGAACGGCGAATGTCAGATCCGGCCTCGACCTCGTCATGGATCGACGGCTCGGTGAGGATCGGGCCCACGGCTGGGGCTGGCACAGCTGACGACCGTTGCGGCGTCGGCGCGTCCGAAACTGCCGCGCGGCTTGCCACGGCGTCGGGACGGGCAGCGGCGGACGCGACGGGTGTCTTGTTCGTCAGACGGGACAGGACCTTCGGCAGCATGCGCGGATGTCGACGGAGAATCTTCGAGGAGCAGAGATGAGTCGCATCCCGGCTATATCTCAATGCGAGTATCGGACGCTGCCGGATGCAGGATGAGCGCGCCGCACTAGCTTTGCCCCCATGAATTCCGGGACTGCCCTCGCGAACGCCACGCTGCTCAGTGCGGTGCTCGACGCGCTCGTCGGGCCTGGCATGCTGCTCGACCGTGCCGGAACCGTGCTGGCCGCCAACCGCGCCGCTGCCACTCGCGTGACCGTTGGCCAGCCCGCCGCCGACGCCCTGCCGCTGCTGGCCCCGCTCGGCAGTGACGATCTCGGCACCGTCGTGGCTGGCATCAGCGCGGTGTTGCAAGGCACACAACGATCGTTCACACTCGAGTTCCTCGCCGACGGCACCCCCTCGCAGCGCTGGACGGCGCGGGTCACGGCCATGCCTGTCGAGAGCGAGTTCGGCGCCGTGGTCAACATTGGCGCGACGTCGAGCGCTGACGCCGACGGGGCCGCCGCGCGTGGGCAGGACGCGAGCTTCCAGTCGATTTTCGCGGCCTCGCTCGACGCGATGGTGATTGCGGATGCGCGGGGGCATGTCGTCTCCAGCAATCCGGCGGCACGGCGGCTGCTCGGCCGTAACGAGGCGGGCATGGCCGCGATGGACTTCGGCCAGTTCTTCAGCATCGGCTCACGCACGACATCGCCGGCCGAGGCGTGGCAGCATCTGCTGCTCGACGGCCAGTGGCGCGGTGAAGGGCGCCTCTTGGTGGGTGATTCCGTGCGCGTGCTGGACGTGGCGGCCTCGGCACACATCACGCCGGGCCGGCATCTGGTCACGATTCGCGACGTCACCGAATCACAGCAGATGGAAGCGCAGCTGCGGCAAGCGCAGAAGATGGAGGCGATCGGCCTGCTGACCGGTGGCATGGCGCACGACTTCAACAACCTGCTCACCGTCGTGCTGGCGAATGCAGACCTGGTGCTCGAGTCGCTGCCGGACGGCATGGACGAGCTGCGCGACGAAGTAGGCCAGATGATCCAGGCGGCGACACGCGGCAGCGAGATGGTCAAGAAGCTGCTCGCCTTCAGTCGCCGCGAGACCCTCGAGCGCCGTCCTGTGTCGCTGGAAGTGGTCCTCGCGGAAACACAGGCGCTGCTCGCACGGCTGCTGCCGTCGAACATCACCGTGCGGACCGATGCGGCGCCGGAACTCCCCGGCATTCTCGCCGATCCGGGTGCGGTGCAGCACATGCTGATCAACCTCGCCACCAACGCGCGCGACGCGATGCCCACCGGTGGTGTGCTCACCATGCGCGGCGGCTTCGAGGTGGCGATGGAGCGCCACGATGGCAGCATCGGCCCGATGGTGACGGTGATCGTGGAAGACACCGGCCGCGGCATGGATGAAGAGGTCCTGGCCCATCTGTTCGAGCCGTTCTTCACCACCAAGGCCCCGGGCGAAGGCACGGGGCTTGGCATGGCGATGATCTACGGACTCGTCCAGCAGCACGATGGCACGATCGACGTGCAGAGCACTCCCGGACTCGGCACCCGTGTCACGATCGGCCTCCCGTTGGCCGAAGTCACGGTGCCGAACGCCACGCCGCGGTCGGCGATGCTGATTCGCGAGGGCGCGACCGAGACGATCCTGCTGGTCGAGGACGAGGAGATGGTGCGTCGCGCCGGGCGTCGCATTCTCGAAAAGCATGGCTACCGCGTGTTGCAAGCCGCCGATGGTGCCGAAGCGCTGATGGTGCTGCGCGAACGCGGCGCTGAAATCGCGCTGGTGGTGAGCGACGTCGTCATGCCCCGCATGGGCGGCCGCGAGCTCTACGCCTCCCTGCGCGAGGAAGGGTTCACGATGCCATTCCTCTTCACCAGCGGCTACACCGATCGCATGTCGAGCGACACCGTGGCGCTCGACCCGAGCGTGCCGGTGCTCCCGAAGCCATGGACGTGGACCGAGCTGACCGCCAGCGTGCGCGCCGCCCTTGACGAAGGCTTCACGCCGCCCTGACCCGCACACCGGTGGCACCCGAAATCCGGTGACAAGAAATCCGGTGACAGTGCACACATTGGAAAATCCGTGCCCCGCGCGGGAAATCCGGTGACAGTCGGGGGAAATCCGGTGACAGTGCACTCATTGAATCAATGAGTGCACTGTCACCGGATTTTGTCCAATGCGTGCACTGTCACCGGATTTCCCACTCATTGAATCAATGAGTGCACTGTCACCGGATTTCGGATGTAGGGGAGTAACAAAAGCGGCGCGATCCGGGTGGATCGCGCCGCTTTGTCTTTCATCGCCCATCAGCCGGAACTAGAACGTTCCGGGCGGACGACCACCGCCACCGCCGCCACCAGGGCCGCCGAAGCCCTGCGGCGTCTTGATGCGAGCGGGAACACGATTCCACTGGTCCGCGGTGAGAATCGCCTTCGCGCCTTCGGTGCCGGCAGTGCGGAGGCGCGTGCCGCGCTCGAAGAACGGGCGCAGCTTCACGCCGAAGAGCACGGCCGGATCGGGGTTGCCGCCTTCCTTCTCGACCACCGCGCGTGCCGCAGCGGTGAGCGAGTCGACCTGCGTCTGGATCGAGTCGGCGAGCACCTTCAGCTTCGCCACTTCAGCATCGGTGAGGCCAACCGAATCGCGCGCTTCGATGATCTGCTGCGGCACGTTGGGGAAGAAGCGACCGACACCGGCAGCGATGCCTTCGCCTGTCAGGCGACCACCCTGCGGTGCGCCGAAGACAGCGCGCAGGCGATCACGCGTCTGGTCGGGGCCAAGCGTGTAACGGATGTTGAAGCCGACCTGGAACGGCAGGCGGATACCAGTCTGGTTGCCGCGCACCGCGCCGAAGCGCTCGTTGACTTCGTACTTGTAGCGATTCGTGTTCGGATCGAAGCCGCGCACATACAGCAGCGTGTTGTCGGGCTGCGTGAACGAGCCCCAGCCGCGCAGGTTGTCGCTGCCATGCAGCGCCTGGTCGATGCCGCCGATCAGGTTGGCCGTGACGAGCGAGAACGTCAGGCGACGATCGAGCTTGAACATCGTCGGACGCCAGTTCAGCTGGAGGTCGAAGCCAGGCTGCCACGGACCGTAGCACGAGTTGCGTGCCGACAGCGTGCCAACCTGCGCCTGCAGGCAGGAACGAGCGGCGTTGCCCGACGACGCCAGCAACTTCGCCATGCCAGCGGCCAGTTCCGGATCACCGGCGGTCGCAGGATCGTAGATGAACGCGCGGTCGTTGCGTGCGCCATCGCCGTTGATGTCGGCACTGACCAGCGGCGTGAACGGCGAGCCGGAGGTCGCACGGCCGATGGCAGTGATCTCGAAGCTCGACGTCAGCGGATGCGTGACGGTGAAGATGATGTTGTGCTTGCGATTGAATGAGCTCGGGGCCCACTCGCGATCATTCGGGTTGCCGACCGTGGTGGCCGAACCGAAGCCGCCACCTGCGCCGCCGAACGCAAAGCCACCCTGCGCCTGTGCATCAGCGTAGGTGTAGCTGGCATTGATGATCGCACCGCGGCTGGTGAAGCCACCGAGCGACACCGTGCCCTGCCACTGCTTCGACTTGTTGAGCGAATTCACGTCGTACACCGAGCCGAAGCGCTGATCGACGCGCGACAGCTGCGTCGGCACGGCGCCGGTGGTGGTGATGATCGACGATGCCGGCACGAACACCGGGCGATTGCCTTCCGAGGCCAGCACGAACTGCGGCGTCGTGTTCAGGTTCAGGTCGCGGTAGCCAGTCTGGGCCTCGCCGCGTGCCATGCTGAAGTCGACGTTCAGGCTCATGCGTCCGAAGATGCGCTTGTTGGCGCCAAGCGAACCGCGCCATGCACGCGGATTCGCGTAGTCGCTGCTGAACGTGGTCACGTTGCGCGCCGTGTTCAGCTGCGCCGGCGGTCCACCCGCGGTGCACTGCGTCGGGATGGAGGCCGAGTTGGCGAAGTACGAATTCCAATCCGGCACCGGCACACCATCGCCGACGCAGAAGATGGCCTGTTCACCGGTGGCGAGGCCGGTGGCCGTCTGCGCGCCCGAGAAGAGCTGCGTGTTCGGCGCATCACGGAAGCGGCCGATACCACCGCTGATCCGCAGCGCGCCGTTGCCGAACGGGTTACCGCCATTGGCGTTGGCCGGCTGCACCGGTGACCAGCTGAATCCGACGCGCGGGAGGAACGCGGCATCGTTCGGGATCACGTCAGTGCGACGGCCGAACACGGAGTCCACCGCAAGATTGCGCGCCGGTGCACCGCTGAACGACGACGCTTCGAACCGGCCACCCAGCACCAGCTGCAAACCGTCACGCGGGCGCCAGGTGTCACCGATGTAGATGCCGGAGTTCGTGGTATGACCCGTGCGCTCCGGCGATGCCAGCGTGCGCTGGAAAATCGCAGGCCGGTTGGCCTCGAAGTCGGCCAGCGAATTGAACGTGAACGTGCCGAAGCGGTTGAACGCCTGATCCTGCGTGTACCCGGTCTGGTTGATCAACCCACCGACCTTCACGCGGTGCTTGCCTTCATCGAGGAGCAACGACGTTTCGTTGGTCGCCTCGAACACCGTGTTGTCACTCTGCGACAGCAGCGACGTGCTGCCGCCGAACTGCAGCGTGCTGAGGCCCTGCGTGCCGTCGCTGAGATCGGAGAGGATCTGCACCCGGCCGAGTGGCAACGTGATGAACGGCGTGCCCGTGCGATTGTCGATCTGCAGGCCGGCGCGCAATTCGTTCACCACCGCCGTGCCGAAGCGCGACGACAACACCACCGAGCCACCACCACCGCGGTTTTCCGTCGTCCCACCGGTCTGCGGCAGCGCCAGCGATCCGACACGCGTCGGCGTCTGGTCTACCAGGCGCCAGTCACCGCGCAGCGTCAGCGTGTGGGCGTCGGAAATCGAATAGTCCATGCGACCGAGCGCGGTCATGTTGTCCGCATTCCGGTTGTCATCGATCACACCACCGGCACCGGCCACGCCGTAGCCATTGACCAGCGACAGGAAGCGGTTCACCGAGTCCGGCGATGCGCCCAATCGGGCACGGGTCGCGTCATCCGCGGCCAGCAACGACGGCAGCAGGTCGGCCTTGCGGCGACCCTGCAGGGCGCCGAAGAAGAACAGCTTGTCCTTGATGATCGGGAAGCCGATGCCGGCGCCGAACTGATTCTGGTTGTAGGCGCCACCGAAGGCACCCGACGTCCCGCCCTGCTCGACCGTGAAGTCGCGGTAGCGACCGATGTACGAGAGCGAACCCTGAATCACGTTCGTCCCGCTGCGCGTGGTCTGCGACACCTGGCCACCAGAGAACTGGCCGCGCGCGACATCATATGTGTTGGTGACGACACGCGTGCCGCGAATGGCGTCCTGCGGCACGAACCCGGCCGCGAACGACAGACCGTCGAGGGTGACGTTATTGCTCTGTGACGACTGGCCGGCCACGCTGAAGTTGGCCGCGCTGCCGCCACCCGAGGTGTCCGCGCTGGTCAGCACCACACCGGGTGCAAGTGCGGCGATAGCCGACGGGTCGGAGGCGTCGACCGGCAGGCGCGCGGCCTGACCGCCATCGACGACACGTTCCGAGCTGCCCGGAGCCGGCGGTCCGCCACCGGGCCCGTTCTGGTTCGGGCGGCGCGAGCCACGCACTTCGACGCGAGCCAGCGTCTGCGCGGTGCTCTGCCCCAGCGTGATGTTGCGCACGATGCGGTCATCGTCGCCGTTGCGCGTCACGGTCAGCGTGGTGGGCTGGAAACCGATGTAGCGTACCGTCAGGCGGTAGGTGCCACCGCCGTCGGGGAACAGGATCGTGTACTTGCCCTGCGCGTTGGTGCGCTGGCGACGCGTGACCTGTGTTTCGGTGGACTGCGCCTCGACCTGCGCATTCTCGACCGGCACACCCGCCGGCGTCTTCACGACACCGGTGATGATGTCGGTGGAGGCGCCGACCTGTGCCAGCAACGCGGCGGGAAGGGCTACCAGCGACAGGAGCGGAAGCAAGAACCGGCGCAGTCGGCGCGCCTTCAGTATGTGATGCATAGTCAGTCGTCGATCGGAGAGAGCGGAGTGCACGGTGCGCAGCTGGCACATCCGGACAGGAAAAGGCTCGGCAGCAGTGTGCCCAGTCGGAGGGGAGTACGCTGCGCGCGGACCGAGCGTTGGTAACGAGAAATCCGACGACTGGACGCACGGTCCAATCAGGGTGGTCGAGCACGCCGCGCAGCCACGCGACAGGGCGTATACGCGCAAGCCGGTCCGAAGGTGTCCGGGCAGCGGGCGAGTGCCGGTCCAGCGGACACGAGCGTCGGTGCGTAACGTTTGCTGATTCCCTTCTATCGACTGTTTCACCCGTTACGGGGCCACGCGCCATGCTTTTGCGTCCGTACTCCATCGCCGCCACGCTGTTCTTGACGGCTGCCCTGCCACTGGCGGCGCAAACACCAGCAGCCTCGCCGGCAACCGGCGTCCGCTACGATCGTGCGGAACAGCTGCTTTCGTGGAACAGCACGCGGCTCGTCACGGGCGACGAAGTCCAGGCGCAGTGGATGAAAGACGGCGCGCGCTTCTGGTACCGCAACAAGGTCCGGCAGGGCGCTGAGTTCGTGCTCGTCGATCCAGTGCGCGGCGCGCGCGACCTCCTGTTCGACAACGCGAAACTTGCCGCCGCCATCAGCACGGCCGCTGACACGAGCATCGACCCGACCAAGCTGCCGTTCCGCACCTTCAAGTTTGCGAAGGATGGCGACGACGAGCGCAACATCGAGTTCCGCTTCGGCAAGCGCCGCCTGACCTGCGACATCGCGTCGTACCGCTGCATCGCCGCCGACACGCTGCCCAGTGACGTGCCGTTCGTGCTCAGCCCGGACCGGAAGTGGGAAGCGTATGTCCGTGGCTACGACGTGTACGTTCGTCCGCGCGGCGCAGCCGCCGACTCGGTGCGCCTCACCACCGACGGCGTAGCCAACTGGAGCTACGGCCTGGGCGACCCGTCGCCGCAGGATCGTTTGCAGACGACACCTCGTCCGCGCCGACCGCAGATCAAGTGGGCGCCTGATTCGAGGCACCTGATCGTGAGCCGACAGGATACCCGCGGCGTGGCCACGATGCCGTACATCAGCTACACCACGCAGCGTCCTCGCGCATTCACGCAGCCGTACGCCCTGCCTGGCGACAGCGTGATCCCGAAGCCTGGTTTTCACATCCTCGATCGCGAAGCGAAGACGAACGTCCGCGTGCAACTCGATCCTGCGCCGGCGCAGGCGTCGTGGAACCTCTCGGCACGTGACTCGGTGTGGAACACCACCAGCTCACGCGTCTACCTGACCACGATGTCGCGCGCCTCGAAGGTTGCGACGCTGCTGGAAGTCGATGCCACCAGTGGCGCGATTCGTCGCCTCGCCGCCGACTCCGCCAAGACCTTCGTCGAGACGGGCAACCCTGTCGACCCGACACCGACGTATGTGACGCAGGACGGCGAGTCGATCGTCTGGTCGGAGCGCGATGGCTGGGGTCACCTGTACCGCAATGGTGCCGACGGCCAGCTGAAGAATCGCATCACCGAAGGCCCGTGGCAGGTTGGCACGATCGTGGCCGTGGACGAGAAGCTGAAGAAGATCTGGTTCACCGGTCGTGGTCGCGAGACGGATGCATTCCTCTACTACGCCCAGCTGTACTCGGTGAATTTCGACGGCACCGGCATGACCCGCCTGTCCACTGAGGACGGCGATCATCGCGTGCAGGTGAGCCCGAACAATCGCTGGATCGTCGACAGCTACTCACGGGTCGAGTCGCCGCCGGTGACGGTGCTGCGCGATGCGTTGACGGGGCGCGTGGTGAAGAAGCTCGAGACGGCCGACGCCTCGCAGCTGGCCGCACTCGGCTTCAAGGGTGCGCGCGTCTTCACCGCCAAGGCACGCGATGGCGTGACGGACCTCTACGGCGTGATGTACCTGCCGTCGAATCTCGACTCGACCCGCAAGTATCCGATCATCTCGAACATCTACCCGGGCCCGCAGGTCGGCTCGGTGGGTGGCTGGAACTACAAGGCGGCGGGTGAGCCGGCCGCCATCGCGGAGCTGGGCTTCATCGTGGTGCAGATCGACCACCTCGGCACGCCGCTGCGCAGCAAGGCCTTCCACGACAACTACTACGGCAACTTCGGCGACAACGGCCTGCCCGATCACATCGCCGTGATCAAGCAGCTCGCCAGTCGCTTCGGCTTCATCGACATCGAGAAGGTCGGCATCTTCGGCCACTCGGGCGGCGGCTTCGCCAGCACCGACGCCATGCTGCGGTATCCGGACTTCTTCAAGGTGGCGGTGAGCGGCGCGGGCAACCACGACAACCGCAGCTACAACATCTACTGGGCGGAGAAGTATCAGGGCTTGCTGCGTCGCGATACCACGCGCCGCACCGACAACTTCGCCACCGAAGCGAACGCCTCACTTGCCACGAACCTGAAGGGCCACCTGCTGCTGATGCACGGCGACATGGACGACAACGTGCACCCGGCGATGACGATTCAGCTGGTGGATGCGTTGATCAAGGCCAACCGGTCGTTCGATCTCGTGATCGCGCCGAACCGTCCGCACTCGCTCAACGAGCCGTACTTCATTCGGCGGCGTTGGGACTATTTCGTGGAGCACCTGCTTGGCGCCGTCCCGCCGAACAACTACCTGATCGTGCGACCCACGGACGCCGGTGGCGGCGATGGGCAGACGCCAGACGAGGACGACGGCGAGATTCCGCCGTATTGATATCCTGATCGTATCGAACGGCCGGCGTCGCCCTCTTGGTGACACCGGCCGTTCTGTCTCAGGCGCGTCGCCAGCTCGTGACACATCCGTGTCGCACCAGATCCACCTGATGAGAGCGTCATAATGTTTGCACGACGACGACTCTGCATATTGGGATATTCTGAACCAACTGTTCGTCCCGGTGCCCTTCACCCGATCGCTGCGTTGCACTCCACGCCGCCCCTCGCGCCAACCACCATACGCCCCATCTGGCACGGCATGATCGGCGGTACGTGCCGATGATGCTGGCCCTGCCTGACTGGTGGGCCCTGGCTGTCGCTGCGATCGCGCTGATCGCAGTGCTGGCGAGTGGTGTGCTGGTCGCCGTCCGCCGGCGCAACCAGACGCTGCTCGATCGGGCCCGAACGGCGGAAGCGACGGCCAACCGCGTCCGCTCCAGTGAGGAGCGTTTTCGGCGCCTGTTCGATCGTGGCGCCGACCCGCAATTGCTGTCGGATGGACAACGCATCGTGGCAGCCAATCCGGCGGCGATGGCGCTGCTGGCTGATGGCCACGGTGACATGCTGATCGGCATCAGTACCTCGCTCGTCGCCAACGAAACGGCCGCGGCGCTGGAAGAGGACGATGTGTCGTACGAAACCGATGTGTCGACGGTGCAAGGCAACGCGGTGCCAGTCGCCCTCCGTCGCACCCGCATTCCGCTCGAATCCGGCATGTTGGTGCACTACCAGTTGCGCGACCTGCGCGACACCAAGCGACTGGAAGCGGAACGTCGCGAGCTGGAGAACCAGCTGCTCGCCAGCCAGCGTCTCGAAGCCCTCGGCACACTGGCCGGCGGCGTGGCGCACGATTTCAACAACCTGCTGACGGTGATTCGCGCCAACGCCGAGATCGCGCAGGTGGCGATGGCGGAGCACGACGCGGAAGGGGTGGAGGAATCGTTGACCGCCGTGTTGCAGGCGAGTGATCGCGCACGGGACATCGTGAAGCAGATCCTGCTCTTCTCGCGACGCTCGGTCCCGATGCATGCACGGATCAACCTCGCGGCACTGATCACCGATGCGCAGACGTTGCTGCGAGCCACGATTCCGACCACCGTGCAGTTGATGGTCGAGGTCCGGACGGCCGATGCATGGATCAACGGCGATGCGACGCAGATGCAGCAACTGCTGCTCAACCTCTGCAGCAATGCCGAACACGCCATGCGCAGCACCGACGGCGGCATGTTGCGCGTGCGGGTGGACACGGTGAGCCTGCCCGACCCGCAGCATGCGGCCCATCATCCGCACCTGCCGTCGGGTTCGTACGTTCGGCTCACCGTGCTCGACACCGGCGCCGGCATGAGCGACGATGTGCGGCAGCGGATCTTCGAGCCGTTCTTCACCACCAAGCCAATCGGTGAAGGCACCGGACTTGGCCTGGCCGTGCTGCATGGCATCGTGATGTCGCATCACGGCTCGGTGCACGTGGACTCGGCTGCCGGGCGCGGCACACAATTCGAGCTGCTGTTCGGGCTGGTCGCGCCACCGGTCGAAGGGGCGAACGTGATGTTCTCGACGCCGCTCTACACGACGGCCATCGGCACACCGCGCGATCGGCTGGCGGTGACGAATGACGCGCCGTTGATCCTGCTGGTGGATGACGAACCTGGGATCCTGCGTGCGGCGGAGCGTGGGATCGTGGCCGCCGGCATGCGGGTGATCACGGCCAACAGCGCCAGCGCGGCCCTCGACCTGCTGGATGACTACGACGACATCGCGCTCCTGATCACCGACCAGACGATGCCGCACATGACCGGGCTGTCCCTCGCCGACCATGTCCGCACCCTGCGGCCCACCCTGCCGATCATCCTCAGCACCGGCTACACCGGCCGCGTGACGCCGGAGCAGCTGCGCGACGCCCGCATCGCCTCGATGCTCGACAAGCCGTACACGCTGACCCAGCTCACGGACACGATTCAGGACACCCTGCGCGCCTCGCGGCGCCAGCGCGTCACCCAGCGGGCCTGATCCGGACTATCTTCCGAGGTCTGGGCGGCGCGGTGCCGCCGGAGACCCAAGAATCCTCAGTCCCGACTCCCCTTGCCTGTCCCCACGTTCGCATCCCTGTCGCTTGACGCGGCCCTCATGCAAGCCGTCAAGGAATTGGGGTTCGCGCGGCCGACGCCCATCCAGACCGACTCCATCCCGCCAGCGCGTGACGGCCGGGACGTACTCGCCTGCGCGCAGACCGGCAGCGGCAAGACGGCGGCGTTCCTGCTGCCGATCCTGCACCGGATGCTGGCAGGCAAGCGGGGCACGACCCGGGCGCTGATCGTGGTGCCGACGCGTGAACTGGCGCTGCAGGTGCTGGAGACGGCGCAGGCGCTGTCGGTGCACACGCCACTGACCAGCGCTGCGATCTACGGCGGCGTGGGCATGGGCCCGCAAGAGCATGCGTTCCGCACCAAGGTGGACCTGATGGTCGCCACGCCGGGCCGCTTGCTGGATCATCTCTCCAAGCCCTACGCGTCGCTGGCCGGTGTGCAGCACCTGGTGCTCGACGAAGCGGATCGTATGCTCGACATGGGCTTCCTGCCCGACATCAAGCGCATCCTGTCGCAGCTGCCGGCGAAGAAGCAGGTGCTGTTGTTCAGCGCGACGATGCCGAGTGCGATCGTCCAGCTGTCGCGCGAGCTGCAGAAGGACGCGGCACAGATCAACCTCGAGCGTAAATCCGCGCCCGCCAGCGGCATCACGCAGGCGCTCTACCCTGTGTCGCAGGACCTGAAGCCGGCCCTGTTCGTGAAGCTGCTGGAACGCGGTGACATGCAGGAGGCGCTGGTCTTCACTCGCACCAAGCATCGCGCCAACCGCCTGTTCGAGTTGCTCGAGAAGCACGGCGTGAAGGCCGCGCGCATTCATGGCAATCGTTCGCAAGCGGCGCGCGTCGCGGCCCTCGACGGATTCAAGAACGGCAGCATTCGTGTGCTGGTCGCGACCGATGTCGCGGCGCGCGGCATCGATGTCGCGGACCTCGGCCATGTGGTGAACTTCGACGTGCCGGCCCAGCCCGAGGACTACATCCACCGCGTCGGTCGCACCGGCCGCGCTGAGCAGACGGGCGACGCGTTCACCTTCGTGGCGCCGGAAGAAGAAGCCGATGTGCGCGCGATCGAAAAGGCCGTTGGCCGTCGGTTGCCGCGAGTGACGTTGCCGGACTTCGACTACAGCGCTCGCACCGCGCAGCAGTTCGAGGTGCCGATTGCCGAACGCATCAAGGAAATCCGCGCACGGAAGGCGGCCGATCGCCAGCGCGCGGCCGAGAAGGCGGCCCGCAAGGCTGGGCAGCCGGCACCGGCGGCGCGTGGAAGCAGCGGTGGATCGTCGTCAGGCGCATCGCGTCGGCCTGCGGCACCGGCTCGTCCGGCCGCGGATGGCGGCGGTGCGCGACCGGCAGCCGATGGTGGCGCGCCAGCCCGTCGGCGTCGCCGCGGGGGCAGTGGTGGCAGCGGCGGTGGTCGCTCAGGTAGCGGATCGCCCTACCGCGAGTAGTTCTCCAGCGCACGGTACCACGAAACGGGGGCGGCGACAGTCGATACTGTCCCGCCCCCGATCGCGTCACACCGTCGACGCCGGCCGTGCATCGTGCTCCGGCGTCGACAGCCAGGACTATGGCTTGAGCAGCGTTGCCAGCTTCACCAGTGAGTCGGGCGCGAGCGCGCCGCGCAGTTCATAGTCCAGGCCACGATCGCGCCACCGTACGCTGCTGCGGCCATTGGCCGTCGTGACGACGAATTCCGATGCGGTGTCCTCGGCGTTCGATCGCTTCTGGGCCGTGAACGATTGCGCGATCGATAGTTCCAGCGCGACGCCCGACGCTGACACATACCGACGCCGCGTCATCGCAGGCACCGACGTTTCTTCGATCGCGGTATACCCCGCCAGCGGAATGGCTTTCGGTGCGGTCGGCTTGGCAGCACCGCCAGCTCCACTGACCGTTGCACCCGCGAGCGCACTCGCCTCGCGTGCGCGTTCGTCGGCGGTCTGGCGTCCGGTTTGTTGATTCGCCTGCGCCGGTGCGGCCTGGGGAGCGGCCGGCGCCTGCATCACGCGCACGCCAGCCGGTGCGCGGTCCTGCGCGCGCGCCTGCGTTTGCGCTTGTGCTTCGGCCATCACGGCCCGCCGTTCACTCGATGCACCCACGCTGTCGAGCATCTGCCCCTGAGCTGGAGCCACCGCCTTTCGCGCCGCGGACTGCGGCACGATCGCGACCGTCGGCAATGGCGGTGCCATCACCGGCGCGGGAGCTGCCAGACCTGCGGCGTCGCTACGATCGGCGCTGGTCGTTTCCGATTCCGCGCGTGGACCACTGCGTGGCTTGACGCGAACCGATGGTGCCGCCGCAGCCACGAACGAATCCGGATGCGCCTCCACCACACTCGGCATGACACGCGGAACCGCCGACTTCGCCTCCGAACGTGCCGCGGACGGCACCGGCACTTCGAGCGCAGCGCCATCGCCACGCTTGCCGATTTCATAACTCAGCCCGGCCACCAACAGCAGGCTCGCAGCCAGCGCCACTCGACGCATCGTGAACGTCTGGCGCCGAATGGGTGTGACGGTACCCGGTGCGATATCTGGCGACGGAGCAACACTCGGCGAGATGGACGGCGCCGCGGGAGCCGCCGGCAAAATCCGCACTGCGCTGCGATCCTCATCCAGCGCGCCGAGCAGGGTCATCACCTGCCGCGACATGGCCGTGGCTTCTGCGAAGCGACGCGCGCAATCACCGCACGTGGCAAGGTGCGCCTCGACGGATCGGCGTTCCTCGGCATCGAGCTCGTTGTCGACCAGCGCGTGCAGCGTGCCTTCATCCACGTGCGACATGTGAACCTCCTTCACCCTGCGTATACACCTCGAGCATCCGCTTCCGCGCCCGCGCGAGTGTGGTTCCAATGGCACCGCGCGACAGCCCGGTTGCCTCTGCGATTTCGTCGTAGTCGAAGCCCTCGGCCTGCAACAGCAGCACATCCCGATCACGTTCTGAGAGTTGCGCGAGGGCGGCGCGAACACGCAGCCTGGTCTCCTCGCGTTCGTACGCCTCGTCCGGCTGTTCGTACGGTGCGACATGGTCTTCATCCTTCACCAACACCAAACGTCGCTCGCGTGTGGCGGCGTTGCGGCCTTCCTCGCGCAGGAGGTTGAGTGCCACGGCAAAGAGCCATGGCCGCGGATTGGTGGGTGGTGCGGCCACCGCGCGCGCAAACGTCTCCTGTGCCAACTCCTCCGCGCGACCACGGTCGCCCGTGCGGCGCGTCAGCATCCGCACGAGCGACTCGTGGTACTCCCGGAACAGTGCGCCGAGATCAAGTCCCATGATCAGTGCGGCCCTCAGGCGCCGCGGAAGTCTTTCGCCAACTGCGCCACGTCACTGGCTGCCAGAACCTGCTGCCCTGCACGCTGGATCCGGATGCTCACGCGACGACCGGCGATCAGCACGTCATCACCAAGCGTCGCCGCATCGCGCAGCTCCGGCAGCGCCTTCAGGAGGGCAAAGTACGCCGTCGAGAAGGCCTCCACACTCACGATACGCTGCGCCTGCTGGCTGAGGTCCTTCCACTGCGTTCCCTGCTGCTCGAACCGACGGCTGCCAATCACCCGCTGGCGCAGGCCACCACTCGACATGTTCCCGCCCACCATCGAGTCCACCGAGCGATCCTGCGCCCGATTGCTCGCCTGCCTCGCTCCTGAGACACTCACGGCGCCGAGCATGTCGGCACTGGTCTGGGCGGCTTCGAACGCCGCCTTGCCCGTCTGGGCCTTCGCGGCCGGAGCCGAGGCGGGCGCCGGTGCACTGCGCCGCGCTTCATCGCGCCGATCACCAACCACACCGCCGCCTGACGCGACCACCGGCTCCTGCACCAGGTAGGCCGTGTACTCCGTCACGATGCCGTGCCGCAGCGCCAGCGCCTTGATCTCCTCGATCCGCTCCGGCGTCGTGCCTTCGAGGCGCATCGTGCGAGTGAGTGCGCCAATCCGTCGCGCCGCCCAGAGCGTGCTCACATACTCGTGATCATTCTCGTGGGCTGCGAAGTCGACCGAGGTCGCAACGCGCACGGTCCGACCATCCCGTGTTCCCTCGATCACCAGTGGGCCACTGCCACTCCCCTGGTAGCGGCCCAGCACCACCAGTTCCTGGCCGGCGAACAGGTCCGGCATCCGCACCGGCTCGAGCGACACGATGCGTGCCGGCGACGACACCACGTGCAGATCGACCAGTGCCGGCGCGCGCAGCTTTCGTGCGAGGTTGCCGACGGTCTGTTCGACATTGCCGTTCGGCGGCACGAAGTCCGCGGCACCGCGTCCATCCTGCGCCATGCGTTCGAGCAGGAAGGTGTTCACATCGGTACCGATGCCAACCGTGAAGACGCGCATTCCCGACGCATCCTGTGATGCCATCGCCGCCAGGTTTTCGGGTCGTGTTTCACCCACGCTTGGGACACCATCGGTGAGGAACACCAGCACATCGAGATTGCTGTCACGCGACCGATTCCGATCGCGTCGCAACGCTTCGCGCAATGCCCCTTCGATGTTCGTTCCTCCCTCCGCCACCAGCGCCGTCGTCCAGTTGCGCGCACTCTCGAGCGCTGCGGCATCGGCAACGGAGTAACCGTCGCGGAACGAGTGCACACCCGACGAAAACGAGATGAGGCGGAATCGATCGCGGGATGACAGCGTGCCGAGCACCTGCAGCATGGCGGCCTTCGCCTGTTCGAGCTTGGGACCACTCATCGAACCCGAGACATCCACCACCATCGTCAGGTCGCGGCCCATGCGTTGGGCGTCGGTCATCTCCGGCGGCGTGACGTAGAGCAGGAAGTAGCCATCCTCGCCGCCCGGCGCATGCGTCACCACACTCAGGCCTGCATCGGTGCTGCGCAGCGGCAGGAACAGTTCGACATCGCCGCGTGAGGCGTCGGTCACAGTCACCGTCCGATCATCATCGCCGCTGACCTGCACCGTATGTGTTGGCGAGAAGGGGCGACCGAAACGCGACGGTTCACGCAGTGTCACACGAATGTCGGGGCGCGCACCGTTGCGCTCCTCAGGACCGAGTGCATAGCGCCAGCGCAGTGCATCCCCTTCCTTGTCGAGGATCTGCGTGAAGCGAAGCACCACCTTGCGCGTTTCACCAGGTTGAATCGGGAATACCTGCGCGCGCAGCAGCTGATGTCCCGCCAGTGTGACGAGCGCCGGATCACGACGGCGGCGCACGATCTCTTCATAGATGCCGCGGGCCTTGGTGGCATCCATCAATTCGCCGCGCATCTCCGTCTCACCCATCCACAGCGACAGCGACTGAAACACCGCCTCGCCGGCCAGGGGATAGTGGTAGGTGCCTTCTGCCATGCCGCCACCATTGTTGCGGAACTGTTCCTCTACCTCGATGCGTGCCACGCGGCCTTCGATCGTGGCGCGGATGCTGGTCGACACGCGCGTGACATTCCATTGCATGGGGCGTGGCATGTCCGGTCGTGTGACGACTGGGCCGGGCCGGGGTTCGATCCACCCCTGTGCATTGCCGAGCGTCGGGGCGAGAACTGCGGCGGCGAGCGCCAGCGTGCGGTGGAGCCAATCGAGTCGTGACATGCGGTGCCTCGGGTGTTGGGTCTGCAGGGAGATGCCCGACCCCTGAACCCATGCACACGTGCCCGCTCACGCACGCAAAACGGGCCACTGCATTGCTGCCGTGGCCCGTTGCGTTGCGCGATATCTGGATGCCAGCAGGCGCGGCCTGCTCGATTGAGCTGGCCGTTCAGCTCAGAATGGTCGAGGGGCGGCCGTTCGGGTCGCCGTCGCACGCGCGCTGCGTCCCAATTCAGACGTCGCACTGCGCTGTGAATTGACCTGCAACGCATTCTCCGATGCACCCGTCGACACGTTCACATCCGGCAGCGTGACCGCGACCGGCACCTGCGGTGCTGCGGCTGAAGGAGCGGCGTCCGTTGGCTGCGCCTTGCCGTCGCTCCGCTTGGCGGGGCGATCGACATACACGATGCGGGTCTGGACCTGTGGGGCTGCAGGCGCGACCGAAACCGGCGCCGGTGCGGCAGCCGTGCGGGCCGCAGCCGCTGCTTCGACCTGCTTCGCCGCCGCAGCCGCAGCAGCTGTTGCCGCCTGCGCCACGGATGACTGGAAGTACTTGTATCCGCCGAAAGCCAGCACTGCCACGAGCACGGCACCACCGACCATCACACCCATCATCGCCGACTTCGGCTTCCGGCCGACGGTGGTCTCTGCAATCGAAAAGTCGGAGAGCGGCTGTGACGCCGAGTTAGGCACCGCTTGCGACACGTATTCGCGATCTGACGACGGCGTGACGGCGGCGACGTTCGTCGGCGACCGATACGAGGTGATGCGCGACGGCGTGGACGAGAAGGTGACGACCAACTCCGGCTGCGCTTCGACGGTACGGGACGGCGAGACCGATGCCATCCGTGCCATGAACGACGGTCGCTCCGGCGCGGTGGCCGATGCCGATGGTGTGGCGGTCGGGCGCACGATCGACACACCATCCGGCGGTGTCGGCGTGAAGATCGATGGTTCGATCAGCGGCGCAGGCGGTTCGACGATCGCAGCCACGATCGGGGTCACTGCAGCCACCGGCTCTACCGGCGACACCTTCGGCTGCTCGGCCTCGGCGCGCAGTTTTGCGATCGCGTCGACGAGGCTGGCCGAGACGGGCACCTGCGTGCGCGATGACGACGGGAATTCGATGTCGAGCGCCGGCGCACTCTCGTGTGGTGCGCGCGGTGCTGGCGGCTTTGGTGCTGCGGGAGCGATCGGCGCGTCGATGCCGTACACGGGGGCGCCAGCGGTAGCGCCACCGATGGTGATGGACGCACCAGCGCCGCTCGAGACGAGACCTGACCGCGCCTCGGCCTCGGCCGTCTTTGGCGACGAACTGCCCAGCATCAGCGCGACGTAGTGACGCGAACAGTCAGCGCAGCTACCGAGATGGTCGTCGATCTCGCGACGGCGGTGCGCGTCGAGGCGCCCCGCCACAAGAGCCTTGAGTTCGAACAGTTCGGGGTGCACGCAACTCTCCCATCGTCGAGAGGCTGACGGCTTCCATGCCATCCGGATTGGGGCATGGTCGCAGTCCAGCCGGGCGGTCCCACACCGCCTCTTGCTTACGACGACGGTGATACGGGTGGGCAACACGTCGCAGCGGTTTCGGCTGTGAGTATCGGCACCCCAGATCGGATGACAACACCGATCTTAACGTGGGATGCAAGGAGGATGCCCGGCGCCGGCGGCGCGAGGGGCTGGCGGAAGCTCCTTGCCCAAAGACGCACCGACGGCGGCAGGATTCTCGCCTGCCGCCGTCGGTATTTCCCTCAGAAGACCTCGGCGTCCAATGCCATCACCGGCGCCGAGCCGGCCATGATCCGCGCGAACAACCCGTGCGCCTCGGGCAGCATCTTCGTGAAGAAGAACCGCGCCGTCTTGATCTTGGCGTCGTAGAACGCCCGATCGCCATTCGCCGTCGGCATTTTGGCGTACGCCGCCTCGGCCATGCGCAGCCACATGTCGCCCAGCGCCACGAGGCCGAACATGCGCAGGTAGTCCGTGCTGGCCGCACCCGCTTCATCGGGATTCGAGAGCGACTTGAGGGCGATGAACTGGGTCGCCTGCTGCAGCCGCGTGAAGATCTTCGCGAACGGCTCGGCGAACTCCTTCAACTGCGGGTCCTGCGCCGTGCGCTCCAGCCGCTCCGACAGCGGATGAAAGAAGAAGCGCAGGAAGCGCCCGCCCTCCGCCGGAAGCTTGCGGCCCACCAGGTCGAGCGCCTGAATGCCGTTGGCCCCTTCGTAGATCTGCGCAATGCGGGCATCGCGCACGAACTGCTCCATCCCGTATTCACGGATGTAGCCATGCCCGCCGTAGATCTGCAGCGCCATGTTGGTGCACTCGAAGCCCATGTCGGTGAAGTACGCCTTCACGATCGGCGTCATCAGCGCGACGAAGTCGTCAGAGTCCTTCTGCACCGCGGGATCGGGATGCTTCTCGTGCATGTCGATGTGTGTGCCAACCCACAGCGAGAGCGCACGCGCGCCTTCGTTGAAGGCCCGAATCGTCATCAGCGAGCGGCGCACATCCGGATGCACGATCAGCGGATCGGCCGGCCCCGATGGATTCTTGGCGCCGGTCAGCGATCGGCCCTGCAAGCGATCCTTGGCGTAGCTGACGGCGTTCTGGTACGCCACCTCGCTCAGCCCCAGTCCCTGCATCCCCACCGCAAGGCGGGCGGCGTTCATCATCGTGAACATGCCGCGCATCCCCTTGTTGGTCTCACCAACCAGCCAGCCGATCGAGTTGTCGAACGCCAGCACGCAGGTGGGCGACGCCTTGATGCCCATCTTGTGCTCGATGCTCACGCACCGTACGGCGTTGTCATCACTCGGCGCGCCGTCGGCGTTGAGCAGGAACTTCGGCACGATGAAGAGGCTGATCCCCTTGATGCCAGGTGGCGCATCAGGCAACCGGGCCAGCACCAGGTGCACGATGTTGTCGGTGAGATCGTGATCGCCCGCCGAGATGAAGATCTTGTTGCCGGTGATGGCGTAACTGCCGTCGGCGCGTGGCTCGGCCTTGGTCGTGAGCAGGCCGAGGTCCGTGCCGCAGTGTGCTTCTGTGAGGCACATCGTGCCCGCCCACTCGCCCGTCACCAGCTTCGGCAGCCAGACCTTCTTCAACTCCTCGGTGCCATGCATCAGCAACGCGTGATACGCGCCGTGGCTCAGCCCCGGGAACATGCCGAAGCTGAGGTTCGAGGCGCAGATCATCTCCTCGACGGCGAAGCGCAATGTCTGTGGGAATCCCTGTCCACCGAAGGCTTCGTCCGCGGACAGCGCCGGCCACCCGGACTCGACGTACTGGTGATACGCGGCCTTGAACCCGGCGGGCGTCGTCACTGCGCCGTTCTCGATGTGACATCCCTCCGCATCGCCGCTCTGGTTGATCGGCTGCAGCACTTCCTCGCAGAACTGCGCCGCACCCTCCAGCACCGACATCGCCGTCTCGGCATCGAAGTCGGCGTACCCAGGCAGCGCGGTGAGGCGCGAGTAGTCGATCACGTCGTTGAGGACGAACTTCATGTCGTCCAGTGGTGCCTTGTACGTGGGCATGTCCGTTCCTCAGTTGCGCAGCGGCTTGCCGTTCGCGAGCATGTGCTCGATCCGGGCCAATGAGCCTGACGTGTGTGCGAGCTTCATGAACTGCGCGCGCTCGAGTGCCAGCAGCGCGGTTTCGTCGAGCGGCGTTGCGCCATCGGTGTCACCACCGGTCAGCACGGTGGCCAGTTCCGCCGCCACCACCTGGTCGTGTGCCGTCGCCTTGCCTGCGGCGGCCATGGCCGCGACACCGGCCATCAGCATGCTCTTGCCGCGTGCGCCGGACAGCACCACCGATCGCTGCGGCAGCGGCGTGTATCCGGCCACCATCGACAATGCCTTCGCCTTCGCGTCGGCCAGCAGTCGATCCCGATTCATCGTGATGCCGTCTGAGCTGCGGAGATAGCCGAGCGCGCGCGCATCGGCAGCCGATGTCGACGTCTTCGCGGCGGCGATCGTCTGAAACACCTGCCCCGCGGCGGCCATCGCCTTGGCCGGATCCGTCTGCACCGGACCCACATGGCGCAGCAGCATTTCCTTGCATCCACCCCAGCCAGGGATGATGCCGACACCCGCTTCGACGAGCCCGATGTAGGTCTCGGCCGCAGCCTGCACGGCGTCGGAATGCAGCGTGATCTCGGCACCACCACCGAGCGCCAGGCCGGCAGGGGCCGCGACCACGGGAAACGGGGCGTGCAGCAAGGCGTTGTAGGTCTTCTGCCCGTCGGCAACGTTCTGCTCGACGGTCTCCCACGCCGCGATGTTGATCGAGAACAGCGCCAGTCCGAGATTCGCACCGACGCTGAAATTTTCACCATCGTTGTAGATGACCAGCGCCTTGTACGCACCGCTACCATCACCAACTGTCGCGATCACCTGACGGATCATCGCCATGATGTCGGGATCGAGCGAGTTCATCTTCGACGTGAACTCGAAGCACAACACGCCGTCGCCGATATCCCAGACGCTGGCCGAGCCGTTCTTCATGACCGGCTTGCCGGCGCGCTTGAAGTCCGCCAGCGAGAGCACGCCGGCTGGCCGCGGCACGGCTGCATATTCACCGCTCGGCAGTAGCTCTTGCAGTGCGGCGCCTTCCACTCGATAGAACGCCTTGTTGAGCGCTACCAGCGGTGGCACCGCGATGCCGTGCTTGCCAAGCAACGCCGCGAGGTTGGCGGCACCTAGCTGATCGATCAATTCGAAGGGACCGTATGTCCATCCGTATCCGAGCCGCATCGCCTGATCGACAGCGCTGATACGATCGGCGATGGTCGGCACCAGTGATGCTGCGTACGACAATGCCTGTGCCAGCAGCGACGCCGCGAACTTGCCGCCCTTGTCGTCGAAGCTCACCAGCGTCTTCAACGCACTCTTTCCACGTGCCGCGGCCAGCGACGCCAACTGCGGCGCACGCTCGGCGCGGTACTGGCCCGTCTGCAGGTCGACCACTTCCTTCGTCCTGCCACCCTTGGCGTCGGGCACGAGCCGCGTGAAGCCACCACCCTTGCTCTTGCGGCCAGTGTTGCCAGCGGCGATCAACGCCTCCATCGGCGCAAAACTGGTCGGGAGCGAAAGGAATGCGTCACCGGCCGGCAGCGTGGCGTGGAAACTCTTCATGATGTGTGGCATCAGGTCGAGTCCAACGAGGTCGGTGAGGCCAAAGATGCCGGTCTTCGGCAATCCCATCGGCTTGCCGCAGACGGCGTCAGCTTCTTCCACCGTGAGGCCGAACTTCAGCGCTTCGTGCATGGCGGCATACATGAAGAACGTGCCGATGCGATTGGCGATGAAGCCGGGTGTGTCCTTGCACACCACCACCCCCTTGCCGAGGCGTTCGTCGCCGACGGCGTGCAACGCGTCGGTCACCTCGGCGCGTGTGCGCGGGCCACTCACCAACTCCAGCAGCCGCATGTAGCGCGGCGGGTTGAAGAAGTGCGTGATCGCAAAGTCGGCGGCGAAGGCATCCGACTGTCCTGCGATCAGGTCGTGCAATGGGATGGTCGAGGTATTCGACGTGATGATGCTGCCCGGCCGGCGCGCGGCATCGAGCTTCTTGTAGAGCGGCGTCTTGACCGCCGGATCTTCGAAGACGGCCTCGATGATCCAATCGATTTCTGCCAGCGCCTCGAGGTCGTCCTCGACGTTGCCCGGCGTGACGAGCGCCATCGCCTCCGCGCTCATGAACGGTGCCGGTTGCTGTGTGCGCATGCGCGCAAGCGCGCCCGCAGCGAGCGTGTTCCGTTCGGTGGCGCCGGACGGAACGACGTCGAGCAGAAGGACCGGAATTCCCGCGTTGGCAAGCTGCGCGGCAATTCCGCTCCCCATCGTACCCGCGCCGATGACAGCGGCGCGGCGGATCTCGATGGCCATGAGAGGTGGCGTGGAGCCAGAATTGAGAAGAAGCAGCCGACCGCGAAGCAGACGCCGGCTTGGATGATCGAATGCTGGCCCGGGGAAGGCTCGTGCGCAACGTCCGCGGCTCGTGTACGCCGTCGTCAACGCCGATTTGGTGTCAGGTTTCAGCGAAGGGAGCCGGGCGTCGAGACTATGCGGTAACTCGTGTCGTGCCGACCGGACACCGGCGGCACCTGTCTCCCGTCGCATGATGCCGTTTCAACTGCCCGGTCAGCTGGCGTACGAAACCCTTGCGCGTGGCCCGGCATCGCGCGCTGCGCGGGTCGCCGAAGCCATCGCGGACGCGCGGCGCGAAAGCGGTGTCGCCGGCGACCGGTGGATGCTGCGCCTGATTGCGGCGGGCGCGGCGGGCGTAACGGGGCTCGCTCTGTCACGAAACAGCTTCATTCCGTCGGTATGGGTCCTGGCAGTCATGGGCCTGAGCATCGCCTTCGGCGTGTCGGAGCGGTGGCGATGCACCCGGAACGGCGCCATCGCGCTCGGCCTGGCAGCGCACCTCGTTGGCTGGGCGCTCTCGGTGCAGATCGGGTCGCGCATCGAGTGGGGGGCAATCTTCTTCGTCACCACCACAGTCCAGCTCCGTTACGAAGACTCCCGCGCGGTGCTGCCGAGCATCGGCTTCTACATCCTGCAGCACCTCGCACAGTGGGGACTGCTGACCAGCGGCTTCACCCTGGGATTTCTCTGGTCCGGTGAGTTCAACCTCACGTCATCGCTACTCGCGATGATGCTGGCGCTGGTCCAGGGCTCGGTGGTCGTCGAGATCGCCCGTGCGCTGAGCAAGCGGCACGAGAGTGCCATCCAGGCCAACATCGAGTTGGTCGAACGGGCGGCACATGCGGATGCCCAGTCGGCCGCGCTGCAGCGCACCGAGGCGATCATGCGCGGCGTGATCGGCGGCAGTGAGGATGGCGTGGCCGTGTACGACATCGATACGCGTGTGCAGGTCTGGAATCCGCGCATGGAGATGATCAGCGGCGTGCGCGCCTCGATGGCGCTCGGCCGGTTGCGCGCGGACGTGTACGGCACCGACAGCGCGCGAACCGAGGCCCTGCAACAGGCGCTCGACGGCACACCGGCGCATGTGAACAACGTGTCCTACTTCGATACCGCCACCAATCGCGACGGCGTGGTCGACATTGCCTACCTCCCGCTCCGCGATTCGAACGGCAAGGTGATCGGTGCGTTCAAGGTGGCGCACGATGTCTCGGATCGCATCCGCGCGGCCGACGCCGTCTCGACCACACGCCAGCAGCTACTGGAGGCCATCGAGGCCATCGATGCCGGCTTCGCGTTGTTCGATGCAGAGGATCGCGTGATCCAGGTAAACAGTGCGTATCGCGCCTACTACGAGGAGATTGCGGCGAAGTTCGCGCCGGGCACTCCGTACGTGGAAATCGCCCGCGCCTATCTCACGACCTTTCCCGAATATGCCGGCGGGCAGCAGCTCGACGACGCCGTGCAGAGCTGGGTGGCGGCACGGTCCGAACGCGCCAACTCCAAGGAGTACCAGCAGGGCGACCGCTGGCTGCTGCTGCAGGATCGACCCACAGCGTCGGGTGGGCGCGTGTCGTTGCGCACCGACATCACGCACCTGAAGGCGATCCAGCGCGAGCTGGAAGAGGCGCGTTCGAAGGCCGAGGAAGCCAATCGGGCCAAGAGCGAATTCCTGGCGCGGATGAGTCATGAGTTGCGCACACCATTGAATTCGATCATCGGATTCTCACGACTCGTGAAGTCGAATCGCAACGGGACACTGGCTGCGAAGGATGTGACGTACCTGGATCGTGTGGCGAGCAACGGCGAACACCTGCTCTCGCTGATCAACGACATCCTCGACCTCTCGCGCATCGAGGCCGGCAAGATGCCGATCATGGTCGAGGAGATCGACTGCAACGCGATGATCCTCGAGACCACACGCATGCTGGAAGGACAGGCGGCACACGCCGACGTGCGGATCGTGGCGCACATCTCACAGACGCAGCTGAATCTGAGCACCGACGCGGCGAAGTTGCGCCAGGTGCTGATCAACCTGATCGGCAACGCGCAGAAGTTCACGGCACGCGGAACGATCACCGTGGCAGTGGAGCAATCGACCACGGCGCCGGATCAGGTGGTGTTCTCCGTGACCGACACCGGTGTCGGTATCCCGCACGACCGGCTGCAGGCGATCTTCGAGGCCTTCGAGCAGGCCGACGGTACCACCAGTCGACAGTACGGTGGCACCGGGCTTGGGCTGACGATCAGCCGAACGTTGTGCGACCTGATTCACGCCACGCTGACGGTCGAGAGTGAAGTGGGCGTCGGCTCGACGTTCCGAGTCAGCTGTGCGCCGATGCTCCGCCGTTCGACGCCATTGGCGAACCGTCCGTCGACTCCGGTGCCGATGCCAATCCACGCCGCGCTGCCGACACCGTCGCTGCGCAACGTGTAGCGTTGCGGCTGGCGATGACGCGCGTTACCCCGCGTCAGGCGGAAAGACGAGCATCGGCCAGGTCCGACGCCACGGTGTCTGGTCGGCGAAGGTCAGCTCGAGCGTCAGTGTCCAGCGCACCGAATCGAAGCTGCTGTAGTACGACGGCGGCGCTGTCGGTGGGATGCGGAAGGTCACGGTTTGCCGCCAGTCATCGCCTTTCGCGATCGGCCCGCCGGAGAGCGAGACGGGCAGCACCATGCTCTCGATCGGCTCTCCCGATTGTGTCCCGTGCCAGGGACGCGCTTCGGCCAGCAGCGATGCGTTCCGCAGCACGAGGTTGCGACGTGCATGGAGCACCGCACTGAACGTGACCGGTTCACCCACGGTGACCATGTTGTCATCGAGCGAGGGTTCCACCCAGCCGATCCGTCGCGCCTCCTCGAATTCCGGCCGCAATCCCTTCAGCTCGCGGAAGGCACCGACGAACGCGACCAGGCCAATCGCGATCAGCACCACGGCTTCGGCGTAGACCATGAAGCTGCCGACGATGCCGAACACGATCAGCGCCAACCCGAGGGCAGAGGTCAGCAACGCTCGCCGCGCCGTGCCGCGCTCCAGCGGCGCACGCCATTGCTCGCGTACCAGCTCGACATAGACGTGCCCCTTGGGGCCGAGGCGATCGGAGTCATCGACAGGCATCCCGCGAGAATGGTCGGTCGGCAGTTCCGACGCAACTGCGTCGCCAGCTTCTGTTCCGCAGCACGGTACTCTTCCTGCATGTCGCGATTCCCGTTCCTGCTCTCCCCCGTCTCCGTTGGCGCATTGGCGCTGCCGAATCGTGTGCTGATGGCACCGATGGCCCGTCACCGCGCCTATCGCGATGGGACATTGCCCCCGCTGGTGAGCGAGTACTTCGCGCAACGCGCCCGCGCCGGGATGGTGTTCACCGACGCCACCATGATTTCGCCGGAGGCGGTGGGCGCCCCATTCTGTCCCGCCATCTGGACCGACGAACATGTCGAGTCGTGGCGCGCCGTGACGCGGGCGGTACATGCCGCGGGCGGCCTGATCGCGCTGCAACTGATGCACACCGGCCGGATCTCGCTGGAGGCCTTTCAGCCGGGCCGCGCGGCACCGGTGTCGTCGTACGGCGTGCAGGCGGCCGACATCCAGTTGCACAACCCGCGGCTCACCCTCGAGCCGGCGGCGGAGCCACGGGCGCTGGAGTTGAAGGAAGTGGCGGAGGTGGTCTCCCAATTCGCACTCGCCGCGCGACGTGGCCGGGCCGCCGGCTTCGATGCGGTGGAGATTCACGCCGCCGACGGCTACCTGGTGGACCAGTTCCTTCGCGACGGCGTCAACCAGCGCCACGATCGGTACGGCGGCTCCCCTGAGAATCGTGCGCGGTTCCTGCTCGAGGTCACGGAAGCGGTGGCGCGCGAATTCGGCGCCGACCGCACCGGCGTCCGCCTCTCGCCACAGAGCACGTTCAACGACATGCGTGACAGCAATCCCCTCGTCACGTTCAGCGCGGCGCTGCGCCAATTGTCAGCGCTCGACATCGCCTGGACACATTTCTCCGGCGGCGGCACCAGCGACCTCACGCTGCGACTGCGCGATGTCTACGGCAAGCCGTTCATCCTCAACGGTGGCTTCTCCGCCGAGCGCGCGGACGAGGCCATCAAAAGCGAAGTGGCAGTCGCGGTGAGCTTCGGGCAGCTGTACATCGCCAACCCCGACCTCGTTGAACGCTTCGCCACCGGCGCCGAGTTCAACACCCCGAATCCTTCCACGTTCTACGGCGGGAATGAACGCGGCTACACCGACTATCCGACGATCTCTGCGCGTTGACTGACCTGCAAACTGCATAACGCAGAACCGAACAGCCGCAGAACAGAACAGCCGCTGAACAGCAACAGCAACAGCAAACTTCAAACTGCCTGGACGCAAAACAGCAAGGGCGGATACTGCAACAGCCGCCAAACTGCACACCGCCGCAAAACGGGCACTGCAAAACGGTTACTGCAAAACGGCCACTGCAAAACGCAGAGTAGCTGTGTTGAAAGTCAAGCCGTGGCGGGCGTGGGGGTCCGCCACGGTGTTTGCGTTTTGACCATCGCGTTGAGGATGGTGAGGAGGCGGCGGAGGCACGCGATCTTGGCGACTTTGGTGGGCTTCCCGGCGGCGCGCAGCGCCGCGTAGACGGGCTTGAGGACCGGATTCCATTGTGTGGCCACATGGGTGGCCATGTAGAGGATCGAGCGAATCGTTGCCCGCCCGCCCCAGCACACGCGGGCACCGCGGAATTGCCCGGATTCCTGCGCGAGCGGCGCGACGCCCACGAGCGCGGCAATGGCGCGCCGATTCAGCGTCCCCAATTCGGGCAACAGGGCGACCAAGTACCGTGCGCTCTGCTGGCCGATGCCCGGCACGCTCGTCAGGAGCGTCACCTGCGCTTGCCAGGCCGCATTCCGTTCGATCAGTTCGCCGATCTCATTGTCGATGTCACGCAGCGCCTCGGCGAGCGCCTCCAACGTCCCGCGCACATTCGTCGCCACGCGCGCGGTCGCGACGTGCAGGCGATTCTTCTCCATCGTCTGCATCGTGACCAACTGCCGGCGCCGTTCCACCAAGGCCGCCAGCGCCTGCTGCTCCGCGTCGGCGAGCGGCCGGACGGGTGGGGCGAGCACGGCGCCAAACCGCGCCAGGATGCGCGCATCCACGCGATCCGTCTTCGCCAACTGGCCGGTGCTGCGCGCGAACTCGCGCACCTGCCGCGGATTGACGACCGCGACGGGGATCCCGGCGCCGGTGAGCGCGCCGGCGACGGCGCGATGATACGTGCCCGTCGCTTCCAGCACGACCAAGGTCGGCGGCTGCGCGGTGAGCGCGGTGACGAAGGCGTCGATGTCCGCCGCCGTATTGCGGAGCTGCGTCACCGCACCGTCGTGGACCGCCACATCCAAGTGGGCCTTGCTGACATCAATGCCGAGATACGTCATACTGCCTCCAGGTGACGACCGCGCGCGCCCTGCCTTGCGAGATGCGGGATCGCGTCGGCGTCCCTGGTAGCTGTCCGGGCTTGTAGCGATCGGGACGACGGCGCTCTGACTCTGCGACGGGCTCACGGCGCCCGGGGCGCTCCGAACGAGCTGCCGCCGTCCCGGAGATTTAGCTTCTGTGCGAGGAGACATACAAGGCGCAGAGGCGCAGAGGGCTCTTCGTTAATAGCAGCCAATCGATACCATATCAGGACAAAAGGCTTTGGGAACTGCTCTCGCAGTTGCAGTTCCCAAAGCCCTCGTTTGCCCCTCGATGCGCGACGATGCATGCTGGCGCGGTAGAACCCTCTGCGCCTCTGCGTCTCTGCGTTTCGCCTTCGCAGTTGCTGTTCTGCGGCTGTTCTGTTCTGCGGCTGTTGCAGTATCGCAGTTTTCTGTTCTGCGTTAAAGCAGTTTGCAGTTTGTAGTTTGCAGTTGCAAAGCAGAATTGGAGAGATCAGCGCATCGGTCGCGTGGTGCCGATGGGCTGGCCGTTGGGGTGCCAGGCGGGTTTGGGGCCGTTGGCGAGGATGATGATGGCTTGCGCCGCGGCTTCGATCACTCGGGCCATGTGGGCGGGGTCGGCGTAGCGCGCTTCGTCGCGCACCGTGTGGTAGTCTGGGTGGAGATTGAAGCTCGACAACGTGTGCGCCGGAATTCCCATCCGGGCGAACGCGATGTTGTCGCTGCGTTCGAAGAAGCGCTGCGCCGGACGGCGATCTGGAACGATCGGAATACCGCCATCGCGGAGCTGGTCACCGAGGGTGGAGCGTTCGTAGCCCGTGAGCCAGGCCTTGCCGGCGCCGCCGGCGAGGCTGTCGGGGCGCCCGATCATCTCGACTTCGAGGTTGGCCACCATCTGCGACAGCGGACGCACCGGATGATCGATGAACCAGCGCGTGCCAAGCAATCCGACCTCTTCGCCCGTCATCGCCGCGAACACGATGGTGCGCTTCGGCTTCATGGCGCCCTTCGACAGCAGGCGCGCCACCTGCAGGATCGCGATGGTGCCAGCGGCGTCGTCATCGGCGCCGTTGTTGATCGAGTCACCGTCCACGGCCTTGGTGACGCCGATGTGGTCATAGTGCGCCGTCATCAGGACGTATTCGTCCTTCAGCGCCGGATCGGAGCCTTCGATGTAGCCGATCACGTTGGCGCCCGGCAGGCGTCGCGCGGCCGGCACCGAGTCGTACGCGCCCCAGCTGGCCAGCAGCTGCGGGCGCACTCGTGCGCCAGGTGCAGTGGCGGTCGAGGCCAGTGGCACGCGCTGCACGAAGCCGCTGTCGTCGGCAGCCTTCAATCCGGCGGCCGCGAACTGCGTCGCCAGCCATCGCGTCGCACGCCAGCTGCCCGGTGAGCCGGTCAGTCGCCCTTCCATGCTGTCGGCGGCAAGAATCGCGAGATCGCGTGCCACATCGGCGTCGCGGACACGCGGACGATAGGCACCGGCGCGCGCCGGTGCCGCGACCGTCGGCACCGCAACGAAAGCGAGCCAGTTTCCGGTGGGGTCGAGCGTGACACGGGTGATGTTCGTCAGTGGCGCGTACGACAGGTCGGCTGCGACGGTCCACCCGGGCTGGCCGCGCGTGAAGGTGCGCAACGTGGTGCCGGTGCCGGCCACCATCGTGGTGCTGTCGACCCAGGCGTATTCCTCCACGCCTGGCAGCGTCGCCACCAGTCGCGTGATCGCGCGTGTCGTGACATCCAGCTCGTCGATGTACCACTGCGCGCCGGCCTTCTGCACGAAGGTCACGCGGTTCGTTCCCGGCACGCGCTTCAGGCCACGGCCGATGTCGCGAGCCAACGTATCGAGCTTGCCGCTGGTGGTGTCCATCATCTGCAGCGTCGCTGGTGAGCCGAGCACGAACATCACCACCTGCGAGCCGACCCACGCGTAGTAACCAACAGGCTTCACCTTGCCGACCAATCGTTCGGCGGTGCCTCCAGGGGTCAGCGGCATGCGCCAGAGATGTTGCGCGGAGTCGCGCTCGACGCGAATGACCGTCAGCGACTTCTCGTCGGGCGTGACCTGCGCCGAATATTCACTTTCCGCCGTCACGGTGACCGGGATGTGCTCCGAACCATCGAGGGCGTAACGCCAGATATCGGTCTGCACGTCGCGAACACTGTCGCGCAGCAGCGCGTTCGGGGCGCGCCGGGTGTAGTAGAGGGCTCGACCGCGCGCGTCGAAGCTGGGCTGGTTATCATAGCCGTCGCGGCGCGTGAGGTTGAGGGGCGGCTGGACGATCAGCGCGCCGTCACGCTTCGTGACGCGCGAGAGGAAGATGTCGGTGTTCGGTGTGCCGGCAGCGGGCGTGGGCGTCTGCGCCTGTGCCAGCGACATCGGCAGGGCGACGAGCAGCGTGCGGAGGATGGCGGTGGTTGACATGCGGGCAGGCTACGCTGGCGGCCACGGCCGCGCCAGCAGCCACGGGCGGCTGCCGTCTGCACCCATGCCTGTGAAGCGGAGCCTGCCGTGGCGAGATTGTCCCGATGCAACTCCTGAAGCAGCTCACCATGCCACGCCATCTGCAGCGCCTGGTCCCCCGCTCGCTGCCGCGACGCCCACTCGGCCTCCTCGCGCTCGCCCTCGTCGCCACTGCCTGCAGCCAGCAGGACAAGAAGCCCCGCCTGCCAGAGCGCGCAGTGGTCGGCAGCTGGCGCAGCGACACCCTGCGGGGTGCCGATGCCACCGCGCGCGTCTACGAGTTGAAGATGCTGCCGAGTGGCCTGGCTGAGTTCATTAGCGATTCGATCGGGAAGGGTGTGACGACGCAGCGTGGCACATGGGACGGCGCCGATTCGCTGGTGCGGGTCGTGGTGCGTGGTGATGGTGCCGGCGCCCGACCAGCGTCCATCCTGTTCGCGATCCGAAAGAACGAGCTCGGCCTCGTCCGGTTCGATTCGACGGCATGGGGACCGCAGGGGCTGACACTCTACCGGAAGTGACGTCGCGGTAATTGTCGAGGCGCGTAACCGCCTCTCTCGTCGCTTGCGCGGCGACGCATTCGGCGCGACCGTCGTCCCAACGTCACACTGAGTCCAGCGCGACGCTTCCCTGCTCTCAGGCTGAACTCACGCTGCGCATGACTCCCACTCGACGACGCACTCGCACCGGCCTGCCGGTGGCCGTGCTGATCGCGATCCTGACGGCGATCTTCGCGAGTCGGACACGGGCGCCGTCACCAGCGGCTGCGCGTGATACCCGAACGCCATCCGCGGCTCCGTCGACACCAGTAACGACGCCAGCAACGACGGCGCGTGGCGGCGCAACGAACGGCGCGAGCACTGGCGCCGCATCGCCCGATGGTGCACACCGAGGAACATCACCGGGATTCGCCTCGCGCCAACGCCTCGAGGAACACTTCGAAAAACATGGGGCGGAGTTCCCGGGCCTCGACATAAACGGCTACCTGCTCGCGGCGCAGACGCTGCGCGACGCGGCGGCTGGTGGCAGTGTGCTCGAGCTCCGGCGACGTGATGGTGTCGTGACGCGCTTCGATACCCAAAGCGGAGCATTTCTCGCGGTGAATCGCGATGGCACGATCCGCACCTTCTTCCGACCCAACGATGGTGAGGCGTACTTCCGTCGACAGGCATCGCGCACCCCTGGAGGTGGACCATGACGACAGAGCATGACGCGGTCCACACCTACCTGATCAGTCGCGGCTGTTCGCCGCTGGTGGTGCGACGCGGCTTGAGCGGCTTGCTGGACCAGTGGTCGGGCATCGTGGCTGCAGTGGAACGCGGGCGGGATGCGTCGCTCGACGAATGGCTGAACGACATGGACCTCCGCGACATCCTGGCCGGCGCGCTGGCCGCATCCCCGCCGCGTGACCGCCGAGCGGCCGCGATCCGTCTCGACGACGCCGACGCGCAGTTTCTCAGCGTCACCGAACCCTGCCCCTGCCTCTGGGGCGACGAGATCGCGCACAACAACAGCTGGCGGCCGGAATGGCAGTGGTGGTACTTCCGCCGCCCGAGCGTCCCCGGACCGATGCTGCGCGAAGATCTCCTCGTTCACGGGCTGCTGCGCGACGATTCCTGATCGGTCTCGGCGAGAACAGCACATCGCAGAGTCGCCGAGGGACGCAGAGAACTGCAACTGCACTGCAAGAGCAACTGCTTTGACGCAAAACAGACTCGGGGGATATGGCAGTTCGCAGTGGCAGTCGCTGTCCTCTGCGCCTCAGCGACTCTGCGATGTGCAGTGAATGCGATCAGCGCGGACGAACAGGTGCCAGTGGCGGCGTCTCGGGGATGGCTTGACCGTCGTGGCGCGGTTCGCTGGCACCGAAGTGGACCCCGCCCGCGCTCATCACGGCCTGCCCCCAACCGAAGGTGCCGCTGCGGACCTTCGTCACGTTCAGCAGGTGGCCCATCGCGGTCAGTGAATCGCGTGTGGCCACTGGCACCAGCGGTTCGATGTCGAGGTCGCAGCCAGCGAACGTCGACTTCGTGAACCGTCCAGCTTCGAGCGCTTCCTGAATCGTGAAGCCGAAGTCGGCGATGTGACTGACGAACTGCGCGTGCGCCTGCGCCTGGTTCCAGCCACCCATGATGCCGAAACCGATCGTGGTGTCGGCCTTGGTCATCATCGCCGGGATGATGGTGTGCAACGGACGCTTGTGAGCCTGCAACTCGTTCGGCGATCCGGCGGTGAGCGAAAACAGCGCACCGCGATTGTGCAGCATGAAGCCCATGCCTGTGGGCACGAGTCCTGAGCCGAACCCGGAATAGTTGCTCTGGATGAGCGAGACGATGTTGCCGTCCCGATCGATCACGGTGAGATAGATGGTCTCGTTGCCGGTGGCACTGGAGATACCGGCGAGGGTCGTCGGCTGCACATCACAGTTGGCGCGCGTCATCTCGATCTGCCCCGCACGACGTTCGGTATTTCCCTTGTCCAGCAACTGTGCCACGGGCACCTTCGCGAACTTGGGATCACCGACGAAGCGCAGCAGATCCGCATAGGCGAGTTTCTTGGCCTCAATCATGGTGTGCATCGCACGCGTCGACGCCCACCCGTATTCGCCGAGCGGAAAGCGCTCCATGATGTTGAGCATCTCGAGCGCCGCGATACCCTGGCTGTTGGGCGGAATCTCATACACGGTCCACCCGCGATAGGTGGTGCTGATGGGCTCGACCCATTCGGCGCGGAATTCGGCGAGATCGGCACTGGTCATGGTGCCTCCCTGCTCACGGCTGATGGCCACGATGGCCTCGGCTGTGGTCCCGGCGTAGTAGCCCTCGCGACCGCGGAGCGCGATGCGGCGGAGCGAGTTCGCAAGATCGGGATTGCGAAAGACTTCTCCCGCACGCGGCGCCCGTTCACCGTTGATGAGGTAAGTCCGCTTGCTGTTGGGATGCGCAGCCAGCATGGCCACCGAGTTGCGCCAGTTGCCAGCGGTGATCTCGGCGATGGGCACGCCCTCGTCGGCGTAGCGGATGGCGGGTGCGAGCAGTTCGCTGAATGGCTTGGTACCAAAACGCAGCCGCAGTTCGTCCCAGCCGGCGACGACACCGGGCACGGTCACACTGTGAATGCCGCGCTGTGGCATGGCGGTATCTCCGCGCTGCTTGAGGAACGCGGGTAGTGCCGCCGGCGCCCATCCGCTGGCGTTCAACGCATGCACACGCTTGGTCTGCGCGTTGTAGACGAGCGCGAACATGTCCCCGCCAATGCCGTTGCCGGTCGGCTCGAGCAATCCCATCACGGCATTCGCGGCAATCGCGGCGTCGGCGGCGGTGCCACCGCGCTCGAGGATCTGAATCCCGGCGGCGGCCGCCAGCGGCTGACTGCTGGCCACAATCCCCCACTTGGTCGCCACGACCGACCGTCCGACCTGCGGCCGGGGCTTGGCCACTCCGGCCCCGCCGGCCCCAGGCACGCCCTGCGCCCCCAGCGAGACACCAATCAGCGCCAACAGCATCGGCGCAACACGGACGAACACTCGGCTCGGCATAGGCAGTTCAGTTGAAGGCGGGTCGTAACTCCGGCGCTGCTGACTCCGTTGCGAAAAACGTACCTCTTGGGGGCACCGTTGCTTTGGACGCCTGCGGCGGCGGCGATTTAGACGCCTCTGGCGGCTTTGGTCCACACGGTCAAACCCGCGGAGCCGCGGGGGACGCGGAGGCGCGGAGGAGGGCCCGGACGCCTTTGGCGGCTCTGGTCCACACGGTCAAACTCGCGGAGCCGCGGGGGACGCGGAGACGCGGAGGAGGGCCCCGACGCCGTTGGCGGCGGAGGGGGCCACACCGGGCGAAGGGCAAACGGCAACAGCAACTGCGTTTTGGGGTGTCGGCCCGCATGGCAACGTTGCGGTGACTGCTAGGTGCTACGTGGAGCCGGAGGTGGCGACCGCGAGAGCAGTTCCCCTGCCGTTCATCCTCCAAGCCCAAGCAAAAGCTGGCTGCCGCGAGCGAAACCTCCGCGGCTCCGCGGTCCTCCGCGCCTCCGCGTGAGGGAGTGTGGACCGCCAGGCGAAAGCGCAGCGTCGCGGCGGGTGGGCGCGGAGGAACGGCGCGGAGGAACGGCGCGAAGGAACGGCGCTGGGGAACGGCGCTGGGGAACGGCGCTGGGGAACGGCGCGGAGGGAGGGCGCGGCGGAGGGCGTGGCGGGCTGAAACCGATCATCTTGCCGATCGTATAGCAAAGTGATATCACTTCGATGTCACTCTGACCCAGGTATTTCTCCATGACACGCGAATTCGTTCGAAAGGCTGCACCCGGACTCCCCGTCCTGTTCTCCCTGCTCGCCGGCACGATCGTCGGCGGGTGGCTCATCTACTCGGGCATCGGCAACCGCGCCTTCGCGCTGGCTGCGGCCGGAGTGCTGATCATCATCGTGATGCTCTTCATGTCCGCCGGGCTGTTCACCGTCGAGCCGAACGAGGCCAAGGTGCTCCAGCTCTTCGGCACCTACAAAGGCACCGTCAGGCAGCAGGGGCTCTTCTTCGCCAATCCCTTCTTCACCAAGAAGCGCATCACACTGCGGGCGCGAAATTTCGAGACCCAGCGCCTCAAGGTGAACGACAAGCACTCCAATCCCGTGGAGATTGCCGCCATCGTCGTGTGGCGAGTCATCGACAGCGCCGAGGCGCTGTTCGAGGTGGAGAATGTCGAGACGTACGTGATGACGCAGAGCGAGTCGGCACTGCGCGCACTGGCGACCAAGTATCCCTACGATGCCCATGCCGAAGGTGAGTTCTCGCTGTCGGTGAATCCAGACGAAATTGCGACCGAGTTGAGCATCCAGCTCACCGAGCGTTTTGCGAAGGCCGGCGTGGAGGTCATCGAAAGTCGCGTCAGTCACCTGGCATATGCGCCCGAAATCGCGGGCGTGATGCTGCAGCGTCAGCAGGCGTCTGCCATGATTGCGGCACGCACGAAGATCGTGGAAGGTGCCGTGGGCATGGTGGACATGGCGATCAACATGATCGAGGATCGTGGCATGGCGAAACTCGATCCAGAACGTCGCGCTGCCATGATCAGCAACCTGATGGTCGTGCTCTGCGGTGAACGTGGCGCCCAGCCGATCGTGAATACCGGCACCATCTACCAGTAGGCCGCAGAGCGTGGCTGAGCGGAAGTCGTTTCTGTTGCGCGTGGACCCAGCGCTGCTGGAAGCAATGCAGCGCTGGGCGAACGACGATCTGCGCAGCCTCAACGCGCAGATCGAGTTCGTGTTGCGTCGCACGCTGCAGCACGAACGACGGCTTAAGCCAGGCGCGACGGCCGTCGGCGGGCAGCCTGACGCAGACGCTTCCGCCACCACGAACACCACCACGAACACCACCACGAACGCGGACACCGACGCGCCGGGCTGACCCGCTCGGAGGCAGTCTCGAGCGGGCCCCCAGCAGGTGCCTTCGGGCGAACGAAATCTCGCCGCGAAGCAGTTCATGACATACCACGATCCGACGCCCTCGGAATCGGCGAGCGTCGGGGTTCCAAGGGGAACCCCTGCTCGCCGTTCTGGTATTCAGGTGATACCATTCCGATGGTGAGCCTGACCACGCCTGCGACGGAGCGTCCCATGTCCCGATCGTCCCAGTTCCACCGGACCTCCCGCAGCGCCGCCGCGGCGCCGGTCGAAGCTCCCGCTTGGCGCCTCTGGCTGCTGATCGCCCTCGCGGCGCTCCCCCTGCCGCTTTTCGCGCAGGAGCTTGGGCAGGGGGGCAATGGCTACTTCTTCCGTCGGCCGCTGCTCAGCTTCTCGCTCCGTGGCGGCTATGATCGGCCCCGGGCAAGCAGCGATGTGTTCGATTTCGCCACCACCCAGCTCACGCTGAACAAGGGCGATCTGGCGGCTGGTGGCTACCGCGCCGACATCGGCGTGCGCCTGGCCGAGCGGGTCGAGTTGGTGATCAGTGGCGGTCAGTCGGTACGTACGGCCGGGTCTGAGTTCCGTAAATACGTCGACAACAACGACTTGCCGATCGAGCAGACGACCAAGCTGAGTCGCGTGCCGCTGTCGCTCGGCTTTCAATACGCGCTCACCGCCCCCGGTGAAAGGATCAGCCGTTTTGCCTGGATTCCGTCCCGCATCACGCCCTGGGTCGGCGCCGGCGCCGGTGCGATGAATTACATCTTTCAGCAGAACGGCGACTTCGTCGACTTCCAGACGCTGAACGTCTTCCGACAGGAGTATCGCTCGTCGGGCTGGGCGCCGATGGGGTACGCCAACCTCGGTGCCGAGGTACGCCTGACGACACGGGTGTCGTTCACTGGCGATCTGCGGTACACCGCGTCGCGCGCCACCCTTGGTGGCACCTTCGTGGGCTTTGACAAGATCGACCTCTCTGGCACTGCTGCCACGATGGGTCTCACCGTGCGGATGTAGGAGAATCGAGCCATGAATTCACGCACGTTTTTCTTTGCGGCAGCAGTAACGTCTGCACTCCTTGGCGCGACGTTGCTGAGGGCCCAGCAGGGCGCGAAGCCCGTGATGGACGAACGGTGGCGCGCCTACATCGGCTGCTGGTCATCCTATGCCGGCAACGTGAAGGGCCCGAATGTCTGCGTCGTGCCGACAGCCGATGCGAACACTGTCGAGCTGTTGGCGATCGCCGGCGATTCGATCGTGTCCACGACCCCGGTCTCGGCATCCGGCGCACGGGTTCCACGGACCAAAGACGGTTGCACCGGCTGGGAGGAAGGCACGTGGTCGACTGACGATCGCCGCCTCTACACTCATGCCGAATTCACCTGTGAAGGAGGCTCGCTGCAGAAGTCGAGCGCGATGTATTCCTTCTCACCACTCGGTGATTTCTCGCGCGTTGAAGGCGTGAAGACGCGGACTGCGAATGCAGTGCGCATCATCACGTTCCGTGCGTTGGGTGATGGATTGGCACTTCCCGCGGCCGTCACGCTCCGCATGCCGACGATGAATGTGTCGCAGACATATGCCGCACGCATCGAAGTCTCGGCCGACGTGACGCCGGCCGACGTGGCCGATGCAGTGAAGAACCTCGACGCACCGCTGGTCGAAGCCTGGCTGGCCGATCGCGGGCAACCGTTCGAACTGGCCGCGAATGACCTGCGGGCACTGCGCGACGCGAAAGTCCCGGCGAGCGTAATCGACGTGATGATCGCCGTCTCGAACCCTGAGGTGTTCTCGCTGGTGCGCGGTGGTCGCGGCGCAGTCGTGGCCGAAGGGGCGCCACGTCGTGCGTCGACGCAGTCGCAGCGTGACTTCGAGCTCCAACGTGCGATGCAGCGGGCGCGCTACGGAAGCCTGGGCGGCGATCCGCGCTATTTCTGGGTCGATGACCTGTTCTACCCGTACTTCGGCTACAACTCGCTCTACGGATACGGGTATCGCAACCAGTATCTGTATGGTGGCTGGTTGAACTCGTTCGGAAACTGCCTCGGCCGTTTCGACTGCTATTCGGGTCCGGGCTGGTACAACGGCTATGGGCCGGTTGTGATCATCCCGTCGCCGGCTCCAACGACGCCCACACGCGGTGGCAGCGTGGTGAACGGCGGCGGCTATTCACAAGGCAGCAGCAATGGTGGCGGTCGCGTTGCCCAGCCAGCCGGCAGCGTCTCGTCGGGCGGCTACAGCGGCGGCACCTCGACCAGCGTCGGCAGCGGCTCAGGCGGCAGCAGCCCCCAGCCAGCGGCCAGCGGCGGTGGTGGTCAGCGCACTGCGAAGCCGCGGCCATAGTCGGTGTTTTGTCCTGTCCTGCTACCATTCACTCAGAAGTTTCCAACATTCTGACGCACGAGCGCGGCAATGACGTCCAATCGTTACGTGATTATGCTGGCTGCACTTGCGATCGGAGCCGCCGCCGCGCCGCTCATCGCGCAACCGGCAGCAGCGACCACTGATCCAAGTCAGCCGTGGGCGCCATACCTCGGTTGCTGGTCCACTTCGTCGAGCGGCGTGATCGGCCGAATGGTGTGTGTCGTGCCAACGGAAGCACGGGCCGAGGTCGAATTCCTGACCGTGGATGGTGACTCCGTCGTCGCCCGCACTATGGTGGATGGATCGGGCATGCCGCGGGCGATCGAACGCGGCGAGTGCGTCGGATGGGAAGATGCACGCTGGTCGCAGGATCGGCGGCACCTCTTCATGCACGCCGATTACAAGTGCACGAAGGGGAAGCCGGTCCGATCGGACGCCGTCCTCTCGATGACACGCTCTGATGCTTTCACACACGTCGAGCGCGTGACCAGTTCGGACTCTGCCACGGCGAAGGTCGTGAACTTCATCGTGCAACTCGACACGACGCTGTTCCCGGCTGAAGTCCGGCGACGGCTGACGAGCTACCGCGCGCTCGCCAGTGTCGAAGGCGAACTCGAGGCGGCCCCGCCAGCGCTGACGCCATCCGATGTCATGGAGGCAGCAATGATGCTCGATCCGGCCGTGTTGCAGGCATGGCTCGCAGATCGTGGCGAGGCCACCGACATGACGGCCAAGGAATTGCGCGTCCTTCGTGTCGCGTCGGAGGGCGCCTTTCGCATCACTCCGACGAATGGGCGGTGGGTCAGGTCAGAAGACTACCGCTCTGGCCGGTCAGTCTACCGGTGGCGCTCGTTGAGTTTCCAGCCGTCCTTCAGCACGGCCGCCCTCGACTGGGGCATCGAGCCATACAACGGCCGCCTCATAACGCCTGCCATGGTGAATTTCGGGGTGCCTTACGAAGGGTATCAGCGCGGCTTCACCTGGAACGGCTGGCGTTAAGTCCGCCTGGCGCCGTCCAGCGTAGAGAAAGCGCCGACCGAGCCCAGCCTCGGTCGGCGCTTCTTCATTGCGGCTCGCGGGTATCAGGCCCAATTGCTGCACTGTCTAGCTTGCCCTACGAAATCGAGCGCGGCTGAGCTCGTCGCCGCCTCTGTCCTCATACGAAACGAATGTCGTCTTTCGGCAGCTTTCTCGAACTTGGTCTGCGCCACATCCTCACGCTCGAGGCCGCCGACCACCTGCTCTTTCTGGCGACACTGATCCTCGCGCACGAGCTCGGCAAGTGGCGGCCGCTCATGATCCTGATCACGGCGTTCACGATCGGACACTCCCTTACGCTCGCGCTCGCCACCCTGAACGTGGTGCAGGTGAACGCGAAGGCTGTCGAGGCGCTGATCCCGGCCACGATCATCGTCACCAGCCTCGTGAACCTCTGGACCTGGCGCCAGGGCCGACGCGCCAACGACCCGCCGCCCACCGACGCCGCGCGCCTCTGGCCGCGATATGTGATGGCGCTGACCTTCGGCCTCATTCACGGCCTCGGCTTCTCATCGGTTCTGCGGGGCCTGCTCGGCACCGAGGAGTCGCTGCTGATGCCGTTGCTGGCCTTCAACATCGGCATCGAACTGGCGCAGATCGTCGTGCTCGGCATGCTCGCCATCGTCGGGGCGATCCTGACCTGGCGCGTCTTCGACCGCCGCGGCTACGTCCTCACCGCCAGCGGCATCACCCTCGGCTGCGCCACCCAGATGCTCATCTCGCGGCTGTAGCCGCTTTGGAGCGCACCGTCGCTCTTCGCGTGCCTTCCTAACAGCAATGGGGGGGAGGCCACGGAGCTCACGGAGTGCTCCATGGGCCACCGTCGCTCTTCGCGAACCTTCCTAACTGCATTGGGGGGGGAGGCCACGGAGCTCACGGAGTGCTCGGCCTGCAGCCGTCGGCCCAGCGCGCACCAGAATTTCGAGGTAGTGGAGCAGTTCCCTCCGAGTTGGCGATGGTCGCGCATCAGCGGAGTTTGCCTCTGGAGCACTCCGTGAGCTCCGTGGCTTCCCCCCATTTGCAGTTGCGATGGTCGCGCTGCGACAGCGCCCGCGATCAGAGCACTCCGTGAGCTCCGTGGCCTCCCCCCCATTCGCTGTTCCGATGGTTGCGCAGCGACAGCTCTCGAGAAAGGAGCACGCCGTGAGCTCCGTGGCCTCCCCCCCATTTGCTGTTCCGGTGGTTGCGCAGCGACGGCGCCCGCAAATGGCGCACTCCGTGAGCTCCGTGGCCTCCGCTCCATTTGCAGTTACGATGGTCGCCCAAGGCAGACCGCTCGCCCAGGGTGCCGGTCGGAACAAGGACGCCCCTGCTACCGTAGTTTTCGGGACGCAGGACAAACCCTCAGACCGCTACTCCCCTATGTCATCTCAGTTTGTGTGGCGCCGGGTACTGACCGCGCTCGCGCTCGTCGCGACCGCGCCGTTGGGTGCCCAGCAGTGGCTGCACCCCGATACCATCGGCCGGACCAACCAGTCGATGTTCCGCGTCCTCGATCAGTGGCCCGCGCCGAACGAGACGCGCGGCGCCAATGGGCGCCCGGGATCGAAGTACTGGCAGCAGCGCGTGGACTACGTCATCCGGGTCGCCCTCGACACGACCACCCATACGGTCACAGGCTCGGAGCGGGTCACCTATCACAACAATGCGCCGGACGCGCTCGGGTACCTCTGGTTCCAGATGGACCAGAACATCGACAACCCGAATGTCAGCGAAGCGATGATCGGTGCACCCGCGCTGCCGAAGAACATCACGCCGCGCGCGCTCGAGTTCATCAACGCCCGACTCGACACCAAGGGCTACGCCATCACGCGTGTGCAGCTGGTGTCGAAGAACGGCCAGAAGACCGACGTGAAGTACGTGCTGCAGGGCACGCAGATGAAGGTGCCACTCACCACACCACTGGCGACCGGCGCAACGCAGGATGTGGAGATCGACTGGAGCTACGTCATGCCCGAGTCGTTCGCGAGCCGCAACGGTCGTGGCGCACGTGAACACCTGAAGGATGGCTGGGAGTATCTCGCAGCGCAGTGGTTCCCGCGTTCGGCGGTGTACGACGACGTGGTCGGCTGGCAGAACGACCAGTTCTTCGGCCAGGGCGAGTTCTACCTCAACTTCGGCAACTACGACGTCAGCATCACGGTGCCGCACAACCACATCGTGCAGGCCACCGGTGTGCTGCAGAATCCGAACGAGGTCCTGACCGCGACGCAGCGTGAGCGCCTCGCGAAGGCGTTCACGTCGGAGCAGCAGGTGTTCATCATCACCAAGGATGAAGCCAACACCCCCGCCGCTCGCCCCGCTGGCACGCAAGCACTGACCTGGCGCTTCAAGGCCGAGAACGTGCGCGACTTCTCCTGGGCCTCGTCGCCCGGCTTCATCTGGGACGCCGCTGGTTTCCGCTACACCGCGACGTCGAAGCCGATCGAGATGCACTCGCTCTATCCGCGCGAGGCGCTCGGTGTCTGGGATTCGCTCAGCACCAAGGCCATTGCGCAGACCATGCGCACCTACGGCCGCATGTCGTTCGAGTATCCGTACCCGAAGGCCAGCAACATTCACGGCATCGTGGGCGGCATGGAATACCCGATGATCGCGTTCTGTGGCGCACGGCCGCCAGCGAATGCGAACGCGGTGACGCTGAAGAACGTCGGCTACAGCCTCGTGTCGGTCACGATCCACGAAGTCGGGCACAACTGGTTCCCGATGATCGTCGCCAGTGACGAACGGAAGTGGACCTGGATGGACGAAGGGTTGAACAGCTTCCTCGAAGGCCTCGGCGAGATCGAGTTCGACGCCGCCTGGCCGAAGGCGCGCCTGCCGATGATCGCGAACAACATCGTTGGCTACATGAAGAATCCGGATCAGGTGCCGTTGATGACCGAGTCGGATCTCATCCACCGCGGATTCGGGCCGAACGGCTACACCAAGCCAGCGTCTGGCTTGTACATGCTTCGCGAGCAGGTGCTTGGCCCGGCCAACTTCGATGCCTCGTTCCGTGAGTATTCGCAGGCCTGGATGTTCAAGCATCCGCAGCCGGCCGACTTCTTCCGCATGATGATGCAGGCCAGCGGTGACAACCTGAACTGGTTCTGGCGCGGCTGGTTCTACAGCACCCACGCCAACGATCAGTCACTCGGTACGGTCGAAGCGCAGAATGCCGACTCACTGGGCATGGGCGCACGCGGTCGCTTCTACAATCGTGTCACGCTCGAGAACAAGGGTGGGCTCGTGATGCCGGTCATCGTGGAGTTCACCTACACCGACGGCAGCAAGGAACGGGTGAAGCTGCCTGTCTCCATCTGGCGTAACAACGAGAAGAAGTTCGAGTACGGCCGCTTCTCGCAGAAGGAAGTGCAGTCGGTGGAGCTCGACCCCGACAACGTGTTCGCCGATATCAATCGCGAGAACAACAAGTGGTCGAAGCCGGCCGCAGCCATCCCGTGATGACTGGCTGGCTGCATGCGGTATTGCTTGCGGGGGCGGTGTTCACGGCCGCCCCCGTCAGCACCGCCGTTCGTCCGAACGCGGAGGCGACGCACGACTTCCATGTCTCGTACACCCGCATGGCGGTCGAGCCGACGGTGATTTCCGCGCAGATCCGCGTGTTCAGCGATGACATCACGCAGGCGTTGATCGAACGCTCCAAGGCCACCTCGATCACGCTCGGGTCACCGCAGGCGGAAGCGGCGTTCGGGGCGTATCTGGCCGAGCACTTTCCTGTGACCGTGAATGGCCGTCGGCTGGTACCGGTCGTCGCCAGCGGCTCGCAGGACAGCCAGATGTGGTCGTACATCGTGACCTGGACTTCGCCGGTGCCCATCACGTCGGTGACGATGCACAACGCCACGATGATGGAACTGTTCGGCGACCAGCAGAACATCGTGAAGATCAAGCACCTCGCCAGCGGCAAGGAAGCCACGCTGTTCTATTCCGGCGGATCGAAGGCCGATCAGGTGTTCAGGTTCTAAGCACTGGCGCGAGGCTGTGACGAAGCGGGGGACACCAGGCGAACTGCCACCGTGTCCCCCGCTTTCGCTTCCGGAATAGGCAGCTCTGGGGCAGGCAGCGCCGTACTCACACTTCTCTTACATCGCCTCGCCAAAGCCTTACACCACCCGAACGGCATGGCCGGTAGCCTGAAGGAGGTTCTTCTTCCTTCGGAGTTGCAGATGGATTTCGTCGCATTGCTGGTGGCCGCCGTACTGGTGGCCCTGTCGCTTGGCCTCATTCGCGCGCTCGAGCGCCGGTGACCCGACCATGACAGCCTTTGACCTCGTGGCCGCGGTCGTCGTGATCGCGTTGCTCGGATATCTCGTGTTCGCGCTGCTGGCGCCGGAGCGTCTCGGATGACCGCTTCTGCCTGGCTCCAGACGGCCCTCTTCTTCGGCGTCGTGCTCCTGCTCGCCCGACCGCTCGGTGCCTACATGGCCCGCGTCTACAGCGGCGACGCCACGATCCTCTCGCGACTCCTCGGCCCAGTCGAGCGCGGCATGTATCGCGTGATGGGTGTGGATGCGAGCGCAGAATTTGGCTGGGCACGATACGCCCGCCAGCTGATCGCCTTCAGCGCCGCCAGTGTCGTCGTGGTGTACGCCGTCCAGCGTCTTCAGGGCCTGCTCCCCGTGAACCCTGTGGGCCTTGGCCCTGTCGAGCCAACGCTGGCCCTGAACACTGCGGTCAGCTTTTCCACCAACACCAACTGGCAGGCGTACGGCGGCGAATCGACGCTGTCCTACTTCACGCAGATGCTGGCGCTCGGCACGCAGAACTTCGTGTCGGCAGCGGCGGGTATGGCCGTGCTGGTGGCCCTCATCCGTGCCTTCACACGCACCGAGCAGAAGTCCATCGGCAACTTCTGGGTGGATCTCACACGCGGCACGCTCTACATCCTGCTGCCGCTGTCGCTGCTGCTCGGTGTCGCGCTCACGTCGCAGGGTGTGGTGCAGACCTTCAACGCACCAGCAACGGCCCAGCTGATCGAACCGCAGAGCGATTCCGTGACGACGCAGGTGATCCCGCTTGGGCCGGCCGCGAGTCAGGTCGCGATCAAGCAGCTCGGTACCAATGGCGGCGGATTCTACAACGTCAACAGCGCTCACCCACTCGAGAATCCGACACCGGTCTCGAACTTCCTCGAGCTGATTGCGATCATCCTCATTCCGGGTGCGCTCTGCTGCACCTTCGGTGCGATGGTGAAGGACACACGCCAGGGTTGGGCGATCCTCGCTGCGATGGCGATCATCCTCGTGCCGCTGAGCATCGGCACCGTGATGGCCGAGCAGGCAGGAACGCCGCTCTTGTCACATGCCGGTGCCGCAGTCGGCGCCAGTGACATGCAGGCGGGCGGCAACATGGAAGGCAAAGAAGTGCGCTTCGGCATCGTCAACAGCGCGCTCTGGGCGACGGCCACGACCGCGGTATCGAACGGTTCCGTCAACTCGATGCATGACTCGTTCACACCACTCGGCGGATTGGCGCCAACCTGGTTGATGCAGCTCGGCGAGATCGTGTTCGGCGGCGTCGGCAGCGGGCTCTATGGCATGCTGGTCTTCGCACTGATCACGGTCTTCATCGCCGGATTGATGGTCGGACGCACACCGGAGTACCTCGGCAAGAAGATCGAGGCGTTCGAGATGAAGATGGCGGCACTGGTCATCCTGCTGCCGTCGGCGGCTGTGCTGCTCGGCACCGCGTTGGCTGTCGCGACGCAGGCCGGCCGCTCGGGTATCCTCAATCCGGGGCCGCACGGCTTCACAGAGATCCTCTACGCGCTCTCATCCACCAGCAACAACAATGGCAGCGCGTTCGGTGCCTTGGGCACGAATACGACCTTCTACAACATCCTGCTTTCGATCGTGATGTGGATCGGCCGCTTCGGCGTCGCGATTCCCGTGCTGGCAATCGCTGGCAGCCTGGCGGCGAAGAAGCGCGTGCCAAGCGGCGCGGGCACCTTGCCGACACATACTCCACTCTTCACTGCCCTGTTGATCGGCACCGTGTTGCTGGTTGGTGCCCTGACGTTCCTGCCGGCGCTCGCGCTTGGCCCGATCGTCGAACAGTTGCAGGCGGCGGGACACTGAGATGACAACCGACAAGACTGGCACAGGCCTGATTGGCAGCGGACAGTTGAAGACCGCACTGATCGAGAGCCTCCGCAAGCTGAATCCGAAGGCGCAGGTCCGGAACCCGGTGATGTTCGTGGTCTTCATCGGCAGCATCGCCACTACCATCCTCGGTGTGTTGTCATCCACCGGTCGCGACTCGGAAGGATCACCAGCGTTCGTGTGGGCCATTGCCGCCTGGCTCTGGTTCACCGTGATCTTCGCCAATCTCGCGGAAGCGCTGGCTGAGGGGCGAGGCAAGGCACAGGCTGACGCATTGAAGGCCACGCGTCGCGATGTGATGGCGCGCAAGCTGGAAGATCCGAAGGCGCACCTGGTGATCGAGACCGTCAGCGCCGCATCGCTGCGGAAGGGGGACTTCGTCTACGTAGTCGCCGGCGACGTGATCCCGGGCGATGGCGAGATCATCGAAGGCATCGCGAGTGTCGACGAAAGCGCAGTGACTGGCGAAAGTGCGCCGGTGATTCGCGAAGCGGGCGGCGATCGCAGCGCGGTGACCGGTGGCACCCGTGTGCTCTCCGACTGGATCGTGGTACGCATCGCCGCCAACCCGGGCGAGTCGTTCCTCGATCGCATGATCGGGCTCATCGAGGCGGCGCATCGCCAGAAGACCCCGAATGAAATCGCGCTCGCGATCCTGCTGGCGGCGTTGACGATCGTCTTCCTGCTGGTCTGCGCAACACTGCTGCCCTACTCCCGGTTCAGTGTTGCGGCCGCGGGTATCGGCACGCCCGTGACGCTCACCGTGCTGGTGGCGCTGCTGGTCTGCCTCATCCCGACCACCATCGGCGGATTGCTGTCGGCGATCGGCATTGCCGGCATGGATCGGATGCTGCGGCAGAACGTGTTGGCAACGTCAGGCCGCGCAGTGGAAGCGGCGGGTGATGTGGACGTCTTGATGCTGGACAAGACCGGCACCATCACGCTCGGCAATCGCCAGGCGTCGCGATTCATCCCGGCCAACGGCGTCTCCGCTCGGGACCTGGCTGAGGCGGCGCAACTGGCCAGCCTGGCCGACGAAACGCCGGAGGGGCGCAGTATCGTGGTGCTGGCGAAGGAAGAACATGGCTTTCGCGAACACTCGTTCGCCGTCGGCGAGGCGACCTTCGTGCCATTCACGGCAGAGACGCGCATGAGTGGTGTGGACTTCGGCACGCGCTCGATTCGGAAAGGGGCGTCGGATTCGATCGAGCGACTGGTGACGTCCGTCGGCGGCGGCATGCCGCAGGATGTCATCAACGCGGTGACGGAAGTGGCGCGCGCCGGCAGCACTCCGCTGGTGGTGGCTGAGGGTTCGAGAGTGCTCGGCGTCATCCAGCTGAAGGACATCGTGAAGGGCGGCATCAAGGAGCGCTTCGGCGAGTTGCGGCGCATGGGGATCAAGACCGTGATGATCACCGGCGACAACCCGCTCACTGCGGCCGCGATCGCGGCTGAAGCGGGCGTGGACGACTTCCTTGCCGAAGCCACGCCGGAAGCGAAGCTGAAGCTGATTCGCGAGTACCAGAGCGGCGGTCGCCTGGTGGCGATGACGGGCGATGGCACCAACGATGCTCCCGCGTTGGCGCAGGCGGATGTGGCGGTCGCGATGAATTCCGGCACACAGGCCGCCAAGGAAGCCGGCAACATGGTGGACCTCGACTCCAACCCGACGAAGCTGATCGAGATCGTCGAGACGGGGAAGCAGATGTTGATGACGCGCGGTTCACTCACGACCTTCAGCCTCGCCAACGATGTGGCGAAGTACTTCGCGATCATCCCGGCGGCCTTCGCCACCACCTATCCCGCGCTCAATCGGCTGAACGTGATGGGCCTGGCCACACCGCAGAGCGCCGTGCTTTCGGCCGTGATCTTCAACGCACTGATCATCGTGGCCCTGATCCCGCTGGCACTGAAGGGTGTGGCATATCGCCCCCTCGGTGCCGCCGCGATCCTGCGCCGCAATCTGCTCGTGTACGGACTCGGTGGACTGGTGGCGCCGTTCGCCGGCATCTGGCTGATCGACCGCGCGCTGGTCGCGCTGCATCTCACCTGAGGCACGAACTCCATGCAATCAGATATTCGCGCAGCCTGTGTTGCGCTCGGACTGTTCACCGTCGTCACTGGTGTGGCCTATCCACTGGTGGTGACCGGTATCGGCGCCGTCGCCTTCGCATCGGAGGCGCGTGGTTCGTTGATCGATGTCGGCGGAACCACACGTGGTTCGGCGCTCGTGGGACAATCGTTCACGAAGCCGGGCTATCTCTGGGGCCGCCCGTCGGCCATTGGGATTCCGTACGACGCGAGGTCGAGCAGCGGGTCGAACCTTGGGCCGACCAATCCGAAGCTCGACACACTCGTGCGCGAACGGATCGCCGCATTGCGCGCCGCTGACGCGACAGGAAGCGCAACAGTCCCCGTCGAATTGGTGACGTCGTCAGCCAGCGGACTCGATCCGCACCTGTCACCAGCGGCGGCGCTGTATCAGGTACGTCGTATCGCGACCGCACGCGGCCTCGATAGCGCGGCTGTCGCTCGCGTCGTGACCGCACAAATCGAACCACGCACCTTCGGCATCCTTGGCGAACCACGGGTCAATGTCCTCCGTGTGAATCTCGCGCTCGATTCCCTCACCGCATCACGTCCATGAGAGTTTTCAGCTTCGGCATCATTTCCCTCGTCGCCGCATCGGCTGTCGCATCCAGTGCCGCCGCACAGGCCAGCGACACGACGACGAAGGTTCGCCTCAACGGCTTCGTCGACACCTACTACGCCTATGATTTCACCCGCCCCTGCGGATGGCGAGCGCCGTTTCACGACGCAGCCCGTCCGGCACGACGAAGCGAACGTGAACCTCGCCTGGCTTGGTGTGACCGTCGAGCGTCAGCGGGTGCGTGCGCGCGTGGCACTGCAGGCCGGCACCTCTGTGCAGTCGAACTACGCTGGTGAACCGCGCAATGGCGCGACCAGCGGACCGGATGTGTCGCGCTTCATTCAGGAAGCCGTCGTCGGCGTCAAGCTATCGGACAATCTGTGGGTCGATGGTGGCATCTACTACAGCTACATTGGGCTCGAAAGCTGGTCGTCGTCGGACAATCCGACCTACACGCGGTCGCTGGTGGCCGACTACACGCCCTACTATCTCTCGGGGGCGAAGCTGACCTGGCAAGCCACCCCGAAACTGACCGCGCAGTTGCACCTCACCAACGGCTGGCAGAACATCTCGGAGAACAATCGCAGCAAGGCTGTCGGTGCGCGGCTCGACTACGCCGTCTCGCCGGCATTGACGGTGTCATACGCGAACTTTTTCGGCAATGAGCGTCCGTCCGGCGCACGCAACGTACTGCGATCGTTCAATCAGGTGATGGCGAAGGGGACGTTGGCATCGGGAACGCAGTGGCAGGGTCAGGCCGATGTCGGCAAGCAGGGCGACAGCGACTGGTACGGATTGGTCGCAATCCTCCGCCAGCCCATCACGCCACGCGTCGCACTCATCGGTCGTGTCGAACGCTACTCTGATCCCGACCAGGTGATCATTGGAACGGGCGAAGCACCAGGTTTCGTAGGCAATGGCGGATCAGTAGGCATCGATGTGCTGATCGACGCCGGCGTGCGCTGGCGCTCGGAGCTGCGCAGTATCCGCACCACAGCGCCGCTCTATCCAGAGGGTGTCACGGAGCGACTGGTTCGCAACAACAACACGCTGGTCACGTCACTGAGCCTCGTTTTCTGATCGCATGACACAACCCGACGGGCGGCCTGATCCAGACGAACTCCTCGAGCGTGTGCGCGAGGAGCAGGCCCCCCGTACGCGTGGTCGCTTCAAGCTGTTCTTCGGCGCTGCACCCGGCGTCGGCAAGACGTTCACCATGCTGGAGGCAGCTGCTGCGCGTCGGAATGAAGGCGTCGACGTCGTCATCGGCATCGTCGAGACGCATGGTCGCAAGGATACGCTGAAGCTGACCGAGGGCTTCGAGGAGATTCCTCGCCGCACGGTGGAGCACCGCGGCACACACATCGAGGAGTTCGACATCGATGCCGCGTTGCTCCGCCGGCCGGCCCTGTTGCTGGTGGACGAGCTGGCACACACCAACGCACCCGGCAGCCGTCATGCGAAGCGGTGGCAGGATGTGGATGAGCTGCTCGACGCTGGGCTGGATGTCTACAGCACGCTCAATGTGCAGCATGTCGAAAGCCTGAACGACGTCATCGCCCAGATCACCGGGATCACGGTCCGCGAGACGGTGCCTGACACCGTGATGGCCGAGGCCGACGAGATCGAGTTGGTGGACGTCTCGCCCGAGGTGCTGATCGAACGGTTGCGCGACGGCAAGGTGTACGTCCCCGAGCAGGCGGCGCGCGCGCTGGACCGATTCTTCCGCAAGGGAAACCTGCTCGCACTGCGCGAACTCGCCTTGCGTCAGACGGCCAACCGCGTCGATGCCGACATGCGCGGCTGGATGAAGCGCAGCGGCATTCGCGACACATGGGCCGCCACCGACCGTGTGCTGGTCTGCATCGGGCGAGGCGATCGCGAGGATCGGCTGGTGCGTCGCGGCAAGCGACTGGCCGAGGCGCTCGATGCGGAGTGGATCGCGCTCAGTGTCGAACCGGTGGTGGCCGGCGGTTACAGCGACGATGACCGGGCCACGGTTGCCGAGCATCTGCGCCTCGCCGAGAGCCTCGGCGCGCGGGCGGTCACGCTGATGGGAGATCGCACTGCGGACGCGATCGCGAGTTTCGTCGAGGCGAACAACGTCACCCGCATCGTCGTCGGGCAGCCGCGGGTGAGTGCGATATCGTGGCGGCCGTGGCGCCGTCAATCGATGCTCGACGCCCTCGTGCAACGCGTCGAGAATGTCGATGTGCTGGTGGTCTCCGGTGACGCGGATGCCGACGGTGCTGCGACGTCGAGACGTCGAGCGCCGGCGCCACCAGCGGTCGGCTACGCGTGGGCTGCAGGGATCGTCGCGGCGGTGACTGCGATTGGCCTCGCGCTTCGGTCGAGTGTCAGCACCACCGACATCGCGATGTTGTACATCCTCGGTATCGCGATCGTCGGAAGTCGAGCGCGGTATCGGCCGGCACTGCTGGCGTCGGTGATGGCGATTGCGGCGTTCGACCTCTGCTTCGTGCCACCGTTCTACACCTTCGCCGTGAGTGACGGCAACTACGTGTTGACGTTCGCCATGATGCTGATCGTGGCTGTCCTGGTCAGCCGGCTCACCAGCACACTCCGGGCGCAGGCCGACGCCGCGCAGTCGCGTGAGAGTCGGACCGCCGCCGCGTACGCACTCTCGGCAGATCTCAGTGCGGCAAAGGAACCAGCCGAGATCACGGGCGCCCTCGAGCGGCACAGCGCGTCGGTTGTCCCGGGGACGGCCAAGGTCACCATCCGCGATCTCGAAGGTGTCTTTCACTCCGACGACGGCGTGGAACGCTGGGCATACGAACATCGACAGATGGCCGGACTCGGCACACAGACCCTGCCGGCCAGCGCTGCGCTTTACTTGCCGCTGGTGGCGTCGGAAACCTCACTCGGTGTGTTGCGCATCGCGCCGACTGACGCGCGTGACGTGGCTGACCCCGTACGACGGCAGCTGCTGGAGTCGTTCGCGTCGCAGGCCGCGATTGCGCTGGAGCGGGTGGTGCTGGCTGCCGGCACACAACAGGCGCGCGTCGAGGTGGAGGCCGAACGCCTCCGCACCTCGCTGCTCAGCTCACTCTCGCATGACCTGCGCACACCACTTGGTGCCATCGAGGGCGCCGCCAGCAGCCTGGTTGATAGTGGCGATGCGCTCACCAAGGAATCGCGGCGTGACCTGGCGCAGGCGATCGTCGAAGAATCACGGCGCATGACCCGCATGGTCGGCAACCTCCTCGACATGATTCGTGTCGAGACGGGTGCACTCTCGGTGCATCAGGAATGGCAGCCGCTCGAAGAGGTGGTGAGCGTGGCGTTGCTACGCATGGACGAACGCCTGACCGGTCGCGTCGTGCATGTCGACCTGCCGCTGACACTGCCACTGGTGCGCATCGATGGCATCCTGATCGAGCAGGTGCTGATCAACCTGCTCGAGAATGCGATCAAGTATTCGCCCGCCGGCTCGCCGATCGATCTCTCGGCCACCGCCACGCGTGACGATGTGATCATCTCGGTCGCGGATCGTGGCATGGGGATTCCCCCAGGCCAGGAGCAGATGATCTTCGACAAGTTCCATCGCGTCGATCACTCCGCCGCCACGCCGGGTGTTGGCCTTGGCCTCACGATCTGTCGCGGCATCGTGCTCGCACATGGTGGTCGGATCTGGGCCGAGCAGCGTTCAGGCGGTGGCACCGTGGTACGCGTGGCGTTGCCAGCCGGCGAGCCGCCGGAGCACATTTCGCAGATGATCGACGAGCTGCCTGACAGCGACATCGCGTGACGACCACGGGCCCGCTCGTCCTCCTGATCGAGGATGAGCCGCAGATGCGTCGTTTCCTGCGTTCGGCGCTTCCGGCTCATGAATACCGTCTGGTGGAAGCGGCCACGATGCAGGAAGGGCTGATGCATGCGGCTGGCCGCAATCCCGACCTGATCCTGCTCGACCTCGGCCTCCCCGATGGTGATGGACTCGACGCCACGCGCCAGATCCGGGAGTGGAGTGCCACACCAATCATCGTGCTCTCGGCGCGCGGACTGGAGAACGACAAGATCGCGGCGCTGGATGCCGGTGCGGACGACTACCTCACGAAGCCGTTCAGCGTCGGTGAACTGTTGGCACGGATGCGGGTCGCGCTGCGGCATGCGGCACGAGCCCAGCAACCGCAGCAGTCGGTCTTCCGGGCCGGCACGCTGTCGGTGGACCTGGTGAAGCGACTGGTGGTGGTCGCTGGCGAGGAAACGCACCTCAGCCCCACGGAGTACAAGCTGCTGGCGACGTTGATCAAGCATGCCGGCATGGTCTGTACCCAGCGGCAACTGGTGCGGGAGGTCTGGGGCAATCATGTCGTGGACGACACCCAGAACCTGCGCGTGGTGGTGGCGCAGCTGCGTCGGAAGATCGAGGCCGACACGGCGCGACCGAAGCTGCTGCAGACGGAACCTGGCGTCGGCTACCGGCTGCGGGACGACGTCGATGTCGAGGCACCTGACGCGCACGCCGCATTTAGCTTTCAGTCATGACCCTGCCCTATCCGAAGATCTCCCCGGACCTGATCCACATCGGCCCCCTGCGCGTGCGCTGGTACGGCCTGATGTACGTCCTTGGCTATATCGTGGGCGGCCGGCTGGCGAAGAAGCGCATCGCCGACGGCACATTGCCGCTGACGCAGGAAGGCCTCGACACCTACCTGACGGCTCTCTTCGTGGGCATGCTGATCGGCGCTCGCACGATCTATGTGCTGGTCTACGATCGCTCGCTGCTGACTGGGCTCGACTGGCTCAAGGTCTGGAATGGTGGTCTGTCGTTCCACGGCGCCGCGCTGGGCATGATCGCCGCCTGCTGGTGGACGGCACGTCACTACAAGGTGCCGCTGATGACGCTCACCGACACGCTCGCACTCTGCGCCACACCAGGCCTCGCGTTCGGTCGCATAGGCAACTTCATCAACGCCGAGTTGTACGGTCGCGCGACGGATGTGCCGTGGGCGATGGTGTTCCCGACCGACCCGCAGCAGATCCCGCGGCACCCGTCGCAGCTCTACGAGTGCTTCGGCGAAGGCATCATCCTCGGCAGCTTCCTCTGGTGGCTCGAAGCCCGCGCCCGTCGTCAGGGCTGGTGGCGCCCCGGTGTCGGCGGCACGGCGTTCCTGATCGGCTACGGCATCATCCGCAGCCTGGTCGAGTTCACGCGCCAGCCCGACGCCCAGGTCGGCTTCCTGCCCGGCGGCATCACGATGGGACAACTCCTGTCATCCATCATGATCGTCTCCGGCATCGTGATCGCCCTCTGGGTCTACCGCCAACCGCCCCAAACCCCGAAGCCAGTTCTCACAGTCAAGCCGGCGACTGCGTAAGGGCAACGGCTCAAGGGCAACAGCATTAACGCAGAACGGAACAGCCGCGGAACAGAACAGCCGCAGAACTGCAACTGCCACTGCAAAACGCAGAGACGCAGAGACGCAGAGGGGTCCTGCGCGAGCGGCAGCCGTCGGTGATGCATGCAATGAAAAAATGCTTTGGGAACAGCGCCTCGCGAGCGCAGTTCCCAAAGCATTTTTTCAGGCCGTATCGCAAGCGAAGATCGACTTGCTCAGCGAACCCCTCTGCGTCTCCGCGCCTCTGCGATTCGCTGTTGCTCTTCTGCGGCCGTTCAGTTCTGCGGCTGTGCAGTTCTGCGTTAAGCAGTTAGCAGTTCAGTCACGATCGCGGCGCACGATCACTCGCTTGCCCTTGATCGTGGTGTTACGGAGCGCGTCGATGATGTCGTCGGCGATTTCGTCGGGGACTTCGACGATCGAGAACTTGTCCTGGATCTGGATCGCGCCGACGACGCTGGCGTCGAGTTGGAGTTCGTTGGCGATGGCACCGACGAGGTCACCGGGACGGACGCGTGCGAGGCGGCCGGCGCCGACGTAGAGGCGGGCGACGTCCCACTGCGGCTTGCGTGCGGCGGGACGGGCTGGACGTTCGCCTTCGCCCGCTGGTGCTGCCGGACGTGCGGGACGGTCCGGGCGATCGGCGCTGCGTTCCGCGCGCGGACGCTCGGGACGATCAGCACGTTCGAAACGCGTCGAGGTGCGCTCCGGACGATCGCCACGATTCGGCGGACCAGACCGTTCGCGGTCCACTGGACGTTCACGACGCGGCTCGACGGCTGGAATTTCCTTTTCGTCGGCACTGCCACCGTCACGCAGCTCGAGCTGCTTCACGGCTGCCGCGGCGACGTCCATCACGTCGAACTCCTCGGCCAGTGATTCCACGATGCTGCGGAACGCATCGAGGTCGCCAGCCAGGATCCCTTCACGCAAGCCTGCCTTCGTCAATTCGAGACGACGCGTACGCAGGTCGGCCACCGTCGGCACCGTCGCGATGTCGATCTTCGACTTCGTCGCCAGTTCGATGTTGCGCAGCATGCGGTGTTCGCGCGGCTCGGCCAGCGAGATCGCGACCCCTTCACGACCGGCGCGGCCCGTACGGCCGATGCGGTGCACGTAGGCTTCCGTCGATGTCGGCACATCGTAGTTCACGACGTGCGACACATGCTGAATGTCGAGACCGCGGGCGGCGACATCGGTCGCCACCAGCAGGTCCGTCTTTTCGGCGCGGAACTTCTTCATCACGCGGTCGCGCTGGTCCTGGCTCAGGCCACCATGCAACGCTTCGCAGCGATAGCCGCGGGCGTTCATCGTTTCCGTGAGCTCATCCACTTCCGTACGGGTGCGACAGAAGATGATTGCCGACTGCGGCTGCTCGATGTCGAGCACGCGGCCGAGGGCGGCCATCTTGTGGGCGCGCGGAACGATGTAGGCCACCTGGCGAACCTTCGCCGTCTGGCCCGGCTCCACCTTCGCCTTGTCGATCTTGACCGTGATCGGATCGCGGAGGTGCTTGCGAGCAATCGTGGCGATGCGCGGTGCGACCGTGGCCGAGAAGAGTGCCGTCTGGCGCTCCTTCGGCGTGGCTGCGAGAATCGCCTCGAGATCTTCGGCGAAACCCATGTCGAGCATTTCGTCCGCTTCGTCGAGCACCACGATGCGCACACTGTCGAGCAGCAACGTGCCGCGACGGATGTGATCGAGGGCGCGACCCGGTGTGGCGACGACGACATCGACGCCACGACGCAATGCGCGGATCTGGGTGTCCATGGCGGAGCCGCCATAGATCGGCAATGCGATGATGCCCATTGCCTTGCCGTACTTGTGAACCGCTTCCGCCACCTGCATGGCGAGTTCGCGGGTCGGTGTCAGGATCAGCGCCTTGGTGCGCGAGCGCGCCGGCGCGTTGGTGTCAACGAGGTGCAGCAGCGGAAGGGCGAAGGCCGCAGTCTTGCCGGTGCCTGTTGCCGCCTGTGCGAGAACGTCACGTCCTTCGAGCAGCGGCGGAATTGCTTCGCGCTGAATCGGCGTCGGCTCTTCATAGCCGAGACCGGCCAGTGCACCAACCAAACGTGAATCGAGGCCGAGGCCGGCAAAACCGGTGTCGGCGGAAATTTCTGAACTTGTGGGACGCGGTGTCATAAGCTATGAAGTTAACCCGCTGACCCCGGAAATGCCGATTTGCTCGCAGTTTTGCCCGGATACCACGGCATTCTCGCCTGCAGATCAAGCGTTTCCAGCGGCCGGGAGCCGTGCGGCAGCCCTCAGACCGTCTGGGCCGCCTGCTGCGCCAGCTCGTGCTGGAGCCGCTTCACCAGCATCCAGACCACGCAGACGTTCACCGCCAGCAGCAGGAAGAGCACGGGCGACGGCCGGACGGTGCATTCGTAGATCTCGGGCGGAATCAGGGCCGCGGTGGCGATGACCGTCAGCCATTCTGCCCATCGGCGCTGCAGCCAGAGCCCGATGCCTTCCACCAGGAACAGCAGCGCGTAGGCGAACATCGCGCCACCCAGCACCAGCACCCGATTCGACTGCGGCCCGGAGATCCAGACGAGGAAGCGCTCGGCCCCGCGCTGGACGAATCCCACCGGTTGGTCCTGCACCCACTGCTCGAACGCCGCCGCCGTTTCCGGGCGCACGAGGCGCATCGTGGCCAAACCGAGCCCGATCAGGAGTGCGGTCTGCACGAACTTGTAGACGGCCACGACGCGCAGGAACGCAGCGCGATCGACGACGGACGTGTGGTGTGGAACGGTCATTGACCTGAAAGTTGCTTCAGCGCGCAGCCGCAGTCGAGCGTGTGACGCAGTCGGGACGAATATGGTCGTCGACAGCGCCGGGTTTGACGAAGGCCCCATGTTTGACGAATGCCAATGTACGACGCCACAGATTCGCCGCCGTTCGCCATCCGCCCCTCGCCGATGCAGGGGCTAGGGGCCTTTGCGACCCATCGCATTCCCGCCGGCACACGCCTGGTCGAATACGCCGGCCAGCGCCTCTCGCCCGCAGAAGCCGAGGCGCGATATCCCGATGTGGCAGGTGAGCGGCATCACACCTTCCTCTTCGCCATCGACGATGCGGTCGTGATCGACGCGGCAGTGGATGGCAACGATGCGCGTTGGATCAATCACTCGTGCGCGCCAAATTGTGACGCGGTGATCGAGGACGGACGGATCTGGATCGAGACGCTGCGCGACATCGAGCCGGGCGAGGAGCTGGCCTACGACTACGCCTTCACCCTCCCCGAGCGGCATACGCCAGCGGCCAAGCGGCGCTATCCCTGCCACTGCGGTGCCGCGACCTGCCGTGGCACGATGTTGGCAAGGAAGCGGTGACGTCGGACGGGCAGGCGTAGTCTTTGCCTCGTATTGCCGATGTTCGGGCCGGGAGCGAAAGCCGCGGGACTCAGGATTCCCTCCCCGACCCTTGGATCTCCACCGCATTCCACGCAGCATGCCGACGTCCAGCGCTTCCAGATCAGCCCGCTCCCTTCGCCTCCCGCTGATTGCGGCAGGCTTGGTCGCGCTGACCGGCATTGGCGCGGTCGTCGCCCGTAGCCGGATGCCGACCTTTTTGCCGGAGAAGCCCGCCACTCCGGCACTGACCGTCGCCAAGGAAACGGATCAGTTCGGCAGCTGCGTCGGTGGCACGCTCAAGGGCTCGGGTGCCCGGATGGAGATCTTTGCCGACGCCGACACCTCGCGGGCACCTGTCCAGTCCGGGCTGGTGCCGATCGTCGACCTCAAGATGGCGCCGACCAATGTCGTGCTGCCCGGTCAACGAGTGCGATGGACTGGGTGGATCAAGTCGCATGGCCGCGGCATCTATCACTTTGCGCTGGCCAAGGGCGTGTCCGGCTCACTCAGCGTGAGCAACACGCCGATCATCGACGCCAGCAAAGGCACGGTCGATGCCGCCGGCGTACCGATGGACTCAGCCAAGTTCTATCCGTTCACGCTGGACGTGACGGCTGACGACGCCTCGGCCGACGCGGGGAGCTGGCTGATGACCTGGGCACCGCCAAAGCATGATGCCGAGCCGCTGACGCGTGGCACGTTGTTCCCGCCGGCACCGAAGATCTCGAAGGCGGCGCTCGACTCGATTGCGGCAGCAACTGCCCGCTGAAGCCTTGCGGCACTCGGCTCCAGCGCGAAAGCACGGACCGAGCGTTTCATCACCCTGACACCGACCACGAAGTCGAGACGTCTCGCGACTCCGTGATCAGCTCCGCACCTGCCTCCATCCGCATCCCTTACAGGTCGGACGTCGACGCAGTGCGGCCCAACAAGGTCAGATCTTTCTCGTTTCTAGTGGCCTGACGAATCAGCACCGCGGCTGGCTTCGAACAAGAACCAGGTGCGGCGTTCCGTCTCGTCGATCCAGTTTTCCAGCAGGCTCGCCGTGGCGATGTCCTTGTGATCGTCGCACACGTCATGCACTTCGCGCATCGCCGCAGCCAGCGCCTTGTTGTCTTCACGCAGCTCGGCCAGCATGTCGGACGGCTCGACGAACTCGGCATCGTTGTCCTTCACACGCTGCAAGCGCGACGCGTGGCCGCCTGAGCGCAGTGTAGTGCCACCAATCTTCCGAACACGCTCGGCAATGTCGTCGGTCATCGCGAACAACTGCGCGGCCTGCTCGTCCAGCAACAGGTGGTAGTCGCGAAAGTGCGGCCCGCTCATGTGCCAATGGAAATTCTTGGTCTTCATGTAGATCGCGAACACGTCAGCCAGAAGGGCGTTCATGCCGCCTGAAATATCCTTCGTTGCCGCGGGCTTGAGATCGGTCGGTGTAGCGAGCGGAGCGTTGCGACGCGATACGAGCTCCGTCTGCTTCGCGGCACTCATCTTCTTCTTCATGGTCATGTCGTTCCCTGTCGGTTCGAAATTCGTGGATGTCAAACTGAACGAGTTACGCACTGCGCACCCCACACATCTTGTACGACTCCACTGCTTACACCCTGCAATGCAATCGATGAGCCATCTGCGCACATATCAGGACGAAAGTGCAAAGATCTCGCGAGATCATCCCCAATCGCAGCGTTTCAGCGAATATTCGCGGCCGCGTCAAGCCACCCGCCACTGAAACCTGCTTCACGCAGCCCGCGCACGATGTAGGGATTCTTGCGCATCGTCTTCCAGATGAGCTCGGACCGATAGTTCTCCAGCATCGCGACGATCGGCCCCTGATCGATGCCGAGGTGATCGCGCGCCGCCCAGCCCAGCTTCGGGTCGATCGTGCCCATCTGCACTCGCATCGCAGGATTGGTCAGTGATGGATTGAAGCTGTCCTTGAATCCATACTGGCCGAAGAGCTGCGCACCATACCGCTCTCGCATCGCCACCATCGCCGGAAACACAATTTCTGGTGCGAACGGCACGGCACCGATGGCAGCGGTGGGTGCGATGGTGCCGTCGTCCCGCTCGCTTCCGTCCGGATCGCCATCGTTCGATGCGCCGCGCGCCCAGTAGGTGCGAAGCTGCAGGGGCGCGCCCTTGAACGTGATGGTGGAGTCGAGCGCACCATCACTCGCTGTCAGCCCCCACACATCCTTGTCGTAGCCGATGAACCCGCGCGGATTGGCAATCGCGTACTCGCGTTGACTGATCGTCGCACGCCGCGAATTCTCGAACCAGTCGATGCCTTTGGACCGTCCATAGGCGTCGTTGATGCCGCGGAAGTCGATCCAGACGTGCGAATACTGGTGCCCGAAGAGGGGCGAAAAATTGGTGTGCTGCTGGCCTCGATACGTCGTCCAGACATTGGTGGCCGACCAGCCCTCCCAGGCATCGCGCTTGAGGGGATGGGTCGGGGAGCCGAGCGCGAGGATGTAGATGATCATCGCCTCGTTGTAGCCGCGCCAATCAGCGGTGAAATACCCGATCTCGGGATTCCAGCCCATCACCACCTTGGGCGGCCGCGTGACCGACCACTGCCAGTCGACACGACGATAGAGCGAATCAGCGATGTCACGGATCGAGCGCTCGGTCGCATCACCACCGGTGTAATAGCTCTGTGCGAACAACACACCGCCCAGCAACAACGCCGTATCGATCGTGGACAACTCGACCTTGTCATACCGGCGGCCGTCTTCGTAGCGAAGGAAGTGATAGAAGAAGCCCTTGTAGCCAGCCGTGTTGCGCGCATCCGGGCCCTGCGGCAGCTCCCACAGGTATTTCAGCGTCACAAGCGTGCGTCTCGCCGACTGTTCACGTGTCACCCAACCGCGCTCGGCACCAATGGGATATGCCGTCAGTGCAAACCCGATACTGGCCACCGACGAGAAGTCGCGCTGTGGCCAACGGTCATGCGCCAGGCCGGTGGTGGAGTCGGTCGTTTCCCAGAACCAGCGGAAGGTGCGCTCGGCCACGGTGTCGGCGAGTGCGAGTTCGCGCACACTCGGGCGATATACCTGCGCCTGCGTGCTGCTCGGCGACGGTGCGGTCGCGGTGCCGGTTGCACCACGACAGGCGGCGATGCCCAGCATCACCACGAGCAGATGTGCCGCGCGCCAGGTCACGCGTCGAGCGTCAAAAAGGAATGGTCGAGTCATGGGATCATCGTATCAGCCGTGCTGTAGATGTGCATCCGCGGCTGCCGCAGCCACGTCGGGTGACGTGAGTGCGACAGCCGCGGGATTTACCAGGACTGGCCGAGCCTAGAACTCGATCACGGCGCCAAGCTGCAGGCGACGCGCATCGGATGCCACACAGCTCGCCTTGCCGAGGTTCGCGTTCACTTCAGGCGTCGGTGGGATGAAACCTTCCCAACAGGCGAGGTTCGCGAAGTTGAAGGCGTTGAACAGGTCGGCCGTGACAGCGAACCGGCTCAGCGTGCCGCGACCAGCGAGATCCTTGCGGAGGCGCATGTCCACGTTGCGATAGCCCCAGATGTTCCCCGGAACCACGAAGCTCTTCTTCGGCGGACGACCGCTGTTGAGCAGAATCTTGCCCTGCCCTGGGCCGAAGCCGGCGCTGAAGTCGTAGATGTTGTACGGGTCGCCAGAGTGCAAACGAAGCACGCCGGAGTACTGGATGCCCCAGAGGTACGGGATGTCGAGGATCCAGTTCGCCACCAGCAGGTTCGGCACGTCGATGCTGGTCGGGAACTTCGGATACGAATTCGCATCCTTGTAGTCGAGCGAGAACAGGTCGCCGCCGCGCTGGCGTCCCTGTGCATGCGTGTAGGCGACACCTACACCCCAGTTGAACTTGTCGCGACCGGCAAAGAAGTACGGCCGGTCGATCTGCAGCATCAGCGCCTGGTACCAGCTGCGCGGATTGTTGTCCGACAGCAGGACATTGCTGTAGTTGGCCGAGTTGTCGGAGCAGCAGGTGCCGTTCGCGTTGCGATTGCCGAAGATGTACGTGAAGCCGTTCTTGCTTGCGACGTTGGTGTAGGTCGCGGCCACACGCCAATCGCCAAGCACCTGCCGGATGCCGCCGCTGAACTGCGTGGACACGGGTGGCTTGGTGTCGTTGCGGATCAGGAACACTTCCGGCTGTGGTGCCAGCCCCGAAGCGATCAGGCCATCGAGGCCTGCGATGCTCTGGTAGCTCGGGTCCCACTTGATCGTCGGGCGACCATCGCGCGGTGCGCCGTCAGCCGAGAACTGGAAGTTCCGCTGGGCGTACTGGAGGCGGAACCGCTCGTCGAGACCGTTGTTGAAGTTACTGCGGTCGTAGAACAGGCCGGCGCTACCGAAGACCGTCGTGTGCTGCGCTTCATCGAGTGCGTACGAGAAGCCGACGCGCGGCTGGAACGCGCCGAGGAAGTTCTTGCGCTTCGTGCCGTCGGTGAAGTAGACGCTCGGATCGAACCCGCGATTGCGGAGCACGCTGTCGAGATCAGCACGAACCTGTGCCGGCGTGACGTAGTTCTTGTCGAGCTGATTGGACTCGTAGTCCCAGCGAATGCCAAGGTTGAACGACAGCTTCTTGGTCGGGCTCCAGTCATCCTGGATGTAGGCGCCGACCTGATTGTTGCTGGCGGCGATATCCGGGCTGCCGGTGCCGTACTGCGCCGAGCGCGGGAAGGCGTAATTCTCGGCCGACGTGAACGTGAAGATCGGCGGGCGCGAGAACGGCTTGTTGGCGGAATAGTCGACGCGGTCGAAGTTTCCGCCCATCTTCAGCGTGTGCTCGCCACCGGCGCGCCAGCCCGTGTAGGTGTAGTCATGACGCACCGAGGCGCGTGACTGGATCCAGCTTTGGCCACCATTCTGGCCACCAAGGCGACCCACACCTTCGTAATTGAGACCGAGCTGATTGCGATTGTTCGGCGTCGGGTCCCAGTTCCAGCGCGACAGGTTGACCAGCGACTCGTGCAACTGCGAGCCCTCGGCCCAGCTGCGCTTGAGCACGAAGCCTTGCACCTTGTTGCGCACGTTCTCAGCCGACTCGATGCTGGTGGTGCCGCCGAAGCTGCGCACGTCCGTCTCGTAGCGACCGTTGTAGCTCAACTCGTAGTTCGTCTGCTCGTTGGCCACGAAGTTCAGCTTGGCCAGTACCAGGCTCTCGCGGAACGGTGAGGTGTAGGAGCCGACATTGCTGTTGAAGCGCGAGGCGATATCTGCCGGCAGCGTGGCGGGCAGAGTGTTGAAGCCGACGTTGTTGGCGCGGTTCTGGTTGTTGCCTTCGTACGAGCCGAAGAAGAACAGCTTGTTCTTGATGATCGGGCCGCCAAGCGTGGCGCCGCCGAGGTATCGACGGTAATCCTGCAGCTTGAAGGTGGTCGGATTGGCTTGGCGATTGACACGCTGGAAGGTGTCGAGTGCCACGAAGCCATCGTTGACGTAGCTGCCGAACAGGCTGCCGTGCCACTGGTTCGAGCCGGACTTGGTGGTCGCCACGATGATGGCGCTGGACGCCTTCTGGTACTCGGCCTTGAAGTTCTGCGTGATGACGCGGAATTCCTGCACCGCGTTCTGCGGGAACGGGTTGCCGCGGCTGGCGTCCTGCCCTGCGATGCCTGAGCCAGTGATGTCATTCTTCTGGCTGGCACCATCGATGAAGACGTTGATCGAGCCGGCATCGAGCGCACCGGCGCGGAAGTTCTTGGTGGTGCCTTCTGCGCCTTCACCGGAGATGCGCACACCCGGGGCCAAACCGGCAAGCCCAAGGAAGTTGCGGTCGGTGGTCGGAAGGGCGTTGATCTGCGCCTGCGACACGTTGGTCGCCACTTCCGACGTGCGTGTCTCGATGCCGGCGCGGGATGCCGCCACCGTGACAGTGCTCAGCTGAGCCGCAGCGTTGGTGAGTTGCAGGTCGAGCTGAATGACCTGTCCGATGCCGACCGTCTGCCGACGCGTCTGCGGCTGCAGGCCGACTCGACGCACGGCGACGGTGTACTCACCGGGCACGAGTCCAGTGAGGATATAGAAGCCGCGATCATTGGCCGCGTTGGTGCGGGCGGCGCCATTTGCGACGTTGGTGGCAGTGACGGTGGCACCCGTCGCTGGCTGCCCGTCGGACGTCGTGACGTAGCCTCGAATCGAGCCAGTGGTGGTTTGCGCGTCGACACGCGACGTGAGTGCTGCGAATGCGGCGACGCCAAGTATCAGCGACCGCCTCATCCGGTTTCCGAACATTTCTGGACTCATGTGATCTATCTCCGAGTATTTTTCCGGGGCACTTCCCTGCGCTGTGACGCTGCGAGGAAAGGCATGAATGCGTGACGCGGGGATCGCGTTTCGTGAGTCTCGCGCGCGATCGCCACCAGGAACGAGGTGGAACGCGTCAGCGGGAAGCTTTTTGCCGGGCAATCATCCCGTCAAGTCTTTTGCTCACAGATGCGACAAATACGTCACGTAACGATGAAGTCGGCTGGAAGCGCGTCACTGATACATCACGCGTCACGTCACGCCATCGCTCGACCAACAATACATCACGGACACGAAGCACGCGGTGGCGCTGCGGTCGGGGCTGCCACGCGCTGTTGACGCACCGCGAACACAATGGGAATCTGAAGGCACCAGCGCCGTTCATATGTGGTGGATGCGTGGGGTGGATGCGTCTCCACCCGCCGTTGGTGACAATCGAACACTCCTGCAGTCGATCCCGCAGTCCATCCAGTCGAAGCGCTGGAGGAGCGTGGCATGCGAGTCACGAAGACGAACGCCGCAGACACATTTCGTGTGAAGGCGTATGCTGGAGCCACCGGCGTCTTGCTTGCGATGGACCTTGCCAGGTGCCGACGGTCGGGCCTGCTCGGCTTTGCGATCGAGAAGCGGAAGAAGGGCACCTCATCGTGGAGCTGGTTGCTCAGCAGCCTGACCTTCCCCGGGCTCGATCACACGCTGCCGCAGTGGAATGCCACGCCGAGCAACCTGGCACCGATCCAGAAATTCCGCTGGGCCGACTACAGCGTCGATTCAGGTGTGACGTACAGCTACCGGGTGCATCTCGTGCGCGGGACACCGGCCGCGCCAACGCTCGAGGAGTCGCTGAGTGTCGATGTGACGACCGACACCGGTGCGGCATCGGGTCAGGAGGTGCGTTTCAATCGCGCGGTGGCCGCCAGTCAGGCGTTCGGGCGGAAGTTCCCCGATCTCGACGCGCTGCTGAGCAAGAACAAGCAACTACCGATCGAGAAGTGGCCCGAGGCGCCTCGCAATTGGTTGCAGCGCGGGCTGCTCGATCTGATCCTCAAATTCATCGCCTGTGCCAAGGACGGTCGCTGGGCCTTGGATGTCGCGATCTACGAGTACGAACTGGCGGCGATCACCAGCGCCGTGGTCGCCGCCCATCGCCGTGGGGTGAAGGTGCGGGTGCTCTACCACGCGAAAGCGAGCGATCAGCAAACCGAGATCAACGAGGGCAACCTGGCGCGAATCCCGAAGGCGAAGAAGAAGGGTCGCGTTACGAGCAAGATCTTCCACGACAAGTTCATCGTGTTGAGCAAGGTGAAGGCGAACGGAGACCTGACGCCGGTATCGGTCCTGTGCGGGAGCACGAACTTCACCGAGAATGGGGTCTATCGTCAGGCCAACGTGGTCCATGTCGTGGACACGACGTCGGTTGCCAAGCAGTATGCCACGCTGTTCGAGGAGATCTGGGCGACGCCGGACGATGTTGGTGCTACCCGCGAGTGGATCACGACCAACAACGAGATCGATCCGGCGTCGAAGTATTTCGTTGGATTCTCGCCACGCTCAGGGAAGACCGATCTCGACGAGTTCGCCCGGATCATCGCGGCGGCTGATCGTGACGTGTTGTTCGCCACTGCCTTTGCGCTGTACGAGCCGATCCTCGATGCCCTGCTCGGTGGCGCCAACGATGATGTGGTGCGCTTCGGCATCCAGAACACGAAGAGCAGGATCACCGGCTTTCACGCCGACCGCACGGCGGAGTTCACGGCGGTCGCCTTCCTCAACAACGGCCTCGAAGGCTGGGTGAAGGAGGGGCTGCGTCAGCAACGCGGCAATCTCAGCATCCACCTGAAGGCCGTGGTCGCGAACTTCACCTCCGACGACCCCACGATCATCAGCGGCAGCCACAACCTGAGTGTGTCGGCCAGCAACGGCAATGACGAGAACTACCTGATCATCCGTGGCGACACGAACCTGGCGGATCGTTACGGGCTCGAGATCCTGCGGTTCTACGAGCACTACCGGTTCCGGTATTACGCGAAGCTTTTGGCGTTGAAGAAGGTGAAGCCGTTGTCGCCAGACGATTCGTGGACGGAGCCGTACTACCAGGATGGGAATGTGAAGGCGTTGGCTCGGGTGCGGTTCGTGGGGCGGTAGTTCTGGCTGGTGGCTCGCGTGGGCGGCGTTCGGTGCGCACGCGAGCATTCAAACTGCAATGAGGGGGAGGCCACGGAGCTCACGGAGTGCTCGAGGGGCAGCCACTGGCTGACGCCCCATCATCGATGGAGGCGAAGGCAGGGCGATATCCGGTGACAGTGCACTCATTGACGATGGCGCAATTGCAACGAGGGCGAGGCGCATCAGTCGGCGCCTCGCCCTCGTGTTTTTAGGAAAATCGGTGACAGTGCACTCTTTGCCGCTTTTTGCAAAGAGTGCACTGTCACCGGATTTCCCCACCGGATTTCCCTACTTGATGGCTGCCTCGTGCTTGTGCAGGAAGTCGCGGACCGCCGTGATGTACGCGGTGCGGTTGTCCCACATGGAGAGGTGGGCGGCGTTGGGGATCTCGACGAACTCCGAGCCGGGCGTCATCGACTGGAAGGTGCGGGCGGCACTGGGTGAGGTCTCGTCGTCGGCGCCGGCCATCCAGAGGATGGGGAGCTTGAGCTCCTTGAGGCGCGGCGTGCCGTCGTAGTCCTTGAAGCTGCCGACCACGGTGAACTCGGTCGGACCGTTCATGGTGTTGTAGACCTGCGAGCCGATGTACTTGAAGGTGCTTTCCACGTCGGCCGGCAGCGGCTTGGTGTGGATGACGTGCCGGTCGTAGAACACCTGGCTGGCCGCGACGTAGTCCGGGGCGGTAGTGGTGCCCTTCTTCTCGTTGGTGCGGATCGCCTTGATCAGCGAGTCGGGGAGCATGGCGATCATGCTGTCCACGTCGTGGCGGAACCGGACGATGCTGATGGCTGGCCCCGACATCACGACACTGTGCACGCCCTCCGGCTTGGTGAGCAGGTACTCGTGCGCGAGCAGCGTGCCCCACGAGTTGCCGAGGAGGTGGATCTCCTTGTAGCCGAGTGCGGCGCGCACCGCCTGGACCTCCTGCACGAAGCGCGGGATCGTCCAGAGCGTGGTGTCGTTCGGGTGGTCCGAGCGTCCGCAGCCGAGTTGGTCGAAGAAGATGACCGGTCGTTCGTCGGCCAGGTCGGCGATCGGCGACATGTAATAGGACGGCATCCCGGGGCCGCCGTGGAGGGTGAGGAGCGGGATGCCGGGCTTGTTGGCGCCGACGATGCGGTACCAGACCTTGCCGCCGGGGACCTGGATGAAGCCTTCGCGGGTGGAGTCGGTTTGGGCCGTGACGGAGATCGTGGAGCTGGAGGCGGCGCTGTCCGGAGCGGGCTTGGGGGCGTCATTGGCGCAGGCGAGGAGCGTGGCGGAAGAGAGGACGACGACTAGCACTGCGCGCATGCGGGCTCCGAACAGTTGAGGAAAGAAGAGAGCAAAAATATCACACGTGGAATCGTCAACCGCGTACTTGCGCACTCAGTTCCTGGCGAAAACCGGCATGCGTCCATTCCCTGCCAATCACGGACAATGGTGGCTTCTTGTTCCTGGGTTACCCTGGTGGCCACCACAGCCAAGCGTCACATTGCCAACGGGGACCACTGGATTTGCAATGGTGACACTATGACCGACGATAGCGTGCGATACGGCTGGCAATCCGACTTCAACGAATTTGAAGAGACGCCACCGATGGTGATACGGGAGCGCCTTGCGGAATTCGTCACGGATGCCTCGCCTGAGCAGAAGCGAGCGTGGGCAAGCTCGATCCCGCCTCTGCAAGGAGAGGTCAAAAAGTCGATCGTCCGCGACACAATCGCAGGCAAGTATTCAGCGATTCTCGAATACATGCTACCGATGGAATCGCGGCGGCCAGACGTCTTGTTGCTGATCGGCGCGCGCGTGATGGTTGTGGAGTTGAAAGGAAAGCTTTGGCCGTCTCAGTCAGACCTCGACCAAGTGGCGGCATATGCGCGCGACCTGCGCAACTATCACCGCGAGTGCGCAGGTCGAGAAGTCGTCCCGGTCTTGGTGCCAACGAGGGCCGGCGGCTATCAACAGATGCTCGATGGCGTCCATATCACGGGACCAGACGGGCTGAACGATCTCGTCGCTCGGCTGACGACCGATTCGCCGCTACCCGCGATCGACCGCAGCGCTTTCCTATCCGAGGACGCTTACTGCCCGCTTCCAACGCTAGTGCAAGCAGCCCGTGAACTGTTTTTCGATGGGACGCTGCGGACGATTCATCAGGCCCGAATGGCAACGCAACCTGCCATAGAAGAGATCAGCCGGATCGTGCACCAGGCAGCGTTGACCAAATCTCGTCACCTCATATTGCTCACAGGTGTACCCGGAGCAGGTAAGACACTTGTCGGGCTGCAGACGGTGCACGCGAAGTATCTCGACGATCTCGCCGTTGAGCGCAATGGAGTCAAGTCAAACACTCCGGCGGTATTTCTGAGCGGGAATGGCCCTCTCGTCGAGGTGCTGCAGTATGAGATGCGCGGCGCCGGCGGTGACGGCAAGACGTTCGTTCGCGGCGTCAAGGAGTATGTGAAGCGCTACTCCTCGAAGCGGTCCCTCGTCCCGCCTGAGCACGTTCTAGTCTTTGACGAGGCCCAACGCGCGTACGATGAAACGAAGATGCGGCAATCGCATGACAGCACGGACTCCAAGTCCGAGCCGCATGAGTTCATCGGCTTCGCGGACCGTATACCAGAATGGTGTGTGGTCGTCGGTCTCGTTGGCTCTGGCCAAGAGATTCATGTTGGCGAGGAAGCCGGTATCGGCCAGTGGCGTGACGCAGTCGCCGCGTCGGCTCGAGCGTCCGAATGGACAATTCATGCACCACCAAGCATAAGCGACCAACTCGTCGGCAAGTCCGTGCTGATCGAGTCGAGGCCGACGTTGAATCTTGAGAAGGAGCTTCGCTTTCATCAGGTGAAGGAGTTGCACACATATGTGGCGGCTTTGCTCTCAGATGACCAGGCCGGCCCACTCCAGGAAATCGCGGCGCGGCTGAATAGGGAAGGCTACAACCTTCGACTCACCCGCGATTTGGATGTCGCGAAAGAGTATCTCCGGCAGCGCTACGACGGCGATCAGCAAGCACGCTTCGGGCTACTTGCGTCATCGAAGGACAAATCTCTTCCCAGATTCGGCGTGAAGAATGATTTTCAATCCACGAAGCGCGTGAAGTTCGGGCCCTGGTATGGAGAGCCAGAACATTCGGAGAGCGGCCGTAGTTGCCGATTGCTCGTCGATTGCGTGACCGAGTTCGGCGCGCAGGGGTTGGAGCTCGATGCCGCGCTGCTCGCTTGGGGTACCGACTTCCGTCGAGTGGCTGGACGCTGGTCGAACGCACTGTCTGGTAAGTACATGAAGGGATCCGTGGTGAGGGATCCGTTTCAGCTACGCCTAAACTCGTATCGCGTACTTCTGACGCGTGGGAGGGACGCAACGGTGATCTACGTGCCGCCGATCACCGAGATGGACGAGACGTATGCCTACTTCGTTGGTGCGGGAATGCTTGAGCTTCGCATTGAGCACTAGGCACAAGAAGGCATTTACCCTCACGATGCAGAAGCTCATATGAAACGTATTTCGTTCCTCTACAACGGACGGCCAACTCTTCGGTTCGGAAGTTTTTCCCTGAGGAACTCGTTGAACGCCTCGGCAAGGAGTTCACGCCTTCTCGTCCAAAACTCCCCAGCTCTGTCTATCCGCCAGAGCCCACGATCGAGCGGTATGCACTGACTCTGCAAAACATCGCTAGCGATCTGGCCGAGATATATGTCAGGCGAAGCGGCACCGATCGCTCGGTTAACGTCGCTCGTGATGAATGCTATGTTTGCGACGGAGTCGCCGAACCTCGGTTCGCCTCAGCGAATTGCGCCCGAGGCAGAATATGATGACGCTCAACATTAGACTGGAGCAGTACCGACGCGGATGAGAAGAGATCTTTCAATCCACGTTGTTTACAAGCAGCATACATTCCGACAAGCGCTCCCTTGTCATTGAGCGCGCCAGAAAAATCACTTGGAACGGCGTGGAAGGAACCTTCGTCGGATCGAATATTGGAGAGGAGCTTCCCAATTGGATCATCTGCGCGGCAAGCGCGTAAGTCCTGGTCTAGCGTAGATTCGGTCGACTTGCTGTAGCGATGCAGCAAGGAAGCCATCGCCAACCACCCAGCGATTGCCCGATTGTCGCGCTGCCGTGGTGCTAGCGTTGCACACAATGCAATTACGGGCACCAGGAGCGCGCCGCTCCAGAGGATGTCCATATTTATGAGTCCGAGTTCACTTCGAACAAGGCCAAGGGCCTCGTCTGTCGCCCTCTTCGTACGCGACCAAGAATCCACCAGATCCTTGGGGCTAAGTTGGTGAAGTTCGAGTCGGCTACGGCCGTCTTTCTGCGCGACAAAACCACACGCGCGGAAGAGATGCATAATCGAAAGGCGTGAATACCCACTGCGACGCAAAGTCTGGAGGAAAGGTACAATCTCCTCTGCGATGAACCCAGAATGCCGTGCCGCGACCTTTGCGCTCTCGATATCTTCTCGTTTGAGCTTTACACCCAGCGTATTGATTCGGGTGAATGCTTCAACTGTTTCATCAAAGGAGTGGTCGACCATCCGAACAGCTGGGACTTCATAGTCAAGGATAGCGCGCAGCTTATCAAACCTTCCTTCTTTTCGCTCGCCGCGGGCGCCTTCCGGCAATGCTCGTCGAATAGAACGATAGGATGATTCTTCGAGTAATTCGCTTACTCGTACCCAAGCAGGATCTCGGCTGGTAGCAGCATTCGCGAGGCGAAACTCCTCATCATCGGCATTGAAGACGAGATCGATGCCTTCATCCCCATTCAGCGCGCGCGAGAGTGTGATTACACGTTGCTGTCCGTCGATCAGCCAAGAAACTGTTTGAGCGTGTGCTGGACGCGGTTCCTTTCTGCGCGCCCGGATCTCGCCCTCACCCGTCCAGAGCAGCAAAACGGAAACTGGGTAGCCACGGTAGATAGAATCGATAAGCTTGGGCGCCCGGCTCGGCTTCCATACGTATTCGCGCTGAAATTCTGGCACAACGAGTCGGCCAGTTCGATAGTCTTCTACAATTTGCCGAATCTTGATCTGCTGAATCTCAAGCCGCGCAGCGCACATTTTGTCGCCTGTATCTTGTTCGTGAAGTCGCGAGTCGCTCAAGGAGCCTTTCTAGACAGTTTGCTGCGCCACCTTCACTTACTTCCTGCAATACGCGGGCAAAATCCGAAGCCTTTTAGACTCACCATTACCTCGGCAGTCTAGACTTTCGGAGAGGCATTGCTCACGGTAGCTGAGCGCGATACTGAACCGGATCTAGAATGCAGTTCAGCTCAAGAGCACCAGGCAGCACGAACAACTTCGGCGCTTCGCGGAACTTGAAAACTCGATAGAGCCGAAACTGCTCAGCGCGCTGAGAAGAGACCGTGACCTCGCGCCGGCTCGCGAAGAACGGCATCATCGCGCCAAAACTGGTTGTCTTCACCTCAATGAGCCGCTCCATGCCGTCAAGCTCGAACGACACAATATCGTAGCCCAATCCGTCGCCCTGAGTCCGCGAAACGTGCTCGATTCTATTTGCGAGGTGGTGACGTCCTGCTTGCCTCAGCCTTCTGTCCTCAATCTCCATAACGAATTCCTCACCCGCGTCACCTAGAGAGCGGTTTCTCGCTTCGCGCTCTGCATAGTCAACTCCAAGCAGTGGTGCGCGAGGCGCGGCTGGGTTTTCGTAACCCCTGTTCAGTGCAAATTTACGAACGGGTGCATCGACAAGGATATCGGTCAACTCACGATTGGAAAGACTCGCCGCGACGGGTGCACTTGCTACAGCGTTCACGACTTGGACGAGCGCTGGGTTTGCTTCGAGCTGCGCTTCAATTTCTTCTCTGAGCAGCAACTGGTAATTTCCGCGAGGCTTGTAGCCATCTATGAAGGGAAACCCCTGAGAGTAGAGAACAGCGCTAATGTTCGCATGCTTGAATTCAATTGCTCCAGCAGACCTTCCATTCAATCTTTTTTGTAGATTGCGATTGTGTTCTGTCTTGCTATACCGCTCTCCGCGCAGTTCGCAGCCCAGCATTACGAAGTAATCGGCGACAGTCAAGGCGTCTTCGACGGCAGACCAGTTTCGCTGGAAGGGCAACGCACCTGAGCTCATACCAACCAGCTGATCGAAGTCAAGTTGGCTTCTCGCAAGTAGTACCTGAACACTGCTCTAACTCGCCGCGCTCGAGTAGCCCTGCGCGATCTGGCGCAGCCGCTCGGCATGCAAATGGATATCGTCAACGGATTCCAACACTTCACGTTCTTCTTCGCGCTTCTCGTTGATGAAGCCGATCGCGAGCTTCTGCGGATTGTTGAAGCGAAGCCGACAGATTGGCTTTCGATTGTTGTCGTCCAGCAGAATTGCGCAGTAACTCTGCGCATCGCGCATGAATACTCGCTTCGGGCTTACAACGCCGCGAAGTATCGAGCGGACAATATGAAAACCTTCAAGCTCCTCTGCCGACGTTACCACCTGAGTGTCGTCTGCGGCGACAACAGCGGCCGCGACCGGAGTTGGATCCACCACGGTGACAGACTCTGGCGCCATGGCACCCTTCAATCGTTCGTTGATGCGCTCGCCGACGAGTTGCTCGAACGCGCGCTTCGTTATGCCTGTAAACTGATCCCGCAGAGCAGTCGTGAATCGGCGCGCGCCGATCAATTCTGAAGCCACGAGCCGGACGAATTCCTCAGATGGCGCTGCCATCAGCTCGGCCAATCGATTCTGGATGGCGCGCGTGTACTTCAGATCGTTGGCAGTTGTCAGGATAGTGTCGAGGTCAAAAGCAGACTTGGCGAACTTTTTCAGCTCGTCGATATCCCGATCCCTGAAATCGAGAATGTTGAATTCGAAGAATGGCTTCTCGTCCATCTTGTTCGGCTGCTCCAAATCGGTGAAGAACCGATACGTGAGCCCGTTTGTCAGGACACCGAAACGCGCCGCGGTGACATGGAAGTACCGAAAGAGCTGACTGGCGTGATTGATGCTCAGGTCTCCTCCGCACTTCTTGCACTCGAACAGGATGATCGGCTTGCCGTCCTTCAACACAGCATAGTCGACCTTTTCGCCTTTCTTCGTGCCTACATCAGCTATCAGCTCTGGCGTGACCTCCATCGGGTCGAAAACATTGTATCCGAGTATCTGAATGAACGGCATGACCATGGCATTCTTGGTCGCCTCCTCGGTACTGATCATCGCCTTCGTGCTTTCAATACGTGTAGCCAACACGCGAAGCTCGTCGATGAAATCCATGTCTTCTATCCCTTTCGTGGAACGTGAGCCTGTTAAGCAATTGGGCATGCGCTGCGATATATCACGGATGCCATGGGCACCAAAACCGCCCGCCAAACTGGAGACAGACCCGAATTCGACGTTTTCTGAACTAAACGCCGAACGCGAAGTCTGTCACTGCCCAGCCTGACTGCTCGCAGCCAGCTGCTCTCAAGCTGTAAGGGGGTACTGACACCCCGGCCCGCTTACCCCCTCACGACCCCACTCCCCGCCCCCACCGCCGTCGGATCTTCCCCGGGATTGATAAACCGATCCGTCTCGATGTGATGCTGCCGCTCGTACAGCTCCCGATACCGCCCCGAATGCGCCAGCAACTGCTGGTGCGTCCCCCGCTCCACGATCTCCCCCTGCTCCAGCACCAGGATCTGATCCGCCGAGGTAATGGTCGAAAGCCGATGCGCGATCACGAACGTGGTCCGACCCGCACGCAGCCGGCGCAGCCCTTCCTGGATCAACTGCTCACTCTCTGAGTCGAGCGACGACGTCGCTTCATCGAGAATCAGGATCCGCGGATCCGCCAGAATCGCCCGCGCGATCGCCACCCGCTGCCGCTGCCCGCCGCTCAACTTCACGCCGCGCTCACCAACGATCGTATCGAAGCCGTCAGGAAACCGGCTCACGAATTCATCGACATACGCGATCTTCGCCACATCCTCGACGCTCTCCTTGCTGGCATCAGGACGGGTGAAGGCGATGTTCTCGCGCACGGTGCCGTCGAACAGGAAGTTGTCCTGCAGCACGACGCCCAGGTGACGGCGATACTCGTGCAGCTTGAGGTCGGACAACGGCTTGCCGTCGATCGTGATTTCGCCCTTCACCGGCGAGGCGAAGGCCATCACCAGCGAGATCAACGTGCTCTTGCCACCTCCGCTGCTGCCGACGAGCGCCGTCGTGGTGCCGGCGGGCGCCTCGAAGCTGACACCCTTCAGCACCGGCACGCCGGGCTCGTACTCGAACCACACATCCGAGAACTTCACGCTGCCCTGGACGGTCGGTACGGACTGCTTGCTGGCGTCTTCCTGGTCCTCGGTCTTCATGTCGCGCAATTCGCGAATGCGATCCAAGCCGGCCAGCGCTTCCGTCAGCTGCGTACCGATGCTCGCGATGCTGACGAGCGGCGCGGCGACGAGGCCGATGAAGAAGATGTACATCACCAAGCCACCGGTGGTCATCTTGCCCGACAACACATCGCGACCACCCATCATCATCAGCAACACACCCAGCGCACCGATGATCGCGACCGACAAGGCAGCCGTAGCCGAGGTGCCGGTGATGGTGGCGGCGATGTTCTTGAACAACCGATCGACACCGGCGGCGAAGACTTCGCGCTCGCGATTCTCGGCGGTGTAGACCTTCACGATGCGGATGCCGCCAATCGTTTCCGTCAGGCGACCGGTCACGTCGGCGGTGATCACGCTCCGCTCACGGAAGATCGGACGCAGCTTCTTGAACGCGATCGACATGCCGACGCCGAAGATCGACAGGAACACCACGGTGGCCAGCGTCAGCTTCCAGTTGAGGTAGAACAGCACCCCGACCGCGGCCGTCGCCGTCACCAGTCCGCCCACGAGCTGAATCAGCCCGGTGCCGACGAGATTGCGAATGCCTTCGGGGTCGTTCATCACCCGACTGACGAGCACACCACTCTTGGTGCTGTCGAAGAAGCGCACCGGCAACCGAATCAGGTGCGACTGCACATCCTCGCGCAGCTTCGCAATCGCCTGCTGCGCGGCCACGCTCACGACCTGCGACAGCGAGTACGACGTGATGGCCTGGATCACCGTCGCGATGAAGGCGGCGATCGCAATCTTCGGCAGCAGCTCGGCGTTGCCCTTGCCGAGGACTTCGTCGATCAGGTATTTGGAGCTCGCCGGCAGCACCAACCCGGCCGCTCGACTGATGAGCATGAGCCCCAGCCCGATCCCCACCGACCGGCGGTAGGTCCAGATGAGTGCGCGGGCCTCGGCCCAGGCGCGCTTGCTGTCGAACTTGGGCTTCTTCGGATCTTTCGCTGGGGTCGCCATCCGCCAAAACTAGCCACCCCCAAACTCCCCCGCCTCCTCACCATTCGGCCGGCCCAGCGCCTCGCCACAACTGATATCGCAGGCGCAACAGGAGGAGAGCAAAACGCAGAGACGCAAAGACGCAGAGGGTTCGCTCGCGATTGCTGGCACTGCTGCGCGGGCTGAACAGCAAACACAGGGTGAACTGCTCTCGCCTTGGCAGTTCCCAAAGCCTCTCAAAATCCCTCAGGCATTCGTCGGCGACCGCCATCGGCGCAGGGCCCTCTGCGCCTCCGCGTTTCGCAGTGGCAGTTCAAACGACGACAGGCGAAGACCGCAGCTGCGCGAAGAGGTCGATGAGGAGCGCTTCCTGGAGGACGGTGCGCAACGGTCCGGTCGCTGTGGTCTTCCAGCGGACCAGGCGGAGGGTGCCGTCCTGGATTTCCATGCCGGTGATGTCGCCGTCGGCGAACTTGCAGCAGCCGGTGTTGAAGTAGGCGGGGAGGCTGCCGGGGGCGTGTTGCTGCTCCTTCGTGCGACCAGCCCACACCGGGCGATGCGTGTGGCCGACGATCAGCATCATCTTCTCCTGCTCGGCCGCCCAATCGTACATGATCAGGTCGTGTTCACCGCGCAGCGCCTCGTCCTGTGACGGAAGGTCGATGCCACCGAACCAGCTCACACCGAAACGGTTCTGCATGAAGCGATAGAACTGCAGCGCCCAGCGCGAGAAGAACTTGAAGCGATCGGAACCCAGGGTGCCCTGATGCCCATGCGTCAGGAACAATGTGCCGATTTTCGCGTCGCCATCGCGGATGCTGAGCCGGACCCCTTCCCAGACGCGGCGCAGGCCAATGCCGGGCGCGTATGCGCGCAGCTCGAGGGCCACCAGCATCTCCTCCATCCAGCGATCGTCGTGGTTGCCCCAGACACGCAGGTACCGGTGATCACCAAATGCCGCTTCCGCTTCCAGCACCGGGCGGTGGGCCTTCACCACTTCGCGGATGTCGTTCTCCCACAACTCCTCCACGTCGCCCAGCAGCACCAGCCGGAAGCCCGCCGAGTTGTAATACGAGAGGGCCGACATGTACGACGGCACACAGGCCATGAACTCGTCGGCGTGATCGCCGGCGCCCTTGTGCTGATCGGAGAAGATGATCCAGGGCTCGTGGCCGCGAACGTCCAGCGCCGTGCGCCAGGTGAAGAAGCCCGAGATGGCACGATCGAGGCCCTTTCGGACCGCCCGTTCATTCATGCGAAGCCGCTGATACGGTAGTCATTCAGCGCGCAGGCTAACGCGGCTGCGGGGGGAATGGAACGCCGGGCTCGGCTTGTGCATCTCACAGACAGTGACGGGGGTAGTACTTTGCTCCCGTCCGATACGCCTCGATCCGATCTCCCGCGGGAGGCCGTGTGTCGAGATCCGTTCACCGACGATCAACGTAGAATTCATGCCAGAGCTTGATTCTGACACAGCCCATCCCGAGCCGAGCGGCGCCCCAGCGGTGCCGTTGCGGTCACGGACCTCGGAGGATGCCGCGCAGGATGCGGCCATCGTCCGGCGCATGGCTGAGGGAGATGAGTCAGCGCTCGGCGCTCTATATGATCGCTGGTCGGATGGGGTTCACACCCTCGTCGTGCGGATCGTTCGCGACGAGGCTGAAGCGGAGGAAGTGGTGGAGGCAGTGTTCTGGCAGGCGTGGCAGCAGGCAGGGCGATACACGGGTGACCGTGGGACGCCTGGCGCGTGGCTGCTGGCGATGGCACGCAGTCGATCGCTCGATCGCTTGCGCACGCTGCGCCGTCGTCGCGATGAACCGGCCGCCGATGATTCGATCTTTGCCAACCAGCCGGCAATCGGTGATCCGCTCTCCGATCTCGATGCCAGCGATCGCGCCGGGCGCGTGGTCGCCGCACTGCAAGAACTCCCTCCGGAACAACGTCAGGTGCTCGAACTCGCCTATTTCGAAGGGTTGAGCCAGACAGAGATCGCGGAGCGACTCGATCAACCCCTTGGCACCATCAAGACGCGTGCGCGCCTCGCGTTGCGGAAGATGCGTGACCGCCTGGAAGTGCTGCGCGAGGAGATGGCATCATGAATACGCCACTCACACACGACGAAGCTTTTGCGATGTTGCCGGAACTTGCCTTGGGCATGCTTCCGGCCGACGAAGCCGCACGCGTGATGGAGGTCGTCCGCACTTCAGTTGAGTGCCAGGCCGAACTCGCGTCACTGCGCGCCACTGCTGGAGCGCTGGCGTCGTCCGCGCCTTCAGCACCGATGAATCCTGCCCGCAAGTCAGCGCTTCGTGATCGTCTGGTCGCTCGTGCAGTCGCCAGTGCGGCCTCGGATGCCACCGGCAGCGCCGATTCGATCGCACCAGTGCTCGACGTCCCGACGGTTGCGGTACCGACGCCGGCGTCTTCACCGGCGCTCCGTCTCGACGCGCCCGCGCTGAAAGCTGTTCCGAATGCCGTGCCAACGCCCGCAGCCAGCGAGCCGACCACGGCGCCGAAGGTGCGCAGCATCGACAGCGGGCGTTCTTCACAAGCCGCTGCTTCATCAAGCGGCGCCGGTCGTTTCGTGCCGTGGTTCGCAGCAGCGGCCAGCCTCGGCTTCGCGCTGATGCAGTTCCGCGCCAACGGTGCGCTAGTGGCCGAGCGTGATGCGGCGCAGGTGGCACTCAAGTCAGCCACTGCCAGCACCACGCAGCTCGCATCGCAGTTGGCGTCGAGCGACAGCCTGGTGGCAGCGATGACCGGCGCGCAGGTGCGTGTGGTCGAACTGGCGTCCACGGCCAAGCTGCCGCCCGGGGCTCGCATGTTCTGGGATCGTCTCACCAACCGCTGGACGCTGATCACGCACGACCTGACGCCAGCGCAGGCGGGTCGCACCTACCAGCTCTGGCTGGTGACGGCGAAGTCGGAGAAGATCAGCGCTGGCACGTTCAACACCGACGCCAAGGGTCGCGCCGTGGTGCAGGCGACCTATGCGCTGGCCGAAGCCGACCTGGCAGCGATCGCAATCACCGAGGAACCGACCGGTGGCTCACCGCAGCCGACGGGGACGATCCTGGTTGCGGGCGCACCGACGCGCTGACCGATGGCGATCGAAGACTTCGCCATCGGTCAGTCAGCGCAGTTGATCCGCACACTGAGTGAAGCCGACGTGATGGCGTTCGCGGAACTGACGGGGGATTTCAATCCCGTCCATGTCGATGAAGCGGCCGCCCAGGCCTCGAGCTTTGGCGGCCGCATCGTGCACGGCATGCTCACGGCCAGCCTGCTTTCGACCGTGCTCGCGATGCAGCTCCCCGGCCCGGGCGCGATCTACCTCAGCCAGTCGGTGACATTCCTCCGTCCCGTCAAACTCGGCGACACCGTCACGGCGCGCGTCGAGATCACATCGATCGATGTTGCGAAGCGCCGCCTGACATTGGCGACGTCCGTGCTCAATGCGCGCGGCAAGGCCGTCATCTCTGGCGAAGCTTCGGTCCAAGTCGCGGGCTGAACTGCCACTGCAAAACGCAGAGGCAGAGAGACGCAGAGGCAGAGAGACGCAGAGGCTTCGCACGCGGCGGCAGACATTTGCGCGCTCTTCGACAAAAAAGGCTTTGGGGAACTGCTCGCGCAGTTGCTGTTCCCAAAGCCTTTCAAGAATTTTCGTGCCTCACCAGCGAATGTCTGTGGCGCAGAACCCTCTGCGCCTTTGCGGCTCTGCGTTTCGCAGTCTTTGTCGCAGCGATCAGGCCGTCGTGATCAGGTGCTCGACGGCGGATTGGACGGCGGCGAGGGCGGCGGCGTTCTTGAGGGCGCTGAAGCCGATGCGGAGTTTTTCGTCCGGCAGGAGCGGCTCGCGCATGTGGGCGTTGAGCATGTTGAGCAGCTTCTCACGGTCTTCCGGAGAGATCGACTTCGCCGCCTTCGGCACCAGCTCGAGGCGCGGCACATCCTGCCGACGGGGGGAGGCGCACCAGACGATCATCTTCGTGCCCACCTTCTCGAATGCGATCGTGCCCGGAGTGTCCTCTTCCTCCCGGAACTTCAGCAGCGTCGGATGCTTGTTGCTCCAGGCAATCAGGGCATCGAGCACCGCGATCAGCCGAGGCTGCTCCACGGCGTGGGTATCTCGGGCAATCGCCTTCACGAACTGTTCGCGGGCGGCAGGCAGCGTACGGGACATCGGCATTCTCCTCGTCGGTGCGTCGGCACTCGACAGGCGCCACAGCGGCACCCAGGAGTCTCTACGCCCTGCAAGCTAGCAGGTCCCGCACCAGACTGACGAATATCTGAGAAGCGTATCTCACTAACAGCTGATACGTTTGCGCGTACTGGTTTGCATTGGCCACCGATCGAGGCCATTACTCAGGCGTTTCACCCACGCCTAAGCCTGCTGCGCTCCCCCCAGCCCGAGTCCGCCTGATGCCGCGTTTTCGTGCACCCGTTTCGTTCGCCGTTGCTGCCCTGCTGTCCCTCAGCCCGCAGCTCCTCGCCGGTCAGGACACGACCACCATCGCGCCGGCGCCGTCCGCACCACGGGCCCCGCTCGACCCACGGATCGTCCGGCTGAAGGAAGAAGCCGCCACCAAGGTCGAGGCCCGCGCCAAGCTGATCCAGGAGATCATCGACCAGGTCTATTCCTATGGCGAGCTCGGCATGCAGGAGTTCGAAACATCCCGCTACCTGACGGGCATCCTCGAGAAGAACGGCTTCACGATCCAGCGCAACGTCGCCGGCATGCCGACCGGTTGGGTCGCGCGCTGGGGCAGCGGCAAGCCGGTCATCTCGCTCGGCTCCGACATCGACGGCATTCCGCAGTCCAACCAGACGCCCGCCACCGCCTATCGCTCGTGGCAGGTGCAGGGCGCACCGGGGCATGGTGAAGGTCACAACTCCGGCCAGGCCGTGAACATCGCGGCCGCGCTGGCGGTGAAGGAGATCATGATGCGCGACAAGATGCCCGGCACACTCGTGTTGTGGCCTGGTGTCGCGGAAGAAGCTGTCGCAGGCAAGGCGCACTTCGTTCGTGCCGGCGTCTTCAAGGATGTCGATGTCACGCTCTTCACCCACGTCGGCAACGACCTCGGTGTGACGTGGGGGCAGTCGTCGTCACTGGCGATCGTGTCGGCCGAGTTCCGATTCAAGGGACAGTCGGCACACGCCGCCGGCGCACCGTGGCGTGGCAAGAGTGCGCTCGACGCCGTGATGCTGATGGCACAGGGGTGGGAATTCCATCGCGAACACATGGAGCCGGGCCAGCGCTCGCACTACGTGATCAAGGATGGTGGTGACCAGCCGAACGTGGTGCCGAGCACGGCGTCGATCTGGTTCTACTTCCGCGAGCGTGACTATCAGCATGTGCAGGACATGTTCGAGGCCGGCAAGCGCATCGCACGCGGCGCCGCGATGATGACCGAGACCACGCTCGACACCGTGGTGATCCTCGGTTCGGCCTGGCCCGGTCACTTCAGCAAGCCGGTCGCCGAAGCGATGCAGGCGAACATCGAGTCGGTCGGCCTGCCGAAGTGGGATGAGAACGACCAGGCGCTGGCGAAGGGTTTGCAGCGTGAACTCGGTGTGGCGCAGAACGGTCTCGTGACGCAGGTGCGTCCGCTGCAGGGTCCGGCTCTGAGCCTGGTGGCATTCGGCGGTGGCAGCGACGACATCGGTGACGTGAGCTGGAACGTGCCGACGATCACGCTGCGATACCCGTCGAACATTCCGGGCACGCCAGGCCACAACTGGGCCAACGGTATCGCGATGGCCACGCCGATCGCCCACAAGGGTGCAGTGGCCGGCGCGAAGGTGCAGGCGATGACGTTGATCGACCTGCTGACGCAGCCGAAGATCGTGGCCGATGCCTGGACCTACTTCAACGACGTGCAGACGAAGACGATCAAGTACGTCTCGTTCCTTGGCCCGAACGATGGACCGCCGACGTGGCTGAATGCCGAGATCATGGCGCGGTACCGTCCGGAAATGAAGAAGCTGTATTACGACTCGAGCAAGTTCCGCACGTACCTCGAGCAGCTCGGTGTGGCGTATCCGACGGTGAAGCCGCCGACGAACCCGGTGCCGTAAGACCGTTTCAAGAGTGAACACAACGAGGGGCCCGATGCCACGCTGCGCATCGGGCCCCTCGTCGTTTCAGCAATCGGTTCAGCCGAGTCGATACACGCTGGGCGTGACACGATAGGCACGCCGGAAGGCGGTGGTGAAGTGGCTCTGGTCCACGAAGCCGCAGGTCAATGCGATCTCCGACATCGGCCGGCGTGTGGCGCGCAGCAAGGTGCGCGCGTGCTCCAGTCGTCGATGCCGCAGGTAGTCACCCGGTGACATGCCGACGCACTGTCGGAAGACGCGCGCGAGGTGCACCGGATGCACACCGGCGTTGCGCGCGACCTCGGCGATGCGGATCTCACCGCCGAGTGTGTCGTCGAGCTGCGCTCGTGCGCTGGCGAGCCAGGCCGGTGCGCCGCGCGGTGCGACATGCTGGGCCGTCGCAACTTCGGAGAGCAGGGCGAGGGCCAGCGACTCGCGTCGAAGCGTGGCATCGCTTCCACCGTTCAATTCCGTTGCCGCCAACTCGCCGGCGATCGCAAGCGCCGCATCGGATCGCAAAGCGACGGGTTGCGGTGCAACACCCGCCTCGTACTGCGCCGCCTCGATCACGTCGGGCGCGATCGAAAGCGTGAGGAACTGGCCCGACATGACACGATCGCGCGCTTCGAACCGATCGCGGTGCGTGGTACCTGCAGGGTTGAAGATCAGTGCCTTGCCGATGCTGACCGGCACTGCGTTCATCGCGCTCGAGATGTAGAGTCCATCGAGGACGAAGACGAAATGTGCGTCGTCATGCGAGTGTCGCTCGACGACGCGATGCGGATCGACTTTCAGCACCGAAATTTCCATGCCCGGGAGACGCACGCGCCGATCGAGCTGGCCGTAAAACGCCCCGAATGGCATCGCGAGGTGGCCGTGGCGGGTGGCGGTCGCATCACTCATGGTGTTGACGCCATGTGCCGCACGCACGTCAGGCCCCCGCAGCCGAACGCAGGACGCGTGATGTTTTGCGAAACGCCGGGAATGTTGCGTCGATACAAGACAGGCCTTTCTACGGGAGCAACCTTTGCTGGTGCTGGTGAACATACCCGACAACGAGGATGGTCCTGATGCAGTTTCGATTTCGCCAAAGCCTGACCCTGATCGGCGCACTGTTGGCGGCGCAGGGCCTCGGCGCGCAGCCGGCCCCGCGCGCCGCGCTGCCGCAGGCTGGCGACGACCTGCTCGGCCTGTGGGGCGCTGAACCGATCCTTGGGCCACAGGTGCGCGGCCCGCTGCTGCTCGATCGAACGGCGCGCCGGTGGACGATGCGGATCGGCGGATTCGAGGCAGCAGCCGAGCAGGCGGGGGATAGTGCGATCATCGCGCTGCCCGGCGGACAAGGGACGTTGCGGCTGTGGATCAGCGGCGAAAAAACCGAGGCGTACTGGATTCAGCCGACGGGAATGAACCCTCGCTATGCATCGCCGGTCCGCCTGCGGTCGCAGGGCGCGAACAGCTGGCGCGGGACCGTCGCACCCGTCGACGACCAGTTTCCGCTCTACCTGTTCGTGCGGCGGATGCCCGACGGCGCGCTGCACGGAATCTTCCGCAATCCGGCGCAGAACTGGCCCGGCCGGGTGGCGTATTACGTCGTCACGCGCGATGGCGAGTCGGTGACGTTCACGAATCCGAGGACCGGCAAGGTGCAGTGGCGACAGCCGTACGATTCGGCTCGCCGCGCCATCACCTTCGACTTTGGCACGCCGATCGTGCTCAGCCCACGAACGATCGAGCAGGCACTTGGATTCGTGCCGCGGTCGCAGGCCTTGCCCGCCTATGTGTATCGTCGCCCCGCTGACATCGGCGATGGCTGGACCGTCAGCGAGGCCTCTACGGCGGGCGTCGATCCGGCGGCGTTGCAGGCGATCGTGCGCGGGTTGTATGGCGCCGACCCACTCAGCGACACAGCACCGCGCGTCCACTCGCTGCTGGTGGCTCGACGCGGCCGCCTGGTGCTGGAGGAGTATTTCCGCGGCTCGGCGCAGGATGCGATGCACGACCTGCGATCAGCCTCGAAGACCATGACGTCGATCATGGTGGGTTCGGCGATACATCACGGTGCCGCGATCAGCAGCAGGACGACCCTTCCCGGCACACCGATCACGGTGGGCCAACTGCTGTCGCACAGCTCGGGGCTGGCCTGTAATGACGATGACGATGCGTCGCCGGGCAACGAGGACACCATGCAGTCGCAGCAGGCGCAGGAGGACTGGTACGCCTTCTTTCTCGCGCTGCCAAAGGTCCACGCCCCGGGCACCACCTACGCGTACTGCTCGGCGGGCATCAACATCACCGGCAAGGTGCTCGGCGCAGCGACCAGGCTGTGGCTGCCGCGGGTGTTCGAGACCCAGCTCGCACTTCCGATGCGATTCTCCCGCTACGGCATCAACCTGATGCCGACGGGCGAGGCATATTCCGGTGGCGGCATGTATCTGCTGCCGCGCGACTTTCTGAAGTTCGGACAGCTCTATCTGGATGGCGGCCTCTGGCATGGCACGCGACTCGTCAGCGCAGCATGGGTACGCCAATCCACTGCGCACGTGATCGATCGCGCGGATGGATCGGACGATGGGCTTGGCTGGCATCGGCACCTGCTGTCAGTCGGCACGCGGCGCTACCAGACGTACGAGGCCAGCGGAAACGGCGGGCAGTTCGCGGTGGTGATCCCCGAGTTGCAGATGACCATCGTCGTCACAGCCGGCAATTACGGTCAGTACGACGTGTGGCAGAAGATTCGCGATGAGCTCGTGCCCGCCGTCATGCGGACGGCGCACTGAGCCAGACTCGACCGATCCTGCGGCCTCGAGCCTGCGGTGATGCCGCTGCGTCGTGTCATGCACGCGGAATGGCGAGGCAGACTCTTCCAATCTGATGTATCTCAGCGCGGTCACATACTCGTGATCGCGCCTGACTCTTGTCGTTTCGGGGGTCGCCGCACCTGACTCTTGATATGTCTCTCGTTGCACCCTATCGTCGACGCGTGCGGCACAGCTGTTGCTCAGTGCGATGCCACGCGATGATTTGGGAACACTCCAACACATCGAGCCTTAACAGATCGAATCGACAGTCGTCCGCAACGTTGCGTGCATCAATTGCGTTGAGAATCGTGCACTCGCGTGAGGGTATGGCGCCTGTTGCGTGTCATTCGAGACATGATCACCCCTTTCATTCAACCCATCGAGCCGATGTCTGTTGCAGTGCGAGCGACGGGGCGCGGGATGCGAAGCGGTTTCACTGCACCGTGGCGGCTGCACTATTACCGCGATGAATTCGGAAACTTTGGCGACGACCTCAATCCATGGCTCTGGCCACGCCTGTTGCCGGAGCTGCTGAACGAGAAGGCGGAAGGCGCGCTGGTTGGGATTGGCACCATCGTCAACGATCAGCTGCCACCTGGGCCGAAGGTCATCGTCGGGTCGGGCGTCGGGTACGGGAAGGTACCCAGACTGACGGACGACTGGGCAGTGCATTTCGTGCGCGGCCCCGCCACTGCCCGCGCACTCGGCGTGCCCACCTCGTTCGCCATCACCGACCCGGCCCATCTCATCACGCAGTTCATCCGCCCCCTGCCGCGCGGCAAGGGAACGGTCTACGTACCGCACCATGTGAGTGCGTACCGCGCCGACTGGCGCACGGTCGCCACGGCGGCCGGCATGCACTACGTCGATCCGGCTTCGAATGTGCTGTCGGTCGTGGAAGCGATCCGCAGCGCGCGACTGGTGGTGACGTCGGCGATGCACGGCGCGATCCTCGCCGAGGCGTTCCGCGTGCCGTGGATTCGCACCAAGGCGTACGCGCACCTGAACGACTTCAAGTGGCAGGACTGGGGTGACTCACTCGGTGTCGACACCACCGCGGAATTGCTGCCGGAGCTGCACGATCAGTCGGCCGCGGGCTTCAAGCAGCGGCTGTTGCGGGTGACGCGGGCCTGGCAGCGTGCGGGACGCCCTCGGCGCACGTCGCCGGTGAGTGTCCCTGCCATCGAAAGCGAGAAGGAGCAGTTCGATCGCGCCGTGGCGCGCCTGAGCGCGCTCAACGACCCGTCGCTGGGCACCCTCTCCGCTGATGCAGTGCTCGCGGATCGGGTGGAGCAATTGGTCGAGGCCGTGCAGCAGTTGAAGCGCCGGCTTTGCCCTGCGCATCTGAACTGAGTCGCACGTCGGCGCCGGCTGCACGCAGCATGGAACTGCCGGAGCGTACGACTCCAACCCACACGGAACGCGCAGGACCTTCCGACTCAGCTCACGTCGCGGGCCGACGGCGCAGCCACGTCAGCGACCGTCGTACCGCGCAGGAACTCTTCACGCGCGTTTCCCAGTTGCCGCCAGCGCTCGTGCGCCGCGCATGGCAACGACTCCTGACAGCGGCTGCGGCCGAGGATACAGGTCTTGCCGGCCTGGGTCGGCTCGAACGGCGCCACCACATCGAACAATCGGATGCGTTCTGCGGGCCGTGAAAGCTTGAACCCGCCGGTACGGCCACGCGTCGATTCCAGCAGGCCGGCGCGTGTCAGCTGGTTGAGGATCTTGCCGCGATAGTTCGCGGGAACGCGCACCTTGCCTTCCATCGAGATCGCCGGCACCAGTGCATCGGCCGGCTGCTGCGCGATGAACGCCATGATGCGAAGGGCGTATTCGGAAGTTTGTGAGAGCACGGGAGTGTGTGGCAAAAGCTGCGAGCAGTGTCTTCGTTCAGTTTACAAAGTGACGGGAGCCATGGGTAAGTGGGAATTACCCGACGCCGGCGTCAGAAGTCCCTGCGATCGAAGGCCTTCGCGCCGGCCCACCAGGGAATCACCATCCAGCTGGCCAGCGCCACGAACGCGAGCACGAGACCGGAGGCACTGCCGAACGCCATCCGAAAGACAGCACCGGTGTATCCCATGAGCGCGGCCACATCGAGCCGCAGCAGCAGGATCGTGCGCGCCAGGTCGATGGGATTGAGCACCATTGCCGCCAGCATGCCACGCTCGATCGGCCAATCCCTGAATGCGGTCGCGATCGCGAGGATGATCCCGTCGTAGAGAATGCCGAGTGCGAGCCAGAGCAGGATCGCGACCCCGAGCCCTCGCGCGCGATCACGCACACTGACGGTGATCAGGAACGCCAGCGCCGTAAACACTCCCACCAGCAGCACACTGACCGCCAGCAGCACCAGCAGCATTGGTAGCGTGGCGGGATCGAGCGCTCGCTCGAGGACGAAGGGCAAACCGATCCCCACCAGCGTCGCGCCCATCAGGGGCAGGGTCAGGCCGAGGTAGAGACCAATGAAGAGCGCCCGCCGCGGGATCGGCTGTGCCAGCAGCAACTCCGTGAACTCCCGCGCGCTGTACAACGAGGCAGAGCCAAGGATCAGCGCGATCAGTGGCACCAGCAGCAGTACGACGTTCAGTAGCGACACCAGCGCCGATGGCCCACTCCCCGCCAAGCGAAGCAACAGGTCACCCGCGACGGCGAGGACGATGGCGTAGGCGATCACCCAACGCTTGCGCAAAACATCACGAGACTGATGCACCGCGATGATGCCGGCGAGCGCGCCGGTACCCGGCACCGACATGGATGAAGTGCTCATGACGACGCCTCTCGCACGACGTGAAGGTGGGGCTGCCCAGTCGGCACCGCGAGGGCCGCCGGCGGGATGTCCGCGAGGGGCGACTGCATCAGCGTGGTCAGTGCTTCGTCGAGTGAAGAGGCAAGCGCTTCACGCAGGAGCGCTTCCACTGGCCCCGCGAAACGGATCGAGCCGTCGAGCAGGAAGGCGATGTCGTCAGCCAGCACCGCCAGTTCGGCGACAACGTGGGTGGTGAGCAGGATCGTCGTGCCCGCGTCGCGGGCCGCCATCACGGCCACCTTGAAGACGGAGGCGGCCAATGGATCGAGGCCGGCGGTGGGTTCGTCCAGAACCAACAGCGTGGGGCGGTATCGGAACGCGATCACGGCGGAGAGCTTCTGCCTCGTGCCCCCGGACAGCGTGCGCACCGGCTTGTCGAGTTGCCCCGCGACGGCGAACCGTTCCAGCAACGTGTTGTCCGGCACGACATCGGGACGCAGAGCGTCGAGCATCGCGAGCACCTCGTGACCGGTGAGATTGTCCGGAAAACTCGGCGTCTGCGGCATGTAGCCGATGGCTGCGCGTGCGGCGGGGAGTCGAACATCACGACCGTCAGCCAGGGTGATGGTGCCACGATCGGGGCGTGTGAGGCCGAGGATACAGCGAATCAACGTGCTCTTCCCTGCCGCGTTCGGGCCGACGATGGCTGTCACACGGCCAGGTGTGAGGGCGAGGTCGATGCCGCGCAGCACAGGCAGCTGACCAAAGCGCTTGTAGACGCCGGTGAATCGGATCATGGGTGTGCCCGCATGGCAGGGGCCGTATCCACCACCGCGGCCGGAGTGAGCACTGGCAGCACACGTTCGGCAAGGTCGAGCAGGTCGAGCAGGAAGGAGCGAAGCAGGATCAGCGCCGGCGGGTTGTTCTCCACGATTAGCGAGAAGAAGCGCACCGGGTGATGCGGCACATCGCCCACGCCATCGCGATCGAGGTCGTAGCCGCGGTAGGCATCCCAGTAGTTGTCGTGCATCTGGGTGGTATTGCGGTCACCCACCGCCACGACGTCGAAGGCGTTGCCGACGAAGTCATTGCGTGCCACAGTGTTGTTCTCGGCACTGGCCATGAGCCGCAGTGCCCAGCCGTTGCGCTCCATGCGATTGCCGACGATCTGGTTCCGGTTGGCATCCTCGAGGTGCAACCCGACGGAGTTCGACCGGAAGGTGTTGCCCTCGATGCGCGAATCGGAGATCGACTTCAGGAGCAGGCCATAGGAGGCGCTGCCGCGTGAGTCGGCGAAGAGGTTGTCGCGCAGCTCGACATGATTGGTGTACATCACCGCAATACCGGCCGCGTTGTGCTCGAACCGGTTGTGGATGTACTGGCAGCTGTCGGAGAACATGAAGTGCAGGCCATACCGTCCGTTCTCGCGGCTGATGTTGTCGCGTGCCACGCCGCCGTGCGAGAACTCGAAGTACATGCCATCGCGATGCCGCTCGATGGTGTTGTGGGTGAGCAGCACGTCGCGTGAGTACCAGAGGTGAATGCCATTGCCGGCATCCATCTCACCGCCGGCGGTGCCGCTGATGATGTTGTCACGCACCTCGCAGCCCGTCACCCGCGCGAGGTAGACGCCGAAAAACGCCTGCTCGATCCGGTTGCCAACCACGCGACAGTCGGTGACATCGGCGAAGCGAATGGCCGCCCGATCGTCGATGCCGCTGAAGCCGGTGTTCCTGAGGGTGAGCCCCTCGATACTCACGTGTGATGCCCGGACCACCACCAACGCGTGCGTCCCCTCGCCATCCAGCACGGTGCCCGCTTCACCGCGGAGGGTGACCGGCTGCAGCACCATCAGCGTCGGCTCGCGGTATGTACCGCGATGGATCACGAGGGTGTCGAACGGCTGCGCTGCGGCCAGTGCCGCGGTGATTGGCATACCACGCGTGGGGTAGACGTCGACTTGTCGCGCCTGTAGCGATGGCGCCGCGAGTAACATCAGCGCGAGGCCGCAGCCCACCGTCGCGTCGCGATGCGGGCAGGCGTGCAAATCAGCTCGCATGGTGTGCATCGGCTGACTCGTGCGACTGCGCAGTGGAAGCGGCCTTCGCTGCGCGCACCAGCGACGGCCAGTCACGCACCGCACCGCCATACCGCGTCACAGCCGCTGCGGGCGCGCTGCCAGGTGCGAGCGCGAGCAGGGAGCGGCCCATGGGTGACCCGATCGTCGAGCCGGTGATGAAGACCGCCTTGCTGGCTGGCAGCCAGGTGCCAGGGTGCTCGAAGTCACTGACCCAGACGTCGGCCAGCGTGGTACTGTCGGCGCTGGCGACATATGCGGCGAGGCACTCGAGCGCGTCGAAGGTCTGGACGCGACCGGTGCGCGTGACCACCTCGCCGCCGAAGCGCGGGTCGGTGATCATCATGCGGCACTGCGCACACTCATCGGTACCCGCCACCAGTGCCCGCGGGCCCGCCGTGCCGCACGCACCAACCACCAGCGACGCCACCAGCACCATGGCGGTGGAGGCCAGCGGCACGGCGCGCTGTACCGCGCCGGCATTCGGCGACCGACGCACGACCAGCAGGTACATCAACACCAGTCCGAACACGCCCCCTGCCGCGATCAGCATCCAGCCACCGATATCTGGATACGAATTCGCCACGAAGTTGAGGATCTGCTTCGAGCCGAAGAGCGGTGGCTGATAGGTGAGCCCAGGGATCCGGATGGCTGCGTCAGGATTCAGGTTGTGGCCGTAGTCGTATTCCCATCGCCAGAAGTCGTACACGCCCGCGCCCAGAGTCGCGAGCACCGCGCAGGCCCAGCCGATGTAGAGGCCACGCGCACCGCGCCAGGCTACCAGCAGTCCGGTGAGCGCGATGGTCGCTGCGATCCATGGCATGTAACGCAGCTCCGGGATCGCATCCGGCTCGATGCGATGCATCCCGATGTAGTGGTTCAAGCCGTTGATGTTGTCGAGGTCGTGCTCGGTGACACCGGTCACGCCATTCACGTGGATCAGCATCCCGATCCCTTCCGGGTACTGCGGCGCCTCGAGCGTCACGCGCCAGAGGGGGAAGGCAAACACACCGAGAACGGCGACGGCGGCGAGCGCCACCAGCCAACGAGTGAAACGAGGCATCGGGACCTGTCGAAGAAGGAGCGAGAGCGGCGGCGGTGGCGTGGAGCCACCACCGCCGTCTGAAAGTCGAGATCAGTGTTTCGGCATCGCGGCGGCCGCTGCTGCCACGGTCGCCTCGACGTTCTGTCCGGTGCGGCCAGAGTTGGCCAGCAAGGGCACGTTCGAGCCCGGCGCCGAGATGCGGATGTAGCCCTGCATCTCCTGGTGCAATGCCGAACAGAAGTCGGTGCAGTAGAACGGGTAGACACCGATGCGAGTCGGCACCCACTTCAGCGTGCGCGTCTCACCCGGCATCATCAAGATCTCCGAGGTGTTGGCGCCCGTCACCGCAAAGCCGTGCGGCATGTCCCAGTCCTGCTCGATGTTGGTGACGTGGAAGTACACTGTGTCGCCGAGCTGCACACCCTCGATGTTGTCGGGCGAGAAGTGACTGCGCAGCGCCGCCATGCGGACGTGCACCGCCTTTCCGGTACGACTGATTCCTGTCTCCCGCTCCGTGCGTGCCACCTGCGGGTGACGGTTCTCCTTGAGCGAGAAGAAACGCAGCTGCCGATCGCGAATCACGCTGGCCAGGATCGCATTGCCGTAGTGCGGTTCACCGAAGGTCGGGAAGTCGAGCAGCAGCTTCATCTTGTCGCCTTCGATGCTGTAGAGCTGCGCTGACTGTGCGAGCTCAGGACCCGTCGGCAGGTACCGATCCTTGGTGATCTTGTTCATGGCCAGCACGTACTTGCCAGCCGGCTTGCGCGTGCCACCGCCAGGAATCATCAGGTGACCGACGGAATAGAACGTCGGTGTCCGGTCCACCACCTCCCACGTGCCAAGCTTCCACTTCACAATTTCGGACGAAAGAAACATCGAGGTGTAGGCGTAGCCCTTGCCATCGAACTCGGTGTGGAGCGGACCGAGGCCAGGGTTCTTCACTTCGCCGGCCAGCACGCTGGCGTAGCGCAGCACCGGGATGCCCTCGACTTCACCTTCGAAGTCCTTCTTCTCGATGGCCGCCATCATCTTCGTGAAGCTGTGCACCGGGATCACCGAGGCGAGCTTGCCACCAGCGACGATGTATTCGCCCGACGGATCGACGTCAGCGCCGTGCGGCGACTTCGGCGTCGGCAGGAGGTACATCACACCCGGACAGGCTGCCGTCTCGAGGGTGATGACACTCGTCTCCTTCGTCGTGTGCGCCGTGCGCGAGAACTCGTCCATCGTGTTGTGCAGGTATTCCGTGGGCATGGTCACGCCCTTCCCTGCCGCCACGCACGCCTCGGCCTTCTTCCAATTCACCGCGCCGACGAAGTCCTTGTCGTTGCGCGAGGCATTCGCCTCGAGCAGGCTGTTGGCTTGCTCGGAGTTGTACGAGGTGAAGAACATCCACCCGTCCGACGGCCCCTTGCCGGCGCGTGCGAGATCGTAGTTGAAGCCCGGCACCAACAGCTGGAACGCAATCCGCATCTTCCCGGGTTGGTTCGCCGTGACGAAACTGATCGATCCACGGAAGCCCTTCTTGTAGTCCGAGATCGGCATGTCGCGGTTCGGGATCGGCACACTGAAGCGCGTCGAGGCCACCACGTATTCGCTGTTCTGCGTGATGAACGGTGACGCATGGTTGCCAGCGGCGTTGGGGATCTCGATGATCTCCGACGTTTCCATCTTGGTGAGGTCGATGCGGCCAATGCGCGGCGTGTTGTTCGCATTGACGAACAGCCAGCGACCATCGTCCTCGCCGTTGGTCTGCGAGAGTGCCGTGTGATGGAGGTCGTCCCACGGCACGAACCCGTACGACGTCTCGAGCATCGCCTTCGTCTCTTCGTTGTAGCCCCAGCCATTCTCGGCGTGCTGGCTGAACACCGGGATCAGCTTCAGCAGTCGGCCCGAGGGCAGACCGTAAACGCCGACCTGTCCGTTGAATCCCCCGGAGAGGAAGGCGTAGAACTCATCGTACTTGCCAGGCGCGACATACACCTGCTGCGCGGCATCGCCGCCAACCAGCGCGGTGTTGGGTTTCGTGGCACCAGTCGGGGCGCAAGCGTAGGCCAACACAATGGCAGAACCAACTGCCACTGCTGCGAGACCGGCCTTTCCCTGGGTGAGCAATCGGGACATCTGACTCTCCGTGCACAATGTGAAGGAGCGTGTCCGTCGTGCCGTGGCACGCTCGTAGGGATAGGTACGGCGAGCGCGCAGCGCGCAACGTCCGTCATTGCCTGTAAAAACGTCAGGCAAATGCTGACATTCCCATCCGCATATGCGATTTATCTTCGGCGTGTAGCCCTCATCCGACTGACGGCGCGTCGACTCTCCGACGCGCGTTCCTCGCCACCGCACCCCGCCATGATTCACTCGATGCCACGTTTCATCACCGTCTCTGCAATTGCATTCAGCGTCACTGCCCTGGCAGCCTGTGGTGGTGGCGAAGCGAAGACGGCCTCGCCTGACTCTGTCACCGCAGCGGCTGCACCGGTTGCCGCAGCCGCAACCGAGGACAAAGGCGCCACGACCTACGGACAGATTTGCGCGAGCTGCCATCAAGCCACTGGCATGGGCGTCGACGGCACCTTCCCGCCTCTCAAGGGATCGAAGTGGCTGCTCGGCGATCCGAGTGTGCCGATCTCGATCGTCATCGCCGGCCTGCAAGGCGAGATCAAGGTCGATGGCAAGGACTACAACGGTGCGATGCAACCGTGGGGCATGCTCAGCGATGACGACGTGGCGAACGTGCTGACCTACGCACGATCGCAGTGGGGCAACGCCGCCAGCGCGGTGACCGCAGCGGAAGTGAAGGCCATCCGCGACAAGATCGGCAGCCGCGGTACATGGACAGCCGAGGAACTGAAGAAGACCTATCCAGGCGCCGGGAGCTGAGCGAGGCGCGGCTGACGGTGGTGCCGTCAGCACAAAAGAAGAACGCGGCAAAATTCAGTGCATCGAATGTTGCCGCGTTCTCATCGAGCATGTCCTACGCCCTGGCGACTACTTCGGGTTCGCCGTCGCTGGCAACGCGTCGTTCGTCATCCACCACTGCTTCGGCAACGGCTTCGCACGCGGCCAGACTTCCGACAACGTGTTGCCTTCGTAGAGGCGGCCGTTCTTCATCACCATCTGGATCGAGTTGGTGTTGCGGATGTCATCCAGCGGGTTTGCATCCAGCACCAGCAGGTCGGCCAGCTTGCCGACTTCCACCGAGCCGAGATTGGCCTGCAAGCCGATCGCCTGCGCACCGAAGATCGTCGCCACACGCAACACATCCATCGGCTTCATGCCACCGCTGGCAATGTTCCACATCTCCCAGTGCACGCCCAGGCCCTGCAACTGGCCGTGGCCACCCAACCCCACACGACCGCCGGCCTCGACGACCTTCCGTGCCTGCTCGGCGAAGAGCTTGTAGGAGTACTCGCTGTCGCGGAACCACTGCGGACGGCGGAGGCCGCGACGCTCGAGTTCCGAGAAGGGCGTGAAGTGCGCCAGCTTCTTGTCGGCGAGGATGTCGTAGTGCTCGTACCACCAGTTCTCGGCCCACGGCCCGCCGTACTGCACCAGCAACGTTGGCGTATACGTGGTGCCACTCTGCGCGAAGAGGCTGATCGCGTCCTTGTACATCGGTGCGATCGGTAGCGTGTGTTCGATGCCGGCGTAGCCGTCCATGGCCTCGGTCATGTTCTTCTTGAAGTCGAGGCCCCCTTCCAGCGTCGGCGTGATGTTCTGCGCCCGCGCCGCCATCGCGACCCACTGCCGCTGGCGACGATCACCGGCCATGTACTGCTTGATGGTCTCGGTCTGGTAGAACTCCGAATACCTGCGCATCACTTCCTTGGCATCGTCGGCGCTGTTCACGTCATCCTGCACGAAGATGCCGGGGCCAGTGGTATAGATGCGGGGGCCGATGATCTGGCCGACATCGACTGCGTCGCCGTACGAGATGACGTCGCTGGTAGACGTCTGCGGGTCACGCGTCGTGGTCACGCCATAGGCGAGGTTGACGGTGTACATGTACGGCTGCGGCGAGTGAATTCCCCACTGCGGCCACATGTGGGCGTGCACGTCGATCAGGCCCGGCATGATGGTCTTGCCCGCGACGTCGATGATGCGGGCGTTGGCTGGCACAGTGACACTGCCCTGCTCACCAACGGCCACGATCCGATTGGCCGTGATCACGACATCACCCTTCGCGATCACCGCGTCACCCTTCATGGTGATGATGCGTGCACCGCGCAGCACGACGCTACCTGTCGGACGATCCTTGGCGGCCGTGATCGTGATGTCGGTGCGTGCCGCTTCGTAGACCGGCTTGTTCGGGCCCGCATTCGCACCGGCGCCGGCGCCGCCTGCTCCGCGCGCTGGTGGTGCCTTCGAGGCGGAGTCGGCCGCCAGTGAATCCGCCTTCGCGAGGTCGTACTGGAAGTACGAACGGCCAAGCGCGTAGAAGACGCCCTTCGAGTCGGCGTTCCAGCCCATGAAGTCGCCGCCGATACGCGACAGTCGACGGAAGGGCAACGCGCCACCGGTTGCCTGCTGCACCGAGATCGATGGCGTGGTGCCACCGGTCATCGGCAGCGGGACCACGAAGAGGCGGTTGTCCACCGAAGCCAGCACACGATTGCCATCGGGCGACACGTTCAACTCGGCCGCCTGACGCGGCTGTGCATTCGGACCACCGCCTGGCGCCATGAAACCCGTCACCTTCAGGTGCGACGTGCGATCGGTGCCGTCCCAGCGCATCGAGACCAGCCCATCACCCGCTTCGTAGATCCAGATCCGCGAAGTGTCGCTGGTGAAGTGCGGACGACCGGCGTTGGTGAGCGAGGTGATGAACGTGGATGCACCGCCACTGGCCGGAATCCAGACCAGGTCCGTGATGACCAGCTTCGGGTTGATCTCGTCGTTCACGATCGCGCGCTGCGAGCGGGGTGCGCGTGCGGCAACGATGCGCGAACCAGTTGGCGAATAGGCGATGTCGTCGTAGTACGCCGACTGGGTGGTGAGCTTCTCCGGCCGGCCACCAGCCGATGGAATGCGCCAGATGTCACCACCATCCTCGTTCCACGAGATGTAGGCGATGTACTTGCCGTCCGGCGACCAGACAGGGAGATGTTCGCCGTCGGTGGCCGTCGTCATCCGCTTCGGCGTGCCAGATGGCAGGTCCATGATCCAGAGATGATCCAGCGCCGAGAACGCGAGACGCTTGCCGTCAGGCGACGGGCGGGGGCCACGAATCTGGCGCACCGTCAGCAACGTGTCGTTGATCGGATATTCGAACTTCACCAGCTCGCCGATCATCTGGTCCACTTCGGCCGTGAACGGAATCGGCGTCTGCTTGCCCGACGCGATGTCGAGGCTCCAGATCTTGCCGTGATGTGCAAGAACGATCGCCTTCGAATCCGGCGTCCACGAATAACCAGGCAGCAGGTCGCGTGAACCGCGTGACTCGATGTCGTCGCGCTGGATGTCGTTCGAGAGCCAGCGTTCATCGCCGGACGACAACTCGCGCAGCTTCAGTCCCGTGACGGCCATCTCGCGTGATGCATAGGCGAGGTACTTGCCGTCGGGCGAGATGGCGGGACGGAAGGCATTGCCGAGGTTGAGCGTGCGGGTGGCGAGGCGACCGGTCTTGCGGTCGTACATCACCACCTGCGTGCTGCCCATCATCTGGTTGTAGCCCGCGGGGCCGGTGCGCGCGCCAGCGTAGATGTAGCGACCATCGGGCGATGCCGACGCGCCCATGAAGTTCACCGGCGCGGCACCACCGCCTCCACCGCCACCCGCCGTCGCCGGCGGTGTGTTGCCAGTGAGCCGCAGACCGCTGCCGCCGCCGACGTGATAGAGCCAGAGATCCGCGCTCTTCGACACCACGACATACTGCCCATCGGGGGTGAAGTCGGGCGAGATGAAGGCCTGGTTGAAGCCACGCGTCAGCGGGCGGAGGCGCTTCCCATCGGGATCGATGAGGTAGAGGTTCTCGCTGCCGGAGCGATCGCTGACGAAGACGATCGACTTGCCGTCGGGCGAAAAACGCGGCTGCCCGTCGAAGCCCGAGCCGCTGGTGATACGCGTCGCCGCGCCACCGGTCGCCGGCAGCGTGTAGAGGTCACCGAGCATGTCGAAGACGATGGTCTTGCCATCGGGGGACAGGTCAAGCGACAACCATGTCCCTTCATCGGTGGTGAAGCGCAGCGGCCGCGTCGGAATCAGCGGCAGGTCGCTCTCGGGCGCCGTGCGTCTGGTGGAGTCAGGTGCGCCCTGCGCACCAGCAGAGCCGACGACGGCCGCGAGAAGTGAAAACGCCAGCGCCTGTCGGACGAGTGGTGCACGAATCATTGCCGCTCCGGATGTAGAACAACCTGCAGGTGGGCCCGCCGCACAGTTACGCGCGGGCGGGGCCCATCGCTAGGCCGGAGCGCAGTGGATGCGGTGCCGCCGTGACGCCGCGGCGACTCAGATCAGGTGCGTTCCCAGAACGGCGGCGGTTCGATCCCCAACGCGCGCAGGTAGACGTAACCCTGGCCGCGATGATGGATCTCGTTGTCGATCACGTAGAGAAAGAGATCGTGGACCGGGAAGGTCCACTGTCCAAACGCTGTCACCGTCTCCTGATATTTCTCGAGCGGGATTTTCGGCATGATCTCGTCCAGCTTCGCAGTGGTCTCGTCCCACGCCGCAAGGATTTCGGCCTGCGTCTTGGCCGAGCTCTCGGCATACGCCGACCAGTCGCCGGTCAACACGCCGTGTGCGGTCGGCAGGGCCATGCCGAGCATCTCCGAGGCGAGGGCGCTCATCGGTCGCATGCCGCCAATCGAGAGGGAGGTGAATTCGTCGGCCGGGAAGGCGGCGATCACGCGGCGGGTGAGGCGCCGATGCCCCTGCCAGTGTGCGAGGAAGGCTTCGGGGGTGATGACGGCTGGGACGGTGCTGGCAGTGGACATTCTGGCCTCGCGGGAAATTGTCGCCGACTGTGTTTCGGTTTTTGTTCGGACCACGATTGTAGGACTTGGGGTCCGAAGTCGCAAGCCCCCAGTTAGGCCGCCGGCATCGTGATCACGAACTCGGTCCGGCCGGGCCGCGACTCGGCCAGGTCGAGCGTCCCGTTATGCATCTCGGCAATCCGTCGCGCGATGGCGAGGCCGAGTCCGGCGCCGCTAGTCGCCGAGGTCTCAGCGCGGGAACGGGATGAGTCGACGCGAAAGAATCGCTCGAAGATGTGCTCGCGCGCTTCGGCTGGGATGCCGGGGCCGTTGTCGATGACGCGGATCTCGTAGTGGCCATTGCGCCGCGCGAGCCCGACGTCGATGGCGCTGCCGGTGGGTGAATACTTGATCGCGTTGTCGAGCAGGTTGAGCAGCAGCCGCCCAAGCAGGTCGGCGTCACCGGTGAACGGCGCTTCGGCCAGTTCTCGGACGTCGATGCCGATGCCACGCTGAATCGCCACCGATCGTACCGCACGCGTGGCATCCTGCACCAGTTCATCCAGGTACAGCGGCTCCGGATGGGTGACGAGGTGTCCGGCGTCGGCTCGGGAGAGCAGGAAGAGGTCGTCCACGATGCGCGTCAAGCGTCGAGCGGCATCCTGCATGACGGTGACGGAGGCGCGGTATTCGTCTTCGGTGCGATGCTCGCGCGAGAGCGTGATGTCGGCTTCGGCGCGCACGACGGCCGTTGGTGTGCGCAGCTCGTGTGAGGCATCGGCGACGAATCGCCGCTGCTGCTCGAATGACGATTCGAGCCGATCGAGCAAGCCGTTCACCACGCGGGACAAGCCTGCCAGTTCGTCACCACCGGCCACCGGCAGCCGTTCGTGCATGTTGCTGGCCGTGATGGCCGCGGCCTGCGCCGACATCGCCGCCACCGGCGCCAGGCTGCGTCGTGCGAGTGCGTAGCCGCCGAACGATGCGACCACCAGCAACAGCGGGATCGCGATCAGGAACATCTCGCGCACCCGTCGCAGCACATCGTCGATGTCGCGGAGCGAATAGGCGCCCATCAATGAGAATCGTTGGCCATCGACCAGCAGCGGGCGCGCCTGCATGCGGAAATCGCCAGATGCGCTGGGGACGGTGATCGCCACGGAATCCGAGGGCCCTCGCGCACGGACTGCGGCCAGCAGTCGTTCCTCGACTTCGGCCGGTGGAAGATGGCTGGCGCGCAGCTCTTCGTCATCGGCGGCGAGGGCATTCATCGCCACGACCTTGGCGTTGGTGTCGAGGATGGCGATGTGCAGTTCACGGAACCGCACTTCATCCACGGCCGTGCGCATGGCCTGCACCACGCTCAGGCTGGCCCGACGTTCCGCCACCAGTTCTCGACTGAAGGCCGACAGGGCATCACTGATGAAGATGTCGGTGCGACGTTCGAGGGTGCGCGCGACGACGAAGTAACAGGCGACGGCGAACACGATCAGTGGCACGGCCAGCAGCACGGTGTACCACAACGTGAGCCGCGACCGGAGCGACGTCGGCCACTGCTGCAGCATCGTCAGTCGCTGCGCTTCGACGTCTTCCGACGACTGGTGCGCGCCGGGCTCGGTGCATCAGGCACCACGGGCTGCAGCACGAAACCGGTGCCACGCAATGTGGTGAAGAGCGGCACTTCCCCGTCTTCATCGATCTTGCGCCGAATCCGGCTGGCGTAGACATCGATGATGTTGGAGAAGGTATTGCGGTGGTCCTCCCACACATTCGTCATCAGCTCCGCGCGACTGACGACGCGTCCGGCATTCCTTGCGAGGAAGAGCAGGAATGCGAACTCGGTGGCGGTGAGCGTGATGACCCGTTCGCCACGCACGACGGTATGTCGGTCGGTGTCGATCACGAGGTCGCCGACGACGATCTTGGGCGTGACGGCATCGGTGCTCCGACGCGCGAGGGCGCGCAGGCGGGCCAGCAACTCGCCGAAGTCGAACGGCTTGGTGAGGTAGTCATCGGCGCCGGCATCGAGCCCGGCGATCCGGTGTTCGACGGCATCGAGTGCAGTCAGCATCAGGATCGGCACCCGATCGCCTCGCGAGCGAATGGCGCGACAGACCTCGATGCCGGTCATGCCGGGCAGCAGCACGTCGAGGACGATGGCATCGAACTCACCAGACTCTGCCATTGACAGGGCGAGGGTGCCGGTCGCGGCCTGCTCGACGTCATAGGCGGCTTCCTTCAGCCCGCGCACGATGGAGGTGCGGAGAGCCCGGTCGTCTTCGGCGAGAAGGATGTTCATCCGCGAAAAGTACGGCAGCGAGCGGGAGGGTGCACCGGCTCTTCACAGGGAAGTGGGGCGTGTCGGTGATCGGAACCAGGCCAGGTGCGCGTCACCAGCTCTGACTCAGTCGGCGTCCCTGCCGCCACGTGCGATCCGGGCGGTCACCGAGAGCTGCCCAACGTGTCGCATCCCATGCTCGGCACCGTGCACGAGGCATCCGATGACGGTGGACGGCAGCTTCGCGCGCCCGATGCTGCGGAAGTCGCCGAGGATGGCGGGATCGATGGTCTTTAGCTCGGCGATGGCGGCCTCGATGCGTTCGTCGAGTTCGTCGAGCAGGTGGGGCACGTAGGCCTTCACGATCGGCGCCCCTTCGGCGCGCAGCGCCATGAACTGCGCATCGGTCAACGCTTCGCCGCGGGCATACGTGAACAGTCGATCAATTACACCGATGATGTGCCGGACATGGAATGCAATCGACGCGACATTGGCTGGCCGAGCATTCCACTCTTCCTCACTCAACGGCTCGACGAGTTCGTGGACACTTTCGCCGATCTGCAGGATGATGTGGGCGACCGGTTGCAACATCGCCGGCACACCATCCACAGGGCCCCGCTGCCACCATTCCGTCGCCGCCATGCTCGTGCTCCTCGTCGTTGGTTCCGCAAGGTATCGCGGTTCATCGTCACAGCGAATCGCAGAGGCGGGGAGGCGCAGAGAACTGCCACGGCTGAACTGCATTGACGCAAGACGGCAGGCGGGTGAAGCGACAGCCGCAAAACTGCGACGGCCGCAAAACTGCGTGCGCGGGCGCGGGGCGTCGGCGTTGAGTCGCGGCTGGATTTTGAGGGGAACAGCTCGCCCATCGCCGCCCCGATTCCAAGGCACTTCACCAAAGCAGTTGCCGTTGCGGTGGCATTTGATCTTCCTCTTCGCCCAGGCGCCTTACAGCGGGAGTCGGAGTGGGAGCGCAGTTCTGCGGCTGTTCTGTTCTGCGGCTGTTGCTGTATCGCAGTTGTCAGTTCTGCGTCAAAGCAGGTTGCGGTTGCGGTTGCAGTTCACGGTTGCAGTTCGCCGTTGCAGTTCTCTGCGTCTCTCCGCCTCTGCGTTTTGCCGTGTCTTTTAAGAACTAAAACGATACGAAAAAAGGAAGAGGGATAGAAACGGAACACGGGGCCGGCTGCCTTTCGGCAACCGACCCCGCATACTCCCACCCAGGAGGTTGCGTGGACTCCCCTCCACGCATCTGGTACTACCGTCGATAGCCCGCAGTGTTCCGCGTGCCGTCGACACAGGCCGGCCAGGTGCCCGGCGCACCGTTCGGGCCGGCTGGCAGCGGGTCGACTTTCACACGCCGCATCTGCGTCGGATCTTCGCTGGCGAGATATATCAACATCGCGACCAGCGTCGCATTCTGCTTCAGGTCGTCCACCACGATCTTGTCGAACGTGTCACGATTCGTGTGCCACGTGGTCGAGCCGTAATCCCAGCCCAGTGCACCAACGCCGAAGGCCGGCGCACCGGCGCAGGTGAAGCTCACATGGTCCGTGCCACCGCTGCCTGGCTGACCCACGCCGCCGTAGCGGATCCACTGCGTAAAGTCGCTCGGCAGCTGCGACAGGTAGCCGCGCAGCACGGTGTCGGCCGACGTCAGGCCGCTCGCGCTCATGCTGATGATGCGGCCAGTACCGTTGTCCTGGTTGAAGAGCGCCTGCAGGCCATTCACCACTTCCGGGTGATCCTTCACGTACGAGCGCGAACCGTTCAGGCCCTGCTCTTCACCGCCCCAGTGGCCGGCGATGATCGTGCGCTTCGGCTTGTACCCGACACTCTTCAGGATGCGCATCGCTTCCAGCATCGTGATGGTGCCGGTCGCATTGTCGGTGGCACCACTGCCGGCTTCCCACGAATCCATGTGGGCGGAAAGCATCACATACTGATTGGCGTTCTTGCCGGTGCCCTTGATCTCGCCGAGGGTGTTGGTGACCGGCACTTCGCCGAGGTTTTCGCTTTCGATCTGCACGCGCAGCTTGGGGCCCTGCTTGTTCGTCGAAAGGCGATAGACGAGGCCGTAGTCTTCGCAGCTCAAGTCGAACGTCGGCACCTGCTGCCGAGGCGAACCAAACGTCTTGTTGATGCCGGGATAGTTGGACCAACCGAAGGTCACGACACCCGCCGCGCCGTAGGCCTTGAGGCTGTCCTGCAGCCCGGCGGCGGAGACGTTGCGATTGTTGAAGCTGATGCGGATCGAATCCTGCGCGGCGCGCATCGAGGCCAGCGTGGCCGGCGTCGCGAACTCGGCCAGCTGCTGCGGGCTGCGGCAGCTGAGCTGCGGCGCGTTGATCATCACGAACTTGCCGCGCGTGGCCATCAACCAGGCATGCGCTGCATCAGCCGACTCGAACTGCGGCAACACGACCACGTCGCCAGTGACGGCGCCGTTGGTCGACGGGCTCCACGACAACATGGTGCCTTCGAGGGTCCGCGTCCGCGGTGCGACGAGGTCAATGTGGGTCACGCCGCGCTTGAAGCTGCTCCACGTGCCCCACTGTTCCTTCTTGGCCGAGATGCCCCACTCGGCGTACTTCTTCAGCAGCCAGTCACCGGCGGCGGTGAAGCCGGGCGACCCGGTGAGCCGCGGTCCGATGGAATCGGTCAGCACCTGCGCCAGCGCACCGGCCTGCGAGCGCTGCATGCCCTCTTCCATGATCCGCAGCATCACGGGATCGGTGACGGGCGTCCGGCGCACCCACTCCGGCCACGCCTCAGGCGCGATGGGCTTCGCCATGGAGTTCTGAACCACCGGCGCCTCGACAGGGCGCTGGCCTGACACCATCACCGGCGTGAGCACCGCGGCGGCGAGGGACAAGCGTCGGACAAACAGGGTCATGCAGGAGCCTCGAAGTCGAAGAGAAGCGGTCAAATCTGACCACTGCGCTACGACCGTGCTCCCTTCGCTGTTATTGCGAGTCACTTCCCGATAGCTGCAAAGCTCTCGTGCTCCGCTTCGCGCCGTTCCTCCGCGCCGTTCCTCCGCGCCGTTCCTCCGCGCGCACCCGCCGCGACGCTGCGCTTTCGCCTGGCGGTCCACACTTCCTCACGCGGAGGCGCGGAGGACCGCGGAGCCGCGGAGCTTTCGCTCCCGGCAGCCAGCTCTTGCTTGGGCCAGGAGGATGAACTGCAGGGGAACTGCGCTCGCGGTCGCCACCCCCGGCTCCAAGTAGCACCTAGCAGCCACCGCAACGTTGCCAAGCGGGCCGACACCCCAAAAAGCAGTTGCTGTTACCGTTTGCCCTTCGCCCGGTGTGGACCCCTCCGCCGCCAAAGGCGTCCGGGCCCTCCTCCGCGTCTCCGCGTCCCCCGCGGCTCCGCGAGTTTGACCGTGTGGACCAGAGCCGCCAAAGGCGTCCAAAGGCCCGCCGGCGTGAGATTGAGGACCCCGTCCGCAAAACACTCAAAACAGAACGGGCCGCCTTCCCGGAGGAAGACGACCCGCACTACACGCGGCGAAGCGCTCGGGATCGCTTTGCACGCGCACAGTAGCGGCGCTTCGTCGCGCCAGGCTCGGTCAGTCGGAGGGAGCCACGAGCACACTCCCGATGCCCAATGGATGGGCACGTCAAATGCCAAGCTCGGCCATTGCCGGAGCCGTACGCCTGCGCCGCGCCGCGCGACACGCCGTAACGCCATGCTTCTTAATCACTTACGACAAGACGACCGACATCGGATTGATGCCGGTCGTCTCCAAATCGTGCGCAAGTCGCAAGTTCAGTCGAACTCGACTGTGGCGCGAATCCTACTGTTCAGCTCGCAGAATGTAGGATCATTGCGGCGGCCGTCGCCTAGAGGCGCGGACTGAGGCCATCCGCCAGCGAGCTCTGATAGGCGCGCCAGGCCGGGACCAATCCTACCAGCACGCCCGCCGCCAGGACGACGGCGATGTACGCCCATTCCAGCGGGCCAGGCGCCTGCACAGCGATGTGCACACCCGTCTTCGACTCGATCACACCCTGGGCCAGTGCGAAACCACCCATCACCAATCCAATGCCGAGCGCACAACCCAAAAGGGTGAGGAGCCCGCTTTCGAGCACGAGGAGCGCCACGATCATCGACGGGCGAGCGCCAACCGCGCGCAGCACCGCCATCTCGCGACGACGCGCTTCGAGGGAGGAGTAGAGTGCGACCAGCATGCCGATCAGGCCCACCACGATCGTCAGCGCTCCCACCAGCCTGAGCCCGCCTTCGACCGCGCCGAGCGTTTTCCAGAGTTCGGCGAGCGTGACGCCCGGGATCACCGCCGTGAGCGGTTCGCCCTTGAACTGGTTGATCTCGCGCTGGAGGCGCAGCGTCTCGAAGCGCGTCTTGGTGCCGACGAGGAATGCGCTGAGCGCCTTCGGCTGGTCTTCGAAGATGTTGGCGGGCACTGTGTACGCTGGGGCCGTGGCGCCGGGCATCGCTGGCTGGGTCGCGCCTGGCATTGCCGGTGGCGTCGCACCGGGCATTGCGGGCGCTGCGCTCGGCGCCGTTGCGCTTGGCATCGCTGGTGGCGCTTCGGCACCCGGCATCACCGGCGCACCGCCTGTTCCCGGCATCGCGCCCGCTTCGCCGCCGTGCATCGCCTCGATGCCATCAAGCGTCACGAACAATGCACGATCGAGCGGCGTGAACGTCTGCTGCAGCACACCCACCACCGTGAATGGATGCGACTCGTGATCACCCAGCCCCGCGACCGCGTTCAGGCCATGCCCCACCGTGACCTTCGATCCGACGCGGTAGCCAAGCTTGTCCGCCACTTCACTGCCGATCACCACATCACTGTCGGCCGCGATCACCGTGCCGGCGGCGAAGGTCAACTTGCCGGAACTGCGATAGCGCCAATGTTCGAACAATCCCGCCGTAGTGCCGATCACGCGATACCCGCGATGTGAATCGCCGATCGCGAGAGGGACGGTCCACTTGATGGCCGGGTGCTTGGTGAACTGTTCGTAGATCGGATACGGCACACTGCCGGTCGGCGAACCAATGCCAAACACCGATCCAAGCAAGAGCTGCAGTGTGCCGCCGCGTGCACCGACGACCAGATCAGTGCCCTTGATCGTGCCGGTGAAACTCTCCCGCATACCGCGGCGCGCCTGCTCCACACCAAGCAGCAGCGTGATGCTCAGTGCGACGGCGGCGACGGTGAGGATCGATGTGACGGGACGATTGCGGAGCGACCGCCAGGCCAATGCCAGCAGGACGTTCATGCGGCGTCGGCGTGTGCAGCCCGGTTCAGCGTCGGCAACGACAGCTGCGTGTCGAAGCGCGCACCCAGCCCCGCGTCGTGACTCACGAACAGCAGCGTGGCATTGGCGCGCGCGACACTGCTCGCCAGCAAGGCGAGGAAGGCGTCACGCCGATCGGTGTCGAGCGACGACGTCGGTTCATCACAGATCACCAGCTCCGGCGCCGCCAGCAACGCGCGCGCCGCAGCCACGCGCTGCTGCTGGCCCACGCTGAGCGCGGTCGATTGCTGATCGAGGAGGTTCGCGATGTCGAGTTGTGCCGCCACATCACGAATGGCCGCATCGAGCGAGGTGCTGCCCAACCGCGCGCGTCGCCGCGCATCGAGTCGGCAGGGGAGCGCGATGTTGTCGTACGCGCTCAGGTACGGAATCAAGTTGAACTGCTGGAACACATAGCCGATGTGCTCCGCACGAAAGGCATCGCGCTGCGATCCACTCATCGTGACGAGGTCGCGGTCGAGCACCTTCACCGACCCGGTGGTGGCCTGCAGCACGCCGGCGAGGATGCCAAGCAGTGTCGTCTTGCCGCAGCCGGACGGACCGTGCAGAAAGACTCGACTGCCGCGCTCGATCACCAGCGACGGGATGTCGAGCACACGCGGACCAGAGCCGTACGAGAACTGCAGGGCGTCGATCGTGATCGCGGCGCCGGCGCGCCCCGCCACGGTCACTTCTTCACGTACGGCGACACCTTCATGCCCTTGATCGTGAAGCCTGCGGTGCCGTAGAGGCTTTCCACGAGGTCGATACCAAGCGTGCCCTCGAGCCAGATCGCCTCGAAGAGATCGAGCCGGACCTTCTGCCGGCCTTCCATCTCCACCAGCACCATCTGGTTGGGCGGCGGCGGCGGGGTGTGCACGCAGGCGCCGTAATACGGCACCAGCAGGAACTCGGCATCCTCCTGGCTGGCGTCATCCAGCGGCACCACGTAGCCGGCGATCCGGACGACCTGACCGCGGAGCGCGCTCAGGGCGGGCAGCACGGCCCCGGTCTGCGGGTTCATGCCGCCCAGCGTCCGCCAGTCGATCAGGACCGGATCAGCGACCGTACCCGAGCCCGTGGCCGACACGCTCGTGAGCAGCGCAGGGGTGCCGGACACCCAGGGATCACCCAGCGGCGCGGAAAGCGCGAGGGCGGCGGCGAGGGCAAGCGGAGTCAGGGGCATGGGTCTCAGGGGAAAGGCGGGCACTCGACGTAACCAACCGGTCCAATATCGCGTGGACGGCTTCTACCCCGCGAGTACGGAATGCTGCCACCCACTGCTGAAGCCATGTCGGCGCCCAGCCGCTCACCGAATGTTTGCCTGTCGTTCTGACAGCCCGCAGAGGGGAAAGGGCCATGACCAACGGACTGCCGCGTCCGCAGGCGGCCGTCGCTCAGCTGTGACGAATGCCCGCATCACCTGTCATGAGGGGAGACGAGAGGCCGCTTACCCACCCCTTGGGCGGTCCGATCATGTCTGACCCTGTTCCACATGGCATCGATTCAGCTCCCAACACCTCTATTCCTCACGGCACAGCGGCTGAACACGTTGGAGCCGCGAGCACAACTCTCGGCCCGCGGCGCGATTCTCTATGCGCTGGCGTACGCCGCGATGATGCTGTTCGATGCACCGAACATCCTGCTGCATGTGATGCTCGTGCCGCCCTGCCTGGTGGCGGCCTGGTTTGCGAGCGAAGCGGTGCGCCGGACGCTCGACCCACGCACACGATTCGCGTGGCGCCTGGTGTCGGTCGCGCTGCTGATCCAGGCCTTCGGCGATGGTGCCTGGACATACTTCGAGATCATCGGTCGGACCACGATGTGGGATCGCTGGAGCCACACGCCCCAGTTGCTCATCACACCGCTCTGGCTGGCCGCGGTGCTCACCTTCCCACGCGGCGAACGCAGCAAGGCTGACGCCGCACGATTCACTCTCGATGCACTGACGGTGGTGTCAGCGGCCGCGATGGTCGTGTGGCACTTCATTCTCGCACCACTGCTCGCGGATTCAGTCTCGCAGGAAGACATCGGCATCTATACGGTGTATGCAGGGCTCGACCTGATCACGCTGGTCGCCGCTGCATCGATGCTGCTGCAGGATCCAGGCCCGACACTGCGCCGCAGTTCGTGGTGGATTGCGACGGGCTTGATGCTCAGCTTCCTCGCCAACACGTCGTGGGTCGCGCTCAACATGCGTTACGCGCCGACGATCGCGCAGGTGACGGATGTGCTGCGCATCGGTGGCTACCTGATGATCGGGCTTGGCGCCTGCGTCGGCTGGGCGGATGCCCGCGGCATCGCACCGGGTGGACGCGGCGCCAAGCTGCGTGCGCGCTTCAGCATCGTGCCCTACCTCGCCGTCGCGATGGGCTACGGCCTGCTGTTCGTGATGGCGCTGCGCGAGACGTATCACATCACCGACCTAGTGGTCGGCGCGGTGATCCTCACAGGTCTGGTGATGGCGCGTCAGCTGACCGCCGTGCGCGAGAACATGCGCCTCTACATCGAGCAGACGGCCAAGGAAACCGAAGCCCGTTTCCGCTCGCTGGTGCAGCATTCGTCCGACGTCTTCGCGATTCTCGATCCACTCGGCATCATCCGCTACGTCAGCCCGGCCGCCGAACGTGTCTTCGGCACCTCGGCCGACCGGATGGTAAATCGCACGCTGGCGGAACTGGTCCACGAAGCCGATCGCGGCGCGTACGAAGCACACTTCTCGGCATCACTGATGGGCAGCTCATCCACCAGTCACATCGGCTGCCGGATGATCCGCACCGATGGCGAGTGGATGCGCACCGAGACCGTGGCGACGAACCTGCTCGCCGACGTGAACGTGAACGGCATCGTGCTCACGATCCGCGACGTCACCGAACGTGTCACCCTCGAAGAACACCTGCGCCACCAGGCGCTGCACGATCCGCTGACTGGCCTCGGCAACCGCGCGCTCTTCCAGGATCGCGTGGCCCATGGATTGGCGCGCGCCGAACGCACCAACGATGAAGTGGCGGTGGTCTTCCTCGACCTCGACAACTTCAAGGAAATCAACGACTCGCTCGGTCACGCGGCTGGCGACGCGGTGCTGGTGCAGACGGCCAACCGCCTACGCACCTGCCTCCGAGACAGCGACACTGCGGCACGGTTCGGCGGCGACGAATTCGCGATCCTGCTGGAGCAGACGCGCGGTGAAGGCGAGGTGATGGATGTGGCCCAACGCATCTCGGCGGCTCTCGGTCGTCCGCTGCAGGTGGAAGGCAAGGACGTCGACCTCAACGCCAGCATCGGTATCGCTCGCGCACAACCGCAGCAGAGCGCCGATGAAGTGTTGCGCAACGCTGACGTCGCGATGTACCACGCCAAGGCACGCGGCAAGGCCTGCGCGGTGCTCTACGAAAGTGGCATGCACGCCGCCGTGCTCGATCGCATCGAGATGCAGGCAGATCTGCGCAAGGCGCTCGAGCGGAATGAACTGACGCTGGTCTACCAGCCGATCGTGGAGCTTGGCACGCAGCAGATCATCGGTGCCGAAGCGCTGGTCCGCTGGAACCACCCGTACCGCGGTATGGTCTCGCCGATGGATTTCATTCCGCTGGCGGAAGAGACGGGCCTGATCGTCGAGATTGGCGAGTGGGTGCTACGTACCGCGGCCACCGCTGCTGCCAACTGGCCGATTCCACCCGGACAGGTGCCGGTCACGATCACGGTCAATCTCTCGGCGCGACAGATGGTGGACGGCAACTTCATCGACATCGTCAAGCGCACGTTGGTCGACACGAAGCTGGACGCCGATCGCCTGGTGCTGGAACTGACGGAAAGCATGCTGGTGGGACGCAGCAACGAAACGCTGGCGCTGTTGCATCGCATCCGTGCGCTCGGCGTGCGGCTGGCGATCGACGACTTCGGCACGGGGTATTCGTCGCTCGGTTACCTGTCACAGTATCCGCTGGACGTGCTCAAGATCGACCGCAGTTTTGTGCAAGGCATGGACAATGGCCCGAACGGTCGCGCGCTGGCATCAGCGGTCGTGGCACTGGGTCGTTCACTGAAGCTGAAGGTCGTGGCCGAGGGCATCGAGCGCGCGGAGCAGGAGTGGGACCTGCGCAACCTCGGATGTGACTACGGCCAGGGGTACCTGTACTCGAAGCCGATCTCGTCGTACCAGCTGGCCGACCTGCTCGAAGTGGGCGACATGGGCGCGCCGCGTCCACAGGGCCCGCGCGCCGTGGTTGGTGGTCCGCTGCTTCCCAAGCGCACATCACTCAACACGCCGCTCGCGCTGGCCGCAGTGCATGCTGCTCACCAGCCGGTGAACGCTGGCATCGTGCAGTCCGCCGCGCAGTCGCTCGACAGTGTGATGCCTGACATTCCGGGTGTGATCGCCGTCGAACGACACCTCACGAAGCAGCAGTCAGTCGCTTGAGCGTGTGATTGCGTTGAAGGGCAGAGCGAGATGCTCTGCCCTTCTCGCGTTTCATACATCGCTGCCCGTTGCGAGCATCGCTAACTGCAATTGAGCGGGAGGCCACGGAGCTCACGGAGTAGCTCCATTCGCGAGCTTTCTGGTTACGCCACCTCCGTTAACTGCAATGTGAGCGGGAGGCCACGGAGCTCACGGAGTAGCTCCATACTCGGAGGGTCGCGTTTCGCAACGGAAGAGACGGAAGGGAACTGCTTTTACCTCAAAGTCACCAGAGCGACGCGAAGCACCATTGGCGGCCTGCTGAGCTACTCCGTGAGCTCCGTGGCCTCCCCCCCATTGCTGTTCACAGAGGCTGCGAAGAGCGGAAGCTGGCCGATGGAGCTACTCCGTGAGCTCCGTGGCCTCCCCCCCATCGCTGTTCACAAAGGCTGCGAAGAGCGGAAGCTGGCCAATGGAGCTACTCCGTGAGCGCCGTGGCCTCCGCTCCAATGCAGTTAACGATGCTTAGGAAACACCGAACGCTCGCGGAAATCAGCTCGAACGCGATGTCAGCACGGGAATGAGATTCGAGGCCAGCGAGGCGACGGCTTCGCGGCCGGCGCGGCGGGCGATGGCGACGAGGGAGCCGAGGGTGGCGCCGATGGCGGTGGCGACGTCGCGGTCGCCGCCGAGGGGTTCGCCGAGGGAGGAGAGGATCTCGCGGCGGAGACGGAGGACGATGGGGGTCGCGAAGCGGATCGCGTTGAAGCGCGCGTCGTAGCGCACGCCGAGTCCTTCGATCAGTGCGGCGGTTCGCGCGAAGTAGACCATGTCGCCTGGCAGCAGCACCGGGAAGTCGTACAACGTGGCCATCACTTCGTCGGCCAGGCGCGTGATGCGTTCGATGCGCTCGGTGGCAGTCGTGTGTTCGTTGGCCAACTCGATCAGCTGCGCGGCAAGCGTGACGATCATCGCGCGGTCGGCGCCGGGTTCGATCAGGCCGAGGGCGTAGAAACCGTCGACGACTTTCTCGACGTCGCCGCGGATCGAGGCGAAGACAGTCTGCACCAGCGTGCGGCGCGTCTCCACCGGCACTTCGACCACCATGCCGAAGTCGAGCAGCGTAAGACGGCCGTCGGTGTCGACGAAGACATTGCCCGGGTGCGGGTCGGCGTGAAAAAGCCCGTCCACCATCATCATCTGGACGTAGAGCTCCATCACCGAGCGCAGCACGTCGTCCGCCTGCACGCGACCGGTCGTGATCCAGTCGCCCAACTGGTCCACTCGACGACCGTCGATGAACTCCAGCACCAAGGCGCGCTGGCGGGTGTAGGCGTCGATCACTTCCGGGATGCGGATATTCGGGTTGCTGGCGAAGTTGCGCCGCACCTGTTGCGCGTAGCGCGCTTCCTGACGGAAGTCCATCTCGTCCGACACCCGCTTCTCGAACTCGTCGAGCACCGTGCGCAGACCGGCCACGTGCGGCGGGTTGAGGCGCGAGGCGATGAGGTCGAGGATGCGACGTGCGGCCTTGATGTCGCCTGCCACCAGCTTCTCGACGCCAGGACGGAGCACCTTCACCACCACCTCGCGACCATCGACGCGGGCGCGGTGTACCTGCCCCAGCGACGCTGCGGCCAGCGGTTGCACGTCGAACCACTCGAACACCGTCTCCGGAGGCGCGCCATAACTCTCGATCAGGCTCGCACGAATCCGCTCCGGCGACACACCCGGCACCCGATCGGTCAACGTCCCGATGGCGCTGACGTAGGGCTCGGGGATGATGTCCGCACGACCGGCGAATAGTTGGGCGAGCTTGACGAAGGTGGGACCGAGTCCGGCCAGCGTCGCCACCATGCGATCGGCACGCGCCGCATGGAACGATTCCGTGCGCGGCGTGCGTCCACCGAAGAAGAACCACGCCTTCTGGTCCCGTCTAAAGCTCAGGAGCAGGGGCAGGAATTGCAGCAGGATCTGGATCACACGCATTGTTGAAGATACCCCGGCCCGGTCAGACTGAGCCGTAACGACGATTTGAGGCTCGATGATGAACGTCTGCTGGCTGGTACGACTGTTCCCTGAAGTGACCGTGAATGCGATGCCGCGAAACCGCGTGCGTGGGACACGTCGGCCCGCGAACGGCGCCCTGAGTGTGGCCGTGGCCGCCTCGCTGGTGAGCGCGACGCTCGGCGCACAGGCGACCGCCGGCGCGCCCGACACCCTTCCCTGGACCACCCGCAGTGAGGTATTTCGCGATCCCGGGTGCTCGGGCCGCGAGTGCTCGTCGGCGGAACTCTCGTGGCCAGACTTCGGGAAGCGAGTCGGGCCGCAGGCACGGGTGAATGAGCTCCTGATGGTGTCGATGGTGGTGCGCGAGAACGCCAGCGCAGCCAACCAGCGACGCAGGAGCGTGGCGGCGGTGGGCAAGGAATTTCTCGATGCCGCGCGCAAGGGCAGCGCCGCCGGCATGCCGTGGGACGCCAAGCGCACCATTTCAGTGGCCTGCAACACGCCGACGCGTGTGCTGCTGCGGTCGGACGAGTCGAGCTTCACCGGCGGTGCGCACGGGAATTTCTTCTCGCTGTTCCGGGCCTTTTCCCCGCGCACCGGGGCCCGCGTGAGCGAGGCGGCGATGGTGCCGCTTGCGGCGCGCCCCGGGATCCTCCCCCTCGTGGAACGCGCCTTCCGCCGGGAACGCGAACTCCCTGCCTCCGGGTCGCTGGCGGAGGTCGGGTACACCTTCAAGGACGACCGCTTCGAACTGAGCACGGCTTTCCTCGCCGTCTGTGGGTCGTCATTGTTCGTCCACTGGAACGTGTACAGCATTGCTTCGTACGCGGCCGGGCCCATCCACCTGATCATTCCGCTCGACTCGGTGCCGACGTTGCGCCGGTGAGCTGTCCTTCATCGCGATCCTGTGTCCGTTCACACCCTGCCCTCGCTGGCATCGCTTCCGCCGTACGTCTTCTCTGAACTCGAACGCCGGAAGACCGCAGCGCGCGCTTCGGGGCATTCGTTCATCGACCTCGGCATCGGCAGCCCGGATCAGGCCACGCCAGCGGCGATCGTCGAAGCGTTACGCGAGGCGGCGCTGAGCAGCCCCCTCAATCCGTATCCCCCGTTCCGAGGCAGCGAGCGACTGCTGCGTGCCGCCACGCAGTTCATGGCCGCGCGATTCGGGGTCGAGTTCGCCCATGACAGCGAAGCCGTCGTGCTGGCGGGGTCGAAGGAAGGCATCGCCGAGTTGCTGGCCGCGATCTGTGGTCCGGGCGATGTAGTGCTCGCGCCGTCGCTCAGCTATCCCGTATATGTGCGCGCACCGCTGATGCATGGTGCCGATGTACACCTGGTGCCGATGGATCCGGCGCGTAGCTGGCAGCTGGACCTCGACAGTATTCCCGCCGAGACGCTGAAGCGCGCACGAGTCCTGATTGCGAACTACCCCAACAATCCAACTGGCGCTGTCACCACGATCGACGACCTGGCCGCGCTGGTGGAATTCTCGAAGCGGCACAATTTGGTATTGCTGCACGATCTCGCGTATTCCGAGCTGACCTACGACGGCCACGTGGCGCCGAGTGTCTTTCAGGTGCCTGGCGCGCGCGAGGTGGCGGTGGAATTCCACTCTTGCTCGAAGTCGTTCAACATGGCCGGCATGCGAGCGGGCTTCGTCGTCGGCCGCCGTGATGCGCTAGATGCGCTGCTCGCCTATCGCTCGAATGTCGGCTACGGCGTGTCGATGCCGATCCAGCATGCGGCGGCGTATGCGCTGGACAATGTGCGGACGTTGATGCCGCCGATCGTGGCCGAGTATGATCGTCGGCGCACGGCGCTCTACGGTGCGCTACAGGAAGCGGGGTGGGATATCGCGGCACCGCGCGCGGCGATGTATGCCTGGCTGCCGCTACCGGATGGGTTGGAGCCGTGGGACGCGGTGCAGCGCCTGCTGATGGAAGGCCAGGTGATGGTGACGCCGGGACTGGCGTTTGGCGAAGCGGGGGCTCGGTGGTTCCGGCTGTCGCTGGTGGCGCCAGCGGAGAAGTTGCGCGAGGCGGCCGGGCGGATTGTGCAGGTCTTGGGGGCGGTGCCAGCGGGAGTGCGGTAGGCGCTTACTACCGTCGAACTCTGCGCACCACACTCGTCACACCGCACCTGATTGACCGACTACCCCTCGATCAGGTGCGGCACGAACTGCGACAGGTTGTCGGTGATGATCCGCTTCGACTCGCGTATCCCAATCCCCGCCGCTTCCTGCCCGATGATCCACGAGCCGATCACGGGATGAAAGCCGTCGAAGTTCGGGATCGAGGCCATCGACTGGTAGACATAGCCCTCTTCGCCGTAGTCCCCCTGCGATTCGACAAGCGTCTGGTCGAACATCGTCACCGTCACGTTCGCCCCTTCGCGTGACAGCAGCGGCTTTCGCACATAAGCATCCCACGTCAGCGTCTCGGCGATGTCGAGCGAGGCGGGCAGCAGTTCCGGGCTCTCGGGAAACAGCTCCCAGAGAATCGCCAGCAATCCCTTGTTCGACAACAACATCTTCCACACCGGCTCGATCCACTGCATGCCGGTGCCACGCTGCAGCAGCGCCTGCACGAAGCGCTCATCCTCGGCGACGATCCATTCCCACGGATAGAGCTTGAAGATCGACTCGATCACCCTATCGTCGGCGTCGGTGAAGAAGCCGTCGCTGGTGACGCCAATCTGGTCGATGGTGAGGGTGTCGCACGACAGGCCCGCCTGCTGCGCAGTGTCGCGCAGGTACGCGAGCGTCATGCCATCCTCGATGTCGTCCATGCCGGCGAAGTGCACCCGCTCGCCCTGCAGGAATGGCATCAGCCCCTTCCACTGCTCGATCAGCCGTTCGTGGATCGAGTTGAACTGGTCCTTGGCCGGGAACTGCTCCTGCAACCAGAACCACTGCACCACCGCCGCCTCGACCAGCGACGTCGGCGTATCGGCGTTGTACTCGAGCAGCTTCGGCGGACCGAGGCCGTCGTACGCCAAGTCGAATCGCCCGTAGATCGACGGCGGCTCCTGCTCCCACGCCGCCTCGATCAGCGGGATGACATGCGACGGAATGCCCAGTCGCATGAAAAGGCGCTGGTCGATGATGTGCTGCGCCGCCTCGAGACACATCGCATGCAACTTGTTGGTCGCATGCTCCAGCTTGAGGATCTCGTCCATCGTGAACGAGTAGTAGGCCGACTCGTTCCAGTACGCGCCCTTGGCAGAGTGCCAGGCCAGTCCCAGTGATTCGACCTTCTTCTGCCAGTCAGCGCGTACCGGGTGCGGAAAGCGCTTCACGGCTTGGTGGGTGTGGGAGACGCTGGCGGAACTGCGGGAACAACAGGTGTGGTTGGCACGCCAGGCGTCATCGACGGCGCCGGCATGTTGGTGACCGTCGGAGGCGCTGGTACCACAGGCCCGCCAGACCACTGGCACGAAATCGTATCGCCAACGATCACGCTCCGCGCCTTCTCGAGAGTCAGGATGCAGGTGTGACCGGTCGGCGACACGGCTTGCTGCACCGTCTCGGAATATTCGTTGCCTTCATCGTCCACGTTGCGCTGCTCAGCGGTGCGCACCGCCGTGATCGTGTCGACCGTGATCGACGCCGCGAGCGTGATCGAATCCTTCACGAAGTCAGCTTCGGCCGCGGAATCTGCCTTCGCCTGCTCGATCATCTCCGCCTCGCGCTGCTTGGCCTTTTCCTCGGCGCTGGTGCACGCCGCCACCAAAAACAGCGGCACCAGCAGCGCCGGTACGAGCCTGAATGTCTTGCGCATCGCTCAGCCGCCGAACGAAGCGCGACCACGACCGATCGAGCCGAATCCGCCGCGACGCAGGGTCGAACCCGAACGACTTCGCGCGATTGACGCCGGCCGGCGCAGGATCGACGACATGCGCGACGGCGACAACGCCGTTCCACGCGGCGCCACGCGCGACGCGAACGACTCTGCTCGTGCGTCGAGCGAGCGGTAGTTGGCGGCGTACACCGACGCCGGTGCCGAATAGATCGGTCGACCGGCGCCGAGCGCCCGCGTGTAGCCCGCGTAGTAGAACAGGTACGGATTCGGGTACACCATCGGGATCCAGCCGCCGTGGTAGTTGTAGCCGCGATTCTGCACCGCGACCTCGCAGGCCGGGGCGTTGAAGGTTGTGGTGTTGCACGGGTCAACCGGTGGCGGCTCGGAGTCGCAGCCCGAGACACCGATCACGATCGTGTTGACGAAAAACAGCTGGATACTGGTCGACTTCTTCATTGCTGCTGTATTGCCGCTGAAAGAGTCCGGGACGCGCCAAGGCACCACGGAAACAAGTCCCACCGGGCGCACAGGGGGACACCGAATACTACGGTGCCGCAGCCCCATCCGTTTCCCTGACATTTCACGCATTAGAAACACTACAGATCGGGCCGCCGGTAGCCGATCCTCTCAACCAATGGAACCTCAGCCGCCTCGGACTGCCGTGTCGCCCCAGCCTCTGGCCGAGCGGGATGCACTGACTGGCGCGCCGAGTCGACGGACGACGGCATGGAGACGCCTCCCCCGCTGGCTTCGACGCGCGTTGGCGTCCACGATGCCGTACAGCGCGGTCTTCATCGGCTTTGCCCTCATCCTCCGACTGGCGATCGTCACCCAGCAGGCGGACCTGATCGCGCTCTGCTCGGCGACGTTGACGATGGCGCTGATCGCCATCTGGAGACAAGCAGCTAACGGTCGCGAACGGGCGCGACTCAGCTCCGCGCGCGCGATGGCCGACAGCGAGACACGATTCCGCTCGCTGGTGCAGCACTCGACGGACCTCATCACCATCATCGACGGCGCCGACACGATCCGCTACGTCAGCCCAGCGATCCTGCGAGTCTTCGGCTACGACGCCGGCGACCTCGAAGGCAAGTCGTTCCGCGAGTTGGTGCACACCGACGACGTGGTCCCGATGCTGAGCTTTCTGACCGACGCCGCCAAGCCGGGCAGCCGCGCGACCACCGGTCACTGGCGCATGCTGAGCGCCAACGGCACCTGGTGTCGCGTGGAAAACGTGGCGGTGAACCTGCTCGAGGATCCGACTGTCGAAGGGCTGGTGCTCACCACCCGAGACGTCACACATCGCGTCGCGCTCGAAGAGCAGTTGGTGCACCGCGCCTTTCATGACGGACTGACCGGCCTCGCCAATCGTGCACTGTTCACCAACCGCGTCGAGCAGGCGCTGCTGCGTGCATCCCGCGATGCGCAGCGGACTGCGGTGCTGTTCCTCGACCTCGATGACTTCAAGGAAATCAACGACTCCCTCGGCCACGCCGCCGGTGATTCGCTGCTGACGCAGGGTGCTGACCGTTTGCGCGCCTGCCTCCGGGCCGGCGATACCGCAGCCCGACTTGGCGGCGACGAATTCGCCGTGCTGCTGGAAGGGTGTCACGACGACGGTGAGGAGGCGATGCACGTGGCCGAACGCATCTCGAATGCGTTCGCGCGACCGTTCGTCCTCGAAGATCGTGAAGCGTTTGCGACGGCCAGCGTCGGAATCGCGATCAGCAGCGGCACCGAGAATGGCGACGACCTGCTGCGAAACGCCGACCTTGCGATGTACCTCGCGAAGAAACGCGGCAAGGCTCGCGTCGAACGATTTGCGAACCACATGCACGAAGAGGTGGTGGAGCGACTCGACCTGCTGGCCGACCTGCGGTACGCCATCGAGCGCGACGAGTTGCAGCTCGAGTACCAGCCGATCGTCGATCTCGCCACGCGATCGGTGAGTGGCCTCGAGACACTGGTGCGCTGGGATCATCCGCGTCGTGGACGTATTCCGCCGGCGGACTTCATCCCGATCGCGGAGCAGTCCGGCCTGATCGTGCCAATCGGCCGTTGGGTGATGCTGCATGCCTGTGCGCACGCGCGTCACTGGAGCCGCTCGCTGCCCGACATGCCACCGGTGACCGTCACCGTCAATCTTTCGGCACGCCAGCTCGGTGACGAACACCTGATCGATGATGTCGCCAACGCGTTGCGCGTGGCAGGGCTGCAGCGTGACCAGTTGGTGCTGGAACTCACGGAGAGCACGTTGCTCGCCAACAGTGAAGAAACCGTCGGCATCCTGACAGCTCTCAAGCGCCTCGGCGTGCGACTGGCCATCGACGATTTCGGCACGGGGTATTCGTCGCTCAGCTACCTGCACCGCTTCCCGGTGGATGTGTTGAAGATCGACAAAAGCTTCGTCGAAGGTGTGGCCGGTGGACCGGGCGCGAGCGCACTGGCGAGCGCCGTGATCGCGCTTGGCAATTCACTCGGGCTGCGGACCGTGGCCGAGGGCATCGAGAGCGAAGCGCAATACGCGGTGCTGTCGAGCCTCGGGTGCAAGTTCGGGCAGGGATATCTCTTCTCACATCCGTTGCCGCCAGGCGACGTGATGCCCTACCTGGTGCGATTCGGCCAGCGCGAACAACACTTTCCCGAGTCGCGTCGCCTGTCACCGCTCACCAACGACGCGGTCTCGCAGGCCTAGGCGCACGCTGCGGGGCACGCGCCGCGAGCACGCTCGTTCGAGGCCGCTTCCAGCGGTCGTTAGCGTTACGGATGACCGCCGAACGCACCACACCGCCACCGCGCGTTCTCCTCGTGGCGGCATTTGCGGCGCTCTACATCATCTGGGGTAGCACCTACCTCGCGATCAAGATCGCCACCGAGACGATGCCGGCGTGGCCCATGATTGCCGCACGTCACCTGCTCGGCGGCATCGTGCTCTACACCATTCTTCGCCTCACCGGCACACCGGTTCCGCAGCGGAAACACTGGCGCGGCGGCGTGCTTGGCGGCGTGATGCTGCTGGTGATGGGCAATGGCATCATCGCCTACTGCGCGCATCGCATTCCGAGTGGACTGGCAAGTATGGTGGTGGCCACCACTCCGATTTGGATCGTGGCCGCGGCCAGTGTCAGGCCTGGCGGACGTGCCCCGACGCCGAAGGAATGGTGCGGCCTCGCCCTCGGTCTTGCCGGTTTGGCCCTGCTGGCCGGCCCAAGCGCAATCGCGTCGATGCGAGGCACCGCGGGTGCGGTCGATGCGGGCGCGGTTGGGCTGGTGCTGCTCGGCACGATCTCGTGGGCCGTCGGTTCGGTGATCGGGCGGGAGATGTCGAAGCCGGACAACGCCTTCATGGGCAGCGCGCTGCAGATGTTGTCGGCTGGCATCTTTCTCACCGTGACGTGCCTCGCGACCGGGCAATGGAACACGGTCGATCTGGCGGTCGTCTCGGCACGCTCATGGTTCGCGTTCGCCTTCCTGATCTTCTTCGGGAGCCTGCTCGGCTTCACCGCATACGTCTGGCTGCTGCGTGTGGCCAAGACCTCGCACGTGTCGACCTATGCCTACGTCAATCCGATCGTGGCGCTGTTGCTCGGCGCGTCGATCGGGCATGAAGTGATCACGCGCACGATGTTGATCGCCGCCGCGATCACGTTGTGCGGTGTGGTGCTGGTGGTCATGCCGCCATTGCGATCAAGGGCGTAAGGCGGCTTTCACTCGCGCTTGCCGAGTGATTCCCAGAGATGCAGCGTGGCGTAGGCGCGCCATGGTCGCCACGCCTCGGCGCGAGCGAGGATGTCACGTTTGCCGATGCTGGCGTTCGCCATGGCTTTCAGGACACCCAGATCAGCTGCGGGAAAGGCGTCCTTGTCGCCCAATGCTCGCATGCGAACGTAGTGGGCCGTCCACGGGCCGATGCCGGGCAAGGCGATCAACGTCGCCTCCGCTTCATCGGTGGGCGCGCCGCGCAGCGATTCGAGATCGATGGCACCGCTGGCCACGGCCACCGATACGCCATGCAACGTGGCTGCCTTCGCATTGGTGAGACCGATGGTGCGCAGCGTATCGGCGCCGGCTGCGGCCAGCACTGCCGGCGCAGGAAAACCGAACACCGGCGCCTGGCCTTCGACCATTGCCAGTGGCTTGCCGAATGCACGCACCAGGCGATCCGTCATGGTACTCGCGCCCACCACGCTCACCTGCTGACCGAGGACGGCGCGGATCAGTCCTTCGAACGGATCGAGCAGTTGCGGCAAACGAAGGAACGGACGGGCCTTGAGCAACGGCTTCAGCATCGCATCGCGCTTGGCGAGTGCCCGGAACGGAGCGAGGTCTGTCGCGAGATCGAAGCTGCGCTCCACCAGTGCGCGGACTGCAGCGGGCGGGAGTGCCGGGCGAGTACGCGCAATCAGTTGATGGGCGGCGGCGTCATGCTCGAGATCGAGCAGCAGGTGTGCACCGGTGCCGTGATCGCGGACGCTCCGCAGGTAGTGCGTGCCATCCACGCGCTCCAACGCATCGACCGTGCGCACCACGAGGTATCGCAGCGTCCAGCGCACGTCGACATCCTCGGGGAGCGGAATTCGAACCCGTCGCGACCATGCCGCGCTGTCGCTCATACTTGCTCTCGCCTGTGGTCTGACACACTGCGAGTGTTTGCGGCGTGCGGTATGGTCCAGCTCAATGGTGACATAAACGGAAGCTGGCAGCGGTCACGGAGATCTCCAAGGTGGGAATCTCACACGATCGCTGCCAGCCAGTTGTTGCGCGTCCCGATTCTTGCGGTGCCCGTGCGGGCCAGGCTACGGCATCCGCACCAGTCCGAGCGACACGATGAAGGCGCGCGGGAAGCCCGGCTCGTAGGCCACGAACTGGCCAGCGACGACATCCGGGTTGAGGAAGCCCGACGTCATGTAGCGTCGATCGAGCAGGTTCTCGACCCGCACGAAACCTGTCACTCCCACGCTGCTGAAGAGACGCTTCGCCTGGCGCAAGGAGATCGTGGCGTTGAACACCGTGGCCGATGGCAGCTCGACGGTGTTGGCGTCGTTCAACATGTACGCGCCGGTGTACTGCATGTCGGCGTCGAAGCGCAGCGGCATCGACGGGGCATCCCACCGCGCCCCAACGGACCCCATCGCCCGCGGAACGCCGACGGCGGCATTGCCGGCATAGTTCGCGAATGCACCGGGCTTGCCGTAGTGCACCGAGTCGACGACGTACTCGAGGTACTTCGCACGCATCAACGTCGCCGTGCTGCGGACGGCGAAGCCTTCTTCCAACTCCAATTCGCCGCCCAGCTCGACGCCCTGACGGCGCGTCTTGCCAGCGTTGAAGTAGAAGCGGCCGCCGCGGTACGGCACCAGCTCATCACGCACTTCGGTGTTGAAGAGCGACACCTCGTAACGCAGTGCCTTTGCGCCAGGCGCCGTGAGCGCGAGCGTGTTGCGTGTACCGATTTCGTAGGTCAGCGAACGAATCGGCTTGAGGAGCGGGCTGATGCCGGTGACGGTGTCCTGACCGAAGGTGCCAGCAGGATCGGTCTCGTTACCAGCGGGTGTTTCCACGCCGGCGCCGAGATTGGCGTAGAACAGGTTTGCGCCCGAAGGGCGATAGACGGCGCCAAGCTTGGGCGAAAGCTGGGTGTAGTTCCGTGTGGCACTGAGCTTCGGCGTGACGCGATCAGTGAGGCCGTAACGCAACGCGTCGAAGCGTGCACCGAGGTTGAGGCTGACCTTCGGCGAAACCGTCCACTCGTCTTGCACGAACAGGCCAGCGGTCGTGGCCGACTCGTTCTTGTCCTGCTGCAGCGTGGTGCCCTTCTCGCCTGCGGCAGAGAGCGACCAGAAGCGCGCTGGACCATCCTGGTGCTGTACATCGCTGCCGACGATCAGGCTGTGCACGCCGAGGTTTTCGTGCAGGCTGATCGTGCCACCGCCATGGGTCCGGTTGAATTCGCGATATGTGCCGCGCTCGGAGCGAATGAGCTTCTTTGGCGTGACGTACGACATGATCGTGAGCACGCCTGACTGGCCGATTTCGCGATCGAGCGTGGTGCCGAAGCGGATGATCTGGTTCTCGCGGCGTTCGCGACGGGTGTTGTATGTCGCGTTGGCGAGCCGCGGCGTCGCAAGCGCCTGTGCCGCGGTGAGCGGGCCCGGAATGCCGAAGTTGTTCTGCGATGCGTTGAGGCGCAGCGCGATGCGCGTGCGAGTGCCCAACGGCGACACCAATCCCGACGACAGCACCGAGCGATCGCTGGCCGAATTCTGGCGCCAGCCATCCGACTCGGTGCGCGATACGCTGGCGTAAACGCGCGATTCGCCGGTGCCCGTGCTGGTTTGTGCGATGGCGCGACGGAGGCCGAAGCTGCCAGCCATGGTGCGGAAATCGAATTGTGTCCCGGGCAATGGCGTGCTGTTGAGCGAGATCACGCCACCCGCCGCGTTACCCCACAGCGCAGACGAGTTCGATCGGATCACATCCACGCCCGTCATCGTCGCGAGGTCGATCAGGTCGAGACTGGTGCGTCCATCCGGCTCGGTCTCGGGCATGCCATCGATCATGACGCGAATGCCGCGCATTGTGCCGGCGTTGGAGCGATCACCCGCGCCGCGAGCACCGAAGCCGCGAATCGTGATGCGGGTATCGACGCCGCTGGAGCGCGATTGCGCCAGCACACCAGGAATGCCTTGGAGTGCATCGGCGAGCCCGATGCCGGCCGTCGCCCGCAGCCGTTCGATGCCGACCGATGAGACAGCGAGTGGCGCCAGCAGCAACGGCTTGGTGCTGCGTGTGGCGGAGACGGTCACCTTCGGCAGGGTGGATGCCTTGGTGGTGTCTGGGCGCTGTTGGCCGGCCAGCGGGCTGGCGGCGAGGAGCGCGAACGGGAGGAGGGGGAGTCGTCGCATGCCCCATCATACGCGCTGCCCATGAAAAGTGTTAATGAATTATTCACATCAATTCGCAGTCGGTCGCTCTGGATTTCCGAGGCTGACGGGGGCGGAACGCTGTGCTCGCGGCGCTCGACGAGGATGGGCACGGCGGCCGGTACGCCGGCGGCTACAGCTCAACGCCGGGGCGGCGGCCTGTCCGTTCGGCCGATGTTGCCGCCTGCGGCCCGAGGCGAGCCTTGTCTGCGACGCAGCTGGCCGGTTCGGGCCGGGTGCGGGTACCAGGGAAAGCCCACTCTTCACTACCCCGACCGATGTCGACTCTCTCCGAAATCTCAGACCAGCTCGCCGACGCCGTCAGCGCGGCCGCGGCGAGCGTCGTCGCCGTGCATGCGCGGCCCCGCCTCGCCAGCACTGGCGTCCATTGGCGCGATGGCGTGATTGTCACCACTGATGCCACCGTCAAGCGGACCGACGACATCTCGGTCACCCTCCCCAATGGCCAGCGCGTGACCGCCACCCTGGCTGGTCGCGATGCCGGGACCGATCTCGCCGCCCTCCGCATCCCGACCGGGCTGCTGCCGGTGGCGCCGCGGTCGGCCGCCGCTGACCTGAAGCCGGGGCACCTCGTGCTCGCCTTGGCCCGCACGGGCAATGATGGGCCGCAAGCGACCTTTGGCGTGGTGAGCAGCGTGGGCGAAGCCTGGCGCACCTGGCGCGGCGGCACCCTCGATCGCCGCCTCCAGAGCGACGTGGAGCTCTTCCCGGGCTTCGGTGGCGGACCGCTGGTCACGGCCGCTGGCACCATCGCCGGCATCAACTCGGGCGGCATGAGCAAGCCACTCTGCGTCACGATCCCGGACACGACCATCGACCGCATCCTCGACGCCGTGCTCAACCGCGGCTACGTGGCGCGCGGCTGGTTGGGCGCGAGCATGCAGGTGGTGCGCTTCTCCGACACCGCCACCGCCAAGCTTGGCTTTGATGGTCGCGGCGGCCTCGTGGTCCTGGACGTCGAGCACGACAGCCCCGCCGCGCACGGCGGCGTGATGATCGGCGACGTGCTGGTGCGGATCGACGAAACCCGCATCACGCAGCATGACGATGTGATGGCATTCCTCGGCAGCGATCGCGTGGGCACCACGGTGCAGCTGCAAGTGGTGCGTGGCGGCGAAGTGGTGATCGTGCCGGTCACGATCGGCGAACGGCCACGCGGCGCCCGATAACACGCGTGGACGATGACCTGCTTCACCTGACGCTGGGTGCGATGCCCGCCATCGTGCGGGCTCGCCTCAGCGCGGGGCTCAATGCTCGAGGTGATGTGCTGTTGGACGACGGTCGCGCACAGCGGGCGTCGCGTTCGCACGCCGCCCACTCGGTGCACGTCACGGAGTGGCCGTACGCCGAAGACATCGTCGATCAGCGCGCCGTCACTGTTTTCCTGATCGACCCCGGCGTGCACCCGCCGGCGTCGCAGCTCTCCCGCGGCAGCACGGGCTGGCTCCCACTCGATGCCGACGCCGACGATGTGGTGGCAGCCGCTCACGGTGTCGTCCGCGGCCTGACGGTGATCTCGCCGTCGGTGCTGCCGAACGCCGGCAGTTCACGCGACCGTCCCGCGCGCCGAGAGCAGCGCGTGGCACCGGTGACCGCCGGCAGCGACGAGCCGCACCTCACCGACCGCGAGCTGGAAGTCCTCCGTGCGCTGGCCGAAGGCTTGGGCAACAAGCAGATCGGTGCCAGGCTCGGCATCAGCCCGAGTACGGTCAAGTATCACCTGCAGGCGATCTTCGCCAAGCTGAATGTGCGCACGCGCAGCGAAGCGGTGTCGTACGGGCTGCGGCATGGGGTGGTGCCGCTGTAGGAAGTACGCGTTGCAACGCGGCGGTCGTGTACGCGAAAAGACAGGCCTAAGTCGTTGGCGGCCATCGGCTTGCCCCCCGATCAAGGGGTCGGAGATCTTGATCGGGGAATAACGAGGCTAAGTCGTTGCCTGTTATGGACTTGGCCTCCGATCAAGATCTCTGACCCCTTGATCGCCTGACGCGCCGATCAAGATCTCCGACCCCTTGGTCGCCTGACGCGCCGATCAAGATCTCCGACCCCGATGACGGCTGTAGGGGGCGCGGGCTGTACGCCGCAAAAACTGGCCTAAGTCGTTGGCGGACATCGGCTTGCCCCCCGATCAAGGGGTCGGAGATCTTGATCGCGGAATAACGAGGCTAAGTCGTTGCCTATTATGGACTTGGCCTCCGATCAAGATCTCTGACCCCTTGATCGATCAAGATCTCTGACCCCTTGATCGGGCCCGTTGATCGCGCCGACCCCTTGATCGCGAAACTGGCATAAGTCGTTGGCCGCATTTGATTTGCCCCTCGATCAAGGGGTCAGAGCTCTTGATTCTCCGGCGTCCAGGATTTCCGCCAGCCACCACGCGCTTGATCGGTTGACACCACCGTCAGGCAATGGTGGATCGCGGCGTGATGGTACGGGCGACAGGTTTGGGCATGCCCCGCGCGATCGCACGGGCGAACGCCTCCTCCCGGTGCCCAATGCTTCGATTCCCTTCCGTTGGCCGGCTCTGCGCTCTGACGGCCCTCGTGGCCACGCCGGTGGTCGCACAACTGCCACGCCCTGCCGCCAATACGGCGCCAATGCTCAGCACCCTCGACGCCGGCGCCGCGCACTACACGCAGGTGGCGCAGCAGATCTGGGGATGGGCGGAAGTCGGCTACATGGAAGCCAAGAGCTCAGCGTTGTTGCAGGCAGAGCTGAAAGGCGCGGGCTTCACCGTGACGGCAGGCATCGCGGGCGAACCGACGGCGTTCGTGGCGGAGTACGGCAGCGGCAAACCGGTCATCGCGATCCTCGGTGAGTTCGATGCGCTGCCAGGGCTCTCACAGGCCGCGACACCGGAACGATCGGCCGTCATCAACGGTGGACCCGGCCATGGTTGTGGCCATCACCTGTTCGGCACCGCCAGCACCGCCGCAGCGATCTCGCTCAAGCAGTGGATGATCGCCAACAACGTCAAAGGCACGCTGCGCATGATCGGCACACCGGCAGAAGAGGGCGGCGCCGGCAAGGTCTACATGGTGCGCGACGGTGTGTTCAACGATGTCGATGCGGTGATCGCCTGGCATCCGGGCGACGAGAACTCGATCACCGGCAATCGCTCGATGGCGAATATCTCCGGCAAGTTTCGCTTCCACGGCCTGAGCGCACACGCCGCCGCTTCACCCGAGCGCGGGCGGTCGGCGCTGGACGCAGTGGAAGTGATGGACGTCATGACGAACTACCTGCGCGAACACATCCCGGACGGCAGTCGCATTCACTACGTGATCACGAACGGCGGCAAGGCTCCGAACGTGGTGCCCGACGAGGCCGAGGTCTACTACGTGGCGCGACACGTCGACATGCGTGTCGTGCAGGACATCTGGGAGCGGATCACGAATGCCGCGCGCGGTGCGGCACTCGGCACCGGCACCACCTTCGACCTGCAACTCGTCGGCTCGGTGTATGCGCTTCAACCGAACGAGACTTTGGCGCGTGTGCAACAGCGCGCCCTGGAGCGTGTCGGCGGCTTCACCTACACCCCGGACGAGCGGAGCTTCGCCGAGCGACTGCAGAAGTCGACCGCGTTCCAGGCGGTCCCGCTCGAGAACTCCATGCGTGTGAAGCCACTGGTGCTGGACCAGGCGGATCCGGGATCGACCGATGTCGGTGATGTGAGCTGGGTGGTCCCAACCGTGCAGTTGTCTGCCGCGACGTGGGTGCCGGGCACCGCGGCGCATTCATGGCAAGCGGTCGCGGCCGGCGGCATGAGCATCGGCTCGAAGGGCATGATGGTGGCCGCGAAGGTGATGGCACTCACGGGTGCCGACCTCTTCACGTCACCGGCGACCATCGACGTCGCCAAGGCGGAGTTGGTGCGGCGTCGCGGGCCGAACTTCACCTACACCACAGCGCTCGGCACGCAGAAGCCACAGCTGGACTATCGGAAGGGCAGCGTACCCTGAAGTAGCGCCGGGAGGCGCGGAGCACGAACGATGCTTACTGAATTGCGGCACCTGCGCGATCACATGGCATGGGCTGACGATGCCATCCTCGATGCACTGGCGGGCGCCGCTGAACTGCCGGTCGAGGCGGCGCGTGAGTTTGCGCATGTGCTGGGCTCGGAGGAATGCTGGCTCGCGCGTCTCGAATCGCGCGCGCCACGTTCGGCGATCTGGCCGAGCGTCAATCTCTCGGAGCTGATGCAACTCGCGGTTGACGTGCAGGTGGGATACGCGCGGCACCTCGATGCGCTCACCGAAGCCGACTTGCATCGCATCGTGACCTACACGAACAGCGCCGGTATCCTCTTCGAGACATCGGCGCGTGACATCCTGCATCACGTCTTCCTCCACTCACAGTATCATCGCGGCAAGGTGAACCTGTTGCTGCGCCAGGCTGGCCTGGCCCCGACGCCGGTTGACTACATCGGGTTCATTCGCGGATTCCCGGCCGCCGTCACACGAGTCGGCGGCTAGGGCACGCCTCTTCCGTCATCACATTTCTCGGTCGGCATTCACGCACCATGGTGCGCGCCGGTGTGCGATACGTGATCGAGAAAAGGCCGTTGTCATTGTGCAGGACCTCCATGGCCTGACCAGCGCGTGGCGTGCATCGCGCGATACATTCCCGCGATGCGCCTCCTCGCACTGACAGGCAGCCTTCGGGCACGCTCCATCAACACAGAGCTGCTCCGCGCCGTGGCGCTGGTCGCGCCGCCCGACGTGAGCGTCACGTTCAGCGATGCCCTCGGGCAGTTGCCACACTTCAACCCTGATCTCGATCAGGAGGGTATGGCACAGCCTGCAACGGTGACACGACTGCGCGGCGAGGTCGCGGACGCTGATGCCGTCATCATCTCCTGCCCCGAGTACGCGCACGGGATCGCTGGGTCGTTCAAGAACCTGCTCGACTGGCTCGTGAGCAGCAGTGAGATGCCGGGTAAGCCGATCTGCGTGCTCAACGCATCAACCAGTTCGCGCTTCGGCCCGGCGTCGCTAGTCGAAATCCTGAAGACCATGTCCACTCTGGTCGTGACCGGTGACGCCGTCACGGTACCGGTGGATGGTCGCCGAATGGACGCTGCCGCGATCGCGGCCGATGCGGAACTGCGCGCCGTGCTCGACGATGCGATCGCCGCCATTGCTGCGGCTGTGGCCGCCCCGCGCATTCGCGACGACTTCCTCCGCGCCGCCCTCGCACCGCGCACGGGATCACATGCCAGCGGCACGTTGGCGATTGCCGATGCGCTGCTGACAACGCACGCAAACCTTGCCACGCATGACATCTACGTCGCCGCGACGCTCGGCAACGCTGACGCCGTTCGGCAGTTCCTCGACGCGAACCCGTCACTCGCGACCGCGACCAGCGCGCCCTACGGCTGGGACGCGCTCACCTGCCTCTGTTTTTCACGCTACCTGCGCCTCGACGATGCACGCTCCGCGGGTTTCGTTGACGCCGCACGCGCGTTGCTCGATGCGGGCGCAAGCGCAAACACGGGGTTCTTCGAGAAAGACCATACGCCGGCACCCGAGTTCGAGAGTGTGCTGTATGGCGCGGCTGGTGTGGCGCATCACGAAGGGGTGACGCGACTGCTCCTCGAGCGCGGCGCCGATCCGAACGACAACGAGGTCCCGTATCACTCACCCGAGGGGTATGACCTTCGTGCATTGCGCGCCATCCTCGACTCCGGCCGCGTGACGCCGGAGACCCTCACGATGATGCTGCTCCGAAAGAGCGACTGGCATGATCGTGACGGCATGCAGCTGGTGCTGGAACGTGGCGCTGATGCAAATGCCGAAAGTCTCTGGGGTACCACGCCATTGCGTCATGCGATCCGCAGCGACAACTCGGCAGCGATCGTGACCTTGCTGCTCGACCACGGCGCCGACGCCACGAGGCCCAATCAAGGCATGACACCCTACGCCCTCGCCGCGTGGGCCGGCCGCAAGGAATTGCTGGAGTTGTTCGATGACCGTGGCCAGAGCGTCGCGCTGCATGGACTCGACGCCTTGGTCGAAGCCTGTGCACGGCAGCAGGGAGCTCGTGCGCTCCAGCTGGTCGAGGCAGAACCGACGCTGCTGCCGCAGTTGCGCGAGCGCGGCGCGAAGGTCTTGGTGCGCTTCGCCGGTGTCGGCAATAGCGAGGGCCTCGAATGCCTGCTCGATCTCGGCCTCGATGTGAACGCTGCCGATCCAGACCCGAACGGGTACTTCGAACTTGCCGCGCACACGACCGCGCTGCACATCGCCGCATGGCGTGGGCGGCACGCAACGGTGCGATTCCTGATCGGTCGCGGCGCCGATGTGAACCTGCGCGATGCAGCGGGCCGGTCCGCATTGAGCCTCGCCGTGCGCGCATGCGTAGACTCCTACTGGACCGACTCGCGAGCGCCGGATTCGGTGGCCATGCTGCTCGACGCGGGCGCGTCGGTCGCGGGCGCGCGGTTCCCGTCCGGGTATGACGAGGTCGATGTGTTGTTGCGGGCCCACGGCGCGACCAATTCCTGACATCCAGCGACGCGAACTGCACGCATCGACGAGAGTGTTGCCCAGTGATCGTGATCCGCATGCTCGGCCCGCACGACGCTGGGCTCCTCGACAATCTCGCCGCCGACGTGTTCGATGACGCGATCGAGCCGGCGTGGCGAGAAGAATTCTTTGCCGACCCGCGACACCACCTGGCCGTGGCGTTCGACGGCACCTGCGTAGTCGGGATGGCGAGTGGCGTGCACTACCTCCATCCGGACAAACCCGCTGAGCTGTTCGTGAACGAGGTGGGCGTTGCGATGACTTACCGCGATCAGGGTGTGGGGCGACGCCTCCTGCAGGCGCTGCTGGACCATGCCGCGACGCTCGGCTGCCAGAGCGCATGGGTGCTGACCGAGGAATCGAATCAGGCAGCGCGGCGTATGTACGCGGCCGCCGGCGGCGTGGAACAGGTGGAACGTCCGGTGATGATCGAGTTCCGGACCTGACCATCCTCCCCACGCTGCATCTCCGTCTGCTTGCGTCCGCGGGTGCCGCCCGACAGCGTTGCAGCGACGAATCTGTCAGCCATCATTTCCCGACGTCGACTTTCCCTTTCTCCCTGCTGCGGAGCGCACCGTGGAACGCCGTACCTTCCTGCTTCAGTCTGCGCTTGCCGCGACGACGCTGCCCGTGCTGATGCGCCACGTCGCCAAGCCACCCTTCCGCATTTCGCTGGCCCAGTGGTCGTTTCACAAGGCACTGTTCGCGAAGGAGATGGAGCACCTCGACTTCGCGAAGGTCGCCAAGCGCACGTACGGCATCGAGGCGATCGAGTATGTGAACGTCTTCTTCAAGGACAAGGCGACCGACGCCGCATACCTCGCGGAGATGAACAAGCGCGCGAAGGACGAGGGGGTGTACCAGCACCTGATCATGGTTGACGGCGAAGGTGCGCTCGGTGACCCCGACATGACCAAGCGCCAGCAGGCAGTCGACAACCATCGCAAGTGGCTCGATGCGGCGAAGACACTCGGCTGCGCCACCATCCGTGTCAACGCACAGAGCACAGGCACACCCGAGGAGCAGCAGAAGCTCGCCGCCGATGGCCTGCGCAAGTTAGCCGAGTTGGCCGCGCCGATGAACCTCAACGTGATCGTCGAGAACCACGGTGGCCTGTCGTCACACGGCGACTGGCTCGTCGGCGTGATGAAGCTCGTTGACCACCCGCGCATGGGGACCCTGCCCGACTTCGGCAACTTCTACGACTACGACCGCTATCAGGCCGTGACGGAGATGATGCCGTATGCGAAGGCGGTCAGCGCCAAGTCATTCGACTTCGATGCCGCTGGCAACGAGACCACCATCGACTACGTGCGCATGATGCGCATCGTCAAGGCGGCAAAGTTCAGCAGCTGGGTCGGCATCGAGTACGAAGGCGAGAAGACCCCCGAACCGGACGGCGTTCGCCTCACCCTGGCGCTCCTCAAGCGACTGCAGGCCGAACTGGCCTGATCGCTCGGCGCTCTCGCCCGTACACCGCGCGCGAGTCGTGCTCTCGGAGACTCAGAGCAGCACTTCTCGCCGCGTCTCGGACGACTCGATTCCCAGTGCGATCAGGCGCATGACCTGCAGCGCCTCAGTGGCCGGCACGGGGTTGGGGCCGGTGCCATGAATCGCGTCCCGCACAGCGGCGTAGTAGCGGCGATAGTCGCCGACATCACCGTGCACCAGTCGAGTGCTCGTACGCTCACCATCGACGGTGGTGAGCGTGCCAGGTCGGTTGTCCACGCCCCAGAGTGCATCGCCTGGCGTGCGGCCAGCCTTCAACGCGTCTTCCTGCGTATCGAGCCCCTGCTTGACGAAGCTGCCGTGTGTGCCGTGCACCGAATAGCGAAGGTCATGCGCGGCCATCATCGTGGACGCATGCAGGATCACGCGCAATCGATCGTAGCGCATCACGGCGTGGAAGTAGTCGTCGGTCTGTCCACCGTCACGCTGCACGGAGATGTCGGCCGTGATACCGATCGGCACGCCGAACAGCCGCAGCGCCTGATCGATCAGGTGCGGGGCGAGGTCGTACCAGAGGCCCGCGCCCGGACCCTTCTGCTCGCGCCACCGATCGCGCACCTCGAGTCGGAAACGATCGAAGTGTGACTCGAACTGCGTCACGACGCCGAGCGCTCCGTCAGCCACCAGGCTGCGCAGCGTGACGAAGTCGGCGTCGTAGCGACGATTGTGAAAGACCGACAGCACCTTGCCCGCGCGCTCCGCATGCGCGATCACCGACTCGGCTTCCTCCACCGTCACCGTGAACGGCTTGTCGACGACGACATGCTTGCCCGCGTCGAGCACCGCGTGCGCCTGCGGCGCGTGCAGCGGATTCGGTGTCGCGATCACCACCAGGTCGATCGCCGGGTCGGCAAGCACCACCGACAAGTCGGGCGCGACGCGCGTGGCGGGGAAATCGGCGTGCACCGCAGCCGGGTTGCTCGAGACCACGCTGTGCAGCGTGAGGCCATCGACCGATGCGATCAGCGGTGCATGAAAGATCTTGCCGACGAAGCCGTAGCCGACGAGCGCGACGTTCAGGTTCTGGGCCATAGAGAGATGGGCAACCGGGCGGGACAGGGATGAACGACACAGTGATCGTGTGATGTTTCATGAATTTCAAACATCACCACACGGCATCAGGTACTGTACTGGTGCCGGAGTGAGCCCGTCGTTACCGCCTCACGCCGTTGCGTGTGTTCTCCTGAGAGCGTCAGGCACATGCCCGCTCAGACACCAGCAACACTTCGGCCTCGGGCCGATCACAGGGGAATCATGCTGAAATGCTTTAACGAGTCGCTGCGCATCGACCAGGTTGACCGTGAGGCGTTTCGCTTCGGGCACAACCTGCTCGGTCATCCGGCGCTCTCCCTCGAGAACCTCGCCAAGGTGCTGCCGGCCCTGCCGCAGCCCAACGTGATGTATTCGAAGGGCTTGCTGATGAATGGCGACGACTTCGAGAGCACCTTTCGCAAGCGCCCGGAAGACCGGTCGCTGGAGCAGACGATCGAGGAGATTCGCACCGGCAACTCGTACATCATGGTGAAGTCGCCGGAACTCGACCCGTCGTTCCAGCCCCTCTTTCAGGACCTGCTCGCGGACGTGAACTCGATTGTCCGGGAGCGGCGGATCAGTCGGGAAGCGATCGACCCGCAGTTGTACCTCTTCATCGCCTCACCGAACAGCGTCACCCCGTTCCACATCGATCGCAACTCGACCTTCCTGATGCAGTTTCGCGGCACGAAGCACGTGCACGTGTTCCCCCAGTGGGATGAGCGCGTGGTGAGTGCCCCGGACACCGAGCTGTACATGGCCTACACCAGCACCAAGCTGCCTTGGTCACCGGAGATTGATTCCATGGGCACCGACTTCGAGTTCAAGCCGGGCGAGGCGCTGCACATTCCCTTCGTCGCCGGCCATCACGTGCGCAACGGCGCAGACGATGTGTCGATCTCGATGTCGATCATCTTCAATACCGACGAGAATCTCGAGTGGAAGAGCGCACTGGCGTTCAACCATTCACTGCGGAACGTGATGGGTCGGGTGGGCGCGAAGCCGAAGTCCATCGGCTCCAGCCCGACGCGAGATGCCGCCAAAGCGCGCATGTATCGTGGGCTGACCGCGCTGCGATAGAGCATCGGTGAGGCTTGGCGGCCGATGTGCCTGCCCCGCGGCACCGGGGGAGAGCGCACTGGTCGATCAGCAGGCACCAAACGACGATCGCGACATCGGCACTGAGCCGGTGTCGCGATCGTCGTTACGGCGCATGCGTCGTCAGCGCTTGTTTGGCCCGCGACGCCAGGCGTCGAACATCGGCAGGCCAGCACCGGCGGCGGTGATCAATGCGGGCAGCAGCACACCCGAGCGCCCCATCGCCATCAGTACCAGGCCGACCGACGACAGCACCGCACCTGCAATCATCATCGTCTCTTCTCGGCGCTGCATCACGCGACCGTACAACACCGACAACCAGCGGCGATGCACAGGCAGCAATCGTGACTTCGTGATCACCAGCCCCTCCAGCGCCCAGGCGTTGGTCGGGTCGAGTTCACGCGCCTGCTCGAACTCGGCGTGCGCCCCCTTCACGTCGCCTGTCTCCAGCAGCGTCCACGCATGCCCGGTGCGCGCGAGGGCGTTGGCCGGATAACTGTTCGCGAAGGTGCGCCATGTGTCGCCGGCACGCACGTCGAGTCCCTTGCCCGCCGCGATCGCCGCGCGCAGCGGCAGCAACTCCTCTTCGTCGGCGCCATGTGATGCAGCATCCGCCACCGCAGCGCGCGCCGCTTCCCACTGTGCCTTCTGCAGGTAGACGCGCGCGAGCAGCACATGTGTATCCGATTCTTCCGGATCGAGTGCGACGGCCCGCTCAGCCGCACGCTGGGCACCCGGGAGGATGTTCGCGCGCAGCAGCACCACGCCGCGGGTCCAGTGGGCGAAGGCGGCGATCGGGGCTTGCTGCACGGCCGTTGCGCTGGCCGCGAGGGCGCCCGTGGTATCGCCGGTCTCGAGCAGGAGCAGCGCCCGCATGCCGTGAAGCCAGGCGTCACCCGGGCCAAGGATCAGCGAGCGGTCCAGCAGCTCGAGCGCATCAGCGAACCGCGCATCGGCGATGAGTTCGCCCAGCCGGGCACTAATGACGTTTTCGTCGAGCTGAGACATGCGATTGGGTACGATTGAGAGAGGATTCCCAGATCAATAGCGCAATGCTTGGGCCAGCGAGCGGGACCGTAAACCAATTGAAACAGGATATAGTTTGGGCTCCGTGCCACATAATACTTCGGCCTTCCTGGCCCAGCTGACAGACGCCCGCGCGGCCTATCCGCTCCCAGCGCGCCTGCATGAGACGGTGCGGGACTGGATGCGCAGCGTCCTCTCCCTGCTCTTCCCGCACGCCGCGCCGCCGGGCGCCAGTCAGGACGTCTTCGGGGTGCGCCGAGAGTACGACACTGTGGCATCGACGCTGCAGGACCTGTTGCGTGCCCTGTTCAGTGACGACGAGCGTGCCAGCGCGGTGGCGGACGAGTTGATGGCCGCCCTCCCTGACATCCGCATCCGTTTGTACGCCGACGCCGACGCGCTGTATCAGATGGATCCGGCGGCCCAGAGCGTGGACGAGGTGTTTCTGGCCTATCCGGGCTTCCTCGCCACCATTTGCCACCGGGTGGCCCAGCCGCTCTGGCGCGCTGGGGTCCCGATCATGCCGCGCCTGATCACTGAGTGGGCCCACGAACGCACGGGCGTCGACCTGCATCCAGGTGCCACCATCGGCGATCGCTTCGCCATCGACCACGGCACCGGCATCGTCATCGGCGAAACCGCCCGCATCGGCAATGACGTTCGCCTCTATCAGGGGGTGACGCTTGGTGCATTGCGAGTCAACAAGGCGCTGGCGAGTGTACAACGACACCCGACGATCGAGGATGATGTGACGGTGTACGCCAATGCGACGATCCTCGGCGGACGCACCGTCATCGGCAGGGGAAGTGTGATCGGCGGCAACGTCTGGCTCACACACAGCGTACCACCCGGGTCGATCGTGACCCATGCGGTGCCCGACGAACGGCTCCGCGATGACTATCCACTGGAGTTCGAAATATGAGCCGCGCAGCCTCCATTCTCGGGACCATCGGCAACACGCCGCACGTGCATCTCGCGCGCCTCTTCGGCACACGCGTCGACGTCTGGATGAAGCTGGAACGCGCGAACCCGGGCGGCAGCATCAAGGATCGCATCGCGATGGCGATGATCGAGGATGCGGAGCGCCGCGATGTGCTGAAGCCGGGCATGGTCATCATCGAGCCGACCAGCGGCAACACGGGCATCGGACTCGCGATGGTGGCGGCCGTGAAGGGCTACCGGCTGATCCTCGTGATGCCGGAGAGCATGTCGGTCGAACGCCGGCGCATCATGCTGGCGTACGGCGCAGAGTTCGAGCTCACCCCGCGCGAGCTGGGCATGAAGGGCGCGATCGCGAAGGCCAACGAACTGCTCGCGGCAACGCCGAACGGCTGGATGCCGCAGCAGTTCGACAACGCGGCCAATATCGAGATCCACAAGTGGACGACGGCGCGCGAGATCATTGCGGACTTCCCCGAAGGCCTCGACTACCTGATCACCGGCGTGGGCACGGGTGGCCACATTACCGGCGTGAGTGAAGTGCTGAAGCAGACGATGCCGAACCTGAAGACGCTGGCGGTCGAACCGGCGAAGTCCCCGGTCATCAGCGGCGGCGCACCGGGCCCGCATCGGTTACAGGGCATCGGCGCTGGCTTCATCCCCAACAACCTCCACACGGCCACACTCGACGGCACGGTGCAGGTGACGGAAGAGGAAGCGTTCGACTTCGCACGGCGCGCGGCGCGCGAGGAAGGCATCTTCATCGGCGCATCCAGCGGTGCATCACTGGCCGCGATCGCACAGCTGCTGCCGACGATGCCCGACGGTGCGCGTGTACTGACGTTCTGCTACGACACGGGCGAGCGGTATCTCTCGGTCGACGGCCTGTTCCCCGCGCCACCGGTCTGACATGCGTCGTGCCGCATTGACGGCACTGCTCTGCCTGGCAGCGGCGTGCGATTCGCGCGCCGCCGCTGCGCCCGCACCACCGTCTGACGCACCGCCGTCCGAGGCACCACGCGCGATCACCCGCATCAGCCCCGCGGCTCGGCCGACGCGTGGCGTGGTGCATCGCGTGATGATGCTGATGGACAACGAGGGCTACCGCTTCGAGCCGAGTTACCTGACGGTGGCCGAAGGCGACGGCGTGTTGTTCCAGATGGTGAGCGGCGTTCCGCACAACGTGGCCTTCGACGAGAAGTTCATCCCGTCCAACGCCCGCGCGCAGCTGATCGCGAACCTCTCCCAGGTCGGCGGCCGCGACCTCGCCGCCCCCGTCATCACCGTCGTCGACTCCTCGTTCGTGATCAGCACCACCGGCCTGCCCCACGGCGATTACCTCTTCTACTGCGCGCCCCATCGCAGCCTCAACATGCACGGCGTGCTGACCGTGCGCTGACCCGCCTTTCGTGGCCGAGCAAACAAGCGAACGGCGACGCTGCGCTTTCGCCCGGCGGTCCACACTTACTCACGCGGAGGCGCGGAGGACCGCGGAGCCGCGGAGGTTCGCGCGCGGTGGCCATCGTTTGCGTGGCTCGGAGGTTTAACTACAGGGGAACTGCTTTCGCCTCCGCTGCATAGTGACCGCGATAGAAACGATTGCGCACCGACCATGGCAATGACGCGCAGCCCCCCAAAAATGCCGTTGCTCTTCCGCCCGCGACTGACCCCTCCGCCGCCTTAGGCGTCCAGCGCTTTTCCCCGCGGCTCCGCGTCCCCCGCGGCTCCGCGTGAGCGAGTGTGGACCGTCAGGCGTAAGCGCAGCGTCGCGGAGGATCACGCAGGGTCACGCGGGGGATCGCGGAGGAGCGCGGAGGATCAGGGTACGCGGTCGCCGGTCGTCGTGAGCGCGAGATCACACACGACGCTGCCGTCCGCCGCAGACGCGGTGAGGCGAGTCACGGCTTGTACGGCGCCACTGCGGCTGATACGGCCCGCGACACGCACCGTGACGAACGAGTTCGACGGCCCGCGCACCGGTGATACGTCGACGCCAGATTCGAACAGTCCATCGCTGCGGACCGACGCGTTGAAACTCTGGCCGTTGAGGAACTCCATCTTCATCATCGGCGCACCACGCAAATGTCGGAGCACCAGGTCGGTGCCCGGTGCGAACGTGCGCGCGACGTCCCGGCATGGCGCACGTTCGGCGCCCCACCGCTCTGCATAGCGCACCCGATAGCGTCCCGCAAACGAGATCGGGGCGAGGGCGCCGTCATCACCCAGCAGCGGCGCGTTGTCGTCGCCAAAACGCATCGTGCGACCGTCGCGCGTCACGATCCGGTCGATGTCGGACTTCGCGATCTCGAACTCGAGACCGGAATCGCCGTCCTTCACGATCACCGTCTGCTGTCGCACACTCAGCACGCGCCCCTCGATCACGCGCCCCGCATGCATCACGATGTCGTCGGCAGTACGCGGCGAGGCGGGAGCGACCGTCACCGGCGCACGAACTACGGGCGCAGCCGAGTCGCGCGTCGAGCGGGCGCTGTCGCGTGCGGCCGGTGAGACGGGCGTTGGTGCGATGCCTGACGCCTCCGCTACCGCGACAGCCGGAGTCGGCGGAGACGATGCAGGCGAGCCCGTGCCAGCGTCGCTGGCGGCCACGCGCGGCACCTGCACATCGAACCGCCCAGGCTCGGGTGTTGGCAGCACCGGCTGGCGCGTTGGCGCGGCTGTCGACGGTCGCGTAGCAGCAGCGGGCGATTCACTCGCTCGCTCGGCGCGACGGTTCGTGTCCCAGAATGCAAACGCGACCAGGCCGGTGAAGACCACGCCCATGCCCAGCATCAAGCTGTTCGTCTGGCGATACGCCTTCAGTGATGCCGCGCTCGGCTGCGCCGCCGTAGTTGGCGGACGAGTGGAAGGCATCGGCGCACCAGTGGTGGGCCGTGGCTGCTGTCGTGGCGCGATCACTGGGCGTGGCGTCGCGACGCGTGCGACCGGGACCGGATCTGGTCCGAGGGCATTCGTCCACGCATCTGCCACGAAACGGGCAATCCCCGGTTCCACGAAGCGCTGCACCTGCAAGTCGCCGGCAAGGCGCGCCGCCGCCGCGTCCCACACCTGCCGACTCGCCGAACGATCGGGAAGTTGGCGCAGCATTCCGTCGTCATACGCCCGCAGCAGCAACTCGGCTACCGGCATCGCGTCGCTGCTCACCGCATCGAGCAGCAGGTTGCGGAAGCGGCGCCGGTCTTTCAGCGGCCATTCCGACGGGTCGCGCACGAGCCGCTTCAATTCCGCCGCGAGGCCGGCACGCACATCCAGCGGCGTGGCCACTAGCTGGTCCTCATGCTGACGCGCCATGTGCGGCCTGCGCCGCCATCAGCGCGTGAGGCGACCGCGATCTCGAGATCGTCCACCAACTGCACCGGGGCGTTGCGCCCGATCACCTGCCCCGACGACGTGTGCCATTCACGCTCGGTGAGGTTCACCAACCACCACACCCCTTCGTGGAAACTGGTGTACGCCACCGCGTCACGGGGTACCTCTTCGCGCGGCCGCACATCGGTGTCGAAATGCCATTGATGCAGCGTGCGATGGTGGAACAGTGCCGTCGCAATGCCATCGTCGCGCCACGCGTTGCCAGTACCCCGACCGGCACGCAACATCGGCACTGCGCGATGCACCACTTCGCCGCTCCAGGCATCGACCAGCGCGCCACTGTCCGGCACGATCAGCCACCCACGACCTGATGGCGTCGGCATGATGCGCTCCAGCGTGCGATAGAGCGCCTCTTCCCACTCCACTGCGTCGGGGCGTTTCGCAGGCACGTGCAGCGCGTCCTCGAACGCGCGCCGCATCAGCGGCGCGAGGTGCGGCCCCAGTGCCTCGACGGCCACCGTGATTGGCACATCCGACGGATTGCGGCGATCCGTGCGGTGCTCCACGAACAGCGCCTTGCGGCCCATCGACAGTTGCTCATCCTCTTCAGCACTGCGAGTGCTGTTCACCAGCGTCCCGCGCAATGGATGTCGCTGCAGCAACAGCTCATAGAACAACACGGCCAGCGCGTGCTTGTCGGTCTCGATCGACGGCAGCGCGGTGCCGGCCACGACCTCCGGCGCCATGTACCCCGGCGTGCCAAGCACCGTCGGCGGCGCCAGGCCCGGCACCACCAATGCATCGATATCGATCACACAGGCGTCGCCGCCGCGCAGGTCCACCAGCACGTTGCGATTCGACAGGTCGCTGTGTGCGAGGCCTGCGAAGTGCAATCGTCGCACCGAGCGCGCGAGGCGCATGCACACCTGCAGGCGCGTCAGCAGCGATCCCTTCTCGACATCGGGGATCAGCGCACCCGCCTTTCTCCCGGTGAACCAGCGCACTTCCTTCTCGACCCGGTTGCCGAAGCGGTCCTGCATGAAGAACACGTTGCGATACACTGGCATCACGACGCCAAGTGTGGGCTGCGCCAGCGAATGGGCGCGGGCGAAGTCGGCCGGCGCAGCCTGTGCACCATCGACGATGCCCGTCGGCCAGCAGAAGGCATCGCGCCAGTAGGCGGCACCCGCGCCTCGTGTCGGATCATAACTCGAGACGATGCGACGCAGACGTTCCAGCCGCTCGGTACGATCGCGCAAGGCACCGAAGTAGAACGCCACCACTTCACGCCCATCCACCGTGAGGAACGCGACCTTCTCCGCCCCGCTGGCCAGCGGCGTGGGACGCAGCGTCAGCGTCCGCCCATCGGTCGTGTGCACCGTCACCGCTGCCATCCGTGCCGCGCTCGCACTCATCGCTTCACGTCCGCACCGCGCCATGCCAACAGCAGCGAGCGATCGTCAACTTCGCCGCGTTGCTCGAAGCCCAGCCACTGCAAGAGGGCGCTCGCCTCTCCAAGCACCGATGGCGCCACTGGCTGCCGCGCCGTTCCGATCGGCGTCGCGGTGCCATGGCGCCACTGCTCCACCAGCGCGGCGCCGGTCTGTTCCAGCGGATGAAACGGATCGTCCACGCCGTCGGTCATCAGCGCGATCAACGCGACGTCGGACGCACGCACCTGTCGCAATGCTGCCGCCTGCGTCATCGCACACGCGTCCGGCACGAAGCAGGTGACTTCCCCCGCCCATCCCGTTTCCCGCATTGCACCAACTCGCGCCACCGATCCATCGGTGCGCTGCACCAGCACCGCCCCATCCCCAACCTGCGACACGAGCATCAGGTCATCGAGGATTGCGACCAGCAAAACCGTCGTGCGGAGCGAGGACGGAGAGACCTCGCCGGCAGTTGCCAGTTCGTGCAAGCGCATCGCCGCGTCATGCACCGCGTGCGCCATCGCCGTGCCGAGTCGCGACACCGGCGATGCATCGCTCGCGCCGGCCATGTATCGCCGATGCGTGTTGTCGACCGCCAGCTGTGCTGTCACCGCAGCCCCGATGCGGCTCAGGGCACTCGACCCCGCACCATCTGCCACCGCCAGCACCAGCAGCCCATCGCGCGACAGCGCAGCGATCGCGTCATCGCGATATTCGCCACGATGCGCGTGCGACTTGCCGCGCACACTGGCGCCCAGCACCTGCCAGTCACCCGCCTGCAGCTGCAGCAGTCGTGGCTCGACCGAGACCTCAGCGATCCAGCGCGCGTCGAGCCGGGCGGCGATCACCTCGGGGCTCCACGCGCTCTCCGGATCGCGCGCACTCCACGATGCCGGAACCTGCGCGGCATCCGCATCGACCGTCGGCGTGAACTCCAACGAGTCCGTTGGCACGGCGACGTCCTCTCCTCCCGACGCTGCAGGCACCGGTCAGGGAATGATCGTGATGCCCGGCGGCGGCGGCGGCAACGTGATTGCGCCACCGTCACCCATCGACCCCACCTTGGCGCTGGTCGTCTTCACACTCGCCGAGACGAACTTGAAGAACGCACGGAAGGCGTCCGGCGACATGTCGCGCATCTGGATCACCGTGTCGGTGGTCTCGCGCAGCGCCACGAGGTCGGCGTGATCACCGCAGGCCACGGCGATGATGTTGGCGGGCCGCCGGTTGCGGAGTTCACCCGCGTATTGTGGCCACGCCGTGTCGGTCGGTGCGCCATCGGACAGGATGAACACCAGCGGCCGCCAGTCACCCTTCTGCTCGGCGGTCGTGCGCACCACCTCCATCTCGAAACACTCCAGCAGCACACGGAGCGCGTCGCCGTAGTTCGTTTGCCCGTTGGCGTCCATCTCGGGCGGGATGAAGCTGCTCACCTCCGTCAGCGGCACCACCTGGATCGCGACATCGGCGAACGTGATCACGCTCAGGTAGGCACTCTCGACGGCCTGCGGATCGGTGAGCAGGTCCCGATGCAACTGGCGAATGCCGGCCTTGACGCTCTCGACGGGCGTACCTCGCATGGAGCCGGAAACATCGGCCAGGATGTAGACGGGAAGGCGGCGCAGCGACACGAACACTCCGGAAACGAGGTGCGGGGCACGCCCTCTGGCGCGCCACTCCGCAATCGTAACACCTGAAACCAGATCGCTGTTTCGACAGCAGGCTCGCCGGCTGCCAAAGCGGCTCCCCGAAATGGGGCGCCGAGCGTATCGCCGCGAGGGCTAGGTGGCGGGCGGCGCGTCGGGCGGTGTCACGGACAGTGCCACGCCGAGCTTGAGCGCAACGCGCCGGGCCATCGCCGCGCTGGTGAAGGGCTTGGCAAGGAAGTCGGTCTCGATGTTCAACCCACGAACCTCTTCCAACGCATCTTCGGGATATCCCGACATGAACAGGACCGGGAGGCCGGGCATCTGCTGGTGCAGTCGCGCCGCGAGTTTCGGCCCGCTCAGCCCAGGCATCATGACGTCGGTCACCAGCAGGTCGACCTGTCCGGCGTTCGCCTCGGCCATCCGCAACGCCTGCAACCCGTCGGGGGCGAGGAGCACGGTGTAGCCGAGGCGCTGCAGGATGCGGGCGACCGTGGCGCGTGTGCCGTCGTCGTCTTCCGCCACCAGGATCGTGGCGCCGCCACCGGCAAACGCCGCCGCAGGTTGCACCGCCAGGATCGCCGAGGGTGCGTTGGCGAACGGAAACTCGAGAATCACCGATGTCCCGCGCGATGGTGAGGACTCGATGTCGGCGCGGCCACCGCTTTGCATCGCCATGCCGTGAACAGCGGCCAGGCCAAGTCCCGTCCCTCGACCGCGTGGCTTGGTGGTGAAGAATGGCTCGAAGGCACGCGCCTGTGTCGCGGCATCCATGCCCACCCCTTCGTCCCGCACGCGCAGCCGCACCCACGTTTCACCGTCATCGTTGGTCATGCGCACGACCGTCAGCGTACAAGTACCACCGTTCGGCATCGCGTCCCGCGCATTGCTGACGAGGTTCACCAGCGTCTGTTCCAGCTGACCCACATCGGCGCGGATGCGACAGTCCGGCTCCACGTCACAGGAAATCCGCGCCTGCTCGCCGGCCACGCGTTGCAGCAAGCGTCGCAGGCTCAACACCTGGGCCGACAGGTCGAAGACACGCGGATGCACCACCTCACGCCGCGCAAACGCCAGCAATTGACGGGTTAACGTTGCGCCGCGTTCCTGCGCTGCAAGGATCTCATCCAGCAGTGGTGACGCTCGTTCATCGCGCAACTCGGCGCGCAGCACCTCCGCCGATGTGCCGACGATGGTGAGGATGTTGTTGAAGTCATGTGCGATCCCGCCCGCCAGCTGGCCCACGGCTTCGAGCCGTTGTGAATGGGCGAGTTGCAGCTCCATCTCGCGTCGCGTCTGCTCGGCGCTGATACGCTCCGACAGGTCGCGCAGCACGAGCTGTCGCCGGCCGCTGTCCATGGTGCGCCATGTGACCTCGAGCTCCACCGTCGTGCCGTCGATGCGATGCAATGACCAGGCAAGGGGACGCTCGCCGGTATCGTGGATGTCGAAACCGGTCGCCACGTCGCCGCGCGCGTCAGCGGCGGTCAGCACCGCGCAGATGCGCCGTCCAATGCACTCGGCGAGCGGTAGGCCAAGCAGACGGATCGCCGCCGGATTGGCAATCTGCACCAGATCGTTGGCATCGACGACCAGGATGCCGTCAGGCGCGCTGCTGATCGTTTCCGACAACTCGCGTTCCTTGCGTACCACTTCCACGAAGGCGCGATCGAGAATCGAGAGTTCGATCGTGACCAGCCCCCACACCGCACTGGTGATCACAGCATGGGCGACGAGCCAGTAGATGACACTCGGCGTGACACCGCTAGCCTGGATCGGCGGCGAAAGAAGCACCACCGGCCATGTGACGACGAGGGCGGAAACCGTGAGGATGGTTGCGTGACGTGGTTGCAGCAGCAGCGTTGCAGCGACCACCACCGGCGCGGTCGCCAGCAGCGACGGGCTGGGGAACTGCGTGGCGGTGAGTATTCCGTAGTTCACCTCGCAGCACACGCCGAACAAACCGACCAGACCACCCTGGAAGACGCGCCCCTGATGCGCGAGCAGCGCGCCAACGGCGCACATCATCGCCGCCAGGATCAATGGCAACTGCTGGCGCGTCGGATCGGCGAGGCTGACCAGCGCGAGCACGAGATACGCGACGGTGCCGATCACGGCTCCAATCAGCACCCATCGACGCGTGTCCGAGTACTCGAAACGCAGTGATCGCGGCGGAGCCTCAGGTATCACGTCGTGCCCATGAGGGGTGGCGTCGGCGTCCGGGGTGGGTACATGGGACGGAGAATAACCCCCTCTGGCCTGCCCCGCCGTTCGCGATCTACCAGGCAGCCCACTCCGGCCGTCGGCGCCAACCGTTTACGACGAATCGCTTACGCCACGCGTGTTTCGCGAGGTGTGCGTCGCGAGCGCAGGGCGCGCGCGACAAACACCAGTCCACCCACCAGCAGCACCATCGGCCCGCCATAGACCACGGCCCAGATCAATCCATTTACCAGCGAGCGTGATGTCGCGAGCAGGGCGCGCGTCGCATCGCGCAGCACACCGCGGGGCTGCCAGGTGGCCGATGCGATCGGCGTCGCGACCACGTCCGGGCGCAGGTCGAGGGTAATCGTCGAGAGGGCCGCCAACTGCGTCAGCGACTGCAACTCTGCGGTCCGCTGCTCGATCTCCCCCCGTACCCGAGACAACTCGGTGTGCACCTCCAGTACGTCCGACGCCTTCTGCGTCTTCTGGCGCACCGTCACCAGCAGCGCCCGCAACTCGGTCTCGGTCGCCCGAAGGTTGGTCAGCTGCGCCGTGAGGTCCACCGCCTGCCGCGTCACATCCTCACCCGTCACCGACTCGTTGTCGACCCGCACGGCCATCCCGCGCAGCCGCGCCAGCGTCGCGTCGAGCTTCGCCGCCGGCACCCGCACCGTCATGCTGGCGCGATCCAGCTCCCCCTCGCGCCAAAGTCGCGATGCGCCAAGAAACCCCTCCACCTCGCGGGTTGCATCGGCCACCTGCTGCGTCGCCCGGCGCACGTCGCTCACCTGCAGGGAGATGTCCGCCGTTCGCACGATCATGCGCTGCACGGCCGGGGCGGTCGGCGCGGCCGCGCTGGGGGTGGCGAAGCCTGCGGCAATCGCGCGCTGCTGGGGCGCCGCCGCGTCTGACATGCTCTCCGAGGCGCCCCGCTCGACCGGTGCCCCGCCCGAGGCGACCATCGCACTTCGTGGCGCCGACTCGTCCGATCCCCGGCTGCACGCGCTCAGCACCGCCACGACCACCAGTCCCCGACGCCACATACCGCCTCCCTGGAAGATTTCCGCAGCGGCGGCCAGTCGGGCGCGCGCTGCGTTGCTCCGGGAGAGGCGGCACCCGCCGCCCCTTGCACACCGCATCCTCGCCTGACGAATAACCGGCGCCCGCTGGACGCCAACGCCCCCCCGGGCGACCGTGTATGCACTCACAGAGACGGCTGCACCAAACGTCTCCCCCCTTATCGATCGCGCCACTGTGGCGCTTCTACACTGGCTTCATGACCTCGGTTGGTTTGAGCACTGGTCCGCCCGCCGACAGCAATGCCGACGAGCCCGGGCTGGTGGAGCGGGTGCAGCAAGGCGACACGGCGGCGTACGCGGTACTCGTGCAGCGGCACCTGCCGCGCGGCTACCGCATCGCGTGGCGCGTGCTGCGACATCGCGAGGATGCCGAAGATGCAGTGCAGGATGCCTTTCTGCGGGCGCTGGAACGGATCGAGCAATGCGATCCCGGACGGCCCTTTGGTCCTTGGTTTTTTCGGATCGTGGCGACGACGGCGATCAACAAGCAGCGCTCGGCGAAGCGACGCGAAACGGAAGTGCTGTCTGACGCAGAGGTGAGTGAGGCGGTGGGTCCGGCCGATTCGGCGGTGCTCGGCGCGCTGCGCGAAGAGGTGGACCTGGCACTGGCGACACTGCCTCCGGTGCAACGCCAGCTGATCGAGCTGGTGACGTTCGAGGAGTTCACGCCAACGGAGGCGGCGCAGGTGTTGGAGATACCGGCAGGAACGGCCCGATGGCATTTGCACGAGGCTCGCAAGGCGCTGCGGACGCAGCTGCACGCGTGGCTCGGTGACGGTGGAGAGGATGAATGACGATCGACCCGCGCGACGAGTCTCTGGACTCGAGGGATCTGAAGCACGAAATGGAACCAGGAATGGAAGTACACGATCCGCGACTCGACGCCGTCCTGCGGCGTGGCGACGGCGGTGCACCGCGCACCGACTTTGCCGCGATGCAGGCGCGCATCATGTCGCAGGCAGCGTTCCCGCTGGCGGCGCGGCGGCGGAGTGCGCGCACATCCACTGCCGACATGCTGGCAGCCTGGGTACGCGTCGCACTGCCATTGGCGGCCGCGGCCGCGATCTTCGCCGCCCTGGTGCTCAAGTCGGCCGAGCCGAGCATGCTGGCGGACGCTGAATTGCGCGACAGCGATCCGGCCGCGCTCCTCAGCGCGCTCGAGTCGGATGGCAGCAGTGGCCTCGCGCACCACCTCATCGCGAACGACGCCGTCGCGTCCAGCGCGGCGGAGTCGGAATCGCAATGACCACACCGCGTTCGCGGATGATGGCCATCCTGACAGTGGTGGCCATGCTGGCGGTTGGCATAGCGGTCGGCATCGGGATCGAGCGCAAGTTGCTCCATCGACGATACGATGACCGCGGTGGCGCGCGCCGCGGCGGTGGCGGGGGCGGCGGTCCGTTCGGCATGATCTCGGAACCGGTCGACACCGCGAGCCGCAACAGAATGCGGGCGCGCATCGTGAAACGCATCACCGAAGACCTTTCGCTCACACCAACGCAGGCCGTGGCAGTCGACAAGCTCTTCGCGCGCCGCGAACTGCAACTGGACTCGATTCGCAGTCATGTCGGTCCGCAGCTCGATTCCCTGCGCGATCAGATGCGTATCGCATTCGACTCGATCCTCACGCCGGAGCAGCGCGTGAAGTCCGCAGCGACGCGGAAGCGAATGGAAGAGCGTCGCAAGGCAGACAGCGCCAGCAGTGATGGGCCGGGGCCAAGGCGCTAGCTCGGCTCGACTGACCAAAGACGATGAGCGCGCCACAGAGACCTCTGGCGCGCTCATTTTTTACGGCGTCACGCGCATCATGCGACGCTACCCGCCCGACTCGATGCGAAGGAATCGCGTCCAGTTTTCCGGCTCGTCCTGTATCGCGTCGGACAGGATCGTCAGGCCGTAGAGGATCGCGGCGCTGTGGCCGGCGACGGCCGCAATGGTACGATCGCCCTTCTCACTGACCATCTTCGCCGCGCCCGCCGTGTCATAGAACGGTTCTGTCCTGGCGCCGAACGCCTGCAGGAATCGACGACACTGCGCCAGCGCGACGGGATGACTGGTCACCACCTTCATGCCTTCCAGTGTCGAACCGGGGACACCGAGTAACGCGTGCACGATCGGGATGTCGGTAGTGCCGCCGAGATTCAGGCCGTCACTGAAATCATCCAGTGCATCGAGCGCCGAGGTGATCGGACCGACGACCATGTTTTCGACCGGCAGCACAGCGCCATCCGCCGAGCCGGATCGGACCGCCTCGAGCATCGCTGAGAAGGTGGTGCAGGCGATCGGGATTGTGTCGGGGCCCCAGAAGACACGAATGGCATCTTCGCTGAAGGCGCCGGGCGCTCCCTGAAACGCGATCCGGGGTCGTGCGGTCGTCATGCGACGAATGTATCCGCCGCCGACGCATGGCGCGCAGGCGTTGACGCCGAGTACGCCGCGAATACTGTCGCACAGTTCGCTTGCCGATGCAGGCGATCCGAACATCGTCGCGAGGTGCGCCTGACAGACTCGCTGCCATTCCTCGGCCCGATCCTCGGATCGAAAAAACGAGGTGCCCCCGGCAAGCCGTCGCTCACCGGGGGCTGAACGTGCTTCAGGGCCCACCCGCCCCTCCACACGAAGAACTCGTTGTCGCTGAACGGTCGATCACGACCCTCAGATCCTGCCCTGTTGCTCGCGTCGGACCGGGTGGGGTACCGAGCGGGTCGTACCAGGTGTTGTCCAGCGAACTCATCCATAGACGCGTGACGTATGGTGGCGTCACAAGCGGGGGAGGCCCTGAGGGCCGAACCCCGCCCTTCTGGTGACCGGTCCAGCACGTCGCGCCAGCCAGACACATCCACTCAGTGGCCAATGACGTGTGAGGCTCCACCTCGTCACGCCGCGCTCGGGCGCCCCGGCACCCGCGCCGGTGAGAGCTTGCCTGATGTTTCTGCGCGTGAACCGGCATGGAGCACTACGCCCGGAACGCACACGCCACCCCGACTCGCCGGCCGATCGAGCCCCACCGCTTGACGCGGCCGTCTCATCCACGGAACGTGCTGATCCGTACCGCCGCCTTCACGCTGCCCAGGCCTCCCTTGGATCGGACCGATTCCGACGTCACTCGGCTGCTCGCGGCCCTCGCCAACGGCGAACCGCAGGCCATGGATCACCTGCTCCCGGTGATCTACGACGAGTTGAAGCGCCTCGCCGCGTCCCAATTGCGACGCGAGCGCGACGAGCACACCCTCGGTGCCACCGCACTGGTGCACGAGGCCTTCCTCAAGCTCGTCGACCAGCGTGCGGTCGATTGGCGCGGTCGATCGCACTTCTTCGGCATCGCCGCGCAAGCGATGCGCCGCATCCTCGTCGATCACGCACGTCGGCGCACGGCGGGCAAGCGGTCCCGCGATCAACAGGTCACACTCGACGAAGCGGCACCGATCGCCGCCGATTCCGACAGCGACGAAATTCTCGGTGTGCACGAAGCGCTCGAACGACTGGCGCTGCTCGATGAACGTCAGGCAAAGCTGGTCGAGATGCGCTACTTCGCCGGCTTCACGCTCGACGAAGCGGCCGAGTTGCTCGGTATCTCGCCGGCCACGGCCTATCGCGACTGGGCGGTGGCGCGTGCCTGGCTGCAACGCGAACTCGCACCAGACGCCTGAGGCGATCGCATCATCATGGCGATCGACGCACAACGCTGGGCGCAGGTCTCGTCGATCTTCGGCGACCTGCTCGCACTCTCCACCGCGGAGCGCGAAGCGCAGATCGGCGCGATCGAGGATGACGACGTGCGGCGCGAAGTGCGCTCGCTTCTGGCCGCCGATGCTGGTGCCGCGGGTCGATTCGAGCGCGCACCAACCATCACCTCCGACGGCGCCACCACCATCGGCCCTCGTCCCACGGCCGGACAACGAATCGGCGCCTGGCGCATCATCCGGCTGATCGGCGAAGGTGGCATGGGCGCCGTCTTCGAAGCCGTGCGCGACGACAGCGGATTCACCAAGCGCGCCGCGCTGAAGATGGTGGGACGTGGGGCCACCGACAGCGCACTGATCCCGCGCTTCGAAGCCGAGCGTCGCATCCTCGCGAGGCTCGAGCACCGCAACATCGCGGCACTGCTCGACGGCGGTGTGGACGAGGACGGTCGCCCCTGGTTCGCGCTCGAATACGTGGAGGGGGAACGCATCGATCGGTGGTGTGATGCACGCGGGCTCGATCTTCGCTCGCGCGTGCAGATCTTCCGCCAGGCCTGCAGCGCCGTGCAGTACGCGCATGAGCGCCTGATCGTGCACCGCGACATCAAGCCAGCCAACATGCTGGTGGCGGCCGACGGCACGCTCAAGCTGCTCGACTTCGGGATCGCCAAGCTCACCGACGACAGCGAAAACGCGCTGACCGAGTTCGGTCCCGCGCCCATGACTGCGGCGTACGCCAGCCCTGAACAACGCGCCGGCAAGCCACTCACGACCGCCACCGACATCTACTCGCTGGGTGTCGTGTTGTACGAATTGTTGACCGGGCTTCGCCCCAATGCGTTGTCCGCCAGTGAAAGCACACCGGCGCTGCCGAGCCGCCGACTGGCTGATGCGGACGATGCCGCACCGGTCACCGCCGACGCATCGGCGCGCCGACGCGTGAGTCGTTCGTTGCAAGGAGAACTGGACGCGATCGTGATGATGGCGTTGCGGCCCGAACCCGATCGCCGCTATGCCAGTGCCGAGGAACTAGGGCGCGACCTGCAACGGTGGCTGGAAGGGCGGACAGTGCGCGCACAGCCCGACACACTCGGCTATCGCACAGGGAATTTCATCCGTCGCAATCGACTCGCAGTGGCTGGTGTTGCGGTGGGCGTGGTGGCGCTGATCGCCGGCACGGTGGTCAGCATCCGGCAGGCGTCGGTGGCGCGCACCGAACGCGATCGGGCACGGGTGGAGCAGGCACGCACACAACGGGTGGCCGAGTTCTTCCAGCAGGTGTTCGCACAGGCCACGCCCCGTGAAGGGGGCCGCGCGCTGACGGTGGTCGAGGCACTCGATCGAGCGATCCCGATGATCGACTCCGCGTTCATTCGCGAGCCCGACTTGCTGGCGTCGGTGAAGTTGTCGGTCGGCTCCACGTTGCAGAACATGGAGCAGCACGAGAAGGCACGACCGCTCTTGCAGGCGGCGTACGACTACTTCCGCCAGCACGACGGCAGCCAGCCATCGCGCAACCAGACCGACGCCATGTGGGAACTGGCGAACCTTGCTCGGCAGGATGGGCGCACTGCGGAAGCGGAATCGTTGTACGTGCGGCTGGCGACCATCTATCGGACGCAGCCTGGGTACGCACCGAACGATCCGATCCTCTCGCTGCTCCGGATTGCGGGGCTGCGCATCGATGCGGGTGACCTGCCGGGAGCGGTGGCCGCCTACGACTCGCTGATTCCGCGACTAGTGCAGTTGAATCGCACCGACTCCCTGGACCTCGCCGCGAACCTCGGCTCGCGCGGGACTGCGTTGGTCGCACTGGGTCGTTTCGAGCGCGCCACCAAGGACTTCGCCGCCTGCATCGCGCTCGATGACAAGCTCCTCGGCGCTGACAGCTTTGCGACCGGTGAAGTGTTGCAGCCTTATGCTGGTGCAATGCTTTTCACCGGGCGACTGGTGGTCGCCGAATCGCTGGCGCGTCGTTCAGTCGCGATCTCGCGCCGCGAGTTCGGTGAGGCGGCGACGGGCACCCTGGCGGCGAAGCGAATGCTCGGCACCATCCTGGTGGCGGCCGATCGCTGTGCCGATGCCACGCCTGTCTTCAGCGAGATCCTGTCGCATCGCGGGTCCGGGATTCCAGACACCGATCCCAGCATCGGGTATGCGTTGGCACACCGCGGCTACTGTCGTGCGCGCGATGGACAGACGACGGCGGGGATTGCGGATGCGCGCTCAGGGCTGCAGCTCACGCGCACCGTCTTCGGCGACAAGCACTACATCTACTTTCTGGCCGAGAGTCTGACCGGCGCCGCGATTGGTTTCGGCCCTGCGAGCGGTCGTGCAGAGGCGGAGCGCATGCTGCGCGATGCTGCCGAGGGGCTGCGGAAGGCGCTCGATGCCGCGCATCCGCGGGTGCGGGACGCCGACGCACGGATGGCGGAGTTCCGGCGACGCACGGGTGTGTCAGAGAAGGGCTGACGCAACATCGCGGGTAACGAGCGCCCTAGTGGTGGCCGCCGTCGAGCGAAAGGAATTCTGGTGCGGTGAGAGGTTGTCGAGCCGACCTGCGCGTGAAGGAGTGGATCGTATTTCACCCTTCCGGCTCGAGGTTCGCATGTCGTCACATCGGTTGTCTTCACGGTGGCTGCCCACTCGCACGACGCCGCTCGCGGCAGTGTTGCTCATGCTGACGACGCTCGCCGGGTGTGGAGGCGGTGGCGGCGACACCACCCAGCCGCCGCCGCCATCAGCCACCGTGGGATCACTCACGGTGAGCATCGCAGGTCTGCCGGCCGACGTCACACCGGCAGTCACGGTGACCGGTCCGGCAGGCTATACGCAGACGTTCGGTGCAACGCGCACACTCACTGGTCTGACGCCCGGTGCCTACACCGTCACCGGTGCCAACATCGCCGATCGCAGCGTGGGCTATGCGGCACCCGTCGCCAACGCGACGGTCACGGCTGGAGGCAGCGCGTCGGCCAGCGCCGCGTACAGCCTTCGGATTCTCGCGCGCACGACCACCAACCGCACCGATGAATCGACGTCGCCGCGCCTCAAGGTCTTTTACGCGCTGCCGAGTGATGGCACGGACCGCAATCTCGACACCGATGGCACGCTGCATCGCACGGTGAGCAGCGGCCAGCGCTGGCTTGCGTCACAAACCGCCGGCCGCTCCATCCGTTACGACGTGGCCGACGGTGGGCTCGACATCACCTTCGTTCGCCTGCCGCGAAACGACGCCGCGTACTACAGCTACAACACGCAAATTCGTGATTCGATCGAAAAGGACCTGCGCGCGGCGGGGTGGACGCAGGCCAACGTGATGCTGCTGGTCTACTACGACGGTCGGCATGTCGATCGATGCGCATCAGCGGCATGGCCACCCAACTTCCCCGGTACGGTGGGCGTCCTCTACCTGAAAGGCCTCCCGAACGGGCCGATTCCTTGCGCCAGCAACCAGTTCGCCGCCTCTCCGACTGCGGCACCGGGCTATTTGGAGTACCTCGCCCAACACGAGGTCTTCCACCTGCTGGGCGTGGTGAGCACCGGCGCTCCCAACCATGCACTCTCGGGTCACGTCAGTAATGATCCAACCGACTTGATGTACGCCGGTAACCTCGGCTGGCGACCCTCGACGGTCGATGTGACGAAAACGAACTACTACAACGCCGCGGGGCTGCCGGGCACGGTGACGAACTTCATCAATTCGCCGTACGTCGTGGCGGTGCCGTAGGCTGGTCGTCTGACGGGTGCCAATCCTCAGGTCGAGAAGATTCGACCTCGCAGGGCATGCTCGGTGTTCGTGGCATCGGCTCGCGCCGATACTCGCACACTGAGCCTCGCCCATTCGGGGATGCGGCATCCTTCAACGCTCGTGAAAGCCATGCAGTCGGAAGACCTCACCGCGACCGAGGCGGAACAGGCGCATGACGCCGAGGCCAGCATCGCTGCCGTTGCGCAGTCAGCGGTAGTTGAGACTGTTGACGCCGCGGTCGATCACGGCGTCGATCGCACTGTGGATCGCACCTGGCGCGCGCGTCCGCGGCTCGCCGCGCTCGCCACACGACCGGTCTTCCTCGCGCTGGCCGGCACCGCGACCTGCATCCTGATCGCCCGTGGCACCGGCATCTACGCCAGTGCACACGGCGTGGCCACGTGGGACTCGATCGCATTCCTGGCGCGCGTGGTGGCCATCGGCTGCCTCGCCTGGACGGCGGCATACCTGAGCTTCCGTGGCGCTGCGCTGCTCAACACCAGCTACGAACTCTCCGACGACCTGCTGGTGCTGCACACTGGCGTATTCCGTCGCCGCGCGCATCACATCCCTCTGCGGATGGTCGTGGATGCCACGGTGGACACTGCACGGTGGGAGCGAATGTTCGGCTGTGGCACCGTGATCGTGCACTCACGCGATCGGCGTGCGCCGCTGGCGCGACTGGTCGGTGTGACCACGACCGGTGCGCTTGCCGATGATGTGCTGGACCGCGCGACCGCGGCCCGTCGCGCGGCAGACGCGGTCTTCCTGCTGGACTGAGGCGCCGTCAATCGATGAAGACATCACCGCGGACCTGCGTGTAGAGCGCAGGTCCGCGGTCCCTTTTCTGGTCGTACCGTTCAATCAGCGGTGGCTCGTCAACAACGCCCTGATCTGCGACAGGCTCTGCTCATTCTGTAGCTGCCCATCCCGGAAGACGGTCTTCAACTCGCAGTCGTTGACCTCTGCCCACGTGGCCTGGTCCTTCAGCACATATCGTCCGTCAGCATCCTTGAAGACGGCTGTCAGCCCCTTCGCGCTCCGCTTCGTGCCGTCGTCGGTCTTCGGTGCCTTGAAGATCTCGCGATCTTCGCCCTTCACCACTGCGAACGTCGCCTTGGCCGCATAGCCATCCGTATCACGCGTGACGCACTGATAGGTGTACGAGCCGATGCCGAAGACAATGTTGGTGCTGGCGAATCCCTTTGCCTTCAGCCCTTCGCAGATCGCTTCGGCCCGCTCCATCGTGATCGAGTCACCGTAGATCAGGCCGACGTGCGGGTCCAGTACCCGGTAGCCCTGTGTGCTCATCGTCCCGCCGAACACCTCCCAGAGACACTCGATCGCCCCCTTGTACTCCGGCGAGCCGACTGGTGCCGCGGGATCACCGCAGACGATCAGCACCGGATCGCCCGTATCGGGGCGGAAGACGACCTTGCCATCGCGCGCCAGGATCTGCGACTTGAGCGTCACGGTGTACTCCGTCATCACCTTCCAGAAATCCCAGCTGTCTGACACGATGCTGACGATGCCGGCCGGATAGACCTCGGTGATCAACCGGGTGAAGGTCCCGATCTCGTCCGACATGCCGCCGGCACACATCACGCTGTGCTCCGTGGCCGCCACGCTGCCACCGATCAATTCCTTGTCGGCATCGGCGCCGTAGAACTCCTCCAGAAAGTCGATCGCTGGAATGGTGTCGGTGCCCGTGAACGAGGTGAGGTGCGCTGCACCACTCATCCGCGCGGCCTCGAACCCGAACATGCCACGGAACGAAAAGTCATGCCCCTGCCACGGAACGAAGCTCGCATCACCAACCGTCTCGATGGCGTACTTCGTCAACAGGATCTTGAAGTAGTACGCGGTCGTGGCGCTGGTACTTGGACCCCACAGCGTCGTGGACAGGATCGTTTCGAGATAGTTCGTGAGCCAGAAGAAGCGCTCGTCGGTGTTGAAGATCACCAGTTGCGGCACCCGAAGCGGAATCAGGCTGCCCTCTGGCAAGGCCATGATGCAGATCGGCAGGAAGCCAAGCTCATGGAGCGCCGCCACGTGCTCCGAGCCGACCGCGTTCGGACCGAGGTAGCTGTCGATGCGTCGCGTGAACTTTCGCACCACGGCATCACGTGGCTGGCTGAAGAAATCGTCGTTCCACTGACGGACCAGGTATTCCTTGAGGAAATACTGCAGGCCGAAGAACACCACCTGATCAGTCTCCGCGCGACGTGTCTTGCGCGGAGTGAAGTTGGTGAAGATCAGGCTCGTGCCGTCGGGGTACTGGCGTCTGTGGTCAACCTTGTAGCCATCAATCTGCGTGATCGGATTCATCTATCGCTCAGGGTGAAGGAATGACTGCCCATTTCAGATTCGCCGCGTTTCCATTGCTGCGTCCGTTCCTCAGAGGTCCAGCGGGAAGACCGAGATGGTGTCCGGGTACTCCGACTGCGGCTTGAACGAGTCGGTCGTGCCGATCGAGGCGAATCGGGCCAACAGCGCGTCATGACCTTTCGCAAAGATCCCGTGCGACACGAAGAGGTGATTCTCCCTCGACCCCGCCGCGGTCAACGCGTCGGCAAGATTGAGGAAGGTGCCACCACCGTCACAGATGTCATCGACGATCACGCACACCCTGCCCTGCACATCGCCAAGCACCGTCGGCGCCGCGAGCGAACCGTCTTCCAGGTTGCGACTCTTGGTCGCCACGATCACGTCGGCGCCAATCGTGGTGGCTAGACGTGACGTCTTCTTGTAGGCACCCGCGTCCGGCGCGACCAACACGAAGTCGGACGTGCCAACACGAGTCCGGATGTACTTCGCCGCCATCGCATCGCTGTTGATGTTCGTGCAGCGGTCGAGCAAGGCCGGCCCAACATCGGAATGGGCGTCGAAGACCCGCACTTCCCTCAACGCGAGCGCGTTGATCAATCGTGCGAACACCTTCAGGCTGAAGGGTTCGCCCGGCACCATCACCCGATCCTGCCGGGCGTACGGCAGGTACGGTAGCAGCAGCGTGATCTGGCTGGACGGCACGCCGACGCGGTCGAGGGCGTCCACTGCCAGCAGCAGTTGCATCACATCATCGCCTGAGCGAATGCGGCAGCGGATCGTCACTTCTGCGTCGGCATCGACCGGCGCGTCGAGCCGCAGGTGCGTTTCCCCGCCATTGAACGTGAAGGTCGTGAACTCTATGACCTGCGAATCGTGCGAGATATCCATGGTGTTGGCTGAGAACCTGTCGTTGCGGAAGGACTGCAGGAACGAGGTGAATCACAGCTCGAACAGAAAACCCTTCTTCTTCAGTCGCTCGTAACGCGCCGGATCAAATCGGAACAGCTGCGCGGGCCGGTGCGCCCCCGCACGCTCGAACTCCTTCAGTGGCACCAGTAACTCGAAGCCGAGCACCTTCTTGCGGAAGTTTCGCTTGTCGATCTCCGTACCGAGGACCGCCTCGTAGAGTCGCTGTAGCTGCGAGAGCGTGAACTTCGACGGCAGGAGCTCGAAGCCGATGGGCTGGTAGCGGAGCTTCCCTCGCAACCGCGTCAGTGCCGCGTCGAGAATCTCCGCGTGATCGAACGCCAGCGCCGGAACCGCAGCGAGAGGAAACCAATGGGCTTCGCTGGCGTCGGTCGCCGCCGTGGTGACGTGGTCGGTCGGGCTCACCAGCGCGTAGTAGGCCACGCTCACCACCCGCTCCCGCGGGTCGCGATCGCAGGCTGACCGAAGGTGTAGAGCTGCTCGAGGTAGACGTCGCGCAGGCCCGCTTCCTCTTGCAGCTCACGTCGCGCCGCGTCGTCCACCGTCTCGGTGATACGGACGAACCCGCCCGGTAGCGCCCACTCGGCATTGAACGGTGCGAGCCCTCGCCGGATCAGCAGGACCTGCAGTTCGCCGCCATCGAACCCGAAGACGACGCAGTCGACGGCCAGTGCCGGTCGCGGATGCTTGTAAGTGTTGTTCACACACCAAGTATAGTGTGCGTCTTACACCAAGTCAAGCACTGGCCCCCAGCTTGTGGTGCAGCCGGCGACACCGCGTGGCTACCTTCCCCCAATCGCCCGCTCCCAATCGCCGTCGCACACCCATGCGAGTCTCACCGCCCCCCGCCCGCCACCTGCTCGCGCTTGCCCTGCTGGCGGGCTGCGCGGGACGCGGCGACACCGTCACCCCGCCAGTGGCGCCACCGGTCGTGACATCGGGGCCGTCGCCGGACGTCGTGCTCCTCGCATGCGATTCCGGTGTGCCACTGTGGGTCGCAACACAACAGGGCAACGGACCATGGACCACAGTCACCGCCTCCGCGACTGGCCGATACGCCATCACCTATCCAGCAGGGAGCGGAGGCTTGATCGTCGTCGACACCATCAACAACGGTGTTCGCACCAGTGTGCTCTACATGGCGTCGGACGAATTCACTGCGATGCTCGCGCGCACCGACACGACGCGTTCCTGCACGCGTCGCTCGACCAATGTGACCGTTGCCGGTTTGCGCGGCACCGACGTCGCACGCGTCGGGCTGGGCGGCGGAGCCCGCACCATCACCGACAACGGCGTGCCAGGCACCATCAGCGATCTTGGCACGCGCTCGGTCTCACTCGGTGCCGCACGAGTTCATCAGGGCACGATGCGCGCCGACCTCCTGATTCTCCGGCGCGGCATCCCCTTCCCCGGTCCGCACGCACTAGTCGACTTCGGAAGCGCTGAGTCGATCCGGCTTGATAGCGTACCGCTGACAGTGACGAATACTGGCGGGCAGGCGACGACGATCGCGATGTCGATTCTGTCGTTCAGCCTCGGTGGCGCCTCGGTGGAACTCGACCGCACCGTGATCGGTGCCGATGGTACCACACCGCTTCGTCGCGTGCCGCTCGCGTCGCAAGTCAGCGGCGACATACACGCGGTCCTCGCGCAGACGGGCTTCCCAGATCCTCGTCAGGTGCAGTCATACGTGAGCGCGACATCGCCGATCACGGTCACACTCGGTCCTCCGTTGTCGCAGCCAACGGTGTCGACGATCAGCGGATCGCGCCCGCGCATGTCGCTGTCCGCGCAGTCCGCGTATGCCACCGCGGTGCAGGCCAGCTATTTCCAGCCGCAGGGGCGATCGCTGAGTGTGATCGTGTCGGCCCGGTATCTCGGTGGGTTGCCGACGACGTGGGATCTCGTACCGCCGGACCTGACCGGTGTTGCGGGATGGAATCCCGCGTGGGCGCTGACCGCGGGGCAAGCGCTCTGGCAGGCGAATGGCTTCGGCGGGCTGCTGGGCTCAGAGCCGAGGGGTGGTGCGGTGGGACGGGTGAGCACCTTCGCACTGCAACAAGGGGCAGTGTCGTTGTTCTGAGGTCGGGGAACCCGGGATTCGTCGGCAAAGTCGCCGCAGGTGCTTCGCAACCGCGCGACCGCGTCCTACGTTCAGTCTCATGCGTATTGGCTGACTTCGTGCGACGGCTTCCTACCCCCTGAAATTCGTTAATTCGTAATGCCCAGCACCACGCTCCCCGTGCTCACAGCCGCCCTCGCGGACCGGTACCGCGTGCTCCGGGAACTCGGGGCCGGCGGCATGGCGACAGTCTATCTGGCGCAGGACATCCGGCACGAGCGTGACGTCGCCATCAAGGTGCTGCACCCCGACCTCGGGGCCGCCCTCGGTGCCGATCGCTTCCTGACCGAGATCAAGGTCACCGCCAAGCTGCAGCACCCGCACATCCTGCCGCTGCTCGACTCCGGATCGGCCGAGGGGCTGCTCTACTACGTCATGCCGCTGGTCACCGGCGAGACGCTGCGCACGCGCCTCACGCGCGAGAAGTTGCTGCCGATCAGCGATGCGATCACCATCGCGCGCGAAGTCGCCGACGCCCTCGAGCACGCACACTCGCTCGGCATCATCCATCGCGACATCAAGCCGGAGAACATCCTGCTGCAGGGCGGCCACGCCGTCGTCGCCGACTTCGGGATCGCGCTCGCGGTGCAGACCGCCGGTGGCGCGCGCATGACGCAGACCGGGCTCTCGCTCGGCACGCCGCAGTACATGAGCCCCGAGCAGGCGATGGGCGAGCGCGTCATCGACGCCCGCAGCGACATCTACGCGCTCGGCGCCGTGACGTACGAGATGCTGACCGGTGATCCACCATTCGTCGGCAACACCGTGCAGGCGATCGTCGCCAAGGTGCTCACCGAACGGCCGACCGCACCAACCGCGGTGCGCGACACCGTCACCTTCGGCGTCGAAGCCGCGGTGATGAAGGCGCTGGCGAAGATTCCAGCCGATCGATTTGCCCACGCCGCCGATTTCGGCGCGGCGTTGCTGCACTCCACCACCGGTGACAACGCCTACGCCATTTCTGGTGCCACGCGATCGGCGCTGGCACCGAAGAAGATCTACAAGCAGCCGATCGCTCTCGGCCTGATCGCCACCACGCTCGCCGCCAGCGCGATGGCACTCTGGATGGCGCTCACGCCAACCGCCGTCGCGACGACGACAACGCAGCGGGTGCGGTTCGAGGTGTCGCTCCCCGACAGCATCAGTCTCGATGAGGTCTATCCCTGGCCGGGGGCGATCTCACCCGACGCCAGTGAGTTCGTGTTCGCCGGCGAGGTGAATGGCGGCCCGATTCGACTCTTCCGACGCCGACTGAGTCAACTGGAGATCACGGCGCTGCCAGCGGCATTCGGCGTGTCGAATCAGTTGATGTACTCCCCCGACGGGAAGTGGCTGGCTGGTGAAGGCGACGTCGTCCATGTGCTGCGCAAGATCCGGCTCGCCGATGGTGCCATCTCCGACGTCTGCACCTGCAGCGCGGCCAACGGTGGCGATTGGGGTGCGCAGAATGAGTTCGTGCTCGGATTCGAGGGGACCCATCGTGGGCTGACACGCGTCAGCGCCGATGGCGGCACACCCACACCGCTCACGCAGACACCAGCCGGCGATTCGATCACCACGCACATGTACCCGATCTTCGCTGGCAACAGCGATGTGATCGTGTTCAGCATCTTCACGCAGTGGCTCAACTCGGCGGAATTGGCGGCGACCTCGCTCAAGGACGGCACAGTCACCAAGCTTGGCATCAAGGGTGTGCGCACGATGGCCGTGCAGAACGGCAAGATCATCTATGCACGCGCCGATGGTGTGCTGATGGCCGTGCCATTCGACGTCGAGGCGCGCAAGGTCACTGGCACGCCGCAGCCGGTGCGCGACGTGCCACCCGTCGGCTTCAACCAGAACGGCAACTCGCGTCTCGTGGTTGGCCGCAACGGCGGCATGCTGACGCTCGAGATGCATCTCTATTCGTTGCTCGGCTGGGCCAAGGGCAACGAGGCGCCCACACTCGTCTCGCGTGTGCAACGTGAATACACGCAGCCGCCGAGGCTCTCGCCCGATGGCACGAGGGTGGTGGCCGAGATGGGCGATGTGACGTCGTCGCAGATCTGGGTGATCACGATCGCGTCGGGCGCCATGACACGCCTGTCCACCTCGCAGTGGTCCAGCAATCCCACCTGGTCGCCTGACGGCCGGTCGATCTACTATCTGGCCGCGGATGGTGATTCGTTGCGTGTCGTGCGACAGCCGGCGGACGGCGGAGGCAGCCCAAAGAGCCTGGCGACACTCGAGTTCCATTCGCTCTGGCCCTTCCCCACCCCAGACGGCAGCGCCGCCATCTATCGTGGCGAAAGCAGCGGCAACAACGACATCCGCATCGTCTCGCTGCGCGACGGGCTCAATGCGCGCAGCAAGCCCTACATCGCCACGCAGTACAACGAACTCGCGGACAACTTCAGCGCGAACGGTCGCTGGTTCCCGGTGCGATCCGATGAATCCGGCCGGTACGAGCTGAGCATCCGATCCTATCCCGATCCCTCCTTCCGGCTGACCGTGTCATCGGATGGTGTGTCCGATCGTCCATTCTGGTCACCGGACGGCAACGTGTTGTACTACACCAATGGCGCCGGCGCACTGATCGCGTTGCACCTGAGTGGTGACAGTACCTCCCTCAGCGTGACCTCGCGCGAGGTGATTCGCCCGGCACCCCGAACGAGGTCGAGCGATACGACGGAGGCCGAAATCGTACAGCCGCGGGCTCCCGATGTGCGGTTCACCCCCAGCGCCATCGCAGCTGATGGCCGTCTATTCGGCCGAGTGAACCCGGTGATCACGAAACGGCTGATCATCGAGCCGAACTGGCGGCCGTGAACGAACTGCGCCCGTCATTGCTGTCTTCTCGCGAACCACGGTCATGCCGAGCACGATCAAGATCCTGTATGTCTTTCCGGCGACGTATTTCTCTCCACCGTGGGCTGTCTGTTCGCAGATCGTCAGGAATCTCGATCATTCGATGTTCGAGACGTTCGTCGTGCTCGACACACTCGGCTCAGGCGGCGTCGGCCTCGATGACATGCCTGGGGCGCGCCTGCTCCGCCTTCCACTGGGCTCCGCGATCGACCGCGCGAAGCAGGGCAGCCTTGGCGGCCTGATCGCGCTGTGTCGATCCTGCGCGCGGATACTCGGCATCGTCCGCTCGGAGCGCATCGACATCATTCACACCACCGATGACGGCACGTCGCTGGTGCTGGCGTCGATGCTGGCGCTGCTCACCCGTCGCAAATTGCTCGTGCACTATCACACCGGCCCGAGCCTCTTCAGCGGATTGCGGCTGGCGCTGACGCGCTTCGTCGGTCGGCTGGCGTCGGCCAACATCGCCGTCTCACGATTCATGGTCGGGGAACTGCAGCCACTGGGCCTGCGCCCCAAGTCGCTCAGCTACGTGCTGAATGCCGTGAGTACCACGCGGTTCAGCCCCGAGGTCAACGGTCAGCGCCTGCGGCAGGAGTTCGGCTTTGCCGGCTCGGATGTCGTGGTGCTGCAGCTGTCGCGCGTCTGGCAGCCCAAGCGGCAGGTCGATTTCATTCGGGCACTGGCAATCGCTCGACAGGATGCGCCGCAGTTGCGCGGGTTGATCGTCGGCTGGGAATCACCGGACTATCAGGGCGAATTCGGTAGCTATCGCGCAAAGCTCGAGGCTCTCGCCACGGAGTTGGGCGTGCGCGACGCGGTGACGTTCAGTCACGCCAGGCCCGAGTCCGACCAACTACACGCCGCATCGGACATCGGCATCCTGCCGTCCATCGGTGAGCCGTTTGGTCTGGTGGTGATCGAATCGATGGCGTCGGGCAAGCCATTCATCGGGACGTTGTCTGGCGGAATACCCGAGATTCTGGTGGACGGTGAGACCGGGTTCCTGGTGCCCGTGCAATCGCCCGAACGCATTGCGGCGTTACTGGTGCGACTGGCGCATGATCCGGCACTGCGTGAACGCATCGGGCGCAGCGCTCGCGAGGCGGTGCTCGCGTCATTCAGCGAGCCGCGCCTCGCGAGCGAGATGGGGGCGATCTACACGGCGGTCCACACTAGCGCTGCGCTGCCGAATCACAGCACTGCAACGAGAGCCGAGTGATCCCTCACTTCATCGTTGACTCGGCATTCAGGTACTGCCCGTACCAATCCAGGTACCGCTGCAATCGGTCACGCACGAAAGAGGGTCGCGTGATCCCGTGGAACTGCTCGGGATAGATGACCATCTTCGTCGGCACGCCGATGGAACGCAGCGCCTGGTACATCTGCTCGCCGCCGATGATCGGCACATTGAAGTCGCTCTGCCCGCCAAGGAAGAGCGTCGGCGTGGTGATGCGATCGGCGTGCCAGAACGGATAGGAGAGCTTGTCCCACAACGGCTTGTTCTTCCACGGTACGCCGAGCTCGTTCTCGTACTGGTAGATGTACTGATCACTGCCGTACATCGACGTTTGCAGCGCGCTGCCCGCACCGCTGTACGCGGCCTTGAAACGCGTCGTGGTCGCGATGGTGTAGTCGGTGAGGATGCCGCCGTAGCTCCAGCCGCCGATGCCCAGTCGATCGGGATCGGCGATGCCCTGCGCGACGAGATAGTCGACGCCGGCCAGCAGGTCCTTCACTTCCTTGTTTCCCCAGTCAGCGAAGATCGCCTTCTTCCACGCCACGCCGCGGCCTGAGCTGCCACGATAGTTCACTGCCAGCACCAGGTAGCCCTGCGCCGCGAACAGCTGCCGCTCCAGCGCGGCGCCGGGTCCGAAGAGATGCTCGTCCTGCCCGTTCGGACCACCATGAATCGACAGCACCAGCGGATATCGCTTGCCTGGTGTGAACCCCGCAGGCTTGAACAACAGTGCGCCGACCGTCACGCCATCGGTGCTTCCGAACTGCACGTCCTCCACTGCACCGAGCTGCAGCACGTTCATAATTGAGTCGTTCACGTGGGTCAGCACACGTTGCGACCCGTTCTCGAAGGCATGGAGTTCAGCCGGGGCCAGTGACGTGCCATCGCGCGTTACGATCTTGCCACTAGGCAGCATGTCGTAGGCATTCACGACCCGTCGCCCATCGAGCAGCCGCCGCACAGCGCCCCCTTTCGCATCAACGCTCGCCAGGTGCGCAGCGCGATCATCGCTGACGAGGAACTGCAGGCTGCGTCCGTCGCCGCTCCAGGTGAGTGAACCCACATCGCGGTCGAGGGATGGCGCTGGATACGTCGGCGTGCCACCACGGCTTGGGATGACGGCGATCCGAGACTGCGAGTAGGCGGAGAACTTTGGCTCGTTCGACTCGAGGTAGGCGATCGATGCCCCATCGGGGCTCCACATCGGACCTGCATCATCGCCAATCCAGGTCGTGACCGCGACAGGCTTTGCGCCGACCGTGGCATCGATGGTGAAGATGTCCGAGTTGTTCTCGCGATCCGGATCCGCCCCCACACGCGCGCTTACGAATGCGATGCGCGTCCCATCCGGCGACCACTGCGGTGCACTGTCGTCGAAGTCGCCCGACGTCAACTGCGTGCCAGCCTTCGACGCGACGTCCACCAGCCACAGATGGTCGCGCAGTCTATTCCGGTATCCATCCACATCTCGCTTGAACGCGTACCGGTCGATCACGATCGGCTTGGCGCGCGACTTGGACGAGTCGGCACTGCTGTCCTTCGGCTCGGGATCATGCGCGATCACGACCAACCGCTTGCTGTCCGGCGACCAGTGGTGTTCCGAGACCCCGCCAGCGATGTCGGTCATCTTCTGCGCCTCGCCACCGGAGCGATCGAGCAGCCAGACCTGTCCCGTCTTCGCACCTTCACGAGTCGCGATGAAAGACAGCCAGCGACCGTCCGGACTCCACTGCGGATCCGACTCGCCGCCCGGAGTCGTGGTGAGGCGCAGTGTCCGCGAGCCATCCCATCGCACCATCCAGAGATCGGAGCTGCGCGAGTCCTTCGCCGAATCGATCGTCGCGACGGAATAGGCGATCCACTCTCCATCCGGCGACAGGCGCGGCGCACCAACGGTTTTCAGCCGGTACATATCATCGGCGCGGATCGGGCGGCGGGCCGATGCCGCACTCTGCGTCGGCGCCGGTGCTTGCGCGTGCAGCGGGGCCAGTGGAGCCAGCAGCGACAGCGTGATGCCCAGAGAGCTGATGACGCGCGTGGTGATGATCATGTTCGGAGGGATGGCTGGCAGACCGGACCGGGGACGCAGCAAAGTAGCCGACGCCACTCGTATCGGCGTTCAGTCGCGCGGTCACGGACCGTGCGACCAGCCTTCGGAGTGGCGCCGGCTGCATGGCCATACGCGCCAGGGTTACGGCTTCCGGGTCGCCTCGATGACCAGCGCGCGCACCGAGTCGGCCGTCTTCACGCTGTAGTGCGCCGTGGATGTGCCGACCAACTTTCCGTCGCGCATCCTGATCACGCCGGCCGTGGTCACCTTCACCCCTTTCCGCAGGATGCTCGAGTAGGGCCCGGCTGACGTCATCGCACTGTCGCCACTCACCGTCACCGTCATCGGGATGGCCGGCCGACCAGGGAAGGTGAGTTTCCATCCTGCGGCATCGGCCGTCGCCTCCAACTCCGCCGTCACCAGCACGGTGTCACCGGTCGGTGTCTTGGCGACGTACGTCCACTTGCCAGCCGCATCAGCGAGCGAGAACGCCGGAGGTGGAGCCGGCGCTGGTGCCTGCTCGGCCGCAGGTGCAGGCGTCGCCTCGGGAGCCTTCTCTTTCGAGCTGCAGCCAGCGACAACGATCAGCAGCGCAATTCTGGACGCGCGCATCGGAACCTCCGTCAGAAGGGAAACAGCGGTGTGGAAAACGCAGCAGCGAACCCAGCATCTGCTTCAAACCGCGCATCATCGCGTGTCGAACTACCAACGACTCCAAGCCACAAGGCCCCGGAAAGGCGCGCAGCAATTGCACTGCGGTAGATCGGCTGCACATACACTGCGACACCGGTGGCGAGACGATGGGAGAGTGTGCATGAAAACGCAATGACGCGAGACGTCAGCCTGAAACGCCCGGTGCTGGCGACACCGTATCGAGTGGCGCGACCGCAGCACCTGCGCCAAGATTGCGCATGCGAGTCGGCTTCGGACACGCCGACGCATCCGCCGATCGGCACGACCGAGACCTCTGATCCCGTCTGCCATGTGCTCCGTACGACTCTGCACAACTCTCGCAGCCGGCGCCATCTCGGCGAGTCTTTTCGCCCCGCCAGTGCTGGCCCAGTCGTTTCCCGAGCGCTGTGGCACGGGCATCCCGGCTGATGAGAAGCGTGGCTACACCCCGCTCCCTCGCGGCGATGTGTTCTGCCAGCTCGTCGCGGACCCGAAGGCCCCGCGTTCGTTCGTGACGATCGTGCGCGCACGCGAGGACAGCGGCGTAACGACCAGAAGCGGCAACCTCGCGTCGGTCGGCATCGGCGACGTGTTCCCACTCGGCCGATGGTCAGGGAGCCAATCCGGTGACGGGCTGCAAGTCTCGCTCTCCGCCGGTGTCTTCGCGCAGTTCGACCTCGCGACGGAGTCGTATGACCTGCTCAACGCCGATTACACGATCGGCATCCCCATCACCTGGCGCCGAGGCCGGAACTCGGCGCGCGTGCGCATCTATCACCAGAGCTCTCACCTCGGTGATGAGTACCTGCTGCGCGAGCCAGCCGACCGACAGGACCGCGAGAACTTGTCGTTCGAGTCGGTCGAAGTCCTGCTGTCTCGCGACCTCGGCGCGTTGCGGATGTATGGCGGCGGCGAATGGCTGGTGAATCGCGAGCCGGCCGACCTCGCCCGTTCGCTTGCGCACGCCGGGATCGAGTTCCGTCCGAGCACGTTCGTGATCCCGCTGCGCCGTCTCGGTGGCTTCCGCTTCGTGGCCGCGACGGATGTGAAGGCGTCGCAGGAGCAGGACTGGAAGCCGAGCATCAGCGCGCGGGCTGGGCTCGAGTATGATCGCGCAGCGGGTGGCAGCGAGCCGGCGTCCCGGCGCTGGGGCTTATTCGCAGAGTATTACGAAGGTCCATCGCCGTACGGGCAGTTCTTTCGCGAGCGGGTGAGGTACACGGGGGTCGGGGTGCATTTCAGCGGGTTTTGAGGCGGTATCGTACTCGCCCAATGCGGGACCTCGTCGCGGCGCTGTCACTGGCGGCATGTACGTTACGAAGCTGTCGCGTCGACCGGGCCGAATAGTGCGTGCCAGGCGGCTCTGGCGCAGTGTTGCTGGAGGTCGTGTCAGACGCATCACGAAGTTTCCACGCACACACGTCAAGGGGACGCATGCCTGACCATTCACCGAGCAACGCCTTCAACCTGCAGCGGTTCGTGACGGCGCAGGACGCGAACGATACGTTCAAGCACGCCTTGACCGAGATCACGCGCGGCAAGAAGACGTCGCACTGGATGTGGTTCATTTTCCCGCAGCTCGCTGGACTTGGGAAGACCGAGATCGCCAAGACGTACGGCATTGTCGATCGCGCCGAGGCGGAGGCGTATCTCGCGCACCCGGTGCTTGGGCCGCGTCTCGTCCAATGCGGCGAGGCCGTGCTTGGCGTCACCGGGCGCACTGCAGAAGAGATCTTCGGGCCGGGGGATGCACTCAAGCTGCGGTCTTCGGCGACGCTCTTCGCGAGTTGTTCGCCCTCGAGATCGGTCTTCCATCGCGTTCTGGCACGATACTACGGTGACGAGCCAGATGCGTTGACGGTGAGTCTGTTACATGAAGGTCGCTGAACACAGAGCACGGGAGGTGCTTGCGTTGCATAATGGACATGGCCCCGCGAACTCGCGAGGCCTTCCCCTTAGGCGTGAGCGGTCTCTCGTCAGACCGGTAGGGCACGGTGGATCGTCCGCCACCGACGCCACCCCGAAGTAGCTTCGCCAAATCAATCCTGAGTGTGCAGCGGCACTGTAAACGCGCGGGCACATCGTCGGCGCGCCCTGACTGTTCGTGGCATCGTCGCCCCAGTGGCCCAGTCACCGCTCTCTGTATCCAATATCTCGCGGCCCTCGTTAGCCGCCGTGACTACACCGCCTCAGCGCCCGCGCTCCCAGCGCACGAGCGCGACGCCGAGGTCCGCCCACATCGTGAACGTCCCGTCCGAGCCAGACTCGAACGTGTAACGTGCGCGTCCGTCGGTAAATGTCCACGCGTTGTCGGCGTGCGCCGCCACGCGCAGTAGCACAGGTGGCAGCGGGCCACGCTTCAATCGCAACACGGGCCGACCAGCGGTGTCGGTCGCCTCGCTCACATCGACGTCTGTGGCGTATCGACCGACGAAGGCGCGAAGCGACGGAGGCTGCGGCACGGCCGCGCCAAAGCGCGTGCCAAGCGCCGCGTCGACGACCGCCGCCGCCACGGCGTCGGGGCGAGTAGGGCCCTGCGTGTTGATGAGAATCGTCACGCTGAGCGAGTCATCGGGGAGCCACGCCGTGAAGGTCGTGAAGCCGTCGATGTCACCGCCGTGCTGATATGCGCGGCGTCCCGAAATCTCGCTGAGTGCGAGCCCGAGGCCGTAGCGCGTACGCCGACCACTTTGAATGGTGCCCGCACGCGTCATCTCGTCGTGACTGGCAGGAGTCATCACACTGCCCCCGTGCCGCGCGTGCAGCGCGGTGTTCCACGCCGTCAGGTCGGCCGCGGTTCCGCAGAATCCGCCGGCCGCCCACGGAACATTCGGGCTGATGTACCGCGCCGGGCGGAGACCATCCGGACCCATCGCGTAGCCGCGCGCGAGATGCGGGACGATGCGCTGCGGCGTGCAGAAGTGTGCGCGCACCGCTCCCGCTGGACGCAGCACGCGCTCCTCGACGTACGCCGCATACGGACGGCCGCTGATCTTCTCGATCAGCTGGCCGAGCAAAACGAAGCCTGTGTTGCTGTACCGCATCGCCTCGCCTGGCGCGAAGTACAGCGGCGTGTCGCGCACCAGCGCGAGCAGCGAATCCGGCGGGGGATCGAGGAATCGCAGTGCCTGGCTGCGCGGCTCCTCGGCGTAGTCCGGCAGGCCGGATGTGTGCGACAGGAGTTGCCGCACCGTGATCGCCTGTCCGCGCACGGGCGCGTCGGGCAGGTAGCGCGTGATCGGCGCATCGAGTGCCACGCGCCCGTCATCCACCAGCGTCAGAACGGCGGCCGCGGTGAACTGCTTGGTGATCGACGCGAATTGAAAGACATGGTTCACCGACAGCGGTGCGTCATTCTCGACGTCGGCACGGCCGTAGGCGACGGACGCCAGCGTGTCACGCCCGCGTACCGCGACGGCGACGAATCCAGCCGCGCGCCCTCCGTCCACCGCCACATGCGCAATCGAGTCGAGCGCGACACGAACGCGGCGCGCACTGGCGTCGCGCGACTGCGCCGTGACTGGTACAGAGAGGACAAGGAGGAGGGCGAAGATGACGGGCATACGCATTGGCGGCGATCGGTAAGAGGTGAGTACCTGATGCTGATTCGACACCTCAGTCGCGCCGAGCGTTGCGTGGGCGCGCTCCGGCTGGCATCGCGAGACTACCTTCATCGTCCATCACGCCTTCTTGCGCTGGTCAGACGAGTTGCGATGTCGCGACGACATCACACCTCACCGCGGAGCAGCAGCGCGGACAGCGCGGTCCGGTTCGCGACTCCCAGCTTGCGCAGCACACTCGACACCTGATTACGCGCCGTGGATCGCTGCGTGCCGAGGCGCTCCGCGATTGCGGGGTTCGACAACCCCTCAGCCGCCAGCCGCGCGACCTGCATCTCACGAGCGGTCACTCCATATCGCGCCGCGAGTTCCGTACCGCCCAGCGGTCGTGTGAAGATCGGTGCTGCGGCGACCAGCACCAGCGGTGCCGCACCGAGCAGCCCCTCCGGCGCGAGTCGCGCTTCCACGCGCCAGCGTACACCGCACGGCAGCACCACCTCGATCGCCATTGGTTCAGGATGTGGCACGACTACCGCCTGCGCAGCGAAGGTCCTTGCCGCGCGTGTGAGCGCTGCGCCGAGTGGATCGGCAACCAGCAGGTCGGCGCAGAGTCCGTTGGTCGCTGTCTGGAGCGCGGCATTCGATGCGACGTGCGAGCGCAGCGCAGGGCTGGCGCGCACGAATGAGCCCGTCAGGTCGAAGAGCGCCAGTGGCTGTCCGAGCGCATCCAGTAACGCCAGCAGCTCGGCGCTGACATCATCCGCACGAGTCGCGGGGCGCTCATCGCCGTCTGCGAGCCAGCGTCGCGCATCGTCGGCCCACGTGGTGCCATGCAGCGCGTTGAAGTATCGCTCCGTCGCGTACGCCCCGGGCACCGCACGTGCGCTCACGCGCGTGAGCAGCAGGATGCGCGGATCGTCGCTCACGACGGCCGAGCGACGCGCGCCGTGCTCACGGCACCATGCCATGGTGCGCCGCACCACATCGGCCACTCGTCCGTCGTACGGCTCCTGTCCTCGCAGGTCCACCAGCACGTCGAACACCGCCGCGCCGTCAGCGCGGACACGCGCCATCAGGTCGCGCGGCACGGCGAGCGCGCCGGCAAACGTCACTGCGCCGGTATTCCGGATGTAGTAGCCGTACTCGGTACGTTGGTTGGTCGCTGGCACGCGGAGAAACTGGACGTCGTCGGCAGGGAGACGTGATGCAGTCTCGAGCATCGCGTCGATCGTGATGAGTCACATGACACATGTGCCGCCGCGCTGCGTGGCGTACGTTCGCGACGTCGGCTGGCTCGGTGCATCCCTACGTATTGGCGCGCCCGTGGTTTCTGATCGGGGCGTGGCACGCGGAACGACCATCGCGCCAGTCCGTGCGTGCGCTCCTGCGCCGCACCGTCACTCTACAGCCAGCCCCACGATGCGCTCGATATTTCATGCGGTCCGCGGCACGATCATCCCGCTCGCACTTGGCTCGTATGGTTTAGCCGCATGCTCTACTGCACCGACAGGCACGCCCTTGTCCGGACGCCTCTCCGGCACGGTGACGGTCGTGGGCGATGCGCTGCCTGAGCCGGCCTCGGGTGGCGCGCAGGTGTACCTGCTCCGCTCGCCCTATACGCGCAAGGCGGACGCCGTCGCGCGCGCGCGATGACGGGCGGCCCTCGCACGTTCAGCTTCGCACTCGAGATGCTTCCGCCAGGCACGTACTACATCGAGGCGTGCATTACGGTCGCGCAGAGCGTTGGATGCGCACCGTACACGGCCGGCGACCCACTCGGCCGCACCGCGCCGATCGTCATCAGGAGCGGCGAGGAGACGAGCGTTCAGGTACGCTTCTGATCACCGTGGCACTGTGCCAACTCGCGAGCTCCTGGACGCGCAACGATCTCGCATGATCCGCAGTGCACTCGATCACACACAGGCAAGCGCGCGTTGCACCGCGCTGTGCACACACGACGCTGGCCGCGCGCGACTCAGCCGCGGCGTTCGAACCGCAGGTTGCGAATGAGCCCTGCCGAGACGAGCAGCGCGGTGACGCGCCCATCGCTGCCTCGCTCGAAGCGCAGCCGATCGAAGTAGAACCGGCCGCCACGGAACTCATCGCGTGTGGCCTGCGACGCGAGTGGCAGCCGCCCGTGACGCCGGTGTCGCGCCGTGAGCCCATCACCCTCGACCGCGATCACGTATTCCGTCTCGAGTTCCGGGCTGTAGTAGCGCCCTGCGTATTGCGTGAGCTCGGCCGGTGCGGGCCGCCACGGCTCTGGCGCGGCCTCGGCGGGATACCCGCAGGCGTCGGGGGCGGAATTGACGCGACCGTGTTCTGCGCTGGGCGCATGCGGTTGCCGAAGAACGACTCGGCGACCTCGTTCAGCATGCCGGCGGCATCGAATGCCGAGGAGTTGCTGAGCACCACTACGCCAGCGTCGAGCGTCGGATACCAGGCCACCATCGCGCGGTAGCCGGCGTCGGCGCCGCCGTGCTGCAATCGCCGCAATCCGCGATGCTCGTCACCACCAGGCCGAGTGCATACGCGATCGTGTCACCGCTCGCGAGCGCGCCTCGCTCCTGCATACGTCGCATCACGCCGGGCCACCGATGCGCCCGGTGCCCATGTTCGCGAGCCAGCGCGTCAGGTCGCCGGCGGTGGTGTGCACGCTGGTCGCGCCCCAATTGGCAAAGCTCAGCACCGCGCGGCGCTGGCCAGTGCTGGAGGGCTGGTGCGGGTCAGCTCGCCGCGGCTCGATGCGTTCGTGATCGTCGTCCACCGCAGTGGAATTCATGCCGAGTGGCTTGAACACGGTGCGTTGCATGTACGCGGCGAACGGTTCGCCTGCGACGCGCGCCACCACCTCCGCCAAAAGCATGCAGTTCGTGTTGCTGTACTGGTGCTCGACCCGGGGCGTGAAGTCGAGCGCGCGCTGACGCCGCACGAGCTCGAGCAGGTTCTCTTGCGTGATCACGTCGTCCAGCCGTCCGCCGCCCATCTCCCAGAGCACCCACTGGTCACGCAGCCCGCTCGTGTGATGCAGCAGGTGGCGCAGCGTGATCGTGGCACGGAAGTCCGCACCTCGGGCAGGTACTTGCGCACGTCGTCTTCGAGCGAGAGACGCCCCTCCTCAGCGAGGCGCGCGATGGCGAACGCCGTGAACTGCTTGGACACCGATGCGAAATGAGACGGAGGTGCCGAGTTCGGGATGCCGTGCTCCAGGTTCGCCATGCCGTACGCTTTCGTGAATACGGAGTCCGGCCCGCACCACGGCGATCACCGCGCCGGGCGCATCGGGTCGATCGTGCACGCGCATCAGTTGATCGACCTGCCCGCTGCGGTGCGTGCCACGGGTTCGACGCGCTCGACGGCGAACGCATAGCGGCCACTCGCACCCTCGAACGGGCGCAGTTCGATGCGATACCGTCCGCGCTGGTGGCGAGAAGCGGAACGATTCCGGCCCACGCGCTGGACCGTGAACTTGCCGGCGACCCGGCCTGGTCGATCTCGCGCCACCATCACATCGACGCTTTGCTGATCGGCCACCGCCCATACCATCTGGTCGCGACCCAGCACGAGCAGGTACATGCGCTGGGCGCCGGCGATGTCACGAACGAGTGGCCGGGCCGAGTCATCACCTCCGGCGCCGGGGGCCTGCGCCGGCAGTTGCGTTACGCCAAGCGCGATGTTGAGCGAGTGGGCAATTCTCATCAATGTGCGGGCATGCGTGAAGCGGTCTGCGAGAGGCCAGCTTCAGCGTCGTGGAACAAGCGCGACGCGCGCGACAGTGCGCGGGCAGCGACGGACGAAGACATCGGTCAGCCTGTTCGGGAATCGGGAACGTGCACGTGGCACCGCCGGGAGTGGCGGACGTGTCACGCTAGCCGACCGGCGCTCTCCAGCGCATGGTGCAGGTGTCCCATGGGCCATGGCGGTCGCAGTGCGCTCGGCAAGTGGACGATGTCGGCGCCACCCTCCGGCGATGGACGCCGAAGCGGCTATTGCCGATGGCGAAAGCGACGGATGGTCACACCGTTAAATCAACGCTGCTAAAGATGTCTCTCGATGCATCCGCACTGCCAGAATGCAGATCTTTCGACGGCTCTGGCCCGCTTCGCGCGGGGACCACGTGCTGACTGGCCGAGCCCCGTGGCGTGACGCGCATCGAGAACACGCCGAGCAACAGCATGATGATGTTGGCACTCCACATGGCCAGCGCTGGCGAAATCGCCGAACGATCCGCGAGGTGTTCACCGGTGATGACGCACACGTAGTAGCTGGCGAAGACGACGAAGCTGATGCCGGCCTGTGCCCAGAGGCTGAGCGTGGCGCGCGACTCGCGATCCCTGCGGCGAGCAGGGCCAGCACCACGCACGCAGCGGCGAGTGCGAGCTTTTTCTGATCTCGACCTCATAGTTCGCAACCGAGGCGCCGTCGGCTTCCGTTTCCGTCTCGCCACGCGACACGCTGACCAGCCGCTTCTCCGCCTGGCGCAATTCGCGAAGGGTCATGCTGCGGTCAGTGGGGCAACCGGGTCACCTGCGTACATCGCCTGCAATCGCAGGTTCGCGCGCGGACCAGCTCGGCATTCAGGGCGAGGCAGCAGAGCGCGACAGCGGACGACATGACCGATGACGGGTGCTAGTCGGGGCGGCGGTGCACCGGCGGCGCGACGGATCGTCGCGTGCTCGACGTTGACCTGCGGCAGGCCGCCCACAGCACCGCGATGAACACGACATCGGGATCGTGAACGCGGCCGTGTACGGGATCGAGAACAGCATGACATCGAACCATGTACCAGTGAGGGGAGCGACCGCGCGCGTCGCCGCGGCCTTCGCGACGAACAGCGTCGTCAGCACGACGCTTGTCACGAGGAATGCGAGCGCGGTGCTGCCGCAGCTTCACGACGTTCGCCGTAGCAGCGCCCGCCGCTCCTCGGAGAGCCGCTCGTAGACTCCGCGACGGGCGAGGTCCGCCAGCCCGCGAGGCCCGCGACCCACACGGCGCGCCGGCCATCGGGTGCGCTGCGTCGGAGTTCACGCTCGAACAGCTCGAGCATCGCGTCACCCTGTCGTACGCGAAGCCGTTTGGCAGCAGCGGGAGCAGCGCGCGATACGCGCGGTGCCAGAACCGTGGGCGGCGTCGCCTTCCGTCGTGGCGCGTCATGCGCCGGCCACCTGCGCCGACAACCTCGCGCGCGCCGTTCGGGCCATCGACTCCAGTCGGCTGCATTCGGCTTCGAGCGAGACACGTCCCGCCGCCGGTGATCCGGTAGAAGCGTCCCGACCCGAGCCGCCGTCCGGGCGGTCCGACTCGTCGAGTTCCTCGATCCACGCGAGTCGCACCAGCTCCTCGATCGATCCGTACAGCGTCGCGGGCCAGAGGCGGACGGCGCCGTCACTCAGTCGACGCGCGTCGTCCTGAATCGCGGTGCCGTAGCGGGGGCCGGGGGCGAGGGCGAGGAGGATGTAGAACCAGTTGGGCTTCATCGTTGGTCTCGGAGGTGTACTATACCAAAGCATACTATCTTTGCATAGTATGTCTCAGATTATGAAGTGTCGCCGCACATCAGCGTGGCCCGGGAGGTAACGAGCGCCACCCCCGACGTCGGTTGCGGACGAGTCCGTCGTGAACGCGCAGCGATCGGGCTCTGAGGTGCCCGTCACGCACCGGAAAGTGACGATATTTTCGCAGAAAGTACTTTTGTCCCGGACATCTTCGTTGATCTTGGAATCAGACTCGCTGTCGCACTGCGATCGGTTGCTGTTCGACGCAGAAGGATGGTATGGTGTCCAAGTCGGGGCGATTCTTGCCACGCTGACGCGACACGCGCTTCAATCCTGAGGGTAGAAGTGGGATGACGTCATCTCATGCGCAAACGCTGGGTGTCTGCCGGCGACTGTCGGCGCTGACAGCTGCGCTTCGTCTCGCGTACTGCTTCACGTTCTTCGCTCCGATGGTAGCATTCACAGGCAACGATTCGGGGCGTCGTTCACGACAGCCTGGCCGGTTCCGTCCTCCCCAGCGCTGCGATCCGCGTCGTGGCGGCCGCGACACCATGGACGGAAGGGTTCGCGACGACGAGCGACACCACCGGCCACTTTGCGACTCTCTGGTCTCGGAGCCGGCCGCTATCTCATCGGCTTCTCGCACCCTCGGCTTGATTCGCTGGGATTCGATGCGGTGTCGCGCACAATTGAGATTGCGACCCTGCAGCGACGTGACGCTGATGCTTGGCGTGCCGAGTGCTCGCTCGATTTCGCGTGCGTTGTGCGGTGAGCTGAAGAATCGTCCGGCGTCGTGTTCGGTCGGGTATACCGCGCGGAGAATGGCCAGTCGGCATCGGCAGGGTACGTGAGCGTCAGCTGGCGCGAGCTTAGCATGGATTCGGGGACACGGCGGCTGGACGAGCGACGCCTCCAGGCGAGCTTGACTGACGACGGACGATATGTGCTGTGCGGCGTTCCGACGGACGTCACTGTTACTGGATCCGCCCATCTGCTTGCACCCGACAGCAGTGTCATCGCGTCCACAGGCTCGATCGATCTCGCGTTCAGCGATTCCTCGACGACGCTGCATCGAAGCTTCATCGTTGGGGCCGAACAGGATCGCGGCGCGTCGGATAGCACCGTCGGGGCAGAGATGCGCTGGCGCAGCTCGTGGGGCGGGTCATGGACGATGGCGGACGTCCGATGGCGAGCGCACGCTTCGCCGTGCTAGGTGCGGGGTGGCGACTCCGTGGCGCTGACCGACTCGCTCGGCCGCTTTCGCGTCAACGTGGCGCATGGTGGCACGTACTCGGTCGCGATCAGCAGGATCGGTTTTACGAACTCGCCACTCCGTGGATTCTCGACCGTGACACGGCGCACGTGAGCTATGCACTGACGCGTCAGGCATTCGAGCTGGAGGGCGTGACGGTGTCGGCACGGGCGTCGATGGAGCAGGCCGGATCGACCGTCGCCGTGAAACGCGGAGGGGATTCTTCCTCGACCGTGAGCGATCGCGTCGAGTGGCGCGATTTTTTTTCCTCGCGAGTTCTCGGCTCGGATGTTGATGCAATGGGGATCGAATGAAGCCGGGCGTCCCGTCATCACGGGCCCACTGCAGTGTACGCCGCTGCTGTTCGTCGACGGCGTGCCGACCGCGATGCCGGTGTACAGAAAGTCAGCAGGCTATACGCCGTTCACGAAGGAACAGTCGCGGTTCGGCGCACCGACTGACGCTGTCGTGCCTGACGTGGACAATGCAATTCCGCTGGCCGAGGTGGGTGGCGTCGAGGTGTATGCACCAGGGGAGGCACCCGCGCGATTCACGGGCACCGCACGCTGTTCGAGCATCGTCATCTGGAGTCGGGCGCTGGTGCGGCACTAAACGAAGAAACTCACTTTCTAGGGGGCTATTTACCATTCACGTCGGAGCTTCTCACACTGCAGATAGAAGCCCAAAACCGTGTCGCAAGGCCGTGCATGCCGACATGGATGTCGGCTGTAGGCTGGGTCGCGGTGTCCACACTACCTGATCACTACACATGAACGGCAGCGGCTACATGCTGCTTCGGCAGGAGGGCGATGGACGTTTCTCCGCCTATCGCCGACGTGCGATAGCAGAGTGGTACACTTCCGTGAATGACGAGGACGGCCACTACGCGATGGGCGACACCGCGAAGCCACGCCGGTCCAGCTATGGTACACGGAACAAAATTCCGCCGATCACAAGCGCCGCGACACCGCCGAGGCCGAGCTCGCGTTGCAGTTGACTCCACAGCAGTACGCTGCGCGCCAGCTCGTGCAAGTCTGCCCACGCTCTTGTCAGCCTAACCGGCGGTGCCCACCGCCATCGTGGTGTGCACGGTCCGCACGACTGGCGTCGGTTCGGAAGGCGCCACCGCGAATGCCAAGGCGGCGCGAGCGGGGCATTGGTCGGTTGGGCTGTGTGTGGTGCGGCGGAATGGATTTAGTACCAGCGAATTCCAACCACGGTCACAACGGTCCGGTCCGCGGCGTCACTCCTCAGTTACGGCTCTGGCACGAACAGTGAACCGGAATATTCGTGCGCAATTCGTAACCTTTGCCGAATTCGCCGCGTGCCCGACGGCCACTAGCCGGTGACGAGGCGCTTGCCGTCTTCAGCGCGAGCTGGGCTGCGGCCTCACTGACCGCCGTCGTCACCCTCGACAACGGCGGTAGATCCTGGTGTCGTCGGCCTGTGCAAAGCCTTACTGGAAGCGCGTGGATGGTTGAGCGATGTGGGACGCTGATCAAGTAGGAATGGCCCGAGTAGTCGTGGACATTCGCGAGACTAGCAAAGTCGCCAGCTCAACTACACCGACTTCACGTGCGCTTCGGTGCGAACCACACGCGGCCCCGGAAACGGCAACTAGCAGCGATAGCCGTCGTAGTTCGCGCCATCAACATTCTGAGAGCAGATTCAAGAGGTCGCCGGTGTTCATGTGATGGATTATTGAGCCCTTGTACTTCCCTCCACGCACCAGATCAACCGCCGCATCGAGTTCGTGCGTCGCCCTCATGACGGAGTAAGGACCATTGTGGTCAATACACGATCCCACACTCCGTCGACTCCTTATCAGGGCTCGCTGGTAGAGCGCCATCGAAAGAGTGTGAGGCGTCAACGATCGAATAGCTGTCGCTGGCGATCTGCGGATTTGCATCGAAGGGCATTCGTGTCAGTCACTTTCGCTTCCATTGTGTGAGGGGAATGGCTCGCCCTGCATATCTGACATCGCAAACCCAATACTAACCGCGGAACTATAGCTGGAAAGGCGCGCTGCCAGCTCTATTTCTGCTTTGTTACACATCAGGGGCTAAATTGCGTTCTCTGGCCCCTAGTAGCAGCCATTACGGTATTGTCGCGATTTAATCGTGAGCTTGGAATACTCGCTCGCGGCAGCGTAAAACCCGAGGCGGCGCCTCGCTCTTCGCTGACTGTCGCCGCGATCCGCACTTCCCTCCGTACCCTGGCGATCACCTGCCCCGGATAGATCCACTACAACCCTACCGGATATCTTGCGTAAATCGCGCCGCGGCAGGCGTCACCGCGGCATTTCATCGGACACTTCACGCGAGCGCACCATGCCCCAGCTCATGTACCATTGCGGCTGTCACCAGCCCCGGCTGGCTTTCAGGCTCCAGGCACCCTGCAGTCAGTGCGCAGCCCCCGCCATTCGCCATGGTTGGCACCTCGGTATGTATGGGGCGATGGCACCAGTACCAAGGTTCTATGGGTTCAAAGCGATGGGAGAGCACCGCGCGTCCCCCTCGACGCGCTCCTCGGCCCGCACCGCGCTCGCTGCGCGCGGCGTGTGTGGGCGCCGGCATCGTCGACTCCAGTGATCCCGCAGGCTGGCGTGCGTGTGACGCATGCGAGGGACACGGCAGTGTATGGGACGAGCGCCCCTAACGTTGTCGACACAGCGCGCGTCGCAGGCATATACCCCGACGCCGTCGTACTGACCCGGACGCCGCCCCCGACTTCCCGCCATCTCTTTTTCAACGTGAGATCGTCGACCATCATAGACCTGCGCGATGCCTCTCCGCTGCGCACGATGGACTCGTCCTGGGGCCCCCGAGATCCGAGCGACAGGGATCCACACGGCCGGCCCCGACGCGGACTCCAGCCCGGACACTGACGAGGAAGAGCCGGAGTATGTGAGACCCATCCGCTGGCCGCCGGCGGCGTGTATGCGAGCTTCGACAGCAGCAGACGTGGCGCCGCTGGTGGCCAACGATGCGGAAGTGAATCGGCGAGCTCGCCCTGTGCAAAGACCAATTTCTGGCCGAGCAACTTCGGCGAGTACGCATGGGCGGCTTCGACGCGGAGGATACAGCGTGGGATTCTCGGCTTGGGCACGGACTGGTATGGCGTCTTGGCGATGAATGCTTGGGCGGAAGACGATGTCAAAACTGCGCTGGTAGGAACGGAACGCTGTGGGCTCGGGCAGGGAGGTTCGAGGTGCACGCCACGGTCGTCGTCGTGACTCTTGTTGATGGCCCGGCCGTCGCGGAGGTGGTCGGCGTGTGCAAGGATTTCCACGAAGCCGAATGGATGCTCGGGCGCTATGGACAACCTACATCAGTCCGATGGGCGGCGCCCGGTCATTTTCCACCCGCACGCTGACTGCGGGACGCCGGAACTGTTCAGCCGGATGCCCGGTCGTGGACTCTTTGTGGAACCATGGCCACGCAGTTCGGCGTGTTAACGCTACCATCCGCACCTGCCGCACGGTACGCGCAGTTCCGTCACGTAACCCGGTGAATGTCGCCGCTACGGTATCGTGTCACATGCCAGGCCAAGCCGGCCATTCGCACCACGCTTCGTGCGAGCAGCCTGCGCGCGACGACTCATGTACTGCAAATGCTGTCGTCGAAGTGCGCGCGATTCATACCCAGGAGGTCTCCGCGGCATTGATCGTCGTCTGGGCTCCCCGATGCCAACCGCGGTGACGCCGGCCAAATCTAGAAAGCCGAACAGGTGACGGTCCATGGCGCTTTCGGGCAGGCCCACCAGAATCTTGAAGTAGTCCGCCGTCTTCGGGCCGATCCCGGCAGTCGTCTGGACCTTGACGATGCCTTCGCGATGCCCAGCCACTCTCGAAGGTCGGCCTCGGTCTCCACGCCTTCCTGCGTGAAGAGCGCCAGCACGGCCTCGAAGCGCGCGGCCCGAATGGGGTCGTTCACCCCAAGGAAATCGATAGTGGACGTGGACCGCAGGATCGCCAGCGCGGCGGCAGTTGTCGATACGGCACGGAAAGGGCCATCGGTTCCGAATCCGCTGCACGCGTGGCGTCACAAAGGAGACGTAGTGGCGATTCGCTTGGAGGATCGCGTCCGCGACGGTCGCGCCGATGTGGTCGTATGAGGACCCTCATACATCCGGAAGTCCGGGAGGCCACCGACATACGTCACAAGGCGTTCGGCGGAAGCACGGATCGCAGCTCGGTCGGGTGACATTCGCGGTCCAGTCGCCAGAGAGCGTTGAAATTCTATCTCGGCCAGAGCTGCCGAATGGCGCAAGGGGTTTGTCGGAGAGCGTATTGCACTTCGTCGACACAGGTACACCTTGTATCTAATAGCGCCTTCGCGCCCATCCCACACTCCTGCTGCGACATGCCAGAGCAAGACGACGAAACCCTGCAGGCGCTCTATGCGCAACGATGGGCAGATCCTGCAATCGGCACGGCGCTCGACCACATCGTTCCCGGCGACCGGCTTCGACGACTCGTGAGTCGGAGGATGGCTGACGGCCTTCTGCGGGTCCACGCCCTGATCCCTGACCGCTGGGGAATCTCCGATGGGGTAGATTTTGTCCGGCTGAACGTCGGTCGCGCCGAGGCGATGTGTATCGACAACTACGGCGTGCTGCTGATGGTGCACGAGCCGACCGTCGCACGCGTGGGACGCGGCACGGTGCTGGACGATCTTGACCACACGGCAAAGGGGGCATACCTAAGCATTCCGGACTCGGTATATGTGACCATCCCATGGCACAATGAGCCCAGCGACATCACGAGATACCTCGAGCGCCTTCGCGAAGCGCACGAGGCCCATCTGGCCATCGCGGTCAAGACGGGAATGAACGGGATGACACGGAAAAGGGACACCACCCCGGTCTGCTAGACATGATTGCAGCGACCGCGGGCATCAAGCTGCCGCAGCCGACGTACGTGAGGGTCTCGCCGCCAACCGCGACGACGACCGCCGAAGAGACGCCTTCGCAAGGCGGGCCGCATCCTGGGTGGAAGAAGTCCGGCATGAGGTGACCCTGTCGCGTGTCGAGCGGAACCCGCGTCTCCGACACGACTGCATCGAAGAGTACGGGACCCGATGTCAGTGCTGCGACACCGATCTGGGGGAGGTGTACGGCCCTGTCGCGGTTGGACTGATTCACGTCCGCCACTGCATCCGGCGTCACAAGGTGTCAGAGAGACGGACCCGATCCGAGACCTGCGCCCGGTCTGCGCGAATTGCCACATGGTCATCCACGCGGTCGGCGAACTGCGATCGGTCGAGGAGGTCAGCGCAATGTTCAAAGCGCACGGGATGCGCGGCCGTGCTTGATGCCGCTGACTTTGCGAAAGTGGTCGGGTGCACTCAATGCACCAGAACGACGGATGCAGCGCTGTCGCGCAGCGACGCGGACGTGCCCCAGCCGGGATTCATCGGCGCGAACTACCACACCCATCGGGTGCTGCTCGTTGGCCAGAACCCGGCACAGCCCAAGACCAGCCGCGAGCGCGATGAGCCGTACATGGACGCGCTCCGTCAGCTCGGCCGCGCACCGACGGACGAGGCCCTTGCGCACTACACCGCAACGGTCCGCGCCTACGTGGAGCATTGGCCAATCACGCGCTCATACTTCCCACTCGAGCGGTGTGGCCTGACGGTCGACGACATCGCGTACTGCGCCTGGTGGTGCCGGACCGAGGGTGACGCGGCACCCGGCCCTCGACTCGTCGGTACCTGCGTAGCCACGCACTTCGAGGAATGGCTGTCCCGACTAACTCCTCGCGTAGTCGTCTTCATCGGTATGTGGGCCGCCGACCGCGGTGCGCCCGCCTGTGCACACGACACAAGATTCCGTTCACGTGGCTCAGCCGGCAACGAAACCTGACGGCCGACGCTCGGGAACGAGGGATGGTCAACGTTGTGGCGTTGGTGCAGTCCGCGATGCCTGGCGCGGCGCAAATTGGCGCACCACCGCACTGACGGGAAACGGCGGAATCGCAGGAGCTCCTTCACAGCGTGACGTCTACGTCCCACGCCTGCGACTCTGACGATTCCGAGTAGACGGCATGAAATCGAATCAGCATGCCATTGTTGCGGCAGTCGCAGCCGCGCGGATGTCAACGTGCCATCGCACAATGCCTGCAACTGACTGGTCGAAACGCTGCTCCTGCCGCGACCGCCGGGATTCTCCGGAACGCGAACAGCTGTGCCTGCCCGACGTGTGGCGCAATCGCCGCGGAAACGTGGACACTCCGGCGGCACGAAGCCATGGCGCAGATGTACCAACGATTGTTCCGCCTCAAGCCTGTCGGTCCCCATCGCCCCATGCTGGAGAGAGTGCTTCGGCAGCGAATCAGGACCTACACGAATTGCGGCACTTCAGGGTTTCGGGCAGGAATTATGCGTATCCGTGCCTCTGCGACGAATGTGACGCGCTTGGCGCTCGCTGGCACACGGCACCGCATGTGGCTGACGCGGCTCGCGAGACCATACTCGCCATGTACCCCGACGCGAGTGCCCCGCCAACACTTGGCGCGTTCGGTCGCAGCGATTCGCACTACACGTGGATCTCACGGATCTAGGCAGGCCAATCTGTGGTCTCCAACGCGCCCTGTTGCAACAGCGTTAGCTCGGCGGCACGAATATTCGCAAAGATGCCGATCGTGTCGACGACTGAGTATGCGTCGTGTGTGGTGACGAAATACAGAGGATCACGGTTCTGCACCGAAATCTCGCGAACCTGAACCCAGTACCAGCGTTCGTTCTCCTGAGCATCTTCGAGCAGCTCCTCGTTCCAGAGACCGGGGAATGTCGCGCCGTACCACTGCCAATCCAACTTCTCACAGAGCTGTTCTGCGGCATCGGTGGTGGAACGCGTGCGCATCGATTGCAAGAGTCCAGCAATCTCTGGATCCTTCACCTTCGCGACTAACTCCGCGACGCGCAGCTCATCAGCGACGAGTAGCGCTTCATCATCCCGTGAAAGCCCGGGTGGCTCGCCCGGATCGGGTTCTCCCTCTTCTTCGGATTCAGAGTCCTCATCTGAATCGATCCCGCCTTCGTAAGCATCCAAACCAGATTGGACAACGGAACTCTCTCCCACTTCTGCGCCAGCATTTTCCGCCGAGAGGACACGGAGATCCACGAGCACTCCACGCGCGTTATCCAGTGCGATGAAAGCCGACGTGATCTCCGGCAGCTCATGAGGCCCGACTGCCTCTGGAAACTCGGCAGCGAGCTCCCGCCGAATCGCGTCAAGATCTTGTCCTGTCCCGACGAGCGTCGCCCCTAGGCCGTTGCATGCCGAACAGATCGCCCAGCCTACAGCCGTATCCGTCGACACCAGACCAGAAGAGTCGCACTCGGGGCAGACTACCCGGTATGGACCGAGGAGCTCGCGCACCTTCGCGATATGGCGGCCACGGGGTGCAAAGCCGTACAGCTTCTGGTACTGCGCCATCGCCTCGAGCATGCGGACGTGCCAACCAGCATACACTTTCGGCGCACGGCACTTCTTGCAGCGAGTAGCGTCGCTGTAGAGGCCACCGTCACCCGCGCACTTGCAGGTGAATCTCCACATTCTGGATGGCATCGGCAAAACCCAATTCTGATGATGAAAGAGGCTCCGGCAAACTGGACGAACACAGAGTACGGCACTGCCAATCGATGCCAACGATTGGGCATCGGACGTCGCGTGACCAGTAGAGTCGGCTGCGATCACTTCGTTGGACGGTGGCTCGCCCCGATGGTGGCCGCCATGACAAGTAAACGCGGTCGTCTGACAGTGGCCGGCGCCAGCGATACCTCCGCTACGCCGCCCACCCCTCCGACAGCACCTCCGCCTGCTCCAGCACCGTCTTCACCGCCTTCTCCTGCTTGTCCGGCGGATACCCGTACTTCCGCAGGATCCGCTTCACCAGCACCCGCAGCTTGCGCCCGCACGTTCTCGCGAAGCGTCCAGTCGATGGTGACGTTCGCCCGCACGGTCGTCACCAGCTCGCGGGCGATCATCGCGCAGCTCGGCGTCGCCGAGCACCTTCACGGCGCTGTCGTTCGTCTCCAGCGCGTCGTAGAACGCCAGCTCGTCATCGGTGAGATCCAGCGCCTCGCCCCGCGCGCTGGCCTCGCGCATCTCCTTCGCCAGCTCGATCAGCTCCTCGATCACCTGCGCGGTCTCGATCGCCCGGTTCTGGTACTTGCGACGGACTGCTCCAGCCGCTCGGCGAACGACCGCGCCTGGACGACGTTGCGCTGCGCCCGCGTCTTGATCTCCCCGTTCAGCAGCTTGCGCAGCAGCTCGACCGCGAGGTTGCGCTGCGGCATGCCGCGCACGTCGGCCAGGAACTCGTCGGACAGGATCGAGATGTCGGGCTTCTTGAGACCGGCCGCAGCGAAGATGTCGACAACCTCGTCGGCGACCACGGCCTTCGAGACGATCTGCCGAATGGCGAGGTCCAGTTCCTCGTCCGACCGGCGCTCCCCGATCGCGCTCTTGGCCAGGACGGCGCGCACGGCCTGGAAGAACCCGATCTCGTCCCGCACGCGCATGGCCTCGTGGTGCGGCACCGACAGCGCGAAGGCCTGCGACAGTTCGGTCACGGCTCGCAGGAGACGCTGCCTTGCCGTCTTCCTGCGCGAGGATGTGCTCCTGCGCGGCGGGGAGCACGCCCAGTCGCTGCTGCGGCGACCCCGTGAGCCAGTGCGCCAGTCGAAGCCGTGGAACAGCCCGCGGCAGACCTCGAGCTTCTCCAGCATCACGGCGACGGCCTCGCCTGATCGACCGCGGTATCACCCGCTCCCGCCGCTCTCGGTGTAGGTCGCCAGCGCCTGCCGCAACTCGTCGGCGATCCCGAGGTAGTCCACGACCAGCCCGCCCGGCTTGTCGCTGAACACACGGTTCACCCGGGCGATCGCCTGCATCAGCCCGTGCCCGCGCATCGGCTTGTCCAGGTACATGGTGTGCAGGCATGGGGCGTCGAACCCGGTCAGCCACATGTCGCGCACGATGACGATCTGGAACGGATCGTCCGGGTCGCGGAACGCTCGGCCAGCGCCTCACGCCGCGGCTTGTTCCGGATGTGCTGCTGCCACTCCAGCGGGATCGGCGCGGCACCGGTCATGACCACCTTGATCGCGCCCTGGTCGTCCTCGTCGCTGTGCCAGTCGGGCCGCAGCGCCACGATCGCGCGTACAGCTCGACGCAGATCCGGCGGCTCATGCAGACGACCATGGCCTTGCCGTCCATGGCCTCGAGCCGCGTCTCGAAGTGTCGACCAGGTCGCTCCGCGATCCCGAGACGGTGTTCCGACCCGACCAGCGCCTCGAGCTGAGCCCACTTGGTCTTGAGGCTTCTCCTTCGTCGACCTCCTCGCCTTCCGTGACCTCGTCGAATTCCCGTCGAGCCTCGGCTTCGCCTCGTCTCAGCGCCAGCTCGCGAGCCGGCTCTCGTAGTAGATCGGGACAGTCGCCCCGTCCTCAACGGCCGCTGGATGTCGTAGACGCTGATGTACTCGCCGAACACGGGTGTTGCGTCCGATCTCGCTCGATGGGCGTGCCGGTGAAGCCGATGAAGGTCGCGTTCGGCAGGGCGTCGCGGAGATGGCTCGCGAATCCGTCGATGAAACCGTACTGGCTGCGGTGCGCCTCGTCGGCGATCACCACGATGTTGCGCCGGTCGGTCAGGATCGGGTAGTCGCGCCCTCCCCGCTCCGGCGTGAACTTCTGGATGGTGGTGAAAATCACCCCGCCGGACGGCCGTGACAGCACCTTCTGCAAATCTTCCCGGCTTTCGGCCTGTTGCGGTGTTTGCCGGATCAGATCCTTGCACATGCTGAAGGTGCCGAAGAGCTGATCGTCCAGGTCATTGCGGTCGGTGATGACCACGAGGGTCGGATTTTCCATCGCCGGATGGCCGACGATCCGGCCCGCATAGAAGGCCATGGAGCAGGCTTTTGCCGGATCCCTGGGTGTGCCAGATGACGCCAACCTTTCGGTCACCATCCGGCCGCGACGCCTTGACGGTGCAGTCCACGGCATGCGTGACCGCATGGAACTGATGGTATCCGGCGACGATCTTGACCAACCCCGCGCCGGTATCGCCGAAGACGGTGAAATCCCAAATCAGCGAGTAGAGAAACCGCCGCTTTTCGAACAACGCGCCTCGATCTCAAGGTGGGAAGCTCGGCCCACGCCTTCGGTTCGACGATCCGTCCGTCGGTGGTACGCCACGGCATGAAGCGCTCGACATGGGCCGTAGGGAGCCCACACGGGCCAAGGATACCATCGGACGTGACCAGCGCCGCATTGGTGCGAAACAGCGAGGGGATCTGATCCTTATACGTCTGAAGCTGACGGAAGGCGCCGTCCAGCGTCGCGTTCTCATCCCCCGGGTTCTTGAGTTCGATCACCGCGACCGGCAGGCCGTTTACGAGAACCACAACGTCCGGGCGGCGGTTGTTCTGGTGTTCGATCACCGTGAATTGGTTCACCGCCAGCCAGTCGTTGTTGTCCGGGTCAGCGAAGTCCACGACGCGCACAAGTGCCCCGCCTATGGAGCCGTCGGGGCGCACGATCTCGACCGGTACGCCGTGCACCACGAGGTGGTGCAGCGCGTGATTGGCGTCAACGAGAACGATGGCGTCGGAGCGCGTGAGCCGACGATGCGCTTCGGTGAGCGCTGCCGCGGGGAGACCGGGGTTGAGTCGAGAGAGTGCTGCGCGCAGGCGGTCGACGAGCAGCACGTCGCCATACGATGCGCGCTCGGGTGCTGCGCCATCCGGGGCGAGGTCGGGGCCATGCGCGATGGAGTAGCCGAGGCCTGCGAGCAGTTCGAGGGCGACGACTTCCAGTTCCGACTCAGTGAAGAACGACGGGGTGGCGGCGGTCATGTCGCGAAGGCGACCTCGCGTTCGGCGTCACTCACGCAGACTTCGCCGGAGAGTAGGAGTGGGAGCAGGCCGTCGCGGAGTTCGGCAAGCGTCCGATTTTCATCACGCGCCTGCTGGATGCGATCAAGGAGTGGCGAAGCGACCGCATCAAAACGGGCAAGAGCGTTCCTCGACGGCGGATCAATCGCAATAGCGAGAACGTCATCTGGGCGCACACGCTGATGGCTGTTCGACGTGCCTGTGACCGTTGAGCATAGCGCCGCACGAAGGCGAGGGCTCGTGAATAGACCATACAGAAACGTGCGTGTCGCCCATTCCGTCGGCATGAAGACCAAGAACTCCGTGGAACAGACGGCGAAGTCATCGCTGCGAATACCCGGAACCCACACACGCTCAATGCTCGGGTTGAGCTTCGATAGGAGGACGCTGCCGTGCGGCACGACAAACTTGTTGCTGCGGATTGCAGTACCACGCTCTCGCACGGGCTGCCTGTCGCTGTCGAAAGCCGGAATACTGAAATGAAGGAATGTGCGATCAGGTGTCGCCATTGGTTCGACACCTTTGCGGACTAGCTGCGCGACATCGCCGACGGTGCACGCTGACTCGCAGACTTCGAGGTCGCTTTCCAGATTTGCGAACAGCGCACGGTGCAGTTCGTCGAGCGTCGCGCACATGCGACGGTACACTCCGATCTTGTCGTCCAGCGCACCGAGCAGTGCAACGACGGCCTTCTGATGATCTGCACTCGGTAGCAAGAACTCATAGCTCTTGATCTGACCCATGCTGATGTGCGGCACGGCGGTGCCCGTCTGCACGGCGAGCACATGGTCCGTGAAGGATTTGCTGCCTACGATGTATTTCAAGTCTCCAGGCGGCACGCCAGCGCCTGGGCGCAGCCGCGCGACGCGCTGAACGAGGAGCGCGGGGACGTCTGCGTTCTCGATACTGGCATACTTCAGTCCCGCTTCGATCCACGGGCGATCCATCGCCACGACGACGTCGCCTTCCTGCAGTTCATACTTCTTGAGTTCTTCCGTCAACGCCGATGCGGGCCAACGCTTGACCCCATCCCACCGCAGGGTGCCCTGAACGACATTGTCACCCCGCAGCAGTCGTACGGAGTCGGGATGTCCAGTGTACCGACTGCTCTCGAATGGGTAGCCAGTGAAGATGTCTGCGACGTCACCGAGTTTCACGCGCTTCCATTCAGCCATCGAGGCCGACCTCGTTGAGGTTGAGCATGATGCGCTCATCAATGGTCCGTGCTTCCAACTGCTGTTTCTTCAACAGCCCGACGAGGCGCGTGAATTTGTCTTCAGCAGATTCAGATTCCGCTGCACTTGCTCCCACACCGACGTAGCGGCCCGGCGTGAGCACGTGACCGTGCTTGCGCACCACCGCCACGGTCGCGGCCCTGCAGAATCCCGCCACGTCTTCGTAGGTTCCTGAGTCCGTGTCGCCACGCCACGCGTGGTACGTCCCGGCAATCCTGGCGAGGTCCTCATCGGTTAGTTCGCGATGCACGCGCGTTACCATCGTCCCCAGCTTGCGCGCGTCGATGAACAGCATCTGCCCGCGCCGGTCCCGGAACTTCCCGGCGCCCTTGTCGCGCGCCAGGAACCACAGGCACACCGGGATCTGCGTCGAGTAGAAGAGCTGCCCCGGCAGCGCCACCATGCAGTCGACGAGGTCCGCCTCGACGAGCGCCTTGCGGATCTCCCCCTCGCCCGACTGCTCGACGACATCGACCCGTTCGCCAGCACGAACCCCGGCGCCCGCCCGGCGCGAGGTGGTGGATGAAGTGCTGCACCCAGCGCGAAGTTCGCGTTCCCCGCCGGCGGCACGCCCGTACTTCCAGCGCACGTCGTCCTTGCAGCCGCTCCGCCCCCAGTCGCTGACGTTGAAGGGCGGGTTGGCGAGGATGTAGTCGGCCTTCAGGTCCGTGCAGGTCCTCGGTGGAAGGTGTCTCGCGTCTCGGCGCCGAGGTTGGCCTCGATGCCGCGGATGGCGAGGTTCATGCGCGCCAGCCGCCAGGTGGTGGGGTTGGACTCCTGGCCGTAGATGCACAGTCGCCGACTTGCCGCCGTGCGCCTCGACGAACTTCTCCGACTGCACGAACATGCCGCCCGAGCCGCAGCAGGGGTCGTAGACGCGGCCCTTGTACGGCGCGAGCATCTCGACCAGCAGCTGCACCACGCGAGCGCGGCGTGTAGAACTGGCCGCCCTTCTTCCCCTCGGCGCTGCGCGAACTGCGCGAGGAAGTACTCGTAGACGCGGCCGAGCATGTCCTTGGCGCGGTCTCGGCTTGGTCGCCGAGCGCCGATGTCGCTGATGAGGTCGATCGAGCTGGCCGAGGCGCTGCTTGTCGAGCGCGGGGCGGGCGTAGTCCTTGGGCAGCACGCCCTTGAGGCGCGGGTTGTCGCGCTCGATCGCCACCATCGCGTCGTCGACGCAGCTTGCCGATCGTCGGCTGCTGGGCGTTGGCCTTCAGGTGCGCCCAGCGGGCCTCCTTCGGCACCCAGAAGATGCTGTCGGCGCGGTACTCGTCGCGGGTCCTCGGGGTCGGCACCGTCGGCCTGTCTGGCTCCAGAGCTCGGCGTGCTTCTCCTCGAAGGCGTCGGAGATGTACTTCAGGAAGATCAGGCCGAGGACGACGTGCTTGTACTCGGCGGCGTCCATGTTGTTGCGCAGGGCGTCGGCGGCCTGCCAGAGCTTGGCCTCGAAGCCGAGGTTAGCGGCGGCGCTCCCTTTCTTACTGGTGCGTGGCGGCACGGGCGGGGTGGGTCGGGGTGGTAGCGGCGGAGGCAGCTTGCCGAAGGTACCCCGCGGCAAGCAGGACCGCAGGAGTGATTACGTCTGTTTGAGGACGAATTGAGGCGTCCATCCCCTTCTGCATCGGCACCAGAGACGAAGAAGAGGCTTGGGTCGGCCGTGCTCAGAGGCAGAGCCGTGGCCATGACAGAGATGTGGGCCAATCCCCCCGCATGTCACCGATGACGAACCGGCGTCACCAATCCTGTGCCCACGGTCACGACTCGAATGTGAAGGCATCCAGCGCGCTCACCGGTACACCTTCGTATCGTCCAGCAGCAATTTCGTCACGAAAGGCCTGGGTTAGGTCGCGAAGAGAGTCTGCCGCGACATCTAGGTCCGTCTGGGCGTCTTCCAAGGCTTGCATCGCTTCCACGATCCGCCTTTGTGTTGCGAGGTCGGGCACGCGAATCTCGACGCCGGACAAAGCGTCAGGCCGAATGTTTGAGATGACGCTGCCGGACGTGACGGCAAGGATTGACTTGTATCCGGATGCCGATGCAAGTGACAGGCGCAGAAACTCCGGCAGGATCACCGTACGATCCGGGACCAGCAGCAGCAGCGATTCCGCATATGCCGCGCTGCAGTCAAAGTCGACCACCGCACACCCGATTGACCGGCTTGATCCAACACCCCGCGATACCAGAAGGACATCCCCTCGAGTCGTCAAGCGTGCTGGGGGCCGTCCACGGGTGTTCTCCTCGGGCTCGATGACGAGGGCGGGCGCGCCACCGCTGACGGCACTTGTTGGAATCCACGGGAGCTCCGCACCCGAGCCGTTTTCGTCCTGCCGCGTCCCGGGCCGAGGCGCCTCCAAGAGGACCGTCTTCAATTTGCGCAGCGGCCATTTGGCGAGAGTGGGACGGAAGCGGTAAGTCGCGAGTGACAGCATCGACCCGTGGCGTCAGGGAGTTCATGTAGGCCGAAGTCCACATGACCTTCTCTTCGATCTTCGCGGAAATCTGTCCAGCGTCGACTTGATCATCTGTGTACGCGTATCGGATGTAGCGGCTCGGAGTCAGATCGTATTTCTGTTCCTCGATCTGTCCCACGCTCTGCACCTCAGCGAAGAGCGGCTCGGCCACACGCGCACCGTTCCTCGCGGCACGCACTACCGCTGTGATCCGATCCACGTCTGCTGTGGTCAGTTCGTGCGTCTTGCCACGGCGCGACTGACCAAGCTGACGCCCGTCTACGAACAGCACGCCATGGCCTTTCCCGAGCGTCGACGCGCCGAGGAGGAGCAGTGAGATGAGAGCGAGAAGCCAGGCAGCATCTTCGGCGGCAATTCGATCACGGCATGCAGCCTGCCGTCGCGAACGATACCCTCTCGGATGTGCGCGTCGCGCCCAGAGCGCGACAGCGCTGCCGAAGGCAAGAGTACGGCGCCAACACCCTCAGGAGCCAAGTGAGCCAGTACATGCTGTACCCACATCCAGTCAGCCGTGTTCGAATAGCCATACCGCCAGCGTTCGTCGCTCAGCTGTTCCGCAACGTTCAGCCTCACACCCATTGGTCCGTCGAGGACGACGCGGTCCGCTCGAAGCGACCGAAAACGGTCGCCGCGCAACGTATCGCCTTGCGCCAGCTCGAACGACACGCCATGTAGTGCGAGATGCAGATATGCAATGCGCCAGTTGCTGTCACTCACTTCTTGCCCGAAGATGCGGAGGTCCGGGTCTTGCGCCCCCTCGACTACTCGGGCGAGCAGCAATCCCTGCCCTGCCGCAGGGTCGTACACAGTCCCCTGAATAGGTTCGAGAAGTCTACGAAACAGCGTGCAGATCACATCTGGTGTGACAGACGCGGTTGCGTTTGAGGTTCCTTGGTTCGAGACGCGCAGCAACAGATCGCCCACCGTGCGAGCGGTGTCAAGCTCGCCGAACGTCACCATGTCAAGACTCATTACCACGACTTGAAGCGCTCTGTCTTCCAGCTTATCTGGCAGTTGCAGGGCGTTGCGTAAGCCAGGGTCGTCCACTGTCAAGCGGTCGACCACTCGATCCCACAGTGCTCGCACTGCGGTTGGAGTTGGTTGAACGAATGTCCCGTTGAGCAGCGGCTCTGCAAATCCATCGAAGATCGAGGGGTCATCAACTCGCGCAATCGAGCACTTCACGTACAGAACTTGGAGGGTTACAAGAAGGGACTCGTCGCTGGTGAGATTCTTGGCAAGCAGCTCGTAGGTAAGCCGAAGCATTTCGCCCTTCGAATCGTCTGTAAGGACGCTACGTCCTGCGAGCTTTAGCCAAGACATGACTTCATCGATGTCATAGAACTCGCCTCCGGATCCCGACTCGCTCGCACGCGGGAAATCCGTGTAGCGCCGCTTCCAGTTTGAGACGGCGGATGAGCTCACACCAGCGATATGTGCGATCTCTTTGACGGTGACGCGGCGCGAAATCGGCTTGTTCATGTAGTGAGCCATTTCAGGAGGCGAGTTGCAGCAGTGGAACCGCCGGTTCGGGTACGAAGCGAACGAACGACGCGACTCGTGCTAGCGAGAGCGAGAGGCAGCGCTTGAGTGACACGACGCCGACTGGGATACCGAAGGATTTCAGGTCGTGCAGTGCGTCGGCGAAGATCCCGTCGCCTGACCCGACGACCACACGGTCATAGAGCGCTGCGGTCCGTCGAACGTCTGCCACCTGCGCCAGCAAGGCGAGGTCAGCCCCGTTCTGGCCGCCCGCGGTGAGCAGGCGGGCGCCGGGGCACGATACGCCTGCGTCGACAGCAATCGCGTGGTTGACAGCGACGATGACATGGTCGAACGGCTGCACTCCCGCCGCCTCGCGATAGGCGGCGACCGCCGCAGTGGGCGCCGCTCGGCCACGGCGGGGACCGCCCATGAGGTTCTCGACGTCCAGAAGATGCAGGGTCCGACCTGCGGGAGCGTGGTCGAATCTGGGGAAGCTCCGCGACGGCACCAGATACAGGCCCGACCGTGTTGTCTCCGCTTCGCTCGTCAGTGCCAAGTTGCAGCGCATCGCTGGTGCCTCATCAGGGGGTGGGAATTGCTCGCCCGCCAATAGTGGCATTGGTCGCGTGATTGCGCAAGTGTGACTTTGTGACTCGCCATTGCTTGTTCTGTTCACACGATTCTATGTCGGTTTGGACAGCGACTCGACTCGCGGGGGGGGGGGGCGAGGCACGGAGTGCGAACGGAGCCTCGCCCGCCTCGCTCACCTACCGCCCCGCAGGACAGGCGAGGGCCGCCGGTGCCCCGGTGGCGGCAAGGCGCGAATTGGCCTCCCCGTCGATCCATAGGCACGCCCGATGGACGCCAGAAATGTGTCCAACGCCGCCAGACCATCTGGGCGCTGCCGCAGCTCGCACTATCCGGCAGGCCCGCCACACGCCACCCTCTTGCGACGCTGACTTCGGCGGACTGGAGAGGATCGGCTGCCGCTAGTGGCTCGCCCTAGCGACCAAGATGAACTCCGCGGAACGCGATTCGAGTTCTGGCGGGCAGCCGACCAATCTGCCACTCCAGGACCGCACTCGGCGCGGAGGTCCTGTCCAGCTGTGTGGGCTCTCACGCGCTATCGCCAACTGCGTAGGGACCGACGCTCTATTGGGGTGCGCAACGCGATCCTCACGTCGTGATCGAGATAATCGCGACTTCAAGGACCCAAGGATGCGAATGGCCAGCCGGCGCGGGCCGGTCAGTCATCGTTGACCGGCGCCACGTCCACATCTTCGCCGGCGGACCAGTCGAGCGTCACCTTGAACGCCAAGGGCGTCATCCGATGACGACTGCCGTCCCACGTGCGCAGGACACGGCACGTCCCGCCGTTTGCCTGCACAACGCCATCATCGCGACGGAGTTCGATTCCCGAGCAGACGAACAACGTGTAGCCAGGCAGGGCGGCCTCTTCGACCTCGCGCCGCGTGAGGACGATCTCGTCGCCCGCTGACGTGGTGCCCTTGACCTCGACACGCAACTCCCCATCGGCCGACCGGCACAGGAGGTCGAAGCTGCACCGTGCCGACACATCGAGGACCTCAGGCCAGTGCGCCTTGAAGTAGTCCTCTGCTCGCTGCATCGCACGCTTCTCGACCGCGACGCGCTCGTCGAGGGACAGCCCGAATCCTTGGCCGCGCGCAAGCGCGGCAGGTCGCCGCACGGCCTCCTCAAGTTCCGCCACCTCAGCTAGGCCAGACGTCGCTCCAGTCATGCCTACGAGTTCGAGCCACTGCTCCTCGGTGAGCCGGAACACCGTGCCGCCGCGCGCGCGTGCCACGGACAACGTGGATAGGAATCGACCGGCCGCGGTGTCGTCGATCCAGAGCGGTCGCGGGATCTGCCGGTATCGGATGGGCACGCGCTCCTCTTCCTGATCGCCGTCCGCTGCGTCCACCCAGTACGGATTGCCTGTATTTCGGCGAGCAACAGGTCCGCCAATGACGTCGCCCAGCGCGACCACGCCACGCTGGCCGTCACGATCCCGAGTCTGCCAAATGACGGCGGTGTCACCAGCCTTGATCGGTTTGCCTTTCGACAACCAATGATCCACGTCCACGTGTGCCACCGCGTCCCGGACGCGGTACCGTGAAGGACGAGCGCACAGCGCCCATCGCTGCACTTGCCCCAACGGCGCGTCCACGGTCGTCGCCCGGACGTCGAACCCGAGCGCGCCCAGGACCCGCGCGACCGTGTTCGCCCCGCCGCTGAAATCAGAAGCGGCAAGGGAGCCGCTCTTGGGGTACTGGTACCCGTACGCAGCTCCCGCGATGGCCTTCGAGTCGTATTCGCGCCCGTCATGGCGAAGGACGTAGCTGCGCGCCGCGCCGAACCCATAGCGCTCGAGGAAGGCGACCCTCCCGACTTTGTCGAATTCACGCAGGGCACGCAGCACCGCAGCGCGACTCGTCAGCTCACTCAATGGCATCCTTGATCCTCATGCGCGTGTCCGCCCCGACGGCGGTGGTGTCCATGTAGCGGCGGCGGTCCGCGCTGCCTGCCGCGTGACGCTACGCGCCGTCCTCAGTGATGTCTGCGTCCGAGAGACTGCCCGTCCATCCAACGCCACCATCACCGTACGTGACGTCGAGGTCGCCGTCGATGCCTCCGGCGAAATGCCACTCGTCCTGGAAGTCTTCGCCTTCGTACACGTATCCGGAGCCGTCGACAACCAGGGGCGCACCGGCGACAATCGTCGCCCACTCTTCGTCCGTGAGGGTCAGCGAGTGCGCTTCGTCGCCCCATTCGACCGTAATCGTCACCGCCATGGCATCCTCCCAGCAATCCCGCCGCCGTGGCTACGCAGGCCTCGGCGTATTCTGGCGAACATGGGCTGGCGCGGGTTGAGCACCACGGTACTGAGGTAGCCGCGGCTGTCCGGGGTCAGACACGCCTGCAGGGCCCAGTGCGTTTGGGCGGCCAACACGCACGCCTTCGGGGAATCAGCTGCCATGGAATGATGGTACCCGGAGGGTATGACAGGGGGGAGGGGAGTCCGACGGCTGATGGCTGCCCGGGACTCGTGCCACGCACCTCGGGACGCACCGAGGCTATCCAGCGAGGCGCAATCGCCGAAACGAAGAAACCCCGCATTTCTGCGGGGTTTCTCGCCGTTTACGACGGAGCGTGCACACACTGACGATAGATCGTGCAAAACCATGTCGAAAGACCGTGCACGCCGACATGTGTGCAGCCGGACGTCCCCGTCCCTACTGCACCGTATTCATCATGTCGAAGATCGGCAAATACATCGCCACCACCATACCACCCACCACCACACCCAGGAACACGATCATCAACGGCTCCAACAGCGACAGCAACCCGCCCACCGCCGTATCCACTTCTTCATCATAAAAGTCCGCGATCTTCGACAACATCTCGTCCAGACCACCAGTCTGCTCACCCACCGAGATCATCGAAATCACCATCGGCGGAAACACCCCCGACTTCTGCAACGGACCGGCGATCGTCTCACCACCAGCGATCGATGCCCGGCTCGCCATGATCGCGTTCTGGATCACCCGGTTGCCCGACGTCCGCGCCGTGATCTCGAGCCCGTCGAGAATCGAGACACCCGACGAAATCAGCGTCCCAAGAGTACGGGTAAACCGACTGACCGCCGACTTCCGCAACACGTCACCCAGCACCGGCACCTTCAGCAAGAACCCGTCGATCCGCAGGCGACCATCATCAGTGGCGTAATAGCGATTGATCAGCACGAACGCACCGAACCCGCCGCCGATCAGCGCCCACCAGTACCCCTGCAGGAACTTGGAGCAGCCGATCACGATACGAGTCGGCAACGGCAACGCCAGGCCCACACCCGCGAACATCTTCTCGAACGTCGGAATCACGAAGATCAGCAGGATCGCGATCGCGGCCGCAGCCACCGTCATGATCGTGATCGGGTAAATCATCGCGCTCTTCACCTTGCGCACCAACGCATCGGTCTTTTCGATGAACGTCGCGAGGCGCATCAGGATCGTGTCCAGGATACCACCGGCCTCGCCGGCGGCCACCATGTTCACGTACAACTCGTTGAACGCCTTCGGACGCTTGCGCAGCGCGTCGGCCACGGTCTGGCCGCTCTCGACGTCGAACACGACTTCCTTCGTCACGGCCTGCAGCGCCTTGTTCTCGCTCTGTTTCGACAGGATGTCCAACGCCTGCACCAGTGGCAGGCCGGCGTTGATCATGGTCGAGAACTGGCGCGTGAACACCACGATGTCGCGCATGCCGATGCTGCCGAGGCTCTTCGCAGGCTTCTCGGCATCCACCTTGACCACGCTCATCCGCTGCTTGCGCAGCATCGTGATCACTTCGTCGCGATTGCTCGCCTCGACGGACGCGGTCTTGAGCTCGCCGCCGACAGTACGGGCGGTGTACGTGAATACTGCCATGACTATTCTGCTGAAGTGGAGGGATGCAGCGAAAGCAGGACCAAGGAATTCAGGGGTCTGGCAGGGCGAAAACCGAGGCGATACCGCGAGGGATCGCGAGGATTCTCAGCACCGCCAGGCGCCAGAAGGCCCGGCCATGCGATCAGATTGACGACGACGCCATGTGCGCTGGAACTGGCTTGCCGATCATCCGGAGGAACTCCACCGGATCACCACTCACACGCAGGCACTCGTCCTCCGAGACCTCGCGCGAGACGTACAACTGATACAGCGAGTCGTTCAACGTCTGCATGCCGTACTTCTTGCCGGCCTGCATCATGCTGTAGACCTGATGGATCTTGTCGTCACGGATCAGCGCACGAATGGCCGGCGTCACTACCAGCACCTCGCTCGCCATCACACGTCCCTTCCCGCTGATACGCGGCAACAACACCTGCGTCACGATGCCTTCCAGCGAGAAGGCGAGCTGCGCCCGCACCTGGCTCTGCTGATGGCTGGGGAAGACGTCGATGATACGGTTCACGGCTTCGGCTGCACTGTTGGTGTGCAACGTCGCAAAGGCAAGGTGACCGGTCTCGGCGATCGTGATCGCCGCACTGATGGTCTCGAGGTCGCGCATTTCGCCCACCAGGATCACGTCCGGATCTTCACGCAACGCATACTTGAGGGCCGACGCGAAACTCCTCGTGTCGGTGCCCACTTCGCGCTGGTTGACGATCGACTGCTGATGCTTGTGCACGAACTCGATCGGGTCTTCCACTGTCAGGATGTGCGCCTGACGCTCCTTGTTGATCTTGTCGATCAGCGACGCCAGCGTGGTGCTCTTGCCTGAACCGGTCGGCCCGGTGACGAGCACCAGCCCGCGCGGCTTCTCGGCAAACTTCACGATCGCGGGCGGCAACTTCAGGTCTTCACAGGTCGGGATGACCATCGGGATGCGACGCACGACCATCGCCACCTGGCCACGCTGCTTGAACAGGTTGCCGCGGAACCGGGCCAGCGACGCAATGCCGAACGAGAAGTCGAGTTCATCATCCAGCTCGAACCGCTTCTTCTGCCCTTCCGTCAACACGCTATAGGCGAGCTGCAACGTGTCCTTGCCGCTCAACACATGCGAGGTGCGCGCCGGGATGATGTGACCATCGATGCGCAGCATCGGACGCTCACCCACCGTGGCATGCAAGTCGGACGCATCGCGCTCGATCACTTCCTCGAGCAAGGCGCGCAAGTTCAGCGGCGCCTGCGCCGGCGGACCAGAGGGGCCGCCGTGCGATGCACCATGCGGCGCCCCGCCCGGAGCACCAGCTGGCGCCTGGCCCTGCGGGCGCGGATACGCGAGCGGAGCACCAGCGGGAGCGACAGCGCCTGGTGCAGGCTGCTGCGCAATTCCGCTCATCGCGAGTGACGGCGTAAGCCGACGCGGAGGCAGAGGAGGGAGACTCGACATGGGTGGTGTCAGGTAGTCAGGAAGTCAGGACAACAGGAGCAATCGTGAGAGGACTCTCAGGCGGTGCCGAGCGTCACGCCGCCGTTTCGCGCACGACCTGCTCCAGCGTCGTGATGCCGCGCAACACCTTCAGCCAGCCGTCCATGCGCAACGTGAGCATCCCCTCCGCCACCGCTGCGTCCTTCAACTCCGCCGCGCCGGCGTTCTGCAGGATCAGCTTCCGGATGGCCGGTGACATGCTCATCACCTCGTACAAACCCTGGCGCCCCTTCATGCCAGTGCCATTACACGCGTCGCAGCCCTTGCCGCGGAAATACGGCAGCTTGCCGACCGCCGAATCGAGGGTCAGCCCCTCGAGGAACGGCAGCGCATCGGGCTGCGCGCCACGCTTCGCACCATCCAGCGCTTCCTGCGAGAACTGCATCTCTCGCAACGTGGTCGTGGACTTCACTTTCGCGGTCGAGAATTCGAGCTCGCTCGGCTCATACTTCTCGCGGCAGTTCTTGCAGATGCGACGCACCAGGCGCTGCGCCAGGATCAGGTTCAGCGCGCTCGACACGTTGAACGGCTCGAGCCCCATGTCCATCAGACGGGTGATCGTCTCCGGTGCACTGTTGGTGTGCAAGGTGCTGAGCACCATGTGACCCGTGAGTGCTGCCTTGATCGCGATCGAGCCTGTTTCGAGATCTCGGATTTCGCCGACCATGATGACGTTCGGATCCTGTCGCAGGAACGCCTTCAGCGCGGCCGCGAAGGTCATGCCGATTTCATTCCGCACCAACACCTGGTTGATGCCGAACAGGTTGTACTCGACCGGATCTTCCGCCGTCATGATGTTCGTGTCGCCGGTGTTGATCTTCGACAGGCACGAATAGAGCGTGGTCGTCTTGCCCGAGCCCGTCGGCCCCGTCACCAGCACCATGCCGTACGGATTCGACACCGCCTCCATCAGCTCCTTCTCGGCCCGCGGCTCGATGCCGAACTTCTCGAGGTCGAGCGTGAGGTTGCCCTTGTCGAGGATTCGAAGCACGATCTTCTCGCCGAACAGCGTCGGCAGCGTGCTGACACGGAAGTCGATCACCTTGCCGCCGAACTTGAGCTTGATGCGCCCGTCCTGCGGCACACGACGCTCGGCGATGTTCAGGCTGGCCATGATCTTGAAGCGGCTGACGAGCGAGGCGCGCAACTTGATCGGCGGCTTCATCACTTCCTGCAACGCACCGTCCACGCGGTAACGCACGCGCAGCTCGTGCTCGAAGCACTCGAAATGGATGTCCGACGCGCCGCGCTGGACCGCTTCGATCAGGATCGCATTGATGAGGCGCACCACCGGCGCTTCGTCCATGCCGACCAGCGAAGCCGTTGCATTGTCCTCACTCTCAGTTTCCAGCACTTCCACGTCCGACATCTCGGACGTGATGTCGGCCAGCATCGAGTTGACCGTCTCTTCGGTCGTCGCCTTCGCCGGGTAGTACTTCTCCAGCTGCGTCTGCATCGACACTTCACCGGCCAACACCGGGAATATCTCGTACCGCGTGGTGAACCGGAGGGCGTCCGTCGCCTCATGGTTCCACGGGTCGGTCAGCGCCACCGTCAGCTTCTGTCCTTCGCGACGGAGCGGCATGATGCGGTACTTGTGCGCCAGCTCAGCCGGCACCGTCCGCAGCAGCTTCTCGTCCGGCTCGACCTTCATCAGGTCGACGGCCGGCATCGTGTGCGCCTTCGACAGCGACTTGAGCAGCGCCACTTCGTTCAGCACACCAGCGCGAATCGCGAACAGCGGCACCGAGCCGACGCCATGTGCGGCAGCCAGCTCCTTGGTCGCCTTCGCGATCTGCTCATGCGTCAGCAGGTTCTCGCGCAGCAGGTGTTGCGCGAGGGAATTGCCCCCGCCACCGCCAGGCGCGGCATTCGGCCGATAGCCGGTCGGCTTCGGCGCACCAGAGGTACCGGACGGCGCTGGACGCGAGTCAGTTGTTGAACGGACGTCGGACATGTGACGGGTGGGTCTGAAGTGTGCCCAGCACTTACGCGAGCGGGGTGGAGCTCGATCAGCGCTGTACCGAGTGGGGACGCGGAGTGCCTGAGAACGTCACGAGCGCGCTCAGGGCCTGCGCCATCTTCGGCCCAATGCCCCGCACCCGCTGCAATTCCTCGAGCGATCCGAACGGCCCCTTCGCACTGCGATCGGCCACGATGCGGGCCGCCAGCGCCGGCCCGATGCGAGGCAAGCGCTCGAGCTCCGCCACGTCGGCGCGATCGAGATCCACGGGTCCGAGTCTCGGCAGCTGCTGCGCCCTTCCCTGACTGCTGCCAGACGCGCTGTCGGCCCCCGCGCCACGTCGTCGCCGACTGCGCGCCGCCGGCACCCTCAGACTGTCACTCCCTCGCGACCGAGCTCGACCGGTCGCGGCTGGCCTCCGCCCGCGACTTGCCCCACCGCGCCGACTGGCGCGTTGCGCCGAATCCACCGCCAGGAGCTGTCGCGAGAGCTGCTCAGCCGTCGACGGGTCGCTTGCGCCACGATGACGCCACTGACGGATCATCTGGACGCCAGTACCGATTACAATGACCGCCAGTAGCCATTGCAGGGCACTTCGCTCGCCTTTCGTGAGTGACATCCGCGACATCCGGGCTCCGGTCGTTGACCGGGCCATAGTGGGGCGAGCTGACGCTCAGCGCCCACCGTTTTCACGCGCGCAGGATGTTTTGCGCGCGCCTCTTTTCAGCCATGCCAGCCTGGGCTACGGCTGCTCCGCCCCACGGATCACTGCCACCGCCACGTTCCCCACGATCTGCATGCTCTCCAGGCTCACCTTGTCCTCGGTGTCCTCGAGTGTGTGGTGGAACGGGTAGTCGAGGTCGATCACATCGATCGCCTTGATCCCTGCCGCCTGCAGCGCGATATGGTCGTCCCGCACCGGGTACTTCGGACGCTGGATGAAGAAGTTCGCGTAGCCCATCGCCTCGGCCTGGCGCCAGACGCGGGCGACGACTTCGGGGGCGAAATCGAGTGAGTTCTGCTCCTGGAAGATCTGCAGGCTACGATCGCCGATCATGTCCCAGACGATGGCGAATTCCGGCTTGTAGCCCGGTGACGGCAGGTGGGCGGTGAAGTACTGCGAGCCGATGAACACGTCCACCTCGGGCGGGCCGAATTCGCCGTAGTCCTCGCCGTCCACGAACACCAGGTCGACGCCGATGCTCGTCGGTTTCGCTTTGAGGGCGTCGCCTATAGCGAGGAAAAGCGCGATACCACTGGTGCCGTCGTTGGCCCCGATGATCGGCTTCAGCGTGTCAGCCGGTGGCGCCTGTTCGGCCTTCGGGCGGGTATCCCAGTGTGTGACGTAGAGGACGCGCTTGGTCGCGGCCGGATTCCACTGCGCGATGATGTTGCGCTGCGGCAGCGGCTTTCCCGCCTTGGTCGTGTGCGTCCAGGTCTGCTCGGTGACCGTGGCCCCACGTGCCCGCATCTCGGCCACGATCCAGTCACCCGTCGCCTTGTGCCCGGGCGAGCCCGGAACGCGTGTGCCGAACTGCAGCGCCGTGTGGAGATATTTCATGGACGCCGCGCCGTCGAAGGCCGCGGCCGCCCGGAGTGCCAGCGAGTCCGCCCCCAGCCCCGAGTTCTCAGGCGCCTTTTCGCCGGAACAGGCCATCAGCCCCGCGAGCGCCGCAGCAGGGACCAGCAGGACGACGCGTCGAAGCAGCATGTGAGCCAGAGACACTTGAGTGGGCGAGGAGATCCGGCGCGACGAAGGCCGCGTAGGTCCGGCGTACATTCCGACGTGCGGTCCGACGTGCATCACTTGCGACTCAGGCACCGTGCGCGGGCTCCAGCCATGGAACCCGACACTTAACCCCGTGTCACAATTAGGCTTGAACCACGTGTCGAGCCGGTCGAATATACGGCTCGACGGTATTGTGCTGTACCTCCCTGTCCCTGTCTCGTGAAGATCCTCAGTCGCTACGTCCTCCGAGAGCATCTCGGGCCGCTCGCATTTGCGCTCACGGCACTGACGTCGCTCCTGTTGTTGAACTTCATCGCCAAGCGCTTCGGGGATCTCGTGGGCAAGGGATTGCCGGCGTCGGTCATCGCCGAGTTTTTTGGGTTGGCCCTGCCGTTCACCGTGGCGATGACGCTGCCGATGGCGGTGCTGGTGGCGGTGCTCTACGCCTTCAGCCGACTCGCCTCCGAAAGCGAGATCACGGCGCTCAAGGCGAGCGGCGTCTCGATGAACAAGATCATGGCCCCCGTGCTTGCCGGTGCCACGGTGCTCGCACTCGGCATGGTGTACTTCAACGACTACATCCTGCCGGAAGCGAACCACCGGTTGCGGATCCTGCAGACCGACATCGGTCGCACCAAGCCGACCTTCGCCCTGCGCGAGCAGGTCATCAACGACGTCGTGCCGGGCCGCCTCTTCCTGCGCGCCGCGCGTATCGACAAGGCCAACAACCGGCTGCACGAGGTCGTGATCTACGACTTCGGCGATGGCAGCAAGCGTCGCACGATCGTGGCTGACAGCGGCGACCTCGCGCTGGTCGAGGGCACCGGCGACATGACGCTGGTGCTCTACCACGGCACCATGACCGAGATCCCGGCCGCCACGCCGACGCAGTTGTCACGGCTGTCTTACATCAAGGATCGCATCACCGTGCGCGGCGTCGCCAACAGCTTCTCGCGCGACAGTGCGGACAGTTACAAGTCCGAACGCGAGATGGGTGTGTGCGAGATGCAGCAGCAGGTGTATGGCGCCGAGAAGGACTTGTATCGCGAGCGACGCCAGGCGGCGATGCTGCAGCAGCGGGCGTTGAAGGCGTTGACGCGTGGCATCGTCGATCCGCTGACACCGATCGACACGCTGAAGAGTGCATCACCCGGCATCGGTCGCTACTACTGCACGGCCACCACCGCCCTGGCGTCGTTCTTCAAGCGTGGTGACAGCACGACCAACGATCGCGGCAAGCCGACCAACGCCCCCGTCACCGCCAGCCCGACCATTGCACCGATCGTCACCGGTGCCGACAAGGCGACCACCACGGTGCAGGCCGGCGTGAATGGCGCTGCGACAGCAGGAACGCCCGCTGCCGGGGACGGCTCGAAGCTGAATACGCCGACGAACATTCCCGCGGTCGCGAACGGTGTCGCCGCAGGCAGTGTGAAGGCGCCGCCCCAGCCGGGATCACCGGCTGCCGTGGCAGCGCAGCCCTCGGTGGCGCCTGGTGCAACGCCGACCGTGCCTTCACCAACGCTCGCACCATCCAGTGGCGCTGTCGTCACGCCGGAGCCGCAGTCGTTGCTGCCCGCTGCGACCGTCACGCCATCGATGGCATCGAGCGGCATCGGCTCAATCATCGAGCAGACCGCGCAACGTGCATCGATCGCCCGTTCCACCTGGTCGCAATACGAAGTCGAAATCCACAAGAAGTTTTCGCTTGCGGTGGCCTGCATCGTGTTCGTGTTGCTGGGCGCACCGATCGCGCTGCGATTCCCGCGCGGTGGTGTGGGCCTCGTGATCGGCGCCAGCCTGGGCGTGTTTGCGTTGTACTACGTCTGCCTGATCGCCGGCGAATCGATGGCTGACGACGGGGTGTTGCCGCCATGGGTGGCGATGTGGGCGGCCAACCTCGTCTTCACCTTCGTCGGCCTGATTCTCTTTGCCCGCATGGGTCGCGAGAGCAGCACGGCGCGCGGCGGTGATTGGGATGAAGTGAAGGACCGGATCAAGGCCTGGGTGGCCGGACTCCTTCCATCGGCGCGCCGTCAGCGCGCGTCGATGCCAGCCACCGACGCCTGAGACATGCGCGCACTCGACCGGTACGTCCTCAAGGAATGGTTGCGGATTTTTCTCATCACGGCATTCGGGTTCCCCGTCCTGATCGTGATCGTCGACCTCACGGAAAAACTCGACACGTACCTGCAGCGCCAGATTCCCGCGCGCGACATCGCCGTCAGCTACCTCTATGGCGTGCCGGAAACGATGTTCCAGGTGCTGCCGGCAGCGGTGTTGTTCGCGACGGTGTTCACCGTTAGTTCGTTCACGCGTTATTCCGAGATCACCGCAGCCAAGGCCAGTGGCATCTCGTTCCATCGTTTCATCCGGCCACTGACGCTCGGTGCCGTGTTCGCGATGTGCATCGGGTTCTCGCTCAACGTGATCATCCCGCCGCTCAACCAGAAGAAGCTGAACCTGCTGCAGGAGCAGAAGTTCAAGGACACTGGCGAGCGCTACAACTTTGCCTTCGCCACTGGTGAAGGGCGCACGTACAAGGTTGGGGCACTGCACGCGTCGCGAAACATGATCGAGAACGTCGAGGTGGAGCGACTCGGCACCGGTCCCACGCTGCCCACCACGTACAGCATCGCGGAGCAGGCGTTCTATCGCCGCAATGCATACTGGATGCTCGTGCGCGGCCATTTGCATGTTGTACCGAACGCCACCGTGGACGTCGTATTTTCCTACGATTCCCTGCTGGATCGGGCCTTCGTGGAGCGGCCACTGGAGCTGAATGCCGCCACCAAAGCGCCGGCCGACATGGGCTGGCGCGAACTGGGTCGCTACATTCGAGCATTGCAGCGCTCCGGATCGGACGTGAACCCGCTGAAGGTCGAGCGGATGCTCAAGCTCGCGATCCCGGTCACCTGCGTGATCATCCTGCTGTTCGCGGCCCCGCTCGCCACAAGTACGCAGCGGGGCGGCGCCGCCTGGGGTATCGGCGTCAGCCTCCTGACCACCGTGGTCTTCCTCGTCCTTGTGAATCTGATGCGCGGCTTCGGCGGCAAAGGCATTATTTCGCCCGATTTGGCAGCATGGGTCCCCAGCCTGATTTTTGGCGTGGTGGGCGCGGTGCTGCTCTTCCGGGTGCGCACATGACCGGTGGTTCGTCGCACGTCCCGGCACCGACGAAGGTGGCCGACGTCGCAGTCGATATCCTCCCCGTCCGCATGGTCCGGGCACTCGGCCGTCTTGGTGTCGAGCAGTTGGCGCACACGGGCCGATTCGCGCAGTTCATGGGCGACATCGGCCGCGGGTTCAGGGAAGTCTCCACCTGGGCGCCGGAAGTCGTGAAGCAGATGCGCGGCATCGGTGTCGACTCGTTGCCGCTGGTAGTGATCGTGGCCGGATTTCTTGGCGCTGTCTCTGCCTTCCAGACGCGCTACCAGCTCTTTCCTGGCGTGCAGCTGAGCGTCATCGGCCTCATCGTTCGTCAGTCGATCGTGCTCGAACTGGGACCACTGCTGACCGCGCTGGTGCTGGCCGGTCGTGTCGGTGCCAAGATGACGGCGGAAATCGGCACCATGCGCGTCACCGAGCAGATCGATGCGCTCGAAACGCTGGCCTTCGATCCGGTCGCGTTCCTCGCGGTGCCGCGTCTGATCGCCGCCCTGATCATGGTGCCGGTGCTGGTGCTGGTCGCGAACTTCATGGCGATTTTTGCAGCGTTCATCACGCTCATCCTCGCCACTGACGTCACGCCGCTCGACTACAAGGCTGGCCTTCAGCTGGCGTTCATTCCATTCCAGATCTGGTACAGCGTGATCAAGTCCATCGGCTTCGGTGCCGCGATCGCGCTCGTGTGCTCGTACGAAGGCTATGTGAGCGGGGCTGGCGCCGAAGGCGTCGGTCGCTCCACGGCAAAGGCGGTCGTGATCACGTCCGTCGTCATTCTCGTCTACGATGCCATCATCGCGGCGCTCCTCGCACCATTCATTCAGGCATGAAGCGCAAAAACGAAATCCTTGTTGGCTTGCTGCTCCTTCTCGGCGGCGCCATTGCAGTGTTCGGATCGATCTGGCTGGTGCGCGGCAGCCTCGGTAAGGGCTATCCACTCTACGCCCGATTTCCGTGGGGTGCGGGCCTCAAGCCGGGTCAGCCGGTACTGCTGGCGGGTGTCACGGCCGGCTCCGTGGCTGACGTGGAATACGATCCACAGGGCACCGTGCGTGTCACGCTCCGCATGACACGTGGATTCCAGGTGCCGAAGGGCAGCACCGCACAGTCGATTCCGGTCGGCTTCTTCGGTGACCGCGCGATCGCGATCGAGCCGATTATCGGCGTGAAGGATTTCATCGCCGAAGGTGACAGCATCGTGGTCAGCAAGAGCGGCGCGACGACCGATGAGGTGATTGCGACCGGTGACTCGATCGCGAAGGACATCCGCGGCATCACACTCCCGCTCCGCAACCAGATGGTGGACAGCGGCGGTGTGCAGGACATCCGCGAGATCCTGCGCAGCACCAGCGCGCTCACGAAGCAGCTGAACACCGTCATTCTGGCGCAGAACACGCAGCTGACGATGGCGATGACGAGTGTAAATCGCTCGCTGAAGGCACTCGAGCGCACCGCCAGCGCGCTGGACTCGATGAAGGTGGACAGCCTGCAGCGCAACGCCGGCCGCGCCACCGCCAACGTGGCCGCGATCACCGACTCACTGCGCCGCACCATGCAGTCGCTGAACGCCACCATGGGTCGCCTCGAACGCGGCGAAGGCACGGCCGGCAAGCTGCTCACCGACTCCCTCCTCTACAACGACGTCCGACGCCTCGTTACCCGCCTCGACAGCGTGACCGCCGACTTCAAGCGCGATCCACGCAAGTACATCAAGTTCTCGGTGTTCTAGGGTCTGGCTTCGGCGGTTGAACTGCAATCGCATAACGCAGAACCGAACAGCCGCAGAACTGAACAGCCGCAGAAGAGCAACCGCCGAGTGCCGTTGCAGTTCTGCGGCTGTTCAGTTCTGCGGCTGTTGTCTTCTGCGTTGTGCCGTTGACGATCCTGGTTTCGAAAGGAATGCCCGCCCGCGAAGATCTTCGGCGGGTAGCGTAAAACATCACTTGCATTAGAATTCACCAACGGAGCCAGCTATGGCACCGATCACCGGTTACCCTGAGATTGCTCGGGTCCGGGCTGTCAGACTTCAACTGTGTGAGGTGACCGTGGGCGAGTTCAAGGCATTCCTCAAGGAGTATGGCGTCATTGGCTTGGCGCTTGGCGTCATCATCGGCGGGAAGGCCGGTGAACTCGTCACCACCATCGTCGAAGGGCTGCTGATGCCGATCATCGGTCTGGTGCTGCCTGCTGGCGGATGGGAGAAGTGGGCCGTCGGCGACTTCAAGTTCGGGCCAGTGCTCGCAGCGCTGATCAACTTCATCATCGTCGCGTACTTCGTCTTCTTCGTGTCCAAGCGGTTGCTGAAGGAAGAAACCGTCACGAAGAAGTAAGTCGACGCGAACGCAGTGACCTGATTGGAGCGGAGAAAACAGAGCGGGCGATCTCCTGGAGAGATCGCCCGCTCTGTTTTCACCAGCCACGCGTCCGGTCAGGCCGCAGCCGCATCGCCTCGACGCTTGAAGACGAGGTAGTACACCGGGATGCCGGCCAGGATCGTCGCGAACACACCCAGTGTCGCCCAGCGGCTGCTCTGATCCCAGAGTGCGTTGCCGATGAGGAAGATCGACGAGGCGATGAAGAGTGCGGGCACGAACGGGTACCCCGGTGTGCGGAATGTCGGGGCGTAGCCTGCCTGCTTTCGCAGCACGTAGACGCTCGCCACACCCAGTGCGTAGAACGGAACGATCGCCGTCACGAAGGCGTCAGCCAGCTGCTCGAAGCTTCGCGCCAGCACGAAGATGATGCCCAGCACCGCGCAGGCGATGATTGCGACGTACGGCGTTTCGTATTTCGGGTGCACCTTGGCCAGCGCGCGGAAGAACAACCCGTCGTCAGCCATCGCGAAGAAGATGCGTGGTGCCGTGAGCAGCGTGCCGTTGAGCGTCCCGAAGGTGGAGAGCATCACGGTGATCGCCACGAAGCTCACCCCCCAATCACCCACCAGCACCTGCGCCACGTCGGCCGCCACCAGTCGGGACTTCGAGATCTCCTCGACCGTGAACACCGACAGATAGGCGAGGTTGGCCAGCAGGTAGATCACCACCACGGCCAGCGTCCCGATGATCAGCGCGCGCGGCAGCACTCGCTGCGGGTCCTTCACTTCACCGCCCACGAAGCTCAGGTCCGCCCAGCCGTCGAAGGCCCAGAGAGCGCTGACGAGCGCCAGGCCGAAGGCGCCGAGCGCGAAGCTGCCGGGCGGAACGGCCGGCGTGAAATGCCCGCCGGTTTTCGGCAATCCGATCGCGAAGGCGAGGATGATGATGAACGCGAGGCCGCCGTACTTGGCGAGCGTCGTCACGTTCTGCACCAGGCTGCCCCAGCGCACACCGAGGATGTTGAAGATCGAGGTCAGCGCGATGGCGGCCGCCGCCAGATAGTGGGCGTAGTCGCTATACGGTGCGATCGCCGGATCGTAGCCGCTGACGCGCAGCGCGTATTCGGCGAAAGTGATCGACACGGCCCCCATCGAGGCCGCGCGGATGACCACGAACTCCGACCAGCCGAAGAGGAAGGCGGGCAGCCGGCCCCACCCTTCGCGGATGTAGACATACAAGCCACCCGTTTTCGGATGGACGCCGGCGATTTCGGCCAGGGTCAGGGCGCCACAGAGGGCCACGATGCCACCGGCGACCCAGACCGCCATCAGGGGCAGGGGGCCGGGCAGCTTGGCGGCGATTCCGGCCGGCGACCGGAAGATGCCGGAGCCGATCGTGGAACCGACCAGCACGGCAATCGCGCTCCACAGGCCAAGTTGCCGGCGGAGGGTGGGAGCGGGGGGGGCGGAGCTCATCCGGGCAGCCTACGCCGACGCCTCTCCAATCGCAACGCGGTTCTCACACAGGATCCGGCACCGGGCCGGGTAGCGGGTCGGGCAGCACGCCTCGCGCGACAGGCGCACGGCGGCCGCCCACAGCCGGCTGACGTGCGGACGAACCACCTCCGCCGCTACCGATCCTCAGCCATACCGGCGAACTTTCCCTGCAAGGTTCCCGTTGGCTCGAGGGTAACCGGTCCATTGCCCGTAACCCCCGATTTCGATGATCGCTACGACGATCTTCTGGGTGGCTGTCGTCCTCTGCGTGATCGCGCATCGCTACATCCTGCGCTCCGCATTCGCCGCCGGCGCTGCCGTCCAGCACACACACACCCTTCCCCCCATCCGCCGCGCTGCGGAAGTGATGTGGGTGGTCCTCCCCGCCGTCGCCCTCGTGTTCCTCTTCATCGCCACCTATCGGGCGATCGGAATCCGTAACGCCGAGCAGCACACGCCCGCCGCAGCGACGGCCGAGGCCCTGACATGAATCTCCTGCGACGCCTGGCCGGCATCTCGCTGCTGGCCGCACTCGGCCATGTGATCTTCGGCGGCTTCGTCCGCATCTCCGGCTCCGGCATGGGCTGCGGTGACAACTGGCCGAAGTGTTACGGCTACTGGTTCCCGCCGTTTGATCGCCCCGACCTCGTGATCGAGGTGATGCACCGCTACTTCGCCGCCACCCTCTCGACTGTCGTCGCGGTGTTCCTGCTGATGTCGTTCCTGCGTCGTGCGGAGCGTGGCGTCTCGGGGAGCGGCGGTGTGTTGCGCGCAGCGGCGGTGGCGTTCGCGATCGTGATCACCGCGGCCACGCTCGGTGCCGTGACGGTGAACTACCGCAACGAGTGGTGGGCCACGTTGGCGCACAAGGCAGTGGCGATGTCGCTCCTGGCAACGCTCAGCGTGGCCTGGCTGCGCGCTGGTGGCATGCCATCACTGACCGCCATCTCCGATCGCCTCGTCACCGACAAGACGATCAAGGCAAGCACAGTGGCTGCGGTCCTGGCATTGGTGACGGTGATGATGGGTGGCATGGTGGCGAAGTGGACCGGCGCCGCGGTGGCATGTGTCGGCTTCCCGCTCTGCGGTGCCGGCTCGATCGGCGGTGCCGCGCAGCACATCCAGCTCACGCATCGCGTGCTCGCCTACCTGACCGCGTTCCACGTCGTCTTCATGGCGATCTCCATCATGCGCCGGCGTGAACATCGCACGGTGACGCTGCTGGCCGGCATCGCCGCTGCAGTGGTTGTCCTGCAGATCGTGTTTGGCGCACTGATGGTGCTGGGTGGGTTCCCGATCGTGATTCGCTCACTGCATCAGGCAACCGGCGTGTTACTCTGGGTGAGCACGCTGACGCTCACCTACGCCGCACGTCGCGCCAAGAATCCGCCCGCTGACGGCGCCGCGGTTGGCGCACACGTCAAGCCGCGCACGCCGATGATGGCCGGAGCCACGGCGTGACGACGCCCGCACTCACGACCGACGCAGTGGTCGCGCGCCCGCTCTGGCGCGACCTGGTGATGTTGACCAAGCCGACGATCATCTCGTTGCTGCTGGTCACCACCGCGGCCCCGATGTACATCGCCGGCCGCCCTGAACTCTGGCTGCTCGGCGTCGTGATGTTGGGTGGGTACCTGATGGCCGGTGGTGCCAACGCGGTCAACATGTACCTCGATCGCGACATCGACAATGTGATGACGCGCACCCGTCGTCGCCCGATTCCGAGCGGGCGCATGACACCGTTGGCGGTGTTGTCGTTCGGCATCGTGCTCGCCGCCACCGCCACCTGGCTGCTCGCGTTCTACGTCAATGTGCTGACTGCCGCGCTGGCACTGGGCGGTTTCTACTTCTACGTCTTCATCTACACCCGCTGGCTCAAGCGCACCACGCCGCAGAACATCGTGATCGGTGGCGCCGCTGGTGCCTTTCCGCCACTGGTGGGCTGGGCCGCCGTCACGGGCCGCATCGACCTCACGGCGATCTATCTCTTCCTGATCGTCTTCTACTGGACGCCGCCGCACTTCTGGGCGCTCGCGCTCAACAAGCAGAAGGACTACGGCAACGCCAGCGTCCCGATGGCCCCGCTGGTGTGGGGCGAACGCGAGACGATGCGCCAGATGTTCTGGTACACCATCGTCCTCCTCGTCGTCACGCTGCTGCCGGTGACCTACGGCGCCTTCGGCTGGATCTACGGTGTCAGTGCTGCCGTCTTCGGCGGCCTCCTGCTCGGCGGCGTGGTGAAGATGATGCGCGCCAAGGATTGGGTGAAGCCGGCGTGGTGGGTGTACGGCTACTCGCTGCTCTACCTCGCGCTCCTCTTCGTCGCGATGGTCGTCGACCGGCAAGTCGCGCTCTGACCTCCTCCAACTGCCACTGCGAATCGCAGAGACGCAGCGGCGCAGAGGGTTCTCTCCCACCAGCAGTCTTCGGTGATCACGAAAGGCCTTCGCAATGCTTTGGGAACTGCAACTGCGAGAGCAGTTCCCAAAGCATTTTTCGCTTCGGTGCGATAGAAGCGGCGATCACACTCCAGAACCTTCGATTCCCCTTTGCGTCTTTGCGTCTCTGCGTTTAGCAGTGGCAGTGGCAGTGGCAGTCTTGCGGGCAGTTGGCCGTTTTGCAGCTGTGGCAGTTTTGCGGGGCGCGAAGCGCCCTTGCGTCAAGGCAGTTGCTCTTCGGCATGGCGCGCTGCGAGAGGAGTAGGTTTCGGTCATGCCTCTCCCGCCCGATCTCCGTCCGCCGGCGCCATTGCCGGATGATCTGTTGCCGTTGACGGAGTGGACGAATGTGGACGAGGCCGCAGCGGAGGCGGTGCGGCGATTCACGACGCCGCCGCCAGTCACGCGACGCATCACCGACGCCGATGAACGGGCGTTGATGCCGAAGTTCATGCCTGACGGCGCCGTGTTTCGCGATGTGCTGGGGCGAGAAGGGCGCATCGCAAGCTGGAGCTGGGGCGATCGCGACTGGCCGCTCGTCGTGTGCATGCATGGGTGGGGCGGCCGTGCCACGCAGTGGGGCCAGCTCGCCACCGCACTGCTTGCACGCAGGTATCGTGTCGTGGTGCTCGATGCACCGGCGCATGGCGCCTCTGACGGCGATCGTGCCTCGCTTCCTGGATTTCGCAATGCACTGCTGCGCGTGCTCGCAGCCGCCGGGACGCCGCATGCGTTGGTGGGACACTCGCTTGGCGGGCTCGCCGTACTGGCCGCGATTGCATCGCGCGCGAACGCCGGCTTGTCACCACTGCCTCGCGCGGTGAGCATCGGTGCACCGAGCAGCGTCGACCGGCCCATGTCACGATTCCTGCGCCGCCATCAGGGCAATGACGCCGTGGCCGCCGCGATGATCGACCAGCTCGAGCAGCGGTGGCATTTTCGCTGGCGTGACCTGGACACCGTGTCACTCGCCTCGCAGGCGGCTGCCGCCGGCGGTGCGCCACTGCTGGTGGTGCACGCCGAAGACGACGAGCAGGTGCTGGTCGTCGAGTCGGAGGGGTTGGCCGCTGACTGGCCGGGTGCCGAACGATGGCTGGCGCCCGAAGGCACCGGTCACCGCAAGATCCTTCGTCACCCGGACGTCGTGTCACGCATCGTCGACTTCATCGCAGCACCAGCCAACTCAGACGACGACGACGCTACCGGCGGAAGGTGATCGTGACGTCGGCGTCCGGTTTACCGACCGGGATGTCGACCTTCGCCCTTACGACGCCAAGTGATGGGTGCCAGGCATGAATCACCGCCGGTTGGCCACCGGCAGCAAACGAAAACACGGCGAGCCCGTTGAAATCGGAGATTGCACTCAAGCCCGGCGGCGTGATCGCAACAAACGCCTTCGCCGATGGTAGCCGCGTCGCATAAATGCCGAGCACACCGACGCTGTCCGTGCGGTGCCGAACCGGCACCAGCTGGCCCTCGGCGATGAACGTCACCGTGTCGATCGGTGTCGACAGCGATGATGGCACGATCACCAGCGACTCGGCCCGCTGATCGCGCGAGACCAGCTGGATGGTGCTGCCCGGCGCAGCGACCTGCAGGCGTGGCGACAGCCGACACTGTTCGAGGACGACGGTCGGACGGTGCTCCGACGTTGCCGTGGGGTTCACGACGGTCGCCGCTCCTTCCACCCACAGCAGTGCGCCGATCAACGCCGTGCCGTTCTGCGCGATGACCGTATCGCGCGAGCCCGCAACACACGCTGGATCGATGCTGCTCACCGGTGCCGCGCTGTCTGGTCGCGCAGCCCCTTCCACCACCACATGAACACGGAGCGTGACGGCGGCGGCGGAACTGCCGAAGGGCGCCAATCGCATGCGCGGCAACCGTAGCTCCTGCGCCGCTGCCGATTGGGTCGCCGGAACCGCTCGTGCAGCCACCTCGGTGCCATCGCCTGTCGAACCCGAACACCCGCTCGCGATCAGCACCGGCACCACACACATCGCGCGCAGCGTCAGCGCGAGACCACCGAAACCATGGCGCATCAAACGACACTTCCAGCCGCAGCCGCAGAAGGAGCAGCAGAAGCAGCGGCACTCCCAGCGGCCGACGTCGCCGAACCAGCGCGAGCGTCGTCGCTTCCATCCGTGAACGGTTCCATGTGGACCAGCACTCCAAGCACCTGCGGCGTTGCCGCGCGTATGGCGTATTTCACCTTGCCGCTCACGATGTGGGCCGCTTCGAGTGACATCAGCGGATCGGCTTCCACGTGGATATCCACCCAATAGCCGCGACCCGCACGACGCACCGCCAGCTTCTCCACCGCGCGTACGTCCTCCACACTCGTCGCTGCATCGCGAATCGCGCGCACGACTTCCGGTGCGGCGACACGATCCATCAGGTCAGCGACGGCGGTCCGCAGCAGTGCCACGCCATTCCAGGCGATGATCCCTGCGGCCACCAGTGCCGCCCAATCGTCGGCACTCTCCCAGCCATCCCCGCCCGCCAGCGCCACGGTGATCCCGATGAATGCCGCGCCCGAAGTGAGGGCGTCACTGCGGTGATGCTGCGCATCGGCGGAGAGCGCCGTGCTGCCTTCCACACGCGCAATCCGTCGAACGCGCCTGGCCATCAACTCCTTGATCACGATCACTGCCGCCAGCACGCCCAGCGTCCACGGTGCAGGCGTGTGATGCGGCGTGCGGATCTCGTGGATCGACGCCACCGCGATCCCGACACTCGCAATCAGGAGGAGCAGCGCGACTGAGGCGCCGGCCAGCGCTTCGGCCTTTCCGAATCCGAATGGATACTCGTCGGTCGCATCGCGGTCGGCGATGCGCACGCCAGTCCATACTGCCAGTGATCCGAAGAGATCGAATGCACTCTCGGCCGCGTCGGCCACCAGCGCGTACGAATGCCCGATCAACCCGCCTACCAGCTTCGCAGCGGTGAGGGCGATGTTGACCACCATTCCCAATTGCGCCGCGCGAACTGCGACTCCTTCACTGCGTGCTGGCGCCGGCACTGACATCAGAGCTGGAACAGGTCGGTCTGGATCGCGGACGGCGTGACGAGCAGGTCGCCCGCCAGGGTGACGGCAACGTTCACTTCGGTGCGCATGCCGAAGCGCCCAGTGAGGTAAATCCCCGGTTCGACGGAAAACAGCACGCCGGGCAACAACTCACGCTCCTCGCGCGTCTCGAAGCCGTCCATGTGCGGCCCCGAGCCGTGCAGGTCACGGGCGTCGATCGAGTGGCCGGTGCGATGTGTGAATGCTGCGCCGTAGCCGCGTGAATTGATCACGGCGCGGGCGGCGTCATCGACGGCGGCACCGCGAACGCGCTCGTGACGAGCGCAGGCGTCGCGCACCACGGCAATCGCGGCATCCCGTGCGTCGCGGATCGCGGCCCACACCGGCAGCACGTCGGCGTCGGTTGGTGAACCGATGGTGGCCATCCAGGTCTGATCGGCAAACGGCTGACCCGGCTCACCCGCCCAGAGGTCGATCAGCAGCACCTGATCGGTGGTGATCAGTGCGTGACGATCTTCCGCTGGCTCATAGTGCGGATTCGCGCTGTTGGCACCGACGCTGACATTCGATGGATGCGTGGTGACGAGGCCGTGTGCGTCGAACTGTGACAGGATCCACTGCTGCACCTGGAACTCATTCAGCGGCGATCCCGCATGCGCCGCATCGGCCGCGCGACGCAGTGCGGCAGGCCCGATCTGCGCGATGATCTCGGCGGCACGTGCGTGCGCGGCGAGTTGCTCCTCCGTCAGCAGCGCGTAGAATCGCGTCACCAGTTCGGCCGACGTCTCGATCGTTGCACCGCAGGCGCGCACCATGTCGATCACGCCCCCGGGCACTCGATCCAGGTACGGCACCGCGTCGCCCGGCGAATACTCCATGGCGACCCGCTTGCCATCCACCAGCGCACGAATCTCCGACTCCAGCGACTGCCACGACTGGTAGACGCGTCGTCCCCAAGTGGCGGGCCATTTGCGCCACGAGTCGAGCTCGATGGCATGCATGAGGGCCACCGGTGTGCCGCTGGCCGGGATCCAGGCCACGGCCCGGCGCGACGACAACCCCTCGAAGCCGAGCAAGCCGGCGGCGATGGGGTTGCAACCCTTGAATTCGTAGAGCAACCAGCCGTCCAGGCCCGCGGCACGCAGGGCCGTCTGGATTTCGTTCAGGCGGTGGGGTTCTCGCATCCCCACAAGCTATCAGCCAATGGAGCGAGCGGTCAGGCGCGACCCCACGAGGCCTTCCAGCGCTGCCCCGGTTCCGGCCCATCGATGCGCGTCACGACTGCGGGAACGCCGGTGAGCTCCTCGAGCATCGTCGAGAATGCCGACGCGTAAAATGCATAGCCGGCGATCACCGAACCTTCGATCGTCACCGGGTCATGCACGGCGAGAATCACCGTCGATCCGATGCGCTCCAGCCGAGCATCGAGATATCGCTTCGCGATGCGCCGCACGGTGGACAGCGCCATCGGGCGCGACAACATGCCGGGCAGCCGCCGGATCGCGGCACGTCGCGCGCCGGACACCGTATCGACTGCTTCGCGGGCCAGCAACGATCCGGCCGACTCGAAGACGCGGTGTGCATCCGTCCGACGACCGATCAGGCGCGCCAACGCCGCCGCTTCATCGCGCACCGTGCGTTCGTTGCGCCGCACCGCCTCGCTATACCGCTTGATCTGCGCGTACACCGTGTCGCTGAGCCCAAGGCGCTTCGTGCGAAGCTCCTCGATGTATTCCGCTTCGACGTTGCCTTCCGGCGTGTCTACTTCGCGAACCGCTTCCAGCAGGCTGAGTGGGAGACGGGCATCAACGGTGGTGGACATCGACGTGGCTCATGAAGGATGCGCCCGCCGCGACGCTGCGGTTCCGGGTCGCAAGACAGCACACCTGCTCGCAACGCGAGGGCGCACCATGCACGCCCCGAACCTATACCGAAGCAGAAAAACGAACAAGCGAACGGTCCGGATCGACGTTCAGGAACCGCCATGCCCCGCAATCGCTTGCGTATATTAGCGAACTGCAAAACCTTCCCTGACACCGGCTCTCTGTCGCATGCTTCGACCAGCTCCCGGCGTTTTGACTCCGCAGCCCGGCCAGCCGCATTCATGCTGACACCGCATTCGTCTGACCCGATCGCGCCCCCCCCTGGCTGCGATGTGATCAGGACCGATTTCTTCGCGGCCTGCGAGGGCGAACTGACGCCGGCCGCACTGCTGGTAATCGAGACCCACCTGGCGCAATGCGAGGGCTGCCGTGAACGCTTCGCGGCAGACGCGGTCTTTCTTGGCGCCGTGCGTCGGGCAGCGTCGCTCGACATCGCTCCGCAGTCGCTGCGCGACCGTGTGGCACTGACCCTTCACGCGCGCACCACCGAAAACGCCTCAGCGTGATGCTCCCGCCACTGGTCGCGGCAGCACTGGGTCCAGTGGTCGCTGGCATCGTCTGGCGTGCACGCCTGCTCACGAGCAGCGGCGCGATCGCTGCCGCTGCGCTCGGCAGCGCAGCGGCCCTCGCAGGTCTCGACTGGATGGCGCTGCTGCTCACGTTCTTCCTCACCAGCGTGTTGTTGGGCCGAAACGGCCGCGCCGAGAAGCAGCGCCGCAGCGCCAGCGTGATCGAGAAGGCGGGCCCTCGCGACGCAACGCAGGTGCTCGCGAACGGTGCCCTGTTTGGATTCGGAGCCATGCTTGCCGCCGATGGCGTCATCAGCACCGCAGCGGCGGCCGTGGCCCTCGGCGGGTTGGCGGCGGCGATGGCCGATACGTGGGGGACGGAGATCGGCATGCTCTCGAAGCAGTCGCCGCGATCGATCCTCACCTGGATGCCCCTCGAACCAGGCATGTCGGGCGGCGTCTCGATGCTCGGCCTGATGGCGACAGTGGGCGGTGCGGCGACGATTGCCGCCGTTGCCGCGCTGCTCCGCTGGCCTGCACACGTCTGCATCGCCGCCGCGATTGGCGGAATCGTTGGCGCGATGGCTGATTCAGTACTCGGCGCAACTGTACAACAGCGTCGACGCTCACTCCGGACGGGCCGCATGACGGAACGGATGAAGGATGCCGATGGCACACCGACGGTGACGGCTGGCGGGCTCGATTGGCTGAACAACGACGGCGTGAATTTCGCCTCCACGCTGATCGGTGGTGCGACCGCGTTTCAGGTGCACTTCTTCGCAGCCGTGGTGCGTTGACCATGCCCCCACTTCGCGAATCGGCGCAGGCGATCGTGGTCGGCGGCGGCCCTGCCGGCTCCGCCACCGCCTGGGCACTGGCATCGCAGGGCCTCGATGTCATCGTGGTCGACAAGGCGCGATTCCCGCGCGACAAGGCCTGTGCCGAGTACCTCAGTCCGCAGGCGTCACGCATTCTCGATGCGATGGGTGTGCTCAGCGTGGTCGAGGAATCGGGGGCCGCGCAGCTCTCAGGCATGCGCGTCCGCAGCCCGGACGGTGGCGTCATTCACGGTGAGTTCGCCGCACAGCATGGCTTCCGTGGCTTTCGGGACAGTGGCCTCGCGCTACGCCGCCGTCATCTCGATCCGATCCTGCAGCGCGCCGCAAAGGATGCCGGGGCGTCGTTTCGCGAAGGCAACGCGCTGGACTCGCTGATCATGATCGGTGAGACGGTGTGCGGCGTTCGTGTACGCATCGGCACCACGATCCGCGAGTTGCGCGCGCCGCTGGTGATTGGTGCCGATGGGCTGCGCAGCGGGGTCGCCCGAAGGCTAGGCCTGGCGGCGCACCTGCCCTGGCCGCGGCGCGTGGCGTTCGTGGCGCACTACACCGGTGTGCGCGACATGGGTGCGCAGGGCGAGATGCACGTCGAGCGTGATGGATACGTGGGACTCGCCGATGTCGGCCACGGCGAGACGAACGTGGCCATCGTCGTGCCGCGAGCGCTAGCGAAGGACGCCGCCGGCGACAGCGCGGGCTTCATGACGCGATGGCTGGCGCGGCATCCACAGCTAGCCCCGCGGTTCGTCGATGCCGTGCGCACAGGCCCTGTGCTCACCACCGGCCCCTTCGCATCACATGCGCGGCGCGGCTTTGCGGCCGGTGCGGCGCTGGTGGGCGATGCGGCCGACTTTTTCGATCCCTTCACAGGCGAGGGGATCTATGCCGCCCTGCGTGGCGGCGAAATGCTCGGCGCCTACGCCCGCGACGCCATCCTCGCGTCCTCGCCGCGCGCGGCGCTGGACGCATTGAAGGCATACGACGCCGCGCGCGTGGCCGAGTTCCGCAACAAGTGGCTCGTCGAACGCGTGATCGGTGCGGCGGTGTCGTCACCGATGCTCATGAATCACGCCGCGCGCGTGCTTGGGCAGCGGCGCGACCTCGCCGATCTCCTGATTGGCGTCACCGGCGACTTCGTTCCTGCCAAGACGGTGCTCCGACCGTCATTCCTGCTTCACTTCCTCGACCCGCGGCGTTGGCGCAGCACGCGCACCGCCGCCTGATTGCATGCAAATCGACAAGGATCTCTTCCGCGCGGTACTCGGCCGCTTCGCGTCTGGCGTCACCATCGTCACCACCGTGGATCGCGACGGCCGCGATCAGGGCATGACGGTGAGTGCCTTTTCGTCGCTGTCACTCGATCCGCCACTGGTGCTCGTCTGCATCGACCACGGCGCCTCGCTCTGGCCGGTGCTGGAGACGGCGAACCACTTCGCGATCAACATCCTCGCGTCGGGCCAGGAGGCGCTCTCGCGGCGATTCTCCAGTCGCGAGGGCGAACGGTTCGAGGGGATCGGATTCAGCCGCGGCAGCACCGGCGTCGCGCTGCTCGATGACACGCTGGCCGCCGTGGAGTGCACGATCACGGCGCGCATCGCACAGGGGGATCACTCGATCCTCGTTGGAAGTGTGGACTACGGCATCGCACGTGACCTGCAGCCGCTGCTGTATTATCGCGGCGGCTACGCGTCGCTCACGCGCTGACCTGGCGACAGTGGGCTTTCTCACGCCAGCACGCCGCATGGGGCACGAGGTGCTCGACGACCCGGGTGTGTCGCCGGCGCTGGTGAGTCGCTCGCATACCGACATCGCGCGCGCCAATGCACTGTTCGGCGGTACGCGCGCCGTGTTGACCCGTGTGCGTGCGATTGCGCATCGCCTGCCACAGTCCCCGCTCGTCGTCGATGTCGGGGCCGGTACTGGCGACATCCTCGACGCGGTGTGCAACCTGCTCCGCGAGACCGGGCGGCGCCCCCAGCCCGTCGCGATCGATACGGCGGTGGCGCTCGCGCCGGCCGTTCGGCAGCGGGGCAGTTACTTTGTCTGTGGCTCCATCTTTGCGCTGCCACTCCCGACGGCCAGTGCCGACCTGGTGATCGCGTCACAGGTCGTGCACCACTTCGATGTCGATGGGGTGCGGGCCGTGATCGCCGAGTTGCATCGCGTGGCACGTCACGCCGTGCTCATCAGCGATCTGCAACGCAGCTGGATTGCGGCAGCGGGATTGTGGCTCACCAGCTTCCCGCTGGGGTTCCACCCAGTCAGCCGTCACGACGGGGTTGTCAGCGTGTTGCGCGGCTTCGCGCCTGACGAACTTCGCAGTGCCGTGCTCGCGACGACGGGCGTGCCGGCCGTCATCGAGACGCACCTCGGCTGGCGTGTCACCGCCGATTGGCATCCTGGCCACGCCGCCTGACGGTCGCCGGCCAGTGCCGCTTTGTACAACCGAACCTTCTCCATGACGACACCGACCACGGAAAAACTCCGCTCGCCTTATCGCCTCGGCCCCATGCCGCTGCAGCGGCACATGATCGTGGTCGACGAGCAAACGGTGCGCGCGCCGCGGGAAGCGATCTTTCGCATCGCCGCCGATGTGCTCGCGTGGCCCGAGCATCTGGCGCACTACAATTTCGTGAAGTTCCGCCAGCGTGCTCGCGACGGAGGAGGCCTCGTCGAGATGAGCGCTGATCGACCATTCGGCGGGCCGCTCAACTGGCCGACCTGGTGGTTGTCGGAAATGTCGGTGGACGAGTCGATCCCCAACATTCGCTTCAAGCACGTGGAAGGGATCACACGTGGCATGGAAGTCGAATGGCAGTTCCTGCGGCGCGACGATCCGAATGTCACCCATGTTCGTATCGTGCATGCGTGGGATGGGCCGTGGTGGCCACTGATCGGTCGCGTTGCGGCCCTGGCCGTGATCGGCCCGGTCTTCATTCACGGCATCGCATCGCGCACGCTGGCCGGCCTGGCGCGTGCAGCTGAGCAGCGCACCTGAACGTTCGCATTTTTCCCTTGCTGAGTCATTGATGTCTTTCCCCCGTCGTGTCGTCGTTACCGGGCTTGGTGCCATCACTCCGATTGGCATCGGCCTCGACACGGTGCGCGCGTCACTCCGCGCCGAGCAGTCGGCGGTCGGCTTGATCACCCGCTTTGATCCGAGCCCGTTCCGCACACACATCGCCGCGCAGGTGAATGACTTCCACGCCGAGGATCACCTCGATGCCAAGCGCGTCAAGCGCCTCGATCGATTTGGGCAGCTGAGTGTGATTGCGGCCAACATGGCGCTCGCTGACTCAGGCATCGACCTCGCCAAGGAGTCGCGCGAAAAGATAGGCGTCATGATGGGCACGGCGTTGGCGGGTGTGGGTTATGCCGAGGAGCAGCTTGGCCGCTACCTCGTGGGCGGATTGCGCGCCGTCGATGCGACGCTGGCGCTGGCCGTGTTCGGTGGCGCGTCGAGTTGCAACATCGCGATCGAAACCGGTGTGCAAGGCCCGAACTCCACCAACGCGATGAGTTGTGCGTCCGGCGCAATCGCGATCGGTGAGGCATACCGGCAGGTGCGCGATGGTTATGCCGACGTCATGATCGGCGGTGGCGCTGAAGCACCTCTCGCGCCGCTCTGCTTTGGCGCGTTCGCGTTGATTCGCGCGATGTCCACGCGTAACGACGACCCGACGCACGCCAGTCGGCCGTTCGACGCCGATCGCGACGGCTTCGTGATGGGAGAAGGTGGTGCATCGCTGATTCTCGAGGAACGCGACCGCGCCATCGCACGCGGCGCGAAGATCTACGGCGAGATCGTCGGTTTCGGCACTACCAACGACGCCCATCACATGACGGCCCCGCTCCCAGGCGGCGCGCAGGCTGCACGCGCCATGCAGCAGGCACTCGCGCGCGCCGACCTGACGCCGTCGGATGTGGATTACATCAATGCCCACGCCAGTGCCACGCCGCTCAATGATCCGACCGAAGCCGATGCCATGCGCACCGTGTTCGGCGAGGCGCTGGAGGACGTCTGGGTCAGCGGCACCAAGGGGTATCACGGCCACGCGCTCGGTGCCAGCGGCGCCATCGAGGCGGTGATCTGCATGCTGTCGATGCAGGATGGATGGATTCCGCCCACGGTCAACCTCGACACGAGTGATGCGGCATGCGCGGTTCGACACGTGCCGAAGGGTGGCGTACACCTGTCCCCGCAGGTGGTGATGTCGAACTCTTTCGGCTTTGGCGGCATCAATGCCTCACTCGTGTTTCGCGCGCCGCACTAACCGGCTAAGCCCGCTATAGTTCCCGGGAGTCATTCACCATTCGGGAGCTGATCGTTCATGAAGCCTGCACGTGAGTTTGCCGCCGAAGTCCTCGGCACCTTTGCCCTGACGTTCGTTGGTGGCGCGGCCATCATGCAGACGCGAAACGTCGACGCCGGTGCCGGCCTGATGGAAGTGGCGCTGGCGCATGGGCTGGTGCTGTTCCTTATGATCAGCGCGCTGATGAAGATCAGCGGCAACTTCAATCCGGCGGTGTCGCTTGGCCTGCTCGTGACGGGCCGGATCACGCCGCAGCAGGCCGGCACCTTCATCGCGGGACAGTTCGTCGGCGCAGCGGGTGCGGCACTCTCCCTGAAGGCGCTCTTTCCCGAGGCGCTTTGGGAAGCGGCCCGCGGCACGCGACAGATGGTGTCGCTCGATGTGACGACGGGTCAGGCCTTCGCGCTCGAAGCCATCGCCACCGGCATCCTGATGACGGCCGTAATGGGCACGATCGTGGACACCAAAGGCCCCAAAATCGGCGGCCTCGCGGTTGGCCTTGCGTACACTGTCGGCATCCTTGGCATCGGCCCGCTCACGGGCGGCAGCATGAACCCGGCACGCACGCTCGGCCCGATGTTGGCGACCGGCGTGTATGAAGGCCTCGCCCTGTACCTCGCGGCGCCAATCGTGGGCGCGGTCGTGGCCGCGTTGCTCTATCGCCATCTGCTGCTTGACGCCGAGCCTGACGCATGATTGCGTCACGTTTCAAGGGGTCAGAGATCTTGATCGGGAGTTTTCGGCCGTAAGACGTTGTGGCTTCAGGCGTTAGGCTCCGATCAAGGGGTCAGAGATCTTGATCGGGGGTTTTCGGCCGTAAGACGTTGTCGCTTCAGGCGTTAGGCTCCGATCAAGGGGTCAGAGATCTTGATCGGGAGGTTTCGCCCGTAAGGCCCTGTCTCGTATGGCGTTAGGCTCCGATCAAGGGGTCAGAGATCTTGGTTTGAGGGGTCAGAGATCTTGGTTATTAGGCTCCGATCAAGGGGTCAGAGATCTTGATCGGGAGTTTTCGGCCGTAAGACCTTGTCGCGTATGGCGTTAGGCTCCGATCAAGGGGTCAGAGATCTTGATCGGGAGGTTTCGCCCGTAAGGCCCTGTCTCGTATGGCGTTAGGCTCCGATCAAGGGGTCAGAGATCTTGGTTTGAGGGGTCAGAGATCTTGATCTGAAAAAGCGGGGCGGCCTCACGTCGAGGCCGCCCCGCTCTGCTTTCCCCTGCGCGCCTGAACTACGGCAGCTGCCAGGTCACTTCGCTCGACTGCAGCATGTACGAGCTGTTGGCGCCGAACAGCTTTGAACGCGCGCGCAACACCACGGTGGACGTCGAGGAACCGGCGGCGGCGCGGATCTTGGCTTGATCGGCGACCGCGCTCAGCGTGATCGAGCCGCCGGGCGGCAGCAGCACCGCCTGCGCGGAGCAGACTGCAACGGACGATGTGACATCCGTCCACGCCGCCCCGGTGCTCGGCCGCGCCTCGATGGTCTGGGCGCAGACACCGCCACTCACATTTTCCTGGAGCGAGCTGGTGACCGTGACCTTCATCGTCACCGTCGGGTCGTTGACCGTCGCTGACGGCACCGCGGCAACCGCCGACAAGCGCGTCTCGAGCGGGAGCGTGTCGGCAGGCGCGGTGGCGCTGTCTGACGCGCAGGCCGACGCGATCAGGGATCCGGCAATCAGTGCAAAGCGCATCGTACGCTTCATCAATCGTCTCCTTTTTTTCTCGGACCAATCACACCGGCAGCAGCGCCGCGGCGGTCGAACAGGCGAACACGACCAGCGTCAGTACACGCTGTTGTGTCTGTTTCGGTGCATACCTCGTGCCGACTGCGTGAGTCACAAAATAGAAGCAGAGGTCGCTGAAAGAAATTCAGGCGACCTCTGCTGTACTCCGGACCTCTTTCACTACACAACAAGCGAGCTCAGGCGCCAGCGAATCCTGCGCCGTACTTCGCGTTGTAGCGATCGATGCTTTCCGTGATGATCCGGCGCGCCTCTTCGGCGTCGTACCAGCCGATGATCTCCACGCGCTTGCCCTCGAGATCCTTGTAGATCTTGAAGAAGTGCTCGACCTCGCGCAGGAAGTGACTCGGCAGGTCGCCGAGATCGTGCACTTCGTCGTGAATCGGATCGTGCATCGGCACGGCGAGCACCTTGTCGTCGGGCTCACCCTTGTCGAGCATCTTCAGGACGCCGACCGGGCGCGCGTCGATCTGGCAGCCGGGAAAGGTCGGCTCATTGATGCGCACCATGATGTCGAGCGGATCGTTGTCCTCGTGCAGCGTGCGCGGGATGAACCCGTAGTCGCCCGGATAGTGCACGGCCGAGTAGAGCACGCGGTCCAGCTTCAGGAGCCCCGTTTGCTTATCGAGCTCGTACTTGTTCCGGCTCTTCGCCGGAATCTCGATCACTGCGGTAACGTGCTCCGGCGGATTGTCGCCAGGCGGAAGGTCGTGCCAGGGATTGAACATTTACTGGTGTGATCGAGTGGGCCGGCGGCGGCAGCGCCGCGTCGGCACATCAAAATAGCCACTGAGAAAAGGGTACGGCGTCAGCGTGCGGCCGAGATCGCTCGCGCTGCCGTGACAGCGAAGTACGTGAGGATGATATCGGCACCCGCACGGCGAATGGCCAGCAGGCTCTCCAGCATCGCCCGCTCGAGGTCCAGCCATCCACGTTCCGCCGCGGCGTGCAACATCGCGTACTCCCCGCTCACCTGATACGCGGCAACGGGCATCCCGGTCACGTCCTTGACCCGCCGGATGATGTCGAGATACGCACCCGCTGGCTTCACCATCACGATGTCGGCCCCCTCAGCGATGTCCTGCGCCACCTCACGCATCGCCTCGTCGGTGTTGGCCGGGTCCATCTGGTACGCGCGACGATCACCAAAAGCGGGGGTGCTTTCGGCGGCCTCGCGGAACGGGCCGTAGAACGCACTGGAATACTTCGCCGCGTACGACATGATCGGGATGTGCGAAAAACCATTGGCATCCAGCGCTGCCCGAATCGCGCCCACGCGGCCATCCATCATGTCGCTGGGGGCGATCATGTCCGCACCCGCTTCGGCATGCATGACCGCTTCGCGAGCGAGCAGCTCGAGGGTCGCATCATTCTCCACCGATTCACCGTGCAACACACCGCAGTGTCCATGATCGGTGTATTCGCACATGCAGACGTCAGTGATCACGAGCAGGCCCGGCACGGCGGCCTTGATCGCCCGCACCGCTTCAGCCACCGGCCCATGGGGATCGTAGGCGCCTGACCCAACGGCGTCCTTTTCAGCCGGAATCCCGAACAGAATCACCCCTCCGACCCCAGCCGCCGCGGCCGCTGCCGCATCCTTCACGCACTCATCCACCGACGTCTGCGCACAGCCAGGCATCGATGAGATGGCATGCCGAATCCCGGTCCCTGGACGCACGAACAACGGCAGGATGAATTGCGCAGGATGCAAGTGCGTCTCGCGCACCAGCGCCCGCATGCTCGGCGACTGCCGGAGCCGCCGCAACCGCACAGTCGGAAACCCGCCCGCCACGCCGGCCGACATCGTCGAGGCAGCCACTTTCGTCGTCTTCGCCGGCGCGGTGCCCTCAGCGCTCGCGAACAACAGATCAGAAAATATCGTGTCCATACCGCTGACATTACCCTCGTTTCAGTAACCGGCTAGCCGCGTCGAATCGCGCCCTCTCGGTCCTACACTACCGATCTGTCGTTAACGGCCTTGACGCAAAACAGCCTGGGGGTACTGCGACAGCCGCAAAACTGCCACAGCTGCAAAACTGCAACTGCGTTAACGCAGAGTAGCTGTGTTGAAAGTCAAGCCGTGGCGGGCGTGGGGGTCCGCCACGGTGTTTGCGTTTTGACCATCGCGTTGAGGATGGTGAGGAGGCGGCGGAGGCACGCGATCTTGGCGACTTTGGTGGGCTTCCCGGCGGCGCGCAGCGCCGCGTAGACGGGCTTGAGGACCGGATTCCATTGTGTGGCCACATGGGTGGCCATGTAGAGGATCGAGCGAATCGTTGCCCGCCCGCCCCAGCACACGCGGGCACCGCGGAATTGCCCGGATTCCTGCGCGAGCGGCGCGACGCCCACGAGCGCGGCAATGGCGCGCCGATTCAGCGTCCCCAATTCGGGCAACAGGGCGACCAAGTACCGTGCGCTCTGCTGGCCGATGCCCGGCACGCTCGTCAGGAGCGTCACCTGCGCTTGCCAGGCCGCATTCCGTTCGATCAGTTCGCCGATCTCATTGTCGATGTCACGCAGCGCCTCGGCGAGCGCCTCCAACGTCCCGCGCACATTCGTCGCCACGCGCGCGGTCGCGACGTGCAGGCGATTCTTCTCCATCGTCTGCATCGTGACCAACTGCCGGCGCCGTTCCACCAAGGCCGCCAGCGCCTGCTGCTCCGCGTCGGCGAGCGGCCGGACGGGTGGGGCGAGCACGGCGCCAAACCGCGCCAGGATGCGCGCATCCACGCGATCCGTCTTCGCCAACTGGCCGGTGCTGCGCGCGAACTCGCGCACCTGCCGCGGATTGACGACCGCGACGGGGATCCCGGCGCCGGTGAGCGCGCCGGCGACGGCGCGATGATACGTGCCCGTCGCTTCCAGCACGACCAAGGTCGGCGGCTGCGCGGTGAGCGCGGTGACGAAGGCGTCGATGTCCGCCGCCGTATTGCGGAGCTGCGTCACCGCACCGTCGTGGACCGCCACATCCAAGTGGGCCTTGCTGACATCAATGCCGAGATACGTCATACTGCCTCCAGGTGACGACCGCGCGCGCCCTGCCTTGCGAGATGCGGGATCGCGTCGGCGTCCCTGGTAGCTGTCCGGGCTTGTAGCGATCGGGACGACGGCGCTCTGACTCTGCGACGGGCTCACGGCGCCCGGGGCGCTCCGAACGAGCTGCCGCCGTCCCGGAGATTTAGCTTCTGTGCGAGGAGACATACAAGGCGCGGTGTCTAGTCCTAAATAATGTCTACACAGGGTGCAGGCGGTCTGGGTTAGGCCGCCTGGTGAAACACGGCGTGCGGGGTTTGGAGCGCGAGACTCCAGTGCGTGCGGACGGTGTTGTAGATCGTGACCGCGTGGGTGACCGCCGCGCGCGCGTCGGCCAGCGAGGGGAAGACGGCATCGAGGTCGAATTCATCTTTCAGGATGCCGTTCACGCGTTCGGCGACCGCATTCTGATAGCAGTGGGCGCCGTCCGTCGTGCTCGGGAGCATGCGATGGGCGTGCAGCTGCTGGACGTACGCGTGGCAACAATATTGACTGCCGCGATCCGAGTGGTGCACGATGCCCTGACAGTCACCCAGCGTCTGCTGCGCGGCCGCGAGCGCCTGCAGCGCGCCCTGCGGCGAGAGATCGGTGCGAAGATGCCAGCCGACGATGTGGCGCGCGTACAGGTCGGTGACGAGAAACAGGTACGCAAACGCGCCGTGCTCGAGCCGCAGGTACGTGATGTCGCTCACGACGACCTGGCGCGCGCCGGTGACGGTGAGCGTCTTGAGGCGATTGGGCGCCACGACGTAGGGATGGTGCGCATACGTCGTCTGCGTGGCGCGGCGCTTCCGGGCCACGAGGCGCCCCGTGGTGCGGAGCACCGTGAACAGGCGGTCCCGCCCCACGGTCACCCCTGCGGTCGTGAGGGCGTCGTGCAGCTTCCGCGTCCCGACGCGCGGCTGGACGCGGCGGAGGGCATCGACCTGCGCGATCACCGCGGCGTCCGGGTCGGTGTCTGCTTCGCTCCCGCGGCGCTGTCGCTTGTAGTAGGCGTCGCGGGTGCAGCCGAGCGTGCGGCAGACCCCGGCGACGGTGTGCGCGGTGTCGGCCGGGGCGCAGAGGACGGCAGCGGCGGCGTACCAAAGTTTTTTTTGATGTCGATCTTGTAGTGTTTGTTCGCCTGGGTGATCAGCTCGTCGAACACCTGCAGCTTGAGATGCGCCTCGGCCAGGGCCTTCTCCAACGCCGCAATCCGATCCTGCTCGCTCTTCATGACCACCTCCACGATGTCGCGTTTCGGCTGGAACCGGCCGTACTCCCGCAGCCAGGTCTGCACCATGGCCACGGTGGTCTGCGCATCCCGCGCGGCTTCGCGCATCGACAGATGCCCGCCCTCAATCTCCTCGACGAGCCGCTGCTTCAAGTCCGGACTGTACTGGTGAAACGATCGGGCCATGGGTCTACGTCTCCAACGGCGGGGGACGTGTAGACGCTAATCAGGACGTGACAGAGAACTGCCGATCGTCGTTCGCGTCCTTCACTCCCATCGCGCATTCCATCACCAGACTTTTGGGGAACTGCCCTCGCAGTTGCCGTTCCCAAATTCTTTCAAGATCCCCCCGCGCGCACCCAGAGAGCGCCCCCATCGCCGTCCATCTGCGTCCCTCTGCGTCTCTGCGTTTTGCTGTGCCGCTGTTCCGCTCTTCACCCCCAACGCCCCCGCAATTCGCTGTTCCGCCCTTCGCCCTTTTGCGGCCGTTCAGTCTCTTGCGGTTCGTCCGTTTAGCGGCGCGCGAAGCGCGCTTGCGATAAGCAGTTGCATTTGCGGTTGCAGTTCCGCGACAGTTCAGTTCTGCGGCTGTTCCGTTCTGCGTTAAAGCAGTTGCAGTTCAGCCCTGCTCTCGCGCCGCAGCCGTCGTCGCGCGTGCGTCCGCGAGGATCTCCGCCGCACCAGCGTTCCGCAGTTCTGATGCAAGCGCGTGTGCACTGGCCGTGATGTCGTCACCGACGAACGTGCTCGCGCGCAGCATCGGTGTGCCGTCGAGGCCTGCCACCAAACCATGGAGCGTGCGACGGCCACCGTCGGACTCTGTCATCAGCGCGCCGATCGGCACCTGGCAGCCACCGTCGAGCGCGGCGAGGAAGGCACGTTCACAGTTCGTCGCATCCATCGTCGGTTGATGATTGAGCTTCGCGACGATCGCGCTCACCTCGGCGTCGTCGCGACGCACCTGAATTGCAATCGCGCCCTGCCCTGCAGCCGAGAGCCATTCCGGTGCGCTGAGGAAGCTGCGGATGCGCGACGACAGGCCGAGGCGATTGAGACCAGCCGCCGCAAGGATCGCGGCGTGACAGAGCCCCTTGTCGAGCTTCGAGAGTCGCGTCCCGACATTGCCGCGCAGATCGACCACCGTGCAATCCGGTCGCAGTGCCTTCAACTGCGCACGTCGGCGCAGGCTCGACGTGCCGATGATCGCGCCGCGCGGCAGTTCGTGCAGCAAGGCGCCCGGCACGTCATCACGCACCACCAGTGCATCGCGCGAATCCTCGCGGGGCAACTGTGCCAGCACCGTCAGCCCCTCTGGCTCGTCCGTCGGCAGGTCCTTCAATGAGTGTACGCAGAGGTCTGTCACGCCTTCACGCAGGTCGCGCTCCAGCTCCTCCGTGAAGAGCCCCTTGCTGCCAATCGCGGTCAGCGCGACATCGAGCCGGCGATCACCGACGGTGGTGTACGTGACCAACTCACTCGTCACCCCGATGGCCGTCAGGTGCGCCTGCACCGTGTGCGCCTGCGCCAAGGCGAGGGCAGACGACCGGGTACCGATCTTCAGGTGTCGCGGGCCTGACGGTGTGGCGGCGTGCGTGGCTGCTGGCGTCTCTGTGGTCATGAATTCGTTGTCGGGTTTCTGTGTCTGTCGCGTCGGGACTGCACGGCACGCACCACGGCCGCCACCAGCCCTTCGATGGTGGATGGCATCGCTTCCGCCACCACCCGCATTCCAGCGGCATGCGCCGCCTGTGTCGTGATCGGACCGATCGAGACCACATCGGCCATGGTGTGCATCGGCGCCATCGCAGCCACCCACGCATCGACTGCACTCTTCGCGGCCAGCGTCACCACGTCGACCGCGCCCTGCTGCAAAGCAGCGCGCACCTCCACCACATCCTCGTCGGCCGCCACGCTGTCGTAGGCTTCGATGCGATCCACCGTCACACCAAGCTCGCGCAATCCGGCGCACAGTTCCGTGCGTGCACCAGCGGCGGCGGGATACAACATCGTCATGCCACTGACATCCCCGCGCAGTGCAAACGCCTCCAGCAGCCCCTCGGCCACGAATCGCTCCGGCACGAGAGTTGGCTCGACACCACGAGCGCGAATGGCACTGGCCGTCGCACTGCCGACCGCCGCGATCCGTGTATGGGCCCAGTGCTCCGACGCGATGCCGCACTTCTCGGTCGCGTCGAAGGTCAGCCCGACCGCGGTGGCGCTGGTGAAGATCACCCAGTCATACCGCGCGAGGGCACACGCCGCTTGCCGCAGCGCCTCGATATCGCGCGCCACGATGCGTGTAGCAGCATACGTCAGGACGCGTGCGCCAAGCTCCTCGAGCGGTGTGATCAACTGGTCGGCACGCGACGCCGCACGCGTCACGACAACCGTCGCACCGTCCAGTGGACGCGCCAACACGGCGTCACCGGGCACCATCATGCGTCGAGGCGCGCCGGCAGCCGGATCACGAGCGCGACACGGTGTCGATGGCGTCACCACGTCGCGACATCGCTCGCGCGCGCACGATCAGTGACACGACGTAGCCGCCAAACACCATCGCCGCGGCGATGTAGGCCGCGAACATGTACCCTGCATTGTCGGGCATCAGGCCTCCCCCGCTTCGATCGATTCGACGCGATCACGCAGCGCCGCGTACTTGAGCCGCCCGCGAAGCAGCGCCACGAACAGCAGCGTGAACGCGATGAACGCGAGCGAAAGCGTCAGCCCCATTTCCGCCGAGAGCTTCGGCTTCTCCGGCGTGAGGACGATCGGCTGCGGATGCATGGTGCGGAACAGCCGCACGCTCAAGTGAATGAACGGCACCAACAACGCCGCCAGGATGCCCAGCACCGACGAATACCGTGCGCGCTGCTGCCGGTCTTCGATCGCACCACGCAACACTGTGTAGCCAAGCAGGATGAACCAGAGGAAGAGCGTGCTGGTGAGGCGCGCGTCCCAGGTCCACCAGGTGCCCCAGATCGGCTTGCCCCACAACGGTCCAGTCACCAGCACGATGCTGAGGAACACCAACGCGATCTCGGCCGAACTTTCTGCGAGGCGATCGAGTCGCTCGTCCCGCAACCAGAGATACATGGCACCACCGATCGCGACCAACGGGCAGGCCAGGTACAACCCCACCACGGCTGACGGCACATGGATGTAGAAGATCTTCTGTGCCTCGCCCTGCAGCGCCTCGGGGGGCGTGAACCAGATCGCGCGGACGAGCACCGCAGCCACCGCCACGGCGGCCAGTGCGAGCAACCAGTCGAAGACCTGCACCGAGGCCCGAACCGGGCGACCGGCGCCGGCCGCTGGCATCGGGCGGGCGAGAGAGTCAGACATGAGAAACGAAGCGAAAGGACAAAGGTGAATCGGCGTGCAGCTTGAACCGCCCACACGGGCTAAAAGTTACTGCAGAGCCACCAGCAGTCGCGACTCGAGAAACCCGGGGCTCCACCGCAACGCGAAGCGCCGAGGATCTTTGATGCCAGCCAAGGCCGAAACCGCGGCGAGACCGGGAGGTATCGCGAGGATTTCCAACGCCGGGACGGGTCAAAAGGACCGGCGCGTCAGTCTTCGATCGTGAATGGAAAGGCCAACACGCAGGCCACGCCGAACATCAGGTCGAACGCCACCAGCAACTGCACCCAGGGCATGACGGTGGCCAGGTCGGCGCCCACCAGCAGCTTGGCGGAGGCCTGCGCCGCCGGCACGACGACCGGGATGAAAAATGGCAGGGCCAGCATCGGCAGCAGCAGCTCGGCAAACCGCGTGTGCACGGTCATCGAGCTGAACAACGTGCCGACCGTCACCAGTCCGAGCGCCGCCAGCAGGCCAATGCCGCCAAGAATCAGGAGGCCGCTGCCAAACTCGAGGTTGTAGAACAACACGACCGCGGGAATGGTGATCGCCAGCACCGAGGAGACGTACACCAGATTCGCGAGCGCCTTGCCGAGGAAGATTGCCTCGCGCGGGATCGGGGCGAGCAACAGCCCGTCCATCGCCCGGGTCTGGAGTTCGAGCCCGAAGGCCCGGTGCAGCCCGAGCATGCCGGCGAAGGCGAAGATCGTCCAGAGCACCCCTGGCGCGACATCGATCGGGCGCACGGCGGTGGGGTCCCACACCATATAAAAGATGCTGACACCCAGCAGCGAGAAGACGAGCGAGGCGAAAAACGCGCTCCGGGTGCGGTATTCGATCGCCAGATCCTTGCGCGCGATCATCCACGCGACGGCCATCAGCCCGGGCGGCCGAAGCTGGCTCACGCCGCCGACTCCAATGCCATGTCCCGGTAGAGCTCGGCATACTCGGCAGGGACGATTCCGGCGGTGGGCTCCATCCGCCGGATGGTCCCGTCGAGCATGATCGCGGCATGCGTCGCCAACGACAGGCCCTCGTCCACAGAGTGCGTGACTAGCGCCAGTGCAGCGCCGCCATCCCGCAATGATAGCAACAGTTGCGTCAGCGCACGTGCTCCTGAGACGTCCAACCCGGTGTACGGCTCGTCCAGCAAAACCAGCGCCGGCCCGTGGACGATCGCCCGAGCGATGGACACCCGCTGCTGCCACCCACGACTGAGCGCCCGCACCGGCGTCAGCTCACGCCCGCCAAGTCCAAGCCGCGCGATCGCGGCAGCCGTCGCACCCGCCACATCCGGCACCCCATGCAGCCGCGCCGCGAACGCGATGTTCTCCGAGACCGTCAGCACATCGTACAGCATGCTCTGATGGCTGATCAGGCCAACCTGGCCACGCTCCGCCGTCGCATCACTCTTCAGCGCCCGACCCAGCAGCCGCACATCGCCACTCGTCGGGCGTAGCAGGCCGGCCAGCAATCGCAGCAACGTCGTCTTGCCCGCGCCATTGGGACCGAACAGCGCCAGGCACTCACCAGCGTGAATCGCGAGGTCGACGCCCGCCACCGCGCGCCGGCGACCGAATCGTCGCACCAGCGCCACCGTCTGACAGACGGGAACCCGGTGTGCTGCCGAGGTGTCGGGATTGGCCGGACTGAGCGAATGCATCGCGCCAAGCTAACTCTCCTCGCCACACTCAGCCGCAGCGGTTGCCCGCTTCCGCGCGCCACTGCAAACTGACGGCTCGACTTACTGCCCCCTCACCTCGCCTGCCTCATGTCCGAGATCGACGCGCTGCTCACCGAGAATCGCCGCTTCCCCTCACCGGCGGCCTTTCAGCGCGATGCCCACATTGCCGACGCCTCCTTCGCGCGTGACGCCGCCGCCGATCCCGACGCCTATTGGGTGAAGATGGCGCAGGAGCTCGAGTGGATCACGCCCTTCACCAAGGGGCTCGAGTGGGACGCCCCCTTCGCCACCTGGTTCCGCGACGGCCAGCTCAACGTCTCGGCCAATTGTCTCGATCGGCACATCCGCACAGCCCGGCGCAACAAGGCGGCGATCATCTTCGAAGGGGAGCCGGGCGACCAGCGCACCCTCACCTATTGGCAGCTCTACACCGAGGTCTGCAAGTTCGGCAACGTCCTGCGCAGCCTCGGCGTGCGAAAAGGTGATCGCGTCGCGATCTACTTGCCGATGATTCCGGAGGCCGCGATCGCGATGCTGGCCTGCGCGCGCATCGGCGCCATTCACAGCGTCGTCTTCGGCGGCTTCAGCCCCGAGTCGCTGCGTGATCGCATCAATGATTCGCAGTGTCGTGTGCTCGTGACGGCCGACGGCGGCTTCCGACGCGGTCAGGTGGTGCCACTCAAGCGCAACGCCGACGCCGCCATGCAGGATACGCCGAGCATCGAGCACTGCATCGTGGTGCAGCGGCGCGCGGGCGCGATGAGTCAGGAGACCTTCGCCGAGATGCAGGATGGCCGCGACTCGTTCTGGCACCGGCTGATGTCGAAGGCACCGCTGACCTGCGAGCCGGCGGTGATGGACAGCGAGGATCCGCTCTTCATCCTCTACACCTCAGGCACCACCGGCAAACCGAAGGGCATCGTGCACAGCACGGGGGGCTACCTCACCGGTGTGACTGCGACATCGAAGCAGGTGTTCGATCTCAAGGACGACGACGTGTTCTGGTGTACCGCCGATGTCGGTTGGGTGACGGGCCATTCGTACGTCGTGTACGGCCCGCTGGCGAATGGCGCTACATGCATGTTGTACGAAGGGGCACCGGATTGGCCCGACAAGAATCGCATGTGGGACATGTGCGAGCGCCACGGCATCACGATCTTCTACACCGCACCGACTGCCATTCGCGCCTTCATGAAGTGGGGCGAGAAACATCCCAATCAGCACGATCTCTCCCGCCTGCGATTGCTTGGCACTGTGGGTGAGCCGATCAATCCTGAAGCGTGGATGTGGTATCATCGCGTGATCGGCAAGGAACGTTGTCCGATCGTCGATACCTGGTGGCAGACGGAAACCGGCGCGATCGTCATTTCGCCGTTGCCCGGCGTGACCGAGACGAAGCCCGGCAGTGCGACACATGCGCTCCCTGGCTACAGCGTGGAGCTGGTCGACAAGAACGCGACACCGATTCCCGTCGGCGGCGGATTGCTCACGATCACACGTCCGTGGCCGAGCATGCTGCGCACGATCTGGGGCGACCGTCAGCGCTATGTCGACACCTATTTCAGCAAGTGGCCGGGCCGGCCCGATCTCTATTTCGCCGGCGATGGTGCGAAGCTCGACGAGGATGGGTACTGGTGGATTCTGGGCCGAGTGGATGACGTGCTGAACGTGGCGGGCCACCGAATCGGGACAATGGAAGTCGAGAGCGCGCTGGTGGGGCATCCGTCCGTCGCGGAAGCGGCGGTGGTCGGCAAGGATCATGAGTTGAAGGGCCAGGCGATCGCGGCATTCGTGACGCTGCGCGAAGGCTTTCATCCGTCGTCGTCATTGCGCGACGAGCTGCGTGACTTCGTGGGTGAGAAGATCGGTGCGATCGCGAAGCCGGACGACATTCTCTTCAGCGCCGACCTGCCCAAGACGCGGTCGGGCAAGATCATGCGTCGTCTGTTGCGGGACATCGCCGAGGGCCGCGCGCTGGGTGATACGACCACGCTTGCGGACCCGAGCGTGGTGGCGGGCCTGAAGGAGCAGTACGAGGCGCAGGAATCGTGACGGGAACCGCGGTGGGCGCTGGCACCGGCCGCCCGCCGCGCTTACCCTTCCCTGCATGAGCCTTCTCGGCCGGTTGTTCCCTGACACGTTGTTTCCCAGAAAGCTCAGCGATGCTGCCGAGCGTCGCCTGCGCCTGGCGCAGGCACGTGCAGAGGAAGCGGTGCTCGAGACGCATGTGCGCAACGCGTTGCTGTATGTCGACACACTGGCCGGCGAACTGCCCTTCGATCGTGCGATCGAGACGTACATCCGCATGATGGGCATCCCGGAGCCACTCGCCAGCACGGTGGCCACCCGTACACTGGTGGTGCTCGGTGATGATGTGGTGCCCGAGCGTACGACACCACTCGGTGATCACATGGTGGGTGACGATGTGCTGCCGATGGTGCGTATCGCGGCGTCGAACGACGGAACGGCGCGCCGACGCTGAGCCATCAGCGGCGATGCACGTGACAGCGGGGCGAGCCTCTCAAGGCTCGCCCCGCTTCGTATTCACGTCCCTCGTTCCGCCGACTGCCGCGCGTCGCTGGCCGGCTACGTCGCGGTCGTCGACTTCGAGGCCAGCTACTTCTTGGCCGGCTCCGGCACCGCGGCCGGGATGGGCAGGTTGGCGGCGTTCGCGGCGTCGACGGCAGCCTTGATGTCATCGTAGTTCGCGGCGCCCTGCATCTTGGTGCCGTTGACGTAGAAGGTTGGCGTGCTGCCCACCTGCTTCATCAGGCCCAGCGAGTAGTTCGCCTTGATGCGATCGAGATGGGTGCTGGCGTCCATGCAGGCGTTCCACTTCGGCATGTCGAGACCGAGCTTCTGCGCATAGGTGCTGATCACACCGCGCGGGTTGCTGGTGGCCTGTCCGTTCCACTCGATCTGCCCGTTGAAGATCGCGTCATGCATTTCCCAGAACTTGCCCTGGTCGTCGGCGCAGGCGGCCGACATCGCAGCCGGAATCGTGTTCTGGTGCGCGTTGAGCAACGGGAAGTCATAGAACGTGTAGCGCGCCAGTCCCGTCTCGACGAGGTGCTTCCGCACGTCGGGTTCCGTGATGGTGGCGAAGCTGCCGCAGGCTGGACACTCGAAGTCGGCGAACTCCATGATCTCGACCGGCGCGGTCGGGGAACCGATGGTGTAGCCGTGCGCCTTGGCAGCGAGCACCGAATCCGCAATGCTGGGCAGCGCGATCGGCACCTCGGCAGGCTTGTTCTGCGTCTTCCACCAGATGAAGGCGCCGCCGGCGACGACGATCGCAGCGAGTGCGCCGACGAAGGCGGTGTTGTTGGACTTCTTGCGAACTGGCGCAGCACTCACGATGGGTCGCCCTCAGTGGTATCGGGTGCACCGAGGGGCGGTGTCCCGTGACGGATGTCGTTCGGATCGTACAAACGCTGCGCGACGGTCGTGTCGCGCGCGTCAGCCGCCTCGACAGCGGCCCCCAAGGGTAGGTGTACCACCAGCAGTCGCGCTAGTTCATCCGTGGCATTTGATGCCGGTCAGTGGCAAATCGTGGCATGGCATGGCAGTCGATGTCCTTCGGCGCCGTTCAGCGGCATTCGCTCGCGTGGTACATTTCCCGAGTGCCGCGCCCGCCCGTCATCGCCACACCACCATTCTCGCCGCTCCCGTCCGTTCAACGACGGCTGCCGTCGACGCGCTCGGTGTTGCCGTACCTGCCGCCGGATGGCGATTACGTCCGCCTCCCGGTCGGCCCCGGCGCCCTGCACGCGTTGCGGTATGGCCATGGCGGACCGGCAGTGCTGCTGCTGCATGGCTTCACCACCAGCGCGCCGCTCTGGACGAGGGTGGCCCCGACGCTGCTGGCGAATGGCTGCCAGGTGATCGTGCCGGACCTGCTGGGTTTTGGTGAATCGGATCGGCCGGTAGGCGGGCCCTACACCGTTTCAGCACAGGCCCGGTACCTCGATCGGGCGCTGGCGCTGCTCCGCGTGAGCCGAGTGGTGGCGGTCGGACAGGACCTCGGCTGCGTCGTGTTGCGCCGTTTGGCATTGATTCGGCCCGAGCGGATCAGCGCGATGGTGTTCTGCTCGCCGACCCCAGGGGACAGCACGGGTGGCCCGGAAATCGACGCCGTCCGCGGGCAGACCGGTCCGGCACTGCTCGAGATCTCGAGTCGGCCGCTCGGGGTAGTAGATCTGCTGGGGCCTGTCCTGCGAGGGGCGGTAACCGAGCGGGAGAATATGCCAGACAAGCTGGTGGCGCGTTTTTCAGCGCCGTACACGGGCAGTCAGGGTGCCCGGCACCTCCTCGATCTGGCCCGCGCGGTGGGCGAGGAGGACGAAGGTGGCCCTGTGCTCGTCAGCGATATCAGGACGATGCGCGTCACTGGAGAGGATGATCCGATGGTCGCGCCGCCGACAGCGCCGGTGATTCGCCTCCCTGGCGCCATGCGGTTACTCCCTGTGGAACGCCCGGGCCCGCTTGCGGCGCTCATCATGGAGCGAGTGGAAGCAACACACGATTCGCCGGTCTCGCTGGAAGAACGCGGCGGACTCGACTAGTTTTCCAGCATTACAGATGCAACCAATGAGGTGAATTTGACGAAAAAGAATCGACAGCGTCGAGTAGTGACGCCGCCGACACCGTTCGAGCAGGCGCGGGATGAGTTGTTCCAGCAGATCATGCGATGTGAAGTCATCGGTGCTTCGCCCGATCATCAGGGCGAGTGGTTCACCGAGACCATGGCTTACTTCGCCGAGCGCTATCCGGAGTTGAAGCCGGCAGATGTGAATGACTTGCGGAAGTTGGGCGAGCGGTTTGTGCAGCCGCCGAAGGCCGCAGTCGTGACCGAGGATGCACCGGCAGTTGCGTCGGTCGCGTCAACGCCAGAAGAAGCGGCGATCGATGCGCTGGTCGGAGAAGAAATTGCAGCCGACAGCAGCACCGAGTCCGCAGATGTGACGGCTGATGTGACCGCGGAGTTGGAAGAGGCGGAGACCGTTCCCGCCTGATACGCGGTTCGATGCACGCGATACGCCCCCCGCACTCCAAGTGCGGGGGGCGTTTTGTTTCCCCCGTCCCACGCGCGGTGCCCGATCGAGCACCGCGCGTGGCGATCGCTGCGGCGTGTGTGGCCTAAAACCGCGTGCCGATCGAGAAGAACGCCAGGCGACGCGCGCCGGTCAGCATGGTCTGCGTGTCGCCGGTCAACGTCATGCCGTTCGTCCCGATCGTTCCGATGTAGTTCGCATCGGTGAGATTCAGCACGTTGGCCCGGAAGGTCAATTCGCGAACACCCGGCACGTTCCGCAGCGTGTACTCGGCATTGGCATCGAGCGTGGTGTAGCTCGGCACCTTGCCATCGTCACTGTTGAGGATCGAGAAATACCGTTCGGCCACGTAGCGGCCTCCAAGCTGCGCCACGAAGCCAGCGCGCTGATACCGCACCTGCGCATTGCCGAGCAGGCGCGGCGTGTCGACCACACGCTTCCCCTTCGAGCGAACCGTGTCCGACGCACCGCTCACATAGTTGTCGTTGATCGTGGCGTCGGTGTATGCCGCGCTGGTGGTGAGCGAGAGACCGTCGGCAAGGCGCAACGAGAGCAGGCCTTCAGCGCCGCGTGACGTCACACCGCCAACGTTGGCGAACGAGCTGACGCAGGTGGCGGTGAGTGGGCAGACCGACACACCGATGAGTCGATTGCGATAGGCCACATTGAACACCGTGAGCGAGGCCTCGACGGGGCCGCGGCGGGTGCGATATCCACCCTCGACCGTGGTGGCGCGCTCTGGCTTGGTGTTGTCCTTGAAGTACTGGAAACCCACCGGGCTGGTGTTGTACACACCACTCTGCGGGCTGTACGGCAGTGCGTTCACGTTCTCCGAGACGTTGGCGAAGAATTCATCCTGCTCCGTCGCACTCCAGACCGCGCCGACCTGCGGCAGGAAGCCACCATTGGTCGCAATCGAGAGATTCGGACGGCCGGAGTCCGGCAACGTCTTCGCACTCGCGATCGTGCGGTCATTGCTGTTGAAGTCGGCACCGATGTGCAACACCTTGGCGCCGTACGACAGCTTCAGGCGACCATCCAGCAGGCGATTCGTGTTCTGTGCGTAGAACAGCGTGGTGTTGTACTGACCCGTGCGATCGAAGAACAGCCGGAGGACGTTGTTGAAATCGACCTCGGGGCCGATGGTGGCGTTCTTCAGGCGCCAGCCAACGCGACGAATCGTCGACTCGTTGTTTTCATACCAGCCACCGATCTCCAGTTCATTGCCAGGCAGGTCGAACGTCAGCTTCGCATTGCTGCCGAAACGCTGGCTGGCATACTGCGTCTGGCGGAAGTAGATGGGGTCGGGACTCCAGCTCGAACCGTAACTCGGCGCCGTCCAGTCACCAGCACCGCGATTGGTGTGCACGTATGGCTGAATCTCGAACCGCGCGACATCGCTGAGCCGGAACATTCCCTTCACGTACCCGATGTTGTCGCGACGCTGACCATCGGCGGTGTTGTAGTACGCCTCGTCGGGCGTGCTGCTCTGGGCCGCCGCCAGCGCCTGCGACCAGCTGGAGTACTGATCCCAGTCACGACCGCTCGCGCGCCAGCGCTGCAGCGACAAGTCGGCGTAGTCACTCTCGGTGCGATCGGAGAGGCCGTAGAACGCCACGATCTGGTGTGCCCCAGCAAAATACTGGACCTTGGCATTGATCTGGTCCTGCCACGTCTCGCCCACGCCGAACAATCCGCCGCGCGCACCGAGCAGCGCGTTGGCCTCTGGCGCCGCGCGCGTGCCCGAGCCTTTCCACTTGTCGTTGTCGATGCGGGCGTAGCTCAGGAACGCCTTGATGCCGCTGGTGCTGCTGAGCTGCAGCAGGCCAGTGTCGAAACGCCCTGCAGTGCGGAACGTGTTCGCCGCGCCGACCATCTGCGACAGCGACAGCGTGCGCTTGCCGAACGGATCGCCCGACGTGTACTGCACGACGCCACCGAGGTTGTTGCTGGACGACGTGCCGAGTGCGCCGCTGCCCTGCAGGACCGTGGCACCACCGAGGTTATCGGGGTCGATCGCACGGCCAATGCCGAGCCCATTGAAATTGCCGTACGACATGTCGCCGAGCGTGATGCCGTCGAAGGTCTGCCCGATCTGCTGCGTCTGGAAGCCACGCATGGTGATGCGGTTCGACCATTCGTAGGTGCCGAACGGATCGGCGCTCTGCATGTTCACGCCAGGCAGTCGCTCGACCACCTTGAGCGCACTGGTGCCGACTGGTGCGAGTTGCAGGTCGACGGGATCGACAGCGCTCCCAGCGCGGGCTTTGCCGCGACCAACGCGCGAGCCGACGACTTCCACGGTTCGCAGTCGCTGCACTGAATCGCGCTGCGTCGTGGTGCGACCGGCAGGTGTGGCCTGGCCATGCAAGGATGCGGCGATCGCCGTGCTCAACGCCGCCGCGGCAAGACAGGCGCGTGCAAAATCCGTCGTTGGACGAATGAATGACATGTGGGGAATTCTCCGGAGTGGATTGATGCGGGCATTGCGTCGCCAGCACTGAGCATCTTCTCCGGGTCGTGCACCAATCGCGTGCAGGATACCGCTACGGCCGTGTCACAACTCGCGGCATGAATTCGTGACGACGGGTTCGGCGCGTGCAGGTCAGCGTGGCGACGGCATCGGCGGGAACATCGAGCGCGCCTTGTTCACCGGCGGTGGCGGTTCGACAGGCTCGTCCCACTCGTCAGGCTCCACGTCCTGCGCGCTGGCAACACTCTCGCTCGGCATCGCCGACGATTCGGAGCCCTGACCATTCGCGTTCGATTCGGCAGCCGCGGCAACCGCCTCGACGATGTCGAACATGTCGAACGAGCCCTTCGTCGCTGGTGGCGTGCTGGAATTGGATGGGGCGAACGTGGCGGCGAATGCCGGAGCGCTGGCTGGCACCGGCGCAGGTCGGGTGTTCGTTGCCGCCGTGTTCTCGATCGTGATCATCGGAGGCCCGGACGACAGCGCTGCTCGTGGCGGGACATCCACGGGAGCGGGCAGCAGCGCCGAGAGATCACCGCTCGTCAGGGCCGCCCGCTGCACCTGCACGCGCGCCTCCGCTTCCGAGATCTGTTCCTCGACGGAATCGAGCGAGTGCGACAGCTTGTCGAGAATCTCGAACGGGCGGAAACCTGGCACACGCAGAGTCGGCGTCCAGTCCACGACGTCGCGCACTACACCAACCGGCAGTGTGCGTCCCGGCTCCATGATCAGCAGCAGGTCGCGCGAGTCGGCGGAACGCGCCGAGAACAGTCGCAATGCGCCATCGCGCCCCAGCAGCAACGCGCGGATCAACATGCCGGTGGCGGTGTTGTGGATCGTGCGATGGAGGATGCGGTGCCGAATGCGGCGGAGCCCGCGCGCTGATTGCGGCAGCAGTGTGGGGGTGAACTCCACCAGCGGAATCGCGTCGAAGAATGCCGCAGCAGTTCGCGCCAGCACCTGCACCTCGCGCGCAGTCAGCTCCTGCACCTCGGACTGCGCGCGTCGCAGTTCGCGCGCGCGGTTGGCGAGAGCCGTGGCGCGACCGAGCGCATCGTTCCGGACAGCGGTGGTGTCAGTGGACATCGGGATGGGCTGATGCAGAACCCCGGAGCGGGAGGATCACCGGGCTCAACCATTGAGTATCGGGCGGCCATGTCCAGACTTGAGCCGCCCTGATCCAACCGGGCGGATCGCCGGTCAGCGTCGCTGCGCCGGCGCTCGGCGCAGCGTGAATCCGGCTCGCACACCATCACCCAGTCCTACCTCGACGCCGGGCACCCACGCGCCGTCACTCGGCCCCTCGATGCCCAGGGTCACGATCGCCACCACTCGGCCCGTGCGGTGCTCCTCGACACGCACGCCGACACCGCCACCGGCGTTGAGGCCCCAGCGCGATTGCCGGAACGGGTCACTCAGCACACGCGCCAGAAGGTCGACTCGTCCACTGCTTGCCCATCCCGCCGGACGGTTCACGCCACCGGCGCCGACATCAGCGGCCAGCCGCACGTTGTAGGCGGCGGGAATCGCCAGCCCCACCGCCACCTGCGCACCGGGATCGCGGTCGAGCAGCGCATCGACGCGCAGCGACGGGCGCAGGCTGGTGGCCTTCGGTCGCGGCAGCGCGGCCTGAGCGACACACTCCGGCACCATGAGGAACGCGATGCTGGCAAAAATCGCGAGGCGCGTGATCACCCGACCAAACGAATCGATCACCCGAGCGCGTCGTGCGTCGGCGTCGTGATCGCGTCCGCTGCGGCTGTCGCTTTTGGACCACCCGCCCGGTTGAACCAGAGCATCAGTGTGTAGTCCGTCGTCGCGACGAGCGCGAGGATGCCGCAGGCGAGGGCGAGGCCGGCGACCAGCCGCGGCGCCTGCAATGCGGCCAGCAGCGTCACGAATTGCAGCACGGTCACGCCCTTGCCGGGCCAGCGTGCCTGAAAGGTGATCTGCCGGAGCCAGGTGACGTTCCGCGCCACGAACCACCCGATCACGCTCATCACGTCACGCACCAGCAACAGGCTCAGTTGCCAGGGCGAGATCAGTCCTTCGACGGTGACCGTGATGAACGCCACCAGCATGAAGATCCGGTCGGCGATGGGATCGATGAGGGCCCCGATCTTCGTCGCGCTGTGCGAAACGCGCGCGATCACGCCGTCCAGCACATCCGACGCCATGGCCAGCAAGACCACGGTCAATCGCCAGTCGGCATCGCGCACGCCGAGAAACACGCCCGCCATCACGAGACGCGACAGGGAGATCAGGTTCGGTGGGGTAAGCAGGTCACTGCGGCGCATACTGACAAGAAAGCAAGACACGTGCTGGACGGCCAGCAGTTGCCCAGCCAGCACCGTCGGCATAGGCTGCCCCACGCACCGGATCGCACTGCAGCGTCTGGTGCTCCGCATCCTTCAGCCCGACTTCCGACTCCGTGCGCTCGTCCACCGCCGCATCCTTCGCCACCGCCAGCGCAACGCGCACACGACAGGTGGCCCGCTGCTGACCGTCGCCCTGCCGCTGACGGCCCTCTTTGCGGCCGCCCTGATGCTGCTGTGGGATGTTGGCCTCGCGGGACGATTGGCGCGCGTGGCGGAGGCACCACGCGGCTGGGCGGCACTGACGGCGATCACTGGCCTGCTGCTGTTGCCAGCGGCGTTGATCCGCGTGGTGGGCAGTTCACTGCTCGACGGCCGGACCGTAGCCGCGCTCGGTTGGCTCTGGCCGCTGGTGCTGACACTCGTGGCGCTGCAAGCGGTCACCACGCTCGCGCGCGGGCTCGGTGCGCGCACGATCGTGGCGCCGATCATGATCTACGATGCGATCATCGCGGCATCGGCGTGGATCGAATACGCCGCCGGCAACGGAGTGTCGCTGCCAGCGGCGATGCACGCCATCCCGACCGCCACCGCCGGCGCGATGGGCTATCTGGCCGGCAGTGCCGCACTCTGGTCGCCATTCGCGATCGCGCCGCCGCTGCTGGCTCCGGCCTATCGCGCCCGGTGGGCCGTGAACGCATCGGTGCGCGGCTTGATCGCGCTCTATTGTGTGGTTGCCGTGGTCGCGTTCGCCAGCGAGTTGCCGCAAGCGATTCGTGGTGTGCAAAGCTTCTCGCGGTGGACGCTCGCCCCATTGCGCGAACGGCCGCAGGACACGCCGTTGCTGGTCGGCATCCAGATCCTGCCCTCGTTACGCGGCGCGCCGGCACCACTCGCCCTGCGCTATGACTCCGACCTTGCCGACAGCGCCAACGTCGACGCGATCGCCGTCACGATCGCCCCGAGCGGTGCCACACCACGTGCACTCGACTCGCTCTCGCGGGCGCTCGAGACCTATCGCGGCGACAGCACGCTGATCGTGGTGACCGTGGGCTGGGACATCGCCGAGGCGTTGCGCGTTCGTTTCGCTCCGACGGCGTGGGAGCGTGACCGGATCCAGCTCGTCGACCAGGTGGTGCGGCGCCTCCGTCCCGATGTGCTGGTGCCGATCGCCGATCCCAACGGACTGGGCGTCCAGATCGTCGGTGAACGCGACCCCATCGCATGGCAACCGCTGCTCACGCAGTGTGCAAAGACGGCGCACACCGTGCGGCCGCGCACTCGCGTGCTGGCCGAAGTGTCGACATTCGATGATCGCGACAGCGTGATGGTGGCGTGGGCCTCACGCCCCGCATCAGGGCTCGATGGTGTCGGCTACATCCTGCAGCCTGGCTTTCGCGGTGGTGTGAGCCTCGAGGCGCGATTGCAGGCAGCGGATCGCTGGCGCGCGGTTCGCGCGAGGCAGGGTGCACGTGCCAGCGACGAGTGGGTGATGCTGGCGGCCGGCTTCCCGTGGACGCAGGGCGAGCAGGCGCAGGATCGCGCCATCTGGGGTGTGCTCGCATGGGCCAGTGCCCGTCCCACGATCGAGGGGGTGATCGTGGGTGATGCGGGTGACTACGACACGCGTCGCGGGCTGCGCGGCCCGGGCGGTCGCCTCAGGCTCGCGAATACCTCGCTGCGACGTGCGATTCGTGGCTTGAACGAGGCCACGCGGTAGCGACCCGATTGCCGCACGACACACGGCCTGATTGCGACGCACCCCCGCGCCACGACGAGTCGTGCCAATGCCTAGGGCTTCGCAACGCCCCGGACGATCGCTTCCACGCGCCGCATCGGGTCACACCATTCGCGCACGATGTGCTGCACATCGTCAGCCGTGACCGCGCGCAACTGTGCCACTTCGTCGTCCAGTTCGGACAAGCCGTCACCAACACACCAGGCATCCACCATGTCGCCGAGCTGCGCACCGGCGCTCTCCTGCCGCAGTGCATGCATGCCGATGGCGTAGGTACGCGCTCGCTCCAGCTCTTCCGCTGACACCGGCGTGTCGCGCATTGCCGCGAACTCAGCCAGCAAGCCGGCACGCGCTTCCATCTCACGCTCCGGCGCACAGGCGATGTAGGCCGAGATCATCCCCGCCTCGCGCAGGGTCGATGCGCTGACGAAGACGCTATAGGCCAGCGATTGACGGCTGCGCAGCGACTCGAAGAACCGGCCGCCGAGTCCGCTGGCGACGCCGGTCATCAAGGCGGTCGCGAAGCGGCGATGATCGCGGCGCTTCGGCCCCGGGAAAAGCATCGCGACGGCGCTCTGCTGCTTGGCACGAGGCTCGATGATCTCGATCGGCGCCAGCGGCACATCCGGCGCGTCGATCAGGTGGCGCGGCGACGGCTTCAGCGCCACGAACGCACCAGCGACCTGTTGCGCCAGCAGGAAGGGGTCGGCGTCACCCACGATTGCGAGCACGGCGTCACCGCCCAGGATCGCGCTCGCATGCCATTCGCGCACCATCGTGTCGCTGAGCGCACCCACGCTCTCAGCGGTCCCCATCGCGTCGAGCCCATAGGTGTGCACACCAAACAACGCCTGGCGCGCCACCGCCAGCGGATACCGCAACATGTCGTCCTTCCGCGCGCGCAGTTCTGTCAACATCTGTGCGCGTTCAGTGGCGACGGCTTCGGCCGGGAAAACGGGATTCTGCACCACGTCGGCCAGCAACGCGGCTGCCGCCAGCAGGTCGTCGGACGGCACACTGATCGACCAACCGACGAGTTCCTTGCTGATCGACGTGGAGACGCTTCCACCAAGTCGTTCGCCATCCTCCGCGATCTGCGCTGCCGTGCGCGAGGCCGTGCCCTTCACTGACACCCGCGCCATCAGCGTGGTGAGGCCAGCTTCCGCCATCGGCTCGTCGACGGCACCGCCCTGCACGTAGCATCCCATGTGCACGATCTTCGCGCCTGGCTTGCGACGCACCAGCACCGGAACACCGTGCGCCGTGCGGAACACATGCACGTCACCGATGTGTGCCTCCGCGGTCACGGCGGTTGCCATCGGTGCTGCCACGATCGGCGCGCGAGACACCACTGGCAGCGGTGCCACCGGTGACGCATTCCAGGCCGCAACGAGCGCGGGACCGTCGGATGCCAATGGTGCGCTGCTGGACGGCCGATAACTCACCACGCCGACCGTATCCGCGGTACACCAGTTGGTCAGCACGCGGCGCACGTCGGCTGCAGTGACGGCGTCGATGTCTCGCCAGTATGACTCACCGACGTCGGCACCACCGAGCGCTTCCCATGCCACCATCTCGCTCGCCTGGCCTTCCATCGACTCGTCGGATCGCAACTGGCGGGTACGCATCACGTGCTTCACGCGCTGCAACTCGTCGTCGGTCGGTCCATCGGCTTGCAGGCGCCGCAACTCGTGCCAGGCGGCGGCGCAGGCCTCGTTGATCGTGGCGTCGCTGCCAACCATCCCGACCGCGAACACGCCGAGCTGTGTGGGCGTGTAGTGGTACGCGCTGGCGCTCATCGCCAGCCCGCGCTCACGCACCGCACGGTAGAGGCGTGAGGCACGGCCGGTGGACAACACCGACGAAGCCACATCGAGCGCCGGCGTGTCTGGATGGAGCGGGCCCACCGTGCGCCAGCCGAATGTGGCGTGCGCCTGCTGCACGTCACCCGTGAGCGCGCGATATCGTGCGCCATGCCAGCGCGCCTCTTCCGGGCCGAAGTCCGGCAGCGGATCGCGTGCGGGCAACGACCCGTACGACGCACCCACGGCGGCCTTGACCGCGTCGGCATCCACATCCCCCACGATCGCGAGGATGCTGTTCGAGGGCGTGTACCAATTGCTGTAGAAGCCGTGCACCATCTCGCGCGTGAACGTGCGCAAGCCCGCCTCACGCCCGATGCGCCAGCGTCGCATCCGGTGCGTGTCGTGCAGCAGCTCGTAGAGAGTCTCTGCCGTGACCGCGCCCGGCGTGTCTTCCTTGCGCGCCGCTTCCTGGATGATGACTTCCAACTCGCGCCGCAGTTCGTCGGCATCGATCTGCGAGTGGGCGAAGGCATCGAACTGGATGTCGAGTCCGCGATCCCAGCTCGCGCTGGGCAACACGGTGATGTAGGTGGTGGCGTCGTAGATCGTGTGGGCGTTGAGCCAGCCACCCACTTCCTTGGTGGCGGTCGCGATCTCACCCGGGCCGCGCGTAGGCGTACCCTTGAAGTACATGTGCTCGAGCACGTGTGCGATACCGATCTCGGTATCGGGCTCGTCGAAGTAGCCGGCCTTCACCCGCGTGACGATCGCCACCACGGGCGCTGCACGGTCTTCCCGGACGAGGAGTGTGAAACCGTTCGGGAAGACGGTGCGGTAGGTGCGCAGGCTCAAGTTCGTGAGGTGGGACTTGTCTAGTGCAGGATCTTCAGCATGCCCGCGTCGGCACTGCCACGCAGGAATGCTTCGGCCGAATCGGTCGGGACGCGTTGCCCGGTCTGCGCCTGCACCCGGGCCGCCTCACCAAGCATGAATTCATACAGTGACTTGCCACCGGCAGTCGCGTCGCGCATCTCGGTCAGGATATCGTCCCAGCTGCCAACGAAGGTGTCGCCGGTGCGCGTCAAGACACTGTGCTCGACGTCGCTGTCCTTCTGATCGCGCATCTCGGCCAGCAACGAGCCGAACAACTCCAACTGCCCCTTCGAGTCGGAGTCGTCCTCGCCTTCACCGAGCACGCGCGCCTCGATCTCCGACAACATCTCGTCGATGCTGTCGGTCTCGGCGTTCAACTCCTCGAGCTGCGCCTGCCATGGGGCCAGGTCCGGATCGTCGTCGTTGAGGCGATACGCGGCCTTCTTCAACTCGATCAAGCGCCAGATGCCCAGCTCGTCCCAGTGATCTTCCGGTGACGACTTCTCGAACTGGTACAGCGCCGCCTCGAACTCCTGCTTGTCGTACAACAGGTTGGCGAGGTAGATGCGGGCCTCGGTGTAATCCGGATCGAGCTTGAGCGCACGACGCAGCGTGGAAATCGCTGCATCGTCCTCGCCGGCGCGATGCTGGGCGTAGCCCATGCAGCTCACCGCTTCCGCCGAGCCGGGCTCCTGCTGCACTGCGATATCGAAGAACTGCGCGGCATCCTCAACGAGGTTGTCGCGGAACAATGCACGGCCGACCTGGAGCATCAGCTCCACGTCATCGTGATACCCGAGTTCGAGGATGCGGCGGAAGTTCTTCCGGGCATGATCCACCTGGCCGAAGCGCAACAGGGTCTCACCCATGCCAGCCAGGCCGTCCTCGTGCTCCGAGTCGAGGGTCAGTGCCTCCTCGAAGCTCCGGCGCGCCCACGCGTATTCCTCGCGCGCCAGACGTGCGTATCCCTCTCCGACATGGAGTTCGACCGAGGTCGGATAGAGCACGAGCCCTTCGCGCAGCACCGCCAGCGCGTCGTCAAAGCGCCCCTCGTTGTAGAGCTGGTGGGCGCGCTCGTCGTACTCTTCGGACGACAGGAATTGCGAGGCCATCGCGACAGTCCTCCGGGCAAAGCGTCAGCAGGGAAAATAGACCGCGGTACACACCGCGAGCCACCCCGCTGAACGGGTAGTACACCGAACTACAGCGATTGGTCGTCCACAGCGCCCACGTTCCTGCGCCGCCGCTCGTCCTCTGTACCGTACCCAGTTCTATCTAACGAGCGTGACAAGTGTTGCTCCGATAAACGCGTCACGTTCGTGTCCCGTGCCCGATCCTGCACCCGTGTGAGCTACCGCGCCAGTGTCCCACAGGCGACCGCGATCTGCGCGGCCAGCGTGGCGTTGGATTCCAGCAGCGCCAGATTGGCCGGCAACGACGCGCCATCGGTGGCGGCGAGCACCGCGCCGAGCAAGAACGGTGTCAATGCGGCGCCGGAAATGCCGGCCTCCGCGGCGTCACGCACAGCGCCCGCCACCGCCGCGTCAACCGTTTGCTGATCGAGCGCGGCCGCGGCGGGGGGCGGCTGCACTACCAGCACCGCGCTGCGTTCCCCAAGTGCCCAGTGTGCGCGCGCAATCCGCGCGATGTCTTCCGCTGAATCGGCGCGCTGCGGCACACGAAGTCCCGTGCCGAGGGTGAAGAACCCTGGCAGTTCGTTGGTGCGGTACCCCACCACGGGCACGCCAAGCGTTTCCAGCCGCTCGAGTGTGGCCGGCAGGTCGAGAATCGACTTCGCACCCGCGCACACCACGATCACCGGCGTGTGTGACAACGCCGTCAGGTCGGCCGATTCATCGAACGGTGCGCCCCGATGCACGCCGCCAATGCCGCCGGTGGCGAACACCTCGATGCCGCCGGCATGGGCGAGCGTCATCGATGCCGCGACGGTGGTGGCACCGTCTGCCCCTTGCACCATACACGTCGCCAGGTCGCGTGCACTCACCTTTCGCACACCATCACGCGCCAGAAAGCGCTTCAGCTCCTCGGAGGTGATGCCGAGCGTCGCCTGGCCGGCAGCGACGGCGGTCAGCGCCGGCACGGCTCCCGCGCGCTCCACCGCATACACCATGCGGTGTGCGGCATCGGCGTTGTACGGAATCGGCAGCCCTTGCGACAGGACCGACGTCTCGAGGGCCACGACCGGCGTGCCATTGGCGAGCGCTTCGGCAATGTGTGGCAGTATGCGCAAGACGTGCATGCAATCGGGATGGTCGTGATCGATGAATGCCCGGAGCATTCCAACGAACCGTGCGTCGAACGCCGCAGTCTAGCGCGTGCACCACATCACACGCAGCGGCCAGCGAGCTACTGCGTCACCGCACCCGGTGCAACCGCCTTTGGCCCCGTTTCCCGCTCGCGCATCGACACCGGCTCGGCGGTCAACAGCAGGCGGTCGGGGGATGGCCCGACGTAGCGAGTGGGCCAGCAGGTGGTGAGTGTGAGCTGTGGCGTGCGCGACTCGAAGATCACGCGTTCGTCCTTGCCCACCACGCGACGCTGCGTGATGCGCCACATCACACTCAACATGGGTGTCTGCGTTTCGATCATGTCGCCCACACGCAGGTCGTCGAGTCGATGGAAGTGACGATCGCGGTGCGCGGAAATGACCGAGTTGCCTGTCTGCCCCGGGAATACCGTGCCAGGCATGTGTCCCGGCCCAGCCCAGAGGTCCTTGTCGCTCAGCCCTTCCACGACCACTTCGTCGAGGCGGATCGCAGGAATGATCACACGCACGACCGGTGCACCCGACGGCACACGCGTGAGATTGAGGCTTGCAATCGCGCTCAACGATGCGGACTTCATCACCTTCGTCCACTCGGCGCGCGTCCGCTCGCGAGCCACCGTGCCGCGCAGGTACTGCACACCGACCACCGTCATGATGATGGTGCCGATCGCGAGCAGGGCAATGCCAAAGACGCGAGGAGCGCGGCGGCGAGGTGGCCGACCGCGCCCGGGCGCGTCATGGATCCCGACTGGGCTAGCTCCGAGTGCGGAGAACTGTGACACAGCCGATGGCTACGAGACCCGTGCCGAGGAGGAACACGGACGGCAATGGCGTGCCGGTGTTCGGCGCACGCAGGCCGGCACGCATCGAGTCGGGAGACACTGGCTCGGGGATGTTGCTGCGGTTCATCGATGGTGCGACGCCGCCCGCAGGCGATTCCGCTCCGGCATTGCGCGCCCCTTCTCGCACGGCGAGATCGGGATCTGCGGCAGCCGGCGCGCGCGTGGCCGGATCGCCGGCACCAGCGTTCGACACGATGAGGTTGGGATTGGTCCCAGAATCCGGCGTCCGTGCGGCAAACACACCGGGAACACCACCCGCCGCGGCCATCACGCCCAGCAAACCCAGCGGGGCAAGTGCACCGAGATCGCGCAGACCACCACGGGAATCGCCGATCGGGCAATCACAGGTGGCCGGCGGCGTCGTTGTCGGAGGCGTCGTCGTCTGGGCGCCGAGCAGCACAGGCGCCGCAGACACCGCTGCCCACGCCGCAATTGTCACCGCTTGCTTGAACATTCCAGAGACTCCAGCACTGTGGCGGGTGATACGTATCGCCTCGATCGAAGCGCACCTCACATGCCAGCGGATCGGTCAAAACTGCACACCGGAGCGCGAGCTGGACAGAGGCCACAACTGACGGCGCCACCGTCAGTTAGCGAATCCTGTCAGAGGACACATTAGTCACGGTTCAAGTAACAAGCGAGCAGGACCATTGGGTTAACGCGTCGGAGTGTGGGATCGGAGCCACACTCAGGGTGGCCAGGTGCCTACGGCGACGTCGCGACCAGCCGCGGCCACGCGGCCGTGATCACCCGACCGAACTCTGCCATCGTCCGCTGTGGCTCGGAGTCGATGGCCCACCGCTGGTCGACATTCTCCCGGGTGAAAACACAGGCGACCACCCGGCTCTGGAGGTAGAACACCGCGCACTCGGTGCGCACCGCGTCCGTCGCGCCGGTCTTGTGGGGCGCCCGAATCCCCTCGACGTACCGCTGGAGCAGCTGGCCATCCTCGTTGTGGTCGAGCATGTCCAGCAGCAGCGAATCGGCCGCCGGCGAGACGGCCTTGCCGTCGGCCAGCATCGAGAAGAGCTGCGACATCTCGTTCGGCGTGCTCACGCCCAACCCGTACTTGACCGAGCTGTCCATCGCCACGCTCGCGAGGCGCAGGAACACCTTGGAGTGCACCTTGGTCCGCGGCAGCCCCCGCTTCTCCATCGCGTCCCAGACCCGCCGAATCTCCACCCGCGAGAGCAACAGGTTCGTGGCGGTGTTGTCACTCAGCGTGAGCATCAGCCAGAGCGCATCGCGAATCGTGATCTCCGCGCCGTCGTGCAGGAACTGCAGGACGCCCGCCCCCGGCACCTTCTCGATCTTGAGCACGGTGATGCGATCGTCGAGGGAGATCTGTCCCAGCGCGACCTGATCCAACAGCGCCACCGCGATCGGCACCTTGATCAGGCTGGCCGTCGGAAACGGCTCGTCGCCCAGTCGGGAGAGGCGTTCACCGGTCGCCAGGTTCGTGACTGCGTACCCCACGATGCCATGGTGCGCCGCGCTGATGGAATCGAGCGTCCGGTGCAGTGTCGCGGTGTCCGCGCGCGCGGGAGCGGCCGTGCGCGAAGCACGCGTCGCTTGCGACTGCGTCGGCGGCGCGAGCAGCATGAAAGCGAGCGGGGCGATGATGGCCACCGGCCACCACCGCCCCGCTCCCCAACAGCCCGCCACGATCACTCGGCGGCGTCCGGGAATTCGTCGGACTTCTTCGTTGCCACGAGCTCGCGCTCGGTGCTCGTCGGGTCGTAGAGCGCGAGAATCTTGATCGTCTCGCCCGGATAACAATCGAACTCCTTTCCGGTGCCCTTGTAGACCTTGATCTCATGCCCATCCTCGAAGCGGAGCAGCGCGAGAGGATACGAGTCGTTCGTGTACTGCTTGCGGACACGCTTCGGAGCTGTTGACATCGCTGGACGATCCTCTGAGTGCTGAGCTGGCGGCGACGCGGGGTGCGTCAGGTGACCACGGGTCGGTTGGCGGCGAACGCTTCCCACGACCGCGTAGCGAGAATGTCATCGAGCACCGCCACGGCGGCCTCGATTTCCTCATCGGTCGTGTAGAAGTGCGGTGCCACCCGGATTCCTGCCCCGGGACGGTAATCGATCACAATGTCACGTGAGAGAAGGGCCTGCGCCACGGCTGGGCCCTGCGGAACGTCAAACGCCACCGTTCCCCCTCGGCGTTCGCCGTCACGCGGGGCGTGCACCTTGAAGCCGCGCTCGTCAGCGAGGGCGATCAGCCGAGCGGTCTGGCGCTGGCTCTTGGCCCGGATGGCGGCCATCCCCGCCTCGCCCACGATCGTTGGGCCATCCATCGCGGCATACAGCGCCGGCACGGTCGGAGTGCCGCCAAGCCAGCGCCAAGCGCCATCGGCCGGCGCCAGCGACGGCTCGAACGCGAACGGACGGGCGTGCGCCTGCCATCCCGTCAGCACCGGCCGCAGCGTTGCCGACTGATCTGGCGACACCCAGAGGAAACAGCCGCCGGGGCCACCGCAGAGCCACTTCAGCACGCCCCCCATGTAGAAGTCGGCACCGAGCGCCACGACGTCGACCGGAATCACGCCTACTGCGTGATAGGCATCGAGCAGGACCAGCGCGCCGACCGAGTGCGCCTTCGCGATGATCGGCGCCACATCCATGATGTACGCCGACTTGAACAACACATGGCTGATCGCCACCAGCTTGGTTCGCGGCGAAATCGCGTCAACCACGCGCTGTGCATCGATGCTCAGGTTGTCGTCGGACGGCACCACCGTGACACGCGCACCAAGCTTCGGCGCCAACTCATCGGTGACGTACCGCACACTCGGGAAATCGAGTTCCGTCATGATGATTTCATCACGATCCGGCGAGTACGAAAGCGCCGACACGATCATCGCCTGTGCCTGACTCACCGTCGGCACCATCGACACGGAGCCAGCCGGCGCGCCCATCAGTGGTGCGACGATGTTGCCGACCTCGATCGGCAACTGCCACCAGCGATCGGCCCACGCCTTCACGCCCAGTGTGGCCCATGATTCAGCGTACTCGGCGAGGCGTCCAGCGGTGGACGCCGGCATGGCGCCGAGCGAGTTGCTCACCAGGTACGTGCTGGTGGAAAGGATCGGGAACCGATCGCGGAAGCGCAGCAGCGGATCCTGTTCTGTCGTCGTCATGCGGGTGTAGCCGTCATCGGGGTGAGGGTGCGGCGTGCGATCACGAAGAAGAGGGAGGCGACGCCAAGTGTCGCACCAAGCACCGTCCACTCCTCGAGTGTGATCGAGGTCAGGAGCCAGCCGATCAACAGCACCGTGATCACAGGAATCACCGGGCCACCGGGCACCGAGAAGGGAATCGTTCCCTCTTCGCGAACGCCACGCTTGCGAAGCACCATGGTCGCCAGTGCGCAGCCGGCATAGAGTAACAGTGCCGCGAGGTTCGAGATCACGGCCAGTTGCTCGAACGAGTTGAAGATCGCCAGAAATGCCACCAGTGTGGTCTGCACGGCGATGGCGACGTGCGGCGTTCGGTACGTTGGATGAATGGCACCGATCACGCGTGGCAGCAGCCCATCCTGCGCGAACTTCCAGATCGCGCGGGGCGCGGCCAGCGTCATGCCGCTGACGTAGCCGAACATCGAGATCGTGGCGCCGATCAGCAGCAGCAGGCGGCCCGGCGTGCCAAGGAACTGCTCGGCGGCGAAGGCCAACGGCGCCGTCTTCACCGTCGCCAGGCGATCACCGAGCAGGCCTGCGGCGACGAGATGCACCGAGAGATAGAGCAGCGTCACGCCGATCATCGCGATGGCCAGCGCGCGGGGCACGGTGCGCGCCGGGTCCTTCACCTCACCACTCGGCACGAGCGCACTTTCGCAGCCGGAGAAGGCGAAGATCAGGATGATCGATGCACGGGCGAGACTGGCCGGCGCCGGCATGTGTTCGATCACCAGGTTCGACGGCGTGATGAAGAATGCACCGATGCCGACGAACACCAGCAGCGGCAGCAGCTTCGCCACACTCATCACCACGATCAGGTTCGTGCCCTGTTTCACACCGCGAATGTTGACCAGCGCCAAACCGACGAACGCGGCAACGATGATCGGCGTGCGCAGCGATGGCATCCCGAGCAGTGTGCCCAATCCCTCGGCGAATGCCGATGCGACACCGGCCACGGCGGTGGTGCCGATCATCCAGAGCAGCACGCCGGCCATGAAGCCGATGTAGCGTCCGAAGACCGCCTCGACGTAGGCGTAGGGGCCGCCGGTGAGCGGCACGCGACTGCCCGCTTCCGCAAAACAGAGCACCACGCAGCCGATGACGGCCGCGCAGATCAGGTAGACGAACGGCGCAGCGGTGCCCGCAGCGGCGGCGGCTCCGGATGGCAGGCGGAAAATCCCGCCGCCCACCGTGACGTTGAAGATGCTGGCCGCGAGTCCGAAGACCCCGACGGCGCGCACCAGGCTGGGCGCGGATGAGGTCGACGGTGAGGTAGGCACGCGCGCAAGATCGTCCCGAACCGTCGTTGCGGGCAGGGGGGCGCCGAACCGCGTGACCGCACCCGGCCGGCAGGCGTCGTCCAGACGGGATCGCGAGCTGGACGCGCGGGCCGTCGAGACGTGGTCAGTCGGCGCGGGATGCCGGTGGTGTATCAGGCGCGATCGGGGTTCGAGTGCCCGCGCTCCCCCGCCAGGTCATCTTTCGTGTCGGTGCAGGAACGACTTCACCTCAGCCTTGGGATGGCATGACGTCGGACAGACCACGAATCGGACTGGTGCTGGGTGGCGGTGGTCTGAAGGGGTTCGCACACATCGGCGTGCTCGAGGTGTTGCACGCGGCCGGCATCGCGCCGGTGCTGATGGCGGGGTCGAGCATCGGCTCGCTGATAGCGAGCTCGTACGCACTTGGTACGCCGATCGCGAAGATGCGCGAGCGGGCGATGACGCTGCGCCGCAAGGATCTGTTTCGTGTGAACGCGGGTGGCTTTGCGCGCGGCTTGCTGAAGAGCCCGAGCTTTTACGCCGCGGAACCGCTGCAGGCACTGATCGCGGGCGTCATTCCCGATCGCCGCTTCGACCAGCTCTCGCAACCGCTGCTGGTCAACACGGTCGACCTCGAGCGCGGCATGCAGGTGGTGTGGGGTTCGCCTGGCTTCAAGAACGCCTCGATTCGTGAGGCCGTGTACGCGTCCTGCGCGTTGCCTGGCTTCTTTCCGCCGGGGCTGGTCACGGGCCGAGTGTGCGTTGATGGCGGCACGGTGGACAACATGCCGGTGACGGCCGCCGCTGAGTCGCTCGACCTGCTGATCGCGGTGGATGTCGGCAACAGCGAAGTTGAACACGCCGCGGATGTGACGCAGGAAGGCATTGCGTCGATCTTCATGCGCTCTGCCACACTGATGATGCGCATGCTGCAACATGCGCCGCTGGCCGCCTGGAACGGTCGTCCGCCGGTGGTGCTGATCCGACCGCATGTGAGCCGCTACGGCTGGTTCAACTTCGACAAGATCCCCACGTTGATCAGCGCCGGCGCCCAGGCGGCCGAGGAGGTGCTGGACGCCATTCCGCTGGCCCTGAAGGCCGGGCACGGCATCTTCCCGCGCCAGAACATCCGGATCGCGGTGTCGCGCGACAAGTGCACGGCCTGTGGGCAGTGCATCGCGATGGCGCCCTATGCCATGACACGCGGCGTGGATGGCAAGGCGGTGCCGCTGCAGTCGCGGTTCGATTGGAGTCCGGTGGACAGCGATTTCACGGTGCATTGTCCCACCGGTGCGATCTCGATGCAGCGCGGCGCGTAAGCGCGGAACGGACCAGGGTCAGCGCTGCAGCACCGACCTTCACACGTGGACGAGGGATTTCAGCGCGGGCGCTGGCGAGTCAGGACAGCGCCGCCTTCGCCAACCGTTCGTACGCGCCAACCGCCGCCCGCATCTCCGCGATCTCGATGAACTCGTGATCGGTGTGCGCGACGTGAATGCTGCCTGGCCCGAACAGATACGGCGTGCCCCAGTTGCTCAACTCGGGCACGTCGGTGGCATAGGCGACAACATCCGTCTCGAACCCCGCGACTGCCCCCAGCAGCACTGGCTGCACGATCGTCTCGACGTTCAACTGGCCGCGATCGCCGAGCCAGTTGCGAAGCATCGCGACGACCTCTTCGCCCGGCGTGACAATGCGAATCATCAGACGCGCGGTCGCTTCTGGCGCGATCACATTGTCGGCCACGCCGCCGGCCAGCCCGCCGATGTTGACCGTCGTGGCGCCGAGCACAGGATGTGTCGGCAGCGTAAGCGCCTCGAGCTCTGTCAGCAGCTTCACCAGGTTCGACGTCGCGCTCACGCCGTTCTGCGGATAGGCCGAGTGCGCCGCTTTGCCGTGCGTCGTGATCGTGCAGCGCAACGCCCCCTTCGTGCCGATGCCGAGCTTGGACTCGGTGGGTTCGCCATTGATCAACACCTTGCAGTTGTTCTTCATCGCGTTGGCGGCGCGCGCGCCGTCATGCGGCGCTTCTTCACCAACCACCAGCAACACCCCCACCGGCATCCCCTCGTCGCGCAGTGCGGTGGCGGCGCAGATCATCGCCGCCGCGATGCCCTTGGCGTCACAGGCGCCGCGCCCCAGCAGCCGATCCCCTTCGATCGTCGGCGGGATGTACGGCGGCACCGTATCGAGGTGGGTGGAGAAGACCAGTTCCACCGGCTTCGAGCCGTAGGCCAGCAGGTTGTCGCGACCGGGCGTGACCGGGATCCGCCGGATGTTCCAGCCGAGTTCGGTAAGGATGCCCTCGGCGACCGTGATCACGCGGCCTTCGCTGCCGGTGGTCGATTCGGTGGCCATGAGCTGCATCGCAACGGCGAGCACGTCGGGAGCGGGAGGAGGCGTCATCCCTGAAAACTAACGATCAAGATCTCTGACCCCTTGATCGGACCCCTTGATCGGACGATCAAGATCTCTGACCCCTTGATCGGATCAAGATCTCTGACCCCTTGATCGCGGGCCCGTTGACCGCACGCCGATCAAGATCTCTGACCCCTTGGTCGCCTCGCCGCGCTAACTTGCCTCCAGCCTGTCGACTCGGCCTTACGGACGACTCCCGGCAGTGGCTCCATTCATCACTTCGCCCCCGCCCACATCGGGGGCCCGGTTCCGGAGATCGTCGGACCATGTCCCATCCGAACTCCTTTGGTGCACGCACGTCACTCGACGTCGGCGGCACTGCGTATTCCATCTTCCGCCTCGACGCCCTGAAGAGCGTTCCCGGCGCACACGTGGACCGGCTGCCGGTCTCGCTGCGGGTGCTGCTGGAGAACCTCCTCCGCTGCGAAGACGGCGCCTTCGTCAAGAAGAGTGACATCGAGGCGCTCGCCGCCTGGGATGTGAAGGTCACCACCGAACGCGACATCAGCTTCATGCCGGCCCGCGTGCTGCTGCAGGACTTCACCGGCGTGCCCTGCGTGGTCGACCTCGCCGCCATGCGCGACGCACTCAAGACCCTCGGCGGCGATCCGAAGCGCATCAACCCGCTGCAGCCGGTTGACCTCGTGATCGACCACTCGGTGCAGGTCGACGAATTCGGCACCGCCGACGCGTTCTTCAACAACGTCGCGCTGGAATTCGAGCGGAACGCCGAGCGCTATCAGTTCCTGCGCTGGGGCCAGACGGCGCTGAAGAACTTCCGCGCCGTGCCGCCGGGCACCGGCATCTGTCATCAGGTGAATCTTGAGTACCTCGGCCAGACGGTGTTCTCACGCACCGATGACGATGGCAGCAAGCACGCGTATTTCGATTCACTGGTCGGCACGGACAGCCACACCACCATGATCAACGGTCTCGGTGTGTTCGGCTGGGGCGTCGGCGGCATCGAGGCCGAAGCCGCGATGCTCGGTCAGCCGTTGTCGATGCTGATCCCTGACGTGATCGGCTTCAAGCTCACCGGCAAGCTGCCGATCGGCGCGACGGCGACCGACCTGGTGCTGACGGTGACGGAGATGCTGCGCAAGAAGAAGGTCGTCGGCAAGTTCGTCGAGTTCTACGGCGCCGGCCTGAGCAACTTGTCGCTGGCCGATCGTGCAACGATCGCCAACATGGCGCCGGAGTACGGAGCCACGATGGGCTTCTTCCCGGTAGACGCGGAGACGGTGAACTACCTGCGCCTGAGCGGGCGGACGGAACATCAGATCGCGCTGGTCGAGGCGTATTCGAAGGCACAGGGCACCTTCCGCACCGACGAAACGCCGGACCCTGTCTACACCGACACGGTATCGCTCGACATGACGACCGTCGTGCCAAGCATGGCTGGCCCGCGTCGCCCGCAGGATCGTATTCCGCTCACCGAGTCGAAGGCGAACTATCGCACCAACCTCGCCGAGACGCTGAAGACGCTTGGCGCGCAATCGGCACCGGTGACGACGGCAACAGCAGTCGCGGTGGCGGAGATGGAAAGCGAAGGGGCGCCGCCACCAGAAGAGCATGTCGGCGTGACTTGCCACTTCCGCGGCGAATCGTTCAAGCTGAAGCACGGCGCCGTGGTCATTGCGGCGATCACCAGCTGCACCAACACCAGCAACCCGAGCGTGATGCTCGCCGCTGGGATGCTGGCGCGTGCCGCGGTGAAGGCTGGCCTGCGCACGCAGCCGTGGGTGAAGACGTCGCTGGCACCGGGCTCCAAGGTCGTCACCGAATACTTCGCCAAGAGTGGCGTCGACAAGTATCTCGACCAGCTCGGCTTCCAGACGGTCGGTTACGGCTGCACCACCTGCATCGGCAACAGCGGTCCGCTGCCCGACGAGATCAGCGCAGCCATCGACAGCGGCAAGCTGGTGGTGACGGCGGTGTTGAGCGGCAATCGCAACTTCGAAGGGCGCGTCAATCCGCAGACGCGTTTCAACTATCTCGCATCACCGCCGCTGGTCGTTGCCTATGCATTGGCCGGCCGCATGGACATCGACTTCGCCACCGAGCCACTTGGCATCGGTGATCGTGGCCCTGTGTACCTGAAGGACATCTGGCCGTCGTTGCCGGAAGTCGAGAAGGAAGTGCTGGCGAGCGTGAAGCGGGAGCAGTTCGAGAAGGAATACAGCGCCGTGTTCGAAGGCGACCAACAGTGGCGCGACCTGCCGACGCCTGTCGGCGAGACGTACACCTGGGATGAAAACAGCACCTACGTCGCGCTGCCGCCGTACTTCGCCGGCATGACGATGACACCGCCGGGCATCATCCCGATCAGCGGTGCCAAGGTGCTGGGCATGTTCGGTGACAGCATCACCACCGACCACATCTCGCCCGCCGGCAACATCGCGGCGGCATCACCGGCGGGCGTCTACCTGCAGTCGCGCGGCGTGCCGAAGAAGGACTTCAACTCATACGGCGCACGGCGTGGTCACCACGAGGTGATGATGCGTGGCACCTTCGCCAACATCCGCCTCAAGAACGAGCTGGTGGGCGGCAAGGAAGGCTGGTGGACGGCCACGGCGCCGGGCGCCGACCCGGAGACGATTTTCGACGTCGCGATGCGCCAGCAGGCCGCCGGCGTGCCGCTGATGATCATCGCGGGCAAGGAGTACGGCACCGGGTCCAGCCGTGACTGGGCCGCCAAGGGTACCCGCCTGCTGGGCGTGCGTGGGGTGATCGCCGAGAGCTTCGAGCGCATCCACCGCAGCAACCTCGTGGGCATGGGCGTCCTGCCGATGGAATTCGTCAACGGTGAGGGTCGCCAGTCGCTCGGGCTGACGGGCTTCGAGACGATCGACATCGCCGGGGTGGATGACACCCTCCAGCCGAGGGCGATCCTGACCGCGACGGCGACGGGATCGGATGGGAGCGTGAAGACGTTCTCCGTCAGGGCCCGAATCGACACCCCGGAAGAACTCCAGTATTTCCGTAACGGCGGCATCCTGCCGTACGTGCTGCGGAACCTGGCTCGCGGCGCCTAGTACTCGTACATCACTTTACGCCTTCACCTCGGAAACTCATGCAGATGAATCGCACCCTGACGGCCGTTGCCGTTGCCGCCTTGCTGGTCACACCAGCGTCGCTTCGCGCCCAGGCGCCGGCCACCGCCGCTCCGGCTGGTCCCGAAGTTGGACAGATGGCCCCGGACTTCACGATCAATGTGATTGGCAAGGAGGGCGCTGCTCGTCCGCTGACGTTGTCGTCGCTGCGCGGCCAGACGGTCGTGCTGGCCTTCTTCCCGCGCGTCCGCACCTCTGGCTGCACCACGCAGATGGAGTCGTACCGCGACAAGTACGCCGAGTTGTTCCGCAGCGGCCGCAAGGTGACGCTGATCTCGATCAGCACCGACAGCAGCTCGCAGCAGCAGGCGTGGGCCAAGGACGCCAACTTCCCGATGATGTTCGGCAGCGACATCGGCGGGCCGGTCGGCACGCTCTACGGCGCGTTCATGCCCGCCAACGGCATCGACAACCGCTACCTGTATGTGATCGATCCTGACGGCAAGATTTCGTACACGGCCAAGCCGTTCAAGCAGATGACGGATGTGGCGTACACGGATCTTGGTGCGGCAGTGGCAAAGGCAGCCGGGACGCGCTGATCGGTTGACTTGAAGCAGCCTCCAATCGGGCACCTCCTTCGCGGGAGGTGCCCGATTTTTGTTGCAGCATGGCGTGACTGCGGCCGGCGTGGGAACGAATTGTGGTGCTCACGGCTACGCCGCCCGATCGCCGCTGCGGCACCCTATCTCCCCTGAACGCAATCACCACGATGCGCCTGACTCTGCTTGCAGGTTCCCTGCTTCTGGCAACGAGCGTTGCCACACCCGCCTTGGCGCAACGCCCAGCGGCACTCGGCCCAAGCGACGGGCGAGACCTGCAGCCGACTGAAATCGAACGGGTCGCGATCGGCAGCCGCGCTCCCGACTTCACGCTTCGCAGGATGAGTGGCGGTACCGTGACCTTGTCTTCATTCCGTGGCAAGAAGAACGTCGTGCTGGTATTCTATCGCGGATACTGGTGCCCCTACTGCATCAAGCAGTTGGCCGGTATGCGTCAGCTGCTCGACAGCGAGATGAAGAAGGGGACCGAACTACTGGCGGTGTCGGTCGACGATTCGGCGGGCACGCAACGGACCATCGGTCGCATCAGTGCGGACGGAATCGCGCCTGACTTCGCCTTCCTCTCCGACCCGGATCATGCGGTGATCGCACGTTACGGAATCTTGAATCCGTCCGGAGGAGACCGCGGGATTCCTCATCCGGCGACGTATGTCATCGATCGTGATGGCGTGGTGCGCTGGCGCGACATCGAGACTGACTACAAGATCCGACCCACGAACGACGCGGTGCTTGCCGCGGTTCGCGCCCTGCCTACCCCGACAAACCGTTAGATGGCGCGTCGTGCGTTACGTGTGATGCAACAGCTTGCACGCTGGATGCGAAACGACGCGCCCGCGCGCCTGGCCCTCGCTGGACTTCTCGTCGCCGCGGCAACGTCGCCAGCTGAGGCCCAGGTGGCGCGCGGCCGCACTGTGACGCAGGACCGAGTGCTGGCCTTCACCCTTGACCGTGACACGCATGCGGTGACGGTGCACGATCGCCTGAATGACAGCACACTCGCTGTCGTCACCGTGTGTGCCGATGCGACGGGCGGGGCTTTGTCACCAGACGACGTCTCGTTCATCGTCGCCTGCCGGAATGCACCCTCCATGGCAATCAATACTGCTGCCCTCGTTGCGGGTGCCGTGCCGGCCGCCCCTCCCGCCCCGCGTCGCGCTGCCTTCCGCGCCAAGAACGAGGTGGTCGTGGTTGGCACCATCCATGGCGAGCATCGCACCAGCACCCGCTATGGCACGCGCGTGTTGCACGACCTGTTGCGTGAGATGCATCCTGATTTTGTGCTGACTGAAATTCCGCCCAATCGCTTCGCGGCCGCGATGGATGAGTTCCAGCGTACGGGAACCATCACCGAGCCACGGGTGAGCCGCTTCCCGGAATATGTGGATGTGCTCTTCCCGCTCTCGCGGGAAATTTCCTTGACCATCATCCCGACAGCTGGCTGGACCCGGCCGATGGACCTGTATCGGAACGCGGCGCTCAAGCGCCTATCCGCCGACCCGTCACGCCGCGTGCAGTACGAGGCACACATCAACGCGCAGAAGCTGGCCGACTCGATCGTGACGGCACGCGGCAGCGACGATCCCTATTTCATCAATTCGGCCGCCTACGATTCGTTGCAGACGGTCGCGCACATTCCTTACAACCGCTACTTCAATCGCGACCTCGGCCCCGGTGGCTGGGACAACATCAACGTCACACACTTCGGCCTGATCAGCGCCGCGCTCGACGCACACCGCGGCGAGGGTAAACGCTTCGTGATCACCTATGGCGCTGGGCACAAGGAGTGGTTCATGCGCCAACTCCGAAAGCGGAGTGATATCGTACTACTCGACGTGAAGCCCTTTCTCGAGCGGATCGGCGCGCGGTAGCGCGAGCCGCATCGCAACCGCGCTCGCGGGGCAGCCCTGCTTCCACTCGTGCGCCATCATCACCGCGGCCGGTGCGGCATCGCGGGCAGTCCGCGTGAAGCCAAACCGGGGCCAGTAGTCAGCGGCGGTTTCCGTCAGCAGGTACAGCGCTGCCAGCCGCTCACCTTCCGCCCACGACAGTCGGTCTTCGGTCAGTGCCGCGCCAACGCCGTGCCCGCGCAATCGCTCGTCGACCACGGCAGAGCGCAGCAGGCCGTAGGTCTCGCCACCGTCGACCTCCGTGTCGCGGTACAACTCCACCCCGGCTGAACCGATCACCGTGCCCGACGCGACGTCGACTGCGACGGCGAACTGTGGCCCGAACTGGGCGTCCAGCCCATTGGGCGCCAACCTGGCCGCCGCCAGCAATGCCGAGACCGCACTGAGATCGTCTGCTGAAGCAGGGCGGACCGAAAACGTTGGAGGCGTCTCGATTTGTGAACTCGTCATGACTGGTCCCGATGGGGTCGCGGTCGTACGGAATGGTGGACGGTAGGCAGCCGGCGACCGCGCTGTCAACGATGCCCCCGCTGCGGTGTCGGCCATATCGCGCTACACTGACGTTCGTGACGACACCAACGCCGCGCCAACTGCTCGAAACGATCTACCACGACGCCATCGCTGCGCTCCAGCCGGAACCAGCCGTCGCATCAGCGCTCGACGCCGTCTACGGCCCTGGCCACTGGCCCCCATCGATTCACGTGGTCGCGATCGGCAAGGCGTCGCACACCATGGCAGCGGCGGCGTTGGAGTGGTGCGCCGCGAAGCAGGTGCAGGTGCTCGGCGGGTTGTGCATCGCGCACGTCGCTGGCGGTGCCCCCCTTGGGCCGCTCACCATGCTCACCGGCAATCACCCGATTCCCGGGCCAGACTCCGCCACCGCAGCCGAGGGTGTCGGGACGTACATCGCAGAGCGTGTGCGTGAGCGCGACGCGGTGCTGGTGCTGCTCTCGGGCGGAACCTCAGCGCTGATCGGGGCACCGCTCGCCGGTCTATCGCCGGACGAATACGCGTCGACGACGGAGGCACTGATTGGTGGTGGGCTGAGCATCAACGCGATAAATCGTGAACGCCGCCGTCTCTCTCGATGGGCACGCGGTCGCCTTGGCGAGGCGCTCCAGGCCCGCGGGGCGACGGTCGAGGTGCTGGTGATCTCCGATGTGATCGGCGACGATCTGGCATCGATCGGCAGCGGGCCCTGCATCCCTGATGCAACCAGCGACGCGCCACCGATTCCGCATCGCATCATCAGCAGCAATCGCGCCGCGCGCGAACTGGTGCTCGCCGCGGCGCAGCGGAACGGCCTGACGCCGGTGCGCGTCGATGAACCGCTGCGCGGCGACGTTGGATACTGTGCCGAACGGATCGCGCTGGTGCTGCGCACACACGCCATGCACGCGCGCACCGGCTCCCACGCGCACAAGCTGGTGTGCTGGGGCGGCGAACCGACGGTGACCTTGCCCGGACCGCACGCCCCGCCGGGCGGCCGCATGCAAGCGCTGGCCCTCGCGCTCGCGAAGGAATTGCACAATGCCGGCGCCGATGCCCGCAGCATCACGATCCTCGCCGCAGGCACGGATGGCCGCGACGGTGCGACCGATGCGGCAGGTGCGGTCGTGGACGGACGAACCTGGTCCGCGATCCGCAGTGTCGGGCGCGCGCCGGAGCACGATCTGGCGTCGTACCAGAGCCATCAGGCGCTGTCGCTGATCGGCGCGCTGGTTCCGGCCTTCGCGAGTGGCACCAACGTGAATGACCTCGTCATCGCGCTGGTCCAGCGCGACGAGGACTAGCGGAAGCTACGTACCGAGCGCGGCGAGGAATTCTGTCATGTCTTCGATCGCGGAAATGCTGTGCACCTCCCGGAACACGAGCAGTGCCGCTTCACCACTCGCGCGAGCAGTCCCGAGCTCACGCCGCCTCAACGCAATGTTCGCCTGCATCTGCAGGGCCTGACCCTCCTGCAGCCGGTGCCCGTGCGTCTGTGCAAGCCGGATCGCCTGCACTAATGCGCCATCGGCACCGAGTGTGTCTCCAAGCTGGTCCGCGGCGTCGGCGAGCATCCACCACGCATCTGCCTCGAGGAGGAAGTCGGGCAGCGCGCTGAAAACCTTGATCGCGCGCGTCAGCGTCGCATGCGCCCACGCGGGATCGCCGCGGCGCAGCGCGATGTCCGCGCGGCCGGCGAGGGCCATCGCTGACAATCGCTCGTCCGGCGCCTCACGTGCGAACTCGATGGCGCGCCGCTCCGCCTCATCCGCTGCGGTCAGTTCGCCGCGCATCCGATATGCGATGCCGAGATTGTGAGAGCTTTCCGCGAGGCCACGGGCATGCCCGAGCCGCTGGTACGCCGGCATGGCCAGTTGGTACGCAGCGATCGCGCGGTCTGCGTCACCGTGCAGGGCGGCAATGGCACCGAGGTTGTTGGTTGCCCGCGCCGTGAGTAGCGCGTCGTCGTCCCGCCGTGACCGCGACAGCGCATCGCCGAAGTGATCGGCGGCGACATCGAGCATGCCGAGCGAGAAAGCCGCAGCGCCCTGCATGTTGATCGCGCGTCGCAACGCAGGCTGGTCGCCGGAACGATCCAGTAGCGTGGCCGCGCGCGTCAACCATGTCGTGGCGGTCCGAGGATCCCCCGTGCGCAAGCACGCCTCTGCCAGCAGGATGGCCCGCGCGCCGTCCTGCTCCGTGGCGATGGCGTCCTGTTCCAGGGTTGAACGCACGTCTGCCCACGCCCCGGCAACAGCCGAGACGCGCGCCACGTTCAACACCGGATCACCGCCGAGAAGCGACATGACTCTTTAGTACGCGTTAGTACGCGATGGCGTGCGCGGTGAATGAGAGCAAGTCGGCCTTCACTTCACTCAGGTTCCCCGAGATCTCGACCGCGCTGGTCAGCTTGAACCATGGCTGCCCAACGGCTTCCTGCTTCCAGATCGCGAACGACGGCACGAGGTTGGTGTCGGTCTGGTTGACCGATCCGTCACGATTGAAGTCGGGGTCACAGTTCTTGAAGTCGAGCCGGAGTTCCGCCGGCCGCGAGTCGCTGAACGTGAGCCCACTCGGCGCAAAGTCCGTGATCAGTTTGGTGAAGTCGCGAACGCGAATCGTGATACGTACCGAATCACCCGCCGCGAAGGCCGAGCCGTCGGGGCGACGAAGCAACGATTCGTTCCTCACGCGAAAACGCAGGAACCGCACCGAGTCTGTGTTCCCGGGGTTCGGGCGATAGTACATCGCGACCTCACGATCCTGGCCCTTCACCGCCCAGAAGCTGACGCTGTCGGTGCGTAGCGCGGTACCCGTCGCGGGCTTGAGAAACCGCAGGCTGGTCTCGGGCGTGCCGCTACCGCCTGGCGTTGGCGTCGGATTGACCGGGGTGTCACTGGAGCAGGCGATGGCCAGCATCGCCGTCAGGGCGACCGCCGCCCATGTCGTATGTCGCATCTCAGAAATCCTCGTTGAGTTCATCATCGGTCGCGCCAGAAGCCTGCGCATCCAGCAACCGCTGCAACCGCGGTCGGCTGATGCCAAGTCGTCGCGCCGCTTCGCTCTTGTTGCCACCGCATCGTTGTAGCATGGCACTGGCCGCACCACGCGCCAGCATCGACAGCGACGCCGGCCATGGCAACTCGCCACCGGCAGCCCCTGCCGCCACCGTGGCGCCGTCGCCAGCCATGTCCGCAACGTCCATCCGTACCCCATCACAGAGCAGCAGCGCCCGCTCGATGACGTTCCGCAGCTCGCGCACGTTGCCCGGCCAGGAACGCTCCACCAGCGACCGCTGCGCCGCCGCTGACAACTGCGGCACGGGCATCATGCCATACTCGTGCGCAAACTTGCTCACGAACGCCTGCGCCAAGCCGACGACATCGTCCGCCCGATCGCGCAGCGGCGGCAGTTCGATCGGCATCACGTTCAGCCGATACCACAGGTCTTCGCGAAATTCCTTGCGCGCCACCGCTGCCTTCAGCTCGACATGTGTCGCCGCGATCACGCGCACATCGAAGGGAATGGTGCGTGTGCCGCCCACGCGTCGCAGCGTGCGTTCTTCCAGCACCCGCAACAGCTTGCCCTGCAGGGTCAGCGGCAGGTGGCCGATCTCATCGAGGAACAAGGTGCCGCCGTGCGCCAGCTCGAAGAGCCCAGGCTTCGCCGCGCGGGCATCGGTGAAGGCGCCCGCTTCGTGACCGAACAACTCACTTTCCAGGAGATTGTCGGGAATGGCGGTGCAGTTCACATCCACGAACGGCTGCTTGCCGCGTGGTCCGTTGTAGTGGATGGCGCGCGCGAACAACTCCTTGCCGGTTCCCGTCTCGCCAGTGAGCAACACCGTGACATTCGCGTGTGGAATCACCCGTGCCGCGCGTGTCAGTGCTGCCCGCAAGGCCGGGCTCGAGCCGAGGATTCCGTCAAAGGAGTATTTCATCCCTTCACGTGACGCGAAGGCGGAGCCATCACCCTGCTCCGCAATGCGCCGCGCCGCATCGTTCACCCAGCTTCGCAAGGCCTCGAGATCGCCTGGCAGCGCGAAGTACTCCTGTGCGCCATGCCGCATGGCACTCACCGCCAGCCGATGGTCGGCCACCGACCCGACCACTGCCGTGAACGAGGGCACCGCCACCCGTTCGAGAGCGCTGATCGCATCACGTTCCACGCCGCCCGCCGCGAGCAGATGTATGGCATCCGGCGTTGCCGACCACGCAGCGAGCCCCTCGCTGGTGGAGGGATGTGCCTGCAGCGACGCGCCGGATGCCGTGGCCAGTTCCGGCCACAGCATCTCGAACGAATCCGACCAGCCAAGGAGTGCGAGCGTCGTCACCAGTATCGATGGCGCTCGTACCGCGCGCCGAGAGAGGAGTCATGTCACGGCACCGGCGCAATCGCTCAGCCGTGGCCGCTGCCTTCGTGTCCACGGCTCGATCCGCGACCACTGTCTTCATGGCCATCGCGATCCCGATCGCCGAAGGCGCGGAAGGACGTCATGATATTCTGGTCGATCGCGGCCTGATTTGCGACCGTCGGGGCCAACAAGGCACCACCAGCGCTCTTGAACCAGGAAGACAGATCGAGTGCGATCGAGACATTGTCGTTCACGCCCGACTGCACCACGAGTGAGGGCTCGAACTCGAACTCCACCTCGGCGCGCGCCTTGCTCAGGAACGTGAACGCGGTGCCCTTGTAGGTACCGCTCACCTTCACGGTGACGTCGCGAAACTCCGGGTGTGCGGCCAGAAAGTCCTTGTCGGCCTGTGGGGCGTTGGCGCTCGTGCTGACGTCGTCGATCTCGAACTCGAATTCATGATAGGTGCCCGCAGGCACGGTCACGGCCAGAGGCGACGTGCTGGCACCGCTCAGCGGTAGATCGAGCAGCATTGGGCCGAGATCGAGCCGCGAGCAGCCGCCCTTGTCCGAACTGCGACCACGCGTGCTACTGACCGTCATCGAGTCTGGGCACGCCGTCACCCCTTCGCGACGCAGCTTCACGTTGCCCAGCACCAGCTGCACCTTGTTGATCACCATCGTGTCGGAGGACGTGCCGACGATGATGGCATTGCCGGCGGCGTTGGTCGCCGCGGTGCCGGTGGCGGCAAACGAGACAGACAACGCGGTGGCACCGGCGGACCCGGCGTCGGTGGTCGCGGTCGCGCCATCGCCACAGGCGGCGAGGGTGCACAGCAACGTGAGAGGCAGCACCCCAAGAGGGCGCGGTGGGAGCAGGCGTGTGATCATCAGAATCTCCTGAAGAGGGGCGAACTGTCGGATGGTTCTCGAGGCTGAAGTGGGCATGACACGCGCCATGCCGCCGTTCGCCGGTTGACCATCACAACCCTCTCAGGGACAACGACTTACAAGATTCGCCCGAGGGCGCAGTGGGGCCGCATCGCGCTCGTGGCGTTCCACCCTGTATCGTGGCGATGCAGCGACAGTGACTGCACGGCCCTCCGCCCTGTCGGCTACCGAGGCAGGCTCGCGATGAATGCAGCCATGTCATTCACGGAGGCCTGGCTGCCGACACGGCTGAACGCGTCGAGCGCATCCGAACCGATTCGTGCGGCTGCCGTCACGTCGCCGCGTCGCAACATGATGTGGGCGTGCGTCTGAAGGATCTGCGCCTCTTGCAAGAGATGCCCGTGATCACGCGCAAGCTGATACGCTTTCTCCAGCAGGGTGTCGGCCACGACGGGAATGCGGAGCCGGTCGCTGGCATCAGCCTGCACCCGCACCGCGTCTGCCTGCAGCAGGAAATCAGGCACGGTGCTGAACAGGGTGGCGGCACGCGATGCGTTGGCGCGCGCCCACAGGAAATCGCCACGGAGCAGCGAAATCTCCGCGCGCCCGACCTGTGCCATCGCAACCAGGCGCAGGTTGCCGGACTCGTTGGCGTACTCGCTCGCACGACGCTCCGCTTCGTCCGCGTCGTCGAGCTTTCCAAGCGAGCGATACGAGATCCCGAGGTTGTGCCAACTCTCAGCCAGCCCAAGTGTGTGGCCGAGCCGCTGATAGGCCGGAATGGCGAGTTGGTATGCCGCGATGGCCCCGGCCGTATTGCCGCGAAGCGCCTCGATGGCGCCAAGGTTGTTGATCGCGCGCGCGGTAAGCAATCCATCGCCATCTACGCGTGCCATGTCCAGCGCGGTCCCGAAACTCTCCGCCGCCGCGTCGAGCCGACCGAGGGAAAACGCTGCGGCTCCCTGCATGTTGATCGCGCGTCGCTCGGCGGGGCGATCTCCGACGCGCGACAGCAGCCCCGTCGCCGTGTCGAGCCACCGCCGCGCCGTACGCGCATCGCCCGTGCGAAGGTACGCCTCCGCCAGCAGGAGCGCGCTCGCCCCGTCGCGCCCTGCGACCTCGTCGGCGCCTGCGAGCTTGTCGCGCACCACACCCCACGCGCCGATACCGGCGGCGGCGCGAGCGGACGACAGCACAGAATCGACGGGTGGTCCTGACATGATCGCGCTAGTAGGCGATCGCGTGGTTCGTGAACGACAGGATCTGCGCCTCGATCTCCCGCAGATCACCTGAAACTTCGGCGCGGCTCGAGAGTTTGACCCACGGCTGCCCCGCAAATTCCTGCTTCCAGATGGCGAAGTCCGCGATGCGCAGTGAATCGGCTTGCGTCACGGCGCCATCTCGGTTGTAGTCCTCGTCGCAGTTCTTGAAGTCGAGCCGCAACTCGGCCGGCTCGGCGGGATTGAACACCAAGCCACTCGGCAAGTACTCCGTGATCACGCGTGCGCTATCGCGCACCTTGATCGTGATCCGAATGGAATCGCCGAACACGAATGGCGTCCCATCGGGACGGCGCAAGAGCGCGGCGCCGCCAACCTTGAAGCGCAGGAAGCGTACCGAGTCGCTCTTGCCCGCAGCGGGGCGGAAGTAGAGCGAGACCTCTCGATCCTTGCCACGGACTGCCCAGAAACTGACGCTGTCCTTGCTCAGGACGGCGCCAGGCGCAAAGCGGAGAAAGGAAAGTTGAGTTTCGGGACGCGTCGGCGATTCCAGACTCGGATCCACCGGAGCGCCATCGCTGGACGCACAGCCGAGCAGCAACAGCGCTGCCACCGTGCAAAGAAACTTTCGCTGGTCAAACATTTCAGTACTCCTCACGGGAATCGTCGTTCGTTGCACCATCAACAGGCGCATCCACGAGTCGCTGCAGGCGCTGCCGACTGATGCCCAGTCGCCGCGCCGCCTCGCTCTTGTTTCCATTGCAACGCTCGATCATGGCCAGCCCTGCACTGCGCACCAGCACACCCAGTGTGGACGGCCAGTCCAATTCGCCCGCTTCCACGGCGCTGCGCTTCACGGCCAGGCGCGCGTCGTCAATCGCCACGTCCCCGGCCTCGATTACATCGCCATTTGACACCAGCATCGCGCGCTCGATCACGTTACGGACCTCGCGCACGTTCCCGGGCCAGGTGCGCGAAGTCAGCGCGTGGATGGCCCCCTCGGACAACGTTGGTACCGGGGAGATGCCGTACTCCTTCGCAAATCGACGCACGAACGCACTCGCCAGCTCGATCACGTCCTCCATTCGCTCGCGCAGCGGCGGAAGGACGATGGGCATTACGTTCAAGCGATACCACAAGTCTTCACGGAACTCGCCGCGCGCCACCGCGCTATGCAAGTCGACATGCGTGGCAGCAATGATCCGCACGTCGAAGCCGATGCTTCGTGTGCCGCCCACGCGCCGCAGCGTACGCTCTTCCAGCACACGCAAAAGCTTGCCCTGCAAGACGAGTGGGAGGTGCCCGATTTCGTCCAGAAACAGTGTGCCGCCGTCGGCCAGCTCGAAGAGACCTGGCTTGGCCGTGCGGGCATCGGTGAATGCACCGGCCTCATGGCCGAACAGTTCACTCTCGAGCAGCGTCTCCGGAATCGCAGTGCAATTCACCTCGACGAACGGTTGGGTGGCGCGTGGCCCATTGTAGTGAATGGCACGCGCGAATAGCTCCTTGCCCGTACCCGTTTCCCCGGTCAGCAGTACGGTGACATTCTGCCGCGGAATCACGCGACTGGCGACGGCCATCACGTTCCGCAACGCCGCACTCGAGCCGAGGATGCCGTCGAAGGTGTACTTGCGCCCTTCTCGCGCAGCAAACGCCGAGCCGGCGAGCGCCTCGGACTGCTGACGCGCGGCGTCATCGATCCAGCTCCGCAGGGGCTCGAGGTCGCCAGGCAGCGCAAAATACTCCTTCGCTCCCGAGCGCAGCGCACGCACCGCCACGCGATAGTCGATCGTACCGCCAACCATTGCGGCAGTGCCGAGCGACGTCTGCCGGCCCACCGAGGCGATTGCCTCCATTTCCACACCACCCGCGGCGTGCACTGTGATCGTATCCCGCCTCGCCGCATGCAATTCCAGCAGCTCCGGCGACGCCTGCGCCATCTCGAGCGACAGGCCAGACGCTGTGGCCAATTCGGGCCACAGCGCCTCAAACGAGTTTGACCACTGAAAGACAACGAGCGATGTCACGTGATGGCTGAACGTCTGACGGTTGCACCGGGTGCAGCGCGAGATCGCGGCACCCGGTGCACGCAATCAAGGCTGTCCCTGTCGGCTACGCTCGCGACCGCGACCTGAGTCTTCCTTTCCGTCGCGGTTCCGATCGCCGAAGGCATCGAAAGATGTCACGATGTTCTGCTCGATGCGTGATTGGTTCTCAACCGTCGGTGCGAGCAATCCGCCGGTCTCGCCCCGGAACCAGCGGCCGAGATCGAGCGACACCGTGATGTTGTCGTTGACACCTGCCTCGACCAACAGCGCAGGCTCAAACTCGAACTCCACTTCCGCCTCGACGTGACTGACGAAGGTGAACGGCACGCCACGATACGTCCCCGTGACGCGAACCGTCACGTCACGGAACTCGGGGTGCTGCGCCACGAACAGGCTCTCGGCAGCCGACGCACTGCTCCCGGTGCGCACTTTGTCGAGCTCGAACTCGATCTCACGATACGATCCTGCGGGGATCGCGACTGCCAGCTTCGACGCGCCAGTGCTGTCGAGCGGCACGTCGAGCAGCATGGGGCCGAGATCGAGGCGAGAGCAGCCGCGTTCATCGGAGCTCCGCTCACGATTGGGGCTGACGGGAATGCTGTCCGGGCACGCCGCGACGTCCGCGCGGCGGAGTTCAACGTTGCCCAGAACCAGTTGGACGGTGGAGATCTTCAGCGTATCACCCGCAGCGCCGACCAGGATTGACTGTCCTGCCGCGTTGGTCGCCAGCGCACCCGTGCTGGCAAATGAGACAGAGAGACTGGTGGCACCACCACCAGAAGCGAGCGGATCCGTGCCGCACGCTGCCAGGGTTGAGAGGAGCGTGACCGGCATCCAGACGCGGCGTCGCGAGAGGGAGCGGATGTTCATTTGAAAGCCTCGACAGTAGAAGTTTGCCGACACCAGATTCGATGTCACTGTAGAGCTAGGCAACTGAAATGCCACGGCAATTCGACTCGAGGCCAGCAATCAAGTCGTTGCGCCACAACGTTTTACGCGAATGCGACGCTCGCCGGCCATTGCCTGAGGTTGTTGCGAAATCATACGGCTGTACCATTTTGGTACAACCGCATTGGATCGGCCGGTTTCGGCAAGCACTCGAAAACAGTCGCGCCACTCCCCGTTCGCGCGTCACCGATCTCTCGTCCAGAGCCCCCGATCTCAGGGATGCCCGAGACCGGGTGGAGGGCGCGGATGACGTACATTTCCGCCGCGCGAGCCCGCGCCTCCTCCTGACCGACTTCCAGAGATCATGACCGCTTCGTCCACGTTCACGGTGGGCCTCGTCCAGATGGCCGTCACCGGCGACCGTGCCACCACGGTGACCGCCGCGATCGAGAAGATCCGCGAGGCGGCCGCCCGTGGCGCACAGATCATCTCCCTGCAGGAGCTGTTCAACGCTCCGTACTTCTGCAAATCCCTGAAGCTGGAACGCTTCGACATCGCGGAGCCCATTCCCGGGCCGACCGTCGAACTGTTGCAGGGCGTCGCGCAGGAACTCGGCGTGGTGCTGGTGGTGCCGATCTACGAGAAGCAGGCACCGGGTCTGTACAAGAACTCCGCCGCCGTCATCGACGCCGACGGTGCGCTGCTTGGCACGTATCGCAAGATGCACATCCCGCACGACCCGATGTTCGAGGAGAAGTACTACTTCACCCCCGGCGACGTCGGCCCCGATCTGCGCACGGATAAGCATCCGGGCGTGAATGGGTTCCGCGTCTGGCAAACGAAATTTGCGAAGATCGGTGTGCTCATCTGCTGGGATCAGTGGTATCCGGAAGCCGCTCGCATCACCGCCATGCTCGGTGCCGAGGTGTTGTTCTATCCCACCGCGATCGGTTGGCACCCCGCCGAGAAGGCGACGTTCGGTGCGGCGCAGGTCGATGCGTGGCGCACGGCACAGCGGGCGCACGCGATCGCGAACGGTGTGTTCGTGGCGGCCGCCAATCGTGTCGGATTCGAGCCCGAGCCCGGCACGGATGGCCTCGAGTTCTTCGGCAACTCGTTCATCTGCGATCCCATCGGTCGCTACCTGACGCAGGCGGGCACCGATCCCGAAGTGCTCATCGCGACCTGTGATCGTGCCCTGATCGAGGACACCCGTCGCAACTGGCCGTTCCTTCGTGATCGCCGCATCGATGCCTACGCACCCATCACCCAGCGGTGGCTCGGTGGCGCCTGATCACGGACGGATGCCACACGTGACACCGCTCACGTCGCCCACACGTCGCATGCCGGCGGAATGGGAGCAGCACGCGGCGACCTGGCTGGCGTGGCCGGTGCACGAACCCGACTGGCCCGGCAAGTTCGCGCCGATCCCCTGGGTGTATGCGGAGATCGTCCGTGTGCTGGCGCAATACGAGCGAGTGGATGTGCTCTGCAACGACGCGCATGTCCGAGAACAGGCGCGCGAGATGCTGGCCGCACATTCCGTCAATCTCGACAATGTGCGACTCCATGTCGCACGCACCGATCGCGTCTGGGTTCGCGATTCGGGGCCCACCGGTGTGCACCGACCCGACGGTTCGGTGGAGCTGGTGCAATGGGGCTTCAACGCGTGGGCGAAATACGAGAACTATCTGCACGACACGCAGGTGCCGGAGCATGTGGCAGAGTTCACCGGCCTGCCGATCACGCGGGCACAGCGCGCCGATGGCAACGGGGCGCTCGTCCTCGAGGGTGGTGGCATCGAGGTGAACGGCCGCGGGCGCATTCTCGTCACCGAGGAATGGCTGCTGACGGACCTCCAGGTACGCAATCCTGGGTTCGGGCGCGCCGACTACGAGCGTGCGTTTGCGGAATGGCTTGGCTGTCCCGAAACGATCTGGCTCGGTGAAGGCTGCGTTGGAGACGACACACACGGCCACGTTGACGACATTGCGCGCTTCACCAGCGGCGACACCGTGCTGCTGGCCGTCGAGCGCGATCCAATGGACGACGAAAACCATCGCCGATCCATCGACAACCTGCATCGCTTGCAGCGGGTGGGCGGCGCTGCGGGGCCGCTCCGGGTGATCGAGCTGCCATACCCGCGAGCGGTGATGATGGACGGCGTGCGCTTGCCAGCGAGTTACGCAAATTTCTACGTCGCCAACGGCGTGGTGATCGTTCCGACGTTCAACGATCCGAACGATCGCGTGGCCATGAACATCATCGCCGACTGCTTCCCGGGTCGCGCCATCGTCGGCATTCACGCCGTCGACCTGGTGTGGGGTCTGGGCACACTGCACTGCCTCACACAGCAGCAACCAGCGGCGCGCAACTCGCACCGCTGATTGGAGCACCGGCCCCGCCCGTCGTCACTCCGGCGGGCGCGGACCGAACGGCTTCTTGACCGGGATCGAATCCAGCGGCGGGACAGTGGCCCGATCGAGCAGTGGATTCTTGTGGGCAATGAAGCCGGCTTCGTAGGCTGTCTTCACCGTGGCAGCCGACGCCGCGAGCGCCGTCACGACAACCGCGCCACGCAGCCACGATGGCACGACGGGCAGCTCGCCCGCAGGGCCCTTCGACGCCCGCCACAACGCGTAGGCCGCCACACCACCCGCCAGCAGCACGACGTAGAGCGCCTTCTCGGCCGCTTCCTCGTGTTCCTCGATGGCGTCGTGCTGCACGTACCATCGCTGCATGTCCTGATGCTCGGCGTTGCCACCGGTCCACTGCACCGGGTAGAACGAAATCCCGGCTACGACCAACGCCGCCGTCCCGAGCTGCCAGATCCAACGGCGCCGGATGAACGTGGCCAGAATGACGAACAGGGTTCCGAGCAGGCCGGCGAGGATCGGCACGTGGTTGATCATCAGGTGGATCGAAAGTGCGTCCATTGGTCGGGGCTGGGGTGACGAAGGAGGAACTCTCTGCAGGATGGCCACCCACGTGTGAGTAGACAACCTCAACCGTGACGTCTGTATGGATGGGTTCGTCTGAGCCTTGCCAGCCTCATCCCCACCGCCCCGCCCCCTCGCATGGTCTCCGTCCCGGTCCGCCGTCTGAGCGCCCTGCTCTGCTGCCTCGCGCTGCCGGCTTGCGAGCGGTCGTCGCTGATCCGCAGCGGCAACCTGCAGCTCGGGGCCGCCGGCGCCTGGGAAACAGCCTACGGCGAGATGGCCCATCGCGGCATCGAGCTGGCGGTGGAAGAGCTGAACAAGCAGGGTGGCCTCGACGGTCGGCCCGTCAACGTGACATTTCGCGACGATCAGGCCGATGGTGGCATGGCGGCCGACATCGCCCGTGAATTCGTGGATGACCCGAAGATCGTTGGTGTGATCGGCCATCTCAGTTCCACAGCGATGGTGGCGGCGGCGCGCGTGTACGATGGCGCCCTGCCTGCCGTTTCTCCGTCCACCACTTCGCCCGACCTGAGCGGTGTGTCACGCTGGCTCTTCCGCCTCAATCCGAGTGACTCGGTCACCGGCCGCAAGCTGGGCGAAATGGCGCGCACGCAGTTCGGCAAGCATCGCGTAGCAGTGATCTACGACAACACCTCGTACGGGCGTGGCCTCGTCGAGCCATTCCTCGCTGGACTCGGCCAGACGCCCGTCGCACTCGAACCGATCGATCCATCGGGCGACAGCATCGCCGTCAACGTGGCGGCCATCGCACGCGAAAAGCCCGACCTGATCTTCGCCGTCGGCACCGTCTCTGGTCCACCGGTCCTGAAGGCCCTTCGTGCTCAGGGCATCACCGTGCCGGTAATCGCTGGCGACGGATGGAGCGGCATCGAAAATGGCATGGAAGTCCACGACGTAATGATCGCGCTCCCCTTCAGCAGCACCGAGGAGCGCACCGACGCAAAGCGATTCGTGGCGGCGTTTCGTGCGCGCTACAAGGTCGATCCGGATGCCTATGCGGCGCTCTCGTACGACGCGACGATCGCACTGGCGCGTGCAGCCGCTCGCGGCGGCACACGCGCCGGCACCCGCGAGGCACTCGCGACGATGCGCGACACGCAGGGCTACGCGACCGGCGCCGTTCGCTTCTCGAAGACCGGCGACCCGATCGGGCGCAGCATGCACCTGCTGCGCATCGATGGTGCGACACGATCATTCGGAGTGATGCAGTGACCGAGACAGTGCAGCAGGTCTTCACCGCGAAGACGATCGGCGGACGGCTCCTGCGCGCATTCCTGGTGCTCGCGGTGTTGCTCTCCGGCGCAGGTGTCCTGGCCTACAACTCGCTTCATTCATCGGCCGCCACAGCCACCGATGCGCTGGAAGTGATCCGTCGCGACGCCCGACTGTCATCGTCATTGTCGGCCACTGTGGCCGAGGAAATTCAAGCGGCGAGTCACTACCTGCGCGATGGTGACGCTGCCGCGCTGGAGACGTTCCGGCGCCTGATGTTCGAGACTCATCGCATCACGCGTGCCATGAATCGCCAGGCGACGCGCGAGTCGGATCACATCGCGCTGGTGGCACAGGTGGACCGTGCGCTGTCGAGTGTCGAGGTCACTTACGCCCGCGCGCACCGGCACCTCGAGATGGGCGACACAGTCGCCGCACGCCGCGAAGAAGCTGCCGTCTCACCGGCGGTGCGCCAGTTGCTCGGCGGAATCGACCGACTTGGTTCACTGACGGAACGACAGGTCACGCTGGTTGCTGCAGAGATGCGCAGCGAGGCAGAGACGCGCGCCCTCGCGGTGCTGCTGGTGTTCGGCGGTGTGTTGATCGTTGGCACGTTGCTCGTCGGCGCCACGCTCCGCTCTATCAACGAGCCGTTGCACCAGCTGGTGGAACATGCCGATGCGCTCAGTCGTGGTGCCTTTGAAGCGCGTACCAGCGGTCGCATGCCCGGCGAGTTCGAGAAGATCGCGGCCGCGCTCAATGAGGCGGGCGCCTCGCTCGGCATCCTGCACACCGCCACCGCGGCCACCGCCTCGGAGCTGGCAGGTTCGTCAAGCGAGCTGTCGCAGGTCAGCGATCGAATTGCGCACAAGGCAACCGAGGTCTCGCACGTGATGGAAAATGTCACGCGCGGCGCCGAGAACCAGGTTGGCATGCTGAAGAAGATCGACGCCGAGTTGGCCGCGAACGGTGAACGTGCGCTCGAGGTCCGTCAGGAGGCCGGTTCTGTTGCGGCACTCGCCGAGTCGATCGAGCGGGAGGCGATGGAGAAGCGCCAGACGATCGGGCAGGCGATGGCGGTGATGCTGGAGATCCGCACGTCGGTGCAAACGGCCAGTCGCACGGCGGAATCGCTGCACGGCGTCACCGAAGGCATCGCGCAGTTCGTGACGTCGGTGGGCCGCATTGCCGAGCAGACCAACATGCTGGCCCTCAACGCCGCGATCGAGGCCGCACGTGCCGGCGATGCTGGGCGCGGGTTCGTGGTGGTGGCTGATGAGGTACGCAAGCTGGCCGAAGCCGCGCAGCGCGCAGCCGATGATGTCGCACGCCTCACCAACGCGATCACGGGACGCGTCAACGAGACCGTCAGCACCATGCAGCGCAGCGCTGGGCTGGTGGGTGAGATCGAGACCGTCGGTCGTGACGTGGGGACAGCACTCGAGAGCATCACTGCGTCGGCGGAACGGACGGTGGCGGCGGCCGCCAACCTGAGCCAGATCGCCGCGCTCAACTCGACGCAGATGGCAAGCGTCCAGCAGTCACTGGGCGTCGTGGCAGCGGATGCCGTCGGCCATGCCACCAGCGCGCAGAAGGCCAACGCGTCGGCGCAGGAACAGAGCGCTGCCTGTCAGCAGATGAGCGCGGCATCGCAGGTCCTGCATGGCCGCAGCAACCGGCTGCGTGCCCTGGTCGAGTCGCGCGGCGCCGTGAATACCACGCCTGGGCACACCGCAGAATTCATGACGACGAAGAAGCTCGAAGTGATGTCGTCTCCGCGGGAGGGTGGTACACCCACACGCGTGACAGCGGTCACGCCGCTCAACAACCGCGTGTTGAACCGTGCACCGCAGACCAAGCAAGGGCCACCGGGCAAGCGGCACGCCTGAGGCTCGACGGTCGGAGATTCTGCATCACCACAACCAAAGCGAGGGCCATCCGACACTGTCCGGATGGCCCTCGCTTCGTTCGTCACCGCCGTGGCGCTACGCGGTGGCGTCCGGTTCTTTCGTCGTCTTCTTGCGCAGCTTGATGTTGAGCATCTCGGTGATGATCGAGAACGCCATCGCGAAGTAGGTATACCCCTTCGGAATGTGGAAGCCGGTGCCCTCGGCGACGAGGTTGGTGCCGATCAGGACGAGGAAGGAGAGCGCCAGCATCTTCACCGTGGGGTGTCGATCGACGAACGCACTGATCGGCGAGGCGGCCAGGAGCATGATGCCGAGCGCGATGATGTTGGCCCCCACCATGATCTCGATATGCGGCACCATGCCCACTGCCGTGATGACCGAGTCGAGAGAGAACACGATGTCGATCACGGTGATCTGCGCCACGACAGCCCACAGGCCCTTGCCCGAGTCCTTGCTCTTCTTCGCCAGCTCGCTGCGTTCGTCCTCTTCCAGCTTGTGATGGATTTCGGTGGTCGCCTTGCCGATCAGGAACAGGCCGCCGACGATCAGGATCAGGTCCTTGCCGGTGATCTCGCGTCCCAGCACCGCGAACAGTGGCGTGGTCAACTTCATGATCCACGTGATGCTGAACAGCAGCGCCATTCGCGACACGAACGCCCCGGCCAGGCCGAGGCGTCGCCCGCGCGGCTGCTCGTTCACCGGCAGCGAACCCGCCAGGATCGAGATGAAGATGATGTTGTCGATCCCGAGCACGATCTCGAGCAACGTCAGCGTCGCGAGACCGATCAGGGCGTCGGCGGTGAGCAGGTGCGACATGGCATGCGGGTGGGAGATGAAGCACGCGCGGCATCACCAAAGGGATGACGCCGCGCGAAAATGAAGCTAACGCAGCTCGCTCAGCGCCCAGAACAGGCCGGGTCTGTCACGAGCAGTGCGGTGCCGCGAAGAACAGGGCTCAGGGGCTGGTGCCGGGCACACGCCATTGCGACGACGAGAAGAGTCGCGCATCGAGTGCCGTGTTCAGCAGTACCTCGGTGTACTGCTCCTTGAAGAACGGCTGTCCCTCGCGAAGAAACACGATTTCGTGAACGACTGGTACACCGCTGAGTACGCGATAGTCACCGAGCCTGAATTCCGTTGAGGGACGCGGTCCTTGCGATGATCCGAGTGCTGCGCGATCGATCACGCGGTGCACTACCCACGTCTCGGCGTCGACCCAGAACTGTGGCGAGCCAAGGTCGGTCGGGCCCGTCGCGCCCACCACCCACACGGCGCGACCATTCCAGTTGTCGCGGCGGAGCTTGGTAAGATCGACGCCCAAGCCCGTCAGCTGCCTTACGCTGGTGGTGACCGGCTGCGCGTAGACGTCAGCCGTGAGCACCAACAGGATGTTCACCTGAGCGACGGTGCGCGCGAGCTTCCCGCCCTCGAATGAATAGACGTTGCCGTCCGCGTAGATCGCGCCGTTGCCACCGCTCGCGGGCAGGAACTCGATCCGCAGCCGGCCCGGCACCAGCATGTATTCCTTCCACTGCGAGCGCTCGGTACGGCCGTTCGCCGCGTAGCGCGTGTTCTCCTGTGTGAACTGCAGTGTCTGAAACCACTTGCCCTCATACTTCGAGTACATCCGCTGCACGACATCGGTACCGGTGGTCGGCGGTGGCGGCGCGGAGGGACCACCGGACGAAAGGCTCACGCAGCCTGACGCAGTGAGCGTAGCACCGATCAGCAGTGGGCGGATCAGGCGCTGGAGTGAACGAAGTCGAATCATGAAGAAAAGAGGTGAGAGACTGCTGCGAGAATGCCGACCGACGCGGCACCGAGCAAGAGCATCGTGGCAGACCATCGCACCAGCAGCACCAATGCGGCCGCGAGCAGACAGACCGGCCACTGCCACGGTAGCATCGGCCACGCGAAACCAACCACCGCGCGGCCGAGCAGCGCCACGCTCGCGAGTACTACGCCGTCGAGTGCGGCACGTGTCAGTCTCGATCGTTGCACGAGCCGTCGCACCGGCTCACCTGCCAACGGGCTGAGAAACGCAGGCAGGAAAATTCCGACCGTCGCTGCCAGCGCACCGATGTGCCCGCCGATCGAGAACCCGGCGGCGGTCGCAGTCGTGAACAGGGGCCCCGGGGTCACCTGCGCCAGTGCCGATGCCTGTGTCAGCGCCCCCAGACCAAGCCACCCTCGCTCGCCCACGAGATCCTTCTGCAGCCACGCAAACAACACGTAGCCACTGCCGAAGACACTCACGCCAGCGCGCAGGAAGTAGAGGAAGATCTCCAGCGCATCGGGTGTCGCAGAGTGCGCCGGCGGCACCAACTGCGCCCAGACAGTGCCGGCGCCAAGGAGCGTCATCGAGGCGACCGCCACACTGCGCACTATTCCCTTGCCGCCGCTCGCCGCGAGCATCGAAGCCACGGCGCCAACAACCAAAACCGCCAAGTCGGACGGCAGCAGCGCAGCGGCGATGGCCGTGACCGGAATCACCACCCAGGCAGCGGGGCGCTCCGAGGCCTGTCGGCCAAATTTCCAGAGCGCCTCGACCAGCACAGCGACCACCACCGGCGTGAGCCAGAGCAGCACCGACGACACGATCGGCGCGACGGCCGGCCCGCTCACCAGCACCGACAGCAGCCAGACCAGCAGTGCACTTGGCCCCACAAAACAGAGTCCGGCCACGATCGCGCCGCGCCAGCCGGCCTGCGCGTGACCAACGTGGATCGCCAGTTCGGTGGAGTTCGGCCCTGGCAGCAGCTGGACCACGCCCAGATGATCGAGAAACTCGGCACGGGTCATCCAGCCGCGGCGTGTCACCACTTCGGCCTCCATCACGGCCACGTGGGCCGCTGGACCGCCAAATGCGCTCACGCCAAGGCGCAGAAACAGACGTGCGATCTCTTGCACCGTCCCGCGACTGTTTCCGGGGCCGTCCGGGGCCGTTAGCCTTGAACCTACGATGTCATCACTCACGCACTCACCCGCTCCGCGACCGGCCGTCGTGCTGCTCAGCGGTGGACTCGATTCCACCACCGTCCTCGCCCATGCTATCGCCGAGGGCTTCGCCGCGCATGCGCTGACCTTTCGCTACGGCCAGCGCCACCAGCACGAAATCGTGGCCGCCCAGCGCATCGCCACCACCCTGGGCGCCAGCGGGCACGCGATCCTCGACATCAACCTGCGCGGTTTCGGCGGTTCAGCGCTCACCGACGCGTCGATCGAGGTGCCGAAGGACCGGAGCGCCGACGACCTCTCACATGGCATCCCGGTGACGTACGTGCCGGCGCGCAACACGATCTTCCTCTCGTTCGCGCTCGCCTACGCCGAAGTGCTCGGCGCCAGCGACATCTTCATCGGCGTGAATGCGCTCGACTACTCCGGCTATCCCGATTGCCGGCCCGAGTTCATCAGCGCCTTCGAAACGCTTGCCAACCTTGCCACGGCGTCCGCGGTGGAGGGGCGCACACGGGTCAAGATTCGCGCGCCGCTGCAGCAGATGACGAAGAAGCAGATCGTGGAGTTCGGCGTCAGCCTTGGCGTCGACTACACGGCGACCATCAGCTGCTACGACCCGTCGGACGATGGTGCGGCGTGCGGGCATTGCGACGCCTGCCAGTTGCGGCACAAGGGTTTTCGCGAGGCGGGGGTGACGGACCCGACACGCTACTCCGTGTTGCCGGCCGAGCTCACCTGATGTCGTACGCGGTGAAGGAGTGCTTCTACACGCTGCAGGGCGAGGGCGCGCAGAGTGGGCGGCCGGCGGTGTTTCTGCGCTTTGCCGGCTGCAACCTGTGGACCGGCCGTGAGGCAGATCGTGCGACGGCCGTCTGCAAATTCTGCGATACCGACTTCGTCGGCATCGGGCCCGATGGCGGCAAGTTCGCCGATGCCGCGGCGCTGGCAGCACATGTCGATGCACGGTGGCCGGCCAACGCGTCGCCGCGCGCGCGCAAGCTGGTGGTGTGCACGGGCGGTGAACCGTTGCTACAGCTGGATGAAGCGGCGATCGACGCGTTGCACGCGCGCGGATTCGAAGTGGCCGTCGAGACCAATGGCACGCAGCCCGCACCACGCGGGCTCGATCACATCTGCGTCAGCCCGAAAGCCAACGCCCCGCTGGTGCTGACGCACGGCACGGAGTTGAAGCTGGTGTATCCGCAGCTGGAAGCCGATGCCCAGCCGGAGCGCTTCGCCGATCTCGATTTTGAGCAGTTCCGTCTGCAGCCGATGGATGGACCGAACGCCGAAGCGAACACGCGCGCGGCGCTCGCCTATTGCCTCGCACATCCGCAATGGCGCCTGAGCCTGCAGACACACAAATGGCTGGAGATTCGATGAGTACAGCAGGCCAACCCAGTGGGCACATCGTCGAGTTGCACCGCGACGTCACGTTCGAGGCGGCGCACCGGCTGCCGAACGTGCCCGAGGGGCACAAGTGTGCACGCTTGCACGGGCATTCCTTTCGCATTCGCCTCGTTGTGCGCGGGCCGGTCGATGCGCACACCGGCTGGCTGATGGACTTCGGCGAGATCAAGGCCGCCTGGGCCCCGCTCGACGCGCAGCTCGATCATTTCTACCTGAACGACATCACCGGCCTCGAGAATCCCACCAGCGAAGTGTTGGCGAAGTGGATCTGGGATCGCCTGATCGTGACGCTGCCGCAACTGAGTGCGGTGCAGGTGCACGAGACCTGCACGTCGGGGTGTGTGTACCGCGGGGAGTGACCCCTGCCCTCCGATCAAGGGGTCGGAGATCTTGATCGGAGAATTTCGGGCGTAACCCGTTGACCGGCATCGGCTTGGCCTCCGATCAAGGGGTCAGAGATCTTGATCAATCAATGGGTCAGAGATCTTGGTCGGCGAATTTTGGGCGTAACCCGTTGACGGGCATCGACTTGGCCTCCGATCAAGGGGTCAGAGATCTTGATCAATCAAGGGGTCAGAGATCTTGATCGGCGAATTTCGGGCGTAACCCGTTGACCGGCATCGACTTGGCCTCCGATCAAGGGGTCAGAGATCTTGATCGGCGAATTTCGGGCGTAACCCGTTGACGGGCATCGGCTTGGCCTCCGATCAAGGGGTCAGACCCCTTGATCGAGATCTCGATCAGCTGATGGCTTCGCGACACGGATACCGCCCGCCTGTCGCCACTTACGCGATCTTCTTCTCCAACCGCGTCTGCCACGACGCCGCCTCGGCCGGCTTACCCCACATCCGGTACAACGCCACCAGGCGCTTGCGCTGGTCGGCCACGGGACCGCTCTCCACCCCCCGCGCCTCACGCACCCGCGCCTCGGCCGAGAGCAGCAACTTCTCCGCCTCGGCATAGCGACCATCGAGTGCAATCACCTCGCCCAGCGCGCCATCCGTCGACGCCAGCAACCAGTGGCCCGCAGGCAGGCTCTTCTCGCGCAACGCACGCGCCTCACGGACCAACAACTCGCCCGCCTTGGCGGAATCCAAGTGCGCCAGGGCACGGCCGAGGTGCATCAGGCAGCCCTGCACCGGATAACTCGACTCCTCCAGCGACGTACCGCGCAGCGCGAGGATCTCGCGCGCCATCGTCGCCGCGTCGCGCCACTTCTCGCTCCGAATCAGGTGATCGGTGTAGTTGACACCGCTCACCGCGTAACTGATGTGCGTCGGACCAAGGATGCGGCGCTTGATGGCCAACGTTGCCAGGTACGCGGCCGTCGACTCGTCCATCCGATTCTGCATCTCGAGAATCCCGGCACGAATCGAATACGCGTTGGCCACCATCGGATGGTTCATCCCATGTGCGCGCTTCGCCGTCTCGATGCTCAGCAACGAAAAGGTGTCGGCCGCGGCCAGCTCGCCGGCCTCAGAAAAGATCACTGCCGCATTGGCAAAGGACGGAGCGCGCGCAGAATCATCCGCTGCGAAATAGCGCGCGCCGAGTGCCAGCGACTTGCGCATCTGCGACAGCGCCTCGGGCACACGACCCAGCTGGTACAGCACGCGCGCGCGATTTTCGATCGCGGTGCTCTCCTCACGCCGATCGGGATGCGGGAAGCGCGCATACATCAATTCGGCGACACGCAGCAGCGAGTCCGCCGCCGCCATGTTGCCGCGCGTTTCCTCTACGAGTGATAGCTGCGAGTACGTCACCGCTGCCCCATAACTCCCACCCGGGGCCAACCGGCGATGCGCTTCGAGGTCGAGTTCGAACTGCTTCTGTGCGATGTCGAGCTCACCCAGTGCGAGATAGGCACCACCCATGATGCCGCGGATCTCCGTCGCCAGCTCCGGTGACAACTTCGACGAGTCCGCGCGCAACACGGCGGAATCGAGCACCGTGCGCATCGTGACGTCCTTCCCGAACGATTCCGGGTTGGACGAATTGAGCATCGAGGTGAGGAATGACGTCACCTCGGTAGCACGCGCACTCTGTGCGGTCGCCACCACCCGCTGCGCCTCGGCACGACGCGCCTGCAACACGGCCGCCGCCGTGCCACCAATCAGCGAGAATGCCGCTACCGCCGCCGCGATCACCTCGAGCTTTCGACGACGCACCAGCTTGCGTACCCGGTAGCCCAGGCTGTCCGGACGTGCCTGCACCGGCTGCTGTTCGAGATGCTGCGTCACATCACGCGCCAGCGCGTCGACCGACGGATAGCGACGCTCGGGTTCCTTGCGCAGCGCCATCAGTGCGATCGCGTCGAGGTCGCCCTCGATGCGCTTGCGCGCGCGCGCAGCGGACCGCTCGCTGAGCACACGCCAGCGATTGACACCCAGCACACTGCTCGGGCGTGGGGCCGCCTGGTCGCAGACGATGCGCTCGATCTCGGCTAGCGACTTCCCCGTCAGGTCGAACGGGCGCTGGCCTGCCAGCAGTTCGAACAACACCACACCGAGCGCGTAGACGTCGGCCGTCGTGTCCACCGGCGTACCGCGGAGTTGCTCCGGTGCCGCGTACTCCGGCGTGAAGGCGCGATGCCCGTATTGCGTTGCGGTCGGCAGGTCCGGCACCTGCTCGTCGCGCATCAGCTTCGCAATGCCGAAGTCGAGCAGCTTCACCGTGCCGTCGGTGGTGACGAGGATGTTGCCCGGCTTGAGGTCGCGATGCACGATCAGCTTCTGGTGCGCCGCGCGTACCGCCGCACACACCTGTCCGAAGAGCGCGAGGCGCGCCTCGACCGAGAGGCTGCGACCGTCACACCAGCGCGTGATCGGCTCGCCCTCGATGTACTCCATCACGAAGTACGGCAGTCCATCGGGCGTCATTCCCCCATCGACCAGCGACGCGATGTTCGGATGGTGCAAGCTGGCGAGCATCTGTCGCTCGGCCCGGAAGCGTCGCACGGCCACGCCGCCTTCCGTGGCGCGGCTGAGGAACTTCACGGCCACTCGCTGCCGGTATTGGTCATCGGCGCGAATCGCCTCGTGCACCGTCCCCATGCCGCCCGATCCGATCTGCCGACCGATCTCGTAGGCACCCAATCGCGCACCAACCCAGCGTTCACTAAGATCCCGATCCTGACGCAGCGGGCTCGCGAAAACAGAATCGCTCAGTGCATGCGCTGAGAGCAGGGCGCGCAGTTCCGCCGCCAGTGCTGGGTCGTGTGACGTGCTTTCATCGATGAACGACTCACGCGACGTCTCGGGCAGCCCGAGCGCCGCATCGAACAGCGACTCGAGGAGAGCGAGCCGCGTGGGGGTCATCGGTGCTTCAGCCATGCGTCACACCGCCTCGAGCGTCTTCAAGAGGAAGGCCCTCGCGAATGTCCAGTCACGCTTCACCGTCGCTGGCGAGACATCGAGCGCAATCGCCGTCTCCTCGATGTCGAGTCCACCGAAGAAGCGCAGCTCCACCACCCGCGCCTGACGCGGCGCCATCGCTTCCAGTTGCTGCATGGCGTCGTCGAGCGCGATCAGGTCGAGTGAGCGCCCAGGTGCTTCTGCAACACCTTCGTCCAGCGTCACGCGCACGCCATGATCGCGCTTGATGCGTCGGCGCTGTCGTGCATGATCGACGAGGATGCGCCGAATCATCTGCGACGCGACGGCATAGAACTGCGAGCGATTCGTCCACGAAGCCTGACGCTGGCCGAGCAGGCGCATCAGCGCCTCATCCACCAACTCCGTGGGTTGCAGCGTGTGCCCGTCGACTTCGCGACGCATGGCGCTTTCCGCGATGCGGTGCAACTCCGCCATCACCACGGCCGCCAGGCGATCTGCCGCGCCGGGCACGCCGGCACTCAGGTCGGCCAGCAACACGGTGACGTCAGAGTGTCCTGCATCGGTCATCCGGTGCTGCCTCCAGGTGCGGTGAGCCAACCAGACCGTGATGCCGATCCCGGATCTACATTAAGAGATACTCAGCAGTCTCGGCCGGGGCCATATCCCCCGCGTGATTTCCGTCGCATCATTCCGTCTGCGACTCGCTCCTGAGCCGCGCCGACCAATCGCCGGAGACTCCCATGCGTCGTGACACATCACAACTCCTGACAGCAAGCCTGCTCCTGCTTGCCGTCACGAGCACCATCCCAGCTCAGCAAACGGGCGCACCGCCGGCCAGCCGAAAAGTCACGGTCGCCGACTACCTCGAGTGGGAGGATGTTGGCGATCCGCAGCTCTCGCCCGACGGCAAGCAGATCGCATTCACGCGGCGCAGCGTCGACAAGGTGAACGACAAGTGGGACACCGCGATCTGGGTGATGAACGCCGACGGCACACGGCAGCACAGCGTGGTCGCCGGTTCGGCACCTCGTTGGTCGCCCGATGGCAGCCGACTGCTCTACATCGCAACGGGCCAGCCCAGCGGCATGCAACTCTGGGTGCGCTTCATGGATGGCGACGGAGGCACGACGCAGCTCACGCGATTGACCGAGGCGCCGACCGAACCAGAATGGGCGCCCGACGGAACGCAGATCGCCTTCCGCATGAACGTGCCGACCAAGGAATCGTGGAACATCGCGCTCCCCGCGGCACCGAAGGGCGCCAAGTGGACGGACGCACCGCGCATCGTGCAGCGCCTCAACTATCGCTCCGATCGCGTCGGGTTCACCGATGATGGCTACCAGCACCTGTTCGTGATGTCCGCTGACGGCGGCCAGGCGCGACAGGTGACCAACGGCAACTGGAACCACAGTGCCGCACGATGGACGCCCGACAGCAAGGCGCTGCTGTTCAGCAGCCTCCGCACGCCGGATTCGGAAGGGGCGTGGCGTGAGTCAGAGATCTATCGCGCCGACATCAGCTCCGGCACGATCAGCGCGCTCACCCGTCGCAAGGGTCCTGACAACAACCCCGTCGCATCGCCCGATGGCAAGCTGATCGCGTACACCGGATACGACTCCACCGATGCCACGTGGAAGGACGCAACGATCTACCTGATGAGCAGTGACGGTAGCAACCCGCGCGCGCTGAACGCCGCACTCGATCGTTCACCGCAGGGCATGATGTGGGCGCCTGATGGCAGCGGCGTGTACTACAACGTCGAGAACGAAGGCTACCGTCACCTGTACTTCACATCGACCGCAGGACAGACGCGGCAGATCACGACGGGCAAGCAGGTGCTCAGCGTCACCGACGTCGATCGCCTCGGCAACATGGTCGGCATCCAGTCCACCGAGATGCAGCCCAACGACATCGTGCGCTTCAACGTGCGCACACCGGCCACCATCACGCGCCTCACGCACGTGAATGACGACGTGCTGGCCGGCAAGGAACTCGGTCGCACCGAAGAGATCTGGCTCACCAGCGTCGACGGATTCCGCATCCAGGGCTGGATCGTCAAGCCGGCCGACTTCGACCCGGCAAAGAAGTATCCGTTGATGCTCGAGATTCACGGCGGCCCACATGCCATGTACAACGGCGCCTTCAACATCTCGCGCCAGGATCACGTCGCCAACGGCTACGTGCTGCTCTACACCAACCCGCGCGGCTCCACCGGCTACGGCAGTGCATTCGGCAACGCGATCAAGAATGCCTATCCGGGCAAGGATTACGATGACCTGATGGCGTCGGTCGACACGGTCATCAATCGCGGCTACGTCGACACCAAGCGCATGTACGTCTTCGGCTGCTCCGGTGGTGGTGTCCTCACCTCGTGGATCGTGGGCCACACCAATCGATTCGCCGCTGCCAGCGCCAACTGCCCGGTGATCGACTGGTTGAGCTTCGTCGGCACCACCGACGGCGCGAGCTGGTACCGCAACTTCGCGCAACTGCCGTGGGTCGATCCGTCCGAGCACCTGCGCCGTTCACCGCTGATGTACGTCGGCAACGTGAAGACCCCCACGATGCTGATGACGGGCGTGCTCGACCTGCGCACCCCGATGCCGCAGACGGAGGAGTTCTACTCGGCCCTCAAGATGATGAAGGTCCCGACCGCCATGATCCGCTTCAACGAAGAGTGGCATGGCACCTCGTCCAAGCCGTCGAACTGGATGCGGACGCAACTCTACATGCGGAGCTGGTTCGACAAGTGGCCGGCGACGCAGACCACATCATCGCGCGACGGACTGCGCGGACAGCAGTAAGCGGGATGGAAATTCGCTGCGGTGACTGCTCGGCCGTACTCCCGGATGGCGCCGCGAGTTGCCCCGCCTGCGGACGCACGCTCGGCTCGGCACCGAAAGGAAAGCGGCCGAAGTTGCTGATCTGGGCGGTGGTCGCCGCAGCGGTCGAGGTCGCCCTCACGCTAGTGGTGATGCGAGGGTGTCGGTGACGACCGGTCTGGGGGGTGCAACGGAAGGGCCCCCCGGATCGTCCCTGCTCCAGCACCCTCTGACTGACACAATCAGACGGGTTTGGCGTAGAATGTCAGTCACCCTTTTCACGGAGTTCCGATGTCCCGTACTGCCATCCGCCGCGCGTTCCTGTCGGCGGCGCTGGTTGTTCCGACTGCACTCTTCGCCCAGAAGCCGAGCGCGCAGTCGATCTTCGATAAACATGCGGCCGCCGTTGGTGGCGTCGCTGCGTTCAAGGCAGCAACTGCCCGCACAGAGATTGGCACCGCCGACATCACGTTCGCTGGCGTCAGCGCCGGATACGAGCGCAAGGTCGCTGGCGGCAAGATGCTGATGACGATCGACGTGGCAGGCTTCGGGCAGGTCGTGCAGGGCTTTGACGGCACCATCGCGTGGGCGATGGATCCGCAGTCCGGTGCACGCAAGATGGATCCGGCAACCGCAGCCGATGCAGCATCGAGCACGTCGCCGACGGCAGGCCTGTGGGAAGCTGGTAGCTACACGAGCGCGGAAGTGCTCGAGGCCGCAGACTTCGAAGGCACGAAGGTCTGGCCCGTGAAGGTCGTCAGCAAGAGCGGCAAGTCACGCATCGTCTACTACAGCCAGGAGACGGGCCTCAAGGTCGGCGAGGTGATCCAGCAGGATGGCGCCGAGCAGAAGGTCGTGTACGCCGACTACAAGCCGTTCGGTGCATTGAAGGTGCCCACCAAGGTCACGCAGGGTACGCCGAATGGTGACATCGTGCTCAACATCACCGCGGTCAAGTTCGACCCGATCGATGCGGCTGCATTCGCGCTGCCTGACGCAGTGAAGGCGCTGCCGTAGTCTGGTGTTGCGGTTCGTACCTGAAAGAACAGCGGGGCCGGCTTCGCGAGAATGCCGGCCCCGCTGTTTTGCACGATGCGCCCGCTATTCGGTGTCGTCCGGCGCGTGCAGGTGTTCGAGTCGTCGCAAGGTCGGCGACAGCACCGCCATCGACAGCACGACGACGATCGTCACCACGCCGCCCATCAGCACACTGTTGACCGCGCCGAACAATCGTGCCGTCAACCCACTTTCGAAGGCGCCGATTTCATTTGCGCTGCCGATGAAGATCGAGTTCACGGCCATCACGCGTCCCATCACGTGCGGCGGCGTGCGTGCCTGCAGCAGCGTAGACCGGATCACCACGCTGATGCCGTCAACCGCGCCACCCATCGCCAGCAGTGCGCAGCTGAGCCAGACATTTCGCGACAGGGCGAAGCCGATGATGCTCAGTCCCCACGCGAACACGGCCATCAACAGGGTGCGGCCGGCCCGTCGCATCGGCGGCTGGTGCGCCAGCAGCAACGCCATGCACACCGCACCGACCGCCGGCGCTGCGCGCAGGTAGCCAAGCCACTCGGGCGAGACATGCAGGACAGTCTTCGTGAACACTGGCAGCAGCGCGGTCGCGCCGCCGAACAACACGGCAAACATGTCGAGCGAGAGTGCGGCCAGCACCAACTTGTCGCGCAGCACGAACCGGACGCCTTCGAGGATGCCGGCACCCGCGCTCGATGCCGCAACTACGCTTGGCTCGCGACGAGGCGCGGTCACAGCCGCCATCGCCCACCACGCAAGCAACAGCAGCGCGAACGTCACCGAGTACGTCGCCGTCGGGCCCGCAAAGGCGAAGATCAATCCACCAATTGCCGGACCGAGCACCGACGCGAATTGCCAGATCGAACTGCGCCAGGTGGCAGCGTTCGCGTACAGCGATGCCGGCACGATCATCGTCCCGAGGGCCTGCCGCGCCGGCTGCAGGATTGCGCGTGACACGCCAGACACGGCCAGCACCGCGTAGATCGCCATCGGCGACGACCACGCCGTGGACCCGATCGTTCGCGCGCCAGCGCCCTCACCACTCGTCATGTGAAGCGCAAACGTCATCGCGAGAAACAACGCGGCACAGAGCACGAGAACCACGATCCCGAGCAGTGCCAGTCGTTTGCGATCGTAGCGATCAGCCCAGTGTCCCGCAGGCAGTGACAGCGCCAGGAAGGGGAGCACTTCCGCCAGGCCTGCAAGGCCCAGCGCGAGTGGATCGTTCGTTGCCGCATACAACTGCCACGCGACGGCAATGCCCTGGATCTGTACACCGACCGTCATCGCCATCAGGCTGATGACGAACCACCGAAACGCCGGCACGCGCAACGCGCCGTAGGGGTCGTGCTTGGGCGTCGGCGGCAAGCCCCCTGCCGTGATGCCGGTATTGTCGCTGTCGCTCAAGCGACGGTCGAACCGCGCAGCGTCTCGAGTCGATCCTCGACCAGCCCGACGAGTTCGCGCATACCGTCGGCATCGAAGATCAGCCGTGCACCGGCCGCCGCGTACAGCTCGGGTAACCCGCGCGTGCCACCGAGTCGCAACGCCGCCTTGTACCCCGCCAGCGCCCCTTCGGGATCGGTCAGGCTGCGCTTCCAGATCTGGAGCGCACCGAGCTGCGCGATCCCGTATTCGATGTAGTAGAACGGCAACTCGAAGATGTGCAACTGCCGATACCAGCGCGCGGTGCGCTCGCGATCGAGCCCGGACCAGTCCACACCCGACTCGAATCGGTTGCGCAGTGCCAGCCACGCCGCGTCACGTGCATCGCGATCGTGCCCCTTGCCGCTGGTGTAGATCCAGCGCTGAAAGGCATCGACGCTGGCGATGTGCGGCAACGCGAGCAACACATCCTCGAGATGCGCTGCCTGCGCTCGACGCGCCTGATCCGGCGTGTAGTAGCCCACCGGCAATGCGAACAACGGCGCCGCCAGCAGCTCCATCGACATACTCGCCAACTCTGCCGCTTCCGAGCCTGTGCCACGCTGCCAGATCAACTCCTGGTTCGACGCCAGGTAGGCGTGGAAGCAATGCCCCGCTTCATGCACCAGCGTCGTCACGTCATCCGACACACCAACGGCGTTCATGAACACGAACGGCTGCTTGCGATGGTGCAGCGTGGTGCAGTATCCGCCCGGCGCCTTGTTCGGCCGACTCTCGAGATCGAGCAGCCCGTCGCGCGCCATGTCGGCAAACCGGCCACCAAGCTCGGGATCGAGCGCCGAGAAGAGTCGGCTGCTGGCCGCGACGAATTCTGCGGCGTCGCGAAACGGGCGCAGCGGTGCGAGACCATCAGGGTCCACCGCCAGGTCCCACGGCCGCAACGCCTCGACACCGAGGCGCTCACGTCGATACGCATGCACGCGGGCCGCGGCCGGCGTGACGACCTCCGCGACGGCATCGTGAAATCGCGCGACATCATCGGCGGTGTAGTCGTAGCGATGTTTCGCTGCGTACGAGAACGCCTGGAAGTCGTCGAAGCCGGATTCGCTGGCCACATCCTGTCGCAGTTCGAACATCCGATCGAACAACTCCGACATTTCATCGCGATGCGCCAGATAGGCATCGGCGCCGGTACGAAACGCGCGTTCGCGAGCACTGCGATCGTCGGACTCCAGCAGCGGCTGCAACTGCGGAATCGTGAGCGTGCGCCCGTCGATCTCGACACTCAGGCCGCCAGCGATCTTCTGGTAGGCAGCACTCAGTTCCTCGATCTGTGCGAAGCGCGGCACGTTAGCGGCGCGAAAGATCGAGACCGTGGTCCGGAACTCACGCAGGAGCGTCGCGATGTCGGCATCGTCGATGCCGGTTGCGATCAACAACTCGGCGAGGCCGGTCTGTCGCGCCTCGACGTTCGGCTGGATCTCGGTCACGAAGCGCAGGTATCGCGCCTCGGCCGCTGCATCAGCGGTGTTGCCGGTGTACGCGATCAGCGCCTGTGACGCCGCTTCATTCACCATCTCCTCGAGCAGCGACCACTGACGCAGCCAGGCGCGCGCCGTGCTGCGCGTGGGGGCATCCGCCGCCAACCCGTCATAGTAGGCGGCGATCTCCGGCCAGGTGGCGTCAGCGAGATCGGCCGGCGAATTCGGCAGCGAGTGCGGCATCACGGCAGAGCGAGCGGAAGTGACTCAGGGCTCAGGCGGCCTCAGGCGAGCAGTGCCGCACCGAGATTCCCGATGGCTCCGGCGTCGTCGCCGTGCCGTACTCGGAGCATTCTACCCGCCCCAACCTCAGGCGCGTACCCCTGCGCTCCCGGCAGCCAGCCACGAGGGCGTCCGCGCCGTGACGGCCGCCAGGCGATGCCGCAGTTCCGACGGCAAAGACGCTGCGCCTCGGGCGTCCGCTTCCTGCACCAACCGAATGGCCCGCGACTGTGCCGCAAAGGCTTCCAGCAGCGCCGTGGCGGCACCAGGCACCTCCAGCGCCTGCCGCATCAGCATCTCCAGCGTCAGGTCGGCATTGACCAGATGTGCGCGCAGCGGCGCAATCTCGTCCTGGGGCTGCTGGGTTGCATCGGTCAGCTGAACTGCTTGGAGCGGCAAAGCCACGTCACGTTCTCCACACGGTGGGCGTCGGTCCAGTGTTGCCTGGAAGCACGACGATGGGTTATATGTTTCACTACGCACATTCTTTACCTGCCTGCGACCTCACCGCGACGCGCAACTCCAAGTGCCGTCGCAACTTGGTGAAGTACACCGAGGCATCCGGAGGGCCTGACGCTGTGACGCACGCTTCACACGCGATCTTCCCCGCGCCGCCCGCGAGCGGAGCGGACCTCGTCGATCGGCACTGGGCGGTTGACGCCATGCCGATCGCGCAGCGTCTCGCGACCCTCGCCGCCGCCGAAAAAGCGACCGTCCCCCTCACGGACTCTGGGCTTCGCGAGTCCGCGAACACGCTCGCGACCGCCTACGAACTCGCGGCGCTGCTTGGACGCGACGCCCTCCGCTCCGGATCGCCCAACACCACTGCGAGCCTCGAGCGAGCGGCGCTGCGCGTCGGTGCCGAGCGCGCCAACCTGCTGCACCGGGCCATCGGGCTGCAGCCCGGTACCGACTCGGAGGGCCTGCTGCGGCACGCGGTGCGCCTCTGTGCCCTCGCTGCGGTTGCCGGGCCCACGTGTGTGGCTCACACGCGTAGCTGGCTGCAGGCGGGCCCGGTGGCTGACCGCCTCGAGCAGGCCGCGAAGCACCAGCCCAACCCCGCCGAGGAGATGTCGCCACAGGCGGCCGCGCCGCTCTGGCGCATCTGGCGTCATCTCCTGCTGCATCCCGACACGGCGACCCTCGAACAGCTGGTGAACGACCTCGCCGCCCTCCGCGAACTGCGGCACGGCGTGACCGACCTCTCGCCGAGCACCAACGAGACGGAGCTCCGGCTTCGCTTTCAACAGTTCGTGCGGGAGCGGCTGGCCGACGCCGCCGGCCTCCTCGCCATCGGACTGCGTGGACGCGCCAATCCGACGACCATCGCGACCGAGATCACGGCGCAGTGCACCGCGGCCCGCTCGGCGTCCACCGGTGATCCCAACCTCGACCTGCTGGCCGCCTGGCTCGAGCTCGCGGCGCTCACGACCCTCGCCCCGCAACTGACGGCGTCCCGCTGAGCGGAAACCCACCCCGCCCGGCACGACTGTCAGTGTTTCATCCTGCGGTGGCTGTGGCGCTGGCATGACCCACGATCCTCACCTGCGACAAGACGAATTCGTTCTCGCGACCAGCGCCGACCGCGTGGGAACAAGCGTACACTCCGCCCGCGTCCCTCACAATCCCGAACAAACACCACGTAAGTCGTTGTGGGAATTGTGGATACGTTATCCACGCAGGTGTGGACAAACGCGCCAAGTCGTGATCTGACAAGCACGTCCGCGCTGTCGACCGTGTGGAAATCGCCACGGTGCGCGTGCACTATTTTCGAACCACCCGGCCGCACGCCAGCGGCGCCTCGTGTTCTCTCCCCACCGCGCGGTTGGCTTCGCGATGTCGTCGCTGGACGCCTCTACCTCCGAACAGCCGATTCCGGCCTTCCTCGTCACGCGCTTCGCGCGCGGGCGGTTGCTGCTGTGGATCGTGCTCAGCGCCGTCGCCGCGCTGGTCAACCCGGAGTTGCTGCAACGGCTACCGCGCTGGGTCTTCACGATCTGGGCGACGTGGATCGCCATTAGTTCCCTGCTCGTCATTGCGCTGGAGTACGTCCTCAAGCCGATCCGACGGCATTGGCTCGATGCACTGCAGGCCAGCATCGACCTCCCCGTCATAGCGCTCCTGACGTGGTACGCGGGCGCTGGTGCATACCTGCTGGCGCCCTGCCTCGCCATCCCGATGGCCTCGGCCACTGGCTGGTTGCCGAAGCGCCCTGCGATCATGGTCGCCGTCGCGACCGAGCTGACGATGCTGGCAGTGATCATCCTCGTCGCCAGCGGCACGGTCGTCCCGACACCGATCAGCAGTGGTGCCGGTGGTCCGAGCCGAACCTTCCTGCTGATGGTCCTCGCCGTCCAGGCGGGGTCGCTGGCCACCATTGCCTATCTCCAGTTCTCCGCCGTGCGCGTCGCACGTGATCGGCGTGATCGCTGGCAGCGTCTCTTCGATGGCGCGCCCGATTCGATCTTCGTCCTCGATCGCAACGCGAACGTGGTGCGCATGAACGCCGCCGCGCGGCGCGTCACCGGCTATTCCGACGCCCAGATGCGCGAGGGACGGCTGGCCCGGTTCACCGCGGCCGAGGACCGCGAACGCGCCATGCAGCAGGTCAATCGCGCGCTCAATGGCGAGAACTCCACCTACGAAGCGCGCGGCGTGCGTGCCGATGGCTCACTGGCCCACGTGCTGGTGTCGAATGCGCCGCTGGTCGAGGATGGCGTCGTCACCGGTGTGCTGAGCATCGTGCATGACATGACCGACATCCGTCGCGCCGAAGAGGAACGTCGGCAGATGGAACAGTCGCTCGACCAGCATCGCAGACTGCTGCAAAGCATCGTGTCCACGGTCCCGACGTACCTCTACGTGCTCGACCTGCGCCTGCGGCATGTCACGTTCGCCAATGACGCGTTGCTCCAGATGCTCGGCAAGTCGCTCGAGCAGCTCGCGCAGATGCCGCGCGATGAGCTGTTTGCGCTCTACCATCCGGATGACATCACCGCGATGCAGCAGGCGGCGCGCAGCATGCGCACGTCGAGTGTCTCGAAGGTCGACATGACCTATCGACTGCTCGGTGCCGACGGCGAATGGCGTTGGCTGAGCGACCGCATGACGGTCTTCGAGCGCGATGCCGACGGCACCGTCACGCGACTCCTCGGCTCCGCAATCGACGTCACGGAACAGCGGCGAGTGAGCGCGCAGCTGCGTTTCAGTGATGAGCTCTATCGCACACTGATCGAGAACTATCCCGGTGGCGCGGTGCTGCTGTTCGATCGTGATGCACGCCTGCTGCTGGCTGCGGGCCGCGGCCTGCGCGATGCAGGTCTCGACGCGCCGGACATCCTCGGTGAGCCGTTCGGTCACACGCTCGATGCCCACACGGCGGCCATCCTGCAGCGCCGCTGCCGGGCCGCCCTCGATGGCAACGAACAACAGTTCGAACTCAAGCTCGGCGAGAAGACCTACGATGTTCGCGCCGTGCCAGTGCGCGACGCGGACGGAACGATTCGTTTCGGTATGGCGCTGACGCTCGATGTCACGGAACGCCGCCGGCTCGAGGCCGACGTCAGGCAGTCGCAGAAGATGGAAGCGGTCGGCACGCTCGCCGGTGGCATCGCACACGACTTCAACAACATTCTCGCCAGTGTCATCGGGTACGCCGAGTTGGCCATGCTGGACGCCGAGTCGGAGGAATTGCAGGCGGACCTGCACCAGGTGCTGACGGCGGCCGCGCGCGGTCGGCAGATGGTGCAGCGCATCCTCGCCTTCAGCCGGCGGAGCGGCGAGGAGCTACATCCGGTGGAACTCGAGCCGATCGTCTCCGAGACGCTTCGCCTGCTGCTGCCGACGCTGCCGCCAGGAGTCACGATCGACCTGCACGACGAAGAACGTGTACCCGCCGTACTTGGCGATGCAGGGCAACTGCACCAGGTGATCCTCAACCTCTGCGGCAATGCGATCTACGCCATGCGCGAGACGGGCGGTACACTCACGGTGCGCCTGCTGCGGAGTGAGACGCTCGGCCAATCGTATCTGCGGCTGGAGGTCAGCGACAACGGCAGCGGGATGTCGCCCGAAGTGCTGGAGCGTGCGCTGGATCCCTTCTTCACTACCAAGCCACCCGACGAAGGCACCGGCATGGGCCTCGCGATGGTGCACGGCATCATCACGGGCATGGGGGGCATCTTCCGCCTCGAGTCGGTGCTGCACCGCGGCACCACGGCGATCATCGAGCTGCCGGCGGACATCGGCCGTCCGTCGCCCTCCACACCACTGGGTGCGGTCGGTGCAGTGCCCAACGGCACCGAGCGCGTGATGGTGGTGGACGATGAACCCGCGGTTGCGGCCTTCCTCGCCAATGCGCTGGCACGATTCGGGTATCGCACCAGCACGTTCACCAGCGCCGAGGCCGCGCTCGAGCAGCTGCGCGACGAGACGGAGCACTACGACTTGTTGATCACCGACATGACGATGCCGCGCATGTCGGGTGAGGATCTCCTGCGCGAGGCATTGCGAGTGCGACCGGAGTTGCCGGTGGTGGTGTGTACCGGCTACAGCGCCAGCATGACCCCGGAGCGCGCCTACGAACTCGGCGCGTCGGGCTATCTCAACAAGCCGCTCTCGGTGAACGAGCTGGCGCTGCAGATCCGCCGCATCCTCGACCTCGACGCCTCGGCCGTCCGCGACTCCTGAGGCGAACGGAGTCGCCGCGAGCAACGGCCGTTCATGGAGAGTTCTCTATGCGGTCAGCGCTTGAGACTTCGTGGGGTCGGAGTCCTTGAACACGTTCGCGCGGCTGCGCCGCTGTCGACCCACACGTCCTCACGCGGAGGCGCGGAGAACCGCGGAGCCGCGGAGCTTTCGCGCGCGGCAGCCAGCTTTTGCGTGGCGCGGAGGATGAACTGCAGGGGAACTGCGCTCGCGAGCACACCGCGAGCACCCGGTAGCAGCCCGCCCTCCCAAAAACTTTGCCTCGCGGGCCGACACCCTAAAAAGCAGTTGCAGTTGCCCGTCGCCCGATGTTGACCCCTCCGCCGCCAAAGGCGTCGAGTGCTGTTCTCCGCGCCTCCGCGTCCCCCGCGCCTCCGCGTGAGGGAGTGTGGACCAGCGCCGCCGGAGGCGTCGAACGCCGTCTCCAGCCCCCCGGGTGAGGAAGCGTGGACTAGTCGAACGCCGTCTGCAGCGTCCCGGCGTGAGGGAGTGTGGACCGAAGCCGCCGAAGGCGTCGAACGCGAAGAACTGACGGAAAAGCAGAAGGGGGCACCTCCTTGCGGAGGTGCCCCCTTCCTTCCTTCAGACCGATTCCTTACGGGCGGATCGGCTTCAGCTCAGTGCGGCGGTTCAGAGCCTTGCCAGCCCTGGTCGCATTCGTTGCACGCGGCTGGCTCGGGCCGTAGCCCTTCGTCTCGAGGCGGCTGGCATCGATCCCAGCGGCGACGAGAGTGCGCTTCACCACTTCTGCACGAGCCAGGGACAGGCGCTCGTTCAGCTTCGCCGAACCAGTGGCGTCGGTGTGACCACCGATTTCGACACGGACATCCGACGACGTCTTCAGCAGCTCAGCAGCGCGGAGCAGGATCTGACGTGAGCTCGGAGCGAGGACCGACGAGTTGGTGCGGAAGAGCACACCCTCGAGGACCAGCGTCTTCGCCGTGTCGAGCACCGTGCGGACGATCGTGCAGCCATTCGCATCGACCTTGGTGCCGGCCGGAGTGTTCGGGCAGCGGTCAGCGTCATCGTTCACGCCGTCGCCATCGGAATCCTTCGGGATCGAGCAGCCTTCTGCCGTCACCTGATCACCACGCGGGGTGTTCGGGCAGCGATCGCGGAAGTCAGGCACGCCGTCCATGTCGCTGTCGATCGGGCAACCCGTCGCGTCGACCTTCACGCCAGCTGGCGTGTTGGCGCACTTGTCCTGGTAGTCCGCGACGCCGTCCTTGTCGCTGTCCACCGGGCAACCCGTGCTGTCGACCGTCACGCCAGCCGGCGTGTTCGCGCACTTGTCGAGATAATCCGCCACGCCGTCACGATCGCTGTCGAGCGGGCAGCCGGTCGCGTCAACCCGGACACCAGCCGGCGTATTCGCGCACTTGTCCATCTTGTCGGCCACACCGTCGCCGTCAGCATCCTTCGGCTTGGTGTTGAAGAGGTAGCTGACGCCGAACTGGCCGCCGATGTTCGTGCTCCGCTTGCCGTTGAAAAGGCGATTGTCCGCCGCTTCGAACTGCGAGCCGTCGACCGTCACCGCTGCGCGGAACGCAACGTTGTCGGTCAGGCCGAGGCGGGCGCCGATCAGCGTGGCCCAGCTGTATTCATTGAACTTCTTGGCAGTCTGGGCTGAGTTGGCGCCAACAGGAATGTTGGGCTCCAACCACCGCTGCTCATTACGTACAGCGCCAAGTCCGAGGAGGAGCTCAACCTGCTCCGCCACCGGAAGAGAAAACACACCGCGGAGATGAATCGGCGTGTACGACGAAAGCGATCGCGTCCCGACTGGGACATTCGTCACGCGGCCATTCGCCGACGAGATTTCAGCCTCGACAGCAAAGTTCCGGTGCAAATACAGGCCGAGCAGGCCGGTTGGCGAGGTAACGGACGAATAGTTCTTGATGCCGACGTCCGACACGCGGACTCCAGCATTGACTTCGACCGTTCCTGCCTGGGGCGTCTGCGCAAACAGCGGCGCTGCGCTGATCGCAAGCGCGAACAGCGAGCCCGCCGAGCGCAGGCGAACAGATAGCGTCATGCCACCTCCGAAGGGGTGTTAAGTGCGAGGATGCTGCTGAGATTCCGGAAGTTCACCCGCTAGAGCCGAATGCGCTAGCGGTCCGGAACTTATTGGTACCGCAAGGGATGGGCCCAGAAGCGAACTCATCAGAGACGCTTCCGAGACATCGCCCGACCAACATTCGGAATAGTGCCGGATTCGGGTCCATTCTGCCAGTGATCGTAAGCAAATGATCACCAGCGAAAACGGCCGAGTTCGGCAATGAATTCCGAGTCGACACACACCACCTGCGTGAGTGTTACCTGCCGCAGTATCGGCTCGTCACGCGCGTTTCTCAGGCCCCGGTTCACGGCGCTGCCGCCACATCGACGGCCGACGCGTTCCACGTGCCCAACCCACGACGCTCACGGCCAGCGACACTGCGCCAACCAGCACCCAGAGCGTCATCGACGCCCGGGGACCACCCGGCGTCACCGCCGCACCGAGGAAGAGCGACGCCAACACCCACCCGGCGATCAGGCACAGGTGCCCGACGATCTTCTGCTGCACCACCACGTGCACCGCCAATGACACCAACAACCACCCCCAGAACGGCACCAGCACACCACGGAACACCGCGTCCACGAATCCTGCCGCCGACAACGACTCAAACGACTCACCGGAGGAAAGCAGCGCCGTGATCGCCGCCGTCGTCGTCAGCAGTGCCACGACCATCGCCTGTGCCATCAGCACACCGAGGACGCTCCCCAGGACCCGCGCGCGATCACTGATCGGCAATGCATCGAACAAGGGAGCGGAACGGTCATCCCGTTCCCGCCACACCAACTCGCCAGCGTAGATCGTCGCGAGCAGGATCAGGAAAAGCTGCGAGTGCAAAACGAGCCCACCGATGGTGCGCTGCAGCAGTTCGGCCGACGATCGGGCCCCCGCCGCATCCAATGCAGCATGGACGCCGACATTCACAGCGCCCAGCGCCGCCAGCACGCGCCATCCCGTATCGCGCAGCATCCATCGCGCCACATACCAGCCACTCGCACCCACTCCACGCCATGCGCCGCTGGCAATTGCATTGGCATTGGCATTGGCGCGCGCGATGCTCCCGGCCGCGCCCATACGCGCCGCACTCGTTCCCGCATCACGTGCGAGCGGCCCGACGACAGCAACACCGTCACTCGGACCTGTCGCACGCAGGCTGCGCCGTCTTCCACCGCGAAGCACGGCGCCGAGCGCCGACACACCACCCAGTGCCAGCCAGAGTGCACGATTCCAGAGCAGCGCACCTGTCACCGGCATCGGCCGCACGACTCGCTCTGCGTCGGTCCACTCCTGCGTCGCCGCCAATAACGGCGCGCTGCCAAACGGATCGACCAGCAAGAACGTCGCGCCAGCTGCCTTCGCCGCCACCGCGTCGACCGCCGCACTCCAAAGCCAGATCAGCAGAAGCCCCTGACCGACGATCACCCACAGCCGTCCACTCGAGACACCCACCGCGAACTGCAGCGCACCAATCGCCAGCATCGTCGGCATCGCCAGCAGCACGAACGGCGGCACGACCGCTCGCACTGCTGAGACGAACTCTCCGCCACCGACCACCGCGCCAAGCACCAATCCCAGTGGCACCGCGCTGTAGATGAGGCCCAACATCACCAGCGCCGCGATCAACTTCCCCGCCAGATATTCGCGTGACGTGAGTTGCGTGGCGGCGATCAGGTCGGCCACACGATCTGCGCGATCACGCAAGACCACCGTCGCGGCGACCATCGTCGTGATCACCTGTCCGAACGCGGTCAAGGCGGTGCTGGCGAGCATGATCGACCACGCAGCGTCGCGAGGCACCGCACCGCGATCCCGAACCAGTTCCACCGGCCCGGCCGCAGCAAACGCGGCACCGAGTGCGATGAAGACGAGCATGTAGAGCAACGTCAGGGGCTCGCGCCGTTGTATACGCAACTCGAGACGTAGCACCGCCGCCACGCGCTGCAAACGATCGCTCACGGCGCGCTCATTCGTCGCCCCACGCCATCCTCACTCTGCCGTCGCCTCAGCGAATACATCGTCCAGCGTCGGTTCGGCCAGCGCGAATCGCGCGTCGGGTGCGGCGTCGGCGATCACCGTCATCTCGATCGCACCATGCACCAGGAACTCTCGTACGACACGCGAATGCTGCCGCACCAGCGCCCCTTCGGCCCGCGTCAGGTGCGCCCGGTACACACGCCCGCGAAGCGCGTCGATCAACACGGAGGGTGCGCCGGATCGGACGACACGACCACGCTGCAGGATCACCGCTGAATCACAGAGGGCTTCCACGTCGGCGACGAGGTGCGTCGACAGCAGCACCGCCCGCTCTTCGGCCAACTCCACCAGCAAGTCGAACACCCGGTACCGCTCCGACGGATCGAGCGCCACGGTCGGCTCGTCGACGATCAGGACATCCGGCCCGCCAACGAGCGCCAGCGCAATGCCGAGCCGTTGCCGCATGCCACCCGACAACGCGCGCACGGCACGATGCCGCTCGGTCCAGAGATTGACGCGCCGCAGCATCACGTCGACCGCGTCGCGGCGCTCCGACTTGCCGGAAAACCCCTTCAGTACCGCAAAGTGATCGAGCAACTCGGCTGGCGTGAGTGCCTGGGGAAACCCGAAGTCCTGCGGCAGGTACCCAAGCCGCGCGCGTGCCGCATCCGGGTCCGCCAGCGCATCGATACCCGCCAGCGTGACCGTACCGCTGTCGGGTCGCTGCAACGTGGCGAGCACACGCAGCAACGTCGATTTGCCGGCCCCATTCGCACCCAGCAGGCCAGTCACTTCCCCGCGCGAAACCTCGATCGAGACGTCGTCGAGCGCGCGCACCCCGCCTCGATACACGACGGAAATGTGACGCCCGACAATCATCGCCCGCGACCGTTCCGCGCCGTTCCCGTCGCCTTCAGTCCCCGTCGCTCTCGCGATTCGTGCCCAGCACGAAATGCAACACGCCCGCCGTCACACTCACCACCAGTGAGCCGATCAACGCTGGTACGAACCCGTCCACGTGGAATCCAAAGCCCATCCGCGACGACAGGTACGACGTCAGAAGCAGCATCAAGGCGTTGATCACGAGCAGGAACAGTCCGAGCGTCAGCAACACGACCGGGAACGAGAAGAACTGGAGGATCGGCTTCACGATCACGTTCACCACGCCGAACACGAACGCCACGCCGAGCAACGCAGCGTAGTTGTCACCAGTGAAGGAGATCCCGGTGACGAACTTCGTCGCCACCCAGAGTGACGCGGCGGTGACGAGCAGGCGCAGCAGGAGCTTCACGGTGAGACCCTCGAAAAGGAGATGTTCGACACGTTCAGGGAGTCGCGAGCGTGCCAAGGAAGTCGCGGAGCAGGTCGCCCCAGATCGCGGGCTGCGAATGTGTGCCGTGCCCACGCGTCTGGTCCGTGATCGGCAGCAACACGAACTTGGCGTGCGGCATTCGCGCATCCAGTTGCTCGGCAAAACGCAATTCCGGCGGATTGACCTCGTCATCCTCGGAATTGATGTGCAGCACCGGCACCCGGATCTCGCTCAGGTGCGTCGATGGATCGTAGTCGCTGCTGGCGTCGAACTGGTAGAGGAAGTCGTTCGCATCGGTGGTCGTGATGCGCGAATCGATGAACGCCCGGATCACGGAATCAGCTGCGTCGCGCGTGGGGGCCTGCTTTTGCTGCACCAGCGGTGCGGTGCCCATCATCCAGAGAATTTCAAGGGCGCCACGCAGGCCCGCACGCGGCGGTGCGGTGTAGTCCCCGCCGCGCCATTCCGGATCCTGGCGAATGGCATCCATCGCCAGCGTCCGCATCATGCGATTGCGTCCCGCGATCTGCGTCGGCACACACGCCATCGGCGCCAGCGCATCCGCAAAACCGGCGTACATCCAGCCCCACGTGAAAGCGTGCATGCAGCCCATCGACGTACCAATGATCAGGCGCAGGTGCGCAACGCCGAGCGCTTCGGTCAACAAGCGCTGCTGCGCCTTCACCATGTCGCGATAGCCATAGTGCGGAAAACGAGCGCGCAGCCCATCGCTTGGCTTGGACGATCCGCCATGCCCGATGCCATCCGGAAGGACGATGAAATATTTCGTCGAGTCGAGCGGCTGGCCGGGGCCGAACAATCGTCCGGCGTACGTCGGGTTGAGGAAGCTGCGACCGGTGCCGCCGGTCCCATGCAGCACCAGCACCGCGTTCCGTACCACACCATCGGCGCCGCGGCGCGGTGCACCCAGCGTCGTGTAGTGCACGCGAAGGGTGTCCAGCCGTCCGCCGGCGCTGAACTCGAAATTGCGCAGGTTCGCGGTGCCCTGGGTACCGACGGCAGACCACGGATTTCCCGACTGCGCCTGCATCGGCATGACGAAGGCGGCGCAGAGCGCGGCGACACAAGACAGGGATCGGATCACGGCGAGATCGGAGCAGGAGACGGTAATGTCGGCCTGCGGGTCCGTTCAGGGCGTGGCGATCGCTGCGCGCGCCTCCCGAACCGCGGCATGCCGGTCGAGCACCTGACGCACCATCTCCAGCAGCTCCTGCGGTGTGAACGGCTTCTGCAGGAACATGCTCGCGGACGGGTCGTCGCTGGGCAGCGGAAAACTGCCTGCGGTGTAGCCGGAAACGAAGAGCACGGCAGCAGATGGCAGGAACTGGCGGGCCAGCTCGACCATCTCCTTGCCGCCCATCTCGGGCATCACCACATCGCTGACGATGAGGTCAATCGCGTCGCGCTCACGCCGGGCGACCTGCACCCCGTCACGACCGTTGGTGGCTTCCAGCACCCGATACCCTGCCGAGCGCAGCGCACGAGCGGCGACGGCGCGCACCTGCGGCTCGTCTTCGACCAGCAACACCGTCTCGGTGCCCGATGTGACAGCCACCGGTGTGTCACTCCGCGGACGCTCCGCGCGGGCCGGCAACGGTCCCTCATAACGCGGCAGCAGGATGAAGACGGTCGTGCCACGCCCCGGTGACGATTCGATCCAGATCACCCCGTGGTGCTGGCGAATGATGCCGTAACACATCGCAAGGCCAAGTCCGGTGCCCTGGCCAACAGGCTTGGTGGTATAGAACGGCTCGAACACATGGGCCAGCGTCTCCTCGTCCATGCCCGAGCCGGTGTCGCTGACCACGATCTCGACATAGTCGCCGGCAGGCATCGGACGCGGCAGCACGATGGCACCGTCGGCCAGCGTGCGATTCGCCGTGCGAATGGTGAGCCGCCCGCCATTCGGCATCGCGTCGCGCGCATTCACCACCACGTTCACCAGCACCTGCTCCAGCTGCGGCCCATCGGCTCGCACATGCCAGAGTGATTCACCGAGCGTGACACGAAGCGCTACTTCGGGACCAACGAGTCGCGACAGCATGCGCTCCATGGTCGCCACGCGATCATTGAGTTCGATCGGCTGCTGCGACACCGGCTGCCGCCGCGCGAAGGCGAGCAACTGCTTGGTCAGCTGCGTGGCGCGTTCACCGGCCAACTGCACATCTGCGAGGTCCGCCTGCACCTCGTGGTCGGGAGGCAGGATTTCCCGCGCGACCGAGGCGCTGCTGAGAATGGCAGTCAGCAGGTTGTTGAAGTCGTGCGCGATGCCGCCGGCGAGACGCCCCACGGTGTCGAGCCGCTGTGCCTGCTGCAACTGCTGCTCGAGCTTGCGTCGTTCGGTCACGTCGCGCGCCACGATCACGCCGCCCACGATGTCGTGTGCGTCGCGACGTGGCCGTGCGCTGACGTCGAAGAATTCCGGCGGGACATCCCCGTTCTCGAACGTCGCCTCGAACACCTGGTCGTTGCCGTTCAACAGCGCTGCGATGCGACCCGACCACTCCGCGGCGGCACTGGCGGGCAAGACATCGAGGACTGACACACCCTCGACCGGCGGCTGACCACCGTGGCGTCGAGTGAATGCGTCGAACGCCGGATTCCAGGCCACCAGTCGTGCGTCCGTCCCAAACACCGCCACCAGGTCAGGCACTGCGGCGAGCGCCGAGATGAGGCTTGCGCCCGTGGCGCGCGCGCGGCGCTCGGCTTCGACCTGCCCCTCTGCCGCGCGCCGAATCTCCGTCTGTTCGTCCTCGACCAGCGCGATCGCGGTGCCGATGCCGAGCGCGGCGGTGAGAAGGATGTCGAGCAACGGCAGAGCCTGCAGGATGCCAGAGGCATAGACACTGTTTCGGCCTAGCTGCGAGGTCGCGACGAACGCCACGACGATGCGGTGCGCACCGAGCAGCAGCAGGATCCACCACATCCACCGCGCGCCGAGTGCGGACCCGCCCACCCGTGCGCGACGGATGAAGTAGGCGGCGGCCACCGTCAGTGTGCCGACTGCGGCGGACAGCACACCAACGCGCACCAGCAGGCGCGTTGACACCGAGTCAGGGCTGCCATCCTGTGGCACGCCGAGCGTGGCCGCGAGTGCGACGAGTCCCGCGCCGACCAGGGCAATCATCCACGCGGACGTCGCGTCACGCTGCGCGCGGTACAATGCCCACGCACCCATCACCAGCAAGGCGCCGTGGACATAACCCGCGGTCTGCGATACCCAGACCGCGATGTTCGGCCCGAACCCAACCGACATCGCGTTCGGCTCGCGCAGCATCAACGCCAGGATACCCATCGAGACGTGCAGCGCCTCGGCGACCCACGCCCCGGCCCACAAACGCAGGAAGTAGCGAGGATAGTAGCGTCCGAGCACATACAGCGCGCACGAGAGCAGCAGCGCAGTGGCAGCTTGCGTCGCGGCGGCAGAGTAGAGCACGAAATAGGACGGACGCATGACGATGAGCCGGAGTGAGCCAGTTCAACCACGACAACAGGGCGCCGCCGAGCGTGACTTCTCACAAAAGGTAATTGAGTCGCAGACTGCAACTCTTAGTGCGGTCTCATCCACAAGGTGCGTCACACTCGCCTCAGCGACTGAGCTCGCCGGCTGACATTCCAGCGCTGCGCCGCACGGCTGGACGCGCTGCGAGTCAGGCGCAATGTTGCCACATGATCATTTACGAAGTAACCACGGACGTCGCGGCTGACGGCATCGCGGCATATGAGGCGTACATGCGCGACACGCACATTCCCGCCGTGCTCTCGTCGGGCTGCTTCGTCACGGCGTCGATCGCCATGTCGTTCCGGGGACGCTACCGGGTGCGATACGTGGCGCGGAACATGGATGTGCTCGATCGGTATCTTGCATCGTACGCTCCGCAATTCAGGGCGGACTTCGCCTCGCATCTTGGCAGCCGCGTCGAGGTGTCGCGCGAAGTCTGGACCGAGTTGCAGCACTGGGACGCGAAATCGACTGGGGCGGCCTGACGCCCTGACCGGCGTTCAGCGACATTTCACGAGCCGGCCGTCGCCGGTCGCCGGTCTCCGCCCGCCATCTGCCTTCATTCGCCAACCATGCGATTTCTGCCCCTGACCGTGTGCGCACTCGCACTGAGCACCGCCGCCTCGACCCTGTACGCGCAGGCGCCTGCCACCGCACCCGCGCCGGCTCCCGTGATCGGGATTCTCCTGCCGACCAATGGCGCGACCGTGACCAGTCCCGTCACCGTGCGATTCCGCCTCGCGAACTACGGCGTGGCGCCCGCTGGCACCCAGATGGAGCGCACCGGACATTTTCATCTGCTGATCGATGACGAGGCCGGCGCGCCCGGCACGGTGATTCCGGCCGACAGCATGCACATCCATTACGGCAAGGGGCAGATCGAGGTCTCGGTGCCGGTTCCACTCGGCCGCCACACGCTGCGCGCGGTGCTGGGTGATTACGCGCACAAGGTGATCGGCCCCGAACTCGTCTCGGCGCCGGTCAGCATCCGGGTCGTGCCAGGCAAGTCGCGCTAACGGCAGCCCGCAAGCCGCTGGATGTCGGGCTCACGCCGATGCGTGACGACTCGGCATCCAGATCCGGCCTTCGATCGCTTCGAGTGCGTCGGATCGCGCCCACGCTTCAGAGTCGAGAGGCGTAGCCGACATCACGATCGCTGAAATGCCAGCATCGAAGGCATCCTCCGAACGCGTCATCAGCGCGCGAAATTCTTCCGGCACGTCCGGATGGTGGCGAGCCAGGTGCTCAGCCCGCGCGCCGCTGCTGCTCTTGACCACCGCGCCCGTGAAGAACCGGGGATAGATCTCCACCACGGTGTGCGTGTTCGCCGCATCGAATGGCCAGATCGCCCAGCCAGCGTGCCGCAACCTGCGAAGCATCGGCATGCCGCGGATCGATCCGGTGCCGACTGAGCCCGCACCGCCGACCTGAAAGACCGACTTCGGCCGAATCGAGGCTGGCCCGTTGCGTTCCGTCGCACGCAGGCCGTCGATCGCCGGATGGCTACGTCCCTTGCCGGGACGCCCCCAGAAAGGCGGTGCGCAGTCCGTGAGCCAGCGCTCGCCGTCGGCTTCCGCCGCCGCCCAGATCGCGTCGGCGTCTCGCCATCCGCGCTGCTCGGCGAACCAGGCCGGCAGGCTGAAGGCGAAGTCGAGGCCGACGACGCAGGGCAGCGGGCTACGTCGGCGCTCCAGCAACACCTCGCGCACCGCTGCTCGGCTGCCCGGGGCGTCGAGCGCAGTCAACACGCCGTCTGTCGCGCGTGCGATCCAGATGCGCGCCGCTTCGCCGGTCACGGCACCCGACCAGTCGACCGCCACGAATTCCACTGCCACCTGCGTGCCGCTTCGAGCGCGTTCTCGCGACTACCTCCGTCGCTTGCCCATCAGCGCACCGAGCACCGAGCGTGTGATTGTGCCCGCAATCGTGACGGCAATCGTGCGCGCCACCGGTGAGCGCATGAAGGCGCCCAGTGCGCCCTCATCCTCGCGCGCCGTTCGTGCACCGCCCTTGGTTGGCGCAGCATCCGCTTCGGCGGCAGCAGCCTGCTCAGCGGCCGCGTGCTTCTTCTCCAGCACCTCGCGCGCCGACTCACGGTCCACGGCCGTTGCGTACTTCTTCGCCTGCGGTGTCTGCAGACGTGGTGCGACTTCCGCAGGCGTGAGTGGGCCCATGCGCGACGCCGGTGGCACCATGTGACAGACGAACGGCAGTGTTGGTGTGCCTTTCGCCGTCAGGGTGGAGACCAGGGCTTCGCCGGTTCCCATCGAGGTGAGCGTGGCTTCGATGTCGTAGTACTCGGTCTTCGGGATCGTGCGAGCCGTGGTGCGGAGCTGCTTCTCGTCGTCCGGCGTGTAGGCGCGGAGTGCATGCTGCACACGATTGCCGAGCTGACCGAGCACGGTCTCCGGAATGTCGCGCGGCTGCTGCGTGATGTAGAAGACGCCGATGCCCTTCGAGCGGATGAGTCGGGTCACCTTCTCGATTTCATCACGCATCGCATCACTGGCATCGTTGAAGAGGAGGTGCGCTTCGTCGAAGAAGAACACCAGCTTCGGCTTCGCCAGGTCGCCCACTTCCGGCAGGGTCGCATAGAGCTCGGCCAACATCCAGAGCATGAAGGTGGAGAACAGGGCCGGCTTGTCCTGCACATCGGAGAGCACCAGCACCGACACCAGCCCACGACCATCGCGCTCGATCGAGAAGAGGTCGTCGAGGTCGAACTCCGGCTCGCCGAAGAACTTGTCGGCGCCCTGCGCTTCGAGTCCGATGATGTTGCGCAGCAGCACGCCGACGGTGGCCTTCGACATGCCGCCGTATTCCTTCAATTCCGCCGCGCCGTCCTCGGTCAGGTACTGCAGCACCTCGCGCAGGTCACTCAGGTCGAGCAGCAACAGGCCCTTGTCATCGCAGTACTTGAAGACCAGTGCCAGCACGCTCGCTTGCGTCTCGTTGAGATCGAGCACCTTCGCCATCAGCAACGGGCCGAAGCTGGAGACCGTGGCGCGCAGCTGGCCGCCGGTGGTGCCAGTGAGCGAGAGCAGCTCCACCGGGAACGACGCGGACTGCCACTTGTGTCCCGTGGCAGTTGCGCGCTCCTCGATCTTTGCGTTGCTCTCGCCCGCCATCGCGATGCCGCTGACGTCGCCCTTCACATCCGCGAGAAAGACCGGCACCCCCTGCGCGGAGAGCTGCTCAGCCATCAGCTGCAGCGTTTTCGTCTTGCCCGTGCCGGTGGCGCCGGCGATCAGGCCGTGACGCGTCATCATCGACAGCGGCAGGCGCACCAGCGGCTGCGGATCGATGGCGCCTTCGTGGACGACGGCTCCGAGCGTGATGCCCGGCAAGTCGGTCGGGAACGCGGCCTGTGCGGCGGCGATGAGGGCTTCGTTCATGGCGCAAGCAGAGGAAGGGGATCGCAGGCGGCGAGCCGCTCGGCGGACGGCGAATGATACCGAGGGGTGCGGGGTCTCGCTTCGGGAAGGACGCCACGACGCGGCGGCGTGTCTGGATTGGGGCCCGCACGGCGAGGCTGAAATCCGCATGAGCAGGCGCCAACGGAATCGGGCACCGCAATTGCTTTTTGTGGCAGGGCGTGATCGGTGCCTTGTGTGCCGAGCATCAGCCGCCGTCATGTCCGACGCCCATTCCCGCCCTGCAATGCGTATGTCTCACGCTCCCCAGCACCAGATCCGCCGTCCCTCCACCCGGCAGCTTTTGTCGGCACTAGTTGCCGTCGCTGCAGTTTCTGCCTGCTCCGGCGGGAAGAAATCGACGGTCGGCATCACCGAACCAAACGGCTCGCTGGCGCTGACGGTGTCCGGTAGCGGTACGGGCAGCGGTCGCATCATGTCGACACCAGCGGGCATCGACTGCGCGCTGTCGGCGGGTGCGGTGAGCGGCACCTGCTCCGCACGATTCGCGGCCGGTGCGGTCGTCACACTGCGCCCCGAACCCGGGACGACATCGGTGTTCCTCGCATTCGGCGGTGACTGCACACTGACCTCCTGCCAGACCACCATGCAGGCGCCACGCACGGTGACGGCGACCTTCGTTCCGAACTTCCTCTCAGTGGTGGCGAATGCCACATCGGTCGGCGGCGGGCGCATCGTCAGCACACCGGCAGGCATCGACTGCATACTGAATGGCACGGCCGCTGGCACGGGAGCGTGCAGCGCCAGCTTTCCGCTTGGCACTGAAGTGTCGCTCGTTCAGGAAGCGTCGGGCGGGGCAATCTTCCACGGCTGGAGCGCCAACTGCACGGGCGATCCGTGCGTGGTGACGATGAATGGTCAGCGCACCGTCGACGCGACGTTTCGTACGCCGCAGGCCGCTGGTACACTCGCCGTGGGCGGCTTCGGGACCGGCGCCGGCACCGTAACGAGTGTGCCGGAAGGAATCAATTGCAGCATCTCGGCGGGAGTCGCCACTGGTAGCTGCTCGGCGGTGTTCCCAGGCGGCATGGCAGTCGCGTTGAATGCGGCGAGCAGTGGCAGCAGTTCGTTCAGCGGTTTCACCGGTGCCTGTGCCGGCATGGCGTGCAGCGCTGTCGTCGCACCGGGCACGACGACCACTGTCGCCGCAGGCTTTGCCGGCGCATCGATGCCAGCCACACTCGTCATCGCACCGACGGCAGGCTCGCGCGGTGGTGGTGTGATCACGAGTTCACCAGCGGGCATCAACTGCACCGTCAACGATGGCGTGACGACCGGTGTCTGCAGCGTGACCTTCGCAACCAACACCGCGGTCGTGCTGACGCAGACCGCATCCGGCAGCGCCGTGTTTCAGGGATGGAGTGGTGACTGCATCGGCAACCCATGCCAGGTCACCGTGACGCAGAATCATGTGGCCGAGGTGACGTATCGGTTGCCGCCTGGCGGGATCGTATCGGTGAGTGCCGTCGGCACCGGCTCGGGCACTGTCACCAGCACACCGGCCGGGATCGCGTGCACGATCACCAACGGAGTGGCAGGTGGTGGGTGCAGCGCATCGTTCGATGCCGGTGTGGCCGTCACCTTGAGCGCAGTCAGCGCAGGAACGACCGCGTTCTCCGGATTCTCCGGCGCCTGCAGTGGCAGTAGCTGCACCGTGATCGCAGCCACCGGTGCCACCACTGCGGTTGGCGCCAGCTTCACCGCGTCGATCCCGGCCACGCTGACAGTCCGGGCTTCGCCGGCATCACGCGGCACCGGCACGATCACCAGCTCGCCGGCGGGCCTCAATTGCACCGTCACCGACGGCGTGGCGTCCGGGGTCTGCAGCGGCGCGTTTGCCAGCAATACCATCGTCACGCTGACACAACTCCCTGGTGGTGCCAGCATCTTCCAGGGATGGAGCGGAGACTGCGTCGGCAACCCCTGCCAGATCTCGATGACGGCTCCACGCGTCGGTGAGATCACCTACCGCGTCCCACCGCCCGGTATCGTGATGGTGTCCGGCACGGGCACCGGCAACGGTAGCGTGACCAGTTCACCCTCAGGCATCACCTGCACCGTGACGGCGGGCGTCACCAGCGGAATCTGCAGTGCGACCTTCGACGCCGGCAGCACGGTGACACTCATCGGCGGCAGCTCGAACAACGGCAGCTTCGATGGCTTCACCGGCGCATGCACCGGTTCCAGCTGCGCCATCGCGGTCGTGAGCAACACCACCGCCGCCGTGAGTGCCGCGTTCAATGCAGCGCCGCAGCGCCTGACGGTCACCGCAGGTCCTGGTTCGGCAGGCGGTGGGGTCATCACCAGTTCGCCGGCGGGCATCAACTGCATTCTCAGCGGCACGACCACCAGCGGCACCTGCACGGCGTTCTTCGCCTACGGCAGTGTGGTCACGTTGCAGCAGACCACGACCGGCAACGCCGTGTTCGCGAGCTGGGCCGGTGATTGTGTATCGGATCCCTGTCAGGTAGCCATGTCGCAGGGCCGCACCGCGCTAGCGATCTTCCAGACGCAGGTGGTCACCGTCGCAGGTGGCGGCACCGGCAGCGGCGTGGTGACCAGCGTGCCATCCGGAATCAGCTGCACGATCACGAATGGCGTCACCGGCGGCACCTGCAGCACGTCGTTCCCACCGAACACCGTCGTCTCGCTGACGGCCACACCATCCGGGCTGGCGTCGTTCTCCGGCTACTCCGGTGCCTGTACCGCGTCGACGTGCACGATGACGATGGCGCCCGGTGTCACCAACAGCGTCACGGCGCAATTCACCGCACCGCCGCAACTCTCGCTCTCAGCCGGCACTGGCTCCCAGGGCGGCGGTACCCTCACCAGCGCACCGTCCGGCCTGTCCTGCACGTTGAGCAACGCGGCCAGCAGCGGGTCGTGCACCTTCGCCTATGCGCTCAATACCGTCGTGACAGTGACGCAGACGCCCACCAATGGCAGCGTCTTCCTCAACTGGGCTGGCGCGTGCAGCGGCAGTGGCGCGTGCACCGTGCCGCTGACGGCATCACGATCGGTGCAAGCCGTGTATCGCCTGGCCGTTCCCGGCTCGGTGACCGTGAATTCCGGTGCGGGGAGCGGCAATGGCTCGGTTTCGAGTTCGCCCGGTGGCATCGCCTGCGCGATCGCCAACGGTGTGAAGTCAGGGATCTGTCGTGCCATCTTCCCCGTTGGCTCCACGGTGACCCTGCTCCCGATCGCGAACTCGGGCTACACCTTCACTGGCTTCAGCGGGTCGTGCACCGGCATGACGTGTACCCTGACGGTGCCGGAGAATGGCGACCTCACGGTGACGGCGAATTTCACGCCCTGATAGCGATGGGCGGCGTGACGCGGTTCGAGGGCAGCAGGAATAGTGACCGCAGTGCGTCGTGGCGGTGACGGTCCCGTGGCCGCGCACCGATAGCTTGCAGCATCCAGTGAGTCAGGGAGTTCGTTCCTCGATCGCTGCCCCCTGACCACGTCCTGATGCTCCCGCCCGCGTCTCTGCCGACCGACTCCAGTTCAACTGATGCGCGACGTGCGGGTCACCGTGTCGCAGCGCCGCTGCGGCTCGTCGGTGGCGCTGTCCGCGTTTTCGTCATGGCGTTGGTCTCGGTGCTCGTGCTGCCGTATGTCGTCGTGCCCGTGTACGAATCGCGCGCCTCGGTGCCGTTTCACGGCCCCTCGCTCTACAACCCGTACCACGATGCCGGCGCCGCATGGCAGCGGGCGAACTTCCATGCACACAGCAAGGCCTGGGGTGGCATCACGTCGGGCAAGCAGTCACCCGCCGAGGTCCGCGCGGCGTACGTCAGCCGCGGGTACGACGTGATCGGGCTCTCCAATTATCACCAGATCGCGCGCGTCGCTGGCGACACGAGTTTCCTCCCGATCTACGAGCACGGGTTCAGCATCAAGAAGACGCACCAGCTCGTGATTGGCGCACGTCATGTCACGGCCATCGACTTCCCGATCTGGCAGACGACCAACGCCAAGCAGTACCTGCTGGCGGCACTACACGACTCGCTCTCACTCACCGCCATTGCGCACCCATATCTGCGCATGGGGTACGACACGGCGCAGTTGGCGCAGCTGGGCGGGTTCGACCTGCTCGAGGTGCGCAGCCACTGGAACGACGCATCCCCGTGGTGGGACGCGGCACTTACGACCGGCAATGCCGTGTGGGCGATCGGCAATGATGATGTGCACGACATCACCAAGCCGCGCGAGACCGGTGTGGTCTGGACGATGGTGAATGCTCCGGACAATCGGGCGAACTCGATCCTCGCCGCCTTGCGGCAGGGCCGGATGTACGTCGTTGCCGCCGCAGCAGGCGCCGCAGTGGGCGCACCGCCACCGCGACTGTCACGCGTCGTCGTGCGCGGTGACACCGTGACAACGACCTTCAGTGAGCCGATGCAGCAGCTCCGCGTGATCGTTGACCGCGGGGTGGTTCGCGCCGACACAACCAACAGCACCGAAATGCGCTACGTGATGCAGGCGAGTGACACATATGCCCGGGTCGTTGCCACGTCCAGCGCAGGCACCATCTACGTGAACCCCGTGATTCGTGCGTCCGTCGAGCCGCGGCCCGCTGCGGTACCACCGATCCGGCCGCTGGCCAGCCTGTTCAGTCGCGCGGCGGCGGCGATCGTCTGGCTGTTGGCGATGGTGTTGCTCATGCCAGGCCGCCTGGCGCGGCGCATGCGTGCGAGCGTTCGGCCGACACCGGTGCCCTCGCTACGCGCTGCGGTGTTGCTGGCGGGAGTGCTCGCATTGCCCGAGCCCGCCCACGCGCAGGGGTTGCACACCCCCGCGGCGTCCCTGCCCTTCCGCATCGGCGAGTATCACGAGTACGACCTCAAGTTCGGCGCCTTGACGGTCGGCAGCGGGTCGTTGTCCGTAACGGGACCGGACACGCTACGGGGGCGTGAAGTGCTACGCCTGCGGTACGAGATCAATGGCGGTATTCCGTTCTTCCGTGTACACGACGTGATGGAGAGCTGGTTCGATCCGGTCAACCTGCTCAGCATGCGATTCACGCAGGACCTGAACGAAGGCCCGAAGCACTACAATCGCTTCTACGACTTCTATCCGGCCGAGTCGATCGTGCTGGAGCGAGGGAAGCCCCGCGCCGCCACGGTGGCCGCGCCGCTCGACGATGCCGCCTTCATCTTCTTCGTTCGCACACTCGACCTTCAGGTCGGGCAGACGCTGAGTTTTTCGCGCTATTTCCGGCCCAGCGCCAACCCGGTCACGATCCAGGTGCTGCGAAAGGAGAGCATCACGGTGCCAGCCGGCACATTCAACACGATCGTCGTGAAGCCGATCATCCGGACGTCCGGCATCTTTTCCGAGGGCGGCCAGGCCGAGCTCTGGTTCACCGATGACGCGGCCCACACGCTGGTGCAGATGAAGGCGAAGCTGTCGTTCGGGTCACTGAACCTCTACCTCCGGCCGTCGAGACGAAAGCCGCCGGCCTAGTGCTTCATGTCCGGCAAGTGCATCGGCATCGTCATCGGTACCGGTTGCGATGACGGGAGCTCCTTCACACGTTCGCTCCACGGACGTCGCAGGTGCGAGGTGGCGAACAGTGCCACCGTGAGTGCGGTGTCAGCGCCACGAAGCACCGGCACGGTGCGCACCAATCGCACGGTGTCGAACACCGCGAGGAACGGCTCGGCGGTAATCCAGAGTTCGGGATTCGTGACCGGCGTTGGGATCTTCAACACCAGCACACCGTCCGTGCCGATCAGGGACCTGATGTCCGACGCAAACTGAAAGTGTCGTGCGTCGTCATTCAACACCACGGTGGGGAGAGCGCCGCCGAGCGCGTACCCGATCTTCGCGCCCCGGATCCAGTCGGCCGTAGCCACATAACGCGCGTTGGTGAGCATCCCGCTGCTGTCGAGCGCCGCACGAATGGATCGATACTCGAGCAACTCGAAGGCGGGGTCTCGATGGCGGAGCGACGGGACGAATCGCGCGAGCCAGCCGGTGGCGGCGTGACTGACGACGATTGCCAGCAGGAACGCAAAGACGCCGCCGGCTGCCTTCATGCGAGCTGGCGCAACGGTTGGTGCGCGCTGCTCCCAGCGTGCGATGGCGGCGCCGAGCAGCGGGAGGAGCAGGAAGAATCCGGGGGCCGGCCAATGCGGGAGGCCCGCCCGTCCGCCAAGCGAGGCCAGTGTGAACACGATCACCGGTGCCGCACCGAGGCACACGCAGAACCAGGTCGCGCGATCGCGCGGGCCGCTTCGCACACCCTTGTACAGCAGCACCACAAGCGGCACCCAGAACCACGGGAAGAGATAACCCGCCTGACCGGCGATGTTTTGGAGCAGTGCCGTCAGCGCGTTGCCGTGGCCGGCGGCACGTCCCGCCTGAAAGCGGAACGAGATCCAGTCGTGCTGCGCATTCCAGATAAAGACTGGCAGGACGCAGAGTGCCGCCACGGCAACCGCGGCGTATGGCTGCGGGCGTGTGAACCAGCGCCGCGCCGTGCCGTCCGTGACCATGAAGACCGCAACGCCCGCACCGAGCAATGCCGCGTGGTACTTCGACAGGCCTGCGCAGCCGAGCGCGATACCTAGCGCGAGCCACGGCATCCACGTCGAATCAGCATCAGCGGCCGCAGGGTCGCTCGCGGTAGCCGGCGCGTGTGGTGCGACCGGCACCGCGTACGACAGGGCCAGCGCGGCAGCGATGCTGGCACAAAGCAACGGGCCATCGGGCAATACCCAGCTCCCGCTGCTGAGGCTGAACACCGGGATGCACTGCGCTGCAGCGGTGGCCCACAACCCGGCGCGCTCGCCGAACAATCGTGACGTGAGCCGGAAGAGCAGCCAGGACGTCAGCGCAAACAGCAGCACGAACGGCCATCGCAGGGCCAACGGTGATTCGCCGCCGAGCGCCGAGGCGGCGTGTGCGAGCCAGAAGACTGCGGGTGGATGATCGAAGTAGCTGAGCGCCAGGCGTCGCGAGACGACTACCGCGTAGGACTCATCGATACCCAGCGGGAGTAGCGCGGCAACGAGGAGGCGGAGAGCTGTGGATGCAGCGATCAGCCATTGGGTGCGGCGGGTGTCGGCGGTGGCGGCCATCACTCGCCTGCACACCAGCGCACGTGCATCATGCGGCGTTCAATCATCATCGCGAGAAGGATAGCCAGGTCTCTACAGCGCCTTGCGAGAAGAGAGCAAGCCGCTGCATTTCTGTCTCTTGCACTGAGTCTCTCCCGCGCTCCATCGGAATGCGGGAAGGTGCCACGAAGTTCGCCAGCGGCGTGGTCCGCATCGATCAGGACGGGCGCGCCGTCAGTTCGATCCCGTCATCCCTCGCGTTGGAGACGATCCGCTCGAGGGTGCTGCGCAGTGCTGCTGCGTTCGCGGCGCCTACCTGGGTCGTCAGCTGCGCTTCGAAGTCCGCGTGGAATCGACGTGCCGCCTGCAGGGCTTTTCGACCACGGGTCGTGAGCGCCACCGTGCGCACGCGCGCGTCGTCAGGATCATCGCGCCGCTCGACATAGCCCTTTGCCTCCATCTCGGCCACGATCTTGAGGGCGCCCTGCGACGTGATCTGCAGGCGCGTCGCGAGCGAAACGAGGCTTGCGGGCCCTGCATCGAGCAGCCGGAAGACATAGCCGAACGACCGGCCCAGATCCTGGAATCCGGCCTTCGCCATGGCTGCGTGCAGGCGGGCAACGAAGGCGCCATAGGCGAGGTTGAACAGCACGCCGAGGTCGACGTCAGACTGGGGGGTTGTCATATCATTCACTAAGGTTTATAATCTGCAGTGAACAATAACCTCATGGAGGCTTTTATGCCACTGCTTCACCCTGCTGACCACCGCTCCTTCGATGTTGCTGGTACCACCTTCACAAGCCTCGCGGCGCCCAGTCGAGGCGCGTCAGAAAATGCGGCCTGGCGACTGCACGTCGTGCCGGGGACCGTGGGGACTCCCCACCGTGTCACTCGCGAGGAGATCGTCATCGCCCTTTCCGGGCGCGCGCAGGCCACGGTGAACGGCGAGGTACTGGAGATCGAGAACGGCGGCGCCTTGGTCGTTCCGGCGTCAAGCACGTTCGCACTCGGGAATCCGTACGACGCCTCGTTCGAGGCCATTGCCATTTATCCCGTCGGCGGCGAGGTCGTTGTCGGGGACGCTGCGCCCTTTACGCCACCGTGGGCGCGATGACGCATGACTGTCTCTCCGGTGCCAGGTGGTGTCGGAGAGACAGACGTCGTCGGCGCGCCGTGGCTCCGGTCACGACGAGCATCAATTCGAAGCATTACGCCACTCCGAGAATGGAATCACCAGCGGCAGCAGCAGTATCCAGATGAGGAAGAACGTTGCGATGCCGCTTGGCACCGGCCTTCCGTCACGAGCCATGATCGCCGGTACTGCGACGATTGCCAGCCACAGGCCCTTGTAGACCAGTTGCAGCACGAGCACCGGTGCCATCGCGACGGGCCACCGAATCCCCGCGACAGAGAGGATCGCGATTGCGGTCCAGAGCGCACCGGTCACCCTGATCGCCGCATCGTTCGGCATCGCGCTCTGCTGCCACACCGTCCTCGCCGCCGTCACGGGCGCGAGCAGTGACGTGAGTCCGACCGCGCCTGCGACGATCACGTTGGCGGCGTACACAAGACGGAGGAGTGTCACGGCTCTCGTGCCTGTGCCGCGAGGCGTTGCATCGCCTGCGGCAGCGCTCGACGAAATGAAGGTCCGAAGCGTGACGCGAAGATCCGGCCCAGCGGCCCGTGGAAGCTCACGTCGTGCGTAAATCGGCTACCGCGCTCGGTTGCGATGACGCTGCGCACGATGCGGAGAGTGGCGCCCGGCAGCAGTGTCTCGAACGTGTAGCTGACACCCGGTTCGAGAGTCGTCACCCGAAAGCGCGATGCACGCCCGCGCACCGGCACGAGGCGTCCCTCGACTCCGACAGCAAGCGGCGCGGGTGCGGACGCCTCACGAAGTTCGGTGTCCCACGATGGCCAACGCGACACATCCATCCAGAGCGCCCAGATGCGCGCGGCTGGGGCGTCAACGGCAATGGTATGCGTGAAGTGGCGATTGTCTCCAGCTGCCAACATCGGAGATTCCGTCGATTCGACCCGCGTGGGTCTCGCGGCGCATCCGGTCGACGACAGGAAGAGCATCGCGAGCAGCGCGAGCGTGCGTGATTGGGCCAACAGACTCTCCATAACAGTGTTATTGAAGGTATAATAACGTCGTTATGACTGATGCAAGCCTGCCCCACGGATCGGATCTCCGACGAGCTGTCCTCGACGCCGCTCGCGCGCTCTTCACCGCGCATGGTGTGGAGGGTCTCGCCGTGCGACGCGTCGCCGAGCAGGCGGGCTGCACCACGATGGCGCTCTACACGCATTTCGCTGGCAAGGACGGCCTGCTCGGCGCCCTGTTCGATGAAGGGTTTGCTGAGCTGGCGCGGGCGCAACGCGAGGTGCCCCGAACGTCCGACGCCGTCGCGTACGTGCGCGCACTCTGCCTCGCCTATCGCGAGACGGCGCATCGATTTCCGCATCACTACGCACTCATGCTTGGTCGCTTCAGCGGGGCACACACCCCGTCCGCAGCCAGTGCAGCGGCGGCGCGCCAGACCCTCGACGTCCTGGTGCATGCCATCGAGTCAACGCGTCCACGCACGCGTGACCGTCGCGCGCGCGCCGCTGAGTCGGCGCAAGCGATCTTTGCGTTCTGTCACGGCTGGGTGTCGCTCGAGGCACTGCAGTTCATCCAGCCGGCGGCGGCGACGGAACGCCAGTTCCTGAATGCCGTCAGCGCCTTGCTGCATGCAGACGCGTTGCCCGCGCCGTCACCGTCGCGCGCACCCATCCCTCGATGACAGCGGTCGCCTCGGTCCCGCGGACTGTGACGAGTGGTAACCACAGTCGCGAACGGAGCCGGCTGAGTGCTGGGGCCCAGGCGACTAGCTTCAGGTTATGTCTTCGGCTGCCATGATCTGGCTCCTCCTGCTGCACCTGTTCGCGCCGACGCGGGAACAGCCCGCGGCGTGGGGTGCGGCCGTCACAGGGCAGTCGCGATCGGCCGGTGTGCATGCGTCCATGCAGCCGACGAGTTCGCTGGATAGGGCGCACGAAAGGACGCCGGAGGAATTCGTTCGCGCGTCCGCACGGGTCGCGGCCGCGACGGGTCTGCGCCAATCGTGGCCCGTGCCATTCGCAGGGCGGACAGGTGGTGGCCTCAAAGCGAGCGCTGCAGGACTCCAGCATCTCGCAGGAACAGCACGTCAAGTTCTGCTGACCCACGGCACCGAGACCCACCGCCTCGCATCCCGCGGTTCCGTACTGCCGTACTTCCCGACGGCCCCGCCCCGACAGGCCTAGTCGATCCGCCCTGCTCCTGACGCGCCATGCGCGCCTCAGCGGTCCAAACATCGGGCGGTCGCCCCCAATGCTCCTCTCACTGCCCCGAGCCACGCTGCACGGGGCCCTTCGGCATCGCCTCCGCCCGCGGTCAGGCTGGTGCGCCTATGCGCCCACGAACCGCCTGCTCGGGCTCCACGTGGAGTACCCATGACTCATTCAATACCGCCACGCACGAACGAACTCGCCGCGCCTTGGTACCGTCGAGAGATGTGGCTCGCCGTCTGTCTCGCGTCATTCGTTCCCGTCTGCATCGCGATCGTCGCCCCGCCTGAATGGAAGGTGCCGCTGATCGGGCTCGCCGGCGCAGTGATGATGGCCAGCATCGTGATGCTCATTCGGCAGTACCGGCAGGCTGGCGAGCAGCAGACTCGCGAGGGTGTGCGGTCGGATCAGACGACAGCAGCCGGCTGACGGCGGGACGGACGACTTTCGCGGGTGGTGGCAGTTCCGACCGAATGGCGCCGCCACCACCCCAACTCATCAACGTCTCACCTCGCACCGCCCATGCCTCACGACACGGCCCTCATTGCGACCATCGCCGCGGGACTTGGGCTGGCCTTCCTGTTCGGCCTCGTAGCGACTCGATACAAACTCCCACCCATCCTCGGCTACCTGCTGGCCGGCGTCGCAGTGGGCCCCTTTACACCAGGCTTCGTCGCCGACTCCGGACTGTCGTCGCAGCTTGCCGAGATCGGCGTCATTCTGCTGATGTTCGGCGTCGGCCTGCACTTCTCGATCAGCGATCTGCTGGCGGTGCGCCGGATCGCGGTTCCCGGCGCGATCGGACTGATGGTGATCGCGACGGCCTGCGGCGCGGTGCTCACGCAATTCTGGGGATGGTCGTGGGGGTCCGGAATCGTGTTCGGCCTCTGTCTGTCCGTCGCCAGCACGGTGGTGCTGCTGCGCGCCTTCGAGGATCGTGGCATCCTTGATTCAGCCGATGGCCGCCTCGCAGTTGGGTGGCTGATCGTGGAAGACCTGGTCACCGTGCTCGCCCTCGTGCTGTTGCCGGCACTCTCGCCGGCGCTTGGCGCGCCCACCTCGAGCACACGCGGCTCGTGATCGTGGCTGCCCCCGACGCATTTCAGGCGCGCGCGATTTTGGCCCTCTGCTTCCAGCTCAACCCCGGCGTCGAGGTGCTGGTGCGGACGCACAGCGACGAGGAGCGCGAGTTCCTCGAGTCGATGGGGGCGGCCAAGGCGCTGGTCGGCGAGCGCGAGCTGGCCATCAGCCTCACCCGCGAGGCGCTGCGCCGCTACGGCGTGGCGCCAGACATGGAAGCCGAATTCCGGTGACAGTGCACGGAATTCCCGAAATCCGGTGACAGTGCACGGAATTCGAATTCGATGACGCGGCACGAAATCGCGTCAGTAGCGGTGGCAGCGCACGAGCTCGATGGGAATGCGTGCACTGTCACCGGATTGGCGGCGGTATCATCGTCCTGTGCACGCTGCCACCTTTCGGCCACTAACTCGCAGATCCACGCGCCTCAGGAGCCTCACCCGATGAAGTCGTCCGTTGTCGTGAAATTGCCGCTCGCCGGCGCACTGATCCTTGCGATCGCCGCTTGCGGCGGCTCGCCCAAGCCCGCAGCTGATTCGACGGCGGCCAGCGCCGCGCCGGCTGCAACGGCGGCCGGCGACTTCCGCGCGCCGCTCGGAGTCCAGCTGTGGAGCTTTCGCACGCTCTCGAAGGATGTCCCGGCGATGCTGTCCACGGTCAGTGGCATGGGCTTCACACACGTCGAGACTGCAGGCCTCTATGGCAAGTCGCGCACGGAGTTCGCCGAGGCGCTGCGCACAGCCGGGCTGAAGGCCACGTCGATGCATGTGGGCTATGAGGACCTGAAGAACCATCCCGACAGCGTGATCGCCGACGCCAAGGCGCTCGGTGCGGAGTACGTCGGCATTGCCTGGTACCCGCATGACTCGACCGGCTTCACACCCGCCAATGCCAAGCAAGCGGTGCAGGACTTCAACGCGTTCGGGAAGACATTGAAGGCGGCGGGGCTCAAGTTCTTCTATCACAACCACGGCTACGAGCCGGTGCCGTTTGGTGACGGCACGTTGCTCGACGTGATCATCAAGGAGACCGACCCGGCGCTGGTCAGCTTCGAGATGGATGTGCTGTGGACGTGGCTCCCCGGCCAGGACCCCGTGGGCCTGATCGCCAAGTATCCAGGTCGCTTCAAGCTGATGCACATCAAGGACATGAAGCCCGGCGTGCCGCGCGGCTCACTCGCCGGCGGCGTTGCTGACTCGCTCAAGGCGCCGATCGGTGCTGGACAGGTGGACTGGCCTGCACTGCTGCAGGCTGCAGAGAAGGACGGGTTCGTGGAGTTCTACGTCGAGGACGAGACCACCGATCCGGTCAAGAATGCGCCGCAGAGCATCGCGTATCTGCGGGGCTTGAAGTACAAGTAGTGCGTTCCGCCGCGAGCCGCTTCGGCGTTCCGCGGCGCGGTCGGATCACGCGGTCCGAGCTGCTGTCGCGCTTACAGTCCTGACGCAGCCACGCACGCACGAAACGACGAACGGCGCCCGCAAACTCGGGCGCCGTTCGCATTTCTCCGTATTGCTACGTCCAGCCGGTCGCGCACGGTCGTGCGCGTGGCGTGTGCGTCGCGAGCCGTTCCCCTACGTCTAGGCTAGAGCGCAGCCGCAAGCGCCGTCATGCCGCGTTCAAAGCCGTCATGCGGACCACTCGCTCCAAACATGCCGGACTGTTCGAGCACCACGTAGCCGTGCAGGAACGCCCACACGGCGACGGCGCCGGCGGTGTCATCGACTTTCGCGGTGCAGTCACCAACCAGTTGCAGGAGCTGATTCCACAGTGCCTTGCGCGCATCCAGATGACCCGCTGCGTATGGCGCCACAAGCATGCTGTATCGTGCTGGCGAGGTACGCGCGAAGCTGAGGTAGGCGTCTGCTGCCGTGCGAAGATCGTCACGCGCGCCACGAGCCACGTCCTTTCGCCGGGCGACTGCGGCTTCAATCGACGAGCGGAGCGACTCAGCGACCTGTTCCGCGATCATCGCCTCCAACGTCGCCAGATCGCCGACGTGTTTGTACAGCGAGGCCGGGCGCACGCTCAGTGACTCAGCGAGTGCACGCATGCCCAATGAGTCGCGCCCCTGTGTGTCGAGGATGGAGAGCGCCGCGTCGATGATCGCCGGCGTGGAGAGTTTGGAGGGGTAGGCCATAGAGAACACTGTACGTCTTGACATGATCCAAGGCAAGGAGTACAGTGTTCGCCATACAAGGCGTACAGTGTTCACCTTACCAAGGAGCGTGCATATGAGCACTCCAGATCGCGTTCACGACACCGCGCCACGCAGCGCATTCACTGGCGCCGCAGAGTCCGACCGGGCGTCCACGCCAAGCGCTGCGACCGGCGGCGTCCGACTCGTGCTTCAGGCTGAAGGGTTCGCGGTACTTCTGCTGGCCGCCGTGCTGTACCGTCAGGGCGGGCACGGCTGGGGACTGTTCGCTGCACTGTTCCTGGCACCGGACGTCAGCTTCGTCGCGTACCTCGCAGGACCGCGGGCGGGGGCCACCGCCTACAATGCCTTCCACAGCTACGTCGGTCCGATCGCGTTGCTACTCGTCGCGCTCACTGTTCCCAGCGCCGGCGTCATTCCGTTTGTGCACATCTGGGCTGCGCACATCGGTTTCGACCGCCTGATGCGATACGGCCTGAAGTATCCTGGCGATTTCCATCACACGCATCTGGGCTCGAAGCGGCGGACAGTGTGACATCGTGTCCCTCGGTCGAACGCAGTCGCAAGCGCACAACCCGTAGGCGGCCATGGCCGTACTTTCACTGACTAAGCGGGAGTCAGAAAGAGCATGATAAACTTTGCAAATCGGAGTTGTTTGTGCAGTCTATCAACTGCCTAGCTTGCCAATTGCTGGCTTTACTATGCTCTTGACTGAAGAATATGCATGGTATACCATGCAGACAGCTCTAACCTCTGACCCGTCCGCTCCGCACCCTCGCACCACCCATCGCTGCCATGCCCGCCCGCGCCGACACACAGTGGCTCCGACTCCGGCAGGCCATCGCCCTCCTTGAGCCGTGGGAGGGACTACAAACGGCCCGCGCCCCGATTCAGGGGTGGGTGTCGACGATCCGTCGGGCGCTCGGGATGAGCAGCGCGCAGCTCGCGGCGCGGATGCGAATCAGTCGGCAGTCGCTCGAGGCGCTCGAGGCACGGGAAGTCACCGGCACAGCGACCGTCGATGCACTTCGCCGCGCCGCTGACGCGCTCGATTGCGACCTGGTGTACGCACTGGTTCCACGGCACGGGTCGCTCGAGTCTGTGGTCACCGCAAAGGCTCGCCGGGTCGCCGAGCGGCTCGTCGGTCGCGCGGGACACACGATGACCCTCGAGCAGCAGACCGTGCCCGTGCGTGAGGCGGAGCACCAGATCGCAGTCCTCACCCGTCGCCTTCTGGCCGAGTGGCCGCGCGGCCTCTGGGATGAGATCGACGATCCGCCCCCCCGCGACGAACGCGCGACAGGCGACGTGGCGTGACGGCGCCGGACGGGCCGGCGACGCCGCCACAGAGGCGGGGCGCCTTCGCCGTCGGCGCTCACATCGCCGGCGCCACGCCGGTTGATCCCGACGAGGCGGCGGACCTCATTCCCCCCGGCATCGAGACGGTCGAGCAACTCAATGCCTTGGAGCAGACGAACATCTTGTCTGCGACGGAGTGGGCGCTGCGTCATCGGCGGCGTCACACGCCAGCGGCGGTGCTCAGCGAAGCGTTCCTGTTCGACCTGCATCGTCGCATGTTCGACGAAACCTGGCGATGGGCGGGTAAGACTCGCCGCACCGACAAGAACATCGGCGTCCACTGGCCGACCATTCGCGTCGCGCTGCGCGAGCGCGTCAGGGATGCGCAGTTGTGGCTGACCGAATCGGTATTCTCGCTCGACGAGGTGGCCGTGCGTCTACACCACGGCATCGTGCTGGTCCATCCCTTCCCGAATGGGAACGGCCGGTGGAGCCGGTTGGTGGCTGACACCTTCATGCATGCACACCGACGTGCACCGTTCGACTGGGGCGCGAGGAACCTCACGAGCGCAGGCGAGGCACGTGCGGCGTACCTCGCCGCTCTCCGGGCAGCAGATCACGGCGACTTTGCGCCGATCCTGAAATTCGCGCGATCGTAACTGCTGCGGACCGAGCGCGCTGCTCGAAGCTCAGGTGCGTGGCCGACCGCGCGCGGCAACAACGCGGACCAGGACACTGGCATTGCCCGTTCGTGGTTAGAGGCTGATCGGCCGAGGGCATCGCGCGCTCGCGCGTCGATCAGTGCCGAGGGTAGCTCAAAACCAAACGACCGCCAGCGCCTCTTCGGCACCGACGGTCGTTCAGCTATTGCCCCTCCTGGGCTCGAACCAGGACTCTTCTGATCCAGGAGGTGGCTAAACGGAAGACATGTGTGCCTGCTGCATCGGCTCCCAATGCGATCTCGCTTCGGTGCGCAAGATAAGCCAGACGAGCAGAGTGCATTCCGTGGCGCGCGAGCGGCACGAGTCAACAATCCAGTTCTTCGGGACCTCTCAGGTTCACACGCTGTCACCCAATGCTGCGTGATTCACGGCGCGAGCCGCACCGTGTCCAGGCTGATGACGTCGGGAATTGAGCGGTCGCCGCCGGCGATCACCCGCGCGCAGACTACGACTTCGCGCACGCCACAGGTCACGCGATGACCTACCGCGATCCCATCGAGGTGAACGCGGCCAAGACGGCCCCCGGACGTGACACTGCGCCATGCACCGCCATCAGCAGACTCTCCGTCGAGCGAGGGTACTCTGGAGCGCACCTCGGACGTCGTACCGGGCAACGTGGCGTCCGGCGTCACCGCGCCGTACATCGACCCATTGCTTGCCTGCGTGATCACGACACGCGCGCCGGTACCGTCCGGAGCACGGAGCGTTACGACGTTCGTGTCACTGGAGTACGAGGCGTTCGAACCCGTCACGCTCGTATAGCCGCCAACGGCGCGAAGCACGCTGCTGTCGGCGGCGTTCCGCAACAGCTGGTACGGCGTGACCGTGAACGGCACTCCGGGGAAGATCGGCGTGACGCGCCTCCCTGTGGAGCACATTACGACGCCGCTCGCGGTGAGGCCGCAGGTCACCAGTCCGTTTTCGTCGTTGAGCAGGCGCACGATGTTTGAATCACTCGGTATCGGCAACCACGTGCGGTTTGCGAAAACGTACCCGCCACCGGTCTCACTCCCGAGCACACCCTTCCAGAGCGCGCCGCCCGCAGTGCGCCCCACTGAGCCACGGAACTCCACGAACGGTGGGTGCGTGATGTCGTTTGGCACAGTCGAGTCGGGACCGAAGCCCGTCCAGAATGCATCGGGGCCGACTCCATTCCAGCACGCAGTGTTGCCATCGGTGAGCAGGGCGCACGCGCCCACGAGGCTAGCCGACAGCGACCGTACGGGTGCCGAGAACCGCAACCAGCGCGGCGTGGGCTGGAACTGCCCCGGACCGACGCAGGCGACGCGACCGCCCTGCTGGAAACACACTGACTCGGCGCCTGACGTCACGACCGTGTCGGCCACCAGCGGTATGCCGCGACGAGCGAGCGTGAATCGACGCGTGAATTCCACCAGGCCGTCACCCCAGTATGTGCCGAGCGACAACACCTGCGCTGGCGAATCACTCGGCAGCCAGAGCACGCGTACGAGGCCCGTTGCCGTGTCGGCAGCAATCGATAGCGCGCGCCGTTCCCAGTCGCGCGATCGGAGCCAGCCGGTTGTCGCACTGCTGCGTGAGAGCCGCCAGAACTCTCGCACGCGCTGCCCCGACGCATCCAGCAACTCGAACAGCAACGTGTCAGGCACCGGCGTGAGGGGCTCCGCCACGCGGATCGTCCCAGGGGAGACGAGGCGCAACGTGTACGCGGAGTTGCCAGTCTGCGGCTCGCTCGCGGTTTCGCCGCATGCGGTGAATGCGACAATCGCTGCGGCCAGAACCATACGGGCTGAATAGCGCATGATGATAATATACCGTCGCACTGGCCTCGAGGTCACGCCAGCCGCGCTACGGCCCGGCTCAAGAACAACACGCTTCCCCGTGCGCTGTGATATGTCGAGCGAGATGCTTCAACGAGGCCCTTGTCACGAAAGAGCCAGAAAGCGAGTTGCCCTCCTTGCACGCGCTCAGGCTCGCCGAGCAGACCTGCAGAGTTTCGCGCCGCGCTGCACATTGACCCGATGATCGTCTTTCCAAATCTCTTCCCGTCGCGCGATCGCCGACGGGCACACTGGGCGCTGGCGATTGCGATCGTCACCGCGATGTCCCCTGCCCCGCCGGCCGGCGCGCAGACGGGCAGCGATAGCGGGCGGCTGGACCAACGCATCGATGTCGTGACGCCACTCGCGCCTGAACTGGCCGCCTTCGGCAGCCATTCCGTCGGCGTCCGCACCATCACCGTCACCGACCGCAATCGCCCCGACGTCGTTCACACCAGACCCGGCGAAGCCACGGCGCGCAGCGACCGATCGCTCACACTCGAGGTGTGGTATCCAGCGCAGCCCGCGCGCGCGCCGGTCCTCGGCACGTACCGCGCCATCATGCGTGATCCCACGGTCACCGTGACGCTGATTGGCCGCGCGCAACGAGACGCGATGCCAGTTGCGGCGGGCGGCCCGTTTCCGCTGGTGATCATCTCGCACGGCTACCCCGGCAACCGGTTCCTGCTCAGTCACCTGGGAGAGAACCTGGCCAGCAAAGGGTACGTCGTTGTGTCGATCGATCACACCGGAAGCACGTACGACGATCTGCAGGCGTTCGGCAGCACGCTCTATCATCGCCCGTACGATCAGTTGTTCGTGCTGAATGAGATGGCGCGGCTGGGTGCCGCGCAGTCCGGCAGCTTCCTGGCCGGGCACGTCGACGCCGGTCGCACCGGCATCATCGGCTATTCGATGGGTGGATACGGCGCGGTGAACGTGATCGGCGGCGGATTCCGCGCGGCAGCGGCCACGATGCCCGGTGCACCGCCCAATCGCCTGCTGCTGGAGCGCAGCGCCGACAACGCGGCCTATCGTGAACGCGGCGGTGATGCGCGTATCAAGGCCGCGGTGGCCATCGGCCCGTGGGGCCTGCCGGCCGGTGTCTGGGATTCCGCCGGGCTGGCCGGCATTCGAACGCCTACCCTGTTCGTTGCCGGCAGCGCCGACGAGGTCTCAGGCTACGAGTCCGGGACCCGCGCCATCTTCCGCGGTGCCGTGAATGCCGATCGCTACCTGCTGACATTTCTCGGCGCGGGCCACAACGCGGGTGCGCCGATTCCCGCGCCCGCGGAGAGCTACTCGTGGTCCGACTCACTGAAGTCGTATCCCTTCACGCACTATGCCGACCCAGTCTGGGACACCCGGCGCATGAACAACATCCTTGCACACTTCGTGACCGCGCATTTCGACGTGCAACTGAAGGGAGACAGCACGCGACTGCCGTACATGCAGGTGGTACCGGCCGGGAAGGATGCCGTGTGGGCCATCGATCGCGCGGGCACGCCGCAACCCACGCATACGTACTGGAAAGGGTTCAAGCGAGGCACGGCGACGGGATTGATGCTGGAACACGAGGCCTCCGGAGAGCGTGCACGCCGGTAGGTGCGTCACTCGCTGACAGGTTGGCCTGGTGGTGACGGTAGAGCCGTGCGACGCCGACCGAGACCGATGCGACGAGCGGCGAACACGCGGCGAAGCGAGCGATGACGCGGCCATCGAAGCGGTCTGCCCTGCTGGCGCAGGCGTAGGGTTGGCGGTTATGCCTCGCCTATGACGCTGGCCATGCATCGCATGACCAGCTGAGACCAGAGTCATAAAACAAAAAGGCTGGCGGCGCGAAGTGCTTGCGCCACCAGTCTTTCCGTATTGCCCCTCCTGGGCTCGAACCAGGACTCTTCTGATCCAGAGCGTGGCTGAACAGAAAAGGTGTGTGACTGGCTTCGGCTCCCGATGCTATCGGACGGAGGTGAGCAGGCGAGCCAAATCGGCCCATCCCCGCCAGCGCGCAGACTTCGCCGTCGACGTCCAAGCGGGATCGCTGTACACTGGTCATTCTCGACTTGGCGGAGACACAAGCACAGCGAGAACGCAATCGTCAGCGTTTCGGTCTCATTCTTGGGCTCTGTGAACCACCAGAAGCCCCAGTGGTTCGTGAGCGCGCTGCTCCGCCGCTGGGACGCTCGCCCCAATCTGCAGGTCCGGCAACACGACGGCACAACCCGTCTCCGACACAATCCGATGCATCGGGTCAGATCACGGCGAACTCGCACCGTCACCCCCACGGACGATCTCGCGGCTGGGTCCACCTCGGTCCGGCAGCGCGAGACTAGAATTCGCGCATGTCCCGCGATCTCGTCGCATGCTGATCCACGTCGACCTCGTCGTCGTGTACATGATCATCTGTATCGTGCAGGGCGCCACCGCTGCCGGCATGCTGCTCGCGCACGGCCGGACACGCCCTTCCGCGCGCTGGACGGCGCTCTGGCTTCTGGCCGTGACACTGCAGGTCATCGACTACACCCTGAGCCGAAGTGGGACGTACTATCGTCACCACGAGCTGTACTTCCTGCCTCTTTTCTACACGCTGGCGCTGGGCCCCCTGCTGTTCGGTTCCGTTCGCAGCGCACGGACGACGGAGGCTTCGCTGGGACCCGTGCACTTCATCCCAGTGGTCGTCCAGGCGGCGTTCTACGTGATCATGTGCGTGCAGCCGGTCGAGACGAAGGCGCAGGTGTGGATGTCGCTGCACAAGCCCGTCACGCGGTGGCTGGAGTATTACGGCGCGCTGGTGTCCCTCGGCCTCTACCTGGCCGCAGCGTGGCGACTAGTCGGTGGCGACGAACCGGCTGCGCGGCGCCTGCGGCAGGGTGGCAGCGTGACCGCTGTCTTTCTCGGCGCGTCCGCCATCGACCCGCTCGTGAACGCGCACTACCTGCCCGTCGGCGCGCCGCGCTTCTGGCTGTTTTCCCTCGGGCTGCCGCTGCTCGGCGGCGCGGTGGCACTCTGGGCGATGTTCGGTGCCCAGGTCCAGCAGGCCGCCGGACTGCTCGGGCTCCGTGAGCCGTCGATGCCGTCGGATCCGGACCCCGTCGCACCCGCTGCCGCCGGAATCAATGAAGCCCGCCGGGCACCCGATCCAGCGCTGGTGGCGCGTCTCCGTACGGCGCTCGAGCGCGACCGAGTGTACCGCGATTCCGAACTCACCCTCGATGCCTTGGCGGCGCGCGTCGGGGTGTCAGCGAACGTCGCCTCGCAGGCACTGAATGCGGGGCTGGGCGGGTCATTCAGCGAACTGATCAACCGGTTTCGCCTCGCCGATGTCATGACGGCGCTGGATCGGCAGGATGTTCGGTCACACAGTGTGCTCGCGGTGGCGTTTGCGGCGGGCTTCAACTCGAAGTCCACCTTCAATCGCGTCTTCAGGGCGCACACGGGGATGACGCCGCGCGAGTACCGGAACCGACCGCCGGCAGGGCGCGACGCCGGCCCCGGCGACACGGCACGTCCCGCGACAGGTCCCGACTTCCACGCGAGCGCGTGAGCACGTCCCACCCTACACATTGGGGCGCAAACGCCGCAGCACACGCGCACTGTTGGGCATGACCCCTCCACCGCCACCATGCCCATGCTCCAAATGATGCACCCATGTCGCCGGACGATCACGCTCCTGACCGCCGGCACAGCCATTGTCGCCAGCGGTAGTGCCACGCCGCTCGCCGCGCAGCGAGCTGACCTCGCGGCGGACATCCGCCGCGTCGAAACCAGCCTCGCCCCGAACGTCCCCGTGGCCAGCATGCCGGGCTGGCGACTCGAAGACCGCATGCGCGTGCATGGGGTGCCGGGCGTCAGCATCGCCGTGATCCGGAACTATCGGGTCGTGTGGGCCAAGGGCTACGGTGTGGCCGATTCGGCCACGAAGCGTCGTGTGACACCGTTCACCGTGTTTTCGGCCGGGTCGATCTCGAAGTTCGCCACGGCCATCGTTGCACTGCGCTTGGCGGCGGAACGCCGCGTCTCGCTCGACGCCCCGATCAACACGATCCTCACGCACTGGAAACTGCCCGAGTCGGAGCGCACGGCCGCGCGCCCCGTCACCCTCGCGCTGCTGTTGAGTCATCGGGGTGGCACGAGCCAGTCGTCCTACTTCGGGTTTGCGCCACGCTCTGCGGGTGACCGGACGCCGTACCCGTCCGTAGTAGACGTTCTGCAGGGGGCGCCGGGCACGGAGAGCCGACCCGTCGTGGTGAACCAGCCGGTCGGGGAAGGGTTTGCGTACTCCGGCGGCGGGTACATGGTGGCTCAGCTGGCGCTCACTGACGCCACCGGCCGCGCGCCCGACGCGTACGCCGCGCTGGCGGCTGAAACGGTATTCACGCCACTCGGCATGCGTTCGAGCACCTTCGCGCAGCCGCTGCCGCCGTCGTTCGCGTCGCGCGCGGCGTGGGCCTACTCCGACGCGCCGTGGTTCCTCGGCATGCCGTACGTCTACCCGCAGCAGGCGCCGGCCGGCCTGTACGCGACCCCCACCGATCTCGCGCAACTCGTCATCGAGGTGCAGCAGGCGTATCGCGGCCGGGGACGGCTCCTCGATTCGAGCGACGTGCATCGCATGCTGACGCCGCAGGCGGATGTCTCGCTCGGCGCGTACCGGGAGCAGATCGGCCTCGGCGCATTCCTGTTCCAGCGGGCCGACCGTTCAGGCGATGCGACGCGCTACTTCGAGCACATGGGCGTCAACGCCGGGTTCATCGCCTACGCCATGGGCAGCGTCACCGGTGGGAACGGCGTCGTCATCATGATGAACAACGACGGGGGCGCGGCGGAACTCGGACGTGAGATCCGGCGCGCTGTCGCCAAGGCGTACGGCTGGCCGGGGTTCCTGCTGGATCCGCTGCGGCCTGTGCGCGGCGCATCGACCCTACTCGCGGACATAGAGGGCCGCTACCAGCGAGGCCCGGACGCGGTGCTGCAGTTTCGTCGGGGACGTGGCGAGTTCGCGGCATACCTCGAGGAAGTTATCTCGGAGGGCCTCGGCGTCGGCGCGCCGATTCTTGCCGTGCCCATCGGGCATGATTCCATCGGCTTCACTGACTTTCCCGGCACCGCAGTCGTGCAGCGCGACAGCGTCGGGCGCGTCATCGGCCTGCGCATCCCGTATGCAGACCGTCCGATCCCGAAGCTGACGCCGGACCACCAGCTGCCGGGCGAGCTGTTGCGCGCGGGGCGATGGCCGGAGGCGGAGGCGGCCTACCGCGAACTCGCGCTGGACGAGTCCCGCATCACCTACATGGCGTACACACTGCTACGACGCCGACCGGCGAAGGACCATGACCTGCAGTCGGCGCGCGTGTTGCTCACCGTGGCCGATGCGCAGCACCCCGCGTCAGCCGTCGTCCAGGTGCGCTGGGCCGAGTATCACCTGCTGCGGCATGACACGACGTCGGCCATTGCCGCGTATCGCGTCGCACAGGCCCGTGACTCGAGCGACGCGAGCATCCGCGACGCGATCCATCGGCTCGGCAAACGCTGAGACGAGCGCGACGCAGTTCCGACCCCATCAGCGCTTGGAGCACCGCTGAAAGATCTCCAACGCCTGCGGCGTCCCGGGGGCATCGATCTACCAATGGGCCCAGTGCAGGACAGGCACCGCCGTCGATCTGCTGTCAGAACACTTTCGATGTCCCTTTGTCAGAGAACTTCGTGATCGACCATGCGACACTCCAGGGTCACGGCGGCGGGAACGCCATGACGGAGCACACGACGATTCGACGACCCGAGCCCGTTCCTGCCGTGCGGTGCTGCAGCAGGCGAATAAGCTGACGCACGGTGGCGACGACTGCGGTCACACAGGTTGTGACTCTTCATGATCGCAGCCGCAAACAGAAACCCCGGCGGCGCCTAAGTGCAGGCACCGCCGGGCTTTCCGTATTGCCCCTCCTGGGCTCGAACCAGGACTCTTCTGATCCAGAATCAGACATGTTGCCAGTTACACCAAGGGGCACCACAACCCGACCACCTCGCGGCCGCCGGATTCATCAAAACTAGACCCCACAACACCCGGCTTCAAGGGGACACGACAGTTCCACCACAATCCACTGCGATCCGTCACAATCCCGGCCTGCTGAGTCGGACACCCGCCCTGCCCGGCTAACTTGCGAGCAGTGACCCGTCTTCTCCGATACACCCGACCCGCCGCCTTCCTCCTCCTCGGCGCTTTCCTCACTACCGCCTGCCGGCCCGGATGGGACGCCCTCGGCGCTTCCCCACCGCAGGCACAGGCCAACGGCGTCACCTTTGCCGAAGCCCTGCACCGCCGCTACCTCGGCGTCGAGCGGGCACCGTTCTACGCCGCGGCCCGCGTCAAACTCGGCAAACGCGCCCTCTCGCCATCCGGTGTGTTCGATGACACCACCGCGTGGACGTCGCGACCGGATGCGAAGAACCGCTTCCTGATGGCGGAAGGGGTCTCGACCTCGGATGGCCGCTACCGCTTCACGCCTCGCGCCAACGCACCGTTCCCTGATCGACTCGCCGATGCACGACATCTCACGCAACTCACCAAGCTCGCCAACGACGGCGAATACGAGTGGCGGACGACCGTGGACTTCGCGCTCGGCACACTGACACCAACCGATTGGGGCAACGGCTTTCGCGCGCTGCTCGGGAGCGCCGAAGGACGCAGCGATGGTGACCTGCGCGCCGATGTGCGCAGCACGATGCCGCGCACGACTGCCGCACTCGGCCGCATGTTTTCGCTCGACACGCTGCATGCGCAACGGCTTTCCGACGGATCGACGGCAGTGACGATCGTGACTGACGTCCACCCGGAATGGCTGAAGAAGGAATTCCCGCTGTACTCGAAGTTCATCGAGAAATACGTCGGCCCCGCGGCGTACCACATCGTGTTGCGCGATGCACGCGGCTCGCGATGGGTCGACGTCAACGCGACCGATCGCGGGCTGACGCTGAAGCTGCGTGTGCTGCACGGCGGCCTGGTGCCGCTGGACGGCACCACACAGCCGATGCCCGACACGCTGCGGCTGACGATGGACGCGAGCACGAAGTATTCGATCTTCACGATCGGCATGCGCGGCATGCAGGGCACGGTGGTGTTCCTGCGCAGCGCGAATGAGCGGGGCTGGGCGCTCCGGTTCGACAAGGCACCCGAATGGCAGCTACCGCTCTTCACCGGATCGATGCTGCGCACGCCATTGCGACGGCCCTTCGATCAGGGTGGCATCGTGGGCAAGGTGTCGTTCCGGCTCGGTGCGGGCGGCCAGACCTACATCACGCGAGACTTTCGCGTTGCGGTGCAGGAGTCGGCCGTCACCCGCTTTCTGGGCGGGTTGAGCGGGTCGGCCTTCAGCGAGTTCGATGGGCCAGCGGAGAAGGAAGAAAATCGCTTCAATGCCGAGCTATTCCAGGCGATGCGCGATGACCTGCGCGGGCTGCGCTACGGCGCGGGATCTCTGGTCAGTCCGTTGCGCGTAGGACCGTGACGTGGACGCCGGCGACACGACCGGATACGACGAGGGGCGACAAATCCATTGGATTCATCGCCCCTGCAATCAGCTGGGCCACGCGCGCTGTCATTGGAACTCTCCGTCCTACCGAACAGCGGCGGGCATATTTGCTCTGTCAATCACACAATGTGGAGCTGAGGGGAATCGAACCCCTGACCTCTGCAGTGCGATTGCAGCGCTCTACCAACTGAGCTACAGCCCCGACTCTGTAGGCGCCTGACCGAAACATTGTATCGGCACCTCGCACAGTCAAGTGAAGCTATCCACCCAGGCCCATCCGGTCAACTGTCCCGGGTCGCTGGGGGAACTTCAGCTGTTGCACGAACATCTGTACCCCAGACGCTCCAAGAGTTCCAAAGGAAACATCCTTTTCCCGCACGCCGGCCTCAATGCACCAACTCGACTCCCAGTTCGTCCAGGATCAGCTGGCCCTCCGTACGGTCCCGATCAACGGCCTCCGGCTGGTACCCGAGGCAGAGTACGTCCTCTACTGGATGCAGAGCACGCAGCGGCTGGAGGAGAACTGGGCCCTGCGCCAGGCGACGCTCGAGGCGGACCGACTGGGCAAGCCGCTCGTGATCTACCAAGGGCTGAATCCGCACTACGAGTTTGCCAGCGACCGCACCCACGCGATGATCGTGGGCAATGCAGTGGAGCTTGAACGCCGCGCCAAGGAGCTGGGGTATACCTATCTCTTCCACCTGCGTCACACCGTGGTGGGCGACAATCGCGTCGTGGACCGGCTAGCTGCTCGGGCCGTGATGGTCGTGACGGACGCCTTCCCGACCGCTGGAATCGACGCGCGATCGGGGCGTGTCGCCGCCCGGCTTCCCTGCCGGATGTTGGCGGTGGAGTCACATGCGGTGGTGCCCGCTGCAGCCTTCCAGAAGGAGGAATACGCGGCGCGCACCATTCGCCCCAAGATCGCGAAGCTGCGCGACCTGTCGCTGGAGCCGGTGCAGGATCAGCCGCCGAAAAAGGCAGTCAGCGCCAAGCTGCGCGCGTCACTGGATGTCGACGCGCTGGCCCTCTCGAAGATCGACGTCGCGAGCGAGATCGCCCGCTGTGCGATCGATCATTCGGTCGGCGCGGTAGAGGGCACAAAACCCGGCTACGCAGCGGCCCGGGCTCGCCTCGACGCCTTCTGTGGCGATGCGCTTCAGGACTACGCCGAACGCCGCAACGATCCCGGCGATACCGACGGGTCGAGCCGACTCTCGCCGTACCTGCATTTCGGTCAGATCAGCGCTGCTGAAGTCGCGCGGACCGTGCGCGATCGCGGGGCACCAGAGCAGGTGGAGAAGTTCTACGACGAACTGCTCACGTGGCGAGAACTGTCGCTGAATTTCTGCGTTCGCAATCGTGCCTTTGCTTCGCTGGACGGGCTGCCGAACTGGGTCCGTGAGAACATGGCACGGCACGCCGGGGACAAGCGCGACTTCGTGTATGACCTAGCCACCTTCGAGGCTGCGGCGACGCACCATCCGCTCTGGAATGCGGCACAGCGCGAGCTGATGGCGACGGGATCCATCCACAACGTGATGCGGATGTACTGGGGCAAGTACATCGTGCTCTGGAGCGCCAGCTTCGAGGAGGCGTTGTCGATCATGATCACGCTCAACAACAAGTACGGGCTCGATGGGCGCGATCCCAGCAGCTACGGCGGGATCCAGTGGTGCCTTGGCAAGTTCGATCGGCCGTGGACGCGACGACCGGTGCTGGGCACGATCCGTTACATGTCGATCGACCTCGCCTACAAGAAGTTCGATGCGAGGACGTACGAGCGGCGCTGGAGCTGAGCGCGGGGCTTGGTCATGGGTATGACAAAGGGCGCTCCGTCACCGAGTCGGAGCACCCTTTGCAGTAGTTTCGTTCGAGACCATCGACGTCAACCTGTGGCAGTGCTGTGCGCGCAGGGTGGGTCGAGGATCATTCCAGCGAACTAGCGCCGTGTCTCGTCGGTACCACCGCGACGGTTGCGGCTACGTGCGCCGCCGCCTTCCCGGCCGATCGAGGCCATGTGAGCGCGATCGCGACTGACGATCTCGCCACCCTTTTTGCCGGCATTGCGGGCTTCGTCGCGGGACCACTCGTGCGCGGTACCCTTGGCATGTGCCGCCCGACCGCCCTTGGAGGCGATTTCCTTCTGTCGGTTCGGATCCATGCTGGCGAACCCTCGCGTGCTCTTTCGCGGCTTTTCGTCGCCCATAGGCGACGAGCCGCGGTCCATCGTCTCTGCCATGCAGCGTCCTCCTGCCCCGTGAAAGGTTGCCACTCGTGGCGCCTGGCTGGAGTCAGTCGTGTCACGCGCCTCCTGCGAGCCCCCTCCGCTTCCAGCTGGGGTGCAGCCGAGCCGTGCACAACCGAAAACCGCCCTGTCAGCTCCGGCGACGATGGCTGTTACACCGTCTCCAAGCTCCATGAGTGCGACTGCCAAACGCCGACCCCGACGTCTGTACAGCGTCCTACGGGGCTCATCCCATGCAGGTTGCGGGCCGCTGGCCGAGCCCGCTCACCAGTTGAGGTCGTGTCCCCTGACCAAACCGACAGATTGGCCGTTTTGCCGTCCAAATCACTTACAGCCCAGTCTGGTAGAAGCGGGGAAGTATATTCTGCCCATGTCGCTCGCCATCCGCTTCCTCGGTACCTCTGCCGCACGCCCCACGGTGGAGCGGAACGTCACATCGATTGCGCTCTCCCGTGAAGGAGAAACGCTGCTCTTCGACTGTGGCGAGGGGACCCAGCGACAGATGATGCGGTACGGCGTTGGCTTCACCACCAACGAGATCTTTTTCACGCACTTCCACACCGACCACCTCCTTGGCCTGGTCGGCCTGACGCGCACCATGGCCCTGCAGGGCCGCACCGAGGTTTTGCGCCTCTACGGCCCGGTCGGTGGGCACAAGGCGTTGCGGGCGTGCATCGCGTTTGGGGGCGAGCGCCTCACATTCCCGGTAGAAATTGCCGAGCTGGACGGCGGCGCAGTCCTCGACCGGAAGGACTACGCCATCCATGCCATCGAAGCCGACCATCGAGGCGCGATCGCACTGGGATACGCGCTGGTCGAAAAGACGAGATTAGGACGATTCAATCCTGAATTGGCGCGGGCCATCGGCATACCCGAAGGTCCGTTGTGGGGACAACTGCATCGCGGCCTGACCGTGACCCTGCCGGATGGCCGTGAAATCGCGGCACAGACGCTGGTCGGACAGCCACGCGCTGGGCGCAAGATCGTGATTTCTGGCGACACGCGACCAACTCGAGCGCTGCAAATAATGGCGGAACGCGCTGATATATTGGTCCATGAAGCGACCTTTGGCGATGACGAAGCGGCGCGTGCCATCGAGACCGGGCACAGCACCGCCCGTGAGGCGGCAACGCTGGCCCGTGACGCCGATGTACGCCGCCTGCTACTGACGCATTTCTCGGCGCGCTACTCGCGTGATCCCGGCGAGCTGGTGACGCAGGCGCACGAAATCTTCGGCGCCACCGTGGCCGCCCGCGACGGCCTCGAGATCGAAGTCCCGTTCGAGGCCGAGCTCTCGACACCCGTCGGCTGACGGGCGTCATCGCCCCTCAGGAGACTAGGATCGCGAGGGATCGTCCTCGTCGGACTCCTCGATATCCAGCACGACCTCGGCGTCACGCCCTTCCCAACGCGTCACACGCTCTTCGCCCGGCTGCCACAACAGCCGCGCCGGAATGCCGTCGACGACCGCCAGCCATTCCACCTTCCCGGAACGCGGCGAGCGGCAGGTTGCACCCAGTGGGGTCAGCTCGAGGCGCAAGGCCTCGACGTCGGCGGCACGCGTTTTCACTTCGCGCCGGGCCGTGCGTGCCAGTGCCGAATCCATATCGACATCAAATGCGGCCAATACGGTGTCGTAGCGGGTGACGGCTGCGCGCCACGCCTCCCATGCCACGCGAAGGTCGGCCACGATGCGCGTGACCAGTGGGAGCATCTGGGTCGCCAGCTCCATCGTCATCGGTGCGGCGTCAGGACGCGGACCGATGGCCACGGGCAGTGGACGTGCACCCGAGCTCGAATCTCCGCCGATCGTCATAGTGCCGCCTGCCTGGCTGCGGTGGGGCGCGCACGGCCACGCAGCGACGCTGCACGAACCGTTTCGGAATAATAGCCGGATTCCGTGAAGGCGCGCTCGAGCGCCCGCCGCCACGTCCCCTGCGGCTGCACCAGCGAATCACCGAGCGCGATGACTCGACGCAGGGGACCACGCATCCGCGTCACGGCACGCGCGCCCGATGGCGTACGCACCGACACCGACGCGACCTCGGCGCTGTCGTACTGCACGTCCAGCGCCAGAGTGCCGACCTCGAATCGCGAACTGGAATCCGGCATCTGCCGCGGTAGCGCCCGACGCGCGAGCGACCACCACGACGGTGTCGCGATGGCGATCGGCTCGAGGGTGAATCGGTGCGTGTCACGCGCCTCGTCGATCACCTGCTCGTCATGCACGAGGAACGCCACCGCCAGCGAATCGCCAGCGCGCGTGAGCGAGAAGCTGAGTGAGTCGACGATCAACTGCGAGAGCGCACGACTGGCAGCCTTGCCGACTGGGCCCGCGCGCCGACCGGCAAGTGCCACCGCCGCCGCGAAGTTCTGGTGCACCATCGCAAGTGTGCCTGCCGCTTGCGGTGCCGAGATCACCTGCGCCAGGGAGAGCCGGCGCGCCGTCAGCAGGTCGACCGTCGCGCGATAGGTGTCGTGTGTGCCAAGCTCGCCAACCATGCGATCGAGGTGCACATCCATGCCGATCGTGGATCCGATCACTGCCAGCGGCGTGATGCTCGATTCACTGGACCGTGCACCTTCCTGTGGCGGCTCGTCTTCGTCGAGGCGTTCGGCCTCAGGGTGTGCCCGCACGTAGGTCATCAACTGCCGAATGACCGACGAGTCCGCGAACACGAGCGTGCTGTCGCCGGTGACGAGGTCGCGCCGGAAGACACGGCTGACGAGAAAGGTCGCGTCCTCGAAATTGACTGGCTCCTCGGCGACGTACACCTCGATCAGCCGACCGGCGAGCGTCGCCACGAGCAGGGGCGCCCGCTGGACGATCACCGTGTCCGCAGAGGTCCGCACCCACGCCGTGGAATCATCGGATACGAGCAGGAATTCCGCCTCCGGCCGCGCACCGGTTCGCGGCGTGGGAGAGCATGCGGTCAACAACAGCCCGACGATGGCGCATCCCGCCCGCCAGAACAGACTCACGATCGGAGCTCGACCCCGGCCCAGCGCTCGACGAGCTTCACCGCTTCGACGTGATCGACTTCGTCGCCAAGCTCCAGATGCGCGATCCGCATCAGGTCAGCGGCCAATTGCAGCGTCGGTGCGGGCGTCTTCTGGCTGCGCGCCATGGCGGCGGCGATGCCCGCGTCCTTGTCCAGCAGCGCCAGTCGGAAGGTGCGCGGGAAGGCTCCCGTCAGCACCCGCTCGGGAAAGAGATTCATCGAGGCGTTGGAGCGCCCCGACGAGGCATTGATCACATCGAGCGCGACCTCTGGCTTGACGCCGGCCTTCATGGCGGCGACCAGCCCTTCGGCGGTGGACCAGATGTGCAGGGCGAGCAGCGCGTTGTTCACCGCCTTCAGCGCATGACCAGCACCGACCTCGCCGCAATGCACGATCTTGCCGGCGAAACTGTCGAGGGCCGGACGCGCACGCTCCAGCGCCTCAGCTGCGCCGCCCACCATCACCGTCAACTTGCCCGCCTCGGCACCGACCACACCGCCACTCACGGGGGCATCGATGAATGCGATGCCGCGCGTGGCGAGATCGGCAGCGATGCGACGACTGCTGTCGGGATCGCCCGACGTACAATCCACGAACAGCATGCCGGGCTTCAGCGCGTCTCGCATGGCGTAGTCGTTCGCGGCCAGAAGCGCGTCGACATCAGCTGATTCCGGCAAGCAGGTGATGACGATGTCTGCGCCACGGACCGCGTCGGCAGCCGACGTCGCGACACGCGCACCGCCGATGGCCGCGGCACTGCCGCTGGCCTTCTCGATGGTGCGATTCCAGATGGTGAGCGAGTGCCCGACGCGTGCCAGATGGCCCGCCATGGGGGCGCCAATGGCGCCGAGTCCGAGAAACGCAACAGAAAGTGGCATGACCAAAGCTAGCCTCCTCGTGGAATAGCTTTGGTCATGCGAACCATCGTGACTGTGGAAGGGATGCGAGCCGTGCACTGTGTGCGGGCGGTCCAGACGGCCCTGGCGATGGTCCCCGGCATTACCTGGTGCGATGTCACGATGGGCCGCGTCGAGGTGGAACACGACGGTCAGGCGAGCGACGCGGCATTCCGCGAGGCGATCGGTGTGGCGGGGTTCGCGGTGCGTGAGGTCCGGGCCGAGCGCCGCCTGCCGATCGTCGGCGAGCCGTGACGGGCGCCGGGGTTACCCCACGTGGCAGGCCGGCCTAACTTGGCCCAACGCCGCTGCACCTCCGGTGCGATGGCGTTGGCTCACGGCGACCGGACGGTCGTCTTCCCTTCCGTGACGTCGGTTGTCTCGCCCCCGTTGGCCGAGCGACTGCCCGAATGACCGGCACATGATTGCCAAGAAGCGACGCGACGACGATCTGCCGATCGCCGCTCTGCTTGCACCGGACATTCTGGCGCTCCTCGACGAGGCGCCGGAAGCGGTAGCCGCGGAGACGGAGGAGATGCATCCGGCCGACCTGGCGGATGTCGCCGAGGCGATCCCGCGCGACAAGGTCGTCCCCCTCCTGAACGCACTCGGCGCCGAACGCGCGGCAGATGTGCTGGAGTACCTGGACGAGGATCTCCGCAGCGACGTCCTCGAGACGATGACGACGCGCCAGGCGGCGCAGCTCATCACCGAGATGACGCCGGACGATCGCGCCGCCGCCCTCGACGAGCTCGAGGAGGAGGTCGCCGACGAGATCCTCTCCGCCCTGCCGCCAGAGCAACAGCGCGAGACCGAGCAGCTGTTGGCGTACGACGAGGACACGGCCGGCGGCTTGATGACGACCGAATTCGTCTCGGTGCCAAGCTCGCAGCGGGTCGAGGATGCCCTCGCCAGCGTGCGTGCCATCGCGCGCATCGGTCGCAAGGAAGCGATGTACACGATCTACAGCACCGACGACGTGGGCCGGGTGAACGGCGTGATGTCGTTGCGCGAGTTGCTGGCCGCACCGGACGGCGCCGTTGTCTCGGAAATCGCCTGGTCCGAAGTTGTGACGGTGACCGTGCACGCCGGTCGCGAGGAGATCGTCGAACGCACCTCGAAGTACGATCTCGTGGCGGTACCGGTGGTGGACGAGAACATGCGACTCGTGGGTGTGGTCACGGTCGACGACGTCATCGACATCGTGCAGGAAGACGCCACCGAAGACGTGCAGAAGCTCGGTGGTATGGAAGCGCTCGATGATCCGTACATCGACACCGGCTTCTTCACGCTGCTGCGCAAGCGCGCCAGCTGGCTGACGATCCTGTTCATCGGCGAGATGTTCACCGCGGTGGCGATGGGCCGATTCGAAGGCGAGATCCAGCGCGCTGCGGTGCTCGCGCTGTTCGTGCCACTGATCATCAGTTCCGGCGGCAACTCCGGCTCGCAGGCCACCTCGCTGCTGATTCGTGCGCTGGCGCTTCGTGAAGTCCGACTTCGCGACTGGTGGCGGGTCGCCATGCGCGAGTTGCCCAGCGGCCTGCTGCTGGGCGCACTGCTTGGCCTGATTGGCTTCTCGCGCATCGAACTCTGGCAGGCCCTCGGCCTCACCAACTACGGCGCTGGCCATATCCTGCTGGCACTGACGGTGGCGATCTCGCTCATCGGCGTCGTGACGTTCGGGACGCTGGTTGGCGCAATGTTGCCGTTCATGCTGAAGCGGGTTGGCCTCGACCCAGCCAGCGCATCGGCGCCGCTGGTGGCGACGCTGGTCGACGTGACGGGGCTGGTGATCTACTTCACCGTGGCCCTTCTCATGCTCCGCGGCACGTACCTGTGACATCGCCAGAGGCAGCAGCGGACACGCCGGCACATCCGCTGCGCGGCACGATCCTGGTCTTGATCAGTGCCGCCTGTTTCGGCACGACGCTGATCTTCACGCAGCGTGGGCTCGACAGCGGCGCCACGCTGACGCAGCTGCTGGCATTCCGCTACGTGTTCGGCTCGATCATGCTCTGCATCGTCGCTGGCGGGTTCGGTGCGGCGATGGCGGTCGGTGAGCGTAAGTGGAAGCTGCTCACCTATGGTGGCCTGGCGCAGACCGCGGTGGCGGGTCTCTCGGTTGCATCGATCCAGTTCATTCCGGCGGCCAGCGTCGCGTTCTTGTTCTACACCTATCCGACGTGGGTGGCGGTCCTGGCCATCGTTCGCCGAACCGAACATGTCGACGCGACGAAGATTGCGGCATTGGCTTTGTCACTGGCGGGCATCGTGACGATCGTCGGCAATCCGCTGGCCACGAAGCTCGATCCACGCGGCATCGCGCTCGCGCTGTCAGCGGCAGTGGTCTATGCGGTGCTGATTCCCTGGCTGGGAAAGATTCAGCATGGCCTGAAGCCAGCGGCCGCCATGACGTGGATTGCACTCGGTGCAGCGATCTGCTTCCTGATCGGTGCACTCGTCACGCGGACGCCACTCTTTCCGCTGACACAGTCACTGCTGCTGACCGCTGGCGCGCTGGCGCTGATTCCCACCACGCTGGCCTTCACGACTTTCCTTGCCGGCCTGGCCGCCCTGGGCCCCGTGCGCACCTCGATCGTGAGCACCGTCGAGCCGTTCTGGACCGCGCTACTCGCTGGCCTGGTGCTCGGACAGGATGTCGGGCCACGCACCTGGATTGGCGGGGCGATGATCGCGGCGGCGATGGTGGTGTTGCAGCGGAAACCAAAGCCCGCTGGCTGACGCGTTCGCCACGGCGCGTCAGGTGTTATCGACGCGCGGCTTGTTCCGGTTGCGATCGTTGTACGCGAAGATGCCGGCACCGAAGAGTGCGATCGTCGCGAAGCTGAACCACTGCACCGCGTAACTCTTGTGCGGGCCCTCATCCGGCGCCGGCGGCAGCAGGCGCGGCGGGATGTTGGCCTTCGGCGATGTGTCGCCGAGTTGCACGAGCTGCACGCGGGCGATCGGGTACGGCATTCCCTTCTGCACTGCGTCGAAGTCCAGGGTGCGCATCATCTTCGCGCTGACCACACCAGCGGCATTGGCAATCGGCGTGCTGGCGGGCAGTGCGAACGCGAGCACGCTGGCGGTGTCGGGCTCCCGCCACTTCGCCTGATCGACATCCTTGCCATCAGGCGAGTACACCCAGCCACGGTTGACGAGGTACGCGGTGTCGCGGCCGGCGATGCGCAGCGGCGTGAGCAGGTTCACCCCTGGTGAGCCACCGCGAATGCGCTGCGTGATGACGACTTCGTTGGCATAGTCGAACACGCCGGTGAGCTGGACACGCCGGTATCGCATCGCCGCACTGTCGCGGGGTAGCGACTCGATCGGCACCGGTGGGGCCGAGTAGTGCGCCGCGACTTCGGCATTCAGCGCGCGGCGCCATGCGAGGCGATCGAGTTGCCAGAAGCCAAGGCGGATGAAAAGCGCTGCCAGCGCCACTGCGATCACCACGAACACGATCACCCGCGGTCGTACCCCGGCGGCTGCAGGTACTGCGTCGTCAGCCACGGAGGATCTAGAAGAGTGTCATCTGTTCGCCCAGCTGGTCCGGTGTCACCGGGACCTGGCCGAGCAGGCGCTGCAGCTGTCGCACACTTTCCGGGCTATGACCGGAGAAGTGGTTGTTCACGAATCCGTAGATGGTCTTCACCCGCGTCTGGAGCCCCTTGATCGCGGTGGCCCACGCATTGAGCTCACGGGTCCGATCGACCTGGATGTGGCTGTAGTCGGTGAAGTCCCGGTTCGGCCCCATCCAGCGGAGGTACGCCGTGGGTGACGTCGGCGACTCGGCCAGCGCGAGCATCTGCTTTCGGGGGATCCAGCGTGCGTCGGTGAGCGTGAGGGCGACCTTGTACTCCTTGAGGAGTGCGAGGACGCCGTCGTGGATCCAGCCGCGCTGGCGGAACTCGATCGCGAATGGGATTTCCTTGGTCGGCAGCGTCGGCAGGAATGCGGCCAGCGCAGGAAGTTCAGTGGGCGAAAAATCCGGCCCGAGCTGAATCAGGATGATGCCCAGCTTGTTCTCGAGTTCACGGGCGCGGTCGAGGAACAGGTTGGTGAGGTCACCCGATTCACGCAGTCGGTTGTCGTGCGTGATCTCTTGCGGGAGCTTGAGGGCGAACTTGAAGCCCTCGGGGACCTTGTTGGCCCAACCGCGCACGCTGCGGACTGACGGAATGGCGTAAAAGGTCGAGTCGATCTCAACCGTGGAGAACGCGCGGGAATACACGCCGAGGTAGTCGGGCGCTTTCGTACCGAGCGGATAGAACGCGCCGACCCATGCGTCGTAATTCCAGCCCTGTGTGCCGAGCCGGATCGTGGCTGCCATCCTCCAAAGGTCGCAGGCGGGGGAAGAGGGGCCAAGGGGCGACGGCGATCGAGTCTCAAGCTCCGTGAGGTTGCTCGATTTCTTGCGCCATCATAGAGCCACCAACTAATCACTATCTGTACGTTTCGAAGAACCCGACCCCGTCGCCACCAATCGCACGGCCCGAAATCCGGCCCCCCAGGTGAGCCCGGCCTTTCATCTGCAGGAACCAGGGCGTGGCGAGCTGCCGAGCATAGACCCCTTCGCCGCGCTCGATCAGCCCGGAGCGGGTGTCGGAAGCCACCGCGTCATCGATCGTCAGCCGAAGATCGAGCGTGTCGGTGCCACGGACGTCGAACAGCCGCGCCGTCGACGGGCCGCGACCCGGACCTGCGACGCGACGCGCGTCATCGTAGAGGATCTCGCGCGGACGAAACACGGCGCGAAAGCCAAGTGAATCAACGACATACACAAACAACGGGGCTTCCGTGGCACCGGATGATGCCGGCGGACGCACTCGCCCGTACAGAATGGTGTAGCTGCCCGCGCGCGCCGCTCCCCAGTCCCAAGTCACACCCTGCCATGTGCCCCAATTGTGGTCATGGTAGGCCTGTGCTGCCGCGAACTGTTCACATCGTGTCGCGATGCAGATCGAGCCAGTCGCCGCCGCGCGCAGTCCGAGCACAGCGTAGCCCGATGGTGTGTCACCGGACATCAGGTTCGCACCCGGGAAATACGCGCGCGCTGCCGGCGTGATCGCGAGCGTGAGGCGAAGCATCTCTCCGCTCCCGTCTTCCGCCTTCGCCATTCCGCTGATCGCGTAGTGCCCGTCGCTTTCCACCTGCACGCGACCCACGTCACCGAACTGCAGGTTGGCGTCGCGGGTGCTGAACCTGACCTGCTGTTTCGGCACGGACATCGAGAAGCGCCGCGCCGGCCGCCCGGTTTCGTGCGCCGTCACGAGCACCTGAGCGCCCCACTGCCCCGCCGGCACCGCGCCACCAACGATGTAGGTGATGAAGAACCACCGGTTCGCGTCGGGCGACAACACGTTGAAGTAGTGCCATTCGCCCCAGCTTTCCGGTGTGACCGCATCCGACGGCAAGAGGTGGAAGTGGTCCGCGTCATGGCGCAGTGCGACCAGCGATGGGTTCGCCCAGCGTCGATCGCCGGCATCGTCGACCCAGGCGCCGGCCGCGAGGGGAGCGGGCGCGCCGACATTTCGCGTCGCACCGGGAATTTCTCCCGCTGCGCGCACCGGCACTTCGCGCCCATCGCCCAGCGTGACATAGAGGAGTTTCGACTCGATCTGTGGCGCCACGGCGCTGACCACACCGGCCTGACGCGGCGACGCCAGCAGCTGCTGGTAGAGGAATCGTGCGTTCGCAATCGAGAAGAACATCCCGCCGACACCGCCAGTCTTCATCACTTCGACGTCGAGCCCTTCCGGCAATACCGTCACGTCGCCGCCACCGACGAGCTTTTCGTCGCTGGCCTGCGCAATCATCGCATCACCCACCGAGAGCAGCACGATCATCACGGCCACGCCCAGTCCGTACCCGGCCAACAGGAACAGCGTCCGCAATTTCCGGAAACCGAGATTGCGCAGCGCCAGCCGCCAGATCACGCCGTCACCTCGGCCACGATCGCGCCATCGCGCATCTGGATCCTGCGACCGGCCGCCGCCGCCATCTGCGCGTCGTGTGTCACCACGATGATCGTCGTGCCATCGCGATTGAGTCGGCGAAAGAGGTCGATCATCTCGGTGCCGGTGGCGGCGTCGAGCTCACCGGTGGGCTCGTCCGCCAGCAGCAGCGCGGGCCGGTTCGCCAGTGCGCGTGCAATCGCGACTCGCTGCTGCTCACCGCCGCTCAACTGTGATGGGCGATGGTCGGCGCGTCCCGCCAATCCCACATACCCAAGCAGTTCCTTCACGCGCGCGCGGCGTTCCTCTCGCGGCACCTTCGCCTCGGCCATCGGCAGTTCGACATTCTCGGCCGCGTTCAGCGCCGGCATCAGGTAGAAGCGCTGGAATACGAACCCGATGCGGCGGAGACGAAACGCGGTGGCGGACGCATCACTCAGCCGGTCGATCCGTTCGCCGGCGATGGTGAGTGAGCCGGCGTCGGGCGTGTCGACGGCACCGAGCAGATTGAGGAGGGTGCTCTTGCCGCACCCGGATGGCCCGACGATCGCCACCCATTCGCCGTCCTCGATGTCGAAACTGACGCCACGCAAGGCATGCACTGCCCCGCTGCCCATGGTGTAATCACGAGCGAGCTCACGCACCTGCACGAGGGCGGTCACGCGACCGCCTCGCGTCGAAGGGTGCCGGCGATCGGCAGCGAGGCTGCCCGCCACGCGGGATAGATCCCGGCCAGGACACCGGCCATCGCGAGCATGCCGAGCGCGATGCCGGCGTCTCGTGGCTGAAAGACAAAGAATCGGAAAGTCGCGGGCATGCCAGGAAAGTCAGCGAGAATACGTTCGAGCCACTGGGCCGTCACGAGGCCGATCAGGAGACCGGAGACTGCGCCAATCCCACTCAGCACCAGTCCTTCCGTCACCACTTGAAGAATGATGCTGCGCTTGGCGATGCCGATCGCACGCAACACCGCGATTTCACCAGCACGCTCGTTGACACCGATCGTGATCAAGGTCGTGACCAGCAAAATGCCGACTGCAAGCGAGATGCTGCCCAGAACCAAGGCCAGTTGACGGAAGTAGGCGAGACGCTGCTCCACCTGTGCGGTCGCCCCCTCGAGTGAAATCGCCGATACACGCGCGCTGACTTTCTGGATGCGACTGCGCACGTCCTCCGCGTCAACCCCCGGTGCAGCCTTCACCATCAGGAGCGAGATACGATCGCGGCGCGCCGTGCCGCCCATCGCCTGCAAGACCGGCAGCTTCATGGCGATCGTGGGCTGCGTGGTGGCGGTGTAAAAGAACCGACCGACGCCACTGATGATGAACGTCCGCTGGCCCAGCACGGTGCGCAGTTGTGGATCGTACCCGACCGCGAGCGTGACGCTGTCACCGATCACATGCGCCGTGGCTGCAAGCCAACGTTCATTGACGACGATGTTCGTGCTGTCAGTCAGGTCACGACCGCGCAGTAGTTCGTAGTCGCCCTGCACTGCCGGATTGATGCCAAGTGTGAAGGCGGTGATCGTCGTGTCACGCACCGTCGTCTGCGCCTGCGCGCCCAGCACCGGGCTGATCGCGCTCACCCCCTGCAAGGTCGCGAATCGACTGCATCAGCGCACTGGCACTGTCGATGGTCGCATCACTGTCGAAGGGCAGCGTGCCCTTCGGCGCCACGCGCAACTGGTATCCCCGGACCAGCAGGAATCCCTGAAAATTCTCTCGCATACCCGAGGCGAGCATCACCATGTCGAGCAATAGCGCCGCCGACACCGCGATGCCCAGCAGTGCCAGCATGGTGCGCGCTGGATGCCGAAAGAGTGCGAGGACGGCGAGACGGAATGGCATCAGCGTCCCAGCAGCGCGAGCGGCGGCACACCAACGAGGCGGCGCGCCGCCAGCCATCCGACCACGACACCCAGCACCACCGAGAGGCCACAGGCGAAGAGCACTGTTTCGGTGGTAACAAGCGTGAAGGCCAGCGTGGTGCGATGCACGCCCTGAAAATGCCAGTTCACCAGGCGCGCCACGATGATGCCGAACACCACACCGGCCATCGATCCAAGCAACGCGATGATGCCCGCTTCCAGTACCACGGAACGAACGATGGTGCTGGCCGAGATCCCCATCATGCGCAACGCCGCCACATCCCGACGGCGTTCATCGATCTTGAGCAGCAGGATGCAGAGCAGGAAGGCGGCGCTGGCGACGATCGTGATCACGCCGATCGCGCGGTGGAATCGGCGGACGACCTGGAAGGTGCTGCTGGTGCGCACTGCGATGTCTGCGCTGGGCCAGGCACGAAAGCCGAACGCCGCATCGTTGATCGTGGCGAGCAACGAGGCGCGCGCCGAGTCGCCGGTGGTGCGAATTGCAAAGCGATCGACCCGATCGCCGTAGCCGATCAGGCGTTGCAACTGGTCGAGATGGACGCGTGCACGATACTCCGACCGCGCGATCTCGCTGGGATCGGCGCGCCGCGCCAGCAATGCCGACACGACCGCGCGCTCGGCGCCAGTGTCACCAGGGACGGCAGATATTCGCACCGTGTCCCCGATCCGCAGTCCAGCATCCGACGCCAGTCGGGCATCGAGCGCGATGCTGCGGACCTCCGTCGGCCGGGTCGGCGCAGAGTCAATCGTCTGGGCGAGCAGTGAATCCGGGGACGTCATGCCAAACAACAGCAACGCGCCAGCACCGGCGCCGAACCATGCGCGCATCAGGCGCTGAGAGCGATTCGGACAGCGCGCGCGGCGGTGGGACCGATCTGGCGCATCGACGTCCCGACCATCACATCGATCGGGCCATCGTATGGCGCACGCGTGTGGACTTGTACCATGGCACCAGGTCGCAATTCGAGGTCACCGAGATAACGCAGCATGACAGGATCCTTGTCGCTAACGCTCATCACGGTGCCGCGGGTGCCAAGCGGCCAGTCGGCGAGGGTCATGTGGCGCGTTTCGTCGACGACGCCGTCGCGCGTCGGGATCGGTGCGCCATGTGGATCGAACCGTGGATCACCGAGTGCGTGCGCCATCCGGTCGATCAGCGCGTCGGAAGCCGCATGTTCGAGTTGTTCAGCTTCCGCGTGCACATCGTCCCATGGCACGCCGAGCACCGTGGCGAGATAACTCTCGAGCACGCGATGACGGCGCAGGGTGCGCAGCGCGGCGATGCGGCCCGCCGCCGTGAGACGGGCACCGCGATACGGCTCGTGCTCCAGCAATCCCTGCGCGGCCAGTCGTCGCACCATGCCGCTCACGCTGGCGGGAGCCAACTCGAGCCGTTCAGCGAGCGCATTCGTGGTGGCCGCGTCTCCGCCCTGCTGGATGTCGTAAATCGCCTTCAGGTAGTCCTCGACCGGCGCCGTCAGCGTCAGCGCGGGTGAGTCCATCGGTGCATCCACCGGCGTGCGACGCGGCGCACTCACTTGGTGGTCTCCGGGCCACGCGGTTGTGGCGTGGCCGAGCGGGATGCCGGTGTGCCGGCCGTCCCACGGACCAGCAGCACCGGAACCAGGCAGCGATGACGCACCTGGTTGGCGACGCTGCCGCGAACGACATCGTTGAGAAAGCCATGACCGTGCGTTGCCATCGCGATCAGGTCGCAGGCTTCGCGTTCGGCTGCAGCGCAGATCTCCGCCGCAGGATCGCCTGAGGCCAGGACAGCGTCCACATCGAGCACCGTGGTTGCGAGATCGGCCGCACAGCGGTCGAGGTAGGCCCGGTCGGCGCGCATCTCATCGGACTCCCGCAGCTTCAGCGCGTGCAGGTTGCGGGCGGCAAAACCGTCGGCCACATGAATCAGTGTCACCTTCGACTGACACAGCGTGGCCAGCGTCCGCACATGACGCAGGATCGCCTCGTCATACGGCGAATTCTCGAGTGGCACGAGCACGTGGCGATACATGGTCATCGCATCCATTGGCGAGCCACCTGAAACAGCAACCAGGCGTTGAGCGATGCGATCACCACGGCGATGCTCCAGGCAAGCACAGTCAACCAGCGGGCATTCACGAACTCGCCCATCTTGGCGCGATCCGACGTGAACGACACCAGCGGAAAGACTGCGAAGGAAAGCTGCAGGCTGAGGATCACCTGACTGAGGACGAGGAGCTGCGCCGTACCACTGGCGCCGTACAAGATACTGACCACGACCGCCGGGACAATCGCAATCGCGCGAGTGATCAGGCGGCGCACCCACGGTTGCAGGCGCAGGTTGAGGAACCCTTCCATGACGATCTGGCCAGCCAGCGTGCCCGTCAACGTCGAGTTCTGGCCCGAGGCGAGCAGGGCCAGCGCGAAGACCGTGCTGGCGCCAGCGCCCAGCAGCGGCGTGAGCAGCTTCCACGCATCCTGGATTTCAGCGACCCCCGTGTTGCCGGAGGTGTGGAAGGTCGCTGCCGCCACGATCAGGATCGCTGCATTGATGCAGAGCGCGAAGGTGAGGGCGATGGTCGAATCGGCAAACGCATATTTCACGGCTTCGCGCTTGCCCTCGGCCGTTTCCTCGTACTTCCGCGTCTGCACGATGCTCGAGTGCAGGTAGAGGTTGTGCGGCATGACCGTCGCACCGAGAATGCCGATCGCGATGTAGAGCATGTTCGGATTGCTCGCGATCTCTGGCCCCGGGATAAATCCGCGCAGCACACCACCGATGTCGGGGCGGGCGATGATCAGCTCGAACAGGAAGCAGACGCCAACCACCGCCACCAGCGCGATCACCATCGCTTCCAGCAGCCGGAATCCCTTCCCCTGCAGCCAGAGCACGACCAGCACGTCGAGTGCGGTGAGCGTGACGCCGAGCGGAAGCGGGATGTTGAAGAGCAGTTGCAGGGCGATGGCGGTGCCGATCACCTCGGCGAGATCGCAGGCGGCGATTGCCAGTTCCGCGATGATCCAGAGCGCGAACGACATGCGCTTCGGGTAGGCGTCGCGGCACGCCTGTGCGAGATCGCGCCCCGTGACGATGCCGAGTTTCGAGGCGAGCCCCTGCAGGAGCACCGCCATCAGGTTGCTGATCAGGATGACGTAGAGCAGCGTGTAGCCGAACTGCGCGCCGCCGGCGAGGTCGGTGGCCCAGTTGCCCGGGTCCATGTAGCCGACCGCGACCAGGTAGCCAGGTCCACCGAAGGAGAGGAGCTTCCGGAACCAGTTGCCTCGGCTGACCGGCACCGACCGGTACGCTTCGGCGAGGGACGGCGCCTCACGGGTCCGCCGCCAGCCGGGGATACTGCCCGCAACGGGGTTTCCCTCCTCAGGATCAGGGGGGATGAACGGCGGCTCGGTCGGGGTACGGCTGGGCAGGGTCATGGCTGGCCGAATAGGAAATTTCGTCTCTCCGAAATTATATCGGCAGGTCGGGAGGACAAGTCAAGCCGGCGCCGATCGGGGCCATCCGTTTGCGGGACGGCATCGCGATGTTCCTGATATGCCACAGCTCGGCTTAACGTCGAGACTGGCACGGAGTCTGCCTTGTGTCTCCCCGACGCGACCACGGTCGCGCCTCGATCATGACCAACTCCGCTGACACAGGACCTGACCAATGTCAAAGCACACCCTGCTGCGCGCTGTCACTGCGCTGACCGTCGCCGCCCTCTTCACCGCCTGCGGTGATTCGAACGGCCCGACCGACAGTGGCGTCTCCGCCTCCGTTTCTGCCGCCACGACCCTCGATGTCGCCACCGTCGCTGGCGACGCCGCACAGGAAGACGTCGAGACCTTCAAGGTCAACCGCGGCGCCTTCGGCCTCGCCACGATCGACTTCGAACGCTTCGGCCGCTGGGACTCCTGCCCGTACGACGCCGCCTCGAGCCGCTTCGTCTGCGTCGAAAGGACCCGCGGGCCGTTCACCTCCAGCCGCAGCTACGCCTATCTCGATGCCGCCGGCGCAGGCCAGAGTGCGTACAGCAGCACCACCACGGCCGCCGCGAACTTCAAGTGGTCGCTCAGTGGCACGATCACGCGCGAACGCTGGAGCGGCAGCATGTCACGCAACCGCGACATCACGATGTCCGGCCTGCTCGGCACCAACACGACGGTCACCGTCAATGGTACCGGCTCCGCTGAAAAGCAGCGCACGAAGTTCCTGCGTGACAGCGCCGGCCCGAACGGCCTGACGCGTGAGTACAACATGGAATCGTCGCTCGCGATCGTGAACGTGGTCACCCCCGCGATCCGCATGCCAGACGCCTGGCCGGTGAGCGGCACGATCACGCGCAACTATCAGGTCACGCGCACCGATGCCACCAACGGCACGATCGTCACCACCCGCAACTCGGTGGTCACCTTCAACGGTACGCAGTTCGCCGACCTGGTGGTGAATGGCAAGGCCTTCACGCTCGACCTGGCCACGGGCAAGGTGACGGTCAAGGCAACGGTCACCGCTGGCTGATCGACACGCATCAAAAACAAAGCGCCCCGCATCGATGCTGATGCGGGGCGCTTTGTATTTTGTTGCCGGCACCAATCCCAGTCCAACGCGACACCGCACAACGCGACACCGCACAACGCGACACCGCGCACCACCCGCTACCCCGCCGGCTGCGCCAACGCCAATAACTGCGTCACGATCCGCTCGGTCAGCCCCCACACGAGATCGTCGCCACGCCGATACGCCGGAAAACGCAGGCGCGCGCCACCACGATCGAATACATGCTCAGCAGCTGACGCGGGATCCCGCAACTCCGAGATGGGCATCCAGAAGGTCGAGTGGACCTCGTCATTCGGCACCAGCTCAACCGGCCGCTCGAGCGCAAACACAAATGGCCGCACGGCAATCGATGGCAGCGCCGCAGACCGCGGCCGAATGTCATCCAGCACACCGAGCAGCCGCGCGTCGACATCAAGATCCAGCGCAAGCTCCTCACGCGTCTCACGTCGAGCCGTGGCCTCCAGCGACGCATCGACCACATCGCGCCGACCGCCCGGAAATGCCACATGCCCGCTCCACGGATCGCCAACACGCTCAGCCCGCCGGATGAACAACAGCTCTGCATCGGTCAACGACGTCCCACGCAACACGAGCGCCACCGCCGCCCAGCGCAATCCCTCCTCGTCACCTTCCTCCCGACGAGCATGCGCCCGCAGCGCAGCAAGCAACGCGTCCATCAGCAGTCAACGCACGAAGACAACAGGCGAATCATCCCTCGACGTCACCGTTCGCATCAACCCACCCGCGAAAGCCACCAGCCATCGACGCGACATTCGTATACCCCATCTGCTTCAGCGACTCCGCCGACAGCGCTGACCGGTTCCCGCTCGCACAGTACAGGACGACCGTGGCGTCACGCGGCACGACTGCATCAATCTTGCTCTCCAACGTGCCACGCGACATATGCACGGCACCTGCCGCATGGCCGAGGTTCCACTCGCGATCCTCACGCACATCGATCAACACGACTGACGGATCGGTGGCCCGCTTCGCAATGGTCTCCGCGGCCGACACTTCGACGATCCGCGTCTTTGCATCGGCGAACATCTCTGCTGCACTCTTCATCTGCACCACGCTCCGTTCGGTGTCTGGGAGTTCACGACTGCTCGACGACTAGCTCACGTCCGACCACGGCCCAGCAACCGCCAGCGACACGGCATCGACATCCAGCGTCGCCCGCGCCCCAAGTGGCACGGTCCACTGATCGTCAATATGCCCAATCGGCAGGTTGGCAAGACAGGGCACCCGCAACCGTCCAGCCAACTCCGCCACCAGGTCTTCAACACTCGATGCGCCGACGTTCTCGTCCTCCGGCACCTTCGTGAACTGCCCCACGGCAAGACCCACACAGCCGTCGAACGCGCCCGACTGCTCCAACTGCCGCAACAGCCGATCCACACGATACGCCGCCTCGTTCACATCCTCGAGCACGACGATCGCCCCGTCGCCTCGCAGCGCATCCGGCGTCCCACTCAACGCCGCCAGCAACGACAAGTTGCCACCCGCCAACCGCCCGGTCACTCGCCCCGCCCGCACCGGCACCGCGCTCGGCCACACCCCACACGGCTCGCTCCGCTGCGTCACCGCGACCTGCAACGACTCGACGCTCATCGCCGGCATCGGCGCCCGCGCAGTATGCGTGTGAAAAGTCACCGCACCAACTCGCGCCGCAATCGCACAATGCAACACGGTCACATCCGAGAACCCGATCACCGGCTTCGGCCGCGCCGCAAACGCCTCGAACGACAACGCCGACACAATCCGCGACAGGCCAAATCCACCGCGCACACACCACACAGCATCGATCCCGGGATCGTCCAACGCCCACTGCACATCGCGCAACCGCTCAGCGTCACTCCCGGCGAGATACCCATCACTCCGCAACACACTCGCACCACGCACTGGCTCCCACCCATACGCACGCACGGTCGCCTCGGCCCGCGCCACGTCGGCCTCGCCACGCAATGGCCCGGATCCACACACGAGCGCCACCCGCGCGCCAACATCCAATGCGCCAGGCCACCACGATTTCGATGATATCTGCATGGAACGGATGCTAAGGGATCGCCCCTCCGATGCTACCGTCGCGCCATGCCCTCCCCACTCTCCTCCCGCGCAGCCCGCTCCCTCCTCGCCAACGCACACTCAGCCACTGGCCTGCGCCTCCTCGTGCGCGCCCTTGGCTTCACCAGCGCCGAACATCGACTCGCCCCCCGCCCACTCACAGTCCTCGGCCTCGCCACCAATCCTGCCATACGTGCGTCCCGATTCACCCGCAACGATGACATCGCCCTGCTCCTCGTCGAACAGGTTGACGCAACACACTGGCGCGACACTCTCCGACGCCTCGCCACCCGCCTCGATCGCCTCACGGATCACCGCCGCTGGCTGGTGATCCTGCACTGCACACACGCCCACGAGACCACGCTCGCCATCGCCTGCTGGCTCAGCTCCACGCGCGGACCACGCCTCGCCGTCCTCACCACCGCACCAACCCACGTCCTCGACTCCGACGCACAGACGATCGCCGCCCTCGCCGCCGCCTGGCACCCAGACCCCACCCTCACCTGCCTCCGCTGGCACGACCTGCTCGGCAGACACGCGATCGGACGCCGCTTCTTCCGCGAACTGGATGCCCACGTCGCCGCCATCGCCGACAACTGGCCCGCACGCGTCCATGCCGACGACCGACGCACGCTCGCACTGATCCACGTCGCACGCCTGCTATTCCTCAAGTTCCTCGAAACGAAAGGATGGCTCGACAACGATCGCGCCTTCCTCGCACGCCACGCCGAAGACACACTCGCATCCGGCGGCCGCCTCTGGCACCGCCTCATCGCACCACTCACCTTCGGCACACTCAACACCCCGCGCCGCCACCGCGCACCAACGGCACGCGCCTTCGGCGACATCCCGTTCCTCAACGGCGGCCTCTTCGCCTGCTCGGCCACCGAACGTCGCGCTCGACACCCCTCCATCAGCGACGAGCTCCTCGCCCCGCTGCTCCTCGATACGCTGGCCCGCTTCCGGTTCACAGCCCGCGAAGAAGCGCAAACCTGGCAGGAAGCAGCCATCGACCCAGACCTGCTGGGCAAAACGTTCGAATCGCTGATGGACGAGAGCCAACGTCGAGGCTCCGGCACGTTCTATACACCGGCCGCACTGGTCTCGTCGCTGGTCGACGACGCGCTCCGCCACGCCCTCCACCCGCCACTGACTCTGGCCGCGCTCGACGACTTCCGCGTCCTCGACCCGGCCTGCGGCTCGGGCAGCCTCCTCGTCGCCACCCTCGAGCACCTCACGACGCTCCGCCAACAACTCGGCGATACACGCCCAGTCGCGACTATCCGCAGACACGTCCTCACCCACTCGATCTTCGGCGTCGACATCGCCCCAATGGCGGTCTGGCTCTGCGAGCTCCGACTCTGGCTCTCCATCGTCATCGACGACGAAACAACGACCATCCCGACGATCGCCCCACTCCCCAACCTGGATCACCATATCCGCATCGGCGATTCACTCGGCCAGTCCTCCTTCGAGAACACGCCATCACCGAAATCACTCGGCATCGCCGCTATCCGCGAACGCTATGCGCACAGCACTGGCGCCCGGAAACGCACCTGCGCCGCACGCATCGAAACGGTCGAACGCAACTCCGCCCACCTCATCGCGACACGCACCATCACCGCCCTCCGCACCGAACGCACGGAACTGCTCCAACTAGCCCGCCAACACACGCTCTTCGGCACGCGCCACGGCCTCTCCACCACACAACGCCGCCGACTCACCACCCTCCGCACACTCATCACCGAACAACGACGCACACTCCGACGCATCGACGACGGGGGCACGATCGACTTCGACTTCCGCACCCACTTCAGCGATGCCGCCACCGCCGGCGGCTTCGACCTCGTCATCGGCAACCCACCGTGGGTGCGCTCCCAACACCTCGACTCCAACACCCGCCTCCACCTCCGCACACGCTTCGCTGATGTCACCCGCCACGCCAACGGCAACTCGGCTTTCGGCGTGCAAACCGACATCGCGATCCCGTTCACACACCGCGCGCTCGATCTCACACGACCAGGAGGAATCCTCGCATTCCTCCTCCCCGCAAAACTCTGGCGATCCGTCGCCGCCGGCGCACTCCGACACCACCTGCTCCAACACGCCACACCCAAACACCTGCGCGACTACTCCGCCGATGCCGGTGGATTCTCCGCCGCCGTCTACCCATCCACCATCGTGCTCCAACGCACCCTGCCGACCCCGGACATGACGAATCCACACACCGGATCGGTGGACTGCCACGCAACCGACGCCGCGGGACACACACACGATTTCCGCATCGCAACACACGCGCTCGCTGCCTCCCCCGAACCCGGCGCACCGTGGCGCATCGTTCCGGACACCGTCCGACACGCCGCCAACCTGCTCAACGCCTCCGGATCACGCTGGCTGGACACGGTCCTCCCCTCGCCAACACTCGGCGTCAAAACGGGGTGCAACGACGCATTCCTGATCGACGATTCTGCGATTCCCGACGCACTCCGCCCATGGACTCGCCCCGTCCTCCGCGGCGATCACGTGCAGGCCTGGCACTGCAGAGAACTGCAGACCTCGATCGTCATCCCCCACGACGACAACGGACTGATTCTCAAGCGGCTGCCCGCGCCACTCGCACGACACTTCGCACCACACGAACGCGCGCTCGTCGCGCGAACAGACCTGCGCCCGCGCGAACCCTGGTGGACGCTCTTCCGCACGGACTTGATCGCGAATGCAGGCTGGCGCGTCGTCTGGGCCGACATCGGCCGCACCCTCCGAGCCACCGTGCTCCCACCACACACGACCACCGTCCCGCTCAACACCTGCTACGGCGTCCGACTCCACGACCCCGTCGACGCCCACACCCTCGCCGCGCTGCTCAACGCCCCAACAACGACGGCCTTCCTCTCCCTCATCGCCGAACCGGCCCGCGGCGGATACCACCGATTCCTCGGCTGGACAGTTCAGGCACTGCCAATTCCACCCTGGCACCGCGCCCGAGAAGTCCTCGCCCCCATCGCGGCCCGCGCACGACGCGGCGAGACGGTCAACGCCGACACCCTCCACCACAGCACCCTCGACGCCTACGGCATCACCCACACACAAGTCGCACCACTCCTCGACTGGACCGCCGTCACCCTCGCCGACGATCGCACCTCAACACCACGCTCCGCGTGAAAACGATGACAGATCGTGATGCGAGCGAGACGACTCGAACCGTGCATCCTCTCGTGCAACGCCTCGCCCGCGCTGCACTGCGCACACGCGCACTCGAGCTGGATCTCCCCCCGACCACAATCGGCAAGGTCACGCTCTGGCCACACCAGGTCGACGCAGTCCGATGGCTGCAGGCACGTATCCGTCGCTACCACGGCGCGCTCCTCGCCGATCCGCCAGGACTCGGCAAGACCTATGTCGCACTCGCCGTCGCCGCAAAACTCGGCGGCCACCCCCTGGTCGTCGCGCCAGCCGCGCTCCGCCAACGCTGGTTCGACGCCGCCGAGGAGACCGACATGCGCATCTCGTTCGTCAGCACCGAACGACTCAGCGCCCCAGCCGACTACCTGACACACAGTGCTCGCTTCATCATCATCGACGAAGCACATCACCTCCGCACACGCACGACACGACGACACCAGCGCACCGCAGCCCTCTGCGCCAATGCGCAAGTCCTCCTCCTCTCCGCCACTCCCGTCCAGAATCGGACACGCGATCTCGAGAGCATCACGTCACTCTTCCACCTCCCACCCAACCCAGAATCCGCAGCCCTCCTCCGCCGCAGACTCACCCTCCGACGCTCCCTCTCACAGATCAACGCGGCCAGCCACGTCAATACAGGCGTCGCGGTCTTGCCCACACTCCGCACCCGCACCCCTCCACGCCTCGCGATCCAACACGAGAGGCTGCCTGCGGAACTGCTCGCAATTCCATCGCTTGACGATCACGGCCCCGAAAGCCACGCGCTGTTTCAGCTCGGACTGCTGCACGCACTCCGCTCCAGCGATGCTGCCGCACGCCTGCGCATCCAACACCGGATCGCAGCCACCATCGCGATCGAACACGCGACCGCCGCCTGCATCCAACCAACCGCCGCCGTCAAGCGAGCCTGGTCATGCACCGACGGCGACATCCAGCTCGCCATGCCGCAACTCCTCGGCTTCCCGCAATCGCAAGATGCGGACACCCGAATCGCCTCTCGCGCACAGATGCAGCGAAGATCGCTCGAGGCGCTCTTGCCTCAGCTCACCGGTGCCAGTGACAAACAGCGTGCGCATGTGCTCAGGCGACTCGCGCGATGGTCCGCGACGCCCGTCGTCGCATTCACGCAATTCAGCGCGACGGCCGATGCAATTTACCGGACCCTCAAGCGAGAAACCGGCATTGCAATGTTGACCGGCGATTCCGCACAGATCTGCACCGGCATCATCAGCCGATCGGAGGTGCTCGAGCGACTCCTGTCGCCGAAGTTTCGTACGCGCCAGGACGCCGTCCGGCTGCTCATCACGACCGATGTCCTGAGCGAAGGACTATCCCTTGCCGGTGTCGGTACCGTCGTGCACCTCGACCTGCCCTGGACGGCAGCGCGACTCGACCAACGCGTTGGCCGCGCAGCGCGCGTCGGCTCACCAGTGCGCGAGGTGCGCGTTCTCACACTCGGCGCACCACTGCCTGCAACCACGCAAACCGCCATCGAAAAGCTGCTCGCACGCAAGCGTCGATGGATGACCCGGTACGTCTCGTTTTCAGATGACGAGACCTCGCTCATCACCACCCTTGTCCAACTCCGAGGCCCGCGCGCGATCGCGGCTGACGACACGCAGTGGCTCGAGGTCGAGTCGGATCGCGTTTCGGCTGACCTCATCCTCGCAATCGTCCGCTGGGGTGGCAGGCGAACCCTGATCGTGATGCAGGCCGACCAGTTGCGTGCGCCGACCGAGACCGATTGGAGGGCCCTGGCCGCGGCACGGGAAGGTACAGGAGAGTCTTCAGGTCGGCCCTCGCGGCGAGGTGCTGACATGCGTCGTCGATTGCGCCGAGCATTACTGTCGCGTGAGGCGAATCTCGCGCTCAGCAGTCTCGTCGCGGATCGACAGGACCAACGCCTCATTCGTCGTCAGCAGGCCGACGAGCAGCTACTGCAGGGCAACCGGAGTGCGCGGGCCGCGAGTGCTGCCACAGTCTCCATCGCACGGCGACACGTCATGACCACACGAGCAGGTCGGATGCCCGACCTCTTCGAGGACGACGCACCCGGCGCATCAGGAAGCTGTCGGGCGAGAATTCTCGCAGGTGTGCTCCTCGTGCCGTCGGCCCGCTGCACATAGCAGGCCGCGCTATATTGCGTCACGATGACACACTTACCGACACGCGCGCCGCGCCCAGTGCTGTTCGATCTCGACGGCACCTTGGCAGACACCATCCCGCTTTTGTTGGCATCGATGCGCGCTGCGTACGCCGCGATCGGCGGTGAGGTGCCCGGCGAGCGCGAGTGGTTGCGTGGCATGGGCACACCGCTGCGTGCGCAGTTCATGCTGTGGGAGTCCGGCGACCTCGCGCGAGTCGAGGCGTTGATCGAGGTCTATCGCAATTTTCAGGTCGACAACCTGGCGACGTTTGTCCGTGAGTACGATGGCATCCGGAGCTTGCTCGATGCTTTGCAGGCCGCTGGGCATCCCATCGCGGTCGTGACCGGCAAGGGTGATTGGATGGCACGGATCACGCTGGAGCACGTGAACCTGCTCGATCCCTTCGAAGTCATCATCGGCGCTGATGCCACCACCAAGCACAAGCCGGACCCGGAGCCGTTGTTGCTTGGTGCGGAGCGGCTGGGAGTGGCTGTTGAAGGTGCCGTCTACGTCGGTGATGCGCCGAATGACATTCTTGCGGCGCGTGCGGCTGGCATGATTGATGTCTGGGCGGCGTGGGGACCGTTTCCCTACAGCGAACTCGAGGCCTTCTCGCCCACCCATCGCGTGGATACACCCATGGGTATGCTCGACCTCATTCGCCGCATCGATGAGGCGCAGCTCGCCGCCTCTTGAGCGCTGGCGATGCCACGCACCAGAGCCGAGTACGAAACATCCTTCATGGCGCAGGCGTAGGTTCGGACAGACCCAACAACTGGAGTAGTCGTAATGTGGAACCGGACCCCGGCCATGCTTTCGTTTGTCCTTGTCGCGGCCCTCACGGGTTGTGTGCGCGGCAAGCCGACCACTGAGACGTTCAGTTGGAAGGGTCCGGTGAAGGCCGACACCTGGCTTCGGCTGCGCAACGTCTCTGGAGATTTCGAGATTCGGCAGGGCACGGGTGACAGCGCTGAGATCCAGTTCGTGATCGAACGCTCGAACTCCTTTGCGCCGACGGCGGAAGTGAAGGTGCTGCAGCAGGGCGACGGCGTGCTTGCCTGTGTCCTCTACGGCGAAGGCACCAACTGCAGCGCCGCTGACTACAAGGGTGGCAACACCGAGAACTACAAGAGTCCGTCGTTCCTGCGAGGGTCGACGAATGTGCATGGCACGGTGACGTTGCCTCGCGGCGTGAAGCTCGACGCCGAGTCGGTGAATGGCGACATCAGCATCTCGTCGGTGGCTTCGGAGATGGTCATTGCCACCACCAATGGGGACATCGAGGTGCGCGGTGCCACGCAGGCGGTGAAGGTCACCACCACCAACGGTGACATCGACCTTGGCATGGATGCGGTGGGCAGCGGATTGCAGGTCGAGACGACGAATGGCACGGTCAAGGTCGAGTTGCCGGCGACGCTCAATGCGGTGCTCAACATGCGCACCACGAACGGTGAGCTCGACCTTGGATTCCCCGGCAATATCACCACGAAGACCGCAAAGCAGATCCTTGCCACGCTTGGGTCGGGTGGCTCGCCCATCGACATCAGCACCACCAATGGCGACGTGATGCTTCGGCAGCGGGGACAGCCCTGAATTGGCGTCGGTGACTCGTTGTCCGCGAGGCGAGCAGGACGTGGATGCAACGGCGTCGTTGACGAAGGGCCCGGTGCGCAGCGATGCGACCGGGCCCTTTCTGCGTTCGCGTTGTCGAGTCGCGCGCTGCGTCAGCCAGCGGCCAGGCCTTCGATCACGTTGGCGAGGTCGATGTCCTTCTGTGTCAGGCCGCCGGAGTCGTGTGTACTGAGCGCGATGGCGATCTTGGTGTAGCGGATGTCGATGTCCGGATGATGCTGGGCCGATTCAGCGGCATCGGCGATCCGGTTCACGAAGGCGATCCCAGCCGGGAAGCTTGGCATCGTGAAGGTCTTGCTGATCACGTTCGTGCGGCGGCTCCAGCCTGAAAGCTGGTTCAGGGCACGCTGGATCTCGATATCGGACAGGACGGGCGCTGCCATGCGGAGTGGCTCGATGCGGCTGAAGGGCGGACTAGGCCGGCTGGTGACCGACCGGCGATGTCTGATCCTCGTACCCCAATGGGTTCGGCACAAGGGCTGTGGCGAAGCCGTCGACCTCGTATTCGTGAACGTCAGCGGCGCCGTTGTGTTTCATCAGCTGTGCGAGTCGACGCACTGCCTCTTCATCGCCTAGCCTTCTCGCATGCTTCGTGTCACTGATTCCGGCCTCTACTGTGAGGCCGGCGACTTCTTTATCGATCCGTGGCGGCCTGTGCCGCGTGCGGTCGTCACGCATGCGCACAGCGACCACCTCACCTGGGGATGCGGCCACTACCTCGTATCGGAACGTGGTGTGGGGGTGTCGCGCGAACGCCTTGGGCAGTGGCAGGATCGTGTCGAGGGTATTCCGTTCGGCGAAGTGCGCACCATCAACGGTGTGCGCGTCTCCCTCCATCCCGCCGGCCACATCCTCGGCTCTGCGCAGGTACGACTGGAGCTCGGTGGCGAAGTCTGGGTGGCGTCGGGTGATTACAAGACCGACCCCGACCCCACCTGTGATGCGTGGGAGCCGGTCCGCTGCCACACCTTCATTACCGAGAGCACGTTCGGCTTGCCGATCTACCGCTGGCCTGCGCCACGCGCGGTGTTTGCTGACATCAACGCCTGGTGGCGCGACAATGTCGCGGCGGGTCGCACATCGCTCCTCTTCGGCTACGGCCTTGGGAAGGCGCAGCGGCTGTTGGCCGGCCTCGATCCGACGATCGGGCCGATCCTCGTGCACGGTGCCGTCGATCGCATGACCGAGCTGTATCGAGAGGCTGGCGTCTCGATGCCTGACACGAGTTATGCCACGACGGCGCGCAACGAAGCAAAGGGTGCGATGGTCGTGGCTCCGCCGAGTGCGGATGGCAGCACCTGGGCACGCAAGTTCGGGGCACAATCCACGGCCTTTGCCAGCGGCTGGATGCTGGTGCGTGGTGCGCGTCGGCGTCGGAGTGTGGATCGCGGGTTCACCCTGTCCGATCACGTCGACTGGCCGCAGCTGTTGGGCGCCATCGACGCGACCGGCGCCGAGCGTGTGCTGGTGACGCATGGCTTCACCGGGCCCGTGGTACGGTGGTTGCGGGAGCGTGGGTTGGCGGCCGATGCGTTGTCCACACGGTACGAGGGCGAGCGTGACGACGCACCGGATGCAACCAGCGCACCGGAATCGGGCGACGGCGCTGACGCCACTCTGACAGGCGCGCAGCTGCCCAATGCAGCGTCATCGGGAAACACGCCGGGCGCCGAGTCGGCCGAATGAAGGCATTCGCCGAGTTGTACGACGCGATCGATCGCACCACTGCGACGCAGGGTAAGGTTGCGGCGTTGGTCGAGTATTTCGGTACAGCGTCATCCGCAGATGCGGCTTGGGCGGTGTCATTCCTCGTTGGCCGCCGGCCGAAGCGGTTGATCAGGTCGGGCGACTTGCGCGCGTGGGCGGCGGCGGCGGCTGATGTACCGGATTGGTTGTTCGAGGAATCGTATGCGCAGGCTGGCGACCTGGCCGAGACCATCTCGTTGCTCGTGCCGGAGTCTGAGGAGGAGCCGGCCGAGTCATCACTCGCATACTGGGTCGAGCAACAACTGTTGCCACTCGGGCAGATGGATCCGGCGGCGCAGCGTGATGCGTTGCTCACGATCTGGCGCACGTTGCGTGGTGGAGCGCGTTTCGTGTTCAACAAGTTGATCACCGGCTCATTCCGTATGGGTGTGTCGGATGGCTTGCTGGTGCGCGCGCTGGCGCAGGTGAGCGGTGTCAGTGGTGACGCGATCAGTCATCGCCTGATGGGCAAGTGGGAGCCTAGTGGCGATTGGTATGCGCGACTGATGCATCCCGACACCGATGACGCTGATTGGAGTCGGCCCTATCCGTTCTATCTCGCGTATCCGCTGGAGCAGGATGTCGAGTCGCTTGGTGGCGTGGACGAGTGGCAGGTCGAGTGGAAGTGGGACGGGATTCGAGCCCAGCTCGTGCGGCGTCGGGGCAAGACGTTGATCTGGAGTCGTGGCGAGGAGTTGCTTGCGGGCCGATTTCCGGAGGTCGAACAGACCGCGGAATTCCTGCCAGACGGCACCGTGATCGACGGTGAACTGGTGGCGTGGCGCGATGGCACGCCCCTTCCCTTCACCGAGTTGCAGCGTCGTATCAACCGCAAGACTGTCGGCAAGAAGCTGCTCTCCGACGTGCCCTGTGCGATGATCACGTACGATCTGCTGGAACTCGGAGGTCATGACATGCGCATGGCCACGATGGTGGAGCGCCGCTCGGGTCTTCACGCACTCGTGCGAAACCTGCCCACTGGTGGCACCATGCACATGTCGCCGATCATCACCGCTGCCAGCTGGGACGAGATCCACGCGGCGCGGGCCGACTCGCGCAACCAGCGCGCAGAGGGACTGATGCTGAAGCGTCGCGTCTCGCCGTATGGTGTGGGGCGGCGTGTTGGCGACTGGTGGAAGTGGAAGGTCACGCCACTCACTGTTGACGCCGTGCTCGTGTACGCGCAGTCCGGGCACGGGCGTCGCGCCGGCCTCTATACCGACTACACCTTTGCCGTGTGGGACAACGAGACGCTGGTACCATTCGCGAAGGCGTACTCCGGGTTGACCGACGTAGAGATTCGGAAGGTGGACCAGTACGTGCGGCAGAATACGCTCGAGAAGTTCGGTCCCGTGCGCACGGTCACACCGGGCCTCGTGTTCGAGCTGGCGTTCGAAGGGATCCAGGAGAGCACGCGCCACAAGAGTGGCATCGCCGTGCGGTTTCCACGCATCAGCCGGTGGCGGACAGACAAGTTGCCGAAGGACGCTGACTCGTTGGCCACGATCAAGGCAATGTTGCGCGCCGAGTGTGGGGAGTCGTGAGCGAAGGATTCAATGCGGCGATCGACGGGTGGTTTGCGGGGAATGGGTGGGAGCCATTCGCGTTCCAGCGCGACGTGTGGCGCGCCTATGCCGCGGGCTCATCCGGCCTGATTCATGCCGCGACCGGCACTGGCAAGACATACGCCGCCTGGCTGGGGCCACTCGCCGCCTGGCTCGAGGCAAATCCTGCGGCCACAAAGCAGAAGAAGCGCAGCGCGCATGCGCCGCTGCAGGTGTTGTGGATCACGCCTCTGCGTGCCTTGGCGGCCGATACCGAGCAGGCGTTGCGTGCACCGATCGACGCGCTGGGTGTGCCGTGGACCATCGAGTCCCGCACTGGCGACACCGCGGAGAAAGTGCGTCGGGTGCAGCGTGAGCGCTTGCCGAGTGCGTTGATTACGACGCCCGAGTCGCTGGAGTTGCTGCTCTGTCGAGAGGATCAGGAGGCGTTGTTCGAGACGCTGCAGTGCGTGATCGTCGACGAGTGGCACGAGTTGATGGCCACCAAGCGCGGCGTGCAGGTGGAGCTCGCGCTGGCGCGGTTGCGTGCACTCTGCCCCACTCTGCGGACGTGGGGACTGTCCGCGACGCTCGGCAATCTCGACATCGCATGTGAGACACTGCTTGGGCGTGATGCCAGTGGCGCCGCGAACGACGGGGTGCTGGTGCGCGGCATCGTGCCGAAGGAGATCATCGTCGAGTCGCTGATTCCCGAGTCGATGGAGCGGTTCCCGTGGGCCGGGCACCTGAACACGAAGCTGTTGCCACAGGTGATCGAACGGATCGAGTCGGCGCAATCGGCGATCATCTTCACCAATACCCGATCGCAGTGCGAGATCTGGTACCAGTCGATCGTGGCTGCACGTCCGGAGTGGTTCGAGACCATCGCCATTCACCACGGATCCCTCGACAAGCAGCAGCGTCAGTCCGTGGAAGATGGGCTGAAGAGCGGCCGATTCCGTGCCGTCGTCGCCACCTCCTCGCTCGACCTCGGCGTGGACTTTGCGCCGGTTGACCTTGTGATGCAGATCGGCAGCCCCAAGGGTGTTGCCCGGTTGCTGCAGCGCGCGGGGCGCTCAGGGCATTCACCCGGTCGTGTGTCGCAGATCGTCTGCGTGCCGACACATGCCTTCGAGCTGGTGGAGGTGGCCGCCGCGCGCGACGCGATTCGTGAGGGCAAGATCGAGAGCCGCGACCCCGTCGATCGGCCACTCGACCTTCTGGCCCAGCATCTCGTGACGCGCGCCATCGGCGGCGGCTTCACTCGGCCCGAGATCATGGCCGAGTTGAAGACCACGCGCGCGTATGGCGCGTTGACCGATGCGGAGCTGGACTGGGTGCTCGACTTCATCACGCACGGCGGGGCGGCGTTGCGGGCCTACCCCGAGTACTCGCGCGTGACGAACGAGTATGGGCACTACTTCGTCAGCGACACACGCGTCATCCAGCGCCACAAGATGAGCATCGGTACGATCGTCGGCGATACGGCGCTGGCGGTGCGGTTCCTCACCGGCGGCAGGCTCGGCACCGTAGAGGAGAGTTTCGTCGCCCGCCTGAAGCCGAAGGACCGCTTCATCTTTGCCGGGCGTGCGCTGGAGTTCGTGCGAGTGAAGGACATGACGGCGTGGGTACGGAAGGCGCGCAGTTCGTCCGGCGCCGTGCCCAGTTGGCAGGGCTCGCGGATGCCACTTTCCACCGAGTTGTCGATTGCGGTGCGCGACAAGCTGGAGGAAGCGCGTGTGGGCGAGTACCGCAGTCCGGAGATGGTCGCGGTACGTGGCATCCTGCAGCTTCAAGCCGAGCGTTCACTGATTCCATCGCCGGCGGAGCTGCTGATCGAGCGTGTCGATACGAAGGAGGGGCATCATCTCTTCATCTATCCATTCGACGGCCGCCTAGTGCACGAAGGCCTGGCGGCGCTCTGTGCCTATCGCATTTCGCAGCTGGCGCCGATCACCTTCAGCTTCGCGTGCAACGACTATGGATTCGAACTCCTGTCACCGGAGCCGATTCCGATCGAGGAGGCGCTCGAGTCGGGGCTGTTTGCGACCACCCACCTGTTGCACGACATCAAGCAGTCGCTGAACGCCGCCGAACTCGCTCGGCGGCAGTTCCGCGAGATCGCGCGAGTGGCGGGCCTGATCTTTCAGGGGTTCCCCGGCCAGGCCAAGTCAGTGAAGCAGGTGCAGGCATCGAGCGGGTTGCTGTACGATGTCTTTGCGAAGTACGACCCCGAGAACCTCTTGCTCCTGCAGGCGGAACGTGAGGTGCTGGAGCGGCAGCTCGAAGCCAGCCGGATCGGCGCCACGCTGAAACGTCTCGAGCAGAGCACCGTACGCTTGATGGACGTGGCGCGACCGACGCCGTTGGCGTTCCCGCTGTTGGTGGACCGCACACGCGCCAAGTTGAGTTCCGAGAAGTTGGTCGATCGCGTGAAGCGCATGACGGCACAATTCGAGAGAGGGTAATGATGAGCGTACGGGTCGACATGGTTGAAGACGGAGCGTCCATGCCGCCCGCACCTCCGCTCTCGTATGTCCTGATTGCCGCGCTGGTCGTGGTGCGGTTGCTGCTCCCCGTGCTGACGGTGAACGACACTTGGGGGTTCAATCGCGATGAGTTCCTCTACTTCGCGATGGCTGATCATTTCGACCTCTTCCGGATGCAGTTTCCACCGCTGATTGCGATGGTGGCGGCGGCGGGGCGGGCGGTGTTCGGCGAATCAGTGCTGGCCGCGCGCGTGCCAGCCGCGATGGCGGGTGCTGCCATCGTGGCCGTTGTGATGTTGACCGTGCGGCGGCTCGGCGGCGGTACACGGGCCGGTGTGTTCGCCTGGCTGGCGATGTTGGCGGCGCCGGTGTTCATCCGTCCCTCGGTTCTGATGCATCCCGTGGTGTTCGATCAGTTGTGGGCGACGGTCGCCCTGGCCGCGCTGACACTGGCGGCGCACGAGCGCGAGCCACGGTGGTGGTTGCTGGTCGGTGCTGCGCTGGGCCTCGGTGCGCTGACGAAGTTCTCCGTCGCCTTCATCGGTGTCAGCGTGGTCGTGACGATGCTGGTGGTGCGTGATCTCCGTCTGCAGCTTGCAACGCGCTGGCCCTGGATCGCCGTGATGGTGGCGCTGCTGATCGCCAGTCCGAGCATCAGCGGGCAGGTCATGCACGACTGGCCCTTTCTGCAGCAGATGAAGGCCCTGCGCGCGACGCAACTCGATCGGGTGTCACCGCTGGAATTTCTTTCGGGCCAGCTGACGTTGCTCTGCGCCGCGTGGATCTGTGCCGCGGCCGCGCTGGTCGGGGCGTTGCGCGGGCCGAGTCGTGATCGTGCGCCGGTCGTGGCGGCGGCGGTGATGGTGCTGCTGATGCTGGTGTTGCATGGCAAGGACTACTATGCCGCACCGGTGTATCCGATGCTGATGGTGGTTGGTGCGCTGCAGCTGGAACGCTGGGCGCGTTCGTCCCGATCGACGACCGTCGCGGTGGCGGGTGCGATGCTCGCCGGCGCGCTGGTAGTCTGGCCGATCGGTGTCCCAGCCTTCGACGCCGCAGGGATGATCCGTTATGCGGAAGCGATCGGCATCGGACGTGCGGTGAAGACGAACAGAGGTGACGTGCTACAGCTGCCACAGGACTACGCCGACATGCTCGGCTGGCGCGAGCTCGCTGACAGCGTTGGCGCGGTTGTCAGGCGTCTACCGGCCGACGCCCGCGCCGACCTGACAGTCGTCGGCGCGAACTACGGTCGTGCTGGTGCGCTCGCGTTCTTTCGAAAGCGGGCCGGGATTCCCTACCCCATCAGTACCGCCGGCGACTTCTGGGCATGGGGTCCGGGTACCGCGACTGGGGCACACGCAATCGTCGTTGCCGATTCCGTGACCGTCGATCAACTGAAGCAGCTGTATCAGTCTGTCGACGTGGCACGCATCGTGGAGAACCCGCTTGGCGTGACCGAAGAGCAGCGTGTGTGGATCTTCTACGCGACCAAGCCCAACGCGTCGCTGGTCAGCCTCTGGCCGAAGCTAGGGCCGAACTGGGATTGAGTACGACCGGTCGCAGAGTCGTCCCACGGCGAGCGGCTACGGCTGTCGTGTGGTCGCAGTTGATGCCGTGCCGGATAGACGTGCCGTCACAGCGGCGGGAGCAAGATCTGCGGCGACGATCATCCGAGCCCGAAACTGCGCCACGGACGCATCGATGTCGAAGCCAACCGTGCGGGCCCCGGATCGACCGAGTGGCTTGATCTCGGATTCGAACGCCTCCCAGCGGAAGCAATCGCTGGTGCTGGCTTGTGCGCACTCTGCATCATTGAAGAAGCTGTACGGCGCACCACTCCCAGCGTCGCCTGTGCCATTGAAATCGATGGATGGTGTCACATTGCCGAAGCGAGGTTGCGTCACCACCACACTGTTCCCGTCGCTGCCCGCGACACCGCCTGGCGCCACCGTCACGACGTAGTCGAGTGGAAAGAGGATCACCCCTCGCGCAGGCGGCAGGGGCCATGTAGGGGACACGAGCCGAATGCCGGGAAGACGGTTTTCGATCACGACATCGAAACTGACACGAACCTTGTTCGGCGCGAATGCACCGACCGCCGATTCGCGGTAGTTCGTCGTCAGCATGCGCACGGCATCGCTGCCAAGCAGGGATAGGTCGGGGCCAGCGATACCGGCGATCGCGAGCGTCGGTGCTGCCGCGGTCGCAGCCGTGGGCGGTGTGAGCGTGATCCGGTTCGAGCGTGTGTCCACGGTCACTGTGAACGCCAGCGACGAGTACTGGTCTGTGATACCCTGGCCGGCGATTGCTGGTGCGGTGGCGCTGTCAGCGGCACAGGCGCTGCCGCCGAGCAGCGTCAGTGCGAAGCGCGCAGCGGCGCGCGACAGGCGTGCCGCTGCGACGTGCAGTCTGTGGGACATGGTGGTGAATGACGGAAGATCGGCTTGGCCGATCTGCAGTCGTCACTATCGCCAAGGAGCGTGTGACGCCTGCATCGGCGACACTCCCGAGTCTCGGAGTGCGCCGATTTTCATTCACCGAGTTTGTGTAACAGTAAGACCGCTGGCGCGACTGTTACGAACGTGCGAGCAGGACTGCCAACTCAGGGCATCCGGACGACGGATACCTGCGCGGCGCTGGCTGCAGGAAACGGCGTACCATCGACTGCGAGCAAGCGAAGGACTGCGCTCGAGGATCCGGCGCTCGTGCGCAGGCGGTACGTCAGGAACGTACCGGGCCGCATCGTCCCGGTGACACTGCTCCCGCTGGAGAGTGGCAGTGGCTCGATCGGGAATGGTCGGCCCACGCCACCCAGTATTCCGTACCCGTCGAACAGTGACTTGTAGAGCCGCCGAAGGTTGCGACTCGAGAAGCGCAGGGCGGCTGGTGTCGTACTGCGCGCGACACCAACGACGCTGTCAGTGGAAACGGCCACTGCAAAGTCACCCAGCAATGCGCCCGTGGATTTTCCGAGCACGGCTTCCAGGTTCGCACGCCCCGTGAGGTTCGTCTCGACCACGCGGCGGAACACCGTCTGGCCTTCGTGATCTGCGATCCAGCGAAGGAACAACCACGTACCGCCACGTTCCGCCAGAGAGCAGAATGTGCCGGGCGCGCAGGATGTGATCGAGTATTGCGCACTGGAGAAGAGGTACCGGTACGAGTAGAGCAGGTTCGGGTTGATGTACGGCGTCGCGGAGTCAGGGAAGATCGACGCTGGATTGGTGCGACCACTCGGCGCTGGAAAACGGGTCTCGTAGGTCAGTGAGCCGAGTTCTTCTGCGATGTGGCTCAACCCTTCGTTGAGCCAGGTCTCTTCGGATGTGCCGCCGCGCTCCACCGCATGTTCGCCAAACGAGATCAGGTGTTGCAGCTCGTGCACGAAGGTTGGGGGCAGGTTCGCGAGCACGTCCGCCTTGGTGTGGCTGCAACTCCAACGTCCGCTTTCGTCTGGGACGTAGGCGTAAAACACTTCGCCGCGATTGGAGGTGCTGGCGACGCTGCTCAGGTCATGATTGTAGAAGAAGCCGCGCACGAACCCACTCGTCGCGCATGCCGATGCCGTCACCATCGAATTCACGGTTGGCGTGAGCAAGAAAATCAGCTTGCCGTTGGCGTCGATATCCGACCCGTCGCCGAACGCCGTCATGACGGCAGGGGCCAGTCGCTCGTCGTAGAGGGCACCCATGCCCGTCAGCTCGACATCGGTGAATGCGGAAGCCGCCAGGGTGTCGACGTACAACAGGACCCGCGCACCAGAGAACCGAAGCCGCGCGCCAACGGTGTTGTACTTCGGCGTGGCGTCGAGTGTGTTGAGCACGCTGAAGTTGCGCGTTGAATCGACCTGCGCGCCCGACTGCAGCGCGCGCAGCTGTACGCCGCCGGCCGCTGGAACGGCGCCCCCGCGCCACGCCTCGTCACGGTGGCGCATCAGCGCATCGAGGCGTGACTGCGCATCTGGAGCGGCGTCTGGCGAAGCCGTGCCTTGCGCGACTCGCAACCAGGCCGGCACATCGAAGTCGCTCGGTTCCACGCGCGCCACCACCGCCGACGGATCACCGAGTCGGAACCCATAGCCGCCATAGGGCAGCGTGGCCCCCGTGATCTGCGGTACGACCAGATACTCACGGTCACCACCTTCGAGGGCGAAACACGCGGCGTCACTGCCCGAGAGCACCACCCGCTCAAGCGGGGCAAGGGCGCGAACACTGATGGTTGCACCGTTGCATTTCGTTTCGGTCGGTTGCACCTTCGCCGCCGGCCCGTCGCCGCCGCACGCCACGAGCAGCAACGGCAGCGCGACTCCGAGGATCCCCGCGCGGCAGCGTGCGTGCCTACTTGAAGATGTCATCGTCCTCGACCCTCGCCACGTTGCCCTTGGCGTCGATGATGTACACGATCACCGAGTAGACGTCGTCCCATTTGATGCGTCCAGTGGTGGGGATGTTGGGTACGTCGAGGCCGAGGTAGCCCAAGGCGTCCATCGATCCGAGGTCGGGTACGCCATCTGATGGTGCCAGCACGCCGTCCCGCAATCGCACGAGCACGAAATGCCCGACGATGTCAGCGTCCGGGTCGCTCGCCTCGAGGATGCTGCTCACGTACGCCTGCCCTTGCAGGGTGGCGTTGAAGAAGCGCACCGACGGTGGCGAGCCGGTGGCGGAACCGATGCGGTGGGTGGCGATGGTGCTCACGTTGCCCTCCGCGTCAAAGACGCGAATTTCCGTGCACCGACCTGCGAACACCGAATTGTCGATGCCGAGCTCGAACGCACCGACGACTGTCAGTGTGTCGTTGGTCGCCCCGCGGCCAGCACGGAGGTTGAGACGTACCCGCTCACGCTTGTCAGGCAACACACTGTTGCCTTCGCAGTCGGTGATGTCCCAGTAGTAGCCGATCAGGTCTGCGTCGGGATCGAAGACACGGAACTGGAAGACGCTGGCACCTTGTGTGTAGCCGCTGGTGAAGCCGAACAGCTTCGGCTGATGGGCGACATCGGAGCACTGCACGCGAAACGTCACGGCAGCGCCGCCGGTGGGGTCGATCTTCACGCGCTGCCGCGAGCCACCATCGGTAGCGATGATGCAGTTCGCGGCTACGCCACCCAGATCCACCTCGATGTCGCCCGGCCCGACATCCTCGATCGTGATCGTATCGTTGCCAGCGGTCAGCCCCGTTCGTTCGAGGCCGTTGTCCTTTCGCCGCACTCGATAGACGAAGTCATCGTCGACGTTCCAGCCATCGGCGATGACCGATATGCTGAGGAGCCCGCGACATTCGATCTGGTATCGAATGATGCCGGTGTTGTCGCTCTCGGTGAGCGTGATGCCTTGCTGGTTGGTGCCCCGCGGCAGCACGCATCGCGCCGGCAGGTCATTCGCCTCGACGATGTACGTACCGGGGCTCAGCGGGAGGATGATCGTATCGCTCGGCGCCACAGTCAGCGACTTGTCGAACGACACCACACCAGCCGTGCTTTCGCGAATCCGATAGGTCACGGTGGGCGGCGCGGACGCGCCTGGCCAGGTGGTGAGCTTGGTGACGACTGCCAGATACGGCGGCCCAGGTGGCGCGGTCGCACTATCGCAACCCGCCATCACACAAGGCACGAGCGCCGCCGCGCAAAATTGCGCGGCGGCGATCGCGGATCGTACGGACTTCGGTATTCGACTTCGCATACGATCACTGCACCTTCAAAGGTGGATCATTACGGTGTGGTCGCGGTCGTGAAGGCACGCGTCCAGCCGGAGTACCACGGGATCTGGCCAGCGCTCAGCACGCCGACTGCTCCGCGATAGTTCGTCTGCACCATGCCAGCAGGAACCGTTTCCGTACCGGCTTCGGTCGGCGTCGAGCCACCCGCTGCGGTCGCACGCATGCGCCAGTCGGGCAGCAGGGTGTTGCGGCCGTCGAGCAGGACCTGATCGATGCCGAGCACACCACCCGACGTGTTGCGGACGCGGTAGCCGGCCTGACCGGTCAGGAACTCGGATTCGGCGGCATTGCCCGTCGCGAGATCGGTGGCCACGGTCGTTGCTGGCGCACAGGTCGGCGGCAGGTTCGAGCCGGAGTTGTCCACCGGGCTCGAAACCGACGTCACTTCCATGAACGTCGTGCTCAGCACCTGCGGATTGCCGGTGCCGAAGCCCGAGCAGGTGAAGGCGTCGCGGAGTGACACCGCTGCCGGCCAGCCATCGATGATCGAGTTCGCGAGGCGCGGGCCCGTGCCGCGACGGAACATCATCGCTGCGGTCGAGGCGCGGTTCACGAGGTTGCCGATGATCGTGAAGTTGTACATCAACGGCTGGGTGCGCGGGAGGTTCTGGTTCGAGGAGTCCCAGTTGTCCATTTCGATCGCACGTGAATCCGCCGTGGCCGTGACGTCGGCCTGGTCGTTCTGGATGATCACGAACTGCGCGCGGCCAGTGAAGCCACCGGTGCCGTCGAAGCCGTCGTCGTTGTTGGCGGTGATCACGAGATAGCTCGTGTTCACGGTGCCACCGAAGAACTCGACGCCGTCATCCGACCCACCGTGAGCCTGCACGTGGTCGATCTGGGTTGCGCTGCCGACAGCGGCGAGCGTCAGGTTGTTCAGTTCGCGGTTCGGGGCGACGATGAATCCGCCGTATTCCACGCGCACATAGCTCAGGCGACCGCTGTTGTCGTTCGGCGTGCAGCCGCCGTACGTCGGTGCGCCACCAGCTTCGGCAACCTGCTGGTTACAGCCACCGGCATCGGCCGGGACTGGCGCCTGTGCGCCCGTGCGTGCAGCGAAGGCCGGCGATGCGCCAATGGTGCCCGGTGTGTTGACCGTGCTCTTGCCCGAGATCCAGAGACCGCCCCAGCAGCCGGGTACCTTGGTACCGGTGCAGGTGAACACGACCGGCTCGTTCTGCGTGCCGACGGCGAAGATCGCGCCGCCACGTTCGACGAACAGGGCCGACGGATTCACGGCCGTGTTGCCTTCGATGCGCGTGCCTTCCTGGATGTTCAACGTTGCGCCATCACCCACGCGGACGATGCCATCGAGCTGGTAGACGTTGTTCTTCGTCCAGCTGATGGTGCCCGACAGCGTTCCGGCGGGAACGACGACACGGTTGGTGGCCTGCGGACCGCGGCCGGGGATCAGCGTACCGGCGCACGTCTCCGGGTTGCCGACCGCGCGGTTGGCAACTGCAAGGAAGTCGTTCAGGTCGAGTACGCGCGAACCGTCAGCTTCGGTACCGCAAGCGCCGGCAGCGTTGGTCGGGAACACGTTGCCCGCGATCACCAGGTCGACGTCGATCGCCGGTCCATTGGTTCCGATGATGATCTGGTCATTTCCCACGGCGGCGTTGGCAACCGAGAGGAAGTCGTTCAGGTCAATCGTGTTGTTGAAGTCCACGTCGCCGTACTGCAGGTTCAGTGCATACTCGCCAGGAGCGGCTGCCACTGCGCCATTCTTGCCACCGGCCGGGAGAAGACGCGCGGCCCAATCCGCGATCGTCATCATGACGGCATCGGTCGGCACGATCAGCGACGTGCTGACCGTCGTTCCGGCGACCGTTGCCGGCATCGTGCGCACGTTGCCGAGTGCACTGGCGGCCGTCTGGTGCACGTAACGCAGCGACGGCAGGTAGTTCTCCGCCTTCGTTTCGAACACGAACAGTGCCACGCGGCCGGTGACACCCATCGGGTTGCCAGCGATGAAGCGCAAGCTGCCCTTCGTGGCGCCCTTGGCGTTGGCGACCGTGATGGCATCGCCGGTCGGTGACTGGCCAACGTAGCGCAGGCGCGTCTCGTCGAATTCAATGGCGCCCTGCACACCGCCAACGGTGCCCGGTGCTGCGTCGAGCTTGACTGCGACGGCGATACGCTCGCCGCGCTTGGCCGTCTGCGATGAGACTTCAAGCGTCACAGGCAGATTCGTCTGGCGGGCGATGGATCCGGTGGACTGCTCATCGGAGCAGGCCGTCAGACCGATCGCCGACGCCGCGACGAGCGCCGCGAGCTTCGGAATGGTGCGAATGAACTTCATGAGTGATCGAGCTCCAGTGGGGTTGTGTATCTGTCGGTGCGTGTGGTGCGGCGCACAGCGAGCCGCCGCACCACATGCACTCGGTCAGGAACGCGCAGGGATTACGGGAGCGGAGCCGGGAGGACGAACGTGCCTTCCGTGTTCACCACGTTCGGCAGGATGTTGACCGTCGCGCCGGCATTGCGGCTCGAGATCACCTGCAGCGTGGTGGTGGTGCCAACCGTCGTGCCCGTGGTGCCGCCAGCGGCGCGCGTGAAGACGAGGCGCACGACACCGACGTTGCCGGTGATGCCGTTACCCGTTGCACCACTGAGGACCTGCACCTGTCCAGCCACGCTGCCGTTGATGACCGGCGCAGCCGTGATGCGCGGGTTCGCAATCGGATCGTCGCCGCGGACGAACACGAGCTTGGTCGCGTCGTAGGCGACCGTGATCTGGGCACCGACGATCGGGTCGCCCGTCACGCCGCTGGTGGTCACGTCAGCGATGTCAGCGCGGTTGAACGTGCGCATGTCGATGCGCACATCGACGGCGATTTCACCACCGGCGAGGTTCGTCCAGGTCGTGTTGTACTGGTAGCCAGGCGTGGGCGGAACCGGGCAGTCCACGACGATGTTGTTGGTGGCGGTGCCACCGCTGGCGAGCGTGTAGGACGATGCCGGGGCAACGCAGCCCGACGGCAGGCCGCTGAGCGTCAGCGTGCCGGCACCTGGGCCAGCGGAGGTGATGCTGTAGGCGCCCGTTGCGCTGGTGACAGCCGAGCCACCGGTGGAAGCCGTGACGGTCACGTTCGGCAGCAATTCGCCAGCGTTGTCAGACGTGATCGTGCCCGAGATCGTGCCCGGGAGACCGCTGCAGGTGACGGCGAAGTTCGCAACCGTGTTTGCGCCCGAGCTGACGGCGATCGTCTGCGCGGACGGCGCGGTGCAACCAGCCGGCAGGTTCGACAGCGTGATCGTGCGCGAACCAGGATTCACGGCGGCCAGGGAGTAGGCGCCCGCTGCATCGGTGGTTGCCGTCTGGCCTGAGCTCGACGTCACGATCACGCCGGAGAGCGGGCCACGCACTGCGGACGTCACGGCACCAGAAACCGTGCCCGGGGCCACGACGCCAGCGGCGGCGAGGTCGGCGGCAACGATCATGCGGGTACGGAACTGTCCAACGGTGGCGTCGATGTCGAAGCCGATCGTGCGCACCGACGACGTCGTCAGCGGCTGGATCTCGGCATCATAGGCTTCCCAACGGAAGCAGTCGTTCGACGTCGCGAGCGAACAATCGGTGTCATTGAAGAAGCTGTACGGGGCGCCGCTACCAGCTGCACCGGTGCCGCTCCAGTCGATCGACGGCGCAACGGCGCCAAAACGCGGCTGCTCGACGATCACTTCGTTGCCGTCGCCGCCCGTCACGCCACCCGGGGTGGTCGTCACGACGTAGTCGAGCGGGAAGAGGATCACGCCTGCGGCCGGTGCAACCGGCCACGTCGGCGTGATGAACTTCACGCCAGGCAGCTTGTTCTCGATCAGCACGTCGAACGTCACGCGAATCTTGCCCGGTGCGAAGGCACCGACTGCAGACGCCTGGTAGTTCGACGGAATCAGGCGTACCGCTTCGCCGCCGAGCAACGAGAGGTTCGGTGATTCGGCACCACCGGTGGACAACGTCGGCGCGTTGGCCGTGCTGGCCGTCGGCGATGCGATCGTGATCTTGCCGGTGTTGGTGTTGATGTCTGCCGTGAAGGCCAACGGACGGAACTGCGCCGTTGGTGCCTCGCCAGGTACGACGGGCGCAACGCCCTTCTCGGACGCACACGCGCTGATGAACACAGTGCTCATCGCAACGAGGGCCGAGGCGAATCGACGCGTAACCTGCGCGCGTCCGGTGGTGACTGCCATGCGAGTAATCTCCTGACCAGGTGGAAATCGTTCGTGCCGAGTGGCACACGCCGCGCGAACGGGGCGACGTGGTGCTCCTGTTCAGGAGCGCGCGTAAGGATCGGATCGCGCAGTAACGGCACTATTGAGGCGTATGTATCAGCCAAGTCTGATTCCCGTATCCGCGCCGCCCGCGCTCACGGAATCGTGAATTGCCCTTCGAGAATCGTGGTCTTCGCGTTATACGAGAAGGAATTCGTCGCCGTCGTGCCGAGCAGCGGGCCGAGGAACGTGGCCGTCGTCGCCGTCTGCCCAGCAGTGCCGATCGGGCGGAATCGAATGGTGGCGATCACGAGGTTGCCCTGGTCGAGTCCAGGGGTCGTTGACGCACGCAGAGCCAGCCGTCCCGACGATGCGCCCGTCTGATTGGTCGCGACGTCCACCATGCCCGGACCGTAGTTGATCGACAGGAACTGCAACTTCGACGCATCCCACTTCAGCGAGTCGACGACGAAGGAACGCAACGCTTCCGGTCCGGGGGTTTCAGGCACGTTGGCATTGAGGTCGTAGACGATCTGCAGCGCGATACTGTTGTTCGCCATGTCGTACGCCTGCACGAGGTTGCGCCAGACGAGCGGAGTGGTGTTGGTCGGTGGCGGCGGCGCGCTGATGGTCGCTGTCGCCTGCGATGTCGCCGTGGCACCGCTGGCGCTTGTCACTGTGAGGACGATCGTGTAGGTGCCCGCCGCGGCGTAGCTGACCGACGGTGAGGCACCGGTCGCGGTCTGTCCGTTACCGAGGACCCAGCTGTAACTCGCCGCATTGGCCGATCCAGCCGACGACAGTGTGAACTGTGCACCAGCCTGCGCCGCGTACGGACCGTTCGCGCGCGCCACGGGTGCGCCTGTTGCAGGCGGGACGCCCGCGCCGGTGACGGTGATCGACGCGGTGCGTGACGCAGTCGCGCCGCGGTTGTCCGTGACCGTCAGCGACACGTTATAGGTGCCGGCAGCGGTGTACGTCTTCGACGGCGACACCCCGGTACCGGTCGTGTTGTCGCCGAACGTCCATGCATAACTCGCGATCGACCCATCGGCATCGGTCGATGCGGCACCGCTGAAGCTCACCGGCGTGCCGACCGTGGCCGTCGCAGGCCCGGTGAACTGCGCCACCGGAGGCTGATTCGTCGTCGCGCCACCGCCGCCGACGGTCAGCGTGTCTTCCACCACCTGCACCGAATCCTGGAACGGAGTCGGCGAGGAGGCGAGTAGTCCTGAGGTGATGGTTGCAGACTTCGCGCTGGCAGCGCCGATCACGGTGAAGTTGAACTTCGCCAGACTGACCAAACCTGTGCGCGGCGCGGCGCTGCCTGGCGTCGACGCGATGAACGTGATCAGTCCCGGCGCGGAACCGTTCACGATCAACTGGGTCAGTTGCCCGATGTCCTCCGATTCGAACCGAAGTACGGACGCATCGTAGCGAATGCTCGCCTGCACACCCTTCACGGCCTGGCCGGCGCGCGCCGTCAGGTCGAGGCTCGTCTCGAGCACGACGCTGGCTCCAGGCGCCGGTCCACGCGGCGTCCACTTGTTGCGCCAGATGAACGGCGCCGCACTCGGCGGCGCGGGTGGTGGCGTGGAACCGACGCACACGATCTCGTAGTTCACCGTGGCTACGCCCAACTTCGTCACCGTCGTCGACCGCTGCGGTGCGCCGCCCTGCAACGTGCAATTCGAGGCGATGTCCCGAATGTTGGTGTTGTACGTCCCGGGCTGCAAATTGGCAAAGCTGGTGGACGGCGCACCGGTGGTCTGTGTGCGCTGCGCCGAGAACACCCGCTGTGACGGCGGAAGCGTCGTGTCGGCTGCCTGGCCAAGCACGTCGATCGACCAACCGTCGTCGAGGCTGTCACCAGTCACCGTGGTGATCACCGTCAGTTCACCGCGATTCGGATCCTTGCAGGTGACGGCGAACGACACCGGCGTGATGGTCGTGGCCATCGTGTCGGTGACCACCACCTGCTGCACCGCGGCGGCGGCGGCGCACCGGTCGATCAGTCCACTGAGCGTGACGGTGTAGGCACCTGGGCGCAGTGGAGAGAATCGGCGCGTGGTGCTCGGACTCAACACAGCGCGTATGGTGTCCGGCCCGGCGATCACCACCTGATAGCCATCCGGATCGAGCGACTCACTCGATGTCACCACCGATGTCGTGACGATCTGAATCCCGGGCGGCGGCGGCGTGACCACGCCACCGATCACGGACGGCGGTGAGCGATCACCGAGATCCGTCAGCGCCGCGACGCGATATCCGTAGATCGTCTCCGGCAGCACGTCGGTGTCGAACCACTGCAATTCCCCATTGGAAACGGCTGACACACGCGCCATTTCGACGAACTCCCCCGCGATCGCCGTTCGGCGCTCAACGATGTACGAGCGCACGCTGCCAGTCGTGGCCGTGACAGGCTTCCATGTCAGCCGCACCGAGCCTGGTCGCACGACGGCCACCGACAGCTCCTGCGGCGCCGGTGCTGCCGTCAGCGGCGCAAATCCGTCGGCGCAACCGGAGAAAAGTCCCAGCGCAAGCAGGAGGCACGCGGCGACGGCACGCTGCCGCGTGCGCGCGTGGTTAACGGAGCGCATAACCGATTCCGAGGCTGACGTTGACACCGGGCCGGAGATAGCCGACCTGCAGTTTCCCATTGTCGCTCTGCTGCGTATACCGGACTTCGTTGTCCGTGAGGTTGCGAGCCGAGAGGGAGACGTTCATCCGCCCGAAGCGGCGACGCACTTTCGCATCGAGACTGAATCGCCCCTGCTCGACCACATCCGCCACGACGCGCGGAACGACATCCTGCACGACATCGCCATAGCGGTAGACCCGATCGCTGAAGTAGTTGCCGAGCAGGCTGACTTCCATGCCATCCGGGCGCGAGTAGAGGAAGTTGAGGTTGATCAGCTGATCCGATTGCCCCTGCAGACGCAGCGTGCGTGTCGAATCGGCGTTGATGGCGACCTTGGCCTCGGATTGCACCATTGTCACGTTCAGTCCAGCCGACACCTGCTTCAGCCACCCCGGCAGAAAGCTCAGCCCGCGCCGGAACTCGAACTCGGCACCGAGCAGCTGCGCCGTCGGCGCGTTGGCAGGGCGGAAATAGCAGTTGCCGGAATCGGTGCCCAGAAATTCGACGATCGGATCCGTAAATCGCTTGACGAAGCCGCTCACGCTCATGATTTCGCCGGCACGCGGGTAGCGCTCCCAACGCACGTCGGCGTTACGAATCGAGGTGCGCTGCAGCGCCGGGTTGCCGATGTTGGAGCAGTCGCCCGCCACCGACTCGTAGGCGTCAGTCGTCACCTCGCGCGGATCCGGGCGCGCGACGGTTTGATAGGCCGCCAGGCGAAGGTTCTGTCGGTCGCTGAGCTTGATGGTGAGATTCGCCGACGGCAGCAGGTCGCTGTTGCGACGCGTGGTGGCCGGCGGCAGCGTGTCCTTCCGCAGGTTGTAGATGTCGAGCGACCAGTCCTCGCGACGGACGCCGCCGACCAACCGGATCCACGAGCGGATCGGAACGTCGAGCATCGCGTAATAGGCGCGAATGTTGTCCTGCGCCTCGTACGGCAGCGTGCGTGCACCGTCGCGGCGCAGGCGCAGCAGCGAACCACCGAGCAGTTCAGGCGAGAACACCTGCTCGGGCGGCAGCCGGAGCCAGGGCTCGGTCACCGCCACACCATCGAGGTTGGTCGTGAAGAGGTTGCCGTCAAAACTCCTGAAACGGTTCTTCAGCAGCGCACCAACCTTCACCAGCGACCCGTCACCCAGCAGGCGCGCGATCGGCGTGCTCCAATCGACCTGCCCGGTCCGCACTTCATCCCGCAGGTACCGCACCCAGAAGGTGCTGCCAGGCACGTTCGGGAACATCTGGAATGTCGAGTCAGTGGACGAGCGTTGATAGGACAGCGAGCGGTTTTCCGGCTCATCGCGCTTTGCGACCGCCATCGTCGCCTTCCATTCGAGGCGCGAGTCGAGCAGCCGGCTGATCAGGTGGTCGCCGCTGACCTGCGATTGCAGCAAGGTGCGCGTGATATAGCGCACCTGGTAGACGCGCTTCTCGGCGTCGGAGCCATTGGCGGGCGAGAAACCGGACGCGGTGGAAACCAGCTCTTCGGCATTCCGCGTGTAGAGATTCTTCCACCCGACCTTGTTCGAGCCACCCAGTCGCACTGCGAAGTTCGCGATGCCGCCGAGGTCCACCTGTGTGTTAGCCTGCGATACCGTGGAGGTATTCTCGGCCAGGCCCTCAGGCAGGAACACATTCTGAAAGAAGCGATTCGGAGTCGCGTCGGTCTGGCGATTGTAGTTGGCTGAGATCACGTAGCCGAACGGCGCGTTGTCGCCACCCAAGCGACCACCGAAATTCGCCGTGCCGCCGAAATTAGGCACGATCGGTGTGGGCTTGGGTGTCCACACGTTTCGCAGCCCTTCCGCGAACAGTTCGTTGGCACTGGTCGCATCGCCCTGCGATGGCAGCGGTGACGGCGGCTGGCGCCGTCCTCCAGCGTCAAAGCCCAGGTAGTCGATGCCGCGCTGCGGCAGGTGCGCAATCCGCTGGAACGTCGAGGCCGAGTTGTACCCCGAGGTGAAGCTCACATCGGCAACGGCGGTGTTCGGAAACTCCTTCGTGGACACCTCAACCGAACCGCCGGCAAAATCGCCTGGCTTGTCTGGCGTGGCTGTCTTGCTCACGACGATCGACTCGAGCAACGACGACGGGAAGATGTCGAGCGGGACGATCTTCTTCTGCGGCTCAGGGCTCGGCAGTTCGACACCATTGAGCAGCGTGTTGCTGTACCGCTCCGAGAGTCCACGCACGACAGCGAATCGGCTGTCCACGATCGACACACCGGTGACGCGGACGATTGCATCGCCGGCATTCGTGCCCGGCGCGCGCTTGATCGCTTCCGCGCTGATCCCGTCGGACACCCGTGACGCCGATTTCTGCATCGCAAGCAGCGCATCCTCGGAGTTCGCCTTCGTCGGCGCCGCCGTGACTGCAACCGCCTGCAGCTGCACGACCGCATTGCCGAGCGCGAAGTTCACCGTGCTGCTCTGGCCTGCGACGATGCGCACGTCGTCCTGTTGTGACGCCGTGTTCCCCAGCCTGAAGGCGCGCACCGCGTACGTGCCGACTGGCACCGGCAGTCGATAGCGACCATCGAGGTCGGTTTGCGTGCGCAGCGCCGTGCCAACGAGGATGATGTTGGTGGCAGCGAGTGGCCGTCCGGTCGTCTTGTCCACGACCTGGCCATTCAGGTAGCCACGCGCACCCGCGGTCGGCGCTGCAGCAGAAGCGGTGGGCGCCTGCTGCGCGAACGCAGGGAGTGAAAACAGAGATGCAGCGATGCTCAGCGCGAGGAACGCGCTGCCGCGGCACGGAAGACGGTAGGACGACATGTGGCGGTGGGGAGCCGGTGACACTCAGCGGCGTCGGCGCCTGCTGCAGGAGGCAGTGCCCGGCGGGGAGTCCACCGGGCAGCCGACGCAGTATCGGTTGGCAACACCTCTTTCTTCCGCACGTCGCGTATCGTCCGCGTCACGTGGTCGTATCCCGAACGCCAGCACCGTTGCTATTCGGCAGCGTCGGTCGGCGGAGCGTCGGTGGCGCGTCGCCGCGGGCCATCTGGGTCGACACGCGTCGCACGCCTGCGCTCCAGCGGATCCTCCACTGGTTCTGGCGCTGGTGGCACTCCACGTCGGAAACGCGCGTTTCCGGGATACTTTCGCCGCTTCGGTGTGCCGAGTCGCCGTACGACCTCGTCTTCGAAGCGCATGTTCGCGGGACGATCGGGATCCAGCGTCATCATCGACGCCTCGATCTCGCGCTGCGCGGGCCGCGGCTCGGTTGCGACACAGTCCGACAGCGGGATGCCGAGATCACGCAGCAGCGACTCCGGCGCCGCCGTAGCCTCGCTTGCGATGGTCAGTTGTATCGTACTCGGCTCCCACCAGGCGCCGGCCCACTCTTCAACTTCGAGCAGTGACGCAACTGGGGAGACAATGCGGCAGATCCTGTCACCCACGATGACAGGGGGAACAACGACGCGCATGAACGTGTGCACCGGCGAAGGGGAGGTCGCCGTCCACACCATCGTGGACTTGCCGGTGAACTTGGGTTCGCACTAGCGACCACAGCATGACCACTCTGTCACGGTCGTGCACCTGTCCGGTAATGTCACGAAGCCACCTCCGACGCTTCCGCAGGCGTTTACGCCACCGCCGTCACCAGCGCGAGTGTGGCAGAGTCGCACGCCACAACGCGTCAGTCCCGCGCCGCGCGCGCCGCATCAAGCGCTTGCAACGCGCCACGATAGTCCTTGTCGCGACCATCGACTGCCACCGCCTGCACATACGCTTCTCGCGCCGCCGCAATCTTGCCCTGCTTCTCGAGCACCTGCCCCAGCCGCCACCAGGTCTGTCCCTTGGGTGGCATGGCCGGCAGGAAGGGCCCCTTCACGTACTCGCGCAGCGCCGCCTCGCCTTCGACGAGGTCGACGCCCAGCACCGCCGCCAGCTCGCCGCGATGGAAGAGCGCGGCGCGATCCGATGGGGCGAGCGCGATGTAGCGACGCAGCGCGTCACGTGCGACGTCGGATTTCCCGATGTGATACGACAGGTCGAACAACGCGAACCACGCCGGCGCGCTGTCAGGGTGTGCCGCGACCAGCTGTGTGAAGATCGAATCGGCGACCGCGTTGCGACCGTCAGCGCGTGCGAAGTGACCACGCATGAGCGCTGCACGATACGGGTGCGTTTGCCCAAGGCGCTGCACGAGGCGGTTGGCTTCGGATCGGTCGCCACCGGCGATCGGCGTCAGCAGTCGTGTCATCCACGCCAGCGACTCGAGCGCATCCGCTTGGCTCGAGTCACGCCGAAGCGCCACCTTGAAAGCGGCCTGGGCACGACGTGCACTATTGAAACGGGTAGCGATGCCCGGACGACTCCCACGCTGCAGCTGCGCTTGGCCAATGAGCACTAGCGTGTTGGCCTCACTGTCCGTCCGCGCGGCCAGCACCATCAGCGCCGAGTCGGGCTGGCCTCGTGACAGGAAGGCCTGCGCGTCGGTGGAATTCGTCGCGGGTTGCTGTTGCACCATCAGCATCGCTCCCACCGCGACCAGCACGCCGACCCGCGCACCAGTGGCGCGCTGGGTGTTCGATCCGGTGCGCCGCAGCGGATAGTCGTTCTCGACTGCCCGCCAGGTGTCACTGATCGACATCGCGATGGCATTGGCCGCTTCCGCATCGGTGGACGACGCAAGCTTGCGTACGCTGGCCCACAGCGCCTCGAGCGTCGCACCCGCGTCGTCTCGACGCGCCGTCACGAGCAGCATTCTTTCACGTGACCGCATCAACGCATCACGCTGGTTGACGAGCAACGCGACCGCCTCCGGGTCGCCGGATTCCGACTCGTGCAACACGATTTCCGCCTCGAGCCGCTCGAGCTGCTCGCGCGGGGCGGCCTTCTCGAGCAGCGCCAGCTCGCGCTCGTGCGCCGTCATCGCATCCAGCAGCCGTCGCGCCGCGCTCGTCGCATTGTTGCCGCTCTCCGTGACGGACGGCGGCAGTGTGCCTGAGGCGGCGAGGATCTGCGAGACGAATTCCTGTGGCGTTTTCGGCCGTCGGTCAGCCATCTGCGGTCGGAACAGGCGCTGGATTCGCGGGTCGCGCCAGAAGGCGGAATCGGTGGGCTTGTACGTCAGCCGACGCCGGTCCATGTAGCCCAACGCGGCACCTTTCGTGGCACGCCGCACGAGCACCTCGGCGACCAGCGCCGACACGATAAGTGTCAGGAGGAATACGATCATCGCGACCAGTGGCACCAGCAAGTCCAGTCGCGACACCCACTGCATCGAGAAATACGCATGCGCCGCCGGGATCCGATCCCGAATCGCCAGCCGCCGGGGATCGGTCGCCCAGGCCATCAGCGGACCCTCGGCCAGCAGCAGGAACGACAGCAGCACCGTGATCAGTCGAGCGCTCTTGAGCGATGCCGGGAGTTGCTCGTACACGTCGCCCGCGCGCCGCCAGCTCCGCGGCCACCAGAGGAACCACCACTTCGGCGGCAGTGTCACGACGCGTCGGATGGTGCTCCACTCGTAGCCGCGCTTCCGTGCCTCGTGCATCTGGAAGCCGTACCCGAGGTACAGCAACGGTGGCGTCAGCCAGAGCCAAGTCGGCAGCGAGAGCAGCTGCCCACCACGCAGCGCAGCACTGAGTGCGAGTGCGATGCTGACGGCAGTGACGAGGAAGAACGTCGCGCCCAGTTGCTGCAGCTCCGCCAATTCGTACGTCAGCGTCTCGTCGTCGTACGCCGAGCCACCGACTGCGGTGCGGAGACTCCGCCCATCACTGAAGCGCTTCGCTGGGTCCTTCTCCAGGCAACGCATCACGGCGTCGCTCAGGTCCGTTGGCACGGATGGAGCAACGGACGACAGCGGCGCCGGCGTGGCTGAGATGTGCTGCATCAACAGTTCGCGGAAGCTGCGTCCATCGAAGGGCAGCTTCCCGCTCAACATCTGGTAGCCCACCACCCCCACCGAATACAGGTCGCTGCGCCCGTCGATGGACGGTTCCGCGGTGGCCTGCTCCGGCGACATGTAGTGCGGCGTACCCATCACCGCACCAACCTGCGTCAGGCTCGTGCCCGCCTGCAGTGTGTCCGCGCGTGCGATGCCAAAGTCCGTCAGCAGTGCTCGGCCACTGGTGTCATCGATGAGGATGTTGTCCGGCTTGATGTCGCGATGGACGATGCCCTGCTTGTGCGCATGATCGAGTGCCTCGGCCACCTGCGCCAGTAGTGTGCGTGCGGTCTCGACGTCGAGCATCGTTTCTCGATCAATGCGCGAGCCAAGTGATTCTCCGCGCACATAGCCCATCACGAACCAGCACAGGCCGCGACGCTCGCCGAAGGCGTAGAGCGGCACGATGCCGACGTGCTGCAAGCTGGCGACGGTTTTCGCCTCACGCCGGAAGCGTTCCAGCACGCCCGCGTCGGTCGCAGAGCCGGGAGGCAGCACCTTGATCGCCACCAGCCGCTCCAGCGCACGGTCACGGGCCAGGTACACCGCGCCCATGCCACCACGGCCAATCAGTCGGACGATCTCGTATTCATCGCCGACTGCATCCACCAGCGCATCACGCAAAGGGTCGCCCTGCACCTCGTCACTCGGTGCGATGGCTGCGGCACTGGCGTTCATGTGATCGTCCTCGGTGGTGTAGCCGGTGGCATCCGTGCACCGGAATTGCGACAACACAAATCAGCTGCGTAGATCAGCAGACCGCAGAGTAACGCCGTCCATCCACGCCGCACAGATCGGCCCGCACCTCCGGCCGATGCCACTCCGTTCTGCGACGGCCGATGGCAGTAGCTTTCCGCGTGTGACCCATCGCATCTCCCTCGCCGGCATCGACGTCGAGCTGCTCGCCGACCGCGCGCTCTTCATTCCATCGTTACGAACGCTGGTCGTTGCCGACCTGCATTGGGGCAAGGCGGCCAGCTTCCGTGCGCTGGGTGTCCCTGTGCCGCACGGCACCACGCGTGCGGGCCTCGATCGGCTCGATGTGCTACTCACGCAGACTGGGGCCGCCGAGCTGCTGATCCTGGGCGACTTGTTTCACGCGCGGACCAGCATGCCGCCAGGCACCATCGACACACTCGAGCGCTGGCGCCAGGCGCGTCACGACCTCGCGATCACACTGGTGCGCGGCAATCACGACTATCGCGCCGGTGATCCGCCGGCGTCGCTCGACATCCGTTGTGTGGACGCGCCGCTGATCGTGGGCCCATTCGCCTTGCATCACCACCCGACCGACGATCCGGCGGGATATGTGCTGGCGGGTCACGTCCACCCAGTGGTGCAGCTGCGCGGTCGCGCACGACAACGCCTGACCCTTCCCTGCTTCGCCTTCGGCACTCGCGGCGGTCTGCTGCCGGCATTCGGTGAATTCACCGGCGGCGGTGTGATCGATCAGCGGGACTATGCACGCACCTTCGTGATTGCCGATGATGCCGTGCTGCCACTCGAGCCAGTCGCGATCTAGCGAGTCATCCTGTCAGGCGCCGTACGTCACACCGGGATAGAGCAGCGCCAGCGACCCGTTGAACAATGGGCTGAAGATGTAGCCGAAGACCTGCCACGCGAGGAAATAGCCGACGAAGTTCAGCGCCGGCGTGCGCCAGATCAGGTTCTGCCACACGCGGCCTTTCTCTTCGCCCACCAGCAGCGGAATGGCCGCACTGCCATCCATCGGCGGAAATGGCAGCAGGTTGAACGCGGCCAGCAACAGGTTCATCGAGAACATCGTGCCGAGGAAGAAGCCGATCGCTTCCATCACCGGCGTGCCGTCGGTGCCGACGATGTGGCCGAAGCTGATGCGGTTTGGTGCGCTGAAGATGCCGGCGAAGTCGCCGCCTCGGATCGCGATGCCCGAGAGCAGCACCAGCAACAGGTTTGCGCCCGGTCCGGCGAGTGCCATCCAGGCCGAACGCTTCGGATACTTCTGCGCCCACGCCGGATCGTACGGCGCGCTGGCGAACCCGATCGGGAATCCCATCGTGAGCGCCGTCAGCAGTGGCAGGATCACCATGCCGAACGGCTCGCGCCGGATGTGCGGCAACGGATCGAGCGAGACCTGGCCGCCATGATACGCGGTCAGGTCTCCCCCAAGCTTGGCCGCCCACGCATGGGCGGCTTCGTGCAGCGTGGTTGAAAGCAGGAAGACCACATAAAAGGTCAGTCCTTCACCGATGTTCGTCATTCAGCGCGTGTCGAGAGAAATGGGCACGGCTGAATGATACCCCACTATCGGCCGGACGCGCCTACTGGGCCGGCGACGGGTGCTGCGGCCTTCGTGCCCTGCAGCCAGTACCCGAACCACTGACGCAGTCGGCCGAGGCGGTCCACCAGCAACCACGGCTCACCGGCACGCGACAGCTCGTGGGTCGAGCGTGGGTACCGCACGAATTCTGCCGGAATGCCGCGCTTCTTGAGCGACGTGTACCAGATCTCGGCGCTGCCCATCGCGGTGCGGAAGTCTTCCTCGCTCTGCACCATCAACATCGGCGTCCGCACGTTCTTCACGTAGCGGATCGGCGACAGGCGATCGTACAGCGCCTGGTTGTCCCACGGCTTGCCGTAGAACTCGTATTCGGTCAGGCCCTGCGCGTCGCTGGCGCCGTACCAGTAGGTCCATTCCGTGATCGTGCGATCGGTCTGGATGGCCGCGAAGCGATTGGTCTTGGTGGCGATCCAGGTGGTCATGAAGCCACCGTAGCTGCCACCGCTGGCGCCCATCTTGGTGCTGTCGATGTCGGCACGCTTGGCCACGATGTCAGTGGCCTTCATCAGGTCTTCGTAGTCTTCCATGCCCCAGCGACCGCGCGTGCTGTACGTGAAGTCGGCACCATAGCCGCTCGACCCGCGCGGGTTGGTGAAGAGCACGAACATGCCCTGCGCGGCGAGGTTCTGGAATTCATCGAACCAGCCTTCGTTGTACTGCGAGTGCGGGCCGCCGTGGATGTAGAGCACTACTGGATACTTCTTCGACGGATCGTACCCGTACGGCTTCATCAACCACCCTTCGATCTCCACGTTGCCGACGCTGCGGTACGTGAAACGCTCGGCGTCACTCCATGCGACTTCGCTGTTGAGCGCATCGTTGAAGTGCGTCACCTGACGTTCGTTGCCGCCATTGCCGTCCGACACGTAGAGCTCCGTCGGCTTGGTCATGGAGGTGGAGATGTAGGCCATCACGGTGGCGGCTTCGTTCAGCGACACACTCGTTGCGCGACGACGCCCTCCCACCAGTTCCTTCGGTGCGCCGCCGTTCATGTCGGCGTCGAGGATCGCAGCGCGACCGCCGATCGACGCCGTGAAACGAATCGCACCGGTGGACAACCAGGTGATGCCATCCGGTTCATACTGCCAGGTGCCGAGCAGGTTCTTCGGTGCGCCACCGGCCAGGTCGACGACGTAGATGCGAGCGGATTTCGCACGCGCAGGACGGCCGATGAACGCCAGCTTCTTGCCATCCTTCGACCATTCCAGGTCGGACTCACTTCCCATCCAGTCGGCGACCTTGCGTGGCGCGCCACCCGCGATCGGCATCACGTAGATATCCGACTCGTTCCGCTCCGCTTCATCGCGCACCTTGTCGTAGGGCAGGAACCCAAGCGAATCACGCTCGGCTTCCACCACGCTGTCGGCGCGCAGCTTCGAGTCCGCAATGAACGCCACCCACTGGCCGTCGGGTGACACGACGGGCGACCGATGCGAGTAGGCATCACGCGTCAGCTGCACCTTGGTCGTGTCGCCATACGCCTGCTTCCACAACTGCGTCGGGCGATACGTCTTGGCGCTCTTCCGGCTCGGCACGAAGTTGCGATCGTTCGACTTGAACGGCAGGTCGACGAAGTGACGGCCATCGAAACGCGCTGGATCGGCCGGCATCGTGATGGCTTCGAACGGCGGACGCGCCAGTGGACCCATGCGCGAGAAGACATCGCGGGTGTTGGCGCTCGAGTCGACGGGCATCGCGTCGGACCAGACAGCGAACTGCCCGCTCGCCGGCGACGATCCGCTGGACGGCATGGTCGGCATCTGGACCGCTTCACCGCCCGGCGCATCGGCACGCAGCACCCAGGTGTTGCCCTTGCCGTTCGGTCGCGTGGAGTTGAAGACGAGGTGTGTGCCGTCGGGCGTCCAGCGTGGTGCGCTGCTTTCGTAGCCGGGCGACGTCCAGCGCTGCGGTGCGCTGCCATCGAGGGCGGCCACCCACACTTCCTGATGGCGCTTGTTCTCCGCCTCGCGCACGGTCATCACCGTGAAGGCGACGCGCTTGCCATCGGGGCTGACGGCGGGCTGGCTGACGGACGTCACGCGATACCAATCGCGCAGTGTCATGGCGTGCGGGGCGGCGGACTGCGCCTGCAGCGCACCGGCGATGCCGAAACACGCGAGCAGGGCTCGACGCGCGGCGGGGAGTGTGGCGTGGGACATGGCTCGACTCAAAAGCGGGAGGGGTGGTACGGGACCGTGCCGGATTTTACGGCGCGGAGCCGCCGTGCGCTGACCCTCCGCGAGCTTTCGCTTTCCGCCACCTCACTTAACCGCACTATGAGCGGGAGGCCACGGAGCTCACGGTGTAGCGCCATTCGCGAGCTTTCGCTTTCCGCCACCTCACTTAACCGCAATGTGGGCGGGAGGCCACGGAGCTCACGGAGTAGCGCCATTCGCGAGCTTTCGCTTTCCGCCACCTCACTTAACCGCAATGTGAGCGGGAGGCCACGGAGCTCACGGAGTAGCGCCATTCGCGAGCTTTCGCTTGCCGCCACCTCACTTAACCGCAATGTGAGCGGGAGGCCACGGAGCTCACGGAGTAGCTCCATACTCGGAGGGTCGCGTTTCGCAACGAACGTGACGGAAGGGAACTGTTTTTACCTCAAAGTCACCAGAGCGACGCGAAGCACCATTGGCGGCCTGCCGAGCTACTCCGTGAGCCCCGTGGCCTCCCCCCCATTGCTGTTCACAAAGGCTGCGAAGAGCGGAAGCTCGCCGATGGAGCTACTCCGTGAGCTCCGTGGCCTCCGCTCCATTGCTGTTAGCTGTTGCGGTAAGCGATCGAACTGCGATCAGGCGCGCGCGGATCGTCGTTGACCGATGCGGCTGAAGGCGCCGAACATGATGTAGAACAGGCCAACCGCGAGCAGGGCGAACTTGATGATCGCGAAGACCCGTGACAGCATCGGCCAGAGCGCGTTGGTGGTGTCGTGGATGGCGTGCCACATCATGGCGTTTTCGCAGGCGTCGCTGAACGCGGCGACGAACATCAGCCAGGTGAGGAGTGCACCGAGTCGTGCCAGTGGCGCCGAGCGACGCGCCCACCAGAGTCGCGCGACGGCGCAGCCGAGTGAGAGGGCGATGCCGTAGGCGATCAGGTAGAGGAAGTCGATCTTGATGTTGAACTGCGCCGCTTGGTGCCCCGTCTCGCCCCACGCGGCGTAGATGCGCTGCGCGGCGTCGACCGTGCCCGCCAGTTCGAGCGAGACGATGCCGAACGGTGAGGCGGCGGTGCGGAGGACTTCGCCTGTGCTGCCCACCCACGCCGACATCGCGAACGCCGCCAGCGAGGCGACACCGAACGCACGGAGGCGTGTGCGTTCGGTGAGGGTGCTCCAGAGGCCGGCGTTGCTCACGTCGTAGCTGGTGTGCCGGGATCGAACAGTGCGACCGAGGCACCGGCCGGGTCCTGGATCACGGCGTAGCGCGCGGTGCCACCGGAGGATCGTGGCTCCATCACTACCGTGCCGCCTGACGCGCGACAGGCGGCGAGACTGGCATCGAGATCGGCGACGGTGATGTACATCAGCCAGACCGCCGGCAGGCCGGCGTTCTTGCCGCGGGCATGACATACGCCAGCGACAGCCGTCTGGCTGTTCGGCATCGTCATCACATAGTCGTCGTAGTCGCCCATCGAGAGCGGCACGATCGACCAGCCGGCGACCTGCGCGTAGAAGTCTTTCAGTCCCGTGGCGTCAGGGACGGTGAGGTCGGCCCAGCCGATGCTGCCGACCGGCGGCGGAGGAGGAGTAGTCATGCCCAAAACTCGCCGTACGGCCACCGTCGCGACAGCGCGGGCGCCACTGTCGCCTTGCTTGATATTCGGTGTTTATTCGGTATCGTCCCCTGTCCCTCCGACGGATGTGACGACGATGCCTGCTCCTGCTGCTGCCCTCGATGCCCTGCGCCATGCCCTCGACACCGTGGTCGAGCGGGAGCGGCCGCGTGACGACCCGTCGCTGCCGACCGGGATGGCGGCGCTGGACGCCTTGCTGGGTGGCGGACTGCCACGGGGGCGCTTGTCGGAGCTGCAGGCCCCACGGGGCCAGGGGCGTACCACGCTGCTGCGCGAGCTCGTCGCCCATACGCTGGCCACCGGGCGGTGGGTGGCGATCGTGGATGCCCAGCGCACCCTCGCGCCGGCCGACTGGGCGCGCCTCGCCAGCCCGTCGTCCAGCGGACCGGGCGCGATCGGCACCACGCCCGCGCCGGCCAAGGGGTACGTCGCCCCACCGGAGCTGGAGACCAGTCGGCTGGCCGTGATCCGCCCGGCCGATCCCTCGAAGGCTCCGTGGTGTGCCGATGTCCTGCTGCGATCGGGGGCCTATGCGCTGGTGGTCCTGGACGGGGTGCCGGCGCTCCCGCGCAACATCGTGCTGCGCCTGACCCGCCTCGCGCACGACCGGCAGGTGGTGTTCCTGCTGGCCTGCGACGCTGAATCTGCGACGCCGACCGTGGGTGCCTCGGTGCGCCTGGGAATCCGGCTCGAATCGAGCGGATTGAAGGAAGTGAACCGACAGTGGCGCGATAAGGACGCGATGAAGCGATCGATGAAGCTGGTCAGGAAAGGCGATGCCGAGGCCCTTGAGGCCGCGGAAGCACCCGCCGTTCCCGCCGTGCACCTCGCCATCACCGTCGCCAAGGGCGGTCCGCCGTCCACCATGCGCATCCCCTACGTCATCACCACGCCGCGCCGCCTGGGCGGGCATGCGGAGGTGCCGGATCGGCGCGGAGTCGCCCGCCAGACGGCGGCGCCACCGAAGGCGGCGGGGGCCGGGATGGTCACGGCCGGCACCGGGCCAGTGGCCAAGACCATCGGGCGAGTGGACCGCAGTCCGCACGCGCGGCGGGCCGGGGAGTCGCGGTATGGGCGGGCGGGGCGGCGGTAGTCGGCCGGAAAGCAAAGATCCGATGATGCCTGCAGCAGAACGGCGCGGCCCTCGAAGCGGGCAGCAGCCATTGATGGTGCATGCACATCCCTGGCGCCAACCGGGCAGTCGTCGCCCCCGTCGCAATCGACGCTTGACGTATGCCAAATCCGACATATCCTAAGCGAGCGAGCTGGGTCGACCGCCCCCTCGTGTGGCTGCACGGTGTGGTGAAAACACCTCCACTGACAACCGAAGCCAGAACCCAAGCGGGACAGCTCCTGCGTCGGCTGCAACGTGGAGAGAAGTTGCGATTGCCGCACGCGAGGCCAATGCCGGTGCTCGGGCCCCGTTGTGGCGAGTTGAGGATACCCGACGTCGCCGCCACGTGGCGCATCGTATATCGACTGGATCCGGATGCGGTGGTGATCGTCGACGTGTTTGCGAAGAAGACTGAGTCCACACCGAAGACTGTGCTCGAGACATGCGCCGCTCGTCTCAAACTCTACGACAGGCTCTCCCAGAGCGTGAGGTGACATGCGCAAGGCGAAACAGAAAGCACTCGAGTCTCACGGGTGGAAGGTGGGCTCCACCGAGGAATTCCTTGACCTGACGCCAGAAGAGGCCGCGTTCGTGGAACTGAAGCTTCGCCTCAGCGACGCGTTGCATGCTCGACGCACCAAATTGCGCCTCTCACAGGAGCGGGTGGCAGAGCGACTTGGATCCAGCCAATCACGTGTGGCGAAGATGGAGACGGGCGACCCGTCGGTATCGCTGGATCTGTTGGTTCGCGCACTCCTAGGATTGGGCGCCACACCGAGCGATGTCGCGAAGGCCATGCACGCGCCGAAACGAACTGCAGCGGCATAGGTGGCTGACCGCACGGCGTCGAGGACCGCACAAAATCGAATACTACGGGAAAACCAGTTGACAACCGAAAACCCACCTGCCATACTACGGAAGAACCCGTAGCCAAGGTGGCAGCAATGGACGACCCGCTCTACTTCCCGCCCCGCGAACTGGCCGTCATGAGCATCCTCTGGCGCACCGGCGGCGCCACGGTGGCCGAGGTGAAGGACGCGCTCGAAGAGCCGCTCGCCTACACCAGCGTGCTCTCCGCACTGCAGACGCTCGAGGAGAAAGGCTACGTCACCCACGAAGCCGAAGGACGCGCCTACCGCTACCGCGCACTGGTCGCGGCAGAAAAGGCCGGTGACAGCGCCCTCGCCCGCGTCCGTGAATCGATCTTTCAGGGCTCGGCAGAGAAACTCTTCGCGCACTTCGTCGCCGACGAAAACCTCAGCCGCACCGAGTTGGAGCGGATGCGCCGCCTGCTCGCCGACCGGCTCGGGGAGGACGCATGATCGCCTGGTGGATTGCCCAACTCGCGCTCCTCGGCGCCCTGCTGGCGGTGGCCGCCTATGGCGCCGAAGCCGCGCTCAAGGTCGCTCGACGCCAGACACGGTGGGTGTGGGTCGCTGCGATGGGAATGACGCTGGCGCTGGGTGCGGTGGCGCCGACTCGCAGCACCAGCAGCACCAGCCCGTCGCGTGACTGGCAGGTCACCACCACCACGAACGGCGGCGCCACGATCGTCTCGACACGCGACGGTTTCGCCGCCTCGATGCAGGCGGGCTGGCACGACCTCACAGCCAGGACGTCGGCGCAAGTACAGCGCGCCTGGAGTGTCTGGCACGACGTGATGCCCAACGGCACCGAACGCTGGCTGCTGATCGCATGGGCAATCGCGAGTGCCGCATTGCTGATCGCCTTCGTCGCCGTACACCTCCGCTATCAGCGTCGCCGCACGCAATGGCCACTCGGCGACGTGCAGGGCACGACCGTTCGCATCGCGAAGGACACCGGCCCGGCCGTCATCGGCGTCACCAGCGCCGAAATCGTGTTGCCGCAGTGGTTGCTCGGTCGCGATGACCGCGAACAACGCCTGGTGCTCGAGCACGAACTGGAACATGTGCGGCAGCACGATCCGCTGTTGCTGACCATCGCGCAGGCCGCCGTGATCCTGCTGCCCTGGAATCCCGCGATGTGGTGGATGGCCAGTCGGCTCCGCCTCGCCGTCGAACTCGATTGTGATCGACGCGTGCTGCGTCGCGGTGCCAGTGCCCGCGACTACGGCACCCTGCTGATCGACCTCACCGATCACCGCACCGGATTCGGTGCTGCGTTACCCGCCTTTTCCTGCTCGCCTTCAAATCTGGAACGGAGACTGGTTGCCATGACCCCGAAGCGCCTGAAGTACCCGCTGGTGCGTGCCCTTACCACCGGCGCGTTCGCGTCGCTGGCGCTGCTCGCCGCGTGTGAAGCGAAGCTGCCGACGTCGGATGAAGTGGATGCGATGACGGCGCGCACCGCCGTGAAGGCCGTGTCCGCAACCGGCATGATCGACACCGCCAAGGTCACCTACTTCATCAACGATGTCGCCGTCAGCAAGGCCGAAGCAGACAAGGTGGCGGCCGAACGGATCGCGACGGTGAATGTGACCCAGAAAGGTGCCGAGGGCGGCGGCGAAGTCCGGCTGGTGTTGCGGAACCTGACCGTCCTCGACTCCACGCCACCGACGCGAGTGACGCTCGTTCGCACCGACCCGACCCAGGTCACCCTCGCCACGCCGGGCGACACCGTGATGCTCTCGCCGGCATCGGGGACGATGAAGCGCATGTCGACACAGCGTGACACGGCCCTTCTCCGCCTCAAGCCGTCGGGCGAAAGCAAGCAACGCACCGGTTTCACTGGCCTGATGATCGTCGACGGCGTCATCACCGATCCCGCCATCGCGAACAGCATTGCCCCCGACCAGATCGTCGCGGTGGACGTGATGAAGGGCGCCTCCGCGACGTCGGCGTACAGCGATCCACGCGCCGTGAATGGCGTGATCAAGATCACGACCAAGAAGGCGAAGCCGTAAACCCACGCGTCGCACTGTTGGGTTGATGATGGGTTGACTAGCGGGTTGATCGATCGCTCGACCGCTGGACCGACTGCCGGAGTGTTCGCCGTGGGATCTCTCCTCGGCTGAGCACTCCGGCAGTTATCGTTCCAGCGTCAGTGCTTTTCGCTTTTCGTTCCACTTCCGACCGACACGCAGGGACTTCCGTGACCACCATCCGCGCCGCAGTGATGTCCGCCCCGCACGCGCCGATCGAGCTGCGTGAACTGCCGATGCCAGCACTCGGGCAGGGCGAAGCGATGCTGCGCACGCTCTACTCGGAAGTCTGCGGCACCGACGTGCACCTGCACGAAGGACGATTGAGCGGCGTGCCCTACCCGATCATTCCCGGCCACGTCTCGATCGGCCATATAGCGCAGCTACGCGGCACGATCACCGACATCGAGGGTGTGCCATTTCGCGAGGGCGATCTGGTCACCTTCCTCGACGTACACGAGACCTGCGGGCACTGCTACGAGTGCCTGGTCACGAAGCAGACCACGCGTTGCTCACACCGGAAAGTGTACGGTATCACATACGGTACGAAGGACGGCCCGCTCGGCGGTTGGGCCGAGCAGATCTGGATGAAGTCGGGCGTCAACATGCTGCGTATTCCAGCGGGCGTCGATCCGATTCGTTTCATGGCGGGCGGCTGCGGGCTCGTTACCGCGCTGCATGCGGTGGAACGCGCTGGCGTCCGGCTCGGGCATTCGGTGGCGGTGCTTGGTGTGGGTCCCGTTGGCCAGGCTGCGATCGCCCTCGCGCGGTTGAGTGGCGCTCATCCCGTGATCGCGATCGGCGATCCGACGTCACGCCGCGAGTTCGCCACCAGCATGGGCGCCACGGACACGATCGGTCTCGACCTGCCCGCCGCCGAACGCGCTGCGCGAGTGCGTGAACTGACCGGCGGTCGTGGCGTGGACATCGTGATCGAAGCGGCCGGCGTTCCGGATGCCGTCACGCAAGCACTCGACCTCGTGCGCGACGGCGGTCGGGTCGTGGTCGTTGGCCAGTACACTGATGCCGGGACCACCACGCTCAATCCGCATCTGCAGGTCAATCGCAAACACGCCGAGATGCTGGGCTGCTGGGGCTGCGACTACTCACACTTTCATCGCGCACTGCAGGTGTTGGCCCATCAGGGCAATGCGCTGCCGTGGGAAGCGGGTATCACGGCACGTTTCTCGCTCGACCAGGCGAACGAAGCGCTGGCCGCAGTGGCGACACGCGCGGTGGTGAAGGCGATCATCACTCCGAACGCCTGAGTATCGCCGCAACACTCACGCGCCAGTCAGCACGCTCCACCCGAGCATCACGCCCACCACGGTGCTCGCGGTCGCGGCGGCGATACGAATCGACATCGCCCAGTGTTTGCTCTTCGCGATGGCCATCCCGGCCAATCCGCTGACCAGCAACGACACCACGCTCATGCCACCGATCGTGCCGACGCCGAACGCCAACAGGTAGGCGAACTGCGCGCGCAAGGTCGATGCGGCGGCCACCAGCAGCACGATCACCGCTCCGCTACCCGCCAAACCATGTGCGATGCCGAACCCGAAGGCGCCGCGCGCATTGCGGATCTTCTCGGGGTGCACATGGGCGATGTGCGCACTGTGCGCGTGGGCATGCGCATCTCCCAGTCCACCCCGATGCCGGCGCGCTTCCGCCACCAGCGTCGACACACCGAGCCCGATCAGCAAGGCCGCGATCGTCAACTCGAAGACGGCGTAGAAGGTCGGTGAGACCTTGATGCCGAGGATCGTTATCACGACCGTGACCAGCGCGACGCTGGCGGTGTGTCCGGCGCCCCATGCCAATCCAAGCGTCGCGGCTGAACGCCAGCCGCGCTCGCGCGACGCCAGCATGCTCACTGCGGCGAGATGATCGGGCTCGAACGCGTGGCGAAAGCCGATCAGGAAACCGATGCCCACGAAGGCGACGAAGCCGAAGTTCATGTGCGCACCGGCATCGCGGCGATCATCGCCTGGCCAAGGGCCAGACCGCCGTCGTTGGGTGGCACGCGGCGATGTGTCAGGACCGTGAATCCCGATTGCCGCAGGCGGCGCACAGCGAGCGTGAGCAACAGCACATTCTGGAACACGCCACCGGTCAACCCCACCACCACGGTGCCCGTCGTTTCGCGCACGCGGCGCGCCACGGTCACGATCGCGTCGGCCAGTGCGCTATGGACGTCGAGTGCGATACTGCGGCGATCACGCCCTTGGGTCAGGTCCTGCAGCAGGACGGTCCAGAAGTCTTCGAGAACGAGGTGCATGGGACCGGAATCGGGCTGATTGAGTGAAATGACGTAACGGCCCCCGAACCCGATTGGTGCCCGCATCGCCAGCGCCTCGAACTCGATGGCCGCCTGCCCCTCGTAGCTCACCGACTGTCGAACATCGCAGAGAGCGGCACAGGCATCCAGCAAGCGGCCGGCGGAGGTTGTGACAGCCGTTTGCAAACCCTTCACCAGCTGTTGCCTGAGCACGCGACGCGCTTCGTCGCCCAGCGCCTGCACCGGGGCCAAAGCGCTGCTCCACGGGAGCCCCGCTGACTGCAGATGCGCCAGCGCGACCCGCGACGGATGCCGCACCGCAGCATCCCCGCCCGCCAGCTGCGTCGGCGCGATGTGCGCCACCCGCTCGAAGCCATGATAGTCAGCCAGCAGGAATTCACCGCCCCAGATCGTGCCATCGGTGCCAAAGCCCGTGCCGTCGAACGCCACGCCAAGAACGCGCTCCCTGCCACGCAGCCCATGCTCGGCCATCAGCGATGCCACATGCGCATGATGATGCTGCACCCGTCGTAGCGACAACCCGCGTTCGGCCGCGAAGCGTGACGCCCAGACGGTGCTGCGATAAGCAGGACTCAGGTCCGCCGCCACGATCTGCGGTCGCACACCGAACAGTTGCTGCAGGTGCACCACCGTGCGCGTCATCGCGCGTTCAGTCTCGAGGTTCTCGACGTCGCCGATGTGTGGTGACAGAAACGCATACGCATCGCGCGTCAGGCAGACCGTCGCCTTCAATTCGCCGCCAACCGCGAGCACCGACGGCACGCTCACAGGCAGGGAGACGGGATACGGCGCGTAGCCGCGGGAACGGCGGATCGGCAGGTCGTCGCCAATCGCCACGCGCATGACTGAATCATCGGCCGGAGCGTGGATCGGGCGATCGTGCCACAACACGCCGTCCACCAATCCGGCGAATCGCGCGAACGCATCGTCGGGCGTGAATGCGATCGGTTCGTCCGCCAGGTTGCCGGATGTGAACACCAACGCTCCTGCCGCAGTGAGCAGCTGATGCAGCGGTGAGTAGGCGAGCATCACCCCGATCGTGTCGTGGCCAGGTGCGACCGGCGCCGCCAGCGGTGCATCGGCGCGGCGTGACAACAGCACGATGGGATGCGCAGGCGACTCGAGCAACACTGCTTCCGCACCTGAAATCGTCGCAATGCTGCGCGCGATCTCCAGTGAGCCAACCAAGACCGCCAACGGCTTGTCCGGCCGATGTTTGCGTGTGCGCAGCAGCTGAACGGCGCGATCATCATCGGCACGGCAGGCGAGGTGGAAGCCGCCGATCCCCTGCACCGCGATGATCTCGCCACGTCCCAGCGCATCGATCGCCTGATCGGCCGCCGCGGCATCACGTGCTTCCATGACCCCGGAAACTCCTGCGCACCACGCCAATCGCGGTCCGCAGGCCGGGCAGGCGTTCGGCTGCGCATGGTAGCGACGGTCAGCAGGATCGTGATACTCCCGCGCACAGTTCGGACACATCGTGAAGCCAGCCATCGTGGTGCGCGCGCGGTCGTAGGGCAACGCCGTCACGATGGTGTAGCGGGGCCCACAATTGGTGCAGTTGATGAACGGGTAGCGAAACCGACGATCAGCGGGATCGCGCAACTCGCGGAGACAGTCGGCACAGGTCGCGACATCCGGTGCGACCGGTGTGACCTGCGCCGCGTTTTCTCGACTGGCGACGATCACGAAACCCTGTGCCCCGGTGACCGGCAGTGCCGTGGCGTCTATCGACTCGATGCGCGCCAGGGGCGGTGCGTCCGCCCGCAAGGCTTCGAGGAAGGCCTCGAGCGCGATGGTTGATCCCTCCACCTCGATGAACACGCCATCGGAATCGTTGCCGACCAGCCCCGCCAGTTCGAGCCGCGAGGCAAGCCCGTGAACGAATGGCCTGAACCCAACGCCCTGGACACCGCCACGCAAGCGCACGGCGCACCGCGCGATCGGTGCGGATTCAGAGGTCGTGGCTGGCATGGCGTCAGTCTGAGGCAGGGGGAATCCGTCAGGAATAGCAACATCGCGCTATAACACGCCGCCGTCCCCTCGAATACCGTAACGGACCATCGCAGGCATCCCGGCAGGCACGGAGAGACACAATCATGGCGTTCGCGCTCGCAGACGGGAACACGGAACGGCAGGAACAGCTGCTGGCGCGGCTGTCCGACCCGCAAACCGTCGAGTCACTGAACAAGTTGCTCGACCGCATGGACATCATCGTGTTCGCCGTCGAGGCGCTCGATGGGTTCCTCGGCAGGGCGGACACGATCGCCGACAACGTCGCCAACTCGGTGGGTGACCTTCGCACCCTGATGAGCGAGTCGGGGACCAATGGCCTGCTCGAGAAGCTGCCGCAACTGGCGCGGGCCGGCGCGCAGGTCGCTGACATCTCGGCAACACCAGCGTTCCAGCGCCTCGCGACCTCGGGATTGATTGACCAGCTCGGTGATCCCAAAACCATCGAGACACTGCGGGCGCTGATCGGGAAGCTGGAGATGGCGGCCTTCGCGCTTGAATCGGTGGATGGATTCCTGCGGCGCGGAGACGAGATCGCCGACGGCCTCGCCGAGGGGGTGAACGACCTCCGCGGTGCCGGTGCGACGATCAACATGGTGGAAATGAAGCGGACGCTGGAGTCGTTGCCGAAGCTGGTGCAGGCCGGCAACGAGTTGGTGGAATCCGGCATCCTCGACTCCGTGCCCAAGCTCGTCAATGCCGGTAACGAGCTGGTGTCGTCAGGCATTCTCGACCCCGTCGTGGTCGGGCAGCTGGCGGAAGTGGGGCATCTCTTTGCGAGTGCCTACAACACCGCCAAGGAAACGCACCCCAAGCAGCATGGTACACTTGGCCTGGCGCTGAAGCTGCGGGATCCGGACATCAACCGTGCCTTCAACTTCGCGCTTCGCCTCGCAAAGGCCTTCGGCCAGAACCTGAACAAGTAGCCCACCGCGCATGCACGAGTTGGGAATGGCTCGCGGGATCGTGGATCTCGCGAATACGGCGGCGTCGGAAGCCTCGGCGCCACGCGTCACGGCGGTGCACGTGAAAGTGGGGCGCCTGGCCGGAGTCGAGGCCGGCGCCCTTCTGTTTTCCTTTGATATTGCCGCCGAGGGGACGCGCGTCGAAGGCGCGCGCCTCGTGATCGAGGATGTGGCGGTGGCGATCTGGTGCGTCCCGTGCAATGCTCAACGGGAGCTGGCCGGTGTACAACGCTTCCGCTGCCCGGTTTGCGACACCCCCAGCGGTGACATTCGCCGCGGCAAGGAACTGGAAGTCTCTTCGATCGAGGTCGAATCGTGACGAGCACGCGTATCGTGGAAGTCCGCGCCGGGATCCTGAAGAAGAATGACGAACTGGCGCGTACCCTCCGCCAGCGGTTCGAGGATGCGGGCGTCTATGCGATCAACCTCGTCTCGAGCCCCGGTACCGGAAAGACGGCGCTTCTCGAGCGGACCATGCGCGAGCTGATCGCGAGCGGCGCGCGCGTAGCGGCTCTGGTCGGCGATCTCGAGACCGACAACGATGCCCAGCGCCTCGCACGCAGTGGCGCGGCCGTGAATCAGATCAACACCCATGGGCGCTGCCACCTCGAGGCGGAGATGCTGAACGAATACCTCGACGCGTGGGATCTCTCGGAAATCGACTATCTCTTCATCGAGAACGTCGGCAACCTGGTTTGCCCCTCGAGTTATGACCTGGGCGAGGCGACGCGGGTGGTGTTGCTCTCGGTGACGGAGGGCGAGGACAAGCCGCTCAAGTACCCGACGATCTTCAACTCCGCCGACGTGGCGGTGATCACCAAGATGGACCTCGCGATCCCCTGTGATTTCGACGCGGCGGCGGCCCACGCCTCGATCGAATCGGTGCGACCGGGCATGCAGATTCTCGAGCTGTCCTCGAAGAGTGGTGCTGGCATGCAGGCGTGGATCGAGACCCTGGTCGCTGGCCGGCAACGATCACTGCGTGACCGTGGCGTCGCCGCGCACGCGCCAGCGTGACGTCACCGCCTGTGGAGTCGCGGGTGCGTATCCCGCTGTCACCCGCCGAACCCACTGCTGCGGCCACCGTCACGGCGGTCATCGAGGCGCTCTACGATTGTGCACGAGCCACCGTGCTCGAGCCCGACGCGCTCGCGCTGACCGGCGTGCTCTCGACCGCACTCGAGCGAACCTTCCGCGCCGATGACGTGATCGTGGCCGCGATCGTGGACAGCGAAATCACGGCCATGTCTCGCGTCAGGCGGCATCTGCTGGTGCCGTCGCCAGAGCTCACGCACAAGCGAACTCGCCTTCCTGCAGTGGATCATCCAGCAGCGGCAGCCATTCACCGGGCACCTCGATGGCGGTCGCATGTCGAGCGCGCCCGATGTGCCGTGGGACAACGTGGTGACGGTGCCCGCGCTGCATCATCAGGGGCATCCGGTGGCGCTGTTGCTGGTCGCCAATCGCCGCACGCCGAGCCGCTTTGGCACACCCGACGTGCGCGTCCTCGAGACGATCGCACAGCACGCCGCGGTGGCCTTCGATCGTGCGCAACTCCTCGGGCAACTCGACAGCTGGGCACGCGGCCTGGAGGCACTGTTCAAGTTCAGTGCGGCAGTTGGCCACGAACGTGATCCAGTGATCCTGGTGCGCGACATGGCGGAACATGCCGCACGCCTGCTGAAGGCCGATGGCGGGCAAGGCGGACTCGCGGTGCTGGGTGATCGCGCGGGCGAGCTGGTGATGGAATCCAGCGCCTACTGGAGCGATGGCCAGTGGATCGAGCGCGCGCGCCGCTGGCCGAAGCACATCGGCATTCCTGGCGTCGTGCTCGAGACGGAATTCCCCTATCTCGCCGCCGACTATCCCAATGATCCGGCGCGGGAAGCGCCCGACGATGCGCCGGATATCGCGTACGCCATCGCCGTGCCCATCAAGAATGCGACCGATGACGTACTCGGCTTCTTCGAGCTGCACCGACGCGGGGCGAATGGTGCCTTCAGCTGGCAGGACGCCGCCTTTCTCGAGTCGGTGGCCAACATGACCGCGGTGGCGATCGAGAACGCCCGCCTCGGCGCCGCACTCGCCCTCAAGAACGATGAAGTCCGCGCCCTCTCCGCGCGGCATGTCACGCGGCTCGAGCAGGAGCGCCAGCACATCGCGCGCGAGCTCCACGACGAAGCCGGCCAGGCCCTGGTAGGGGTGAAGCTTTCGCTGCAGGCCATGGGCCGGCTGGTGCCGGGTGAGGTGCCCGCGCTGCGGGAACAGCTCACTCACCTGCGTACGCAAGTGAACGACGCCGCCACACGCCTCAAGGTGCTCGCACGCCGCCTCCGTCCACCGACGCTCGACCGACTTGGCCTCGACATGGCGCTGCAGCAGCTCGCGCACGAGAGCAGCGAACACTTCGGGTTCGAGGTCCGCCTGCTCATGCACTGGCTGCAGGAACGGCTGCCAGCCGAGTTGGAGACGGCGCTCTTTCGCATCACCCAGGAGGCGTTGACGAACGTGGCCGCGCATGCGGAGGCCGCCATCGTCGAAATCCACGTCGAAGTCCGGGACGGCGCGATCGTCACCCTGTGCATCTCCGACGACGGGATCGGCTTTGACACCACCGAGCGCTCCACCGGCCTCGGGCTGCTCGGCATGCGTGAGCGCGTGAGCATGCTCGGCGGGGAGTTTTCGGTGCACTCGCGTCCCACAGAGGGCACCACCATTCGCGTGACGGTGCCAGTCACATGATGCCGCGTCACACCGTGCTCGTGGTGGACGACCACGCGCTGGTCCGGCGTGGATTGATGTCGCTGCTGGCCAGTGACGGCCGCTACGCCGTCGTCGGCGAGGCCAGCAATGGCGAAGCGGCGCTCGAATTGATCGAACGGTTCAAGCCGACGCTGGTGCTGCTGGATCTTTCGATGCCCAAGCTGGACGGCCTCGGCACGTTGCGGCGCTTGCGAAAGGTGCCGAGACGTCCGCGGATCCTCGTCCTCTCGATGTACGACGATGACCAGTTCGTGGCGCAGGCGCTCAGCGATGGGGCTGATGGCTATCTGCTGAAGGACGCCATGGACGACGAGCTGTTCGAGGCCATGGACGCGGTCGTCGCCGGCCATCGGTACCTGGCGTCCGGCATCAATCAGGTTCGCCTCGGCAATGTCTCGATACAATCGAGCGACCTGACATCGCGGGAGCGCGAGATCCTGCAGCTCATCGCCGATGGCCAGACGACGTCGCAAGCCGCAGAGCAGCTCGCGATTTCGCCACACACCGCGACCCGTCATCGTGCCAACCTGATGCGCAAGCTGGGTGTGCACAATCAGGCAGAACTCGTGCGCACAGCCGTGCAACGCGGGCTGATCGTGCTGGGCCGCACCAGCAGCGATCGCACATAGCCCGCGAGGAATCGCAGCGTCAGGCGTTCCTGTAGCCTGAACTTGCTATTGTCGGTCGCTGCGCATCAGTCGATTGTCCCCCCGCGAGTATCAGGTAGCTAACTCGAAGGTTCGGGAGAGGACGCAATGGCGACCGTGCTGTGGTTGCAGGGCGGAGCGTGTTCCGGAAACACGATGTCGTTTCTGAATGCCGAGGAACCGACTGCGGTCGACCTCGTGACGGATTTCGGTGTGGACCTGCTGTGGCATCCCTCGATCGGGATGGAAATGGGCGAGAATGCACAGCGCCTGTTCCACGATCTGGCATCGGGGAAGAAGCAGCTCGACATCTTCGTGTTCGAAGGCACCGTGATCCTCGGCCCGAATGGCACGGGACGCTTCAACATGTTTGCCGATCGGCCGATGAAGGATTGGGTGGCCGAATTGGCCGCGCAGGCCGGTGCTGTGGTCGCCCTTGGCGACTGCGCCTGTTGGGGCGGCATCCCAGCCACCGAGCCGAACCCGGTGGACAACGTCGGCCTGCAGTACCTGAAGCGGAAGCAGGGCGGATTCCTCGGCGCCGGTTTCGTGTCGAAGTGGGGGCTGCCGGTGATCAACATCCCGGGCTGCCCCGCACACCCGGACTGGATCACGCAGATCCTCGTCGCCATTGCGGCTGGTCGCGCTGGCGACATCGCGCTCGACGAATTGCAGCGCCCGCAGACGTTCTTCAAGACGTTCACGCAGACGGGCTGCACGCGCGTGCAGTATTTCGAATACAAGCAGAGCACCGTGGAGTTCGGCCAGGGCACACGCCAGGGCTGCCTGTTCTACGAAATGGGGTGTCGCGGCCCAATGACGCGCTCACCCTGCAATCGCATCCTCTGGAATCGCCAGTCCTCGAAGACTCGGGCCGGCATGCCGTGCACCGGGTGCACCGAGCCGGAGTTCCCGTTCCACGAGCTCAAGCCCGGCACCGTGTTCAAGACACAGAAGATCAGCGGCACCATCCCGAAGGAAGTGCCGACCGGGTCCGATCACGTGTCGTACATGGCGCATGCCGCGGCCGCACGTGTGGCAGCACCGAAGTGGTCCAAAGAAGACATGTTCGTCGTCTGAACCAATCAATTCCACGGGAGCATAGTCACAGTGGCCACGTCAACACTGCCCATGCCGGACAAGCTGCGCATCAGTCCACTCGGACGCGTCGAGGGTGATCTCGACCTCCGCGTGACACTGCGCGACGGTGTCGTCACGGATGCCTGGACAGAAGCGTCGATGTTTCGCGGGTTCGAGATCATCTTGCGCGGCAAGGATCCGCAGGCTGGTCTGATCGTCACGCCGCGTATCTGCGGCATCTGCGGCGGTTCGCATCTCTACAAGGCCTGTTACGCGCTCGACACCGCCTGGCGCACGCATGTCCCGCGCAACGCGACGTTGATCCGCAACATCGCACAGGCCTGCGAAACGTTGTTGTCGATTCCGCGCTGGTTCTACGCGCTGTTCGCCATCGACCTCACCAACAAGAACTACGCCCACCTGCCCGAGTACGACGAGGTAGTTCGCCGTTTCGCGCCGTTCGTGGGCACCAGCTACGAGCCCGGCGTCACGCTCTCGGGCAAGCCGGTCGAGATCTACGCCCTGTTCGGCGGCCAGTGGCCACACTCGAGCTTCATGATCCCGGGTGGTGTGATGTGCGCCCCGACGCTGTCGGATGTCACCCGCGCGATCGCGATCCTCGATCACTGGAAGCGCGAGTGGCTCGAGAAGCAGTGGCTCGGGTGCTCCGTGGAGCGCTGGATGCAGATCAAGAGCTGGAACGACATGCTGGTGTGGGCCGATGAAAACGACAGCCAGCGCAACTCCGACTGCGGCCTCTTCATCCGGTTCGCTCTCCGCGCAGGCCTCGACAAGTTCGGCCAGGGGTGCGGCTCCTACATCGCCACCGGCACGTACTTCAAGCCGGAACTATATGAGAACCCGACGGTGGACGGTCGCAACGCGGCACTCGTCAGCCGCGCAGGCATCTACGACGGCAAGGGCTTCCACGACTTCGACCACCTGAATGTCCGCGAAGACATCACGAATTCGTTCTACCGTGGCCAGAGCCTGTTACATCCATGGCAGGGCGAGACGGACCCGATCGATCCACTCGATGGCCACAAGCAGGGCAAGTATTCTTGGGCCAAGTCGCCGCGGTACAACGTGCCGAACATGGGCACGATGCCGCTGGAGGCCGGACCACTGGCGCGCCAGGTCGTCGCAGGCCGCCCCAGCGACGCAGCGCATCAGGACTACGACCCGTTCATCTACGATGCCATCACCACCGTCGGCCCGAGTGTATTGGTCCGCGTGATGGCGCGCATGCACGAAGCCCCGAAGTACGCGGTCTGGGTGCGCCAGTGGCTCGACCAGCTCGACTTGCACGACAAGTTCTACACCAAGCCCACTGAACACGCCGAGGGTCGCGGCTTTGGCTCCACCGAAGCAGCACGTGGCTCACTCTCCGACTGGATCGTGATCAGCAACGGCCGCATCGAGAACTATCAGGTGGTGACGCCGACCGCGTGGAACATCGGCCCACGCGATGGCAACGGGATGCATGGCCCGATGGAGACCGCCTTCATCGGCGCCGAGATCAAGGACCCTACCGACCCAGTGGAGATGGGCATGGTTGCCCGCTCCTTCGATTCCTGCCTGGTGTGCACGGTGCATGCCTACGACGAGAAGAGCGGCAAGGAGTTGTCGAGCTTCCGAATCGGCGAGATGGGATGACGACAGAGGTGCGTGAGCCTGCAGCGCCCGCTGCGAATCACGAGCGAACGGGTCCGGTGAATTATGCCGGACCCGTTCGCACCCTCATCATCGGCTGCGGCAACTTGCTCCGCGGCGATGATGCGGTGGGACCGATCTTCGTTCGCCACCTCTGGGCGCGTGGCTTGCCCGAAGGGGTGCGGTGCGCCGACGGTGGCACGGGCGGCATGGACGTCGCCTTCCAGATGAAGGGCGTGCCGCACGTCATTCTCGTCGATGCCTGCCGCAGTGGTTCTGAACCAGGCGCGTTGTTCAAGCTTCCGGGAAGCGAAGTGGAGCACCTCCCGCCACTCGCCGGCATCAACCTGCATGCATTTCGCTGGGACCACGCACTGGCCTTCGCCCGCTGGCTTCTGAAGGACCGGTATCCCGAAAAGATCACGGTCTACCTCATCGAAGGGGAGTCGTTCACGATCGGCGAAGTGCTGTCGCCGGCCGTGGAAGCGGCGATGCATCAGCTGGGCGACCTGCTCCTGAACGAGTTGATCGCCGAGACGAACGCCACCGTACAAGTCGAGTCATCCGTCGATGTTGCGTGAGGTCGAGTTCACCGACCGAGGCTACCTCGTGCTCCGCGCCGAGGTGGCGCAGGAGTTCTTTCCATTCGACGTCCTGGTCGCGCTGCGACGCGGGCCGGAACTCTGGCTCCTCCCGACGCGTGGCGCGGCAGCGGGCGGGCTGATCCTGAAGCAGCGCAACCTGCGTGGTGATCGCAGCGTGCTGGTACGCGAGACACTCGAAGACAACGTCCCTCTCGGTGTGCGCTCCGCCTTCTGGGACGATGGGAACGGCGCCTTGCGCATCGCACTGGTTTCCGCCGGTGCCTGAGCGTCTCTTTCCCGGTGACGCGCTGTCGGTTCGTGCCATCATCGAACTGGAACGGGGTCGCTGGGTGCTGACGCTCGAAGTGTTGATGGTGCCTGACCGGCCGGACTATATCGTCCGCCACCGGATTGCCGACTACCCGACGCGTGAGCGCGCCGAAGTCGCTGCGAAGTGGATGGTGAGTGCCGCCGACCGCAACATTCCGCATCCTCCCCTGGGATTCTGAGATTCTGATGCCGCAACCGATCGATCATCCGCAACCACTCGGCATCTTCCCCTTTCCCGCGGGACTGTTGCTGCTGCCCGCCAGCGACGATCCGACGGCCGCCGACGTACGTGCGGCGTTGATGCGCGGTGAAATGCCTGAGGAAGTGCCAGGCGAATGGGCGTTCTTTCGCGCCGCAATTCACGAGGGGACTGAGGAGGCGATCGAACTGCTCCGGCACGACCCCTCACCGATTGCCGGCTACAATCGCTTTGTCCTCGATGGCGATCAGGTCGGCCGCGAGACCGCCCTCCGAGATGGGAGCGATGTGCTGCAGCGGCTCACAGCGCTAGTGGAATTCGTTCAGGGGGTGAGTGATTCGCTACCAAGCGACGATGGCCTGAGCGGCGAGTTCCGCGCCAACATCCTGCTCGCCAAGGCCGCGGCAGAGTTGTCCGCGGAGCGCTTCAATGAGGCCGCCGCGTTGCTCACGGAGGGCATTGGCGAGGCGAGTGCCCTGTCGCCGGTACTCGGCGCACAGCTGATGGCACAGCTGGCGCAGATTCAGTCATCGCTGCCAAACGCCACCGTCCAGAACACGCTCAACCTCTGGAAGAGCGCCATCGCGCTGGCAGCCGACACGCCGCTGCCCCACCTGCGCGGCGACCTGCGCGTGGGACTCGCGATTGCCCTCCACGAAGCCGCCGGTGAACGTCGCGAGTTGCTGGTCGAAGCGGTGAAGATGTACCAGGCCGCCCTGCACGCCGGCATCACGATCGAGGAGACGCCCGAGACCTATGCGTTGGCCCAGAACAACATTGGCCTCGCTTATCTCACCATGCCGATGACCGACGCTGGCGACAAGCTGCGTCACGCGGTCGCGGTGCAGTCATTCCGCGAGGCGCTCAAGGTCTACACCCCCGAGACACACCTCGAGGCGTGGACCAGCACGATGCTCAACATGGCCAACGCCCTCCAGTACCTGCCGTCGGCACGACCGGAAGAACACCTCATCCAGGCCGTCGAGACCTACGAGCAGTTGCTCGAAGTGCGCAACAAGGCCTTCGACCCGCTGGGCTACGCGCGGCTGCTCGCCAATCAGGCGAATGCACTCGCGCATCTTGGCATGTTCCAGCCCGCAACGGAAAAGTTCACGGAAGCGCACAAGCTGCTGCACTGGCACGGTGAAGCCGAGATGGCGGCGTCGATCCTCGAGCAGCTGGAGCGGATCAATGCGCAACTCGTGCCGGCATCGCCGGATGACGATGCGACGGGAGGCACCGCCTGATGGACATCCATGCCCGGCAGCAGTTCGACTTCTTCTTCAACGCGGCGATCGAGCGCTTCGTCGATCGCATCGAACAGCGCTGCGGTGGTCCGGTGCCAGCGCTGGAAAAACTGCGCACCGATCCGAACGGCGAAGGGGTCTGGCTGGATGAGTTCACGGCAGCACTCTTCCGCGATTTCCTGCTCGACAACGCCGCCGGCTCGGCCTTCATCCTGCAGGCCCTGGCGCGGCGGCCGGCGCTGGCGACCACCGGTGAAGGCCTGACCGTGGAACAGGCGATGAGTGCGATGGCCCGCAGCGCATTCGCCTCGGTCCTCCGCATCAAGACCGACGAACAGCTCGAGCAGCGCCTCGCCTTCCAGGTGGTGGACGAATGAGCACCGGCGTTGCACCAGCGGTCGCACCGAACGACCTCGCATCGCTGGCGAAGGCTGTCGAGTCAGCGATGCTGGAAGTGAAAGGCATGCCAATCGACCATCGGACGCGTGCGATCGCGCTAAAGGAGTCAGTCGAGGCCTTTCACAAGGCGGGACTGACCACGATCGTGAAGACGCTCAAGACCGATCCTCGGGGCATGGAACTGTTGCTCGAGCTGGCCGACGATCCATCCGTGTACGCGCTGTTCGCCATGCACGGAATCGTGAAGGCGGATCTGCGCACGCGTGTTGCCAGCGTGGTGGAAACCGTGCGACCGTACACCCAGTCGCATGGCGGAGACGTCGAGCTGGTCGATGTGCGCGATGGCACCGTGTACGTGAAGATGGCGGGCGCCTGCAATGGATGCAGTATGTCTGCCGTCACGCTGCGCAATGGTGTGGAAGAAGCGCTGCGCGAGCAGTGTCCGGAGATTACCGCGATCGAAGTGGTGCCGAACGAGCCGACACCGGCGGTGATTCCGCTGGTGTCGATCCAGCGCGGGGGAGCGAATGCAGGCTGGCTGGAAGGCCCGCCCCTCGACGACCTGCGTGACGGCAAGCCATTCCGGATGGAGATGAAGGATGGCAAGAGCCTCGTCCTGCTGCGTTTCGGCGAGAGCATCTCTGCCTTCCACAACGAGTGCGCGCATCAAGGACTGCCGATCGATGGAGGTATGGTGGACATCGAATCGCGCACGATCACCTGCCCATGGCATGGCTTCCGCTTCGATTGTGCGACGGGCGAGTGTCTCACCGCGCCGCAGGCCCAGCTGGAACAGGTGCCTCTGCGCATCGATGCGGGACGCATCATGGTGCGGCCCACGTGAAACCGCTGGTCCGACTCGGTGCGGCATCGCCGTTCGGACTTGCCTTGCCGTCGGCACAACCGACGGCGTCGCAGATGTATGGGCCACGTGGCGTCTGGTTCAATGATGACCTCCTGATCGTGGCCGATTCCGGCAATCACCGCATCCTGATCTGGCGCGGTATCCCCGATCGCGATGGCGCGGATGCTGATGTCGTGCTGGGTCAACCGGACTTCACCTCGGAAGGGCCACGTGACGCGGCGCTCGGTGTGCACCTGCCGACGGGCGTGCTGGTGGTGGACGGCAATCTCTGCGTCGCCGATGCCTGGCATCATCGTGTGCTGGTATGGGATGGTGTCCCCGTCGCGTCAGGGACGCCGCCCGCCTACGCGATCGGTCAGGCAACTCTCAATGATGCGCTACCCAATCGCGGCGGCGACGTTGCTGCTACGACGCTCTACTGGCCGTACGGCATCGGCTGGCACGCTGGCACCTTCTGGATCGCTGACACGGGAAACCGCCGTGTGCTGGGTTGGCATGGTCTGCCCCGCGCCGACCAGCCGGCAGACATCGTGCTTGGCCAACCCGACTTCTTCACCAACGATGAAAATCGCGGCGCGGACGTTACCGCCTCGTCGTTCCGCTGGCCACACGCCATCACGGGTGTCGGTGACACGCTCTACGTTGCCGACGCGGGCAACCACCGAGTCCTGGGATGGTCACCGCTGCCGCAAGCGGATGTGCCGGCCACGCTCGTGATCGGCCAGCCGGACTTCACATCGAATGCCGAGTTGCCGCACCGCAAGCAAGGCGCACACCGCATGCGCTTCCCGTACGGCATCGCGAGCGACGGTGAGGTGCTTGCCGTTGGTGATACGGCGAACAATCGCGTGCTTTTCTGGCCGGAGCCGCCATCACATGGCGCCGGGTCGAGCGCTGCCGCCGTGATTGGCCAGGAAAACTTCGATGCCGCGGGCGAGAATCGCTGGAAGGCCGTTGGTGACGACACACTCTGCTGGCCGTACGGCCTCTGGATGCACGGTGGCCGCATGGCCGTCGCCGACTCCGGCAACAATCGTGTGATGATCTGGGAAACCGCTGACGTCACCGCTGACATCCTTACTCCGAGCTGACCATGTGCCTCGCCGTTCCCGGACAGATCGTCGAAATCTTCGCTGCACAGGGTACACGCATGGCGAAGCTCGATTTCGGTGGCATCCAGAAGCAGGTCTGCCTTGCGTACCTGCCTGATGCCGTCGTTGGCGACTACGCCATCGTGCACGTCGGCTTTGCGATCAGCCGCATCGACGAGGCGTCAGCGCAGGAAACGCTACGACACTTCCGCGAGCTTGGTATTCTCGAGGAGGAGCTGGGCGAGGCGACACCGGAGCAGTACGCCGCGCCGCACGGCGAGGTGTGCGACGTGGTGACGCCATGAAGTACCTCGCCGAATTCCGCGACGGCGAGATCGCACAGAAGCTCGCGGCGGAAATCCGTGCGATCACCACCAGGCCGTGGGCGATCATGGAGGTCTGCGGCGGCCAGACGCACAGCATCCTCCGCAATGGCATCGATCAGCTGCTGCCCGAGGAGATCGAACTGATTCACGGCCCGGGCTGCCCGGTCTGTGTGACGCCGCTGGACATGATCGACAAGGCGCTGGCCATCGCCGCGTTGCCGAACGTGATCTTCACCAGCTTCGGCGACATGCTGCGCGTGCCGGGCAGCGAGAAGGACCTCTTCCGCGTGAAGAGTGAAGGCGGCGACGTGCGCATCATCTACTCGCCGCTCGACGCGGTGCAGATGGCGCGGGAGAATCCCACAAAGCAGGTGGTGTTCTTCGGCATCGGCTTCGAGACCACCGCGCCGGCCAACGCAATGGCCGTGTTTCTGGCGAAGAAGGAAGGGCTGAAGAATTTCTCGATGCTCGTGTCGCACGTGCTGGTGCCACCGGCCATCGACGCCATCATGTCGGCTCCCGGCAACCGGGTGCAGGCCTTTCTCGCCGCGGGACACGTCTGCAGCGTGATGGGCTTCTGGCAGTACCCGCCGCTGGCCAGCGAAGCATCATGTGCCGATCGTGATCACCGGCTTCGAGCCACTCGACGTGCTGGAGGGGATCCGCCGCACGGTGCAGTGCCTCGAGAACGACGAGGCGCGCGTGGACAACGCCTACGCCCGCGTGGTGACCTTCGATGGCAATGCCCCGCGCAGGCGCTGCTGGAGGAAGTATTCACCGTCACTGATCGCGCCTGGCGTGGTATTGGCGTGATTCCGCAGAGTGGCTGGCGCTTGAGCGATGCGTATGCCGACTACGATGCCGAGCACCGCTTCGATGTCGGCGATATCCGCACGGTCGAGAGTGCGCTCTGCCGTGCGGGCGAAGTGTTGCAGGGGTCGATCAAACCCAGCCAGTGCGAAGCGTTCGGCAAGCAGTGCACGCCGCGCACACCGCTCGGTGCCACCATGGTTTCCAGTGAGGGTGCCTGTGCCGCCTATTACAACTACGGTCGATTCCACACCCTCGAACGCGCCAGTCTCGCACGAGCGACCGTTGGCTGAGTCGACGCTGATCGAGCCGATGCCAGCACACCCGATCAACGGCGCGTGGAGCTGCCCGCTGCCGCTGCGCGACTATCCGACGATCGTGATCGGTCATGGCGGCGGCGGGCAGCTCGGTAATGAACTGGTGGAGCATCTCTTCAAGCCCGCCTTCTCGAACGACGTGCTGGATCGCATGGCCGATTCCGCGGTGCTCACGCTACCGCCAGGGCGCATTGCCTATTCCACCGACAGCTTCGTCGTGCGCCCACTCGAGTTTCCTGGCGGCAGCATCGGCGCGCTGGCCGTGAACGGCACCGTGAACGATCTGGCGATGAGTGGCGCCAGGCCGCTGTTCCTCAGCGCGGGATTCATTCTCGAGGAAGGGCTGCCGATGGCGACGCTCGGCCGCATCGTGAGCGACATGGCGGCGGCCGCGCGTGAGGCTGGCGTGCGCATCGTGACGGGTGACACGAAAGTGGTGGAGCGTGGGCACGGCGACGGGTGCTACATTAACACCTCCGGCATCGGCATCATCGCCGACGGTATCACGATTGCGCCGCAGCGCGCCGCCGTCGGTGACGTCGTGATCGTCAGCGGTACGATCGGCGATCATGGCATGGCGATCATGAGCGTGCGCGAAGGGCTGGAGTTCGACACCACCATCGTCAGCGACTGCGCACCACTGAACGGGCTGGTCGACGCGATGCTGGCCGTGACCACCGACATCCATGTCCTGCGCGATCCAACGCGGGGAGGTCTCGCGTCGTCACTGAACGAGATCGCGGGCGCCGCCAACGTCGGGATCGTGATCCGGGAGTCGGCGCTGCCGGTCCTGCCGCAAGTCGCCTCCGCCTGTGAGATCCTCGGCCTCGATCCGGTGTTCGTCGCCAATGAAGGGAAGCTGCTGGCCATCGTGCCGCCGGAACACGCGGTGGCCGTCCTGGCAGCGATGCGTGACCATCCACGTGGCGCGAACGCGGCGATCATCGGGGAAGTCACCGCCGCGCATCCGGGCATGCTGGTCGCGAAGACGGCCATTGGGGCGCAACGGGTGATCGCGATGCAGATCGGCGAACAGCTGCCACGGATCTGCTGAAGGCGAGCGGCCGGCAACTTCAGCTCCGCTGAGCGGCAGGGTAATTTCGCCGCATGCCGCTCTTCTCTCGGTGCCAGACACTTCTGGTCGCTTCGACATTCCTGCCACTGCTGCTGAGTGCGCAGTCGGTTGCCCCATCGCGCGCCGCAGAGTGCCCGAGCTGCGCCGAATGGAATGCCCCCCAAAAGGCCACGCGCCTCTTCGGCAACACCTACTTCGTCGGCACGCGGGGCCTGACTGCGCTACTGATCATGTCGCCGAGCGGTCACATCCTGATCGACGGTGGCCTGCCGGAATCTGCGCCGCTCATTCTCGCGAATCTGGCATCACTTGGCGTGCGCACGCGCGACGTGAAGCTGATCCTCAATACGCACGACCACTTCGATCACGCCGGCGGCCTGGCGGCGCTGCAGCGGGCGACGCGTGCCGAGGTGGCCGCCAGTCCCCGGAGCGCGCCGGTGCTCGAGCGCGGGATATCCGGACCCGATGATCCACAATACGGCATCCTGCTCCCCTTCCCGCGCGTCCAGTCGCGTGTGCGCCTGATCGCCGACAACGAGGTGCTGCGCGTCGGCCCCTTGCAGGTCACGGCGCACTTCACGCCGGGGCACTCGCCGGGTGGCACCAGCTGGACGTGGACGTCGTGCGACCAGGGGCGCTGCCTCGACTTCGTGTATGCCGACAGCCAGTCGCCGATCTCGGCCGATGGGTTTTTCTACACGAAGAGCCTGACCTATCCGACCGGTGTGGCGGATTTCGAGCGCGGGCAGCGGGTCATCGCAGGCCTGTCGTGCGATGTGCTGATCACGCCGCACCCCAGCGCCTCGCAGCTCTGGGAACGGGTGGCGGCGCGCGACACCAGCAATGTGAGCGCTCTCGTCGACCGTGAGGCCTGCCGGCGTTTTGCCGCCAATGCCCAGGCCCAGCTGGCCAAGCGTGTGGCGACGGAGCGTGGGACGCCATAGGGGCAGGGCGGACGCGGGACTTGGAACTCGGGTGGCGGCGCCTACGTAGCGTCTACCAATCGCCACCCAGGCTCCCCTCCGCTCCCGAGGATCGGCACGATGATGCTCCTACGCGCGCCACGTACGCTGCGTCGCTTCATGGTGCTGCTCGGATGCGCGGCGTCCGTCGCACAGTCACAGGCCGCCGATCCTGCCGACGCGGCGTTCACCAGGTCTGACTGGCCGACGGCTGGGCGCCTCTACCGCGCCATCGTCGACCGGGATTCAACCAACCTGCGTGCGCAATTTCGGCTGGGAATCGCGCTCTTCGAACAACGACAGTTCGCCGCCGCGATCCCGGCCTTCGAGCGCACGGCGCACGCCGGCTTTCAGCCAGTCGTTTCCGAGTTTCGACTTACGCGGGCGCACGCACAACTCGGCCACGTCGACGCCGCACTGACACACCTCGAGCGCGCGGCCAGTGCCGGGATCGATCCCGAGCTGGTGCGCCTCAATCCCGACATCGCCACTCTGCGGAATGAGGCACGCTACACCGCCGTCCTTCAGCGACTGGACGATGCGCGCTTTCCATGCCGGCGCGGTACCGAGGCGCATCAGTTCGATTTCTGGCTTGGCGAGTGGACCGTCACACCATGGGCGTCCGATGCCTCCGCCGCTCCCATAGGACACAACAGCGTGACGACGGATCTCGAGCAGTGCGTCGTGAATGAATCGTGGACACCACGCTCGGGACACAAGGGCCGCAGCGTCAATTTCTGGGATACCAATCGGCAGGCGTGGCGCCAGGTCTGGGTTTCGGCCGACGGCACATCACTCGACTACGAAGGCCACCTCGTCGACAACGCCATGCGCTTCACGGGCTGGACGCTTGGCACGAACGGAAAGAAGGTGATGCAGAAGCTGACTTTCTTCCGCATGGCAGCGGACACCGTGCGCCAGCTGTTCGAGGCGTCCGATGACGAAGGCGCGACGTGGAAGAGCACCTTCGACGGCCGGTACGTCCGCGCGAGGACTACCCCATGACGCGCCCCCTGATCTCCTTCTCTGCGCTACGCAACGATCTGCGCTTCGCTGGACGGATGTTCACCAAGAGCCCGCTTTTTACCGGTGTGGTGGTGCTTACCCTGGCCCTTGGCATCGGTCTCAACACCGCTGTGTTCTCGGCCGTCGATGCGATGCTCTTGCGACCATTGTCGGGAGTACGCGCCTCCAGCGAACTGGTGCAGCTCTATCGCAGCAGTCCTGGTGGCGACAATCTCGGCTCGAATTCGATTCCCCATTTCTGGGACCTGCGCGATCGCTCGAAGTCCGTCTTCTCGGATGTCGCCGCCTGGTCATTCCAGAACCTGAGCATCACGGCCGATGAGCGGCCACGCGCCGTGTTCGGCGTGATGGTCTCGGCCAACTTCTTCAGTGTGCTCGGCGCGACGCCCGCCAATGGCCGCTTCTTCACTCCTGATGAAGACGTGGGGCGCGGCGCGCATCCGGTGGCAGTGCTCAGTGATGCCGGCTGGCGATCACTCTTCGGTGGCGACCAGAACGTGGTCGGTCGGAAGGTGATCGTGAATGGGCAGGCAATGACGATCGTCGGTATCGCCGCTCCCGGATTCAGCGGCGCGATGCCGATGCTGCAACCCGCGCTCTGGGTGCCGCTGATGCAGCTCGCGCAAGTGAAGCCTGGCTCGGTCGGTGATTTCGAGAACCGCGGCTTCAACTACCTCAACGTGGTCGCGCGCCTCGCACCGGGCGTGAGCGTGGAACAGGCACGGGCACGCATGGACGCGATCTCCATCGAGCTCCGCGGTGAATTTCCTGCCGACTACGAGAAGTCCGGCATCAATCTCATTCGCCAGGATGACGCGGGCATCCATCCGTCGATGCGTGGTGCACAGGTCGGCCTGTCGGCGGTGGTAATGACCGTGGTCGCGATCCTGCTCCTGATCGCCTGCGTCAACGTCGCCAACCTGTTTTTGGCCCGCGCGCGGGATCGCTCGCGCGAGATGGCCATTCGCCTCGCACTCGGCGCAACCCGCGGCGAGCTGGTTCGGCAACTGCTGGTGGAGAGTGTGGTGGTCTCGTTGGTGGCCGGCGCCGTGGGCATCATCATCGCGTACGTCGCGATCGGACTCGCGAACGGTATCACGCTGCCGATGGACATCGATTTCCAGCCCGATCTCCGCCTCAGTCCGATGGTGCTTGGTTTTGCATTTGCCACGGCGCTCGTGACCGGCATCCTGTTCGGCCTCGTGCCGGCGCTGCAGGCGACCAGCCCGTCGCTCGTGTCGGCGCTGAAAGGCGACGCACCCGCTGGTGCGTCGCGTTCAAGGACCAGCAAGGGGCTGGTGATCGCGCAGATGGCGCTTTCGATCGTACTGCTGGTCTGCGCTGGCCTCTTCCTCGTGAACCTGCGGAGCGCGACCACCATCGACAAAGGCTTTACCGCGACTCGCATGCTGATCGCGGATGTGGATCCGTCGCTGCAGGGTTACAATCGCGCCAACACCGAGGCGTTCTACACGAGACTTCGGACGCAACTCTCATCGGTTCCAGGTGTCGAGAGTGTCGGGTTGATCGACAATGTGCCGCTCGGCTTCAGCAACAGCGATCGTCGCGTGGAGGTCCCGGGTTACGTCCCCGCCGCCAACGAGAATCTCTCGGTTCGCTATGCGAGTGTCTCCCCGGAATACTTCGCGTCCATGGGAATTCCGCTGCGTGTCGGACGCGCCTTCACCTCGCGCGATGACTCTGCCGCTGTCCCCGTCCTGGTGGTCAACGAACGCTTCGTGTCGAAGTTCTGGCCGGGTCAGAACGCGATCGGTCGAACCGTGCGCGTGAAGGGCCTTCTCCACACCGTCATCGGCGTCGTGCCGACGGGCAAGTACCAGCGCCTTGGCGAAGATCCACAGCTGTTCATGTACTTCTCGCAGGCACAACTCTGGCGCGCCGGCATGTCAGTGATGATCCGGACCAGCGGAGACCCGACTGCACTGATTCCCGCGCTCCGGCGCGAGGTCACGGGGCTCGATGCGAACATGCCGCTCGGTAACATCCGCACGCTCGAAAGGCATCTGGGCTCGTCGTTGCTGCCCGCACGAATTGCCGGCATGGCACTCGGCATCTTCGGCCTGCTTGGCCTGCTGCTCGCCTCGATCGGCATGTATGGCGTCATGGCCTACTCCGTCTCGCAGCGCACCCGGGAGATCGGCATCCGCATGGCCATCGGTGCCACGGCCACCGATGTGGTGCGACTGATCATGCGGCAGGGGCTGACGCTTGTTGCCATCGGCACCGTGATCGGACTGGTGGCTGCCATCGGCGCCTCGCGCGCTCTCGCCAGTGTCTTGTATGGCTCGAATGCCAATGACCCTGCGACCTTTGCGCTGGTGCCGCTGGTGTTGATTGGTGTGGCAGCGCTGGCGACGTTCGTGCCCGCCCGGCGTGCGGCTATGGTCGATCCCGCCGTGACCCTTCGAGCGGAGTGACAGGGCGTTGGGGGGTGGCGGGCACCGCGATCAGGGCGAAATCACGGCTGGAACCCGATCTCGCTCGATGACGTACTTTTCGGGACGCGCTCACCGCCCTCGCCCTCCGGACGTCGTCATGGCCACCTCGCTCCTCACGCCGTCAGCAACCGCACGGTCCGCTGCGCCCGCGCAGGCCCTCCCACTGCACCTCGCCGCAGTCGTCCTTGGCGCCACCAGCATCCTGATCGGATTGATCTGGGACATCTCGTGGCACATGACCATCGGACGCGACGCATTCTGGACGCCGGCACACATGGCGATCTACTTCGGCGGCACGCTGGCTGGCCTGTCGTGCGGCGCACGCGTGCTCGCGAACAGCTTCTGGCAGCGTGACACCCATCAGACCGACGGCGTGCGGCTCTGGAAGTACTTCACTGGTCCAATCGGTGGTTGGATCTGCATCTGGGGCGCGCTGGCGATGCTCACGTCGGCCCCCTTCGACGACTGGTGGCATGGGGCCTACGGCCTCGACGTGCAGATCCTCAGCCCGCCGCACGTCATCCTGCTGCTTGGCCTGCTCGGCATTCTCGTCGGTGCGCAGACGATGGCTGTATCTGCACAGAATACCGAGGGCTATTCCACATCGCGCGCCACCGTCGTCGCGTTTGCGAGCGGTGTGCTGCTGACGCTAGCCGCGATCGCGGCCACCGAATACAGCGATGTCGAGCTGCTGCACAACTCGCAGTTCTACATCGTGGCCGGCGCCGTGTATCCGTTGTTTCTCGTTGCATCCGCGCGCGCCTCGAAGCTGCGCTGGCCCGCCACGGCAACGGCTGCCTTCTATACCGCCATCATGGCGGCACAGGTCTGGATCTTTCCGTTGTTCGCTGCCCGTCCCAAGCTCGGGCCCATCGGGCATGACGTCACGCACATGGTGCCGATGCCATTTCCGCTGCTGCTGATCGTGCCGGCCATCGGCATCGATCTCGTGTTGCGGCGGATGGAAAGCCGCAATCGCTGGCTGACGGCGGCGGTGCTGGCACTGGTGTTCATCCTCTCGTTGCTGGCGGCGATGTGGCCCTTCGGCTCCCTCCTCGCGACGGAAGTCGGGCGGCATCCCTTCTTCGGCGGCGCCTTCGCCAACTACAGCGCACCCGCTGACTACCTCGTTGGCCCGCGCGAATTCTGGATGGAAGACGGCGGCGCGGCCGTTGCACTGGTGAAGACGATGACGTGGGGCGTGCTGGCGGCACTGCTCTCGTCGCGGATCGGGCTCGCGTGGGGCAACTGGCTACGCGAGGTGAAGCGATGACCACGCGTCGTCGCTTCATCTCGATTCTGCTGCTCGTCGCAGTCTGGCTCACCGGTAGCGCACACGTCGGCAACACACTTGTCGTGCAGGATGGCCAGGCCGGCCCGTACGGACTGAGGGTGCTGGTGCGGCCGCCGGCGGTCATTCCTGGCCTGGTCGACGTCGTGATCAAGACCACCACGCCGAGGACGTTGCCGACCAGCATCACACTGCAGCCTGCGCTCTGGCGGTACGGCACCAAGGGTGCGCCGCCTGCCGAACCAGCGGTGGCGGTTCCAGGCGAGCCGGGCACGTTTCAGACGCAGGTCTGGATCATGAGCAGCGGATCGTACGCACTTCACATCGCGGCCAGTGGTCCCGCAGGGCAGGGCGAATTCATCGTACCATACGTGAGTGTGGCCACGGCCACACTTGGCATGCCGAACTGGCTCGGCTGGGTACTCGCAGCACTCGGTGCCTTCCTCGTCTTCGGGCTGGCGTCGGTGGTCGGTGCCGCGTCACGCGAAGGCACGTTGCCCGCCGGTGCGACACCCGACGCATCGCGCCGGCGGCGTGCGCGCTTCGCGACAGGCATCGCCGGCCTGATCACCTGCACGCTGGTTTTCGGTGGCTGGAAATGGTGGAATGCGGTCGAGAACAATTACCGCGAATCGCTCTACCGACCGCTCGCCGTCGAGACTGCGGTCACCAGTGGCGAGGGTCGGACGCTCACGCTGCGCGTCACCGACAGTCTGTGGAAGTTCGCGAAGCCTGGGGAACGGGCTCGCACCTCCTTCAGCACGCCACTGATGCCGGATCATGGCAAGATGATGCACATGTTCCTCATCGCGGCCGGTGCACAGGGCGCGGTGGCGCACCTGCATCCGGTGCGCGTGGATGAGCGCACCTTCACGACGCCGGTGCATGCCCTGCCGGCTGGCAAGTACTGGCTGTTTGCCGACGTCGTTCACGAGAGCGGCTACACGCGCACCTTCGTCGACACGGTGGATGTCGCGGCTGGTGATGCGCCGGCGAACCCCGATGGAGACGACGCCTTTTCGCTCGCGCCACCGACCGTGAACACGCGTCCGGCCACCTTGCCCGACAGTGGCTTCTTTACCATCGCGCTGGATGGCACCCCCGCCGTCGGCCGCGATGTCGTCGTGCGTGCACACCTCGCCAACCGGGATGGGTCACCGGTGCCGCTAGTCCCGTGGCTCGGCATGGCGGGGCACGCGATGCTCGTGCGCACCGATGGCGCGGTGTTCATGCACCTGCATCCGCTTGGCACGAGTTCGATGGCCGCACAGGATCGTCTCGCACGTCGTGAACGTGGCGACACCGCGATGCACGGCGATTCGCAGCCGATGGCGATGGACATGACGCAGGCGCCGGTCGGACGCCCTGGCGATGTCGCCTTCCCGGTCGCATTTCCATCGGCCGGTGCCTATCGCGTGTTCGTGCAGGTGCGTCGGCCGAGTGGCGTGATCGAGACGGCGGCGCTGGATGTGACGGTGCCGTAAGACTGCGTAGTCGTTCGGTGGCCTGATACTCATGCACAGCGGGGGCGCGAGACTGTTCTCGCGCCCCCGCTTTCGTAAGAACCACTCCTACGGGATCACCACTGCTTACGGGACCACTGGCTTCGGCGGTGTCTGCCCAGGCGGCGTCCACGCATTGTTGGCGCGTGCGATGTCCGGGATGCGGCTCTCGGGATCGATCTCGACCTTCGCCACCGTCTTGCCGGCGAAGCTGTAGCGGCGCACGTAGCGCACGCTGTTCGTGCTCCAGACTTCCGCCGGGTACAGATAGTCCTCGGTGCTGCCATCGGTGAAGGTGAAGCGTGCCCGGATCGGCAGCACACCACGTTCACGATTTCCGTACGCCACGATCACGCGGGTCGTGTCTCCTTCCTTGCGCGTGATCACCGTATCGACGGCCTGGTCGTAGCGCGCATTCTCGACGAACCAGCCGCGCCAGAACCAATCGAGGCGACGACCGCCCACGTCTTCCATCGTGCGGAAGAAGTCCGCCGGGGTCGGGTGCTTGTACGCCCAGCGACGGATGTAGGTCTTGAACGCATCGTCGAACGCTGCCGGCCCAAGGATCTCCTGTCGCAGCAGCTGCAGGCCGACGCTCGGCTTCACGTACGCTGAGACACCCAGCAAGCGTGGATCGATGCGATCCGGCGTGGTGACGATCGGCCCTTCGATCCCGGCCCGCATCACCTGCTCCACCGTGCCGCGTTCACCCGAGGCGCGCTCCATCTGGTCGCCCTTGGCCGGGTAGCGCCGCGCTTCCGAGAAGGTGTTGATGAAGGTGTTGAAGCCTTCGTCCTGCCACATGAAGGCGCGTTCGTTGCTGGCCACGATCATCGGGAACCACATGTGTCCGATCTCGTGCGTCACCACGTTGTACAGGTCGTACACATCCGCGCTCTTGTTCTCCATCGCGATCATCGGGTATTCCATGCCGCTGATCGGGCCTTCGATGGCCGAGATGTGCGGCCACGGATACTGGAACCAGCGTTCAGAGTATTCCTGGATCGACATCCGTGACTGATCGGCTGCGTCATGCCAGTTCACTGCGGCGCTGGGGCGGTAGTACGCGAAAGCGTAGATGCCCTTCCAGCTGGTGCCGTCCCACTGGAACTCCGGCGAGGCGGCCCAGACGGCGTCGCGGACGTTCTTCGCCGCGAAGCGCCAGGTGAGCATGCCCGTCTTCTTCGGGCGGGCGGCACCGGACTTCAGTTCATCCGCCGTGATGATGCGAATCACCGAGTCGGTATGGGCGGCGTTGCTGAGGCGCGCCAGCTGGGCATTCGTCAGCACATCGCGCGGATTTTCCAGTGAGCCGGTGGCCGCAACGATGTAGCCAGCCGGCACCGTGATCTCGAGGTTGTAGTCACCGAAGTCGAGATAGAACTCGCCCTGGCCAAGGTACGGTTCGATGTTCCAGCCGCGCACATCGTCGTACACCGCCACGCGTGGATACCACTGCGCGATCTCGTAGAGCGACCCTTCACGACCCATGCGATCAGCGCCATGCTCCGGCACCTTGAAGCTGTAGGCCATCTCGATCGTCGCCGTCTTGCCCGGCGCCAGCGGCTCGGCCAGATCGAGCTTGGTGACCGTCTCGTTCACGCGTGCGGTGAGCGGCACCTTGCGACCGGCGGTCGGTGTGCCAAGGCGCTGCTCGGTGCGAGTGAAGACGTATCCACCCTCGAAGCCGCGGGCGCCGAAGCGGGAGTCTTCCGGGAAGATGAAGCTGTTGAGCGACTTCGCGCGAAACGCATTCTGCTCCGTCTGCAGCCAGATGAAGCGCAGCGTGTCGGGCGAATTGTTCGTGTAGCGGAGCGTCATCTCCGTCTTCACGCTGGTGGCCGTGGTATCGAGCGTAGTGCGCAGCGTGTAGTCGGCGCGGTTCTGCCAGTACTTGTAGCCCGGCGCGCCGCTACCAGCGCGGAATTCGTTCGGGGTTGGCAGCACCAGCGGGGCAAAGATCGAGGTATCGGTGACTGGACGCGGGGCTGGGCGACCCTGGGCGAACGTCACGGTACTCGGCAGCGCCGCGGCCATCAGCAGCGCGGCGGTGATCCGTCGGGACATGGAGGACTGGGTTGGTGAAAGTCAGGTGCGCGAATGCGCCGCGGAAGTAAAACACCGGGCGGGGGTGTTTGGCTCCTTCGGCGCATCGCCTGCTACGCCGCCTGCACTTTCAGCCACAGCCCAACGCCGATCACAAGCCATCCCACCAGCCGTCTCAAACCGCGTGTGTCCTGCGCCAGTCACTCGAATGCGATTGCCGCGGTGATGACGAACATCTCCGGCACTTGAGACATGCCGATCACTATCATCGCCACCGGCTCCGCTCAGCGGCTCGCGTACTCGTCGTGCCGGCGCCACCACACACCCTGTTCATTGCGGCCTGACGGCGCGCGGTCCAGCCACTGGTACACGCCCCACAGCGCATCGAGGCCGCGTGCGTAAGTGGAGTAGGTGTGGTACATGACACCATCATCCAGTACGAATGCACTCATGCCCGGCCGCTCGCGTGTGTAGGTCGGCACGTCAGCGCCCTTCATGGCTGCGATGTCCCCGAACCACGATCGCGAGCTGACCCGACTCTCACCCGATCCACCGAGATGAGTGCACTGTCACCGAAATTCCCGATATTCCGGCGCGCGGTGTTGACTTACAACGCAGGACACAGCGAAGCCGCCGGCCACCGTCCGATCCGGTGGCCGGCGGCTCGGTGCTACGCGCGCTCTTTCATAACGTGCGACGGTGCGGCTCCGGCGATCCGGGCGAGGCGTGGTGACACGTCCCACCGCGGCCTAGTTGAGACTTGAGCGCACCATCGTCCCTGTTTTCCTCTATTGCAGCAGAGTGAGCCTCGCACGGCGTTCAGCGAGACGTCTGTCGAGCGCAGCCTTGTTGTACGGCGCGACCGTCTCTGCTCCCTCTTCGTCCCAGTAACAAACGACTACGCAGTACCCCTGCCGGTCGAGCCCCGGAGAGTCGTCCAGCCAGACCACGTGTGGCTCTGAAACGCGACCCTCGGTGAGGCTGTCGACACGACGACGGAGGTCCGGCGACGACGCACAGATCACTCGGAGCGGCTGCCAGCTGTACTTCTGACCGAAGAACAGCGTCGCCAGACCCTCTTCGTAACGCGGATCAGACAGCAGGTCGGCGAATACCGATAACATCTGGTCGGTGCGGTCCATAGTCGGCGGTAAGGGATTACCGGAAAAGCGCCTTGAACGCCTCGAACTCCTGAGATGTCGCGGGCCGAAGTATACCGTCACGGAGTCGCTGGAGATGAGCGGCGCTCGATCTCACGACCGCCGTCAAATGCTCGCCGTTGCTCTCGAAGACTTGTTCTCTCCCACGACCTCCACGGACGACGATCCGACCGTTTTCCTGAACGAAGACGTCCGACTCACGCGCTCTTTGGACGTCGCCTGAACCTTCACGAACCGGCCGCCCCTCAGCAGCTCGTCGGCGCGCATGATCCGACTTTGAAAAGAATGCGTTGTCAACGATTTCGCCAACGATCGCTCCGGCAGTCGCCCCCGCCCCTGCCCCTGCCAGGGCCCCGGCTGGCGAGGCCAATAGGGCACCAGGTCCCGTAAACAAACCTGCGCCACCGCCGGCCACGAATCCAATGTCGGTGCCGGCGGCAATGAGCGTCGCCTTGATCCAATGGCAGAGCGGTTTGTCATCCGGGCACAATCCGAAGGGATCCGAGAAGTTGACCGGATCCCCCGTGGCATAGCCATACCCGTTCACCCCACCCGCCAGCCCGATCGGATCCGGTTGCGTAAACCGGCCCGACGCCGGATCCAGATACCGCGCCCGCCGGAACGACAACCCGTTCCCTTCCCGCTTGTCCTCGACCAACGCGCCATTCCATGCCAACGACTGGCCCGCATTCGACACGCCATTGGCATGCCACACATCCGTCCACGCCATCGGGTACGTGCACCGCGTCTCAGCCTGCGCCGTCGTTTCGCACGGCCACAGCCCGCCATCCAGCACCGACCCGAGCGCGGGCTCCGCGCGTAAATCCCAGAGCGGATACAGCGCGAACGGCTGGAATGTCCGGAAGCCCCACCGCACCACCGGGCTGCTGTTCGGCTTGTAGGGATTATCGCGATAGTGCACGCGCAGGACGACCAGCGGCTTGTCCAGCGCGCCGCCCTCATACACATAGCCGACGCGGCCGAAGAACGGGCTGACGTCGAACTGCATCGTCGGGTCCGAGCTCTTGACCGCGATCGGGATCTGCACGACGGCCGTGTCATTCTCGCCCCAGCCCGCGGAATCGGGCATGCAGCCGACCGGAATTCTCTGCCGGCGCCGGAGAGTCGCGATCGCGGCAGCGATCGTTAGAGGTACATAAAGCGACTAACTACACGTGCCCGTCAAACGGAACCAGGTGCCACCTGCCTGTCAGTGCCGCGCGACGTTACTTGCCTTCGGTCGATGGCGAGTTGTGGCACGGCAGTCGGGAAGGTGAGGAGAGCGATGTGCGGCGCATCGATCCTCAATCAGGCGAGGTATTAGAGCGGCCCGAACTGCCGGCTGGGATGGGGGTGTCCGGTCTCGAGTCGGATGGTGCCGAGCGGCTTTTCTGCGGTGGTGGACCGAGTGACACGGTGCGCGCGATTCGGCGGCCGCGGAGGGGGTGAGGCTACTTGAGCTGCAGGCGCGCCTCCTGCTTCCAATTCTCGGCATGGGCAGAGCCGGTCAGGACCTCGTTCATGTAGGTGTTCATGATCCCGTACTGGGTTTCAATGTACGGTTCCGCGTTGACTAGGCGCTCGAGGGAACGACGACTTCCGTCACGGTCGCCGACCTGCGCAAGTGTCTGTGCGAGTGAACGCCAAGCACGAAGGTTTCCAGGCTGCACATCGAGCGCCAACCGCAGGTCGTGAATGGCACCCGAATCCTGATTGAGCCCGGCTCTTACGAGGTGGGCATATGCGTGCATTGGCTCGAGGCGGAGGGCTCTAGTGAGGGATTCGTCGGCCGCGGCCCTGTGACTCTCGACGATTGCCCGCACGTACCCGAGCCAGAAGTGCGCGTCCGCACTCTCCTCAGATCGTTGGGCAAGTTCGCGAAAGATACGAGGTGCATCCTCGTAGTAGGCTGTGTCGTTCGTGTCGTTCAGGAAGCAGACGAAGCCTAGCTCGCGCAGCCAACGATTCGCGTGCTGCGCGTCTGCAAGGCGAAGCCGACACAACTCAGCAGCCTCCTCAAACCGTCCTGTATCAACCAGCGCTTCGAGACGCTTCTCGTCGCTCTCCATTTGCGGCGATGTCACCTGACGATCCATGAGTTCGAAAGCTCGTGAACGCCGTCCCGCTCAAAGACCTTTTCCACAACGTTGAGCCCATTCACAACTTGCGACCTCAGAGTTGCGACTTGAGCGCAACTTCTCCCGTTAGCTACCTAGCGCTGGCTTTGTAGGACATTCAGCGTTCGGGCGAACTTCCTTCGGTCAAGTCAAGCTCTACTCGAAAACTCCCATCCGCATTCTGCGTGGGCTTACGATTTTCCACAGCCTCCGCCTGAGCATGCAATTCAGAGTGGATATCTCGCATGTCGCTCCACGCCCGACTGTTATGTACGAGATCCTTAGCCATGTTCATCGGAACCCCTAGAACCTCGCGAACCACCTTCATCGACTGGATTATGGATGGAGATTTCTCGCGAAGTGCTTCAAGAACCTCCTGTATGTCATCCCCGCGACCAAGCATGAGGCGCGCGAGCTCTACCATTGCAGGGTACATCGCCAACTGCTCATCCATTGCTGCCTCATCGGTTTAGATCGATCACCTGCTGGCTTATTTTACCCGCGTTTGCCCCAGAGGTACGGTGAAAGTTTACGATGACCTTATCATACCCCGCCGCTCGCGCAGCATCAGCGACGCCGCGGAATCCAGCTCGCATGGCGGCGACCCCAGACTGCAACTTCCTCGCATTGTCTGGGTAGACGAGGAAGTTGTTTAGCGTCAGAGTCGTGCCGTTCGTCATGGCTTCCCCGAATACCCTGACCGTTCCAGCGCCCGTTTCAAACGTTCGCTCAAAGTCTCCATTCGCAATTCGACCAGCGGCGGCGCCGATAGCCGCAGCAGGGGCCGCTCGTAGGCCCAGCGTCGTGATCGCCGCCCCGCCGCCAAAAAAGGTGCTGACAATCGCGCCAATTGTGCCGCCAACTGCGCTGAGCGCAGCGAACGCTCCAACGCTTTGGTTGATTGCCGGAGCCATTCGGCCGAGCTGCACGAGCGCACCGATCTTGCCTGGACAGTCGTTCGGGTTGTCGTCCTGCGGCGGGCATAACCCTAACGGATCCGAATAATTCACACGTCTACCCGCAGATCGTACGTTCTGGTCGGCCCTGATCTCAGGGCCGGCAGCGGACGGCGAGCGGCGGTCGGGAGCGATCACGGCCGGCGCCACGCGCCCGTCGCCGTCATGCTCCGCGCGGCCACGCCGGCCGCCGCGACCACCCTCTGCCCGCGAGGTCGGTCATGACTCCACGCGTTCCCCCTGCGGCGCCCGTGCCGACGCCGTCAGCACGCCCCGCGCGCGACCGGGTGCCCTTCGTTTCTGTCCCGCGGAAGCGCCCGGCGGAACTCGCTGACGACAAGCGACTCGCGGCCCGGCAGTACCCCGTGCACGTGGGCGTCGACACCGGCAAGACGTTTCACAAGCTGGTCGCCCTGGGGCCGGACGGCCGCCGCACGACGGCGCTCCGCGTGGACGTGTCGCGCGCCGGCTTCGAGGCCGCCGACGCGTACCTCACGACGACCTTCCCCGACGTGCCCCGCACGCAGATGCTCGTCGCCCTCGAGTTCGCGGGGCATCAAGGCTTCACGTTCGCGCACTTCCTGGCGCGGCGGGGCTACGCGGTCGTCAGCGTGCTGCCGGCCGTCACCAAGGCGCTCAAGCAGGTCGAGGACAACAGCCCGCAGAAGGACGACGCCAAGGACGCCGCGCAGATCTGCCGCACGGTCGGCCAGGGCTACTACGTGGCGTTCCCGCTCCTCGACGACCGCGGCGCCGCGCTGCGGACGCTGGCCACCGAACGGCATCGGCTCAGCGTCGAGGAGACGCGGCTCGTCAATCGACTGCATGCGGCGCTCGACCTCGCGTGGCCGGAGTTCGCGGGGCAGTTCTCCGACCTCGCGATGAAGACGCCGCTGGCGGTACTCGCGCGCTGGCCCGTGCCTGCCGATCTCGCGCAAGCGGCACCGCGCACCGTCGGGCGCGTGGTGAAGGCGGCTTCCCGCAATCACATCGGGCAGGCGCGCATTCAGGCGCTCCTCGCCTCGGCGCATGCGACCGTCGCCGTGCAGACCGGCACGAGTGCGCGACGAGCCGAGATGCAGCGAGTCCTCGCGCGCTGGGCGCTGCTGCGCGAGCACACCGACGCGGTCGAGGCCGAACTCGCGGTGTTGGTCGACGCGCACCCCGCCGCGCGGGCGCTGACCACCGTCCCCGGCGTGGGCGTCGTCTGCGCAGCGACACTGGTGGCGGAGCTGGGCGATCCGGCGTGGTACGACTGCCCGCGCCAAGTCGTGAAGCTCGCCGGGATGACGCTCGCGACCCGGGAGAGCGGCACCTCCATTCGCGGCCGCTCGCGGCAGACGAAGCACGGACGCCCGTTGCTCCGCCGCCAGCTCTTCCTGCTGGCGGGCCGCTGGTGCCAGTCCCGGGGCCTCTACCGGACGCAATACCTCGCCTACGTCGCGCGCGGGATGCCGAAGACGGCGGCCGTGTGTGCGGTCACGCGCAAGCTCGTACCGATGCTGTTTCAGGTCATGCGCACCGAGGTGCCGTTCGACTTGGCGCGCTGGCAGGCGGATCGCCGGCGCGACGCCGCCCCACCATCACCAGCGATGGAGGGTTCGACACACCGCACACTGACACCGTAGGCGAGCCGCGCGGAGCGGGAGGCGGGAAAGACCGCCAGTTCAGATCGAGGCACACGGCCCTGCACTCCGCGGGCGTGCAGACCTTCGCGTTTCACCCGTCCAGCGCCTCCCGCGGACCCACGATGGCCGGTGAAGACGTTTCGTGCCGAACGCCCATGCCTTCGCCGTCGCGGGGCAGAGGCTGGAGCACCCAGGAGCTTTGATCGTCGCCCACCGGGTCCCGCACGTCCGCTGCAGTCGCGGCGCTGTTTGACAATGGGTCGGCCCCGCAGGCGACGCGCGAAACCGGCGCGTCGCCCGCGGTGGCGCGTCGCGTGGCGAGCGCGTGGCGCGACCAACGATCCCACAGCATCATGACTAACCACGCACGCGTGGCCCGGCGCGCACCGCGCCTACCGCAACAGAAGCCCGGCGATCCGGACGGCCCTCGAGGCCCGAATGTCACACTCGGCTCTACGGTGCGGCACCATCTTCACTGATTCGTCGATTACAGCGAATACACAAAGCTGCCGTCAATCTGCAGACAAGAGGTACTGAGAGACCCAAGAGTCTCCCGAAGCTGCTCACCTCTGACCGCGAGAAAAACTAAGCAGTCATCATCCTTTGCGCGGAAATACCATTTACCAGGAACCCCAGCTACTTCCACTTCGTCGAAGCTGGGCGCCGCCCAGCCATCCTTTATCTCTGAAGACGAAAGCGACGATACCGTTGGCTCTCGCGAGCCTGCCGACCACCTCCTCACTTCGAGGAACGCGGACGAGAACTGTGATAGACAGGCTGCGATTGCGTCGGGCAGCTCGTGACGCCCTTCAGTCAGCGCGCCGGAGGTACGCGCGGTGTGAAGCGCACGCAGATCATCGGAGAGGCCCATCAAGTCTCGGAGCTGACGAAAACTACTCACCCTATGATCATGACCCCCAATGTGCAGATACGCATCAGTCAAGAGTACGAAGTAGGTGAGGTCAGCATTCTCTGGCATGACGTCAGCGACTAGCTGCTTGCGACCTTCACGCTTCACGGGAAATACGAATTCTGAAAACACTTGCATAGACTGTGTTACTCCATCGGTGGGAAGATGAACTTCTGTTCACCCGCCTGAATTCTCGTGGTGCCGTCTGGCTTCATCCTGATGCGTAGCGGTGTTCCGTCTTCGAGAGCACCCTCTACACCACGACCACCGCCCGTTCTGTCGCGAACGATTCTACGGTTTCCGACTCCCATTGCGTCGAACTCACGGAACAACTCCTTGGCACGCGCTCGACCGCCTTGGACGACAATATCACCGCTTCCGCGGAGTTTGCCCGCAGCAGCGCCAATCAAGCCATTGACGCCGCGAGATGTACGTCCAACCGGCAGCATCTCCGCGAGCGCGAGTGCAGTGCCCCCAACACTACCGCTACGAATCGCGCCTTCAAGATTGGCTGCTCCGGAAAGTTCGAGACCTATCCGACCGACGACTTCACCCGCAGCACTCAGCGGTGCAACTCGCTGCCCAACCCCTCTAATGAACTGGCATAGCAGCGTCTCATCAGGACACAGCCCGAACGGATCGGCGTAGTTGACCGGATCCCCTTTCGCGTAGCCATACCCGTTCAACCCACCCGCGAGCCCGATCGGATCCGGTTGCGTAAACCGGCCCGACGCCGGATCCAGATACCGCGCCCGCCGGAACGACAACCCGTTTCCCTCCCGCTTGTCCTCGACCAACGAACCATTCCACGCCAACGTCTGTCCGGCGTTCGACACACCATTGGCATGCCACACATCCGTCCACGCCATCGGGTACGTGCACCGCGTCTCGGACTGCGCCGTCGTTTCACACGGCCACAGGCCGCCATCGAGCACTGAGCCAAGCGCGGGCTCCGCGCGTAAATCCCAGAGTGGATACAGCGCGAACGGCTGGAACGTCCGAAAGCCCCACCGCACCACCGGGCTGCTGTTCGGCTTGTAGGGATTGTCGCGATAGTGCACGCGCAGGACGACCAGCGGCTTGTCCAGCGCGCCGCCCTCATACACATAGCCGACGCGACCGAAGAACGGGCTGACGTCGAACTGCATCGTCGGGTCCGAGCTCTTGAGCGCGATCGGGATCTGCACGACGGCCGTGTCATTCTCGCCCCAGCCCGCGGAATCGGGCATCTGGATTTCGTACAGCTCGCGCGTCCCGTCCCAGATCGTCCGTCGCACGTTCCGGAGCGCGCACCAGACGAAGTATGGGGAGTTCCACGGGCACACCCGTTGCGAGCGCGCCAGGACCCGCCGCCCAAGGGCGTCGTAGCGGTAGGTGTCGAACGTCAGGCGATAGCTGCCGCCGTATGGATCCACCGGATTGCCGCCGCTGCCCAGTACGGGCCCCAAGCGGGAGTCCACGGCCCGAAGCTGTCCGAGTGCGTCGTAGTACATAAAGCGTTCGGACGGTTCGACCGCCGGGGCGACGCCCGTTTGTGCACTACCGGCCGTCGTTTGGCGCACCGTGTTCCCCGCACTGTCGTACACCAGCACGCTGGTCCCACCATTTCCGACCGTCGTGCCAAGCAACCGGCCGTTCCCTGATCGATCGTACGACGGATTGACCGTATTCCACCTCAACGTCGAGCCGCCGCCACCGGCCAACCAGAATTGCACCCCGTTTCCGGGAGCGCTTTGCACGTACTGCGCCGTGCCTGAATTGCCCCCGATGCGGTTCCCGAACGCGTCGGAGACCGTCGTGTCGCTGCTGCTGAAAACCACGGCGTTGGCCGTGACGCCAAGCCCGTACGTCGAGAAGGTGCTGGTGCGCAGCGTGCCCATTGGCGCATACGTCGAGACGAGGTTCTCCCGGCGCCCAAAGGAATTCTGCATGCTGAGCAGCTTCCCTCGACTGTCGTATGTGAGCGTGGCACGGCGCGCCAGGCCAGTGGGATTCGGCAAGGGGATTCTCGCGCCAACGGCACCATTCACGACGCTGTCCGCCACTGGTTCACCGTCACTGGCGTATCGGAACCCGCGCGTGATCCCGCTGGGTGACGCCTGCGTGATCAACTGGCCCTTCGGATCGAACGTGAAGATGATGAAGCCTCCCAGCGGATCGAACAGGCGCCACGGCAGCCCGGTGTCCGCGGTGTACGTGTGCGTCTCGGAGCCCGAGCCAGACGCCGGCGCCAGTTGGGCCGGATGCCAGAGTCGCGTCGGCCGCCCGGCGACATCGTATTCATAGCGAATGCCGTAGACATGGGTCGTATCAAGCGCTCCACTGACTTTGCGGATTGTCTGCGTGTCCGCGATGATCCTGCCCACCTTGTCGTAGGTTCGGACGACGATCGCATCGCGGTTGCTGGCGCGCGCCAGCTGCCCACTGAGCGAATCGTAGGTAAACAGCGCCTCGTCACTATTGATCGCGAAGTAGGTCGAATCACCTAGCGCGAATTGTGGGAAGAACGGACTTCGAGAAGAGTCACCGGGGGCGTTATACGCCGTGCCAATTCGCACTGAGTCGTAAACGGCGGCAGGGGTGAGTCGACGCGAGAGGCGATTGAGCGCGTCGTACTCCATGCGGATCGTGTCGCCGCGCGGTGTCACACGACGCGTCACATTCCCAGCGGCATCGTAGGTCAAGCGCTCAGCGCTGATGGAGTTCGTAGCCGCGCCCTGGGAAAACCGGATGATCGCGCGACCGAGTGCATCGTAGGCTGTCGTGTCGCGCAGCACGCCGACGCTCGAATCGGGTAAGGACCATCGGCGTGAACTTGCAAGCAGCCCCGTCGTGCCGACGTATCTTGCTCGTGTCTCGAGTCGCTGCGTGATCGTAACGCCAAGGCCTGGTGGAGCGGTCGTCGTGCTCGCCGTATCGCGATCCAGTGCATCGTATTGCGTTGTCGTCGTGACCCAGAGGGCGCTCGGCGAGCTCGCGGCCAACGTCCGAGTTGAGACCACCCGGCCGATGTCGTCGTTGGTGAATTCCGTGCGCTTGCCGCCCGCACTCAACGTCAGCGCCAGATTGCCGAGTGCATCGTACGCGAGCGAGTCGCGGCTGCGCTGGCCTTGAGCGTTCTGTGGGGAGAGCACCGCGCGTGGCAAGCCAGCGCAGGCGGTATTCGCAGCACAATAGCTGAATGTGGCCAGAGTCGCGGCGTTTGTTGGATTTTGAACGCCCACCAGCCCCGGATAATTCTGGAAGACGGGCCCGTACGTGTACGTCGTCCAGATGCCGGCGGCGTCGCGCGCCCGGGTGAGGTTGTCAGGATGCGCCGCATCGTCGTAGTAGTAGTACCACTCCGGCGTACCCGTCGCGCCGACGGGATCAGCGTTCATGTAGGTTAGGTCGCCGTTCGTGTTGTACAGCGCGTACTGCGACCACCCGGCCGGATTCGTGACGCGCTTGGCGAGCAGCGGAAACGAATCGTCGGGCGCGATCGACGTCGTTTGAGCCGCCGGATCAGTAATCTTTATTGGGTTGCCCCAGGGTCCCAGCCACAATTTCGTGAAGGCTTGCACTGCCGGCCAGCGCGGCGAATAGAGCGCGGTATAGAGGTTGTCAGGAACATCCGGGCTCGCGAGCGCAGCACCCTCACCTGCCCGGAACTGAGCGATGACGCTGTCGCTCGCAACGCCGGTCGGCGTCCGCGTGCTCGTCAGCAATCCTCCGGCCCCGTAGACGACCGTCATCGTCGTTCCGCGACTGTCCCGCACTGTCGCGATTCGTCCATTCGTCTCAGTGTATGCCAGTGAGTCACCGGCAAAATTGAGATTGCCCGAGGCGCTGCCGATGGTCCTCGTCAAGACGCGGTACGCAGGAGCAGGTGTGAACGCGATGCCGCTGTTGTACTGCCGTGCCTGGCCGGTGCATGGTGTCGGTGAACCATCCAGATCGTAGTTGAAGGACCAGCCACGCGAGTACGGATAGCCGGCCGGAATCGGAAGGTCCACCGCGCCAAGACGGCCGCAGTAGTAGGATCGAAATTGGGTGACGTGTCCTTGTACATCGCTCGTTGACGTGTGCCGGCCGGTCGAGTCGAATCGCGTCGATGCGCCACGTGTGAGATGCCGATACCACACTCCGGTCGAGGCTGAGTACGTCATGCTGTCTCTGCCGATGAGTGTCCGGGCCTTGAAGGTGTTGGTGCCGGTCACACGCGCATACCGGCGCGTACTGCCATCACCCCCGATCCAGAATAGGTCGCCGTTCGCTTGTGTGATGATTCGTTCGTAGCCGGCCACCCACCAGCCAGCGCCGAACACGCTCGTCGATCGATTGACGATCGCCAGGTCTCCCGTCACGGGAGTCACCTGCGTGCCGCTGCCGTCGGTGAACGCAACGTCGAGCCTGTACTGGTAGAGTCCGGTCGACAGATCCGACGCGTCGAATGCGAGCGCCACTTGTCGCTTGACATCGGCACCCCAGCCACTCACGCTCCAGGTTGCAGTGGCGCGCTGGACATAGGTGCCGCCCTGCTGGACGAAGAGGGTCGCTGTCACCGTGGTGGGCGCAGTCCCTGACGCGTGGTTGGTCACCAGCGCGCGTACGATCGGCGTCGGCTTTGCGTGCTGACTGTTGTACAGCATCGTGATCGTGCGCGCGGTATTGAACGTGCGAATGACCGGGTAGGAATAGGCGACCCGGAGATCACCGCACTCGTATGCTACCCCAGGCCGGATCGCCACGCTCACGCAGGCGCTTCGCTCGATGTTCGCTCCCGCATTCACACTGGCGACGTCGACGATCGGCGCCAAGAGTGTGGCACCCCGTTCAGCCGCTCCGGCGCCTCGATTCGCCAGGTAGTGTGAGCCCGAGGGAGACACTCGGTCGAGCGTGTCGGTCAGAATTGCGGTCACGACCAGGGCCTGCACCCACATCGGCGTGAGTCTCATTTCGATACCTGTGTGGGTGAATCCGGGACATCCAAGCGTGCGGAATCGCACACCGTCAGTGCGGATCGATTCGGATCGCTTGCACGTCCCACATGCAATGGACCGCTATCCGGATATGCGCGGTATGATCCTATAGACGACGCTGCCGACGGGAATTCTCAGCCTGCGCCGAGGAGACGCGAGCACGGGAGCCGATCTCTTCTGGTTCACAAAGTTACGAAATGCATGAGCCCGGCGAGCGGGGCGTGCGCACAGAGACCACTCTTACCACGCGATGCCACCAGACAGCGTTCGACGGCGAGTCGTGGCTTGGCAGCTGGGAAAGTGAGGAGAGCGATGTGCGACGAATCGATCCTGAAACCGGCGATGTGCTGGAGCGGCTCGATCTGCGGGCTGGGCCGGGACATCCGAGCTCGAGTCGGATGGTGGCGATCAGTTTTCCTGCGGCGGTGAACCGAGTGGCACGGTGCTCGCAATTCGGCCGCCACGGCGGGGGCAGCGGCGTGTAGTATTACGTGAATGACATCAGGAGACGATTGACGATGACAGGACCCGCTCCCACTACTGCGGAAGTCACCAATGTTTCTCGACACGGATTCTGGCTGCTGCTTGGCGCGGAAGAACTGCTCGTGCCGTTCGCCGATTTCCCGTGGTTCCGCGCGGCTACCATCGATCAGCTTTTAGACGTGCAGTGGCCGTCTGCTGATCATCTCTATTGGCCGCAACTCGATATTGATCTATCTGTGCAGTCGATTCGCACACCAGCGGCGTTTCCGCTGGTGGCGAAGATTTCCGGGTGAGGCGAGACTGTTGCGGTTATGGCGTCACGACTGCGATCTGCAGCGACTGCGCCGCCTCAGTCATGCGATGGTCATACGTTGCCAGTGAGACAACCTGACGCTGGTCACGCAAATACAGCAGCGACGACAGATGCAACGCATCCAACGTGCGAACTGCCACAGGAAACGGTGCAAGCGCACGGTGCAGCACCGTCGGCGTCAGCTCGAGGACTGCAATACGCTGCATGAGCTCGCGCGCTGCGTTGCCATGGGACGCACGCAACCCACGCGCATGCAGCCGATTCCAGATTTCGTACTCCAGCAATCGACTGCTCACCAGCACCGCCTCCCACAGCCCATCGCTCGGCGCACGGTCCTCGGCCAGCAAGTGGGCCAGAGCGACCGACGTATCGAGATAGATCATCGGTCCTGACGACTCTGATCCAGATCCAGAAGAATTTCACGCAGCGGTGCCACCGGCAGACGCGGCGGCGCTCCTTCCCGAATGACCGTCGGGAGTGTGAGCGCACCGTCGCGCACCATCTCCGCCAGCAGCGCATCGCCTAGCAGGGGATACGACTCCGTTGGCGGGCGCAATTCCGCCACCACGCGATCCCGGTCCGTCACCAGAATCGTTTCACCGGCCACGACCAGGCGGATGTACTCGCTCAGGCGATTCTTGAGGACCTTCAGACCGACGGTGCGCATCTGGGAAATGTAGCTCCCAGAAGCTACTTGAGGAGACATTTGCGGAGGCGTCGAGGGTTGTCGCAAGAGGACCGCACGAGCCACAGCATACCACTGTTACCTGAACCAACCGTCACCGAATTCATGCGATCGACATCTCAATTCTCCCCCTCCCGCCACCACTGTCGCCTTCCTTGATTTTCGGTGTTTGTTCGGTAACCTCTCCCTCCCACCCCGCCACCGCACCCAGCCCGCCCCCGCTCTCCCCAGCGTGCCCGCCGCCCCCGATCCATGCCGTCCCTCTGGCGCGTTGCCTGTGTCCGTATCCCCCGCTTCCCGGTTGGTGCCGTCTGGCGCGCCAACCAGGGGCCGCGGCAATTGGGACTGGGACTCGGGCTCACGGCCGAGCCGGCCCCGACGCCCAAGCCCGGGGACGAGGCCAGACACTGGGACGACCGCCTCCTCGCCCTCGCCGACGGCAACAAGCTCCGCGCCGTGAGCGCCGCCGCCGGTCACGCCCGTGTCCGCGCCGGCATGACCGTCACCGCCGCCAAGGCCCGCTGCTCCCGCCTCGAGATCCTGCCCTGGGACGAGATCGCCATCGCCGGCGCCCTCACCCGCGCCACCGCGGCCCTCATCCAGGCCAGCCCCCACGTCTCCCCGGCCGGCGCCATCAATGGCACCTGGTGGGTCGGGGCGACGGGGTTCGACGCCATCGGCGGTGAACGACGCCTCGCCCAGACACTGCTCACCATCGCCCAGCGCTGGCACCCACGGGCCCGGGTCGCGATCGCCGACTCCTGCGCCGCCGCCCGCGCCGCCACCTGGCAGCAGCCGCCCGCCGGCCAGCCGCTGTCGTTCTGCATCCCCTCCGGCGGCGACGCAGCCTTCCTCGCCCCCCTCCCGCTGGGCTTCCTCCCGCTCGACGACGAGCTGGTGGCCGCCCTCGAGGCGCTGGGCATCAAGACGGTGGGTGGCTTCGCAGCCCTGCCGGTGGCCGACATCGAACGGCGCTGGGGCGACTCGGGGCTGCGCGCCTGGCGCCTCGCCCACGGCGAGGACTCCCGCCGCCCAGTCCTCGCCCGCCTCGAAGCACACCGATCAGTGACGGCGGAGTTGGGCGGATCCAGCGACACCATGGAGCCAGCACTCTTCCTCGTCCGGGCCGCCCTCGAGACGCTGGTGCGCGACCTGGTGCGTGATGGCCTCGCCGCCGCCGCCGTCGCGATCACCCTCCATCTCGATGGCGGCAAGCAGAAGCGCGACGACCTCACACCGGCCGAAACGATCACGCGCGAGGTGCGCCCCGCACATCCGCTGGCCCGCGTCGCACCACTCTTCGAACGCTGTCGCGCACTGCTGTCCGATTGGGCGATCGTCGCGCCGATCTGCGGTGTCACGGTCACCCTCACCAACACCGTGCCAGCGACGGGTGAACAGGGCGACCTGCTCGATGCGGGTTGGCGCGACCCAGGCGCGGCCCTCGCCGCACTCGAACGCCTGCGCAGCACACTCGGCCCCGATGCGGTGATGCGTCCGGTGTTGCGCGACGATTTCCGCGCCGAGCAGGCCGGCGCGTGGGCCGAACTGGTGGATGGTGATGATGCCGCACTGGCCGCCGCCAACCGTGTGGAGCAGAACGCCGTCGATGCACGCCACGACGACACGGCACCCACCACTTACACCGGCACCTGGCTCCCCCTCTTCACCACCGACCGCGCCGCCACGCCCGCTGCACTACGCCTGCTCGAAACTCCACAGCCAGTGCGCATGACCTGCGACGCCGAGCACCGTCCAATCGCCGGTGTCTGGCAGTCACACACCTTCACCGTGCAGGAATCCATCGGCCCCGAGCGCCTCACCGGCGCCTGGTGGCGCACCCCCTTCGCCCGCGACTACTGGTATCTCCGCACCCGCGAAGTCGGCACCCTCCTCCTCTACCACCAGAGCGACGCCTGGGTGCTGCAGGGGTGGTATGACTGATCCGATCAACAGCAACTGCAACTGCCTTAACGCAGAACAGAACAGCCGCAGAACAGAACAGCCGCTGAACGGCAACTACAACTGCTTTAACGCAGAGGCGCGGAGGCGCAGAGAACTGCAACTGCGAACTGCCTTGACGCAAAACGGAAAACTGCGATACGGCAGAAGCCGCAAAACTGCACACAGCCGCAAGACAGCGTCGCATTGCACCCATCAGCCCGCGGCCTCACCCTCCGCGCTGCACGACGCATCACAAATATTTTGGGAACAGCAACCGCCACTGCTGTTGCCATTCGATTTGTCGTTGTCCTTGCGGTTGTCCTTGCGGTTGTCCTTGCGGTTGCATTTGCCGTTGCTCTTCTGCGGCTGTTCTGTTCTGCGGCTGTTCTGTTCTGCGTTAAAGCAGTTGCCCGTGCAGTTGCAGTTACCCGTGCAGTTGCAGTTGCCCGTGCAGTTGCAGTTGCCGTTCCCAAAGCACCCCCCCCTTCACTCGCGCCAGAAATCAGAGGTACGCACACCGACCGCCGGCAGTTTTGCGGCTGTCGCAGTTTCGCGGCCGTTGCCGTACCGCAGTTTTCTGTTCTGCGTTAAGGCAGTTCGCAGTTGCCGTGGCAGTTCTCTGCGCCTCTGCGTCTCTGCGTTTTGCCGTTGCCGTTGCCGTTGCCGTTGCCGTTGCCGTGTCGCCGCAACGTCAGAGCAGCGGGTTCCCTTCCCGGTCCGAGATCATCACCCACACACTCCGCGTCCGCTTGCTGTAGAACAGCCGGACCGTCACATCACGTGGGTTCTGCTTGAACGCAAAGTGGAACGAGAACGTCGTGTCCAGCGACTCCCGCAGCACCCCTTCCTTGAACTGCCCGTAGAACTGCTGGACCTTGGTGCAGGGCGCGATCTCGCTGAAGAACTTCTTCCCGATCGTCACCTCCTTCGGCAACTGCGCGAGGCGACTCTCGACCGCGTTGTACTTGAGGATGCGGCCCGTCGCATCGAGCTGGATCATGCCGTACGGCAACGTGTCCAGCTCCTCGCTCGACATGGTGTCGGCCGCCGACAGGATTTCCGCCTTGTGCGCTTCATGCGATGCCGGCGTCAATCGCATCATGTCGCGACGCGGTGTCTCAGGGGTGTCCATGCGAGGCAATATAGCCGCGGAGGTGCGGCATGACCGGCGACGATTACGTCGAGTTGCACGCGCACAGCGCCTTCTCGCTGCTCGATGGTGCCTCTGCACCAGAGGAGCTCATCGCACGTGCCGTCATCACCGGACAGTTGGCCATCGCACTCACCGATCACGATGAACTCGGCGGGGCCGTCCGGTTTGCACAGGCGGCCGATGCTGCGGGGATTGCCGGCATCATCGGGGCCGAACTCACCGTGTCTGCCAACGGCGCCCTGCAGCACCTCACCCTGCTCGCGACATCACGACTCGGTTATGGCAACCTCAGCACACTGATCACGCGTGCCCGAATGGACGTGCCGGAACGTGGCGCCCCTTCGGTGCCATTCGACCTGCTGGCCGCGCACACCGATGGGCTCTTCGCGCTCAGCGGCTGTCCGCGTGGCGCCGTGCCGCAGGCGCTCGCGGCCGGCAACGTCGCCGAGGCCAATCGCATCGCCGGGACGCTGCGCGACCTGTTCGAGGATGCGTTCGCGATCGAAGTCTGGGATCATCGCTTGCCCGAAGAACATGCGCTGGTGCGACAGCTCATTCCCATCGCGCGTCGCATCGGTGTGCCCTGGGTCGTGACCAACAACGCCCACTACGCCACCCGTCAGGGCCGCCCCGCGCACGACGCCCTCACCGCACTGCGCCATGGTCGCCCGTTGGACGCCATGGGTACACGGCTGCGACCCAATGGCGAGTGGTACCTCAAGTCCACCGCGCTGCATTACAAGCGCTGGCTCGGGCATGAAGCCGGCCTGCGGGCCACACGGGTGATTGCGGAGCGATGCCAGTTCCGGATCAGTCAGCTCAAGCCATCGCTGCCGCGGTTTCCGTTGCCGCCCGGTGTCAGCGAGGACGACTATCTCGCACAACTCGTCGAGACCGGCGCCACCGAACGTTGGGGTCACACGCGCACCCCCGCGCAGGCGAAGCAGCTCGCGCATGAACTGGAAGTCATCCGTCGACTCGACATGGCCGGCTATTTCCTGATCGTGTGGGATATCGTCCGTTTCTCCCGCCGCGAAGGGATCCTCTGCCAGGGACGCGGTTCTGCCGCCAACTCCGCCGTCTGCTACTGCCTCGGCATCACCGCCGTCGATCCGATTCGCATGGAGCTGCTGTTCGAGCGGTTCCTCAGCGAGGATCGTCGCGAGCCGCCGGACATCGACATCGACTTTGCACACCGCGAACGTGAGCGGGTGCTGCAATACGTGTACGAGCGCTACGGTCGCGAACATGCGGCGATGGTCTGCGAGCAGATCACCTATCGCGGGCGCAGCGCGGTGCGTGATGCCGCGCGCATTCTCGGCTTCTCGCTCGAACAGGGCGATGCACTGGCCGCCGTCAGTGATCGCTTCAGCGCCCGCAGCACCGCCGCCGCCCTGCGCGCCGGACTCGGCACCGCCAGCGCCGAGGATCTCCGTCGTACCGCGTTCGTCGAGGCGACGCCGCGCAGCATCGGCGCCACTGGGCCAGTGCATCGTGCCGACAAGCCCGATGCCGAGCTGCCACACATCCAACGCGACCTCGGCAAGCGTGCGTTCGCCGTCGACCTGCCGGAAGCCGAACGCACGCCGACGATTCCCCTCACCATGCGCCGCCCCGCCATCCGCACAGCATCGGCCGACATCGATGCCTACGATGGCGAAAACACCATCGACAAACCTGAGCTCCGCAAGCGCTACGAACGCGAAGAACGCCTCGCGGCCATTCCGTCGGCTCGCACCCGTCGCGTTACGGCCTCTGAACGGTCGCGCGTTGACCTGTCCACCGTGGCGCTCGTGACATCGCAAACTGCTGGTGAGGGGGAGGCCACGGAGCTCACGGAGTGCTCGACTGGACGGAGTGTCAACACCCGCAACGAACGTGATGGAGTGGTTGATGTGCCCTCACCTTCGTCACCAACGTCGCCCTCCACCGACGCTCCGAGTGCCACGCACTCCGTGAGCTCCGTGGCCTCCGCTCCCAATGCAGTTGCAGTTGCAGTTCCGCCACCACGCACCGACATCCTCGAACGCGCCGGACTCGATCCCAAGGATCCGCGCGTCCGCGCATTGGCCGACATCGTGGACGGTCTGCATCAGCTCCCGCGTCATCGCTCGATTCACGTCGGTGGGTTCGTGCTCACACGCGAACCGCTGTCGACGGTGGTGCCGATCGAACCGGCATCGATGCCGGGACGCACGGTCATCCAGTGGGAACGCGACGATCTCGATGCGGCTAGCCTGGTGAAGATCGACCTGCTCGGCCTTGGCATCCTCACCGTGCTGCAGGATTGCCTGGTGTATGTGCGACAGACTCGCGGTGTGACCATCGACCTCGCGCTGCTCGACACCAGCGACCAGGCGGTCTACGATGATCTCTGCGCGGCCGATACCATCGGCGTCTTTCAGGTCGAGAGTCGCGCACAGATGAACACCTTGCCGCGCCTCAAGCCACGCTGCTTCTACGACATCGTGGTCGAGGTGGCGCTGATCCGCCCCGGACCGATTCAGGGCGCGATGGTGCATCCGTATCTGCGCCGTCGCGCGGGCGTAGAAGAGGTGGTGTATCCACATCCATCGCTCGAACCGATCCTCAAGCGCACGCTTGGTGTGCCACTGTTTCAGGAGCAGGGCATGCAGGTGGCCATTGCCTGCGCCGGGTTCACCGCCGGTGAGGCCGACACGCTGCGGCGCGCGATGGGTCACAAGCGCAGTCACGAAAAGATGGAGGCGCTGCGGCAGAAGATGCTGGCCGGCATGCGAGCCAATGGGATCGACGGCGATGTGGCGAACCGCATCTTCGCGCAGATCAACGCCTTTGCCGACTACGGCTTTCCCGAGAGTCACGCCGCCAGTTTTGCGTTGCTCGTGTACGCGTCGGCCTGGCTGCGGCACTACTACCATGCCGAGTTTCTGGCGGCGATGCTCAACGCGCAGCCGATGGGGTTTTATGCGCCCGGGACGTTGATCGAGGATGGGCGCAGGCATGGGGTGGAGGTCCGTGGTGTCGATCTGACCTGTTCGGCGTGGGATGCGACGCTCGAGTCGCGCGCACCCGAGTCGAAGGCGCCGGCGATCCGGCTTGGTGTGCGCAGTGTGCGCGGACTTGGGGCGGCCGCGCGTGGCAAGCTCGAAGCAGCGCTGACCGAAGGAGCATTCAGCGATGTGGGCGATGTCGTGCGGCGCACGCGCCTCGATCGACGTGCACTGCGATTGCTGGCCGAGTCGGGGGCGTTTGATGGGATGTTCGCGAACGAGCCACTGGCCACGCGGCGACGGCGGGCGTTGTGGGAAGTGCTGGCGGCGGTGCGTGGTGATGCTGGCCCGCTGGCACCGTCGGTGTTGCTGCCCGATGCAGCCTTGCCGCGGATGTCGATGGCCGACCTCACCGAGGCCGATTATCGCGTGATGGGGGTGTCGCTGAACGGGCATCCGATGCGGCACCTGCGGCCGTTGCTGCAACCGAATGGCATCCGGAGCGCGCGCGACATTCAGGCCAACGGCCGTGATACCGAGCAGGTCGCGATCGCGGGCCTCGTCATCTGCCGCCAGCGCCCCAGCACGGCGAAGGGATTCGTGTTCCTGTCGCTGGAGGACGAGACCGGCATCGTGAACGTCGTCGTCACCCCGCAGCGGTTCGAGCGTGATGCCCTCAAGATCAGCACCTCGCCCCTGCTGCTGGTGCGTGGCACGCTGCAGGTGGAGTCGAACGTGGTGACGCTGCGCGGCCGGCTCTTCGTGCCGCTCGATGCACAGCTCGGGGCCGAACATGCGCGCAGCCACGATTTCCGGTGACAGGGGTAGCACACACAGGGGTTCAGGCGCGCTCGACTGTCTGGTGTGTAGCGGCCTACCTTTCGATTCGCGCTCACCCGGACACTGCATGCGCACTCCACTGCTCGTCACGCTCCTCTGCCTCACGACAGGCCTCACCGCCTGCATGCCGCCCAAGTCGCTGCCCCCAAAGCCGCGGCCAGACGATACCGACCTGCAGGATCAGCTCTTTGCCGCCGACCGCGCTTTCGCGCGGGCGGTGGCCGACAGTGGCGCACCGGCTTGGAATGCGCGGCTCGCAGACGACATCGCCAAACCCGGGAACGGAGGCCTCATCCTGCTCCGCGGCATCGTACCCGTGGCCGCCAACGACAAGTCGCTCTTCGCCGACGCCGCCCAGCTGCTCGTCTGGGAGCCAACCGACGCGGTCGCGTACACCGATCGTGTGACGGGGGTCACGGTAGGGCGGTATGCTATGGTTCGTCGCAGTGTCCGCACCGATACCCTCACCCGCGGCCGCTACCTCACGCTCTGGCGCAAGCAGTCCGATGGTCGCTGGAAGATCATGCTCGACACCGGCTGGCCCGACACGCCGAACAAGTAGTCCAGGCAGAAACCGAGACCATCTTTCCGTCCATGCTGCGCGACCTCCTGCCACCGGCCCTTCGCGATCGGTACGACGCGAATCGCTCCGACAAACGCGACATCGACGGGGTGCAGGCCTGGTTCCTCAACGAGCGTGAGGACATCGACAACGCGCACCTGGTCTCGCGCTTCACCGAAGCGCTGACGCTGATCGGCAAGTACATGCCGCGCCACCTGCGCCGCCTGCGTCAGGACGTGCACTGCATCTGGGTCAAGCGCTGGCCCAACCGCGGGATCTTTTTCCACGACACCCGCATCATGGTGATCGACACCACCTTCGTCGTGAATCCGACCTTCACGCTGGCGCAGGTGGCGGCCACGATCCTGCACGAAGGGGTGCATGCGCGCATCACGGCCATGCGAGTCAACCGTCGCTACACCAACATCGCTGACGAAGAGCGCATGTGTCGCCGTGCCGAGATCGCGTTCGGGCAACTGGCGCCAGGTGGCGCGCCGGTGGTGGCACGCGCGATGGAAATCCTTGGCCTCACCGACGACGAGGTGGCGCCAGGCATCGACCTCGCCGTGGCGGACGCCAAGCTCCGCGAGCTACGCAAGCGTGAAGGGGGTTCAGGGAGCGGCAACGTCTAGCTACGCTTGTGGCCATGCCACGTGTCGCCTTCCTCACGCTCGAAAACATCGCCGACTTCGTGATCGACGATGCGCTGGCCATTGCCGAACTGACCCGCCGCGGGTGGGATGCCACCGAGGTGCCGTGGTCACGCGCTGACGTCGACTGGAGCAGCTACGACCTGGTGGTCATTCGCACCACCTGGGACTACCACGATCGGCCGGTCGAGTTTCTCGCCACGCTGGCGGCCATCGAAGCCAGCGGCACACGGCTGGAGAACCCGCGCGACCTGGTGGTCTGGAACCTCGACAAGCAGTACCTGCGCAGCCTCGAGGCGCGCGGCGTGCCGATCGTTCCCAGCGTCTGGGGACATGGTGGTGATGCGAAAGTTTTTGCCGCGCTCTTCACCACGCTGCAGGACACCGAGATCGTCATCAAGCCGACCATCAGCGGTGGCGCGAAGAACACCTTTCGCGTGCATGCGCCGATCGATGACGTGACGATGCAGCACCTGATCGACACCTTCGCCGAGCGGGACTGGTTTGCCCAGGCCTTCCTCCGCTCCGTCATCACCGAGGGTGAGTACTCGCTCTTCTATTTCGTTGGCAAGATCAGCCATGCCGTGCAGAAGATTCCGAAGTCAGGCGATTTCCGGGTGCAGGAAGAGCATGGCGGCGACATCAAGGGCATGACGATCACGCCTGAACTTCGCCGCGCGGCTGACCACGTGCTGGCCGCAATCACACCAGCGCCACTGCAGGCGCGCATCGACCTCGTGCGACTCGCCGACGGAACCCTGGGCGTGATGGAAGTCGAGTTGATCGAGCCGTCGCTCTATCTGCGCATGCATCCAGACGCGCCGTCGAACTTTGCCGATGCGCTCGATGCGCGCGTTCAGCAGGTCGGCTGAGCGACGTGTTGCGTAAGCGCGTGTTTTTGCTCGGCGCGACCGGTACCATCGGACGGGCGACGGCTCGTGCGCTGATCAGTCGCGGATTTGACGTGGTGTGCTTCATTCGACCAGAGAGCACGGGCCGCGGCGCCGCCAGCGCCGATGCGCGCGTCACCACACTGGCAGGTGCCACGATCCGATACGGCGATGTCGGCGATGCGTCCTCGCTCGCACGCGACGGATTTCACGGCGAACGATTCGACGCGCTGGTCTCGTGCCTCGCCTCGCGCACCGGCACACCGAAGGATGCGTGGGCGATCGACAACCAGGCCCACGTACACGCACTCACCGCGGCCAAGGCGGCCGGCGTGACGCAGGTAGTGCTGCTCTCCGCCATCTGCGTGCAGAAGCCGCTGCTCGCATTCCAGCATGCAAAGCTCGGCTTCGAGAAGGTCCTGATGGAATCGGGGCTCACCTACTCGATCGTGCGCGCAACGGCCTTCTTCAAGTCGCTTGTCCGGACAGATCGAGCGCGTGAAGAACGGCAAGCCATTCCTCGTCTTCGGCAACGGCACCCTCACCGCCTGCAAGCCGATCAGCGACGACGACCTCGGCGCCTACCTGGCCGACTGCCTCGACGACACCACGCGCCACAATCGTGTGCTGCCGATTGGCGGTCCCGGGCCTGCCATCACGCCGCGTGAACAGGGCGAACGCTTGTTCTCGCTGCTCGGCCAGTCACCGAAGTTCAAGCAGGTACCGGTGGCGTTGCTCGATGTGATCATCGCCGTGCTCGGCACCCTCGGCCATGTCGATTCCGGCGCTGGCCGAGAAGGCGGAGTTGGCGCGCATCGGCCGCTACTACGCCACCGAGTCGATGCTGGTGCTCGAACCCGGCGAGCGGACGATACGACGCGGATGCGACACCGGAGACGGGCACCGAGACACTGTTCGACTACTACGCGACGCTGATTCGCGGCGGAACCGGGCCGGAACGCGGCGATCACGCGGTGTTCTGAGCAGCGATTCTCAGCAGCTACGCTCGCGTCATGCCACAAGGTCGCTGTAGGTTCTCGGTATGACACATCGCATCGTCCGATCCGCGCTGCTCGCTGCAATCGCTGCAACCATTGGCTGTCGCCCGACCAACGGTGCGGCGCCGGAAACAACGCAGGCCATCCCTGCGATCGATCAAGCGCTGATCGACGTCACGGTGCCAAAGCTGCATCGATTGTACGCCGACAAGCGCTACACCGTGACGCAGGTGATCCAGTGGCATCTGGCCCGTATCGATCGCTACAACGCGGTCTACGGTGCGATCGAAACGGTTTTGCGCGATCAGGCACTGGCCGAAGCGGCCAGGCTGGATGCGGCGGGCGGTGAAACGCACGGCCCACTCTGGGGCGTGCCGATCGTGATCAAGGCCAACACCAGCGTGAAAGGTCAGGTGACGACCGCAGGATGGGACGGCTTCACGCGACCAGGACACGAACTTGTTGCACCTGACGATGCCACGGTTGTGGCTCGGCTCAAGGCGGCCGGCGCCATCATCGTCGGCATCGCCAACATGCCCGACCTCGCCAACAGCGACACGAACCGCAGCACGTCCTTCGGACGCACCGGCAATGCCTACGACGTGCGCTTCTCGCCCGGTGGATCATCCGGTGGCGTCGTCACCGCCATCGCCACCAACATGGCGGTACTTGGCAATGGCACGGACACGGGTAATTCGATCCGCATGCCAGCCGCCACCAGCGCCCTGGTGGGTGTGTATCCGACGCGCGGTCTGGTGTCGATTGCAGGTATCGCCCCCCTCGACTGGTTGCTCGACAACACCGGCCCGATCGCCCGTACCGCCGGCGACGCGGCAATCGCCCTCGCGGTGATGGCCGGTGCCGACTCGCTCGATGCAGTCACGCTGCAGGCGCCAAGCGCCGCACGAGTTGCGTCGTACGACTCGCTGCTCCCGCGCGGCACGCTGAAGGGCAAGCGATTCGGTGTTCCTGCGTTCGTACTGGCGGGTGACGGCGTGCCGTTTCACGGCATCCCGTCCACGGCGGCTGCGGCTGCATCCGAAAAGGTGCGCACCGGTGCGAACCTGCCGTTGCGTCCTGAGACACGAGAGATGTTCCTGAAGGCCGTTGCGGCGCTGCGTGCGGCAGGCGCAGAGGTGGTGATGACCGACGACATCCTGCCCCAGAGCTTCGCGCGTCTCGCCAGTCACGTGTCCACCTACGCGTACATGCGCGATGGCACCGACAAGTTCCTCGCGCGCTTTGGCCCCGCCGGCTATCACAGCGCAGCCGAGTACCAGAAGGCGGTTGGTGCACCGCTCTACACCTCGTCGATTGGCACGGAGGACGGCTTCACAAACATCGGTGGCGTGCACCTCGAGCAACGTGCGCTCGCGAGCGACCCCGAGGCCGAGCGGCTGTACCATGCCCCGCGCCGCGCCGTGCTGGCCGAGTATGTGGCGACACTCGAGCGGTTGAAGCTGGATGGCTTCGTCTATCCCGCGATCCAGATGCCGCCCCCCGACGAAACGATGCCGCAGGATGGCGCGCTCAGTGGCGGACCGCACTCGAACACCAGTTGGGTGAACATGATCGGCGTTCCCGCGATCGTCGTGCCCGCAGGCTTCTATGCCAGCGGCTTGCCGTTTGGGCTGGAATTCGCAGCGCGCCCCTGGGCCGATGGTGAGTTGCTGGCGGTTGCCAACGCGTGGGAGCGTATTGGCAGCTGGCGCAAGCCGCCGGTGCTGGTGCCGACAGGATTGCTCACGGTCACACCGGCACGCGCGGCGCGTCACTAACCGCGGCCTACACCTCGCCCAGCGCCTCCACGAACAACGGGGTGAGTTCCAACACCAACGGTCTGCTCGCCCCGACCGGCATCCACGTGATCGCTTCCGTCAGAATCTCCGGTCGTTGCGACTCCGGCATCCATCGCTCAACTAGCCGCGCCTCGAGATCGACGATCCAGTACTCGACGCCGTACTGCTGATACCGCGTGCGCTTCACGCCCTTGTCGTTCCGTGCCGTGCTCGGTGAGAGGACCTCGACGAACAGCAGCGGGAAGCCGATCTCTGTATCTACGCGGGGCGGACGTCCATCAACGAGTGGCAGGACAAAGATGTCCGGCTGGACGAGCGTGAAGGCATCCAGCTCCAGGTCGCTCGGTGCCATGATCACAACGCCGACAGGTTCCACTCGAACGTACGCATCCAGCGCGCGCCAGAGCGCACCAATCATCAGCTGGTGCGGCAGTTTCGGACTCGGGCTCACCAGCAGCTCGCCGTCCACGCATTCGAAACGCTTCCCCCGCTCTTCTGGGAGCGCGCGCACTTCGTCCGCCGTCCAGCGGCGCTGGGAGACTGCAGGCATGGCCATAGTGTGTTCTGGAGATGGTGACTCTGGCAAGGGCGCATGCCGCATCATGCAGCCCAGGCTCCCCCAGACCGTCACCAAAATCACGCACCATGATCCCGCGAGCTCAGCCGATGCGATAAAATTCCCGCCATGACCAGCACGAGCGACATCGTCATCTGCGGCGCCGGGATCGCCGGCATCGCCACCGCCCATGCGCTCGCAATGCGCGGCATCACCAACGTCACGCTGATCGATGAGCGCTCACCGCTCACGCTCACCAGCGACAAGTCCACTGAAGCCTACCGCAACTGGTGGCCGGGTCCTGACGACGCGATGGTGCGTTTCATGAACCGCAGCATCGACCTGCTCGAGCAGTGGGCCGACGCCAGCAGTGATCGTTTCCTGCTCAATCGTCGCGGCTACGTCTACGCGACCGCCAATCCCGCCACCGTCGAGCGGTTCGTGGCCGAAGCGCGCATCGCCGAGCAACAGGGTGCGGGCGACGTGCGCATCTATCGCAACGCCGAGGAAGCACAGGCATACCAGCCAAGTGCGCATGTCGGCTTTCGCGAACACCCCACGGGCGCCGACGTCTTCCTCGATGCGCAGGCGATTCGCACGCACTTCCCGTGGCTCGCCGCAGACATCGTTGCCGTCGTGCATGCGCGTCGGTGCGGCTGGATGAGCGGCCAGCAGTTGGGCATGTACCTGTTCGATGAAGCGCGGGCGGCCGGTGTCACCTTCCTGTCGGGCCGCGTCGCAGGCGTGGAGACCGCGGGAGGTCGCATCCGCAGTGTTTCCGTCGCATGTAGTGATGGCACTCAGCAGCAGATCTCGACGCCAGTCTTCATCAACTGCGCCGGCCCATTCGCGAAGGAAGTGTCGCGACTCATTGATATCGAGTTGCCACTTTTTTCGGAGATGCACCTCAAGGTCGCGTTCGAGGACACGTTGGGCGTCGTCGACCGCAATACTGGCCTCGTGATCCTTGACGATGCGCAGACGCTCGCCTGGTCCGATGACGAACGCGCTGAACTGGCCTCGAGCGATGAAACACGCTGGCTCACCGAGCCCATGCCCGCCGGGATCCACCTTCGCCCCGAAGGGTATCGGCAGAATCAGACGGTGCTGATGCTCTGGGACTATCACAGCACGCACCGCTACGATGCCGCCGAACTGCCACTGCCGGACGATCCGTTCTATCCCGAGGTCGTGATGCGCGGCATGGTGCGCCTCGCACCGGCGCTCGAGCAATATCTGGATCGACTGCCGCCGGTGTACGTCGATGGCGGCTATTACACGAAGACGGCGGAGAACCGGCCGCTGATCGGGCCACTGGCCGTCGAAGGCGCGTATATCAACGCCGCCCTATCCGGATACGGCCTGATGGCTGCCCCGTCCGCCGGTGAACTGATCGCGGCCCACATCACAGGCGGCACGCTGCCCTCGTATGCTGCGTCGTTCCGCCTCGACCGCTACGAGGATCCAGGCTATCAGGCCCTCCTCGCCAACTGGGGCTCGACAGGGCAGTTGTAGGACGAGCAAAGCCGCGCCCTGGCGCGTAAACTGAGGAATACCTGCATTCCTTCAGCGCTGACTGCCATGTCCCTGTTCCGCCTTCTTGCTCGCGCCGCCGTTCTCGGCGCCACGCTGGCCTCATCACTCGCGGTGCCAGTCGCGGCGCAGAACGCCGGAGGCATCGACCCTCGTGCCGCGCAGAGCCTGCGATTCCGCAACATCGGTCCCTTCCGCGGCGGTCGCGTCACGACGGTGACCGGCGTGCCACAACGGAAGCGCGAGTTCTGGATGGGCGCGACCGGTGGCGGTGTCTGGAAAACCACCGACGCGGGCAGTAGCTGGATCAACATGTCGGATGGTTTCTTCTCCACCGGCTCGATCGGTGCCATTCGTGTCGCGCCGTCCAATCCGGACGTCGTTTGGGTCGGCACCGGTTCCGATGGTATCCGCTCGAATGTGATCGTCGGACGCGGCGTCTATCGCTCCGATGATGCCGGCAAGAACTGGAAATTCCTCGGCCTTCGCGACGTCGGACAGATCGGCGCCATCGTCGTCAATCCGACCAATCCCGACATCGCGTTCGTCGCGGCGCAGGGGTTGCCCTTCAGCAATTCGAAGGAGCGTGGGGTCTACCGCACGACGAATGGCGGCCAGTCGTGGGAGAAGGTGTTGTTCGTCAACGACTCCACCGGCATCACCGACCTCAGTGCGAAGCCGGACGATCCGAACACGCTCTATGCCGCGGCCTGGCGTGGAGTGCGTCGTCCGTGGGCCATCATCTCCGGCAGCAAGGATGACGGCGGCATCTATCGCTCCACCGATGGCGGCACCACCTGGACCAAGCTCGGTGGCGGCCTGCCGACAGGAATCATCGGCAAGTCGAACATCGCCGTCTCGCCTGCGTCGCCCCGTCGAGTGTATGTGTTGATGGAAGCCGAGAAGCCGAAGGCCGGTGTGTACCGCTCGGACGATGCGGGTGACACATGGACGCAGGTGTCCACCATGAACGCGCTGCTGCTGCGCCCGTTCTACTACACCAACATCGACGCCGACCCCACCAACGCCGACAACGTCTGGGTCCAGAACGAAACGATGTGGAAGAGCACCGATGGCGCGAAGACGTTCGCCGCCGTCGAGACACCGCACGGCGACAATCACGATATCTGGATCAACCCCACGGATCCCGACATCATGGTGCAGTCCAACGATGGCGGCGCCAACGTCTCCCTCGACGGCGGCAAGACCTGGAGCACGCAGTACAACCAGAGCACCTCGGAGATCTACCAGGTCTTCCTCGACAATCACTACCCGTACCGGGTGTACGGCGCACAGCAGGACAACACCACCGTCATCGTGCCATCGTTGCCGCTCTTCAGCACGCGCCCCGATCAGCCGGCGCAGTACTGGATGACTGGCCCCGGCTGTGAGACGGGTCCGATCGTGCCCAGCCCGTGGAACAAGGATGTCGTGTACGGCTCGTGTAAGGGGCAGTTCTCGCGACTGCACCTCGTCACGGGCCAGGAGCAGAACTCGTGGGTCGGCGCGCAGTCGCTCTACGGCAACGATCCGAAGGACCTGATCTATCGCTTCCAGCGCGTCTCGCCGATGGATGTGTCGCCCAACGTGCGCGGCACGGTCTACTACGGTTCACAGTTCCTGCACCGGTCGCGTGATGACGGTGTCACGTGGGAGCGCATCTCCCCCGACCTCACCGCCAACACGCCAGAAACACAGGGCGTCAGCGGTGGCCCGATCACACGCGATGTCACCGGCGAGGAGTTCTACTCCACGCTCTACGCCATCAAGGAATCGCCGATCGAACCCGGCGTGATCTGGACTGGCTCCAACGACGGCCCGGTGTTCGTCACGCGCAACAACGGCACGTCGTGGACGAAGGTCACGCCGCCCGATCTCCCGCCCGGCGGCCGCGTGCAGAACATCGATGTCTCGCGTCACCGCAAGGGCACCGCGTACATCGCCGTGCTACCGCTACCTGCTCGGCGATTTCAAGCCGTACGCCTATCGCACCACCGACTACGGCAAGACCTGGACGCGCCTCACGACCGGCACCAACGGCGTGCCCGACGACACGCCGACACGTGTCTTGCGCGAAGATCCCGACCGTCAGGGCCTGCTCTACCTCGGCACCGAGTTCGGCTTCTACCTCAGCGCCAACGATGGCGCGTCGTGGATGCAGATGCAGCGCAACCTGCCCGTCGTCCCGATCACCGACATCCAGGTGCAGCGTCGCGACCTCGTGATGTCGACGATGGGTCGCGGCTTCTGGATTCTCGACGACCTGACACCACTGGTGCAGTATGCGGACGCCAATGCAGGCAAGCGCGCCGTGTTGCACGCACCGCGCCCGGCGATCCGCTGGCGTTACCAGGGTTCACCCGCGTCGCCGACGACACCTGAATACCCATCGGCAGGCGCGACCATCGACTACTGGCTCGGCAGCAAGCCGAACGCCGCGCCAGTGCTGGAGATTCGCTCCGCGACCGGTGCCTTGGTGCGCACCTTCACCACGGCCGGCGCCGCACCGCGCACGACATCGGAACAGGGCATGCGCGCCCCACGTCGTGGGTCGACCGCTGGCACCGCGATTGGTGATGCCGTCGGCGAGAACCGCTTCACCTGGAACCTGATGCATGCCACGACGCCTGGCGGCCCCGGACCGATGGTCGCACCGGGCCGGTACACGGTGCGACTGATCGTGGACGGCGACACCGTCACGCAGCCGCTGGTGGTGCAGGCGGATCCACGAGTGCGTGTGGATGGCATCACGGATGAGGTGCTGGTGCTGCAGGAGCGCCACGAATTGGCGGTACGCGCGGCGATCGAGGAAGCGCGCAAGGTGCTGGTTCGGGCGCGCGACGTTCGCACCCAGATGCAGTCGCGTGGCGCGCCGATGCTGCGCGAGTCGGAAGACATCGTTCGTGCGCTGGAAACCGCCGAAGGCCGTTACCAGCGTCCGATGCTCGTCGCGCAGCTCGAATATCTCTACAACATGACGCTGGGTGCGGATCAACGTGTGCCGCGTGACGCGTCCGCACGCCTGGTGACACTGAAGGCCGAACTGGCCGCCATCACACGCCGCCTCGAGGCCCTCAACCGCATGACGACAGCGCTCATTCCCTGATGACGTAGCCAACACGAGAAACGCCGGGGCTCACATGTTCAGTGTGAGCCCCGGCGTTTTCTTTTCCACCAATCGTTACTGATACTGGATATAGAGCGGCTTGGGCCAGAGACGCAACACTTCACCCGGCACCATCATCTTCGAGCGACCGCGCACATCGTTCTTGTAGAACAGCTTGAAGCCCGTGAACTGGACCGGCTCCGACTGGATGTACGAGCGGTAGCTGGAGATCTTCACCGGCGGAATGCCCCACCCGTCCATGTGCATCACCACCTGCACATTCGGGTCGAAGCGAATGTTGCGGTAGTTGGTCACCATCGGCCGCGTGTAGCGATGCACGACGAGGATCTTTGGCGCCAGGTTCTTGCGCTTCACAAGGTCGGCCAGCTGATCCTGTACCCAGTTGATGTCGCGCGCATCGTACGTCCCGACGCGACGGCCGGGGTTGGAGCCATCCTTCATCGAAAATTCGGGATCGATGCCGAGGTGGACGTTCGGGCGCTCCAGCCACTTCATGAGCGGCGGCAGTTCCTGCTGTATGGTGCTCTTCGCGACCTGGATGTCGAGGAAGACGATGGCGTTACGCGTGTCGGCCCAGCGGATGACCTTTGCGATCAGCGAGTCACCCATCCGCGCGCGCCACTTGTTGTCGGAGCCGGCGGATCCCTGCGCCACGGTCGCGATCAGGTGCAATGCTGGCAACACCGGCGTGGACGGATCGGCAGCGCGCCACGCTGCAACCTCGCGGTCGAGACGCTGCAGCATCTCTTCCGGCTGGTATTCGCCCAGCACACCCATCCGGCGCGACAGCGGATTGCCATAGAACGCGATGATCCGATGCCCCGGCAGCAGTGCGCCCGCATTGTAGGCTGGCGTGCGCACCGGCCAGCGCGAGTCTCCGATCGAGTCGCGATCGAGCGATGCGATGGCCGCGCTGTCTGACGGGATGCGTCCGCGCATCACTGGCGGACGTGCCGGCTTGCGCTTCGGTGTCGTGTCCTGACTCGCCTGCGCCGACGGCGCCGACTGGGCCGCTGTGGTACGCTTCTTCGTCCGCGTCGGCTGCTGCGCGATGACGAGCGCTGGCGGGAGAAGGAGGCCAATCACCAACGCGCATCGGCGCACGTCGGCAGTCTTGATCGGGGGCAGGCGCAAGGTCACAGTCAGCGAAGGTGGGGTGGAATCACCCAGCAAGGGTAAACCCCTTCGCTCCCCCGCTCCAGCCATCATCACACCGGCTGGCGGAAACCGACGCTAGACCAGCCCCGCCGCCTCAGGTCCGCGCGCCGGCGGACCTGCCAACACCATCTCGATCGACTCTTCGTCGGTAAAGAGTCGAGAACGCGTGAGAAACCGCACTCCTTCCGGCGCCTCCAGCGAAAACCCTGCACCACGCCCCGGCACCACGTCGATGGTGAGCCGGGTGTGCTGCCAATACTCGAACTGCGCCGCACCGATGTACACCGGCGTGTCGCCATGAATGATCCCCAGCAACACATCGCGCGCGCCGATCTTGAACTCGCCCCGCTGATAACACATCGGCGCGCTCCCATCACAACACCCACCCGACTGGTGAAACAGCACCGGCCCGTGCTGCGCCACCAGCCTGTCGATCATCGCCGCCGCTTCCGGCGTGTTGTCCACTCGTTCCGCCATGTGTCGCTACCTGCTCAGGGTCTGCTTGCAAGGTTCAGATCATCGGATAGCAAACAGCGAATCGCAGAGACGCAGAGAACTGCAACAACTGAACTGCCTTGACGCAGAACTGAGAACTGCGATAAGGCAGTTGCAGTCGCCGTTGCAGTTTCTGTTCTCTGCGCCCCTGCGCCTCCGCGATCCGCTGTCACGCAATCGATCTCAGAAGAACCCGAGCGCGTTCGGGCTGTAGCTCACCAGCATGTTCTTCGTCTGCTGGTAGTGATTCAGCATCTTGAGATGGTTTTCGCGACCGATGCCGCTCTGCTTGTAGCCGCCGAAGGCTGCGTGCGCCGGATAGGCGTGATAGCAGTTCGTCCAGACGCGACCGGCCTGGATGTGACGACCGAAGCGGTAGGCACGGTTGATGTCGCGCGTCCAGACACCAGCGCCCAGTCCGTACAGCGTGTCGTTCGCGATGTGCAGCGCCTCGTCCTCGTTCTTGAACTTCGTCACCGACACCACCGGGCCGAAGATCTCTTCCTGGAAGACGCGCATGCTGTTGTTGCCTTCGAAGATCGTCGGCTTCACGTAATACCCCTGCGCCAGCTCGCCGTCCTGCATGAAGCGCTCACCGCCGATGCGGACCTTGGCGCCCTCGGCACGACCGATGTCGAAGTAGCTGAGGATCTTCTCCAACTGGTCGTTCGAAGCCTGCGCACCCACCTGCGTGCTCGGATCGAGCGGATGGCCCAGCTTGAAGGCAGCCACACGTGCCGTGGCCCGCTCCATGAACGCATCGTAGATCGACTCTTCGACCAGAGCGCGCGACGGGCAGGTGCAGACTTCGCCCTGGTTCAACGCGAACATGCCGAACCCTTCCAGCGCCTTGTCGAAGAACGCATCGTCCTTGTCCATCACGTCGGCGAAGAAGATGTTCGGGCTCTTGCCTCCCAACTCCAGCGTCACCGGGATCAGGTTCTCCGACGCGTACTGCATGATCAGGCGGCCGGTGGTCGTCTCACCAGTAAAGGCGATCTTGGCGATGCGGTTGCTGCTCGCCAGTGGCTTGCCGGCCTCGATACCGAAGCCCTGCACGATGTTCACCACACCCGGCGGCAACAGGTCGGCCACCAGCTCCATGAACGCCATGATGCTCACCGGCGTCTGCTCGGCTGGCTTCATCACCACGCAGTTACCTGCGGCCAGCGCCGGCGCCAGCTTCCACGTCGCCATCAGCAGCGGGAAGTTCCACGGAATGATCTGTCCAACGACGCCAAGTGGCTCGTTGAAGTGGTACGCCACCGTGTCGTTGTCGAGCTGCGACAGGCTGCCTTCCTGCGCACGAATGCACCCCGCGAAGTAGCGGAAGTGGTCGATCACCAGCGGCAGGTCGGCCGCCATCGTCTCGCGAATCGGCTTGCCGTTGTCGATCGTCTCGATCACGGCGATCGCCTCGAGATTCGCTTCCACTCGATCCGCGATCTTGTTGAGGATGTTCGCCCGCTCGGCGGCCGATGTCTTTCCCCACGTCTTGAAGGCCGCATGCGCCGCGTCGAGTGCCTTCTCGACATCCTCCGCCGTACCACGTGCGACGTCACACAGGTGCTGCCCCGTGACCGGACTCGGATTCGAGAAATACTGCCCCTTCACCGGTGGCGACATCGCGCCGTTGATCCAGTTCTCGTATCGCGACCGGATCGGAATCGTCATCCGCATCCGATTTGCTGCGCTGGGGACGGTGGCAATGCCGTCCTGCTCGAGCGTTGCTGACATGCTCTGCTCCTGCTGCGTGACTGTCGCACCGCCACGTCCGCGGTGCTGGATTCTGCTCACCGGTGAGCAGCCGTACGCCGGTTACGCTACACGCGGGACCAGCGCCCGCTAGGAAGCACCGGGGACAGACAAATGTTCCTGTCTCGTTGGCGACGGCGTTGACATGTCAGCGCATTCCGGCATACGGCGCGCAACACGATCACCTCCGAACAGTCTCAGCAAGCAGGAAATGGCAAGAACTTGCTATCTGTCGGCGGAATTCAGCTACGACTCGGCACGTAAAAGCTCCAACCATGTTGCGCGGAGACCAGACGCGCCGGCCGCGCTCGGCTCGTGCGGATTGCGGCGCCAGAACCAGCGGTCGACTTCCGGCGAGGTCAGTCCGTGCCCGAGAAATGCCGCATGCACCTCTGCCACCAACGTGCCCGGCATCGCTGTCGCGCGCTGCCGAAGCTGCGTGTTGAAGTGAAGAAGCGCTCCCGCTGGCACCGCTTCGCCATCACGTTCGTCCGGAAACACACCTAGCCCATCCGTGGGATCCGGCAGCGTGTTGAGCACCAGAGTCAGGTCGGAAAACTTGGTGTGCAACACTTCACCCAGCGCGATCACGCCGGTGACGGCGTCGCGCACGATGGTTTCCATCCGAGCCGGCGCCGGTCGCGTTGCAACCGCGCTCAACAAGTCGATCGCGCCCGCAGTGAGCGTGATCAGGGTCGGCAGGTCACTCGGCTCGAGCGACATCAGCTGCTCGTCGAAAATGTCGCCGATGTTCGCGCCATCACTCGCCAGTCGCAGCACCTCCTCACAGCCCGTCAACGTCGCGAGATCATCGCCAATGAAGTCGGGCCATCGCTCGTCGTCGTTGCGGAACAGCAGCGAACCGGCGCCGACCGGCGGCACCTCGCCACTTCGCGCATCGCGCTCGAGCGCCACACTCACGTCCGTCACCTTCAGGTCGAGCGCCGGTGTCAGGTCCGCTGACAAGCCATCACCCATCGCGATATAGCGCGCAAAGGCCCGCATCGTCCGCTCGCTCACCCGATCAGCGCGGGGTCGATGCCCCGGGTCTGGAAGATGCGCGCCACGGCCTCGCCGATCTTGTTGTTCGGCGTGCTGGCACCAGCCGTGATGCCGATGCGCACCTTGCCTGTGCCCGGCATCCACTGCGGCTGCGTCTTCTCTTCCATGTGCAACCCGATCGGGCGGTAGCGCACCACCCCGGTCGCCGGATCGATGCCTTCCGCATCTTCCACATGATAGGTCGCGACCTTGTCAGCGCAGATGGCAGCCAACGACAACGTGTTGCTCGAATTGTAGCCGCCCACCACCAGCATCACGTCGAGTGGCTCCTGCAGCAATTCATCGACGGCATCCTGCCGATCCTGCGTCGCAGAACAGATCGTATCGAAGGTGCGGAAATGGGTCTCCCGATACTCCGCGCCATGGGCGCGGGCCATCGCCTGGCCAACTTCTTCGCCAATCGCCAGCGATTCACGCGCCAGCATGGTCGTCTGGTTCGCCACACCGATCCGCTGCAGGTGCAGGTCTGGATCAAAACCCGGCGAGGCTCGATCGGCAGCGAACTTCTCGAGGAATGCGTCGCGATTCCACTTCCCCTCGATGTAGTCGCACACCAGCCGCGCCTCGGCCATGTCACGCACCACCAGGTAGCGCCCCTCAGGGTACTTCTGCACCTGGGACGCCGTCGCGCGCGTCTCCTCGTGATAGTGCTTGCCATGGATCAGCGACGTGAACCCATCGCGCGCGTATTTCTCCACGCGCTTCCAGACATTCAGCACCGAGCCACAGGTCGTATCCACCATGATGCAGCCCAACTCTCGCAGCGTCTCGAAATCCTGGATCGTGACACCGAACGCCGGCAGGATCACCACGTCGTCAGGCTGCACGATGCCATAGTCGAAGCCGGTGCCCTTGGCCTGCAGGAAGGTGATGTCCATCTCCCGCAGCTTGTGGTTCACATGCGGATTGTGGATGATCTCGCCCGCCAGGAACACCCGACGGTCAGGAAACTTCCGGCGGGTCTGATAGGCGTACTCCACCGCCCGCTCCACGCCGTAGCAGAAGCCAAACTCCTTGGCCAGGCGCACCGTGACGTCGCCAGAGGTCAGCGTGTAGTCGCTGGCCCGCAGCAGGTCCACCAGTCGGCCCGTGTAGTCGTCCGCCAGGGTGTCCTGTACGTCGGCCTTCAGGCCAAAGCCCTTTCGGTAATACGTCTCTTCGTCGGTCGATGACATGCCCGGAATCTAGCGCAGCAGGGCGAGGTTGCCCCGTCCGGCCGGCGAGCGACGGACGGCGGCCCGAGCTGGCCAACGCCGGCTCCCGCTGGGTGACCGCCGGATGACCGCCGGGTGACGAGCCCGGCGCTGTGGCGGGGCTCCCCAGGGGCAGGTACGATTCCGCGCTCCTTCCACCGCGCCCGTCATGCTCGCTCGTTGCCCGTCCTTGCGCCGCCGTGCCGCCCAGCGCGCGTGCTTCTGTGCTGCCGTCGTGCTGTCGCCGCACGCGGCGCAGGCCCAGGCCAGCCGCGACACCGTCGCGCGTCCGCCAGCCGACGCCCCGTACCGCGACGCCTCGCGCACCCCAGCCGACCGAGCGCAGGACCTGCTGCGTCGCATGACCGCCGAGGAGAAGTTCTGGCAGCTCTTCATGATTCCAGGCGACCGCGACGACCCGGCACAGGACTACTCGCATGGCGCCTACGGCTTGCAGGTCAGCATGCCGGCTGGCCAGCGCGCCGAGTCAGCGCGAAGCGACACACTCGACCCCTCGGCCAGCGCACGCGCCCACAGTGAGCGCATCAACGCATTGCAGCGCTGGTTCGTGGGCAGCACGCGTCTCGGCATCCCGCTCATTCCATTCGAGGAGGCATTGCACGGGCTCGGCCGGGAAGGCAGCACGACCTTTCCACAGGCGATTGGCCTCGCCGCAACGTGGGACACGGCACTGGTGTCGCGCGTGGCAACGGCGATCGCTGCTGAAGCGCGGAGCCGCGGTATCCGCCACGCATTGTCACCCGTGATCAACATCGCGAACGATCCACGCTGGGGCCGCGTCGAGGAGACGTACGGTGAAGATCCGTGGCTGACATCCGCGATGGCGCGCGCCTACATCCGCCCCTTCGAGTCGGCCGGTGTCGTCACGACGCCAAAACACTTCGTCGCCAACGTCGGTGACGGTGGTCGCGACAGCTACCCCATCGAGTTCAGCCCACGCCAGCTCGCCGAGCGCTACTTCCCGCCATTCCTCTCCTCGATCCGTGATGCGGGCGCACGCTCGGTGATGAGTGCGTACAACTCGGTCGATGGTTCACCCGCCTCACAGAATCGCGCGCTGCTCACCGACGTACTGCGCCGCGACTGGGGCTTCACCGGTGTCGTGATCTCGGACGCATCGGCAGTCGGAGGATCGACCGTCCTGCACAACACCGACTCCACGACGGGCGTCGCGTTTCGGCGCGCGATCGAGGCGGGGCTCGATGTGGTCTTCGAGTCGTCCTATCGTCAGCATCGCTCCTATCTCAACGGTTTCCGCAACGCCGGCATCGAACCGGCGGCAATCGACAGCGCCGTTGCCCGTGTGCTGCGCCTGAAGTTTGCACTCGGCCTCTTTGAGAAGTGGGAGACGGATCCCTCGATTGCCGCACGTGAAGCCCGCTCCGCCACGCACCGCGCCATCGCGCGTGAAGCCGCGGCCGCCTCGATCGTGCTGCTCCGCAACGAGCGCTCGCGGCTTCCGCTCAGCGCAACGGCACGACGTATCGCCCTCATCGGCAGTGATGCGACGGAGGGCAGGCCCGGCGGTTATGCCCCTCCAGGCGCTCGCCTCGTCACCATCGCCGACGGCATTCGCGCCGGCGCACCACAGGGCAGCGTCATTCGCGTGGCCGCCGGCGTGCCGCGGCTCTGGTCCCCCTACAGCACCGTCCCAGCCTCTGCCTTCACCTCTGGCAGCGACAGCGGCCTTCGCGCCGACTACTGGAACAACAGCAGCCTCGAAGGGGCACCGACCGTTTCACGTATCGATCGGGAGCTCAACTTCGCGTGGACACTCTATGCCCCCGCGGCCAACCTCCCGTTCGACTGGTATTCGGCCCGCTGGGCCGCGACGCTGACCGCACCACCATCAGGTGTGCGCACGCTCGCTGTTGCGGGCAATGACGGCTATCGCTTGTACATCGACGGCCGATTGGTCGTGGACAACTGGCTCAAGGCGTCGTTTGGCACGCGCCCTGTGACCGTCAATTTCTTGCCGCGATCGCGACATGCGATTCGGCTCGAGTATCACGAAACCACCGGCTCGGCGCGCCTGCGATTGCTGTGGGACGCTGGCGTACACGATCCGAATCCGACGGCGATCGCCGAAGCCGTGCGCCTCGCGCGCAACAGCGATGTGGCGATCATCGCAGCCGGGATCGAAGAAGGTGAATTCCGCGATCGCGCAGAACTGGGATTGCCCGGTGAACAGGAAGCGCTGATCCGTGCCGTCGCCGCCACCGGCACGCCTGTCGTGGTCGTGCTGGTGGGAGGGAGCGCGATCACCATGCCATGGCTGTCGCAAGTCGACGCCGTCTTGAACGTCTGGTATCCAGGCTTGGAGGGAGGGCACGCGGTGAGCGATGCGCTGTTCGGGCGCGTGAATCCAGCCGGCCGCTTGCCGCTCACCTTTCCCCTGCACGAAGGCCAGGTGCCGCTGTACTACGCGCACAAGCCCACTGGTCGTGGTGATGACTACCTCGACCTCACTGGGCTCCCACTCTTTCCCTTTGGCTTCGGCCTCAGCTACACGCGCTTCGCGTACGACAGCCTGTCAGTCGAGGTGCACCCATCGTCAGACTCTGTGGCACTGCAGGTCTCGGCGGTCATTCGCAACACGGGCGGTCGATCGGGCGACGAGGTAGTGCAGTTGTATCTGCACGATGTGCTCGCAAGCGTCGTGCGCCCGGTGACGGAACTGGCCGGGTTTGCCAGAATTACCCTCGCCCCCGGAGAATCGCGTCGGGTCACGTTCGCAGTGACGCGCGCACAGTTGAGCTTTCTCGACGCCACGATGACACGTGTGGTCGAGCCGGGCCGGCTGCGCGTGACGATCGGCGCATCATCGGTGGACATCCGGCTGCGACAGGAAGTCGAAATTCGGTGACCGGGATCGTGAGCGTCCCCACCGATGCCCAGCTCCGCGCCGGTGGCCGGCCGCCCTGATGTGCCACGGTGCAAGCGCCCGTGGCCCGCAGCGGCCTCCTCACGAGGGAGTGCCAGGCACGGCCAGTGACGGCTCCCTTTGCTTGCGCCAACGCATTCCGCGGGTAACGTCGAATTATCCCCTCCGTGAAGGTCCCTGTGTCCGCACTCGTCGTCGCCCCATCCGATCGCCGAACGTTCATCTTCGTGGGTGATCGTCTCTGGCTCGATTTCGTCAACACCGACGACATCGAGCTCGGTGTGCGCCGTGACGCACTCCGGGACTTTGGTACCATGCTGGAGTGGCTGGCTGCCGTCGGCGTCATCGACCACGACCGACGCGTTGCGATCATGCGGCGCGCCGAGCAGCAGCCTGCCGGTGCCACTGCCGCACTCCTCGATGCACGACGCGTTCGCAGCGCACTTCGAGCGCTCGCTGAACATGGGGCGGTTTCCAACGACGCCCGCACCGAGGCCGTCGCCGAGATCAATCGCGTCCTTGGACGCAGCGCTGGAACGCGTCGCCTCGAGATTTCGCCGGACGGTGTCTACACACGAAACTTCGTCGCCGGCGGTGATGCATTCGCCGCGCTGATGATGCCGATCGTCGATGACGGTGCCGACTCGCTGATCGCGGGCGAGCTGGGCCGCGTGCGGTGCTGCAGCGATCCACGGTGCCGCCGTGTCTTCCTCGACAGCACCAAGAACGGGCGCCGTCGCTGGTGCGACATGGCCACCTGTGGCAACCGGGCGAAGGCGGCACGGCATCGCGCACGCGAACCGCTGCGGGCTCCGCCAACTCAACAGACGTTCCGACCGATCACTGCGTCGTAGTCCTGCAGCTGGATCACGGAACGATCAGCGCCCGTCGACTCACCAACCTGAGTCCGACGGGCGCTTCACTTTGTGCACTACGATCAGCCCACCGCGAGCAGGCTACGCGGCTTCCGGCACCGACTTGATGTAGCCCATGTCCATGGCATACCCAACGAGCTTCTTCTGCAGGATGCGTCGGCCGCGGAAGAGGCGACTCTTCACCGTTCCCTCGGGCACGCCGAGGATGTGTGCGATCTCTGCATAGCGCAGCTCGTGGATGTCGCTCAACACCACCGCCGTGCGGTATTCGTCCGGGAGGTTGTCGATTGCCGAGGTGATCTCAGCATCGAGAAACGTCTCGTAGAAGCGCGCTTCCGGATTCAGCTCGCCCACCGGTTCGAAGGCGCCCCAGCCCTCGGTCTCGTCAGTCGCCTGGACTTCGCGCGCATCGATCCGACGCTTCCGGCTCACGAAGACGTGGTAGAGAATCGTGAACAGCCAAGCGCGAATGTTCGTCCCCAGGCGGTACTGCTCCCACCGCTCGAATGCCCGCAGGATGGTGTCAGACACCAGATCCTCGGCGTCATCCCGCGAGCGCGACAGTTTCAGTGCGAAGCTGTACATCGCATCCAGGTGCACCAGCGCCTCTTCCTCGAACCGGGCGCGTCCTTCGAGCGGCTGGCCCACGCGCGAGGCTGGTCCCGCTTCCGTTCCTGCCCGTTCCCGACGCTGCGTTGCAGCCATGTTGCGCTCCAGAGTGGATCCAGCCGAGTTGTCCGTCACTGCGCTCCGTCGCCCGGGGCGCTGGTCTTTGGCGTCATGCATTCGTCACACCCCGCCGTTCGGATGCACCGGTGATGCGGGCTCTCGCACATACGTCGCGATGAAGCGCTTCAGATCGGTGGCAATCCCTTCCAGCAACGCGATGTCACGCTTGACGCGCGACATCATGAGGCCGCCCTCGAGCGTCGCGATGATGAATCGCGACAGACGCACCGCATCCACATCCTCGACCAACTGCGGACGCGCCTCCCACAACAGCGACTGGATCTGACTCGCCCAGCGGATGAAGACATCCGCGATGCGGAGACGGAACCCTTCGTGCGCGTCCGCCATCTCGGCGGCGAGCGTGCCGAACGGCGAACCGCCATGACAACCGCGTGCAGCCTGAGCGGCGACCAGTGAATCGATGAACAGGTGCAACCGCTCCAGCGGGTCGATCATCGGCTCGCGCAGGATGGCGAGACCGCGTTCGGCGAACCGCTCGAACTGCCGATCGAGCACCTCGAATCCCAACTCTTCCTTGCTGCGGAAGTAGTGGTAGAAGTGGCTCTTGCCGCTGAGCCTCGACTCCTTGATCACATCGTCGATCGAAGTCGCGGAGTAGCCCTGCCGACCAATGAGGACGGCGGCTGCGTCGAGGATTTGAGAGCGGCGAGTGTTCACGGAAGTGAAAGTAGGACCGTTCGGTCCTAAACGCAAGTGCCATCGGTCGCAATTTCGCAAAACCTTGTCAATCAATGGCTTATACGACGATCGGCGTGCCGGATACCACCCGACACGCCGATTTCCGGACACCAGACCAGAACCTTATCGCCCTTTTCGTCCACGCTTCTTCGGCGGGATGACGGAGCGCCGCTCTTTCCCGCGCTGGTACTCCTCGCGCGACCGCTCCCTGCCGCTTTTGCGCTCACCATAGCTGTCGCTCAGCGTTGCCAGTTCGTCAGGCATCCACGGCGCGTCGAGGGCGTCTTGCAGCTCCTCGAGCGTTCGGCCACGAGCCGAGCCGCGCTGCCCGCGGACTACCACGAACCGATACGGCCGGTCGAAGGGCGGCAACTCTTCAGCCACCAGCGTCCGCGCCAGCTTCTCCGGGAGCCGCAACCGTGCCACGCCGAAAAAGCTGCCGTCGTCGCGCTCTTCCGCGTCGTACTCGATCGGCACCTGACGGTCACGCACCATCAACTGATGCGGCAGGTCGTCGTACTGTGCGCGCTGCTCCGGCGTGATCCAGTCATCCCACGACATCCGCAGCTGCAGGTGCTTCAGGTCGTGCACCGACTCCACCGCGGCCAGGCGCTCGCGGTACCACGCGGCGACTTCGGCCTGTGACGCGCGAGGCGTGACGCCGCCGCTGCGACGCCAGACTTCGCGTGCTTCGGCGATCATCGGACGATTGCGCTCGACGGCCGGGTGACGTGCACGTTCGGTGGCGAATGCGTCCGCCAGCACGTCACGCGCCGCGTCGGCATTTTCCGGCGTGAAGTCGGTCAGGACTTCCGTTTCCCGCTCGAGCTCGAAACCGCCGTAGGTGACGCGCCGTGTACGAACCAGCTGGCCCTGCTTCTTGTGCGGATCGTACGCGATCGACGATTCGCCGTAGTTCGCAAACCGACGAAGCAACGCCGGCGCGATCTGCGTGCCTTCGATCGACGCGCGCGGAATGCCCATGCGGTCGGCGAAGAAGCGCAGCGTACCAGCCACCGCGCCCCAGCTGCCACACACGCTGGTCTTGCCCACGCGAGCCGACTCGCCCCATGCAGTCTCCTCGTCGATCACGAGGTCGAACGGCATCACCTGCGCCAGCAGTTCGGTGAATCGCGCGCGGGTCGCCTCGGTGGCCTTCGGCAGCACCTTGGGGAGCGGCGTATTGAGCGAGCGATAGACACTGGCCATCGCCAGCGCCGCATCCTCCAGCGACTTCACCAGCACCCCCTTCACCTCGGCCCACTCCGCGATCTCGTCGTGAAAGAGCTGTCGCGGCAGCCCGTACACATCGCCGACATAGCCGTACTTCGTGAAGGCTTCGGCGTAGACGTTGTACGCGGTGAGGTGATCGCTGCCCGGAATCAGCATGCCATCCAGGTTGCGATCTTCTCGCGTCATGCGATGCAGGCTTTCCACGCCGCTCATGACTGCCACGAACGGCACCAGGTCGTCATCGCTGTTCACCAGCAGCTCAGCCCACGGGCGTTCCACCGGCATCTTCTCGACGGCGCGACCGTAGTCGGTCAGAGCGGCCGTTGGCCACGATGTTGCGCGTTTCCAGCAGGGCGATTGCACGCCGGTACGCGATCTTGTCCAGCGGCACCGGAAGTTCGAGGTCGTCGGCACGCACACCGATGGCAGCGCAGGTGATCGCGACGCGTTCGCTGTCACCGGCAAGCTGGAACTCCGGCAGCTCGGGCTTCAGCTGCTCGAACGGAATGCGACGATCGGAGAGGATGAACACCCGTCCGCCCGCCACACGACCGTGCACACGCCCTGCCATCTGCAGCAGCTCGTTGGCGCCGAGGTGCACACGCGTGAGCACGTTGCGCCCCTTGTCGACCATGTTCGTGAAACGGGTGTCGTCGATGATCACGGTGTCGAGCCCCTGCACCGTGATCGCGCTTTGCCCTGCGGCAGTCATCGAGAGAAAGAACGGCTTCTGCACGCCCCCTTCATCGAGATACTGTCGAATCACGCGAATCGGCTCACCGCCGTGATAGTGCTGCGCATGAATCTTCGGGTAACTCTCCTGCACATGGCGCGCGGCATCCTCCGTACCCGCGCGCGTGGGCAGGAACATCGCCACGCCACGTCGTTCGGCGATCACCTTCTTGAGGAACTTGTCGTCCAGAAAGTCCGCCGGGCTGCGCGTCAGGACCTCCACCTTCGCCTTCTTCGCTTCGTCGAAGCTGTAGACCTCGAGCACATCTCCGCTGTCGAGATACTTCGAGTAGAACGACGGATCGACGGTTGCCGAAAGCCAGATGTAGCGGCAGCGCGCACGCTTGCCGAGCGCCAGGCAAAGTTCGAGTTCGGCCGAAGTCTGGTGGATCTCGTCGACCACCACCGTGTCCTTCTCGTCGATGTCACCGTCCTGGAACCAGCGGCGCGCGATGCCGGTGGTGACGATGATCACGTTCCATTGCGGCGTGTCTGGCGTCGCTTCCCGTTCGCGGTTGACGACGCCGACTTTCAGCTCCTCGCCGAGGATCGTCTCCGCGATTGGTCGCACGGCGAGCGTCTTGCCGGTGCCGGTGCCGGCGACGATGCCGAAGCCCTTCCCACTCGCCGCCAGCTCGCGGAGCTTGGCGCCGTGGTGCGTCTCGAGATAGGTCGGGATGTTGAGCGTGAACGCCAGCTCAATCGTTTCGCAGGCCGCGCGCGTCGGCGCGATGATGATGATGCGGCCACGCGGCGGACGGGCCGCCTTGAATGCTTCGTGGTCGGGCGGCAGGTATCGGTCGCGGGTGTCACGCATGCAACCAAGTTACGTTGCCGACGAGCGAGCCACAGGGCTGACACCTCCCCACTCCACGTCCTACCTCCGTCCCGCCCGCCGAATCGCCTGCGCTTCCGGACTCTTCGGCAACGAATCCCCCCAGAAGCCTTCACCGCTTCGACTCGGATCCGTATCGAGCAGCCCGCGGTAGGCACGATCAGCGTCGCGCACGGCGGCCCGCCGCTGTATGGCAGTCACGCCGGGTCGAGCGAAGTACGAGGCGTACGCCGTGAGTGCCATCAGGCGCTCCGAACCACCGCGCAGGTAGTCGTACATCCGCCGACGCTCTTCGCTGCGCGACCACGGCAAGTCCCACGGTTCCGCCTCATGCTCCGGTGCCAGCGCATAGTCGCGGTACATCATGCCCCGGTAGAAGTAGCGCGTCGCCTCGTAAAACAGCTGGCCATTGTATGAGCCGAGCGCTTGCGCAAAGCGCTGAAGCCCGGCGTTCGACACCGTGTCACGCGATAGCGTGGAAATCCTGGTGTAGCGCGTGGCACGGGCCGCATCGATCGGACGCACGATGGCCGCTGCCTCATCCCACTTGCCCGATCGCGCCGCGCGATTCGCCAGTACCAGTCGAGCCTCGCGCACAACTGCCGCATCGCGCGATGACAGCAGCGTGCCCGCAACACTGTCAGGCGCCAGCACGCGCAACATGTAACGCTTCGTCCACGGATCGACGTTCGGCACCTGCAATGCCATTCCCCACTCGCCGCGCAGCATGTGGATCCGTGCCGCGAGCATCGCCGCGTCGACATACAGCAGCGAGTCACGCTGCTGGGTGATCGGCTTCGCGGTGAACTTCGCCGCGTCGTCCAGTCGATTGGCCCGCAGCATGTTCACGGCCCACATGTAACGCCAGAACGGTGGCGCCGATTCGCGCCAGGCGGGGAACCCTGGTGGCAGGGTGCGCGTGGCGACCGAATCGCTGGCGAGCGACGCCATCAGGCGCTCCTCGAGCGCCTCGGCCCAGGGCGCAGTCCGGTTCGCGGTCGCCAGCGCCATCAATGCCGGCCATGCGTCCGCCGATGGACGCAGGTTGCCGACCAGCGCGGCTCGAAGTTCGTTCGGCACAGTCGCGTCGGTCAGCATTCGCTCCGGCGCAGCAAAGCCCACCAGGAGCAGGTAGCGCATTTCCGCGCCTGCACGTGCCGGGAACTCCTTGTAGAGCGCGATCGCCGTGCTCCACGCACTGTCACGTTGTGACGACAGGAAAAAGAGCCGCAGGCGCGCAAACTTCACCAGGCCGGCGTATGGATGCGCCGGATACTTCGCGAGCCAGGCGCGATGGGCCAGGTGCAGGCTGTCCCACAACGCCGCCGGTACCTGCTTGGTGATCTCTTCGCGTGTATCGTCCGGAATGCGGTTGCGAATGGCCAGGCGCAGCGCAGCGTACTCCAGCGACGCGCGGCGAAGCGAGTTCGGCTCGCGCGCCAGCACTGCCGGCATCGAATCCACCGGCACGGCGCGCAACGGCGCCGCCAATTTCGCAAAAGCCACCTTGCGCGTCGCAACAGGTTCTGATGCAACCGCCGGCGCCAGTTCGATCGTCTCCACTGCAAGCCGCAACGCAGCGTCCCTCGCCGAGTCTTCCGCCGCGGGCAGCGCCATCACGCGATCGACGACCTGCTGCGCCGCTTTCGCCGCAGCGACTGCATCGCTCGCGCGCCCACGCTGCATCGATTGCGTCCGTGGTCGGCTCGGCAATGCGCGGTTTCGTCAGCGTATCCCACCAGAACGGCTGCAGCGGGGACCGACCGAGCAGTGGCGCAAAACGTACCGAGTCGGCGCGCAGCAGGCCGGGCAGGAAGCGCACCTCGGCGCGCGTGTACGATTCAAAATCGAGCACCGGGCTGATCGCACGTTCCGCGAAGGTCGCCGCACTGAACAGCGGTCCGTCAACGTTGTAGACCTCGGAACCGCCGCAGGGAAATGCGACCGTCGCCACACACATCAACATCACCGGCACCAGCGCCGTCCGTCGGATCATGCAGTCACACTCACAACTCCGTCAAGAATGATGTCCAGCGGTGCCCCGCTGGGAATATCCAGAGACCGCGATAGCCCTCGATCGCGGCAAAATGCGGGACCGTCGCAAACCATGCACGGTGTTCCGTCAGTCCACCACGTGTCTGCCGCTCGAACGCGCCAAGGCCTAGCCGAAACGGTATCCCCGCACGACCCGCAAGGCGCACGGCTTCGCTCACCTTTGCCGCCGTTGCCTCTTCACCCGTGTCGAACACCTGCAGTACGTGGCCACACACCACATCGCGAAACAGATCACCGTACGCCGGTTCACGCAGGTGTGCGATGATCGATGTCACCCACACTGAGTCTCGCGACAGTGCATGACTCGTGAGGAATCGCACGCTCCCCGCCCACGCTGGCAGCGCCCGCTGCGGCGCATCGTAGTCGAGTTGTACTGTGTGCACCGCCGCACTTCCCCCGCGCGAGCGCAATACGTTGATAGCGCTGTCGAGCGCGCGATCGAAGGCCTGTGTCGAATCAGACACACGTGCGACAGCGATCCAGTCCATCCTCGAAGCGAATGACCGCCGTGACCGTAGTCGTCTGCGGAAGCGACGGCGAGAGTCCGGCGCGCGCCACCAACCTGCCGGAGCCTTGGTCGCAGTGGATCGCCCCGATGAAGACGCCGGCCTCGAGCCCCGGCCGTTGGGCCGCGCTCTCCGCGAAGAGCGCCAGATCGTCGCGCGTCCAGATCCACTGGCCGAGTGCGGGTAGAACCGGCGCCCGCAATGTGCGCAGCGAATCGCCGCACGCTGCAGTCACCGACACCAGTGCCGCGAATGCGAGTCGCTGTAGGGAGACGTGGAGAGGCATCGGCACGCTGCCGAATTTACCGAGGTGTGCCATCACAACGCGCCACCCGATCAGGTGACGCAGAGGGCCGCTCGCCGACTCAGTCCGCCATCGCCTCGCTGTGCCGCGTCTCCGGCATCACCACGTACACCACCAGCGACATCGCAATCAGGACGGTCACGTACCAGTAGAACCAGCTCTCGTGCCCCATGTTCTTGAACCAGAGCGCCAAGTACTCCGCGGTGCCACCAAACACCGAGACCGCGATCGCGTACGGGAACGCCACGCCCAGCGCCCGCACATTGGTCGGAAACAGCTCGGCCTTCACCACCGCGTTGATCGCTGTGTAGCCGCTGACCACCAGCAGCGCGAGCGTCAGCAACGACAGCGCCGCGGCAAAACTGCCGGCGGTCGCCAGGCGCGTCAGCAGCGGCAACGTGCCCAAAGTGCCCACCACACCGAACGCGATCAGCACCGGCCGACGGCCGATTCGGTCCGAGATGGCGCCCACGATCGGCTGAACACACATGAAGATCGCCAGCGAGGCAGCCGACACGAGCGTCGCGGCGGACTTGCTGAAGCCCGCTGTGTTGACCAGAAACTTCTGCGCGTAGGTGGTGAAGGTGTAGAACGCCACCGTCCCGCCGGCCGTCAGTCCGATCACAGTCGCAATCGCCCGCGGATGCGCCAGCAGGCTGGCCAGCGCCGACGCGCGCGTCTCATTCGGTGCCAGCGACCTGGTGAAGGCGCCGGTCTCGGCGATCCCTCGACGCACGGCCACCGCCACCAGCGCACAGGCCGCGCCGATCAGGAACGGAATCCGCCAGCCCCACGCCTCCAGCGCCGCGGTGTCGAGAAAGCGCTGCAGCACCAACAACACGCCGAGTGCGAGCAGCTGGCCCATGATCAGCGTCACGTACTGGAAGCTCGACCAGAAGCCGCGGTGCTGCTTGCCAGCCATCTCGCTCAGGTAGGTCGCGCTGGCGCCGTATTCACCACCCACGCTCACGCCCTGCATCATTCGCGCGAACACCAGGATCGCCGGCGCCGCCACGCCAATCGTGGCATACGACGGCGTGATCGCGATCAGCAGCGAGCCGGCGCACATCAAGAGCACCGAGAATGTCAGCGCCGCGCGACGCCCGTGCCGGTCGGCGTAACGGCCCATCACCCAGCCACCGATCGGGCGCATCAGGAATCCGACCGCGAAGACCGCCGCCGCATTCAGCAGCTGCACCGTCTGATCCGCTGGCGGAAAGAACGCCTTCGAGAAGTAGAGCGAGAACGCCGAGTAGACGTACCAGTCGTACCACTCGACGAGATTGCCGACGGAGCCGCCAATGATGGAGCGGAGTCGGTGCGAGGCTGTGGGCACAGCGGAGGATGCCATGCCCCCAACCTATCAGCCGTGCATCAGGCCGCCGAGGCAGTCGTCAGCAAGGGTGCCGATGTATGTCCAACCAGCGGCATCACCTGCTCGGCAAACCGCTCCATCTCCTCCAGCTGCGGGCTGCACTGCAGCAGCAGCAAGCCGACGCCGGCGGCTTCCAGCTCGCGAATCCGATCCGCGACCTGCTCCGGTGTGCCCACCAGACCCGCCCGCAGCCCGCGATTCGACACCGAGTAGTCGTGCAGTGACACCTGCTGCTCGAGCTGCGTGTTACCGATCCAGTCCTGATAGTTGTGGTAGCCCGGTGACCCAGGCTGCACGTTCGTGATCCGCTCCAGCTCGCGCTGCGCCTCGGCCTCCGTGTTGCGCACGATCACATAGGCAGCCATGCCGAACTGCATCGCACGACCGTCCACCTGCTCGCGACGTGCACGCATGTCCGCGATCTTCGGCGCCACGCGCGACGCGGGATCACCGTGCATCACGTACGCATCACACTGCGATGCGATCAGCGACTTGCCGGCTTCCGATTCGCCGCCGGCGTACAACACCGGATGCGGTCGTGACCAGCTGGAGACGGGCTTCGGCTGCACGATCAGTTCATCCACCGAGTAGAACCTGCCCTTGTACGTCAATGACGGCTCCGTCCACGCGCCCTTCAGCACATCCAGCCACTCCGCCGTGCGTGCATACCGATCGTCATGTTCATCGAAGGTGCTGCCATAGCGACGCGCCTCATCCTTCCACCAGCTCGAGACCACGTTCAACGACAAGCGACCATTGCTGATGTGATCGATGTTGGCGGCCTGCTTCGCCAGCGTGGCCGGATGATGGAACGTCGGCCGCACCGCCACCATCAGCTCGAGCCGCGTCGTCACGGCTGCCAGCGCCGCGGCAGTCGACCAGGCATCCAGCGCCGGCGCCTCGACCCCCTTGATGTCATTCAAGAACAACTCAGCGATCAGCGTGAGGTCGAATCCGATCTCCTCGCTGCGACGCGCCAGTCGCTGCACGTACGGCCAGGTCGCCGTCATCCCTTCGTCGGGCACGTTGCGCAGCCACCCGCCAAAGACAGGCAACCAATATCCGAATCGCATCAGCCCACCAACGCCGGCGCGCCGGCGATTCGTGCCTCGAGGTAATCCACCAGGCGCACGAAGGGATCGAAGCCGATCACGTTCGGGGCGTCGGCCACGAAGTTCGACAATGCATTGATGTCGTAGAAATAGTGCTGCCCATCACGATCGTCGACGAGATATTCGATGCCACCGACATCGATGTTCGCTGCCCGTGAAATCCGCTCCACCTGGGCAATGATCTCAGCCGGTGGATGCGCAACTTCGACTCGCATACCCGTCTTCGGCGCATCCACTGCGCAGGCACCACGCACCAACTCCACACCGTTGGTGGTCTGGCAGGCATCGGCCGGGCAGAGGTCGAAGGAATTCTGCGGCGGATAGACATTGATGGCGTACAGATAGTGCCCGCCCAGCGTCTCCACGCGCGTGATGCGGCCATCGCGCAGTGGTGCCGACTCCTGCACCAGCGCCGTGCTGTCCACGCCCAGGTCGACCGTGCCAGCGGCCACGGCCTCGGCGAGCGCGTCGGCTGTCTCGTAGCGGACGATCCCGGCCCCGCTGCCGCCGATGTTCGCCTTCACCAGCACTGGGAAACGGAACCCCTTCGCGGCATCGAGCGCTCGCGACGGATGATTGATCACACGCGCCTTCGGATACGGCAGGCCCAGTTCGCGAAGCAGGTCGAGCTGCGTGGCCTTCGACAATTCGTAGGCATACGCACCAGCGCCGTTCACGACCGGGACGCCGATGCTCTCGAGATGGCGCAGCCAGTGCAACGTGTGGAACGTGGCCTGAGCGTGCCCGCGCAAATACGCCGACGGGCTGGCCCGATTGAACACCAGCGAATACGGCGATTCGCTTTCGGACGGATCGAAGACATGTGCGGCGGCGTCGAGACGTTCATACGCGATGCCGCGACGCTCGAGCTCAGCAAACAGCGGGCGAAACCAGTCGGGATGTTCGTGGTAGATCGCAATCGGCAGGCGGGACATGACGCAACCTCGGAAACGGTGGTGCCCCCACATACGACAAAGCCCGGCGCAATGAAGCCGCCGGGCGTTCGCGTTTTAGCTCATTGTTTTGCGTGGCGGCAAGAGGCGGCAAATGACCACGGCGAACGATTGTGATTGATACTTAGCGCAACTCGCGAGTCGCTGTCAATCCTTCAGCAGATCAGTATTTCTACTGACCGACCACGCGAATACGCGCACCGTCACGGTTGAAGATCTCGATCCGATCGGCACGCGCGTCACCGTTGCGGTCGGTCCAGATCTGCACCAGGCGACCATCGATGTCGAACCACTGCACGCGGTCCGGCGCACCACCGCGCGGCGGCATCACGAAACGCGCCGCGACATTCTGGCCACCAAACCATCGCTGCAGTTCGGGGGAACGCTGACCTTCCGTCCACAGCACCGCAGCTCGCATCGACGGCAGCGCCAGTGCCGTATCATCGCACCGCGAATCACGCCCACCGTCACTGCACGCCTCGTTGCCTGACGCGTCGTCCCCGCCGCTGCGGAAGGGCGTGCGGGAGCGGTCGTCATCGCGCATCGGACGCACCAAGGGGCGCGTCCAATCGTTCGGGCTGAAGCTGCTCCGCTTCGATTCCGCACCGTAGATGACCGTCGCGCCAAATGGCTTCGCCCGCAGCGCCGTCCGACAATCGGTTGGAGCCGGCTGCTGCATCGGCGGTACGTCGCGCAGCCACACACGGCACATGCCAGCTGGCGGGATGTACGCGGCGGGAACCTCCGGCTGCGCCGAGGGCGACTGCGCCGCAGTGACTGCGGCACTGCCGACCACACACGCCAGGAGGATCCCCGTACGCCACGCACCCATCACCACACACGCTCCTTCTGTCGGTTCACGCCTCGCTCCCACAAGCGACGCTCATACCCCGATAGAGCAGGGCCGGTGCCACAGGCCTGAAAAACGGTAAGTGCCTGATTTACAGACACTTACCGTTTCCTGAATTCCATCGGGCCCCGCCCCTTCGTCCCCTGCAGTGGACAGCTGTCTCACTCCAGAAGTCACGCGGGCAAGGTTCCCGACGTGTTCCCTGCCGTCACATCAATCGCCGAACGAGATCCCGGTCGCGCGGGCGGTCAGCACGATGTCGTGCTTGGGGTCGACGCGCTTCACCTCACGCAACGCCTCGACGATCGGAATCGTCACGATGTTGGGCGAATGCAGCGCCACCATGTGGCCCCACTTCCCTTCCGCCACCGCACGCACCGCTTCGCCACCGAAGCGCGTCGCCAACAAGCGGTCGTAGCCAGTCGGCTGGCCACCGCGCTGCAGATGCCCGAGCACCATCGAGCGCGCCTCCTTGCCGGTCTTCTCCTGGAGCATCCGCGCCAGCGGGCCGGCAATGCCGCCCATGCGCTTCGCCTGACCAGGCATCGACGGGCCCATGATCGACTCTTCCCCGCCGATCGGCACCGCGCCTTCAGCCACCACCACGATCGAGAAGCGACGACCGGCCAGATCGCGTGAGCGAATCTTCTTCACCACCGTCTCGACGTCGAACGGAATCTCGGGGATCAGCACCACATCGGCGCTTGCGGCGACGCCAGAGTGAAGCGCGATGAAGCCAGCGTCGCGACCCATCACTTCCAGCACCATCACGCGATCATGACTCTCAGCCGTGGTGTGCAACTTGTCGATCGCCTCGATCGCCGTCGTGACGGCGGTGTCGAAGCCGAAGGTGGTGATCGTTCCACTGACGTCGTTGTCGATCGTCTTTGGAACCGCCACCATCTTCATCCCCTTCTCCACCAGGCGCTGTGCGATCGAGAGCGAGCCGTCACCACCGATGGTGATGATCGCGTCGATGCCGAGCGCCTTCGAGTTCGCCACGACTTCATCGGAACGATCGACTTCGCGATACGTGCCGTCGCCATTCGGGACGGGGTAGGCGAACGGATTGCCTCGATTGGTGGTACGGAGGATCGTGCCACCGAGATGGCCGATACCAGACACCATGTCGCGGGTCATCGGGACGACATCGTCCTCGCCGAGGAGACCGTAGTAACCGCGCTTGATACCAAGCACTTCCCAGCCGCGATCGAGTGCGGAGAGGACGGCAGCGCGGATGACAGCGTTCAGGCCCGGGGCGTCACCGCCACCGGTGGAGAGGGCAATACGCATGACGTAGGTGTTGGGGTGTGGAGTCAGCCAAGGAAAGTAACCGGCCCGGGCCATGTTCCCACGGGTCAGCATAGAATTCTTGTCATGCGCCTTCTCTCCCTCGCCCTGCTCCCCCTCGCCGCCGGCCTCCTGTCCGCGCAGGCGCCCCTCACGGCACCGCTTCCGGCGCCCCTGCTCCGGGACCTCGACACCCGTATCGCGAGCGTCACGCCCAAGGTGGTGGCCTGGCGGCGCGACCTGCATGAGCATCCCGAGCTCAGCAATACGGAGACGCGCACCGGCGCGGTCGTGGCGGCCCACCTCAAGGCCCTCGGCCTCGAGGTGCGAACCAACGTCGGTGGTTCGAACAGCGTCATCGGAATCCTGCGCGGCGGCAAGCCAGGCCCCAGCGTCGCACTCCGAGCCGACATGGACGCACTGCCCGTCACCGAGCAGACCGGCCTGCCGTTCGCCTCGAAGGTGACCACGCAGTACAACGGGCAGACGGTCGGCGTCATGCACGCCTGCGGGCACGATGCGCACACCGCGATCCTGATGGGCGTCGCCGAAGTGCTCACCGGCATGAAGGCCACGCTGCCGGGCACGGTGACCTTCCTCTTCCAGGCGGCCGAAGAGTCGGCGCCGAACGGCGGCGCCAAGGCGATGATCGAAGCGGGCGCCCTCGACAATCCGAAGGTGGAGGCGGTCTACGGCCTGCACACCTGGCCTGGGCCCACCGGCACCGTCTCCACTCGCAGCGGCGGCATGATGGCCAGCGGCGACAACTGGCGCGTGGTCATCCACGGCAAGCAGGCGCATGGCGCGCAGCCGTGGCGCAGCGTCGATCCAATCGTGATCGGCGCACAGATCGTCACGGGCCTGCAGACGATCGTGAGCCGCAACATCGATCTCACAGCCGGACCGGCGGTGGTGACGGTCGGCGCCTTCATCGGTGGCGTGCGCGAAAACATCATCCCCGACAGCGCGGTGATGTTCGGCACCTTCCGCACATTCAATGAAAAGGCCCGACAGACCGCAGCGGACCAGATCCGGGCCATCGCCACGCAGTACGCCGTCGCGGGCGGTGCCACGGCCACCGTGACGATCAGCATGGGCTACCCGACGACATCGAACGATGCCCGCTGGTTCGGTCGTGCCACCGGTGTGCTTCGCAACACGCTCGGCGAGGCCGACGTGCTGGAAAGTGCGCCGTCGATGCCGGCCGAGGATTTCTCGCTCTTCCTCAATCGTGTCCCGGGGCTGTTCTTCTTCCTTGGCGTCACGCCCAAGGGCAAGGATCCGCTCAGCATGCCTGCCAATCATTCGCCGATGTACGACGTCGATGAGGCGTCGTTTCCCACGGGGGTGAAGGCGCTCAGCGCGCTGGCGCTCGACGCACTGCTGCGCGGCGTTCCAGCCATGGGGCCCATGAAGTGACGCTGCACCCCGGTGCGGTGATCTTCGATTGCGACGGCGTGCTGGTGGATAGCGAAGGGCTGATGAATCGCGAGTTCCGCACGATGCTGGGCGAAATCGGGCTGCGGTACACGGCTGAAGAAACGACGCGCACCTTCATGGGTCGCTCGATGAAGAGCTGCATGCAGATCGTCGAGGCGCAGTTGGGACGGCCCGCGCCAGACGATTTTCTGGCGGTGCTCGACCAGCGTGCGTATGCCGTGTTCGAGCGCGACTTGAAGGCGGTATCTGGTGTCGAAGCGGTGCTCGACGCCCTCGACCGAAACGCCATCCCCTACGCGGTGGCGAGCAGCGGGTCGCACGACAAGATGCGCACGACGCTTGGCATCACAGGGCTGTTGCCGCGCTTGCAGGGCCGGATCACCAGCGCGACTGAAGTGGCGCATGGCAAGCCGGCGCCGGATGTGTTCCTGCTGGCAGCCGAGCGATTACAGACGCCTGCGCATGCGTGCGTCGTGATCGAGGACTCATTGCTCGGCATCGAGGCAGCGCTGGCGGCGGAAATGCAGGTGATCGGCTACGCGGCGATGGTCAGCGCAGACGACATGCGCGCAGCGGGTGCGACGCATGTCGTCTCGACGATGGCGCAGGTGCAGGCGCTGGTGGCACCCGGCTGAGCATTCCGGAACGGAATCGCGCGCGAATTCAGTGACACGCGCACGATTCGGGTGTGCGTGGATCTCCGCGCGTCGACACCGTGGGCGCTGTCCCCCACAAGGAAGCGTCGATGCGTGCTGGCTACACGATGATCGAAATGACGATCGTACTGGTGATCGTGGCCGTGATGGCCGCTGCGTCAATGACCGCGTTGGTGGGATTGCGCGATCGCCTCACCGTGCGCTTCGCCGCCATCGAAGCGGCGCGAGCCCTGGCCGATGCGCGCGGCATAGCCCTGTCAGCGGCCCGTCGCACGGCCGTCCGCATCGACGCCAGTCGCAACACATTGACGGTGCTCTCCGGCGCCGACACCATGCGCACGCTGCGCCTCGACGACTACGGTGTCCAGGTGCGCACCACCCGCGACTCGATCGCCTGGGGCCCCACCGGCATCGGCTGGGGCGCCGCCACGGCCACCATCACGCTTTCGCGCGGCAGCGCGACGACTGCGCTCGTGGTCTCGCGACTCGGCCGCGTTCGCCGCGGCTGACGACTGCCGGCTTGGCGCCGTACCGGCGCGTCTTGTCCACACTCCCTCACGCGGAGCCACACTGCGCGTGGCGCCGTGCCGGCGAGTCTTGTCCACACTCCCTCACGCGGAGCCGCGGGGGACGCGGAGCCGCGGGGGAACAGCAACAGCAAGGAACAGCATGGAACAGCACAAAGTCACCGCGACAGACTCTGAACTGCGCTCCACAAAGACCAGTTGCAGTCACAAAACGAAATTCGAAGCGGTGTACCACACCTCGTGCCGGCACGGCACCGGTGCGGTTCCCCGCGTCTCCGCGTCCCCCGCGGCTCCGCGTGTTTAACCGTGTGGACATTTGTCGCCGGCACGGCGCCAACGCCCCAGAATTACGAAAAAGGCGGCCGCAGTGCTTTTGCTCCGCAGGCCGCCTTCATCGTAGCTAGATCAAGATCGCGCTCAGCCTGTACCGAAGTCGTAGCCCGGTACGGAGACGCGCGGAATCTGCTGGCCGATCACACGTTCGATCGTGCGCACCATCGCGATTTCGTCCGGCGCCATGAACGTCACGGCGTCGCCAGACGCAGCGGCGCGGCCCGTGCGGCCGATGCGGTGCACGTAATCTTCGGCTTGCTGCGGCACGTCGTAGTTGATCACGTGCGAGATGCCGTTGATGTCGAGACCACGCTGTGCGATGTCGGTCGCGACGAGGACGCGGATGCTGCCGTCACGGAACCCTTCGAGCGCCTTGATACGCTGCGCCTGCGTCTTGTCGGCATGCATCGCCGTGGCGGCGATGTTGTTCTTCTCGAGGTTGCGCACGACCTTGTCGGCACCATGCTTGGTGCGCGTGAAGACCAGCACCGAATCCATCTCTGGACGACGCAGCAGGTGCACCAGCAGGTCCACCTTCTTCTCCGCAGGCACCGGGTACACCGCGTGCGCGACCGTGACTGCGGCACTCGAGCGACGGCCAACCTGCACCACGATCGGGCGACGCAAGTACTTGCGCGCCAGCGCCTCGACTTCAGGCGGCATCGTGGCACTGAACAACAACGTCTGGCGGTACTTCGGGATCTGCTCGACCACGCGATTGATCTGCGGCGCGAAACCCATGTCCAGCATGCGATCCGCTTCGTCGAGCACCAGGACTTCGAGATCATCCGGTACCATGTTCTGCTTCTCGAGATGATCGAGCAGGCGGCCCGGCGTGGCGACCACGATGTCGACGCCGCGACGCAGCGCTGTTTCCTGCGGCTCGTACGGCACACCGCCGAAGATCGGGGCCACTTCGATCCCCGTGCCGCGCGCATACTTGCGCACACTTTCCTCGACCTGCAGCGCCAGTTCACGCGTCGGCGTGAGGACCAGGGCGCGGGTGCGCTTCGGTCCGTCGAGCAACCGGCTGATCAACGGCAGCGTGAACGCGGCCGTCTTGCCCGTGCCCGTCTGTGCGAGGCCGATGATGTCGGAACCACGGAGCGCCAGCGGGATCGCCTCGCGCTGGATCGGCGTCGGATACTCGTAGCCCGCGGCAATCACTGACGCCAGCAGGCGGGGATCGAGATTCAGCTGTGCGAACGTGACGCGCGCTTCGTCGGCGGCGATCTGTGCGGCGATCGATTCGGGCGTCGCTTCAACTGCTTCAGGCGCGGTGTTGTGTTCCGCTTCGCTGACCGTCGTCGGTCCCTCGCCAGCGGGGCGAGCGCGACCGCCACTGCGCGGGCGTCGTGTACGTGAATTCACAAGGAGTGGTGTGTTGCTCCCAGGTCGCCTGTTCGGCTTGCGCCGACCTGTGGAACTGTCTGCAGCGGTCCCGGGGTCCGGTGCCGTCGCGGGTACCGCCCTCGGCCGAAACGGGAAGCGTCGCGGACCGTCTGGGCGACCACCACGGGTGCACGGAGTGCTCGTCGCGTGGGACGCCGGCGAAGTGACGCGTCAGAGGGACGCGCGCAGCCGGTGAACATTCCGCTCAGGCGCGAGCGGCCGTTCGAGATGGAACGTACTCAGCCCGGGAGACGACGGATACCCGAGCTCCGAAACTCAGCCGGCCGACGCGCCGACCCGGTCAGCTGTATGCTCCGGGTCGCCAAGAAACGGTACCAGCAGGTCGAGCGCCCACTGCGGACGCTCCTCGGGAACGACATGGCCCGCACCATGCGCGATGTGCAGCGACGCCGAATGCAGGCAGCGCGCAAGGGTCGGCACCACCTGCTGCGGCCGCACCACCGGATCGCGATCGCCGAACATCAGCAGCACCGGCTGCGTGACCGTCGCCAGTTCGGTCGGCGTCCACGGCGTCCAGGTGAAGCTGTGCAGCAACAGCCGCATGGCGTTGAGAAACTCCGGGAACTGCGTCGGCGCCCAGTACTCGTCGACTTCCTGTTCGTCCGAAATCCCCGCCTCGCCGCGCGAATGACGCAGCGCAAACTTCACGGCCCACCGCGGAATACGACTCGGCAGCAATGCGCCCGTCAGCGATGGCGGCAGCAGCTGCGACCAGGATGCACGGTCCACGACACCGAATCCGACCGCGCCGAACAACGCCAGGCTCGTGACGCGCTCCGGGCTGCGGAGCGCGAGGCCCATCGCAACCGCGCCACCCATCGAGTGCGCCACGATTCGCGCCGACGAGACGCCGATCGCGTCCATCGTCTCTGCCAGATGCTCCACCATCGCCGCCCGCTCGTACTTCGTGGGATCGTCGGGGCGGTCCGACAGGCCGTGCCCACGCAAGTCGATGGCGATGGCACGCCACCCCGCGGCAGCCAGGGGCCCAGCGATGTAGCGCCAGGCAAAGGCTGAGCATCCCCAGCCGTGCAGTAGCAGCACCGGCGGGGCGGACGGATCGCCCGTTTCGACGACCCGCACTCGCTCACCGCTCGACAGCGACACCCAGGACGCACGTGCGCTGGGATCATGCGCCGGATACATCGCCTCCGCTGCGAGTGGCACGGCACGCTTCGCCGATGGCACACGCAGCATCAGGCCCTTCCCCGACTAAACGAGATTCAGGTCGCGTCCGATCAGCTTGGCGATCAACGACACGCGCAGCGTCACGTCGCTCCACCGGCGCTCCCCTTCGGTCGAGGCATCCTCGAGCGGGAACCACCCGATCAGATCCGCTGCCGTCGTCGCCGGCATCGCATCACCCTTCATCGGATGCCACACGCCGTACCGATCGGCGCTCTCGACGAACCGCTCGAACATCTTGATCCACGGCTCATGGCGACGGAAGACACCGAGGCGGACCATGATCTCCAGCCAATGCAGCGCCGCCGGCACATCTGCCTCGAGCGCGTTGCGATGCGGCAGACGATCACCGAGAATCGCATTGGGCACTGGCACCAACAACCCGTCGATCTGCTGCACCGGCTCCTGACGCGGCTCCGGCTGCATCAGGTGCTTGCCCAGCAACTCCATGCCCATGTGGTACTCCGTCCGGAGTTCCGGCATGAACGCCGCCATGCGCAGGAAACTCATCGTCGGCGGTGCCGCCTCAGGTGCCAGCACCTGCTTGTTGCCGACGCGCATCCACGGCTTGGCGGCCAACGGCGAGCGGAGATAGTCCATCACCCGTTGCGTGGCACGAATCGCCGCACCGCGCACCCGCGGGTCGCGCTCGTACCCAGCCTGCGCCAGCAACGCAGCGGCTTCGACACGAATGTTCGCGCGCAGCCGCTTGGCCAGTTCCTTGTTGCCCTGCGCCGTCTCGGCCAGCTCGTAAAGCATGGTCGGATCTTCGTCCATCGCGAGCAGACGGAAGAGGAACCGGCGCGAGACCGCCAGCGGCGGCGACTCGCGATCCCACCCGCACTCGAGCAGATGACGGAACGCTGAGAAAGTGGCCGAATGCGGCGCGGCGCCAGGCAGCGGGAACAGACGCCCGCCCCACGTGCCATCGAGGCCCATGGTCACGGCACAGCGCAGCGCTGACGCCTGCTGCCATGCCACCGGCTGCGCGTCGTGCGCAGGCTTGAGCTTGCCTAGCTCGACGATCGCACGGTACTGCACGGCACCAGTGCCTTCACGCATCAGCCAACGCACCGGCACTCGCACAGGCGAGTCCGGCATGTCAGGAAGGACCGGCTTCGGAGGCGGTAGCGGCGGCGCGACAGGCGCTTCAACCACAGGCGTCAGCGGCGCGGCCGGGAGGCCAGTTTCGAGATCTGGGAGATCAGTCACAGGAGGGGTGCGGACGGAACACGTTGCGCCACAACAACCTCCAAGCTAGCACAGGGCGCCAATCGCGGCATGGGGGGCGACCGCTTTTTCAGCCGTTTTGTGCCCTTTCCTCCCCCAAACGGCCCCCAAATCACGGCAGACCAGATTCTTGCGCTTTTATAGCGCAGTTGGCGACGGCACGATCATGGCGTACCGTTGAACGAATGGAACCACGGTCGAAATCGTAGTGCGCGGAGAATTTCTCGACGTTGGCGGAGCACGACTCTACTACTACGCCGCTGGGACGCGCGGCGGTGGGGAACCGCTCGTGCTCATCCACGGCTTCCCCACCTCATCGCACCTCTGGCAGGAGCTCGTACCGCTCCTCCCAGACGGGCGACGCGTGGTCGTGCTCGACCTGCTCGGCTACGGCCGAAGTGACCCGCCTGGCGAGCTCACGCTCGACATAAAAGCGCACGCAGATCGCTTGCTCGTCCTGCTCGACCTGCTCGGCATCAATCGCGCCTGCCTCATCGGGCACGACGTCGGCGGCGGCATCGCGCAGGCTGCTGCCGTCAAGGCGCCCCATCGCGTCTCACATCTCTGCCTGATCAGCAGCGTCGCCTTCGACGACTGGCCATCACGAGAGATGAAAATGGCGCGCGCTACACTGCCACTGACGCGCCATCTTCCTGCCACTTGGTTGCTCGGCGTCCTCAAGACGGAACTTGCGCGTGGCTACGTCGATCCCGACCTCGCCGCACGATCCGTGGAACGCTACGTGAAGAACTTCGCCACGCCGACCGGACGCGATCTGCTGGTGGCGCACCTCGAAGCACTCGAGAGCGCCGATACCGTCGAAATCGGTGCGCGACTCGGCTCCGTTCCGGCGCCAACCGCGATCATACACGGCGCCCACGATCCGTTTCTGCCGCTCGCTGCGGCGCGCCGACTCCATCAGGCGATCCGTGGATCAACCCTCGAAGTGATCGAGAACGGCCGTCACTTCCTGCCAGAGGAATCGCCCGAGCGCGTCGCCGAAATCATCGCGGCGCTGATCGAGAAATAGCCTCGACTACGGGGCGACGTTGACCATCACCGTGGCCGCGATCCGTCGCGTCGACGGCAACCCCGATGGCAGCGTGCCGGCGAATCCGCGGACGACCAGCGTCTGCACACCACCCGCTGGCAGCGTGACCGACGAGGTCCCGAGAACCGTCGTGCGTTCGGCGAGAGGCGTGATCGTGACCGTGTAGGCTCCCGGCGCGACTGTCTGATTGACCTGCGACTTGTAGTCCACACCCGAGAAGGCCGGCGTCGCCGGCAGCGCGCCTGCGGTCGGTGTCAGGTACACATCCACCGCGCCAGCGTCCGGCGAGGCGTTGATGACGCGCAACCGCGCTTGCCCTGACGCTGGAGCCGTCAGGTCATCGAGATAGGCAGTGATCCCCGCCGCGGTTGCCCCCACCGTGTCGCGCGCCTGCCCGCCAGCGACGAAGGTCACCGCGGCACCGCTCTGGACCGTGATGCCCCGGATACTCGCGATCGAGCGCGGTGCATCGGCGCTCGTGCTCGGCGCCGGCTGTGTGGTCACCGTGACGGAGGTACTCGCGACGGTGTCGTAGTCCGTTGCAGCGCCGTAGACCACGCCCGTCAACTTCAGGGAGAGTCGAGTGTTCACGCGCACATCGAGCGCGCTCGTATCCGCCACCGCGTGAACGAAGCGCACCAGGACCCTGGCCTGATTGGGAGCGGCGCTGCCATCGCCCCCGCACGCAGAAAGCAGCGCAGCCGAGACGGCAAGAAACGTGTGGCGAATCGAATACATGTTGTCAGTCAGGAAAACGGATCAGGCGCGGTCTGCCTCTCGCGCGCCTTCCAGAAGGTAGGCCAGGTCTTTCGAGAGCGCACGCGCCTGCTCGGTGGCCTGCCCCACATCACGCACCGCTGGTGACTCGAGGCCGAGTGAACCGAGGCGCAGGACATCCAGGCGAAGGTTCTGCAGTGCCACCGAGGCACTCTCCAATTGCCCGCGCAGTGTGCCGCGACGCCCCTCGAGTTCGGACAGCGACTGCCGCTGGCGCAGCAACAGCGCGAGGGTCCGATCGCCATCGGACACACCCTGTCGGCGCAGTTCGGCGATGCGTGCATCGAGCGACCCATCGCTGGCCGCACCCATGTCGCGATCCAGCTGGTGCAGTGCGGTGGCCAGTTCCGACACCCGCGTCACCAGCGCCTCGACCGTCGGGATCACATCCGGCAGAATCGACCGTTCGTCACCACCCAGTCGACCCATCTGCTGACGAATTGCGGTGCGATCATCCACCGCCAGCCGCAGTCGTTCGCCATGCACGCTCATCACGACGTCCGGCGGTGCCAGCTGCGAAACCTCTTCCTCGCGAAGGCGGAAGGCCGTGCCTGGGCTGCGCGACGCTTCGCTGTCTCGCCACGTGCCTTTCAACAGATCGCGTCGGCGAAAGCCGAGTCGAACCAGCGGGCGAGCGGCGCGCATACCGCCGATCAGCGACAGCACCGCGACCGCGCCACCAATGACCATCGGTGGAATCAAGGCCCGGACTTCAAAGGTCGAACCGATGAAGAGAGACACGGCCGAGATACCACCTGACACCGCCGCCAACTTGATGCGACTGGCGAAGCGGCGTGCGCGACCCGCGAGGCTGTTGCTGAACAACGACGCCGGCACCGAGCCCTCCACCCCTGCGTCACTCACAGCGCGCTTGCTGCGCACCACGTCGAGGAACGAGAGGCCCGCATCACCCAGCGGTCGCCACTTTGCGTTCAATCCCATCAGCATGCCGAACGCCGGGAACATGACCCACGCAAAGTGCGGTGACGTCACAGCGTTGACGAAGCCAAGAAAGCCGAGCGTTCCGAAGGTGCTGAAGAATTGCCGACGGAAGCTCACCGCTTGCAGCGCGATGCTCGGCGAGTTGGCATTCGCACCGTACACCCACGCCGGTACCGCATTCGCACCTGCCAGTGGGACCGGCGGCCGTGGCGGCACCGGGAGCGACGACCGCTGCGGCTCGTACGCGCGGGGCGGTTCGTAGGGTCGCGAATGCGGCAGCGGTGCGGGCGGCACCATCGGCGGTCGCGCCGGTGCGATGCGTGCCAGCTCGTGCGGCCCCGCATCACGCGCCAGGTCGCGAGCGCCGGACAACGACACCGCAGGCACCCCGATTGCCGGCGGGCTCATTGGCACAGTGCCGCGCAACGCATCGCTGAATGCCTTGAGCGTTGGCCAGCGATCGACGGGCTTCTTCGACAACGCGCGCTCGATCGCAGTCACCAGCGGGCGGGGAGCCGTGGTCGCCTTGGCGGCCAGCGGCGGCAACGGTTCGCTCACCTGCTTCAGCATCAGCGCGGGCGTACTGTTGGCGCTGAATGGTGGTGCGCCGGAGAGCATCTGGTACCCGACCACCGCGAGCGAGTAGAGGTCGGATCGACCATCGACCTCCGACTCGCCCATCGCCTGCTCGGGGCTCATGTACGTCGGCGTGCCCACCGCCACACCCGTCAGCGTCAACCGACCGTCGCCTTCCGCCGCACGCGCAATCCCGAAGTCGGTCACCAGCACGCGCAGCGAATCCCGCTCGAGCAGGATGTTGTCAGGCTTGATGTCGCGATGAATGACACCGTGGGCGTGTGCATAGCCGAGTGCGTCCGAGACGTGCTCCAGAATGCGCTGCGTCTCCTGCGACGAGAGCTTGCCTTCGCGCGTCAGGCGCGTGCCCAGCGTTTCGCCTTCGATCAACGCCATCACGATCCAGACCAGCGTGTCCTTTTCCTCGACGCCGTAGATCGGGACGATGTTCGGATGCGCCAACTGCGCCGCAGTCTGCGCTTCACGCATGAAGCGCTCGCGCACGTTGGCCACGAAGGCCAGCTCCGGCGGCAGCACCTTGATCGCCACATCCCGACGGAGTCGTGTATCGCGTGCCCGGTACACGACACTCATGCCGCCGCGCCCGAGTTCACCTTCGACCGTGTACGACGGCGCGATGGCCGCGGCGAGCCGGTCGCGCAGCGGATCGCCGCTGGTTGGCAGTGGAGCCGTCATGGGGCGCCCCGCCCCGCGCTCAGCGCGTGCCTGACGCGCGCGACTTCGTGCTGCCCACTGCGGCCAGCACGGCGTCCACGTCACGAGCCAGTTCCTGGGCGCGCTCGGCCAGTTGCGTCACATGCACCGTCGAGCCGGACGACGCACCGGTGCGCAACTTGACGAGGTCGAAGCGAATCGCGCGCAGCGCGGCACGTGCGCGTTCCAGGCGATCCGTCGAGCGCTTGCGACGCTGCGACTCCGCTTCCGCCTGGCGCCGTTCCCGACGCAGCTTTGCCAGCCGGCGCACGCGCTCCTCGCTCTTCGCTTCGAGCGGGTTGGCCTGCGACTCGAGCAGTGCGATCTCGGTGTCGAAGCGGGACAGATCCGGCAGCTGAACCGGGTTGCGATCGAGGTCGGCCAACTGCGCCGCCTCGGCACGCACGGCCTCCAGCAGTTCGTCCGCGTTGGCCACGATGCCGACGGCGATGTTCTTCTCGCTCTTCGGCAACGTATCGTACATGCGCTGGATCTCGGCGCGATCACTGATGCCATCGCGCACGGCGTCGTACCACGTGCCGAAGCGCATCTGCTCCGCCGCCGGTGATCCTGCCTGCATGCCCGGCGGCAGCACGCCGCCGCCTTCCGACATCATGCGGTCGGTCGCCGAGAAGAGCGAACCACCGCCACCAGACTGCCGGCGAAGGCGTGCCCGTTCACGCACGTTGTGACGCTTGTTCGGATCCCACAGCGCCGCGACGTCTTCGGCCTTCTCCGACATCACGTCGGCCAGCAGCACTTCGCGATTCTGCTTGAACACATCGCGCCAGTCGTATCCAGCCTGCCAGAGCTTCGCGTAGCCCATCGCGATACCGATCGACCAGAAAGCCGGCACCACCGTGAGGTCGACGACATTCACGACCTTCAGCACCAGTGCCACACCAGCGAAGGTCAGGAACGGTGCCAGACCCTTGCGGAACTTCACCACCTGCGGCGCATACCAGCGCGCGACTTCATCCGACGTCGCCGCGGCGTACGGCACCGGCGACGAGGACGACTGGTTCGAGCCATTGGCGCCGTCATAGACCCAGGACGGCTGCTGCGCCTGCCCCATCAGCGGTGCTGGCTGACGCTGGGGCGGTTGATACCCTGATGAAATGCGACCATCGAGCGCAGCCGAGAGTTCGTCAGCCGTCGCGAAACGCGCCGAGGGCTCTTTCTCCAGCAGTCGCATGATGATGCCTGCCAGATCCGGCGGCGTATCGGGGCGACGCTCGACGATCGGGAGCGGCTTCTCCGACAACTGCTTCACGAGCAACGCTGGCGTGCTGTTCGCCTCGAACGGCAGGCGACCGGCGAGCATCTGATACCCAAGCGTGCCAAGCGCGTAGAGGTCGGCGCGGCCATCGATCTCGCGATCGCCGGCGCACTGCTCTGGACTCATGTACGCTGGCGTACCGATCGCGATACCCGTCGCGGTGAGACGCGTCTCGGCGCCATCCTGTACAGCCCGCGCGATACCGAAGTCGGTGACGATCGCACGACCGTCATCCTTGTCGATCAGGATGTTGTCGGGCTTGATGTCACGATGGATGAACTTGCGTGCGTGTGCGAAGGCGAGCGCGCCGGACACTTCGCGCATGATGCGACGCACCTCGGCCACTGGCAGCGGGCCGCGCGTCGCCATGCGCTTGCCGAGGTTGTCGCCATCGACGCACGCCATGATGAAGAACACCAGGCCATCCTTCTCATCAACCGAGTAGATCGGCACGATGTTCGGATGCGACAGCTGCGCCGCCATCTCCGCTTCACGCAGGAAGCGCGACTTGATCTCGGTCCTGTACGCCAGCTCTGGCGGCAGGAGCTTCACCGCAACCGTGCGCTTGAGCCGTGTATCGCGAGCGCGATACACAATGCCCATGCCGCCGCGGCCGAGTTCTCCCTCTACCTCGTATTGCGGGGCGAGAGCGCGCTCGACACGCGCCAACAGTTCAGTGTCGGCGGTGGCATCTACCGGATCAGGCACGTGGGGCCGGCGAAAAGGGACAGAATTACGATCAGCGTAGGATAGCATCCCGGGACCACCCGTAGGAGGCGTACTCGGGCTCGGCAGACAAACTCGTCCGCGGGCCCGACGGGATTTCTGACAGGACGACTGGCCCGCCAACCCGTCGAGGCTGACCAGTTGGCATCCCTTACGCCAGTCAGGCTGGAAAAGTTTGGACCGGGGTGCCGACTTGGCACCCGCAGCTGTGCCCAGCCCTTGCGACAGTGCCTGGCAGGTGACGCGACCGGCTTCATCGTGGACCGAGACCCTGGCAAGGGTCCCCGGTCTGGCAGAATTCCGCAGGTCGCGTCCGTATCGTATCTGGGACGGCGTTGCCACGTTCTCCCTGCACCACCTGAGGCCATCCCATGGCTGAACGTCAGACCCTCCCAGTCCTGCCCCTTCGCGGACAGGTCATCTTCCCCGGCCTCACCGCCCCCATCGCCGCCGGTCGTCCCGGCACGCTGCGGGCCATCGAGACCGCCCTGAAGGGCGATCGCCTCGTCTTCGCCGTCGCCCAGCGCGACAACTCCGACGAGCCGTCGGGCGACGTGCTGTACACCACCGGCGTGATTGCCCGCATCGGCCAGATCCAGCGCGGACTGGGCGGCGTGCAGCTGCTGCTGCAGGGTGAGTTGCGCGCCACCGCTCTGCAGTTCGTCAAGACGGAGGGGTTCCTCTCCGCCGTGGTCGTGCCGACGGCCGACATGGAACCGATCGACCCCAAGGACCCCGCCTTCGAGGCACTGCATCGCGAAACCCGCGAGCGCGCCACGGAGCTGGGCGAAAAGCGCGGCCTGCCGGAAGAGGCAGTCCATCAGGTGCTCGATAGTGTGACCGAGCCAGGCCGATTTGCCGACCTCGTGGCCGGCTACCTGGATGTCGATGTCCCGCAGAAGCAGGCCCTTCTCGAGACGCTCAGCGTCGAGGAGCGCATCCGTCGCGTGCTGGTGCACGTCCAGCGTCAGATCGGCATGCTCTCGGCGCAGGAAGACATCAAGAACCAGGTCCAGGAAGAGCTGGGCGACCGGCAGCGCGAGATGTTCCTGCGCGAGCAGCTGAAGGCGATCCAGAAGGAGCTGGGCGACGACGACTCGAGCAAGGAAGTCGAAGCGCTGCGCGAGAAGCTGGCCAAGCTCGAGCTGCCGACGGATGCGCAGAAGGAAGTGAATCGGGAACTGGCGCGCCTCGAGCGTGCCGGTCGCGAGAGCATGGAGGCACAGGTCATTCGTACCTACCTCGAGTCGATCGCGGAGCTGCCGTGGAATACGCGCAGCGACGACCAACTTGACTTGAACCATGCCGTCAGCGTGCTCGAGGACGACCACTACGGCCTCAAGGACGTGAAGGATCGCGTGCTCGAGTTCCTCGCGGTGCGTCAGTTGCGGGCGAAGCAGATGGAAGCCGAACTGCACGAGACGGGTGAATTGCCGGTCTCGAAGCTGGTTGGCGATGACGAGGCGATTCCGGCGACGGACAAGCCGATCACCGATGGCAAGGAAGCGAAGTCGCGTGCCATGGCGCGTGGCCCGATCCTGTTGTTCAACGGCCCTCCTGGCGTTGGCAAGACGTCGATCGCCAAGTCCATCGCTCGTGCCTTGGGACGTGAGTATGTGCGCATCGCCCTCGGCGGTGTGCGCGACGAAGCGGACATCCGCGGTCACCGCCGCACCTATGTCGGCGCCATGCCCGGCCGCATCATCAATGGCATGAAGGCCGCCGGGACCAAGAACCCGGTGTTCCTGCTGGACGAAGTGGACAAGCTGGGCACCGGCTTTCAGGGTGATCCGGCCAGTGCATTGCTCGAGGTGCTCGATCCGGCGCAGAACAACAGCTTCACCGATCACTACCTGGGAGTGCCGTTCGACCTCAGCGAGGTGTTGTTCATCGCCACGTCGAATTTCATCCAGAACATCCCCGGGCCACTGCTGGATCGCATGGAAGTCGTGGAATTCAGCGGCTACACGGAGAAGGAGAAGGCCGGGATCGCGACGCAGTATCTCGTGCCGCGCCAGTTCGACGAGTCGGGGTTGAAAAGCGCGGGCATCACGCTCACGCCGGATGCCGTGATGACGGTCGTGAGCCAGTACACACGCGAGGCCGGTGTGCGTCAGCTCGAGCGCCAGATCGGCGCCGTGGCGCGCAAGGTCGCACGCAAGCTGGCGGCCGGTGGCGAGGATGCCGCGAAGGTGCCGAAGGTGCTCGACAGCGGTGATGTGCGCGACCTGCTTGGCCGCCCACGTGTGCACCCGGAGAAGATCAGCGAAACCGACGCCGTCGGTATCGCCAATGGCATGTACTACACGCCGATGGGCGGCGACATCATGTTCGTCGAGGCGTCTGTGCGTCGTCCTGGTACGCGCTCGGTCGCGCGTCCCGGTGTGGCCGAAGCAGCGGTCGAGACGATCACCGACGGTCTCGGGGTCAGCGGGCCGGTGTCGCTGATCCTCACCGGGCAGTTGGGTGATGTGATGAAGGAAAGTGCGCGGGCTGCATTTACCTACGCCACCAACAACGCGGCATCGCTGGGCATTCCCGCCAGCCGCCTCGGCGCGGTGGAAGCACACATCCACGTGCCGGCGGGTGCAATTCCGAAGGATGGTCCGAGCGCGGGTATCGCGATCGCGACGGCGTTGGTGAGTGAGATGAGTGGTCGCCCCGTGCGCCGCGACGTGAGCATGACCGGTGAGATCACGCTGCGTGGCCGCGTGCTGCCGATCGGCGGCATCAAGGAGAAGGTGCTTGGCGCGCATCGCGCTGGCATCAAGCACGTGATCATCCCGAAGGCGAACGAGGCGGATCTCGAGGATGTACCGGAAGAGGTGCGCCAGACGCTCACCTTCTACCCGGTGCAAACGCTGGAGGAGGTGTTGAAGGTGGCGCTGGTGCCACAGAGCGATGTCGAGCGTGTGATCGAACGCGAACTGGCCTCGCTCTGAGGACCGGCTGATACGTCAGATGGCGTAGCCCAGTGACGCGTCAGTGACGTGATGGCACGAACGCCCTGTCGGAGAGATCCGGCAGGGCGTTCGTGGCGTTTACGGCGGTCGGGAACTGGTCTGCCGCTCGGCGGATACACCCCGCGTTCCTCCTGACCCGAGCCCGCCATGCGCCGTCGAATCCTGTTCGTTGCTGCGGTTGCAGTCGTTCCACTCTCCCTCGCACTCGCGAATCGCCTCCGGCCGCTACCGGCCACGGGTTCGGCGACGCACGTGACGGCGTCACTGCCCGACCACGGCGCAATGCCTGAGCTCACCGGTGGGACGCAATGGATCAACGGTCCGGCGATCACGCGCGCATCACTGCGCGGACGGGTCACGATGATCGAGATCTGGACGTACGGCTGTTACAACTGCCTCAACGCGCTGCCGCACATCAAGGAGACCGCGAGCCGTTACAAAGCTGCCGGACTCGTCACGATTGGTGTCCATACGCCCGAGTTCGACCGTGAGAAAGTGCCCGCCAACGTGGAACGCCGCGTGAAGGAACTCGGCGTCGAGTTCCCGGTGGTGATGGACAACGACTTTGCAATCTGGCGTGCCTTCAACAATCGCTTCTGGCCATCCGTCTACATTGTGGACAAGCAGGGGCGAATCCGCTTCCATCACGATGGTGAGGGGCGGTATGACGACATCGATGCGGCAGTGCGCATGCTGCTGGCGGAGTGACGAGTGATGAGTGAAGGGCCCGTAGACCTGCCAGTGCCAGCGCGACCGCTCGCTCCCACGCCCCCGTATGGCTTGCCGGAGCAGTTCACCGCGCAGTCACGAAAGGCGCGTAGCACACGGCATCACCCCATCGTGCGCGTCACGCACTGGGTCAGCGCGCTGGCGTTGTTCGTGATGGCAGGCTCAGGGCTTCGCATCTTCAATGCCAGCCCGCGCTTCGCGCCGAAGGGGCAGACCTTTGCCTGGTGGCCGTGGGAAGGCAAGGCGGTACCGGACGTGCTCACCTTCGGCGGATGGCTGGGTGGTGCGCGCCATTGGCACTTCGCGATGATGTGGCTGCTGGTCGCGAACGGCGCTGTCTATCTCGGCTACCTCTGGTTCAAGGGCGAGTGGCGTGAACTCACGCCGTTGCGCGGCAGCGTGCATGATGCCGTGGCGATGGCCAGGTTCTACCTCGGGCTGCAGAAGCGGCACCCGCATCAAGGCAAGCACAACGCGCTGCAGAAGTACGCCTACAGCAGCATGATCGTGCTTGGCATCGTGTCGGTCGTCTCCGGCGTCGCCATCTGGAAGCCGGTATCACTCGGGTGGCTGGCGGCGGCAATGGGTGGCTATCATCTCGCCCGTTGGTGGCACTTCACGGCGATGCTGGCGTTGGGCGTGCTGGTGGTGGTCCACGTCGTGATGGTGTTTGCGGTGGATCCATACGCACTCCGCGCGATGACGACCGGCGGCTACGACGACGAACGATTCTCGCCTGAGGCTCGCAACGCGAGACCTTTCATCAATCTCGCGCCAGCGAAACCGGAGGAGCCCGCGTGACGCCACATCGCGAGATCATGCGCAGGGCAGACGAAGTGGTGGAGCGTGCCCGCGACGCCGGACGCCTCGATCGGCGCGCGTTCCTTCGTCTCTCCACGCTCGGCATTGGCGCAACCGTGTTGGCGGCGTGTAACAGCGCGGGCCCGAAGTCGGCCGACAAGCTGTTGTCGTTCGCCACACGGCAGAACGAAAAATTCGAACGCTGGATCCTCGGCGCCAACACATCGGCGCGCACGGGCAGCGTCGCGCCGGCAGGTGCACGGTTCCCGTCCTACTGGATCAGCGATACAGTGCCGATCTGGGACGAAGCCGCACGTGGTGCATGGAGCCTCGAGGTCACGGGCGCCGTCAAATCGCCACGCACGTTCTCGTACGACGACCTGCGCCGCATGAAGCTCGAGACGCAGCGCGTGCCGCACTATTGCGTCGAGGGCTGGACGGCGACGGCGGACTTCACGGGTGTTCCGATGCGCGCGTTGCTCGCCACCGTGCAACCGACCGCAGACGCGAAATTCGTGGATTTCGCCAGCTTCGACGATGGCTACCACGAAAGCTGGGACATCGAGAGCGTGCTGCACCCGCAGACGATGGTGGTACTGGCCAAGGATGGCAAACGTCTCTCACCCGGCTACGGTGCGCCCGCCCGCGTGCACGGCCCGATCAAGCTGGGGTACAAGAACACCAAGTACCTGACGAAGATCGTCGTCATGCCCGGCGCCAACGGCGGCTACTGGAGCGATCGCGGCTACGAGTGGTACGGCGGGACGTGATGGCCTATCTCGGCAACGCCTGGTTGTACGTCCAGATCGCGCGCGAGAAGTGCTGATCGGCCTTGGCCATCTGCGCGGCCGAGAACAGACCACCCACCACGCCGAGGCTGACGCCGCCATAGATCGACGCGAGGCGGGTGGCATCCTTGTCGCTTTGGGCGGCAATCATCATCCAGGCGAAGGCGGCGCCGGTCGCGACGAGACCGATCACGCGGCCGCGCATCATCCGCGAATGGCCCAACTCTGCCTCGTTCAACGCGCTCGGTACGAGGCGGACGGCGTCGACGATACCGCGACCGGTGAAGCCGACTTTCCGCGCCGCCCCGTCCAGTCCAGTGCGCACACGCAGGCCGGAAAACCCGCCGTTCTCCAGGCGCAGCGCGCAGGTCGTGTAGGTGCAGGCCGAGAGTGTGGTCTGTGCGGCTGCGACCGTGGGGGCCTGGGCGTGCAACGACGTTGCGAGCGCCAACAGGCACACGGGCATGGCGAGGATGGGACGCATGTGCGGAAGCGGTGAGGGAAAACGAAGGACCTGCTGTACCCAGACACGGCAACGGGCCGAAGACCTACCGCCCGATGCCGCCCAGCTCCATCAGCTTCCACACATCGAGCGGAATGGCTCCCGGCTCCGTGCCGGAGACGAACCATTCGGTGTAGCGCTTCTCGGGGAGCGTGGTGGCCGTGGCGGGCAGGCCCGTGTCACGATCGAGGTCCACCGATAGCACGCCGGGCGGCGGGGTCCACGGCATGGTCGCGCGATTGCCGGCGTAGTACGCGGCCACGGCGCGCCCGAAAATCGGCGCGGCGATGGTACCGCCGGCTGCCTGCCCACCGGAGATCGGCTTCGGTGTGTCGTACCCAACCCACACCGCGCCCACCAGCTCAGGGGTCATGCCGACGAACCAGACGTCAGTGCTGCCGTTGGTGGTGCCGGTCTTGCCTGCCACGGGAATCCGCGCTGGCACGTACTTCCGAACTGCGGTGGCCGTGCCTCGCTCGACCACATCGCGCATCATGTCGCGCAACACGAAAGCCGCGCGGTTGTCGAGCGCGTACTGCGGCGCTGGAATGCGTGGCGACCAGACCGTGCGACCGCCACGATCCTCGACCCGTTGCACGAAGCGCGGCTTCACCACCGCGCCACCGTTCGCAATCGCGCCATAGGCCGTCGCCATGTCGAGCGGCCGCACACTGGCGGTGCCGATCGCGCTCGACGGGTACGGTTGAATGGTGGCGTCGATCCCCATCCGGTGGGCCAGCGCGGCCACACTGTCGATGGTGACCTGCATGCCCAGCTGCACGGCCACTGGATTGCGCGACTGCACCAGTGCCTCGCGCATCGTCAGCGCGCCGAGGTACTTGCCGTCGGCATTGTCGGGCGAGTAGACCTGGCCATTCGGCTGCACGATGCGGAGCGCCGTGTCCTGCTCGATCGTGTTGGCGGGGATTCCCTGGAGCAGCGCCGTGCCGTAGACGAAGGGCTTGAAGCTCGACCCGGGCTGACGTCGGCCATCGATCACACGATCGAACGATGAGGTGGCGAAATCCTTGCCACCGACCAATGCGAGCACTTCGCCGGTCAGCGGCGACAACATCACCATCGCGCCTTGCAGCGTACCGGTGGCGGGTCGTGGTGCCGGCGCGGCGCCTTTCTTTCGACGGCGGACGGGTGCGGCTTCGGTGCTGTTCACCATCTCGCGCAGTGCCCGGGCGCCGGCGCGCTGCAACACCGGATCGATGGTGGTGAAGACGCGGTAGCCGCCCTCGGAGACATTCACGCCACCCCGCTCCGCCTGTACACGGGCCACGTTCACCATGTAATTGAAGCTGGCGTCGATCGCGTCGTTGGTGACGACCAGCGGCGTCGCCTGCGCCGCCGTCTTCTGTGCCGCCGTGATGAAGTTCTGTTCCGCCATCAGCGACAGCACCAGGTCGCGGCGCTTCTTCACGCGATCGGGGTGGCGGAGTGGATCGTAGACCGCCGGCCCATTCGGCACGCCGGCCAGTGCCGCGGCCTCGGCGAGCGTCAATCGTGCCGCTGGCTTGCCGAAGTAGTGTCGAGCGGCCGCGTCGATGCCGTACCAGCCATGGCCGAACGGCACCGTGTTCATGTAGGCCTCGAGGATCTGCGCCTTGTTGTAGCGGCGCTCCATTTCGCGGGCTGCGCTTTGCTCGCGCAGCTTGCGTCCGATCGAGGCGTCACGCCGATCGACGAGGTCGGGGTGCATGTTGCCGACCAACTGCTGCGTGATCGTGCTTGCGCCGCGGGCATGGCCCATCACGGCGTCCTTCACCGCGGCCGCGACGCCAACCAGGTCCACGCCATCGTGCTGGTAGAAGCGCTGGTCCTCGATCGCCACGAACGCCTGGCCGACGAACTTGGGCAGGGAGCTGATCGCGACGTTGGTCCGGACCTGCTTGCCGAACTCCCCGATCACCGAGCCATCCCGGGCCAGCACCACGGAGGACTGCGGCAGCAGGATGATGGAGGACGCGTCGTTGGCCTGGGCGCCGGCGGCACCCGATGCGGCGGCGCTGAAAATCAGGGCCAGCGCGAGGGTCGAGAGGGGACGATTCACGGGGGCTAATCTATCGCTGACCAAGGGACCTCGTCGTTGACACGGAGAACTCCGTAGCTTTCCTGCATGCCTCGACTGCTTCGCCTCGGCCTCGCGCAATTTCGGCCTGCCAAGGCCAACTACACCGCCAACCGTGCGCAGATCGCCGCCCTCATGGCGCAGGCGATTGCGCAGGACCCGCGCCCCGACGTCCTCCATTTCCCGGAAACCGCCCTCACCGGCTACTTCCTCGAAGGCGGTGTCAGGGACCTTGCCGTGACTGCCGGGACGCTGGCCGCTCACCTCCAGCACGACTTCGCACAAAACGCGCCTGCGGGCGCCACGCTGGACGTGGTGATCGGGTTTTACGAGCGTTGGCGCAATACGCTGTACAACAGCCAGATGTACGTCAGCCTCGGTGGTGCAGCGCCCACGATCCGACATGTGCATCGCAAGAACTTCCTCCCCACCTACGGGTTGTTCGACGAAGCACGGTTCGTCGAGGCCGGCCGCGAGATTCGCGCCTTCGACACCCAGTGGGGTCGCGCCGCGATGCTCGTCTGTGAGGATGCGTGGCACTCGATTTCTGGCACAATCGCGGCATTGGACGGCGCAGAAGTTGTGTTCGTGTCATCCGCAGCGCCGGCCCGTGGGCCGTGGCCGCGTCGCGATGACAATGGCGGGCCGGCCAGCGTCTATCGCTGGGAGCGATTGATCCGCGACATCGCGGAAGAACATGGCATGTTCGTCTCGTTGAGTAACCTGGTGGGCAGCGAGGGGGGCAAGATGTTCCCGGGCGCGTCGATCATCGCCGGGCCGCATGGGGATGTCCGCCTCACGTTGCCGCTGTTCGAACCCGCCATCGCGACATTGACCTGCGACCTGCGGGATCTGGTGCGCGCACGTGCCGATTCACCGCTGTTGAGCGATGTGGCGCATGCATGGCCGCATCTCGAACACAACATCGCTGCGGCCATGCAGCGGACGCCGCACTTGTTGTCGTACGACGCGGCGGATGATGACGCCGTCAAGGTTGCGGCGTCGGCCGCGCCTGGCGCCACCGTGGCTGCCACCGGCGGGGGCATTTCCGGTGGCCCGTCGCCGCTCGAGATCAACGCACCGCTGGTGGAGCAGTGGCTGGTGCAGTTCATTCGCGACGAGATGACGCGCCGTGGATTCACCAAGGCGGTGATTGGCCTGTCAGGCGGTGTCGACTCGGCGGTGACCACCTATCTCGCCGCGCGTGCGCTGGGCCCCGAGAACGTGCTGGCGATCCGCATGCCGTACAAGTCGTCATCGAGCGACAGCCTCGCGCATGCGCAACTGGTGATCGACGACCTGGGCATCGAGCACCGGACGATGGAAATCACGGCCGCCGTGGACGGCTACCTGCAACAGGAGCCGGACGCCGATCCTGCGCGCCGCGGCAACGTCATGGCGCGGACCCGCATGATCACGCTCTTCGACATGAGTGCGAAGCACCGCGGGGTGCCGCTGGGCACTGGCAACAAGACGGAACGGCTGTTTGGGTACTACACCTGGCACGCCGACGACTCGCCGCCGATCAACCCACTCGGAGATCTTTACAAGTCGCAGGTGTGGGCACTGGCGCGCCATCTCGGGGTACCAGCCGATATCATCGACAAGCCCGCCTCCGCCGACCTGATCCAGGGTCAGACCGACGAAGGCGACTTCGGGATCAGTTATGCTCGCGCTGACGAACTGCTCAACTGGATGCTCAATGGCTGGACGCCCGCTGACCTCGTGGCGCGTGGCTTCGACGCACGCAACATCGAGATCGTCCGTCGCCGCCTCGAGTCCACCCACTGGAAACGTCGCTTGCCAACCGTAGCCTTGATCGGCCCAACTGCCATCGGCGAGAGCTATTTGCGACCGGTGGACTATTGAACGCATCCGATGTCAGTGATGCGCACCACGACGTACCGGCCACCATCCGGTTGTACTTTGTGCGGGATGGCAGCGGCGTCGGGATCGAGGATCACTGCATCGGCCAGACGGATGTGCGTCTCTCCGCGGCAGGACGGCGACAGTGTCGGCGGCTCGTCCGGCAGATGCCGAAGCTCACGACACGCTTCATCAGCAGCGATCTCCAGCGCGCCTATGCCTCGGCCGAGATCCTGACGGCGTCGCCGATCCTCGCCGAACCCCGTCTGCGTGAGATGTACTTCGGCGATTGGGATGGGCGACGCTGGTCGGACATCGCGCTGCCGCCGTCGGCTGATTCGGAGGCCTGGTCGGAGGAATGGCCCAGCATTCGTGCCCCGGGCGGCGAGTCATTCGTCGATGTCGTCACACGGGTCGAAGCCTGGCTCGAGTCACTGCCGCGGGATGGCAGCGACTATCTCGTGGTCGCGCACGCGGGCAGTATCCGCGCCGCCGCCGTTTCACTCCTTGGCATATCGCCGTCGAGGGCGTTCGATCTCGTGCTGGACCATGCGTCCGTCAGCACGTTCGAACTGTCGCAGCGCGGCGCTTCACTCATCCGATGGAATTCCCCAGGTCTGTAGTCGCCGCTGCCTGCCTGCTGGTCGCGGCCGGATCACTCGCCGCACAACCGATCACCGTTCGTGATGGCGCCGGCCTGCCGGTCACCATGAATGCACCAGCGCGACGTGTGGCATCCACGATGTCATCCGCACTCGACATCATCGTCTCCCTTGGCGGCGCCGATCGCGTCGCCGCACGCACGCGGTATGACACCGCTGCTGCGATCCGGCGCGCCGTGGATGTCGGCGGCGGGCTGGACCCGAGCCTTGAGATCCTGTTGTCGGCACGTCCGGATCTTTTCATCGCGTGGAAGGGGCAAGCCACATCAGCCGTCGTCAATCGGATGCGCGCCGTCGGCGTGCCTGTCTACCTCGTCGAGACACGCGACACCACCGCACTGTACGCCACCGTGCGCGACCTGGGCGCGCTGCTCGGCCTCGCGCCGCGCGCTGCAGCGGCGGCGAACACGCTGCGCGCTGAATTGCGTGCGATACAGGTCGCGAGCGCGAAGGGGCCGCGACTCTGGGGCGTGTATCTGGTGAGTCGATCGCCGCTGATCATCTCGGCCCAGCGGAGCTACATGGCGGAGTTGATCGGTGTGGCGGGCGCGGACAATCCCTTCACCGATGTGAAGGGTGAATTCCCCACCCTCGCGCTCGAGTCGTTCATTGCGCGCGATCCCGATGTGATCATCGTCGGTCGGCGCGACGACCGAAGCAGCCAGTTGGCCGCGTTGCGCAGCGCGCCCGGCTGGCGCGACCTGCGTGCGGTGCGCGCCGGTGCGGTGATCGAGGTGGACGGCGAACAGTGGGGACGCCCCACGCTGCGCGTCGGCGCGCTGGCGCGCGACCTCGCGGCAGAGCTCCGACGCGTGGCGCCACTGGTCCGCCGCGGCAAGTAGCCGCGGCGGAGTCAGTCAGGAGAAGTCAGTCAGGCAGCTTCAGCCCAGGCCAGGCTGACCGCGCGCCGCGCCGAGCGTTTCAGCGCACGATGCACGGTGCGCGCGTACCGCATGAAGTTCTCGCCCGCCGACGGCCAGCGGGCGAAGAAATCCTGCGGATGCTGATCCGCTTTCAGCCGGTTGCATGGCCCACACGCGACCACGACGTTGCCGGGTTGTGAGCGTCCGCCGCGTGAGATCGGCTGCACATGATCGAGCGTGGCGTCGGCAAACGGCATGATCCAGCCGCAGTACACGCAGCGCTGGTCACAATCGCGGTAGGCCGCCGTCTTGAGCGCCCGCCGAACAGCGGGGGCCAGGGTGTCGCGACGCTCGAAGCGGTCGTTGCGTGGCTCGCGTCCCAGCGGACGCCGAAGGTTGTGGTGGTGCCAGAAAGCGGTCATGCCGCTCCCGCCAGACAAACCTCGAAGCGCAGTCCTGAACGAAACATCTACAGCCCTCGTTGGCCGATGACGTCCTTAGGTACGTGCACGTGCGTCTGAGCAACACATTCGAACAACCGCACGAATTCCGCAAGGGCCGTGCAGCGACGGTCACGTCACGGGGGCGCATCGGTTCTGATCAAGGGGTCAGAGATCTTGCTCGTCGGACGAGCAAGATCTCTGACCCCTTGATCGACCAAGATCTCTGACCCCTTGATCGACCAAGATCTCTGACCCCTTGATCGACCAAGATCTCTGACCCCTTGATCGGACAAGATCTCTGACCCCTTGATCGGCTGCGTGCGCGGAAGCGCCGCTGGCCACCGTCCGTCAGTTGCGACAACGCCGGCGTTCAGACTTCGTCGGTGCTCCGTCGCGCATACCGCACGGCCGACTCGCGCACGCGCATCGGATCGTGCAGCGCCGTGAGGATCTGCACCGCCGTTGCATCGAGACGCTGGCGCGAAGAGGGCTCACCGCCCGTGAACGGGAGCGGCACGTCCCATCCATCACCGTGCATGCGCGGGATCACGTGCACGTGATAGTGAAACACGTCCTGGCCGGCGGCACTGCCACTGCTCACGAGCAGGTTCATGCCGTCACACCGCGTCACATCGCGGATGACTTCGCCGAGGCGCCACGCGACATCGAAGAGGTGCTTGCCGAGTGGGCCTGGAATGTCCTCGAGCGACGCGTAGTGCTCGCGCGGCACGACCAGCGCATGCCCACGATTCACCGGCTGGATATCCATGAAGGCCACCGCATCGGCGTCTTCGTAGCAGATGGATACTTCGCCTGCACCCTTGATCAGGTCACAGAACACACAGTGTGATGACACGAAACGAATACCGGATGAGGCGTAGGAAAACGAAAATGGCGCGGGACCCGTACCCTGAGATAACGACACTCCGGGGTGACGGGTCACGCGCCATCGGGCCGGCGAACTGGCCCACACGCGTGACTCTGGGAAGAGACAGCGATTACTGCAGCTTCACCAGTTCCACGCGGCGATTGGTCTGGCGCCCTTCCGGGGTCGTGTTCGGCTGGGCCGGCTTCGTGCTGCCGAGGCCACTCGCCTCCAGACGAGTCGCATCCACCTTCAGCGTCCCGACGAGATAGGCCTTCACAGCCTCGGCTCGACGCTTCGAGAGGTCGAGGTTGGCGGCGGCGGCGCCGACGTTGTCGGTGTGGCCCTCGATGCCGAGGCGCAGCCCATCGTGCTCGGCGATCATCGCCGCGATCTCCCTCAGCGTTGGCGCGCTTTCCGGTCGGATCTGATCGGAGCCGGTGTCGAAGTAGATGCCCTGCGTCGCGACGCGTCCGTCGGCCGCCAGCGCCTCGTACAATTTCCGGCCACCCTCCGCCACCCGGATGCCTCCGAGGGCCATGCCCCCGTCGCAGTAGAAGCCGATCTTGTTGCCGTTCTCGACCGCAAAATTCGGTACGTTCGCCACTCGCCGAGCGTCCACGTACACCTTGGCGTACGCCCCGTCGACCATGATGCGACCCTGATGGATCAGGTTCTGGCCCGAGTTCCCAGGCGTGGTCGCACCGCCCCCGGGCCGACCGAGCCCGCCCCCGCCATCGGCGCTGAAGTTGAAGTGCGTGCTGCCGTTGGTGGTGCCGTCGGAATAGATCCAGCACTCGCCGTTGGTGCCCCAGAAATCCATCTCGATGGTGTAGCGCGACGGCAGGATCCTGGGCAGCGGAATTGCGAAGTGGCCGGTCGTCGTCACCCGCAGCCAGGTGCGGTCACGGAAGGTGACCAGTTCCATGTTGCCACTCGCGAACTCGTATCGGCGCGGAAAGTTGCCCACCGCGTCGTTCTTAAAGTCCTCGAAGAAGATCGTCTTTTCACCGGGCAGGAAGTCGTAGTTCGCCCAGACCGCGTTGCTGGCGCTGCCGCCGCCCCCCGACCCGCTGCCGCCACCGACCACGCCGCCTGCTGCGCCGCCAGTCCCCGCGCCGGCGGGCGCCTGCGTGGAGTCGATTTTCACCGGCTTGCCGGCGGCCTTCGCCTTGTCGATGCACGACTGGTCACCCATCGCGCAGTCCACCGCCCGGTCAGCCTGTCGGCCGACGTTCTCCTCGACGCGACGCTTCACCCGACCCAGCAGGCCACTCTGCCCCTGCACGAGGTCCGGCGAGCCGACCGCCACCAGCGCCAGCACCAGGGTGCCGCGGCGCATGCGTCCTGAAATCATTGTCAGCCACTCCTCTGCGTGTATTCGCGCTGGATACTTGGTGTCGAACATCGTTCCGGGCGGGAAGCGCAGCATGGGTCGTTTGAGCCATACCGGGCAAACGCCTGTCGGCGCCTCGACCGACGTGGGCGCGCCACTAGTGTATCACCAAAACATCCCACGAATCGGTACCGTCGCCCGTATGTCAGACGTCCGGCGGCGCTTACCTTGCTCAGGTGCCTGCAGGACTGCGCCACCGTCCTGACCAGCTCGCCATAAATGCCTGCGCGCCACGTAGCGCGCGGCCGCCTACCCCTTAAAGACCGAGACGCGGGATGACTTCCCTGGCCACGTCCGAGACCTACGCCGCGGGACTTTCCCGCGAGCAGCTGCTCGCGGCCTACCGCACGATGCTCCTCTCCCGTCGCATCGACGACAAGGAGGTGCAGCTCAAGCGCCAAAACAAGATTTTCTTCCAGATTTCCGGAGCCGGCCACGAGGCGGTGCTCACCGCCGCGGGCATGGTGCTGCGACCGGGACATGACTGGTTCTACCTCTACTACCGCGACCGCGCACTCTGCCTGCAGCTCGGCATGAGTGCGGTCGACATGCTCTACTCGGCCGTCGGGGCCGCCCGCGATCCAAACTCCGGCGGACGGCAGATGCCGAGCCACTGGGGCAGCGTCCCGATGAACATCGTGTCGACGTCGTCGCCCACCGGCACGCAGTTCCTGCAGGCCGCGGGCAGCGCCGAAGCGTCGATGCGGCAGCGACTGCTCGACGGCACCCACACCGATGAAGTGACCCTCGTCACCACCGGCGACGGCACGACGTCGGAAGGTGAGTTCTGGGAGTCGCTCAATACGGCCTGCAATCTCAACCTGCCGATGGTCTACCTGGTCGAGGACAACGGCTACGCGATCAGCGTGCCGGTGGAAGTCGGCACGGCGGGTGGATCGATCTCGAAGCTGGTGCGCGGCTTCCCAGGGCTCTACATCCAGGAAGTCGACGGCTGCGACCTGATCGCCAGCTACGAAGTGATGCAGCGCGCAGTGCAATACGCGCGCGAGCGGCAGGGCCCGGCCTTCGTGCATGCGAAGGTCATTCGCCCGTATTCGCATTCCCTCTCCGACGACGAAACGATGTACCGTCCGGCGGAAGAGCGGGAAGCCGATGCGGCGCGTGATCCGATCAAGACGTTCCCCGCCTGGTTGCTGCAGAACGGCTTCGCCACCGAAGAGGAGCTGGCTGTGATTGCCGACGGCGTCGAGGCCGAGCTGCTGATGGCCACCGACGACGCGCTGGCGGCGGCGCAGCCGGATGCGAGCACGGTTTATCACGGCGTCTACTCGCCCGATGTCGATCCGACCGGTGAGCAGTTCGACACCGAGGATGATCCGCAGTTCAGCGGCAGCGAGACGACCATGGTGGACCTGCTCAACCAGTGCATGAAGGATGAAATGCGGCGGAATCCGCGCATCCTCATGTTCGGCGAAGACGTGGCCGACGCCAGCCGCGCAGATGTGCTGGATCGCGTGAAGGGCAAGGGCGGCGTGTTCAAGGTGACGCACGGCCTGCAGAAGGAGTTCGGCAGCACACGCGTGTACAACTCGCCGCTGGCCGAGGCGAACATCGTGGGACGGGCGATCGGCCTCGCGCTGCGCGGCTTCAAGCCAGTGGTCGAGATTCAGTTCTTCGACTACATCTGGCCGGCGTTCATGCAGATCCGTGACGAGCTGGCCACGATGCGCTGGCGCTCCAACAACTCGTTCGCCGCACCGGTCGTGATCCGCACCACGTACGGCGGCTACATCCGCGGCGGTGTCTATCACTCGCAGACGGGTGCGTCGCTGTTCACGCACACCCCTGGGCTGCGTGTGGTGTGCCCGAGCAACGCGCTCGACGCCAGCGGACTGCTGCGTACGGCGATTCGCTGTGAGGACCCGGTCATCTTCCTCGAGCACAAACATCTCTATCGCCAGACCTACAACAAGGCGATGAATCCGGGCCCGAACTTCATGATCCCCTTCGGCAAGGCGCGCATCGCCCGCGAAGGCACCGATGTGACGGTGGTGACGTACGGTGCCACGGTGCAGCGCGCACTGGCGGCCGCCAACCAGATGGCGGATGAGGGCGTGAGTGCGGAAGTGATCGACCTGCGCACGCTCTCGCCATGGGACAAGGAGACGGTGTTCGCGAGCATCCGAAAGACGAACCGCGTGATCGTGGGCTACGAAGACTCGATGTCGTGGGGCTACGGTGCCGAGATCGCGGCTGCCATCGCCGACGAGTGCTTCGCGTATCTCGACGCGCCGGTGATGCGTGTCGCGAGCACGGACACATTCGTGGGCTACGCACCACAGCTCGAAGATGCGACGTTGCCGCAGCAGGAGACGTTCCGGCAGGCGTATCGGAAGATCGTGGCGTACTGAGTTCGTGTCTGTCGTCTGACAGAAGCGCCCGGCATCATCATGATGCCGGGCGCTTCGTCTTTCGTGTTCGTGCCAGGGCGACGGGCGCCGCCGCCGGATCGTCGCCGCAGGAGTTACGGCGACCGGCGCTGCAGCAGCCGATTCATGTCGGTCACGCGGTACCCCGCGGGAACCATGAAGCTGCTGGTGTCGACGGGTTCGCGGCGCAGCCCGGTCATCTCCGCACGCGTCGTGGTGCGCAGCGTGTCACTCCCGGAGACGGTCACGGCAGTGGTCGTTTCGATCACGGGGATCCCGTCCGGCATCGCGCGTTCCAGCGCGCGCAGCTTGGCTCTCACGAGTGGTGGCAGCCCGAGTGAGCCGGCGAATTGTGCAGCAAATGTTCTAAATGCCGGATCGAGCCGAGCGATGTCACGACTGAGGTCGAGGTCGTGCACCTGTTCGGTGTGGACGGCGCGACGGACGCCCGGCGCGTTGACCTGCAAGGTGTACTGCTGTGTAAGCACCGCGTGGCGCGTGGCGTAGCCGAAGACACGTGGCCCGGCACCAGTACTGCGGGTGGTGCTGCGGGCATCCGCAATCTCGATTGGCGCGCCGCCCGGTGGCCCACCCATCAGTGATCCGAGATCGCCGGCGGCCGCTTTCAGTACCTCGCGCCGCGCCGGATTCACCACCAGCAGCGTGCTGTCGGCGGAACGCAGGAGCAACACGCCGGAATCACCGGTCAGTGCCCTCAGCGGCCCTTGCCGCACCGTGATCCGCGCGGTGCCCTGCCAGATCGCGACATCGAGCAGCAGCGAACCGCCTTTCATCGCGCGCCCCTCGGAGGTCGGCGTGATGGTCCAGCTGAAGAGCCAGCCCACTGCTGGCGACGTCGCGCGCTGGGCGCAGGCGTTCGCGCCAGGCCACGTCAGCGCGACCAGCGCACTGCAGCACACCCGGGTGAGCAGCACTCGCGCGAGGCGAGTGAGCCGCACCCTCATGCGTGGCTCACTTGTTGTTCGTCACGGCTACGATCGCGCCATCGATCACCCGAAGCAGCTCTGCGCCGCCATCACCGGGGGCGAGCACCACGAACGACGCCGGCCCGCCACGTCGCAACACGGAGCCGTGCGGCAGCCCTCGCACACTGGCGCCTCGCAAGTCGACCACGCGCGCGGCGGGCCCCGCCAGCTTGCGCACCTCGGCGCTCGAGCCGACGAGGGCCAGCTCCTTGCCGGAGATGGCAATGGCATCGGCCACCGGCCGCCGCACGTCGTTGGTGCGGATCCGGCCATTCACGAATGCCAGCGCGATCGCGCTCACATCAGCCCTGACGACGGTCCATCGAATCGCGCAGGTCGAGCAGAATCTCGAAGTAGAGCTGCTCGCGACGGTACGCGAAATCGAGTGCCACCATCTGCGACGGATCTTCCGATGCCCTCGCACGGTCGAAGGCTTCCTTGTACATCTCTTCGAGGTTGCTGAGAATGCGGTCGCGCGTGCGTGCCATACGGGCAGTTTCCAAGGTGTGGGACGTGAGTCTCGGGACATCCCGGGCGTCGTCGTAGCCGGACGCAGGGGCATCGGGATCGTAAATGAACTTGCGCGCCGCATCCAGAAACAGGCGCTTCGGATCAGGGAATTCGACCATCGTGAAACGCGAGGAAATCTTCGTCAGGGACGAATGGCGCTGCGTCTACTGCGGAGAGCAGTATGCGCCGGCGGCACTCACAATCGACCACGTGCAACCGCAGGTGCGCGGCGGCGACAACTCCGGCGGCAACGTAGTGACGGCCTGTGCCACCTGCAATTTGCGCAAGGGACACCGACGACTGGCGGAATTCCTGCTCGACGAGCCCGAATCACTCGCCAACTTCCGCCAGCTGGCACGTCACGTCTGGCCAAGACACCTCCGCTCGCTGGACGATGCACTGCGGGCCGAGCAACGGCGGCGCGAGCCGCCACGCCCCTGACCAGGAGCGTCAGAGCCGGTGGAAGACCGCCTCTTCCACCACCTGCCCCTGCTTCAGATGCTCGACCACGATCCGTTCCAACAGCGCCGGTGTCACGTTGGCGTACCACACGCCCTCCGGGTACACCGCAATGATCGGTCCGGCAGCGCAGACCCCGAGGCAGGGGGTTTCGCCACGTTTCACTCGCGTCGGCCCGAACAGCAGGTTCTCACGCTGCAGCAGCCGCGCCAACTCGGAATAGATCCCGCGGCCGCGGCGATCGGGGGAACAGTACGACCCGGTGCAGACGAGCACGTGTCGGGCGTACGGGTCCATCTGGGGGAGCGTCATCCGTAGGTCAGTGCCGGAAAATGGCGAGCAGGATCTCGAGCACGATCAGCAGCACGATGGCGACTTCCAGCGCCTCGCTCCGCGCCGCCTGCTGCTCGTCGTTGAGCATGGAGTATGTCTCGCGAATGATTGCGAGCTTCCGATCGATCCCAGCGCGCCAGGTCCGCCCGCGGAAGAGCTCCAGCGCGGAGGCATAAATGCGCGCGAGATACACGTCGTCGGTGACCTTGAGCGCATTCTCCACGCGCTCCACCAATTCCGTGCTGTCGGCCACGGTCCGCTGCAGCTCAGCCAGCAGCGGCGCGAAGCGGCGGCTGAAAAGCGCCAGTTTCCGCGATCCGGGACGCGCCGCCTCGATGCGGTCGTACATCCGCGGTAATTCGGCATCGAGCGTCGCGTCGTAAAACCGCAGTTCGAGGAGCTGCGCGTTGGCGAACTCGAGGATGAACTGCACATCGGTGTCGACCAGCGAGGCGTCCACGATCAGCGCGTTGTCCCACGTCAGCACGGCCAGATCGTCCGAGGTGTAGCTGAAGCGATGCGGCAGCAACTCGCGCATGGCCTCCACGCTCAGGGCGCGCCGGTCATTCAGCAGCAGGGGCGACAGCAACGTGTTGTGCAACGCCGACGGCTGCACCGACGCCCCCTGCAAGTCGGTCAACTGCGACACACGATAGACGATGTAGTCCTCCGTCTGCTCGGCGATGGCAGGGCGCTCGATGCAGCTCCGGATGCGTTCGACCAGCGAACGCAGGTGTCCGTCGAGGAGCGACGGGATCACCGCGGCAGCGTCCAGCACTTCACCAAAATCGACGAAGCCATGCCAGGTGATCCCCTTCGGCGCAGGAACGCGGGCGCGGAGACTGACCACCCCGAAGTCGAAAATCCTGGCGCTGACCTCCACCGAAATCCGCTCCCCGCCGAGCACGACCTCCTCGCTGCCGAGGATGACGGTGATCGGTGGATTCGGGATCTGGAGCGCCTGCGCTTCACCCCGAACCGGGCGCACCCGTGCCGGGGCCTGGGTGGCGAGCAGTTCCAACACCTGGTCGAGCGAGATCTCGTAGCCGACGTCAAAGAGCCGATAGACGACCGCATCGCCATCGACCCGGATGGCATCGGCGGAGACGATCGGGCCCTGGACGACGGGAATGGACGACAGCGAATCTCGGAGCATGCCCGCAAGTTACCCGCGTACACCATCTCGGCTGTTTCATGAATTTGCCATCAGCCGATCGGGACACGCCAACGCTCCCGGTTGCACTGGCGCGAACCAGTCCGATGCGCGAGATAGATGGTAGAAGCCCCTCGCCCCCGTGCCTACCGAACTCTTTCGGTACACACGAAGCCGAGTGATGACGTCCCGTTCCATCCTAGCTCACGGACCCCATGACGACGACCGCACAGCTCCCCGATCCGGCAATTGCGGGGAGAGGGTATGCCAATCCAGAAGTGCTCGTGAGCACCGCATGGCTTGCCGAGCACCTGCTGGACGACAACCTGCGCTTGCTGGAGTGTGACGAGGACGTGCTGCTGTTTGATTTTGGCCATATCCCCGGCGCGCAGAAGATCGATTGGCATACCGACCTGAATGATCCGGTGATGCGCGACTACGTCTCGCGCGAGCAGTTTCAGGCGCTGTTGCGTCGACTTGGCATCAGCGAGGACTCGCTGGTGGTGTTTTATGGCGACAAGAACAACTGGTGGGCCGCTTATGCCTTCTGGGTGTTCCATCTCTTCGGCTTCACCAACACCCGCTTGCTGGATGGTGGCCGGATGAAGTGGGAGCTCGAAGGTCGGCCGCTGGTCACGGATCGCACGGTGCACCCGGCATCGACGTTCGTGGCGCAGGAGCGGGAGGATGCCAGCATTCGTGCATTCCTCCCGGACGTGCTGGCGCACTCGAAGGCTGCCGGACAACTGGTGGACGTACGCTCGGTGCCCGAATACACCGGCGAGAAGCTCCACATGCCGGAGTACCCGCAGGAAGGGGCGATGCGGGGCGGCCATGTGCCTGGCGCACGGAGTGTCCCGTGGGCACGTGCGGCGAACGGCGACGGCACGTTCAAGTCGGCCGATGAACTGCGCGCGATCTACGAGACGGAGCAGAAGCTGCGCGCCGATCAGCCGACGATCACCTACTGCCGCATCGGTGAGCGGTCATCGCACACCTGGTTTGCCCTCACCTACCTGCTTGGCTACCGTGACGTGAAGAACTACGACGGCAGCTGGACGGAATACGGCAATGCCGTGCGGACTCCGATCGTCACCGGCACTTCGCCTTCGGCGCAATCCTGAACCCAACGATGAGCGACACACCCAAGCTGTTTTCAACGATCCAGCTCGAATGGAAGGGCGATCGACGGTTTGACACGGGACGCCCTGGTGGACCGACCCTTCGTCTCGATGGCGACGGCGTCACGGGGCAGAGTCCCGTGGATGGACTCATGAGTGCGCTCGCCGCCTGCACGGCTGTCGACGTCGTCGACATCCTGGCAAAGCGGCGCACGCCCCTGTCGTCGCTCACGATCGACGCCATCGGCACGCGCGCGCAGACCGTGCCGAAGCGCATCGTAGGCGTGCAGCTGACGTACAACGTGAATGGCGACGGCGTCGAGCGTTTGCACGCCGAGCGTGCCGTCGAACTCGCGATCACGAAGTATTGCAGCGTGCGCGATTCACTCGACCCTGCATTGCCGATTCACTACAGCGTCGTGCTCAATGGCGATGCGGGTGAAGTGCAACTCGCGGGCGCCGCGGCAGCGAGCTGACACCGGCGATCGGCACTGACTGTGCGGTGCTGCGCGGCGACGCGGTATCCGTAGCCGCGCCACTGCGCAGCCGGCCCCAGCTCAGTGACGATGCGGGGCGGTGGCGCAGCGATGCAGCGCGGTGCGGTTGATCCAGTGCGCGGAGATCAGGCATGCCGCGGCGGTGATGACCAGCGACAATTCACCGATGGACGGCGGCACCGACATCGCACGCATGGTGCCGAGCATGCAGAGCCCGGTGACGAGCAGCAACAGTGGCGCCCGCTGCTGGTGAATGCGGTATCCCGGCACCAGTGCGAACAGGCCGATCACCAGCGAGACGGCAAGGAACGCCCACTCGATCCATGACGCGGCAAGGAACGATGCGGCTGGTGCGATGCCGAGCAGCAGCGCCACGACGGCGCAGTGCACGGCGCAGGCGAACGATGCAGTGGCCCCTGCGACGTCGAGCGTCGAGCGGAGTTGCCTGCTGGATGGATCGGAACGGCCCATCGGATCTGCCAGAAGAGGGGACAACTGGTGGCGGCGGCGGAACCGGCCAGCCATCAGTCAACGTGCAATGTAATAGGTAATGATATCAGCAACTGATATACGACTATCAATAAAGCATCGTCACGGCGGAGATGCAAGGGTCACCGGGATCGCCTGGTGGTGATATGCGGCCAGGCGTAGCTGGCCACTCCCAGTTTGAGCGTGGTCCTGCTACGTTTCGAGGCTTGCCGGGAACATGTGCACCCCGGCGCGTGACCTCAAGACGAGTTAGCTGCTATGAAGGACGGCATACATCCCGCGTACCACCCGGTGATCTTCAAGGACGCATCGTCTGGGTTCGCGTTCGTGACCCGCTCGACGCAGTCCAGCGAGCAGATGATGGAATGGACGGACGGCAAGTCCTATCCTGTCATCACGATGGAAATCACCAGCCATTCGCACCCGTTTTACACGGGCCAGCAGCGCATGATCGACACGCAGGGTCGTGTCGACCGCTTTAAGAAGCGCTACGCGCGCTGAGTTCAGCGCGGCGGTGATGGTCTGATCGAAGAAGGGCGGCCGGTGCATCTCTGCACCGGCCGCCCTTTTCGTCATGCCGTGCCCAGCACCCGCACTACTTCAGCTTGAACGTCAGGCCGAGGTTGAGCGTGGCGGCACCGGCGCCGAGATCCGCGTACAACGCAGTCTTCGGCGTGAAGAAGTACCGACCGCCCGCACGACCGATGACATACAATCCGCTGCTGTAACCGCAGTTGACGTTGCCGAAGTTCGAGCAGCTGATGTTCTGGAAGCCAAGGCCGGCGCCGAGGAACAGGTCGACCTTGTTGGCCGGATCGATCGGGAAGTGATAGTTGAGCGTGGCACCGATCGGGATGTAGCGCACGCTGGCAGCAGAACGCTTCCAGCTGTACACGTCGGCGCTGATCTCGATACCGAGCAGGCCGTTGCCGAGATCGGGCAACTTCTTGAAGATGTTCTCGTAGCGGCCGCCGAATGAAAGATTGGCGTCGCCGAGATTACCGATACCCACAACGAAACCGATATCGGAATAGCCCTTGCTGACCTGCGCCTGTGCAACGGTCGCGCTGCCAAACGTGAGAGCCGTAACCGCAACCAGCGTCATGAACTTTCTGTGCATTTGCCTTTCCTGAAACTGAGTGATGGAATTGGAACCGTGTGCGCCGAGCTGTAGCACAGCCCAGCATAGCATGTTCAATGCCGTACGGATCGCCCTCGGCGGCGTGACGAGCACACAAAGGACAGTCTAGTCGACCGTCCCCCGCCAGACCGCATCCGAGCACCGCGCCACGCCGCACGCGGAACGCGTTGCCACACGCGTTCAACGCCATCGACCGCCCAGCGCAAACACGAGGGCGGTCGACACCCGAACGCATCGACCGCCCACACACCGATCAACCGCTACTGATGTTTCAGCGAATTCCGAGCGCGTCGCGCTGTCGCGGCAGGACTACTTGAGCTTGAAGGTCAGCCCAACGCTCAACGTGGCCGAGCCCGCACCAGCATCCGCGTACAGCGCCATGTTCGGCTTGAGGAAGTACCGCCCGCCGATGCGCCCGATGAAATACACCGCACTGTTCGAGCAGAAGTCCACGTTGCCGGACGGCCCGTTGTACGAACAGTTGATGATCTCGTAGCCGAGGCCCGCGCCGAGGAAGGCATCCAGCTTCTTCTTCGGATCGATCTTGAAGTGGTAGTTCGCCGTGGCACCGATCGGCAGCACTTTCACGCTCGAGCTGTAGACGCCCGCGCTGCTGGAGTAGCTGTAGTAGTCAGCACTCACGCCGATACCGAGCAGACCATCGCCGAGGTCGGGCAGCTTCTTGAAGATGCGCTCGAATCGACCGCCGAAGGCAATGTTGGCGTTCCCGACGTTGCCCAGGCCCACCACTACGCCGGCGTCCGTGTACCCCAGGCCCACCTGGGCCTGGGACTGTTCCGCCGACAGCACCAGCATGCCCAGCACCAGCCCCGCACCCACGAGCGCTCTGCGCATAGTCCCTTCCTCGTCAATCCGTTTCGTGGCAGGCAGGCGTCCGGCCGTCGTGGCTGGACGTCCCTCGCGTCGCCGCCATGCGGTGCATGGCTACCTGCCCCTCTCCTTACGAAACGGGACGTTGGAACCCGTCATGGAACCCGTCACGACTGCGCGCAACCGCTGCGGCCGCACTGCACGCCGCACGCGACGACGTGCGCGACGTCAGGCGGCCTTGCAGGTCGTACAGCGCCCGAAGAGCATCACCTCATGCCCCTCCGTCACGAAACCGCTCGGCGCCAGCTTCTGGATGTCGGCTGGGCACCCCTCCACTTCGAACACCTTGTCGCAGGTGCGACAATGGAAGTGGTGGTGGTGGCCCAGATGCGCCACTTCGTAGCGCGGCGCTTCGCCCGGGACGTCGATGCTGAGAATTTCCCCTTCATCGACCAGGGTCTTGATCGTGCGATACACCGTCGCGATGCCCATCGACGGGACTTCTGCCTTCGCCGCGTCGAGCACTTCGGCGGGCGACAGGGGCCGGTGCAGCGCGCTGAACACGCGTCGGATGGCGCCACGCTGCCTGGTATTCCGCTCCATCTGTCCTCCGCCCTCAGGCGGCTGGGGGTCGACCTGCTCGCGAGACCGTTCGTGAGCAGTCAATCTCATTAATGAGAATGATATGATAACGAGAATCGCACCCGACCGCGAGTCATCTTCTCAAAACCACTAGCTTCCCGCCATGCGCGCCACCCTTGGCATCACCGCCCTCGCCCTGCTTGCCGCCTGCGGCACACCCGCCTTCAACGGCGTGGTGCTCGATCCGCCCGAGCCTGCGCCGGCGCTCCAACTCGCTGATTCGACCGGCGCCCCATTCGATCTCGCGGCACAAAAGGGCAAGGTCGTGCTGATCTTTTTCGGCTACACGCACTGTCCTGACGTCTGCCCGACCACCCTGCTCGATTGGCGCCACGCGGCCGATTCCCTCGGCGCAGGCGCGGCCGCCAAGGTCCGTTTCGTCTTCGTGAGTGTCGATCCCGAGCGGGACACCCCTGCCCTCGCGCAGCGTTATGCCGCGCGTTTTGCTCCGGCGTTCATCGGCCTCACGGGAACGCGCCCACAAGTCGATGCCATGCTCGCGTCGTGGAAGCTGGCGGCATTTCGTGATGGTACGCCCGGCGACACGAGCATGACCTACACCGTGAGCCATCCCTCGCAGGTGTTCGTGGTGGACAGGGACGGGAAACTCCGGCTCATGCACCGCGCGGGTCTGACGCCCGCACAGATCGCCTCAGACATCAAGGCCCTATTGTGAACCGCCACCTACAGATGCGGCCCCGCGTCGTGACATCGCTCGAGCAGCCCGAGATCACGCCGTCACGCGGCACCGCGCGGCATGCCAGGTCGCTGCTTGCACCGCTGCTGATGTGCGTTGCAACCGCCTGCAGCGCCAAGGAGAAAGTCGTCGATACCTCGGGGGCGCCGCACATGCGGCCCGCCGAACAAGGTGCGTCGTCGGCGGTCTACTTCATGCTGCGCAATCCTGGCGCCGACACACTCGTGCTCCACGGTGTCGAGATCGACGTGGCGGGCGACGTCTCGCTGCACCGGTCGATGGAGATGAATGACATGGCGAGCATGCACCCCGTCGACTCGATCATCGTCCTGCCGCATGACTCGGTGGCATTTGCCGAGCGCGGGCTGCACATCATGGCGTCCAACATGCGCACCGCGATCAAGGCCGGCGACACGATCGTGGCTCGGCTGTTGTTCCGACCAGCGCGCGTCGACACCCTGCGCATTCCAGTCCGTGAGTAGTGCGGTTCGGCGCGGCATGACGGTGGCGGGAATCGTCGCGCTCACGGCCGTGGCAGCCTGGTGGGGGTGGCCGCGCCCGGCCCTCGACCTCCGCGTCGAACTGGGCGGCCGTGGCGTCGTGGTGGATCGCTGGGGTCGCACGACACCGCTGCCAGAGACGCTGTTCGTGGCCGCCACCGGTCGCACCACGAAGGTGCGCCTCGACAACCGCGACACCACCTACCAGACCCTCGGTATCTTTGGCGCCGCCGCGAACTCGGAACGGAGCTTCAGCGTTCCGCTGCCGGGAGTCTACGGCGGCTACTGCTCGGCTCACGCCGCCAGCAAGACGATCACCTACGTGGTGCAGTAGATACCTTCAACCTTCACCAGCTGACGAGCCGCATCATGGTTGTCACAGCCGAAGCGAGGCATCGAGAAGAGATCGCCAATGCCATCACGCATGGTGTTGGCGCATTGGCGAGCGCTGCAGCCGGAGCGGTGCTGGTGACACTGGCCGCGCAGTCGGGGACACGCCTGCAGTTCGTGAGCGCGCTGGTGTTCGGCACGTCGCTGCTGCTGCTCTACACCGCATCGACGCTCTACCACGCCATTCCGTCGCAGTCGGCAAAGCGTCGCCTGAAGGTGTTCGATCACTGCGCGATCTACACGTTGATTGCCGGGACCTACACCCCGTTCGCGCTGATCGGACTGCGCGGCACGGTGGGATGGTGGCTCTTTGGCGTGGCGTGGGGGCTGGCCGCCCTCGGCATCACCTTCAAGCTGTTCTTCACGGGCCGCTTCAAGCTGTTCTCGACGCTGGTGTACATCGGCATGGGCTGGATGGCCCTGTTCGCAATTCGGCCGATGATCACGAACATTCCGCTTCCCTCGCTGATCTGGCTTCTGGCCGGCGGCGTGGCGTATACGGCCGGCACGATTTTCTATCACAACGAGAAGCTCCGCTATTCGCATGCGGTCTGGCATCTCTTCGTGCTGGCCGGGAGCGTCTGCCATTTCATCGCCGTGATCAGCCAGGTCGTCCCGACGGCCTGAGGGCCGCTGCCCGAGTCGGACTCGGGCAGGCGGGGGCAGAGGTGGCGCGGCCCGGGCGATGGGACCGCGCCGGCAATCAACTATCTTTGGGCGTTCATCTGCGTCCCGTTGATGCTTCGCCTGATTCTCTGCGCGCCCCAGTTGGCGCCGACTGCCTCGCCCAATGACCTCTCCGACTGCCGCGCCGGTTTCGGCGTTTCTGCGCCACAATTTCCGCCACTTCAATGCCGCGGCCCTGATCGAGGCCGCTGACGGCTACACGGCGCACCTCGCCAGCGGCGGCAAGATGTTCGTGACGATCGCTGGTGCCATGAGCACGGCCGAACTGGGCGTGTCGCTGGCCGAGATGATTCGGCAGGACAAGATCCACGGCATCAGTTGCACCGGCGCGAACCTCGAGGAAGATGTCTTCAACCTCGTGGCGCACGATTTCTACGAGCGGATCCCGAACTGGCGCGACCTGACCCCGGAGCAGGAACAGGACCTGCTCGAGCGGCACATGAATCGTGTCACCGACACCTGCATCCCGGAAATGGAGGCGATGCGTCGGATCGAGAGTGTGGTGCTGGAAGAGTGGATTGCGGCCGACAAGGTCGGTGCGCGCTACTTCCCGCACGAGTTCATGTACAAGATCCTGCTCTCGGGCAAGCTGAAGGACAGCTACCAGATCGACCCGAAAAATTCCTGGCTGCTGGCTGCAGCTGAGAAGAACCTGCCGATCATCGTTCCTGGCTGGGAAGATGCCACGTTGGCGAACATGTTCGCCGGCCATGTGATCACCGGCGATGTGAAGAACGTGCACACGGTGAAGACCGGCATCGAGTACATGATGTTTCTCGCCGAGTGGTACACGCAGGTCACCAAGGACTCGTCGCTCGGCTTCTTCCAGATCGGCGGCGGGATCGCGGGCGACTTCCCGATCTGCGTGGTGCCGATGCTCCATCAGGACCTGCAGCGGGACGAAGTGCCGTTGTGGGGGTACTTCTGCCAGATCAGTGACAGCACCACCAGCTACGGCTCATACTCTGGTGCTGTCCCGAACGAGAAGATCACCTGGGGGAAACTGGGCGTGAATACACCGAAGTTCATGATCGAAAGCGACGCCTCGATCGTCGCGCCGCTGGTCTTCGCGCTGGTACTTGGCCAGTGATGACGCGACGCCTGCTGACCCGTGTGGCGGCATTCGCGCTGGTCGTTGCCGTGCCGTTGGCGGCTGGCGCGGCAGCGCGGCACCTGAAGCTGATCCGCAGTGAACCGTTGGCGAATGCCCATCTCACCGCATCGCCGACCGAGGTGAAGCTCTGGTTCACGCAGCGTCCGGAGCTGACCGTGACATCGATCAAGGTCAAGTCGGGCACGGGTGCAGCTGCAGTGGAACGTGCGCTGGCCCCGTTGGCCCGCGCGGCAGCGGCCAACTCGCCGATCACCGCTCCGATTGGCGCGGCGCTGGCGGCTGGGCACTACGAGATCGTCTGGCGCACCATGGCGCGTGATGGGCATGTGCTGAACGGTGTGATTCCGTTCGACGTCGGCGCAGCGCACTGATCACGACGCGGATCACTGCACGCTGTGGAATGGATTGTTGCACGATGGGTGACCTTCGTTGCCACGATACTGGTGGCGGGGGTCTGCGCGATCGGCCTGGCGGTCATCCCGCGCGCCGCGATTGACGACGTCACACGTCGAGCCACAGCGCGTGATGCTGCCCGTGTGGGGATCGGTGCCTGCCTGGCGCTGATCCCCGCGTCGTTCCTGCGCCTCGCGGATCAGGTGATGGCGCTGCAATCGCCGGGCGACCCGATGTTCACGGGACTAGACGCATTGCTGTCGTCGACCACGTGGGGAACGGGATTTCTTTGGCAATCGGCGGCGATGCTGCTGGCGCTGGCCGCGCTCGTGGTCGCGTCACGCACACCGCAGGCGACGTGGGTGTGGGTTCTCGCCACGATCGGCGCAGTCGGACTGTGCGCCACTCCGGCCATGCAGGGTCATGCCATCGGCAATGAGAACTACACGCTGATTGCGGTGTCCGCCGATGTCGCACATGTGCTGGGCGCCGGCCTGTGGCTGGGTGGCATCGGTGTGATTGGATTTCTCGGCGTGACGCTGCCGAATGCCGATGGCGTGGTGGTCCGCGATCGTGGGGCGTTGGCTGATGCACGACTGCGACTGCTCGTGCCGCTGATTCCGCCGGTCGCCCTCACCGGTGCAGCGCTGCTCCTGGCCAGTGGCGTGATTTCGACGGTACTGGGGCTGCGTGAGCTGAACGAACTATGGACCACCGCGTGGGGCCGGTACGTCTCGATCAAGGTGGTGTTGGTGGGCTGCATCACGGCGCTCGGCGCGCTGAACTGGCGCAGACTCGGTCGACGGCTCGATGCCCTGACGGGTGTGAAGGCACTGCGGAAGTCGTTGCTGATCGAGCTCGGGATTGCGGCCCTCGTGCTGATGGTCACGGCGCTGCTGGTCGTGACCGGACTGCCAGGCGAGTGATCAGCTGATCGATTCGAGTCGGAGCACTTCCGGCTCCGGCGTCCCGTGCCATCGGTACTCGAGGTGTTGGCCCTGCGTGACCGGGAGCAAGACGCGCGGCCGGTAGATCACCACACACTCTCCTGCCGGGCGCCGCACGCTGTTCCAGACGATGCCGACATCGCCGCGCGCACGACACGACTCACCGAAGGGCTGCGAGTCGCTGTAGTCGTTCGGATCATAGAGTGAGGCGTTCGTCGATTGCAGGCTGCGAAGGTCAACCAGTCGTGCATCGAGTGCGGTGATGAACTCACGCATCGTGATGGTGGCGTCGAATCCCATCTCCGACGCAGCGAGGCGGCGCGTGTGATGATAGACCGTCTCGCTGATCGCGGTTGGCAGGTCGCGCGCGGCGTACCATGCGCCAAGCCGCGGACCATTGAAGCGGCCCCCGTCGGGCGCGGCGTGCAGGAAAGCCGCCATCACGATCGTGGCACCGGGCACCCCGACCACCCAGTCCGGCTCCGCCATGATCGCGCTCCGCTCGAGTGCGATGCGAATGCGATCGTTGGTGAGGCTCTCCAGCTCCATCGCGGCAATCGCATCGCTGGGCGACGCCACGCGATCGAAGACACCAATGGGTGGAAAGCGCGACGGCACCAATCGATGTGTCCGGCCCCGCACCCGCGCCGATGCCGGCGCGTGCAGCTCGCTCACGGCCAACTGCCGCGCCAGGCGTCGAGATATCGCCGCACGGCGTAGAGATCCTCGATCGATCCGCGACGCATCCGTTCGAGCGGTGAGTCTCCCGCAAAGTCAGGGTCGCGATTGTGTGCCTTCAACCAGCGCACTCCCGTCGCGTCATCGGAGAACAGCAATCGGAGCGCCTTGTAGATGCCGAGCAGCAGGGACAATCGTTCGAGCTGATCGCGGGACGGCGTGCCGACGTCGCCGAGCTTCCATTTGTGGTACGTCGATTCGGCGATGTCGCCGAGCAGGGTCCGCCGCGTCGCGACCGGGAGCTGCCACTCGTCGGCGATGGCGAGGAAGGTGCGCATGCCGGCCGCCCCGAGTCGGCGCGCCTCCAGAGGTGCGATGTCGCGTAGCGCGACCGTAGCGGGTGCGCTCGCGTGCTGGGCTGAAGCAGTTGACTCCATGAACGGAGTATTACTCCCGAATCGATGGTAAACAAGGGCCGGCGCACTGGGTAACAGCCGTTGCAGTGTGGATCGCCGGACACCGATACCTTGGAGCGGCGGCGTGCGTTTGCTAGCCTCGTCACAGCACGGATGCGAACGTGCATTCATGAGCAGGCCATCAGCAGCTCCTCCGGACGCAGTCGAGTCTGCTCCTTCGCGTGGGAGCCGTACCCGTGCCCGACGGCACAAGGATCGTGTGTGAGAATGCGCATTTCGTTGGCCCTGCTGTCGTTGTGCACCGTGGTCGCGTGCTCGAAGAAGGAGCCCGCCGCCAAGGCCGCAGAGGCGTTTCATCCACCGGAAGTCGGTGAAATCGCGCCCCAGTTCACGGTGGCAACGCTGGGCGGTGATTCGGCGCGCATCGGAGGCTCGGCGAAGCAACAAGTGACCCTGGTGAATGTGTGGGCCACCTGGTGCGGGCCGTGCAAGGCAGAGTTTCCGGAGCTGCAGGCGCTGCACACGACCTATGGCGCACGTGGGTTGCGCGTGCTCGCGATCTCGATCGACACCGACGATGACGCGGCTGTCGCCGCGAGCGCGAAGTCGATGGGCGCCACGTTCACGATCGGTCGCGATCCCAACGACCAGATCCGCGGGCAGTTCGCCGCGGTCGGTATTCCGGAGAGTTTTCTGGTCTCGTCGGATGGGCATCTCCTGTGGCGGCACTCGGGTGCGATTCCTGCCGGCGACCTGACGGTGCGCAAGGCGGTCGACGGCGCGCTCGGTGGCAGCTGAATGGACTTGCGCCCCCCGCGCGTGACACCAGTCGCCTTCGAGGCCATCAGCGTCGAAGGCCGCGATCTGTCACGGTTGCTGGCGGAGACGATCGAGGCAGCCGTGATCACGATCGATCCGGACGGGATCGTCAGTTATGCCTCGAGCTACTTCGAGGAGCTGTTCGGCTTTTCTGTGGCGCGTTTCGTGGGGACGCACTTCACGTCGCTGATGACGGAGAAGGAGCGGAACATCGCGATGATGCTGCTGGAAAAAATGACGAGCGGCGCGCGCTTCCCGATTGCAACCTGGCTGCTGCGTCGTGCCGATGGCACGTCGATCTGGGTTGAAACGCGGGTCACGATCATTCGCGACACCGGCGATGCGGTGACGGGCTACATCACCGTCACGCGTGACATGAGCGAGCGGCGGCTGGCGCAACAGACGCTGTTGCGCACGCGCGCCGACTACGACGCGTTGGTGCGGCGCGCGGTGTACGGCGTCTATCGCGCCGAACGCAACCAGCGGGTGCTGGACGCCAACCCGGCGATGCTCGAACTCCTCGGCTACGACACGCGCGAGGAGTTGATGGCGCTCGACCTGGCGGTGGACGTGTATGCCGATGTGTCGGATCACGAGTGGTTGGTCCGCACGGCACAGAAGGGGGAACTGGATGACTGGGTCGAAGTCACCTGGCGACGCCGCGACGGTGAACTGATCGACGTCCGACTCTCGCTCCGCATGGTGGAAGACGAGGAGGGCGGTCCGCCGGTGTTCGAAGGCATCGCCGAGGATGTGACGGAACGGCATCGTCGCGATGAGCGGCTGCGTCGCAGTGAGCGCATGGCATCGCTGGGCCACATGCTGGCCGGTGTGGCGCACGAGCTGAACAACCCGCTGGCGGCCATCTCTGGATTCTCCCAGCTGTTGCTACGCGGCACCTGGCCGGCGGACGACCGCAAGGCACTGGAGACGATCGGCCGCGAGGCGCGGCGTGCCGAACGCGTGGTGCGCGACCTGCTGACCTTCGCCCGTCAAGGCAACGTGACGCGCAGTGAGCTGGTGGACCTGCACGGCGTGATTCGGCACATCGTCGACACGCAGCGATACGCGCTCGACACACGCGGCGTACGTGTCATACTCGCGCTGGCCGATGAACCGGTCTACGTGCAAGGCGATACGGCGCGGCTGGAACAGGTGATCCTCAACCTGGTGGTGAACGCCCGTCAGGCGCTGGAAGCGATGCGCGGCGAACGCGCGATGGTGCAGGCTCCGCTCGAGCTCCGCATCAGCACGGAGCTGGATCTGAACTATGTGATCGTGAAGGTGGCGGATAACGGCGCGGGCATTTCGCCGTCGCTTCTGGGACGGATCTGGGATCCGTTCTTCACCACGAAGGAGGAAGGGGTTGGCACTGGGTTGGGGTTGAGCGTGGTGCACAGCATCGTGACCGAGCATGCCGGCGTCGTCGACGTGCACAGCGAGTTGGGGCGTGGCACCGAGTTCCTCGTGCGCCTGCCGATGGTGGGCGCGCCGGAGGCCGCGGAATCGGACACGATGCGCACGACTGGCGAAGTGGCCGTCCCGCCCGGCGCGGATGGGGTGCCGATGGGCCGGGCACTCGACATCCTGGTGGTGGACGACGAGGCGGCGATCATCAGCTTCCTCACCCGCTTCCTCACCTCGCGCGGCCACGCGGTGGTCGGCGCCAGTGACGGGATGCACGCGCTCCGGATCGCCGAGCAGTTCGCCTTCGACGTGGTGGTGTGCGACCTCCACATGCCAGAGATGGATGGGGTGGAATTGATCCGGCGGATGCGGATGCTGCCCAGCTGCGCGGGAACGCGGTACGTGCTGAGCTCCGGCGATGGCCCGGGGTCGCCGATGATGGGCAAGGCCGAGGCGCTGGGGGTGGACGGGCTGCTGGCCAAGCCGTACACGATCGACCAGTTGGTCGCCGTGGTCGAGGGCACACCGGCGCCATGAAATCGGCGGCGGCAGGGCACACGCTGCTTCCCGACCATGTTATTGTTGTCTCAGCCGGTGGATAGGCCCCGGTTTCCCGTCGCACGAGGAGCTTTCGCCCGATGGCCAGTCAGTCCGAAGGACGTCACGTCCCGATTACTCCGACCAAGGAAGGGTGGCCGTACGCCATCCTGACGACGGTCGTCGCTGTTGCGCTGTGGTTTGGTGCCTGGAGCATCCACAAGGCGACGTATCGCGACCCGACCGATCCGATGTTCCACGCCAAGGGTTCACTGCCCCACACGTCGACGGTGAAGCCCGCCGCAGCGGCTCCGGCCGAGCACTAGGCGCGGTTGGTACGAACGAAAAGCGGCGCACACCTTCGTGGTGTGCGCCGCTTCGTCGTTTGCGGCGTTCGACGCGACCGAAAGACTGAACTGCAGAACTGCAATGGAGCGGAGCACACGGAGCTCACGGAGTGCTCCAGTTGCAGCGGACGGAGCAGCGCGGACCACCGCTCTGCTTTTGCTCAATACGACAACCAATGAGCGGGCGGGCACAGGAGGTTGCCCTGGGCGCACTCCGTGAGCTCCGTGGCCTCCCCCTCAATGCAGTTGAAAACGACGAGCGTGCGCGAGTGCTGGCGTCGCGCGCCAACGCCTCGTGCTAAAGCCGCGCGCGGATCGCGACGCCGCCGGAGCCGGTTTCGATGGAGATGCGCGAGCGACCATCACCGATGCGGGCGGAGAGCTCGCCCTCGGAGCGACGCACGCCGACCAGTGGCAGATCGCTGCGAATGCCACCGGAGCCGGTGCTGATCTCGAGTTCGGCGCCGAAGTTCGATGGGGCAATGAGCGTCACCGAACCGCTGCCAGTGTCGACGTGCAGGGAGCCTGCAGCGGCGGTGGGCGCGACTTCCACCGAACCGCTCCCGGTGTCCAGTGACATGACCGGCGCCTCGATATTGCGCGCCGTGACCCGTCCCGAGCCGGTTTCCACCTTGAGGGTGGCGGAGGCCGAGCAGTCGTCCACGATCACGGAACCACTGCCGGTGTCGAGCGAGACGTTGCGGGCGCCGGTGACATCCGAGACTTCGACGTCGCCGCTCCCGGTATCGATCGACAGGTCGCCGGCATGGCGCTTGACCTCGACCGAGCCGGATCCAGTGTCGATATCGAGTGGGCCACGGGTGGCGGCGGTGTGCACGCTGCCGGAATAGGTGTCGATGGTGAGACCACGCGACGTGCCACCTGCTTCGACGTCGCCGACCGCGAGATGCAGGTCGAGCGCGACGGAGGCCGGTACCCGAATGACCAGGTCGGCCGACGCTTCGAAGTCCGCATCGCTCGAGATCTGCATGCGCCGACCGCCGGTGACCTTGTTGCCGAAGCGGCCGTCGTCACGCATCCGGAAGGAGCTCGACGATCGACCGCGACGTCGGCGATCGGTCGCAGCTGGGCGAATGTCGTCCACGGGATAGAAGATGCGGAGCGTCTGCTCCCCGTCGATCAGGCCCGTTTGTGCAATCATCTTGCCTGCGTCGGCACCGCGAGGCGTGATCACGACTTCGACCTCGCTCGACGTGCCCTGCTCGATGTGGGCCGCGCCGGTCAGGTTCCAGATCGCGACACGTCCGTTGGCGGGCGTGAGGCGAACGGTTTGCTGCGCGGAGAGGGCGGCGATCGGTGTCGCGAGAATCGCGAGAACGACGGCACCTGTGAGTCTCGGGCTTGGCATCGCGGCAGCTCCTGTCGAGTGGCGTGGGGATGGTCGCCGTACGGCAGTCACCCCGGGACGGGTTTCACCGGTTGGCAGATTGCCGCCGCGGCGTGAGCTTGCTGACATGAGCGCGAACGCTGAGGGCGAAACGTCGGAGGCAGCATCACCACAGGTGGTGCCGGGCTATGCCGTGACGAGTGTGACACCCAACGATCAGTCGGCGGTTGCCGCCGCGATGCTGATCGCACTGCTCGCCCAGGACGGGGCGAACGTGGCAGCGATGGTCCCGGTCGAAACCGGCGTGGACGATCCCTGTGAGCCTGGGAGTTGCGGCGCGCTGGTGCGCTGGGCCGCCGCCCATCTCGACGATCCGCGGTTGGTCACGCCGTTCGCGCTGGCAGCCAACCAGGCGCCGATGCACGCGGCCGATGCGTCGGGGACGCTGCTGCACAGCGCCGCCTTCGATCGGGCCCGCGAGGCCCTCTGTGACGGCCGGTCGATGCTGGTGGTCGCGGATGCCGTGGGGCTGCTCGACCCGATCACGCCGTCGCTCACGATGCTCGACCTGCTCGACCGCTGGCAGCTGGACGCCGTGATCGTGGAGCCAGTTTCGCGATGGGCCATTGGGCACGTAAACCTGCTCGCGAAGCTTTTACTGTCGAGAAACCTGTCGATTGCCGGCGTGATGCTGTCTCCAAAACTCCCGGATGACGAGACGGATGATGACGCCATCGCCGCGATGCAGGAGACGCTGGCGGCCACGCTCGCGTGCCCCGTCATCCTGATGCCACGTGTGCTCGCCATTCACGATCGCGGCGAACTCCTGACGGCGGCGCAGGCCTGCGGACTGCATCGTCTGCTACGGCGTTCCCCTACCTGAATTTCCCGCTCCAACCCTGCATGTCGAATATTGCCCACCTCCGGCGCGACTACGCGCTTGCTTCACTGGATCTGGCCGACGTCGTGGCCGACCCGATCGAACAGTTCCGGCGCTGGTTCGACAACGCCACCGAGGCCAAGGTCCCGGAGCCGAACGCCATGACGCTGGCCACGGTCGGTGGTGACGGCGCCCCGGACGCCCGCATCGTGCTGCTGAAGGGCGTGGACGATCGTGGGTTCACCTTCTTCACCGACTACCGCAGCCAGAAGGGCCAGGACCTGCTGGCGCACCCACAGGCGGCGCTGGTCTTCTTCTGGGTGGAGCTGGAACGACAGGTCCGCATCCGCGGTCAGGTCACACAACTCGCGGCCGATGAGTCGCGGACCTACTACGACTCGCGCCCTCGCGGCAGCCGGATCGGCGCCTGGGCGAGCACGCAGAGCAGCGTGATCCCTGATCGCGCAGTGCTCGAGGAACGGGTGCGCGACGTCGAGGCGCGATTCCCCGGCGAGACGGCGCCACCGCTTCCGCCGCACTGGGGTGGCTATCTGGTCGCCCCCGCACAGATCGAGTTCTGGCAGGGCCGACAGAGCCGATTGCACGACCGGATTCGGTATCGGCGTGAATCACACGGGTGGTCGCTGGAGCGGCTTTCGCCGTAAGGTCGAACACGAGCGCCGTGCTCCGCGTGTGCGAGACGATGCGCGCCGGATGAAACCGGGCCACAGGTGAGTTCATTCGCACGGCATGACATCCCCGGTTCATCTCATCCTCGGTGCCACTGGTGGCATCGGGTCGACACTCGCCCGCCAGCTGGCCGCCACCGGCGCCCGACTGGTGCTCGCCGCACGCAAGGCTGACCAGCTCGAGGCGCTCGGCGCGGAGCTTGGTGCGAACACTGTCGTCATCGACGCCACCGTACCCGCCGACATCGAGCGCGCCGTCGAGACGGCGGTGCAAACCTTCGGTCGCCTCGATGGTGCGACCAACTGTGTGGGATCGCTGCTGCTGAAACCGGCGCATCTGACGCGGCCCGAGGAATTCGACGACGTGCTGAGCATCAACCTGCGCTCGGCGTTCTCGCTGGTGCGCTCGGCCACGCGCGTGATGATGAACAACACCGAACCGACGGGCGGCAGCATCGTGCTGGTCGCTTCGGCGGCGGCCCGTATCGGGCTGGCGAACCATGAAGCGATTGCCGCGGCCAAGGGCGGCGTGATCAGCCTGACCTTGTCGGCGGCGGCCAGCTACGCCGCGAAAAACGTTCGCGTGAATTGTGTCGCGCCGGGACTGGTGCGCACACCGCTCACCGCGCGGATCACGGGCAGCGCCGCTGGCGAACAGTCGTCACTGGCCATGCATGCACTTGGCCGTCTGGGTGAACCGGGCGACGTCGCGCGTGCGATTGCGTTCCTGCTCGATCCACAGAACGCGTGGATCACCGGCCAGACGCTTGGTGTGGACGGTGGGCTCGGTACGGTGCGCAGTCGCTGATTGCGCCGGTGCAGTTCAGAGGTCGAGCAAGCGGTGTGCGGCCGCCGAGGCGTGCCATTCACGAGCTGTTGGCGTGAGCATGCCGGCGAGGCCCGCAACGATCGCCGTGATCCCGAAGATGTACGGTGCACCTGGCGCCATCTCGGGCCAGGTGAGCAACACGCCGACCATCAGCGGTGCGATGGCGGCGAGTGAGGTGAGGAACAGCGCAGTGCGCGAATAGCGCTTCACGCGGAAACAGGCGACCGCACACATCGGCAGTGCGAGGAACAGCGCCGCAATGGCGCCAGCGCCACCGAAAATCGAGGTGATGGCGAAGAAGGTACCGGTGACGGCGATGGCGCTCAGCGAGGCGATCACGATCCTCGGCGGGCGCGTCATTTCAGTCGGTCGAGAGACACTTGGGCATCTCGCATGTTGGGGTTGCTGCGCAGCGCGAGCTGGTACTCGACGCGTGCCTCCGGCTTCTTGCCCTGCCGCTCGAGAATCTGTGCGAGGCGGTAGTGCGCGTTCGCGACGGGCGGATCGTTCGGGCCCCGCTGCCCGCGCAGATACTGCCTGAGTGCCTGTTCACCACGGTCCATCTGCTGTCCGGTGACGGCCGCCGTTCGCCCGAGGCTGAAGAGCGCGAACATCGGGTTCGTCCCCCGTGCCTGCCAGCGGGTGATCGTCGCAAATGCATCGCGCACACGCTGCGCATCGGCCTGCATGGCCGAGAGGTTCGCCCAGCCAAGCACACTGTCGGGGAACTGTGTGGTGGCCTGCAGCAGGAGCTTCTCGACCTCGATGTTGTCGTGCGTCGTGTTCGCCACGGCGATCTGCGCCGAGAGCCCGCGGAAGGCATCGACCTTGCCGATCGCGAGTGCCTGTTCGAGCGCCTTCGTCTTGTCGCCACCGCTGCTCGCCGGCGCCGCGAGCAGGTACTGCATCAGCCCTTCACGTGCATCGATGTTCGCACCATCGAGTCGAATGGCGGTGGCGTATGCGTCCCGAATGACAGGCGCGAGCCGCACCTTGGTCGCAGGGTCGCCAATACGCGCGAGCTGCCCGTTGATGTTGCCCACCCAGTAGTAGGCGATGCTGCTGCGCGGGTTGCCCTTCACTGCGGCATCGAAGTGCACGGCGGCGCTATCCCACTTGGCGGCCATCACATCGAGACAGCCGGCCGCGAACAGTGCGACGGGCGATGTCCGATTCGCCACCATCAGACGCTGAATCGCGACCCGATCGGTGGCACTGCCGTTGATCGCGCGTTCACACGTCTTGCCGTCGGCGAGCGTCTGCGCTTGCACCTGGACGGTGAGAGCGGCGAGTGCGAAAAGCGGCAGCGCGTGGCGCAGTGACATGGGATGGCGACGAGTAGTGTGTGCGATCGGACGGATGCTCCCGTCCCGTGCGATGCGGCCCTACCGTCCTCGCATGACTGGCAGCCAGCGGGCGAGCGCTTCCGGTCCGGGGTAGCCCGGCACGGTCTCGACGATGCGTCCACTGCTGTCCGTCCGCGCGAACACCGGCGTGCCAGGGATGCGAAAGGTGAGCAATACCTGATCGCTCTCTCCATCAGGCCCAGCAATGAACGCGCCACGAACTCCGAGCGCCGCGAGCATCGTCTGGCCGGCAGCCACTCCTTCAAGAGTGACGACGCGCAGTCGGGGAACACCGTCACTTCCCTGCAGTGCGGCGATGTCCTTGAGGGCCTGCCGACAGAACGAGCAGGTCCTGGAATTGACCATCAGGATCGCCGGCACCCCTTTGGGCGCGAGTGGCACCCGGGCGTTCGCTGCATCGCGGACAATGAGGTCCGTGACGGCGGAGCGCGCCTGCCCGACGGCGGGATCATCCGACTCCGCCGGCAGTTCCTTGCGATCGATGGCGAGGCGCCCCACCAGCGTCAGTGCCAAAGCGCCGGCCACCACCCACGCGGCCATTTCCCTGCGACCCATCGACGCGGCATCGGCCATCGCCTACTCCCAGCTCTCCGCTTCGGCTGCCAGTTCGTCGAGCAGCTTCACGTAGGTGTCGTATCGCGTGGCCGAGATGTCATCCTTGGCCAGTGCCTCACGGATGGCGCAGCCCGGCTCGACGACATGGATGCAATCGGCAAAGCGGCACTCGCCGAGGTAGGGGCGAAATTCGGGGAAGTAGCCGTCGAGATTTTCGGCCGTCAGCCCCCACATCCCGATTTCCCGAAGGCCCGGCGTATCGACGACGTAGCCGCCGCTTGGCAGCGGATGCAGCAGTGCGCCGACGGTGGTGTGCCGACCCTTGTTCACGCTCTGGCTGATTTCGCCGACGCGCAGATCGAGCCCGCTGAACATGGCGTTCATGAGGCTGCTCTTTCCGACACCGCTCGGTCCGCTGAGCGCCGTGGTGCGGCCTTCGAGTGCCGCGCGCAGCGTATCGAGTCCACGGCCGGTGCTGGTGCTGGTGACATGCACCGGATACCCCGCCCGTTCGTAATCGGCGAACCGCAGTCGCACACTTTCCGGCGAGACGAGGTCGGACTTGTTGATCACGACCCGGGCGGCGATGTCGTTCGCTTCGGCGATGATGAGGAAGCGATCGATCATGCGCGGATGCGGCTCGGGATTGGCGGCCGCGAAGCAGACGAGCACCTGGTCGACATTGGCGGCGACGATGCGCTGCCCGTAGCCGCCGCCTGGTGCGCGTCGGGCGAGCTGTGATCGGCGCGGGAGGATGTCCGCGATGGCCCACGGCGCGGCGGCATCCTCCTGTTCGATCTGCACCTCGTCGCCGACGGCCAGCTTCAGCGTCGGCGTCTCATTTTCGGTGTTGCGATCATCACTCTTGTCGGCACGTGACTTCACGCTCGCACGCGCGCGGCCGCCGTCGCGATCCGAGCGAGCCTGCTTGCCCTTCGCGTCGTCGAAGCGCTTCAGCCGACCGCGCAACGACGCCTCGATGACCACGCCATCGTTGCGCTGCACGCGCCAGACGCCACCAGTCCCGCTGAGTACACGGCCGAAGCTCGGCGCCATGGGCGCTTCCGGTTCAGTCATGCGTCACTTCAGTGTCGCCTGATTCATCGCGCATCACGTCGAACCACCGGCGTGCAGCGGGCGGTGCCGTTTCCTCGATGCGCTGCTCGAGCAGTTCGCGCACCTGCTGCAAGGTGAAGGCGCCGATCGCGGCGCGGGCGGCTTCGGCGGTCGCGGCACGCGACACGTAGTCCGTCTCGAGGTGCCCCTCGACGCCAGAGGCACCGATGCGGCGCCAGCGCGGGAAGAGGAGGTACGCCGCCCACAGTGTGCCGGCGTCATTCACCTGATCGACACAGAGCTCGACGGAATACGAGAATCCATCGCTCCCTTCGAACGCTGCCGGGCGACCGTGCACGAGGGCATATCCGCCGATCGTGTTGGCATCGCCGAGGCTGTGATCGGCAGGCAGGTGCTGCCCACTCACGCGCTCACCATCCGCTGGCACCGCTCACGACGACATCACGCTTTGCTGCGCCCGCCGAGCCATTCCTTGACCACACTTCCGGTCATGAACGTGATGTTGGCGGGGCGTTCGGCGAGGCGTCGCATGAGATAGGGATACCACTGCGTACCAAAGGGGACGTAGCAGCGCATGCGATAGCCATCACGCACCAGCCCTTCCTGCAGGTCACGACGCACACCATAGAGCATCTGGAACTCGAAGCGATCGTTGGCGATCCCCTTCTCCTTCGCGAAACGGCGGGCCTCGGCGATGATCACCTCGTCGTGCGTGGCGAGGCCGGGGTAGTTGCCGTGCTCCATCAACTGGTGCATCACCGTGACGTAGTTCTTGTCGACGTCGGCCTTCTCCGGAAACGCCACCGCGGGCGGCTCCTTGTAGGCCCCCTTGCAGATGCGCACGCGGGCTCCGAGTTCGTTGGCGCGCTTTACATCGGCCTCGGTGCGGAAGAGGTAACTCTGCAGCACGATGCCGACGTGGGCCTTGAAGTCGGGATAGAAGTGTTTCTCGAAGAGGTCGAGCGTCTTCTGCGTGTAGTCGCTCGATTCCATGTCGAGCCGCACGAAGTTGTTGTAGCGCTTGGCCCGTTCGAGAATCTCGCGCGTGACCTTGATGCACAGGTCATCGGAGATGTCCATGCCCATCGCCGTCAGCTTGAGCGACACATTCGCGTTCAGCTTCTCGCGCTCGATGAGGTCGAGCAGCTGCAGGTATTCGGCCTGCGATGCGTAGGCTTCCTTCTCGTTGGTGGTGCTTTCACCGAGCAGGTCGAGCGTGGCGGCAATGCCCTTGGCATTGAGGCTGCGCACGGCATCGATGGCCGACATGACCGACTCGCCGGCGACGAAGCGCGCCGCAAAGGACTTCGCCATGCCGTTGTGGCGCACGAAGTTGAAAATGCCCTGTTGGTTGGACAGGTACAGGAGCGCGTTGCGCAGCATCAGAACGCTGGGAGACGGGTGATCGCGTCACCGCTGCAGGGCGGTGACCAAGCCGGGAAATATAGCCGTGCGGCGGGCGAAATCCGTCCGCTCAGCGCGTGCCAAGCCGCGTGGTGACACGCATGACCGGGTGGTACTTGCCCATCAACAGCCGGTCGTCGAACAGGTTCCAGGTGGTGGCACCGTCATTGGACTGCGGTTCCAATAGCTGAGCAGCCACCAGCAACTGCCGCTGCGTGGCGGGCACCCATTTCCAGTCGGCCGCCGGCAACATGCGAACCTTCACCCAGCGCCCGAGGACACGGACCTCACGGTGGCCCTGGAAGGCACGTCCCACCCGATCGACCGAGTCGAGCTGGAATCGCTCGACGTCCACCGAACGACGGCCGGTGAGACGCTCGCGCACGTCCACGCCATGGCGCTTGAGCAGCGCCAGCAGGGTGGTGTCGCTTCCTTCCACCAGCCAGCCACCGGCGGGCACCATGGTCTGGCGCGTCGGCTCGAAGCGGTCGACTACCGGCATCCACTGGCCGCGAATCCGTCCCGTGCGCTTGATGCCGAGCGGCACACCGGGTTCGGCACCAAGGCTGTCGCGATCGACTTCGAGATCCTCGACCAGCACGCTGTCGCTGAAGGGGTTCGTCGTGAGCTGCGTCTCGAGCACGACACCACGCGTGGCAATCCCCGCCGTGAGTGACCGACGCGCCGCATTCACCCGCGCGAGAATGGTCGCATCGGCACCGACCGTGCCCAGCATCTCACGGACGAAGGCGTAGGTGCTCTTCACGCGCACATCGAACGGATCGTGCGAATACGCCTCGCTGAGGATCGAGACTCCACCCGTGAGACCGAAATAGTTGGTGCCGAATCGTGGGCGCGAATCGTAGGTGAACCATCCTTCCTTCTTCGGATCCACCGACACTTCGCGCGCGAAGGAATTGCTGAAATTCCCGTACGGATACGTCTTCACCCCTTTCCGCCAGAGCCGTCGACGAATGCCAGCCAGCAATGTGTCGCTGGTGAACCGACCCAACGGTGCACCCGGATGCAGCGATGGTGACCAGGTGAGGTTGTAGCCGTGATAGCTGCCGTTGGTGGTGTGCAGGTCCACGAACACATCCACGCTCCCGTTGGTGAGCATCGGGAGCATGGCGCGCGTTTCGGGCGCCTCGGCCTTGATGTAATCGCGATTCAGGTCGAGCCCGTCGCCATTCGGCCGTTCGCCAATGATTTCGGGGCCAAGCTGCGCGCCGCGGTTTCGCGATTGCGGGCCGAGGGCCTCGTTCCCATCGGCGTTGTACATCGGCACCACGATCAACGTCAGGCTGTCGAGCAAGTTGGGCTTCGAGTCGGTGAGGACGGTGCGCAGTAGTGCCAACACCGCCTCCTTCCCCTCCACTTCACCGGCGTGGATGTTCGCCTGCAGCATCACGACCGGGCGACGACGCGCGGTCGTCATGTAGTCGGCGCACGAATCCGCCGTGCGGCTGCTCCGCGAGCAGGCGGTAACCACCAGCAGCGGCCGTCCGCGCGGCGACGTCCCAAGCCGCGTCACGCGCATCACTCGATTGGGGGCCGTTCGGCTCCGCACGGTGTCGAGAAACGCCATCGCCTCTTCATACGGCGTGGTTTCGCAGAATCCCGTGCGCTCGGCGCGGGTGGCCGGCGATGGCATGGGCGACGGCATTGCAGGTGTGCATCGCCATGCGGGGGCACGTCGCGGCGCCGTGCGGACGGCTTCCGCGGCGATACGCGCGCGCTCCGCTGCATCGTCGGGCGCCGGTGTCCGATAGGGAGCACAGGCCGCCAGCACCACGGCGGAGGCGAGGACCACGCGCGTGGTGCTCACAGGTTCTCGCGCAGGAAACGCGTCATCGCTTCGTAGAGGTGCACGGTGGTGTTTCCGCCGCTGATGGAGTGCGTGCGGTTCGGGTAGAACAGCTGCTGCAGGGGACGGTTGGCGCGGACCATCCGGTCGATCAGCTGTACGGAGTTCTGTGGATGCACGTTGTCGTCACCGGTGCCGTGGACGAGCAGGAACCGAGCCCGGATGCCGGCGACGGCGTTCTGCGGTGCGGTTTCCTGGTATGCGGGGCCGTTTTCCTGCGGCGTCCACATGAAGCGTTCAGTATAGATCGAATCGTACAGGCGCCAATCGGTGACCGGGGCGACGGCGATCACCGCCTTGAAGAGGTCGCCTCCCTTGCCGGCCACCATCGCCGCCAGGTAGCCGCCGAAACTCCATCCCCAGAACCCGATCCGCGACGCGTCGACCCATGACTGCTGGCCGAGCCACTTCGCGGCATCGATCTGGTCCTGCGTCTCTCGCAGGCCGAGGTGCAACTGCGTCACCTTCCGGAAGTCGCGGCCGCGAAACGCGGCCCCGCGATTGTCCACCACCACCACGATGTAGCCCTGCTGCGCCAGCGACGCGTGCCAGAGATACCGCGCGCCGCCCCACTGATCGATGACCTGCGGCGCAGCCGGGCCGCCGTAGGCGTGCATCAGGACCGGATACTTTCTCGTGCTGTCGAAGCCCGGGGGCAACACCCGATATGCATCGAGGCGTGTGCCATCAGGCATGGGGACGGTGAAGAGCTGGGGCGGCTGGATGCCCTGCGCCGCAAGACGGCTCCGGAGTGCACCGTTGTCAGTGAGTTCCTTGAGCTTCGTCATCCGCGGCAGCGCGTACAGCGAAACGACCGGCGGCACACCGAGACGCGAGTACGCATCGAAGACGAAGGTCGCGGTCGGGCTGATGAGCATCGCGTGTGATCCATCGCCAACGGTCAGGCGGTCGGCACGACGCCCATCGAGCGTCACGCGCATCAACTGCTGTTGCGTGGCCGTCGGAGCTGCGACCTGCACATACGCAGCCCCCGCCTTCTCGTCGATTGCCAACAGGTCGAGGACATCCATGCTGTCCTTCGTCACGCGCGTGACCAGGCGCCCATCACGACGATAGAGAAAGTACTGCTGCCAGCCGGTGCGATCGCTGCGCAGCAGGAATCGCTTGTGATCGGCGAGCCAGACGACTGGCTCACCTTCGGAATTGACGTACGCCGAGTCGCGTTCGGTGACGATGATGCGTCCAGTGCCGGTGTTCGCGCTCACCAGCATCAGGTCCAGTTGCACCTGTCGCCGCGGGACACGCTGCACCGAGATCGAATCCGCATCGAGCCACTCGAGGCGCGTGATGTACTGCCCGGTATCGGGACCAACATCGAGCGGGTGTCGATTACTGCCGTCGGCACCGATGACGTGAATCGTGACGCGGGAATTTGCCTCGCCAGCCTTGGGATACCGCAGCGTCGACACCTTTGGGTAGACGCCCAGTTCATCGACGATCGGCATGGCCGGCACGGCCGACTGATCGAAGCGCCAGAAGGCGATGCGCTTGCTATCCGGACTCCAGCGGAAGGCATCGCGAAGGCCGAGCTCCTCCTCGTACACCCAGTCGGTGGTGCCGTTGATGATGTCGTCGCTGCCGTCCGCAGTGAGTCGCGTCTCGGCGCCAGTGCGCAGATCCTTGACCCAAAGGTCGTTGGCACGTCCGTACGCGACCTTGCTGCCATCAGGCGAGAACTTCGCGAACATCTGCAGGTTCGGGTCTGACGCGCCACTTGCCAGCCCTGTCGCGAGAAAGCTTGGACCCACCGGTGGCCGCGACGCGACCGGGCCAGCCGCGCTGACGAGTGGCGTGACGGTCCTGGTGGCGAAATCCACCACGTGATAGAGGCCGCGTGTATTGGTGCGCCAGACGCGCACCGACGAGTGGAAGATCAACGCCTTCGATTCGTCCGGCGACAGCGTCACATCTTCGACATCGAGTGCTGCACCAGCGGCATCCTTGAGCACACCGACAGGGACCAACACCGTCTCTGCGCCGGTCACGGCATCGACCTTCACCAGCATCGTGCCGCCGATGTCGCTCTTCACGTTCAGGTAACTCCGCCCATCCTTCATCCACTGCACGAAGGGCAGGCCCTGCGCCATGAAGTCACGCGTGCGGAAGATTCGCTCGACGGTGAGTGATGGCGGGGCGGCGACCTGTGCGCGCATCGTCGGCGCGAGCGCTGTCGACAGGAGCAACACCGGCACGAGCAACGTCTGGGCGAAAACCGCGGGGGCACCACTGAGGCGTAGGGCTGGCTGCAGCGAGGGCATGAACCGGGTCGTGAGCGTTATTTCGGGAGCGGCGGCATGCGACGCCCTTCCCCTTCGAGACGGAAGACGGCGATCGGCGATCGCCAGGCGGTCGAGTCGCGATCGCGATAGGCGGTGACGTACCAGCGGTAGTTCTGCGAGAGCGAATACTTCAACGAGTCCGGCACCGTGACCTGCGTGTCGGTCGTGACTGCCGTGAACAACGGCACCGCGACCGAGTCCGACACGACGACTTCATATCGTGAGATGCCGGGCGATGGATGCCACGCGATGCGGCGATCACCGACCTTCACGTATCCGATCGGCGATGCGAGGGCGACGGTCACGCCGTCCTTGCCGCTGGGAGTCGCGACTTGGTCGGCGGGTTTGCACGCAACGAACAGGGTGAGCAGCAGCGGAACGACAGAGAGATTTCGGGACATTCAGCGGCGACCGGGGCGCCGGGGTGATCTGGCTTTCGCCTTGGTGGTGGCGCTGCGCGTGGCAGGCTTCGATCGGGAGGCAGCGGGTGCGGAGACCCGTGCCGATGCAATGACGGGGACGCGGCCGAGCAGGAGCTGGCCGGCGATGGCATCAACCGCGCGCGCCGTGTTGCTGAGCACGGCGGCCGCGCGCTGCCGCTGCGGGTCCATTGCGACGTAAGTCGAGAATCCCGCGGCGTCCTGCGCGTCGTGCCAGTAGATGTCGCGACCGTCGAGTGGCAGCACACGCCAGCCAAGTGCGACGGGAAGCGAGGAATCGGGACCCGGACTGCGAAGACGCATCATGAGAGCAAACGTACTGGCCAACGGGCCATGGATGGTGTCGCTGGCAGCAGCGGCAAATCGTGTCAGGTCGACGACCGACCCGCTCCAACTCCCCTCGATGCGCGCCGCCGCCGGCACCGGGGTGCCGTTGGTGGCGTGCCCCACCGCGTCGCGGCCAGTCGCCGCACGCGTGGTCAGCAGGACCAGATCGGTGATCTCGAGGGGCCCCAGAATCCGGGACTGGATCGCCTGCGGCAGGGGCATCTTCAGGTGACGGGAGAGTGCCAGACCGAGGATGTCGATTCCAAGCTGCGAGAAGGCGTATTGGCTGCCGATGTCGAACCTGAGGGGCTGACTGCGGACCGCACGATCGATTCGCTCGACCGCCGTGGCGCCAGCCACACGCGGCGCATTGGGCAGACCGGAGCGGTGGAAGGCGAGATCACCAAGGGTGATGGCTCGGCCCCGACGGTTGGGCAGGCGAATCGGCGCCGGCAGGTAGCCCTGAGCCAGCGCATCGAGGGAGATCTCCCCCCGAACCACCATGTTGGCGAGGAGGGCCGCCGTCAGGACCGCGCCGGCCTCGCCCAGCTGGAACCGGGTGTCACCGGCGATCGGCGCGCCGCCTTTGGCTGCACTACCCGCAGCAGCGGTGCGGAAAGTGTCCCCTTCCCGCCATGCGGTAGCGATGCCGCGGAAGGTGCCGTCATTGACCCGTCGGATCAGGGCGGCCCGAACGGTCACCGGGTCGAGTGGTGGCGCGCTCTGTGCAGCACCAGTCCCCGGAAGCAGGCTGAACAGGAGACCTACGACCGGCAGGCAGCGGCGCGCCATGAACGTGGCGGTCATGCCAGGCAGGTCTCTCGGCAGAGGAGGGCGACGGTGCACGGTGTGTCCACGATTCATGCTAGCGGCGGCAGCGGTATGACGCAGCGGTGGGCCCCTCGGGCGCCCGACGCCATGTCGCTCGGTCAGTCATACATTACGTCCAAGATGCGACGACTCCCCCGAGTGGTTTTTCCGTTGTGTGTCCTGCTGGCTGGATCGGCCACCGCGCTGGCCGCGCAAGCGCCGCTCCGGTCTCGCTGGCAGGATAGCCTGCCGCCGCGGGCGTTCTACCGACTCGCGGCCTTGGCCAAGCAGACCGACAGCGTCGAAGCGCGGTCCGCCGAGTGGCGGGCGTGGGCCGCCGCCGCACCAACCCAGGCCGCCCCGCGCCTCGCCCTGGCGATGCTGTCTCGATTTGACTCGCGGTACGCCGACGCCGGCGCCTGGCTGGACAGCGCGACGCGTGTGGCCACGACGCCGGTCTGGCGGACGGCCGTGCTGCGCGAGCGGGTCGGCGCACTCCTCAGCCGCGGCGAATTCACCGGCGTGCGGGAGATGCTGCAGGGCATCGTGGCCGACAGCGCCTCGCTGCCGCAGGGTGAATGGGCGGAGTCGAAGTTCGTGCGGCTGGCGTTCGAGCGGCGGACCCGTGGGCGCGTGACGCTGGCCGGGATCGACTCGGTGTCCAGCGCGACGCCGGCCAACGACACGATTCTCCGTGCACGACTGGCGTGCCTGCGCGCGGTGGCGGATCGGCCACGCATGATGCAGCACGCGGAAGAAGCCATCGCACTGGCGACCGGCGCCAATGCCCTGTTCATCCGCGCGAACTGCGAACTGGTGGTCGGCTCGCTGTTGTCACAGGCCGGTGAAGTCGGCCAGGCGCTGCTGTGGTACCTGCGCGCGGAGGAGACGGCACGTACCGCGCGCGACTTCCCGACGCTGGCCGGTGCCCTGCAGTTGCACGGCTACACCCTTCGCACCGTCGGGTACATCCGCTCCTCGCGGATGCGCCTGACCGAGGCCATTCGCGTCGCGCAACGCATCGACGATCGCAACATCGAGGCGTGGTCGCTGCTCAACGTGGCCGCCACCGCGCGCCAGATCGGCGACGCCGCCACGATGAGCAGTGCCCTGCGCCGCGCACTGTTGCTGTTCGAGGCCACCGGCGACCGAATCGGCTACGAAGAGTCGCTGCTCGAACAGGCGATGTCGTTCATCATGCTGGGCGACTTGGTGCAGGCGGAGAAAGTCGCAGTGCGCGGCCGGATCATGGGCGACTCGCTGGGCGTCCGGCAGATGGTCCTGCGGTCGCTCTACATGCAAAGTGACATCGCAGTGCGCACGGGTCGACTCGACGAAGCCACCACGCTGCTCGACTCGGCGAGCAAGGTGGTGACCACGCTGGGCGAAGCGTGGCGCATGCAGTTGCAGGAGTATCGCGGCTTGCTGGCGTTGCGTCGCGGCAAGCAGGAAGATGCGATCCGCATCCTCGATGAGGTGAAGAAGGGGTATCTCGCCAACGGGCAGGACCTGTTCCGCTATGACGTGGACGGGGCGCTGGCGTTGGCCTGGCTGCAACTGGGTGATTCGGTGCGCGCCGAGCGCACACTGATCGAAGCCAATCGCGACCTCGATGCCGCGCGCGATTCGCTGGCCGAGAGTGGGCTGCGCAAGGTGCTGACGGCGGTGGATGCGTGGGGTGGCACGAACGGAAACGTGGACAAGGTGCTGGCGGCGTTCGTGCAATCGCCGAGATGGTTGCCGACCGTGTTCTCCGTGACCGAGCGCGCACGGTCTCGCGCGCTGCTGAACGGTGTGCTGGGTGCAGAGACGACGAGCGACTCCACCAGCATCAATGAAGCGCGGCGGCGCGTGCGGGCGGGGGCGTCGGTGTTGGCCGATGTGCAGAAGTCGCTCAAGCCGACCACGGCGTTGCTCGTGTATGCTGGCGGAGGTGCGTCAGCACGAACCTCGCTGATGATCATCACGAACCGGAGCGCCCGCGGCATCACGCTGCCGCCAATGGATTCGCTCGATCGCGAGATCGTGCGCTGGCTGGCGCTGATGGAGAGTGGTGAAACCGGCGCTGGCGCGGGGCGACAGGTGTCGTCGTCGGTGCTCTCGACGGCGCTGCGTGGCTTGCCGTCGAGCATCAAGCGATTGGTGATCGTTCCACATGGGCCGCTCTATCGCGTGCCGTTCCAGGCGCTGCCGGTCGGCAATGGTGTGTTGGGTGATCGCGCGGTCGTCACCATTTCGCCCTCGGTATCACTGGCGCTCGCCTACGCGGCGGAGCCACGCTCGGTACCCGCGCGGGTGCTGGCGCTGGGCGCGGGTGATACGGAGATCACGAGTGCCATACCGCAGTCGCTCGAGATCAACGTTGAACGGTCCGAACGCGGCAATCCGTTGGCACCGCTGCTGGCGGCGGCGGATGAAGCTCGTGCGGCGGCTGGTTGGGGCACGGAATCGCTGGCGCTGACCGGTGTCGATGCATCGGAGGCGGCGCTCAAGCGCGCGGCGCGCGGTCCATACACGGTGCTGCACGCTGCAGCGCACGCCCTCACCAGTGACCAGACGCTGGGCGCGAACTATCTCATCCTGCGCGCCGACTCCAGCGACGACGGCTACGTGTCCGGCGGTGAACTGGCGCAGTTGAGTGTCGGTCGAGCGATGGTGGTGCTGTCAGGATGCCGAACCACCGGCGACTTCGGTTCGCGCGGCGATGCCATCGATGGCCTGGTGGCGCCGTTGCTGGCGCGCGGGGTTCGCACCGTGGTGGCGAGCCACTGGGCCGTCAGCGATCGGTGGACGAAGGTGCTGATGGAGCGCTTCTATCAGCAACTCGCCGCCGGCGCGACGACGGCGGAGGCGATGAACACTGCGCAGACATCATTGCGACGCGCTGGTGTGCCGGCGCGATTCTGGGCGGCGTTCAGCGTGATCGGTGACGGGGCGCTGACATTCTCACCGGTCACGCCTGTGGGCGGCGGGCGCTGACGGTCGATATGGCGTTCGCCATGCGTTGACGCGTAGCGCTTTCGTCGTGCAGCGCAGCGCAAACCAGAAAGGGCCGGCACTCCATCATCGGAGGCCGGCCCTTCTTCGTTCCTTGCACGTCATTCGCGTACATCGCTTCGCTTGTCGTGCCAAACGCGATCAGCGTACCGTGAAGGAGTCGACTCGCGACCGGATTTCGCTGCGATCTGCCGCGCGAGCTCGCACATACCACCGGTACGTTCCCGGCTTGAGCGACTGGGCCGGCACCACGACTTCGCTCTTGTTGGTCTCGTTGGCGAAGACGGGTGCGTCGTTCACATCCAGGACTTCAATGCTGTAGCGGGCATCATCGCGCAGCGGCTTCCACCGGAGCGTGATCGGTGCCTTTGCCTCGACTGGCGGCACTGCCAGCAGTTCAACCGCTGACCCTGACGACCGGACTTCATCGCCCGCCTGCGGCAGGGTGTACACGTACCAACTGGTGCCTGCCACCAGCATCAGCGATGCGGCGAGCAGCAGCGGCTTGAGGCCGGAGAGTGCGTCGCGCCGGCGGGGGCCGATGGTCCCATCCACAAAGGCGCGCGGTGCGGCGGAGGGCGTTCGCTTGGCATCGAAGTATTCATCGGCACCAGCGAGCGACGACCGCGCAGCCACTACATGCGCCAAGGTCCGCGCCCCTTCCGGGCTGGCGAGCAATTGCTCGATCACCGCGAAACGCGCGTCATCATCGCTCTCGGCATCGGCCAGCGCATCGAGCGCGGCGTCGGCCGGGAGCGACTCAGGGGTTGAGACCCGTTCTGCGTCGCGCGCCCAGATGAACGCGTCGCGAAGCGGCGCGGGCATCGGGCCCGGATCACGTGGCAGTTGCAGGTCGTCCGAACTCGTCATTCCTCATTCCCCCATTCGATACCGCGCGCTACCAAATACTCGCGCAGGTCCGACAAACCACGATAGAGCAAGTTGCGGGTCTTGGCTTCACTCCACCCGAGCAACGCCTCGATCTCATCCCGGCGATACCCTTCGAGGTGGAGCTTGACCACGGTACGTCGTGCAAGGCCGAGCGATTCCACACCGCTGCGAACCACCATCCCGAGCGACGCCGCCTCGACGTCGGCGTCGGGGCCAGGGCCAGGTGCAGGCAATGGCAGATCCTCGACCGGATCGTGCGTCGCCACGCGGCGGCGACGGCGCAGCAGATCCAGAACTGCCGTCGTGACCACGCGTTGGAGATAGGACGCGGACAGCTTCGAAATGTTCTCAGGCGTGCCGCACACCCGCCATAAACGGATGCGGACCTCCTGTTCAGCCTCGGTGATGTCGCTCGGCGGCAGCCGGTAGCGGGCACCCGTGGCCCGGATCGAGCCTGCGAACCGCCGGACGATATCGTCCAGCAGGGCCGACAGTTCACGATCGTCCGGCGGCGCGGCGGCGAGGTCCATGCTGTCTTCCATCGCCCCGTGGTTCAGTTCGGTAGTCAGACGGGCTTCCCCGAGAGAGGATAAAAACGCTCTCCCTGTTCAGCCATGCGGCGCAGGCTCTCGGCCGCACGATAGCGACCCGGGAATTCACGCTCGAGCTCGTCGAGCGTCGACACGACGTTCGCCGCACCCGTGCGATCGATGAACCGGAACGGCCCACCCCGAAATGGCGGAAACCCGATCCCGAAGACGGCGCCGATGTCGCCATCGCGCGCCGAGCGCAGGATTCCATCTTCGAGGCAGAGCACGGCTTCGTTGAGCATGGCGTAGACGCATCGCTGCACGATACGCGCCGCAGGCTCCGTCGTGCGCTTCTGGCCCGTGGGCAGCAGGTCGTAGACCGAGCTGTCGACACCACCCTTCTTGCCGGCGTCGTCGTACAGATAGAAGCCGCGCTTGCCCTTCCGGCCAAGGCGACCGGCCTTGATCACCCGCTGCACCGACTCGTTCGGGGACATGCGCGCGCCGAAGGCCTCGGCCACGATCGCACCAGCCTTGGTCGCCACATCGAGCCCCACTTCATCCACCAGCGTGATCGGTCCCACGGGAAAGCCGAACTTCACCAGTGCCTCGTCGATGCTTTCGATCGAGACCCCTTCGTCGAGCAACAGCCCCGCCGCGTTCACGTAAGGCGACAGCACACGATTGGCAAAGAAGCCGGGGCCGTCGCGCACCACGATCACCGTCTTGCCGAGCTTGCGGCCGTACGACACCGCACTCACCACCACCTGCGGATCGTTGCCCGGATGGGTGATGATCTCGAGCAGCGGCATCTTGTGCACGGGCGAGAAGAAATGCATGCCCAGCACCCGTTCCGGTCGCACACTGGCACTCGCAATACGACTGATCGGGATGGTGCTGGTGTTGCTGGCCACGATGGCACGTGGCGGCACCACCGATTCGATCTCACGCAGGACCTGGTGCTTCACCTGCAAATCCTCGAACACCGCCTCGATCACCATGTCGGCGTTGCCGAAGCCGGTGTAGTCGGTGGTGCCGCTGACCGAGAGCAGCAGGTCGTCGAATTGCGGCCGTGTGACCTGCTTCTTCACCAGCTTCTCGCGCATTACGTCGCGCACGGCAGCAAGGCCTTTTGCAACACGCGCCGTATCCGCGTCCTTCAATCGCACGATGGTACCGGCGGGGCTGGCGACGCTGGCGATCCCCGCGCCCATGAATCCGGCGCCAAGAATGCCGAGCTTCGCGATCGGCAGTGCCTTCGGCATCGGATCGACGTCGTCCACACCCATGTCGCGCTTCAAGGCGGTGGTAGCGAAGAAGAGGAAGACGAGCTCCTGCGATTCCGGCGTCATCGACAATTCGCCAAAAAGGCGAGCCTCGGTCTGGTACCCGTCACCATCGCTGCTGTATCCCGCGGCGACGGCATCGAGCGCGGCCAGCGGCGCGGGATAGAGCCCCTTCGTCTTCGCCAGCACACCTTCCTTCGCCTTGCGAAACACGATCGCGCGACCGATCGGATTTTCATCCAGCAACATCTCGCCGGCGCCATGCTTGCGGGCCTCGCGACGACGTGTGCCATCGGCCAATTCCGTTGCGCGCTGGAGCGCCACACGACGCAGGATGCTGGGATGCACCATCTCATCCACCAGGCCAAGCTGCAGCGCCTTCTTGGCGCGTACGGCCTTGCCGGTGAGGATCATGTCGAGCGCAGCCTGCAGTCCCACCAGCGCGGGCAGGCGCTGTGTGCCGCCGGCGCCGGGGATCAGGCCAAGCTGCACTTCGGGCAGTGAGATGGCGGTCTTCGGGTTGTCGGTCGCGATGCGCCAGTGACAGGCGAGTGCCATCTCGGTGCCGCCACCGAGGCATCCGCCATTGATGGCACACACGACCGGCTTGCCGTCGGCGAGGGCGGCGAAGTCTGCATGTCCGGCGCGGCAGGAACGCTCCGCATCGGCCGCGCTGGTGAATTCGAGGAAGGCCTCGATGTCGGCGCCAGCGATGAAGTTGTCGCGCTTGCCGCTGATGATCACCGCGGCCCGAATCGACGGCTCGCGCTGGATGGTCTCGAACGCATCACGCAGCTCGAGCTGCGCGGCCACGGTGAAGATGTTCACCGGTGATCCAGGCGAATCGAAGGTGATCACGGCGATGCCGTTTTCGACGTCGAGGCTGATCGCGCGCGACGGTGCGGAGGTGGCTGTGGCGGTCATGGTGAGATGAATGTCGTCAGACGCGTTCGATGACCATCGCGAACCCCAGGCCGCCCGCCGCACACACCGTCAGCATGCCGAACTGCCCGCCGCGGCGCGCCAGCTCGTTGCACAACGTGGTGGTGACACGGGCACCGGTGGCGCCGAATGGATGACCGATGGAAAGCGAGCCGCCCATCACGTTCAACTTCGCACGATCTACCTCGCCGAGCGGCTTCGTCAAGCCGGCGCGCTCGGCCCAGAACTGGCTCTCGAATCCGCGAAGATTGCTCAGCACCTGCGCGGCAAAGGCTTCGTGCATCTCGATCAGGTCGAGGTCGCGCAGTGTCAGGCCCGCGCGCTCGAGCGCCTTCGGGGCCGCGAGCACCGGCGCCTGCAACAGCTGTTCACCCGGATCGAGCGCAGCGCTGGCGTACGATCGGATGTAGCCGATGGGCTGATACCCGAGCGCCTTCGCCTTCTCCTCGCTCATCAGCAGCACGGCACCGGCACCATCGGTGAGCGGCGAGGCGTTGCCGGCAGTCACACTGCCATAGCGCTTGTCGAATACGGGCTTCAGTGCGGCCAACTGCTCGAGTGTGCTGTCCTCACGCACCCCGTTGTCGGTGGTCGCGATCTTCTCGTACTTCGGCGGCACGTACACCGGAAACATCTCGGCCGAGAGGCGGCCATCGCGCAGTCCCGCGGCTGCAAGGCGATGCGAGCGGAGCGCGAACTCGTCCTGCTCCTGCCGCGAGATGTCATTCAGCTTCGCCATCTTCTCGGCACTCTGCCCCATCGTCTCGCCTGTGGTCGGCTCCGAGATGGCGGGGGCCACCGGCACCAGGTCCTTCGGACGGACGCGCGAGAATGCGCTGAGCTTCTGGCTGATATTTTTCGCCTTGCTGGCGGCCATCAGCACATCGGCGAAGCCGCGTGAGTGCAGGATCGGCACATTCGACAGCGACTCGGCGCCGCCGGCGATGACGCAGTCCATGTGGCCGAGCGCGATCTGGTCGGCGGCGTCGGCGATGGCCTGGTTCGCGCTGGCGCAGGCTCGACTGACCGACCAGGCATCCACGCCCTTGGGCAGGATCGGCATCAGCGAGACTTCGCGTGCGATGTTCGGCGCCTGCACATTCTGCACGACGGTGCCGAAGACGACCGCGTCGACGTCGGCGCCGTTGAGATTGGTCCGCTGCATCAGCTCTGCGACGCAGAGGCGCCCCAGTTCGATGGCGGAGAGCGACTTGAAGAGTGTGCCGGCCTTGGCGAACGGGGTACGGACACCCGTGATGATGGCCACGCGCCGCAGCGATCCATGCGATGACATTCTCGTAACTTAGTCCAGTAACGCGCCGCAGTTATGCGCGTCACCCTCCGGCAGCCCGGAGTTCCCGACCATCTTCCCTGTTACGTGTCCCAGCCCTTTCAGCACGATCCTCGGACCGCGCCGTCTCTCGGCCTCGCTTCCCGGGCAGTGGCACGGGCGCGGCTGCACGAAGGGACATTCGACCTGCTGGTAGTGGGCGGTGGCATCACCGGTGCCGGCACCGCACGGGACGCAGCACTCCGCGGGTTGTCAGTGGCGCTGGTGGAGGCCGACGACTGGGCGAGTGGCACCTCATCGCGTTCCTCGCGGCTGGTGCACGGCGGCGTACGCTATCTGGAACATGGGCATCTGCACCTCGTCTTCGAGGCGAGCCGTGAACGCCGCACGCTGCTGCAGATCGCGCCGCACCTCGTGCGTCCTTTGCGGTTCACCTGGCCGGTGTACAAGGGGGCCCGCATTCCGCGTTGGAAGCTGCGTGCCGGCCTGCTGGCCTATGACGCCCTCTCCCTGTTCCGGAACGTGGGGCCGCATCGCGGCGCCTCAAGACGAGACATCCTGCAACGCGAGCCGCTGTTACGAAAGGACGGCCTGGTGGGTGGCGCGCAGTACTGGGACGCCAGCACCGATGATGTCCGCCTGACGATCGCCAACGTCGTCTCGGCGTCCGAGGCTGGTGCGGTGACGATCAACCATGCGCCGATCACCGCCTTCGTGCACGACGGCACCGGCAAGGTGCGCGGCGCGCAGTTGCTGGATCGGACCACGGGCGAGGCGATCGAAGTGCGCGCGCGCGTCGTCGTGAACGCGACCGGACCGTGGAGCGACATCACGCGTCGGCTGGACGACGGTGTCGAGCACGACGCAGTGCTGGGGAGCAAGGGAGTGCACATCGCCATTCCGCGCGATCGTGTTCCAGTGACCGATGCGCTGACGTTGCTGCATCCTGACGATGGCCGGGTGTTCTTCATCCTGCCGTCACCGGTGCATACCATCGTCGGCACCACCGAAACGCCAAGCGAGGCTGGCCCCAGTGATGTGCGCGCCAATCGCCGCGACGTGTCGTACCTGTTGAAGGCGGCGAACCATTTCTTCCCGACGGCGCTGCTGGCCGAACGTGATGTGATCAGCGCGTGGGCGGGCATTCGTCCACTGGTGGCACACGCGGGAACGAGCGCCAACGATGCATCGCGCGAACATCACATCGCGACCGCTGAATCGGGGCTGATCTCGGTCACCGGCGGCAAGCTCACCACCTATCGCGCGATGGCGAGCGAGATCGTGGACACCGTGGAGCGTGCACTCGGTCGCGCGTCGTCCACCGTCTCGATGACTGGTGACGCCGCGCTGCCGGGAGTTGGGAACCTGACCCACGATGCGGAAGTGAATGCGGCACAGGCCATCATCCCGGAGTCGGAAACGGCGGATCAACTCGTGCGCGCGTATGGCGATCGCTGGCGCATGGTGTGGGGGCTTTGCGAGCGTGAGCCGCTGCTTGGTGACCGACTCGATCCCGACCTGCCGTACATCGCGGCTGAAGTGTTGTGGGCTGCGGTAGCCGAAGGGGCGTGGACCGTCGCTGACGTGTTGGTGCGTCGCATGCCGATCGCCTACGAACGACAGGATGCAGGGCGAGCGCTGGCGGCTGAGGTGGCGGCGCTGCTCGGACGTGTGCATGGATGGGACAACGCCACCGTAGCAGAAGCCACGGTGGCGTTTGACGCGGAAGCGGCGCGGTTGTTCGGCATCGACGACTGAACCGCGCGCCCTTCCTCGTCCATCCTGTTCGATCTGTGCTGAATTGCTGCCCTCGTCGCGCGGCTACTTGACCGTCACGACCTTCACGCCGGCGACACTGGCGCCAGCCGAGACGTAGCCGATGGCGCCGGGAGTCGCCTTCACGAACGCGATCACGTCGTCATCGGAGGGCTTCACCGCTGGTGGCAATTCACCGCCGGCGAAGATCTGCTGCTGCCAGTAGGCATCGACCGCAGATGCTGGGCGGCCGAGCAACTTGCGCGCGAACGCGCCGCGTGTTGCGGAGCCCTTCGACTGGTCGACCGGCATCGCCGGGCCACCGCCGGGAAACCGCGCGATCCGCTTCAGGAACAGCCCGGCGACATCAGCCGAGGACAGTTCCGAGAGGGGGTTGGCGGAATTCACGACGACTTTGACATCGCCGTCCTGCGCCGAGGCGCGGGAGGGAGCAGCGAGAAGAATGGTCGCGCCGAGCGCGATGAATGAGAGAAGTTTGCGCATGGTCTGGGGCCTCAGAAGCTGACGGCAAAACTGCCGAGCCAGTAGCCGCCGCTGGACTTCGGTGCGATGGTGGTGTTGGCACCGACCGTCGTGATGAGTGGAACGAATCGGTCGAAGGCGTACCCGGTGACCTGGTGACGTTCGAGACGTACCAGAGCCCCGCCACCGAGACGATAGGTGGCACCGAAACCGTAGTCCTTGGTGGCATCGACATCGACGTTCTGCGCGGGTGGCGCCTGGAAGATGCGATTGTTGGTCAAGCTCGCCTGTGCCGCAACGTCGAAGCGTTCATGCAGCGTGACGACAGCCTCGCCGGAGTAGCTCTTGCGATCCTGATTGGGCGTGGTGCCGTAGACACGCAGCGCTTCGGCGCGAAGCACGGTGCGCGGGATGTAGCGGGTCTCGCCGGAATAGAGAATCTCCTGGCGTGTGCCACGTGCGCCATCGGTATCGATCTTGTAGTCGGCGAAGTAGGCGCCGAGCCGCGATTCACCGACGGGGAAGTTGATCCAGCCCTGCGCGCCCTTGAGGCTATTGCCGCGGAAGGCACGAATCGAGTTGCCGGTGGCGGTGATGACCTGAGTGCGCACTTCGTTGCTGCCGCCGAAGCCGTTGAAGTCGAAGCTGAAGCCGCTGCCAAGCTGCAGGCGCTTGGTGTAGACCACACCGTCGACCGTCTCGCGGCCTTCGCCGTAGATCTCGAATGACGGGCGGTAGAACGGCAACACCGTTCCGACGAAGCGGATCTCATTGAAGATGCCGCGCGGCATCGGTGCGCGCCCGACCTTCACCGTGCCCCAATCACCACGTCGTTGCCAGAAGGCCCACTGCAATGCCACATCGGGCAGCGCGGCCTGCAACGGGCTGGTGCCGAGCCGACGATTGAGCAGCTGCACGACGAACTGGTCGTGCTCATTCATCTTGTACCGGAATTGCACCATCGCATTCCGGTAGTCGTAGGTGGCGGCGCGCGGAATTCCGAGCAGCGGGAGACTGTCTGCGCGGCCGAAGCCGGCATTCAGCGCCGCGTGAAACTCGAATTGTGACTCAGCACCTTGTGCGTCGGAACGCTGCGGGTGCAGAGGCACCGGCAACGAGCGCAGCGGTGATCAAATGACGAAGTCGCATACAAACGTGGGTGGGGGTGAACCGAACGAGCCTGTTACTGATTGTCGGTTCCCCAGACGCGCGACTAAATCATTGCGCGACTTGCACGGCAGCGGTGTGTCCGTGTTGCGGTATTACCTGCGCGGCAATGTGAATTTCCGCCAATCTCACGCGTGAGATTCTGCCAATTTTCGCACAGTATCCAGCAAGAAAATTGCGTTCGATTCGACACTGGTTTGTGTGATGAGTGTAACGACGAACGCCACCGCGCAGTATCGGCGGTGGCGTGTGTCATCGAAGGAACGGCAGTGCAGAATATCGAGCGAACATCAGGACAGCATGACGTGTCGAGCGCAGAGTGAACCAGCGTGGGAATTCCTGGAAGCCGTGTCGTGTCGACGTCCTCGCGCGCGGAACGGTGACGCTTCGGCGTGCGGGCGCCGTCAGTCCGCGACTTCGAGCTGATGGAACGTGACGAGCTCGACGATAGTGAGCCGCCGCGTGCGGGCGGGCAGCTTGAACAGCACTGTTTCGCCGACTGCGCGGTTCTGCAGCGCGAGGCCGATCGGGGAGGACATGCTCACCTGCCCATCGACCAGTTCGCCGCCGTCACCAAAGACGAGCTCGTAGACTTCGCGCTCTTCGCTGACATTGTCCTCGACCGTCACTCGGCTGCCGAGCCCGACGCGATCGGTCGGGATCTGCGTGATGTCGATGTCGGAGAGCTTGCTGAGGCGCTGGACCAGCTGGCCGAGGCGCGCCTGGACGAAGCGCTGCCGCTCGAGGGCCGCCTTGTATTCGCTGTTCTCGCGGAGGTCGCCATGGTCGACAGCCTTCTTGATCTCCTGCGGGAGCGTCACCGCCAGCTCGTGTCGCAGTTTGGCGACTTCGCTGGAGAGCTTTTCCTTGAGGGCCTCGATCATGGGACCAACCGTTGCTGCACGGGGAAACGACTGCGCCCGGCCAACAGGGGCCGGGCGGGAGAGCTGAAAGTACGTTCCGAGGATTCCCGGCACAATAAGGTCACGGCGAGGTCATCAGTGGAGCGGCATGGCAGAGTCAGGTTGTGATTGAGATCATTGCGCACGATGGCGTGACCCAGTGGCGCACCGCCTCCTTCCTCAGCCGACGGTTCGGCTATTCGGCGAGCCTGTTCCTGACGGCCGACGGCGTGCTGGTGGATACGGGCATCCCGGTGGTGGCCCGCGAGCTGTCGGCGCTACTCGACCGCAACCCGGTGCGCGGGGTGGTGGTGACCCACCATCACGAGGACCACGCGGGGAACGTGGAGTTGCTGGCCCGTCGCGGCCTGCCGATCTGGATGCCGGAGGCGACTCGACCGCTGGTGACGTCGGTGGAGCCGATCCGCGCCTACCGGCGCCTGACCTGGACCTCGATGCCGCCGCTCCGGTCGGCCGTGGTGCCGTTCGCGCTGGACCCGCTGGTTGCGATCCCGACGCCCGGCCATGCGCCCGACCACCACGCGATCTGGGACGCCGCGACGCGCACCCTCTTCAGCGGGGACCTGTTTCTTGGCGTCGCGGTGCGCATCACGCATCACGACGAGGATCCCTGGGCCTCGATCGAGTCGCTGGAACGTGCGGCAGCACTGGAACCAGCGCGAATGTTCTGCGCCCACCGCGGGCTCGTCCCCAACGCGGCAGCGGCGCTCCGAGCCAAGGCCACCTGGACGCGCGCATTGATCGCCACATTGACCGAGCAGATCACCCGCGGCGCGACCGATGCGCAGATCCTCAAGTCCGTGATGGGCGGCGAATCACTCACGGGCTGGATGAGCGGCGGCGAATACTCGCGCCGCAACTTCATCCGCGCGGTTCGTGCGCGGAGCAGTCCGGACTGACTGAAACTGTGTCACGCAGAGGACTGCAACTGCAAAACGCAGAGTAGCTGTGTTGAAAGTCAGGCCGTGGCGGGCGTGGGGGTCCGCCACGGTGTTTGCGTTTTGACCATCGCGTTGAGGATGGTGAGGAGGCGGCGGAGGCACGCGATCTTGGCGACTTTGGTGGGCTTCCCGGCGGCGCGCAGCGCCGCGTAGACGGGCTGAAGGACCGGGTTCCACCGGGTGGCGACATGGGTGGCCATGTAGAGGATCGAGCGAATGGTCGCGCGTCCGCCCCAGCACACGCGGGCGCCGCGGAACTGCCCGGATTCCTGCGCGAGCGGCGCGACGCCCACGAGCGCGGCAATGGCGCGCCGATTCAGCGTCCCCAATTCGGGCAACAAGGCGACCAAGTACCGTGCGCTCTGCTGGCCGATGCCCGGCACGCTCGTCAGGAGCGTCACCTGCGCTTGCCAGGCCGCATTCCGTTCGATCAGTTCGCCGATCTCATTGTCGATGTCACGCAGCGCCTCGGCGAGCGCCTCCAACGTCCCGCGCACATTCGTCGCCACGCGCGCGGTCGCGACGTGCAGGCGATTCTTCTCCATCGTCTGCATCGTGACCAACTGCCGGCGCCGTTCCACCAAGGCCGCCAGCGCCTGCTGCTCCGCGTCGGCGAGCGGCCGGACGGGTGGGGCGAGCACGGCGCCAAACCGCGCCAGGATGCGCGCATCCACGCGATCCGTCTTCGCCAACTGGCCGGTGCTGCGCGCGAACTCGCGCACCTGCCGCGGATTGACGACCGCGACGGGGATCCCGGCGCCGGTGAGCGCGCCGGCGACGGCGCGATGATACGTGCCCGTCGCTTCCAGCACGACCAAGGTCGGCGGCTGCGCCGTCAGCGCGGTGACGAAGGCGTCGATGTCCGCGGCTGTATTGCGGAGCTGCGTGACCGCGCCGTCGTGGACCGCCACATCCAAGTGGGCCTTGCTGACATCAATGCCGAGATACGTCATACTGCCTCCAGGTGACGACCGCGCGCGCCCTGCCTTGCGAGATGCGGGATCGCGTCGGCGTCCCTGGTAGCTGTCCGGGCTTGTAGCGATCGGGACGACGGCGCTCTGACTCTGCGACGGGCTCACGGCGCCCGGGGCGCTCCGAACGAGCTGCCGCCGTCCCGGAGATTTAGCTTCTGTGCGAGGAGACATACAAGGCGCAGAGGCGCAGAGAACTGCAACAACGAACCGCTTTAACGCAGAACTGAACAGCCGCAGAACTGAACAGCCGCGGAAGGGCAACTGCGAACTGACCTATCGCAAAACGGCACATGGGATACCGCGACAGCCGCAAAACTGCCACAGCCGCAAAATTGCGCGCGCGCACTCGGAGCGTCGGCGATCACGTGAAGCTGACTATTTTGAGGGAACAGCAAACCTACCGCTGCACCAACTCCAAAGCCCTTTACCAAGCCGTTGAAGTTGCCGTTACGTTTGCCGTTGCCCTTGCAGTTCTGCGGCTGTTCACTTCTGCGGCTGTTGCAGTATCGCAGTTTTCTGTTCTGCGTTAACGCCGTTTGCAGTTCGCAGTTCGCAGTTTGCAGTTCGCAGTTCGCAGTTCTCTGCGCCTCTGCGTTAAGCAGTTATCGATCGCTCAAGCATCACGAACCAGGAGAGTATTGATGGAATACACGACGCTGGGCAAGACTGGACTGGTGGTCTCTCGGCTGGCGCTGGGATGCATGAGTTATGGCGATCCGAAGTGGCGCAGCTGGGTGCTGGACGAGGAGGCGTCGCAGCCGTTCTTTCGGCGCGCGATCGAAGCCGGGATCAACTTCTTCGATACCTCCGACATGTATTCCATCGGCGTCAGCGAGGAAGTCACCGGGCGGGCGTTGCGGCGCTACGGCAACCTGGACGAGATCGTGATCGCGACCAAGGTGCATTTCGCGATGGGCGCCGGGCCGAACATGAAGGGGCTCGGACGGAAGCACATCGTGCAGGCGTGTGAAGCATCGCTCAAGCGACTCGGCGTCGAGACCATCGATCTCTATCAGATCCACCGACTCGACCGATCGGTGCCGATGGAGGAAACCCTCGAGGCGCTCGATCATCTCGTGCGCAGCGGCAAGGTGCGCTACCTAGGTGCGAGCACCATGTACGGCTGGGAGTTCGCCAAGGCGCTCCACACCAGCAATGCACATGGCTGGGCGCGATTCGTCAGCATGCAGAACCACTACAACCTGCTCTATCGCGAAGAGGAGCGGGAAATGATGCCGCTCTGCGAGAGTTATGGGATCGGGGTCATTCCATGGTCGCCGATTGCGCGCGGGCTGCTGGCGGGGCGTCCGCGGGCGCAGGCCGGTGGCGTGACAGCGCGAGCGGCGTTCGATGCCTCGAGTGTGGACTACCTCTATGATCATCCAACCGACGACGCCGTGATTGCCGCGGTGCGTGCCGTGTCGGACGCGCGTGGCATTCCGATGGCGCAAATCGCGCTGGCGTGGCTGCTGCAACGCCCCGGCGTGACGGCGCCGATCGTTGGTGCGACCAAGGTGGCGCAACTGGATGATGCGATTGCGGCACTGGATGTCGAACTCACGGCCGACGAGTGTGCGTCGATGGAAGCGCCATACACGGCACATGAAGTGCGCGGGTGGATGTAGCGCGGCAGCGCATCGCATCGAGAGGTGAGCCAAGCGAAACGGCACGCGCACCGGGACTCGGTGCGCGTGCCGTTTTCATCTCGTGCGATGTCAGAGCCAGCCTTCGCGGCCGGCCAGTCGGTCGCTACTTCATCGCCTTCAGTTCGGCGGCCGTCCAGGCAGTGGTGCGCGTTGCATACTTCGCGCGAACCGCACGCACCTGCGCCGCGGTCACGGCTGCGCCCTTGTTACCCCACTGGCTGCGCGCGTAGGTCAGCGTCGCGGCCAGGTCTTCATCATTCAGCACGCCGCCCCACGCCATCATCGCGCCGTTGTAACTCGCCCCCTTGACGGTGATCGGCCCCTGCAGACCATGGAGCACGATCGCGATCGGGATGTCCGCGCGACCATTCAGCCACTCCGAGCCAGCCAGCGGCGGAAAGGCACCCGGCAGCCCGACGCCAGTCGCCTGATGACAAACCTGGCACACCTCGACGTACTTATTGACGGGCGGTGCCGTGGGTGCGATCGCGTGCACGACCGGACGCTCGGCGGCGGCGGCCGGCTGGCGAGTACCAACAAACGCAGTGGCCGCGGCGAGGCAACCGGCGAGTACGAGGCTACGAATCACTGGCAGCGACATGGCGATTGACCAGGGTGAAGGACGAGAACCAGCTGAGTATACCCGGCGACTGCGAAAAAGGCTGCGGCCTACTTCGACCGCTCCAACGCCTGCTCGATGTCAGCGATGATGTCGTCCCGATGCTCGAGCCCGACGGAAATGCGGACCAGGCCCGGCACGATGCCCACCTGCAGCCGTTCCGCTTCCGACAGCTTGGAGTGTGTGGTCGATGTTGGGTGCGTCACGATGCTGCGCACATCGCCAAGATTGGGCGTGTGTGACAGCAACTCGAGCGCATCGAGGAATCGGCGCGCCCGTTCCAGGCCACCGCGCAATTCGAGCACCACGATACCACCACCCGCCGACATCTGCTTCTTCGCCAACGCGTGATCGGGATGGCTGGCGAGGTACGGATACCGCACGAAGTCCAGCTCAGCGTGATGCTCGAAGTGCGTCGCCACCGCCATCGCGTTCGCGCAGTGACGTTCCATGCGCACCGACAGCGTCTCGAGGCTCTTCGAGAGCACCCACGCGTTGAACGGCGACATCGCCGGACCGGTGTGCCGGATGAAGAACTGCAGTTCGGCGATCAGGTCCTTCCGGCCCACCACCACGCCACCAAGCGTACGCCCCTGCCCGTCGATGAACTTGGTGGCGGAATGCACGACCAGATGCGCCCCGAACCTGATCGGCTGCTGCAACATCGGCGTCGTGAAACAGTTATCCACCACGAACATCAGCCCACGATCGGCGCAGAGTGTGCCGAGCATCTCCAGATCGATCAGCGCCAGGCCCGGGTTGGATGGCGTTTCGACGAACACGATCTTCGTGGACGGCAGCACCGCAGCGGCCCATGTCTCCGGTGACGCATCGGCATCGACGTAGGTGGCCGTGATGCCCCACCGCGGAAAGAGCTTCGTGAAGAGCTGATGCGTGGAACCGAAAAGCGCGCGGGACGCCACGAGATGATCACCGCTACGCAGATAAGCCGCCATGCTGCCGAACACCGCCGCCATCCCGCTCGCGAACGCGATCCCAGCCTCGGCCCCTTCGAGCTGCGCCATCTTGGCCACGAACTCGTCGGTGTTCGGGTTCGAGTAGCGGCTGTAGATGTTGCCCGTGATCTCATCCGAGAACAGTGCGCGCGCCTGTTCCGCGTCATCGAACACGAAGCTCGAGGTCAGGTAAAGCGGCGTGGAGTGTTCCCGCTCGGCCGTCCGCGCGGTTTGCGTACGGATCGCGATCGTATCGGGATGAAGCGGTCGGCGGGGTCGGTCGGGCTGGTCAGCCACACGGATCTCAGAACGGGTGCAGGGCACGACAACGCGAGAATGGAATCCTATTAGGCCGAGGCCGGTGTGGCACCGGGCGCGGCGCACAAACGGAAAGGAGCGGTTCGGGGTACTGTCTGATGTGGGCGCGGCGCCGAACGGTGATGCGCTCCACCTCTCCCCCGCAGCCGGGTGCGCTGCGGGGTGTCACAAATTCCTTGGAGACACGAATGACGCGATTCATGCGCGCTGCAGCCCTCACGGCTGCGCTCCTGATCGGCACGAGTATCACGGCTGGCGCACAGGGTGGTCCTCCGGGCGGTGGTCCGCCGGGTGGTGGAATGGGTGGACGTCGCGCGCCGGATGCGATGGCGCTGCTCGAGAAGCCACTGGCTGGCATCGACGGCCTGACGGCGGCCCAGAAGGACACGCTGACCAAGATCGAGACCACGTACAAGGCGAAGTTCACGACCTCGAGCACGGCGATGCGTGAGGCGATGATGGCCGCGCGCCAGGCCGGCGGCGCCCCTGACATGGCCGCGATGATGAAGATGCGCGAAGGGATGACCGCGATGCGCAAGGAAGAGCTGGCCCTGGCGCGCGCTGTCCTGACCTCGGCACAGACGGCCAAGTTCGACGAAAACGTCAAGGCCGAGGACGCAGAACGCGAGGCACAGCGTGGCCGGATGGGTGGCGGCCCGCCGCGGTAATTCGGCGAAAAAGTCGCTGGACCGATGTAATTGACGGGGTGGGGCGGCGGCGGAACTTGCCAGCCCCGCCCCGTTTTCACATTCTGGATGCATTCTTCCGTTACGCCCCAACGCAACGGCGCCGCGTCGGTGCCGTCGTGTTGCGGCGCATTGGTCATTCCACGAGGAACTCACGCATGCCGACATCTCGTCGCGCCAATCCGACTCGTCATCTGCTCGTCGCGCTCAGCCTCGTGCTCGGCAGCATGTGTGCCGGTGTGCACGAACTGCGTGCGCAGCAAGCCGTCGCCGCCCGTTCGGCCGGCCCTAGCCTCGACGAGCTCACCGCACAGTGGGCGTCGCTCGAACGGCCACTGCTTGGCGTCACAGACCTGACTGATCTCCAGCGCGACGCGATCGAGCTGCTGGAGGAGAAGTACCGGAAGTTATTCATGGACGAGTCCGGCCCGATCCGCACGGCGCGGGCGGCGTTGTTGCAGAACAGCCAGAACTTTGCGCGCCAGGACGTGGAACGCGCACTGGACCGGATAACGACGCTGCGCAAGAGAGAACTCGAGCTGCTGCGCAACGTGCTCACCGAAGCGCAACGGGTGCGCTACGACGAGAACATGAAAGCGCTGGCGATCGAGGAGGAGGCGGCGCGGGCGAAGCGGCAGCGCGAGGAGGCGTTCTACACGCCCTGACGCGTGTGCACCACCCAATCGACCGCGTCGCGGGCGCAGAGAGCGCCAACGACGTTGCCGGTACCGCTGTACGCCCCTATCGCGAATACACCGGGCCGAACCTCCTCGCAGATCGGTGCACCGGATTCGGCATAGGAGACACTGGCCGCCCAGCGGTGCGTGATCGGTGCCGCAGTCCCGATGTGCTCGCGGAGAAACCGCTCGAGACGAGACTGGATCGCCGGCGACGGTGTGCCGTCGAACGTCCACTCAGATTCGAGATCAGTGTCGCGGAATCCGCCTACCGCGACGGTGCCATCCGGCAACTGTTGCCAGTATTCATAGCCGTCCCGCCAGTAGACCGGGCGCGGGATGTGCACATCGGCCGCCGGTGCGGTGGCCAGCATCTGCAGTCGCGCCGTCCGTACTCGCGACGCGAGTTCCGGCAGGAGCAGTTCCAGGCGGCCATCGACCGCGACGATCACGCGTCGGCAACTGATCGCGCCACGATTCGTGCGCACCAGCGTGCCTTGAACCTCGGTGGCGCGGGTATCCGAAAATAGTCGAGCCCCATCCGCGATCGCGCGACGTGTCATCGCCCGCACTCGATTGAGCGGATGCATGACGCCGTCGCTCGGCACCAAGAGCCCGCTGCCCTCCGGGCCCTCGTACCACTCGACCGGCAATTCGTCGTGCAGCATCTGTGCGAACTGCGAGCGACAGTCAGCCAGCTCTTCTGGCGACGATGCGATCCGCAGGGATCCGGTGCGACGTGTGCACTCGGGGAAGTCTGCGAAGATGGTGTCGAGCTCGGATAGTGTGCGACGATAGAGCGTTACGGCGACGTCGTGGCCAAGGCGACTCACCGCGTCGTGGTGGAAGTCGGCGATGCCGGCGAGCAGGAATCCGCCGTTGCGACCAGCGGCGCCCGCGCCTACGTCAACGGCGTCGATGCCGATGACATCGAGACCGCGCGCGCACAGTTCCCGCACTGCCACCAGGCCGCTGGCGCCAAGGCCAACGACACAGACATCGCAATTCATGTCACCAGTCAGTGGCGACAGTGGCTGCCAGCTCGCCTCGTCGTCCCAGACAGGCGTATTGCGATCGATCATGGTGGCAGGCAGACGCGTCGTTGTGCGTCGTACGTTCGTCCCACCTGTTCACATTCGCGCTTCGGATCGACGCGGAAGGACCGGCTGGCCATCACGCGCAAGCCGATGAATGACAATCCAGCGAGGCTGATCATCGCCACCATGATCTTGATGGCACGCTCGAGCTTCTGCATCGGGTCGAGCTGGGCCATCAGCGCGCCTTGCCTCGCGGCGACCGCGACTGCGCCGCGTGGGCTTCGATCACCGCGCGCGCCGCTTCCTGCGGATCATCGGTGAGCAGCATCAGGTCGAGGTCACCGGCGTTGATCTTGCGCTCGCCGAGTACGCGCGACTGCAGCCAGCGAATCAGTCCGGCCCAGTAATGGGTGCCGAACAGGACGACCGGGAACTGAAAGATCTTGCCCGTCTGGATCAGCGTCACCGCCTCGAACAACTCGTCCAGCGTGCCGAAGCCGCCTGGAAAGCAGATGAAGGCATTGCTGTACTTGATGAACATCGTCTTCCGGACCATGAAGTAGCGGAAGCTGACGAGCGTGTCGACATACGGGTTGGCGCCCTGTTCGAACGGCAACTCGATGTTGCAGCCGATGCTTGGGGCACCGGCGAGACGAGCGCCCTTGTTGGCCGCTTCCATGATGCCGGGGCCGGCGCCGGTGATGATCGAGAACCCGGCTTCGCCGAGCAGGCGCGCGACTTCGGTGGCGGCGATGTACTGCGGATCATCAGGCGAGGTGCGGGCGGAGCCGAAGATCGAGACACCCTTCTCGACCGAGGCGAGGGCGTCGAACCCTTCGATGATCTCGCCAGTCATGCGCAGCACACGCCACGGGTCGGTGCGGGTGAAGTCGTCGCGCGGCCCCGGCGCGGCGAGCAGCTTCGCGTCTTCCGTGAGCGGCACCTGGTCGCGGATGTCGGTGTCGATGGGCGGGTGGATCAGCGGCGCCGCCTTCTTCGCGTCTGGCTGCGCGGTGGTCTTGATCGGCGCCTTGGTGCGCGAGATGACGGGTGTGCTGAGGGGCGTCTCACGTCCGGCGCTGCGATGCCCTTCGACATGGCGTTCCATGGCACCCTGAAGCGCCTCGGCCTCGGCCCGCTCCATGGTGGCGACGGTGGCCTTCTTGCCGCCAGCGGTGGTGGCCGCGGTCTTTTTCGCGCCATCGGCCACGCTCCGCTTGCGCGGCTTCGGGGCGGCGGCGGGCGGCTTGGCGGCAGGCTTCGCTTTCCTGGCGGGCATACGGACGGGGGATTGAGGTCGCGCTGGATTCAGTGACTCGTCGCCCGCACATCCGCGGCCGCGCTGAACGGGTAGAATTGTAGCTCCCTGCACCTCCCCGCCCCGCCTCGTCCGTGACGGTGGTGCGCCCTTTCCGACGCTCTCCCCGTCGCAGTGCCCCACGTCATCATCGTCGTCGCTGACGGCGCCCGTCCCGATACGCTCGCTGCCGCGATGGACGCGGGTGAGGTGCCCGCGCTGCAGGCACTGCGCGAGCAGCAGGGGACACACACGCTCACGACCGTCTTCCCATCGGTCACAGGGCCGGCCTACGTGCCGTTCCTGATGGGCGAACATCCGGGACATGTGGGTCTGCCCGGATTGCGCTGGTTCGACCGCAGCCGTCGCGACACCGGCTGGCCGCACTACACGCGCAGTTACATCGGCAGCGAGATGCGGAAAGTCGATCGCGACCTGACGCTGGAGAAGCCGACGGCGTTCGAGCGCACAGGCGGTGGACTGGCGATGATGAACATGATCGGCCGAGGCCTGCCGCACCGGAACAAGCTCACCAATAGCGTGCAGTTCGCACTGCGGGCCGGGTACACACACTTCCGCGGTGACGTGGCGGGCTGGCTGGACGTGGATCGTGCGCTGTCGAAGCAGATGCTGGGCCGCGTGCTGGCTGAACGGCCGCCCTTCACTTTTGCGAGCTTTTGCGGCGTGGACAAGACGAGCCACAGTGTGGGTCATAAAGCGAGGATCGTGCGCGATGCGCTGACGATCGTGGACGGCTTCGTGTCGGACGTCACGGCGGCCGCAACTCGCGAGGGATGGATGGACGAGCTGGCGTTGTTCGTGGTGAGCGATCATGGCCACGTGGATGTGCAGGCGCACGATGACCTTGCCGACCTGTTTCGCGATGCCGGGCTGCGCGTGCTGGCGCATCCGAAGATCTTCGGCGTGCGCGATCCGGAGATGGCGGTGATGGTGAGTGGCAACGCGATGGCGCACCTGTTCGTGGAGCTGGAATCGCGCACCCGTCCCTGGTGGCCAGCGCTGACGGATCGCTGGAATGCCACGGCCGAGATGTTGTTGCAGCGGCCGTCGGTGGACTTGCTGCTGTTGCCACACAGCGAGACGAAGGTCGAGATCCGCGGCGGCGCAGGCCGTGGCGCCGCGATGACGCAGCGCGACGGCAATCGCTACCACTATACGCCCATCACCGGCGATCCACTCGGTCTTGGCGAAGTGCATGACGCGTCGGAAGCCGAGGTGTGGGAGCGATCGCTGGGGACGGACTATCCCGATGCACTGGTGCAGATCCTGGCGTTGAACGATTGCAATCGCTGTGGCGACTTCATCATCAGCGCGACGCGGGATTGGGATTTCCGTGGGCGATTCGAGCCGATCCCGCACAAGTCGTCACATGGCGCGCTGCATCGTGATCACATGCTGGTGCCGATGCTGACCAACGTGCCGTCGGTGACGCCCTATCGGCGAACGCAGGATGTGTTTCATCGCGCGATGCAGTTTCTTGGGGTCTAGTTCGATTTGCTTGCATACAGATCGCAAGCTGAAATGCGACGACACTGGCGCCGTGCCGGCGATTTCGGTCCACACTCCCTCACGCGGAGCCGCGGGGGACGCGGAGTCGCGGAGAACTGCATGAGACCATGGTGTCCGGTGGCTGAGCTGATCCGGGTGGTTTTCACGCGTGTGTGGGAGAGCAGGTCTTCTCATCTCAGGACAGGACGATGACTGACAGTGGCGGGCGGGGGTCGAGTACGGGGTTGATTGCGGTGGCAGTGGCGATCGTGGTGGGGGCGTTTCTGGTGGCGGGGGCGGCGCGGGATGTGGGGCGCAAGAATGACGTGATCGAGGTGACGGGGAGTGCGCGTCGCGCGATCGTGGCGGACCTCGGCATCTGGAAAGGGACCGTGACCGTGCAGTCGCCGACCGTGCAGGGCGCCTACGGCGAGGTGTCTGGCTACGGCGACCGCGTGCGGGCGTGGCTCAAGGCGCGCGGGCTGGCGGATAGCGTGATCACGGTGCGGCCGGTCGAGACGCAGCGGATGATGGTGGTCAACAATGAAGGCCAGGAGACCGGCCAGGTTGCGGGCTACAAGCTGTCGCAGACGCTCGAAGTACGCCTCACCAACCCGAAGGCCATCGAGCTGCTGGCGCGTGAAGCCGGTGCGCTGGCTGGACAGGGCATCCCGATCGAAGCCTCGTCGCCGCAGTACCTCTACACCAAGCTGGCCGAGTTGCGGATCGCGATGATGGGCGAGGCGACCGTCGATGCGCGGGCGCGGGCCGATGTGATCGCGAAGGCGGCGGGGTCGAAGGTCGGCAACGTGCGCAGCGCGAACACCGGTGTGGTTCAGATCACGCCGCGGTTTTCGACCGAGGTGTCGGACTATGGCATGAACGATGTGACGAGCATCGAGAAGGACATCACGACAGTGGTGAAGGTGACGTTCGCGCTGCAGTAGTTTCGCGTGGTTCCGTCACGGGCAACTGCCTTGACGCAAAACTGCTGAAGGCGAACCGCGACAGCCGCAGAAGGGCGAACCGCCGCAAACCGGCAACAGCTTGTGAATGGAACAGCAAGACCTCACGCCCCGTCCGTCGACTGGGGTGTGGGGTCTTGCTAGCTTTGGGGCATGTCCTGGCCTGGCCTCGTCTTGGCGCTCTGCGTGCGCTGCATTCGCGAACCATCGCTGATCGGGCCGTTGCTGCTGGTCGGGTGGCGGTTCCGGCGGCGGAACTGGTACGCGCGCGCGCCCTTCCTGCCCATTCCCGCCTGGGAGTATGTGCAGTGGCGCATGCACACCGCGTACGGCGATCATGCGGCCGTACCGCCCGTGGACGACATCGCGAACTACGCGCGGTGGACGTGGAACCTGCCCACCTGACGTGACGCTCCAGGCACCCGCCGGCTTTGCGCATCGGTTGAAGGCCGAGGCGTATGCACGCGGGGCGATGTTGGCGGGGATCGCGCGGCTCGGTCCGATGGAGACCGCAGCCGCATACGACGACTGGATCGCGAAGGGCTATGCCGGCGAGATGGCGTATCTCGATCGCGGCGCCGAGAAGCGTCGCGATTCGACGTTACCCGTGCCGGGTGCGGTGAGTGCGTTGGTGATCGCGGTCAACTACGGTGGCACGGAGCCGGATGGTCCGGTCGCGCGGTATGCGCGTGGTGATGACTATCACGATGTGCTGGTGCCGATGTTGCGCGGGATGCAGGACTGGATCTCGTCCGAGCTCGGCAGCGCGGTCGCAGGCAAGGCGTACACGGACACCGGGCCGATTCTGGAGCGGGATCTGGCGCGACGTGCGGGGCTGGGGTGGTTCGGGAAGAACACGATGCTCATTTCGCCGAAGCATGGGTCGTTCTTTTTTATCGGGGTGCTGATGTTGGCGCTCGAGCTCGAGGCGGATGAGCCGTTTGTGGCGGATCATTGTGGTACGTGTACGCGGTGTCTCGACGCATGTCCGACGGAGGCGTTCGTGGAGCCGCGGGTGATGGATGCGCGGAAGTGTGTGTCGTATTTGACGATTGAGGCGAAGGGGGAGGTGCCGGATCACTTCCGCCGTCCGATGAGCGGGATGATATACGGGTGTGATATCTGCCAGAGCGTGTGCCCGTGGAACGTGAAGTTCTCGCAGGAGTTGGCGGACGACTCGCCGTTCAACACTCGGGAATTCATTGCCGGGAAGGACGCGGTCACGCTCGCGACGGACATCCTTTCGTGGGAGCCGGAGCAGTTCAGCGCAACGTTCCGTAAGTCGCCGATGAAGCGGGCGAAGCTGGCGGGGCTCAGGCGGAATGCGACGGTGGTGCTAAGCAACATAGAGGCCGCCGTAAACGTCCCGCCGCAAGTGCAAGCGTTACCGGACTACGATCCTGTACTGCGCTCGCACCACGTTTGAGCGCGCACAACGGAGCATGCGCACATTACTCTCGGCGACTACTTGCGAAGCGAAGTGCACAAGACAGTGCGATGCGCCCGACGCGCGGCACTGGAGTAGCAGTCAGGACCGGGTCTGTGGAACTCGCTCGAACTGCTCGTGGAGGTGGTCTGTGACGTGCGGCCCGTTCCGAGGACACCGCGCGCCGACGTTGAGCAGCGGCTCAACGCGAAGGTTGCTTCAGCACAAGGCGTGATGACCATAGAGTTGCTTGATGAAATGCGACGCGAGGTAGCGGTCGGCTTTCCGCAACGGGCGCGGCACGCTCTGAGAGCATGCTTCGGCGACGAAGGCAACCACTACTCCCATGTCCTGTTCGACACCGTGGAACACCGCCTCATGTTCGTGCGAACGGCGCGAGATCTGCGAGCGCCAGCCCGGACACCCGACGGAACTCGTTCACGTTCAGCGTCGCTACCTCGCTGCCCGCTACGAGCGCGGTCGCGGCGATCTGCAGATCGTGCGCGCCGATCAACGCCCCTGCTGCCGCCAGCTCGGTCCAGATCCGTGCGTGCGCGCGTGCTTCTGCCAGACCGAACGGGATCACCGGTACGTTCTCCAGCACACCCTCGACGAACGCGCTGCGTCGCTGCCGGACGGCGCTGTCACGCGCCCGCTCGACACCATGCAGCAACTCGGAGGCGGTGATCGCGGCTACCGCGACAGGGGCGTCACAGAGCGCTGCGAGATAGCCTGGCATGTCGAACGTCCCCCGCTCCGCAGCAATGAGCACTGCCGTATCGAGGAGGACGCTCACCAGGTCAGGACCACGGATCGGCCGGCGCTGGAAGCTCGGCGAGCGCCGCACTTATGTCTTCCCCGAATGCAGCCGCGTCCGAGGGCGTCAGACGCGGCAACAGCGCCCAGCGATGCGCCAGTTCGGCCGCCGGAATGCCCGATGGCGCCATCGGTGCGACGAAGGCGACCGGCACGCCGTTCTTAAGCAATACGGTCGTCTCATGGCGGTAGAACGCCCGATTCACGACGTCGGCGAAGCGGCGGGCGGCGTCGGTAACGGAGAGGGACCGGGTCGGACTCGACATACACATAATATGATTTTCAGCATACGTCAGCGCAAGCCTCTCTGCGGGACACGCTCGCGCTCAGTGCGGCGGCCTGGAGGCACTCGCACTCGCGGGTGCACACCATGCGGCTCACCGGCAGCGTCGCGCTCGATCAGAGCCCCATGGCCCGCAGCAGCTCCGCGTACCGGGGGTGCGCACGAATCGCATCCGTGGCAAATGGCGGTCGCGTCCACCCGGGGTTCAATGCGTCGCAGCGCTCCACCGATTCGAGTGCGTAGGCGATGGCGTCGTCGACGCGGCCCAGGTAGCTGGCAGCGATTGCCAGCGCACTGCGCTGAACGGTGTCGACTTCCGCGCGCGCCTGCAGTTCCGCATACGCGGCATCGGCTCGCCGGGCATCGCCGTTGATCAGATGCGCCCGTACCAGGAACATCAGGAAGAGCGGATGCCGACCGAACCTGACCAGCATCTCGTTCACCGCCGCAATCGCGGCACTCGCGTCATCCGAGTTCGTGATTGCAATCGCGCGGCCGTACGCGGCGGTGAAGGAGTCCGCGTCGATTGCCTGCGCACGCTGCGCTTCGGCACGGGCCGCGTCGGGTTGTCCGGTGAGTGCCAGCACGGCGCTGTGGATGCCGGCGAGGTTGGCACTGAGCGGATCGTCGGCCACGGCGCGTGCGAGTTCCTCGAGGGCCCGCACGTCGTCCTGTGCAATGCAGAACAACCCGTTGACGGCGAAGCTGCCACGCACTTCGCTGAGGCGTGGCTGGAGCGCCAGTGCGCGCTCCCACCAGGTGAACGCCGCACCGGGATCGTGTTCGATGAACAGGCTGGCGAGCGCCATCGCGCCCATCGCCTCGGCATGTGCGGGGGCCAGCTCGAGGGCACGTGCGAGTGCCGCCTTCGCCAACGGGTGCCCCTGCGTGACCGACATCAGGCCGTAGCGCACGAAGTTCACCAACGTCTCGCCGAGCAGCGCATGGGCGTCGGCGTTTGACGGATCGAGACGAATCGCGGCGGCAAAACAATCACGCGCGGCCATCAGGCTGCGCCCGCGCTGCGCGAACAGCGCGCGCCCCTTGGCGACCAGCTCGAACGCCTCCACCTCGGCCGTCGTGGCCTTCAGCACCGGCTGCGCGGGCGGCACGAACGTGACCTGCAGCCGTGCCGCGATGGCCTGCGCGATTTCGTCCTGCACCGCAAACACATCCGTGAGTTCGCGGTCGAACCGTTCCGACCAGAGGTGATAGCCGTCAGCCACCGATACGAGCTGCACGGCGATGCGCATGCGATTGGCCGCCTTGCGCACACTGCCCTGCAGCACCGTGGCGACATTCAGCACCTCCCCGATCTCGGTCAGCGCCACCGCCTTGCCACGGAACGAGAACGCGGAGTTTCGCGCCGCGACGTGCAGCCCGTCGATCTGGACCAACGCGTCGAGGATATCGTCCGCGATGCCGTCGGCGAAATAGCGGTTGTCGGGCTCGGCGCTGAGGTTCTCGAATGGCAGGATCGCCAACGATTTGACCGGCGCGGCCGGCGCCTTGGAGCGCGTTTCCCGCTCGTTCAGCGCCGCGATGAACACGGCGGCGGTTTCATGGCGATCGACGGCCACGCGCGAGAGGGACTGCTGCACTGCGCGCGAGACTGGTCCCGGCACGCCTTCGCGCAGCGCCGCCACTTCAGGGGGCGTTTGCACGAAGCGCTTCGCGATCACGGCCTGTATCGTCGGTCCCGTGAACGGTGGCTCGCCGACTAGCATCTCGTACAGCACGCACCCCAGGCTGTAGAGGTCACTGCGGCCGTCGACGTCCTCACCCACGGCCTGCTCAGGACTCATGTACGCCGGCGTGCCAACGCTCATGCCCACCTGTGTGAGCGTGTCGCCCGGCGCGTCGTTGATCGCTTTCCCGATGCCGAAGTCGGCCACCAGCACGTGGCCGTCCTGCAGCATGATGTTCTCTGGCTTGATGTCGCGGTGAATGATGCCGAGGCGATGCGCGTGCTCGAGTGCACCCGCGACGGCACTCGCGATGCGCACCGCGTCGGCGATGGGTAGCTGGCGCTCGGTCTCGAGGCGATCGCGCAGTGACCGCCCCTGCACCACCGGCATCACGTAGAACAGGGTGCCGTCTAAATCGCCCGAGTCGTAGAGCGGCAGGATGTGCGGGTGACTGAGCTTCGCAGCGAGCTGGATCTCACGCAGGAAGCGCTCGCGGCCGACGGTGGCCGCCACGTCGTTTCGCAGGACCTTGATGGCGACGGGGCGGTCGTGCTTCCGGTCGTGTGCGAGGTAGACGGTGGCCATGCCGCCCTGACCGAGTTCGCGGTTGAGGCGATAGCGATCGTCGAGGGCCGCAGCCAGGCGATCCAGGGTCGTCATGGCGTGCTCGTGCCAGAGGGTGTTCAGCGCGTCGGAACAGGTACAGCCACCACTTCGAGGCCGTCGATCCCGGCAAAGTCATCGGGATTGCACGTGTACACCGGCAGCGCATGCGCCAGCGCCGTTGCCGCGATCATGGCGTCGTAGGACCGGGCCGCCGTCTTCCGTCCCGACTGCCGGAGTGAGGCAGCCACGCGGCCGAAGGCACGGGCTGCGCTGGCATCAAAGGGCAGCGCATCGAAATCAGATTCGGCCTGCTGAAGATGCGCCTGTCGCGCCGCGCGCTCCCGATCCGTCGTCGCGACCAGCGGCCCCACGGTCAACTCGGCGAGCGTGATCGCGGTGATCAGCGGTTGATCTGGGAGCACCGCTGGATCATCCAGTCGGCCGAGCATGATGACCGTGCTGGTGTCGAGGATGCCGCGCGCGTGACTCACCCGTCAGCCCACAGTGAGGCGTTCAACACGCGGTCCAGGTCAGCCCGGAGCTGCTGCGCGTCGACAGGCGGCAGCCGGCGCCACCGCTGGAGCAACGTGGCCGCTGTGAGCCCGCGCCCCGGAATGGGGCGCAGCTCGGCGATAGGTTGGCCGTCCATCGTGACAGTGAGCGTCTCGCCGCCGGCGACGCGCTGCAGGACTCGGCCACCGTTATTGCGGAGTTCTCGGACGGAGATGTTGTCCATTCCGGATTGTATCACGCGTGAGACGGCGAGGCAAGCGTGGTTGTTTTTCGGCCGGTCTCCAGCCCGATCTCAAAACGGGTATACCGACACAGCTCCCAGAGCGTGTGCCCGTGGAATGTGAAGTTCACGACCGAGCTGCGTGAGCCGGCGTTTGCGCCGTGCGACCTCGTCGCCGAGCGCGCGTCGCGCGACGACTCGCGAGCGCTGGCGCGCGAGATCCTGATGATGGAGCCGGTCGACTAAGCGAATACGTTCAAGGGTAGCGCCATCACGCTCGCAGCAGGGATCGCGCGCGGCATCTTCCGCCAATTTCCATGCGGGCGGCGGCGAGTATGCGCGCCAGCGACTGGAGGATGCGAACGCGGGAGTCTACTTCCAGCGATATCGGAGGGCCACGTTCGCCATGAACCCTTCCAGCGGCGCCCAGACGTCGGTCGTCCACCGGCCACCCATGCCCCTCGTACGTCGTACCAAGGAGTCAGTATCCGTCTGCCGCACGTTGAGCAGGTTCTCGAAATTGGCCACCAGCTCGACGGGTCCAAACTGCTTCGCCGCGATGGCCATCATGTACACGTAGGGCTTCGACGTGGTGCGGAAGGGATTGTCATCGAGAGGCTGTGCGCCAAACCACGTGCCTTCAATGCCCATGCGATAGACACCGGGGCGCTCGAGCATCAGATCACCGCCCACGCGATGACGCGGCAGCAGCGGCATCGCTTCGCGCGTCCCCGTGAATGCATCGGGCCGACTGCCCCGGGAGTAGCCGTAGTTCGCGATGAACTTTCCGCCGGAGAAGCGCCAGACCGCGAGCGTTTCGATGCCGCCGACGCGCGTGCGCGCTGGGGCATTCTGTAGCAACGTCTCCCCTGCCGTCCCCACCCCGTCAGTCAGTTGCACGGCATCGGCGATGCTCGAGCCATACACGGTGAGCAGGACTTCAGCCCGGAGCAGCGTGCCGTTGATGTCCAGCATCGCGCCGAGACTGCGTTCGGGATCGAGCGGTTGCGTCACGCGGACACCACGTAGCCCAGTCGCCTCCGTCTCTTCAGTCCGTCCAGTCAGTGCCGCGTACCCGTTGCCAACACTGCCGCGCACGGTCCATCCCTCCACTGGACGCGCGAGCAGCGCCACGCGCTCCGTGAGCTGCAGCCCCGCGTCGGGATGTGCGTCGGCGCGAACACTCGCGGAGACCGTCACGGGGCCGACGCCGCGTTCTGCCGTCACGAAGGCACCGGGAATGACCCAGCGATGATCGAACGTCGCGTTCAGTACGTTTTTGTAGTTGTCGAGCTGCACGACGCTGCCCAGCACGACTGCGCGCCGCTCCGCATCGAAGGCGCGCGTGACCTCGAGGAACCCTGTCGTGGTCTCGTCGTCCTCGCGTGCGCCCGGGCCGAACGCCCGCGCCCTCGCGCTGCCTGCAACGGCGAACCGCATCGACAGGCTGCCGCCCTTCATCGGAAGACGTGCTGTTCCGCCGATGTCGGCGCGCGTGCTGCGAAGCGCTTCGCGAAACGGCGTCCCATCCGGTGCGTTCGCCCCGCCGACGGTGCCGCCGACCCGATCATCGTATCCGACGCCCACCGTGAGGAACAGCGACCTCCCACGCGAGTCAACCGCGTGCAGTCGTGGACGCAGGCTCCACCGCGACGCGCGCGATTGGTCCGCCCAGCCGTCGTCGTCGATGTCCTGCGCCGCCTGCGTCGTGCCGGCTGCAAGCAGCGACACACCAACGCCCCTGCCGAAGCGATGACTGAGCCACGTCGCGCCGTCGGTCACGCCCAGCGTGCGGCGATTGAGCAGCAGCTCGTTCTGCCCGGTGGGTGGCTTCGACACCATGTTGATCACGCCACCCAACGCCTGTCCGCCGTACAGCGCCGACGCGGCGCCCTTGATGATCTCGACGCGCTGCAGATCGACCGGCGAGATGTCGAGCGGGCCCAACGCGCTCGCGCTGGCGCCATAGAGCGGCAACCCATCGGCGAGCATGACGGTGTACTGGCCCGGCAGTCCGAGAATACGCACGCTTCCCGTGCCCAGTCCGGGCGCTGCCGCCTGCACACGCAGCCCTGGCGTTTCGTTGAGCAGCATGCTGATGCCGCTGGGAGACATCAGCGTCTTCTCGTCGACTTCCATCTCGTCGACGACTTCGACGCGGATCGGCGATGCACCGGCCAGACGTTCGATGCGCGTCGCGCTCACGCGCACCTCCGGCATTTGCATGGCCATCTCGCCCATTGCCGTGTTGCTCATGGTCGCGGTCACGATGACGGTGACTAGGCTATCGCGAACCACTCGCGTGGTGAGGCGGATGGGGGCGAAACCGATGCGCGTGACGGTGATGAGATGGCTTCCGACTGGCAGCACGAGCCGTGCAACGCCAGCGCTATCGCTCACGGCGCTCCGCCCGACCGACTGCACGAGAAAGCCCGCGATCATTCCCATGGATTCCTGCACGGTGACGTGGACGCGTCCACTGTCGGCTTGCTGGCCGGAGAGCGGCGTGGCGCCAACGAGCAACGCGACAATGGCGAGCAGAGCGAGCAGTCGGTGCGTCATGTGTGAACGTTAGCAGCCGTCAGCAACTCGCGGCTCGTGGCACGATCCCGCCTCCCGTGTCGCAGAATCTTTCACGGACTCGCCGTTCCGGGCGCGATCGTTTTTGGACGGGAAAGACGCGCTGACGCTGGCGATGCCGCGGTGGTGCTGGAGAACTCGAGCAGGGAGCGCCCGGCGGCGCGCATGGTCTGGCGTTCTGGGTTCAGAATCGAGGAACGATCATGGACCCTGACCGCATGGCTTCGACGGGCATGCTGCCGGACTACCCGTCAACCATGGACCCGGGCAATACCGTCGCAAGTGACTAGGAATGTCCTATTCGTCGTGTTCGCCATGCGGCGAATTCCGTATGGGCGCAGCACCTAGGCTGGCGGCGTCATACGAAAGAATCGCTAGCTTTCGTCGCATGACGCTTCCACACGCCAGCGCCCAATGAGCGCCGGCCTCCTCGCACTCGTCGACGATCTCACCGCCCTCGCCAAGCTCGTCGCATCCTCCGTGGACGATGCCGCAGCGCAGGGCAGCAAAGCCATCGGCAAGGCCTCGGGCATCGTGATCGACGATGCCGCCGTGACGCCACGTTACGTGATCGGATACGCGGCCGACCGTGAACTGCCGATCATCGCGAAGATCGCCAAGGGTTCGCTGGTCAACAAGCTGGTGATCCTGACGCCGGTCTGCCTGCTGCTGAACAGACTGGCGCCATGGCTGCTGACGCCGCTGCTCATGCTCGGCGGCCTCTATCTCGCCTTCGAAGGCTACGTGAAGGTGATGGAAATGGTACGAGGCAAGACGGTGACGACCGCTTCCGCAGCGGGTACGACGGCGGAGACTGGCGCCGCATCCGAAAAGGCGAAGGTCGCCGGCGCCGTGCGCACCGACTTCATCCTGTCGGCCGAGATCATGGCCATCACGCTCGCGACCGTGGCCACGGCGCCGTTCGTGACGCAGGTAGTCGTCCTGGTGCTCGTGGGCATCGGCATGACTGTGCTGGTGTACGGCACCGTGGCGCTGATCGTGAAGGCCGACGACTTCGGCGCCTATCTCGCGCAGACGGGCAGTGGTGCCGCGCGCGCACTCGGTCGCGGTATCGTGGTCGGGATGCCGAAGCTGCTGGCCGCGCTCGGCTTCGTCGGCATGCTGGCGATGCTCTGGGTCGGTGGCGGCATCATCACGCACGGCCTGCATGAACTCGGCGTGCATGGGCCGGAGGAGTTCGTGCAGCACCTCGGCGCGCTGGCAGGCGGCGCGGTGCCTGCGATGGCGGGTGCCGTGTCCTGGCTCGTGACGGCCGCAATCTCCGCCGTCATCGGTCTCGCGCTCGGCGCGATCGTCTCACCGATCGGACACAGGGTGCTGCCGGCGCACTGACGTCGCGCGCTGTTTGTTCTCAGCGTCAGAACTTGCGGGTGTAGCCGACACGAACGACCTGCCTCTCCAGGCAGTCGGTGCGCAGCAGTTGAAAGTTCGTCAAGCGGATCGTGCGTCGCCTGATTCGTGTTCAGCACGTCAGTGGCGTTGACCACGATCTCACCCTTGCCACTTTGTACCGAGACTTTCGCTCGAAGATCGCGCGAAAAGCGGCTGCCGATGCGGCCCTGCGGCAGCAGGTCCGGCGCGAGATACTCGCCCGACACCTGCGCTTGCCTGTCATGGGGCAGTCGCAACACGGGCGCGGGAGTTCATCGCGGAGAAAGACTTGCGCACGCTGGCGCAGGACATCCTCGCGCCGGATCGGGAGCAGTTCAGCGCGGCGCTCCGGAAGTCACCGATGAAGCGGGCGATATTGGCTGGATTGCGGCGGAATGCGGCTTTGGTGGTCACCAACGATGCCGAACGGTGACGTTCGTCAGGCGCGACCCATTCTCGTGGCCTGAAGTCATTGCGCCAGTGATGGTTTCCGTGTGAGCGCGGCCGGACGAGACGTCACCACCGGGCACGCGGGAATGCGTGCGTCAGACCGGCTGACACGGTTTCCACGACGCTCCGAGTCAAGTCGCAGACCCCACGCTACGTGGCCAACCGGTCGAGGCCGTCTTCGCCCGCGAGAGAATACGCCTCCATGACGCGGAGCAGGAACTTTGTACTGAAACTTCCGTACGTCATGCCACGCGTGACCCATCCGACAGGCAGCCTCTTTGTCACACTCGACGTCGTCTCCTCTCTCACCCGACAGCCCGATGACCATCAGCATGCTCGTCCGGTCTTTGATCGCCGCGGCGTTATTCGCACTGCCCGCCGTTGCTCAATCGTCGAGAGCACGTTCGGACGGGCGAGTGGAAATTTCGATCAACTCGACTGTGCTCGGTGCGAGTCGACGCGTCATTCTCGCGCCACCATACGGCGGAACGAGTACCGAGGCGCATGCGGTGCTGCTGCTGCTCGACGCGGATGACGAGCCGCAGTTCAACGCCGCTGTCGCGAACATCCGCTTCCTCGAGGATCGTGGAGCGATCCCGCGGCTGCTCGTTGTGGGTATTCCGAATGGTGCGACGCGCAATCGAGACCTTGCCCCCGCAGCAACCATGCAGACAAATGTCGCAGATCCGGCATTACGCGAGGGCCCGGAACGTTTCGCTCGCTTCCTCGAGTCGGAGGCGCTGCCCGCAGTACGCGCGAGGTTTCGTACCCTTCCGTACACGGTCATTGCCGGACACTCGCTTGGCGCGCTCTTCGTATTGCAGCTGATCGCGAACCGACCCGGACCCTACGCAGCGGCGATTGCGATGAGTCCGTCGCTGTGGTGGAGCAATGGCGCGCTCGGTGCGCCGTTCGCCGATGCCATCAAGCGTCTGCGATCGCCGTTTCGCTTATTTGTGTCGAGTGGTGCGTTCGAGCCGCGCATAGACAAGCCGACGCAGCAGTTCATCGCGACATTGGAATCCAACCCACCATTGGGTTCGCTCGACTTTCGGTCGCGACACTACCTGGACGACTCTCACGCTCTCACACCGCTCGTGAGCCTGACTGACGGGCTACGCTTCATCTTCGAACCGATCGGCTTGGCCGTCAGCGCGATGAACAAGCTTGACGGCGAGTCCGATTCCACGAGCATCGTCACGGCATTCTCCGGCGTGACGAAGCGCTACTCGGCCGGCGCAAGGGCAATCGGCCTGGATACGTTGCTCCCGGAGTCCTTCGCCCTCCAATCGGGCGCGTCCGTGCTGCGGAATATGCAGAAGCCTGGCGCCGCGCGTGTCATTCTCAACTGGGCCGTGCAGGCCTATCCTCAGTCTGCCGCCGCCCACGAAACGTTCGCCGACGCGCTGGTAGCCGCTGGTGACACTTTGCTGGCCCACACGGAATACGCGCGAGCGATCGTGCTCGCGAGTGCTGCCGGCGATTCGTCGGTCAGTGGCATTCGCGCCAAGCAGCGCGCCATCAAGCAACCGGTTCCACCGCCCCGCTGATTCGCGACACGATTCGTCGCAGGCAGCAGCAGCCAGTCCCCTGGAACGCGCACATCAGAAGAACGCGCACATGTCCAGCGCGACGCCGTAGTCGCCGCGCATTGCAGCACCCCAGAAGCCGAGCGAGGTGCGCCCGTATGCGCATCGATGCGGTTTCGTGGCGCGAAAGGGGAGTGCGCCGTGATCCCTCGAAACTTTGGCGCCCCGTAGCCACGCACGCACGTCGGCCTACGGCTCGCAACGACCCACTCGTCCCGTGCGGCGTCCGTGTCGCCCCTTCGCGGTGACACCGATTGCCGCGCGCACCTACGTTCGGCGCATCCCCAACCCCGAACAGGAGCGCATCATCATGCCCACTGCTATGGATCGTCACCATCGTCGCGCGTGCGAGGCTCTCGGCGGTGTCCGGTGCCGCGCTGGCCGCCACCCTGCTGGCAGCTGGGACGGCGCGAGCGCAGTCGACACGGTCACTGGCCGTTACGCGCCCCGCGCAGGCCGCTGCAGATACGACCATTCTTTCGAGCGGCCCTGACCTGCAGGGGCTCTGGGACTTCGCAATGCGCGTAGGCGACCGACCGTCCACCGGCTTCTTCGCGCTCGGCCCCGTCGAACGGGGATGGGCTGGCTCGCTCACGCCATACCTCACGAACACGCTGGCGATCCGCCTGCTCACCGTGGACGGGGACTCGGTGCGGATGGTCGTTGCGTCGCGGGAGGGCGATGTGCGATTTCATGGGCGGCTGACCGACAACGGACGCACGATGGAAGGCATCGTGGACTATCACGGCGGCGTGCGCGTTCCGATGACGGCCACGCGCCGCGCCCAGCCTGTCGCGCCACGCTGAGCCCAGCCGCATGAGCGGAATGGCCGTCCCCAATGCCCTTGATCGCACCGAGTCCCTCCCCGGATACTCAAAGGTGACGACACGCGCGCAAGAACTGGGGGATGTCGGCTCTTCGGAGTCGGCCACGGAGCGGCGTATCGTCCCGGTGGGGGCCGTCGTGCTGACGACGTTCTTTGCCCTGCTCTACGGGCTGCGCGGCAGCATCGCGGCCCTCGACCGTGGCGAGGATCCGCGCTGGGCGCAGCAGGTCGGCTGGTCACTCGCCATGTGGTGGACCTGCCTGCCACTGCTACCGCCGCTGGCGTCCCTCGTCCACCGGTTCCCGGTGGGACGCCCGCATCCGTGGAGGAACGCCGGCATCCTGCTGCTCGGCACGGCGACGGCCGCCTGGCTCCGGCACGTTGTGATGACCCCGGTCGTGGTGGCGATCACCGGTGTCCCCGACGTAGCGGCGAGCGCTGCCGCGCGGACTCTCACGTACTTCACCGTCTTCCTCGTGATGGTCGCGCTCCTCCACGCCTCTCACTACTACCGCGCGGAACGAGCCCGTGCAGTGCGCGAGGCAGCCCTTGCCCGAGGGCTCGCCGAGGCGCGGCTCGCCGCGCTGCGGACGCAACTGCATCCGCACTTCGTCTTCAACGTGCTCAATGCGGTCACGACCCTCCTGCACGCCGACCCGATGGCGGCCGACCGAATGCTGACCCGCTTCGCGGCTCTATTGCGCGAGATACTGCACGAGGGGGCAGAAGAGCACGCGCTCGAGCGCGAGCTCGAGTTGTTGGCGCGCTACGTCGAACTGATGCAACTGCGTTTCGGTGACCGCATCGTCGTGGAATGGGCCGTGGCCGATGCACCACTCGGCGCACGCGTGCCCTTTCTGGTCTTGCAGCCGCTGGTCGAGAACGCCTACGAACACGGGCTTGGCGGACGGGAAACGGGCGGACGCGTGCAGATCAGCGCGACACGCGCGGGCGACAGGCTTGAACTCGTCGTCGAGGACGATGGCGCGGGTCTCAGCGCTGAGGCAGGGTCGATCATCGGTCGAGGGAATGCGGAAACGGGTACTGGTATCGGCCTGCGCAACACGCGCGATCGCCTCGTGCAGCTCTACGGCGCGCACGCCTCACTCGTGCTGGAGCGACCGTCGGATGGCGGTACGCGCGCGCGGGTGACGCTGCCGTTGATCGATGGACCGCACAGAAACGGGGCGCATCCATGAACGAACCGACGCGCGATCGGCGCGCGAGTCTTGCCGCCGAAAATCGAGGTTCCTGGAAGGTGCTGATTGCCGATGACGAGCCCCTCGCGCGCGCGCGCCTGCGTGCGCTGCTTGCGCGACATCCCGAGTTCGAGCTCACGGCGGAATGCGGAAGCGGCGCGGCGGTTCTCGCTGCGCTCCGCAACGGCCCCGCCGATGTGCTGCTCCTGGACATCCGCATGCCCGGCCTCGATGGCATCGCGACGGTGGAGGCTCTTGCCCAGGAAGCGCCATGGTCGGTGGAGCGGCCCCCATGCGTCGTCTTCGTCACGGCGAGCGAGGAGCACGCGATCCGTGCATTCGATCTGGATGCGGTCGACTACCTCGTGAAGCCGGTCGACATCGATCGCTTCGATCGGGCGATGCGGCGACTGCTCGAGACGCTCGGGTCACCGTCCCACGCCCCCGATGCCGCAGCCATCGCGGCGGCCGATGCGGCGCTTCGGGGCGCGCTGCAGGCCCTGCATGGCGACGCGCCCGCGCCAGCCAGCGGCATCGCCGGGGGCTCCGCCTCCCACGCACGAACTGGGGCCGTATCGGAGGACAGGTATGCGAAGCGATTCGTGATCCGCGACGCGCGAGGGATGCATTTCGTGGCCGTCGCGGACGTCGACCGTGTCGAGGCGGAGGGCAACTACGTGGCGGTCTTCGCCGCGGGGCGACGGCATCTCGTGCGTGAGTCGCTCAATGCCATCGCATCGCGGCTCGACCCGGCGGAGTTTGTGCGGGTGCATCGGTCGCATGTCGTACGGATCGACCGGATTCGCCGCCTGGAACCCTGTGGCCATGGCGAGTACGACCTCACGCTGGGAGACGGCACCCGACTGACCTCGAGCCGGAGCTATCGGGAGCAAGTACGGCGACTGCTCCGCTGACGGAAGCGCGAGCCATGCTGCGAAATGCCGTGGGCATCACACGATGACGCGGTCGTCAGAAGACACGCGGGACCCGTGTCGGGACGCGGCAGCCGCGAGCTCAGCGCGGCGTTCCGGGAGTCACCGATGAAGCGGGCGAAGTTGGCGGAGCTCAGGCGGAATGCGGAGGTCGTACTCACCAATGCCGAGGCATGATCACGACGAAGTGAGACCGCCGGGGCTGCATGCATCGCCGCGCGCACCATGACGCTCGCCGCAACGGTCTGTCATTCACAGCGACAAAGGAACGAGTCGTGCGCGAATCCAGTCGGCCAGCAGCGCCTCCGTGACTTCTCCTCCCGCCAAGGCGACCATCATCTGCACCACATCCACCTCGGTCGCAGACAGCTCCTTCCCATTGAGTCCGAGGAAGGCCATCATCGTGACGAAAGCAGTGCGCTTGTTCCCATCGCTGAATGGATGCGCGCGCGCGAGTCCAAAGGCATAGGCTGCCGCCAGCGAGGCAAGGTCGGATGCCGGCTCGTAGGACCACTGCTGCCGTGCACGAGCAAGCGCGTCCTCGAGAGCGTTCTCGTCCCGGACGCCGGCGAGCCCTCCGTGCTCCCGCAGCTGATCGAGATGGATGGAATCCACGACGATACGCGGCACCCAGCGGGGCTCTCGCATGACGCCGGTCTACTTGGCCAGCTCGCGCAACGCGTTGCGGTATTTCTTCGCCGCATGGGCCGCGACCGCGAGTCCAGCCTCGACGTCGGGATCGAACGGTGTCAGGAGAATCCCCTGTGCAGTCTCGATGGCGAGTACGCGGTCGCCCGCCTCGAGGTGGAGGCGGTCGGCCATATCCTTCGGGATGGTCGCACCAATCGACCCGCCCACCTGGCGCAGTGTCAGTTCACGGACCATCGGTACACCCGCATCATCGGGATTACACCAGAGATTATCGCCAGAACGAAAGTAGCATTATTATGCTACCGATGCAAGCACGCCCTGCCGGCAGCGTGAGAACGCAGAGAGTGAGGCAATCATCACACCGCGACGGCGTCCGCCGACGGACGGTCCGGGCTCCTACGTTGAGCGGGATCTCAAAACGGTTATGCCGACACATCGCCCAGGCCGTCTGCCCGTGGAGCATGAAGTGCTCGCAGGAACTGGCGTAGGACTTCACGTTCCGGGAGCGGGCGTTCATCGCAGGGAAGGATGTCGAGACGCTGGCGTCAGACATCGTGGCGCTGGACCAGAACGTGTTCAGCGCGGCCTTCCGGAAGTCGCCGATGAAGCGGGCGATGCTCGTTCGGTTGCAGCCCAGTGTCACGCGCCGGCTGTACCCTCGCCACAGCTCCGTGCGACGTCATGGACAGCGCGCGTCACCTGATGAGCCGGTTTGCGCAGCATTCGGGTTCTGGACGAGTGGAGGTACTGATCGCCGGTACCGAACCCGATCAGGAGAACCGCGTGCGTCTGACATCTGCCATCACTGGAATCCTGGTAATCAGTGTGATCGTCACCGATGGCGCAAAGGGGCAGTCGTCGGGCGTGCATTGCGAGCGTCGGGCACCGCTGGTTGCCACCACCGACACGTCACCAGTGACAGATGCATCGCGTTTCACAATGGACTCGATGGCGCGGTCGTGCCCGGACCCGGCGCGTTTGTCACACATTGACCCCATGCCCCCCAGCCGACTCCGGGTGCTCAGCGGAATCGGTGCCGCCGCGGCCGTCGCGCAGGCCATTGACTCGCCGGAGCAGTGGCCGCGGACCACCGTGGGCCTGTTACAGCGTCTCGCGGATCGGTCGGGCGCCGTGGCGATTCAGGCACTCACGTACCACGCCGTCAGCCAGCGCCTTGGGTGGGTGCCGGACCAGGTCTCGTGTCCGACGGGCGCACTGGCACGCGCGCAGTGCGCGATTGCCAGTACGCTGGTCGTGCGAAACGCCCACGGCGCACCCCGCCCCGATGTCGCACGGCTCGCCGGGCTCACACTTGGCTCGGCTGCCTCGCTGCTCTGGCGCCCTGAGCGTCGCTCGGGCGGTGACGCCGCGCTGTTCGTCCTGACGCGCGTTGGGAGCGGACTCGCCTTCACCGCCCTGCGCCACGCGGTCGCCCGCCGACGGCCCTCCGGCCAGCACTGATCCGCCGTTGTCGTTCCACACGTCCGACCGCTGGGCGGAACCAGCGAGCCCCATGAACCCCAGGCCAATCCGTACGCTCCGGTGCCGCGATCCACGTCGAACGTCCGTGCATGTTTTTCGCCCATCACCCTCTGCCCGAACGACGATGCGACATCCCTACCTCTCGGCGCTGGCCGTCACGCTCCTCGTGCTCGGCTGTCGCGCGGATTCACCGCCGACGGCGCCCGACGCGGTGCCACTCGATCCCGCTGGCAGCATGACGATCGGCCCCGGAGTGTCCGGGCGCTGGGTGCGTACCGGCTACGCCGTCACCGGTACGGCCACGCTGACCATCGACGGGACCACGGCCCGGCTCGATCTGTCGAGTGATTTCAGCATCGGACAGGCCCCCGGCCCCACGCTGTACCTCAACACGCAAAGCAATCCGAACGGAGGACAGCCGTTGCGCATCGGTGCGCTGCGCAGCCGCAGTGGCGCGCAGTCGTACTCGTTTCAGGTGCCAGCGGGCATACGCTACACACACATCATCATCTGGTGTGATCCGTTCAACGTGGCGATGGCGGAAGTCGTGCTTCCGGCCAGCGGCGGGTCGTGACGCCGTGGCGCAGCCAGTACGATTCCATTGATGTGTAGAAGGAGCACCGGCACGGGTGCATGCCTCGGCGATCTGCGCGAGTCCTCCTCAGGAGCCGCCGGAGCCTCGCTGCCCGGCGGCGGCCGCTGCAGCGAAGGGCACGCCGGTGACGCCCGGCCCCTCAAGCAGCGCGCGATACCATTCACGCGACTCACTGGACCGGCCGCTCCGATGCAGGCAGTCGGCCAGCGCGAGGCGCTCGGGATACTGGCTGAGAACGGGGTGCCGTGCGCGCAACGACGTCGGGAGGTCGAGCATCGCCTGCTGAAACGCGCCAAGCGCGCCGGCCACGTCGCCGCCGCGCAGCATGCGGTGGCCCGTCAGCGCGGCGAGCAATGGCGCTGCGACCCGCGAGGGTGTCGCTGATCGCGTCGCCAGCGCACGGAGGGCTCCGGCCAACCCGGTCGAATCGCTGATCCGGATGCTCAGCATGCCGAGCAGATATTCCCGCACGTCGCGCTGCTCACGTCCCGTGAGCCCACTGCCCGCATCCACCGGGGTGACGCGGCGTGTCAGGAGTTCGTTGCGCAGCGAGCGAAGACTGTCGACGGCGATCGTGACGGATGGCGCCAGCGCGAAGAAGGCGCGATCGTCCACACCGCGTGCCGGATCGAGCCCCTCGGCGATTCGGAACCGCGACGAGGCCGCGACCCAGTTGCCGTCGGCGACATCCAGTGCCGCGAGGGCCCGCAGTCCTTCCGCCCGCGTGTCGGGGGTGGGAGCTGCCGCCATGGTGTTGGCGTAGGCACGCGCTGCTGAGCGATCGCGCAAGTCGTTCCCGATGCGCTGCAGACCGACGCGGGCGATAGCGGGGTCATCGCGCAGGTCGACCGGAAGCGTGTTCGCCGGCGCACCAGCGATGCGTCGGCGGTAGAGCGCCATGTACGCCGCACGGATGCCTGGCTGCTCACCGGCGCTGTTGGGACTGAAGTACATGCTGTACAGCGTGTCGAGCTGGCCGAGCCGATTGGCCTTGGCAGCGAGATCCATCAGGTACACCGTCACTTCGCGATTGCGCGGATCGAGCGCCATGACCGACTGGAATGCCTTGCCCGCATCCTGAATCGACCGGCCGCGATAGGGATTGCTGCCGAACTGCGTTTCGCCGAGCAGCATCCACGCCTCGACATCAGTCGGATAGTCGCGGACCATCTGCGCCAGCCGTCGCTCGGCAGCCGTCGGGCTACCGAAGCGCAGATCGTGATAGGCGCGGATCAACGCCTGCTGACGCGGCGGCAAGGTGCTCGCCAGATCGTATGCACGTTGGGCCGCCGATGAACTGAGGGATTCCACTTCGTTCCAGCGGGCGGCGCGGGCGAGGCGATACCATGCCAACGCGAACTGCGAATCGGCCGCCACCGCTTGCTGAAAGTTCTCGACGGCTGCCGCCGGGCGCGCATCGCGAAGCTCGCGCTCGCCGTCGAGGAAGGCGCGCAATGCGCGCGATGACGATGTCGTCGCCGCGGCGATGCCGGCGACAGTATCAGCGGGCGCCAGCAGTGCGCTGGCGATGAGCTGGCGCACGATCGCGTCGACGCCTCGCGCCAGGCTGGCCGTATCGTCCACGGCAGCGAAGGCGCGACCGATCTCACGGCCGTCGATACTGCGCAACGAGGCGCGGAAGCTGAGCATCCGGCCGCTCTTGACGAGACTCCCGACGACGTATCGATGGGCTTTCACGCGGACCGCAAGCGCACGCGCATCTGCGGAATCGAGCGTCGTGGCCCCATCGGTGCCCGCCGCGCCGATGATGGTGTTGGGATCGATGCCGCGGACGAGGCCCGTGCCATCGAACGCCGGCGTGAGCAGGTCGACCATCCCCTCACGCAGGTACGCGATGTCACTGCCGCCACGCGTCGAGAACGGAAGGATGGCGAGCGTCGGCAACGGCTCGTCGGTTCGCACGACTTCCACCGCTGGCGGCGACACGCCTGCGGCGGGCGTTCGCCGCGTCCACCACGCCGCACCAGCCAGCGCCGCCGCGACGGTGAGGGCAACGAGCGGCGTGCGAACACCACGCGTACGGTGCGCCGACGTCGGGAGCGAGCGTGCTGCCTCGCTGTCAGGTGGCAGTTGGACGTCGCGCACGGGCACCGTGGTCCCTGGCATCGCCTGCAACGCCGCGAGGACGGCGGCGCCGTCGGCGGGCCGGTCATCGGGTGCGGCGCTCAGCATGCGCCGGATCACGGCTGCAAAGGCTGGCGTCGGAGTCGTTCCATCCAGGCGTGCGAGCGGCGGTAGCGGCCCGTCGATGATCGCGGCGGCGAGGGTCTCCGGGTCGGCCCCGGTGAACGGGCGCCGACCGGTCACCATCTCGAAGAACGTGACCCCGAGCGCCCACACGTCGGCGCGCGCACTGCGCGGGGCGCCACGCCAGAGCTCGGGGGCGAGGTATGGGAGTGTCCCGATCAGCCCCTGCCCGCTCAGCGATGCCGCCTCGTGTTCATGCACGGCGACACCAAAATCGAGCAGACGCGCAACATCACCCTCACCGAAGCCGACATTCGCCGGCTTGATGTCACCATGCACGATCCCGGCGTGGTGTGCGCTGGCAAGGCCACGTGCGAGATGATTCGCGATCGTCATCACGTCATCGAGTGTCAGCAGGCCACTGCGCAAGCGATCGCGCAGCGTGCCACCGGCGCAGAAGGCCATCACGATGCAGAGTGCACCGTCGGCCGTCGATTCGATCGCGTAAATGGCGCAGACGTGCGGGTCATCGAGTCGCGACGCCGCCTGCGCTTCGCGGACGAGCCGTGCGCGAGCCACCGCATCGCCGCTCACTGATGGCGCGAGCACCTTGATCGCCACGTCGCGTTCGAGGAGTGTGTCGCGCCCCCGATAGACGATGCCCGCACCGCCGCTGCCGATCCGCTCGTGCACGACGAAGTGCCGGATGCGGTCCCCGGGCGCGACGACGTCGGTGCGCGGCGCATCGTGGTCCGGAGACTGCGTGTCGCGCAGGTCATCATGTGCCAGCGCGGGCTGGATGATGTCCGCATGCAGTTCGTCGAGAAATGCTGTCGCGCCGTCATGCGCGGCGACCAACGATTCGAGCTCGGCGCGGAACGCTGCGTCGGACCCGTACGTCGTCGCGAGGTACGAGGCGCGCTGCGACGTCGGCAACGAGATGACGAGCTCGAACGCGCTGCTCAACCGCTCCCAGCTCGCGCGAGCCTCTGGCGGTTCAACCATGGTTCGTGGTGTCGGCGTCACGCAGCGCACGATGCAACCAGGCCTGTGCGACGGCCCAGTCGCGCTTCACGGTCGCCTCAGAGATCTCGAGCGCGAGCGCGGTCTCGGGGATGGACAATCCCCCGAAGTAGCGGCACTCCACCACGCGACAGGGCCGCGGATGCAACTGCTCGAGACGTAGCAGCGCCGCATCGAGCGCCGCAACGCGATCGACCAGATCATCCGGCACGACACCGAGTTTCTCGGCCAGCGCACCATCAAAGGTGTCGACGACCGCGGAGCCGCCACGCTTGAGTGCCTGTGCGTCACGGGCATAGTTGCTGACGATCTGCCGGGTGGCCCGCACTGCGACGGCGAAGAAGTGACCACGGTTCTGAACCGAAAGCGAGCCGGCGCCCGCCAGCCGCAGGTAGACTTCGTGCACGAGCGCGGTCGTTTCGAGCGTGTGATCACCACGGGCGGCATTCCGCCGACGGAGCCGTCGCGCGATCAGCCGCAGTTCATCGTAGACGCGCGCGAACAGCTGGTCGCCGGCCTTCGTGTCACCATCGCCCCACGCCCGGATCAATCCGGTGACGGAGTCATCGACCTCGGACACCCGAACCTCGCACTGGTGGAAAGCGCTGCGAGCCGGGGCGTTCCGCCACGGGTCCGGAACTGTGGTGCTCCAGATTTCCGACAGACAGCGTTGCTCGACACAATCTATCGAGCGGCATCCAGGTGGCGAATCGGTGATGGGTACCGATAGTGACCTGACGAGAGCGATGCACGCGACACCGCGGACACGATCGCCCTCCAGCACCAGGTGTTGGCGCTGCAGGGCGATGGTGTCCGCGACGTCGCGTCGCTGCGACGTCGCGGGGCGCCGAACGTGTAGCGTTCCCGTGTCAAGTGGTTCGGTAACGCGGCGAGTCAGGCAGACATGCGCTTCCGTCGCGCGATGACGCCGAGCATCAGCAAGCCCGAACCGAAGAGCACGTAGGTCGCAGGCTCAGGCACGACGGACGACGCGGTGAAATCGATGCGATACACCGCATCGGTGGCGGCCAGACCACTCGAGAAGACGTAGCCAGCGGCCGTCATCTGGCCGTCAAAGCCCATCAGTTCCGCGAAGTTGAACGAGACGACGCCGTTCTGCGGCGTGCGGACGTCGTTCATGCCGTTGACCAGGAACGCCGCGCCCCCGACGCTGAAGGTTTCAGACCCAGCGTCCCAGATCTGACCGGCCGTCTGCGTGATGCTGCTGATCAGCAGATTTCCCGCGTCATCGAAGAGGCGGTATTGCTGCGGATTGTCGTTGCCGATGAAGAAGTCGTTGCTGGGGATGACCATCGACGCGAACGAGAAGAACCGGTTCATCCCCGCATTGACGATGAAGCTCTGGCTGCGCGACTGTCCCGGCGTGAGGGCCCCGCCGATCGTGCCGCGGTTCGCCGTCGGATCCGCGGCGGCAAAGTCGGCTTGCCACTGGCCACCAGCACCGCCTTCAGCGACTGACACGATGCCGGGGCCGCCCGGGTTGCCGATATTGAAGGCGTCGAACGCGCCATTGTGGAAGCCGAGGTGCAGTGGCGCGAAGCTGATGCTGTTCGGCTTCGCGAGGTTGGTGATCGTGACCGTCACCATCCGTTGCTGCGCCTGAATGGCGGATGCAGCGATCGTCAGTACAGTCGTGGCGCGAAACAGTGTCGACATGCAGCGGTTCATGTAGCGAACTCCCTCGATGCGGTGTGGGTCGGATCCGGGACGGGGCGTCTCCGTTGCAGTGGAGCACCCGATTCCGCGCAAAACCGGCTCATTGCCGCTCTTTAGCTTCGGATCAGCCGCACTTTTCCGCTCGAGGGTCTCCGCCAGCCCCCACCGCAGGCGCGGCGCCGGGGTCCACTTTCCCCATCGGGTCGGCACACCACCGACAGCCGCGGCGCCACGCCGGCCGGGCTCGGTGTGAGAAGCGCGGCGCCCTGCGCGCGCCGTTGTCACGCACGAGCACTGGATTGCCCACGGTTTCAATGAGCGACGTCCCCCCACAAAGGGTTGAGGTCCCGTCGGCCATGCTGGTCCAGTTCCGACGCACGCCGGATCAGCCGACCACCTGTGGTTGATGCCAGGCTCGCACCGCATCAGGTTCTCTGTACGAACTTCGCGCGTTCCAGCGAGCTCCCAGACTCCGGACGCAAGCGGCAGTGTGCCGGCCACGATCATCCCGAGGACCCGATGACGCCGCCCCGACCGATTCACCCGGCCTTCCGCGTGCTGCTCGGTCGCAAGCAGCCCGAGCTGATCGAACTCTTCTCCGATCTCCGAACCTTCATCCTTGAACTGCATCCCGCGGCGAACGAACTGCTCTATCACACGCACGCGCTGACCGCTGTCTTCTCGGTGTCGGACAAACTGGGCGACGCCTACTGCATGCTTCCGATCTACACCAAGCACGTCAACCTCGGCTTCAACAAGGGCACGCGGTTACCTGACTCTCACAAATTGCTCGAAGGCACGGGCAACCTGATCCGACATGTGCCGGTGACGCAGGCCAGCGACTATCGGAATCCGAAGGTGAAGGCGCTGGTCAGGGCCGCCATTGAATTTGCGATGTCGGACATGGATGCACCCTCGTCGTCGGTCGGCAAGACGATTTCGAAGATCACGAAGGGTTAGCCGACTGGAGATGCAGCCCGGTGAAACCAACGGCGTCGCGTGGGCTCACGGAGACGATTCGCGTGTGAGCGGCGGTCAGCAGCGGGAGTCGTCGTCACTCGAATTCCGGATACGCACGAGACGCCGTAGCTTGTAATGCATGTCCACGACCCCGCAAACCGTCGATTTCATCTGTGCGCAGTCCGGCCTCGCGCAGCGCATCACTGCCCGCAAGATGTTCGGTGAGTATGCGCTCTACGTCGATGGCAAGGTCGTCGCACTCGTCTGTGATGACACGTTGTTCGTGAAGCCGACACCCATGGGAGCCGCATTGCTTGGTGCGGTCGACCTGCAGCCGCCCTATTCGGGCGCCAAGCCACACTTCTGCATCACCGAGCAGATCGACGACCGCGAGCTGCTCCAGCGACTCTTGCTCCTGACAGCCGAGGCGATGCCGACGCCCAAGGCGAAGGCGCCTGCGAAATCGAAGGCGTCGGCAGGGACAGCCACGAAGACACCGGCGCGGACTTCCACCTCCGTCGCGGCAACGCGACCCACCGCGAAGACCGCCACGAAGACCGCTACGAAGGCCGCCACGAAGGCCGCCACGAAGACCGCCACGAAGTCCCCCGTGAAGAAGTCACCAGCAAAACCGTCCGTAAAACCTCGCCCGACGCGATGATGGCCAGAACACGCACGTCCGAAGCGCTCGGCCTGTTCGGCTCGCATGCAGGCGGCACCGGTGGCACTCGAACCCTTGCACGAATCGCCCGCAGATCGCAACACCGACCGTGCGGGTCGAACTAGAAAGTCGCGCAGCTCGCCGGTGGCGTGGAATCGTTGGGGAATCGCGCGAGGCATGCACTGATGTCTCGCGCCACGCGCGACAACGCCGCATCGAGGCCGGTCACGAGACCGGCATAGTCACCTACGCGAAACGCCGCGCCACGATCGTCAGTGCTGCCTCGCACCATCACTGTACCGTCGAAGGGACGGATGATGTCCCAGCCAGCCATCACGTGGACGCGACCATCGCGCGCCGCAGAGTCGGCGACGACGCCCTCGAAGCGCGTGACGTGCAGCTGCACCAGCAGGTCGTGCCGCACGCGCGCCGTCCATGGCGCGACGTCCACGGAGCGTATCCGTGGGGATCCCGCGAGATACGCGCCGACCGCGCGGTTGATGCCCTGATCGAGATCCCCGCCCCATCGGTGAAACTGCGAGACGATCAGCTCGTTTGCGCCGCGCCGCATCATGACGGAGGGCACGGACAGATACGACGCCATCTCGACGCGGCGCAGGCCGATACGGAATGCCTCGCCCCCCACCGAGGGCGCGCCGGCCGGGGGCGTCGGCAGTCCGCTCGCTGACCCTTCGCCGAGCGCGTACAACCGCAGCATTGGCGACTCGCGCGCGAGCTTGAAACAGCCGGTGAGCACGACGGGAACGACGAGCGTCAGCAAGCAGGCAATACGGGCGTGGGTTCGCATGGTCATCTCCGTCTCATCGGGACTGCGGCGGCTTCTTGCCGCGGAGCAGCATATCGGGATTCTGTTCAAGCGCGGTGATGAGGACCTTCAGTGCATCCGCGGCCTCGCGCAGACTCTTGAGCGCGCCGGTGAGCTCATAGCCAGGCCCGGTGTCGGCCGAGAGCAGTCCGTGTGTCTCGTCAAGCGTCGTGCGCAGCGCTTGCAGCGTGGCGATCGCCTCCGTGGACACACCCGTGACCTGGGTCTGCATCGGGTCGATCGCCTGCGTGGCGCGCTCGGCCAACTTCTGCGCCTCGGCCATCGTGCTGTTGAGCTGCGCCGTGGCGCCGGGCATCTGCCTCAGCGTTGCGCGCAGCTCGGGCAATTCGACCAGCTGCTGAACCGCTTTCGCCGATTTCACCACCGCCGCGTTGACCTCGCGCACGTTCACGTCACCGAGCATGCCATTCACCCGGTTCATGACCTTCATCACTTCGCCCAAGAGGCTGCCGGCACCGCCCCCGATCGCCGCCATGAGCGACGGAGTGATCGGAATCTCTGGCCATGCGGTCTTTCTCTTCTCGAGCTTGGGCCGCGTGGAATCAGCCCGATAACTGAGCTCGACGTACAGCACGCCTGTCACGAAGCTCTCCATCTGCAGCTGTGCGCGGAGCCCCTTCGCGACCTGTTGCCGAAGCACCAGCGTGTCGGACAGATCCACGAACGTGCCGCGCGGCGTCGTGAGACGCGGCAGGTCGATCTCGTACTCGACGGGCACCTGGAACGAGTCGTCTAACCGGTCGATCTCGATGTTGATCGCCGTCACGCGGCCGATCGGCACCCCCTGGAACTTCACGGGCGCACCGTTCGCAAGTCCGTTCACCGACTCGGGGAAGAAACTGATGAACGTCGTGCGATCCTGAAACCAGGTCGGCGACGCGAGCACGAACGTACCGGCGATCGCGATCACCAGCCCACCAAGCAGAAAGAAACCGATGGCGGTCGGGTTGGCGCGCATGCTCATGAAGCACCTTTGCTGCTACGGGTAAGAAATTGATGCACCTGCGCGTTGGGCGGATGGTCGCGCAGCTCCGCCGGCGGGCCGAGAGCCGTCGCGGTTTTCGTGTCGATATCGAGGAACAGCGCCCGGTCCGCGACGCGAAAGATGCTGTCGAGATCGTGTGTCACGATCACGATGGTCGTGCCGAAGCTTGCCTTGAGCTCCAGAATCAGGTCGTCCAGCCGACTCGCGCTGATCGGGTCGAGCCCCGACGACGGCTCGTCGAAGAAGAGCACGTCGGGATCGAGTGCGATGGCACGTGCCAGCGCGGCACGCTTGCGCATGCCACCGCTGATGGCCGACGGATAAAAATCCTCGAAGCCGCGCAGTCCCACGAGCGCGAGCTTGAACGACACGGTTTCGGCGATCGCCCGCGCATCGAGCTCCGTGAATTCCTCCAGCGGCAGCGCAACGTTCTCGGCCAGTGTGAGCCCGCTCCAGAGCGCACCGTTCTGGTACAGCACACCGATGCGGCGCAGCACGCGGCTGCGCGCCGTGTCGTCGGTGATGTCGAACGCCTTGCCCTCGAACAGGATCGACCCCTGTGCGGGTGACTTGAGACCGATGAGATGCTTGAGCAGCGTGCTCTTGCCACTGCCGCTGCCGCCCATGAGCACGAACACCTCGCCGCGCGCCACGGTGAAATTGATGTCCTGCATGATGATGCGATCGCCGTATGTCATGGTCAGGTCGCGGACCTCGATTGCCGGCGTTTCGTCGCTCATACTTTGAGCAGGGCCGCGAGCCAGTCGATGACCGCGTTGGCCGCGATGATAAGCGTGATGCCGAGGACGACGGCGGCGGTTGCGGCGCGCCCGACGGCACTCGCGTCGGAACCGCCCTGCAGGCCTTTCATGCACCCCGCAAAGCCAACGATCAGTCCGAAGACGGTGCCCTTCAGGAGGCCGAGGAGTGCATCGGAGATCGTGACAGCTGCCAGCAAACCGTTCATGAACTGCGTGTACGACAACTCGAGCAGCGCCCGCGACACGAGCATGCCACCCGCAATGCCGACGAAATCGGCGTAGAGCGTGAGCAGGGGCATCATCAGGAACAGCCCCAGGATGCGGGGCAGCACGAGATGGTCGATCGGCGACACACCAAGCGTCGTGTAGGCGTCGATCTCCTCGGTGACCTTCATGGTGCCCAATTCGGCCGCGAAGGCCGCACCGGTGCGGCCGGCGATGATGATACCCGTCATCAGCGCCGCCATTTCACGCAGCATCCCGAAGCCGACGAGATAGGAAACGTAGTAGCCCGCGCCAAACCGCTCGAGCACCACCACGCCGAGAAAGGCGATGATCACACCGATGAGCAGCGCGATCAGCGTCACGATCGGGAGTGCCCCCGAACTGTTGATCTGCACCACGACCCAGAACTGGCGCCACCGCATGTGGTTGCTGCGCGTGAACAGCCTCGCGAAGGACAGCGCGACTTCGCCGACGAAGGTGATCGTGGTCACTACGCTGCGCGACGCGCCGAGCACCGCGGTGCCGAGACGGGTCACGAACCACGCGCGCGGGGGCGGATCGGGCTGCACGTTGTCGGGGACCGCATTCGCGAGCGCAAGGAGCCGCTCAGTCCGTTCAGGGAGCCCAGTGCGGTCACACTCGAGCCCGTGTTCGTCGCAGTAGCGCTGACACTGCACCAGGAAGATCAGGAGACTGCTGTCCCATGGTCCGAGCTCCGTGGCATCGAACGTCAGCCTGCGAAGCCCTGGCTCTCCGATTGCGCTACTGCCGACGAGCGCGTCGAAACGTGGCTGAGCCTGCTCGAGCGACCAAGCGCCACCGATCACGACGACCAGCGAGTTGCCCTCCGTCCGGAGCGCGGCGTGAGCAGCATCCATCACGCTGGCCTCGGTGCGGTGCATGCTCTCCCTTTTCGATGATATGACGCGAGCCAAAAAACTGTCTGCCGATGATACGGCGCGAGCCGAAAACTGTCGTGCTGGCGGGGGTGTGCGCCCGATATCACGGGCAAGTTACTACCGAGTTCGAGCGTGCGGCCGCACGGCCGCCGACACCGGCAATTCCGGTGACAGTGCACTCATTGGCAATTCCGGTGACAGTGCACTCGTTGTGTAACAATGAGTGCACTGTCACCGGAATCACACCGGAATCACCGACCTGACCAGAGCACCTGGTAGTCACGGTTGGCCGCTTCCTTCGCCTTGAAGTCCTTCAGCGCCGTGCGCAGCGCCGACGCGAAGTCGGCGGTGCGCATGACTTCGCGCAGCACGGCCGGTGTGACGGCCTCGTTCTTCTTCAGCGGTCGGCCGGCGCCCGTGATCGTACCGGTGACGAACTTCGTCGCGGCGGAGTGACCGTTGGGTGCACCGATCATCTCGAAGGCGAGCGTCGGAATCATGCTCCCTCCATCCTTCTCGCTCAGTTCGAGATCGAGCGTGACCTTGAGCAGCGTGTTGGCGCCAGTCTCACGCATGATCCGCGAGTCCACCCGATTCCAGCCGTAACCCACGGACACTGGCAGGACAGCCGAGAGCAGGGTCGTGCCCTTGTAGCTATGCGTGAACTGCACGTCGGTGGTCTCGTCGTCCTTTGAGAAAGGCGACAGCGACTGATACGCCGGCGAGGCGACGACCTTGTCGATTGGAAGCATGGTTGCGCCAAGCTCCGATACGAACACTGGGCTCAGCGCATCGTACAGTTCTCCCAGCGCCACGTCCCACACCGCGTCCGGCAACTGCGGGAATCGCAGCGTGCGCGTTTCGGTGGTGCGGGTGGTGGCGGTGCTGGTCGTGCGGCTCTTGCTCAGGTACGTCTTGCCACGCACCGCGAACGACAGCACCGCGATGCTCGTGGCCTGTGTGATCGGGCGTGACGCGAATGCACCCGGCTTGAACAGCGAGTACTCCAGCTTCCCGCCGGGCAGTGATAGCTCGGCCTTCGTCGTGATCCCGGTGTTCATGTCGGCCGACGGCGAGGCGCGGAACATGCGCCCATCGCTCTCCGAGGTCATGATCTGCAGGCCGGCGAATGCGCCAGTCGCTTCGAGCGCAGTTTCCCAGCGCTCACGACTCACCAGCAGGTAGCTGTCGTTGAGGTTCGCTCCGGCCTTCACGTTGCCTGGTGCGATGTTCAGGTTCCGGAAGGCCGCCGCCGGCACCGTCACCGTTGCGCCGGGCTTCACGTAATACGCATCGTAGAATTCGCGCAGGCCGAGCACACTCGTGATGACCTTCACGACGATTGGGGACGTATCCGCAGCCGTCACACCGGCGAGCTGGATCGTGACATCCTTCGTCACGTCGATCGTCTCGGGATTGGCCTGTCCGTTGATGGTGACGACGCGCAGTGTGCCGTGCGGCGCCGGAATCGTGAAGCCCGCCTTTTGCCCCGTCGTCGTGGTGACCTCGACTCGGCGGGTTCCCTTGGTTGCCGGTGCCAATGCCGAGTAGACGCCCATTGTCGCATAGTCGGCCGTGCGACCGTCCACCGTCACGGTGCCGTCGATCTTCGACATCATGCCGCCCGTGCGCTGTGTGAAGTTCACGGTCACCATGTCGCCGCCGCCGTCGCCCCAGTTGGGAATGATCTTCGTTCCCATGGTACCGAGCGACTTCGGCCAGGTGTTCGAGACGCGATAGACAAGCGGCACGACGGTGCTGAGGTCGGCGGTGCTACCCGTCATGACATTGCCGGCGACCGAGGCGATCGTGCCAACGACGCGGCTCGTCGCGCCACTTACCATCCCGCCCAGTGAAAAGCCCCGCTTTCGGGGAGCAGCTGCCGGTGTGGTTGTGGTGTCGCCATTTGCCTTGGCGGTACTGTCCGCGCGGGCCTTGACGACGCTGTCGGCGCGCGCCTTGGCCAGTGATGCGCTGTCAGGCTTGGAGCCGCGGCCGAAACGACCGAGCTGCGCGTGGGCGTCCGCAGGGGCCGCGGAGCAGACGAGCGCCGCGGCGAGGAGCAGTTTCCGTGATGTCATGACGTGGCGATGAGGTGTGCAGTCGTCCCGAGAGGACGCTCACGAATCATGCCCGTCAACACGCCAGCGGTCCGCAGGCTGCACATCGGCAGTCGGGCGAGAGGAGCGGGATGGAGACCGGCGACACGCGAACGCGTACGTCATAACACATAGTCGCGTTCTGTAACCGGCTGCATCCTCCGAACGGGTGAGGCGGAGCGGCGAGGCAACCTGCGTGATCTCCCAAGGAGGCGACGGCGGCACCGGCACTGAGACAGCCCCCAGTGCAGCTTGGCTCGACCGAGGGCGCCACTTCACGCGAGTACGACTTCGGCGATTCGTGCTCATGGCGGCAGTATCAGGGGACGCTACGCGAGGTAATCGCGCCGTGCTCGCGCCGATGTCGCCGCCGGCTCCCAGCCGCACTCACGGCACCGGACTGCCCGCCTTTGCCGGAACGCCGCCGCGTTGCAGCGCGGGAAACATCTCCGCGATCCCGTCGACGATAGCCGTCTCGGCACAGCCCGGCTTGAGGGTCGACGATAAGACCTCGAAGATGTTGAAGCCGAATGCCGCGTCGTTCGGGATGTAGCCGGATCGCGCCCACCCGTTCGTCAGCGTCGCCATCATCGTGTGCGCGTACGGTGACTGCCGCTTCAGGCGCTGCGCGACAAGGTTGAACACCTCGGCGTTCACTCCGCCGATCGCGACATCGCCGATCATCATCAGGCTGAGTCGTATCTCGATCGGCGCCGCATCCTTGTACGTGCCCGGAAAACCGGCCCGGCCGGAGTCAGTTCGTTCGCGACCCGGGCACACCACGGTCCGCTGATCGGCGTAGAGTGGTGCAGTTGGAACCGCCGCCTTGATGCCGCGCATCACGTGCAGCACTTCCTCTCCGAGCATCTGGCCCATCGACACCACCATCTGTCGCTGCTGCGACATCAGCTTCGCAACGCGGGCGTTGTTGCGATCCAACCCCTGGCCACCTGGCGGCATCGCGTTGCTGATGTCGACGCCACGCGCGGCATACTCCTTGATCCGGATGTCGCGCAGCTCGTACGTCTGGTTGAAGAACACCGGGTTCTGGTCACCTGCTGCACCCTCCGACCAGAGCGCGACCACGCGATCGTCGAAGTTGTCCTCGATGTATCGGGACGTGGCGCCCGGCGCATCGCCGCTCACTTGATCGAGAGCACCCGCGAGTACGGCGTGCATGGCGTAGTTGTAGTACACGGCGATCGGCACACCAGCGGGCGTCTCGACCGTGATCACGGCCACCGTCTTGTCGGATGGACCGTCGTAGTTCGGGCCTTCCCACCATCGGTGCGTGGTGGGGTCGATGATGTTGCGATTGACGTTCAGGTACGAAACGCCGGTGCCGTAGCCGACACGCGCCGGCTGCAGCCTCCCGCTCGCCAGTTCGACCGCCGCCACGATCTTGTCCGCCAGCGCGGGAATCGGCGTGTTCCACGGTACGCTGTGCGAATGTGTGGCGGTGATGAACACATTGCGCGCCGGAATGCCGAGCTTCGCTGACAACGGCGCGGTCACCGCACGCCAGAGCGGGTCGGGGATCCCGCCGGCGTCCACCGTGATCAGCGCCATCCGCTGCGCACCGTCGTCGACGACCAACGCCCGCGCGAAGATGCGATCGAGCACACCGAGGTATCCTTTCGGCAGCTCAGCCGCCGACGGTGTGACATCCACCTTGGCAGCACCGGCGCGGAATACGCTTCCGGCTGGCGTCTGGCTGCCGAGCCGTGTTGCTGGCATGATCAGCAGCGCAGTGACCAGCACGGCGAGTTTGACGCTCATGGACGCTCTCCGGAGGTGCGCGGTGGCGGGCACGTCACGCGCTTGGTTACGTGGCGTGTGCGCGTGAACAATACCACGGGAAGCGCCTGTCGGTCGTGGCGTGCAGCGCGCCAGGCTCGGTCACGGCGCCGCGGAATCACTCCGCGTGATGGTTTCCGACAGTCGCGCCCAGGGTACGCCGAGTACGGTCACCTGCGCTTGATTGTCCACGGTGCGAGCATCGGCGTTGAGCGTCAGCCATTGCTCCATGTACACCGCTGGATGCCGCAGCAGATAGCGCAGATGGAACCGCGCGCCATTCGTCTCGGCCTGCACCTCGCCTTTCGCATCGCTGAGGGTCGCAGTGAAATGCGTCGCATCAACACGCCGCAGGTACCACACGCGCGTCTCGATGCTGCTGTCGCCAAAGGTGATCGTCTGATCGAGTCGAAAGCGACCATCGGTTTCGGTGCGACCGACTCCCTCGACACGCAAAGGTCGGTCGGTGCCGATGCGGACATCCAACCGGCCTTCGCCATGCGTGTGTCCGGCGAAGAACTGCGTCGGATCGAAGATCGGCTGCGCAGCCGGCGCTGAGCGCGGCGGCAGGCTTGCAAGGCATCCGGCGAGCAATAACGCCAGCCCCACCGGAGCGACAAGCCGAGCTGCGCGCCGGCGAGAATCGCGGCACGAAATCGGATCGTCGCACCGACGTCGAGCTCCTGCGGGGAGCGAAGGTCGCTCCATCGGATCGCGACCTCCGAGCGAGCTGGGAGCGTGCTGTCGCAGCGCGGCTACGCCGGCAACTTTGATGCGAGCACGTCGGCGGAGAGGAGCCGCGGCGGGCTCGCCAGCAGTTCGTCTGCCGACGCCATCAGCGCGGCCGCGATCGGCCCCTGCAAATGTGCCTGACGACCGGCATCGGTCGGGAACGCATCGACGATCCAGAACGTGGTCGGGCTCGTACGGAGTGCGAACCAGGCGGTCGTCGCGGGTTCGGCCTGCGCGAGCGGCAGTGCAGACGCGAGGAATGCGGCGAGCTTGTCAGCCGTCTCGGCTTTCGCCTCGAGTTCAACGACCAGTGCAACCGTGACCATGAATACTCCGGTGGATAACGCCATCTCCGCGCGAGACTGAGTATGAGGCGGAGAGGGCTAGTTGTGTCGGGTGCCGTGATGCGCGAGGAGCATGCGATCACGCGCGGCAAGGAACACTGCGGACGAACGTGGAGCATTGCGTCGCTGGTGCTCCTCACATGAAGTCGCGAGACACCAGTCCGTTCCACGCAATCGTCGCAGCAGATGAGGCGCGACATACAGCTGAGTCGGCTGTGGAGAGGCCTCGCCAACGCCGGAAGAACGGCGCGAGCCGACCCGGAGCGCTATTCGATGCGGTACAACCAGCCCATGTATCGCACCCACACCGCGCCATCTGCAGTCGTGAGATAGCGGTTGTCGGCGAATCCGATGCGCGCATCGTTTCGCTTCTGGTCAGTCGTCGAGAAATGCATCGTACGCGCGCCGATCGTCAGACCATACTGCACGATTGATCGAAATTTGTAGTTCGGATAATCGAGTTCCCTTCCGCCGTCGAGCACCTCTTCCTCATGAAGCCTGACTGTCCCGTCCGTGATCGTGAATTCGGCTCCCCCAGCGGTGGTATCGGCCGCAGGATTCATGGATGGACGCAGTGCGGGAAAGCGATCCCGGTATGGAGCAATATCTTCCTCCGCATACGTGAGCGGCGTCCACAGCGTGCGCTTCCCCACCGGCCCCGCGACATAGACAAACAATTTGCCGCTGGGCCACACCAGCCAATGGCAGTCCGTGCACTTTGCCATCGCCGCATCGAACAACTTCATGTACGCCGGGATGTATTCATCGCGCGTCATCAGCTCGATGTCTTCCTTCGTCTGAAAATGCTGCTCGTGCCAGACCGGAATGTTTTCTGCGATCTTCAGCGTGGCAGTGTTGATCACGATGAAGTAGTCGCCTGAGTAGAACATCAACTCGTTGCCGAGCAATCCCATGGATGAGCCCCACGCATCATCCATGTCTTTCAGCTCGAGATGGCGCAGCACCTTTCCCCTGGAGTCGAGCTCGAAAATTCGGGCATCGATTCGCTCGGGTGGCCGCGGGTCATCCGGGTTGCGCTTGCCGAACGCCTTGTACGCCAACGCGTACAGATGCTGTTTGTCGGGCGCGATGAAGAACGTCTTCATCTGAAACCCGTCCGGGAGCTCGACATGCTCGAACCTGAGACCGGCAACATCCGTTTCCGGGAAGCGCTGGTACGGCTGAGAAGGAGCCTTATCCGGCTCCTTGCGGCCGCCAACGCAGCTGGCGAGAAACGTGAGCAGGGACATGGCGACCAGTGCGGGTTTCAGCATGTCGCAAGCTCCGTGCGGTCACGGTGCTGCGCAACATGACGCGGACGATTGATTACAAATCTGGCGGCGATGAGCGTTCGCTTCGTCATCCGTCAGAAACCTGATGTATGGTGCGCGAGATGCACGACTCGAGGTCGCCCGCGCATTCGGTATCGCCGCCAATGCCGACGTGCTGCTCATCATTGCGCTGTCGGCCGATCGAACGGTGGACTTGGCTCTCGTGGGTCGGCTCATGCGGCGCGCTCCACAGAACCGCCGGTGACCGCCGGCCTTTCTCGGTCCAACGCTCAGTGTTCGCGTGCGACAACCCGACCATCGATGACGTCGATCGTGCGATCACACCGCGCCGCCAGCAACGGATTGTGTGTGACGAAGAGCACGGTCGTCCCCTCCGACTGATTGACCTCGCGCAGCAGTGCGAACACGGCGTCGGCACTCTTGGTGTCGAGGTTGCCAGTGGGCTCGTCGGCGAGCAGCAGCGCGGGCTTCATGGCCAGCGCACGCGCCACCGCGACGCGTTGTTCCTGCCCGCCGGAGAGCTGCCCAACCAGTTGATCGCGCCAGGGCGTGAGCCCGACGCTGTCAATCAGCGCAGCAGCGCGCGCTGTCATCTCGGCGTTCGGAAAACCGGCGTCACCGAGCATCGGCATCATCACGTTCTCGAGTGCGGTGAAGGCCGTGAGCAGGTGGTGATACTGGAACACGAAGCCGATGTTGTGACCGCGCAATCGCGTCAGTGCACCGTCGTCGAGCCCGAGGGTCGGCACACCGCTGATCGCAACGGTGCCGGACGTGGGTCGGTCGAGCAGGCCGATGATGTTGAGCAGCGTGCTCTTGCCCGAGCCGGACGGCCCCATCACGGCACAGAAATCACCGCGCTGGAGATCGAGGTCGATGCCATGGAGCACCTCGGTCTCATTCGGCAGTCCGACGGCATACGACTTGTGCACGCCGCGCAGCTGCACGACGGAGCGCGCTGGCACGACGGGTACCGATGCAGTCTCCTCAGCCATTGATCGCCACAACGGGATCGAGACGTGCCGCACGCCGCGCCGGGGCGACAGCCGCCAGCAGGCCGGTGAGCGTGGCCAGCGCCAGGGTCCACCCGAAGAGCGCGCCGGAGAAGACGAGTGCGAACATCGGCGTGCCGTCGGCGGAGAGCATCAGCTTCTGCCACGCGGTGAGCGCCAGCGCGCCGAGCATGGCGCCGCCCAGCGCACCGCCCAGTCCGAGCAGCCCGCCCTGCAGCAGGAACACGCGCATCACCTGGCCGCGCGTGATGCCCATGGCGCGCAGGATGCCGATCTCGCGCGACTTCTGCACCACCGACACCACCAGCACACTCGCGATGCCGAACGCCACCGACAAGCCCACGAAGAACCGGATCGAGGTGTTGGACATGCTCTGCGCGCTGACGGCGCTGAAGAACTGCGCATTGGTGCTGATCCAGCTGTCGGCCTGCACGGCCGCTGCACCGGCGATCCGGCGTGCGATGGTCTCCGCGTCGTACACGTTGCGCACGGCGATGTCGATGGTCGTCACGCCGCCCGGCAGTTCCACCAGCGACTGCGCCGTGCGCAAGGCCATGAATGTGCTGCGGGCATTCGCCCCCTTGTTGCCGAGGTCGAAGATGCCGGTGATGATGAGTGTGATGGTCGCACCGCCGGCCCCTTTCACGCGCAGCTTGTCGCCGACACCGACACCGAGATCCGATGCGAGCTCGGTGCCGATCGCGATGTCCGTGCCGGTTACGCGCGCGGTGCCGCGCACGATCTTCTCGGGAAGCGGGACGATGCGGTAGTAGAGGTCCGGCTCCATCCCGGTGAGCAGCACCACGCGCGACGTCGTGCCACGGATGATCACCGCCGACCCGGTCACCGAGGGCGACACCGCCACCACCCCCGGGATGTCACGCACCTGCGCGACGATGCCCTGCCACTGGTCGATGCCTTTCAGTCGTTGCAGCGGCGCCTGCAGCACCGCGCCCTCGCGAAGTCCCGGCACCCCTTCGCGCAGCGGCCGCACCGTTTCCTTCGCCGGCGTGAGCTGGATGTGCGGCTGGCCCGTGAGGGTGCGGTAGATCATGTTCGCCTGCACCCCCGTCATCAGCGCCGACATGAAGATGATCACCGCCACGCCGATCGCGATCCCGCCGATGATGAACGCCGTCTGCACGCGGCCCTCGCGAAGGAATCGCGTGGCGACGATCCACTCGAACGGCAGCCAGCGCCGGAGCGGCTGAAGTGGTCGCACTGCCGGGCCACTGTGCGCGGCGCCGGTGAGTGACGTGATCATTTTGCGATGATCGGGCGCAGGCGTGCGCCGTCCGTGATGGTGGACGTTGCCGCCGGCACGACGCGATCCCCCGCGACGAGGCCGTCGAGCACCTCACACAGTCCATGGCTGCGAAGGCCAAGCGTCACCGCCTGCCGGCGCACACGCCGTCCCGCAACCTTCAGAACCCATGGTGACGCGGTCTCGATGTCACGCACCGCGTCCGCCGGGACCAGCACCGCGTTCGTGCGCCGCGCGATCTCGATGTCCACCGACACCGTCATGTCCTGCTTGAGGTACCTGGGTGGCGCTGGCACGCGCAGCTTCACGGTGACCGCCCCACGCTCTGCATCGACGCCGGGATTGATGTACACCAGCTCGGCAGGGAACCGCTCCGTCGGGTACGCATCCGCCGACGCCAGCGCCGAAAGGCCAAGCCTGAGCAGCTGCAGGTTCTTCTCGTCGATGTCCACAACCAACTGCGTCTCACCGCCGGGGGAGAGCACCATCAGGGCCCGCCCAGGCTGCACGACATCGCCCGGCTCCACGGCGCGGGCGATCAGTGTGCCGGCGCTTGGTGCCTTGACGGTGGCGTAGCCAAGCTTCGCACGGGCGAGGTCGACACCAGCCTGCGCCTGCTCGAGCGCGGCCGCCGCCGCGACAGCATCACTTCCCGACGGCCTCGCGCTCGCCGCCTGCTGGCGCGCGCCGCGTAGCTGCGCGGCGGCCACCTGTTCTGCACGGCGTGCGTCTTCGAGCGCCGCCTCTCCGATCGCACCACCGGCGAGGAGCGCCTGACTGCGGCGCAGCGCATCGCGAGCCGCATCATGGTTGAGCTCTGCCTCGCGCAGCGCCTGCGCTGCCAGCGGCGACTGGACTTCCTGCAGCTGTCGCAGACGCGCCGAGGCCGCCTGCACGCTGTGCATTGCCTGATCGAGCGCGGCACGCAACTCGGAGGATTCCAGTTCGATCAGCGTGACGCCGGCGGCGACGTTCTGGCCTTCTTTCACCGGCACGGCGCGCACCGTCCCGGTCACCTGAACGCCCACGTCCACGCGATGTGGCGTCTCGACGCGACCGCTGGCGACCACCGTCTGCACGAAGTCCTGCCGGACGACGGGCTCGACGCTCACCTGCGGGCCGAGCAGCAGGCGTGGGCCGACGAGCGCGCCGACCAAAATCACGACGCCGACGACGATCAGCGCCGTCCGATAGCGAAGAATGGTGCTCATGCCGGCGTCAGCCACACGGTGCTACGGCGCAAGAACGACGTGGCACTATTTGTGGGTCGAGGGCATGGCGAACTCGGGTGTGTGCAATCAGTTACCTGCGCTGGGGATGCGGCGGCGCCGCTCCGTCCGCTGTGCGCAAGGTCGGCACAGTACCGTGTCTTTGTTGTCCGGCATTCCACCACAGCGTGTAATCGGTCACGCGCTGTGGTGGAGCGGAGTGCGTTCAGGAGCAGCTACTCGCGCATGAAGTGACAGGTGTAGCCGTTCGGATTCTTGCGCAGATAGTCCTGATGGTACGCCTCGGCAGTGTACCACGGCCCGGCCGGCTCGATGCTTGTGGTAATCGGACGCTTCCAGCGCCCCGAGGCGTCGACGCGCGCGATCACGCGCTCCGCCGTGGCCTGCTGCTCCGGTGACTGCGGGAAGATGGCGGAACGGTACTGCGTGCCGACGTCATTGCCTTGGCGGTTCAGCGTCGTGGGGTCATGGAGCTTGAAGAACCACTGCTCCAGCAGCGTCTCGTAGCTGAGCACTGAAGGGTTGAACGTCACGCGGATGGCCTCGGCGTGGCCCGACTTGCTATCGTGCGTGTCGTGGTAGGTCGGGTTCTCCAGCCAGCCACCGGTGTAGCCGACGTCGGTATCAAGCACACCCGGGACGTTCCGCAGGATGTCTTCGACACCCCAGAAGCATCCGCCGGCAAGGACTGCCACCTCCGGCGCCTGGCTCCCCGTCTTCGCATCGTCCATCACTGTCACTCCGTCCGTTGGTCCATTGCCAGTGTCGCCATGCCGCCAACCAGTGGTGGATCATGCGACCGTGTGCGCGTCGTCATCAATTAGAACACCGCGACCTGATTGCCGGTGCCGTGACGTTGAGAGGCTCAGAGTTCCAGCCCAAGTCATGGCGCCCAACAGATACCGGACTTTCAGACGTCGATGCCCACCACGAGCTTCCCACTCGAGCGGATCGAAACGATTCACGGGCATCGAGCGAAGCGTCCGGGGTGATCGTCACGTCATGACTCGCGTGCAATCAAGAATGAGCGGTGAGCTCGTGCGCGCGTGTGGGTGCCACGGTCAACATCACCGTCACGCCAGCCAGCCTCGGCGCGCGGCCATCTCTGCCAGCAGTACCAGCAGTGCGGCACCGACTAGCACCGTCACACCGAGCGGTAGCGAGCCGCCAGTGCCGACGCCGAGCACCCAGCCCCAGTCGATGACGACCGCAACAGCCGAGAGCCAGAGCAGCCCACGTGACCAGCGGCGCAGCAGGGCGAGGCCGACGGATCCGACAACTCCGGTGATGCATGAAACGCCGTAGGCGACGAATACGAACATGGGCATCGCTGCGACGCCGGGTGACACCGCGCCAGGTCCGAACACGCCCGCATCCGCCAGGAATGTTCCGAGACCGATCAGGTTCCACAGCACGGCAACGGCGCCGACAATCCTGATCCAACGGGGGGCGGGCGCTGCACTGGCCGACGCAGCGGCGCCGGCGACGTCATGAATTGGGGACTGCGGCATCGGATCACCTTCCGCGTGGAGTGCGATGGTGCGCCACTCTGCGGCGTCAAGAACGCCGGCCTGGCGCAGTCCCGCATGGTTGTCGGGCCCATGGTGAAGCTACGACCAACATATTGCGCGTGCGCACCACCCGTCATCGTTGTGACGGCCGACGTTGGCTCCGCCCGCGCCCCTGCGCAACACACGCGACGCGAGCTGCCTTACGGAAGCACCTGAAACACCGCTCGTTCCGTCGTCAGCGGCAGCACTTCCTTCACCAGTGTAACGAGGAAGCGACCCGACTCCTCGAACATCGGATAGTGCGCACTCCGCTCGAAGGTGATGAAGCGCTTGTGCGGTGACCTGATCGTCTCGAAGTACTGTCGGGCCGACTCGTAGGGCGTGTGCAGGTCGTAGCGACCCTGCAGGATGATGATGGGCACCTTGAACTCCCGCCCGATATCGCTCAGGTCGAGCGACGCGGTCTTCGCGGCGAGCTGCTCCCCACCCCAGCGGACGCCGCGCATGAACGCCTCCACCTCAGGGGCAGTGTATTCCGGCGCCCAGTCGGGCAGCGCGAACCAGAGCTTGAAATCGGGACGCCCATACCAGCCGCCGTTGTACACGCGTGCAGCACGGCGCACGGCGATGATGTTCTGCAGCGGCGTGGGCGACCCGACGCTCGGGTACGGCGCCAGCGCCCGCAACTCCTTCAGAGTGGAGTCATCCCCTCGCTGTTGCGCGATCTCCATCACCCGGCGGTACACGACGGTCTCGATGTCACCGGCCGCGACCTGCCCCACACCAACATAGGCCGACACCCATTCCGGACGACGCTTGATCAGCCGCATGCCGATCTCGCTGCCGAACGAGAATCCCATCACGACGATCTTGTCACGGCCGAACTGACGACGCAGCTGCGCCACCACCGCCTCGGCATCGGTCACCATCCGCTCGACCGACATCGTCGGCGCGAGTGCCGCGGTATCGGCGTCGACGTGGTTCTTGCCGACGCCGCGCTGCTCCCACTGGACGACGGTGAAGTAGTCCTCCCATGGCCCCTGATAGGCCCAGGCTGAGCCCATCATGGCGGCCCCGGGGCCGCCATGGATGAAGAGCAGGATCGGATTGTTGCGATTGAGTCCCCGAATCGAGATCCACTGGTTGCTGCCGTCGATGGACAGACGCTGCAGCGTGTCGATCCCTTCCGGCGTGCTGATTTTCCGCAGGTCGCGGATCCTCGCGACAATCGAATCGCGATACGGCACCGGCGGCGGAAAGAGCGACTGGGCGGCCGCCGGGCGGACGCTCGAAAAGACGAGCAGGAAAGCCACGGCCGCGGAGCGGGCGAACGATGGAAGGCGCATATTGAAAGCATGCTGCCCGCGCCTGACGTAAGCCACCCCCGGATCGGCTGCGGATGCTGAGACTTCGGTCATTCCTCAGCATCGCCGTCTGCCTGACCGTGTCCTGCGAGCGAGCGACCGCGCAGGCGTCGCCCGACCTGATCCTGCGTGGAGGGACCATCGTCGACGGGACTGGCGCACCTGGTCGCCACGCAGATGTCGCCATTCGCGGTGGTGTGATCGTCGCCGTTGGGCGAAATCTGCGCCGTGCTGCCAACACGCGGATCATCGATGTCACCGGTCTGGTTGTGGCCCCGGGATTCATCGATCCTCACGCGCATATCAGCACCATCGCTCAGCAGCCGGATGCGGAGAATTTCCTGCGGCAGGGAATCACCACGATCTTCAACAGCTTGCACAGTCTCGACCAACCGTACCCGCTCGGTGCGTTCCTCGACACGCTGCACGTTGCCCCGAACACGCTTTGGACGGCCGGTCACACCTGGCTGCGAAATCGCGTGATGGGACATGACAATCGGGCGCCGACCGCAGTGGAGTTGGACAGCATGTCCGCCCTCGTTTCGCGCGCGATGGACGACGGAGCGTTTGGACTCGGCACGGGTCTCGAATACATCCCCGCGGTGTATGCAAAGCGCGCTGAGGTGGTTGCGCTGGCACGGGCCGCGAAGCGTCCTGGGTCGCTGTACGTCACGCACCTGCGGGACGAAGGGGCTACGCTCGAGCTGGCGGTGGCGGAGGCGATCGACATCGGGCGAAGCACAGCACAGCCGGTGCACATCAGTCACGTCAAGAGCACTGGCGTGGGCAACTGGGGCAAGAGCACCAGAATCCTCCACACCATCGACTCGGTGAATTCGAGCGGGCAGCGTGTGTCGTTCGATGTCTACCCGTACGCAGCGTATAGCACCTACTCCGATGTCCTGTTTCCCGGCTGGGTTCTGGCGGATGGCCAGGATTCGGTGCGTGCGCGACTCACATCACCAGAAACGGTACAGCGCGTACATGCGGAGATGCGTCCGATCTTTACCGCGCAGACCAGCGGCACCGCCAAGGGGATTCTGTTCCGTACGATTCCCTCTGCCCCGGAGTTCACCGGGCGGACACTTGCCGACTTTCTCGCCGCACGCGGGGTCGCTGAGTCACTGGACGCAATCATCGACGCCGTGATCGCCTTGCAACGGGATGGCGGCTTCACGGCAATGTTCGAGGCCATGAGCGAGCGAGACATCGAGGCGTTCCTGCGTCACCCCGCGTCCATGGTGTCATCTGACGGCGATCTGGTCACCCCCGGCAAGGGATTTCCGCATCCGCGCAGCTACGGCGCCTTCCCGCGCATGCTCTCGCAGTATGTGAGTGAACGCGGCGTCCTGTCATTCGAATCAGCTGTTGCGAAGATGACGGGCGTGCCCGCGCGTACGCTCGGCCTTCGCGATCGCGGGCTGCTGCGCGTCGGCATGGTGGCGGACATCGTCGTCTTCGATCGCGCGCGGTTTCGCGACAGGGCCACGTTCACCGATCCGCATCACTACGCGGAGGGCGTCGTGGATCTGTTCATCAACGGCCAGGCAGTGATACTCGATGGCGTGATGACCGGTGCCCGGCCTGGGCGCGCGCTGCGACGGCCGGGATGGCGCCGACGCTGAACGGGACGTGCGAAATCCTCACGGCTGCTCAGCAGAAATGCGGAGTGCCGTGAGTTTCCCTTGCGGACCCAGCGACACCACAACGCGGAATCGCTCCGGACCAAACCACGCGAAGTACTGGCGTTCCACATCGTCACCCACCTCGCGGCGCGCCAGTAGTTCGAGACGCGTCGGTGCACCCTTGCCCCGCAGCGTCGCCGTGAGCGCAGCGCGCATTCGCGGGAACACGGTCTGACGCACCACTTCGAAATCATCCAGTGACAGCGAGCCGCTGGCCACACGCGTCAGTACGGCCTGCACCGTCGCGGTGGCTTGCGGATCCCGATCGGGAATCGCCGTCACTGGCGCCGGCGATGCGGTCAGCGTCGAGTCCACCAGCGCGGCGACCTGCATGGCCAGCGCCGCCGGCGCCATCACGCGCGCATTGGAGAGCACCATCACGGCGAGATCTTCATCCGGGAAGCGCGTGTACTGCGACACGAATCCCTGCCATGTGCCGCCATGCTCCTGCACCGGATGCCCACCGGCCTCGCCAAGGAACCAGCCGAAACCGTATGGATAGGTGCGTCCGCTGTTCAGCCGCGTCGCGGAGAGCATCAACGCCCAACTCTCTGGACGGAGCACCTTCCGTTCGCGCACCACGTCGTTCCACGCGATCAAGTCGCGCAGCGACAACAGCATGGAGCCGTCTGCCGTGGTGTTGAGGCGTGGCGCGACCCACGCCGCGTGCTCCCAGCCTGCTGAATTGGTGAGATAGCCGTGCGCGCGGTGCGGCACGACAGCGGACTCGGTGATCACCCGTATCGTCGGCATTCCAGCCGGCGTGAAGATCCGCTCCCGGAGGAATTCGTCATACGGACGCCCCGTGACCCGCGTCATGATGATGCCGAGGAGCACGTACCCGGTGTTGGAGTAGTTCCATCGCGCGCCCGCCGAGAACTCCAGCGGCAACGCAGAGGCCATCGCGATCAACTCGGCGTCGCTGTAGTCCTTGCGATAGTCGAAGCTGTCGCTGGTGTAGTCGGGAACGCCGCCGAGGTGCCCGAGGAGATGGCGAATTGTGATCGGTTGCCACGTGGCGGGGACTTCGGGGAGGTAGTGGCGCACGGAGCTGTCGAGCGCCATGCGGCCGTCCTCCACCAGCGCGAGGATTCCAGCCGCAGTGAACTGCTTGCCGAGTGATCCTGACTGGAACATCGTCTCATCGGTGACCGGCGTCCGGTTCTCCAGTTCCGCCACACCGAAGCCGCGCGAGAGACTCACCTCGCCGCGGCGGATCACCGCGATCGCCAGCCCGGGAATGCGGGCCGCTTCCATGGTGCGGCGAACCAGCGTGTCGATGGCAGCGGTCGTCGGCATTGCGTCGCGTCGAAGTGACCAGGGCAGCGTGAGCGGCGCCGGGTTTGGCCAGATCCGGTCCAGCGTGCCGCCGCGATACAGTGCCCCACCCTTCATCACGCTGTTGATCGATCGCGCATTGCGGATGTTCTGCAGCGGGTCGGCATCGAGAACCACGAGATCGGCGACCTTCCCGGCCTCGATCGATCCCAGATCAGTATCCAGGCCGAGCGCGCGCGCGCCTTCGATCGTGGCCACGCGCAGTACCTCGTCAGGGCGCATCCCGCCGTCCGCGAGCAGCCCCATCTCCCAGTGATTGGAGAGCCCCTGCACCTCGCCGTGCCCACCCAGCCCGATGTGTCCACCGGCACGCAGCACATCAACCGCGCCAGCCGCGGCCGCGCGATCATTGAAATCCTGAGGCGGGAACCAGAGCACGCGGGACGACGACTTCTGAAACAGCGCACCATCTGGGAACCAGCGATTGATACGGGCGTCTTCGTGCGGCCGCTCCTCGGCCAGCAGGCGGTAGATCGGCAGCGCACCACCGAACGCCACGATGAGCGTGGGTGTGTTGGTGATGCCGGTGCGCGCCATCAACTGCACCACGTCGTCGTGAATGGGCGACTCGGGGATGGCGTGCTCCAGACCACTGAAGCCGTCGAGGATGTGTGTGATGTCTTCCTTGCCGTCCGCCCCGCCCTCGGTCGTCGGCATGAGACCGAGTTCGCGCGCGGCCTCGACGAGCCACTGCCGCTGTTGACGCGAGCCCGTCAGGTACGACTTGAGGTAGGCGGTCCCGTATTCGTCGCGGTATCGGCGGAGCTCGCGACGGGCGTCGTCCAGCGACTGGAAGTTCGTTGCGGCGAAGATGCCCGGACCGGTGGATAGCACCCGCGGGCTCGGTACGCCGTCCACTTCCACGAGATTGGCGAGATCGAAGATGTCCGGCGTGACCTGCGGGTCGCGGATGGTGGTGATGCCAAAGGCGAGGTTGGCGAAGCCATTGGTGGACTCGGGCTGCAGGAGCGTTCCCGCCGATCCCCAATGCGCATGCAGGTCGATGAACCCTGGGACAATGAACTTCCCGGTCAGGTCGATCACCCGCGCGCCGTCGGGAGTGGGGACATTCCCGCGCGCACCAACGCCGACGATTCGGCCATCGGTGACCGTCACGTCGGCGTCCCGAAGCACCTCTGCGCCGCGCATGGTGATCACCGTCGCACCGCGGAGCACGACCGTGCCGGTGACTGTGGCACGCGGCAGCGACACTTCAAAGGATCGTGGCGCAGATGCTGTCGCTGGCGGAGTGACTGGTGGCACGGCAGCGGACGCCGCAGCAGCTCCAGCCGGCCGCGGCGCTGGCCCGACTACGCGGATCACGCCACCGGCGGCGGCGACTTCCACTCGTTGTGCATTGGGCGGCAGTTCACCCGGCGGCACCGTCAGGGTGGAACGGAGCGGTGCGGTGTTCGCGATGATCGCGCGGCCGTCCTCGCTCCATGTGGGGTCAGCCCACCAGGCAGGCGCCGTGGTAAGGCGTACTGGTGACGCACTTCGGTCGGAGCGCGCTTTCCAGAGGGCACCGCCGGTCTCGTCCCACGTCACGAATGCCACCCATCGCCCGTCGGGCGACCACGCGGGCATGAACTCCCGGGCCCGGGGTGTGTCGGTGAGACGTCGTGGTGTACCGGTGGCGTCGGCCACCCACACGCGGCCCAGTGCGGAGAACGCCACGCGTCCATCGCGGGCGGTCGTCTGCTGCTGCACCCGTCGCGTGCGCACAGCGCCAGTGGCGAGCCGCTGCGGGAAGCGAAGGGTGGGCGTCACATCCAGCGCCACATCGGCGCTGAACGGTATGACGGTATCGGACCCGTCGTGCACACCGAGTCTGTGGATCTTGCCACCGAACGCCGCGAAGACGAAACGCCCATCAGGCGAAAACGCGGCGTTGGGCAACACATCTCGCGACGCGCGCGCTTCGAGCTGCTGACGGTCCACAGGGTACGCCAGCCATCGCTCGGCGCCGGTAGCAAGCGTTCGTGCGCGCAGCCCCGTCTGTCCTTCGCGCACGGTGCCGTACACCAGGGTGCCGCCGTCGGGCGAGAGCATCGGCTTCATGGCCGGTGTGCCTTCGACCGGCACGGGCGTCGCGGTACCGCCGCCAACCGGGATTCGCATCAGCATGCTCGTCGCACCATTGCGGCTGCCGTACGGGCGCGGCGTGACGGATGTGAACCAGACAGTCGAACCATCGGGCGTTGGCCATGCGCCGTACGGGCCTGGAGGCGGAGAGGAGACCAGTGGTTGCGCCGGTCCGTTGCCATTGGCGACAAGCCGAACGCCCTCACCGGTTGCGACATCGAAGCGCCACAACTCAGCCGTGCGTGTCACATGCGGATCGGTGACCGTCACGAGGATGGCGCGACCGTCGGACGACCAGGCCGGCGACAGCATTCCTGATCGCGGAAGTCGCGTGACCGGTCGTGCGTCGCGCCCGTCCGCTGCGGCGATCCAGATGTTGTCGGACCCGCTCGCGTCGCTGATGAAGGCCAGCTGAGTTCCATCTGGGGAGAACCGGGGCTGCGACTGAAAGGCACGGCCGGACAGTATTGGCCGCGCCTGGCCGCCTTCGACCGGCACGCGATAGATGTCCCCCAGCAACTCGAAGACAAGCGCGCGCCCGTCACGGGTGACGTCGAGCGACACCCATGTTCCCTCAGTGGTGGTGAACGCCACGCGGCGCAGCGGCTGCGTGTCCTGCGCACGGACGCCAAGCGGCAGGACACCGACCAGCAGGACAAGGGTCACTGCGGTTGAGCGGCTACGGTGCAGCATGGCACGGAACTCCGGCGGCAGGTGCGTGGGGATCCGACGTGGTGGGGCGAACCAGGCGCTCCACCTGCTCTCGTGCAAAGGCCGCCTGCCAACCGGCGGAGCGTGCGGGCTGCATCATGGCCAGATGAATCGCCATCCCCTCGACGAAGAGTGCGACCGCCATCCCGGTGGATTCAGCGTCGACGACGCCGAGCGGAGTCACCAGTTCAGTGAAGAATGCGAACCAGCTGCGCATGCGGCGATCGTGCGCGCGTCGCATCGCGGTCGAACCGACGGCGCTGCCATGAAAGGCCATGAGGAGCCGCCAGCTCGTTCGGCGTTCGGCATCGGTAGGGAGCAATTCCCGGACGACGGCATGGAGGCGCTCGATACCGGTGTTGCTCGACGCGACCTGGCGCGCCCGGGCCATGTGTCGATCAAAGGCTTTCGCCTTCGTGTACGTCACCAACGCGTCCTTCGACGCGAAGTAGTGCGTGATCACGCCGACGGTCACTCCGAGCGTGTCGGCGATATCGCGCAAGGTGACGCGCTCGAGGCCGCGCGAGGCGATGGTGCCGGCGGCGCCCTGCGCGATGGCGTCGCGCCGAGCGACGTGATCGCCGACTGGGCGGCTCACGTGGTGGTGCTGCTGGCGGTCACGCGGCGTCGGGCGCAGGCGATTCCCATAATCGTTGTTATGGTAACGCGGGATGTCGGAGCCGCAACCTTGGTCGGCGCGCGCCATCGTAGCATGGCCGCGCGGCCGCTTCGCTCACTCACTCACACCATGTACAGCTCCCACTTGATCGCGTCCGGATCCTTGAACGCGACATACTCCTTGCCCAGCACTTCATCCGTCTTGACCCCGGTGGATTCGATACCCCACCCGGTGAGCGCCGAGGCAACACGATGCAGTTCGGCGACGTCTGCACAGGCCAGCGCGACGTGATCGAGGCCGACACGAAACGGATCGAAGGCATCACCGGCCGCGGTCGTTGCGCCGGGCGCCCGGATCGCGAACGCAGTCTGCCCGGCAGCAAAGATGAGGATCTCAGGAGTCTCCAGCAGCGGGACGAACCCCAGCGTGTCGATGTAGAACATGCGCGCCCGCGGCAGGTCGGTGCAGCGGAGCGCGACGTGGTGCACGCCGGCGGTGACGATGTTGATGGACGTGGGCGATTCTGACATGGAGTGCTCCGTGCAAGCGTGAAATCTCGGGAGCGCCGACCGGACATTTCATCGACGCAAGGCTGCCACGCGTCTATACTGACCGGCACGTCTCACCTGCGTCTCACCTGCGCGCCTCCCCATGGCTGATCAGCCGCAGCGGCTCCGGCTGCGCACATTCGGTGGCCTGAGTCTCGACCGCGCCGGTTCGCCGATCGGTGGGGCGGGACAGCAGCCTCGCCGACTCGCGATTCTCGCACTCCTCGCCGCCGCTGGCGCCGGTGGCATGACGCGGGCGCGGCTACTGGGATTGCTGTGGCCGGAGACGGATGAAGAGCGCGGGCGTCAGGCGCTCTCACAGGCGCTCTACGCGTTGCGCCGCGACTCGGGCGGTCAGTCGCTGGTGAAGGGGGCTTCGGAGATCCTTCGTCTCGATCCGGCCGTGATCTCGAGCGACGTCGGCGACTTGCTTGACGCAGCGAGTGCGGCCGACCATGTGCGCATGGCAGCGTGTTATGTCGGCACGTTTCTCGACGGCGTGTACCTCACCGGCGCGCTGGGATTCGAGCGATGGGTTGAGGATACCCGCGCCAGGTTCGCCGCCCTCGCCGCTCGCGCGTTCGAGGCACTGGCGACCATTTCCGATGCCGCAGGGGATTACGCCGCGGCCGCCGGGTGGTGGCAGCGACTCACCGAGGTCGACGCCCTGCAGACGCGCGCCGTGCTTGGGCTGGTGGCCGCACTGATCGCCAACGGAGAACGCGGCGCCGCGCTCGGCTACGCCGAGCGGTTCGCCAGACGCGTGCGAGAAGACACCGAGCGTGACGCCAATCCGGCCGTTGGAACTGTGATCCGACAACTGCGATCGGAACTGCAAATGGCCACGGAAATGACGGCGATTCCCGACGCCGAGCGTGTCGGATTCGAGAGCCGATATGTCCTCGGTCGTGAACTTGGTCGCGGCGGAATGGCGATCGTGTTCCTCGCACGCGACGTCCGACATGACCGTGACGTGGCGGTGAAAATGTTGCACCCGGATGTTGCAGAAGCCCTGGGACGCGAGCGACTCGCGCGCGAGATCCGTGTCACCGCCGGGCTCCGGCACCCGCACATCCTCCCGCTGTTCGATTCCGGTGAGATCGACGGAACTCCATACTTCGTCATGCCTTTTGTGGAGGGCGAGACACTCCGGGCAAGGCTCTCCCGAGATCACCGGATGTCGATCGACGACGCTGCCCGGCTTTGCCGCGAAGTGGCCGATGCGCTGGCACACGCACACGCGCGTGGCGTCGTGCATCGCGACATCAAGCCGGAGAACATCATGATCAGCGATGGTCATGCCATCATATGCGACTTCGGGATCGCACGGCTGTTGACGGATGCGGCACAGCCGCTGCTGACACAAGTCGGCCTCTCGGCGGGAACGCCGGCGTACATGAGCCCCGAGCAATTCAGCGAGGATGCCGAGGTCGATGGCCACAGTGACGTCTATTCGCTGGCGTGCGTGATGTTCGAGATGCTTACCGGCCGGCCACCGTGGATCGCGGCCGCAGGTGAAGCATCGCGGCAGAAGCGGTTGGCCGAGACGCCGCCTCTCGTCACGGCGCTTCGCCCCGACGTGCCGTCGCGCATCGCAACACTGCTCGCGCGGGCGCTCCATCCCGAGCCGACTGAGCGCGGCGTCGATGCGATCGCATTCGCCGAGGCCCTCACCGGCGCGCTCCCGATCGCAGCAGAACCGTCCGTTGCCTCATTGCCGGAACCTCCCGGCGTGCTGGTGGGACGCGAGCGTGAACTCGCAGCGGCACGAGCGCTCATCACGCGACCTGACCTCCGCGTGCTGACGGTGACGGGCTCCGGTGGCGCGGGAAAGACGCGCGTCGCGCTTCGGCTGGCGCGTGATCTGTCGACACATTTCGGCGGGGGTGTCCGCTTCGTCGATCTCTCCGCCGTGCGCGAGGCCGACGCGGTACTGCCGGCGATTGCAGCGTCACTCAACGCCCGTGAAGGCGAAGGGCGCTCGGCACTTGACGCGATCGTGCAGACAGTCGCGACACGACACATGCTTCTGCTGCTCGACAACTTCGAGCAGGTGATTGCGGGCGCACCGGCGCTCGCGCCGTTGCTCAGCCGATGTCCGCGACTGTCGCTGCTCGTCACCAGCCGAATCAGGCTTCGCATCAGAGGCGAGCACGAGTTCTTTCTATCGCCGCTTGCGCTGCCCGGTGCGGGCGTCAGGGCTGCGGCGGTGCTTCGCGAGAGTCCAGCGGTCGATCTTTTCCTCACGGTCGCGCGCGCGTCGAATCCCACATTCGATCCCGACGATTCCGCGCTCGGTGTGATTGCGGACATCTGCACGAGGCTCGACGGTCTTCCGCTTGCGATCGAACTGGCAGCATCGCGATGCCGTCTGTTGTCTCCTCGAGCCATCATCGCGCGGATGGACCGACGCTTCGACCTGCTTGTCGGTGGCGCGCGAGACCTCCCGTCGCGTCAGCAGACACTGCGCAGCGCGATCGCATGGGGATACGACCTCCTGAGCGACGACGAACGGCTTGCACTCCGTGGGCTCTCGGTTTTCGCCGGCGGTGCAGCGCTCGACGACGCGATGGCAGTGCTCGACCTCCCGGATGCACTGTTCCTCGAGACGGTCCAGTCGCTTGTCGACGCGTCCCTCATCAGGCGCGCCGAGGATCCAGACGGCGGAACGCGATTCGTGTTGCTCGAGAGTATCCGTGAGTTCTGTGTGGAGTTGAGTGTAGCGAGCGGCGAGGACCGTCGACTGCAAGAGCGGCACCTCGAAGTCTTCGCATCGCTTGCGACGTCACTGCCGGCCGCGATCGAGAGCGCGGATTCGACTCGCGCCCTCGCCCGCTTCGACCAGGAACGCGAGAATCTTCGGGCGGCACTCGACTACGCCGACCGCGCAGGGCACGAGGCCAGCTTTGCCCGGATGACGCTATGCTTGTGGCGCGCATGGTTGGTGCGCGGCGAGTGGGCAGACGCACGGCGGCGATTGGCGCGCGCGATGCAGCTGTCCACCGTGACTGGCACCACGATCCACGCGGAACTGCTCAGCGCGGACGTGACGATAGCACAGAACCAGGGCGAGTGCCTTACCGCTTTCGAATCGGCACAGCGCGCACTCGAGCTCTGGCGTCGTGCGGATGATCACGCAGGTGTGGCGCGGACCCTGGGCGTGATGGGCTGGCTGGGATGGCGCCTCGGCGAATTCGCGGAGGCACGCCGCACGTCGGAGGAGAGCCTTGCGCTGCATCGTCGGCTTGGCGACTCCCGCGGCATTGCCTTGGCGCTGTCGAACCTCGGCTGGATTGACCTCTCCCAGGGCAACGCGAGTGCAGCGGTGGTCTCGCTGGAGGAGAGTCTTGCTCGCCGTCGCCAGCTCCACGACGCACGCAATGTCGCCTTTACGCTGACCGTGCTCGGTTGGGCACGTTTGCGCAATCGGGAGCCCGCTCTCGCCGGCGTGATCCTGTCGGAGGCATGCACGATGTTCAACGAGCTCGGTGAGCGTCAGCTGCTGGCGTTCAACGTGTGCATCCGCGCCGAACGCGAATTCGTCTTGGGCAACGGCGCCGCAGCGCACCACCTGCTCTCATCGGACGCAATTCCTCAATTCAGGAAGATCGGCGACCGCTGGGGCCTGGCCTTCGCACTGGGAATCCTGACGGATGTGTTGGCCGCTCTCGGACGCCACGACGAGGCGCATGCCGCGCTAGCCGAATGCCGCACGATTTGCGAAGCCATCGGTGATCGCCTTGGCATGATGCACGCCGACACACGCAAAGCCAGACGGCTGCGGCTGCAGGGCGATGAGCTCGACGTTCACCAGCAGCTGGCAAGCCGAATACAGGCCGAGGCACTCGCGATGGGCGTCCCGGATCCATTCGGGGCTGACCGCACGCTTCCGTGAGTGTGCGAGAGTAGCAAGTCGGTGACGGTACACCGAATTCGGGGAGCGCGAAAACGGGGTACGTCCCCATAAATCGCCCCCTGAGCCCAAGGAGCCCGTGCCCATGGGTCGTCGCACTTGACGCATTCCGTTATGGGAATATGTTTCCGCCACATGCCACGCGCTGCCACGACTTCCGACCCGTTCAACGCCATCGCCGAGCCTCGCCGACGTGCGCTTCTCACGCTGTTGGCCGATGCCGAGCGGCCTGTGGCTGAGATCGCCGATGAGTTGGGCATGGCACAGCCGTCTGTCTCAAAGCACCTGCGCGTGCTGCTCGACGTGGGGCTGGTCGAGGTGCGCAGGGAGGGGCGGCACGCCTACTACCGCACCAATCCTGAACGGATCAAGGCCGTGCACGACTGGACACGCACGTTCGAGCAGTACTGGCAGCACCAGCTGTCGCGCATCAAGACGCGTGCAGAACGCACTCCCTCCCCGAAGACCTGACGCATTCCCGGAGATTCCAGCATGGTCAGCATCGCTTCACCACTCGATGAGCTCACCCTCGACGTCTCGCTCGAAACACGCGTTGCCGCCTCGATCGACGACACCTTCTCCGCCCTGCTCGAGGAGCTCGGCCCGCACAATGTCGGCATGAGCCAGGCGCCGATGCCGATGGTGCTCGAAGCACACCCCGGTGGCCGGTGGTATCGCGACCTCGGTGACGGGAATGGGCACTGTTGGGGCATCGTCCAGGCGATCCGGCGACCCGCGCTGCTCGAGATCAACGGCCCGCTGATGATGTCGTTCGCGGTCGCGTCGAACGTGCAGTACCGCCTCAAGAGCGATGGCAGCGAGACCGTGATCTCATTCCGACACACGGCGCTTGGCCTCTTTCCTGACGGCTACCGCGAAAACCTCACCGCTGGATGGACTGCCATTGGCGAGCGAGTGCAGAAGCGCGTCTCGAGCGATCGCTGATCACCCCTCAAACGCATTCCTCCATGTCAATCGCACAGACGATCATTCAGGAGCTCGAGATGGAAGCGGCAACGACACGCCGCGTCCTGGAGCGTGTGCCCGAGGAGAACTTCGCATGGGCACCCCATGCGAAGTCGCGCACGCTGGGCGAGCTGGCCATGCACATCGCCGGCAACCCGGGCGGCGTGATGACCCTCGCGTCGCAGAATCCCGCAGAGATCCCTGGTTTCGGTGATGTCACGCCGCATTCCACCGCTGAAATCGTGGCAACCCTCGACGCGAGCGTCGCGGAGGCACGCCGCCTGCTCGAAGGCATGTCCGATGCGCAGCTCACGGAACAGTGGCGCGTGGTCGCCAACGGCAGGGAGATCATGGCCGTGCCGCGCATGGCGTTCCTTCGCTCGGTGCTCCTGAACCACTGGTATCACCATCGTGGGCAGCTCTCGGTGTACCTGCGCGAGCTCGACGTGCCAGTGCCGTCGATCTACGGACCGAGCGCGGACGAGAATCCGTTTCAGTGAAGTGATTCGCGGTTGGCGCAGGCGTGCGGTCGCTGGCGGCCGTGCCATCCGCCGCTGTCGCTCGGGGAGGTCGCTCAGGGTCGGCGGCGTTAAGGCGGTGACAGTGCCTGGGGAAGAGCGGTGACAGTGCCTGAGTGCACTGTCACCGCTTCTGCTTTCCACGCTTTCGGCCGGCGACTCACACACCATGGCGGCACCAGCCCCCTGGGGCAGAGAGGTCAGCCGCTTCATTCAATCCCGAGGGACCCGACCCGCCGAACTTCTCGTCATCACCCTTCAGCGAGGTCACAGATGATGAAGCGACTGGTCGTACTCGGGATCCTGATGGCGAGTGTCACGCAACCGACCGCGGCGCAGCGCCGTGACCGCACCATGGTGGCGGGTATCCGATCGGGATTGATCGCCGGGTCCATGCGGCTCTCCCGGCTCGATGCGGCCTTTGGCGACCTGGCGAACGACGGGCCCTCGGGACCGCACATGTCCGGCTTCTACCTGCTCGTGCCGGTGCGCTCACACCTGCGGATTGGCGTCGAAACACTGGTGGGCAATTCCAATCAGGAGGCCACCACGACCATGAACTATCAGGCAGCCGGACCAGTGGTGGAGCTGACCTATGGCGACACATGGTTCGTCGCCGGTGGTGTTCACGCCGGCGGCGTCATCGTCAACGCGATGTCGCGTACCGAAGCCACGCCGACGTCCGGAGCCACCCGCGGCTCGTACTTCAAGGCCAACGGCGGGTTCGCCGCTCCGTACGCGGATGTGGGGTATCGCCTTCGGCGCGGCGAGGTGGGTGTGTATGTCAAACGCGCTGCGATGTTCGGCGCGAAGGATCGCGGTGGTCTTTCGCCGTTCAGCGCGACATTCGTCGGCGTACGGTTTGGAATCCGACTGTAGAGACCTCCCGACCATGAAATGGATTCGTCGCTCCATCATCGCGGTGCTCCTGCTGACGGCAATCGGAGTTGGCGCCGCGTACCGCAGTGCGCTTCGATCGACGCGCCCCGTTGGCTTCCAGGTGCTGCGCACCACGGACGCAACCGGTCAGCCGTTCCCAATCGGCGTCTGGTACCCGACCGACGCGCGACCGTGGCCTACGACGCAAGTGGGGAACGTGCTGATGAACGTGGCGCGCAACGCGACGGTGGCGGGAGATTCCCTGCCGTTGGTGGTGTTCTCGCATGGAAACGGTGGGAGCCTTGCCAGTCACGCCGACCTCGCGATGGCCCTCGCCGGCGCCGGGTATGTCGTCGCTGCACCGATGCATGTGGGTGACAATTTCGCTGACCACGCACGCACAGGACGGGCGACGTTGTTTCACGAACGCGCCAGCCAACTGCGCGCGGCCGTCACCGCCATGCTGACGCAGTGGCCAGGGCACGAGCACATCGATGGCACGCGCATCGGCGCCTTCGGATTCTCGGCAGGTGGCTTCGCCGTGCTTGGCATGGCAGGCGCGCAACCGGATCTGCGCCGCGTGGCCACGCACTGTGCAACCAGACCGGAGTTCATCTGTCAGGTGCTGCGTGCGTCGGGCTCTCCACTCGTCAATGGCTCCGGCCCTCCGACCCTGCCACCATTCGAGCCGGACCGGCGCGTGCGCGCCATCGTGCTCGCGGCGCCCGGCCTTGGTTTCACAGTGGACTCCGCGGCCGCGCGCGGCGTGACGGTGCCTGTCCAGCTCTGGAGTGGTCGCGCCGATGAATCTGTGCCATTCGCGACCAACGCGCAGCCACTCAGCCTCGCACTAGGTCAGCGCGTGGAGCTCCATCAGGTGCCACACGCGACTCACCTGTCGTTTCTCGTGCCATGCGGATTATTGCGGCCGCCTGGACTCTGCGATGATCCAGACGGATTTGATCGGCGCGCGTTTCACGAGATGATGAACGAAAGCGTGGTCGCCTTCTTCAACGCACACCTTGGTCGTTGAGGATTCCTCGGCTCATTGCTGGCTCGGCCGCAACGCGACTCGCCGCCGCCACACGAGGATCGCGAGGTAAACCGGTGCCGCCATGTCATAGGCGCCGCACCAGACGGGCCACCATGACGGCACGCCGGGATTCGATACGATCCCGTCATGGAAGACGTCCATGACCCCGTGGGCGGCGAGGCCAGCCATCACGATCCGGAGGTCGCGTCGATAGCCCCAGGCGGAGAATGCCGCGAATCCCGCGAAGATGAGCAGCTCGGGGCCAAGCGCCGAGTACGCTCCTGACATGACGGCAAACAGGATGTAGTACGACGCGATGACCACCAAGGCCGTCGGGTAGAATGCGCGCTCCCGATCCAGCCCGGTCATCGTGCCATAAATCCCGACTGCCAAGGCGCACGCGACGCCGATGAGAGAGGCAATCACGTCCGAGCATACCTTCACCGAGTCCGCCAGACAACCCGGTGTTGTTACCGATCAGGGCATCGCCGCGATCGCCGCCTCGATCCGCCGCGCGAATGCGATCGGCTGAATCTCCTTCCCTTCGAACATCCACTGGTTCAGCACCGCCACCGTGCGCGTCTTCGGAAACACGAAGACATACTGGCCACCGTACCCCCAGCCGAAGTAGGCGCCGGGATCCTGCAGCACGCCGGGGCCGACGGTCCACCACATCAAGCCGTAGTTGATTCTGGCGGGCGGTTGCCCCGGCGTCGCCGGCCGCTGGCCACGCACGGCGTCCGCCACCCACTCCGCGCTCACGAGTCGCGTGCCGTTCCACAGCCCTTGATCGAGCATCAGCTGGCCAAGTTTTGCGAGGTCGGCGGGCTCGAGGTAGAGCCCCCCTTCGGAATCGGTCAGTCCACCCGATGATCGCTTCCACTGAAAGCGGGTGATGCCGAGCGGTGCGAACAGGTGCTGCGCGGCATACACCTGCAGGTCCACGCCGGTGGCTCCGCGGAACACCTCGGCCAGCAATGCGGCGGCACCATCGTTGTAGTGGTACGTACGCGCCTGGAACGGTGTCCATCGGCTGCGCGAGCACCATCGAGACCCAGTCGGCGCTGTTCTCCATGCGCTGCGTGATGTCGTCGTCACTGCCATACCCGCCGCCCTCGGGCCAGCGGATGCCGGACGTCATCGTCAGCAGATGGCGAATGGTGATCGTCTTCCGCAGCGAATCGCGGAAGGCGTCAGCGTGCGCCGGGATGAACCGCGCGATCGGCTGATCGATCGTGGTGATGTCCTTGCGCGCGAGGGCCACGCCGTAGACCAGGGAGACGATGCTCTTGGTCACCGATTGCAATGTGTGGAGCGGGCGTCCCTGATAGAACGGATGCCAGCTCGGGTCCTGGTAGTTGTACGCGCCTGGCGGCGCCTTCATCGGATACACGCCGTCGTAGTTGCGCGCGAAGGTGCGCGAGTGCAACGGCATCCCATTGCGTTGCACAAAGAGTGCATCGACGTAGCCGAAGTCGCCGCGTGCCATGGAGTCGGCAAGCGCCGTCAGTGCCGGTGATGGAACGGCCGGCGCGGGCGCCACGCAACAGGCGGCATCGCGCTGCCGGGCAAACCAGTCCGTGATGTAGGCCACCTTCGCGATGTGGTGACTGGGCCGACTGCGTGCCCCATGCGGTTCGCCGGGCAGGCGCACCAGTTCCGTGGGAACGCCTCGCAGGCGCAGGGCCGTGAACCACTCCTCGGATTGCCCGAATGGCGTGCGATAGTCGCCGTCGCCACCCATCACCAACGTTGGCGTCTGCACACTGGCGACGCGCGACAGCGGCGACTGCGCCCAGTAGTGCGTCGGGTTCTCCCACGGTGCGCCGCGCAGCCAGTGCCCCTGAAAGTGTGAGCCGTTGTCGGCCGTCAGCACCTCACTGGTCCAGTCGATGACGGGATAGAGCACCGCTGCGGCGCGGAAGCGATTGGTGCGCGCTGTCAGCCACGCCGTCAGCAGTCCGCCGCCGCTGCCTCCCGTGACGTACAGTTGCGCCGGATCCGCCAGGCCGCGCGCCACGACTGAATCGACCGCCGTCAGCAGGTCATCTGCGTCGTCACCGGGATACGTCTTGTCGATCATCCGTGCGAACGCTTCGCCGTAACTGGTGGAGCCGCGAGGATTGACGTAGAGCACCACGTATCCCTGCGCGGCCATCCACTGCTTCTCGATGTCGAAACGATCGCCGTAGGCGGCGAAGGGGCCGCCGTGAATCTCGAGGATCATCGGATACTTCTTGCCCGATGTGTAGCCGGGTGGCGTGATGATCCACGACTGGAATCGCTGGCCGTCCTTCGACGACGCCGCCCAGAACGACGAGACCTGCCCGACCTGGCGTTCGGCAAGGACGTCGTCGTTGACGGCCGTCAACCGCTTCGCCGGTGCACCTGCCGCGGCAGCGAACCAGACGTCGCCCGGTGACGTTGGCGACCCTCGCGTGAGCGCGAGAGCACCGCTGGGGCTCTGCGAATATGCCTGCCCGCCACCGTACGCTTCGAGATCGCTGGCGAGCGAGTCAGCCATCAACGCCGTTGTACCATCGAGCGTGATGCGCCACAGTCCGGCGCGACCTTCACGATCGGCAAGGAGCAGCAGACCACTGCCGTCGGGGAGCCAGGCCGGGTTCTCGGTGGCGGCGTCAAACTTTGCCGACAGCAGCCGCGGTTTCGCATCGCCGCTGCGCGGGATCAACCAGAGCCGTGGTTGCGTCCACGCGTGCCCGGAATCCGCGACGCTGACGAATGCGAGCCACTTGCCGTCGGGTGAGATGGCGGGCGAGCGATTCGTCCCGCGCCGACGGAACAGTGGCGTCACGACACCATCGGCGACACGCACCTCGAACAGGTCAGACGAGCGTGACGTCAGATCTGGTGACGGATTGCCGTTCGCCGTAACGATGAGCGCAGCGCCGTCAGGCGTCCAGATGCCAGGCGTCGCGCCATACGCACGTCCGTACTGCAGCGCGCCGCCGGAGGTGATCTGTCGCGCCGTGCCACCGGTTGAGGGCATGACGAACAGTTCAGCGCGACCGGCCGGCAGCAGTCCCACGCCATCGCTGCGGTACCGCACATCGGCTGCCACCACCGCGGGTGGTGCCCACGTCGCTCCGGCTGGCGCCGCTGGCATTCCCGCCGGTACGTGCGACGGCGCCGCGACGAGCATCGCAAACGCGATCCGCGATCCATCGCGCGAGAGCGCGAACCACTCCGGTGTCGATGGCAGCTTCGCCAGCCGCACCGTCTGCTCGCTGCCCACATCGCGACGGAACAGTTGCGTCGTGCCATCCACGCTCGATAGGTAGATGACGGCATCGCCGGCCGGCGTCCACTGCGGCGCTCGATCATTCCCGTCGCCCGCGGTCAGGCGTCGATGCATCGATCCATCCGCGTTCACCATCCAGAGCTGCGTCACCTCACGGTCGCGCATGATGTCGAAGCTCTTGCGCACGTACACCACGTGCTTCCCGTCCGGCGAGAGTTGCGGGTCACTCACGGTCTCGAGGCGGAAGAGATCGAGCGGCGCCAACGGTGTTGTCACGTGACGCGCCACCGTCGCCGCCTGCGCCGCAGCGCTTCGGGTGTCGTCGAGCCGGTCCAGTTGCGTGAGGTACGCGGCACGCGCGAGGGGTGACGCTGTGCTGAGCGTGTCGGTCTCGCGCCCCTGAGCGGCGATCCGGTCAGGATCGGAGAGTGCGGCGAGAAGTCCCAGCGCGAGGAATCGGTTCATTGGTCGTGGACTCGGTAGGCGGCGGAAGGGATGCAGAATCTGTCACCGCGCAAGGGACAGCGGCATGCCCAGTATCGCCCGTGCGTCGGCGGGTGTCGCGACGGCGCGATTGCGTTCGTATGCGTGAAGCACGGCACGTGCAGCCGGCTGCGCGTTTCTCTCGGCCAGTTCGCCACTGCCCCGCTGGCGCCGTCTCTCACGCTGTTGGTCAGGCATCGGGAAGTCCGGCAACCGCGTGCCGGACATTCATCCTTAATCGCTCGATGAGATCGCGACGTCCGTTGAACGCCGTCCGACGTCCTGGTCAGCCGGCGGCGAGAATCTTCTGGAGCGTCTCGCCAACGGCGCGCGCGCCTGCAACCACAGCGCCCGCGAGGTACCCCGGCTCGATCGCGCTCGTCTCACTCCCGGCGAGCGCGAGGCGTGCCTGCCACGGCCCCGACACCCATGGCGCGAGGTCTGCAGCGGGATGCCCAGTCGCCACCCGGTCGGCAGCCGTCGCCGTCAGCGCGTCTGCGGCCCAGTCCTTGAACAGCGTTGCACGCGGATTCTGCGCCTCGGCGCCGAACAGCCGCGCGAACTGCTCGATGCACGCACGGGTGAGGGCTTCTTCGCCAAGCGCGCTGCGCTGATCGGCGCTGACACCGAGGAAACCGAAAAGCGCCGCCTGGCCCGACGCCGTGGTTGCGTCGTGTATCTCGGGCATCGGCCCGACCATGCTCTGTGCAGTGCCCGACAGCCCCGCATCGCGCCAGAAGGGGCGATCGTAGAGGGCGATGAACTTCGCGTGCGGTGCCATCCACGTGGCCGTCTCGCGCCAACGCCGCGCGGTCGACGCGTGCTGGACGGGCGCGAACACCACGGTGGCTTCGAGCAGTCGAGGCGGCAGTGCCGCGATCACGTGGTCGGCCACCAACGTCTCCTGCCTGTCACCCATCTCGGTAGCGCGCCGCAGCTCCAGCTCCACACCGTCGCTGCGCAGTGTCATCGCCGTGACTGTGGCGCCCAGCCGAACGGTGCCCTGCGGCAGGTCGCGGGCGAGCGCGCCCACCAGCGCGGCCGTGCCGCCGGCGATGCGGAAGGAGAGTTGCTCCTGCTCGGTGCCAGGGTACCGTTGCGGCCCCTCACGCGACATCCGCTCGAAGATCACGTCACCGCTGGTGGTCTGCGCGAAGGCGGGAAGGCCAAGCTCCGCGATCAGCGCAGCGATGGCCGGTTGCATGCGAGGCCAGTACCACGAGGGGCCGAGATCGAATCCGTCCTCAGCCGGTTGACCCGCCGCGTCCACGGAGAGAATTCGGCCCCCGAGTCGAGCCCGGGCCTCGAGCACCACGCACTCGACGTTCGCCGCGCGTAGCAACCGAGCGGCGTGAAGGCCGGCGAGACCGGCACCGACAATGGCAACTTGCGTTCGTGTCATCCCGGCAAGGTATCGCGATCGAACATCCTCACGATCGACAGCGCTTGCGGCGTGCTATGTTCTCGGCGCGCGGCGTGCAGGTGGATCCACTCAACCGCGCACGGCAGGTGCAGTTCGTCCCGAACCTAGAGTCTAGCCCGTGTCCGATCCGACGTTTGTCCGCCTTGCGACATACCAGGAATATCCACCGGACGAGATGGCCCGGCGGGCCGCGGAGTTCTACCAGGAAGCGGATCGCAGACGCTCAGTGCGCGCGTTTTCCGACCGCCCCGTACCGCGCGCCATCATCGAGGATTGCCTCCGGACCGCCGGCACCGCGCCGAGTGGCGCTCACCTGCAACCGTGGCGTTTCGTGGTGGTGAGCGACCCTGTGAAGAAGCATGACATCCGGCTCGCCGCCGAGCGCGAGGAACACGACTTCTACGCGCACCGCGCTCCGCCGGAGTGGCTGCAGGCGCTGGCACCGCTCGGCACTGACGAGAACAAGTCCTTCCTCGATGTCGCGCCGTACCTCATCGTCGTGTTTGTGGAGAGTCATGGCTTGCTGGCCGACGGCACGAAGGTGAAGCACTACTATGCCAATGAATCCGTGGGCATCGCAACGGGAATGCTCATCTCGGCGCTGCATCACGCCGGCCTCGCGACGCTCACGCACACGCCGAGCCCGATGAGTTTCCTCAACACGATTCTCGACCGGCCGTCGCGCGAGCGCCCGTTCCTCAACCTGGTAGTCGGGTATCCGGCTGACGGTGTCTGCGTGCCGGACATTCATCGCAAGTCGCTCGACGAGATCGCGACGTTCATCTGACGCTGCGACGGGGTCGCTGTCGGCTGTGCGTCAGCGAGCAGCGCGACCTCCGAGAAGACCACGCCCTGATTCTTGCCGAACACCTTGGCGCAGCGCGGTCAGGTGGCCTAGTAAAAGAGATGCCGCTTCGTCTCGTAATTGGTGGGCGCTTCACACCTGTCGGAAACAAGTGACAACGTGTCGCATGCTTGATGGGCGTCACGTCATCGCGCAGGGAGTGTGCCGCAGAGGGCGCCCGCAGAACTGGCGTGTCGTGGCGCGGTAAGTCATTGCGCTCACGTGTGTTACGAGGCCAGCGAGCACGCATGAGGCGTGGCCATGGTTTTGGTATACGACTCGCTGGTGGTATGTCGCATCCCGTTCGCCGCCACCGTCGAATCGCCGCCATGCCGACCTGCGCCCCTTCCCGCTTCCTCCGCCACATTGCCTCGCTCGCCGCGCTCCTCGTCGGCACCACCGCCCAGGCGCAGATCAGCCTCGACCGACGGGAATTGGTCCTCCGCCCCGACAGCTCGGCGCAACGCAGCGGGGTGATGATCGTGCGGAACACCGGCCGGTCGCAGACGGAGGCGGTGATTCGCGTCGGGGACTGGGATCGCGGCGCCAATGGCGAACATCGCTTCTACGATGCCGGCACGCAGCCTGGCAGCTGTGCCAGCGTCCTCTCGATCGCGCCGCTCGAATTCACCCTCGCCCCCGGTGAGAGCCGCGCCGTGCAGGTCGGCGTCGACGGCGTGGTCAACTCGGCCTGCTGGAGCCTGGTGTTCGTGGAGACGGTGGAACGGGTGCCCGACGAGAGTGGGAAGTTGGTCCTGGCCGCCGTGCGAGTCGGCCTGAAGGTGTACGCCGAGCCGTCGGACTCGCGTGCGCTGGGCGAGGTGAGTGAGGTCGAACTGGAAACCTCGGAAGCGTCGCACACCGGAACGCCCGTTCGTGGGTCGATGCTCGCTGCCGTGACGTTCCGCAACACTGGTGAGCGGCACCTGCGCGGCGAAGGTCGCGTCGAGATCCTACGCGCCGATGACAGTGTGATCACGTCGCTCCCATTGCCCGACCTGCAGACACTGCCAGGCGCCACGATGACGGCGCGGGTCGCATTGCCGGCGACGCTGAAGGGCACATATCGGCTGCGTGCCGTCGTGAACTATGGTGGGTCGAGTGTTGCGGCAGCGGAGCGCGAGGCGGCGATTCCCTAGCTCGCGCGAGGCGGACTCAAGCTCCCCATCACGAGCTCGAAGGCGGCCTGCAGTCGCCGTTCCGCTTCTGCCGGCTGCACGCCCCATTGCGCCAGATGTCCGTCGACGTGCATGCGTGCGAGGCCATACACGAGCGCGCGGGCTGCGAGCGGCACGAGTGTCTCGTCGAGCTGGCGCAGCATTCCGCGCTGTCGCGCTTCGTCGAGCAGGTCGTTCATCAGTCCCTGGATCTCCGCATTGTGGCGACGGAAGATCTCCGAGCCGTCGAGGTCGATGAGACTTCGGTCGGAGACCACGCGGAAGTGCATCGGATTGCCGAGTGCCCAGCGCAGGTAGGCGGTACCCACGGCGCGAAAACGGTCCAGAGGGTCGTTGGGATTGGCTTCCTTCTGCGCTTTTTCGATTTCCGCGCTGAAACGGCCAATCGCCTCTTCAGCCACTGCCGTGAGCAGCGCCCGCTTGGTGGGGAAATGACGGAACGGGGCGCCAGACGAGACGCCGACGCGCTTCCCGGCCTCTCGCACCGTGACGCTTTCCGGGCCGCCTTCCTCGAGCAGCTGCAGCGTCGCCTCGATCAGGGCCTCGCGCAGGCGCCCGTGATGGTAGGGCTTCCGGCGCCCGGCGCTGGTTGACTCACCATCGCCAGCTGATACCTGCGGCTCGGCGTCCGGCATCGGCTCTGTCGTTGGGCGCTCTGGATCATCTGCTCGATTCATCCTCCAAGAGTAGCCGTTGCCAGCGCCAGATGTAAGCCACGCTCACTTGCCTATTGACTTGCGCGGAGCACCATGTAAGCATTGCTCACACTAAATGTAATCAATACTTACTTTTCTGGAGATTCCGATGCCTTCCCTGCTCCTGGCTCCGCACCTGCGCACCCTCCCGTTCGTCGCCCTCGCACTGGCATCCGTCGTCCGGGGTCAGGCGCCGGCCAGTGCTCAGACCACTCCGAGTTCAGCGGCGGTTTCGCCGCGCCTCAGCATCGAGTCGCCGACCGCTGACACTCTGGAAACGCCTAGCGCACTCGCGCCGCGTTCGCGGTGGGCGCTTCGCCTGCCGAGCGGCGCGCTGGTGTCGACCGGTGCGCAGCGAGGGGTGGTGAAGGACGGCGCGTTGACCGCTGTGCAGCTCGCGTATGCCGTGCACCCGCGGCTTGCGGTGACAGCGACACTTGGCTGGGCACGGAGTCGGGACATCGCCACCGCCAATGACCCGAAGCTCGATGTCTTTACCTACGATGCTGGCATCGAGGCGAAGGCACCGCAGTGGTTTGCCGGCACGGCATTCGCCGTCAGTCCATTCGCCGGCGCCGGCGTTGGCGCGCGGAGCTACAACTATCGAACGCTCGAACTCGACGCCACACACAACGTTGCCGGATACGGCAGCATCGGTGGCGAAGCCGGCATGGGACGTGTGCGTGTGCGCCTCGAGGTGCGCGACTACGTGGCAGGCTTCAAGCCACTCAGCGGCATCGGCGCGTCGAGTACCCACAACGATGTGGTCGCGATGTTTGGGATCAGCTTCGCGCGGCACGCCGCAACCGGTGCTGCGCGGCGCGCCAGCGAATGACACACGCCACACGTTCCGAGTGGCGCAATTCCGCGGCGCTGATCGCGCTCAGCCTCGTTCCTGCGGCGGCGGGAACGGTGCGGTTGGCGGAACTGGCACAGGGCGCCGAAATCACCGCTGCAAACGCGCGATTCTTCGCATCGCCGCTGCCGGTGCTGCTGCATGTACCGGCCGTGATCGTCTACAGCATGCTTGGCGCCCTGCAATTCGCTCCCACGTTTCGACAAGGTCACCGAACCTGGCATCGCGCGGCTGGTCGAGTGGTGGTCGTGTGCGGCCTTATCGCCGTGCTGTCAGGATTGTGGATGACACTTTCCTACCCGTGGCCCGTAGGCGACGGTGCGGCGTTGTACATCGAGCGGCTGACGTTCGGGTCAGCGATGCTGCTGTCGCTCCTGATGGCACTCGATGCGATCCGCCGTCGGACCTTTGCCGCGCATGGCGAATGGATGATTCGCGCCTATGCAATCGGCATGGGCGCGGGCACGCAGGTGCTGACACACCTGCCGTACTACCTGCTCGTGGGCACGCCGGATGAATCAACTCGCGCGATGCTGATGGGTGCGGGCTGGGTGATCAACGTCGTGTTTGCGGAATGGATCATCCGCCGGCCACGTGCCCGACGAGCGACGGTGTACGCAGCACCGGTGTGACGATGAACGGCGCCGCAGCCATCAGGCGCCGAGAGATCCTGATTGGCACCAGTCCGTTCACCTGTCGTCGAGACGCCGCCATGAAGTTCCGATTCCTGTTGCTCGCACCGCTGCTGGATGCTGCCTTGCCACTGCAAAGTGCCGCGCAGACAGCCACTACCACAGCGGCCGCACCGAAGGCGACGACGCGGTTGGCGACGCGTGTACCTCCATCGGGCGGCGTCCACACAATTCCCCGAACGCCCGCCGGCAACGCGCTGCGCGCCTGGATCGAGGCATTCAACAGTGCCGACTCCGTGCGCATCAACGCGTATGCCAAACGCTTCGAGCGGGACGTCATCGTGGGCGATGAGCTTGGCTTTCGCGAGCAGACCGGTGGCTTCGACGTGGTCAGCATCGAGCGGAGCGACCGACACCACATCGAGTTCATCGTGCGCGAGCGAAAGAGCCCGATGACGGCCTTCGGCGCGATCGACATGTCAGCACAAGCGCCTGCGAGGGTCGCGTCGCGCCGTTTTCAGCCGCTCGGACCGAACGTCGTTGCGGCAGCGCTGCTGATCGACGAGGCCGCGAGGGCGCGTACGATCTCGGCCGCGGCGGCACTTCTCGACACCTTCTACGTTGCGCCGGACGTAGCACAGCGCGCCGGGGACACACTGCGAGCGAGGAGCGCACGCGGCCGATATCGCCGCCACCGGAACGGCGTCGCGTTCGCGATGCAGCTCGACGACGATCTGGCAGAACTGACGCGCGACAAGCACCTGCACCTGATGTACAGCGTGCCGGTACTTCCGACGGATGCCCCCGCGACCACCATGCGCTCGATGGACGAGGCGCGGCGTGAGAAGGAGCGGTTGCTGGCCATCAAGTGCGGCTTCGAGAAGGTCGAGGTCCTGCCCGGCAATGTCGGCTACATCAAGCTCGACATGTTCGCCGATCCCGAGTTCTGTGGAGCCACGGCAGCCACGGCGATGGCGGTCGTCACCGAGACGCGCGCGCTCATACTCGACCTGCGTGACAACGGTGGCGGCGAGCCGTCGATGGTCGCCAACATGGCGTCGTATCTCTTTGACACGCGCACACACCTCAACGATCTCTGGACGCGGCGCACTGGCGCAACGGAGCAATTCTGGACTCGCGACAGCGTCGCAGGGCAGCGCCTTGGTGGCACGAAGCCAGTGTACGTCCTGACGTCATCGCGCACCTTTTCCGGTGGCGAGGAATTCACATACGACCTGCAGCAGTTGAAGCGCGCGACTGTCGTCGGCGAGACCACCGGCGGTGGTGCGCACCCGATGGCGAGCCACCGCATCGACGATCATTTCCTGATCTCCGTTCCGTTTGCGCGCCCGGTCAACCCGGTGACGCAGACGAACTGGGAAGGAGTGGGCGTTGCGCCGGACGTGAAGGTTCCGGCAGACGACGCGCTCGTAGCGGCGCTGCGGCTGATCGGAGTTCGTCCCTGATTGGCGTGTCGCTGACTGCTTGATGCACCGACGACCCGCTCTCCCGCCGATCGAGCACCTACCGCGTCGGACGTCAGCTACTCAGGGGTGGATTGGGCTCGGCGCTGCAACGCGATGCGCAGCGCCTTTGCCTCATCCCACACATCGCGAATCACCGCATTCGCGTCCGCGCCTCCTGGCGTGGCGTTTCCATGTCCCTCGCGCAGTGCGGGCGTCATGGCGCGCGGCGGCATGAGAGCGGCGCGCACATCATCCGGATCGCCCAGCCCCGTGCTGCGAAGACTGCGCAGCCGGTCGAGGATGAGGTCACGCACTTCCTGCGCATTTGCCAATCCGCGCAGTCGAGCACAGTGCTGCGCCCCGCCATGCTCGGCAGAGCCACCGCCCGCCGTCTCGATTTCCACCGTCGAAAAGCCGAAGAACCGCTCCAACGGTCCCTGCGTGACGCGCACGTTCTGCGCATTTGCAAAGGTGAGCGTGATTTCCTTCGTGTTCCAGACACCCTCGCGGATCATCAGGCTGCGATCGGTGATCACGTACCATCGCAGTTCGTAATCGAGCCGCATGGTGACGTAGAGCGTCGCCGCCTTCGCAATCGCAACCAGCACCAGTGGAATCACCAGCAGCAGGAGTCGCACATCGGCGACCAGCAGCAGCGAGCTGACGACGGTGACCGCCAGAGCCCACGCGGCGGCGTACAGACTCCACTCGAACAGCTTCAATCGCAAGAATCCGGGGTGTGCGCGCTCGACTCGGAGCGAGTCGTGTGGATCGTGCCCAGCCGGGGGGTGCGGCTCGCTCCCCTCGATACGGAGGAGCGGCAGGATGATCCCCTTCAGCCACTCATACATCAGGCCCACCGGGTGACTGCGCCTCGAGCAGCAGGCGCACGGCGCGCAACTCATCACGAATCCCAGCCAATGCGTCCACCGCCAGTGCGTCGGTGCTCGCCGGAAGGGCCGCAGTCGGCCGATCTCCGCTGATCCCAGGAGCTGACTGCGACGTATCGCGATGCCCACGCATGCGCGCGTAGAGGTAATTCCGCACATCCTGGTACGCGGTCAATCCGGGGATCGACTCCGTCGCAGCGGAACTGCCTGACGCTGTCTGGATTTGCACCGTCCCGATACCGAGCCAGCGCTCGAAGATGTTGCGCGTGACGTGAATATCCTGGATGCGCGCGTACGTGAGGTAGGTCTCGCGACGCCAGAACAGGCCGTGTGACACCGAGACGCCCTCATCATCGAACCGGAATCGCAATGTGCGATACATGAAGTAGGACGGCACGAGGACGCCAAGGAACGCCACATTCGCCAGTACCGAATAGATCAGGTACAACTTCCACAGTTGCGGATCCGGCCGCGTGATCTCCTGAACCTGCGTCGCGGCAACCGGCCGCAGGTGCGCATCGCCATCGGGGAGCATCGACACCTCTGGAAGTCCATTGCCGCCGTTTGCACGGGGCGCCACGCGTCACGGCCCGGGGCCGCGCGCTTCGCTCATCGCATGCTAGTGCTCGGCGAGTTACGAGGACAGGTGCGACGGCCGTTCCCGATTGCGCGAGTCCGACTGATCGGGCAGTTCCTGCGGTCCGTGGACTAGGTCAGGCAGGTCGCTGAAGGTGCGCCGATCGCTCTTCGGCCTGCCGAGACGCACAAACGCAAACAAGGCCATCACGAGCAATACACAGGTTCCGACGGCGAAAGCCGAGGCGGCCAGCTTCACGAACGTTGGAGATCGCAATACGTCGAGCATGATCAGTGATCAGGGGATGGACTTGGCGGCGCAATCGGACTGCCACCACGCGACTCATGATCGCGTTGCGATCATGACTCCACTACATTGAACCACTGAGTCACACCAACGGTTTCATGCGGCGCGACGCAAGAGCCGCTGGCGCACGCCTTGCTCACGTAACGCCGAGGCTCCTCGTGCGACTCGGCGGATCGTGGCAGCACACGGCGAATCGCCGCAATCAGTCAGATTCCGCTGTACCACGCATAACTGCGCGCATTCGTGCTGATCTTCAGGTCGGCCACCGAATCCGTGACCAACAGCCGTTCGATGAACTTCACGCTCTTGTAGCCGAGCTGACGCGGCACGCGCATGCGAAGCGGCCCGCCGAACGCCACGGGGAGGATGTCGCCATTCATGCCCCACGTGACGAGCGTCTGTGGGTGCATCGCCTCGTCGATGTCGATGCTGTCGTACCAGCCGTCGGCCGCGTAGTAGACCACGTATTTCGCCGACGCGCGCATCCCGCACGCCTGCAGCACGGCCGATAGCGGCGTCCCGGTCCATTCGGCCACGTACGACCAGCCTTCCTCGCACGTGACGGCGGTGATCTGCGACTTCTGTTCCATGCTTCGCAACGTGTCGATCGAGAGCGGGAGTGGCTTCTCCACCAATCCGCCCACATCGAGCTTCCAATTCGCGAAATGTTCTGCCTGGTGACGCGCGAATGCCTCTGTCGGCGCCGCGATCGTGTTGGCGAACGGCTGTGCCGCGATGGCGCTCCGAGGAAACTCGCGCGCGAGGGCGTTGCGGCCGAAGATTCGGTGAGCCGCGTAATTGAGCGTGTTGCCTGGCGCGAAGAGACCCTCCGCGTCTGGCGGCACCAACCCGAATCGCCTGCTCGCGGCAACTGCCGCGCCGCCGAGCGCGGCGACCGCAGCGGTGATGCCGCCGGCCAGCAGGGATCGACGCGTGATGCGATTCATGGCCGTGCCTCCGCAGCACCCGTGATCATCGCGCGCATCACTCGCCGGAATCCGGCGCGAGCGATCATCATCACGTGCACGATGGTGAACAGCACGAGGCCGATCGTCGCGATGAAGCGCAGCGTGCGCGCCGATTGGTGACCACCGAGGATGGACACACTCCACGGCAAGACGGCAGTGAACCCCGGCGACATTGCAAGGCCAGTCCAGATCACCAGCGGGAACAGCACGAACAGCACACCGAGGTACGCCGTCCGCTGCAACACATTGTGTTGACCCGGCACGTGCGTCGCGGCAGCGGTCGCGCCTCTGGTGTGCTCGGCGATGCTGTCACGAAGCGCTGGCCAGTTGCGGGTGTGTGGCGCAGGGACGAGACGGCGGGCGAAATGACCGGAACGGGCGCCAGCGATGAGGTAGGCCGCACCGACGAAGAGCACCAGCCACGCCGACTGGAAGTGGAGCGACCGACTCCAGCCGTTCTGGTCGGGGAGCGTGAAGTTGTATCCGGTGGGCACCGTGGCGCGCGACGACGGAATCGGAATGGAAAACAGTGTCGGCGTGTTGACGTTGCCGACCTCACCCCAATAGAAGCGCGGATGTCCGATGATCAGCTCGATGCCACTGACCACCAGCGCGAGGGTTGCGACGGTGGTCAGCCAGTGCGTGATGCGGACGAAGCGCGGGTGGGCCGGCGCGGGAGCGCTGGCCTTCACTGCCGCGGCGGGCGCGAGTTCAGGGACCCACGGCGCAGTGTGCGAAGGGACGGGCATCACGGTCTGGGCGAAGGGGAGGCGGAGTTCGGAACTTACTCCGCGATCGTGATCAACAGTTTCCCCCGTCCCCTGCCGTCGCTGTACTGGCTGTTACCCGGTGACTGGATGACCGCGAACAGCTTGTCATCGACGTGCTTCAGGCTGATCAGGACGCCAGAGCGCGGGCCGCCAATGAAGCCGGACTTGAAGATCGCGTCGCCGCCCGTCGGCGTGATTCGATTGATCTGGGTCTGCGTCCCGCCGGTGAAGTAGTACACGTTACCCTCGTCATCGAAGGTGACATTCGGACCGAGAAGGGCACTCGTGTCGAGGCGAATGTTCTGCACCTTGACGGTGAAGGTGTTCGTCGTGATGTCGTAGATGAACGTCGAACAGACGCGAGCCGAGCCGTTGTAGATCAGGCCGATGATCTTCGTGCCCGCGCGATTCCGCTTCGTCGAGATAAAGACGTCGGGGCGATAGTTCGGGAGGGAATTCGCCGCGATGTACTGCGAGATCATGGGCAACCGGACGCTTGCCAGTACTGCACCCGTCCCGTAGTTGTAGACTGACAGCGAGTCATTCTTGCCGATGACGAACGCGAGTGGAATGCCGGCAGGAGACAACTCCAACGCGGCGCCAACACTGGTGGCGCCGATCAGCTTGTCGCCCGCCGGCTGCGCCGCACCATTCACCGAATAGAAGGCGATGAGGCGCATGGGCCCACTACTTGGATAAGTGCTGAAGCAGGCTGCCTCACGACTCGCGTACACCGCGCTGAAACCGTCGCCGCTGAAGCTGTAGGGCACGGGTTGCCAATTTGGCGTACCCGCGATGCTCACGCCGTTCAAGTACGCAAGTACATCCGTATACGGCACGAGCGACCGTGATCCACAACCAACGGTATACACGCCCAGGTTGCTCGTCGCGAGCGCCGTGGGGATGCCGGAGGTAGCAACCGTATCACCGGAGGTGATACTGATTTTCTTCCGATAGTTGGTATAGGTGGCCGGTGCGCCATTGACGCCGCCGAGGCCATACGAGAAGACGGTGTGAAGGTATCCGTCACTCGTCACGGTCAGGTCTGGCACCAGGTATCCGCCCAGACCCACGTTGTTGGATTCCATTCCCCAGATCTTTCGCAGGCCTCGGCCACTCACGAAGAACTCATCGCTGGCGCTCGGCGCGACAGGTGCAGCCGCATCGCTACTGCAGCCGAGCAATGCGGCGCCAAACACCGCGAGTAGGTACGTGGAACGAATCTTCATGTGCGCAGTCTGGGGTTTCGGTCAGGGGTCAAACGCGATGATGCACCATCGCGAGTGATCGTGGTGAGCGAGGCTGTCACGAAGCGAGTGGCGTTGGCTTGGCATCGTCGGATGCCGGTTGTGCCTGAACAGCGCAGAGTTACGCGGCCGAATCGTGCCGTTGAAGCACGAACGGCATGCGACGCATGGCTGAACGCGTGCTATCGCCACGGGGCATCAGCTCCAGTTCCAATCGCAGTTTCGCAACCTGCACTCGCAGTTGCGCACAGCATTGCACAGCGGCTGGCGACAGTGAGACACTATCGCTGATCGATGAGGCCCGCTATCACCCGAACGGGTGGACGCGATGGTGCGCGCGCTTTGCAAGATTCCAGCCTTCGCCGCCGCGACACGCACGGCGAGACATGCGACGTCGGGTTTGTGGGGTGAGGCTCCTTGAATGGCCCCACGAAAGGGTGACTCGACATGTGACGGCGCACCCGTCACTTCGTCTTTGAAGGGCGGTGTCCAACAGACCCGCTCCGCCGAGCGAAACGTGCGTTTCAGGCCGTGCTCCTCGTTCAGCTCTCCCGCGGCCGCGACGATACTCTGGTCATGCTCCCGATCCTGACAAACGCTGAGGCGCAGACCGCGAAGCCAGAGCGCCGGTCATGTTTGCGATGTGAGGTGCTGCCAGCACCGATCGATGGCGCAGGCGACCTGCATTGCTGGTTCCCGGCCCCACATGTCGCCCACAAGGCACGCGCCATGTTCCGCGACCTCGGATTGATGCCTCGCGCGACCGCGGGCGAGGGCATCGCGTGTGCAATTCCGGCCGCGGACCTCGACCGGGTGGAGGCGGGCTTCCGTGATCGGCTCTCCGGAATTGAGTGCGAGGATACGCGCGTCCTATTGACCGGGATCGACGCGCCGCTGGTGCCCGACGACCTGGCACGCGTCGAGCCGCTGTCGCGCCTCCTGGCGCGTCGGGCAAGTCACTGGCTGGTGTCGCTGCTCGAGGATGGGCGCCTCACATCGCATTTCCAGCCGATCATGCATGCCGATGCACCGGAGACGGTGTATGGCCACGAGGCGCTGCTGCGTGGCGTGGCGACGGGTGGCGAGACAATCCCGCCGAAGAAGATGTTCGATGCCGCGCGCGATGCCGGGATGCTCTTTCAGCTCGATCTCGCCGCCCGCCGGTCAGCGATCCACGCAGCCACGCAGCACGACTTGCGTGGCGCGCTGTTCGTCAATTTCGCGCCGACGGCGATCTATGATCCGGCGTCATGTCTGCGCAGCACCGTGGCCGCCGTGGACCAGGCCGGGATCCAGCGTCGCGACGTCGTCTTCGAGATCGTCGAGACCGATCGCGCACACGACCTCGGTCACCTCAAGCGCATCCTGGACTTCTATCGCACTGCGGGCTTCCGCGTCGCGCTCGACGATGTCGGCTCAGGCTACTCGTCGCTGAACCTGATTCATGAGTTGCGGCCCGACCTGCTGAAGCTCGACATGGACCTGATCAGCGGTGTCGACACCGATGATTACAAGGCGCGCCTGGTGGACAACCTGCTGAACGTCGCCACCATCCTCGGTATCGACACACTGGCCGAAGGGATCGAGACCGAAGGCGAGTTGCGCTGGGTGCAAGCACATGGCGCCCGGTACGTGCAGGGTTACCTGCTTGGGCGTCCATCGGCGGTACCGAAGCCGGTGGCAACCTCCCTGTCACACCCCGCCGCGGCCTGAGGCTCGGTGCACGGGGCGGTGGGGACTGCCTAGCACCATCAACGTTTGCGCACCCCGTCACGCCGCTCGCCCCGCAGGTCAGCGCGCGACAAACCGTGCCCACGCCTTTGCCGCGCACCGCGCCGCACGGTATGGTATCTGCTGGCGCACCCGGCACCACGGACCCTGCGACTCCCCGCGCCGCCAACACCGCTGACCAAGGCACGACATGGGCACGCACATCGGCATGCGGGCGAAGGACCTGCAGAAGTTCATGATCGTCGCGCGCGAATTGAAGGTCACGATCCTCGTGCGCCACACCAACGACGACTCGCTCAAGTACGTGCAGCAGCCCGGCTTCTATCCGAAGCCGGCGGCGGTGAAGGCCAAGACCGCTGATCGCAACCCACCGCCGGTGACGCGACTGGTCAACGGTGCACGCAAGGTGACGAACTACGATGTCGCCGGGCTGGTGGTGCACCCAGGCTTTCAGCCGGGATGCTACGGCGCGTCGAAAGCGGCCAAGGCCTTGGGCTTCTGGACACAGACGATGGAGACGCTGTCCCCGACGTTGATGAAGACACTGGCCGATCCGGCAAGACCGGAGACGTGGGCGATCTGGGGCGTGGAACGCACCGCCGTGCGCGCGCCGCGATGGAAGTGGCGCGTGGATATCGACCCCGAATCGCCGCGCTTCGGCTGCCTGCAGCTGCATCGGGCCGACATCGGGTGGTGCTACATCCACGGCGACTACGACCTCAAGGATGTCATTGTGAGTGGGCATGAGACCGACAATCGCCGCCACGAAGGAAAGCTCGACGGCGTCAAGAACTTCACGCCCAATCTTTACAACCTGACGTTCGAGAAGGTGCAGGCCTCGCTCAACATGAAGATGGGTGTGGAGATGGTGCAGCACGGTGCCGAGGCACAATTCGCGTGGCATGGTGACGAGCCGCTCACCGTGGCGTATCCGGACTGGCGCTTCCTCATCCTGAGCAATGCGACCACGGTGCAAGCCTGGTACGACGAGATGAATCGCAAGGTGCTCGCGACACCGGGCGAGGACTACCGCCGCAGCCGGTCGCGCATGTTTCACTTCGGGCCGCAGGGGATGTTCGAGCCGGGGAAGTTGCCGTCGGGGAGTTGGGGTTAGCGGGCGAGGGAAGACGCAGCGTTCGTTGCGTGTATGCTGGTCGATCCACGCATTCTGTTCACGTATTCAGTTCACGCAAAGGATCGATGCAGTTTTTGCCGCTGGAGCCGCACGAGCACAGTGCTCAGCGACTGGTGACCGACTGAAAATAGAAGTCCAGCATCGCCGTCAGCGAGGATGGATTGCCGCGCAGTCGGCTGCGGAGCGCTGCCCCCTCCCAGCAATCGACAAGCACGTTCGCGAGCCAGCGCGTGTCACACCGTGGGTCCACTGCGCCGTCCAGACGCGCCTCTTCGAGGCATAGTGCGACACGCGACGCGATGGTCGACAGGCAGGCCTCGATCTTTTCACGAAACCGATCGTCGGTGGCGGCCAGCTCCTGCCCAAGCCCACCCATCAGGCAACCGAGATAGCCATCCTCCTGGTACTTCTGCTGTGTGGTCTCGAAGAACAGCCGCACCCGCACCAGGGGGCTCCGGGCAACGTCACCGAGGCAGGCGTCCAGGCCAGCGTGTACATGCCGCATGTACTCGTCGATGACCTGGAGCGCGTAGTCCTGCTTGTCGGCAAAATGGTGGTAGAACGATCCCTTCGGGATGTCCGCAGCATCGAGCACAGACTGAATGCCGAGTCCGTGGTATCCCTGCTTCAACAGGAGATCGAGGCCGACGTCGAGCAGGCGCTGCTTCGTGGTATGCGTCAACTGCAACGGTGTCAGCTCACGGATCGATGGTGACGGCGGTCCTTCAGCTGGTAAGGTACCGTCACTGCTTGACCATTTCGATCATGTGATCGATCACTTCGCTGTGTTCCCGCTGTGGGCTGAACATCACGATCTCTGCGTCGGCGATGACGCGGACGTTATGACCAGGCGGCCAGTAGAAGAGGTCGTTGGTGGTGACGGTCTCCTGCTCACCCGCCGAGTTCGTCGTCATGATCTCGCCCCGAATCACGAACCCCCAGTGCGGGCACCGACACTCATTGCCGGCAAGACCAACGAACAACGGCGTCGTGTCGACACCGGCGCCAAGCGAGAAATATTCGCCGCTGATCGTATCGAAGCCCTTCACCGTGCCGAATTCCTTGCGCTGACGGACGACGGCGCCGGGAATCTCCATCCGGACATCGACATCCTCTTTCGCAACCCTCATGGCAACACCTCCTGGCGGTCAGAATACCCGAGTAGACCGAATGGTCTACTCGGCAGAGGATGGTTGCCAGCGCAGCTGGCGTCAAGAGAGGGCCGTTCTGTTCAGAGCGCTCGCGGCGAGCTCAGCTTTTTGCGCGCCTTCGCATCGCCCTGCAGGCACCAGCACTCGCTATCGGAGGCGCTTCAGCCGCATCTCGAAAATCGGCATCCATGTCTTGCCCTCATCACGCGACACACTGCCCGTCTCGACCCAGCGTCCCTCGGCGTCGAAAGACATCTCATAGCGAATCAGCCCCGCACGTGGATCGCGCATCGACCAGCGATACCCGTTCGCATCCAGCGTGAAGTCGGGATCGGTCCAGTTGCCGCCGAACATCGTGAACGTTCGCATGCGAGGCGTGACGTGATCGTGGTCGAGGAAGATCACGGCGAACGCGTCGAACGTCACCTGCTCTGCCCCATTGGGTATGCGCTCATGGCCGGTGCCCCTCACCGCGAACGCGGTGCCCCCTGCAACGGCCTCGACACGTTCTGTCTGGCGGAGCACGTGACGTGCGCCCGGCCCCATCACGGCAGTGGCCTCGCCTTCCCACTCGCCAACGAGCTTGGCGAAGAGCGCGAGTTGCGGCGGGGTCGCCGATGGCGCGGGTTGGGCAAAAAGCATCAGTGGTGAGAGCAGGAAGGGCACAATCGTCGTCAACACGCGCATACGACTCGACTCCAGGGTTCGGGTGATCCCCGAAACTGCGTCAGCGACGCGACACTGTCTTGATGAAATCGGTCATGACCCACCGGGCAGTCGGCGGCTGACCTGGTCGTGCACGGTGCCACGGATATGTGACCCGAACTCCTCCGGGCGAAGGCCAACCAGCCCTTTGACCTCGTGGTGCAAATGGGCGTGGTCGGCGTAGCCAGCTTCGGCCGCGATGCGTCCCCACTGCTCGACGCCGTCCACCACCTGCCATGCGGCACCAAGCAAGCGACGCACACGCGCGAACTGTTTCGGCGCCATCGCCGTTGCGGCACGAAACCGCCGCAGGAGCGTCCTTTCAGCGCAACCGTGTGCCCGTGCGAGCTCGCTGATCAGCTGTTCGCCATGCGATGCAACCAACGCATCGACCACCGCGCTCACGAGTGGGTCGGGCCGCGCGAACCGTTCACATTCGCGGAGCCAGAACGCATCGAATGCAGGTGCAATCGCATCGAGTGGCGTGTCCCTCGCAACGCAGGCGCCGAGCGCGGTCTGAAGCGCCGCTCCGACCGCACCACCAGCAAAGGCTGCGGGAATCGACAGATTCCGGAGCGACGTCACCGGCACACCGAGAACTGTGGTCGCGGCACCAGGTCGCAGTCGTATCCCGACAAATCGATCACCGGGGACCACCGCGACGACCAGTGGCTCGAGCCACGGCCCCGAATAGAGGAGCATGCCAGCGTGTGCTCCTCCAGTTGGAATCAGCAACGATGTGCAGCCGTCAGGGGGAACGTGGTGCGCCGGTGGTGCGCCTTGCTGCGCGCTGAACTCCCAGTAGGCCGCAATCCACGGAGTGAGCGTCGGATGCGGCAGTCGCTCGGCATAACGAAAGGCAGCGCCGTTGGCGGGATCAATCGCACGTTCACGGCTGGGGCGTGCGCTCATGTGATCGACAGGGCCGAAATGGGTACGGACGAATCGAACATGCGATCGTCGCTGGCGAAGGTGAGATGCGTCGGGCCGAAGGCGGTTGGCCGCACGTCCTGGCTGCTACACCACGAGCCGGCCACGAAATCCACGTGCCGCGTAGTACGACTCCGCTCCATTGTGATACAGGAACACCTGGTCGTACCGACGATCGCAGAAGAGCGCGCCGCCCAGCTTGCGAACCATCGCCGGTGTGCTGATCCAACTCGACGTCTTGAGGTCGAACTTGCCCAGCGACTGCAGGTGGCGATACTGCTCCTCGGTGAGCAGCTCGATGCCCATCGCCGTGGCCAGTTCGACGGCACTTCCAGCGGGCTTGTTCGCCTTGCGCGCATCCAGCGCCGCACGGTCGTAGCAGAGACTGCGCCGACCCGCTGGGCTTTCGGGCGCACAATCGCAGAAGACGATCGCGCCGCTCGAGTCCTGGCCGATGACATCCGGCTCACCACCGGTGCCCTCCATCTCGCCAAGCGACTTCAGCTTGTCTGGATGCGTGTTCAGGCGGCTGAGCACAGCACTCCAGGCAATGCCTGGATGCCGAGCCGTGTTCGCCTCGAAGCGACTTTCGAGGGCTTTGATGAGGCCTGCATGCTTGCTCGATGCCATAGCGACGTCTCCATTCCCAGAAAGCCTGACTCGCACAGCGTATCGAGCCGCACGCTGGCGCAAAAAATCACCGCACGCAGACCTGCGCCAGTTGCACGAGCACACCTGCTGAGCCCACGCCGACGAAACGCTCGCGGACACGCGTCACCACATCTCGCGCGACGCCAGTCCCGTGGGCTGCGTCGTTGCGCTGCTCTGCCAGTTGCGCGATGATCGGTGGAAGTGACGTCGCGAACCAGTCACCGCCGTCGAGTTTCGCCTTCAGCCAGTCGCAGCGGGCCTTCGTTTCCGGGATCGCACGCGCCAGCTCGCCAAGGGTGAGCGAGCCATGCTGCGCCAGGTCCACGGTCTGGCCCTTGATGTTGGTGAAGCGCACATCGGCAGGTGCACCGCGCATGACGGCGCGCAGCAGCAGGTTCACCTGCACCTCCATCGCATTGGCCAGCGAGACGACCACCGGTGACAACTCGTACGCCATGTCGTCGCGATGTGCACGGTACGTCGATTCGGCGGTGGCGATGAACCGACGCACACCGGCGTCGAGCGCGGTCCAGGCCGCGATGCCAAAGCGATTGAGCCGAAGTTCCCGCTGCATCTCACCCACGCCGCGCTGCTCTGCGTCGTACTCGGCCCAGTATCGATCCGCCGCGTACCGGGCACGGGTGCCCTCGTCGAACCACTGCGTCTCATCGGCACAGGTGACCATCAACGGGAGATCCACCACACCGCCGTAGATCGACACCGGCCGGTCGTTGTACCGAGTGTTGCGGAGCTTGGCGAGTTCGGTGGCGACGGCCGTGGTGTCGTCCCACACCAGTTGGCGGATGTCCCAGAGCTGGAACCAGCAATCGCAGTTCAGGCCACGGGCGGCGTAGTAGGCGGGTACCTGGGCGTCGGGAACGAACGTGGCGCCGGCCTTCACCGCGGCCACATGCGCCACGTAGAGCGAGCGGTAGTCGGTGAGGTAGAGCTGGACTTCCGGCGCATTCGGATCGTCAGGGTCGATCTGCGCGTCGAGCGCCAGCACCTCGGGGAGATGCGGGAGTGGCGCCTGACGATTCACGCTACGGACCTTGCCCCACCAGACGTAGACATCGTCCCGATCGCGTTTTTCCTCTCGCGCTTCGCGCATCGCTGTCAGCAGGACCTCGAGATGCAGTTGAAGCGCATCCGCTTCGTAGGTCGGATTCCAGACGGTGAGGAGGTGGGTGGTCAGGGCGGTTCCGGGCGTGAATGACGAGAATCAAGCGGTCAGGAGCCCGTATCGACTCAAGACTCAATTGAGCATCGATGCGTCACGACGGAAAGGCCACCACGTGAGGCGCTTACGGGTGGGAGCCTCAACGCGCGTACCGGTCTCTGCTGGAGAAAAGCTACGCACGCTCCAAAAGCCTTGCCCCTTGTCGGATTTTGCCTCCCACTCATACCATAGAGCACGCACCAGCCAAGGTCACCGTGTTCCCTGCTCTCCCGTGTAACATCGAAGACCGCTACACAGTCGTCGCGGAGCTTGGGCACGGCTCGCACGCCATCGTGTACCGTGCGCATGACCGTCTCCTCGACCGCGAGGTGGCGATCAAGGTGCTGCGCGAGGAACTCGTTGGCTCAGACGTGAACGATCGTTTCAAGCGCGAGATCCGTCTCACCTCGAAGCTCGACCATCCAAATATTGCGCACGTCTACGGCACCGGAGAGTGGCAGGGTGCACCGTACTTCGTGATCGCGCTCGCACGCGGTCCGTCGCTTGCAGATCGACTCGCGCGAGAGCATCAGCTTCCTGTTGATGAGGCGCTCACAATTGCGAGACAGGTGGCGGCCGCGCTGGCGCATGCTCACAAGGCGGAGATCATTCATCGTGATGTGAAGCCGGCGAACATCCTGCTCACTGCCGAAGGCGCGCTTCTCACAGACTTCGGTGTCGCGCGCGCGATTGAACTGTCACCGGGCACGCTCGCAACCTCCACCGGCACGGCTGTCGGCACGCTGCTCTACATGAGTCCCGAGCAGTTATGTGCCGAGAAGGGCATCGATGCGCGTAGTGACCAGTACGAACTGGCGCTGGTGCTTTACGAAATGCTGGCCGGCGTGCCACCGCATGTGGCCGCCAATGCAGAAGGGCTGCGAGGATTGCGCATTATCGGGCAGCACGTGCCGGTACGCGCGCATCGACCGAGTGTGCCCGTGGCAGTTGAGGACGCGATCGATCGCGCACTTTGCCCGGCCCCGGCGGATCGATTCACTTCGATGCTGGAATTCATTGCAGCGTTGGATGGGAGCGTGGGGATCTCGAGCGCCTATCGCTCGAGTGGCGCACGCGCTGTGGTTGCACCGGCACCGACACCGGTCACACCTCGGCGATGGCTTCTGCCATCGCTGATTGGGGCAGCGGTGCTTGGGGCCGCTGGTCTGGGTGCGGCGAAGTTCTGGCTGGGCACACCGAAGGCAGAGTCTGTGGCGGAGTTTTCAATCGCGGATCGCTCGACGTTTGCGATCACGATCGCAGGTGACACGACGCGCAGCGCGCCAGTCGCTCGAGCGCTAGCGGATGAGTTACGCGCCTGGGCTGGCATCTCGGCTGATGTGGTATCGCGCGCCGATGCCCGACGCGCAACGCCGCTCACGACGCGCGTGACTTCGGTGGCAGGCGGTGTGCGGGCCGCGATCACGCTGGGTGGGGGGTCGTCACGGACTCGGTCGGTGGATGTGCAGTTCCCGGCGGGCGATGGGCTCGATGCGGACTCGTTGCGGCTTCTAGCCGCGCGGGTGTTGATGGCGGCGATTGTGTCGCCGGACTCGGCGGAACGGTTGACACGTACCGACCGATCAACCGCCGCCGTACGAAGCTATGCCGGCGGGTGGAAGCACCTGCTAGCAGGTCGCCTCGCGGAGGCAGAAAAGAGCTTCGCGGCATCAGCGCTCCAAAGTAATTCGATTCCGCAGGCAGCGTTGTGGCAGGCAATCGTTGCAAGTTGGCGGCAGCCACGCGCACCTTCCCAGTGGCGAGACGCAGCGCAAGCAGCCGCTCGGCAATCCGAAAAGCTCAGCGGTCCTGATTCAGCAATCGCCAATGCGCTGCTCGCCCAAGCAAGCGAACGGATGTCGGACGCATGCGCGCTATTCGAGAGGGCGACGGCGATCGCCGGCGGTGCGTTTGCGGCGTGGTATGGACTCGGAACATGCCTGCAGTCCGATTCAACGGTAGTGCGGTCCGGCAATAGTCCAACAGGGTTTCGCTTTCGCACGTCATCATGGGTCGCCGCCGATGCATACTCGCAGGCCATACGCCGCTTGCCAGCCCCGTCTCTCGTCCCGCTCTTTTCGACACTGCCGAAAGTCCTGCTTGCACTGAACAGCACGATGCGGCAAGGAACGATGGCCGGGAGCACGCGACTCTACCGAGGGCTTCCGGGGCTAGTTGGTGACTCGGTGTCGGTATTCCCAGTGCCGCTTGACGTCATGGAGTCTGGAGGGACAGGAAGCCTGCCGCGGTCGTACCAGCGTGCAATTCGCCGCGCCCGCGTTCGGCTGCTCGAGCTACAAACCGAGCTCGCGGCTCGCGCCCCGCAAAGCCTGGCGGCACAACTGGGCCTCGCTCGTGCGTTAGAGTACTCTGGGATTCTGAGCGTTTCCGGGAACGAAGCATCTGCGCTTCGAGCACTCGAGGAAGCGCGCAAACTGGCGCGAGCGCATGACGACTCGCTAGAGATCGGGCTCGCCGAAGTTCGCGTCCGCTTGCGGCTGGCAGACTACCCTGGTGCGCACCGTGTCGGCTCGACGCTACTGTTCGGCGCCGCCCGATTCGGAGCCGAAGAGTCACAGCGCCTCGCACCGGTTGCTCTCCTGCTCGGTCAGGACTCTCTTGCGGAAGAGCTTCTGGCACGCGGGAGTGAAAGCGCAGCGACTTCAACAGATAATCTGCCGCGCTTCCTGGCTCAGAAATACGCCTCCTTTACAGTCGCAGCTGCGCTTGGACTCTGCGACTCCGCTGCTCGACGGCGAGGGGAGCTGGAAGTTGCGCTGAACTCGCAGTATTCCCCGTCGGAGATCGCAGTCGCATCACGACGATGGATCTCTCCTGGCGACTGGCTAAGTCTGACTTGCCACGACTCGGTGGTTCCGACTGATGCAGAACCGACTGAGCCTCTGTTTCGCGCAATCGTGAAGCTTCGTGGCGGTCAGGGAGCAGCTGCGGCACGCGCACTCAAGCAAGACATCGCCAGCCGAGACGGCGCAGCCAATAGTGCTCTCGCTTGGGACACGCGATTCGCGGAAATCTGGCTCCTGACGTCCGCCGGAGACACTGTCGCAGCGCGCAACCGACTCGCACAGTCTCTTGACGATGTGAGCGGTACGATGGATTACGTGCTGTTCAATATCGCGCACGCTGCCGGGCTGAGGCGTACGCTCGAGCTGTGCGTTCAGGTCGCGGAGAATTCCGGTACGCGAACGTCTAAGAAGGCATGCAACGGTGCGCTGGCTGCGTTGACGACAGGCAGGTGATTGGCGGGTGATTGGCGGGTGCCGACGTGTTTCCACGACCTTCTACGGAGACTGCACGTGAAATTGATTCTCATTGCGGGACTACTTGTGGTGGGCGTGCGCTCGACTCCAATTGTCAATTCGCAAACCACTTTCGTGGACGACTGTGAGGTCGGGAGCACAGATTCAACAAAGCAGTGCGACAATCTGCTTCCGCCTGATTTTGATCGATCGAAAGGGGATGTGGCGCTCTCAAGCCTAGCAGATTTCGTCTCCAAGATTCCGATGCAACAGAAGGCGGTGACTCAGTCCCGCAAGTCGCAGTGGTTTCCGTGCAACCTGTCAAGTTCCAGCACCAAGAATCTATCAGTCACCTACTCCGTGCCTGAGGCGATGAAACGATTCCCGCGCGCTGGCACCGGTGATAGGGACATCGTGACGGCGTATTTCGCCGTCAACAGTGACAAGGGCTGCTGGGAGCACAAATACGGAGTGATGAGGGAAACAAAAGGCAGGACACGAGTCGTACAGTTCGCGACGTTGTCCATGCCTGACGCTGCTCCTTCCACAATTTCGTCCGATCACTGGCTCGGTCGCTGGAGGACGTGGGCGATCACAGCTCGGAAGGTGAACAACCAGCTTAGCGAGTACCAGCTCGACGAGCTCGAGCACGGGGACTATGTCTGGTGCTTTGACACCAAGAGCGAAGACAACGTCTTTGGCTTTCTGGGTGCGAAGGCGCACGTGCATTTCACGCGTTGGTGATGGAAAAGCGATTCGGTGATCTCTCGCTGGCGAATCTGGTCGAAGCGTATAATGCGGATAGCGCCGCGATTCTTAATGCGCTGCCTCGTGGACTTCCATCAAAGGAAGTGGCCGATGCGTGGGCCCGTTGCGGAAAGCTGGGGTGCTGCGCGTTACAGTGAGAGACGGGCTCGCGATCGAGGTTTGCCAGGATGATCTGAGGGTGCGGACCATTGATGCGACCCCGAGCAGCAGCTGGATGCCGTGCCGCAGCTCGTTAGAATTGCCGTCGCTTGTCGGTAGCGCCATGGTCCCCCGTCACCCGCAACGCATCCTCCTGATGCGTCTCACTCCGATTATCACTCGGTAGCACGCCGAGGTCGTTCAGCACCAGCCCAAACGCATCCGGCACCATCGCAGGCCAGCGAAACAGGCCTTCGAGCCGGATCAGTGGTCGAGGCGTGCGCCCAGTCCCCGTGTAACGCCGACGCGCCCAGAGCTCGTACACGAAGACGATGCAGCCGCCAAAGACTGCGAAGACCGCCCATGTGGTGAGTGCATCGCGCCACGGCAAATCGTACAACATCCACGCCAGCACCGCATAGCTCAGGAGCATGCCCATGGTTCCCATGCCACGTCGCAACGCGGCGTTCAGCACGACCGAGACGGTGGTCCAGAGCAGGATCCCGAAGAGCGCGATCGCCCACATGATGTTGACGTGGAAGTACGTCATAGGTCGGCCACGGCTCGGGTTAGCGTATCGATGAGTATGGGTGATGGCCCAGCGCACCGCCACTCGCCCAATCCCTTCTAGCGAAGCGCCACAGAAGGGAGCGTTTTCCGCGTGTCCGATGTTCTGCCTTTGTTCGTCGGGTGACCCCGCCGCCAGCGCATGGCGTCCGCAGCCAGTAGGGCGCTTTCCTGGCGCGTCTGCACTGTGCTGCGGCCGCATCCGCTCGATGTCGATCGGACTGACTCTCGCCCGTCATGGGTTGCGGCACTCACGCCGGGTGCCCGCGCCAAACATCAACGGAGCCGCCAACGTGAAATACGCGATCATCGTCTACGAAACACCCGAAGAGATTGCGGCCCGCGAGGATCCGGCGCGCGTCGCGTTCTACTGGTCAGCGTACACCGCCTACTCGCAGGCGCTGGTGGCGGCCGGGGTGGCGGCAGGCGGGGCGGGATTGCAGCCGCCGGCGGCAGCGACCACCATCCGACTGCGCGACGGCCACCGCCAAGTGCAGGACGGGCCCTTCGCCGACACCAAGGAAGTGCTCGGCGGCCTCTTCATGATCGACGTGCCCGATCTCGACTCCGCTCTCGAATGGGCCGCGAGATGCCCATCCGCCTCCAGCGGGTCGGTCGAAGTGCGACCGATGTTGCCCCCTCCGCCAGGCGTGTGAGCGACGGCGTACATGCAGCCGTCGAACTGGCCGCTCGTACATCGTACGGGCGGCTGGTCGCGTTGCTTTCATCGCGGTCGCGAGATGTCGCGGCCGCTGAAGATGCGCTGAATGACGCCTTCCTGCGTGCACTGCGCTCCTGGCCTCGCGATGGTGTGCCGACCAATCCAGACGCGTGGCTACTGGCAGCGGCGCGCCGACGACTCATCGATGCATCACGCCACCATGCCGTGCACGCGAAGGTCGAACCCGAACTCGCGTATGCTGCGGCGTTCACCGACTCACTGTCAGACGGACGTGTGTTGCCGGACCGCCGTCTCGAGTTGCTCTTCGCCTGTGCGCATCCGGCGATCGATCCGGCGATCCGGACGCCCCTGATGCTGCAGACTGTCCTCGGCCTTGATGCCACATCGATTGCCGGCGCCTTCCTCGTCGCGCCGACGGCCATGGCGCAGCGCCTCGTGCGCGCAAAGCGGAAGATTCGTGATGCTGGAGTGCCATTCGAAATACCGGACGCCGAACATCTGGCGCAGCGACTCGACGCGGTGCTCGAAGCGATATACGCCGCGTTCGGGACCGGGTGGGATGCCGTCGACGGCAGCGACCCGCAACGCGCCGACCTCACCGGCGAGGCGATCTTCCTTGGCAGACTAGTGGTTGACTCGCTCCCTGACGCCGCGGAAGCGCTTGGCCTGCTCGCATTGATGCTCTACTGCCAGGCACGCCACGGCGCGCGCCGGGACGCAACGAATGCGTACGTGCCACTCGCGAGACAGCACCGATCGGCATGGGATCACCAGATGATTGGCGAGGCAGAGTCCCTGTTGCAGCGCGCCGCACTGCTGCAGCGGCCGGGGCGATTCCAGATCGAGGCGGCGATCCAGTCGGCCCATCTCGGGCGAGTGCTCGATCCGGCACACGATCCGCATTCGATCGTGACGCTGTACGATGCACTGCTGCGCTTCGCCCCCACGATTGGCGCGCTCGTCAATCGTGCAGCCGCCATCGCGGTGGCCTCCGGACCTCAGGCAGGGCTGGCGGCGACGGAGTGCATCCCGCAGGACCTCGTCGAAGCCTACCAGCCGTGGTGGGCACTCCGTGCGCACCTGTTGCAGTCGCTCGGCAGGGTCGATGAGGCGCGCACGGTGCGGCTGCGCGCCGCCGGCATGACACAGGATCCGGCGGTGCGTGCATTCCTGCTCGGCGGCAAGGGCTAGGGGCCGCAGCCGATGTCGATCCGACAAACGGTTGGACGTCATTCCGATGTGAGCCGCGATTCCGCGGCACAGATGTTCCTTCCCACATTGGAGTTTTCACCATGCGTCCGTCTTCCCTGCAACTGGTCGTTGCTGCCGCGCTCATCGCCGCACCATTGCTCACTCCGCATGATGCACTGGCGCAGCCGCACGCACCTGTCCAGTCAGCGGCAGTTGAGCAGCAATTCACGATCCTGATCTTCGAAAGCCCCGCACTGCTCGCAACACGCAATGGAGCGCAGCAGGATGCGTACTGGAGCAGTTACGATGAGTTTGCAGCAGCACTGGTGCGTGGCGGCGTCCTGCGCGGTGGTTCAGCGCTCAGTGAAACGACAGCGTCAACCGTTCGCGGTACTGGCTCTGTGGACGCGGCGGTACGCGGGGCACGGCTTGGCGGCTACTTCGTCATTGCCGCGAAGGACATCACCGACGCGAATCGGTGGGCGAGTCTGGCGCCGAAGGCTGCATTGCTGGTCGAAGTTCGACCGCACCGCAACAATCCACACATGGCGCAGATGGCACCGCGGTGATCTGCCGCCGTTGCTCGGAGGCGCGGCTGTCCAGCGCTCGCCGATGGCATGTCATGGCGTGCCAAGGCGAGCGCTGCATGCCTACGGCTTGCGCGTCCCCGTCGCCTCGAGCGCGTCGTCGTCCAGCCGCACGGTGAATGTGGTCGGCTGTCCCGCGACGCGGCGGAAGGTGAACATCATGTCCGGCCGCAACACTTCGTAGATCGTGCCATCCTTGTCGTACAAGCCGGGAGTGAAGATCTCCGGCCCGACGCGAATCAGCGCGAAGGTTTGCATGTAGTCGTCGTTCGGGTCCCATCGTGCCTTCAGCGTCTTGTTCTCATACGTGACGATGAACGTGCTCACTCCGGTCCCGGAGGTCGGCTTCGCTTCGCGATACTCGTAGCGGCCAACGTACAGCTGTGCCTCGGCTTCCGGCAAGGTGGAATCCAGCGATGGAATGACGCCGACCTTCAGCGTCGCACGTGTCGTGCCCCACTGCATCACGAGGGTCCCGCCGCTGACGGTGAGTTCGGGCATCGACCAGGTGAGCACATCGACGAATGGCGCCTCGCTGACAGGCGTCGGTACGCGAATCTGTGCGGCGTTCGAATCGGGTGGGTCCATATGGAAGATGTGCCACTTCGGTTCGAGCACCGTCGTCCAGTCCCCCTTCTCGTGCAGCACCATCCACACGGAATACTTGCCCTTCGGCACAGCTCGCCCGTTGAGCGTCACGTCCTTGCTCAGTTCCAGCACCGTCGCCCAGTTGGCCCCCGGCGTCCACACCTCGCCCCAATGCGCCGCGCGCGTGCCGAACAGTGGGTTTCGCCCACGCGTTCGTGGCCGCGAATACGTCACGCTGATCTTGGTGCCGTCAATGACCTGGGTCATCGAACCGAGTTCACTGGCGCGGATCTGGGCGTGCGCGTCGCTGGGTGTGGAGAACAGCGCACCAATTCCGACGATCACGGCGAGACGAACGAGTGGGCGCATTGCTCGTGGGGTTCAGTGGCGAGTGCGTGCGAAACGGCTACGGACACCTGCGAAAATCGACGTCCTCGTCAACCGAATTGCGCGTCCACCGCGACCCGAATCTGCGCCAGCGTCTGCCCTTCACCGTGTAGTCGCACCGCGAGCCGGCCGGTGCCCTGACAGATAGGACACATCGTGGCCATCGCCTCGCCTTCGTAGCAGCTGAGAAGCGAGTAGTACCCAGGTAGCTCCGCACAGCCACAACTGCACCGGATGCCGTCGGCAATTGTCGGGATGGCGCGAATGCCATCGAAGAGTTGCTGCAGGTGCGGCCACTTGGCCAGCGCCGCGCCGCTCAGCACCTTGGCGCCGGTGATCCCGTCTCGGGGCGTCGGATGAATACCTGTCGAACGCGTGTGCGCTCGACCGTCGCCACACATCCCCCGTAAACCAATCGCGGACGGATTCACGCGGGTATCACGCGTCCTGAACCACGCGCCCACCCCGACGTAGCCAGCGACAGCAAGGAATGCCCGACGGTTCAGCATCTGCAGAGCTCCAGAATCGGTGGCCTCCAGAACATACCGTGGACACAATCCGCCCGCGATGGGGAGGCAACAGCGGTCGAGGCAGGACGCTCCGGCCTACGGCACCGTCGCCGAGATAGGTACGTTCGCGACGCAGAGCCGTGCGGCTACGCGGACGTCCCCCACAGCTCTGCCATCGCGGCCGCAAACGGCGCGGCAGTCTCGCGGGGCGGCACCCATCGCCCGGCACACATCATCCGTGAGAACGGCTGCGCCACGCCAGCGAAGACCAGCCCGTCGAGCAGATGCGTTGCGGGAAGTCCGATCAGCGCAGGGTCGGCGTCATTGACGACCAACAAATCCGCGCGCGCGCCGACGACCAGTCCCCACCGCGATTGACCAACTGCTGCCGCACCGCCAGCAAGACAACGATCGAAGAGTCTGGCCGCGGTGCTCGGTGTCGTATCTGGCTCGGCTGACACATTGCGCTGTCGCAGCGACAGCCGCTGCCCGTACTCCAGTAGTCGCAGTTCTTCGGGCCAGCTGCGCGTGACGTGACTGTCGGTGCCGAGCGAGATCGGCGTGTCACTCTGCAGCCAGCGCGGAAGATCGCAGAGCCCATCGCCGAGGTTGGCTTCGGTGCCAGGGCACAACACGACACCGGCGCCGGTCACCGCGACCGCCTCGATCTCCGCCGGCGTGGCGTGTGTGGCGTGCACCAGCTGCCAGCGCGCGTCCAGCGCGAACTCGCGCGTCAACCACTCGATTGGCCGCAAGCCTGTCGCTGCGAGGCAGTCCTCCACCTCGCTGGTCTGCTCGGCGATGTGGAGGTGGATCGGTGCGCTGTCGCCTTCGCACGCGGCAACGAGTTCGCGCATGGACGTCGGCGTTGCCGCACGCAACGAGTGAATCGCCACGCCGGCGTCGATATTCGGCAGCTTCCAGCCGCGAACAGTCTCGCGCAGCGTCTGCACCCGGGCCACGTCGGTCGCGAAACGGCGCTGATCGTCGCGCAACAGCGGCTGGCTGAAACCCGCGCGCTCGTACAAGACCGGCAGGATCGTCAGGCCGATGCCAGTCTCCTGCGCGGCGCGTGCGAGCGCTTCGCTCATCGCCGCATCGTCCCCACCGTGCATCGAGTACGGCTTCCCATCCTCGCCATGATGCAGATAGTGGAACTCGCAGGTGTGTGTGAAGCCGCCGGCGAGCAACTCTGCGTACAGATGGGTGGCGACAGCAAACAACTGATCTGGCGTGATGCGGAGCGCGACAGCGTACATACGGTCGCGCCAGCTCCAGAAATCATCGCGCACACTGTCTCGACGTTCAGACTGGCCGACGAATGCGCGCTGGAATGCATGGCTGTGTGCGTTGATCATCCCGGGCAGCACCGCGCCCGACAGGACCTCTGCCTGCGCCGGGCACGGAGTATCGGCACTGACCTCTGTCCAGTGACCGTGATCGTCGGCGCGCAGCGTCACCGCACTGGCCCAGCTGCCGTTGATCCACGCTTTCGGCGCCCAGAACAAAGTGCTCATGGCGTCCACTTCAGCAGTGTTTCGACGAATGCGCGCAGCAGCGGCGTAACGCCCTCGGCTCGCGCATCATTCCACTGGTACGGTCGTGTTTCCTCCATGTAGGCGCGCAGGCACATCTCGAGCTGGATGGCATGAACTCCGTCCGACGGAGCACCGAAGTGGCGTGTGATGTGGCCACCCTTGAAGCGTCCGTCGAGGACGTGGCTGAACGCAGACTGTGCGGCAAAGACCGCCGCCACCGAGGCGCGCAAGCCTGGCGCACAGCTGGCCCCGTCGGCGGTGCCGACGCTCATGTGCGGAAGCTCGCCTTCGAACAACCACGGCAGCTCGCTCTTGATGCTATGGGCGTCGAACAATACGGCGTGGCCATGCCGTGCCTTGATCGTCGCGAGTTCATCGTGCAGCGAGTCGTGGTATGGTTGCCAGTACTGCTCGATGCGTCGTGCGATCTCCATTGCGTCAGGTGCATGGCCTGCGCGATAGAGCACGTCGCCCGTGAAATGCCGAGTGGGGCAGAGTTCGGTGTTGTTCTGCCCGGGATACATCGGCGCATTGTCACTGGAGCGATTGAGATCGATCAGGTAGCGACTGTAGCGCGGCACGATCAGCGTGGCGCCGAGATCGGCGGCGAACGCGTACAACCGATTGAGGAACCAGTCGGTGTCTTCCACTTCGAGCGCGCGTTCCGTGTATCGGTCGCGCTGATCGGCGGGAATCTCGGTGCCGACGTGAGGGAAGCTGATCAGGAGCGGCGCGGTTCCGCGCTGCAATGAGTACGTCGCAAATGCCGCAGTCGTCACTGTCGTTGTCCCGGGCCGGCAGGCGCGGTCTCGAGACGTAACGTCTCGAGATTTTCCGCACGAGGCGTGAATTCTATCCACCAGGCGCGTACCGGCGCGGCGACGCTGCTTTCGACAAGTTGCCAGCGTTGCGCACCAGCGTCGTCGCGCCAGGCCAGTGAGTTGGCCGGCAGAATGTACGGAATGTCATCGTCAATCCGCAGGGCGGCCGGGCCAGCGGTGTAGATGCCCCGAAATCCGGCAGGCGACACCCACGACTCGACCGCATTGGCGCGCTGCATCGTACCCCGGCCACCGTCGGCACGCACCATCAGGTTCAGGTCCTGCGTCGCGTCATCCAACAGCTCGCAGCCAGGAGCCGCTGCGCCGTCAAAGCGCAGCGGGTCGCTCTCAGCACTGAGCACGACCTCAGTGTCCTCGAACAACAGGCGGACGCCAGCCCCGTGGATCACTGTGAACCACCGCTGGATGCCGGGGAACGCACTGAACGGTCCGTGCTGCTCGATGCGGGCGACGCTGATGCGCACCAGCCAATCCACCGGCGCCGGCCAGGTAAGCAATTCCTGCGTCGAGCCGCCGCCGTTACGCCAGGGCTGCGACGGCACGTCGGCCAGTGCGACGATATGGAGCACGATGGTTGGTGATCGGCGTGGAGCAATCGGGTCCGGCCCGGAGCTTCCCTTCCCCGCGGCGGTTCCCGCAGGCGGGATAGATACTCAGCGCACCTGAACCACGCGCCTGCGTCGCGCGACTGTAGAAGCCGACCGTGCCGTCGCGACCGACTGGCGCGCCAGGCACTGCGACGAGGGGGCGCAACGCACAATGGACCAACCGGGATTGGGCGCCGGACAGTCAGCCGTTTCGTTCAATCCGGGCCGCCCGAGGGAGCCTAATCTGATGCTCACGACCCGCCGGACTCGCCGGACCGTCGTACTCCGATCACCGAATCGAGGCTTGCCATGACTACCCAGAAGACTACCGCCTGCACCTGCGAAAACTGCTCCTGCGATAACTGCACCTGCGGCACCGAGACCCATTCCTGCATTGGCGCGTCCGCCGCGTCGTGCCTCTGCGGCGGAGACTGCTCGTGCGGGGATGCCTGCGCGTGCGAAGACTGCACCTGCGAGAAGGCCGCCATTGGCGACGCGGGTGCAGGCGGTGCTGCGTGCACCTGCGGTGCCGACTGCGCCTGCGGCGAGAGCTGCAGCTGCATGGCCTGCGCGGGCGCCGCTGCCGTTGGCTGAGCGAGGATCTTCCGCCGCACGGTACGCGGCCTGCACGTGTGGTTCGAGGTGTGGTTCGAGGTGTGGCGCGACGATCCGAGTCGGGCCACACCTCGTTTCGGGCATCACTGCACTCCGCTCGCCGGCCTTGCTACACTGTGGGCAAGACTCGGGAGGCCATATGAGTGACGTGGTTGGCGCCGGTGACTTCATTCCGTGGGAAGGGGGCTGCGCGCTCATCGGGCGGGCGGCGAGCGTCACGCCGATGCATTCCCACTACGCAATCCAGATCGGCGTCGGAGCCGAACCTGGCATTCGGTTTCGTGACGACGAACGCGTCGAGTGGACGGAATATCCCGCCGCGATCATTCCGTCGCGCCAACCGCACATGATGGACGCGACCTGCGTCTCGTGCAGCGCCGTGATCTTCATCGAGCCGGAAACACCAGCGGGCCACGCCCTGATCGAGCGATATCTGGCAGGCGGCATCGCGTCGATCGAGAGCGCGCCGTTCACCGCGGCATCGACGCAGCTGTTCACCGTCTGGCGCCGACACGGCAACGCCCCGGCGACGGTGACGGCATTGCAGCACGCCATCAACGCCCTCACGGACGGCGCGCAGGCTCGTGTCGTCTCCGATGAGCGCATCCTCCGTGCAGTGGCGTACATCAAGAGTCATCTCGACGCACCGCTGACGCTGGAACAGGTCGCCAATGAGGCATGTCTGTCGCCCAGTCGATTCCGCCACCTCTTCGTCGAGCAGACTGGCACGGCGCTGCGTCCGTATGTGCTCTGGCGGCGATTCCTGCGCGCGTGGGAGATCGTGATGCGTGGCGACTCGCTCTCGACCGCCGCGCACGCCGCCGGCTTCGCAGACGCAGCACACCTCACCAGGACATCGCATCGCATGTTTGGATTTCCCCCCTCGGCGCTGCAGATCAACGCTCGCCGCGACAGTGCAGGGTTCGCCGCAACCGCCGCCGATCGTCCAACAGTGTCCTCCGGGAGGGAGGCGTGAGTGCGCCAGGCACGCCGAGCACATTCTCGGTCGGGATGGTGCTGTTCGACGGTGTCACACAGCTCGACCTCACCGGCCCGTACGAAGTGCTTTCCCGGATGCCCGGCACCCGTGTGCATCTGATCGCCGCGAGCCTCTCGCCCGTGCGGACGGAGTGGGGCATGCGCATCACGCCGGACACGACATTCGAGGACGCGCCGCCGCTCGACCTGCTCTGCGTGCCTGGTGGGTGGGGGGTCGATGCCTGTCTCGATGACCCTGTGATTCTCGAGTTCGTGCGGACCCGCGCAGCCACGGCGTCGTATGTCACCTCGGTCTGTAGCGGCGCGCTGATCCTTGGTGCGGCGGGCCTGTTGAAGGGCTACCGCGCTACGACGCACTGGATGTCACTCGACCTGCTGCCGTATTTCGGCGCGGAGCCGGTGCGGGAGCGCGTCGTGCGTGACAGAAATCGGATCACTGGTGGCGGAGTCACTGCAGGGATCGATTTTGCGCTCGTCGTGGCGTCGGAGCTATTCGGAACTGCCGCGGCGCAGCGAATTCAACTCGCGATCGAGTACGTCCCGGATCCACCGTTTCAGAGTGGGTCGCCGAGCAGCGCGCCGGCCGAGATCGTGCACGCGCTGACGGCCGCCAGTGCGGTGAAGCTCGAGCAGCGTCGCCAAACCGTGGTGAAGGCAGCGTCGCGGCTGTCAGCGTGACGCCGTCGGACGCAGCGGAGGCTGGGCGTTCGTAGCCAGGGGAAATCACAGCCGATTCGTTCAAGCCATGACAGGTCGACTTGGGCATTCTGAATCTCGTGGACGCAACAGTTGCCGCCACGCATTCAGTCTCACCCTCTCTGCTGCGTCATGCGCATCCCAAATTATTTCGAACGAGGCCCGGCACGCGTCGAACGACTTGAAACGGTCGTCATCGGCGCTGGACAGGCAGGCCTGGCCGTCGGCCATCAGCTCGCGATGCAGGATGTCGATGCCCTCGTCCTGAGCGACGAGATTCGACTGGGCGACAATTGGCGGCGACGCTGGGGCTCGCTTCGCCTTCAGACGCCGGCACGATACAGCGGCCTGCCGGGCATGCCATTTCCGGCGCCTCCAGACCACCTCGCCGACAAGGACGAAGTCGGCGACTATCTCGAGCAGTATGCCGCGCGGCTCGAGATTCCGACTCGACTGAACACGCGGGTGCAGAACCTCTCCGCCACCAGCACCGGGTTTCGTGTGCTTGCGAACGACGGTGCCACCGCCTTCGACTGCGAGAACGTCGTCGTTGCGACAGGCCCGTTTCAGAAGCCCCGCATCCCGGCAGTGGCTGCGCGACTGGCGACGACGATTCACCAGTTGCACTCGAGTCAGTACACCAATCCGTTCGACCTTCCTGATGGTCCCGTCCTGGTCGTCGGCGCCGGCAACTCGGGTGCGCAGATCGCGCTCGAGCTCGCGCGTTATCGCAAGGTCTGGCTCGCCGGCCCCAATACCGGGCATCTGCCACGCCGACTCCTTGGGCGGGACATCTTCGACTGGATCTGGCCGGCGATGCACTTCGCACACCTCGATCGGCGTCTGGGTCGCCTGACCAAGGCCAGGGTGCAGCAGGGTGGCGACTCACTGATCGGCCTCGCAGAGCAGCGTCTCGCTCAGTCAGGCGTCACTCGTGTCGATCGGCTGCACGACGAACGAGGTGGCATGCCACTCTGCGGCGCGGCTGTCGTTGCTCCGCGCGTCATCATCTGGTGCACCGGCTTCGACTACGACTATTCCTGGATCGACCTCCCGGCGTTCGAAGCCGATGGGACACCGCAACATCGTCGCGGTGTCTCGACGACCGTGCCTGGGCTCTACTTCATCGGCCTGCGATTCCAGCATCGCATGAGTTCATCGCTGATCGGCGGCGTTGGCGCAGATGCCGAGTTCATCGCCGACGCAGTGGTACGGCGGTCACATGCGAGGCTCAGGGAATGACGTGGGGCTCAGCGCCGCAGGCCGTGGGGCACACGATTCTCCATGGGCCATGCCTCCGAACATTCCAGCCGCTACGTACAACAGCCTAGCCGGATTATTCAAGACCAGAATCGCCAGCGCCGGTAGCCTGAAGCCACGTCCACTGGGCGTGGCTTTTTGCCTTTCCATCCAACCTGTCGCGAGGCTTCCATGACATCCCGCACCAATCCCCGACTGACGCTCGGCCGCTTCTCAACCATCGCGGCCACCCTTGCGGCGCTCAGCCTGCTCACCGGCTGCATGCTGTTCGCGCATGCCCCCAGTGATCTCGACTATTCGCGGACTCGCGCGAGTGGCGCCGGACTCTATGTCGCGACGATTCATCCGCAGGGCGATTCCATCCCGAAGGGCAAGCTGCAGCGCTGGACACTGCATCTCGCGACGGCGGCTGGTACGTCGGTGGATAGCGCGACGCTCAGCGTTGACGGCGGCATGCCGCAGCACGGCCATGGCCTGCCGACCAAGCCACGCGTCACCCGAGCGCTCGGCAATGGCGACCATCTGGTCGAAGGCCTGAAGTTCAACATGGGTGGTTGGTGGGTCGTGAAGTTCCGCATCAACAGCGCGCAGGGGTCCGATTCAGTCGTCTTCAACCTGAAGCTCTGACCCATGCGCACCAACTTCGCAGTGGCCACACGGCTCACCGCCGGGACGCTCGGCATCATCCTCGTGTCGTGCGCGTGGGCGAGGATGACGCCGCGCTGGTCCGCAGAAGAACGAGCGACGCTCCTGTCGCTCTCTCTCGAAAGTCTGGAGCCGCTGCAACCCGATCCCTCCAATCGGTATGGCGACGACAAGAACGCCGCGCTGCTGGGGCGGCGGCTGTTCTTCGACACGCGGCTCAGCGGCAACGGTAAGGTCTCATGCGCCACCTGTCACATTGCGGCGCAAGACTTCCAGGATGGCACGGCGCTCGCGAAAGGTGTCGGGACGACGACTCGACGCACGATGCCGATCGCCGCGACGTCGCACAACGCGTGGCTGTTCTGGGATGGACGCGCTGACAGTCAGTGGGCACAGGCACTCGGGCCGCCGGAGAGCGCAGCGGAGCACGGCGGCAATCGCACGCAGTATGCCCACGTCGTGGCCGAACAGTACCGTGACGCGTATGAGGCAGTGTTCGGGAAGCTGCCGAATCTTTCCGGGCTTCCGCGCAATGCTGGCCCGGTGTCGGACTCCGCCTGGCGCGGCGCGTGGCAGCGCATCGATGCTGTCCGGCGTGAGGATATCACGCGAGTCTATGCAAACCTCGGCAAGGCGATCGCAGCCTATGAGCGTCAGATCACCTATGCGCCGTCGCGCTTCGATCGCTACGTCAGCGCTGAATTGGCAGGCCAGGTGCACTCACCGGCGAGTGCGTTTTCGTCCGACGAGGTGGCGGGGCTGAAGCTGTTCATCGGCAAGGGCAACTGCGTCAACTGCCACAATGGCGCGTTGCTGAGCGACGACCACTTCCACAACACAGGCGTCGCTGTCTCGAGTGCGGTGGCCGCATCCGACAGTGGCCGCGCAACAGGCGCGCGCCAGGTCGTGGCGTCCGAGTTCAATTGCACGAGTCGCTACAGCGATGCGAAGCCTGAGGATTGCGCGGAACTACGATTCGCCGTGACGGAGGGCGAAGAGCTGGTTCGCGCCTTCAAGACGCCGTCGCTGCGGAACGTGGCCAATCGTGCGCCGTACATGCACGCCGGTCAGATCACGACACTCGACGACGTCGTGGCCCACTACAACGCTGCGGCACAGGCGCCGTTCGGTCACAGCGAGCTGAAGCCACTGCGGCTGTCTCGTGGCGAGCAACGCCAACTGGTCGCGTTTCTGCGCACACTGAGTGGGCCGTTGGCCGCGCCACCTGGCTTTCTCGAGCCACCGCCCGCGCACCGCTGACCGCGAGTGGCGGGTTCGCGGCCAATCTGCACATAACGAACGGCACACACACGCACGCACACACCAATACCCTCGAGGCCCACCATGCCGATTGCAATGCGCCACCGTGATGATCCGACGCCCGCCCTGCCTCCGCTCTCTGGCTTCGCCGTCGAGCGCGAGTTCGACGCTGAACGCATGGCGGCGTTGCAAGGCAGAAGCACCGACGAAATGCTCCGCCGCTTCGATGCAGGTCACCGCGCGTACGTGGCATCTCTGCACGGCGACGCGGCGGCGTGGGGCTGGGTCGCGACGACGCACGCCACCATCGGCGAGCTCCAGTCCACGTTTCATATCGCCAGCGACGAGCGATATCTGTGGAACTTCGTGACCCTGTCATCACATCGAGGGTTGGGCATCTATCCGCGGCTGCTGCAGGCCATCGTGCGCGCCGAATCCGTCGAAGCCACACGATTCTGGATCGCGTACGCGCCAGAGAACCGCGCGTCTGGCACCGGTATCGCCAAGGCAGGGTTTGCGACGCTGGCCGAGATGTCGTTTGATGCGTCTGAGCGGCCCTCGCTTCGCGACCTGGTGCCGGGTGGGGCGCTGCTGGCGTCACGCCTGCTCGGCTTGCCCGCGACGGCCGAGCCGCTTGCTCCATGTTGGCGCTGCGTGAAGGCTGGGCGCAGCGGTATGACGTGCGCGGCAGGCAGCTGTCAGTGCGACTACCAGCAGCCCAGGAGTGGCTGCGCCGCTTGAATGCGGTATCGACGGCGGAGCGATGCGGCGCTAGAGAAGCGCGCTACTATAAGAGTGAGGCCGAGGCGGGATGTTCTCCGCATCGGCCTCACTCTTTGTCTGGGGCAAGGAAACGTGTGGCGACGTTCACTCGTGCGGCCTGGCACGAAGTGTTTCGACGACCGTCCGGACCGCGCGGATGACCACGTCTGGCCGATCGAACTGGATGTAGTGGGAACTGTGCTGCACGTACTCGTGCCGACCAGCGCGAGACATCGAGGCCAGATCGTGGTGCAAACGATGTTGTACCTCCTGAACTCGCCGTCCCTGCGCGTCGGTCAGCCCCATCTGCTTCAAGCTCGACGATGCGTGTTCGTCTTCGGCGCTGAGGACAACCAGTGGCCGACCACCGAACTGCTCGAGCGCGCGAGCGTTTTCCAGTGTGCGCGGAATCGCGTCCGCCTCGCTGGCTGCCGCGGCAAGCGACGTTGGCAAGAAGGCCGCGGACGGAGCGTTCGCCTGCATCGGCCAGGAGGAGGGATTCTGCTGCGGAAGCAGGCGCAAGAGGCCAGTCCACGACACCGCTCCCGCAACGCGCACGCTACCGCTCGAAGGAAGCAGCGACCGACCTGAGACCTTCTCGAACTCGGCGAATTGATCGGGGTGTGATGGATCCACCAGGACGAGTCCGGCCACCTCTGTCGGGTAGTCGGCGGCGAATCGCATGGCGTAGGCAGCGCCGATCGAATGGCCCACCACGACAAACGGAGTCACCTCTCCCGCACCGAGGAGCGCTGTGTGGAGGTCCCGCCCAACGTCACGACTATCAAAGGTGCGACTGGTCGGATCGCTCCACATGATGCCTGCGCGACTGTAGGCGCAGACGCGCGTGGTGCGGGCGATCGAGTCGTGCACCGAGACCCAGCTCAGCGACCCGAGAATATCCAATCCTGACTCGAGGACGACGGTCGGCGACCCCGTGCCTCGGCAATCGATCTGAATGCGGCGGTCACCATCGATGCGCACCAGCTTTCCTGCCACGGGATACGCGTCGTTCGCCCGGTAACGGGCCACGCGCTCCGACGCGAGGCCCGCCACGGTGACGAGAACCAGAAGCGACAGTACGCTTTGGCCGTAACGCCTGAGCGTACTCGTGCGCCGGCCCCTCACGGCCTCACCCGTGCGCCGAGGCGAACGATCGCCATGTGTGTACGGCTTTCCATTGGCGTGACGCTGATCTGTGCGCCTGGCAGATCGACGATGCTGCCCTTGGCGAGGTAGCGTGCCGTCCCGCCGGCCACGTACTGCACGCCGAAATCGAGGTCCACGCGTGTCCGCCCCGCGCGGAGTGGCACGTACACGCCGCCACCCGCTGACCACGACGTCGTCGATGACGAGTGATTGGTGGTGCTGGCGATCGGTGTCAGCCCTGAACTCCCGCGGACCTGACTTTCGGTGAAGAACACCTGTGCACCGACACCGGCATTCGCGTACGGCCGGATCAGCCCCTTCGGCCAGCTCACCTGTGGCCCCACGCTCATCGGCACGATGTAGTTGGTGGTCGTCACGTCCACCAGCACGCGGCCACCGACGGTTTCACTGAATGCGGCGCGTCGCGTTTCGCCGCCATAACCCACGGCGCCGATGCTGGCGCGAAGGCTCCAGACTCCAGCGTCGTCGAGGCGCAGCAGATAGGCGCCGTCGAGGCCGTAGCCAAGTCCGACATTCCGTCCGAAGGTGCCTTGTGGACGACTCTGAATGACCGACAGGCTGAAGGCGCTGCGGCGCATGAACCCAGAGGTTCCGTCGGGATCGGTGGTGCTGGTGGCGCGCTGTGCAGTGACGCTTGAAACTACGGCAGTGCCAAGCAATGCGGCTCGGCGGAAGTGTAGTGCGAACATGAAGAGCTCCGACGGTGAACGTGTGCAGAATGAGTGCGAGGCAGGACCTCGGGTGCACGTCAATTCTGGTTCACGGTCGGTTCAGCCAATTGAACGGAAAGGCTGATCTTCGGATGCTGCCTAGGCTGGCCTTCGGGATGAGCACGCGAGCAGCGATCCTGCGTGGCGCGCACGCATGGATCACCTGTCTCGTTCGTTTCCCTCCCTACCGTGTCACCGCCATCAGGTTGCGCGCGAAGAACGCCCCGCCGCCGTCAGCGATCTGCGGGCCATAGATGAAGTTCATCTCCAGCGGATAGCCGTACTTCGCATCGAACCGCACGGTGATGTCTTCGAGCTGCGTGTCGCGCTCTACCTCGAGCGTCGAGAAGAGGCGTTCGACCGTCGCGTACGATCCCCATCGATCTCGCGGCACGGCCTCACCCGTCTCGGTCTTCACGTCCGTCACCACACCATCGATGACGGTGAGCGTGTTCCATCGCGTGATTTCCACAGGGCAGAAGCAGCTCTGGCGGACGTCGTAGCGGTACGCGTTCCGGACCGGGCTGTTGTTCCAGCGTGCGCGTGCGCTGACCAACTCACGCTTCTCATGGCGCGAGAGTGGATCCTCTATGCCGCTGCAGGCGGTGAGTAGGAGTGTCAGCGCGGCGAGTGTTCGCGGAACACGATGCACGATGATCTCGGGCTGGAATTTGCCTTGGCGTGGCGATGGATGACGCGCGGCTCGGAGGAAGTACCATCGCGTCCGGACGCTGGTCACTCGTTTCGACTTTCATGCGCACGGCAAGCGATCCATGACCAAGGGGTCAGAGATCTTGATCGGCCGGCGACCAAGATCTCTGACCCCTTGATGTCTTTCCCGCGCACCGGAAGCAAAGCGCTGCCGAGCAAGCGACCAAGATCTCTGACCCCTTGATGTCTTTCCCGCGCACCGGAAGCAAAGCGCTGCCGAGCAAGCGATCAAGATCTCTGACCCCTTGATGTCTTTCCCGCGCACCGGAAGCAAAGCGCTGCCGAGCAAGCGATCAAGATCTCTGACCCCTTGATCGGGAGCTAAACCATTGGCAGGCATCAGGTTGATCGCAGAAAAACCCCGATCAAGATCTCTGACCCCTTGATTGGCACCTAAACCATTGGCAGGCATCAGGTTGACCGCCGAAAAACCCCGATCAAGATCTCTGACCCCTTGATCGCTGACCCCTTGATCGGCGCCTACACCGCGTCCGACAAACTCGAGAAGTTGAAATCCTTCGCCTTCAACGACGGCATCACCCGACCCGCGCCCACCGGCTCGGCACGACCGATCTCCTCGATCTTGCTCAGCATGAACAACGGACTCTCGTTCCAGCGGAAGTTCTTCACCGCCGCCGTGATCTTGCCGTTCTCGATCAGGAAGGTGCCATCGCGTGTGAGGCCGGTGAGCATCACCGTGCGCTGATCGAGGGGGCGGATGTAGAAGAAGTGCGTGACGAGGATGCCGCGCTTGGTGCTCGCAATCAGCTCGGCCGTGGTCTGCGTGCCACCGACGAACTTCACCGCACCGCCGCCGAATCCACCGCCACCACCACCGCCCCCTCCTCCTCCGCCGCCACCAGTCGCAGCCTTGCCCTGCTTCTGGGCCCAGTAGCGATCGTACGAGAATTCCTTGAGGATGCCCTTCTCGATGTAGGTCACGCGACGCACCGGCGTGCCGTCCTGCGAGAAGGGCTGTGCGAGCAGGTCGGGATCGGCGGGATCGGAATACATCGTCACACGCTCATCCGCGATCTTCTCGCCAAGCTTGGTGCCGCCGCCTGGCTTGCTGTACGTGCCACGCCCTTCATCATTGGCGCGCGCGTTGAAGGTGCCGAACAGGCTGCCCATGATGTCGGAAACAGCGGCCGGCTCGAGCACCACTGTGTACAAGCCCGGCTCGATCGCGCGCGGGTTGCGACTGGCCGCTGCCTTCGCCGATGCCGTGCGACCGAGCGCCGCGGCGTCGATCACACTCCAATCGCGTGCGCCTGCATTCGACCATCCAGATCCGGTGCCGTCCGGCGTCCGCGCCGTGATGCCAAGGTTCGCACCACTGCTGCGATGATAGGCGAACAACCCACGACTGGTCGCAACCGCATTGGCTCCAGCATTCGCCTGCAGAAAGCCAGCGACGAAGATGTTCGCCCCCGGCCCACCCGCCGCCTCGGCCGCATCGATCGCACTCTTCGTCGCTGCCGCACGCTTCTCGGGATCGAGACCGGCACTGGAATCGAAATAGCCGTTGACGGTGACGTAGTCCTGCGGGCCGAGTTCCGGCACCAGCTCAGGGTTTTCCGGGCTCAGTCGCGCCAGCGATTCCGCTGACTCCACCGTTCGCTTGAGGCTCGCGTCATCGAGGATGTTCGTCTCGGCGCTGGCCCGTCGGCGTCCTATGGTGGACGTCACCGTGATCGAGGTGTTGGTCGTGCCACCGCTGGTGGTGATCTCGTTGCCGGCGAAGCGTGTATTGCCATTCCAGCCGGTGGCGATGTTCACGCGCGTCTCATCGGCCTTCGCAAACGCCAGCACACGATCGGCCAGTGCCTTGGCCTGGTCACGCGTGAGGAATTCACCATCCAGCGGAGCCGCGAAGAGGGACTTGGGTTCTGACGACATTATGCCTCCCTCCCGGTGTTGACGACGTTGACGTTGCGGAAGCGCGCCGGCGGACAGCCGTGGCTCACGGAGTTCGACTGCGAAGGCTGTCCCTTGCCGTCCCCGAACGATCCACCCAGCAGGTAGGAGTCCTTGCCGCCGATCATGTCCATCGAATTCCAGAAGACCGGCGTCGTGGACTGATACGCGACGTCCTTCAGCATGCCGGTGATCTTGCCGCCGCGCACTTCGTAATACGCCTGACCCGAGAACTGGAAGTTGTAGCGCTGGTGATCGATCGACCACGAGCCGCGATTCTTGATGATGATGCCGCGATCAGTGGCCGCGATGATGTCGTTCATCGTCGTGTTCTGCTCACTCGGCATCAGCGAGATGTTGGGCATGCGCTGGAACTGCACCGAGTCCCACGAGTCGGCGAACGAGCAGCCGTGTGACTTGGTGACGCCGGTCAGCTTGCTGATCGATGCCGCCTGTTCACGCGTCGTCTGGTAATCCTTGAAGATGCCCTTGTCGACGATCTTCCACGAATCGGCCGCGACTCCTTCATCATCCCAGGCACAGCGAGCCAGCGAGCCTTCCTGCGTACGATCGCCCTGGATGTTCATCAGCGGACGGCCGTACTTCAGCTTGCCGATCTGTGCTTCCGGCGGCGCGATGAAGGACGTGCCCGCGAAGTTCGCCTCGTAGCCCAGCGCACGATCGAGTTCGGTCGGATGTCCGATCGATTCGTGAATCGTGAGCCAGAGATTCTCCGGCGTGATGATCAGGTCATAGCGTCCTGGTTCCACCGAGCGCGCTCCAAGCTTCTCGACCGCCAGCGCGGCCCACTTGGCGGCGTTGCCCGGCATGTTGAGCGACTCGACGTATTCCCAGCCCTGACCGCGCGGTGCGAGTTCTTCGCCGTACTGCTGAAAGCCGCCGTTTCCGACGGCCGTGGCCGAGAACGACGGGCCGACGCGAATGAAGGTCTGGGTCGTCTGCGTGCCTTCGGAGTTGGCGTACTGCTTGATCTCGCGCAGTAGCTGCAGCCCTGAGTTCACGAAGCGAATGCCCGGCACCTTGAGCGCGGCATCGTTGGCCGCGAACAACATCGCGACCTTGTCTTCGAGCGAGACCTCGAGTGGATCACGTACGACAGGCGTCGCCCAGGTGCCCTTCACGACCGGCGTCGGCGCCAGTTCGACCTTGCGCTTCTGCACCGAGCCGGCCGCACGCGATAGTCGCGCCGCCTCGCGCGCCACTTTCACCACACCGTCGGTCGTCATGTTGCTGGTGGCCGCGAAGCCCCAGGCACCGTTGACGATCGTGCGGATGCCCATGCCGTAGGACTCCGAGTCCGAAACACCGGTGATCTGCCGTTCGCGGGTGTTGATGTTCTGGCTGCGATAACGGCCGATGCGAACGTCGGCGTAGGTGGCGCCGGCCGCCTTCGCGGCGCCGAGTGCGGCGGCGATCAGCTCGTCCGATTCGGCCTCGATCCATCGCGAAGGGAGGCGTCCGGAAGCGATCGCGCTCCCGGGAGTGGCGATGACGAGCGCGGTGGCAGCGGCGCTGGTCTTGAGGAAGTCGCGTCGGTTGTACGGCATGGAGCCTCGGTGGAATCGTGCGCGGCGGGAAGACTGGCTGTTGAGACTACTCGCCTGACGCGGGTTTTGTTGGCGGCGCGGCTTGTCTGCCCTTCAGTATCCCGAACAGTCGCTCGCGGGAGGCGCCACACGGCCTTGTAAGGTAGATTTTCGGGTTGCCCTTGCTCGCCGGCGTGACGGATTGACACGCCCCCCAGCACCCATCCTGCCCAACGCGCGATCGTGATTCCGAATTCGTTGTCCCGGCATTTCAGTGCCGCCATTCGCAGTCGTGGCGAGGCCTATTTTGCCGCTGGGAAAGTTCGCATCGACCTCGTCACGCCGGTGCAGGTGCAGGCGGTCGTGCACGGATCGATGGACTACAATGTCAAGATCGCGGCGCATGACACGGTGCTGGACATCTCGTGCACCTGTCCCTTCGCGATCGATACGGGCTCGTGCAAGCATCTCTGGGCCGTCATCCTGCAGTGCAACGCCGAAGGCACGCTGCGTCAGCTGCTCGGCGAAACCGGGATGCGCAATCCGGCACGCATCGGCGGGTACTCCATGCCACAGCCGGTCGCGCCAGCGAAGCTCGACTGGGTGCGCGTGATCGAGCAGGCGCATGTTCAGATGAAGTCGCGCGCGCCCGCACCATCGTTGTTGAAGGCGCCGGATGTCTGGCCCGAGAATCGCCGGCTGGTCTACATCCTCGATGCCGACGAGACCTCGATCACCGGCGACATCATGATCGACCTTGGCACCGAGTTGCGTGCGGCAAACGGCACCTGGGGTGAGGCGAAACGTTTCTCGCTCAAACCCGAGTTGTGGTTTGCTTCACCTGAGCCGATCGACCGACAGATTGCCGAGATGTTGTGCGGATCGTCGGCGTCGCAGTTCTATCAGCGACAGCAGACGACGGGATTTTCGATTGGGGCCTCGGCGTTCGAAACGACGTTGCGCTTCATCCTCGACACGGGCCGGTGCCGGTTGCGGAGCCGGTTGCCCAGCTTGACGGGGCGCACCATGCGATTCGACGCTGGCGCGGCGTGGACGTTTCGTGTCCGCGTGTCGCGTGACGCAAGTGACAAGCAGGTACTGTCCGGCGTGCTGGTCCGGAATGATGAGGAGATGCTGGTCAGCAAGCCGTTCATCCTCTCTGCCGAAGGCTTCCTGATCGTCAACGACACGGTCGCGCGCTTCGAGCACTCGGGCGCCTTTCCGCTGGTGATGGAATTGCGCGAGCACGGCCCGACCCTCCCCGCGCCGGAAGACATCTCGGAGATTCTCACGCGCCTCTATGCGCTCCCCCGTGTTCCCGAGCTCGAGCTACCGGGTGCGACGTCGGTGATCGAATCGCGGGTCAACCCACAGGTGACCGCCACCATCAGCAGCCGTACGACCGGGTGGGCCGGCATACAGTCGTTCGTGTTGGACTACGAATTCCGTTACGGTGCCTTGCACAGTCAGCCGGCGGCATCGGCTCTCTCGCTGTTCGACAAGACGGGCGGCGTGTTGCATCACCGGCAGGTCGCGTTCGAGCAGGCCTGTCGTTCGCGGCTGCTCGCGCTGGGCGCGAAGGAAGAGTTCGACTTCAACCTCCGGCGCGAAGTGTTGCTGGTCAAGCGCGCGAAGCTGGGTCTGCTCACGCGGACCCTGATGCGCGAAGGGTGGCAGGTGAACGTCGAAGGGATCAAGTATCGATCACCGGGCGCGATCACCGCATCGGTCAGTTCAGGAATCGACTGGTTCGATCTCAGGGGCACAGTGCAATATGGCGATGTCGAGGTCCCGATATCCGCGATTCTCGATGCGCACCGACGAGGCGACGAGTTCGTGCAGGTCGATGAATTTTCGCTGGGTACGCTCCCCACGGATTGGCTCGATCGACTCGGACCACTGATCGCAGCGGGCAGCAGTATCGATGGCAACACGCGCTACCGTCGCGCGCAGCTGTCGGTGCTCGACGCACTGCTGGCGACGCTCCCGGAAGCAGATCTCGACGAGACTTTCGAAACCGCGCGCGCAGAACTGGACACATTCGCGACCGTGGCGGCGATAGATCCCCCGTCCACCTTCAGCGGCACACTGCGCGAGTATCAGCGCGAAGGCCTCGGCTGGCTCCACTTCCTCCGACGCTTTGGCCTGGGCGGGTGCCTGGCTGATGACATGGGGCTCGGCAAGACGGTGCAGGTGCTCGCGCTGCTCGAAGGGCGACGGCTGGATGGTCATGGCCCGTCGCTGGTGGTGGTGCCGCGATCACTGGTGTTCAACTGGATTCGCGAAGCCGCGCGGTTCACGCCGGCGATGCGCGTGCTCGACTTCAGCGGCACCAATCGGACCCTCGCGTCGATTCATCCCTCGCAGGTCGACCTGGTCGTCACCACCTACGGCAACCTGCGCCGCGACGCGCCCTTGCTGGCCGAGATCGAGTTCGACTACGCCGTGCTCGACGAAGCGCAGGCGATCAAGAATCCGTCCACCGCGACCGCCAAGGCGAGTCGGTTGCTGCGCGCGAAGCATCGACTGGCGATGAGCGGAACGCCGATCGAAAACCGGATCGAGGAACTCTGGAGCCTGCTCGAATTCCTCAATCCCGGCATGCTCGGCGCGTCGACGAAGTTCGCGACACTGGCACGGCTTTCGTCAATGAGCGATGCTGATGTCAGTGACGTCGGGGATATCGGCGATGGAAGTGACGTCGCCATCAACGAGAGCGATGATCGCGAGGATGAAGGATTTACGCTGCTCTCTCGGGCGCTTCGGCCGGTGATCCTTCGTCGCACCAAGGAGCACGTCGCGCCCGAGTTGCCGGTGCGCATCGAGCAGACGATCGAAGTCGAACTCGAGCCGAAGCAGCGCAAGTTCTACGAGGAGATCCGGCGCCGCGTGCAGCAGGATGTGATGGCGCGCGTGGAGCAGGATGGGATCCAGAAATCCCAGCTGCACATTCTCGAGGCGTTGCTGCGATTGCGGCAGGCGGCCTGTCACCCGGCATTGGTAGACCCGTCGAAGGTGACGCTGCCGAGTGCGAAGCTCGACGCGCTGGTGCCCGCGCTGGCTTCGATCAGTGCCGAGGGGCACAAGACGCTCGTGTTCTCGCAGTTCACATCATTTCTGGCACTGGTGCGCGAGCGTCTCGATGAGAGCGGCATTCGGTACGAATACCTCGATGGGCGCACGCGCGACCGTCAGGAACGTGTCGACCGATTCCAGGAGGACGCCGGCTGTCCGGTGTTCCTGATCAGCCTCAAGGCGGGCGGGCATGGGCTCAACCTGACGGCGGCGGACTACGTGTACCTGCTCGATCCGTGGTGGAATCCTGCCGTCGAGGCCCAAGCGATCGATCGTGCACATCGCATCGGGCAGACACGCCGCGTGATCGCAACGCGACTGGTGGCGCGCGACACCATCGAGGCGAAGATCCTGCAGCTGCAGTCTACCAAGCGCGCGTTGGCTGACGCGGTGTTGACGGCGGACAAGGGCGGGCTGGCGTCGATTGGGCGGAGCGAACTGGAGTTGCTGCTTGGATAGTTGGCCTCGGCGCTCGTTAACTAGGCCGCACCGCCGATCCACCCCGGCACGTTCGGTCGAGGGTGACTCAATACCTCCGCACCACCAACACCCCCAGTATCACCAGCACCATCCCCCCAATCCGCCCCGCCGACACCGGGTGCTGCGGTATGCCGAAGACACCGTAATGATCGAGCACCAGCGCCGTGACCAGCTGACTGGCGATGGCCAGTGACAACATCGTGGCGACACCGAGCCGCGGCGCGGCGTAGGCGGCGGCACTGACGAACACGGCGCCGCACAGTCCTCCGATCCAGCAGTACCACGGCAATCCTCGCGTGGCCGCGCCATCCGGCGCGTTACGCTGGGCCAACGCGACCACCATCAGCGCCGCCGTCCCCACCAGAAACGAGATCAGCGCGGCGTTGATCGGCGAACCCACCGCCTTGCCGAGTTGGGCGTTGAGCGGCGACTGGATGGAGAGCAACGCGCCACCGAGCAGGATGATGGCGGTGGAGTAGTACAGTGACTGCATGGCGGATTCTCGTCGGGGCGCACGGGACATCGGTCGTCTCGGCAGGATAACCGTCGGCACAATGCCGCGGCAGCGAAACCGCAGGCTATTCTGTTCATCGAAATGACGACCACAGACGCCTCCCGTACGACGCGCCTCACCTCCGTCGACGCCCTCCGCGGCGCCGTGATGGTGATCATGGCCCTCGACCATGTCCGCGACTTCATCCATCGCGGCGCGATGACGGGATCGCCAACCGACCTCACGACGACCACCGCGGCGCTCTTCTTTACGCGCTGGATCACGCACTTCTGCGCGCCGGCCTTCCTGTTCACCGCCGGCCTCGGCGCAGCGCTCTACCGCCAGAAGGGTGGCACACGCGAACAGTTGACGAGGTTCCTGCTGACTCGAGGCATCTGGTTGATGCTGCTGGAAGTCACCGTGATGCGTGTGCTCTACAATTTCACGCTTTCAATGCAGTACCCATTGCTGTTGCTCGTGTTGTGGGTGCTGGGCCTGTCGATGATCGGCCTCGCGTTATTGCACCGAATTCCGGTGCGCGTGCTGGCGGTGCTCAGCCTGGGCGCGATCATGCTGCACAACCTGCTCGATGGGGTGCAGGCGTCGGAGTTGGGTGCTGCGGCACCACTCTGGAACCTGCTCCATCAGGTCGGCGCATTTCCGCTCGGCCCAGCCGTGGCGGTGGTCGGCTATCCGCTGATCCCCTGGATCGCAGTGATGTCACTCGGCTACTGCTGCGGTGCGCTGTTCCAGATGGACGCAACGGCGCGGCAACGGCTGCTGATCCAGCTCGGCGTGTGCGCGACGCTGGCCTTCGTGGTGCTCCGCGCGATCAACAGCTACGGCGATCCGGCGCCGTGGGCGACACAGACGTCGCCGCTCTTCACGTTGCTGTCGTTCCTCAACACCACCAAGTACCCGCCATCACTCGCCTTCCTGCTGATGACGCTCGGCCCTACGCTGATCGCGCTGGCGTGGCTGGAGCGACGACAGCTGGCGCCCGAGAATCCCCTGGTCGTCTTCGGACGCGTGCCGCTCTTCTACTTCGTGGGGCACTTCTTTCTCGCGCACTTGGCCGCCGTTGTTCTGGCCGCAGTGCGCTATGGCGCCGCATCCGCCGCCTTCCGGTTCCGACCCGTGCCATCGATGGGCGGTGAGAAGGCGCTCTATCCGCCAGACTTCGGCTACGAGCTCTGGGTGGTGTACGCCGTCTGGATCGCGGTGGTGCTGGTGATGTATCCCGCCTGCCGATGGTTCGGTCGGGTCAAGGCGACTCGCACGGAGTGGTGGCTGCGGTACCTCTGATCGTCGCTGCCGTGTGCGGCCGCACGACGGCGTGATACATGGCGGAGGCGCATCGCGACATCACTCCTCGAGGGTGCGATTGAGCCATGCGCGCGCCACCGTCCAGTCGCGCTTCACTGTGGCAGGCGATGTGCCGAGCGCCTCCGCCGTCTCCTCGATGCTCATGCCACCGAAGAATCGGCATTCGACGACGCGAGCCAGTCGCGCCTCGACCAACGCCAGTCGTTGCAACGCTTCATCGAGAGCGATCAGTTCGTCACTCCGCGACGCAGCCATGGCCAAGGCGTCGTCGAGCGTCGCAGCGTCGAGCCCACCGCCGCGCTTCTCTGCGCGGCGCGCGACCGCGTAGTCGATCAGGATTCGGCGCATCGCGCGTGCCGCCAGGCCCAGTACGTGCGCTTGGTTCATCCACCGAATGCGGTCGAGTGCGGCGAGCTTCAGGTACGCCTCGTGCACCAACGCGGTAGTGCCGAGTGTGTGCTGCGTGCGTTCGCCGCGCAGGTGGCGATGCGCCAGCACCCGCAGCTCATCGTACACGCGCGGGAACAGCGCCTCGAGCTCAGCCTCGGCTTCGCCAGCAACGCCAGCATTCGGCGTCCGCGTACCGTCGTCGGTCACCGTGGCAGCACCTCACTGACGAGTGAGGCGAAACGTGGGTCGCGACGGAGCTTGCGCCACGCGGGATCGACCTTGAGGAACACCATCGAGTGGGACCGTTGAGCCCGGGCCTTCTGCAGCCACGCGATGGCATCAGTATCGCGATTCAAGGCCGCATACACCTTTGCCACATCGTAGGCTGGCACATACCGGTTCGCCGCATCTCGCGACGCCAGGATTGCGAGCAACTTTTCAGCCTCGTCACGCTGCCCTCCGTGCGCCAGCGACGATGCGAGGATGGCGAGATTCAGGCCGCTGCTGTCGGACAACGCCAGCAGCCGTCGATGCAGCACGATCGCTTGCGGTACCGAGTCCATGGCGACCAGCGTTTCACCGGCCCACGCCAGCGCTACCGCATAATCGGGATTGGTCGCGAACACACCGCGCAACCGCTCCAGCGCCTTTGCGTTGTCGCCCGCGAAATAGTGAACCCATCCCTCGGCCGCTTTCGCGATCAGGGAGAGGGGGTCGACCTGCTGCGCGCGCTGCATCTCGCGTGCGGCCTCGGGAAAGCGGCCAGCCGCGGCGAGCAGGTTGCCGTACCACTGATGTCCCGTCGCGTACTCGTCGTTGAGTTCGATCGCGCGCTTGAACTCCGTTTCGCCGCGTGCGAGGTCCCAGTGGTAGTAGAGCGCCGCGTACCCAAGCGTTGCATGCGGGGCCGCCAGCGTTGGATCGAGACGGATCGCGCGCGTTGCGGCCGCCTCGGCGCGCGGGAATGCGTCGGCGGGGGCGAGGTAGTCATAAAATCCAAGCACTGCACTGGCGTCGGCTACTCCTACGAACGCGGGTGCATACAACGAGTCGTTTTGCACGGCCTGCTCGAAGAATCGCAGCGCCAGGCGCATGCTGGCTTCGGTGCGTGTCGCCCAGGCATAACGGCCCTTCAGGTACAGCTCATAGGCAGCCGCATCGGGACGCACCGCCATCGAATCGGCCCTGCCAACCACCAGCTTCAGCTGCAACGCGCGCGCGATGGCTTCCGCGATCTCCTGCTGCAGCGAGAACGCATCGCCTGCCGTGCGAAGGAATGGCTGCGTCCAGACCTGCAACCCGTCGTTCACACTCACGAGCCGCGCGGTGATCCGCAGCTGATCGCCGTCGCGCTGCAGGCTGCCTTCCACGATGTGTGACACACCCAGCTTGCGACCGATCTCGCGAATATCCTCGGACCGCGCCCGATAGGCGAAGACCGAGGTACTCGACACCACCTTCAGCCCGTCCACGCGCGAGAGCGTCGAGATGATCTCCTCGGTGAGGCCATCCGCGAAGTATTGCTGGTTTCGCTTTTCGCTTTGATCGACGAGCGGCAGGACAGCGACCGATCGTGTCGTGGATGGCTCGGCGGCGATCGCGGGCAACGCCGGCTCAGTGCCACGACGCGTCACATACCAGGTGACGAGGGCGGCGCCGAGCAGCGCGACGGCGCCGAAGCCGACGAGACGCTGCCGCGTCCGCGTGTTCCGAGCCGTGGGCGGCGCGGCGCGCGCGTTCCGGTGCGTGGCACGCTCGCCATCCATCTCCACCAAGCCAAGGTCGAGCAGCGCGCCTTCGAACTCGGCGGCCGTCTGAAAGCGCTGCTCGGCGGATCGCGCCAATGCGCGGCGGACCACCGCTTCCAGTCCGGGCGAAACCTCCGGTCGCAGCCCCCGCAGCGCATCCGGCGCCGGCTGCCGCAGGTCACCCGTCATCGCGGCGGCAAACCCATTGAGGTACGGTCTCTGCCCGGTCAGCATTTCGTAGAGCATCACGCCCACCGACCAGAGATCGGTGCGCGCATCGAGCGGCTTTCCCAGCGCCTGCTCGGGACTCATGTAGGCCAGCGTCCCGATCGGCCCGGCCACTGAACCGGTGAGCGTGATGTCGACCAGCTTCGCAATGCCGAAGTCGAGCAGCTTCACCAGGCCATCGGCGGTGAGCAGCACGTTACTCGGCTTGATGTCGCGATGGACGATGCCGCGTTCATGGGCCTTGGCCAGCCCGCGCAACACCTGCACCGTGATGCTGACCGCCTGTGCGACCGGCAGCGGCCCGTTGGCGAGTGCGTCCTGCACCGTCTCGCCCTGATAGAGCGGCATCGCGATGTACAACAACCCGTCGTCAGTCTGCCCGATCTCGTGCACCGTGCAGATGTTCGGATGCTCGAGGGCCGCGACGGTGCGCGCTTCGAGTCGGAAGCGTTCGGTGGCGACGGTGTCGCTGACCAGGTGCGGCTGCAGGAACTTGAGCGCGATTGCGCGCCCCAGTTGATCGTCCTGCGCACGGTAGACGACGCCCATGCCACCGCCTCCAAGTCGACTCTCGACGCGGTAGCGACCGACGATCCGACCTTCCAGCGGTGTCGTGCGCAATCCCGCCGCAAGCGGCGCGACCTCAGCCGCCAGCTGGTCCATCTTGCCGGTGCGGTCGTGCGACGCCAACAGCGCCAGCACTTCGGCCCGCAGTGCAGCGTCGCCGGCACACGCTGCGACCAGGTAGGCATCTCGCGCCGACGGCTCGAGGGCTACCGCCGCGGCAAAGACCGACTCGATCTGGCGCCAGCGGTCTTCGGTGGGGGAGTTCATACGAGGCTCAGTCTATCCCCGATGAGCCACTTCGGCGACGGATTCTGCTTTGGAGGGCAGGTCCCGGTCGACTTCACGACCGGTGCACCGCGTACCCCCACGTGAGAGAGAGACATGTCGACAACGCCCTATCTGCTGCCACGACTGACGGTTCGCTCGACCGCGGCGATGCTGCTCTTCGCCGCCTGTCAGTCCCCGGCCGCCCTGCCGACCGACAGCGTGCAGGCACAAGCCGCCACGGCGGCGGCCGCGCACGACCATCCGGGCAGCAACGCGGAGCTCACGCCAGACCGTTTGCGCACGATCGCCAAGGTGCGCCAGGCCACGGCCCGTTTTCACGACGTCGAGGAAGCCATCCGCGCTGGCTACGTCGTGCAGTTTCCCGCAGGATGCGCGGCCTCACCAGCTGGTGCGCAGGGGTTCCACTACCTGAACCCGACATTGGCGTCAGATGCGATCGTGGACCCACTCACCCCTGAACTCCTGATGTACGAACCGTCGCCCACCGGCAAGCTCGAACTGGTCGGCGTCGACTATGTGATCAAGTATTCGACGGTCGCGGCCAACACCATGCCGAAGCCGACCCTGATGGGCATCGACATGCTGAACAACGATGCGCTGGATGTGTGGGCATTGCACATTTGGTCGCGCCGGCCGAATCCGAGCGGGATGTTCGCGGCCTGGAATCCGAAAGTGAGCTGCGCCGCAGCTGGGGTGGCGAAGCTGCCGGAGTTGCCGCAGTAGCGCCGCGGCGCCGCGCCGCGACGACGCGACGTGGTAGTTTTCGGCTCGTGGTGCTGAGCGCACGCCGGCTGGCACCACAGCCGAAGGTTTTCCGCCACACACACCGAGCCAGTATGCCGTCGCTCCGCCTGCCTCTCATCACACTCGGTCTCGCGGCGATCGCGTTGCTGCTCCTCCTTGCGTCTGGCGTCGGTTACCAGCGCGAGGTGTGGACGCTCCAGATGGCCTTCGGCATGATTCGATGGGCGGCCTACGCCGGCATCGCGATCGCCCTGCTGGCCGTTGCTGGCGCGATCTTCGCGCGACCCATTGGCAAGTCAACGGCGCTGTTCGCCGGCGCGCTGGTGATCGCAGCCGGAACGGCGTTCGTCCCGTGGAGCTGGATGCGCGTGGCGAAGAGTGTTCCGCCGATCCACGACGTCACGACCGACACGCAGGATCCACCGAAGTTCGTGGCCGTGCTGCCGCTGCGCGCGAATGCGAAGAACAGCGCGGAGTACGAGGGCGAGCGTATCGCCACACTCCAGCGAGCTGGATATCCAGATCTGGCGCCAAAGATCTACCCGGAGCCGACCGGCGTGGTTTTCGCACGCGCACGGGCCGCTGCGACGGCGATGGGATGGGAGCTGGTTGCCGCCGATTCGACCGACGGCCGCATCGAAGCCACCGCGACGACCAAATGGTTCGGCTTCAAGGACGACGTCGTGGTGCGCATCCGTTCGGAAGGCAGCGGAAGTCGCGTCGACGTACGATCGGTTTCGCGATTGGGTGGCAGCGACGTCGGGACGAACGCTGGCAGAATTCGCGCGTATCTGCTGCGCATCTGAGGCTCATCGCGCTGGCACTCGCCGCCTGAAGGCTACGCGGCCAGCACCACGCGATTGCGACCGGCGTGTTTCGCCTGATAGAGGGCTCGATCGGCTGACTTGAGCCACGACTTCACGTCGCGACCGCTGCCGGTGCTGACGCCGACGCTGATCGTGACCGTTTCACCTGCCAGCAGTTCGCTGCTCGCCACGAACTCGCGCAGCGTCTCGGCCAGCGACATCGCGGCAGCATCGGTGGTCCGAGGCAGCAGCAGCACGAATTCCTCTCCGCCGGTGCGGAAGAGCAGGTCACCAAGGCGCTGTCGCGTGGTCAACAGCTGCACCAGGCGAACGAGCACATCATCGCCAACATCGTGGCCATGCCGGTCGTTGATCGACTTGAAATGATCGATGTCGATCGCCAGCAGGCGCGGGCCTGCGATCACACCGTCCACCGCGGGAGCCATGCGATCGAGATGCGCCTGCAGGTGCCTGCGATTGTAGCAGCCGGTGAGCGGGTCGGTGATGGCCTGCGTCACCAAGGCGCGCTGCAGGTCTCCAAGCACACCCAGCACGACGTTGATCATCAGCAGCACGAACGAGAGCGAGATGAAGATGCGAGCGGACACGCCGCCGCCGAGCACCTGCAGGCTCGCTGCGCAGACACTGGTGATGAGGATGACGCTGAGCACGATGGCCAATCGCCGCGGCAGTGCAAAGAAGCAGATGAACAACATCGGGTAGGCCCACAGCACGCCATTGAACCCTTGCAGCAGCGTGGACGTGACGATCGCCGCGATCAGGAGTGGGGCGAGCACCCCGAACGGCAGGAGCTCTCGACGGCCGCGCTGTGTGGTCCAGACGTTGCTGAGCAACAGCGCGGCCACGGCGAAGTTCAGCAGCACCAGCGTCCAGCGTCCAGTTGCGAGGTGCATCAGTCCAACAGCGCCCAGCAAGACGCTTCCGATCAGACTCAGGTTATGCACAATGCCAGCCCGGTACCCGGCCAGGGCATCGTTCGCGATATCCATCGCGTGCAGCAATTGTGTGAATCGTTTCATGCTGGCATTCTCTCCGGGCTGCTCGCGACGGCCGCACGATCGCGCCATCCCTGGGAGAGTATCGGAAGCTCGCCGGCGAACTGGGCAGGTAAGTTCAGCGAGGATCCGCGCAGCGTGTTTGCCCTGTTGAACGTTGTCACGAATGCCGACTCAGACCTGCGACCGGAGCGGTTCGTTGGATTCATTTAAGGTCATGACATCGCGGCCGGTCGTCATCGAGCCGTATACGGAGCGATGGGTAACGGAGTATCAGTCGATCGCGACGCGGCTTCGAGCCGCGGCCGGGAGTGAGGCGATTCGCATCGATCACATCGGCTCGACCAGCATCCCCGGGCTGGGTGCGAAGGACGTGATCGACGTGCAGGTCACCGTGGCGGACCTGCATTCGTGCGACGAGCTGTTGGCGAGCCTGCGTGCGATCGGGTTTACCCGCGGCGAACAGGTCGAATACGACTCACCCGCACTGCCGTCGGCAGACCAGGCCGATCTCGCGAAGAGATACATGCGCGAGCCCGCCGCCGAACGACGCACCCACGTACACATCCGTCAGGCCGGCGCGCTCAATCAGCGTTTCGCTCTACTCTTTCGCGACTATCTGCGCGCCACGCCGTCGGTACGCGCGCACTATGAGATAGTGAAGCAGCGCGCGGCGCAGCTCTTCCCGAACAACATCGATGGCTACATCTGGCTCAAGCATGCACCGATCCAGATCATTCACGAGGCGGCAATGTTGTGGGCGACGGCCGTTTCCTGGGCACCGAGCGCCGAATACGAGTGAGCGGGTCGCGCCATCCTGCACGCGACCCGCTCGACCGACTTTCTGCTGCTGCACCAGCTGGCGCGCTCACCGCCGGCGTTCAGCGGAATCGGGTCCGTGGATCAGCCTTCGCCGGCCACGTCGTCGACAGGATGATCATGCTTCGCAACATCCTTCGCGAGGCGTGACCGCTCACTTTCCTTCTCTGCATCATCGTGCTGCTCGCGATGCTCGAAAAGGCGATCCTTCCCGGCATCATCGTGGCGCGCAATCTTGCTCGGGTCGTGCCCTGGCCCGGCGCCGTGCTTGGTGTCGACCGCTTTCTCGGCCGCCTTCGCTTCATCGGCTGCGTGGTCCAGCTTCTTGTCGCTGGCGTCATGCTTATAACTGCTGGTGCTGTCGCTGATGGCAGACTCACTGATGATGGGAAGCCAATCCATAAGGCAACAGCTGTGCCGAAATCGCTCTACCGGAACAACTTCGGTGCGAAATCAGCGAGATAGTCGCGCCAGTTGGTCCACGTGTGCCCGCCACCGCTCTCGTGGTAGGTGTACTTGATGCCGTACTTGTCCAGCACACCACGCGTCGGCGCCACGGTGCGGTAAAGGAAGTCGTCCTTGCCGATGGCGTAATACACCAGCTTGAACGCTTCAGGGCCGGTCGCGCCGCGCTTCAGTGCGGCGGCATTCTGTGCTTCGTACGCCTTCACCTGTGTGCTATCGATCAAGCCCATGCTGAAGATGCCGACGTAGCCGAACCGGTCAGGCCGCGTGAGCCCGAAACGAATCGTGTGTGCGCCGCCCATCGAGAGGCCAGCCATCGCGCGCGTCGCCGTACCATTCAACGTTCGGTAGTTCGCTTCGACGTACGGGATCAGGTCCTTGTGCAGGTCATCGCCGAAGTCCGAGTTGGTGAGCAGATCGGTGCCTGGCCGATCCGGCGTATGTCCGAACGGCATCACCACGATCATCGGCCGTGCCTTGCCCGCGGCAATCAGGTTGTCGAGGATGTAGTTCGCGTGGCCTTCCGACGTCCAGCTGTTGTCGCTGTCGCCGGCGCCATGCACGAGATACAAGACGGGGAAACTCGTGCTTCCCTTCATGTAGCCAGGCGGCGTGTAGATGTGCGCGCGGCGCTTCGCGCCGAGTGAAGTCGACTGGTACTCGACCACGCTCACGGCGCCGTGCGGCACCTTCGGGTCGAAGGCCTGAAATGCACCGGAAGGCCCGGTGATTTCGAAGATGGAGTTTGTCGCCGTGCGCTCTTCCGAGAACCGCGTTGCCTGCGGATCGGGCACCCGTGCCCCATTCACACGGAAGTTGTAGCGATAGGTGCCCGGCTCGATCGGGACGGCGGTCGTGCCGGTCCACAATCCCATCGAATCCTTCGTCAGCGCCAACCCCGCCGGACCGCCGCCCATGCCCATCGGGATCGCCGGGGCATAGTCGCTACTGGTGACGAACACCGTCGAGGCTTCCGGCGCGCAGAGCCGGAAGGTGACGCGGCTATCCGGAAGCTGCTCGACCGACTTGTAGGCTGCCGGCGGGGCGAACATCCCCGTGGGCAGACAACTCGTCGGCTTGGCCGGCGGCCCGCCCGGCTGGGCGCCGGCGACGGACGCCAGGCAGACGAAGGCGAGCAGAGCAGCGGACGCCGTGCGGCGCTGAGCGTTCAAGGAAGTCGACATGGTGGCGATGCGTCCCGGGAAAATGGGCCAGTCACAGCTGGCGGCTCTTTGTGTAGTCAGTACACATTAAGTGCGTGTCATTGTGTCGGCAATACACACCCGGTATTCCTCCTGCCCATGGATGCCCGCACCAAGCTCATCGACTTCTTCGGCGGCGGCGACCGCGACGTCCTGCCGCATCTGTCGGTGGACTGCGCGATCCTCGGCTTTCACGCCGGCGAGCTGAAAGTCCTGCTCCTCCGGTGGAGAGGGGCCGACGCCTGGAGCCTGCCGGGTGGATTCGTCCACACGGATGAGCCACTGGACGACGCCGCGGCCCGCATCCTCCGCGAGCGCACCGGGCTGGATCGGATCTACCTGCAGCAGTTTCACGCCTTCGGCGGTACCAATCGACGCGAAGCGGCCCTGATTCCCGCCTTCGAATCACTCGGCCTGTCGATTCCCCGCGACCATTGGCTCTTCCGGCGAGTCATCGCCGTCGGCTATGTGGCGCTGGTGGACTTCGCCGAGGCGACGCCGGCGCCGGATGAGTTCTCCGAGGAATGCCGGTGGTGGGATCTGCACGACCACCCGCCCCTGCTCTTCGATCACGACGACATCGTGGCGCGTGGGCTCGAGACCGTGCGTCGCGAGCTGGAAACGGCGCCGATCGCTGCCAGCCTGCTTCCGGAGAAGTTCACTATGCCGGAGCTGCAGCGAGTGTATGAAACGGTGGGTGGCCGACCGCTCGATCGACGCAACTTCCAGAAGTTCATTCGTGAACGCGGGCTGGTCGAGCGTCTCGATGAACGCAAGATCGGCAGCGCACACCGGGCACCGTATCTCTATCGATTCATCGGCTGACCATACGTGGGTATCGAGGATCGCTGAAATAGATTGCAAGGCTCCCGCGATCTGCCGCAATTCAACAGCCCCGCGTACCGTGCCAGAAACGAACGGCGTCATGATGCAGTACTTCCATTGGTACTCGGCCAACGATGGAAGCCTGTGGCGGGAGATTGCGCATAACGCGAAGCAGCTGGTGAAGCTTGGCATCACATCGCTCTGGATACCGCCGGCCTACAAGGGCAGCGGCGGCGCGAACGATGTTGGGTATGGCACGTACGACCTGTTCGACCTCGGTGAGTTCGACCAGAAGGGATCGGTCCGTACCAAGTATGGCACGCGCGACGAGCTGATCGCTGCGTGCAAGGCGGCGCGTGACGCTGGCCTTCGCATCTACGCCGACGCAGTCTTCAATCACAAGATGGGTGCCGATGCCGAGGAAGACGTCGAGGCGACGCCGTACGATCCGGAGAATCGAACCGCACCGATCGGCGAACTGACGACGCTCCGCGCCTGGACACACTTCTCCTTCCCAGGTCGCGCCGGCGCACACTCCTCGATGCAGTGGCACTGGCATCACTTCACGGCCATCGACCACGATGATGGCACCGGCACAAAGGTCTACCTCTTCAAGGACAAGCAGTTCTCCACCAACGTGGATGACGAAAAGGGAAACTACGACTACCTGATGGGCTGCGACATCGACACGCAGCATCCGGAAGTTCGTGGTGAGCTGGAGTACTGGGGCGAATGGTTCGTGAACACGACGGGAGTCGACGGTTTCCGCTTCGATGCCGTCAAGCATGTGGAGGCGGGTTTCTTTCGCGACTGGTTGCGCGCCGTGACCGAGCGCACTGGTCGCGAGCTCTTTGCCGTTGGCGAATACTGGTCCTACGACATAGAGTCGCTGCGACAGTTCATCGCGATCACCGAACGTCACGTTACGCTCTTCGATGCGCCGCTGCACCACAAGTTCCACATCGCCAGCGTCTCAGGCGCGGACTTCGACCTGCGTCATATCTTCGACGACACACTCGTCCAGGCCGATCCGCTGATGGCGGTGACGCTGGTCGAGAACCACGATTCTCAGCCGCTGCAGGCGCTCGAGAGCGTGGTCGAGCCGTGGTTCAAGCCGCTGGCGTACGCGTTGATCCTGCTGCGTCGCGACGGCTATCCGTGCATCTTCCACGCTGACTACTTCGGCGCTGAGTATTCGGACAACGGCAACGACGGCGGCACGTACGACATCCAGCTGGCGCCGCATCAGTTCCTCGTCGATCGCTTCCTGCTGGCGCGCAAGGAACAGGCGTGGGGCGAGCAGCAGGACTACTTCGATCATCCGAACTGCATCGGCTGGACGCGCAGCGGTGATCCGGAACATGTGGGCGGCCTGGCCGTGGTGATGAGCAATCGCGACGCCGTTGTGAAGCGGATGCAGGTCAGCTTGCCGAAGGCCAGATATCGCGATGTCACCGGCCACGTCGAGGCTGTCGTGGAGACGGACGCCGAGGGCCTTGCAGAGTTTCCCTGCCCGGCGGGTCAGGTCTCGGTCTGGATTCCAGTGGTGTGACGATCCTGCTGATCGTCTCAGCGATTGTCTGCCTTGCAGGCGAGTATCTGCAACTGCCCGCATTGGTGTATGTCGCGAAACCGTTGGCGACGATCGCTGTGATCCTGATCGCCGCGCGAAGCACACGTCCCGTCAGCGCGCCGTATCAGAGGCTGATCACGGCTGGGCTGGTAGCCTCGCTTGCCGGCGATGTGTTCCTGATGCTGCCGAGCGACCAGTTCATCGCCGGCCTGGCAAGTTTCCTCGTGGCGCATCTGCTGTACATCGCGGCCTTTGCGCGGCACGGTGGCGGTGTGCGCGATGCGAAGGGAGCGCTGGTCTTTCTCGCGGCTGGCCTGATGCTGGCCTACCTGTGGCCAACGCTCGGTGCGCTGCGAATTCCGGTCGTGGTCTATGTGCTGGTCATCGCCACCATGGCATGGCAAGCACTGTCACGATGGCGCAGACTCCGCACCAGTGATGCGCAGCTAGCGGCCGTTGGCGGCGTGTTGTTCCTCGTCTCCGACTCTGCACTCGCGCTAGGAAAATTCCACGGAGAATTTCCCGACAGCGCGTTGGTGGTGCTGGGTACGTACTGGGCGGCGCAGTGGTGCATCGCAAGGTCGGTGACGGCGAACGACACGCACTCCGTTCAACAACCGATCACGAACGCCTGATCAGGCCCCTCGACGCAACGCGGTAAATCGAGGGACGCTCATCGCTGCGGATAGAGGTTGGCGCCCAGCGTCACGTCGGCGCCCTGCCATGCTCGCTCGAACGCCTTCTTCGCCTCGCCCGCCGCGGTGCTGCGCTGGGCCTCGAGGCTGAGGAAGAGGCCATACATCGACCGCGGATTGCCGACATGTTTCGCGAGGTCGGCCCGGAAGACTGCTTCCGCCTCCTTCGGCTTGCCGGTCGCCAGCAACGCCACGCCGAGTCGCTCGCGCTCGGGGAAGAGCCAATCGGGCGGTTCGTTGTAGCCGAGACGGTCTTCAGCGGCCACTGCGTCACGGAACGCTGCAACGGCTGCGGTACCGTCGCCCTTCGCTTGCAACAGTCGGCCTTTCAGGTCTGCTGCCGCCACCTTGAGCACGTCACCACCCCAGTTCACCGGCCCGACCATCGCATCCTTCGGAACGCGCGTGATGATTTGCGTGAGCGAATCAAGTTCGATCGCGGCTTCACTCACCTTGCCAGTTTCGGCGAATGCAGCGCCACGTGCCCAACGATGCAGGCCGCTCTGGATCGTTCGCGTGGCGGCGGGCGCCTTGGTCGCAAGGACCGCATCCCACTCGCCGAAGCGCATCATCACCATCAACTCCTGGGCGGCGAATGGCTCGAGCATCGCCATCTGGTCGGCCATCGGATCCTCGAGCGCCACCGTACGCTTTGCCGCCAAGTGGGCCTCGGCGCGATTGCCGCCGTACATCGCCGCCGCCGACTCGAACTGCAGGTTGTGCCCGAAGTACGCCATCGCATAGAAGTTCTGCTGACTCGCGCGCTTGAAGTACGCCTCGTCGACCGCGGCGGCGTCAGCGTTGCTCTTGGCGGCCTTGGCGAACTGGCCGGTGCGGATGTAGATGTGTGCCGGCATGTGCACCAAGTGGCCAGCTCCCGGCACCAGCGTCTCGAGGCGTGAGGCAGCGTCTGCCGCACGCGACGGCGTCTTCGAGGCTTCCACTGCATGCACGTAGTAGTGATTGGCCCCGGGATGCTGCGGCTGGCGCTGCAGGACACCTTCGAGCGTGGCGACGATCGCCGGGGTCCAGGCTTCGGGCGTCCCGTCAGCGTGATAGAGCTTCCACGGATGCAGGTTCATCATGCTCTCGGCATAGAGCGTGGCGACGTCTGCGTCGGTTGGATAGCGCTTTGCGAGCGCACCCATGGCGTCGGAATACGCCTGCTCGCGCACCAGTTGATCACCCACCGGATCCGCGACGTATCGTCGCTCCAGCGCCGCCACCAATCCTTGTTCGACGTCGCTGCCATTCGACGCGAGCTTCATCGCGGTGGCTAGGTGCGTATACGCCTTCTGAATGCGATCGGCCGGCGCCGGGTCGTTGATGTTGCTGCCGAGTGCGAGGGCCATGCCCCATGGCGGCATCGGCGACTTCGGGTCGAGGGCAGCTGCGCGACTGAATGATGCAAACGCCTCCTCGTGATTGAATCCGTAGAGGAGGTTGAGGCCTTCGTCGAAGAACTGCTGCGCCTCTGGATTGGCGGTCTTGATCTCGCGGTGATGGGGCCCGAGGTTGCCGAGCAGCGTGGTGCGCGGCGCCGGCACGGTCGCGGCAGCAGGGGCTGCGGTGTCTGCCTTCCTGGCGGCGTCTCGAGTGCACGCAGTGACTGCAAGAAGTACCGCTCCAGCAAGCGACACGGTGCGCACGATCCGCATGCTCCCCCCACAGGCGTTGATGGTGTCAGGCGCGAGTTCCGGGCTAAATCATGGCACCGTGAGGAGCTGAAGCAACTCCTCGGCCGCCGCTGCACCTGCCCGATTCGCACCAATCGTCGAGGCTGACGGCCCGTAGCCAACGAGATGGACTCGTGGATGGGCCGCCACCTGCGTCGCCAATCGCCCGGTCATCACGATGCCACCATCGGGGCCGCGCAGCGCGAGGGGGGCGAGATGATCCAGCGCGCTGCGAAAGCCGGTGCACCAGAGGATGACATCCGCTTCCATCGTCGTGCCATCGTCCCAGCGCACACCATCTTCCGTGATCTCGGAGAACATTGGGTGGCGTTCGAGCACGCCACGCGCGCGCATCGCCTGCACTGCGGGCGTATCCGGCAGTCCGGTGACCGAAACCACCGACGCCGGCGGCAAACCACGCCTGACACGATCCTCGACCAGCTTGACGGCAGCACGCCCAGCCTCGGAATCGAACGGTCCGCTGCGGAACTCGGGCACGCGGCGTGTGACCCACGTGGTCCGTGTCACCTGTGAGACTTCGTCCAGTAACTGGATCGCTGAGATGCCTGCGCCGACGACGATCACATGCTTGCCGACGAATTCGTCGGCGGTGTGATAGTCCCTGGTATGCAACTGTCGCCCGCGGAAGCGACTCGCCCCGGGGATTTCCGGAATGAATGGCGTTTCCCAGGTGCCCGTGGCGTTGATGATTCCACGCGCGGAGATCTCGCCTCGGTTGGACTCGACGACGAAGCGGTCGCCCCGATCGCAGACGACGGAGACGATGACCGGTCGGTAGACCGGGAGATCGAACGTCTTTTCGTAGGCAGCGAAATACTGCGGCACGGCGATCGCGGCCTGCACTTCGTTCGCGTGAGTGGCTGCAGTGCTGACGGCGTCCTCGAACCGCAATCCCGGCAGGTCATGGATCCGGTTCACGGTGCTGAGCGTGAGTGACGGCCAGCGAAACTGCCATGCGCCGCCAGGTGAGCGCGACTGATCGAGCACGACGTAGCCGAAGACCCGCCTCACACCGAGGCGCTGCAAGTGATACGCAGCGGAGAGTCCCGCCTGACCGGCGCCGATGACGACGATATCGGTGCGAATCACCTGCCTAGCGGCTCTCCAACCAGAGATCGAGCTCCGCGAAATCCAGTGGCTTGACGAAGTGCACATCGAACCCCGCTTCGAGCGCCGCCAGTCGATCGCTCTCACGGCCATGTCCGGTGGTGGCGACGAGCACGACCGAGGCGCCAAGTGCGGCGCGTGTGCGACGCGCCACTTCATAGCCGTCGATGCCACTCAAACCGATGTCGACGATCGCGACCTCGGGCCGTTCGGCGAGGAGCCTCGCCAGCCCCTCGACGCCGTCGCGTGCGACCGTGACCACATGTCCCCGTGCCTCGAGCACCATCGTGAAGAGTTCGCGCAAATCATCGTTGTCTTCGACCAGCACGATGGTCCGCCCACCTGCGACAGGGGTGCGCACCGCCTGATCACCTGAGGCACTGGCGGTAACGGCCGCCGGATTCACCCAGATCCGGCTTGCCGTGTAGCACTCGATGATTGCCTGCAGCAGCACATCCTGCTTGATCGGCTTGGTGAGAAAGGCGGTGCAGCCTGCTGCCAGGCACTTTTCGCGATCGCCCTTCAGTGCCGACGCCGTGACCGCAATGATCGGTGTCGACGCACGACCGTTTTGCGCTTCCCACTCCCGAATTGCGCGCGTCGCTGCGAGGCCATCCATCACCGGCATCTGCCGGTCCATCAGCACCATGTCGTAGTGCGTCGCCTTGAACATCTCACACGCAATCGCACCTGTCTCAGCGACGTCGATCACATAAGGCGTGTGCGCCAGATAGGCCTTCATGATCGTGCAATTGTCTGGCGAATCCTCGGCCAGGAGGATCCGGAGGGCGGGCAGCGGCGCAGTGTTCAGCGCGCCGATCTTCGCCGTCACGCGACGCATCTTCGCATGACCCATCTCGAACGGCACCACGATGGTGAAGGTGCTCCCGACATCGATGGTACTTTCAGCCTCGATCCGGCCGCCCATCAACTCCACCAGGCGCTTCGAGATCGTCAAGCCCAGCCCTGAGCCGCCAAATCGCCGCGTCGTCGACGAATCAGCCTGCGTGAAACGCTCGAAGATGCGATCGAGCTTCTGGGCGGCAATGCCGATCCCGGTGTCCGTGACGGTGAAGCGCAATGCCGTCGGCACGGATGCCGTGGGATCACGGGTGACGCGCAGCGTGACTTCACCTGCTTCAGTGAACTTGATCGCATTGCCGAGCAGGTTGAGCAGGATCTGCTGCAGCCGGCTGGGATCCCCCAGCAGGTCGGACGGGGCGTCCGTTGCGATCTCGAAGACCAGGTTCAGCCCCTTCTCGCGCGCCTTGACCGCCACCATCTCATTGACCTTCTCGAGCACGTCGCTCAATGAGAATTCGGTCCGCTCGATCTCCAGCTGCGAGGCCTCGACCTTCGACAAGTCGAGAATGTCGTTGATCAGGTTGAGCAGGTTGTCGCCCGCGCGGCGGAAGATCCGGACGTACTTGTCCTGCTCCGGGTTGAGCGGCGTATGCGACAGCAGATCGGCGATGCCCATGATCGCATTCATGGGCGTGCGGATCTCGTGGCTCATGCTGGCCAGGAAATCGGACTTCGTCCGACTCGAGCTTTCGGCCGCTGCCTTGGCCAGCCGCAGCTCCTCCTCGACACGATTGCGTTCGGTGACATCGCGGGCGGCAGCAAAGACGCCCTGCAGCTTGCGATTGCGGTCGTAGAAGGTGGTGGCGTTGTACGACACCACGGTCTTCTTGCCGTCACGCGCGTAGGCCGTCAACTCGTAGTCGGTGACCTTCTTCTCGCTCAGGACGCGCTTGATGCCAGCTTCCGCACGCACTGGATCGGTGAAGTAGTCCTTGAACGGCGCGCCGATCAATTCGTCACGGGTGCAGCCCGTGAGCGCTTCCATCTGCTTGTTGACGTCGGTGATGATCCCGGACGGATCGGTGGTGATCAGCGCGTCGATGTTGGACTCGATCAGCGAACGCGTGTAGAACTGCTGGTCACGCAGCCGCTGGTCGAGTTTCTGCCGTTCGGCCTCCACCAGCCGACGGGCGGTGTTATCGGTCCCGATCAGCAAGTAGCCGATGATGCTGTTTGCCGCGTCGCGCAACGCCGTGACCGAGACCATGGCCGGCAGCCGGCTTCCGTCCTTGCAGACGTAGGTCAGCTCGTAGTTGTCCTCGATGCCCCGCGCCGCCTTGAACACGAGCGCCTCGAATCCGGGCGTGATCAACGTGTCGAATTCAGCGGTCAGCGCGGCGGCGCGGGCGACCAGCTCCTCACGATCGGAGAGCTCCGCCGGTGTGACGATGTTGACCATCTCTTCGGCCGAGTAGCCGAGCATGTGCTCGGCACCGACGTTGAAGATCTGGATGACACCGTGTTCGTCGGTGGCGATGCTGGAGAAATTGACGCTGTTGGAGATCGCCTTCTGGAGCGCGATGGCCCGCGCTGCGAGTTCGGCATTCGCCAACTTCGCTGCTGCATCCTGTGGCACGGTGTCCGCTCCGGTGACGATGACGCACTGCCTGGCTGTCACGGAGGACAAGGAACTCCAGTGCGTCACCCAGCTCGCGCAGGGGATTCCTGACGCGGGACGCTTGCTGAACCTACACGAAAGCCGGCCAGGAGGCGTCTGAAACTATATGCCCATCAGTCCGCTCTCCGCCGCGTATCCGCCCGCTGTGGGAATTTTCGCCAGCGCGTCGGATATTGCGCGCATGCAATTCGCAGCAGCTGGCCACTCAGCCGGATCTGGCGCTGGACGTCTCCGACGCAGAGGCGTTCTCGGGCGTGTTCCCCGGTGCGTTCTCACGGGCGTTGCGGCTGCGCTGCTGTCCGCCCTGCTGGCACTTGCGGCACCGGCGCGCGCGCAGGAGGTCGGCGCTGGTATTTCAGGCATCGTGCGCGATACGGCGGGTGCGGCCTTGGCTGGGGCCTCGATCGAAATCCGACACGAGCCGACCGGCTATCGGCTGCGCACCGTGACCAACGATGCAGGGCGATTCGTGATGCTCGGCGTTCCGCTCGGCGGCCCGGTGACCGTCACGGCTCGACGCGTGGGCTACCGGCCGGCGGAGCGGAGAGGGGTCTATCTCACCATCGGTGCGCGGCCCGCGATCGCGCTGGTCCTTCGGGCCACTGCGACGACGCTCGACGCGGTACTCGTGCGCTCCGCAGCCGAGGAGGGCCGCGACGTGAGGATCGGCGGCAGCACGCGTGTTTCGCGAGAGCGGATCGATGCGCTGCCGGTCATCGATCGCGACTTCGCAGGTCTGGCGCTGCTCTCACCCCTCGCCGGCGCACAACTTTCACTCGGTGGACAGCGGTGGACGTCCACCGACATTCGACTGGATGGCGCGCAGCAGCGAAACATGCTGCGAGCCGGCGCCGCCAATGGTGGCCCGGCGCTGGTACCGATGGATGCGGTGCGGGAATTCGAGGTGAACACCGCCGTCTTCGATGTGACACAGGGACGGCAGGGTGGAGGCCAGATCGCCGCCGCCACCCGCGAGGGGACGAATGCCCTCGAGGGTCGCGCGTTCACCTCCTTCCGCAACGAACAGCTCGCGCCATCGACCGACTTTCAGGGCCGCAGCCGGGCCACACGCCAGGCGACGGTGCGCCAGAGTGGGCTCTCATTCGGCGGACCGATCGTGCGCGATCACGCGCACTTCTTCGTCGCCTACGAACGTCAGGACTCGAATGAGCCCCTCTACACTGGCGACGTAAGCACCCCGCGTGCGCAGCAAGCAGCCGGGATCAACCGCGACTCCTTGCAGCGAGTGCTCGAAGTTCTCGCCCGTTCGTACGGCACTGACACGTCGCTGACGCAGCTTGGACGCCTCGATCGCAGCCCCCTGTCGCAAACGCTGCTCGGCCGCGTCGACTGGCAACTCTCGTCGTCAACGCTCGCGACGATGCGCGGCACGGCCAGTCGGTGGGACAGTCCGTTGAGCGGCGGCGTCGACCAGACGATCGCGTTGCGCGAGGCGCGATCGGACTTCAGCAGCCGCGAGGCGCAACTCACGACGACCATCGCCAGTGTCCTGGGTCCTGCATCGCATAACGAGGCGCAGCTCACGATCAGTGATTCGCGCCGCGAACTGACACCCGCGATCGACGGCCTGCCCCGCGGCTTCGTGCAGGTGCGATCGACGTTGCCCGATGGAACCATCGGCAATGCGACGATTCAGTTTGGCGGCAATCGACTGGCACCGGACCGAAGTCGTGAATGGTCGGTGGAGTTTCGTGATCGGCTCAGCGTCGAACGTGGCCGGTGGCTGTTCAGCGCCGGCACCGACAACACCATCAGCGGCACGCGAACTCTGATCGCCGAGGCACAGGGCGGCCTGTTCGTCTTTCCATCGATCGCGGCGCTCGAGACGCTGACACCGAATCGCTTCTCGCGCACCGTCCCGCTCAGTGGCACATCACCGGAGACGAGCCAGCGGATCCTCGAACTGGGCGCGTTCTCGCAGGCGGAATGGCACGCGACTGAGCGCATCACACTCACCGCCGGCGTGCGGTGGGATGCCACGCAGTTCCTGACGGCGCCAGCGCGGAATGCCGCACTTGACGCGGCATTCCGCGTGCGCACTGATCGTGCGCCCAGCGACTGGAATCAGGTCCAGCCCCGGGCGCAGGTCGTCTGGCGACTCGATGAGCTTGGGAATGACGTGGTGCGGCTTGGTGCTGGCCGATTCTCAGCGCAGGTGCCGTATTACGCGCAGCACAATCAACTGCTTTACACCGGTACATCTCTCGCCGACGTGGATCGTCGAGGTGCCACGGTGCCGACACCGGATTTTCCGTCGTATCGGCGTGATCCGTCCAACGTGCCTGGTCTCAACGGCGCTCCGGCACCACCGGCCTACGTGAACGTGACGGGGGACTGGAAGGCACCACGAGTGGACAAGTTGCTGGTGGCGTGGGAGCGACACTGGGCGGAGCGGTTCTCGACCACCCTCGGCGCGCTGTGGGGACGCAGTACCAACGGCTATCAGTACATCGACCGCAACCTGCGCACGACGCCGTCGTTCACATTGTCGAACGAGGCGGGCCGGAGCGTCTGGGTTCCTGCGGCCACGATCGCCGCCGCAACTGGTGTCACGGACGTGCGCAACGCATCAGCGAACACGAACTACTCTCGCGTAGTCGCGCTCGAGTCGAATGCCGCCGGTTCACAGGCCTCGCTGACCGCCGAAGCAGACATCGGCGTGTTCCGGCTTGCACACGCGACGATTGGATATGCACTGAGCAAGGCACGCGACAACTCCACCTACGGCTGCTGTCTGGCGCGTACGGCAACGACCTTTACGCCGATCCGCGATGATCCGCGAGATCTCGCGCAGGGGTGGGGGCCATCCGATCTCGACACCCGGCATCGGATCGTGACGACAATGCTGCTCAAGCTGCCGTTCGGCGTGACGGCGGCCGCACGGTATCTCGGTGCCAGCGGGCGGCCGTTCTCGCTGGTGGTGGACGGCGACATCAACGGCGATGAAGCGAACGGCAACGACCTCGCCTTCCTGTTCGACCCCAGCAACCCAGGCACGGATCCGGCGGTGGCAGCGTCAATGGCGCGCTTGCTCGCCAATCCAGCCAACATCGCGGCCAGGTACATCCGTTCGAATGTTGGCCGGATCTCGCAGCGCAATGCGCTCTACACCCCGTGGACACATCGGGTCGACCTGCGTCTCGCACGCCCGGTATTCGTCGGCCGCGGCACCCGGCTGGATGTGACGCTGGACGTGTTCAACGTCGGCAACCTGCTCAATCGCGACTGGGGTGCGCAGTACCTGCTGCCCAGCGGCATCTCCTCGCAGAACCCGGTCATCAATCGCGTGCCGCTACTGCGTGTGACTGGCTTCGACCCAGCAATACAGCGCTACCGCTATTCAGTGAATGAAACGGCCGGCGTGCTGCCCAAGGGCGGCGACCCGTATCAGCTGCAGGCAGGCGTGCGACTCGGCTGGTAGCACGGGCGGCATTGCACACGCGGTCAGTTCATCTGCAGGCACGCGCGCAGGAAGACTGCTGTCCGATGCGCGTCAGTCACGTCAAGGCCATGCGTGACGACCGGAGCCTGGACACCGGCAGCGACGGTGGCCTCGAAGTATTGCGGGAAATCGATGGCGCCCTGGCCTGGGGCGACGACACGTCCGTCGCTCGTGCGATCTTTCGCGTGCACGAGGATCACGCGATCGGCCACGAGATCGAGCACCGCAGCGATTTCGTCATACTGCAGCGCGGGAGTCCTGAGTGCGCTGAGTGACAGGAGGTTCGCGGCGTCCATCACGATCCCGATCCTGTCGCTTCCAAACTCGTCGATCAGGCGCCGCGCCGTACCAGCCGAGTCAACGATGTTTCCCGGTTCCGGCTCCACGCCGAGCCGAAGGTCATACCGGTCGGCAACGTCGATGGCGGCCGACATGCTGACCAGCAAGTCGCGCCAGGCTGCCTCGCTGCCATTGTCCGGATGAAACGCCCATTGATCCGCGCGATTCCGACTGCCCGTGCACAACGTGAGAATGGGAATGCCCGCGGTGTGTGCGACTTCAGCCAGAGCGGCGAGAGCCTGTTGTCCGACGATTCTGGCAGGCAGGTCGGGATGAATCATGTTGTAGGTCGCCGACAGCGCCACCGGCGCCACTCCGAATTCGGCGCTCGCGTCACGCAGTGCGAGCGCGACGTCTCGCGGGACGACCGTCGGCAATGGCTCCAGGCCGGAGCAGGCCATGTTGTATTGGACCGCGTCAAAACCCGCGTGGCGTGCCTGCGCCAGCACAGCACGAGGGTCGCTCCCCGCGAAGGTCTTGGCAAAAATGCCGAGCGGTGTGAGTGGTGGACTTCCGTCGTGTGTCACACCGATCCCGCGACGTCTGCAATGCGCGTCACCTGTCCGGTCTCCACCGATCGCACGATCGCAACCATCGCCCGCACCGCGGCGATGCCATCCTCGATGCCGGCTCCGCCAGTGGACGTCACATCCCTGCCGGACAGGATGGCTTCAGCAAACGCCTCCACCTGGCGGCGGTAGACGTGGGCATCGGCGCCGAGTGGCCGCGTATAGGTCGCGTCGGCCTCACGGAAGATCTCGACGTCGGACGACTTGAAAAGCCAGGGATTGTAGGTCTTCACGAGCACGCTGCCATGTTCGCCGTAGATCTGCACGCCCTCATGCCAATCCATGCGCACCGAGACCGTCAGGTCGAGGTGACCGATGGCCCCGTTCGCGAACTCGGTGGTGACGAACCAGCAGAATGCGCCAAAACGTCGTGTGAGCCGAGCATCGACCGACACGATCTCCCCGCAGAGATATCGCGCCGTATCCACCAGGTGGCTGCCGTGGGCCAGCATGTAGTAGCGCGCCAGGTCGGACTTCTGGTCGGTGGCTGGCTTGCGCGCGCTGGTGCTCCGCACGATCAGAGGCTGCACGGCATCGGTGACTGCATACCGGTGGGTGGAATCGCAATACCAGCCCTTGTAGGCGAGCATCTCACCCATCTCGCGCCTCACGAAGCTATGCGCGGCCTGCAGGCCGGGGTCAAATCGCTTCATGTGCCCGACCATGACCTGGACGCCGGCAGTGCGCGCCTCGTCTCGCAGCGCCTCGACCTCCTCGACCGTCACGCCGAGCGGCTTTTCGCAGAGCACATGCTTGCCTGCACGCACCGCCTGTATCGCGGCCGGAACGTGGAAGGAATCCGATGTGGCTATGATGATCGCATGTACGTCGGGATCCGCCAGCATCTCGTCGAAGCTGGTGTAGGTCTTCGTCGCATTGTGGGTCACCGCCATGCGCGCGAGCAGGTCCTCGGCCACATCACAGATCGCGTAGAGCGTGGCGTTGCGGGACTTCGTGCAGCTCTCGAAGTGCGCGGCTTGCGCGATGGGTCCGCAGCCAAGTACGCCGATGTTCAGGCGGCGAGCGGTCATGATGCGCTCCTGCGCAACGTGTCCAACTGAAGCATGGAGTGCTCGTGGTTGCGATGCTGCACCATCACGGGACCGCTCGCGTCATTCGGGAAGCGGCTTTTTGGAAGATACACCCTGATCAGCGCGCAATCGCAACGCGTGCCTGCTGGCCACGTGCCACTCGAACCTGCACGACGCTGATCTCGCGGCCGAGGGTGAGCCGCTGACGAGTCGCCCTGGTCGAAACGCCGTTCACGAACAACGTCTCGTGACGCCCCTCGATCGCTGCGTCCCACACGAGCGCAGGGCCTCGATTGTTGGTCAGCACACTGGCACGCCGACCTTCGTGTCGGAGCGTGATGTCATTGTCGCGCACCGGTAAATGCGCGAGCTCGGCCCATTGCGTCGCGTTCGTCAACTGTGACAGGGTGAACAGTGGCGAGAGGCGCGCACCCGCCAGCCGCACACGCTCGCGTCCCACTGCGACAGGATCGACGCTCACGCCCATCGTACCGGTCACCATCGCGCCGACGACCGAAAAGCTGACTTCTGGATACTCGCGACGCGCACGGTCTGCACGTGAGAGGTCGAGGATCTGGTCGTACGCCACGTCAGCCGCGCCGTAGCGATAGAGCACTTCAGGATGATGCGACTGCTCTTCGATCTGCGACGAACGGGTGCGCCCAATCTGCTGCACGAGTGCCTGCACCGTGGCACGGGCGTGCGGCCCGTCCGAGGCCACAGGCCAATAGAGGGCGGCCGAGTTCCAGGCGTCTGCACGTCGATGCTGGAGCGTGTGCGTGTTGGACAGATAGTCATGAAACGACTGCGCCCGATCATCCCACCACAGCCCGTTGACGAGCGTCTTCACGTCGTTGGCCTTCCGCAGCCAGGGGCGCGCCGCCGTCGGGTTGCCTCGTGCGTCGAGCAAGCGGGCGTATGCCGAGTAGCCCGCGTACTGCGCCGCCAGCAGGTCGAGGCCCACGGTGAAGTCCTCGGAATCCTCGTTGTATCCGGGGATGCCACGCGCTGCCGCAAAGCGAGCCGCAGGATCAGCAGGATGTTCGCGATTCATGATACGCTCGCGAGACATGATCACGCCCGTGCCGAGGGCCCATCGCTCGACGTAGTCGGTGACTGAGTGACGATAGAACGACAGGAACGTGGTGTCGCGCAGGTATGAGGTATCGCCCGACCAGGTGTACATGCGCCACGCCGCGTCGAGGACGTCAAAGTTGGCGGGCAGGTTGTACCAGAAGTCGCGGTCGTTGCGGTAGTCGACCTGAGCGGGCTGGTTGTGACGAGTGATCTCCCAGTAACTCGCCCAATCACGCCGCTCGCTGATCTGCTCCGCGAAGCGGTGCAACATGTTCTGCACGTGGCGCTGCATGCCAAGCGCGTGCGCGCCGACGGCCTGATGTGCGACATCCCGCATGCAAAACGCCTCGCGTCCTGGCAGCGACGCTTCGAACCATGGCCCGACTGGATCGGTATCCGCAGCATACGCGGAGGCCTGCGCCTTGGCCCACGTGAACGCATCAACGAGGTGCGCGTCGCTGCTGGTGAGCGTGAGCGGCGAGACGAAGTGTGCCGGTTGAGCAGCGACAGGCCGAACCAGCGCGAGCGCCAGCAGCGGCATCGCGCGCAGCAGGAGAAGCAGTCGTTTCACAGGAGGCCACGGCACAGGGCGTTGATCGAGTTCACTGTGCCGCGAAGATCGCGCAACGGCACGCCGTTCGCCACAGGATGCTCTATTCCTCCCACACCTCACCGCCACCTGCAGGCGAGAGGTGCGCAGCCCGGCCAGCTAGGCGGACATCTCGCTCAACTCGCGCAGGAGCAGGCGGGTCACCTGCCGTGCCACCGCATCCGCGGAATCGCGAGTGCCTTGCTGTACGGCCGTGGACGCAAGCGCCGCGCGGGCCACGGTGGCCGCATGCTCCTCGATGGCGGGGATACGGGCACCGATTCGGCGTCGCTGCATCGCCGTCGCAAACCGCGCCAACTCGTGCTGGAGCGCGACGGTCGCACGACGATCGCGCACCGCATCGTGCACCGACCGTGGTGCCAGCGCATCGAGGCCGACCCACTCCACACTCACGGGCAGCTGCCGTGCATCGACATTCGCCGGCACGCCGAGGTCGAGCCACAACTTCTCGTGCGCTGCGTCATCGCCGATGCGTGCGGCGAGGCCAGCATCGATGAGCGGGGTGCTGGTCTGCGCCGCAAAGATCGCCACATCGGCGGTGCGCAATCCATCGTCACGCTTTTCCCATGGCGTCGATCGAATGGCGAAGGACTGCGCCAGTCGAGCGCCACGCACATTCGAGCGCGACGTCACGCGAATCGTCCACTGGCCAGTGGCAAGGATCGAGGGAAGCGCGATCGCCTCCAGCACGCCTCGCGCCGCATCCCCTGCCCCAACCACCAGGATCTCGAGTGGCGCCATTCGTCCAGCACTGACGAACGACTCGCGTCGCGCAACGATCGCCTCACGGATCCGCGTCGCCAGTGCAGGATCGGCATCGCTGCCGATCGCGAGGCGAATGTGTCGCGCGGCTTCCATGGCACGGGCGAAGATCGAGTCGAGTTGTGCATCTGCATCACGCACGGACTGCGCGATACTCCAAGCGGAGCGCACCTGACGCAGAATCTCCGGCTCCCCGAAACGCACCGAGCGCATGCCCGACGCGACGGAGAAGAGGTGGCGTACGGCCAGATCCGCCTCGCGACGCTCGATGACCATCGGCCCGCCAGCGCGCGGCACAACCTGCGCCGCAAACCAGGGCGAAAGGTCCGCATCGCCCCACCAATACAGCTCGGTGCGATGGCAGGTGCTGAGCAGCACGGCATTGGTGCCGGCGTCGCGCAGCTCCTCGAGAAGTTTCTCCACCAGGGCCGACGGCAGTCGCATCCGTCCGATCTGGTCAGCTGGGCTCGTCTCGTGCGAGCACCCGATCATCTGCAGCGGCAGCAGGAACACGTCAGCCCCTGGCAGCGGACTCACATCGCGACTGCACGGCATCACTGCGCGCGGTGGCGATACGACTGGGTACGCCGCGGCACTGCGCATTCACGCACCCCGGGCACTTCTGACGGTACTGGCCACTGTATGGTCGTTCGGCCGCCATGTGATCGTTGACGATGTCGGCCAGCGCGTCGAGGAAATCCGGGCGTGCATTGAGCGACGGCACGCGGCGAAATCCCGTCATGCCAAGGGAATGCGCCAGTTCAGCGTATTCGATGTCGATCTCCGAAAGCGTCTCGATGTGATCGCTTGTGAAGGCGATCGGCACCACCAACATGTTCTTCTGGCCGCGCTCGGCCAGCTGGCGAATCATCACTTCCGTACTGGGCCCAAGCCACCGCACCGGCCCGACTTCCGACTGGAAGGACAGCATGTGCGGATTGCGCAGCTTCGTCGCCTCGACGACGCGACTCACCGACGCGGCAATCTCCGATGGATATGCGTCACCACGATCGATGACGGACAGCGGCAGCGAATGCGCACTGAACATGACAAGCACATCATCACGCTCACTTTCGTCGTACAGGCTCAGGCCGTCTTCCACCGCACTCGCCATCGCCCGCACGAACCCCTCGTGCTCGCCCCAGCGGTCGATGATGCTCCACTCGAACGCATCCTCGAGCCCCGTGCGCTGCAGCGAGCGCCAGAGATCATTGAGGCTGGAGCCGGTCGTGGAGCACGACCATTGCGGATACTGCGTGAAGGCGATCGCACGCGTGACGCCATCCGCCTTCATCGCCGTCACCGCGTCGTCAGCGAACGGCGGCGCATACCGGAAGGCGACATAGAACCGGTGCGGGGCGGTTGCCGGCGAAAGCTCATCGAGTCGCTCACACATCGCGCGGCCCTGCGCTTCCGTCCAGTCGAGAATTGGCGATCCACCACCAATCGCGTCGTACAACTTGCGCACCTTTGGCGCGCGGCGCGTTGCGATGAACTTGCCGAGGTGCTTCTGGAACGGCAGTTGGATGATCTCGCGATCCGCGAAGAGGCGCAGCAGGAACGGCTCGACTTCATCGAGTGTCGCTGGGCCGCCGAGATTCATCATCACGATGCCCGTGCCACCTTCCGGCGCATCGTGCTGTGACCGGCCCCGGGGGCGCGGGGGCGCCGCGGAGGTCCCCGTCGGCCGCTGGAAGGGAAGTACGTCGGCTGGCGTCATGTCTCAAACATCGACAGAACCAGCGGGCGTCAACATCCGGAGAAGTACGGAAGCCGGATCGGTCCGATGGTTCAACGCAGCCGGGGCACAGCGGGATGGAACGCAAAGCGCGCGGCTCCGCGCACTACGGCGATGATTGCTACGCGGCCAATGACCTGCCGCCGTGCGCTGCGCCGGTCGGCACCCGCCTCTTCAGGCCACGGGCGTGATTGCCCTTTCCGGTCGCAGCACGCGCATCGCATCGAACGGTTCATGTTGTGACGCCGTCTGCAACCGGGTCAGAAAGCGCTGGCCTTCGCTGATCCGTTCGACTTCGATCGCAATCGCCTCGACCGACTGTTCGAGCCGCGAGAATCGGGAATCATCGATCGCCGGGGGCGCCGACGTTCGACGCACGAAACGATGCAGGTAGTAGTGCACGGCGACGCCCAGCGCGGTGAAGCTCGTTGCGAGGCCCACGATGATGATCGCGATTCGTGCCAGTGACGTGGTGTCCATCGTGAGTCGGTCTCGAGGGGGAAGCAGGGGAGTGAGGAGCCAATACGCAGCCGGGCTGAGACTGTTTCGTCGTTCGCCGACCACGCGGCCTCTGCGGCTCAGCCAGCCGCCGCCGCACGACCGGCCGTCCGACCGCTGAAGATGCACCCGCCAAGGAAGGTGCCTTCGAGTGAGCGGTAGCCATGGACACCACCGCCGCCGAACCCAGCCACTTCGCCCGCCGCATACAGGCCGGGCATCGGCCTGCCATCGGCTCCCAGGACACGCGCCTGCAGGTCGGTCTCCAATCCGCCGAGCGACTTGCGGGTGAGGATGTTGAGCTTGACCGCGATCAGTGGCCCATCGGCAGGGTCGAGAATCGGCGCCGGCTTTGCGACGCGGATCAGACGTTCGGTGATCAGCGCACGCGCCGTCCGCACGATCGCCAACTGCGGATCCTTGCCGAACGGGTTGTGCACCTGCGCATCCCGATCGACGATCTCTCGCTCGACGGTCTCGAAGTTCACCTGATCATTGCCGATCAGCGCATTCATGCCCTGCACCAGCTCGGGCAGCGTGCGGCGGATGACGAAGTCAGCTCCCTTGTCCATGAACGCCTGCACCGGCGATTGCACGGCTTTGCCCAGTCGCTTCAGTACCAGCCGGATGCTCTTCCCGGTGATGTCCGGATTCTGCTCACTGCCGGAGAGCGCGAATTCCTTCTTGATGATCGCCCGATTGAGCACGAACCAGGTGTAGGGGTGATCGTGGGTGGTGATGTACTGCAACGTACCAAGCGTGTCCGCGCCTGGGATGTTCGGATACGGAAGTCGTTTGCCAGTCGGATCGAGCCAGAGGCTGCTGGGGCCGGGCAGAATTCGGATACCGTGGTTCTTCCAGATCGAATTCCAGTTGCGCACCCCTTCCGTGTAGTGCCACATCCGATCGGGATTGATCAACCGTGCACCGGCCGCGGCGACCGACGCCTGCAGCAAGCCATCCACATGTTCTGGCACGCCGGAGAGCATGAAGGCCGGCGCCTTGCCGAGTCGCTCTGTTGGCCAATGCTGGCGCACGAGATCGTGATTGCCGCCGATGCCGCCAGAGGTGATGATCATCGCGCCCGCAAACAACGCGAACTCACCGGTCGCCGTGCGCGAGCTGCGCTCACCCCGCGCAACCGTCGTCGCTTCCAGCACATCGCCGACGACACCGTGCACCACGCCATCGGTGACGGCCAACTCCCGCACGCGATGGCGGAAGCGAAAGGTGATGCGGCCCGTCGCCTGATGTGCACGCACGCGTCGAAGGAACGGCTCGAGTACACCTGGGCCTGTGCCCCACGTCATGTGGAATCGCGGTACGCTATTGCCCGACGCGCCTGCTCCCGCTGCGCCGCGCTCCGCCCAGCCCACCGCAGGAAACCAGCGCATGCCCTGTGCATGCAACCATGAGCGCTTCTCACCCGCGGCGAAGTCGACGTAAGCCTCAGCCCATTTCCGCGGCCAATGGTCCTCGGCCCGATCGAAGCCAGCGGTCGCAAGCCAGTCGCGCATCGCGAGCGCCTTGGTGTCGTGAATACCGACGCGGCGCTGCTCTGGCGAATCGACGAAGAACAGCCCGCCCAGCGACCAGAATGCCTGTCCGCCCAGGTTCTGCTCCCCTTCCTGGTCCAGCACCAGTACCGATCGTCCGGCATCGGCCGCCTCGGCGGCCGCCACCAGCCCGGCGAGGCCGGCACCAACGACGATGATGTCCGCGTCGTGTTCTGGCATGGATGCGTCGTCGGGTCAGGGAGAAGGTCAGCTGCAGTCTCGCGCGCGAGCTGGGAATCTCGCGCGACAGAAATCGGGTGCTGGAAAGTTGTGCAAGGGGCCGCCGCGCCGCACACCGCATCGGCGCAGAGGCTCGGCGTAGTTCGATCTGTGCAGCGCCATGCGCATGCGCGGGTGGGCGTTTGCCCTGATAACTTCTGGCGCACGCAGGACCGTGCGCCATCACACGCAGCCGCCCATCATGCCCAATCATCATCGCGTCGCAGTGGCGCAGTTGGCTCCCGTCGCGAATGCCGACGCTGCGATCGAAAGAATCGCGGAGTGGAGTGCACGCGCGGCGCAGGCAGGTGCGGAGCTGGTGTTGTTTCCGGAGGCGTTCGTTGGTGGATATCCTCGCGGCTCAGGCTTTGGAGCCTTGGTCGGTTCGCGGACGGAGGCAGGGCGCGAGGCCTTTCGCGAATACTGGGAGCAGGGCGTCGACGTGCCGGGCGACCGTTGCGCGCGCATGGGTGCGATTGCCGCGCAGCACCAGTTGTACCTGGTCGTTGGGGCGATCGAACGTGATGGCGGAACGCTCTACTGCACGGTGTTGTTCTTCGGCCCTGATGGCGCGCTGCTCGGCACACATCGCAAGCTGATGCCAACCGCGTCGGAGCGACTGATCTGGGGATTCGGCAACGGATCGACAATGCCGGTGCTCGAGACGCCGCTGGGCAAGCTTGGCGCCGTGATCTGCTGGGAGAACTACATGCCGCTGCTCCGAGCGGCACACTATGCAAAGGGCATCCAGATCTACTGCGCACCCACGGCCGATGGCCGCGACACCTGGCTGCCGAGCATGCAGCATATCGCGATCGAGGGTCGGTGCTTCGTGCTCAGCTCCAACCTCTTCGCACGTCGCGGCGACTACGCCGACCTGATGGCAGTGCCGGGCAGCGATCCGAATGAGATCGTGAGCCGCGGCGGTAGCTGTATCGTCGATCCATTCGGCACCGTGCTGGCAGGACCGAACTTCGAAGGTGAAGCGCTGCTGACGGCCGACATCGATCTCGATGCCACCGTGCGTGGCAAGTTCGACCTCGATGTCGTGGGGCACTACGCGCGGCCCGATGTCTTCCGGCTCGTCGTGAATGAGGCGGATGTGCGGGCGGTGACCTTTGGCGATCTGCCGACTGCATAACGCCCGATCAAGGGGTCGGAGATCTTGAACGGCGTTTTCGCGGTCTAAGCCCTTCGCGTTCTTGAAGTTGCGCCCCGATCAAGGGGTCAGAGATCTTGAAAGGCCTGATCTAGGCCTAAACCACCATCAATCACGCGGTTAGGCCTGATCAAGATCTCTGACCCCTTGGTCTGGTGTTAGGCAGACTTGCGGCGGCGGGCGATCCCACCGAGCATCGCCAGACCGGTGATCATCAGCGCCCACGTGCCCGGCTCGGGGACCGTGCTCAAGGCAAGGCCCTGGACACCGTTCATCGCACCGATGTTGCCGACGAGGCTCGCGGCACCGGTACCCAGGTTCACCGTGTAGAGCTGGCTCGTCATGCTGCCGGTGGTCATGGCGGTGAAGTACGCCGTGTTCACACCGCCGACCGTCACGATATCGAAGCCGCCGATGGATGACAGCCCGGCAATGCCGAGGTTGCCAACGGTGCTGACTGCGCCGCCATTCGGATTCGAGACCAGCACCAGCTGCCCAAGCGTCGGGTCGATCGCGTACAGCATCGTACCGGTGGCCGGATCGGTGTCGGAGTTGGTGTAGGCCACGGCGGTGAAGGCCGGCACCTTGCCGAAGTTCACGTCGCCCATCGCGAAGGTGTAAGCACCGTCGACCGTCGTCGATCCGTCAAGCGGATTGAGACGGAAGTTCGAGCCCGACAGACCGACCAGCCGGATGCGATCCACCGTGGGATTGAAGTCGAATCCGACGCGTGCGCCTGCCGTGTTGCCGACATCGAAGGCGAGGGTCGCGACGCCAGTGCCGAGGTTCAGCTTGTACAACTTGTCGCCGTCGTAGCCGTACAACTCGTTGGTGGCCGGGCGGAAGTCGATGCCGGTGAGGCTGACGCCGGTGGCTCCGAGCGTGATCACGCTGCCAGGCGCACTCGGATTCAGGCGCACCAGCTGCTGCGCGCCCTGCGCGTTGGTGGTGAGGCCGTAGGCGGTGACCTGCGCCTCGAGCGCGGCGGCCGATGCGGCGAGCAGCGCCACTGCGGGGAGAGTCCTGCGAACGAATCGATGCATGTGAAGCACTCCTGCTGAGGGAATTGAACATCCGCAGCAGCAGAAGCATTTCGACGGATCGGTCCGACGCGGGTGGCATCGTACCGCACTCATCCATTGCATCAATCCGCGGACGTTCGGTGAACTCCGCGGGCGTACGACACGATGCATGCGATTGGATCTACGGTATCATCTACACCAAGCTCATGCATTCAACGGCGATGGCAGGCGTCGCTGCGCCCAGCATCAGCCGCCTGCCATCGCCCCCACGATCAGTAGCGGCTCCTGCCCAGCCACCACGCTCGGCGGGAGCAACTCGTCGGGCGACTGGTGCGACAGGTCGCGCTCGCAGGCGAAGAACCGCACGAAGGCACGTCGCTGCTGCGTGACCTGATCCCGGATCGTGCCACGCAGCATGGGATGGCGCGCCTCGATTGCGTCCACCACCGACCGCTGCGTGACGTCACCGGCAACGTCGACGGTGATCTCACTGCCGACGTTGGCCAGCGCACGCAGCGGCGACGGCAACACGACCCTGATCATCGCAGCGTTTGGACTTCGACCGACAACACCGACGGCAGGTCGTGCACGATCGGCATCCACGAATCGCCCGAGTCGTTCGACGCGTAGACCTGGCCGCCGGTGGTGCCGAAATACACGCCGCACGAATCGAGCGTATCCACGGCCATCGCATCGCGCAGGATGTTCACGTAGCAGTCCTTTTGCGGCAGGCCATTGCCGAGTGCCTCCCAGTCGTTGCCGCCGGTGCGACTGCGATACACGCGCAACTTGCCGTCGGGCGGGAAGTGGTGTGAGTCGCTGGTGATCGGGACGACATAGATCGTCTCCGGTTCGTGCGCATGCACCTCGATCGGGAAGCCGAAGTCGGTCGGCAGGTTGTCACTCACCTCGTACCATTGATCTCCACCGTTGTCGCTGCGCATCACGTCCCAGTGCTTCTGCATGTAGAGCCGCTGCGGATTGGAGGGATGCATCGTGATGTGGTGCACGCAGTGGCCGACCTCTGCATCCTCGTCCGGAATGCCATTGGAACGCAGGCCCTTGTTGATTGGCGTCCAGGTGTCGCCGCCGTCATCCGTGCGAAATGCACCGGCGGCCGAGATGGCGATGAACATGCGCTTCTCGTTCGACGGATCGAGGATGATCGTGTGCAGGCACATCCCACCGGCGCCAGGTTGCCAGTGCGCACCGGAGCCATGTTTCCGCAGCCCAGACAACTCCTTCCAGCTCGCCCCACCATCGGTCGACTTGAAGAGCGCGGCATCCTCGACACCGGCATACACCACGTCGCGATCGGTGTGTGACGGCTCGAGGTGCCAGACGCGCTTGAATTCCCACGGATGTGGCGTGCCGTCGTACCACATGTGCGTGCCGGGGACGCCATCGTAGGTGAACGTGTTGTCCACCGGATTCCACGTCACGCCACCATCATCGGAGCGCTGGATGATCTGGCCGAACCAGCCGCTCGACTGCGACGCGTAGATGCGATTGGGATCCACGGGTGACCCCTTGATGTGATACATCTCCCAACCCGGGAAGTGCGGGCCGGCCACCTCCCACTTCGTGCGCGCCTCATCCGACGTGAGAATGAACGCGCCCTTCTTGGTTCCGACCAGCACACGAACGCCACTCATCGCTCGCTCCACGGGGACAGGGTGAGGCCAAGTATAGGTGCGGGTCATGCCACGACTACGATTGCGCTTGGCGTTCCGCACCACCAGCGTTTGACTTCACTTCCTCGCCAAAATCATCGTGGCCTCCGAAACCCCTGAAACCCGAGCGGCGCCACCGGCACTCTCAGCCGAAGAGCTGGCCCGTTACGCACGCCACCTGACGCTTCCCGGTGTCGGCCTCGACGGGCAGGCGCGGCTGAAGGCGGCACGGGTGTTGATCGTGGGCGCCGGCGGGCTCGGCTCACCGACCGCGCTCTATCTCGCCGCCGCGGGGGTCGGAACGCTGGGAGTGGTCGAAAGGGATGTCGTCGACGTCACCAACCTGCAGCGCCAGATCCTGCACGGCACCGCTGACGTTGGCCGCCCCAAGCTCGATTCGGCGCACGACCGATTGTTCGCGCTCAATCCGAACGTGACGGTGGTGCCGCACGCCGAGTGGCTGACGTCGGCGAACGCGCTCAGCACTCATCGCCGACTACGACATCGTGATCGATGGCACCGACAACTTCGCCACGCGCTACCTCGTGAACGATGCCTGTGTGCTCCTCGGCAAGCCGAATGTGCACGGTTCGGTCTTTCGCTTCGATGGCCAGGCGTCGGTGTTCGCCACGGCGGACGGGCCATGTTATCGATGCCTCTATCCCGTGCCACCGCCACCGGGCATGGTGCAGAACTGTGCCGAGGGCGGCGTGTTTGGCGTGCTGCCCGGCATGATCGGCACCATTCAGGCGATCGAGACGCTGAAGCTGATTCTCGGAATCGGCGAAACCCTCGCTGGCCGCCTGCTGATGATCGATGCACAGACGATGCAGACACGAACGTTGCCGATCGCGCGTGACCCGGACTGTCCCGCCTGCGGCGCGCGTACGATCACGGCCTTGATCGACTACGAACAGTTCTGCTCAGTGGCACACTAGGTCGTACCACGGGGCCAGCAGGACGTGCGAGCGTGGTCAGCTAGCTGCGCAGGAGGTTCTCGAGCGTGGTCAGCTAGCTGCGCAGCAGGTTCTCGAGCACGGCCATCGGCGCCGCACCAACCTGCCGCGCCACTTCCTTGCCGTTGCGCAGGACGGCGATGGTTGGGATGCTGCGCACCACGAATCGTGCGGCGAGCGCTGGGTTCCGGTCGGTGTCCACCTTCACCACCAGCGCCTGCCCGCGCTGACGGCGCGCCAGCTCTGCGAAGACCGGTGCCATCATCTTGCACGGACCACACCAATCGGCGTAGAAGTCGATGATGACGGGGACGGTCGTCGAGGTCACAACCTGCTCGAAGGTCCCGTCCGTGAGCACCAGCGGCGTGTCGAGGGACAGCGGCGCCTGACAGGCGCCACATTTCGCTTGCGCGTCTGCGCGTGCGAGGTCAACCCGATTGAGCTTGCTGCAGCTCGCACACGGGATGATGGCTGGTTGCTTGGTCGTTGTGTCTGGCATGGGAGTTCAGGTGCAGGAAATGATGTGGATAACAGCGTGACGCGCGGCACTTCGCTTCGATTGTGGCGTAGATCGGGGTGTTAATCGGGGCGTTAATCGGGGACACCGTATTCGGTGTCCCCGATTGACGGTCGCGCTGGCCGTCTGGATTCCATGACTATATTACTGTATAGTTGTTGTTGTCGTTCCGCCAGCCGGCGGCCAAACCTGGGATGTCACTTCTTTCCGTGATGCCGATGAGCTTCTGGGACCAGCAGTACGCGACAGCCGACTTCAAGTACGGTACCGCCCCGAACGCCTTCCTGCTGCAGCAGGCCAGTCTCATCCGGCCGTCGGGTGATGTGCTGGTCCCGGGCGACGGCGAAGGTCGCAATGGCGTCTGGCTCGCCAGACAGGGTCACCACGTCACCGCCGTCGACAGCTCGAGCGTCGGCATGGCCAAGGCGCAGGCGCTGGCGGCAGAGCACGGCGTCAGCATCAACACCATCGTCGCTGACCTCACGGAATGGACGCCAGCACCTGACTCGGTGGACGCGGTAGTCCTCACCTACGTGCATTTCACGCCAGAGCTGCGCACGGCGATTCATGGCCGGCTGCTGCGGGCGCTGCGCGATGGGGGCGTGCTGATACTGGAAGCGTTCCATCCTGACCACATCGGTCGCACGACGTTCGGGCCGAAGGACGTGGCGATGCTGTACACGCTCCAGTCGCTGCGCGACGACCTGGCGTCCGTGCCCGACGCGACCTTCGAGGAGGTCGTGGCGTGGGAGGGCGACCTCGAACTGGACGAAGGCCGCGGTCACAAGGGGACCGGCCATGTCGTACGGCTCGCCGCGCGCCGGCTGCCACGCATCACGCAGCCGCAGTAGCGCGCCGCCTGAGTCGTGCGCGGAACTCTCCCTGCATCGTCATCTCAATTCTGCCTTCAACAGACCATGCCGTCATTCCGAAACAAGCCGGTCGATGTCGTCATCGACGTTCGCTCGAAACTCGAGTTCTGGATGGGTCACCTCGATGGCGCGATCTGCATGCCCGTAGGGAGCATCGCCACCGAGATCGCGAAGCACCCTGCGATCACGCCTGATTCCAAGGTGCTCCTCGTCTGCGCCAGCGGTGCTCGATCCAAGGTTGCGGCCGGGATCCTCGCCTCACTCGGCTATCGGCGCGTGACGGACGCCGGTGCGATGTCGACGGCGCGACCGTTCTACGTGGCGTGAGCGCGGGCTACCACGGGATGTACTGGTAACCATCCGCCTGCAGCACCTGCAATGCGGTCATGGCCGAGATCGCGACCTTCACCCCGGGAATCAACTCGTCCCGGCGAATGCTGCGAGCACCTGCGGTCTGGCCGCGGAGCACGAGTTGCGCGCCGTGCTGCAGGAGTTCCTGCACCAGCGCACGACTCGGATTCGGCTTCCCACCGTAGCGGGCCGCGAACGCGGCATCGGTAAGCAACGCAGGCCATCCACTGCCGTGAAACACGGCCGCTGCCTTCACGCGCGCTTCCGGATACCCGTGGCGCACGTGCACGTTGTAGAAGCGCGCCACAGTGACCAGCTGCTCGTTGACCTTCACGGTGTCGCCACCACCGGCGTTGATGACGAACACCGCCTTGAACACGTGACCATCGGGCACGACGAAGGTGGGATCGTCCACCTTGATCGACATTCCCGTGGTCTGGATGACCGGCCCCGACGCTTGTTGTCCAGGAATAACCGGCGCCTGCGCCTGCGCCGACGATGCTGGCAGCGCGCACGCCAGCGCACCCAACAGCGCCGCGAGGCGCACAAATCGTCGCGGTGTCTTAGGCATGACACTCAGCAGACGGATGACTGAACACTGGGTCGGGCGAACGTTCATGCGTTGAACCTCAAGGGGCACGGTGATCCATCCGCTGGAATGCCATGAACTGCGCAATCGCCGCCACCGCCTCAGCGTCGGTGGTCGTGATACGCAGCTCACCGCCACGCGGCAACGGTTTGAAAGAATACGTGATCACACGGCGCTTCGCCGCCATGACCGGCGCCCCGGGGACCGTCTGCATGTGCACGAAGGCAGGCGTAGTGAAGTCGCCCTGGCCAAACGCCTTCGCGATATCCTGCAGATGTGTGCGGATCGTCGCGACGCCAACCGAGTCATCCGAGTCACGCTGCAACTCGATGCGTCCGCCATCAGGCAGCGCCTCGAAATGATGCGTGGAGGTGTACTGGTCGACGCCCATCGCAACCTTGCCGCGCGCCTGCACCGCGGCGAACGCGCTGTCTGATGTGCCGTGGGACATGCCAGCGCCCATCCCGCCGCCCATCCCGCCGTTCTTCATCATCGCCTCGTGCATCGCCACCATGCCGCGATTCACGAGGTCGGTGACTTCCGCTGCGTGGCGCTGCACCAGCGCGACGGTCGCAGAATCCTTCGATGTCTCGATCACGACCACGCCCTTGGCCGTGCGCTCGACGCGACGCGTGATGTTGGCACCATTGCGCAACACCCCTCGCAGCGTGGCCGTCTCCATCGGCATGTTCGGGTCGTGCGACGTCCGCACCAGCTCGCCCGTCGTCGACACATGCTCACGCAGGATCGCCTGCATTGCGGCGTCGTCTGATTCGGTGACCGTCCGGACGCCATTCGGCAGGTTCGTCACGGTGCGGCGAATCTTGTCATGGTTCATGACCATCTCGTGCACGAGACGCATCATGGCCATCGACGACGAGTCGCGACCGGCCATCATGCCGCCGCCCATCATTCCGGCCGGCCGCTGCGCACAGATCGCCGGCGCGACACCCGCTGTCAGCGCGGCCAGCACGAGTACACCACGTCGAATCATCATTCGTGTCTCCAAGTAAGGAACGCTACTGCGTCCACTCTTGATACAACACGCGCGCGGCAATTGTTGTCAGCGTCCGCCCGACAGCGGTCGAAACAGTCCAGGTTCGGATCTCACAAACGCGTGAGCACCTGCGCCAGGATCAGCTTCACGACCGTCGCCAACGGAAACACCGCGGCATACCCGACATTCGGCGATTCGTCGAGCCGCTGCTCAAGGGCGGCACTCAATGCGGCAGGCTGGGTGTGAATGCCGGCGATCACACCGGTGAGGATTCCTTCCGGGATGCGGAAGAGAAAGCGACCGGTGAGCAGGATCGAGAGCGATGTCACCGAGGTCACGAATGCGCCGGCACCGAGCAGGCCGAGCGTGGCGGGATCATGCAAGGCGTTCCATGACGCGTAGCCACTCCGCGTACCGATGCCGGCGAAAAACAGTAGCAATCCAAGCTGCCGCATCGTGAGGCTGACGCCATACGGAATGCCCCACACGAATGGGCCGGTGCGTCCGCGAGCGCCGAGGATCATTGCGACCACAAGCGGTCCTCCAGCCAGTCCAAGGCGCACGGTGATGCCGCCCGGGAGTGGAATGGGGATCATGCCAGCGGCAATACCAAGCACGATGCCGAAGGCGAACGTGAGCACATCGAACTCGCTCACGGCGCGATATGAATCGCCGAGGAACGCACTCACGGCCTGCAGGTTCTCACGCCGCGTCAACACACGTACACGATCCCCGAGCTGGAGAACGGTGTCGCCATCCGGAATCCAATCGGCATCGCCTCGGCGGATGGCCGTGATCGTGGCACCATACTGTTGCATCAGGTCGAGCTCGCGCAGCGAATGGCCGACGATCCTGGCATTCGAGACGAAGATGCGACGCACGTCGAGTTCGCGCCGATCGAGATTGATCGCCTCGTCGCTGCGTGTACCCAGCCGTTCGACGAGCTTGGTCACCTCCCTCGACTCGCCGACGGCCGTCAGCAGGTCGCCGAGCGCGAGGATCGAATTCGATGTCGCCAGCTCCACCGTGCCATCCACGCGCCGCACGCGGCCGTGCTGCACACGAGCGCCCGCTTCGTGTCGCAGGTCCTCCAGCGGCACGCCCACCGCATCATCGCGCAAGACCTCGATCGTGCCGACGATCAGCGACCCCGATCCTGCGCGGCCGCGTGACGACGCCGGCCAGGAGTGCGAGGTGCGGATGTCACTCGACTTCTCGCCATGCCAGAGCCGTGGAACGAGGCCGATCGCGATCAGCGGAATCAGCACGCCCAGCGGATAGGCGACGGAGTGTGCGACGACTGGTGCGGACTGTTCGAGCGCCGATGTGATGCCCTGCCCACGCAGGCTTTCCAGCACCGCGGCAAGCGCCGGCGTGTTCGTGACCGCTCCCGCAAAGAGTCCGCCGCTGACGCCTGCGGACACGCCGAGCAGACGTGCTGCAATCCAGGAGGCGATCGCAGCCGCACCAAGCCCGACGAGCACCACCGCGCCATTGCGCGCGCCGTGGCGCTTGAGCGTGGCGAGGAAACCGGGGCCACTCGCCAGGCCAACACTGTACACGAAGAGGCACAGCCCGAGCAGTTGCACCACCTCGGGAAGGCGCAGTCGCTCGTCGAGCGCACCGATCGCGAGGCCGGCGAAAAGGATGGCTGCAACGCCAAAACTCACACCGCGCACGCGAATGCGCCCAATCGGATATCCCACGGCCACCGTGGCGAAGAGCAGGAGCAACGGGCTCTCTGCCAGCGTGTCGATGATGCGATGCATCAACAACTATCGCGCACCTGGCGCCGCAGACCTAGGGCTGCCTCGCGAACCATCGAGCGAGCGCTCCACCGAACATCAGCCTCGAAACGATTCCGTCGCTACTCGCCTGATGACAACTGCGGTGCGTCCGGCGTGACAGTCAACGTGGCCGCTTCGCGCGCTACTTCATCGAACTGCGTGGCGCGCGTGCGAGCCCATTTGGGCAATGTCAGGAACGGCCACGCTGCCAACCCGGCGCCGATGACGGCGGGAACGGCTGCCAGCACCATCAGGAAAGGCTTGGTGGTGGCCGCCGCAGCCAACGCAGCGGCATAAACGAAAGCCGAGAGGCTGCCGATCATCGGCGCCGTCAAGGCACGATCCTTCTGCGTCGACATGCGCAAACGATGGCCTTGTGGCGTTGGTTCGACAGCGATTCGAAGCTTGCCATTGCGCCATTCACGCACGACACCAGTGCGCGTTTCCTTGCCATGTGCATTGAACGCTGCTCGCAGTGTCGAGACGAGCACACTCCACGCCTCGTCAGTCAGCTCACCAGGAAGCACAACTTCCTTGCTGACGCCGACCGGCACGCCGAGGGTGTGTTCGAGCCTCGCGGGACGCAGCACCCCACTCGCCGACTCGGTCAGCGCACGGCTCACCGCTTCCGGCGAGAGGCCAACATCGCGCGCAATCTCCTGCACCTGCGCCACCGTCAATCCCGGCTGCGCACTCTCTTCCGCGGCACGCTGCAGGACCAACGACACTTCGGTGTCACTGAGGCGACGTTCGCTGTGCATGCAGGTGAGGCTGGAGACAGGGCGGACCCGAAACGCAACGTTCAGCGCGCTGAGCGATCGAGCCGACACGCGCACACGGGGGAAGCTAGCCAATGGGCGTCCTCAGGCCGCTGGCCATCCGGCGGGGGTGGTGCGGCCGCCCCAGCCGATCGCACAGCGCCCACCGGCCGAGGAGCGGGCTATCTTCGAGGAGGCGGCAGGTCAGCCGCCACGTCTGGAGACACGCGTATGTCGATGGCATTTCTGAGAGATGATGCGGAAGGGGAGATGCCCCGCCGCTTCTACGATCTTCCCGATCGCGACGACCCGGGCTACGACCGGGCCGCAGCGCGGGCGTTGCTCGAAGCCACGCGACGCGACGAAACACAGCTGGCCGAGCGCGCCACCGGCTACTACTGGGGCGAACCGTGCCTGCGGCCGTATGCGGAAGAGATTCGCAAGGAAGCCGAGCTCGCCGGCGACGAGCGACTCGAGCAGTTGGCGCGCCGGTTCCAGCGGACGTGATCGCCGCACAACGGCCGCCCTGCCATTCGGCCGTCATCGCCATCATCATCGCGATCACCAGCCGCTCGCTCGATGCCTGAGCCGCGGCGCCGGCGTCGCTGGCTGCGGGTGTTATCCGGTGTGACTGTCGTGCTGGGACTGGTGATCGGCACCGCGCTGCTGACTGCCGGCAGCGCGCTTGGTGAACGCGCCACCGGCGAGCGACTGGCCCGCATGACGCAAGCGCCGCAGTGGCATGACGGACGGTTCGTCAATCCGCAGCCGATGTGGAACGACATGATTGGTGCCTTCACCGGCGCGCTCACGTCAACCAACGACGACGCGTCGCCGAGTGTCGTCGTACCGGTGCAACATCCGACGGCGCAATCCCTGCACGAGCTTCCCGCATCCGGCTTGCGCATCACCTGGTTCGGACATTCATCGACGCTGGTCGAAGTGGACGGTGTGCGCGTGCTGACGGATCCGATCTGGAGTGATCGCCCGTCGCCGATCAGCAGCCTCGGACCGAAGCGCTGGTTTGCACCGCTGATCGCACTCGACAGCCTGCCACCGATCGATGCCGTGGTGATCTCGCACGATCACTTCGATCATCTCGATCAGGCGACGATCATTGCGATGCGCAGCTGGGCCACCGTCTTTCTGGTGCCACTCGGTGTGGGCGCACACCTCGAACGGTGGGGCATTCCGGCGTCACGCATCCAGGAACTCGACTGGTGGGATTCCACGAGCGTGCGCGGTGTCACGATCGTCGCGACGCCAGCGCGTCATGCATCGGGTCGCATTTCGCCGCGCAGCGATCGCACCCTCTGGGCGGGGTATGCCATGCTCGGCCCCGTGCATCGGGTCTTCTATTCTGGAGACACCGGCCTGCACACGACCTTCGCCGACATCGGCTCGCGTCTTGGCCCATTCGATGTCGCGATGATCGAAGCGGGTCAGTACAACGCAGCGTGGCCGGACTGGCACATGGGACCAGAGCAGGCCGTCGAGGCGAGCCGGCTGGTACGTGCGAAGACGATGATGCCGGTGCATTGGGCGCTGTTCAAGCTGGCGATGCACGGCTGGACTGAACCGGTTGAACGTGCGTTGGTCGCAGGACGCTGCCTCGGCGTGACCGTCCTCACTCCGCAGCCTGGGCAAAGCATCGATCCGACACTGGCCAATCGAGCTGGCACGACGGCGTGGTGGCCGAAGGTGCCGTGGTCGACCGCCGCTGAAACGCCGATCGTTGCGACGCTGAACGGTGTGAGCACAGAACGTGTCACACCGGCCGGTTGCGTTCGATGAAGACTGGCGACTGACGCTCCTTGACGGCGCGGCGGTGCTGACGCCGATGTCGCGCGCGTCAGCGGGTCGCGGTGATCGTTGCGGTGCCGGTCGTACCTTCGCTGAGCGCTGAGATGCGCACCGTACCGGCTGCGACCGCGGTCACCAGACCACTTGCCGAGACAGTCGCGATGGCCGGCGACTCGCTGCTCCACGCCACGACGCGGCCGGGCAGCGGTGATCCACTCACATCACGCGTGGCCGCAACCAGACGGACGGTGTCACCGACGGTGAGCAGGTAGGTATTTGGTGCGACGACGACCGAGGCGACCTGGCTGGAAATCGCAGGTGGCGGATTGACGCCCGTGGAAACGGCGTCCGTGCCGCACGCCGCAGTTGATGCGAGCAGCACGCTGATCCGCAGCATCGGTCGAAGAGTCGTGTTCAGGGAACGAAAATCCATGTGTCGCAATCGAGACGCCTGACTGAGCTGCGGAAGGAGCGCGCGGGGGAATCACCTGTCGGTCGCGTGCGAAAAGCTTCCCTTTCAAGGGTTCAGCCGAGCGATGCGTTCCCGGCGCTGCCGGTCCGGGCACTTCTCAGATCCGTGGGACGCCACGGCTCCCGCGGGCGCCACGTCGCGTCGGCGTGTGCGTCGCCCGTCGCACGGCACTGACCAAGGCCGCGACGTCGGGTCGCATTTTCCGACCTCGCAGGGTGAGCTGCGTGAACGGGCGCACGACCCGAACCGACGGCACGTCGAGCAGGCAGAGGCGCCCGCACGCGAGTTGGTCCACGATTGCCACGCGCGACACGACGCCGATCCCCACCCCGACCGCGACCAATTGCTTGATGACCTCCGTGCCATCTACTCCAAGTGGATCCCGCGGAAACACGCCGGCGTCCGCGAGGCCACGCAACACGATGTCGCGGGTGCCGGATTCCGGCTCGCGGAGCACGAATCGTTCGCCAGCCAGCGCCTCGGCCGGCAGCCGTGATCGCGACGCAAGCGGGTGATCGGGCGCAGCGATGATGACCATCTCATCCACCGTCCACGGGGTCGCCTCCAACTGCGAGTCGAGGGGCGCGGCTTCGACGAGGGCAACATCCACCTCGTAGCGGCGCAGTTGTTCCTCCAGCACTCGCGTATGCGCGGCGACGAGCCGGACATCGACCTGCGGAAACTCCGCGGCAAAGGCGCGAACGATGGGCGGAAGCACGTAGGCCGCGATCGTGGTGCTGGCGCCAAGGAGCACTTCGCCGCGGTGCGTTCCGGCGGCGGCGTGAATCAGCCGTTCAGCGTCATGCTCCGCGACGGCGATCGTCTGCGCGTGTTCGAACAGCTCGCGCCCGAACGTGGTCGGTCGCAGGCCGCGCGGTCCACGCTCGAGCAGCTCGATGCCGACGCTACGCTCGAGCTCTCGCAGGGCGCGCGACAGGGCGGGCTGTGACACCCCCGCCGCGCGGGCGGCTTTCCCCAGCCCGCCGAGGCGGACGACGAGGGCGAAGCTGCGCAGGTGATGAAGGTTCATGGACATAACAGAATGTTATGGGCTGCTCGCATTTCTGTCACTTTTATGACGGCCAGGAATCTGACAGACTGCGGCGCGCCCACCCGTCGCGCTTGCCAGCCCGCCCTGAACCACCCTCGCCGACATGTGGCTCGTACGACTCGCGCTCCGACAGCCCTACACCGTGGCTGTGGCCGCGGCATTGCTCCTCCTGGCCGGCGTGATGTCGGCCCGCAGCATGCTCGTGGACCTCTTCCCCGCGATCGACATCCCGGTCGTGGCAGTCGTCTGGACCTATCCCGGGCTCTCGACCGAGGACATGGAAAAACGGGTCGTGCTGCTGAGTGAGCGTGGCCTGTCGTCCACCGTGGATGGCATCTCGCGCATCGAGTCGTCGTCGATTCCGGGGATCGGGCTGCTCAAGATCTATTTCCAGCCCGGCACCCAGATCGGCAACGCGATCGCACAGATCTCCTCGTCGTCGTCCACCTCGCTGCGCCGCATGCCGCGTGGGATCCAGCCGCCGTACATCATTCAGTCGAATGCGTCCAGCGTACCGGTGGCGCAGCTCACGATGTCCAGCACTTCGATGCCGGAAGAGAAGATCGCCGACTACGGGCAGAACTTCCTGCGACTGCGCCTCTTCACGATTCCGGGACTCTCCACCCCAGCGCCGTACGGCGGCAAGACGCGCGAGATCACGATCGATGTCGATCCGGCGCGTCTCGCGGCGCACAGTCTTTCACCGACCGATGTCGTGACGGCGGTGCAGAACTCCAACGTCTTCATTCCAGCCGGCACGGCGCGCTTCGGGGATCGTGAATACAACGTCAGCCTCAACTCGAGTCCCTCGGCGGTCAGTGAGTTCGGCGCGATCCCGGTCAAGGTGGTGGCCGGTGCACCGATCACGATTGGCGACGTCGCCACTGTGGCCGACGGGTATGCCGACCAGACCAACATCGTGCGCGTCGACGGTCACCGCGCCGCCTATCTCTCGATCCTGAAGAAATCGGACGCCAGCACACTGGCCGTCGTGGAAGCGACGAAGGCGCTGTTGCCTGCGGTGCGCGCCATCGCGCCGGACGGCCTCGACCTGCGACTCGACTTCGACCAATCCGTGTTCGTCAAGGCGGCTGTGCGGAGCGTGATCAACGAGGCCTTTGTTTCGGCCCTGCTGGTCTCGTTGATGATCCTCGCCTTCCTTGGCAGCTGGCGCTCAGTGCTCGTCGCCGTGGCCAGCATCCCGCTGGCGCTCGCCGCATCGATAATCGGGCTGCGGATCACGGGCAACAGCTTCAACATCATGACGCTGGGCGGACTGTCACTGTCGATCGGCCTGCTGGTGGACACTGCCACGATCACCGTCGAGAACATCCATCGCAACCGCGCCATGGGCAAGACGCTCACCATCTCGATCCTCGATGGTGCGGCGCAGATTTCGCAACCGGTGATCATGGCGACGCTGGCGATCTGCGTGGTCTTCTTCCCGGTGGTGCTGCTCGAGGGACCGGCGCGTTTCCTGTTCGTGCCGATGGCACTGTCCGTGATCTTCGCCATGCTGGCGGCGTACCTGTTGTCACGCACGCTGGTGAAGACGCTGTCACGGATGCTGCTCGCCGGCGAGCAGGCGCATGGCCACGGCCACGATGTCGATGTCGTCGGCGCCGCCAGCTCGAGCGCCCTCAGTCGCGCCTCATGGCGCTTCAATCACTGGCGAGACTCGGCCTTCGGTCGCCTGCAGGACCGGTACGAAGCCATCATCGCGCAGTTGGTGGACCATCGCCGAGTCACACTTGCCGTCGCGACGCTCTTCGTGCTGGTGAGCGGCATGTTGTTGACGGTGGTAGGCAAGGACTTCTTCCCGACCACCGATGCCGGATTGATGAAGCTCCACTTCCGTGCGCCATCCGGTACGCGCATCGAGCGCACCGACCGCTACGTGGCCGAGGTCGAGGATCACATCCGGAAGATCATCCCGGCGGATGAACTGGGGACGATTAATGCGATGATCGGCCTCCCCTCGTCGCTCTCGATCGCGTTCGTGCCCACCGACAATGTGAGCGGAATGGACGCCGAGATCCTGGTCTCGCTGCGCGAGGGGCACGCGCCGACCGCCGACTATGTGACGAAGCTGCGCGACGACCTGACGCAGTCGTTTCCCGGGTCGACGATCTACTTCCAGACGGCCGACATCGTAAGCCAGGTGCTCAACTTCGGCCTGCCGGCGCCGATCGACGTCCAGGTGCAGGACAACAATCTCGAGCGCGGCTATGCCATGGCGGCCCGGCTGCGAGATGCCATCCGCTCCGTGCCAGGCGCCGCCGATGTGCACATCAAGCAGATGCTCGACTATCCCACGCTGCGACTAGAGGTAAATCGGCAACGCGCGGCGGCATTGGGCCTGTCGCAGGGTGATGTCGCCAACAGCATGCTCGTGTCGCTGTCCTCCAGCGCATTGGTCGCGCCATCGTTCTTCATCAATCCAGTGAATGACGTCAACTACCTGGTGGCGGTGAAGGCGCCGATCGAACAGGTCTCGAGTGTGCGCCAGTTGCTGGCGCTGCCGGTGACACCGCCGTCAGCCGCCGCCCTGCTACAGACCGGAGCCAGCGGGCCGCCATCGGACGTTCCTCACGCACCAACGCAAACGCTCGGAAACATTTCCACGGTGACGACCCGAGCGATCCCGAATGAGATCGATCACTACACCGTGCAGCGTGTGCTCGACGTCAATGCGAACGTCGAGGGACGCGACCTCGGCTCGGTGGTGGACGCGATCGACGCGAGGATTGCCGCGCTTGGCGAGCTGCCGGCCGGGATGTCGATCGCCGTGCGCGGGCAGGGCGAGGTGATGCGACAGGCCTTCCGGAGCCTCGGTCTTGGACTGCTGGTCGCGATGGCGCTCGTGTATCTGCTGATGGTGATCATGTTCCAGAGCTGGGTCGACCCGATCATCATCATGGTGGCAGTGCCTGGCGCATTCGTCGGCATCTTGTGGGCCCTCGCGATCACCGGCACCACCATCAACGTCGTGTCACTGATGGGATCGATCATGGCGGTGGGCATCGCTGTCTCGAACGCGATCCTGCTGGTCAGCTTCGCGAACGATCGGCGCGTGGAATCCGACTTGACGCCAGAAGCGGCCGCCATCGAAGCGGGTCGAACACGACTGCGCCCGGTGCTCATGACGGCGCTGGCGATGATTCTCGGCATGCTGCCGATGGCGCTCGGCGCAGGCGAAGGGGGCGAGCAGAACGCGCCGCTCGGCCGCGCCGTGATCGGCGGACTGATCGTCGCCACCATCGTGACGCTGTTCGTGATCCCCGCCGCATACGCCCAACTCCGGCGCAAGCCGCCAACCAAGCATGAACTCGAGGCGCGCTTCCGCGCCGAGGAAGCAGGCATGTCCCTCGTCACCGCTTCGTGATTCCCATGACCGCCCTCCCATCACCGCTACCGCCCGAAACGACGCCACAGGCCACGAAACGGCCCATGACGCGCCTGCTCGTTGGCGGCGCAGTCCTGATCGGCGCCACGGCGCTGATCGTCGCCACGCTGGCCTTCCGGCGACAGACCGGCAGCACCACCGACGCCACGGCGCGCGCCGCGGATGTCGCCCGCGGCCCTCGGGTGAAGCTCGTCACCGTCGACCAGTCACCCGCGACCCGACATCTCGCACTCCTCGGCGAAGCGCGGCCGTTCGCCTCCGTCACGCTCTACGCGAAGGTGAGCGGGTACCTGCGCGACATCCGGGTGGATCGTGGCGACCACGTTGCGGCCGGTGCGTTGCTGGCCACCATCGAGTCGCCGGAAACAGACCGCGCACTCGCTGGTGCCAAGGTCGACTACGACAACAAGGTGCAGATCGCCCATCGCATCGCGCAGTTGCGAGCAAAGAACTTCGTGTCGCTGCAGGAGGCCGACCAGGCCGAAGCGGAAGCCTCGATTGCGCGCGAACGGCTTGGCGGGCTTCAGGAACAACGCGCCTATCAACAATTGCGGGCTCCCTTCGCCGGCACCATCACGGCACGATTCGCCGATGCGGGCGCGTTGGTCCAGAGCGCTGCGACATCGCAGACGAGTGCCCTCCCCGTGGTCACCGTCTCGCAGACGAATCACCTGCGCGTGCTCGTGTACCTCGATCAGTCGGATGCGATCGATGTGCGCGCCGGCACGCCCGCGATCATCTCGCTCGATGAACGCCCAGACCTGCAACGGCGCACCCGCGTGGCGCGGGTGTCCGGTGAGCTGGATGCGAAGACGAGGAAGATGATGGCGGAACTCGACCTCGCAAATCTCGACGGTGCGATTGTGCCGGGCGGCTTCGTGCGCGTCCAGCTGGACGTGCCGCAGCGCACCCTGCCGCAGGCGCCGTCCGAGGCACTCGTCGTACGAAAGACCGGCACCTTCGTGGGTGTCGCCGGCACTGACGGCATCGTGCGCCTGCGTGCGGTGCGCGTCGCGACGAACGACGGCCAGCACGTCACCTTTGCGTCCGGCGTGAACGTGGGCGAACGTCTGGCCCTCAATCTTGGCGCCGGCACGGGCGACAGCCTCCGCGTCGTGGGTGTGCGCTGAATGCGTCGACACGACGACAATCGCCTGTTGATGCGGCTGGTCAGCTTGATGGTGGCAGCGTCTGCACTGACGGTCACTGTGGGCGCGCAGACCGCCGGGATGCACCGCGCGGCACCACACGACACGTTGCAACTGGATTTGGAGCACGCAGTCAGCCGCGCCGTTGAACGTGCGACGCCCGTGATCCTTGGCCGCGAAGGGGTGCAGCTCAGCGGGCGAGCCGTGCTGGAGTCGTACGGCCGCTTCCTGCCGGATGTCCGCGCCGGCGCCTCGGCGTATGCCGAAGGCGGGAGCCTCCTGCTCGGCGCCCGCGCCATTCAGGCGTCCGACGCTCGCTTCAGTGGTGCCGCATACGCGCTGTCCACCAGCGTCAATCTCTTCAACGGAATGCGCGACCGCGAGCACCTGCGCGCGGCGCTGCTGGAACGCGAAGGCGCTGCGGCCACCCTCGAGCAGGCACGCGCACAAGTTGCGCTCGATGTGACGCAGGCATTCTACCAGGTCGTACTCGATCGCCGTCTCGAGTCCGTCGCGCGCTCCACGCTCGAACTTTCGCAGACGCGCGAACGGCAGTTGCTGGAGCAGGTGCAAGCCGGCACGCGAGCGCCGCCCGACCTCTATCGACAGCAGGCGCAAACGAAGTTCGATGAAGCAGCTGTGATCGACGCCGCGAACCGAGTCCGCGCGGATGAAACGGCGCTGTTGCGGCGCCTGCGCGAATCGCCCCTCCGACCGCACCAGTTTCTCGATCCACCGGCCGATACGATCGCGATTCCCAAATCGGAACTCGATCCGGCGGTATTGCTGCAGCACGCGAAGGAATCACGGCCCGACCTTGGCGCTGCGCAGCGGCACGTCGCTGCGGACCTGCATGAGGAACGGGTAGTCGCCGGTGCTCGACTCCCTCGCATTGTGATGGGGCTCGATCTGGTCGGATCCGGGCGTGTCTTCGATCGACAGATCACCGGTGGCATCGACCAGCTCACGACTGCGCAACGGTCGCTCGCGTCGCAGCTCGGTCGGCAGGTGTACGCCGTCGGTTCAATCGGCGTGTCATGGGATGTGTTCGACCGCTTCAAGAACCGGCTCGACACAGAGCGGGCGGCGGCCATCACGCTGCGCGATCGACTCGTCAGCGAGGATCTGGAATTACAGATTGAAGGCGAAATCCAGCGCGCCGTCGACGACTACCAGGCGGCTACCGATCGATTGCGCGCCAGTGCGTCGGCGTTGCGCGCATCGGAAGAGGCGTTCGCGGCGGTTCAGGGACGGTACGATGTCGGCCTTGCCACCTTCGTTGACGTGCTCACCGCGCAGACGGCACTGACACAGGCGAGGGCGCAGCGAGCGCAGGCCGTCACAGGCTTCTCGCTACAGAAGGCGGTACTTTCGTACGTGTCGGGCACGCCGCCACGCCTATCGAGTGCTCGGCCGTGATCAGGTGATCGATCGCGCTTGAGATCAGGCGCTTCGTGCAACTTCAGTCGCATCTGCCACCACGGCGCGCCTCAGCAACGCGGTACCCACGCCAAGGCAGCCAAGCCCGATCACCCACCCACCCGCCACATCGCCCGGGTAGTGCACGCCGAGCGCCACTCGGCTGACACCGATGGCGAGTACGGCCGTGACCGCACCCACCAGCACGACCCAGCGGATCGGTCGCGCGAGCGACCAGACCAGCCACACGACCAACGTCAGCGTCCCGTAGCCAATGGTGGCACCCATGGCATGGCCGCTCGGGAAACTCCAGCTGTGGCTGCCCAGCACCAGTTCAGCGCCGGGTGGACGTGGTCGATGCACGAGCTCCTTCAGCACGACGTTCAGCAGGCCGCCGCCGGCATCGATGAGCAAGCAGGCGAGCGCCGAGCGCCAGCGCTGCTGCAGCAGGAGCACCACGATCAGGACGAGGCACAGCCCCGCCATGGCTGCGGGACCGCCGAGCAGGCTGACGAATTTCCAGTCGTCGGTGCTGATGGAGCGGAGCATCCGTCAAGATAGCGGGCCGAGCCGCCAGCAACGGACGGCAAGCATTACCGCTGCATGCTGGCCTGCGCCCTCAGCGCGTTGGCGGGCCGAGCGGGCTCGGTGTGCAGCCGTCGCGCTGTACCGTGTAGACGATGCTGCTGATGCGCCATTCACCCTTCGCGCGCACGAGTGTGAACACATCCGTGCCGCAATGCGAGAACTTGCCGTCGATGTGGAAATCGTAGGGCGTGTGCACCTCGGCCAGCGAGCCATGCAGCAGCACGGTCGGCGACCACATGCGCTCCAGCAACGCTTCTTTCCCGTTCGGCAACGTGCGGTAAAAGGTGGTGTCGGCCTGCACACGCGGCGATGCAGTCGGGCCAGCGGGGTCTATCACGGCCAGCAGCTGAGCGCCCGGCAGAAATACCGTGCGCGCCAGTGCCGTGTCGCGCGTGCTGATGGCGCGAAGTGCAGTCTGTGCGACGCGTACGACGGTCGCGCTGTCTGCGCTTTGCGCTCCGAGTCTTTCAACGTCGGCGAAGACCACGGCGCAGACGACGACACACATTGTAAAGAACGATCGAGTCGCGTCAGCGGTACGCATACGGTGCGTGGTTGGAGAGTGATTCGCCTGTGACATTCCCACGAACTCGCCGTGGCGCCGTGCCGGCGATGGAATTCTACACTCCCTCACGCGGAGCCGCGGGGGACGCGGAGTCGCGGAGAACAGCATGGGACGCCGGTGGCGGTATTGACCGGGTTGAGGGGTGAGGACTGGACCCGTTCGATGGATAGGAGCTCCGCCGTAGCAACGTCCATTTGAATGCGAGCGTAGGTTGAGGGAAATCGCCGATCGACGCCGATCGCGAGCCACCGAAGCCACTCCCGCACGACGGCGTCGGCTGGCATTGAGCTTCCCCGCGCCCTGCGCGATCACCCGGGTGGAGACGTGAACGAAGAACGCTTCGTTGGATCGCAGGACAACGGCAATGGCGACAGCAGCAACGCCGACAGCAGCAACGTCGACAGCGAGATCACACGGCGCGACTTCTTCGCCGGTGCGCTGGCGGGTGCCGCTGCCCTCGGGCTGAGCAGCGTGCCGGCGTTGGCGATGGACGGGCCGGATCAGGATGCCGTCGTGGCGCAGATCGCCAAGCAACACGACGCGACGGTGAAGATGCTGCAGGAGTGGATCGCCCTGCCCTCGATCGCAGCTGAGAATCGCAACTACCCGCAGGGCGCCGAATACATGGCGCAGCTGGCACGCAACGCCGGATTCCAGCGTGTGGATATCGTGCCGACCAGCGGCAAGCCCGGTGTCTTTGCGACCTATGACGTTGGCGCCGCGACGACGCTCGCGGTCTACTTCATGTACGACGTGAAGCAGTACGACGCCACCGAATGGAGCTCGCCACCGCTCGAAGGTCGTCTCGTCGATCGACCGGGCGTGGGGAAGATCTGCGTCGGGCGCGGCGCCACCAACACCAAGGGTCCGCAGACGGCATTCCTTGCGGCACTGCATGCGTTCAAGGCCACGGGCAAGAAACTTCCCGTCAACATCGTTCTCGTCTGCGAGGGGGAAGAGGAGATCGGCTCACCGAACTTCTCACAGATCGTCTTCAAGCCGGAAGTCGAAGCCGCACTCCGCAAGTGTGTCGGCATCATCATCCCACTCGGCAGCCAGTCGCTGGATGGCGCCGTCGAGATCAATCTCGGCGCAAAGGGCATGGCGGAACTCGAACTCGTCTCGACCGGCGAGAAGTGGGGACGCGGCCCGAAGCTGGACGTGCATTCCAGCTACGAAGCACAGCTCGACAGCCCGACCTGGCATCTGGTGCAGGCCCTCAACACGCTGGTCAAGGCCGACGGTCACACACCGGCCGTGGAAGGATTTTTCGACAAGGTGCGGCCACTCACCGCAGTCCAGCAGCGCATTCTCGAGGACGCGGTGCCGAAGAAGAGTGAAGCGGGTGCCAAGCGCGGACTTGGTGTGGAACGCTGGTTCAACGATGAAAACTGGCACGACGCGCTGGTCCGCCTGGTGACGCAACCGACGATCAACATCGAAGGCCTCGTGGCAGGCTACACCGGGCCTGGTGGCAAGACCATTCTGCCGCATCGCGCGGTGGCCAAGATCGACATGCGGCTGGTGCCGGACATGACGATGAAGGGCACCGTCGAGCTGCTCAAGGCACACCTCGCCAAGCATGGCTTTGGCGACATCGAGGTGAATGTGAGCGGCGGGTACGATCCGACCGAGACCGATCCGGAATCGAAATTGATCAAGGCCCAGATCGCGACCTACAGGAAGTCGGGTGTGGATCCTCTGCTCTGGCCACGCCTTGCCGGTTCCTGGCCCGGCGTGACGTTCACTGGTGCACCGCTGCGGCTCGCGGCCGGCCAATTTGGCCTTGGCCACGGTTCAGGCGCCCATGCGCCGGACGAATATTTCCTGATCGAGGCTGCCAATCCCAGGGTGGCCGGCCTCGACGGCGCGGTGAAGTCGTACGTCGACTTCCTCTACGCCTTGGCCTGATCAGCGAGGCCGAGTTTCTCGTGGGCCCGCTGCGTTCGCGCCGCGGGCCCACGAGTCGTTTGCAGGGGCTGCTCGCCGAGAAGCGGGTCTCACCTCTCGACGCCGCGCACCACGCTGCAACGATGCCAGCCTTGCGCGTGTACGCCACAGTGTAGCTCGTCGCGACCTGCCACTGCCCCGCCCCCCTGTGACCGCCGCTCCGCCTTTCGATCCGCACGGCCTCGAACCGCTTCGCGATGACCCGGCACTCCGTGCACTTGGGCTCGTTGTCGAGGATGTGTTGGGTGAGGGCGGCAGCGCCATCGTCTACCGGGCGCGCGACGAGCGGCATGGACGAGACGTGGCCATCAAGGTGCTGCGCCACTCCGTCGGCCTCGAGCGCGCCAGCGAGCGATTCTCGCAGGAGATTCGCGTCGCTGGCCGACTGCGCCATCCACATATCCTCCCCCTCTTCGATTCCGGCACGCTTCGCGACGGTCGACGCTTTTCCGTGATGCCGGTGGCGCATGGCCGCCCGCTCAGTGCACTGATTGCCGACGGCCCGCTGCCTGTGGACGAGGCGGTGCGATACGCCCGCGAGATCGCCGAAGCGCTCGCCCATCTGCACGACAGCGGCTACGTGCACCGCGACGTGAAGCCCGACAACGTGCTGATCGAAGCCGGGCATGCGGTGCTCACCGACTTCGGCCTCGCAACGCCCGCTGGCACGCGTCCCGTGCCGGCGCGCAGCGACACCGATCAGCACTCACACGTGCGCGAGTACATCCCCGGTCGCTTCACGGCGGTTGGGCGCGTGGTCGGCACGCCACGCTACATGAGTCCGGAGGCATTGCTCGGCGACGCCGCGCTCGATGGACGGACTGATCTCTACGCACTGGGCGTCGTGCTGTACGAGATGCTCACGGGAGAATTGCCCTTTGGTGTGGTGTCACCGGAGCAGCAGCTCTCGCGCATGCTCCACGAGTCCGTTCCAGAGATCAATGTGCGGCGCGCAGACGTGCCGTCCGAGGTCGATGATGTGATCGCGCGCGCGACGGCACGGAATGTCGAGGAACGCTTTTCGAGTGCGGTGGAGATGGCGGAGCGACTGGCAGCGCTGGCCATCGCGTCCGGTACGCCGGGGAGTCGGTTGATCGCTCGCACCAGGCAGCGTCGCTGGATCGGTGTGACGGCGGCGCTCGTTGCCGCCTTGGTGGCGTCGCTCGTCTGGTCGCGAAGTGCGGATACCCTCACGCTCGACCCGCGGCGCATCGTCGTCGCCGACCTCGCGAATGACACCGGCGACAGCACGCTGACGGGCGTCGGTGTGCTGGCCGGCGACATCATCGCGGCCGACCTGACGGCGGATCCCCGCCTGACGGTCGTGAACGCCACCGTCGCGCTCCCGTCGCACCTGCAGGTCAACCTGCCGTCCGCCGACTCGACACTCACCCGCAAGACCCGCGACCTCGTGCGCGCCACTCGAGCGGGGATTGCGATCACCGGCGCCTATTTTCGAACCGGACGCCGGCTGCAGGTGGTGGTCGAGGTGACCGACACCCGTTCGGATCGCGTACTGGGCGTGGCCGGACCGGTCGAGACGACCGCCGATCGGCCCGACTCGTCGCTGCGCGTACTCGGCGACAGCGTGATGGCGATCCTGCACCGCCGTAGCTGAGTTTCGGGTATCGTCTGTGCCGGGACGGCGCGGTGGCCAGGAAACGCGGCGCTCGACGCGCGTGTCTGATCGGAACCGGGGCACGTCGGGACGCGTAGTTGGCTCAATGCACACGGCGAGTCGAAGGCCACGGCCTGCCACGGCCGCGCGCATCGCACCACTTTCACCGCACCATTTTTCACGCCCAGAGGCCCGATGCGCGTTGCGCAAACCGCTGTAGAAGCCCGTTCGAGATTCACCCCTGCTGCTGTTGCCATTGCCGCTGGTGCGGCTGCGGCCGCCGTGTTGCTGCTTTTCCCGGTTGCCTTGCAGGCGCAGGGACCGAAGGCCGCCACGCAGCCGCCGGCGCGCACCACGAAGACATCGCTGCCGCTCAAGTTCGTTGGTCCACCGACGACAGGGCCCATTTTGGCACGTGACCTGATGTCGCGCCTGTATCGCTTCGCCGATGACTCGATGATGGGACGTCTGGCCGGCACGCCGTGGAACGACAAGGGCACTGATTTCATCGCCAGTGAGCTGAAGCGACTTGGCCTCGAGCCGGCCGGCGAAAACGGGACCTATTTCCAGTCGGCGCTCAACAAGCGCGAAGTCTCGTCCGAAACCTCGCTGCGCGTTGGTGGCACAAGCTTCCAGGTCTGGAAGGATTTCGCCCCGCGTGACCAGGGCGTGATGCCACGTCCGCTGGGCGGTGCAGTGGCGATCTATGGCGGAACCTTCGGCGATACCGCGTCCTACCTGCCAGTGAGCGACGCGGCGGGCAAGGTCGTCGTCGTGCGCACCGGTCGCGGTCCGAACGGCTTGCCGGATCACAACCTGATCAACCGCGTGGTGCTCACGCGTCGCTACATGAATGCCGCGGCCATCGCCGTGGTGAGCGTCGACTACATGCCTGCCGGATACATCGAGGCGACGTACCAGCAGTCGAACGTGATTCCGAAGCAGGAGCAGGACACCACACGCATTCCCGCCTACATGTACATCAACCGTGCCATCGCCAAGGCGATGCTCGGTGTGGACGTGGATTCGGCGACGACCGGAAAGGTCGGCGTACCTGTTGAAGGTGAACTGAAGATCAGTGAAGTCACCGCACCGGGGCGCAATGTGATTGCGATCCTGCGCGGCTCTGATCCTGCTCTGCGCGGTCAATATGTGGCGATCGGCGCACACAACGATCATGTCGGCTTCTCGCAGGAGCCAGCTGATCATGACTCGGTGTATGCCTTCATGCACATCGCGGCGCCGCAAGGCGCAGACAATGCACCGCCGAAGCCATCGGCAGCGGATTGGGTGCGCATCAATGCGATGAAGGACTCGCTGCGCGCGGCGCACGGCGCACGTGCCGACTCGATTTACAATGGCGCTGACGACGATGGCTCGGGCTCGATGAGTGTGCTCGAAATCGCCGAGCGGTTCGCGACCACGAAGACGAAGCCGAAGCGTTCGATCCTCTTCATCTGGCACGTGGCAGAGGAGCTCGGATTGTTCGGCTCTGAATATTTCACCGATCACCCCACGGTGCCGCGTGACTCGATCGTGGCGGAACTGAACATGGACATGGTGGGTCGCGGTGGTGCGAACGACTTCACTGGCCAGACGAAGGACGGCAAGGCGATTCACGGCGGTGCAGGCTATGTGCAGCTGGTGGGAGCACGGCGCTTGTCGACCGAGTTGGGTGATCTCGTCGAACGCACCAACACGACCAACCATCTTGGCCTGCGATTCGACTACAGCCTCGATGCCGACGGACATCCGCAGAACATCTACTGCCGCAGCGATCACTATGAGTACGCTCGGTATGGCATTCCGATCGTCTTCTTCACCACTGGTGGCCATGCCGACTATCACCAGGTGACGGACGAGCCGCAGTACATCGACTACGACCGGATGACGCAGATCTCGAAGCTGGTGCACGCATCGGCATTGAACGTGGCGAACCTCAACCACCGCGTGGTGGTGGACAAGCCGAAGCCGGATCCGCGGGGGCAGTGCCGGCAGTAGCCACCGGGTGGGTGTGCCAGTGACCTGAGAGCGGGCGAGATCACAGTGATCTCGCCCGCTTTTCGCGACCGTCAGAGATTGGGGGCGAGGCGGGGACACTGTATTCAGTGTCCCCGCCGGCAGTCAGCGGCGTTTCGACGAGACGTACGAGACATCCTTCTGCCGGAGATTGGGGACACCGAATACGGTGTCCCCAATCGAAAAGGGCGAGGCGGGGACACTGTATTCAGTGTCCCCGCCGGCAGTCAGCGGAGTTTCGACGAGACGTACGAGGCGTCGTTCTGCCGGAGATTGGGGACACCGAATACGGTGTCCCCAATCGAAAAGGACGACGTGGGGACACTGGGAGATTGGGGACACCGTATTCGGTGTCCCCAATCGAGGTGGGAGCACTGTCTTCAGCGTCCCCACCGGCACTGTATCCTCCGCTGCCGCAACGACTTACTGGCAGCGTGCGATCCTGCCAGCAGCGCCGACTCGAAGCGCACTGAGGCGTGACGTATCAGCGGTCCAGCTCGTCTGGAGACTGTCGCACCTGACCCCACCCGGATCAGGTGTGATCGGTTCATGGCGGGGTCCGCGCAGGCGTGGCCAGCAGGGGCTTTGAGCGAGAGTGCCCGCCGGGTGTTCGACCGCGTTGCCAACACCTGCAAAGCCCATGCATTCCCTCGCCGCCGTCGCGGCCGTTTCTCCCAGCCAGTGCGGCGCGCTCCCTGATCCGACACGGCGTCTTGGCTCACACGTGCCGACGTTCACGGTGTCGCAGGTCCTCGATCGCGCACGCACATCGCCGCATGCCGCAGCGATTCGCGACGCCAGCGGTCGCACCCTGTCGCTGGGCGACCTCGCAACGGCGTCGGTCGCGCTTGGCGCAGCGCTCACCGGCGCGGGCGTGCGCCGCGGTGACGTCGTCGCCATCTGGTCGGCGCGCGCCATGTCGCTGCCGTGGGCAATGCTGGGGACGTGGTGTGCGGGCGGTGCCTTCACGGTGCTCGACTCAGGCTACCCCGCTGCGCGGTTGGTCGCATCGATCGCGATCGCAAGGCCGAAAGCGCTGCTTGCACTCGACGCTGCGGGCCCTGTGCCGGACGAGGTGGTGGACGCGCTCGCCGCGATCGGCTGCGACACCATCATCCAGCTCCCCGACGCTCCAGCTGATGCATGGCTGTCGCAGACGGCGCACCCCGCAATACTCGATGCACTGACTGCCGCGGATGCGGCCTATGTAGCGTTCACCTCGGGAACGACCGGGCAACCCAAGGGCATCGTCGCGGGCCACGCGCCACTCGCACACTTTCTCGACTGGCACCGGCGCACCTTCGAGCTCGGTGTCGATGATCGATTCGTGATGATGTCGGGGCTTGCACACGACCCGCTGCTGCGATCGATCTTCACGCCACTCACCTGCGGTGGCACGCTGATCGTGCCCGATGCCGCGTCACTCCGCGATCCGACCGCGCTACGCGCACTGCTCTCGGCCGAGGGCGCGACGGTGCTGCACCTCACGCCATCGCTTGGCCGACTGCTGGCACACGGCGCAGAGTTCGATCCCATCTGCGATGTGCTCCCGGACATCAGGCGCATCTTCTTCGCGGGTGAGACGCTCTACAAGTCCACCGTCCAGAAGGTGCGCATCGTGGCACTGAACGCACAGTGCGTGAACTTCTACGGCGCCACGGAAACACCGCAGGCCATGGGATTCTGGGAGATCGACGACGAACAGCTCGAAGATGAGTCGTCGTGCGCGGCGATCCCGGTCGGCCACGGCATCGATGACGTACAGCTGTTGGTGGTCGACGCGCAGGGCAATCGTGTCGGTGTTGGCGTGCCGGGCGAAATCTGCGTGCGGACAGCGTTCCTCAGTCACGGCTACATCGACCTGCCCGGCGAAACCGCGGCCAAGTTCATCGTCAATACTGCGACGGGCGATCCGCGCGATCGCATGTATCGCACTGGCGACCTCGGCGCCTACGCCGCTGATGGCTCGGTGACGGCGCTGGGCCGCGCCGATCGGCAGTTGAAGGTGCGCGGGTTCCGCGTGGAGCTCGATGAAATCGAGGCGACCATCGGCGAAAACCCGCGGGTGCGACATGTGACGGTGAATGCGGAGGTGCGCACCGATGACTCGGATCGCCGGATCATCGCACACATCGCAGCGGGGCCAGAGCTGAGCGCTTCGGCCATTCGCAGCGCCCTGCGTGCGCGCCTGCCTGAGTACATGATTCCATCGCGGATCATGGTGATGCCATCACTGCCATTGACCGCCAATGGCAAGGTCGATCGCGACGCACTGCTGAAGCTCACTGATCACGCCACGCCAATCAGCGCTGGCGAGAGTAAAAGCGACAATGCCGCTGACTTCCGCGATATCGTCGAGCGTCGACTGGCCGCCGTCTGGCGCGATGTCCTCGACGCGCCACGACTGGCTCGCGATGACAGCTTCTTCGATCTTGGTGGCAACTCGCTGCTCGGCCTCGACCTGCTCCTGCGCATCGAGCGTGAGTTCGGGCGACAGTTGCCCACGCAGACACTCCTGCTGACGCCGACCGTCGCGTCGATGTCGGAATTGTTGCGCGAGGATCGCGACACCACCGCCTCGTTGCTGGTGCCGATTCGCCCAGGAGGATCGGCGCCGCCGGTGTTCTGGCTGCCGGGTGGTGGTGGCTTGAGTGTGATCGCATTCCGCGGCATCTCCGAGCGCATAGATGCCGACCGGCCGATCTATGGACTGGAAGCCGATCTCGACATCGAACAGGCCCCGACCACGCTCCCAGCGATCGTGCGTGCGTATCGCGAGGCGATCCAGGCGGTGCAGCCACATGGGCCGTACCACCTGTTCGGCTTCTCGCTCGGCAGCTTCGTCGCCTACGAACTGGCAGTGCAGTTCCGGGCGATTGGCGAGGAGGTCGCGCTGCTGGTGGTGTTCGACACTGAAGTCCCAGGCACCAGCGGCCGATGGCAGCGACTGCGGATCGCAACGCACCGGATCATGCGTGCCGTGGGCAGCCTGCTGCGTCCCGGTGCCGATAGGGCCCCGATGCTCGGCAACATGCGAAGCCGGCTCGTAGGCCTGGCGACACCGCGGCCATCCGAGGTGCCGCCAACCGACACGAACCAGAGCGTCTTCGAGCGCATCCGCCTCCGTAACATCGCCGCAGTGCACGCCTACGCTGCCACGCCATTGCCGGAGTTCGATGGTCGGGTGACCTGTGTGCTGGCTCGCGAGACGTCCAAACACGGGCTGGCGGCCTCCATCGACCCGAGACTGGCGTGGCACCGGACGGCCACCCGCGGAATTGACGTCCACTCCGTGGGCGGGAACCACCTCTCGATGCTCGAGCCTCCGCACGTCGACGAATTGGCTGGTGTGCTGAACGGATGCTTGGCACGGGCCTGATGGCTTCGATCAGGCTCCCGCTCCGGCGTGCCTCCAAGCAAGCTCATCTATACACTGGCGCGATGGCGCACACTCCGTCATAATTGCTGAGCCCGGCGCCGCGAGCCGGGCATTTTCGATGGGCGGGTGTGTTGCCCCGACGGTAGCTTCGTCGGCGAGCGCGTCCCTCCCGGCTCCTGTCTGGAGCACTCGGCAATGTTGTCCCGATCGCGATCAGTGCTGCTCCTGCTCGTCGCTGCTGCCTGCGGTGGACCGAGCAAGGATCTTCCCACGACGCCGGCCGCAATCGGTCAGGCCCTCGGCGATGGCGCAAACCTGCGCCTCACCAGCGTCCAGTTCACACAATCGATTCAGGACGCAGAGAACTCGCTGCCACTGGTGGCGGGCGCACCCATCGCGGTCAACGTGCTCGTGCAACGCAGCACCGAGAGCTCCGACGAAGTGCCGGTCGTGCTGCGGTTGTATCGCAATGGCACAGTCATTCGGGAAGACACGGCGCACACCGGCGGCATTCTCAGTCGCTCGATCAATGAGGCTGCGCCGAGCGCACAATTTCTGATCCCGGCTAGCGTCGTCGTCGGCGGCGTGTCCTGGCAGGTCGAACTGGATCCTGCGCGCACCGTGCCGGATTCGACGCGCGCCGACAATGTGCTGCCAGCGTCCGCACCGGCGGCGCTGAACATCGTTGCACTACCGCCGCTGCATGTGCGCCTGGTGTCGATCGTGCTGGGCAACGACGATGACGCCGAGGGGCACGTGTCGGAGGCGAATGCCGAGAAGTACCTGAAGGTGCTTCGCCAGACGATGCCGACCGGAACGATCTCGTATGCAATCGCGCGGCCCATCACGACAATGGCAAGCTTTGGCACGGCACCAACCGGTGGGGCGCCAAATTTCTGGATGAGCGTCTTGCAGGAAGTGGATGTGGCGCGCATGGTCAGTTCACTGCCGTCGGCATACTGGTATGGTGCTGTGACGCCGCCAGAAGGGTTCACGAAGTACACGAATGGCGGATACGGCTACATCCCGTCGAACCCGACCGATGTCGGTGCCAGCACGCGATCGGCGGTCGGCTTCGGCGTCAGTGAGGCCGCATCGGCGAGTTTCGTGAGCAAGACGCTGGCGCACGAACTGGGGCACACCTTTGGTCGCGCACATGCGCCGTCGTGCAGCGCCTCTTCGCCGCTCGACGCACGATTCCCGAGTTCGAATGGCGTCATCCTCCTGCCAGGCTTCGATGTCTGGAGCTGGGCCAATGGCGAGGCGCGCAGCGCACTCTCGGTCAGCCGCACCACCGGTGACGTGATGGGCTACTGCACCTCGGTGTGGAGCAGTGCCTACACGTGGAACGCGGTACTGCGCTGGCGTTTGGCAAGCGCAGGCCTCACTGCGCAAGTGATGCGTGAACCGGCCATCATCGTGGCCGGCAGCGTCTCGGCCGACGGCGAGGTGTCGCTGCGACCGGCGCTCGAGGCGACCGTTGCCATCCCTGCCGCCAACGCCAGCGGTGACATGACGGTCGAGCTGCGTGATGACGACGGCAATGTCCTTGGGCGGCAGCAAGTGGTGAGCGCCAGCGTCGACCATGGTACCGGTGCCCGCCATTTCCTTGCCATTCTTCCCGCTAGCGCCGCCGCCGGAGCACGCGTCATCGCCGCCACATCCCGCACGGGTCGCTCGGCAGCGATCCGCAGCACCGATGGCACGCCAGCCCTACAGATCCGCGCCCTGCCAGGTGGTCGCACGGAAGTCACGGCGTCAGCCGGCCGCGCCGTGATGCTGCGCGACGCCAACAGCGGCGAATTGCTCGGCATCGGCTGGAACGGCCGAGTGGTCGTCCGCCATCACGGCGCCGTCTCAGCGTCCGTCAGCAACGGCATCCGCAGCCGCACCAACCTCGTCGTCCTGAAATAACGAAATCCGGTGACAGTGCACTCATTCTGGGAAATCCGGTGACAGTGCACTCATTTCGGTCACGTGCGAACGTTCGGCGCAAACAAAACCGGTGACAGTGCACTCAAATCTGCGATTTGAGTGCACTGTCACCGGTTTTCGGTCTGTCCCCGGATTTCGGTCCGGACTAAGCGCGCTGACGCGACGCGTACATCAAGGGCGGCGCAGACCCTCGTTACGGTTGCCGCCCTGCAGCAGGGTCATCTTGGTCGACTTGCCATCCACCACCGTGAAGCTGATGCGCACCGCCGGGTCGAAGCTGGCGGCGAAGGTGTGATTGCCCATCGGGATCATCTCGATCGGGCCCTGCCCTTCCAGCGTGCCGGTGATCTTGCCGTCCTTCTCGGCCACCGTGAACGCGCGTGTGGCGTCGAGGACGAGGTCGTACACGCCGGCGTAGACACGCAACTCGGCCGCCGTGATCGCCACCGCCTTCGGCGGCTGCTCGAGCGGAATGCCCAGCGCTGCACGCGCGAGCTGCAGCGCGACACGACCGGGATCGGTGGCGTCACCGTTCGTGAGTACCGTCACCGACAGCTGCGCATCGGGGATGTACATGTTGGCCGTCAGCGCGCCGTTGATGCCACCACTGTGCGACAACATCAAGTGCCCGCCCAGATCCCCTCGTCCCATACCGAACCCATAATGACGCGGCTCGGCCGATCCGACTGGTGTGATCATCGCGGTGTAGCTGGCCGGCTTGAGCACCTTGCCGCCGTGCAAGGCACGGTTCCATGTCAGCAGGTCGCCGATCGTCGAGCACATGGCACCGGCGGCGTGTGGTTGCGACATGGCGAGGAAGGCCGTGTTCTCCCACGTGTCGTTGGCCGCCTTCGAGTAGCCCGAGGCACGGTCCGGGATCACCGCTGCCGTGGCACAGTACCGCGTGCGTGACAGTCCAAGCGGCTTGAAGAAGCGGGCCGTGAAGTCGTCACCCCAGCTGCGCCCGGCACGAGCCTCGACGAGCATGCCAAGCAACACATAGCCGGTGTTGTTGTACTTCCAGGACGTGCCAGCGGGATAGCTGAACGGCTTGTCCGCCGTCAGCGCCACCAGTTCGGCGCCGGTCATTTCTTCGCCCCACCGCTTCACCCATGTCGGACCGAGCTCGGTGTAGCTCGGAATGCCCGAGGTGTGATTCAGCAGTTGCTGCACCGTCACGCCGCGCCAGGTCACTGGCAGATTCGGCACCCATTGGCCGATCGTATCGGTGAGCGCCAGCTTGCCCTCCTCGATCAGCTGCAGCACCGCCGAGCTGGTGAACTGCTTCGTCACCGAGCCGATACGGAACACGGTGTTCACCGTCGCGGGCGTGCCGAGTTCGAGGTTCGACTTGCCGTAGGCCCGGAAGAGCAACGTGTCGTTGCCGCGGACGACGGCAATCGCGGTGCCCGGCACAGTGTTCGCCACCGCAAAATCAGCGGCGAGGGAATCGAGCACGCGCCTGACCTGCGCAGGCTTCGGCAGCGTTGACGACTGAGCAACGCCCGACGACGGAAAGACAGCAACCAGCAGGGCGCTGGCGACGAACCGGGGACCAATCACTCGACCTCCTCGAGACAGTGACACCACATGGCAGTTTCCGACATACGATGCGTTCAGGCGTCAGTTTCGACTGGCACTAGTTGCCCTGCGGCAAACACGGCGACATCGCACTCCTGGCCGTCTTCGGGTCGCCGATGATGCGATAGAAATCCGCGAAATAGTCGAGCGTGACACGCTTGCGCCGAGCGTCCAAGGCGGGCAGTGAGGCGTAGATGGCCTCGATGCGCGGGCGGGCGGCGATGAATCGCGCAAAGATCGGCTGCCACTCCTCGATCGGCTTGCACGGTCCGCGGTAGAGGCGGTCGGTCGTGCTGCGGATGTTGAGGCGCGCATCGGGAAACGAGTAGCGGGCATTCACGGCGCCGCTCCAGTCGAAGTCGAAGGCGACAGTATGTATGCCGCCGACGGAATCCTGCATCAGCGACACGTTGTGCAAGCCGGAGATCGACCAGTCGGTATTCGCCACCATGAACTCGAAGAGCGATGTGATCGCGAGCTGTGTCGGTTCGAGGTCGCGGAACATCGCGCCATGACTTTCGAGGAGGTTGAGGCCGAACTTCTTCGCGACCTCCTTGTCATCCTCGATGAAGAATGCCCATGACACCACGTCGTCCATGCCACGCGAGGTGTCGTGATACGTGATGCGCGCCAGTCGCGTCCGGAAGTAGTTCGGGCTCACCGCCTGGTATGCCCGATAAAGCGCGTACTCGGCGAGGATGTACTCCTCATACTCCGCCGTGCCGGGGCGACAGTTGGTGGTGATCTTGAGGTCGGAGTTGCCCTGGAACAGCGTCTCGCGTGCATCCTTGCGCTCGAACTCGAGCTTCAACGGCGGGAAGCCGCAGTTGCGCGCCTGGCGGCGAAAGTGGCCGCGCGCTCGCAGCGTGACCGGAAAGGTCTTCGTGGTTCCGTTGGCCTCGCGATACGTCAGCGTCGCCGGATGTGGCTGGAACTTCGTGCTGTCGCGATCGCGGATCACGGCCTTCAACTCGGTGTTGATCGTGACGTCGAGCACCGTGGTGTCACGAAACAGTCCCTGCGCCTGGACTTCGAGCGCACCGAGCATCGACAGGCCGATCACGATTGCTTTTCCAATCATCGCTTCATCTCCACGTTGCGGACATCTCCACGCGGCAAGCTGCGCAACACCGCGTTGACGGTGCCTGGTGTCACGTTCTCCGCCATTGCAATGCCATACTCGAGGATCCGCAGCCCTTCTGGGCTCTTCGCCTTGCCCATGTATTTCCAGCGCACGAAAAGCTCGTTGAACTCTGCCTCGCAGGCCGTGCGCGTACCCTCGATGTCCGAGGTGTGAATGCGCAGCATGTGCGTGTAGTCCGGGCGTTCGTCCTCGGCCGCATCCGGTGCATTGCGCTTGCGACGACGCCAGGCGCGATCAGCCAGGGCCTCGAGCTGCTCAGGCGCCAGGTCCTTCAGAACTTCGTCATCCAGCTTCGCGACGAACATGCCCGTGCGGTTCGCATCCTGCAGCACGCGCTCCAGACGCTGACCGGCCTGCCGCCCCTCGAGCGCTGGGGCACGGCCGAAATCGGAGTACCAGAGCCACAGAATGAGCACGTTGAACATGATCGAGATGGCGAATGCCACCTGTGGCTCGACGGCCGCAGCCAATCCGATGCCAGTCACCACGAACACGTTCACCGCGTCCTTGCTGTCATCGAGCGTAGTGCGGAATCGCACCGCAGCGACGATGCCGCCGAGCGAGAAGGCGAGCGGCAGCGAGTGCTTCACCAGCACGACGATGCTGGCGACGATGACCGGCAGGATGATGAAGGTCTGCACGACCGACTGCTGGTATCCCTTCTTGTGGCGCGTGAAGGTGTACATCCAGGCTACCGGCAAGGCGGTGGCGAAGGCGGCGGCCATGGCGATCACGGTCGGGATCAGCGCCGGTCCGGCTTCCTGCCCATTGGACAGGATTTGGCTCTTGCCGCCACCGCCAGTGAGTTCCGAGAGTGTTTCCTGACGCAGCACGCCCCATGTCGTCGGTGCGTACTCCCGCACCAGCCACCAGGCGAGCGCCGTGGCGGCGTACCAGACGACGCTGCGCAGGACGACGCGTAGCAGGGGGCGTTGTGCGTCGCGCTCGATCATCGAACTCACAGGGCAGGAGTGGATGGGACCGATCGAAGCTGCGGCCTCGACCGGCGGAGGGCAACCGCGCCACGTCGCCGTTCGGCCGAAAGCCTTCGGCACATCTGGCACGATGCAGGCGGAGGCGCTCCGCCGCAGCATTCCTACGCCACGTGGCGTACAGTTGTGACATGACCCGCCGATTGATTGCGGCCGCCTTTGCGGTCCCCGTCCTGGCCGGCTTGACCGCCTGCGCCAGCGCCCCCTCGACCGGTGCGCCCGCGTCGACATCCGCGCGCCCCGTCGCCGCGAAACCCACGTTGGTCGTGTTCATCACGATCGACCAGCTCCGTGGCGACTATTTCGCCCGCTTCGGCAAGCAGTTCACTGGCGGTCTCCATCGTTTCGACGTCGCCGGTGCGCAGTTCACGCGGGCCTACCAGGACCACGCGAACACCGAGACTGCGCCGGGCCATGCGTCGACGATGTCCGGCCGATTCCCGGTCCACACGGGTATCGCCGCCAACTCGGCCGGCGTGGGTGATCCCAATAGCCCACTGATCGGGTCGGCCGATCCTGGCGCATCACCGTTTCGTTTTCGCGGCACCACCCTGCTCGATTGGATGAAGGCGAAGGATGGCTCGACCCGGTTCCTCTCGGTATCGCGCAAGGATCGCGCGGCCATCCTGCCGATCGGCAAGTCGAAGGGCAACGTCTACTGGTACGCCAGCAACGGCACGTTCACGCAGAGTGCGTACTACGGCAGCGAGTTGCCGAAGTGGGTGACGGAGTTCAACAAGAAGCAGCATCCGCTGGACTACGCCGGCACCACCTGGACACCACTGCTCCCCGATGCGGCCTATCCAGAGGTGGATAGCGTGCCGGCCGAAGCGCAGGGCAAGAACTTCATGTTCCCGCACCCGATTCCAGAAGACCCGACGCAGGCGGCAGGGACGTTGGCGAACTACCCGATGATGGATGAGTTGACGCTCAAGTTCGCGCTTGCAGGGCTGCAGCAGCTGGAACTGGGAGCCAATCCGCGCCGCACCGACCTGCTCAACATCTCGCTTTCCAGCACCGACGCCATCGGACACCGCTATGGCCCGGACTCGAAGGAGCTGCACGATCAGCTGTTGCGCGTGGACCGATACCTGGGTGCGTTCATCGACTCACTGTTCGCGATTCGCGACTCGACGCACATCATCCTCACGTTGACGGGCGACCACGGCATGTCGCCGTTCCCGAACATCCTCTCGACGGTGACGCCGAATCCGGGTGCCCGCTTCGTCGATCTGGAGCCAACGTTCAAGGCGACGCTGGTCAGCCTCGCGGCGGCGGGTGTGGACACGAACCAGGTGGCGCTCGACGACGGGGCATTCTACGTCGGCGACACGACGTCATTCGTGAAGGCGAGGCTCTCGGTCGACAGCGTGGCCCGTGCGTTCGCGGCCCAGTTGCGCGCGGTGCCGGGGGTCAACCGTGTCGACATGTTGTCCGACCTGGCCAAGGCCGACACGGTGTCTGACGTGATCGCGATGCGCTGGTTGCACATGTTCGCCCCCGGCGGCGTGGTGCGCTTCGTGACCACACTCGATCGCTACAACTACTCCGCCGGCGTGACGTATGCCACCCACGGTTCACCGTGGGACCAGGACGCGTGGGTCCCGGTGATTTTCTGGGGCGCACCATTCGCGCCCGGCAAATACGACACCCGCGCCCGCGTCGTCGACATGGCCCCGACCCTCGCGGACGTCCTCGGCATCCCCCCGCTCGAAAAACTCGACGGCGTCGTGCTGCGGCAGGCGGAGCGGCGCTAGAGCAGTTCACAAACCGGCAACTGCAAGGGCAACGGCCTCATCGCAAAACGGCAAGCGGATAGGGCAACAGCCGCAAAACTGCCACTGCAAATCGCAGAGTCGCCAAGGCGCAGATGGCGCAGAGAACTGCAACAGCAATGGTAAAGGGCCTTGGATGCGGGTGGTCGGTGGGCGAGGTGTTCCAAAAGAATATCGGCTGAGTCGCTGCGCGAACAAAAACATCGCGCTAGCAGTTTTGCGGCCGTCTGCAGTTTTGCGGCTGTCGTCGTACCCCTGTCAGCAGTTTTGCGACACGGCAGTTGCACTTCTGGCATCACCCTGAGAGCGATCACGGAACAGCACGAATGCGAATGGCTTGGCCGCCGCCTGCGGCGAGCGCGATGTGGAGGCGGGTGGTAGAGGTCACGGGACGTGAGGAGATGGTGACGGGAAGCGGGTTCGAAAGCCAGTTCGCGCCAGGGCCATCGGCATACACCTCGGCGATGTAGCGCGTCCCCGGCGTCAGGAAATTGAGCGGGATATCGAACGAGCGCGGCCTTTCGTCACTGATTGCGCCGATATACCAGTTCTGGGCGCCGCGTTCCTTGCGGGCGACGATGACGAAATCGCCTATCTGGCCATCGATCACACGCGTCGTGTCCCAGTCCACGGGCACGTCGCGGATGAACTGGAAGGCAGGCTGGTCGGCGTAGTTCTCGACCAGGTCGGCCGCCATCTGCACCGGTGAATAGAGCACCACGTACAGCGCGAGTTGCTTCGCGAGTGTGGTGCGAACACGCGGCTGGTCGGGGGTGCGCGGCACACCGGTGGGGCGCTTGAGCAGGATGTCGAAGACGCCTGGGGTGTAGTCGAGTGGGCCAGCCAGCAATCGCGTGAAGAAGAGCACCGTTTCGTGCTCGGGGATGTTCCCGCCATCCGGGCCGCCGGCATTGTACTCCATGCCACGGGCCCCTTCCCGACTGACGAAGTTCGGCCAGGTGCGACGCTCGCCAGTGTCCTTGATCGGCTCGTGAGCATTCACCGTGATGCCGTAGCGCGCGGCCGTTTCGACGACTTTCCGGAAGTGCCGCACCATGAACTGGCCGGAATGTGAGTGACCTGCCTTGGTGGTGTCGTTCACGTAGCCAGTCTTGATGTTCGTGACACCAAGCGAGCGATAGAGTGCGAAGGCGCTGTCGAGCTGGCGCTCGTAGTTCTCCGTCGCCATCGCGGTCTCGTTGTGCATGATCAACTCGACACCCTTCGACTTCGCGTATGCTGCCACCGCTGGCAGGTCGTAGTCGGGATAGGCCTGCGTGAAGGAAAACTTCTCGCCGTTGCCGATCCAGTCGCCGTCCCAGCCCACGTTCCACCCTTCGGCGAGGAAGCCACCAAGCTTATTGGCCGCCGCGAAGTCGATGTAGCGCTTCGCATTCTCGGTGGTGGCGCCATGCTTCGGGCCAGAGGGCCAGGTGTAGAGTCCCGCGTGCATGCCCCACCAGATGCCGACGTACTTCATCGGCTTGATCCAGCTCGTGTTCGCGATCGCGCTCGGCGGGTTGAGATTGAGCCCGATCACCGACGGCACCAGGTCAGCCGCGCGGTCCGCCAGCTGAATCGTGCGCCACGGTGTCAGAAACGGCGTCTGTCCGCGCACCTTCACTCCGTCAGCCCACGGCGCGAGCGACGGGCGCAACGTGCGCTCTCCCACGCGCGCGAGGTCCATCGCTGCGTAGTCGGTCAGCGCCGCTTCGTGAATCACCACATGCACGCCATTGTTCATAACCATCGTCAACGGCGTGTGCACTGTGTCGATCATGCTCAGCGGCGCATTGCCGAACAGGAATTCGTAGCGATCCATCGCCGGCCGATTGGCCGGGATCGACCAGACGTGTGCGTTGTCGGCCAACGTGAATTCCGTCAACTCGTCCATGATCTGGAAGTTGCGGAGTGGAGTCTGCTCGGTCAGTTCGTACCGGAAGCCGACGCCGTCGTTGAAGGCGCGGAAGATCACCAGGTATTGCCGCCCGGTGGCCGACGATTCCGTGACCAGTACGCTGAGCTGGCGATAGTGATCACGCACCCGCGTCACCTCGCCCCACGGTTGCGTCCAGGTGTTGTCGGCCGAATCACGACTCGACTGGGTGATCCGCACACTGTCGCGCAGGGCAGGACCGTCACGAAACTGAAAGCCGAGTCGCGAGGGGGTAATCACGGCCACGCCGTTGCGACTGATGGCATAGGTCAGCGCGCCGTTCTGCAGTGCTACCGTGACCACGTTCTGGCCATCCGGTGATCGAAGCTGCAAGGGCGCTTGTGACTGTGCGTGCGCCTTCGTAACGGGTGTCGCCAGCGCGAACGCGCCCAGCGCCATCGCTGCGCGGATCCGCAGCATCACGCTCCGTCGCCGCCGACGGGGTCGCAGACAAGCGTCCTGACACTGCGAAATTGTCTTGGGCACGGGTGTGTCACGCATTGGTCCTGTCGCTGCTGGGGTCCGAGGGTCACAATGGGTTCCGCGTGGTCCGCCACGCTGGACTCCCTGCGCCCGGCTGCTATTTCTCCACTGTCCTGCGGCCAAGCATATCGCCGCCCGCAGGTGCACTGAAGCCCACTCCGGCCCCACCTGCCATGCGCTCCAGCCACTGGTCCGCGTTCCTCTGCACGGTCGTCCTCACCGTCTCGGCCGCCGCCCAATCGACGCCCAAGGTCGAACTCGCCCAGTATGCGAGGCGCGCCGCTGAGATCCCGATGCGCGATGGGGTCACGCTCCATACCGAGATCCTCATACCATCGGGCGTCGCGACACCGCTGCCCTTTCTCTTCCGACGCACCCCGTACGGCGCGCCCGACGTCACGCCGCAGGTGCTCTCGGGCGGGTACCGCGAGCTGGCCGAAGAGGGATACATCTTCGTGGTGCAGGATATCCGCGGGCGATACCGCTCCGGCGGCACTTTCGTGATGCAGCGCCCGCTCCGCCCGACCGACAGCCTCACCACCGGCATCGACGAAACCACCGACGCCTACGACACCATCGAGTGGTTGCTGAAGAACATTCCCAACCACAACGGTCGCGTCGGCATGCTCGGCGTTTCGTACGATGGCTGGACCTCGGCGATGGCGATGCTCGATCCGCACCCGGCGCTCAAGGCCGTCAGTGAGCAAGCATCGCCGGCCGACATGTTCATCGGCGACGACTTCCATCACAACGGCGCCTTTCGCTTGAGCTACGGTTTCGAGTACGCCTACATGACCGAAGCCACACACGAGAACAGCGAATACAAGTTCAACCCGACTGACACCTACGACTGGTACCTGCAGGTTGGCCCGCTGCGCAACATTCAAGCGCGTGTCATGCGCGACACGGTGTTGCCAAGCTGGCGTGATTTCTCGACGCACCCGAACTACGACACGTTCTGGCAGCGGCAGTCGATGCATCGCTCGCTGACGCGTGTCACCGTGCCGACGCTGAACGTGGCTGGCTGGTGGGATCAGGAAGACTTCTACGGCCCGGTGACGATCTATCGCACGCTCGAGAAGCGCGATTCACTGAAGCGGAACACCCTCGTGATCGGTCCGTGGATTCACGGGTCGTGGGGCCGAGGCACCGGCGATTCACTCGATGCGATTTCATTCGGTTCGCCGACCGCCACCTACTATCGACAGAAGGTGCAGGCGCCGTTCTTCGCGTACTACCTGAAGGACACTGGCGCGCCGCCGATCAAGGAAGCGCTGGTCTTCGAATCGGGGAGCAATCAGTGGCGCGCCTTCGACACCTGGCCCGCGCCAGGCGCCGAAACCAAGTCACTATTTCTAAACGCGAACGGCAAGCTGTCGTTCACCGCTCCAACTGCGTCGGGTGCCACGGCGGTCGATCGATTCGTGAGCAATCCGGCCAATCCAGTGCCGTATCGAAAACGGCCGATCGAAGCGACCTATGCGTCGACGGGGTCGCGCTGGTACACCTGGCTGCTGCAGGACCAGCGGTTCCTCAATGACCGAAAGGATGTGTTGCGCTGGGTGAGCGAGCCGCTGACCGAGGATGTCGTGATCGCCGGCGACATCGCGGCCAAGTTGTTCGTCAGCACCACCGGTCAGGACGCTGACTGGGTCGTGAAGCTGATCGATGTCTACCCGAACACGGCCAGCGTGCCGGTCAAGAATCGCGGCTACCAGCTGATGGTGGCGAATGACGTCTTCCGCAGCCGCTTCCGCGAGTCGTTCGAAGTCCCGAAGCCACTCGAGCCGAACGCCGTCACCCCGATCACAATCGACCTGCACACGCAGAGTTATCGGTTCCTGAAGGGTCACCGGATCATGGTGCATGTGCAGAGCACCTGGTTCCCCCTCATCGACCGGAATCCGCAGACCTGGGTGCCGAACATCTTCGATGCCACCGAGGCCGACTTCAAGGCGCAGACGCATAGTGTCTGGCGGTCGGCTACGCAGGCGTCGCGGATCGAGATGCAGGTGGTGAAGCCGTAGAGGCGGGGACACTGTATTCAGTGTCCCCGCCGTGCGTTCGCGCACAGCTGCCGGACAGCGGGGACACCGACAGATCGAGGTGGGGACACTGTATTCAGTGTCCCCGCCGTACGTTCGAGCACAGCTGCCGGACAACGGGGACACCGACAGATCGAGGTGGGGACACTGTATTCAGTGTCCCCGCCGTGCGTTCGCGCACGGCTGCCGGACAGCGGGGACACCGAATACGGTGTCCCAACAGAACGCGTGCCATCGTCTGCCGGAGATTGGGGACACCGAATACGGTGTCCCCAATCGAAGCCGAATACGGTGTCCCCAATCGAAGCCGAACTCGGTGTCCCCAATCGCCATCACCGATTCAGCCAGTACGCGAACTTCACCAGAAACGTGTTATCCGGGTGCAGACTGAACAGATCGCGATAATCCCGCGACCAGCTCTGGTTGAGATTTTCGCCCGATGACGCCTCGCGGCCATGTGCCCAGACGACGAACAGCGTCGAGCCGGGACGATACTCCCAGCGTGCCACGGCGTTGGTGCGCAACTGCACATAGCGGAAGGCTGTCGGTGAGCCGACCGGTGGCACGAACGGTGTGAAGCGATCGGCGAACGCCGCCGCGCGCGGGGTCGCGCTCAGCTCGCGCACATCGCTGTACGTGCCGGTGGTGACGAACGGCTGCCCGTAGAACTCGAACGTCAGGCTCGGGATCGCCGTGTAGTTGAAGCGAATGCTGGTCGAGATGGTGCGTTGATCGAGGTGGGCAAAGGTGTAGTGCGTCACACCCTGCGCATCGGTGACGTTGTCGTACCACTGCGCATCGTCACTGTTGTCGCCGTAGTCGACACCCACATTGAGTGCCATCCGCGTGGAGAGACGAAACACCACATACGGGCTGAAACTCGTGCCCGTCGTGCGGCCTTCATCGCGGCGCGAGAGGTTGACGAAGAAGCCCGCCGAAATCGGCTTCCGGCTATCCGTGTTGATGCCGCCCCACGGGTAAAAGCCCCGAGATGCCCGAAGCACCGGCCCGCCGCGTGTGCACCGATCACAATAGATCGCCGTCAAGCCGTCGATGGTCCCGCCGAGGTGTGCATCCCAGTTGTTGAGGAAGCCAAGATGCCCATTGAAGTTCACCGCGTTGCTCAGTCGCGTGCCGGCGGTGTTCCAGCGCTCCCAGTGATTGCCGTTCACCTGCGCCCAGCGGAAGTATTTGTTGGCATCGCGGAAGCTCAGTGCACCCCAAGTGCTCCAATCGGTCAGGTCCGCGCGTCGCAGGTATCCGAGGTCATTCACCTCGAAGCCCGATGACTGCCGCACGACGCTCGTCTCGAAGCGCGTGATGCCGCCGCCGTATTTCCCAAACTTGAGTTGCCCTCCATAGCCTCCCAACGACGTGCGCGTGGTATCGAGCGCGGTGTTGCCATCGGGGCTCTGGAAATAGTGCACCGAGCTGCGCTGCACACGCGAGATCGCGTCGTCACTACCCGACACCTGTGATCCCGTGAACTGCGCAGCGAACTCATACTGCTTCTTGTGGAAGCGATTCCGGAACGTGAGGCCGCCGACATACGCCGACCGACTGAGGAAGGGAGTCGAAAGCGAATCGAGTGAGCGATTGACCGCTGTGCCGATCACGCTGATGCTCGTCTCGCCGCCCCGTAGATCCTGTTGACCGCGCAAGACGGCATAGTTGCTGCCTGGCTCCACGGTGCGATCCTGCGGACCAGTCACACGTTGCGTGACGGCGTCCAGGACACCGAACGAAAATCCAGACGAGGTGCGGCCAGTCAGCTTGGTCGCCAGCGCGATCGGCGTCGCGTTGGCTGTCCGTTCATCACCATACTGCCCGCGTAGCGACGGTGAACGCCCGATGCGCCGCGAGTAGAACAACCCTTCGTTGGTGCTGCAATCGACCACGATGTAGCAGTTGAGCTGGAACTGATACAACCCGGTCCCTTCGACGAAGAACGGCCGCCGCTCGGCGAAAAAGTTCTCGAACGCCGAGAGGTTCAGCACTGCCGGATCCGCCTCGACCTGGCCGAAGTCGGGATTCACTGTGGCGTCGAGCGTGATGTTGGGCGTGATGCCGAGTTTGACGTCGGCGCCCAGCGTCAGCTTCTGGTTACGGCCGAATCCGTCGGGCTTGATGCGCTGCTCGTTCTTCGTCACGGCGTAAGGCGTGACCTCGATGTGTCGAGCACTGGTGATGCCATCCAGCCCAGCCAGCCGGCCAAGCTGCGACGAGAGACCGTTGCGCACCGGGGAATACTCCGGCCACGCATCACGCTCATTCAGCCGCTCGATGTCGCGCCAGATGCCGAACCCAAAGGTGTGATTGCCACTGCCGGCATACCGGAGCTGCGACAGCGGAACGCGAAACTCGGCCGTCCATCCTCGATCATCAACCTTGGTGGCCACATCCCAGATGCCATTCCACGAGTCGTCTTCATCCGAGTCGTTGCTGATCGAGTAGTCGCGCTTCACCCCATCCGGGTTGACGGCCATCTGGAAGCCCGACCGTTTGTCGTCATAGCTGTCGATGATGATCTTGACCTGATCCGACGGCCCGCGCACATCGCGCCGCGACAACGCATGCATGATGCTGTCCGGATGCGGATCGTGCATGCGCGCGAAGACGTAGAGATTCTTCGCATCATAGGCGACGCGGAACTCGGTGCGGAAGGTCGCGTCGCCGTTGACCTTGGGCGAGAACTGCCGAAAGTCGGAGACGGTGCTGGCGGTGCGCCAGACCGCGTCGTCGTCCTTTCCGTCGATGGTCGGCGCCTGAGCAGCGTGCGCAGCGGCAACGGTGGCGGCAGCAGGTGCTGACGGACGCGGTGTGGGCTGCGTGCTATTTGCAGGTGCGCCCACTTCCTGGAAAGCGGCAAGCAGGGCAAGCATTGGGAACAACACGCGCGACTCCTCAGGCTGGGTGTACGCCTGAGACGTAAGTGCACGTGAAATGGTTGCAATCGAGATTCGCGCGTAACGGCCGAGCATTCTTCACGCGCCGCAGGTGTGTCAGAACGACGCGGCTCCGGAATGCTGGAGCGATCGGGCCGCGGCGCGCTACTCTACTTCACGCTGCTCTACTTCGCGCTGGCTGCGGGCCCGATCTCGAAGCCGCGTTCCGGCTTCGTGCGATCGTAGCGCAAACGCAGTGTCGTCTGCTCGGGCCGCATCACCATGTACTTGAGACTGATGGCCTCGTCGGTGATCTGCAGCGGCTCGAGGATCTCACTGTCCGTCCAGCACGATGCCACCAGCTGCGACTGGCTCTGCTCGATCCGCCAATTGAAAAGCCGCAGCCAGACGATCCCGGTTTCCACGCCGGCGCCGCACTGACCCGCACCAAGTCCGTTGCGTTTTGAGGGACCGCTCACGATCAACAGCAGGTAGGTCAGCGCCCCAATGTTCTGTGAATCGATGACCTCGACCGTGTCCATGTCCACCTTCACCGACGCCGGCAGCTGGATGCGATGCCGTACATGCTGATCGGTGATCGACAGGACCGCGCCCGCTCCGGAGACCCGCGCAGCGCGCTGGGCGCACGCGCCTGACGCGCTGAGCACCGTCACCAGCGCAACGGCCGCTCTCCGCAGGCGGCGCATGTCGAGTCGCTCAGGAACCACCGCCGACCTTTTCGCCGGCGAGGAAGCGACTGATCGCCTGATTGAGAAACGCCTTGTCCGCTGGATTTGCGCCGGCACCCGCCGGATGACCCCAGAGCGACGGAATCGGCAGCAACGTCACGTGCGGAATGAACTGCGCTTCGTATCGAGCATCGCCGACCGGGAAATAGAGATCGGTTTCCGACGGCATGTACAGCACCTGTGCAGTGATCGACTTCAGTGCACGCTCGACATCGCCGTTGAACCCTGGCGTGGTGCCGACGTCATGCCGCTCCCACGTGTGGGCCTGCAGGATGTAGTTGTTGGCGTCAGCGCTGAAGCGCGTGCGGAAGCCGTTCATGTATTGCTCGAAGGTGGTGCCCGGCGCGCTGGCGGAGCGCCACAGTTCTCGGCGCCACCATTCCTGCGAATACAACCAGGCCGCCCACACCATGCCGAACGCCGCCAATCCCTGCTTCGGCGGCGACGCGTAGTCGCCGCCGTGGAAGGTCGAATCGGCCGTCAGCGCCGCGATCTGTCCTTCGAGGCGTACGATACCGTGCCCGTAGGTCTTGGCCGTTCCGGACGTCGCCACGATGCGATCGGCGAACGACGGATAACTCACCGCCCACTGGAACGCCTGCTGCGCCCCCATCGAGAAGCCGATCACGGCGCGCAGGTGGGTGACTTTCAGATCCTCCATTAGCAGTCGATGGACCGCCTCGACATTGTCGCGGATACTCGTCACGGGGAATCGTGGGCCGTGGAATGGCTCCGGCGTATTGCTCGGTGACGACGACGATCCGTTCCCGAACAGCTCAGTCGCCACCAGGAATAACTTCGTCGTGTCGAGCGCCAGACCGGGGCCGATCAGCCATTCGTAGCCGTGATGATTTGCCATGTAGTGCGACGGCAGCAGCACGACGTTGTCGCGGGCCGCATTCAGGTGGCCGTACGTGCCATACACCACGCGCGCCGACGGCAGCGTGACACCGCCCTCGGTGCGGAAGTTCGCGATCGTGAATTCACGGTGCTCGGCGCGATCCACGCGCGCGGGTGTGCCCTGGGCGCGTGCGGTGACAGCGCAGAGGAGCAGCAGTGCAGGCAGCAGACAGCGACGCGACATTCCGGACCGGGGCAATGGGGAGAGCTATGTGACTCGGCCACCGAGACACGTGGCTCAAGAATGCCGCTTGCCACATGCTGCTGCAACCGCGCTAATTATGTGAAACGCGAGAGCCCTCACCCACGATCCCGGTCCACGATGCACGTGCTCCCCACGCTGGCTCTTGGGCTGGCCGCAACGTCGTCGCCTCACGTTGCCCGGACGGCGGCACGTCCACAACGCCCGCGACCGGCGTCGCTGGCGTTGATCGGGGAGCTTGACCGCGGATGATTGCGGCCGATTCGTCACTCGACACACTACGCGACGCCCTACGGGGCCGGTTCGCCATCGACAGGCTGCTGGGGCGTGGAGGCATGGGTGCGGTCTACCTCGCACGCGACATCGAGCTCGATCGTTCGGTGGCGATCAAGGTGTTGCCGCAGGAGTTCGCGACAGTACCTGACTTGCGTGAACGCTTCCTGCGCGAGACGCGAACCGCCGCCAGTTTTTCGCACCCGAATATCGTGCCGGTCTTCGGCATCGAGGATCGCCCGGGACTTTTGGCGTTCGCGATGGGGTATGTCGAGGGTGAGAGCGTCGCGGATCGCGTGAAGCGCAGCGGCCCAATGAGCGTGAAGGAGATCGTGCGGCTGTTGCAGGATGTCGGCTACGCGCTGGCCTATGCTCACGGGCGCGGTGTCGTGCATCGCGACATCAAGCCCGATAACATCATGCTCGAGCGCGCCACTGGCCGCGCGTTGCTGATGGACTTCGGTATCTCACGAACGATCACCACGCAGACTGTCGTGCAAGGATTGACGCGGGTCGGCGAGGTAGTTGGCACACCGGAGTTCATGAGCCCTGAACAGGCGGCGGGCGACGAACTGAGTGGACGCAGCGACCTGTACTCACTCGGGCTTGTGGCGTGGTTCGCGGCGACGGGCAAACTGGCCATCAGCGGCGAGAGCACACAGAAGATCATCGTTCGACAGATCACCGAGACGATTCCACCGATTGGCGAGCAGCGCGCCGACCTGCCAGCGCCCTTGGCCGCGGCAATCGACCGCTGCTTACGCAAGGATCCGGATGAGCGCTTCGCCAGCGCGGAAGCGCTGGTCGATACGCTCGACGCGGCGCAGGTCGTTGCGCCGGAGGTGCCACTGCCGATCCGGGTCTTCGGCGAGGAGGCAGCGACTGCAGGACTGGTGCTGTTGGGCGGCACGGTGATAGGCGTGCTTTTCTACTTTTTCCTGACCGCCAGGTTTCAGTGGGACCTGGAAGTCATCCTGCCGGTCGTGTTGTTCGGCGCCGTGGTCTGGGCGCGACTGGCGCAGACGGTCCAGATGGCGCGGCGTCTCGCGCTGCGCGGATTCGGCGTGGCAGAGGTCCAGCGCGGGTTGGCCACGATACTCGACGACCACGATGCCGACCGGGCACAGTTGCGCGCGGATGCGACAATAGTTGCGCGTCGTCGCAAGCAGATCGGGATCCTGGCCGTGCTGCTTGCGAGCACGTGGATCATGGAGTGGTACGTGCGCAGTTTCCAGCGTACGCTGATCGAACCCGGGGTATTCCGGGTGTCGCGTCCCGGCGTGGTGATGCTCTACTCTGCCAATATCACGCGCGGGATGGCGATCGTCGGCTTGGTACGCAGCCCGCTGCGTCGGTCCATCGGCGAGCGGATCTTTCGTCTCTTCTGGCTTGGCTGGCCTGGTCGCCTGGTGCTGCAGTTGTCGCGGCGCGGCGTGCCTTCCGTGCGATCGGGCGGTGTCACGTTGCCGCGTGCGCTGACGCCGGCGCTCGCGAGTCCTGCCGTGATTGCGTCAAACAGTTTGATCAGACCGACTGGATCGGCCGAGCCCAACGCCGAAATTGCGCCGGTGCGAGAGGGAACGACGATCGAGTCGCGTATGACCGATCTCGAGACGCGGGTTCATGTACTCGAGCAGCAGAATCGCGCCATCGAAGGTTGACCCGATGCGCCGGCGCGAGGGCTGCTGGTCAATGAGAGCCATCGCGTTGAGACATGCGATCCGTTGCGTCGGTCGGCGTCCGCTCAGCTGAAGCGTCGACCCACAGGTGGCGTCTACCGTCTCGAGGATGGACGCCCCTTCACCGCCCAGCCGCCGGAAACTTCGTCTTGAACGTGAACGCCGCCGGCGACGGCCCCTCGGCTCTCAACAGCTCCAGCCGCTCCAACCCCTCCTCGATCGTCGGGATGTGACCGAACGGGATCCACCACAACACCAGCGTCGCGTCGCCCATCCGCTCGAACCATTCGCGACGCCGTGACATCACCGCGGCGTGCGCGGTGCGGTATGTGAAGTCGTGTAACGCGGGAATATTCTCCCACACCGAAAAATTGACGATCACGCGATCGTCGTCGAATGGACGGAGCTCGGTGGCGTCACCCTCGTCGGTCTGCAGCCGCCAGACGAAGCCCGGCGCATCATCAGCCAGGGCATTGATCACGTCCAGCTGTGCGACGAAGTCCGCCACTTCAGGTGAGTCGAGCGGCGCCAGCAACCGGCCAACGTTCAACTGCGCGATGTGGTGCGAAGGCATGATCGAGGGATGCGGGACAGGAGCGTCGATCGCGTCTCAGCGCGGGCCCCGCGCGGAATCCCGCGCAGAGAGCTTCAACTGGTCACCGGATCACGGCTTCGTCAACCTCGCGATCTGCCGATCCTGCCACCGCGCAAAGAGCACCATCGCCACCACGGCGCCCAGGAACGCCATGCCCATGTCGCTCTGGGTGTCCCACGGGTCGCCCTGTGTGCCAAGGAACGCGTCGGCTCCCTGCCCGAGCGCGACGGCTGCACCCCACTCGATCAGCTCGTAGATCAGGCTCACCGATAGCGCGATGGCCACGGCCAGCACCGCTGGCCAACGCCCGGGCCGCACGATCCCCTGGCGGATGAAGATCTCCCGCGCCACCAGCGCCGGCACGAACCCCTGTGCGAAGTGCCCCAGCTTGTCGTACGGATTGCGCGACAGGTGAAACGCGTCCTGCACCCAGAAACCGAGCGGCACACGGGCGTAGGTGTACGCGCCTCCGACCAGCAGGATCACGGCGTGGCAGGCGATCAGCACATAGAGGAGCGAAGTGAGCGGGAACGACTTCCGCGTCAGCCAGAGCACAGGCGCCGCGATGAAGATCGGCGCGACCTCCATGTACCAGGTCGAGCGTTCGTACGGTTGGAGGCCCGACACGACGAGCAATCCCAGCACCGCCAGGCCAAGCCAAAGCAGCCATTTCCGATCATTCATGCGGTTTGGCACTTGGGTGTGAATCGTTCACGACGTGGTCTGCGCCTCGCACACCGGAACGACGGCGGAGGGACGCATCCGTCACGGCGTGTTGCTACAGGTCGATCGACGGACGGCGGCTTACTGGACCAGTGAGGTGGACGGCCAGAGGCGATCTCGTCGCGCCAGCGCTTCGAGGATTCGCAGCGCCGTTCCCAGGTTCGGATTCCAGCTGGTCTCGAAGAATGTGCGCCAGTGCCACAGGCCAAACGCGATCCCCTGTGTCTCGGCCGACGACAGCCCGGCGCGCAAATCCTGGTGGATTGCGGCCAACGCCTGAGCCAACGACACCGGAATCACCTCCGGCGTCGACTCCGTCAGCACCGCGATGTCGAATGACTCATCATCGCGACCGAGCTGTTTCGCCAGCGACCGGCGCAACGCCTCGCGCTGCTCCAGGGTGATCAACGGTCGACGTCCGCTGCCGTCGGGAATCGGCACATTCTCTTCGACCTCGTCACCCTCCGCCGGCATCAAGGCATCCCGATCCGGCAGCTCCAGCACCGCGGCGTAGAGGCGCACCAGATGGCGATGCACGCGCACGATCAGCCCACGTGCACTGATCGCATCATGCGCATCGAGCAAATCGCAAAACTGCTCGGCCTCAGCCATGAAGGCGAGCAGGCGCGGATCGATGATGGGCATCGCTGAATGGGGAGTGTGAGAAGTCGGCCAGTTCTATCGGAACAATACAGCTGCCAACCAAATGATATCGGCGCCAGAGTTCTTGACAGGCGAGGGTAACGCCACTGACGCCCACACCTTTCGGAACCGTGACGCAGGCGACGCGTTTTTGTTGAACTCAACGGTGCGACCTGAAAGAGGTCAAACACATTTCGAGTTGACAAGAGCCGAATACAGTTTAGCAATTCTATGTGTTTAAACGAGGTCTGAGAGACCGTCATTCGGCTTGAAGAATTTCGCCAATCTCGCCTCTGCCAGACATTTCGCCACGGCATCCAACCTATTACGTCTCCATTCGCCGCACCAAATCGTAATGCCCAACGTGCTCCTGAATCGGAATCGCTGGTTGGTCGGATTCGCTGTCCTGCTTGTTGCAGGACAGCAGGCGAAGGCGCAATCAATTGCGCAGGCTGGCGGAAGCGTCGTCAGACGGAGCGCTACGGAGCCGCCGCAGAGAGAGTTTCTGGAGCTTCGGGGAGCATCCAGAACCGTCGCGGCCGGCTCGCGGCCACCGACGTTCATCGTTGACACGGCAGTCGTTTCTAGCCGCGGAACCTACGCTGGCTTTGGTGCAATCGCGGGCGCACTGGCCGGAGGTATTCTCATGGCGACGAAATGCAGTCGAGACGATTGCTACGTGCCGTTGGTGCCCATCGCTGTCGGTGGAGCCGCCGGCGGCGCGCTCGGAGCGCTGATCGGACTGTTCATCGACAGGTAGGCGAAAACGACACGCAGACTGAAGTCCCTGGCGCCAAGGCAGACTGTCCCCGCCTTGGCGCCCTTCGCGGCGGCGCCTACTTACACACGAAGTGGGCGCCACGGAGAGAGAGGGGGTAGATCAGGCGCAGGCGGCTCTCAGCCGTGAATCAACGCGTCCGGTTCCAACTGCTCGACTACGACAGGAGCCGCCGGCTCCACCACCACCGACACCTCCAGCGTCTCCGATCCACCACCGACATAGATCGTCCCCGACGTCGGCGTGGCATCGACATAGTTGCGACCCACAGCCACCCGAACATGATCGGTCTGCGTCAGGATGCCATTGGTGGGATCGAACCCCTTCCAGCCCACTTCAGGCAGGTACACCTGCACCCACGCGTGTGATGCTTCGGACTGCCGATGATTCTCGTGCTTCGGTCCCGTGTACACATAGCCGCACACATATCGCGCCGGCACACCGAGCAGCCGCGCAAGACAGATGAACAGGTTCGTGAAATCCTGGCACACACCATATCGATTGACGTAGACCTCGAACGGCGTCGTCGTCACCGTCGTCGTGCCCTGCCGATACGCGTACTCGCGGAAGATCGAGCTGTTGATGTCGAGCAGCGTCTCCAACAGGTCGGAGTCGTTGCGCTTCACGAAGCTCATGGCGTAGTCGAGTAACTCGTCGAGCTGGCTTTCCGGCAGCTCCGGCGGCAACAGGAACGGTTCGAGGATCTGCCTCTGCCACGGCATCCAGACCAGCGGAATCGACGACCGAACACGCAACGGCCGGAATGACAGCGGATCGGAATCGAGCAACTCGACCGTCGCCCGTGATTCGATCGCCAGTTCGGTGTAGGGCCGCTCGATCAGCAGCCGCTGCGCGCGATTCCCGAACACATCCTCGTACTCGCGACTTTGCACCGTGGTGAGCGGCTGTCCATCCACCGTGATCGTGACTTCGTGCTTCAGCACATGCTGCAAGTGATCATGCACCGGCACCAGTCGCAGGTTGTGTGTACTCCGCTCGACCGCGCGCTTGTAGCGATACACCGTGCGATGGCTGACCTCGAGCTGGCGCGACGGCGACGCGATCGGATGAGGAATGACGGTGGTGGCCACCATGCCGGTGATGACAGCATCGGGAGCCGTGACCGTGCCCGGGACTGCGGCAGGCGCCACTTCCACACGCACCGCACCCTGCCGGATGATCAGCAGGTGTCCCGGCGCGACCAGGCGCCACTTCGCATCGGGCATACCTTCCACATCGAGCGGGTCCGACGAGATCACGACGCCCTTCCGACTCTTCGCGCCACGCTGCGTCAGGTCAACCGTCAGGTCTTCGTCGCCGAACTTGAGCTTTGCGTACGGCGGCACGATCTCCCACACGAACACATTGCCGACACTGAGATTGTCGGCGTACACCATCAGGTCGCGACCATCGCTGATGCAGGTGGTCATCGACCCTTGCCGATTCAGCTCCGCAAACCAACCGCGCAACACTTCGGGATCGGCGTCACCGAGGCTCTTCCAGCCGCGATCAGCGATGCGCTCCAGCAACTCGCAGAAAATCTGCTCGGTATCGGTCGAACCCACAGCTTCGAAGCGTGCGCCAGCGCGCGGTTCGAGTCGGCCAGTGAGGCTGCCACCATGCGCGATCAACCAGTCGCGTCCTCCCCAACTACGCGAGAAGGGCTGGGTGTTGGCATCGGTGACCGGTCCCCAGGTCGCGACGCGAATGTGCAGCACGAACAGCGACGACTCGAGATGCTCCCACGCCTTGATCAGCTCACTGCGAATGCTGCCATGCGGCGGCGTCGGCTCCTTCAGCACGGCCGCCGACGGCCCGCCGCCGGGGTAATAGCCAATGCCCCAGCCATCGGGGGGCCGACGACCGGGACGCAAGCAGTGCAAATCGAACGACGGTGCGAAGTCGCCTTCAAACGACATCGCGAGGTATTTCGGCATTACTGCGCAGACTCCATCGCGGGGGCCGAGGTCTGGCCGAAGAGTTCTCGACTCAGCCCCGTGCAAATCGCCGCGATCTCGTCGACGACATGCGTGAGCAAGGCATGAATATCGCCACCCGTGCCCTCCGCCGCACGTTCCGTCACCCAACGGTCGAGTGCGTGCAGTCGCTCGTACGTCGATCCACCGGGCAGATCAGCCTGCTCCGGGGGACGGATCACCGAGAACCGACACCACGCCTCGTGCACGCTGTACGCAATGGATTTCGGGAAGATCGGCTCGAACAGCAGAAACGCCGCCACCGCAACACCGGTGACGCGCCCACGATTCCGTTTCGAGAACGGCTCATACGCCGAACAGACCCGCAGCAGCGACAACCAGAGCGCCGTCTCGACGACCTGATGCGTCCGCTCCCGGAGCATCAGCGCGTGGTGATGTACATCCACCACCCGCGCGGTCTGTGACCCGCGCTCGAGCAGCATGCCGAGCCAGACGAAGTTGAGCGGCAACTCATGCAGCATCGTCGAGCGTAGCAGGCCCGAGATCAGCTGGCAGCCCTGACGCAAGCGCTTGTAGAACGAGTACCGCGCATTGTGGTACTCGGTGCGCGCGAGATCACTGCCAAGCCAGAGGTACATCTCGTTCACCGCTTCCCAGACCTCGAGGCTGATCACCTCACGAATCGACCTGGCATTCTCTCGCGCGGCGGCCACCGAGCTCTGGATCGACGACAGGTTGTCGGTATCCCAGCTCATGTAGTCCTCGACGCGCTTGCCGATGATCTCGTTCGGCACATCCTCGCCGAACTTCTCGATGAATCGCGACTCCTCACCGCTCACGATCACCACCGGCAACCAGCATTGGCGCGGCTCGAGCGCGCCGTCCAGCGAGAGGTTGCGTGTGATGTAGAGCAACCGAGCCGTGGCTTCGGTGCGCTCGAGATACCGTCCGAACCAGAAGCAGCAATCCGCGACACGTGAGATCATGACACCACCTTCTGCACCCAGGTGTCCTTCGACCCGCCGCCCTGCGACGAGTTGACGACGTACGACCCCGGTACCAACGCCACGCGCGTCAGTCCGCCAGGAAGCACCCACGGCCCTTCCTTGCTGGTCAGGATATACGGCCGCAGATCCACCCGCCTCGGTTCCATGCACCGGCGCTCGGCGTCCCACGTCGGGCAGGTGGAGAGCTCGATGCGTGGCTGCGCGATGTACTTCCTCGGATCAGCCTCGATGCGCTTCCGGAAGACTTCGAGCTCCGCCTTTGATGCCTGCGGTCCCATGAGCATGCCGTATCCTCCCGATTCGTCCACCGCCTTCACTACCAGCTCCGACAGATGCTCCACGACATACCGACGATCGGCATCGCGAAGGCAGACGTAGGTCGGTACCTGATCCAGCAGCGGCGCCTCTGACAGGTAGTACTGGATCATGTCAGGCACGAAGGGATAGATCGCCTTGTCATCCGCCACGCCATTCCCGGGCGCGTTGGCCAGCGTCACGTTGCCGGCAGCCCAGGCACGCATCAAGCCGGGAACGCCGAGCAGTGAATCGGGGCGAAAGACCTCGGGATCGAGAAACAGTTCGTCCGTTCGTCGATAAATCACATCGACCGGCCTGGGCCCGCGCGTGGTTCGCATGAACACCCGGTCATTCTCGACGAACAGGTCCGGCGCCTCCACCAGTTCGATGCCCATCTGCCGCGCGAGGAAGCTGTGCTCGAAGTACGCGGAGTTGTACGAACCAGGTGTCAGCACCACGACGCACGATTCATCGGGATCGCGCGGCGACACCGACCGCAGCGTTTCGCCGAGTCGCGATGCGTAGTGATCGACGCCGTGCACCGACGCTTGCTCGAACAGTCGCGGGAAGATGCGCTTGGTGGCCTGCCGATTCTCGACCACGTACGACACCCCCGACGGCGTTCGCACGTTGTCTTCCAGCACACGGAATGCCCCTTCGGGATCGCGAATGAGGTCGATGCCAGAGATGTGCACGCGCACACCGCCGGCCGGCTTCACTCCCTTGATCGCGGGCAGATACTGTTGCGCGCCGAGTACCAGCTCGGTGGGAATCACCCCATCGCGCAGGATCTTCTGCTCCCCGTACACGTCGTCGAGGAACGCGCTCAGCGCACGCACGCGTTGCGTCAGCCCGAGTTCGAGCTTCGTCCAGTCACGCGCGGCGACGATGCGTGGCACGAGGTCGAAGGGAAAGACCTTTTCCGTGCCACGATTGTCGGCGTACACGGAAAATGTCACGCCCTGATTCAGCAGCGCCATTTCGGCCAGTGCCTGCGACCGCGCAAATTCGTCCGGGGTGGACGCGCCGAGTGCGGTGAGCACGCGCTGAAACCCTTCGCGAGGCTGCCCCGATGCCTCGAACAACTCGTCGTACGTGCCCGCGTGTGTCTTGTACCGCTCGAACAGACTGGTCATCGGCATCACACTCTTGCGGGTAGGCGGGAGAGGAGCGGCAAACGTTTCGGTCGGTGCAGCGACTGCGATTGCCGCTACACCAGCGGCGCGTCAGGTGGTGGTGGCGGACGATCGATGTTGAAGCGTCGCAGGTCCAACGTGTACGGTGCGTCATCATGCGCACTGACCACGCGCGCATTCACCGGCGCACGCAGGGGCTCGGCGCGCGTGAACCGCTGCGCTCGACGAGCAGCGGCTTCCATGCGCGTCAGCGGCGCCAACTCGAACCCACGCCCTTCCGGATGCCAGACGTGATAGGCGCAGGCGCCGAGTGATCGCTTCGACCAGCTGTCGACGATGTCGATCCGGATCGGGTGATGAATGCCAAGATGCGCATGCAGGCTGTGGGGCGGCGCCCAGGCGCGGAAGCGCACACCACCGACGCGCTCCCCCGCCGTGCCAGAGGCGCGCATCGGCAGTTGATGGCCATTCACCAGCACCAGATGACGTTCCGGGACGGCGCCCGTCAGCCGCACCTCGATCCGTTCCATCGACGAATCGACGTAGCGCGACGTGCCCGACGGCGTCGACTCTTCACCAAGCACCATCCACGGCTCGATGGCGTTGCGCACTTCGAGCGTGACTTCACCGGATTCCATCGTCCCCACCAACGGGCAGCGCAAATCGACGAAGGGCGTGTATGCCGCTGCAGGTAGCGGGAAACCCTTCGCGTCGAGGAATTCCAGCACATCTTCGAAGTCGCGCCAGAGGTACGTCGGCAGCAGGAAACGGTCGTGCAGCGTCTGGCCCCACCGAACCAGCGGCGCCTTGTACTGTTCGTTCGAGAAACAGGCCAGCAGTGACCGCACCAGCAGCGCCTGCGCCGTGATCATGCGCGGGTGCGATGGCATCTCGAAGGCGCGCAGTTCGACGATGCCCTGTCGGCCGAACGGCGTCCCCGGATCGTACAACTTGTCGATCGAGACTTCCGCGCGGTGGGTGTTGCCTGCCACGTCCACCAGCAGGTGCCGGAACAACAGGTCGGTCAGCCACGGCGGCGACGGCTGTGTGCGATCGTGCGCACGCTCGAGAGCGATCTCCATTTCATACAGCGCATCGTGCCGCGCCTCATCGATGCGCGGCGCTTCCGATGTCGGGCCGACGAAGAGCCCCGAAAACATGTACGACAGCGACGGATGATGCTGCAGGAAGGTGAGCAGGCTCGCCAGCAGGTCGGGACGCTGCAGGAATGGGCTCTGCAGCGGTTCAGGACCACCGAACGTGACGTGATTGCCACCGCCGCTGCCGGCCATGCGCCCATCGAGCAGGTACTTCTCGCTGTGCAAGCCGGCGTGCAGCGCAACGTCGAACACGGCGTCCACTAGCTCCGCATGCTGGCGCACTGTGGTCACCGGCGGCAACGCCACTTCCAGCACGCCAGGATCAGGCGTGACGCAGAACTTCTTCAGCTCCGGTGTCGAGACCGGCGGATACCCTTCCAGCGCCACCGACATCGAAAGCGTCTGCGCCGTCTCGTCGACGATCGCCAGCAGCGCGAGAAAATCGTCCGCCGATTCGAGCGGCGGGAAGAACACACGCACCGCACCGTCGCGCTCTTCGACGCAGAGTGCCGTGCCAATCGCGGCGCCGAGCACACTGGTCCCCTGCGCCTGCAGCAACGCCGCTGGTGTGGCGCTGCGCGACTGCACCAACCGCTGCAGCATCGCCGTCATCGTCTCGCGCTGCTTGGCCTCATGCGCGCGCAATGCTTCCGTGCGCGGATCGGGCGGAGTGACGACCGGCTCCACCGGCGACGCGACGTAGCCACCGCCAAGCGACTTGAGCGGAAGCCGCAAGCCCATCGGACCGTCACCCGGGATCAGGTACAACTCGCCACGTCGGAACGTCCACCGATCACTGAGCCACTGGCCATCGAATCGCGTCAGCGGCAACACGAAACCAGCTTCGGTACTCAAGCCGCGATCGAGCAGTCGCGCCAGGCGACGGCGTTCCTCTGGATCATCGAGCTTCGCCGTGCGTGGATCGATATCCACCGGCAGGCTGGCCTCGTCCTGCAAGGCCCGCCACGGATCTTCGAACGCCGGGATGACGTAGTCTGACAGATCGAGCTTTTTCGCGAGTGCAGCAGCGAATCGAGCCGCGTGGTGCGGCGTCGCGCCCTTCGTCTCGACCAATGTCTTGCCATGCCAGATCGGCTTGCCGTCGGTCCGGCCAATGATGTCGAGCGCCCATCGCGGAAGGCTCTCACCGGGATAGTGCTTGCCGACGCGCTCCATCACGATGCCGCCAGGCGCCAGTCGATGCGCCAGGCCCGCTGCGAACCGTCGCCCGATGCGCGTCTTGTGCGGGCCAAGCGCGTCGCCGTTCCACTCCGGGGCGTCCGGATAGTCGCGACCGTTGAAGGTTGGCTCGCCGCCCATCGTCATCGACAATCCAGCCTGCAGCAACGCGGCGTCGGCACGATCACCGGCGTCGAGCAGCGCTTCCCAGACCTCTTCCTCATACGGACGCGTCGGATGCGCTTCATGCTCCAGACGCTGGATCTTCATGCTGAACAACACACTCTCGGCGGTCGTGTCGCTGGTGCCTTCGACCGGCGCCGCCAACGGCGGAGATGCAGTGCAGGCGAGCGGGATATGGCCTTCACCGCACAACAATCCGCTCGTGGCATCGAGCCCGATCCAGCCGCCACCGGGCACATACACTTCGGCCCACGCATGCAGGTCGACCACGTCGGTCGCCACACCTTTCTTCTCACCGGGGATCATTCCGTCATCGGTGAGTTGGATCAGGTAGCCGCTCACGAATCGCGCAGCCAAGCCGCGCGAACGCAGTGCCGCGATCAGCAGCACCGCCGAGTCACGACAGCTGCCACGACCAGCGGCAAGCGTCTGCTCAGGCGTCCAGATGCCCGCTTCCTCGCGAATCACGTACTTGGTGACCTTGTTCACCGCTTCGTTCAGCTTCACGATCAGCTGCACCGTGTCGCCATCGCGCGGCAAGGTGTCAAGAAACTCCTCGAGCCACATGCCACCCGCGACCGAGGCCTCGTTGCGATCGAGGAACGGCGCCAGATCCGGCAGCATCTCGGCTGGATAGGTGAACGGCGCGTCCTTGCAGCGATCGTCGACGAAGAAGTCGAACGGATTCACCGGCTTGATGTCGCAGGTGAATTCCACGCCCACCTGCAGCGACTCCACCGTGGTGCCGGCCGGATAGGTGAGACGCCCGACGAAGTTGCCGTACGGGTCCTGGAGCCAGCGGATGTCGCCTACCGGCGACACCGTCAGGCCGTAGGTCTCGATGTCGGCCTGGGTATGGCTGGCCGGGCGGAGCCGGATCAGGTGCGGACCGAGGGCCGCCGGCGACGGATAGGCCCAGGTGCTCTGGTGCTGGACGAGGAGTCGCATACTGCACCGTAGTCCGGTCTGGAAGGGGGGTCAACCTTGGCTCGTGGCCGCCGCGCCCAGCCTGGGCGCGGGAGTTCCCCGACGGCGACAGCGGCGCCCCGCCCTATCATGGAAGTCGGGGAGGGCGACGGCACCGGGTGCCTCAGTCGTCGACCTCTCGAACCGAGGTTTCGGAGGACTCGAATGCATTTCGCTCGCGCCTCAGGATTACTGGGCATCCTGGCCCTGGCTTCATGTCACCACACCACCGAACCCCTCGTGCTCAGCAACCGCGTGGTGCTGATCTCCGGGGAAAACCAGATGGTGTTGCAGCACCAACGCCCGCTGCAACCGCTCGTGGTGCGCGTTGAACGCGCGAACCGTCAACCAGTGCCTGGGGTGCAGGTCATCTTTGCGCGGACCGCTTCACAGGCGGGCACGACACGTGGCGACACCGTCGTCACCGACAGCCTTGGGCTCGCGAGCTGGCAAGGATTTCTGCATGACGCCGGCGCGCAGGCCGTGGCGGCAACGGCCTTCGGATATGGACGAATGTCGTTCACAGTCGTCGTGCAGGCGAATGGGCACCAATTCGATGGCCTCTATCGCTTCGATTCCGTATCCGCCGTGGCGCTCGGCCTCTCTGCCATCGACTTTCTCGTGGCAGACACCACCATCACCGGCTCGAGCGGCGTGATTCACTTCGTCCGCTCCGGATCTGTCGACCAGGTCACGGGCGAGATGTCATTCGTCGAACGCGAGTCACCGAATCTCGACCGCAGCTTCACCGGACGAATCACGAGTGATGCGTCAGGTCGCGTGACGGCAACCCTGTTGATGCAGATGCTCGATCGCCGCCCGCCGCCTCAACAACCGCCACAAGACCTGGGCACCGTGCGCGCGATTCGTCTCTGAGCGGCCAGACGAGTCGCGCACGCCGTCACGGCACCGGCGCATTCCGATCGATCTGCTTTTTCATGATCTGCAGCAGTTCCTGATTGCTCCACGGCTGCCACCCATGCGGCTTGAGTGGGCGACCGTATTCGATGGTGCCAGCGTAGTACGGTCCCTTTCCTGGCTCCTTCGTGCTCTCGAGAAAGGTCTCGAATCGGTACACACCGAGGTTGAGGAAATAGTTGTCCATGTCCCCGACGGCCACGTGCAGCTTGCCGACCAGCTTCGGGCCGATCGTGCGCCAGTTTCGCTCGACGTAGTCGCGCAGGTCGTAGCCACGCGCGCGCATCGAGTCAGCCACTGCGCGATCGATCACGCCGCTGCGCTTGTCCCACGGCGAGAGCGGATATCCATCGGCGCCGACCGGTGCCCACGCCGCGGCCCATCCATCCCACTGCCCGCCGGAACGACCGTGCGACGCAATCACCAACTCGGCGGCGTTCTCTTCACGCACTGTCAGCTCGGTGAGCCCTTCCACGCTGCGGCTGGACGGCACTTCACGCGGCAGCCACGAACCATCGTTCATCACGAAGGCATTCGAGTCGGCGTAGATGTTGCCGAACTGGTAGTTGCGGAAATCCAGCTGGTCAGGATACAACGACCACGCACCGCCGAAGACGTCGGGATAGTGAATCTGCAGCGCCAGCACATCCCAGCCGCCGGTCGATCCGCCCGTCAGCATACGTGCATATGGCGCCGCCACCGTGCGGAATCGGCGATCGATTTCCGGGATCAGCTCCTGCGTGATCGCATCGCCATATGGGCCGTTGTTCGGCGAGTTGAGCACGTAGCTGTCGTCGTAGAATGGCGTCGTGTGCTGGATGAACACTGCGATCACTTCCGGCACCGAGCCTGATGTCCACGCCTTCTGAAATTCACAGCCCGGTTCGCGTGCACTGCGTGCGAGACGTGCCGTACGCGCCGCCGCCGTTTCTGGCGTGTCGCACCCCTCGAAGGTGAAGCCGAACGGGGCCCGTTCGCTGAAATGCCCGATCGTGTACACCACCGGATACCGGCGCGTCGGATTCTGGTCGTAGCCCTTCGGCAGCAGCACGACCGCGCCCATCGGCATCGGATGATTCCAGAACGCGCTGGCGAGCTTCGAGGTGATGCGTACGCGCTTGACCCACTCCGTCTCCGCCTGCCCCGGCACGGCGGGCAACACCTTGGTCAGCGTCAGCGAAAGCGTCGTCTTGCGTGCGGGATCGATGCGGACCTTCTGCACCTCGCTCACCAATGAGCCAGGTGCCGCGTTGAACCGCTGTCCTTCACCCGCATCCATGTGGGCCCAGATCGTGTGACCGTCGGCGCGCGCGAACTTCGTGTATGGCACGATCATCCCCTGCACGAAGTAGTCGCCCGCAGGCAGCCGATCGAGCGACGCCACCGGGAAACCCGGCACCGTCGGGTCGAAGGTGACGGCCTCCCCCGGCTTGAGCGCCGAGACATCGACGCCGAAAAACGGCTCACTGCTGCGTGAGGAGCCGGATTGACGGCGTGGTTCGGCCTTGTCGTTGCGGGCCACGAACAGAAACGCGCGGCCAGTGATCGGACCGGCGTTGACGCTGGCCGGAAAAGAGAGGCGGACCGTCTGCGCGCCAGCCAACACCGGTGCCAGCAGGCAGGCGAGCAGCGCGGCCATCCGTGGCGCACGCAAGGAAGAACGCGAAATCAGCAGGGGAGAATTCATCATGACCGAAATCAGCGAGGCGACCGTGCCGGAAACAATGCCCGCTGTGTAAGCGATGCTCTCACAACGATATTGACGTGCCCCCTTTGACTACCGTCTCCCGCGCCCCGTCGCGTCGATGACATTGCCGCCCCCATTCGCCCACTCGATTGCCATCGTCATCGGCATCGATCGCTACGCGAACGGAATTCCGGAGCTGCGCACCGCAGCCAACGACGCGCAACGGCTGGCCACCTTGCTGGCCGAGCAACACAGCTACGATGTCACCACGCTGATCGACGCCGATGCCTCACGGGCACGCCTGACGGAATTGCTGACGAAGGAGCTGCCCGCGCGCGTCGGTGTCGACGACCGCGTGCTCTTCTACTTCGCCGGCCATGGTGTGGCGCGCGACAGTGACGAAGGCCCGAACGGCTACCTGCTTCCAGCGGACGCGCGACGCGGTGACGAGTCCACGTACCTCAACATGCCGCTGGTGCACGACGCGCTGCTTGGACTCAGCTGCCGCCACATGCTGGTCGTGCTCGACTCCTGCTTTTCCGGCGCATTCCGGTGGTCGGGCACACGCGACGCCGAGGAAGTGGTGGAGGTGGTGCATCAGGAGAAGTATGACCGGTTCGTGAAGGACCCCGCCTGGCAGGTGATCACCTCCGCCTCGCAAGACCAAAAGGCCATCGACCAACTCTCGGCAGGCGCACTCGGGAGCCGTGATGGCGATGGCGCACATTCCCCATTCGCGCTCGCCCTGTTCGATGGATTGAGCGGCAAGGGCGATGTCATTCCGCGCGAGGGTGGCGACGGGTTGGTGACGGCCACCGAGCTCTATCTCTATCTCGACGAGACACTGCAGAGCGCGGCACTGGCCGCAGGCAAGACGCAGACGCCACGACTGTGGCCGCTGAAGAAGCACGACAAGGGCGAGTTCGTCTTCTTCGTTCCAGGCCGCGATCTCTCGCTGCCCCCGGCGCCACCGCTCACCTTCGACAACAATCCGTGGCGCGGCCTCGCATCGCACGACGCCACCAATGCGACGCTGTTCTTTGGGCGTGATGCAGAAACGGAAGCGCTGCGAAAGAAGGTCGAAGCCAATCCACTGACCGTGGTGCTGGGTGCATCCGGCACAGGAAAGTCTTCGCTGGTGAAGGCCGGCGTCGTCCCTCGCCTCACGGCCGGCGGCTGGCTGGTGTTGCCGATTGTGCGCCCGGGGTCAACACCGCTGATCGCGCTTGCACAGGCACTGTCGGTTGACGGTCAGGGCTCGGCCGGCGCCGCCACTCCGGAGAGCGTCACTGCCGTGATGCAGCGACTCCTCGATGCACAGGGCGACAAGAAAGTCGTGCTGGTGATCGATCAGTTCGAGGAACTGATCACCCTCGTGCCCTCCGGCGCCGAGCGCGATCGCACGCTGGCGCTGCTCGCCAGTCTCGCCGATGCGCACGCCGATCGCTTGCGCATCGTCGTCACGATCCGCACCGACTTCGAGCCCAATTTCGACCGCTCCGCCTTCGGCGATCGGTGGCGAGAGGGCCGCTACAACGTGCCACCGATGTCGCGGCAGAATCTCCGCGACGTGATCGAGAAGCCGGCCGCCGCGCGAGTGTTGTACTTCGACCCATCCAGCCTCGTGGACACGCTGCTGGACGAGGTGGTGACGACGCCGGGCGCGTTGCCACTGCTCTCCTTTGCGTTGAGCGAGATGTACATCGCCTACGTAAAGCGCCAGAGCAGCGATCGTGCCATCACACGCGCCGACTACGATGGCCTTGGTGGAGTCGCTGGCGCACTTCGCTCGCGCGCCGAATCCGAGTACGCCGCGCTCGACGCGGCACATCGCGCCACGCTGCGTCGCGTCATGCTGCGCCTGGTGACCGGTGAAGGTGGTGGCCTCGCACGGCGGCGAGTGATGGATGCCGAACTCGATTTTGCCGACATGGACGAACATGCCCGCGCCGCCAACGTGGTGCAGCGCCTCACCGCCGCACGACTGCTCGTCGAAGGGAAGGAACCGGATGGCGAGGCATTCGTCGAACCGGCGCACGATGCACTGGTCCGTGGCTGGGGACGCCTGATGGAATGGGTGCGCGAAGAGAACGAAGCGAAATTCGCGCTCTCGCAGCAGCAACGGCTCACGCGATCGGCCACCGAATGGGAGCGAGCCGACGCCACCTCGAAATCCGGCCTGTTGTGGAGCGACTCGTCGCGCAGCGCCCAGCTGGCGCCGCTGGTTCGGAAGAAGGCCCCGTGGCTCAATCGTCGAGAGCTGGCTTTCGCGCAGCGCAGCATCCGGGGGCGGCGGATCACGATGGCAACCGTCGCCGGCGCGCTGCTCACCATCACCGCGGCCGGAATCGTCGCCATCGTGGGCGGCCTGCGAGCCAGTGCACGAGCCGAGCAGGTTCGCATCGGGGCAATCGTCCGCACGGCCACCTCGATGGTGACCGAGGATCCGATGATCGCCGGCCTGCTGCTCGGCAGCATCGACAGCGCCGCCGTCGAGAAGGCTGATGCCGCCACCCGTCTCGCGATGCTCGGCGCCGCACTCGAGCTGCGTCGCGGGCCTCGCGTCCTGGCCACCTTCAACGCCGACGATGAAGTCGTCGCGGCGCGGATCAGCCCCGATGGCCGATCGGTGGCGACCGCCGTGATCGACAATGAAGTGCGGATCTGGCGCGCCGATGGCACCGGGTCACCGCTGGTGCTGCGGCAGCCGAACATGCCGGTGACGGCGATCGAGTTTTCGCCGAGCAGTGATCGTCTGGCCGTCGGCGATGCAAACGGCGCGATCCGCATCTGGCCACGAACCGGCCCCGGCGCTCCAGTCACGCTGCCGGGCGATGCGACGCCCGTCTTGCGGATGCAGTTCAGCCGAGACGGCAGACGCCTGCTGGTGACGTACGATGTCGGTGCGGCGAAGATCTGGACGACCGACGGCTCGGGCTCGCCAACCGAGATCCAGTCGAAGAAGATCAAGTACCTCGTCGCCGGCGTGTCGCCTGAGACCGGCAAGGACATGCTCACCCCAGCGTTCGTGGGCGTGGACGAGGCGCTGTTCGCCGATGGCGATCGACAGGTCGTGACGATCATGCGCGACAGCAGCGTGCAATTCTGGCCCAGCGTCGGTGTGGCCGAGCCGACGCGCACGGTACGACTGCCGCGACGCGAGGAACCGACGCGGATCGCGGTCAGCCCGGACGGCAAACGCGTCGCCGTCGGCGGTCGGAACGCGCAACTCTTCGTGCTCGATCTGGGCGTCAAGTCGCGCAGCCTGCGGCTCTCCGGCGCCACCGGCGACATCGCGGCGCTCGGCTGGAGCCCCGACGGCGCGATGTTGGTGAGTACTGCCACCGACACCGGCATGCTGGTGTGGAATACGACCTCGGGCGAACGCATCCGCCGATTCCGGCACAACGGCGAGGCGATGCAATCGGCCGATTTCAGCCCGGACGGTCGCTCGATCATCACGACCTCGCCGTATTCGTTTCAGGCTACCATCTGGTCGCTCGACAGCGCGGTCGTCGCGCTCCCAGGCCAGACGAACGAGCTGGTGGCGGCAGACTTCGCCCCTGATTCGCGTCGCGTCCTCACGGCCGCGAAAGACGGCAGCGTGCGGCTCTGGTCGCTACCAGACCCACCCATCTACTCCGAACGCGGTGGCATCGAAAGCGAACATCCCGAAGGAGGCAACATCGCGGCGGTGGCATTCTCGCCGGACGAAAGAACGATCGCGATGAGTACGCTGGACGGTCTTATGTATCAAAAGCGGCTTGATAGTGTCTCGATGAAGCGTATGATCGACTCTGCGCCAGGGACGCTGCGGACGCTGGCATTTTCGCCTGATGGACGCCGCCTGCGCGGTCTCCTGTACGACGGAACGCGGCGACTCTGGACGCTCGGCACAATCCCGTCCCGTGCGGACGTCCCGACGAGCTCGACCGCATTTGCGATCACCACGGAGTTCGCCGCCGACGGTCGGCACGCACTCTCCATCACCGATCAGGGCAGCGCGCTGGTGTGGGATGTCGACACGAAATCACCGCCGATGACGCTGCAGCTTCTCCCCGCCGATTCCATCTGCGCCGGTCAGGACGGCGACGACGATTGCGCCGATCCGTTGGATAGCTGCGCCGCGCTGTCGCGCGATGGTCAGTTCGCGGCGGCATGCCTGCGCGCGGGTCCGGCCGCGATCTACCGCGTGCCGACGACGACGCCATTCCGCACGATCACGACACCCCGATCGAGCCGGTCCACAGCCGTGGCATTCAATTCCGACGCCAGCCGGATCGCGGTCGGCTACGGCAACGGCAGCATTCGGCTCTTCACGGTCGCCGGCGCAGATACCGGCCGCCTGATCGCAGGACATCGGCAGGCGGTAAAGCTGCTCGACTTCTCCCCCGATGGTCAGCGACTGCTCTCGGCCGCCAAGGACGGCACGGTCCGCGTCTGGGACACCGCGACGGGCACCTCGCTCGTCACCATCCGACCCAAAGGCCTGGTGATTCAGGTCGCGAAGTTCACGCGCGACGGGACACGCATCGTCACGCTCGGCGCCGGCGAAGTGGATGGTCGGCTGTGGAACGCTGATGGGTCGGGCGGCTTCGTCTCGATGCCGGCCGGGCGAGGCGAAGTCCGCGAGCTGTATCCCAGCGCCAGTGGCAGATGGCTGCTGGCCACCAGTGCCGAGCAGACCGCCCAGCTCTATCCACTCGATCCGAATGATGCGATCGCCGCATTTCGAAATGCCCGCACCTGCATGACAGTGGCCGAACGCCAGCGGTACCTCACCGAGTCCGCGCCAGACGCGACAACCCGATATCGAGCGTGCGAGACAAGTCGACGTGGTACTGATACGACGACAACGCCTGCGCGATGAGCCGGTCGAAGCAAATGCCTGCTGCTCTGGTTCGCGCTACATCCGCGCCGTATCCTTGAGCCTGTGACCACGCCCAACCTCCCTGGTGATCCGAAGCCGGTGAACGGGCCGCCTCTCTCCGGCGTGATCGCCAACCGCTACCGGATCGAACGGCAGATCGGCGAGGGCGGGATGGCGACGGTCTACCTCGCCCACGACCTCACACGCGGGGTATCGGTCGCACTGAAGGCGCCCAAGGCCGAGTTGGTGATGCAGCTCGGCGCGGCACGCTTTGCGCGCGAAATCCAGATCTCGACCAAGCTGCAGCACCCGCACATCGTCCCCGTGCTGGACGCTGGTTTCGCCTCGGAGTCGGTGCCGTTCTACGTCATGCCGTTCATCGACGGCGAGACGCTCGAGCAGAAGCTGGAGCGAACCGGCGCCCTCCCCATCGACGAAGCGATCACCATCGCCACCGAAGTGCTGGACGGGCTGATCTACGCGCACAAGCAAGGCTTCGTGCACCGCGACGTAAAGCCATCGAATGTTCTGATCGCAAACGGGCATGCGATGTTGGCTGACTTCGGCATCGCGCGCGCCGTCGAGACGACCGACAACCGCAAGCTGACCGAGTCGGGCTTTGCGCTCGGCACCGCCGAGTACATGAGTCCCGAGCAGGCGGCCGGCGATGCGCAGCTCGACGGTCGCAGCGATCAGTACAGCCTCGGTTGCGTGCTCTATGAAATGCTGGTCGGCGGACCACCGTTCAGCGCGCCGACGGCACGCGCCGTGATGGCTCGGCACTTCGTGGATCCCGTGCCGAGCATTCGCACGGTGCGCGACACCGTGCCGGAGAAGCTCGAGCAGGCGGTGATGACTGCCCTGTCGAAGATTCCGGTCGATCGATTCGCGGACGCCGCAGCCTTCAAGGCAGCGCTGAAGGACCCGACGCTGCGCGACGCGACGGCGGCGAGACCGACCACCGCGGCACTGGCAAGGCGCAAGCGAACACGCGTCGTGGGTGGCGTACTCGCGGCGGTAGCCGTGATCGCGGCACTCACTCTCTGGCGTATGGGTGGAAGTGCCAGTGCGGTGCTCGATCCGAATCGGGTCATGGTCTACCCGTTCGTGACGCCTGCCGGCTACAGCGGTGCACAAGCGGTGGGCGAAGACGTTGCCACCATCATCGGCAACGCACTCGATGCGGCCGAGCCATTGCGTTGGGTGGACGGGTGGTCGATGCTCGCCGCGAAGGATCGCGAGAATATCCGGCTGCTCGAAGCGGATGACGCGCGCCGGCTGGCACGTGAGAAACGCTGCGCCACGTTCATCACCGGGAGGCTCGTGCCGAGCGGTGATTCCGTGAAGGTGTACCTCACGCTGAATGATGTCAGCGGTGACTCGGTACTGGCGCAGGGCGAAGCCACCGGCAGCGCAAAGGACCCATGGCGCCAGGGCCTTCGCGCCATGAGCGGCATCCTGCCGAAGCTGATCCCGGGCGGCACCAGAGACGTTTCGGCGGACTGGAAGGATCGCAGCCCTGGTGCGGTCGCCAGCTTCCTCCTTGGCGAAGCAGCATTCCGTCGCGTGCAGATGACGGATGCGCTGACGCGCTTCCGCAAGGCAATCGAGCTCGATTCGACCTTTGCGCTGGCGGCGTTGCGTGGCGCACAGGCGGCATCCTGGAATCACCGGAGCGCTGAAGCTGCGTCGATGGTGTCTGTTGCACTCACGCAGCCGTTACCACCACGCTATCACCAGCTTGCGGTCGGAATCGCGGCGTATCTCGCCGGGCACGCCGATTCTGCGATCGTTCACCTGCATGCAGCGACAGCGGCCGATCCGGATATGACCGTCGCCTGGATGCAGCTGGGTGAGGTGTACACACACCTGCTGCCGTTGGCTGGCAATACCGACTCACTGGCAGACCTCGCATTTTCGCGGGCACGGATGCTCGACACCAATGCGGCGAGCGCACTGCTGCATCCGATCGAGATACGCCTTCGTCGCGCCGACACGGTCGCGGCGCAGGCGCTTCTGGCACGCTTCCGCGCCGCAAACCCTGATGCGCCCCTTCTTGCGCCGCTCACGATCGCCGAGACCTGCGTGACCAAGGGCGCGACGGCGGTAGACTGGAACGGCGAGGCCGCGCGGCAACCGCTCTACCTTCTCGCAGCATCGAAGACACTCGCCGGTGGTGGCGCGCAGCTCGAGTGCGCGGTCGCAGGCTTCCGCGCGATTCTGGCCATCGATACGGCGGCGACGGATGAAGCCGATGCCCGGCGATTCGCCGCCATGCTCGGCCTGCAGGCAATTCACCTCGCCCGTGGTCAGCCGGCGTTGGCATCTGCCACCATCGATGCATTCGTCGCCCGCTGGGGTGCAGGGTCATCGCTGTTCCTGCTCGATGGAGCATTCGAGCCCGCGCTGCTCGCTCGGGCTAGCGCGGTCGCCGCATCGGATGCCGCGACGTACGGTGTGAACTACACCAACTTGCCGTACGCGCGGCGACTCTGGGAGTTGGGGATACTCGAGATGCGGACGGGCAGCGTGGACGTGGCCGCAGCGGCCGCCGCAGAACTTCGCCGCCGCGGTGCCGACCCCGACTCCAGCTATGCGCTCGCACGCGCAATGTCGCTCGAGGCGTTCGTCCAGCTCGCGCGCAGCACCACGAGAGCCGATTCAGCGAATGCCGAGCAGCGTTTCGTCGCGCTGCTCGAGCGCGGCCCGGACGGGGAGTCCTATCAGTGGGATGAGGCCGCACCGATGGCGGCAGAACGACTCACGCTGGCACGGTTGCTCCAGGCCCGAGGTGCGTACGAGCAGGCAATCGGTGTCGCCGAAGTGTTCGACTCGCGTTGGCCGCTGGTCTACGTGCAATTCCTGCCAGCCAGTCTCGAACTGCGGGCGGCGGCAGCGAAGTCGCTTGGCAATTCCGCGCGCGAGTCGCATTATCTAACTCGCCTCGCTGCACTGCGAAGTCAGGTGAAGGCTACCGGAGGCTGAGCCTCCATTCCCGTCCGAGGGTAGTTCGATGACCAAAGGTCGCGAAGGTGATGTCGTTGCGCCGACATCGAGTAAGGGTCGTGATGGCGACATCGTGGCGCCGGTCTCAGGCAAGGGACGCGAGGGAGACATCGTCGCGCCGGTCTCAGGCAAGGGTCGCGAGGGAGACATCGTCGCGCCGGTGTCAGGCAAGGGTCGCGAAGGAGACATTGTCGCACCGGTCTCGGGCAAGGGTCGCGAAGGGGACATCGTCGCGCCGGTCTCAGGCAAGGGACGCGAAGGCGACATCGTCGCACCGGTCTCGGGCAAGGGTCGCTCCGGTGGGGAACCGGTGAAGAAGGACCCGCGCGACCGATAGGTCCCCCACGATTTCACAACACAGCACAACCATGACGATGCCCGAGTCTTCTGTCGACGGCGTCCGCCGCGCCGTGGTCATTGGCGTCGACAACTACACCAAGAAGCCGCTCGACGGGTGCGTTGCCGACGCGACGATGATGGCCGAGGTACTGCAGCAGCGGTTCGCGTTCGACAAGGCGAATATCTCGCTCCTGCTGAACGATGCCGCGCGCCGCGATGCCGTGCTTGCGGAGCTCGACCAGCTCGTCGATCTCACCACGGCGAACGATGTCGCGTTCATCTTTTACGCCGGCCATGGTTCACAGTCGGTGAATAGCGACAACACCGAATCGAGTGGCTACGACAGCACCTTCAACGTCTGCGACAATCCGCGCGAGGACATTCTCGACGACGAGATCGCGGCGCGCCTCGCTGCCCTCGGCGAGAAGTCGCCCTGGACGGTGATGATCGTTGACGCCTGCAATTCAGGCACGCTCACCCGCAGCGCAGACGCCGGGCCGAAAGAACGCTGGACGCCGCCGGTCGACCGCACAGCCCTGCCGGCCGCTGCGCAGCAGGCGCTCACGACGCGAAGTCCCGTCGCTGCAACACCGGAGTCGTACGTTCTCCTGACGGCCTGCCGTGATGGCGAGATCGCGCAGGAGACGGTCATCCCCGGCGACCAGACCATCCACCACGGGGCGTTCACGTTTGCACTCGTTCACGAGTTGCAGCGCGCAATCGGTGGCGACACCTGGCGCGACGTATTCGATCGGGTGTCACGGGCGGTCAGCACAGTGCACAAGGAGCAGCACCCGCAGATCGATGGCAATCTCGATCGCGAAATCTTCGGCCTCCGGCAACTGCCACCGATGCCGTTCGTGGCCATCACTGATCGCGCCAGTACCTCCGCCGTGCTCGCCGCCGGCTCGCTGCACGGTGTCAGCATCGGCAGCGTGTACACGATCTACGCCGATGGGACCAAGGATGTCACCGGCGCAGCGTCGCTTGGCACGGTCGAAGTGACACTGGTGAAGGGCACCACGTCTCGTGCACGCGTCGTCTCTGAGACGGCACCTGGTGCGATCGTGATCGGCTCACGCGCTGTACAATCACAACGCCGAACAGTCGACGATGCGCTTGCGCTCACCAATACCGATCCGAAGAGCCGCATGCAGGGTGCCGTCACCCTCGAGATCCTTCGTCGTGACGTCGACGGTGCGTGGGCCGTCGCCATGGACGACGTGTCGTTCGGCATGCCCGTCTTCGACTCCGGCGATCGCATCGCATTTCGCATGACGAACACACTCGATGAGCCAGTGTTCGTGAACCTCTTTGACTTCGACCCGACGGGTACGGTGTCAGTCAAGACGAAAGGCTGGGCGAATCAGCTGAAGGCAAAGGGGGTGTTCGAGATCGGTACGGACACCCGCAAGATCTCGATGCGCTGGGATGCGGATGACGCGGTGGAGTCGTTCAAGCTGTTTGCATCCGTCGCGCAGGTGGACCTCTCCTGGCTCCTGCAGCTCGACCAGCCGGGGCGCGGCACTGAGGAGGTGTCATCGCTTGCGGTCGACGACTGGTGCTCGCACGTGAAGTCAATCCGCATCCGTCGGAAACTCGCATGACACCCCGGGTCTACGCCCTCCTGGTGGGCATCAACGACTACGTCGCCGTGCCCAAGCTGCATGGCTGCGTCGCGGACATCTCGGCCGTGGAAGCACTGCTGTCCTCACGCATCCCGAAGGACGCGCTCGACATGCAGGTCTTGCATGACGACAATGCGACCCGCGCCGGCATCATCGACGGATTCCGGACTCACCTGCGAAAGGCCGCGGCGGACGACATCGCGGTGTTCTACTTCTGTGGCCACGGATCGCAGGAGAATTGCCCGCCGGAGTGGCTCCCGCTCGAGCCAACGAGCAAGAACCAGACGATCGTGCCGGTGGACGCCCGAACCGGCGACGTGTTCGACATCGCGGACAAGGAGTTGAGTGCGCTGATCCACGAAGTGGCAGCAGGTGGTGCACAGGTGGTGACGATCTTCGACTCGTGTCACTCCGGTGGCGTGACACGTGATATCGACGACACGACGCTCGGGCATGAGAGCCCCGTGCGCATGACTGCCGCCAGCACCGGGCGGACGCGAACACTCGCCGACTATCTCGATCTCGCACGCACCCTGTACGACCCGACGCGCATCGCCGCCGAGGGGCCACCCGATCCCAGTCATATCGCGATCTCGGCCTGTCAGTACGACCAGACGGCGAAGGAATTCCCGATACAGCCACCGCGCCGCGGTGCGTTCACGCAGGCGTTCGAAGAGGCAGCGAGTTCGCTCGGCCCGTCTGCGAGCTACATCGATCTCGTCACAGCGGTCCGCACGAGAGTGCGTGATCGCGCCACGGACCAGATGCCGAGCCTCTCAGTGATTGGCAAGGCCGACGGTGCCTCGATCTTCATGGCAGGGCATGTCGGGCGGCGGGACCTCACCTTGGACATCGATTCGACCGGAGCATGGTGGTTGTCGTCGGGATCGATCACCGGTATTCCGCCAACTGAAAGCGGCAACGTCACCTCCGTCGCCATTTTCCCGCGAGGCGCCTTCGACTCGCCTGCCGCGACACCTGCGCCGATTGCGACAGCGACCATCGATCTCGTCACCGCCGATCGTGCACGTTTGAAGTTGGGCAGCAATTCAGCACCGCTTGATGCCGCACAGCAGTACCTCGGTACAATTTCTGGTATGGGTACGCCGCCCCTCAATGTCGTCGTTACTGGGGCGGTGGCCGAGCAGACTGCGGCAGTCACGACGGTCCTGGCCGGGCGCAGTGGGCTGTTCGCCGTGAATGCGACGGCGACATCGAGCTTGCCGACGGTCACCGTTCGTGTCGATGCGACAACAGCCACGATCCACGACGCCGATGGCGCGCCATTGCCGAACCAGCAGTTCACGCTCGAAGCCGCGGGGCTGCAGTCGCTCGCCAACGCCTGTGATCATCTCGCGAAGTGGTACGGCACGCGCGATCGCACGCCGATCGCATCGACGCTCAACGGCAGGGTGACGATCGACGTCGTGCCCGTCGCGCCCGGTGAGACGACGGTTCCTCCTGATCGCGCTGCTGTCGCTCCCACCAATGGCACGGTCGTGCTGCGCTACACGGGTGACCAGCCGCCGGTGGTGCAGTTCCGGCTCAAGAACACGTCGGGAGTGCGGTTGTATGTCGCACTCCTCGACCTCACCGATTCGTATGGATGCTCGGTGAAGTTCAGCGATTGGATTCCCGCCGGCGGCACGGCGCTCGCCGGTGGCGGCAAGACGTACAAGATGAGCTTTGCCGCGTGGCGGGATCCGTCGTTCACGGTCACGACCGACATCATGAAGCTCTTCGCCGCCACCAGTGATTTCAGCACGACGCAGCTCGTGCTCGAATCGCTGTTGAAGCCGAAGGTGGTGGGCGGGACGCGGGAAGCGGTGGAGGAGGAAGAGGAGCCGGACACGTCCTTTTGGGGGACGACGGCGGTTGTCGTGGAGACGCGGCGGTAGGGCGGGCGCAGAATCAGCGTGGTCTTTCGACTAACTGTGGTTGCGCGCGACCTGCTGCCTGCAGACCGTTGCCGAGTGCGCCGAAGACGTTGGAGCCCCAGCACCAGGCCTTGCCGCTCGCGCTGAAGGCGCAGGCGTGGCGAAAGCCGACGCTGATCGACGTAAAGTTACCTGCTGGTTGATTTGGGATCAGCTTCGGTGCGAACTCGACTCCGAGCGCGTCGCTTCCGCTCTGCCGCCATTGGTTGCTGCCCCAGCAGTACGCCGCACCCGAGGATTCCAGTGCGCATGTGTGTGAGGAGACGGCGTCTCCGCCTGCTACCACGTACGCGAGTGGCGACGAGGAAGCAACAGTAGTTGGCGTCGTGACGAATCCGACGTTCGAGTTGATGCCAAGCTGGCCACTTGAATTGTCGCCCCAGCACTGCGCCACACCGTTCGCTCGAAGTCCACATGTATGCTTATAGCCTGCACTGACCGACACATACGGGCCGCCCAAAACTGTGTCCGTCAATGCGTCAGTGCTCTGCAACGTACCGAGTCCGAGTTGCCCACGGTCATTGGCGCCCCAACAGAAAGTCCGTCCCGCTACCGTGACGGCACATGTGTGAAATCCGCCGGCGGCGATCGATCGAAATGTTGTATCCGGATAGATCGGAATGGGAGTCGTCGAGTTCACACGGCGCGCGTCGCCGAGCTGCCCTGTCGAGTCACGCCCCCAACAGAACGCCTTGCCTGCCGCCGTCAACGCGCACGCATGGTTGGCACCCGCAGAGATCGAGTCGAAACGTTCGCTGCGCACGGTCACGAGGCGCGGCGTAGTGCCGCCACCCGGCGACGAACCGTTGCCGATCTGGCCGTACGTGTCCGATCCCCAGCAATAGGTCGAACGATCGGTCGTGATTCCGCACGCGAAGTTGCCGCCGAGCGAAATTGTCTTGAAAGAGAGTGTATTCGTCGAGTCGTGCTTCGGTGAAAGTGAGCAGGCGAAGCGAACGGGTGAGGGGGCTTCGAAGGAATCGAAACAGAGGCTATCCCCAGCAGTCGCAAGCTGCCCGAGATCTCCCTTGCCCCAGCAATAGAGACGTCCGGTGACCGTCGTTCCGCAGGAGAAGTCGCCCCCTGCTCGGACCGTGACCAGGTCGCGTTCGAGCACCGTGAGCGTGATCGAGGCGGTCCGGAATCCAGAGGCCGCCGAGATCGTAACAGCGCCCGCACTCCGGGTAATCACGCGTCCCGATGTATCGACAGTCGCAACCGTGTTGTCCGAGGTCGTCCAGACGAACTTCCGCCCCGCGACTGCACGATCGTCGTACCCGCGTGCCGTCGCCTTGACGATCACCGTATCCGAGGCGAGGACCTGCGTCACGGGCGTGGTCAAGGCGATGTCCTTGATCACCGGAAGGACGGTGACAGTCCCGGAGCCGGCCGCGGAAATTGCCGACGCGGTCAGGCCCGCAACGCCTGGCGCCACCGCGTGGACAGTGCCGGTCGAATCGACGGTCGCCACGGTTGGGGCGAGCGAGGTCCAGACGAAGCGTGTCCCGGCAACTGCCTTCGCACTGTCGTCGAAAGCCGTCGCCACGAATCGAAGGGAGTCCGCACGGACGATCGGGTCATCCACGATGATCGTGTCGCTCCGCGGCGTGACGGTGACCCGTTGTGCGGCGCGAGCGATCACAATCGTGGCGTATCCCTTCACGCGCGCACTGGCCGCAATGCGCACCGTGCCGAGATTGACCGGCCGGACCACACCCGCCTCGTTGACCACCGCGACCGAGGAGTCCTCGGTGAGCCAGATCACCCGCCCGCCGGTGATCGTCTGGAAGTCGGTGCCGACGATGCGTGCTGACAGCTGCCGCTGGTCGGTCGGGCGCAATGTGTCCGCCACGAAGATCGTATCCACTTCCGGCGTCACGTCGACGCGCAGAACGCTGGAGCCGGTCAGGCCTGGATCAATCGGGCCAGTATCCGCATCACAACCTGCAAGTGTCAGCGCGAGGCCGAGGGAGAGGAGAGCGCCGCGAGTCATCGATTTTCCGAGGGGAGAGTCCGTTCCGATCAGCTGAGCTGAGCCGACGCAAAGGTTCGATACGAGTCGAAGCCTTTGCACGGATCAGACCGGAACGCCGATCGGCGCGGCACGTCCACCCCCTCCTCTACAGCGACGCTGCTTTGAGCGCCACACTGTCCGCGGCTCGTCTCGGATTGTGGCAGCTTCGCTACGAAAGTGCAGCGCACTCAAAGGATGGCTGCATCCCTACTAGGAATATTCTGCTAATATATCAAAACATCGTGCGTGACATATCACGCCGGAATCCTCTGCGAGGCCCGCTACGCTGGCGATATCTCCCCCATCGAGAAATACACCGCCTTCCCATTGCTCCGCGCCAACTCCACCATCTCGTCCGCCCCCGCACTCGCCCCACCAATCCGCAGGCACCCGTCACACTTCGCCACCAGCCGACGCGAAATGGGGTGAAAGATCTCGTTGAACACGGGATCCCCGATCCCGGTCGAGCCACCATGCTCGATCAGCGGCAATGCAAACCACTCGCCCATCACCGGGAGATGGCCGGCTCGAAAGAGCTGCAGCGACGCCTCGGTCATCGCCTCGACGTTCTTCGCGATCAGGGTCGGATCGTCATTCGTGCCCGAGCGATAGGGGCCGGCGACGAGGATCATCTGGACAGGCATGCGTGCTCGGTTGAAGGAGTGAAGCGGCCGCACCGCGCGTGGCTCTAAGGGAGCGCGAGGCAGAAGGCGTCAGGACGCACACTGGACGTGCTCGTGCCCGACGCACCGTACTACGGCACCAGTCAGTCACACCGTCAGCTCGATCCGGTTGCCGTCAGGATCGAGCGCGACACTCTCGTAATAGCCGTCGCCGGTGCGCCGCGGCCCGTCGAGAATCGGATAGCCGTCCGCGCGCAACCGCGTCGTCATCGCATCGACCGCCGATTCGGCCCCAAGCGCGATCGCGAAATGGGCGAGACCATGGCGCTGCGCCCCCGGCTCGGCGGACACCAGCGACAGGGTGCTGGTCGTCATCACCTCGAGCCGCGCCCCATCGCCGAACGACAGGAACCGCGACTCGAAGCCCTTCTTCTCGTTGCAGTACAACTCGCCGACCACCGCGCCGAAATACTTCGCGTAGAACGCCGTGCACCGATCGAGGTCGGTCGTCCAGACAGCCAGATGATCGATGCGCATCGCAGGCGGCTCCGTGCAAGGGTCGTGGTGCGTCAAATCTCGAGGTGGTCACCCTCGCGCGCCACCATCTCATACAACACTGGCATCAGGAAGACGCTGATCAGCAACCGCGAGAACAGGCCGCCGATGATCACCAGCGCAAAGGGCCGCTGCGAATCGGTGCCGACACCGGTGGCCAGTGCCGCCGGCAACAGGCCGAACGCCGCCACCAGCGCAGTCATCATGATCGGGCGCAGGCGCAGCAGCGCCGCCTCGCGCGTGGCTTGCACAATCCCCGTCCCAGCCAGGCGGAGCTCGTTGGCGCACGAGATGTAGACCACGGCCGTCTGCACCGAGACACCGAACAGGGCCAGGAATCCAATGCCCGACGACACCGAGAAGGGTGTGCCGGTCACGATCAGTGCCACCATCCCGCCGATCGGCCCCGACAGGATCACGCCCAGCAGCGTGATGACCGGGAACTTCACGTTGTGATAAAGCCCGAACAGCAACAGGAAGATCAGCGCGATCGTGATCGGCAGCACTACCTGCAACTGGCTCCGCGACGCCTCGTACTCTTCGTATTCCCCGCCCCACGCCGCGCGATACCCGATCGGGAAACTCACCACCTTGTTCACCTCACGCTGCGCCTGTTGCACGGCACCAGCCAGGTCACGCCCCTCCACCGAATACTGGATGCCGATGTAGCGACTGCTGTTCTGCCGATAAATGAACGAGGCGCCGTTGCTGATCTGCAGTGTTGCCACCTCGCGCAGCGGCACCTGGCTCCCCGACGGCGTCGCCACCAGGATGTTGCCGATCGCTTCCGGCGACTGCCTGAACTGCGGCTGCAAGCGCACCACCAGATCGAAGGTCTGCTCGCCCTGCACCACCTGCGTCGCCGCCGCACCTCCCACCGCAGCCTCGATCAAGCCGTTCACCGTCGCTGCGCTGAGCCCGAATCGGGCCATCTTCTCGCGGTCGAGCTGGATGGTGAGTGCCGGCTGCCCGAACTCCTGCACCAACGTCACGTGCGTGATGCCCGGCACCTTCTCCAGCACATGCTTGACCTCCATCCCCTTCGCCTCGAGTGTGCCGAGGTCGGTGCCGAAAACCTTCACGTCCAGCGCGCTCTTGAGGCCTGTCTCCGCTTCGTCGACCGCGTCTTCGGCGGGCTGCGTGAAGTTGAACTGGATGCCGGGGAAGACCTGCAGCTTCTCGTTCACCCGCGCAATCAGCGCCGCCTTCGTCCGATACGCGCCGGTCCACTCCGAGTACGGCTTCAGCCCGACATAAAACTCGGCATTGAAAAATCCCGTCGGATCGGTGCCGGCGTCGTCACGACCATGCTCCGATGCGACAGTCGTCACTTCGGGGAACGTCGCCAGGATTCGCCGCACCTCGGGCACGATCTTCGCGCTCTCCTCGAACGAGATGGTGTACGGCATGGTCGCGCGCACCCACATCGCCCCTTCATCGAGCTTCGGCATGAACTCGCCGCCTACGCGAAACGTCAGCGCCGCGGCAATCACGAACAGCGCCGTGCTCACGCCAACCACCGTGCGGCGATGCGCCAGGCTCCAGTCGAGCAGCGTCTCGTAGCGATCGCGAAGCCAGTCGAAGGCCAGGTTGCGCCGCTCCTTCACGCCACCGCGCAGCAGCCAGGTGCACAACACCGGCACCACGGTCAGGGTCAGCAGCAACGCACCAAGCAGCGCGAAGATCGTGGTATCCGCCATCGGCGCGAACAACTTGCCCGATGGACCGTTCAGCACATAGATCGGCAGGAACCCGGCCACGATCACCGCCACCGCATACACGATCGGCCGATCGACCTCCGACGCGGCCCCGATGATCACCTCCTTCAACGAATACTGCGTGCCCTGTCGCCGCGCGATCTGTCGGTGGATGTTTTCCACCATCACCACCGCGCCGTCCACGAGGATGCCGAAGTCGATCGCGCCAATCGACAGCAGGTTGGCCGGGATGTGCCGCAGGTCGAGGCAGATGAACGCGAAGCAGAGCGACAGCGGAATCGTCAGCGCCACGATCAAGCCAGCCCGCACGTCCATCAGGAAGAACACCAGCACCACGATCACCAGCACGATGCCGCGGACCAGGTTGTCCTCGACAGTCTTGGTCGTGAGGGCGATCAGGTCTCGACGATCATAGTATGTCCGGATCTTGACATCCTTCGGCAGCACATGGTCGTTGAGGTCACGCGTCGTGGCCTCGACATGCTCCAGCACCACCTGCGCCTGCTCACCCACCCGCAGCAGGATGATCCCTTCCACGGCATCGTTGCGGGTGTTAAAGCCGAACTGGCCGAGTCGCGGCGCCTGCCCGATCTCCACGCGTCCTACGTCCTTCACCAGAATCGGAATGCCGTTCTTGGTCGTGATCACGACGTTGCCGATATCCGCCAGCGTCGCGACACGCCCCAGACCGCGCACGTAGAAGAACTGCCCGCCCTGCGTGTAGAACCCACCACCCGCGTTGTCATTGTTGTCGCCGAGTGCCGACGTCACGTCGGACACCGACAATCCGGCGCCGGCCAGCTTCGATGGATCGATCAGGACCTGATACTCCATCGTCTCGCCGCCCAACCCACCCAGGTCAGCGACACCGGGTACCGCCTTGTAAGCCTTCGACAGGATCCAGTCGTTGATGACCTTCAGTTCCATCGCCGATCGATCCGGACTTTCGAGCACGTAGCGGTAGACGAGACCCGAGGGCGAGAACAACGGCTCGACGCCCGCCGACACACCGTCTGGCAGCGCCACATCGGGGATGTGCTCGAAGGCCCGCTGTCGTGCGAAGTACGGGTCGGTGCCATCCTGGAACGTCAGCACCACATGCGACAGGCCGTAGAGCGATACCGAGCGCACGACCTTCACCCGTTCGATCCCATTCGTCTCGCGCTCGATCGGCAGCGTCACCAGTCGTTCGACTTCCTCCGCCGCATGTCCGGGCCACGCGGTCGTGATCGACACCAATGGCGGCGAGAGGTCTGGATACGCATCCACCGGCAACCGACGGAACGACCAGATGCCAACGGCCAGCAACGTGAGGGTAAAGATCGCCGTCAGGAATCGCTGGTTGAGCGCGGCCCGCACGATCTTGTTGGCGAACGAGGGCGGTCCGACATGTGTGTTCTCGCGCGACGCCTCAGCGGCATCGAGTTCGGCGTGCCCAGATGGGCCAGCTGACGAATCGTCGGCGGCACTCATTGATGCTCCGCGAACTGCACGAACAGCGCGCCGTCGGCCAGCACGCGCTCGCCGGCCTTCACGCCACTCGCGACCTCGACACCACCGTCGACGCTGGCACCGATCGTGATGCGCCGGCGCGAGAAGCTCGAGTCACTGTTGGCGATGAACACGAACGGCAGGTTGTCGTCGTCGCGCAGGATCGCCGACGCCGGCAAGACCAGTCCCGTACGCGATCGCGCGCCATGCAAACGCACCCGCACGAACATGTCGCGCTTCAGCAACTGCCCCGGATTGGCGGCGAGGATGCGCACCGTGGTGGCACGCGTTCCCGGATCGACGATCGGTGCCACGAAGTCCACATGTCCCTTGACCGGCGTGGCAGAGACGTCCGTCAACACGTCCACCGCCACACCATTGCGCACAGCCCCGATATCGTCGCCGTAGACACTCGCCAGCACCCACATCGACGACAGATCGGCAATCGTGAAGGCCGGCGTCGTACCAGCCTGCAACAGCTGGCCCGGGGTGATCAGCTTCTCCACCACCTGGCCGCTGATCGGCGCCCGAATCGACCCTTCGATCAGCGGCACGGTCTTGCCTTCGTGAATCGCGGTGATCGTCGACTGCTCGATGCCCAGCGAACGCAGTTGCTGCGCAGCGGCGTCACGGTCGGCATTGGCAGCGGCCGCATCGGTGCGCGATTGATCGAGGTCGCTACGCGCCAGGGCGTCATTCGCAAACAGCTGCTCGTTGCGATCGAGGATGCGCGTGGCATTGCGCAGCATCGCTTCTGCCTTGCGATAGTCGGCCACAGCGGTCGCGAAGTCCGGCGATGACACGGTCGCCAACACCTGTCCGGCACCCACCCGCGTGCCGAGTTGCGCCACCAATCGCACCACCGGCCCGGAGATCGGCGAAATGACCTGCGTGCTGCGGTCACCGTTGAAGGCGACGGTTCCGGTGGCCTCGACCATCGGCGTGAAGGTGGTGTCGGCCACCGTGATCACCTGTAGCCGCGCGCGCTGCGCCGCCGTCACGCGGAAGGTCGAAGGATGCACCGCGGTGTCGCTGGCGTTGGCGGCCACGGTCGTCGCAGGCGAGGACTCGTCACCACCCTTGCACGCCACCACCATCGTGCCCAGGCCTGCCAGCGTCACGAGGCGACGCATCGTGAGCAATCCGAGATCAGTCATGTGGCACTCCGGCCGTCAATGAAGAGAGAGTCGTGCCGGCAGCGCGTTCGAGATCGGTGCGGGACGAATTGGCAGCGGCCAGCGCATCGGCGAACTGGCTCTGCGCGCTGAGCAGTGTGCGGCGCGCATCGAGGACCTCGAGGGCCGACAGGCCGCCCAGCGCATAACTCACGGTCGAGATGCGATACGCCTCACGCGCCGATGGCAGCAGGCGATCACGCAGGAACACCACCTGTCGCTGCGCCGCCTCGGCAGTGGCATAGGCGACGCGCACATCCTGCGCGACAGCCGCGCGCGCATCGCGATAGGTCGCCGCCAGTTCCAGCTCGCGATGGTGCGTCTCGGCGAAGTCACCCTTGGTGTGATTCCAGAACAGCAATGGAATCGGCACCGAGAATCCGACCGAATAGCTGATCCCTTCGCCGGCCGCCGCATCCTTGCCGGCACCGAGTGTCAGGTCAGGCAGGAAGGCGTTCTCGCGAACCAGCGAGCTGCTCGCCTTTGCACCGCGCTGCTGCGCCTCGATCGCTCGCAACTCAGGTCGTGACCTGAGTGCTGCGTCTTCCACTGCGTCGAGCGGCGGCAGGCCTGCGGGTTCGGCAAGTGTGTCGGCGGTGACCAGCGCGCCACCCAGTGTACGGCCGATGATCCGGTTGAGCGCGGCGTCGGCATTGGCGATGTCACGACGGCTGGCAATGAGGTCGTTCTCGGCCTGTGCCAGATCCACCTGCGCCTTGATCACATCCAGTCGCGGCACAGTGCCGGCGTCGAAGCGTGCCTGCGTGCGCTTGAGGAATTCCGTCGCCAGCTCGCGTGACTGATTCAGGTCGCGCTGGTGTCGATGCACCACCAGCACCGAGTCATACAGCCTACCTGCTGCGGACGCGAGTTGTTGAATCGTGAGCGCATACGACTCCTGCGAGACTGCGACGTTGGCCGAGCCGATGCGTCCGGCGAGCCGGATCTTGTCGGGGAACGGAATGCCGCCGCTGAGCAGCAGTGGGCGAGCAGGTGCACCGCCGAGGTGGCGAAGACTCGTCACCGAGTCATACGAGCCGGTGAAGACCGGGTCCGGAATCGCCATGCCAGAGACGCGTTGCGCACGCGCCTGTGCCAGTTGCTCGCGGGCAATCTCGATCTGTGGATTGGCGCGAATCGCCAGTGCGATCGCCTGCTGTCGCGAAATCACGAGCGTATCGACTACGCGTGAATCGCTGACTGGTGCAAGGCCGGAGCGCGGTGGCGCCGGCGGTGTCTGTGCGGACGACGCGCCGGACGGGAGCCAAAGCCCCAGCGCCAGCGCGAGCATCCCGACGGATGTTCGCATGACCTGTCTCTCTGATGTCTGATGCCAGCGACGCGTACACGCGTGCGGCGAGGCGACGATCTCCGGTGTGGAGATTGCGCGTGATCAGCTCAGGACAGGCGGCGCTCGACTGCTGTTGGAGGCGGGTGGCCCGCGGGTCGAGACCATGCCGACGTATTCCACCGCTGGTGATCGCGGTGCAGCGTGGGCGGGAGGATCGACGTCACGCTCGACCACCGTGGCCTGCAATGCACGCACGCCGCAGACGACGCAGGTGCGTTCGTTGTGGGCGGCCGAATGGCGATTGCCGCGACGTTCGGTGTGGGCAGCAGGTCGGCGACCGTCATGATCGAGCGCTGGCGCCACTGCGACTCCCACCTGCAACACGAGCACCAGCACCGCCAGACATCGGCGCTGCCATTGGGCTGCTCTGTTGAGGAAGTCGCGGAGGGTCATCTGTGGTGATAGTACGCGCGCTGTACCGGGATCGCTTGTGATCGGTACCCGAAGATCGGGTCGATGATCGGAAACCCCGACGCAGACGTGATATTGTAGAGCCTGCTACTTCAACATTCGCAGCAGCGAGGTGCCCTGCCGGTCGCGAATGTCTGCAATTCGCCAGCTTCCCCGCTCCCGGCGCAGCACATACGTCACGGTGTATCGGCGGATCCCGTCGAAGAAACGCACCGGCACCAGCATCCGCGCGCCTGACGGCTGACCCGCGCCGACGGTGAACCGAGTCGGATAATCCTGGCTGTCGGTGAACGGATCGCCGTCGAGGTCGGGGACTTCGTCGGGATCGACCGGCTTGGCGAAGTAGTGGGCGAAGCTCGCCGCCAGCGATGCAGTCAGCCAGCGGCGCTTCTTGTTCACCGACGTGCTGTCGAAACCCGCCTGCGACGCCAGGTGCTCCGTCACCAGTTGGCGCACGACGCCGGATGGCGTGACGGAGTCCGCAAGCTGCGGCGCAACGACCGGTGCCGGCGCGTCGCGCGATGCATCAGCCACGGACGCGCCGACGTCGACAGCCCACAACAGCATGCCGAGGAGCAGCCATGCGGCGCGCCGCCGCGACACACCGCGCGAAACCAGGCCGTCGTGAATCCGTCCTGTCGCCTCGTACCTGTCGTTCATGCCCGGCCTCTGGATTCGATGTCCACCCGAAGTGAGAATACGCACCATGCCAGACGCAGATCCGATGAGCGAGTTTCGCGACCGAGCGGTTGCCGCCATGCGCGCCGCGATGGGGCTGGGTTCTGCACCGCTGGGCATCTTCCGCAAAAGTATGGAGATGAACTACGAGAAGTGGCATGACGGCGTCGGCTACGACCTCGATGCCCTGCGGCAGGTGCCAGTTGAAGATCATGCGGCGCTCTATTCCTGCCTCGTGCCGCCACAAGGCTGGCGCGACGTGGAGGCGTTGGCCGCGATGCACACCACGCATGCCGATGACGCGTTGCGCACCGCGGCCACCGAGTCACCGATCAATGAAGTGAGGTTGTGGGTCGCGAACGTCGCGCCACATCTCGTCGACGGCTCGACACGCCTCGCACTGCTTCGCCGTGCGATCGAAACCGCCACCTTCGCCGACGGCATGGTGAGTGCGCTCGATCAGATCGAGCCTGCCGATCGCGATGCGTTGGGTGCGGATCTCCTGCGCGGCCTGCTCACGCGCGACGGGACACTGGCCTATCACTTCGCCGCGACGCTGGCGTTCATGCACGGCATCATCCCGTCGCGCGACGACACGTCGCTTCGGCCCCTGTTCCTGCAGTTCAACACACCGGATGTCGAGGCGCGCCGCGGTGCGTATCGTGAACTGTGCGAAAGGATCGGCGTGGAGTACGATCAGTGATCGTCTCGCTCAGCGTGCGGGCAGCGAACTCGACGCGCTCAATCGCCGCGCTGCACCCACCGATACCGGCCCGCGCGAAACGAAATCGCTCCACCACCGGATTCCGATCGTGTGATCACCACCACATCGGGGCGCCCGCGCTGTGACTCGACTCGCCACTGATCGGCCCAGTCGAAGCTGTCGCCGCCATTGCCGAAGTCCCTTCCGGCGCCCACCAGAAACTCGGCACCGGCTCGGCGATGGATGAAGAGAATGCCTTCCTTCCCGCCTGCCGTGCGTTTCACGAATACGGCTACGTCGCTGCGTCCATCACCGTCAAAGTCGCCGGTATGCAGGCTGGGTGTGAGCCGGTCGCTCATCGCCACTTCACGCGTGCGTACCGCCGCGGCCCACCGCGCTGTCGCCCACGTCGGCAGTGTGTCACCCGACACACTGACAATTGGTGCCGCAAACACTACCGGCTCGACTTCCAGTACAACGGAAGTCGAGCCGACGAGTGATAGCGCGAACAACGCCACGGTCACGACAGGTGTCATGACCAGTGCCATCATGGCACCGGCTTGGCGCCGGTGGCCTGCTCCAGCAACTGCGCCGCGCGCGCGATCAAGTCGCTTTCGCGCAGCAGTGCCGCGGCAAGCTTGTTGACCTGCTCATCGGCCAGCTTCCAGTCGCGCTGCTCGATCGCTTCGCGAACGCCGGGCATCGTCTTCACGCCGTAGCCCGTGTAGTAACCTGGCGCATACAGCGAGTGTTGGTACCACGGCCGCTTCGGCAGGCCTTCCGGAATCAACATCACCTGGTCACTCTGGCGCAGCAGTGCGTTCACCTGTGCCAACGCCGCCGCGCTGGCTGCACTCCCCTGCAGGCCACCATACGCCTTCTCGTAACGCTCAGCGACACGTGCGAGTGAATCAGTCGCGTTCTGGATCGGCGCGAAGTTGAGATATGGCACCGGCGCCTTGGCCGTCGGTGCCTGCAACGGATTGCGCGGATCGTTGGTGATCGTGTAGGCGCCTTCCGCCACGCGACGATTCAGTTCCTCGATCTCCTTCGCTGTGGTCTCGCGCAGCTTCGTCACTTCGCCGAGGTAGCGCGTGGCGGTTGCGGAGAGACTGCCGAATTCTGCCGGCAGCAGGTCCGCGTTGGCGACGCGCATCACCATCATGCCAGCCACCTGCGCCAGTGCCTTGCCGTAGACGAATGAGGTGTCGCTGAAGCGCGTGTACCAGCTGAAGCTGTCGTAGATCGAGTGGTAGATGCCACCACCATCTTCGCCACCGAAGCCGATGTTGAGCGTCGGGACACCGGCGTGCTGCAGGAAGGGGGTGAAGTCCGAGCCAGAGCCAAGGGCCTCGATGCGGAGATCACGCTGCGAACGGGCGTCGGCGTTGCCATTCAGTACTTCAGCCATGCGCTGGCGCTGCAGCACGGTCACGTTCGATTCCGGATCGGTCACTTCACCAGCAACCTCCGTCACGAAGCGTTCCATGGCGTGTGAACCCGCAGCGCCGAGTGTGCCACGACCGTTGCCATCGGTGTTGAGATAGAACACACCCTTCGCGCGCATGTCGGCCATGTGTTCTTCCACCCACTCGGTCGATCCGAGCAGCGATGGCTCTTCGCCGTCCCAGGCCATGTAGATGATCGTGCGCTTCGGCTTCCAGCCCTGCTTCACCAACTCGCCCAGCGCACGGGCTTCCTCGAGTTCGGCCACCAAGCCCGAGATCGGGTCTTCGGCGCCATTCACCCAGCCGTCGTGGTGATTGCCGCGCATCACCCATTCGTCGGGGAACGTCGAGCCCTTGAGCGTCGCGATCACGTTGTAGAGCGGCGTCTGCTTCCAGTCGAACTCGAGATGCAGGTGGACACGCGCCGAACCAGGTCCGAGGCGATAGGTGATCGGCAAGCCACCACGCCACGACGGCGGTGCAACCGGGCCGGTGAGCGCGGCCAGCAGCGGCTGCGCATCGGCGTACGAAATCGGCATCACCGGGATCTTCATGATCGTGATCGCGTCCTTGCGATCGAGACGCTTGGCACCCGGCGACGCACCGACGCCTGGCGTGAGCGGATCGCCCGGATAGGTCGGCATGTCGAGCACACTGCCACGCTGCACGCCATCCTTCGGGCGATACGGACCGTTCGGATACGTCTCACCTTCGGCATAGCCGTCATCACGCGGATCGGAGTAGATCAACGCACCGACCGCACCATGTTCGTAGGCCACCTTCGGCTTGATGCCGCGCCATGATCCGCCGTAACGCGCGATCACGATCGCACCCTTGACCGAGATACCGCGGCGTTCGAGTTCGTCGTAGTCGGCGGGCACGCCGTAGTTCACGTAGACGAGCGGCGCCGTGACATCGCCCTCGCCTGAATAGGCGTTGTACGTCGGCAGCTGTTCAGCGCGCTGGTTGGTGGTCGGATCCTCCTTCAGGATCGGCTCTTCCAGCTTGGCCGTGAATCGCGTTGGCCCGACCATCTCCAGCACGCGAATGCGCGGCGTCGGGAAGAGCACATCGAAACGTTCGATGCGCGCGTCCCAGCCGTACGACTGGAATTGCGCGCGCAACCATTCGGCGTTGTCCTTGCCGTACGGCGAGCCGAGGTGATGCGGGCGGGCCGCGAGGCGGCGCATCGCTTCACGCATGCGCGACGGCTCGGGAAGCGCGCGGAACTTGGCTTCCCATTCACGCTGGGTCTTGGCCGTGGCGGCCGTGAAGCCGCGGATGGGCGGATCGTCGAGGCGTGGCGCAGCGGCCAGCGAAAGCGCGAAGAGCGCGGCCGGAAGGGCGAGCGAGGAAACACGACCAGGAAGCGGCATGTCGGTGCGAGGGCGGCGGGAGTTCGGGAGGGCCTGCGGCAGCGTGTTGGCTGCTCGCTCTCCAATGGTGGCGCTCCGGCAGCCGATCGACAACGGAGGGTCTCGTGGGGCGCGCTTGGCGATCCGCCACCGATCAAGGGGTCAGAGATCTTGATCGTTCGCCGATCAAGATCTCTGACCCCTTGATCGGCGGCTAAGTGCATGTCCGCCAACAGCTTGCGGCGAAACAACCCCGATCAAGATCTCTGACCCCTTGATCGATCAAGATCTCCGACCCCTTGATCGGTGGCTAAACCCTTGCCCAGCAATGGCTTATCGCAAGAATTCGCTGTACAGCCACGCGCTGGGTCAGACACCGCCCTACCCGTGCGCCGCGCTCAGAAACTGTACGCCGCGCCCAGCCCAAGCGTCACGTGCGAGCGCTTCGCGTTGAACACATCGCGATTCGATCTGTCGAGTCGCACTTCCGGACGGAGCAGCACATTCGGCACGCTCTTGATGTTCAGCGTCGCGGTGGCGCTGGACAGCTGATGCCGCCCGCCGCCGACCAGCCCGTACGCACTCCCCGTCCGGAACCCGTTGGCATCGTTGAAGTAGTCGCCGCGCAACGCGACGCCCATCGTCCGCGTCGCATCGATCACAAGCCACGCGCCGGCCGCAGTCCAGGTGGCGGCCTGACTGGCATCAGGCAACGCACCGTTACGCGCCTCGCGCCCGATGTCGCCCTGGAGATACGCGGTCACCTTGCCGAGCTTCTGGCTCGCCAGCACCTCGAGGCCGCTGCGCTTGGCGCGTGTGTCGTCCGGCTCTTCCGCGCCGGTGAACCCTGCGAACGCAATCGACGTCGATGACGTCGGCGCAATGCCGAGCCGCGCCATGTACGACAAGGCACCGTTGACGTCCGTCACCTGGTCCCAGCCGTTCAGGACACGCACCTGCGCATCGATGTAGCGATTGAATCGATGCTCCACGCTGAGACCAGTCTGCGTGAAGTTCTCCGCATAGATGAACTGATTCGCGATCGAGAGGTTCGGGTTGAGCGGCGTCTCGATCAGTTCCAGGCCGAGGAACGTCGCCATCCGACCGAACTTGAATTGCACCCCTTCGCCGTTTGACGTCGGCACATTCAACGTGCCGAACAGTTGGTAGACATCGCCGTTCGGCCCCAGGCTGAAGCCGCTCGATTGCAGCACCGAGGCGTTCTGCCCGAAGATCACGTCCGCGTGGAAACCCGCATCGAGCCTGGCTGCATCGAACGGCCGATCGAGCGAAAGCTTCAGCGCATTGAGCGCGAACTGGTTGTTGGTCCGCTCGTAGAGGCGGCCCGCGATCGCGCGACCATTCGGGTTGCTGGAATGATTGAACGCCGATTCGACATACCCGGAGAGCTTGAGGCCGAAGGGCACCGTGGGCGCAGCCGCGTCGGCTGGCACCGGCGCCACCGGCCTGACCACAGCGCCGCGGCTGCTGTCGCCACGCACCACACTGTCGACCGGACCCTTCATCGCCAGCAGGGTCTGGCACTCGGCAACCTGGCTCGCCACGGCGAGTGACACGAACGGAACCAGCAGGTGAAGAGCCTTCATGGTCAACACGCACTCCGGTACAGTGGTCGGAAAGCGCGACGACTCACTCCGGTGCGCTGCTGGCGCGGGCGCGACCTGACCTGACCTGCATGGTCGCCGCATTACGCCGTACCGGGATCCCGCATCGTCGCGGAGACTTCGCATCCGCCACGATCGCCCCTACGAGCTCGACCATAGCGTTACCGGGCAGTCTCGGCACGGCCGGGCTCGTTGTTGATATATCTGACGAAACTCGTCCCGCGAACAGGGACGTCATCGTGCGAAGCGCGATGCATCGACCCGCGCTCAAAAAATCCGGCCAACGAAAGACCCGTGCACTTTCAGCACAGTTTTACGCACAAAGTGCCGCTTGACTTCTTGGAATGGCTTCAACGCTTGCCGATTCGTGCAGAAATTGCAGAATTCAGGGCGCACGCAAACGCGGGCACACTCCATCAGCCTGGACGGCGCCATGAAGCTCATCACCACGATCATCCGACCGGAACGACTCAGTGATGTGAAAGAGGCCCTCTTCCGCGTCGGCGTCACGGGCATCACCCTCAGCCGCGTCAGCGGACATGGCGGCGAAGCCGAAATCGTCGAGAACTTCCGCGGCTCCTCCGTCGTGATGGAATTCCACGACAAGGTGAAGATCGAAATGGCCGTCTCCGAACCATTCGTCGAGGTCACCTGCGCCGCCATCGTCTCGGCCGCCCGCACCGGCGAAGTCGGCGACGGGAAGATCTTCATCCAGGCGCTCGAGCGCGTCATCCGGATCCGAACCGGCGAGGAGAACGTGGCCGCCCTCACCCCGATCACCGCCGAAGACGTCCAGCTACTCGCCCAGGTCTCCGTCTTCGCCTGACGAATCGCCGGGGAAGGTCGAGACACACCGGAAACGGGGAGCCGCCCCGAGCCGCGGTGACCCCGCCGGGGTACAAAGTCACCGTATCGTGATACAGCACCCGATCGTCGTGACGATACCTATATATTCGTAGGCCCCTCGTCGCGCGGCACGCCGTCCTTTTCCCCGCTCTGCATGGCCCGATATCGCCCCCTGATCGCCGTCACCACCCAGACGCTGCAGTCGATCGACGGGATTCCCGCCGGCCTGCCCCAGTCGGTGGTGATGAACCAGCGCTACTACGTGGCGGTCTCCCTGGTCGGAGCCGTGCCCTGCCTGGTTCCGCTGCTCGATGACGACGAAGACACGCTCCGTGAGCTCTACGAGCGCGTGGACGGAATCCTCGTCCCCGGCGGCGTCGACATGGACCCGAGCACCTACGGCGAAGCTCCGCACCCCCGGCTCGGCAATGTCGATCCGTCACGCGACCGCACGGAATTGCTGATGGCCAAGTGGGCCGTCGAAGACAAGAAGCCCTACCTGGGCCTCTGCCGTGGCGCACAGGTGCTGAACGTGGCGCAAGGCGGCTCGCTCTGGCAGGATCTGGACGCCGAATACGACGGCGCCATCAAGCACGACTACTTCCCCAACAGCGGCTTCGAACGCGATCACCTCGCCCACGAGGTAACCATCGCGCCAGGATCGCGCCTTCGTCATGCCATTGAGATCGAAAAGTTCTCGGTCAACTCAATGCATCATCAAGGCGTGAAGACGCTCGGTCGCGGACTCGCGGCCACCGCCATCGCCCCCGACGGCCTGATCGAGGCCGTCGAACTCGACGACGACAACGCCTTCATCGTCGGCGTGCAGTGGCACCCGGAAGTCTTCGAATTGACGGATCCGCATACGCGACACCTCTTCAAGGAGTTCGTGGACGCGTCCGCCGACTGGCGCCGCGCGAAGGGCTGAGCGCCGGGCGAGGATCGTGACCCTGGCCCGCCCACCTGTCTGGGCCAGGGAACTGCGATGTCGATTGCCATCACCCGTGACACATTCACCGACGCCGACTACGCCCGCTTCGGTGATCGGCTCGCCACACAAGTGGCGCATCTCACGCGCATCTGCGACCAGCCAGGCTTCGGCGACGGGCCAGTCAGCATTGGCGCAGAGCTGGAGCTTCCGCTCGTCGGTGCCGACTGGCGGCCGAACCCGTGCAATCGCGCCATCCTGGCGGAGTTGAACGATCCGCGTGCCACGGTCGAGATCGCGCAGTACAACCTCGAGTTGAACCTCACGCCGGTCGCGGCCGCTGGTCGGCCCTTCGCCGCGCTCGGCGAGGAGATCGCGGCCCTGCTCCGCACGCTGGGCCCGATCGCAGCTCGACACGGCGCGCGTGTCGTGCCGGTGGGCATCCTGCCCTCGGTGCTGCCGGAGAATGTGACGCACGCGGCCATGACCGACCTGCCGCGATACCGGGCGCTCGAGCGCGCTGTCACGCGGCTCCGGTGCGGGCCTGCTCACATTCGCATTCAGGGCGACGAGCCGCTCTCGATCGAGGATGACGGCGTGATGATGGAAGGCGCCAACACCTCCTTGCAGGTGCACCTGCGGGTGCCAGCCAGCCAATTCGCGGATACCTACAACGCGGCACAGCTGGCGACGCTCGTGACTGTCGCCATCTCAGGCAATTCCCCGGTGTTCCTCGACCACCTGCTCTGGGATGAGACACGCATCGCCGTCTTCAAGCAGAGCGTCGACGCCCGCAACGCGGACGAGCTGACGTGGCACCGACCGGCGCGCGTCGCGTTCGGTCACGGCTGGGTGCGCAAGGGAGCGCCCGAACTCTTCGCGGATGCCGTGCGACTGCACCAACCGCTTTTCCCGGTGTGTGACGAGGATCACGTCGATGATCCCGATGAGACGTCGCCACGCCTCGCGGAGCTTCGACTGCACCAAGGGACCGTGTGGCGCTGGAATCGAGCGATCTACGATCCCAGTGGCGGCACACACCTGCGCATCGAGTTTCGCGCCCTGCCGAGTGGTCCGACTATCCCCGACATGATGGCGAATGCGGCCTTCCTGCTCGGGCTCACCGTTGGTCTTCGCGACGACGTGGAGGCCTACATTCACGGCATACCCTTCACGCACGCGGAAACGAGCTTCTATCGCGCAGCGCGAGATGGCATGAATGCGACACTGCTCTGGCCGGCGCTTCGCGGTGTGTCGCCGCAGGAGCGGTCAGTCTGCGAGCTCGCTGCATCACTGCTTCCGGTCGCCGAACGGGGCCTCGTCGCGCTGGGAGTCGATGCGTCGGAGCGCACGGCCTGCCTCGGTGTCATCGCCGATCGACTCACGACCGCGCAAACCGGGGCGCGATGGCAACGCACCGCGTTGCAGCGCCTGCGCCGTTCCGCCTCGCGACGGGACGCGCTGTCACTGCTCGTCTCGGAATACGCGTACCGCGCCGATACGCAGGCCGCCGTGCATACCTGGCCTGCCATCTGACCGCATGATCCGCGCGCCAGCCACGCGCGCACACGAACCGCTCCTTCGCCAACGGCGCGCTGGCACTCAGCGCACCGACGCCATCGCTCCTCGCAACACGGCCGCACTCTTCTCCAGCGCATCACGCTCCTCGGGTGCCAGCGATGGTGGCACGACATCCACGGCCCCACCGGCATCGAGCACCGTCGGCAGCGAGAACGCCACGTCGGTATAGCCGAGTGCTCCCACCTGAACACGCGACACCGTTTCGACGCGCCGTTCGCCGCGCAGCAGGGTGCGCAGCAACGCAGCCGTCACCAGTCCGATCGCGTGATTCGTCGCCCCCTTTCGCTTCAGGATCTCGAAGCCGGCGCGTTTTACCGTCTCCGCAATCTGTGCCTCGCGCTCCGGCTTCCATCCCGGCCACTCCCGCAGCGGAATGCCGCCGACATGTGCTGACGACCAGAGCACCACCTCCGAGTCGCCATGCTCTCCGATCACCTGCGCGTGTACGGACCGCGCATCGACATCGATCTCGGCACCGATCGTCTGTCGCAGCCGCGCCGTATCGAGCATCGTCCCGGTTCCGATCACCCGTTCCGGTGGCAGGCCCGAACTTTCGGCCACGACCTGCGTCAGGACGTCCACCGGATTGGTGACCACGATCACGATGCCGCGATAGTCGCGCAGCGCCGCCCCGATGTCGCGCAGGATCGAGACATTGCCCTTCAACAGCTCCAAGCGAGAACCGGTCGGCATCGCACTGTGCCCGGCGGCGATCACCAGGGCATCGGTGTCGAGCAGCCCTTCGCGCGGCACGGCGCGGACAGTCGCCGAGGGATAGAACGGCGCACCGTGAGCCAGGTCCATGGCCTCGCCCTCGGCCAGCTCCGCGCGTTGGTCGGACAACAGCAACTCGTTGGCAAATCCCGCCTGCAGCACCGAGATCGCAACGCTCGACCCGACCCATCCCGTACCAAGAATTCCGACGGAGCTTGGCATGTCAGCGCCACGCCTGAACGCACACCGCTCGCACCGCCCACTGCGGCAGTCGCAACTCGTCGCGACCCACAGCACGTGTCGCGTTCGTCATCACCTGTCTCGACATGCATTACACTCCGCTGTATCCGTCCACATGAGACTTCGCCGATGATTCCGATGTTCGCTGTTCTCTTCGCCACCGCGATGCACCTCGCGCCGCCGACACCGTCACGCGCGCTGCTGGTGCTCGAGAAGGCGCAGAACACGCTCGTGATACTCGATCCGGTCACGCTGACGATCGTGGCGCGCATTCCCGCCGGCAATGATCCGCACGAGGTCGCCGTGTCGAGTGACGGACGCGTCGCGTATGTCTCAAACTACCATGCAGCGAACGGCGAGGGTGGCTCACAGATCACCGTGATCGATCTCGTTGCACAAAAGCCACTCACACCAATCGATCTCGGTGGTTTGCGCGCACCACATGGCCTCGATTTCGCGGCCGGCAAGCTCTGGTTCAGCGTGGAGGATTCGAAGGCCGTTGGTCGGTACGATCCCGTCGCGCGTCGCGTCGATTGGGTCACCGGCACGGGGCAGGAGCGCACGCACATGGTCGTCGTGTCCCGCGACGGGAAGCGTGTCTTCAGCACCAACGTCAATTCACCGAGCGTCAGCATCATCGAGCCGCCACTCGCTCGTCCCACCGGCGTGCGTCCGCCACCAGGCGGCGTTGGTGCGCGCCCGCCGGCGCCGGCTGGTCCGCCATCGGCTGGTCTACCGCCGGCAGGTCCACCCGCCGGTGGTAATCGCCCGACAGCGGAATGGCAGCTGACGAACATCGCGGTGGGTCGCGGCGCCGAAGGGTTGGACCTCACCCCGGATGGTCGCGAGCTGTGGGTTGCGAACGCGCAGGATCACACGATCTCCGTGATCGACGTCGCCACCAAGGCGGTCGTCGCCACGCTGGCATCCACCACATCAGCCAACCGGCTCAAGATCACGCCCGATGGTCGCTTCGCATTCGTGTCGGATCTCGGCGGCAACGAGATGCTGGTGATCAACATCAGGACGCGCGCGGCACACACGCGGATTGCGATGGGCGGCAACTCCGAGGGCATCGTGATGACGCCTGACGGTCAGCACGCCTACACCACACTCAATTCCCGCGACGCGGTGGCACGGATCGACCTCCGCACGATGACGGTGACTGGCGAGGTGAAGACGGGGCGCGGTCCGGACGGCCTGGCCTGGGTCGTGCGCCGCTGACGCCGAGCCGAGGCGGTGTGGCAGCACACATCACCGCCTCGATCTCATCTGCCGAATACGGCAGTCCCTTCGTCAACACCTCGGCACCGTTCGCCGTGATGAGGATCATGTCCTCGAGGTACAGCCCCACGCCATCCACCGTCAGGATCGGCTCGAACGCGATCACCTGCCCGACGCGCAACGTGTCGACATTGCCCTCGGCACTGGCCAATCCGACGCCGTGAATCTCCCAGAACCGGCCGCCATCGGGAGAGAGTGCGAGGTCGGCTGTCTTGCGCGCGAAGTCCGACGAAAGGCGAGGGCGACGCTTCGCGATATCACTCCGCCATACCGCGAACACCTCGCTTGCGGTGCGCCCCGGCTTCATCTCACCGAGGGCCGCGTCGTAGGCGCGCACGAACAGCTCCCACGCTTCACGCTGATCGGCGGTGAATCGACCTGACACCGGTGCGGTCCGACCGACATCGCCTTCGTAGTGCGCCTGCTTGCAGCCAATGTCGACCCGCGCCAGTTCACCGGCCAGCATCACGCGATCACGAAACGACGCGTCGCCCAGTGACAGCAGCGCCGCCTCGATGGATGAGTTCTCGCCGGTCATCAGCCAGGGCCAGAACGATACCCCGCTCGCGCCACGGCGAACACATTCCGCGAGAACTTCGACTTCTGCATCCCGCTGGCGTCGTCCGGGGCGAAGCGCGCGCATCCCAACCATCAGCGCCGCCGCGCTACTCGCTGCGACGGCCCGCAAGGCCGCGATCTCGCCAGCGTCCTTCACTTCGCGCATGTCATCTTCGTCTGGGCCAGGCAGCAGCTGCGCGGTGGGCCACCGGGTATGCAACATCTGCTGCCAGAGCCCAGCGGCATCCATGCCGGCGATCACTGGCGGCCGAATGCTGTTGGCAGCACTCTCGAACGGGCCGCGGAGGATCAACGCCGGATTCTCCGCGATGCGACGGTCGAGAAATCCTTCGAGCTCGCGCCATGACACGACATGGTCGATGCCGAGTTGTGCCGCCGTTTCCGCACCTGGCGTGACGTAGCCGTACGGGGGGCGCATGATGGCACCGAAGCCCGGCAGTCGGCCTGCATCAGGCACGAACAGCCACGTTTCGCGGCGGTCGAAATCCAACGCCAACACCGAGCCGACGGCGTTCGGCAGGCCTGTCAGATAGAGGAAGGTTGGATCCTGCCGCAACCCGTCTTCACTTGCACCCATCACTGACGGTGTCGAACGCACGAGATAGATCCCGATGCCGGCCATCTCCATCGCGCGTGCACGCCGCGCGGCCAGCGTGGCCACGGGCACGATCGGTGTCGCCTGCCCATCGACCGGTATCGTCGCCAGCGCAGCGCCAAGCGAAAGGCACAGCCATCGAGCGACGCGAATGACGTGCATCACAGGTTTCGCCGCTTCAGCTCATCAACCGCAAACGCGCAGGCGCGCGCCGTCATGGCCATGTAGGTCAGCGACGGATTCTGGCAGCTGCTGGACGTCATGAACGCTCCATCGGTGACGAAGAGGTTCGGGATGTCCCACGCCTGATTGTGACCGTTGAGCACTGAGGTCTTCGGATCTCGCCCCATGCGCGCGGTGCCCATCTCGTGATTGGCGCCGCCAGGCGTGCTTGGCCCGCGCGTGGAAGGGCGGATGTTCTTCGCGCCAGCCGCGTCGAGCAGTTCGGAGGCCGTGACGTTCATGTCCCGATGGATCGCGAGTTCGTTGTCACTCCACTGCGCCTCGATGTGCAGCGACGGCACACCCCACTTGTCCTTCAGTGTGGGGTGGAGCGTGGCGCGATTGGATTCGCGTGGCAGCATCTCGCCGTACCCGTTGAACGTCATGTTCCACGGGCCCAGTTGTGTCAGCCGTTCCTTGAAGGCGAGACCGAGGCCCGACGCCCGCGTCGCGGCGTCCCAGCCGCTGCGACCCGCGCCCCCCTGAAAGCCGTAGCCGCGCACGAAGTCAGGCTGGCGCGAGGTCACATTGCGGAAGCGCGGGACATAGATGCCGTTCGGCCGCTCGCCAATCACACGTCGATCCGTGAAGCCCTCGATCTCGCCGGACGCACCGCCCCACTTGATGTGATCCATGATGTTCCGGCCCACCTGGTCACTGGAGTTCGCGAGACCATTCGGGAACTGCGGTGTGGCCGAGTTGAGCAACAGGCGCGCGCTCTCGATCGATGAAGCGCAGAGGAAGACGACCTTCGCCGAGTATCGATGTTCGACACCCGTCTTGGCGTCGATCACGCGTACGCCCGTGACGCGCTTGCGCACCGGATCGAGCACCAGCGAACGCACCACGCTGAACGGTCGCAGCGTCATCCGTCCGGTCGCCTGCGCTGCCGGCAGCGTGGAATTGACGGCGCTGAAATACGAGCGCGTCGAGCAGCCACGCTGGCATGGTCCGCAGTAGTGACAAGGTGCGCGACCTTCGTGCAGTGCGGTGAGTACGGCCACGCGGCCGATGGTCATCACGCGGTCGCGACCATATCGGGCAGCGATCTTCTCGCGCACGTGCTGCTCGACACAGTTCAGCGCCATCGCCGGCAGGAACTGGCCATCGGGCAACTGCGCGAGTTGCTCCGCCTGCCCAGAGACACCGATGAACCGTTCGACGTGATCGTACCATGGTGCGATGTCGGCGTAGCGAATCGGCCAATCGACGGCGATGCCTTCGCGTGCATTGGCCTCGAAATCGAGATCGCTCATCCGGTAGACTTGCCGGCCCCAGATGGTGGACTTGCCACCCACCTGACGCGCGCGAAACCAATCGAAGCGTTTCGCCCCGTCGGGCGTGCTGTACGGATTATCGATGTCATCCGTCCAGAACCGGCTGCTCAGTTCATCGAAGCTCACCGATCGCTGCTGCACCGGCTGGCGCGACTCCACGGCGCGGCGATCGCCCAGCCCACGAAACGGCATCTCGAAAGGCGGGACATGCTCGCGCGCATCGGCCTCCGGTGTCACCGATCGTCCTGCCTCCAGCACCAGCGTGCGCAGGCCAAGTCGCGTCAACTCCTTGGCTGCCCAGCCGCCCGTCATGCCCGAGCCGACCACGATGGCATCGAACGTGGTCGCGATGTCGCGGCTCATCCGGTCACCAGTGCATTACCATCGTAACGCATCGGCATCGGCCAGCTGTGCAGCGTCTGCTGCATGCCGACTTCCGAGGTGCAGTACCCCCACACGGTGAGATACTTGAGCATCGCGAACCAATGCTCGTTGGCAGTTACGGCATTCGTGCGGCGAAGTTCGCTCACGTCACCGTCAAACACTTCCAGCAGCGCCAGCTGATCAGCCGCGGAAGCATCCACGAATGATTTCTGAAAGCGCGCCAGGCTCCTTGCGTCGAGCTCTCGCAGTCCGGCGCGAAACCGATCGCGATCGGCAGCCGGATACCAACCAGCCAGCATTCGATCGATGAACGAGCTCACATCGGCGTCCGTCGCACCCGGCGTGTCACTCTTCGGAATGATGAACTCGGCCGCCACCGTCACTGCGCTGAGCGCCGCCTGGTCGAGTGCGCCGGACGCCGATACGCTGCCCTGCTCCGCAGACCGATGCACGTCCTGGCCGATCGCGATCAGGTCGTGCGCCGACAGTCGGTTGAGTGCGCTCAAGCCACCGGTTGCGACCATCCACCCAAGCAGTTCACGTCGGTCCACAGCTCACGCCTCACCTTTGGGATACACTGTCCTTCCGCCCGTCACCGTGCGCACCACCTTGATGTCCTTGATCGTCTCGGGTGGCACATCGTGCGGATCCTTCTCGAGAATCACGAAGTCCGCCAGCTTGCCGGCCGTGATCGATCCCTTCACGTGTTCCTCGTACGACGCATAGGCTCCGTTCTGTGTTGCGACGGTCAAGGCCTGGTCGATGGTGATCCGTTGGTTCGCGCCCCACACATGTCCGCGGAAATCCTTGCGCGTGACCATCGACTGGAGCGCCATCAGCGGCTCGAACGGCCCCGGCCCGTAGTCACTCGCGCCCGGCACCTTGATGCCGGCATCGAGAAACGACTTGTGCGCGAACATCGACTGCATCTTCTCGTCGCCGTACTTCTCCCACTTCTCGCCGTGGTAGTAGATGTAGGTCCAGAAGGGCGTCGGGATCGATCCCGTCTTCACCAGCCGCGCGATCAGGCCAGGATTGATCAGCGAACAGTGCTCCACGCGGTGCCGGCGATCCGGATGTGGCCACCGCGCCAGCGCCCGTTCGTAGGCCGTCAGCACCATGTCGATCGTCACATCGCCGTTGGCATGAATGCCAACCTGCCAGTTCTTGCTGTGTGCATCATCCACGGCATCGTGAATTTCCTGCTGCGACATGGTCAGGATGCCATAGTCGCTGGTGCCAAGAAACGGGGTGCTCATCCGCATCGTCCGCTCGGAGGCCGAGCCGTCGGCGGCATACTTCACGCCACCAATCCGCACCCACTCATCGCCGAACCCTGTGTACACGCCAGCGTCGCGCAGCAACGGGAACGCCTTGCCGCGCACCATCAGGTACGCGCGATGGCGGAGCTCACCCGCCGCGCGCACGTCCTCGTAGGCGCGAATGTTCTCCACCGACGCACTCAGGTCGTGCACGGTGGTCAGTCCCGCCGCCGTGTAGAGCGACGAGATGTGGGCCATGCCCTTCCGATTTCGCTCCAGCTGCTGCGCAGGCGTGAACACTTCCCGCTGCCCGACGTTCTCGAAGACATCCGTCGCCAGCTCGGCCACCCAGCCATTCGGCGTGCCGTCGGCATCACGAAAGAAGCGACCACCGGTGGGATCGGGCGTGTCCTTGGTGACTTTCGCCAACTCGAAGGCCTTCGAGTTGTACCATCCCGTGTGGCCTCCGCGGTGGTGCACACCAACGGGGTTGTTCGGTGCCACGTCATCGAGGTCTCGTCGATGCAGCGGCCGGCCATCGGTGAGCTTGGTGTCGTCGAACATGTACGCGTCGACCCAGTATCCCGGCGGCGTCGTTGCAACCTTCGCTGCGATGGCCGCCTTCAGCGCACCGATGCTGCGCAGGTTGGCGTCGACATCGTACAACTCCGTCACGCCGCCGGGATGGTTGTGCGCATCGATGAAGCCGGGCACCACGGTCATTCGTGCGGCGTCGATGACGCGTGTGCGTCGCGTGGCGAGGTTGCGCACATCGGCCGTGCTGCCCACGGCGAGGAATCGCCCATCACGCACGGCGAACGCCTGCGCGCGCGGGTTGGCGGGGTCGCTGGTGAGCACACGGGCATTGATCACGATCAGGTCCGCATCGATGCCGAACCCCTTCTGCGGCATCGGCGGCAAGGGAGCCGGCCTGGCCTGCCCTCGGCTTCCAGCGGGAACCACTGCCGCGCCAGCCATCAGCGCGCTCAATCGAAGAAATTCCTTGCGGCTGATCTGGGACATGGGCGCGATCACTCCTGTTCAACGGGTATCGAGACGACTCGACGGCCACACGTGCGAGATACTATCGTGAGGTAGACGATTGTGCGCAGCACCCTTCGATGTGACTGTTCTCCCCCGATGGCCGACCCCACGCACGACTTTCTCAACCCCGAGCTCAGCCTCCTCGCCTTTCAGCGACGCGTCCTGGCGCTGGCCGAGGATCCGCACCTCCCCCTGCTCGAGCGGCTGCGGTTTCTCGGGATCGTCACCAGCAACATCGACGAGTTGTACATGGTGCGCATGGCCGAACTGCGCCAGGCGGCGGCCGATGCCATGGGCGACGCGCGTTCGCACGACCGCGACGGGCATACCGCACGTTCCCTCCTCGAAGCGGTCGAAACCGAGATTGCTGAGATCCTGGCGGCACAATCCGCCTGCGCGACCCGCTGCCTGGCAAGCGCCGCGGCGCACGGCGTGCACCTGCTGACATGGAACGACCTCTCGACGCCGGAACGCGAGGCACTGCACCAGAGCTATCTGGACGAAATCCAGCCGGACCTGATGCCGATGGCGATCACGCTCAGCCCTGGTGTGCCCTTGCCGCACCTGCCGCACCTCGGGCTGTTCGTCGCCATCGTCTACCGGGCCGCCGGAAGCGCACGAACACATCTCGCCGAGCATGAACTGCCGTCGGATGTGCCACGCATCCTGCCAGTGCCAGGACGCGACGGGTGCGTGATCCTGCTGGAAGAAGTGCTCCGGGCCAACGTGCAGTCGCTGTACCCGAACGCGGTCGTAGAAGGCGCATTCCTCTTTCGCGTGACACGCGGCGGCGATCTCTATCTCGAAGATGATGCGGCAGGCGGCCTGCTCGATGCCGTGGCCGCGGCGACTGCACGACGGCCACACAACCCAGCGGTGCGCGTGGAAGTCGAGAGCCAGATGCCGGACACGGTGCGTGATCTGATCCTCGACAATCTCCAGCGCGATGCACTGGGACGCGAGCTGCCACTCACCGTGAACGCCGCGCAAGCGATCGAGGGATTGCTCGACCAGCGTTGCCTGCAGGCACTGCCGCTGCCTCGCGATCCGTCACTCGAGTTTCCTTCGCATGTGGCGCGCACCGGGATCTGGGGCGATCAGTCGCTGCTGGATGCGATTCGCGACGTCGAGCGACTGGTGCATCATCCCTTCGAGTCCTTCGACGACACGGTCGTGCGCTTCTTTCAGGAAGCGGCCGCCGATCCTGACGTGACGTCGATCGCCAGCACGCTGTACCGAGTCGGCAACCCATCGCCGATCGTGGATGCGTTGCTGCTGGCCGCACGCTCCGGCAAGCAGGTGTTCGTGCTGGTCGAGCTGCAGGCGCGTTTCGACGAGGAACACAACGTGTTGTGGGCCCGCGCGCTGGAGCGCGCCGGTGGACGTGTCGTGTACGGACTGCCGGGACTCAAGGTGCACGCCAAGGTGGCGTTGGTCGAACGCACCGAAGGAGACCGGACGGCGCGCTACGCGCACATCGGCACCGGCAACTACAACCCGCGATCGGGGCGACAGTACACGGACCTCAGTCTGTTCACATCGCGTGCGGCACTCACCAGCGATGTGGCGTCACTCTTCGACTCGTTGCGCGCCTCGACCTACCCCACGGCGCCGATGGCCGGTGGGTTGCTGGTCGCGCCACACCTGCTGCTGTCGGCGTTGCTGGCGCGCATCGATCGCGAAGCGGAGCATGCGCGCGCTGGCGTGCCGGCGTCGATCACGATGAAGGTGAATGGCTTGTCCGATCGCGAGGTGGTGCAGGCGCTCTATCGTGCATCGCAGGCCGGCGTGCGGATCGACCTGGTGGTGCGCGGGATCTGCACCCTGCGGCCGGGCGTGCCGGGGATGTCGGAGCAGGCGCGGGTGGTGTCGGTGGTGGGGCGCTGGCTGGAGCACTCGCGCATCTATCGGTTCGGGAACGCCGGCGAACCGGAGTACCTGATCGGCTCGTCGGACCTGCGGCCTCGCAACCTGAGACGCCGCGTCGAGGTGCTGGCACCAGTGATCGACCCCGGCCACCAGCGGCGGCTGGATGAGATCCTCTCGCGGTATCTGGACGACGCCACCGGCTGGGATCTCGACGCCAACGGGGGATACACCCCGCGGTCTGGTGCCGAGCCTGGCGCCCAGGCGCGATTCGCCGCCGACTTCCCAGAGCACTCGCGCGTCGGCGAACTTCGAGACGCGCAACGCTGACGGCGGAGAGGATCCGCAGTGACTGTCCAGACGAAACGACTGGTGCTGCTGTACGGACTCCTCGGGGGCGTGCTGATCGCGCTTCTCAACCTGGTGGAGTACCGGTACCTCGTCGTCACCCACTCGATCGAGATCTACGGCGTGCTGGTGGCCGTGATCTTCGTGGTGCTCGGCATCTGGCTCGGCCTGACCCTCACTGGTCGCAAGGAGCGCATCGTGGTGCGCGAGGTCCTGGTGCCGGTAGAGGCGGCGCCGTTCGTGCCCGATCCGGCGAAACGCGAGGCGATGGGTGTCACGCGCCGTGAACTCGAGATTCTGGAGCTGATGGCGGCCGGCCTGAGCAACAAGGAAATCGCGGCCAGGATCTTCGTCAGCGAGAACACCGTCAAGACGCACTCCAGCCGGCTGTTCGAGAAACTCGGGGCCCGGCGCCGAACGCAGGCAATTCAGGTCGGAAAAGCGTCAGGTCTGCTGCCGTGATCCCGCTCGAGGGTCATCCGAAGGGATGATTCTGGCACATTTCGCGGAAATCATACCAATGGGTGACTCCGCTCGCCCGCCCTGACCCGTAGCATGGCGCTCACATCCCCACACAAGGAGCAGTGACATGAAGCGGATCGTCCTCACTTTTGGCCTCATCTCCGGCGCCATCCTCTCGGCGCTGCTGACGCTGACCATGGCCATCGGCACACGGCTTGGCACCGACACCGGAATGCTCGAGGGCACCACCGGCATGCTGGTCGGCTACACGACCATGCTGCTGAGTTTTCTCCTCGTCTACTTCGGCGTCCGGACCTATCGGGATACGCAGGGCGGCGGATCGGTGCGGTTCTGGCCTGCCTTCCGGGTCGGCTTCATGATTTCCCTCATCGCCTCGGTCTGCTACGCCGCGACCTGGCAGGTGGTGTACCGGACGATGCTGCCCGATTTCGCGGAGAAGTACGCCGCCTCGACCCTCAAGAAGGCTGCGGCTGATGGGGCGACGCCGGCGGAGCTCGAGGCGCAGCGCAAGCAGATGGACGACTTTCAGACGCTCTACAAGAACCCCTTTGCGAACTTCGGCATGACGTTGCTGGAGCCGTTGCCGGTCGCGCTGCTCGTGTCGCTGATCAGCGCCGGCGTCCTGTCCCGCCGGCGGCGCGACGCGGGACTGTCCACTCTAGGCAACGCGGTGTCCTGAAAGCGGGAATCCGAGCGCGGCCTTGGAGACGTAAGTCGTTATACGGCAACACGATCAGGCTCGGTACGGCTTATGCAAGAGTAGTCCTCGACAGGACCGTTCCTGTCTTTACCCGGAGTGGCACCATGATGCGTCGATCGTTAGCGGTGTTTGCGGCTCTCTCGCTGGTCGGCATTGCACAGCCGACCTCGGTCGCCGCGCAGGAGAGCCGCCCGTCAGGCGAGTACACCGATGAAATGGATCGGTACTCGGCCGACCAGCTGGACAACCTGGTCGGCCCGATCGCCCTCTACCCCGACGCGCTGCTGGCGCAGGTCCTGGTGGCGTCGACCTTCCCCGACCAGATCGAGGAGGCCGCGCGTTTCGTGCGGGCCAATGGCACCGACGACATCGACGACCAGTCGTGGGACGTGAGCGTGAAGGCGGTGGCCCACTACCCGTCGGCCCTCAACATGATGGCCGACAAGTCCGACTGGACGACGGCGCTCGGTCGTGCCTATGCCACGCAGTCGAGCAATGTGATGGCAGCCGTGCAGCGCATGCGCGCGATGGCGGACAGCCAGGGCAACCTGCGCTCGACGTCGCAGCAGTCGGTGTCGCGCGATGACGACGACTATTACGTCATCGCTCCGGCACAGCCGCGCGTGATCTACGTGCCGGTGTACGATCCGTACTACATCTACACGCAGCCGGTCTTCGGCCTCAATTATTCGAGTCGCTACTGGTCGTTCGGCATCGGCTTCCCGATCGGTGGCTGGCTGTCATACGACTGCAACTGGCGCACCCGTGCGGTCTACTACAACGGCTGGGATGTCGGCTATTACGGCTACGCCGGTGGCTGGCGCGCCCGTTCGCGCCCGTACATCCAGATCACGAACGTGTACGTCAATCCGCGCTACCGGAACGTGTACATCAATCGTGACGTGATCCATCGTCGCGTGGAGTACCGCAACGTGGACCGCTATCCTGGCGTGCATCGGGATACGCGCTTCGGCAGCCGTGACGCGAACTATCGCGATGGCCGCGACCGCGGCCGCTATGACTCGCGTCGCGATGTGCCGGTGCGCGGTGGGTATGTCGGTGGTGTGCGGAACGTGCCGGATCGCGGGGGTCGGTACGACGGTCGCCAGGACAACGACCGTCGGGACAACGACCGTCGGGACAACAACCGTCAGGACAACACCGGTGGCGACCGCGGGAACAACGATCGTCGCGGCAACGCCGGCGGCATGAGCAACAACTCCGGCAACGGATCGTGGAACACCGGTCGCGACTCGCGTTCGTCCTCGGACAACGGTGGTCGCACGGTGGGTGATGGTCGCGGCGGCAGCGTCGGTGGCAGTCGTGCTGATGACGGCGGTCGCACCATCGGCGACGGTCGCGGTGGCAGCATCGGCGGCAATCGGACGGATGCCAATGGCAACTGGAATCGCGATCGCGGGCAGGACACGCCGCGCGCAATTCCGCAGAGGGCGCCGCAGCAGAACGACAATGGTGGTCGCACCATCGGTGATGGTCGCGGTGGCAGCATCGGCGGTAATCGCAGTGACGATGGCGGCGGCTGGAATCGCGGCCGCGGGCAGGATACACCGCGCGCCGTTCCGCAGCAGAACGACAATCGCGGCGGCTGGGGCCGCGATCGTGGTGCGCAGTCACAGCCGGCCCGTGCGCCTCGTGAGCAGCGCAACGAGCAGCCGATGGTGAACCCGCGTCGTGCGGAACCACAGGGCAACGACGGCGGAGGTCGTGGCAATGGCGGCGGCCGTGGCAATGATGGTGGACGTGGCGGTCAGCGCGGTGGCCGCGAGCGCCCACGGGTGTAAGCCTTCGCCTGACACGCAACCGCTGGCGAACACTTGATCTGTTCAGGACGGGGTGCCGCGCGATCGCGCGGCACCCCGTCCTGCTTTCTCCTGCACGGAATACGGCGCGCTTCATGGCGAGGGAGCCGTCTGCCCAGCACATTGGGGAGGTGAGCAATGCGATCTCCCTGACAACGGCCCGCAGCCTCGCGCCTGCGGCCTTTCGACGCTGGGTGCTGGGCGCAATTTCGCTCGTGGTCTTCGGGTATCTGTTGGTGACGCTGCTGGACGTGCGCGATCGCGGCTGGTCGGCAGCACTTCTCGACCGCAACGCGCTGATGGTCGCGGTGTCGCTTGGCGCGCTGGTGATCGCGCTGCGCGGACATGAAGTCACGGCCTGCACCATGACGATCATTGCCAGCTGGCTCGAGGTCGAGACGGCGCTCCGGCTCGACCCGCACTTCCCCTCGGCCGGCATGCTGGTCCTGCCGGTGCTGGTGATCGGGATTGGACTCCTGCTCGGCACGCGCGTCGCCTTCGTTGCGATGCTGGTCACGATCGCGACCACGATCGGGATGAGCGTGACGTCGCCAGGGCTGCAAGCCGACCCGATCACGACCGCAAGCCTGTACTGGTTCACCATGCACGCGTTCTCGATGTTCGCGGTCTGGGTGACGCTTGCACTCAGTCTCTCCGGCTTCGAGCGGGTGTATCTGGCGATGCTCGAGAACCGGCAGGACCTGGCCGACACGATCCAATTCGCCGCGGACGGCATTCTTGTGATCGATCGCCGAAACGTCGTGACGCTCACGAACCCAGCGGCGCAGTCGCTGCTTGGCTTGCCGCTCGACCAGATCGTGGCGCATCCCCTAGACAGCGTCCTCGCCGCGACAGGCGGCCAGCGCGAGCAGCTCGACGCGCTCGCACGCGAGACGGGACCGACGCCGATCGAGTTGACGCTCGCGTACCCCGACGGCGCAGCGGTTCACATCGAGGCGACCTGGCGCGCGATGGAAGGCGGCCGTCGGCAATTGCTGCTGCGCGACATCTCACCGCGGGTCCGGGCCGAGGAAGCACGACGCGCGATGGAAGTCCAGCTGGCGCACGCGCAACGCCTCGATGCAGTGGGCCGACTGGCCGGCGGATTGTCACACGACTTCAACAACATCCTCACGGCGGTCAGTGGGTCCGCCGAGATGCTGCGGTATGAGAAGGATCCGACCGAGCGTGATGAACTGCTCGACGAGATCATTGCAGCGCGGGATCGCGGCGCGGCGCTGACGCGGCAACTGCTGGCCTTTGCGCGCCGCGAAGTCACCTCACCACGCGTGATCGACCTCGGCGAGCATGTGCGCGGCCTCGAGCGATTGCTGCAGCGGGTGGCCGGTGACCGGCAACGGCTCCGTTTTGTGCTCGCAGAGGATTGTCGCGTGCGCGTGGATCCAGGGCAGCTGGAGCAGGCGCTCGTGAATCTGGTGGCGAACGCGCGCGATGCGATGCCCGATGGCGGCTGGTGCGCCATGACCGTGGAGCAGGGCACCGGTGCCATGGGCGAACGCCGCGTGCTGCTGCACGTGGACGATGAAGGCATCGGTATGTCGGACGAGATCGCGCTGCGCGCCTTCGAGCCATTCTTCACCACCAAGGCACGCGGGCAGGGTACAGGCCTCGGTCTCGCGTCGGTACATGGCATGGCGGAGCAGAGCGCGGGCAGCGCGCGCCTGATGTCGCAGCCGGGACGTGGCACCCGAGTGACGCTCGACCTGCCCTACGTTGACGAGGCGACCACGCAGCCGATCGTGGCTTCCATCACACCGGCCACGCACACTGGCGCGCGGACCGTGTTGGTTGCGGAGGACGACAGCGGCACCCGCCGCATCGTCGAGCGTGTGCTGCAACACGCCGGTTTCGAGGTGACATCGGTGACTGACGGCACCGAGGCGATGGCCTGCATCGAGGCGGCGAGCACGCCATTCGACGTGGTGCTCACCGACGTCATGATGCCAGGCTTCACCGGCCCTGAAATCGCCGATCGCGTGCGTCTTCTGCACCCCGGCACTCCCGTGCTGTTGATGACCGGTTATGCAGAGGAGCAGCTTGGCGAACTGATTGGCGGTGCGTTCGAACGTGATGTGATCACGAAGCCGTTCTCCGGTAGCGAACTGGTGGCGCGCATCGCGACACTGCTGCAGGGCCAGCCACCGGCAAGCTCGACGACCTGACGCGGTCAGCGCCCGCGCAGTGCTCGCGTCAGTGCCCGGTCGAGCGCATTGGAGAAGGCCTGCTTGTCACGTGCGCTGTAGCTGGCATGGCCCCCCGTCTCGACGCCCGTGCTGCGGAGCCCTTCCATGAAGTTGCGCACGGAGAGTCGTTCACCGATCGTTTCTGCCGTGTACTCCTCGCCGCGCGGATCGATCACGATCACGCCGTTCGGCACGAGGATCGCTGCCAGCGGGATGTCGGCCGTGACCGCCACGTCACCCGTGACTGCATTGTCCGCGATGTAGCGGTCGGCGACATCCGGTCCACCTTCGACGCGCACCGCGCGCAGTAGCAGATAGCCCACCGGGAGTTGCAGCCGCATGTTGGCGACGAGAATCGTCTCCAGCGACAGCCGTTCCGAGGCGCGGTAACAGACTTCCTTCACATCTCGCGGCGCCGCATCGGCGTCGAGCCAGAGTTTCATCCTACGACGGTGTCACGGTGCCGAGCACCGTCACCGCAGCGTCGAACACCACACGTTGTGGAGCGGCCCGCAATGGGAGGTCCACATCCAGCGTGAGCGATTCCTGCGCTGGAACGGCGAGCAGGCGCCGTGTGGTGCGCCCTGCGGCGTCGGTGACATCCACCGAGAGTGTGAGGCGATAGGGCGGCACACGCGTCCCCTGTCGGACCGTCACGACCAGTCGCTTCCGCGCGGCATCCCATTTCCACGAAGGCGTCAGTTCCGCGACACCGGGGCGTCGCATCCACTGCTCGAAGAACCAGTCCAGCGGCCGGCCGGCGGTCTTCTCGAACGCCGCCTGCAGGTCGCTGGTCATCGCAGTGCCGTGACGGTGCGCCGCATAATAGGAGCGGATCGCTCCAAAAAACGCCGAGTCGCCGATTTCACGACGCAGCATGTGCAGCACGAAGCCCGCCTTCTGGTAGACATTCGAGTTCAGCACCCGTGACACGTCGTCGAGCTGCTCGTTGATCACCGGCGACTGGAACGTGATCGGCGCCCTCAGCACCTGCGCCCGCATCGCCACAAGGTCGCCGCGGAAGGCACTGTCGCCGTGTGCATGCTCCGTCCAGAGTGCCGCGAAGTAGGTCGCGAAGCCCTCGGATAGCCACACATGCGGCCACTCGCGTTCCGTGACGGCATCGCCGAACCACTGGTGCGCCGTCTCGTGGGCAATCAGGCTCTCGCTCGGGCTTCCGGGACGAAACAGCTGCTCGGCGTAGAAGATCGAGGCCGCATTCTCCATCCCGCCGTAGCGCGTGGACGACGACACGTGTGCCAGCTTCTCGTAGGGAAACGGGCCAGCGAGGCGCGAGAAGAGTGCGACGATCTCGCCCGCGCGCGTGAAGTTCCCCGGCAACACTGCCCGCTGCGCCGGACTGACCCAAACTGACTGCCGCACACAGCCCGGCAACTCCCCCAGACCGCAGGCCGTCTCACCCAGTTCGAGCACGGCGAAGGGCGCCACACCGATCACCATCACCGCAGTGTAGATCGGACGTGCCGTACGCCAGCGCGTGCGCACCATGCGGACTGCCGTGGTCCCGCTCTCAGGCGTCTCCTCGAGCAGCTCGCCATTCGCAATCACGCGGTGCGTGGCCGGTGCCAGGACGTCCCATTCCACCAGCGCCTTGTCACTCGGGTGATCCACCACCGCCAACCACTGTCTGGCACGATTCGGGAAGTTGTCGCCGAAGGCGGTCCACGCGCGCACCGAATCACGTCGGATGATCAACCCATCTGCCGGATGGCCGCGATAGTAGACCGCCACATTCACGGTGTCATTACCGCCAGCCGGCAGCGCCACCTGCACGCTGTCACCCGATCGGGTGTAGCGCGCCTCCCGCGCATTGACGCGCACCGAGTCGACAGTCATCGCGGCGACGAGGTCGAGCGACAGTGTGCCGACGTTGCTCGCGCGTCGCGCCGTCGTCGTAGCGACGAAACGAATCGTGTCAGGCATTCCTGCGATCGAGGGGAATTCGACGCGGAACGCGTATTGCAGCACATCGATGCCAGCCCGACTGCTGCCGGTGCGACTGGCGGGCTGCTGTCCGCCCACCGGCTGGACCAGCGCGGAAGACGCCAGCAGCAGGAGGCTGGCGAGGGTCGTCTGAAGCACGTTGCCTGTTTGCATGCCGAGAAACCTGTCCACTGGGGACAACGGCGCAATCCGGTTGTGTCAGATCAGGCGTGTGCCGCATCTCCCCGGTGTCCTCCGGCGGCGGCCCGCGGTGGGCAGCAGTGGCACCTGCTCGTGCGTCGTGCATGACCGATGTTGCGGCGCGGCTGTTGTCTGGCGGCGGCTGCACGACCGTTGATGCAGGATGGCTGTTGTCGGCCTTTGCTCCACCCGGTACGATCTGCTTCATCACACTTCTCCACTCCCATGTCACTCCCCCGCTCGTTCCATTCCGCCCTGCTGGCCGCGGCCGTTGCCGGTATCGCGCCGACGCTCGGTGCCCAGCTGGCCACTGCCCCCGTCCTGCCGCTCGGCCGGACGCAGGACGGCACGCTCTCGCGCACCGACCCCACGCTCAACGAGAAGGGGCGTTTCCAGATCTTTCGCCTCGACGTCAAGGCTGGCCAGCGCTACTCGATCGTGATGCGCGCCGACGACTTCGACTCGTATCTCTCGGTGGCGCGCCAGGTGAATGGCCTCACCGACTATCTGGCGTCGGATGACGACGGCGCCGGCAACTCCAACGCGCGCCTCAAGTGGACGCCCAAGGTCGCGGGCACCTACTACCTGGTCGCCCAGTCGCTGAAGGAGGATGGACTCGGCAATTTCACCGTGCGCCTCGACACGCTGCCGGCCGTGATCATCACCCCACCGAAGATGATCGCGATGGGCGAGCCGATGTCGGGCGAGCTGACGGAGACGGATCCCGCGATCGACGAGAAGGGGGCGTACTACGACCTCTACAAGATCACGGCGCGGAAGGGACAGAAGCTGGTGATCGAGATGTCTGCCGCGGACATGGACTCGTATGTGGGCATCGGTCGGATGATCGGCGATTCGCTGAACATCGAGGAGACGGATGACGACGGCGGCGGCGACAAGAACGCGCGCCTGCGCTTCACCGTGAAGGAAGACGGCACCTACATCATCCGCGCCCAGGCCCTCGAGGCCAACAGCACGGGCAGCTATACGCTCAAGGTCACCGAGCGCGTCACGCGGCCGGCGACCATCACCAACCTCGCCGCCAATACGCCGGTCAGCGGTGCGCTGTCGGACAGCGACGAGGAAGCCGATGACGGATCGTTCTTCGATCTCTATCGCATCACCGCCCGTGCTGGCGAGACGGTCACGTTCACCATGCGCTCGACCGACTTCGACAGCTACCTCGTGCTGGGGCAGATGATCGACGGCGAGTGGAGCCAGATCGCGTTCGACGACGATGGGGCGGGTGGCAACAACTCGCGCCTCTCGCACACCTTCGAGGCAGCAGGTGAGTACCTGATTCGGGCCAACACGGTGGGCGCGGGCAAGACCGGGTCGTACACGCTGCGTGCCGATCGGGCCGCCGGTGGTGCCGCTCCGGCCCGTCGCCGACCGGCCAGCGAGGATGCGGCAAGCGCGGGGAGTGGCAAGGGTGATAATCTCATAGCCTCACCCGCTGCGACCGCACCACCGCGCGCCACCCGCCGGCCCTAACCGTCTTTCGCTCCATGCCGCCAGAGATCACCACGTACGACGCCATCGTCATCGGTTCGGGAATCTCTGGCGGCTGGGCCGCGAAGGAGCTGTGCGAAAAGGGGCTGAAGACGCTGGTGCTGGAACGCGGGCGCAGCGTGGAGCACATCAAGGACTACCCCACGATGAACACCATGCCGTGGGAGTTTCCACATCGGGGGGAGCAACCACGGGCGCTCATCGACGCCAACCCGTTGATCTCGAAATCCTCCGGATACGGCGAGGACACGGCGCATTTCTTCGTGAAGGACGCCGATCATCCGTACGAGCAGGCGAAGCCGTTCGACTGGATTCGCGGCTACCAGGTCGGCGGCAAGTCGATCCTCTGGGGGCGTGCCTGCCAGCGCTGGAGTGAACACGAGTTCGTGGCGCCGGAAAAGCTTGGCTACGGCATCAAGTGGCCCATCGGCTACGACGACGTGAAGGACTGGTACACGCACGTCGAGCGATTCATCGGCGTCTGCGGCACGGCCGACGGCCTCGAGGCAATGCCGGACGGTGACTACCTGCCGCCGTTCGAGTTCAACTGCGCCGAGACCCACCTGCGCGACGCGCTGAAGAAGCACTACGGCAACCGCCATGTGGTGCAGGGGCGATGGGCCCACCTCTCGAAGCCGAAGCCGATCCACATCGAGCAGGGCCGCGGCACCTGCCAGGCTCGCAATCTCTGCATGCGGGGGTGCCCGTACGGCGGCTATTTCAGCTCCAACGCCTCCACGCTGCCATGGGCGAAGAAGACGGGGAACCTGACCATCCGTCCTGATTCCGTCGTGCATTCGATCATCTACGACGAGGCGAAGGGCAAGGCCACCGGCGTGCGTGTGATCGATGCACACAGCAAGCAGGTGCTCGAATTTTCGGCGCGGATCATCTTCCTCAATGCATCGGCGCTGAACTCGAACCTGATCCTGCTCAATTCGACCTCACCGCGGTTCCCGAGTGGACTCGGCAACGATCACGACATCCTCGGCCGATACGTCGCGCACCACAATTATCGGGCGAAGGCGAACGGCAAGTTGCCCGGATTCGAGGACCAGTACTTCTACGGCAAGAACCCGACTGAGTGCATCCTCGTCAACTTCCGCAACCTCGGCAAGCAGGACACGGATTTCGTCGGCGGCTACACCACCTTCACCGGTGGCTATCGCACCCGCGGTGAGGCGAGCGCCACGCGGATCGGCGGCGATTTCAAGGACGCCGAGGCCAAGCCGGGGCCGTGGTGGATCTACATGTACATGCAGGGCGAGACGATCCCGAAGCGCGAGAATCACGTGCGCCTGCACGAGACGCTGACCGACCAGTGGGGCATTCCGCGACTCGTCACCTCGGTTGGCTATGACGACAACGACGAGCGGATGATCAAGGATTGGCTGGCGCAAGCCACTGAGATGCTTGGCGTTGCAGGCTGCACCGACATCACGGCCTACGACAACCATCAGGCCCCCGGCCTCGATATCCACGAGATGGGCGGATGCCGCATGGGGAGCGATCCCAAGACGTCGATGCTGAACGAGTGGAACCAGTTGCACGCGGTGAAGAACGTCTTCGTGACCGACGGCGCCTGCATGACCTCGACCGGCAACCAGAGCCCCTCGATCCTGTACATGGCGCTCACCGCTCGTGCCGTGAATCACGCGGTGGGCGAAATGGCGAAGCAGAACCTCTGACCAGGCGACCCACGATGACTGCGATGAATCGTCGAGATGCGGTGAAGACCGCCGGGCTGCTGCTGGGTGGTGCCGTTGCGGTGTCGAGCGGGTTGTTGTCCGCCTGCAGCAGCGAGAAGAAGGCTGCGCCGTCCGTGCCTGATGCCGTGCCCACCGTGAAGAAGGCGTCGCTGGTGCTCACGGCGGCAGATCAAGCACTGATGGAGGCGGTCGCGGACACGATCCTGCCCGACACGCCAGCGTCGCCAGGAGCGAAGGCCGCGGGTGCGGGTGCCGCGATCAACCTGCTGCTCAGCGACTGTTATGAACCGCCCGCGCACAAACGCGCGATCGACGGCCTGGCAGTGCTCCGTCAGCGCAGCGCGACCTTCGCCTCGCTGCCGCAGCCCGCTCGCGGAGCGTTGCTGCGCACGATCGACGCGGAAGCGAAGCAGGCCGGCGACACCCACTGGTTCCACCTGCTCCACGAGCTCTCGCTGAAGGCGTATTTCTCGTCCGAGATCGGCATGACCAAGGCCCTCCGATACGTCCGCGAACCCGGTCACTTCAAGGGCTGCGTGAAGCTCACGCCCGGCCAGCCGGCATGGGCGTGAACACGCTCCGCTTGCAGTTGCCGTTCCCCAAGCCTTGCAAGATGTTTCGGTGAACGGCGATGCGTACCACGCTGTTGAACTCTCTGCGCCTCCGCGCCACTGCGTTTCGGTCTGGCTGTTGTCGTTTCGTTCTGGCCGTCGCCGTTTTGCGGGCCGTTGGCCGTTTTGCGGCCGTTGCAGTATCGCGCTTTGCTGTTTTGCGTCAAGGCAGTTGAACATGCCGTTGCCCTGCTGTTCCGCGGCAGTTCTGTTCTGCGGCTGTGCCGTTCTGCGTTAATGCAGTTGCAGTAGCCGAAGGCGAAGATATGTGACTTCCGTTCAGGAGAACGTTCGTGTCCAAGGTCAAGGTCGGCATCATCGGGTCGCGCTTTCAGGCCGACTGCATCGCAGCCTCGGTTCGGATGATGCCGGAGGAGGCCGAGGTGGTCGCCGTCGCGTCGCCGTCACCAGGGAATGCGAAGGCGTTCGCGGAACGGCACCAGATCCCGGCGTTCTACAGCGACTACCGCGAGATGTTGAAGGATCCCGCCATCGAGATGGTGTCGATCACCGCGCCGAACCGGCTCCACGCACAGATGACCGTCGACGCAGCAAAGGCGGGGAAACATGTCGTCTGCGAAAAGCCACTCTGCGTGACCCTCGAAGAGGCGGACATCATGCTCGACGCCTGCCAGAAAGCCGGCGTCCTGCTGATGTACGCCGAAGAACTCTTCTTCGCCCCGAAGTACGTCAAGGCAAAGCAGATGGCGGATGAAGGGGCCTTCGGGCGGGTGCACCTCGTCAAGCAGAGCGAGAAACACTCCGGCCCGCACTCCGACTGGTTCTGGGATGTGAACCAGTCCGGCGGGGGCGCACTGATGGACCTTGGCTGCCACGGGATCGCATTCTGCTGGTGGTTCCTCGGCAAGCCGAAGGTCAAGAGCGTGTATGCACAGCTCTCGACACAGGTGCACGGTCACAAGACGCAGGGCGATGACGAGGCCCTCTGCATCATCGAGTTCGAGGGTGGTGCAACTGGGGTGGTCGAGAACTCGTGGACCAAGCCCGGTGGCATGGACGACACGATCGAGATCTTCGGCGACAAGGGGCAGTGTTATGCCGACATGCTGATGGGCAATGCGTTGCCGACCTACTCCGAAGTCGGCTTCGGCTACGCCGTCGAGAAGGCCGACACCACCACCGGCTGGACCTGGCCCGTCTTCGAGGAGCACTGGAACTACGGCTTCCCACAGGAGATGCGTCACTTCGCTCGCTGCGTGCGCGGCAAGGAAACGCCAATCGCCGACGGCGAGACGGGACGTGTGGTGCAGGAGGTGTTGTACGCTGCGTACGCCTCCGCAGGGCTTGGCCGAAAGATTCAGATGCCGTTCCGACCCACCGGAATCGCGAAGCCGATCGATCTCTGGCTGAACCCTGCGCTGGCGCAGGCCGCGCTCTGATTCCGACGTCACCGCAGACCATCGTGCCAGCGCCGATCCGCATCTTCGCGACGCCGGAGCAGATCGGCGTTCATGTCGCGGACCACATCCTCGACGCCATCGGCCGCGCCGAGCGCGAGGCTCGACGCTTCCTGCTCGGCCTGCCCACAGGTCGCACACCACGTCCGATCTATCGCGCGATGGCTGGCCGTCTCGCAGCCTCGCCGCAAAGCATGGCGCACGTCACGCTGGTCATGATGGACGAGTACCTGCTCGAGACGCCCGAGGGGTTTGTGTTTGCGATGGCCGAGGGCGCGCCGTCCTGTCACGCCTTCACGCGGGTCGAGATCGTGGGGCAGTTGAACGCAGCGTTGCCGCCGCAGCAACAGTTGCAGGCGACGAACGTCTGGTTTCCCGATCCGCGCGATCCCGCATCCTACGACGATCGCATCGCCTCCGCCGGCGGCATCGACTTCTTTCTGGTGGCCTCCGGCGCCGGCGACGGCCATGTCGCGTTCAATCCGCCGGGGAGCACCATCGACAGTCGTTCGCGCGTCATCACGCTCAGCGAACAGACGCGTCGCGACAACCTGGAGACCTTTCCCGGCCTCGGCACACTCGACAACGTGCCGCGCTACGGCGTCTCGGTGGGCATCAGCACCATCATTGCGGCGCGCGCCGCTGTGATGGTGGCGTGGGGCGCTGGGAAACGGGAGACCGTCTCACGCATGCGCGCAGCCAGCCGCTACGATGCCAGCTGGCCCGCCACACTCATTCACGAGTGCGCGGCGGCGGAGATCGTCGTCGACACAGACGCGGCAGGCGAAGCCGCATGAGCGATCTGCCACACGACGGCGCAGCGCCACAGACGGAAGCGTGCTTCGAGACGCGGACGGCGCGAATCCTGATTGTCGGTGGTGGCTTCGCGGGGATCGGCATGGCGATCCGACTTCGTCAGCAAGGAATCGACGACTTCGTGATCCTCGAGCGGGCGCGTGATGCCGGTGGCACCTGGCGCGACAACAGCTATCCGGGGTGCGCCTGCGATGTGCAGTCGTCGCTCTACTCGTTCTCGTTCGCGCCGAATCCGGAGTGGAGCCGCGTCTACGCACCGCAACCGGAGATCTGGGACTACCTCCGGCGCGTCGTGCGCGAGTACGACATCGGTCGCCATTTCGTGTACGGCGAAAACGTCACCGGTGCCGAGTGGGACGACCTGATGCAGCAATGGGTCGTGACGTCCACCAGCGGTGAATGGACGGCCGATGCAATGGTGCTGGCGAGCGGCGGCTTGAGTGATCCGATCATCCCAGCCATTCCCGGACTCGACACGTTCGAAGGACCGGTGTTTCACTCGGCGCGCTGGGATCACGACTGCTCGCTCGAGGGAAAGCGCGTCGCGGTGATCGGTACTGGCGCGTCAGCGATCCAGTTCGTGCCGCAGATCCAGCCTCGCGTCGCGCACCTCGATCTGTATCAGCGCACACCTGCCTGGATCCTGCCACGCCACGACACGGCCATTCCGGAGTGGCGCAAATCGCTCTACCGATCGGTGCCGGCCGCACAGCGGCTGCAGCGCGCTGCACTCTACGCCCTGCGTGAAATGCTGCTGCTGCCGTTCCGGAAGCCGGCGCTGGGCAAGGTCGTCGAAGCTCGCGCATTGCAACACATGCGCGCGCAGATCCCGGACGAGTCGCTGCGTGCCAAGCTCGTGCCGCGGTATCGCATCGGGTGCAAGCGCATCCTGGTGTCGGATGATTTCTATCCGGCGATCGCCCAGCCGAACGTGACGCTGGTGACCGATGCGATCGCGAGCATCACGCCGAATGGCGTGACGACCGCCGATTGTGTGCATCATATGGCAGATGTGATCATCCTCGGCACCGGCTTCCACACCACCGACCCACCACTCGCGCCGCTGGTGCGTGGTCGGACCGAGAAAACACTGGCTGAGGTCTGGGCCGGGAGCCCTCGCGCCTACATGGGCACCACGGAAACTGGTTTCCCGAACCTGTTCTTCCTGCTCGGCCCGAACACCGCACTCGGGCACAGTTCCGTGGTGCTGATGATCGAGGCGCAGATCGAGCATGTGCTCGGCGTGCTGGCGTTGACCGAGAAGCGTGATGCCGGCGCGGCGGAACCCGAGTCTGCCGCACAGAAACGTTTCGTGGCCGCGCTCGACGAGCGCATGGCGTCGACCGTCTGGATGCGGGGCGGCTGTTCGAGTTGGTACCTCGACGCCACCGGTCGCAACTCGACGTTGTGGCCGGACGGCGTCGGCAAGTTCTCGCGCACCGTGTCACGCGTGCGAGCCGCCGACTATCGATTCACGCCGCGGCGCGTCACAACCGCCGAGGTGCGGACGTGAGCGATCAAGGCTTCCGGCGCGAAGTGCCGTCGAGACGCGAGCGGATCGAAGGGCGCATCGCCAGGCTGCTCTCCGGATTGCCGGGCCACTGGCTGCTGCGCCTGATCGGTGAGTCGCCACGTGTCGTCGACGGGCTCACGCTCGATGCACATGTGCAGTTCATTCTTGCCGCGCGCCGCCGAAGGCCGCAGCATTTGCTTTGCGAGCCGACCGTGGAGGCAGGACGCAATCGCTATCGCCGAGAGATTCAGGCGGCGTCAGTGAGCTCCGGAGCGCGGCCGACGCGCGTGAAGTCCGTGTCGTTGTTGACGATCGAAGGTGCGGAGGGACCCTTGCCGGCGCGACACTACACACCATTGGGCGACGATCGCACGGCTGCCAAACCACTGCTGTTGTTCCTGCACGGCGGTGGCTTCGTGATTGGCGATCTCGACACCCATGACGAGCCGTGTCGGTTGCTCTGCGCGCACGGCGACATGCATGTGCTGAGCGTTGCGTACCGCCTGGCACCAGAGCATCCCTTCCCGGCGCCGGTCGACGATGCCTGCGCCGCGTTGCGCTGGGCCCAGATGCACGCGGCGACGCTGGGCGCGAATGCGCTGCAGGTATGCGTTGGAGGAGACAGTGCTGGAGGAAACCTTGCCGCGGTTGCCGCGCTGACGGTCGCGCAGGAAGGGCATCCTGTCTTGGCGCAACTGCTGATTTATCCGACCACCGACTTTGCGTCCGAGCTGCCGTCACGTCGACTGTTTGCGAATGGCTATGTGCTCTCGGCGGGCGACATGGATGCGTTCTTCGTGCACTACCTCGGTGGTGATCCCGCCATGCGCCGCGACGCACGCACCAGTCCTGCATTTTCACCTGATCTCGCGAACTCACCGCCAACCCTGATCACGACGGCAGACTTCGACCCGCTGCGGGATGAAGGCGAGAGTTACGCGCAGGCGCTCCGTGATGCCGGCGTAGAGGTGCGCACAAAACGTGTCGCCGGCATGCCACATGGGTACCTGCACATGACGACCGTCGTGCCAATGGCGCGCGCGGCTACCGTCGATACTGCGCGGCTGTTCAAGGCGCTGATCAGCGACGCCGCCCGGCGAACGCGCACCAGCGCCTGAACCCGTTCCGCCCGCGCGCTGATTACCGCAGCGTGCCCGGCATCTCGGCCAACGAATAGGCGAGGATTGCCATCGCGGCGATCGACCGACGCAAGTCTTTCTCGTTGACCACGTTCAACATGTCACCACTGGTGTGGTGATACCAGAAGTACTTCGAGGCATCGACGTCGAGGGCGAAGCCGGGCACGCCCAGCTCGAGAATCGGGCCGACGTCGGCTTCGCCGTCGCCTGGTGCGATCTTCGGCGCGCCGGCAATCCGGGTCAGCGCTGCCAGCAATGCCGCACGCCGCGCGCCGGCCGGAGTGCCTTGGAAGCGGAATCCCTTCGGCGCAAAGATCCCGTTGTCGCTTTCGATGGCCGCAAAGTGCTGCGCGAGTTCTGCGCGATGAGCGTCGCGGTACCCTGCGCCACCACGACCGCCATTCTCCTCGTTCGTCCAGAGTACGACGCGGATCGTGCGACGCGGCGTCAGGCCAAGCGTCTTGAGCAACTTCACCGCTTCCCAGGCCGCGACGCTGCCAGCGCCATCGTCCATTGCGCCCTGCCCTACATCCCACGAGTCGATGTGGCCGCCAATGACGACGACTTCATCCGGCTTTTCACGGCCACGCAGTTCCGCCACCGCGTTTCGTGACGGCGCGTCCGGGAGCATCTGCGCACTCATCACCAGCTTCACCGTGACCTTCTCGCCGCGCGCCGCGATCCGGTCCAGCATCTCGGCATCCTCGATGCTGAGGGCAGCGGCAGGAATCTTCTTCGTGACGGTATCGTACCGCATGCCGCCGGTGTGCGGCGATTGAATCGAGAACGTGGCGACGGAGCGGATCAGCGTCGCGACCGCGCCAACCTTGGCGGCGGCCGTTGCGCCGTACCCGCGGTACTGGACTGCCACACCGTAGCCGGCGAACGGCTCAGAGTCGGTGGGGAACGGCACATTGAACAGCACGATCTTCCCCACCGCTTCCGCCTTGCGGCGCTCCAGCTCGTCGAACGAATGCACCACCAGCACTTCACCCGTGATGCCGTCGGGCCCTGTGCCAACGCTGCCGCCCAGGCCGAGCATGTGCAGTGGTGCCTCGCGTGGCGTGATCAGCGCCGCCGACTCCGCGCCTCGCACCCAGTGTGGCACCATCACTGGCTCGCCACGCACATTGGCGAACCCATCACGCTGCATCTCGGCGAGGATCCAGTCGATGGCGCGCTCGAGTGAGGCGGAGCCGCTCAGCCGGTGGCCGAAGCCATCGACCAACGCCCCAAGTCGACGGTACGGCATCGAGTCGGCGAGGGCCGCGGCGGTGATGCGGCGAGCCGCAGGGGCGAGCCGCGCGATGTCGGCGGCCGTCTGGGCGGACGCGGGCGACGTGGCGGCCATCGACATGGCGATGACCGTGAGAGCAAGCGTCGAAACAGTGGCAGGAACGAAACGGCGCATTGAAAGCGTGTCGGAGAAGTGCATCGGGCTATTGACGCGGATACGACCGCGGCCAGCATTGGCTGGGTGCTGCGATCGTGCCGGCCCGGAAAGGACGAACCCAGATGCGATAATGGATACGCAGAAGCGGAAACCTGACCTGTCAGGTTTCCCCTTGCACATGACAGTACGTTGAAAAATGTAGTGTTTCGCGAGTGGTGTGCTCCCTTCACCGCGGGGAAGGACATGGACGATCAGGAGCAGGCAGGCGCTCAGGTCTCGCGTCGGGAGTTCGTGGCAGGGTTCGCCGTGCTGGGTGCCGTCTGGATGGTGGCAGGCGCCGCATGTACGCGAGAATCGAGTTGGGGCGGCGACTCGACGAAGCTGGTGCACTTCTCCCCGGGCGATGCCGCGCAGATCGATGCCATCACGGCCCGCATCCTCCCCTCCGACGACACTCCCGGCGCGCGTGAAGCCGGTGTGGTCTACTTCGTCGACCAGTCGCTGAAAGGCTTCGCCAAGGATCAGGCCCCGATCTTTGCCGAGGGCCTGAAGTCACTCGGTGAGGCGGTGACGAAGAAACATGGCAGCGCTGCCACCTTCGCATCGCTGACAGCGGAACAGCAGGATGCGATGCTGAAGGAGATCGAGAAGACGCCGTTCTTCGGCGCAATCCGATTCGCGACGCTGGCCGGATTCCTGTCGCTACCCAAGTACGGCGGCAACAAGGACTACGTCGGCTGGAAGATGATCGGGCAGGAGGTGGTGATGGAGCACAAGGCGCCATTCGGCTGGTACGATCGCCCGGAAAACCAGAAGGCGCTGCTTGGACGGGTACTCTGATGCAGATGCCCACCACCCAGGCTGAACCGAAGCAGCCGTCGTACGCCACGAGCACTCCCGTTGACTTCGTGGTAATCGGTTCCGGTATTGCTGGCGGTTCAGTGGCGCGTGAATTGACGCGCAATGGTTTTGAAGTCGTGTTGCTCGAGCAGGGTCGCAAGGTGGGCCCGGAGGACATGGAGCACGATGAACTCGGTGCCTTCATGTGGCCGCGCTGGACCAACGATCCTGCGGTGTCGCCCCAGACGTATCGCAAGACCGAGGCGGACAAGCCTGAGCAACGCAACTTCGCGCAGTACGCTCGCGCCGTCGGCGGCACCACCTTGCACTTCACGGGCAATTTCTGGCGCTTTCGCCCGATCGACTTTCACGAGAAGAGTGCGCGCGGCGGTGTCGCGGGTGCGGATCTCGCAGACTGGCCGATCACCTACGACGAACTCGAGCCGTACTACACGCAGGTGGAATACGCGGTCGGTGTGTCGGGCGAAGTCGGCAACGACCCGCGCGAACCGAAACGATCGAAGCCGTTTCCGTTGCCGCCGCTGAACGTGACGGGTCCAGGCGTGTTGCTCGAAGTCGGCGCGAAGAAACTCGGTTGGAGCTCGAAGGCCGCACCGATGGCGCTCCTGTCGCAGCCATACAAAGGCCGGCAGCCCTGTCACAATTGCGGCTTCTGCCTTGGCTTCCCGTGTGAATGGGGCGCGAAGTCCGGCGCCAACTGGACCATGGTGCCAGAAGCGCTGGCCAGTGGCAAGTGTGAGCTGCGCGCCAACAGTTACGTGCGAAAGATCGAGACCGACGACAGCGGTCGGGTCACCGGCGTGATCTATTTCGACAAGGACAAGAAGGAGATCGTGCAGAAGGCGAAGGCGGTCGTACTCTGCGCCAACGGTGCGGAAACGCCACGCCTCCTCTTCAACTCGAAGACGAATCGTTTTCCCGACGGCCTCGCCAACTCGAGTGGTGTGCTGGGCAAGCACCTGATGTGCAACGGCAATGTGTCGACGCAGGGCGAGTTCGAGCACGAGGTGAATGCGCACAAGGGCCCAGTGGTCACGCGCATCACGCAGGAGCCGTACGAGCTGGACCCGAAGCTGAACCTGATTGGCGGCGGCGGCTTCGACTTCCGCATGTCGGTGCCGGCGCTGGTCTGGACCCTTGGTATGCCGGAAGATGGACCGATGTGGGGGAGCGGCTTCAAGAAGCGCATGCGCCCCTGGTTCCGGAACACCGTCGAAAGTCTTGGCCATACGACGCAGTTGCCAGTCGCCACCAACGCCGTCACGATCGATCCGGAGCTCAAGGATGCGTGGGGCGTGCCCGCGATGCGTGTCACGTTCAAGGAGCACGAACATGACATGCGCCTCTACAAGCATTTCCAGGCGCTGGGGCGCGAGTTGATGACCGCCGCAGGTGCGACGAAAGTGCACCAGGGTGAACTCAACGACACACCAGGCAGCGCAGTGCACTTGCTCGGCACGGCACGAATGGGCAATGACCCGAAGACTTCGGTCGTCGACAAGTATCACCGAGCGCACGACGTGAAGAATCTCTTCATCGTCGACGGCAGCAGTTTCGTGACCAGTGGTCGCGGGCAGCCGACGATGACCATCCAGGCGCTGGCGTTCCGTGCGGCCGATCACATCGCAGATTTCGCTCGCAAGGGCGAAATCTGATGCAGGCACCGGCACAAACTTCGGCACCTGCCACCAAGACCTACCCCACTGACACTCCCGTCGATTTCGTCGTCATCGGCTCGGGAGTGTCCGGTGCGTCCGTAGCGCGGGAACTCGGACGCAAGGGATTTGACGTCGTGATGCTCGAGCAGGGCCGGACCGTTGGCCCTGACGATATGGAGCACGATGAGTTGGGCGCATTTCGCTGGCCGCGGTGGACGAATGACCCGTCGCTGTCGCCGCAGACCTTCCGCACCAGTGAGGACCAGAAGGCGGAAGTGCGTCCATTCGTGAAGTATGCGCGGGCGGTCGGCGGCACCACACTGCACTTCACCGGCAACTACTGGCGCTTCCGGCCGATCGACTTTCACGAGTTCTCGACGCACGGAGGTGTCGCCGGTGCCGCGATGGCGGATTGGCCGATCACCTACGACGAACTGGAGCCGTACTACACGGCTGTCGAATATGCGGTGGGTGTCTCCGGCGAGGTCGGTGACGATCCGCGGGAGCCGCGACGCTCGAAGCCGTACCCCTTGCCCCCGCTGAACGTGACGGGGCCCGGCGTGTTGCTGGAAGTTGGCGCGAAAAAACTCGGCTGGGCCTGCAAGGCGGCACCGATGGCGATCCTGTCGCGCGAATACCAAGGCCGTCAGCCGTGTCACAACTGCGGCTTCTGCCTTGGCTTCCCCTGTGAGTGGGGTGCCAAGTCCGGTGCCAACTGGACGATGGTTCCGCAGGCGCTGGCCACCGGCCGCGTCGAGCTGCGGAGCCACAGCTACGTGCGAAAGATCGAGACCGACGACAGTGGCCGCGCCAACGGCGTGATCTATTTCGACAAGGACAAGAAGGAAGTCGTTCAGAAAGCCAAGGCCGTGGTGTTGTGCGCCAACGGCGCCGAGACACCGCGGTTGCTGCTGATGTCGAAGTCGAATCGCTTTCCCGATGGCCTTGCCAACTCGAGTGGCGTGGTGGGCAAGCACTTCATGTTCAATGGTGGCGGCAGCGCCAGCGGGACGTTCGAGCACGAGGTGCATGCGCACAAGGGACCGGTGGTCACGCGCATCTCACTCGAGCACTACGAGCTGGATCCCAAGCTCGGGCTGCATGGCGGTGGTGGCTTCGATTTCCGCATCTCGAATCCCGCGCTGATGCGCACGAACGGCATGCCCGACGATGGACCAACCTGGGGCAGCGACTTCAAGAGGCGGATGCGCAGCTGGTTCCTCAACTCCGTCGATGCCGCGGGTCACACGACGTCGCTGCCGGTGCCGACCAACTCGGTGTCGCTCGACCCGGAGCTGAAGGACGCGTGGGGACTTCCCGCCATGCGCGTGACCTTCCAGGAGCACGACGAGGACCTGAAGCTCTACAAGTATTTTCAGGAGCGGGCCGTCGAATTGATGACCGCTGCCGGGGCGACGAAGGTCTACCCGACCCCGATACGCACCGCACCTCGCCAGACGGTGCACCTGCTTGGCACCGCCCGCATGGGCAATGATCCGACGTCGTCGGTGGTGGACAAGTACCATCGCGCCCACGATGTGAAGAACCTCTTCATCGTGGACGGCAGCAGCTTCGTGACCAGCGGTCGCGGGCAGCCGACGATGACGATTCATGCACTCGCGTTTCGTGCCGCGGATCACATCGCGGACTTCGCACGGAAGGGCGAGATCTGAACGAACGGCAGGCTGAGAGGCGATCCAGATCGTATCTCAGCCCGCACTTCACTTCCTGCCGGCGGCACTGGCGTTGCGCACGCTCAGCCGCGGCTCATCTCTAGCACCACCTGCCATTCGGCGGCTGTCACCGGCGCCACACTGAGCCGGCTGACCTTCAGCAGCGCGGTCTCGGCCAGCGCTGGATTGGCCTTGATCTCCGGCAGTGTCACCGGTCGCGGCAAGGCTTCGACGGCACGCACGTCGACCATGAACCAGGTCGGCGTCTCCGCGACCGACGCGGGATCGTAGTAGTCGTGCGACGGATCGAGCGCCGTGTGGTCGGGATACCCTTCACGCACGACTTCACAGATCCCGACGATGGCGGAGGGCTCTGCATTGGAGTGGTAGTAGAAGCAGAGATCCCCGAGCTTCATGGCATCGCGAAGGAAATTGCGCGCGCCAGTGTTGCGGACACTGTCCCAACTGGTGGTCTGGTTCGGCGCCGCCTGCAGGTGCTGGAATGAGAAGACATCCGGCTCCGACTTGATCAGCCAGTAGCGCCGTTCGCCGGCTTCGCGTGTGTAGACGTGCGCCCATCTCCCCAGCTCGTACGGCATCGACTGCGGGGCCTTCTTCGTAGCTGGCGATTTCTTCACTGGCGATTTCTTCGCTGGCGCGGCCTTCGCAGCAGCCTTCCTGACCGCCGGTGCCTGCGCCGCTGCCGTCCTTTTCGTTGGCGCCTTCGCGACAGCCTTCCTTGCTCCTGCCGACTTCTTCGCGGGCGCCTTGGCTCCCGCCTTCTTCTTCGCAGCCATCGTCAATCACGCCTCGAAATGGTCAGGTCACCAACGTACTTGCCACCGCAAAGATAAAGCGCATTTCGCTTTACGTCCTGCATTCCCCGAAGCAGTTCCCCAAAGCAGTTCCCCAAAGCAGTTCCCCGAAGCAGTTCCCTCATGCAGTTGCAGTTGCTCTTGCTGTTCCCCGCGGCTCCGCGTCCCCCGCGGCTCCGCGAGTTTTACCGTGTGGACCGTTGGCGCAGCACGCACCGTCGTTGTCCGTGGAGCTGGACGCTCCGAATTGTCCACACTCCCTCACGCGGAGCCGCGGGGGACGCGGAGCCGCGGAGGAACTGCAAGGGAACTGCGCCAGGAACTGTGGCGATGTGCTACGTGCGATTCGTGCGCGTTATCTTTGGTGCATGGAACAGGTGCCGACACACTACGACGCCCTTGGCGGAGCTGACGGGATCGCGCAGATCGTGACGCGGTTCTATGACTTGATGGACACTGCGCCAGAGGCGGTGCATGTACGGGCGCTGCACGCGACGAGCCTCAAGGTGTCGCGCGAGAAACTCACCCTGTTCCTCACCGGATGGACCGGCGGCCCGCAGGTCTACGTCGAGAAGTACGGGCATCCGATGCTACGGCAGCGGCACTTTCCGTTCGCCATCGGCGCGGTGGAACGCGATGAGTGGATGTGGTGCATGGATCGCGCGTTGGTCGAACATGACATGGACCCCGATCTGCGCACCTACCTTCGGCAGCGGTTTTCCGCCCTCGCAGATCACATGCGAAACCAGCCAGGCTGACGTTCCGCGCGCCGATCGCTCACCCGCCGATCGGCGATCCTGGCACTCGCGGAGTCATGCCGTGCAGAGCAAGCGCCGCTGCAATCTCATCCAGCGTCGCCGGATCGTCGATCGTCGGCGGCATCGTCCAGACATCGCCATCGGCGATCGACCGCATCGTCTTCCGCAGCACCTTCCCCGATCGCGTCTTCGGCAACCGCGCCACGACGATCGCCTGGCGGAAGTTGGCCACTGGCCCGACCTGTGCGCGCACCAACTGCACCAGCTCTTCGATGATCGTCTCGTGCGCACGGACCACGCCGGCCTTCAGCACCACGAAGCCCAGCGGCAACTGCGTCTTGAGTGGATCGCGCACACCGATCACGGCACACTCCGCTACATCTGGATGGCTGGCGAGTGCCTGCTCGATCGACCCGGTCGAGAGGTTGTGCCCAGCAACGATGATGATGTCGTCGACGCGACCCATGATGAACAGGTAACCATCCTCGTCGATGTATCCGCCATCGCCGGTGAGGTAGTAGCCCGGATACCGCGACAGGTAGGTCTCGATGTAGCGCGCGTCATTCCGCCACAGCGTCGGCAGCGTGCCGGGTGGCAGCGGCAGCCGAATCACGACCGCGCCCTCCCTGTTCGGCGGTAGGACATTGCCATCCTCGTCGAGAATTTCCACCACGTACCCAGGCACCGGCTTGGTCGGTGACCCAGGCTTCACGGGGAATGCGCCAAGGCCCATGCAGTTGGCGGCGACGGCCCAGCCGGTTTCCGTCTGCCACCAGTGATCGATCACCGGCTTCTGCAGGAGCGCACGCGCCCAGTGATAGGTGTCGGGATCGAGCCGTTCGCCTGCGAGAAACAACGCCCGGAACCTCGACAGATCGTAGCGGGCGAAGTGTTCACCCTGTGGATCCTCGCGCTTGATGGCGCGAAACGCCGTCGGCGCGGTGAACAACACGCGGACATCGTGCTCCTCGATCACTCGCCAGAACTCGCCCGCGTCAGGTGTGCCGACTGGCTTGCCTTCGTGCACGACCGTCGTGCAGCCCGCCAGCAGCGGGGCGTACACGATGTACGAATGGCCCACGGCCCATCCGAAATCACTCGCCGACCAGAACACCTCGCCGGGCTCCACGCCGTAGACATGCTTCATCGACCAGAGCAACGCGACCGCGTGCCCGCCGTTGTCGCGCACGACCCCCTTCGGCATGCCGGTCGTGCCGGAGGTGTAAAGGATGTAGAGCGGGTCGGTTGCCTCGAGCGGAACGCAGTCCACCGGCAGCGCTGACTCGGCCGCCGCCTTCCAGTCCAGATCGCGCCCCGGTGTCAGTTCACAGCGCAGGACATCGCGCTGCAGCACCACGCAATGCGCCGGCGCATGTGTTGCCAGTTGCAGTGCGGTGTCGAGCAACGGCTTGTACGGCACGATGCGCCGGACCTCGATGCCGCAGCTGGCCGTCAGCACCACCTTCGGCTGTGCGTCATCGATGCGCACCGCGAGTTCCTGAGGGGCGAACCCGCCAAAGACCACCGAGTGCACCGCACCAATGCGGGCGCAGGCGTAGATGCCGATGAGTGTCTCCACCGTCATCGGCATGTAGATGATCACGCGATCGCCGCGCTCCACACCAAGCGATCTGAGCACTCCAGCGAACCGGGCCACTTCGTCGCGCAACTCACGATACGTCAGCGTTCGCTTGGTGTTGGTCACCGGGCTGTCGTAAATCACTGCGGCCTGATCGGCGCGACCGTTCAACACATGTCGGTCGATTGCGTTGAAGCAGGTATTGAGTTGCCCACCCCGGAACCAGCGATACAACGGCGCCGCGCTTTCGTCGAGCACGGTGTCCCACCGCCGGTCCCAGTGCAGTGCTTCGGCAGCGGCGCCCCAAAAACCCGCCGGGTCAGCGACTGATGCAGCGTAGGCGAGCTCGTATGGCGTATGCGTCGGGTGAGTGGACATCGGCTGCGAAAGAGTCACGTGTGTACAAACTGATTTCGCGAGTATCGCCCACCGCGCACGTGCTGTCGAGGGCGATTCACCGAAGAGAAGACGACGCGTGTTCCCCGCGCGCGCACGACATATGCTCAGAAGCGGTTGCACCGCGGAATCGCGTCGCGTTTTCCCTGACACCGCTCCCCTTCCTTCGACCTGCATGCAATTCGCTCAGTACAGTTCGCTCGTCGTGCTGCTCGTACTCGCCATTCCCGTGGCCTGTATCGCCTGGACGGTGACGCACGAAGAAATCTTTCGCGAGCCGCGGGAGTGGTGCCAACGCCGCAGCGAGACTGCCGACTCGTTGCTCATGCGCAAGTTTTTCTACCTCTTCACCTGTGAGTACTGCTTCAGTCACTACGTGGTGGCGTTCTTCCTCGCGATCACACACTTCACGCTGCTGTTCGACGATTGGCGTGGCTACTTCATCGCCGGCTTTTCGCTGGTCTGGGTGGCCAATGTCTACATGACGGCCTTTGGCCGCCTGCGACTGGACATGAAGTATCAGCGGGTCGAAATCGCGGCCAAACAGGAGGCGCTCGGCACGCCTATCGACACTGCCGTTTCAGCAACAACGCTGGGGCCCCCGCAGGCGTAGCGGAGAAGAGGCCTGGGATAGGCTCAGTCGGACTCCCCTCAGGGCCCGGAACTGACGCTGGTATCTTCCGGCAGCCGTCCGAACACACCTCCTCAACGCCACATGCGGCTTCTCGCCACACTGGAATCCCTTGCGCGCCTGACAGCGTTTTCTGCTGTCGGGCTCGCTTTTGCTGGCTGTGCCACCGCCCCTCCCAGCACCGTCCGGGGTGCGCCAGCGACCAGCGCGACACCCGGCAAGTCCTGGGTACCGGCGCCGGAAGCAGGAGCTGCGCTTTCGCCCGCTGAAAAGCGGCTTGCACCGCCGGTCGCGACCATTCCGGCAGAGGTCGCCAGCCGCATGCAGCTGCTCACGCTGACCGACGTCGTCGACCTCGCCCTCGGCAACAGTCCCAGTACCCGCATCAGCTGGGCGCAAGCCAGGGCGGCAGCCTCGGCCTACGGGTCGGCCAATGGGCGCTTCTTCCCGACCATCACTGCGGATGTCACCGGTGGACCAGCGCGAGCGATTTCCGCCAATCCAGCGCGGCTCCCGTCAGATCGCGTGACGCTGGTGCCGTCCGTGACGCTCCAGTACCTGCTGTTCGATTTCGGGGCCCGAAGTGGCACCTCGCGGGCGGCGCGCGAGGCACTCTACGCCGCCGACTTCACGCACAACGCCACCGTGCAGACGGTACTGCTGCAGACGCAGCAGGCGTATTTCAGCTATCAGGCCGCTCGCGGCGTGCTGGACGCGGCGCGTGCCACGGTCGCCACGGCGAAGCAGAATGTGGCTGCGGCCGATCGTCGACATGAAGTCGGCGTCGCAACCATCGCGGATGTGCTGCAGGCCAGGACCGCGCTCGCACAGGCCGAGCTGGTGGCGCAAGGCGCCGATGGCGCGCTGCAGGCCAGTCGCGCCACGCTCGCGTTCGCGATGGGCATGGACGCCAACAAGCCGTTCGAGATTGCCACCGACACGTCCGCATTCCCACTGAGAGAGCTGGCCGACAACGTCGATTCCCTCATCGCGCATGCCGAGCGTGACCGACCGGATCTCGCCGCGGCCAGAGCATTGGCTCGACAGAGCGAGGCGCAGATCAGCGTCGCACGATCCGCCACACTGCCAACGCTGACGTTGGGGTCAACGGCCGGCCGCAACTTCGCCAACGTCGCCACGCTCGAAGGACAGACTTACGCCCTCACGCTTGGCCTGCAGATTCCGCTCTTCAGCGGCAATGCCCGACAGTACGATGTGGTGACGGCAAGGGAGAATGCATCGGCGGCCATTGCGCGCGCAGAACAGGCGCGACTGCAAGCTGCCGCACAGGTCTACACCTCCTATCACACGCTGCGAACCGCTGCCCAGCGCGTGACGACCTCACAGACACTGCTCAGTACGGCCACGCAATCAGAGCAGGTGGCACGCGGCCGCTACGCCGAGGGCGTCGGCAACATTCTCGACGTGCTGCTGGCACAGAGCGCCTTGGCCGATGCACGGGCGCAAGCGGTGACGGCGCGCTGGACCTGGTTCTCTGCACTGGCACAGCTCGCACGTGACGCTGGCGCACTCACACCGGGCGGTTCCGCCGGCCTTCGATTCTCGACCGATTCTTCCCGCGGGTTGCCCCGATGACGATGCACGTGTCCATGTATTCCGCCTCCCGGACCATCATCGCGCTGAGCGTCGGCCTTGCCGCCTGCAGCAAGCCGGAAGCGCCGGCGAAGGCACCGGTCGCCGTCACGGTGGCGACCTCCGTGAAGGGTGAAGCGCCGTACATCGTCGCCGCGAACGGGGTCGTCGAGCCGCTGCAGTCAGTGGCCATCCAGTCGCAGGTGGGTGGCGTGTTGACGCGCGTGCACTTCAAGGAAGGCGATGAAGTCACGCAGGGTCAGGTGCTGTTCTCGATCGACGCACGTCCCTACCAGGCGGCGCTGAATCAGGCGCAGGCGATGCTGGCGCGCGATGTTGCTCAGGCCGCGAATGCGAAGCGTGATGCTGAGCGATACGCCGCGCTGGTGGAGAAGGACTTCGTGACGCGATCGCAGGCTGACCAGGCGACCGCCAATGCCGCCGCGCTGGCCGCCGTCGTGGACGCCGATCGCGCCACCGTCGAGACGCAGCGGTTCAACCTCGACAACGCCACCATCCGAGCACCCATCACGGGCAAGACCGGCAGCCTGCTGGTGCGCGCGGGGAACCTCGTGCGTCCAGGCGCTGCACCGCCGCTGGTCGTGATCAACCAGATCCGCCCGATCCTCGTCCGCTTCGCCGTGCCGGACCGCGAATTCCCGCAGGTGCAGCGTTATGCCATCGGCAAGGCCCTGCCGGCGCGTGCCATTCACACCACGGGTGACGGCAGTGCCGCAGTTGGTTCGTTGAGCTTCGTGGACAACGGAGTCGACAGCACGACGGGAACGGTCTTGCTCAAGGCCCGCTTCGACAACGGTGATCGTCAGCTCTGGCCGGGGCAGTTCGTGCGCGTGGAGCTCGAGCTGTTCACGGAGCCGAGCGCAGTGCTGGTGCCGGCGCAGGCCGTGCAGACCAGCCAGACCGGCTCCTTCGTGTTCACGATCGACGAGAAGGGCAAGGCGGTGATGCGACCGGTCACTGCGGGCCGAACGGTGGGTGACCAGATGGTGATCGAGCAGGGCTTGAAGGTCGGCGAACGCGTGGTGACCGATGGCCAGGGTAAGCTGGCACCGGGCTCGAAGGTTGCCATCAAGGACACGCCGGCGCCGCGACGTGGCGACGCCCCGATCAAGGATGGCGCAGCGGCTCGCGCCGTGGATGCGAAGGGAGGTGTCGCGCCGTGAACTTCACCGCGTTGTTCATCAAGCGGCCGGTCATGACCACGCTGGTCATGCTGGCCATCCTGGCGTTCGGCACGATGTCCTATCAGAAGCTCGCCGTCAGCGACCTTCCGAACGTGGACTATCCGACGCTGACCGTGTCGGCAGCGCTGCCCGGCGCGAGCCCGGAAACGATGGCCTCGGCCGTCGCCACGCCGCTCGAGAAGCAGTTCACGACGATTGCTGGCATCGACAACATGGTCAGCAGCAGTTCGCTGGGCAGCACGAACATCACCATCCAGTTCACGCTCGACCGCAGCATCGACGCCGCCGCGCAGGACGTGCAGGCCGCCATTTCGAAGACGCTGCGCGACCTGCCACCCGGCATCGTCCCGCCGTCGCTGCAGAAGACCAATCCCGCCGACGAGCCGTTTCTCTACCTGAACCTGCGCAGCAAGACGCTGCCGCTGTCAGCGCTCGATGAATACGGACAGACCGTGCTTGGCCAGCGGATCTCGACCATCAGCGGCGTGGCGCAGGTCACGATCTTCGGCAGCCAGAAGTACGCCGCGCGCATCCAGCTCGACCCGCGCGCGCTGGCGGCCCGTGGAATCGGCATCGACGAAGTCGCGACGGCGGCGGCGCAGGGCAACGTCAACCTGCCGACCGGCGTGTTGTGGGGCGCCAACAAGGCGTACACGCTGAAGGCGGACGGTCAGCTCGAGAACGCCGCCGAATTCGGCGAATTGATCGTCGCCTACCGCAATGGCAACCCGGTGCGGCTGCGCGATCTCGGCAAGGTGAAGGACGATGTGCAGAGCAACAAGGTCGCGGCCTGGTTCAATGACACCCGGTCGATCACGCTCGCGGTGCAGAAGCAGCCAGGCACCAACACGGTGCAGGTGGCGGACGCCGTCAACAAGCTGCTGCCGGTCCTGCGCGCACAGATGCCGGAGTCGGTCGAGATCGAGACCTTCTTCGATCGATCGGAAGGCATTCGCGAATCGGTGGCCGACGTCAAGTTCACGCTGATGCTGACGCTCTGCCTGGTGGTGCTGGTGATCTTCCTCTTCCTGCGCAATGTGTCGGCGACGATCATCCCCAGCCTGGCGCTGCCGATGTCGCTGGTGGGCACGTTCGCAGTGATGTGGGCGCTGGACTACAGCCTCGACAACCTCTCGCTGATGGCGCTCACGCTGGCAGTCGGCTTCGTGGTGGACGACGCGATCGTGATGCTGGAGAACATCGTGCGCCACATCGAGATGGGGAAGACGCCGCTCCAGGCGTCACTCGACGGCGCGAAGGAAATCGGCTTCACGATCATCTCGATGACGATCTCGCTGACGGCGGTGTTCATTCCGCTGCTGTTCATGAGCGGCATCGTCGGGCGGCTCTTCCACGAGTTCGCCGTCACGATTGCCGCCGCGATCCTCGTCTCGGGCTTCGTGTCGCTGACGCTGATCCCGATGCTCTGCGCCCGCTTCCTCAAGAGCGGATCACATGGCGAGCGCGAGATGCACAACCCGGTGTTCGATGCCTTCGAGCGCGGCTACGAGTGGGTGCTGCACCGATACGAGACGTCACTGCGCTGGGCGATGGCGCACCGTCGCTCTGTGATGGTGTTTTCCGCCGTGGTGCTGGTCGGTACGGGTGTGCTCTACTCGGTTGTGCCAAAGGGCTTCATCCCCAGCGAAGACACGGGGCGTATCCGCTCCTCGACGGAAACCGCGCAGGGCACGTCGTTCGAGGCGATGATCAGGCATCAGGAGGAGGCCGCCGCACGTATCCGGAAGAACCCGTACGTCGATGCGGTGCTCTCGAACATCGGCACCGGATCAGGCAACTCGACCGGCCTCGCGAACCAGGGCCGCCTCACGGTGCGCCTCAAGCCACGCGGCCAGCGACCTGACGCGGAAACGATGGTGCGGATGTTCTCCAAGGAGACCTCCGACCTGCCCGGCATGTCGGTGTACTGGCAGAACACGCCAATCATCCAGCTCGGCGGTCGCACGGCCAAGGCGCTCTATCAGTACACGTTGCAGGGTGCCGATCTCGACGCGCTCTACCCAGCCGCGCAGGCGCTGGAAGCGAAAATGAAGACATTGCCGGCATTGACCGACGTGTCGACCGACTTGCAGATCCGCAACCCGCAAGCGTCGCTGACGATCGATCGCGATCACGCCGCGCGCCTCGGCGTGACGGCGGAACAGATCGAGCAGGCGCTCTACAATGCATACGGATCACGACAGGTCTCGACGATCTACACCCCGAACAACCAGTACTGGGTGATCATGGAGCTGTTGCCGGAGTTCCAGACCGATCTCTCGGCACTGGACCTGCTCTACGTCCGGTCAAAGACAGGGGTGTTGGTGCCGCTGTCGAGTGTCACGCGGTCGACCATGACGATCGGCCCGCAGCTGGTGAATCATACCGGGCAGATTCCGTCGGTCACGCTGTCGTTCAACCTCCGTGAAGGGGCGTCGCTGGGTCAGGCCGTGACGGAAGTCGAACGCGCCTCGAGCGAGTTGCTTCCCGACGGCATCACCACCGGCTTCGCGGGCGCCGCACAGGCTTTCCAGGACACGCAGCGCGGCCTCGGTGTGCTGTTCATCGTCGCGATCTTCGTGATCTACATCGTGCTCGGCATTCTCTACGAAAGCTTCATCCATCCGATCACCATTCTCTCCGGCATTCCGTTCGCCGCCTTTGGCGCCTTCCTCGCTCTGATCCTGACGCGCACGGAGCTGAGCGTCTACGCGTGGGTGGGCGTGATCCTGCTGGTGGGACTGGTGAAGAAGAACGCGATCATGATGATCGACTTCGCCCAGGAGGTGGAGAAGAAGGAGGGCAAGAGCGCCTTCGATGCGATCTTCGAAGCCTGCATGGTGCGATTCCGCCCGATCAGCATGACGACGATGGCAGCGCTCGTCGGCACGCTGCCGATTGCCCTCGGTGCCGGTGCCGGTGCCGAGTCGCGCCGACCGCTCGGCATCGCGGTGGTCGGCGGGCTCGCCTTCTCGCAGCTGATCACGCTCTACGTGACACCGGTCGTCTACACCTACTTCGATGACTTCTCGCGTCGCATGAAGCGCCGCCGGGACAGCGAGTCTGCAGCGCAGGTAGATACCACACCGTTCCGTCCGGGTACACCGCAGCCGGTCGCGGCCTCGGTCATCGCACCCATCAGCGCGTCGTAGCCGAGGGGCGACAGGCCGCTCAGTCGCCAGCCAGTCGCGGGTCGTCCAGCACCGCACGGACTTTTTCGGCAAGTCCGTGCGGCGTGTAGGGCTTCTGGAGAAAGGCCACTTCGGCGTGCAGCACGCCGTGCCGCACCACGGCGTCGTCCGTGTAGCCGCTCATGAACAGGACGCGGAGATTCGGCAGCCGGGCCTGCAACTCGCCCGCCAGTTCTGGGCCACTGACGCGCGGCATCACGACGTCGGTGACGAGCAGGTCGATCGGGCCCCGATGCGCGGCAGCACGCTCGAGGGCGTCGCGGCCATCGATGGCGGTAATGACCACGTAGCCCTGTGCACGAAGGTTGGCGACGGCGAGCTCACGCACGCCCACGTCATCCTCCACCAGCAGCAGCGTTTCGTGCCCGCGCAGACTGGGGCTCACCACCTCTCCGCTGCGCACGGCGTCCAGCACGACACTCGGCAGGTAGATGCGGAATGTCGCGCCCTCGCCCGGTTCACTCTCGACTTCGATGCCGCCGCCGCTCTGCCGCACGATGCCGAACACCATCGCCAAACCAAGACCGGTGCCGGTGCCAACGCCCTTGGTGGTGAAGAACGGCTCGAAGATGCGTGACAGCACGTCGGGCGACATACCGGTGCCGCTGTCGGACACCGAAATCATCACATGTTCGCCTGGCACAGTCTCGATCCGTGCTGCAAGGGCTGCATCGACGTCGACACGTTGCGTGGAGATGGTGAGCGTGCCACCCTGCGGCATCGCATCTCGCGCATTCACCGCGAGATTCATCAGCACCTGATCCAATTGCCCCGGATCGACGCGCACGCGCGAGATGGAGGGATCGAGGACCAGCGTGAAGTGGATGTTTTCGCCGATCAGTCGGCTGAGCATCCGGCCCGTATCGGTGATGGTGGCGTTCAGGTCCAGCACCTTGGGCTGCAGCATCGACTGCCGGCTGAATGCGAGCAATTGGCGGGTCAGTGCCGCAGCGCGCGAGGCCGCATCGTTGATGGCCTCGACCGATTCACGCACGTTCTCCGACACGTCGGCCTGCTCGCGCAGGACTTCGCTGTACCCAAAGATGATGGTGAGCAGGTTGTTGAAGTCGTGGGCGATGCCACCCGCCAGTTGCCCGACCGCCTCCATCTTCTGCGCCTGCCGGAGCTGTTCCTCGAGTTTCTTTCGTTCGGTGATGTTTCGGCTGATGCCGATGACACCTGTCACCGCGCCAGTCGCGTCGCGGATCGGCGCCTTCAGCGTCAGGTACCACCGATCCTCGCCGTGCCGATCGCGGGTGTTCACTTCCCGGTTGGCGAGTACTTGCCCGGACAGGACCGTCATGTCGTCGGCGTGCAATCGTTCAGCCAACGGTCGCGAGTAGTAGTCGAACACGGTCTTCCCGACCATGTCGCTTTCCTTCGATTGCGAAAAGGCCGAGAGTGTAGCGGGGTTGACCATCACGAAGCGACCGTCGGTATCCTTGGTGAACACCACGTCAGGCAACGTGTCGATGAAGGTGCGCAGCAGCGAGCGCTCGCGTTCGAGCGAACGCCTCGCGGTCATCTCGCGCGCCACCACTCCCTCAAGCGACCCGATCACGGTGCCGATTGCCATCGTGAGCATGGTGCTGATGAGGGTGTAGTTGATGGCGATCACGATCCACCGCGTGGAGTAGAACTGCGGTGTCACGAGAATCACTTCAGGCCCCGTGAGGCCCAACAGGCCGAGCAGCGCAATGGTGATCGTGCTCACGCCAGTGGTCAGCAAACCGGCTCGCTGGCCGATCAGCAGCGTGGCTGCAACTGACGCCGCAACAAAGAAGATGAGGCTGAATGACCCGATCGAGATCAGCAGCCCAAGCCCAAGCAGGTACGTGAGCGCACAAAAAATCGCGGCGCGCCAGCGGTACGGCATGCTGGTGCTTCGGTAGATCACCATCACGATCGACAACACGACGATGTCGAGCACCGCGATCTGCGGCAGCCCGGTGCGAAGCGCCATGTACACGCTGGGAATGCAGGCGACGACACCGAGATAGGCGCTGACACGCAGGGTCACGTGCAGCAACGGTGCGCGCCAGTTCACCGGATCGACAGGCGACGACGCGGCACTGGAAGCAATCGACGGCCCGGTGACCCGAGGCGTGATCAACGACCTGTCGCCTCGCAGTGGGCGAACGTGCTCACGACAGTCAGCGCCAGCAGAGGCCTGATGTGACCGACGACGCGCTGGCGTGGCATGCGGAAGTGCTGGAGAGTGATGCGGGCGCGCGCGTCAGCGACGGCCCAACCGCCTCACAGGAGAATATCTCGGCAACCACCACGGCGCGACCGCAGCCCCGCCCCGATCCGCCGCGCCACGCGATGCACAACTTCGTTAGAACTTTCACACCAATGGATCGGCCACGCGCACGTGGCCGATGGTCGTCCGCTACTGGCAGCCGTTCACACCCGGCATTCGATCACGCGGGTCGCGAGGGGCTGCAGACCCGTCGAGGCGAAGCTCGTATGCGTCCTGGACCTGGTTGCCATCGTAGCGAATCGATTGGCGGATCAATGCGGGCCGCGACTTGCCGCTCGTCAATCGATACCAGTTGTTGGTCGACTGCGTGTAGACCGGCCCACAATGATCCAGCTGGACGGTGACTCCCTTCTGGTACACGACCCCGAGCATGTGCTCCCCGCGGGGATGCATGCCCCCCTCGTCGAGATAGATCGTCTTCACCTGCGCCTGCGTTCCACTTGCAAGCAGCGAGAACTGTCGTCCCCCGTACGTCACGCTGCCCGACATGTTGAATGGGTTGCGATCGTTCTTGAATGACAGGTCTCCACGCTTTGGTCCTGCCGAGTCCCACGTGATTCCGGTCGGCAACGCAACCAGTGTTTTCCAGTCGTACCCCATGCTGTTGGCAGGAACCAGCAGCGTCACCACCGTCGCTGCCACCGACTCATGCGGCAGTGAGGTCGCGACCGGCTGCTGCGTAGCGCCTGCGGCGCATTGTTCGCTGTAGAGTGCGAGCTGGTTCGGCTGCAACTTCGGCAGGTCCGCTCCGGCGGTGAGCACAAAGCCTTCACCGGTACGTCGCGCGTTGGCCGCCTGAATCGAGAGGTGCGACGCGTGCACGCCCGCACCACCCAGCCGATAGGTGTTGGTGCTGCCCGCCGACCCGCGCACAGGGCAGCGTACCAGCGTGGTCGTCACTCCCGCCTGCGTCAGCGCCATCAGCAACGCCTCTTCTCCGAATGGCGTACCACCATTTCGCAGGTAGAGGTTGAACACCATCGTGCGCGCACCGGTGGCGATCACGGCGATCGGGCGACCCGCGATGTTCGCCGCACCCTGTCGCGCAAAACAGCCGCCATCAGGCGCACAGTTTGTCAGGGACGTTGGCGGCAGCGCGGCCCAGCGGATACCGGGGAGCGCCTCGATCGCGGTCCAGCTCGCGGGCTGATCCATCCGTGACCACGCCGTCACCATCGCTGCCACATCGGCCTCGGGGCCACTTCGTCCGGTGAACGCCGACATCGCGAGCACCGCACACACCATGAGGGCGCTTCGCACTGCGGTCGTTCGAGTGGACATGGTGGAGCTCCAGGAATCGGGCAGGTGGCGAAGACCGCAGGCGCGAAGGACGCACCGCATCGAGCATTGCGAAAAACCCCCGCGACAGCTGTCACCCCCATCGCACATTGCTGCGTTCGTTCGTCAGAGCACCTTCGCGTTCTCGGCGATGCGCGCCTTCACGATCTTCTTCACCAGCGCCGCGGGAATCGGCTTGTCCGGTTGGAAGCGGATGGTGCCGGTACTGGTCTCGAAACCTTCAAGGTCCTTCTTGAACGCCTCGAGCGTCGAGTTGCTCATCGCGTAGAGCGCACAATGTCCTTTCCGAGCGCCGAACCCGACCAGCATCTTGCCGAGTCGAATCATCGGAATCTGGTAGTTGATCGCCTCCTCGGCCTTCGGTACGGCGGCGTGGATCACGCGGCGCAATTTCTCCAGCGCCATCCGCTGATCCTCGGGAAGGCGCGCAAGATATTCATCGATTGTCTTCGGCTTGATGGCCATTCACCCCTCCGATGCGAGGCGCTGTCGAACGCTCAGGGCGCGCCGAGCTTCTTGCGCGTGTACGGTCGCGCAAATGCGGACGGCGGATTGTGCCCGGTGGACAGGTCGTATGCCTTCTGGTACAGCGGCGTGGCGCGCGCCGCCTCGCCCTTCTTTTCATAGGTCATCGCCAGCAGGACATGCAGGAACGGATCGGTCGCGTTGCCCTGCATCGCCAGCGCCTTCGTCAGCTCCGACTCCGCCGTCGCGAGATCATTCGTGTACAGCGCGACGTATCCGACGAGATAGGGATAGAAGCGCGCCTGTTGCGCCGCCATCGCGCTATCGGCATCGAGGATCCGGCGTGCCTCGGCGACGTGTCGCTTTGCTTCACCGGCATTGCCACGGCGCGCCGCGAGCCTGCCGAGCGCGTGTGCCAGGCGGAAATCCCAGAGCGCCTTGGGATGGGTGCGCGGCTCCGGCTCCTTCAAGCCCAGCTCACTGCCACGACGATAGAGTCGCTCGGCGACATCGAGCTGTCCAACGTCGATACAGATGCGGGCGGCTTCGTTGGCCATCTCGCCTTCCTGGTAAAACGCATTCTGCGGCTCGGCCTGTTCACGCGTCTTCCAGTAGTCGATCACCATCTCTTCGTAGCGCACAGTCTCGGAGCAGTGGCCCTCGAAGGCATGCGAGATTGCCATGCGCCGCTGCGCGACCGCCTTCGCCGCAGGCGTCGCCGCGCCGTCGATCAACTTCTGGAAGATGGCGCGCGCCGCGACGTGCTGGCCCTCCACATCGAGCCGCGACGCGGTCCGGATGCTATCGGCCTGCGGCGTGACAGGCGCCGCGCCTTGTGCCGTGGCGGTGCTGGTTGCGACGAGGCATATGCCCGAAATCAGGAGCGCCGAAGAACGGAAGCGCGATGTGTTCATGGAGAGGTGGCGTGAAAAGTTGGTCGTCGCGCGTGTGAACCAGAGCGGCCGTCAGATGAGCCGGTTGATCCGGAAGAACGTGACAAAAAGCGCGACGGCGAGGAGTACAATGCCATCCAGACCATAGACCAGCCAGTGCGCCACCGTACTAGAATAGCGGCCGGTGAGAGCGAGAATGCTCAGCAGGCAGATGAGGATCGCAGCGAAGGGCAGCAACTGATCGCTGATGTACCAGGTCATGCCTTTCTGGATCATCACAGTCCAGCGCAATACCCAGTAGCCGAGCACACAGGCAGCTGTGGCCAGGTTGAGCCAGATGATGGGGGCGACGCTTGGCGGACGACGGCGAACCAGCAGCCCGACGGTCGCATAGATCACCAGCCCGAGCCACGCAAAAATGGCCGGTGAGGAGATTCGGTTCATGGCTGCGCGTGAGTAAGGGAAGACCCGAGCGTTCCGGGCCGGTGCCCGCAGGGTCGCCCTCCGACTCATGAGCTAAGCCATGCCGACCATCACTTCGAACTGCACTCATCGTAATGCCCTGCGCAGCGCGCAGGTCGCACTGGCCACCGTTGGTGTCGCGCTGCTGGCCGCATGCGGCGGCGGAGGCGGCGGTGACAACAACGGCGGGACCCCGCCGGGCGCCCAGCAGGTGCAGGTGGGGCAGAATCTCGACGGACAGCCGGCCAACAGCGGTGTCCGTTGCATCGACGGCGTGCCGGCACAGACCCCTGCCTACCAGGGATTCTTCTTCCAGCCGAGTTCATTCCAGCCGTTCCTGAACGCCAATTCGTGCACAATGATCACGTTCTTTGACGGGGCGCAGGTCCCCACCCGAGGCACGGTGGTGGCGGCGAACATCAAGGTGGGGGCCGTGACGGGCCCGATGCGCTTCGTGCGGGCGAGGGTGTTGTTCAAGCGCGGCATCGGCTCCGATACCACGGCCTGCTGCTCAGTGGAACAGGTCGGCCCGACCTTTACCCCGACGCCGAACAGCGTCACGACCGTGCCGCTCAACTTCCCGATGACGCACGATCCGATTCCGGCGCAGAACAACTTTACTGCGATTGCGGCGCAGGATCTGGTGGCCCTCGAAGTACTGGCCCCGAACGTCCCGATCCCGGGAACGTGGGTGAACAACTTCAGCGGCAACCTCGTGCAGGCGAACTATGTCTACTGGCCGGCCTTCACACTCAATCCGAACAACGCCGGCCAGAACAAGCGCGCAAACGCCGGCTTCAGTGGCTTCATGCCATCGTACAACCTGAACTTCGTGGCATCGGCGGTCGCAGGCCGAATCGTCGAGCCGTAGAATCTCGCTAGGGACAGAGAAAGGCCGGCGATCGGAGGCATCCCGATCGCCGGCCTTTCTCTGTCGCCGCCGTGTATCAGGGCGGCCACAGGCGCATTTCCTGCGCACTACTTCGAGACGTACAGCTCCGGCAGACGACGCTTCAGCAATTCCAGCTTCGGCATGTCGTTGATCACGATGTAGGCCTGGTTCGGATGCAACGCGAGGTAATTCTGGTGGTACGCCTCGGCCGCATAGAACGCCTTCAGCGGCTCGAGCGTGGTGACGATCGGCCGGCGGTAGGTGCCAGCCTTCGTCATTTCAGCGATGTACGCCGCAGCGGCAGTACGCTGCGCATCATTGGCGTAGAAAACCGTGGACCGGTACTGCGTGCCAACATCCGGGCCCTGCCGATTGAGCTCGGTCGGATCGTGCGCCACGGTGAAGAACACCTTCAGCAACGTGCCATACGACACCACCGCGGGATCGTAGGTGACTTCGACCGACTCAGCGTGACCGGTGTTCCCGCTGCCGACCTCCTCGTACATCGCCGTCTCCTTCGCGCCGCCAGCATACCCGGAGACGACGCCGGTCACGCCTTTCACGTGCTTGAACACGGCATCAACGCCCCAGAAGCAGCCACCCGCAAACACGGCCGTCTGCGTGCCAGCTGTGAGGGTCGGAACGTCAGCCGCCGGTTCGGGAAGCACGGTGTCAGCCGTCGCGGCGGCGGCCGTCGAGGAACATGCCATTGCCAGCGCCAGCGGAACGGCACGCAACGACCGAGCGAGGGAGCGAATCATCGGAGTCATGGGAAGCACGGGTTGTGGCGGGGGGAGCAGGTACGCCGCCGGTCACACACTCTATACGGCAGCGCACGATGTTGTTCCCGTCCGCGATCCCGCGCGGCGGCGGCTCCAGCGATTCGCTACTGCGCCGACGGCTGCACGATCTTCCCGATGAAGAGAATCGTCCTCGTCAGGCGGTCGCGGATCACGAAGAGGAAGGGCCGATCGACGATGAAGGCGGTTGGCGGGCCAAGCGAAGTTACGACAACTCCGATCGAGGTCACGGCAGCGGCCTCGGTGCCCTCCTCGTTCACGTCCACGTACACCTTCTGCCGCACTTCACTCACCGCCAGACCGGTCGTTGGCGCGGCGAACATCGGTGCCAATTGCGCATCGAAGAACGGGCGCGACATGCCGAGCGCCACCAGGCCCTGGTTCAGCGTCCGTGATGTTTCGAGGCGAAACTTCGGCAGCTGTATCAGGAGTGATACGCTGCTGTCCGGAAGCCTCGCCAGCATCGCATCCCATCGAGCCGGCGTCAGCGAATCGATCATCGATTCGAGCTTCCCCACCGGTGGCACCACGATGTCCATCACGAAGGCGTCGCCGCCATAGGGCAACTCGCCGATCGCCGTGCCGTCTGGCAACACCCCTGCGCGCACGAGTCCCTTCTGCGTGACCATCGTCGGCACTTGTATCGATCGTGCGGACGAGACGGTGAATGGCAGTGTCCGGGTATCGCTGGGATTGAACTGCGAGCGCCACTTGCCCTTGAAGTAGGTCGCATTCACCAGCAGGACGATCTCGCCATTGAAGTTGGTGACGATCTTCTTGATCTTCGCGTTCGTGGCTGCTGATACCCAGTCGTTGATCGTGGTGATGGTCGATGGCGCACCAAATGACAGCGACGTCACCTTGGCGCCGAACACATCCCCGACGCTCTGCTTGAATCCGGCGGATGGCGGTACGCTGAGATCGAACCAGGCCGCATTGGCGAACGTCATCTTCACCGACGGGTCGAGCGTCGAGAGCAGCGGAATGAGCGCCTTGTACGCGGCGTTCACTTGCGACACAGGCCGATCACCAAAGCCGATCGTGCGTCGCACCTGATCCAGCGTTTCGCCCTCGGCTCCGTTCATCAGCATGCCGAGCGCGAGCGACGCAGAAATGGGCGAGAGTGCAAGGCTGCTGTCGCGCGCCGAGAGCGCGTTCACGGAACGGAACAGCGAGAGCCCGAACTCGGTCGTGGCAGTCGCGGCCAGTTGCTCATCACCGCTCAGCGCCCGTGGCAACGACCTGATCACCGGCTGCGCGGCCTGCGAGCCATCGGTTGGGCCAACACAACTTGCCAGTACACCAACACCCACCAGCGCCACCAGAATCCGACGTGTCAGTCCCATCTCGCACTCCCTGCCCGAGGTCCCCGTGCGGTCGCGAGCGATTTCCGCTGACCGATCACTCCTCGGATACTTCCTGACACCAATCCCGGTCACGGCGCCTTGCGCACAGGGTCAGCGGAGCCGACGTCCCAGCAGCAGCGCCGCGGCCACGAGGATCACGCCGAGCACGGGCGAGAATAGCGTCCATGTCGACCCGTCGATGTCGCGCGACGCCCACGTCAATGCCTGCGTTGCAAGCAGCGGACCGATGAAGCCCGCACCGTACACCAAGCCGCGCAAACCAACGCGATGCGCTGGTGTTTCACCGCGACGCAAAGCCAGCACCGAGTACCGCGCGCCAAAAATCAGCCCCGCTGCCGCGAGCAGGTTGACCACAAGGTCGATCCCAGCGTTCACCGTTGCCTGCGTGATGAAGCGATCAAAGAGACCCAGCAGCAGAGCGGCTCCAATACCGATGATCCAGGGACGGACGATACCGCGAGCGGCACCACCAACAGCAAGCGGGTGCGGGATACGTGCCGCTGGCGAGTTTTCGAACGAAGTGAGAGTCATACCAAACGACTACACCACAGACAGCTGCCTGACGTCGTCGAGGGTGGCGCATCCCGCCAATGCCATCGAAAGGGACAGGTCGTCGCGCAGCAGGGTGAGTACGCGCACCACGCCGCGTTCCCCATCCACCGCCAGCCCCCACAGGTACGGACGACCGATGAGCACGGCGCGCGCACCGAGCGCCAACGCCTTCAATACATCAGTGCCGCGGCGGATCCCACCATCGACGAACACTTCCGCCGCATCACCGACCGCGTCCACGATCGGCTCCAGTGCATCACACGAGGACACCGCGGTGTCCAACTGCCGCCCGCCATGATTCGACACGCCAATGCCACGCGCACCATTCGCGACGCACAGCCTGGCATCCTCCGGCGCCAGCACACCCTTCACCACCACCGGCAACGTCGTGATGCTCACCAGCCACTGCAGCCCTTCCCAGGTCAGGCCCGGATCGAACTGGTCGTTGATGTACTTGAGCAGTGCCGACCCGTCAGCCGAATTCTCGATCGCGTGATCGAAGTTCGCGGCGCGCACATGCGGCGGCACCTGAAAGCCATTGCGCAGGTCGCGCTCGCGATTGCCGGGGCGCTGCACATCGACGGTGAGGCAGATGGCGGTGTAGCCAGCGTCTTCTGCCCGTCGCACGAGGTCGCGCGTGATCTCCCGATCGCGGTACACGTAGAGTTGAAACCAGCGCGGGGCAGGTGCGGCGGCGGCGACCTCGTCGAGCGGATATGAGCTGAGGGTGCTCAACACCTGGCCCATGCCGAGCGTGGAAACGGCACGCGCCACAGCCAGTTCACCGTCCGGATGCGCGAGCCGATTCAGCGCACACGGCGCCGTCAGAATTGGTGACGCGAGAGGCTGCCCGAGCACCGTCGTGGCCAGCTCGCACGATGAGACATCCACCAAAACCCGCGGCAGGAGTCGCAGCCGCTGCCACGCCGCCTCGTTCTCGCGAACGGTAATCTCATCCCCGGCTGCGCCGGCGTAATAGTCGTACACCGACTGCGTCAGGCACTCACGGGCATGTGCCTCGTAATCGCGCGGATTGAGCAGGACGGCCATCGGTCGCGGGGCAGAGGAAGTCGGACTTGTGACAGCGCGCGAAACTTCGTTCGGATCGAGTCTATCCGCTGTCACAGACGCGGTGAAGCGGCTCGTCGCTGGCCGGCAGGCGTCATCGGCCGCTTGCGTTCACGGTGCCCACACCCCATCTGTGCAAGCCAACCGCTGCGCCTTTCGACCGTCGCCCCTCGCATCGCTTCCTGTGCCAGCTCGCCGCGTCGCAACTCACGACGTCTCATCAGCCGTCGCCTGGCTCAAACGGCATGCCACGAAGGCCACCCGGGACGGGATGGCGCGATTCGCCATCCCGTCTGACCACGCCCTCGGTGTCACGATGAGCCAGTTGAAGCTCCTGGCGAAGGAGATCGGCCGTGATCATGCGCTGGCCGACGGCCTGTGGAACACCGGGATCTACGAAGCGCGCATGACTGCCGCACTGATCGACGACCCGGCGCAAGTGACGTCGGCCCAGATGGATCGCTGGTGCCGCGATTTCGATAACTGGGGTATCGCCGACACGGTCTGCTTCGCGCTCTTCGATCGGACCGAACATCGGTGGGCCAAGGTGCCGAAATGGGCCGCGAAACAGGCGGAGTTCCAGAAGCGCGCGGGCTTCGCACTGCTCTGGGGCCTCACCACGCACGACAAGACCGCACCCAACGCACACTATCTCAATGGACTGGCACTGATAGAGCGTGCCGCCACCGACGATCGTCACTTCGTGAAGAAGGCCGTCAACATGGCGCTACGCGCGGTTGGCAAGCGCAATCGCGCGCTGAACGCCGCCGCGGTGACCGTCGCGACACGACTGGCCGCATCCGAGCATGCCAGCGCACGTTGGATCGGTAAGGATGCGCTGCGCGAGTTGACGGGACCGGTCGTGGCGCGACGGATCGCAAAACGCTGAACCGCTCGACGCTACGCCGCCCGCTTTCGGTATTGACCAACCGCGAGGGACAGGATCGCCAAGCCGAGAATCGCCAGTGCCACCAGCTCGTGCCAGACATCTACCACACCCGCACCGCGCAGCAGCACCGCCCGAACCAGTGCAATGAAGTGCATCATCGGGTTGACCTGCGCAACGATCTGCACCCATTGCGGCATGGCGCGGATCGGCGTGAACAGGCCACTCATCAGCACGTAGACCATCAGCAGCGAGAAGGTCACGAACAGCGCCTGCTGCTGCGTCTCGGAGATGGTCGACACCCAGAGCCCGATGCCCAGCGCCGCCAACAGGAACAACGACGCGCCGGCGTACAGCAACCAGACGCTGCCGACCACCGGTACGTGAAAGATCGCGACGGCGATCACCAGGCCGAGCGTGAACTCCAGCAGGCCGATCACCCAGAGCGGCAGGAGCTTCGCGGCAATGAAGACCGCCGGCGTGACCGGGGTGACGTTGAGCGAGTCCAGCGTGCCCGCTTCCTTCTCACGCACGATGTTGAGCGCGGTCATCAGCGTCCCGACAATCGTGATCAGCTGCACCAGGATCCCCGGCACCATGAAGCGCTTGTAGTCCATCGACTCGTTGAAGCGCGCGCGCGTCAGCACCTCGATCACCGGCTGCCAGCGTGTCGGCACTGGGAGCGGACCTTCCCCGACTTGACGCGTTGCGCGAGGAGCCGCGGCGTCCAGTTGCGTTGCAAATCGGCTGATGATCTCGGCCGCGTACGATTGAATCACGCCGGCCTGTGATCCATTCTCGGCGTTCAGCACCAGCTGGACTGCGGCCGATCGGTCGCGCGTGATGTCGCGGGCAAAGGAGGACGGAATCACGAGAATCGCATTCGTCGACCCGTCGAGTAGCGCATCCTCACCCTTCGTCTCGACCATCGACGTTCCGGCGATGGTGAAACGACCACTGGATGTGAAACGATCGACGAGCGCGCGCGATGCCGGCGTGTGATCCTGGTCCACCACCCAGAGCCGCGAGGTCTTGACCTCGAAGGTCGCCGCGTTCGCCAGCACCATCAGCTGGATCATCGGCATCACGAACAACATCCGAACGATGACCTTGTCGCGTCGGATCTGGAGGAACTCCTTGCGCAGCAGTACGCGCAGCGCCCGGAGCATCATGCCAACCGCACCGATGTCTTGCGCACCGCCAGCAGCAGCAGCGCTGCCAGCATCACGGTCAGCACGACCAATTGCGGCCAGAGCACCGCAAGCCCGACGCCCTTGAGCATGATGCCGCGCACCACCTCGATGAACCAGCGCGCGGGGACGATGTTCGTGACCACCTGCAGCGGACGCGGCATGCTGCTGATCGGAAAGATCAGGCCCGAGAGCATCGTGTTCGGCAGCATCGTGCCGGCCAGCGCGGCCAGCATCGCCGCCAGCTGCGAGGAGGTGACGGCAGCAATCACCACGCCCAGCGACAGGCCCACGAGCGCGAACAGCATGCTCGACGCCAGCAGCAGCATGATGCTCCCTCGAAACGGCACACCGAACACCAGCGACGCCGCCAGCAGCACGCTCACCACGTTGGCCATCGCCAGCACGAGGTAGGGCAGCACCTTGCCGATGATGATCTGCCATGGGTGCAGCGGCGAGACGAGCAGCACTTCGAACGTGCCGCGCTCCTTCTCCCGCGACAGCGAGATTGCCGTCATCAGCGTCGTCACCATCGTCAGGATCAACGCGATCAGCCCTGGCACGAACAGGTTCACACTCTCGAGCGTCGGGTTGAATCGCATGCGCGTCCGGGCCTCGACGCGCACCGCACCCACGCCGACGCCGAGCCCCGCGCGCCAATCGCGCACCACTGCGGCGGCGTAATTCTTCATCGTGGTGCCCGTATTCGGATCCACGGCATCGGCCACCAGCAGGACCTGAGACGTACTCCCGCTACCCACGCGCGATGCGATCCCAGGCTCGAGCACCACACCCACGTCCACCAATCGGGCCCGGAACAGCGCATCGAGCTCTTCGCTCCGCGACACATCGGGGAGGACTTCGAAGGTGCCACCGTGCTGAAAGCGCTCACGGAGTGCCCGCGTTGCGTCATCCCGGTGGGCGGTCACCAGCACCACCCGAACGGCCTTGATGTCGGTGCGAACGGCAAAACCGAAGAGCAGCAGCTGGGCAATCGGCAGCAGGAGCAGGATCACCAGCGTCTGCCGATCGCGCAGCAGGTGGCGGACCTCCTTGCCCATGAACGCCAACAGGGACGCGATGGCGGTGCGTGTGCTGGCCATCAGGCGGCGCCCGCCACGCCAGATCCACGCGCCAGCCGCACGAACACATCGTCGAGCGATGCGACGCCGAACTGCGCCTTCATCTCGCCCGGCGTGCCCATCGCGGCAATCCGACCGTCGACCATGATCGACAGGCGGTCGCAGTATTCCGCCTCATCGAGGTAGTGCGTCGTGACGAACACGGTCGTGCCGCGCGCCGCAGCAGCGTAGATCAATTCCCAGAACTGCCGACGCGTGATCGGGTCGACACCGCCTGTGGGTTCGTCGAGGAATACCACTGCCGGCTCGTGCAGCAGCGCCACCGAGAAGGCCAGCTTCTGCTTCCAGCCGAGCGGGAGCGACCGAACCATCGTCGTGTCCGAGGTGGCGAAATGCAGCTCCTCGAGCAAGCGCGTTCTGCGTGTTGCGATCGTGGCGTCATCGAGGCCGTAGACTCCGCCATAGAGCTCGATGTTCTCGCGCACCGTCAGGTCATCGTAGAGCGAAAAGCGCTGGCTCATGTAACCGATCCGCGAGCGCACCTCGTCCGTCTGCGTGCGCACGTCGTAGCCGGCCACCGTCGCCTCACCGTCGCTCGGCGCGAGCAACCCCGTGAGGATCCGAATCGCGGTCGTCTTCCCTGCCCCATTGGCGCCGAGGAAGCCGAACACCTCGCCGCGCTTCACCTCGAAGCTGATGCGGTCGACGGCGGTGAAGGTGCCGAAGCGGCGCGTCAGGTTCCGCGCGGCGATCGCGACCGACGGCGCTGGCGCTGGCGCGGGCGCGCTCACGCCGCCACCACTGACGGTTCGCCCATCAGCTCCATGAACGCATCCTCGATGCCTGGAGTGATCGGCGCAATCGCGACGCCCGTCAACGGCAGCGTGTCGAGGTGCATTTGCAGCTCGTGCAGTATGCTGTCAGGCGCCAGGTCGAGACGGTTGTCGCTGAAGTGCACCGTTTCACCGAATGGGTACACCGACGCGGCGTGTGGATACGATCGCAAGGCGCCGAGCAGTGCGGCACGTGGCGCCCCGCGCACTGCCAGCAGCGCGCGGGGAAAGCGCTGTCCGATGACGCCTGGTGCATCGATAGCCAGCAGGGCGCCACCCTGCATCAATGCAATCCGGTCGCAACGCGCTGCTTCATCCATGTATGGCGTCGAGGCAATGATGGTCAGCCCCGACGAGCGCAGTTCGCCGAGCAAGTCCCAGAACTCCCGGCGAGAGACGGCGTCGACACCGGTGGTTGGCTCGTCGAGCAGGAGCAGCTCCGGCCGATGCACCAAAGCGCAACAGAGGGCCAGCTTCTGCTTCATGCCGCCCGACAGGGCGCCAGCGCGACGATCCTTGAAGGGCTCGATCTGCCGGTAGATCGGGTCGATCAGTGCACGGCCTTCCTTGATCGACGTGCCGAACACCGAGGCAAAGAACGAGAGATTCTCCTCGACGCTGAGATCGGCGTAGAGCGCGAATCGGCCGGGCATGTACCCGACCCGCGAGCGGATCGACCAGAAATCGCGCACGACGTCGCGACCCAGCACGGTGGCCTCACCGCTGTCCGGCACCAGCAGTGTGGTCAGGATACGAAAGAGGGTCGTCTTGCCCGCGCCATCTGGCCCGACCAATCCGAACAGTTCGCCCGGTGCAACGTCGAAGCTCACGCCGGCCAGCGCGACCGTCTCGCCGAATCGCTTCGCCACCTGTCGAACGTGCACTGCTGCCGTCGTCATGGAGTCGCCGCTGCCGCCACCGGGAGCGTGACATCGCCCGGCATGCCCACTTTCAGCGCGCCATCCGGATTCGCGACGCGAATCTTGACTGCGTACACAAGGTCACCGCGATCCTCACGGGTTTGCACTGGCGTCGGCGTGAACTCGGCTTTCGACGAGACCCAGCTCACGATACCGGTGTAGGTGCGCAGGGAGTCACCGGCGGCATCGGCGCCGACCTGCACACGCGTCCCAAGCCGGAACGTGGAGAGTTGTGCGCCGGTGAGGTACGCGCGGAGGGTGAGCGTGTCGAGATTCGCGATACGGTAGAGCGGCTGTCCAACCGTGACCATCTCGCCGGCGCGCACGTACGTGGCGAGTACGGTGCCGGTCACTGGATTGTGCACCGTGGCACGACGGATACGATCCGTGGCGGCGGCAATTCGTGCGTCGAGTGCCGCGATGTCGGCGGCGGTTCGCGCCAGCCCGGTGCGCGCGCCGCTGATCTGCACACCAAGCACACGATCATCACGCTCCACCTGATCGCGTTGGGTCGCGGTGGCGGCCTGGTTCGCAAACAGTCGGTCGATCCGGGCTCGCGTGCGCTGTGCGATCTCTCGCTGCACCTGCAGCGACGCCACCTGGTCGTTCACTTCGCCGCGGTGCGCAAACAGCGACGCACGCTGCGCGACCAGTTGATCACGCTCGAGCGCCAGTTGCACCGTGTCGATTCGGGCCACCAGCTCGCCACTCTTCACGCTGGTGCCCTCCGTGGGCACGAAGGTGCCCAGTTGACCGCCCGTTTCAGATGCGACCACCACCTCCTCGGCCTCGAAATTTCCATAGGCGTCGGCCAGCGCCGGCTTCTTGCAGGCTGTCACGAGCGTGAGCAGCGCGGTGGCTGTGAGTCGCAGGAGGGCGTGGAGTGTCGTGGGGATGCGCATCAGCGGACCTCGAGTCCGAGAGTATTCAGGTAGCGGGCGCGCGATTCGAGCAGGCGCACGCGGCGTGTTTCGCGATCGAGCTGCGACGAGAGATGCTCGGAGAGGCGTGCGACGTAGTCGGCGGTGTTCACTTCACCTTCGTCGTAGCGCAGTCGCGTTTCGCGCAGGATCCGTTCGCGGGTCGCGACGATCGAGTCGTCGAGCACCAGCGAACGCTCGAGTGATGTGATCCGGGCGCGTTCCGCGATCGTCGCGCGTCGGATACCTTCGCGAAAATTGGCCTCGTCGCTCGACAGCAGATCGCGCTGAAGTTGTTGCGCTTCTGCGTCGCGGCGCGTGCGGCCCCAATTCCATGCAGTCCATTCCACCTGCAGGCCGGCGCTCCAGTAGGTGTCGAAGCTGCGCCCCAGTGGGTTGAGCCCTGGACGGCCGTAGCCTGTGCGGCCGAAGGCGGACAGTCGCGGCAGGTCTTGCGCGAGGGTGGCCTGTCGTCGAGCGTCGACGACAGCACGTGCGCGGTCGAACTGTTGGTACTCTGGCCGCAGGCGCAGGCTGTCGACGGCATCGACACGGAACGCGGCATCGGGCGTGGATTGGCGTGTCGCGAGGATCGCGGTCGTCGGGATGCTGCGGCCCGTCAACGCGGTCAACATTTCGCGCGCCGCGTCCCGATCGGAGGCGAGTTCTTCGCGCGACTGACGTCGACGCTCGATTTCCGCGGTCAGCAGCAGCAATTCGCTCGGGAGTGCCGAGCCAGAGCTGACGCGCATCGCTGCCACCTTGCTGCGCGCCTCCAGATCACCGATCGCCACGTCGAGCGATTGGAGCTGCGCGTCTCGCAGCAGCACGCCGAAGAAGAGGTCCGAGACGGCTGCACGTTGCTGCCAGATGGACGACTGGACGCGCGACGCCGATTCCAGTTGCTGTGCCGATTCGACGGCGGCACGCGACTTTCGGGTTGGATCGAGCAGCGGCTGCCGGACGGTGAGGTACGTATCGTATTGATCGTTGTAGGCGCTGGGGATGCTGACCCCGGGCAGCACCACGCCGATCCTCGCCACATCGGAGAGGTATTGCGCCGTACCGATGGCGGTGACGCTGGGCAGGCGCTCGCTGCGAATGTTCTGCAGACGCAGGGCTGATTGCGCCTTCGTGATGTCCAACTGCGCCGCACGTCGGTCGGTGCGCTCGGCGGCCCGTTGCAGGTCATCCAGCCAGAGCGTGTCGCGGGTCGACTGTGCTGTGGCGATCGACGTCGTCGCGACGGTCATCAGTGCCACGAGCTGCACGAAGGCGAGGCCGCGGCGTGGCGTATGTCGCGCCTGCCGGAGTGGTGCCTGCCGGAGTGGTGACTGCCGGAGTGGTGATTGCCGAAGTGGTGATTGCCGGACTGGTGGCTGCGCGCGGCGAGGGTTCGTGCCGCGACTGTCGTCGGGGTGTGTCATGGCCGCAGTGCGCTCATGATGAAGGCGGGCAGGTCGCGCTTCCGCTCATCGAGAAAGACCTCGAAGCCAGCGTCGTCGAGCGCGAGTGCGTGTTCGATGACCGGTCGGGCAGCGAACGGAAAGACGACCAGCGAGAGCACGTTCACCAGCACCTGGCGCGGCGACATCGGGCGCATCGTGCCTGCGGCCACGCGCTCGTCGATCAGGTGCCGGAGTCGCGCCAACACCGGCCCCGCGATCGCGGCGGGTACGGTTCCGATTGCCTTTTGCATCAGCGTCTCGAGCCGCCCCGGGTACTGGTGCGCCTCGGCCAGCAGATAGGCGGGCACGAAGGGCGTGTGCCGCACCGTGTCGATGTAGGCGTGGACGAAGCGCTCGATGGTCTGTTCGAGCGTGGCAGCCGGGTCGGCGACGGCGGCCAGCGCCGGCATCAGGCGCCCAGCAGCCTCGAGAAAGACCCGCTCGGCGAGGTGCGCCTTGTTGCCGAAGTAGTAGTGGACGAGGGCCTGGTTGACGCCGGCTTCGGCGGCGATGTCCTGAACCCGGGCGCCGGCTGTCCCGCGGCGGACGAAGACGCGACGCGCGGCCTCAAGGATCTTCGATTCCGTATCGAGATCGCGGTCGATGGGTTTCGGCGTCGGTCGGCGCCGTGGGGCGTGGGGCCTAGGATCTGTCATATTGATTTGATTATTTAATCAATCAATTAATGTATTACCGCGTGAGATTCGGCAAGGGTACCGCAAAGGACGCCTATCTCAGCTGCGGCTTTGGCGATGACACTAACGTCAGCGAAGCGCCTGGCGGCCGAAGCCGTCTGTACAACAAAATCGCGGCGTAAGCGCTTGCGGCACCAAGGCTTAGCCTCCGATCAAGGGGTCGGAGATCTTGGTCGTACAACAAAATCACGGCGTAAGCGCTTGCGGCACCAAGACTTAGCCTCCGATCAAGGGGTCGGAGATCTTGGTCGATCAAGGGGTCAGAGATCTTGATCGTACAACAAAAATCACGGCCTAAGCGCTTGCAGCACGGCGGCTTAGCCTCCGATCAAGGGGTCGGAGATCTTGATCGCACAGCAAAATCTCGGCGTAAGCGCTTGCAGCACCAAGGGTTAGCCTCCGATCAAGGGGTCAGAGATCTTGATCGTCGCGAAGCTGTTGCTGGGCAACGAGTTAGGCATCAGAACAGCCGATCAAGATCTCTGACCCCTTGATCGCCTTGATCGCGGGCCCCGCGCCCGATCAGGGCAGCGCGAACGCCACGTACGAATCACCCGACGGCGATCCCAGCTTGCCGCCACCACAGGCGATCACCACATACTGCCGGCCGCCAACCCGATAGGTACTCGGCGTGGCGTAGCCGGCCGCGGGGAGCGACGCTTCCCACAACTGGGCGCCAGTCGACGAGTCAAAGGCGCGGATCATGTTGTCCTGCGTCGCCGCAATGAAGACGATGCCACCGGCGGTCACGATCGGCCCGCCGTACTGCTCGGTGCCCGTCGGCTTGACGCCTTTCGCCGTCAATGCCGCAAACGCGCCAAGCGGGATGCGCCACTTGTACTCACCGGTGTTCATGTCGATGGCGCTCAGCGTGCCCCAAGGCGGCTTCACAGCGGGGAAGCCGTCCGGCGTCCGCCACCGCTCATAACCAACGAATTCGTACGGAGAGCGAGCCGGCTTCAGTCGCGATGCCGCCAACTCGGCTGCGTGTGGCGATTCATCAGCGGCACCTGTGGTCGCTACCGGCGGCGCGGGTCGATTCATCAGGTACGCCACCAGTGCCTGCGTCTCCGGCTCCGTCAGGGCCGCGAACGACGGCATGAATCCCTTGCCTCGCTCGAGCACCTGTCGAATCTCCTCCGACGTGCGTCGCTTGCCGATATCCACCAGCGTCGGCACACGATCACCATCGCCTTTGCGATCGGCCTTGTGACAGCTGGCACATGCGGCAGCGAATACGACCGGCCCAGTGCGCGGCACGCCGCTCTGATCGCCAAGGCTGGCGGTATCGCGCATGGCCGCGATCCATGGCACATCACTGGCATTCACATACAACACACCGCTGGCACGATCGACCGCCGCTCCACCCCACTCACCACCACCATCGAAGCCAGGCAGCACGATGGTCCCCTCCCGGCTCGGCGGCGTGAAGAGTCCCCCGTTGCGCAGCATACGGAATCGCGCCAGCGCGGCTTTGTGCGACGCTGGAGAGAGCGTGGTGAGATCAGCCTCCGTGATCGTCTGTCGAGCGAACGGCGCCGGCTTCACGGGGAATGGCTGCGTCGGCCACGCGGCTTCACCCCGCAGATCCGACGCCGGCACTGCACGCTCCTCGACGGGGAACAGCGGCACGCCAGTCTCGCGATTGAAGAGATAGACGAAACCCGTCTTCGTGATCTGGGCGACGGCGTCCACCGCCTTCCCATCGTGCGTCACCGTCAGCTGGTTTGGCGCCGCAGGCAGGTCGCGATCCCAGATGTCGTGATGCACGGTCTGGAAGTGCCACTTCCGTTTGCCGGTCGCTGCGTCGAGCGCGAGCAACGTATTGGCGTACAACGTCGCGCCGGCGCGATCACCACCATAGAAGTCTGGTGTTGCAGATCCTGTTGGCACATACACGATGCCTCGTGCGGTATCGACGCTCATCCCAGCCCACGAGTTCGCGCCACCAACGGTCTTCCACGCATCGGCTGGCCACGTGTCGTAGCCTTCTTCGCTCGGCTGAGGAATGGTGTGAAAGGTCCACTCGATGCGACCGGTGCGCACGTCGAACGCACGCACATGCCCTGGCGCCGATCCTTCACCCTCACCCACCCGCGTGCCCTGAATCAGCAGATCGTGATAGATGACCCCAGGACTGGTGGCGAGGATGAACGCATTGCCGACATCGCGCCCCAGCCCGGCGCCGAGGTCTACCCAGCCGGAATCACCAAACGTCATGATCTGCTTGCCGCTCACCGCATCCAGCGCGTAGAGCCGGCGACCGGCGGTGAAGAGAATCCGTTGCTCACTGCCGGCACGCCAGAACACGACGCCGCGATTGGCATGCGGCTCGCGCGTGCGCCCGACAAAGGGATCGAACATCCACTTCACCGTCCCACTGTCCGCGCGCAACGCCACGACATTCAGCGCCGGCGTGGTGGTGTACATCGTACCGCCGACGATGATCGGCGTCGCCTGAATCTCCGAGCGAGCGGATGGCGCGTCACCGCTGTGATAGGTCCACGCCACCGTGAGCGTCTTCACATTCTCGCGTGTGATCTGGTTCAGCGTCGAGTAGTGACTGTTGCCTGGCTCACCGCCGGTGACCGCCCAATCGTCCGGCGACGCCGGCACCACAGCCGCTGACTTCACGACAGGCACCGACGTCTCCTTGCCACACGCCGTCAGCAACACCGCTGGCGTCGCGACAAGTATCGCACGGGAGCAGATCCGAAGGTACAAGGCACCGAGGTGCATATATCGATTCCAGAATGCTGAAGGAAGATCGTGACTGCTGCAGAAGCCTACCACGCGTGCGGACGTCCCGAACAATTGGAGCGGTGTTGCCGCGGTGCACTCGCTGTTCCCCGCGGCTCCGCGTGATTCGTGTACAGTCTGTCGCACTGTCGCGCGCCGTACGGAATCCGTGGCAACGGACGAACAGCGGCGTCCACACTTCCTCACGCGGAGCCGCGGGGGACGCGGAGCCGCGGAGGACTGCAGGGGAACTGCAGGGGAACTGCAGGGGAACTGCACGGGAACCGCAGGGGAACTGCACGAGGAACGCCGGAGAACAACAGTGGAACTGCACGGGAACCGCACGGGGACTGCATGAGCGATGTCTCGAAGACCGGCTCGGCAACGGGCACAGAAATCCGTTCACGCGCTGAGCCAGGATCGGTATGGCCGATCACGCCTCGACCGGGCCACTGACCGCGGCACCGTCACCTTGCTTCAGGCGCAGGAAGACGGTGGCGGAGAGCATGGTGAGGGCGCCGAGGACGAGGAATCCCTGATGAATCCCATGAATCATCTGCGTCGAATCGGAGTGGAAACGATCGGGGATGAAGATCGCGGTGACCAGCGACGCGGCGGCGACACCGAAGCTGATCGACATCTGCTGGCCCGTGCTCGAGATCGTGCTGGCGCTGCTCGTCTCCTCCTGACTCAGGTCGGCGTAGACGAGTGTGTTCATGCTCGTGTACTGCAGCGAGGTGAAGAAGCCATAGATGAACACCATCGGCACGATCTGCCAGACGGAGGTGGTGGCGCCGATGGTGGTGAAGAGCATGATCAGCGCGCCAAGCGTGATCGTGTTCGAGAGCAGCACCTTGCGGTAGCCGAATCGATTGAGGATCTGCGGCATGACCATCTTCAGGGTCATCGCCGCGACGGCCTGCGGCATCAAGAGCAGCCCCGACTTGATCGGCGAGAAGCCAAGCCCCACCTGATAGAGCAACGGGAAGAGGAACGGCAGGCCGCCGATACCGATGCGGGTGAAAAATCCACCGCTGATGGCCGCGCGAAACGTGCGCACCTTGAACAGCGTCAGCCGCAGCAGTGGGAAGGGTGTGCGAACCGCCTTCACGCCGTACGCCGTGAGTAGCGCTGCCGCGAGCAACAGCAATCCCGCGATGCGTGCACCGCTCAGCGTGTGTTCACCAAAGACCTCCAGCACCCACGACAGCAGCGCGATGCCGCTGCCAAACAGCAGGAACCCGATGACGTCGAGCGGCCGATGCTCCTCGCTCCGGTAATCAGGCAGGTGCCTGAACACGAAGTAGAGGCCTGCCATGCCGATTGGAATGTTGACGAAGAACAGCACGCTCCAGTGGAGATACTTCACGATCACGCCGCCGATCACCGGCCCGAGCATCGGACCGATCAGCCCCGGAATCGCCACGAAGGTCATCGCCTTGATGAGCTCTGACTTGGCGAAGGTGCGCACCATGGTAAGTCGCCCCACCGGCATCATCATCGCTCCGCCACAGCCCTGCAGCAGCCGACAAGCGACCAGCACATGGATGTTGCTCGAGATCCCGCAGAGGAACGAGCCCAGCGTGAACAGCGCGATTGCGGACGCAAACACGCGGCGCGTGCCGAACCGGTCGGCCATCCATCCACTGATCGGGATGAAGACGGCCAGGCTCAGCGTGTAGCTCGAAAGCACCGACTTCATGCTCAACGGCACCACACCGAGCGCAGCCGCAATCGTCGGCACTGCGGTGTTGAGGATGGTGGTGTCGAGCGATTCCATGAAGAACGCGACGGCCACAAGCCACGGGACCAGCCGCTTTCCCGCTCCCTCCTTCGTCAGCGCTGCTTGCGCGTCGCTCAGCATTGTCGTCACCCGAGCAACCTACAGACATTTCACGGCAGTGCCGCAACACGCGACCCTGCCGTGAAAGAACGCCTGACCCTAGACCACGCGTTGCCCCATCAGGGTCTCGCCAGGGAAGATCGCGTGCCGCTAGCGCTTGCCGGTGAAGATCGCCTTCGGGATCATCACGTGCGCGCCAACATTTCCGTCCACGAGCTGCGTGATGCGCACATCACAGGCGACGCTGGTGAGCATGTAGGCATCGTCGCGGGTCATTCCCTTGACGGTGACGAGAAAGTCGATCGCCTGGCGAAGCGCCATCTTGGTGGCGACGACCAGATCCTTGTCCATACCCATCGCAATCCAGTGCGTCGGCGTCTCGCCGCGCGGCCAGGTGAGCTTCAGGTCCTTGCGGACGATGACATCGAAGACGCCCGTCAGTGACGTCTCCAGCCCAGTGATGTCGACCTCACCATCACCCTGGCCAGCATGACCGTCACCCACTTCGAGCAGCGCACCCGGCACATGCACCGGGATGAACAGTGTCGTGCCAGCCACCAGCTCCTTGTTGTCGAGATTACCCGCGTGCAGGTTCGGCGGCGCACTGCTGATGCGACCCATCGACGGTGGCGGCGCAACACCGATACTACCGAAGAATGGGCGCAGCGGAATGTCGATGCCTGGTGCAAAACGCGCCATCATCGCGCGTGAGTCGAGCGGAATGATGCGCATCTTCCGCGTCGGGAAGTCTTCTGGCAGGAAGCCCGATGTCGGCCCGAACGCGTTGTACGCGTACGGAATTGCGAGATCCACCTTCTTGATCCGAATCTCGAGCACATCACCCGGTTCGGCGCCATCGACGTACACCGGCCCGGTGAGGATATGACCGCCGGGCCCCTTGTCGGTGACGCTATCGATGATCGCGCGCAGCGCCGGCTCGACATCCTGGGGCAACACGCCGGCGGCCTCCAGCCGTTGTGGCGTCGACGTGATCAGCGTTCCTACCGTCAACTCATCGCCCGACGCGATATGCAGCACCGGCTTCGCATCGGCCCAGTAATACCCCACCGCCACGGTCGATGGTGACGGCATCAAGCGATGCCGAGCGGGCTTCCGAACCTCGGCATCGCGCACGGAGCGACGCAGCGGAGGCGTCGCTCCGATCAACACCATCACCACTCCCAGCACACCAAGCGATACCGCAGTGCGACCGAGGCCAGCGCGAGTGATCATGCGCGCTCAACCAACCAGCGGCAGTGACCGCGTCGGCTTGCCCGTCAACGCCAGCAACGCGTTGGCGACGGCCGGACCGATCACCGGTGTGGCGGGCTCGCCAACACCAGTCGGTGCCTCGCCAGAGGTCACGATGAACACCTCCACCTGCGGCATCTCGCTGGCGCGCAGCACGCGATACCGATCGAAGTTGGTGCTGACGACGCGCCCCTTGTCGATGTCGATCTTGCCGTACAACGCCGCACCGAGTCCGAACGCCACCGACCCTTCCACCTGGGCACGCACGATGTCGGGGTTCACCACCACGCCACAGTCCACGGCGGCCGTCACCTTGTGCACGCGTGGCACACCATTCACCAGCGACACTTCAGCTACCTGCGCCACATAGGTCTCGAATGACTTGTGCACCGCCACGCCACGCGCATGGCCCGCAGGCAACGGCGTGCCCCACCCGGCCTTCTCGGCCGCAAGATTCAACACGGCCAGCCGGCGTGGATCCTTCGTCATCATCGCGCGACGAAATTCCACCGGATCCTTCCCCGCCGCGTGCGCCATTTCGTCGATGAACATCTCCACCGCGAACGCGGTGTGTGTATTGCCCACCGACCGCCACCACTGCGTCGGCACACCAATCTTCGGATACGACGCGTCGAGAAAGACATTCGCGATCTCGTACTTGTGATCGGCCGCACCTTCATAGGCGGACGGATCCTTGCCATCCTTGCTGTCGAACATCGTGCCTTCCATCATGTTCTGGCCGACGACGCGCTGCCACCACGCGACCGGTGTGCCTGCCGCGTCGATGCCGCCACGCAACGTGTGCAACATCGCAGGGCGGAAGTAGCCGGCCGCTGTATCGTCTTCGCGTGTCCAGACGAGCTTCACTGGCGACTTGCCATTGATCGCCTTCGCAATCGTCGCCGCCTCGACCACGTAGTCCGAGTGCGGATTGGCACGACGACCAAAGCTGCCGCCGGCGAACACCGTGTGCATGGTGACCTGCTCCGGCTTCAGCCCAAACACCGCCGCCACTGCGCCCTGATCGATGGTCGGAAACTGGTTGCTGTTCCAGATGCTCGCGCTGGTGCCAGGCTTCAGTTCGACGACGCAGTTGAGCGGCTCCATCGAGGCATGTGCGAGGTACGGGAATTCATACGTCGCCTCAACCTTCTTGGCGGCCGACGCGATCGCGCCTTCGGCGTTCCCATCGTTGCGAATGCCGATACCCGGCTTGGTCGCGGCCTCACGGAAGGTTGCCATGATCTCGGTCATGCCGAGCGTGTTGGCACCCGTCTCGTCCCACTCGACGGTCAACGCGTCACGGCCCATCTTCGCGGCCCAGAAGTGTTGTGCCAGCACCGCTACGCCGGTCGGGATCTGCACCACATCCACCACACCGGCCACGGCCTTCGCCTTGGTGGCATCGAACGATTTCACCTTGGCGCCGAACAGCGGCGCATGTGCAACGACTGCGGTGAGCATGCCCGGAAGCTTCACATCCTGCGTGAAGACCGCGGTGCCGTTCGACTTCGACCTGGCATCGACACGCGGCGTCACCGTCTTGTCCTTGCCGATGTAGCGGAAGTCCTTCGGGTCCTTCAGTTTCACGTCCGACGGCACCGGCATCGTGGCGGCCGCTGCCACCAGCGTGCCGTACGCCGCGCGACGATTCGTTGCCGCATGGACCACTTCGCCGGGTTCGGTGGTGAGGTCGCTCGCGGAAACGCCCCACTGCTTCGCTGCTGCCGCAACCAGCATCGCACGCGCCGTGGCACCCGCCTTTCGATGCTGCGTCCACGAGTTGGCAATCGCCGTGGATCCGCCCGTGCCCTGCATGCCACCGATTGCCGAATTGCCGTACTTCTTGTTGTCAGCGCCGGCGCCGATCACCGTCACCTTGCTCCAATCCGCATCCAGTTCGTCGGCGATGATCGTCGCCAAGCCGGTGTGCACGCCCTGGCCCATCTCGAGATGCTTCGACGTGACCTGCACATTCCCGTTGGCGTCGATCCGCACGAAGGCATTCGGCTCGAGCGCACCACCAGTTGCCGTGACGACGTCCTCCTCACCCTTCGGTCCGCAGCCATACACCGACACCATCAGCCCGCCGCCGAGCACGAGACTGACACGCACGAAGTCGCGGCGGGAGACGGTCGAGTCGAAGCCGGTCTTGTCGGTATCCTTCTGGATGAAGCGCTTCATGCGGTCGCCCTCTTCAGTTCAGCCGCACGGTGCACGGCTGCCCGGATCCGCTGGTAGGTGCCGCAGCGGCAGATGTTGCCCTGCATGGCGCGATCGATGTCGGCGTCCGTTGGCGACGGTGTCGTTTCGAGCAGCGCCACGGCAGACATGATCTGCCCGCTCTGGCAGTAGCCACACTGTGGCACCTGCTGCTCGATCCACGCCTGCTGCACGACATGCGTGGTGTCGGCGGAAATCCCCTCGATGGTGGTGATCGCCTTCCCTCCCACCGCCGACAGCGGCAGGGAGCATGAGCGCACCGGCTTGCCATCCACATGCACCGTGCAGGCGCCGCACTGAGCCATGCCGCAACCGAATTTCGTTCCTGTCAGCCCTACGATGTCACGGATCACCCACAACAACGGCGTGGATGGATCGGCAGCGACGTCGTGCGCCGTGCCATTGATGTTGATCGAGGCCATCGATTCTCTCCACTCGGTGCTGGGTGTTTCCGAAGAACAGGCTGGAATTCACGTTCGGCCAAACTGGGGCACGCGCGGTTCGGCATTCAGGCGATGCGTCTGCCTGACAGACGGGCTGCATATCGCCCGCTACGCTGCGGACAGCGTCCGGCTGCCGTTCGTGACTGAGTACAATAAGGTGGCGCACGGAAGACCGGTGCCCGCGGCGCAGTCTCGCCACGTACCACATCCAGCCGAACCTCTCCATGGCGATTCACACCGAGCTTCATCGTACCTCGCACATCGGGTGGCTGCGAGCCGCCGTCCTCGGTGCCAACGATGGCCTGATCTCGACCAGCAGCCTGGTGGTCGGTGTCGCGGCCGCGCAGGCCGAGCGGGGCCCCGTGCTCCTCTCGGCGTTGGCTGGGTTGGTGGCCGGCGCGCTGTCGATGGCGGCAGGCGAATACGTCTCGGTCAGCTCGCAATCGGATACCGAGGAGGCTGATCTGGACCGCGAACGGAAGGAGTTGGCCGCGGACCCCGAGCACGAGCGTCAGGAGCTGGCCGGGATCTATGAGTCCCGCGGCCTCACGGCCGAGCTCGCCCTGCAGGTTGCTGATCAGCTGATGGCGAAGGACGCGCTGGGCGCCCATGCCAGGGACGAGCTCGGTATGTCCGACATGACCCGCGCGCGGCCAATCCAGGCGGCGCTTTCCTCGGCAGCCGCCTTCGCCGCCGGTGCTACGCCACCTGTCCTGCTGGTGTTATTCATCCCCCTGGCGCAGGTCTCGCTGTCGGTGACCGGCGTCACGCTCGTGCTGCTGATCGGTCTCGGGGCCCTGGCCGCAAAGACCGGCGGCGCTCCCATGTTGCGCGGCGCCATCCGGGTCACCTTCTGGGGTGCCGTGGCGATGGGTGCGACAGCACTCGTCGGGAAACTCTTCGGCACGGTCGCCGCGTAGGCGGTTCGCTTCGCACCACCACGATTGACCTGTCTCGCTGCCTATGCCCACGACTCCGACCAGCAACATGCCCGCCATGCGCGTCGATGGCGACCACCGCGAGCGAACGGTCGCGCTGCTGTCGGATGCATACGCGCGCGACATGATCACGATGAGTGAACTAGAACTGCGGATGGAAGCCGTCTACAGCGCCGCCGATCGAGCCGACCTGGCGCGGCTGACGGCCGACTTGCCGATGATCGGTGACCTGTCAGCGCAGGCGGCCAGCGGGCTGGTTGGTGGCGCGCGACAGCAGTTGTCGGCGTTCTTCAGCTCGATCGAGGGCGTCCAGATCGCGGTGATGCCAACACTGTTCGACATCAGCGCGACCTTTGGCAGCGTCGAGCTCGACTTCCGGCACACGGTGTTCCATCCCGGCGTCACCGAGATCAGCATCGCCGCGAATTTCGGCAGCATCGAGTTGGTGCTGCCTTCGTACGTCGCCGTCGAGCGCCACGGTCACTTCAGCTTCTGTTCGTACAGCATCAAGGACAAGGGCTTCAAGCGGGCCCAGCACCCGCTCCCAGCCAACGCGCCGGTGGTGCGCCTGACGGGGCATGCGTTCCTCAGCAACATCGAGATCAAGCGCGTGAAACCGTAGTCGCGGCGACGCGGCTGGATCGCGCGATCGCACGTCGAGGGGCGACTAAAAATCCAGATCGTCGCCGTCGTCGAATCGTGGCAATGGCCACGGTGGTCCGCTGCTTTCGCCCCACTGCACCTCGACATCCGCCACCAACGGTTCGTCGAACAGGTGCTGCACCAGTGACTCGACATCACGGCTGGGCGTTCCGACCACAAAGTTGATTGCGCCAGTGGTGCCAGCGACGTGGGGCTCGCACTGCCAGAGTCGAGCCGATTCCGGCACCACCTCGCCGATATCCATCAGCAGCGCGTCGATCAACTCCTCATCGGTGTGCGGCCGGAAGCGGATCCAGACCTTGGGGCCAAGGTTGAGCGCCTCCCACTCGCGATACGCTTCCACCTGCGCGGCACTCGATGCACGCCACGCTTCGAACGCGGCCTCGCCCTCCATCAGCACAGCCGGTGAGACGCCGGCGGCAAGTCGCTGCTGGTTCACCAGGTGGCGGAAGCGCGCCACACGATCCGCGAGTTCGGGCGAAACATGCGACAACAATGCCAGCACCAGCGTGTCAACACGTCGGTTCGCGCCACGCGCGTAGGTCTCGACGAGGTGGTCCGGCGCGGCGTTGATGAACTGGAATGCACTGCGGTACTCGTCCTCGCTGAACAGCTCACCGACCTCGGGCCAGGTGTCCCACACAGGCCGCGGCGTCAACTCCGAGGCGGGGATCCAGCGACGAAAGGCGTCGAGGCCAATCCCGCTCGGCACCGTCAGCAGCCACGCGAGGACCTGTTCCTTCGACCCGGAGAACACCTGCCCATCGAGCTGTTCTGGCTCGAATCCGATGCGTCGGAATTCTGTGTAGATGTCGTTCATGAAGACGGCGTGGAAACGACTGGACGATCCGGGAGACTCTCGACAGGCGCGCAGCATGCGGAGCCGTGGCCGGCCATCCCGTCAGCGGCAGCCGGGATGGTCGTGCGAACCAACATGCTACCAATTCCGAGTCCCTGTCAAGACATCATCATTGGATGCTGGTGTCGATTGACGGTCTCGGCCGCCAACTGCTGCGCGCCACCGCTGCAGCTCAGCTGGCTTGGTCGACAATCCCTGCGCGCATGGCTACGGTTCACTCCGGTTCAGTCGACCGCACCATCCCTCGCGCTTGCCGGAGTTCCCTGATGTCTTCCGTCCCGCGGCTGCTGCACGCGATGTCCCTCGCTGTGCTCGCGGCCGGCCTGTGGGTCGTCGCACCGTCCAGCGTCGAGGCGCAGTGGCGACCGCTCTTCGATGGCACCAGCCTCGCTGGCTGGTATCAGTGCAACGGCTCGGCGCCGTACACCGTGGAAAACGGCACGATCACGGGTCGCTCGGTGGTGAAATCACCCAACAGTTTTCTCTGCACTCGCGAGACGTTTGGCGACTTCGTGCTCGAGTACGACATCTGGCTTGGATCGGCACTCAACAGCGGTGTACAGATCCGGAGCACGAGCGATTCCTCGATCATGAACGGTCGCGTGCACGGATACCAGGTCGAAGTCGATCCGTCGCCGCGACGATGGACCGGTGGTATCTACGACGAATCGCGCAGCGGGTGGCTGCACACACTCGATGGACAACCGGACGCCCAACGCGCCTTCCGCCTCGGCACGTGGAATCACTTTCGCGTCGAGGCGATTGGTACATCCATTCGAACCTGGGTGAACGGTGTACCGGCAGCCAACATCCTCGACGATCGCTCGGCACGTGGGATCATCGCGCTGCAGGTCCACGATATCGGTCTTGACTCGACGCTGGTGGGCCAGGTCGTCCGGTTCCGGAACATTCGCATCAAGACCGAGGGCCTGGATGCGGCACGCACCCCGATGTCGAGCACGGTGCCGCAGTACAACTACATCGCCAATACACTCACGGCGCGGGAACGCAGCGCAGGCTGGAAATTGCTCTGGGACGGCCGGAGCAGCGCTGGGTGGCGAGGCGCGAAGCTCACCTCGTTTCCGGCGCAGGGTTGGGAGATGCGGGATGGCGTGTTGTCGGTACTCGAAACCGAAGGACGCGAGGCTGCCGCTGGCGGCGATATCGTGACCGACGACGAGTATGAAAACTTCGAGCTGACACTCGAATACCGGCTGACACGTGGCGCGAACAGTGGCATCAAGTATTTCGTCAACACCGCGCTCAACACAGGAAATGGGAGTGCCATCGGCAATGAGTTCCAACTGCTGGACGACGCCGTGCACCCCGACGCGAAGCTTGGCGTGAATCACAACCGCACCAATGCCGGCCTCTACGACCTCATCCCGCCGCGGAACGTTCGCTTCAATGAAATCGGCGAGTGGAATCGGGCACGCATCGTTGTGCGCGGCCAGCACGTTGAACACTGGCTGAACGGCTTCAAGACGGTGGAATACGAGCGCGGCACACAGCTCTGGCGGGCGCTGGTGGATCATAGCAAGTACGTCGTCTGGCCAGACTTTGGGAACGCCGCGCGCGGTCACATCCTGTTGCAGGATCATGGCAATGCGGTGTCATTCCGGTCGATCAAGCTGCGAGTGCTACCTGGGAGCAAGACATGAGCGACACTACCCGTCGTCAGTTCCTCAAGTCGTCAGCCGGCGTACTCCTGCTGCCGGCCTTCATTCCTCGCACCTACCTGTTTGGCGGCGGTACACCACCAAGCCGCGTGATCAACGTGGCGCAGATTGGGTGCGGACGGATGGGGATGGAAGATCTCCGCGGCACGATCGCCCACGATCTCTGCCGAGTGGTGGCGGTGTGTGACCTGGATGCCAATCGCCGCGAGGCTGCACGAGCGGAAGTGGAGCAGTTCTACCGTGCGAAGGGCGAGCGTCGCGTGAACGTGCGCGCGTACCAGGACTACCATGAGATCCTCGCGCGGCGGGACATCGACGCGGTGCTGATCACGCCACCCGATCATTGGCATGCGCTGGTTGCGGTCGAAGCGGTACTGGCCGGCAAGGATGTCCATGTGCAGAAGCCGATCACCTACGACATCGCTGAGTCGATCGTGCTGCGGCAGGTGGTGCGGAAGACGCAGCGTGTGCTGCAGACCGGCAGCCAGCAGCGGTCATCACACCCGTGGCAGACGTTTCGTGTCGCGAGTCAGGCCGTGCGTAACGGGCGGATCGGCACCCTGAAGACGATTCGCATCGGCATCGGCCGCGACGAGCCCAAGGGGCAGGCACCGCTGCCGCAACCGGTGCCGTCGACCTTCGACTACGACACCTGGCTGGGCCCGGCCCCGCAGCAACCGTACATGGAGGCTCGGGTCCATCCACAACAGGGATACGGACGCCCCGGCTGGATCACCACCGAAGACTTCGGGCTCGGCATGATCACCAACTGGGGTGCCCACCACATGGACATCGCGCAGTGGGCAATGGGCATGGAGCTGAGCGGTCCAACGCGCGTATCGGCCAAGGCCGACTTCATGCAGCATGACGTCTGGACGGTGCATCACGGCTATCACATCGAGATGCAATATGCGAATGGGGCAACCGTGATCCTCGATGACTCATACCCGAATGGCATCCGTTTCGAGGGTTCGGACGGGTGGGTGTTCTGCGCTCGTGGTGCCGCACAGGTCACGAGCAGCGACCCTGCTGCACCGGCGGACGCACCGAAGGCGCTCGACGCCAGCAATGCACGCATCATCTCCGATCCCTTCACCGACCGCGAGGTGCGATGGATGCCGAGCGACAATCACTACCGGAACTGGCTGGAGGCAATTCAGACGCGCACCGATCCGATCGCGCCAGTGGATCAGGCCGTGCGCAGCCTGCAGGCCTGTGCCACGGCGTGGATCAGCATGAAGCTCGGTCGGCCCGTGACCTGGGATGCCGCTCGCGAGGAATTCCCCGGCGATGCCGAGGCGAATGCGCTGCGGACGCGCGCGCCACGCTCTTCACGCTTTGACGTCCACCGCATCGCGAGGCTGGCATGAGCACACCACGGTTGATCGACCTCAGTCACGTGATCGAGGACGGCATGATCACCTACAAGGGCCTCCCTGCGCCCCTGATCTGCGACCACCTGTCACGCCTCGCGTCGCGCGAGATCTACGCCCCGGGCACCGAATTCCAGATTGGCCGGATCGAGATGGTGGGCAATACCGGCACCTATCTCGACACGCCATACCATCGGTATGCGGATGGCGAAGACCTCGCCGACATCGGCATCGACCGTCTCTGTGATCTGCCGGGACTGGTCGTGCAGGCCACGACACGAAGCGGACGGGCCATCGACGTCGACGTATTTGTCGATCTCGCGGTGCATGGCTGCGCAGTGCTGGTCCACACTGGGTGGGATGCACACTGGCGCACCGACCAATACCTCGAGGGCCATCCCTACCTGACGGAAGCAGCCGCAGTCTACCTCCGCGATGCAGGCGCGCTGCTGGTCGGCATCGACTCCCACAACATCGATTGCACTGACAACGGCGAGCGCCCGGTGCACACCACGCTCCTTGGTGCGGGGATCCCGATCGTCGAGCACATGACGAACCTCGCCACAGTGCCCGCCACCGGCTTTCGCTTCACCGCCGCACCGCCGAAGATTCGCGGCATGGGGACCTTTCCCGTGCGCGCGTTTGCAACCTGTCCTGGCTAAAACAGAGGCTCGCCGGCGCAGCGATCTGCACCGGCGAGCCTTGATCGCAGGCTACTGCCTGCGGCGGGTCAGCCTGCTCGCGTCACCGAACGCCAGCCGTCGTGCGCGACTGATACTTCGCCGGGGCAGAGCGGCGCGCAGGGCGACCGCGGCCCACGCCTGGCGTCTCGAGCTGGAAGGTCGAGACGGTGTCATTGAGGGTGCCTGCCTGCGCGTTCAGCTCTTCGGCTGCGCTGGCGGATTCCTCGGCGCTGGCGGCGACCTGCTGCGTGATTGCATTCACCTGTGCCACGGCACGCGTGATCTGCGTCACGCCGTCCACCTGACCGGCACTGGCCGCGGTGATTTCGCTCACGACCGTCACCACCTGTGCGATCTGTGCGCTGATTTCTTTCAGGCTGCCGAGGACTTCGTCGTTCAGCTGCACACCACGCTCGGTTGACGAGACGCTCTTTTCGATCAGCGATTCCGTGCTCTGCGCCGCGTTGGCGGCGCGCAGAGCAAGGGCGCGCACTTCGTCGGCCACGACAGCGAATCCACGACCGGCATCGCCGGCACGGGCCGCTTCCACGGCGGCGTTCAGCGCCAGCAGGTTGGTCTGGAACGCAATCTCATTGATCGTCTTGATGATACGCGCGGTTTCCTGCGTCGACGCCTTGATGTCGCCCATGGCCGCAGTGAGGTTCGCCATGCGCGTCTCACCGTCGGTGGCGTGGTTGCGCGCCTCGGCTGCCAGCGCACTCGCCTTGCGGGCGTGGTCGGCGTTGGTGCTGGCCATCGAGGCCAGTTCATCGAGGTTGATCGAGACTTCACCGAGGCTGGACGCCTGCTTGGTGGCACCTTCTGCCAGCGACCGGCTGGCATTGGTGATCTCGCCGCCAGCATTCCGGACTTCCGACGACGCCGCACTGACCTGCGAAATCGTGGAATGCAGCGTCTCGACCGACGAGTTGAAGCTGTCCTTGAGCGCCTGTGCGTGCTCGGGAAAGTCGGCCGTGATCCGGTGGAGCAGGTTGCCATTCGCCAGCGCCTGCAGCCCGTCCGCGATCGCCTCGATCACGACGGCATTCTGGCTCGCGTCCTTCGCGATGTTCTGCTCGACCATCTTCTGGTCATGGATGAACGTGAGCGATCCGCAGGCTCGGATGGTCTGACCATCGGCCGAGTGCTTGCACCCACCGGTGGCGCGGAACCAACGGTACTGGCCGTCCTTCATCTTCAGGCGGTACGTCACATCGTAGCGTGCGTTCCCGCTCTTGTCGGAGAGGTGGCCACCGAAGGCGGCGAACGTCGCCGGAACGTCATCCGGATGCAGCTTGTCCGACCAGGACTGGCAGACATTCGGAAATTCGGCCTCGTTGCTGTATCCGATGAGGCGACGGAATTCCGGTGACCAGAGCCACTTGCTCCGCGGGTCGAGCGCGTCGGCGTTGTAGAGCACCGCCGCCCACAGCCCAACACCGCTGGCATTGTCGAGCACATCCGACCGCTCTTTCACTTCTGCGAGCTCCGCCTTGACGCGAGCGAGTTCGGAGGACTTGCGGAAGAAAGCGAACGGCATGAGCGTCGACTCCAGCGGAGGGATGGGATGAACCGAGGTGTGCGCCGGCAGCAGGGCGCGATTCTCCCAAGTCTCGTCAGGCAAGCGGCAGCGCATGAGGCGCAACCCACCATTCGCTATCATTAGCCGACTCTTACGTCACCTGCGTCTCGCCACACTCTCGATGATGCGTCAGCGAACCACTTTCGAATGCGCGTGCGCGCTGCTCCTCGTCAGCGTGGCAATGGTCGCCGTGCCAAGCCGATCGGACGCGCAGGCGCGCTCAGCAGGACTGCGCGAGATCGGTCGGACGGCGGCCGGGAATCCGGTGCTGGTGGAGCCTCGGAGCGTCAGGCGCGAACAGGATCTCCTGCACGGCATCATCCGCGTGCGATTTGCGAAGGCCGTGCGCGCGCCTGGCGGTGACTGGTGGAGTTCGCGCACCCGGCTGACCTTCGACTGTACCAAGCGGCAGGTCAAGGTGCTCGAGAATTGGTATTATGGTGATACCACATGGACCCGTGTTGCCAGCCACACCGTCAGCGGCCAGCCAGGGTTTGGCGCGGTGATGGGAGGTTCGATGACCTCGGTGGGGTATGATGCGCTCTGTCCTGTGAAGTGATGGCCGTCTGACGGACGGCGGCCGTTCGCCCTACTTCTTGCCACGAGGCGTCCAGACGGCGACGCCGACCCGGGAATCGGCAGTCCCGTAGTACAGCAGCCACTGTCCGCGAAACGGGATCAGGGCCTCCACGAAGGTCGTGCCCTCGACGTACTGCCCCGTCTTTTCGTACGCCTCGGTGGGACGGATGAACGGGACGTCGGTGCGGTCGAGCAACTTCACCGGATTCTTCGCGTCGAAGAGGGCCTGGCCCCCGGTGTAGATGCGGGCCGGCATCGACGGATCGCCGTGCGTGCCGAGGTTGCCAGCGTTGTAGAGCAGGACGATGCCCTTCTCCGTCAGGATCGCCGGCGGCCCCGCTTCGACCAGCCAGGAATCGAAGTAGCCAGCGCGCGGCGAGAGCACCTTCAACGCACGGCCGTCAGCATCTTCCAGCGGCGTCCAGTTGATCAGGTCATCGGATGTCGCGATCTGAATATTGGGAACGTTGTAGTACATCCAGTACTTGCCGTTCACCTTGGTCGCCACCAACCGGTCACCGACCACCCGCACGAGGATCGCGCCGGATTTCGTCTCGGTGCGCAGGAACTTTCCGTCACCTGCCTTGGCAAAGGCAGGGCCGTGCTTCGTCCACGTCACCAGGTCGCTCGACGTCGCCACCGCCAGCCGTGGGACGTCACCGTTCCACTGGGTGTACGTGAGCACGTAGCGACCATCGTCGGTCTCCACGAGCCGCGGATCCTCGGTGCCGCCAGTCCACTCGTATCGCGCTTGCGCATCACGATCAGGTTGCAACACCGGCGTCGGACGTCGAGTGAAGCGCAACCCGTCCACACTTTCGGCAAGCCCCAGGCGCGAAGTGTGTCCGCCGATCTGTGCCGCACCGGTCGCATCCTCGGCGCGGTACATCAACATCACCTTGCCGTTGCGCACGACGGCGGCGGGATTGAACGTCGCGTACGCTTCCCACTGCACCAGGCTGTCGGTCATCGCGGAGCGCACGGTAGCACCGGGGCTCGGCGCAATGATCGGATTGACCGTGAGTGGCTTCTCGAACGGACCGAACATCCAGGAGCGATCCTGTGCGAGCAGCCCGATGGGGATCAGTGCACTGGTCGCCATGACGCGGGCGGTGAGTCCGAGGGTCGCGATCGCGCGCTGCGAAAGGCGCCGCGATGTGCTCGTGCGGGGGAGTGTCAGCATCCGCGAATAATGCACTGGTGCACGGCGCCGGCATGGTCATGCGCCACCCCGCCCGCGCCTGATCCGCTGGTCCTTGCCACCGTGGCGCCGAGTCAGGATTGTTCGGTCAGGCGCGCACCTCTTCCTTCTGCACCACCGGCCGCATGTCCTCCGATCGTCGCGAATTCCTCAAGGTCTCGGCCACGGCTGCGGCAGCGTTGTCGGTTGGGCCACTGGCAGGTGCATCGGCAACGCGGCAAACGGCCGACGACATCGCGGGACCTGGCGTCTCGCCGCATGACACCGAACGCCGCCTCACGCGCGCGACACCGGTGCCGCTGGAACGCGTCCGACTGACCGGCGGACCGCTGCACCATGCGCAGCAGATCACGGCGACCTATCTCCTGTCGCTGAATCCGGACCGGATGATGGCGTACTACCGGCAACGCGCCGGACTTACACCGCGCGCGACGCCCTACACGGGGTGGGACGGCGACGGCAAGAATCTCACCGGCCACATCGCTGGGCATCACCTCTCCGGTGTGTCGCTGATGTTCGCGGCGACCGGCGACGCACGCTTCAAGGAGCGCGCCTCGTATCTCGTCCGCGAGATGGACGAGGTGCAGCGCGCCAACAAGGACGGTTACCTCGGCGCGATCAGCGGATTGCGCGAAGCGTTCGCAGCGGTGGCCAAGGGAGACATTCGCTCGGCGTCGTTCGACCTCAATGGGTTGTGGTCGCCATGGTACACGCTGCACAAGACCTACGCCGGCTTGCGTGATGCCTATCGGCATACGGGCAACCGACGCGCGCTCGAACTGGAGATCGCCTTTGCAGCGTGGGCCGAGCGAGCGGTGGCGCCGCTCAGCGACGCGCAGATGCAGAAGATGCTGAACACCGAGTTCGGCGGCATGAACGAAGTATTCGCCGATCTCTATGCCGATACCAGCGACGCGCGCTGGCTGACCCTCTCGCGGCGGTTCGAGCATCACGCCGTCACTGAACCGTTGCGACGGCATCAGGACAACCTCGCCGGCAAACATGGCAACTGCCAGATTCCGAAGTTGATCGGATCGGCGGCGCGCTACGGCTACACCGGTGACACGGACGACCTGATTGCCGCGACGTTCTTCTGGGACCGCGTGGTGCGACATCACAGCTATTGCAGCGGCGGGCATGGCCTGAACGAATATTTCGGCACGCCGGACAAGCTCAGTTCGCGTATCGATGGACGTGCGGCCGAGACGTGCAATGTGTACAACATGCTCAAGCTGTCACGTCGCCTCTTCGCCTATCGGCCGGATGTGGCGTATGCCGATTTCCATGAGCGCGCGCTGTTCAATCACATCCTGGCCTCGATCGATCCGGCAGACGGCCGCACATCGTACATGGTGCCCGTGGGGCGCGGCGAACAGCAGGAGTATCAGGACATGCAGCGCGACTTCACCTGCTGCGTGGGCTCGGGCATGGAGAGTCACGCGCTGCACGGCCTGGGGGTCTGGTACGAGTCGAGCGACACCGTCTGGGTGAACCTCTTCGTGCCGTCAACGGCGCAGGCGCGCCTGGGCAAGGCACGATTCGCGATGGAAAGCAGCTTCCCCGATGGCGACAAGGCGACGATCCGTGTGTCGCTGCCACTTCCGACAGAGTTCACGCTGGCCGTGCGCCGGCCGTGGTGGGCTGGTGACGGATTTACCATCACGGTCAATGGCGAGGCTCTCCCGCAGCCGGCACTCGCGTCGCTGAACGATTCAGTGGCAGGTGGGCGGCCCGGCGCGATTGGCAACGAGTCCGACGCGCCAATCAGTTCGTACATTCGGATCACGCGGCGCTGGAAGACCGGTGACGTGGTCACACTGACCCTGCCGAAGTCGCTACGCCTCGAGCCGACTGCTGATGACCCGACGGTGACGGCCATCATGTGGGGGCCACTCGCCCTCGCCGCCGACTACGGGCCGCGGCGCAGCCGACATCGACGAGAATGCACAGACGACGCCACCGATGACCGTGCCGATGCTGGTGTCCACGACACGTGACCCGTCGGCCTTCGTCACGGCGACATCGTCGTCTGGCGACTTCACCATTGCACAGGTCCTCAAGTCGCCGACGGCTGATGTTGCGAGCAGCACGCTGTCGCTCGCGCCGTTCCATCGCACACATCGCAAGCGATATTCGCTCTACTTCGACCTCGTGACGCCCGCGCAATACGATGCACGCGTTGCTTCCATCGCCGCGACACGTGCCGAGGAAGCGCGAATGCTTGCCTCGACGATCGCCAGTGTCACGGTCGGTGACACAGCGTCAGAAGCGGCCGCAGGCTATCGCAGCGATCTCGCAACTCGCGCAGTGGGACGCAACGAAGGGCGATCGCAGCGCAGTGGTACTGGATGGTTCTCCGTCGCGCTTCCGGTCAGTGACACGCAGCCGACGACACTCGTCGTGACCTATTTCGTGGAGCCCGGGTTACCGGCGCCCCTCGGCCCGTTCGACATCCTTGCGGACGACACCTTGCTGGCGCGACTACACGCCGGACCAGCAGCGCTCCGGGTTCTACCGCGCGCAGTATCCGATGCCAGCGGCCATCACGGCGGGCAAGCAGCGGTGCACGATTCGCTTCCAGGCGGTGGGTACCGGGCGCATCGCGCCGGTCTTCGAGGTGCGCACGATCAGGTGATGGCCGGAGGTGTCGAGCGAAGAAGTCCGTCACGACTGTTTCGTACTCGACGCCGACCGACCGGAAGCTCGATAGATGGCGATCGCCGGCGGTAATCCAGCGCTCTGACTCGCCGGCCTCGGCGAGCAGGTGTGCGTGCCGCACCGGAACGAAGGGATCAGCCGCGGCGTGAATCACGAGTGATGGACGGCCGCGGAATCGCCGCATGTTCTGGCGGGGCGAGTGTTGCGTGAGTTGCTCGCCAGTGAGCAGGCGCGCGACCAGCAGCGCACCGCCGAGGCAGCAGGTCGGCAGTCGGGTGAGGCGGCGGAACTGGAGGCGCAGCAGGCTGTCGAGGTCTGCGAATGCGCTGTCAGTGACCAACGCACCAATGGCTAGCTCCTCCGCTGCCGCCGCGATTGCGCCAGCGCCACCCATCGACGCGCCAAGAATCCCGATCCTGCTCGGCGCGTACCCCAGCGCCAACAGGTAGTCCACGGCCCCAAGGATGTCGTGCCGTTCACGGCGACCGAATGTCAGCCTGGCGCGATCACTCTCGCCGTGCCCACGGAGGTCGAGCATCACCACACTCATGCCGCGCGCCACCATGCGTGTGGCGAGTCCGAAGGTACCGCACCGCAGTTCGTCCCCGCGACAGCCGTCGCGGCCGTGCACGAAAATCACCGCGCTGGTCGCCGCTGCTGCGCGATGATACCACGCCACCAATTGCACGGTATCGTTGCGCGCTGCGAACTGCACACGCTTGAACTCATGCCGCGTGTGCGCGGGCGGCATCGGTGGTGCGACCCGTCGCGGTGTGGTGAAAAGGTGAGCCACCAGCACCGTGAGCATGAGGTACGAAACGAGCGAAATTCCACCGATCAGCAACAGCAGTGAACTTGTGGACACGAGCCTCTCCGGGTGCAGACGGTGAACTGCGCTTCCTCGTCTGGGAGATCGTGAACTCGTGGTCCGAGGCGACACGCGCCTTTGCTACGCCCTGCTCAGCTCCGAAGACCAAGCGATTCGAGCGACCCCGGCACCACGCGGCGCGGCTCCCGAGATCCTGGATCCTGGCTTGGAAGGCGCGGGGCAATCCGCAGCTGCAGCTGGAGCTCGGCGGCGATCGACGGGCAGTCGATGCGGAGATCATCCAGCCATTCCTGGCGCGCATCAGTCGGCAGGTTCCGGGCGCGCTCCAGCAGCGGTTGCAGTGCGGCCTGGAAGTGGCGATCGAGATTGAACATGGGTCGCTCCACGGCTTGGGGAATGCGACTCCCTTACGAAGCCGCGTACCCTCCTGATCGCAAAGCCGGCGCTGGAGACGACATCAGCCCGCTCACGCCGTCGACGTGTCCCCATCGTCCTCGCGCATGGCATGCTGCAGGAGGAGGCGCGCTTTCCGCCAATCCCGCTGGGTCGTGCGCTCCGAGACGCCGCGCATTGTGGCAATCTCACCGAGAGTGAAGCCACAGAAAAAATGCAGGTCGACCAGCTCGGCGAGCGCAGGATCGACCAGCGCGAGCTCGCTCAGCGCGAGACCAAGCGCTTCGAGCTCGGTGCTATCCACGACATCGCTCGCCGCGACGATACCGGTGTCGCCGATACCGGTGATGTGAAACTCGCCGCCTCGCTTCTGCGCCTGCTGCCGTCGACTGTAGTCGATGATCAGGCCGCGCATGGCTCGCGCTGCATACGCCAGGAAGTGCGCCCGATCCGGGAATTGCACGCCGGAGCGATCGGCGATGTTCAGGTACGCTTCGTGGAGCAGTGTCGTCGTGCCGAGGGTCAGGCCACCGGCATTCCGCACGAGCTGCCGTTGGGCTAGTCGATGCAGCTCGTCATACAGCGCCGCAAACAACGTGTCGGCGGCCGCCAAGTTGCCGGCGTCAGCCTCTCGCATCAGTTCCGCAATACGGGTGTCCATGCTGGCCGGTCTCGCCAAGGGCTGGTACTGATGGGATCGAGGCGAATCTACCGTTGAGAGTGCTTCCGGCAATCCGCGCGTCGCCAGCACTGGCCTCGTGACCGCCTCGCCCGCTCGATGCCTCACGCGATCCCAGCGCGTGCCTTGGCTGCGGCAATGACCGCGGCCATGGTGTCGCGATGTGCCGTGAAGGTGTCGTCGACCACCTGCAGCGTCGGGATGGCGTTTGGCGACAGCCCGAGCGTCTGCGTGTTGAAGGTGCCGAAGCCCCATTCGTGGACGCCGCTGCTGCCGCGGCCCGGCGCAGGGGCGCTGAGATGCGAGTAGAAGCGTGAGTACTTCCGCCATCGAGGCCCGCCACCGGCCTGGTACACGCCGATGAACTCATGCAAGGCGTCGTACGGCATCTCGCCAACTGGCAACACCCGTGGGAACCTTGCGCGCAGGTTCTGCACGAGGCGACGGGTCCCGTCGTGCATGTCCCCGTTGGTGCTGTTCACGTGCCCGCCGACGATGTCGAGAAAATAGGCGTCAACACCGAATCGTTCGATCGTCTCCGCGATGCGGCCCTCGAGATGGTTGCGCCACTTGTCCTCGCCGAGGTTCATGTACGTCAACCAGCCGTCCTGATGCCGGTCGTTGTTCCAGTCCACCCAGTTCAGGTTGTAGATGTCGCCGTCGATCTTGTGCGTCGCACCTGAGGCGATACGTGACCAACCGGGCTGCTTGCGATTGGCGGAGTTGGTGCCGAACATCGGCATCATCTTGAATCCCAGCTTCTGCGCCCCCTGGATCAGGTCACGGAAGCCCGCCTCGCCACCCATCCGCGCTGGCACGACGTAGTTGGGATAGTCCCAGTAGTAGCGACCGTCCCATGCGGCCAGGAACACCAGCACACGTTCAGCGGGGATCCGAGTGGCCATCCAGCGAAGGATTTCGAGCTGCTGGGGATACGTATTGAAGATGAAACCGGTGAAGTGCTGACCGTGCAGGGTCGTGACCAGCGCCACATCACGCATCCACTGCGGGACATCGGTACGTGATTCCCACGTTGGCAGTGTGAACGCCGATTCGATGCGCGCCATGTGTGCGGCCATCGCGTCGTCGAACGTCGCCGCCTGTCCGAGCTCCCAGCGCGGCACCACGACGCGCGTGTCATTGCGCCAGCCATCGTGCTCGTAGATCGCCTCGGTGCGGAAGGCGCCTGGTCCGGCCTGAAAGAGGTAGCGCTTTGGGCGGACGCGGGTGTCGTGCGTGCTGAGATAGCGGAAGTCCGTTTCACTCGCCTGCACGATGGCGATGGGTGTCGACATGCTTTGCGGCGTGCCCGCGCCATGCAGGTCACCGGCACCGAAGGTGTAGCCGCCGAGCATGTCCCCGTCGCCCGGATCGGCCAGCGGCGCACCACCGAACGAGATCTTGCCGCGCGGAATGTCACGAATCACCGTCGTGACGGTGCGAATGGGGCGCGGCATCTCGGCCACGATGTCCCACGTAATCGTGCGACCGCTTCGATTGAACCTCACGACGACATTCGCTGGTGCCTGTTCCTGCCCTCCCGCCCACGTCACACCCGTGCAGGTCATCTCGAGCGCGTCCGGCGTGCCAGTCGATCGCATCTTCGACGCATCGAGCGCGTAGGTGTTCTCTTCGGTGAAGAGCAGGAAGCTGAAGCGATGCTCTCCGAAGGCGACGGCCGGTTCGGGAAAGTCGAACGAAAACTTCATGAACGAATCGCCACGCGGCGGGATGAACACCTCGCTCGTCGACGACAGCGGGATGATGTCGCCGGGCGCCACCACCGCTTGTGTGGGAACCGGCGCCGTGGCGACCACCGTCGCTTCCGCCGGCGTGGGATTGGCGACACTGCGCAGCGCATCCAGCGGTACCAGCGCGCCAGCACTCGCAGCGCCGACGGTGCGGATCCAGTCGCGGCGCGAGAATGGGTCGTTCAGAGGCATGAACCGTTCGTTCGGGTCAGGGGCGACGCGCCAACGGCAGCGCACCGAACGTCACTTACGTGGCGCTCTCGTTCGGAATGCGGTGCACCGTCAGCAGCATGTCGACTGGCGTACTCGCCGACAACGAATGCAGCACACCCGGCGCCAGCGTGAGCAACTGCCCCGCGCCAAGGTCGTGCGTGGCTGCCTCGACAACCACCTGCAACTGCCCTGAGAGCACATGGATGGTGACGACACCGTCAGCCTTGTGCTCCTTCATCTGGCCGCCGGCCTCGAAGGCCATCACGAGCATCGTCACCGGGCCGTGTCGTACCACAGCGGTTTGGCGATGCCCAGCCACACTGGCATGGGGCTCGTTGCGGAGTGCAGTCGCGACTGCGGGACAATCGATGAACTGCACCGACGCAGCGAGGCGCTGGTCAGGATGCGGACGAAGGCGGTCGGTTGGCGTCATCATTCACCTCGGAGGAATGCGCCTGGCCGGCAATCGGACTGTGGGTGGCCGCCAGGTGGCCGCGTCACCACTGATGCCAAGCGTCGAACTGACCACCTCGAGCCGCTCTGCCGTCACGGCAATCAGCACCACACTGGTGTCACGGTCTGCATAGAAGCTATCCCACGCGGCATTCCAGTGCGCCACCTTGGTCGCGTGATCGCGCACCACGCGTGCATGCCCGATCAACGACACATAGCTCAGTGTGCCAGGATCGAAGTAGTGGAGCACGACGCGCGGATCACGCTCGACCTCGCCGACCTTCCGCGTCCGCGGATTCGTCGCAAACCAGACGGTCCATGTGCTGTCTGGCGGCAGCGGCTGTACGGTGCGCGCCTGCGGCCGGCCGGAGAGGTCGGTGGTCACGAACGTCGGATACGGGACTGCCGACACGATCCGCCGAGCACTTTCCTCCAGCGAGGGTTTCGCCGCGGCTGTGCCACTCGTCGGTCGCGGCACCACCTGCGCCTGCAGGGGCGCCGCGCACGACACCGTCCAGGCTGCGGCACACCATGCCGCGGCGCCCAGCCACAGACGGCGCGTCACCGCTTCGCTCCGGTCGTCACTGGCGGCGTTCGACCCGACAGCGCGTGCAGCGTACCGGCCCTCGTCACCGCGTCGCCGAAGATCGGCTCACCGAAGTCGTTCTTGGTATAGGGAAAGATGACGTCGGCGCGGTAGCCGTTCCGGTGCTCGACTTCCACGACCACCGCATCGACCGAATCCGCGCCCTGTCGTGGGGCGCGCCGGACGAGATAGCCAAGTGCGACCGCGCGATATCCCTGGCGTCGCGCACCAGCGCCGAGCAGTTGACGAAATGACACCAGGGCCGTGTCAGGCGTGTAGGTCGGTTCCGGCGTGGCGCCCACGACGCTTGCGACATGGCCGGCGCTATCGAGCAGCCCACCGACCGGGATGTGCGCTGCGGGCGTCACGATGCGCGAGGCCGCCATGTCTCGCACCGCAGTCACAAACTCTGCGATCACGGCCCGCGTGGCCGAGTCAGCGACCGGCTTCGCGCGCTGCGCGGCCGCCGGCCTGGCGATGACGATGGCAGTGACGACGGCGACGAACAGGTGGCGGCTCATGGTACCCACGGAGAGGAGGTGTGAAGCTACTCGCGCTGGCGCGGTCCAGACCAGCATTCCCGGTCTGGATTGACTAACCCTGCGTCACTCGGGATCGTACCTCCGCGCGATTCGTGCCGCACTCGAGCGACCCTTGAGCGACCCTCATAATCCCCGCTGCCGTGTCCTCCTCCCGCCGTTCGTTCATCAAGCAGTCCGCCGCCGCTGCCGCCAGTGCGACACTGGCCAATGCCATGCCGATGGCGTCGACGTCAAGCGCGCGACGTGTCGCACCATCCGATCAGGTGAACGTGGGCGTCATTGGTGCGAAGGGGATGGGCTGGTCCGACATGCGATCGCACCTCAAGATCGCCGGCGTCAACTGTGTCGCCATCGCCGATGTCGATCGCAGCGTACTCACCGAACGCACCGAGGATGTCCGCAAGCTGCGAGGCACGGCGCCGCGCATGTACGACGACTACCGGAAGATGCTCGAGAGCAAGGATATCGACGCCGTGATCGTGGGCACGCCGGATCACTGGCATTGCCTCGCCATGACCGACTCCCTCGCCGCAGGCAAGCACGTATACGTCGAGAAGCCGATCGCACATACGATCGAGGAATGTCAGGTGATGCAGGCGGCCACGCGGCGCTACGGCAAGATGGTGCAGGTGGGGCAGTGGCAGCGCAGCGGCACCCACTACGCCAACGCGATCGACTACGTGCGTTCGGGGAAGCTGGGTCGGATCCGCGTGGTGAAGGTGTGGGCGTATCAGGGGTGGATGAAGCCGGTGCCGAAACAGCCCGACAGCGCGCCACCCGCCGGCGTCAACTACGACATGTGGCTTGGCCCAGCCCCGAAGCGGCCCTTCAACCCGAACCGCTTCCACTTCAACTTCCGCTGGTTCTGGGACTACGCCGGCGGCCTGATGACCGACTGGGGCGTGCACGAGATCGACATCGCGCTCTACGCCATGAACGCCACCGCCCCGAAGAGTGTGATGGCGAGCGGTGGCAAGTTCGCCTATCCCGATGACGCCTCCGAGACCCCAGACACGTTGCAGGCCGTCTTCGAGTACGACGGATTCAACATGCTGTGGGAACATGCGACCGGTATCGACGGCGGCCCCTACGGCAAGGCAGAAGGCATCGCCTTCATCGGCAACAACGGCACGCTGGTCGTGAATCGGGGCGGATGGGAAGTCATCCCGGAAACGACCACCGAAAACGGCCTTCGCCTCTTCAAGACGCCCGCCCTGCCGCAGCAGTTCAACAACGAGGAGATCCTCGACCGGCACACGCTCAACTTCGTCGAGGCGATCCGCAAGAACGACGCGTCAGGCCTGAAGTGCGGCATCGATACCGGGAGCGTGGCCGCGATCAACGCCTCGATGGGCAACATTGCGCTCCTCACCGGACGCAAGGTCCATTGGGACGCCGCCGCCAACCAGTTCAAGGGCGACGCCGAGGCCAACGCCATGATGAAGGCCAACTATCGTTCAGGCTACACGTTGCCGAAGCTCTGACCTCTCGACAGCGCCCGCAGCCTCACACCGAACGACGATCATCATGGAACGAAAAGAAAAGATTGCGGTGATCCTCGCAGTCGTGGCCACGGCACTGGCGGGAACGCTGCACAGCATCGGCGCCAATGTGGTGCTGACCTTTGGCGTGACGGCGGCGGCACTGGCGCTGCTGGCGTTGATCGTGGGTGACGCGACCGAGCAACTCGGCAGCAAGCTCGGTCCGGGCGCCACTGGCATCCTGCAGTCGGCGCTTGGCAACCTGCCAGAGTTGTTCGTCTGCATCTTTGCGCTGCGCGCTGGCCTCACCGAGGTCGTGAAGGCGGCATTGATCGGCTCGATTCTCGGGAACTCGCTGCTCGTCTTCGGCTTCGCACTCTTCCTTGGCGGATTGAAGCACGGCAAGCAGGTGTTTCAGTCCGAGCCGCCGAAGATGATCGTGACGCTGATGCTGCTGGCCGTGGCAGCGCTGATGATTCCGACCCTCGCGCAGGAGCTCCATGCGCCGGCCGGCTCGCACGAGGGCGCACTGAGTGTCGCCTGCTCGCTGGTGCTGCTGATCGTGCTTGCTGCGAGTATCTGGTTCTCGGTCAAGGGTGATCCATCCATAGCACCGACCGTCGTCGCCGAAGGGCATACCGTGTGGCCACTGTCGCTCACGATCGGGCTGCTGCTGGCATCATCGATCGGTGCGGCCTTCGTCTCCGACTGGTTTGTCGAAGGCCTGCAACCGGCCATGAAGGTGCTCGGTATCTCCGACGCCTTTGCGGGTCTCGTCGTGGTCGCAATCGCAGGCAACGCGATCGAGAACCTCGTCGGGATCCAGCTGGCGTGGAAGAACCAGGCGGACTACGCGGTGAGCGTCATTCTCAATAGCTCGCTGCAAGTTGCACTGGGCCTGATTCCGGCGTTGGTCCTGCTCTCGTTCGTGCTCGGCGGTCCGATCCTCACGCTCACACTGGCGCCATTGCTGGTCGCGGCGCTTCTGCTGACCGCGCTCGTGACGGCGTTCATCGTCTACGATGGCGAATCGATCTGGCTCGAAGGATTGGCGCTGATTGGCTTGTACGTGATCATCGCCTCTGCCTTCTGGTGGGGCTGAGCGCACGACCCTGGCGTACGAACGAAAAACGCGGCCGCCCTGAATCGAGGGCGGCCGCGTTTTTCTGCCTACCAGCTACTTGCGTGCGCTGGCGTTGGCGAAGATCGCGACTTCGACGCGACGATTGGCCTGGCGCCCCGCCTCGGTGTCATTCGGTGCGATCGCTTCGGTTTCACCGCGACCGGTGGCGCGCACACGGGCAGCGGCCACGTCCTGCGAGATCAGGTAGTCCGCAGCGGCCGTCGCGCGGCGCTGAGACAAGGACTGGTTGTACTCCGTCGCGCCGACAGCGTCGGTGTGCCCGACGATCATGACATCCGTGTTCGGATACTTCGAGAGGCTGCTGGCCAAGGCCCGCAGGTTCTTCGCCGATTCGGCGCGCACGACATCCGAGTCGAAGTTGTAGAGCAGGCCCGATGCGAAGGTGACCGTGATTCCTTCACCGACACGCGCCACGACTGCGCCCGGGATATTCTGCTTCAGCTCCTTCGCCTGCTGATCCATCTGGTGGCCAATGATCGCGCCCGCCGCACCGCCGACCACAGCGCCAATGATCGCGCCGCGCGTGGTGGAACCGGTCTGGTTGCCGATCACGCCGCCGAGTGCGCCACCACCTGCCGCGCCGATCACGGCGCCGGATTCCTTCTTGCCCCACGACGCGCAAGCGGTGGTGCTGAGCATCAGCGCGGCCATGAGCGCGAGCCGAGTATTGGTGTGCGCCAATGTAATTTTCATCGATTTCTCAGTGTCAGTCTGTAGGGATCGCGCGCCGCGAAGAATTCGCTTGCGCCGTCGCGTCAGCACGCGACGTCCATGAATGCCATCCAAAAGAATATGCCAGCCACGGCGGCGCTATCTGTTTCCTCGCCACGCCACGAATGCATACCCCTCACAGCCAGCCGCGTCGCACCAGCAGCATCTTCACCAGCTGTGTCAGGATCAGGTACGCAGTAACCGTGCCGAGCAGCAGCGGCCAGTACGCTGCAGGCAAGGCGACAAAGCCGAGTGCGGATGCGAACGGCGACAGCGGCAGCCAGAGGCCCACCGCAAGGACTACCGACGTGACCGTGAGCAACGGCCAGCTCGGCCGGCTCTGGAGGAACGGAATCCGGTTGGTGCGTATGACGTAAATGACCAACGTCTGCGTCATCAACGATTCGACGAACCAGCCAGTCTGGAAGAGGCCTGCGTGCGCCGGATCATTCGCCCGGAGCACGAAATAGAGGAGCGCGAATGTGGTGTAGTCGAAGATCGAGCTCAGTGGGCCAATGATCAGGATGTAGCGGCGCAGCGCCGTCAGTGACCATGGCTTGGGCTTCGCCAGTTGCTCCTCATCGACATTGTCCGTCGGAATTGGCAGCTGGGAGAAGTCGTAGAGCAGATTGTTGGCGAGAATCTGGATCGGCGCCATCGGCACGAATGGCAGCCACGCACTGGCACCGATGACGCTGAACATGTTGCCGAAATTCGAGCTCGCACCCATGCGAACGTACTTGAGGATGTTGGCGAAGACACGACGCCCTTCACGCACCGCATCGGTGATGACCATCAAGTTCTTCTCGAGCAGGATCACGTCCGCCGAATCCTTCGCGATGTCGACTGCGGAGTCGACGGAGATCCCCACGTCGGCCGTGTGCAGCGCTGGCGCATCGTTGATGCCGTCGCCAAGGAATCCCACCACATGCCCACGCTGCTGCAAGGCGCGGATGATCCGTTGCTTCTGCCCGGGCGACAGTCGCGCATAGACGCTCGGCAGTTCAACCGCAGCACGGAGCGCGGCATCATCGAGGCCTTCGATGGCCGGACCGAGCAGCATGTGCTCGACCGGCAAGCCGACCTGGGCGCAAATACGCTGCGTCACCAGTTCGTTGTCCCCGGTGAGGACCACGATGCGTACGCCATTCGCCTGCAACGACGTGATGGCCGCACTGGCGGAGTCTTTCGGGGGATCGAGAAAGCCGAGGAATCCGGCGAGGACGAGATCGCGCTCGTCGGCCACACCATACTTCGGCTGCTCCACGACGGGTCGACTCGCCACCGCCAGCACACGAAACCCATCTCGGCTCAGCGATTCGTACACGGACCGCAGCATCGGGCGGATCGCGTCGTCGATTGGCACGATGCCGCCGTCCAACTCGACCGCGGTGCACCTCGCAAACGTTTCCTCGGCGGCGCCCTTGGCAATGAGTCGGCGTGGCTGGGACGGCGCCTCGACCACCACCGACATCATGCGGCGACTGAAGTCGAACGGCACTTCGTCGACCTTCGTCCACGCCGCATCCTCCACGACCTCCTTTGCCAGTTGGTGCGCCAGGATCGCATCATCGAGCACACTCTTCAGGCCTGTCTGGAAATGGCTGACGAGGTACGCAAGCCGGACGACATGCTCACTCTCTGCGCCGCGGATGTCGCAGTGGCGCTCGAGGATGATTGCATCCATCGTCAGCGTGCCGGTCTTGTCGGTGCAGAGAATGTCGATCGCGCCGACGCTCTGGATTGCATCGAGGTGCTTCACGATCACCTTGCGCTTCGACATCGAGACGGCGCCGCGCGAGAGGCAGACGGAAAAGATCGTCGGCAGCATTTCCGGTGCGAGGCCAACGGCGACTGCCAGGGCGAAGAAGAACGCCTCCCGCCAATCGTGTTTCGTCAGGCCATTGACGAGGAAGACCAGCGGCGCCATCACGGCGATGATCCTGACCATCAACATCGTGAAGCCGTCGATGCCGCGCTGGAACTCACTCGGCGGTTCTTGCGCCTCGAGGCTGCCCACCATCTGCCCGAAATACGTCGCCGCACCGGTGGCGACGACGACGGCGGTGGCCGTGCCACTCTGTACGCTGGTGCCACGAAAGCAGAGCGTCGGCATTTCGAGTGCCGACAGCGTCACGCTCGGCGGCACGGCACTCTTCTCGACCGGGAGTGATTCGCCCGTCAGGCTGGACTGGCCGACGTAGAGATCCTTGGTGCTGATCAGCCGCAGGTCAGCCGGCATCATGTCGCCGGCCGAGAGCGTGACGAGGTCGCCAGGCACGACGTCGCGAACCGGGACCTCGCAGGGTACGCCGTCACGCGTGACGAGCGTGGTCACGTGCACCATCCCACGGAGCGCTGCCGCGGCTGCATCGGCGTGTGACTCCTGCACGAATCGCAGCCCGACGCCCACGGCGATCATCACGCCGATGACCGTCGCCGCACGGAAGTCACCCGTCGCAGCAGACACTACGGCGAGCACGATCAGCAGGAGGACCAGCGGGTTGCGCACCGCGCGCCAGAGTCGGGCGAACGCCCCCTCGGACTGTGATGCACGCATCTCATTTGCACCGTGCGTCGCGAGGCGCTGGGCCGCCTCGGCAGCGGTGAGCCCCTGTGGTCGGGACGTTAGCCGGGCCAGCGTGTCCGCTGGGCTGGTAGTCGCCAGTTCGACGAGCAGCGGATCGGCACGAATGTCACCGCGGCTCGCGGCCTGCTCCATGGTGGGCAGCGTGCCGCGTGGTCGGCGAACATGTCGGGCAGGCGCGAGGGCCACGGGAACTCTGGGGCGGCGGTAGAGGCGTGAAGGATGAAGCGATTTTCTGGAAGATACGAGGTCACGCAGCTTTCGAATCGCCATTATTCACGATGCCCGTTTCCACCAGCTCATCCGACTGGCGCACTCGCGCCGTCGCCGCACACGACGCCGTCTCCCGCATCAAGTCCGGCGACAAGGTCTTCGTCCACGGCGCCTGCGCGACACCAACACCGCTGCTCGAGGCACTGGCGGCGCGCACCGATCTCGAAGGCGTGCAGCTCTACCACATGCACCTCGAAGGGCCAGCGCCCTTCGTCCTCCCCGAACAGCTGGGTCGCATCAGGTCGAACTCGCTCTTCGCGGGCGCGAATGTACGGGCAGCGATTGGCGAGGGTCGCGCGGACTTCATTCCCGTCTTCCTCAGCGACATCCCGTCGCTGTTCGCCGATCGTGTGATCGACCTCGATGTCGCGATCGTGCAGCTGTCGGTGCCCGACGCCCACGGCAACTGCACCCTCGGCCCCTCCGTCGACACGGCACTCGCGGCCAGCCTGCACGCCCGCACGGTGATTGCGGAGATCAACCAGCAGATGCCGCGCACCGTCGGCAACACCGCCGTGCCACTGCGGCGCGTGGACGCCTGGATGGCCTCCGACCGCCCGCTCCACACCCATGCGCAGTCCGCCGGAAGCGAGGTCGAAGACCGTATCGGCGAGATCATCGCCGCCCTCGTCGAGGATGGCTCGACCCTGCAGGTGGGCATCGGCGGAATCCCCGACGCGGTGCTGGCCCGCCTCGGCAACAAGATCGGGTTGGGCGTGCACACCGAGATGTTCTCCGATGGCCTCATCCCACTCCTCGACAACGGCGTGGTGACGAATGAGCACAAGGTCGTGCATCGCGGTCGGACGGTCACGAGCTTCGTCAACGGTTCGCGTGCACTGCTCGACTTCGTCGACGACAATCTGGCGATCGAGTTCCATCCCTGTGATCGGACCAACGACGCAAGCCTGATCCGCGAGAACCCGAAGGTGATCGCGATCAACTCGGCGATCGAGGTCGACCTCACCGGCCAGGTCTCTGCCGACTCCATCGGCCACCGGATCTACAGTGGCATTGGCGGTCAGATGGACTTCATCCGTGGCGCAGCGCTGTCGAAGGGCGGGAAGCCGATCATCGCCTTGCCGTCGATGGCCGCCGGCGGCACCGTCTCCCGCATCACGCATGAGTTGAAGGGCGGCGCCGGCGTCGTCACGACGCGGGGCCACGTGCATTGGGTCGTGACCGAATACGGCGCCGTGAACCTGCATGGCCGGTCACTGCGCGAGCGTGCGGAGTTGCTGATTTCGATCGCCCATCCTGACGTGCGGGCTGAACTGACCCGCCAGGTCCGCGCCACGCGCCACTTCATCATGCCGTAAGTGTCACGACGCAGAAAGCTGCGCCCGATGCCCTGCCCCCGTTAGTCTACAGGCATGACACCCTGGGTTACCCGGCTCCTGATTGCCAACGTCATCGTCTACCTGCTCCAGATCACGTTCCCCGTGCTCTCGAGCGAACTCGCCTTCGTCCCAGCGCTGTTGTTGCAGCGGCCGTGGACGCTGCTGACGTACATGTTCGCGCACGGCAGCGTTTCGCACATCGCGTTCAACATGCTGGCCCTCTACATCTTCGGTCCTCGGGTCGAGACACGACTTGGCGGCACGACGTTTTTCCGGATGTACATGATTGCCGGAATCACCGGCGGCCTGCTGTCGCTGCTCTTCACGCCGTATGCACCGATCATCGGTGCCTCGGGCGCGATCTTTGGAGTCCAGCTGGGTTTCGCGAAGTTCTTCCCACGCGATCGGATCTACATCTGGGGCGTGGTGCCGGTGGAGGCCCGCGTGCTGGTGGTGATCATGACCGCGATCTCGATCTTCGGCGGGCTGTCGGGCGGCGGCAACACGGCCCACTTCGCGCACCTCGGCGGCTACGTCGGTGCGTGGATCTATCTCAAGATTGCCGAGCGATTCACGCCATCGAAGCAGTGGGAAGCGAAACTCGCCGGACCGCCGCCAAACGCCATTCCAATGGGCGATTGGCGGCAAGTCGACCTCGCCACGGTCAATCAGTACAACCGTGACGAAGTGAAGCGCATCCTCGACAAGATCACTGCCACGGGCGAGGGCAGCCTCACCAGCCAGGAACGTGTCTTCCTCGGCCACTTCACACCGAAGGTGTAGCCTCGAACGGCTACGCCCGCGTCGCGATCACTTCGAGATATTCACCCAGCAGTGCGGTACCGCCGTCGATGGCGGTGTTGTGCGATGACCAGAGCTCGACCAGGTCCGCACGCAGCGCCGCCTGCTTTTCGGGGTCGAGGGCCGCGAACGCGCGATTGGTCGGCCCGTAGAATTCGCGGAAGAACTCCACCACATCGGCCGGTGGGAACGGATAGCGGAACGGGTACATCCGCTTCGTGATCTGGAGGTTGGTGACGCCGTCACGGAATCGGTCGCGCACGGTCGCCTCGTCGCCCCACAGCACTGGGGATGTCATGCCGGCCGGCGGTGGCACATGCTTGCCGTTGAGCTTGAACATCTGGCCGATGAAGCCACTCGGCGTCCAGTTGCCCATCACGATGCGACCGCCCGGACGGCAGGCGCGCTTGAGTTCATCTGCGACGAGGTTCGGCTGTGGAGCGAACATCGCACCGATGAGGCTGAAGACCAGGTCATACGAGGCATCAGGCACATCGAGACTCTCGGCGTCACCTTCGCGGAAGTCGATCGTGATCCCTTCCTTCGCCGCACGCGCCTTGGCCTGATCGATGAGGTTCGACGCGATGTCGATGCCCGTGACGATCGCCCCGCTACGCGCAGCGGGGAAGGAGAGCTGGCCTGCACCGCAGGCCACGTCGAGGACTCGCTCACCAGCGGTGATGCCAAGGCGTGGATAGAACTCCATCGCACCGGCTTCCATGAAGGTGGCGAAGTGACCGTAGTCGCCCGCCATCCACATCGTCTTCAGCCGGCTCTTGAGGGCATCCATTTCGGGGGTATTCGCGGTCGTCAACACGGTCGTCATGACAGTCTCCTGATCAGGTCTTGATGCCGCCGCGTCGAGCCGGCGGTGCGAGTGACAGGAGAATGGCGCTTGGCAAACCTGCGCAAACCGTGGAGACTACGGGGATATTCAGGTCGCCTACGGGGACGAGACCGACCCGCGGTGTCAGCGCCTCGCTTTGGCCTGAGCGGGTTCAGCTGGCGCCAGGCCCTGCTCCACGGCCCAGATCGCGATCTGCGCACGAGACGTCGCGCCAAGCTTCGCGAGTGCACCCGCGACATATCCCTCGACGGTGCGCTCGCCGATCCCGAGCACGCGCGCGATCTCGCGATTGGACTTCCCTGCCGCGATCAGCGCCGCCGTGTCGCGCTCACGCTGCGTCAGCCCGGCGTAGGCGGCCTTGGCTTGCTGTTTCGACGTCTTGGTCGGTGGCGGCGGCGCCAGGACATCGACTCGAGCCCGAAAGCTCGACTGGAGCGCAGCATCGTCGAGCGTTTCACACAACGCATCTGCGATCCCGCGTGCACTGTCGAATGCCAATCGCGCGTCGACCCGGCGGCGCTGGCCGAGCATCACCTGGCCGAGTTGTGCGTCGATGCGGAGCAGCAACGGCAGGGCTGATTGCGCTTCTGCCTCTGCTCGCGCGTCGGCGAGCGCCGCGACGGCATCGTCCCACCGCTGCAACGCGGTCAACGCTCGCGCCCGAAGCAATCCGGCGGCAGGCGTCGACACCGTGTCTGCCACGGTCACAAGTCCCAGCGCCGCCGCGGCCCCACCGGCGCCCAGCGCAACTTCAGCGCGAGCAAGGACTACATACCTCGCACCAACCGTCTGCGCGGCGTGGCTCGATCCCGATGCCGTCGACGCACTGACGATGCGCTCGATTTCGTCGAGCACGATCGTCGCCTGTGCCCCCTTGCCGCTCCGCGCCAGCGCAATGGCATACGGCGCACCCGTCCAGCGCGTCCACGTCGCGGAACCAAGCCGGCGCGCGATGTCGAATGCCGCATCGAGCTGCAGGAGTGCCTCGATGGTGTCGCCTAGCTCGAGCGCAATCATCCCCAACACACGCCGCGCACCGCACTGCCACTCGCGGTGCTCCAACTCCTCGGCAATCGCCAACGACTCGCGCGCCAGTCGACGGCCACGAGAAAACTCCCCCCGCCAGGCAACGCAGTCTGCCACCAGGTACCGCGCGAACGCCTCGCCTGCTCGCCAGCCGATGTCACTCGCATGCCGAATGGCGCGTTCCTCGGTGAACATCTCGGCCGCATACTTGCTGCTGCACACCGGCCCCGCCGACGCATGATAGCTCGGGCCACACACGCCGAGCACGGCCAACGCATTGGCCAGGCCGCGGCGATCTTCTAGCGCTGCAAAGAGCGGAATCGAACGTTCGTAGAGCTCCACAGCGGTGTGCTGCGCACCAGCGATGTGGTGCGCCATCGCCAGCAGGTCGACCGTCTCGACCACGCCGCGCTCATCCCGCTCGCGTTCGAAGATCTGCAGCGCCTCGTCGTGATGGGGAATCCCCGACTGCGGGTCCTCACGATTCACGTACCAGTTTCCGATGCGATTGAGGCTGCGCGCAATCAGCGACGGGTTCTCCAGTTCACGAGCCAGCGCCAGCGCCTCTCGCCGGTACTGCCCCGCGCGCTCGTAGTCACGCGCAGCCCAGAGCATCCCAAGCGCATGCACCGCAACCCAGGCCGAGCGGCGATCGCCACTCTCCTCTGCGGCCGCGAGCGCCGATGTGAAGTCCTCGTGGGCCTGGCTGAATGCACCGAGTGTTTCGTGCGCGCGACCACGAGCCGCGAACAGCCCCGCGTCCGGTCGCAGCCCCGCCCGTTCCGTCGCGATCACCGCACGATCGAACTGCTGGAGTGCCTCGCGCGGCGCACAGAGCGTCCAGGCGTTGTCAGCGGCCCGTCGCGCGTGGAGCCGTGCGGCCTCCCATGCACCACACTCGAAGGTGTGGTAGGCCAGCGCGTCCTCGAGCTCGAGCGCTCCCGCGTCATGCTGCGCCTGCAGGGCGGCAGCAATCGACTTGTGCAGCGCCAGTCGTTCCCGCGTCAGCAACTGCGTACGCATGCTCTCTCGCGTCAGCGCGTGACGAAAGGCAAACCGATCGGCGGATTCCTCGACCACCAGCTGCGCGTCGATCAACTCCTTGACCAGCGACAGCAGCGTGGACTCTTCGTGTTGCGTGAGTGCCTGCAACAGCTGGAAGTCGAATCGTCGGCCCGCCACCGCAGCCACCGAGGCAACGCGACGGGCCGCATCGCTCAATCCGGCCAATCGTCGCCCCACCGCCTCGGTGGCCGTCCGCGGCACACGCACCTGCTCGAGCGGCCGCGCACGCCACACACCATCCACCTGTGCGATGTCGCCGGAGACCAGCAACGACTTCAGCATCTCCTCGACGAAGAACGGGTTCCCCTCGGTAAAGCCGTGCAAGCCATTCACGAAGGCCGCCTCCAGCGTCACCTGCGATCCGAAGATTGCCCCCAGCATCGCTGACACTTCGATCGCGCTCAGAGGATGGAGCGCGATGTCCGACGCGCAGCGGGCACGATCGAGATCGGCCACCAGCTTGGTCAGGCGCGGCCCGACTTCGTCACTGCGGAAGGTGAGCACGAGCGCCACCGGCTGTGCTGCCATGCGTCGCGCGAGGTGGAGGAGCAGGTCAAGCGTTGCGTCGTCACTCCAGTGCACATCCTCGATCACCAGCAGCAGCGGTTGCACTCGCGCCAGCGCGTGTACGGAATCGGTGAATGACTGAAAGAGTCGCCGCCGATCCTCCTCCGGACCGAGGGCGGCGCGCGGCGCGGTGTCGACGAAGATCGATTGCAGTTCCGGAAACAGCGTGACCAGGTCTGCGGCCGCGGGGGCGAAGTAGTGTGCCGCGAGCGACGGCGAGGCGATCGATGCCAGCACGCGCACCAGGTCGAGCACCGGCGCATAGGGGTGCGCACGATCGGCCTCGAAGCAGGCGCCGGTCAGCGTCACGAAACCCAGCGCGCGCCCATGGTCCACCAGCGATCGCACCAGGCGCGACTTGCCGATGCCCGCCTCGCCGGAGATCAGCACCGTGCTCCCGTGCGACGCCTGCGCCCGCGCGAGCGCTGCGCTTCCCGCCGCGAGCGGAATGTGTCGTCCGATCAGGACGGGGCAGACGAGGCTGGTTTCGGGAAGCATCAGGAGAACCTACGCAGCCACCCTTCCGTCACCCGCATGGCGCGTTGCCATTCCTCACCCGACGTGAGGTGGCCGGCCCCACGCAGCACGTAGTGGTACGAATGTGTCGCGTGATCCGGTGATGTCTGGCCGAGGGCGGCATGGAGTCGCGCCACGGGCTCGGGCGCGACGCTCTGGTCATGTTCGGCGGTAATGCTGAGCAGCGCCACACTGCGGAACGCCTCCAGCCAGCGATGGGGACTCGTCTCTCCAGGCCATTCCGGCGATCCAAGCAGCGCAACACCCGCGCGCATCGGTGGCCCAGTCACCACCGCCCGATAGACGAGAAAGGCACCCATCGAAATGCCCACCATCGAGATCCGATCGCGATCGATTGGATACCGTTCCGCCAGCCCATCGATCAGCGCTGGTAGTTCGCGAACGGTCCTCTCGACGATCTCGAGCATCAGCAACAACGCGCCGGTTGGTGAAGCGGCCAGCCGCGCATCCAGTTCACCTGTGGCGCGCGCGCCGTGCTCGACGGCGTCGACGCCGACGGCAAGAAATCCCGCCGCCGCACATCGTTCCAGTTCACCGGCATGTGCAAGCGCATCGGCACGGAAGCCGTGGAACCAGAGCACGACCGGCAGCGGGGCCTGGCCAGGCGCAGGCTCGGCGATCAGCGTCGGGACGCCCGCGATGGTGTGTGGGTGTGCGTGGCCTGTCATGTGGTCGATGGCGTCAGTACGACGGCACTCATCCGAAATCCTACCGCCTCTTCTCCGGGTAACTAGGCTATCCGTAGACGCGTCGTCGCGTTCAGGATCGATCCGACTCCGATCGTTTTGCGGCTCTCACACCTTGGCCATGCCTGGCGTTCCCCGCCTCACCACGTCAGACGCCGCCAAACTGGCAGCGCGGCTCTACGGGCTCGACGTCGTCGTCACAGAACTGCCCAGCGAACGCGACCAGAACCTCCTCCTCCGTACGCCGACCGGAGAGCGGTACATCCTCAAGCTCGCCAATGCCGGCGAATCGCGCGAGGTGCTGGAGGCCGAGGGCGCCGTGATGCGCCACGTCGCGTCCACGGCGCTCTGTCCGAAGCTGATTCGCACGGTCGACGGGCGTGACATCGCGCAACATGGGCCGCACCTCGTCCGACTGATCACGGCGCTCCCGGGCCGCACCCTCGGTAGCACGCCCCTCCACACCGATGCGCTGCGCCGCAACATCGGGCGCGCGCTGGGACGGCTGGATCGTGCGCTCTCGAATTTCGATCACCCGGCGTTTCATCGCGATTTCCATTGGGATCTCGCCAACGCTGACCGCATCGTCCGAGAACAACTTCCTCTCGTCTCGGATCTCGCGCTTGCCGGACACATCGCGGCCTTCGCAGCCTACCACGATGAACATGTCGTGCCCATGCTGCCGAGTTTCCGGATGAGCGTGATCCACGCCGATGCGAACGACTACAACGTGCTGGTCGACGAGACGCTGCAGCAGGCGACCGGCATCATCGACTTCGGTGACATGGTGGTGAGCCAGACGGTGAATGACGTGGCAATTGCCATGGCGTACGTCGCCTTGAGCGCCGATGATCCCCTCGCGGCCGCCGCTGCAGTCGTCTCGGGGTACCATCAGACGCATCCGCTCACCGACGCGGAGATCGCGGCCCTCTACAGCCTGATGTGCATGCGACTCTGCGTGAGCGCCTGCATGGCCGCGAAGCAGCAGGCGGAGCGTCCGGAGGACGACTATCTCGGCATCAGCCAGGGGCCGATCACCACCACGCTGCCGGTGTTCGCACAGATCCACCCGCGTTTTGCGCACTACACATTCCGCGACGCCTGCGGATTGCCGCCCGTGCCGCACGCCGCACAGGTCGTCGATTTCCTGTCTCGCAACGCCGACTCCTTCGCACCGGTGCTCGGCCGTGACCTGCGCACCACGCCTGTCGCCGCGCTCGATTTCAGCGCCGGCAGCACCCTGATTTCCAGCGAGTCGACGGAGAACACGCCTGCGGAACTCGATCGGCGTGTGCAGCGTGTGCTGGCCGAACAGGGTGCGACGATCGGCGTTGGCGGCTATGACGAGGCGCGACTGATCTATCACTGGCCGAACGAACCGAAGCTGGTCGAGCCACGAACGATCCACATCGGGCTCGACCTGTCGCTTGCCTCAGGCTCGCCGTTGTACGCACCACTCGATGGCACCGTCTACGGCTTCGAGGACGCGGACAACTACCATGACTACGGCCCGCTGATCGTATTGCGCCACGTGACCGATGATGCGGAGCCACTGGAATTCTTCACATTCTACGGGCACCTGACACGGGACTCGCTGGCAGGGCTCGAGATTGGCCAGCCCATTGCGAAAGGCACCGAGTTCGCCCGCATCGGCAGCGCGCCGACCAATGGCAACTGGTGGTCGCATGTGCATGTGCAACTCGTGACCGACATGCTCGACGTGCCCTGCAACATCAACGGTGCAGTGCGCGCCAGCCAGCGGCGGGTCTGGAAGAGTGTCTTCCCCGACCCGAACCTGATCCTCGGCATCCCGGCGGAACGCCTGCCGCAGCATGTGCCGAAGCCGGAGGTCGCGGTATCCCGACGCGCGCACATCGGCGGCAACCTGAGCGTCTCCTACGGCGCCAACCCGCTGAACATCGTGCGCGGCTACAAGCAGTACCTGTATGACGATGTGGCTCACCGCTTCATCGACGGGTACAACAACGTCGCACACGTTGGACACTGTCACCCGCGCGTCGTACGAGCGGTCAGCGAGCAGTTGGCGGTGCTGAACACCAACACGCGCTACCTGCAGGAGCAGCTCACGCGGTATGCGGAAAAGCTGACGTCACTGCTGCCCGACGGACTCGACGTCTGCTACTTCACCGCGTCGGGGAGTGAAGCGAACGAACTGGCACTGCGTCTTTCGCGCACGTACACTGGCGCGCGCGACCTGATCGTGATGGACTCGGCGTATCATGGCCACACCACCACCCTCATCGACATCAGCCCGTACAAGCACGACGGCCCGGGCGGTACGGGTGCACCGGACTGGGTACATACTTCGCCGATTCCGGATGTGTACCGGATGCGGGGCGCCAAGGCCGAGCCGGGCGCATGGTTCGCATCGCAGGTCGGGCTCGTCATCGACGAACTGGCGGCGACGGGACGCAAACTCTCCGGCTACATCGCCGAGACCTGTCCCAGCGTTGGCGGGCAGATCATGCTGCCCGATGGATTCCTCTCCGACGTCTACGCGCGAGTGCGTGCGGCCGGAGGGCTCTGCATCGCCGACGAGGTGCAGACAGGCTTCGGTCGCATCGGCACACACTTCTGGGCGTTCGAGGCCCATGACGTCGTGCCGGATATCGTCGTGCTTGGAAAGCCGATCGCGAATGGCTATCCGATGGGTGCCGTGATCACGACGCGCGCCATCGCCGAGCGGTTCAACAACGGCATGGAGTACTTCAGCACCTTCGGTGGCAGCACCGCCGCCTGCGTGGCCGGCTTGACGACGCTCGAGGTGACACTGGAGGAAGATCTCCAGCAGAATGCGCTGCACGTCGGCAATCGCCTGTTGGCCGGCCTGCGTCCGCTGGTCAACCATCTCGACATCGTTGGCGACGTTCGTGGGTCGGGCCTCTTCCTCGGCGTCGAGCTCGTACGCGACCGCGACACCCTCGAACCGGCGCCTGAAGAAGCGACGTTCGTGGTCAACCGCATGCGCGAGCGAGGTGTGTTGGTCGGCACCGACGGGCCATTTCACAACGTGATCAAGATCCGCGGCCCGATGCCATTGACGATGTCCGACGCCGACCGGATCGTCGAGACACTCTCACGCTCCCTCTACGAACTGCCGCGCCGCTGACACCGGCGAGGCCGCCATGGGCACACTTGAACTCGTGCCGGCGCGGGGGCGGGCGTAGGTTGGGTGATCACCACTTCAAGGAGCCAGGGATGCTGCGCCGGATCGCGATGCTGATGGTTGCCCCGTGTATCCTGCAGGCGCAGGCGACTGGGGTGAAGCCAGGATGGCAATGGTCGATGGACTCGGTGCGGACGGTGGTGAACGCGGTCCGCGCAGGCCGGTCGCTCAACCCCACGAGCTGGCCCGGAGGTGCACGGGTGGCGGTGCTGCTCTCGTTCGACGTCGACAACGAGACCATCCCACTGCGCTTCGGCGAACCCACCGTCGGGACGCTGGCGTCAGCGCAGTACGGTGCGCGTCGCGGCCTGGGCCGGATCGTGAAACTCCTCGACGCCAATCGCATTCCAGCATCGTTCTTCATTCCCTCGGTGAGTCTCGCACTGACTCCCGGAATGGCCGACACGATCAAGCGCAGCGGTCGGCATGAATTCGCCGTGCACGGATGGATTCACGAGCTGAACGCGACCCTTCCAGACTCCGCCGAGCGGGCCTTGCTGACGAAGGCTGTGGCCGAGTTGACGGCGCTGACGGGCGTGAAGCCGACCGGCTATCGCGCGCCGAGCTGGAACTTCAGCCCCAACACGCTCAGCATCCTGCGCGACATGGGCTTCCGCTACGAAAGCTCACTGATGGCTGATGACAGTCCGTACGAACTGCTGCAGAAAGGGCAGCCGACTGGCATCGTCGAGTTGCCGGTGGAGTGGATTCTCGACGACGCGCCACTCTTCGATCCTCGCGGCCAGACGTACATGAACCCGCGCGACGTGGCACGTGTCTGGATCGACGAATTCGACAAGGCCTACGACGAGGGCACGATGTTCCTGCTGACGATGCACCCGCACGTCTCCGGCCATCGTTCGCGCATCATTGCGCTCGAGTTGCTCATCGCCCACATCAAGACGAAGGCGCCCGGCAAGGTCTGGTACGCGACCCACGCGGCCGCCGCGGAATATGTCCGGGCACAGGCGAAACTCGGCGAGCCGATCGCACCGCGCTGATAGGACATGAAACGGCCGCCCAGGTGCATCCTGGGCGGCCGTAGGAATCGACACTGCGTGACAGCGCTCAGTTCTACTGCCGGCACTGCGCGTTCGGGTCCGTCTTCGGCTTGTCGAGCTTGGGGCGATCTGCGCGCGTGGCGAGATCGATCACGCCGTCCTTCACGAAGGTCGCGACGCGGGAGAGGCCATCGTAGTCGATGTACTGCGCCTCGTCGGTGACCTGGTGGTAGTCCATGTGCTCACCGCGCGAGAACGCGACGGCGGGGATGCCATACCGCGCGTAGCTGTAGTGATCGGCGCGGCAGTAGTACTGCAGCGGATGACCCGGTGCGTCGAAGGTCATGTTGAACACGAATGGCTGCTTCTGCCGTGCATTCGCCGCTGCGAGGACATCGCCGAACTCGGTGCTCAGCCGGCGCAGGCCGATGACCTCGAGGTAGGTCGGGCCGGCGTCTGGAAGATCGTGGATGCTGCCGCGGCCGATCATGTCCATGTCGATCTCGCTGATGATCGAATCACGCTCGACCGTCGGATGATCGGTGTACCACCGTGAGCCGAGCAGGCCGAATTCCTCGGCCGTGTGCGATACGAACAGCACTGAACGACGGAGCGGCGGCCGACTCTTCAGCAGCTCTGCGATTTCGAGAAGCGCGACCGTGCCGCTGCCATCATCGTCGGCCCCATTGCGAATGGAGTCCTGTCGTGCAGTCGGGCGAACCTTCCGCAGCGAGTCGAGAATCTGGCGCACGCGCGTCGCCTCGCCCGAAGTTGGTTCGCGGCTTGGCGAATCGGCGCCCATCGGTCGGACAACGGCATTGAATGCACGCAGCGAGTCGTGATCGACCGGCGCCCGATCGAAGCCGACATGGTCATTGTGCGCCGTGAGCGATACGAACTGGCCATTCACCGATGGATCGCGTCCCGGCAGGATCGCGACCACGTTTCGCGCTGGAAACTCGAGCGGCGTGACGCTGACGCCGATACCGCCATGCAGCGTGATGCCGACGGTGCCCACGGGCGCACTTTCCAGCGCCTGACCGAGCAACTTTTCCGCCAATGCCGCCTTGACCAGTGCGACGGTCGGCACGTCGGCCCACGTGGTATCGAGCACGAGATTTCCAGTCATGAACGCGGCAGCGGTCGATGCGCCGGCCGCATCCAGTTCGGCCACCAGGATGGTCGCAGCGCCAGCGAAGCGAGGTGAAAGCCGGATCGCGTTCACGTTCGTACGTCGGGTTGCCGTGGTGCGACGTTCTGGCGGCAACACACTGAAGAGCAGTGCCTTCCCCTGGGCGCGCGCCGCATCGATCCAGGTGCCGGAATCCGAGGCCAGACCGGCGTACACGACGCTCACTCCTTCAACGGGCCGGGTACGCGCGTTGCCCGGCTGCGGCACGTAGTCCACGCCGATGCGCGCCGTGATGCCCTCGAGTCGGAGCGTGTCACGCGTGTCTGGAGCGCGACGAAAGAACGGCACGACCTGGAACCAGGTGCCGTTGTCGCCGGCGGGTTTGAGGCCGAGTCGTGCAAATTCCGCCGCGACGTAGGCGGTCGCCTTGAAGTTGCCGGCGTCCCCCGGAGCGCGCCCCATCATCGAATCGTGCGCGAGCGCGAACAACCGCGAGCGCAGGTCCTTCGCAGTCAACGCCGCCGACGTCCTCTGCGCCACCGCCGTCGAGGCCATCACGGTCACGGACAAGGCAGCAAGTGCGAATCGACTGATCTTCATCGGCAGGTCCTCGAGGGGGGCATCGGTGCCACGTATCAACGGTGTGGATTCTACATCGCGTACGGCAGGCCGGTGTGCAGAGTTACGCACAAGCCTGCCGTGCCTCGGCGCGTCCAGGCGTCCGTGCCTCCATGCCTCCGTGCCTCCTCGCCGCTGACGCTCCGTGTCCGTCGCCCGCTGGTCTACACTTCCTCACGCGGAGGCGCGGGGAACGCGGAGCCGCGGGGAACAGCGGAGAACTGCATGGGGACTGCATGGGATCACTGTTCCGGGGCTAGTGCTGTTCCCCTGCTGTTGCTGTTCCCTTGCTGTTGCTGTTCCCTTGCTGTTGCTGTTCCCTTGCTGTTGCTGTTCCTCCGCGGCTCCGCGTCCCCCGCGGCTCCGCGTGAGGGAGTGTGGACGGACAGGCGACGGAAACCGAACGCCAGCGGCACGGAGTGCTGGCTGTCCCGATACAACAGCACGCCAACTACCGCCGCTCGAGACGCCCGTCGAAGAGTAGGCGAACATTCGGATCGAGATCGACGGCGGTCGGTGCGACGTCGGCAGGAAACGTGAAGTGACCGGTGCGCGCGGCGAGGTCGGCGCGCACCACACGAGTGGGCGCGCCGGCGAACGTGAGCCCGAACTCGATCGGCACCGCGAACGGGTCGCCCGGCTGTGTCTGTGTCAGGTCGACGACGACCTGTCTGGCCTTTGCATCCCAGCGCCATGTACCCGCCAGCTTCGGGATGCCGCCGCGATACAGCCACTGCTGGAAAAATGCGCCGAGGTCGTGCCCTGCAGCACGCTCCATCACCTCGCGGAATTCGGCCGTTGTCGTGATCCGATCGCGATAGCGCGCGTAGTACTTGCGGATCCCGGTCCAGAACTGATCGTCGCCCATCTCGGCGCGGAGCATGTGCAGCGTCCAGCTGCCCTTCTGGTAGGTCATGGCCGTGGTGACGTCGGCCATGTTCACGAGGTTCTCGTGCACCACCCGATAGTTCGGATGTGTGGAGTCGAAGGCGATCACCGTCTTGCGCGATGCGCGCAGACCGTCGGCAAACTCGTCGCGGCCGTAGGCGTGTTCGATGAAGAGCAGCGTGAAATAGGTCGCAAAGCCTTCGCTCAGCCAGACCTCGTTCCAGTCACTCTCGGTGACGGCATCACCGAACCACTGATGAGCGATTTCGTGAATGACGACATTGCGCCACCGAACCGGGCGCGTGCCGGCCACGCTGCCCGCGCTGTAGAAGATCGCTGACGCCGCCTCCATCCCGCCGCTGACGGAATTCGACTGCACATTGGCCAGCTTCTCGTAGGAGAACGGGCCAATCCACTCGCTGTAGAACGCCAGTGCGTCTTTCGTCGGCACAGCAAAATCGTGAAATCCGGCCTCGCGTTGCTGACTGAACACCCACGTCTCGATCGGAACGCCGTTGTAGTCACCCACCCGTTGCACGGCGAAATGCGCCACGCCCAGCGCGTACAGCCAGGGCGCAATCGGCACCGATTCGCGCCAGACGGTGCGTCGCATGCCGCGGGTATCATCAGTCTGCTCGACCCGCACGCCGTTCGAAATCACCTGATAGTGCGCCGGTGCCGTGACGTCCATCTCCATCGTTGCCTTGTCGGCGATGTGATCGATCATCGGCAGCCAGTGGTGCCCCTTGTCCGGCCAGTTGTCGGAGAAGAAGGCCCGATCCCCGTGCGGGTTGGGCTTGATCTGCAAGCCGTCGGCGGGGATCCCGGCGTAGCGTACCACCAGTTCGAGGATCGCGCCGCTGGCCACCGCGCCGTCCAACGTGATCAGCAGTCGGTCGGCGGCGTGCTGAAATGCGAGTGTGCGGCCTGCCCGCGCAACGCCCAGCACTCGCATCCCTCGGCCCTGCCGCTCGGACGTGATGCCCGCCAGATCGAGGGCGACCTGCGTCACCCCGCCCTGCAACAGGCGCAGCCGAATGGTGGCCTGACCATCGATGCGATCGGTGCTGTCGGCCAGCGTGATCGCGAAGTGGTAGTGCTCCACGTCGATCGGCTGGCGCGGATACGGATCGGCGCGCAGGACCGCTGCGCTGCTGGCAATGAGCGCAACGGCTGCGAGTGTCGACGTGATTCGGAGAGTGCGCATGTCGTCAAGGCACCTCATGCCCGCTCCCAGCCATCCAGATCTCGGCCCAATCCTGCACGTCGAGGCTCACCTCGAGCGCCTGCACGGCCTCACGCATCGCCTCGATCCGTCGCGACCCGGCCACGGGAATTGGCCGACTGGGATGCCGAAGAAGCCAGGCGAAGGCGATCGTGGCCGCGCTGACGCCATGCCGCCTCCCCACCGCCTCGAGCGCGTCGCGCACACGCGCTGGCCGCAGGATCTGTGGCCGTGAACAGTCGCCCACCAGCCAGCGGTGACCAGATCATGGGCTGGATGCGGCGCTGCTGACACTGGTCCAGCGTTCCATCGTGCAGCGGTGCGAGATGCAGTGGGTGCAGCTCGACCTGGTTCGTGACCAACGGGAATCGACTCTGCAGCAACTCGAACTGCGCCGGCGAAAAGTTGGACACGCCGAAGTGCTGCACCTTGCCCATCAGTTGCAGGTGCGTGAACGCCTCAGCCACCGCATCCGCGTCCATCAGCGCATCCGGCCGATGGATCAACAACAGCTCGAGACGGTCCGTGCCGAGGACGCGCAACGAATTCTCGGCACTGCTGATGATGTGCGATGCCGAAGTGTTGTAGTGCTTGACCCGATGCTGTGGCCGACTCGGTACCGTCAGGCAGATGCCGCACTTGCTGACCAGCTGCATCTTTTCGCGCAGCGACGGGGCCAATGCCAGTGCCTCGCCGAACAGTTGCTCGACCGTATAGCCACCATAGATGTCGGCGTGATCGAAGGTCGTCACACCCATCTCGAGACACTGCTCGATCCAGCGCAGCCGCTCCTGCGGCGTCCAGTTCCAGTCGCCCATGCGCCACGCGCCGGCCACGATACGCGACATGGCCGGCGCTTCCGAGGACTGCGTGCTGCGAATCATCTGATGCATGGCAGAACCTGTGCAGTAAGAGGACGAACTACTTGACGAGGCTGATCGCGACTGGCTGTTCCGCAGGCACCGACTCGCCCTTGATCAACCGCATCGCCGTGATGACCGCCATGCGTCCCATCTCGCGCGGGTTCTGGGCGATCGTCGCTGCCATGCGCTTCTCGCTGATCGCCTTGCGCGCATCATCCTGCGCATCGAAGCCGACGACGCTGATCGTGCTGCCCTTGCCAGCCGCCGCAATCGCTTCGAGTGCCCCCAGCGCCATGACATCGTTACAGGCAAACAGCGCCGTGATGTCAGGGTGTGCCTGCAGGATGTTCTGCGTGACGTTGAAGGCCTGGTCACGTTCCATGTTCGCCGGCTGCGACGCCACGATCTGCATGCCAGGTGCGCCCGCCAGCGCCTTCCGGAAACCACGCAGGCGCGCATCGGCCGTCTCATGACCCGGCACACCTTCGAGCACCGCCACCTTGGCCGTGCCGCCAAGGCGCTCCACGAGGTACGCGCCAGCCATGCGACCACCGTCTTCGTTGTCCGAACCGATGAAGGTCGCAATCACTCCGCCATCGGCCTTCAACGTGGCCGCGTCGACACGGGTGTCGACCGTCACCACCGGGATCTTCGCAGCATTCGCCTTCACCACCGCTGGCACGATCTCCTTCGAGCCATTCGGCACCAGCAGCAACACCTTCACATTGCGCTGGATCAGGTTCTCCACGATCTGCATCTGGCGCTCGACGTCGATCTCCCGTTCCGGTGCCTGGACGATCAGCTCGATGCCGAGGCTGTCCGCGGCCGCCTTCGCGCCCGCCTCCATGTCGATGAAGAACTGGTTGTTGAGCGTCTTCACGACCAAAGCCACGGTCGGCCTGGCTGTTGCCTCGGCCCCGCGATTGCAGGCGGTGAGCAGTAGCGCCGCTGTCAGGACGGCAAGGCGACGAACGGAAAGTGCAACACGCATGCGGGCTATCGGCTGGAACGTTGGGCGGAGCGCTGCACCCGTCGGCGGAGTGCCATGTCGATGAGGACGGCGACGATGATGACCACACCGATCGCCACCTGCTGAAGATATGACGAGACACCGAGCAGGTTGAGGCCATTGCGCAGGACACTCATGATCAGCGCCCCGATCAGGGTGCCGATCACCGAGCCCGAGCCGCCAAGCAGGCTGGTGCCACCGATCACGACTGCCGCAATCGCGTCCAGTTCATATCCAATGCCCGCGATCGGCTGCGCCGAGTTCAGGCGCGCCACCAGCAGCATCGCGCACACACCGGCCGAGAGCCCGCTGATGGCATAGACGATCATCTTCCAGAGCCGCACATCGATACCCGCCAGTGCGGTCGCTTCCTCGTTGCCGCCAATGGCATACATGTAGCGGCCGAACACCGTTCGGGTGAGCACGACGTAAGCGACGAAGTAGAGAACCAGCATCAGCACCACTGGCCCTGGCACCCCCAGCACCCGCTCGGTCGCCAGGACACGCAGGCCGTCCGGGAAGCCGGAAATCGGTCGCCCGTCGGACAACATCAACGCGGCACCACGCGCCACGCTCATCATGCCAAGGGTCGCGATGAAGGGCGGTAGCGGCCCGCGCGTGATCATCAGCCCATTGAGCGTGCCCGCCACGACTCCCGCCAGCAACCCAAGGCCCACTGCCACAAACACTGGCAATCCATGCTGCAGCGCCGAGCCGATCACCACGCCTACCAGTGCCACCAGCGAGCCGACCGACAGGTCGATGCCGCCGGTGAGGATCACGAATGTCATGCCGATCGCAATCACACCGACGATGGCGCTCTGCTCGGCCACGTTGGTGAGATTGGCGGCTGTGGCGAAGAACGGCGTCGCGATCCAGAGTCCGAGGCAGAGCACGAAGAGCCCGAGTGCGGTGCCCGCTTCGCGGCCAGCAACGATCCGACGCAAGGTGGCACGCGAAATCATGCGGTCATACGCCCACCGCGCAGGCCATCACACGTTCCGCCGTGGCCTCGTCACGCGTGAACTCTCCGGCAATGCGTCCCTCTCGCATCACCAGCACCCGATCCGAGAGGCCGAGGACTTCCGGCAAGTCGGATGACAAGAGGATGATCGCGACGCCTGCTGCGGCCAGTTCGTTGATCAACGCGTAGATCTCCTGCTTCGAGCCGACGTCGATGCCGCGTGTCGGTTCGTCGAGAAAGAGGATGCGGGCGCCGGTCGCCAGCCATTTCGCAAGCACGATCTTCTGCTGGTTGCCACCGCTCAGGTTTTGCGCCAGCTGTCGGACCGACGGCGTGCGAATCCGCAGGTCACGCACCGCCGCCTCGGCCGTCGCGTGCTCGCGTGCACTGCGGACGACACCGAGTCGCGCCAGCCGCGAGAGGATCGGCAGCGCCACGTTGTCGCGCACCGAGCGGCTGAGGACCAGCCCTTCGCGCTTCCGGTCTTCCGTCACGAAGCCGATACCGGCCGCAATCGCGTCGCGCGGTGAGCGAATCTCGATCGCCGTGTCATCGACGTAGATCGTACCGCTGTCGAATGGTTCGAGTCCGAAGACGGCCCGCGCGATTTCCGTTCGGCCGGCACCAAGCAGACCCGCAAAGCCCACGATCTCACCGGATCGCACGCTGAAACTCACGTCGTGCAGCGTGTGCCCATGCGACAGTCGCTCGATGCGCAGCCGCGACGCGCCAGTGGTGCGCGGAGTCTGCGCCACCATCTCGTCGACGTCGCGATTGGCCATCAGCCGAACCAACTCGCGCCGATCAGCACTCCGGACATCTCGCGTCGCCACATTCCGGCCGTCGCGCAGCACCGTGATGCGATGCCCGATCGCAAAGATCTCGTCGAGGCGATGCGAGATGTAGACGATGGCCGTCCCGCGCGCGGTCAGCCCACTGATGGTCGCAAACAGTCGCTCGGACTCGAGCTCGGTGAGCGCCGATGTCGGCTCATCCATGATCAGGATGCGCGCATCGAGCGACAACGCGCGCGCGATCTCGACCAGCTGCTGCTGTGCGATGCTGAGCGTGTGCACCAACTCGTTGGGATCGATGTTGGCACCGAGCCGCGACAGGTACACGGCCGTCTCCGCCACCATCCTCGGCTGGTCGAGCAACCCGAACCGCGTCGGCGCCCGCCCCAGGAACACATTTTCGGCCACGGTCATCTCGGGCACGAGTGCGAGTTCCTGGTGAATGATGGCGATCCCGGCATCACGCGCCGCGCGCGGCGTGGTCAGCGCGATGGTCTCGCCATGAATGGCAACCGTGCCGGCGTCAGCAACGTACGCCCCGCTGAGAATCTTCATCAGCGTCGACTTCCCTGCCCCATTCTCGCCGAGCAGCACATGCACTTCGCCCGGCCATACCTCGAGCTCGACTCCCGCCAACGCCTGAACCCCGGGAAACGCCTTCCGTATGCCACGCATCGACAGCGCGGGCACCTCAGTCGGTTTGCGGTCCGGAATCATCCCCGAAATTACACCGCGGTCACCCCGAGCGGCGGGAGTCCGGATCGGTGATTTGCCGGTGCCCGGGTTCAGCTGCGTTCAGCGCTTCGCATCCTGCCGACGGATGAGCAAGGCGCCAGCGATACAGGTCAGCGCGCCAAGGATGGAGATCGCGGCAATGCGCTCGTGGAGCACGAGCATGCCAAGCAGCAGAGCGACCGGCGAGGTGATGAAGATCGCCGCTGATGCACGGGTGGCGCCGAGCTTGCCCGACGCGACAGTGCTCAGCACGTATGCGATGCCGGTACCCAGCGAGCCCAGTGCCAACAGCGACAACACCGGACCAATCGTCCAGTGGCCGTGAATCGCCGCTGGCAGGCCGAGTGGTGCAGTGATGATCGCCGCCAGGCCGAGCGCACGAACCAGCACCGGCAGCGCACCGTACTCGATCTGCAGCGGTCGCGCGATGTTGATCGCAATGCCGTACAACGTGATGGCAATCAGCACCAGCAGCACGCCGTCCATGCTCGCGCCGCCCGCGCCGAGATTCGGCAGCGCAACCATCAACACACCGGTGAGACCCACCGCCAGGCCAATCACCGTCGCTCGCGACGGCAGACGGCGGGCGATGATGGCAGCCACGATCGCGGCGAAGAGGGGCACCGCACCATTGAGCATGCCGGCAACCGCCGTCGACACGCGCTGCTCCGCGAAGGGGAAGAGCGTGAGCGGTATCGCCATCCAGAACACGCTCAGCAGCGCGATCCGCGGCCACGCGGCGCGGGCAATCGGCCGGCGCGCCGCGGGGAACAGCGCGAGGGTGAGGAAACCGGCGAGGATGCGCGTGAACGCCACCCCATGCGGTCCGACCGCCCGAAGCCCGTCGGCGATGAAGAGGAAACTGGCGCCCCAGATCACGCCAGGCGCGACGATCAGGCCAAGGTCGCCCGCCGCGGCGGCGCGTAAGCCTTCAGGGCGTGACGGAGTGACGGGTTCGGTGGCAGCGGGTGTCATGCACCCAATCTACCGCGGCCTGACTTCACGACTTCGGTAGCGCAGCCCGATAGCGGCGGTGCCAGACGATGCCGGCGACGAGCGTGCCGACGAATGTGACCAGCAGGATGCTCAACACCGCGATCGTCGCGGTATTCGGATGGCCGCGGGTCAGCTGCATCGTCTCGAGGACGAAGCCGCCACAGATGATGGCGACGCCGAAAGCCGTCTGCGACTTGTTCTTGTAGTCGGGGGTCATGCCAGCTCCGGGAAGGATCCGTCGAAGGTGCTACGATCGTCGGGCAAGCGCCGGTTTCAAGCCCTGCTGTACGATAGCCGATGCCCCAATGCTCAGGCCAGCTCTTGCCGCAACGCGGTGATCAGCGCCTCGACATCGCGCTCCGTGTTGAACAAGTGCGTCGAAATCCGGTGCCCATTGAACCACTGCCCAGGCACGACCTTCACCACGACCTTGTGCTTCGTCAACAGTCGCTCGTACAGCTCATGACTCTTGATTGACGCAGGAAGCACGTACGAGACCAGCGGTGACGCCATCACACCGCTCGCCGGGCTCACGACGCGCAATTTCGGCAGCGTGTGCAGCCCCGCCATCAGCTGTGCGCGGAGCGCGAGGTTGTGCGACTCGACGGTGGCGATGCCGATGGTGTTGATGTAGTCGATCGCGGCACCGAGGCCAAACACACTCGGCAGGCTGCAGACGCCGGATGATGCCGTGTACGCCTGGCGCCCGCTCTGGAGCGCGATCGGATCCACAGCAGGGCCCAGATTCTGACTGAGGTAGAGCAGCCCGGTGCCCTTCGGTGCCAGCAGCCACTTGTGACCACTGGTGGCATAGACGTGACAGCCGAGTGCCTTCACGTTGACGGCGATGCCGCCAACCGCCTGTGCGCCATCGACCACCGCGATGCACCCCCGCGAACGCGCCAGCGCGGAGAGCTCCGCCACCGGCATGCGCAGGCCAGTCGAGGAGTTGAGATGCGAGAACGAGAGCACCCGCGTGCGAGGCGTGATACGTTCGGCAAATCGCGCCACGATCGCGGTAGGATCGTGATCGTCCGGCGCAATCGGCAGGATGTCGAGCACCACGCCCTTCTTCCGAACGATGTAGTCCCAGCCGACGCGTCCGCCCGGATGCTCCTGATCGGTGGTCAGGACGTGATCCCCGGCGGCGAACATGAGCCCATCGGCGACCCAGTTCATTCCCTCGGTCGTGCAATTGGTGAGCACCAGTTCGTCGGTGGCACAGCCAAGCATCGTGGCCGCCTTGGTGCGCACGTCTTCCAGCGCCCGTTCGTGTGCGCCATAGCCGTACACCACCGGGTTCCGCTCCAACTCTCTCCAGGCGGCCATGGTCGCATCGATCACTGGCTTCGGCGACGGCCCGAGAGATCCGGTCTGCAGGTACGTCAGTCCCTCGTCGAGCAGGAAGTCACGGGCGTCGGGTGCTACGCCACGCTTCAGCGGCGCGGCGACCGCCCGCAAATCTCGGCTGGTCAATCGCCCTGCCACCAGCGCGGCCCCGATGCTCGAGACGAAGGTGCGGCGTGAGGCGTGGTCGTCGAAGGAGTTTTCCATGCGCCAGAGCGTAACGGCGCGTCGGCGCGCGCACCACTACGAACCGACGAACCGTCCACTAGACTGGAGTTGTGCCCCGTCGTGCTTGACTCGACTGCCCACCCGCCCAGAACATGTCGAACCGCTCGGCCGTAGCGACCGTCGCGCGCGCACTCTGCGCCGCCTCCCTCGTCGTCCTTGCGTCCTGCTTGCAGCAGGCACCGGATGTCACATCGTATGATCTCGTGATCACCAACGGCCGCATCGTCGACGGTACCGGCAACCCGTTCTACTACGGCGATATTGGTGTGCGTGGCGACCGCATCGCGACCATCGCGCCGCGCGGTGGACTGGCGAATGCGGCGTCACGACGGAAAGTCGATGCCGGGGGCCTGGTGGTCTCGCCTGGCTTCATCGACATCCAGTCACACTCGTGGAATGCACTCCTGTTCGCCGATGGACGGGTGATCGGCAAGGTATCGCAAGGCGTCACCACCGAGATCCTTGGCGAGGCCACCACGCCGGCGCCGTCGAACAGCAACGTTGACTCGCTGTTCGCAGGGGGTGATCCCGACGACGCGTTGATGCTGGCGCGGGTGAAGACGTTCCGCGGCGATCACGGGTTCGGGCAATGGCTCGCCGCCATGGAGGCGCACGGCATTTCCGTCAACGCTGGCAGCTACCTCGGTGCGACGACGGTGCGCGGATATGCGATGGGGCGCGCGGAAGGCGCGGCCTCACCCGCGCAGCTCGACACGATGCGCACCGTGGTTCGCCACGCAATGCAGGACGGTGCGTTTGGCATTTCCAGTGCGCTGATCTATCCGCCGGGCAGCTACGCCAGCACCGAGGAGTTGATCGAGATGGCGAAGGCGATGGCGCCGTTGCATGGCACCTACATCACGCACATGCGAGGTGAGGAAGGCGGCCTGCTGGGTGCGATGGACGAAGCGATCAGGATCGGCAAGGACGGCGGCGTTCCAGTGGTGATCTATCACTTCAAGGCGGCGGGGCAACGCAACTGGCCGCTGGCGGCGCCGGCGATCGCCAAGGTCGATTCCGCGCGTCTCGCCGGTCAGGACGTCAAGGCGACCATGTATTCGTACCCGGCGTCGGGCAACAATCTCTCGTCCTGCATCCCGGGTTGGGTGCACGCCGATGGGAAGTTGATCGCGCGCCTGCAGGATCCGTCACTCAAGGCGCGCATTCGCAGCGAGATGACCGATCTCGCGCCCGGCGCTCCCAGCCTCTGCCAGGACAACCCACCCAACGCGTACCAGATCGCCGGATTCAAGACGCCCGACTGGAAGCAGTTCGAGGGCAAGCGGCTGAACGAGATTGCGACAGCATTGAAGATGGACTGGGTCGATGCGATCATCGCGCTCACCATCGGCGAGAAGAACACACTCGGCAAGGTGACATTCGGCATGTCGGAGCCGAACGTGGCGGCGATGATCGCACGTCCCTGGGTGGTGATCGGCAGCGACGCCGGTGGAGTCGATCCAGATACCACCACCGCACTCGTGCATCCGCGTTCGTATGGCACCTTCGCGCGCGTGCTGGGCAAGTACGCCCGCGATGAGCATGTGCTCACGCTCGAGGAGGCGGTGCGCAAGATGACCTGGTCGACCGCACAGATTCTTGGCCTGCGCGACCGCGGCCTGCTCAAGGAAGGCAGCTTCGCCGACATCGTGATCTTCGATCCCGCCACCGTGATCGACAAGGCGACGTTCGAGAAGCCGCATCAACTGTCCGTCGGTGTGCGCGATGTGTTCGTGAACGGTATCGGTGTCTGGCGTGACAACAAGCACACCGGTGCCACGCCTGGCCGCGCCGTCTATGGCCCGGGCTGGGATCGCCAGCGCCGCACTGTCGCACCGAAATAGTTGGCGTCGGGCGGATGATGAGTCCGTGTTACCACATCGAGAGCTACCGGCCACAAGCGTCGCGCTAACGCAGAGCACGAGCCTCTGTTCAGGGGAGATTCGGCGTGCAATACTGTCGCACGCTGTTTCACATTCTTCCCGGAGCGTCTCATGTCATTGAAGCGCATTCCACTGCTGGCCCTGCTGGCGGTTGCCGCATGTTCTCGCGAGTCGACCACCGCGCCGGTCGACTCGTCTTTGAATGCGACGATCACTGCCCCCGTGGCGACCTTGACGGTCGTGATGAGCGGCCTGGACAGCCCCCGAGGTCTGGCATGGGGTCCACACGGCGCACTCTTCGTTGCCGAGGCGGGATCGAACGTTGCCACCACGAACTGTGTCACGCTGGCCCGCGGAGCAAACTGCTACAGCGGTAGCGGCGCCATCACGCGGCTGTGGCGCGGGCGGCAGGAACGAGTTGCGTCCGGGCTCCCGTCCGCCTTCAACGCGGCGACGCAGGATATTGGCGGCCCGCAGGACATTGCCATCTCCGGCCTCGGCATCGCGCATGTGACCATCGGCTGGGGAGGCGCACCGACGGCACGCGCCGGACTCGGTGCCCAGGCGCGAGGGTTTGGCTCACTGATCGCGGTGCTACCCAATGGTCGGTGGGTTACCGAGACCGATGTCGCTGCCTTCGAAGACGCGAACAATCCTGCCGGCGGCCCGACCGATTCAAACCCGTACGGGTTGCTTATGGAGCCGGGGCAGAAGTTCGTCACCGATGCCGGTGGCAACTCGCTGCTGCGCATCCGGCCCGGCGGCCGCACGTCACTGGTGAGCACCTTTCCGTCGATCGCCGTGCCTGCTGGGCCGTTCAATCCGCCCTTCGCGCAATCGGAAGCGGTGCCAACCTCCGTGTCGCGGGGACCTGACGGCAATTTGTACGTTGGCGGCCTGACCGGCGTCCCATTCCTGCCAGGTGCAGCGGTGATCTACCGTGTGGCCGAGGGCCGTGCGCCAGAAGTCGTGCTCAGTGGCTTCACCACGATTCTCGACTTCGCCTTTGCACGAAACGGCACGCTCTACGTGCTGCAGTATTCCAGTGCGCCGTTTCTCAATGGGCCCGGGTCGATCGTCAAGATCACACCGGATGGTGTGCGGACGACCATCACCACTGCGCTCACACATCCCACCAGCCTGATACTCGGCGAACGCGGCACACTCTACGTCACGAACAACGGTGACAAGGCCGCGATCGGCGAAGTGTTGCGCGTCGATCAGTAGTCAGTTCTGCTGAACAACATCGCGCGCGCGCGTCGGGATGCTGCCATGCTCCCGACACGCGCGACCACGCAGCGCGAGGCCTCTGCGTGCAGTGTCTTCACGGCATCCGGCCATACTTTCGCATCGCCGCAAGCATCCGATCCACCGGCATGGCGTAGACACGCAGGTCGTTCGCACCGGTGGTGGTTTCGGCGGCGAGCAGTGCATTCGTGATCGCTGCCTCGGTGGCCTGTGCGGTGGCCTTGAAGAGCGGTGAGATCCGGTCGTTCGACAACATGCGCAGCGACGACACACTATCTGCGGACCAGCTCTTCGCATTGGCCGTGCTGAAGGCAACGAAGATGTCGCCCGAACTATTCCCGCCGAATCCCCCTTGCCGGCCGATGCCGAGCGAGACGCGCGTGACGAGGCGCTTCAGCTGATGCGGGAGCAGTGGAGCATCCGTGGCGACGACGACGATGATCGATCCTTGCTCGGCGGCTTCGGCATCATCACGGCCGGCGGGCGTCGAGCATTTCCGGCGAGCGCGTGAATCGGCCGGAATCGGCGCGTCGTTCGCGATGCAGGCCGTCAGGTCGCTGATTTCCTCGCCCACCGGAACGCCCGCGATGCGCAGATCCCGCCGTGACCCGAAGTTGCACTGCACCAGCACACCGACGGTGTAGCCTCCCTCCTCAGCCGTCAGGACACGCGATGCGGTGCCGATGCCGCCCTTGAAGCCGAGGCAGACCATACCGGTACCACCGCCCACCACCCCTTCCTTCACCGCACCACCTCGTGCGCTGTCGAGTGCGGCGATGGCGTGTTCTGTCTTGACGTGGAAGCCGTTGATGTCATTCAAGCCACCGTCGTAGGTCTCGGCCACCACCGGCAACCACCACGGCTGGAGCACGTTCTTGCGCGATACTTCCCAGCGGATGATCGCATCACGCACGATGCCGACGCTGTGGGTGTTCGTGATGCCGATTGGCCCCTCGAGGTAGCCACTCTCCTGCACCCAGGTGGTGCCGGTCATCTCGCCGTTGCCATTGAGCGTGAACCAGGCCCCGAACACAGGATCTGCGTTGTCCTTGCCGCGCGGATGCACGATGGTCACGCCGGTGCGCACTGGCCCCTTGCCGACCACCAGCGGCCCCGATCCGGAGATGATCGTCGTCTGCCCAACCTCGACGCCCGCGACATCGGTGATCGCATCGAAGCGGCCCGGCGTGCCACCGATCGGCAGTTTCAGGTCGTTCTCGCGTGGCCGCGGCTGTGACATCGCCGGCGGCGCACCAAGGCTCGCGAGCGTGACAGCCAGCAGGACTCGACATGCGATCCAGCGATGATCGACCGACATGACCGTGGGGGGGCGGAGAGGGGCGTGATGGAACGGGAGTGGTGGGAAGCTGCCACCCAGTTCACGCGCTCGCCACCGTCGGCGGAACGATGCGACAGAGTCACACCGTTAGAATGTCGCTGGTACGCCGTGCACGACCCGTCACGGCAGAATCGCGCTCACCCCGGTCGTCGCCATGACATCAACACGTCGAGAATTTCTCAGGAACGCCGCACTCGCCTCTGCCGCGACGGCACTCAGTGGCACGGCGCTCGCCGCCGAGGCTGCGCCGGCCCGCGACTATCTCGAGCTGCGCGCGTACCGGCTCAAGCCCGGTGCACCACACACCCTGCTCGACGGGTACCTCGAAAAGGCGCTGATCCCCGCACTCAACAAGCGGCGCATTCGTGCGGTGGGCGTCTTCACGGAACCGGATGCCCCGGACGGCCCTGCCGTCTGGGTGCTGATCCCGCACGCGTCCTTGGAGTCGATGCATGCGGTCACCGCCTCGATCAACACCGACGCGGCGGTGCTTGCCGCCGGGGCGGACTACCTGCGCGGCCCGAACAAGAACAATCCCGCATTCGATCGCATCGATAGCTGGCTGCACCTCTCGTTCGCTGGCCTCCCGCGACTGGAAGTCCCTGCCCTCGCGAGCAGCCACTCGTCGCGTGTCTTCGAGCTTCGCATCTACGAAAGCTTCTCGGAACTGACGGCGCTGAAAAAGGTCGACATGTTCAATGCCGGCGAGATCGACGTGATGAAGGACGTCGGACTGTCGCCGGTGTTCTACGGCCAGGCGCTGGTTGGTCGCGACATGCCGCACCTGTCGTACATGCTCTGCAGCGCCGATCGGGAGACGCACAAGGTGAACTGGCAGAAGTTCATCGATCACCCCACCTGGAAACGCCTCGTCGCCGACCCCCAGTACGCCGACACCGTCTCCAAGATCACCAGCCGCTTCCTCGTGCCGACGTCCTACTCGCAGATCTAGTCATTGAAATCTGCGCACTGCTGCCTTGGCGACACTGCAAAACGCAGAGTCGCTGAGGCGCAGAGGACTGCCGAGCCTCCGCGCTGCCGTATTTCCGTTGCGGTCGCCTGACGGACTACACTCCCTCACGCGGAGCCGCGGTGGACGCGGAGCCGCGGGGAACTGCAAATGCAAAAGCGAGGGGGTACTGCGGTGCGCGAGGTGCGTGTTGCGCGCGCTCCGCCTTCAGTCGATAGCACTTCGGATACTTGCGTTGTTCGCTGTCGTCCTCGTGCCGATCTAGCGCAGTTCCCCGCTGTTTCCTCATGCTGTTCCCTGCTGTCCTCCGCGACTCCGCGCTCCCCGCGGCTCCGCGTGTGGAAGTGTTGACCAGCAGGCGACGGAAGCGGAGCGACAGCGGCGCGGAGCAGGGTGTCGTGCAGCAGGCGACGGAAGCGGAGCGCAAGCGGCGCGGAGCCCCGACGGCTTCTGCCTCGACCGTGAAAATGCGTCGCGGAACGGTTGACTTGTCGCCACGCGCGCCGCCACCGATGATTCGAGCGGCGTCCGACAGTCCAATCGGCGCCGTCTCGACGCGACCAACTGACATATCTGACCATGACATCACCTGCGCTGCTCGAAGCACATCGGACGGCCCTCACTGGCCACTGCTATCGGATGCTCGGCTCGGTGATGGATGCCGATGACGCCGTGCAGGAGACGATGCTGCGGGCGTGGCGCGCGCTGGATCGGTTCGATGGACGGTCAGCCGTCGGGACCTGGCTGCATCGCATCGCAACCAACGTCTGTCTCGATACCATCGCCGATCGTGCGCCACGAATCCGGCCGATGGAGATGGGGCCCGTCGGCACCACCGACGATACGCTGGTGGAACTGCCACGTACGCACTGGCTCGAGCCCGTGCCCGATGCGCATGCCATTCCATCCGACATCGATCCCCATGAACAGGCCGTGCTGCGCGAAAGCATACGACTCGCATTCGTCGCCGCCATCCAGCATCTCCCACCGCGACAGCGCGCCGCACTGCTGCTGACCCAAGTGCTCAACTGGTCGGCCGTGGAAGTGGCCGAGTGTCTCGACATGACGACGGCCGCCGTCAACAGTGCGCTACAGCGTGCACGCGCCACACTCGAGTCGAAGAAGATCACGGGACATGTGATGCGCGACTCGCAGTACGCGCCAATCGGGCTGACTGCAGCGCAACAAACGCTGGTCGACCGCTACGTGACCGCGTTCGAGGCGTACGACGTGCAGGCGCTGACGGCGCTGATGCGCGAGGATGCCACCATGTCGATGCCGCCCTACTCGCTGTGGCTGCAGGGGCACGACGACATTGCGGCCTGGCTGCTCGGGCGCGGTGCCGGGTGTCGGGGATCGACGCTCATTCGCACTGCGGCCAACGGACTGCCAGCGTTTGCGCAGTACAAGGCTGACGGTTCACCGTGGGCGCTGATCGTGCTCGAGTTCGACGCTGATGCGATCAGCAATGCCACCTACTTCCTCGACACCGCCACCCTCTTCCCGCGATTCGGACTCCCCCTGCAGTTGGCGGACCTGGCACACCGATGATTTTCGGACGGTGACACAGTCAAAGGCGCACAGTTCAACACCCTGAAGCCGAGTCTGTCGTCCGTGCCAGTCGTCTACCCGATCACACTCACGCCGAGTCCCACTATGTCCAGCCCGCGGAAGCTGTTCGTCAACATCCGAGTTCCCGATCTCGAGAAAGCCAAGGCGTTTTTTGCGGAACTCGACTTCACCTTCAATCCCCAGTTCACGGACGAAAATGCGGCTTGCATGATCGTCAGCGACGACGCCTACTTCATGCTTCTCACCGACGGCTTTTTCCGCCGCTTCACCGATCGTGAACCGGCCGACGTCACCAAGGTGAACGAGGCGTTGTATGCCTTCTCGGTGGACAGCAAGGCCGAAGTCGAGCGCATCACCGCCAGCGCGCACGCCGCTGGCGCGACGGAAGCGATGCCGCCACAAGATCATGGCTTCATGTACAGCACCAGCTTCCGCACGCCATGGGGTCATCACTTCGAATGCCTCTGGATGGATCCGGCCACCATCCAGTAGCACCGCAGCGCACCAGCTATTTCCCGCCCTTCAGCTTCCGCAACGTGACCTGCATGTCCTTGTTCGTCGGACGCAAGGCAACGGCGCGTTCGAATGCCGCAATCGCTGGTGCGGTGTCGCGGCTGGCCAGCAGTGCGGCACCGAGCGTGGACCAGGCACGGACGCTTGACGGATAGAGCGTCGTGTTCATGCGACGAAACGCCATCGCCTTGGCCGGCTCCGGCAGCGAAAACGCACCGAGTTGGTCCACGATCGACTCCGGCGGGAGCACGGCGTAGCCCAGCTGTTTCGACACGTCCGCATAGTGTTCCGTGACGTAGGCCGGTCGGTCGAGCGCTTGCGCCAGGTCCAGCTTGAAGCCATCAAAAATGAATCGCAGCGCGTCGTACTCGGCGATCATCGGCACGGAGCCATGGTCGTCGTTGGCGTAGTAGTGGTAGCCGTACCGCACACCGGAACGGTTGTATGCCTCGAGAATGCGGTTGAACTGCACGATCGACGCGTAATGCTCGTTGGGCAGCGAGTCATCGGCCCGCAACGTGTTCGCTTGCGCCACGTACAGCGTGCGACCAGCGGGCCGCGGCGAAGAGAAATAGTCCTTCGTCTGCTTCAGCAGCACGCGGTGATCCCACCAGAGACTCGGGTCGATCGCCACGTACGCATTGAACGTTTCCGGCATCGTGAACAGCGCATCGATGGTCGTGATGCCACCCAGCGAGTGCCCGACGAACACGCGATAAGGAGCCGTTCGGAGCGTCGAATCGACGTGCGGGATCAATTCCTTCTGGACGAACTGCAGAAACGCCGGCATCCCACCCATCGACGATGCGCCGGCCAACGGCTTGCCTGCGGGATCGGTCGTCGCCCGGGTCGGAGTCAGGTCGCGCATCCGGTTCGTGTTCGGAATCGCGACCACGATCATCTCCGGTACAGCCCACGTGCCGTTCACACCGGTGGCCAGGATCTGGATCAGCCCTGACACCGAGTGGAAGTGAGCATCGCCGTCCAGCAGGTACAGGACTGGATACGTGCGCGGCGTGTAGGTCGTATCGCTGTACGACGGCGGCGTGTACACCAGGTACGGCCGCTTCTCCTTCAGGGTGGTCGAGTACAGTGTATCGATGCGACCGATCGTGATCGGCTTGGCAGTTGCTGCTTGCCCGCGCAGCAGCACGGGCAACAGCAGCATCAGGGCAGTGCGAAGCGCGGCTCGCATCGTCAGCGGTGTCGAGAGGTGAATGGAAGTGACGGGGCGCGACGCACGTCGGGGCGGCACCACGTCCCGTCAATTGGGCTCACGGCACCACGCCCGGCGCAACCGCTGGATACTTGATCCCCAACTGCTCGAGATAGGTGCTGAACTTCGCCGGGTCGTAGTAGAACGGCCGCATCGCTTCACGATAGCGCGCCATCTTTTCCGCGTTGAGCCAGATGGCCGGCTGGTCACTGGCGGCCATCAGCGGGCGATACTTGATCGTCTTCGTCTGCACATTGACGAAGTAGTCCTTCGCGTCACGGATCAGCGCCGGCTGCATCATCAGGTCGAGCAGCGTCATCGCCTGCACCTTCGCACCCGCCACCACGCCCTTGTGTGCAATCGGTGTCGCCATCGCGATGCCGTCAACCCAGTTGTGACCGGGTGTGCCCGGGATGTTGCTCGGATAGTAGAGCGTCACCGATGGGACGGTCCACGTCACGTCGCCGATGTCATCACTCCCAGTGCCGCCGCTCGGCGTTTCTGCCGGCGATCGCAGCGGGGCCACTTTCGTCACCAGCCCGCTGTCCGGCTGCTGCATCAGGCGCTGCACCGACTTCGCCATGGCCTGGTCATCGGCACTCCACGCCGGCATACCGACGCGGAGCGCATTGCGATGCATCGCCGCTGCGATCGGCTTGTTGAAGTGCGGACGCCACGCGGAACCAATGACCTGCACCGTATCCAGCTTGGTGAACGTGGCGGCGGCCGAGGCTCGCGCGATCACCTTCGCATCCTCGAACATCTTCGTCACGCGTTCGACGTCGCGCTCGCGGAAGAAGAACCAGATCGCAGCGGTCGCCGGCACCACGTTCGGCTGGTCGCCGCCGTCGGTGATCACATAGTGGGAGCGCGTCGCCAGTTCCATGTGCTCGCGGTGATACTCCCACGCGTTCGCCATCGCCATCACGGCATCGAGCGCGCTCTTGCCACGCCACGGCGCACCAGCCGCGTGCGACGCGGTCCCGGTGAACTTGAACTGCGCGGAGATCAACGCCAGCGCGGACTCGTCACCCCACGCGATGCCGAACTCGTCACTCACATGCGCGAACAGATTTGCATCGACGTTGTTGAACACGCCGGCGCGCACGAGGTACGCCTTGCTCGCCAACTGCTCTTCAGCCACGCCCGGCCAGAGCACGATGGTGCCTGACATGTGCTCGCGCGTCATGATGTCCTTCACCGCCAGCGCCGCGATGATGTTCAGTGGCACGCCGCTGTTGTGGCCCTCTCCGTGTCCAGGCGCACCGGCAACCATCGGCGTGCGGCCAGCGGAGCCGGGATACTGGTTCGCCTGCGGAATACCGTCGATGTCGGAACCGAGCGCGATGACCGGTGAGCCGCTGCCCCACTTTGCCACCCACGCGGTCGGCATGCCCGCGACACCACGTTCCACCGTGAAGCCGTTCTGCTCGAGCACTCCCGTGAGGTACTTCGACGTCTCGACTTCCTGCATGCCGAGTTCACCGAACGAGAACACCTGATCGACCATCTGCTGCGCCATCTTCGCGCGACCATCGATTGCGCGGGCCAACTCGGCCTTCAATGCCTCGATGCGGGCGTCAGGCTTCTGCGCGCCAAGGAGGGCTGGGACGACAGCACCAACGGCGAGGAGACGACGAAGGATGTGCATCACGATTCCGCGTTCAGGTGGGCAGGCACAGCGTCGATCCGGGCGACGGATGGCGCAAAGTCAGGGTACCGCTCGCCATCCGGCCCGGCAACCCTCGTCCCGGGACAGAGCCAGCCGATATGGGTCAAGCTGCTCATGTGCAGCGCGGCTGCGGAACCGATCATAGGTTCGACTCCACTGATGGGAGTCAGGAATTCCTCCCTCTCTGGAGCTCGTCACGATGTCTGACCGAAAGATCATTGCTGTCGTTGGTGCGACCGGCGCACAGGGCGGCGGACTGGCCCGCGCCATCCTTGCCGACCCAGCCGCCGGCTTTTCGGTGCGTGCCCTCACACGCGACCCGTCATCCGCGGAGGCACGTGCGCTCGCAGCGGCAGGCGCCGAGGTGGTGCAGGCGGACATCGATGACCAGGCCAGTCTCACCGCCGCACTCGAGGGCGTGCACGGGGCCTACTTCGCCACCTTCTTCTGGGCCCACCTCTCGCCGGCGACCGAGAAGGAGGAAGCGCGGAACATGGCGACGGCGGCGCGTGACGCCGGTGTGCACCATGTGATCTGGTCGACCTTCGAGGACACCCGTCACTGGGTCCCGCTCCACGACACACGCATGCCGACCCGACTGGGCCACTACAAGGCTGCCGCGATCGATGCCAAGGGTGAATCGGACCAGGTGTTCCGTGAACTCGGCGTGCCGACGACCTTCCTCCGCACGTCGTTCCACTGGGAGAACCTGATTCATTTCGGCATGAATCCGCGTCTCGGTTTTGACGGGAATCTTGTCCTCACGCTGCCGATGGGCGACGCGCGCCTGGCCGGCATTGCCGCCGAAGACATCGGCCGATGTGCGTTCGGCATCTTCAAGGCGGGGAGCCAGTATGTCGGTCAATACGTCGGCATCGCCGGCGAGCAGCTGACCGTGAGCGAGATGGCTGCGAAGTTGAGCGATGCACTGGGCTACAAGGTCGTCTATCGCGCAATCTGTCCCGAGGTCTACCGCGCCATTGGACTGCCGGCGTCCGACGATTGGAGCAGCGTTTTCCGCTTCATGCGCGACTTCGAGCACGACGTGTGCGCGGCCCGCAGTGTCGAACTCTCGCGCCAGCTCAACCCATCGTTGCAATCGTTCGACGACTGGCTGGCGTTGAACGTCAAGCAAATCCCGATCAACGTCGTCGCGTACTGATCGATCGCACCACCCAGCGCGGCTGCTACATTCGGCCCGTCCGTCTACCGCATTGCTGCGCGAGCGCGCATTGTGGGCCTGTCCGAACGTGACTCGGCCCTCTGTTGACGCTCATGAAGATTTCACCGGTGGTCCCCACTGCACTGGTTACGCTGGTTGCACTCCTTGCTGCCGCCGCAGCGCCCGCCAGCGCTCAGCTGGCAGCGCCGCCGGCGGCACCGACGACGATTCCGTTCTTTTCCCTTGGTGATTCGCCGCTGGCGCTGAAAGGCCCGGTCCGCACCGGTCAGTTCATCTCGGCCGTCGGACGCCGCGCGATTGCCATGGGAACGGAGGAAGGGCGCCTCGAGCTCTGGTCGTGGCCGATCAAGTGGTTGCACGACTTCGAGCTGTCGTTCCGCGTGCCGAAGTACACCGAGCCGATCGCGGGCCACACCATCGCCACGTCGGTCACCGAGCGGCCAGAAGGGGTGACGATCGAATACGCGTACGAGCAATTCACCGTCAAGCAGCACATCTTCGTCCCGCTCGACAAGCCTGCGGTCGTGATGTTGCTCGAAGTCGACGCGATCCGTCCGCTCGACATCATCGCGCGATTTACGCCGGATATTCACTTCATGTGGCCGGCTGGATTGGGCGGGCAGTACCTGGTGTGGAACCAGTCGGCGAAGGCCTTCCTGTTTTCGGAGTCGAAGCGCACCATCAACGCCTTCCTCGGCTCACCCGCCGTTACCGAAGCCTCCGACGTTCCCGCGCACATGCTCGCCGCCGCGCCACCACAGCTGGTGCTTGGTGTGGGGAGCGGTACGGAGCGCTATACGGCGCCACGCCTCGGCGAGCCGCCAGGCCGCGACATCAACGCGCATGTCGCCTACATCCCGATCGTGCTCGCGGGCGGCCAGATGTCGCGAGACTCGGCGCTGGCATTGTACCGATCACTGATCGCGCCGGGTGCCGCCGAGCGAGAGTGGAAGCAGCGAGTGGCGCATGCGGATTCACTGCGGTCCACGATGTTGTCGCTGCATTCTCCCGACTCCCTGCTCGATCGCGCCGTGGAGTATGCGAAGATCAACCTCGATGAATCGATGGTCTGCAACCCCGATGCCGGCTGCGGCCTGATCGCGGGCTACGGCTTGTCAGGCAGCGCCAGTGATCGTCCCGGGTTCGGCTGGTTTTTCGGCGGTGACGCCTCGATCAATTCATTCGCGATGACGGGCGCGGGCCAGGGCGCGTTGGTGCGCGATGGCGCGCTGCGATTCTTCGCCAGGTACCAGCGGGCCGACGGCAAGATCACCCACGAGATCTCGCAGAGCGTCGGGCACGTCGACTGGTTCAGCTATCCGTACGCCTTCTACCACGGCGACACGAGCCCGTTCTGGATCCTGGCGTTCAGTGAATACTGGCGCCAAACCGGCGACGCCGCGTTGCTGAAGGAATTGTGGCCGAACCTCAAGAAGGCGTACCAGTGGTCAGCTGCCACCGACAAGAACGGCGACGGCTTGATGGAGAACCCGTCGGCGGGTGCGGGGGCGCTGGAACTGGGCGACCTGCAGGTCGGCATTCTGTCGGACATCTACATGAGTGGCGTCTGGGTGGCGGCACTCGATCGTGTGGCGCGCATGGCTGAGGCGATGAACGAGCCGATGATCGCCACCCAGGCGCGCCAGATTCGCACGAAGGCGCAAGCCACCATCGAGGCCAGGTTCTGGATGCCATCGCTCGGGCAATACGCCTTCGCGCTCCTCGAAGATGGCAGCGTGAATCCGAATGTCACCGCATGGGCTGCCACCGCGATGGCCTTTGGTGTGCTAGACCAGACCCGTGGTGCCTCGATGGCGGCCAAGCTGGCGTCGTCGAACATCCTCACCGACTGGGGCGCGCGTCCGCTCAGCTCAGCCAGCACGCAATTCGATCCGCTGCACTACAACAACGGCGCTGTCTGGCCGTTCGTGACCGGGTTCGTGTCGTTGGCACAGTACGCGTACCACAATCCAAACGCCGGCAAGTTCGCCCTCGATGCAATCGCGCGCACTGGTTTCGACTTTTCGCGCGGTCGCAACCCGGAGGTGATTTCCGGTCGATTGTACAAACCGCTCGACACGGCGGTCCCGCAGCAGTTCTTCGCCACATCGATGGTCTTGACGCCATTGATCCGCGGCCTGCTCGGCATCGACGTCGACGCGCCACGCCGGAAGCTGGTGATTGCGCCGCACCTCCCGGCGGGCTGGGACTCCGTGGCGGTGGACAATGTGCCTGTTGGCCCGGAACGCGTCTCGTTCGTGATCCGACGTACCAGCGCGGCCATGACGCTCTCAGTGACCCGACAGGGCGCTGGCCAGACTCCGATCGACGTCGAGTTTTCACCGGCCTTGCCGCTTGGGGCTAGCAGCAGCGTGGCAGCGTCCGACCAGAAGCACACTCCAGGTGATGTACACGCCACGGCGCGGCTCAAGCTGACCGATCGCGGCGAGGTCAGCGTCGCCGTTGATGGCGGCTGGAGCATCGCCCCGCCGCCAATGGTGCCGGCCGTCGGTGCGCGCTCCACGGCACCACGTGTCGTCAGCGAGCGCCTCGACGATGCGACAGGAGCACCGTATCAGGTCACACTCGAAGGCCTGGCCGGACGCAGCTACATCTTTCGGCTCACGCCACCGTCACGGAATGCCACCACGGTGGTCGAAGCGCGCGCTTCGAACGGTGCCGCGGCACTGGTTGCGACGCTGGGCAATAGCGTAACACGGTCGGTCACGATCACATTCCCGGTCGCGGGCGCAACGGCCGACGGCTACACGTCCACGCTGGTCTCGTTCACGCAGGCACATCCATGACTCGTCGCTCCATCTCGCGCCTCGCTGGCGTCACTGCCAGCGCCATCGTTCTCCTCACCCAGCAAGCCTGCATGTCCGGTGACAAGACGCCGCAGCCCGGCACGCCGAAGGCACGATTCGCGAAGGCCCCGTTCGGCAAGTTGCCGTCGGGCCAGCCGGTCAGCATCTACACCCTGACGAACGGTCATGGCGTCGAACTGCGAGCGATGGACTACGGCGGGATCATCACATCGCTGCGCACGCCCGACCGCAACGATGCACTCGCTGACATCGTGCTTGGCTACGACAGTCTCGACGGCTACCTGAAGTCGACGCCGTACTTCGGCGCCATCGTCGGTCGGTACGCCAACCGGATCGCCAAGGGACAGTTCACGCTCGACGGTGCGACGTACAAGCTGGCTGTGAACAATGGGGCGAACGCATTGCACGGCGGCCTGGTCGGTTTCGACAAGGTGATGTGGCGCGGCGAGCCGTGGGATAGCGCCGGCAAGGTCGGCGTCGTCTTCACGTACACCAGCAAGGATGGCGAGGAAGGCTACCCTGGCACCGTGAAAGTGCGCGTGGCGTACACGCTGACCGACGACAATGAGTTTGCGGTCGACTACAGCGCCACCAGCGACAAGGCGACGCCGATCAACCTCAGTCAGCACACGTACTTCAACCTCGCCGGCGAAGGCAGCGGCAACATCCTCGGCCACAAGATCGCGATCGACGCCGACACCATCACGCCGGTGGACAGCACGTTGATCCCGACGGGCGTGAAGCAGTCGGTCGCGGGTACGCCATTCGACTTGCGCAAGCCGACCGCGATCGGCGCTCACATCGGCGAACCCGACGCACAGCTGAAGATCGCTGGCGGGTATGACCACAATTTCGTGTTGACCCGCAGCGGCGACGGCATGTCGCACGCCGCACGAGTCGTTGACCCGGTGAGCGGTCGCACACTCGATGTCGCCACGACTGAGCCAGGCATCCAGTTCTACACCGGCAACTTTCTCGATGGTACGATCACAGGCAAGAGCGGCCACGTCTATCAGCACCGCACCGGCTTCTGCCTCGAGACGCAGCATTTCCCCGACTCACCAAATCAGCCAAAGTTCCCATCGACGATCCTGCGGCCGGGTGCTGAGTATCGCTCGCGCACCGTCTTTACCTTTGGCGTCGTGAAGACGAACGAATAGAGCTGTCAAGCCGGCAGCAACTGCAACTGCTCATCGCAAGCGCGCCTGCGTGGGGCAGATGCAGTTGTGTGCTCGAGCGATCGATGCCCGATGGTGGATCAGTGCTCGACCGTGCCCGCGACATACACCGGTTCGATGTTCTCGAAGTAGAGGCCGAGGAACCGTCCTCGCGGCAACGTGGACAGCTCGAGCACGAATTGGTGGTACCGATCGGGCGCGAGTGACGAGATGTCGGCGTAGAACCCGGTGAACGTGCTGCGCTCCGTCTGGATCGATGTGTAGGCCTTCCTGAACTCCACTGGCTGGCCATCGATAGTGAGACGCGCGGTCATGCTGTCGTTCGCGCTCACGATGGGCGCCCACAACAATAGCCGTTCAGGCGCGAGCCAGGAAGTTTGCGAATCCACTGCTGTCCATGAAATCGGCCAGGCCGCGCGACGCGCGCGAAGTTGCGCCAATATATTCTGCGGAATCGAGAACTCGCCGGTCACACGCCCGCCGGTGAAGGTCGAATCCCACCACGTCACCGGGTGCATCGGGACCAGCGACTGCTCGCCGAATCGCACCAGGAATCGCGCCAGCCCATCACGGCGCGAGAAATGGTCTACGGTACGGCCATTCACGCGTGCGTGCGTAATCCGCGCGGCAGTGGGTACGGAGACGACGAGTGACTCCGTCGATCCCAATTCCCCAACCACGCTGTCCACCACCAGCGTGTCACCGGCGATCCTCGCGATGCCGGTTCCATTCACGACGACCGCCGACGTCACCAGCGAGGGGGCACGTGAGATCTCGAACACACGTGCACCGCCACCGTGTACGCCAACCCGGAGAGTATCGCCACGCTTCCATCGCGTGAACTTTCGCGAGGCGATTGCCCGTCCAGGCAGCGGATAGACCTCACGCACGACGTACTCCGCACGCGTCGTCAGCCCGATCGTCGCATCCAGCACGACCTGCGCACCGAGTGGGCGCGGATCCGGATTGAAGAGAAAGACATACCCATGATCACCATCGATCATCGCGCTGCCATCGACCTTGCCCAGCCCGGGCTGCCCGAGAATCTGCCGCGTATGCCGAAGCAGGTCCTTGTTGGTCGCCGTCCACTCCAGCCACCCACGCAACCACGCCTTGTCAGCCGTGCTGAAGTTGGCGTTCTCCGCCGAGTCACGCGCCGGCAGCATGTTGATCACGTTGTTCCAGCCCCCCACTGCAATCGACGACAGCACTGAATACCGCCAGCCGAGGTAGTCCCAGTCGCGAGTGCGGAACGGGAGGATCACGCGGCCACGATCGGCCGTATTCGCCTGCGGCATGTCGTCCGTCTCATCCAGCCGCGGCGTCTGGTGCGTCATGAATCCCGGCACCAACTCGTTCGGCGTGAACTCGTAGTTCCGATACCGATATGCCGTGTAGCGCTCGCGATTGGCCGAGACGCGGTCGAAGTGGAGGTCTGGATACGGCGTGAAGCTTTCCGGCTGCTCGTCGTGAAACGTCGGGTGCGGATAGCTCCCTGCCAGGTAACTCCACGGGCCATACAGGTGATGCGCCTGCCGCCCGTCGATTACGATGTCCGGAATCCGTCGGCGCAGTTCCTCCATCACCCGCCGCCAGCCGTACCACTGCGCGTATCGACTGGCGCCGTCGTAGGTGAGGAAGGTGTGGTCGAAGGAGTAGCCCGCGATGCCGGTGCGATCATGGAACGCCACCAGTTCCTCGATCAGCCAGTCCTGCAACGCACGATTACCGAGGTTCGCCGCCTTCCGCTTCGGGTCACGACGGGACGGCACCAGCCACTCGGCATTCTGCGAAAACGGCAGCACTGGATACACGTATGCCAGCAGCTTCAGCTTGCGGTCGCGCGCGGCGTCCAGCATCTCGCGAATACTCGGCGGAATTTCGCTGGTGCGTGGGTTCCACTCATCGCGGCGGATCTTCTGCCCGAGCCCGAGCCACAGCACATGCTCCCAGCTCCAGTCGTCAACACTCTCCTCTCGACGCGACACTGCAGAATTGGATGGCGCATACAGCACATACTGCGCGCCGACGGCTGCCGCCTGGTCGAAGATCCGCTTGTATTCCGCGCGTCCCTCGGCCGTCCCGACATCCACCTGGTAGTCGTTTGCGCACCAGCCCACGAACACGTTCAACGGCGCCTTCGGTTCGAAGAGAATCAGGGAACGCACCATGCCGGTGAATGCCGCGACCTCCGCTTCGTCGAGCCCAGGCGTGCCCTTCTCCACTGTTCGCCACTCAGCCGTCATCGCGAGCGGTATCGTGCGGCCTGACAAGGCGACAGGCGCCAGCAGCCCGCGGTCGGTTGTGTAGGTGCCGTACTGCGCGCGCCACTCCATGTCCGGCGTGTAACTGAGCGTGATCTCGCGGCCCGCGACACCCACGTGCAGGAACGGGTTCTGCGCAATCATCAGCAACGAGCGCCTGCCGCGCACGCGAATCGCGGCGCCGTACTCCGCCGTGCCAAGCGACGCCTGTGCACTCTGCGGTCGGAAGACACTCACGGGCGTCTCTGCCAGCCGCGAGCGGAACAGCGTCACCTCACCAACGCTGAAGCTCTTCGCAGCCAGCGACGCGACCGAGAGGGTCTTGCTCACGAACCGCCAGCCCGGGTGCAGTTCGTATGTCACATCGACGTTGAACGTCGCGGACTTCCAGTGATACACGACGCGATCCGCCAGCACCTCCTTCGTCGGTGCGGCCAGTCGGCGGCTGTCGATCACCTGCGTGGCAAGCGTGATCGCGAAGTCATCACTCCGAAGCTGATGCGCGATGCGGTCCTGCACACCAGCGAGCGCAGTCAGTCCGCGTGGACCGAACTGCGCTCGGACGTGCGCATTGCGAAGGACCTGGCCGTCCGCCCCGCTGGCAGCGGTGCCGAGCGCCGCAAGAACGGCGCACCGCCGGATCAGCCGCCGCATCAGAAGACTCGACGCGCCAACCGGGCGACGGTGAACTTTGCGGTATCTGCGATAGCCATCACCGTCATGACGCCCGCCTGCACCGGATCCGACACCACCAGGTCTGCCGCATCCGGCACACTGCCGGCCATGTTGAGACTCACCACCAGCAGCCCCTGCGCGCGAACCTCGCGCACGGCCTTCTCGATGTCGCCCCCCATCAGCGCGCCAGCCAGCACCAGCGCTGAGGCACGCGGCAGGCGTGCCACGGCACGCACCGCGGCGGCCAAAGGTGCCTCACCCACCAACGGGATCGTGTCGACGGAAATGCGCTCGCCACGAATGTTGTGGCGATCCGCCTCCGAGATCGCACCGATCGCCACCTGCCCCACCTGCGCTCCACCACCCATGATGATGATCCGCTTGCCATAGATCATCTGCAGCGTGGCCAACTTGTCGATGCCGCGCACGATCGAGAGACTGCGCATGTCAGCCAGCATCGCCTCGGACTCACCCGGAAGCTCGATCTCGAAGTAGAGCGACGTCTCACCATCACGCGTACCCAGGATTTCGACCGACGCGATGTCGCCCTCGTGTTTCGCGATCACTCCCGTCAACTGGTGCAGCACACCGCTGCCCGAGACGGTGCGTGCCAGGACTCCGAAGCGTTCACTCATGCGCAAATCCCTCGTGTCGGGGTGGTGCCATCGATGACCATCGACCGTGTTCGTTACCGCGAGCGCCGCATCGCCTTCCAGCTGGTGAGGCACTTCTGCGCCGTCTCGAGTTCCGAGAAGCGGCTGCCTTCCTGCTCCATCAGGTAGAACTCCACGCCGCCCACCGATTCCAGTGCCGCCATGATCGGCTTCCACGGCGAGATTCCTTCGCCGAACAGCACACGGTACGACTTCTCGTCTGCCTCGGTGCCCGGAGCCCAGTCCTTCAAGTGTGCACTCCGAATTCGGCCGGGGTTAGCGTTGATCCACGCGACCGGATCGGCGCCGGCCTTCACGCAGGTGCCCACGTCGAGTTGCAGCACGAAGTCCGCTGGCGTATTGGCCGCAATCAGGTCCATCACCCGCTGGTTGCCGTCCACCTTCGCCCATTCGGCATCGTGATTGTGCAAACCCGCCAGCAGGCCGTGCGGGCGCAGCACATCGGATGCGGCGGTGAGCTTGCCGGCGAAGGCCTTCCACTCATCGGCCGTGCCGGTGTTCATCGGCGGCGATGCAAGGATGATGTGCCGTGCGCCAAGGATCTGGTTGATCTCGATCGCCTTCGTCATCGTGTCGCCGGGCGTGAGCGAGGCGATGCTGTTGTGCGTCGAATAGCAGCGCAGCCCGAGATCATCGAGCATCGTCCGCACTTCCTTCGCGCGCGGGAATGTCCAGCCGAGGTACGGCGCGAAGAACTCCACCGCATCGTAGCCGTATCCCTTCAGCGACTTCAACGTGCCGGGCAGGTCAGCCTGCTGGGAGCGACGCACCGCGAACATCTCGATGCCGATTGGATAGGTCTTCGGCTCGGGTGCACGTGGCGCGCTCGGGCTGTCAGCAGCGGCCGTTGAGGAAGCTGCACCCGCAAGGAGCGGTGTCGCGGCGAGGAGTGCGGCGCTGGCGCCGGTGCGGGCAAGAAAATCACGGCGCGTAAGCGACGTATCTGACGGCTGGGATGACATGACTGAAGCGAGTGAAAGGTGACGGTACAACCGAAAGTCAGCGTACAGGACTGAGCGATGCGAGGTATGCCGAGACGGCGATCATCTCGTCGAGCGAAAGCGCATTCGCCACCGACTGCATCGGCGCACCGGTCGGCGTGGCACGTGTTCCAGCCTTGAAGGCCAGAAGCTGTCGCACCAGGTAGCCAGGTGACCGACCAGCGAGGGGTGGAATGACGCCCACCCCATGCAGCTGCGGCCCGTGGCATCCGGCACAAGTCAATCCGCCGGCGGCAACCGCGCGGGCGGCGATGGCACGACCGCGCGTGATGCTCCCCTTGGGGACGAAGGCAGTGTATCGCACGCCAGGGTCGCGCCACTCGTGCAGGTCGTAGTTGTCCGGTGACTCCAGCAGGCGGCCAGCCAACGGCTCGCTTTCGGCGCCGGGAATGCGGCGATAGAGACCCAGTACCGGAACCATTTTCGGGACGCGATCGACCTCACGGACTACGGTCCGCTGGCGGAGCGTGAGCGATGCGAAGTAGGCAGCCGCAATCGCGACTTCCTCATCGGTCGCGTTGTCCGCCACGATCTGCATGTTGTCGTTCGGCGCGTACGCCGATCTGAACGCACCATGTCGCGCGTGCGACTTGATGTCGGCCACCTGCTGAATGATGTAGGCGGCAGGCAGCCCAGCGAGCGAGGCGTTTTCGGGTCTTCCATTGCCATCAGGCATGTGGCAATAGGCGCAGGCATACACCGCTGGCCGACGACCGAGCGCCACAGGGGCGGGCATCGACGGATGCGTAGACGGCGTCCAGTCGGGTGCGAAGTACAGGTTATGCAGCTGCTTTTCGACGAAAGTCGCACGACTGTGCGGAACGTGCAGCGGCGTGACCGAGTCGAAGACGGGCGTTGGACCGGCCGACGGTCGTGGATAGAGCCAGTCCGGCACCTCGACCGTCGCCTGCGACACCGCACCAGCCGTCTGCGCCGCAAAAGCGGACGGCCGGAGAAACATGCCCGCGCCGAGCATGCAGACTGCACCCGCCACGAGCCGACTTGACCGAATGCGCACGCGCTCTCTCCCGGGAGGGGGGCCTCAGGACGTCACGACCGCCGCCCGGGCCGCGTCCCGCGACGCCGTGCGGGAGGCAACGTACAGCACGGCGACCAGCACCGCGCAGAACAGTGGCATCACGTACATGGCATCGTGCAGCCCCAACGCGCGGCTCTCGGCCGGCGTCACGCCTGAGGCGAGCGCACGTGCGGCCATGCTGTCACTCAGCCGACCAAAGAACACCAGCCCAATCGCCGTGAAGATGTAGAAGACGAAGAAGTACACGCTCATCGCCATCCCGCGCATCGCGGCCGGCACGATGTCGTGGATGGCTGCGTACACGGTGCTGTAATAGAGATATATCGAGAGCACCGCCGCGAAGAGATAGCCCGCGAAACCCCACGCGTCGCCTCGCGGTTGCTCGAGGGCCAGCCAGAACAGGGGCGCCGCGATGAGGCAGCCCAGGGTCGCCAGTCGAAGCCGTCCCGCCGCCCCCTTCCTGCCGGCGCGATCACCAAGCCAGCCGCCCAACACCATGCCCAACCCGCCGCCCAACCCGAACACCATCGCGTTGAATCGATTGGCGTAGTCGATGTCGAGGCCGTGGTAGCGGATGTAGAACGAGGTCGAGAAGGCACTGACGCAATACAGCACGAGATTCATCAGCGCACCCGACGCGATGATCCACCACATCGTCGGGATGCGAAGGATGGCGCGAATCGAATCCGCCGCAGACGTGGGTGGAAGCGCCGTCGTCACGGCAGCGCCCTGCCGGATCGGCTCGGCGATGAAGAGCGCGAGAACGGCCAACACGAAGCCAGGCACCGCCGCGACGTACAGTGCGGGCCGCCATCCGCCGGTCGCCTTCGCGATCAGGCCGCTGATCAGGTAACTCGCGCCGAGGCCCAACGGCAAGCCGAGCATGAAGATGCTGATTGCGCGCGCCCGCAGGCGCGGCGGGAAGAGGTCGGCGATGAGGGAGTTCGCCGTCGGCGCCAGACTCGCCTCACCGACACCGACACCCATGCGCGACAGAAAGTGCCAGAAGAAGCTGCCCGCAGCGCCGGACAACGCAGTGAAGGCGCTCCACACCACCACGCCTCGACTGAGCATCAATCGTCGTTTTCCAGTGTCGGCAAGGCGACCGAACGGAATGCCCACCAGCGCGTACAGCAGCACGAACGCGGTGGTCAGGCTGCCGAGCTGGCCATCACTCAGTTGCCACTCCTGCTTGATCTTCTCGCCGACCGCGCCGATCACCTGTCGATCGTAGAAGTTCATAAAGTTCATCGCGAACAGCACCGCCAGCGTGTACCCGAGCTGTGCCCTCGAGTACGCGGTCCGCTCACCGTTGTCCTGCACATACATTGTGTCCGACGGCATCGGCTCCGCCTTGTCAGCGCTACCGATGCCGCTCCGGCGACTGCCACCTCTCGTACTCACGCGCATGCTTCCTCATCATGTGGGCCACGCCATGAAACTAGCTCTCTCGTTCACTGCGATCGCGATGTGCGGCGCGTCACTCTCTGCGCAATCCAAGCTCAGTTCGTGGCCCCAACATTCTGAGGAGCGCCCGCATCCCGCGATCGTGCAGCCGGGCGCGCAATACACCATTGCGCCACCCAGCGATGCGGTCGTGTTGTTCAACGGATCGTCGCTCGACAAGTGGACATCGGCCGGCGGACCATCCAAGTGGCGCGTCGACAACGGTGTCTTCGTCGCGGTCCCCGGCAGCGGTACGCTCAGCACCCGCGATGCGTTCGGCGATGTTCAGTTGCACATCGAGTGGACCTCACCGAATCCGCCGGTCGGCAAGGGACAGGATCGTGGCAATAGCGGCGTGTTTTTCGCCGATGGCCGATATGAAGTGCAGGTGCTCGATTCGCGCGACAACGTCACGTACGCCGACGGACAGGCAGGCGCACTGTACGGCCAGTTTCCGCCATTGGTGAACGCCACGCGCGCGCCAGGCGAATGGCAGGTGTACGACATCGTGTATCACCGTCCACGTTTCAAGGCCGATGGGTCGCTGGAATCGGCCGCACGCCTCACCGTGTTTCTGAACGGTGTGCTGATCCAGGACAACATGGAGTTGGTCGGACCGACGGCCAACGGCTCTCGCCCGTCGTACACGAAGCATGCGGATCGCCTTCCGATCTCGTTACAGGACCACGGGCACCCGGTGCGTTATCGCAACGTCTGGCTGCGCGAACTCGAGCCGAAGCCGTAAGCGTCGGAGACGGCTCGCCCAGCACGCCGTATCATTGCGCCAGGAAAGCCAGGCACCGGTCAGCGCTTCTGACTGGTGCCTGGCTTTTTGTGTCTTGCCCGAGAGGACTCTGCGGCGCGCGCCGTTGGCGCCGATCAGCCGCCCACGACCTCAGTCGCAGCGCGGATGCGCAGCCTCGTGCCCCACGGATCGACCGTGATCAGGTGTTCATTCTCCTCGACGGCCGGGAAGTCCATGGCCCGCAGGCTGGCGCCAACTGCCTGCACGTCGCGGATCGTCGGCACCACCAGCGTCCATTCCAGCAACCGGGCATCATCGGCGCCTGCCGGCAGGGCGCCAGCGCCCGCCCAGGTGTTGGTGCCCAGGTGATGGTGATATCCACCGGCTGCCAGGAACAGCGCCCCCGGATACGACCACACGACCTTGTCGAAGCCGATCGCGTCGGCGTAGAAGCGGGCGCCTGACTCTAGGTCACCGACGTGCAGGTGGACGTGGCCAACGGTCGTGCCGAGCGGCATTCCGATCCACGCGGCGTCACCGGCGGCGGCGAGGAGTGAGCGCACATCGACAGGATCGGTGGCCATCACCAACTCACGATTCCTGCTCCGCCACGCCGACCGTGGCCGATCGGCGTAGACCTCGATGCCCAGGTCGTCCGGATCCTGGAGATAGAGCGCCTCGCTCACCAGGTGGTCGCCTGCACCTGCTCGTGCCCCAACGACCTGCAGGTGGTGGAGGAACCGTCCAAGGTCTGCGCGACTCGGCAACAGAATCGCGACGTGGTACAGGCCGAGTGTCTTCTTCGCACTGTTCGGTCGACCGGCTCGGTTCTCGACCAGTTCGATCAGACCCTGGTTGCTGCCCTGATCGGCGAGTGTGGCGCGACCGTCTGCGAGCGCGATGGCGTGAAAGCCCAGCACATTTTCGTAGAACTCGCGCGACCGCTCGAGGTTCGTCACCTGAAGCACGACGCTCTGGATCGTGGTCGACTCAGGCAGTCGATAGCCGTTTGGCCGAATTCCGTAGCTGTCAGTCGCGGCGGGCGCGGTGTTGCCGGTTCCACCGAAGATGTCGTTCAGGGTTGTGCCCATACCAAACTCCGAGTGTTGATTTTTCTCAGATATCTTGCAAGTGTCTATATGGCGGCGCATTGATGGCGCGTTGAAGCGCCAGAAGTTAATTTGGTGTGACAACACGTAACAAAGCAATGAAAGCAGTTTGGTGGCGCTGAACGATTACTCCGCCGACTGGCGGGCGAGCGTCGAGAGGGTAATCAGCGTCCGCAGCTGCTCCTCCGAGAGATGCTTTAATTGCCTTTCGTGTTCCTCTTCAATCGGTCGGTCGAGCCGTTGGAGCAGCGCCGCACCAGCATCGGTGAGGAAGGTGTTCATCTGTCGGCGGTCCTCGCTGGAACGCTCCCGTCTCACCAACCCCATCAATTCCATGCGATCGAGCATCCGAGTCACGTCTGGCATCCGGGCTATCAGCCGGTCTCGGATTTCATTGCGGCAGAGCCCGTCAACGCCTGCACCGCGCAGGATCCGCAGCACATTGTATTGCGGCAGGCTCACCCCGTACGGCTTGAGCAGCTGCTCCATTCCATGCTCCAGCGCCGCGGCGGTTCGGCCCAGGTTCAGGAATGCCTCCTGCTGGAGGCTCCCGAATGGGCGCGCCTGACGGATCTCGTCACGAAGGTCAGCGGTCATGGATTGAATATTATGTGTTGTGCGATTGAGTGTCAAGACACGCAAATTTACTGCCCCCGAAACTCGGTACCACACCACTCGTACGTTCCCACAGAGCTCGACCTGCAGCATCGGACAGTCCCTTGGAGGAGCACCACCATGTTCACCCTGCTCGCATACGCCGCCAGCCTCGCCCTCACCTACGTGGGCTACTCACAGGCTCGCACCTTCATGCGCGAGCGGCTCCGCTTCGTGACCGCTGCCCAGTCGTTCTGGGCCCCGATCATTGCTGGCGCCGGCGCCGCCCTGATCGCCACGCCGGTCGTCGCGCTCCTGCCACTCATCGGGGCTGGGACCGCGCTGGCCTTTGGTGTGAGCGTGGGCTTCGGTGTGGCCAACGGGCAGCGCGACATCCGCAACAACACCCTGCCGCCCGCCTTCTGAAAGCGGCCGGGCTAGTATGCAGGGATGACCATCGATCGACGTCAGTTTCTCCTCGCGGCGGCGTCTGGCGCGGCCCTCCTCGGCGCACGACAGGGGCGCGCCAGCCAACCCGCGCCGCGATCTGGGGCGATCCCCCGCCCGCGCCCAACCCGTGCGCAACTCGAGTGGCAGCGCGACGAGTTGGCGATGTTCGTGCACTTCGGCGTCAACACCTTCACCGACCGTGAGTGGGGCGACGGCACCGAGTCGCCGTCGATCTTCAATCCGTCGGCTCTCGATGCTCGTCAATGGGCACGGACCGCGCGCGCCGCAGGATTTCGCGCCATGATCCTGACCGCGAAGCATCACGACGGATTCTGCCTCTGGCCGACGAAGACGACGAGTTACAGCGTGGCGTCCAGCCCCTGGCGCAACGGTACGGGCGATCTGGTCCGCGAATTTGTCGACGCCTGCCGCGCAGAGGGATTGAAGCCCGGCCTCTACCTGTCGCCGTGGGACCGGAACGCCTCCGTCTACGGTGACTCGCCGCGCTACAACGACTTCTACATCGCGCAGCTCACGGAGCTGTTGACGCACTACGGCACCATTCACGAAGTCTGGTTCGACGGCGCCAACGGCGAGGGGCCAAACGGCAAGCGGCAGACGTACGACTGGGCGCGCAACTGGGGCACCGTGCGTCGCCTGCAGCCACAGGCGGTCATGTTCTCCGACGCGGGGCCCGATGTCCGATGGATCGGCAATGAGCGGGGCGCGGCTGGCACCACCAACTGGTCGACCGTGGATCCACGCATCGTCACCGCGCCCGGCGTCAGTGGCGATGAAGTGATGCGATCCCTGCAGGATGGCGATCGCGATGGCACGGTCTGGCGGCCTGGGGAAACCGACGTCTCGATTCGCCCCGGCTGGTTTCATCATCCCGCCGAAGATGCCAAGGTGCGCTCGGCGACGGATCTGGTGCAGCTCTATTTCTCCTCGGTCGGTCGCAACTCGAAGTTGTTGCTGAACGTGCCACCGGCGCGCGATGGTCTCTTCCAGTCGAGCGATGTCGCCAGCCTGCTCGCGATGCGCGCACAGCTGGATGCGATGTTTCGTGCCGATGTGGTTCGAAAGGGATCGATGCGATGGCAGCGACAGGGGACACACGCGGCGACCGCAGAGGCGCTGCTGCACACCGGGTCGCGGGTGGCGATCATCGATCTACGCGAGGACATCGCCCGTGGCCAGCACATTGCGGGTTATCGCGTCGAACTGCGCGCAGCGGGACGCTGGGCGGAGGTGGCCAGCGGGACGACGATTGGCTATCGGCGGCTGATCGAGGTGCCTGCGCCAACCAGCGCAAACGCCACTGGCTACGACGCTGTGCGCGTCACGATTACCGACGCCGCTGACACCCCGCTCCCGATCGACATTCGGTGCCACGCCATCGGCTGACCGTCAGGCGACCGCGCCCCTCGCCGCCCCCGACAAGCGCCCCTTAGCGGACCCAGCTTTAGTGGAATGCCGCCGACCGGTAACAATCCAATTGAGATGCAGCTATCAGCGGCTGGGTTTGCGTACGTTAGCCGACACATCACGAGGCGAGCCCTGACGGGGGCGCCCCGTGGTTGTGACCCCGCCAGCGCATTCACGCGCGGCACCCTGCATCATCATTGAACCACCACAGCTGATGACCGCCCGTCTTCATGCCGCGCCATCGCTGCGCGATAGCTGGAAGGCCGACCTCCCGGCATCGCTCGTCGTCGTGCTCGTCGCACTGCCGCTCTGCCTGGGCATCGCGCTTGCCTCAGGTGCGCCACTCGCCTCCGGGATCGTGGCCGGTGTGCTCGGCGGCATCGTGGTTGGCTTGCTCTCGAACTCACAGCTGATGGTGAGTGGTCCCGCGGCCGGTCTCACGGCCATCGTGGTGGCGGGCATCACGACGTTGGGATCCTTCGAGAATTTCCTCGTCGCGGTGGTCATCGGTGGACTGCTGCAAGTGGCCTTCAGCATCGCGCGCGCCGGCGTGATCGGCTACTACATCCCCAGCGCCGTGATCAAGGGAATGCTGGCCGCGATCGGCATCATCCTGATCCTGAAGCAGATCCCGCATGCCGTGGGATTCGACGCCGACTTCGAGGGCGATGAATCCTTCATCCAGCCCGGCGCCGGAACCACGTTCTCCGCACTCGGCGAGGTGTTGCAGCACGTGCAGCTTGGCGCGGTCATCATTGCAACGATCGCGTTGGCGGTGCTTGTCCTCTGGTCCCGACCGGCGCTGAAGAAGCTCAAGGTTGTGCCGGCACCACTGGTGGTCGTGCTGCTTGGTATCGGGCTGAACGCGCTGTTCGCGACATCCTTTCCTTCACTGGCAATCCGGTCGACCCACCTGGTGCAGTTGCCGGTGGCCGAGTCACCGAGTGATTGGCTGAATTTCTTTTCGATGCCCGATTGGAGTGCGATCACGCGCCTCGCGACATGGCGGTTGGGCCTGACGATCGCCATCGTCGCCAGCCTCGAGACGCTGCTCAGCCTCGAAGCCACCGACAAGATGGACCCGTTCAAGCGCGAGTCAGATACCAACCGCGAGCTGCTGGCGCAGGGCATCGGCAATACGATCTCCGGCTTGATTGGCGGATTGCCGCTGACCGGCGTGATCGTGCGCAGCGCGGCGAACATCGATGCCGGTGCACGCACGCGCTGGTCTGCGATCCTGCACGGTGTCTTCCTGCTCGCCTTCGTGCTCGCCATCCCGACGTTCCTCAACCTGATTCCGCTGGCGGCGTTGGCGGCCATGCTGCTCTACACCGGCTTCAAGCTGGCGGCGCCGGCGCTGTTCCGCACTGCGTGGTCGTTGGGCCGTTCACAGTTCATCCCGTTCGTGGTGACCGTCCTCGCCATCGTGCTGACCGACCTGCTGGTGGGCATCGCGATTGGCCTGGCGGTGGCGGCGATGTTCATCCTCGCGCAGTACCTGCGCCAGCCAGCGCTGCAGGTGATCAGTCCGCGCGGTGCGGTGCTGACGCGTTATCGCCTGCCCGATCAGGCCACGTTCCTCAGCAAGGCCAACATCGAGCGGACGCTGAGTGACCTTCCGGATGGCAGCCGCATCGAGATCGACGGAACGCACACGACGCGATTCGACTACGACGTGCTCGAGCAACTGCACGAATTCACGGCGACCGCCGCGCTGCGCGGCATCGACTACCGCCTGGTGAACATCCCGGCCGCCCCGACGACACCCACCCATTCGCACTGATCGATGCAGAACTACAAGAACCTCTTCGAGCAAAACCGCGCCTGGGCCACCAGCATCAGCCAGACGGATCCCGGCTACTTCGAACGCCGTGCCGCGGGCCAGCAGCCGCACTTCTTCTTCATCGGCTGTTGCGATTCACGGGTGCCCGCCGAGCTGCTCACCGGCGCAAAGCCTGGCGAGATCTTCACCCACCGCAACATCGCAAACCAGGCGCACCCCAACGATCTGAGCATGCTGGCGGCGCTCGAGTACGCGGTCGAGTTTCTCGACGTGAAGCACGTGTTGGTCTGCGGGCACTATGGCTGCGGCGGCGTGCGGGCCTCGCTCTCGCCGCAAGGCCACGGCGTGGTGGACCACTGGCTGCACGTGGTGCGTGACGTGCACCGGTGGAACGCCGATGAGATCAATGCACTGCCTGATGACGATGCCCGCGCCCACCGCCTCGTGGAGCTCAACGTGGTGGAGCAGGTGTTTCAGCTGTCCCGGACGCCGGTGGTGCAGCGTGCATGGGGGAAGGGGCGCCGCCCGATCCTGCACGGAATCGTGTACGACATCCACGATGGCATGCTGAAGGAGCTGGTGACGGGACTGGACGGAGAGGATAAGGCGCGCGCGCTGCGAACGCAGGTCACGGGCCCGGTGTCGGCCGAGAAGGCCAAGGCCTGATTTTGCGGGTGTGGTGATTTGGAATCGCGGTTGGAATCGTGATGGCGGGCATGATGGGCGCGGCGGACCACGACCTTGTGGATCCTCACCGCGCCCTTGATGTTCTCGCCTACGCCCCGCTGGCTTCCTCGTCACGTGTTGGAGTTCCTGCATGCACCGCTGTGCCATGGCTCTCCTCGCCGCCGCCGTGCTGGCCGCGCGCGCCGTCCCAGCCCAGCAGGGCGCCTTCGACGTCGTGATCCGCGGCGGGCGCGTGATCGATCCGGAATCACGACTCGATGCCGTACGTGACGTCGGCATCCGGAGCGGACGCATTGCGGCCATCAGCGCCACGCCGCTTGCCGGCAAGCAGGTGATCGATGCGCGTGGCCTGGTGGTGGCGCCGGGCTTCATCGACCTGCACGCGCACGGCCAGAACGACGAGAACTATCGCCTCTTCGCACTGGACGGAGTCACCACTGCCCTCGAACTGGAAGCGGGCACCGCCGATGTGCCTGCGTTCTACGCGGCGCGCACGGGCAAGGCGCTCATCAACTTTGGCGCAGCCGCCAGTCACATCAAGGCGCGCATGGCGGTGATGCATGACGCTGGCGTGGCCGCCGGAACGCTGCTGCCACTCGATTCTGCGGGCCACAACATCGCGAACTTCGACCAGATCGCGGCCATGCGCCGCTTGATCGATGCCGGCCTCGATGCGGGTGGGCTCGGCGTCGGCATGGGGCTGCAGTACACGCCCGCAGCCACCAAGTACGAGGTGCTGGAGGCGTTTCGCAGCGCTGCGCGCCGCCATGCGCCGGTATTCGTGCACACCCGCTCGTGGGGTGAAACAGACCCGGGTAGTTCGGTCGAGTCGTACATGGAAGTGATCGCAGCAAGTGCAATCACGGGTGCGCCACTGCACATCGTGCACCTCAACTCCACCAGCCTGGAAGCCACGCCGCGCACACTGGCCATGATCGCCGAGGCGCGCAGCCGCGGCATCGATGTCACGACGGAGGCGTATCCATATATCGCCGGCATGACGGAGCTCGCATCGCCGCTGCTGGACCGCTACGCCAACGGGCCCGATAGCCTCCTCGGGACGTTGATGCTCGCTCGCACCGGCGAACGCCTCACACGCGCAAGCTTCATCGCCAATCGGAAGCCCGGCGAGGTCGTGATCCTCTTCGTGAACACACCAGCGATGGAAGCACTTGCCATCACCAGCCCGCTGACGGCCATCGCGAGTGACGGTCGCGTGATGAATGGTGTCGGTCATCCGCGTGCCGCCGGCACGTTCGCTCGTGTGCTTGGATATTACGTGCGCGAGAGCAAGCAACTCACGCTGCTGGAAGCCATCCGGAAGATGACGTTGCTGCCGGCCCAACGACTCGAGCAACTGGCTCCGGTGTTCAGGAACAAGGGACGCATCCGCGTTGGCGCCGATGCGGATATATCAGTGTTCGATGCCGCGACGGTCACGGATCACTCGACATATCAGAAGCCAGCCCTGCCATCCGTCGGCTTTCGGCACGTGCTGGTGAATGGTGTGGCGGTTGTGAGCAACGGTGTGGTCGTCGACGGGGTGTATCCAGGCCGCGGACAACGTGCGCGAGTTCACTAGCAACGCATGAACAGCGTTTCATGAAGCTGCATGTGAGACTCGCGACGCAGCAGCCGCGATGTATCAGCAATTCGCTCGTGCACTTGACGCTTGGCCTTGTAGTCATCCGTAGCTTCACCTGATGACTTCACGTTCCACACCGGGCGCGCTGGCCGCGACCGGACTCCTCGACACACCTGCGGCGAGAGCTGAAGCCGCAGCGGCGTTCGTGCGAAAGTATCGCTGGCTGATTTTGCTTGGCTTGATCACGGCCGCGATCATGGAAGTGCTCGACACCACCATCGTGAACGTCGCGCTGCCGCAGATGGCGGGCAACCTGGGCGCCACGCAGGAAGAAATCGGCTGGGTCAGCACCGGGTACATCCTCGCGAACGTGATCTTCCTGCCGATGACGGCGTTCTTCGCGTCGCGATTCGGCCGGCGGAGGTACCTGACGGCGTCGATCGTGATCTTCGTGGTGTCGTCGGTGCTGTGCGGCACGTCACATTCGCTGGTCGAGCTGGTGTTCTGGCGCATCCTCCAGGGTGCCGGTGGTGCGGCACTGTTGTCGACGGCACAAGCCACGCTGCGACAGATATTTCCGCAGGAAGAGCAAGGCCTCGTGCAGGCTGTGTTCCTGCTCGGCGTGATCGTGGCGCCGACGCTTGGCCCGACGCTCGGCGGATGGATCACCGACAACTACACCTGGAACTGGTGCTTCTTCATCAACCTGCCGATCGGCATCGCCTCGCTGTTCCTGGTGAGTTCGTTCCTGCGCGATCCGCCAGACCAACAGGCGCACACCGGCGACGTCGACTGGTGGGGCATCGGCCTGCTGACCGTCGGCGTCGGCAGCCTGCAGTACGTGCTCGAGGAAGGCAACGCGAAGGATTGGTTCGAGGATGGCCTGATCGTGAAGCTGGCGATCGTCGCTGCCGTCTCGCTCTCGTCCATGGTCTGGTGGGAGCTGCATCCGCGCAACACGCATCCGGTGGTGAACTTCCGCGTGCTGCAGAACCGTGCGCTGTCAGCATCGCTGTTCTTGTTCGTGGCGCTCGGCTTTGGCCTCTATGGCGGCGTTTTCCTGTTTCCGCTGTTCGCGCAGGGCATCCTCCATTTCACGCCGACGGAGACCGGCCTCGCGATGTTGCCGGGTGGCGTGGCGACGGGAATTTCCGCGCTGATCTGCGGCGCGATGCTCAACGGCAAGAATCCGAAGGCGGATCCACGGCTGATGATCCTGTTCGGCGTGGTGCTGTTCGCGATCTCGATGTGGATGATGGGTCATCTCACGACGTCCGCCGGTGAAAGCGATGTGCGCACGGCGCTGCTGGTGCGCGGTTTCGGGCTCGGGTTGCTGTTCGTGCCGATCAATGCCGTCGCGTACTCCAGCATCAAGCCCTCCGAGGCGCAGCAGGCAGCGGGCCTGATCAACCTTTCGCGGCAGCTCGGTGGCGCGTTCGGCATCGCGGTGCTGGCGAATCAGGTGGCCAAACACGCCCAGCTCCATCGTGTCGACCTGATTGCCTCCGTCGTGCCGGGCAGTGCGCTGGCCGACGAGCGCCTCCAGATGCTGACGCGCGGCTTCCTGTCGCGCGGCATGGATGCCGTGACCGCGCACCAGGCGGCGTTGTCGCTCCTCAGCGCGCAGGTCCAGCAGCAGGCCACGCTGCTCAGCTTCAACGACGCGTGGATGTTCGTGCTGGTGGTGTTCGTGTTGGTCTCGCCTTCGATCCTGCTGCTGCGCAAGCCAGCACGGGGTGCGGCGCCGCCGGTGGACGCGCACTAGTCCGTTGCCAGCGGGCAGCGACGACGCCCAACAACACCAGCATCGCTGCACCGCCAACGGCAGCGATGCGACGAAACAGGGGCGCCTCGTACCAGTCGAGGAGCCAGTGCCGCGGCGAAAAGAAGAGATGGGACGGGATGTCACGCGTGAGCATTGCGACTTCGGGCCGACCCTGTGCCGTCGCCTTGACGAGGTAGCTGCGCTCGTCCAGCGCCGGCCCGAACAGTCGCAGCTCGAGCCGCAGCGCGGTGGGCACGACCGCGAACGACTGACGGACCAGAACCAGCAGGTGTGTCCCGCCGTTCGCCGCCAGCGTGTCCGTCTCGTCGAACTCCACATTCGGCAACAAGAGGTCACGTCGACCCGGTTCGTGGCCGTTCGTAATCAGGATCCCGGCATCCAGCTGACGCACGATGTCCACACGATGCAGTGCGAACTCCGTCGCTGACATGCGACCATCACGATTCGTATCCCACCCCGTCAGCGCTGCCACCGGGATCGAGAAGGCGCCGAAAGCGGCGCTGTCTCGGACATTCACCGTCGCGTGCTGCCGCGGCATGAGATGCGCATGCGCCGGCGAGACCGCAGCACAACACGCCACGACGAAGAGGACCATCAGGGTCGGGGTCCGCATCAGGGCGTCCCGGTCACGCCCTTCACACACCGCTGCACGTACGGATATGTCTCCGTCACGTAGTAGTGATACGTGCCGTTTGGAAATTCTGGTGTCACACCAGTGCGGCCGTTGCACTCATCGAGGTCGCCTGAACCGGCGACGTATTCGTAGTCCTGCGTGAACGTCCCCATCGGGAAGATGCTGACTGACGGCCGGCCGACATCGGGTGACGCCTTTTTACGGTAGCTCGACTGCATCACGCGGATCGCGGAGGCAGCACTGGTGGCTGTCGAGTAGCCATATCGTGCGTACATCGGAAAGCCATCGATCGCAAAGCCGACCAGCGTCATCGCCGCGCCCTTGTTCAGCTTCGCGAGATAGGCTTCGGGAAGGCCGTGGTAGTGGTACTGACCGTTGGGCTGCACGTGCGCGTTGCTCTCGTCGGTCCCGAAGGTGAAAGCACCGCCGATGGCCTCCAGCCGCCAGGGATCGGTGCCCATGGCCGCGACGCATCCACCACCTGGCGCAGTCGATGTTGCCGTCGCGGTACAACTCCCCGCAGTCGCCGGATCGAACTTCACGCTGTTCAGTGCGTATCCCGGCGTCATGATCGAGCCGGATGCGGTCGCGGCGGCCAATGGCATCAATCGCATGCTGACGTTGATGACTTGCGCCGACATCGGAGTCGCAAACGCACCGGTCGTCACGGGATGATTGGGAATGCCGTTGCCGGTCAGCGTTCGCACCCCTGCCGAGCAGCTCCAGCGAGAGGTACTCGTCGCGTTCACCCGCGCGCTGCTGTTGAACTCGGAACTGCTCGTGCCACAAATCACGCCAACAGCCCCCGCGACCGCGGTTGTGTCTTCGACCGCTGTTGCCGCTGGTCCGCACGCAGTGATGATCGCGGCGACAGCGCCCGCGACGATGGAATGGAGTTGACGCATGACGTGCCTCGAAGGGTGGACTGACGGTGCCGGAAGCGCGGCCGTCCGTTGGACACCGCTCGCGACGCCGGCATTCCATGACCTGGTCCTCGCGGCACCACCCCCGCTTGCCTACACGAAGAGCCGCGCCAGCCACATGACGGCGACGACGAGGCCCAGCGTCGTCGCGGTAAACGCCATTCGCTTCCGAAGGACCTCACGGCGCGTTCGCGACACCGGTGCCGCCGACCAGTCCGGCGGTGCGGAGAACCACGCGCCGAGGAAGCCACCGCGACCCTCGAACGTGCCAAGCTCACGCACCGTGCTGCCAGCGCGGGACGCGATCTCCTCGGCGATCGCGCGCATCGACGCAGTCTGCAGATTCGACTCCAGTCCACGCTCCTCGAACAGGAACACCGGCTCGCCCTCGCGACGCCTCAATCGGTAGACACGATTCATCATCGCCATGCCCTGTGCGCCATACATCTCGAGGCGCGTCTCGACGGCCCGTACGTCGCTCCACGCGATCGTCTCGGCAACACGCGGAGGATCGTGAATCAATGAGCGACCCGGTGGCAGGCGCAGCGTGAGCCCGGCGTCGGTGAGCGTGATCGACATCGCCATCTTCCCTCGCATGTCACGCCACACAAGGCGCGCCAGCGCTCCCATCACCCCGATGAACACCAGCAGGCCGAGTGCGGCGACGACGAGTTCACCGCCACGGAGCGTGCTGTCGGGTGAGATCAGCAGCGATACCCCGAAGACGACGGCGGCCAGGGTGAGCACACCGCTGAGGAAGAAGGTGATCCCTGAGCCGACGGCGCCCCATCGCGACCGGCGCCAATACCTGGCACCGCCGGTGCCTGGCTGATCGCGGAAGGCGGGTTCCATGTGTGGTGTGGGTTCGGTGGGAGTGACGTGAGCGGCCGGCACGGCAGGCGAGGCTCACTCACTCACGCGGAATCCGGCGCCAGATCGGCTCACCAGCTCAGCCATTCACGAGTGTGAGCCCCTCCGCTGCCATCCTCCGCGTGTGTCTCGACCGTGGCGTTCACCCTCCACTTCGAGCCTCCGATGACACACAGCTCACTTCGCCTCCTCGCCATGCTCGGTTTGGCGTGCACCGCCGCGCACGCGCAAACTCGCGCGCCAGCCGGAATGCGCAGCCTCCCGACAGGAGGCTCCGGCAGCGTCTTCACCACCACACTCAATGGCAGCCGCAGCGCCACAGCCATGGGCCAGGCGCTCGTGAAGGGCGTGCAGCCCTACTTCGGCGGGACGATGCGCGTGCTGAACGCCGTCGGCGACCGAAGTGACTCGCAGGTGCAGGCGTCGTTCACGGCGCGGCTCAACGGTGAGCCGGTGTTCGGCATCCTCGGGGTTTCGGCCGATGGCAGTTCAGCGCGCGCCGTGCTGATCTTCGATGCCTCGCGCACGCTGCCTGGATCCATCGAGCGGCTGATTCGGGTGGCGACCAGCGATGGATCCGGCGGTGGCACTGGCGGCCGAGCCGCGGCACCAGAGCCGCTGAATCGAACGCGTGTGCCCGACGGCTCAGGGACCATCGACCTCGCCGCCGGCTGGGTGATTCGCCACGCAGGCAAGGGCGCGATGGACATCCAGGGGCCAGCCCCCGGTAGCGGCATGAGCCTCGGTGCGGTGCTCACCGTGCCGTACACCTCCAGTGACCCCGCACAGGCCCTGGTGACGATGGCGCAGCAGCTGGGCCGCAGCCAGCGCAAGCGCATCGACGTCCAGATCATCGACCAACGTCCAGTGCAATGGCAGCAGGGTGGTCGTGCCTCACTGCTGAGATATCGCAGCGTCACCGACGGACAGGTGATGGAATATTTCGGACTGCTCGCCATTACCCCCTTCGATGGCAGTCAGGTGTTCTTCTACAGCAGCTTCATTCAGGCTCCACCGGCGAGCTTCGCTCGGGTATTGCCAACGGCGCTGCGCAGTTGGGCCACGTGGAGCATCTATCCCTCAGTGCTGGCGCAACGCATGCAGCAGTCCGCGCAAACCATGCGCGAAACCGGTGAATTGCTGACCGGTGGCGGAAGCTCGCAGCGGGCGTTCGACGGCGTGAATGCTGGCTGGGGGCAATACATCCGTGGCGTCGCGACACTCGAGGATCCTGACCGACGTCGCAGTGAGGTTGATCAATCATTTGCGGAGAACGTCGTCCGCACTGATCCGCAGCGCTTCCGCATCGTTCCGACCAGTGAGCTGATCCCGTAGCGGACTTTACCTGACTGTCAGCGCTGGCCGCGTGGCGCACGTTAGGGCACTGGGTACGGTCGTACCCGCCACACATCTACCACGCTGAGCCTGCCATGATGTTTCGCTCGTCGCACAAACTTCTACTCGCGGCCGCGCTGTTCCTCGGCAGCGCGCCGCTGTTCGCGCAAGGCGGCGGCCCGCTTCCGGACAGCACCAAGGCGAAGCGCTGGGCCACCGAGAACGAGCTGCAGTCGCTGGCCGTCGTCAATCGCAAGGTGATGATCCGGATGCGAGATGGCATCCGCATTCCGGCCGACATCTACGTCCCGAAGGATTCGACGCAGAAGTATCCGGCGATCTGGGTACGCACACCGTACAACTTCAACTACTGGGACGTCCAGAACGGCGTGCCACGCGACATGTCGGCTGCCCTGTACGCGATCAAGCGTGGCTACGCCTACGTCGACATGCAGGAGCGCGGTCACTTCTTCGCCGAGGGCAACTACGACATCCTCGGTGCTCCGCTGAGTGATGGTGACGATGAACTGAACTACCTTAAGGGGCAGCGGTGGTCCAATGGCAAGATCGGCACGACGGGCTGCTCCTCGACGGCGGAATGGCAGCCGGCGGTGGCATCGCTCGGCAACTCCGGCTTCGCGGCGATGAACGTGCAGGGATTTGGCGCCGGCGTGGGCAAGGTTGGCCCGTACTACGAGATGGGCAACTGGTATCGCGGTGGCGCGGTGCAGATGCTCTTCATCGACTGGCTGGTCGGTGAGCAGAACCAGGTGCGACCGATGTTTCCGGCCAACACCTCGCAGGAAGAGTTGATTCGCGTGTCGAAGTCCTTTGACCTCGCGCAGCGCTCACCGCCGGTGGATTGGTCGAAGGCGTTCTGGACGCTGCCCGAGATGGACATCATCAAGGCCATCGACGGTCCGCGCGGCATCTTTGCCGATTCGATGCCGGTGCCGACCGGTGGTGCGATGATCAAGCGCACGCCGAACGATCCGGCCTGGTACAAGGGCGGGCTGTGGCACGAGAACATGCCGATCAACATTCCCGGCCTCTGGTTCATGTCGTGGTACGATGTGTCGGTCGGCCCGAACGTGGCGATGTACAACCACGTGATGAAGACGGCGAAGGGCGCCGGTGCCGGCAACCAGTGGATGATCATCGCCCCGGTGGCGCACTGCTCGTACACCCGCGCCACGGAGCACACCGTGGTTGGTGAGCGCGACATGGGCGATGCGCGCCTTGGCTACCAGAACATCATCTACACCTTCTTCGACCAGTTCCTGAAGGACAATGGATCGCATGGCATGGACACGATCCCGAAGGTGCACTACTACGTGATGGGCAAGAACGAGTGGCGCACGTCGGACGTCTGGCCGGTGAAGGACGCCTCGCCGCTGACCTTCCACCTCGGCAGCAACGGCAACGCCAACACCGCTCAACGGCGATGGTCGACTGGCACTGACGCCCAGCCGCAGCGACAAGCCAGACAAGTTCGCCTACGATCCGCTCAATCCCGTCGGTTCGCACGGCGGCAACGTCTGCTGCCAGGGCAACGCGGTCGGCGCCGGCTCGATGGATCAGCGCAAGGTGGAGGAGCGTCCGGATGTGCTGGTCTACACCAGCGACGCGTTCGGCGCCGAGGGAATGGAACTGAGCGGCCCGATCATCCCGACGCTGTACGTCTCGTCGGATGCCAAGGACACCGACTTCACGGTGAAGGTCATCGACGTGGCACCTGACGGCACCGCCTACAACCTCGACGAGTCGATCCAGCGCATGCGGTATCGCGATGGCTACGACAAGCCGCCGGTGATGATGGAGAACGGCAAGGTGTACAAGGTGACCTTGCAGCCGCTCAACACCAGCAACTGGTTTGCGCCGGGTCACAAGCTGCGCATCGAGGTGTCGAGCAGCAATTTCCCACGGTTCGATCGCAACCTGAACACCGGTGGCAACAACTACGATGAGTCGAAGCCGGTGGTCGCGCACAATGTGGTGCACCATTCGGCCAATTATCCGTCGACGATCACGGTGACCGTGGTGAAGAAGCCGACGACGCTGGTGCCGTAAGCCGATCGGCAGGGCGAGAGGAAATCCCGCTTGGAAAGCTCAGGGCAACAGTGACCATCGCTGTTGCCCTTTTCCGTTTGCCGCCGTGACACCTTCGATTGCCGTGGCCGTGTCTTCCGCGCATGTTCGGGGCACACGGTCTCCTTCCCCGTCCCGGAACTCCTTCATGTCACATCGCTCCATCGTCCGCCATGTCTCGCAGCAGTTGCATCGCGTGGTGCGCGTCGCACTGCCGTGTGTTGCGATTGCGTTGTCAGGAGCCGGAGTCGGCGCACAGACGGTCGATCCACGCCTCTACGCGGATCTGACCTGGCGCAACATCGGCCCGTTTCGCGCGGGACGCGTTGGTGCGGTCTCGGCGGCGATCGGCCAGCCAGGTGTCTACTACGCCGGCTTTCCTGGCGGAGGGCTGTGGAAGAGCACCAGTGCGGGACAGGTCTGGTTTCCAGTGTTCGACTCGGTCCGCGCCACGTCGTCGATCGGTGCGGTGGAGGTGGCGCCATCCGATCCGAACATCGTGTACGTCGGCACGGGCGACATGGTCACCGGCGGTACCCTCGATCAGGGCAACGGTGTGTACAAGAGCACCGATGCCGGAAAGACATGGCAATCACTCGGCCTCGAAGGGACGCGTCACATCCAGACCATGCTCGTCGATCCGAAGAATCCGGATATCGTGCTGGTCGGGGCACTTGGCGATCACATCAACGCCAATGATGCGCGTGGCGTCTATCGCAGCACCGATGGCGGTCGGTCGTGGAAGAAGACCCTCTTCATCGACAACGAGACCGGCATCGCCAAGCTGTCGCGAGCCTTCGATGTACCGGACGTCATCTTTGCCACCACATCGCGCCACTATGCACCGCCCGGATACGCGGTCGGGTCGTATCGTTCATGGCAGTTCAGCACGGCGCCACGCACCGGGCCCGATTCGGCTGCGGTGCGCGCCGGACTCTGGAAGTCGCTCGACGGTGGCCAGAGCTGGACGGAGATCCGTGGGCACGGCCTGCCGAAGCTCGATGGCCGCATGTCGGTTGGCGTTGCGATCGGCACCAACGCGCAGCGCGTCTACCTCATCACCAACACGGCGCTCTGGCGTTCCGACGATGGCGGCAGCAACTGGCGACAGATGGCCGCCGACGACGATCGCATCCACAACGGGCAGGGTGGCTACAGCTGCGGCGTGTACGTCGATCCGAAGAATCCGGACCTGATCTACACACTGAATACCGCCGCCTATCGCTCCACCGACGGTGGCAAGACCTTCACCGGAATGAAGGGTGCACCTGGTGGCGACGATCCGCAGCAGATGTGGATCGATCCAACCGATGGCCAGCGACTGTTCATGGGCCTCGACCAGGGCGCAACGGTATCACTCGACGGCGGTGCGACCTGGAGCTCGTGGTACAACCAGTCCACCGAGCAGCTCTATCACCTGTCAGCCGACAATTCGTATCCGTACTGGGTGTACGCCACGCAGCAGGACGCGGGCGCCATTCGCACACGCGCGCGCGGCAACTTCGGCGCCGTCACCATCTTCGACTGGAACTCGGTGAACGGCTGGGAGTGGGGCACCATCGTGCCCGATCCACTCGACGTGAACACCGTCTTCGCCACTGGTACGGGCGTCGTGAAGATGTCCTACCCGAGTGAGCAGTCGATCAATGTCAGCCCTGCGATCGATCCTGCGGCCAGGGCGCGTACGACATCGTCAGCGCCGTTGGTCTGGGCACCATGGAACCAGCGCCTTCTGCTCGCAGGCCTCAACTATGTCGTTGGCACGACGGATCGGGGCGCACACTGGACGCGTCTCAGCCCAGAGCTGAGCATTCCCGCCGGCATGGACTCCGCCACCGCAGCCCGGACCCTCGGTGGTCGCGGCGCCATCGAGTCGATGTCAGCGTCGCGAAAGTCGGTCGGGGAGATCTGGGTGGGCACCAACAATGGGCTGATCCATCTCACGCGTGACGGCGGGACGAGCTGGAAGGACGTCAGCATCGCTGGGCTCGCGAATCCGCGCCGCGCGAATGTGACGTCGATCGAAGCGTCCCCGTTCGTTGTGGGCACGGCGTACGCGGCCATTGAATACCTGCGCATCGGCGAGCACACACCGCACCTCTATCGCACACGCGACTTCGGAAAGACCTGGACCGAGATCGTGACCGGGCTCCCGACGGACGAGGCGGGCGGCAGCTTGGCCCGCGTGTTGCGACCGGATCCCGTCAAGGCAGGCCTGCTGTTCGCAGGCACGGAAAGTGGTGTCTACGTGTCGTTCAACGACGGCGACAGCTGGCAGTCACTGTCCCGCACATTGCCGACCACTCCGGTGCGCGACCTGTTGGTGAAGGACAACGACCTGATCATCGCGACGCATGGGCGCGGACTCTGGGTACTGGACGACATCTCTGCACTGCGTCAGGCAACGCCCGCTTTGGCCAGCGCACCGGCCCACCTCTTCGCGCCCGGCCGCGCCACGCGCGTGCGCCGCAACGTGAACGGCGATACGCCACTGCCGCCAGACATTCCACACGCGCTGAATCCAATGGATGGCGTGATCATCGACTACTGGCTCGGCAGCTCGGCGAGTGCACCAGTCACCCTCGATGTACTCGACGCGAGCGGTGCGCGCGTGGCACAACTGACCAGTGTCCTCAGCCCCGCAGTGCCGGAGGCAGCTCGACCCTCGCACCCGAATTTCTGGATCGAGGCGCCGAGCGCGCTTCCAACCACGGCTGGCCATCATCGCGTGCGCTGGAACCTCCGTCACGACGCGCCGGCAGTGTTCTCGCACAGTTTCGAGATCAACGCCAATCCCGGCCTCACGCCACCGTCGCCCGAAGGGCCGCTCGCCGCGCCTGGCACCTACACATTGCGGCTGACCGTCAATGGCGCGGTGTACACGCAGCGCGTCGATGTGCGCAACGACCCACGATCACCGGCCACGCCGCTCGCGGTCGCTGAACAACATGCGCTCCAGGTGCAGATCACCAACGCCATGCGCGTGGCGTACGCATCGCAGCAGCAGGTATCGGCCATACGTGCCGCGCTCGCGAAGGCGGCGCAGGGCGCGCCAACCGATGTCACTGGAGCCATCGCCGGGTTCCGAGCAGCGATCGACTCGGCCGTCGGCGCCGACCCAGACTTGAAGGATCGCGGCGCCTTCCGCGAAGCGAACGAATCACTCGTTGGTCAACTGAATACGCAGGAAAATGGCGACAACGCACCAAATGCCGGCATGCGCGCTGCACTGCGTGTCACCTGCACCGACATCGCGAAGCGTCAGGTGGCGTGGGATCGCGTCATGACGCGTCACTATCCGGTGCTGAGCGCCTTGCTCAGCCAGCACGGCCTGGCACCGGTGCCGTTACCGCCGACAGTGTCGCGAATCACCTGCTGAGCGACGCGTCAGCATCACGCGTCGTAGCATTGAACGCACCGCACTGCCGGCGCCGCCCAGCGATCAGCGCGCCCCGCGGAACTCGATCCGCGACAGGCCGGCATCGGCATTCTTCGCGAACCATGCCTTCCCGTACTCGAGCACGTAGAGCTGTCCCTTCGGCCCAAGCTCCATGTCGATCGGTGCCGAGAAGGAGTCGCGGGGTGCGAAGCGCTCCATGGCGTCGTAGTCGCCATTCGGGCGCAGCGTGACGGCGAAGATCCAGTGACGAATCCAGTCATAGATGAACAACTTCCCGTCATAGTACTGTGGCATGGCGGTCGCGCGCGTCTTGGCGAACAGGTCGAAGTGATACACAGGCCCTGCCATCGCCGTGCGCCCTCCCTTGTTCACCTGCGGGAAGTCGTGGCTGTCACCGTACGGATACCAGATGAATGCCGGCTGGGCCGGTGGCAGGTCGCGCAGGCCCGTCGTATTGCGCGACTCGTTCTTCGGTGCTGCGGCATCGTACAGCGGACCACTCGCCCCCGTGGCGTAATCCCACTGGTGATACGCGTAGTTGTCACCGACGAACAGCGGCCACCCGAAATTTCCCGCAGTGCGCGCCTGGTTGATCTCGTCGTACCCCTTCGGGCCGCGGGTCGCGAGGGTGTCGTCGGCCGCGTCGGGACCGACTTCGCCCCAATACAGGAACCCCGTCTTCTGGTCCACCGAAATGCGGTATGGGTTACGGTTGCCCATCACGAAGATTTCCGGCCGAGTCTTCGGTGTGCCGGGCGCAAACAGGTTGCCAGCCGGGATGTCGTACGTGCCATCGGTGAGCACGTGAATGCGCAGGATCTTGCCGCGCAGGTCATTCGTATTGGCCGACGTGCGCCGCGCATCGTACGGCTCGTGCCCTGGCCGATCGTCGGTCGGCGAGAACCCGTGGCTCGCAAACTTCACGTCTTTCTCGTCGAAGGGCGTAGAGTTGTCGCCAGCCGAGATGAAGAGCAGGCGCCCAGGACCAAAGGCCAGTGATCCACCGGTGTGGCAGCAGATCTCACGCTGCGAGTAGAACTGCAGCACGATCTTCTCGCTGCTCATCTTCAGTGAATCGCCGTCCATCACGAACCGCGACAGCCGGTTCACCGAAGTGTCGGCTGGGCTGTAGAACAGGTACACGTACTTGTTGGTGGCGAACTCGGGATCGATCGTCAGGCCGAGCAATCCCTCCTCGACATTCGATCCATTCTTGCTCTTCGAGTACACAGCCACCTTGCCAGCCGGCTTCACCGAACGATCGGCGTCCTTGTAGAGCACGACTTCACCGCCGCGCTGGGCAATCAGCACATCACCGGTCGGCAGTACAGCCATCTCGGTCGGCTCGGCCAAGGTGCCCATGGTCAGCGCAACCTTGCGGAACAGCGAATCGGCCGGCGGCCGCTCGGATTTCGCCTTCGCGTAATTCAGTGCCTGCCGTTCACCGATCGCGTACTTGATGCCACCCAGCACATGCTTGAGGAACAGGGAGTCGCTGTACGACTCCACCGTGTGGCCAAGCTCCGTGTACCAGGCGCGGCCGCCATCAAAGTCGTGGTACCACGCCATCGGATGCGCCGCGCCGTTGGTGCCACCCTTGTAACTCGTTTCGTCGATCGTCAGCAGCACATGCAGGTCGGGCATCAGCGACTTGAAATTGTACCACTCGTCCTTGCGCTTCCATTCCGCGGGCAGGTGCGACGTCGAGCCGTGCTTGGCATCCATCACACGGAGTGTCGCTTCCTGCTGTTCCGGATGACTGGTGAAGTATCCGCCTACCAGTCGGCCGTACCAGCGCCAATCGTACTCGGCATCCGACGCCGCGTGGATCCCGACGTAGCCACCACCGGCCTGGATGAAACGCTCCAGGTCGACCTCGGACGCGCGATCGAGGATGTTGCCGGTGGGGCTGAGAAAGATCACCGCGGCATACTGCTTCAGTGAGTCTTCGGTGATGCGCGCCGCATCCTCTGTCGTATCGACAGTGAAACCGTTCGCGGCGCCCATCGCCATCAGAACCTTCTTGCCCACCTCGATCGATTCGTGTCGGTAGCCCGCCGTCTTCGAGAAGACGAGGACACGCGCCGGGCCAGTTGGGGCAGCAGGCGCAGCGGGCTTGCAGCCGTGCATGGCGACCAGCGCCAGCGCAGCGAGAACGGTGCGGCGAATCACACGCATACGGGAGCCGGGGCAGGAGGGGGCGACACGCGGTGGCGTTCGATGCAGATGGGCACGGCGTGCGCGGTAGAATAGCGGCCTGTCACGGCGCGTGAACGGGGGGCATCGGCGTGCGCCCCTGTCGCCGCGGCGCCCCCGGTTACATCGTAGCCGTCACGCCCCAATCTCGTCGCAAGCCACTCACCCCGAGGCCGCTCGTCCATGATCAAGGTCACCGTGATGTACGCCAATACGCCGGGCGCCCGGTTCGATCACGACTATTACCGTGACACCCACATGCCGCTGCTCAAGGCGCGAATGGGGGATCACTGCCTGTCGTACACGGTGGACAAGGGGATCGGCGGTTTCCCGCCTGGCGCGCCGGCACCATTCGTCGGGCTGTGCCACATCTACGCCGACTCGGTGGACAGCTTCATGGCGGGCTTCGGCCCACACATGGCTGAGATCCTCGGCGACATCCCGAACTACACCGATCAACAGCCGCAGGTGCAGATCAGCGAAGTGGTCGTCGGATAGCCACTCGACGCGTCAATTGACCGTCGCGAAACCCGCCGCCCATCAGGCGGCGGGTTTCTTTCCGCGTGCCAGCGAATTCCGCACCAGGTAGTTGTAGCTCTCCTGCAGCGCGACGAAGACATCGCCGGCCGTCTTGTCCATCTCGACCACCATCCATTCCGTGTGCCCGTTCGCCGCGCGCACGATCGACGGAAAGTCCTGTGTGCCCTGGCCAACCGCCGTCATCGGGTCAGGATTGTCCACCGCCAGTTGGTCGTTGTAACGCGCCGGGCCGTCCTTGATGTGCAGCAACTGCGCACGCGCACCCAACCGGCGCACGATGGTGGCGGGATCATGCCCGGCCACCTTCACCCAGTAGGTGTCGACCTCGAAAAAGATGTCGGGATCGATCAGGTCCAGCAGCACTTCGTAGGGGAACTTACCGCCCACCTTGTTGCGGTATTCCCACCAGTGATTGTGCAGGCCGAACCGCAGGCCGTTGTCCTTGGCGAACCTGTTCGACTGGTTGTAGATCGCCGCCAGCGCTTTTGTCCCCTCGAGAGAACTGTATCGCGGATCCTCTGGCCAGCCATGCCAGATCATGCGCGTGGCATTGAAGGCCTTCGCCGTCTCGAGCATCACCTGCCGCTTGTCACCGATAGGCAATTCGATGTGGCAGGAACTGACGGCGAGGCCTGCATCACGCAGCGCCGCACTCGCCTGCTGCAGTGTGACACCGTCAGGCCAGAACGCCGTCTCGACTGCGTCAAAACCGATGTCGGCAACCCGACGCAGCGTCCCCGCGAGATCGCCCTTGATGGCGTCACGCACGGTGTAGAGCTGCACTGAACTCCTGGCCGGCGCTGCGACACCGACACGATCCATCGTCGTCAGCTGCGGCAGCAGCGACGCCCCGAGGACGCCGGCGGCCGCCGTCTGCAGGAAGTCGCGTCGCGTCAGGTCAGCGTCTGACCGATCGGACCGAGTCGCATCGTCGCTGGGTTCTGTGAACGGGTTCGGATCGCCGCGCATGTGTCTCTCCTGACGTGAAGCCGCAGACAGTCCAGCAGCGGCACTGCCGATGTCACTGCGATGTAATCGACTGTCAGGGGGTGTGCGAGGACTCGGATTCCGCCAGCCCAAACCACCCCGCTGCCTGCGCCTCGGCCAGTCGCACCTCGAGATACCGCCAGAGAGCCGGACATCCCGCATGGATCTGCCCCGCCACCCGTCCGATCACACGCTCATGGGTGATCCCGTTCTCGCGCCAGCTCTGGCCATTGTTGGCGAGGTTCAGCAGCACCGGCATGGCGCGATCGGCGGCGTTCGCAAATCGTGCCTCCGCAGTCTCGCCGGCCTCGAATTCCTTCCACAGGTCGAGGAAACGCGAGGCATGTGGCTCCGGCAACAGCCCGAATATCCGCTCGACGGCAGCAAGCTCGGCGGCCTTGCGCTCATCCCAGCCGCCGATGGCGTAGGCAATCGTGTCGCCGGTATCGATCTCGCCGATGTCGTGCACCAGCAGCATGGCGATCACATGGTCGACGTTCACCGGCTGGTCGGCATACTGCACCAGCGTGGCGGCCAGCAGCGCGATCTGCCAGCTGTGTTCAGCCGAGTTCTCCTGGCGATCGAGGCCCAGCGGGCGCGTCTTTCGCGTCACCCCTTTGAGCTTGTCCAGCTCGAGGACGAAGTCGATGATCTGCTGCATGGCCGCAAGATATCGGCGGCCGGGCTCGCCGCGTAGCGCGGCACACCGCATGTTGGTTGCGTACGTGAACCGAGCGATGCGGCACCGCGCTGCAATGCGACTCCCCCGATCACCGCTTTCCACGCTGATGCCTCGACTGACACGAGTTCCTCAGGCTGGACTGATCGTCATGGCGGCCCTCGCTGCCGCGACCGCCCCACTCGGCGCGCAGCGGCGACCGGTGGATCTGCTGATCACCAACGCCAGTGTCATCGATGTGGTGAGCGGTCGTGTGTCACGCGGCCTATCGATCGCCATGCGCGGTGACACGATCGTGGCGCTCGGCTCCGCACGCGTCGTGACGGGAGTCCGAGCGACGCAACAGGTCGATGCTGGCGGGCGCTTCGTCCTGCCAGCGCTGTGGGACATGCACGTACACTTCGGCGGCGGCCCAGCATTGATCGCCGAAAACCGTGCGTTGCTGCCCCTCTATACGGCACATGGCATCGTGGCGGTGCGCGACGCTGCCGGCGACCTCTCTGAGAGTGTCTTGGCATGGCGCGACTCGATTGCGCGCGGGCTCATGGACGGCCCGACCCTGTTCACCTCCGGGCCAAAGATCGAGGGAATGAATTCGATCTGGCCGGGTGACATCGAGATCGATACACGCGCCGGTGTGGATAGCGCACTCGATCGCCTGCAGGCGATGCGGGTGGATTTCGTCAAGTTGACGGACAACACACTCAAGCCCGATCTCTTTCGGTATGCACTGGGCGAAATCCGGAAGCGTGGGTTGCGCAGCTCAGCGCACATTCCTGTGGCGGTGCCGGTGCGAGAAGCGGTCGAACTCGGTCTCGGCTCGATCGAACATCTCGCGTACGCGGTCCGCGCCGGCGCCGAGCAGCCGGGGACGCCGACACCATCGGACGTGATTGCCGCGTTCGACAGTGCGACCGCCATGCGTACCTACCGCCTGATGGCAGCGAAGGGCACAGCCATCACCCCGACGTTGAACATCAGCAGGACTCTCGCCTGGCTCGACACCGACGCGCACGCGAACGATCCCTATCTCCGCTACATCGGACCGGGGTTGCAGGCCACTTATCAGGGGCGTGTCACGCGTGCTGCGCAAGCCGATGCCGCGGCGATCGCCAGGCGACACGCCACCTATGAATTCACCAGTGCCCGGCTGCCGATGCTGCAAGCGGCTGGCGTCATGATCCTTGCTGGCACCGATGCCGGGTTTCTCAACTCGTTCGACTATCCCGGCATCGGCCTGCACGATGAGTTGCGCCTGCTGGTGGCGAGTGGACTCACCCCGCTGCAGGCGCTGCGCGGCGCCACCATCAACGGTGCGACCTTTCTCGGCAAGGCGGCGCGGCACGGCACCATTGCGCGCTCGAAGGCCGCCGACCTGCTGATCCTCGATCGCAATCCGCTGGAAGACATCACCGCCACCACCGGAATCTTTGCGCTAGTACAGCGGGGCAAGTATCTCGATCGCGCCACACTGAATGGGATGCTCACCAGCACGGCCGAACTCGTGGCGCGGATGCCGCGACCAGCACCGTAACGACGTCGAATGCCAACCAACCAACGCCTCGCCATCCTCTTCGTCGCCCTCGTGATGCTGGCAGCGATCGGGCGGTCGTGGTGGTTGTACATGGAGGCCCGCGCGATCGCCGAATCGTGGCTGCGCGAACACAAATATCGCGTACGGAGCCTCAAGGTCGGGCTCTTCCCGCTGTTTCGTTTCCCCGCGCGTTTCTTCCGCAACGAAGAGCGTTCCACACCATTTCGCGCCGTGGTCGATGACCAGCAACTCGGTGGCACGGGCGTGGTCTGGCTCCGCGTCTGGACCGATCGCCTCGGCCTGATTGCACGCGAGCCGGACGTCAGCTGGGAACGCCGCCCGGTGAAAGTGGATCCCGGCGATGTGCCACCGGAAGAAAAGTGGGAGCTCGTACAACGTGCGCTACTGAAGCGCGTCGCTCACGGCGAGACGTCGTTCGCCGCGCCGCGGCACCCGAAGGCCGATGAGATGCCCTTCGACGAAGTCGTGGAGCACCTGCTGGCGATGCAGAAGCGCGGGCTCATCGCCTGCTCCCTGCCACGCGCCAGCAGGCAGCCTGGCAGTCGGTACGACTTCATCGAGTTCGTGGAGATCACGGACACCGGCCGCGCCTACTTCGAGCAATACGGCTGAAACGCTCGCTGCTGCGACCCCATCGCCGCGGAGCCGGCAGGTGGTGAGTCGCGACCATGGTGTCGGCGCTCACCACTGCTTCGCCGCGCCGCGTACTACACCGTTGGCACGGTGACCCACTGCCCGCCAGCAGCCGACGACGCCACCACTGTCTCGACGAAAACCACACCGTGCACGCCGTCCACCACGGTCGGAAATTGCACCGCCGCGTCCACGACACCGCCGCCTGGACGATGCGCCCGGATCGCCTGCGCTATTTCGCTGTAGAGTGTGCCGAAGGCCTCGAGATAACCCTCTGGATGTCCTGACGGGATACGACTGACGCGTGCCGCCGCCGGCCCTGCAGCGCCGGTGCCACGCGAGATGATCTGCGTCGCCTGGCCGAATGGCGACCAGTGCAGCTGGTTGGGATGTTCCTGCTTCCATTCCAGTCCGCCCTTCGAACCGTAGACGCGAAGTCGCAGGTTGTTCTCGTTGCCCGGTGCCACCTGGCTTGCCCACAACGCGCCTCGCGCACCGTTTGCATACCGCAACAGCACCTGCGCGTTGTCGTCCAGTCGGCGCCCTGCCACGAACGTACTCAGCTCGGCCAGCAACTCGGTGGCATCGAGGCCGGTCACGAAGTGCGCCAGCTGATAGGCGTGGGTGCCGATGTCACCGATGCAGCCACCGACGCCAGCCTTCGCCGGATCGGTGCGCCAACCCGCCTGCTTCTGGCCATCACTTTCGATCGACTCGGTGAGCCAGTCCTGCGGATACTCGACCTGCACCACGCGGATCTCGCCCAGCAGGCCCGCACGCACCATCTCGCGCGCCTGGCGCACCATCGGATAGCCGCTGTAGTTGTACGTCACGGCAAACAGCTTTCCCACCTCCGCCGCCAGCGCCTGCAACCGGCGCGCATCGGACGAGGTGGTAGCCAGCGGCTTGTCACAGATCACGTGGATGCCGGCCTTGAGGAAGGCCTCGGCTGCCGGTGCGTGCATGTGGTTCGGCGTCACGATCGACACCGCCTCGATGCCATCCGGTCGCGCCGCTTCGACGCGCGCCATCTGCTCGAAATCGCTGTAGATACGATCGTCGGCCAGGCCCAGGGCCCTACCCGAGCGTTGCGCCTTGTCCGGTGTCGACGCGAGGGCCCCCGCCACCAGTTCGAACTGGTCGTCGAGGCGCGCCGCAAAGCGATGCACCCCGCCAATGAATGCCCCTTCGCCTCCGCCCACCATGCCGAAGCGAATGCGCCGCGCGCTCGTCGACGACGTACTGCTGGTTGCCTCTATTGCCACGCCAGGGTTCTCCCGTGATTCCGTGATGTGATGCTGCGGTGCCATCGATGAACGGCTCGACCAATACGGTCAGAGGCCGAGCATTCGCTTGATCTGCTTCGGGTTGGTGGCGGCGCCGGCGAAATCGTCGAACGCCTTCTCAGTGACACGAATGATGTGATCACGAATGAACGGCGCCCCTTCCGCGGCGCCCTGCTCGGGATGCTTCAGGCAGCACTCCCACTCGAGCACCGCCCAGTGGTCGTAGTCGTACTGCGCAAGCTTCGAGAAGATGGCCTTGAAGTCCACCTGCCCATCACCGAGCGAACGGAATCGGCCCGCGCGCTGCAGCCACGGCTGGTAGCCCGAATACACGCCCTGCCGGCCGTTCGGGCGGAACTCCGCATCCTTCACGTGGAAGGAGCTGATCCGCTCGTGATAGATGTCGATGAACTCGAGGTAGTCGAGTTGCTGCAGGAGGAAGTGTGACGGGTCGTAATTGATCTTGCAGCGTGCATGGTTGTCCACGCGCTCGAGGAACATCTCGAAGGTGACACCGTCGTACAGGTCTTCTCCGGGATGCAACTCGAACGCGACATCGCAGCCGGCGGCGTCGTACGCGTCGAGGATCGGGCGCCAGCGCTTCGCGAGTTCGTCGAACGCGGTCTCGATCAATCCGGCTGGCCGCTGCGGCCATGGATACAGGTATGGCCACACCAGCGCGCCCGGGAAACTCACGCTCGACGTCAAGCCGAGATTCTTCGACGCCTTGGCTGCCCACATCATCTGCTGCACCGCCCACTTCTGCCGCGCCTTGGCATTGCCTTTCACCGTCTCCGGTGCAAACGCATCGAAGGCTTCGTCGTACACCGGGTGTACGGCGACCAGCTGTCCCTGCAAGTGTGTGGACAACTCGGTGATCTCGACGCCGTTTTCGCGCGCGATGCCAGCAATCTCATCGCAGTAGGTCTTCGAGGACGCGGCCTTCTTGAGGTCGAACAGCTTCGCATCCCACGTCGGGATCTGCACCCCCTTGAAGCCTAGGTCCGCCGCCCACTTCGTGATGGCACCGAAGGAATTGAATGGCGCCGCATCGCCCGAGAACTGCGCGAGGAAGATGCCCGGGCCCTTGATCGTTGCTGGCATGACGAAATCTCAGAGATAAGTGTTGAGCAGGTTCTCGAGCGCTTCCTGGCGACCGGAGACCGGCTGTGGTTCACTGCCCTTCTTCTCCACCCGCGCCGCAAGGTCGGCAAGGCTCCGCTTCCCCTTCAGGATCGCCTTGCCTTCGGTGCCATCCCATCCGGCATACCTCGCCTTCACCGCATCCGCCAGCACACCATCCTCGATCATCTGCTCGGCAACCAGCAGCGCCCGCGCGCAGAGATCCATCGCGCCGGCATGCGCCACGATCAGGTCATCGGGATCGATCGACTGGCGTCGCAGCTTTGCGTCGAAGTTGATGCCACCGGTCGTGAAGCCGCCGCCCAACATGATGTGGTACATCGCCAGCGCCACCTGCGGCAGGTTGTTCGGGAACTGGTCGGTATCCCATCCCAGTAGCTCGTCGCCCCGGTTCATGTCGATGGAGCCGAACACACCCAAGGCATGCGCCAGCGCAATTTCGTGTTCGAAGGAATGGCCGGCCAGCAACGCGTGATTCTGTTCGATGTTCACCTTGATCTCGCCTTCCAGCCCATGCGCCTGCAGGAACGCGAATACGCTCGACACGTCGTAGTCGTACTGGTGCTTGGTCGGCTCGCACGGCTTCGGCTCGATCAGCAGCGTGCCCTTGAAGCCGATGGCGTGTTTGTGCTCCACCACCAACTGGAGAAAGCGACCGAGCTGGTTCCACTCACGCTTGAGGTCCGTGTTGAGCAGCGTCTCGTATCCCTCACGACCGCCCCAGAGCACGTAGTTCGCACCCTTCAGTTCGTGCGTCAGCTCCATCGCCGTCTTCACCTGTGCGGCCGCGTAGGCGAAGATCTCCGGGTCGGGATTCGTCGCTGCACCGGCCATGTACCGGCGGTTGGAGAAGAGATTCGCGGTGCCCCAGAGCAGCTTGACGCCGGTCTCGTCGATCTTGCGGGCAAGATGGTCGCCGATTGCGCGCAGGTTGCTGTTGGTTTCGCGCAGCGTGCTCCCTTCCGGCGCGACATCGCGGTCATGAAAGGTGAAGAACGGCACGCCAAGAAGCCGGAAGAGCTCGAATCCAATCTCCACTTTCTCGTGTGCCTGCTGCATCGCGTCGCCACCCGCGGCATGCCATGGGCGCATGAATGTCTCGCCACCGAATGGATCGCTGCCTGGCCAGACGAGGCTATGCCACCAGCAGACGGCGAAGCGCAACTGCTCATCCATGCGCTTGCCCATCACCTTCCGACTCGGATCGTACCATCGATATCCGAACGGTCGCTTGGCGTTGGCCTTGAACTTCGGGCCCTCATGGCGCAACGGCTCAGTGATGCTGAACCAGTCGCCGGTCCTCGGTGCGGGGGCGCTTCTTCTGAATACGGACATGGTGTGAGTGCGGGCGGCAGTCAGGCGTCGGTCAGGAAATCGTGCGGCGAAAAGTGTGCGACAGACGGTACATCTCGCGCCAGCGTGCGTGGCGTTCCTGATGATGTATCACGGCCTCGACGCTTGGCTCGAACGTCGCGAGCCGATCCGGCTTGGTGGCAAACTGCGCGACCGTTGCAGCACCGCCGCCAGCGGCAGCCATCGCCGCCAGCCGCGCCGCGCCAAGTGCGCACCCAATCTCGCTCTGTGTCACGCTGTGCAGCGGGATGCCCAGCACATCGGCCATCAGCTGGCACCATCGTGGTGAGCGCGCACCACCACCCAGCAGGTCGGCTTCCGCCAATCGTGTGCCTGCATCGGACAGCGCCTGTTGGGCGTCGCGCATGGCGTAGGCGACCCCCTCCAGCACGGCGAACGTCAGGTCAGCCCGGGTGTGCGACGCATCGAGGCCCTCGAAACCGGCCCGAATCGCGGAGTCATTGTGCGGCGTGCGCTCGCCGGTGAGGTAGGGCGAGAAAAACGGCCCTGTGCCTCGTCCAACGTCGGCCGTCGTCGGAAGCTCGGCCAGCAGCGCGTGCTCCGAGTGGCCCGTCACCCCGGCCCACCAGGACAGGCAGGAGGCGGCGCTGAGCAGGACCCCCATCTGGTGCCAGGTGTCTGGCAGCGCATGACAGAAGGCGTGCACCGCGCCGTCCGTGTTCGGCGCGAAACCGGCCGTCGTGCACCAGAGCACGCCAGACGTGCCAAGCGAGACGAAGGCGTCACCCGGCCGCACAGCGCCAACCGCGACGGCGCCGGCCGCGTTATCTCCTGCGCCACCGGCAATCACTGGCGGTCGGTGTATGCCCCACCGCTGACAGAGTGATTTGCTCAGCTCGCTAGCCGCAGCGTTGCCTTCGACCAACCTCGGCATGTGCGCCTGCGACAACCCACACACCTTCAGGGCCTCGTCGCTCCAGCGGCGTGCGGCTACGTCCAGCCAGAGCGTGCCGGACGCGTCTGACATCTCCTCGATCGCCTCGCCGCAGAGCTGCAAACGGATGTATGCCTTGGGCAGCAGGACGGTGGCGATCCGCTCGAACAGTGCCGGTTCATGCTCTCGCACCCAAAGCAATTTCGGCGCGGTGAACCCGGGCATCGCGAGGTTGCCCGTCACCTGTCGCGATACCGGCCACGTCTGCTCCAGTTCACGGCACTGCGCGGCGCTCCGGCCATCGTTCCACAGCATGCAGGGCCGCAGCACCGCGCCTGTGTGGTCGAGCAGCGTGGCGCCATGCATCTGGCCAGAGAGACCGATGGCAGCACAGCTCGCCAGCTCACCGGGGTGCGCGGCGTGCAGCGCATCGATCGCCGACAGCGTTGCCGCCCACCACGACGCCGGGTCCTGCTCGCTCCATCCAGGATGCGGCCGTTGCACGGTGAGCGGCTCGCTCGCACTGCCGATCACACGCTCCGGCGCTTGGGCGGCGTGATCGACGAGGACGACCTTCACTCCCGACGTTCCGAGGTCGATACCAAGGGTGATCACGGTGCGATGTCGGAGTGGAAGGCGGAAGACGGCGGGCGATCGCATGCACTGCCGGTGACGTCGCACGGTTGTGCCAGCAGTCGCAGGTGAGCGCACACAAATGTGTCGCGCTGCATGCAAGATGGCACCATCGAACGCTGCGCTCGCGGGCGTGGCTATACTCCGAGAGCCAACCAGGACGAGCGCGCGTGGCACCGCACCGACACGTCTGCGCTTCCCACCCATCGATTTGTATTCCGTGCCACACCGTCGTCGCGTCATCGTTGTCAGCAATGGACGGAACGCCAGCGCGCTCGAGGCCGCGGTGACGGCGCTCGGCTACGTCACACTGCCCAGCGTCGCGACAGTTGACGACGCCATGGCGACGTCGCACATGCCAGGGCCCGGCGCGGAGCTGATGCTGTTCGATGTGGTGGATGCCGACGGTAAGTTCGGGCTCGATGCCTTTCAGGGCCTGCGTGAACGCCTCTCCATTCCCGTCGTGGCGCTCGTCCCACCCGCCCTTGGTGCCGACATCGAGAGCGAGCCATCGCGCGCGCTGGTCCGACCCTTCACGCCGCGCGAATTGCACACCACGATCGAGCTCGCGCTCCGCACACACGAGGCCACGCGTGCGGTCGCGGAGATCGAGGAGCGATTCTTCGCCGTCTCCGTCGACCTGCTCTGCTTCCTCGACTTCAGCGGGTTCTTCCGTCGGCTCAACCCCGCGTGGCACCATACGCTTGGCTTTTCGATTGACGAACTGATGTCGCGCCCCTTCATCGAGTTCGTCCATCCCGACGATCGCGAACGCACGCTGGAGCAGAATCGACGGGTGCGATCGGGTGAGCGGGCGCTGGCGTTCGAGAACCGGTATCTCTGCAAGGACGGGTCATTCCGCTGGCTGCGCTGGAACGCGACGCCCGACACCGCGTACCGCACGATCTACTCGGTGGCGCGGGACATGACCGAGACGAAGCGAATCGAGGAGGAGCGCAATGCCCTCGTCGTCGAGCTACAGACGGCGCTCGCTGAAGTCGCCACGTTGAAGGACATCCTGCCGATGTGCTCGTACTGCCGCCGTGTTCGCGACGACGAGAACTATTGGCACTCGGTGGAGAGCTACATTGCCCGGCATACGAAGTCCCGATTCAGCCATGGCATTTGCCCGGGCTGCATGACCGACCAGATTGAACCGCAGTTGCGGGAGATCGAGCGCCAGGCCTGAATCGGCCGGGGCGCCACATCGGCGCGTGGTGTCGGCACATGATGCGCTATTGCGCATGCATGATCAGCCCCGACCACGTGACAAACCCAGTCGAGCTCAGCCATTCGCGCGTGTAACGACACGCCGTGCTGCTCGTCTGTAGACACTGACGTTGAAAGATCACCGTCTGCCTTGTCGCGTCCATTGCCGTCGCCGTCAGTACCTGACGATCTTTTTATCCGTTGACCTTCAGCCAGGTGCAGCGTATCAACCCGATTCCCGCATCGATCGAAGCCTGCTTTCGATTCGTACCGCCGTTCGTGGGAACCCGGGTCCGGACGCGTGCAATGCGGATGGCGGGCTTCGACATCGGCTACGGGTCGGCGTTCTGGGGCTGGCCAACGGTTGTTGGACCGGCGGACCGGCGCAGCCGCTTGCACATCGGTGAACACTGCGGCTTCAACGTCCGCTGTTTCTTCGACCTCGAAGATGACATCCGGTTCGGGAACCAGGTGTCGGTGGGCCATGAGGTGATGTTCCTCACGCACACACACCGCGTGGGCATGCCGGCGCAGCGCGCTGGCGAACGCATGACCGCACCGATCGTCGTCCATGACGGTGCGTGGCTGGGAGCCCGGAGCACGATCCTCCCGGGAGTCACGATTGGCGCCGGTGCCGTAATCGGTGCCTCAGTCGTCGTCGCAGAGGACGTCCCGGAACACACACTGTTCATGGGACACCAGAAGATTTCACTGGCCAGATGGCGATGACGCCAGCGGCCACCAACGGGGAAAGCATGAGCCAGTTTGACCGGGCCACCGCCTTGAGCGTGGTCGTTCGCAGCCTCACGGAATTTCTCGAGCAGAATGGTGACGAAGTCCCCGCCGTCATCGACGAGAGCGTGGTGCTGGTGGGCAAGGATGCCGTCATCGACTCGCTCGGCATGGTGTCGCTGATCGTCGAGGTGGAGCAGGTGCTGGAGACGGAGCACGACGTCTCCGTCACCCTCGCCAACGATCGCGCAATGTCGGAGCGCAACAGCCCGTTCCGGACCGTGGGCGTGTTCGCCGATCACGTCTTCGCCCTCATCGGTCAGGCGCGCGCGGCCGCATGATCGACAAGCCAGTCGTGCTCATCACCGGGTCCCGGAAGGGAATCGGCCGTCATCTCGCGCAGCACTATCTCGAACAGGGCTACGTCGTCGAGGGGTGCAGCCGCGGCGACTCCGACCTCAAGGACGCCGGCTACACGCATCATGAAGTCGACGTGGCCGATGAAAAGGCCGTGCGTACCATGATCGCGAACATCTCCAAGCGTCACGGCCGGATCGATGTGGTCATGAACAACGCCGCCATCGCGACCATGAACCACGTGCTGCTGACGCCCGCCGCCACGGCCAATCGCATGTTCGAGGTGAACGTCACCGGCACCATGCTCGTCTGCCGCGATGCCGCCAAGGTCATGATGCGCCGCAAGTACGGCCGCATCGTGAATTTCACCACCATCGTGGCGCCGATCGCCCTCGCCGGTGAAGCCGTCTACGCCGCCTCCAAGAGTGCAGTCGTGACCCTCACACGGATCCTCGCCTTCGAGCTGGGGCAGTGGGGCATCACTTGCAACTCGTTCGGCGCCACGCCGATCATGACCGACATGATCAAGGGCGTGCCGAAGGCCAAGGTCGATGCCGTGGTGAACAACCTCGCCATCAAGCGCCTCGGCACCTACGAGGATTGCGCCAACGTCTGCGATTTCTTCATCAGCCCGGCCAGCGACAACATCACCGGCCAGGTCATCTATCTCGGCGGCATCACCTGATGTCGACCGGTTGGCTTCGTCAGCGACTCGAGGAATGGGGTGACGCTCCAGCCCTCGTCTGGAACGACACCACATTGTCGTACGCATCGCTGCTGCGGCAGTCGGATACGTGGAAGACGGAGCTGATCGCTCGCGGGGTCCGTGCCGGCGATGTAGTGATGATCGAAGGAAGCTTTTCGCCCAACACCGTCTCGGCGTTGCTGGCCCTGATCGAGCTGCGCGCCATCAGCGTGCCGCTCACGCCGCTGATGGCCGTGCACCGCGAGAAGTTCGCCGCCATAGCCGAGACGCAGCATGAACTCTCGGTGGCGGATGACGACTCCTGGACCTTCGTGTCGACGGCCCGTGAGGTCACCCACAGCCTCAGCAAGCGCCTGATCGAGAGCGGACACCCGGGGCTGGTGATCTTCTCGTCAGGCTCGAGTGGGGCTCACAAGGCGATCCTGCACGACGCGGATGCCTTGCTGCAGAAGTTCGTCACGCCGCGTGAGCGGAAGGTGACACTCACGTTCCTGCTGTTCGACCACATCGGTGGGATCGATACCCTGTTCGGCACCTTCTGCAGCGGCGGCACGGTCGTCACGACGCCGTCGCGTGACCCCGATACCGTCTGTCGAACCATTGCGGCGTATCAGGTGCACACGCTGCCGACGTCGCCGACGTTCCTGAACCTGATGCTGATCTCGGGGGCCTGTCGTGCCCACGACCTGTCCTCCCTGCGGGTGATTGCCTACGGCACCGAACCGATGCCGGCGCTGACGTTGCGCCTGTTGCGCGAGGCCCTGCCGGATGTCCGAATGGTGCAGACCTTCGGCATGTCGGAGACGGGCGTGCTGCGCACCAGGTCGCGCGACTCGGGATCGGTGTGGGTGAAGTTCACGGGCGACGGGTACGAACACAAAATCGTGGACGGCGTGCTGTGGGTGCGAAGCCCAAGCGCGATGCTGGGGTACCTCAATGCCCCCGACCTGTTCGACGGTGAAGGCTGGCTCAATACACAGGACGCCGTCGAGGTGGATGGCGACTACCTGCGCATTCTCGGTCGCGTCACGGACCTGATCAACGTCGGCGGGCAGAAGGTCTACCCGATCGAGGTCGAGAACGTGCTGATGCAGATGGAGAATGTGCGTGACGTGGCGGCCTATGGCGAGCCGAGTCCGCTCACGGGCCATTTCGTGGCCGCGCGATTCACGTTGAACACACCAGAGCCACTGCCGGAATTCAAGCGGCGCATGCGGGCATTCTGCCGCGAGCGCCTGGCAGGCTACCAGATTCCAGTGCGCATCGAGATCGTCGACGGCGACCTGTCGGGCGCACGCTTCAAGAAGATGCGTCGTGCCTGAGACCGAGAGCGAACCGACCCCGGACATCGAGCCGACCTCCGCACGCTTGCAGCGAATCGTGCGAGAGGAAACAGGCGGCCTGCATCCGAAGCTGATTCTGCTGCACCTGCTCGAGCTCTTCCTGCCGAAGCGTGGCGCGGCGCGACACCGTGCCAGCCTGCTGCGCCTGGTCGGCTTCGTGATTGGCATCGGAACCGACGTCATCGCGATGCCTCGGATTACGGGTAGCCGCGCCGGTGATCATGGCCCGGACAGCCGCGGCCTCTTCACGAACCTGGATGTCGGTCGCGATGTCACCATCGATCGCGAAGTCGTGCTCGATCTCGAGGACAAGGTCACGATTGGTGATGGTGCGCACATCGGTCCGCAGGTCATGATCCTCACCAGCACGCATGACCTTGGGCCCCGTGAGAAGCGCGCCGGTCCCGTCACGCGCAGCCCGGTGGTGATTGGTGACGGTGCCTGGATCGGTGCGCGCACACTCATCCTTCCCGGTATCACGATCGGTGCCGGTGCGATCGTGAATCCGGGTGCCGTGGTGAACAAGGACGTCGCACCGAACACGCGCGTGGCTGGTACGCCGGCGCGAAAAATCGAGATGCTGGAACCCGACGGCGACGATAGCGACTCCATCGCCGTCGCATGAGTTCGAGTTCACTGGTGTGGCGTTGGGTGGGCATCGCAGCGACCGTCATCGTCCTCGGTGCCGTGGCACTGGTGGTACGGATGTCGGGCCGCAATCGCCTGCGATTCGAATACGCCACCGGTTCGCTTGGCGCCGATGCCTACGCTGCGCTCGCCGCGCATTCCGGCTGGAAGCAGTGGACCGCTGCGGTTGGTGATGGCGTGATGTTGAATGGCCTCGTGCGACGCCCTGTCGCCCCCGACGCACCGTGGATCCTGTTCTTCCCTGGCAACGATGCCACGCAACTGGCGACCGGCCAGCGCGCCATCGAGCAAATCATCGGCACCGAGGACTGGGGTGCCGCCGTCATTTCCTATCGCGGTTTCGATGGATCGGGCGGCGTACCGGAAGTGGAAGCCCTTCGTCGCGACGGCAATGCCGTCCTGGCCTCGTTGCTGGCGTCGGAGCAGCTCAATCCGAAGCGCGTCCACCTGGTAGCGTTTTCGATTGGCGGCCATATCGCCTCCTTCGTGGCGGCAGAGCAGGGACGCCGCGGCCTGCCGCTCGCCTCGCTCTCACTGTTGGCGAGTGTCGATGACATCGTGATGCTGCGACACTCGCCATTCGTGGGATTCTCCGCCGGCGATGCCTATCAGACCCGTCCCCTGCTCCGCGACATTCCCGCACCGGTGTTGGTGGTCCAGGGTGCGAACGATGAGGCGCTCGGTGGGCCAGGCCAGGGCCGCGCCATCGCGGCCGCGCTGGGCAAGCGTGCCGAGTACATCGAGCTCCCTGGCGTCGGCCACGCCGCGCTGTTGTCGAACGAGATCGCGCTGATGCGCGTGCACAACTTCATCGCCGCGCGTCAGTTGCGCTGACCACGAGCGACTCGGCTCGTCAATGCGCCGCGTCGCTACTTCGTCAGCTGGGCTGTCAGCTGTTGCAGCGCCACTTTCCACGCCAGCGGCTGCCCCGGCAGCTCGTCGCGTCGACGCGTCCGGATCTCCGTCAGGTCATCGTCGCGCAGGAGCTCCTCTGCACCAACGGCGCTGACCAGCAGGCGTGTGCGCTTGGCATACAGCCCTTCGGCACCGATGCGAATGGCCTTGCCGTCGCGACCAACCAACGCGCCGGTGATCTGCACCACGGCCACCGGTGTCTCGAGCGACGTGAGCCACGGCAGTTCAACCGTGTTGTTCGTGCCCAGCTCCACCTGCTTGCGCCCAAGGATCCCACGCTGCTTCGGCAGGTAGTTGCCGAGTTCCAGCGTGAACACCAGAGCCGTCGAAACGTTGTTGGCGGCCATCGTCGTACCCGCCCACTCGATCCATGCCGCGGATGGTCGGCCCACCGAGAGGTGCATCCGCTGGTCACCACGACCGAGCGCACTGTCGCCTCGGGCGATGCAGTCCTCACCCGGCAGGTTGCCCTCCGTCCGACAGCCGAAGCGCACGTCAGGTGGGATCCCCAGCGACGTCGGCGCAACCGCACTGACCCGCGACCCGTCGATGAGGCGAATGGTGACGTCGCCGGACGCCGTACGAAGCGAATCGAGATAGGTGTTCATCTCGAGCAGCAGCTTCGCGATCGGCGTATCCGGCCCCCAGCGCGGGTCGAACATCGCGGGCTGGGACGCGCCGGGCTGGTATTGGATCGGCAGGATGCCGATGCGCGCACCAGCCGCTGCCGGCGGAACGACGCGAGCCCCGGCGTAATACGGCGGCTGTTTCGGGAACGCGTCGCCGACGCCACTGCCGAAGGTGGCGCCAGTGGTGGCACAGCCGGTGCTGAGCAACAAGACCGCGGGAAGAATGCGAGCAAACATGGATGATTTTCCGACAAATGTTGGTTTCGACGAACCGTGACGCATCAAGCGTCGGTCGCGCTGCTTAGGGCCGCGATTAAACCGCCGAGCCAGAGCGCACACGATCGATGAGCATCGCCGTGTCACGCTCCGGCTCAGCCTCCATCTCTCGCGCCAGCTCGTCCTTGAATCGCTCGAACTGCCGCAACGCATCTGCGCGCCGACCATCGCGCACCAATGCCACCATCAGCTGTCGCACTGCGGGTTCGTTGAGCGAGTCCGCGTCAAGGACACTGCGCCAGGCATCGACGGCCGCTGCGTGATCCCCTGCTGCAGTGTGCAATTCGGCGAGGGCCGCGATGGCATCCGAATACAGGCGAGCGAGGCGGTCGCGCGTCGCGAGATGCCAATCCCCGACCGATTCCTCATCGAGAAATCCACCGCGGTAGAGCGCACGTGCCTGCTCCAGCTCGCGCCTGGCCGCTTCGTGATCGCCAGCGGCCTTGATGCGTTTCAGTGCGCGCTGCGCCAGCTCCTCGAACTGCATGGCATCGAACTCCACACCAGCGTCGAAGTCCACACGATATCGATCACGCTCATACCGAATCACGTCCGCACGCCCGATGGCCTTGCGCAGGTGATGGAGCGTGACGTGAAAGTTGTTCTTCACCTGCGCGGCAGAGACATCGGGCCAGAACTCCAGTCCGATCTGCTCACGCGTCCGACCCTCGCGATGCGCAAGCAGGTACAGGAGGAGCTCACGCGGGCGGGCGTAGCTCCACGCGTCCGTCGACAGCAGCACTCCAGTGCGCAGAATTTCCAGCGGTCCCAATGCGCGAACGACGAGGTGCGGCGTGGCTGCGGCAGGCGCGGGTAGCTCTCCTGTACGCCGCTCGTCCGAGGGCGCAGCCAGGTCGGACCGCGCGCCCGATTCGGCACCATCCGACGCATCATCCAACGCACCGTTCAACGCACGGCCTGACGCACCGTCAGACACATCATCCAACGGGCCATCCAGACCAAGCAACGTGGCGTCGGCAAGGGACAGCGCGCGACCGGCATCCCACGCCGCGGCGAACGCCTCGGCGGACATGAGCACGCGCAACTGCTGCGGGCCCTCGTTCACTGACTTCCGCTCCTGCGTCAGTGAGCGCGCACCGATCGCCTCGTACAGCGCATCCGCCGCACCGTAGAGCGTCGCCGCGCGCGCATGGTCCCCTCTCTGCAGCGAGATGGCACCGAGGATGCGCAAGCTGCGACCGGCGAGCCATCGGTTTTCGACCTCTGGAGTTCCGCGCAATGACGCGCGCGCGAGCGACGTGGCCGCCGCCGTATCGCCAAGCTGCAAGGCGGTGAAGGCGCGCGCATCGAGCACGTAGGCGGTACCGATGTCGTACCCAACGCTCCGGTACGTGCGCTCGGCCTCACGCAACAGCGCTGCGGCTCGAGCCCACTGCTCTTCCCACAGCAGCACCGGCACCATCGCGTGTGCCACAGCCAGGGCCGCGTGCCACGGATCCGGCACCTCGCGTGCGACAGCGACTGCCGTCTCGGCGTGCGTACGCGCATCCACAGGGTCGCGACGCAGGCTCGCCTCGATCGTGCGCACGACCAACGTGAAGCCGAGCCACTGTCTGTTGCCCACCTGCCGCCAAATCGCATCAGCCTCCGTCAGGCGGTCGCGGCTCTGCGGATCGGCGACATAGAGCCCGTACAACCCAAGGCCGTGAAGGGCGGCAGCGCGTAGTTCGGGCGGCGGTGCCACAGCCCCAGCAAGCGCTGACTCGAAGTGCCGGTAGCCTTCGCGCCACAGCTGCCGGTGAAACCAGTACCACATCAGCGCCCAACACAGCGGGAGTCCGTACCGCGAACCCTCATGACTCGCGTGACTCCACTCGAGCGCCGCAATCATGTTGTCATGCTCGATGTCCATCTGTCGCAATCGGTTCGCTCGACCCAGCAACAATTCTGGCTCCGCCTCACGCGCCTGCGCGAGGAAGTAGCTCGCGTGCTGCGCCTCGATCGGTGTCGAGTCGAGCCGTTCACTGCGCCGGGCCTGCGCGTACTCGCGAATGGTCTCGAGGAGGCGATAGCGCGCGCGCCCCTGCTCTTCCTGCATCGCGACCAGCGACCGCGTCGTAAGTGCTGCCAGCAGGTCCAGCACGTCTGCCCCTGGAATCGCGCCGCCCGCGCAGACCTGCTCGGCCGCATCGAGCGTGAATCCACTGGCGAAGATCGAGAGCCGCTCGAGGAGCAGGCGCTCCGTCTCCGAGAGCATGCTATACGACCAGTCCACCGCCGCCCGCAGCGTGCGATGCCGTGGCAGTGTGGTGCGATGACCGCTCACGAGCAGGCTGAATCGATCGCCAAGCCGTTCCGCGATCTGCTGCGGCGTCAGCACATTGGCGCGTGCCGCGGCCAGTTCGATGGCCAGTGGCAGGCCATCCAGCCGACGACAGATCTGGATGACGGGCGCCACCTGCGTGGCCGTCAACGTGAAGGACGGAACGACGTCCTGCGCCCGCTCGACGAAGAGCCGGACCGCCTCGGACGCCATCGCGTCTGCCGGCGTTGGAACTTCGTCACCAGGTGGAAGCGAGAGCGCTGGCACCAACCACGACCGCTCACCGGCGACCCCCAGTGCCTCGCGACTCGTCGCCAGCACACGCAGCGCATCACACCCCTGCAGCAGGAGGTCGACGACTCGGGCGCACTCCTCGACCACATGCTCGCAGTTGTCCAACACCAGCAACAGCGTGCGATCACGCAGTGCCGCAACCAGCGCGCGCTCGGCAGACGCACCTCCCTCCGCACGTACGCCGAGTGCGAGGGAGAGATGCGCGGTGAGGGAGCTGGCATCACTCAGCGAGGCCAATTCGACCCACAGGACTTCGATGCCATCACGCTCTACGATTTCCGAGACGGCGGCCAGCGCCAGCCGCGTCTTGCCGCTGCCACCGGCACCGGTGAGGGTCAGCAGACGTGATAACGGAAGCAGGCGGCGCAGCGCCGCGAGCTCATTCTCGCGTCCGACGAATCCTGTGAGTTGGACAGGAAGCATCGCAGTTCTGGTCGGCGTGACGGTGAAGATCGACAGATGGTCTCATCGGCAGCGCCGGGTGTCAACCGTCGGCGGTCGCAGGGTCGGAGAGCGGGTAATGTGACAGGAACGGCCCCACCGTTCCCCACTCCGCAGTGTCGATGAATACGACGCCCGACGCATGGGTCGAATCACCCAGCGGCGCGATTGGGCCACCGCTCTGCAGGCGTGCTCCGACGCATACGACCACACCGAGACGGGCGTCGCGCAACGAGACGAATCGCGCCAGTTCCTCCCCGAACGCCGCCGAAGCCACGACATGTGCGCGAGTGATACCCACGCCGTCGAGAAAGCCCGACAACCATCGGGAGAAGGCGGATTCTGGTTCCACGCCACAAGCGGCCAGCGCAGTGAGCGAGAGCTGTTCGGGAACGAAGACGCGAAACCCCGATCCCGTGAGCGCCGCGATCGCCGCGTCGGCCTCGATGCCCGACCAATCCAGACCGAGGAGCACGACCGACGGGCCATGTCCGGCCCGTCGGTAGCTGGTCTCCACATTCCCCGCCGACGCGATCGCCCGCATCGGCGTGGTCATGGCGCGCGAAGCCAGGTCGGATTCGCCTTCGCGTTCCCGGTCGACGTCCGCCGCGTCATCCCGGAACCATCCGCGCGGACCACGTAGATCTGCTCGAAGTAGTTCATGTTCGCGTCCGGCTCATGCTTCGACGTGAACGCGACGAACCGGCCGTCCGGCGACCAGGCTGGGCTCAACTGCTCTCCGGCGAGCGTCACGGGCAGCAAGGCATGCTCATCGCCGGTGATGCGGTTGAACACCCACAACTCACCGTCCAGCGTGCCGCCGCTCCGCGTGTACAGCAGGCGCGTACCATCAGGTGACCAGGTCGGCTCGCGATCGACATACTCGCGCTTTTCCGTGAACGACACACGGTTCGTCCCCGTCGCACGAATCGACTCGATGTTCGAGTAGAGGTATCCGTTCACCAGCTCCTCTTCGACGTACATGATCCGCCAGTGGCCCATTTCAGCGTTCGGCGACCAGGATGGCTGACTTTGCGGAAGCGCATCCGCCGTGACATTGCGCTGCCCGGTGCCGTCCGGCCGCATCACCCAGATATCAGCGGGGTTGAACGGTCCCGGGGGACCACCTTGGTTCCAGCGGCGGAACGCGATCGAGGTGCCATCCGGACTCCACGCGGGCTGGTCCTCATACATCGTCGTCTCCGACGTCAGCGCCCGGAGCCCCGCGCCGTAGCGATCAGCGACACAGATCGCCGGCCCGTTTTCGTTGCAGGTGAACGCGATCTGCGAGCCATCAGGAGACACGCTCGCTTCCCAGGTGCCAGCCGTGCCGAACAGCGACACCGGTGACGCCGAGGGCACGCGTGGGTCGATCTGGAAGATCCGTGGCAGTGGCTCAGCCGCGTACATGTCGAAGAGCAAGTCGCCGGCATACGGCGGCGTGACGGTGATCGACGACGTGGCAACCAGTGCCGCGTGATTGGCGACGATGCGCGTCGACCCCTCGCTCACCGCCGTCACTTCGCCATCCGCCGACACGGTGGCAATCGCCGGATTCTCCGACGACCAGGCGATGAACCGGCCGGGGAGTTCAGTCCCTGTCGCATCGCGCACCACCGCCCGCAGCGTCACCCGCTCGCCTTCCTTCCGGGTGAACTGCACGATGTCGAGTTGAAGCGTGGCAGCGGCAATCGGTGAGATGAGCAACCGCACCTGGGCGGACACTCCCTCGCTGGTGGCGCGCAGGGTGACCGCCCCCTCGAGGTGCGCGGTCACAGTGCCATCATTGAGGATGCTCGCCAGCGACGGGTCATCCGAGACCCAGCTGACGGGCCGATCGGTCAACGGCGCGCCGGTTGCGGACACCGGCGTCGCGCTGAGTCGAAGCGACTGCCCGACGGTGAGCGTCGGCTGCGTCGGCATGAGGCGGACGGCAGCCACCGCCACGACCTCGACGGCGGTCGTATCGTTACAGCCGAGTGGGGAGAGGAGCAGCCCCGCAAACAGCGAGAGCCGCTGCAACGAGCGGAATTTTCGAGGCATGGAGACCTTCACGTGCAAAGGGTGACAGTGCTCGACCGCGACCGTTCGTCGGTCGGCACACTGACAACCTCTGCCCCGTCACTTAAGGCTCCGCTTAAGCGCCCCGCCCGGCCCGCTTAACCCTGCGTCGCGACGGTAGCTCCCCCCGCCCGATCAGCCTCGCCGCAGCCGCAACGCCCATTCGTATACGCCGACATACGCCTTGGCCGCGTGCGTCCACGAGTTGTCCTCGCGCATGCCACGGTCCCTCAGCAACGCCCAGCTCTTCTTGTCGGCGTAGGCCAGCAGCGCACGCTCCATCGCCTCGATGAAGTGACGGGCCTCGTATTGATGAAAGACGAACCCGTTCCCCGACCACCCTTCGCGCACGGTGTCATTCAGGCCACCGGTCGCACGGACGATCGGCACGCTGCCGTACCGCAGCGCGATCATCTGCCCAAGGCCACACGGCTCGAAGCGCGACGGCATGAGGAAGGCATCGCTACCCGCGTAGATGCGCTGGGCGAGTCCGGCGTTGAAGCCGAACCACACGGAGATGCGACCAGGATGTGCAGCCATGTGCCGCTCCATCGCCGCCTGCAGGTGGGGCTGGCCCGAGCCGAGGATCACGAGCTGCGCCTTGGTCTGCAGCATGAGCCAAGGGATCGACGCATCCAGCAGGTCGAGCCCCTTCTGCTCCACGAGGCGTGACACGATCCCGAACACCGGCACATCCGGATCGACGGTCAGCCCCAATTCCTTCTGCAGCGCCGCCTTGCACACCGCCTTGCCTGCCATGTCATCAGCGCTGAAGGTCTGCGGCAGGTGCGCGTCGTTCGATGGATCGAAGGCACCAGTGTCGATGCCATTGAGAATCCCCGTCACCCGTTCGCGTCGCGCTCGCAGCACACCGTCGAGCCGTTCGCCGTATTCGCCGGTCATGATCTCCTGCGCATACGTCGGGCTGACCGTCGTCACGACGTCGCTGTAGATGATGCCACGGGCCATGAAGTTGAACGTGCCGCCGATCCCCTGACCAAGGCCGTTCTCGATCAACCCACGTTCGTTCAGCCCAGCCACGCCGAGCGACTCGGGGCTGAACTGGCCCTGATACGCGAGGTTGTGAATCGTGAACACGGTCGCGATGTGGCCGAACGTGTACTCGTAGTAAGTCCGCAGATAGTTGGCGACCAGTGCGGCATGCCAGTCATGGCTGTGCACGACGTCGGGCTGCCACTTCTCCACCTCGCGCAGGTGCTGCATCAGGGCCAGCACACCGCGCGCGAACAGCACGAAGCGCCGATCGTCGTCGCGATCACCGTAGATGCTGCCACGCTCGAAGGCGGCCGGGATGTCGAGCAGGTAGGTCGGCACCGCACTGTCCACCACGCGCCAGATCCGCAGTTCCTCGGCGCGCTCGCCGAGTGGCAGGAAGGTGGCCGCGATCGGGCCCTCCACGGCGATCCCCTTCTCTCGCAGCTGCCGGTAGTACGGCATCACGACGCGGACGTCGTGGTCGATCTCACGCAAGCTCCACGGCAACGCGCCGGCGACGTCGGCGAGCCCGCCGGTCTTGATATGGGGGGCCGCTTCGGCGGCGACAAACAGGACGTTCATGCGCTGACGTATTGAAGTGAGCCGGGGGCGAGCATGGGCACGGCCGCCGAGCAGGTCGGCCTGCGGGGCAAATGTACCGTGGGGACAGGTTTTCGGATCGACGCAGGTAACCCTTGAAACGGCCCTGTCCGGTCCCCTTTCGCCGGGGTGGGCCCGCGGCCAATATCACGCACCTCCGGTTCCTGCCCTTTCCGCTTGCGAGCGCCCCCTGTCATGATGTCTTCGCACCGCTCCGGCACCATCGCACGTACCGCCATGGCCTACGTGCTTGCCGGTGGTCGTGGATCGCGCCTCTTCGAACTCACCGATCGCCGTGCCAAGCCTGCCGTGTACTTCGGCGGCAAGACGCGCATCATCGACTTTGCGCTCTCGAACGCGCTCAACTCCGGCATTCGACGCATCGGTGTCGCGACGCAGTACAAGGCGCACAGCCTCATCCGACACCTGCAACGCGGCTGGAACTTCCTGCGCCCAGAACGCAACGAAAGTTTCGACATCCTGCCGGCCAGCCAGCGTGTGTCAGAAACGCAATGGTATGACGGGACGGCCGACGCGGTGTTCCAGAACATCGACATCATCGAGGCCTACGGACCGGAGTACATGGTGATCCTGGCTGGCGATCACATCTACAAGATGGACTACGAGCTGATGCTGCAGCAGCACGTGGACCAGGGCGCGGATGTCACGATCGGCTGCCTCGAGGTGCCGCGCATGGAAGCCACCGGCTTTGGTGTGATGCATGTCGATGACACCGATCGCATCGTCACCTTCCTCGAGAAGCCGGCGGATCCACCGGGCATTCCCGGCAATCCGGACATGGCGCTGGCCAGCATGGGCATCTACGTCTTCAAGACGGAGTTCCTGTTCGAGTTGCTGCGCCGTGACGCGGCCGATCCCGAATCGAGCCGCGATTTCGGCAAGGACATCATCCCGTACGTGGTCGCCAACGGCAAGGCGGTGGCGCATCGCTTCAGCACGTCGTGTGTGAAGTCGGAAACCGAGAGCGAAGCCTACTGGCGCGACGCAGGCACCATCGATTCGTACTGGGAGGCGAACATCGACCTCACCAGCGTGGTGCCGTCGCTCGACCTGTACGAGCAGAGCTGGCCGATCTGGACGTACGCCGAACTCACCGCCTCGGCCAAGTTCGTGCACAACGAGGATGGTCGTCGCGGCCTGGCGCTGAATTCACTGGTGGCCGGTGGCTGCATCGTGTCGGGCGCACGGGTGCACAAGTCGCTGTTGTTCACCGGCGTGAAGGTGCATTCCTATGCCTATCTCGACGGGGCCGTGGTGCAGCCGTACGTGGACATCGGCCGATCCGCGCGCCTCAGCAACGTGGTGATCGATCGCGGCGTGGTGATTCCGGCGGGCCTGGTGGTGGGAGAAGATCCCGCGCTCGACGCGAAGCGGTTCCGGCGCAGTGAAAAGGGAATCTGCCTCATCACGCAGCCGATGATCGACAAGCTACTGGGGAAGTAACCGGATTCGTTCGCGCTGCGCTGACACCCGATGTGGCTGGTCTAGCCGCGTCGGGTGTTTCGCTATATTCCAAGCATGGCAGATCGAGAGGTTGCGCCGCCAAGCGCGAGAATCCTTCCGGTGAAAGTCTTTCGCCTCGGTCACGAGCCAGGCGACGACCTATCGGCGTCGTCGACGGCGGAAGAAAGGGTCGCCATGGTTGCCGTCCTCTCGGCCCGCATGTGGGAGCTTGCTGGGTACGGGTTGCCGCCTTACTCACGGGATTCCATGCCCGTGCGCGTCCTGCGCCGGCGATGAACGACGACTGGATCGAGATGCTCTTCGCGCTTCTCGACGCAGAAGCGCGATTTGTGGTCGTCGGAGCGCATGCGCTTGCCGTCCATGGTGTACCTCGCGGTACGCAGGATCTGGACGTCTTGATCGAACCGTCGCCAGAGAATGCCCAACGCGTGTGGCGTGCGCTCGCGCTTTTCGGAGCGCCACTGACGGCGCTCGGCGTTTCACAAGCAGACTTCGTGCATCCCGACATGGTGATACAGTTCGGGTTACCGCCGAATCGAATCGATCTGTTGACATCCATCAGTGGGGTGCCGGATTTCGCGACAGTCTGGTCAGGTCGCGTGGTGCACACACTGCGCGGTCGGCTGGTGCCATTTATTGGCCGCGCCGAGCTGATCTCGAACAAGCGCGCGTCTGGACGACGGAAGGATCTTGCCGACATCGAGGCGCTCGGCGAAGATCCAGACGCAACATGATCCACCAGAACACGCTCAGTTCCCAGCAAGGCGTCGCTCACATTCCGGCTACCTTGCCCCCGAACGCACTCGACGGCGTGTGACAACCGGCGAATGCGAGGCCGGAGCTTCAGCCGCCGATGATCACATCACACTCCGGCAACTGCTCCAAAAACCCCGCCCCGAACGCACTCGACGGCGTGTGATATCCGGCCGGCGGCGGATTCGTCAGCACGCGGTGTGCACTTTCCACCGCTGACAACGCCGTGAGACGATACCCTTCCGGCGTCTCCGCCGTCCCTTCGATCGTGCGACCATCGGCGTGTGTGACCCGCCCCCACACATGCATGCGCGCCGTCGCCCGCAACTCAGCGCTCGGCCCATCCACTCGCTGATCGATCTGGCGCTCCACGAAGCGCTGCACGAATGGAATCGCCAGCAACGGACTGGCGAAACGCATCATCCGCATCGACTTGCCCGCACTCTTCGGCAACGCGAGATAGGTGTGGATGTTCGGAATCTTCGTCGACCAGAATGCCGTCGAGACATCACCCCACGGAATGGTGACCGCGAGGCGCGTGCGATCGCGAAATGGAATCGACTGCTGCTTCCACCCCACCGGCACCCGGGTCACGCGTCCATCCTTGCGAATGGCCCCACCCTGCCCCGAGCCAAGGACCATCGTCTTCAAGGTGCCGCGGCTGAAACCGCCGCCCCCGGAGAATGCCAACTCCAGCAGCTGCGCATTGGGCAAGCGCTCCGACAAACGCGCGGCGAGGCAGTCGGTGGGCACCACATCGAAGCCGACGCCAGGCATCACCACGATCCCCGCCTTCTGTGCCTCGTCGTGCCGCGCGCGGCACCCTTCGAAGACCACGATCTCGCCCGTGATGTCGAGGTAGTGCGTGCCACTCGCGAGGCAGGCGCGCACCATCGGCTTGCTGGTGCGAAAGAATGGACCCGCGCAATGCAGCACGACGCGCACCCCGACCAGCGCGGCTGCCAGCGCGCCTGGATCATCGAGCCCGAAGATCCGCAGCTCCAGCCCATGCGCCGTCGCCATCGGCGCCAGCGTCTCAGCGCGCCGCCCGGCAATGATCGGCCGGATGCCGCGCCGCAGGCATTCCTCCACGATCAAGCGCCCGGTGTAGCCGTTGGCACCATAGATCAGCAGCATCAGACTCCCATGAAGGTCGCGAACCGCGCCAGCTCATCCTCGAGCGCACTCCCGAACGCCGCGTCGCGCGGTGCCCGGCCCGACACGAAGCCTACATCAGGAACCAGTGCGCCATCGCGCATCGACAGGTTCGCCCACCCGATCACCACATCGCGCCAGAGCAGTGGCAGCGCGTAGTAGCCTCGCACCCGCTTCGGCGCTGGTGTGTAGGCCTCGAATCGATAGGCCCAGTCGTTGAACAGCTCGAAGCGCGTCCGGTCCCAGACGAACGGGTCGAATGGTGCCAGCAATCGCACCACATCCGGCGGCACGGTGCGACGCGTCGAGGGGGCTTCGTCAACCGGCCAATACCAGTCCACGCCGTCGACGCTCACGTGCGGCAACCGCGCCTTGGCACGTTTCGCCGCTGCGGTGCGCGCTGTCGCCCATTGGGGCGCGCCGTGGCGCAGTCGAGAGACGAGGCTGGTGAGCATCGACCCCGTCACCGGCGCGTACTTGGCCACCAGCACGTCCACCATCGCATCCATCGCGGCGTCGGCGTCACTGTGCGCGGGCGTGGGTACACGAGCGCCATAGAGGCGGGTGCCCCCTTCGCGACGCGCCACGCGCAGCATTCCACGATACTGCATCGTGTCGAGCAGTTGCGTGGTCACATTCGACGTCCCGCCGAACCAGTTGGACGCCTTGCCGTGTGCGAAGTGGGCGTCGACCTCGCGCGGATGCACCACACCACGCTCCTGCACGAATGCAAGGATGTTGGCGGCGCGCCGTTGCTCCGAGGCCGTCAGCTTCCGCGCTGCGAGGCGTGGATGCATCAGCCCATGCACCTCGCGCGTCACGAAGCCGTAGTTGATGAAGAAATCTTCTTCCACACCAAGCTTTGCGTAGCGGCGCTCGAGATCACCGGCGGCATATCCGCTCACCCGATGCCGCAGGGTGAGGTCCTGCGCCCGCGCCGGCGCTCGGATGGGGTCCGCCTGGACGAATCCCATCCGGTCCAGCACCCGACCGAGCGTGGTCGGCGCCGGGAACTGCCGGCGCAGGGCAAACTGTCGGAGCCGAACGATATCGAGGGCCATGAACCGGCGAAGCTGGCGGGACGGAGCAACGGAAGCAAGGCGATCGCAGGCAGCCAGCCGAAGACGACCGAGGAATCACGCACATGCTCGGTACTGGCGATCCCACCGCGTACGGCGGGGTAGGACAACACGCCGATGAAGTGACCGTCTGATGGCGACGCCGTTTGTGCCATGTGCCTCGGGAGAGGCTATCGTTCCAAGAGGAAGTGGGCCTTCGCCCCAGTCGTGCCTCCACCTTCGTGTTTTCCCGATGCGCTCCCTGACCGTCGCTGCACTCCTGCTCGTGACCGCCCCTTGCCTCGCCGCACAGGCGGCCGACGGTGCCGCGCGCACCACGCCCGTCGAGAAGCGCACGGCGATCACGATCAACCCGTTCGCCGCCGTGGCGGGCTACCTCACCGGCGACTTCGAGCGGGCGGTGTCTCCGGCTGTCACGCTTGGCGTGGGCGGCGGCTTCGCCTTCGGAAACGACTTCGACGACTATCGCGCGCTCGACGCCAAGGTCCGCTACTACCCGAACGAGCGCGTCCTGCGAGGGTTCGCCGTTGGCGGTTCGCTCGGCGTCGTCTCCGCCACGGGATACGATTGCTGCAGCGCTGGCTCCATCAACAGCGAGTTGGTGCGCTTCACGCGCCCCACGTTCGGCACGGAACTCAGCTATCAGTGGCTGCTCGGTCCGCATGATCGCTTCGTGACGGTGCTCGGGTTCGGCGTCAAGCGATTGTTCGGCTCCGAAGCCAACATCGATCAGGTCAACGGGCAATTCATCCCGACCGCACGCGTCAACATCGGCTTCGCCTTTCCATGATGGTTCGTTCGTCTCCCGCGCGCCGCATCGCTCGGCCGCACGCCCTGACGGTGCTCGCCGCACTGCTTGCCCTCTCCTCCGCCTCGCCGCTCGCGGTCTCGGCGCAGGTGATTCCTCGACCGATCCGGCCGACACCCGCCCCCGCCACCACACCTGCTGCGGCCGCCGGGCCCGTGCGCGCCCGCATCGTGGGCTCGGTCTGGGATAGTGTCAGTATGCGACCTCTCGACGGGGCGCTGGTGCGGATCGTGCGAGCGGACAATCCGGCCACCGGCCGCAGCGCGACCACCAGCCTCACCGGACGCTTCGCATTCGATACCGTCGGCGAAGGCAGCTGGCTCGCAACGTTCATTCATCCGGTGCTCGACTCGCTGCGCCTCGAACCCGGCATCCTGCGCATCGACATCACCGAGACGGGCGAGATTCGTGTGCCGCTCTCCACCCCCTCGCCACGCACGATGATCACGACGACCTGCCGCGCGGTGCTGTCCAACGACCTCGGCATGATCGTGGGCGAAGTGCGTCGCGGTGACGATGATTCGCCGATCGTGGGCGCCTCGGTGTTCACCGAATGGCCGGAGTGGGTGCTGCAGCGTGGTCGCATGGCCACCGAGATGAAGCGGATCACCGTGCGCACTGACTCACTGGGTCGGTACGCGCTCTGTGGCGTGCCCGCCAACAGCGGCCTGCGCGCCTACGCCTGGAGCGGTGCCGACACCACCGGCGCGATCGAGGTTGCGGTGCCAGAAGCAGGCTACGCGCTGCAGGATTTTGCGATCGGCGTCGTGGAGCACGTCGCGCTGCAAGCCGATTCGATCGCGCCGACGACAGTACCCGCCACGCCGGCGGCAGAGGCGCCAGCACCGGCCACCCGCCCGGCGTCTGGCAGCGCCACCGCTGCACTGCCAGTCGCGCGCGTGGTGCGACGCGGCAAGGCGATCGTGCGCGGCTACGTGCGCACCATCGACGGGCGCCCGCTGGCCAATGCCATCGTACGCGTGCTGGGCAGCGGCACGCAGGTGCGCTCGAACACGGAAGGGGCGTTCGCCATCGTCGACGCCGGCTCCGGCACGCAGAGTGTCGAGGCGCGCGCCATCGGGTACGCGCCCTATCGCCTCGCCGTGCGGCTGCGCGACGGTGAAGCGACACAGGTGATGTTGCGCCTCGCCGTGCAGCGGGTGCAGCTCGACACAGTGCGTGTGGTGGCGGGAAAGACTCTGGCGCCGGAAGTGCGCGCCATCGAGCGACGGATGCGGAGCGGCGTCGGCACCATTCTCGACGCACAGACGGTCCGCGAGCGCGCCACACTCTTCGTCACCGACGCACTGCGCGGCATGCCGGGGGTCACCATCTCGCAGTCGGGTGGCAATGGTCAGGAAGTGTTGCTGCGGCGCAATGCCGGTGCCGATGGTTCGTACTGTCCTGCCAACATCCAGGTGGACGGCATTCGCATGCCGCCATCAGCCAGCGCCAACGCCACGCTCGACGACTACGTGAAGATCGCCGACATCGCCGCCATCGAAGTGTACGCCCGGGTCAGCCAGGTGCCGCCGGAGTTCTATTCGGCCGACAACCAGTGCGGCGTGATCGTCGTCTGGACCCGACGTGGCACACAAGGCGTGATGCCGCAGAAGCCAAAGCCCGCGGCACCCTGACGTCACGGGTTGAACGCGAAACGCGCGCGGCTCAGGTGAGTCGCGCGCGTTTCTCGTTCGCCATGCTGGGCGTGCTATTTCTTGCGCAACCGCTTCAACTCCGCCTCGGAAACGATGAAGCCGAAGCCGGGCCACCCACGGGATGCGACCGCACGCTCGAACGCCGCCTTCGCATTCGCCGTATCGCCACGCGCCATGTACCAGTCGCCCAGACCGTAATTCAGAGTAGCGACCTGCACGTCGGTGGTATCACCCGGCGCAAACAGCGTCTCGGGTGTCAGTTCGCCGCGATACAGCTTGAGGCGCGTGACATAGGCGTATCCCGGCGGCGCCTGCAGCGTGTCTGGCCGACGCGCCAGCATGGCGGTCGCCTCTGCCCCGCGGCCGGCACGTGAGAGCGACATCCAAAGCCAATCGGTGCTGCCGGCACGTTCACCACCGTCCGGTGCGCGGGGCTGGGCACGCGCGAACATTTCCGCCGCGCCATTGAAGTCGCCCTCGATGAAACGCAATACGCCGAAATGGAAGAGAATGCCGTAGTTCGTGCTGTCGAGTGCAAAGCCGCGCGTGAGGTCGGCACGCGCCTTGGCAAACTCGCGCACCGAGATGTAGCGATGCCCGCGCCAGCGTAGCAGCATCACATCGTTCGGCGCGATCTTCAGTCCATCGGTGAGTGTGGCAATCGCTTCACGAAACTGCCGCGCCCCCGACTGTGCGACCGCCAGCGCGATGAACTTTTGCGGATTTCGCCCATCGGCCGCCAGCGCCGCCTGGGCGCGGGCGATCGGACCGGTGTCGTTCTGTGCGCGATACGCGATACCGGCAGGCGAGGTGTACTGTACCGACTGCGCAGCCGCCGGGATGGCCGCGAACGCCAGGGCGACGAGTCCTCGCATCATGACACGAACGTTCCGGCCGCAGGGCATCCGGGTAACTCCTGTAGGGGGGACCACCGGCGGCGATCTCCGCCACCCGCTGTGTCCCGTCAAGCTACCGCCGCGACGACACATCTTGACCAATCCGACCGACGTCGGTACGGTTGGAGACCACGCAGCTGAATCTGCGTGCGGTCCGGTTCGCCCCCAAGCCTCTCTGGTGCTTCGATGATCACCCTCCGAATGCTGACGCTCCCCCCCGTCCCGCCGGTAACGCCGGCCACGGTGGTTGTCGGCACGCATGGATTCATCGACGCAGTGCGCATCGGGTAGAAGCCGCGAACAGCTCGCCGCTCCTCGCTTCCGAACGCCCCGCCTGCCTCGATCCGCAGTAGGGGCGTTTTTCATTCGGTGAACGAGGTCCGCATGACCGGTACGACAGACAGCAGCACAGAAGCCACCGTACACAGCGCCACGCCCGACTCGACCTTCGGCCGAATCGTGGGTGACGTGCGCGACGCGCTGCGCGGACGGCAGCACGACTACACCAGCGGCCCGATCGGACAGGCGATCTTCCTGCTCGCGATCCCGATGGTGCTGGAGATGATCATGGAGAGCCTGTTCGCGCTCTCCGACGTGTTTTTCGTGGCGCGCCTCGGCGCCGCCGCCGTGGCGACCGTCGGGCTGACGGAATCGATGATGATCGTGGTCTACACACTGGCGATGGGACTGTCCATCTCCGGTACCGCGGTCGTCGCTCGACGCATCGGCGAGAAGGATGCCGATGGCGCAGGACGCGCGGCTGTCCAGGCAATTCTGCTCGGCGCGATCGTCGCATCGTTGATCGCGATCACGGGTGCGGTGCTGGCACCGACGCTGCTTCGTGCAATGGGCGCGGGTGACGATGTGATCGCCACCGGCACGACGTTCGCCCGCGTCATGCTGGGCGGCAGCGTGACGGCGTTCCTGCTCTTCGTGGTCAACGCCACCTTCCGTGGCGCCGGCGACGCCGCAGTCTCGATGCGTGTCATGTGGCTCGCCAACGGTATCAACATCGCCCTTGGCCCGATGCTGATTTTTGGCATTGGGCCATTTCCGAAGCTGGGCGTGACTGGTGCCGCGCTTGCAACCACGATCGGCCGCGGCACCGGCCTGCTCTACGCGTTGTATCGATTGGTGCGCGGCAGCGGCAACCTCCGCGTGCGTCGTGCGCATGTCGTCTTCGAACCGCGCACGATGCTGAGCATGTTGCGCCTATCGGTGAATGGCACCTTCCAGGTGCTGGTGGGAAGCCTCAGCTGGATCCTGCTCGTGCGCCTGATGGCGGTGTTCGGCAGCGCAGCCATGGCAGGATACACAATCGCGGTTCGGATGGTGATGTTCGCGATGCTGCCCGCATGGGGACTTGGCAATGCCGCCGCCACCATGGTCGGACAGGCACTCGGCGCCGGAAATCCCGATCGCGCAGAGAAGGCGGTGTGGACTGCGGCGCGCTACAACGTGGCATTCCTTGGCCTGATGGGGCTGATCTTCGGGCTCTTCGCCCCGGCAATCGTGAGCGGTTTCACGTCGGATCCCGCCGTCTCATCGGTGGCCGTGGACGGCCTGCGCCTGATGGCGTTCGGCTTTCCACTCTTCGCCTTCGGCATGGTGCTGACGCAGTCGTTCAACGGCGCTGGCGATACAGCCACACCGACACGCATCAACATCGGGGTCTTCTGGGTGTTCGAGATCCCGCTCGCCTGGTTCCTGGCGAAACACACCGCGCTCGGCTTCCACGCCATCTTCATCTCGATTTCCGTCGCCTACTCACTGCTCGCCGCCGTCAGCTACACCATGTTCCGCCGAGGCACCTGGCGAATCAGGAAGGTCTAGGCGCCGTCGGCGAGGGTGAAAGTCGAAACGTACCCGCAGAGCGCACGACGCCGGCCGAGGCACCTGGCGAATTCGCAAGGTGTAGCCGCGGTCGGTGAAGGAGTTAGTCGAAGCTCACGCACAGACAGAGACGACGCCGGCCGAGGCGCCCGCAGGCCAAGGCGGAAACCGCAGCAATACCGGGAGGTATTGCGAGGATTTCCAACGCCGGCATGCGGGATGCCCCGGCCGGCGTCACGCAGGGGGGATGCGGTCGAGATGCCAGGCAGTGTGTGTCCACTGCCCGTTCTTCCGCACGAACACTTCGGTACCGCGACCCGACGTCTCGCTCACGGTACCATCCTTCCCCTTCAACGCCAGGTGAAACGTGGTGTAGAAAATGACGACGTCGCCGTACTGCTGGAACTCGGTGCGCGGAAAATGCAGCGCTGCGATCGTCTGGCCAGCACCGGCCAACTCCGTCATCTGTCGCAGCGTCGCAGCGCGGTCGCTCCACGTCCCACCATCCCAGCCCATCGCCAGCAGTTCGCCGGGTACGACCTGTTGAAATCCAGCCTGATCGTTGCTGAGGTAGGTACGCCAGGCGCGTTCGCGCAGCGCCAGCAGTTCCGTCTTCGTGGCGGCATCCGGCTGCGGTCCGAACGACTGTGCGGACATCGTGGAGACGGCACCCATCATGGCCAGCGCGGCCCATCCAAACACTCGCATATGTGATCCTCGACGTGAGAACGGTGGTCCAACGTGCATCACGGGTATGCGCAGGGCAACGGCCTTTCCCGACATGCGGTCGAGGCCAAAGCCCCGCCGCACTCCGGACTTCCGTCCGCGTCGGGATAGACGTTGCTTGCTCTGCATGACGCCCCCAACCGCTCTTGTCCCGCCTCGTATCGTCGTGATCGGCGCCGGCCTGCTCGGTGGCTCGCTGCTGGCCGCCCTGCAGACCCGGCGGCGCGAGTACCATCTCACGGCCATCTCGTCCGCCGCCACGCTCGACGGGCTCCGGGAGCGTGGCTGGTGTGACGCTCTTTTCGGATACGGTGATCTCGCACAGGCCTGCGCCGGCGCGGACATCGTCCTGCTCTGCACGCCACTGTCGTCGATCCACGAACAAATCGACACCATCGCGCTGATTCGGCACGACCTGGCGGCCGCGGCCATCGTGATCGACGTCGGCTCGACCAAACGCGAAATCTGCGCGCACGGTTTTTCGCGTTTTCCGGATGAGGGCCCGCAGTCGGCACGTTTCGTTGGCGGTCACCCGATGGCCGGCTCGGAGAAATCAGGCCTCGCGGCGGCGGACCCGCTGCTGTACCAGTCAGCCCTTTGGGTGTTGTGCCCGCCGCCTGATCTCCCACTCTCGCGGCTCGATTCGGTGAAGGCGCTGATCCATGCCGTTGGCGCGCGCGTGGCTGTGCTCGATCCGGAACTCCACGATGATGCCGTCGCACGCATCAGCCATGTACCGCAGCTGCTCGCATCGGTGTTGGCGGGGTGGGCGGGCGCGCAGGATCGCACGGCCGAGGCGGCACTCGCGCTTGCCGCCGGCGGCTTTCGTGACATGACGCGCCTCGCGCTGTCATCGTGGGAGATCTGGCGTGACATCGTGGCCACCAACCGGCTGCCGATCGCGAACGGTCTGCAGGAGATGGCCGATCGACTCGAAGAGTTGGCGCGCGCGACCCGTGATCCCGACGGCGCCAACGCGCTACTTGGCGTCGCCTTCGCGGAAGGCAAGGCATTTCGCGAGCGCTTCCACATGCCACGGAAGGGTATCGTGCACGATCTCTCCGAGTTGGTGGTGCGGCTCGAGGATCGGCCCGGCCAGTTGCTGGCACTGTTTGCCCCACTCGCAGCGGCCGGATTGAATGTACAGGACCTCGAAATTCTGAAGGTGCGCGAAGGGGAGAGCGGAACGATCCTGCTCGGCTTCGGCACCCCCGCTGACGCCGTGCGCGCGTATGACCTGCTCGTAGCGCACGGCTTCTCGGTCATGACGCGCTGACGCCCACCGTTGCATGCCGGTGAACGCCAGCACGTCCGCGAGCGGGTTGTGTCAGGCGCCCGTCTCGACCGCTTTCTGCCCCTTCTTGTACGTCACGTAGACGAACACTGGAATGCCGAGGTCGCCCAGATGCTGCACCAGCAGCGGTTGGACATCCTTCCAGTCCAGCCCACCGGCGCCAGTGGCGAGTCGCGGCAGTGCCAGGCTGGTGACTCCGTCCTTCTCGATGGCATGGCGCAGCCGCTTCAGCGCGTGATTCACGTTGCCCGTCGTGGCGCGACCGGACGGCTGTGATGGCTGTTCGCCTTCCTGTGTGAGCAGGTTGTAGATCGTCTTGCCTTCTGCATTGCGGAAGGTCCAGATCTCCCCTGTCCGTGGCGCAGCCTGGTGCGCGTAATGGCGGAAATCCTTCGCCAGCGACGGCCACAGCTCGCGCAGCGCGAGGGCAAGCCCGGCATCAAAGTGATCATTGGGTGACACGCCATGTGCGATGGCCTGTGCACCCGTCAAAAGAATGTCGCCTTCGACTTCGTGAATCATGTCTGCCCCGTTCAGGGAACGCCTCCGTTGGCAGCGCCAAACGACACACAGTGCCGCGGCGCGCGCGATGACGGAATATTCGGAACGGACCGGCTAATCCCTGTACGGGATTGCCGTACGGTGTGTCAGGCAGATGACCGCAGGCGATGTGCACCCCTGCGGCAAACATGATCGCCAACGCACTGATCGCGAGCACCGTCCGCGATCACGGTGCAAGTCAGGAGACGCCGATCAGCAACTCATCAGTCGGCGTCAGCACCGTGCGTTGCTCCACCGCACGCTGCACCATGCGCTCGAAGGCCGGAAAGACCGTCGGATCCAGCTCCGTGCCCTGCAACCCGCGCAGCAGGTCGAGGGCACGTGCCTGTGTCCACGCGTCACGGTACGGGCGCTTCGAACAGAGCGCATCATACACGTCGCACACATGCACGATACGGCTGGCATAATGCGCATCCCGCTTGAACGACACGCTCGGGTACCCACCCTTGCCATTGAACCAGATGTGATGCTCGTACGCCACCGTCGATGCCAGTGCATTGCCACCGCCGCGCTGGCTGAGAATCTTCGCCCCTTCGACGGGGTGGGACTTCATCAGCGCAAATTCCTCGTCGGTCAGCTTGCCCGGCTTGATCATGACGTCGAGCGGGACCTTCACCTTGCCGATGTCGTGCAGCAGCGCGGCTGTTCCGATGGCGCGCACCTTGCCACCGTCGAGGCCGAGCTCCTCGCACAACCCGATCGAGAGCATCGCCACGTTGCACGAGTGCGTGGTCGTGTACTGGTCGAAGGTCTTCAGCTCCAGCAGCGGCAGCACGAGATGCTGTTCGCGATGAATCGTGACGGCCAAGCCATGCACGATCGCCTCGACTTCGGCCATCGGCACTGCACGTCCGGCAGACACTTCGTCGTGCACGTACTCGACGGCGTCGGCTTCCTCCGCGAGAGTGCTCAGCGACAGCGACTCGACCACCGATGCCAGAGTCTCGGTGACGTCCGACTCGTTGGCTGATGCGACCGTCAGGGTGCCGATCCGGATGCCATGTGACGACCAGGCTGGCGACATCTTGCCACCCATCGTCAGTCGCACGCGGAGCGCCGCCAGCAGGTTCTGCAGGTCGTCACCGTTCGGCGGCTGGCCGGCATCGATCTCGATGCGCTGGATGCCGACGGCCGCCAAGCGCGTGCTCCACTCCCAGCCGCGCAACTCCGTCAGCACGCGGGTGCCGAGCACGATGTCGCCGTCGATCAGCGACAACTTCAGCGTGCCGTGGGCGCTGAGCATCTGCAGCATCGCGAGGTGCGTGCGTGCCAGCACGGCGTGCCGTGTGGGATGTTCATCGCCGTAGAGCGACATCGTGGCCAACGCCTGGCCAAGCGCATTGAGGAAGCGCAGGACTTCGTTCATTTCGTCACCGTCGGTCCATGATACGGCGTCGGCACGCGCCACAGAGCATCACCGCGGACGGCGTTGCCCAGCGAGAGCGCGTTCGCCACCAGCGGGTCGCCGGCGTAGTGTCGCTGCAGGGCATGCAGCGCCGTCGCGGTGAGGAGCGAGGGCTTGGCCAGCACCTGCCGGCGGAGGAACGTGCTGCGCGTGAGCACCTTGGACAGCAGCCAGTCGCGCACCGACGGCGCACCCGACGTGGCCGCTGCTCGAATGGCGGTCACCTTGAGGTGCTCGGGATGTGCGCTGCCATCCACGAACTTCACCAGGTGCCCCGTGGCCCCCAGCGAGAGGGAGTGCCGTCGTCCCTCATGCGGCACGTTGAGCCAGCGGTCGATGAAGTCGAGCACGCACGTCGTCACTCGCTCGTCGGGATCCTGCAACCCACGGCGAATCGCCGCGTCGCGCACCGCGTCGACATCCAGCAGCATGCGCACCGCTTCCACACGAACCATCGGGTTCTCGTGGTCGAGGAACTTGAGCATCGAGCCGACGTCGGTCGTGCCCTTCTGCCCGACGATCAGGTCGCGCAGCAGGCCAAGCAGGTTGCGAGCGAAGAACCAGGACGCGCCATCCAGCTGCGCGATCAGCGTGGCGCGCAGTGGTTCACCGAAACTCCGCAAGCGCTCGAGGATCAGTTCACGCGCCTCACGCGACTCGGCCTTGGCCAGCGCCTCCAGCAGCGTGTCGGACATCGAAATGTCGATCGTGTTGAGCAGCGCGCGCGCCGCCGGCTCATCCACCGGATTGCCCTGCAGCACTCTGCGCACCGCATCCGGCGCCATGATTCTTGCCCGCAACGTGCGCGAACTCTCGGTCGATCCCGCCTCATCCAGCCATTGCAGCAGGACCGGCAGGTGCCCGGTCTCGACCACCGCGGTGGCGGCAGCGAGGGCATCATCACCCACGACATCGATTTCGAGCGCCATCTGCACCACGCGCGCGGCCTCGGTCAGTGCCGTGTCGTCATCGACGCTGAGCTGCCCAAGCGTGCTGACCGTCCCCTCGTGCGCCAGCGCAATGCGGTCCAGCAGCCGCACGTGCTCGTCCGGATTCGGATCGCTGAGCACCCAGCCTTCAACCAGTTCCTTCGCGGCGTTGCGGAAGGTGGCGTCGGTCAGGCCTTCGCGCTTGTTGACGGCATGCTGCGACAACTTGGTCATCAGGCGCAACAGGTGATGCGACAATTCCTGTTCCGTGGCGCGCGCCGCCACCTGCAGCCAGTTGCTCACGGCCAGCACTGGCAGCACGTCCACCACCTGCAGCATGAATTCCTGCTGTTCGGCGCGCTGGCCCAGTCCACGAATGATCGGGGCGAACGACGAGTCACCAAGGCGCGAGATCACACTGTGCAACCGCTCACCGATACGGGCACGGAGTTCCGGCGGCGCCTGCGCCCCCTGTGCCGCAAGATTCATCAGCGCCACCGCGGTCCGTCGCGCAAACTCCGGCTGCGACACGAGCGCCTGCAGCGACTCCGCGATGTCACTGACATGCTCTTCTTCGCGAAGCATGACGTTGAACGCCGACTCGTCATCGCCGGATGCGGCCACGACATCCGAGCTGCGCGCCGTACCGAAGCCGTACTGCCGACCAGTGCCATCGGTCGCGATCTGGGCCAGGGCCTGCCAGAGCGACGCCAGTGATGCATCTGCCACGCGGTCCGTGTCGCCCATCATCAGGGCATCGTACGCCAGGCGACCGATGATGATGCCGGTGATGTTCGGCGGCTCGACCATGGCCGCGTCTTCCTCGCCCTCGCGCGTCGGATCGAGTGCCAGCCACGCCAGCAACTGCTGCAGGCGATCGAGATCCACGCCGGCGTGCAGGGTCAGGGCGCCCACACCACGTCGATGGAGGCGCGCCCCCAGTTCTCGACTGATGTTGGCCGATCCGCTCAGTGGCTGCCCGTTGATGAGCAGTTCGTGCTTGGCGACGCCGATCGTGAAGGTGGAACGGGTCGCCAACACGCCGTCGAGCGCGCTCACCGCCTCCTTCTCCGTGCTGACCACCATTGGGTGCGTGGCGCCGTACGTTCGGCGACGATTCAGCGCGACGTGCAGCTTGGTCAGGAACGCCACGAGCATCGCCTCGCCATGCTGCGGGGCGACGCTGGATGTCGAACGGGGGGTGGGCGATCTCTGGGTGGTGGCCTGCATCAAATATCAGGACGGGTGAACCGGTACCCGGGTCACTGGAATTCGTCCTGAACTGTGACCGCGCGCTCCCGCCGCACGGCTATATGGCAGAGCTTGCTATCTCGGGCGCATGAACCAGAGCACCGGGGGCACTGGCTTGTCGATCCGCGGACGCAAGCGACCGTTCGCCACCGTCCACAACGTCACGTACACCGCGCGGGCCACCGCCTCGAACTTGACCGGATCGAGCTTGGAGACCTCATCCGTTTGCGCGTGATAGTCCTCGTGCAAGCCGGTGAAGAACTCCATGTAGGGAATCCCTTGCTCGATGTACGGCGCCGCATCGGTGCGCGGATAGAAAAACTCGTGCCGCGGATCTTCGTAGCGCCGATCGAAGTGGATGTAGCCGTAGTCCCGCGACACCGTGGCCAATGCCGAATCGAGCACGGTGCTCAGCACCCCAGGCCCCGAGACGAACACTTCACCCGGCCCACTCAGCTCTCCCTGGCCCGCGATGTTGGTGCCGGGCTCCTTCGTGCGACCGATCATGTCGACCGTGAAATGCGCCACGACCTGTTTCGCGAGAGGGCCGTAGGCCAGGAATCGTGTGCCCCAGAGTCCGGATTCCTCCCCTGAATCCCACACCAGCAGGACCGAGCGTTTCGGCCGCGGCCCCGAGAGCAGCGCCCGCGCGATGCTCAGGTTCCCAGCCGATCCGGTCCCGTTGTCATCTGCCGCGTTGTAGATCGAGTCGCCACTCGGCGTCACCGCGCGACCCACCGCGCCATCGAGGTGCGTCGAGACGGTGATCCACTCGCGGCGCAGCACCGGGTCGGCCCCTTCGACCAGACCAACCACATTGTAGGCGCGGCGATGTTCGCTGGTGCCGGCGAAATGCACGAGTAGCTCTCGGCGCGCCAGCGGGAATGACGCGGGCGTCGTCTCGAGGCTGTCCGCCGCGAGGATCTCGGCCGCGCTCGTGCGCTCGCCGGCCAGCAGCGCGGCGACCGCCGCTCGCGTGAGCATCACCACCGGAATCGGAAACGACGCGTATGCGCGGCCAACGGGTGGGCTCAACTCGCGCGATCGTGGGGACTGCGCCCGCAGCTCATTCCACGCCATCTCATCGGCGGCCGAGGCGATCACCAGCAGGCCGGCGGCACCACGCGATCGCGCTTCGTCCTGCACCGTCGTGTAATCCACGCCGTACGTGCCGAGTGTCTCCGACAGCGCGGCGCTCGGTCGACGCCGACCACTGTGCACCAGCAGCCACTTCCCCCGCACGTCGAGGCCGCCGTACGCATCGAGGCCACGCTTCGGCGCTCGCAGTCCGTTGCCGACGTACACCACATCACCACGGATATCGCCAGGCACGAGGAACGACGGCACCACGAACTCCTCGCCCCAGCGCATCCGTGCCGTCCCGATCGACAGCGACGTTTCGGCAGTATCGAGCATCGAACTGACCACGTCATAGTGCTGGAAGTACGAACCGGCGTCACCCATCGGCGTCACGCCGAGTAGGGTGAGACGTTGCACCACGTACGCGGCGGCCGTGTCGAGGCCGGGCGATGGCGTGCTTCGTCCCTTCAGTGCATCCGACGCGATGAACGACACATCGCGCATCAGGTCTGCCGCCACGATGCCTTCTGCCGCGGCCCGCACACGCGGATTGGGATTCGGCTGAGCCACCAGCGGGGCCACCAGCGGTGACATCGCGAGCAGCAGTGCTGCCACCCAATACGCGGTGCGGGAAACCATTTGACGCTCCGTCAGGCGAGCTGGATACGACTCAGGCGACACTCTCCGACGTCGACGCCGGAACCGTCTTGATCATGCCATCGCGCACCAGATTCGCCAGCAGGACGTCGATGATCGAGCCACTCGACCCTCCGCTGCCACTACCACCGCTGACGAGGATCTCCGGCACCAGCTTGATCTTGTTCTCGGCCAGCGCGCGCCCGATTTCTATCATCGCGAAGTTCCCCTGCCCAACGGCGTCGGTCTTCTTCTGGATCACCTCGGCCTCGGCGTTGCCGACCGCCAGGGTCTTTGCAGCCTGGGCATCACCAACCGCCTTCAGCACCATCGCGTCGGCTTCGGCATTGAGCGTCTTCGCCCGTGCGTCACCCTCGGCGTTCAGTGTCTTGGCTTTTGCGTCGCCCTCGGCGTTGAGCGTCTTCGATCGCAGGTCACCCTCCGCCTTCTTCACCGTGGCTTGTGCCGCGAATTCAGCGATCGTGACGCTCCGCTCGGCGTCCACCACACGGGCCTGTGTATCGGCGAGGGCGCGCGCCTGCTGCAATTCCTTGCGCGTGTCTTCTGCCATGCGCTCGGTGTCGTACGTGATCTTCTGTTGCTCAGCGAGCTTGCGATCGGTGAGCGTCTTCATGAGGTCTGGCGGCGGCGTGATGTCACCGATCAGCGTGTCGACGGCACCGACATTGTACTCCTGCAACGCCTCGCCAATGCGGGCCTTGGCATCCCCCTGCCGCTGCTGTCGTCCCTTGAGGAAGTCGATCACATCCGACCCCTGCGCGGCATTCCGGAAGTAGTTGCCGATGGTCGGCTCCAGCACCTGCGTCACGAGGTTCATCAGGTTGCCGAAACGCGCGATCACCTTCGGCGCGTCGGTGCGCGGGATGTGGATGATCTGGCTCACGTCGAGGTTGAACGTGAAACCGTCGGACGAGCGCACGGTGATGGTCGACAGGTTCTTGTCGAGATTGTGCGATTCCGTCTTGCCGGTCGCCCAGTTGAGCACGACGTTGGCCGTCGGCACGATCTCGACCTTGTGCGTGTACGGGTTGATCGGATACTTGCCCGGGTCGAGCGGCTCGACGCAGACACCCTTCTGCCCGCGCGTCACCAGGTTGCCGTGCTTGAACGAGTCGCCGGTCACGTCCACACCAGCGTCACCGACATAGGAAATCACGACCCCGACATTCGCAATCGGGACCGTCGTCATCTCCTTGATCTCGACCGTCGCGAAGCGTGGGTTGATGAAATAGCGTCCGGCGAGAATCACCTGCTCCTGCAGGCCCTTGAATCCACCGCGATCGACGAAGCCCTGCCCATCCTGAAAGAGGTTGTGCCCGTCGATCTCCTTGCCGGCAATCTCGCCAGTCCGCAGCGGTTCACCTTCGCGCGTGGTGACGATGCCGACCATGTTGTCCTCGATCTCGGTCACTGCCTCCTGCACGACCGAGAAGAGCGCCGTGTTGATGCGATAGGTACCTGGTGGAATGATCGTGATCTGCGGACCACGCTCGCCACCGTTTTCGAGGAAGGCGCGGGCGTTCTGGAACGAGTCGCATTCCACGAAGCGCGCCAGCACGCGCCCCGCCGACAGCGGCTTGCCGTCGCGCGACTCGACGATGCCGATCGAGCCCTCGTCGATGGTGATGAATGGCCGGAGCTGCACTTCGTATTGCCATGGCCAGTAACCGAACTTCACGCCTGGCGCGAGGGTGTCGGCCTGGATGCCGGCTTCGCCCTTCAGTGCCACGAGGCGGCCGTCAGGAAGCGACTTGTCGCTGCCAATCAGCTTCCACTTCTTGTTGACGATGCCAACGGCGTCCTGTCGAATGATGACGACGCCAAAGAGCCGGAATGTCCAGCGATAAAAGACCACGAACAACACACCGAAAACGACCCACCAGAACGACGCGAGAACGTCAAGGATCAGTGGCATGGAGACGGTTGAAGTTAGAGATGCACTACGTCTCTAAAACTAATCGATCCGGGCCAAAGTTTCAGGTTGCGCCTTGTGCGACACGATGCGCGCCAGGCCCCGATTCACCGGCGCCGCAACGCCCGTCCCGCCATCGCTCCCGTCAACTCGCCGTCGCGCACCGCCGCCGTCCCGTTCACGATCACCCAGCGCATACCCGTCGCCAGCTTCTTCGGCGCGAGATAGGTCGCCATGTCGCGAATCGTGCGCGGATCGAACAGGATCAGGTCCGCAAATGCGCCGGCGCGCAGCACGCCACGATCGACCAGCCCATACGTGGCGGCCACCTGCGCCGACGATGCCTGCACCATTCGATTCATCGTTATCACATGGTCCGTCAGCACGTACTTCCGGATCTTTCGCGGATACGTGCCATACAGGCGCGGATGGCCTTCCGACCCGTCCGAACTGGTCATCACGAACGGATCACGCATGAAGGTGGCGATGTCCCGTTCGGTCATGTTGAACGACGCCACACCCATGTCGCCGTGGCTGCGGATGATGCCCAGCGCCGCCTCCACCGCCGACAGCTTCGCCGCCGCCGCAACCTGCTTCAGCGTCCGACCCACATACCGCTGCGCACCGGCATTGCCCGACGTCAGCAGGATGGTGCTGTCGCCGCCGCGACGACGCAGGTTCTCGCGCATCGCCTCCAGCATTTTCGCACGTAGCTCGCCATCCGCGATCCGCGCCAGCAACGAGTCGCGCCCACCCGCCTCGGCCCACCGGGGAAGCAATGCGGCGGTGAGAGCCGTGCCACTCGCCGTCCACGGATACTGGTCTGCCGTCACCTTGCAGCCACGTACCCGCGCCGCGCGCATGACGCCCAGCACACTGTCGGCCTTCCCCCACACATCGACGCCGAGGGCCTTGATGTGACCGATGTTCGTGGTGAGGCCGGACTCGCAACCGATACGGATCGCCTCGCGCACGGAATTCAGCAATCCGATGGAGTACGAGCTTTCGTCACGCTGGTGGGTGTCGTACACGCCGCCGAACGGCTTGGCGGCCGACACGACGGCGATCACCTCGTCGGTGGTGGCGTAACTCTGTGGCGCGTAGAACAGCCCCGAACCGACACCGTACGCCCCTTCGCGCATCGCTTGCGTGATCAGCGCGCGCATCGAGTCGATCTGGGCCGGTGTCGCGGCGGCTGACGACTTCCCCATCACCTGTTCGCGCACCGTCCCGAAGCCGGTCAGCGCGTAGGTATTGGTGCCAATGCCGGCCTGCTCTGATTCTGTCAACGTGCGTGCAACATCCAGCGGACCGCGCCCATCGGCGCCGAGAACGACGGTGGTGATACCCTGCATCAGCGAGCTGGCGTTCTGCCGCGCCGTGGCGTCGAGCTTCGGCAGCCCCTCGTAGGCATGTGTGTGCGGGTCGATGAATCCCGGTGCCGCGATGAGACCACGCCCTTCGATCTGCGACAGCGCCTCGAGGCCAGCTGGCGCCGGTCCGACGAAGGCGATCCGATCGCCGCGGATGCCGATGTCGGTCACGCGCGCACGCCCGCCCGAACCGTCGTACACCGTGGCACCTGTGATCAACACATCCACTGGCTCCGGCGCCAGGCGCGACGCAGGGACGGGTGGCAGTACCGCCGCTGCGCCCACTCCGAGCGCGAGGAGGGTTCGGCGCGACTGGCTGACGAGGCGAAGAGGCATGCGCAGAAGTTACAGTACGCTGAGCCAAACTCCGCTCTCCCCCTCGTGCCGATCCTGTATGCGCTGCCACACGATGCTCCGACTCGTCCCCCTCGTACTTCTGCTACTGACCACACCGGCGCGTGCGCAGGATCGACCGCGCGCACGCGATCTCGGGATTGTCGTGGGGACGTTTTCGCCCGGGCCGAACAACGCGATCACCGACGTGGCGGGGGTGCGGGTCGGCCATCGCACGCTCATTCGTGGCGACAGCGTCCGCACTGGCGTGACGGTTGTCTTTCCGCACTCGGGCAACCCGTTCGAGAGTCGGGTGCCGGCCGCCGCGGTGGTCGGCAACGGCTTCGGCAAGTTCGTCGGCTACACACAAGTCACCGAGCTCGGTGAACTGGAAACACCGATCGCGCTCACCTGCACGCTGTGCGTGTGGCGCGTGGCCGAAGGCATGGCGAAGTGGATGCTGGAGCAGCCACGGATGCAGGGCGTCCGATCGATCAACCCGGTGGTCGGCGAAACCAACGACGGCTGGGCACTGAACAACATCCGGTCGATTCCCGTGACGGAGTCGGATGTCCGCGCCGCGCTCGATGCCGCCACCACCGGCCCTGTGGCGGAGGGCGCCGTCGGTGCAGGCACTGGTACCGTGGCATTCGAGTGGAAAGGCGGCATCGGCACCAGCTCGCGCGTCATTCCGGGTGGACCATGGACCGTCGGCGTGCTGGTGCAGTCGAACTTCGGAAATGGGCGCGACCTGCTGATCAATGGCGCACCTGTCGGTCGTGAACTCGGTCGCAATGGTGTGAAGCCCAATCGTGGGCAGGGCGCCAGCGGCTCGATCGTAGTGATCGTGGCCACCGACGCCCCACTCTCCGATCGCAACCTGCGGCGCCTCGCCTCGCGCGCCCTGCTCGGCATCGGCCGCACTGGTGGATATGCGGGCAACGGCTCGGGCGACTACGTCATCGCCTTTTCCACCAATCCATCCGTCCGTCGCAACGGTCGCATCGGATCCAGCGGTACGCCGCCAGACACGATCCAGTCCGCAGAACTCGGCAACGAGCGCGCGTCGATGCTCTTCGAGCCCACGGTGGACGCGACGGTGGAGGCGATCTACAACTCGTTGTTTCGCGCCACGACCATCAAGGGCGCCTGGTCCACGGTGGAAGCGATTCCGATTGATGAAGTGCGCGCGATCCTGGCCAAATATGGGATCGGTGTCCGGCGATAGCGGTCGCCGCCTCGCGCAGCACGTCAGACGGCAATGCGGGTGCCTTCGCCAATCGGTAGCCAGCGAAGGCAGTCACGCAGCGCCGCCGGCGCGGCGACGAAGGCGCGCTCCACCGCGTCGCGATGCTGCTGAAAATGGTGCCACCCTTCGTAGTGCACTGGCAGCAGCGTGGTTGGGTGCATCAGCTCCGCCACGCGCACCGCATCGTCGGCAGTCATGGTATACCGGAGCGGGCCGCTGATGGGAAACTGCACGCCGCCGAGGTGCAGGAGCACCGTACCGACCTGCACGCGCTCCGCCACCTGGCGCACGCCGTCGTACCAGACGGTATCGCCAGAAATCCAGAGCGCGCCATGCTCCTGGCCGTCCCAGCGCAGAGCAAAGCCGATCACGTCACCCACGATTGGAGCACTCAGCGGTGGGCCGTGGCGGCAGGGTGTCGCCGTGATCTCCAGCGTGGGGCGATCACCGTGTGAGAGTCGCGTGCTGCTCCACGGCGCGAGCCCCCGTGCGCTGCCACCCAGTCGCTCCGCCCCCACCACCGTCGTGAGCACGACGCCGGCCCGCGGTAGCATTGCGCGGCCGGCGTCGTCGAGATTATCCGCATGCTGGTCGTGACTCAGCAGCACGGCGTCGATCGTCGGAAGATCGCGCACCGAAATCGCCGGCCCCGCGGTCTTGCGTGACCCGGTACCGTACCCGAAACCGTATTTCCGACCCGGTGGATCGAACGTCGGGTCGGTCAACAGGCACCAACCATCGACTTCGATCAGTACTGTCGGACCGCCAATGTGCGTGATGCGAATGTCGCTCAATGCGCTACCGCACTGCCACAGGCTGCATTCGCGCATGCTGTAGCGCCCATGACAAAGCGTAATCCGCCACTTCTTCCCACCCGTCCTGCGCCGGCATCAGGTGCGCCCGGCCCGGATACTCGACGATCTCGGTCAGCGTGTTCGACTTGTAGTGCTTTGCGTTCGAGCGCTGAACCGACGGCGGCATCAGGTTGTCCGATTCGCCGGAGATGAACAACAGCGGCGCCCGATTGTCGTTGTGGTAGTCCACCCACGAGCCCTGGTGTCCCGGCGTCAGGTTCGCGAGGGCACTCTCGAAGAAGATCGGCCCTGATGCGGGCACGTGATAACGCTCGTACAGGCGCCGCGATTCGTCATCGCTGAAGGTGTTGGTGAAGGCGTATTGCCATTGCTCATAGCTCAGCGCCACCGCCTTGTGGCGGTTCGATGGATGACTGAGCACTGGGAAGGTGGCCTTGAGCTGCGTCAGCGGCAGCACGGCGACTCCTTCCGTGGGCGCCGAGTTGATCGCGACGCCACAGGCTCCAAACCCGTGGTCGAGCAGCACCTGCGTGAACACCCCGCCGGCCGAATGTCCCATCAGGATCGGCGGCGCATCGAGCTCGCGCACGATGCCTTCCAGCTTCTCGATGATCTGCGGCACCGTCACCCGTTCGATCGGCGTCGTATCGGCGTTCAGGGACTCGACCTCCACCTCGAAGCCAGGATAGGCGGGCGCGAGCACGCGATATCCCTTCGCCTCGTAGTGCGTGATCCAGTGCCCCCAGCTTCGTGGTGTGACCCAGAAGCCATGAATGAGGATGATCGTGTCGGGCGTTGATGCGCTGTGACTAATGCTGTGTGCCTCGATGAATTACAATGGGTGAGACGCAACCTCGACGACGCGCCGAGTGTCGCAATTGACGCGAAATCACTCCGCCGTGATGAACTCCAGCAGGTCGCGCGAGAGCTGCACCTTGTGTGTGTCGGTGATGCCGTGCGGCGCACCGGCGTACACCTTGAGCGCCGCGCCCTTGATGCGCGCCGCGCTCGCCTTGCCACCCACGGCGAATGGCACCACCTGGTCGTCGTCGCCATGAATCACCAGAGTCGGTACGTCGAACGCGTCGAGGTCGGGGCGGAAATCGGTGGCAGAGAATGCCTCGATGCACTCCAGTGCATTCCGATGGCCTGACTGCATGCCCTGCAGCCAGAAGGCATCCTTCATCCCGCGCGACACCGTAGCGCCAGGGCGATTGGCGCCGAAGAACGGCCCGTCGGCGAGATCGTGGTAGAGTTGCGAACGGTCGGCTTGCGAACCCGCGCGAATGCCATCGAACACCGCCAGCGGCACACCATCCGGATTGTCCGCGGTCTGCAGCATGAACGGAGGCACAGCGGAAACGAGCACGGCTTTCGCGACGCGGGCCGTGCCGTGCCGGCCGATGTACCGCGCCACTTCCCCACCCCCTGTGGAGAATCCAACCATCGTGATGTCGCGCAGGTCGAGCGCCTCGATCAGCGTGGCAAGGTCATCGGCATACGTGTTCATGTCGTTGCCGGACCACGACTGGGTGGAGCGGCCATGCCCGCGTCGATCGTGCGCAATGCAACGGCAGCCGTTGGAGGAAAGGAACAACATCTGCGCCTCCCAGCTGTCCGAGCTCAACGGCCAGCCGTGCGACAGCACCACGGGTCGCCCGGCTCCCCAGTCCTTGAAATAGATCTGCGTGCCGTCCTTCATCGTGACAGTCGACGCTGAACGCTCCAGCTCGATGGCTTTGCCTGACATGCTGTAGTCCTCATCGCAGTGGAAATGGCCCTGACCCCTGCAACAAGACTCCCTGATATATCGCCGTCGCGAATCGATCCAGCGACGAGTCTTCTCCTACGTCGATGGGCGTAGGCGTTGTAAATCGACTTCCACGCTGACATACCTTGCCTCCATGCCAGCCGACGATGCGATCACTGTCCTCGCCGTTGACGACCATCCGCTGATTCGCGCGGGACTGTCTGCCATCATTGCAACACAGTCCGACATGCGCCTTGTCGCCGAAGCGGCCGACGGAACGGCGGCGCTCGCAGCGTACCGCGAGTTTCGCCCACGCATCGTGCTGATGGACCTCCGCATGCCGAGCATGGACGGCATCACGGCGCTGACGAAGATTCGCGAGGAGTTTCCCGACGCCCGCATCATCGCGCTCACCTCGTACGATGGCGATGAGGACATCCATCGCGCGCTGGCCGCCGGTGCCATGGGGTACCTGCTGAAGGACATGCTCCGCAGCCAGCTGCTCGAGACGATTCGAAGCGTGCATCGTGGAGTGCGCGTGATTCCGCCTGCAGTGGCTGCGCACCTCGCCGAGCACCTGCCGCGACAGCCACTCACCGCCCGTGAAGTGGAAGTCCTCGAACTCATTGCACAGGGACGAAGCAACCCGCAGATCGCGGCGCGCCTTGGCCGGGCCGAAAGTACGATGAAGGTGCATGTGCGCAGCATCCTCCGAAAGCTGGGCACCGATGATCGCACGGAAGCCGTCATGATTGCGGCGCGCCGCGGAATCATCCGGCCATTCTGAGTCGCTGTTGCGCCGATCATCGCTCGTTCGCACAGTGTTCATCGCACTCTGCTTCGCACTCGGTAGTGTTGCCGATGCAGTGACTGCGCCATTGCCGCAGCCAACGGGAGCGGGGGCAACGATGCCACGTTCAGTCCCGCCGCGACGCCTCATCCACTTGCAGCACACGGCCTGGGGTGAGGAGGCCGGGATTCCCGTGGCGGGAATCTCGTTCCTGCAGCGCTCCGGCGATGGCTATCTCTGGCTCGGCACGGTGGATGGGCTGTTGCGCTTCGACGGCGTTCGTTTCGTCATGGTCGATGGTTCACGGGTGCCGGCACTACGCAGCAGCGTCGCAGGTCCAATGGAACCGGTCGGTGTCGACCGTCGGGGCGCACTCTGGATTCACCGACGCGACGGCGCGCTGGTGGAGTACTTCAACGGTGCGTTTCGCATCGCGCTTGGCCCCGATACCACGCGAAGCTGGCTCGGGGCATCGACCTTCGGCGGCGACGGAACGTTATGGGTGAACGCACGCGGGCTGGTTGCCGTGCGACACGGCCAACGTGTACGGCTGAGCCCTCCGCGCGAGTTGCAGGGCACGGCATCGATGGGTATCGCCGCGGATACAGGCGCTGGCGTGTGGGTGGGCACACGATCGGGTCAACTCTGGCACGTCACGGAACGCGTCGCGACACAGGTCGAATACGTCAGTGAATCCGGCGATGGCATTCGTCCGCTGCTGCAATCGCGCGATGGTGCACTCTGGCTGCTCGATCACGGCATCGTGCGATGGAAGGACGGCGTGCGCACGCGTGTCATGGTACCGGGAACAGCCGTCATCCCCACCGGGACATGGGGCGAAGAACTTCCCGATGGATCGGTGATCATCGGCACCCGCGGCCACGGCGTGCTTCGGTGGTCGAACGGCATCGTGGATCAGTTTTCGGTCGCCGAGGGGTTGTCGAATGCCATCGTGCGCGCATTGCTCGTCGACCGTGACGGCACCATCTGGCTCACCACCGATGCGGGGCTCGACCGCTTGCGCCGCACCCCATTCGTCACGCTCGGCGCCCGCGATGGCCTGACGACGAACTACCTCGGCGCCGTCATCAGCGATGCTGGCGGTGGCGTGTGGATCGACGAGTACTCGACCCGTCGCACCTACCTGGTCGACTCGGGGCCCGTGCGGCAGCGCGATGGGCCACTCGCCATTTCGCAGGCCGTCCGCCCCCGGGCCGATGGCGACATCCATGTCACCGTCGCACCGGCGCGCGGCGGGGGTGCCTACCAGTACGACTACCGCGGACACCTGCTGCTCGCCAGGAAGGATCGGAGCACAGTCATCGAGGCGAGAGGGTTGCCTCGCTTGCGCCCTCGCGCCGTCTACGAGACTCGGGCCGGCGACATCTGGATCGGGTTCGACAGGGGACAGATTGGCGTCCTTCGCAATGGGGTGTACGCCGAATTGCGCGGCTTTACACGCGCGGGCAGAGCCAGGGCAACGGCAATCACCGAGGATGCGCGGCACCACATCTGGATCACCACCCGCGATCCTGGCCTGCTCGTGGAGGTCGTTGGTGATAGTGTGCGCCGCCAGTTCGCGCCGGCGGAGAACGCGTCGGCCGTCCTCAAGAATCCGCTCGTCGATCAGGGCGACACGATCTGGATGGCAACCGGTGACAGGCTGCTCCGCCTGGCGAACGACACCCTGGTCGTGGCGCATCTCCCAGGACTGGTTGCGGCAATGCGCGACCCCTCGTACTCCATGCTGATCGCCGCGAAGCATCTCTGGGTCTGCAGCGCACTCGGGATCGGGCGTATTTCAATGACGGCACTGAACCGGATTGCGGACGGCGACAGTGCGGCCACCGCACCGTTGCAGTGGTTCGGGCAGTCGGATGGCCTGCCGATGGCGAAGGGCACCATCATGAATGCACAGGCCTGCACCACGGGACCGGACGCGCGACTCTGGTTCAGCACTCCCGTTGGCGTGGCAGTGCTCGATCCCGCCAGTCTCGCCGATCCAGCACCACCACCCCGCGTGCACATCGAGGAAGTCATCGCTGACGGCAAACCGCTCGCGATCGATCCGGTGCTGCGCATTCCACCCAACCCCGAACGCGTGGAGTTCAAGTTCACGGCCACCGAGCTCCGCCTGCCGGAGCGCACCAATTTGCAGTATCGACTCGACGGCGCAGATGGTGTGTGGATCGATGTGCGCGGTGCTCGCAGCGCCACGTACACGCAACTGCGTCCTGGGAAATACCAGTTTCGCGTACGGGCCTGGCTGGACGGTGGTGCACCGGGGAGCGCCGTGACACTCGCGTTGCGTGTGCTGCCGGCATGGTATCAGTCATGGTGGTTTGCACTTCCTGGTCGCGGCGGCCGCCGGCGGAGCGGCAGTCCTCGCTGCCATCTCGATGCTGCGCGCCAGGACGCGACGACTGGCCGAACGGCTGCAGGCTCGGTTCGACGCGGAGACTGCGGAGCGCAGCCGCATTGCCCGTGACCTGCACGACACGGTGCTTCAGGGCTTCACCGGCATTACGATGCAGCTGCAGGCGGTGCGCGAGACGATGCTGCACTCGCCAGCGACAGCGGCCGCCACCATGGACCGCGTCCTCACATCGGCCGACGCCGCGCTCCGTGAAGCACGGTTGATCGTGTTCGACTTGCGCGCGCCGGAGTTGGAGGCGATGGACCTGCCGACGGCGCTCGAAAGCGCCGCTCGTACGTTGATCGATGGCACGCCGCTGACCGTCCAGATGACGGTCACCGGCCAGCGACGCCGACTGCCCCTGGAACGCGAGACGGCTGTGCTGCGCGTCGGCAAGGAAGCGGTGGCCAACATCGTCAAGCATGCCAATGCCGAGCGAGTCACCATCACGTTTCACTACGCGCCAGATACCGTTTCGCTCGTCGTCGAGGACGACGGTCAGGGGCTTGGCGACAGCGCGTCATCCGACCGACAACCTACGCATGGCTGGGGCATCGTCGGCATGCGCGAACGCGCCACGCGACTCGGCGGGACCCTCGACATCAGCGCGATCGCCGAGGGCGGTGTTCGTGTCACCTTGTGCCTGCCGACGACCTGAGTGCGGAATCGCCGGCTGCACCGTGGAGCGACGGACTACGGCTTCGTCACCCACGGTTCACGCACGACATCCATCGGCATGTCCTTCTTCGCCTCGCGCACGATCCGCTCCACGTCACGCATCAGGTTCGCGTTCTCGATCACCACACCATCCTTGATCGTGTGCACGATGCCACGCGTGCGACGCACCGTGCCGTCGGGATTCCGCACCAGGTCGCCGAACGCATACAGCAGCTTGAGGTTCGCGGCCGGATTGCCATCCACGATCAGCAGGTCGGCCAGGTAGCCCTGCCGCACGAGGCCGAGCTTCGGCACGCCGAGCGTGTTGGCGCTCGACAGTGTGGCGGCCTTCAACACCTCGAGGTTGTGCATGCCGGTTTCGCGCATCAGTTGCGCCTCGCGCACCGTGCTGAAGCCCGGCGTGGCCCAGATGTAGTTGTCGTCGGTGCCGAACGCCACGCGACCGCCGCGCTTGTTGAAGGCGAAGATCAGGTCACCCCACAGCCGGTACGCCTGCGTCCAGGTGTATTCGTCGTCCGAGGTCCAGTCGGCGTGATACGCACCATGGTTGGCAGGATTCGGCAGGTTCCAGTTCCAGAGTGCCGGATGTGTGTACTTCTCATGCCACGGCAGGCTCATCGCGCGCACCGCATCACGATTCGCTTCGTATACCACGCGCGTCGGCAGCATCGTCACGCCACACTTCACCAGCGAATCGGCGACGGCGCCAAGCAGCCGATCACGATCGGCTTCCAGCCACACCTTGCCGGCATACCGAAAACGCTGGTTCTCGTTGCCGAAGCTGTATTCCGGGCCGAAGTCCTGCACACTCCGGTTGAGCGCTGACTCCGCATACCCGTAGTGATGCTCGATCATCGTCACGCCGGCGCACGCCGCCTGCACGGCATTCACCACCGCTGTGGTCGACGGCGGAATGTGGAAGCTGGTGATCATGCCATTCGGCTTCGCCGCCGCGGCAATCGCCTTCACCAGGTCGAGGCTCCAGCCGTTGGAGTCCATCGAGATCACGCGCAGACCACGCGCCGCCATCGCCTTCGCCACTTCGGGCGCACGCGACGGATCATCGATCTCGGCCCGCGAGAACCGCGTGCCACCGCCCCAGCTCACGAGCGGATACAGCCGCGGCGCCAGCACCTTGTTCTGCCGCGAGAGATCGGCCTGCGTGATCGCGCTGTCCACCCCACGATCGCTGGCCGGCACCATCGTCGTCACACCCATCGCCAGCTTCAGGTAGTAGACGTACGACAAGCGGCATCGGCTGCGTCCGGATGTGGGTGTGCAGGTCGAACATCCCCGGCATCACATACATCCCCGTGGCGTCGATCACCCGGTCGCCCGTCGGGCGCTCGATGCGACCGCGCCGCTCGGCGGTGACCGGATCGAAGGCGATCATCTCCGTGATCATGTTCCCCTCGATCACGATGTCGTACGGCCCCGCCGGCGGGCCGCCATGGCCCGGAATCACCATCGCGCCACGAATCACGAGGCGCTTGTACGGCCCGGCGGCGAGGTCGCCGAAGTTGACTGGCGTGATGGTCGCAGCAGCAGTCGATGGCGATTGCGCCGTCGCAACAGCGGGCGCCATCCCACTGAAGGCCAGCGCCCTCACGGCGACTCGAAGCAGCTGCGACGATGCAAGTCGGCGGGGGAGGCCGGCAAGTCTGGGCATGTGGTTCCGGGACGTGGGAGGAGCACGGGTGGTCGACGCCGATCCAACGGGCGACACCTCGCAGACGTTGCGACGCACCCGGCTGATATATCGGACAGGCGCTTCGGGTGTACCGGCGATACTATCAGCTAATCTCAGGTCGATACCCGGCTCGGAACCGCGAGTCTTGCTGCAGCACCCGGGACCACAGCCAGCACGTCGAACCCTGGAGCCGCGATGAGCGACAGCGAGGAGCGACACGCCTTCGTGCTCGATTGCATCCAGGCCGGTGTCGTGATCCACAACGCAGCGACCGAGATCATCTACGCCAATGCAAAGGCGAGCGAGATGCTCGGCGTGACGCATGACCGCATCCTCGGCGTGGTCAATACCGACCCCCGATGGGTCTTCACGACCGAGGATGGCGCCCCGATGCCGGTCGAGGATTACCCGGTCAGTCGCGCACTCCGCACCCGCCAGGTCGTTCGGGACCTGGTGGTCGGTGTCCGTCGTCCGACCGACAACGAAAGCGTGTGGTTGATGGGCAACGCGTATCCGGTCATGGATGGCGACGGCGTGCCGATCGAGGTCGTGGTCACCTTCTCCGATGTGACTGGGCTCAAGACCGCCGAACGCGCCCGGAAGAAATCGGAGGAACGGCTCGAGCTCGTGCTGCAAGGGTCAACCGATGCGCCATGGGATATCGACTTGCTCAGCGGTGAGGCGTACTACTCGCCGCGCTGGTGGGCGATGGCCGGCTATGCGCCCAATGACATGCCCGTCAACATGCTCACATGGACGCACCTGCTGCATCCCGACGACAAAGGCTGGGTGCTGCGCGATCTCGCCAGGCACCTCGACGAGGGCGCAACGACGTGGGCCACCGAATTTCGGTTCCAGCACAAGGACGGCCACGTCGTGCAGATCCTCTCGCGTGGATTCATCCTGCGCGATGCCACCGGTCGTCCGATTCGCGTCTCCGGCGCCAATACCGACATCACCGAGCGCCGGGCGATTGAAGCCCAGTTGCGACAGTCACAAAAACTCGAAGCGATCGGGCAGCTGGCTGGTGGAGTCGCGCACGACTTCAACAACCTCCTCGCCGTGATATGCGGCAATATCGAACTCGTGCAGCAGGATTGGGATGGCACTGCCGACCAGAACGATATGCTCGATGAAGCGCTCGGTGCCGCGCGACGTGGCGCCGAGCTGACCCGTCGCCTCCTGGCCTCGACCCGCCAGCAGGCGCTTCAGCCAACGGTGGTGCACGTCGAAACGATGGTGACGAACCTGGTGCAGGTTCTCCGGCGCCTGATTCACGAGTCGATCCGAATCGATACGCACGTCGCGGCCGACGTGTCGCGAATTCGCATTGACGCCAACCAGTTCGAGAACGCGCTCCTGAATCTTGCAATCAACGCACGCGACGCGATGCCAAGCGGCGGTGTGCTTGCCATCAGCGCTGAAAACGTGGACCTCAGCGACGCTGTCATCCCCGTTGACGTCGATGTCACCCCCGGCTCGTACGTGCGCGTATCGATCTCGGACGATGGCGTCGGCATGAGCCGCGAAACCCTGCAACACGCCCTCGAACCGTTCTTCACCACCAAGCCAGTCGGTCAGGGCTCGGGGCTGGGCTTGAGCATGGTCTACGGCTTCGTGAAGCAGTCGGGCGGCGGGCTCAAGATCTACAGCGAGCCTGGGCGAGGGACGTCGATCCAGCTCTACCTGCCTGCCACCGACGCGCAGGTGACCGCCGGTGACCTGGCGCACGATGACGCACCACACGCCTCCGCCGAGCGGGAAGAAGTCGTGCTGGTGGTCGAGGACGACTCGAACGTGCGACTGTTCTGTCTCCGCTGCCTGAATTCACTTGGATATCGCACCATCGAGGCGATCAACGGTCCGAGCGCGCTTCGTGCAATCACGGGCGGCCAACACATCGACCTGATGTTGACCGACGTCGTGATGCCGAACGGCCTCAATGGACCAGAGGTCGCGTCGGCCGCTCGCAAGATGATCCCCGGATTGCGGGTGCTCTTCATGTCGGGATATCCCGCCCACATGCTGGACGTGGATGATGCGCTGGCGCGGGAGCACCTGCTCACGAAGCCGTTCTCGCGCGCCATCCTGGCGCGAACGATTCGCGCACTCCTCGACGCACCGATTCAGGCGTAGTCCGCGTCGGTCATTCCCGACGACGCGATCGACCAACGCGTCAGGCCGGGGGTGACCCGCTGCCCACGCTGGCGGGATTCGTGAACAGCAGCCGCCCGAACGCGGCGAACAGGATCGCGCTCACCACACAGGTCACGCCGTACACCACGTCGCCGTGCGCGCGCCAAAGACGGAGCGCGGAGAAGGTGCAGTTGCTGAGAAACAGCATGTTGGTGAACAGCAGCGGCCGGCCGTAAATGCCGCCGATCATGGTGTGGCGCTGGAACCAGTTGAGTAGCGCAAGGGACACGACGGCACCGCCAAGCAGCGCGGCCATCCAGAGCGCGATCGGGGGAACGCCTGTCGCCGCCTGGGCAACGATGTCCTCACCGGCAAACAGCAACGCGAGACCAACCACGGCGTACACCACGCTCGTGACGACAAGCAGACGATTGACTGGCATCGAATGAATATGCAGCGGGAAACGAGCCGCGTGAGCTGGCGCGTCACTCCGGCAGGTACGTGATCCACTGGCGCAGGATGGCTTCCAGCGCGCCACGATGCGCATTGATGTCGGCCATGCTGGAAATCGTCACCAGTGCGCGATCGTTCGACTTCCAGTCGAGCAAGCCAGCGGGATCGGGAATTTCTGCACGCGCGGCGAGATCCGCCCTTGGCTTGGCGCCGAAATGCAGGACCAGCTGCACTCCCTTCTTCGCCCGCGGATTGAAGGTGGCAAAGTGTTCGCCCTGCGCAAAACTGGGCGCGTTCCACTTGATCCCCTCCGTAATGTGCGGGCTCACGCCACGAATCACCGTGCGCAGCTGTTGCATGATCAGCGCTGCCGCAGGTTTCTCGGTCGCGAACCATGCATCCACCGGACTCATACCATCGGTGGCGGGCTTCGCCGCTTTCTTGGCTGCCATTACGTTGCTCCCGTCACAATCGCCAGCATCTCGCCTGCATTCATCTCACGGTCTCGGGTCGAAAGGTCTCGGTGCGTCGTGTGCGGCATGACGGAGGTTGCGGCGGCGGCCAGATGCCCGCGCAGCTGGCCATGCCTGTTATCGTGACAGTGCCAACGATACGACAGCCAGTTTAAGGGTAGGCCGGCGTCGCGGCAGCATCGGGCTCTCGCTCAGCCGATCGCTCCATTCCCGATTGTCATCCGAATCAAGGCCAGAATTCGCCATGCCGACGTTTCGCCGGGTCACACTGCTTGCGGCATGCCTGACGGCAGCCGCCTGTGCATCGCTGCCACGGGCCAGCGGGCCCAGCGAACCGCCACGGATCGCCGTGATTTCTGCCTTTGATGCAGAGCTCGTCCGGCTCAAGGCCGCCACCGAGATCACCGGAACCCGCGTCATCAATGGGCGCACCCACTATCTCGGCCGGCTGGCTGGCCACGACGTGGTGCTGCTGCTGAGCGGCTTCAGCATGGTGAATGCGGCCATGACCACGCAGGCCATGCTCGACCGATTTCCGATCAGCGGCATCGTCTTCTCCGGCATCGCCGGTGGCGTCAACCCGGGACTGCGGGTCGGCGATGTCACGGTGCCGGCGCAGTGGGGCAACTACCAGGAGAATGTCTTCGCGCGCGAGACGCCGACTGGATTCGACCCAGGCCGGCAGACCGTGGAATTCACGAACTTCGGCATGATGTTCCCGCGTGGCGCCTCCGTGGTGCCACCCGACGGCCGGCCCGATTCACTGACGCGTCAGTTCTGGTTCACCGTCGGCACGACCGAGATGGCGACCGCGAAAGAGGTAGCCCGCACCGTCAAGCTCAGTCGCTGCACCAGCAGTGGCGAGTGTCTCGAACATGAGCCACGCGTCGTGACGGGCGGCAATGGTGTCAGTGGCCCCACCTTCGTCGATAACGCGGCCTATCGCGACTGGGCCTGGACCACCTTTCACGCCGACGCACTCGACATGGAGACAGCGGCCGTCGCATTGGTGGCCTATGAGAATCGTGTGCCCTACATCGCCTTCCGATCACTCTCCGACCTCGCGGGCGGCGGGCCGGGGAAGAATGAACAACCGGTGTTCGGCAAGCTGGCCGCTGACAACTCCGCAGCCGTGGTGATCGCATACCTGAAGGCGCTCCCCGCGAAATAGCACCGCATTCCCAAACGCCCCGCACATGCACCGCTATTTCGAGTTCGCCAGGTACAAGACGAGTTACCGCCAGGAAATTGTGGCGGGCCTGACGACCTTCCTCACGATGGCCTACATCATCATCGTGAATCCGGCCATTCTGCAGGCCGCCGGCCTCCCGAAGGACGCGTCGATCACCGCCACCATCATCTCGGCCGCCTTTGGCACGCTGGTAATGGGCGTCTACGCGAAAAAGCCGTTTGCCATCGCGCCATACATGGGCGAAAACGCCTTCATCGCCTTCACCGTCGTGAAAGGCATGGGCTTCCCATGGCAAACGGCCCTCGGCGCCATCTTCCTCGCCGGCGTGTTGTTCACCGTGTTGACCGTCTTCCGGGTGCGAAGCTGGTTGGCCAACGCCATTCCCCTCTCGCTGAAGCACAGCTTCGCGGTCGGGATCGGCCTGTTCCTGACGTTCATCGGGCTGAACGAAGTGGGCGTCGTGGCGCTGGGCGTGCCGGGCGCTCCGGTGGCACTGGGTCATGTCACAAGCCCTGCAACGCTGCTCGCCATCCTCGGCTTCACCATCACGATCTGGCTGTTGGTGAAGAAGGTGCCTGGCGCGTTGATCGCCGGCATCCTCGTCACCACGGTGCTCTCGTTCATCGGCGGCGTGACGCCGCTACCCAGTGCCCTCGTCAGCATGCCACCGAGTCTTGCGCCAATTCTCGGTCAACTCGATATCGCTGGCGCGTTGACGCTGAAGGGCCTGCCGGTGGTGGTGATCATCTTCGTCATGGCGTTCGTCGATACCATCGGCACCCTCATCGGCCTCTCGGCGCGCGCCGGCTTCCTCGATGACAAGGGCAACCTGCCAGAGATCGAGAAGCCGATGATGGCCGACGCGCTCGCCAATCTCGTGGCGCCATTCGTCGGCACGACCACCAGCGGCGCGTTCGTCGAATCGGCAGCCGGCATCGAGGAAGGTGGGCGCACAGGCTTCACCGCGGTCGTGGTGGCAGCACTGTTCCTGTTGTCGCTGTTCTTCGCCCCACTCTTCACGGCCATTCCACCGCATGCGTATGGCATCGCGCTGGTGGCGATCGGCAGCCTCATGATCGCGCCCGTCGCGAAGCTCGATTTCACTGACTACACCGAGCTCATACCCGCATTTCTCACGATCGTGTTGATCAGCTTCACCTACAACGTGGGCGTCGGGCTGACCGCAGGGTTGCTGATCTATCCCGTCCTCAAGTTGATCACCGGACGTGTGCGCGAAGTCTCGCCACCGCTCTGGGTGCTGGCGGGCATGTCACTGGTGTTCTTCCTCGTCTACCCGTATCACTGATGTCGGTACACAGGCCAGCGCGGGTTACGGCACACGCACCGTAAAGACCGCCGGTTGTGATGTGATACCGCTGCCACTGCCCGTGATGGAGATGTTGGTCGTGGACGTCGGCATGCCGGCGGCGACCGTCACCGTCAGTGACGTACTGACCGCACTGGGCGAGACGGTGGGTGATGCAAAGGCCACCGTGATGCCTGCCGGGAGCCCTGTGGCGGCCAGCGACACCGCGCCGGCGAAGTTGCCGCCGCGGGTCACCGCGAGACCTGCGCTGCCGCTTGCACCCGGCGCCACCGTCACGCTGGACGGTGTCAGGTTCACCGTGATCGTGCCCGTGACAACGGGCGGTGCCACTGAGCCGTTGCTACTACTGCTGCACCCAGCCAGCGCCACGACAGCCAGCGCCGTGACAGACAGCGCCGCGAGGATCGAGGGTCGCAACTGGCGGCGAACTACACCAAGCATTGTCGTCATTCGAATCCCTGAGAGACGGGTGACACCCCTTCGATCTGGAAACTGTCGTACACCACAGAGCGCCGCCATGCGACCGGTCGCTCCGCGCGTGGAGGCCTGCCACTACGATACGACGCCATGACACCAGAAACGACGCCAGACGCCGCCCCCGACCCGATGCCCCGCTGGCCGCTCTGGCAGCGCATCGCCTTCCGGTTCATCGCAGTCGCCTTGCCGTTGCTGATCATCCCGAATCTGATCGCCAGCTGGATCAAGCCGCTCGACACGGGAATCGACGCCGCCGTGGAGGCCGCCAACACGCACCTCTTCCATGTCCGGCCGGTCCTGATCGCGCCCAATGGCAGCGGTGACACCTCGTGGTCGTATGCACATCTGTGGCTCGTCCTGCTGATCGCGACCGTGGCCACGGTCGTGTGGAGCGTGCTCGATGCTCGGCGTGCGGCGTACCCACGCGCCGCGTATGCGCTCCGTACGCTGCTTCGGTATCAACTCGCCAGCGCTGCGCTGACATACGGGATCATCAAGATTTTCGCACTGCAGATGACATTCCCCGCGCTGAGCCAGCTCGCCACGCCGCTCGGTGACTTCCTGCCGATGCGTTTCTCGTGGTTGTTCATCGGCTATTCCGTGCCGTACCAGGTTTTCTGCGGCGTGATGGAGACGATGGCTGGCCTGCTGTTGCTCTGGCGTCGATCCGTCACACTCGGCCTGATCTTCGCGTCGGCGGCCTTCATGAACGTGCTGCTACTCAACCTCGCCTACGACGTGCCGGTGAAGCTGTACGCCTCACAGTTGCTGATCACCAGTGCCATCCTGCTGGCGATGGATGCGCCGCGGCTGATCAACGGCTTGCTGCTCAACTCCCCGACACCACACTCCACGCTCTACCAACCGCCTTTCACCAGCGCACGCGCACGCGTGGTCGGCTGGCTCGCAAAGGCTGCGATCGTCGTCTACATCCTGTTTCTTCCACTGCAGAGCACCTGGGAGCGGGCGAGGTCGAACGCCGCGCAAGCCGCCATGGCTGCCATTCCTCTCCCGGTCGGCGTGTACGACGTGACGCGATTCGTGCTCAAGGGCGATACCATCCCCGCACTGATCAGCGATACCACGCGCTGGCGCGACTTCATCATCGACAATGCACGACAGGGCAGCGTCGGAACGACTGACACCCTGTTCTGGCAGCGGTATCGACGCGGCTACTTCCGCTTCAAGGCCGATACGGCGAAGCACATGCTCACCGTCTGGCGCACATCGATGCTGCAGGACAGCACACCGGTCTTCACCGCGCGCTACGCCGTTCGCGACAGCACGTCGGCGCAACTCTGGACCACGCTCCGCGGCGACTCCCTCTACGTCGAACTCGTGCGCAGCCCGCGGCATTTCCAGCTCGCCGAGCGACAGTTCCACTGGCTCTCGGAGTACAACCGCTAGGGTCAGGGCGGAGGCGAGCGGAGCGACTGAACCCAGGCCGTCAGGGCGGCACGAACATGGGACAGGCGACCGGCGTATCCACCATGTAAACTCACGTCACTGACGGCGCGCCAGCCTGTCAGCTGCCTCCTTCACTGTCGCTGGAGTTTCCATGGACCGCCGTCAGTTCGTCCTCACCACTGCCGCTGCCGCGGCTGCCGGGCGCCTGCGCCTCGACGCCCCACCGACGCAGGCCGCGCGGATCGCCAACGTTGGCGTGCAGCTGTTCTCGGTGCCGAAGCTGCTCGAGAAGGACTTCCGGGCCGGCATCGCCATGCTGGCAGGTCTGGGCTACCGCGAAATCGAGATGTACGGCCCCTTCGCCTTCAGCGCACCGGAAGCGATCGCTGGCTGGGCCGCCGTCACGCCGCAGCTCGGGTTCAGCGGCAGCGGCTTCTTCGGGCTCACCGCAGCGCAGGTGCGCGCGATCCTCGACGAAAATCACATCACTGCGCCATCGGTGCACACCGACTGGGCGACGCTGCAGACGGGTATGGGCCGCCTCGCCGACGCCGCACACACCGTCGGCTACACCTACGTCGGCTTGCCGTCCATTCCACCTGACCTGCGCAAGAATCTCGACGACTACAAGCGCATGGCCGACAACTTCAACAAGGTCGGTGCGGAAGCGAAACGCCTCGGCCTCAAGTTCGCGTACCACAACCACGGCTACGGCCTGCACGAGATGGAAGGGCAGATTCCGCTCCACCTGCTCTTGAAGAACACCGACAAGGATCTGGTCTTCTTCGAGATGGATATTTTCTGGACCGTGGCCGGCGGTGCCAATCCGGTCGAACTGCTGCGCACGAACCCGGGACGCTACCATCTCATGCACGTGAAGGACATGAAGGCAATCCACCACTTCAGCGGTGACGGTGGCGACTCCAATCAGTGGATCGAGTTGTTCCAGTACATGACCACCGCTGGTGACGGCGTGATGGAGCTGCCGGCGATCATCGCAGCCGGCAAGGCGAATGGCGTCAAGCACTTCTTCGTCGAGCAGGACATGGTGGCGAACCCGGACGTCGCGTTGAAGCGCAGCATCGACTACGTGAAGACGCTGTAGCGGTGCGCCTGGAGGCAGGCGGTTAGACTTCGCACCGTCCACCCGCCTGCACCTTCGCTTCCCGTCGTCGCCATTCGTGTCACCCAGCATCGCCGTTCTCTCGCAGTACCTGCTGCCGAAGACCGCATTGACCACGCTTGCCGGTCGCGCCGCCAGTGCGCGACTGGGCGGCGTCACGACCTCGTTCATCCGATGGTTCGTGAAGCAGTATGACGTCGACATGCGCGAGGCCGCCGATCCGGATGTGGCGCACTACAGCAGCTTCAACGAGTTCTTCACCCGACCGCTGAAGGCAGGCGCACGTCCCATCGCCGCTGCAGACCTCGTCTGCCCGGTTGACGGCGCGATCAGCCAGTGTGGTCCGATTGACGGCGACCAGATCTTCCAGGCCAAGGGGCATCACTACTCCACCACCGCGCTCGTCGCCGGCGACGCAACGTTGGCGGCACAGTTCACCGATGGCGTCTTTGCCACGATCTATCTCAGCCCGAAGGACTACCATCGGATTCACATGCCCTGTGACGGCACGCTGAAGAAGATGGTCTACGTGCCGGGCGATCTCTTTTCGGTCAACCCGGCCACCGCACGTGGGGTGCCGGGGCTCTTTGCACGGAACGAACGTGTGGTCTGCGTCTTCGACAGCCCCGCCGGGCCGTTCGTGCTTGTGCTTGTTGGTGCCACCATCGTTGGCAGCATGGCGACCGTCTGGCATGGCACGATCAATCCACCGCGCTCGGGCAGTGTGCGGGAATGGACCTACGACGACGGCGCCGTCACGCTGAAACAGGGTGATGAAATGGGCCGCTTCCTGCTCGGCTCAACGGTCGTGCTGCTCTTCGGCAAGGACCGCGTGCTGCTCAACCCCCTGTGGAAGACCGAGCGCACTGTGCGTCTCGGTGAAGTGATGGGCACCTATCCTGCGCGCGAGTCAATGATCGGCTGAGCCGCTCATTTCGCTCGACGCGGGCGTTGCTTCGCAGAAATCGACTTGATGATCAGCTTGCCGCGTCCCGACGATGCAAGGGCGCGCGGCGCCTCCAGTTCTGCGGCCCGAAGCAGATCGAGCACTGCAGGTTCTTCCAGCATCGCGGGGCCCGTCAATCGAAGGAATCGATGCTGATTGCCTTCGCCGAGGAGGATGCCAGATGGATCCGGGAGCGATGCGCCTCGGAAAAACGACATCGCGACGCCCTTCGGCGACACTGCCAGCGACACCAGGCAGTCCGACGTTCGCTCGCTGGCGGAATACCCTACGGCGAGGAACTGGTAGTTGTCATACACCAGCTCATTCGCGGTTGGAAATCGCTTTCGCACGGCCGCCCGCAGTTCACGGAACAGGCGACCCACAGCCGGATCGTACTTCGCGACAAAACCGGCGAGTTGTGTCGAGGGAGTCGATCCCGTGGTAGCTGCAGCCTTCTTCGAGGCGGACATCGGCGCTCCATGGCGTGATGGTGCAACTTCTTGCACACGACCTGGCGGCTAGCACGCACCGACTGCGACAAGTGCCCTGCCCAACCGGTAGGCAGCCGCTCCCAACTCATTCCGTGGCATTCACACCTCCTGCATGTGTAGAAGCGGAAACGGCCTCCCGCCCCCGTCCAGCTCCGATCGACCGACGACGCTGAACCCCTGCGCCTCGTAGAACTTCCGCGCCTCGGGATTCTGTTCGTTGACGTCCACGCGCAACGCACCGTGCAGGGCGCGGGCATGCGCCAGGAGCAGTCGACCGCCGCCACGTCGGCTCCACTCGGGCGCGATGAACAGCGCTTCCACTGACGCGCCGTCCAGCCCCATGAATCCCACTGGTGTCTCGCCCGACGTCAGCACCCATAGCGACAGCTGCGGCAAGGCCAGGTCACGGACGACCGGGTACAACTCGTCGATGTCCACGGCGCTCAGGAAGGTGTGCGTCTCACGAACGGCGCGCAGCCAGATGTCCAGCAACAGCGCATGATCCGTGGCGCTGCCTTCCCGAATGCGCAGCGATGTGTCGGAGGCGGCGGCAGGATCCCCCACGATCAGTAGACGCTTCCCGTCGATGAGGTCAGCGCACCACTGGCCGCCGACAAGGTGTACGGCACGGCATCCGCAGTCGTCCACGTCGCAATGTTGAACTGCTTGCCCACCGGCACGTGCACGGTCGTCACCGGTCGAAAGACGAGCGGGGTCGATGGCTGGCAGACCCGCGTCGTCGGCGTCGCGACGCTGAGAAAGTAGACGCCGTTGCCGCTGCCGAAGACCGTCGCCGCACCAGTCCGTGTCACTCCCAGCGCCGACGTTTCATCGACCGCAATGCCACGCGGCGACGGCGACTGACCATCCTGCTGCAGTCGCGCGAGGAAGGTCACGCTCCGACCCATCCGATCCCGGGTCACGAAATGACTATCGGTGATCAGGTTCTGCAGCAGCGGGACCGTGAACAGCGAGCGTGCGAAGGTCACGCTTGCGTCGTACGGATTTGCCAGCACGGTCGCGGAGACGGATGAGACGTTGAGCGCGGAATACACGAACTCGCCCATCACGGCGAGGCCCGCGCTCGTGCCGCCGATCGGATATCCTGCCGCGACGCGCGCATTGACGGCGGTCTGCAGCGCCGTACCCGCCCACAGGTTTACATACGTCGATTGATCGCCGCCGGCCACGAAGACGACCTCCGCCTTCGCGATCGCATTGCTCACGTACGCGCTGTTGGCACCGGCAACGCTCGTGATCACGATCGACGTCACCGAGTTGGCACCAAAATTCATCAGGTACTTGTTGTAGCCGTTGGTGCCACTGGTGCGCAGCACCACCACGTCGCCATACAGGTTGGTGCCACGCGCGCCACCTTGTGCCAGCAACCAGCGCATGCCGACGTCGCTGTCGGTGCCACCACCGGCGAGCAGCGCGCCACCGAGCGGTGTGGTGACGGCATTGGTCGAACTGCCGGAGACATAGGCGGTGTAGCCCGGATCGGGCTTCGCTGCCAGGCTGACGTTCGACGGCAACGGCTCCTTCGTCGCGGTCGGCGAACCTGCACAGGCGGCGAGCACACTACAGACGACCATCGAAACACAGAGGCGACGAAACACTTTACGCTCGCGGTGTGAGAAGCTGAACAGGAACTGCACAAGGAACGCTCGCACGTTACGCCGCAGGCATCGCGACCAACTCGCTGAAGACACTGAGGTCGATGTTACCGCCCGACACGATCGCCACGATTGGTCCATTCCCCGCCTTGCCCGACAACGCAGCGGCCAGTGACAGCGCTCCCTGCACCTTCCGAGATCACCCGTGCCTTTTCCGCCAGCATTCGCAGCGCGCGACGGGTCTCCTCGATCGTCACCACCACGAAATCATCGGCGATCGGCTGCAGCCGCTCCCACATCCGCGGAAACATCATCCGCCCGCCGGCACCGTCCACGAACGTCGGCGTCCAGCCGGGAAATTCCTGCGCCGATCCCTTCGCGAACGACAACGCAGCCGGCGCGCCTGTTTCCGGTTCCACGCCGATCACGCGCACGTCTGGCTTCAGCGCCTTGATCGCACTGCCCACACCGACCAGCAGGCCACCGCCGCCGACCGCGCCGATCACGGCGGTCACCGACGGGAGGTCCTCGAGAATCTCGAGGCCCATCGTCGCGTGTCCCGCAATGAAGTCGTGGTCGTCGAAGGGATGTACGAAGACACCGTCCATGCCCGGATACGCACGCTCGCCCATGGCGGCCCACGCCACGTTCACCGGCACTGGGATCAACGTCGCGCCCAGCGCACGCATGCGATCGAGCTTCGCCTTCGGTGCTGTCTCGAGCACGACGACCGTGCACGGAATACCCGCCTGGCGCGCCGCATACGCCACGCCTTGCCCGGCATTGCCGGCGCTGATCGTCCACACACCGCGCGCACGCTCGTCCGGCGGAATCAGTGCCACCGCGTTGGCCGCACCGCGCAGCTTGTAGGAATTGATCGGCTGCAGGTTCTCGAGCTTCAGGCGGATGTCGGGAAACTCCGGCCCGAGTTCCAGCTTCACCAGCGGCGTACGAATGACCGTCCCTGCAATTCGCTCACGCGCCGCGCGAATGTCAGCCAACGAGATCGCGCGAACATCGGTGTCGGTCACGGCTTCCTGGCAGTCGTCGTGATTTCGATCACCCCTTTCTCGTGCCCCGGACCGCGCATCTGGATCGCGCGGTTCTGCTCCAGATATCGCATCTCGACGACGGATGACGCCTTCACGGTCTGCAGCACCTCGATCGAGGGCTGGCGATTGTCATCGATGTAGATCACGACTTCCGTCGCACCGCCGCTCACACCACCATCCATGTTGGAATTGGATGTCCGTCCCCGCGACGGGCTGAGCCACTGCGGCCGCATCGTCCTGATCACATCGAACGCCGTGTTCATGGTCCCCGAGGCTTCGGCCATGTCATCGGTCGTGATGCGATTGCGGTCGCCCCGCTTCTTGGCCTGTGCCTCGAGGTCGTGCGGCAACGCAAACACGGTCAGTACGAGCAGCAATCCAGCCAGCAAGAAGCGTCGCATCGGGGTCTCCGCGGGAAGTAGGCGAATGGTCGAGTGTAGGCGTCACGCAGCGATCCGTCCACCCTGACGCCCCTCCACGCGCGACGGGCGCCGCTCCAGCAGCGAGCCCGGCCAAATCCATGTACTATTTCAATCACCTATCGCCCTGGCCGCGTCTCACCCGGTGGAGTCCACATGCGTCCTGCTGTTGTCATCGCGTCGCTCGCACTCGCTGCGATTGCCTGTTCACGCACCAAACCAGCCAGCACCCCTGCGCCGGCCGGCGCCACACCGACCGTCGCTGCGGCCCCTGCGGGCACGCCACCCGCTGGCGCACCAGGTGCACCCGGCGGCCCCGCGGCGCCACGCCGCCGTGTGCCACCCAACCCGATGCAGCAGGACACCGTGCGGCGCGCCATGGTCGATTCCCTCCTCGGCACCATCGCTGGGCGCGAGAACGAACCCGCCGGCACCGTCTTCAAGAACGTGAAGCTGCTCAAGGACATGCCCGCCGGCGAATTCCTTCGCACCATGGACACCCAATACGGCCGTGGGCTGGGCTGGACCTGCAGCAACTGTCACGTCGCCGGCAAGTTCGAGGACGACTCGAAGAAGAACAAGCGCCTCGCACGACAGATGCAGGAGATGCAGAACTACATCAATCGCACGTCGCTTTCCGGCATGAAGGAACTCGACGTCGAGCACGACAACGCCACCTGCGTCATGTGCCACCACGGGGCGAACGAGCCGAAGGGCACGATGGAAGTCCCGCTGCCGCTCGCTCCGGTTCGCACCAGCAACTAGCCGCGCGCAGGCCTCTCGGACCTGACCGCGCAGCACGCCCGCGTCAACGCGCGGTCAGGACTCGGATTCCGTGTACCACGTTGCTGGTTTGCGGGACGGCATCAGAGCGCCAGCTCCATTCGTATCTCCGCCCGCGCATAACCCGTGTCCGGCGGCAAAGGCACGAGACGAAAGCCAAGCTTCTCGTACAGGTGCAACGCCGGGCGGAGCTTGGAGTGTGTGAGCAGGATCAGCGTATGCGCGCCTGCCTCGCGCGCAAACCCGATCACCGCCTCGACCAGCAGCTTCCCCACGCCACGCCCCTGCGCTTCCGGCTCCACGGCCATCTTCGCCAACTCGAATACTCCCGCGGCCGTCGGAAGCGCCGCCACGGTGCCGATCACTCGCGTGCCGTCGAGCGCGAAGTAGACCTGCCCGCCAGGGGCGAGGATCGCGCCTTCGGGATCACTCAGCACCGCGATGTCCGGCGCTTCGAGCGTGAAGTATTCCGTGATCCATCGCGTGTTGAGTCGCGCAAAATCGGCAGCATAGTGCGCGGCATACGGCACGATCGTGACAGCGTCGGGTGAGACAGTCATGGGGGCCGACAGATGGTTGCAACGCAGGGTGGCAGCGGTGCGTGAAGACGCCGTGCCTGGCACCGGACCACTCACTTCCAGCCGACCAACCCCTTCACCGACGCGAACAGCTTCGCACTGTCGTAGCCAACGCCGCGCTTGAACACCAGCTGCATGCGCGTGATCGCGCCGGCGTCAGTCACAGGGTTGCCATCCAGGATCACGAGGTCCGCATCCTTGCCAGTGGCAATCGAGCCGGTGCGTTTGTCGATACCGAGGAATGCCGCTCCATTCAGCGTTGCGATGTGAATCGCCTCGACCGCGGAGAAGCCTGCCTCCACCAGGAGCTGAATCGCGCGCTGGTTGGCGTAACCCGGCACGACGCCGCCGTAGCCGGTAGGGTCGGTGCCCAGCACGAGGCGACCACCAAGTCGAACGAACTCCCGCTCCAGCTCCAACATGCGAGTGTATTCCCGCCTGGCACTGCTGTTCGTGTCGCGCGAGATACGCTCCCAGGTCGCTTCATACTGTGCGCGTACCTGCGGCAACATCGATTCCAGCGCGCCAAGAGGGGCCTTGGGCTGACCGGGAACACTGATTTCCATCACGGTCGGTGTCGACGTCAGCGTCACGCCTTTGGACACCAGGTGCTTCAGCAGTTGCTGCACGTCCGGGTCGCGCACATCACGCGACGCGAGCGCCCTTTTCCCCGCAGGACCTGCCGGACACTGATCCACCACCTTGCCCGGTGCAAAATCGGTCGACGCAAAGAAGCCATGCTCGAGATTGTCGATGCCGATGTCGGCGGCTTCCCGATATGTGACCGAACACAGGTGTCCCGTCACCTTGATGCCGCGTGCGTGCGCCACTGCCACGATCGCCGCCAGCTCCGGGCGCGAGATCTGCATGTAGGCCTTGAAACTCGTGGCGCCTTCATCGGCCCAGTAGGTCGCCATCCGGGATGCGTCGGCCGAATCGCGGAGCCCCTTCACGCCCGGAATCGGCAACCCCGGTCCGTTGAAGTAGGGAGCGGTGACGAAGATATCCGGCCCGGGAATCCGGCCCGATTCAATGTTGCGCGCGACGTTGAAGTCGGTGTACCCGCCCATGTTGCCCGCGGTGCGCATCGTAGTCACACCACCACCCAAGTACAGGCGCGGAAAACTCTCGGCATGCGTCGGATATGCGCCGCCGCCCGCGACGTAGAAGAGGTGCTCGTGCAACATCACCAGGCCGGGGATCACCGTCTTGCCCGTCAAGTCTCGCACGGCCGCCCCTGCGGGCACCGGGGTGGAGGCTGACGGTCCGTACGCCGCGATCTTGCCGTCGCGCAGAACGATCGTCTGGCCTTCGCGCGCCGCCGCGCCGGTGCCATCCACGACGCGGGCATTCGTGAGTGCGATCACCGGCTCGTTTGCCGCGACGAATTGTGCTGGAGATTGCAGCAGGAAGGCGAGCGATAGAATCAGCATGGATCACGGTGACCGACGGTGAACGAACGGAGGGCCCTCTTCGCGCTGCCACGAGCGACACGACACGCCGCCTTGCGCACAAGCTATGTACGCGTCAGGGTGCCGGTTCGCGGACCTGCAGCACGTTGCCCTCAGGGTCGTGCCCATCGCAGGCGCGAAATCCCCGTGCCTCCCATTCCGCCGATGCCGGCTTGATCGCTCCACCAAGCGCGAACGCTGCGCTACGGGCGGCGGCGATGCTCACGACCGGAAAGCAGAACTTCAGGTACGAGTCCTCGCGCACGACGACACCACCCGCGACACCTGCCTGATCCCCGTCACTCCAGCGCATCGCATGCACGACTAGCTGCATCCCGTGCGTTTCGAGAATCACGTGGTCGGCGGCGTCATGCACCATCACCATGCCGCCGACGCCCTCGTAGAACCGCGATACACGGTGCACATCAGAGACGAACAACACGACGGCGGCTTGCGGCAGTGAAGGCATCAGGTGACTCGCGATTCAGGTTGGCGCTGACGCGGCGCTGTGCATATCAGCGGTCTGCCGTGCGCGAAACCAGCCGCCCGCAACAGCACTCGGCGCCATCAGCAGCAATGCTGCAACCTGACTCCACACCGATCCATGCCCAAGTGTCGCGGCCAGCGATACCCCCGCGCCAATTGCCAGTAACACCGAGACAGCCACTCCGTGCGCCTGTGGATTGCGGCCTGCGATCACGCCGGCTGCGTAGCCGCCAGCACACGCGAACAGCATCCCCGACACGATACTCAGCGCCATGAACGACATCGGCGCCGCGGCATGTGGTGCCTGACCCGACACGCGAAAGATCGCGAAGGACAGCGCAGCAAAAATGACGTAGCCGACAAACACCGCCAGCATCGAGCGAAGAAACGAGATCACAGGAGTCTCGAGAGGTTCGAATACGACGTGGAAAATTCTGGCATCAGGACCAACGCGGTCTCATCGTCATCCCTCCAATGGGCGATGTACGATCGAACCACCATCGCTTCCGACCGACTCGCGCACCGTTGACGTCAGCTCGCCCTCTCGGATGAGAAGACCAACAGAAAACCATCCAGATCTCGCGCGCGAAACACACGGGCACCGAAAGCGTCTGCCGGCTCACTGGCCAGGACACCGCCGCGCGCCACGATACCGGCGGCCAATTCGTCGATATTCGCTCGGGTGGTGAATTGCATCGAGAACCCGTCGCCCTTCTGTCGATCCAGCCCCTTCGTTCCATCATCCTGCGTGAGGAGGATCTTCACCGTTCCAGCACTCAGCGAGACGGCGCGCACAACGCCCTCGCGGACGTATTCCTGATGCACCGTGAAGCCGACGACGTCACGGTACCAGCCAAGGCTGGCGGCAAGATCGGCGACGGTAAGTGACACGTTCAACGCAACTGCTTCAAATGGGATCATCGCGTGATGCTGGGCGTTCTCTCGGAGGGGACGTCATGATCGAGCCCAAGCTACGATGAGCGCGCTGCCTTGTGCCACTCAGCCCAGTCGGCACTCGCGACGCGGAAGCGCGCCTAGACGAGCTCGACGGCCCGCTTCGCGCCGACGCTCCGAAGCCACGCCACAAAGTCGGCATCGCCGCCCTCCAGCGCCACATCACAGGCCGTCTTGCGGTCATGCCCGATCCAGTTCACGTCTGCTCCACGCTCCATCAGGAGCGTGGCTGTCGCGCGCTGACCGCCACGGCAGGAATGCCAGAGCGCATTCGTGAGATCGCGAGTGTCAGGCGCGGGGGTCGATGCCATCAGTGCTTGCACACGCTCGACCAACCCGAGCGCTGCCGCCTGCCAGATCGTCGTCTCGGCGCCGCGCTCGAATAGACGCCGTGCCGCGCGCCACTGCGCGAAGATCACCGCATCCGACATTGCCGGACCACCGGTGAAGACGGCGCCTCCGGCCTCGATCTCGGCGCCGTGATCGAGCAACGCGTCCAGGACCGCCACATCATCACTGCTGGCTGCCGCGTGCAACGCGGTCTCAGGCGACCCCGACTTGGCCGCGTGAATCAGCGGCGCGCTCATCTCCGCCCCTGCCGCTGCCAGGACAGCCACCGTCGCCGCACCGTTCGGGAAATGCCCCGGCCAATCCGCCACGATATGCGCCAGCGTGCGCGACACACCCTTGTCGTCGACGATCCGCGCCGTCGCCAATGCAGGTCGCGCCTTCAATTGTTGTTCGAGTGACGCCGTGTCACCGCCCTGAATCGCGGCCACGATCGCTCGTGCACTCGCATCACTCGCTGGAATCTTCAGCATCGCGCCTCATCGCTTTCGTCTTGTCCATCCACACGCCCCACGTCGCCCGCCCAGCATCGGCATCGCGCACCGGCTGACCCGCCAACTTCATCGTCAACTTGATCTGGCCATGATGATAACCCTCATGCCAGATCATGTGTTGCAGCATGAGCACTGGATGATCGTAATGCAACTCCATTGCGCGACCAGATGCTATGCGTGATTGCACCGCATCCCGTACAACTTTCGCACTTTCGTTCAGCATCTGTGCAATGCGGGCCGGATCTCGCTCGTGCAGCCACTCGATCGGAGGCACGGTCGTGGCGCGCTCCGGCACATCCTCCGCCACCGAGATCAGGCGCACGTAGTGCATGTGCGTGAACAGCTCGGCTATCGTCGCACTGCCATCCATCGATCGCACCTCGAGCGCATCCGGCGGCAGCAGGGCGAGCAAGTTGACGAGGATGGTGTTGTTGCGATCCCACGAGTCGAGCAGGGCGTCGAGAAGGCTCTGGTCAGATTCCGTCAAGATGTCGCCGCTCCACGTCGTGGATGACGCCAACGGACGAGGGTGCTCACGCCGGTGGCAGGTAGAACAGCAGGTCGAGCGACGGTGGCTTGATCCCCTGCGTCCGCAACAGCACACAGATCTGGGCCGTATGCCGCATCTCGTGAATCATCACATGCCACATCAACCCGTCCAGCGTGTATCGCTCCGACGGTGCATCGTGCAAGCTCACGACGCGACTCAGCTCGTCGTCGGTGAAGGTCGCGAGGTGCGCCAGCGTGTTGCGCTCTACCGCGCGCCAGTAGTCCAGCAACGCGTCGAGTCGCATGCCGGAGTAGTCGTCACCCGACTGGTGATCCCGCAACGCCGGTATCGACTCCCACACCGGCGGCACGCAGAGGATGTCTTCGTTCACCCATCCATCTTCCACTGCCGGAATGTGGAAGACGAAATCCTTGATGCTGCGGAATCGGTCTCCACGCAACAGGGGCTTGGCCAGCACCTCCTCCGGGATGGCCGACAGCGCGCTCCAGAGATCTCGACGCGCTCGGCCGAGGTAGTCGTATGCTGCTGCGATGTTCACCGGGTCTGCTCCGAGATGGCGTAGGATGTCGATGTCGGCGCGTGCGGGCGATGCCATACGACTCCCCATCTGTCGTACTGCACCGCACGTCGCGCGCGGTCACGATACGCGCCCAGTGTCACAGCCGGCAAGTCGTGGCGCTGTGACCCAATCTGGTAGCCCGCACGCGCCGGATGTCACGTGTTGGACACCGCCAGCACGGCAGCCGATAGGGACATGATCGCACAGAGCGGCGTGAACACTCGCGTATCCCACGTTGCGAACGGTGTCCCGTGCACGCGCTTGAACAGGCCGACATAGCGGAATTCGCCGATTGTCCGCGCACCAAACGCGAGGGCCACGCCCCAGATTCCCGTACGCTGCACCACGACCGGCAGGTGCACGCCCAGCAGGTGCGCACTGCCAAGTACGATGATGCCGGCCAGCGAAAGCGCGATCGCAACGCCGACCGTCGTAATTCGGCCAGGGCGGAAGAGCGGGCGACCATCGAGGCGCGTCGGCACCGCTGCGCCAGAGCTGGCACCACGGACCGCCCAGTGGACGTGCAATGCCGCCAGCACGAACAGGATGACCGAAAGGCACGACGCAAGAATCTTCACGAATGGCGCAATTTGAGGTGGCATAAACATATCCGCTGCGTCGCTGCCCAATGGAATGCCATCGAGGAAGCGACCGTGAATTCGCTCCGCATTTGGTCGCGTTGACGCGGGCGACACCCGCACCGCGCATGGGTCGAATGACCTGTGTTCGAACCAACTTCCAGCGTGTCAGCGCACGTGTAACCCGCGGCGCCGATCTCCCGTATTTCTCGTGTATTCGCAGCCGCCATTTGTCATGTCTGAAGACAGGCAGCCTTACCCACAGACGATTTGAAACGAGGAAGACATGTCGATCGAACTCTCGCAGGATGACCGCGCCGCACTCGAGCGGACTGTCTCCCAACTCGAAGCCGGATGGAATGCTCTCGATGGCGCGGCATTCGCCACGCCCTTTGCCGACGATGCCGACTTCGTCAACGTTCGCGGTGAGCACCATCGCACTCGCAACGCCATTGCCGGCGGACACGAAGGAATCTTCTCCACCATCTACGCCGGCAGCCGCAACCAGTACACGCTCGAGTCGGCGCGCCTGCTGCGTCCCGATGTCGCCCTCGTACACGTGCGATCGGCGCTCGATGTCCCGCAAGGGCCGTTGGCCGGTCATCTCAGCGCGCTCTTCTCGATGGTGCTCACCAAGGAGCCTGATGGATGGCGCATCGCGACCTTCCACAATACGCTCACCAATGCCTGACGTCGTTGCGATCGTGGCGTTGATGCGCCACGGCGCCGCGGCGCAGTGAAGGCGTTCGCGCAGTCAGCGCCGCATCACATCGCGTCCAGGCGTTGCTGAAGTCGCTCCATTCCGCCACGCACCATGTCCGCGTAGCCGCCATCTGGCAGCGCATCCACGACATCGCGGCCGCGGCGGGCGAGTCGGCGCGCCTCGTCGATCCGCCCGGCGACTCGGTACGACTCCGCGAGGTTCAGGCAGAGTGACGGCAATAACTCGACCATCCGCGCGTCGGTGAGGGCGTCGGCATGGTGGAGGGCGACTTCGTTCCAGTGCAGTGTCAGTTCCGGCGCACCCTGCAGTCTCGCGAGGTAGTGCGCCGCAATGCTGGCATCGAAGTCATCAGTGCGCGCAGCCCATGCCTGCTCGTACAACGCAAGCGCCTCGGCGCGATTGCCTTCCACCTGGATGCCCGCGATGCAGAGCGCCACGACGGAATTGTTGGTGTCGAAGATCATCGGACCTCGTCTACGGCAACCAGCGCAGCGACGATCACCGCCCGGGATTCTGCCTGCTGTGTGTCGCGCGTGATGGTGGCGCTGCAATCGTCGAGCTGTCGGTCGTATGACCCGAACTGCGGGTCCAAATGCATCAGGCCAGCCGTGTCTTGGAACGTAACGCAACTCACGCGCCGCGTGCCCACCACAGATATACCAGCGCCAACGCGATATCCGGCGTCGCCTGAAAGGCCATCGTAGTCGGTACATCGCCGCGGAGCGCATACGCCGCCGTCAGGAAGAAGAATCCAGCCTTCCCGATCGCACCTACTACGATCAGCGGCCGGTTGAGCGTGCGCTGCATCGCCTGCCACCCGTATACGATTCCAAACAGGGCGATCGTAAACGCGATCTGCCCGGCGTAGTACGGCGGCGCCGCGATCGGCCACATCAGCGAGGGTCGCCCGATCGCGAGTGGTGCAAGGATGAACACGCCAAGCGCGTTGAGCGCAACGCTGCTCCACAACGCACCGCGGATGATCTGATCTCGTGACATCGGCGCGAGAAGTGGGAATACAGCATGCATGGCCGTGCGGTCCATACGAATCGAGGGCATGCGGGTTTCGTGCGACACACTCCCTGCAGCAGCGTTGACGTCACGCAGCAGTCACCGCCACGTCGTGGCGGCGCCGGAACGACCGACCAGCCACCATTCGCTGGCAACGGCCACCCCCACCCCCACAGCGTACGCCAGCAGATCGCGTGGGTCGAACCCGCTGCCGAGCACCAGGCGCCCGAACAGCGTGCCACGTAAGGCGTCGAGCGCCGGCGTGTGGAGGAGCTGGCTCAGTTCCACGGCGACACAGATGGTCAGTGCTGCCACTCCGCGGCTCGTGCGTGTGGCGGCTGGGAACAGCGCGCTGATCCACCACACGATCATCACCGCCCAGAGCGCGTCACCAAGTACATCCTGCGCCGCCGCACCGAGCGCCGCGCCTCGCAGATGCACCACAAGTCCTGCCACAATCGTCGCCAGCGCGAGCCCAGCGTACGTCACCCGCGCGCGAAGCATGGAGGGCATGGACTCAAGTACGAAGTGGAATCGGTTGCAGCAAGTAGTAGACGTCTGTCCTCAAAAGCGAGGGATCGGCGTGCCAATGCCCATACACCTCCCACGACGGTCCTGCGTACTGGCGATCATTCGTGCGGCACCAATCGAGAATCGCAGCGTGTGCGGCGCCCAATCCGGTATAGTCACCGACGTGCACTGCCGTCGCTGCGATGCCAGCGGGCGTCGACATCGGCACGACCAAACCACGCGCTGTAAACGGCGACGTCACACCGACGCAGAAGTCGACCTGCAGCGACCCATCATCCTGCTCGAGGTAGATGAAGATGTTCTGCCCGTCGAGCGCCGCCACACCGTCGCGACCTGCGGCATACACCTGGTCGAGGTGCGCCCTGAACGTTCGGGAAACTTCGCCACGGCCACCGCGCACACGAACACCGGCCACCGCCCGCGCCTCGACCGCCACCTCCGCTACGCCGTAGTGTTTTCCCGCCATCGTTCGCTCCGATTGCGTCGTCGTACGCAACGTGACGAGTACACAGACCCGCGTCGAGAAACAGCAGGAATCAGGTCACAAACCGAAGTACGACGATCCTCGACCGACAAGTGTCTTCCACAACCTGCCCAGCCAACAGCTAGAACGTCCCGCCCAAAAACACCGCGTTCGCAAAAATCGGCAACTGCCCGCGGAACATGTCGCGGTACACGGGATCCTGCGTAAACGCGATCACTCGACCACGCCCCACGCGCTCGGTCCAGAGATAGGGCGTCAAGCCCAGCTTGTCGGCCGCCTCGGGCCAGTAGTAGCCCGCCAGGCGAACACGACCCGCCGGCGCAAACCGAATCACCGCCTCTCCCGCCGCCAGATCCTTCGGCACGGTGAATTGCCGGTCCCCGTTCACGAACACGGGAATTTCACGCGCATTCACACCGGACAGCAGCGGCGAAAGTGTGTCGATCGTCGCCCGCGCCAGCACACCGGGAAGTCCACCAGGCAACGGCGCGCCACCCGCCGAATCAGCGCGCGTCGAGTCGCGTCGCGCCCGCAAGCGAAGCAGGCCGTTCGGTTGCGCCGCCCAGGACGTCGCCGCTTCCGTCGTGATCAGCACACCACCGCTTCGCACCCATTCCGCCAACCGTGCCTTGCCCGCATCGCCCAGGATGCGATCCAGCGCCCCGCCCTGCACCGACGGGATAATGAGCACCGTGTACCGCCGCATGTCGCCATTCGCGAGGTATGATGCATCGATCACCGTCGACGGATATCCAAGTCGCTGGTCGAGCGCATACCACACGAACCCGAATGGCGTGCCCGACACCGGCGCGCCGCCGAGTACCGCCACTGTCGGTGCACGCACCGGAACCACCGAGTTACTTCCCAGGTCGGTGCCCTCCGTCACACCGGCCGAGGCGATCGGTGCCACCTGTGCGCCAGCCGCCAGCGCCAATGCCGATACCCGTCCGTGCACCGACGCATCGTTCATCGCCACACGCACCACATAGGCACCGTGCGGGAACTTCGCACTGCCGGATGTGAACGGCATCGGCGCATACCAGACACGAATCGAGTCTCCCAACAGCGACGACAGCAGCCGGATCGACGACTCGCTCCCCGGCGCGAACGCGTACCCATACTGCGCGATCGACATCGTGGTTGCGACCGCCCGCGGCAACTCCGTAACCGCGGTCACGCCCGCCGGAATCGCCCGCACCGCATACGCCTGCACGCGCCACGCCATGGGCAGTGACCACGCCGTCACATCGTAGAATCGGTTCCGGCTGCCGGTGCGGCGAAGTTCGAGCTCGAACTTGAGGAACGCCGAATCGAGTGCCGCATCCGGCTCGAGCAGCGCCTTCGCCAGGTGCCCCTGCGGTTGCGCGTAGTCCACGACATAGGCGCCCGCACGCACCTTCGTCGTCAGCACCGACGACGACGTGCCATACGCCGTCGCGTTCATCAGGTCGGCGTCCGCGTTCAGCCGCGAGACATCGATGCCGTTGGCACGCAGCGACATCGCCAGCGAATCGGCACGCCCCTGATCGTCTCGCACGAACACCACGCCGCGATTCACATCCTTTGCGTGGCTGCTTATCGCATCCGCACGCGCCTGCGCGTAGTCACGCAGCAGTTCGGTCCGCCGACGCGCTGACGTCCGCACCGTCGCCCACTCCGCCGTGTAATGCTCCCACGCCGCCTGGCGCAACGTGCGCAGCGTGCCGTCATTCCGCATCACGGCGCCGCCCGCGCTGGATGCCGCCTCGAACAACATGCCGATGCTGCCGGTGAGCATCGGCCATCCCTCGCCATAGCCGGGATAGAACGAATCGTAGCCCTCGCGACGGAAGTACGACCAGCCGTGCGTGTCAAAGTCTGCACCATGCGCCGCTGCGAAGATGTCGAACCACTTCGGCAGGTTCTTCGGATTGTTCGCGTTGTCTGGCTCTCGCGGTGGCGCGAAATAGAACGACGAACTCGAGCCCTGCTCATGCAGGTCGACAGCGACCTGCGGCATCCAGGTCAGGAAGGTCTTCACGCGACCCTTTGACTCGGGGTGCGACTGCGTGAACCAGTCGCGATTGAGGTCGAAGTAGTAGTGCGAGGTGCGCGGCCCGGGCCAGCTGCCGGCATTGTTCAGCGCCTGCGGATCGCTGGCGATGCCGGCGCTGCTCGTCATGCGCTCGAGGTCGTGCGTGAAACGCTCACGTCCATCCGGATTTTCGTTCGGATCGATCAACACCACCGTGCTGTCCAGCGCCATCAGCGTCTCGGCATCCGTTCCGGCCGCCAACTGGTAGAGCAGCGCCAACCCCGCTTCGGCCCCCGACGCCTCGCCACCATGCACTGAGTGCGCCAGCCAGACGATCGCAGGTGTCCGCTTGATCGCTGCCTCCACCTCACCGGCCGTCGCACCGCGCGGATCGGCAATGCGACGTGCATCGCGCGAAATGTCAGCCAGTCGAGCCATGTTGGCTTCACTCGACACCGTGATCACGAGCATCTCGCGACCCTCGAACGTGTGCGACACCGTGTCCACCTTCACACGCTTCGACGTCGCCGCGATCCGCTCGATGTAGCGCATCATCAACCGCTGCGGCGTGAAGCGGGCGCCATTTTCGTAGCCAAGGATGCTGCGCGGCGTCGGTACCCGCGGATCGTAGGTCCGCGCCGGCGTGCCGGTGGCCTCGGTGAATCCGTGCTGCGCGCGTGCGGTGAGCGGCAGGAGGGCGCTGGCGGCAAGCAGCAGGCCGGGAACGACGAAGCGCCGAGGCGCGCGACTGGTGACAATGCGGGGCATATGACGCGGAAGGGGGGCGAGTGTCGAGACGAGCACGCCCACCAAGTTACGGTCGAGTCCGCGCTCCACGCACCTCGTAGCGCAGCTCCACCATGCCGTTCTTGTACGCCTTGACCTCTGCCAGATGGAGCGCGATGTCCTGGTCAAGCCGCTCGAAGAACGGGATCCCTTCACCGATCAGGACCGGCAGGATCGAGTAGCGTACCTCATCCGCCAGTCCAAGCCGGAGACACTCGGCCGCGACCACACCGCCACCGGCGAACCAGATGTTCCGGAAGCTCGGACGTAACTGCTCATTCACCAGCTGGCTCAGGTCTCCAGCGTAGAACTCGACATTCGGCCGGCTGCGAGGAAGGTCACGAGTGGTGAGCACGAACGTCGGCTTGTCACCATACACCCATCCCAGCCCCTGCGCCTCGAAGCGCAAGGCGGTCTCGTAGGTGCGCGATCCCATGACGTAGCAGTCGATCGACTTCAGGAACGCCTCGACGTATGCGGGCTCCATGCTGACACCATCGGCAAACTCGTCCGCCGTCTCGAGCCAGTCCACGCGTCCATCCTTGCGGGCGATGAAGCCGTCGAGGCTTGCCGCCATGTGCAGCGTAACGCGGGAGTCGGTGGGCGGCATCGGCGACGGCACCGGACGCTCGAGCGACATCACGGCTTCTGGGCCGGCGCGCTCGAAGCGCTGTTCAGTCGATCCAGCGTGACGCGCCCGCCAACAACAGTGAGCAGGCTGGTCGTGCCAGGCAGCGCTGGCGGCGGGACGATGAAGATGTCCTGCGACAACACCGCGATATCCGCCAGTTTCCCTGCCACCAATGACCCCTTCTCTCGCTCCGCGTGTTCTGCGTACGCGGACATCAGCGTATATGCGATCACGGCCTGCTCACGGGTCAGCGCGTTCGATGGATTCGCTGGATTGACCGTTGCCAGCAGCACGTTCAGCCCGGTATTGGCCGGGCCGTCACTACCGATGGCCAGTGGAATGCCGGCCGCCACGATGCTACGCAACGCCTCTGACCGACTCGCGCGTTCGACACCCCAACGATCACGGAGCAGCGGCAACGCAAGATGTGTCGGATTCTGCACGACCACGATGCCGAGCTTGCGTGCGTCGTCGAACTGATCCTCCATCAGTTGGTCTCCGTGCTCGAGACGTGGACGAATCGCACGCCAGACGGAGTCCGGTGCCACCATGCGCATCGCGCTGAACACCAGCGCAATCGTGCTATCCCCAACCGCGTGCAGGATCGGTTGCTGCTTCCGGCGCACCGCCTCGCGCAGCAGTGTGACAATGCTATCGAGCGAGAAGTTGCTTCGTCCGTACCACCCCGCTCGATCTGAGTATGGTGCGCGCATCAAGGCCAGTCGCTCGACCGGTGTCCCGTCGAGAACCCATTTCGCTCCCGAGACACGTGTCAGCCCAGCGCTCGCTCGAGCTGCGTTCCACATCTCAGCGCGGCTGCCGACTCGCGTCATTTCAAACGGAATGACGCGATGCCGCACGTGAAACACGCCAGCGCGCGAGACCGAAGCGAGAAGCGCTGGCGTGAGACCCGTGGTCATGTCCTGCACCGAGGTGATCCCGAACGCCGCCAATTCCGCATTCTGTGCCGTGAACGCCGCCACCGTCGGCGCACTGCCGTTTTCCACCGTCAGTCGCTGCAGCAGCGTGAAGTGGAGATACTCATCGATGCGGCCCGTGACGCGTCCGCTCGCGGTGCGTTCGAACCAACCGCCGACGGGGTCGTGCAACGTGTCGAGCCGTGCAGCCTTGATCGCTGCTGAATTCAGGATCGCGCCATGCCCGGACCAACCCTGCAGGTACACATTGTGACGCGGAGCCACGCGGTCAAGCGCAGCGCGACGGGCCATGGAATCGCCAAGAATCGTCTCGGCGACCTGCGTGGTGATCCAGGTGCCCGATGGCGTGCGACCAGTGATTGCCGCGATGGAATCGAGCAGCACGCTGAGCGCGGGATCGGGCGTCGGACTCTCGCCGGTAGCGAAGCTGATTGCCTTGATGCCAGCGCCAAGGTGTGTGTGGGCATCGTTGAACCCTGGCACGACCAGCTTCCCGTTCAGCGCGATGTGGCGCGTACGTGCAGTCCGTAGCCGCTCGACCTCCGCGTCACTGCCGACAGCGAGGATCCTGTCGCCTCGTAACGCGATCGCAGTCGCCCACGGGCGCGTTGAGTCGGCAGTGAATATTCGGCCACCGCTCAGGATCATGTCGGCACCGGCGCGATCACGAATCACTTGCGCACGCGTCGCGGATGCTGAAAACAGGGCAACGGTGACCAGAAAGCCAGCGCAAATGGCGCGACTCGACGCAGACGACATGGCAAGAGCTCCGTGTTATGGCGATCGAAAGCCAATGAACGACAACAGTCTACGCGCTGTGGCGAGGCCACCCGCCCTGATCATTCGCCGTCCGGCGGTTGCCAGAGCTCGACCTTGTTGCCTTCGGGATCGATCACCCACGCGAACTTTCCGTACTCCGAGTCGTCAACCTTGTCGAGCACATTGCAGCCTTCCTCGCGCAAGGCCTGCACGAGGCCGAGCAGATCGGCGACTCGGTAGTTGACCATGAATGGCGCACTACTTGGCGCGAACTGATCGCCCCCCTCCGGAAAGATCGACCACGCCGTCGTACCGGCGACCGGCTTCCCATCGCCATCGGTCCATGGAAACGCTGCCCCACCCCACGGCTGCACGTCCACGCCGAGGTGGCGCTTGTACCACGCTTGAAGCGCCGGCGCGTCCTTCGCCGTGAAAAAAATGCCGCCGATGCCGGTCACACGCTTCATGGGTCCTTCGCAGTTGGGGGGGGCAGGCTTCTGGATCGAATGCACCATCGGTCGTACACAACCTGTCATCCGCGAGCGCCGTCATCGCCTCGCCATCAACCTGGCGGCCCGACCGCCAGCGTCGGCCCCATGACGAAGATGGTGTTGTCGAATGGATCCTGCAGGCCGAATGTTCGCGCGCCCCACGGCTCGTCCCGTGGCGCCTGCGACACCGTCACGCGAGAAGACCACTCGTCGTAGTATGCGTCGGCGCTATCAACCTCCAGTGAAACGCACGCCTGGCGGCCATGTCCGTTCATCGGGCAGTCGAGCGTGATCGCAATCCCGCCACGCACGACGCCGAGCAGCCCCGTTCGACCGTCATCGCTCGCCTCGAAGCTGACGGAGAAACCAAGCTTCTCGACGTAGAAGTGTCGTGCGACTCGCAGGTCGTCGACCGGCAAGACAGGCACTGCGCGTTCCATGACGACCTCACAGGCAGTGGCGTGGCGCGGCGACTTCAGGGCATGTTGGTGGATTCCGCCATCACACTGTGGCCCGTGACGGATGCTGGCAAGGTCGGCCCCGCTGGCTCACGGAGACTTCCGGAAAAGCCGCACCATCGACTCGGCGTCGATCGCACGCATCTCGACCAGCTTGAGCGATTTGACCATTTCGGCCGTGGTCGTCTTGTAGCGAAGGAAGTGCGGAGTGAGCAAATGCGCCTCATAGGCGGCGCGGCTGGCGTAGATCTCGAGAATGCGCACGTGGGTGGGATGCTCTTTCTCGATCATCGGGAAAATGGCAATCACGCCCGGTTCCAGCCGAACGGACGCTTCCGCCTCTTCCTTGAGAATGGCCTGATACGCGTCAAGGTCGCCTGGCCCGACCTCGATCTCCGCGACGCGAACCATCGCCATCGCCTCACCGCGCTGCTCGCTTGTGGCTGCCGGATCGATGAAAAGCATTGCCATCGCGACGACTCCCACCGACGTTCGAAATTGATGCCGCATTGATGTTCCGTATCGGTGCAAGGTGCGCGATGCCAGCTCTTCATGGAAATAGAGCCGACGGCACCGACTATCGCATCACCCACCGACCGCGACTACGGCGCAAATGTCCAGGCCGTCGCCTGCGGGCCACGATCATCGCCGTAGCCACCGGTGATCAGGACTTCGCCAGTCCGGAGCAGCGTGGAGGCAGAGAACTGTCCGCTCAGGCGACCACCGCCGTCGACGGACGCGAACGCGTCGCGGCGCGGGTCGAACAACTCCGCGTCGCGTGCACCACCGGCCATCAGCACCATGCCAGACGGCAGCAGGATCGAACTCCCGTTGTGTTTGTAGCGACCATGAGTGAGTGCGGGCCCGGCGCGGAAGCTGCCCGTCAACGGATCGAACAGCTCAGTCGAGCGATACACGCCGGCATCGTCGCGCTCGTCGGAGCCACCGGATACCAGCACCCGTCCGTCGCGTAGAAGCACTGCATCGTGTTTGTGACGGCGCACATGCATGTCGCCCGTCCGCTGAAAGGTGCCTGTGGTCGGATCATACAGTTCCGCGGAGGCGTAGAGCGTGATGGACGCTCGTCGACCTTGATGCCCACCAACGATCAGCACTCGTCCGTCGCTCAATCGCACCGCAGCATGGCTCTCGCGCGCGACCGTCATTGGTCCAGTGGCGGTAAAGCGACCGGTCGCCGGGTCATAGCGTTCGGCACTCGACAAGAACTGCCAGTCCGGCCCCACGCCGCCCGCAATCAGCACGGTGCCATCCCGCAACGCGATCGCGATGTGCCCAGCGCGCGGCGCCAGCAGCGATCCAGTCGGCGTGAACGTGTTGCGCGTCGGGTCGAAGATTTCGGCGGAGGTCACGGTGCGTCCGCCCTCCGCATACCCACCGACAATCAACACCGTGCCATTCTGGAGCAGCGTCGCCGTATGACTGTGGCGCAGCGTGGTGAGCCGCGGCAGCGCTGTAAATCGCTCGCTGCGGCGATCATAGGCTTCAGCACTGTGCGCCGCATTCTGCTCCGCCGTGAAGCCGCCCACCACCAGCACGCGACCGTCCAGCAGCGTCGTGGCCGTATGCGCCATCCTCGCCACATGCATCGACGCCGTCGGCTGGACGCGCGGCCCCCCCGTCTCACTGAATCCGCGCTCCGCCGCGGCACCAGTGTCCCAACGAATGCCGGCCGCGCCAATCAGTGTGAACGCAAGCAGGCAGAACACGCGTCGTGCTCCGTAGACTGGAACCATGCCCTCACTCCCGGAAGTCGGTGCGTCACCTCTCGACGATCGACTATGAGTTCCCGCAGCGCGCACGCGGGTTTACCCGAATCCGGTGACAGTGCACTCAATAGCCGCGAAAACTGGTGACAGCGAAATCCGGTGACAGTGCACTCAATTCTTTGAATTGAGTGCACTGTCACCGGATTTCCGCTGTCACCGGAAGTCGCTCCCCTCCGCATCGCCCGAGCTCCCTCGCACCGAAGCTCGCCGCCGGAACTCCCGGCTCACGAGCGCGCAGACGACCGGCAGGATCAGCGCATAGCCCACGATGCCAACACGCTGGAGCGGCATCTTTCCAAGCGCAGGACCGACCAGGCCAACCAGACACAGCACACCCGCAATCGCAAACCCAGCGCGTATCGCTCGGAGTCGAGGCAGGTCCTCGATAGCCATTGAGGTGCAGACGAGCGCGATTCCGAGCAGTGCATCCCACGCGGCAAGTTCCGCGGCGTAGAGCACCGACGGCCAGACCATCGTCGGCATGCCGAGCTGACGGCCCGCCGTGAGTGCGATCACGTGCACGAGCGTGGTAGTGCCTGCGAACAGCCCCGTGAACGTCAGCGCCAACTGACCATAGACACGCCGCTCCCGCCGCGCGTCACTGGCGATCGCCGCGACCATCAGGGTGATCGCAACGGCTGAAAGGACTGTGATGACTTCCATCAGCGCGAGGATTGGATCACCGATTGGCGCCTCGAGCCCGAACTCGGCAACGCCAGCACCGAGCACCACCAGGTAGAGCGCACCAAGGGCGACGACCGTGTTCGCCGACCAACGTCCCAGCACTGCGATCTCCACGTTTACACCAAAGCAATTGACGCATGACGGCACTGCGTTCTGCAGGACCAGAACTGCACATGGGGAACGTACGCCGACGCGCCGACCAGCACTCGCGCAGTCGCCAGCACCATCGCGGACACGCCACGCCGGGGTCGAAACTCCCTTTTGACAAGAAACGTTGTCAAGCCTAGAATCTCCTCATGCTCGCGCTCGGTTCCTTCAATATGGGCGGCGACAACAGCATGGCTGCGTTGAGCTTCTTCCACTACGGCGACCACGCCGCCGAAACCGCCGCCCGCGAGACGCCGATCTGGCAGGCGTGGATCGACGACCACTTCCCGATGCCGACGGAACCCAGTCCGAGCGCGTGAACTGGTGGCCACGGCAACGCGGTCGTGTCAACGCGACCGCGCTCCCGGGCTCCCGGTATTAGTCTGCTGAAAGGCGCCGCAAAGCCTTCCCTCACGTTTGTGACTCGCGAGTTTGCCGATGCCGCTCGACCTTCGGTACGTCCTCCGTTCGCTGGCGCGCGCCAAGGTGTTCACGATCGCCGTCGTGCTCACACTGGGTCTCGGCATCGGCGCCAACACCGCCATCTTCTCGGCGGTTCGAGGGGTCTTCCTCCGCCCGCTGCCGCACGCCGATGGCGATCGACTCATGTACCTGCGCCACCACACGGTGAATCAGGGACAGTCGAACGTCGCGTTCTCGGTGCCGGAGATCAACGACTTCCGCACGCAGTCGCGCACGATGCAGCAGATCGCGGAATACTCGCCGCTGACGCTGTCACTGATCGAGAAGACGGATGCCTCGCAGATCGACGTCGGACTCGTGACGGGCAACTACCTGAGCGTGATGGGCCTCAAGCCGATCTTGGGCCGCGGCTTCACAACGGGTGATGACGGTGCCGGGGCGGCGCCAGTCATTCTGCTCAGTAACGCATTCTGGCTGACGCATTTCAACGGCGATCCGAGCATCGTCGGAAAGACCATGCAGATCAGCAAGCGCGCCGTCGAGGTGATCGGCGTGCTCGAGCCGGCGCCGTTCTTTCCTGGCCGAATCGATGCGCTGATGAACATGTCGATCAGCGAACATCACGTCAGCGCAATGATGGTGCAGGGCCGGTCGCACCGGATGACGGAGATGATCGCGCGACTGACGCCCGGTGCGACGGTGGATCAGGCACGCCAGGAGATCGGCATCATCACCCAGCGCAGGAACGCCCAGTATCCGGAATCGTACGAAAAGGCTGCGCAATACACGGTGGAACTGACGCCGTTCAAGGAAATCCTCGGGCGTGATGCGCGGCTCATGTTGTGGATGCTGATGGGTGTGGCGTCGCTCGTGCTGGTCATTGCCTGTGCCAATGTGGCGAACCTGACGCTGATGCGCGGCGTGCGTCGCGAGCACGAGATGACCGTGCGCGCCGCCCTCGGCGCCGGCGCGTCGCGACTCCGTCGGTTGTTGATCGTCGAAAACCTGGTGCTCGCGGCTGGTGGAGCATTGCTTGGGCTGTTCGTCGCGTTCGCCGGTGTCGGCACGTTGTCATCCTTCGTCGCGCGGTTCTCGCCGCGCGCGAACGAAATTCACGTCGACTGGATGGTGCTGGCGTTCACCGCGCTGCTTGCCGTGCTGATCGCGTTCCTGTTGTCCTTCGTCCCGCGCGTTGGCGCCGAGCACACACTCGGCGCGGGCCTTGCTGCCGGCAGCGTCAAGACCAGTGGCAGCGGTCGTCGCAAGCGACTGCAGCAGGCGCTCGTGATCACGCAAGTGGCGGTGTCGATGGTGCTGCTGTCCGGCGCGGGATTGCTGGTGCGCTCCATGCAGCGCCTCGCGGCGGTCGATCCGGGGCTCAACCCCAAGAACGTGCTGACGATGGAAGTACCGCCCGACTTCACGTCGGCCGACATCGGGCGCGCCGGCCAGCGGATGGAGGAGATGCAACGTGCACTGACGGCGCTGCCTGGTGTCGAGGTGGTGGGAATCGGGTCGACGGTGCCATTGCGCTCGAGCCAGATCCAGCTCGAGATCAAGGCCGAGTCGCGCACCATCGACAACGGTGCGACGCCGTCTGCGGAATATCGTACGGCCGATCCTGGATACTTTCGCGCGGCGGGCATTCCGTTGCTCGCCGGTCGCGAATTCACGCCCGGTGATGCGGCGAAGTCCGGCAAGGTCGTGATCCTCAACAAGACACTCGCCGATCGACTCTTCGCGGATGTCGATCCGATCGGGCGTCGCGTGGCATGGACCGGTGAAGTACTGAGCTTCATCGGCATCCCGGAGAACGATTGGCGCACCGTGGTTGGTGTGATGCGCGACACGAAGGACGGCGGCCTCGATGCGAAGCCACTACCCGTCGCGTTCCTGCCGGTGGCGCAAGCCGACTTCCCGCCCGGAGGACTCGTCATTCGCAGCACCGTCGATCCCACCGGGCTGACCAACGCAGCGCGCGCGATCGTGCGGTCGATCGCCCCGGATCAACCGATCAAGAACGTGTTGTCGCTTGAGGCCGTGCGCGACGAAAGCGTCGGCCCGAGACGGCTCAACGCATTGCTGCTGGGCGGATTCGCGCTCCTTGCCCTCGTCATCGCCGCAATCGGGATCGCCGCCGTCCTCGCGTTCAACGTGAGCGCGCGCACCAACGAGATCGGCATCCGGATGGCGCTTGGTGCGGCACCTGGGATGGTGACGACGATGATCTTGAAGGAAGGCTTCCTGTTGGTGGGGCTCGGCCTGCTGGTCGGCGTTGCGAGTTCGCTCGCGTTGTCACGCACCATCGACAGCTTCCTGTTCGGCGTCGCCTCGCGCGATCCCGCCACGCTACTCATCGTCGCGTTGACGATGACCACGATCGGCTTGGTCGCCTGCTGGATGCCAGCGCGGCGGGCGAGCCGGATCGATCCGAGCGAGGCGTTGCGCGCGAGCTGACGGCGGCGGTAGCAGTTCTACAATCCGGCGACAACAAATCCGGTGACAGTGCACTCAATTCGAAATCCGGTGACAGTGCACTCATTTTCAGCTAATGAGTGCACTGTCACCGGATTTCGTCTCACGCTACGCCCGTCTGCGCGATCGCATCCCGTATCGCCGCCTTGAGCACATCGACATCGATGTCGCTCAGCGTCTTGAACTTGATGCAGTACCCCGTCACGCTCGCCTTGCCGAGTGTCTTGCCGTATGTGTCCGCCAGGTACTTCTTGTCCTTGAGACCCATGATGTACACGGAGACCCCGGTGGTATTGCCGCTGATACCAACCTGATAGAACTCCCGGCTGCTGCCATCGGCGTAGGTCATCATGAGATGTCCATAGCCGATGTTTGGATTGGCGACAGTGCGACCCTCGTCGTTCTTGCCGTCCAGAAACCACAATCGACAGCCTGGCATCAATGCCTGGATGATGTCATGCAAGGCCTGAATGTCGCTACGCTTGCGTGCCGGCTGCGCGGCGATGTGGTCTGCGATCTGCTTCTTGACGTTCATGCCGCGCTCCAGTTGAAGTGGCGCATTTTCGCCGCGGCGAGATTCATGCACCCGCGAGGTTCAGCTCGTCTGCGGACTGGGTGGCACCGCCGCATGCAGAAATCGGACGAACCCAATCTCGGCCGCATTTTTTGCGAGTTCGACATTCAACCACGCAACCACGTCGCCAAAGGGGCGATTCGTAAATGGCCATCGAGTCTGTGCGGCAGACGCCAAGTCCGCGTCCGTGAGCGTTTCGAGGTGATGCCGCCATCGCTCGTGGAGTTCGCCGATTCGCTGAGTGACCGCTTCAGCGCTGCCTGGCCACGGTATGTCATGACGGGTGAGCGTGCTCGGACCGTTGTTGTGCTCCACCACCATCGTCCACCAAAAACAGACATGCCAGGTGAGCCACGCAATGCTCGATGGGCCAAGTGAATAGCCTTCATGCTCCGGCCAGTCCGCCATCCACGTGCCGTCGGCGAGCTGATGGACATGCAATCCGCGCTCGGCGGGACGCCGGAGGCACTCAGCAGTGGACAAGCCGTCGAGATGATGCGCTAACAGTTTCCACGCCAGGTCAAACTGGCGAAGCAGATAGCCGCGCGCGTCCTCACTCATCGGCGCGGCGTGCGAGCTCACGGAGTTGGTCCATGCGTATCCCCAACTGTGCGGATCGTCCACGCACCGTCGATTAGCACGACGCTAGCGCACGCAGGGCCCCCGTCACGCGCCATGCCATCTACGGCGCCGTCGAGGACGATAGGCGGCGTCACCCCCAGCAACGCGGCGATGTCGATGGTAGCGAGTGGCACCTTCGCCCGACGGTCCCAGCCCGACATCAAATCGCCGGCACGTTTTCCCGAGTTGACGTAGACGAAGCGAGCAGCGGGCGGCCCTTGTATCGCAGTTCCACGGAGCTGCAGCGTGCCGCGCTGATTCGGCCCGAGCGTCAACGGTACCTCGAACAGCAGGCGGTCGTGGTCGACATGCACCGGCGCCAGCAACGCATCGCGGCCGAGCTGCACCGCCCAACGCACGCCCGGCGGCGGCCGCACGATGCTGAGGCGGAGGGTGACGGGAATGTCAGTCTGCGGCGCGCTCATGCGAGAACCCGACAGTCGCTGGCACAGGTCGCGCTCGGGAACATGATCTCGGTGATGCCCGGTGTGTTCGCCTTCATGGACTGTCGCCGATCTCCATGATGTTCGATGAGTACGGTCGCTCGAGATCAGCGGCAGCGGCGCTACGCAATCCACGCCGACACGCGACAAGGTACGCGCCGCGTTCTGCTGCAACAACTCGCGGGATCTCGGACGCCGACGATGACGCGAGGCGCCACTTAGCGATGCAGCGTTTCCCTTCGCTGCAGCATGGCGACGAACTCTGCGATCCGACGTGCGCGCGTCTCAGCTTTGACGGCGGCCTGAATCCGATACAGGATCGCATATCGGTTCGCGCCCTTCAGCGACTCGAAGAACACTCGCGCCTCCGGATGTGCATCGAGTGCCGCGTGCAGGTCGCTCGGCACACTCATCGTGCGCGCGGAGTCATAGGCGCGGTCCCAACGACCATCGCCCTTGGCGGCTTCCACGGCAGCACGTCCTGCAGCCTGCATCTCCCCCGCTGCAGTCAGACGCTCGACATGCTCGCGGTTCCGCTTCGACCAGGGGCTGCGCTTCTGTCGCGGCGTGAACTTCTGGAGGAAGGAATCCCCGTCGTAACTCTTCTTCTGCCCATCGATCCAGCCGAAGCAGAGCGCGAGGTCGAGCGCTTCCGCATACGTGACGGATCGAAAGGGCGAGGCGGCCTTTGCGATCCGTAGCCAGAGCCCGGGCTCAGTGGCATGATGAACGCTGAGCCACGTGCGGAACGCGGTCGGATCAGCGAAGAGTACGATTGGGTAGTCGGTCGCCGGCGCCACGGTCAGTCACGAAAGAGGTGAGTACGGCGCACGCCAGCCCTCAGAGCCTTCGCTCCCAACGCCAGACCGGACCATCGTCGGGATCGACCACGTCGCCCACGTTCACAAAACCCACCTTTTCGAGGACGCGGGTCGACGCACTCGACTCCGGAAGAGTATGCGCGACGAGCAGCCCTGCGGCAGCAGGAGCGGATTTCGCCAGTTGCACCAAGCCAGCGGCCATCGCACTGGCGATGCCTCGACCTTCTTCGCCCGGAAACGTGAAGTAGGCCAGTTCCACCGCTCCAGACGCATCTGGCCCGCTCTTGAATCCACACGAGCCGACCACGCGGCGCGATCCGCCGTCGAGCGCGAGGTATCCGCCCCACGGTGTCGACACTGGATGCGCGACGAGCATCGCTGCGGTGGCGCCGGCGATTGCGATAGTCGTCGCCTCGTGCGGCGCCAACGTGATGGCGTGCTGCTGCGCACACGACGCGGGCTCACGTGCGAGATGATCGGCGGTGTCATGGTCCAACGCGAACAGGGTCAGTTGCAGCATGCCTAAGCCTGCACCTCGTCATTACCATCCGCCAGCTCTCCCGACTCGCGCGAATCCCGATCGACGCGGGCGCCCGTCGTCAGCCGCGCTGGTAGTGCATGGCGACCACGCCATTACGAAGCGGCATCGACGAGACCAACTCGAGCCGTCGCGTGCTGGGGAGCCCCGTCTGATACAAGCTCGGGCCGTGACCGACGATCCTGGGGTGGACGAGGAACTGGTACTCGTCGATCAGGTCCAGACGATCCAGCTCGGTCGCGAGCGTGCCACTGCCGAGAAGCACGCCGGCGGGAGTTGCATCCTTGAGTTGCTGCACGTTCGCGCGCAGATCGCCGGCAATGTGGTGACTGTTCGCCCAGGGGAAGTCCGTGCGCGTCGACGATACGACGTACTTCGGCTTCGCATCCAGCTTGACCGCCCACTCGCGCATGCTCGGCGGCGCCGTGACGTCGCCGCGAGCGACGGCCGGCCAATGGACCTCCATCATCTCGTAGGTGACGCGGCCCCACAGCATCGCCCCGCATTCGTCCAAAAGGCGGGTGAAGAACGCGTGCGTCTCGTCGTCGGCGATCCCCTCCTGGTGGTCGACGCAGCCGTCCAGGGTGACGTTGAGGCTGAAGGTAAGAAGTCCCATCTCGGGCTCTCAGGGTTGGGCGTTCCGCTAGAGTCTCGCGTGTCGACGAGGTCTCGTCGCAGCGGCTGACGGAACAGGGTTCTGTGAAGATGCGGCGGTCGGGTTTCGATCCTGAAGTTGTCCTGCTCACAATCTCCGCGCCGCTGTGTCAGCAGCAACCAGGGTGAGGCTGCAGTGCGACACCGAGCGCCGATTGACTGGCAGTCTTCGTGAATTCCGTTTTAGTCGCCGCGCTGCAAGTACTTCTCGAACACTCTCGACTCCGCTCTAGGCCCGCAGTGGTGAGCTCGACGGACTTCGCGCGACCGCGCGGATTGCAGATCAATCCCTGCTGCTCGAGGAGTGCCAACACATCCCAGCTGTGCCCCTTCCATGCCCGATTCGTATCGTGCAACGTGAGATGTAGCAATGCAAGCACGAGTTCCGCCGCCTTCTCTTCGTCATACGACACACGGCCTCCGCGATTGACCTGCTGATCGAACGACGTTCCACGACACCACTTATGGAAATGTCATTCCGCTCGCGTTGCAAGCACAACTATTTGTACAGCGCTGAACTTCGGGCTGTCGGCTGGGTGGCAGAGCGCAAAGGCGACAGAGGCGAGGCGCTGTTCGCTCTCCGCGCTGAAACTCCGGGGAATGCAAGTCCAAGGCTCGATCAGGCCGCCGCCAAGGCTTGCTCCCGCGTGGAGGTGGGACGTCGCCGGACCATGCGCGCGCTACGACGTAGCCGCGCCCGCTGAGGGTGACGATGCCCGCTACGGCGCGCGGAATCCCGTCGCACTCGAACGGCTGACCTACAACTATCCCGACTGCCGACATCGACACCGGAATCGAGGACCTGCACCGCATGGCTCTCCTCAATTGTTCGTCGCGTAGATGCGTGCAGGCGCGACGGCGTCGGCGACACGTCGAACAATTCCCGCGGCGACATCGAGAGCCCGACATCAGCGAGGCAGTCAGACGACGTGGTCGATGGACTGCAGCTCGCGCGAACACGGACGAGGTGCGCCAGAGTGTGGTACACAGACTCAGGTCACGCATGACGGGTGTACACGCATTACGCTTCCGGGGACAGCGGAGCGGTTCCCGGCCCATCGGCCCGTCAATCCTCCGTCCACACGGAGGCACGTTCCATGCGACGTTTCGTATCACTCCTCGCACTGTGCGCCTGCGTTCCAGCCGCGGCGCACGCTGGTGACCTGCAGCCCGGCCACGGGATTCTCGAGTCGATCGTCAGTGACGCCCCGGGTGCGTCGGGGTTCGCCTGGCTTCTGGACGACGGGATCGGCGCGTCGAGCGGCCGTCGCACCGGCATCGCGCCCGAATTCTGCTTGGGCGTCTGCACCTACAACTTCTCGAACAGCTTTGCGAACAGCCTGCTCGCAGGGACCACGAGTTCGGGTGAGTACACGGCGTTTGCAAGTTTCGTGTTCAGCGGCCCGTCAGTCGAAGCGCGTGCATGCCCGGTGGAATGCCAGCCCGGCGCGTTTGTCTACTCGGCCACCTGGGCAGACGTCCCGATCACCATGACGGGCCAGGTGGACCTGGCCTCGAACGTCGATCCGCGCGTGATCCTTCGCTTCGTGATCGCCGGCTCAGGCATGGCACGGGCGCAGACGTTCCTGTACCCGAATCAGCCAGCCACCTTCAGCTACCGCCAGCTTCGCTACGATTTCAGGTACGACATCGTACCAGAACCACGGGCCATCATGCTCGTGCTCGTCGGCATGATGGTGCTCGGCGCGTGGCGACTGCGCGTACGCGTGCGCGCGGCCCAGTGAGTCGCTGCTCGCCCCTGACCGGTCGTGTCGGTGGGCGTAGTGAATACTGGGGCTCGGGCGATTATGTGGTCGCGTTCGCACTTCCCTGACGGTCGCGCCCGCACCCTGCCCCCGTCACGCCCTTTCCGGCTGTAGAACAGCAGCGGCCGACGTGCTGGCTGCCGCCTGTGTGCAAGGGAAATGCGCACACCCGTGTTTGGGCTGTCTGGAACTTCGTTCAGAGCCAACAACCTCGAGCGATGAACGAATGCTCTAGTCGAGTGTGGTGACGCCACGCCATCGCGGGCAGACCGCATCGACATGCGCTACGCTTCAATGACCAACATGCTCGCACGCGCACCGCGAGCCATGGCGACCACTGTCCACAAGGAGATGCTCCGCATGCGACGCGTCACCGCACTTCTCGCGATCTGCGCCATCCTTCCCGTGGCGGCACATGCCGGCGATTTTCAGCCTGGCCGCGGGTTTCTGGAGTCGCTTCGGGCTCCATTGCCTCGATACGCATGGTCGATTGCCGATGGGATCTCGTTCACCGACCGTTACGGACCCGGCATCGCGCCCGGGGATTGTGTGGGTGTCTGTCCATACAATTTCTCGAATGACTTTTGGGGGGTCACCGAATCGGGTGACTATCAGGTCCAGGTATTTCTCCACTTCAGCGGGCCGACCGTCACGGCGATCACGAGGTGCGGCCCATACGGGTGTCCGCCCGATCACGTTTTCGGCTCCTACGCGAACGACTGGGCGGACGTCCCGATCACGTTGACAGGGGAGGTGCACCTGATCTCGCGCATAGATCCCTTCGTCATCTTCCATTACCTCATTGCAGGATCCGGGACGGCTCGGGCGGAGACGCGTCAGTTCGCGGTGAATGAGGGCGAGTCCCATGACTACAACCTGCTCCGGTACGAATTCACGTACGACGTGGTGCCGGAGCCGCGTACCGCAGCGCTGTTCCTCTTCGGCACGATCGCGATCGGTGCCACCAGCCTGACACTGCGACGTCGGCGCGGCGCGGCGCGCGCCTGATCGTGTTCGTGCGTGCGTCGCTCGCGCACCCTGACAGTGCACCGACAGATGTCGTCATTCCGCGGGCGCAGGCAGCCGCCTTGTTCACGCTGATCGGCACGTCGAACGGCTGACCTACGACCGAGCCGCCACGGCGGTGACGTACCGGTCGGAGTGGCCGGCCTCGCAGGTTGCGAGCACCGCATCAAGATTGGCCACTCGCGACAGGTCTTTGTCGATTTTGACCGACATTGGGACTGGTGCGTAGTACGCATCACCACGACGCTGAATCGTGACACCCTTCGTGCACAAACTCGCTACCTTCCCGTCCTCAACGACGAGAATGCCTAGGTGGTCAAGGTCAAGCGTGAGCGCCTCGCAGTACCCAGCATTGAGGCGTAAAGCTCCTGCGCTAAGCGGCGCGACTCACCAGCGATCGCCGAGCGTATCAGCTGCGTGCTAGGAACGCGGCAACTCTGCGGGCGTCTGCAATCGGCGTTGACGGCGACCATTGCGCCATCTGGTGGACTTGGTTGATAGCTCGCTAACGAGACAGGGTTCTGCTGCAATGCGGCCACGAGATGGCCCGCCCGCTCACGATATCTCGATCGCATTGTCGGCAGCAACCGGCGTTAGGCGCGGAAGGGGTCATGCCCGCTTCGCCCGGTACCAGAGTAGAACAGCCGCATGAACAAGCGTTGCCAAATCACGTGCGCACTGAGCCCCATCACGCAGCACGTTAGTACAGTCCGGCGAAGGTGTGACCCACCCAAGCGAGGCCGCGGGCGAGCGACTGACCAACGCCAGACGAGGCGCCTAGCCATGCGCTGACCTCGACAACGAGGCAGATCGCCAACGCCAGCCAGTACGCCCGGTGGACTCGCCGCTCGCGAAAAGCATCGTACCCGATGCCGCCGAGGATGAACATGTTGGTCGCCAGAATGCCTGCGGGCGTCGCCCAATCCACGGGACCGAACATCGTCATCACGATGCGAAACCCGGCAGCCCCCAGCCCGGCCGCGCCTGCCACCAGCATCAGCCGCTTGTGGATCGCGCGGTTCCTGCGCAGGACGATCGCTACGGTGTAGAAGCCGATGAAGAGCACGAGCGTCGCAAAGATCATCAGGCCGAACGACGACCAGAAGGACGGCTCTGGCGACGCTACCGCCGCTGCCATCTGCACACCGAGAACTAGCGTGCCGGTAGCCGTCATGACCGCCGCGAGCCCGATGCTGCTCCAGCCCAGCGTGCGATGCGTGCGCACCCGCCGCGCGTGGATCAGTCCGGCCTGGAGCGGCAGGAGGAGATACCACGCGAAGAAACTCCAGCCATGGAGATGCACGGCGGGCGCGGCCGCCGGATAGGTGCCTCGGATGTTTGGGCCGAAGTACGTGAACCAGAAGCCAAGGTACGCGGTGGCACTCAAGGCCAGCGCGGTCAGCAGATAGTGCGCCTCCCGCTGCCGGGAGGGAGCGCCCACGACCACGGGCACGGCATCAGTCATGAGCGCCATACGTCACGCAGGCGTGGGGGGGACGACACATCGGAACATCATCACGAGTGACCTGCGTGGCAAACACGAGACGTCGAGGTGAAGTAGCGCCAAACGAAACTGGGTTTTGCTGCACGGAGTCCTCCACGCGCGTTCCTGTTCACGTCAGGCGTCGTCGCCTCGACGGGTGAATGTCTGCGGCGACTGGACACCGTCCATACGCCCAGTCATCGGTCACCAACCGTCGTTAGGGGGAGCCCAGAACCGGGAGCGACGGATAGAACCACGCATGTCGGATCAGTCGGTCGCGGACCTCGTAGACGACGAGGCTGGTCTGTCCACCGACGCCGGATGACGACGCATCCCATCGTGTTCGTTCGTGCGTCGTCACCCATGGCCCCGTCGCGTCGATCGTGCGCAGCTCCGAGCGCGCTGACGGCACGGCACGAAAGTATCCCGAGATCATCCGCCGAAACGCGTCGATGCCGCGTCCTACATCGCTCAGTGAGTCGCCAGCCACGCTCATCCACACCACGTCGCTCGCGACCACCCTCATCATGGCGTCCAGATCCTTGGCATTGAACGCCGCCACGTACGCACGGACCACCGAGATCGGCGTGGTGTCGCGCGCGCTGTTCACCGCACGCTGCGCGCCTGCGGCAGCGGTGTGGCCGAGAAGCAGGATGACAAGCAGCATGAGGCGGCCTCGCTCGAGACCATCCAAGAGACAACGTACGTGGCTCATCGCTCCACCTAACGAGACAGGGTTCTGCTGCACGGCGACCGCACCTTCCTTATTCCGGGACACCAGCCGCCGGTCGCCGTGGCTGCAACAATCAGGGTTAGGCCGCCCGCAACACGTCCCCGACTGCGCTACCGCTCGCGTCGGGCGAGCGCTTGGAAGAAGCTGGGGCTCTGTACCGCGTCAGTGAAGTCGATGCCAACGATCTCCCACCCATCGGCGCCGAGCTCGTTCAAGTACGCCTCCAGTGCATCTCGTTCCTTGATGCCAAAGAAACCACCGCCCTGCACGTCGTTGGTGCTGATCAACTTGTACTCCCATCGGCGCGACATCGAGTTCTCCTGTGTTGTTCAACTTTGCGCGGGCGAGCCACCCCGATGCGGCGATGTCCGCACCGTGAAGATCCGGTATCTACGGTAGAGCGTCCGCGCTGGAGATGCTTGCCGCGGGCAGATCCAGCACTTCGCTGACCCGGATGGGCAGGTCGCGGACGCAAATTTGCCCACCACACTGGTCGGGGTTCACGGTAATGGGGTCCTTGAGTTCAACGGTCTGCCGCGTGCGCCTCGCCCTGGTTGGGAAGGCTGGAAACCTGTCGTCGAACAAGAGTGCGCAACACCACAGGTGGCTGGCGTTCTAACGAGACAGGGTTCTGCTGCAATGCGGCTTCTTGATCCTACGCCTCCTCAACGATGGTCGGCCGCATTGTCAGCAGCAACCCGGGCTAGGTGGCTGGCGGGCTGCAGCGAGATCCGAAACCGTTTGCCGGGCGTGCCACCATGACTCTCGGGTTTGGAAAAATTTTCGACGAAAATCCCACCATTTGATTCGATCACTCGCTGGGATGCTACGTTCGCGGCATCCGTTGTGAGCTCGACGAACGGGAGGTCAAGCGACACGAGTTCGGGCAGCAACAGCGCGAGCGCGCGCGTCGCATAGCCGCGACGCCGTTTCCATGGTACGACCGAATAGCCGATGTGTCCGAGACACGTCGGAGGGAGCGCCGTCGTTCCTGGCTGCCACCGCACATTGATGGCGCCTGAGAATTCACCGTCCCAGAGCCAGCGCGTGAAGCCAGGAAGCCGAGGCACCGACGAACCATCCGGAAGCACAATCGCCGGTCCGCGCGCGGCGCGGTCGACTTGCGCCTCGACGAATTGCGCCGGATCCTGCGCGATGCGCGCCAACTCGTCGTGCGCGGCGTCCGCCCGTTGCGTATCCGGCGACCAACCTTGGCGGAGTGCCGCGGCGTAGCTCGGTAGAAACTCCGCGGCGGGCCAGACGAGTTCCACGGTGAACACGCGCAGTGGTGAAGCCACCTAACGAGACGGGGTCCTGTTGCAATGCGACCGCACGATCGTTCTCCTGCGCACGATACCTCGGTCGCATTGTCAGCAGCAACCAGGGTTAGACCTCAGGCGCACGAATGCCCTCGCTCTCGACGGCGAAGTGAGCATGTGGCGATCAGCCGTACCCACACGTTGCCACAACCTTCCGCCGCCCAGCTATTGCCGCTGAACTAGTGAGCGGCGCCTTGACCGCGATCCGTTGCCAGCGGCTAGAGGTCCCACCCGAGGAAATGACGGACGTCATCTATGGCGTCGTAGGCGTGCCCAGAGACGTAGGTGTCCGGATCCAGGAGGGCCGAACGGAGGAATGGTTCCACACGCGCCCGGTCCAACTGCCCGAAACGCCGCGCAAGATGCCCAAAGCCCAGGATGGCGTTCCCCCGCACGTTGAAGTGGGAGTGCGCAGCCAGCCGGAGACAGACTCCCTGAGTCCACTCCAGATTGTCCGAGTACAGCGATGCGGCAACCGGCACGTAGAGCAACTCTGCCGGGTCATCCCGCAGGATCGCCGCTTCTGCGGCTGCTTCACCGAGAAAATCGAGTGACTCGTACTGCATGGAAGCAATGAGCTTTGCTGAGGTCTAACGAGACAGGGTTCTGCTGCAATGCGACCGCACGTTCCTTCTCCTGCTCACGGCACCCCGGTCGCATTGTCAGCAGCCACCCGGGTTTGGCGGCCGCGCAAACGCTCGCGGCTTGATCAATCGCAGTCGCTATACCCGGTGTGGCGGCCGCAGTGCAAACAGCGAAAGATATAGGCCACGGGACTACCCGATGCGTCCATCTCCGCGAACCACGATTCCCAGTCGCTGCCCGACATCTCTGACTCGCGTCGAAGGTCCGGAATCGCGTCCGGGAAGCGCGTGACGATCTCCTCTTGCCCGGCTGTGCCGAGGTATGCAGCGGCGTCGCCGCAGCAGACGGCCCAACGCTCCTGCTGCCATCCACTGAACCCGGGCGTTCGAAATGCGACCTCAGCGATCACGTCCGCGGAAGCTACCGGCCAAATGCCGCCGCCAATGCCGTCTGAGTCGGTGCACTCCGCATCAAACATCTCGTGTACGGAGCCATCGGCGATACACCACGGACATACCGTGCCATGCAGTTCGTCCACGGCGTAGACCGGGCCGACGTACATAAACCCGCGCACCCGATGGCAGCACCGACATGTGTCGCGAGATTGGACAATGCTTCCGGTCGCAATCGGATCCGGATGATGACGGAACGTAGGCAATGCTTCCACGGGTGCGCTGCTCAATGATGACTGACCGCCTAACGAAACTGGGTTCGGCTGCAATGCGACCGCGCGATCCTTCTCCTGCTCACGATAGCCCGGTCGCATTGTCAGCAGCAACCCGGGTTAGGGCGCACGCTCACGTCCTGCCACACGATCCGCCCCCCCGGCGCCTGCCGCGTAATCGCCCGCCAGCGTCGAGGCTCACTGCAGTCGCCTCTGCAGATCAATGACGGATGCACGCCACGCATCGCCTTCGTCCGACTCAGCCCACAACTCCGCCAGCTCCGAACTTTCGAGCACCAGCGCCACTGCGCGGCGCGTGTTTTCCACGAGCTCGTCGCCAAGGTCAAACCCGGCCAGTTTTCGCACGTACGCGGCAACATCCGGAGGCAGGTCCAAGGAAGGTCGGCCACGGATACCGGCGATGATCTCCGCGGCAGCCAACCCTTCCTCGCATACGGGGGCTTCGAGATAATCGGGCGCGAGATCCAAGATCGCTTGAACCGCGACTCCCGCCACGATCAGACTTTCGGCCTCAAGACCTGCGAACCAGTCCATGGCGCCGTCGTTCGCGAATGCATCGATGCCCCAAGTACCCATAACACTCCGGAAGGTTGATTGCGCCCTAACGAAACTGGGTTCTGCTGCAAAGTGGCCATTAGAACCTTATCCTGCCCACAGGCCTTCGGCCACTTTGGCAGCAGCAACCGGCGATAGACCACAGCCGCACTATGAGGCCCAATCCGGCAACGGCGTGTCAGCGAGCACTGGCTGCAACTCCCGAAACGCATTGGATACTTCCGTGTCCCACGGCCAAAGACCGTCGCGGTTCGGATAGATGAGCTGCAGGGCGCGGAACGCCCGCTCCCCATAGTACCGAAGGGCTGTGCCAAGATACGCGGCGTGCTGGTACTCCGGGACGCTGCGAAAGGTGACCGAGTAGCCCTTGAGAATCTCTGAGTAGGCCTCAGCCGCGCCATACGTTGCTCCGCCACGAATGTTGGCGACGACGTTGTTGAGCACGACCTGCGCCGTCTCCATGCGTAGGCCGACGAGAATCACTTCCGGATGGGCGAACGAGTCTTCGAGTCCGATCGTGTAGGCGAACCCTGGACCTTGGTCGTCTGCGTCGATGCGCATCACGATCCATCCATGTGCCGCAATCGTCGCGCGAATATCGTCCATCGGTGATCCAGAGGTTTGTGCTGTGGTCTAACGAGACGGGTTCTGCTGCGCGGCGACCGCACAAAAGGCCTCACGAGCACCGTAGCCCGGTCGCCGCGTCAGTAGCAACCCGGGTTCGCCGGCAACCCGCCCTCGCACGTCAGTGTCGACACCGCGGAATTTCGGCGGCGGTGCGCTGCAGCAGCCAGCGTCCGATCTGCTCTGTCGCGATCCCCGCCATGTCACCGCCGAGATTCTGCAACACGATCACACCGATCTTCTCCTCAGGCCGCAGAAACACGGCGGACGCGTGACCGTCCACGTTGCCGTAGTGCCAGAGCAGCGGCGTCGCCACCCGCGAATCGAGGGCCACCTCTCGAAACCAGCCGAGGGCCATATCGACGCGATGGGTGCGGTTTGTGGAATCCAGCTGCACTTGCGGTTCGGTCATGCGGCGCGCGACCGCCGGGGCGACCACTGCGCGCCCCGCCGCAGTCGTGCCGAGGTGTGCGATCAGAAATGGCGCAAGATCGCGGACTGTGGACGTTAGGCCGATGAAGCCCGCGACGGCACCATAGCGTGCATGCACTGCTTGCTCGACCCGCGCGTCATCCTGATCCCAGTAGAAGGCCGCTAGCCTCGACGACTGCGCGGCGGTGAGCGTGATGCCGGAGGCCGTCATGCCAAGAGGCGCGAGCAGTCGGGCACGCACGAGCGGCTCATAGGGCACGCCGGCCACGCGTTCGACGACGTGCCCGAGGAGCGCATAGCCATAGTTGGAGTAGTCCATCACGCTGCCCGGACGCGCGCGCAGCGGTGTGGTCGCGAGCGCCTGGTAGAGATCCGCCACCTCGTACGCGTCCCAGACGCCCGGATCGATCGTCCCGGTGACGCTTTGATTGCGGCGATTCGGAGGCTGCTTCGGCAGGCCGGCGGTGTGCGTGAGCAAGTGGCGCGCGGTGATCGCCGTCCCCGACGCGTCGGTGGGGACGTGCACCGTGTCGGGCAGATACCGCGCCACCGGGGCATCCAACTCGAGCCGTCCGTCGGCGGCCAGTTGCAGTGCAAGCGTCGCGGTGAAGAGCTTGGTCACCGACGCGACGTTGTACGGCGTGTCAGCGGTCGCCAACGTGCGGAGCCGCTTATTGGCGAACCCGACGCCGTCCGCGAACACAAGCGCGTCGTGTACGACCACGCCGACACTGACACCAGGAATCCCAGCGATCGTCGCATACCCGGCAATTGCAGCACGAACGTCCGCCTGAAATTCGCGCGCGAAGCAGCGCGCCGTGGCGGGCGGCGGCACGACTTGACTGAACGCGGGCGTCGCGCACATCGCCGCGACGAGCAGCCCTCGTCTGACGCGTGGCCACATGGGTCGGTGCTCCGTTGCGCGGGAAGGGGAGAGGCGGCGCGGCGCGTGGCGAGAACTCCCAAACACACTTGATGCTTTGCTGGCTAACGGAACGGGGCTCTGCTGCGCGGCGACCGCACAAAAGGTCCGCCTGATCACAATATTCCGATCGCCGTGTCAGCAGCAACCCGGGTTAGCCCGCCGCCTCCGTCGGGGCACGACGGAAGAGCCACCACGACCACGCCGTCATCAGCAGCGCCGCGACGGTGGTAATCGCGAACATCGGACTGCGGGCGACCGACGTCCCTTCTTCTACGACTCGCGCCACGTGAGCGAGCACCAGCAGGAAGTACAACACACCGGATAGCACAAGATACGAGCGCATGCTCACCTCAGGCGATGTGATCGAGTGGCCGGCCAATCTCCCAGTGATGGCCGAATGGATCGACGATTCGCCCCAGCAACCAGCCGTTGCGCTCGTCCACGCTGAAGACGCTCTCCGCGCCAGCCTGCAGCGCACGTGCGACGACATCGTGCGGAGCTGACACAACAAGAACCAGGCGGACCGTGGAGCCCCGCAGCGTTTCGGGACTGAAATTCTGGTGCTGCGGTGATTCATCCGTCACCCAGAACTCGGCCCCGTGCGCGGAGAGATGGGCCACTACGGCGCCATCGTCCGCGTCGATGCGAAAGAGCGTCTCCGCACCGAAGGCCTGCGTATAGTATTCGACGGCGGCGGCACCGCGACGCACCGAGAGCATCGGAGCCAGCTGCATGCGATCTACCACGGACGCCTCCGGTGATTGAAAACTTGCGCGCACCCTGGCCGAGCGAGGCGGGCTAACGAAAATGGGTTCTGCTGCGTAGCGACCGCACGATACCCACTCCTGCTCACCGACCGCCGGTCACAATGTCAGCAGCAGGTTAGGCGGCGTCGCGCGCGCTCGCAGCATCGAGCAGCTTCGCGAAGATTACCTTCCCGTCACCAACCGCGTAGAAGTCCGGAATCTGGCCGCACTCGTGGTACCCACGTTGCCGGTAAAAATGACGCGCTCGATCGAGCGGCGGCAGGGCACTCGTTTCGATAATGAGTAGCCGGCCACCATTTGATGTGACCTGTGCCTCAACGTAGTCGAGTAGCGCGCGCCCGACGCCTTGTCCATGCGATGCCGGGATGACACCGATCCACCACAAGTTCCACACCTGTTCCGCGTACGCGTCTGGCGCGAAGTACACCCAGCCTTCTGGTGTGCGATCCGCGCCAGCCGCCCAGACAACCACCGCATGACTGGCGCAAGTGTCCAGCATGGAGATCGGTGAGCACGGTCCCGAGCAGCGCCGCAGCGCTCATAGGCTCAAACAGGCCGGTCGCGACCGCGACGTCGAGTAGCGCATCGGTGTCGGATGGAACAGCGCAGCGGAGCATTTGGTGTGTTGGGCTGAACATGAAATGAGCGACACGACGCTCGCCGTGTACACGCGCATATCCGCACACAGCGCTGCCGGTTCCCGTTCCTTGCACGACCACCGCATATGCGCGGCAAGACTACGACCAGCACCCCCAAGCCGCCTAACGAGACAGGGTTCTGCTGCACGGCGACCACACCCACCCCCCTCCTGCTCACTGACCGCCGGTCGCCGTGACAACCGCACTGACGATGGAGACGGCGAGGCAGAAGACCCCGACGAGAATTCCCGACGCGAGTGACGTGACTGCCACATGGAATTGCGACGAGCGTGGAGGCATTGGACGAATGTCCGGTAAGCCTGCTAACGAGCAGGGTTCTCTGCGGTGCGGCCGACGAATGGTCCGCCTACTCACAATACCCCGGCCGCAGCGTCAGCAGCAACCCGTGTTAGCCAGCTGCCCACTTCGCGCGCAGACGTTCGGTGGTAGCGGTGAGCGGGAAGAGTGTTTCACGGGACGAGACCGATGTAAAAAAGCGGCGTCTCAGCGAGATGGTCCTCGAGACCGCGTAACTCCATGTCGTCCCAATCCCGATCTGGGCGAAGAAAGCCCACAGTCGCGGCGAAGTCCCGAATAACACCGAGGATCGAGCGGCTCGCAGTCTTGGCGACGACCACCGTGGACATCGACGCGACTTCTGCGTTGATCCAAGCGTACTCCATGCGAAGCCGCTGCAACCGGAGCCGCACCAACTGCGGCAAGCGCTCTGGCAAGCGGCGCACGTCCCTGGCGGGCATCACAATTGGCAGGAGGGTCACAGAGCTCACGAGTAGCAGCAGCGGCTGGCGCTGCACGACGATTCGATTCACATACCAATCGCCGAGCGCCGTGTCGGACGAATCCGGCGCATGCTCGCTAAGCGGCAGGGCTATTGCAAGCTTCTCGGTACGCCGTAGCACAACACTCACATCGTCACTGGCTGGCTAACGAGACAGGGTTCTGCTGCACGGCGACCGCACAAAATGATCTCCTGCTCACAATAGCTTTGTCGCCGTGGCTGCAGCAACCCGTGTTAGACGCCCGCGCGCCGACCGTCGGATGCACGCGGCCTGCACCTCGACAGAAGTCCCCCCTTTATCCCCGCCTCATCGTGATTCGGCGCCGGTCACCGTCATGCGAGCTGACCTGCGCCAAGACTCTACTGCCACCACAAGCGTGACGACACTGACCGCGCCGACGACCACCGCGAGCGTGTTTCTCGTGTGGCCGCAATCACCGCTAGTCGAGAACCACCACGCCGGGTGCAGCGATACCGCGCCAATGAGCAGGCGCGAGACGCGCGTGGACCGCGCTTGACGCTTGGGCAATAGATGCCAGACGAGTGCGCACAACGCCGACAGCGCCCACGACAAATGTGCGGGGCGATTCATATCCGCAACGAACTGCTGAACGTCGACGCCCTTCGCGAGCGTGCAAGCCGCGGCGACATCAGGCACGGCGACAAGTAGTGCCACGCCGCTCGCTATGATATCGCGTGCGCGCACAACTCCTCCGGCGCCTAACGAGACAGGGTTCTGCTGCAAAGCGACCGCACAAAAGATCGTCCTGATCACAATACCCCGGTCGCCGCGTCAGCAGCAACCCGGGTTAGGCCGCTGCGAAATCACAATGCTGACCGCGTCACCGAGTTCAAGCGCTGTTCTGCTCAGCATCGGACGCGACCTGTCACACGGGGTCCGTTCAGCTCCGCCAAATCGTCTTGCGTCGCTTGAATAGGAGGACCACTCTTTGAGGGCGAACATTTGGTTGAATTCCTGTGACGTAATCGGAATTGCCGAAATTTGGATATGCCGTCTCAGTCTCAAGGTACGATGTTGCCAACTCCCAACCGTCCGATCCCAGCTTTGAAATTACCTGTGAATCTGGAGATACGGACGCTGGCCTGAGGGCAGCAGACCCCGTACGATCATGCCCTTCTGCGAGCACCGAAACAACTTTGTATTCCCAATGCGTTGCCGGGGCGAGCACGGTGGTACCGCCGCCAAGCAGCAGGCCGAGGAGCACTAAAGCGATCAGAACGTGCCCCTGAAGGCGAGAGATGGCAGCGGAGGCGTGTGTGACTGATGAAGAGGCTCGAGGCGCCGTGGATGCAGTCCCCGCTTCGGATGGGGGTACGCTGCCTGACGAGGGGCAGAATACACCGACGAGTTTTCCATTTAGTTCACGTGATCCTATTTGTACGTGCCAGAGCTGTGCACGCCGACTGGGGTGCGGCCTAACGAGACAGGGTTCTGCTGCGCGGCGACCGCACAAACGGCCCTCCTGATCACAATACGCAGGTCGCCGCGTCAGCAGCAACCCGGGTTAGGCACTGCGCCCGGACGATCCTGTACGGACGAGTCGTGCCATCGCCGACGGCATACAGATCGGGCCGGCTGCGCCATTCGTGAGCTATTCCGCGCATCAGCAATGCATTGTCGAGCTCGACTGATCCTCGCGGAAAGCGCGTGACATCGGAAAAATAGCGCGAGTAGTGCTCCTGAACGTCGAGTGCCGTCACTGCCCAGTCCAGCGAGTGAAGCTCCATCCCGTGGAAGTGATCCGGGTGGTGCGTCGCCGAGTATCCAGTCGCGCCGAGGGAGAAGAAGCCCGCTGCGGCGGTGAGGTTGGAAAAGACACTCGAGGCGGGGAGCTGATGCGCCACACTTCCGCGAAACGTTACTTCAGGTTCGCCATCGGCGCGCACAATGCGAAGGCCCACGGCATCCAGACTGTCGGTGGACTCGAAGCGTGCACCCGAGAAGATCCCTGGGAACACACGACCGCCAAGTAGGCGATTAAAGGCAGAGTTGGTGTTTCGCTGCGGGATATAGACGCCCTCGTGGGACACGCCGTCGGCGATCCACTCCACCGCTATCCGGTGTGCCGCGTTCTCGGAGCCGAGCCCGAGCCACGCAGGAACGTGACGGGGACGGAGCGCGGCGAACCGGATCATGCAGACACCGGCGATACCGGCACCACCGTACAGCTTCGGCCGGAATGGCTTCGGCAAAACGCGCTGCAGAACGTCCGGCGCCACCCGGTAATTCAGGAGGATACGCCGGTCGATCGTACCGTGGATCGTATCGAGGAACAGCGACATCCGGCATTCGTCGAGCAGAATACGCACTCAGCCCTGGGCAGCTTGGGCGACGAGGAGCGCCGTCCCGGCATCGAGCGTGGCCACGGCCTGCTCGCGCGTCACCGACGGGAAGTCCGCGAGAAACGCGTCCAACGTCTCGCCGCTCTCGAGATAGTCGAGGAGCGTCTGCGCCGGAACGCGTGTGCCGGCGAACACGGCGGTGCCGCCCATCACATCCGGGCTGCGTTCAATTGGGAGGTGCGTGACACTCATCGGATCCTCCATCGGCGTCTGGTTGAGAAACCTACACCGGAGCCTGTCGGGTGTCTAACGAGAATTATACGGAACTGCGACTAACTGAAACGTGCACCCAGGAACCGGTTCTCCACCACCCCCCGCACGCGCGAGAACGAAGCGGGCCGTGGCTCCGGTCGACCAGCTAAGTCGCTGCGGTTCCAGCATTTGACGCACGCGGGTGGGCGTGCCTCCGAGGTTGGTTCTGCCGCGGAGAATGCGCGAGAAGCCGGTCTGTGGCACTATGTCGCGCATTCTGTACCGATGACGCGCTGCCTCGACAGAATTCTGCCGTTGCTCCGGGCGCTCGCACGATCAGAGATGGGGCCGCGGTGCCCGGCCGGGAGGCGCCGGCGCGCCTGCGATTACGGGAGCGCCGGGAGTCGCCAGCGGCGCGGCCATGTCGACATCCAACGGGCTGCGCACACCCAGGCCGCCTCGGTTCAGGACATGCGTGTACAACATCGTCGTCGACACGTCGCGATGGCCAAGCAGTTCCTGCACGGTACGAATGTCGTAGCCCGACTCGAGCAGGTGCGTGGCGAAGGAATGCCTGAGCGTGTGACAACCGACACGCTGGGCGATGCCAGCCGACCGCGCGGCGTCCGACACGGATTTTTGGAGGAACGTGTGGTGCACATGATGCGTCCGGAGTTGCGCCGTCGGCCCGTGCCAGTACTCCTGTCGCGACGGAAACAGCCAGCACCACTGCCACGCGCGCATGGCGCGGGACGATTTCCGATCGTACGCCCCCGGGAGCTCGAGATAGCCACCACCCCGCGCCGCACGCATCCGAATCAGCCGGCGCGACGCCTCGACCTGCGCCGCCACGCGGTCACGCACCGAGGCAGGCAGCATCGTCACACGGTCGCGCCCACCTTTCGCGTTCCGGACCAGGATTTCACCGCGATTGAGATCGACATCCTTCAACCGCAGCGAACAACACTCCGCCAACCGCAAACCCGAGCCGTAGAGCAACATGGCCATCAACTGGGCGGTGCCATGCATCGCGCGCAACACGCGGTCGACATCCGCCCGCGATAGCACATTGGGCAGCCGCTGCGGCTTCTTCGCCGCAACGACACCGTTGGCCGAGGGCAACGGCAGCTCCAGCACATCGCGATAGAGGAACTGCAGCGCCGCCAAGGCCTGATTCTGCGTGGAGGCCGCCACCTTTCGGTCACGGGCCAGATGCGTCAGGAATGCACGCACATGCTCTGGCCCCAACTGCCGAGGGTGACGGCGCTCATGGTACGCCACATAGGCGCGCACCCAGCGGGTGTAGGCCTGCACCGTGCGCGGACTGTAGCGCCGCACCAGCGCACGATCCCGCAGCACCTGAAAGAGAGTCGGTGACCCTGACATGCGACCACGTTGACCCGACGCCCTGAAAAACCGATCACCAGTTCGGCGCAACGCACAGCATTCCGATGCACGCCCTCACGTGACAGAGCTGGCTCCCCGCCCAGCCGCCTCAGCTACAACAGTCCGGCCCGCAGCAGCTCGGCTCCGCCGAACCCAGCCCGGCAGAGGCGGTCACGCCCAGCGGCTTCAAGACCCGCTTCGGCGACGAACCAGGCTTGGTGGCCCGGATGAACGCCCCCATGAACCGGCCGTCCACCGCCTGCGAGAACTGCTCGACATCCAGCCCTGTCCCGGCCAGGAATGCCGCGGCGTCCTCAGCCTTGTAGATCCGCGTGGGCTCGATGCTCGGGTTCTCGAAGCCGACTTCGCGCAGCAGGTCCAGAAACTCCTGCTCCTCGAGCGCGCCTGCCACGCAGCCGACCCAGAGCTCCATGCTCCGACGCATATCGGCGGGCACCCCCCCACGCACCACGACGTCGCTCACCGCGAACCGACCACCCGGCTTCAGCACGCGGAACGACTCGGCCAGCACTGCCCGCTTGTCGCCGGAGAGATTCACCACGCAGTTCGAGATGATCACGTCCACCGTATTCGACGGCAGCGGAATCTGCTCGATGTGACCACGCAGGAATTCGACGTTGGTCGCCCCGGCGCGCTCCTTGTTCGCATTCGCCAGCGCCAGCATCTCGTCCGTCATGTCGAGTCCGTATGCCTTGCCCGTCGGGCCGACTCGTTTCGCCGACAGCAGCACGTCGATCCCACCGCCGCTGCCGAGGTCGAGCACGACCTCCCCCGCCGTCAGGTCGGCCAGTGCCGTCGGGTTGCCACAACCGAGCGACGCCAGCAACGCCTCGGCCGGCACACCGGCGGCCTGTCCTTCGTCGTACAAGTTCGCCGTGATCGGATCCCAACTCTCCGTGCTCGAGCCGCAACAGCCGCTCGAACCGTCCGCCGGCCCGCAACACGACGCGCCCGCACTCGCGGATGCATCGGTCACGCGCTGCGCCACCGCGCCATACCGCTCTCGCACCGTCGTGCGCAACGCGCCGAGGTCTGTCTTCGTCTGGCCCTGCGTGTCATCGGACATGGGACACTCCGTGTAAGGTGTTCTTGAATCAGAAAATCTTGATGAATCAGCCAAAAAAAACACGCGATCCGCCGCCAAACAAAAGACTCTCGCATCCTGTCATAGTGCCGATCGTGTCAGTACTGAATGCGCGCTATCCGCAGCAGTTTGAAGAACTTGCGCGTTTGGCTCGTGGACGCAGGCTGGCCAGCATAGCTTCCGCTTCCACGATCGCATCACGTTCCAGCGTATAGTACGACCAGCGCCCCTCGCGCCGATCCGTCACCAGACCAGCGTCCTTCAGGACCTTGAGATGGTACGACAGGCGCGACTGCGCCGCACCAACCACGTCCATGAGGTCGCACACGCACTGCTCACCACCCATCAGCACCGAAACGATCTCGACCCGCGCCTCGTCTGAGAGCGCGTGAAAGAGCTCGGCCGCGCGAGCAAAATCAGTGGCAGTTCCGGTGGGCATGAAGATAATCGTACCAGTATTTTTTGATATGTCAATCCCCACGCCGTCCACACACTCGCACGCCGGTCACGACCACAGTGGGCACGATCACAGTGGTCATGATCATGCAGGCCATAGCCACGCAGGCCACAGCCACGCAGGCCACAGCCACGCGGGCCACGGGCACGCCGGTCACTCGCATGCGCCGGCCTCCTTCGGTCGCGCCTTTGCCATCGGCACCGCGCTCAACGTGGGCTTCGTCCTCGTCGAGACGTTCTTCGGACTGCGCTCGAACTCCGTCTCGCTGCTGGCGGACGCCGGACACAATGTCAGTGATGTCGCCGGACTGCTGATTGCATGGGGCGCGAGTGTCCTCGCCACCAGCGGACCCACGGCGCGCCGTACCTACGGACTCCGCAGCACCTCAATCCTCGCCGCCCTCGTCAACGCCACGGTCCTGCTGCTCGCGATCGGCGCCATCGCCTGGGAAGCACTGACAAGGGTGCGCACGCCGGAAGTGGTGGACGCGACCACGATCTCGTGGGTCGCAGGCATCGGCATCCTCATCAACGGCGCCACCGCCTTGATGTTCATGTCTGGGCGCAAGAATGACCTCAACATCCGCGGTGCGTATCTGCACATGCTCGCCGATGCCGGTGTCTCGGCCGGCGTGCTGATTGGCGGCCTCGCCATCGCCGCCACCGGATGGCTCTGGCTCGATACGGCGATCAGCATCACCATCGCCGCCTTCATCGCCTTCAGCACCTGGGGCCTGCTGCGCGAATCTGTCAACCTCGCGCTCAACGCGGTGCCTGCCCATCTCGACCCGGCCGAAGTCGAAGTCTACCTGCGCACGCTACCGGGGGTGACGGGTGTGCACGACCTGCACATCTGGGGCATGAGCACCACCGACGTCGCGCTCACCGCGCACATCATCCGACCCGAAGTCTGTGACGACGATCAACTCCTGATCGACGCCGCCCACACACTGCAGACGCGGTTCGGCATCTCGCACCCCACCCTGCAGATCGAACGCGGGCACGGCCCCCACGACTGCCTGCTCGCCCCGGCCGACGTCATCTGACGCCGGCCCAGCGGACCGAAGTCAAACGTTGCAGAGGTTGTACGCTTCCTTCAGCGAAACCATCGGTGCCCGCACCGGAATGAATTCCTGGGCCACATAGCCAGTGAAGCCCAACTCCGCGATCGCCTTCATGATCGTCGGGTAGTTCAGCTCCTGCGCATCGTCGATCTCGTGACGACCGGGCACACCACCGGTGTGATAGTGACCGATGTACGCGAAGTTTTCGCGGATGGTGCGAATCACATCCCCTTCCATGATCTGCATGTGGTACACGTCGTAGAGCAGCTTGAAGCGCGGTGACCCTACGCGCTTCACCAGCTCGGCGCCCCAGGCCGTGTGATCACACATGTAATCCTTGTGATCGACCTTGGAGTTCAGCAGTTCCATGATCACCGTCACACCGTGCTTTTCGGCGGCGGGCATGATGCGCTTCAAGCCGACGGCACAATTCGCGAGGCCTTCCGCATCCGACATCCCGGCGCGATTGCCGGAGAAGACGATCATCTGCGGAATGCCAGCCGCCGCCACCAACGGCAGCAGCCGCTCCGACTCCGCCACCAATCGATCATGCTGGTCGAGGCGGTTGAAGCCGATCGGGATCGTACTCGGCCCGTTCGCCACGGCGCACTTGATCCCGTGCGGTTTCAGCGCATCCCACTCATTCTCGCTCAGCAGGTCGATCGCCTTGAAGCCCATCGCGGCGACGTCGCGAGCCAGAGTGTCGAGCGGGATCGACTGATAACACCAGCGACAGACGCTCTGGTTGATCCGCCCCGCAGCAGCCACCGGCGCGATCGACTCAGCCATCATCGGGGTCACCCCTCCCAGAACCTGCGCCGCTGACGCCGCACCCAGCACGGCCAGCATTTCTCGTCGCTCCATCACCCCTCCACGAATGACCGGTCTGCCACCTTCCCGTACGCTACGCACCTGCACATCTGGCGGCCAGCACCCAGGCGCGTGCCGATCAGCGTTCCCACCACGGGCCCGTCAGCAGCACCTCGCAGAGCTCTGACGGTTGGGTGTGATCATCCACATCCACCACCACCAGCGCCCGCATCGGGTCGCCCGGATGCAACACCAGCCCCTCCACCTTCCCCACGAACAGCGCATCGTGCTCGTCCCGGATGGCGGTCCAGCGCGCTGGCTTGCTGCGGTCATTCGGGATCACCCCCAGCGCAGAACCGCCTACCTCGCCATCACGTGTCGCATCGGGGGATGCCTCTGCGGCCGCCGAGTACATCACCGTCGTACGCTGCACCGGAATCGCATCCGTGAAGCCAAGGGCCACTCCATCGATCTCACCCAGTTCGTACTGCGTGACACGTGTCAGTGTTGGCAACGGCTGCCTGTCCGGCTGCTCGATATGGGCGCGCAGTACGTGCCAGTCGAGATCACAGGTCGCGTCCACAGGATGCAGGTCATCCTTTGCCTCGCCGTTGCCGCGTCCGAAGAGTCGAATCCTTCCATCGAGATAGAGCGCGCCTTCGATGTTCATGTCGCTGCCGGCGAACAGCGTCTCGTTGCGCAACGCGGCATAGAGCGCGGGTAGGGCGACGAGTGCCGGCTCCGTCGGCACCGGACGCATCGAGCGACCGGGAAAGTGCACCGTCATCACGTTCTCGCGCCGCTTCTTGGAGCCTGATCCGAACGCCACCAGCAACGTGCCGCCGGTCACCGGCACACGCGCCATCGCCTCGAGATCGAGCTTGAACTTCTTGTTTCCGCGCCCATCGTCGAACTGCCGCAGGTCGTCCTTCCCTGCCGGCAGCGTAATGGCTTCCGCCAATCCTGACATCGGGTCGACCAACGCCACGAAATTCACGTCGTCCTGCACCAGCGCCAGCCGATTGCCGATCCACGCCATTGACGACGCCGCGCGCACATAGGCGGGCCGGTCGATGCTGTCGTCCGCACCAGCCGCATAGTGCATCGGCACCCTCCGCACGATCCGCGCTCCCAGGGCCCGGTCAACCGTGCTGCGAATGCGCTGGGACGTGGATCTGTCTGCGATGCGGTTGGCCATGGACTCGTGTCGTAACTTCAGCAGGAGGGTGCGGTACAAGATACCTCACCGCAATACACCCATCGTCTCCACGAATGATGAAGATCGAGATCTGGTCCGACATCGCCTGCCCCTGGTGCTTCGTCGGCAAGCGCCGATTCGAGCAGGCACTGGCCGACTTCCCGCAGCGTGACGAGCTCGAGATCGTCTGGCGCAGCTTCGAGCTCGATCCCAATGCCCCGTTGCGGCAGGAAAAGCCGCACGCGGAACTGCTGGCGTCGAAGTACGGGTTGTCAGCGACGAAGGCGCAGGGAATGCTCGACACCATGACGGCGACCGGCGCCGTCGAGGGGATCGCATTCCGGTTCGATCGCGCGATCAGCGGCAACACCTTCGACGCCCATCGCCTGATCCACTTCGCCGCTTCGCACGACAAGCGCGCCGCGATGGTCGAGCGCCTCTTCACGGGCTATTTCACCGAAGGCCTGGCAATGAGTGATCACGACACCCTCATTCGCCTCGCGACCGACGTCGGACTCGACACCGACGCGACCCACACCATGCTCGCCACCGAGGCCTTCGCCGCCGATGTTCGCAGCGACGAGCAACGCGCACAGCAATTCGGCATCTCCGGCGTCCCCTTCTTCGCCATCGACGAAAAATACGGCATCTCCGGCGCCCAGCCCCCCGCCGCCATCACCGCCGCACTCACCGAAGCCTGGTCCGAACGCACCGCCTGAACAGCGAATCGTAGGCTTGCTGAACTGCGCCTCTGCGATTCGCTGTTCACCGACCAGAAAGTGCCGAGATGTCAGTCGGCGGACGCTGCGCGATGATGTCGGAATGTCGCAACTGTACCAGTGGCGTCATCTCGCTGTGCGGCAGGATGTAGAACCGCCCATCGTCGATCGCCGCGAACGTGATCGCGGCGATGTCGGGCGCCGTCAGCCGACCGGATTCCACTGATTTCGACGCTGCATCCTGCGCTGCCCGCTGCGATTGTGTCGGCTCGGTGGCGTTCTTCAGCGCTGCCGGACGATTGCGATCGGAATGTGCGATGCCCGTCGGCACGAAGCCCGGGCACAACACCGACACACCGATCTTCGAGTGAATGATGCGCAAGTCGTTGTACAACGTCTCGCTCAACGCCACCACCGCGTGCTTCGAGACATTGTACACGCCCATGTTCGGCGGGCTCAACATCCCGGCAATCGATGAGGTGTTCACGATGTGACCCGGTTCGCCATGCGCGAGCATCAGCGGCGTGAAGATCCGGATACCGTGAATCACGCTCATCAGGTTCACGCCCAGCACCCACTCCCAATCCGCCGGCGTCGACTCCCAGACGAATCCACCAACCGCGACGCCCGCATTGTTGAACAACAGGTGTACCGCACCAAACGCGGCCATCGTGGCGTCGGCCAGCGCCTGCAACTGATCACCGCTCGACACATCCGTCGGCACACCCAGCACCTCGGCGCCGGACGCCCGCAATTCGCGCACGATGGCTTCGAGGCCAGCGGCATCGATGTCGGCCAGGGCAACCTTCATCCCGCGCGACACCGCCAGTCGTGCGAACTCGCGCCCGAAGCCGCTCGCGGCTCCGGTGATCACGGCAACGCGACCAGTCAGTTCCATGTCAGTTCCATGTCAGCCCCAATGTCGATCCGCCCCGACGCGTGGTGGTCATCGTCACGCAAGCTCGAACAGTCCGGCGGCACCCATGCCACCACCGATGCACATGGTCACGACCGCGTACTTCACACCGCGCCGCTTCCCCTCGATCAACGCATGACCCGTCAGTCGCTGGCCACTCACACCGTACGGGTGGCCCACTGCAATCGCGCCACCATTCACGTTCAGGATTGCCGGATCGATGCCAAGGGTGTCGCGGCAATACAGCACCTGCACCGCGAACGCCTCGTTCAGTTCCCAAAGGCCGATGTCGTTCACCGACAAGCCAGCCCGCTGCAACAGTTTCGGTACGGCGTACACCGGCCCAATGCCCATCTCGTCCGGTTCGCAGCCTGCAACGGCGAATCCACGGAATACACCGAGAATCGGCGCGCCTCGCTTCTCGGCCGCAGCACGCTCCATCAGCACACAGGCACCTGCGCCATCCGAAAACTGGCTCGCGTTCCCCGCAGCGATGGTCCCACCTTCCACCGCCGGCTTGATCTTCGAAATCCCCTCGACGGTCGTGTCGCCGCGAATCCCTTCATCGGCGGTAATCGTCACGTCCTTCGTGCTGATCTCGTTCGTCACCTTGTCCTGCACACCCATCGTCGTCGTCACCGACACCAGCTCGGCGTCGAACAGGCCTGCATCACGGGCAGCCGCCGCCTTCTGCTGTGACAGCGCGCCGTATTCATCCATGCGATCGCGCGTGATCCCATATCGCGCCGCCACCACTTCGGCCGTCTGCAACATCGGCATGTAGATCGCCGGCTTGTTCTTCTTCAGCCACGACTCGTGCAGCATCTTCGTGTTCATGTCGTTCTGCACGCAGCTGATCGACTCCACGCCGCCCGCGACGAAGATGTCGGCCTCTCCGCTGATGATGCGCTGCGCGGCCATCGCGATCGTCTGCAATCCTGAACTGCAGAAGCGGTTCACCGTCACCCCGGATACCGTCACCGGCATGCCGGCGCGGATGGCGATCTGGCGCGCGATGTTCATGCCCGTGGCGCCTTCCGGATTCGCACACCCCATCAACACGTCCTCGACCTCGCCACCCTCGACGCCGGCGCGCACCAGCGCCGCACTCACTGCCGCGGCGCCAAGTGTCGCACCGTGCGTCATGTTGAAGGCGCCGCGCCATGACTTGGCGAGGGGGGTTCGTGCAGTCGAGACGATGACGGCTTCGCGCATCTGGAAAACTCCGGTATGTGTCCGGCGCGAAGCATACCCGCCGCGTCGGGGCCGCAATAGGTCAGGCCCGTGCCCGGTGCCCGAATGCGCCCCCTGACCGTACGTGCGTCGAACGCTAACATTCCCGTCTGCGGCTACGCATGGCGCACTGCCAACACTGCCAGCACCTCCACAGGCCCGAACCATGCCTCTCGTCCGCGACGTTCCCACCACGCCGTTCTCCGACCAGAAGCCCGGAACCTCCGGCCTGCGCAAGCGCACCAAGGTGTTCCAGACGCCGCATTACCTCGAGAATTTCGTGCAGGCATTGCTGGATGTCGCCGCACTCTCGAGCGACGCCACCCTCATCGTGGGTGGCGATGGGCGTTTCCTCAATCGCGAGGCGACCCAGACCATCATCCGCATGGCGGCCGCGAATGGCATCCGTCGTGTGATGGTCGGACAGGGCGGCCTCCTCTCGACGCCAGCCGCATCACACCTCATCCGGCTGCACGGTGACGGTGGCATCATCCTCTCGGCCAGCCACAATCCTGGCGGGCCCGATGGTGATTTCGGCATCAAGTACAATGCCGGCAACGGTGGACCGGCCCCGGAGTCGTTCACCAACGAAGTCGCCAAGCGCGCCGCCGCCCTGACCTCGTACCGCATCGCCGAGATGCCGGACGTGCCGCTCGATACCATCGGCACGCACACGGTCGACGACCTCAACGTGATCGTCGTCGATCCCGTCGCCGAATACGCGACGCTGATGGAATCGTTATTCGATTTCGCCGCCATCAGGACGATGTTCGCCGGCGGCTTCAGGATGCGATTCGACGCCATGCACGCCATCACCGGCCCCTACGCCACCGAGATCCTCGAAAGGCGACTCGGCGCCGCGGCCGGAACGGTCATCAACGGAACGCCGCTGCCAGATTTCGGTGGCGGACATCCTGACCCGAACCTCACCTACGCCCACGATCTGGTCGAGGAATTGTTCGGGGCCTCCGCCCCAGACTTCGGCGCTGCCTCCGATGGTGACGGCGATCGCAACATGGTGCTGGGTCAGCGGTTCTTCGTCACGCCATCCGACAGTCTCGCGATTCTCGCCGCCAACGCCACGCTCGCGCCAGGCTACGCGAATGGCATTGCCGGTGTCGCGCGGTCCATGCCCACCAGCGCCGCGGTCGATCGTGTGGCGAAGGCCATGGATCTGCCCTGCTTCGAGACGCCGACGGGCTGGAAGTTCTTCGGCAACCTGCTCGACGCCGGACGCATCACGCTCTGCGGCGAGGAAAGCTTCGGCACCGGCTCCAATCATGTGCGTGAGAAGGACGGACTCTGGGCCGTCCTCTTCTGGCTCAACGTCGTCGCCGCGCGCGGCCAGTCGGTGGAGCAGATCGTGAAGGAGCACTGGGCCACGTACGGTCGCAACTATTACACGCGGTACGACTACGAAGAGGTGCCGAGTGACGCCGCCGCTGGTGTCATGCAACAGCTGCGGGATGAGCAGGCGTCACAGCCCGGGCAGACCGTGGCCGGCCGCAAGATTGCTTCTGCCGATGATTTCTCGTATCACGATCCGATCGACGGCTCGACCAGCGCCAATCAGGGCCTGCGCATCCTCTTCGAAGATGGATCGCGCATCATCTATCGCCTCTCTGGCACCGGCACGGCAGGGGCGACACTGCGCGTCTACATCGAGTCGTACGTTGCGGGGCCAGATGGCCTCGACCGCGATCCACAGGATGCGCTGAAAGACTTGGTGCAGGCCGCACTCGACATCTCGCAGATCCCGTCGCGCACCGGTCGCACCGCACCGACCGTCATCACCTGACGCCTTCGGTGCGGGTCACCGCACCGACGCGTGCAGCAACGGGTGCTCCATTTTCTTCGGCGTGGGGCGCCCGATCACGACGGTGATGTTGTCGGAACCACCCCCATCCAGCGCGTCCTGGACCAGTGCCTCACACGCCTGCTTGGCTGACGTCATCGTCCGCAAGCGCTCGGCGATCTGCTCATCGCTCACGTGTTTCGTAAGGCCATCGCTGCACAGCAGTCCGACGATGTCCCATGACTGTTCCATCCGCGTCACCACCGGCATCGCTTCCTCACCACCAATCGCGCTCGACAGGACGTTGTTGAGCGGTGAACGCATCGCCTGTGTTCGCGTCAGACACTCCCGCGTCCACGAGATCCTGCACGATGGTCTGGTCGCGCGAGATTTGCGTCAGCGTGTCGTTGCGGAAGACATAGCAACGGCTGTCACCAACCTGCAGCAGGTACGCGTACGGCCACACCCCGAGCCACAACGTGAGCGTCGTCGCCATGCCGCGCGCTTCCGGTGGCCCGTCGGCACGCTCCTTCGCGATGTCGCCGTGTACGCGCATGGCGGCGTCTGCGAGCGCGTTGTGCAACTCCGTATCATCGCCCTCTTCCAACCGGTAGAAGCACTTCGCGCACGCCGAGACGTAGTTGAGGATGCCCTCCACTGCCTGTCGGCTCGCTTCACCGCCCATCAGGCTGCTGCCGACGCCGTCCGCGACCACGGCCAGCAGTGCCAGTCGCTCAGTCGTCGACTGGCTTTCAGCCGGCGGAAGACTCGTCTGGTGCACCACCACGTCCCGTCGCAGAGACGAGATCATGAAGTGATCCTGATTCTCCGTGCGGACAAGCCCAGTGTGGGTCATCCCGTACACGTCGAGTTCGGAGTCGAGCGGCTTGCGCGCGGCGAGGGTCGTGGTGCCACTGGTGGCGGCGGTCTCAGCATTCATCGAACGGCGGGGCTCAGGAGAGAATGATTCTCCTGATCATACACTCGCATCACGTTTCCGATGAGTGGACGAGCGCTCCAGCCGCTCAGAAACTGAGCGTGACCACGGCCGTCGGCCCGGCACGCGTGCGGATCACCGCCGCGCGCACTGGCACCTCGAGTCGCTCCCAGCTTTCGGATTGCACGAGGGCGCCGATGACGACCCCGCTGATGACACCGCCAAGGACCCCTGCCGCAAAGACTTCACCTCGCGAGGCCGAAGTCCCGGAATCCGAGAACAGGCCCGACAACAGACCGACGCCACCGCCCCACAATGCTCCTTTCATCGCCCCGCGTGAACGGCTCTTGCCTCGACTGATCTCGACCGCCGTCAGCCGAGAGAGCGGCAGCTGCAACGGCACGCCGTTCTCCGTTGCAATCGACAGCGAATCGGCTGTCCGGCTCATCACCGTACCAGTGAGACGACCGTTGATGGATCCCGGCGCACGAATTCGTGCCCGCACGCCAGGAATCAGGTTGGCCAGCTGCGCTTCCGCACGGCTGACCGGGAGCGATAAGGAGGACAAAAGTGCCAACGCTGCCACCGATACCGATCGTGCGAACATCCGCGCCTCCCTCGTATGTGTGATCCATACATGCAGTGGATCATCTCATCGGGGTGTCGGGTGATGCCGCACACGCTGGTCCGCCATGTTCCGTCAGTGCGTGACCAGCGCGTACTCGCTCCAACGGGGCCAACGCGATCGCGCCGGCCGGCGGCGCTACCGCGGTACCGGCCCCGCTGCGGCCAGCCACCGCTGCACCTCGGCCCTGTCGGCTGCCGACATCGCGGGCATGGCATTCATCAGCGACTTCCGCAAAGCCGGATCACCCAGCACGCGCGCGCGAATCACTGGATCGCGAAGCAGTTGCACCGAAAGCGTTTGAGCGACTGGCGCTGGCGCCATGTCGTGCCCTTCGTGCCCCGTCATGGGCTTGGCCGCGGTGTCGGGCGCGGCACCATGATCCATCCCCTCGTGCGACATGCCGAGCATCTGGCCCACCTTCATGCCCGTCATCTTCCCCGTCCGACGATCGTGCAGCATGACCGCGCCCGCCGTGACCGTTGGTGTCGGAAGCGCCGCCGTGAACCCGACGGATGGCCCGCCCATGTTCTCGACACCCATCGCCGCCGACATCGTCAGCCAGGCCTCGCGCGTCATGACGTACGATGTGTCATCGCGAAAGCGCTGCCCGGCCAGCACGATCTCGGCGCGCTTCCTGTTCCGCGGCACCGATGGATTGGTGAGAATGTCGCTCACCACGTCGTGCATCGAGTGCAGGTTGTCGAAGATGATTGCGGCTTCAGGAAACCGGCGCGCAAACTCCGGCGAGACCGCGGCAGTCATCGGCATCTGGTACGGGAGCGTCTTCGTCGGGTCCTGCAGCATCTGCCAGAACCGCGCGACGGTCGCGCGCACTCCGGCCTGGCGATCGACGCTCGTCTTGCCGACGATCAATGGCTCATACAGCCCAACCTGAAACCAGTGGTATCCCCAGATCAGGCCATTGAACTTCGGGTACTTCTGTCGGAACGCGAGTGAGTAGGGCTGCTCCTGCATCAGCTCCATGCTCTTCGGCTTGCTGCTGAATGCCAGATCCGGTCGCGTCTTGTAGTACGCGATCAGCCGCAGCACTTCACGATCGCGTGTCGCGTCATCCAGTCGCTCGTCGGCCAGCACGTCATAGATCTGGCGGTGCAGGATGTGCGACCAGTCGAACATCGCCTTCGCTTCCGGCGCCAGCTGCGCATACATCGGCTCGATAGCCGTTTCCTCGAGCGGTACCCGCGGTGGCCGCACAAGCACCTGCTTGGTCAGCTGATCGTAGATCCGCTCTTCCAGCACTGATGCCGCGGCGTTCGGCTTGGTCCATAGCGTTTCGTACAGAATCGCATGCCCGAAGTCGAAGGCGTTGAACAGGCGATCGGCGTGCTGGTAGTTGGTGCGGAATTGCCAGTTGTGCGGCGCCTGCAGATAAAACGTCTCGAAGGTCGTGACCCATTGCGCTCGCACCGGTGTCGTCAGGCCGAGGAGAGCGACGGCGGTTGCTAGCACGCGAGTGGTGCGCATACTGCTTTTCAGTGAGCTATTCCTTGTGCTTTTCATCGTGCACTCCAAGGCAGGCCGAACGCGTACGCGCCACCCGCAGTTACATACCACGCCTGCGCCGGGCCAGTCAGGTTGCGGCCCACACCCGCATCCATCGCCCACCGCGGCGCCAGTTGATAACGCACGCCGACTCCCGAATTCCACTCGACATCCTCGGTCACGTCGAGTGGCTTGCGTGCGTAAAGTTCGGCGGTCATGAGGATCGAGCGCAAGGCGATCGCGCGATCCACGGCCCCACCGGCCACCCACCGCGAAAGTTCGATGCTCTGGGCGGCTGCGCCGATCGGTGCCGACGCACTCGAACGTCACACTTTCGCCGAACGTGTACTGCGCATTGAGGTGAAATCGCGCCGCTGGGAACGTGCGCGTCATGATGCCTTTCAGGCTCGGATACGCCCGTGTTGGCCCGAAGCGCCCGACAGGCAGAAGCACTTCACCCGCCAAGGCAAACGCCGGAATGCGCGTCTCGGTGTTGAGGTTGTAGAGCACCGAGAGATCGACGCCGGACACCCCGGTCGCGCCGCGGCGCCCACCACGCTCGACATAGGCAACGGGCACGCCGATTTCGATCTGCGCGCGCGGTGCAAAGCCGTATGCAAGCTCTGGCTCGACGCCCCAGGTGTATGCTCCGCCGCGCGCACGCGAGAGCCGCACCGGCGCGACCTGCAGCTCGAGGCCGCGGCGCTCCAGCGCATACGCATCTTCCATCAGCACCGGTCTTCCGGCGTCGGTGTTGTAGTAGTCCGTCTGCGCATGCACTGGGACGGCCAGCAACGCGGACGCCATCACTGGCAGGAGTCGTGTTTTCATCGAGTGTGTTTGTACATGAGGTCGACCAGTTCGTCATACATCGCATCGGCCGACGCACCTTCGGCCTTGATCGCCGCCGTCGCACAATGCTTCAGGTGATTGCGCATCAACTCTCGCGCCACCGCCCGCAACGCCTCGTGCACCGAGGAGATCTGCATCAGCACGTCGGCGCAGTAGCGATCCTCCTCCACCATCTTCTGGATGCCACGCACCTGCCCTTCGATCCGGCGCAGGCGCTTCAGGTTTTTCTCCTTCCCCTCTGCGTCGACGCCAACCGCCTTTCGGCCGCAGTGTGCGTCGACTGGCACGTCGACCGCCACCTCTGATTCCATCGCCTCCATCCGTTCCTCCAGGTGTGCATTCAAGGCCATGCGATCATGACTGTTGCGCCGCTCAAAGTCGCTGCGCCTTTTCGTCTCTGCGATTTGCTGTCGCTCTTCCAGCCGTGACTACGCGTTCCGCAACCGAAGTGAGTTCGTGACCACCGAGACGGAACTGAACGCCATCGCCGCACTCGCCAGGATTGGGCTCAGCAACACACCGAACATCGGATAGAGCACGCCCGCTGCGACTGGAATGCCGATCACGTTGTACACGAAGGCCCAGAACAGATTCTGCTTCATCGTGCGCATCGTGCGCCGCGAGAGCGTGATCGCGCGGACCACGCCGGCGAGATCACCGCGCATCAGCGCAATGTCTGCCGCCTCGATGGCGACATCCGTGCCGGTGCCGATCGCGATGCCGACGTCGGCCTGCACCAGTGCCGGCGCGTCGTTCACCCCATCGCCGACCATCGCCACCACCGCGCCCTGCTTCTGCTGGGCCGCCACCGCGTCCACTTTCCCGGCTGGCAGCACTTCCGCGATCACTTCCGTGATCCCCACGGCGCGCGCCACGGCCTGCGCGGTCTGTGCATTGTCACCAGTCAGCATCACGACCTTGAGGCCGAGCTTCTGCAGCGAGGCAATCGCCGCCGCTGACTCCACCCGCACTGGGTCAGCCACCGCGATAGCGCCCACCAGTGTGCCATCGACCGCGACGAACACCACGGTCTTGGCATCGGCCACGAGCATCGCGACGCGTGCATCCAGCGCCCCGTCGTCGGTGCCGAATTCCTCCATCAGCAGCGACGTACCAATCGCCACGAACTGCGAGCCCACCATCGCCGTCACGCCGCGCCCGGCGTAGGACTCGAATGCGGTCGGCTGCACCAGCGATAGCCCGCGTTCCTTTGCGCGGCGCACGATGGCACCGGCAACCGGGTGCTCACTCAACTGCTCCACCGACGCGACGATTCCCAGCAGCGAGTCATCGCTCAACGGTGAGCCAGGGGCATGTACCACATCGGTCGCAGTCGGACGCCCTTCCGTGATGGTCCCCGTCTTGTCGAGCACGATCGTCGTGATCGAGCCCGCACGCTGCAGTGCCTCGCCACCCTTGATCAGGACGCCCCCTTCCGCACCACGACCCGTCGCGACCATCACCGCCGTCGGGACTGCCAGCCCCATCGCACACGGGCAGGCGATGATCAAGACCGCCACAGCCGCCGCGAACGCACGCACCGAAGCCGCGCCACCCCCAGCGCCAGCGTTCCACAACACGCCGAACCAGATCGCGAAGGTGAGCAGCGACAACACGATCACCGTCGGGACGAAGATCGCGCTGATGCGATCGGCCAAGCCCTGGATCGGCGCGCGCGACGCCTGCGCATCGCGCATCAGCATCATGATCTGCGCCAGCACGCTGCGGCTGCCGAGTGTGGTCGCGCGATAGCGAAATGAGCCGGAGGCGTTGATCGTCCCACCGATCACACGATCGCCAGTCGACTTTGCCACCGGCATCGACTCACCCGTCAACATGCTTTCGTCCACGGCACTCGACCCGCTCTCGATCACGCCATCGACCGGCAGCCGTTCGCCGGGGCGAATCACCACCACGTCGTTCGCGCGCACATCGCGCAGCGGCAGTTCGATCTCTGTCTCGCCGCCTTCGGGCGTCGGGCGCATCACCCGCGCGGTCGTCGGGCGAAGCGAGGCCAGCGCCCGCAGCGCTGCCGCCGTGCTGCGTGTCGCGCGTGACTCGAACATCCGGCCAGTGAGAATCAACGCGATGATGAAGATCACCGCCTCGAAGTACACGTCCGGCGCCACGCCATGCGCGGTGAAGAACGACGGCGTCACCGTGGCCAGCAGCGAATACACGAAGGCCGCGCCGGTACCGACAGCCACCAGTGTGTTCATGTCCGCTGCACCATGGCGGGCGGACTGCCAGGCGCTGACATAGAACTGCCGTCCCGCCCAGACCATCACGCCGACTGTCATCACCAGCAACGACCAGGTGATCGTCGCGGTCGGAATCGCATACAGCCAGGGCATCACGGATTGCAGCGTCGGTGACAAGGTGCGCATCACCCAGCGCATGAACGGATCCGCCACCACGCCCATCCCCGCGTGATCGTTCGATGCCATCAAGGGCATCGACACCACCATCGCGATCGCTCCCGCCACACCACTCACGATCGCGCGCAGGCGCAGCGACTCGTATTCGTGTGATGTCGTCGCATCCCGCGCCGCCAGTTGCTCGACGACATCGTCGTCCTTCGCCGGCAGTTCAGCGCCGTACCCCGTGTCGAGCACGACCTTCACCAGCGCCGCTGGACTCGAGACCGCTGGATCGAACGTGACCGTCGCACTGCCCATCAGCAGGTTCACCGATGCATCCGTCACACCGGGCGCACGGTTCAGCTGCCGCTGTACGCGACTCTGGCAGGCAGCACACGTCATCCCCGTCACGGGGAGCGTCACGGTCTGTACGCCCAAAGGCGCGACAGTCCCCTGCGCTGTCATTCCAGCCGCCGGCTCACTCGGCGACACCGCCGCCGCGTCCATTACATCAGGCATCGGACTTTGCATCAGCCTTCTCGGCGGACGCGATGTTCAGCACGCGACCCTTCACCACGTCGTAGCCTGCGGCGTCGATCGCCGCCTCGACGGCCGACAGTGAGCCCGTCGCCGGATCGATCGACACCGTGGCCGACCCGATCTGCACCTCCTTCACCGTCACACCCGGCACCGCCACCAACGCCTTCTGCACCGCCGCCACGCAATGCGCGCAGCTCATGCCGTTGATCTTGATCGTTGTGTCCACGACTCCCCCTGTGACTGAATAAAATACCCCCTACTGGTATAAAGCATAATAGGGGTAGGGGGTATGTCAACTGGCCGACCTTCCCGCTTTGACTCATTTTGCTGAGTCTTTTATACTCATCACATGACTCAGCGCCTCCAAGTCCTGTTCGATGATGAGGAACTCGACGAAATCCGGCGCTTCGCCGCGCGTCAGCGAATGACCGTGGCCGAGTGGGTACGGCAGGCGCTGCGCGCCGCACGCGAAGGCGTCGCCGTGACTGAACCATCGCGCAAGCTCCTCGCCGTGCGCGAGGCGGCCGCGCGCTACTCGTTCCCCGTCAGCGACATCGAGACCATCAACGCCGAAATTGCACGCGGATACGGCACCATGTCTGCCGACGAGTCGTGATCTTCATCGACTCGAACGTGCCGATGTATCTCGTCGGCGCGCCGCATCGAAACAAGGATGCGACACTTGCATGGTTGGAGCGCGCCATTCGGGACGGTGAACGCCTCGTCACCGATGCCGAAGTGTTGCAGGAGATCCTGCATCGGTATGTGGTAATCCGACGACTCGATGCCATCGCTCCAGCGACTGATGCGCTCCTGCAGCTCGTGAGTGACGTATTGCCCGTCACCCGTCAGAATGTCCTCGCGGCACGCGACCTGATTCTCGACGGTCGTGGTCGACATTCAGCGCGCGATGCAATTCACATTGCCGTCATGCGCGCACACGCGATCCGCCGAATTTTCAGTTTCGACAGCGACTTCGACGGCGTGCCCGACATCACTCGGGAGCCGGTGTAGCGCGATCTGGCCGCCTGTCGCTACGCCTGCCCGCTCCGCAGCCGCCACCCCGGGTTCCCGTAGTGCTGGTACGTCGCCCACAACGACCCGAACCGCCCTCGCTCCCCGTACAGCGACTGCCGCGCGGCCAGCAGTGCCGCCCCGATCGGCTCGGCTTCCTGCGCTGACGGCACCACCCGGCGATAGAACACTTCTGCGAATCGTACCGCGCCTTCATCGCTTATCGCGCGCGCCGTCCCGACGAAATTCCGCGCACCGCACTGCAACAGCGCATCGGCCAGTCCTGGCACGAGCCCAAGTTCACTCCACGATTCGCCCGAGGTCACACCACCCAGCTGCTCCTTCGCCGCCAGCCGAGCAGTGACACAGGCGTTGGCGACGATCAGTGACGGGGCGCCACTCTCGAGCGCGAGCCGCAATTCATTCGGTCCCAACACACCATCGGCGAACACCCACCCACTCTCGCCAAGGTTCGACGGGTCGAACACGCCATGCCCGCAGTAGTGCAGCAGGTCGAACGGTGCCGCGCGGCGCGACAGCAGGTCGATCACGCTCGATCGCGACGCTTCATCCTGACCGTCACTGTGGCCAGGTGCCCCCAGCAACAGCTTCACCTGCACGCCAAGTGACTCCAGCAGTGCCTGAACCGCCAACGCTTCGGTGCGCGCACCGGGCAGCGATTCACCTCGCGCCGGATCACCGGGATCACCGATGACCAGTGCCCGCAATCGCCCACGCATTTGCGGCTCCATGCCGCTGGCGGGGCTGAGCGCCGTGCGCAGCTGCCGCGAAATCGGGCGCGCGAGGCCAAGATGCGCCACGGGGGCTTCGGCTTGCGTGATGCCGGCCATCAAGTCGTCGCCGTCGACGTGCATCACTTCCCATGGCACGGCGGCCATGTCGCGATCCACGTCCATCACCAGTTCACTCGCGCCGGTCAGCAGTGCGCGCAAGTCGGCTGGGACGAGCAGCCGCCGGAGCAGACGTGCGGCTTGCGTCACCTGATCTTCACTGGCTTCAGGCGCATCGCGTTGCATCATTTCCACCTGCTCACGAATCAGCGCGAAGTCCACTGGAATCACGCGCTGCGCCACGGTCGCGAGATCGGTGATGGCGGCCACCCGCACGCCGTCCGGCGCGCGCACGTACGACAACCGTACGGCGGTATCGGCATCGGTGCCGTCGAATCCCTCGATGCGCACCCGCAGCAGGTCGACCGGTCGCGCTGGTCGCGCCAGCGGCCGACTCGGCACCGTCAGCCCACGCTTCGTGCGCTCGTCGCTGGCGAGGGTGTCGGCACGCCGTGCATCCAGTTCCTGGAATTGGCGCGCCAGGGTGGCATTCGCGAGGTGCAGCGCGGCAGCCAACTGTGGCACCGTCACACTCGCGTGTGCATCACTCGCCGCATCGACACTGGCCAGCAATGCTCCGGCAGCTTGGGATCCGTGCTCACTCGAGGCAGTCGCCATCAGCAGCGCATAGAGACTCGCCTGTGACAGCTGGCCATACGCGTTGTCGGGGTCTGGCACGGCAACGATCTCTGGTGTCACCGTCACGTGCACCCCCTCGGCCTCCAGCACCGGCGCGTACCACGCCGCACGCGCCACCAGTTCGGCGTGAATCGCGCGCGCCTTTCCCAACTCTCGCTCCACGATGCGCAGCACACGCAACCGCGACGGCACCTTGTCATCCAGCGCCGGTGCAAAACTCACCATTGCCGCCAGCAAGCCATCCAGCGCTTCCCACACCCGCATGGTGCCTTCACCGCTGCCGATCAAGACCATGTTGATGATCGCGACGTCCGGCAGCGACGTGACCTTCACCGCCATCCGCGACATCAGGTCGCGATGTCGCGCGCGGGTGTATGTCCCGGGAAATCCCATGCCGACCAGCGTGACCGTCACCGGCGTGCCCATGTCGCCCTGCTGCCGCCCCGGATAGAACTCGACATCGCCGAACGCCGGCGCCAGTTCGCCGAGGTGCGAGAGCCGCGTCAGCGTCAGCCGCTCCGACCCCCGTCCTTCCTCCGGCAGCCGCGACACCAGCGCCCGATCCAGCGCCAATTCCGCGCCTTGCGGCTCCACGCCGGTATAGTGCCCCACCACATACATGTCTCCGGGAACGCGTGTGATGTCCCCCCACACGACTTCCAGCGTCAACGGCAGCGGTGTCGGCGTCATATGGGTTGAACCTGCCACGACGTCACGCCATCGCGCGAGCCCCCAATGGCCGTCCTGAAGCGTTGACCCCGATGCTCCGTCCGTTGCGCGTGCCGCGCGCTGACGCGGCTCCCAGGTACGCCGTTCCGGAAGTTGCGAGAGGCGTTACCGTTCCCGCTCACTTCGACCGCATGCACGCCATGGCCGCACTACCGAATTTTCTGCATCGCGATCACACCATCGCGCCTCCTGGCTTCAATCGGTGGCGCGTGCCGCCCGCGGCACTCGCGATTCATCTGTGCATCGGCCAGGCCTACGCCTTCAGCGTCTTCTCGCTGCCCCTCTCGAAGGCCATCGGCCTCAGTGTGGCCGCACCGGATGATTGGAAGGTCAGCACCATCGGTTGGGTCTTCAGCACCGCCATCGTCTTTCTCGGACTCTCGGCGGCGCTGTTCGGCAGCTGGCTCGAACGAGTCGGTCCGCGTGCGGCGATGTTCGTCTCGGCGCTCTGTTTCAGCAGCGGTCTCGCGATCGGGGCGGCCGGGATTGCATCACACCAGTTCTGGCTCCTCCTCTTCGGCTATGGCGTGATCGGTGGTGTGGGACTCGGCATCGGCTACATCTCGCCAGTCTCGACACTCATCAAGTGGTTTCCCGATCGCCCTGGCATGGCCACGGGCCTTGCGATCATGGGCTTTGGCGGCGGCGCCATCGTCGCCTCGCCGCTCTCTGTCTGGATGATGGCGCACTTTCGCACGCCCACCAGCAACGGCATCGCGCCGACATTCCTCGCACTCTCGCTGCTCTATCTCGTCGTCATGATGTTCGGCGTCCTCACGGTGCGTGTCCCGGCCGATGACTGGACACCATCGGCGAGTATCACGCGTCGCACCGAGAAGGCGACTGCAGCGGCCGCGGGAAAGACGGTCGGCGAGGCAGTTCGCACCTCACAGTTCTGGCTCCTCTGGACGATGTTGTGCCTCAATGTCACGGCCGGCATCGGTGTGCTTGGTCAGGCGTCCGCGATGATCCAGGAGATGTTTCCCGGCACGATCACCGTGAAGGACGCCGCCAGTTTCGTGGTGCTGCTCAGTCTCGCCAACCTGGTGGGCCGATTCGCCTGGTCATCACTCAGTGATCACATCGGCCGGCGCTGGACCTACGCCACCTTCTTCGCACTCGGTGCCGCACTCTACGCCAGCGTGCCGACGATCGGGCGCAGTGGCAACGTCATCGCCTTCGTGGCCGCCTACGCCATCATCCTCTCGATGTATGGTGGCGGCTTTGCCACGATTCCCGCGTACCTCCGCGACAAGTTCGGCACGCTGCAAGTCGGCGCCATCCACGGTCGCCTGCTCACGGCCTGGTCCACCGCCGGTGTCCTCGGCCCGGTCCTCGTGAACTACATCCGCGAATACCAGATCAATCGCGGCGTCCCGAAAGCCGAAGCCTACAGCGTCACGATGTACCTCATGGCCGCCCTCCTCCTCATCGGCTTCGCCGCCAACCTCGCCCTCAAGCCCGTCGCCACGCCATCGAGCTGAACTTCCACCGCCGTGCCGGCGAGTCTGGTCCACACTCCAAAACACGCGGAGTCGCGGGGAACGCGGAGCCGCGGGGGAACAGCGACTGCGCAGACTGTGAAGAGCAACTGTCATTGCCGTACGAAGTGCGAGCGCGGAACGCGTCTTCAGATGTGCGTGTCTAGCAGTAGTTCGAAAACGTCCGTTGCATGCGTTGCTCGCGTGACGCACACGCAATTCCCAAAGCCCCACTCAAACGCTGTACACACCTCCCGCGCGAAACGCGCGCGACCGCAGTTCTCCGCGGCTCCGCGTCCCCCGCGGCTCCGCGTGAGGAAGTGTTGACCGCCAGCGCGGCACGCGCCCGCAACGTAGGAGCACCGCCATGGTTGCCTGAGAGAGGCGGCGACCTAACTTCCGGTGACCACGAATCAGCCCTCGCTGCCGCTCTCAGGCCCGGGTGCGCTGGTCCCCGAGCAGGTGCTCTGCATGACGATTGGCAACCGACCGACCCCATCCGCCGCACCGGGTAGCGCCGCGCCGAGGCCGACCCTCGTCCGGCACCACGAATCCGCGCCGATCGGCGACCATGTGGAGCGCAATCCGGGCACGCCACTCGATCTCGACGTCGTGCGCGCCATTCGCGTCAATCGCAGTGCCGTCGAGCGCCGCGCCGCGACCATTCCGACTCGACGCACCGTCAAGAAGGAGTGGCAGGCCGCGTGGTTGCTGCGCGCCATCACCTGCATGGATCTCACCACGCTCTCCGGTGACGATACGCCAGGCAATGTGCGCCGCCTGTGCGCCAAGGCCCGCCATCCGCTGCGCGATGACATCAAGGCGGCGCTTGGCGTCAGTCACCTCCGCGTCACCACCGGTGCCGTGTGTGTGTATCACTCGTTGGTGGCGACAGCGGTCGAGGCATTGGCGGGGAGCGGAATTCCCGTTGCAGCGGTGTCGACCGGCTTCCCGGCAGGCTTGAGCCCCATCGAAACACGCCTCGCCGAGATCAAGGCCAGCGTGGCTGCAGGTGCACAGGAAATCGACATCGTCGTCACGCGTGCCCACGTGCTTACTGGCAACTGGCACGCACTGTATGACGAAGTGAAGCGCTTCCGTGAGGCGTGTGGCGATGCGCACATGAAGACCATTCTCGCCACCGGCGAACTCGCCACCATGACGAATGTCGCGCGCGCCAGCATGGTCGCCATGCAGGCTGGCAGTGACTTCATCAAGACCAGCACCGGCAAGGAACCCGAGAACGCCACCTTGCCCGTCGGGCTCGTGATGGTGCGCATGATCCGCGCCTACCGCGAACAGACCGGACACGTCGTCGGCTTCAAGCCCGCCGGCGGCATTCGTGCGGCCAAGGGTGCGCTCGACTGGCTTGCGCTGATGAAGGAAGAACTCGGCGATCGCTGGCTGCGCCCCGACCTCTTCCGCTTCGGCGCCAGTGGCCTGCTCACCGATATCGAACGACAGCTCGAGCATTTCGTCACTGGTCGCTACGCCGCTGCGTATCGCCAGCCGATGCCGTGACCTTCTGCCAACACACATGACATCCGTCGCTGACATCTTCGAGACCATGGCCTACGGCCCCGCCCCAGAAGGCGATGCGCCCGTGCGCGAGTGGATCGAACGTCACCAGCTCGGCACCTTCGGTCATTTCATCGATGGCGCGTTCACGAAGCACGGCAACACCTTCGCGGTCAACAACCCCGCCACCGGTGGTGTGCTGGCGAAGGTGACGCAGGGCACCGAAGCCGATGTCGATGCCGCAGTGAAGGCTGCACGCGGAGCGCTTCCCCATTGGCAGGCGCTCGGTGGGCATGGGCGTGCACGACACCTCTACGCCCTCGCACGTGCCGTGCAAAAACATGCGCGACTGCTCGCCGTGCTGGAAACGATGGACAACGGCAAGCCGATTCGCGAGACGCGTGACCTCGACATCCCGCTCGTCGCCCGGCACTTCTACCATCACGCCGGCTGGGCGCAGCTGCTCGACACCGAGTTCGCGGGCTACAGTGGCGCCGGCGTCTGCGGGCAGATCATTCCCTGGAATTTTCCGCTGTTGATGCTGGCGTGGAAGGTCGCGCCTGCGCTGGCGGCTGGCTGCACCGTGGTCCTCAAGCCTGCCGAGTTCACGCCGCTGACCGCACTCTGTTTCGCGGAGATTGCGCGTGATGCCGGATTGCCCGCTGGTGTGCTGAATGTCGTCACCGGTGATGGCGAGACCGGCAAGGCGCTGGTCGCCCACAAGGACCTCGACAAGCTCGCATTCACCGGATCCACGGAAGTCGGCAAGATCATCCGTCGCGCCACCGCCGGCAGTGGCGTGAAGCTCTCGCTCGAACTGGGCGGCAAGAGTCCCTTCATCGTCTTCGATGACGCCGATCTCGATAGCGTCGTCGAAGGTGTCGTGGACGCGATCTGGTTCAACCAGGGCCAGGTCTGCTGTGCCGGCTCGCGCCTGTTGGTGCAGGAGGGCGTTGCGTCGCAGCTGGAAGAGAAGATCCGCGCGCGCATGGAAACCCTGCGCATCGGGTCGCCCCTCGACAAGTCGATCGACATGGGTGCGATCGTCGATCCGATCCAGCTCGAACGCATCCGCACTCTGGTCGATGCAGGTGTCGCAGAAGGGTCGCAGATGTGGCAGCCGTCGTGGGCCGTGCCGACCACGGGGTGCTTCTACCCGCCAACGTTGTTCACAGGCGTGTCACCCGCCGCCAGCATCGTGCAGGAAGAGATCTTCGGTCCAGTGCTGGTGTCGATGACGTTCCGCACACCGTCAGAGGCCGTCGAGCTGGCGAACAACACGCCCTACGGCCTGGCCAGCAGCATCTGGACCGAGAACATCAATCTCGCGCTCGACATCGCGCCGAAGATCAAGTCGGGCATCGTCTGGGTGAACTCCACCAATCTCTTCGACGCCGCGGCTGGTTTCGGTGGCTACAAGGAGAGTGGCTTCGGTCGCGAGGGCGGCCGCGAGGGGATGTACGAGTACCTGTCACCGACCTGGAAGAAGAACGCCGCCACCATCACCGAGCCGGCGCCGTTCGCTCCTGCGGCAGCCGCCGGCAATACCTTCGACCTGCCGGACATCGATCGCACGCCGAAATTTTTCATCGGTGGCAAGCAGGCGCGCCCGGACGGTGGCTACACGATCGCCGTGCGCGGCCCGAATGGGCACACCGTCGGTGAAGTGGGCGACGGCAACCGCAAGGATCTCCGGAATGCCGTCAGCGCCGCACTGGCCGCCAAGGGGTGGGCCCGAGCGTCAGGACACAATCGTGCGCAGATCCTCTACTATCTGGCGGAGAATCTCTCTGCCCGAAGTGCGGAGTTCGCCCGTCGCATCGATGGCATGATCGGCAGTGGCGGTGCCCTCGAAGTCGACCGCTCGATCGCACGCCTCTTCACCTACGCCGCCTGGGCGGACAAGTACGATGGAGCCGTGCATAGCGTGCCGATGCGCGGCGTGACCCTGGCCATGAACGAACCGATCGGCTGCATGGGACTCGTCTGCCCCGCTGAGCACCCGCTGCTCGGATTCGTCAGCCTCGTGGCACCTGCCATCGCGATGGGCAACACGACAGTCGTCGTGCCCAGCGAGCTCTCTCCGCTGGCCGCCACCGACTTCTATCAGGTGCTGGAGACGTCGGATGTCCCTGCCGGCGTCGTCAACATCATCACGGGATCACGCACCGCCCTCGCCAAGACACTCGCCGAACACGACGAAGTCGATGGGCTCTGGTACTTCGGCCCGCGCGAAGGTGCGACCGCCGTCGAGCGCTACTCGGCCGACAACATGAAGCGGACCTGGACCGAGTGGACGCGTCGGGACTGGACCACCACGGCCGAAGGCGAAGGGCGCGACTTCCTGCGCCACGCGACGCAGATCAAGAACATCTGGATCCCGTACGGCGAGTAGCCCCGGCGAATCTGATCACGGCACTGACACCAGAAAATGACGACGCCCGCGATCTGTGCAGATCGCGGGCGTCGTGCTTCGGCACTCAGGCCAACGGTGCCAACCCGCTTTCCACGCGACGGCGTTCCGCGACTTCAACGTGATGCTGGTTGTGGAGCAGCGTGAAAAGCATCATCTCGCGTACAGTCAGCTTGCCGAGCAGCGGATGTGGCAAGCGGTGGGTATCGAGCTGCGATTCGGTCCACTTCTCCATCGCCTGCGTCAGCCCACGCAGGGTCTCCGAGTGCGCATCCATGATCGCATCGCGACGCGCGGTGTCCCCGTTCGAACGCTCTGGTGACGGCGCGTAGCGGCCGGCGGTCCCACCCGCCGCCAGGGCCTGCGCATACATCGACTCGATCTGCTCGTACGACCGCGAGGGCTCCTCGGCACTGCCGAACATCACCCGCAGCGCCAAACGCGGTACACGCAGCACGGGCAGCAACGGCGTCATGGAGCGCGTCAGGTGGCGCACATGCTCTGCCGGAGACCAGTGGCTGCCGATCGGTGCGAAGAACTCTCTGGTGCTGACGCGTGACCAGTAGTCGACTGCCGACTCATGCGCCGACTCCAGTGCCTCGATGATCTCGCGACGATTCGTCAGCGCGCTGTGCACGCTCGGGGCATTCAATACGGTGCTCATGACCATCCGGGGGTGACGCGACAATCGCGGACTGCACGGGAAAGGTAGCCCCGAAGTGGCTCCCGCACGTCAGCGTTCCGCCGACATCTCGTGATCGCACTGACCGCCGCACGCGTTTGCGGTGACCGTCGGACCGACGAGATTGCTGCCGTTGGAAGCCCCGTGATTTCTCTCAGACCACCGCCTGTTTTCCGCAGCCCGCTTCCGTGTCCGACTCACCAGCCATCGAGCGTTTCCGCGCCTTCCGCAAATCGCTCGGCAGGACACCGCGCCTTCATAAAGCCATCATCAGCGCACGAGGCCTACAGTTTGCGGTCTTTTCGACTGAAGATCCGCAAATTGGTACGCTGCCGCTGATCTGCGTCAATGGCGGGCTGATTTTCGACCACAAGCTCCTCTGGCCGGCACTCTCGCCCCTCGCACGCCAACGGCAACTCATCTTCTATGACCAGCGCGGTCGAGGGGCGACGTCCATCCCGCCTGCCGCCCGGACGTCACGCGTCGAATTCGACGCCGGTGATCTGGCCGCACTTCCGGACGCGATCGGCGTCAGCCGCTACCACCTGCTGGGCCATTCCTGGGGCGGCGGTATTTCGATGTTGTCGACGCGGTATAAAAGCGCGGGCGTCGCATCGCTCACCCTCATCAACCCCGTCGGCCTGACGTCCAGCTGGCTGCCCGAGCTCACACCGACCGCCATCACGCGCCTGTCCGGCAACGCGCTCACTCGCCTGATCGCCGCCGACTCGGCAATCCAGCCGGGCATGCCGACTGCCGACGACCCTGATGCGCTCAGCGAGTACGCCGCCGCGATCTATCCCGCCTGGTTCCACGAGCCGGACCTCGCCACGCTCCTCGCCCCACCTCGATCCAGCAGCGTCGCCGGCGCCGCCGTCTCGGCTCGACTCCGGAGGGAAGGCTACGACTGGCGAGATCTCGTCGGCCCCATCCCCATGCCCACGCTGCTGATTCACGGCCAGTCGGACCTGCTCCCCATCGCCCTCGCGCGCAGCACCACCGCCGCCCTTGGGGCCCTCGCTACCCTCCTCCCGGTTCCAGACGCGGGACACAATCCGTTCTGGGAACAGCCTTCGATCGTCTTCCCCGCAATCGAAGGGTTCCTCGCGGCTTCCGACCGCTCGACGCAGGCCTGATCCGCACCGCTTCCGCCCTGACACACTGATGCGCCCACCCTCGCTGCCACGCATCCTCGGGCTGGTCCTCGCCGGCCTCGCCGCGCTGGTCCTGCTCGAGACGGCCAGCGTCCGACGCCACGGCTACGACCTCGCCGGCAGCCGCGCCGGCGCCGACAGCGTGCAGCAAAGCGCCGACGCCGCCCCCGCACTGGCCAGCGCTGCACGCACCGCCGCGCGCCTCAACACCGAGGCCAGCGACTCGATCCGTCGCGCCGACGCGCGCGCGTTGATCGCATCGCGCAGCACGGGCACCTTCGTCCCCGACATCCTCCTGCTCTCCGACAGCACGCTGCAACGCTGGCCGGATCGCCGCGCCACACCACTGCGCGTCTATATCAGTGAAGACGGCCCGAATGCCTCCGGCCACGTACGCGATGACTACCTGCAGGCCGTCCGCGAAGCGTTCACCATCTGGGAAGGCGTCGAGCTCCCGCTCCGCTTCGCCTTCGTGACCGATTCGGCGCTGGCCGACATCACCGTCTCATGGGTCACCGACTTCCGCGGCGATCCCGTGCTCGGACGCACCAAGGTGGTGCGCGACAGCCGGTATTGGATCATCCGCTCGGATGTGCAGTTGGCCACCATGCGGCGCGACGCTGCCGGACCACTGGAGCCCACTGTCGTGCGCGCACTCGCCATTCACGAGATCGGACATGGCATCGGCCTCGATCATGCGCGAGATACCACGGTGATCATGGCGCCGAAAATTCGCGCCCGCGCCATCACCCTCGCCGACAAGGCCACTGCGCAGCTGCTCTACAGCGTCCCGCCTGGATCAGTCGTGACGCAGAAGCGTGCGTCGCGGCCGCTGCCTCCGGCCATGCCGTCGCCGTGAGCTGACGGCGCCTCGCACCTGTCACCGACCGCGAGCGTCCCCATTGCGCAGCGTTGCAACAGCGCGCGGTCACGCTACCACTGCAGCGTGATCGCGCGCTCCTTCTTCTGGCGGTTCACCACCAGCGCCACACGCTTCATCCCGCGCGACATCGCCTGCTGCACTGCGCGCTGCAGGTCACGCACCCCTTCGCAGTCTTCGTCGTTGACGCGGGTGATCACATCACCACCGCGTAGCCCTGAGGTTGCCGCCGGAGTTCCGGGTGCCACGCGCAACACCAGGATCCCTTCATCCACACCGGTCAGGTCTTCCAGGTCATCGGTGATCGTCGTCATCACGGCGCCAGCGATCGAGTAGTCAGTCGATGACCAGGACGACGTGCGACCGAAGACACCAGCCGGCGGTGTGATTGCGGCCGGTGCCGGCGGCATCGAAGCCTGGCCCGGTACGGCTGGTTGTGCGACTGGTGCACGCGCGCCGCGCGGCAGGGTGATGGCGAGGGTGCACTCCTCGCCCGGGCAGGCGAGTTTGCCCGACATCCCTTCCACATCGAAGCTGCGCACCTCGAACTGCCGCTCACCAACCACCACCGTCTGCGTGCGCTCGCGACCGTCGCGGCGGATGCGCATCGCGAGGCGTTCACCGGGCGTCATGATCTCGCCCAGTGGCACTGCGCCTGGCAGCGACACCTTCCCGAACGCGAGGATCGTGTCGCCGGCCTGCAGCCCGCCCTGCGCGGCGGGACTTCCTGCCTCCACCGAGGCGATCACCGCCGGCGATGTGAACAGCGTGAACACCTTGCCGTCGCGCAGTTCTGTATTCTGCTCCCCCGACAGCGAGACACCGAGATAGCCGCGCGGAAACGAGCGGGTGCTGAACGTCAGGCGACGCTGCTGATCCGCCAACGCCCGCGCCACGTCGGCCATCGCCCGGGCGCTCGCGATCTGCACGCGAAGCTGCGCGCGCGAGGCTTCCGCCACGTTGCGCGCCTGCGCGCGGTCGGCCTCCGCCTGCACCCGCGCAATCTCGCGTGCCAGCTCGGCAATCTCCCGCGACGTCACCCGCACGATCGAGTCACGCACCTTCGAGTCCGATCGCGACGCGCGCTCCAGGTCTCGCTGCATCCGCGACAACGCGCGCGACTGCTGCTCGAGCGACTGCCGCATCCGTTCCGCCAGTTCGCGCGAACGTGCCTCGACATCGGTGCCCTCCTGGGCCCGCACCGCCCCAGCACTCACCAGCACAGCCATCGCCAGTGTGACAACACGTCCCATTCGCATCAATACTCCAGCACCTGTTGCGACGCCGGCAGCACCGTGGTCAAGCGACGCAACGTCACTTCACGGGCGCCCAGCGTGGCGAGATAGTAGCGATTCATGACCGGATCATTCGGCGCTTCATACAGCGCGCGACGCGCCGTGGCCATGGCGGCGTCCAGCACTTCCAGCCGCTGCCGGTAATTCGTGGCCGCCGCCGCCGAGCCGCGGCCGAGTGGTGGGGCCAGGGCGCTGTCGTGCGCCGCAAGCCAGAGCAGCGCACCGCTGTACACCTCTTCGGCGGAATGCAGCGTCGCTCGCGCATCGTCCGGCGTGCGGAACTGCACCACCGGAATCATCTGCGCGTTCGGGGCCGCTGACTGCACCGCAGCCACCGAGGGCGTCGGCTCCGGCAACAGCGCCGGGCCACGCGCCGTCATGCGCCCCCCCGCGACACCAACCGTCACCAGCACGGCGGCCGCCGCAGCCATGCCAGCCACCCGCTGCCAACCGCCGCGCCGGGCGCGGATATCCGTCACATCGCGCACGTCCACGTCACGCTGGTCACGCATCGTCGCGGCGACGCTGGGCGCAGACTGAATCGGGCGAATCTCCGTCGGCGTCGCGACCATCGCACGCGGCGCATCCCTCAGCACCCCTTCCGCGCGCAGCGCGGCGGAGAGCTGCTGCCACGGCACCAGGGGCGTGATCGGCCGATCGCGTTCCGACGCTGCAGCGGCCACGATTCGGCGGACGGCGATGAAGTCTGCGCGGCAGCGCTGGCACCGTTCGAGGTGCTCACGCTCATCCTGCGTCGCTGGTTCATCGACCAGCGCGGCAATCCGTTCAGGCGACAGGTGCTGCATAGCCAGCTTCCATGGTCGGTGTAGACAGATGATCCATCAACGGCGCCAGCAGGCGGCGCAATCGTGCGCGCGCCTTGAACAGCTGTGATTTCGAACCGCCGGTGGTGATGCCCAGCTGTTCCGCGATCTCCTCGTGCGTGAAACCTTCCACATCGTGAAGCACGAAGACCGTCCGAGCTCCGCGCGGCAACTTCTCCACCGCCTGCGTGATCGACTCGCGTACGAACGGTTGCTCCACATCGTCCTCCACCATCGCCGTCTCCTCCGTCAGTTCCTCGTGCACACCCATCAGTCGTCGCGCCCGGCGCAATGCATTCAGCGTCCGGTTGACCGCGATGCGATGCGCCCAGGTCGAGAACTGCGCGTCGCCCCGGAACGTCGGCAAGGCCCGGAAGATCTGGATCCAGACTTCCTGTGCGATGTCCGCCGCCTCATCCAGGTCGTGCACCAGTCTCCGCACCACGGCATCGACCCGTGGCGCGTGCTCGGCCCAGAGCGCTCGCATCGCCAGTTCGTCCCCGGCGACTGCTCGCGCGATCAACTCCTCATCGGTAGTCAACGGCGTAGTACGGACGAACGGTGGGGCGGGCGACCGGCGCCGAGACGGGCGCGATGCTGTATTCGGTCATGCGACACGGGGGTGGCGGTAATGGTTTACCGGCGGGGGCAGTCCGGCCGCCCCCGCATCCATGCGCCACACAACGGGGCCGGTCGCGCGCAGGATTCGGTGGCCTGGCGCTCGGAGCGCCGTTCGGCCGAATTGCGTGTACAGGGGTGCTGCCCCGTGTACGCGAAATTCATGGCGTTAAACCGTTGCCACATCTGGAGTTCGCCCCCGATCAAGGGGTCAGAGATCTTGATCGGCCATTTCGAGGCCTAACTCGTTGTCCAAAATACGTTTGGCGAAGATCAAGATCTCCGACCCCTTGATCGTGACCCCCTTGATCGTTCGCCGAGCAAGTTCTCTGCCCCTCGCTGTCCCCATTGAGCTGGCATCCTACCTCACGTGAGAGCACACAAACCTTTATGCTGGTTACACTTGGCCCTCACTTGACTCAGCTATTGGCCCGTCGTACCATGCGTTCACGGATCGCGGCGGAACGTTCCGCCCCCTGCGTCGTCTCATAAGTGACTGACAGGTCGAACGGTCAGGCTCGTGCTTGAACGTGTCGATGCTCTTTGCTTGAAGCCCTTCGCTTGAAGCCCTCGCAAGTCCTGCCGCAGCGCATTCCGGAGTCGCCGTGATCGTCAAGCTCGTCACCGCTCTTACGCTCAGCATCGCCGCCCTGCCAACGAATCCGGTTCGGATCGATGGTGAAGGGCTGCCGAAAGCGCGCCCGGAAGAGGTGGAGATGAGTGCGCTGCGTCTCGATGCCATCACGCGCGTCGTGCGTCGTGGCATTTCCGAGGGTGGCTTTCCTGGCGCCGCCGTGGTCGTCGGTCGTCGTGGGTCTGCGGTCTATTCGCAGGGTTTTGGCCGCCTGTCGTGGGGCCCGGATGCACCAAGCGTCTCCCCCGATCGTTCCGTGTACGACCTCGCCAGCCTCACCAAGGTCATCGGCACCACGACCGCGATCATGCTCCTCTACGATGAGGGCAAGATCAAGCTCGACGACAAGGTCATCACGTTCTTCCCCGAATTCGGTGGTGGCGAGAAGGACAACGTCACCATCCAGGATCTGCTGACGCACCGGAGTGGTTTGCCGGCGGGTCGCGATCTGTGGCGTCTCGCCTGGTCGCCTGCCGATGCGCAGCGCCTCGTGCTCGGCACGCCGCTCGAATACTCCCCCGGCACGCGCTACGTCTACTCCGATCTCGGCGCAGACATCCTCGGCTTCATCGCCGAGCGCGCCAGCGGACGCAAGCTCGACGAATTGCTGCAGGACAAGGTGTTCACGCCACTCGGCATGACCGAGACCTGGTATCGCGTGCCGGCCAACGTGCGCGAGCGCACGGCGCCGACCGCCACCATGTCGGTGCGTGGCTATTCGCTGCAGGGTGATGTGCACGACGAAAATGCCCATGCACTGGGCGGCGTTGCCGGACACGCAGGGTTGTTCAGCACGGCCGGCGATCTCTCGGTGTTCGCCACCATGATGCTCAACAAGGGTGTCTACCTCGGCAAGCGGATCATCAGTGATTCGACGGTCGAGCGATTCACCGCGCACGCCCCAGGGTCGTCGCGCGCACTGGGCTGGGACACCTGCGCCGGTCACAATGGCGTCGGCTGCGGTCGCTACATGTCGGCCACGGCCTACGGACACACCGGCTTCACGGGCACCTCGATCTGGATCGACCCCGAGCGCGACATGTTCGTCGTCCTGCTCACCAATCGTGTGTTTGAGTCGCGCGCGCGTCGCCCCGAACGTGTGATTTCCGATGTGCGCGCCGATCTCGCCGACGCCTCGGCGTGGGCCGTCACCGCGCCAGGGCAGGCCGTTGAAGTCGACGGCGATCCCGAATTCCGCGCTGACTACGCCACGGGCTGGAATCCGGCGCCGGAAGTGCGGTATCGCGCCGCCGCTGGCTGCGGCGTGAGCCGCGGCCGCGCCCTGGCCCGCAAGTCGGCCGGTCGCAGCAGCGCCAAGTCTCGTCGCGCCGCCTGCAGCTCGTCCCGGTCGAAGTCCGCCGGCCGTTCCGTGTCGGCCAAGCGCTCGTCCCGTTCCTCGGCCTCGGCGCGCACGAGCAGCCGTTCCCGTGCCTCGGCGCGTGCGTCGTCGGCTCGCAAGCGCACCGCCAGCGCTCGTGCCGGCCGAGCCACGGCAGCCAAGGCCAAGCCCGTCGCCAAGAAGAAGCGTCGCTGACGGGTTCGCCGCGCGGCCCGCGGGGCTCCACGGCCTGAGTAGCTTTCGCATCATGCAGATGTCATCCGAAGAACCCATCGACAGCCCCGACGCCACCGGTGCGTCTGACGTCGCCGATGAAGAGACCACCGCCGGCGGTGTCACGCTCGATCAGGCACGCCTCGTCCTGCGGCGCGTCAAGGATCCGGAGCTCAACTTGAACATCGTCGATCTCGGACTGATCTACGACATTCAGGTCGAAGGCGCCGACATCAACGTCGACATGTCGCTCACCTCACCCGGCTGTCCATCCGGCCCGGAAATCATGGGTGAAGCGGAGAAGCAATTGCGCACGGTGCCGGGCGTTGGCGAAGTGAAGATCAACCTCATCTGGTCGCCACCATGGACGCCGGACCGCATCGAGCCGCGCGTCCGCACGTACCTCGGCTTCTGAACGCGTCGCGCAGTGCACGCGCCTGCCTCGCACTGAGCGCAGTTGTTGCGGCCTGCGGCCCCGCTGAGCCGAAACCCGCACCACCGCCGGTCAGCGTGACACCGGCGGGCACACATTCCGGCCCTGCGCCGCTCCCAACCTGCCCGGGTACCGGGCACTGGGAGCCGTGCACCGTCTTCGATCGCCTCGAGCGCGCAGGCCTCGCACCACAACGCGGCGATACGGTGCGTTTCCCGTTTCTGCGCGTTGCCGGACAGACATGGCGGCTTGGCTCTGCCACCATTCATGTCTTCCGCTATCGCGACAGCACATCGCGACACGCGGATTTTGCGGCGCTCGACAGCCTCAACGCACGCCCCCGTGGTGACACGCTGACGCGCTGGCCGGGTACACCCACCGTGCTCGTGAACGACAACCTGCTCGCGATCCTGCTCAGCGAAAATGGCGAGCAGGTCGAACGAGTGAGTCTTGCCCTGACCGCAGGTCCGCCGCCGAAGGCGGTACCTGCCGCACCGAAATGATCATGCGCGCATCGTTCCGCTTTCTGCTCCTCGGCCTCGTCGCCGCCGGCTGCACCCGTCCCACGCCAGCGCCGGTTCCGATTCCGGCAGTGCCGGCACCGCAGACGCCAGCGCCGCAGCCCGCAAAGCCTGGCGAGGTGATGGTCGATCCACGACGGGTCGACGCACCGAGTGAAACGCGCCCGGCCCTGCGAGGCGCCGTCTCGCTGCCGACGCCGCCGCTGGCCGCGCGTGAATTCCGCGCAGTCTGGGTCGCGACGGTCGACAACATCGATTGGCCGTCACGTCGCGATCTCAGCACGGCCGACCAACAGCGCGAACTGATCGCGATTCTCGATCGCGTGAAAGAGCTGCACATGAACGCCGTGGTCTTCCAGGTGCGGCCGGCTGGCGATGCGATGTATCCCTCGGCGCTCGAGCCATGGTCCGTGTATCTCACCGGCGCGCAGGGCCTGGCTCCATCACCGTCGTGGGATCCGCTCGCTTTCGCCGTGCGCGAGGCACACGCCCGCGGGCTCGAGTTGCACGCCTGGTTCAACCCATATCGCGCACGCCATCCCAGCGACAAGTCGCCGCTGGTGGCGTCACACATGGCTGTCGCGCAGCCTGCGCTGGTGAAGCGGTACGGCTCGCACCTCTGGATGGACCCGGGTGAGCCGGCGGTGATCGCGAAGTCGATCGCGGTGGTGCTGGATGTCGTGAAGCGATACGACGTCGATGGTGTGCACATCGATGATTATTTCTACCCGTACAAGGAACGCGACAGCCGCGGGAACGTGATCCCGTTCCCTGACGAGCGCAGTTACGCTGCCTACACGTCGAAGGGTGGCACACTCGCGCTCGACGACTGGCGCCGCTTCAATGTCGACACGTTCGTGCAACAGATGTACACGCGTGTGAAGGCCACCAAGCCATGGGTCAAGGTCGGCATCAGCCCATTCGGGATCTGGCGTCCAGGATTCCCCGCCGACGTGCGCGGCTTCGACAGCTATGCCGAATTGTACGGCGATTCGCGCCGCTGGCTGCGTGAAGGCTGGCTCGACTACGCGACACCGCAATTGTACTGGCCGATCGCGAAGGATGGACAGCCATATCCATCACTGCTGCGCTGGTGGGCCGCCGAAAATGTGAAGGGCCGGCACATGTGGCCGGGCAACTACACCAGCCGTGTCGGCACCGCCGCCACCTGGACTGCAGATGAACTCGTGAACCAGATCGCCGTCACGCGTCGCCAGGGCAATGCCACCGGCAATGTGCACTTCAGCATGGCGGCATTCATGCCACGCGGTTCGGCGGCGACGCGCGCCGAGCGTGACACGCTGGCATCGCGCCTGATCCGGGAGACGTATGCGATTCCGGCACTGGTGCCCGCATCGCCATGGCTCGAAGCTGCCGGCACGGTGCTCTCGGCGCCGATCGTGCGCGAGGATCGCGACGCGCGTACTGGTGCGACCTTCCTGCTTGCGACGCTTCCCGCCGGTCAGGTCGCACGCACGTGGGTCATCTCACGCTGGGATGGTACGATGTGGACGACCGATCTCCGACCCGCTGACGCGGCCCCGCTCACTGTTGCCATCGCCGCCAACGCCGCAGAAGGTGTCGGCTACTGGATCAGCTGGATCGATCGCGCCGGCGTCGAATCCCCGCGCACCGGCTGGCTCCGCACCAGCGACGGCATCGCGCGCCTGATCGCGCAATAGTCCTCGAGAGCACAGCGAATCGCGGAGGCGCAGAGAACTGCAACTGCTGAACGCCTTTGACACAAAACTTGAATCGGACCAAAGCAACAGCCGCAAAACTGCGATTCGCTGTGGCTCGAAAGCTCTCAGTCCCGATACGGCGAATCGCTCTCGGATGATGCAGGCGCTGATGCCGCGACCGGCTGTGTCGCAACCTTGAGCGTGGTCGGTGCCCCAGTCACTTGCAGCGCGCGCAGGATCCCAGGGCCGAGCAGGTCGGCCTGCCAGCGGCGCAGATCGGGCGTCTCGTAGAGCTCCTCGATCGTCGTCGGCATCCGACGCGCGATCGTCTCGAGCTTCTCGCGCGAGCAGAGCACGCCAGGGTCCAGTTCGAGATTCGTCGCGACTTCGTCACGCACAGCACGCAGCCGTGCCGCGCGATCATCGAACTCGGGATCCTTCTCCCACCGCGGCGCCTTCGGGAACTTCGGCAGTGCCGCTTCGTCCAGCGCCATTGCGCGTGCGACGCAGGCCAGCACCACATCGCCGCGCTGGTCCAGCACACCGCGTGGCATGCCCTTGATCACGCCGAGCGCCTGACGCGTCGTCGGCTGGACGCGACAGATCTCGAGCAGCACGTCGTTGCTCACGACACGAAACGTCGAGCGATCCAGCTCCTTCGCCACACCATCGCGCCATGGCACGAGTTCGCGGAGCACCGCCAGTTCGCGGCGCTTCAGGTCGCGCGCACCCTTCACCTTCAGGAACAGCTGTGTTGGATCCTCGGCCGACCACTGCGTCTGCTCGAGGCGTGCGAACTCTTCTGCCGCCCAGCCCAACCGTCCTTTCGCGTCCAGCTCGGCGTGCAGGATGTCGCGCAGCGCCAGCAGGTACATCGTGTCCTGCGATGCGTACTGCAACATCCCTTCACTCAGCGGCCGCAGGCTCCAGTCGGCGCGCTGGAATTTCTTGTCGAGCGAAATCCCGAAGTGCAGTTCCAGCAACGCCGCGAGGCCAAACGCCTTGTAGCCAAGCAGTTGCGCCGCGATGCGGGTGTCGAAGATGTGCCGAGTGGCCCAGCCGTAGTCCTGACGCAGCAGGCGCAGGTCGTAGTCGGCGTCGTGGAATACGATCTCGATATCGCGACTCTCGACCAGCGGCCGCAGCGACGCCAGGTCGCCCGACGCCAGTGGATCGACGATGGCCGTCGCTGTCCGCGTCGAGAGCTGCATCAGGTAGACGCGATCGACGAACCGGTGGAAGCTGGCCCCTTCCGTATCGAGCGCGATGCTCGGCGCGTTTGCGATCTCTTCGGCGAAGGCGGCCACCGCCGCAGCGGTATCGAGGTACTGCATCACATGGCTGGGCGGGCGTGGCGGCATGAGGGAAGCATAACCGCCCCGAGGCTCCCGGGCTGACGCCGTGCCAGATTGAGGCATGGAACAGACTCTCGCGCTCCCCCACGGCACGCTCGCCTGGGACGACGTCGGCCCGCGGCACGCCGCGATCACCGTCGTGCTCATCCACGGATTTCCACACGATCGGTGGCTCTGGTCGGCCCAGACCGCGGCGCACGCGACCGCATTCCCTGATGTCCGCCTGTTGGTGCCCGACCTGCCGGGGTTCGGGCGATCGACCCCACTGCCCGAACCGGGCATGGACGCCTATGCGGACGCGATCGCGTCCATGCTCGATGCCGCGGGGGTGGAGCAGGCGGTGATCGGCGGGCTCTCGATGGGTGGGTACGTGGCGTTCGCGCTCTGGCGGCGCCACGCGGCCCGAGTCCGCGCACTGCTGTTGCTCGACACCAAGGCCGCCGCCGACACCGAGCCGGCGCGGCTGAAGCGTCGTGAGTTGATGGCGTCGGTGGGCCAGGAAGGCGTCGGACCGGCGGTGCCGACGTTCCTCCAGCAGCAACTGGGCGTCACGACGCGCGCGACACAGCCGCAGCTCGTCGAGCAGGTCGAGGTGATGCTGCGCCGAGCACCGGCCAGTGGCGTCATTGGCGCCGCGCAGGCCATGCTGACGCGCATCGACTCCACATCGACGCTCGAGACCATCACCGTGCCCACGCTCGTCGTCGTCGGGGACGAGGATACCGTGACGCCGATGGCCGACAGCCTTGTCTTGTCATCCAGCGTGGCCGGCTCGCGCCTGGTCACCATTCCCGATGCCGGCCATCTCGCCCCGCTCGAACAACCCAGCGTCGTGAACGCCGCCATCGCCGAATTCCTCGACGTGGCGGTGCGGGGCGCAGTGTGATCAGCGCGCCTTAGCGCGTCGGACGGCCAGGCGGGTTCGGGCCCTTGAACACGTCGCGATTGATCTGCACGTACTTCTGCATCGCCGCCGGCACGTCTTCCTCGGGGAAGATCGCCGTCACGGGGCACTCGGGCTCACACGCGCCGCAATCGATGCATTCGTCGGGCTGGATGTACAGCTGATCCGGTCCCTCGTAGATGCAGTCCACGGGGCAGACGTCAACGCACGCCTTGTCCTTGGTATTGATGCAGGCTTCGGTGATCACGTACGGCATGTGTGCGATCCGACGATTGAAGGGCTTTGGACGGGAGCGCGCAGGTCGACCCCGCGCGCGTTGCCGGCGTGAGCCGGACAGAAGGGGATTTACGACTTTTTTTCGCTGACGCAACCGGGGATTCACCTGCCTGTCTCACCGAGGAGCCAGCGATCAAACCAGCGCGATCAGCTCCGCCACGGCGGAACACCACTCTTGCGCTTCAAGTCGGGATTCCAGCGATAGAGCGTGCAGGTGCGACCGATGACCTGCACCACCTCGGCACTGGTCGCCTCAGCCAGCCGATTGGCGGCCACCTTGGGCGTCTCGTCCGTGGTCTTGGCCAACTGAATCTTCACCAACTCCCGCGTGCGCAACGCGTCGTCCACCGTTTCGATCACGGTCTCGGTCAACCCCTGGTGGCCGATGTGTACGGCGGCCACCAGATGGTGTGCTTCACCACGCAACGCTGCGCGGTCCTTGCTGGTCATGGTCATCGCAACGCTCCCGGCAGCTGGAGAAACGGCTTCGGATCGATCGGGATTCCATCCCAGAGACGATCACGATCGAGCAACCGCATGATCTGGAAATGCAGGTGTGGAGCATTCACCGGTGCATTCCCCGTCGTCCCAACGTAACCGAGCACGTCCCCCCGCTGCACACGCTGGTCGACATGCAGATCAGGCGCGTAGCCATCGAGATGCGCGTAGTAGTACACAAACCGCTCATCCGGATCGGTGGCGTAGATGGTGATGCCACCTAGCGTATTGCGTGACAGTCGCCGGATGACCCCCTCATCGGCGCTGATCACGAGGGTCCCGCGGGGCGCCATGATGTCGGCCGCATTGTGCCGGCGCCCGCCACTCCGACCGTCGTTGAAGGTCTTCAGCACATCGTCGGGATACTTGCCGAGCACGGGGACGGCGAGAATCCGACCGCGCAAACGATCGAGATCGTCGACGGTGACCGTGCCCTTCGCGGCATCGAAGTAGATCCCGTCAGCCGCCGGACCAGACTGCGACGGCGCCGGCCGACGCGCGACGGGCCGCGGCGATGGGTCGATCGACGAGTTGGCCGAGCCACTCCGACATGCTGAAGCCATCATGGCGACAGCAATACAACAATAGAACGGTCTGCTACGCGACAACGTCTGCGCGCTTGGCGCTCGCTTCGGCCGAAAATCCGTCCGGATAACGCTTCCGCAGCTTGTCCACGTTGCGCTGGGCCACGTCGTCCAGCGACACTCCGATCGCCGTCGCCATCCCGGCCACGTACCACATCACATCGCCGAGTTCCTTCACCACCTCGTCCGGGTCGAGTGGCTTCCCGTGGAAGAGGTGCTTCTTCAACATGTCCGCGGTTTCGCCCGCTTCGCCCGCGAGGCCGAGCGCCATGTTCGACAGCTGGTCGGCGTGGGTGCGGGTGCCGATCGTGCGGGCGGCGAGCTGCTGATACTCGTCGAGGGTCATGGGCGACGCGGGGCGGAGGGTGACGGTCAGGACGTGGCGAAAGCTACTGGTTCGTCAATTCCGCACGAGCCAGCGCGCCCCACCACTCCCTGCCCACACATCCGTCCCGCTCCCGCACGATTCACGGCATCGCCGGTCGCGACGGCCGCCCGATCGCGACCGGTTCGGCCGGTGCGCGCTGCGGCACCTTGCCGATGGGCGAGGCGTCGATCGTTCGCCAGATCGTCCAGGCGAACACATACGCTCCGGACGCCGACAGCACACCACCGATCGCCAACAACCACACCGCGCCGGACAGGCCACTGCCTCGCGCGATGAACCCACCTGCCATCACCGCCAACCCCACGTTCGACAGCCACCAGTGCACGACCGGCAGGCGTTGGCTGGGCAGTGGCGCACCGCTGAAGCGCGGCACGACGTGGTAGGCCACACCGAAGATCATCATCGTCACGAAGCCAAGCACCACCGAGTGCGCATGCGCTGGCCGGTACACGGTCCACGCAGGATAGAGCGCCATCAGGATGCCACCGGTGGTGCCGATGACCAGCCAGGCGAGGCTCGATTTCAGGAACGCCTTGACGAAACCATCCATCATCCCGGCCGCGTGGCGCCGTGCGATCCAAATTGCGCGTCGAGGGAAATCAGGACCGATTCCAGGTCGGCACCCGCCGATTTCGCCGCATCGCGGAGCGAAGCGCCCGCACCACAACACGTATCGATGCCAAACGTGTGAAAGATCGAGACGGCGGCTGGATGCGCGCTGACCACCGCACGCACCGAGACGAGCGGATCGATCACTCCAGACCAGGTGGCATCACGTGTGTCGCTGGCGATGACATCGGTTCCGTCTGAACAGCTGCCGCCGCAACAAGTCGAGTCGGCGGTCGAGACAGCCTGTGGTTCTGTGATCAACGAGCCCATGACCGTATACCTCGAGTGCAGGGACGCGGGTCGAGACCGGAGCAGGTGCGCTGCGGCTCATCTCCCATCGTGGTATGTGAGTTTGCGGCCCAACCGCGGCGAAGGCTGTCGGCATTCGCCGTAGCTTTGCTTCATCTTTCCCCGACGATCACGGCTTCGTCGCTGCGCACTCGCCGCACAGGCCCAGTTCGCACCGGTTCGCGCTCACCTCGACTTCCCGAAAACCGCATGCCAATCGTCACCATCGTCGTCGGCACCCTGCTCTCCCTGATCGGCATCCTCGGCTACGTCTTCAGCGACACCCACAGCCTCACCGCACTCATTCCGTTGGCCTTCGGCTCGTTGCTCGAGGCGTGTGGCGCGCTGGCATTGAACCCGAAGATGAAGAAGCACGCCATGCACGGCGCGTCGGTGCTGGCGCTGCTTGGCATCCTCGGCTCGGCACCGGGCGCGGTGAAGTTTCTGCAGCTGATCACCGGCGGCGACGTCGCGCGACCGCTGGCAGCGAAGACACAGGCCGCGATGTTCGTGATCTGCCTCGTGTTTCTCGGCCTCTGCATTCAGAGCTTCCGCAATGCGCGGGCGGAGCGCATGGCCACGGGCAGCGCTGCCTGAGCCGCGGATCATTCCGCTCACTGGAGCACCCGTGAGGCGGGGCGTGCTTGCCGCACTGCTGCTGGCCGTGGTCGCCTGCGCGCGTCAGGATGGAGCGGCGACACCAAAGGCGGCCGACACGGTGGCTGCTGCTGCAATCGTCGAGCCTTCGCCAACCGACACAGCGGCGACGATTCAGGCGTTCGAGGCCCGTGTCGCGCAGATCGAGCGAGACACCGCGGTGATGGATCAGGTCCAGAAGCCCATTTCGCTCGGCGCCGGCACTGATGCACTGCTCTCGGCCTGGCGCGCCGGCCCGGTGTGGAAGCGGCTCCGCGTCGAAGCGAGCGGCACCGGCTTCCACAGCGTCGACGATTACTGGCTCAGCGATGGCGTCTTTCTTGGCGCACGCCTCGAAATGATTCGCGACGGCCGGAAGCCCTCGGTGGAACAGGTCTGGTTCCGGGATCAACGCCTGTATCGCTGGACCGATGCGGCCGGCCGACACCCCAACCCTGCCGCACGCTCGACGCAATACGAAGTGACGATGCTGCGAGCACGGCTCGACACACTCCTGCGCCGACTCGACGCCGATGACGCGGTGCGTCGCCCCCCGCGCTGACGCCACGCAGCAGGGCGACATAATGCAGTCAGCGCAGGATTGCGCCCCACAACAGTGGCTGGGTGTTCATGCTCTGCCCCCGATATTGCGGACGGAAGCCGAACAGGATCGCGTGACCGCGGCCGACCGTGACATCGACCATCGCCGCCTTGCCATTCAACTTCGAGCCGCCAAGCAACCAGCCGGAGAGGAGTGGGTCGCCAGTCGCTGGATACGACGCGACCGCCACCGCGCGTGTCGCGTCGGTGATCTCGAAGGTCGGGCTGTCCTCGAACCAGGCCGCTGGTACCGGTGCCGTCATGCGTGACACGATCGGGCTGGCACTGTTGAGCGTGATGGAGAGCAGTGAGCCCGGTGCGTAGAAGTCCGTGTTCTTCACACCAGTGAGCACGTTCTTCACCGGCAACTCGAGCGTCTCGATCGCATAGTCGCTGGCATCGTTGAACGTGATCAACGTGCCACCATCGTTCACGAACGCCTTCAGGCTGGCAGCACCCGCATCACCGAGTCCACCGCGCAGCGAGTCAGGGTAGGGTGCACCAAGGCCACGCCGCAGCTGGTTGGCATTCTGGTCGGGCAGGATGATCACATCGAATCGCGCCTTCAGGTTGCCCGCCCGCATCTCGGCGTCGAGTACCGTGCGATACGGAATCTTGTTGACGTCGAACATCCAGCGCGTCCATCCCTCATCCATCGAGGCGTTGTAGCTGCGATAGATCGCGATCCGCTTCGGCGACTTCCCGCTCAAACCCTTCACGCTGAACGTGGGCTCCGGCATCGCCGCACTCAGTGCACCCATCGCCGGCGCCGCGCCGGTGACGGCATTCACCTGCACGCCGAACAACAGCGGCAGCGTGTGCGCCGTCACGTCGTACGGTCGCTTCGGCGGACCACCCGGATACTCGCTCAGGTTTGGATACTGCTGGCGCTCCAGCAGCGCCTTCGCATACGATCCGAACGGCTGCATCGTGGGCACGATGTAACTGCCAGCCGGCACCGACTCGTACACTTCGACCTGCCCGTGCTGCAGCGTCCAGATCAGGCGCTGCAATGCCTGAGGATCTTTCTGGTCGCGCGGAATCACGAACGCCGACGGCACCTCGGTGGTCGTCCACGGATGATCCGCAGCCATCGCACGATCCGCGATCGAGAGATAACTCTCCAGCCACTGCCGACGATCGCGCGCCACCGACGCCAGCATCGCCCATGTCGCGCTGGCCTGATAGGCCACGATGTCACCGTACGTCCAGCGACCGCCGGGCCAGCGCGCCGGATAGTTCCACGATGTCACTCGCGCGTCGTACCCACGCGCGGTGCCGAGTTGCGTGAACGGCATGTCGATCGGCGACGCGAGCCGCGCACTCGCGGTCTCGGTGAGGATGCGCACGCCGTGATGGTTGAGCGAATACTGCCGCGCCGGCGACCACTGATCGTACGACGCATTCGTCGCCACACCCGTCTTCCCTTCGGCAATCATGCGCCATCCCATGCTCATGCCCAGCGCATTGGTGCTGGCGGTCAGCACGGGATCGATGTTCGGCTCCACCGGATCCATGTACGGCGGAATGAAGATGCGACCACCGTTCGCGCCCTGCTGGTGAATGTCGTTCACGATCGCAGGAGTCCACGGCGAGTACAGCGAGTCGAGCACCATCCGCTGCTCCACCTGCGTGAACGCATACCAGTCGCGGTTGTTGTCGTGCCCCGTGTAGTGATGGTAGATCTCCGGCGGTTGCGTCCCTTCCGCCGGTGTGCCGAGCGTGCTGCGATACCAATCTCCAACGATGTCCACACCGTCAGGGTTCTGGCTCGGCACCAGCATGATGATCGTTTCCTTCAGGATCTCGCGGGATTCGGGCGTGTCACTGCGGATCAATCGATCGGCGATCACCAGGGGTGATGAGAATCCGCCGACTTCCGTCGAGTGAATGCTCGATGTGATGAGGACGATGTTGCGCCCCTCGTTCAGCAGCTGCTCGCGATTGGCGCTGCCACGCTTTCGCGGATCGAGCAACTGCTGCTGCACCTGACGGAAGTGCTCGAGGTTGGCCAGGTTCGTCGAGTCACTGATGAACGCCACTATGAACGGCCGGCCCAGCGTCGTCTTGCCAAGGGTGCGAACCTGCACATTGGGACTCGCCGCATCGAGTGCCGTGAAATAGTCGGTGACCTGCTTCCACGACGGGAGTTTCCGGTCGGTGCCGGGCTCGAAGCCAAGGATGCTGGCAGGGGTGGGCACGGCGGGGCGCTGTGCATGCACTGCGGCAGCAGCGGACAACGCCACCGCCACGGTGAAGAGACGACGCATCACGGCAGACTCCGGATTGTGGGGGCGTAGTACATGTAGTTCGGCACGCGTGGCTGGCGCCGCTACGCGCCACGACCTGCCAGTGCTGGAGTCAGCGCGATTCGACCGTGAAGCCGCTCGCGAAGCGCGTGAAGCTGACCGAGTCCGTCATGCGGAGCGCAGCCCAGGTCTGCATCGACATCCGGAAACTGTGCACGACGATCTCATTTGTCCCGTCACCGTCGACGTCCAGCACCGAGACCAGTTCGTGCAGCGGGTATGAGAGATCGCGCAGCTTGCCGCTGCGGGTCTTTCCGTTGGCTCGCACCAGCACCACGCGCTCGATCGTCTCCGGCGTGATCTCCAGCGGGCGAATCGTGATCATCGCCCGGAAGTCGCCAAAACAGCCGCGCAGGACACTCACCGCTTCCTTGGGCGCCGGCACGAAGCCAGCGATCGCAGCGGCAATCGCCGGCTCGTCCGCGGGGGGACAGGGTGTGGCCGATCCGGTACGCGGCGGAACGGGTGGTGCGCCACGCCATTCAGCCGGGATGGCGCGCTCGGTGCTATCGAGGGCAGCCAGGTCCAGGCGCGCGATGATGCGCCGCCCGCTCAGTCGAAGCGCGGTCACGCGCGCTTGGGCGGCGCCGGCGCGCGGGTGCACCGTGATTAGCATCCCTGGCTGAATCGGACTCCGCGCGGCCAGCATGCGGTCGAACGCGGCGCGGGCTGCATCGGTGGTGCCGACCCCGCCGTCGATGCGACCGATGTCGACCGACGGTGCGCTGTCGATCATGCGCACCATGAACCAGCGCTGTGTGCGGGGCGCAAATACCGCGCGTTCAGCGAGGCTCGCCGCGTCGGCATCGAGCGCCGTATTGGGCGCGGCCGGGAGCAAGGCGAGCATCATCGTCATGCTGTCCGGAGGCGTGGAACGGATCGAATCCGGCCGTTCATCCCCCGTGGTGTCGGGAGGGGTGGCGCTGTCTGCGGCCACAGCCACGGTGCGCGGCGGCTCAGCGTCGCGGGGCTTGCACCCCCCTGCCACGCCAAACGCCAATACCGCACCGACCCCGAGCAGCCGTCCCTGACGCATTCAGTCGAGGAACTTCAGGACCGACGCCACCAGCCCGTACCGCCAGGCCAGCACACCGGCCAGCACGAGCAGGATCAGCAGCGCGAGCCCCGTGATCGCCTTCTGCCAGAGCTTCCGCTGGCGGACCTCACGCTCCTCGCGACGCTCCACCACACCGAGCTTGCCGGTTGGGACGCGTCGAGTGTAGTGGTCGGTCCGCATCGCATGCGCCGTCTCGAGCGCCCGCCGCACCGGCGGATCCACCGTGAACCAGAGCACTGTGCGGCCAATGCCAATCGCATCGCCATCGCTCAGCCGCGTCGGCTTCTCGACCTTGGCGCCATTTAAAAGCATCAGGGCGCCGATTTCGGGCAGCAGGCGGAGGCTGTCGCCATCCCGCTCCAACCGCGCGTGCACCCGCGAAACTTCCGGTTCCTGAAGAAGCACGGTACAGCCCGCTTCGCGGCCGATCGTGGTCGCGTCCTGACCGAGGGCGTACACCCGATCCCGCCGCGCGTCACGGAGCCAACCAGAGCCCGTTCCGGTCACCGATGGCGGGGCCTCCGACTCGAACCGGAACTCGTGGGCACCCATGACGATCACGTCGCCGGGCTGGAGGCGATGAGGCTCCCCGGTCAGTAATTCGCCATTGACCAGAATCTCCGCCTCGGCACTGGCTCGACTGATCGTCGGTACGCCGTAGCTGCCGTCACTCATGACGAGCGCATGCAGCCGCAGCAGGTCGGGTTCGCGGATCCGCCACGTGGCTTCGACGCCGCTTCCGATGGACAGGACGCCCAAACCGAGCGGTCGAGTCTGGTCGCCGAAGATGAGATGGGCCATCTGAACGCTGAGAGGACTCCGAGGGTAGCTTGATCACCCGCACCCGTCGAATACGATTCTGGAGCGGAAAAGATAACCGGAGTGCGCGAGTAGCGCGGGTTCACCGTTCTTCGATACCCTGATGAGTGACGAGACCCTGAGCTCAGCTGCCATGCCCTCGACGAGCCCGACGGAGGCCTACGCCTCCGACCTGGGCCGTTTGCAGCGCACCGCACCGCTTGGCCCAGCGGATGATGCGTGGCTCGTCCTTGCCCATTCCCTGACCCGCTTCGGCGCCCTCAGCGCGGCGGATTTGAATGAGATCGCGCCGGCATCAGCGGACCTCCTCGCAGTAAGCGCGATGGCGGCTGGGCTGGCTGCCCAGTCGAGCGTGCTGCGGGCGGCACGGGCCCTTCGAGCCCTGCCAGACGGGTACACCGAGCTGCCCAGTGGCTACGACGCCGTGACGGAGTTGGTGATTGCGACGCAGGCCGTGGCCGAAGAGCAGGAACTGGCTGGTGGATTCGGGCTGGCGTACGCAACCTTGCGCGCGTTGCGCCAGGCGTTTTCCTCGCGCGTCTCACCGCGCATCGACGGCAATGTCGTGGCGCAGATCGGCCGTGCCGCGCGCCAGCTGGGTGCCGTCGATGTCGCGCGCGAGATGTACGAGGACGCGATGCTCATCGGCTATGAATGCGAGGCGCTCGATGTGGTCGCCCGTGCATTGCTCGGCCTCGGTGTCATTGCACTCACACGCGGCAACTATCCCGCGGCGCGCGAACAGTTCGAGCGCGCGCTGCTGAACGCCGATCGAGCCAACGATCCCGAACTGATCCGCTCCGCGCATCACGGCCTGCTCAACTGTGGCTTTGCCTCGGGCGACCTCGACTCGGCGATGGTGCACGGGTGGAATGTGCTGCGGCTCTGCATCGCCCCGGATTCGCGAGCGGAAGCGCTCATGAACATGGGCGAAATCTGCCGACTCACCGGTGAGCATGACGCCGCCATGCGCGTCTACGCGGTCGCCATGGAATGGACCTCGCAGCGCCGTGTTCGCCTGCATGCGCTGAGTGCCGCGCTACAGTCCGCCGTCACGATCAATCGTCTGTCGGATGCGCGCCGGTATCTGGCCGAGCTCACCGAGCTCATGCCCACCGTGCCCGATCCCTATACGCAAGCGAACATCGGAGTCGAAGTCGCAGATTCGCTCCACCGCCTTGGCGAGTCGACTGCTGCCGCGGCGATGCTCGATTCAGCTCTCTCACTGGCAAGGGAACACGCGTTCCACGAACTGGTTCATCGCGCGGAGCAAGCTGCAAGTGTGTGGCACGTCGCACCTGTGCCGGACCCACTCGAGCAGAAGCATTCGCGCCGGAAGCGCCCGTACAGGTCCGAGCACTTCCGGATGGTCCTGCGGTCACTGAATGGCCTGACCGCTGCGTCGCTCTGACGCGGACTAGTGCCAGGGGATCGTCGGCACTGCGCCGTTCTGCACGTCGAACCAGGGGATGGTCGGGACGCGCTTGGTCGTGTCGACATCGGCGCTCACCTGCTTCTCCGAATTCTCGACCAGCGGTGATGTCGGATCAGCTGCGCAGGCCGAGAGGCCGGCGGCGAGGATCAGCAGAGCGGCGAGTGCGGTGCGGTGGCGGAGCGTCGTCATGGCAGTGTCCTGAGTTGGGTGTACATCAAACCTGCCGATGCCGGCTCTGATCTCCGCACACGGTGCGGGCACCACCCTCACCGGATGGGAAACCGTGGGATTTCCGTTGGTCGACGACAGCAGGAACAACCAGAGCCGCCCTCTGCAACGGGTGGTCGCAGCCCTGGTACGCGATCGTCGCGACCTGGCGCGACTGCAGGAGGCACTGCGCCCGTCCGCAGGTGCGCCACCTGCCGGCGTGCTGCATGCATTCGAGCGCGTCGATCGACTCGATGCAGCGCTGCAGCGCACACACTTCGATGTGTTGGTCATCGAACCGACCGATGCCGATGGTCATTCGACCGAGGAGATGATCCGGAGCATTCGCGCCCGTTTTCCGCGTCTCTCGGTGCTTGGCCACGTCGTGATGCGCCCCGGGATCTCGTCCTCGGTGCTTTCTTTCGCGCGCGCCGGTGTACACGAACTGATCGTCTCAGGTATCGACGACACTGCGATGGTGCTTCGCGTCGCGCTGCAACGCGCCTCGCAGCGCTGCCTGGCGGAGGAGGTGTACGCGGAGGTGAGCTCATCACTGCCGCGTGAAGCCGCCCGACTCGTGCGTTATTGCCTCGAGCATGCGAGCGAGTCGCCAACGATCGATGACATATCACGCGCACTAGGTGTGCATCGACGCACGCTCGTCAATCGCATGCAGAATGCGATGCTCCCACCACCGAGCGAACTCTGGGCCTGGTCTCGCGTGCTGCTGGCAGCGCGGTACCTCGAAATGCCAGGACGCTCGGTGGAGTGGGTGGCTCACACAGTCGGATACCCATCGGCGAACGCGCTGCGCAACGCACTCAAGCGCTACACTGGACTGGTGCCGAGTGAGTTGCGAGAGGACGACGGTTTCGCCCGTGCGACGCTCGCCTTCCGCGGTGCACTGCTGGCCACGTCGCGTCACGTGGGACCACTGATGATGCCGGTCGGTCAGCGAACGCGCCTGCAACGAAGTGGTGCTGCATCCGACCCGCTCGCGGGCGTCAGACAGGCGGTGTAGCGTCGTCGGTGATCGACCGCCGGTAGTGGACGGCTGCTGTCGCTACCGGTTCAAGCGGTGGGCAGTGGCTGCAGGTCGGGCGGTACATGCGATGCGCGGGCCTGCCGCGAGAACAGCAGCGTGTTCGAATAGTGCTGCATCGGCAGGTCGCGTCGTCCCCACTGCTCGAAGAAGCTGTTCGAGTCGTCGCGGAGCGACGGCGGTGCAGGATTGCGCGCCACATGGAGCGCCACAACCTGCATGTAGAAGGCGGTGATGGTTTCGTGGTAGCCGCTGTCGGGTGTGCTCTCGATGCCCGCCTTTGCATTGAAGCCAAGGATCGTGGCACGGGCGGTGTCGAGGGCCTCGCTCGCCGGCACCGCCCGCCCGATGGAGAGCGCGACCGTCAGATGTGCTCGATGATTCCAGGCCGATCGGGGCAAGGTGCCGTCGGCGACCGCGTCGAGGACCGCGCGCACATCAGCGTCGGTGGCGAACGGGGCCTCGGTGAGGGCGTGGTAGTCCATCCCCCAAAGCTGGGTGGGTCACGGCACTACCGCAGGGGGGTGCCGGTCAGGGGATCGGTCGCACACTGTCGACCGTGATATACCCACCGCCATCGTTCTCAGGAGTGCCGTACGTCAGTGTTCTCGGATAGCCGAGCTTGTCGTCATAAGTCACTTGAAGCCGTTCAGGCCGCTGGCGAATCTCTTCCGCGACCTGCTTGAAGATGCTGTCCACCGGCTGACGCCACGTCAGCGGCTCGGATGCACCAGTGCCGACATCCACGATCGCCGTGACCTGTCCATTCCGGACGGTGACGCGCTTCGTTCCTGTGAATTCAGGCAAACAGAAGCACAAAACGGTGCTATTAAAGCTATAATTGACCAGCCTGGCGTCAGACCACTTCTTCTGCGCGCTCTGCAGGTCGAGCCGCTGACCGAACGGAGACGTCGGATCGGAGGTGCAGGCCGCGGCAACGGCGACCGCCACCAGTCCAAGACTCGCCAGTCGATGTCTGCCCATCTCACGCTCGCATCAGGGTTCAGGGTGGCGTACCGCCGGCCGCCGAGACCGGTCACGCGCTGCCGATGCGGTTCCCTTTCGATCGCTCGGTGCCGCGTAACCGCCATGCCCATTCGTCAACAGTTTTGTTGACGAATCCGCATACCCGACTAGTTTGCTCGCCATGGAAGAAATGGGGACCGCGCTCGTCGGCTATCGTGGGATTCAGGCCGAACTGCTGCTGGCGCTGAAAAAGCACCAGCCGCTGACGGCGCGCGAACTGGCCGCCCGTTTCGACCTCACCCCGAACGCCATGCGTCGCCATCTCGAGACCCTCGAGGCGGCCGGCATCATCCGTCACTCGCGCGAAGTGCGCGGTGTTGGTGGGCCGGTGCATGCGTTCTCCCTCACCGGCAGTGGTGAGGCGCTCTTCCCGCGTCAGTACGCCACGGTGCTGCTGGAGACGCTCGAGTCCATCGCCACCGAACATGGTCGCGGTGGCGTGAGCGACTTCTTCCGGCGGAAGTGGACAGCCCTCGCGGCCGAGGCCGCACCCGCGCTGCGACAGCTTCCGCTCACCGAGCGAGTGCAGTTGCTGGCTGAGTTGTGGACGTCGCTTGGCTACATGGCCGAGGCGGATGTCGATGACGTCACCGGCCTGCCCGTGCTGCGCAAGCACAACTGTGCGATCCGCGCCGTGGCGGAGCAGTACCCGGAAATCTGCGCGACCGAGGCGGCCTTCATCGAAGACGTGATCGGTGTGCCGACGGAACGCCGCCAGCACATCCTGGCGGGATGCAACACCTGTGAATACGTGGTCGGCGGCGCACAGATCGCGCGTCGATCGACCGAGCTGGCAACAAGCAACGCCGGTGACCGGCGTGGAGAAGCGTGACGCGATGAGCAGCGAAATCGAGGCCCTCGTTGGGCGAGAGTATCAGTATGGATTCGTCACCGATATCGACGCCGACACCATCCCGCCGGGATTGAGTGAGGATGTCGTACGGCTGATCTCGGCCAAGAAGGCGGAACCCGAGTGGCTGCTCGAGTGGCGCCTCAAGGCCTACCGTCGCTGGCTCACGATGACCGAGCCGACGTGGCCCAACGTCCACTATCCGGCCATCGACTATCAGGCCGTCCGCTACTACTCCGCGCCCAAGACGGCCAAGCCCCTTGGTTCGCTCGACGAAGTCGACCCCAAGCTGCTCGATACCTACAAGAAGCTTGGCATTCCACTGCATGAGCAGAAGATGCTCGCCGGCGTCGCCGTCGATGCGGTGTTCGACAGCGTCTCGGTTGGCACCACCTACAAGGCCGAGCTGGCGAAGCACGGCATCGTCTTCTGCAGCTTCAGCGAGGCGGTGCACGAGCATCCGGAGCTGATCAAGAAGTATCTCGGCAGCGTGGTGCCGTACAGCGACAACTTCTTCGCGGCGCTCAACTCCGCGGTCTTCAGCGATGGCAGCTTCTGCTACATTCCGAAGGGCGTGAAGTGTCCGATGGAGCTCAGCACCTACTTCCGCATTAACGCCGCCGATACCGGCCAGTTCGAGCGCACACTGATCGTGGCCGAAGAAGGGGCCAGCGTGAGCTACCTCGAAGGGTGCACCGCGCCCAAGCGCAGCACCAACCAGCTGCACGCCGCCGTGGTCGAGCTGATCGCGCTCGACGATGCGACGATCAAGTACAGCACGGTGCAGAACTGGTATGCCGGTGACGAGAACGGCGTCGGCGGCATCTACAACTTCGTCACCAAGCGCGGCAAGGCGATGAAGAACGCCAAGATCTCGTGGACGCAGGTCGAAACCGGCTCGGCGATCACATGGAAGTACCCCAGCGTGATCCTGCAGGGTGACAACTCCATCGGCGAGTTCTACTCGGTGGCCGTCGTCAACAACATGCAGCAGGCCGACACCGGCACGAAGATGATCCACATCGGCCGCAACACGAAGTCGAACATCGTCAGCAAGGGCATCAGCGCCGGCCGCGGGCAGAACAGCTACCGCGGCATGGTGAAGGTGCTGCCGAAGGCCGAAGGGGCGCGCAACTACACGCAGTGTGACAGCATGCTCATTGGCAATGCCTGCGGCGCGCACACCTTCCCGTACATCGAGATCAACAACAACACGGCGACGCTGGAGCATGAAGCGTCGACGACGAAGATCGGGGAAGACCAGATCTTCTACCTGAAGCAGCGCGGCATGAGCGCGGAAAACGCGGTCAGCATGATCGTCGCCGGCTTCTGCAAGGAAGTGTTCAAGGAACTGCCGATGGAGTTCGCCCTCGAGGCGCAACAGCTGCTGGGCATCACACTCGAAGGCTCCGTCGGCTGAGCCGAACTGCCTGGACCCGATTTTTCACACACGCTGCGACGAGAACCAAATGAGCATGCTCGAGATTTCGAACCTGACGGCTACGGCCGGCGACAAGGACATCCTGAAGGGGATCAACCTCACCGTGAACGCGGGCGAAGTGCACGCGATCATGGGCCCGAACGGCAGCGGCAAGAGCACACTGGCGCAGGTGCTGGCGGGTCATCCGTCGTATGAAGTCACCGGCGGTTCCGTGCTGTTCGAGGGCGAGGACCTGCTCGAACTCGATCCAGAGGTGCGCGCCCACAAGGGTGTCTTCCTCGCCTTCCAGTACCCGATCGAGATTCCGGGCGTGAGCAACGCCTACTTCCTGCGCAGCGCCTACAACGCGATGCGCGTGGCGCGCGGCGGCGAGGAGATCGACCCGATGGAATTTCTCGACGTGATGGAAGAGAAGCTCAAGATCGTCGAGATGGATGACGCCATGCTCTCGCGCAGCGTGAACATGGGCTTCTCCGGCGGCGAGAAGAAGCGCAACGAAATCCTGCAGATGGCGGTGCTCGAGCCGAAGCTGGCGATCCTCGACGAAACCGATTCCGGCCTCGACATCGACGCACTGCGCGTGGTGGCGGAAGGTGTGAACAAGCTCCGTCGTCCGGACAACGCCGCCATCGTGGTGACGCACTACCAGCGCCTGCTGAACTACATCGTGCCCGACTTCGTGCATGTGCTGGCCGGCGGCCGGATCATCCGCAGCGGCACCAAGGAGCTGGCACTGGAGCTGGAAGAGAAGGGCTACGATTGGCTCCTGCAGGAGGCATTGGCGTGAGCGTGACGCACTGGCAGGCGGCCTTCGCCGCCCGCGTCGGCACCGATGAACCGCAGTGGCTGGCTCCGATGCGTCGCACCGCGATGGCATCGTTCAGCGCACTTGGGTTCCCCACGCCGGCGCTCGAGGACTGGCACTACACCTCGTTGTCGTCGATCGCCGAGGTGCCGTACACCGTGCATGTCGCGGCATCGTCCACCACGGTGGCCGACCTCACGCCGTACATGATCAACGCCGACTGGCCGACCGTGGTGCTGCTCAATGGCCGGTATTCGCCGGCGTTGTCGTCACTCGATTCACTACCCGCCGGGTTGCTGGTGATGGACCTTGCGCAGGCATGGCGCGAACAGGCTGACCTGGTGCAGAAGCATCTTGGCACAGTCGCGGTCAGCGAACATGCCATGACCGCGCTCAACACGGGCCTCATGCGCGACGGGGTACTGGTCTACGTGCCGAAGGACGTGGCGTCCGACACCCCGATCCACATCCTCCACGTCACCGATGCCGCCGGCGCGTCGTCGGCCAAGTTCCCGCGGACCCTGATCGTGGCCGAACGCCACGCGAAGGCCACCGTGCTGGAGAGCTTCGTCGGCCTGGCAGACGTGGCGTACTTCACGAACCATGTGGCGGAAGTGGTGGTCGGTGAGAACGCGACCATCACCCACAGCAAGATCCAGCGCGAGTCGGACCTCGCCACACATGTCAGCACCACCGAAGTCCATCAGGCCCGCGACAGTCACTACGTGAACTTCTCGATGGCGATGGGCTCGAAGCTGAGCCGCACCAACGTCTACACGGTGCTGGACGGCGAGAACTGTGGCGCCACGCTCAATGGCCTCTACCTCGGCAAGGGCTCGCAGCACACCGATCACCAGACGCGCATCGAGCACGCGCAGCCGAACTGCTTCAGCCGCGAGTTGTACAAGGGCGTGCTGGACGGCTCGTCGCACGCGGTGTTCAACGGCAAGGTCTACGTGCATCCCATCGCACAGAAGACCGATGGCAAGCAGAGCAACCATACGTTGCTGCTCTCGCCTGAAGCGAAGATCGACACCAAGCCACAGCTGGAGATTTTCGCCGACGATGTGAAGTGCACGCATGGCGCCACGGTGGGTCGCATGGACGAGGCGGGCCTCTTCTACATGAAGAGCCGCGGCGTGCCAGCCGAGACCGCGCGTCGCCTGCTCACCTATGCGTTCGCGGCCGATGTGCTGGAAACGATCGAGAACGAGACGGTGAAGCACGCCCTCGAGCAGCTGACGCTGGAGCGCTACGCTGGCGTCAGTGCCGCACGACACACCGCAGGCCAGCAGAGCTGAACATGTCGGACCTCGACGAGCTCTACCAGAGCATCATCCTCGATCACAATCGTCGGCCGCGCAACTACGGCGAGCCGGCGAGCTGCAGTCATCACGCGAGCGGGCGCAACCCGCTCTGCGGCGATGAAGTGACCGTCTGGTTGACCGTCGAGAACGATGTGATCACCGATGTGAAGTTCATTGGACAAGGCTGCGCCATTTCGAAGGCGTCCACGTCGCTCATGACCGACGCGGTCCGCGGCAAGACGACCGCCGACGCATTGGCGATGTTCGACAAGGTGCACGACCTGCTCACCGGCAAGTCGGACCCGATTGCGGAACGCAAGTCGCTGGGCCAGATCGCAGCCCTCGGTGGCGTGTCGCGGTTCCCGATTCGTGTGAAGTGTGCCTCGCTGGGCTGGCATGCGTTCCGCAATGCGTTGCTCAGTGTCGAAGCCGCACCGTGAGCACTGACGTGAGCACTGAAGTGAGCACTGCCGCGCACGATTGCCCCGAGAGGAACTCCTGATGACATCACTCGCGCCGCGCAGCGATTTTCCGCTCCTCGCTGACGCGCCAGCGCTGCACTACCTCGACTCTGCCGCCACGGCGCAGAAGCCGCAGGCGGTGCTCGACGCCGTGCAGCACTTCTACACCCACGACAACGCCAATCCGCATCGCGGCGCCTACGCGCTCTCGGCACGCGCCACGGAGCGGTATCACGATGCGCGCACCACCATCGCCCGGTTCATCGGCGCCAGCGATGCGGACACGATGCTGTTCGTCCGCGGCACCACCGAGGCGATGAACCTCGTGGCCTACGGCTGGGGTGATCGGAATGTCGGGCCGGGCGACGCAGTGGTGGTCACGGCGATGGATCATCACGCCAGCTTCGTCACCTTTCAGCAGTTGGCCTTGCGGAGCGGCGCTGAATTCCGGATCGCCGAGCTGACGGCCGATGGCCAGATCGACCTCGCGCACCTCGCCACGCTACTCGATTCGCGCGTCAAGCTGGTTGCGTTCCCGCAGGTGTCGAATGCGCTCGGTACCATCAATCCCGTGGCGCAGATCGTTGCCATGGCCCACGCGGTCGGCGCCATCGTGGTCTGCGATGGTGCGCAGGCAGTGCCGCACCTGGGCGTGAACGTCGAACAACTGGGTGTCGACTTCTTTGCCTTCAGTGGGCACAAGCTCGGCGGACCGATGGGCATCGGCGTGTTGTGGGGCAAGCGCGCGCTGCTCGAAAGCATGTCGCCGTGGCAGTTTGGTGGTGACATGATCGAGGTGGTGGGTGATCAGCACACCACCTTCAACACCCTGCCCCATCGCTTCGAGGCCGGGACACCGAACGCCGCGGATGCGGTCGGACTGGCAGCGGCCTGCGACTATCTCACGTCACTTGGCATGGATGCCGTGCGGGCGCACGAAGTGTCGCTCACGACGCACCTGCTGGATGCGTTGCGTGGTCTCGATGGCATCCGTATTTTCGGCCCCGCCACGGCGGCTGAGCGAAGTGGCGTGGTGAGTTTTGCCTTCGATGATGTGCACGCCCATGACCTCGCCACCATTCTCGACGAACATGGTGTGTGCGTGCGTGCCGGACATCACTGCGCGCAGCCCCTGATGCGGCGCCTCGGCATCCCGGCCACTGCACGGGCGTCGGTGTGGGTGCACTCGACGCCTGACGATGTCACCGCCTTGGTCAGCGCGCTGCAGCACGCCAAGACGTTGTTCGCCGATGGCGCTCTCCGCTGATCCGCCGCCGGTCCCGGTGGTCGCTTCGGCGCCGCCCGACATCGGCGTGGCGTCGCTCTACCAGGAGATCATCCTCTCTCACTATCGCGCCCCGAAGCACAAGGGTGTGATCAGCGGGGCGACGGCCGCGGTCGAACATCGGAATCCGCTCTGCGGCGATGTCATGTCGGTCCAGCTCACCTTTGACGGCGACCGGATTACTGACGCCGCGTTTTCCGCCCGCGCCTGCTCCATCACACAGGCCACCGCGTCGATGCTGCTCGATCGCATCATCGGGGGAACTGTTGCACAGGCGCAGCAGGTCGTATCGGACGTGGAGCAGCTCATCGAGACCGCGCAGCCACCGGTCGAGGCCCACGCGGCCGCACTCGGCGACCTTCGCGCTCTGGCGAGCGTCGGACGTTTCCCGGCACGAAAGGCCTGCGTCCGCCTCGTGACGGGTGCCGTGGCTGAGGCACTATCCTCGCAGTAGAGGGTTGTGTACACGTGGCGATTTTGTGACCGCTGTGATGGGTCACACGTGATACCAGACAAGCGCGAAGTCGGCGTGCTCCGAAACGTCAGTGTACCGGTGCGGCAAGACTTGCCTACCGATCAGTGACGTGTTTCTTCCAACGATCGGCGTGGCAGCCTTGCCGTTCCGATTTCTCTGTTCGCCTCTGACTCCATCTATGCATAGCAGATTCTCGCAGCTCGTCCTCGCCGCCAGTGTGCTGGCGTTGACCGCGTGCGGTGGTAAGAAGGGCACGACCCAGCCGCCGGTGACCACGGCGAGCATCACCGTGACGGCCGGTTCCCCGACGCTTTCGGTGGCACAGGGCGCTGCGGGCACCTCCGCCATCACCGTCGGCCGCACCAGTTACAGCGGCGATGTGACGTTGACTGCTGAAAACCTGCCGACCGGCGTGACCGCGGCATTTACGCCAGCGACGCTCAGTGCTGGTGCCACGGCCAGCAGCCTGGCGCTGACGGTATCCGGCACCGCGGCCCTGACGAGCACGAACATCACCGTGCGCGCGCGCGGCACTGGTGTGACTGACGCAACGGCGAGCGTTGCATTGACGGTCAGTGCCGTCGTGGGTGGCGGCGTGAGCATCGCGCTCAACCCGACCACCGCGTCGATCACCGCTGGCCAGACCGCACAGACGGCTGTCGCCATCACCAAGACCGGCGGCTTCGCCGGCGGCGTGAACATGACGGTCACGGGTGCCCCGACCGGCATGACCACCACGTTCTCCACCTCGAATCCAGTCACCGCAGCCACGGTGAATCTCTCCGTCGCCACGCTGACGTCCGTTACGCCGGGTCCGTACACGCTCACCGTGCGCGCAAACAGCGCAGGTCTGACTGAGGCGACCGCGACCTACGTCGTGACCGTTGGCGCACCGCCGAGCAACAGCGTGAACTGGCGCTTCTGCGACACCGACCTCTATCCGACCTGGTTCGCGTATCAGGACGGCGCGTCGGGCAGTTGGCAGCAGGTGACTGCGACCAGCCCGGGCTTGTACAACTTCGCCTACGGCCAGCCGCAGATCGGTATCGCGACGGTGTCGACGATTCTCGGCAAGACCGTCACCTCGATCCGCTACTTCGGCTTGTCGGAAGTGACGGCGGCCGCCGCGGCAGAATGCACCACCAACCCGGCGCAGGGCACGAAGTCATTGACCGGCACGATCACCGGCTTCGGCCAGGCGACGGAAGTTGGGCTGGTCTCGATGGGCAACGCGCTCTCGAGCTCCACCAACTCGTCACAGACCGGATTCACGATCAGCAACGTGCCGACTGGCGCTCTCGACCTGGTTGCGATTCGCGCCGACATCGTGAGCAGCAGCACGCTGCGCGTGTTGTTGCAGCGCGGGATCAACCCGGCCAGCGGCACGTCACTCGGTGCGCTCGACCTGGCCGGTGGTGCCTCGTTCGCACCGGTTTCCAGCTCGATCACCGTCAACGCGCCGAACGACGGACCGATCCAGGCGCAGGCTCGCTTCACCACGGCAACCGGTTCTGGCGCCTCGTTCACGACCGCACAGCTCGCAACGGGTGTGGCCGGCACGTATCAGGGCATCCCAGTCGGATCGTTGCTCGCGACCGACCTGCAGCAGGTGCAGGCATCACAGCAGGTTGGCACCACGCTGAACCGGTTCATCACGCAGTACATCCGCGGCCCGGCTCCGGTGACGCTCAACATGCAGGCCGATCCGGGTGCACCGACGTTGACGAGTGTTGCCAGCGCGCCGTACGCGCGGGCCACTATCTCCGGCGCAGTACCTGCGGCGTTCAATGGCATCGTGCGCTTCTCGCTCGAGCAGTCGGCGGGCCCGCGAATTTGGACGATCTCCGCAACCCCGGCAGGTCGCGGCGGTTCAGCGACGAGCTACAGCTTCACGATGCCTGACTTCACGGCAGCCGCCGGCTGGCAGAATACGTGGGGCCTGATCGGTGGCAACACCTCCGTCACCAGCTCGTTCTTCGGATCGACCGGCGCCGGCACCGATGGCGCACCAGTCACTGGCGCCGTCTTCTTCACCAACAGTCGCCTCGGCAGCTTCACCTTCCCGTGATGCGCTGAGCAGGGCTGGGCACGACGTAAAACGACGGACGGGCATCTCGATCAATCGAGATGCCCGTCCGTCGTTTCGCGCCTGCGTGTTTGTCATCCCGCTCACTCATCGCTCGCGTCCCCCAGCGCGCTGGCACCGACGTCTGCCGTCACGCTGGTCATCGTGCAAACCCGTGCATCCTCAGCGAGACGCGGTCATCATCCGCTCACGGCACCGGCGCCGGCCGCGGAATCCCCAACTCTTCCATCGGCGGCAGCGTCTTGTTGCGTCGGAATTGCATCATCGCACCGCGAATCTGATCGCTGCGCTGAATCCAGAGCTGCGCCGCCGCATCGTACCGGTTGGTCAGGTTGCCGAGGTAGGTGGGACGATTCTCGTTGCCCCACGCATGTTCGTAGACCTCGCGACCGAGCACGTACCCTTCCTTCAGGTCACCGATCCGACCGTTGAGTGGCGACGCGATGTCGTTCAGGTCATTACTCGTTTGCGGATTGATCGGCGTGCTGGCACGCGCATACATCTGCGCGATCTCCTCGGCGAACTGGAACTTCATGCCGATGAAGTCGAGGCGGCGCGCTCCGACTTCCATCGCTTCGAGGGCCGCCTGCTCACGCAGGTCCGGCTGCAGTGCCCTCGCCTGTGCGATCAGCACCAGTGCCGACTCGGCCTGGATACGCAACGCCTTCAGGCCCGGCCGAATCTTGTTCGACACGATCTGGCCCTCTGCCGACCACGGATCGAGCCAATACAACTCACTGCGGCCGTCACTCTGGTTGGTCTGCACCAGTGCGGCATGGGCAGCGCTCAGCTTCTTCTGTGCTTCATCGATCTTGCCGGTGCTGTCGCCATGGAACACACGACCATACGCGCGCTCGAATTCGGGAATGCTGGACTCCCCAGCCTGCCACCCGGCGGCGGCACCGAACAACACGCCGTACCAGAGCTGCTCGAAGAGGGCATCGCCGTCGTCATCCCAGTTCGTGTTCAGCACACCGGTCGCACCCATCTTCTGGCCATCGCGCACGAACGCTTGGATGTTGCGCAGGGCGACGGCGTTGTAGGGATAGACGCGGTTCCAGTTGTTCACGCCAGGCGCCACCCACGTCTCCATGCCGGCGTCCGCAAACGGCTTCAGGCAACGCTCGAAACCATTGAATGACCAATAGTCCCAGCACACCGCCACCATCTCCTTCGGCAGGATGCCCACCAGCTGCGGCGATTCCATTGCGATGTCGGCCCAGAACATCAGTCGCTTGCCATTCGGCTTCAGCGCGGTGTTGATGTCCTTCACGAACTGCAGATAGACCTTCCCCAGCCCCTCGGCGCGCACGCGGTCGCGCGTCTGACCGCGGCCCAGTTCCACCGTCTCGTCAGCGCCGATGTGCACGAAACGTGAAGTGAACAGGGAGTCGATCTCGGCGAACCAGGACTTGATCAGCTCCATCGAACCGGGGTTGTTCGGCGACAACACATGGCCGTGCGGCGTCTCGGCCAGTGGCGCGTAGATCTCGTACTTCAGCACATGATGCAGATGGCCGAACGCCTCCTGCTCCGGGATCACGTCGATGTGGTACTTCGCGGCGTAGGCAATCAGCTCGCGGACATCCTCGCGTGTCATGGCACCACGCGGCGGCGCGATCAGTGGATTGGCGGAGTAGGCGAGCGAGTGTTCGTAATACGGGGAATAGGTGTTGAGCTTGAAGGCTGCGAAGCGGCGGATCTGGGCCTTCTGGTAGGCCAGCGTCGGGACCGGGCCGCGCGACAGGTCGTCATGGAAGCCGCGGTATTTCATCGCTGGCCAATCGCGGATCGTGGCGGCCTGCAACACGGCAGCGGTGCCGGTTCCGGTGATCAGCTGCTTCAGCGTTTGCACACCGTAAAAGACGCCGCGCGAATTGGCCGCGATGACATGCGCTGCGCTGGAATCCGCGAGCAGCAGGTATCCCTCGGCCGACATCGCCGAATCGAAGGTCATCTTGTGGTCGCGCATCACCTGCTGCGCGCGCGCGGTGCCCAGTCGAATCAGCTCGACGCGGAATCGTCCGGCACCGCCTGTGGTGTCGACGCGGATCCGGCGTTCGGCCATCGACTCGGCGAGGTCGCGAGCCGTGAACGCATCGTCGGCGCCCGCAGTGTGCAGCACCGAGATCCCGGCCGGCAGCGCCACACGCGTGCCACGCACCACTTCTCGGGGGAGCGGGATGAGGGGAATCGGCGCCGTCTGCGCGGCGAGAGGGGCTGCGACTGAGGCGCAGAACAGAAGGGAGGCGAGTAAGCGCATGCCGAAATGTGCCACGACGCGCCCGACAAGTGATGCCTCTCCGCGGTCGGCGCCACCTCGCGCGGCGTCGGGCCGCCGGGATCGCGTGCCTACAGGCGACTACCTTGTCCGAATGGTCCTCGACATTCCAGCCGGCGAGTTCGCCGCATACCTGTTCGACCTCGATGGGACGCTGATCGATTCCATGCCGGTGCACCTGCGTGCATGGGCCATCGCGATGGAACGCGCCGGCCTGCGCGTGCCCTTCGATGCGGAATATTTCTACTCGCTGGGCGGCGTGCCTACGCTCGAGTCAGCGGTGATCTTCAGCGAACATTACGGCGTGCCGATCGAGCCGCATCGCTTCGTCGAGGAGAAGGAGCAGCTCTATCTCGACCTGCTCAGCGAGGTACGGTTGATCGAGCCCGTGGCCGCGTTTGCGCGACGAGTGGCCGAAACCCATCCGGTGGCCATCGTCACCGGCGGCGGGCCCGAGATTGCCTATCCGGCACTCGATGCGACCGGCCTGCGCGCACTCTTTCCGGTGGTGATCACGCCGGAGGATGTGGCGCCAGGTCGCGGCAAACCGGCGCCAGACATGTTCCTGCTGGCCGCAGCACGACTCGGAGCTCCGCCGACGGACTGCCTGGTCTTCGAGGATGCCGTACCCGGCATCGAGGCCGCGAAGGCCGCCGGGATGCAGGTCGTGCGCGTGCCACGCACGCAATAGAACGGCCCTGCGGCTCTACAGCGCTGCGGCGCCGTTCCGCACGCTGGCGATGTAGTCGGCACGCAGCATCATCGTCATCGCACCGGGAGATCCACTCCCGATCGCGACGCCATCCACACCCACGATCGGCATCACGAATGCCGTCGCGGCAGTGACGAACAGTTCATCGGCCGCGAGCAATTCGTCGGTCGTGACACTCCGTTCGACGATTGGGATGTTGTGCTTCGCCGCCAGTGCGAACACCCGCTCGCGGGTGATGCCCGGCAGCACTTCGGTGCCGAGCGGATGCGTGATCAGCACGCCGTCCTTCACCATGAATACCGTGGCAGCGCCACCCTCCGTGAGGTGGCCATCCTGCACCATCAGCGCCTCGAATGCGTTCGCCGCACGTGCGGCCTGCTTCGCGAGTACCTGCGGCAAGAGCGCGATGCTCTTGATGTCGCGCCGGGCCCAACGCTGGTCGGGCACGAGGATGGCGGTGGCCCCAGCCAGCGCACGCGGGTGTTCGATCACGGCCAGCGGGCGGGCATAGGCGACGATGGTCGGCTTGGCCGTGACAGGAAACGCGAAGTCGCGTTCCGCTGGGCCGCGGGTGACCTGCATGTAGACCAACCCTTCCGTGACGTCGTTGCGCGCCGCGAGTTCGACCAGCATGGCGTGCAGCTCAGCGCGCGCGAGTGGCGCGTCGAGCTGGATCTCGCGTAGCGAGCGATCGAGCCGATCGAGGTGCGGGCCGTCGTCCACGAACCGGCCATCGACGAGGGCGATCACTTCATAGACGCCGTCGGCAAAGAGAAAGCCGCGGTCGAAGATGGAGACGGTGGCCTCTGCCTCGGGGACGAAGGCGCCGTTGACGAAGGCGATACGAGTCATGGGGCAAAGTTACAACCGACGCTGGCTGTCCCGCGTAGTTTGCCACGATGACTTGGTCCTGGTCCGCGCTCTGGGCTGCCGTCGAGCGCTTTGCCCATGCGCGCGGCGCGGTACCAGCCACCTTTCTCTGGAATTTCGGCCAGGGATCCGTGGTGCCGGGCCCAGCCGAGCTGCTGCTCGTGCCGCTCGCCATCGCCGATCCACCGCGCGCGTGGCGCCTCGCCATCGCCGCCATGGCGGGATCGATCCTCGGAGGGTGTGTGGCATTCTGGCTCGGTGTCGCCGCCTTCGCGACCGTCGGCAAGCCGTTACTCGCCCTGCTCGGCGTCAGCGATGCCACCCTTGCCCGTGCGATCGAACTGATGGCACGACATGGCTGGTTGTTCATCGTCGGCAGCACGTTGACGCCGATCAGCGCCAAGGCCGTGTCCATCGGCGCCGGCGCGGTAGGGATGGCATTCCCACTCTTCGCACTGGCACTGGCCGCTGGCCGGATAACACGGTTCAGCATCGATGTCCTGCTGCTGCGTGTCAGCGCGGGCGCCGTGCAACGGTTCCGGCGTCGGATGTTCGACCGCTGAACTCAGTGCCCGTCGTCAGCCGGTGACACGCACCTGGCCGCGCTCGACACGCAGCTGGACACTTCCTGCGAGTGTCGCTTCCGTGGCGTCGTGTGTCACGAGCAGCGTGGTGGTGTCATGCGACGCAGCCCACGAAAGCACCGACTCGCGAATGTGACTGCGCAATGCGCTGTCCATTGCCGCGAACGGCTCGTCGAGCAACAGGGTGCGGGGCGACCGAGCCATCGCTCGCGCCAGTGCCACCAGTTGCCGCTCGCCACCACTGAGCGTCGCCACAGGTTTCTCGAGCAACGGGCCCAGTTCCAGCATCGCGATCAGCGGCAGCACCACGGCAGGTTCCGTCGCACCGTACGACACGTTGTCGGCAACGGAGAGATGCGGAAACAGCCACGCCTGTTGATAGACCAGCCCGACGTTTCGTCGTTCCGGTGGCTCTCGCGTCACATCGACATCACCGAGGACCACCGTGCCGCTACTGCTGCGCCGCACACCGGCGATCGTCTCGACCAGCGTGGTCTTGCCCGCACCCGTGGGACCAGTCACGATGCCGACGCCGCCGCGTGGGATCACGAACGTGGCCCGATCGAGTGCAAAACCTGGCACACGCACCGTGAGGTCGGTGACGGTGATCACGCCGACTCCGCCCGCCGCATCGAGCGGACGATGAACAGGATCAGTAGCGCCACGCAGACGAGGACCGCCGCCACCGGCAGTGCTTCGCGCAGTCCGTACGTGAGGTACCGATCGTAGGCCAGCACACTCGCCACACGTGGATGGTATGCGACCAGCACGATCGCGCCGAACTCGCTCGTGGCGCGCGCCCACATCGTGGTCCCGGCGTTGACGATACCGTTGCGCGCCAGTGGCAGCGTGACACGACGCACCGCGCGCCATCGATCATCACCCAGCGTGCGTGCCACCGACTCCAGTCGCACATCCACGCGCGCAATCGACTCGCGGGCGCCAAGGATGAAGAGCGGCGCACTCACGACGAGCATGGCCACCACGATGCCCAGTGGAGAATTCACGATGGCCAGTCCAATGGGCGCCAGCGCCTTGCCCACGACACTCTCTCGTCCCATCGAGAGCAGGATGGCCATGCCGATCACTGGATGCGGAATGACCAGCGGCAGCTCCAGCACCGCTTCCACCACGCTGCGCCCCCGAAAGGGCACACGTGCGAGAAGCCAGGCGAGCGGCAGCCCACCAATGACTGCGAAGAGTGTGGCAGCGGTTGCACTCACCACCGTCAGCAGGATCGCGCCGAGCACGTCGCGGTCGGCGAACGCTGCCGCGATGGCACCCAAACCCGCGCCAGCCACCAACGTGCCCACGGGAAGGACCAGCGCGAGGATCACCACCGAACCGAGGAACGTCGCCCCGGCTGTCAGCAACATCCGGGACGGCAACCGTCTCACTGCACGATGTTGAGTTTCATGCCAAGCGTCACGACCCGCGGTGTGTCGATCACATCGAGACCGATGCGTCGCATGATGCGACGACTCGTGGAGTCGAGGAGCCGTTCGCGAAGCACCGTGGCGCCAACGGCGTCAGCCCCGTTGGTGACGACCGCGATCGAGTAGCGAATCGGGGTGCCGGCCACTGGAAGCACCTGTCCTGGCTGGCTGCCGCTGATCTGCACCGCGGCACGACGGAAGTAGAGCGAATCCGCTTCGTTGCCGAGGTCGATGTGATCTCCGATCCGCACGTACTTGATCTTGAGCGAGCGAGCCAGTGATTCATAGCACCACGCCGCATCGGCGTCACCGCTTTCGAGCAGCGCGGCCAGGTCGGATTCGTTGCCGCGCAGCAGCGACGTCGGTGATGCCGCTTCCAGCTTCATCGCGAGTCCCGGACGTTGCAGTTCGGTTTCTGCGAGTCGCCACACGATCTGCGTGCGATAACCAAGCGGTGCGCGGGCCGGATCCGTACGCGCCACACGCAGCTTGCCGCCGGCCACAATTTCCGACCAGTTCGCACTCGTCACACTGTCCGCGAGTTTCGAGCGCGGCGACAGAGCCAGCACGATGCGATTGCGCGCGAAGGTGGTACTGGTCGTGACATACGCAGGGATCAACAATCGCTCCAGTTCATCGGCGTCGGCGGTCACCAGCAGATCCGGGGTGCGACCAAGCGACATCACCGCGCGAATCATCTCGCGCGATCCCATCACCTCCAGCTCCACCCGCGGGCCACCGGTGGCGGCGATCGAATCGAGCGCAGCCCGGAGCGGTCGCGCCAGGCTCCCGGCGGCAAACACCGTCAGCGTGGGCCGGCTGACGTCGGCGGATGACCCGCACGCAACCACACCGACCGCCGAAAAAAGCGCCAGCAGAGGAAGAAATTTGAATCTTCTCATATTAAGAAGATACATCCGTTTTGACGCTAGGGAGAGACACGGCGCGGTCATCGACAAGACTCCCCGAAACCATCGGTACAACGCCATCGCGCGAATCGCGCGGGCATCCGGATGTGCGGGGAGGCATTGCGACATCAAGCTGGTGGGAGGCGGCATTCAGCAAACCAGATGGCTGCCGCACTACGTGGTGCACCGACCGGTGCACTGAATGCATGGTAGTCAATTCAGCGTCGAGTGCGAGATGTGTTGAATCGGGGATGCCACTGGAATCGGCAGCCGGCCCGAAGAGTCGAGTTCGCTCGAAGGGAGCGGAACGGTCCTTGGACTCGATCCTCAATAGACGGACAGCGGGAGCAGAATGGACATTGCACACCCACGGCGCTGATGCTTTCTGTTGAGACCGGTATGCGCCCCTGCGAAACGGCACCGTCCCTTCGTTACACTGGCGAGCCGACTCAAACACACCGCCGCGCACGCCGGTGGCCGGCTCCTTCGGCAAAAATCGAAACAGCCTCGACACGACAGCGTAGATTCCAGACGCGACTATGCCTCTGCTGTCGTGCCTGTCTCCCCACACGCCACCATGTCCGAACTCGCCATCGATATCCGGGGCGTCACCAAGCGATATGCCGAGCATGTCGCCGTCAGTGACCTCTCACTCCAGGTGCCACGCGGAGCCGTCTACGGCCTCCTTGGGCCGAACGGCGCCGGGAAGACCAGTACGATCCGGATGATCCTCGACATCATCGCCCCCGATCAGGGGTCGATCACGCTCTTCGGGAAGAAGCACACCGACGCCGGCGTGCTCGATCGCGTCGGATATCTCCCGGAAGAGCGCGGGCTCTACAAGAAGATGAAAGTCCGCGACGTGTTGAAGTTCCTCGCGGAGCTCAAGGGCGTCTCCGGCGCCGATGCCGAGGTGCGCATCGGCTTGTGGATGGAGCGCATGTCGCTCAAGACCGCAGACAAGGACTGGAGCGACAAGAAGGTGGATGAACTGAGCCGCGGAATGCAGCAGAAGGTGCAGTTCATCGGCACCCTGCTCCACGACCCGGAACTGGTCATCCTCGACGAACCATTCAGCGGCCTCGATCCGATCAACGCGCAGGCGCTGAAGGACACGGTCGTGGAACTGAAGGCCCGCGGGAAGACCGTCATCTTCAGTACGCACATCATGGAGAACGCCGAGAAGCTGTGCGACTCGGTATGCATCATCGCCAACGGCAAGAAGGTGCTCGATGGTGCCGTGTCGGATGTGAAGGCTGCACATGCTGGTCGCACCGTCGCCGTCGCATTCGACGGTGCACCCACCACCGCTGTCGAGGCGGTGCTGCGTGATCCGACGCTGGTCGCCAGCCGCGACGACCAGAACCGCTTTCTCGAACTCGAGCTGGCGCCGGATGCGTCGAGCGGCACTCTCCTCAAGCGACTGATCGAAGCGGGTGCGTCCCTGCAGCGATTCGAACGCGTGCAGCCGTCGCTGCATCGCATCTTCCTCGATAAGGTCGGGGCCACCGGTGTTGAAGCGGGGATGAGCGGACATGGGTAAGCTGAATGCGATCATCCGTCGCGAATACCTCGAGCGCGTCCGCACCAAGTGGTTCGTCATCGCCACGCTGCTGGGCCCGATCCTCTTCCTGTTGCTGACCGCGTTGCCGGCATTCCTCACAGCCGGCAGCAAGGCCACAGCAGAATCGGCCAACATCACGATCATCGACGCGACGGGGGCGAACCTCGGCCCCCGCGTGATCCTCGCACTGGCCGATACCTCGGGCGTGAAGCCCACCGTCGAGATCACATCGCCACTCGAAACGGCAGCTGCCGAGTCGCTTGCCACGCGCGCGGTGCTGTCGAACCAGCGCATCGGCTACCTCGTGCTCGATTCACGCACCATGCTTGGCTTCAAGGCACGGTATGTGGGTCGCAACAGCACCACCGTGCGCGAGATGTCACGCCTTGGTCGTGCCGTCGACAAGGCCGTCCTCGGTCTCCGTCTCGAACGCGCCGGACTCGACGCCGGACGCATCGACTCGTTGATGCGCGTGAACGTGGAGCTGGACAAGACACAACTGAGCGACAAGGGTCGCGAGCGGACCGGCACCGGCAACAGCGTGGTGGGCCTGATGGTGGCGTTCCTGCTCTATACGGTGCTCATCATCTACGGCCAGACCGTGCTCCGCAGCGTGATCGAGGAGAAGGCCACACGCGTCGCGGAAGTCGTGATCAGCAGCGTCCGGCCGGAGATCCTGCTCGCGGGCAAGATCATCGGCATCGGCGGCGTCGCCATCACACAATTCGGCGTCTGGATTCTCGGCTCCTTCTGGGTTGGATCGACTGTCGTCCCGGCCATCATGAAGAGCAAGACGCTGGGGATGTCGCCCGCCGCGGCGGATAGCCTCACGCGCTCGAGTGATGTCTTCACCAGCCTGCCCGCATTCTCGGCAACGCTGGTGGTCGCGCCACTGCTGTTCTTCATCCTGGGGTATGTCTTCTATGCCTGCCTCTACGCTGCCGTCGGCAGCACCGTGAACAGCGAGTCGGAAGCGCAGCAGGCCGCCACGCCAGTGGTGATGCTGCTGGTGCTCAGCGCCGCCTGCCTGCAACCGGTGGCGTTTGCTCCCCAGAGCACGATCGCGGTGGTGATGTCACTGCTGCCGGTGTCTGCCCCCATCGTGATGCCGATGCGATTGACGCTGGTGCAGGTGCCCAACTGGCAGATCTTCGCCAGCCTGCTCGGCATGACAGTCTCGTGCGCCGCGGCGATCTGGTTCTCGGCACGGATCTATCGCGTGGGCCTGCTGATGTACGGTAAGCGCCCGACGATTCGCGAACTGTTCAAGTGGTTGCGCTACTCCTGAGATCGGGACGCACCGAATCAACAAAAACCGCGCACGGGCCAAGGCCTGTGCGCGGTTTTTTCTTGCGTGCCGATCGATCAGGAGATCACGACTGCCGATCGGCTCATCATCGGCAGCGCAAACCCCACCACCGCAGTGTTACGCGCAATACTTGTCGAATGCGCCAACGAGGTCGTTCGAGATCTCGTCCGCCGAGCGGCCTTCGATCTGGTGACGCTCGAGCATGAACACCACCTTGCCGTCCTTCATCAACGCGATGCTCGGGCTGCTGGGGCGGTAGCCGGTGAAGTAACCGCGGGCCTGCTGCGTCGGCTCGGGATCCTGGCCGGCAAACACCGTCACGCTCTTCGCTGGGCGGACCGCATGCTCCAGCGCCGTCTTCACGGCCGGTCGCGCATTGCGCGCCGCGCAGCCGCACATGCTGTTGACCACCACCAGCGTGGTGCCATCAGCGTTCTTCAGCGCCGCATCGACTTCGGCCGCGCTCTTCAGTTCCTGCACGCCAAGCTGCGTCAGCTCAGCACGCATCGGGGCAATGAAACGTTCGTCGTACATAGTCCTGCTCCTGCCAGAAGGTGATTCAGCTTGCGACGTGCACCAGGGTCACGGCGGACACCCTAGAACAACACATCGTCAGCCACATTCGTGTCGCGAACCAACGCCAGGATGGCTGCCTGCGGCACCACCAGGTAGCGCTCGTTCTCGAAGGTGATTTCCACACTCGCCTTGCGAAAGAACAAGGCATAGTCGCCCGTGCGCGCCTGCATCGGGACATGCTTCGTGCCCGACGCACTGCTCTGGGCGTTCTTCCACGGCTCGTCGCTGTCCTGCGACGCGAGATCGGGCATGGGAAGCCCCGGTCCGGTGGCGACGATCCGGCCACCCTGCACCGCCTGGTTGTCGACGGCGGTCGGCGGCAGGTACAAGCCGACCGACGAGCGCTCCTCTCCTTCCTCGATGGAGACGAGCACCCGGTCACCGACGACGATCAGCTCTTTCTTGTTCTTCCGCATGACGTTCCCGACGAATTCCGTCCGGCAGCGTTTCTGCCGGACACTGCATGGAAGTTATCACCGGACGGGAGCTGAGCGCCCGCCCAGAGCCCGAGCCCTACCGACGCCCACCCTTCGCGCCCGTCGGACGGACGAGGTGATACTTCACCTGTCGCTGATACCCCCACCGCACAACACCGGCGCCATCGAGGATCACATCCTCCTCCTGGCCCACCCGAACCGGCTGGCTCCCCCATTCGGCCACCGGGGTCGTCGCCTGCAGCTCGATCGAGTACCAGGTACTGGGCTGCATGGCGTGATCGCCGCGGCCTGGCACGCCGTCCTGGTAGTCCCACAGGCCGATCAGCGGGCCCGCGCCATGCCCATGCATCCCGATCGGGTGCGAGTAGATGGTGCCATTGATGCTGTCGCGCGTCATCCGCTGCCGTGATGCCTGCAGCACCTCATTCCCGGTCCGGCCAGCCTTGATCTCGGAAAAGACGATGTCCTGCAACCGGTTTGCATTGCCCAGCGCACGCTGCAATCCGGCGGGCACGTCGGTCTCGCCATCCTTCAGGACGTAACCCATGTGCTGCGTGTCGGTGTTGAGGCGCAGCGCCGTGATGCCGAAGTCGCAATGCAGCACGTCACCCTTCTGGATGATGGGGTCTTCGCCCATCGCGGCATCGGTGCCACCCTTGCGCTGCACATCCACCGACGGCTGAAACCAGGTGGTCAGGCCGTACTCCGCGACACGTTGACGCATCCACCAGACCACATCACTGGTACGCGTCACACCGGGCGTGATGACTTTCGATGAGAAGGCTTCCTCGATGATGTCCCACGTGAGGCGGTTCATGCGATTGAACGTCGCCTCTTCCTCGGCCTGACGGATCGCGATCAGGTCCACTGCGAGGCGCCCGGCCGTGGTGATCTGCGCCTTCCATTCCCCGTCGGGCTTCAGCACTTCGCGCGACAGCATGCCGGTGTATTCGCCGAGCGTGAGGCCGTCAGCGAAGGCGAACGTCGTGTCGATGTCGAGCGCGATGCGCTTCGGCTTGCGATCGCGAATGACCTTCGTCAGCACATCCCACTGCGCCGATCCCCACAGCTCGGCCGTCGTGCTGCCGGAGCTCACATTGGTGGCGGCAAGCTGCGAGCGCACCGCAGTGTAGAGCCCACCCTGCGACGTGCCGCCGAGCGCGAGGCGCTCGATCCCCTTGTCGCCACCACGATCGTAGAACACGTAGATCGTGCGCCGGCGTGCGGAAAAGGTGGTCGGCGACACGATGGAGGAGAACACAGGATCTTCGTTGTACTCACGCATCGGCACGATCCACATGTCGACGCTATCCCGTCGCATCAGGCCGGGCAGCGTGCGCTCGAGTCGCAGTCGCAGCCACTCCTGTTGCGCCGCAGCCCATTCACGCTGCGTGCCGAGTGGATGGCGCGGGTCGGCTTTTGCGAGGTGCGGTGCCGCCTGCGCCTGCACGGACGGTGCGAGCACCACGGGAAGACTGAGCGCCAGCAGCGATGCCGCCAGCGAAAGGCAATGCGCGACACGGCGCATGTGAAAGGCTCCGGATGCAGGTGACGGGGATTGTTGAGCCAGCGACGGCCAGACCAGCGAAGTTACCGCGCGAAGCTATCGCGCGAAGCTATTGGTCGTCCTTCGGATCGTCGATGATGACGTCGCCGGCGGCCGAGATCGAGCGTCGGATGCCCTGCACCACGAGCGCGAGAATGCCCGCATAGATCGAGAGCACGAGCAGGTGTGTGCTGAGGACCGTGGCCGCGATGCTGGCCAGGTCGGACCACTCCGCCTGTGCGCTGCCGTACGGCTCACGCCGCACCGCAATCAACAGGGCCGATGTCGCGACTTCGGCCAGCCCCTCGACCACCGCAAAGGCCGGGATGCGCCACACCCACCGCTTCAGCGGGTAGTTGCCGATGTGCAGCGTTGCCATGCCGAAGAACACCAGCACACCCAGTGCGACGACCGACCCGAAGAACAGCGGCGCGTCAGTGGGACCCGTTCCGAGGAACAGGGCACGCAGCAGTCGCCACGCAATCCCGGTGACGACCGCCATCGACACGAGCGACCGGCTGAACTTCCGCACGGCACTCGCTTCGTAGGCGTCCCATGCGCCGGTGTGGGTTGGTGCGAATCGAACCATGGAGGGAAGTTGGCGGTCCGAGGCGTCGGAAGGCAAGCCGATCTGCGCTGTTCGTCACACTGCGCCCTGCATTTTCCCTCACCGCACGTACATCCGCTCCCGGTCAGCGATGTGCGATCGAGGGCTGCCTCGCGAGTCGATCGGCAATGAAATGGAGCCCTTCCGGCATGTGATTCTGGAAGTAGGTCCACGAGTGCTTGCCCTCCCATTCGGCGTACAGCAGCGGGATGTGATGGGCAGCCATCTCTTCACGGAAGATGCGATTCTGTTCGATGCGCTCGTCCTCGAGCGCGATGTCGGCATACAACATCGGGATCGGCTCACCGCGCGCCTTCAATCCGATCAGCAGCCTGGCCGGATCGCGTGCATTCCAGTTCGCGAGATCGAGACCGAACATCGGGTACATCACACTCCATTCATTTTCACCAACGGCCGCGCGGATCTCCTTCATCGTGCGACCGCTGCGCCAGGTCACCCGGCCAGTCGAGGCGATGGTGGTGCTGTCTGGCGTGGGACCCAGTGTCAGCACGCCGGAATGACTGGTGGCGATGGCGAAGGTGCCGGGAAACCGCGCCGCGATCGTGAACGCACCGTACGCTCCCATGCTCAGCCCGCCGATCGCACGCGATTCCATCTGCGGCAGCGTGCGGTACGTCGAGTCCACCTGCTGCAACACATCGTGCACGACATACGCGTCGTAATCGGGCTTCGGTACGCAGAATTCGGCGGGCGGCTCGGTGCGATGCGGCGTGACGCGACAGGCAGCGGTATCGCTGGGCGAGGCCCATGACGTCCACCAGCCATCGTCACCGTCGGGCATCGCGACGATCATCTCCGGCATGCCGGTGGCGATCAGCGAATCCATGGCGTACGCCAGACGCCCCAGCTTCACCCAGTCGGTCTCGTCGCCCCACCGACCATGCAGGTAGACCGTCAGCGGATAGCGTCGATTGGCCGCCTGCGCCGTGCCGTACGACGGCGGCAGATACACGACCATCCGCTTCTGCACGCCCAACGTCGGTGCCCAGAACGAGTCCCGCCGTACCGCGCCGTGCGGCAGGTGCACCTCCACCGTACTCGCGGGGAGCACGGTGGCCGCAATGAAGAGGCAGGTGAGGAAGGTGGCTCTGAGCATGGTCACTGGAGACGATCCTGCCCGCCCCGGGTGACGCCTCCACCCGCCCCTCGCGCTTCAGGCTCGCCGTGGCGGTCGCCCGGCCCCGCCCAGCAAGCCTACGGAACGAGGCGCTCGGCGATGAAGCGGAGGCTCTCGGGCAGGTGAGCGCGCCAGTACGGCCAATCGTGACGCCCGGGCCACTCGGCATACAGCAGCGGCACCTGCAATGCGGCCATGTTGTCGCGGAAGGAGCGATTCTCCGCCAGCAGGCCATCCTCCGTGCCGACATCGACGAACAGCGACGGCACCACATCGCCCCGACGGAGCATCAGCTCGATCAGGTGCGTCGGGTCGCGACTGATCCACGAGACCGAGTCACTGCCGAACGCCGGCTCGATGATCGACCAGCGACCGCCCGACACCGCGCGCAGCTCCGCGCGGGTGCGTGCATCACGCACCGTCATGGCACCGCCAGTGGCGATCGCCGTGCTGTCCACCAGCAACGCCGGCCGCAGCACTCCGCTGTGGCTTGCCGCCACCGAGAATGTCTGCGGCGAGCGTGCGGCGATGGAGATCGCACCGTAGCCACCCATGCTCAGGCCGGCGATGCCGCGTGATTCGCGCCGCGGAATGGTGCGATAGAGCGAGTCGGTGTGCGCCAGGACATCGTGCACCACGTAGTCATCGTACTTCGGCCACGGCACACAGTACGCGTCAGCATTCTCCTGCCGCGGTGTGCGCCGACAGGCCGCGATGTCATTCAATGCATGCCAGGTCGTCCACCAGCCATCGTCGCCATCTGGCATCACGACGATCATTTCCGGCATGCCGGTCGCCACCAGCGAATCCATGGTCGCGTCGAGATGTCCTTGCACCGTCCAATCCGTTTCGGCACCCCATGCCCCATGGAGATACACGGCGACCGGATACTGGCGACGCGGCGCCACGGTGTCGGCGTAACTCGGCGGCAGGTACACCACCAGCTGCTTCTTCACCCCCAGCGCCTGCGACCAGATCGTGTCGGTGCGCACGGTGCCGCGCCGAACCGGGGCTCGCGAGGTTCCACCAGGCGACACATCCTGCGCGCGCACGGTCGCGACACCGACCAGCAGCAACACGAGAATGCGGAGAGATTGCGTCAGCGTCGGCATGCGTTCGAGAGCGGGTGATTCAGTGGGCAGCGGATCGATCAGCGCGGGGATTCGCGACGGAGCCAGACGTAGAGCGGTGTGCCGGCCATGAGCGCGAGAAATCCCCACATGGCAGACTCCGGCCCGACACCGTACATCGTCCACAACACGAACAGGAAGCCGACGCTCGCCTCGAAGGTCACGCGGCCGACGGACGATGCATCGTAGTGCTCGGGATGCCGACGGGCGAGCAAGAGCTCGGCCGCGCACGCGTAGAGGTGCGGCAGCAACGTGGTGAGGATCGCCAGCAGGGCCACGAACTTGAAGACGTTCAGCAGCGACTGCGAGAAATACAGGAGCAGCAGCGCACTCGGAACGAGTGTCCCGACAATCATCGCCACATGCGGCGTCGCATACCGCGGATGCAACCGGCCCAGCGGCGCGAAGAACAATCCATCCTGCGCCGCCGTCACCGGGATTCGTCCGGCCATCAGCACCCAGCCGTTGAGTGTCGCGAGGTTCGATCCCAGTGCGGCGATTCCAACCACGACGGCCACTGTGGGTCCGAGGGTCCGCTCCATCGCCAGTGCAATGGGCCGGGGGCTGAGTGCGAGTTCGGCAGTTGGCACGGTGCCGATCACCATCAGCGCCGTGACCAGAAAGACGAGGGTCGCAAGCCAGTAGCCGATCATCGTGCCGCGTCCGACGGTGACACCGCCGTCGCGCACTTCATCGGCGGGCACCGTGGCCGACTCGACACCGGAGTACGCCCACACCACCAGAGCGCAGGCCGGCGCCAGCGCGCCATAACCCATCGGAGCAAACGGGGAAAAATTGGCGGTCGAGAGCTGCGGCAGCGCGACCATCGACCCGAGCAGCAAGGGCACCACGGTCACGATCATCAGCACGATCTGCAGCTTCGCGCTGTGACCGACACCGACGGTGTTGAGCAGGCAGAGCCCCCACAACAGTGCTTGCGCGAGGACGAATTGCTGCAACGGCGACGCGCGCAACGCATCGCTGAATCCCGTCGCGTACCCGACGACGGCGGTTACGATCGCGGCATTCCCGATCGTGGCGCTGAGCCAATAGCTCCACACCGTCTGGAAGGCCGCGAAGTCGCCGAATGCGTGGCGCACATAGACGTACGGTCCGCCGGTCTTCGGCCATCGCGCGCCCAACCGCGAGTAGGTGCGCGCAATGAAGAAGTAGCCGACCGCGGTGATGCCCCACGCGGCAATCGCCAGCGGACCGGCCACGGCAGCCATCGTCGCCGGCAAGGTCCAGATCGACGTCCCCACCATGTTGCCGACCGCCAGCGCCACCACACCAAGCAGTGTGAGGCGGCGCAGCGGGGCAACGTCGGCGGTCAGCGGAAGACGTGGCCGATGCGCGACCACCGGATGTCGGTGATGAACGGCATCGCGCGATCCGAATCGTTCGCGTTGTAGCTGTAGTAGACGAAGATCGGGCGGCCGCGAAGGTTGCCGCGCGGCACGATGCCCCAGTACCGGCTGTCCTTCGACTCGTAGCGATTGTCACCAAGCATGAAGAGATGCCCGGGCGGAATCAGCAACGGCCCCCAGTTGTCATGCGTCGGCACGGGTGGCGGATCGCCGAAACGCGAACCCTTCAGCTCGACCTTGTGCTGCCACTCGAAAAGCGGGTTGGTCTCGTCCGCGCCCATCTTCGAGGTGCTTTCATCGGCGCGCTGCGGGTAGGCGGTGCCATTCACATGCACCACGCCGTCACGCATGTAGACCGTGTCACCCGGCGTACCCCAGAGGCGCTTCACCAGCGTCGGCTGCGGATCGTTGCCGATCGCCGCCTCATCGGCCTGGTACGGCGACTTGAAGACCACGATCTCGCGGCGCTTCGGCTCCGCGTACCCCGGCAGCGTGACGTCGGTGAACGGGACGTTGGGGCCGTAGACGAGGTTGTTCACGAACAACCAATCGCCGACCATCATCTCCGGCTGCATGCTCGGTGATGGAATCCGGTACGCCTGGAAGAAAAAGATCCGGACGACGAAGAAGATCAGGATCGGCACGATCCATCCCTTCAGGCCATCGATGACGGATGACTTGGCACCGGTTCCACTCTTGCCACGCGCGGCCGCGACCACGTTGGGCACGGGCGGGGGGGAACTCGATTTTTGATCGGCGGCCACAGGACTTGGGTGCAGCGGTGACAGGCAGTGATGCCGTAGGGACCGGACGCAATCGAGGGCCTGCCCCAGGAGGACACGCCCTCGATCCGGTCCAGCAAAAGATAACCCGCCCGGAGGCGGGAGATCCGGTTCAGCTCAGGTGCTTGGACACCAGCGCCGTCATCTCGAACATCGTGACGGTCTTCTTGCCACCGAACACGGCCTTGAGCTTGTCGTCGGCCAGGATGTTCCGCTTGTTCTTCGGGTCCTGCAGGTCGTGCTTCTTGATGTAGGCCCAGATGGCGCTCGTGACTTCCGTGCGCGGGCGGGCATCGCCGCCGATCACGGCTGCGAGTTCAGGGCTGATCTTCATCGCCTTGTTGAACGCCGAAGCGCTCTTCTTGGCGGCCGGCGCCTTCGCGGCAGCCTTCTTTGCAGGGGCCTTGGCAGCGGCCTTCTTGGCCGGTGCCTTCGCGGCTGCCTTTTTTGCAGGGGGCATCGCAGATCCTCGAGGATGAGGGAGAGGCGAGCGACGCTCGCCGTGTCCGTAGAGCGAGACTCGCGCGCTCATCGTGGCATCCGCCGGCGACCGCCGTTCGAAATGACCATGACGCGCGGGAAGGTACACCCAGTGTCTGCCCGCGCAACAGGAGCCGTCAGCCCTCGCGCACGCGACGTCTCACGCGTCGACGTCGAAGGAGCGCAGCAATGCCACCATCCGCTGATCATCAGGATCGGCCGCCGGGTCATCCTCCGCCATCAGCTCGATGGCCTGTGGCGTCTCCAGCAGGAGCGGGATATCCCGGGTCCGCGGGTCGGCCAGCAACCAGCGAAAGGCGTCGGCTCCGATCGCACCCTCGCCGATCAGCATGTGTCGGTCCTTGTTCGAGCCGAGGGCGCCGAGGCTGTCGTTCAGGTGCAGGAAGGTGGGCGGTTCCCCACAGGCCGCCTCGAATTCATCCAGCACCGCGACACATGCCGCCTGCGACGCACTGATATCGTATCCAGACGCAAATAAATGGCAGGTGTCGAGGCCGTAGCCCGCACGCGCGCGCACCGACGCCGGCAGTGCCGCGAGTATGCCCGCCACTTCGTCCACCGTGCGGCCGATCGTGTTGCCGGCGCCGGCGCTGTTCTCCACCAGCAGCTTCGTCGTGCCCTCCACACTCTCCAGTGCGCGCGTCATGGCCGTCGCCACGCGCGCGATCCCCGACGCGCGATCCTTGTCGGTGGCCGCCCCTGGATGGAAGCAGACGCCGCGCACTTCGAGCAACGTGCTGCGCTCCAGTTCCTTCGTCAGCGCGGCCGCCGCACGTTCCCACTTCTCGACCTCGGGAGTGGCGCAATTGAGCACGTAGCCGGCGTGCACGATCACCGACGACCGTGCGATGCCGGCCTCCTCCAGTGCGGCGTGAAAGGCCTTGATCCGTTCCGGCTTCACCCCGACTTTCTCGTTATAGAACTTGGGAACTGCGCTGAAGATCTGCAGTGCCGTCGCCCCCGCGTTGCCCGCGCGGCGCGCCGCCATCGGGATCCCGCCAGCGTCAATCGTGTGTGCACCAATCAGTCGAGGCATGGGTCCTGTCGTGTGAAGTTCCGTGCAACGTGCGAACTGATGTACCGTCCGCCATTCGGTGTGTGCACCAGCTTCTACCGGAGCGTCACCGCGTCACGATCTGCGCGCGCCGCAACAGGTACGCACTGCCCGACTGCGAGGCTTCTTTCCATCCCACCCAGAGCTGCCCACCCGAGAGGCGGATGATCTGCGGCGCTGACGCTTGCTGCGAGCTGGTGCTGACCGGAATGAGTCGCGCCGTCTGCTCGAAGAGGTGACCCGAGGTGAGCGACAGGCTCATCGCGATGCGTCCCACTTCACTGTTCGGATCTTCGTACGCGATTGCGACGGTGTCACCGCGACTCGCCACCGCGACGCGCACCGGCTCTTCGCCGTACACGATCGCAATCGGCACCTCGAAGCGCTGCAATCGCGGATCCATCAGGTGCGAATAAAAAAGCCCGGGGCCTTCCGGCGCGACCATCCAGTAGCCGACGTGCACGTAGCCGTTGGCGCTGTCGACCGTCAGCGCCGGTGTCGGTCGCGCGCAGCCCAGCAGCGCCCGGTCCACCGAATCGACCGTGATGCGCTGCAGCAGCGCCCCGGTCGAATCGTGTGCCGCGGCCATCAACACGGCGCTGCTGTCGGGCCGGATTCGCCACCAGGCGGACCACTTCGCCCCGCGCACCACCGGTGACTCGACGGTCGATCCCGGACAAGCGCCGACGGTGCTCTCGGGGGCCGGCGCGGCCACGCCGGCCGGCAACACGACCACCTCGGGCGTCGCGCCAGGTGCCCAGCGCGCGGTGTAGCCGGTCGTGGAATCGGTGACCGACGCGATCATCGCGGGCGCCTGCCACTCCACCGGCGGTGCGTCCCACGAACAGCCGGCCAGCAGGGAGACGGCAATCAAGCACTTTGGAGCAACGGGCATTCCGTAATCTACGCAAGTCGGTCGCGGCCCTCGGCGGGAATGGCAGTCCGGCTGCGGTCACGAGCATCGCCGTGGCGGCCATTACGTTTGCAGCACGGGCCGTGCGTACGCTGCGGGGCCCGGCCATTTCCACCCGCTCCGCCACTTTGCTCCGCCACTCTGCTCAGCCATGACGCCACCTCTCGTCGCGCCCGTTGGAGCCTCGCAGTTCGCCGGCTCCCGTCGAATTCCTGCCCCGATCAACGAACCGGTTCGGAACTACGCCCCGAATTCGCCGGAACGGACCGAACTGCAGGCCCGTCTCACGAGCATGTCCACGGAACGGGCCGAAATCCCGGTGGTGATCGGCGGCAAGCGGATCTTCACGGGCAACAAGGGCACGCAGGTGATGCCACACATGCATCGCCATGTCGTGGCCGACTTCCACAAGGCGGGCCCGGCGGAGGTCGCCGCGGCGGTCGAGGCCTGTGCCGCAGCCCGAAAGGAATGGTCCGCCTGGAGCTGGGAAGATCGCGCCGGCGTCTTTCTCAAGGCGGCTGAACTGCTGACGACGACGCGACGGGCGTCCGTCAACGCGGCCACGATGCTTGGCCAGTCGAAGACGGTGCACCAGGCCGAAATCGATGCGGCCTGCGAGCTGATCGACTTCTGGCGCTTCAACGCCGCCTTCGCGCAGGAGATCTACGCCGAACAGCCGGTAAGCACGAGCGCCACCTGGAACCAGTCCGACTACCGCCCGCTGGAAGGGTTCATCTACGCCGTCTCGCCGTTCAACTTCACGGCCATCGGCGGCAACCTCTCCGGTGCGCCTGCCATGATGGGCAACACCGTCATCTGGAAGCCAGCCAGCACCGCGATGCTGTCGGCCTGGAATGTCTTCCAGATTCTCGAAGAGGCAGGCCTGCCGCCGGGTGTGATCAACTTCGTGCCCGGTGATCCGGCGCCGATCTCGAACGCCCTGCTCACCCATCGCGACCTCGCCGGTGTGCACTTCACCGGCAGCACGGGTGTGTTCAACGGCATGTGGGAGACGGTCGGCCGCAACATGGGGAGCTATCGCAGCTATCCGCGCATCGTCGGTGAAACGGGCGGCAAGGACTTCATCGTCGCCCATCCCTCGGCAGACCCGATCGCGCTCGCGGTGGCCATCGTCCGCGGGGCCTTCGAGTACCAGGGCCAGAAGTGTTCGGCCGCCAGCCGCGTCTATGTCCCGAAGTCGCTCTGGCCCACGGTGCGTGAGCATGTGGCGCAGATGACGAGTGAGATCAAGGTCGGCGATGTGCGTGACTTCACGAACTTCATGGGTGCCGTGATCGACAAGCGCGCCTTCGACAAGCACACCGAGTACCTGGCGCTGGCGAAGAAGGAGTGCGAAGTGATCACCGGCGGCACCGCGAACGACGAGATCGGCTACTTCGTGCAGCCGACCCTCGTGCGGACCGATGACCCGTCGCACCGCATGCTGAACGAGGAGATCTTCGGCCCGATCATCACGGCCTATGTCTATGACGACGACAAGTGGCTCGACACGCTGCACCTCGTGGATGCGACCAGCCCGTACGCCCTGACCGGTGCCGTGTGGGCACGCGAGAAGCAGGCGGTGCTGGACGCGATGTCGGTGCTGCGCAACGCCGCTGGCAACTTCTACATCAACGACAAGCCGACCGGTGCCGTGGTCGGACAACAGCCGTTCGGTGGCGCACGCGCCTCGGGCACGAATGACAAGGCGGGCTCGAAGATGAACCTGATGCGTTGGGTCAGCGCCCGTTCGATCAAGGAAACCTTCGTACCGCCGACGGAGTGGCGCTATCCGTTCCTCGCGGAATGAGCGACACGCTGGTGAGCAGTGCGTCGGGCGGTGATCCGCTCTTCGTGCACTATTTCACACTCGATGTCTTCACCGACCAGCGGTTCGGCGGCAATCCGCTGGCGGTGATCCTCGATGCGCGTGGTCTGAGCAGCGAGCAGATGCTGCAGGTCACGCGCGAGTTCAATTACTCGGAATCGACCTTCGTGCTGCCAGCCGAGACGGCTGAGACCACGAAGCGTGTGCGCATCTTCACGCCCGGCGGCGAAGTGCCGTTCGCCGGGCATCCCACCGTCGGGACGGCGATCGCCCTCGTCTTCTCGGGCGACGCCCCGAGCGACGGCGACACGGTGCACGTCGTCCTCGGCGAAAACGTGGGGCCCGTGCCTGTCACCGTGCGGTTGCGTGACGGTGTGCCGGAGTGGGCGCAGCTGTCGGTGGCGATGATGCCGGTGGAGAAGCCCCCGATCGATCGTGCGCTGGCGGCCGACCTGGTCGGCCTCTCGGTGGACGACGTGGTGGCCGGCGATCAGTACCTGCCGGCGGTCACGTCCTGTGGATTGCCGTTCCTCATCATCCCGCTGGCGTCACGTGATGCTGTCGCGCGCGCACGGATCAGCGAGCCGGTGTTCGCCCGCACGATGCGCGGCACCGACTGCGCGATGGTGATGGTCTTTGCATCAGTCGATGACGTCCCGGGCGTGGATGTGCATTGCCGCGTCTTCTGCCCCGACGACGGCGTCCCCGAAGATCCCGCCACCGGCAGCGCCAACGCCGCCCTCGGCGGCTACCTCGCCGCGCGCACGCCGCGCACCGGCACTCTCCGCTGGGTGTCGCAACAAGGCATCGAGATGGGCCGGCCGAGCAAGCTCGAGATCGAGGTCGACAAGTCGTCCACCACCATCACCGCCGTCCGCGTCGGCGGCCACGCCGTCCTCATGTCCGAAGGCCGGCTCCGCATTTCCTGATCACACATCGGCGCTTCAACTGCTTCAGCCGCGCAGGTTTCGCAGGTAGCGCTCGGGATCAGCGAGGAACTCGCGCGTGAGGCGCACGTGGTCGGTGTCGGTCCAGGCGACTTCGCTGATCGGTGACTCATCGAAGGAGTAGATCCGCGCGCCGGGGAACGCGAGCAGCATCGGCGAGTGTGTCGCGATGATGAACTGCGCACCGTCGGCCACGAGGTCGAACATCATCGCCAGCAGGGCGAGCTGTCGCTGCGGTGAGAGCGCGGCTTCGGGTTCGTCCATCAGGTAGAGGCCTTTCGGGACGAGCCGTTGCTGGAAGAAGTTGAGGAACGCTTCACCATGTGACCTGGCGTCCGGGTCGGCACCGTAGCGTCGTTCCATCTCGCCCATGCTCGCCTTCAGCGGGCCCATTGCAAGGCCCTTGGCATGCGCGGAACGGTCGGCGTATTCCTCTTCCATGCGCTGCAACGTCTGCTCGAACTCGAGGCGCTCGCGCTTGAGCAGGTTCTGGAAGCCGAAGAAGTCCTCGGCGCGCAGGAAGAAGCCGCGGTTGTTGCGCGTACGCCAGGTGAGCTTCAAGGCGCGAGACAGCCAGAGTTGTTCGGCCAGCGTCGGATCGTCCTGCGCGCGATTCGCCGCACCGGCGGACGGCAGCGAGGCCGCGATGGCGATCGCCTCCAGCAGCGTCGATTTCCCGGACCCGTTCTCACCCACGAAGCAGGTGACCGGGGCATCGAAGTCGAGCGTCGTCATCGACGCGATCGTCGGCACCGAGAAGGGAAAGCGCTCCGCGCTGGCCCAGCGTGGCAACGCATAACTCACGCGCAGCAACTGCGGATCACCGTCACGCCAGTCCGACTTCGGCGTTTCCGTCGTGCGACGACGTGGTGCCCGCGGCGGCACCGGCTTACCTGCCCCCAGTGGCCTGCGTCATCCGATTCTGCGCGTCCACGAACACCTTGCGCGGTTCGAAATTCTCCGGCAGCTCACCCTCCTCGAACACGCCGAACGCCATGATGATCACCAGGTCGCCCACCTGTGCCATGCGCGCCGCAGCTCCATTGAGCTTGATCTCGCCGCTCCCACGCGCCCCTTCGATCGCATACGTCTCGAAGCGCGCGCCGTTGTTCACGTTCACCACCGCGACCTTCTCGTACACCCTGAGATCCGCCGCGTCGAGCAGGTCGCGATCGATCGTCAGCGACCCCTCGTAGTGCAGGTCTGCGTCGGTCACCGTCGCGCGGTGAATCTTGGCCCTGATCATGATGCGCTGCATGCGCACAATCTACCCGAGTCGAGGCCCCGAAACGGAAGCCTCGACTCGACGGACCACATTAAAATCTTGCTCCCAGCGACAGATCCACGCGCGTCCCCTTCCGCGGATAAATCCCGCGGCTGACATCCACACGGAACAGTCCTTCCACGAACGACGACCCGAAGCCGTAGCCAGCGATCGGCCGCCCCGGCGTGGTGAAATTGCTCCGATCGCCGGCCCAACCGAGGTCGAGGAATGCCGTCTGCTTCGACGCCGACGAGCCGTAGCCGATCTCGGATCGTGACAGCCAATAGGTGTTGCCGATCCGGGTGCCGGCCAGCTGACCGCGCACGGTGCGCAAGCCACCCATGTAGAACTGGCGCTGCAGCGGCACGCTGTCGGTGGCGGTGCCGACACTCGCCGTCTGGCCGAAGGAGAACTTGCCGAACAGCGGACGCGACACCGTGATGTCGGCCAACCCGCGTGCATAATTGAACGAACCACCCGCCGCCTCGGCACGCACATCGGTGACCAGGTTCCAGCCGCTGGGGTCGATGCCGTAGCTCGCATGCCATTCGCCCGAGCCGCCAGCCACCTGCCCTTCCTCGGCGACGATGTTGGCCGGCATGAAGCGATTGTCGCTGAAGGCATTCGCGACGTTGAAATTCCACCGCTTGCGCGCCGCATCATGCCGTTCACCGAATGCGCGCCACTTGATCAACCCGGTCGAGGTCGGCCGCGTCCATGTCACCTCGGCGCCCGCATTGCGATAGTAGAAACCTTCATCACGCCCATACAGCAGCGTCGCCAGCGATGAACCGACGCTCAGCGGATCGCCGAAGTCGTTGGTGTAACTGAGTCGCCGGAAGACGGCGCCCTGAATGGTCGTTCGGCCATTGCTTCGCGCCAGGCGTACTTCGGCATTCGGTTGCCAGTCAGCCACTCCTATTCGCGCGTTCCCCGACGCCGTGTAGCCTGCACCCAGCGGCCACGTCACTTCCGTGCCGAGTGAAAAGCCTTCGACACGATTGTAGCGCTGCTGATTGATCGAGTAGTCGAACTGGAGCGGCTGTGGTCCGAACGCCGGCTGCAGCGACAACCCCAACGAACTGGCCAGCGCCGAGGCATCGCGCTGCGAGAACACTTCCTCGTTCGGGTCGTACGGCGACTTCGGCAGCTCCTTCGACGACGCCAGCACGGTGGAATCGCACGGGATTTTCACGGCATACTGCAGCGCGCCTTCGTAGCGGGTCTCGACTCGCGTGTAGTACCCGCCCGAGGCCGCACATTCTGCGTCGCGGACCTTGCGGCGCGCCACACGAGTCGACGCACGATAGAGCGAATCACCGAAGCGGCGCTCCCGACGCGCATCACGGGACGAGTCGGTTTCTGCCGGCACCGTCCGTCCCGCCGCGCGCAGCAACGAGTCGCGCACCACATGCCGCTCGGCCACGATCACCTTCCAGACCGAGTCGCGCAACACACCGTACAGCGAATCGCCGATCAGCTTGGTGCGTGCGGCCGTCGCCGATGTGTCAGCGATCAGTGGCGGCTCATACCCGCGGGAGCGCAGCAGTGAGTCCACGATCTGGCGACGCCGCACGCGCGGCACGCGATTGTCGAAATCATCGTCGGTCACCACGTCCTCACACTGCGGGGCACACACCTGCATGCTGGCGCTGGTGCGACGCGCGCTGGCCAGTGTCGGCATCGGCGGCAGCGGCGCGGTGCCATCCACATCGTCGTACTTGTAGCTCTCCTCGATCCGGATCGGGATGTGCATGAACATCGCCTGCGTGTTGCCCTCCGCACGATTGACGCGCGGCAACCAGAATTTTCCTTCGTACAGCGCGTACTCCACCGTCACGAGATTGATGTCGAATCGCAGCGGATTGACCAACCCGCGGACCCAACCCGGCGGCGCGTCCTCCTTCGCATCCTTGACCTTTTTGGCTCGCGCCGCGGTCGTATCACGCTCCGCGTCTTCGATGTCCTTCTTCACATCGGCCAGCGCCTCGTTCCAGATTTCAAGCGGCGCCGACAACCGGTAAGCAGCGCGCACCAGTGATCCGCTGCGCGAGTCGAACCAGAAGCTGCCCACGAAACTGCGCCACTCCGGCTTGCGTGCGATCACCTTCAGCTCGCGCAGCGTCAGCCCTTCGCCACTCGGCAGTCGAATCCGGATCGAGTCGCCGATCTGGTAGCGATAGTACGCTTCGCTGCCACGGGCGAGCGGATGGATGAAGCCCTCGCTTTCATCCACGTCGCGACGCACGGTCGCCATGTCGGTACTCGGCATCCAGAGCTGTTCGCGCCCCGGGAAATAGGGCACCGGGATGAGCGAGGCTGCGACGCCGTTGACGTTCACGTTCTTCGACATCGGCACCGTGGTGCGTGACGCCAGCGGCTCGATCCACATCCCCTGGCTGCGACGCCACTTCACGTTCGACACGTTTTCGGTGCGGAACAGCAGCTTGTTTCGCAGCAACGCCGACGTGCCCATGCTCACCGTGATGCGAGCCTGCGTCTTCGCGTCGTAACCGCGCAACGCCGAGTCCTGCGCGATCCGGGCGCGACGCGCGAGCATGAAGAGGTTGCGTGTGGCCGTGTCTGGGAAGGCGCTCGACTGGAGCTCCGAAGTCACCGGACGGCGGCGCACCGGATCAGGCTGGGCAGGCGCCGCGGGGGGCGTCGGCTGCTGCAGGAGAAGGAACAGCGCGGGGATCAGCATAGGCTCAGCGGGAGTGAACGTCGGCGACGAGTGGCCTTACGGTCCGGCACCCAGTCGGGTTCCACTTGGTGACCAACCTCCGGATGACGAACCGCCAGGCCAGCCGGCCGACCAATCTCGCCGACAAACAGGCGGTGGCGTGAAGGGGTCGTCGTCGTGGGCCGATACTCGGGAACGAGCCGCACGCCACCGCACGCAGCCCTTTGCCCTGCCGCAGTATGCATGAGTCTTCGCTTCCCGGCGCCGCCGATCGCCTCTCGCCGAACGACCCGTCCGGGCTGCAGCGCCGCCTGACGGCCATCCTTCAGGCGTCACCAGCCCCCACAATCTGCGTCGCCCGCAGCCGCGAGGACGGTGGTGACCTGATGGTTGCCGGCGGTTCGCTGCTCGAACTGGTGAAGCACCGGGTGAATGCATTGCAGCGCGCCGGGATGCGCCGCGGCGACGCCATCGCCAGCGACGCCGTGGGTGTGAGTCGCGTGGTCGACGCCCTCGCCGCCATCATCGGCGGCTTCGTCTACTGGCCGTGCAGCGATCATCGCCGGATCGCGGAAGGGCCGCTGGTCACGGATTCGGGTGCCGCACTGGTCTGGCGTCCGAACCCGCTGGTCGGCGTCGGCCTCTCGCCGGGCCTCCCGCATGAACCCCCGGCGGCGCTTCCGATGCGCCTCTCGGTACAGCTTCGGGACGTGATGCAGCCTGCCGGGCCTCAGGTCCGGGTCCTGGTCGACGGCGGCAGCGAGAACCCGCCCTTCGCAATCAACGCCCAGACCATCGGCAGGCTCGGCAGCACCCTGCGGCGCAAACTCGGCATCAAGCGGCAGAGTGTGCGCTACTGCGCTGCCCCGGCGCAGTCCTCCACCGGCGTACTGCTCGACCTCCTCCCGGGCATCGCGGCCCGCCAGGTGATGGTGGTGCCGAGCGAGCTGAATCCGTCGTCGACCACGATCGTGCGCGCGATTTCGCGCTACCACCCGGACTCACTGACGCTGACGCTCGACCAGGCGAAGGCACTGGCCGAGACGCCGATCGACGGCGCCACCCTGCACGCGCTCCGCCAGACGCAGCTGCTCATCGCCGACACCCGCCCCATCCCCCTCGCCCTCCGCACGCACCTCAAGGAGTGGGTCGCCCGCCTCGACATCGCCTACATCCTCCCCGAATCCGGCGACGCGTACCTGATCTAGCGGCAATCTCGCGACGAGCATCGGGATCAGAACTCCCAGTTGATCCCGATGCTTGGCAACACGCCGATGCTCTCGTTCGGCTTCGGCGCGCGCAGTCGCGCGTCCCATGCGATCTGCGAAATGTTCTTTCGCGCCGTCGCGTTCTGCACATCGAGGTAGGTCACCAGCTGCGAGCGGCGGAACACGAAGCGGCGATCGATACGCAGATCGAGCGCAAAGAACGTCGGCAGTCGCTCGCCTTCGTTGTATCGCGCGAAATCGAGGCGCCCGTCAGTCGTGAACGGCGTCGTGGGTAGTCCCGCAGCGGTGCGCACGCGGCCACTGAACTCCCAGCGTGGATTCGGGCGCCAGCCAAGCAGGCCGTTGAACACCAGCGGCGAATCGAACGCACCGATCGCGCTGGCACCACTGAGGCTGCGGAAACGCGTGCGGTTGTAGCTCGCACTGATCAGGCCATACACCGGTATGTCGCTCAATCGCTTCTGCAGCAGCACTTCGGCACCGCGCACCGTACCCGTGGCCCGCGGCTGCAACGGCTCGAGCCCGTACGGAATGTCATTCGATACATCGTCGAATCCACTTGGCTGCAATACCGCACTCGGTCGATATACGCGGCCCGGGTAGTCGACATACGACTTCACGTATCCCTCGACCTGCAGCTTGAGGTCGGCGCGCAGCAATCGTTGCCAGCCAGCCACCACCTGATCGGCTCGCAGTGGTTTGAGCGTGCGCGGATTCGACGCATCACCAACCAGCCAGATTGGCTGCGGTGCCTGGTAATACTGGCCACCCGCGAGCGTGAATGTGTTGGCGTCATCCGGGCTCCACGCCAGCGATGCACGCGGCGCCAGCCGCACCGCATTGCGCAGGAACTGGTACCAGTCCCCTCGCGCTCCAAGGGTCAGGCGAAGCTGGTCGCTCAGCTGCAGGCTCGTTTGTACATAAGCCGCCTGCTTGTAGGTCGCGAACGTCGTGTCCACTCGCAGCGGCTGGGGCACGCCGTTCTGGTCCAGCCGCGACCCGCCTGGCAATGTGATGTCGTATTGCAGCTCGCCGGCGTACTTGCCGATCAGGCCTGCCGTCAGCTCGGCACGCGGCGACAGCTGCAGCGTGAGGTCGGTGCGCAATGACGTTTCACCCTCTGTCGACTGCGCTCCGAAGATTCGCTGCGGCGGGTTGGTGCTGTCACTCTGTGAGGCGTCGAACCGACTCCACGTCCGGCCCAGCGTCGTCGTCACCACACCATTCGACAACAGACGCTTCCACGTGATCCCCGCGATGTACTGATCCTGCGAGGAGCCCAGCACCGTCGAGTTGTCGAAGCGGTTGTCAGCAGTCTCGTTCTTGAGCCGAATGCGGTCACGCGCGCCCACCAGCAGGAAGGACACTTCGTCGCGTGCCGATGGCCGTTGCACCGCCTTCACTGTGACATCCGTGTAGGACGGGATGAAGGGAAACCCCACCGCATTGAAGACGAAGTCGAGATAGCTGCGGCGCACGCTCACCAAGAGTGAACCATCGTTGGGCAGCGGCCCCTCGGCAATTGCGCCAAACCCTGTGGCAGAGAGGTTGAGAGTCGTGGCGCGGCGTGCACGGTTTCCTTCGCGCAACGCAATGGTGGTGACACTCGAGGTGCGATCGCCGTATCGAACCCCGAAGCCGCCTGCACTCAGTGCCGCGTCCCGCACGAATTCGATCGGAATCAGCGACACTGGCCCACCGGTTGATCCTTGCGTGCCGAAGTGGTTCACGTTCGGCACCTCGATGTTGTCTACCACGAAGAGATTCTCGAACGGGGCGCCACCACGCACGACCAGGTCGTTGCGGCCGGCCGTCGTCACGCCGACGCCAGGCAATACCGAGACCGCCCGAATCACATCCTCCTGCACCCCAGGCGTGCGACGAATCTCCTCGGCGGTGAATCGCTGCGTACTGACCGGTGTCTCGCGCGCGGGCTCGAAGTAGCTCGGCTGCACGTCCACCGTCGCCAGCTGCACGACGCGCGGCTGCAGGTCGATCACCAGCGTGGTGGGCTTGCCGGCGCTGACGACGACGTCACCACGCGTGATCGGCGCGAACCCGATGGCGCGCACCTCGAGTCGCACGACACCCACCGGCGCACGCAGTCGAAACCGCCCATCATCGCCGCTGACGACCACCAGGTCTGTGCCCACCACACGCAGTGTGGCGCCCGCTACCGGCTGCTCCGTGGACGCTGAACGAACGCGTCCATCGATGAGACCACTGGCCGACGTGACCTGCGCCGAAGCAGCGGCGCTGCAGAGGCACAGCAATACTGCGACCTGCACTGCGCGAGCGCGCATGAATCCTCGGGGGTCTGGTGCACGACGAATGCCGCCGAGAACGCGGCGTGGCTGATCAATGTCGTCCGGTTGTCATCTGTTCGCACGTGGATCGCCGCCAGATGCGGGCAGCGTCATCGGCCTCGAATGCGGAACGAGTGTCACGAATCGCGCGGCACCACCATCACTGCGCAGGTTGCCGTGCGCACGACGCGAGTGGCCGCGCTACCGAGCACCATGCGCTCCACCAGCGAACGTGAGTGGCGGCCGACGGCGATCAGGTCGGCATTGATTCGGGTGGCATGGAACACCAGCTCCCTCCCGATGTTGCCGGCCAGCGCGATCGTCTCGATCTCGAGCGTTTCCGGCAGCTCGAGCTGCGAAATCATGCGCCCGAACGCCTCGTTGAGGCGATCGAGAACGTGCGGCGGCCAGTCCGCGAGCATCGCCGGCAATGGCTCTGCCAGCGGATCGATGTGGACGAAGGTGAGCTTGCCATGCGGCCCGACGAGGCGGGCGGCAGCGCGGGCGGCGGCCAGGCTGCTGCCGTCGAAATCCGTGCCGACCACGGCGTGCTGCGGCAGCTTCGTCATGGCTTCCGGCACCGCCAACGTCGCCACATCCGCCTCCCGCACCGCGTGTAATGCGGTCTCGGTTCCGAAGAGACGGTCTACCGCCTTGTGGCGACCGAGCCCGAGGATGATCAGCTCTGCCTTTTTCGCGACGGCGTGGAAGAGGATGCCACTCAGGGGCACGCTGCATTCCACGAACAGGTCTGCTGGCGCAGGGAGCGCGAGTCGTTCGCACTGCAGCACGACCGCCGCGCGACGCGCACTGATCGCCGCATCCTCGGCACTCGGAACGGCAGTCGGTGCCAGTGCGAGGTCGTTCACTGGCATCGGGTATGTCATCGGTTCCACGACGCTGATGACCGCAACATTCGCCCCGTCGCGTCGCGACAACGCGTCAGCGACGCGCAGCGCACCATCCGCCGCGAGCGAGGTATCGGTCGCCACCAGCACACGACCGATTGGCGCCAATGGCGCGCTGCGCGCCGTGGGGAACGATGCCTTCACGGTACCAGACATTCCGGTCTCCCACCCGCGCAGCAGGTGGCGCGTACGGACGCGACCGTCGCACGGTAGTCGGCGACCGAATCGCGAGAGGCGCCGGTACGCGGCTGCGAGTCGCCTCTCAGCCAGCAATGTCGGTCTGGGACATCGAACGACTGTCAGTGATTCGCCGGACGGACCTGCCCGGACATCCCAACAGCCCTACACGCCCCTCACATCCTCGACTTGCCATACGCAAAGGAGCCCGGCACCGCAGCCAAAAACAGGCGCTGGTGCCGGGCTCCGCGCATCGCGCGGAACCTTACTTGGTTTCCTTGAACAGGACGTGCTTCTTCGCGATCGGATCGTACTTCTTCATCTCGATCCGCTCAGGATGCAGACGTGCGTTCTTGGTCTTGTGGTACGTGTACGGTGATTCCGTGCTGCGCAGCTTGATCTTGATGCGCTTGCCCTTTGCGGCCATGATGCTCCTCGCGAGGTACTGGTAATCGTAGCCCACAAAGCTATACCGACCCGGTCCGGCATGGGAGGGGTGAGTCCGAGCAAATTCCTGCTCTGCTCGTGTTCCGACTGCCGCTAGGGGTCCACGGAGCTCACGGGTGCTCTGATCTTCGCGCGTCTGTCTTCGCTGGCATCGCTAACAGAAATGGGGGGGGAGGCCACGGAGCTCACGGAGTGCGCCGATCGCGCGCGTCTGTCTTCGCGGGCATCGCTAACAGCAATGGGGGGGAGGCCACGGAGCTCACGGAGTGCGCCGATCGCGCGCGTCCGTCTTCGCGGGCATCGCTAACAGCAATGGGGGGGGAGGCCACGGAGCTCACGGAGTGCGCCGATCGCGCGCGTCTGCCTTCGCCACCTTCTGCACTGCACGGCGGGTTAGCGGCGGACGCGATCAAAGCAGAGCTGGGGTAGAGCCAACCTCTGAATCTGGAGCTACTCCGTGAGCTCCGTGGCCTCCCGCTCATTTGCTTTTGATCCTTTGTTTTAGACTGTGCCCCGATGACCATCGCGCCAACCTCTCCGCTTCTGTCGCCGGCCCCGCCGCTCGGCGACTTCGACCCCGCCGTGCTCGAGGCGGGGGTCGACCAGATCCTGGCCCTTTTCCGTCGGCTGCACGACGGCGGCGCGCTGCCGCCGGTGCTCAGTCAGGTCACGCCAGGGACTATCGCCGACCAGCTCGCGGCGTCGGCGCCGAGTGCGCCGGAGCCGCTCGCTGCGATCCTCGACGATGTCGAACGGATCATCGTGCCGGGCATCACGCACTGGCATCACCCCAGCTTCTTCGCCTACTTCGCCAACTCGAGCAGCGTCCCCTCGCTGCTCGGCGAGGTGCTGACATCGGGGCTGAACGCCAACGCGATGCTCTGGGTCACCAGCCCCGCAGCCACCGAACTCGAACAGCGCGTGCTGGAATGGCTCTGGGAAGCGATGGGGCTGCCGAATGCGAAGGACTGGTTCGGGATCATCACCGACACCGCGTCCATGTCGACCATGCTCGGTATCGCCGCCGCACGCGAAGCGGCTGGTTTCGATATCCGTCGCAAGGGCATGGCGGGTCGCGCCGACATCCCCGTGTTGCGCGTGTATTGCAGCGAACACACACACTCGTCGGTCGACAAGGCCTGCATCACGCTTGGCATCGGCACCGATAATGTGGTCAAGATCCCGGTGGACGACGCGTTCAGCATGCGCATCGATGCGCTGGAATCAGCCATCGCAGCTGATCGGGCGGCCGGCATGTGTCCGCTGGCCGTGGTCGGGACCGTGGGCACCACCAGCACCTCCAGCGTCGACCCGATTCCGGCCATCGCCGATCTCTGCGAACGCGAGAAAGTCTGGTTCCATGTCGATGCCGCCTACGCCGGCGTGATGGGCATCGCACCGGAATTCCGGCATGTGCTGGCCGGCGTCGATCGCGCCGACAGCGTGGTCACCAATCCACACAAGTGGTTGTTCACCACCATGGATTGCAGCGCGTTCTGGACCCGACATCAGGATGTGCTGCGGCGCGCCTTTTCGCTGGTGGCCGAATATCTCGTCACCGCGCGCGACTCACAGGTCGTGAATTACATGGACTACGGCGTGCAGCTGGGCCGTCGCTTCCGCGCGCTGAAGTTGTGGATGGTGATGCGCGCGTTCGGCACCGACGGGCTTGCAGCGCGACTCCGCGAGCATTGCGCACTCGCACGCGAGTTCGCCGTGCGTGTCGAGAGTGATCCGTCGTGGACGCTCTGTGCCCCTGTGCCATTTTCGCTGGTCTGCTTCCGATTTGCGCCAGCCGATCTGCGTGACGAAGACGCGGATGCCAGGAATGCAGAAATTCTCGCGACCGTAAACGCCGCCGGGCGTGTCTACCTCTCGCACACGCGCCTCAACGGCCGCTATGTCCTGCGCCTCGCGATCGGCAACATCCTAACGATGCGTGAGCACGTCACACTGGCGTGGGACGAACTGCAACGCGCCGCGTCGTTGGCCTGACGCGGCACGCTGCTCTCACATCATACGGCACTCGGCGCTACTCGTCACCGAGCAGCGCGCCGAGTGACCCGATCGTTCCGCGCGATCCGCCACCGGTGCGACCCGCAGGTGCGGCGGCGATGATGCGATCGGCGAGTCGCGAGAACGGCAGCGTCTGCAGCACGATCCGGCCTGGGCCGCGCAACCGTACATAGAAGAGGCCTTCACCGCCGAACAACGCGGTCTTGATCCCCTTCACCATCTCGATGTCGTACTCCACGCTGGGCTGCATCGCCACGAAACACCCCGTGTCGACGCGGAGGACTTCACCGGGCTGCAGGTCGCGCTGGACGAGTGTGCCGCTCGCGTGCAGGAAGGCGAGTCCATCGCCGCTGATCTTCTGCAGCACGAATCCTTCGCCGCCAAAGAAGCCTGCGCCGATCTTGCGTTGCAGCGCGATGCTCACGTCGAGGCCGCGCGCGCCAGCGAGGAATGCGTCGCGCTGGGCGATGATCGTGCCGCCCCAGTCGAGCACATTCACCGCCTGGATCTTCCCCGGGAACGGACTGGCGAAGGCCACGTCGCGTCGCTGGTTCGCTTCGTTGATGAACACCGTCATCATGAAGCTGTCGCCCGACAACACACGCTTCGCGCCGCCCATCAATTTGCCGAGCAGCCCGCCGCCTTCGTTGTTCGGATCGAGCGTCGTGATCGGCCGGATGCCGTCCTCCATGTACATCATCGCCCCCGCCTCCGCCGTCACCGCTTCGCCCGGGTCGAGGGTCACGATCACTGCCTGCAGATCATCGCCGATCAGGCGATAGTCGATTTCATCAGCTTTGCGCATGAACGATCCTGAAAGAGGAGACCTTCATCCAAGAAACTGCGGAAGACCAGGGACCACCGAGGATTTTCGATTGCGGCGAACGTGCAACGGCACCGGCAACTGCAACTGCAATGGGGGGGAGGCCACGGAGCTCACGGAGTGCGACCGCAGCAGCGTTCCGCTTTACACGCACCTACGATGAATTTGTGAAGACCCTTGAAGTTTCTAGTTGCCGCGCGAAGCACTGAGCATTGCCCTCGGAGCACTCCGTGAGCTCCGTGGCCTCCCCCTCATTGCAGTTTCGTTTCACACCGAATGCTCAAGCCCAGTACTCCCAGTGATTCCCGAACACCACATACGCCGAAAGGCAGGCGTTGGTGACGGCGTGGGTCCAGACGAGGTCGGCCAGCGACTTGGTCTTGGCCATCCAGATGTTGTAGATGACGCCGCATAGCAGCCCGACTTCCCAGTAGGAACCGTGCTCGCTGGCGAACAGCACTGCGGTCGCCCAGAACGAAAGCGTGGTGAAGCTGCCGAGTGGCCGAAGGCGGAAGTCGTCGAACGAGTCCACCGCGCGTGGCAGCCAGCCACGCCAGAACAACTCCTCGAGAATCGGCACCAGCAGGACGGCCCGCGCCGCTCGCAGCCAGAGGGTGAGGGAGTCGCCCTGTGCTGCCGCATCGAGGCCGGCCGTCGGGCTGCCAACGATCCCGTTATCGAACAGCCAGTGCGACCGATAGCCCGGCCAGAGCGCATCCGGCGCAATCCAGAGCATGAACACCCCGACCCCGATTGCCGTCGACGTCAGCAGATGCTTCGGCAGCAGGTCGATCACGTCGCGGCTGAACACCAGCAGCGCCGCTACCAGCAGCACGACCCAGAGCAGCGCATTCCACGGCTGCGGAATCTCGAGCGGCTTGAGCACGGCCAGCAGCACCATGAACAGTGCAAACGGGGCGACCCAGGGAACGGCGGCGCGAACGGGCATCGGGCATGTCGGAGGGAAGGGAACTGGAACGGCGTCAATCTAGACCCGCCATCGCTCCTCGCCGAGGCAATGGCGGCCACTACCGCCCGCGTCGCACACACGAGACACTGCAGTGCGGCACACCCGCAGCCCCGCCACAGCATCCTCCGACCAGCCACCGATGCGCCGCCTTCTTCCCTTCGCGTTTGCCGCGACGTCAGTCGTCGCCCCACTGTCGACGCTCTGTACCGTGCCGCTGTCGGCCCAGCGCCTTCCCGCCACGGCGCCGGTGGACCTGGACGCGTATGTGAATCGCGTGCTGCGCACCTTCAACGTGCCGGGGATGGCGGTCACGATCGTCAAGGATGGCAAGGTGCTCGTCGCCCGCGGCTACGGCGTGCGAACCCTCGGTGACAGCACCCGCGTGAACGCGAGCACACGCTTCGGCATCGCCTCCAACTCCAAGGCCTTCACCGCCACCGCTCTCGCGATGCTGGTTGACGAGGGCAAGGTCGAGTGGGACGCGCCAGTGGTGACCTACCTGCCGCAATTCGCGCTGTCGGATCCGTACGTCACCCGACAGATCACCGTGCGCGACCTGCTGGTCCATCGCAGCGGTCTTGGCCTTGGCGCCGGCGATCTGCTCTGGTGGCCAGCGTCGACGTACACGCGCAAGCAGATCATGCATCGGCTGCGCGACATCCCGCTCAGCACCAGCTTCCGCAGTGCGTACGCCTACGACAACGTGCTCTATCTCGTCGCGGGCGAGGTGATCGAGGCGGTGAGCGGCAAGACATGGGAAGACTTCATCGCTTCGCGCATCCTCACCCCGCTCGGCATGTCGCAGTCGACCACCCGGCATTCAGACGCCGAAGCTGGAGGCAACGTCGCATCGACCCATGCGATCGTCGATGGCACGCTGCAGCGCGTGAAGCCGCTCACCAGCAACAACACCAACCCGGCGGGCGGCATCAACACCACCGCCGACGACGTCGCGAAGTGGCTGATCACGCAGCTCGACTCCGGTCGGACCGGTGCGACACGTCTTTGGTCACAGCGTGCACAGCGCACCCTCTGGACCGGCGTCACGCCGATGCCCTTTGGTCCGCAACCGGGCGTGTTCGGCACCGTGGCGCCGCAGTTCAAGCTCTACGCCTTGGGCTTCGACGTGCAGGACTATCGCGGCACCAAGATCGCCACCCACACCGGCGGCCTGCCAGGCTATGTGTCGGAAGTCACCTTCGTCCCATCGCTCAAGCTCGGCATTGCGGTCTTCACGAACCAGGAAAGCGGCGCCGCGTTCAAGTCAGTCACCAACCGCGTGCTCGATCATTTCATGGGCGCCCCCGTCATCGACTGGCGCGCCGCCTACGACAGCGTCGAGAACAGCGGCCGCGCTGCCGTCGCGGCGCAAGTTGCCGGCGCCACCACCTCGCGCGACTCGCTCTCCAGGCCATCGCTGCCCATCGAACGCTACGCCGGTCGATTCACCGACAAGTGGTACGGCGATGTCACGGTGACAGTGAACAACGGCAGGCTGTCACTCGCGATGCAGCCCACACCGGAGCTGGTCGGTGACCTGCAACACTGGCAGTTCGACACCTTCGTCGTTCGCTGGAAGGACCGCTCGCTGCGCGCCGACGCCTTCATCACGTTCCAGCTCTCCCCCGACGGCCAGATCGAGAGCGCCCGCATGGCCCCCTTCAGCGCCGACGTCGACTTCTCCTTCGACTTCCAGGACCTCCGCCTCATCCGAGACCGCCGTTCGACTCCGTGAGCATCGCTCAACGGCGTCTCTGCGATTCGCTGTCAAAAAAGAACGGGCGGACCGAATTCGGCCCGCCCGTTCTCCGTGACTCACCAGCAACGACGATCAGTCACCCATGACTGGCTGCGGCATCACGGCGCCCTTCGGCACCGCGTGTTCCGCCGTCTGCGGCGTGCTGAACCCGAGTCGTGCGCCGAACCAGGCGCGCATGCCATCGAGGATCTCGTAGATCGTCGGCACCACGATCAACGTCAGGATCGTCGACGTGATCACACCACCGATGACTGCCGTGCCCAGTGGCTTGCGGAAGTCGGCGCCTTCACCCGTGCCGAGGGCGATCGGCAACATGCCCGCCACCAGCGCGAACGTCGTCATCAGGATCGGACGAAGACGAATCGCACCAGCTTCGATCAGCGCCGTGCGCAATGACACGCCTGCTTCTTCGCGCTGCCACTTGGCGAAGTCGATCAGCAGGATCGCGTTTTTCGCCACGATACCGGCCAGCAGGATCACGCCGATCAGCGACATCAGGTTGATCGTCGTGTTCGTCAATGCCAGCGCGCCGAACACACCAACCAGCGACAGCGGCAGCGAGATCAGGATCGCGATCGGATCGAGGAAGCTGCCGAACTGGATCACGAGGATCATGTACATCAACACGATCGCAATACCGAGCGCCGAGAGGATCGACCCGAAGACCTTGTTCTGGTTCTCCGTGTCACCACCCTGGCTGAGCGAGACGCCAGGTGGCATCGGCTCCGACGCCATGATCTTGTTGATGTCGGCCAGCACATCGGAGTTCGGTCGACCAGCCACGTTCGCCTGCACCGTCACCAGCTTGTCGCGGTTGAGGTGGTTGATGATCGCCGGGCCGAGGCCCTGCTCCACCGTGGCCACCTGTCCCAACGGCAGCGTGCTCGACGGACCACCGTTCTTGCCAGGAATCACCAGTGGCAAGCGCGTCAGGTCGATCAGGCGTTCACGCGATTCCGGCGTGAAGCGCACCCGTACCTTGCGCGTCTCGCCCATCGGATCGACCCAGTCCCCTGCTTCCACACCTGCGAAGGCCGGCCGCAGCGACTGCGCGACTGAACCCACGGTGACGCCGAGCGAGCTCGCCAGACCACGGTCGACCTGCACCGTCAGTTCCGGCTTCTGGCCCTTCGTGCTCAGGTCCACGTCCACGGCACCCTTCACGGCCTTGATCTTCGGCAGGAGCTTTTCAGCATACGCCTGCAGCGACCGTGCATCGTCGCCGCGCAGCTGCAACTGGATCTGCTTCTGGTCGCCGTTGAAGTCGTTCGTGTACACACTCGCCACCGCGCCGCCGATCAGCGCCATGTCAACGCGCAGCTTCTCCGCCAGGCCGTCCGCCGAGAGCTGTCCCTTGCCCTTGCGTTCGCCCTTCGGATGCAGCTTCACGTACACATTGCCCGCGTCCACCGCGCCGCTGGCGCCACCAATCGTGGCGAACGTGAACACGACCTCCGGATACCGGCGCGCAATACGCTCGGCCTCGAGCACCTTCAGGCGCATGTAGTCCAGGTTCGAGCCCGGCGGCGTCTCAACCTTCACGTTCAACTCGGCGTTGTCCTCGCTCGGGAAGAAGCTGACGCCCACCTTGCCGAAGTCGAGCAGGGCGTTCGCCTTCTCGGTGCCCATCGCCGACTTCGCGATGTTCGGAACCATCGGAATGCTGGCGATCGCCAGCAGCAGGAAGACCACACCGAGTGCAATACGAACACCACCCGACAGTGCCTTTCGGGTATCGAACCAGACACCGACCAGGATCAAGCCCATCGCAATCGAGAAGCCGATGAAGCCGGACAGCGGCAGCGAGAAGGCAGCGAAGAACACGCCGACCGCGAGGATCATCATCGCCACACGGTGATCGAGCGCCCACGAGATCACGCCGCGGTACTTCTCGATCTGGTGATTGAACCAATGGTTGAACTTGTCCAGCCACTTGGTGATGAACCACTTCTTGTCTTCCGGCTGATGCGGATCAGGCCAGTAGGCCGACAACATCGGGTCGAGCGAGAAGCTGACGAAGAGCGACACCAGCACCGAGCAGGCGATGGTCAGGGCCAACGGCTTGAACCATTGTCCCGCTTCTGCCTCGAGGAACGCGATCGGCACGAACACCGCCACGATCGAGAACGTCGTCGCAGCCACGGCGAGGCCGATTTCGGCGGTGCCGTCCATGGCCGCTTGCATGTGGTCTTTGCCCATCTCCACATGTCTCACGATGTTCTCTCGAACCACGATTGCATCGTCGATCAGGATACCGATCGCCAACGACAACCCCAGCAGCGACATCGTGTTGAGGGTGAAGCCGAACGCATACACCGCCACGAAGCTCGCCACCACCGACACCGGCAGTGCCAGGCCCGTGATCACGGTGGAGCGCCATGAGTTCAGGAACAGGAACACCACCAGCACCGTCAACAGCGCGCCTTCGATCAGCGTGCCGCGCACGTTCGCCACGCTGGCATCCACGCGCTTGCCCGAGTCCTTGATCACCTGGAGCATCACGCCTGGCGGCATCCGCTTCTGGATCCGCTCGATCGCCGCCACAACCTTGGTCGTGACTTCGGTGGTGCTGTAACCGGTGGACTTGTTGACCTGCAGACCGACTGCTTCGACACCGTCAAGCAACGACAACGTGCGCTGCTCCTCGGTACCGTCGCGTATGTCTGCCAACTGGCCCAGCCGCACCAGCTGACCGTTCCGCTGCGCCACCGCGATGTTGGCAAAATCCTGCGCGTCCTCTAGGCGACCCTTGAGACGGATCGTCCGCTCGTCCAGCACACCCGTCAGGCTGCCGACTGGCACCGCCAGGTTCTGCTGCTGGAGCGCGGCGACCACTTCACCGACACTGATGTTGTTCGCCTGTAGCGCCATCGGCTTCAGCTCGACCATCATCTCGCGCTTCACACCACCCGTCACTTCCACCTTCGCCACGCCGGCAATCGCGCGCAGTTCGCGCGTGACACCCGGATCGGCGATCAGTGTCAGCTGCGGCGCCGTCAACTCCTTCGACGACATCGCGATCTGCACCACCGGTCGATCGGTGGGATTGAACTTCTGCAGGATCGGCTCCTTCATTTCGGCCGGCAGGTCGTTGCGCTTCAGGTTGATCGCATCGCGAATCTCCGTCGTCGCTTCCTGCATGTTCTTGCCGAACTTGAAGAACGTGATCACGGTCATGAAACCGTCACGCGCCTCACCCTGCACCTTGTCCACGCCGGAGATGCCGGTGATGGCCTCCTCGACGGGATCGAGCACTTCGCGCTCCACTTGGTCCGGACTTGCACCCGGATACACGATCGTCGTCAAGACGACGGGAGGCGCCACTTCCGGAAACTCGTCCGTCTGCAGCTTGCCGTAGGCGAACAAGCCGCTCACCACCAACACCAGCATCGCAACGATGGTGATGAGTGGGCGCTTGATCGCAAAATCCGAAATCCACATGTTGGCTTACCTCGTCCCCGTGGTGGGCTTGGCCGCGGCCGGAGCCCCACTGCGATCGTTGACCGACGAAATCCGAACCTGCTTTCCCTCACCAATCGCCTGCGCCGCACCAAGCAGCACCGTGTCGCCACGCTGCAGACCGCTCGTGATCTCGTAGTTCTCACGCTGGTCGTCGCGAATGCCCAGAGCCACCGTCACCCGCTCCACTCGCCCGGAACGCAGACGCATCACCGACGGCTTCGCACCACGCTGATCGATCGCCGTCGCCGGCAACACCAGCGCCGAGCGTGACTCGGCATTCACACGCCCTTCCGCGAACAGGCCGCCGACCAGTGTGCCTGCCGAGTTCGGGATCGACGCGAGGATCGAGACCTGACGCGTCGTCGGATCAGCCACTGGGCTCACCCGCGTCACCTTGCCCGTGAACTTGCGATCGCCATAGCCACTGACGGCGAACGCCACCGGCATGCCGATGCGGATCTCACCGATCTGCGCCGCCGGCACGGCAGCCTCGAGACGCATGCTCTTCGGATCCACCACCGTGAACAGCTCGGTGCCAGGCTGCACCACATCGCCTGCACTCACCACCTTGCCTGCCACGACACCTGCGAACGGCGCGCGCACGGTGGCGCTACGCAGCTGCTTGTTGGCCTGCGCGTATGCCGACTTCACATTCGCCAACTGCGCCATCTGGGTCGAATACGTCAGGCGCGCATTCTCGAGGTCGCGATCGGCGATCGCACCTGCCGCATTCAGGCGCTCGGCGCGATCCAGTTCCTTCTTCGCCTGTGCCGCCTGAGCCTCGGATGCCGTGACGCCTGTGCGAGCCGAAAGTTCGGCGGCGCTGGCGGTCGTGGCGTCGATCCGGGCCAGAGCGGTGCCGGCCGCAACGCGCTCGCCGGTCTCGACATAGACCTGCACCACACTGCCGGACACTTCTGCGCGAACCGATGCGCTGCGCTCGGCCGTCAGCTCGCCGGAGATCGACGGGCCGCTGGCGATGCGCATGGTGTCGACCAACGCCACGTTCTCAGGCGTGATCATGGTCGGAAGCTCGACCGTCTGTGCATTGGCCGCATCCTTCTTGCCGCAGGCGGCAAGCCCAAGGGTGCTGCCCGCGATCAGCAGGCCAAGCAGCAAGGGACGGCCGGCGTAGGTGCTGTTCTGCTGTGCGCGCGAGGCGCGAATCGAATTGTCTGTCATGGTATTTGGCATGTGAATCACTCCGGCCGGCCGGTAGTGCCTGCGCTGCTGCTGCTGCTCGTCGTCGTGCTCGCCTGCTGTGTTGCGGCGCCGCCGGTGGACTGCGCACTGGCGCCGCCCGCTGCCGTTGCCGTACCGCCGCCCGAGCCGAGCGGCAGGTCGCGCAACAACGTGATCCGCAGTCGTGCGAGTTGCAGCGCCTTCGCTGCGCTGAGACGGTTGGCCTGCGACTGGATCAACAGATTCCGGATGTCGCTCAGTTCGAGCTGCGTCGAGATACCGTTGGTGTATCGTACTTCTGCGATGCGAAGCGCCTTGTCCGCCTGCTCCTCAGTGCCGATGCTGGCGAGCCAGTTGGCTTCCGCCTGCTCGAGGCTCTTCAGTGCCAGTTGCACATCGAGCGAGGCGGCCCGCTGCCCCTGATGCAACCGGGCTTCAGCGTCGGCGACGTTGGCACGCGCCACCATCTTGTCGCCGCTCAACTTCCCACTGGTCCAGATCGGAACCGAGAAGCCGAGTGCCACGGTCCACGCGGGATAAAAGTCCGCCAGGGAACGGGGTACGACGTTGCTGTTGGACGGATACGCGAACCGCTGATAGTTGCTCGTCAGGTTCAGCACCGGGACCTGCGCCAACTGCGCCTGACGCAGTGCGCCTTTCTGCACGACGAGCAACGCCGCCGCCTGCTGCACGGCGGCACGCGACTCCGGCGCGGTGTCGCGCGGGTTGATCTTGGGGAGTGTGCTCGGTCCACCGGTGGCAGACAGACCGCTGCCAGCGGACGGGCGCGTGTCGTTGTCGAGCGCCGATGTCGCCAGCACCCGATCCATGTCGGCATCCTGGATTGGCGTGGCGAGGTTGATCGTTTCGGTATACGGCAGGTTGAGCAGCTGCTTCAGCTGCAACGTTGCGATGTCACGATTCTGCTGGGCCTGAATCAGCAGCGGACGCTGGGCATCCACCGCCACACGGGAACGCAGCAGGTCGTACTCCGCCACCGTGCCAACCTGGCGCTGCAACGTCGTCTGCCGTAGCGTGCGTTCGGTCTGCACCAGCGAGCTCTCGGCGATCTGCAGAAATTTCTCCGCGATCACGGCGTCGAAGTACGCAGATGCGATATCGTAGCGCAGCTTGGCTCGCGCGGAACGCAGTCCGTACTTGTAGACATCTTCGTTCGCCTTCGCCACGCGATTCGCGAGCTGGAAGCGTCCGTCGAGGTAGATCGGCTGTGACGCCTGCAGGCCGAGCGTGATGGTGTTCGGCGATGCAAAGAGGACCGAGATCGGATTGAACGATTGCGTCGTCGTATCCGGCGGCGCATTCGGATCAGGTGCCTGCGCGAAGCGCTTCGTGATCGCGTTGAACTGGTTCTGGATGATGTGCGAGTAGTTCGCGCTGGCCGTCAGCTGCGGCAACACGGAGCCACGTGTCTGCAGGTATTGGCCGCGGGCGCGGGTGACCGCGTTCTGTGCAATGCGCACGTCGTCACTCGACGGTTCCGCGAGGCGGAATGCGTCTTCCAGCGTGAGGGGACGTGCCGCAGCTGCCGATGCCTGCTGCGCCACCACACCCGTGGGCAGCATCGTGAACAAGAGCACCGACAGCGCGGCGTGACGGGCGACTCCCGCCAGAGCCGAATATTTCACGAGAGACTCGTTGTTTGCGTTGAAGTTGCGCCGCCGGCCGAGGCCGACGTGGCGTGGACCGCAGGGGCCACACCAAGTGCGCGGAGAAACACCTGTACGTACCGACGGGCAGCCCGGGTTTCCGGGACCCACAGATCCACGTCGTCCTTCATCTCCCGGGCCATCGCGTCGCCCCAGAGGGCACCGGTGAGCATGGTCTGGGCGGCGGTCAGCAGCTCTTCATGATCGGGGTCGTCGAGCAGCTCTGCGCCAACCCATCCGTCGCGCACCAGCGCGCGGACGTATTCGTGCACTTCCCGATCGGCGCATCGGGCGGGCTCGAAGCCATTTCGCATTTCGTGAAAGCGCGCCTCGTTGGCCCCCATCGCCTTGCGCAGCAGTTCGCGGGAGCCCCGGATCTGCGTCAAAAACTGGCCGCACCAGCTGGTCAGTTCCTCGGCGGGATCGAGCGGCGTGGCGGGCAGCGGGGGATCGACAATTTTCAGGGCAGCGACCCGGCGGAAGAGCGCCTCGTCCATGAGGGCGGCCTTCGAACCAAAGTTGCGGAAGATCGTGACTTCATTGACGCCGGCGATTTCAGCGACGCGACGGGTGGTCGCGCCCTGGAACCCCGATTCGGCGTAGGCCGTCATGGCGGCGGTAATGATTTTTTCGCGGACATCATTTGACATGACGCCCAGTATATGACCGCCCGGTCCTGTAAGCAAGTAGGTACTTGCGTGCACAAGAGTCCGGCGTTGCCTGACGGTGACATTGCACCTACCGTACTCATCATCAAATTTCGTAAAACAATGTCACTGAATGACTTAGGGCCACCAATCGAAATTGGTGGCCCTGTCAGACAGTGTCAGACAACCCCGCGTGAGAGTTATGGAGTCGGGGTCGCCGCCTTCTTCTTGGCGCCCGCGAAGTCACCGGCGCGCACCATCACGATCTGCTTCGGGTCGATCATGCGCCGCAGCGCCGCGTTCACATCGGCCACCGTGAGCTTCTTCACTCGGTCGGCCATCGCCTGGTCGTAGCCGGTGAACGTGCGATCGTAGGCGCGACGGATGGTCAGTGTGCCCACCAGTTCATCGTCGTTCGCCAGCTCCTGATCGCGCGCACCCAGCCACCCCTTCCGCGCGGCATCCAGTTCTTCCTGCGTCACGCCGTCACGCAGCAGGCGATCCAGCTCCTCACGGAATGCCACTTGGAGTCGGTCGATGTTCTGCGGCGCATAGATGGCGTACGACAGCAACGCACCGTTGCGACCCCACGGCGCCGCGTTGAGCTGCGAACCCACGCCGTAGCTCAAGCCATCGCGCTGCCGAATCCGATCCGCGAGGCGACTCTTGAGGAAACCACCACCCAGGATCTCGCTGCCGAGCTGCGCGGCGGCATAGGTCGAATCGCCATCGTTGATGTCGAGACGCTGCACCGCGAAGAAGATGGCATTCGCCTTGTCGGGCGTCTCGATCGACACCATGCCGGAATCGCTGCGCACGTAGGTGTTCGGCATCCGGACCCAGGGATTCTTCGCCCGCCAATCGCCGAACAGCCGTGTCGCCAGCTGCGTCATCTCGGCGCCATCGATGTCACCGACCACCGTCAGGTCGCCATTCTGCGCCCCGTAGAAATCCGAGTGGAACGACTTCACGTCAGCCAGCGCGACACCCTTCGCGAGTGCAATCGCCTCATCCAGCGTCTCGGGCACATACTCCGGATGTCCCTTCGCACGGGGCGTCATCACACGCTGCATCGCCAGCACGGCCAACGCCTGCGGATCACTGCGTCCCGCTTCGAGTTGCGCCAGCTGTTCGCTGCGCGCGGTCTCCAGCTCCGTTGAATCGAACGCGGGACGACGCAGCATCTCGGCCACCAGTTCCATCGTCGGCACGAGATTCTCGCGCTTCACCTGGATCGAGACCGACACCGACGCAGCGCCACCCGACGGACGCACGGTCGCCTTCAGCTTGTCCAGTGTGTCCTTCATCGCCTGACGCGAGCGAACCTGTGTGCCACGGCTGAGCAACGTCGCCGCCATTGCACCGGCGGTGGCACGATTCGTCAGCGACTGCTCCGTGCCCATGCGCAATGTCACGCGTGCGAAGACCACGCCACCGCGTGACTTCTTCGGCAGCATCGTGAGGCGCATGCCATTGGGCAGCGCAGCGCGAATGGTACGTGCATCGATCACTGCCGGTGTGGCATTGAATGCTTCACCCTGCGCCACGGTCTGCGTACCGGTGTAGCCGCGTACCAGCGTCTCGATCACCGGACCTTCCGGGATTTCCGCGCGGTCCGGCTTCGGCGTCGGAATGAAGACACCAACAGTACGGTTGTCCCGCTTCAGGTACGCGCTTGCGACACGCTGCACATCGGCCGGCGTCACCGCCTTGAGGCGATCGCGCGAGATGTGGAGCAGCCGCCAGTCGCCGCTGGCCTGTGCTTCGGTGAGTGCATACCCAACCTGCTCAGAGTTGTCGAGCAGCTGCTCGACACCCTTGACCAGCTCGTTTTTCGCCCGCTCGACTTCTTCCGCAGTCGGCGTGGTAGTCACCGCGCCATCGATGGTGCGCAGCATCACGGCGCGCGCGGTGTCGAGATTCTGCTCGGTGCGCAGGTCGGCCGACGCGAACAGCAAACCTGGCTCGCGCAGGTCGAAGGTGAATGACGACACGTCGCTCGCCAGCTTCGCCTCGACCAGCGCCTTGTACAACCGACCATTCGGGCGCGCGCCAAGAATCGTGGCCAACACCTGCAGCGGTGCGTTGTCCACGTGTGCCAGCGATGGAATGTGGTAGGCCACCATCGCCACCTGGTTGTCACCCACGCGCTTGAGCGTCACCGACCGCTCACCATCCTGCACCGGATCGCGGGTATACGTGCTGTAGAGCAGGTTGCCGCGGTCGAGCGAACGCACCGGCTTCGGGATCCGTCCGAACCGTGCATTCACCTGGGCCAGCGTCTTGGCTTCATCGAACTTGCCGGCGACGACCAGCACGGCGTTGTCCGGCTGGTAGTAACGACGGTAGAACGCCTGCAGTCGTTCGATCGGCACGTTCTCGATGTCCGCTCGCGCGCCGATGGTGCTGTGCGCGTAGTTGTGCCAGAGGAAGGCGGTGCTCATGATCCGCTCGCGCAGGATGCTGCCGGGATCATTCTCGCCCATCTCGAACTCGTTGCGCACCACGGTCATCTCGCTCTCGAGATCCTTCGCGGCCACGAACGAGTTCACCATCCGATCGGCCTCGAGATCGAGCGCCCAGGCGAGGTTTTCGTCGCCAGCCGGCACGGTCTCGAAATAGTTGGTGCGGTCGAGCCAGGTGGTGCCGTTCGGGCGCGCACCACGCTCGGTCAACTCCTTCGGGATGTCCTTGTGCTTCGGCGTCCCCTTGAAGAGCAGATGCTCCAGCAGGTGCGCCATGCCGGTCTCACCATACCCCTCGTGCCGCGACCCGACGAGGTAGGTGATGTTCACCGTCACGGTCGGCTTCGACGCATCGGGAAAGAGCAGGACGCGCAGCCCGTTCGCGAGCCGGTACTCCGTGATCCCTTCCACTGTTGCGCCCTTCACCGGCGCCACAGGTGCGGCAACAGCTTTCGGCACCCGCTGGGCGCCCACTGGCGCGGCCAGCAGCGCCAGCATCAACAAAGTCGAACCACGAATCTTCATGAGTGAACCAAGGTGACGGGTCGCAAGGCAGTGACGTCGTGTGGAATATTACACGCGCCACCCGCCTCCGGGTTTCAACCCGCCACCATTCTCATTTCTCGTCGATCGACCATGCGCGCCGCGACGCTGCGCTTTCGCCTGCCAGTCCACACGTCCTGACGCGGAGCCGCGGGGGACGCGGAGCCGCGGAGGAACTGCGGGGGAACTGCAACCACTCAACCGCCAATCGCAAAACGGCTCAGGGGTACGGCAACAGTCGCAAAACTGTCTTAGAACGCCGTCGTCAGTCGAAGCGTGAATGCGCGGCCGGGCAGGTTGTAGCCGCGCTTCTCGTAATAGTTCTCGTCTGTCACGTTGCTTACCTGCCCGTCGACGCGCAGACGCGAGGTGAGGCGCAAGCCCGCGGTCAGATCGACGACGGCGAACGGCGGATACTCGATGCTCGAGATGTCGGAGAAGTCGCTGAAGTCATCGTCGATGCGCTTGCCGACATACCGGCCGAGGGCACCGACCCGGAAACGGGAACGCGTGTCGTACTCGAGACCCACATTCCAGTTCACGGTGGCCACGTTCTTGATCCGCACCTCCGTCTCCGGCCCACCGATCGTCACGCCACGGAAGATCGACGACGGCGAGAAGTTCGTCTGGCCGTTGAACTGCGCCGCATTCACGGTCACCGTGGGTGTGCGCTCGGTGGCGGAGAAGATGCGCGTGGCATTCGCGAAGGCATTCAGCGACCAGGATTTGGCCAGGGCCGAGCCGATATCGTACCGCACCCCTGCCTCGAGGCCACGAATCTGTGCGTCACCGGCGTTGATCGAAGTCTGCACGCGTGACACCTGGTTGCCATTGGCCAGTGTCGGGCGGCTTCCCGCGGCGAACGAGGCGCGCGCGGTGGTGATGCGATTGTCGACCGAGGTCGTGAAGTAGGTGACGTCAGCATCGAAGGCCCCACGCAAGCGCGAGATGCCAAGGCCGACATCCGCCGTCACCGACTGCTCGGCCTTCAGCGATGGATTGCCGAAAGTGATCGCGGCCACGCCCGCGTTCACCGACTGCGTCAGTCCGGCTCGACCGAAGGCGTCCGGCGCCAGGAAGGCCCGGCCGATGCTGCCATGCGCGCGCACACCACCACCGATCGCGTACAACAGCCCAGCGCTGGGATTGAACACGTTGAACGCATCGCTGCCGGCGATCACGTCGCTGCGGAATGGTGTAGTCAACAGCTTCAGCGTGACTCGGTCCGCACGCGCACCCACGGTGCCCACCAGCCGTCCCTGCAGCGCGGTGAGGCGGGCTTCGCCAAACGCCGCCACCGACGACACTTCGCTGTTCGGACTGTAGGTACCGCCTTCAGTGTTGGCCGCGGTGTACAAGCGCGACTTGGCCTGCTGCTGCGTCAGGTCCACGCCAAACACCACCTGCTGGTCGCGCACGCGCAGCACGTCCTGCAGCTGCGCACCCGTCGTGCGAGCCTGTGTGCTGTAGTTGATGTACCGCACACTGTCGGGCCGGTCGTAGTAGCCGCCAGTCTCATTGGTCGTGAACAGGCGCGCCAGCAATCCATGCGCTCCGGCCTTGCGCGCGAAATCCACCGAGCCACCGCTGCGGCGGACATCCTTCCGTCCGTCGCCCGGAAAGGGCGTATTGGCTGAGAACAGATCGCCAGGCGATGCCACATCCTGTGCGTCGAACAGGTCGCCACGCACATCGATGCGCACGCCACCCGCCACGGTGCCACCAATGCGCAGGTTCCCACTGGTCGATGCCAGCGTCGTGAAATTGCGCTCGATGCCGTCGCCCAGCGTGTCGGGCACATAGCGATTCGCGGCACCGCCTGCAGGGTAGATCTTGAGCGCGCTGTCGCGACCGAACACGCCGCGCAGGGAATTCCCACCGCCGATGCGGAAGTCGTTGCGTTGGTCGTAGCGACGCAGGCTCACATCCACGTCGACACCACCTGCGATCAACCCACCGCCCTGCACACGAAATTCGCTCGCGCCAAAACTTCCACCGGACACCGAGGCCAGCCCCGATCGTGCGCCGGTGCGGCGGCGCGTCACCACGTTCACGACGCCACCCATCGCCGTCGATCCGTAAAGCGCCGACGCTGGTCCCTTCAATACCTCGATCCGCTCCACATCCTGCATGTCGAGCATCGCCACATTCGTGATACCGCTCGGCCGACCGTCGAGCAGGATCATCGAACGCTGCTGCAACGAGCCGACCTGCGGCCGGAAGCCGCGAATGCCGATGCCGCCGAGCAGCCCGTTGTACTGCACCACATCGAGGTTGGCGCGCTTCTTCAGCACGTCGATCATGTCGAGCGCTGGTGTCGCATCGAGTTGCACGCGCGAGATCACTTCCACGCGCCGCGGCAGTGAATCGGCTGGCGCGTCATATCGTGACGCGGTCGTGATGATTTTTGGCAGGCGCTGCACGCGCGAGGAATCCCGCTGCGGCTGCTGCGCGTGAAGCACTGACCCACTGGCGGATGCGCCAAGGGCGGAGGCACCGATCGCCACGATGGCGATGGTGCGGAGGTATGTGGACATCAGTCTCTCGACGCGCGGCCGCCCTCGCAGCCTCGCGTTACCGGAATGCCCACAGACAGCGCCACACCTGCGACGACCGGACCCGTTTCGCCACGCGGTCAACGCGACGAAACAAAAAACCCGCCCGTCCACAGAATGGACTGAACGGGGGTAGCCGAACACGACCGCACACACCAAGGGTGTGGCTGACGCGTGCGATCACCCCGCTCCCCTCCCTCGAGGGGCCTGCTGCGGGCGTGATCAGGGCCGGTCTCCTGGCTCGGAACCATCGAGCACCTTCCCGCAGCGCTACTCGCTGCAGTGGCATGACACTCGATGCTGCTGACGCTCGTCAGCCGTTCCTTACAGTGGCGGGGCCGCGCCGGTGTTTCACCGGACTTCCGGATGGCCAGATCACGACAGAATTGTGAGTTCAGAGTACCGCACCCTTGGGCGTGTGGCAAGGAAGCATCGCCTGACACACCACGCGCAGTCATCCGACACGCCCCGCGACACAACACGCCTCCACGACGAGACGTAGACGGCGGTGCGCCTCTGCGTACACTTCCGCCATCTCCGTTCTGCTCACGTGGATCGCTCACCAGGGTGTCACATGCGCTGCCTTTCCCTCGCTCGTCGCGTCGCTCTCGTCTCACTGCTCGTCCCGGTCGTCGCCCGTGCGCAGGATGGGTATCGCCAACCGCCTGAACCGATCCGCAGCATCCTTGACGCCACGCCGACACCACGCGTCGCCGTCAGTCCGGACAACACGTTGCTCCTGTTGCTCGATCGCCCGTCGCTGCCCGGCATTGCGGAGGTCGCCGCACCGTACATCCCGATGGCCGGTCAGCGCTTGAATCCCAATACGAACTTCCCGTCGCGTGCCGTCACCAGCACCGGTCTCTCGATCCTGACGATCGCCACCGGCCAGACACGGGTCGTCACACTGCCCGCCGGCGTGAAGCTGGGCAACGTGCGCTGGTCGCCCGATGGCAAGCGCGCAGCATTCCCGATGATCACCGATGCCGGCGCGGGACTCGGTGTGCTGGATGTGGCGAGCGGTGTCGTGACGCGCGTGGGCTCGGTGCGCGTCAATGGCGCCTTCGGTGATCCGTGTCTCTGGATGCCCAGCAGCGACGCGCTGCTCTGCAAGACCATTCCCGCTTCGCGCGCGGCTGCGCCGACGGCCCCCGCCGTTCCCAGTGGTCCCGTCTCGCAGGAGTCGTTCGGTCGCAAGTCGCCCGAGCGCACCTATCAGGACCTGCTCAGCGATGGTTACGACGAAGCACGATTCACGTACTACGGCACCAGCCAGCTCGCGATCGTCGCACTCGACGGCACCGCTCGCACGATCGGCGCACCGGCCGTCTACTCGAGCGCAGCACCGTCGCCCGATGGACGATTCGTGCTCTCGTCAGCGATGCACACGCCATACAGCTACGTCGTGCCGATGAGTCGCTTCCCGCTGGTGACGGATGTCTGGAGTGCTGACGGCAACAAGCTGCGCACGATCTACGATCGCGATCTGGCCGCCGAGCAGTCCACCGCCTTCGATGCCGTGGACGATGGTCCGCGCAACATTGCGTGGCGTGCCGATGCTCCCGCGACGCTGGCCTGGGTCGAGGCGCTCGATGGTGGCGATCCAGCACGCGCGGCGACGAATCGTGATCGCGTCGTCTCGCTCGACGCACCGTTCACTGCTCAGCCGGTGCAGCATGTCGCCGTCGCCACCCGCGTGCGTGGCGTCACGTGGATGAAGAACGACGTGGCGATGGTCACCGAATACTGGTGGAAGTCGCGCCAGACGAAGACCTGGCTGATCAATCCGTCGTCGCCGTCCGCCGCACCACGCTTGCTCTTCGATCGCTCGGCCGAGGACGCCTACAGCGATCCCGGTTCGCCGGTGATGACCATGACGCCGCAGGGCACGATGGTCGCCAGGCTGTCAGCCGATCGCACCGCCTTCTTCCTCACCGGTGACGGCGAAAGCCCCACCGGAGCGCAGCCCTTCGTCGATCGTGTGGACATCGCCACCGCCAAGGCCACACGTCTCTGGCGCTCGGCAGGTGAACAGTACGAGGAGCCGATCGCGTTGCTCGATGATCGTGGATCCCGCCTGCTCACACGTCGTCAGACGACCACCGAACCGCCCAACTACTGGGTGCGCGATCTGGTGCGTCGCATCGCACCGCGTCAGCTGACGAAGTTTGCCGATCCGGCGCCGCAGTTCGCGGGCATCACGTCGAAGCTGATCACCTACTCGCGTCCCGACGGTGTGCAGCTCTCCGCCACCCTGTATCTGCCGGCCGGCTACAATGCCGAACGTGATGGCCGGTTGCCGTTCTTCTTCTGGGCCTATCCGCAGGAGTTCAAGAGTGCGAAGGCCGCTGCACAGGTGCGCGGGTCGCAGTACCTGTTCGTTCGCCCCACAGGCGCCAGCCACCTTTTCATGCTGACGCAGGGCTACGGCGTGCTCGATGGTCCCACGATGCCGATCGTCGGTGAAGGCAACAAGGAGCCGAACGACACCTACGTCGAGCAGTTGGTCGCGAGCGCCAAGGCTGCCGTGGACAAGGTGGTGGACCTGGGCGTGGCTGACCGTGACCGTATCGGTGTCGGTGGCCACAGCTACGGCGCCTTCATGACGGCAAACCTGCTCGCGCACAGCAACATCTTCCGCGCCGGGATCGCCCGCAGCGGCGCCTACAACCGCACGCTGACGCCCTTCGGCTTCCAGCAGGAAGAGCGTCCGTACTGGGAGGCGAGCGGCATCTACAATCGCATGAGCCCCTTCACGTATGCGGACAGCATCAAGGCCCCGATCCTGCTGATCCACGGCATGAACGACGACAACAGCGGCACCTTCCCGATCCAGTCCGAGCGCATGTACGCCGCCCTCAAGGGCAACGGCGCCATCGTCCGCTACGTCCAGCTCCCCGGCGAGGCCCACGGCTACCTCGGTCGCGAAAGTGTCGGTCACACCCTCGCCGAGATGACGTCCTGGCTCGACCAGTTCGTCAAGCCTGCCAAGCCGAGAACCAAGGCGGACTGACCGCGCTCTCGAATCGCGGAGCTGCCGAACTGCCTTAACGCAAAACAGAAAACAGCGAAACGGCGAGAGCCGCAGGGAACGACAACCGCCGCGAAACGGCCACCGCAAAACGCAGAGACGCAGAGGGACGCGGGGAGCACCGAGGGGATCTGCGCGGGACGTTACCTTCGGTGAGCATCGACCGATCGTGAAGGCTTTGGGAACAGCAACTGCGAGAGCAGTTCCCAAAGTTCACCTTCGGTGAAATGCGCACCGACCGTCGCTCCCCGCGCAGATCCCCTCTGCGTCTCTGCGTTTTGCTGTGGCCGTCGCGGTGGCCGTTGCCGTTCTGCGGCAGTTCACTTCTGCGGCTGTGCAGTTCTGCGTTATGCTCGTGCCGTTCGCTCGTGCCGTTCGCTCGTGCCGTTCGCTCGTGCCGTTCGCTCGTGCCGTTCGCTCGTGCCGTTCGCTCGTGCTGTTCCTCCAAGCCGTTGCCGTTTTGCGGCCGTTGTAGTCCCCCGCGGCCTTTTGCAGTTCCGCAGTTTTCTGTTTTGCGATTGAGCAGTTTGTTGTCAGTAAGTGTGCAGTGTGCGCTTCACAGCACTGACCAGAAAAAGCACGTCAACGGAAGGAACAGATGCGCCGACTCCTCCTCGCCATCGCTTGCCTCGCGCCACTCGTTGCTGGTGCGCAACCGTCCATCCGTGAGATCGATGGGGCGCCGTTTGCCGCCACGGTCGTCTCGGCGCCCGCCGCCAATGCCGTGGCGTTCGTGCTCAATGCGCGGGGCGTCCGGAATATCTGGGTCACCGATTCCACACGCGCTGACGCGCGGATGGTGACGGCCTTCACGCAGGACGACGGACAGGACATCACCTCGCTCGCATTCAGCAGCGATGGACGCACCCTCTACTTCGTGCGCGGCGGTGGGCCGAACCGCGCTGGCGAGATCCCCAACCCGAACAGCGATCCCGCTGGCGCGGAGCAGGCCATCTGGCGCGTGAAGCTCGATGGGACCGCGGCGGTGCGTGTCACTGAAGGTTCGTCGCCAACGCCAGCGCCGCGCGGCGACAACTTCGTCTTCACACGACGTGGTGCGATCTGGATCGCGACCGTCGGCAGCGATTCCACGCGGGTGGCACAGCTGTTCAAGATGCGCGGGAGTGGCGGCTCGCTGCGCTGGTCGCCCAGCGGCGAACAACTCGCGTTCGTCTCCAATCGCGGCACACACAGCTTCGTCGGCATCTACACACTGGCGAAGAAATCTCTCAACTGGATCGCACCCAGCACCGACAGCGACAACTCCCCCGTCTGGTCACCCGACGGATCGCGGATCGCGTTCCTGCGCATGCCGTACGAAGGCCAGGAACTTGGTTTCCGCGCCACCCGCTCGGCGCCGCCGTGGAGCATCATGGTGGCCGATGTCGCCACCGGCAGCACGCGCGAGATCTTCAAGGCCAGCACTGGTCGCGGCAGCGCCTATTGGGCCATCGTGGCGGACAATCAGCTGCTCTGGTGCACGGGCGACCGCATAGTCTTTGCCTGGGAGAAGACCGGCTGGGTCCATCTCTGGAGCATCGCATCCAGTGGCGGAACACCTGTCGAACTGACGCCAGGCAATGGCGAGGTCGAGTTCGTGTCACGCAGTCAGGATGGCGCACGCCTCGTCTACAACACCAACATCGGTGACATCGATCGTCGTCATGTCATGACGGTGGCCGCCGACGGCAAGTCCGCGCCTGTCGCCACCGTGAGCGGCGCGCACATCGCCTGGAATCCCGTCGAGTCGAGCAAGGGTTCGATCGTCGCCCTCGTCAGCGATGCACGTTTGCCGGCGCACGCCGCCGTGATGGATGTCGTTGATGGCACGAACGGTTGGCGCGCGCTGGCGCCGGAAACCATGCCCGCCGATTTCCCTGCCGCTGCACTCGTCACGCCAACGCCGATCAGTTTCACGGCGCTGGATGGTGTCACGTCGTATGGGCAGCTCTTCCTGCCCCCCAACGCGAAGCCCGGCGAGAAGCATCCCGCCGTGATCTTCATGCATGGTGGTTCACGCCGCCAGATGTTGCTCGGCTGGAACTACGGCAGCTATTACCACCACGCCTATGCCATGAATCAGGCGCTGGCGCTGCGCGGCTACGTCGTCGTTTCGCTCAACTATCGCAGCGGCATCGGCTACGGCATGGAGTTCCGCGAGGCGCTGCGACAGGGTGCCACCGGCGGAAGCGAGTACGGTGATGTCGTGGCCGCCGCGAAGTGGCTCGGTGCGCGAACTGATGTCGATCGCACACGTGTCGGTCTCTGGGGCGGATCGTACGGCGGCTACCTCACCGCGATGGGCCTGACGCGGAATCCGGAGCTCTTCAAGGCCGGTGTCGACGTGCATGGCGTGCACGACTGGAATGTCGGCATTCGCACCTTCGTCCCCGACTACGACGTCTACGCCGATCCCGCCGCCACCAGGCTCGCGTTCACGTCCTCGCCGTTGTCGCAGGTGAAGAACTGGCGCGCCCCGGTGCTCCTCATTCACGGCGACGATGATCGCAATGTGCGTTTCATCGAGACGCTGACCCTGATCCAGCACCTGCGTCAGCAGGGCGTGCCGGTGGAGCAGCTCGTCTTCCCCGACGAGATCCACGGCTTCCTGCGCCACGATTCCTGGATGCGCGCCTACGAGGCGGCGCTCGACTTCTTCAAGCGGAAGATGTAGCCGATCAAGGGGTCAGAGATCTTGCTCGCGCAATACGTGGCATAACTCTCGCGGGAACAATGACTTACGCTCCGATCAAGGGGTCAGAGATCTTGCTCGCGCAATACGTGGCGTAACTCGCTCGGGAGCATTGACTTACGCTCCGATCAAGGGGTCAGAGATCTTGGTCTTGTTTTATAGATCAAGGGGTCAGAGATCTTGATCGCGCAATACGTGGCGTAACTCTCGCAGGAACAATGACTTACGCTCCGATCAAGGGGTCAGAGATCTTGGTGTTGTTTTCGCGCAGGGTCCTCCGAGTGCGCGCCGCATGTTGTGTCGGATTGCGCCGCGCCGTGGTTGCGGCGTGTGTGCAAACCGCGTTGCCTCACGAGGTGATAGGACATTCTGCACCGAGGCTGTTCGAAGATGCGAACTGATGCTCGGACGTGTGATGGTTGCAGCGCCGCCGGCGCGCAGCTGTCGCGTCGTGATTTCGTGTCGCACGCCACACTCGCTGCGGTAGCCGTGGCACTGAATGGCTGTGGAGGTGGTGGCACCGGCGGCGGACCATCGGCGCCTGTGTTCGTGCCAAAGGCGCCAAGCCTGTCGACTCCGCTCATCATCACGCTCGCGAACTTCCCTGCGCTCGCGACTGTGGGCGGGGCCGCGAAAGTCAGCAGCCAGCCGCCGATCGCGCTCGCTCGAACCGCCTCGGGGCTCGTCGGCTTCTCGCTCGAGTGCACCCACGCCGGCACGATGGTCGACCTGCTCTCGAATTTCACACTGCGCTGCCCAAATCACGGTGCCGAGTTCGCGTTCGACGGCGCCTGGGTTGGCGGGGCCCAGCAGACCTCGAGCCTGTTCCGGGTGACCGTGACGCCGGATGCCAGCGGCGCGACGGTCGCGATCACGAACTGAAGGCGACCGTCTGCCGCGCGACCAAGATCTCTGACCCCTTGATCGGTGGCTAAACCGTTGCCACTGAAGCACTTCAGCCTCGAAACAGCCGACCAAGATCTCCGACCCCTTGATCGGCGGCTAAACCGTTGCCACTGAAGCACTTCAGCCCCGAAACACCCGATCAAGATCTCTGACCCCTTGGTGCCCTTGGTGCGCTGACCCGATTGTCCTGAATCGCAACGCGTTGACCACCCGCTCCACCGATCGTCCTCCCTACACTGCCCCTTGACAGCCCAGCACGCCGCAGCCAAAATGCCTGACATGAGTCACTCGGTCCGCGCCCTCTTTACCAGCTTTTATTACTTTGGCCGCTTCGCGGACCAAGGTGGTAAAGCGCGCGCGTAACACCGCACCGACTTTCCTCCGAGGCCCGCAGCGATGCGGGCCTTTCGCTTTTTAGCGAGGTCCGGACGCTGCGGACTCCTCTCCACCACGCCGATCCGGCACAGGAGCCCCGCCCATGCACACCTCGCACTCGACCATCGATCGCACCCCCGAACAACAGCGCGCCGCCGAGCGTGTCGATTCGCTCCGCGCCTCCATCGATCGCATCGACGAGATGCTCGTGTCGCTGATCGGTGAACGCCAGCGCCTCGCCCGTGCCGTCGGTGTCGCCAAGCGCTCGGCCGCGCTGCCGCCTGTCGATGCCACCCGTGAGCACGATGTCATCCAGCGCATCGTCGATCATGCCAGCGACCACGGCGTGAACGAAAACGAAGCCCGCGTCCTCGCTGACCAGCTGATCCGACTGGCCCGCACCACACAGGGTTTGCCGACGGTCAGCCGCCGCGATGTCGCTGCAGCATGAAGGGCGCCGGTCTCCGTGACCGGCGCCCTTCGATGTGTAGTGCTGCGTCACCGCGTGTGATCGCCTGACGTTGCCGTCACACATGACCTTCGTGCAAGATCGTCGCGCGAACTCGTCGTGCGTGATCAGCAGGCGTGGGTGTCGTCGTTCAGGGCGCGTGAACCTGCGCCCACCCGCGGTCGATCAGAACTGATTCAGGCAGCCCTTCTGTCCACTCGTGTTCGCGTACCCGGTGCCGGCCGTGTAAGCACGGTTCGACCAGTTCCCCTGCACCTTCCACTTGCTGCCGTTGTTGAAGGTCTGCAATGACGTGGTGTTGAACACCCAGGCGCACTTGTCGGAGTTCTCGTAGCCCTGTGCATCGTACCACGCGCCAGGGGAGGCGGGATCGGTGACGGCCTCGGAGAGTTCATGCGCCGAGACGTTGGCGATGGCGGCCAGTCCCTGTGAGTGCTGGCCTGATGCGTCGGCCGGATCACAACCCGAATCGCCGTCGAGCTTCCAGAAGAACGCGAACTGCAGTGCCTTGCCACCGCAGCTCCCCGCCGAATGCCAGGCGCAATATCCCGCATTGCCACGCGGTACATCCGTGTACACTGCGATGTAGTCGTTGCCAGCCGGATCCACCGTGATTCCGTTCGCGGCCACGACCTTGCACACCTCATTCAGGATCGTCGTCGTGTTGCCACCGCCTGACGCGGTCGTGGCGTCGATGATGTGCCCCGCATACGTCGACGTCGCGCCGACGGTACCATTCGTGCCCGTGTACTCGATGTTCGTGCGCGCGATCGGCGTACCGCCCCATCCTGCATAGAACGTGTCCATGCCGGTGATCTTGTCGCCTGAATACGTCGCCCACGACGTCCCCCAGAACACCGTCCGCGTGATCGACGTCGGCATGATCTTGCCGCCATGGTACGTCATGTTCGGCGAACGACGTGCCGCCGCTCCACCACCCCCCGCCGCATTCGACTGATCCCACCCACGAATGTGATGGACCTTCGCATTCCACGGCCCGTTCAATTCCGAGTTCCCACCCACGGCCATCGAGAGCTGCGAATCCTTGTTCGCAACTTCGGTCGGGGTGGCGTCAGGCGACGCGCAGGCGGCCAGCAAGCCAAGCGACACAACCGCGGTAAAACCCTTCTTCATGCGACACGCTCCGTTCGAGGGGGGGGAGTCCTGCGTACAGTGGCCGAGTCTGGGGGGTGCTATCGAGCAGGTGCTGGTGCAAGTGCAGGAACACGAACTGCAGCGGGCGACATGTTCGCGCTCGCAAGACCGGCCAGATGCCGGTCGATGATGCGCCGAAAGGCCTCGACCGGATGTGAGCCCTCCAGCGACACGCCATTGATCAGAAAGCCGGGTGTGCCGGCGAACCCGAAGCGATGCCCTTCAGCGAGATCAGCATCCACGCGTGCGCGAATCGCCGGCGATTGCGCATCCACCTTCGCGCGCGCCAAGTCCGCACCTACCGACCTCACCGCCTGATCGAGATAGACCTCGCCCATCGCTTCCAACTTCTTCTGGTTGTTGAACAACTCGTCGTAGAGCTTGAACGCCTTCGCCGGATCCTGCTGCGCGACTGCTTCATACGTGAGCGCGGCAATCATGGCATGCGGATGGATCTCGAGCGGCGTCTGCTTCACCACCAGCCGCACCTGATCGCCATACTGCTTCATGACGTCCACCAGGACATCGCGCTCTCGGCGGCAGTACGGACACTCGAAATCCGAGTACTCCACGATGGTGACCGGCGCATCCGCGTTCCCAAAGGCGATGCGATGATCCAGGGCCGGCACCTTTGGCGTCCGGAACTCCTCCTCCATCTTCGCCTGCGCATCACGCACTGCGTTCTTCTGCAATTCACCCTGCGCCACCTGCGCCGCCTTGTTCAGCGCCGCGATGAATTCCGCAGGGTGCCGCTCGATCACGCGATACAGAATTTCAGGATGCTGCTGCAGCTGTAACTCGATGTCACGTGCGGACGGCTCGGCACGGCAGCCAAGCATCAGCAGCAACGCGGACAATCGAATCACGTCTGACAGTCGGTCCGGAATTGGGCGAGTCACAATCCCAACGTTCACCACTTGCCAACGAACCGCAATGCTATGATATGTCAGTTGTTCTTGGGTTCGCGTTCTCGTTTCAGTAGGTTCGCTGGTGACGCTGTGGCTCCGCCATGCATCCGGAGCACAGCCACAACATTCGCGCGCCAATGCTGGCCGCGAATCAGCACCGCAGTGCGTAGACAATCGCCATCGCCGATCACGAATCGCTCTCCCAGCCACCACGCATGACCACTCGTCGAGAATTCGTCGCCACCACCGCGATCGCCGCCGGTGCCCTCGCCCTCGGGCGACCACAGGACGCTGCCGCGCACACGCGTTTGATGCCGCATGTGCAACAGCGCATGGACGCACCCACGCGCGACCTGCTGATGCTCGCACTCGACACCGCCAAGCGGGGCGGGGCCAGCTACGCCGACGTGCGCATCCAGCGCGTGCAGCGGAACGCCGTCTTCACCCGCGAACGCCAGGTGCTCGACGTGGTGGACAGCGACACCATTGGCTGCGGTGTCCGTGCGCTGGTTGATGGGTGCTGGGGCTTCGCTGCCACTCCACGTCTCACCAACGAAGGCATCCAGCGCGCTGCATCAGAGGCTGTCGCAACGGCCAAGGCCAATCGTATTGCGCGTGACCGGCCCGTCGAGCTGGCGCCAAACCCGAGTCATCCCGACGCCACCTGGTCGAGCGGCTTCACCATCGATCCGTTCAACATCTCGATCGAGGAGAAGACGACCCTCGCGATCGCCGCCAACGCCGCCGCACTGTCCGTACCCGGGGTGCGATTCGTGAGCACGCAGCTGCAGTTCGTGAAGGAGGAGCGCAATTACGCCAACACCGACGGCTCGGTGATCGCGCAAACGCTGGTGCGCACGTATACGCCGATGGCGATCACCGCCGTCAGCGCTGATCGCAGCGACTTCGCCATCCGCGACGCCGTCGTGCAGCCGACGGGTCGTGGCTGGGAATCGGTGCTCGAGAACAACCTTGTCGTAAATGCCAAGAAGTGGGCAGAAGAAGCAGCCGAGAAGCTGACGGCGAAGTCGGTCGAGCCCGGGCGGTACGACCTGATCCTTCATCCGTCGAATCTTGGTCTCACGCTGCACGAATCGGTCGCGCACCCGACGGAGCTCGATCGCGCCTACGGCTACGAAGCGAATTACGCCGGTACCTCGTTCGTTGCACCGCCCGACAAGGTGCTCGGCACCTTGAAGTTCGGTTCACCTATCATGAACATCTACGGCGATCGCTCGCAGCCCGGCGGGTGTGCCACCATCGGGTATGACGACGACGGGGTGAAGCCGGATCAGTTCGACATCATCAAGGATGGTGTCGTCGTCGACTACCAGACCACCCGCGAACAGGCGATGTGGCTCGACTGGTGGTACAAGAAGCGCGGCATGCCGACGCGCAGTCATGGCTGTTCGTATGCTGACTCGTGGAGCAGTGTCGCCTTCCAGCGCATGCCGAACGTCTCGATCAAGCCGGGGGCGAAGGATCTCAGCTTCAACGACCTGATCGCCGCCACCGACAAGGGCATCGCGATCCTCGGTCGCGGATCGTACTCCATCGATCAGCAGCGTTTCAACGGCCAGTTCGGCGGTGCGCTGTTCTACGAAGTGCGTGGCGGGAAGATCGTGGGACAGATGCGCGACGTGGCCTACCAGTTCCGCACAACCGAATTCTGGGCCGCGCTCGACATGCTCGGCGGGCAGAAGTCGTACGAACTCTACGCCACCTTCTCCGACGGCAAGGGACAGCCGGGACAGGCCAACGCCGTCACCCACGGCTGCGTACCGACGCGCCACAAGCAGGTCAACGTGATCAACACCGGACGGAAGGCATGAGCATCATCCTCGATCCGCGCGCTCCGCGCTCGCTCTTCGCCGACGACACCGTCATCTCCCGCGCCGATGCGCAGCGCGTGGTTGAAAGTGTGGTCAAGCTGTCGCGCGCCGACTCGGTGCAGGCCGTCATTCGTTCGTCGCGGACACGCAACGTTCGGTTCGCCGCCAACCAGCTCTCCACGGCCGGCGTGGTCGAAGACACCACGCTGGTGGTGATGTCGTTCATCGGGCGAAAGCATTCCGCCGTCACCACCAACGATCTCTCGCCGGAAAGCATCGAGCGCACGGTGCGAAAGGCGGAAGCGATCGCGAAACTGGCCCCGGATGATCCGGAGATGCTGCCAGTGCTCGGCCAGCAGAACCTGCGCGACCTGACCGCCGCCTGGGACGAGGCGACCGCCACCCTCCCGGCAGGCGATGTCACGGCCGCCGCCAACACGGCGCTCGGGCCTGCCCGTCGCGCCGGCAGCACGCTCAACGTGGCCGGTTTCCTGGTGACCGGTGCTGACGCGATCGCGATTGGTACGAGTGCCGGCCTTTTCTCCTACCACCGCGGCACCAGCGCCAACTACACCCTCACCGTCCGCACCGCCGACGGCACTGGCTCCGGCTGGAGTGGCGAAGATGCCGTCGCCTGGAGTTCGCTCAACTTTGCGGCCGTCAGTGCGCAGGCGATCGAGAAGGCGGAGAAGTCCCGAAATCCTGTCGCAATCGAACCGGGCCGGTACACCGTGATCCTCGAGCCGCAGGCCGTTGGCGACCTCGTGGGACTGATGCCGCGGTACTTCAACGCCCGCAGCGCCGATGAGGGCCGCTCTCCGTTCGCGAAGCAGGGCGGCGGCAACAAGCTTGGCGAAGTGATCGTGAATGCGATGGTGAACCTCACCAGCGACCCCGCCGACCCGATGGTGCTCGCCCAGCCCTTTGATGGCGATGGCATGCCACTGACGAAGCAGTCATGGATCACCAACGGGACACTTTCCACGATGCTGGTCCCGCGCGCCTGGGCTGCGCGAAAGAATCTCGTGGCGACAGGCAACCCGAACAACATCATCCTCGCCGGCGGCACGACCACTCGCGACCAGATGATCGCCAGCACCCAGCGCGGCGTCCTGGTCACGCGCCTCTGGTACCTCCGCGAGACCGACCCGCGCACCATGAGCTACACCGGCCTCACCCGTGACGGCACCTTCCTGATCGAGAACGGCAAGATCTCGAAGTCGATCAAGAACATGCGCTTCAACGAAAGCCCCCTCTTCCTCCTCAACAACGTCGAAGCCCTCGGCCCCGTCCGCCGCACCGCCAGCGACGGCCCCGGCACCCAGATCATGCCCATCCTGAAAGCCCGCGACTTCAACTTCACATCGCTCTCAGACGCCGTGTAGATCGAACAGCGTCGGCGCCAAAGCTGGCAGCAGGCGCCGACGCCTCGTCCGTTCCCAAATTCCCTGCAGTTGCCCTTCCCCGCGGCTCCGCGTCCCCCGCGGCTCCGCGTGATACGTGTGGACGCCTCGAATCCCTCTCTCGGGCAACGCAGAGCGACGAAGCCACTACACGACTCACGCGGAGCCGCGGGGAACTGCTTTGAGGGGTGCGATGGCGCGGGAATCGTGCATGGTGGCAACCCGTCGGCCCGTGCACGAATCCAAATTGTCCCGTCAGCGTATTCCTGAGCGTGTGCCGAGCCATGAAGTTCGGCCGCTGATTTTTGCACCAGCACAGCCACCCGAGCCCCACTCGCATGACAACCCGCCGGGATTTTCTGGCCACCAGCGCCCTGGCCGCCGGAGCGATGGCCGTCGCGTCGTTGCCGGCTGAAGCCGAAGCCGCCGCACGTCGCTTCGCACCACAGCATCGACCGCACGTGCAGCCGCCGATGGACGCGCCCACCAAGGATCTCTTGATGGCCGCGCTCAACTCCGCCAAGATGTCGGGCGCGTCCTTCGCCGACGCACGCATCGGGCGAACGCGCCGCAACTTCGTCATCACGCGCGAACAGCAGATCATCGAGATCGTCGACACCGACACCATGGGCTGCGGCATTCGCGCGCTGGTCGATGGATGTTGGGGCTTCGCCGCCACGCGCACGCTGACCGCCGACGGTGTTGCTGCCGCTGCGAAGGAAGCCGCCGCCATCGCGAAAGCCAATCGTGTCGCACGTGACCGCTCGGTCGAACTCGCGCCCGCCCCATCACTCGGCGAACGCACCTGGTCGAATGGCTTCACCATCGACCCGTGGAGCATCCCGATCGAGCAGAAGGCCGACCTGCTGCTGAAGGCGAACGCCGAAGCGATGAAGGTCGCCGGCGTGAAGTACGTCGCCAGCCAGATGTTCTTCGTCAAGGAAGAGAAGAACTACGCCAACAGCGAAGGCACCATCACCACGCAGACCATCGTGCGCAGCTGGGCGCCGATGAGCATCACCGCCATCTCGTCCGACTTCACCGACTTCCAGAGTCGCAGCAACACCGTGCAGCCCGCCGGTCGTGGCTACGAACACATCGTCGAAGCCGACATCGTCGGCAACGCACGCAAGTGGGGTGAGGAAGCGGCCGAGAAATTGAAGGCGAAGGCCGTCGAGCCGGGTCGCTACGATCTCGTGCTGCATCCGTCGCATCTCTGGCTCACCATTCACGAATCCGTCGGCCATCCGACTGAGCTCGATCGCGCCAGCGGTTACGAGGCCAACTACGCCGGCACCAGCTTCGTCAGCCCGCCAGAGAAGATTCTCGGCGCGCTCAAGTACGGACCGCCGATGTTGAACGTGCAGGGCGATCGTTCACAGCCTGGCGCCTGCGCCACGGTTGGCTACGATGACGAGGGTGTCGTGCCAGAGGACTTCCTGATCATCAAGAACGGCATCGTCAACGACTACCAGACCACGCGCGAGCAGGCCAACTGGCTCAAGTGGTGGTACGACAAGAACGGCAAGCCGACACGCAGCCATGGCTGCTCATATGGTGACAACTGGAGCAGCGTGCAGTTCCAGCGGATGCCGAACGTGTCGGTATTGCCTGGTGCGAAGGAGCAGTCATACGAGGACATCATCGCCGCTACTGACAAGGGCATCGCAATCGTTGGCGACGGCAGCTTCTCCATCGACCAGCAGCGCTACAACGCGCAGTTCGGCGGCCAGCTGTTCTACGAGATCAAGGGTGGCAAGGTGACTGGCATGCTGAAGGACGTGGCCTACCAGATGCGCACGCCGGAATTCTGGAACGCGCTCGACATGCTCGGCGGAAAGAAGAGCTACATGCTCGGCGCCAGCTTCTTCGATGGCAAGGGTCAGCCTGGCCAGTCCAATTCCGTCAGCCATGGCTGTCCGCCAACGCGTCACCGCCAGATCAACGTCATCAACACGGGACGCAAGGCATGACATCGAAATTTGATCCCCGCGCCCCGAAGCGGCTGCTCGACGCAGCCGACGAACTTGTCTCGCGCGACGAAGCACAGCGTGTCATCGAGAGCGCCGTCAAGCTCTCGAAGGCCGATGCGGTACAGGTGAATCTCGGTGGTGGACGCCAGCGCAACGTGCGCTTCGCGGCTAACCAGATGTCCACTGCCGGTATGGTGACCGACCTCTCGCTGGTCGTGACATCGAGCTTCGGCCCCAAGCACGCGATCACGACCACCAACGATCTGTCGCCCGAAGGCATCGAGCGGGCAGTTCGTCAGTCGGAGGCGATCGCGAAGCTCGCACCCGATGATCCGGAAGCGATGCCGTACCTGCCGCAGCAGAATGTCACGCCGGTCACAGCGGCGTGGGACGAAGCGACGGTCAACCTGACCGCCGACGAATGCGCCAAGGCAGCGCTCACCGCGCTCGGTCCGGCCCGCACCAAGGGCTCAATCCAGGCCGCCGGCTTCCTGCAGGTGGATGCCAACGTGAATGCGCTCGGCAATAGTGCTGGCATGTTCCTCTATCACCGCGGCACGAAGTCGAACTACACGTTGACCGTGCGGACGGCTGACGGCACCGGTTCCGGATGGGCCGGCGCTGAGCAGCCGCAATTCTCGGCGGTCGACTTCGCGGGACTCAGTGCGCGTGCCATCGAGAAGGCGGAGCTGTCGCGCAATCCGGTGGCGATCGAGCCCGGACGCTACACCGTCATCCTCGAGCCACAGGCCGTCGGCGACCTCGTGTCATTGGTCGCGTTCTACGCCGATGCGCGTGCGGCGGACGAAGGACGGTCGCCATTCGTCAAGCAGGGCGGCGGCAACAAGCTGGGCGAAAAGATCGCCGATGAACGCGTTTCGTTGTACAGCGATCCGTTCGACCCGAAGATCCTCACGGATCCCTTCGATGGTGAGGGCTTCCCGCTCACCCGTCGCAACTGGATCGACAAGGGCGTGCTGAAGGAGATGCAGTACGGTCGGTTCTGGGCCAAGAAGCAGAACAAGCAGCCGACCGGCGGCGCGAACAACATCGTGTTGAGTGGTGGCAGCACGACGCGTGAGCAGATGATCGCGAGCACCCAGCGTGGCATTCTCGTCACGCGCCTGTGGTATCTGCGCGAAGTCGATCCACGCACGCTGCTCTACACCGGCCTCACGCGCGACGGCACGTTCCTGATCGAGAATGGCAAGATCACGAAGGCGATCAAGAACATGCGCTTCAACGAGAGCCCGCTGTTCATGCTCAACAACATCGACGCACTCGGTCCCACGGAGCGCGTTGCGGGCATCGAGGCAGGCATTCCCTGCGTCATGCCGTTGCTGAAGGCGAAAGACTTCAACTTCACGTCGCTCTCGGACGCCGTCTGAGGCGGAGCGCGGCTGGCAGAGTCGAACGAGCCGAGTCAAAACAGGAACGCCGCCCCGAGAATCTCGGAGCGGCGTTTCTGCTTGCAGAGCTGGGGCGGCAGGACTCGAACCTGCAACATCCCGGTTAACAGCCGGGTGGTCTGCCATTGACCTACACCCCATCACGGACTCACAACTTGTCAGCGCCAGGGAGAAAAGTGTAGGCCTTCGGACCAGAATGCTGCTGGACCGTGACCTCAGCCGAATCGTGACGACTACTTCTTCTCAGGCGCCTTGGCTGCAGTATCGGCAGCAGGAGCCGCGGCAGGCGTGGCTGTCGAGTCCGCTGCCGGAGCTGCGGCCGCCTTCCCGTTGTTCGGATTCTTGTCCGCACCGGCGGCATTCAGGTAGCCCGGGGTGCTGCCGATCGAGCCATTGGCGCCAGCGCCGCCGTACGGGACGGCCGTATCGCCCTTTCCGGGGCTATCGGCGGTCTTCTCGCACGCCGTGGTCAGGACGACGGCGGCAATCAGCAGCGAGGCAAGGCGAACGGTCCGCATTCAGGCTCCAGAAATCGTGGCAATGTTCGGGTGATGCGGAAAGTTAGTCAGGCCGCGCAACGGCGTGGACTGCAGGGGGGCAGGTCGCGTACGACTGGACCCCATCACTTCCGGAGGAGCAGCTTCCGGCGCTGCCGGATCTCCGTCTCGAGCCGGGCGCACATCAGGTCACACAGCTGGAAGACGCTCTTGTCGGCGAGGGCGTAGTACACGAACAACCCTTCCTTTCGCCGGACGACGAAGCCGAGGGAAAAGAGCATCTGCAGGTGCTTCGACACATTCGCCTGGCCGAAGCCAGTGGCATCGACCAGCTCGCCGACCGTACGCTCACCGCTGCGCAGCGTGTTGAGGATCTCGAGGCGCGCAGGCTCGGCCAGTGCCTTGAACTTGTCGGCGACCAACGCGAGCACTTCGGGCGTCATTTCGAGACTTGGCATTCAAACTCCATTCCCGGTTCGGGAGGTAGACAGCACGCGCGACAGCCGGCCGCGCGAGACAAGAGCGTTCAGTGAGCGGTGACCGACGCCGATGCGCCAACCGAATGTTCCACGGGAAGGTTTGCGGCTTCCCACGCTGCAAAGCCGCCTGACATGTTCATCACGTTCGTGAATCCATGTGCGCGCATCAGGCTCGCCCCGATCGCTGATCGCGCGCCGCCCTGACAGTGCAGCACCAGTGGACTCGAGGTCGGCAACTCGGCCAGATGATCGGTGAGGTAGCCGAGCGGAATGTTCGCGACGCCGGGCAGGTGACCCGCCTCCCATTCCGTCGCGCCTCGCACATCCAGCACCGTCACTTCTCCGGCCTTGATTCGTTTCGCCACCTCGTCCGGCGACAGCTGCGGCATCGTGGCCAACATCCGGCCAGCGGCCGTTTCTGCACCGAGGGCGTCGATACCGAAGAATCCCGCAACGTGATCGAGGCCGATCATGGCGAGGTCACGCACCGCGGTGTCGATTGCGCTACTGTCGCCGTCGTCATCGACCAGCAGGTAAAACGGCTGGTCGAAGGCCAGCATCCAACCCGCCCACGTGTTGAAGCTCTTGTTGAGCGGGATGTTGATCGTGCCCGGCACGAAGGCGTCCGCGTACGCCGTCGCCGATCGTGTATCGACCACGCTTGCGCCACTCGCCACCAGCTCTGCCAATCGTGATGGGGCGAGTCGTTCGGGACGCGTGAAGCCGTTCAGGATCGCTGGACCAATCTTGTTGATCCGCTTCATCTCGGCGAAGTATTTCGGCGGCTCGGGCTGGCCAGCCAATACCGCGTCGACGAACTCCTGCTCATCGCTGATCACCAGTCCCCAGTTCGCGACCTTTTCATAGCCGATTGTCGTCATCGGTACTGCGCCCAGTGCCTTGCCGCACGCCGAACCCGCGCCGTGGCCGGGCCAGATCTGCAGGTGATCCGGCAGTTGCTTGAAGGCCTGCAGGCTGTGGAACAGTGTGCGGGCACCGGCCTCCATCGTGCCCATCACCTTGGCGGCTTTCTCCAGCAGGTCGGGCCGACCGACATCGCCCACGAAAACGAAGTCACCAGTCAGCACGCCCATCGGGCCAGCCGACGCCGGCGTGTCAGTGACCACGAACGACAGGTGCTCCGGTGTGTGACCTGGTGTGTGCAGGACTTCGAACTTGAGATTGCCAACCATGAACACATCGTGGTCATGCAGCAATGTCGCGTGCGACTGACTTGCGAAGGCGTATTTCCAGTCGGCATCACCTTCATCGGAGAGCAGCAATTGCGCGCCCGTGCGCTGCGCGAGCTCACGGCTTCCGGAGACGAAATCGGCGTGGATGTGTGTCTCGGTGACATGCGTCACGCGCAGCCCTTCCTCATCGGCCGCGTCGATGTACTGCGCCACGTCGCGGTTGGCGTCCACGACCAGCGCTTCACCGGTGGCCTGGCAGCCGATCAGGTAGCTCGCCTGCGCGAGCTTGGTGTCATAGAATCGCTTGAGCAGCACGGTCGCTGTCTCCCGCTCCGATGGAGCTGGTAAGTGTCACCGCGTCGTGGTCGCGCAGCGCTGACGCATGTCGCACGTCAGGCGGCGGGAAGAACACACTGCGGTTCTTGTACAGGATGAACGAGCCCATCACGATCAGGAACAACGAGAACGCCTGCTTCAGCGCGCGCTGCGAGATGAATCGGACGAGGTACGCGCCGGCGAGGATGCCACTGACCGCGAAGGCCGTGAAGGTGGCCATGAACAACCATGGCACCTCGACTGCGCCGAGGTATCCGGCGAAGCCTGACGCCGAGTTCATGGCGATCACCAGCAGCGACGTGCCGACGGCCTGCTTCATTGGTGCTCTGGCGAGGATCACGAGGGCGGGCACCACCAGGAATCCGCCGCCGATCCCGACCACACCCGTCATCACACCCACCGCCAACGCGACTGGAATCAGCAGCGCCAACGGCATCGTGCGCGACGGTTCGGTCGCGGTGTTCTGTGCCGACGGTGTCCGTCTCGCCGAGCGGAACATCAACACCGCCGCTACCACCATCACGACCGCCAGCAGCGACAGTTGCACCTGTCCGTTGAGCAGCACGGCGAGCTTGGCGCCGGCGAACGCACCGAGCATGGCGATCACGCCGAACATGCCGGCCGCCTTCAGGTCGACGTTGCCGGCCTTCCAGTGCCCCCACGCCCCAACGAGGCTGGTCACGCCGACGACCGGCAGGCTCATCGCAATGGCCAGCTTCGGGTCGTAGCCGAGCACGTAGACGAAGATGGGCACGGTCAAGATCGACCCGCCCCCGCCCATGACCCCGAGCGAGAGCCCCACCACCGTCGCCAGCACGTATCCCAGCACGATCACGCCGCCCCCCTCACGCTAGATCCCGTCATCATTATACAACCATGTAGTTGTTTATGCAACAAGAGAGGCTGTTACTTCAGGGGCAACGGCACAATGCAAAACGGAAATGCCGCAGAACGGAACAGCAAATCGCAGGGGCGCAAAGGCGCAGCGAACTTCACGAAAGACCGCGAACGGCCTTGTCGCAAAACAGAAAACGGCGATACGGCAAACAGCCGCCAAACTGCCAACAGCCGCAAAACTGCGTGTGCCGGACCTGGCTCATCGAACGTCCAGAGTCCTTCTCTGGAGGGAACTGCTCTCCCATCCAGCGTCAGGCTCCCCCGGCCTCGTCCAGCCCCACACCGTCCTCACCCCGCGCACCCATCCGAGTCAGTCGCTGTTGCCCTTCTGCGGCTGTTCTGTTCTGCGGCTGTTCACTTCTGCGTTAAAGCAGTTGCCGTTCGCCGTCGCCGTTCCAAAACGAGGTCGCAGTTTTGCGGCTGTCGCCCCACCCCGCGGCTGACGCTGTACCGCGGCTCTCAGTTCTGCGTCAAAGCAGTTCGTAGTTGCCGTTCGCCGTTGCCGTTCCAAAGCGCCGTTGAAGTTCTGCGGCTGTCGCCCCACCCCGCGGCCGTCGCTGTACCGCGGCTCTCAGTTCTGCGTCAAAGCAGTTCGTAGTTGCCGTTCGCCGTTGCCGTTCCAAAGCGCCGTTGCAGTTCTGCGGCTGTCGCCCCACCCCGCGGCCGTCGCTGTACCGCGGTTCTCAGTTCTGCGTCAAAGCAGTTCGTAGTTGCCGTTCGCCGTTGCCGTTCCAAAACGCCGTTGCAGTTTGGCGGCTGTCGCCCCACCCGCGGCTGTCGCTGTACCGCGGTTTTCAGTTCCGCGTCACGGCAGTTCGTAGTTGCAGTTCTCCGCGCCTCCGCGTCTCTGCGATTCGCAGTTTCGCAGAGACGCAAAACAAGAGCACTCAGACGCGAACGAGCTTCTTGTACCGCACCCGATGCGGCTGGTCGGCGTCCGAACCCTTACGCCGCTTCAGATCCTCGATGTAAGCCTGGTAGTTGCCTTCGAACCAGACCGTCTCGGAATCACCTTCGAACGCCAGGATGTGCGTCGCGATTCGGTCAAGGAACCAACGATCGTGGCTGATCACCACCGCGCAGCCGCTGAAGTCGAGCAGCGCGTCTTCGAGCGCGCGCAGCGTGTCGACATCGAGGTCGTTGGTTGGTTCGTCGAGGAGCAACAGGTTGCCGCCGCTCATCAGCGTCTTCGCGAGGAAGAGGCGATTCCGTTCACCGCCTGACAAATTCGCCACCAGCTTCTGCTGGTCCGCGCCGCGGAAGCCGAAGCCGCTCACGTAGGCGCGCGAGTTCAGTTCGCGCGTGCCAACCGGGATCATCTCGCGACGACCACTCACCTCTTCCCACACTGTGCGTGCACCATCCAGCGTACGCGTCTGGTCGCCGTAGCCGATCTGTACCGTCGAACCCAGCGTCAGTGAACCACCGTCCGGCTGCTCGGTGCCCGTGATCATGCGGAAAAGCGTCGTCTTGCCAGCGCCGTTCGGGCCGATGATGCCCACGATGCCAGCGCGCGGCAGGTCGAACGAGAGCTGGTCGTACAACAGCACGTCGCCGTAGCCCTTCTTCAGGTTCTTCGCGATCACGACGTCGGCACCAAGGCGCGGTGCGGGCGGAATCACGATTTCGTGATTGTACGCGCGCTCCTGACCCAGCTCGCCGGCCAGGTCTTCGTACGCCTGCAAGCGGGCCTTGTTCTTCGCCTGGCGCGCTTTCGGCGCCATCCGCACCCATTCCAGCTCGCGATCGAGCGTCTTCTGCTTCTGGCTCGCCTGCTTCTCTTCCGTCTTCAGGCGTGCCGCCTTCTGCTCCAGCCAGCCCGTGTAGTTCCCTTCCCACGGAATGCCCTTGCCTCGATCCAGCTCGAGGATGTACTGCGCCACGTTGTCGAGGAAGTATCGATCATGCGTGATCGCGATGACCGTTCCTGCGAATTCAGCGAGGTATCGTTCCAGCCACGCCACACTTTCCGCGTCGAGATGGTTCGTCGGTTCATCGAGCAGCAGCATGTCCGGCTGCTCCAGCAGCACACGACAGAGCGCCACGCGACGACGTTCACCACCCGACAACACCGTCACGTCGGCATCCGGCGGCGGGCAGCGCAGCGCGTCCATCGCGATCTCGACCTTGTTGTCCAGGTTCCAGAGATCCATCGTGTCGATCTGCTCCTGCACCTTCGCCTGCTCGGCCAGCAGCTTGTCCATCGCCGCGTCGTCCATCGGCTCGCCGAAGGCCATGCTGATCTCATTGAAGCGATCGAGCAGGGCACGCTGCGCCTTCACCGCAACTTCGACGTTGCCGCGCACATCGAGCGTCGGATCGAGCTGTGGTTCCTGCGGCAGGTAGCCGATGCGCGTGCCCTTGTGGGCCCACGCTTCGCCCTGAAACTCGGTGTCCACGCCGGCCATGATCCGCAGCAGCGAGCTCTTGCCCGCGCCGTTGCCGCCGAGCACGCCGATTTTCGCGCCCGGGTAGAACGAGAGCCAGATGTCGTCGAGGATGACCTTCGAAGGCTGAACCACCTTCTTCAGGCCCTTCATGACGTAAATGAACTGTGGAGCCACGGGTCTCTTGGGAATGCGGAAATGGCATGGGGCGTCGGCGCCGGGGAGGGCGCGCTGCCACGAACCCACAAGTTAGCGCCCACGACCAGCGGGCAACGCGGCGCGCCCCGCCGATGGAGATCTCAATCAGGATCTCGAGCAGGATCTCGAGCAGGATCTTGATCAAGACCTCTGACCCCTTGATCGGAGGCTAACCCCATGGCAGCAAACGGCTTCCGCCCACTATTCGCCCGATCAAGATCTCTGACCCCTTGATCGGAGCCTAAGTCCATACCCCCCAACACCTTCCGCGCCGCATCCGCCGTACACCCACCGACCAAGATCTCTGACCCCTTGATCGCCCGACCGCCACGGGCTCACGGATCTTGCCCCCGGCACCAGCAATCGGCCCCGGGCGTACGTACCTTCGGCTCACCTCTCCCGAACCCAAGTGTCCGTGGACTTCTCGAATATCCAGGCGCAGCTCGGCGGCTCGCCGCTGAGCGCGATCCCGATCGTTTTCCTCGCCGGCGTGCTGACCTCACTCACGCCCTGCATCTACCCGATGATCCCCATCACCGCGGCGATCGTGGGCGGGGCCCAGTCGGCCAGCGGCGGCGCCAGCAAGCGGCGGACCCTTGGACTGACAATGGCGTATGTGTTCGGGCTGGCTCTGGTGTACTCGGTCCTCGGACTGATCGCCGGCCTGTCTGGCAGCATGTTCGGAGAGATCAGCACCAACCCGTGGCTCTACTTCGCCATGGCCAACGTCCTTCTGCTCGCCGCCCTGAGCATGCTGGACGTGTTGCCGATCCGGCTCCCGAACTGGCTCCTGACCCGCGCCACCAACGCGGGACAGAACGGCGGCTTCATAGGCGCCTTCGTGATGGGCGCGATGTCCGGCCTGGTGGCAGCCCCCTGCGGCGCCCCGGTCATGGCCAGCGTCCTCACCTGGGTCGCCACCACCAAATCCGCCGTCCTCGGCTTCATCTACCTGTTCGTCTTTTCGCTCGGCATGTGCTCCCTGCTCGTCGTCGTCGGCCTCGCCTCCGGCGCCTCCAGTAAACTCCCCCGCAGCGGCGCGTGGATGCTGTGGGTGAAACGGATCTTCGCCGTGCTCATGATCGGCGTCGCCGAGTACTACCTGATCGAGATGGGCAAGCTGCTCTTCTAGCTTTTCGAATCTTGCTGTTCGAAGATCATCACACTCAACCACGAATGACGATGTCCTTGCCCTTTGTCCGTCGACTGGCCCTCTCGGCAGCAATTGCAGCGCCGGCGTTGCTGCGCGCGCAGGAAGCGGGGATTCCGGTCGGGAACGTGGCACCGAATGCCACCGTGCAGGCGCTCGACGGTCGACCGGTGCAGCTCTCGCAGTGGATCGGCAAGATGCCCGTGGTGCTCGAGTTCTGGGCCACCTGGTGCAGCAACTGCAAGGCGCTCGAGCCGGAGATGGTCAAGGTGTCGAAGACCTTCGGGCGCCAGGTGAAGTTCGTCGGTGTCGCGGTCAGCGCGAATCAGACCCCCGAGCGCGTGAAGCGCTACATGCAGGTGCATCCGACGGGCGTCGAGATGTTGTATGACCGCACTGGCACCGCCGTCGATGCGTATGACGTGCCGGCCACCAGCTACGTGGTCGTGATCGATCGCGCCGGCAAGGTTGTTTACACAGGGAGCGGTGGTACACAGGACCTGACGGCAGCGATTCGAAAGGCGTTGTGATCGCATCTTGATCGGGCACACCTTCGCCGACGTCGCACAGATGGAATGACGAAAGACCGGCCCGCTCGATGTTCCGAGCGGGCCGGTCTTTTTTGCATTCGTTGCCCTGTTCTCAACCTGCCGATTGGATCACCGCATCATCCTTCACGACGCGGTGACCCGACCATCATCAGCAGCCCGGGCCCTTGAGCGTGGCATCGAGCGGAGCGCGGTACAGGCACTCGGCCTGCGGCACCGGCTGCACCTTGATGCGGAAGTGACCCGGCACGTCGAGCGGCAACGTGTTCAGGCGACCGTACTTGCGCACGTCCACCCAACGGCTCCCTTCCCACAGCAGCGAGTAACGCTTCTCGTAGAGCAGCGCCGTCAGTGCAGCGTTGGCATCAGCAAAGGCGCCCAGTGGTGCCAGGCCGCCGCTGTTCACACGGATGTAGTTGATGTCCGTGAGTGCCGCGCCAAGGTTGCCGAGACCGATGTTTGCTTCCGCGCGAAGAAGGATGAGTTCTTCGTTACGGATGATCGGCAGCGGCGTGACGTTGCTCGGGTACATCTTGAAGCCGACCGTCGTCGGCACACCAGCCGACGCGCCGCCCGGAGGTGACTTGGCCGGAATCGTCTGCGTCTTGGCACCGACGCGAAGATCGACGACTGCGCCGTTCGTCTGCGCATCAGCCACGATCGAGGCGTGGGCGACCTGGTCAGGCGAGACCGGGTTGCTCAAGCCGTTCAGTGCATCGCCCGCGGCGGACGAATACACATGGTACGCACCGGCGCGCAGATCGGCGCCAGCGGCCGAGTTCAGGAAGCTCGCGTTCAGGGCGGCCAGCGCCTCCGTGAAGCGCGCGCTGCCGCCACCAAGCACACCGTAGTTGATCAGGTAGCGTGCCGCGATCGCTCGGTTGAACTTGAGGAAGTTCGCCGGCGTGTTGAGCCCGGCGAATCCTGTCGTCAGCGTGAACGGGAACGCCGTGCCACCCGCAGCCAGGTCAGCGGCAGCGGAGTTGATCATCGCAATGCCGAACTTGAAGGCGGAGTCGCGGCTGACGAACGGCTGTGGCTTGTTGGTCGAGTCGTCGATCGCGACCGGGATACCGATCGAATCGCGCTGCGACAACAGGTAGAACACCTGCATCGCACGGAACGTGTTCGCAAAGCCACGCGCTGCGCTCTTCTCCGACGCCGTCAGGAACCCGGCATTGTCGGTGATTTTGATGAAGTTGATCGCGTTGCGCATGTTCACGAAACGGTTCGTCCAACCGCCGGCGGCGAAGCCGGCGTTGTCGATCTGCGCTGCGGCCAGGTAGTTGGACGTCGAGCGTCCGTCCGTCTGGAAGTAGTTGTACGACTCGCGACCGAAGATGCCCGCATCGCTGTAGTAGCCGGTGAGGCCCGCCCGCTCCTGGATCAGGATGCCGCTCGCCAGGTTCTGGACGAGGGCCTTGTCAGGGGTGGTGGTCGTCGCGACCGAGTTGTAGTTCGGAACGTTCAGCGCGTCGGCGTTACACCCTGCAAGCAGGACTACTGCAACGGCCGCAGCGACAGAGTGGCGAATCATGCCGTCACCGAGTCGGAAGGTTGAGCGCAGCGAAGCTGCGAAATGATGTGTCGTCATGGCTTAGAACCCGAAGTCCACGCCGAACGAGAAGTTCTTCGTCGGAGGGAATGGCGCCAGGTCGACGAAACGGCCGACGTTGTTGCTGCCGAAGTTGTTCACTTCGGGATCGGCGCCCCAGTACTTGGTCCAGGTGTGCAGGTTACGACCGGTCAGGTTCAGGCGCACATCGCTGAAGCGCGTACCGAGGTAGCGCTGCGTGAACTTCGCCGGCACGGCGTAGGTCAGCGACACTTCGCGGAGCTTCACGAAGCTGCCATCCTGCACGTAGGACGTCGCATTGCGACCGCCATTCCACAAGTCGTAGCGGTACTCACCGAGGATCGCGGTCGCCGACGTGTCGACGTAGCTGATCAGGTTCGTGCCATTGCTCTTGCGGCACATGATCATCGTGCTCGAGCCATTGCGGCACGGCGACGGCGCATCGTAGTCGCGCGAGTTTTGTCCTTCGTCAAACAGGTTGTTCGACAGGTTCGACAGGTCACCGCCCTTGCGCCAGTCGAGCTGGATGCCGAGCGAGAAGCGACCGACCGTGAAGTTGTTCGAGAAGAACATTTCATGGTCCGGCGTTGCTTCACCGACGATCGTGTCACGCGTGATGACCGAGTCCGGCAGGCCCGTGCGGGCGATGAAGATCGGCTTGTTGCCCCAGATCGCCGTCGTGCTCACACCCTGTGCGATACGGGCGCGACCGAACGCAGCGCCGAAGCCCGTGCTGGCGGCGTTGAACGTTGCGATCGGCAACGATTCCACCTTGTTCTTGATCTTCTGGAACGAGGTGCGTGACACCCAGCTGAAGCCCTTGGTGCGAATCGGCTCGATCGTGACAGCGACTTCACTGCCCTTGTTACGCAGCAGGCCGCCGTTGAAGAACTCGGTCGAGATACCGCTCGAGAGGGCCAACGGACGCTGCAGGAACTGATCCTTGATCTTGGCGTCGAAGTACGTGAATTCGACACCGACGCGACCATTGAAGCCGCGAGCATCGAAGCCGTACTCGGTCTCCTGCTTCCGCTCGGGGAAGATGTTCGGGTTGCCCAGCAAACCGTTCACACCGAGACCGTTGCCGCCATTGATCAGGCCCGTGCCCGAGAGCGTGATGAAACGGGCGCCGTACGTCGGACGGTTACCCGTCTCGCCCCAGGAGGCGCGGAGCTTGAATTCATCGAGGTGCGGCAGCGCATTCACGAAGCGATACGAACCCTGCACGGCCGGGTAGGTATAGAACTTCTTGAAGTCGCCGTTGTCGCTCGAGCGGTCGCCGCGAAGGCTGCCGGCGAGATACAGCTTCTCGTCGAACGCCAGGATCGACTGCTGCACGTACCAGGCCTGGTCGATTTCCTTCGACTTGCCCTGCGTCGTGGCCTGCGTGCCCTGGTTCACATTCGTGATGCCCGGGATCAGGCCGCGGGCCTGTACGCGATAGCTGTTCAAGCGCTGCTGTTCTTCCGTGATGCCAGCCACAGTGCTGAGCGAGAACGGCATGTTCGACGGCGTGAAGTCGTACGACAGGCTCAGGCGCTGGTTCAACTGGCGGCTGATTGCGTTCGACTGCACCGCGGTACCGAGCAGGCCGTCATTGCCTTCGTACTGCAGGAAGTTCGGGCTGTAGATCTGGTTGTCCTGATCGAAGCGATCGATTCCGGCCAGGTATTCAAAGCGGAGGCGGTTCGCCGCGCTCTGCAGGGCCTGGAACGACACCGAGCCGGCACCGATGAAGCGGTTCACGTCTTCGGTGTTCTTGATGTACGTGAAGGTCGCGAACGGGTTCGAGCCCGTCACACCACCACCACCGGCGTACGGATTGACCGGGAAGTTCCCCTGGGCATCGCGCGTGCGCTGGTCGAAGAAGCTCGGCGTGTACCCGAAGTTGTAGCCCGGGCTGGTGTTCGAGTTGTCGTTGTTCGAGATCGCACGATTGGCATTGTTGCGCGTGATGCCAAGATCGAGCTTTGCCGACAAGCGGCTCGACACGTTGTGGTCGATGTTGATGCGGGCGTTGTCGCGGAGTGCGTTGGTGTTGATCGCAATGCCGCCTTCCAACTGCCGGCTCACCGACGCCAGGTAGCGCGTGCCACCATCGGCCGTGCCACCGCTCACAGAGAGGGCGGAGTTGTAGCCGAAGCCCTTCTCACCGAACAGCTGGGCCGAGAAGTCGTTGTACGGAATCGTGTTGCCATTCGCCGCGTAGATCTGACGGAAGATCGCTTCGCCATTCGGGCCACCGAAGTTTCCGGCGGCTGCGAGGGCGGAGGTCGTGTCCGTGAAGCGACGCTGGCCAACCGTGCGCAAGGCGGTCGACTGCCCGACGCGCTGGCTGAACGACCACTTCGGCGCACCCGCCTTGCCGCGCTTGGTGGTGATCAGCACGACACCATTCGTTGCACGCGAGCCGTAGAGCGAGGCGGCCGCGGCGCCCTTCAGCACCTGGATATCCTCGATTTCCGACGGGTTCATGTCGGCCAGGCGGTTCGTCGGGTTGTCCTGGTTGGTGGCGATACCACCACCGGCACCCGTGATCGAGTTGGCACCGCTCGAGATCGATGTGTTCGACATGATGACGCCGTCGATCACGAACAGCGGCTGGCCGTTGCCAAGGATCGACGTCACGCCGCGAATCTGGATCTGACCACCGCCGCCTGGGGCGCCGGAGTTCAGATTGATGCGCGCACCGACCACCTTGCCCTGCAACGCCTGGTCGAGTGAGTTCGACGGCACCGCCGCCAACGCTTCACCGCCGACCGAGACCACGGCCGTGGCCGCGTTCTTCCGTTCCAGCGTACCCTGCTGGCCCGTCACCACGATGCCTTCCAACTGCAGCACGTCCTTCTTCATCACCACATCGGCGCTGCTGCTCGCAGCAGGAACCAGCACCGTCTTCAGTGTGTACCCGATACGACGAACACGCAGAGACACGGCGCCGTTCGGCACCATCAACGAGTAGACACCGGCATCATTCGTGTAGGCACCGATCGTGGTGCCGACGAGCTGCACGCTCACGTTGCTGAGCGGTGAACCGCTCCCTTCCTCTGTCACCTTGCCGCTGATGCGCCGCTGCGCCAGCAGCTCGCCTGCCGCTAGCGCCAACAGCGCTAGTACGGTGGCTCCCCGACGGATGAGACCCACGGATCCTCCTCCCCAATTGATGTCTGGACTGCCGCCGCAACGATGCGGCACGGCCAGACGGCCGTGCTATATCAGAAGTGGCTGGGGGTGAGATTGGCGCGTGGCAATCGTCGTGTCAACAAATTCGTGACCGTAAAGAGCTGTTATTACAGCCGCTTGCTCGCAGTCCCGTGACCTTTTCCCTCTAAGAAATATCACAGGCGGCACATTTTGCCGCCCGTGGTACTCAGGAATGGGCAGCGCAGAATCAAGGTCTCGGCCCTCCCGGCTGCCTCCCGTCGCCGGCTCGGCAGCCGGACTCTGGCGAAACGAGAGGCGGCCCTGACGTGTGATACGTCAGGACCGCCTCTCGTTCTTCCGTACGCACTGTCTTGCGAAATCGCAGCGATTTCAACGATCGAACCTGCCATCTCAAGACGACGAGACGTCCGCCGTCTCGCGCCACACCGGAATCAGGTCATCCGGTGTGGCACGAGAAACATCAGCAGCCCGGTCCCTTCAGCGTCGCATCCAGCGGTGCCCGGAACAGGCACTCGGCCTGCGGAACCGGCTGCACCTTGATGCGGAAGTGACCCGCGACGTCGAGCGGCAGGGTGTTGAGGCGACCGTACTTGCGCACGTCCACCCAGCGACTGCCTTCCCACAGCAACGAGTAGCGCTTCTCGTAGAGCAACGCCGTCAATGCGGCGTTGGCATCGACGAACGGAGCCAGCGGCAACAGTCCGCCGCTGTTCACACGGACGTAGTTGATGTCCGTGAGTGCCGCGCCAAGGTTGCCGAGACCGATGTTTGCTTCCGCGCGCAGAAGGATCAGTTCTTCGTTGCGGATGATCGGCAGCGGCGTGACGTTGGTCGGATACATCTTGAAGCCGACCGTCGTCGGGATACCAGCCGTCGCGCCACCCGGCGGTGACTTCGCCGGAATGGTCTGTGTCTTCGCATCAACACGCAGGTCGCGGGTCAGCCCGTTCGACTGGGCGTCAGCCACGATCGACGGATGTGCCACCTGGTCAGGTGAGACCGGGTTGCTCAAGCCGTTCAATGCATCGCCGGCAGCCGATGAGAACACATGGTACGCACCGGCTCGCAGATCGGCGCCAGCGGCCGAGTTCAGGAAGCTCGCGTTCAGGGCGGCCAGCGCCTCCGTGAAGCGCGTGGTTCCACCACCGAGGACACCGTAGTTGATCAGGTATCGTGCGGCGATCGCCCGGTTGAACTTGAGGAAGTTCGCCGGCGTGTTGAGCCCAGCGAATCCTGTCGTCAACGTGAACGGGAACGCCGTGCCACCCGCAGCCAGGTCTGCTGCAGCGGAGTTGATCAGGGCGATTCCATACTTGAATGCAGAATCGCGGCTGACGAACGGCTGCGCCGTGTTGAGGGTGTCATCGATTTCAACCGGGATGCCCACCGAGTCACGCGACGACAACAGGTAGAACACCTGCATCGCCCGGAACGTGTTGGCGAACCCGCGCGAGGCGCTCTTCTGCTCGGCGGTGAGGAAGCCCGCACCCTGCGTGATCTTGATGAAGTTGATCGCGTTTCGCATGTTCACGAAACGGCCCGTCCAGCCGCCGGCGGCGAAGCCGGCGTTGTCGATCTGGGCTGCCGCCAGGTAGTTGGACGTCGAGCGTCCGTCCGTCTGGAAGTAGTTGTACGACTCGCGACCGAAGATGCCGGCATCACTGTAGAAGCCGGGCAGGTTTGCACGCTCCTGGATCAGGATGCCGCTCGCCAGGTTCTGGACCAGTGCCAGGTCAGGCGTGGTCGTGGTCGCGACCGAGTTGTAGTTCGGAACGTTCAGCGCATCGGCGTTGCACCCTGCAAGCAGGACAACTGCAACGGCCGCAGCGACAGAGTGGCGAATCATGCCGTCACCGAGTCGGAAGGTTGAGCGCAGCGAGGCTGCGAATTGGTTTGTCATGGCTTAGAACCCGAAGTCCACGCCGAACGAGAAGTTCTTCGTCGGGGGGAACGGAGCCAGATCGACGAAACGACCGACGTTGTTGCTGCCGAAGTTGTTCACTTCGGGATCGGCGCCCCAGTACTTGGTCCAGGTGTGCAGGTTACGACCGGTCAGGTTCAGGCGCACATCGCTGAAGCGCGTACCGAGGTAGCGCTGCGTGAACTTCGCCGGCACGGCGTAGGTCAGCGACACTTCGCGGAGCTTCACGAAGCTGCCATCCTGCACGTAGGACGTCGCATTGCGACCGCCATTCCACAAGTCGTAGCGGTACTCACCGAGGATCGCGGTCGCCGACGTGTCGACGTAGCTGATCAGGTTCGTGCCATTGCTCTTGCGGCACATGATCATCGTGCTCGAGCCATTGCGGCACGGCGACGGCGCATCGTAGTCGCGCGAGTTTTGTCCTTCGTCAAACAGGTTGTTCGACAGGTTCGACAGGTCACCGCCCTTGCGCCAGTCGAGCTGGATGCCGAGCGAGAAGCGACCGACCGTGAAGTTGTTCGAGAAGAACATTTCATGGTCTGGCGTCGCATCGCCGACGATCGTGTCGCGCGTGATGACCGAATCCGGCAGGCCAGTGCGCGCGATGAAGATCGGCTTGTTGCCCCAGATCGCCGTGGTGCTCACACCCTGCGCGATACGAGCGCGACCGAAGGCAGCACCGAAGCCAGTGCTGGCCGCGTTGAACGGCGCGATCGGGAGGCTCTCGACCTTATTGCGAATGCGCTGGAACGAGGTGCGCGACACCCAGCTGAAGCCCTTTGCACGGATCGGCTCGATCGTCAGCGCGACTTCAGTGCCCTTGTTCCGCAATGAACCACCATTGAAGAACTCCGTCGAAATGCCGCTCGAGAGTGCCAACGGGCGCTGCAGGAACTGGTCGACGATCTTGGCATCGAAGTAGGTGAACTCGACACCGACGCGACCGTTGAAGCCGCGGGCATCGAAGCCATACTCGGTTTCCTTCTTCCGCTCAGGGAAGATGTTCGGATTGCCGAGCGAGCCGTTGACGCCAAGGCCGTTGCCACCGTTGATGAGGCCCGTACCGGAGAGCGTGATGAAACGCGCGCCGTACGTCGGACGGTTGCCTGTCTCACCCCACGAGGCGCGGAGCTTGAATTCATCGAGGTGCGGCAGCGCATTCACGAAGCGATACGAACCCTGCACGGCCGGGTAGGTATAGAACTTCTTGAAGTCGCCGTTGTCGCTCGAGCGGTCACCGCGAAGGCTACCTGACAGGTAGAGCTTTTCGTCGAAGGCCAGGATCGACTGCTGCACGTACCAGGCCTGGTCGATTTCCTTCTGCTTCGCCTGGATCGTGGCCTGCGTGCCCTGGTTCACGTTCGTGATGCCCGGGATCAGGCCGCGGGCCTGCACACGATACTGATTCAGGCGCTGCTGCTCTTCCGTGATACCAGCAACGGTGCTGAGCGAGAACGGCATGTTCGACGGCGTGAAGTCATACGAGAGGCTCAGGCGCTGGTTCAACTGGCGGCTGATTGCGTTCGACTGCACGGCCGTGCCGAGCAAGCCATCGTTCCCTTCGTACTGCAGGAAGTTCGGGCTGTAGATCTGGTTGTCCTGGTCGAACTGGTCGACACCCGCCAGGTATTCGAACCGGAGGCGATTGGCTGCCGACTGGATCGCCTGGTACGACAGCGAGCCGCTGCCGATGAAGCGGTTCACGTCTTCCGTGTTCTTGATGTACGTGTATGTCGCGAACGGGTTGGAACCGGTGATGCCACCACCACCCGCGTACGGATTGACCGGGAAGTTCCCCTGGGCATCGCGCGTGCGCTGGTCGAAGAAGCTCGGCGTGTAGCCGAAGTTGTAGCCAGGGCTGGTGTTCGAGTTGTCGTTGTTCGAGATGGCGCGATTCGCGTTGTTGCGCGTGATGCCAAGATCGAGCTTCGCCGACAACCGGCTCGACACATTGTGGTCGATGTTGATGCGGGCATTATCGCGAAGTGCGTTGGTGTTGATCGCGATACCACCTTCCAACTGACGACCCACCGACGCCAGGTAGCGCGTGCCACCATCGGCCGTGCCACCGCTCACCGAGAGTGCGGTGTTGTAGCCGAAGCCCTTCTCACCGAACAGCTGGGCCGAGAAGTCGTTGTACGGAATCGTGTTGCCATTGGCCGCGTAGATCTGACGGAAGACCGCCTCACCATTCGGGCCACCGAACAAACCGGCAGCAGAGATCGCCGCGGTGGTGTCCTGGAAGCGACGCTGGCCGACCGTGCGCAGCGCGGTCGACTGGCCGACACGCTGGCTGAACGACCACTTCGGCGCACCGGCCTTGCCGCGCTTGGTGGTGATCAGGATCACGCCATTGGTGGCGCGTGAACCGTACAGCGAGGCCGCCGCGGCGCCCTTCAGCACCTGGATGTCCTCGATTTCCGACGGGTTCATGTCCGCGAGGCGGTTCGTCGGGTTGTCCTGGTTGGTGGCGATACCGCCGCCGGCACCCGTGATCGAGTTGGCACCGCTGGCGATCGACGTATTCGACATGATGACGCCGTCGATGACGAACAACGGCTGGCCGTTACCGAGGATCGAGGTCACGCCGCGAATCTGGATCTGACCACCGCCGCCTGGGGCGCCGGAGTTCAGGTTGATGCGCGCGCCAACCACCTTGCCCTGCAGGGCCTGGTCGAGTGAGTTCGACGGCACCGCCGCCAACGCTTCACCGCCGACCGAGACCACGGCCGTGGCCGCATTCTTCCGTTCCAGCGTACCCTGCTGGCCCGTCACCACGATGCCTTCCAGCTGCAACACGTCCTTCTTCAGCGAGACGTCCACCGACGAACCGCCCGCGGGTACGAGGACGGTCTTCAGGGTGTAGCCGATGCGACGGACACGCAACGAGACAGCGCCGTTCGGCACCATCAGCGAGAACGTGCCGGCATCGTTCGTGTAGGCACCAGTCGTGGTACCGACCAGCTGCACACTCACATTGCTGAGCGGTGCGCCGCTCCCTTCTTCTGTAACCTTGCCGCTGATGCGCCGTTGCGCGAGCAGCTCGCCTGCCGCTAGCGCCAACAGCGCCAGTACGGTGGCTCCCCGACGGATGAGACTCACAGACTATTCTCCGGAGTTAGTGACACTTTCAACCAAACACACATGTCGACGCCAATCGACGTCGCTCGAGTGGTGCTGGCCGACACAGATTCGTTGCCGTGTACTCGCGTGTCAACGAGAGCGTTGACCAAAAAACCGAGCGATCAGGCCGCACATCGTAACGAGTGCTGATACATCGCTGATATATTTTCGCCTCAGCAATTCTGGCATATCAGCGAATGTGCTGTAGACAATGCTGATGTATCAAAGGTCTGCCAAAATCGCGCAGAAATATCAGGTGCGGACGCAACAGTTTTCTTGCTGGTGATGTGTCAGGAACAACACGCGCCACCCGCGAATTCCGGATAGCGGCCCGTGCCGTGCGCCACCTCGCTGATCATCACGCACTCCGCGGTGACTGTCGCGCCACCCGCCGAGCTTCGTCGCCACGCATCGCACCGCCGCATCGCGCGCAACGGCGATCAACCGCGCAGCGTGACCTCGCACAACAGCGTCGCCGGCTGCGGCTCGCGTGTCGCATACGCCTGGATCCGATCGATGCGAATCGGTGCCCGCACCCGAAAGCGACGCGCCGACTGCCACGCCTCGTCCGTCATCGTGCGAAAGAAGTGCACCGTGCAATGCGGCGTGAACGCGAACTTCGGGGCCGCGAATGGCAGGCCACAGGTTGCGATCCTGTCGTGCAACCAGCGCACCGAGCCATGCACCGGAAGCGGCAACATGATGATGTTCGTGGCGGGGAATCGCTCTGGCGCACCGAAGACGAAGTCCAGTGGTGCCACCGCATCGCCCACGCGAGTCAGCGCCTCGGTCAATTCCGCGACAGGCGTGCCAAGTGGCAGCGTGCCCACACCACTCGACCCGGCCAGCGTGACATGCGGCCGAAACAACGCCGCGAACTTCGGATCGAGCTTGCGCTGCAACGCCGCGATCCGATCCGCCTCAGGCCCGAACAGGTCTGCGACGATGAAGATCCCGTCAGCCATCGCGCGGGCTCACTGCTTCAGAAATGTGCGATCGATCCGGCTGTTCGGGTGCGCATCATGCCAGCGGCGCACCACCACGGCGCTCAGCATGCCGACGGCCGCACCGCTCACCACGTCGGACATCCAGTGTTGTCGATCACGCACACGACTCGCCCCGGTCAGCGCGGCCAGCGAGTACACCAACGGCGGACCCACCGTCTTCCAGCCACTCATCCCTTGCCGACGCCACTCGGCCGCCAGCGACACAGCCGCCGCGGCCGACAGCGCCGTGTGCCCGCTGGCGAAACTCCGCGTGCTGTCGCTGCGGAATCCGCCGAACAGATCCCAGTGCGTCGGGCTGTGATCGGCAGTGGCGAATGGACGCGTGCGGCCTGCGATCATCTTGATGGCCGAGATGGTGACGCCGCTGAGGATCACCGACTCGGTGGTGCGCAGTCCGAGGACCGCAGTGCCTGAGTCACCGCGCACACGTCCCAGCAGCCACGTCGCTGGCCCAATCGCGACCGAGACCTTGCTGCCCATCACATCGCCGACATCCGAGAAGTGGCGCAGGGTGGCATCGCCGCTCACGCCTGGACGTCGCGCCCAGGCATCGCCGCGCCGATCGGCGGTGGCGACGATCAGGGCCAGTGCCGCCATGCCCCCCAGCTTCACGCCATCGGTGCGGCGAAGTCCGAGTGTGGCGTAGTGATACGTCGCACCGACGGGCGCGACCGCGGCGCCAAGCGGCTGCGCCATCACGCGTGTCCCCGTCACACCGCTCAACATGGCGACCAGGCCGAATCCCGCGGTCAGTGGTCGAGCCGCCGTGCGAGCGCATCGCAGCATCATTTCTGGCCCTTCTTCCCCTGTGTACCGGCCTTCTTCGCGGCCCCCTTTTTCGCCCCGCCTTTCTTCGCCGCACCCTTCTTTGCGGCACCCTTCTTCGCTGACCCCTTCTCGGCGTGCTTCTTCGCGGCCTTCTTGGCAGCTTTTTTGTCCGCCTTTTTGGCCGAGTGCTTCGCGGCGTGCGCGGCTGGCAAATCGGTGTGGGTGTCTGCGTCCTGCTTCCGCGACGCTTCCTTTTCCTGCTGCTTCTCTTCGTCGCGATTCGCCTTGCCGTCCAGCTTTTCCTGCTTCGACTTCTTGTCCTTCTTGTTCTTCTTGTCCTTCTTCTTCTTGTCCTTCTTCGTCTCCTTCAGCGGCGCCATGATCGTGCCGCGACACTTCGGCGACCCGCAGCGACAGACGTACAGCTTGAGATCCGCCTCAGTGTGCTCCGGCGTCCGCTCGTAGGCGTAGTCGTAGAGCAATTCGGTGCCTTCCTCGATCGTCTTCAGCGCACCGATGAACACGCGGCCGTCTTCCTCCTCGACCGCTTCGCAATTCGGGTCGCAGGAGTGATTGATGTACTTCGCCGGCCAGTCGATCGGCCCTGCATCCAGCACTCGCGAACCATCGCCGATCGAGAACAGGAAGGTGTGATGCCGCCCCATCTCGTCGTCCGGATACCGGATGTCGGATTCCGCCTCGTCAATGCACTCACCGAGATATTCGATGATACGTGCACCCTTTTTGATACGACGAGTGGCGAAGGCACCCTTACCTTGGATCTTGGAGGTCCGGATGGCGAAGGCGAGCTTGCGAGTTCCTGCGAAGTGAGCCACGGATGGAAGACTGAAGTGATGACAAAAGTGCAGGCTGGAACAGCGACGATGGCGCGCTGACCGGCGTTGTCGTGGTCTGCGGCGACGTGCGGAGAATAGTCGCCTTCGCCATGTCGGTCACATGCCGGGCATATGTCCGCCAGCGGGACAGAACTACGAATTCTTGTTTGACAACCGTTTTCTCGCGCGATCCGCCGGCACCAACCGGTCCCCCAGAGCGCTTGCACCTCGTACGAGCAGCACACGCGAGCAACACACGCTTGCAACACACACGATCACGCAGCGCTACCTCGACATGCTACGTTCCTAACAGTGCCCGACTTGCGGTAAAGTCGAGCTCGTCAGCGCGACGATGCGCCCCCACGAGTCCCCCATGCGTCTGTTTTCGCTCGACCCTGCCAGCCCCGATCCGGTCATCATCGCCGACGCCGCGGCACGTCTCCGCGCAGGAGAACTGGTCGCCTTCCCCACCGAGACGGTCTACGGCCTGGGCGCCAACGCCCTCGATGCCGACGCGGTCGCCGGCATTTTCTCGGCCAAGGGACGCCCGTCGTACAACCCGGTGATCGTGCATGTGCCGCACACCGAGGCGGCGCGACGGGTGGTGACGGAATGGCCGGACGCCGCCGCCAAGCTGGCCGCCGCCTTCTGGCCCGGACCACTCACCATGGTCCTCCCGAAGTCCCCGGATGTGCCAGACAGCGTCTCGGCCGGCCTGCCGATGATCGGCGTTCGTGTCCCGGCGCACCCGATCGCCCTCGCGCTCCTCCGCGCCGCCGGTGTGCCGGTCGCCGCACCCAGCGCCAACAAGAGCAACCAGCTCTCCCCCACCTCCGCCGAACACGTAGCCCGCGGTCTGGCCGATGTCGAAGGCACGCTCCTCGACGGCGGCCCCTGCGAGGTGGGCATCGAAAGCACGGTGGTCGACCTCAGTACCGATCCGCCCACGCTGCTGCGCCCAGGTGGCCTCTCGGTCGCCGCCATGGAATCGGTGCTGGGCGTCAGGCTGCAGCGCCAGACCACGGTCGCCACAGGCGAGACTCCGCGCCGCTCACCCGGCGCCCTCGAACGGCATTACGCCCCGCGCGCAAAGGTGCGCATGGTCCCCGCCGCCGACGCGGTCGCCCTCGCCACCACCATAGACGCGCTCCGCGGCGACGGTGTCATCATCGGCGTGGTGGCCTACTCCGACTACGACCTCCCCTTCCGCGAGGATGTCGTGGTCCGCCAGCTCCCAAGCCGCGCCGAACCGTACGCCAGCGTGCTCTTCGCCGCCTTGCACGAGCTGGATGACGTGGGCGTGACCGCGATCGTGGTCGAAGCGGTGCCGGATCTGCCGATCTGGGACGCCGTGCGCGACCGACTCAAGCGCGCATCGACATAATCGACTCGACCTCCAGCATGCGGCGCCGGCCTCAGCGCACTTAGTTTGCTCCCCATGCTGCCCATCAATCTCTCTGGCAAGCGCGCGCTGGTCGCCGGCGTCGCTGACGACAACGGCTTCGGCTTCGCGATCGCGAAGGCCCTCGCCTCAGCCGGTGCCTCGGTCTGCGTGGCCACCTGGCCCCCCGCGCTCAACATCTTCCTCAACCTGATCGAACGCGGGAAGATGGACGATTCACGTCGCATGGCGGACGGATCGCTCCTCACCTTCGAGCGCATCTACCCGCTCGACGCGGTCTACGACTCGCTCGACCAGGCCCCCGAAGAGGTACGCGAGAACAAGCGCTACAAGGAGGTCGGCGACTTCAGCATCGATGGCCTCGTGAAGCGCTTCACCGACGACTTCGGCGAGAAGCCGATCGACATCCTGGTGCATTCACTCGCCAACGGCCCGGAAGTGAAGAAGCCGCTCCTCGAAGTCTCGCGGAACGGCTACCTCGCTGCTGTCAGCGCCAGCGCCTACTCGATGGTCAGCATGGTGCAGCGCTTCGGCCCGATCATGCGGGAAGGTGGCTCGTTCAACTCGCTCACCTACATGGCCAGCGAACGCGCGATTCCAGGCTATGGCGGCGGCATGTCGAGCTCGAAGGCCGCGCTCGAATCCGACACTCGCCTGCTGGCCTTCGAGGCCGGACGGAAGTGGGGCGTGCGCGTGAACACGATCTCTGCCGGCCCCCTCGCGTCACGCGCAGCCAGCGCGATCGGCATCATCGAGAAGATGGTCGAGTACTGCGCTGAAAATTCGCCCCTGCCCGATGCCTTGACGGCGATGGATGTCGGCAACACCGCGGCCTTCCTCGCCTCCGACCTCGCCAAGGGCATCACCGCCACGACGGTCTACGTCGACAAGGGCTATCACTCGATGGGCATGGGCGCCAACGCCACCAAGCGCTGATGCACCGCATTACCCGACGGTAGAAACGTCGTACGCGCCCGGCCTGGATTCGTCCCGGCCGGGCGCGCTGCCATCTGCTCCACCGTCCGGCACATCGCCGGGCACCGAACAACGCTCCCGCACGCTTCAACGTATCGTTCGCCTGTGCCAGACCTGGCACCATCGAATTTCTCCGCAGCCCCCGTTTCATGTCCCGTTTCTCGTCCATTGCCGCACGTGGCGCCGCAGTTGTGGCGCTGGTGGGGTTCGCCGGCTGCAGCAAGCCGGCGCCGACCACCGCCCCGACGCCGGCACCGAGCACGCGCCCGACGACCCAGGCCCCCACCACGCCGACGCCCGGAGCACCGGGCGCGCCGACGATCGGCAACCCGACCGCTGGTCAGGGTGGTGGCACACCCGCCGGTGCCAACGGCGATCCGACGCCACGCCCGTACGCGAACGTCATCACGCCACGCGCACGCACCCGAAAGGGCCTCTTCAGCACCCACGTGCTGGGCAGCCGCCTCTACTTCGAGATCCCGGCGAAGGAGATGGGCAAGGACATGATGCTGGTCGCGAGCCTCAAGGGCACGCCCGCCGGTATCGGCATTCGCGGCACACTGGGCAACAACGCGCTGCTCCGCTTCGAGCGGAAGGACAACCGCGTGCTGGTCCGCGCCGTCAACTACCGCAACGTCTCCAGCGACACCGCGAACCGCATCAATCGCGCGATGCCGATCATCCAGTACTACCCGGTGATCGCCGCCTTCAACATCGAAGCCTACGGCCAGGATAGCGCCGCCGTCATCGATGTGACGCGCATGTTCACCGGCGGCGTGCAGGAACTGACGGCCTTCGGTCAGCGGGTCGCGGTCGATCCGACGCGTTCGTTCATCGAGCGCGCCGTGGCCTTCACCAACAACGTCGAAGTCGAAGCATCGCAGACGTTCACGCCTGCGGCCGCTCCGACCGCTGCCCCGCAGGGTTTCGGCGGCGGCGCCCCGGCCGGTGCCACGACCGAGCTCTATCACTTCTCAATCGTCAAGCTGCCGGATGACCCGATGCAGCCGCGCTTCTGGGATGAACGCGTGATCTGGTTCCGCAGCGCAGCACAGGATTTCGGCTCGTCGCAGCAGCGCGTACCGGATCGTGTCTTCATCAACCGCTGGCGCCTGGTGAAGAAGGACCCGAACGCCGCCCTCAGCGAGCCGGTGAAGCCGATCACGTATTACGTCGATCCGGCCACGCCGCTCTGGCTGCAGCCGTGGGTGAAGAAGGGCATCGAGGAATGGCAGGCAGCCTTCGAACAGGCTGGCTTCAAGAACGCGATCGTCGCCAAGGATGCCCCGAACGATCCTGATTTCAGCGGCGAAGACGCGAGCGTCTCGATGGTCCGCTGGTTGCCGACCCCGGTGCAGAACGCCGTCGGGCCAAGCACGGTCGATCCGCGCACCGGCGAGATCCTCGACGCCGATGTGCAGATGTACCACAACATCATGTCGCTCCAGCGCACCTGGTACTTCTCACAGGTTGGTCACCTCGACCCGCGCTCGCAGTCGCTGCAGTTCCCCGACTCGCTCATGGGCCGCCTGATCCAGTTCGTGGTCGCCCACGAAGTCGGCCACACGCTCGGCTTTCCGCACAACATGAAGGCGAGCTCGATGTACCCGCTCGACAGCATCCGCAACGCGAGCTTCGTGAAGCGCATGGGCCACTCGCCCAGCATCATGGACTACGCGCGCTTCAACTACGTCGCGCAGCCGGAAGACAACATCGCGCTCGCCGACCTCGTCCCGCGCGTCGGTACCTACGACACCTTCGCCGTGAAGTGGGGCTACACGCCGATCCCCGGCGCCAAGACGCCGGAAGCAGAAAAGCCGACGCTCGATGCCTGGGCCCGTCAGCAGGACACGATCCCATGGTTCCGCAGCGCCGACGACCGCGGCATTCAGGGCGCCGATCCAGGCGAAGTGAACGAGGCAGTCGGCGATGCCGACGCCGTGCGCGCCACGGAATACGGTATCCGCAATCTGAAGCGCCTCGCCCCGATGGTCGAGAAGATCGGCGAATCGATTTCGGGCGAGGATTTCAGTGACGTGGCCGAGGTGTACAACGGCATCGTCGGGTCAGTGGCGCACGGAACTGGGTCACGTCACGCGCATCATCGGTGGCGTGAACCACACGGCCAAGGCCACCAGCCAGAAGGGCGATGTCTACGTACCAGTCAGCGGCGCTCGTCAGCGCGCTGCGATGAAGTTCCTGCAGGAGAACGCCTTCGAGACGCCGACCTGGCTGCTCGACCCGTCGGTCCTGCGCAAGATCGAAGCATCGGGCAGCATCGATCGCATCGGCAACGCACAGGCCTCTGTCCTGGCCGCGCTGGTGAGCAACGATCGCATGGTCCGCATGATCGAACTCGACGCACTGCCGACCACCGGCGATCGCTACACGCTGCCGACGATGCTGACGGACCTCCGTCGCGGTGTCTGGAGCGAGATCTACGCCGGCAAGTCGATCGACGCCTACCGTCGTCGCCTGCAGCGTGTCTACCTCGAAGCGATGGCGGCCAAGATCAATCCGCCGGCGCCAAATCCAGCGCTGGCAGCCTTCGGCCTCGCCGGTCCGTCGGTCCGCGCCCTCGCCGATTTCCGCGGCCTGCTTCGCACCGAGATGCAGGACCTCTCGCGCGACCTCGCCTCCGCCGCGTCGCGCACCTCCGACCGCACCACCCGCGCGCACCTCGAAGACGCGCGCGACCAGATCAAGAAGATGCTCGACCCGAAGTAATCGTTCGCAGTCGCAGTCTCACGCGCCGGCATCGCTCTTCGGAGCCGTGCCGGCGCGTTTTTTCTGGCCTTTCTCTGTTTGCGTCGACGCTACGCTAACGCCAGTCGGTCCACACTCTGCCGGTTCTGCGGCGACGCTGCGCTTACGCCTGACGGTCCACACTCCCTCACGCGGAGCCGCGGGGGACGCGGAGACGCGGAGGACTGCCAAAGCACCCACGGCGACGCTGCGCTTACGCCCGGCGGTCCACCGTATCACGCGTTCGGGCGTACATGGCCGCCTCCCGTGTCGTCCGGTAGGCCGATTTGTTGGGAACTGCGCGCACAAAGCGTGGCCACCCACACCCCCTTCAAAGGCAGTTGCTCCTTGTCGGGTGTGGACCGCCCCGCCGCCCCAGGCGTCCGGTGCTGTCCTCCGCGTCTCCGCGTCCCCCGCGGCTCCGCGGGTTTGACCGTGTGGACCGCCGGCGCGGCACGCGCGCTTGAGTGTGTGGACCGCCGGCGCGGCACGCGCGCTTGAGTGTGTGGACCGCCAGCGCGGTACGCGCGGTTAAGTGTGGACCAAAGCCGCCGGAACACCGATCCCCAAGCCCGACTGACGCGACGGGCTTTGAGGGGTAGTTTCAGCGGCTCGGTCCAGCCTGACAGGACTGCATTCTCACGCCGCACCCACACGCAGTGACCCCAAAGCGCTGGCTCCTCACCATCCTCTCGTTCGCGGCTGCCCTCGGCGCCTCGGCTTGGGTGGTATGGTCGAGCTGGCCAGCGGGACACGGGCGGCTCTCGCTCCCGCTCATCGCACACCTCGTCGCGCTCAGCGGTGCCGTCGCCGAAGTCACACTCCGAGCCTTCAAGCTCACCTGGAGCGCCAAGGCACTGAACGTCCCGCTCACACTCGGCACCGCCTTCCGCGTCTGCCTCGGCGGTGACTTCGGAGCCTCGGTGACACCCTCCAGATCCGGAGCGGAACCAGCGCGCTTCCTGATCATGGCCGAAGCGAAGACCCCGCTCGGTGGCATCGTTATGGTCCTCTGGGCCGAAATCGTGCTCGAGGTCCTGTCACTGGCCACCGTCGCGCTCCTCATCGCACTGCTCTTCCCCGGTACCGACCGCGCCGTCACCAGCGTCCTCGTCGTCATCGCCAGCTACGCGCTGACCGTGCTCGCCGTCTCGATCCTTGGACTTGTCCTCTCCCGAAAGAACGCCAACGGCCCGCCCCCAGCATGGGCGCCGAAGATTGGACTGAATGCTGGAAGATGGCGCGGAATACAGAAAGCATTGCGCCAGCTTCGAGACAGTGTCGCGGCAATTCGACACGCCAAGATCGTTCCGATGATCGCGTCATTCGTGGCCTCGGCGCTCCACGTCATCGCTCGCCTCTGCATCCTTCCCGGCCTCGTGCTCTTCGTGGCGCCCGACACCAAGATCGCCCCATTGGTCGCCTGGCCGTTGGCGATGCAGTACGGTGCCGCGGTCGTGCCGGCCCCAGGCGGAGGCGGCGCGGTCGAGCTCGTCTTCAAGCAGACACTCGGCAATGTCATTCCTGCCGAAATCTTTGGTGCCAGCCTCGTCTGGTGGCGGTTCTACACCATCTACCTCTACATCATCGTCGGCGCGCTCGTGGCCGGCAGCACGGTGATGCGCGCGCTCAAACCCAAGGACGCCGTCGGCGCGCCTGACCCCGACGCGCCCAGCCCGCCACCGCTTTCGATCGGCGACTGATGACCGGTTCAATCCCTGCCTTCTCGACTGCATGGGCCGAAGCGCTGCTGCATGCCATCAACGCCGACGAGGCCTTCCGGGCCGCGGCCCGCGGGTGGACGAACGTCGTGGCGCTGGTCGTGGCGGAGGTCGCGGCCGTCACGACTGCCGTACAAGTGGACCTCAACGCCGGCACCTGCCGCGCTGCGGCGGCGGTTCACCCTGACGAAGTGACTGCGCCCTTCGTCCTCGCCGCCGACCTCGCCATCTGGCGCGAGATCATCGGCGGCTCCGGTGACCCCATCCTCGCCGTCGCCGCCGGCAAGGTCAAACTCACCCGTGGCTCGCTCGGCACCCTCATGCTCCACTCCCGCGCCGCCAAAGCCCTCCTCGTCTGCGCCCGCCAGATCGACACCCTCTGGCCTAGCTCCGCGCCGACGCGGCGAAGAGCAACTGCCTTAACGCGCAGAACAGCACAGCCGCAGAACTGCCACCGCAAAACGCGGAGACGCAGAGACGCAAAGAACGGCAACTGCTCAACTACTTTGACGCAAAACAGCTTTAAAGGATACGGCAACAGCCGCGAAACGGCACACAGCCGCAAAACTGCGTGTTCGTACCGGACGCTCGCGTACAAGTCGCCTCTGCTTTGTTGATGTAACTACTCGCCCAACGACTTTCCAAGTCCAAGGCCCTTTACCAAAGCAGTTGAAGTTGCACGTGCCGTTCTCTGCGACCTCTGCGCCTTTGCGCCTCTGCGTCCAGCTGTTGCAGTTTTGCGGCAGTAGCAGTTTTGCGGCTGTTGCCGTACCCGCCTGCCGTTTTGCGTCAAGGCAGTAGCGTTGCAGTTGCCCTTCCGCGGCTGTTCTGTTCTGCGGCTGTTCCGTTCTGCGTTAAAGCAGTTGCAGTTAACGATCTCAAAAGATGACTCCGAAATGAAGCTGCCGACGCTGAAAGAGCTGGATGATGCCGCGACGCTGATCGGAACGTCGTTTGCACCGACGCCGCAGTATCGCTGGCCGTTGCTCGAGCAGCGCCTCGGGACGAGATGCTGGGTGAAGCATGAGAACCACACGCCTGTCGGCGCCTTCAAGGTGCGCGGTGGGTTGGTGTATTTCGATTGGCTGCAGCGGGAGCATCCCGAGGTCGCCGGGGTGGTGAGTGCCACGCGCGGCAATCATGGACAGTCCGTCGGTTATGCCGCGCAGCGCACTGGGATGCGCACCTGCGTGGTCGTGCCGATGGGAAACAGCGTCGAGAAGAACGCGGCCATGCGGGCGCTTGGTGTGGAGTTGATCGAGGCCGGCGATGATTTCCAGGACAGTGTCGAAGTTGCCGACGCGCTGGCCATCGAACGCGGTTGGCATCGCATGCCGAGTTATCACGGTCACCTCGTGGCGGGCGTCGGGACGTATGCGATGGAGCTGTTGCGGGCCGCGCCGGAGCTGAAGACCGTCTATGTCCCCATCGGGCTTGGGTCGGGCGCCTGCGGTGTGATTGCCGCCAAGGCGGCGCTTGGTCATGGCTGTGAGATCGTCGGCGTCGTCTCGACCGAGGCGCCGGCGTATGCGCGGTCGCTCGAACTCGGCACTGCCGTCTCCGCCCCCGTCACCACACGAATCGCCGATGGCATGGCCTGTCGCACCCCCGTTCCTGCAGCGCTCGATGTGCTCGCCGTCGGACTCGCGCGCGTGGTGAGTGTCACCGATGACGAAGTCGAAGCCGCCATGCGCCACCTCTTTTCCGACACCCACAACGCCGCCGAAGGGGCGGGGGCGGCGGCGACGGCGGCCGCGTTGAAGGAACGCGAGACTCTCGCAGATGAAATCGCTGTAATCCTCTGTGGTGGAAACGTCGATCGCGATGTCTTTGCGCGGGTGCTCGCCGCCGGCTGAGCAGCGCACGCGTCAGACACGCCTTCGCGCCACGTACACTCCCACGTCCAGCCCGCTCGGACGCCTGCCGATACTGAAAGCCTGATCCGCTGCCCACTCAACCAGTGAGCGGCCTTCCAGGCATTTTCACGGCTGTTTCGCGGCGCTTTCCGGACGTTGTGACCACCCTTTCCCTGCGCGCACGCCTCTCCTTTGCCCTCGTCGCCTCGCTGATTGCGGGGGGCGTGGCGTTGGCAGTTGGTGCGCACCACCTCGAAGCGCTGCATCAGCAGCGGCTCACGGTCTCCGATCGTGCGTTCAGCCGAGCCGTGTGGGCGACGCTGGCGCTGGTCGCACTGGCCGCGAACGTGGGTGGATTGCTGGTGGTCGTGCTCACCACACGGACGCTCTCATCGCGCATCCTGCGGGTGCGTGACGCCGTTCTCGCGCTCGCGCATTCACACGAGCTTCGCGACACGCAGACGCAACTGCAGCTGATCACCGGTGCCTCGACCGAGGATGAGTTCATCCCGCTGCACAACGCGGTCGTCGAGGCTCGCGCCCAGCTCAAGGCCGCGCTGACGCGGGTGCGGATGGAAGCTGATCGCAATCGCGCCATCGTCGACACCGTCTTTGCCAGCGTCTTCGCGGTGGATGGTGGCGGGCGCATTCTCAGCGCCAACCCTGCCGCGGCGACGATGTTCGGACGGCCGCTGTCCGGCCTCGTTGGTGCGGTCCTCTCGGATCTGCTCGCGACCGACTCGCTGCACATGACCGTCGACGATCTCGGCACCGTCAGCTTCGCCGGCTCGGAAACCGAGCGTCGTTTCACCACCCGGGTGCGCCTCTATGGACAGAGCGCGTTCCCGGCCGAAGTCGCAGTCACGCCGCTTGCCCTCGACGGCCAGCGCGCCTGGGCCGTCTTCGTCTACGACCTCACGGCGCGCTATCAGGCGGATGCCGCATTGGTCGAGGCACGTCTCGCTGCCGAAGTCGCGAACCGGGCCAAGTCGGCGTTCCTTGCCCGCATGAGCCATGAGCTGCGCACGCCGCTCAACTCGATGATCGGGTTCACGAAGATCGTTCGCCGCAGCAAGAGTTCCGATCTCAGCGAACGGGATCGCCACTACCTCGATCGCGTGCAGGTCAGTAGCGAGCACCTGCTGGTGCTGGTGAGCGACATTCTCGATCTGTCGCACATCGAGTCAGGCAAGATCGATCTTCAGCCGACCACCACCGACGTCTCGCAGATCGTGACCGCGATCGTGGAGCAGTTCGAGCCGCAGGTGGCAGATCGGCCGGTGGTGCTCGAGGCCAAACTCCCCGACGTGCCGGCCATCGTCACGATCGACGCAACCCGGCTGCGGCAGGTGATCACGAACCTCGTCGGCAACGCGATCAAGTTCACCGCCCGCGGTGAGATCACCGTCAGCGTGCAGCTCAATCACGAAACCGGCCTCGCCAGCGCCATCACGGTGCACGATACCGGCATTGGAATTCCACTCGAACGCCAGTCACACATCTTCGAGTCGTTCGAGCAGGGCGACCTCGAAACCAGCGTCCGATACGGCGGCACAGGACTTGGCCTCGCGCTTTCGTGGCGTATCGCGCAGCAGATGGGATGTATGCTGAGCGTCGAGAGTATGCCGGGCGCCGGCAGCACCTTCACGCTTGCGTTCGGTCAGGCCGTGTCGCAGGGCGCGACGCTGACGACGCTCTCGAACAACGACGCCGCCTGACGCGCGGGCCTGACAGCCGCGTCGCGCAGCCTGACGCTGGCGACCTGCAGGTGCTTTGTCGTATCGTGAGGCATGCCAATCGTCGAACGTGCAACACCGGCCACCGCAGCGCACCACTGAACTGCGCCGGTTCCTGCGCGACGACGAACGACGAACACTGACCGCCGCCACCCATCGCATCGTACTCGATCCGCCGCCGGATCTTGCCGCGAGGGTCGAGGATCGACTGGCCAGGCTGCCGTCCCACAAGATCGACGAAGTGCGCTCCGGCCTGCGGCTCTTTGGCGGCGCTGCTGCTGCGCTGGTCAGTGTGCAACGTCCCTCGCCATTTCACGCACTGTCCCCGGCGTTGCAGGATCGAATGCTGGCGGCATGGGGTGAGAGTTCGCTCGCGAAGGCTCGCACACTCTTCCAGCTGCTGCGTCGCGTGGTGCTCGTCACCCACTACGCGGACCCACGCACGCACGCAGCCATTGGCTATCGCGGTGCCTTGCACACCCGCGATGTCGCGATGCCGTGGGAAGGCCCTGGACGCCCCCGCGCGACCGCGATATTCACAGAGGGCGACGAGCCAATCCTCCGCGCGCCGGCCCCCATTCCCGTGACCGCGGCCCGCGCCATCCCTGACGGCGTCGTGACCGCTGCCACCTTCCGCGACGCCGCGGTGATCACGGCTGACGCGATCGTGATCGGCTCCGGTGCCGGTGGTGGCGTCGCGGCCGCGCGGCTCGCCGAGGCGGGCAAGCGCGTCGTCATCCTCGAGTCGGGAGATTTTGTCCGCAGTGACGAATTTTCCGAGCTCGAAGGGCCGATGACCGAGCGGCTGTATGCCGATTGCGGGCTACGAGCGACCGATGACCTGGCCGTGTCGATGTTGCAGGGTACGGCGGTTGGTGGCGGGACGACGGTGAACTGGATGATCATGCTCCGCACCCCCGCGCATGTCCTCGACGAGTGGACGCGTCGCTTCGGACTCGAGGGCATGACCGGTGCACCGATGGCCGCCGAGTTTGCGCGGATCGAGGCTGAAGTGCACTCGCGGCGTGTGCCGGATGATGCACATTCGCCGAACAACCGCCTGCTCCTCGACGGTGCGCACATGCTCAACTGGCGTGTCGAGCCGGCGATGATCAACGCCCGCGGTTGCGTGCGGTCGGGGTTCTGCGGGATGGGTTGCCGATACGACGCCAAGCAGGGCACACAACAGACATACCTGCCGCGTGCACTCGCTCGGGGCGCCACGCTATATGCCAATACGCGCGCCGAGAAGATCGAGGTCGTGAAGGGACGCGACAGTGGTGCGAGGTCGATGCCCACGAAGCGGGTCACGGCGATCGTCAGCGATCCCCGGTCAGGGTCCAGCGGCCGCACCCTCATCCTCGAGGCACCGATCGTCATCGTCAGCGGTGGTGCGGTCGAGACGCCGTTGTTGCTGCAGCGATCCGGCATGGGCGGCGGCGGCGTGGGCAAGTATCTGCGCCTCCATCCGACCACCGCGGTGATCGGGGTGCACGACCTCGAGATCTACGGTGCTGCCGGCATCCCGCTCAGCGCGATGTGCGACGAGTTCCTGCGGCGTGATGCCAACGGCTACGGCTTCTGGCTCGAGTGTCCACCGCTGCATCCATCCGTCGGCTCGGCCGCGATCTCCGGGTTTGGTGCGGCGCATGCTGCGATGATGCACCGTTTCCCGCATCTGTCATCCACGATCGCGCTCACGCGTGACGGCAGCGACATCGATCACTCGAGTGGCAGCGTCACGCTCGATGGGAAGGGTCGGCCGCGCATCCACTACGCGCTCGGTGACAGCGACACCGTCAACGTCATCTCGTCGATCGAAGCCGCGGTTCGGCTGCAGCTGGCGGCTGGTGCACGCGAGGTGCACACACTGCACAGCACACCGATCGTCATCCGGAACGTCAGTGAGCTCGATCAGATTCGCGCCCGTCGCGTGGATGCCAACCGACTGACGCTCTTCAGTGCACACGTCAACGGCACCGCACGCATCGGGACCGACCCTGATACCAGCGGCGTCACGCCCACCGGCGAGCGGCATGGCGTGCGCGGCGTGTATGTGTTCGACGGGTCGATGCTCCCCACCGGCGTCGGCGTGAACCCGCAGGAAACCATCATGGCCATGACCAGCATGCTCACCGATCGACTCCTCGCGCGCTGGCCCTGATGCCCAAGTCACGCCCTTCGGCGTACCTCACCCGCCGCCACACCGATGCCGTCGAAACCGCCTGGGCGGAGCATTTCGACGTCAGCCTCAACGTCGGCGATGTGCCGCGCACGCAGGCGGAGCTGATCATCGCCATGAATCACTGCGATGTGATGGTGCCGATCGTCGGTGATCCGTTCGACGAACAGCTCTTTCATCACGCGCCGTATCGCGCCACGCTGATTGCGAACGTTGGTGTCGGCGTCAATCACATCGACCTCAGCGCCGCAGCGCGCGCTGGCATCGCTGTCACCAACACCCCCGATGTGCTGACCGATGACACCGCCGACATCGCCATCGCGCTGATCCTGATGGCGTCGCGACGGTTGGGTGAGGGCGAGCGTCTCGTGCGCGCCAACCGCTGGCACGGACTCGCCCCCACGCACCACCTTGGCCACACGCTGCGCGGCAGGACGCTTGGCATCGTCGGTTACGGTCGCATCGGCCGGGCCGTGGCCGATCGCGCACGTGCATTCGGACTGAAGGTCCAATGGGTCGGCCGCGCCGGCGGTTCGGTGCCTGCCGATCACGAGATGGCCGCCTCGCTCGACGAACTGCTGGCCACCAGCGATATCGTCTCGTTGCACGCGCCCGCCACGCCGGACTCCTACCATCTGCTGAATGCGGAGCGCCTGGCATCGATGAAGCCCGGGAGCATCCTGGTGAACACCGCGCGCGGGGCGCTGATCGATGAGCGCGCCCTGACCGAGGTCCTGCGTTCCGGCCACCTGTTTGCGGCCGGCCTCGATGTGCATGAGTTCGAGCCGAAGATCAATCAGGGCCTGATCGGCCTCGAGAATGTCGTCCTCCTGCCGCACCTCGGCAGCGCCACCGAGGAGACGCGGACGGCGATGGGACTGCGGGCGCTCGACAACGCGCTCCAGTGGGTGGCAGGTCGCCCGCCGCGGGATCGCGTCGTCTAGCGCCATCACCGTGGGGGCGCTCCGCCACTCGGCAAACTCGACCGTGGTATCAGAGCGGGCCGCGACCTCGTAACTTTCGAGGACTGCGCCGCGCTTTCTGCGCATTTCTGCGTCCTCGTCGCCTGCCATCCCGTGACCGCCCTCGCCGCTCCAGCGTCGCTCGACCTGCTCGCCATCAACACCATTCGCACACTCGCCATGGACGCTGTGCAGCGCGCGGAGTCGGGACATCCCGGCACTCCGATGGCGCTCGCGCCCCTGGTCTATCGTCTCTTCACGACGCACATGCGTCACGATCCCGAAGGCGCCGCATTGGCCCGATCGTGATCGCTTCGTGCTGTCGGTCGGTCACGCGTCGATGGTGCTGTACGGCGCACTGTACATGAGTGGCTACGGCGCTGACGCTCGACGACATCAAGAACTTCCGTCAGTGGGAATCGCTGACACCGGGCATCCGGAAGTGGGTCACACGGTCGGCGTCGAGACGACCACGGGACCGCTCGGCCAGGGTGTGGCGAACGCCGTCGGCATGGCGATGGCCGAGGCACATCTCGCCGCGGTCACGAACAGCGCTGATCACACTGTGGTCGATCACTACACCTATTTCATCGCAGGTGATGGCTGCCTGATGGAAGGCATCAGTCACGAAGCGGCGTCGCTTGCGGGTCACCAGAAGCTGGGCAAGCTGATTGGCTTCTACGACGACAATCGCATCACGATCGATGGCAGCACCGACATCGCATTGAGCGATGATGCGGCGCAGCGTTTCGCGTCCTACGGCTGGCAGGTGTTGCACATCTCGGATGTGAACGACCTCGCCGAGATCGATGCGGCGGTCGCTGCGGCAAAGGCGGAACATGGTCGTCCGACGATGATCATCACCCGCACCGTGATCGGCTTCGGCAGCCCCAATCGCGCTGGTACGGCAAAGGCCCACGGCGAGCCGCTGGGCGCGGAAGAGATCATCAAGTCGAAGGATGCGCTGGGTTGGGTGTCACACGAACCGTTCTTCGTGCCGGAAGAGGCGCGTGCGCACTGGGCGTCGCTGATCGCCGAGCGCGCGACGACGCATGCCGATTGGGAGGCGCGGTTCGCTGCCTTCACGGCGGCCAATGCCGCGGCGTCGCAGGACTTCATCCGTCGCATGTCCGGTGATTTGCCCGCAGGCTGGGACGTGTCGCTGCCGACGTTCACCGCGGAAACCGGCACGGTCGCCAGTCGTGCCGCATCTGGTGCGGTGCTCAACGCCATCGGTGGCAACATTCCGGAATTGATCGGCGGATCGGCCGACCTCTCCGGCTCGAACCTCACGCTGCGCAAGGGTGACCAGACGTACAGCGCCACCAATCGCGGCGCACGCTACATCCATTACGGTGTGCGTGAACATGCGATGGGCGCGATCATGAACGGGCTCGCGTTGCACGGTGGCGTGGTGCCGTACTCCGGCACCTTCCTCGTGTTCAGTGATTACATGCGCCCGGCCATTCGTCTCGCGGCGCTGATGAAGACGCGTGCGATCTATGTCTTCACGCACGACTCGATCGGCCTTGGCGAGGATGGTCCGACGCACCAGCCCATCGAGCACCTGTCGGCGCTGCGTTCGATCCCGAACCTGCTCGTCTTCCGGCCGGCCGATGCGACCGAGGTGTCGGAGTGCTGGCGCGCCGCGATCGAACATCGCACCGGTCCCAGTGCCATCGCGCTGTCACGCCAGAAGCTTCCATTCCTCGACATCCCGGTCGAGACCGCACGGGCGGGCGTGGCACATGGCGCGTATGTGCTGGCCGATTCGCCGTCCGCTCCCAAGCTGGTGCTGCTGGCGACGGGCAGCGAAGTGAGCCTGGCGCTCAAGGTGCGTGATGCCCTCGCCACCGCAGGCGTGCCGGCGCGGGTCGTCAGTGTGCCGTCGATGGAGCGGTTCATGGCCACCGACGCCTCGTATCAGGCGAGTGTGCTTCCGGCCGGCGTTCCGCGCCTTGCCATCGAAGCTGGCCACTCCATGTCGTGGTGGCACCTGATCGCCGGTCAGGGCGATGTCGTGAGCATCGACCACTTCGGCGCCTCTGCACCCGCAGACAGGCTCTACAAGGAATTTGGGCTCAGCGTGGACGCCATTACGGCCCGCGCTGTTAAAATGGTCTCATAATTCACCAAAATTGCTGGGCTGTGGCGGAACGGGTAAAACGTTCCGCCACAGTGATTTACGGCGGGATGGGGTTGACGTTCGGTGGGTAGCTGATTCGTATTAGCAAGCAAGTCCGACGTCGGACGCCGACACCCGCCGCGCACGTTCCGATCCCCGATGAACACGATCGCACTGGCAGTGCCCGCGGTTGTTGCGCTGGAGGTCCTGGCTGCCTGGGGACTGGCCTGGCTCTGTTGGCGACTCGGTACCCGTCGAAACCTGCTCGCGCTGCGCGATATATCACGTGCGTTCATTGCGCTTGGTGCCGCAGCGCTGGTGCAGCTGATCGATATCGGCGGGCTGTCGAATGTCGAAATCGCCGCCCTCGACATCGCGCGATCAGCATCGATCTGGATGTACCTCGGCTTCATGGTGCTGGGCGCCGCCGAGCTCTCGACCAACAACTTCGTCACCGACAAGGTCAGGCGAGACGCGGTCTTCGGTGCCACGTTCGCTGGCTTGATGACTGCGGGCATCAGCCTGGTGGCGGCGCATGATGCGATTGCGCAGGACATGATCCGCAACGCACTGCGCGCCGGTGGTACGGGCGTGGCATGCCTGATCATTGCGCGAGTCGTGGCGCGGTCCCCATCGCCGCCACAGATGGTGTTGGGTGCGAGCGTAGTGCGTGTCGCACTGGCAATTGTCGCGGCGCTCGCGATCGTGCGCGCTGGCATCGCCATCTCGCACGGTTTCTCACCGACGGTCGATGGCATCGACTGGCGCCCGCTGCTCACGATTGAATTCCTCGCGCACTGCACACTCTGCGTGGGGCTCGTGATCTGGATGCTCGATCGTGACTGGGCGTTTGCCGATGCATCGATCATGTCCGCCGAGCATCGGGCCGCCAGTGATGCCCTCACCGGTCTGCCAAATCGCACGATCGTGATGGATCGACTCGACCAGGCGGTGAGCGCGGCGAAGCGGGCGGGCACCAATGTCGGCGTGTTGTACATCGACCTCGATCAGTTCAAGGAAGTGAATGATCGTCATGGGCACCTGGCCGGCGATGATGTGCTGAAGGCGATTGGCGCGCGCCTACAGTCGCTGCTGCGTTCATCGGACACGGTAGGACGCATGGGTGGTGACGAATTCGTTGCCATCTCCCCATTCCTTCGCAGCAGCTCCGACCTCGAAGTCGTGATCAACAAGGTGCGCGAGGCTCTGCGGCACGTGGTCGTGCATGAGGGCGTCGAGATCGACGTCGATGGCAGCGTTGGCGCGGCCCTGTTCCCGCGTGACGGCGACACGCCCACCGCGTTGCTGGCGATCTCCGATAGTGAGCTCTATCGCGACAAGAGTGCCCGTCAGGTCGCGCGCCGATCCACCAGCGCTCGTCAGTCGATTCGACTGGCCTGACGAAACCTGGCGCGACGCAGGAACCGGCACTGCCTCGCGCGGTGTTGACCAGCTGTGACGAACGCACCTACCCGATCCACCCCATCATCGAGACCTGCTCGCGACACCGGCGCCACGACACTGGTGTTCGTCGCGCCATGGGAGTGTTCTCGCGCCGTCGCACAGCTGCCGCGCACTCCTGACGACTCGATCATCGTCTCCTTCATCGAGTCGGTGGACAAGGGGAGCGCGCTTCCCTGGCATCGACAGAAGCTGGTGCTGGTGCTGTCGGCGATGCGCCACTTCGCCGATGCGCTGATCGCCGCGGGATATCGCGTCGATTATCGCTCTGCGCCGAGTTATGAGGTTGGCATCGCGGCCGCGGCGGCGCAGCATGGCGTACAGCGCGTGGTTGCCACGGAAGGGCGCGAGCAACAGATGGCCGAAGAGCTGGAGCACGTCGGTTACGCGCTGCAGGCGCTCGGTGTGCCGCTCGAGCTGCGACCTGATCGCGGCTTCCTCGCCACCCGTGAGGAGTTTTCTCGGTGGTCGAAAGGCAAGAAGGAACTCCGCATGGAGTTCTTCTATCGTGAGATGCGTCGGAAGCATGGCATCCTGATCGAGCCGGATGGCAAGCCGACCGGTGGCGAGTGGAATTTTGACGCCGACAACCGCAAGCCGTGGCCAAAGACGCTACCGGTGCCGGAGCGGATGACCTTCACACCTGATCAGGTCACGCGCGACATCATGGCGCGGGTGAACGGTTGGAAGGGTCGCTGGGCCTCGAGCGAGGGTTTCTCGCTGCCCGTCACTCGCGCTGATGCCAAGCTGCTGCTCGAACGCTTCGTGACCGAGCGCCTGCCGCAGTTCGGCCCGTACGAAGACGCGATGCAGCATGGCCACAGCGACTTGCTGCACTCGACACTCGCGTCCGCGATCAACGTTGGACTGTTGCACCCACTCGAGGTGGTGCAGCGGGCGGAGCGCGCCTACCGCGAGGGCCACGTCGAGTTGCCGAGCGCGGAGGGATTCATTCGCCAGATCCTTGGCTGGCGCGAGTACGTACGCGGCATCTACTGGCACCAGATGCCCGGCCTGCGCGAGGCCAACGCCCTCGATGCCTGGCTGCCGTTACCGATGTGGTTCTGGGCACCGGATGGAGAAGCGGGTTACGACGACAAGCCCGCATCAGCGCCCTGCGAGATGCGTTGCCTCAACGACACGATCCGCTCCGTGCGCGACACGGGTCGAGTGCATCACATCCCGCGCCTGATGGTGCAGGCGAACTTCGCGACGCTGCTCGGTGTCACCCCGGCCGCCCTCAATCGCTGGTTCTGGGCGGGCTTCACCGACGCCTACGAGTGGGTCACCCTCCCCAACGTCGTCGGCATGGCCACCTGGGGCGACGGCGGCGTGATGGCCTCCAAGCCCTACGTCGCGAGTGGTGCGTACATCAACCGCATGAGCAACTACTGCGGCGAGTGTCGCTACGACGTGAAGAAGAAGGACGGTGACGATGCCTGTCCAATGAACATCCTCTACTGGGACTTCCTCGCTCGTCACCGCGAACGTTTCGCGAATCATCCGCGGATGGCGATGATGATTCGCAACCTCGATCGCATTCCATCCGCCGAGCTAGTCCAACTCCGCCGCGCCGCAACCACCTTTCGCGACTCGATCAGCTACGACACGTAGTGCTGGATTGCGTGACGAGCAAGCGCTGGGAAGCACGACTGCTTTGATCTGGTGCAGTACTGCACCCCCGCGAGTGCATCATTTTCGTCCCGGATAACGCCACGACCGTGTGCAGTACACTGGGCGAAAGCGCAGCGTCGCCGCGCCGATTGCTGCGCTACTCCGCGGCTCCGCGTCCCCCGCGGCTCCGCGTGAGGACGTGTGGAAGTCACTCGCCGACACGGCGCCAAGTCTTCAGTGCTCGGAGCCAGAACTGCGACGTAGCTCTTTCGGCAGCCGTTCCACGACGGAAGGCGAGTCGAGTGCGTCCGCGTTTGCTGGGCCCGCACCAAGATCGGTGAAGCGGCGCGCGGCGACGAGGACGCGGGCGTCGAACGAACCAACCGCCTTGTTGTAGCGTGTCACGGCTTGATCGAGTGAGGTGCCGACATCAGCCAGATGTGATGTGAACACGGCCAGTCGTTCCGACAATTCGCGGCCGAGTGCACTCACCTGTGCGGCGCTTTCGGCGACGCGCTCCTGGCGCCAGCCATAGGCCGCGGCGCGAAGGAGCGCGATCAGCGTGGTTGGTGACGCGATCAGGACACGTTGCGCGACGCCCGCTTCGAGCAGCGATGGATCGCGTTCCAGCGCGGCGGCGTGGAAGGCTTCGCCGGGCAGGAACAGCACCACGAACTCCGGCGCATGTTCGAACTGCCGCCAGTAATTGCGATCGCTGAGCGCGTTGATGTGGCCGCGGAGCTGCTTCGCGTGCCGATCCAGTGCCGCGATGCGCGTCGGTTCGTCGGTCGCGTCCATCGCCGCCAGGTAGCCTTCCAGCGGGGCCTTTGCATCGACAACGATCGATGAGCCCCCTGGCAGGCGCACCACCATGTCGGGGCGCTGCACACCATCGTCGGTCTGCATCGTGAGCTGCGTCACGAAGTCGCAGTACTCCAGCATTCCGGCCAATTCGACCACCCGCTGCAGCTGCAGTTCGCCCCACCGCCCGCGTGAAGACGGTGCACGCAGCGCCTGCACCAAATCGCGCGTCTCGCGCCCCAGTCGATCGCTGACGCTGTGCACCTGCAGCAAGCGCTCGGCCACCTGCCCAAGTGCCTCGGTGCGATCGCGATCGAGTTGTGTCAGTCTCGTGTCATACGACGAAAGCAGCTCTCGCACCGGCTGCAGCAGCATCGCAATCGTCTGCTCACGCTGCTCGGCATGCGCCGCACCATCCGCCTGCAGCGCGGTGAGCTCGGCGCGCGTCGAGGTCAGAAACGCTTCCTGCGAGTGCCGCAGTGCATCGGCCGCGATCGTCTCGAACGTCGCCCGCATCGTCTGCTGCGCCTCACCCAGCGCGGCCACCTGCGCGCTATTCGTCGCCACCAACCCCGCCCGCTCCGCCGCCGCCACCCGTCGCGCTGCCACCCACATCATCACGCCGCCGAGCACCAGCCCCGCGATGAACACTCCCAGCAGCATCAACGAATCAGTCACACATCACTCGGCCTTGAAGGCGACAGCGAATCGCAGAGGCGCAAAGGCGCAGAGAGACGCAGAGGAACTGCAACTGCATAACGCAGAACAGAACAGCCGCAGAAGGGAACCGTCGCAGAACCGCAACTGCAACTGCAACTGCGGAACTGCCTTGACGCAAAACAGCTTGGGGTGCGGCAACAACCGCAAAACTGCGAACAGCCGCAAAACTTCTCGCGTAGGGCGAATCGTCAGTGAGCGCGAGTCCCAGATTTTTTGGGGGAACAACGCGCCCACCGATCATCCGCTTCCGAAGCCCTTTACCAAAGCAGTGGCAGTTGCTCTTGCCGTTCCTCTGCGTCTCTGCGCCTTTGCGTTTCGCAGTTGCCGTTTTGCGGCAGTCGGAGTTCCCCGCGGCCGTCGCCGTACCGCAGTCTTCCGTTTTGCGTCAAAGCAGTTCGCAGGTGCGGTTGCAGTTCTGCGGCTGTTCCGTTCCGCGGCTGTTCAGTTCTGCGTTAAGGCAGTTGAAGATCTTGAAGCATTGTGGAACAGAACTACTTGCCGATGTACGGAAGCAGTGCGCCGATCATTGGAACGGCTGCATAGCGACGCTTGCCGAGCACTCCGCCGATGGTCAGGCGGACGTAGGCGCCTTTGAGGCCGAGTTCGGGGGCGCCGACGACCTGTTCCGGGCCGGAGCGCCACTTCGTGTCGCCGAGCGTCGACATGTAGCCGGCGCGGAGACCGACGGACATCAGCAGGTTCGGCCACTGCGGCTGGAAGATGCGATCGAGGCCGACACCAACATGGCCTTGATAGCGGCGCGCGGTGATGTCGATGTTGCGGCCACCCACCGACGAGATGTCACGGAAATTGGTGATGAAGTCCACCGCACCATTCCGTCGCAGCGTCACCGTCGTGTTGCTGAGGCCAACACCGGCCAGCGGGTAGATCAGCGTCTTCTTCGCCAGCACGATCGGGATGCCGAGGTCCAGTGCGCCGTAGGCACCGCTCGTCTCCGTCGTGTAGTTCGTCGCCGCGGCGCGGTTGGGGAAATACGTGTGGCTGCCCGCCAGCACCATGATGCGATCCCAGCGCATCCAGGTCTCGACGCCGAGTGTCAGCAGGTTCTTCTTCAGCAGCCCGCGACCTTGCAGTGACAGCTGGTCGTTGAAGGCCTTGCTATCGAAGCCGATTTGGCCGAACTGAATGCTGATGCCAGAAACGGGCGGAAGCACCGAAGTGTCCGCAGAGATCCCCTGTGCCGCCAGGACACCGGCGGTCGCTGTGAGGGCGAGCACGGTGCCGACGGCGCGGCGGAGCGATGTGGCGATCATGTCGGTTCTTGAATCGGTTCTTGAATGGGGGATCCCGTCCTGGGCAGCGCTCGCACCCGACGCCAGTCGAGTGTGACGAGGATGGCGTCCAGCGTAATCGCCACCGCCGACACGGCACACCACGGACAGAATGACTTGAGGATGATGAATTCAGCGTACTTCAGCCGCAGCGTGAAAATCACTGCGCTGTAAATCAACACCATCAACACCGTCGTAGGCCACGTCGCATTCTCGAACGCTTCGGTCGTGCCCGCCAGCGCGACCACCACCACCGTGGCATAGCCGATCGCGCCGATGAGGGCGACGTCCACCCCCATGAACCAGCCGTAGCGACTGCCCTGCACGTATTCGCACCCATGGCTGTCGCCCACACAGCCCAGTCGGCCCATGTACCCCATCTTCCAGAGCGCCAGATACAGCGCCACCATGCAGGAGGCGAGGCTGATGAGGGCGATCAGTCGGCGGTAACTCATGTCGGGGGGCGGAGGGTCCGGAGGTCGGTCATCGGGGCATGATGTACCGTACGAGGTGCGCCCGCTACTCCCGGGGCGTCGCCTGGCGTACCCTTCTGCTGTGGCAGGGATCGCCGGTGGCCTCTCGGATGTCACGTTGGAGGGCTGTAACCGTCTTCCAATGGATGAGTCCGGACCCGATCAATAGGTTCGGGTTGGGGTATATCTGCCATCGGGGCCTGGCCCCGCGTTCTTCTCCCTGGAGTCTGAATCTCGATGCGCGCTACGAACCCAGTCCTGTCCCGCCTCGCCGAGGCGGCTCGCGACACCCTTTCGACCACCGCACGCGGCGACGCGATGACCCGGGCCGGCACCGCCGGCAAGTCCATCGTCCTGCTCGCCTTGTGCGCCTTCTCGGCGTCCTTCACCTGGTCGCAGGTCGCTGCCGGCAACACCGGCATCGTCATGCCGGCCCTGCTGGTGGGTGGTCTCGGCGGCTTCATCATGGCGATGGTCGTCTCGTTCAAGCCCAACACCGCCCCGATCACGGCTCCCATCTACGCCGTGCTCGAAGGTCTCGTGCTGGGCGCGATCTCGGCACTCTACAACCTCAAGTACGCGGGCCTGCCACAGCAGGCCGTGCTGCTGACCTTTGCCGTCGCACTCGGTGTGTTCACGCTCTACCGCATGAACATCCTCAAGGCGACCGAGGGCTTCCGACGGATGGTCGTCGGTGCCACGATCGGCATCGCCGTGTTCTACCTGATCAACATCGTGCTCTCGTTGTTCAACGTGAACATGGGTTACACGATGTCGTCGAGCCCGATTGCGATCGGCATCAACCTCGTCATCGCCGGCGTGGCCGCGATGAACCTGGTGCTGAACTTCGACGACATCGATCAGGCCGTGCGGATGGGCGCGCCGAAGAAGATGGAGTGGTATGGCGCCTTCGGTCTGATGGTGACGCTGGTCTGGCTCTATCTCGAGTTGTTGCGACTGCTGTCTCGTATGCAGGGCGGCCGGAAGTAATCGCAAGCCGCTCACACGTAGTCGAGTACGGCAACGGGCGCTCCTTCGGGGGCGCCCGTTTTTCCGTGGGGTCTCTGCTTAAAACATCAGAGGTCTTCCGCACGCGACCAAATGGGCGCATCGTCGAAGAGGGCTACTCCGGACAATAGGGTCCGAACGCCTGCCGCGCCGAAGCGGAGGACCAATGAATCGTCGATCAATCACCCGGCTGAAGCCACTCCTGATGCCGGGATTCAGTGCCATGCTCGCGTTGTTGTCTCTCACCTCCGCGCCGCTCACTGCGCGCGCGATGGGCCACGCACTCGCCAAATGGAGCGCCGAACTCGCGCCGCCCGGCGGTGTGATGGGCCCCCATGGTTCGGTCGTCGTCGAACCAGGCAACAAGCCCAATCACACCCGTGTGCGCGTCGTGATCAGCGGTGACACACCCGGTGCGCTCAGACCGTGGCACCTGCATTCCGGTGTCTGTGGTGAACAAGCCCCGATCGTCGGCCCCGAACAGTCGTACGCCCGCATCCGCATCAACGCCCGCGGCAACGGCGTCGCCGTCATCGACCTGCCCATTCCCTTCCCTGAAGCGGGCGCGTTGTTCGTCAACGTGCACGAATCATTGAAAGCGATGGAAAACATCGTGACCTGCGGGCAATTGGCGCGCTGATCTCCTCCGGGTTCTCCGCTGTTCCTCTCGCAGTTGCGGTTCGTGCTCGTCGCGAACTACAACTGCGAATCGTTTCTGGGTACTGAAGCGGCGAACTGCAACTGCGAACTGCAACTGCAACTGCAATGGGGGGGGAGGCCACGGAGCTCACGGAGTGCTCCGGTAGCAACCGTCGTACAACCGCTGCCTTCCTGGCATTGAAGGGAACTGCAACTGCGAACTGCAATGGGGGGGGAAGGCCACGGAGCTCACGGAGTGCTCCGGTAGCAACCGTCGTACAACCGCTGCCTTCCTGGCATTGAAGGGAACTGCAACTGCGAACTGCAATGGGGGGGAAGGCCACGGAGCTCACGGAGTGCTCAGGTAGCAACCGAGGTACACCTGCCGCCTTTCGGGCATTGAGGGGAACTACGAGGTGTGGGTCGGCGGCTGTGGCTGTTCCCTCAACAGCTATGCATCGCGAAGCACAAATGGTTGCCAGCCGAGCACTCCGTGAGCTCCGTGGCCTCCCCCCCATTGCAGTTGCAGTTGCTGTTCCTCAAAAACTCTCGCGAAGCACCAACGGCCGGAAGCCGAGCACTCCGTGAGCTCCGTGGCCTCCCCCCCATTGCAGTTGCAGTTGCTGTTCCTCAAAAACGCTCGCGAAGCACTGACGCTCGAATGCCGAGCACTCCGTGAGCTCCGTGGCCTCCCCCCCATTGCAGTTGCAGTTGCTCTTCCTGAAAATCGCTCGCGAAGCACCAACGGCCGGAAGCCGAGCACTCCGGAAAACCGAATTGCAGTTGCCGTTTGGTCGCTCCGCTAACTTGAAGTGCGCTGCATCCGGCGCCACGAACCAGAGCCTACAACTGCAGCCGCGTGCGATCAGCGTCCCGTTTCGTCTTTTTGGTCAACGCCGCCGCCGGGACGGGGAAGGCGCCGAAGCGACTGGACGAATTGCTCGGCAAATATCCGGCGATCGCCGCCCGCGCGCGCATCGTCCGCAGCTCGTCGGCGGCCGAGCTGGATGCGACGCTGCGACTGGATGACGACGAGGTGCCGGTTGCGGTGGGTGGCGATGGGTCGATGAATGCGCTGGTCACACTGCTCGACCGACGCGGCGAGTTGCAGCGAACGCTGGCGCTGGTGCCATTCGGGACCGGCAATGCGACCGCACACACGCTCGGCCTGCGCTCGGCGGAGATCGCGTTCGGGGCGCTGGAACGCGGCGTCACCGGCTCGATCGACATCATGCGCACCTCGATCCCCGCAGCGCCGATCGCACTCGTCAGCTGCAGCACCGGCTTCGAGTCGAACTTCCTCAAGCGCTACGCCGCACTCCGGTACTCATCGAAGCAGTGGGCCGGCGTCAGCGCCTTGATGCTCAACGTGCCGAAGCGATTCAGCGGCGTGTCACTCTCGATCGACGGCACCGAGTGGGTGCACCCGACCGAGATGATGCACAACGTCGGCGTCTACAACATCCCGCACTACGCCTTCGGCAAGGTGATGTGGCGCGGCATGCTGGCTGACGATGGTCTCGCCATCGCCGCTGCTGTGACGTCGCCACTCTGGTACTGGAACCTGATGGCGCTCGGCGTCAACGCACCGCTCGAGCACAACACCTCCGAGACCCGACTGCCGGGGGTGCGCACCATTCGCTGGCACACCGCCGAACTCCGCTCGCCGCTGCGGCTGCAAATCGATGGTGAATCGATCGATGCGAACGAAACGACACTGGTCGTCGACTCGCGCGCGGTGACCGCAATTCGCGCATAGCTCGGTGCTATTTCATGTAGTCGAATGTGAAGCCTGTTCCGACCACGAAGAGCCAACCCGCAGGCTCACGATCGGTCTTGAACCGCCGCACCAGATCGAACCGTGACGCACCGATGTTCGCCGCCGAACGAATCGGGGCAGTACGTAACCCGATGCCCGCATCCTTCCCATCGCGGCGCGGCGAGCCGTTGAACCACGCACCACCGGTCTCGGCGAAGAGCGCCACACCGGCCGCGAAACTCTTCGCGATCTGCGGAAAGACCGTCCAGCGATACTCGACCACCGAATACCGCTGACGATCGCCCGTGAAGGCGTGCAGCTGGTAGCCACGCGGACCTCGCGACAATCCGAGGTCGAACTCTTCGCCAGGATATGGATTCTTGTCCCACCCCAGGCTGCTGAACGCCACCAGCAGATGTTGCGGGTGCGGCTGCAGCGCGACCGTTCCCGACACGACCGCCGTACCGCTGTCGATTGCGCCAGCACTCGCCAGTCCATTCACACGCGCCGTCAGTTGTGCGAAGCCCTTGGGAAATCGCAGCCCTGTCTGGGCCGAGATCTCCGGCCCCACGTACGACTTGTCGTAGCCAAAGACACTCGGCGCGACCGCGATGCCGAACCGGATCGTCGAACTGAGATTGACGTCCTCCGGCTGACCGAGCATGCGGTAGTTGCGAGTCAGCAGATAGTTCGCGCGACTCAGTTCGACGAATGGCGTCACCGCGCCGGTAACCGTGCGACCGATTGCCACCACGGTGTCTCGCCGCGGCGCGAAGTTGTCTCGACGGACCTGCGCGTCGGCGCCAATGCGCACATAGCCGAGCGGTGACGCACGTACCGCGTGTGAGATGCTCACCTCACCGAGTGTGTAGCGTCGATCCAGTGAATCGACAGCTCGCGGATCACCGTTGCGGAAGCGCAGGACACGTCCGTCCGATGTCACGAATCCGATGCGGGCGGCGTTACGGGACGAGAGCGAGAAATACGGCTGCTCGACGACCGCGCCCGCACTGCTGCCGTCGGAGAGCCGATTGACGAAGAAGGCAGTCGAGATGCGATTGGAGAAGATGCGTGGTGCACCGAACGCGAGCCGCATCAACGAGCGATCGGGATCCTGCACGAACCGCGCGTCGAGCGTGGCAGCGAGACCGAGGAAGTTCGTCTCCAGCATGCCGATGCTGTAGAGCTTTTGCCGGCCCGTGCTGCGGTAGGTGGCGTACGGCTTGGTCGTCCAGCCGTCGCGCGTCGTCACGCGCAGTGTGGTGCGATCGGCGCTGGTATCGACCACCACATCGCGAAACACCTGCAGGCGGCGGAGGTTGCGTCCCGTCTCCGCCGCACGCGCCGAGTCGAGCGGATCGCCGGGGTGCAGCAACAGTTCACGTTCGACGACGGTGTTCAACGTGCGCACGTGCAGCTTGTTCGCGAGGCGCGTGTACCAGGAGGTCGCGTCGGTCGAGTCGAAGATGTCGTGACGAACGATGATCACCCGTCGCAGGCGGGGTCCTGAATCGACTGCCGCCTGCGCGGATGCTTGAGACACTGCCTGCGCGTGCACGGCGACAGGCAGCGCCACCGTGCAGGCGACGAGCATCGCGCGGACCAGCGGCACATGCGACGGCTGCGACGGCAGCAAGGAACGAAGCGACGGTCTGGGCGAACGAATCGGCAGCAACGGATCGGGGAAAACGTGAGAGAACGGGACCTGCCCGCGCTCTGCGGTCAGTTCTAGCCGACGACCAAATCAGGACTGGCGTCAGCGGGTGAACAAGGCGAACGAGCGGGCCACGCGAAACGGGCGTCCGCGTCGGGGAGCGAAACCAGCCCTGCAACCCTCGCGTACCCCCTCGTGTCGTATAGCGCCACCACACACTGGAGTTCCCGATGACGTCGCTCTCCCGCATCACCCGCCGGTTCACCTTCGGCCTGTCGATCGGCGCCCTCGCCGCGGCTTCGCTCAACGTCGGATCACTCGGTGCCCAGGTCGTGGGCCGTTCCGAGTCCACCTGGACGCTGCGCGAGCGTCTCTCGAGTGGCGACCGGCTCCGTCTCGTCTCGCCGAATGGTGCGATCACCATCGCCCAGGGCGGTGGGTCCGAGGTCGAGATCCGCGCCGAGAAGCGCGCCGACCGAGGTGCGCGGGTCGAGGACATCGGGTTCGTGGTGCGGAAGACCGCTCGGGGTCTCACGGTCTGCGCCGTCTACGATGACGAAGACGAGTGTGATGCCGAGGACGGCCAGTCGCGCCGCCGCAATCGCCGCAATCGCGATGGCTGGAACAGCCCGCGCGCCAGCTTCATCGTGCGTATCCCCGCCGGCGTGCTGGTGAAGGCGACGACCGGCAATGGTGATGTCTCGATCACCGGCGCTGGCAGCGAGGTGATCGCGCACACCGGCAACGGTCGAGTACTGGTCTCCGGCACCGGCGGCAGCGTGCAGGCGCATACTGGCAACGGCAAGGTGACGGTCGAAGATGCACGCGGCCCCGTCGAGGCGACCACCGGCAACGGTGACGTCCGCGTCGCCACCAGCATTGGTCCAGTGACTGCGACCAGCGGCAATGGCGACATCGATGTCACCATGGACCGTATCGAGCGCGCCGAAGCGATGAAGTTCCACACCGGCAGCGGTCGCATCACGGTCGCGTTGCCGTCGGGTTACAACGCCGACCTCGAAGCCTCCTCGGGCAACGGCACGATCTCCAGCGACCTCCCCGTCCGCATCGAAGGCCGCCTCTCCCCGCGCCGCATGCGCGGCACCATCGGCTCCGGCGGCGACCTCATGGAGCTCTCCACTGGCAACGGCGACATCGAGATTCGGAAGTCTCGATAAGTTGACAGCGAATCGCAGCCTAGATCTGGCAGTTTTGCGGCCGTCGCTGTTCCCTGCGGCAGGTGCAGTACCCTGAGCAGTTTTGCGTCACGGCAGTTACGAACTACTTGACCAAGATGATCCGCTGATTGATCGGATACGGCCATTCGACGCCACGGGATGTGATGGTGGCGTCGTCTTCGAGGGGGATGCGCAACTTCTTGCCGCCCCATTCGGGGATCGGTGTGTAGGCGAAGAGTTCGATCGAGAAGAGATTGCCGCTGCGCATCTCGTAGGTCAGCCGGCCGGGATTGAAGAACGCCATCGATGGCCCGATGCCGTGGCCCCAGTCGCCGACGCTGTGGCAGCCGATGATGAACTCGACGCTGGAGTCGGCGCGCGGTTGGTTGAAGCCACGCATCTGCAGGATGCCGGCGCGGACGATGGCTGCGTTGATCGTATCCATCATCACTTGTGCCGTGCGACCAGGGCGAGCGGTGCGATGGATCACGTCGCGCACGCGCACGGCGTTGTCGAAAGCACGCTGGTAACTCTCGGGCAACTTCGTTTCGCCCGGCTTCAGCACGTACGCAATGCGCTTTTGGTCGGTCCACATCGTGAGGTAGCCGACGCCGAAGTCGAGCATGATCAGGTCGCCGCGCTGGATGATGCGGTCGTTGCTGGTGGCTTCGATGCCATTCGGGCCGGTGATGTAGACCGACGGCACACCGAATGAACTGCCGAGGTGGTGCTCGTATTGCTGCTGCTCGATCCACCACGCCACATCGGCCAGTGTCGTCACCCCTGGGGTGATGACCTCATTCGACAGCGCACGCTCGGCGATCTGCCGGCCCATCTCGCCAGCTTCACCGAAGGCGACGATCTCGCTGGCGGTACGGCGTGACGAGAAATCGCTGACCATCTTTTCGCCGCTCACCAATCGCGCCGCGAACTGGGGGCCAAGCGTCTTCACGATCTGGTCGTGGATCGTCTTCGTCAGGCCGTCGGCCAGGCCCATCTCGGTCGACGTATTGATCGCGATCCGCTTCGGATTCCGCGCCTGGACGAACTTCAGCAGGTCGGTGTCACCGTCGGGGATGTCGTATGCGCCGCACAGTTCCCGGTGATGATCCTCGATCCCCAGCGCCGCCCGCTCGATGCGATCGCCGCCGCGATCCGTGAACACGAAATACCCTACGGTGCCCGTGTACCCGCCGCCCAGCAACGCCGCCAGCGGATCATCGTGCCCTTCCTTCTGCGCCACGATCCACATGTCGACCCCATTCTCCCGCATCGCCTCGGGCAGGATGTGATCGAATTTTTCCTTGCGCATCTGGCACATCCGATCCCACCGCACCTTCACCTCCGGCAACACTGCTCTCTGCGCACCTACGCTCAGGGTCAGTGTTAACGTGGCGATCAGCATCGTTGCAGTGCGCTTTGTCATCATTTTCGTCGGTGTCGTGGAAGGTCTTGAACTGCAAAACTGCCTTGACGCAAAACTGCTCAGGGGTACTGCAACATTCGCAGGGAAAGGCGGCTGCCGCAAAACGGCAACAGCGAATCGCAGAGGCGCAAAGGCGCAGAGAACTGCAACTGCTGAACTGCAACTGCTGAACTGCCTTAACGCAGAACAGCTGAACTGCGATACTGCAACTGCCGCAGAACAGAACAGCCGCAGAACGGCAAGGGCAACTGCAACTGCTTTGGGAAAGGGCCTTGGAAGCGGAAGGTCGGTGGGCGAGCAGTTCCCACAAGAAATCAGGCTCTCGTGCCTATCGATCATCCGCTTCACGCGCGCAGTTTTGCGGCCGTAGGCAGTCTTGCGGCTGTTGCTGTATCCGTAAGCAGTTTTTGCGTCAAGGCAGTTCGCAGTTGCTCTGGCAGTTCTGCGGCAGTTCTGTTCTGCGGCTGTTCACTTCTGCGTTAAAGCAGTTGCAGTTCTCTGCGTCCCTATGCGCCTCTGCGTCTCTGCGATACGCTGTTCAGGTTCCGGGCCGAAGATACTTGGCAAGGAACGCCCAGATTTCTTTTCGTGACTCGCGTGCAAGTCGAGTATCGATGCGATTGAATTCGTGGCCGCCGGGAGCTGCCTGGTAGACCTTGTATTCGAACTGCTTCCCCGCCGCCTTCAGCGCTTCGATCAGGTGTTCCACTTCCATCACGTTCACATCTTCGTCGATGGTGTTGGTGTGGACGAGCAGTGGGATGCGGAGTTTGGTGACGGAGTTGACCGGGCTGCGGCGACGGTATTCGTCGGGGTTGTCGACGGCGCTCTTGCCGATGAACTGGGTGAACGTTTCCTGGTAGCCAGGGCCTTTGTAGCCCATGCGCTGGATCAGGTCACTCACCGGCACGCCGGCGTAGGCGACCTTGTAGGCGTCGGGGTAGTTGAAGGCCTGGAACAGCGTCAGGTAGCCACCGTGGCTCCAGCCGAGCACACCGACGCGGGCGGCATCGACATTGGGGAGGTTCTCCACTGCCCAGTCGCGCGCAGCCTTCACGTCGTCGATCTCGCCACCACCGTAGTCGATCGCGTTGTACAGCTCCGAGCCGTAGCCCGTGCTGCCGCGATACTCCGGCGCCACCACCACGTAGCCCTGTTCGAGCAGTTCGCGCAGGATGTGTGAGTAGTAGCGATCGAACGAACCGTGCACGTAGCCGTGGATCAGGATCAGCAGCGGCGCCTTCTTCGTGCCCACGGACTTCGGCACGAACGAATAGACCGGGAAACGCAGCGGTGTCCCCGATCCCTGCCCCGTCGGATTGTTGTTCCGCGCTGGCACCGGACTGGTGATCCACCACTTGTCCATCACCGCGATGTCCTCCGTGCGTGCCCGCCACTCGAGGTCATCGACCTTCTTCTCCAACACCTCCATCTGCCGTGCCGAACCCTGCGCGATCTGCCGCGCCTGTGCCTCTGCGCTCGCCGGCGGCCCACCGCCGCCCTGCGCTCCCGCGCCCTCCGAGTACAACAGAACCGCACCAAGGAGCAACGACAATTTCAAGCGCATGGATTTGGCTGGCAAAGGCGAGACGAAATGGCGACCCACCATTCTCGCCACGCGCTGCGCGCCGCGAAAGCCTCTCTCCGATCACACATCCCTCCTACGCCTCGAACTTGGTTGCCCTTCAATCGCGCTCCGGACCTAGGCCGCACATGCTCGCTCGCGGCGACGCTGCGCTTTCGCCCTGCGGTCCACACTCCCTCACGCGGAGCCGCGGGGGACGCGGAGACGCGGGGGACAGCATCGGACGCCTATGGCGGCGGAGGGGTCAAGAGCGGAACAAGAGCAACAGCTCTTTAGGGGTTGGATGCGCTCGCGACCTTCATGCCCACAGCCTGTGCAGTTCCCCAACAAAGCAGAGTTTCCGAGCGCCACGCGAACTCCCCTCCGCTGACGAGGAAGAATCAGCAACCACCTTGGCGAAAGGCGGGTTGCACGAACGCCGGGCGAAAGCGCAGCGTCGCCCCACAGGCCGTTGCTCTCCTCCGCGTCTCCGCGTCCCCCGCGGCTCCGCGTGAGGAAGTGCAGACCAGCAGGCGACGGATACGGAGCATCAGCAGCGCGGAGTTCCGGCAGTGCGTGCTGGAGGTTCCTCGTTGAGGTTCGCCAAGGCTGTTCGCGTCACCATCGCTCTTTCGATGTCGCAGGAACGAGCCACCCTTGCGCGCCAGTGACAGTCTTGAAATGAGCCAGATCAATTGACGCGCTGGGTTCAGTGGATTGATTCAGGGCAGGAGAGGGTTTCCACGACGCCGACCGACGCTGGCCCTGCATGGATGCTACCGACCGACCAGCAAGCGATGTGATGCCTGCCGCGCATCTCGCGCTCGCAAACCAGATGGCCCTGCTCGAAACGGTCTTCGAGCGCGCGCCCGTCGGTCTCGGCGTGGTCGATTGCGACTTCCGCTACCTGCACGTCAACAGCGCGCTCGCCGCCATCAATGGGCTGCCAGCCGCCGACCACATCGGGCGCCGGCCGAGCGAAGTCGTGCCGAAGCTCTGGCCGCAGATCCAGGCCGTATACAACGCCGTGCTGCGCGGCGAGACCGTCGTCAATCACGAGATCAGCGGTGTCATCGAAGCCGGGCCCGGCGGAAGGGAAACCCGGCACTGGCTCACCAGCTACTACCCCGTCCGGCAGGGCAACGCAATCATCGGGATCGGCATCGTCGTCAATGATGTGACCGAGATGCGTCGCTACCGCGATGCCCTGCGGATCCGGACCGATCTCTACGCCATGATCTCGCGCACCAGTCGCGCGGCCGTCGAACGACAGACGCCACTCGAGCTGTACGAGGACATCTGTCGCGTCGCCGTCGAGACTGGCCACTTCCGCTTCGCCTGGATCGGTGTGCCGGATGGTGATCGCGTAAGCATGATCGCGTCGGCCGGTGACGATCATGGGTACATGTCGGAGCTCGTCATCACACTCGACGAAAACGACCCACGGTCGCATGGTCCCACCGGCACTGCGGCGCGCACCGGCACGTCGTCGGTCGTGAATGTGTTCCATGCCGAAGATTCAACGCGGCCGTGGCACGACCTCGCCGAAGGCGCTGGCTTTGCGGCATCGGCCGCGTTCCCGCTGTTCGAACGCGGGAAGGTCGCATCAGTCATCACGCTCTATGCGTCAACCGCCGGGTTCTTCACCCAGGAGCTCCTCGATACACTGGGCGAGATCAGCCCGATCGTGTCCTTCGGCCTCGACTCGATGGCGGCCGAAGCCGCGAAGCGTCGGGACGATGCAGAGCTGCGGTTGCGCGACCGTGTGATCCGCGCCGTCTCATCCGGGATCTGCATCACCGACCCGACGCAGCGCGACAACCCGATGATCTTCGTCAGTCCCGGCTTCGAAAAGTTGACCGGCTACTCAGCAGCGGAAGTCATCGGACATAACTGTCGTTTGTTGCAGGGCCCGCAGACCGACGCCGAGGATGTCGCGAAGATTCGTGAGGCGGTGCGGGCCGGGCGTGGGTGCACGGTCGAATTGATGAACTACAAGAAGGATGGCACGCCGTTCTGGAACGAGCTCACCATCTCGCCGGTCGCCGACGAACATGGCACGCTGACACACTTTGTCGGCGTGCAGTCCGATGTCACGGAACGCCGCGCGCTCGAAGCGCAGATGCGTCAGTCGCAGAAGATGGAAGCCGTCGGCCAACTCGCCAGCGGGGTCGCACACGACTTCAACAACCTGCTCACCGTCATCGATGTCTGCAGCGAGATGCTGGCGCGCATGCTGCAGAAGCAGCCTGACGCCCTCGAGCTCTGCGTCGAGGTGCAGAAGGCTGGTGAACGTGCCGGCACGCTGACACGGCAATTGCTCACCTTCAGCCGCAAGCAGGTCGTTGCGCCACGCATTGTCGATGTGAACCTGTTGGTGCGCGATAGCGAGAAGATGCTGCGCCGCCTGATCGGTGAGCACATCCTGCTCGCGATCAAGCTCGGGCCGACGGTGGGTTCAGTGGTGGTCGATCCAGGCCAGCTTGAGCAGGTGCTGGTGAACCTCGCCGTCAATGCGCGAGACGCCATGCCGACCGGCGGACGTCTGGCGGTCACCACCAGCAATGTGTCACTCGACGAGGCGCTTGGCCCGCTCGATCCCGGCCAGTACATCATGCTCGAGGTGAGCGATACCGGCAACGGCATGGACTCGGCGATTCTCTCGCAGATATTCGAGCCGTTCTTCACCACCAAGCCCACCGGTCATGGCACGGGCCTGGGCCTCGCCACGGTGCGATCGATCGTTGAACAGGCGCGCGGCCATGTGGTCGTCGAGAGTGCACCAGGACTCGGCACGAAGTTTCGCGTCTATCTCCCGCGCGACATGACGGAGATGGAAGAGACGACGATCCGTCTCCTACCGGGCAGCATGCCACGCGGCACAGAGACCATTCTCCTGGTCGAGGATGACGATGCGGTCCGCCTCCTCGGCCAGCGCGCGCTCGCGCAGTGTGGCTACATCGTGCTCCCCGCTGCCGATGGTCACGCCGCGCTCGAATTCGCCCGCGCCTATCCCAACGACATCGACCTGCTCGTCTCCGACGTCGTGATGCCCCACCTCGGCGGCCGCAAACTCGCCGAAGCCATCGCCAAGATCCGTCCCAGCACAAAGGTGATGTTCGTCTCCGGCTACACCGACGATCAGGTGCTGCTGCATGGCGTCGTGCACTCCGAAGTCACGATGCTGCAAAAGCCCTACTCCATCGCGACCCTCGCGCAGACCGTCCGTCGAGTGCTCGATACGTAGATCCTTCGTGCTACTGCAAATCGCAGAGACGCAGAGACGCAGAGAACTGCAACTGCCTTAACGCAGAACAGATGAACAGCGGTACTGCAACTGCCGCAGAACTGAACAGCCGCAGAACTGCAAGGGCAACTGCAACTGCTTTGGTAAAGGGCCTTGGAAGCGGAAGGTCGGTGGGCGAGTCGTTCCCTCAAAGAATCAGCCGCAACCCTCGACCAACCTTCCAGCATTCACACGCAGTTCTGCGGCTGTTCTGTTCTGCGGCTGTTCACTTCTGCGTTAAGGTAGTTGCAGTTCTCTGCGTCCCTCTGCGCCTCTGCGTTAAAGCAGTTGCAGTTCTCTCAGCCGTGTAGAAAAGTCTCGAGTTTACGCCCGACCGCATCCGCACCGAATCTCGCTCGCACGCTCGCGTCAGCCGCGATACGCCGGGAGTCAGCCTGGGAGTCTGTCAGTGCGAGGGTGCGCTTGATGGCTGACGCGATGGAGTCGGCGTCGAAGGGATCACAGAGTTCGCCGATGGCACCGTCTTCGAGGATTTCGCGCGGGCCGCCGTGATTCGAGCCGACCATCAGCAAGCCGCGCGAGGCTGCTTCGGGGAAGACCATGCCGAAGGGTTCGTCCACCGGTGCGAAGGCGAACACGTCACACTCGGCGGACAAGACATCCAGCTCCGCCGTCTGCAGGTAGCCGTGGAATTTCACGGCGCCCGGTGCCTCCGATGCGGCGAGTTTCTCCAGCGCCTTGCGACGCGCGCCACTGCCGACCACGTGCAGGATGGCCTGCTTGTGCACCTTGCGCACGATCGCGAACGCACGAATCAACGTGTCGATGTTCTTTGGAATGCCGAGTCGTGTCTGCACCAAGATCTGCGGTGCGCCACGACGCAGGCCGTGGCGTGGTGGTGCCGATTCGGCGAAGCGGACCATCGGGTACACCACTTCCGTGTCGGTGCGTCCCGTCGCTTCGCGCACACAGTCGGCACCGTATTGCGAGAGACTCGCCACCGCATCGAGTGAGCAGACGCCCCGACCGTCGAACGATCGCAGCTCCCGCTGCTGGCGTTCCTTCCAGGGCAGCATGCGCGCCATCAGGCCACGGCGCATCAGGCGTCGCGCCACCTGCTGCGTCGCGAAGTCGTTCGCTGCGTCGCCCATCATTTCGGCGTGATGCGCAGCTTTCGGATTTCCCTCGCGCACGTACAGCGAGCGGTACGGCTCGCAGGCGTACCAGACGCGGCGCGCATCGGCGGTGGCAGCCGTCAGCGGCGCACAGGGGTAGTTGTACGCCATGATCACGTCAGCGTCGCGCAGGAACGGGCGGGCGCGGTCGATCAGTTCCGGCATCATCGCGGTCGTCAGCGATTCCATCTTCTTCACGCCCTTCGGCAGCCCGATCTCCTCGACCCTCAGTCCCTGCAGCTGCGTTGCGCACGCCGCCGTATCTGCCCGCAAGGCGACGATACGCACCGTGTGCCCAGCGGCAGCCAGCCAGCGCGCCTGCGTCGCCAGCAGGACTTCTGCGCCGCCGAACGAGGTGAAGTGACTGTGGAAGATCGTGACACGCATGATCAAGCCTCGGTCCGGCGAAGAATCTTCGGGCGCTGCGCTACCCGCATGAGACAATCAGGAGTGATATATCTGAATGACAAGGCTTTCCTATTATCTCCCGGTTCCGAACCGCGCGGAGCGCCGCAGGGTGCCAGACCGTATCCCATCACCAGAGCAGCAACCGTGCCCTCGTTCAGACGGACACCGATGAGCGCGTCTTCCCTACCAACCGTTCGGTCCAGCTGACTCGTGTGGCATGATCTGCTGGAGTTGCTCCGGAGCGGTACCACCCTCATCGAGCACTCGTCACCGGGTGTCGCGCTGTCGGTGGCGTTCGCGCTTGGCTTTTTCTTTGGTGCCATCCCCGCGGGCGCGGCCGAACTGCTGGCGCTGGCCGCCGGCACCGTCACGCAGCGCGAGCTGGTATTCCCTCTGTTGCTGCTGATCACCGCCGGTCACATCCTCGGCAAGCTGCTCTGGTACTGGCTCGGGACGTTCGAGGATCGGGTGACGAACGCGAAGGCGCGGGCCTGGATCGAGAAGGCGAACGACCTGCAGGGCCGCCATCCTCGACTTGGCTTCGGCGTGATTCTCAGCTCGTCGTTCGCCAGCCTGCCCCCGTTTCACCTCTCGACCATCAGCGCCGGCGTCGTGCGGATGCCGCTCGCCAGTTACACAATCGCGGCATTTCTTGGCCGATTGGGTCGATTCGCGCTGGTAGCGATGGTTCCGGGGATGATGCGATACTTTTTCTGACGTCGTCCGCCCGAGTTCGCCTGAAGGTGTCCGCTCCCCATTCGTCAGCGACCCGATGAGCTACACGCCCCCCACCCCCGGCTGGCTGACGCGCACCCTCTGGAAGGCCGCCGGCGCCGACGAGACGCTGCTCCGGCAGTGCAACTACAACGAACATGTGAAGTTCGTCGGCCTGGGCGGCATTGTCGCGGCGACCGGCGTGCTGGCCGGCCTCGCCGGCGGCTACGCATTCTGGACCATCTTCCGCCCGAAGGGCGACACCGGCACCACCCTCGCCGTCGCACTGGCCGCACTCGGCTCGATCGTGATGGGCGCGTTGTGGGGCGCGATCATCTTCAACCTCGATCGCTACATCGTCGCCAGCACCGGCAAGGGTGACGGCACCGAAGCCATCACCCGCCGCGAGCTGACCAACGCACTCCCTCGCATGGTGCTCGGCGCGATCATCGGCCTGACGATTTCGGCGCCGCTCGAAACACGCATCTTCGAGCCTGAGATCAACACCGCGTTGCGACGGGTGCGACAGGAAAAGATCGTCGAATACCGCACCACCACCGAAGCCAACTTCACCAAGACCTTCGGCGACCTGATCGAGCAGCAGAAGGTGTGGCAGCAAGAGGTGGATGCGCAGCGCCTGCGCGCCGATTCTGCGCAAGCTCGTGCCACCGCCGAGATGGACGGAAGCGGCGGCAGCAAGTTCCGCAGCCAAGGGCCCATCTATCGCGCGAAGCAGAAGATCGCCGATGACGAGAAGGCGAAACTCGAGGAAGTGCGCGCGCGGGTGAAGCCGCACATCGATGATCTCGAGACCACCCTCGCCACGCGTCGCGCCGAGCGTGACAAGGAACTCAAGTTCAACGAAGAGACCATCGCACGGTTGGATGGTTTGCAGATCCGGATGAAGCTGGCCGAGGAAGTGGCAGGGCCGGGCGTGACCTGGATGATTCGCTTGTTGTTCCTCGCGATCGAGCTGACGCCGATCTTCTTCAAGCTGATGATCATCAAGGGTCCGTACGACTACCTCGAGGAGAACGCGAAGGAGTTCATCAAGGCCAGCCGCGGGATCAACACCAAGTATGAGTACGTGCAGGTCGAAGGCACACCGCTGATGTCAGAGCGGACGGTGTTCACGGAGGCCGAACGCGAGCGCGAGCGACTCGCCCCGCCGAAGCCTGTGGATCCAGTGCTAACGCGCGACGACACCGGATCGCAGCGTGCGCTCACCTGATTCATCGGGCGGCGTGGACGCTTCGGATGCGCGAGGTGACCGGCTCGAGTTCCTGAGCGGCGTGCTGCGCGCGAAGTTCGAGTCGCGGAGCGAAGTCGGGAATCATTCCGCGCATGGCAAGCTGCGCGACATGCGGCTCGTCGAGCCCATTGTGCGCGAGGCTGTGTGGACTGACGAGCCCGTGGTGCGTGGTGATGACCTGTTCGACGACACGCTCGTCGACGGATTGTCGGCGGCACGCGTGTTGACCAACGACGGCATCGTGCGCGAGGTCGAGCGTCTCGAGGATGTGCGGCTGTCGCAGGTGTCGCTGACGAATGTGCACAAGCTCGGCGAGCGTCTGGTCGGTGATATCGAAGCGCGCGTGACCGCGGTACGCCGCATCGTTGTGCCGCCGCCTACGCCACCGCCTGTCGTTCTCGCGCCGTCGGTGCAGGTGCCCGTGCCGACGCTCACGGCCGAAGTGCAGGAATTTCCAGCGCGTGATTCCTGGAAGACACCGCCCTCGTTGCCCGCCGTCGATCGCGTCAACAACTCGGCCCTCGACAATGGTGTCGGCTGCCTGACCAAGTCCACTGAAACCGTGATCGCGATGCTGATCTTCGGCGTCGTGGCACTGGCCGCTTTGTGGCTTGCGTCGGCCGTGTTTTCGTTCGTCTACGACATCCTCATCGCGGCGTGGGATCGGACTGGAATCGGGAGTGTATCGCCCGATGTCTTTCCGGCACCGGTGTCAGGTTGGGCGCGGTGGTGGGGGCAGCACATCCATCCGCTGGGGCAGATCCTGATCGTGGTGGTGGCGGCGTATGTGTTGTTCGGGTGGAAGAAGTTTTCGCGGTGGCGGTGGCGCTGACAGCAGGAACGCATCTGCCGCGAACCGCGACTGTTCATTCCAACCGGAGCTCTCTCGGTTCATCGTTGCGCGGCGACACGACTGCCATGTCCAGTTCCGGTGCCAGCTCGTCGAGCTCGTGCTCGAGTATCGAGATCTGGAGCATCGAGTTCAGTTGCAACTGAACGACGCCACCGCTGATCAAGTTGGCTTCATTTGCGGCGGCGTCGAAGATCGCCGGAAACGTCTTGCGCAGCATGGCAATCCGCGAGCCGGTGAGCGGCAGTCGCAGCGATACCAGCAGCGACACGTCGGTCACGTCAAACGCGATCAGTCCGCCGACCGTCATGTCTTCGAACAGGACCCTGCGTTCGGCGGCGCAGCGACCGAGTGCTGATGCAACCACCATTTGGTCGCGGCCGTCGACGATGAAGACGTGTTTGTCACACTCGTTGCAGTGGCGGGCCCTCTCGGAGTTCGTGGGAGCGAGTTCATCCCAGTCTTTACCGCAAACGAAGTGAAAGTCGCAAAGGGCCATGGCTGTTTGCTCCGTTCGACGCAGTGGCTGTGACGCAGTGGTGAAGGAAATCTGTCTTCTGCCACCGACAGCCGAGGTCCGCCTCCCTCCCTCCCCCCGAACTCGCGCAGACTCGCGGCCGCTTCGCCCCTAAGTCTGCGTGAGCAAGGAGATTCAGCTTTCCGATCGACTACGGATGAAACACCAACCCGAGTGACAACCCACCAGCGCCCAGCGTGTTGTCAGCCACGGCGACCGAATTGCCGTTCAGCTTCGCATCATTGATCTTGCCGCCGGCGGCGCTCCAGACGATTTCAAGCGCGACGGCCTTGTTGAAGTGCACCTGTCCGCCGAGTGCGAGGGTCAGCATGCCGGCGCGCTGTTCGAAGCGGCCGCTGCCGAAGTCGGTGCGTTCGTTGTAGCCCGCGAAGCCCACGTCGAAGAAGGGACGGAACTGGTTCGAGCGGCGGCGGAACGTGTAGCGGTAGGTGAGGTCGACCTGTGCGAAGTTCGGCTTCGGTGCATCCAGGTCCAGCGTGCCGCCCTGCAGCCGCAGCGCGATGCCGGAATGTTCGTTGAAGCCGCCGTGCAGCACGATGCCGGCCGAGCTACCGTAGACCGCGTCGTTCTTCTGGCCTTCGACGGTGGACGTGAAGGCACGCGAAGCGCCGAAGACGCCGATCGAGAAACCGTCGGCCGTGGACCTGGCCTGGGCGGAGGCGATCTGTGCGGTGGCGAGCGTTGCGAAGGCGTAGACGCCGGCGACGGCGAGCTTACGAAGACTTGGGGTCATGAATTCCTTGTGTGTGTAGGTGGCAGGAGACTGGTCCAGGAGCGGCGAGGTCACTCGCGCTCGATGGGTTCGCCCTGCAGCCATGTCGTGTCGAGGCTGCAGGCGCTTCAGCCCATACACCGCTCGCGGCCGTCGGGGTCGGCGAGCGCTACCGCCAAGCCGCCAGCGTCGCCCCCGCCGCCTGCTCCAGCAGTGGCGGCACCAGCGGATGCTGATACTGCCGACGCACGCTGATCGCGTAGAACTCCTCGTAGAGGTGCGGCACCACCGCGTACTCCTCCAGCACCCCCGACCGCAGCTCGTCGATCACGACCACCGCCGGCACCAGCGCCACCGCATTGCTGTCGCGCGCCAGCAGTCGCAGCATCGCCATGTCATCCACCTCGGCCGCCACATTCACGCGAATCCCCAGCTGCTCGCAGAGCAGGTCGAAGGCGTTGCGGATGTCGCTGTCCCGGCTCGGCAGGATCAGCGGCACCTCGGCGAGGTCGTCGGGATACCGAAAAGGCGTGCCATGCCTCGGCGGACCGACCAGACTCACCTGCTGCCGCGCAATCCGTCGGCACCGCCACGCCGTGCCGGCATCCTCCTGCACTCGACGATTCGACAGCACCAGGTCCAGCGTGTGCGACTCGAGGTTCGCCAGCAGCTCACGAAGTGAGCCCGAATGGAGCACCAGCTCCACATCCGGCTTGCCCACCAGCGGCGCGAGGAAGCCGCGCTGGAAGTTGCGTGACAACGTCGCCACCGCCCCCACACGCAACACTTCGCGCTCCTGCCGCCGCCCCTCACGCAGCGTGGCCACCAGCGCGTTGCCGGCGTCGGCGATCGTGTCGGCATAACCCAGCGCAATGCGGCCCGCCTCGGTCAGTGCCAGCGTCTTCCCCTGCCGACTGAACAGCGGCTGGCCCAGCTGCACTTCCAGCTGCCGGATCTGCGTCGACAGCGCCGAGGGCGCGACGTTCAGCTGCTGCGCCGCACGGGTCAGGTTCCCCTCGTGGGCCACCGCACGGAAGTAGTGCAGGTGGTGGTAGTTGAGGCGGAGCGGTGTGGCTGCTGACTGTTCCATAAAACAGAACGTGATTGACTGAAAGATGTATTTTACAGAACGAACATGCATTCCTAGGTTCCGGGTTGTCTACCCCTGCCAGGAATGCCGATGCCAGTCTCGACCGTTCTGCTGCTGCTGGTCCCGCTCACGTATCTGATCGCCGCGCTGCTCCCTGAGCGTCTCTTCGCCCGGGTGCCTCAGCGCCGTTGGACTGCGTCCCTGAGCGCGACCGCACTCTGCGCGCTGCTCGCCCTTGCCGCCACTGCGACGCTCATCGCGCGCGGACCGGCGGTCGACAGCCTCGCGCTGCCAGGCTTCGCCGACCTCGAGATCGGACTCCGCCTCGACCCGCTCACCGCGGTCATGCTGGTGCTGATCACCGGCGTGGCGGGACTGATTCTCCGCTTCTCCGATCGCTACCTCGCCGGCGAACAGGGTCGGTCACGGTACGTCCGCTGGTTCCTCGCGACGATGGCCTCAGTCTCGCTCCTCGTCATCACCAACGACCTGATCGTGCTGGCGCTGGCGTGGATGGTGTCGAGCCTGACGCTGCACCAGCTGCTCGTATTCTACGGTGATCGCGCACCGGCGCTGATCGCCGCCCACAAGAAATTCCTGCTCAGCCGCGTGGCCGATGTCGTCATCTTCGCCGCGGTCGTGATGATCTGGCGCAGCATGGGCACACAGCGTATCGACGAGCTGATGGCGCAAGCGGCCGCGATGGAGCAGATGCCCGCCGCGGTGAAGCTGGCTGGCCTGCTGCTCGTCACCGGTGTCGGCATCCGCTCGGCGCAGCTCCCGTTCCACGGCTGGCTGATCCAGGTGATGGAAGCACCCACGCCCGTGTCGGCCTTCCTGCACGCCGGCATCGTCAACGTCGGCGGCTTCGTGCTGATCCGGTTGTCAGGGCTGCTCGGCCGACTGGATGGCGCACAGACGCTGCTCGTCGTCGCCGGTACCTGCACCGCGGTGCTCGCCGCGCTGGTGATGACGACGCGCGTGAGCGTGAAGGTCTCACTCGCCTGGTCCACCTGCGCGCAGATGGGCTTCATGCTCCTCGAGTGCGGACTCGGCGCCTACGGCCTCGCCCTGCTGCACCTCGTCGCCCACTCACTCTACAAGGCGCACGCGTTCCTCTCGTCTGGACGCGCCGTCGAGCAGCAACTTGTTCGCCGCATGACACCCACCGCGACGCGCACCACCGGGTTCCAGTGGGTTTCCGGTGCCGTCGCGGCGGCGGCCATCGTGCTCACGCTCGGCCACGCTCTGGGGCTGCGAATGGATGGTGAGACAGGATCACGCGCCGCCGCGCTGATCTTGTCGCTCGCACTCGCTCCGCTCTTCGTGAGCGGCATCTCGAATGGCGGTCGCTCTCTGCTTCGCGCGACACTCGGCGCGGTGATCCTCGTCGCCAGCTACGCACTCGGCCACGAACTGTTCACGACCCTCGCACCCGACGTGAGCGGCTCTCCAATGATGGACGCCACCCGACTCGCCGTCGTCGCCATCGCATTCGGCGCGCTGTATGTCGTGCAAGCGACCATCGCGACGCAGCCCAGCGGCCGTCTCGCCCGTGCGCTCTACCCCGCGTGTTTCGCCGGCTTCTATCTCGACGAGATCTGGACGCGCCTCACCTTCCGCATCTGGCCCCCACGCGCGCTGCCCGTCACGCCACGCGTCGCCACCGCTGGCATGCCGATGCTGCGCGAGGTGCGCGCATGACGCCCAACACGATGACGGACAGCACGGTTGCGAACAGCACTACCGGCACCAACACCAGCGCCAGCACCATGACGAACGCCACACTCATCTCCGCCGATGTCGAACAAGCGATCACGAGCGCCTGTGATCGCATCGCACCATCCTGGCCACTCGATCGCCTCATCGCGGTGAACCCCTTCTGGGGCTTCGTGGACGCGCCGATCGAGCACGCCGCCGCTCAGTTGTCCGCGCTGTCCGGAGCCACGCTGCTGATGCCTCGCACCTGGTATCGCGAGCAGTTCACTGCCGGGCGATTCAGCGAGCGGCATGTCGCGCAGGCGATCGCGATCACCGGTGCCACACGGACTGCGGCCGAGGTGCTCGCGACGCTCCAGCGCGACGCGTCGGCGCCGGCGCAGTGGCGATTGATGACCGACGCCGCCGACGTTGGTCGTGATCTCGGCCATGCGATGCCGTGGACCGAGTACGTGACGCGTCATGTAAGCCAGACCTGCGCCGCCTACTTCGACGAGGGCCAGGCACGCTGGACGCCGGTTCGCGCCGAGGGCCTGTATCCACTGTGGCGTGAGCTCTCGATGCATGACGGTGGCCCACGACTGCTGATGGCGTTGCACCGCTTCCGCGAGGCCGCCGCGACACTGCCCGCCGATCCGCGTGTCTTGATAGCTGAAGCGCTGCAAGCGCTCGAGGTGCGGAGTGAGTTGCGGGATCAGTATCTCACCGCGTTGCTGCTTTCGGTGAATGGCTGGGCATCCGTCTGCGCCTTCCGCCGTTGGGAAGCGCGACCCGCGTCGGGTGATGACGACCAGCTCGTGCACCTGCTCGCGGTGCGTCTTGCGTGGGAGCTGATATTGCTGCGACTCAGCACCTCGACGAAGACGCCCGACGCGTGGCGCGCTGCGAAGGCCGACTGGGCGTCGGCCGAATCGATGATGCTGCGCGCGCAGGGTGATGAATGGCTGCTGCAGCGGGCGTGCGAGATCGCGTATCAGGAGGGAGTGACTCGCGCACTCACGGAGGCGATGCACGCACCAGCCGAGCCGAAGCCCTCGCCCACTGCCCAGGCGGTCTTCTGCATCGACGTCCGCTCCGAGGTATTCCGTCGTTCACTCGAGCGTGTCGCGCCGTCGGTGCAGACGCTCGGGTTTGCCGGATTCTTCGGCCTGCCCATCGCGTACCAGCCCCTCAGCGGTCCCGCCCGTGCGCAGCTGCCTGGTCTGTTGTCGCCCGCGATGATCGTGGAAGATGCCGGCGCCGAGCGATCGTCGGCCAGCGCTGACACCCGCCGAGCGCTTGGTGACAGCGCATCGTGGAAGTCGCTCGGTGCCACTGCGGCGTCGGCGTTCTCGTTCGTCGAAGCCACCGGCATCGCGGCTGCCGCGAAGCTCGTGCGCGATGGATTCGGACTGGGCGCCAGCACTGGTGACACGCTGCGCTCGCCGTCCACGTCACACGCGACGCTCCGCCCCGAGCTCGCGCGTCGCGCTGACGGCAGCGCCGTGCCACTGGAGGCACGTGTTGCGCTGGCTGCGGGCATTCTCGGTGCGATGAGCCTGAAGAGCGGCTCCGCTCCGGTGTTGGCGCTGATCGGTCACGGTGCGTCCACCGAGAACAATCCGCTAGCTGCGGGTTTGCATTGCGGCGCTTGTGGTGGCCAGACCGGCGAGGTGAACGCGCGCGCGCTCGCCGCGCTGCTCAATGATGCGGATGTGCGGGCAGGCCTCGTCACGACGGGCATCGATCTTGGCGACACGCTTGTCGTCGCCGGCTTGCACGACACCACTACGGACGAAGTCACGCTCTACGATCTCGATCGTGTGCCGGCATCACACACTCCGCTGATCGCCGCGTTGAAGTCGCAGTTCGCCGACGCCGGCATCGGTGCTCGGCGTGAGCGCGCCCAGTCGCTTGGCCTCGCGCGTGTTGGTGACGATGCCCTCGAGCGCTCCGTCCGTCATCGCTCACGTGACTGGGCCGAGGTGCGTCCCGAGTGGGGGCTGGCCGGCAATGCCGCGTTCTTCGTGGCACCACGCGAACGTACAGCGTCGATAGACCTGCAGGGTCGGTCATTCCTGCACGAGTACGACTGGCGGCAGGACACTGGGTTCAAGGTGCTCGAGCTGATCCTCACCGCGCCGATGGTCGTGACGCACTGGATCAACCTCCAGTACTACGCCTCCGTGGTGGACCCGCTCCGCTACGGCAGCGGCAACAAGGTGCTGCACAACGTGGTGGGTGGTCGAGTTGGTGTGATGGAGGGGGCCGGTGGGGACCTGCGGATCGGGCTGGCGATGCAGTCGGTTCACGATGGGCAGCGGTGGATGCATGAACCGCTGCGGTTGTCGGTGTTCGTGGAGGCGCCGGCGGAGGCGATTGATGAAATCATCGCGCGGCATGCGGCGGTGCGGAGCCTGGTGGAGAATGAGTGGTTGTTCCTGCACCGGATTGATTCGGTGACGGGGGGTGTTGCGCAGTGGCGGCGTGGGGGGTGGGTTGAAGGCGTGAACGTGTGAAGAGGCGGATCATGCCGCTGAGATAAAGGGTTGCCGTAGACCCAGACGGAGACTCGGCGCGTGACCGTGGCTTCGATCGGCGCATAGTCTGGCATCGCGATCTTGATGACTTGCTGTCCTTGCGCTGCATCGTTGTCAGACCCCGTTGCCAGATTGTACGCAGAGGTTCATTCGGTTAACGCTACTCTCGAGAGTTCGTGCGCGAATGTACGACCCAACAATTGAGTTGAATCGCTGGCTCGTCCCCGGGACCCCGCTCCAGGCCGGCGAATATCCCGGCGGCAAGGACACCACCGTCGCCCGCGCCAAGCTCGAGGCGCTGCTGGCGATGGGCACTGACACCATCATCGACCTCACCGAAACGCGCGACAACTTGCGCGACTACCAGGACCTGCTTCGCACGTTGCCGAACGGTCGGTTTGTGAAGCTTTTGCGTGCACCGATCGCTGATGTCGGCGTGACCGAGCCCGCGCGCATTCACTTCATTCTCGATGTGATCGAGGCGGCGCTCGACGCGCAGCAGCGTGTCTACCTGCATTGCTGGGGCGGCGCAGGACGGACCGGAATGATTGCCGGCTGCCTGATGGTGCGACGTGGTATGTCATCGGACGCTGCGCTGGCCGAGGTGGCGTCAGGCTGGAAGTCGATGCCAAAGTCGAAGCTGCCGCATCACAAGAATCGCACCTCGCCGGAGACCGACGCGCAGAAGGATGTCGTGCGGAAGTGGGCCGACCATGAAGCCACGCGCCGCGCGCGGCGAGGCGAGAGTGCTCGGATTACCAGTGCAGTGGCGAACGACCATAGTCGCGACACACCCGAGCGCGCCGACCTTCGACGCCGCGTGCGCGGCTGCCTGCTGGGCGGCGCCCTTGGTGACGCGCTCGGCCTCCCAGTCGAGTTCAAGTCGTACGCAGAGATCCAGAAGATTTATGGTCCCGGCGGCGTGCGCGAGCTCGCGCTCGATATGAACCTCGGCGCCGCACCCATCAGCGACGACACGCAGATGACGCTGTTCACCGCTGAGGGGATGCTGCGCGGCATCAACCGCGGCAATCACAGGGGAGTCGGCGGTCCAAGCAGTTGCATGACGCAAGCGTACCTGCGCTGGCTCGTGACACAGGGGCACATGTTGCCCAAGGACGGTGTCTTCCCTCCCGATCTCGTGCTTGGCTGGGCCGCCGCGAAGGGGCCGCTCAGCACACCCGAGCCTACGGACCTCGTGGACTTCGACGGTCGGCACCCAGGCTGGCTGGTTCGCGTGAAGCGGCTGCACGCGCAGCGGGCGCCAGGCACGACGTGCATCGGCTCCCTGCTGAAGGGTGGCATTCAGGGCAATCAGGTCTGGGCGAATGACCGGAAGGGTAACGGCGGCGTGATGCGCATCGCGCCGGTCGGGCTGTTTCCGAAGGCCGGTGAGGACACCGTGTTCGAGCTTGGGTGCGAGGCGGCGGGGATCACGCATGGGCATCCAACTGGGCGACTCACGGCGGGTGTGTTCGCGCTGATGATCCTGAAGCTGATCCACGGCCGGACGATTCGTGAGGCGGTGGCGGTTGCGTACGAGCGTGTGCAGCGGGAGGCGGAGCATCAGGAGACTTCGGCTGCGATGTCTGCTGCTCTCGTGTTGTTCGACTCGGGCGTTCGGCCGACGCCGGCGGTAGTCGAGTCACTGGGCGGCGGGTGGATCGCGGAGGAGGCGCTCGCGATCTCGATCTACTGTGCGCTACTCGGTGAGGTGGCCGAGGATGCGGAAGCGGCGATGCTGCTGGCTGTCAATCATGGTGGGGATAGTGACAGTACCGGGAGCATGACGGGGCAGTTGTTGGGGGCGCGGTTTGGGGACGAGGTTTTGCCGGCCCGGTGGAGAGCGGTCGTTGAGTTGCGCGATGTGATCGAGCAGGTGGCGGATGATGTGGTGACCGAGTGGCGAGAGGATGGGGAGTGGTGGGGGAGGTATCCGGGGTATTGACTTGCGTTCGAGAAAAGGACTCGTGAGATGCTAGACGAATGGACCGTTCCTAAATGCGACAGCCAAGCTCTGCGCTGATGCGAGTTGAGTAGAATCTCACTTTAAGTGCTTTGATATCTTCGCTGTCATTTCAAACATCGTCACTGAGCGCTGACCGAATATTGCGAACAATTTATCGTCGGCCAGGATAATCCTCTTATTCGCGGGATCCTGCAATCCGTGCTTCTTCACGTATGTCCAGAGAGCAGACGTGACCTCTGTTCGTGGGCGAGGGTCAGCGCCGATGACTGCCGCCAGCTGCGGAGAGATCTTCATCAGCTTATTGAATGAGCTCTTCGAACGAGCTTCGCCACGTTCTGACATCGTGCCATTTTCTGAGTCCATTCTGCTCGGTAAAATGTCTCTGCCGGCTTGCACGTTTTGCTCGTTCAAGGTCGCGACGCTGAGACTGTTACGCGACGGAATCAGTGCGATCGTATTCGAGCTATTTCTCGCGCTATGCGGAATTCGCGCCGACCCCAGTCCGAGCGAATCAAGAAGGTCCGCATCCATACTGGCGAAAGTCCACACCCCATCTCGCACTCCTGCGAGAATTAATGCTTGAACAAAATCTCGTATCGATGGATAACGGTCACTGGGTTCGCGATTTAAGGCCGTGGAAAATACGTGCGTTAAAGCCGGAGCGTGCTCATTGTCAAAATGCAGCTCTCGTTCGTCGAGTACTTGCTCTGAAATGCGGAGCTGTTCAGTTTCGTATCGCGACACCTTTGCACCAGGAACATACCCAGTCAGGCATTCCCATAGTGTGAGCGCGAAGGCGTACTGGTCAACGCTCGGTGTAAGGGCCGCTGATGGGTCAAATTGCTCGGGAGCGAAATAGTAGTATGTGCCAACCACGTAGCCCACGGTGGTGATCCTCGGATCGATTGCGGCCCGTGAGATTCCGAAGTCGAGAAGTTTTGCGAACGCGGTCTGCCCGTTAGCAAGAATGATGTTCGCAGGCTTGATGTCACGGTGCACAATCGGGGGGTGCTATCGTGCGCGACGCTAAGCGCGCTGCCAACCGCGATTGCGAGCTCAAGAAAGGCGTCTGAATCGAGACATCCGTCATCTTCAAGCTTATTTAGTAAGGTAATTCCGCTTACATACTCGAAGACGATGTAGAATGCACCGTGCTTATGTCCGAGCGACGGCAAGGTTTCTTCCTCGCCATAGTCAAGCATGCGGACTATGTGGTCAGAACGAAGCCGCCTCGATGCGCTAACCTCCGCATTGAACCTGCTCCGTACCTTTCCCTCGCGATCCAACCGGTCCATGGGAATAACTTTCACGGCGACATTGGAATTATCAGGGGCCAAAGCGCGCCAAACGGTGCTCGTCCCACCGGAGCCGATCTGATCAATCAACCGGTACGCATTTGCGAGCAGGCACACCACTGACTCAACCATCAGTCTTCAGTCCTCGTGCCGTCATTAGCACTGTCAATTGTTCTTGTACTCCCGAAAGGCTGATGCCTACCTGCGTCGCTGCAAAGGCAAGCGTAAGTTCGCAGAGGGCTGATCTAAGCGGAGAAAGCAACCGGGATTTATCTGCAACGTCGGTCTCAAGGCTTGGGTGAAAGATAGCGTTACGCGCCCCATAAAAGAGCGAACCCAAGAGGGCAAAATGTCGCGATTGGAGGCTTCTGCCGATTGCCACTTGCTCCACAAGCTCGACGACTGACGATTTCAGACGCTCTATGTCCGATAGTGACGAAAGATTAAACCAAGCTTCGAAATCCTCACGATGAAAGCTTCTCTCAATAGCGCGCAGGGATGAGATGAATCGTTTCAAGTGTGGAAGATCAGATAGCGCAAATACCCGAAGCACATTCTCTATCGCCAAAGCAACCTTCTTGCGGCCACTCTCTGTCCATGCGGCTGGCCAAGAACTTTCGAACGCACGCCAAAGAACGAAAATGTCGTCGAGAATCTCTTCGGGAATATCCTTGGGACCTTCACGCGCCAGGACTCGGCCGACGCGACGGAGAATGACTACAGATACTTGAGGCGAAGTCATGAGAAAGTCGGCACAATGGTCTCGAGTAGTTCCAGGGTCATCGAAATGCGCCCCACCCGCTTCACGTAGGCTGGGTTCGAAAGCGCACTAGAGTTCGGATAGGCTAAGTCCTAAAATGGAACTCGCACAGCCGGGGGAATGCATGTGCGCAGCTTCTTCGTCAAGAAAGAGAGGAATCAACACGGTTCCAAAGTCTCCTCATAACGCGGGCGCACAACAACTGGTCCAATGCGCCCTTCCACCAGCCATGGCTATCGGCGCCCATTGCCCGCGCTCCGATACTGACCAAATCTGTTGCGCAGATCTGCCAAACCTCTTTCGTTCGGATGGAGCCTGCCCAGTACGCGGTGGCAGTTCGCGCATACAGTGATCAGGCTTGCCAGCCGAGAGTACTTCAACTTTCGGGTGTGAAGTGCCTGCACGTGATGTGCCTCGAGGCAGCTCTTGCCATCGGCACCGTAGATTGCTTCGGGCCGAACTCCACAAATCTGACAGGTGAATTTGTCTCGAATCTTTGCGTCGAGCGCCTGTGCCGCACTGCGCTTGAATGCAGTCGCTTTGACGATCCCCTCCCGCACGAGCAATGGCTTCGATTCACCGCGCAGACGGAAATGCCAAGAGTCAATGGCCGTGAAACATTGAGCAAGGAATCGGCTGGCGATAAGTATCTGACTTTGACTTGGCCCTGATTTTGTGTGCGGCCCCAGGTACATGCCGATCGTCTTCGTGCCGTTCTCGAATACCTCAACAATCGGAACGCGAAAGTCAGTGCTAGACAAAGCTTTTGCGTACGAAGTGAGTGACCCGTCGAATTTCAGATGCTTGTCCGAGTATCGCTTAGGCTTCGCAATGTGCCTTGCGAGGTGCTTTCCAAGATGATCGGTTCGTACTGTACCGAGGCAAAAGAAACCTGCCCAGAAATGGTATCTGCCATCGCCTGGAAGCCTATCGAGTTGGATGGTCACACCGCGAATTCCCGGAACATTCAAGTCTCCTAGTTGCACACACCAGCCGTCAGTTTCTTCGGCAATTTCGACAACTAATCGCTTTTCGGGAACGAAGCTCTCGCTTCCCTGCGCTAAGAGTACTTCGCGAATGCCGGTCGCCAATCTTCGAGCGCTCGCACGGAGCTCTGTCTTTTTCTGCACTTGTTGTCCCTACGAGAGGGGGGCCGGGAACGCAGATCTACTCGCGCCAAGTCTGAGCGGTGAGAGGCAGCTCGTTCAGTTCCGCCCGAGCCTCGCGCCAAGTCGGGTAGTGCTTTTCGATCAGTGCCAGAAAGCGCTCGCTGTGCGTCGGCTCGACAAGGTGAAGCATCTCGTGCACGACCACGTACTCGAGCAGGTCCTTCGGCTTCTTCACCAGCTCGGTGTTCAGCCGGATGGTCCCCGCCCGGTGGTTGCAGCCGCCCCACTTGGTCTTCATGCGCTGCAGGAAGTAGCCGGACACCTGCACGCCGAGCTTCGGCTCCCACTTCCGGATCAACTCCGGCACCTCGGCATGCAGCAGCGCCTTGTGCCACTCGTGCATGACCGCGTCCGCTTCGGCCGTGCTGCTGCCGGGGCGCACGGTCAGCGTGATGCCGCGGTGTCGCAGCCGCACGGACGGCTTCTCGTCCCCTCGACGACCGAGAGCAGATAGCGCCGTCCCCAGAGGTAATGGCTCTCACGCTCGACGAACTGGCGCGGCGTCTCCCGCGCCTGCCCCAGCAGCTTCGCCTGCTGATCCCGGATCCAGCCGAGCTTCGAGATCGCATAGGCCCGCGCCACCTCCGGGCGCGTTCCCGTCGGCGCGACCAGCGTGACGCGCCCGTTCGGCGGGTGCACCGACAGGTGGACGTGCTTGACGTCCTTGCGCGTCACGGCGATGGCGATGTCACCGAGCTGGATCGTCTCGGTCATCAGTAGCCCGGCTGGTTCTTGATGATCTCGAAGAGGGCCAGCGTGGCCTCGCGGTCGCGGTCAGGAGCGGGAACAGCGCGTTCAGCACCTGCGCCTCGCGCGCCTGGTCACCCTTCCAGCCTGCCGGCGCCTGCTCGCGCATCACGCGGTCGATCTCCAGCGCCAGCTGCCGCCTGTCTCCTCGGCACCGGCTCGGGGCACCCGAAGGTCGTCCGCCGGCAGCGAGCCCAGGTTGTTGTAGATCACCGTCGCCTCGCGCTTGCCGTGCAGCGCCGCCGGAACGCCTTCGCCGGCTGCTTCGCCGCCAGCCGCTTCACCAGCGCCTCGGCCTTCTGCAGGAACTCCTCGTAGGCCGCCGCGTCCGCCCGGCTCTGCTTGATGAGGTCGTCGAGCAGCTTCGACATCTGCTCGTAGAACCGGGGGTCGGTGAGCTGGTCGCGGATGATGGTCTTGCGGACGTTGTTGATGATCCCTTCGGCGATGGCGTTCTTCGAGAGCTTGCCCTTCTCGTTGAGCTTCTGGCGATGGCGTCGTGGATGCCGGTCTCGATGATCAGCTCGGTCAGCGACATGCTCGCCCAGCTCGCCCAGGTCAGCCGCCGGGTCGGCCTGGACGTAGGTGTTGAGGAGGTGGCGCATGTCCGCCTCGTAGGGCTTGATGTCCAGCTCCTCGCCCGAGTGCTTCTTGATGGCGGAGCGGATCTCGCTGTAGAACTCGACGTCCTTCTGCAGCGCGGCCGCTTCGGCGTCGGAGTAGCCGGCCTCCGTCGAGGTCCTGCGCGATGGCGGCGTAAGGCCCGCACGAAGACCGCCACGGCCTTGTAGAACGACACCCGCAGCGCCTCGGTCTCGTTCAGCGCGTTCGGGTTGGCGGCGTCGCCGCAGAAGTAGTGCAGGAACTGCTCCACCTCGCGCGGCTGGGCCACCGGCTCGCACAGGTAGCGCAGCGCCTCGCGGGCCTCGTCGAGCTTCTTCTTGCCCTCGTCCAGCCAGTCCTTGAGGTGGACGTTGTTGCTCGGCGTCGCCGCCGCCCCGTCGATGTCCAGCTCGTCGGAGCTGTAGACGGCGATCGCCTCCTGCACCTCGCCGAACAGCTCCTTGAAGTCGACGATGTGGCCGTAGTCCTTGTCGTCGCCGTCGAGCCGGTTGGTGCGGCAGATGGCCTGGAACAGGTTGTGGTCGCGCAGCTCGTTGTCGAGGTAGATGTAGGTGCAGCTCGGCGCATCGAAGCCGGTCAGCAGCTTGCTCACCACGATCAGCAGCTTCAGTTGGCCGGCTCCTCGATGAAGCGGCGCTTGGTCTCGTCCTCGTACTGCTTGGTCGTCTGGCCCGTCGCTTGAGGACGTGCTGGGTGTAGGTGTCGAACTTGTAGCGCTCGTCGCTGTTGGCGGGCTCGCGCGAGATCGCGTTGTGGTTCGGCTCGTACGACGTGATGATCCCGCAGTACGGGCCGAAGTTCGTGTTCTGGAACAGCCGGAAGTAGTGGCAGGCGTCGTAGATCGAGGCGGCCACCAGGATCGCCGTGCCCCGGTCGTTGTTCAGGCGCGGCTTGAGGCTGAAGTCCTCGATGATGTCGGCGATGATGCGCTGCTTGCGCTCGCCGGCGCTCATCAGCTCTTCCATCGTCGCCCAGCGCTTGCGCAGGACCGCCTTCTGGAAGTTGTTCAGGCCCTTGGTCTTCTGCTCGAACCATGCGTCGATGGCGCCCTGGCGACGTGAGCCGCTGCGGCACGTCGCGCGCCTCGTACTTGAGGTCGAGCATCACCGCCGTCGGCCACGCGCCTCGTGGAACTTGTAGGTGTGGATGTAGGTGCCGAAGACGTCGCGCGTCATCAGCTTGTCCTTGCGCAGCAGCGGCGTGCCGGTGAAGCCGATGAAGATCGCGCCCTCCAGCCAGCGCTTCATCTGCTTGTTCATGTCGCCGCCCTGCGTGCGGTGGCACTCGTCCACGAACACGTAGAAGCGGCCGTTCACGGCGGGGCCGGTCCCTTCAGGTCGGCCGCGTCGAACTTGTGGATCAGCGCGCACAGGAGGCGCGGCGTCGGCTGCGCCGAGCTTCTCCACGAACTCCGCCCGCGAGGTGATGCGCGGCGACGGCGACTCGGCGCCGATGACCCCGGCGTTCTTCATCACGCCCTCGATCTGCTTGTCCAGCTCGTCGCGGTCGGTGACGACGAGGATGCGCGCGTCGGGGTCGTGCTCCAGCAGCCACTTGGCGATCAGCACCATCAGGATGCTCTTGCCGCTGCCCTGGGTGTGCCAGATGACGCCGCCCTCGCGCTTCGCGATGCGCTCCTGCGCGGCCTTGACGCCGAAGAACTGGTGCGGCCGCGGCACCTTCTTCTGGCCGGCGTCGAAGATGATGAAGTTGCGGATCAGGTCCAGCAGCCGCGCCTTGTTGCACAGCTGCGCCAGCGGCCGGTCGAGCAGCGCACCGGCGGCGGGCGCGGCGCCGTCGCCGGCGCCTCGTCCTTCCACTCCACGAAGAACTGCTCCGGCGTGCCGGTGGTGCCGTAGCGCAGCCCCTGCGAGTCGCTGCCCGCCAGCACGAGCTGCACGGTGCTGAAGAAGCCCTTGTTGAAGATCTCTTCCTGGTTGGTGATGAGCTGCCGCACGCCGTCGGCCAGCTCCACCGAGCTGCGCTTCAGCTCGATCACCGCGATGGCGAGGCCGTTGACGTACAGCACGATGTCCGGCCGGCGCTCGTAGCCGCCCTTCAGCGTCACCTCCTCGGCCAGCGCGAAGTCGTTCTGCTCCGGGTGCTCCCAGTCGATCAGGTGCACCGTCTCGTGCGCCTGCCCCGCCGCGATCTGCACCGGCACGCCATAGCGCAGGAGCTGGTAGGTGCGCAGGTTGGCCTGGTAGAGCGTGATGCCGGTCGACGTCGGCGGCGGTCTCCAGCTTCTGCAGGGCGGCGGAGATGTGGGCATCGGAGTAGCCGCGGGCCGTGAGGTTGTCGCGCAGTAACGCCGTCTCGATGCGCCGGTTGTTCTGACCGCTTGTTCCATTCGCCGAGGTAGCGGTAGCCGAGGCAGTCGGACCGCTTCGCGTCGGTGAACAGGTCGATGACACGGTTCTGCGTCTCCCGTTCGGAACGCGGTATCTCGGCCATCAGCTTCCCGTCGCCGAGGACCTTCGTCAGTCACGTACTCGCCGGAACGGCCGAACCGGTCGTGAAGCACCGGAACCCCGCCTCGCTGGCCAGCGCCAGGTCGCGGGCTCCTCGTTCAGCAGCACGGCCACGGGCTGGCTCAGCTCCTCCTGCAGCCCGTTCGGCCACGCCAGGTCGAACACCGCCTGCTGCTCGCCGGTCTCGGGTCCGCGAAGTCGAAGGACATCGTGCCCCGGGGCAGGCCGGCCTGCGCCACCCAGTCGTTGAGGTCGAGCAACGCCTGCTCCTCCTCCTCGCTGGTGATGCCACCCGTCGTCGTCGCCGCCAGGGGCAACGCCGCCGCAGGGCCGTCCAGCCAGCGGGTGTCGCCGTGCAGAAGCTCCTCCATCCGGGCGTTCAGCTCGGCCGCCAGCAGCGCCTTGCGGGCCTCCAGGAAGTCGCGGAAGTTCTCGATCTTCCAGAGTGTCGGGTCCGTCGGGATCCACTGCGAGGCAAGCGCACCGGGGTGGGCGGCCTCGATCTCGGGGAAGTACTCCTCCGGCAGGCGATCGCTGATCTTGAGGTTGGTGTCCTTGGTGAGGAAGCAGAAGTTGGCCAGGGCATTCACCTCGGGGCGACGGTACTTCCGCTTGTAGAGCTGCGCCTTGGGGAAGATGTGATGCACCTCCAGGCGGCTCATCTTGCCGAGCAGGCTGGCCTTGAGCGGCAGCCCGGTGCCCCAGTCGCGCGACTCACCCATGCGGGTCAGCAGGTAGAGCACCGGATAGAAGCGCGCGCCGAGGCTCCAGCCGGTGAAGTGCCCAGGCTCCGCACGCAGGCCGCCGTGCCAGAGGCGCAGCTGCTCCAGCAGTCGTCCAGCCCGCCCTCGTCGCCTTCGAGGGCGGCGAGGTCCTGGTCGATGAACGACTCGGTGGAGCCGGAGAACCGCCCCCACATGCCCGCCTGCACAAACCAGAACAGCAGCTTGTCGCGCTCCTTCTCATCCATGGGGCCGAGCTTCCGCCTGCGCTGGTCGAGGTAGCGCACCATCACCGGCACGCCGAAGCGCCCGAAGAACACCTGGTCGTGATCGAGGCCCAGGCGGCCGCCGATCAGGTTCAGGCAGGTGTCGATGTGCTTGGTGGCGCGCTCGAGCGCGTCCTGCACTTCGGCCGCGCTCTTCTCGTGCAGGTGCAGGAACTTGGCCTCGCCGGTGAGCACCGTGTTCACCGAGCGCAGCAGCCAGTCGAGGTTGAAGTGGTAGCCCGACCTGCTCCCATTCCTTGAGCTTGGCCTTCATCGCATCACGGCCCTCGGGCCAGTCGGCGCAGATCTTGGCCAGCGCCAGGTCACCCTTGGACAGCTTGGTGCCGCCGCTGTTGACGCGGTTGAAGATGTCCACCACCACGTCGAGCGTCTTGTCGGCGCCGGTGACCTCTTCGATGTGCAGGTCGATCTCGGTGATGCCGAGGATGCGCTGAGATCCGGCCAGAGTACTTGATCGCCGTTCGGGCCGACGCTCAGGGTGCGCCGCAAGCTCGCGTCCACGAGACTGCCCAGGCCGGCGCTGCCCATCCTGCATCAGCTCCGTGACGTCGATCCAGAGCGGATCGTCCTTCATCTTCACCGGCTGGTAGAAGTCGAAGGCTCCTCTCCAGGTGAAAGCGGAGCCCGGTGAAGGCCTGGGCGTTGCCGTCGAAGAACTTGGGCGGCTTGCCGCGCACCACGCCGTAGAGCGAGGTCATGCGCTGCTGGCCGTCGAGCAGCAGCTTCACCACGCCGGCCGCCAGCGGGCCGTCACCGCGATGGGTGGCGGTCTTGCGATTCCGTGGCCCAGACCAGCAGGCCGCCGACCGGATGGCGGCGGTAGAGCGAATCGAACAGCCCGCGCACCTGGTCGCGGTTCCAGACGTAGCCGCGCTGGAACTCGGGCAGCGCCATGTGGCCGCTGTCGATGTGGTCGAGGATGGTGGAGATCTTCATACCAGGCGGGTCCTCCCGGTGAGCAGCTCCTGCATCATGCCCTGCTTGAGGGCGCGGGTCTTGTCGCGGCGGGCTTCGAGGGCGGTGAGTTCGGCGTCCATGTCGGAGAGGACCGCGGCGATGGCGGTTTGCTCATCCTTGAGGCCTGGAATCCTGGCAGGGGTCAAGTGCTGCTTGGAGATTCGGTATGCGCCGCGTTCCGCGGTAGCTCCGAAGCTGATGCAGGCCTTATGCCTGTCGTCAGAAAGCGTAGTAGAGGAATCTCGGATTCGACGGCGGCGGGCTTGGGACGAACACTCTCCGAACCGGTTGGTCGTAAATGCGGATCGTCCGATCGCAGCATCCGCATCCGACTAGTGCCGTGTTCCAGCCTCGTCGATGATCAAGATCGTCTTCGTGAGCGACATTCTCTGACTCGCGAATGCAGCCCCGGGGATGTGATCGCCTCGCCGTGGCAACAAGCTGGCCACGTGCAGATATCACCGACTCTGGGTGAGGGAACGCGCCTCTTGGCTGCTCTTGCCTCGTGCTGCGCACCCAACGCCTGCTTCATGTCGCCGACACGCTGCCCCAACCGCTTCACCTCCCACTCCCCCTGGAAGCCGGGGAGGCGGGTCTGGCCGGTGAGGAGCTGCTGCATGGCGGCCTGCTTGAGGTCGCGCTTCTTGGCGATGAGCCGATCCAGCCCGCCCAGCAGCGCATCCACATCGCTCAACGCCGCCGCGATGGCGCGTTGTTCGGCGTCGGATTCGGGAACGGGAACGCGAGCGGCTTGACGTGTTTGTTGTTGATCTGCGGAACGGCGTGGTATCGGCGAATCCTCCAGAGCTCAATGTGACCAAGGGCGTAGTACAGATACTCGGACTCGAGCCCATCCTTAGGCGTTAGCGCCATAAGGTTCGGTCCATGAACGACGGGCCGATTCTAGAATCCGACCTTGTTCAAGGCGATGGCGGCGCCCCTCTTCGCGAACAGCACGCTCGTTCCGGGGACGCTCACCCGACATCGAAGGCTACGGGATGTCGGTGGCGTCGAGATACTTCTCGGCATTACTGACTGTCGACTTTGAAGGACGGAATACCGTCGCCCGAAAATCGGAACAGCGATGGGCTCCGCCGCTAGTGATGCGCCCAACTTCGCCGAGCGGCTTAACTTCCCAGTCCTCTGGGATGACCCCAGCCGTCGGTCTGCTTGTAGCCCGGCCTTCACTTCCATGACGCCCCCATCTTCTTCAGGTGCTCGTCCACCCGGGCGGCGAGCGTCTCCACTTCGTCGGTGAGCTTCGGCAGCGGCGTGGCGTAGCGTTCGGCCAGTTCGCGGATGCGGCCGGTGAGGGTCTGCGAGACGCGGTCGAGCTCGCCCTGCACGGCGGCCGACAGCCGCGCCATCCACTTGTCGTCCACCACCAGCGTCTTGATCTCGGCCTCGGTGAGCTTGGGGTACTTGGCGTAGGCCAGCTTGTCGAGCGCGGCCTCCTGCTCCTTCACGGCGCGCTTGAGCGTCGGTCTCGCGGTCGGCAGCTCCAGCCATCGCTCGAGCACCGCGGCCTCGTCCTTGCGCGTCCTTGTCGCCCTTGATCTCCTTGAGCCGGGCACTGACCTCGGCCTTGGCGATCTTGTCCAGCTCGCCGAGGAAGCCCTCCTCGCCGCCGTGCTCTCCTCCAGCTCGGCGAGCGTGGCGGTCGCAGCTTCCAGCTCGGCCTGCGTGCGCCTCGATCGCGGCCTGCTCCTTGGCGAAGTAGCGGGCGACGATCAGCGGCTTGGGGACCAGGTCGCAGGCCCAGCCCTTGTCCTTGCGTCTTGCCCTTCTTGTCGGTCTCCAGGATGCGCGCCGGTCTTCGCCACCCAGCCGTCGGCGGCGATCAGGTAGGCGTCGTCCTGCATGGTCTCGGCCCAGTAGTCCATCAGGTGCTGGTAGACGTCGTAGGCGTCGAGCAGCGGCGCCTGGCGTGAAGGCGGCGAGCAGGTCCTCGGCGATGGTCTCGATCAGCGCCTTGGGGTGGCCGTCCTGGCCGAAGCCGGTGAGGCGCGGCGTCGTGGCCTTGCGCCAGTCGGCGAAGCGCTGTCGTCGCCTGCTGCTGAAGGCGGTGAACTCGGCGTGGCCGAGGATGGCGGGCTTGACCTCGGCGCAGCGGCAGCTTCAGGCGCGCGTAGCCGGGGCGGCCCGCGCGACTCGAACAGCGCGCCGCGCACGCCGGGCAGCACCTCCCAGTAGCGCGCCGAGCGCGTCGAGGTCGCGCTCGGGGATGCCGCCGCGCAGGTGGCCGTCGATGTCCTGCAGGTCTTCGGGCTCGGTGCTGTCGATGTAGCGCGGCAGGTTGAGGTTGAAGTCGTTCTTCGGGTCGGCGATCTCGGCGCAGCGGCACCATGCGGGCGTAGCGCGGGCACGTCGGCCTGCCTGGTGAAGGTGTCGACGATCCGGTGGATGTCCTGCTCGCGCAGGCGGTTCTTGTTGCCGTCCTTGATGAAGCCCTTGGAGGCGTCGATCATGAAGACGCCCTTGCGGGCGGCGGCGTTCTCCTTGTCGAGCACCAGGATGCAGGCGGGGATGCCGGTGCCGTAGAACAGGTTGGCCGGCAGGCCGATGATGCCCTTGAGGATAGCCGGAGCGGACGAGCTGCTGGCGGATGACGGCCTCGGCATTGCCGCGGAACAGCACGCCGTGCGGCAGGATGCAGGCGCCTTTGCCCGTGCTCTTCATCGAGCGGATGATGTGCAGCAGGTAGGCGTAGTCGCCCTGCTTGGCCGGCGGCACGCCCCAGGCGAAGCGCTGGAACGGGTCGTTCGCCGGCGTGAGGCCGGTGCTCCAGGTCTTGTCGGAGAACGGCGGATTGGCGACGACGTAGTCGTAGGTGCGCAGCTGCTCGCCGTCCTTGAACTTGGGCTCGGCCAGCGTGTTGCCCGGCAGGATGTTGGCCGTCGGGAAGTCGTGCAGGATCATGTTCATGCGGGCCAGACCGGCCGTGGTCACGTCCTTCTCCTGCCCTTCGAGCGTGATGTGCTTGCCCGCCTCGGCCGCCACCTTCAGCAGCAGCGAGCCCGAGCCGCAGGTGGGGTCGTAGGCGGTGGTCGACGCCTTGGTGTTCGTCCGGCGAGATGCCGATGACCTTGGCGATGATGCGGCTGACCTCGGCCGGCGTGTAGAACTGGCCCTTGCTCTTGCCGCTCTCGGTGGCGAAGTGCCGCATCAGGTATTCGTAGGCGTCGCCCAGGATGTCGTCGTTCTCGGCGCGGTTCTGCGAGAAGTCGAGCTCGGGCTTCTGGAAGATGCCGATCAGGTTGGTCAGCCGCTCGACCATCGCCTGGCCTTCGCCGAGCTTGTTCGGGTCGTTGAAGTCGGGGAAGTCGCTGCGGGCCAGGCGGGCGTTGGCGTCGATCAGCGGCTGGATGATCTGGGTGTTGATCTTGTCGCCGATGTCGCTCTTGCCCTTGAGCGCGATCATGTCCTTGAAGCTGGCGCCCTTCGGGATGGTGACCGGCGGGGCGAAGTCGTCGCTGTTGCCGTACTTGTCGGTGATGTACTTGATGAACAGCATGAACAGGACGTAGTCCTTGTACTGGCTGGCATCCATGCCGCCGCGCAGTTCGTCGCAGGAGGCCCAGAGGGAGGAGTAGAGGTCGGATTTCTTGATGGCCATGTGACGCGTGGTGGGCAAGATTGTATTCGCGACTGTCTGTCAGGATAAGCAGACGTCAGTGCGGGTCGATGCTTAGCCATCGGAGTGTACGGGCGAACTCGGCGCACAGCAACCAGCCCTAGGCAGCTGTCAGGCGCGGAGCTTCGCGGCCACGTACGACAACAGAGTGCGCGCAGCGTTGATCATCAGCATCGCTTCCGGTGCGGCCAAGAGTTCGTCATTCGGGTGCGCGACACTCGCTCTGTTTCGCACCGGATCGAGTTTCGACACGATCGTAGCCAGAGAAAGCACGATGCTATCGACATCCTCGGCCCGTGGCCCGCGAACCGCGAACGCCGGATGCGCAATGCGAACAGTCTTGAAGCACTGAGTGAGGCCGGCATCCTTGTCTACGGTAAGCCCCGCTTGCCTGCAGACAGCAATCAGATGTCCATGCAGCGCGGTATGGAGGCGATCGACACCGCTGGTCGCTCCGCTCTCCCTCAAGAGTGCCTCTGCATCGCCTAACGCTCGAATCACAACTGCGCTTGTTTCCTGAAGGTCTGGGGCTGCGACTGACTCAGCATCCAGCAGGATTGATGCTGTCCTCTCAAGCTCGACCCTTAGCCGCTCACCTCTACCGTCGGCGGCGCTCCCATTCCTCCCTCCGCGAAATCTCGCCAGGACGCCGCGAATATCGCAGCTTGTTCTCGGGGAGACGCCTGAGACAGGATGGCGATGAATCGATTGCGCGTAGTTTGCGCAGCAAGAGATTCAGGATCGGAACCCAGTCCGCAAAATTCGGGGCAGACTCCTTGTGAGTCTTATACGGGAAATCGCCGAGAAATCCTGGGTTCGGCTTCACCGATCGAACGATTTGAATTTTCAGATGTCCCGTTGCGACAGGCCGTTCGCCATCTTCGGCTCCTAAGACATCCAGCAGAATTCGTGGGCGTGGCCAATCAACAGCGGATATCGCGGGGTAGCAGGTAGCTTCGGGAGTCGTCCGCATTATCCTTGCTCCCGAGGCCTCAAGGTACCGCATCCAAAACGTCTTCAACGCGACTTCGTCGGCTGTACCTACCTCGGCGTCGAGAGCAACCACACACACGCCTCGCAAGTCGGGAAGCAGCCCATTGATGCGCGGCTCTCAATCCATGCGGCGTTCGGCATTCGTTGCGTCGTTCCATGTCAAGTTGCGAAGTTGAATGAGCATGTCTGACAGAGTAACGAGCACTGGCGTTCTTCGCGCACCGGAACGGGCGTAGTCAGAGGTACGGCGAAGAAGACCAAGATGTCTGTCGATGTGACCTTCTCATGCCGGCAGTATCTGTCATGCTAGTGGCCTTCATTCGAGCAAAATCCTTGAAGGTCTGCAGCTCCAATCGCTCGCGAGTGAATACAGTTGGTGGACGTCGAAGTTGTGGCACGTTCCCACGCCACTCGCGAACCGAGTCTGAGTTCGTGCGGAACGTTTCGATGAGTGTGATCTCGTCATCGAATGAAAGGCTTTCCACCAGTGCCGCGATGAATACCCGCTATCGCGCATCTGCTGTGGTTTTCGCGATGCCGAGCGGTCGATGCCAACCATCCAGCGTGTGCTGGCCGGCGACGTCGTCTGAGCACCAAGGCACGCTGGTCCGAGCAGGAGCAGGAACGCGAGTCCCTTTCTCACGACTCGTGCGAGTATCAACACGAGAATCATGCGGCTTGAGTCGTGAGCTGATCCGCGATTCTCTCGATTCGATGAGATTCATTTCGGAGCAGTGCCAATTCGTCTCGCGACGGAGCGAGGGTTTCGGGTTCCGTATGAGCACGGAATCAGTGAGGTCGTCGAGAGGCATGTGAACTTTCTGCTGGAACGCTGCAATATGCTTTGGGTCAATTCCGCGAAGACTTGCGTTTTCTGCACGCCATTTGGGAATGATGCCTTCGAATGCGATCGCTTGGCTTCGATCGTTGCCAGTGGCTTGCTACGCATCAGACTGTTCACGCGTGCACAGGGCAGCTTCTCCGAGCCGTACTTGCTCTCTTGCATCCGAGGTGTAGCGGAGGAGTCGCTCTCGATTCGAGAGACACTTTGCCTTGAGAGGCTGCAGGTCAGGGTGCTCACCGCGAGTTCGTCAATTCTCGTTTGTTGAAAGAAAGCCAATGAGAAATGCGGCCCCAACGATCGCGATGTTGAGAGAAGAATCGCGAGGTTGTTGTCCTCGACTGTCTGCGCGAAGGCAACGAGATCTCGTTTTGCTTGACGTTCGCGAGCAATCGCTTGACCGCTTTCATGATATCCAGCATTTCCGCTTCGTCCTTCAACTGAATCGCCAATGGCCACGCGCCGCGCCTGCTCCCTTGAGAAGAGTGCTTCCGCTTCGTTAAGTCGACCAGTGGCGACATGATTGGCGTTGTGCCGCGCCATCCAAAGAAAGGTTGTAATCAGAATGGCACAGCCCGCAGCCACCCCAAGTACAAGCCGCTTCTGCCTTTGCAGCGAGCGAATCGACTGTGCGCTGAATGGATAGTCCTCGGGCTTCAGTGCTGAGAGGACCCGGCCAGCGACACCTGATTCTTTGCCCGCGATAAAGAGGACGACAACCACCGCAATCGCAATGAAGGTGGATTCAACGCGCGTTACAATTTCAGATCCCAGCCAGAGACAAGCCAGCCGCGAAGACCCCCTGGGTCGACGCGGATTCGATGGCATCAGCGGCACTGCGCTCAATATTCGCACTGAGCGGCCAGATGATTCGGAAGATCGGTTGGTTTGCGATGAACTCTACGAAGATCAGGAGCACGGTCAGAGTGACTTTCAGCCACGTTGGCATGAACGCGTCGTACTTGACGGGTTGAATCTCTTTCTCCGTCGCTTTCCGAATTTCCTCGATACGTCGCTCTGCGTCAGCGAGTTCCTCACTCGCGATTTTTGCCTCGGTTACGGACGCGCGGCCGTTTGCAACACGCTGTCCGAGGTCACTCGCTTCTGAATCAATCGCATCCTGCATTTTGACCTTAGTTCTCTCCGGCCAGCGCTTCCAAAGTGCTGCGCAAGCGCTTGCCAGTACGCGCTCCGGTGGCAGCTGTTCATCACCCAGTTCCGTGATGCCTGGCAGGCCCTTCTGCGCCCAGACCGTAGCGTAGGCTCGAGCCTCAGATTCGATCCCATCAAGTTCGCGCTCAAACCAGTAGTCGACTTTCTTAAGAACGCTGTGAACGCCCGAGAATTCCTCGGTATCGTCCCATGAAGTTCCAAATGCGGCCGATCCTGCAGAATCTTCCGGATGGCCATTTGTCCCGGTTTGCTCGCCGATTGAACCTGGACTAGCAGCGAACGGAGTTGTCATCGCATCGCGTTGTTGTAGGACGCCGCTGACATAGCACGGTCAGCTGGCATTTTTTAGCTGCATACGGCAACCCATGAGGCTGCCAAGAAGGTAACGTAGTGTTCCGATTCTGTCGAACGCACTGACGCATTTGGTTGATATATCAGGCCACAGCATGGCAAGATCGCGTTGCCGATGGCGCTCATCTCCGCCGAACAATTGATAGCATTCCGCGCGCGTGCGTATAGCCCGAAGACGGCGCCGACGGAGATAGGCTTCGGTTCCGACATGCTCGCGCAGCGGCAGAGCCCTTACGCGTCGCTCCCGCAGCTGAAGGTGGCGACTCAATAGGCGACCCGGCTCTGCCTGAGCGCGATTCTAAGCGCATGTGCTCGATTGCTCATATCTCGAACTGCTAGGCGATCTCACACAGCTCCTTAAGGGCGTTTGCCCGCCGCTTTAGAGCGCGATTCGAGGTCGCTGACTGTGTCCGCGAGCTGCTGCCACAACGCCTTCGGCGTCCGCTCACTGAATGCATCTGACAGCGCCCGATAGTACCATAGCGTTCCGTCACGTCCGCCACGGAATCTCGACCAAACCTCCTCGCCAATCTGCTTGTGGTCCGCCAGGATCGAGCTGGCGTTGTGAAGCTTGTCAGCGAGTGATACTAGGAGGGCGGCGGAGGACTTGTGCACGATGGAGGCGATGTATGCTTCTTTGCGCTCTCGCCAAGCAGGCTTCGGATCAACGTCAGTGTCGGAGTTTGCTTCGACGATATCGGCTACCGCGCTTCCGTATCTGTCGCGAATTCGATCGAGCATCATTGCGCCCCCTTGATCCTCCACCGTGTCGTGCAGGAGTGCTGCAATGACAGTGTCCTCGTCACCGCCCGCCTCGATCACGATCGCAGCAACGGCGAGAAGGTGCGCGATGTAGGGGATGTCCGTTTCTTTGCGCCGTTGGGCGCCATGAATTTCGTTAGCAAATGCCAGCGCTGCAGAGAATCGCGGACCCAAAGTGCGCTCCAGTGTTATGAAGATTCGGTTATTTGCTCATATGCTCTGTGCCTGACGAGCGTTGTTGCGTCTCCACAGCTCGGCAATGCGCCAACTCGGTGCCAACGTCGGTCATATCCATCATCACGATGCTCTGTGATCGTCGCTGACCACGCCACTCCGAGCGAACGAGGTGCGTGCTATCCGTGCCACGGTCGCATTCTGAAGAGGCCATTCGAGCGCAGCTAAGATGATAGGGAAACCACTAGATGCGGACGCATCGCATACTCTCCAGAAGGATTCTCTCGTGCTCCGCGGCACCGCCTTGCCAGGATTTCCGAAAGGCGCCCAGCTATCCCAATACTCGGTCGGCGCGAGTACGACCGTCTTGACCGTTTCGGCAACGTCTGCGACACGCTGATCGGGATGACGTCGACTTGCAATCGCAGCGACCTCACTTCGGATGGCACCCCAGTTCTCCTGAACGGCAATTGCATTTGCAACTCCTTCCATTAGGCATCGCAACGGCGTCTCCCGCGACTGAGCGCGCTTCAACTCGATCACGACTGGATTGCCCGTTGCATCTAGGCCGAGCAAGTCAATGTGCCCCCAGCCATCGCGGGCGATGTTGTCAAAAAGCGGCACCTGAAACGCAATTAGTCGCCCCCAGATAGGACTTTCGTGGAAGGATCCTGTCGGCCCGCAGTCAGCATAGATCGCCTGCTCCATGGCCCGCTCGGCACTTCGCTCGGAGTAGTGCTCGAGCTTTTTCCGCGAATCTTCTGGCAACGTTGAGATCCTGAACCCCCGCGAATCTCTCCGGGGTACGACTGCACGCGTCGCGGCTACAGCGGCCGCGAAGTCGCGTTCGAGAAGGGAAGAGTGTTGCCCCAGTTTCCTGGCTGCGTCGACTCGTTTCGCAAAACATGAAGGCCGGCAGCGGGTGCCACTTCGATGTCAGTCATACGGTGCTCGGAGTATCGTTTGGTGCCACACGACTGTTTGCCCGAAAACGCCGACTGACGCAACCCGCGCGTATCGTATCCCAGTGTCTTGGTGTCGAGGTATGTCACGAGTGCTGCTCTCTGTCCATCAATGGTCGTAGAGCGGCAGAAGTCGCGGACCTCCTCCCACGTGTGACGGACAAATCGGCGATCGTCGGATGTGTAGTAGGTGCCCACCGAATCGCGCCTCTATGCCTCATGATTCTCCCGCCGCCGCACAAAGACTGACGAGCACAAACCTCTTCCCCGCCTGCTTCGCCATCCACGTTCCAAGCAACCAGAGCCGCATCAGCTGATACAGCGCCTGCTCGACGGCAACCGTTTTCGCATCCGACGAGAACACTTTGGAGTACCATCCGTCCACCGCTACCGTGTACGTATGTAGACTGCTCTCATGCGTCGGCGTGGTCTCGTTCTTCGACCCAAGCTTCGCCTCGATCAGAAACAGCGTATCGTCGCTGTCGATCAGCACATCCGGCTCCGTGCCGCGGGCCTCGACTTCGCGGAACGCGTCGCGCGCCTCGGCGAGCCTCGAGTCGGGCTGACCTGTCTCAGAGTTGAGTGACCAATACGACGGCACCGCGCCAGTGACCTGCCGCCCGACGATCGAAGACAGTACCGAGTTCAGAAGATCTGAGCGCTCGAGAGCGCGGATGACATTGAACGTCAGCGCATCCTCACTCCGCTCCCGGCCCAATTGCTCCGTCTCGCGCTTCTGGTCGAGGAGCCGGTGCAGCAACGCACGATCGTCAGCGTCCGACGACAAGAGGTTGTCAGTGTACGCGCCGTGATCGTAGGTACTCGCCGAGATGTAGATGTCATGCTCAGGACAGCGGAACTGCTCTTCCCGCCGGAACGTCTTCCGCTGCCGCACAACACGGTGTTTGCACCCGAGCACCGGGCACTCGACGGTGGCCTCGTCGAATTCAATCCGCGGCTTCAGCGTTCGAGAGTCGTACATGCGGCTTTCCGCGTCAGAATTCTGAATTCGACCCGAGAGCACTATGCACCCGGGACCAGACCCCGTCGAGTCTGTCTCTGAACGCTACCATTCCGGTCTGACACCGCCGTCCTAATACATCAGCGCCGACGCGAAACAGGGCGGGACGCAACCATCTGGTCGCGTCCCCGCCTCGGTTTGCATGCAAACTTTTGTGGCGAGGGAGGTAATTGAACCCCCGACACCCGGATTTTCGGAACTTCTGACGGCTAATGCCCCCGAGCACGCACCGTCCGCAGCCCTCGACCGACCTGTGGCCGACCGTGGGCAACTCTTGCTCTTATTCGCCGTGCTACGCGCCCCCTCGTCGCCACGGGGACGGTCCGACGACCCTTCGCCGACCGGCGCGTCGCGTGTCGTGCCGAAGTACAGATGCGTCCCATCCGACGAGAGCGACGGGCGCGTCTCCGGCGCCGCGCTGTTCACGTTCGGTCCCAGATTCGACGGAGCACCCCACGCATCGCCTGGACCTCCTCCTCGAGGCGACCCAGATGTCGTTACCACCCTGACCACCCGGTCGGTTGCTGTAGAAGAACAGTTCGCGCGAATCATCACTGAGGAACGGCTGCCCGTCCTGCGCGTCCGAGTTGACGCCGGGCACCAATTCCGGCGCCTGGAAGCCACCGGCGCGCCAGCTGGTGACGTAAAGATCAAAGTCCGGTGCCACGCCCGGTGCCTCGGCTGCGAATCCGCCCGGCCGAGCGCTGGAGAAGTAGAGCACCACCCCACGCCTCGCCTCGATCCCCGGCACCGGCCCCTCTTCGTTCCCCGCGCTGTTCACCGAGCAGCCCAAGGGCTTCCTCGGCGCCGTGAATGAGCCGTCCCGGTTGCGGCGCGCGACATAGATGTCGGTGCCGCCGCAGCCCCCTGGGCGATCGCTGACGAAGAAGAATGTTTTCCCATCGCCGGCGAGCATCGGACAGAAGTCGTTGTACACCGTGCTGATCGGCTCACCCACCAACGTAGGCTCGCCCCATGGACTGTTCTCTGATGTCCGTGCGCTGACCCGGATGTCGCGACCACCAACCCCGCCTGGTCGAGTGGACGCAATGAAGAAGAGCTTTCCGTCACGCGACGGCATCGGGCATCCATCCAGTGCCGCGGTATTGAAGTTCGGCTGGCACCCGGTCGCGCGAGTTCGATCGACATCGCCTCGCTCCATTCCGGTGTCGAGGGAGTCCTTTGGCCATGCAAGGAGATGTCGGGGGTAGTCTGCGAGCCGGTGGGTGACTCCGACACACAGGCCGCTAATCCGAGCACCAGCAGGGCCACACTGCGAGAGCAGAACGATCGCATGAACGTCTCCGAAGGGGGTGAAATGGCTTGCCCACCTCTGTGGGTGAGCCTACCATGACCCGAGGGAGTGAACGCTCCCTGTGAAGCGAGTGAACTCCGGCGCGTGTGCCTGCATGCTGCGACTTTTGCTGCTGGGTGGTGCGACGATCGAGCGTGATGACGGGGCGCCGCTCACCGGTCGCGCCGTGCAGCGGCATCGGGTGGCCATCCTTGCGCTGCTCGCGACCGGCCCGTCAGGTGGGATCAGCAGGGACAAGCTGCTCGGACTCTTGTGGCCTGACAGCGACACGGATCGCGCCAGGAACCTGCTCAACGTTGCGCTCTACGAACTCCGGAAGGCGCTTGGCGACGGCACCATCGTCTCCGCCGGCGACGACCTCCGCCTCGACCGGGCACTGTTGACGGCCGATGTGAGCGAGCTCGAGACTGCGGCCGCCGCCGGCGACCACGCCATGGTCGTGGCGCGGTATCGGGGACCATTCCTCGACGGCTTGCTCCTGTCCGGTGCGCCCGACTTTGAGAAATGGCTCGACGGTGAGCGGTCACGGCTGGCCGCCGTCGTCGCGCGGTCGATCGAGGCACTTGCCGCGGCGGCGTCTGAACGCGGCGTCCACGTCGAGTCGGCGGACTGGTGGCGGCGGCGCGCAGCGCTCGACCCGCTCGATGCGCGCGTGGCGCTGCGTCTGATGCAGGCACTGGAGGCTAGTGGCAATCGCGCTGCGGCGCTGCAGCATGCGCGTGTGCATGCCAGACTGCTGGAATCGGAGATCGGGCTTGGCCCGGACAGCGGTCTCGAGGCCTATGCTGCCGCACTTAGCCGGCTGCCGGCGTCACCCCCGGACGCAACACGCCGCGGGGACGATGCCAGCACAGGTCGAAACACCGGCCGCGTCGCCCGACAGTGAGGCCGAGGAACCAGCGATCTCCGGTCCGCAGCGTACAGCTCCGCGGAGTCGCACACACCCGACCCGATGTCGCCGGCGTCACGCTGGCCACGACGCGTCATGCTGCCGGCAATCCTCGCCATGGTCGCCGTGGTGACGACGCTCGCCGCAGCACGATGGAAGGGGGTGGATCGCGTCGTCGATGCACCACGATCCATCGCTGTGCTTCCCTTCGTGAACCTGGGCGCTGATCCCAACGACAACTATCTTGGTGACGGATTGACCGAGGAGCTCACTGCTCGACTCTCCACCGATTCGTCGTTGCGTGTCGTTTCCCGAACGTCGTCGAGTCGGTTCCAGAAGGCCGCGCAGAGTATTCCGGAGATTGCGCGGGCGCTCGATGTCACGGCCGTGCTCGAGGGGAGTGTGCGGCGAGTCGGCTCGCGATTGCGCGTCACGGCACAACTCATCGATGCACGCGACGATCGGCATCTCTGGGCGGCGACGTACGACCGTGAACTCGGTGACGTGCTCGCCATGCAGGATCAGCTGGCCCGCGAAGTCGCGCGTGCGCTCGAACCGGCGCTGGGCAGGACGAGCGATGGCGTCGCGCTTCCGTGGCACGCGTGACGCCGAGGCGCACGATCTGTATCTGCGTGGCCGGTGGCACTGGAAGCGCAGGACTCCCGAGGGACACGCCCTCGCGATCAACTATTTCCGCGAAGCGATCGCGCGCGACTCCAGCTACGCCGACGCGTACGCGGGTCTCTCCGACGCGGTGTTCACTGCGTATGTCCTTGGCCACGAGCCGTGGGCCAGCGACGAAGCCGGGACTTTCGCTGCGATGCGGACCGCGTCGGAACGCGCGGTCATGCTCGACCCGGCCTCATCTGCTGCACACACATCACTCGCCATCGTACGATGGGCTGAAAGCGACTTGCCTGCCGCCGAGCGATTGCTGCAGCGGGCAATCGATCTCAATTCTGGCAATGTCTTCGCGCACAGCTGGTACGGACGGTTGCTCGACATCACCGGCCATCCGAATGAATCGATGATGGAAAGTCGCGCGGCGTGGGAGCGCGAGCCGTTCGATCTCACGGCAAGTCACAACTATGCGGTGGAGCTCGCAGCGTCTGACAGTGTGCAAGCCTCCAGACGACTATTTCAGCGAACGCTCGATCTCGACTCGACGTTCTATCTCTCCCGCGTTGGCTACGCGATTCTGCTGGTGAACACCGGCGATACGCTGCAAGGCGCGCAGCGGCTGATTCGTGTGGCCGGGGATGGGAAACCGACGGTGCAGGCGCTGGCGAATCTCGCCTGGGCACTCGCGATGCTCGGACGCGCGGACTCGGCCACACGCGTGCTGAACACCGTCAAGTCACGGCTCACCACTACGACAGCTGCCCGCAACGCCTTCGTGATCGCGCGAGCGTACACTGCACTGCGGCAGCGTGACAGTGCGTTTGCATGGCTCGATCGTGCCGATTGGCGTTGGCCCCCTTGGGGCAAGGTGTACGCGAGGGAGCTGTCCCCACTCTGGTCAGACCCGCGCTACGCCATTCTCACTCGCCGCGTCGGTCGTGCGCTGCATGCTGACGCGACTCGCTACGGGTGGGCAAACCTCACACCACCCCGGGCGCTGGTGATGAGGCCGTGACGACACGCGCGTCGCGCGCTGCGCTCATACGCCAATCCGGACGTGTCCACCGGCGCGTCACCGACCCTCGGTGGACAGGACCGAACTGTCGACTGCAGTGGGTGGGTGTACGAAAAGCAAAGCGCCCGGCTCATCACCGGGCGCTTCGTTGTTTCTGCAAGTGGCCAGGAGGGAATTGAACCCCCGACACGCGGATTTTCAGTCCGCTGCTCTACCAACTGAGCTCCCTGGCCAGACCTCTCACTTCGCACCACCCGCACCACCTTCAAGCCGCGCACACTCGCGAGTGCGAGCCAGCGCTCTCTGCGCCCGCGCCAACCGCAGGAGTCGCGCCACGCCAGCTCCGCAGGTCTCTCGTTGCTAGCCCCATTCCACGCCGTGGCAGACACCCCCGCCTCGATAGCGCGAATTGCCCGTCTCTTGCCCATGGCACGTTCGCGAATCATGACGCCCCCGCTGAACCCCGGCGGCATCAGCTCGAGCGCAGGTCGTTCAGCTTCGCGAACGGACCGAACCATGCCTTCAAGCGCCGCGCGGCTCCGGAAGCGGAACTGGAGCTCTAGTGATTGCCCGCATGTCAGTGAGGACTGAATGCCCTCGGCGCCGAAGTCGATGCAATCATCAGGATCGACCGGATGCTTGTCGATGTCGTAGCGTGCCAGTTCGGCCTCAGGGAAATCCTTCAGGTTGAACGTGACGATCGCCTGTGCGCCGGCGCGAACGACCGCGGCCAGCACATGTCGATCATCAGGATCTGGTAGCGAGATGCCGGTGATCAGGCTCTCAAAATCCTTCACGCTCGCGGCGGGAAGCGCCTTGGTCATCAGCTCACGAGTGCGCAGGAGCGCCGTCGGATCCAGGTCGGCCTGTTCGCTCGGATGCTGCTGAAGACCTCGTCCAGTATCCGATCCGACCAGCGCGCCTGTACGTGCCAGTGCGCGCAACGCGTATCAGCAGATCGCGCAGTGAACTCGGATACAGCACGCACGCGTCATAGACGACGGAGAACGGCACCGTGATTCAAAGCTCGAAACCGAGATCCTGCGACTGCTGCGAAAGCTCCGCAACGGCTCGGCGCGACTCGGCGTCCTGCTTCTGCCGGTAGGCCGCCAAATCTGCGAAGAGCACTCGGCGATGCGTCCCAACCATGCGGAAAGGCAGCGCCGCTGACTTGAGCAACGACACCAGGTGTGGTCGCGATACGTTCAGCAGATCTGCCGCCTGTTGCGTCGTCAGCTCAGCATGCACGGGGACGATTGTCACCGCGTTGCCGTTCGCCATCTGACCGAGAATCTCGAGGAACAGGTCGAAGGCAGCACGAGGCACCGTCACCGAAGCGTGCTCCGCGCCATCAACCTCGAGGCGGACATGCCGCTCAGCAGCAGCCGAGAGCCGGCTCAGGCCTCGGTGCGCCTGCTGGGCCTCCCGGGCGGTCTCTTCTGTGGGCAGTTCAACGAGGGATTGCATAGGGGTCATGGTATCCACCAGACGAAACAACCGCAACAACCGAAACAAACGAAAGGTTTCGGAACGACAGTTGTTAAACCCTGAACACCGCTCGCGGTGCCCCGTTACCGCACCAGCTACACCCCGGCCGGCCTCACCCCATACCGAGCCGTAATCACCGACTTGATCCCCCCCCTTACCGCAAAATCACCCTTCACCTCGAAAAACGTCGGCTTGGTCAACTTCACCAGGTCATCGAGAATGTGGTTCACCGCCCGCTCATAAAAAATCCCGTCGTTCCGGAAGCTCCACAGATACAGCTTGAGCGACTTGAGCTCCACGCAGAACTCGGCCGGCACATACGTCAGGTACATGGTCGCAAAGTCCGGCGCCCCGCCCTGCAACAAGCTCAACTCCGCCGCATCCGTCTCCACCCCGCCCAACGGACACAGGCTGGTGAACTCGGGACAGATCATGTGGATCTCGTACGGACGGTCCGCATACGGATTCGGGAACGTCTCCAGCAACTCAGGCTTCGGCATCGCGATCAGGTGTAAGGGTCAGCCCTCAATTTAACCCCCCACCCAACCGCGCCCGACGCGCACCTGTCCACTGCAAGCGACACTTGCTAGGTGCTGCGTCGGACTCTACCCTACTGCATCGGCTCTGTGGTGCATGCCGCAGACCAATTCCGCCAGGGCCTAGCCCCGGTGGTACAGCCCCCCGGCAAGTCCGGGGGGCTCTTTTTTTCTGCCAACTCTGCCGGGTGTCGAGGCTCGCGCGGCTGCGCCGCCACCTGTCCACACTCCATCACGCGGAGGCGCGGAGGACGCGGAGCCGCGGAGCTTTCGCTTGCGGCAGCCACCCCGCGCGTGGCTCGGAGGCTTTAACGGCAGGGGAACTGCGCTCGCCTCCGCAATACACGTTCCGAAATAGTGACTATTTCTGAACTGAAGGCTGCAGAGTGCGCAGACACCCCAAAGGTTTTTACACTTCACTTGTGCTTGAACACCCCGCCGCCCTAGGCGTCCCGAGCAGTCCTCCGCGTCTCCGCGTCCCCCGCGGCTCCGCGTGAGGAAGTGTGGACCGCCCTGCGCGGCACGCGCGCGAAGTGCAGTTCAGCGGCTGTTCAGTTCCGCGGCTGTGTGCTCTTCTGCGTTAAAGCAGTTGCCCTTCAACGCCCCTGACGCAGAATCTCGGACAGCTCCTGCAACCGCTCCTGCTCGCGAGCGGTCAGACTCGCCCGCCCGCCACCGTTCGACATCTTGTCGAGCAGCTCGTTGAGCTCCTCGGACGCACTCTGCGCCGGCGCCACGGTCGCCGCAGCCGCTGGACGCTGCGGTGCGACAGCAGGCGGACGGCGCTGCACGAGGGCGTTGCTGCGGGCGACGACGTCGTCAGCGGAATCGACCGCTTCACCCGTGCGCGGCGGACGCATCGCGGAACGCGGCACGGAACGGGGCATGTCCTCTTCGGGCAGCTCTGGCGTGGGATTGAAGCGATCCTGCCAAGTGCCAAGCTTCCGAGCCGACGGCAACCGCACCAGCAGCCAGCCCGTGAACAGGCCGCCGAGGTGTGCGAAGTGTGCCACGCCACCCTGTGCGCCCGTCACACCGAAGAACAGGCTCACCAGCGCGAACGCGAATACATACCACCGCACCTGCATCGGAATGACGCCGAAGATCAACAGCATCGTCCTCGGCCAGGCATGCGCGAAGGCGTACATCACACCGATCACTGCGGCGCTGGCGCCGATCATCGAGCCGTCGCGCACGAACATCCAGTGCACCAGCGCGCCGCCGAGTGCACACATGGCGTAGAAGCGCACGAAGCGGGAGGTGCCGTAGAGACGTTCGACACGCGGTCCGAACTGCCACAGCGCAACCATGTTGAACAGGATGTGCCAGATGTCACCATGCACGAAGGCATAGGTGATCGGCGTCCACCAGCGCTGAATGACGTTCGCACTGTTGAACGCGAACATCGCCGACATGTCTTCCGGCCGCACGACAGTCTGCTGCAGGAAATAGATCGCAACATTCGCCACCAGCAGCCACTGCACTGCGGGCGTCAAGCCGATCGGACCTTCTTCAGTATCGATGGGACTCGACATGCGCGACCGCGGCAATAGGGCGTGAACTTCGGCGTTACGACCATTCAACACACTGCGTCCAAGGCGGTTCCGAAAAACCCCCACGCCGCGCGATCTCAGTCACGGCAATTCGTGTTCCCGAGACTGACGACCGGAGCCCTGCAGCCGTGACTCCCCTTGAAGCTCGGCCGCTCAGCCTTCCGCGGCAAGTCCGCTCTTCCCCGCGATCCTCCGCGTCCACCGCCGGCTCCGTGCCTTTGCGCCGCGACGCTGCGCTTTCGCCTGGCGGTCCACACCTCCTCACGCGGAGGCGCGGAGGACCGCGGAGCCGCGGAGCTTTCGCTCGCGGCAGCCAGCTCATGCTTGGGCTTGGAGGTTGAACTGCAGGGGAACTGCGCTCGCGGTCGCCACCCTCGGCTCCACGTAGCATCTAGCAGTCACAGCAACGTTGCCATGCGGACCAACACCCCAAAAAGCAGTTGCCGTTGCCGTTTGCCCTTCGCCCGGTGTTGACCCCTCCGCCGCCAAAGGCGTCGGGGCCTTCCTCCGCGCCTCCGCGTCCCCCGCGGCTCCGCGGGTTTGACCGTGTGGACCACCGCCGCCATAGGCGTCCAGCCGAAGAAGCGATGCGAAAGAGCTATCGCAGCGCGTCATGCACGAGCCGATCACAGAACTCGACGAACGACACCCCAGCCGCCGCCGCCGACTGCGGTACCAGGCTCAAGGCTGTCATTCCAGGCAGCGTATTCGCCTCGAGACAAGCAAAGGTCCCTTCAGGCGTCAGCCGGAAGTCAATTCGCGCGCACCCTCGCAGCTTCAACGCGACGTACGCCTTCTCCGCATACCGCTGCACCTGCGCCGTCATTTCAGGCGACAGGTCCGCCGGGAACACCTCGCTCGCCATGCCAGGCGTGTACTTGCACTCGTAGTCGTAGATCTCCTTCACCGGGATGATCTCGCCGACGGGCAGTGCGACACCAGCCAGCACCGGCACCGTCAGCTCACGACCGGGCACGAAGGTCTCGCACAACACCTCGCGATCGAAGCGATGCGCCTCGGCCACGGCCGGCTCGAACTGGTCCCGCTGCTTCACGATCGTCAGCCCAACCGTCGATCCCTCGCGGTTCGGCTTCACGATCAACGGCAGCCCCAACGCACCGATCGCCACTTCGGCCATCACCGGCGTCATGCGCCAGGACGCCGTCGGCACGCCAGCGTGCACCAGGATCCGCTTCGTCATGTCCTTGTCCATCGCGATCGCCGTCGCCATCGCCCCACTGCCGGTGTACCGCACGCCGGCCACATCGAGAAGCGCCTGCACGGTTCCGTCTTCGCCCTGACCGCCGTGCAGGGCGAGCACGACGCAGTCGGCATCCTTCACCAACGGATGCGTCGGCAACGTGGGCGTCTGGTCGTTCAGCTTCAGCGCGGCCAGTTCGCCGACCGACGGCGGTGCGGTGCCGACGGCGCGTTCGCGCCACAGCGATTCCACCGCGGCGTCGATCGGGCCGGTAGCCGGGTCCAGCAGGCGCACCGTGTGACCCGCGTCGCGCAGGGCGGCCGCCATGCGCAGGCCGCTGGCGAGGGAGACATTCCGTTCACTCGACGTCCCGCCGAGCAGTACTGTGAGCAGCATCAGGTCAGCGTGACATGAGATAGGTGAGGACGTCGGAGCGGGTCACGATGCCCGCGATGTTGTCATGCTCGCGCACCAGCACCGCCGGGTTGGCCTTCGACAGCAGCGTCACCACGGCGTCCACCACCTGCGACGCGTCGACGATCGGGTACGGCGAATCCATCACTTCGCTCACCGTCGCGTCGAGCAGCTTCGGGTTCTCCAGGCTGCGACCTGTCAGGGACCACTCGCTGATGCTGCCAACACAGCTTTGGCCATCCATCACTGGCAGCTGCGAGATGTCGTGCATCGTCATCAGACGCAACGCCTGCCGCACACTCTGACCCGGCGCGGCGCTGATCAGCGTCGGTGCACCGACATCCTTGTGCGAGATCAGCGCGCCGAGCGTGGCCCGATCGGAATCCAGCAGCTGGTTCTCGCGCATCCACTCGTCGTTGAACTGCTTCGACAGGTAGCGCTCACCGGTGTCGCAGAGGAAGGTGACGACCAGTGCGTTCGGATCATCGAGGCGACGCGCGAGGTTGAGCGCCGCATGTGCGATCAGTCCCGCCGAGCCTCCGACGAAGACCCCTTCTTCGCGCGTGAGGCGGCGTGACATCGCGAAGGCTTCGCGGTCACCCACCGTCACGAAGTCATCGATCACCGACATGTCGAGTGTGCCCGGCACCTTGTCCTGTCCGATGCCCTCGACCTTGTACGGCGCGCCCTGCACGATGCTCTGCCCATGGCTGCGCCAGTATTCCGCGAGGATCGACCCGTTCGGATCGGCGCCGATGATCTTGATGTTCGGGTTCTTCTCCTTCAGGAATCGACCCACACCGCTGATGGTCCCGCCCGTGCCAGCCGAGGCGACGAAGTGGGTGATGCGACCCTCGGTCTGCTCCCAGAGTTCAGGGCCTGTCGTCTTGTAGTGCGCGTCGGGGTTCGACTGGTTGTAGAACTGGTTCGCCAGCACCGCATTCGGCGTTTCGTGCGCGATCCGCTTCGCCATCATCACGTAATTATCCGGATGATCGTGCGCGACGGCCGTCGGCGTGATGATCACCTCGGCGCCGAACGCCTTCAGCAGCCGCACCTTCTCCTGGCTCATCTTGTCGGGCATCGTGAAGATGCAGCGATAGCCCTTGTGAGCCGCTGCAATCGCGAGGCCGATGCCGGTGTTGCCGCTGGTGCCTTCGACGATCACGCCGCCTGGCTTCAGCTGCCCGCTGGCTTCGGCCGCTTCGATGATCGGCAGGCCGATGCGATCCTTGACGCTGCCGCCCGGATTGAAATAGTCGGCCTTGCCATAGAGCGGCGTGCGCACGCCTCGGCCGACACGTGAGAGCCGGATGAGCGGCGTCCAGCCGATGATGTCGAGCACGGAGTCGTACGGCCGGCGGTGGCGTTCGACATGCGCTGACGGGACGGGGGCCAGCGGTTCATTTGTCACAGGTGCAGTCATATCAGCCTCGCGACATCGGTGCCGGCGTCAGCACGCGTGCGCAGTGGGGAAACGGGGAAAAACGAGTGTAGGTCCGCGCGATGCGCTGCGCTACGGCAGGACGACGGTGCGACTAGCGTATTACGACGGTACGACTGCCGCGGGACGACGATACAGCGATCGAGGAGCACGCCGGTGCCGCGACCTGATGACGACGGGTGGTGACCTCGGGTTATCTGGCGCTGATGATCGTACCGCGGGCGGTGCCGAATCCGATACGACGCACACCCGGTGCCTCGCACCATCCAGCCAGCTCGACCGTGTCGCCATCCTCGAGGAAGGCGCGCGTCTCGCCACCCGGCAACGTCAGCGGTTCGGCCCCGCGCCAGGTGAGCTCCAGCAGGCAGCCACGCTCGCTCTTGGTCGGTCCACTGACCGTGCCACTGGCGAGCAGGTCGCCCGGGCGAAGGTTGCACCCGCCCATCGCGTGGTGGGTGATCATCTGCCCCAGCGTCCAGTACATGTGGGTGAAGCTGGTGCGACTCACGGCCACTGCCGGCTCGCCACGCGCGCGCATGGCGGAGGTCTGCAGGCGCACCTCGAGCGTGATCGCGACACCACCGGCGGCCTCGTTCTCTGGCGTGCTGAGGTATGGCAGCGGCGCGGGATCGCCGTCAGGCCGAGTGAAGGCCGGCGCACGAAACGGCGCCAGCGCATCCATCGTCACGACCCACGGGCTGAGCGTGGTGGCGAAGTTCTTGGCCAGGAACGGTCCGAGGGGCTGGTACTCCCAGCTCTGCACATCGCGCGCGCTCCAGTCGTTCACGAGGCAGAGGCCGAACATGTGCTGCTCCGCGTCACTAAGCGGAATGCTGTCGCCGAGCGCATTTCCCTGCCCGACGAACACCCCGACCTCGCACTCGTAATCCATCGAGCGCGACGGCCCGACGCTGGGTTCGGCGTCGTTCGGTCCCTTCCGCTGTCCGACGGGCCGCCTGACCTCGCTCCCCGACGACACCATCGAACTGGCGCGCCCGTGATAACCGATGGGCACGTATTTGTAGTTCGGCAGCAGCGCGTTGTCGGGCCGGAACATGCTGCCGACGTTCGTCGCGTGATAAATCGAGGCGTAGAAATCGGTGTAGTCGCCGACCTGCGCCGGAAGCAGCAGCTCGACGTCGTCCATCGCAATCAGCGCCGCGTGCAGCTCCTGCTTCGCCACGCTATTCGAGGCATCGAGCGCATTCGCAATCGTCGCGCGCAACACCGTCACTGGGCGTCGGCCGAGTGCCATCAATGCATTCAACGAATCGCTGCGGCACGCCTCGATCGCGGCTTCGCTGCCGATGAACTCATTCGGCGCACGCTCGGCGGCATCGACGACATCCAGCACCATCGTCCCGATCGCAACTCCCACGCGCGGGCGTTCTGTTGCGCCCTTCTTCCGGAAGACTCCGAAGGGGAGGTTCTGGATGGGAAAGTCGCTGTTCGCGTCGTTCGCGCTATCGATCCAGCTGCGTCGTGTCGGGTCGTGCGTATCGTCAGTCATGCTCTGTTTGGATCTTCTGGATCGTGGTATCGGACGCCTATGGCGGCGGTGGTCCACACGGTCAAACCCGCGGAGCCGCGGTGGACGCGGAGGCGCGGAGAACTGCTTCGGACGCCTTTGGCGGCGGAGGGGTCAACAGCGAGCGAAGGGCAGGTGCAACCACAACTGCTTTTTGGGGTGTCGGCCCGCACGGCACCGTTGATGTGCGCGCTAGACGCCATCGCCAGCCAGAGGTGGCTACCGCGAACGCAGTTCCCCTGCAGTTCAACCTCCGAGCCCAAGCACGAGCTGGCTGCCGCGAGCGCAGATCCCCTGCAGTTCAACCTCCGAGCCCAAGCACGAGCTGGCTGCCGCGAGCGCAGTTCCCCTGCAGTTCAACCTCCGAGCCCAAGCACGAGCTGGCTGCCGCGAGCGAAACCTCCGCGGCTCCGCGGTCCTCCGCGCCTCCGCGTGAGGAAGTGTGGACCGCCGGCGGCACAGCCGCGCGAGAGTTCAACGACTCGGATCTCAAGGACTGTGCCCCCACGAAACGGAGGTCAGCTCATCGACAGGTTCTCGAAACGAGCAAGACCCGAATGCCACGACACCGCTCGCTCGCACCGATTCGAGCACCGATGATGTCAGCACGGTCTCCCCAATCTCGAATGCGCCGTCATGGACCAACACTCGCGTGGCGTCCGTCAGCGTGAGGATGTCAGACGCGACGGCATCGGTTGCACCGACACGAATGGCAGCTGCACAGAGAAAGACGTTGAGGAAGCCGTACATCGTGCCATGCACCGCATCCCGCGCGTACGCCAGTCGATAGTCGCCGCGCAGCGGGTGATGCAGGCCGGCGGTGGCTTTGGTCGTGACGCCGAGTTCGTGGGCGCGGCGGAGGAAGCGCACGATGTCGGACGGCGACGGGAAGGCGTCAGCAGTGACGCCGCCGGTGCGGATCTTGGCGCGCACTCGAGCCACTTTCACCGCCTGCAGCAGCTCGCGCGGATCCTCGCGGTGCGGGAGTTCGCAGTAAAGCATCACGTCGTCCGGCATCGCCGCCGCTGTGGCCAGTACGGAATCCGGCGTGCCTGTGCGCCCCTCGGCCACGTCGATGGTGACACCGAACGGCGCACGGGCGTTGAAGCCGGTGATCAGTGCCGCTTCGGTCGCGAATTCGCCGGACAACAGTGCGCTGATTCTGGCGCCCTGCCAAGCGGCGCTGCTCTCTGGTGTCAGCGACGAGAGCGCCGATTCCCAGTCGTCGAGACGCGACACCGGTACCACGAAGCGGCCCAGCATCCATGCGTCGGCACTGCGGCGGTAGTCAGCGTAATTCTGCACCGCAGTGCGCATGTCCAGCGACGCCGGCGGGAAGAGACCGGCGTAGTCGACGATTCCTGCGACCAGCGTGCGCAGCGCGGACGGCGCTGCGGTCACTCCGGACATTACAGCGCTTCGGGGCGAACCTGTGCGTATGCCGCAGCGGCCTGACGGAGCGCGAGCAATGCCGATGCCTCGAGCTCGAAGTCGACGGCCAACTCACCAAAGCGACCAGCGTCCGGCTTCTCCATGTCCTTCGACGCCGCATCGGTGCCGCTGTGCCGGCGCGCAAACTCTCTCGCGGCCATCCAGATCGCGTTCGCCTTGCGCCACCAGGCTTCGTCGTTGCCATCGACCTTGAGCGATGACGACGACTTCTCGTAGCTCTCGAGCATCGTGGCCAGCGCCTCGATCGAATAGCGGGCGGCGGTCTGCGCGAGGCGCTTTTCCGTCTGGCCGCAGCTCAGTGCGCCAAGGTGCGCGCAACGATCCTGCTGGCGAATGCATTCCTGCGCCGTGCGGAAGAGACCATCGGCCTTGGCGCGCAGCAGATCGACCGTGGTGACGTTCGGGTCGATGGCCGGCGTTTCAATCGTGGGACGCAACATGGGCGGGCTGGGTGAGTCGGAGTTGGCTGCGCGTGAGTCCTCATCCGCGCGAACCGGAAATGTATGCAACTGTCGAGAACAACCGCAGCGGTGGAACATCATCCAAGGTCGGCCGGCTACGGTCGATCTGCACCACCGTCGAGTATTCAGCCCTGGCGCGCCTGCTCCGCGAGGTCCGCCAAGCGTGCGATCGCCTCGATCGGCGTGAGCGCGTTCACGTCCAGCGCGCGCAACTGCGCCACCAACGGATGAGCCTCGACCGATGCCGGCAGGAAAAGCTCCGTCTGCTCGGAATCACGTCTCTTTCCCGGACTGGTGCGACGTGCGGGCTGGTCGGCCTCGAGTGTCGCCAGCACTTCCTTCGCACGCTTCAGCACCGACGCCGGCAACCCCGCCAGTCGGCCAACCTCGATGCCGTAACTGCGGCTCGCGCCACCCGGCTTGAGGCGATGCAGGAACAACACGTCATCGCCAACCTCGCGCACATCGACAGTCCAGTTGCGCGCCGCCGTCAGTGAGTCGGCCAGCTGCGTCAACTCGTGATAGTGCGTCGCGAAGACCGCCTTGCAGCCGGTGCGGTCATGGAGATGCTCCGTCACGCTCCAGGCGATGCTGACGCCGTCGAAGGTGCTGGTGCCGCGCCCGATTTCGTCCAGCAGCACGAGGCTGCGCGCGGTGGCGGTGTGGAGGATGGCGCTCGTCTCGCTCATCTCCACCATGAAGGTCGATTGCCCGCGCGCGAGGTTGTCGCTGGCACCGACACGGGTGAAGATGCGATCGACGATGCCCTGCGTGACCGATTTTGCCGGCACGAAGCTTCCGACCTGCGCCAGCAACGCGATCAACCCGATCTGGCGCAGGGTGGTGCTCTTGCCGGCCATGTTCGGGCCCGTCAGCACGATCAGTCGTGCATCCTCGATCAACGTCACGTCGTTGGGGATGAACTGATCGCGCGGCATCATCCGTTCGACGACCGGATGCCGCCCTCCGTCCACCACCATGTCGAAGCCGTCGGTCATCTGCGGCCGCACATACCCTTCGCGCGCCGCCACGTCGGCAAAAGCGGCCAGCACATCCAGTTCTGCGATGCGTCGCGCGACCTGCTGCAAGCGGCCCACATTCGTCGCCACCGACATCCGCAGTGCCTCGAACCGCTCCCGCTCGCGTGAGTCGATGCGATCGGCCGCCGTCAGCACCTTCTCCTCGAACTCCTTCAGCGCCGGCGTGATGTAGCGCTCACCACCGGTCAGCGTCTGGCGACGCTGGTAGTCATCCGGCACCGCCTGGCGATTGGCATTGCTGATCTCGATGTAGTAGCCGAAGACGCGATTGTAGCCGACCTTGAGCGACGCGATGCCGGTGCGCGCACGTTCCTCTGCCTGCAGCGACGCGATGTTGTCGCGACCACCGTCTCGCAGTTCGCGCAACTCGTCGAGTTCGACATCGACGCCCGAGGCGATGGTCGGTTCGTCGCCCATCTGCAGCGGCGGACGTTCGACCAACTCGTCGCGGATCTGCGCCGCGATGTCGGCGGCATCGTCCCATCCGTCGAGCACTGCCGTGACACGCCCCGCATCAGCGCCGGGCAACACCCCGTCGCGCAGCAGTCCTTCCAGCGCCGAGCGCACCGAAGGCAAGCGCCACAACGAGTCGCCGAGCGCGCGCAGCTCGCGTGGCGTGGCACGCGAAGCGGCCACCTTGCCCGCCAGTCGCTCCACATCGCGCACGCCGTCCAGCGCATCGCGCAGTGTCGCACGACCGACACCATCGCCCACGAACAGCGACACTGCATCATGTCGCGCCTCGATCGCGGCGCGCGAGGTGAGCGGTGCCAGCAACCACTGGCGCAGCAGGCGTGCACCCATCGGCGTCTGCGTCGCATCCAGCACTTCCAGCACCGTGCCTTCCGTGCCACCGCCGCGCAGGCTTTCCACCAGCTCGAGGTTGCGGCGCGTCATTTCGTCGAGCGGCATCACACCATCGGCCGCGTCCATCACTGGGCGCATCAGGTGTGGCAATCCAGCCGGCTGCAACTCGCGCAGGTAACGCAGCAGCGCACCCGCCGCGGCCAGCGCCGGCGTCGACGCCGCGCCGAGCGCGAACCCTTCCAGCGAGTGCACCCCGAAGCGCTGCGTCAGGTCGTCGACCGCCCAGCCGGCGTCGAAGGTCCACCCCTCGCGACGGGTGAGCATCACACCATCTACCACCGGTGGCGACGTGTCGGTGTCGGTGATCAGCAGTTCACGCGGCGACAATCGTCCCAGCAACGCCGGTAACTCCAACGGCGTACGAACCGCGAGTCGGAATTCACCGGTCGAAAGGTCGATCGCAGCCACGCCGAACATCCACGCCTGTTGCCCCACTTCCGTCGCCGGTCGACACGACGGCGCAGAGGAAGTTGTTGCGCGCACCATCCAGCAGATCATCGGCGAACACCGCGCCCGGCGTGATCGTCTCCACCACTTCGCGCTTGACGATTCCCTTGGCCAGCTTCGGATCTTCCACCTGTTCGCAGATCGCGACACGGAAGCCCTGCTGCACGAGGCGACGCACGTATTCCGCCACCGAACGCACCGGCACACCGGCCAGCGGTACGGCGTTGGCGCCACCGTTGTTGCGCGCCGTGAGGGTGAGGCCGAGTGCGCGTGCGCCGACCTGGGCATCCTCGTAGAACATCTCGTAGAAGTCGCCCATCCGGAACAGCAGCAACGCGTCCTGGTGGCGTGCCTTGATGTCCCGGTACTGCTGCATCAGGGGTGTTGCGGCACCACTCACGGTGGTGTTGCCGCAGGCGCCAAAGTCACCACGATTGCAGCCTGCCCCGGTCGACGGTACAGCGCCGCCGCCGCTTCGGCCTCGGCCCACGTCGTGTATCGGCCGGCACGCACGCGGAATGGTGCCACCACCCCTTCGACGCGCGCCGCGATCCCCTTGCCGCGCAGCACCGACGCGAACTGCTCGGCGCCCGGCTTGTCGTTGTAGGCGGCGAATTGAATCCCGAAGCGACCCGTGCCCGTCGGCGCGGTCTGCGGTGCAGCGACTGGTGCCGCCGGCTTCGGCGTTGTCGTCGGCGTGACGACTGGCGGTGCGACAGGCTTCGGCGTGGGCGCAGTGTCTCGCTTCAGAACGACGGGTGCCGCAACAACCGGCTTCGGCGTCGGCGCCGTGTCACGCTTGACCACCGTCACCGGCGCGACCGGTTTCGGAGTCGGTGCCGTATCGCGGCGCACGACTGGTGCTGCCACGACCGGCTTCGGCGTCGGCGCTGTATCGCGTTTCACGACGACAGGTGCCGTGACAGCTGGCTTCGTTGCTGGCGCCGAGTCGCGTTTCACGACGACTGGCGGCGCAACGACAGGTGTCGGCGACGTATCGCGATGCACCACGGCCGGCGGTGCAACCACTGGCTTCGGCGTCGGTGCCGTATCGCGCTTGACCACGGGTGCGACAATCACCGGCACCACTGGCTTGGCGGCGACGACAGTGTCGCGACGAACCGGCGTCGGCGTGACCGGCTTCGCTGCGACCACTGTATCACGTCGCGCAGGCCGGCGACCACCAGCGGCTGGAGCGACCGTCGGCGCCGAGGCGACGACTTCCTTTCCGGCACGCAGGATCCCCATCGGCGGCGGCTCACGCTGCGCCATCACGGCGATCGCGGTTGGACACTTGGCGCCCATGGTTTCGGACTGGTCGCGCACATCACGCTCATTGGGGCCGGCCGAAGCAAATGCCGCGGCGAGCAGCTCGCAGCCACGCGCCATGTCGCCCGATTCCATTCGCAGCCGGCCGGCCATCAAGCTCGCCCGAGAACGCACCGGCGAGGTGCCATGATCGCGCAGCAGGCGATCGAGATGCTGCAGGGCACCGTAACGGTTGTTGCGCGCACTTTCGAGCAGTGCGAGGCGCATCAACGCGTCAGGCACGCGATTGGCGAACTTGAATTCGTTCACGATGCGGCGGTAATCGCGCTCCGCCTCCGCAGCACTGGGCGCGATCGACGCTTTCGCGAACAACGCTTCCGGCATCACCGCCGCACCGGCAGGCAGTGTGATCACGAGTGAATCGACGAGCGCGCGCGCAGAAACGATGTCGCTCGATGTATACCGTCGAACGCGGACCAGCACCTCTTCCGCCTTCACCGTGGTCATCGAATCGGCGTTCTGCGCCTGGGCGGTGGTGCCAAGCAATGACGCGGCGCTGACGGCAGCGAGGAGCACTCGTGTCGACTTAAGCACGCCGCTGCTCCGACGACGTGCACAGCTCCAGCACCAGCGACGACAGCACCTGCTCATCGTTCGAGGCACGGGTGTCCTTCAGCCGCTCGTCGGCGCGCAGAATCGCACGCATCCCCAGCTCGGCGTCGGCGACGGTCCACTTGGGCACGAATTTGGTCCACGCGGCAGTCGCTTCACCCCACGGACGGCCAGGAAAGGCCCCGGTGCGCTTGAGCAAATCGAAATACTCCTTGGCCAGCCGGTTGAGCGGGACACCCTTCGCACGTTGCGCAGCGCCCCAGCCAAGTGCAGCGGTCTGGGTGGAGAGCGCCATCGCAATTCCAACGCCGGTGGTCTTCGGCAATGCCAGCACCGGTCCGACCAGCGCCACTGCCTGTGTCACATCGCGACCGGCGACGGCGTCCAGCAGATCGCTCGACGTCTCGCCATGCCGAATGCCGACGACTGCCTCGATGACACTCTTGTCGATCGTGCCACCGAGCACGTAGCTGGCTGCCTTGTCGAGCTCCATCATCAACGTGCCAGCGTCATCACCCACGGCACTCTGCAGCAACGCGACGGCGTCCGGCGTGATCTGCGCCCCGAAACGTTCTGACGTCTGCTTCACGATCCACTTCGACAGCTCTTCGCCGCTGACAGCGTTTACCTGCAGGCTGAAACAGCGATTCACCAGCGACGCTTCCGGCTTCACCCCGGCCGGGACGGTCAGCGCCAGCACGACGTCGGACAGCGGCTTCGCGAGATAGCGATCGAGCGCAGCGCGTGCGGGCTTCTTCATGCCGCTCACGTCTCGAATCACGACAACGCGCCGGTCGGCCATCATCGGCGGAGTCCCCAGCAGCGTCCCGACGGCATCTGCATCGAGTTCGGCACCGCGCAGCTGATCGAGGTTGAAATCGCGCGACGCAGGATCGACGGCACCACGCAACAGCTCACGCAGAGCGGCGTCCTTCCGCCATTCGTCGTCTCCCCAGAAGAGGTACGCCGGTGCGAAAGCCCGTTCCTTGATCTGCGTCATGAACTGGCGAGTGATGTCCTTCGACGACATACGTCGAATATAGCCCGTGAGGGCTCATGGCCCTTCGGTGCGCGCCTGGCAGATGATTGTCGTTTCCGTCCCGTGCCCACGTCCTGCGGATTACTCGTCCCCGCGCTGCGACCTGCCAGCCTTGGTCCTAACGACGAGTATGCATCACGGACACGGGGAGCACGTCACCGAATTCCATCGCGGCGAAGCGATTTGCCGCATGGGCCGCCATCTGGGCCGTCGGCCAGAGCGGAGCGGTCGCAGCGACCGAGGTCGCGGTCACGTCGCCCATGCCGGCCTTGTCGGCACCGTCGAGGAGCGGGTCGTCGGACAGCGGGAGCAGCGCACCGCCAACGGGACGCATCGGGCGCAGCACCACGATGTTGCCGCTGGAGATGCCGGAGGTGGCCGACATCGCCGACGCCGGCAGGAACGACATCGCGTCTTCCATCGAGAAGCTGGCCGAATCAGCGCCGCCGGTCATGGCGGACAGGCTGCCACTCCGGATCACAGTGCCTCGCACGACCAACGATCCGCCGACCACCGCGGCCACCGCGGCCGCCCGTCGCATCCAGGTCATGTTGCCGCCGGCGAACACGGTGCGGCGTTCGGCGTGCGAGGGCTTGGTTTCGGCGATCCGGCTGCGGCGCTCTTCGGCGATCCGAGCAGCGAGGCGGGCCGAAAAGTCCGACGAGACTTCGAGCTGGGGCGCGTTACGCGCCACCATCAGGGCTCGGCGGGCCAACGTGTCGAATCGGGAGCAGGGGGCGCAGTCAGCCAGATGGCCGGCGAGTCGGTCACTCTCTCGCGGGTCGAGCATGTCGTCGACCCAATCCCCGTGATGCTCTCTGAATGCGCGGCAATCCATATGTGAACGACTTTACCCACCCACACCCCACCAGTTCCAGAGGGGTGGCTGAATCGGCCGATATTGGGCCGCGATAGCGCGACCAGTTTGCGGTGAAAGAGATCGCCCCCGGAAGCGAACTCCCGGGGGCGATCAGATGGTACGGGTGCTCTTTGCGGGCTGCCGTCGGGCGGCCCCACGGCAGGCTTCTACCTGAGCGCGGGAGCGATCCGCTCCGCAAAGCTGGCCCGTGCCCGGTTCAGGCGTGACTTCACCGTGCCGAGGTTGACGCCGGTGATTTCGGCGATCTCCTCGTAGCTCTTGCCCTCGAGTTCACGCAGCACGAACACCTCGCGGTGATGGGCCGGCAACGTCCCCACGACTTCCTCGACGGCTTCCTGCAGGTAGCGCTTGTGGTACGCGTCGTCGGGACGGGCGGCCACATCCTCGAAATCGAGAGGGCGCTCTTCATCGTCGGCAAACTTGTCGCGCACGGACTGGAACAGCACCAGCGGGTTCCGGCTGCGGTTCCGCAGCTCGTTCTTCGCCAGGTTGGAGGCAATGGTGTAAATCCACGTGCTGAACTTCTTCGAGGCGTCGAAGCGATGGAGGTGGCGATAGACGCGGATGAAGACTTCCTGAACGAGGTCTTCCGCCTTCTCGCGATCACCGATCGTCCGATAGATGAAGTTCAAAAGCCGAGTCTGGTAGCGTTCGACCAGCAACTCAAACGCCATCTCCTCGCCAGCGAGGAAGGCAGCCACGACATCGGCATCCTCCGCCGCACGCATCCTCTCACGACGCGTCGGTGCCGGAGCAACAGGCTCGGCCTTGGACGTGTGGAGGGACAGGACTCCGGTGTTTCGTGCGAGTTCGGCCATCTGGATCTCCCGGCTATAAGTGCGTCATCGATCCGTCCAGTCATCCTGACCGATCCGTCCGATGTTCCCATACCACTACGGCACGTGACGTGCCGCGGATTGTTCCAACGGTTCCATCTTCGTAACTCCAGACACTTGAATGGTTTACACCCCCCATTCGAAAAGCGTTGGAACTTCGGGTCTCAGTTTGAGGACACTCGAGCCGCCATTCTGGCCTGCCAATAGGACACTCCAGCGGTCTCTGCAATTCCTTATTCTGTCAGTCTCTACCGTCGCTTTTGTTGCTGAGTACGTCAGCTATTGCGACTCGCGCGCGGTAATTGACGCAGGCGCATGGACGCCTTTGGCGGCGGTGGTCCACACGGTCAAACCCGCGGAGCCGCGGGGGACGCGGAGGCGCGGAGGAGGGCCCCGACGCCTTCGGCGGCGGAGGGGTCCACACCGGGCGGAAGGGCAACGGCAACTGCTTTTTGGGGGGTCGGCCCGCGCGGCAACGTTGCTGTGATTGCTTTGTGCTACTTGGAGACGGGGGTGGCGACCGCGAGCGCAGTTCCCCTGCAGTTCATCCTCCAAGCCCAAGCATGCGCTGGCTGCCGCGCGCGAAAGCTCCGCGGCTCCGCGGTTCTCCGCGCCTCCGCGTGAGGAAGTGTGGACCGCTAGGCGAAAGCGCAGCGTCGCGGCGGGAGGTCGCGGGCGGGAGGCAGAACTGGCCGTGGGCTTGGAGGAGGATCGCGGCGTGAGGACGTGTGGACCGCCAGGCGAAAGCGCAGCGTCGCGGCGGGAAGGCACGGCGGCGGCGGTGCGCGCGGAGGGAACGAAGCCTTTGAGGAGGGCTTCTTTTGCAGAGAGTAAGTTCTGTTCCGCTCCATGTGCGCTCATTCGCAGTGTTCTGCTCCAGGGCAAAACAGGTGTGCGAGGAAATCGGCAACGCATGACGACACCGTCTCGACACCAAGGCAGTTCGCGAAGCGCGTTTTCACTCAAGGCGTTCGGCCTCGCCCTCCTCGTCGGCCTGCCCACAACTGTCGTCGCACAAGTCCTCGACAGCACCAGCGTCGCCACGACCATCCACGCGCTCGAGCGTGACTGGGCGGCTGCTCTCGTCGTGCACGACACCGTCCGACTGCGCCGTATCATCGCACCGGAATTCGCCTTCATGCGCGCGGGTGCGGGCGCAACACTTCGGACGCGTGTGCAATGGTTCAGCGACCTGACGCGAAGCCACGCGACCGCGTTTTCCGTAGGTCCGGTCACTGTGCGAGTGTTCGCGCGCCGACCACCGTGGCATGTGTGGGCCGACATGGCGATCAGCACCTTTCTCGCGGAGGAGCGCACGGTCGCTGACGGGAGTGAACGGCGAGTGACCGTGTTCGTGACGGATGTGTGGCGCCTCAATGGCGCACGCTGGCAGGCCGTCGCACGATACGAGACGGTGCCCGCCGACGACGCGGTCAGGCGTGGAGCGCCGTGATGACGACGAGGACGAGTGAAAGGCGCTCTGCGGAGCGTAGTGCCGATCAGGGGCACGACATCACCGCGCCGCGTCGTGTCGCTGCGGAATTCCGCATGGGCGCGGGCGCCGCGCAGGGCCTCGCCACCGATCAACTCGAGGAGGAACTCCGCTCGCGACTCCGGCTGATGGCCGCCATCTGGGCCGGCGTCACCGCAACCCTCTCGGTCACCGGCTTCGCCGCGCACTGGGAACGCATCGCGGCGCACCCCATGCTCGCGCTGACCGCACCGCCGTTGCCAGGCCTGCTCTTTCTCCTGGTCCTGTTCATCGCACGAATCGGTGTCGTGCTCGGACCCGGACGCCGCGCGATCGGACTGCGCGGGTTACGCAGGATCGAGTGGCTGTTCGTCGCGATGAGCGGCGGCTTCTTCGTTCTGAACCAGACCATCAGCCTGCGCGACGGACTCGCCTACGACATTCGCGACAATCCGATGGACCTGGGCGCTGGATTCGGCGCGCCGTGGAGCGTGTTCATCATCGCGTTCGCCGTGCTCGCGCCCAGCAGCCTGCGGCATTCCGTGACCCGCACCGCGGTCCTCGCCGTTTGCGCATTCATTCCCGAGGTGCTCACGCTGCCGCAGACGACGGGCCTGACTCCGCAGGCCCTCACCTTCCTCGCGATCAAGGCCATGAGCGTATCCTCGATGAGCGCGCTGGCGATCTATGGCACGTACCGCGTCGCTGAGCTGCGCCGCGATGCACAGGAGGCGCGTCAGCTCGGACAGTACGTGTTGCTGCGTGAGCTCGGCTCGGGCGGCATGGGCGCCGTCTACCTTGCGGAGCACCAGTTCCTGCGTCGCGCGTGCGCCGTGAAGCTGATTCATCCCGAGCAGGCAGACGACGAAGCGACGCTGGCCCGCTTCGAGCGCGAAGTGCGCGCCGCTGCGCGACTGACGCACCCCAACACCGTCCAGATCTACGATTACGGACGCGCCGACAACGGCACCTTCTACTATGCGATGGAATACCTCCCCGGCGTGTCGCTGGAGGACCTCGTCGAGGCGTACGGCCCGCTCGACGCCAGCGCGGACTGTTCGCGTGCTGGTGCAGTTGTGCGGCGCACTACGCGAGGCGCACGCCATTGGCTTCGTGCACCGCGACATCAAGCCCGGCAACGTGATGCTGTGCGAGCGCGGCGGAATTTATGATGTCGCCAAGCTCCTTGACTATGGACTCGTGTCGGTCGTGCGGTCGACCGAGACCGACTCGAAAATCACGCAGGCGGGAATGATCGTTGGCACACCGGCCTTCATGTCACCCGAGCAGTGTTCGGAGGATTCCGAACTGACCGGCGCCAGCGACATCTACAGCCTCGGTGCAGTCGGCCACTTCCTGCTCACCGGCAAACCACCGTTCGGCGGGCGTTCGGCGATGCAGATGCTGGCGGCGCACCTGTATGAAGTGCCGGCGCGCCTGTCGGATGTGCGGAGTGACGTGCCGACGGGGCTGTCGGATGTGCTGGCCAAGTGTCTGGAAAAGTCACCAACGGCGCGATTCGAGAACATGGAAGCGCTCGAAGGCGCACTCCTCGCGGTGGTGCTGCCGGACGCGTGGTCGGACGACGATGCTCGCGCGTGGTGGGCGGCGCATCAGCCGGAGGGTGAGGCGGCTGGAAGCGCAGATGACACGCGAAGCGTGGCGTCCCTGACGCGACATTTGGAATTATCGCCCCAGCGACATTTGAAAGTAGATAAAGCCTTGCTCCCGCGACATTTGGATTTCTAGGGCTCTGGGACGGGATGGCGCACCGCCCGGCCGTACGTCGGAGCTCCGTCATGCCAGCGAGGCGGACGCTTACAAAAACGTCTATGCCGATGCGGCTAGAGCGTACATCGCCGCCGGCATCGGATGTCCGGCCTGAGCGCACTGCACATGGATCCGCTCCTGCCCACTAGCTGCCAAGCAAGCTTCCAGCACGGCCGCGCGTTTCTCGGCGGGAATGGCGGGTCGCCCCGTCTATCGGAAATGCACTGCTGACACGTGCCGGAAGTCCGAGAGCTTCGCGGCAATGTGTGCCTCGCGCGGGGGCTATTAGCCAAATCTAAGGTAGCATACGTCGCACGATGCGTTTAGCGAATTGCAGCGCGCCGCGGCCTAGGCGGGGACGGCAGATAGCGCGACCGAGTACCGTCGGGACGCCGAACCTGCTCGGCCGCGCCCGGACCCTACACTCGAGTCAGCGGGGGTGATTGCCTCCGCACCTCCTCGCTGGCCAACGAGTTGCCTCGATGCCCTCGCTGCTTACCGCGCGCCGTCGCGCCCGTCCCCGCCCCCCTCGTGCCCTACCATTCCGAGGCGCCCTCGCGACCGATGCGTGCTTCATCGTCGGCGCGAGGGACGCGCGGTCTGTACCCGATCAGGTCGCATACCTCACTGTCGATGCCGGAGGGGGTGTCAGTCTCGACACAGCCGACGTCGTGCCTGACGGCTTCGGGGTGCCTTGGTCATTCGAAGACGATGGCACCATCCGGATCCCCATCGGGCGCGCGCCAATGGAACTCGACTTGACTGCGGTTCGGCAGGCGCTTCGTCCCGGCACGCTGCTTAGTGAATCGCTGCGCATCATCCGCCGGGATCGACGGGTCATCGTGGACCTGGACGGTGTCACGACCATCCTATGTTCCGACGAGGGACGTACCGCGTGCGCGCGTGCTGCACTGTGGACTGATACTATGGTCTGCCGCGAGGCGTTTTCGACTGGTCGCACCGTCCGCTTCGCGGACGATGTGCTGTCCCGCTCAATGTTCCGCCTGCATGGTGCGACCTCTCCGTCCGCGCTGCAGATCGTTGCCGCGAAAACGGTGCAGCGGTATGCAAAGGCGAAGACACGGTTGCTGGGTGTCCTGCCGTGGCTGCAGGCACACGTCGGGGGTGACAATTGCCAAGCCTGCAGCCAATCGCCAAGTGGCCACTGCAGAGTCTGCATTGATAGCACTTGCGATGCATAGCGCATCGGCCGGTTAACTGGCCCGATCTCCACGCCCAGCCCAGCCCCCGATGTTCGTCCGGTACAACCTCCGAGCCTGCCGCTGCTCGACGAGCCCTGTTCACTACCACCGGCGCCCTACTGGAGCAGAAGTTTCTCCGCCAACTGTTCGCGGATTCGCTTGGACCCAAGATCGGTGAGCCGATAGCGACTGTTCGCTAGGCAGATCACCTGCCGCACCTTGCGTGACTGGAGCTGCTGGAGCGCCTCGGTGATCCGGGGCGCGGCGGCGAGGCAGTGCCGGCCCAGTTCCGCCCGCGAGAAGCCCTCCTCGCCCGCGTAGTGGAGCAGGACCAGCACCTCCTCCTCGGCAAGTCGGTGCGCTGCACGAGCAGCACATCCTGGAAAACTCCGACGCACGGAACGTCGAACTGGAGGAGCTCGCGGATGGCCTTCGCGACCCGCTCCCGGTCGCCGCCCCAAAAAATGCGGAGCGTCTCCATCATCGCCCAGCGCACGGCCTCGATGACGTACTTCGCGTCCATGTGGTTCGGCGAGTAGGACGGCGAGATGTGCACCGCGCCGCGCTGGCTCCGGAACTTGTAGACCGTGCGGAGCACCCGGGCCAGGCGCAGCGCGTCCCGCCGGGCCAAGGCGTGCGAGTTCGGCTCGTGCTCGATGTACTTCAAGCAGTCGTCGAGCTCTTTGGCCTGATTCAGGTTGCCGGAATCCTGATGGTACAGGGCCCGCGCGAGAACCTCGCAGAACTGCCCCCCATCAAGCTCCGCCGGCTCCCAGTCCCGCTGAATGAACCGGCGCTCCATCGACACGAACTCGTCGACGAGCTGCGTGGCGAGCAGCTCGTCAAGCGGCGGCGAGATCCGGGCGATCAGCGTACGGCGCTCGACGAGTCCCATTGGCTACTCCTCGTCGTCCTCGGCGTCGTCTCCGTCCGCCCCGCCGGGGGTCAGCGCCTGGGCGACCAGTCCTTGCGCCTCGCGCCTGCCGGCCTCGGTCAGATACCACGGGCTCGGGTCCATGGTGGTATCCGTCGAGACCAGGGCGTCCTCTGGGTCGTGCCTTCATCTTGCCGAGATCGCGCGCGACGTTCTGCACGATGATCTGCTTCGCCTCGCGGAACTGCTTGTTGAACGTCGCCGTGATCTGCTGTGCGGTGAGCTCCTGCGGTCCGCCCTGTTCGCCAACGGCGTACAGCAACCAGAGCGCCTTCTTGGCGGTACTCCACGTCTGACGCGGAATGCCGAACCGGGCGGCGTCGTGCGAGAAGGCCACTACGGCCTCGGCGGTGCCGGCCCCGGCCGGGGAGGCGGACGCGCCGTTCGACTTGCCACGCTTCTTCCCGCCGGTGCGCTTCCTCTGCGGCGTGGCCGCCGCCGGTGCCGAGGTCACGGACGGCGAGGCGGCGGCGAGGCGGCGGTCGGCGTCGATCACTTCGCCTTGGACCAATCCAGCGGCTGGCGCCAACATGCCCGAGAGCTGCTGGCCGAGGTTCCGAGAGATCTGCGGGATTTCTTCCCGGCTTCCTTCGATCTCAATCTCCAGTCCCGTGAGCTTGAACTTGATCTTGAACTTCGACATCGCTCCTCCATGGGTGAGGTAGCGGCGACTGGCGTCCGAACCACGCAATCGCGTGAGCGCACCTGTCGTCAGAGGGTCATTCGCGAATGGCCGGATGATCCAAAAATCTAGTCAGGCAGCTTACATTTCGGTTCCTTCGCGCAGCATCGTCTTGAGCGCCAGCAAGGCCGCCCGCCACCGCCCGTCGCGGCTGACCGCAGTAATTTCGATTCGCAGGTCGGGCGAGCCAGACATCCCGCTTTCCGCGCGGTATCGGGCGGTGTTGCGTCTCGTCTTCGACGACGTATCGGAATTCGCAGAGCGCGTGCCTGGCACCTCGTCAAGCATCTCTCAGGAGCAAGGGCGCGCCGTGGCCGCGTTCGTGCGGGAGCACGGATACGCTGACGCCCTGCTACTCCACTGCGCTGCTGGCGTCTCGCGATCCCGCAGCTTGGCCGCGGCGAACTGCGATGTTCGAGGCCTTCCGTATCGATGAACGGTCGTGAACAATCATGTCTATGGCCACGTGCGGTCCGCGATGCTCGCACCGACGGACACGCACGACCCTCACGCGCCTTGAGAACCAGCGTCGTAAGCCGGCCGTGGCCAGCGGAGTGATCGCGCCCCCCCGATCATTTGGGGAGGGAACTGCCAGGCGCTCCACCGCTCCGCGGCGATGCCGGCGGCTACGCCGCAGAACGTCGAGAACGTCGAGAACGTCGAGAACGTCGAGAACGTCGTCGTCGCCGACCAGACCACCTCGAGTCCTGCGGCGGTGTTGTTTGGGCAGTAGGATCGTCAAGCTCGGCCCTCATAATTGGCAGCGCAGCCATCGGCGAACTCCTGCTGCCCTGCGGCGGACGCGGGGTCCACCCGAGCTATGACGATCTGCAGGGGTCGCCGGACACCTCTATCATCGTTGAACAGGCGCGGCTGCGGAGCGCCTA
>CAVUDW010000004.1:0-99679 GCA_963740355.1 uncultured Gemmatimonadaceae bacterium
TTATGAGTCCGCTGCTCTACCGCTGAGCTACTGGCCCCCGATCGACAAAAATGCCTGCGCGGTCAAGATAGCACGGCCCTACTTGTTCGCGTCCAGAATCGCCTTGCGTTGGAGCCATGTCTGGCCCTCGGTGATCCACGTCGGTGCCGCCTCACCCTTCAGGTAGTGGGCGAACCACTGCAGGATCCGCCGCTCGTAGTCGATCGCGTTCTCCCGCTTGCCCAGCCCGTGACCTTCGCCGGGGTAGAGCAGCAACACGGCATCCTTGCCCGCCCGGCGGGCATAGTTGTAGAACAGGACGCCCTGACGCATGTCCACCACCGGGTCTTCGCCGCCAATCTCCATCAGGATGCTCTTCGCCGGCATGACGTGCACCTTGTCGAGCGGCGAATTCCGCGTCATGGCCGTCGTATCCTCCCATGGCGGCACCTGCATCCGGAACTGACCGGTCTCCCAATGGCTGAACTCGGCCACCGAGCTCCAGTGCATCTGGCCGGCGAAGCTGATCATGTCACTGATCCCGGCGCCCGCCACGGCCGTCTTGAACAGCGTGCTGTGTGTGGCGAGGTAGTACGCCTCGTACCCGCCCTGTGAGTGGCCGCAGTGCCCGATGTTCGCCGGGTCCACGAGCCCGCGAGCAATGACGGACTGTACGGCGGGTTCGACCGAGTGCAGCACGGCAATACCAGGCTCGCGAGGACGGAACACGATGTCGGGCTTCAAGACGAAGTAGCCGTTCTGCGTGAAGACGTTCGCGTTGTAGTAGTCGGTCTCACGCGGCGTCACGTACCGATGCAGCTCCTGCGAGAGCAGCTCGTACGTGTAGACGATCATCGGATACTTCTTCGATGGATCGTAGTTGGCCGGATAGTACAGGATCGCCTGCAACGGCGTGCCGATGGTACTGGTGTACGACATCAGTTCGGCCTTGCCCCACGCGTAATCCTTCTGGAACGGATTGGTCTCGGTCCAGCGCTGGCCATCGGCGAGTGTGGCACCAGCGAGAAAAATGTTCGGCGACTCGACGAAGCTCTGGCGGGTGTACGCATACCGGTCGGTGCTGTCAGCCTTCATCAGGCCGCTGATGGCGACATCCGCCAACAGCAAGCGCTGCACCGTGCCATTCGGCATCAGGCGCGCGTAGCCGCTCTGTTTCGTCTTCTTGCCGTACAGCCCCAGAAACAGTGGCTTGCTCAAGTCTGCCGCACGCTCGGCTTCCGTCGCGTCGTTGGCCGCCAGCGAGACCACACGATGGACGACACCACTGGCCGCGCCATCGGTGAGTCGACGCGGTGCTGCGCCACTGACGGGGAGCGCCCAGACATCGTAGCCACTGTTCACCAACAGGATGCTGCCGTCACGCGTCCACGTCGGCCGTCCGATCGGGCCGAGCACATCGACCGGGTGGTCGTCGTCACGATCGATGAAGTCGACACCCTTCGCGGTCCGAAGCGCTGCGGTGAGGTTCGTGCGCACACCACTCGCGACGTCGATCACCCAGTAGTCGAGTCCATCAAACCACGGCAACCGCGCGCCAGTGGGATCGGCCGCGAACAGGTAGCGCACCTTGGTGAGCAACTTCTTTCGAGCGCCTGACGTGATGTCGATCGCCCAGATGTCTTCGTCTGGCCGACCGAACTTCTGCCCCCAGGCGTACGCCGACTCATCGGTCTCGGTGGCAAAGCGATCACCGCCCAGCACCGTGGTGCCTCTGCGCCGCATCGGAGCCGATGGGCACGACGCGACCGTCAGCGATGTGCCATGCGGCAAGCACCGTGCTGCGCAGGTCACGTTGTTCGTCCGAACGCTGCTCCGGGATGAGGCGGATGTCGTTCGTATGCCAGATCTCGACGTCGGAGACTTTTTCGCTCCCCTTCTTGATGGCGGCCGCGATCGTCTCGCGCTTCTTCACGCCGAAATACAGGATACGACCATCGCGAGACCACGAAGGCCGGCGGTAGTCGGTGATACGATTGGCCGCGGGAAACCCGGATGCCACGGCGGCATCGAGAGTTCGGGGCTTGCTTGCGGGGGAACCCGCGTCAGCCCAGGCCAGAACTACATGCGCCGTATCGACGAAGTCCTTCTGCACGTCGCTCCGAAGTACGGCGAGGTCGGTTGACTTCGGTCGCCACGAGACGGCACGATACAGGTTCGCTGACGACTCGAGGACTCGGGTGGTGGCGTTCGATCCGTCGAACAATTGCACGCTGTTTCCCGCGCTGCCCTCCGTCGTGACGCTGACCGCCAGCAGCGGCTTCGCCTCGCTCCACGCATGTTCCTGCACATTGCTGAAGGACCAGCGCGTGCTCGTGGCCAGTTCGATCACGATCACGTCGTTGGTCTTCTTGCCTTCTGCAGAATACTTGCTGACAGACACGAACCCGCCGGAGCGGTTGAAGTTGAACGACTGTACATCCGAGATCGCGACGGTCTGGCCACTGGCGAGGTTCCGCAGAGCAAACGACGTGCGCACCGGCTTCTTGTCCTTCAGTCGCTGATCACGCTCCGTTGGCGACACACCAACGAGATAGGCCAGCCACCTCGAGTCCGGCGAGAACGCTGCGCCGGTCGCGTACGGGATGGCCGTGGTCGAGTCGCGCAGACTGCCGCGGAGGCGCAGTTCGTTCTCTTCATTGCCACGGGTCACCGCGTAGGCGAGCCAGGCCCCATTGGGTGCAAGGCGACTCGCGCCGAGCGATTCCCATTTGCCAAGGTCATCCCGCGTCAGCACGGGCTTCGTTTGCGCCAGCGATGTGGCGAGCGGCGTCGTGCAGAGCGCGAAGAGAACGAGGCGACGAAGCATCAGGGCGTGTGTAGGGAGTCGGGTGGCCGACGACTCCCGAACTTACCACCAGCCTCTGCCACCCGCGCGGCACGCGCGCGGGGCTGACAGACATGTCAGGTCAGAACAGCGACGTCTTCATCCGGGCCCAGGACGGCTCGAAGCCGAAGCGGAGCCGCCCCTCGAATCGCGTTTTGGTCGCGCCGGCCACTCGCAGGTCGTTGTGGCTACGATTGACGCCGGCGTCGGCCGTGATTTCGGCGCTCCGACCTACGCGCACTGCGCCGCTGGCCGCCAGACGGAGCGTCTTCACCACGACGCCTTCGAAGATCGTCGGCCACGTGTTGCGATCACCGATCGCGGGGTAGGGCTCTCGATAGTCACCGGCACCCTGCCGTCGGTAGGCGACGTAGACGCGAATCGGCGCCGGCAGGATCGGCCCCACATCGATGCCGGCCTTCACCTCGTCGAAGTCGCTGTTGGTCTGGCCAAGACCAACCGTGCGGCTGGTATATCGCTCGAATCGGTCTGGCGCACGATAGGTGAGGGACGTGACTCGCGTGTAGCTCGCGAAGCCGCGGGTGCCGCCGGCCAATGGGATACCGTCGGTCGTGAGCGCCAGCCCGATGCCCGGCGGCTCGCCACACAGGTCACACTTGTCGATCTGGAAGTCGTCGAGATAGACCTGTCCGCCCAGTCGCACTCCGTTCGACGCCCGCCACAGCGCGTCGGCACCAAACGCGACGTTGATCGGATCACCGTCGCTGTATTGCGTGAGGAAGACAGGCGAGACCGGGTTCGCGAGTGAGGGCTGGAATCCGCGCGCGACACCACCGTAGATCACGCTCTCGCTGATGCCCGCTTCCACACTGCCGAGCTTCACACCCAGTCGATGTGCGGAGAAGTAGCGCTGGGCGACGGTGTCGGTCGTGAAGTTGAGGCGTTCATCGTCGAGACGGGCGATGACGGATGACAGGTGCACCTTGTCGGTGCCGAGGCGCAGGTAGAGGTGGTCGTACGAATAGGCGCCATTGCTTACCATCAGCCCCAATTGCCCCGGCAAGGCCCACGACCGGCCAAGGCGGCCCACCTGCAGCGTGGCGAACCGCGACGATGCGCCGATGTAGCCATCTTCGGTGCGTGCGCTCAGCACACGGTCCCGGCGGCCAAAGAACTCCGGGTCGACTCGCATCTGCCGGTCTGCCACGACGCGCATGGCACCGGTGAATGGTCCCGACTGCAGTAGCGCACGGACGGTGAATCCTGGCGCGAAGGTGTTGACCCGATCGGACTGCATCAGGTCGCGATTGCCACTGGTCTGACCCACTGCGTACGCGCCAAGTCCGACGGCGAACACGCCGCTGTCTGCATCGGTGACTGCTGGTGCGTACTTGTTCGCCGCCGCATCGATTGCGTCGAGCCAGCGCGCGCTGCCATTGCTGCGCAGCTGAGCACGAGCCGCGGTCGTGGCGGTGCGGACTGCGCCGACCGTGTACGGGCGTTCGATGATCGGCAGGTCGCGGAGCATGCCGCGGGCCTGGAGCGCATCGATGTACTTGTACGCGATGTCATCGAGCGGCAGCAGCGCCCGCTGCGCCTGCGACGTGGTCGTCAACGCACCAAGCGCAAGCAAGGCGAGTGCCGCGCGGCGAATCTGTCGCGTCAGCGATGCCATGCCACACCTTTCACGCCGCCACTGCGAAATTCGATGGCGGGCGATGGGAAGTGATAGTGCCGCAATCCCTTCTTGACGGTGACCCACCATGGTGCCTGTCCTGGGAGTTTCAGTGGGTCGATGTCGAGTGACACCAGGAACCGACGCTGTGCGCGAATGAAGTCACCGGTCGCTGGATCGACCCAGTCGGTGATCGAATGGCCGAGTGACAGTCGCAGGATGCCGGGCCAGACGCGCTTCGCAGCGCGCGGCAGCAGCGTGTCGACGTCGACCGATAGCCAGTACGTCTGCCCGCTGTAGTCGACCGTGGGACGCAAGTCGCCGGGGATGGTGCCTGCCCGCACGTTTTTCAGCGCTTGTGTGCCGGAATACGAGAAGGTCGGCATCACGGCACGCATCGCGGGGATGTACGCGTGCGAGAGCGACAGGCCTTGGCCCAGCGTGTTGAAGAGCAGGTCCGGCGGAGAGAAGCCGTACTTGGCCTGCTTGCCGTCCCAGATTTCGATCTGCAACTGGAAGGCGGCGGCGTAGGCGACGGCCCACAGGGTGGCGCGTTTCTCCGGCATGCAGGCCGCTTCCAGCAGCTCACGCCCGCTTTCGCTGAGCAGGTAGCCGCCCAGCATGTGGCCCAGTTTGTCCTGATCGCGGAATGGGCCGTTCCAGTCGTAGTTCACGTGGAAGGGGGCGCTTTCCCCCGACCACCACGCGCGGCGAAAGTATTCGTAGAGCGCAAGATTTCCGCCCACAAAAGTGCCGGCAACGACGGACTGTGCGACACGTCGGCCCCGTTTGTCGCCGCTGCACCAGCCGGGCATCTGGCTGTGACTGCCCGACGTGCTATCCGGAACCGTGAGCTGGAGCGGGATCGCGTACAGCTTCTGCGCGGTGGAATCGGTCGGCATTCGCAACGCGAGCGCTGGGTCTCCCTGCGCCTGCGCGGCGGTCGCGATCGAAAATGCACCGGCGAGTGCAATGGCGCGCACTGCAAGCGACATCACGTGGTGTAGTGAATGGCGTCGTAGGCCGCGAGCACTTCGGCGGGCGTGACCGTTGCGGCACCGAGCTTTCCGACTTCGACGCCCGCCGCGTAGTTCGCGATCACGGCCGCTTCACGGGCGTCGGCTCCCGCGGCCAGCATCAGCGCCAGGTACGCCGTCACGGTATCACCAGCACCCACCACATCGTACACCTCGCGGGCCGTCGTCGGGATACGGGTGATCTCACCGCCGCGCGAAACGAGCGCCATGCCGTGCTCACTGAGCGTCAGCAGGAGATGCTCGACGTCGAGACGTTGCAGCGTTGCTGGTAGCGCAGCCGGATGCGCGAGATCCACAGCCGCACCCAGCGCCTGCTCCAGCTCACGACGATTCGGCTTGAAAACGGTGGCACCCCGATAGCTGAAGAAATTGCGGAACTTGGGGTCTACCACCACGGGCACATTTCGTTCCCGCGCCAGTGCAATCGTCTTCTCGATGACAACCGGTACCAGCACACCCTTGTTGTAATCCTCGAGGATCACCGCATCGGCCGTGGCGAGCGCGTCCGTGAGTGTGGCTACCACCCGTTCGACATCGTCCGCCAGGAGATCGGAATCTTCCTCTTCGTCGAAACGCAGCAGCTGTTGTGACCGTGCCACGAGTCGTGTCTTGGTGGTGGTGGGTCGATCGACGGTCACCAGTGCATCCGTCGCACCACCCAGCCCGTGCAGCAAGCCGCGGAGTCGCTCACCCGCGATATCCTTGCCGACGGCTGCGACCAACGCACACTGCGCGTCGACCGCCAGCACATTCTGGGCAACATTGGCTGCGCCGCCAAGTGCGTCGCGGCGTTCGCGGACACGCACCACCGGCACAGGGGCTTCGGGCGAGATCCGCTCCACGTCGCCGCGGAGATAGACGTCGAGCATGGCGTCGCCGACGACGACGACACGTCGGCCGCGTGCGGCCGCGAGCAACATCGCGAGGCGGTCGCGTGAGATCGGTGCTAGCATATCGGGGTGAAGCTACTCTTTGCCCGGGTTGCCGGGCAACGCGAATCGTGGCTCGTGACGCTCCCCCTTACCCATCGCCGTGCGACGTTTCGTCCAGACCGCACTGTTATCGCTGCAGGATGTGCTGCTCCTGACCTGGCAGGCCGTCCGCGCGCTGCCGGGCGGGCGAGGGGCCGGTGCGCGATTGCTGGCCCAGTTGGATGCCGTCGGGGTCAAGTCGGTGCCCATTGTGCTCCTGACCGGCCTTTTCACCGGAATGGTCCTCGCACTGCAGGCGTCCGTCCAATTGGCGCCATTCGGTGCCACTCTCTTCGTGGGACGCTTTGTCGCGGCGTCGATGCTGCGTGAACTTGGCCCGGTATTGTCCGGAATCATGGTCGCCGGTCGAGTGGGTGCCGGCATCGCTGCGGAGCTCGGATCGATGAAGGTCACCGAGCAGCTCGACGCGCTCGAGACGCTGGGCGCCGAACCCGTGCGCGTGCTCGTGCTGCCTCGTGTGCTCGCGTCGGCCCTCGCCGTGCCGCTGCTGGCGCTGATTGCCGATGCTGCGGGTCTGGCTGGCGCCGCGTTGGTCTCGTCAGCGTACCTCGGCGTTCCCCTTCGTGCCTTCTGGGGGGCGGCGATCGATCAGATCACGCTCGATGGCTTCGTATTCGGCATGATCCCGTCCGACCTCGTGCAGGGGCTCGTGAAGCCACTGGTCTTCGGCGTGATTCTCTCCGTGCTGGCCTGTTACCATGGCTTGCGAGCCAGCGGCGGAACTGCGGGCGTGGGCATCGCGACCACGCGAGCGGTCGTCAGCGCCAGCATAACGATCCTGATTGCGGACTACTTTTTGACACAGCTCCTGCTCGCATTGGTCTGAAGGGAGTTCCGTCATCAGGCTCCGCGTCCGTACTAAGTCAGCCACAGAAATTCGCGTCACCGATCATCGCCGCTCGTTCCTGCCTCGTCTCACCAGACTCTTTCATCCGAATGCCTGCTGCGCCCGCCGTTGAGCTCGAGCATGTGTCGGTCGCCTTTCAGCGGCCGGTGCTCCGCGACGTGTCGCTGACGGTCGCCACGGCAGAGATGCTCGCGGTGGTCGGGGAGTCCGGCACCGGCAAGTCGACGCTCCTTCGCCTCGTGCTTGGGTTGCAGCGCCCGGATGCGGGACAAGTACGCGTCATGGGCAAGGATATCGCCACGATCGATGCGCGCGAATTGCGCGCACTGCGCAGCAAGGTCGGCATGGTGTTTCAGGGTGCGGCATTGTTCGACTCGTTGTCGACCTTCGAGAATGTGGCGTTTGGCCTGCGTGAGTTAGGTGGGCTGAGCGAATCCGACATCCGGCTGCGCGTGTTCGAGACATTGCGTCTCGTCGATCTCGATCCTGAGCAGGTGTCGCCGACCCTGCCGGCTGAACTCTCTGGCGGTATGCGGAAACGTGTCGGGATCGCCCGTGCTGTGGCGCCACGTCCTGCCATGCTGCTCTACGACGAGCCGACGGCAGGCCTCGATCCACTCAGCAGTGAAACGGTCGCGGCGCTGATGCAGCGGCTGCAACAGGAACTTCATGTCACGAGTATCGTCGTGTCACACGATGTGCGCGCCATGATGCGCATCGCCGACAGGATCGCGCTGCTGAAGGATGGCACCTTCGCCTTCCTCGGCGCGCCTGAGGCGATGCGTGCGAGTGACGAGCCGTACACGCAGTCATTCCTGGCGGCCGCGTGAGCTTGCGTCCCGAGCCAGGCGAAATGCGCTGGATGCAGCTGCGTGTCGGCGTCTTTGCCGCAGTGGTGCTGGCGCTGATCGTGTTCATGATCCTGCGGCTCGACGCGCTAGGCTCAGTATTCAGTCGGCCAGCCGAGTTCACGGTCCGCCTCGCCGATGGCCTCGGCCTTCGCGAGGGCAGTCAGGTGACGGTGGCCGGGTTGCCAGCAGGGATCGTGGCGCGGCTGTCGGTCGAATCCGTGCACCACGACTCCGCGACGGTGGTTGCTGCGCGGGTCAGGATGAACGCCGAACAGTTCGCATTGCTGCGCCGCGATACACGCAGCCGAGTGCGAGCCTTGGGGTTGCTGGGGGACCGGTTGCTCGATTTTACGCCGGGGACACCGAGTCAACCTGCACTCACGTCGCGTGACACGCTCGACGTCGAATCGTTCGCGGAGCTTGGTGATCTCTTCTCGGCGGCGGACACCGCGCTCCGCGCCGTCACGGCAGTGAGCGGGGACTTGCGCGTCGTGGCCGCGAAACTGAAGAAGGGTGAAGGTACCGTCGGCCGCCTGTTCACCGACGCGGCACTCTACGACACGCTCCTTCGCACCGTGCGTCGCGCGGATCAGGTGTTGACGCAGGTCCAGAGCGGGCGGGGAACACTCGGCCGATTGCTGCGCGACACTACCCTGTACGGTAGCGTCACCAATGCGGCGGTCGCGCTCGACAGCGCGGCGTCACTGCTCAACGATCGTGACGGTGTCATCGCACGCGTGCAGCGCGATACCGCGTTCTACGCTCGCCTGCGGCGCGCCACGGTCGGTGTCGATTCGCTCGTCCGCGGCCTGAACGCAGGCAAGGGAACTGCAGGCCAGCTACTGGTGGAACGCGAGCTCTACGACCGATTGCTGAAGGTGACCGCCGCACTCGACAGTCTCGCCGCCGACGTGCGCCGCAATCCGTCGCGCTACACGAAGGGCGCCGTCCGGATCTTCTGAGAGATGCCCGCCACCCTCGCTGCTCGTGACGCGGACGACGCGCCCACCCGATTCAGCGCTGGCCTCGTGCTGGCCCTGGCCGTCTTCGGCATCTCGTGGGCCGCCCCCCTGATCCGGATGTCGAGCGCGCCGCCGTTGGTGATTGCCGGTTGGCGTCTCGTGATTGCCGAATCCGTGCTCTTGCTCGCACTTGTCTGGCGCGGTGAGTGGCGCGCGTGGAGAACGATCTCACGACGTGACCACCTGATCGCTGCCGGCGCGGGCGGCATGCTGGCGCTGCACTTCTGGAGCTGGAACGCGTCGCTCGCCTACACGACCGTGGCGGCCTCCGTCGTGCTGGTGAACCTGCAACCCGCGATCGTCGCCGCCGGATCGGTGCTGCTGTTGCGCGAAGTGGCGACGCGCCGCCAGGTGCTCGGTCTTACGGTCGGCATCGCGGGGGCACTCCTGGTGGCGGTGCCCGCAATTCTCGGCAGCGCGCCGTCAGCCGGCCTCGCGACCTCCGCGCCGTTCGACCTGCCCCCGCGAATTTTCGGCGACCTGCTGGCACTGATCGGTGCCGTCACCGCCGCGCTCTACTACCTGGCCGGCCGACGACTGCGGGCAAAGCTGGACCTGGTGCCGTACGTCTCGCTGGTCTACGGCTGGTGCACCGTGGCCATCTTCGGGCTCATCCTCGCCCGCGGTGACCGCCTCGGTCCGTACGGCCTGACGGATTGGGGCATCTTCGCCGGCCTTGCCGCAGGCCCGATGCTGCTCGGCCACACGGGGATGAACTGGGCGCTCAAGCACCTCCCGGCCCACGTGGTGAACCTCACCGTGCTCGGCGAACCGGTCGGCGCATCTCTCCTCGCAATGATGATCCCCGCAATCAGCGAGCGTCCGGACCTGTGGACGATTGCCGGTGGAATCCTGATCCTCGCGGGCGCGATCTGGGCCCTCGGCAGCCCCGGAAACGAGGACGAGTCGAGGGAGATGTGAGGGGGGAGTAGCTTTCAGGGGCATGTCCTGATCCCTGAGCGCCTCGGCGACGTCCTCGCGCGACGAGGATGCTCACCCCTGATATCGCCGCCGCGACCAGATCCTCGTGACTCGGCTTCCCCGCTAGTGGGGCGGCTGCCTCACGGAAATCTCGCCTGCTGCGTGATTCTGGACCGATAGGCGACTTTCTGATGATGCACCCCACCCCACCAGCTGATACACTCGCTCCACTCGATCTGGAGACGCAGTGCCTCGTCCGACTCGCTGCCGTCATCGGCGCCGGGTCGGAACAGCAGGTTCGCACCCTCCTGACCGAAGCGCGCCAGCTCCCGTCACCATGGGTGGAAGAAGTGATCCTGCAGTCCTACATCTTCGCCGGCTTCCCCCGTGCCTTGAACGCCGCCCGTGAATGGCGTCGGATCTCCGGTTCCGCGGCCCCCACGGTCGACGTCGACGCTGACGCCACCCAACCGGGTGTGGCGCTCTCGTGGCACCGCCGGGGCGAAGAAACCTGTGCCGCCGTCTACGGCGACATGTACCCGCGACTGCGCACCAACATCACCGCGCTGCACCCAGCGCTCGACCACTGGATGATCACCGACGGCTACGGCAAGGTCCTCAGCCGACCAGCTCTCGATCTGGTGCGTCGAGAACTCTGCATCGTCGCCATCTGCGCCATCGCAGAACAGGATCGCCAACTGCATTCGCACCTGCATGGTGCACTGAACGTGGGTGCCACACCTTCACAAGTATCCGGTACGCTCGACGCACTGGTCGACCTGGTCGACGACGATGCACTCCGCCGCTACCGCATGCTCTGGACACATGTGCGTTCCTCGCACTCGGTCAATTCGTCGACCAACCGCGCAACACCTGCAGCGCTTCACGCCGCAGCACCTTCCGCAGCATCTACTGCACAGGCCCAGGGGCCGTCATGAGCGTTCATAACGATTTCATCGATCGCGTCGTCGTCAAGATCGCCGCTGGTACCGGCGGTTCAGGCGCGACCTCATTCCGCCGCGAGAAGTTCGTCCCACAAGGTGGACCGGACGGAGGCGACGGAGGCATGGGCGGCAATGTCTACCTTCGCGCTGACGCCAACCTCACGACGCTCCTCGATTACACGTATCGCGATCGCTGGGCAGCGGAACGCGGACAACACGGCGAGGGAAACAACAAGACGGGTCGCAGTGGCGCCGATATCATCATGCCGGTACCACCGGGCACGGTCGTGCTCGACGCCGAAACGAACGCGCAGATTGGCGAAGTCCTCGAACACGGCCAGCAAATCCTGATTGCCAAGGCCGGCCGCGGCGGAAAGGGCAACGCCTTCTTCGCCACCGCTACACATCAGTCGCCGCGCGAATGGCAGCCAGGCGAAGAAGGCGAAGAACGGCAGGTCATCCTCGAGCTGAAGCTCATCGCCGACGTCGGCCTCGTCGGTGCACCCAATGCCGGCAAGTCCACGCTCCTCTCCGTCATCTCAGCCGCACGCCCGAAAATCGCCGCCTACCCGTTCACGACGCTCTCGCCAAACCTCGGCGTCGTGCCGATGAGCGACCACCGAAGCTTCGTCGTCGCCGATATCCCAGGCATCATCGAGGGAGCCTCGGAAGGGAAGGGGCTCGGCCTTCAGTTCCTGCGACACATCGAGCGTACCCGAATCCTCGCATTCATCATCCCGATCGATGCAATGGACTGGCAGGAAGAGTACGACAAGCTCCGCGCCGAAATTACGTCATACTCGACTGAACTCGCCGCCACCCCGCATTTCGTCGTCTTCTCGAAGCTCGACCTGATGGGCGAGGACGATTACGTCCCGGAAATCGAGGCGCCAGACGCATTCACCGTGATCACGCTCAGCGCGGCGAATCGCACGCATCTCGACAAGTTCCTCGACACCTGCTGGCGCAAGCTGCTCTCCATGCGGCAGGTCAACGAAGCAGCGGTTCGCGCATCCGAACAAGTGCTCCCGTGATGCACACCGATGCGCGATGACCGCACGCACCTGGCAGCGCTCGCCGCGCTGACACTGCTCGGCATGCCGCGCATCGGTGCCCGCGAATGGCATCGTCGAGTGGGCCGGCACGGCAGTGCCAGTCTCGCGTTGCACGAGTTCGACCGGTCGCCACTCCTCGAAGAATCGGCAGCGGCCGCGCTCCAGACGCTCGATCGCTCACAGGCGCTCGGCGTGACGCTGCTCGTGCACGGCGAACCGGGGTATCCGGCACCCGTGCACGACCTCACGGCATGTGAACATCCCGACATCACTCCAGCGCCACCAGTGCTCTTCGCACTTGGCAAGCTCGAGCTGCTGCAACGACCCGCTGTGGCATTGGTCGGGACACGACACGCCAGCGCGACCGGCCTGCGAGCCGCCGAAACAATCGCACGCGCATGCGCCGATGCCGGCGCACTTGTGATCAGCGGACTCGCACGAGGCATCGACGCCGCCGCCCACACCGGCGCGCTCGACGGCGCAGGATCCACGTGCGCAATCATCGGAACCGGCATCGATGTCGTGTATCCCGCCGACCACCGCTCACTGCAACAGCGCATCGCACGCGACGGCCTGCTGATCAGCGAGTTCCCGCCCGGACAACGGGCAACGCGTGGCTCGTTTCCGGAACGCAATCGATTGATCGCGGCGCTCGCGATCGCCACCGTCGTCGTCGAAGCAGGGCACCGTAGCGGCGCACTGCTCACGGCGCGAGCGTCTGATGCACTGAATCGCTCAACGGCGGCCGTGCCGGGTGCGTTCGGCGTCGCATCCTGCCTCGGCTCGAACGAGCTCCTCCGCGATGGCGCGCAGGTCATCGCCACGCCGGACGATGTGCTCGCACTCCTGCGACTGAGTCGCGCCGACGATCGCCACACCATCCCCCCGTCGAGCCTCACCGAAGCCGAACGCGCGATCTGGGACGTGCTCGGAAATTCGCCGCTCGAGCTCGACCTCATCGTCGAACGTGCCGGATGGGCCGCCGATGCCTGCCTCGCGGCTGTCACGACACTCGAAATGAAAGGCCTCGTCCGCGCAACGCACGCCGGCGCACTGCATCGCGCATGAGCAAGCCTTACACCGCCAGCCGAGTGTACGTCCACGTGCCGTTCTGCGCGCGACGCTGCAGCTACTGCGATTTCTCGATCGCCGTTCGTCGCGAGGTGCCAGTCAGCGAGTTTCTCGACGCACTCGCAGCTGAACTGCAGATCCGACTGGGCCCCACAGGACAGCCTCAGCAAATAGAGACTCTCTATTTCGGCGGCGGGACACCGTCGCACCTCGGCGCAGACGGCGTGACGACGTATGATGGACCTCATGCGCACCCGATTTGTGTGGCCGCATGACGCAGAAGTGACGCTGGAAGCCAATCCCGACGACGTGACGCCGACGGCCACCGCAGCCTGGCGCGCCGCCGGGATCACGCGCGTTTCACTCGGCGCGCAGAGTTTTGATCCGGGTGTGCTCGATTGGATGCACCGGTCTCACAGCGCCGCCCAGATCGACACTGCCGTAGAGCTCCTCCGCGACGGGGGCTTCAACAGCTGGAGCTTCGACCTCATCTTCGCACTCCCGGCAGCGCTCGGCAGGGACTGGCAGCGAGACCTCGACCTCGCTCTCAGCAAGGCTCCACCTCACCTGTCGCTTTATGGTCTGACCGTCGAACCTGGCACGCCACTCGGGCGCTGGGAGGAACGAGGCGACGTCGTGGCGGCGGACGAACTCGCGTATGAAGTCGAGTTCCTCAGTGCACATGCCTGTGCCGCCGCCGTCGGACTCGAGCACTACGAAGTCTCCAACTTCGCCCAACCCGGCCACCACGCCAGGCACAACCGGGCATACTGGCAGGGCGTGCCCTACCTCGGCTTCGGCCCATCGGCGCACGGCTTCGACGGACAGTCGCGGCGCTGGAACCGGGCCGCGTACGCCGCCTGGCGAGCCGCCGTTCTCGAGGGCAACGACCCCATCGCCGGCTCGGAGGCAATCGGAAGCGCTGAGCGACGGTTGGAGACCGTCTACCTCGGCCTGCGCACGCTGGGAGGGCTCGAGATCGACGAGAGCGAGCGAAGAATCGTCCAGCCGTGGATCGACGCTGGCTGGGGGAGCATACAAGGGAATCACCTCACCCTGACGCCCACCGGCTGGCTGCGGCTCGACAGTCTCGCCAGCGCCCTCACTCCCGCAATCGCCCTCCGGTAGCTAGCTGTTCAGTATGTCCATCCAACCCGAACTCACGGATCGCGAGCGCCAGGTGCTCGAAGCTGTCATCCAGAGTTACGTGGAGACTGCCGAACCCGCCGCGTCCAGGACCCTCTCCCGCCGGTTCGGACTCGGCGTGTCGCCGGCCACGATCCGCAACACGATGAGCGATCTGGAAGAGAAGGGGTTTCTCTTCCATCCACACACCTCGGCCGGACGAGTCCCGACGGACCTCGCATATCGCGTCTATGTCGACTCGCTCCTCAAGGTCCCCGTCATCAAGACGGCCGAAGAGGCCGTGCTGGGCGAGGAGATCAACGGGGCGAGCACCGCGATCGAGTCGATTCTGCGCAAGGCAGCACAGTCGCTCGGCGTCCTCACGCAGGAACTGGGCGTAGCCCTCGGGCCGCAGCTGGACGCGGCAATTCTGCAACGCGTGGAGCTCGTTCGACTGGCGAGTGATCGGTTGTTGATGGTCCTCGCCCTCGAGCGCGGCGTCGCTCGCTCCATCTATATCGAACTGCCGATCGAGATCGCTGACGACGCCATCGGCGCCGTGAGCCTCGTCCTCAACGAGCGGCTGGGTGGGTTGACGTTGCGCGAAATTCGGTCGTCGCTGGCCGTCCGTTTGCGCGATGCACAGGCGACAGGCACCGCCTCCGGACTGCTCAACATCTTCGTCGAGGAAGGGGAGCAGTACTTCGCCAGCGCAACTCTGGCTGACGACGCCGCAGTCGTCATCGCACAACCGTCGCTGCTGGCGGAACACCCGGAGTTCGCCACCGGGGACAGCATGCGCCAGCTGCTCGCGTTCACCGAAAAGCCCGCACACATCGCGGACGTGCTCCGTCGGCGCTCACCCCAGCCAGGCATCACGATCACGATCGGGAATGAGCACGGCGACCCGCGCCTCGACCGATTTACCATCGTGACGGCCGAATACCACTTTGGCTCGTTGAGCGGCGTGATCGGAGTCATCGGACCGACAAGGATGCCGTACCGGAAGGTCATCTCGCTGGTGGGCCACGCGTCGCGTCTCGTCTCGGATCTGCTCTGAGCGCAGTCCGTCGGTTGGCCGATCCGATGCCGGCCGTCCGGCTGGGTGGCGCCTCCCGCCTGTCCTGACGATCTTTCCGCACTGCGTACGCCCGGCCCACTTCGCCGGGCGTTCGTGTACCGCGCAGCCCCTCCCGGCGCGCTTTCTCTCGTGATGTGACCGATGGCTGACTATTACGCGACTCTGGGCGTCGAGAAATCTGCGTCCGAAGACGAGCTCAAGAAGGCATACCGCAGACTCGCCATGCAGTACCACCCCGACAAGAACGGGGGAGCGAAAGAAGCGGAAGAGAAGTTCAAGGAGATCACCGAAGCCTACGACGTGCTTCGTGATCCGCAGAAGCGCGCGGCCTACGATCGCTACGGCGAAGCCGGCTTGCGCGGCGGCGGACCATCCGGCGGCTACCAGCACGTCGATCTCAGCGAAGCGCTGAACATCTTCATGCGCGACTTCGGATTCGGCGCCAGCGACATGTTCGGCGGTCGCGGTGGCTCCGGCGGCGCGCGACAGGGCGGTGACATCAAGGTCGGCGTGCCCCTCACGCTGGCCGAGGTGATGACGGGTGTCGACAAGGACATCCCGCTCAAGGTCCTCGATGGCTGCGACACCTGCAGTGGCACCGGTGCGGAAGTCGGCTCGACACCGCAGCGCTGTGCGACGTGCGGTGGCACCGGTGAAGTACGTCGCGCGCAACGCAGCTTCTTCGGCCAGTTCGTCAGTGTCGCTGCCTGTCCGACGTGTAATGGTGAAGGAACCGTCGTCGCCTCACCCTGCCGCAAGTGCAAGGGTGATGGGCGCGTGCGCGTCGACCGCTCGATTCATGTGCGCATTCCAGCGGGCGTCGCCACCGGCCAGTACATGACGCTGCGCGGCGTCGGCAATGTCGGATCGCGCGGCGGTGGCAAGGGCGACGTGCTGGTGGTGTTCGAGGTCGAGGACAATCCGCGGTTCGAGCGTGACGAGGAAGACCTCTTCACAGAGGTGCTCGTGACGTATCCGCAGTTGGTCCTTGGCACGGAACTCACCGTGCCCGGAGTGACGGGCAACGAGTTCAAGGTGAAAGTGCCCGCGGGCACGCAGAGCGGCCACCTCTTTCACCTGCGCGGCAAGGGCCTGCCTCGCGTCAACGCCAGTGGCGTGGGCGACATGCATGTGCGCGTGCAGGTCTGGACGCCGACCACCGTCACGGAAGAAGAGAAGAAGCTGCTCAAGCGGCTTGGTGAACTGCACGGCAACGCGCCCACGGAACGGAACAAGAGCTTCTGGTCTCGCATGAAGGAAGCGCTGGGCGCATGACACCGTCCACCTGGCAGACCCTTCGCGTCACGCCGTCACACGATGATGTGCGTGACGCGGTCGCCGCGGCACTCTTCTCCGGCGGCGCGGAGGGGTTGCTCGAGGATGGGCTGAGCTTCGTGACGCACGTGCCCGAGGATCATGATCTCGCCTTTCTGCGCGCAGAAGTCATCAGGGCAGATCCGACAGCCACCATTCTCGTGACGCCGCTCGATCCCTCCACTGCGTCGCCCGAGTTGCACGGCACCGTGCAGGCGCACGATCTTGGCGCCTTCGTGATCACACCGCCATGGCTCGCCGATCAGTTCGATCCGGCGAAGACCATCATCGTCGAACCAGGTATGGCGTTCGGCACCGGCGAACATGCGACCACTCGTGGTGTGCTGCGCCTGTTGCCGAAGGTCCTGCGTGCCGGTGATGTCGTCGCCGATCTTGGTGCTGGCAGTGCTGTGCTGGCCATTGCGGCGGCCAAGGGCGGTGCCGGCAGCGTCATCGCGATCGAGCTCGATGAGGATGCCATGTCGAACGCCGAGGAGAATGTCGAAAGGAATGGCGTCGCGGGGAAGGTGCATCTGATGTGTGGGGATGCGTCCGTACTCCTGCCGTTTTTTGCACCGGTGCGTCTCGTGCTCGCGAACATCATCTCGAGCGTGCATGTCGAGATGCTGCCAGTCGTTGAGAAGTGCATCCCGAGCGATGGCGTCGTGATCATCAGCGGGATACTGGCCACTGAGCGTGCCGAGATGTTGCAGCACCTCGATGCCACCGGATGGCGGATGATCGACGACGATAGCGAGGGGGAGTGGTGGAGCGCGACCATCGTCCGGGCGTAGCGCACTTTTTTTCCGGTGAGCCGCTGCTGACGTCGGGCGCGCTCGTCCTGGGAGAGGATGCGGCGCATCATGCACGCGTTCGTCGGCTCGCTGTTGGTGCGCCCGTGACCGTGCGGGATGGCTCCGGCAGCCTCTCCAGCGGTACGCTGGTACGGATGGCCAAGCAGCACCTCGAGCTCGAGATCGAGCCGCCGCGCTGCCCGCCGCCGTTGCCACCCGTGCACCTGCTGGTGCCGGTGGCGGACAAGGAGCGCATGCTGTTGCTGGCCGAGAAGGCGACCGAGCTGGGAGTGACCACCTGGCGGCCTGTGCTGTGGCGTCGGTCGAGGAGCGTGGCGGGGCGCGGCGAGGGCACGATGTTCGCCCAGAAGGTCGAAGCCCGGATGATCGGCGCCCTGCTCCAGAGCGAAGGCGCCTGGCTGCCGCAGCGATTCATGGAGTCGAACGCGGAACGGGCCATCGCGGCGCTACCGACTGACGGCACCCGGTTGCTGCTCGATCCTGAAGGTGAGCCGATGGCCCGCGTCGAGCTGAGCGGTCCGATCGTGCTGGCGGTAGGGCCAGAAGGTGGTTTCGAGCCGGACGAAACCGAGCGCCTGGTCGATGCCGGTTTTCGCCGAGTCGCCATCGCCGGGGGTATCCTGCGGATGGAAACGGCTGCCATCGTCGCGCTCGGAGTGGTCCGAACCCAGTTGGCGGCGCTCTCTCACTGAGGTGCGATTTCCCATATGTCTGACTGCCTGTTCTGCCGGATCGTCGCGAAGGAAATCCCCGCCAATATCGTCGCCGAGACGGAACACTGTCTCGCGTTTCGGGACATCAGTCCCCAGGCGCCGACGCATGTGCTGGTGATCCCTAAGACGCACATCCCCTCGTTGTCGTCGCCCAACGCGGTGATCGTCATGAGCCTGATCGCCAAGATGGCGTCAGACGTGGCCAGCAGCCTCGGCATTGCGGACTCTGGGTACCGGTTCGTGGTCAACACCGGCGACGACGGGGGCAGACGGTGCATCACCTGCACGCGCACGTCCTCGGCGGCCGCTCGATGCACTGGCCGCCGGGCTGAGCAGTCCAACCGGTGGCCTCCCACCGGGTTCCGGCAGATTCACCCAAGTCATTGACGCCACGCGCCTTAGGCGGGTACGTTTACGGGCTAACCCACAGAACTCAAGCCGGCGCAACCAACGCCACGAAGGGGGGAAGAAGCTTTTGGCAGAAGTCGTCATCCACGAAGACGAGAACTTCGAGCGCGCGCTCAAGCGGTTCAAGAAGAAGTGCGAGAAGGCAGGGATCCTCTCGGATCTCCGCAAACATCGTCACTATGAGAAGCCGTCTGAGAAGCGCAAGCGCAAGATGAATGCGGCCACCCGCAAGAATCGTCGCACGCGGTCGTTCTAGTTGACCGAGTTTTAGTTGACAGAGACACACACCCGACTGAACGGTGATCTACTCACCGCTCGCAAGGCGCAGGACAAGCCGATGCTCCTTCTCCTCAGCACAGTCATCGCTGAAGTGAAAGAGCGTGTTCGCGTGATCGAGAACGAAGAGAAGCGCGAGGCGTTGGACTCGGATGTCATCGAAGTCCTGCGAAAGGGCATCAAGAAACGACGCGATTCGGTCGAGCAGTACACGGCCGCGAACCGTCCGGAGTTGGCGCAGAAGGAGGCCGATGAAATCGTGCTTCTGGAGCGGTACCTCCCGGCATCCGTCGATCCTGCTGTGATCCGCCAGGCAGTCGTGGAAGTCATCGCCAGTGGCGTGACGGTCATGGGGCAGGTCATGGGCAAGGTCTTGCCGCGTTTCAAGGGCCAGGTCGAGGGCAGTGTCGTCAACGCGATTGTTCGAGAGGAACTGGCGAAGCTCGTCTAAGCTTCTTCCCACAGGTTGCGCCGGCCCGATGACTCTGCATCCAGAGTTGTCGGGCCGGTCTGCGTCTGCGCACGGGTTGGCCCAGGTCCCATCATTCGGCGCGCCTTCGATTCGCGGCGCTGCCCCAGCATCTTTCAGACTGTGAACACTCACGCGCTCACCGTACTCGAGTTTCCTCGGGTCCTCGACGTCGTTGCCGATCGCGCGTCATCCACGCTCGGTGCCGTTGCCGTGCGCGCCCTCCGGCCACGCACCGACCGCGACTGGCTGGCGGCTGAGTTGGCGCGAGTGCAGGCGATGCGCGCCGTGCTGAGTGGCGAGGGTGGGTGGTCACCGGAACCGATTCCGGATGTTAAACAGGCGCTGGCGCGACTTCGACTGGCAGGCGCCGCACTGGACGGCGCGCAACTCAGTGGCATTGCCATGCTGCTCCGCTCCAGTCGGCGCACACAGGCCGCACTGCGCGATCCGCGGCGACCGGCCATGGCCACCGCCTACCTGCTGCCGTTCGCGGCGCGACTGATCGCTGCCCAGCGAGAAGAGGATGCGATCGATCGCGCCATCGATGGTGACGGTACCGTGCGCGACGACGCCTCGCCGACGCTGCGGCGGCTGCGTCGCGAACTGATGGGAGCACAGGGTGAACTGGTGCGGTTGCTCGAGCGAATCATGGCGCAGCTCGAGCCCAACCATCAGGTGCCCGACATGTCGGTCACCGTCCGCAACGGCCGATACGTCATCCCCGTGAAGTCGCACGCACGCGCTGCGCTCGGTGGCATTGTCCACGACTCCTCTGGAACCGGCGCCACCGTCTTTCTCGAGCCCCCTGCGGCGGTGGAATTCGGCAATCGCATTCGCGAACTCGAAGCTGATGAGCAGCGCGAAGTCGAGCGAATCCTGCGCGAGTTGAGCGACAACGTGCGTCCGCTGCAGCCCGCCATGCTTGACGCCTTCGCGGCGCTCGTCGAGTTGGACGTGTTGTACGCGCGTGCGCGCTACGCCAACGAGTTCGGCTGCGAGCCGGCGGAACTGGGTGAACCGTCCGATGGACTGCAGGTGCGTTTCGGGCGACATCCGCTGTTGCTGGCGAAGAACGCGCCGGTGGTTCCCTTCGACCTCGTGCTGCTGCCCGACGAACGCACCTTGCTCATCTCGGGGCCGAACACCGGTGGCAAGACGGTGCTGCTCAAGGCGCTCGGCCTGTTCTGCGCGATGCTGCAGAGCGGTATCCCCGCGCCGGTTGGGCCGGAGAGCCGGTTGCCGATCGTCGACGACTGTTTCGCCGATGTCGGTGATGAACAGTCGCTGGAGGCGAACCTGTCCACGTTCAGTGCGCACCTCGTGCACCAACGGGAGATCCTGCGCGGTGCGAGTGATCGCTCGTTGGTGCTGATCGACGAGTTGGGCTCCGGCACCGACCCACTCGAGGGAGCAGCCCTTGGTGGTGCGATTCTCGAGGCGCTGACGCAGCGCAACACCCTCACCATCGCCACCACGCATCTTGGCGCGTTGAAGGAACTCGCCGCTGAGGTGCCCGGTGTGGTAAATGCGTCACTGCAGTTTGACGCCGTGAAACTCGCGCCGACCTACCGTCTCCTGAAGGGCATCCCCGGCCGCTCGTACGGATTGAGCATTGCCCGTCGCCTCGACCTGCCGACAGCCGTACTCGATCGCGCGGAGCAGCGCGTTCCGCAGGTGGAGCGTGACGTGCACAAGCTGCTGGCAGATTTGGAAGCCCGTGATGAGGTTCTGGCGCAGCGTGAAGTTCAGCTCGACCGACTCGTCACCGACGCCGAATTGCAGGCCGGCGCCCTCGACGCGCGTGAGCGGACGTTGCGGGACAAGGAGCGTGAGCTCGAGCGAGAGTCGCGGAAATCGGCGCGTGCGCACCTGCTCGAAGCGCGACAGACGATCGAGACTGTGATCGCTGAATTGAAGTCCAAGGGCGCCGCAGAGATCGATGCCACTGCACGCGCTGCACGTCGACTGGTCGAGACGGAAGCCCAGCGTCAGGGGCGAGAACTCGAACGCCTCCTCGAGGAGCAGCGCAGCAAGGCGGCGGAAGCCGCACGTGCGCGCCGCGGCGGGATCGAACGTGTCGCCGAGGTGGGCGAGCTGGTGGAAGCGAGTGCCTTTGGCAATCGCGTCGGGACGTTGATCGACGTCAAGAACGGGTTGGGCACGGTGGCGATCGGCGCCTTGAAGATGAGTTTCCCGCTCGCGACGCTGCGCCCGACCGGGAAGAAGCCGGAGCGTGCGAGTGTCACCGTGACGATCAGCAATCCGGACGACGATACCGGCCCGCCGATGGGCGCCGGTGAAGTGGACTTGCGTGGCATGCGCGTGAGCGAGATCGACGACTTTGTGTCACGTGCGATCGACACCGCCGTACGTGCCGACCTCAAGGAACTCCGCATCATTCACGGCAAGGGCACGGGTGCGTTGCGTGAGCGGGTGACGTCGATGCTGCGCAATGAATCGCGCGTGTCAGCGCACCGGATGGGATTGTGGAACGAGGGTGGCGCTGGCGTCACCATCGCCGAATTGCGCTGATCGCCACGCCACACTGCGTCGCTTCCCATGATTCCGCAGGAGACCATCGAACGCATCCGCGAATCGGCCGATCTCGTCGCCCTCATCGGCGAGTCGGTCAAGTTGCGGCGTGTCGGTCATGACTTCCGCGGACCGTGCCCGTTCCACGGCGGCAAGAATCCGAACTTCAGCGTCTCCACGCGAAACAACACCTACCACTGCTTCAAGTGCGGCGAGAGCGGCGATGTCTTCACGTACCTGCAGAAGCACGCGGGTATGGACTGGCCGACCGCGGTGCGCAGTGCGGCGGATCGTGCGGGAATCGTGATCGTCGAGACGCGTGGCTCACGGGAAGATGCCCGTGACACACGCGAGCCGGTCTGGGCACTGCTCGGCGCTGCGATCGAGTTCTTCCGCGAATCACTCTGGGCACCGGAGGGGTCGGCCGCGCAGTCGTATCTCGCCTCGCGCGGGCTGGACCGTGCGGCCTGTGATCGCTTCGAGATCGGGTATGCGCCAGCGGATGCGGATGTGCTCCGCGTGAAACTCGGCGCGCTCGGCTACAACGAATTGCAGTTGCTCGATGCCGGGCTCCTCGTGAAGCGCGAGGAAGATGGTCGTATTCGAGCGCGCTTCCGCAATCGCGTGATGTTCCCGATTCACGACGCCGCAGGGCACCCAGTGGGATTCGGCGGCCGGTTGATGGGGCCTGGTGAACCCAAGTACCTGAACTCGTCCGACTCGCCGATCTTCAGCAAGGGGCAGTTGCTGTACGGCCTGAACTGGGCCAAGAACTCGCTCCGCAAGGATGATCAGGCGCTCGTGGTCGAAGGCTACATGGACGTCATCCGGCTGCACCTCGCAGGGGCAACGCAGGCCGTCGCCGGGCTCGGCACCGCATTGACCGAGGGGCAGGCGCAGTTGCTCACGCGCTACACGAAGAACGTGTTCCTCCTGTACGACAGTGACGAGGCAGGCCAGAAGGCGACATTCAAGGCCGGCAAGGAACTGCTCAAGCAGAATGCGGCAGTGCGTGTCGTGACGCTGCCGGAGGGTGACGACCCTGACACCTTCACCGTGAAGTACGGTCGCGCTGGACTCGATCGCGCGCTGCACGCCGGCACTGACATCTTCGAGCGGCAACTGCAGCTCATGGATCAGCGCGGCTACTTCCGCGATCTCACCAAGGCGCGCTCTGCCATCGACAAGGTCATTCCGACGCTCAGGGCGACGGCTGATGATGTGACGCGTGCGCTGTACCTCGCGCGACTCGCTGAGGTCACGCATGTCCCCGCAGCGGTGATCGAGGCGGAAATGGCGAAACCCCAGCGGCAGCGCGCGCCTGCGCCGCCGACCGCCGCGCGGCCACGCGCCACGGGCACCGCCAGCGCTGACGGTCCGCCGATGGGCGGGGACGATCCGCACATCTACGAGACCCAGTACCACGACGACGTCCACGAGGTCCCCAAGGTGCAGCCGCCACCGCTCGATGCGCCGCCGCGCGGCAAGTGGCAACGGAAGCGGCCGGAGGTCGGCTGGAAGATGGACTCGTCGCGCCCGCGTGCGGCCAGCAATGGGCTCGTGGCCGGACCGGAACTCGCTGTCGTGGCACTGCTGATCCAGGATCGACGCTGGGTGTTGAATGCCTCTGAGCAGATCGATGTGGAACTGTTCGAGGACAACCGGCTGCGGGCCATTTACGAGACGCTGCTCAAGCTCGGCGCGGATGAACCGCTCGATACGGTGGAGTTGGCACTTGGCTCCGACGCGCCCTTTGCGATGGATGTGTTTCTCGAAGTGGTCGCGCGCACCGCGGAGCTGGCACCTGGTGCCGGCGCCGCGGTTCTCGAAGGTGCCGTGAGGCAATTCCGGGTCCGCCAGCTCGACCACACGCTGCGCGACCTCGATGCCTTGATTCGTGAGACGAGTCCGGAGTCGCGGCGCGAACTGGAACTCGAGCGTGAGGCGCTGCGCGTCGAGCGTCGGACGTTGCTCGCCGAGCGATTCCGTTCGTGATCAGCCGATGCGGCGTGTTTTTGTGTTGTTCGTGACACACCCGTTCCGTACTTTGCAGACATGAGCACCGCCGCGCCGCGCACCAGACCGCCCACCCGCTGGCTTCCACCGCCAGTGGTGGACGACGTCGCGGTCCAGCACCTGTCGGCGGCCCTGTCGCTGCCCGCGGTGCTGTGCCAGCTGCTGGTGCAGCGTGGGTATGGCGATGTCGACGCAGCCAAGCGATTTCTGCGTCCGCGGCTCGAGCAGTTGAGCGATCCCTTCACGCTGCTCGGAATGACGGCCGCCGTGGATCGGCTCGTGCGCGCCATTCGTGCGGGTGAAACGATCCTCGTGCACGGCGACTACGATGTGGATGGCATGTGCAGTACAGCGCTGCTCACACGCGCACTGCGTCAGCTCGGCGGGCACGTCGTGCCGTTCATCCCGCACCGGTTGCATGATGGCTACGATCTCACCGACGCGGGTGTGCAGGCGGCGATTGCAGCGCGTGCGCAGGTGGTGCTGACTGCAGACTGTGGCACCAGCGCGTTGCCTGCGATTGCTGCCCTGTCGGCGGCGGGTATCGATGTCATCGTCAGCGATCACCACCTGCCTGGTGGCCCGCTGCCCGAGTGTCATGCGATCCTCAATCCCAAGCAGCCCGGCTGCACCTCGCCCGACCAGGATTTTGCTGCGGTTGGCATTGCCTTCAAGCTCGCACTGGCGGTGTCGCGCGCGATGGGCGCGAACGACAGTTTCGTCTTCGGATTGCTGGACCTCGTGGCGCTGGCCACGGTTGCCGACCTCGCGCCCTTGCGCGGGGAGAACCGCGTGTTCGTGCGATACGGCCTGAAGTTGATGGGTGAGACGAGAAACCCCGGTCTCCGTGCGCTCATCCGGGCCTCGGGGCTCGAGGGCAAGCCACTCACCGCTGGCCGCATCGGCTACATCCTCGGCCCTCGACTGAATGCCGTCGGGCGCCTGGGCAATGCGATGCGCGGCGTCGACCTGCTCCTGACCGACGATCCTGGCGAGGCGAACGAGATTGCGCGCGAACTCGAGGAGATGAACCAGCGGCGCCAGTCGCTCGATCGTACCACGCTCGATGAGGCGATGCGCATCGTCGATACGATCGATCTCGATGAGACCTATGGGCTGGTGATCGCCAAGCAGGGCTGGCACGCGGGAGTGATCGGGATCGTGGCATCTCGCATCGTTGAGCAGGTGTCGCGGCCGGTTGTCATGGTCGCGCTCGAGGGAGAGACGGGGAAGGGGAGCGGGCGCTCAATCAGTCGCTTCGATCTGCATGCCGGCCTGTCGGCGTGTCGCGAGCACCTGATTCGATTTGGCGGCCACCGTGCGGCGGCCGGCATCACCGTGGAAAGCCGGTTGATCCCGACGCTTCAGGCGGCGTTCAACGATGTCGCCCGCGCGCAGCTGTCGGCCGACGATCTCGTGCCGGAACAGCGCATCGATCTCGAATTGCGTGATGGCGACGTCACAGATGAACTCGAAAAGCTCCTGCAGTACTTCGAGCCGCACGGCCTTGGCAATCCGACGCCGACGCTCGCCTTGCGTGGTGCACGACTCGATGCGCCGCCGCGCAAGATCGGGAGTACGGATGGTGTGCGCACCTCTGTCAGCACGGCGCACGGGTCCATCTCCGCGATCGGCTGGCGGCTTGGCGACCGTGCAAAGTTGCTGGATCCCGCCATCCCAGTCGACCTCGCGTTCCGGCTCGATCGGGACGATTACAAGGGCGCGGACAAGTTGCAGTTGCAGTTGCTCGACGTGCGGCGCTGACGCGTGCGCATCATCGGCGGGACATGGCGCGGCCGTACCATTGCCGTACCGGCGTCTGGTGGTGTGCGACCCACCGGCGACCGCGTTCGGGAGGCGTGGTTCAGCATCATTCAGTTCGACGTCCCAAAGGCACGCGTGATCGACCTCTGCGCTGGATCGGGAGCTCTTGGAATCGAAGCCCTCAGTCGTGGGGCAGCGCACGTGACGTTCGTGGATTCGTCTCCGGCGGCGCTGGCCGCGATCCAGAAGAATCTCAAGTCGCTTGGTGCCGATCCCACGACCTGGACGCTGCATCGTGGCGACGCCGAGCAATTCGTGCGTGGGCTGCCCGCGCACGCCTATTCTCTCGGCTTTGCAGACCCGCCCTACGCGCTTGGCGTGGCTGCTGGGCTGGGCGAAGCGTGGCGTTCCGTGCACTTTGCAACGCTCTTCACCATCGAGCACCCGGCGGCGCTGGATCTGGGTGATGGTGGTGACCGCCGACGGTACGGGCAGACGGCCATTACCTTCTTTCGCGGTTGAGTCGTGAGCCTCTCGACGTTTTCTCCTGGATCCAAGCCCCAACTCTCATGAGCCGAATTGCGCTCTACGCCGGTAGCTTCGATCCCGTCACGCGCGGCCACCTGGACCTCATGCGCCGATCGCTGCACTTCGTCGACACACTCGTCGTCGCGGTGGCCACCAACCCGAAGAAGACGTCGCTGTTCAGCGCCGAGGAGCGTGTCCGCTTCATCGTCGGCGCCACCGACGACGAGAAGCGCATCATCGTGCGTGGCTTTGACGGTCTGCTGGTCGACCTCGCGCACGAGGTTGGCGCCTCGATGCTGATCCGCGGGCTGCGTGCCGTCAGCGACTTCGAATACGAGTTCCAGATGGCGCTGATGAATCGCCACCTCGCCGCCGACCTGGAGACGGTGTTCATGGTGCCGTCGCTCGACACGACCTACATCTCCAGTTCCATGGTGCGCGAGGTGGCTCGTTTCGGCGGCGACGTGAGCGACCTGACCCACCCGGCCGTCGTCGCGGCGTTGCACACGAAATTTCGCTACGCGGAACGGTGACGGCCTTTCTCGACTCCCTTCACCGGCGTGCGGCCGCAGTCTGCCCGCGCATCGTGTTTGCCGAGGGAGCCGATACGCGCACGCTCGACGCAGTGGCCGAAGTCGTGGCGAAGGGGATTGCCCAACCTCTGGTTGTCGTCCCGGATGTCACGTTCGTCGCGGCGGTCCGGGCGCGCGGCGGTCAGGCGATCATTCCCGACGAAAGCATCCATTTCGCAAAGGTCCAGGATTGCCTTTCGTTGTGGGCTCGTTCTCGTTCGCGAAGTGAAACCGAGGCACGTGCCAACGCCACCAATCCGCTCGCATTCGCCAACGCGTTGGTCGCCGTCGGTGAAGCCGACGCGTGTGTCGCCGGCGCAGTGCACACCACGGCCGATGTGCTCCGGTGGGCGCTACGCCTGATCGGGGCAGAAGGGGCGAGCCGGAGTGTCTCGGGGGCGTTCTACCTGGTGGATCCGGGCACGGGACCCGCGTGGCCGCATGAAGTCCTCACGTTCAGCGACTGCGGTGTGATCCCCGAACCGACGGTCGAGCAGTTGTCCGACATCGCCATTGCAGCGGCGGCTGATCGTGTGCGCATCGTGGGTGATGAACCGGCGATTGCGTTCCTCAGCTTCAGCACGCGCGGCAGTGCCGAAGCGGCCACGGTACTCCGCGTGCGACAGGCGGTCGCGCTGACACGCGCGCGGCGGCCGGACCTGTGGGTCGATGGTGAATTGCAGGCGGATGCGGCATTGGACAGCATCGTTGCGGCACGAAAGGCACCGGGCAGCGCCGTCGCCGGCAAGGCGAACATTCTGATCTTTCCTTCTCTCGACGCAGGCAACATCGCATACAAACTGGTGCAGTACCTGAGTGGTGCGACAGCCATCGGCCCGATCGTACAGGGCCTGAAGAAGCCGTCCCTCGATCTCTCGCGTGGTGCGACGGCGCCAGAGATCGTGCACGCGGCGGCGATCGCCGCACTGCAGACCGTGCGATGACCGACGACTTTCGCAACGATCGTCACCCGCCGATCCGCAAGCGACTGGGGCAACACTTCCTCACGGATGTGCGCACGCTCGACAAGATCGCCGACGTCCTCGAAATCACGAAGGCGGATACCGTCGTCGAAATCGGGCCGGGTCGTGGCGCACTCACCGATCGACTCGCCGCGCGCGCTGGGCGCCTCGTGACGATCGAGATCGACAAGATGCTCGTGCCGATCCTGCGCAAGCGATACGCCGACAAGTCCAACGTGCTGGTGGTCGAATCCGACGTCCTGGAGCTGGCACTGGGCGAGGTTGCCGGCGGTCCGTATCTGCTGGCTGGCAACGTGCCGTACTACATCACGACGCCGATCATCTTTCACGCCATGACGCGTCCGCGCCCGGATCGCGCGGTCTTTCTCGTGCAACGCGAAGTTGCCGATCGCGCGGTCGCCGCACCCGGCTCGAAGGAATACGGCGCACTCTCGGTGAACTTGCAGGCGCTCGCCACGGTGTCGTTGCGCGGCATCGTGAAGCCAAGCGCCTTCAATCCGCCGCCGTCGGTGGAATCCGCGATTCTTCATCTCGTGCCGCGCGTCGATCCCGTCATCGCCGAGGACGAAGAGGCGGCGTTTCGCAAGCTGGTGATCGCCTCGTTCGGGTTGCGGCGCAAGCAGCTGCGCCGTGTCGTGCGGACGGTGCGTGGCTTGTCAGCCGAGGAGGCAGATGTGGCGTTGTCGGCAGCCGGCATCGATCCAGAAGCGCGCCCGGAAACACTTTCGGCGCAGCAGTTCGCTCAGCTCCTGCGCGCGCTGCCAGCGGCCGCGCCGTAACCACTCAGCGCGGAGCAGCTCCGCCATCACGGTGCACAAGCGCGTAGGCCAGGCCTTCCAACTCGAGCGCCATGTTCACCGATTTCACCGTCACGGTTCCCGGCACGTGAATCGGTGCCGGTGCGAAGTTCATGATCGCGCGAATGCCGGCCGCGACCACGCGATCCGCCACCGCCTGCGCATGTTCGGCCGGGACGGTGATGACCGCAATCTCAGGGAGTTCCCGCGCGGCGTCATGCTCCAGCTGCGCCATGCTGCGAACGCCGACGCCGTCGATCATGCGTCCCACCAGCTGCGGGTTGTTGTCGTAGATCCCCAGCACCCGGAACCCGCGTTGCGAAAAGCCTCGATAGCTGACCAAGGCCGCACCGATCTTGCCGGCCCCGACTATGTAGACCTTCCACTCCCGGCCCAGTCCGAGAATTTCCTGTAGCTGCGTGACGAGCTCGGCCACGTCATAGCCGCGGCCGCGCTTGCCGAAGGATCCGAAGAAACTCAGGTCTTTCCGCACCTGGGCGGACGTGGTGCCACCGTCCTCGGCGAGCGTATCGCTCGAGATCGTTTGCTGGCCACGGGCGGCGGCCTGTTCGAGCACGCGCAGGTAGAGCGACAGACGCCGAACGGTGGATTCGGCGATGTGCTTTTCGGGGGCGGGGGGGGCAGGTGAGTGAGCCATGTCTTGTGAAGAATTTCACAAGAAAGGGGCCGGAAGGCCAGCCCGACCGGGCCACGGAGGTGGAGGGCACCGCTCCCATCGTCTGGGTTCACCCAGTCGGCCAAACGCGTAGCTTGTCTGGATGCACGTCACCGTCGACTCCGAAATCGGTCCGCTCCGCTCCGTTCTCGTCCATACGCCCGGACCCGAACTGCTGGCCGTCACGCCCAGCAATCGCGAGGACTATCTCTACGACGACATCATCGACGTGGACATCGCGCAGCGCGAGCATCGGCGGTTCGTCGCGATCCTCGAGCGATTCGCCACGGTCTTTCATGTCCGTGACCTGCTGACGGAGACGATGGCCGTTCCCGAAGCCCGCGAACTGCTGCTGGCGGAGGTGATGAACGTGACGCCCTCCCAGCCGCTCGCCAAGGACATCGAGCAGATGAACGCGGCCCAGCTGGTCACGATGCTGATCGAGGGCCGTGAAGAGGCGCCTGGGCCCCTCGCTCGGCACCTCAACGAGTCGAGCTACTCGTTGCCGCCGCTGCCGAATCTCTTCTTCACGCGTGACTCGGCCATGGTCGTGGGCCGGCACGTGCTGGTCGGATCGATGCGCTACGGCGTGCGGTGGGTGGAGGAGCTGATCATGAAAGTGCTCTTCACCTACAACCCCAGGCTCGGCAACGCTGGCATCCTCTACGATGGTGCCAGCGAACGGCGTTTCAATCACACGCTCGAAGGTGGTGACGTTCACCCTGTGAGTGCCGACACCGTGATGATCGGATTCAGCGAGCGCTCCAGCCCCGCCGCAATCGACCATCTCGCATCGCTGATGTTTGCCGACACCGACATTCGCAACATCATCGTGGTCGTGATGCCGGGTGAGAACACCGCGATTCATCTCGACATGGTGTTCACGCAAATCGATCGCGAGCAATGCGTGGTGTATCCGCCGTATTTCGTCGGGACCGAACGCCTGCCTGTGCTGCTCTGGCGCAAGGGCAGCGATGTCGTCACGGAACAGCCAAACGTGTTTGCGGCACTCGCCGAGTGCGGCCTGCCCATGACGCCCGTCTTCTGCGGCGGCGAACGGCGAATTCTGCAGGAGCGCGAACAGTGGGCAAGTGGATGCAACTTCGTTGCGCTGCGACCGGGTGTCATTGCCAGTTATTCCCGCAATGAAGCCACACTTCGTTCGTTGGAGCTGGCGGGCTTTCGCGTCGTGCCGGCGATGGACTTTCTGGGCGGCGAAGCGAAGGTCGGTGAGACGGACAAGGTCGTGCTGACGTTTGAAGGAAGCGAACTGGTACGCGGCGGTGGTGGCCCGCGGTGCATGACGATGCCTCTCCTGCGCGATGGACTCTGATTCCCTGATCGCTTCCCTCGGCGCGCGGCTCAAGCCGGCCGAGTCGACACTCACCGACATGGCCATTGCGCTGATCACGCGCGGGCCGATTGGGTCGCCGGAACTGGTGGCGCAAGTATGCCAGGCGATCGGCGTGCGTCGTTCGCTGGCCGAGAGCCTGGCGCGGTCGATTGTTGGCCACCGACCCGATGTGCGTCAGGGCCCGGACGGGCGGTGGCGCATCACGACCGAGACGGTGGCACGCCCGCGTCCGGTGGAGACATCGCGATCGGCTGACGCGCCACCGTCGGTGATGCTGACCCGAAACGACGCCGATGCGTTGCCGATTGCGTCACTGCGCTTCGCGGTGGTCGACGTCGAGACCACCGGTGGCCGACCTGGGCACGGCGACCGCATCACCGAGATCGCAATCGTTCGGGTGCACGGCGGGCAGATCGTCGATGTCTTCGAGACGCTGGTCAATCCCGAGTGCCCCATCCCGCCGATGATCACGCAGATCACGCGCATCACGTCGGAGATGGTGCGCAACAAGCCCGTGTTCGGCTCGATCGCGCACGAGGTCGCAGAACGGCTCGCGGGGCACATCTTCGTTGCGCACAATGCGTCGTTCGATTGGCGCTTCGTCAGTCACGAGGTCTACCGCGGCACTGGCCAGGCCCTCGACGGCACGACGCTGTGCACGGTCCGACTGGCGCGAAAAGTCCTGCCCCAGCTCCCGCGGCGGAATCTCGACTCGGTTGCCAACCACTACGCCGTCAACATCCCAGCGGAGGCGCGTCATCGCGCTGCAGGCGACGCCATCGCCACCGCCAAGATCCTGATTGCGATGCTCAGGGACGCCGCCGCCGATCGTGCGATCACCACGTGGGGCGCCCTCGAGGCATTCCAGCGCGGAGGCACCTCGCAACTGAAGCGTCGCCGGAAGCAGGCGTCGCCTTCGCCAGTGAAGGACGCCTCCGATGGTGCCTGACATCTTCTCTCCGTTGCCATGACTTTCCCGACACCTCTGCTGCAGACCCGCGAGCTCGGCTCGCTGCGCATTCACGCGATTCAGGCCGGCGGCCAGCGCCTCGACGGCGGTGCCATGTTCGGCGTCGTGCCGAAGGTTCTCTGGCAACGAAAGATCGAAGCTGACGAACGGAATCGTATCCAGATGGGCATGCGCTGCCTGCTGGTGGAGCATCCGGACGGCCTCGTGCTGATCGACACTGGCGCGGGCAACAAGGAGGACCAGAAGTTCATCGACATCTATGGCATGGAGCTGCAGGCCGATGTGCCGGAGCAGCGTCCTGACGAGACCGCGCTCGAAGCCGGCATTCGGAGCGCGGGGTTCACGCCCGAGGACATCAAGGTCGTCATCAATACGCACCTGCATTTCGACCATGCCGGAGGCAACACCCGCCGCAATGCTGATGGCGCCGTGGTTCCGACGTTTCCGAATGCGACGTACATCGTGCAGGCCGGCGAGTACGAGTGGGCGACGCATACCAATGAACGCACCGCTGCCAGCTACTTCCCGCCGAACTTCGTGCCGCTGAAGGAGTCCGGCCAGCTACAGCTCATCGATGGCGATGTCGAGATCATGCGTGGAATCACCGCGCGCAAGACGCCCGGCCACGTCCCACATCACCAGAGCCTGCTGCTCGAAAGCGGCAGCGACCGCGCGCTCTTCCTGGGCGACGTGATGCCGACCGTCAATCATGTCCCGATGGCGTGGATCATGGGCTACGATGTGGAGCCGCTTCGCACGCTGGAGAGCAAGCGGGCGTTGCTCCGCGAGGCCGCCGCTGAGAATTGGCTGCTGATTTTCGAGCATGATGCGTTTCACGCATGGGGCAGCGTGACACCCGACGCGAAGGGTTACGCCTACATCGACCGGTAGGCGCACCCTCCATTGCAGGGCGCTGCAGTCCTCGGCTGACCTCAGCGCGTGACGCGTGCGCTGAGGGAGCGGAGGACAGAGGGGAAGTAGGCCATCTGCTTCCGCTGGTCGGCCGTCGGTGGTCCGCCGCCGCGCAACACGTTCCCGTAGAGCGAGCCGACGCGATCCTGCAATTCCCGGATCGTCTTCTTCAACTCCGCATCCGTCCCCTTTGCCGCGTCGCTGCCGAGTTGCACGACCTGGCGGTAGACCCCGGCGATGGAGTCGGTCGCCGCGTACCATTGCGTACGCTGCAGCGTCGTCAGCGTCACGCGTGCGTCCTCCCGCACGAGCAACGGCTGTTCGCGACGCACACCACCCGCCGTCAGGCGTACCGTGTAGCGACCCGGCGCAACATATCGTCCCTGCGGTGCACCACGCGGTGCGTCTTCGTCATCGTCGCTGCTGGCGGGGGCGCCGGGGAGTGACGGCAACCGCAGGTTCCAGACGACCCGGTTTGCGCCGGCGGAACGTGTGGTGCGCACCGACGAGACCTCTTTTCCGCTGGCATCGTGCACCGTGATCGACACCGAATCACTGATCGCCGCGGGGCTCAGCCAATAGTCGATGATCGCGCCATTTGGCGGGTTCTCGCCTCGGAAGATCATGTCGCCGGTATGCGCCTTGGTCGAGGCCAGTCGTCGCATCTCTGCCGGCTCCACCGTGAACAGGTGTGCGGCCGACTGCTCGATTGGTGCCGTGAATTCCTGCACCGCGTTCAGGTTGTCGAGGATCCAGATGCCACGCGCGTGTGTCGCCACCACCAGGTCGTTATCGCGACCCTGCACGACGATGTCGTTGATTGGCATCCGTGGCATGCCGCGCATCTCGCGCCAGTTGGCGCCAGCGTCCGTCGACACGAAGAGGCCTTGCTCCGTGCCCAGGTACAGCACGCGTGCATTTCGTGGATCCTCGCGGATGACATGGATCACCCGGTTGGCAGGCAAGGTGGTCGCAATCGACGTCCACGTCGCGCCAAAATCCGCGCTCCGAAAGAGGTAGTTCGTGAAGTCGTCGTTCTGATGGCCATCGAACGCCGCGTACACGGTGCCAGCGGCGGTGCGTGATGCTTCGACATGCGCCACCCAGGTGCCAGCCGGCACACCCGGAACATTGGCACGCACATTCTTCCAGGTACGACCAGCATCCTGCGAGAGCTGCAGGTTGCCGTCGTCGGTGCCAACCCACAGCACCCCTGCGCGCACCGGTGATTCGCTGATGCCAGTGGTGCTCGGGAAGTACGAGACGCCGTCATCCAGTGAAAGCGTCGTGTCCGTCGGCATCTGGCCCATGATGGCCAGCGTCCGACGATCGACGCCAGTGGTGAGGTCGCCGAGCGAGGTCCAGGTGTTGCCGCGATCGAGGGACTTCCACACTTCGCGCATGCCCGCATAGATCACATTACGATTGTGCGGCGAAATGATCACCGGCGAGTTCCAGCCAGCCGGGATGATCTTCTTCCCGACCCGAGGTTCGGGGGCGCCCCAGTTTCCAAGCTTGGGGCCTTCGCCCTCTTTCGGCGCCGGGCGGATCTGCACCGACTCGAGTGTTCGCAGGTTCACGCGAGTCAGGCCGAGGTACTGCGAACTCGAATACACCGTCGTGTTGTCGGTCGTGTCGATGACGTTGTTGAAGCCGTCGCCACCGCCGACACGGAACCAGTCCTCGTTCAGCGGCCCGGTGGAGGTGTAGGTCGACGACGGTCCGCACCAGCTACCGTTGTCCTGCAGGCCAGTGCAGATGAGGTACGGTGACGTCGTGCTGACACTGAGATGGTATGGCTGCGACACCGGCAGCGACGTCACGTACAGCCACTTTACGCCACGGTCGTAGGAAATGCCGATCCCGCCGTCGTCGGCCTTGATGAGGTGACGTGAGTCACGCGGGTCAACCCACACCATGCGGTCGTCGCCGTGCAGCGTTTGGCGCGGGGATCGCCACGTCTTGCCGCTGTCGTCACTGACCGACCACTGCATGGCGTACAGTCGGCTCTGATCGCTGGGATCGACACGCAGCTGGCTGGAATACGCAGGCCGCGGATTCCAGTCGCTCATGAATCGCCACGTCTCGCCTTTGTCCTCGGACCGATACACACCGCCGAGACGCTTGTCGTAGGAGATGCTGGACGTGTAGCGCAGTCCTTGCTCGACGCTGACATAGACGACGCGTGGGTCCTTGGCATAGATCGAGATCGAGATGCGACCGACGGTACCAGTTGGCAGGCCAGCGCTCAGCCGCGTCCATGTGGCGCCGGCATCAACGGACTTGAACAGTCCGCTGCCGGCACCGCCACCCACGAAGCCGAACGGCGTTCTGCGGTGCTGGTACAACGCGGCGTAGACGATCCTCGAATCCGTCGGATCAACGGCGACGTCGACCACGCCGGTGTTTTCATCGCGCTGCAGGATCGGCGACCAGGTCTTGCCACCATCAGTGGTCTTGAAGAGCCCGCGTTCAGCGTTCGGTCCCCACAGATGTCCGGGTGATGCGACGTAGACGATGTCCGAATTGGCTGGGTCGACGACGATGCGCGAGATACGCGCCGTCGCACGAAGTCCCATGTTCGTCCAGGTCGCGCCACCGTCGGTGGACTTGTAGACGCCGTCACCCCAGCCGGAGCTCTGGCGGTTGGTGGCTTCGCCTGTGCCAAGCCACACGACCTGTGGATTGCGTTGGTCGACTGTCACGGTGCCGATGGAATTCACCGACTGGTTCTCGAACAGCGACTTCCAGGTGACGCCGTTGTCGCTGGTCTTCCACAGTCCGCCCGTGGCCGACGCCGCGTAGAACTCGTATGGGTTCGACTCATTCACGGCGACATCGGTGAATCGACCGCTCATGTTGGCAGGACCGATCGACCGCAACCGCAGGGTGCTGGCAGGATCTCCGGAGACGGAGCGTTGCGCACCCACCGATGCTGGGTTGGCGAGGCAGGTGAGGCCGAGCAGTGACGCGGCGACGAGACGAGTGCGGAGAGACATCGATGGCAGGGCAGGAGGGCAGTGGCGTGCTCTCGAAGGACGCCCGCAAAGTGCGGCATGTCCAGTCGTGCACAGTACGCGTCGGCGATGCCCCTCGCTGCGTGGCCCGCGCCCGACTACCGTGCTCGGATGCCCCCAACCACACCTCCGCCAGTCGTCGCGCCATCCGAGGCCGGCTACGCACGGCAACTCGGGTTGTTCTCCGCCACCATGCTGGTGGTCGGCGGCATCATCGGTGCCGGCATCTTCCTCAATCCCGCGATCGTGGCACAGCGAGTGGGCACCGGTGCGGCCACGATGGCCACCTGGGGACTTGGTGCGCTGATCGCCATCGTGGGTTCGTTCGTCTTCGCCGAGCTTGGCGCGCGCGCGCCACGGGCCGGCGGTGGCTACGTGTACCTCCGCGACGCCTTCGGTCGCTTTCCGGCCTTTCTGTATGGCTGGGCGCTGTTCCTGATGATTTCGACCGGTGCGATTGCGGCTGTTGCAATGACGTTCGCGAACTACGCCATGGCGTTCGCGGGGATTGGCAGCACCTGGGCGACGCCGATTGCCGTCACAGCGATCATCGCGCTCACACTCGTCAACATCGTTGGCGTCGCCCCCGGTGCCATCACGCAGAATGTGGCGACGGTGTTGAAACTGGCCGCGATCGTGTTCCTCGTCGTCGTGGCCTTCATCGCGCCTGACGCAGCGACGCAATCCGTCGCCGCAGCCGCAGCGCCGCCGCTGGTCGTGCCGTCCGGTGCCCTGCAGTGGATCCTGGCCGTCGGCGCGGCCCTCGTGCCGGTGCTCTTCGCGTTTGGTGGGTGGCAGCAGACCAACTTCATCGCCGAAGAACTGCGCGACGCGAAACGTGACCTGCCACGCGCGCTGATTCTCGGTGTGCTGATCGTCGTGGCTGCCTACCTGCTGGTGAATCTCTCCTACCTTCGCGCGCTCGGTGTCGCGGGGCTCGCGGCCAGTCATGCGCCAGCGGCCGAAACCGTCGGCGCCTACCTCGGTAACCGAGGTCGGGCGGTGATCGGTGCTGGAATCATGATCTCCACGTTCGGCTTTCTAAACCTCGTGATTCTCGTCACGCCGCGCGTCTACCAGGCGATGGCAGCCGATGGTGTGTTCTTCGCGCAGATGGCCAAGGTCGACCCTCGCACGCGTACGCCCATCGCGGCGCTTGTCGGACAGGCCGTGTGGGCGATCGTGCTCCTGTTCTCGGGCAGCTATGGCCAACTGCTCGACTATGTGGTGTTTGCAGACTGGGTGTTCTTCGGTGCGACTGCGGCGGCACTGTTCGTCTACCGCGCTCGCGAGGCGCGTGGCGAAATTCCGCGTGTCGACGTGCGCGCGATCGGCCACCCGGTGACGACCGCGCTGTTCCTGCTGGCGGCCGGATACGTCATCATCGGCTCGATCATCTCGAATCCAGTGAATGCCCTCAAGGGCAGCTTGCTGCTGGCGCTGGGATGGCCTGCATATCTCTGGTGGCGTCGGCGTGCCTCGATCACGAGTGCCTGACTGGAAACAGCAAAGGGAGCGCCTGATGACTGGCGCTCCCTTCGACTTCTCGCTTCAGATCACTTCACATCGCTTCAGATCACTTCACATCGCGTCCTGAATCCTAGAGGTGCAGCCCGATCGAGAAGCTGAAGTATTCGACGTCATTGAAGAAGTGAAAACGTCCTTCGGCGAACGGCTTGAAGCGCGTGTTCCGGAAGTTGAAACCAAGTCCGAGGTTCTGGCCGAAGTCGGTCTGGCTTTCATCCGTGGCTGGCTCGGGCAACGACTGGCGCTGGCGATACAGGCCGATGCCGCCGGTGGCGAAGAACGGCGACTTGCCGCCATTGCCAGACGGGAAATCATAGACCGCTGCGCCCGTCAGCTGAATGAGGCTGAACGAAGGCGTCACCAGCTCGTTCTTACCGCCGAAGCGTGCGTATTGCAGGTCGCCGCGCAGGCCGACTGGAAACCCTGCTGGCCGGCCTTCGAGAAATGCGCCGCCATTGAAGCCAACACTGAAGGCCTTGCCCAGTGAGCTCATTGGTGCGGCCACACCACCAACGATGCCGAAGCGTGCCTTGTCACCCGTGGGATCGGCCTTCGGTGCGCGCTCTTCGACGGGTGCGGCCTTGGCTGGTGCGGGCGTTGGCGTCGGTGCCGGTGCGGGCGTCGCCGCAGGCGTTGGCGCTGGCGTGCTTGCGGCCGGACGTGTCGTGGCCGTCGTCGGTGCTGGCGCGGTCGCGCGACCACTCACTGACGTCGCCGGCGTCGACTTCTTCTGTTGTGCATTCGCTCCTGCCGCAATCACGAATGACAGCGCGGACAGCGTGAGCGTCGGCAGTACGAAACGGTTCTTCAACTTGCTTCTCCTTCAGACGTAGTAGGTGCGTTGAACGCCGGCTGATGCGACAGTCCTGCGATGCGATGGCAACGCAAACTCCGCGCCGAGCGGTACACGACACGATCCGAAGAAAAGGACGAGTGACGCGAGCGGGCGTAACTCGTCAAGAACGAAGCAACGTGCTCAGCGCGCGCCGTGCAGCATGGCGCCAAGTGCGGTGCCATAGCCCGCATTCTGGGGGAGAATCAGCTGCATGCCGTAGTACACGCCGACCTGCTCGAGCACGCGTCGGAAGCTTGGCATGTCGGCCATGTGCCCGATCACGACCACCTGCTCGACACGCTCGGCGCGAGCCGCATTGATCGCCGTGATGGCAATCACCTGGCCGATCAGCGTCAACAGGGCGGCAGCCAGGTCATCAGGCTGCGACAACTGTTCCTGGCGTGCAAGTCGCCCGAAGTTCACCGCCGTGGCATCCGGCGGGAGCGATCCGATCGGACCGCTGACGACGTCACGCAGGGCGAGGTCCACCGAGTTGGTGTCGCCGCGCAGCGCCATTGCATCGATCGCGGTGACATCGGTTGTACCGAGCAGCAAGCGACTCAGTCCGAGCAGCGTGCCACCGCCAACACCGGTGCCCGTGACATGGGCGTACGACGACCCGCGTGCCGACACCACGGCGGTGCCTGATCCGGCGCTGACCACGAGGATCGGGGTGCTGGGATCTGCATCCTCCGACAGCGCGAGCGCCTGCCCACCGCGTCCGATCGCCGTGACTTCCGGCACACCGACGACGGTGCACGCACCGAGCGACGCCGGCAGCGTCTTGTGTCGTCCCCCGGTTACCGCGATGTGCGGCAGCGCAGCGAGATCGACACCGCCGAATGCGAGCACCTCGCGCACGACGTCGTGATCAGGCGCGGCGTAGGATGGGCGAGTCCAGAACTGCAGTGTCCCGTCGACGCGTGCGACGGCGTCGGTGTTGCTGATGCCGAAGTCGATGGCCGCCTGTGGTGCATGCGTTTGCTGCCCGGAAGTCTTCATCACCGTGCCGCACCCGCACGACGAATCACGATACCGGGAACCGCACCTGTCGTCTTGCCGTCGCGCCAGACCGCGCGACCGTTGACCCAGACGCCTTTGATTCCTTCCGACACGCGATGCGGCTCGGTGGGCGTCGCACGATCGGTGACGGTTTGCGGATCGAACAGGACGAGATCAGCAAACGCGCCCGGCGCGAGCGTGCCGCGCCGTGTCATGCCCATGTGGGCGGCGGCGAGTGCCGTCATGCGGTGTATGGCCTGCTCGAGCGTCATCACCTTTTGCCCGCGAACATATTCGCCGAGGACGCGAGGAAAGGCGCCGTACCCGCGCGGGTGCGAGCCGTTCATCGCACCATCGGAACTGACGTTGGTATGCGCCCATGCGAGCAATTTCCCGATGTCAGGTTCCGACATGCTGGTCGCGTCGACGCTCTCCGCACCGTCGTCGCTGGTCGGGTTCGCGCGTTCCCACGCCTGTGCCTCTGCAATCAGGGCCATCAGCGTGGACGCCGGATCCTCGTGTCGCAGCGCGGACAGTTGTGCGACTGTTTGGCCCGCGTACGATGGATTCGCCGCGAACGACCCGATGCGCAGCCCCTCCGGCTTGGCAATCTCGCGCAGGATCTTCTCTGCCTCCGCGCGGTTGCTGAAATCCCGCCGTGGGAAGAGCACAGTCAGTGTCGAGTGCCAGAAGGTGTAGGGATAGACATCGGCAGTGATGTCGACTCCGCTGGCGCGTGCGGCGTCGAGCAGCGTGATGAGGCTGTCAGTGCGCCCCCAGAGCGGGACCATGGCGAGCTTCAGGTGACTGATCTGCACGGGCATCTTCGTGGCGCGGCCGATCGCGATGATCTCATCGATCGCTGGCCAGAAATCGCGGTCCTCGCTCCGGATGTGACTGATGTAGCGGCCTCCCGAGTCGGCGGCTGCGCGCGCCAGCGTCAGGACCTCACTTCGGTCCGAGTAGATGCCGGGATCGTATTCGAGACCGGTGGAGAGACCGAGCGCACCAGCACCCATCTCGGCGCGGAGCAGGGTCGTCATGGAGTCGACTTCAGCCGGCGTGGCGCGGCGCTTGAAGTCCTTGCCGAGCACGGCGTCCCGAATCGTGCCGTGTCCCACATAGAAGGCGACGTTCACGGCGCTGGGCGTAGTGCGCAGCGCGTCCATCGCGCCCTTGAGCGGCATTGGAGAACTGCCGTCCTGGCCTGCCACGATGGTGGTGATGCCCTGGCTGACCACCGGCCGCGCATCGGGCGTGGTGCGCAGGCCGGATGCATGGTGGCTGTGGGTATCGATGAATCCTGGCGCCATCACCAAACCATTTCCATCGACCACTGTGTCGCCGGGCACCGAGTGGACCTCCCCGACGGCCACGATCGTGTCGGCAACGATGCGCAGGTTGCCGCGTCGCGCCGGGGCGCCGGTGCCGTCGATGATCTGGACGTTCGTGAAGGTGGTGCCCGTCGGGACATCGAGTCGGGGGCCGCCGCAGCTGATCGCTGCGACAAGCAGGGTGGGGGCTAACAGGCGGGGCAGGCGCATGGCGGCCAACTTGGGCCGCGGGCGGCGCCTGAGCAATTGCTACCCCTCAGCCATTGACCGCCAGCGCACGCGCCTCTAGGTTGTCAATGTCAGAACTCGGCAAGTGACTCCCGCGGCAGTGGGGGTCCACCCTTCGGCCCTCGCTTCGCGAGGTGTGCTGCTGGAGTCCAATGCAACGGGCACACCCCCTTGGGTGGGCCTCGCGGCGTGGTCTTCATCCCCGAAGATCCCGCCGTTTTTGTTTTCCCGTTTTCCGGAGCTCGTCCTATTCAGGATCCGACCAAGCGAGTACGCGTCAACCGGCAGATTCGCATCTCGCCAGTTCGCGTCATCGCCCCAGACGGCGCCCAGCTGGGCATCATGGAAGTCGATGCTGCGCTGGCTTCAGCAGTCGAACAGGGCCTCGATCTGGTCGAGGTGGCTCCACTCGCACGGCCGCCCGTGGTCCGCATCATGGACTACGGCAAGTACAAGTTCGAGATGGCCAAGCAGGCACGCGTTGCAAAGAAGAAGCAGCACGTGATCCTGTTGAAGGAAGTGAAATACCGACCGGGGATCGAGGAGCACGACTTCGAGACGAAGACGCGCCACGCTCGCCGGTTCCTTGAAGAAGGCAACAAGGTGAAGGTCACGCTGATGTTCCGTGGCCGACAGATCGCCCACCCGGAATTGGGGAAGGCAGTCGTCGACCGGGTCGCCCAGCAACTCACTGACATTGCCAAGGTCGAGACGGACGCCAAGCTGGAAGGCAAGGCGCTGACCATGATCCTGGCGCCACGATAGGCACGAAGGGAGACCCATGCCGAAGATGAAGACCCACACCGGCGCCGCGAAGCGCTTTTCCGTCACGGGGACGGGGAAGGTGAAGCGCCGGAAGGCTTACAAGAGCCATATCCTGACCAAGAAGTCCCAGAAGCGGAAGCGTAATCTCCGCAAGGGAACGACCATCGAAACCATCGGGGAGGCGAAGCGCATGCGTCGTCTCATCCAGGCCTAAGGAGGAACCGAGATGCCTCGCGTACGCAGTAATCCGGTCCGCCTGAAGCGGAAGAAGCAGATCATGAAGGCCGCGCGCGGTGCTTTCGGCGCGCGCAGCAAGACGTGGAAGGCCGCCAAGGAAACGGTGGAACGTGGCTGGCGCTACGCCTACCGCGATCGCAAGAACAAGAAGCGCGAGTTCCGTCGCCTCTGGATCATGCGTATCAATGCCGCGGCTCGTCAGCACGACATGTCGTACAGCGTGTTCATCAACGGCCTCGAGAAGTCTGGCATCGAAATCGATCGCAAGATCCTCGCTGAAATCGCCGTCAATGATCCGGCTGCGTTTGCCGTGATCGCCGAGCAGGTCCGCACCGCGCTCGCCGCGGCGTAAAGGTTGCCCCGGGTTTGCTCCCGGCGTCCTGATCCGCTCGCTTCGTGCGGCGGCAGTGTGACCTCGCGTCCACTGCCGCCGTTTGCGTTTTCGCTCCCACCACTCCGACTCGTTCGCCGGTGACCACTCTCGCTGAATTCCTTTCGCGCGCTGACGCCATCGCGCGCGATGGCACAGCGCTCATCCACGCCGCCACCAGCCGCGATGGCCTCGATGGCGCGCGTGTCGCACTCCTCGGCCGCAAGCAGGGGCAGCTGACGGCGTTGATGGCCCTGCTCACCGAGCTGCCGGCAGAGGACCGACGCGCTGCAGGTGCGGCGATCAATGCCACCAAGCAGACGCTCGAGCTCACGCTCACGTCGGCCGAGGCATCGCTCGGCCCCGCGCCGGATGCGTCGCGGCCATCCGACCTCACGATGCCGGGTCGCGACACGTGGAAGGGCGCTGTGCACCCTGTCTCGCTCGTGATCGATGAGATCTCGGAAATCTTCCGCGAGCTCGGCTTCACGATTGCCCTCGGGCCCGAAGCAGAGACCGAGTGGTACAACTTCGGCGCGCTCAACTTCCCGCCCGATCATCCGGCGATGGAAGCGCACGACACGCTCTACCTCACCGACGACACGCTGCTGCGCACGCACACCTCGCCGGTGCAGGTGCGCACCCTGCAGACGTACACGCCTCCCGTGCGCATTCTTTGCCCGGGCAACGTGTATCGTCGTGACTTCTTCGATGCCACGCACGCGCCAAGCTTCATGCAGATCGAGGGACTGTGCATCGATGAAGGCGTGAGCTTCGTGGACCTGAAGGCCACGCTGAGTGAGTTCGCACGACGCTTCTACTCAGGGTCGAGCAAGGTCCGCCTGCGCCCGAGTTTCTTCCCGTTCGTCGAACCCGGTGCCGAGATGGATGTCGAAGTCGATCTCAATGACGGCAAGGGGCCGCGTTGGGTGGAGATTCTCGGCTGTGGCATGGTTCACCCGAACGTGCTCGACGCTGCCGGGATCGACAGCGAGAAATACAGCGGATGGGCCTTCGGCATGGGTCCGGCGCGCATCGCGATGTCGCGGCACAAACTGCCCGACATTCGCCTACTGTATGATTCCGACGTCCGCTTCCTGGAGCAGTTCGCCCGATGATCGTTTCGCACGCCTGGCTGCGCAGCTTCGCGCCGCACGAGAAGAGCGCTCACGAGATCGGCGAACTGCTGAACGACCATACTGTGACCCTCGACGGCCTCGAGTCGATGCGCAAGGACATCGCATCGATCGTGGTCGGTCTCGTCGTCGAACAGGCTCGCCATCCCGATTCTGATCACCTGTCGATCACCAAGGTGGACGACGGCAGCGGCACATTGCTGGATGTCGTCTGCGGTGCGCCGAACGTGACAGCCGGCGTGAAGTATCCGTTCGCACGCTCCGGCACGACCATGCCTGACGGGCTGAAGATCGAGAAGCGAAAGATTCGTGGGCAGACGTCGAACGGCATGCTCTGCTCGGCGCGCGAACTCAAGCTCGGGTACGAACACGACGGGATCCTCGCGCTGACCACCGATGCGCCGCCAGGCACACCGATCCTGTCCGTGCTCGGCGAGGTTGGCGACTCGCAGCTGAACCTCGATGTCCTGCCGAATCGACCGGACCTCTTGTCGCATCTCGGGATGGCGCGCGAGGTCAGTGCGCTGCTCGGCGTGCCGATGGCGCTGGCGGACCTGTCGCAGGCGGAGCGCGACGCGGTGGCTGCGGTGCCTGTGGTGGCTGACGCGCAGTCGGCCGCGGCCGACGGTGTGTCGATCACCATCGCCGACCCTGTCAGCTGTCCTCGCTACAACGCCGTCGTGATTCGCGGCGTGACGGTCGGCCCAACCCCGGATTGGCTGCGCGAACGTCTCGAGTCGGTTGGGGCGCGTTCGATCAACAACATCGTGGACGCCACCAACTACATCCTGCTCGGCCTTGGGCAGCCAGTGCACGCGTTCGATCTCGCAAAGCTGGCCGGCAATGCCGTCGTGGTCCGGCCAACCCGCGAAGGCGAGAAGATCGTCACGCTGGATGGTACGGAGCGCGCTGTGGCGACGGGGACGACGCTGATCTGTGATGGCGAGAAGCCGGTGGCGCTGGCAGGGGTCATGGGTGGACTGAACAGCGAGGTGACGAACGCCACGACCGACATCCTGCTCGAGGTGGCGAACTTCGATGCGCGCTTCGTGCGTCGAACCCGTCGCGCCGTGAACCTGATCACCGATGCGAGCTATCGGTACGAACGCGGCATCGATGCGGCGTCCTCACCGGAAGCGGCGTTGCACTGTGCCGCGCTCATTGTGCGTGTGGCGGGCGGCTCCGTCACAGCGCGCCTCGATGTCGGCACCGCTCCCGCCGCCCGACCGAGCATCGCGGTGCGCCCGTCGCGTGTCGAGCGACTGCTTGGAGTGCCGGTGCCATCCACAGAGATCGTTCGCATCCTGACGGCGCTCGGCTGCGACGTGGTGGCGACCGCCGATGACGCGCTGCAGGTAACGCCACCAACATGGCGACACGATCTCCTGCTGGAGGTCGACTTCATCGAAGAGATCGTCCGGATCCGTGGGTTCGATACCGTGCCGGACGAGCTGCGCGCCTTCCGGCCTGGCACCGTGCCCGACCATCCGCTGCACCTCGCGGAGTTGCGCGTGCGCGCATTCCTCGTTGGGCAGGGGCTGTTCGAAACGCGGCCGATGCCATTCACGAAGGACACCAGTTCCGGCGCGCGGGTGCGCAATCCGCTGGCCGACGATGAACCGTATCTGCGTGCGTCGATTCTCGACACGCTGGCGCGTCGTGCGGAGTACAACCTGAATCGAATGGAAGGAGATGTTCGACTGTTCGAGGTCGGGCATGTGTTCCTGCCGTCCACCGATCGCTTGCCGATCGAGCAGGTGCGAGTTGGTGCCCTCTTGCTCGGCAAGCGTCGCCCGCCGCATTTCACCGATCCCGATCCGGCGTCGTTCGACGCGTGGGACGCCAAGGCCTTGGCGAGTTCGCTCGCCGCCGTCGCGTTCCCAGGGCGACGGATTTCGCTTGAACCGTCCGATACTGAGGCGTTGTGGCGCGTGCAGGCGGACGGCGATGACGTCGGATCGGTGCAGCGTGTCGCGGTGGACAAGCCAGTCTGGGCATCTGACGCCTTCGGCGTCGAGCTCACGCTGGGCCTGATGCCGTCGGCCGACGTGGCGCCGGTGGGCCACCATGCGCACCAATCGGCGGCTCCACGGTCGCCAGCGGTCCCTCATGTCGTTTATCGTGCAATTCCGGTCACGCCCGCCGCAGGCTTCGACCTTGCGCTCGTGCTGCCGGGGAGCGTGCGTGCATCTGAGGTCGAAGCCATTCTTCGACGCGAGAGTGGCGAGCTGCTCGAATCCATGCTGGTGTTCGACGAGTACCGGGGTGACCGACTGCCGGCCGGCATGCGCAGCGTCGGCTGGCGCCTGCAGTTCAGGCATCCCGAGCGCACCTTGCGCGATAAGGAGCTCGAGGGCCGGCGGAGCAAGCTGGTCTCGGCATTGCAGCGTGAACTGGGGGTATCTGTCCGTGGCTGATTCGCGTGGGTTGGTGGTTGATGCAGCGGAAGAAATCGCTGCACTCGTGAAGGCGTTGGGCGAAGAGCTGGCGACCTTTCGTCAGCGAGCGCTCAAGGCCGAGGCGCGCGTCAAGGAACTCGAGGCGGCTGGCGGCGCCGACCTGGTGGAATTGACCAGCCGAATCACCCTTCTCGAAGCCGAAAATCAGGCATTGCAGGCCAGGATCGACTCCGCGACCGAACGAACCGAAGGTTTGCTGGACCGGGTGCGGTTCACGCGGCAGCAGACCGAGAGTGCCGGAGAGACCCGATGAGCAACTTCGTCCCTGTGAAAGTTTCGGTGGCCGGCGAAGAGGTCACGATCCGCTCGGAGCAGCCGCCGGAGCACTCCCGAGCGGTCGCCCACCATGTCGACGAGTCGATCCGACGGATTCAGGAGCAGTCGCCAATGGTCGATTCCGGCAAGGCTGCCATCCTGGCGGCACTGCAAATCGCTGACGAGCTCTTCCGTTCACGCATGGATGCCGAGCGCGGCAGTGAGCGGCTCGAGGTGACGATGGAGGAGATTCGACGGATGCTTCCACCAGCCAAGCGGTCGATCGGTCGGTAGCCGGCGCCGCGGGGCGTCCGTTGCCTCGCGTGGATCGGCCCGGTACCTTCGAGGGGTCACCCGATGCGCACGTAGGTGTGTGTCCTCGCTTGGGTTAGCCGTGTTCACCGTACGCCTTCGGGCCTGCGGCATGACACCGCCGGCCTACCGGGGACAGTCCTGCTGTGCGGCATCGCCGGGGCTCCCAAAGACCGCGGCTCGTCCGCGCTGGAGATATAGATCGTGTCGCAGACATTTCTCTCGGCCGCACTGGGCGCGATTGCGCTCGTAGCGGCCGGTTTGTCGTTCGTGCTGGGCCGCAGGCAGGGCGCCAGCGCTGAAATCGCCCGGCAGCAGGCATCCCGGAGCACCGCAGATGATGAACGTCGTCGCCTGATCGGTGATGGTGAGCGCGAGGCCGAATCGCTTCGCAAAGCCGCGGTGCTGTCAGGGAAAGAAGAAGTCATGAAGCAGCGCGAGAGTTGGGAGGTCGAGGCGCGCAAGCGCCGCGACGAGCTCGTCTCCGAGGAACGCAAGCTCGTCGAACGCGAGACTGGGCTCGAACGCCGCGCCGAGGCAGTCGAGACGCGCGACCGAGAACTCGGCAAGCGCGCCAGTGAAATGGGCCGTCGCGAAAAGCTCGTGCTGGATCGTCAGACGGAACTCGATCAGCTGCTCGCGAGCGAACGCACGCGCCTGGAGAATCTGGCTGGCCTCACGGCGGCCGAGGCCAAGCTCGAACTCATCCGTCGCCTGGAAGAAGAGGCGCACGCCGATGCCGCCAATCGCTTGCGCGAGATCCGGGAGTCCGCTCGCCGAAACGCCGACCGTGAGGCCAAGAAGATCGTCGCGCTGGCCATTCAGCGGATCGCGGCCGAACACACGGCGGAGACGACCGTGTCGGCCGTCTCGCTGCCGAACGATGAAATGAAGGGCCGAATCATCGGACGCGAAGGGCGAAACATCCGGGCCTTCGAGCTCGCCACCGGTGTGGACGTGATCATCGACGACACACCGGACACGGTGGTCGTCAGCTGCTTCGACCCCGTTCGCCGGGAAGTCGGTCGGTTGGCGCTCGAGAAGCTGGTGGCCGACGGCCGGATCCATCCGGGCCGGATCGAGGAGGTCGTCGCGAAGTCGAAGAAGGAAGTCGAGGTCGCCATCGTCGAGACCGGTGAGACGGCGGCATACGAAGCGGGTGTCGCAGGATTGCACCCGGAGATCATCAAGCTCATCGGGCGCATGAAGTGGCGCACGAGTTACGGGCAGAACATCCTGTCGCACTCGGTGGAAGTCGCGTGGCTGGCGGGCATCATGGCTGCCGAGCTGGGACTGGACGTGGCCATGACGAAACGTGCCGCGCTGCTCCACGATATCGGCAAGGTGCTCACGCATGAGCACGAGGGCACGCACGTGCAACTCGGCGTGGAAGTCGCGACGCGTTATGGCGAGAACCCGATGGTCGTGAATGCCATCGCGGCCCATCACGACGACGTTCCGCACGAAACCGAGATGAGCGTGTTGGTGCAGGCGGCCGACGCCATCAGCGGCTCACGGCCTGGCGCACGCCGCGAGGCGTTCGAGACGTACGTCAAGCGCCTCGAGGGCATCGAGAAGATCGCGTCGAGCTATCGTGGTGTGGAGCGCGTCTTCGCGATCCAGGCAGGCCGCGAGGTCCGTGTCATCGTCACGCCCGATCAGGTGGACGACGTCCGCATGCAGACGCTGACGGAAGAAATCGCGCGCCGGATCGAGGCCGAGTTGCAGTACCCTGGCCAGATTCGTGTCGTCGCCATTCGCGAGACGCGCACGGTGGACTATGCCCGCTGAACTTCTCGACGGCATTGCCGTTGCGCGCGCGATCCGCGACGAGGTCGCAGAGGCCGTGAAAGTCGAGAAGGCCCGCGGCATTGTGCCCGGACTGGCCGTGGTGCTGGTCGGCGAGGATCCCGCGAGCACCGTCTACGTCCGCAACAAGGGACGTGCCTGCGAAGAAGCCGGTATGCACTCCGTGACCATCCGCCTGCCGGCCACCACGTCGCAGGACGAACTGTTGGCCGTGGTCGATCAGCTCAACGCCGATCCTGCCATCCACGGCATGCTGGTGCAGATGCCGTTGCCGAAGCAGTGCAACGCGGACGAAGTGATTCGTCGCATCGATCCGGCGAAGGATGTCGATGGCTTCCATCCGATCAACGCGGGGAAGCTCATCATCGGCGAAAAGGACGGCTTCGCGCCGTGCACGCCGGCCGGCGTGATGGAACTGCTCCGGCGCTACAAGGTGCCGACGGCGGGTGCCGAAGTCGTGATCGTGGGCCGATCGAACATCGTCGGCAAGCCGATGGCCAGCCTGCTCGTGCAACCCGGCATCGATGCGACCGTCACCATCTGCCATAGCCGCACGCGCGACCTGCCATCGCACACTCGGCGCGCCGATATCCTGATTGCGGCCATCGGTCGACCGAAGTTCGTCACCGCTGACATGGTGAAGCCTGGCGCCACGGTCATCGACGTGGGCATCAACCGTGTTGACGAACCGCGCGCGAAGAATGGCTACATCCTCGCCGGCGATGTGGACTTCGCCGCCGTCAGTGAGGTTGCCGGCAAGATCACGCCAGTCCCTGGCGGCGTAGGTCCGCTGACGATCGCCATGTTGCTGCGCAGCACCCTCGTGGCAGCGTCCCGGGTGACGGTCGCGTGACGGGCACGTGGGGCGAGTTGTTCGACGAGCCGGCCGCAGCGGCTGCGTATCCGGGCGAGTCGCCAGAAACGGCACTCGCCATCGCCACACTCACGCGCGCGGCGAAGGATGTGATCGAGGGGGCCTTTTCGCCGCTCTGGGTGCGTGGCGAGATCAGTGACTTCAAGGCGCATCGGAACGGCCATTGGTACTTCTCGTTGCGGGATGCCGAGGCACGCGTGCGGTGCGTGATGTGGCGTGGCGATGTGCAGCGCGCCCCCACGCGCCCCACCGATGGCATGCTCGTGACGGCCTTCGGTCAGATGACCGTGTACACCAATGGCGGTGATCTCCAGCTCCGCGTCACGCGGTTGGGCGCCGAAGGTGATGGGCTGTGGAGAAAGGCGCTCGAAGAGACCCTCGCGCGCCTGCGCAGCGATGGCCTGCTGGACGAGGAGCGCAAGCGGCCGTTGCCACGTCTCCCCAAGGTGGTGGCCGTGGTGACCAGTCCCGATGGGGCAGCCTTGCAGGACATTCGAGCGGTGGCCGCACGTCGCTTCTCCGCGGTGCAACTGGTGCTGGTGCCCGCCAAGGTGCAGGGTGAAGGAACGGCCGATGAACTCGTCCGCGCGATGGAGAAGATCGAGCGGTGGGGCGGTGCCGACGTCGTGATCATCGGGCGCGGTGGCGGTGCACGCGAGGACCTCTGGGCCTTCAATGATGAACGTGTCGCACGCGCTGTCGCAGCGTGCAGCGTGCCGGTGATCTCAGCCGTCGGGCACGAAGTGGATATCACGGTCGTCGATCTGGTCGCAGACCTGCGCGCACCAACACCATCTGCTGCCGCCGAAGCCGCGGTGCCCGATCGCGATGCCCTCGTGAGCGAAGTCGAGTCCCTCCGCCGTCGCCTGGCCAACGCCGCCACGCGCGCGATGCAGCGTCGCCGGCAACTCGTCGCCGCTGTGGGTGGACGATTCGCCGCTGGTGCGCGTGGCCTCGCCGCGCTGGAACAGGCTCGCTTGCGGGCATTTGGGCAGGCGATGGCCGTGCATACACGCCGCGCACTCCTCCGAAAGCATGCGCGCGTCGATGCGTTGCGGCCATCCTTGAGTGCGTTCCCGGTGGCCGACCTGGCGCCGCGACGTGGTGAACTGGCGGCGTTGGCAGGCAGGCTGGACGCACTCAGCCCGCTGGCAACACTCGGGCGTGGATATGCCGTGGCGCGATCGCTGGAGGGCCAGGCGATGGCCAGTGTCCGTGATTTCAAGCCGGGGACGCCGTTCGACGTCCTGCTGGCTGATGGTGCCGTGCGTGCGACCACGACGGCGCGTCGCTCTGGCGCGCCTCTGGATGCCGTGACAGGATTGCGTGAGGGGGCCTCCGATGACGTATGAAGAATCAGTGCAGCGGCTGCAGGCAATCGTCAGTGAACTCGAGGGTGACCGGCTGCCGTTGGCACAGGCGTTGGCGCTATTCGAGGAAGGCGTTGCCCGCCTGCGGGAAGCGACGGCGGCACTCGCCGACGCGGATACCCGCGTGCAGCAGCTGGTGGAATCCATCGATGGGAGCCTGACGGTTGCTGACCAGCGAAGCTGAGGCGCCCGACTTGACCTTCCGCGCCGAGCGCGCGGCGGTCGCGGCAGCCCTGACGGGATTTTGCGACACGTACCTCGCCGACGCGCCGGGGTCCGTGGGTGCGGCCATCCGGTACAGCCTGCTCGGTGAGGGGAAGCGACTGCGGGCGGTGCTCGTCGGTGCGGCATACACAGCCGCCGGCGGCACTGGCGACGTCAGCGCGCTCGCGGCCGCCGTCGAGGTCGTGCACGCCTACTCGCTGGTGCATGACGACCTGCCATGCATGGACGACGATGACATGCGCCGCGGTCGGCCCACGACCCACATCGTCTACGGTGTGTCGGTGGCAACGGCGGCCGGGCTCGCAATGGTCCCGCTGGCGGCGCGGACCGCCGCCGCGGCCGCTCGTGAGCTGGGGTTGGCGCCGGCGACCATCGGCGCGATCGTCCGGGAACTGATGGGTGCGGCTGGTGGCGCGGGCATGATCGGGGGGCAACTTCTCGATCTGGAGGGCGAAGGTCGCCCGCTCGCCCTCGCCGACCTCGAGCGGATCCATCGTCTCAAGACCGGTGCCCTCATCACGGCCTCGGTCCGGCTCGGTGGACTCGCAGCCGGCGCGAGCAGTGAACAGATGGCGGCCTTCACGCGGTACGGCGATGCCATAGGGCTGGCGTTCCAGATCGCCGACGACGTGCTGGATGTGACGGCGACGACGGATCAGCTGGGCAAGACGGCAGGACGGGACATCGCGCTTGCGAAGTCGACGTATCCGGCGTTGCTCGGCATCGACGGAGCGGTCTCGCGAGCGGAAGCGTTGGTCGAGGAAGGGTGCGCATCACTGCAGGCAGCGGGCCTCCTCACGCCGCAGCTCGAGCACCTCGCACGGTTTTTTGTCACCAGGCAGTCGTAAGGACGCGTACTTTTATCGCTGGATCGCCCCGCGCCACCGCCAGGTGGAGCCGGGGTGATGAACACCATCTTCGGAGTTGCCAAATGTCCATCCTCGACCGAGTGAAATCACCCGCTGACCTGAAGGGGTTGTCGCGTGACGAGCTCCGGGCGCTGTCCGCTGACATGCGGGCATTCCTGATCGACAACTGCTCCCGCACCGGCGGTCACATCGGTGCAGGGCTCGGTGTCGTCGAGCTCACCGTCGCGTTGCACGCGGTGCTCGACACGCCTGCCGATCAGCTGGTCTGGGATGTTGGACATCAGGGCTATCCGCACAAGCTGCTCACCGGTCGCCGCGAAGACTTCAAGACATTGCGGCAGGAAGACGGCATGTCCGGCTTCCTCAAGCGCAGCGAAAGTCCCTACGACACGTTCGGCGCGGGACACGCGGCTACTGCCGTGTCGGCCGCCTACGGCATGGCGGTCGGGCGCGACCTGCAGGGTGAAAACTTCAAGGTCGCCGCGATCCTTGGTGATGGTGCACTGTCGTGCGGACTCGCGTACGAAGGGCTGAACAACGCCGGCAGCTCGGACCGCGACATCATCATCATCCTCAACGACAACGAGATGTCCATCGCGCCGAACGTTGGTGCGATGCACAAGTACCTCGTGAGTGTGCAGCGCAATCCGCTCTACAATCGCGTGCGCAGCGCAGTCGGCGACCTGGTTGATTCGGCGCCCGGGCCGATTGGCTCGCTGGTGCGGAAGTGGGAGGAGAGCGTCAAGAGTTTCCTCACCCCCGGTGTGCTGTTCGAGGAACTCGGTTTCCGATACTTCGGTCCGATCGATGGGCACGATATCGACGCGCTGATGGACACGCTCACCGCGGTCCGTGACCTCAAGACGCCACGGCTCGTGCACGTGATCACGCAGAAGGGCAAGGGTTTCCCTGCTGGTGAACACACGGAGAAGTGGCATGCCTTGCCGCCGGGGCACGATCCGGCCACCGGCAAGCAGCTGAAGGCGTCGACCGCCAATCCGGCGTGGACGGCGGTCTTCGGGCAGGGACTGGCCGACCTGATGAAGGAAAAGCCGGAAGTCGCCGCGATCACAGCCGCAATGCCCAGCGGCACTGGGATCGGCACCGTGGCCAAGGCGCATCCTGCTCGCACGTTCGACGTCGGCATCGCCGAGGGCCACGCCGTGACGTTCGCCGCCGGCCTTGCCACGCGCGGAGTGAAGCCAGTCGTGGCCATCTACTCCACGTTCCTGCAGCGCGCGTACGACAACGTGATCCACGACTGCGCCATCCAGCACCTCCCGGTGGTGTTTGCGATGGATCGTGCCGGATTCGTTGGCGAAGATGGCGAAACACACATGGGCCTGTACGACATCGCCTACATGTTGACGATTCCGGGCATGACCGTCACGGCGCCGAAGGACTCCACGGAGATGCTGGCGCTGCTGCGCACCGGTGTGGAGCAGAATGACGGCCCGTTCTCGCTTCGCTATCCGCGCGATGCCTCGCCTGATACCGCTCCACCGATCGCCGAGATTCCTGCCGTGCCACATGGCACGTGGGAAGTCGTGCGCACCGGTTCGGAGTTCGCCATCCTTGCCGTTGGCACGATGGTGAAGCAGTCACTCGATGCCGCGAAGGCGCTGGCCGACGAAGGGCTCAACGTCACCGTCGTGAACTGTCGCTACCTCAAGCCATACGACGCGCTCACCCTCTCGGCGCTGCTGGCCGATCACAAGCAGTTGCTGGTGGTCGAGGAAGGCACGGTGGTCAATGGCTTCGGCGCGTACATGGCGCAGGTAGTCTCGAAGATCGATCCATCGGTGCGCGTCACGGCCCATGGCATTCCGGATCGCTTCATCTACGCGGCCTCACGGCAGCGGCAGATGGCCATGTGTGGGCTCGACGCGGCAGGCATCGCCGACAAGGTGCGCGCGCTGCACGAATCCGAAGCCCTCGCCGGGTGAGCATTCGACTCGGCGTCCTCGGACACCGCGGGTACGAGGGACTGCAGGACGTGCTCGCCGAGTTGCAGCGCCTTGCGCCGCAACTCGGCGTGTCGTTGTTCATCGAACGTGGCCTCGTCGTCGATGCGCGTGATGCTGCGCCACTGACGGAAGAAACCGAACTCGATGTCCTGCTGACCATGGGCGGCGATGGCACCTTCCTGCGGGGTGCCCGGTTCCTGCGCGGGCGCCAGATTCCGATCGCCGGCCTGAACCTGGGACGGCTCGGGTTCCTCACGTCAGGTTCGCGCGACCACCTCGCGCAGAGTCTCCACGACATCGCCAAGTTCGATTTTCCTGTCGAACGGCGCATGGCGCTCGAAGCCCACGTCACCGACTCGACCGGACGTGAACATTACCGCTGGCGCGCCGTGAACGACGTCGTGCTGCACAAGGGCGGCTTTGCGCGTGTGCTGCAGTTGCGCGCCAGCGTCGATGGTCGCGAAATCGCGAGGTATTCGGCCGACGGTGTGATTGCCGCGACGCCGACCGGATCGACGGCGTACTCACTGTCCGCCGGCGGGCCGGTGATCGTGCCGACCGTCGAGTCGATCCTGCTCACGCCGGTCTCGCCGCACACCCTGGCGATGCGACCAGTGGTGCTGCCGCCGACGGCTCAACTCGCGCTCGAAGTGTTGCGTGAAGCGACGGAATTGCTGATCACCGTGGACGGGCAGGTCGGCGCAATGTTCGGATCTGGAGAGACGCTCCACGTGCAGCGATCGCCGAATCCGATCCTCGTCGCACGCATTGACGAAGATGAGGATGGCTTCTTCGGGCGCCTGCGCCAGAAGCTCGGCTGGGGCGGCCTGGCCGAACGCGACTAGGCAGCGATACCACCATGCTGCTCGAACTGCGAATCCGCGACCTCGCGATCATTCGACAGGTGACGCTCCCGCTGGCGCCAGCCTTCAATGTGCTGAGTGGCGAGACTGGTGCCGGCAAGTCGATCATCGTCGGCGCACTCACCGTGCTCCTCGGCGATCGTGCCAGTGCTGACATGGTGCGCACCGGTGCTGACCGGGCGACCGTCGAAGGGGTGTTCGATGTGGCGGAGCAGCGCGACGTTCTCGAGGCGCTCGATGAACGTGGCCTCGAGCATGAACATGGCACGTTGGTATTGAAGCGGGAGATCGCGCCGGGGCGTGCGCGCGCCTGGATCAATGGTACGCCGGTCACGGCCACCGTTCTTGGCGAGATCGGTCGGTTGCTCGTCACGGTCCATGGTCAACACGAAGCGCACACGCTGCTCGATGCCTCATCGCAACGGCGCTGGCTCGACGCCACCGCGGGGGCGCTGCCCTTGGCGAAGGATGTTGCCACTCGCCACGCCACCGTGCTAGCGGCGCGTGTCGCAATCGCTGAACGGCGCTCGCGCCAACGCGAGGCAGAACAGCGCGCCGACTTTCTGCGACACGTCGTCGATGAGATCGAGAAGGCGCAGCTGGTTGCAGGCGAAGATGAGCGGCTGACCGAGGAGCTGCAGCGCCTCGAGCATGCAGATGAATTGCGTGCGATTGCCGAGCAGGTGGTGCGACGGCTCGACGGCGGTGACGATGACGGCGGTGGCCTGGTGCAGCAGCTGGGGACGATCCAGCGCCTGCTCTCGCAGCTTCGGCGAATCGATGGCGGCGCCGATCGCCTCGCGCAGCTCGCCGACGAAGCGGCATATGCACTGGAAGAGTTGCTGCGTGATGCAGGCACCTATGCGTCTGGCGTGGAGCTCGATCCAGAACGGCTGGTCGAGGCGCAGCGCCGCCGGGATGTGGTGTTCCGGTTGCTGAAGAAGTACGGTCCCAGCCTCGCAGATGTGCTCGCGGAGGCGAGCGCTGCGCGTGAGGCACTTCGGCTCGTGGATGATGCCGAGGCGGACCTGCGCCGGCTGCACGATGAGTTGCATGCAGCACAGGAGTCGTTCGGGCACGCGGCCGCTGAGCTCACGAAGGCGCGGCGCAAGAGCGCCGAGTTGCTGGCCGCCACGGTCTCCGCGCAGCTCCCGGCACTGGGATTGCCCGAGGGGCGATTCATCGTCGCACTGCCGCCGCGTGATGAGCCGGGACCGACGGGCAACGAAGAAGTGGAGTTTCGTGTGGCCCTCAACGCCGGACACGAAGCCCGCCCCCTGTCACGCGTGGCGAGTGGCGGCGAATTGTCGCGTGTGATGCTGGCGCTGGCCAGTACGCAGGCCGCGCAGGGGAGCGTACCGACGCTGGTGTTCGACGAGATCGATGCCGGCATCGGCGGGCGGGTCGGACAGCAGGTCGGTGATGCGTTGCGTGCGCTCGCCTCGCGCCACCAGGTGTTCGCCATCACGCACTTGCCGCAGCTCGCATCGCGCGCCCATCACCACATCGTGGTGGAGAAGGGCACGGCCGATGGGGTGACGTCGACTGACGTTCGGGTCGTCACCGGTGACGAGCGCGCGAGCGAAGTCGCGCGCATGCTTGGCGGCGATCCATCGAGCACGGTTGGCGTTGCGCACGCCGAAGAACTCTTGCGCGGCAATGCGCCACCGATGTCGAAGGCGCCCGCCCGTGCCACCAGGCGACGTTAGCGTCGCGGGTAGAGCCGGATCTGGAGCTGGTGGATCGACAGCTTCGCCACGTTGCCTCCAGTGCCCGAGATGGTGCGGGAGTTGAAGTACTGGAATTCGATCGGCAGTTTCGCCTTGCCGCGAGCATGTGCCGCGACACTGGAAAATGTGATTCCGAATCCGAGCCGCTGCTCGGTCGCTGCCGTTTCGTACGCCAGGGTGCTGGCATCCAGCGTCACCGGTGCCGCCAGACCTGATTCGGTGGGCGACACGACGTAGGTCCCGCTGAACTTGTCCTCGGCCTTGTTCCGGTACAGGTACTGGGCGCCCACCGAGAAGAAGTCGCTCAAGACCCAGCGCGGGGTGACCTCGATCTCGAGCTGATCACCGAGGTCGCGGTTCACCACGCGCTGCCGCCACGATGCGGCGAAGACCTCGTTCGGTTGATCGGTGATCCGGCGGATCGGTTGGTCGGCCATCTGCACCGTGTAGCGTGCGATCACGGAGGTGAAGAACTTTCGCCCGTAAACGACATCCGTGAACGACCGCACCTCGATGTCATTCTGCCCCTGTCCGGTTCCTATGTCGAGAAAGTCATCCGGCTGATCGATCGTGCCCGTGCCGAAACGGTAGGCACCGGCAAAGCTTTGCCGAAGATTCAAGCCGGACGGAAGGAATCGCGTGGTGTCGCTGCGCATCCCGAAGGTGTCGAACAGGCGTACCTTCACCGATGCCTCGACATCGCCAAGTCCCTGATGCGTGATCGTGCCGAGTGGCGCGGCATTGATGCCGAAGAGCGTATCGCCCACGACGCGTTGCAGCCCGTCGGGGGTCAGTCCGGCGGTTGGTCGTGAGGGCAGGGAAGTCGCGGCCAGGGCCGTGATGCCGTACTGCGTGAATTGCGTGCGGAAGGTGCTGAGCCGATTGAGGATCGCCGAGTCTGCAGCACTGCCGGCGATCGGCACGAACAGCGAGCCATTGGTGCGCGTCGTGCCATACACCGCGCGCACCGCGTTCTCGAAATCGGTCGCACCGGCTGTGATCGTGGGTGCGTTCGCGATCACGCTGGCACATGATGCATTCGACCCGGGATTTGCCGTGCACGATGCCAGCAAGGCGGCCAGCTGCGTCCGGGCGGCGTTCAGCTGAGTCACGAGCAACAGGTTGGCCGCCGCCGGGCTGTCGCCATCGCGCGCAGGGTTGATGCTCACCGTGCCAGCCGCCGTGCCGCCGTTCACATTCAACAACACCTGCTTCCTCGCGCTCACGATCGGAACCATCACACCGATCGAGAGCCAGTTCGTGAGGCCAGCCTCCAGCGCGATCGGGGTCGTCTGCACCCGCACACTCGAGACCATGTTCGATCGACCGAGGCTCAATCGGAAGGCACTGTTCCCGGTCAGCGTCCGAATCGCACTCTGCACCGACGACAAGCCTGGAAACTGCGGAATGCCGAGCGAGTCGGATGTGAAGTCGCCATCCAGCGGCTCCAGCGACCCATCGGCGCGACCTGGGGTGCCCTTGCCATAGCGCTGGCTGAAGTCCGTGATCGACGTGCTCAACTGCACCCGGATCGCGCCGCGTGGTGCGGTGAGTGCGTCGTCACCAAGGCCGCGAACCGGTTGGGCCGTGAGTGCCGGACCAACGCAGGCGATCGACACCGCCAGCGCACACGCAAACGCACCCAGTCGCATAAGTTGACGAGTCTCGAGCAAGAGTCAGTCCAGTGATCGATCCGCTCGCACGAGGCGCCACCGGTGTGGCCAGACTGCCTGTCGAGCATTCGCCGGTCAATTTACCTCGATACACCGCATGGACCGCATTCCGCTCCCGAGTGTTCCCTGGCAACTGACCGGCAATCACTGGCTGGCATTGCCCTGTATTCACCCCGCGACGGGGGCCATCCATCGGATGAGCGTCCTGCATCGCGGTGCTCGTGCGGCGCTCGAGTTCGTCGCATCTGACACCGAGAACGGCAGCGACGCCCCGCTGCTCCGACCGACGATGGTCGTCGATGGCGAAGCGGTTGCACTTGGCGCGACGGGCATGGCCTGGGAGCGTGCGCTCGGCTGGCTGCCGACCTTCACCTGCACCGTTGGCTCACTGCTGGTGCGCGGCATGGTCTTCTGCCCGTTCGGACGTGACGCTGACATGGCAGGTGCCGTGTACACGTTCGCGATCGAGAATCGCGGGACGAAGGCGCGGACGGTGACGCTGGCGCTGGAAGGTGACGGCGGGGCGCTGGTTCCACGCGTCCGACGTGCGCGTCCGGCGGCGGGACGGTTGCAGGGTGCCGTGGCGGAAGGCGTCGTGGTGCTCGATCCCGGCGTGACGCCTGGTCTGGCGGCCTTTGCGCTCGCCGCCGATGGCGACGGCGAGGTGAGTGCGTCGGCGTCCGGTGCCGCACGGCTGGCGCGTACCGTCACCTTGGCGCCTGGTGCACGCGATGAACTTGCTTTCTACCTCGCGGCGGGGCCCGAGCGCGATGGCGCGATCGCCACGTCGGCGGCCATGCGCCGTCGCGGGTGGCAGTGGCTGCTCTCCGCAACCCGTGACGCGCTCACGGCTCTCCAGCAATCCACCGGGAGCGAGTCACTCGACCGGCTGGTCAACGCCAATCTGCTCTTCGCCTATTTCTATGCCGTCGGTCGCGCACTGGATGATGCCCATTTCTACCTGATGCGCACACGCGTGCCTTGGCATCCCGCGGGCGTCACGATGCGTGAGTGGGACGCATTGATGATGACGCTGCCCGCCGTGCAGATGGCCGATCCGGGGCTCGCGCGTGAACTTTTGTTGCGCATGTGCGAACTGCACGGCTACGCACCGGGGCGTGGTACCCACTATTTCGATGGCACGATGTTCGAGCCTGCCTTTTCGCTCGAAGGTGCCGCCGCGTATGTGCTGGCCGTCGATCGCTACACCGCGGAGTCGAAGGACGACCAGATCATCGACGATCCAGTTCTCGCCGACACGCTTTACCTGGTGAATGACGAGTTGGCAGAGCGGCGGAACGCCGAGTTGCCGCTGTACTCCACCGAAGTGACGCCGGCCGGTGTCGTGCCGCCGCAACCGTACACCGCGCACGCGAACGGCGTCGCGGCGCTGGCGCTCGACATCCTGCGGCGGACGCTCGACGAGGAAACGTCGCGTGACGTGCCCGATGGTGAGGCCGTTCGAGCCACACTGCAGCGCACGTTCGAGCGAAGCGAGGGCGGGAAGAAGACGCTCTGCACCGCGGTGGACCTGAGCGGCGCGGAGTCGCGACACGACGACGCCATCGGATCGCTGCTCTGGCTGCCGATGTATGGCGGCATCGACGCCGACGATGCCGTGTTCAAGCGCACCGCGCGCGCGCTGGCGACGCCGACGACTGAACTATCAACGATCATTGCGCGCCTCTGTGGTCCGGACAGCGTGGCGGTGCTGGAGTGGCTCCGCCGGGCGCCACTCGACGGCGGTGTGGCCGCGGAGTTCGTGGATGCCGATGGACGCGCCATCGCCAATGGCGGAGATGCGGCGCTGGCGGGCCTCCTTGCCGCGACCGTGTGCTGGCTGACACGCCCTACGGGGCCCGATGGTCCGTAGGTGCGCTTGTCGGCGTGTCCCGAGGTGCCTATACTGCCCTCCACGCGGGAATAGCTCAGTTGGTAGAGCACAACCTTGCCAAGGTTGGGGTCGCGGGTTCGAGTCCCGTTTCCCGCTCTGGGAGTAGTCTGACGGGAGCGGCGCGTGCCGCTCCCGTTTTTTGTTGCCCGGGTGGCGGAAATGGTGAGACGCGGGGGACTTAAAATCCCCTGACCGCAAGGTCGTGTGGGTTCGATTCCCACCCCGGGTATCTCGACGCTGAACACGCTAGTTTGCGCGCATGACTGACGTACTCGCGCTCGCCTCTGAACTGCTCGCCATCCATTCGCCCTCCGGCGGCGAAGGACCGGCCATCGATTTCGTCAGCCGCTGGCTGCTCGCCAAGGGCTGGAATGTCCACGTGCAGGAAGTGTCACCGGGACGTGGCAACGTCTGGGCGACACGTCGCGGCGGAGGGGTCACGCTCTCCACGCACCTCGACGTGGTGCCGCCGTACATCCCACCGCGACTCGATGGCGACAAGCTCTTTGGCCGCGGCTCCTGCGACGCCAAGGGAATCGCGGCCGCCATGATGGTGGCCGCCGAACGTCTCGCTGCGGAAGGCGAGGAGCGCGTCGACCTGTTGTTTGTCGTGGGTGAGGAAAAGGGCTCCGACGGCGCACGCGCGGCGAATCATCTGCCGGCCACCAGTCGGTTCCTGATCAATGGCGAGCCCACCGAAAGCATCCTCGCCTCTGGCTGCAAAGGCTCGATGCGCGTGATGGTGCGCACACGCGGACGAGAAGCGCATTCGGCGTATCCGCAACTCGGCATTTCAGCCATCGAGCCGATGCTGAAACTCCTGCCGACGGTGCACGCACTGCCGTTGCCCACCGATGCCATCCTCGGCGAGACGACGGTCAACATCGGCGTGATTCGCGGTGGCACGGAAGCGAACATCATTCCCGGCATGTGCGAGGCCGAATTGATGTTTCGACTCGTGAGTGACCCGGCGCCACTGCGTGCGGCGATCGAGCAGTGGGTCGATGGCATTGCGACGCTGGAATGGGGCTCGTACATCCCGGCGCAGCACTTTCACACCGTGCCAGGTTTCGAGGCACGGCCGGTCTCGTACACCTCCGACATTCCGCTCTTGCCGCGCTGGGGCACGCCGCTCCTCTTCGGCCCCGGGTCGATTCACGTCGCGCACACCGATCACGAGTTCGTCTCGGCGCCGGAGTTGCGCGCCAGTGTCGACACCTACATGGCGCTCACGCGCACGCTCCTGGGATCGTAAGTGACCGTTCCTCACCCGTTCAACGGCCAGCGACTCCCCGTCGCCATTCTCGGTGCCACCGGCATGGTGGGGCAGACATTCGTCCGTCTGCTTGCCGATCATCCCTGGTTCACGGTCACCACGGTAGCCGCATCCGAACGGTCCGCGGGCAAGCCGTACGCTGATGCGGCGAACTGGCTCGAGGGCGAGATGCCGGCTTCGGTGCGCGACCTGATCGTGCAGCCGTGCGATCCTGCCGTCATCACGGAGTCCGTCGTCTTCTCTGCGCTCGATAGCGGCCCGGCACAGGAGCTCGAGCCAGCGTTTGCGCAGAAGGGCGCGATCGTCCTGTCGAATGCCAAGAGCTATCGCATGGCTCCCGATGTGCCCTTGCTGATTCCGGAGATCAACGCATCGCACCTTGCGCTGCTTGATCTCCAGCGCCAGCAGCGCGGCTGGACGGGCGCCATCGTGACGAACGCCAATTGCGCCACGATCGTGCTTGCGATGGCACTGGCGCCACTGCACGCGGCGTTCGGGGCGCGGCGCCTGTTCGTCGCCACCATGCAGGCCGTCTCCGGTGCAGGATATCCCGGTGTGTCGTCGCTCGACATCCTCGGCAACGTGATTCCGTACATCGGTGACGAAGAACCGAAGCTCGAGACCGAAGGCCAGAAGATTCTCGGCGCGATCACCGCGAACGGGGTGACCGCCGCACCGTTCGTGATCAGTGCGCACACGAACCGTGTGGCCGTCGAGCACGGCCACACAGTCTGCATGTCCATCGAGTTCGAACAGCCGGTCACCCCGGAGCAGGCGCTCGAGGTGTTGCGTACCTGGAAGGGTGATCCTGCGTCGCACGGCTTGCCATCGTCACCGCCGATGCCGCTGGTGGTGCACACGTCACTCAATCGGCCGCAGCCGCGGCGCGACGTGAACGAGGACGGCGGCATGAGCGTACACGTCGGTCGCGTGCGGAGCGACCCGCAGTTTCACCTGCGCCTGGTCGCGATGGGCCACAACGTGATTCGCGGGGCAGCCGGCGCCTCGATCCAGAACGCAGAGCTGCTGGCCGCTCGCGGCGTGATTCGCCTGGCATGATCATCAGCAAGTTCGGCGGCACGTCGGTTGCCGACGCCGCGGCCATCGTCAGGACCGCAGAGATCGTGCGCGGCCGACTCGATCGTCGCCCGATCGTCGTCGTGTCGGCGCTGGCCGGTGTGACGAATGCGTTGCTCGGCATCGCACGCCAGGCGAGCGAGGGAAATTTCATCTCGGCCGTCTCCAGCGTGCAGGCGCTCCGCGAACGCCATCTCGTCGAGGTCGAGGCGTTGCTTGGCGACTCGCCGGAACAGAATGAGATCGGCGCCGAGGTGAGCGTGATCTTCGATGAGCTGGCCTCGCTCTGCGAAGCGCTGTCGGTGCTGGGGTTCATCACCGCTCGCAGCCTCGACGCCATTGCCGGCATGGGTGAACGTGCATCATCGATGCTGGTCGCCGCAGCGTTCCGTGCGCGGGGCATCGACGCGGTGCATGTCGATGCCCGGAAGGTGATGATCACCGACGACAACTACGGCCGCGCCGAGCCGCAGCCGGAGGCGATTGCGGTTGCCGCGCGCAGCATCGTCGCGCCCATCGTGCATGACGGCAAGGTGCCGGTCATGGGTGGCTACATCGGGTCCAGCACGGAAGGCATCACCACGACCCTCGGTCGCGGCGGATCCGATTACAGCGCGTCGCTGATCGGCGCCGGGCTGCAAGCGGAATCGATCGAGATCTGGACCGATGTCGATGGCATGCTGACCGCTGATCCCCGTGTCGTGCCGACCGCTCGACCGATCGAGCAGATTCGTTTCGACGAGGCGAGCGAGTTGGCCAGCTTTGGCGCCAAGGTGCTGCATCCGGCGACCATCGCACCGGCCGTTCGACTTGGGATTCCCGTCTGGATCTACAACTCGCGGAACCCGGGCGGGCACGGCACGCGCATCACCTTCGACGCCCCGCGGCGCTCGGTGACGGCGATTGCCGCCAAGCGCGACACCACGATCTTGCGCGTCGCCACTGGCAAGATGCTCTTCCAGCATGGCTTCCTGCGTCGTGTGTTCGAGCTGTTTGACGAACACTCGGTGTCGGTGGATGTGGTCGCGACCAGCGAAGTCTCGGTTTCCGTCACCGTCGACGACTCGGCTCCGCTCGATGTGCTGCTCGGCGCGCTGCGCCAGATCGGCGACGTGTCGGTCGAGCGGCGACGCGCCATCGTCAGCGTGGTTGGTTCTGGCATTGCGGACGACGCGGATGCGATGGGCACCGTGTTGCGGGCGCTCGGGCATCGCCGGATTCACATGCTGTCGCTGAGCGCAAGCGCCATCAACCTGACCATCCTGCTCGACGACGCCGACGTCCCGGATGCCATGCGTGCGCTGCATGCGGCCCTCTTCGAGGCGTCGTCGTCGTGACGGTGCGAATCGCCCTTTTCGGCGCAGGTCGCCTCGGGCGCGAAATCCTCGCGTTGGCGCCTGATCGCGGCGCGCAGGTCGTGGCAACGTTCGGTCGGTCCGCGCCGGCAACGGAGGCGGGGTTGCGAGAGTGCCACGCGGATGTCGCAATCGATGTCAGTGTGGCGGAAGCGGTGGCTGCGAACGCCAATCTCTGCATGACGGTTGGGATCCCCACTGTCATCGGTGTAACTGGATGGGACGCTGACGTACCCGAGCTGCAGCGTGCCGTCGCAGCCGCACGCGCGGGCGTGCTGGTGGCCCCGAATTTCAGTATCGGCGCAACACTGTTTTCGATGGCCGTCGCCGATGCGGCGCGCCGGTTTTCTGCCGCCCTTGGCTTCGACGCGCACATCGTCGAGACGCATCACGCCATGAAGAAGGATGCGCCCTCGGGGACGGCGCGCCGCCTCGCCCAGCTGTCGAAGGACAGTCGAGGCAGCGATGTGCCGGTGACGAGCGTACGGGTCGGGTATGTGCCAGGTGTGCACACCCTGGTGCTCGATGCGCCGTTCGAACAGGTGACACTGACGCATGAGGCGCGTGATCGACGCGTGTTTGCCGACGGCGCGCTGCGGGCTGCGGAATGGATGCAGGGCAGGACCGGCTGGTTCACGATGGATGACGTGGTACTCGATCTGACCGGGAACTTGCCATGAGCGATTTTCACCTGACGCCGCTCCGTGGGTGCGGCACAGCTCTCGTCACACCATTCACGCAGGCTGGCGAGGTCGACGAAGCGGCGCTGCGTGCCTTGGTCGAGTGGCAGATCACCGAGGGGATCGATTTTCTCGTCCCCTGCGGTTCGACCGGTGAAGCCGCGACACTCGACCTCGCTGAGCACCTGCGCGTCGTCGCGATCACGGCTGAGACGGCGGCAGGTCGCGTCCCCGTCATTGGTGGCGCGGCCTCGAATGACACGAAGAAGGCCATTGCGCTGTCGAAGGCCGTGATCGACGCCGGTGCCACCCATCTGCTGCATGCCTCACCGATGTACAGCCGTCCGCCGCAGCGCGGCATCATGCAGCACTTCCACTCGATCGCCGAGGCGTCGAGTCGGCCAATCGTGCTGTACAACGTGCCATCTCGGACGGCGAGCAACATGGAAGCCGCCACCACGCTGGCACTGGCGGCGCACCCGAACATCGTCGCCATGAAGGAAGCCAGCGGCAACCTGCCGCAGATCGAGGAGATTCTGCGGAATCGTCCGGATGGATTCTCGGTGCTCTCCGGTGACGACGCACTCACGGTCCAGATGATGGCAAAGGGGGCAAACGGCCTCATCTCCGTCGTCTCGAACGCGGCGCCACGTGCCATGAGCACGGTGACGCGGGCCATGCTCGCAGGTGACGTCAACACGGCGCATCGCTTTGACGGTACGCTGAAGTCGCTCTACCGCGCCTCGAGCGTGGAGTCCAACCCCATCCCGATCAAGGCCGCGATGCACCTGATTGGCCGCGCAGCGAATGTGTTGCGCCTGCCGCTCGTGCCGCTCGCCGACGAACACATGGCCACCGTGCGCGACGCACTCGTGTCCGCAGGAGTTCTTGCAAAATGACCGTGCCGGCAACCTTGCAGTCCCTCGGTGACTCCGTTCGTGAACTCGCCGCGACCCCTGCGGGCACACCGCTTCCGTCGCATGCGCGCGACGTCGTGACCTCGCTGCTCGATGCCCTCGAGCGCGGTGACCTGCGTGCCGCAGAACGTGGTGACGATGGTGAGTGGCGGGCCGTCCCGTGGGTCAAGCAGGGCATCCTGCTGTCGTTCCGGCTTGGTCAGATGGTTGACCTGTCGCCGGGCAGTGGCGCCGGTGATTTCAGCTTCATCGACAAGGACACCATGCCACCGCGCCACTTCACCGTGGCTGACGGCATCCGCGTCGTGCCCGGCGGGAGCACGGTGCGGCGTGGCGCGTATCTCTCGCCAGGCGTCGTCTGCATGCCGCCGATGTACGTCAACGTCGGCAGTTGGGTGGGCGCTGGCACGATGATCGATTCGCACGCACTGGTTGGCAGCTGCGCACAGATCGGCGCCCGCGTGCACCTCAGTGCCGCAGCACAGATTGGTGGTGTGCTGGAGCCGATCAACGCATCGCCGGTCGTGATCGAGGATGATGTGATCGTTGGCGGCAACTGCGGCGTGTATGAAGGCACCGTCGTGCGTCAGGGTGCTGTGCTGGGCGCCGGTGTGGTGCTGACCCGCGGCACGCCGGTCTTCGATCTCGTCAAGGAGTGCGTGTATCGTGGTTCTGCCGATGCACCACTGGTGATTCCTGCCGACGCCGTCGTGGTGCCTGGCGCGCGTCGCATGCGCGGCGCGTACGCGGAGGCGGAGGGGATCAGCCTCCAGACGCCCGTGATCGTCAAGTACCGCGACGACAAGACCGACCTCGCCACGACGCTCGAAGCGTGGCTGCGGTGAGTCCGGTGCCAAGTGTGACGGTGCCGGGTGACAAGTCGCTGTCACACAGGGCGCTGATGTTCGCTGCGCTCGCCACCGGCGAGAGTGTGCTGCGAGGGGTGTTGCCATCCGCCGATGTGCGCAGCACGGCGGGAGTCCTCGCCGCACTGGGCGTGTCGCTGCCGACGGCGTGGGAGACGCACGAGACGATCCGGGTCGTGGGCCGTGGACGGCGTGGGCTGCTGCAGCCGAGCACGACGCTCGAGTGCGGGAACAGCGGCACGACGACGCGACTGATGGCGGGCGTGGTCGCGGGCCACCCGATGCGTGCCACCTTCGCTGGTGACGCGAGCCTGAGCCGTCGTCCGATGCGCCGCATCGCGCGCCCGCTGACGCAGATGGGTGCCACCTTCTCGTTCGCGGCCGACGACGGGCTGCCAATGACGGTGCAGGGCGGGGCCTTGCGCGACATCGACTGGGTCAGCCCCACGGCCAGTGCGCAGGTCAAGAGCGCGATCCTGCTCGCGGCGTTGGTGTCGGGCTGTTCTGCACGCGTGCAGGAGCCGACGCGCTCCCGTGACCACACCGAGCGGATGCTGTCGGCACTTGGCGCACCGATCATCGTCACCGAGGATGCGGTGTTGCTCGACCCAGTCGGCGAGCTGGCGCCACTCGAATTCGACGTGCCTGGTGATCCCTCGTCCGCGCTCTTCCTGATTGCGAGTGCCGTGCTGCGCGGTGCGCCTCTCGAGATACGCAACGTCGGCGTGAACGACACGCGGATCGGCGCGTTCGCGGTGCTGGAGCGCATGGGCGTCACGCTGGTGCTCGCGAACGAACGCGAAGTGGGCGGCGAGCCGGTCGCCGACGTGCATGTGGCGCCCTGTGCGGGATTGCGTGGCGTCGAGATCGGTGGCGCCGAGATTCCCGCGCTGATCGACGAGATTCCCATCCTCGCCTGCCTCGCAGCGCGCGCCGAGGGGGATACGCGTATCACCGATGCCAGCGAACTTCGTGTCAAGGAAAGCGACCGGATCGCGGCGGTGGTTTCCAACCTGCAGTCGATCGGTGCCGACGCCGATGAACTGCCGGACGGCATGGTGATTCGAGGTAGCTCGACCCGTCTCGCTGGTCTGGTGCAGACGCACGCGGATCATCGGATCGCCATGTCCTTTGGTGTGCTTGGCGCCGTGCCGGGCAACGATGTCACCGTTGATGATCCCGCCTGTGTCGACGTCTCGTTTCCCGGTTTCTGGGCCACCCTCGATGCCTTGAGCGGGGCTGCATGAGCCAGAAGCCCCTTGTGATCGCGATCGACGGCCCGGCGGCCTCCGGCAAGTCCAGCACCGCCCAGTGGGTCGCGAAGCAACTCGGCATTCATCATGTCGATAGCGGCGCGCTGTATCGCGCATTGACGGCCGTGGCGCTCGAGCAACAACCGGAGCCATCGAAGCTGCGCGAGGCGGAAGTCCTGGCGGGCGGCGCACGAATCTCCGTCATTCCTGGCGAACGTTCCTTCATCCCGTTGATCGACGGCGTGCGCGACGATGATCTGCTGCGAGGGAGCGACGTCACCGCCGGCGTATCGGTCGTGGCGCAGATGCCGGCGGCGCGTGCGTGGGTGAATGAACTGGTGCGACAGGCCGCCATCGATCATGCGGTGGTCGTCGACGGCCGTGATATCGGCACGGCGGTCTTTCCGGACGCCACACTGAAGATCTTCCTCGTGGCGGACCCATGGGAACGGGCGCGGCGTCGGCTCCAGCAGCGGCTGGGACGGGCGCCGGCGGACGACGAGATCGCGGAGGAGACGGAAGCGCTGGTGCGCCGCGATGCGGCCGACCAGACGCAGACCGTTCAGGCACGGGACGCAGTCCTGCTGGACACGACCTACCTCACGCAGGCCGATCAGGTGGCGCGGATCGTCGCCCTCGCGCGCGCCGCACTGGAGCGGGGCAGCGCGTCAGCCGAAGGGTAGGCAGGGGGGAGCCGGGACCGGGATCCGTCGGGCGCGGACCCTCCCCCCTCGTTGACCCGCTCCGTCAGGCAAACTAGCTTTTACGGTTCGCATTTCGCTGGCCTGAAATAGGTCCCGAAATTCCCTAGCCTCGGCGCGGCGAGCTTACCATCCCGCGAAGTCTTGAGCCACACTTCATGACCGAACCTGAAGTCGAGATGAGTCTCGACGACACCACAACCGGCACGGCCCTGACCGCCCGCGAGAAGCGCGATTTGCAGCGCTCGCAGCTCCGGCCGCTTGCCAACCGCCGCCCAGAACTCTACGAGGAAGACGAATACACCTCGGAAGATTACGAGCGGATGATCGCGATGTACCAGGGCACGATGGCCTCGATCGAAGAAGGTGAGATCGTCAAGGCCACGGTCATGGAGATCCGCGAGAACCTCGTCATCCTCGATATCGGCTTCAAGTCGGAAGGCTCGATTCCGCTCGAAGAGTTCAAGGATCTGCCCGACCTCAAGGCCGGCGATGTGGTGGAAGTGCTCCTCGAGCATCTCGAGGACCAGGAAGGCTCGGTTGTGTTGTCGAAGAAGAAGGCCGACTTCATGCGCGTCTGGGAACGCATCCGCGTTGCCTACGAAAGCGATCAGCCGGTCACGGGTACGCTCGTCAAGAAGATCAAGGGTGGCGTGGTCGTCGACCTCATGGGCGTCGATGCGTTCCTCCCGGGCTCGCAGATCGCGTTGCGTCGCGTGCCGAACATCGACGAACTGCTCGGCCAGACGTACGACTTCAAGATCATCAAGCTCAACAAGCGCCGCCGCAACATCGTCGTCTCGCGTCGAGTGATCCTCGAGAACGAGCGCGCCGGCAAGCGCGAGAAGTTGATGAAGGAGCTCGAGAAGGATCAGGTGCGGAAGGGCGTCGTCAAGAACATCACGGACTTCGGTGCATTCATCGATCTCGGTGGCGTGGACGGCCTGCTGCACATCACCGACATGTCGTGGGGCCGCATCTCGCACCCCACCGAGATGGTGCACATCGGTCAGGAACTGGACGTCAAGGTTCTCGATATCGATTGGCAGCGTGAGCGCATCTCCCTCGGCCTCAAGCAGCTGCAGGCGTATCCGTGGAAGGACGTCGCCGCCAAGTACCCGGTCGGTACTCGCGTCAACGGCAAGGTGGTCTCGATCACCAACTACGGTGCCTTCATCGAGCTGGAGCCGGGCATCGAAGGCCTGGTGCACATCTCCGAGATGAGCTGGACCCGCAACGTTCGCCACCCGTCAAAGCTGGTCAGCATCGGCGAAGCGATCGAGGCAGTGGTGCTCAAGGTCGACCCCGACGAGGAGAAGATCTCGCTCGGCATGAAGCAGACGGAGCAGGATCCGTGGGCCGTGTTGCCGCTCAAGTACCCGGTCGGCACGCGTATCTCGGGCAAGGTCCGCAACCTGACCAGCTTCGGCGCATTCGTGGAAATCGAGCCGGGTATCGACGGCCTGATCCACATCTCCGACATGTCCTGGACCAAGCGCGTTCAGCACCCGTCGGAAGTCGTGAAGAAGGGTGATTCGGTGGACGTCGTGATCCTCAACATCGATGCCGAGAACAAGCGCATCAGCCTCGGCCTCAAGCAGGCTGAAGAGGATCCGTGGCTCCGCATCGGCGAGACCTACCCGGTCAACCTCGCGCTCTCCGGCAAGGTTGTTCGCCTCGCTGACAAGGGCGTGGTCGTCGACGTCGGTAACGACATCGAAGGGTTCGTTCCGCAGAACCAGATCAATGTCCCGCTGGTGTACACCGAGCTCGACGAAGTCATCTGGGAAGGCATGACGCTCGACATGACAGTGAACGAGGTGGATCCAATTCACCGCCGGATCGTCCTGTCGGTGAATCACATCCCGGCCGACCAGCCGCCCAAGCCGGAGCCGAAGCCGGAAGGCGCCGAGCCGGAAGTCGAAGCGGTCGTCGCAGAAGAGGCCGACGAGGAGTAGTTCTCGCCTGGCCTTGCATGTTGAAAACGGCCCCGCCGCTCTCGCGAGTGGCGGGGCCGTTTTGCGTTCACGGTGCCGGAACAGGCGTTTTGCGGTCTGCGAGCGCTCTGGCATTCTGCCACGGAGGCGCGCCGGTCAGGCGCGAAGTTCAACATCAGCGGTTGACTGCAAGGTGTTGAAACACAATGGTTTACATTCATCCACCTCGAATGGATGGGGTTGGTGAGTGTTTTGCAATGACGCGGAGTGTCGACTGCCCAGGATGCCTGCGGGTGCCGATCTCACCGTTTCTCCAGGACGACGACATGTCCCTCCGGAAGTCCGCGTATCTCGCAGCAGCGGCTGCGCTGTTCACAGTCCCAGCCTCCGCACAGACGCTGCAAACGACCGCGGGCACAGCGTACTACGCGCCAGCGATTGGCAACTTCTCGACACTCGGCAGCGATCTTTTTGGGCTGCTCATCTCAGGGCGTTTTGCGGACGGCCAGACCTTTTCGGCCAACTGGGCGGACCTTGGCGGAGGACAGAGTGGTGTGAATTTCGCCGGCCGATTCCGCCTTGCGATTGGTACGACCACCAACACATGGGCGAATCCGTTCACGCTCACCGTGTACGGCGCCACGAATACGCTGCAGTCGCTGACGCTCCGCGGCGCATCGGGACCGGTGATCTTCGACCGCACCTTCGGCAATACGAGCGGGACCGTACAGTCGCAGAGTGGCAGCGACTTCGCCTTCTCCGGCACCTCGGATCTCTGGAACACGCTGGTCACGTATACCAACGCGGTGCAGATGGTCGGGAGCACTGGGCCCGTCGGCGACATCTACGAGACCATGGTGGTCGAGTTCCGGAACGGCCTCACCGGCACCAGCACGGGTCGGAACGTCCGATTCACGCAGGACTTCGACAACGTCATCAGCGGCGGTCTGTTGCTGCCGGTGCCAGAGCCGGCGACCCTGCTCCTGACGGCCGCGGGCCTGTCGCTGTCCTTCCTGTTCATCCGACGCCATCGTGTTGCCGAGGCGCGTCGTAACGCCTGACCGACCCGCAGTGCCGTTCGCCGAGTCCCGCGGCGAGCCCTCGCGCCTCGGCGGCAGCTTCGGGTAGTTTTCGGGTATGACTTCATCCGCGTCGCCCACTGAATCTCGCGAGCCGAGAATTCTCCTGGCCGATGCGGATGCCTTTTTTGTGGCGGTAGCACGGCTCGTCGACCCCGAAGGTGCCGGCAAGGCAAAGCTGTTGATCGTCGGCGGCCGCCCGGGAAGTCGCGGCGTCGTCTGCTCGGCGAGTTATGAAGCGCGGGCCTTTGGTGTGCGATCAGGCATGGCGATCTCGCAGGCGTTGCGGCTCTGCCCGGGTGCGATGGCGGTGCCGGTGCCTCGCTACGCGTGTGGCGACAAGAGTCGCGCCATTCACGAAGTCCTCAAGCGGTTTGCCCCGGTCGTCGTCGCCGCCAGTGTCGATGAGTTCTACCTCGACCTGACAGGCACAGAAGCGCTCTATCATGGCGAATCACTCGAGTCGACGGCGCAGCGCATCCGTGCCGCGGTGATTGCCGAGACTGGCTGCAGCATCTCGATCGGTGGCGGAACCAGCACACTGATTGCAAAGATTGCTGCCGGCGCTGCGAAGCCGATTCCAGGGAGCGGTGCGTCTGGTGTGCACATCGTGCCGATGGGCGGCGAAGAGAGATTCATGCGGACGCAGCCCCTCGCCGAAATTCCTGGCATCGGTCCAAAAGCACAGGAGCGACTCCGCGCGCTGGGTCTCGTACGCGTGCCTGACGTGCTCGACGCCGACCCGGCCACGATTCGTCGCTACCTCGGCGACAAGCTGGCGGAGTGGATCACGCGCAAGGCGCGAGGCCAGGGGGCATCGGCGTTGCATGGGCGCGAACAACAGAAAGGCATGAGCCGCGAGGACACATTCGACCACGACATCTCGGATGATGCAGCGCTCGAGACGGAATTGCAGCGGCTTGCTGTCCGCGTTGTGGCTGACCTTCGTGGCGACGGAATGCGCGCGAAGACCATCACCGTGAAGATTCGTGAAAACGACTTCACCACGCGCAACGCAAGCCGAACACTCGACGCACCTGTGAGCACCGACAAGGCGGTCTTCGCGACCGCGCGCCTGCTGCTGCGCAAGCTGCGCTCGCAGCGCCGGAAACCGGTGCGCCTGCTGGGTGTGCAGTTGACGCAGCTCGATGATGGCGATCTGGCTGAACAACTCTCACTGCTGCCTGACGCGCACGCGGTTGCCGCCGAGACACCGAAGGATCGCGCCCTCGCCGCAGCGGTGGACCGCGTTCGTGCACGCTTCGGTGCGGGGGCTGTGCAACCCGCATCGCTTCTGTCAGAGGCCGCACCAACGAGCGTCGAAGATCGTACCGAGACCGATGGGCGTCGCGCGGAGCCGCGCCGACGGCACTGACGGTTGCGTCGGGTGCTAGCGCTGCCGCGGATCGAGAATGCGAACGCCCGCGGACGCGCCGAGGAAACGTGCCGAGGTCCCCACCACTGCCCATCCGTTCACTTCTGGTCGGAAGATCCCGAAACGCACTGGGGCGATCGTCATCGCGAACTGGGCACCGACACCATGGCGCTGGTAGAACTTCAGTGATCGATCCGCCTGCTGCCCGACATAGCCGAGCCCAAAGTCGATGCGCATCCACTGCAGGCTGTCGCGTGGGGGGCCGCCGATGACGATCATTGCCGCGTAGCCGTGTGCCCGTGGAGACAATCCCTGGCGAAGGATGCGAAGCCCGACGCCATCCGTCATTTCAGCACCCACCCACATCAGGTCGCCGACGACGGTGGTACCATCGCCGCTCCGCAAGCCGCTCAAGCCGAGACTCAACCCGCCAGTGGTCTTGATGCTGTCAATCACCTGCGCGTGCGCCTCTCGTGCATGAAGGCAGGCAAGCGAAGCGACGAGGGCGAGGAACTGCAACGATTGGCGCATCGTCGGAAGGTACCGGACGCGACGCTGCTCTGCCATCGTGATCACTGCGCCTGGCGCAGCATCGCTGGCCCGACCGAGTCCGCGACACGAATCGCCGTCGCCCACGCCGCACGCGCCACACCGCGCACCGTCGACAGGTCGACAGCATGATACTCGAGCACGGGGACACCGCCGCGAGACTGCTTGAAACCCGGCGCACCGCTGGATGCGTGCAAGCGCGCGCCCGTATCATGTGCGCGCTGCATGGCGAGTAGGCTCAACCGACGGTACAGGCCAAGCTCCTGCGGCAACGACGTATCGTACCCGAAGACGGGGTTGGTCATCACATCCTCTACTCGGTAGGCCAGATACACTGCCACAAGCCGTCCATCGTGGACCAGGCCCTCACCCGCGAATACACCGGTGCGCATGGCGTGTGCCAACCACTCGGCACTGAAGCGTGGGTTGAGCGTCGAGTGCTTGTCGCCATACAGTTGCCAATACAGCGACGCGATTTCGCCGCTGTCGGCCGGCACCAGCTCCCTGTGGTGCATCGGAGCTGACGATGCCATCGCCATGTCATGCTTGATGTTCCGAATCTTCCAGAACGCGTTACCGCGCGGATCCTGATGAAAGACGAGTCGGCTTGCCATCAAGCAAAGCCCCGCAGCGCGCAGGTGATCGATCGTCGTTGCCGCGTGAACCTGGTCGAGCGAGCGTACGATAATCGGCGCACCACGAAATTCATCGCGTGCTGCGGCGAGAGCGACATTCCATTCCGCGGCGCTCCGCGGTGCGTGCAACACCGTTGAGACCGGCAATGCGTCGAGCACGACGATCGGATCGAGTCGGCGAAGCAGCGGAGCCAGGGCCGCCAGCCCGATCCTCGACACTTCACGTGTCACAGGGGAGGGAAGCCGCCGCGTCTCCTCTGCGGCGTAGTCGAGGTATTGGCCGGTGGCACTCACCACATAACTGTTCCGTGGTGTCGCTGTTGTGAGCGAGACGCGCCACCGCGCTCCTGAGACATCCAGCCACCGACACTTCGCGTGAATGTTCGCTGCGCACCACTCGGCGCCGTATTGCACCATCGGCGACCAGAGTGAGTCAGGAGACACGGGTGACGCGGTGGTCATTCCCCGTTCCATTCGATGTCGCTCGTGCTCAGGCGGCGCGGGTCAGACATCGCAATCAGCGAACGCGCGAGCAGGTCCGCCCAGGAAAGAGCCTGCAAGCGCCTCGGCCATGGGTCCTCGGCGTCATCCAGCAGGCCGTGTCCCGCGTATCGAGGCTTCCCATATGTGAGCAGCGCCAACCGACTGCGGAACCGTAACCCTTCAGCGGGTTCCAGCGGCGCATCGAGCGAGACGCCCTCAGGTGCGAACACAGTTGCCGCCACAGCTGGCACGGCGCGAAAGCAGTGAATGCCGCTGGTCAATCGGGGATTGCACTCGATGGCGCGCACACCTTTCGCACCGTCGATGAAGTCGAATGCGAACTGCCCGCTCAGGCCGTGAAACGCCACGAACTTCTCGACCCATTGCCGCACTGCCATGTGTCGCACAGACCGGAACGCGATCGCCGCTCCACGCGGGCCCGCCGTTTCATCAACGGCGTACGTCGTGTGCGCCAGAAGCCTGCCATGCCGGGCGCTGCTCCACGTGCAGAGAGCTGCGCCTGCGAGGAACTCCTGCGCCATCCACTGTGACGCCTCACTGTCGGGAATCGGTGGCAGTGCCTCGTTGCTCTGCCAGGTGCGCACGCGCGTCGCGAAGCGCGAGAACCTGGGCTTGAGGATGTACGGGCCGGCCTGGAGTGACCGCAGATCGTTCGTCCGATCGAACAGGTGGCTTCGCGGCGGGTGCAATCCCGCTGCCGTGCAGCTTTCCACGAAGCGCCATTTGTCGTGCAGGGGTGCCAATCGCGCGCGGGGTTCGCACGCAACCGGGATGTCGAGCTGGTCCCGAATGGCCGCGAGGTGAAATACCTCCTCGCAAGTGGGGACGATCACGTCGAACCGGTGGCGGCGGGTCAGGCGATTGAGCGCGGTCGCGTAGGCCGTATGACCATCACGTGGGGCCGGGAGAGTGTGCGACGCCGCGATCAACCGCGAGCCGCGACAGATATGCCACGCGCCGGTGTCCGCAACGTGCACCTCGAACCCAGCGCGCGCGCCAAGCCGGGCCAGTTCGAGGGTCGCAGGCGCCCGTGCGCCCGTCAGCAGGACTCGCATCGCTCCATTGCAGCACAAACTCCACTGTCGGAACGCTCCCGTCTACTGTCGCCTCTTGTGGGGGCGGCCGCTACTTTCCGCCCACATGTCCATGACTGAGAAACTCGACCTCCTCGAGCGCCGTCGCGCCGAGGCTGAACTTGGCGGCGGCGCCGCGCGCCTCGCAGCCCAACACGACAAGGGCAAGCTCTCCGCACGTGAGCGCCTGGATATCCTGCTCGACGAAGGATCGTTCGTCGAAATCGACAAGTTCGTGACCGCGCGAGCTGACGCCGGTGGTGTGTACGGCGACGGCGTGGTGACGGGCTACGGTCGGATCGAGGGCCGATTGGTCTATGTCTTCTCGCAGGACTTCACCGTCCTCGGCGGGTCACTGGCCGAGGCGCATGCAAAGAAGATCTGCAAGATCATGGATCACGCGGTGCGCAATGGCGCACCGGTCATCGGCTTGAACGACAGCGGCGGCGCGCGGATTCAGGAAGGCGTCGTGGCACTTGGTGCGTATGCCGACATTTTCCTCCGGAATACGCTCGCCAGCGGAGTCGTACCACAGATCTCTGCCATCCTCGGCCCCTGCGCCGGTGGCGCGGTCTATTCGCCTGCGATCACCGATTTCATCTACATGGTGCGGGGGACGAGCTACATGTTCGTGACCGGCCCCAATGTCGTGAAGACCGTCACGCACGAAGATGTCACGATGGAGGAGCTGGGCGGCGCTGATACGCACGCCGGAACATCCGGTGTGGCACACTTCGCCTGTGACTCCGAGATCGCCTGCCTGACGCAGATTCGTGAACTGTTCCGCTTCGTGCCGTCGAACAACCTCGCTGACGCGCCTCGTGGGACCGGCACCGATCCGCGTGACCGGCGCGACGAAGCCCTGCTCGATGTCGTGCCAGAAAATCCGAACAAGCCCTACGACATGCACGACGTCATCCGCCGGATCGTGGATGATGGGGAGTTCTACGAAGTGCATCGGGACTATGCACAGAACATCATCTGTGGCTTCGCACATCTTGGTGGTGCTAGTGTTGGCATCGTCGCCAACCAGCCCGCCGTGCTGGCGGGCGTGCTGGACATCTCGGCCTCGATGAAGGGCGCGCGGTTCATCCGCTTTTGCGATGCCTTCAACATCCCGATCGTGACCTTCGAGGACGTGCCTGGCTTCCTGCCCGGTGTCGCGCAGGAACACGGAGGCATCATCCGCCACGGTGCCAAGCTCCTCTACGCGTACTGCGAGGCCACGGTCCCCAAGCTGACGGTCATCACCCGCAAGGCGTACGGCGGCGCGTACGACGTCATGAGTTCAAAGCACATTCGCGGCGACTTCAATGTCGCGTGGCCAACGGCCGAAATCGCGGTGATGGGCCCGAAGGGTGCGGTGGAAATCATCTACAAGCGTGAGATCGCCGAGGCGCCAGATCCCGTCGAGGCCACCGACGCCAAGGTCGAGGAGTACCGCCAGCAATTCGCAAACCCGTACATGGCGGCGGCCTGGGGATACGTCGACGACATCATCGACCCGCGGGACACCCGCCCGCGACTGATCGATGCCCTCGAGACCCTTGCAGGAAAGCGTGACCGGAACCCCGCCAAGAAGCACGGAAATATCCCGCTCTAAACAGTCGTTTGTTCGAGCTCGGCTTTTGTTGTGTCGCGACAACTGTCCCATTGACGAGCTCTGCTGTTGCATCGTCGCGACGCCCGATCGAGCCGTTGATTCGTCACAGATTTCTGGTGTCAGGCTTCATTGCCTCGTAAGTCGTTGTCTGGCAAGGGAATAACCTCGCGCCCTTAATCGGACTCTGCCATTGGTCCGTGTCGTGCCTTGGAGGGTGGTGTGCCGCGGTCGGGACCGCTGCCACCACCCTCTTCGACTTTCATGCGCAAACTGTTTGCTGTCGCCTTCGCTGCCGCCATGTTCGGCGCACCCTTCGCCGCCGGCGCCCAGCTCATGCTGCCCGTCAACGTGACGAATACGCGTGTCACGGCTACCACCGGCAACGTCGCCTTCAGCTCGTTCTTCGTCGGTTCTGGTCCGCTGACCGTCGGTCCGCACGACGGCAGTTTCGACATGCTGAGCAGCTCCATCCAGCAGGTGATTTGCGTCGACCTGTATCACTCGCTGCGCAACGGTGAGGCCTACTTCGCCGACATTACGCTCCTCACCAGTTCCGCCAGCGACATCGCGTCGCTGACCCGTCAGGGCCAGCTGCTCGGCGGTACGGCCGGCTTCTCCAAGTATCTGCAGATGGCCTGGCTGGCCGAGAAGTTCAGCACGCAGTCCACCAGCGAATGGGCGGGCATCCAGGGGGCGATCTGGAACCTGCAGTCGACCGGCAATCCGGATGCGGCCAGCAACGCCAACGTCCAGTTCTGGCTCACCCAGGTAATGCAGGCTGACCTGTCATCCGTCGACCGGAACAGCTGGGCTGTTGTCACGAATGTCGAGGTGAATGGCGGGTACGGTGGCACGCAGGAATTCCTCGTGCGCACGAACGTCGTGCCTGAGCCCTCGAGCTGGGTCCTGATGCTGACCGGCTTCGGCGCGATGCTGGTCATCGCCCGCCGCCGACGCGCGGCCTGAGACCGGCCTGGCGACCGATCCAACCGGTAGAGATCGAGATCGAGGGACAAACTCCGGCCCTCGGGCGCTAAGTTGACTCTCTCGATCCGACGCCGGACTCCGGCGTAAGTCCTCTTCGACTGCCGCGCCTGTGTTTTCCAAGTTGCTCGTCGCCAATCGTGGCGAGATCGCTCTTCGCGTCATCCGCGCCTGTCGTGAACTGGGGGTGCGCAGTGTCGCGGTGTACAGCGACGCTGATGCCACCGCACCGCACGTCCGCGAGGCGGATGAAGCGGTGAACATCGGTCCCGCTCCCGCCGCCCAGAGCTATCTGCTCGGCGATCGGATCCTTGACGCGGCCCGACAGACCGGCGCCGAGGCGATTCATCCGGGCTACGGATTCCTCTCCGAACGCGAATGGTTCGCTCGCGCCGTGAGGGACGCCGGGCTGGTGTGGGTCGGACCTCCTGCGGAAGCGATTGGTGCCATGGGCAGCAAGACGGCCGCGCGGACACTGGCCGTTGCCGCAGGTGTGCCCGTCGTGCCTGGCACGACGACCGCGTTGCGTGACGCGGATGAAGCGCTGGTGGTCGCGAAGCAGTTCGGCTTTCCGGTGCTGCTGAAAGCCGCAGCCGGCGGTGGCGGCAAGGGCATGCGTGTCGTACGACAGGCCGATGAACTCGAAGCCGCGCTCGCCTCTGCGCAACGTGAAGCGCTGAATGCGTTCGGCGATGACGCCGTATACGTCGAGAAATACATCGAGGGCCCGCGTCACATCGAGATTCAGGTGCTCGGTGACACGCATGGCACGATGCTTCACCTGGGCGAGCGGGAATGCTCGGTGCAGCGCCGTCACCAGAAGATGATCGAGGAAGCGCCGAGTGTCGCCGTGACGCCAGAGCTGCGGGCGAAAATGGGCGCCACCGCCGTGGCTGCCGCACGTGCCGCTGGGTATGTGAATGCCGGCACCTGCGAATTCCTCCTCGATCGGCACGGCAACTATTACTTCCTGGAGATGAACACGCGCATCCAGGTCGAGCATCCGGTCACGGAGCTCGTGACGGGCATCGACCTCGTGCAATGGCAAATTCGCATCGCCGCCGGCGATCGTCTTCCGTTCGTGCAGGAGTTGATCTCGCCACGCGGATGGGCCATCGAGTGCCGCATCACGAGCGAAGACTTCCAGAACGGATTCCTGCCCTCCACCGGACGCATCACGTCGATGCAGATCCCCTCCGGTCCCGGTGTGCGTTGGGACGGCGGTGTCGAGGTGGGCAGCGAGATCGGCCTGTTCTACGATCCGATGCTGGCGAAGCTGATCGTGTACGCCGCCACACGTGACGCCGCCATCGCGCGCATGCACCGTGCATTGCTCGAACTGGAGATAGAAGGCGTCGAGACCTCGCGCGAATTCCATCTTCGCATGATGGAGGACGAGGAATTCCGCCGCGGTGACATCACCATTCAATGGTTGGAAGCAAAATTGCCTGAGTTGAGCGCGGTGAAGCCGCCAGCGGACGACGTGCGCGCGGCGGTGATCGCGGCCGCACTGATGGCCGAGCGTGACCGCAACACCGTGCGACCCTCCGCAGTGCAGGGCACGCACGTCGAACCGATGTCGGCGTGGCAACGCGCCGCGCGCAGCGAAGGATTGCGGGGCGCATGAGCGAAACCGCGACCGTGACGATCGAGCGCATCGCAGCTGGTGGTGATGGTGTCGCACGGCACGACGGCATGGTGGTGTTCGTACCGCGCGCCATTCCTGGTGATGTCGTCTCCGTCTCGCTGATCCGGCAACGTACCTTCGCCCGTGGCAAGATCCTGTCGCAGGTGACGGTCTCCCCCGATCGCGAGCCGGCGCCCTGCCAGCATTACGACGGCGACCGATGTGGTGGATGCCAATTGCAAGGCATCAAGTATCCGTCACAGCTGGCGATCAAGGGCGAGCTGATTCGTGACGCGCTGGTCCGCATCGGCAAGCAGTCCGTGGACGCCGTCGAGGTCGTGCCGAGCTCGGATCCCTGGCACTATCGCAACACGCTGACGTTGGCACTGCAGCGCGATCGACTCCGTCCGAGCGGCTGGCTGGCGGGAATGCATGTCGCCGGTGAGGGCACGCAACTCTTCGAGCTGAAGGACTGCCTGCTTGCGATGCCCGAAGTGATGGACGGCTGGCGCCACCTGATGATCGCCAGTGAACACCTGCCGCGCGCCGTTGCCTTGCGAGTCACGATCCGGTTGCTGGCAGCGGGCGGGCTCGCCCTGACCGTGGAAGGCGGCACGCAGTGGAAGCAGCCTGCGATTGATGCCATCGTGGCGAGTGTACCGGCCATCCATGCGATCTGGTGGGTGCGTGAGGATGAAGTCCGTGCCATGCGATTCGACCGGCGTACCGTGCAGGAAGCCGGCGCCAGCTTCGCGCAGGTCAATCCGCGCGTAGCCGAGTTGCTTCGCGAGTATGTGGTGACGCAGGTCGAGAGCCTCGCTCCCGATGCCGTGGTCGATGCCTACGCCGGGAGCGGTGCGCTCGCGGCTCGACTGCTGCGCGCCGGTCGTCGAGTGACGGCGATTGAACTCGATCAGGAAGCCTCGGCAGTCGCCGGCGCGGCCCTGCGTGAGGATCCGCTGTCTCGGGTGTTGACCGGACGTGTCGAGCACCTGCTGCCACACGCCCTGCCGGCATCGGTCGTGGTGCTCAATCCTCCGCGCGCGGGCGTCGATGCAACCGTTCCCCCGATGATCGCCGCAGCGACCGCGGGTGTGCAGCGTGTGGTTTACGTCAGTTGCGACCCGGCAACCCTGGCCCGTGACATCGCGCGTCTCGGCGCTGGGTGGCGCGTGACTGCGGTGAAGGCGTTCGACATGTTTCCACAGACATCGCATGTCGAGACGGTCTGCACGATCGACAGGGAGGACTGATGAAATACATCGTCGAAACGGAAGGCACACGCTTCGAAGTCGAAGTCGGCCCTGACGGAATCAGCATCGACGGAGTTCCCGTGCAAGCCAACTTGACGGACGTGCCCGGATCACCGGTGCGTCAGGTGACGATCGGCAGCGCCGTGCATCGCGTGGTGGCGCGGCGCGGCGACTCTCGTGGCAAGTACACGGTGTTGCTCAACGGACATCGCCATGTGATCGAGGCGCTGGACACACGTACTCGCGCCATTCGAGACCTTGCTGCCGCCACTGGCGGTGTGGTCGGTCCGGCGCCGCTGGTGGCCCCAATGCCGGGAATGATCGTACGCGTCTCGGTCGCCCCTGGCGATGTCGTCGTCGCCGGGCAGGGCCTGATCGTGATGGAAGCAATGAAGATGGAAAACGAATTGCGCGCTGCGGGCCCGGGCACCGTCACCGCAGTGCGAGTGATCGCCGGCACGGCCGTACAGAAAGGCGCGATCCTCGTCGAACTGGCCTGATCGCCTGCACGACAGCGTCGGCTGTCGTGCAGCCTTTTCAGCGCGCCTGTAGGATCAGGCGCCTGCGCGCACTACCGTCCGAACCAATAGCTGGCTTTCACCAGGAAGACGTTCTGCGGATGCTGCGCGAACAGGTCACTCCATCCTGGCTGTACGCCGAAGTCGGTCGGTCCGCCAGTGAATGCGTCACGCCCCTGCGTCCAGACGAAGAACAACACTGACCCTGGGCGATATTCCCACCGCACCACGTTATTCGTGCGCAGCTGGCCGAAGCGGAAGCCTTCTGGCGCGCCGCGCGCCGTGTATGGACGGAAGCGCAATGCCGGATCCTTGGCGCGTCCATCGTTCAGCGCACGCCAGTCGGTGTACTGCCCGACGCTCACGAACGGCTGCAGATAACTCTCGACGCTCAACCGCGGCGTGATGGTGTAGTTGAGGCGGAACGTGACGGAACTGGTGGACTGGTATAGCCGTGCGAAGGTGTACGACGTCGCGGTTGACCCCGAGTCGACAAAGTTTCCCAGCCACTGCTGGTCATCGATGTTGCGACCGTAACCGAAATTCACGCTGCCGTTCAGTTGCCCACCGACGCGGAACTGCGCGCCGACGCCGAGATCCCAGTTGCTGCCCCGGCCGTCGAGGCGACGGCCACCGAAGGCATTGAAGCTTGGCGCGATCGCCTTGCGGCTGTCGCCATCGGTGCCCATCCACATCTGGATCCGGCGCGGCCGGTACACCGCCGGGCCACCACGCGCATCCCGATCACTGTACGTCGCGAACACGTTGTTGATGCCGGTGCCCATATAGGCACTCCAGAAATTCTTGAACTGTCCGTTGCCGTTGATGTTGCCACCATTGCCGATCGACAGGCCGCCGGTGTTCCAGGTCGAGAACCCGTTGAAGTTCAGCGAGCCGCGACGGAAGATGCCGAACGGTTTCGTCGGCCGGATGCCCAGCCACGCCGACGTTCCCATCTCATCGGCGCGCGTCCGGAAGCCCAGGTCGTTGATCTCGAATCCTGGCGTCATGTACCACACACTGGTGTTGAAGCGCGTGATGCCGCCGCCCTGCTTGTCGAGCGACATCTGCGCCATGCTGCCGGCCATCGACGTGCGTGTGCTGTCATACGTCAGGTGCGATGCATCCGCACGCTGGTAGAGATGGACGTTCGACGTCTGTGTCAGCGCGATCGCCTCGGGAGTTCCGGTGACCCGACTCCCCGCCAACTGGGCCGAGAACTGGAATCGATTGCCGCCGAAACGGTGGCGTGCATCGAGCCCGCCAGTCCATGCATCTCCCCGCAACACGTCGCGCGTCCATTCGTCGTTGCGACGTGTGGTGTTCGTCACCATGAGGCCGATTCCCGAGTTGCCGCCGTGCAAGTCCTGCTGCAGCCGCACCACCCCGTAGTTGGTCATCGGCTCGATCGTGCGCGCCTGTGTGCCTTGCACCCGATTCGTCACAGCGTCGAGCAACCCGATCGACAAGCCGTTGCCGAGCCGACCCGTGACCTTCGCGGCGCCGAGAATCGACGATTGCTGGGGTGACGCGGCGTCGCCGTACGCACCACCGAGTTGTGGCGACCGACCGATGCGACGTGAATAGAACAGGCCGGTGCAGTCACCATCGTTGCAGTCGATGTCGTAGCGGAAGATGCCGCTACCCTCGAGAAAGAACGGGCGGCGTTCCGCGTAGAACTGTTCGAACGCGCTCAGGTTGAGCACCCCCGGATCGGCTTCGACCTGGCCGAAGTCCGGATTGATCGCGGCATCGAGCGTCACGTTCGATGTCAGGCCCAGCTTCAGGTCGGCGCCGAACTGCGTCGCGCCAGCGCTGCGCGGCGTCCCATCGCCGAGCGGCTTGTAGCCATAACGTGCCACGCTGTACGGCATCAGTTCGACACGGCGCGGCGCGGAGAGCCCGAGAAATCCGGGGACATCCGCCCACTGGCTCACCGAGCCGGTCTTCGAGCGCCGGATCAGCGGCCAGGCGATGCGTTCACCCCGGCGCGCCACGCGACGCGTGATGAACACGCCCATCGTGTTCTCACCGCTCGGCACGTAGCGAAGCTGGCTCAGGGGAATCTTGAACTCGGCGATCCAGCCCAGGGAGTCCACCCGAGCGGCGCCCTGCCACACGGCATTCCAGCCCCAGTCTTCCTCGCCGTCGTTGAACATGTAGCCGTCCGCCATGGCGCCGGCGGCAGTGAGGCGGAACATGTAGCCCGTTCGCTTGTCGTGATACGAATCGACGCCGACGATGATGTCGTCGGAGAGCGAGAACCCGTCGCGGCGCTGGAGCACGGACAGGATGCTGTCAGGGCGCGGGTCGAAGCTGCGGACGAGGACGTACAGATTGCGGGCGTCATACGCGAGCCGGGCCTCGGTCCGGACGGTGGGCTCGCCGTCCTCCGTCGGATCGAAGACTCGGAAGTCGTTGATGGCTGGCGTCCCGCGCCACATCGCATCGTCGTCACGGCCGTCGATCACCGGGGCTCGCTGGGTACGGGACGGGCGATATTTTGGCGCCTCGGCGGGCAGCGTCGACCGGCGTGGGGCCGGGTCCACCATGGGCGGCGACGCCGGCGTTGCGAGGGCGATCTGGAGCAGGAGGGCGGGGAGCAGCATCGTCGGGACGGCGAAGAGGGGGAGGTGCCGAGATGCGGCACGGCTCTTGGAGTCACCGTACGTCCGGACGGTTGCCGAAGGTTTCGTCGGGTCCGCTTCCGTCTCCCGGCGGCCCGTCCTAACCCGTTGTGTTGACGGGACTTCGCTGGCTGGCTATGCTTCGGGTCTGTCCAAAACACCCTTGCGAGGGGGCCGAGACCCGGGTTGCAATGTGCACCGGTGAGGCGTGGGTTCAAATTTGTGGGTAGTCAGATGCATCCGTCGCAAAAGACGTATAGCCCGAAGCCAGCTGATCTGCATCATGCCTGGTGGGTGGTGGACGCCGAAGGCATGGTCCTCGGTCGTCTCGCCGCAGAAGTCGCGAAGGTCATTCGCGGCAAGCACAAGCCGATGTTCACGCCGCACGCTGACACGGGCGATTTCGTCGTCGTGATCAACGCCAGCAAGGTGCGCGTCACTGGTCGCAAGGCCGAGCAGAAGACGTACTTCCGTCACACCGGCTACATGGGTCACGAGAAGTACACCGCCTTTGCCGACATGATCGAGAAGCACCCGGAGCGCGTGATCGAGAAGGCGGTCTATGGCATGCTGCCGAAGACCGACCTCGCCCGCCGCCACCTTCGTCGCAAGCTGCGCGTATTTGCCGGCCCGACGCATGATCACGTGGCGCAGAAGCCGCAGGAACTCACGTTGACCGCAGCGAAGGGAGCGACCAAGTAATGGCGACCGAACAGCTTCACGCCGTCGGCCGCCGCAAGGAAGCGGTGTGCCGCGTCTACATCACGCCGGGCACGGGCAAGTGGGAAATCAATGGTGGCCGCACGTTGGGCGACTATTTCCCGCGTCCGTCGCTGGTGACGTCGATCCAGCAGCCGTTTACGGTCACCGACACGATCGGTGGCTATGACGTGAAGGCGAACCTCACCGGTGGCGGCCAGGCTGGCCAGGCCGGTGCGTTGCGCCTCGCGATTGCCCGCGTGCTCGTGCAGATCAACGCCGACCACAAGAAGAAGCTTCGTGAGTTCGGTCTCCTGACGCGTGATGCGCGGTCGGTCGAGCGCAAGAAGCCGGGCCAGCCGGGCGCCCGCAAGAAGTTCCAGTTCAGCAAGCGCTAGTCGTTGTCGTGGTGGTGCGGTGCCTTGCGCCGCACCACCACACTGCTCGTATCTCTCACGCCTCCTGAGCACTCGCTGGTGCCGGCCAAGCCGGTTGCGATGTGTGTTGACGGGGGCGGCGGATCCAACCTTCAGATTGACCTGACATGGCACAGCCCACGATCGAACAGCTCCTGGAGGCCGGTGTACACTTCGGCCACCAGACCCGCCGCTGGAACCCGAAGATGCGCAAGTTCATCTTCGCGGAACGCAACGGCATCCACATCATCGACCTGCAGAAGACGCTCAAGCAGCTCGAGCTCGCCCAGAAGCTGGCACGCGAAGTCGTGCTCCGCGGTGAGCAGGTGCTCTTCGTCTGCACCAAGCAGCAGCTCCAGGCCATCGTCGCCCAGGAAGCTGAGCGCTGCGGCTCGATGTTCATCACCGAGCGCTGGCTCGGCGGCCTCCTGACCAACTTCGGGACGGTCAAGAAGCAGCTCAAGAAGCTCAAGGAGCTCGAGGCCGGCAGCGAGGAAGGCGGCGGTTTCTCGAACTACACCAAGAAGGAACAGCTGATGATGCGTCGTCAGCGCGACAAGTTGTCGAAGAACCTGTCGGGCATCTCCAGCATGACGCGCCTGCCGGGCCTGATGTTCGTCGTCGACGCGAAGAAGGAAAACATCGCCGTCAGCGAAGCGAACAAGCTTGGCATTCCGATCATTGCCATCGCCGACACGAATGCCGATCCGGACCTGCTCACCGTGCCGGTGGCTGGTAACGACGACGCCATTCGCTCCGTCGAGTTGATCGCCCGCGCCATCGCGGACGTGATCTCGGAAGCCCGTCGCGAAGCCCCGACCCGTACGGTCGAGGAAGAGTCCGAGGAAAGCACCTACAGCTCGGATCGCGGCATGGAGTCAGCCGGTCGTGGTGATGACCGTGGTCGTCGTGGCGGTGGGCAGGGTGGCGGCCAGGGCGCCGGTCAGGGTGCTGGCGGAGCAGGCGCGCAGGGTGGACAGCGCCGCCGTCGCCGCGCCAAGCCGGAAGCGATTCAGGCCCGCCTGCGCGGTCCCGACGCTGCCGCTGCGGTCGAGTCGACCGACGACGCGTCGTAACCAGCTCGCACCGCGAGGAGCGCGGCTACCCGCGCTCCTGCGTTCGGAGTAAGCTTCCCAACGCCGTCGGCCTCCAGCCGGCGGCGTTTCCACAATCCCGATTGATCCGGTCTCTCGACCATGACGACGATGAATTTTACGGCCAAGGACGTCCAGGAACTGCGGCAGCGCACTGGCGCCGGCATGATGGACTGCAAGAAGGCGCTCACCGAGATGAACGGCGACATCAACGCCGCCGTCGAATACCTCCGCAAGAAGGGCATCGCGAAGGCGGAATCGCGCTCAGGACGCACCACCAGCGAAGGTATGATCGGCAGCGCGGTCTCGGCTGACGCGGCTGTTGGTGTGCTGGCTGAAGTGAACTGCGAAACGGACTTCGTCGCGCGCACCGACGACTTCAAGGCGCTCGTCGATGTCGTCCTGCAGCACGCGCTCCACACGGACGCCACGGATGCGGAAGCCCTCCTCGCGGCGCCGGTTGGCAGCGAAGGCGGCAAGACGCTGGATGAAGTCGTGAAGGAACGCTCCGCCAAGCTCGGCGAAGTGGTGAACGTCCGACGCATCGCGCGCTTTGCCATCGGCAACGGCGCGGTCGGCATGTACACGCATCACAACGCCAAGGTTGGCGTGCTCGTCGAGGCGTCGCTTGGAAACGCGGAGGTCGCAACCAGCGAGCCGGTGCAGACCATGCTCAAGGCGATCGCCGAACACGCAGCGGCGATGAACCCGCTGGCACTCGATCGCAGCGGTATCGCGCCGGAGTTGGTCGAGAAGGAAAAGCGTATCGCCGAAGACCAGGCACGGCAGAGCGGCAAGCCGGAAGCGATGATCGAGAAGATCGCGACGGGCAAGCTCGAGGCGTTCTTCAAGGACATGTCCCTCATTTCGCAGCCGTGGGTACGTGAGCCGAAGAAGACGATCACGGACCTGGTCCGCGAAACGGGCAAGGCGGCCGGCACGGAGATCACCGTGACGCGCTTCGTCCGCTTTGCGCTCGGCGACGCGTGAGCGATTCCGCCAACGCAGCACCGGCGGCGGAGGGCGGCGAGGCCGCCCTCCGCTATCCGCGCGTCCTCATCAAGCTCTCCGGTGAGGCGCTTGCAGGTGACCGGAAGGTCGGCTTCGATTTCGACCGCATTTCGTTCTTCTGCGAGCAGATCAAGGAAGTCGTCGATCTCGGGGCCCGCGTCGGTCTCGTGATCGGTGGCGGGAACATCGTGCGGGGCGCGCAGCTGGCCCAGAATGGCATGGATCGAGTCGGCGCCGACTACATGGGCATGCTGGGCACGGTGATCAACGCTCTCGCGCTGCAGGACCAGCTCGAGAAGCGTGGTGTGGATACGCGCGTGATGACGGCGATTCGCATGGAAGAACTGGCCGAGCCATACATTCGTCGACGCGCCATGCGCCACCTCGAGCAGGGCCGCATCGTCCTCTTCGCGGCCGGCACGGGAAACCCCTATTTCTCCACCGACACGGCGGCTGTGCTGCGCGGCATCCAGATGAAGGCGGATGTCATCATCAAGGCCACCAGTGTGGACGGCGTGTACTCGGCCGACCCGAAGAAGGACCCGAATGCCGTCAAGTACGAGACGGTCAGTTTCCGCGACGTCATGCTCGGCGAGCTTGCAGTGATGGACCAGACGGCCATCACGCTCTGCAAGGAAAACTCGCTGCCCCTGATCGTCCTCAACACTCACACTCCCGGCGAGATTGCCCGCGCAGTGCGTGGTGAACGCGTCGGAACCTTCGTCTCATGATCCCTGACATTCTGAAGGCCACGAAGGCAGGCATGGAGAAGGGCATCGAGAACGCCAAGCGCGAGTTCGCAACCGTGCGGACTGGCAAGGCGTCCCCGAACATGCTCGACACGATCCAGGTCGAGGCATACGGCTCGTACGTGCCGCTCAACCAGGTCGCGTCGATCTCGGCGCCCGAGGCGCGCACGCTGCTCGTCACACCGTTCGACAAGGGACAGGTGAAGGCGATCGAGAAGGCGATCCGCGAGTCGGATCTCGGCCTCGATCCCGCGCACCAGGGCAACGTGATCCGCGTGCCGCTCCCGTCGATGAACGAACAGCGCCGCAAGGAGCTGGTGAAGATGTTGCACAACCTGGCGGAGGACGGTCGCGTGGCGATCCGTCACGCACGCACCGATTCCCGCGACAAGCTGAAGAAGTTGAAGAGCGTGTCGGAGGATGAGGTGAAGCAGGCCGAGAAGGAGCTGCAGAAGCTTCACGACGACTTCATTGCCAAGATCGAAGCGGCGGTGAAGGCGAAGGAAGCCGAGATCATGGCCGTCTGAGCCTCGCTGTGGCAACGACTTCCACACTGTCGACGCCTGACCTGCTCGAACAGGTCAAGCTGGCTGGCGCACCGCCGCGGCATGTTGCCATCATCATGGATGGCAACGGACGCTGGGCGCGCAAGCACTTCATGCCGCGTCCCCTCGGGCATCGCTCCGGCATGAAGGCAGTGCGTGAAGTCGTCCACGGGGCCATCGAGGCAGGCGTGCAGCACCTGTCGCTGTTCGCCTTTTCGCAGGAAAACTGGCAGCGACCGACGACTGAGGTGTCGGCGTTGATGTCGCTGCTCGAGGAGTACATCGCGAAGGAAGTCGCCGAGTTGTCGGCGCGCGGGGTGCGGGTGCGCATCCTTGGCGAACGCGAGCGGCTCACCGAGGGCGCGCGGCAGGCCGTCGAGCTGGTGGAAAGCACCACCGCGCACAACGACACGCTGCACCTGAACATCTTCATCTCGTACGGCAGCCGCACGGAGCTGGTGCGGGCGACACAGTCACTCGCTCGCGATGTGGCGCAGGGCATCATTTCGCCCGCGGACATCGACGAGGAAGCCATCAGCGGTCGCCTGATGACTGCGGGCATGCCGGACCCGGACCTGCTGATTCGCACCTCGGGCGAGCAGCGCGTCTCGAACTTCCTCCTCTGGCAGCTCGCCTACACCGAGTTCTACATCTCGGGTGTGCTCTGGCCCGACTTCGGACGCCGTGATCTTTTTACGGCGATCCTCGACTACAAGCGACGCGAGCGTCGGTACGGAAAGGTTTCCGTCTGACAAGCGGGATGTCGGAGCTCGCCAAGCGCGTCATCGTCGCGCTGATTCTCGCCCCAATCGCCGTTGCCGCAGCGTGGTTCGGTGACGCGGCGCTCGCCACACTGCTGAGCGTCGTCGCTGGTGTCGCCGCGTGGGAGCTCTGTCGGATGGCCCACAAGACGGGCATCGAGACGCTTGACGGACTGACGATCGCGCTGGCCGCCTCGCTGCCACTCCTGTCGCACGGCATTCGGCTCGATGTGCTGCGGCCGAGCCCCGCCTGGTTCGCGGTGGGTTTGCTGGTCCTGATGACCGTCACGATTTTTGCGCGCCGCCTCGACCAACGCCCACTGGCAGTAGCTGCGGCCAGCCTCTTCATCGTGATGTACACCGGCGGCATGCTGAGTTTTGCGTACGACCTGCGCTATCACAACTACGCGATCGGACGCGTGGGACAGTGCCTCGTGCTCTTGTTCCCGGTGCTGCTGACGTGGGCGTCGGACGTGGGTGCGTATTTCGTCGGCCGCTTGATTGGTCGCACGAAGCTGATGCCGAGCGTGAGTCCGGCCAAGACGGTCGAGGGATCGCTGGGCGGCGTCGCCCTGAGTGTCGTGATGGCGTGGCTGTACGTCCGCTACCTGTTGGTGCCACAGGGGCAGCTCGGATTGTCGCCCGCTGGCATCGTCGCGTTTGGAGTGTTGATCGCCGCCGCCGCGCAGCTTGGTGACCTGTTCGAATCGCTGCTGAAGCGCGAAGCGGCCGTCAAGGACAGTTCCAACCTGTTGCCGGGACACGGCGGATTTCTCGATCGCGTTGACAGCCTGCTCTTCGTCTTGCCGGTTGCCGCCCTCCTGCTCAACGTGCTGCTGATTCCCGCGCCACAGTCATGACGCCGCGCGGTGTGGCCGTTCTCGGATCGACAGGCTCGGTTGGCACGACGGCGTTGCGTGTGCTGGCCCGTCAACGTGCGGGCTTTGCGGTGCGTGCGCTGACGGCCCACAGCAATGCGCCCCTGCTGCGCGCACAGGTGGCCGAATACGCGCCCTCTTTCGTCGGCATGGTGCAACCGACCGACGATGCCGATCCGTCCTGGGCCACCGGCGCCGAATGCCTCGTCGCGGCGGCCACGCGCGATGACGTACACACCGTCATCAACGCGGTGGTGGGTGCCGCTGGTATGCGTGCGACGCTGGCAGCGCTGGGGGCCGGAAAGCGGGTGGCGCTGGCGAACAAGGAGACACTCGTGATGGCCGGCGGCCTGGTGACCGCTGCCGCCGTACGTGGTGGCGGCGAACTGGTGCCGGTCGACAGCGAACACTCTGCCATCCTCCAGTGCATCGCGGGGCGACCGATGGCGGAGGTGCGCCGGCTGATCATCACGGCTTCAGGCGGACCATTCCGCACCTGGGACAGTGCACGGGTGCAGTCGGCTACCGTTACCGACGCGCTCAATCATCCCACCTGGTCGATGGGACGAAAGATCACGATCGACAGCGCCACCCTGGCCAACAAGGCGCTCGAAGTGATCGAGGCGCATCACCTGTTCGGCATTCCGTACGACCGGATCGATGTCGTGGTGCATCCACAGAGTGTCGTGCATTCGTTCGTCGAGTTCGTGGATGGCAGCGTGCTGGCGCAACTCGGCGTGCCGAGCATGGAATTGCCGGTGCTGTACGCCCTCACACATCCGGATCGCATCATCGATTCGGGGGTACCCGCGTTCGACCCCGTCGCGCTGTCGCCCCTGACCTACGAGCCCGTGCGGCACGACGCCTTCCCGGCGCTTGGTTTGGGAATTGCGGCGGGACGACGCGGCGGCGCAGCGCCGGCCGTCTTCAATGCGGCGAACGAAATGGCGGTGGCGCGCTTTCTGGATGGTGAACTGACCTTTGGCGACATTGCGCGGGCGATTGCCAGCGCGTTGGACGCGCTGGGTGATGTGGCTGGAGATACCCTCGAGGCACTGGTGGCGGCCGATGCATCGGCGCGGGCCCATGTGCGGGAGTTTGCATGAGAATTTTGCCCCTGCTGGCGCCGCTGCTGGTCTTCGGCCTGGTCGTCTTCGTTCATGAGCTGGGCCACTTCCTGGCAGCGAAGGCCGTCGGGATCTATGCCCCAGTCTTCTCCCTGGGATGGGGACGCCGCGTCTGGGGGTTCCGCCGCGGGGAAACCGACTATCGCCTGTCGCTCTTTCCGCTGGGCGGCTACGTCCGGATGGCCTCGCGCGAGGACGAGTCGATGGCCGCCTTCGAGGGCGGCGCCGGTCGTGGGGCGATGGACGAATCATCCACGCGCGGTGAACCGGGCGTGCCGTGGGACCCGAACGCGATGGTGCCATTTGGCCCCAAGCCCGTGCCGGTCAACCGCTGGTACGAGTCCAAGCCGCTGCTGGCCAAGCTGATCGTGATGCTGGCCGGCGTGACCATGAATTTTCTGCTCGCGATCGTGGTGGTGTCGGGCGTCCTGATGGCCACCGGGGCGCCGAACCAGGCGGCGGTGATCGGCTCGGTGCTGCCCGCGACACCGGCGGCGGCCGGCGGGCTGCTGGCCGGCGACAGTGTGGTCTCGATTGCCGGCACGAAGATCTCGACCTGGACCGATCTCGTCTCGGTGGTGACCACGAAGTCGGGCACCGCGATTCCGTTCGAGGTCATCCGTGCGGGCGCGCCGGTCACGCTCACCATCACGCCCTCGGCGACCGTGGATACCAATCCGCAGAACGGGGCGGTGCGTTCGATCGGTCGTATCGGCGCCGCCTCCTCGCGCGTGTCCGTGGGGCCTGTCGACGCGGTGTCGGAAGGGTTGGCATACACGTGGGACAAGGTGGTCGGCACGATCGACGTGCTGGGTGGGCTGCTCTCCGGGAATGTCTCGGCGCGCCAGCTGGGGGGGCCGATCATGATCGCACAGGCGTCCTTCCAGACGGCGAAGGCTGGCGGCCTGGCTGGCGTGCTCATGTTGATGGCGTTCATCAGCATCAACATCGCCGTGCTGAACCTGCTGCCGGTGCCCGTGCTGGACGGCGGGCAGGTAGTGCTGGCGCTGATCGAGGCGGCGCGCGGCAAGCCCCTCGGTGAGCGCGCGAAGGGGCTGATCATGTACGCTGGCGTGGGGCTCGTCCTCCTGCTGTTGATCACCACGACGTTCAACGATCTGGCGCGAGTCGGGTCGCAGTTGTTGGGGCATTTCCGGGGTTGACCCGGGCCCGGCGGAGGTAGAGTCGCCGCAACGCTTTACATCCGCCCGTAGGGTCTGTATTCTTCAGGGCTTACGATCATTCAGGACATTCGGACGCGCGGTCGCCGCGCAGACCCAGGACGCATGGCATTCGAAAAGGCTGCAGCAATCGAGAAGCACCGTCAGCACGAGACCGACACCGGCTCAACGCACGTGCAGATCTCGATTCTCACGGAACGGATCAACTACCTCACTGGTCACTTCCGTACGCACAAGAAGGACCATCACGGTCGTCAAGGCTTGCTGAAGATGGTTGGGCGACGTCGTCGCCTTCTCGACTATCTGAAGCGGACCGATCTGGCCGGATACCGGAAGATCATCGCAGACCTTGGCCTCCGGTATTAATCCGGGCCTCAATGGCAATCGCGCGGGCGTCATCGGACGTCCCGCGCGTTTTGCGTTTCCCGCAGCCGATTCCCACACGTGATGCAAAGAATTGAAAAGACGTTCGCCGGCCGCAAGCTCGTCATCGAGACGGGCCGCATGGCGAAGCAGGCCGCTGGGTCTGCACTGGTTACCTACGGCGAGACGATGGTCCTTGCCGCCGTCACGGTGAGCGAGAACAAGAGCTCACTTCCGTTCTTCCCGCTGACGGTCGAATACAAGGAAAAGACCTACGCCGCCGGCAAGATTCCGGGTGGCTACATCAAGCGCGAAGGCCGACCGTCAGACAACGAAATCCTGACCTGTCGCATCGTCGATCGCTCGATCCGACCGCTCTTCCCGGAAGGCTTCCAGAACGAAGTGCAGGTCGTGATCTACGTGATCTCGGCTGACCAGGAGAACAAGCCCGACACGCTCGCGCTGCTCGCCACCAGCTTCGCGCTGGCGTCGTCGCAGGCGCCGTGGAACAAGCCGATTGCCGGCGTCCGCGTTGGTCGCATCCAGGACAAGTGGGTGCTCAACCCGACGTTCCAGCAGCTCGAGTACAGCGACATCGACATGATGGTCGCCGGCTCCGCCGATTCGATCATGATGGTCGAAGGTGGTGCACTGGAAGTGAGCGAGGATGATGTCGTCGAGGCGATCACCGTCGCGCACAAGGGCATCAAGGAATTGATCGTGATGCAGGAAGAGCTGCTCGCGAAGTCCGACAAGAAGGAACAGATGGCGTGGGCGAAGCACGAGCCCGCCGCTGACCTCGTGAAGCGCGTCGGCGATCTCGCCTCGGAGAAGATTGCCAAGGCGTTGAACCAGGCCGACAAGGCCACCCGTGTGAAGGCAATCGAAGCAGTGAAGCGCGAAGTCGCCGCGCAGATCATCGCCGAGTCGCCGGACATGGGCAAGGATGCCGGTAGCATCCTCGATGGCATGGAATACGATGCGTTGCGCGCACAGGTCCTCGACACCAAGAAGCGTGTCGATGGTCGTGCGGTGAACGAAGTGCGCCAGATCACGATCGAGACCGGCCTGCTCCCGCGCGTCCACGGCTCCTCGCTGTTCACGCGTGGCCAGACGCAGGCACTCGTCGCCGTCACGCTCGGCACGGGCAATGATGTGCAGCGTCTCGACTCGATCGACGATCCGCAGGAGCAGACGAAGTCGTTCATGCTCCACTACAACTTCCCGCCGTTCAGCACTGGCGAAGCGAAGCCGATGCGTGGCACCAGCCGTCGCGAAATCGGCCACGGTAACCTGGCCGAGCGTGCGATCCAGGCCGTGTTGCCGCCCTTCGAGGAATTCCCGTACACGGTTCGCATCGTGTCGGAAATTCTCGAGTCGAACGGCTCCAGCTCGATGGCGTCGGTGTGTGGCAGCTCGCTGTCGCTCTACGATGCCGGCGTGCCGATCAAGGCCGCTGTTGCTGGTGTGGCGATGGGCTTGATCAAGGAAGGCAAGAAGTACGCGATCCTGACCGACATCCTCGGCACCGAAGACCATCTCGGCGACATGGATTTCAAGGTGGCCGGCACGGAGCATGGCATCACCTCGATCCAGATGGACATCAAGATCGACGGGTTGGACCTCAAGATCATGACCGAAGCGCTGGCGCAGGCCAAGGAAGGCCGCCTGCACATCCTCGGCGAGATGGCGAAGGCCCTCAACGGCCCGAATGCAGAACTCTCGCAGTATGCACCGCGCATCGTGACGCTGACGATCAGCCCCGAGAAGATCGGTGACCTGATTGGTCCGAAGGGCAAGACGATCCGCGGCATCCAGGACGAGACGGGCGCTGAACTCACGGTTGATGACTCAGGCCTCGTCACCATCGCCGCCGTTGGCGGTGAAGCGATGGAACGCGCGAAGCAGATGGTGAAGGCCATCACGGCCGAGCCGATCGTTGGCGACACCTACGAAGGCACGGTGAAGTCGATCACCGCCTTCGGTGCATTCGTCGAGATCATGCCGGGCACCGAGGCCCTGCTGCACGTCTCCGAGATCAAGTGGGAGCGTGTGGACAAGACGGAAGATGTGCTCAAGAAGGGCGAGCGCGTGACGGTCAAGCTCATCGATCGTGACGAGCGTGGCCGCCTCCGACTGTCGATGAAGGCGCTGCTGCCGAAGCCGGAAGGCTACGTCGAGCGCGAGCCATCGGCTCCGCGTGAGTCGTCGGGTGGTGAGGAGCGCGGTGATCGCGGTGGTTCGCGCGGCGCCCCCCGCCGCCGGTAATGATTGCCCTCGCGACGTCGCCTGAGACAGGCGTCTCGCGCACGGTGCTGCCGAATGGCCTGACCGTACTCTCGGAATTCGTTCCGGGAGTGCGGTCAGTCGCCATCGGGGCCTGGGTGCGTTCGGGTTCCATGCACGAACACCCGGAGCAGATGGGCATCGCACACCTGCTCGAACACATGGTGTTCAAGGGCACTGCGAAATACAGCGCGAAAGCGCTGGCGCTGTCGCTCGAAGTACTGGGAGGCTCTCTCGACGCGTACACCACGCGCGAGCACACCTCCTTCCAGGCGCGCGTGCTCGATGAGCACCTCGGCGAAGCCTCGGACGTCTTGTTCGAGCTCTGCTTCCAGCCATTGCTGCGTGATGATGACCTGCGCCTCGAACGCAAAGTCATTCTCGAAGAGATCGCGATGGTGGACGACACACCGGACGACATCGTCTTCGAGTTGCACGCCAATCGCATGTACCCCGGACATCCGTACGGGCATGCGATTCTTGGCACACCAACCACGGTCAAGCGCTTGCAGGCGAGTGACCTGCGCGCATGGCACGAACGAGCATACCATCCGCCGCAGATCGTGCTCGCTGCGGCGGGCAACGTCTCGCATGAGAGGTTGCTCGACGTGCTCGATCAGACGGGATGGGCGACTCGCGCACGTGGCGTCAGTGAATTCCTGCCAGCGCCGAGCGTGCCCGACGCGATCACGCGCGGTTACAGCCATGTCAAGCGCAAGGACATCGCGCAGACCCACATCGTGATGGCCTGCGATGCGCCGAAGCATTCGTCCGATCAGCGCAATGCGCTGGCCGTGGCGTCGGCATTGCTCGGTGGTGGCATGAGTTCACGCCTGTTCCAGCAGGTGCGCGAGGAGCTCGGGCTGGCGTACAATGTCTACTCGTTCTACAACACGTTTCTCGACAACGGCCAGCACGGCGTCTACCTCGCAACAGCGCCAGAGCAGGCGCGCGAGGCCTACGCTGTCGTGTGTGCCGCGATGAATGCCGTCGCCGGCGGCGAGATGTCAGACGAGGAAATCGCCACCGGAATCAGCCAGTTGAAGGGCCAGCTGGTCCTGTCGCTGGAAGGCGTCTCATCCCGACTCTATCGCGCGGCTGAAGTGGCCTTGTACGACGAACCCTATCGGCCGATCGACGCGTTGCTGGCCGAGCTGGATGCGGTGACGCCTGCGCAGGTCCGTGCCGCCTGCGCCGCCTATCTCGACCCGGCACAATGCAGTGTGCTCAGTCTCGGGCCGGCTGCTGCGGCGTGAGCGCACACCTCGGCTGAATCCAATCCTGTCATCCCTAGAGCCATGAAGATCGGCGTTCCGAAAGAGATCAAGACCAACGAAAACCGTGTCGCCCTGGTACCGGCCGGCGCCGAGGCGCTGGTTGGGGCCGGACACGCGGTGCACGTCGAGACCGGTGCCGGACTGGGTAGCGGCTTCAGCGACGCCGACTACGCCGACGTCGGCGCCACGATCATGCCTGACGCGGCATCGACGTGGGCAAGCGCAGAGCTGCTGCTCAAGGTCAAGGAGCCGATCGAGAAGGAGTGGGGCTTCCTGCGTCCCGACCTGACGCTCTTCACCTACTTCCACTTCGCGGCCGACGAGACGCTGACCCGCGCCCATCTCGCCACCGGCGCGACCTGCATCGCTTACGAGACGGTCGAGCTGCCGACGCGCGAGCTGCCGCTGCTGACGCCGATGTCCGAGGTGGCCGGCCGGATGGCGGTGCAGGAAGGGGCCAAGTACCTCGAGAAGCTGTACGGCGGTCGCGGCGTTCTGCTGGGCGGCGTTCCCGGGGTGCCGCCGGCGAAGGTCGTGATCCTCGGTGGCGGCGTCGTGGGCATCAACGCGGCCAAGATGGCGGCCGGAATGGGCGCCAAGGTCACGATCCTCGACGTCTCGCTCGAGCGGCTGCGCTACCTGAGCGACGTGATGCCGGCCAACGTGTCGCTGATTTACTCGAACCGGCACAACATCCTCGAGCAGATCTCCACCGCCGACCTCGTCGTCGGCGGGGTGCTGATTCCCGGCGCCAAGGCGCCCAAGCTGATCCGCAAGGACGACCTCAAGCTCATGCGGCCGGGATCGGTGATCGTCGACGTCGCGATCGACCAGGGCGGTTGTGTCGAGACGATCCACGCGACGACGCACGAAAACCCGACGTACACGGTGGATGGCGTCATCCACTACGGCGTGGCGAACATGCCGGGCGGCGTGCCGCGCACCTCGACGCTGGCGCTCACCAACGCGACGTTCCCGTACGCCCTGCGGCTGGCGAACAAGGGCTGGCAGAAGGCGCTGGCGGACGACGGCGCGCTGCTCAAGGGGCTCAACGTGGCGGCGGGGCAGTCGACCTACCGGGCGTGGCCGAGGCGTTCGGCCTGGAGTCAGTGAGCCGGCGCAGTTCGTGGCTGAGACCTCGGATGGCGCACGGAGATGCGAGCGGACGATACCGGAAGGCGGCGGTACCGCGGTTGCGGTATCGCCGCCTTCGTCGTTTGGGGATTGCGGAGGTTGCATCCGTTTGCTGGCTCGCTTCACCGGCGTGGCGCTCTAGGTTTCTTGTTGTACAGCCGGGATCCGTCCACGCCGCCTGTTTCCGGCCCGTCGCCCGTTCCCTTTCCGCGCTAGAAGCCGTTTCGCTGGCCCTTCAAGCCGGCTCACTGTTCCCGGCGAACGCCATCGCCGTGGATCTCGGAACGGCGAACACGCTCATCTACGTGAAGGGTGAGGGCATCGTCCTGAACGAGCCGTCGGTGGTGGCGATCGATCGGGACACGAAGCGGATCAAGGGCGTCGGCCTCGAGGCGAAGCGCATGCTCGGCCGCACGCCCGACGGCATGATCGCGGTGCGGCCGATGAAGGACGGCGTGATCGCCGACTTCGACGTGACCGAGAAGATGCTCCGCTTCTTCCTCGAGCTCATCATCAAGAACCACATGTTCCGCGTGAAGCCGCGCGTGATCGTGTGCGTGCCGTCGGGGATCACCGAGGTGGAGCGGCGCGCGGTGCGCGACTCCGCGCTCGGCGCCGGCGCGAAGGAAGTCTTCATGGTCGCCGAGCCGATGGCCGCGGCGATCGGCGTCGGGCTGCCGGTGGAGACGCCGACCGGCAACATGGTGATCGACATCGGCGGCGGCACGACGGAGATCGCGGTGATCGCGCTCTCCGGCATCGTCTCCGACACGTCGATCCGCACCGGCGGCGACGAGCTCGACGCGGCGATCGTGCAGTTCATGCGCAAGAACTACAACCTGCTGATCGGCGAGCCGACGGCGGAGCTGATCAAGATCAAGATCGGCTCGGCGGCGCCGATGGGCGAGGAGCGCGAGATGGAAGTGAAGGGGCGCGACCTCGTCTCGGGGATCCCGAAGACGGTGCGCGTGCACTCCGCGGAGATCCGCGAGGCGATGCAGGAGCCGATCCAGCAGATCGTCGACGCGGTGCGCCGCGCGCTCGAGATCACGCCGCCCGGAGCTCGCCAGCGACATCGTCGACCGCGGGATCGTGATGACCGGCGGCGGCGCGCTGATCCGCGGGCTCGACGTGCTGCTGACGCCAGGAGACCGGCCTGCCGATCCACGTGGACGAGGATCCGCTCACCTGCGTGGTGCGCGGCTGCGGCCGGATCCTCGACGACGAGGAGAAGTACTGGTCGGTGTTGACCACCTGAGGCAAGCATGGCGCGCACGTCTCGCACGGGAACGCGCACTGATCTGGCGCTGCTCGGCGTGGCGCTGGCTCTCGCAGTTGCATCACTGATCCTGCCCTCGGCGGCGCGTGGTCGCGTACAGGGATTGCTGCGGTCGAGCGTCGCGGCACCACTGGTGTCGGCGCAGGTCTGGGCGGAGCGGGGGCGACAGGCGATCGGCGATCATGGTCGCCTCGTCTCACGCGTAGACAGTCTCGCGCTGGGCGTGCAGTCGACAACCGTGTTGCGCTCCGAGAATGAACGCCTGCGCTCCATGCTCGGCCTCGGTGCGCGCCTGCAGTGGGGCTTCGTGGCCACCGAGATCATGCATCCCCCGCGCGGTGCTGCCGACACCCGGTCCTGCTGGCGGCCGGGAGTGCCGCCGGTGTGCGACCGTTCTCGCCACTGGTGGTGCCGGAAGGCTTGATCGGCGTGGTGACCACCGTGGATGCCAGTTCGAGCACGGCGATCCTGTGGACGCATCCCGACTTCCGTGCCAGTGCAACCACACCGGATGGTGTGGCGTTCGGAATCGTTGCGGCGCATCTGGGTTCTGGTGCTGATCGGTTCCTGCTCGAGATGCGCGGTGTCCCGTTCCGCAGCGAATTGAAGCCGGGCACACTGATCGTCAGTTCGGGACTCGGCAACGTCTTCCCGCGCGGAATTCCGATTGGTGTCGTATTGCGCGAAACGAAGACGATTGAAGGCTGGGCACGCACCTACCTGATTCGCCCGATCGTCTCCCCCGACGAGGCGACGGCGGCGATGGTGCTGCTGCCTCCGCGCGCTGCCGCTGGCGTCACTGGTGCGTGGAGCAGTGCCGCTGCCGCCGAGGGCACGCAGAAGAACATCGCCGTGGCCGGCGACTCCGTGCTCGCGGACTCGGTGCGCCGCGTACAGGCGCAGTTGGCGCAGCTCGCCCTGCTCGACTCCTTGCGGCGGGCCGCGATTTATCGCGGTGACAGCGGCGTGCGGGTCGAGGGTGATTCCACACATGCCGTCGCCCGTCCCACGACAGCCGGTGCGGCGGTGCCGCCGGCCGGCAGCACACTACCGTCACCTTCGTCCGCGCCGGCCACCGCGCCGGTGGCGAAGCCAGCGGTACCGACCGGTGTTCCGACCACCGTGCCATCCGCAGCGCGGCCGCCGGTGACGACGCCGCCGGCCGCCGCGGGCAGCGCGGTTCGAACACCTGCGACGAGCACGAATCCCGCGGCGGCAGGGACGAAGCCAGTGGTTCGCGGACATCGCGTCCCACGGCCCAGGCACGGCCCCGCGGTGACAGCAGCAAGCCGCGCGCCGACTCGGCGCAAGGACGAAACAAGACCAAGCCTCCTGAGAACCCGTTCCGACTGCCCCCTGCGGGAGGGCGTCGTGAGCGGCCTGTACGACTGGATGCGCTTGGTGGTGGCTGTCTCGATCCTCGTGGTTGCGCACTTCGTATTGCGCCCGTTGATCGGGGATCGGATCGAGATCGATTTTCTCGTGTTGGCGCTCCTCCTCCTGTCAATTCGTGTACGGACCTGGCGTTGGCGCCGTGCTTGGCTTGCTCCTCGGGGCCGCCTCTGATGCCGCCGCACCGGCGGGGTTCGGCAGTGCCATGCTCGCATTGACGATTGTGGGGTACGTCACGTCGTGGCTGAAAGCCGCGTTCTTCGCGGAAAATGCCGTGCTGGACGGCATCGTGATTTTTGCCAGCGCGTGGGGTGTGATCCTGATGCGACTCTTCCTGTC
>CAVUDW010000005.1:0-29188 GCA_963740355.1 uncultured Gemmatimonadaceae bacterium
CGGATGGCTGAGCTCTCTGTCTTGGCATGGAGGCGCCGGGAATCGAACCCGGGTCCGAAAATGCTTCCGCTACGGCTTCTACGTGTGTGTCCCACCGATTGAGGTCTCCCGCCGCTGGCCAGTGGGCCGCCCACGTCGAGACAAGTCACCTTGAGTTTCGCAGCCTGACCGGCAACACATCAGGACACTATCCCGGATTTGCGATACGTATACAGCCGCCCCGGGCGGGCTTCCATATACGCACTGCTGGTCTAACTAAAAGTTAGGCAGCCAGGGCCAAGTTGTTGTTGGCGATTGTGTTTTCCCGAATGGATTTACGAGGAGTCCGAGAACCTCGACACGCTACCGTAACTGCTACATCCCCGTCGAAGCCATGTCGCCCCCGACGACTGTGAACTAAAGAGGAGGCCGCGCAACGCACCTCCGCCGTCACGCCTCCTCCTCCTCACCGCCCTCTTCCATACCCTCACCGTCACCGGCCTGTTCCGAGTGCAGCGGCCGCGCAAACCGCACGCAATTCCGCCCCTCGCGCTTGGCAGCGTAGAGCGCCTTGTCCGCCGCCGGGAACAGCTCGTCGCCGAGCCGGGCCGTTTCGGGATACGAGGCCACGCCGAACGACGCCGTCACGTGCACGAGGTGCTCGCCGACCCCGATCGACTTCCCCTCGATGGCGGCCCGCATCCGCTCGGCCACCTCCCACGCCATCGCGACATCGGCCTTGCCCAGCAGCATCACCAGTTCCTCGCCGCCGTAACGCGCCACGAGGTCCACACCGCGCACGCCCGCCGACAGCGAGGTGGCGATCGATCGGAGCACGTGATCACCGACTTCGTGACCATACAGGTCATTCACGCGCTTGAAGTTGTCGACGTCGCAGACCACCAGCCCGACGTTGTGGCCGAATCGATCGGCCTCGGCCACCGCCCGCGTCAGCGCCTCGTCGAACGCCCGGCGGTTGGCCAGGCCGGTCAGCGCGTCGGTGCGCGCACGACGCGTGGCTTCCTCGATCTGCCAGACCGTTTCCAGCGACACAGACGCCACCGCCCCGAGCAGCCGCACGTTGCGCATGTCGCGCAGCAGCACACCACCGACCTGCTCGCTCTCGACCACGATCGCGCCCGTCACGGCGCCACTCTGCTTCATCGGCACGACGCTCAGGCTGCCCAGCTGCGTCACCACATGACCGGCGCTGTAGACCGGCGTGATCTGCTCGAGCAGCTGTGCATCTTCCCACACTTGCGGCAGTCCCGCCGCGCAGAGCTGTCCGACGAGCGAGTCGGCTGCCACCGGCGCACCACGCTGCAGGTGATGACCCGACGTGACGCTCTGCATCACACCGGTCGACGTCTCGGGATACCACCGAACGAGCGTCGCACGCGTGGCGCCGGTGACCGTCAGCGCCGAGTCGCAGATCGACTGGCCGAGCGTGTCGATCGTGCGCTGCTGCTGGAAGACCTGCGATGCCTGCAGCAGTGATTGCGACTGTCGATTCTGCCGGCTGTACTCCGCCTGCGTTTCCAGCAGTTGCGACAGCAGGCCGAGGTTGTCGGCAAAACGCGGCAACCAGCGCGCGAGCAGTTCGTGCGATACCTTCAGACTCGACGCGTGCAGCGAGAGGACGCCGCTTGCACTCGTCGGACCTTGTACGGCAACCGCCGCCATCGTCCCCTCACCTGGCCGATCAAACAACGCGACGCGCGCCGCAGCCTGCACCGCAATCAGTTCGCCACCAAGCTGCTGGTACCCAGTGAGCCACTTGTCCTTTTCGTCGCTCGCCCACGCCACCGGCGCAAGCGAACTACCGTTGCGCGTCGCACGCCAGAAGACGGCATCCGTCACGCCGAGGGTGTCGCGGACTTGCCGCAGATACCGGGCAATGGCCTCGATGCGAGTCTGTGCCTCGATGGCTTCTGACTCGACGAGTGTGCGAACTTCGGTCAGTGAATTCGGAAATTCGAGCGCGGCTTCGGTTGGGCCGGCCGCGAACGCAGGGAGTTCCGACAACGTGCGAATGGTGCCGCGCTGCAATGACCGAAGGATGTACACGATGGGCAGGATCGTGACCGTCACGACGATCGCCAGCCCATACGTCAACTCGCTCAGCGGTGTTGGCGCACCGGCGATCACGGGCGACACCAGTACCACGAACAATGTGCCCGTCGCGCCGAGGAACACGCCACGCCAGCCTGTTGCCACCGTCGCGCCGAGTGCGCACACACAGGCCGCAACGAATGCGAGCGAGTGCGCGCCGCCGGTCTGCACCGCGATCAACGCCGAGAATGGCGCAACAAGGCTCGAGGCGTAGCCGAGTGCACGACGGCGACCATCAGTCGTCGTCGGCAGCATCAACAACGAGACCCCACCGGCGATCAACACCGCGAGCGCAGCGATGATGAAATCCAGTCGTGCCACCTGTGCTGCGGGCACCGGAATGCCAGCCAGCGGAACTGCGACAGCAGACGCCACCAGCCATGGAATGGCGAGCAGCGCGTACTGGAGTCGGGAGCGCACGGGTGAATGCTTCACGATGACGGTATGGAACGTCCGGGGATGTTGGTGGACATCACCGGCAAGAGGTGTCCGAATTGCAAAGGTCGGCAGCTGCGAGCAAACGCATGAACGTGCGTCACCGCGGGAACCGGCCTGAGCCAGTCCAGCAGCGAATCACCATCTGGACGACTGACCCCACCCGAGGGCACGGGCGGACGAGCAGCGGTCCGACCGTCGATCAGCCTTCGGCGTCCTGCGTTGCGACGGCCGTCACCGGCGATTCTGCGGTGTGCGACTCGAGGTACCGCTGACGATTCTGGAGGTAGTCGGCGAAGATGTCTTCCACCTGACTCAACGAATCGACCTGATGAAGCCGCTCACGCAGCTTGGCTGAGCCTGGCAAACCTTTGCAATACCAGCCCAGGTGCTTCCGGAACTCGATGGCCGCACCGCGGCGGTCCACCTCGTAGACGTCGGCCATACGGGCGTGGCGGATGGCGATCTCGAATCGCTCCTCGACCCCAGGGGCCGGGGGCGGTGTCCGTCCCTCGAGCAGCGCCCTGGCCTGATCGAAGATCCACGGCTGACCGAACGAGCCACGCGCAATCATCACGGCGTCGCACCCCGTCTCGACGCGCATCCGAAGGGCGTCCTCGGCGGTCTTGATGTCGCCGTTGCCGATGACCGGAATGGACAGCGCAGCCTTGACGGCCGCGATCTCGTCCCAGTGGGCGTGCCCGCTGTACATCTGCGTGCGTGTACGAGGGTGCAGCGCAAGCGCGCGCGCCCCAGCGTCCTGACAGCGGAGCGCAATCGTGACCGGATCACGCATCTCCTCGTTCCAGCCGCTGCGGATCTTGACCGTGACTGGCAGGTGCGTGCTGGCGGCAACGGCCCGGATGACCGTCTGTACGAGGTCGAGGTCGCGAAGGCAGCCGGAGCCGCCATTCCGCCGAACGACCTTCTTCACCGGGCACCCGAAGTTGATGTCGACGAAATCCGGCTGGAACACGTCGGTCACCAGCGCCGCCGCCTCGCCCATCGCGACCGGATCGGCGCCGAAGATCTGGACGCCGATCGGGTGCTCCTCCGGCAAGAACCGGAGCTTGGCGATCGTCGCCTCATTCTCCCGGCGAATCCCCTCTGCCGACAGGAATTCCGTCACGACCACGTCGGCCCCGTGCGTCCGGCAGAGCCTCCGAAACGGCGATTCAGAGACGCCAGCCATCGGCGCGAGGATCAGCGGCACAGCGTGCCCGACGGGATACGGAAATTCCATCGATGGAAGATACCCGGAAAGGGCAATTCCGTGCAGTTTCGTCGTTTGACACCCCTCTGGCGGGCGGGTACCTTCGCCTGTTCCCCGGGGTGGTACCACTTCCCCCGCCACCCGTTCGACACGGCTCGGCGATGACGGCCGAATCAAGGAACCCGATGGAACTGCGCGAGTTTTTCTCACTGGATGCCGTACAGCTCGACCTGAAGGGCACGACCAAGGACGACGTTCTGAAGGAGCTGATCGGGCTCCTCAAGCTCGACGAGAAGTCCGAGGGCATGCTGTTCAAGATGCTGAAGCGCCGTGAGAACCTCGGGTCGACGGGCATCGGCCGCGGCATCGCGATCCCGCACTGTCGGTCGCTGGTGGTGAACAAGCTCCGCGTGGCTTTCGGCCGGAAGCCCGATGGTGTCGACTTCAAGGCGATGGACGACAAGCCCGTCCACTTCCTGTTCCTGATCGTCGCGCCGCCGCTCGAGGTCTCCAATCAGTACCTCCCGGTACTGGGCAAGATCGCGCAGTTCGGGAAGGAAGCGGACGTGCCTGAAAAGTTGACAGCGCTGCAGTCACCAGAAGACTTCATGCGGCTGCTCGCCGAAAAGGACCTTTAAGCCCCGGTCTCGCTTCACTGATCGAAGGGTGCCTGCCGCCACCGGCAGCATGCCGTGGCGGCTCCCGAAAAACCCTCGGCGATGACGTGACCTGCCGAGGCCGCCCGGAGTCATTGGCGGCATGCGAGAACCAGTCTCTTCGGACTACCGACACGACATCGACGGCCTGCGCGCCATCGCGGTCCTGTTGGTGATCGTGCACCATGTCGCCCCGCAGCTGTTGCCGGGGGGATTCATTGGTGTCGACGTGTTCTTCGTCATCTCCGGCTATCTGATGACAGGTATCCTCGATCGATCGATGCGAGATGGCTCGTACCGATTTGTCGAGTTCGTGTGGAAGCGCTGCCGACGCATCGTGCCGGCGCTCGTCACGGTGCTGGCTGCCACCCTGGTTGTTGGCGCCTGCATCATGACCGGGCCTGAGTACGTCAACCTTGGCCGTCATCTCGTCGCAGGCAGCCTCTCGGCTTCCAACCTGCTGCTGTGGAGTGAGGTCGGCTACTTCGACACCAGCGCTGCGGTGAAGCCGTTGCTCCACCTCTGGTCACTAGGTGTCGAGGAGCAGTTCTACCTTGTCTGGCCATTGCTGCTCTCGGTGTTACCGCTCGCTCGACGAGTGCGGCTGCTTGCGATCCTGGCCATCGTGGCGTTGTCCCTGCTCGTCAGCGAAGATCTCGCGTACGCTGAGCCTTCGCAGGCGTTCTACATGCTTCACTCGCGCGCGTGGGAGCTGGGCGTCGGTGCGTTAGTCGCACTGGCGATGCCAATCTCGACGTCGTCTGACGGCGAGGTGTCGGATCGCCAACGCCTGCTGCGTGGAATCGCGGCGGTGTTCGGTGTTGGGCTCATCGTGCACGCAGCGTGGCGCACGACGGCTGCCGATGCGTGGCCTGGACTGACAGCAATAGCACCGGTACTTGGAACGGCGCTGGTCATTGCGGCGGGGCCGCGCACGTTGGTCAGCCGACACCTTCTTTCGGGCCAGTCGCAGACGCTGGCTTGGTCAGCGAAGCTATTCGTTGTACCTGTGGCACTGGCCACCGCTCGCGTTTCTTCACATCCTCGCTGCAGACCACAGCTGGTCTGGGAATGTTGTGCAGTGGGCTGCCGTCCTGCTCATGGTGCCCGTGTTCGTACTGGCGCACGCGACGCTGATCTTCGTGGAGCGCCCAGCGCGACACCGTGCCGCACGGGTTCAGTCGCGGGTGACGATATCCGCGCGTCACCTGAGACCGTACGGTTTCGCGCTGGTGGCGGTCGCTGCGACCGCCATGGCCGTGGTTCAGGGTCGCGGTCTTCCCGCACGTTATGGCGGCGCCGGCACGGATGTCGCCGCGGCGATGCGTGACGCGTCACCTGACTCCATCACCGCATACGGCGCGCATGCGTCGCGCTGTCACCTCGCTGACAAGGGAAACGCCACCTGGTGCTGGCGGACGCCGGGCATTGGCAAGGGCATCGCTGTCTTCGGCGACAGCCATGCCGAGGTCATCTTCGCCGGAATCGATGCGTGGCATTCCACGGCGCCGTTGTTCCTCACTGGGCGCAAGGGCTGTGCACCAATTCTCCAGCAGGAAGCCATCGCGGATCGCGAAGCGGAGATTTGCAGGCGAGCGGCGAACCTGGCCGCCAACGCCATACTCGCGGACACGTCGATCGGCACCGTGCTGCTCGTCTCGCGAGGCCCGGCGTACATCACCGGCACGGGATTCGGTGTGGACTCGCAGCGGCGCGTGGTTCCCGTCGCGTTGCAACGATCGCCGGCAGATTCGGCGAGCCTCCGGCGGGCCTACGAGTCCGGACTGGAACGCAGCGTTCAGGCGTTCAGCCGGGCCGGCAAGCGCGTGCTGCTCGTGATCGGCGTTCCTGAGCTTGGCTTCCAGCCAGAGGAGTGCCTCATCGGGCGCCCGCTCGGCTTGCGTGAGTTGCGGGCGCCGTGCGCCATTCCGCGCGTCCGCGTCGAAGAAAGAAACGCGGACTATCGCGCGCTGGTCCGGGCGATAGCGACGCGCAATCCATCGCTGGAAGTCTTCGACGCACAATCCATCTTCTGTGATGACGTGTTGTGCCATGCAGAGCAAGGCTCGCGTTTACTGTATCAGGACGGCAACCACCTGACCCTGCTCGGCAGCCGACTCGTCACACGCCGGCTGCAAACCGTCCTCGATCGCACGCCAACGGCGACGCGAGCTCGCAATCGCGGCGCGGTAGCGCAGCGTCGCCAGGTGCTGTTGCAGGCGGTCCCGCAGACCGCCTGCCGACGTTCAACGCTGGGTGCTTCCCCTTACTCCCACTCGATCGTCGCGGGCGGCTTCGAGCTGATGTCGTAGACGACACGATTGACGCCGTCCACTTCGTTGATGATGCGATTGGAGATGCGTCCGAGCACGTCATATGGGAATGGGAACCAGTCGGCCGTCATCCCGTCGGTGCTGGTGACTGCCCGCAGTGCAATGACGTGTTCGTAGGTCCGTCCATCTCCCATGACACCAACCGATCGCACGGGCAGGAACACTGCGAAAGCCTGCCAGATATCGGGATACAATCCCGCCGCGCGAATCTCCTCGAGGTAGATCGCGTCCGACTTTCGCAGGATGTCGAGCGCATGTTCGTTGACCTCGCCGAGAATGCGGATGGCGAGCCCTGGGCCGGGGAACGGATGCCGACCGACCATTTCTTCCGGCAGCCCAAGTTCGCGTCCGACATTGCGCACTTCGTCCTTGAACAGTTCGCGCAGCGGTTCGATCAGCTTGAACTGCATGTCGGCCGGAAGTCCGCCCACGTTGTGATGCGTCTTGATGGTCGCCGACGGACCACCGGTCGCACTGACGGACTCGATCACATCCGGATAGAGCGTTCCCTGCACCAGGAACTTCGCGTCCTTGCCGGCGTCTTCGCTCGCCTGCTCGAACACGCGGATGAAGGTTGCACCGATCTTCTTCCGCTTGATCTCAGGCTCGGCATGCCCTTTGAGTTCGTCGAGGAACTGCTTTTCCGCACGTACGGTGATCAGCTTGATGCCGAGCCCGGACTGAAACGTGCGCTCGACCTGCTCCCGTTCGTGCAGGCGCAACAGGCCTGTGTCGACGAAGATGCAGGTCAGTTGATCACCGATCGCCTTGTGCACGAGTGCGGCCGCCACGGCGCTGTCCACGCCGCCTGACAGTCCGCAGATCACCTGCGCGTCACCGACACGCTCACGAATGCTCGCAATCTGCTGGTCGATGAAATGGCCGGGCGTCCAGTCGGCCGTGCAGTGACACACCTCGAAGAGGAAGTTCTGCAGCATCTCAGCGCCGCGGACGCTGTGCATCACCTCGGCGTGGAATTGCACGGCGTGAATCGGCTTGGTCTGGTGCCGGAATCCTGCGACCGTGGAGCCGCTGCGCGCAGTCTGCACATATCCTGGCGGCACCGTTTCGACATGATCGCCGTGACTCATCCAGACCTGCGACTTGTCACCGACATCGAAGCCAGCGAACATGCCGGCTGATTCCATCACTTCGACATCGGCGCGGCCATACTCGCGTCGTCCGCCGCCGATCACGCTGCCGCCCTGCAGGTGCGCGATCAACTGCATGCCGTAGCAGACGCCCAGCACCGGGGCCACGTCCAGCAATGCGGGATCGATCGTCGGCGCGCCGACGTCACTCACCGAGCTGGGACCGCCGCTGAGGATGATGCCGGTCGGGTTCCAGTCCTTGATCCATTGCAACGAGCGCGTCGCGGGATGGATCTCGGAAAAGACGCGCGCCTCGCGCACGCGGCGCGCGATCAACTGCGTGAACTGCGATCCGCAGTCAATGATCAGGATACGACTGCTCACCGGTTGCTCCAGTTGGCATCGGTCAACTTGATGATCTCGACCTGTCGCGTGTCGAGATCGAGAATGGCAGCTGTCGGCGATCCGTGCAGCCACCCGCACGCCTCTCCCGGATTGACGATCAGCGTCTTGCCGCGCGTCTTCATTTCCTCGCGATGCGTGAACCCATGCACCACGATGTCATGCGACTCGAGCGAACGGGGCCCTGCCTCGTTCAGGTCGTGCACGACGAGAATGCTCTTCCCCATCAGGTCGAAGCTGTGGGGCGACTCGAACAGCTCCGAGCCCAGCCCGGTCATCGCCATGGCGCGCAGCGCCTCATGGTCACCGTCGTTCCGACCGAACACGCCGTTGAGCGCCAACTGCAAGTCCTGAATCGGCTTGAGACTGAACGGTGAGCAGTAGTCACCAGCGTGGATCACATAACCAACACCACCTGCCGCCATCCGCTTCGCCAGCTCGGCAACGGCATCGATGCGATCGTGTGTGTCTGCCATCAGTCCAATGCGCATCAGGCAGACCTCCAGTGCGGGGTAAGGTGCTCGTTGCGCACCAGGTCATCGTACGACTCTCGCACGGTGGCGACGCCCCATCGATCGCCATCCACCAGCACCTCGGCGGGGCGTGACCGGGAGTTGTAGTTCGAACTCATCACATAGCCATAGGCGCCAGCGTTGCGCACCGCGAGCAGCACGCCGGACGACACGTCCGGCATCGGGCGATCGAGCGCGAGAAAATCGCCACTCTCGCAGACGGGCCCAACGACGTCCACCGTTTGTGACGTGGCTGTCGTCGGCAGCACGGTTTCGATCTCGTGATGCGCCTCGTAGTGCGACGGGCGCAACAGGTCGTTCATGCCAGCGTCCACGATCATGAAATGCTTCGAGCCACTCTCCTTGCGGTAGAGCACCTCGGTGAGCAGCACGCCGGCCTCGGCAACGAGGAAACGCCCGGGCTCCACGATCAGCTCGACGCCAGCGTCCCCGAACGTCTCGCGGAGCACCCGGGCAAATGCAACCAAATCAGCCACCGGCTCACCATCGAAGTATGCGACCGGGAATCCACCGCCAACGTCGATCATGCGGAGGGTCGTGATGCCTTCGCCGCGCACCGCGTCAAGCAATGCGCGCAAGCGCTGCTGCGCGTCAGCGAACGCAGCCACCTCGGCGATCTGTGAGCCGATGTGCATGTCGAGGCCGACGAGTTCGATGCCTGGCAGCATCGCGGCGCGCTTGGCGGCGTCGATGCCGCGCACGATCGGAATGCCGAACTTGGTTCCTTCCTCGCCGGTCGCGATGTAGGCGTGGCCCGCCGTGACGTTGACGACGCCGGGATTGATGCGAAGCGACACCGGCGCCACGACACCGCGCGCGGTCGCCACCTCGGACAGCACCTCGAGCTCGGCCTCACTTTCGACGTTCACACACCGCACACCCACATCGAGCGCATTCTCGAGATCGAGCCGCGTCTTGCCGACGCCCGCGAAGACGATGTCGCCGCCGCTGAAGCCGGCCAGTCGGGCGCGGTGCAGTTCGCCCGCCGACACGACATCGACACCGGCGCCGCACTCGCGCACCACGGTCAGCAGCGCGAGGTTCGAATTCGCCTTCATTGCGTAGTGGATGTGCACCGGCAGCCCAACCAGCGCCGCCGCCAGGCGCGCGTAGGCGCTTCGAACTGCCGCCGCCGAGTAGACGTACGTTGGCGTCCCGACGGCGGCAGCGATCGCGGTGAGCGACACGTCGTCGCACACCAGCTCATCGTCACGCCGCCAGAACCCAGTGGTCAGTACGCCTTCGCCCATATCACCTCATATTTCGCTGGCTCGCCGGTCACCATGCACTTGGTGGGGGGATTCGGTGAACGGAATTCGGGGTCAGGAATGCAGCGGATCGTCGCCTTCGTTTCTTCCTTCACCTTGGCCTCGACCGCTGGATCGCCGTTCCAGCCGGCGTACACGAAGCCACCGGGGCCTTCCATGATCTCCTTGAAGCGGTCATACGTGATCTCGCCGCGATAGCTGTTCGCCTCGCGCCTTGCGATGGCCGCGGCGAACATGTCGGCCTGCATGCTATCGAGCATCTGGTGAATCGTCACCAGCACGCCATCCAGCGAGACCGCATTCTTGCCCTTCACGTCGCGCCGCACGAGGACGCACTGATTCGCGGCCACGTCGCGCGGACCGATCTCCATTCGGATCGGAATACCACGAAGCTCCCAGTGGAAGTACTTCGCACCCGGCTTGATCCCAATCCGGTCATCGACATGCGCGGTGACGCGCCCAGCGATTCCGCGCTCTCGACCACTGATCTCGGCCTTCACCTTGTGCGCCAGCTCGAACACCGTCGCGCGCTCCTCATCCGTCTTCCAGATAGGAACGATCACGACCTCGGTTGGTGCGAGGCGGGGCGGAATCTGCAGGCCATTGTCATCACCGTGCGTCATCACCAGGCCGCCGATCATGCGGGTGCTCACGCCCCAACTGGTGTTCCAGGCGTGCTCGATGCCGCCCGCCTCAGTCTGGAACGTGAGATCGAACGCCTTCGAGAAATTCTGGCCGAGGTTGTGCGACGTACCGGCCTGCAGCGCACGATTGTCCTGCATCATCGCTTCGCAGGAATAGGTGCGGACCGCGCCCGCAAACCGCTCACTGTCGGTCTTCTGGCCCGTGATCACCGGCATGGCCATCCATTGCTCCATGAAGGTGCGATATACGCCAAGCATCTGGCGCGTCTCGATCTCCGCTTCATCATGCGTGGCGTGCGCCGTATGCCCTTCCTGCCAGAGGAATTCGGTGGTGCGCAGGAACAAGCGCGTGCGCATTTCCCAGCGCACGACATTGGCCCACTGGTTGTAGAGAAACGGCAGGTCCCGATAGCTCTGCAGCCACTTGGAGAACATGTGGTAGATGATCGTCTCCGACGTGGGCCGCACCACCAGCGGCTCCTCGAGTTTCGATCCGCCACCATGCGTGACGACGGCCAGTTCCGGCGCGAAGCCTTCCACGTGACTGGCTTCCTTCTTGAGGAAGCTTTCCGGGATGAAGAGCGGGAAGTACGCGTTGCGGTGGCCCGTCGCCTTGAACATCTGGTCGAGCGCCATCTGCATGCGCTCCCAGATGCCGTAGCCGTCAGGGCGAATCACCATGCAGCCGCGAACCGGCGAGTAGTCGGCCAGCTCGGCCTTCAGCACCAGTTCGTTGTACCACGCGCTGAAATCCTCGGCACGGGTCGGAAGTTTCTTGTCGTCGCTCATGCTGCTCCGTCAGTGCACACCGGCACTGGCTGTTGGGGATCCTGGCTGCTCACCGCAGGTCGGCGAGCCATGTTGCCAGCACCACCGGGGTTTCCGTACCTGTCGTCAGATCGCGCAGCGTCCCCTGCTCGGGTGCATCGCTGCGCAGGATCAGTGCTTGTGCTGCGCCCGCACTCACGGCGGCCTTCAGTTGCTTGCTGAGTTGCTGCGGGCGCAACGCGTATTCCACGCGTCGCCCAGCGCGACGCAGCGTACCGACCACCTCGCGCAAGTCGGACTCCATCGACATCTTCACCTGCGGCCACCCACACATCCGGCGATGGCGGGGCCGACGGCAACAAGCCCCTGTCGCGCAACAGCTCGCCCAGCACGACGTCACCCCAACCGAAACCCGCGGCGGGCATGTCCACCCCACCGAGGGCGTTCAGCAGGTCGTCGTAGCGACCGCCACCACACACCGCGCGGAGTTCACCCTTGGCGTCGAACACCTCGAACACGATACCCGTGTAATACGCGAGGCCTCGCACGATCGTGAGGTCGAGACGGACCCACGGTGCAACCGCAGTGCCGATCAGCGATTCGGTCATCTCCAGCGTGTCCTGCATCGCGCTCAGTCGAGCGGCACCGTCCTCATCATGCAGCACGGCTGTCAACGCGGCGACACCGTCACGATTGGTCGACTCGATCAGTGCCAGCAAGCGATCGACCTGCTCGACACTGCATCCCGATGCAACGAGCTTCTCGATCGACAATTCCCGTGGCTGCCGATCCAGCTTGTCGAGCACGCCGTAAATCGACGGGATGCGATCGTCCGGATGCCCCATCGCGCGCAGCACGGCGTTGAGCAAGCGACGATCGGACAACCGCACTCGCACGTCGTCGCTGGTGAGCCCGAACTCGCGCAGGATATCGATCACCAGGGCGAGCAATTCAGCGTCGGTCGACTCGCCACCATCGCCGAAGATGTCCGCATTCAACTGGAAGTGCTCGCGCAGGCGACCACGCTGTGCACGCTCGTAGCGGAACAGCTGCGGGATCGAGAACCAGCGGACCGGCTTGCGGAGTGCATTCGCCTGCGCTGCCACCATGCGCGCCACTGTCGGCGTCATCTCGGGCCGAAGTGAGACCTCGCGCCCGCCCTTGTCGACGAAGTTGTACAGCTGGTCGACGATCTCTGCGCCGCTCTTCTTCGTGTACAGTTCGAGCGGCTCGAGGGGCGGGCCATCATACTCGACAAACCCGTATCGCGCCGCCACACGGCGCCAGGTCGCAAAGATGTGGGCGCGCTCGGCGAACGACGGGGGATAGAAGTCGCGAAAACCGTTCAGTGGGCGGATCGATGCCATCAGCCAAGCTTACCCGGCTAGGGGATTGATCTGCAACAGCTGCATCGCGTCGCCGACCGTGTGAAATGAACCCGTCACCAGCACCGTTTCCGCGTCGTTGCGTGACGATGCCAAGGCGTCGGCAAAATCAGGATCCGCCGAGACCGCGCACCGATCCCCTGCCCGCTCACGTGCATACGCGGCCACATCCTGCAGCGGCCAGCGACGCGAGGCGGGGGCAGTCGGCGCATCGGTCAGCCACAGGTGGTCCACCACCGGGATCAGCGCATCCAGCATGGCACGCCAGTCCTTGTCCGAGAGGACGCACACCACCGCCGCGAGCGGGCGTGGCAACTCGACGGCTCGAAGGGACTGCACCACCGTGAACATGCCGTCCGGATTGTGCGCCACATCGAACAACCACGGGCCGACGCTCTGAAATCTTCCGGCCAGACGCGTGTGCCCGACACCGTCCGCCAGCACCGTTGCATCGGGCACCCACGCGCCGCCTGCGGCCCGCAGGACGCTCACGGCGGTCGCGACGTTCTGCGCCTGATGCGCCCCCATGAGCGAGCTCGTCAGCGCGAGAGGCGCCCCATGGTCATGGAAGGTCATTTCGGTGCCGGATCCGGTCACCTGCACTCGTTCGAGCGGCAGGACAGCCGGCGCCACGATCACCGCCGAGGCACCCGCGACAGCGGCAGCCTCTGACAACGTCTTCACCACGGCAGGATCGCGTTCCCCAATGACGGCGGGCACATCGCGCTTGAAGATGCCGGCCTTCTCCAATGCAATCTCCGTCAGCGTCTCGCCCAGATATTCGCGATGATCGAGGCCGATCGCCGTTACGGCGGCCACCAGCGGCGTGATGACATTCGTCGAGTCCAGTCTGCCACCGAGACCCACTTCGACCACCGCGACATCGACGCCGGCCGACACGAGCAGGTCGAAGGCCATCGCCGTCGTCGCTTCGAAGAACGTCGCACCCAGCGCGTCGATGTCCTGCTGGTGACGTTCGAGCCACGCCATGATCAGCGATTCCTCGACCGCCACACCGTTGATCAGCACGCGTTCACGAAAATCGATCAAGTGCGGCGACGAATATCGGCCCACGCGATAGCCCATGCGTTGCAGCACGGCGTCGAGCGTGGCGCAGGTGCTTCCCTTGCCGTTCGTGCCGGCAACGTGAAATGCCTGCATTCGTTCGTGCGGCGACCCGCACGCGGCAAGGAGTGCTCGCGTGCGATCGAGACCGAGTCGGACTCCGTGCGTGGTGCGGGCTGCCAGGGCCGCGATGGCCGCGCGGTAGTCCGGAGACGCCGCGAGGCCATCCGTCATCCCGGTCAGGCCGCCGACCAGCCTGATGCTGCCGGCTTGCCTGTCATGTGGCGCAGCAGCCGACCGACGGTCGCCTTCAACTCGTGGCGATGCACCACCGAATCAAGCATGCCGTGCTCCATCAGGAATTCGGCCGTCTGGAAGCCATCGGGCAGGTCCTGCCCAATCGTCTGCTTGATCACGCGCGGACCAGCAAAACCGATCACGGCACCTGGCTCGGCAATGATGGCGTCGCCAAGCATCGCGTAGCTGGCGCTCACACCACCGGTGGTCGGGTTGGTGAGGATCGAGATGTACGGGATGCGTCGCTCGGCGAGCATCGACAACATCGCGGACACCTTGGCCATCTGCATCAGCGACAGCACACCCTCTTGCATGCGTGCGCCACCAGACGCCGACACGATCACGAGCGGAAACTTCTTCTCCAGCGAATGCTGGCCGAGACGCGCAAGCTTCTCACCAACGACCGAGCCCATCGAGCCACCCATGAACGCAAAATCCATTGCGCCCACGTTGAGCGGCATGCCAGCGATGCGACCTGTCGCCGTGATCACGGCGTCCTGGTCCCCGGCATTCGTCAGCGACTTCTTGAGCCGCGCCGGGTAGTCAGGAAAACTCAGCGGATCGGTGGACCGAAGGTCGGTCTCGGTCTCGTCGATCGTCTCCTCATCGAGGAGGATCGAGAGATAGTCGCTGGCGCGAATGCGACGGTGATAGTCGCAGTTCGGGCAGACATTCAGATTCCGCTCGAAATTCTCGCGGATGTCCGTGTGCCCACACGCTTCGCACTTGACCCACGCGTCGCGAGGGATCTCGAGCTTCTCGCGCCGGGGCTGCCGGGGCTTCTTTTCCTTGCGGAACCATGCCATCCCCTAATCTCGCTAGGCAGGGGAATGTGGGCAATGCTTCGGGTTGCCATCCGGTCGCGGCGACAGGCCAGTCCGCCGCTCAGATGGCCGTGAGTTCGCCTCGACCGCGCCCTTCTCGCGAGATGCGCATCAACACGCCGACCGACAGCCAGGAGGCGAGCATGAAGCTCCCGCCGTAGCTGAAGAACGGCAGTGGAATTCCGGTGATCGGCATCAGGTTGAGGGTCATCCCGACGTTCTCGATCACATGGACCAGCCAGCTGGCCAGCAGCCCGAACGCGATCAGGCTGGCATAGGGGTCATTGGCCCGGCTGGAGATCCGGATGGCCCGGAGGAACAGGGCCAGAAACAGCGTCAGCGCCAGGGTGACACCGATGAATCCGAGTTCCTCACCAACCACGGCAAAGATGAAGTCGGTCTGCTGCTCAGGCACGAAGTTGAGTCGTTTCTGCGTCCCGAGCGTAAAGCCCTTCCCGAACCAGCCGCCTGAGCCGATCGCCACCTGCGACTGGATGACGTGGTAGCCCGATGCCTTGGCGTCGATGCTGGGGTCGAGGAACACCAGCAGCCGCTTCTGCTGATACGGTGCCAGCTTCTCCCACAGGATCGGAGCCACGACGCCTGTCACCACGTTGATGCAGACGAGGATGATGCCCTCCACCAGATACGGTCGGTAGAGCCAGACGAGGCCGAGCAGGAGCAGGAACCAGGCGCCCCACAGTCGGGTGCTGAATGCGAGCACGAGACTGATTGCGGGGCTGGCGATCAGCAGCAGCAGACGCCAGTTCACGCCCGACCAGAACAGCATCGCGAAGAAGATGCCGATGAAGACGATGCCAGTGCCCAGGTCAGGCTGCAGCATGATCAGCACCCAGGGAATGCCGACCACCAAGGCTGGGTGCCACAACTCGAGCAGCGATTCCGGAGGCTCGCGCCGATTGGCGAGCACGCGCGCAAGCATCAGCACGACGGTGAGCTTCGCCAACTCCGCTGGTTGCCCGATGCGCACGCCACCGATCACCAGCCAACTCTTCGAACTGGCCGCTGTTCCTGCGCCGCTGCCGATGGCGAGCGTGAGCACGAGCATCAGCAGGGTGATCACATACGCAAACGGCGTCAGCCAATCGAGGAACCGCACGGAGGCCGTACTGGCCGCGAAGGCCGCACAGACGGCAATGACGAACCAGATCGACTGCGTCTTCCAGAGGTTCGCGACGAACGTCATGGTGTCCGTCTGCCCCGCCGAGTAGACCATGGCGATGCCGAACGAACTGAGTGCCAGTGCAATCAGCACCAGCGGGATGTCAGGAATCCGCTTCGTCATTCGGTGGCGATCAGGGGTGCAGTCGTCGCCTTGAGGTACCGTTCCATCACCTTGGTGGCGATACGAGCCGCCACGTAGCCGTGCTCACCATACTCGACGAAAACGCCGACCACGATGCGTGGCTTGTCGGCGGGCGCAAACCCCATGAACCAGGCGTGATCCTTGTTCGGTGGGTTCTGCGCGGTTCCGGTCTTGCCCGCCACCGTGATCCCCTCGATGCGAGCGCTGTTTGCCGTGCCGCGGCTGCTCACCACGCCCGCCATCGCCAGTCGCAGACCCATCATCTGTGGCTCGGTCAGGTTCATCATCTGCAGCCGCTCCGGATTGCGCGACACGATCTCTGGCCGCGCCGCCTTGCCATCCGTTGCGAGGGCCGTGTAGAACCGCGCCATGTTGATCAAGGTCTGTGCGTTTTCGCCCTGACCGATCGAGAGGTTCAGCGACACCGAGCCCGGCACCCACCCGCGTGACCCGTACCGCTCGTTGAAATAGTTCTGCGCGTCCGGCGGAAACTGTGGCTGTGTTTCGTTCGGCAGGTCCACGCCTGACCGTTCACGCATCTTCAGCTTCAATCCGCCAGCCACCATGCGCGAAAGGCCGAGCTTGAGACCAACCTGATAGAAGTACACGTCGCAGCTCTGCTCGATCGCCTGGCGCAGGCTGATGTCGCCGTGTCCCTTGTGATTCCAGCAGCGGAAATAGCGGCCGTAACGGTAGCCGCCAGTGCATGGCTGCGGCATGTGATCGTCGAGCTGCACCAGCCCCGCTTCCATCGCGATGACCGAGGTGGCCAGCTTCCATGTCGAGGCTGGTGGATACCGGCCCTGGATCACCTTGTTGTAGAGCGGACGCCGCTCATCGGTGTTGAGTTCGCGCCAGTAGTCCGCCGGGATGCCACCGACGAATCGATTCGGGTCGTACGTCGGCGCGCTGTGGAGTGCGAGCACTGCGCCGGTGGTCGGATCGAGGGCCACGACACCTGCGCGCAGCGAGTCGCCAAGCAGGTTGACCACGAACATCTGTAGGTCCATGTCGATGTTCGTGCGCAACGGCTTGGCCGCCTGTGGCTCTTCTTCCGGGCGCGCACCGGCATCGCGCACCACGCGGCCACGCGCATCCACCTCGACGTACCGCACCCCTTCCTTGCCGCGCAGCTGCGACTCGTAGGCGCGCTCGAGACCACCCTTGCCGATCTGCTGGCCTGGCTTGTAGTCCGAGTGGAGCGTGTCTGCGAGTTCCTTCTCGGTCACTTCGCCCGTGTAGCCCACGAACGACGCGACGGCGGGACCGTCCGGGTAGTAGCGCTTCGGTGTGCTCTGGATGATCAGGCTCGGGTTTTCGACCCGACGCTCCTCGAGCACTGCGACGACGTCGAACGGCGCATCAGGCAGGATGACCGCTGGTCGCGTCGGATTTTTCCGCCAGCGACGTACCGCCGCTTCGACCTGCTCATCCGTGATCGGAATGATGTTCGAGAGCCGACGCATCGCAGTCCGCAGCGAATCGGCACTCGGGCTGAGCAAGGAGACAGCGTAGCCCGGCAGGTTCTCCGCAATCACCCGACCATTTCGGTCGTAGATGATGCCGCGTGGCGCGGCCAGCGGTACTTCCCGGAATCGATTCTGTTCCGCCTGCGCGAGGTATTCCTTGTTTCGCAGCACCTGCGCGCGAAAGAAGGCCGAGGTCAGCGCGAGGAATCCGACGCCGAGAAGCACGCGTGCGACAGTAGCGCGCCGCGAGACGTCGTTTGGATGGTAACTCACGCGCGTGCCGGCTTCAGCATCGGGCGCAGCACGGCGAAGAGCAGAGCGCCCGTCACGGCCGTTGCCGCAGCCGACAGCGGAGCCCACACGAGCGCCGACACGGCGAAGCCCGACTCGAAGCCACGTCCCGACAGGAAGAGTCGCATCAGGATCACACCCCACGCGCTGGCAAAGATCACGATGCCGTCCAGCACGGCATTTTCCGCGAAGAACGCGGCTTTCAGCCACGACGTGACGTACCCCACAATCGTCAATGCGAGCATGGCACTGCCGAACCCCGCCGGTGCGGCGGCATCAGAGGCGGCCCCGAGGAGCAAGCCAAGCACTGCGCCAACGCCAGGTCGCACACGAATCGACAGGAGCAGAAGCGCCAACACGAGAAAATCGATCTCGATCCGATCCCCGATCAACGGGCGCAATACGAAGTGCGCAACCACGAGGATCGAGACAGCCACCATCAAGCGAATCCAGTCGTACAGGCCGCTCACGCACGCCCTCCCGCAGGGGGCAGTCGGAACGGGTTCTCAGGAGGCTTGGTCTTGTTTCGTCCTTGCGCCGAGTCGGCGCGCGGCTTGCTGCTGTCAACGCGGGGCCGTGCCTGGGCCGTGGGACGCGATGCCCGCGGAACCACTGGCTTCGTCCCTGCCGCCGCGGGATTCGTGCTCGTCGCTGGTGTTCGAACCGCGCTGCCCGGAGCGGTCGACGGCGTCGTTACCGGTGGCCGCGCTGGGGACGGCGCGGTGGTCGGAACACCGGTCGGCACCGCTGGCTTCGCCACCGGCGCGGTGGCCGGCGCAGACGAAGGTGCCGTGCTGCCGGCAGGCGGCACCGCCGCACCGGCTGTCGTGGGACGGGCGACGGCATGTGTGGAATCACCCTCGACCCGCACGCCGCTGTCGCCGCGATAAATCGCGGCCCGCCGCAAGGAGTCGAGCAGGGCGAGCTGCGCCAACTGCGCCTGTACGCGGCGCACCGAGTCCGCGAGAACGGAGTCGCCGGCCACGGCAATGTTTTTCTGCGTGCCCTCGGCGGCAGCGGCGCTGCTCCACGCACCAGTGACGCCAGCGGCAGCCCGCGGAGGCAGCAGCACCATCGCCGCCGTCGCCTCGTCGGGAGAGACGATCGGGCGAATCAGGTAGGTGCGCGCCCAGCCTTCAATCGTCTTCGTTTCGCGCAATACGACACCAATTGGAATTCCGCGCGGGAAGACGTTGCCGAGTCCCGAACTGACGATCAGTGTGCCCGGCTTCAATTCGCTGCGGAACGGGACACCGCGCATCTCGAGCAGGAACCGATCAGCACCAGAACCCAGGTGCGCCGCAACGATTCCGAACGCCACACCATCCGGTGTGGTTGCACTGGCACGGAAGTCGGGATGCGTCCACAGGATCGCCGTGCTCGAACTGGCATCCACGGTGGTCACCATGCCTATCAAGCCTTCCGGCACCACCAGTGGCGAGAACGGTCGCACACCGGCGGCACTCCCGGCCGCCAGCAGGACCGTGTGTTCGTCAGCGCCGCGCGGGGGATGCATGATCTCGGTGGCCACGAAGCCCCACTGCAGGCGCGCACCGAGGCCGAGCATGGAGCGCAGGCGTTCATTCTCGGAGCGCAACACGGTTGTCGACTGCACGCCCAGCGCGAGACTGTCGACGCGTGAGACGAGGCGACCATGATCGCCGATCGCCTGTCGCCCCCGCTCCGCCCAGGCCTGCGCCGACACCAGTGGTGCCGCGACGCTCGACCGGAGCAATCCCTGTACGCGACCACGCGCCGCCGAGGGCAGGATCAGTGATGCAACTGCGAGAGCCAGCGCCACGCCGAGCAGCGCCAGATCAGTGCGCGTTCCCGTGCGAGACGTGCGCGCCATGCTTGCCTCAGGAGCTCAGGACAGAACGATACTTCTCTTCGTCATCGAGAATACGACCGCAGCCGCGCACCACACAGGTGAGCGGGTCTTCATCCACGTGGATTGGCAGGTTCGTTTCCTGGCTCAGCAACAAGTCCAACCCACGAATCAGCGCGCCACCACCGGTCATGACAATACCGCGATCGACGATGTCGCTCGCAAGTTCCGGCGGCGTGATCTCGAGTGCGCGGCGCACGGCATCCACGATCTGCTGGATCGGCTCCTGAATCGCCTCGCGAATTTCGGAGGAGTGCACGCGCACGGTCTTCGGGATCCCGCTCACCAGGTCGCGTCCCTTCACTTCCATGTCGCGCTCCTCGCCAACCGGATACGCGCTGCCGATCTGGATCTTGATCTGCTCCGCCGTCGGCTCACCGATCAGCAGGTTGTAGTTCTTGCGCATGAACTGCACGATCGACGTGTCGAGTTCATCGCCGCCGGTGCGGATCGACGTGTCACTGACGATGCCGCTCAGCGCAATCACCGCGATCTCCGTCGTGCCGCCACCAATGTCGATCACCATGTTGCCGGTCGGTGTCTCGACCGGGAGGCCGACACCGATCGCGGCCGCCATCGGCTCAGCGACCATGAAGACTTCCTTCGCGCCGGCACCGAGTGCGCTGTCGCGCACAGCACGCTTCTCGACTTCCGTGATCCCGCTCGGCACGCACACGATCACACGCGGCTTCACCTTGAACACATGGTTCTCGATGATGAGCGTGAGAAAGTATCGCAGCATCTTCTCGGTGACATCGAAGTCGGCGATCACGCCGTCCTTGAGGGGCCGCACCGCGATCACGCCGTCCGGGGTCCGGCCGAGCATGCGCTTCGCCTCGAGGCCGACCCCCTTGATCTTCTTCGTGTCGCGGTCGATGGCCACCACCGAGGGCTCGTTCAACACGATGCCCTCACCCTTCACATAGATGAGGGTGTTGGCGGTTCCGAGGTCTACGGCAATCGCGTTGGCCGGGAACAGTGAGCCCGGCTTGAAGGGCCAGCGAAACGGCATCTATTGAACGGAAAGGGCCCGGGCGGCGGGCCGGAAACAGGCGGCGTGGACGGAACCAACGGCTTGTCGTACAACAACATACCTAGAGCGGCACAGCCGGTGAAGTGAGCCGGCAGACGGATGTTCACCACCTCCGCAATCCCCAAACGACGAAGGCGGCGATACCGCAACTGCGGTACCGCCGCCTTCCAGTATCGACCGCTCGCATCACCGTGCGTGATGCGAGCGGTTCAGGCCACGAACTGCGCCGGCTCACTGAACGGCAGGCCGAACGAGTCGGCCACCGCCCGATAGGTCGTCTGCCCCGCCGTCATGTTCAGCCCCTTGAGCAGCGCGCCATTGGCCGCCAGCGCCTTCCGCCAGCCATGCGTCGCCAGCAGCATCACGTAGGGGAACGTCGCGTTGGTGAGGGCCAACGTGGATGTGCGCGGCACGCCGCCCGGCATGTTCGCGACCGCGTAGTGAATCACGCCATCGACAGTGTAGGTCGGGTTTTCGTGGGTCGTGGCGTGGATCGTCTCGACACAGCCGCCCTGATCGACCGCGACATCCACGATCACCGAGCCTGGACGCATCTTCTTCAGGTCTTCCTTGCGAATCAGCTTCGGCGCCTTTGCACCCGGGATCAACACCCCACCGATCACGAGGTCGGCGGTGGAAATCTGGTCGAGGATGTTGTGCCGATTCGAGTGAATCAGCGAGACGTTGGCCGGCATCACATCGCTCAGGTAGCGCAACCGCTCGAGCGAGAGGTCGAGAATGGTCACCTTCGCGCCCATGCCGGCCGCGATCTTCGCCGCATTCGTGCCGACGACTCCGCCCCCTAGAATCACGACCTTGGCCGCCGGCACCCCGGGAACACCTCCGAGAAGCACACCACGACCGCCGTAGAGCTTCTCGAGGTACTTGGCTCCTTCCTGGACCGCCATGCGACCGGCCACCTCCGACATCGGTGTCAGGAGCGGCAACTCGCGCGAGGGCAGTTCGACCGTTTCGTAAGCGATACAGGTGGCGCCGCTGGCCAGATGGGCGCGGGTCAGCGCCTCGTCGGCCGCAAAGTGCAGATAGGTGAAGAGCGTCAGGTCGGGACGCAGGAAGCCCCACTCCTTCTCGATCGGCTCCTTGACCTTGAGCAGCAGCTCTGCGCTTGCCCACGTCGATGCCGCGTCAGGCATGATCGTGGCGCCGACGTCGGCGTAGTCGGCGTCGCTGAAGCCGCTACCCAGTCCGGCACCGGTCTCGATGTGCACCGCGTGTCCGGCCCCAACCAGCGCCTCGGCGCCGGCCGGTACCAGGGCGACACGGTTTTCGTTGGTCTTGATCTCTTTCGGAACGCCGATCTTCATGGCTCTAGGGATGACAGGATTGGATTCAGCCGAGGTGTGCGCTCACGCCGCAGCAGCCGGCCCGAGACTGAGCACACTGCATTGTGCCGGGTCGAGATAGGCGGCGCAGGCGGCACGGACCTGCGCAGGCGTCACCGCATCCAGCTCGGCCAGCAACGCGTCGATCGGCCGATAGGGTTCGTCGTACAAGGCCACTTCAGCCGCGCGATAGAGTCGGGATGAGACGCCTTCCAGCGACAGGACCAGCTGGCCCTTCAACTGGCTGATTCCGGTGGCGATTTCCTCGTCTGACATCTCGCCGCCGGCGACGGCATTCATCGCGGCACACACGACAGCGTAGGCCTCGCGCGCCTGCTCTGGCGCTGTTGCGAGGTAGACGCCGTGCTGGCCGTTGTCGAGAAACGTGTTGTAGAACGAGTAGACATTGTACGCCAGCCCGAGCTCCTCGCGCACCTGCTGGAACAGGCGTGAACTCATGCCACCACCGAGCAATGCCGACGCCACGGCCAGCGCATTGCGCTGATCGGACGAATGCTTCGGCGCATCGCAGGCCATCACGATGTGGGTCTGCGCGATGTCCTTGCGCTTGACATGGCTGTAACCGCGCGTGATCGCGTCGGGCACGCTCGGCGCTGGCAGGAATTCACTGACGCCACGTGCGCGAGTCGCCCATCCCGTCTGATCGAGCACGTCGAGCAACCTCTCATGCGAGACGTTGCCCGCCGCAGCGAGCACGATCTGCGGCGGATGGTATGCTCGTTCGTGCCATGCGCGCAGGTCACTCGCCTGCAAGCGCTTGACCGTCGTTGGTGTGCCAAGAATCGCATGCCCGTACGGATGTCCGGGATACATGCGATTGGCGTGCAACTCGAAGACGATGTCGTCCGGTGTGTCGTCCACCATCGCGATCTCTTCGAGAATGACCTTGCGTTCGAGGCGAAGGTCATCGTCACGCAGCAATGGCTGGAAGCAGAGCTCGAACAAGACGTCCGAGGCTTCGCCGAGGTGCTCATCGAGCACCCGCGCCTGGAAGGAGGTGTGCTCGCGCGTGGTGTACGCGTCGAGAGAGCCTCCCAGTACTTCGAGCGACAGCGCCAGCGCTTTCGCGCTGTATTTCGCCGTGCCCTTGAACACCATGTGTTCGAGCAGGTGTGCGATGCCCATCTGCTCCGGGTGTTCGTGCATGGAACCCGAACGCACCCAGGCCCCGATGGCGACTGACCGCACTCCCGGAACGAATTCCGAGAGTACGGTCAGGCCATTCGGCAGCACCGTGCGCGAGACGCCTGTCTCAGGCGACGTCGCGAGGGCAATCATTACCGGCGGCGGGGGGCGCCGCGCGAACCACCACGATCACCGCGCTCCTCACCACCCGACGACTCACGCGGAGCCGATGGCTCGCGCTCGACGTAGCCTTCCGGCTTCGGCAGCAGCGCCTTCATCGACAGTCGGAGGCGGCCGCGCTCGTCACGATCGATGAGCTTGACCGTCACGCGCTCGCCCTTCTTGAGCACATCTTCCGTCTTGTCCACGCGCTCCCACTTGATCTCGGAGACGTGCAGCAGGGCCTCGGTGCCCGGCATGATCTCGACGAATGCGCCGAACGCGGTGATCGACTTCACCGTGCCTTCGTAGGTGTCGCCAACGATCGGCTCGGCCGTGATGGCCTTCACCATCTGCTTCGCGCGTTCCATCGCTTCACCGCCAACGGCGGCGATGGTGACGAGGCCTGAGTCATCAACCGTGAGTTCAGCGCCCGTCTCGTCCTGGATGCCGCGGATCGTCTTGCCCTTCGGACCAATCAGGTCACCGATCTTCTCGGGGCTGATCGTCAGCGTCACGATGCGCGGTGCATACTGCGAAAGCTCTGCATTCGGGCCGTTGAGGGCCTTCGCCATCTCGCCGAGGATGTGCAGGCGGCCTTCCTTGGCCTGCGCCAGCGCTTCGGTCATGATCTTGAGGTCCAACCCGTCGATCTTGATGTCCATCTGGATCGAGGTGATGCCATGCTCCGTGCCGGCCACCTTGAAATCCATGTCGCCGAGATGGTCTTCGGTGCCGAGGATGTCGGTCAGGATCGCGTACTTCTTGCCTTCCTTGATCAAGCCCATCGCCACACCAGCAACAGCGGCCTTGATCGGCACGCCGGCATCGTAGAGCGACAGCGAGCTGCCACACACCGACGCCATCGAGCTGGAGCCGTTCGACTCGAGAATTTCCGACACGATGCGAACCGTGTACGGGAATTCCTCGAAGGGCGGCAACACGGCCTGGATCGCACGCTCGGCCAGGTTACCGTGGCCGATTTCGCGACGGCTGGTGCCACGCATCGGCTTCGCTTCGCCAGTGCTGAACGGCGGGAAGTTGTAGTGGAGCATGAACGACTTCGTCTGCTCCTGCGGATCGTCGATCGAGTCGAGGCGCTGCACGTCATTGCCCGTGCCGAGCGTGACGGCGACAAGTGCCTGCGTCTGACCACGCGTGAACAGCGAGGAGCCGTGGACGCGCGGGAGCAGGCCGGTCTCGATCGTGATCTGGCGCACTTCGTTCACCGCACGACCATCGACACGCTTCTTGGTGTCGAGGACCTGTGCGCGCAACGCATCGTATTCCATGCCATCGAGGATGCTACCGGCATCCTTGCCCATGTCCGGCGACTCGGCGATGATCTGCGCGGCGACTTCGCGCTTCACGGCTTCGATTGCCTTCACACGGGTGGCCTTGTCGGCCTGGTTCAACGCCTTGGCAATCTTCTCCGAGGCGAGATCGCCGACGCGCTTCACGAGGTCAGCGGCGGGCTCGTGCTTCGCCCACGCCATCTGTTCCTTCTTGTCGGACTTCGCGAGCAGCTCTTCCTGCATCACGATCAATTCCTTGATGCCCTTGTGCGCGACGGTGATCGCCTCGACGACATCATCCTCGCTCACTTCCAGTGCACCACCTTCGACCATCATGATCGAATCGGCGGAGCCGGCGACCATCATGTCGATGTCGCTGTACTCGAGCTGCTGGAACGTCGGGTTGAGCACCCACTTGTCCTGGATGCGACCAACGCGGACGCCGGCAATCGGCTTGTTCCACGGCGCCTGCGACGACGCCAGCGCGAAGCTGGTGGCGAGCAGCGCGAGCGTGTCGGGCTTGTTCTCCTGGTCAGCCGAGATCACGTAGATCACGACCTGCACTTCGTTCTGGAAGCCTTCCGGGAAGAGCGGTCGGATCGAGCGATCGACGATGCGACAGGTCAGGATTTCGTTGTCTGACGGTCGGCCTTCGCGCTTGATGTAGCCACCCGGAATCTTGCCGGCGGCGTAGGTCTTTTCCTTGTATTCGACCGTCAGCGGGAAGAACGGAAGTGAGCTCTTGTTCTCGCTCACCGTGACGGCGGCAAGGACCATCGTCTCGCCGTAGGTAACCAGTGCAGACCCAGCGGCCTGCTTCGCCATGCGGCCCGTCTCGATGACGAGCTTGCGGCCGGCGAACGTCTTTTCAATTCTTTGCATCACGTGTGGGAATCGGCTGCGGGAAACGCAAAACGCGCGGGACGTCCGATGACGCCCGCGCGATTGCCATTGAGGCCCGGATTAATACCGGAGGCCAAGGTCTGCGATGATCTTCCGGTATCCGGCCAGATCGGTCCGCTTCAGATAGTCGAGAAGGCGACGACGTCGCCCAACCATCTTCAGCAAGCCTTGACGACCGTGATGGTCCTTCTTGTGCGTACGGAAGTGACCAGTGAGGTAGTTGATCCGTTCCGTGAGAATCGAGATCTGCACGTGCGTTGAGCCGGTGTCGGTCTCGTGCTGACGGTGCTTCTCGATTGCTGCAGCCTTTTCGAATGCCATGCGTCCTGGGTCTGCGCGGCGACCGCGCGTCCGAATGTCCTGAATGATCGTAAGCCCTGAAGAATACAGACCCTACGGGCGGATGTAAAGCGTTGCGGCGACTCTACCTCCGCCGGGCCCGGGTCAACCCCGGAAATGCCCCAACAACTGCGACCCGACTCGCGCCAGATCGTTGAACGTCGTGGTGATCAACAGCAGGAGGACGAGCCCCACGCCAGCGTACATGATCAGCCCCTTCGCGCGCTCACCGAGGGGCTTGCCGCGCGCCGCCTCGATCAGCGCCAGCACTACCTGCCCGCCGTCCAGCACGGGCACCGGCAGCAGGTTCAGCACGGCGATGTTGATGCTGATGAACGCCATCAACATGAGCACGCCAGCCAGGCCGCCAGCCTTCGCCGTCTGGAAGGACGCCTGTGCGATCATGATCGGCCCCCCCAGCTGGCGCGCCGAGACATTCCCGGAAAGCAGCCCACCCAGCACGTCGATCGTACCGACCACCTTGTCCCACGTGTATGCCAACCCTTCCGACACCGCGTCGACAGGCCCCACGGACACGCGCGAGGAGGCGGCGCCGATACGACCGATCGAACGCACCGCCCCGTTCTGCGGATTGGTATCCACGGTCGCCGAGGGCGTGATGGTGAGCGTGACCGGCGCGCCCGCACGGATGACCTCGAACGGAATCGCGGTGCCCGACTTCGTGGTCACCACCGAGACGAGATCGGTCCAGGTCGAGATCTTCGTGCCGGCAATCGAGACCACACTGTCGCCGGCCAGCAGCCCGCCGGCCGCCGCCGGTGTCGCGGGCAGCACCGAGCCGATCACCGCCGCCTGGTTCGGCGCCCCGGTGGCCATCAGGACGCCCGACACCACCACGATCGCGAGCAGAAAATTCATGGTCACGCCGGCCAGCATCACGATCAGCTTGGCCAGCAGCGGCTTGGACTCGTACCAGCGGTTGACCGGCACGGGCTTGGGGCCAAATGGCACCATCGCGTTCGGGTCCCACGGCACGCCCGGTTCACCGCGCGTGGATGATTCGTCCATCGCCCCACGACCGGCGCCGCCCTCGAAGGCGGCCATCGACTCGTCCTCGCGCGAGGCCATCCGGACGTAGCCGCCCAGCGGAAAGAGCGACAGGCGATAGTCGGTTTCCCCGCGGCGGAACCCCCAGACGCGGCGTCCCCATCCCAGGGAGAAGACTGGGGCATAGATCCCGACGGCCTTCGCTGCCAGGAAGTGGCCCAGCTCATGAACGAAGACGACCAGGCCGAAGACCAGCAGCGGCGCCAGCAGGGGCAAAATTCTCATGCAAACTCCCGCACATGGGCCCGCGCCGATGCATCGGCCGCCACCAGTGCCTCGAGGGTATCTCCAGCCACATCACCCAGCGCGTCCAACGCGCTGGCAATCGCCCGCGCAATGTCGCCAAAGGTCAGTTCACCATCCAGAAAGCGCGCCACCGCCATTTCGTTCGCCGCATTGAAGACGGCCGGCGCTGCGCCGCCGCGTCGTCCCGCCGCAATCCCCAGACCAAGCGCCGGGAAGGCGTCGTGCCGCACGGGCTCGTACGTCAGGGGCGACAGCGCGACCGGATCGAACGCGGGTACCCCCGAGTCGATGATGCGATCCGGATGTGTCAGGGCGTACAGCACCGGCAATTCCATGCTCGGCACGCCGAGCTGCGCCAGCACGCTGCCGTCCACGAACTCGACGAACGAGTGCACGACACTCTGTGGGTGCACCACGACATCGATGCGGTCGTACGGAATGCCGAACAGGTGATGCGCCTCGATCACCTCGAGCGCCTTGTTGGCGAGGGTGGCGCTGTCGATGGTGATCTTCCGCCCCATCGACCAGGTGGGATGATTGAGCGCGTCGCGCACGGTCGCCGCCTGCACGCGCGCCGGTCCAGGTGCGGAACGGCCCGCCGGACGCGGTGATGATCAGTCGTCGCACCTCCTGCATCGGACGCCCGGCGATGCACTGCAGGATGGCCGAGTGCTCGCTGTCGACCGGCACCAGTTCGCCGCCACCGCGACGGCCGCTGCGGTGACCAGCCCGCCGGCCATCACCAGCGTCTCCTTGTTCGCGAGGGCCACACGCTTCCCGGCCTGCAGCGCCGCCAGCGTCGCACGCATGCCGGCGGCACCGACCACCGCATTGATCACCGTGTGCACGTCATCACGCGTCGCCGCCGCGACAAGGCACTCGGCACCCGTTGCCCATGCGGGATCGGCATCGGTGGTCGGTTGCACCATGCCGACGTACGACGGGTCGTATTCCGCCACCTGTGAGCGCAGCAGCGGCGCATTGCTGAACGCCGTCAGCGCCCGCACCGGAAACCGCCCGCTGACGGTCGAGCACACGCAACGCCGTCGTGCCGACCGATCCGGTCGAGCCAAGAACGGCAACGCCGCGCGGCGACGTCACTGCGGTGCCGGAATCAGCAACAGGTTGAGCAGCAACGCGGCCACGGGCAGCACGAACAACAGGCTGTCGACGCGATCGAGGAAGCCGCCGTGCCCTGGCAGCAGCCCCGAACTGTCCTTCACGGCGGCTTCGCGCTTGAGCAGCGATTCGAACAGGTCGCCGAGCTGCGCGGCCACGGCGATCACCACACCCGAAGACGACGATGCCCATCGGCGACAGTCCGAGCTGCCCCTGCGGCACGAGCAGGTGGCGGACGTACAGCCAGCAGACGCCGACGCTCGGGCAATGCCACCGAGCGACCCTTCCACCGTCTTGGCGGGACTCACGGCGGGCATCAGCTTGGTGCGGTCCGATGGTGCGACCGGTGAAGTACGCACCGACATCGGAAGCACAGGTGAGCAGCACTGGAAACAGCGAGCACCAGACTCTGTCCCAGCGCGCCCGATGGCGTAGTTGTCGTACCGCAGGTCGTACGCGAAGCTCAGCATGCCGCCGGTGTACATGACGATGAACATGCTCACCGCGGCCACGGCCAGCGGCCGTTCATCGATGCGACGCCGGAAGATCGTCACGGT